>CAVYBW010000004.1:0-905450 GCA_963767035.1 uncultured Chloroflexia bacterium | reverse complement strand
AGTATTGCTGCAGGGCCGCGACCGCGCACGACAGGCGATCCTTCCGCTGCGGGGCAAGGTGCTGAACACCGAGAGCGCGTCGCTCGCGAAGGTGCTCGAGAACAAGGAACTCTCCGACCTCGTGACCGCGATCGGCTGCGGTCTCGGCGCCAACTTCGATCTCTCGAAGCTGCGCTACGGCAAGCTGATCATCCTCGCGGACGCCGACTCGGACGGCAACCACATCGCCACGCTGCTGCTCACGTTCATCTACCGGCACCTGCCGCAGCTGATCGCCAACGGCCACGTGTTCCTCGCGCAGCCGCCGCTCTACCGCATCGACATCGGCAAGGAGACCTACTGGGCGCTCGACGACGCCACAAAGAGCGATCCTGAAGCAGCACGGCAGAACGGCAACGCGCGACGCCCGAGATCACGCGCTTCAAGGGGCTCGGCGAGATGATGCCGAAGGTGCTGTGGGAGACGACGCTGAACCCGCGGACGCGCCGCCTGCTGCGCGTGGAGATCACCGATCAGCTGATGACCGACCGCGTGATCAACGAGCTGATGGGGAAAGATGCCTCGGCCCGGTTCCGCTTCATCATGGAGCGGGCGGAAGAAGCCGAGGAGCTCGACGTCTGAATCAGACCGGAATTCAGCATGTCGAATTCAACTGAATTCTGAATCTGAATTCAGTCGATCGCCGGACCCGGCCGCGATCGTCGCCGTTGCCGTGAACCGATTCCGCCATCTGCCGGCGTTCACGACCGGGCTCTGTCCGCCTGCGAGGTGATGCCGTACCGAGTTCAACTCTTTCCCGCTGGAGGCCGGCACATGCGGACGAGAGCATTGCCGTCCGCCACCCTCGGCTTGATCGTGGTCTGGTCGGCGCACTGTGGGTCGCCAGCCGACGCGGGCCGAAATCCTGCTGGCGCAGACCACCGGACGTCGGCGCCGGTGTTCGGCGGCGCGACCTACAATCGTCGACTTCAACGGCGACGCGGCCGGCGGCACGACCTTCACCGTTCGACACCACCGGAGCCGAACAAACGTGATGTTCATCTTCAACGCCGAGTGCGCGGTCGACGGCGCCGATGACGCAGGCTGCGGTTGGCGGATCGATTTCATGCTCGATCCGGCCGGCCCCGCCGACGAGTTCGCCGTCTCGCCGTCGAACGGCGACAACGCCTTCTGCTCAGGCGATGGCACCACGATTGACCGCCGTCGGCCACTTCCGCTGGACGGCCGGGTCAGCGCGTCGACGGACGGCCTGTGCTGCTGTCGAGGCCGGCACGCATTCGGTGCGGGTCCGGGTGAACGGCGCCAATTCGGCGGTCGCCCGGCTGACGACATGTCGCTGACGACCGCCGCTGCCTGCTGCTCTCGCCACGCCCGCTCCCGCCAGACACGCATGAGCGCACTCCTGCCGATCAGATCTTCTAATTCATCATGATCGTGTCTCCTGTTGGTCCGACTGGTCCAACGTCCGGCATGGACATCGCATTACAGCCCTACCGCAGATTTGCCCGTCAGGCCCTCGACCAGCCGGCCGATGCCCTCGCTGACGGTCGCCTTCTGCAGCGCGCCGTAGGCGACGCGGAAGTAGCAGCCCTCGGTCATGCCGAACGCGGTGCCGGGAATGACGGCGACCTTGTGCTCGCGGACCAGCCGCTCGGCGAGCGACCAGCGGATCCAGCGTCGGTGTTCACGCGCAGCAGGCAGTAGAACGCGCCGTCGGCGGCCGGCACCGTCGCCAGCGACGCCGAGCGCCGACAGCTCGGAGACCACGATGTCGCGGATCGACGCCAGCTCGCGCACGTGCGGCTCGCAGTAGCGCGCGGCCGACGCCGAGCGCCGCCGCGGCGCCGACCTGCGCCGCGATCGTCGGGCAGATCAGGATCGTGTCCTGGCTCTTCATCATCGCCGACGCCGAGCGCCTCGGGATACGACCATGTAGCCGATGCGCCAGCCGGCGAACCCGTAGGCCTTCGAGAGCGAGTACATCGAGATGGTGTGCGCCGGCGGCGTCCGGCAACGACCCGGGCGAGACGTGACGGGCGCCGCCGTAGGTGAAGTACTCGTACGGCTCGTCGGAGATGTGATACATGCCCGCGCGCGCGGCACAGCTCGTTGACGGCGCGCAGCGACGCCTCGCTGAGCACCGCGCCGCTCGGGTTGTTCGGCGAGATCGTGACGATGGCGCGCGTGCGCGGCGTGATCGCCCGCTCGATCGCGTCGAGGTCGAGCTGATAGTGCTCGTCGGTCGGCACGCGGACGACGCGGCAGCCGGCCATCTCGATCGCCATCTCGTGATTGAAGTAGAACGGCACCGGCAGGATGATCTCGTCGCCCGGCGAGGTGATCGCCAGCACGGCGTGCATGAACGCCATGTTGGCGCCGGCGGTCACCATGATCCGGCTGCCGCGCGCGACGTCGATGCCGTTCTCGGCCGCCAGCTTGCGCGCGATCGCCTCGACCAGCGCGCGGAAGCCCGGCGCCGTCGTTGTATTCGTGCGTCGGCGGCGGTCGCCAGCGCCGTCGCGCGACCGCCTCGACCGCCGCCGGCGGCGGGCCGTAGTGCACGACCCCCTGGCCGAGCGAGATCGTGCCCGGGCGTCTCGCGGATCCAGCGCGCCGACGACCGGGATGATCGGCGCCTGGATCCGGTCCATCCGGGTCGTGCACGTCGTCACGTGTCTTCTGCATGTTGTCTCGGACCAAACGGCTGGCCTATTCTTGCTCATGATCGTGCGCCGCGCCCCGCGGGCTCTGCCGCCAGCCTCGCCGCCCTGCGTCGTCGGCCGCGCTCGTCGCGCGTCGGCCGGCCTCGACGCGGCCGGCACGCTGCAATCGCCGGAACAGTTTATCGGGTTCAAGGTCGGCGCCGACAACAAGCTGGCGCGCTGGGACACGATCGTCGAGTACATGAAGCTGGCGGCCGCCGGACTCCGACCGCGTCCGCTACCGCGAGCTCGGCAGGACCAACCACGGACAACCCGCTGATCGCGCTCGAGATCGCGTCGCCCGAGACGCTCAAGAACCTCGATCGCTACAAGCAGCTCGAGCGGCAAGCTGTACTTCCAGAACGGCGCGCCGACGGCGCGCGAACGCGACGAGATCTTCCGCCAGGGCAAGGCCGTCGTGCTGATCACCTGCAGCGTCGCACGCGACCGAGATCGGCGCGACGCAGATGGCGCTCGAGCTGGTGCACCAGCTCGCCACCGACGACTCGCCGGCGACGCAGAAGATTCTCGACAACGTCATCGTGCTGCTGGTGCCGAGCCTGAACCCGGACGGCCAGATCATGGTGACCGACTGGTTCAACCAGAACCTCGGCACGCCGTACGAAGCCAGCCCGATTCCGTGTCTCTATCATCCGTACGTCGGGCACGACAACAACCGCGACATGTACATGTTCACGCAGAAGGAAAGCCAGTACATGGCGCAGCTCGCCTGGCACGACTGGTTTCCGACGGTCTGGCTCGACCAGCATCAGATGGGCAACAACGGCGCCGCGCATCTTCGTGATGCCGGCCACCGATCCGATCAACCCGAACGTGCATCCGCTGATCTACCGCTGGAACGCGATCCTCGGCCAGTCGCAGGCGGCGGCGCTCGAAGCGGCCGGCAAGGACGGGATCATCTACAACTCCACCTACACCAACTTCTGGCAGGGCGCGATGGCCTGGAGCGGCTGGTGGCACAACCAGATCGGCCTGCTCACCGAAGTCGCCAGCGCGCGGATCGCCGCGCCGGTCGATCAGCAGCGCGCCACGCGCCGCGACATCCGGCGCCGCCGACGCTCGGAACGCGACCCGCCCGACGCCGATCAGTTCACGACCGCGCCGATGCCGCCGCCGACCGACACCACGCCGCGCACCGAGTATCCGCGGCCCTGGATGGGCGGCCGCTGGACCCTGCGCGACATCGTCGACTACGAGCTGATCGCGACGATGGCGCTGCTCGACACGGCGGCCGATCGACGCGAGACGATCCTCCGGCAGATCTACGAAGTGAACCGGCAGACGGTCGAGGAGGGCCGCACCGGCGCGGTGAAGGCGATCCTCGTGCCGGTCGAGCGCCAGCACGACCCGCGCGAGGCGGCGCACCTGGCCGATCGGCTGACGATGGGCGGCGTCGAAGTGTATCGAGGCTCAAATGCCAGCCTCAGCCCACTTGATGATCAATTGGAGCTAGCCGCGCATGCCACCATGGTCGAACGTCTCAAGAGCTAGCAATAAAGGATTTGCATGCAACATTTTTATAATAGCGAGCTAGGCCAGATTTTAGCACTTGATCCCAATCAAACCTATGCTTCAATTCCCGTAATCTGTGCCATGCTAGAGATTCACATGCGCCACAACTCAAACGGATCAAAGCCCATGCCACCTTGGCGACGGGATTACGTCAACTGCGGGTGCCTAATCTCGATGGTGAAGATGAACGCCAAGCCTGTTTGCGCATCGACCTAATTCCATTGTGGGTAGCTGGGCTTGACCCCAACAGCGTGAGTGCTGAGGCTGCGCCAATGATTCAAGCCTTGAGCAGCGAAATGGCCTCGGTGCTGTGGCAAAGTTTTCGTCCGCAAGCCTTCGAAACAAACGATCAATTATTGCCGAATCGTTGGGAGCAAACCCAAGCCGAGGTGGCTTACCGCGGAGCCTTAGCAGTTGCCAACCTGACCCGTGAGCAGATGTTGCTTGAGCGCCAATTGCGGGCTGATGTTGAGACCCGCGAAATGGGCGGAATGAGTGCCGAAATCGAAGCCAACGCTGTATTGTTGGCCCGAACGGTGCGACGGGTGGCCCAAGTTGTTGGCGAACGCTCGCGCCGCAACGAATATCCGGCGATTTTCGATGGACTCTATCGCCAATGGAGCATCACGACCTATCGCCGCATGCCCCAAGCTCGGCTCAGCGAAGCGCTTGCTTGGCTCGAACGCTGGTATGGCGATGCCCTCGGCGAACCTGAACCACTGCCCGATATTTAAAGGCAGAAGTCAAAAAGCAAAAGTCAGAAAGTAAGTAAGGCGATAGGCTATGGGCTATTGAGTTTTGGATCGGGGAATCATTGGAACTACCAACGATTGTTCCGATAGCCAAAAGTCTATAGCCATAGCCATTGTGTTCCGTTAATATACTCTCTGTTCTTCTTAGCCCAAAATTCCGCCAACCAAGCTACCACCATCCATCGTCATCACGGTGCCGGTCGTAAAGGCTGATGCATCGCTGGCAAGATAGAGCGCGGCTGCGGCAACTTCATCAACCGTGCCAATCCGGCCTAAGGGCGTACCAGCCACAATCTTCTGATTCAGATCCTCGTTTTCCCACAGTGCTGAGCTAAATTTGGTTTTGATCAAGCCTGGAGCCAAAGCGTTAACCCGAATATTCAATGGGCCTAATTCTTGGGCCAACTGCTTGGTCATGGCAATCACGGCAGCCTTAGAGATGCTGTAAATGCCCATGGCTGTGGCTGGCTGCAACCCTGCCACCGAGGCTACAGTTAATAATCGAGCCGCCACCTTGGGTTTGCATAGCCTCAGCCGCCGCTTCGATCAGCCAAAAATAGCCTTTAACATTGACTTCGTAGGTTTTATCCCATTGGGCAGCATCGGAGTTGAGCAATGGACCAAAGTGAGGATTGGTGGCAGCATTATTGACCACAATATCAATCCGACCCCATTTGGCCAAGGTTTGTTCAACCACAGCCTGCACTTGATCGCGCTTCCCAGTGTGGCAAGCCAACGCCAACGCCGTACCACCAGCTTGATTGATGGTATCGGCGACGGTTTGCAGGCTTTCCAATTTGCGCGCACAAACCACAACTTTGGCTCCTGCTTGGGCAAAATGTTGGGCAATGGCCTCACCAATTCCACGCGATGCACCAGTTATGATTGCGACCTTGCCACTTAAATCGAATGTCGTCATTGGCATTACTCCTGGTTCAAGGGCGATCCTGCGAGCTTGAAGCGCAGAGTGCAATCGCCTTGGCTAATCCACATCTATCTTAGCAAAGATTGGAGTTTTCACGTTCAAATTGATCAAGTTGATGCTCACGCGCCTCGGCTAACAAGGTTTTATAATTTGGGCCTGGCGCAATCCCTTGATTTTGCAGATCACGGCCCGTTACATGGCTGGCAATTGGCCGTAAGGATTGCAAATAATAATTAATCTGCTGTTGGCTGAATGGAATTTGATTACTTGCCCACACCTGCAAAACTAACGGCTCAAACGGGCTAAGCAAGCGATCAAGGCTACCTGCCGAGAGTTTGGTTTGTTTCAGGATTGTTTCAAGTGCAGCCAAGCCAGCCCACTGTTCAACCGCCAAGCGAACTGGCTTGGGCAAACTAAAGCGGCGGGTTTGGGCTTGAGATGCATTTGGTGCAAGTTGGCTCATCAACAGCAACCAGACAATTGCCAATTGATCATTGGGCTGGGTTGCAATTAAAGTTTTCAGCCTGTTGATTAAGCGCGGTTGACCAACCACCAGCCCCAAACAATTGCTTGAGCACGCCCCAAGCAGCCGCCAAACTTAACGCCTTCAAGCCACTTGGCTCGCTTAACAACAAGCCCAACTCATTCCACAAACGGGCTGGCGTGGTCTGGTCAAGCCATGGCAAAGCTTGCTGCAACAGCTCAGCAGTCTGCGGCTCAAGCGCAAAGTTTAGTCGGGCAGCAAAACGCAGCGCCCGCAAAATGCGGGTTGGATCATCGATAAAACTCCGATCATGCAGCACCCGAATTAAGCCCTGCTGGAGATCAGCCCAACCATGGTGCGGATCGATCAAGGCGCTGGGCTGATTGGCAAGCTGCAAGGCCATACAATTAATCGTAAAATCGCGCCGCGCCAGATCATCAGCTACGCTAGCAAAACTAACGACTGGCAACGCCGCAGGTTGGGGATACTGTTCACGGCGGGCTGAAATCAGATCCAGACTGACCAGCGTTCCAGCATCAAACCAACTAAGGGTTGCCGTGCCAAACGGCGGGTGAGTGTGCAGCTGATCAGGCCAAACTGTGGCCCAAGCCTCAGCCAGCGCAATTGCATTGCCCTCAACCACCAGATCAATATCGCCAACTGGGCGCTCAAGCAACCAATCGCGCACACAACCACCAACCACATAGCAGGCCAAGCCCTGCTCGGCAGTATGCTGAATTAACCACAGTATGCGTTGCTGCAATGGTGCGGCAGCTTGGCTGAAAAACGCTGCAAGATCATACAACATTGATCGATCTCAAATAAAAAAATGCCCTCACTCGTTACGAGTGAGGGCATTGTAACCGAAAATTGAGCGAAACTTACGACTTGCTAACCAAAGGCAAGAAGATCTTGAACACAGCTTGAACTGCTTCGATTGCGACTTCAACACTACCAGTATTGCGATCGGCAGCCGAGCTATAGTCAAAGCTATTGGTCAAGGTGCCTGCTTGGGTTGCGCGAGCGCGGTAGGTCAAGCTAAGCGTACCAGGTTCGCCGCTACCAATTGAGGTACAAATAGTTGTACCAGCGGTTGGCACATTGGCGCTAGTTGAGCTATCACCACTGTAGTAGTAGGTGTTACCAACCGTACCAGTTAGGTTTTCAATCCCAACTGACACTCCATCAGGGAAGGTGGTTAAGTTGCCATTGAGCGTACCGTAGACAGTACAGAACTCTGACTCAAGCCCATCTGCACGGGCATAGTTGGTAAAGTTGAGGTTTGAAGTTGGTAGATCGTATTGTTGTGCACCCTCATATTCAACTGCAACATATGGAGCCGTTGGGTCATTTGGATTGACCCCATCAACAATCAAGATGTAATACTCGCCACCGCCAGTATCAGTTGTGGAAGTACCATTCAAGTCCAAGTCTGTCCAAAGGCCAGCATAGACTCCGTTAGGAGTAGCTGAATTTGGCATATCTTGGGCAATATAGTTGGTAGTACCTGATGGCAGCGTTGGGTCGAATTGAATCATCCCGTTGCTCCATGGCCGTACAGCACCATAGTTTACATCATAGGCGCGAACAAGGAACGAGCCTAAGGTAAAGTTTGGCGCAACTTCGTCACAAGTTGTTGAGTTGAGCGCAGTACAGATGGCAATTGCATTGGCATCGGTAGAAACATCGAAATTATCGAATGCTACGCCACCATTGCGGCTATCGCTAAAGACATAGCCACTTTCAGCGCCGTCAACCAAGCCACTCCAGGTAACCGTGCGGGTTGAGGCGTTGTAGCTAGCGCCAGCAGGCAAGCTGCTAACATCCAATTCCAAGCCGACAGGCAAGGTGTTGGTTACATAGAAGGTATCGTCGACAGTTGTGTAGTTGGAGATCGTCAAGGTGTAGGTGACGTAATCGCCAACATCAACCGTGGTATCACTCACATCGACGCTAACTTCTGGTTCCAAAACTTCGAGTTTGAAGGTAGTACGGCCAATGCTACCTGGGTTTGATGGACTCGTACCAAGGTCGAACTCGCCGAACCAGACATCACCAGCTTCGAGGGCTGGCTCGTTCCAGTAAATATCAACACTGAATGGATTGCTACCAGAAACTGTAGCTGGCCCAACAACATCCCAGTTACCAAGGTTGGTGGTTGGAATATAGTACGATTCAAGCGTGGTTGAATCGGGAGCGCCAGCCGAAGCTTGCCAGTTTTGAACCACTACAATGTAGGTACCAGCAGCAGGATTGTTGATTGTAACGCTTTCGAGCGCTGATGAGGTAGCCCCAGTAGCGACTTCTTCGCCTTCTTGTGGAATACCATCACCATTGGCATCACGAGCAATGAAGATGTCAATATCTTCAGCGCTAGTAGCGGTAATCGTGGCGACAAATTTACTTGCGCCAGCAGGAACCACCAACGATTCATAGAAGACACCATCGGTTAAGTTATCGTAAGCCGATTCATTATCGCTGTCGCCAGTGATAACTTCGGTAGCGCGTAGACCTTTGGTCAAGCCAAATTCGCGGATCGTTAGGTTGGTTACGTTGAGGGCGCTATAGCCACCAACAGTCACCTTGCCACTATCGCGGCGGGTCGTTGCCGAAGCGTTGCTTGGCACACCACCAGCGGTTGCTTTGACCGAAATTGGGAAGTGCACAGCTGGAGCGCGGTTAGCAGCTTCAGTCAAGCGCAATTCGCCGAACTTCCAAACACCGTTAATTGGTTGACCAGCAACATTGGCCTTGATCGTGATAACTTGGGTTGCACCTGGTGCAAGCGTGAAGCTTGCTGGGGTAGCAGTTACGGTCACCGGTGCGGTTGAACCGCTGACGTTCCAAGTTGCTGACACATTCAAGGAGTTCTTTACTGTCCGCGTCCAAGTACATTCAATCGCACACGATTCGTTCGCAGCGCTGGCAATGTTCAAGGTTGCAGGGTTGCCACCAGCAGATGGATTAGCGTTGATAAAGTTTGGAATGGTTTCATTCAATACCAAACCAGCGCTAAATACTTTGGTCAAATCAACGCGGCCAGCACCCATATCAAATGGATCAGCTGGGGTTACGCCATCAGGCTTGACAACGCTGGTTTTAGCGGTCGTCATCAAAGCCGATTTGATTTCAAATGGAGTCCAGTTAGGGTATTTTTGGCGCATCAAGGCGGTCACACCAGCATTATGCGGGCTTGACATTGACGTACCACCAATAACTTGGAACAATTCGCCATCAGCGAAGCCATCATCCCATACGAATGCGGTATGACCAGCGTTGACATCAACACCGATCAAGGTTACGTCTGGTTTGAGCACGTTTTTGATTGGCGAAGGCCCGAGTGAGCTGAAGCCAGCCATCTTATCGCCACTACCCATGACCTTAACACCACCATCGGCTTTACCAGTGACAGTGCCTGATTGAACATAGGTTACCAAGTCTTCGCCAGCAACGCTTTCCAAGGTTGCGTTCTTTTCGAGGTGAACACAAACTTTGGCGCAGTAGTCGGCAACAATGCCTTGATTATTAGTAGCGTTAACAATGATCCCGCCACCAGCGCCGCCAGCAAACACGTTAGCGTATTTGAGCACGCGGGCGTTTACACCACGGCGACAAATCACGATATCGGTTGCTTGGAAGGTACCAGCTGCATAGGGTTGTTGACATAAACTTGGCGCAGCAGTTTCACCGCTTTGCACTGGAGCCAATTTAATGCGGCCCGTAACGGTGCCAGGGTAGAGTGAAGCACCAACCAATGGGCTTGGAGCCGTACCCGTACCACCACTCAAGTTGCTAACATAGCCTTTGAATTCGCGGGCTTGGGTGCTCGCAGCAACGGTGATCGACCATGGTGAGTTGTGAGCAACGCTCCCAACCGTACCAGCGTTACCAGCCGAGGCGCTGACGATCACACCAGCAGCGTTGGCGTTACGGAATGCAACTTCAACACCGTCAGTCCATGGTGAGTTACCACCGCTGATCGAGTAGTTCAAGACCTGAACGCCGTCAATCAGAGCTTGGTTAATTGCGGTAACTGAGTCGCCACCGTTACAACCACCATCATCGCTGATTGCGGGATCTTCTTCCCAACAAACTTTGTAGGAAATGATCCGAGCGCGAGGTGCAACACCTGAAACAGTACCGAATGGTGAAGCAGTGCCACCGTTACCAGCAGTAGTGGTAGCAGTGTGGGTGCCGTGACCATCTTCGTCCAAAGGTGAATCAACTTCACCAGGGAACGCGATACCGCCACCGTTATACCACCAAGCGCCGATCAACTTGTCGTTACAAGCGCCGAATGAGCCATCTTGAGCTTGAGCATTTGAGGCGGCACAAACACCTTTGTAGCCACCAGCTAAGGTGCTGTAATTGCCACCAACTGGTGATGGATCGCGCAATGATGGGTGGATACCAGTCGTGGTCAAGACACTTGAAGGGTTGTAGATACCGCTATCGATAATCCCAACCACAATGCCTTCGCCAGCGTTGGTGCCAGTTGCACCGCCACCAAGGTTTTGCCAAAAGCTTGGGCTACCAATAAATTGGTTGCTGCCATCGGTATCGAGCTTTTCAACCGGAGCAACTTCAACTGAAGCTACTTCAGGGTGATTGCGCAGAACCGTGATTGCTGATACATCAACATCAAGGAACATACCGTTCAAGGCAACTTGATAATCAGCAATTTGCTTGATTTGGTTTGACTTGGCTTGAACATCTTTGAGGAAGGTTGCATGCTTCGCGTCAAGATATTTCAAGTACGCTTGTGATTCAGTCGTCTTGACATCAAGTTGACTGCGGCCAGTTTGGGCATTGGCCGTCGCTTTCAAGCCATTAACGTCGCCAGCATAGGTTGCCAACGGAGCTTCGTGGAATTGAACAATAACTTTAACCGAGCCAGACTTGGGGAAATCACCATACAAAGGGGCAATTGTGGGCTTGCTTGAGCGATTGGCACTGCTTTGATTCACTTGAACCGAATCAGTTGCCGTTTCGACACCGGGCTTAAGTGGTTCTGCCGCCCGGGTGACATTGTTAGCGCTTAAATTGCCCGCTAACATGGTTAACAACGCTAAGACCGTTGCTAAACGAGTGTAACGATGTTTCACTACCAGTTACTCCTTCAGCTATACCGAATTCAGACCTGGACGAGTTGGGAATACAACGACGAAAATAAACCTCCTTATCGACAGTGCCTTAATTCGCATATCAATCTATAGCCTGAACCAAACAAGCATAAACGCTTGATTTGGCAGATGATTGCAGATAACCCCGTGGCTGAAAGTAACACAACCGATAGTGGGGAGAGCTGGAAATATGAGGCTCTTATGGCGCTCAAATGGATTAAAAAAGCGGTACTAAATGGTGATTGTTGATATGCTGCAATTTATTATAACACACTCTATCTTGGATAATGAAATAATTAAGGGGGAATTATTAGAGCTAATCGTAGCTTAATCGTTGCCCGATCGCCAGTAGCATGCTATCGATGGCTGCTTGGAGCCAAGCAACCATCGGTGGTCGATGCAACAAGCGCATCGTATCTCGATAGAACCCCAACGAGGTGTTTATCCTCGTTGGGGTTCTGGAATAGTTGTTCAATTCCTAGCGAATCTCGAAGACCGTGATCGTGTGCGAACTAAAGTTATTCACGATGATATCGCGATAGCCATCACGGTTCGTATCAGCATGAATTATGGAGAGCGGCGTATTGCCGGTTGCGGCAGTCACAGCAGGCCCAAAACTTAACGTATGGGTTCCTACATAAAGGGCAAGCGTACCATTCCCTGATCCTTGATGAATGGTGGCCACGTCGCTGTGTCCATCTCCATTCAGATCCGCCACCAGCATGGTATTCAAATTGGGGGCAATAGTGAGTGTTGTTTCCAAAACCCACGCGAGCCCTGCTCGTTTATAGAAGGCAACCTTGTTATTGCCTCTATAACCAATCGCCAAGTGCATTGGTTCATTATGATCGTTTGTGCCGCTTGGATTTAAGGTTGACCCATGATTGATCGCAACAAACGCGAGACTTTGTGGGTTCAAGGTTGGCTCGCCACTCGCAGCGGCATAATTAAAACTATTCAATCCAAAGCCGCCACTGCCGTTGCCAAGGAAAATCCCCACGGTATTCAGCGATGGAACTACCGCCCCTAGATCAAGATTGCCATCACGGTTAATATCAGCAACCTGGATTGAGGGAATTGTTCCGCCTGATGCGACGGTCACGGTCGTGAGCAACGCCCATGCAAGCCCCGTATTGTGATAAATCCGAATTTTCCCATCGGTTCCGCCAATAATCACTTCGCTGCGCCCATCCTTGGTTACATCGCCAACGGTCAGCGCGTCAATTTCATAACCCGTTGAAATAGCTACTGCGGATGAGAACGATGTGCTCCCTTTGGTCCAGATCCGGAATTGGCCTGTATCGGAATAGCCTACGACTAAATCCTGTTTGCCATCGCGATTGAAATCGGCATGCGCAATATGGCTGGGATAGCTCATCGTAGTGAGAAGGGTTGTCGTATTAAAACCAGACGATGTACCAGCCAATAGGCTCAGCGTATTCGCCGACAAATTGGTCGTAATAATATCTGGCTTGCCATCGTTGGTGAAATCAGCAAGCGTCATCCCGCGTGGCTGCGTATTTGCATTATAGCTCGTTGTTGCGGTGATGCTCATTGCGGGCACAGCGGGCAGCGTGTTATAGGTTTGATTGCGCAACACGGAGAGCGCATTCGTCGCATCATGGCTCGTAATAATATCCAACCGGCCATCAGTGATAAAGTCGGCAACTACGACCGCATCTGTTCGCCAATCGCTGGTGGTGAAGGTTGTTGGTGCAGTAAAACTGCCTTGCCCCGTACCATTCAGCACGGAGACATTATTATTAGACCCATTATCACTGAAACGATGGGTTGCCACGAGATCAGGTTTGCCATCTTGGTTAAGGTCGGCGACGGCCAGCGCTTGCACACTAATATTGATATATTGATTGGGCTGCGCCGTTAGGCTTCCCTGTTGATTATGATAAATCGAGAGGAATCCTGATGATCGATTGCCCGCAACAATATCCAGCCAGCCATCACGGTTCAAATCGAGAACAGCCACGCTTGATGGATTAGTTCCAGCACTCCGGGTATGGTCAAGTGTGAATCCACCTGCTTGATTGTTTTTGAGGACGCTGATGGTGTTGGCAGACGAATTGGCGGTAATGAGATCAAGATAGCCGTCGCGATCAAGATCCGCAGTGATTACATCATAAATACTGTTTCCAGAAGGCGCAACCTGATAGGCGACCGCAGTCGCATAATACGGGCTGGTTCCGGTATTAAGCCGCACAAAGACTTCACCTGTACCACTAGCAGCAAGAATCAGATCGAGTTTGCCATCATTATTCAGATCCGCCAACTGGAGGCGATTATAGTAGTGGCCTGTTGTAATGGCTGGTTCGGCGGTAAACCCGCCGCTGCCATTGCCAAGCCACAACTGCACATTGCTTTGGGTCGCATCTGAAACTGAGATGAGATCAGCAAAACCATCATTATTGATATCGCCAGCAGCAAGCTCGGTAACGCCAACTCCATCTTTCTTCAACCCAACCGTCGTCGAGCCGCCGTTACCATCGCCTAACAAAACGGCAATTTGGTTACTCTTGGCTGCGGCATTGGTCAGGGCTACCGCAAGGTCTGGCTTACCGTCGCGATTGAAATCAGCACTTACGAGATCACGTGGCGCTACCAAGTTTGAAATCGATGAGAGCGTCATCACTGGTGGTAAGGCAGGGCTTGGCACCGCAGTTGGTGTTGCCGTTGGCGTTGCACTCGGTGTGAGCGTTGGTGTAGCACTTGGCACCGCCGTTGACGTTGCACTCGGCACGGTGGTTGGCGTTGCGCTGGGTACGACCGTTGGCGTTGCACTTGGCACCATCGTTGGCGTTTCGCTCGGTACCATGGTTGGCGTTGCACTTGGCACGATCGTTGGCGTTTCGCTCGGTACGACCGTTGGCGTTGCACTTGGCAGCGCCGTTGCGGTCGCGGTTGCTCCAACCGTCGGCGTTGGCGTTGGGTCTGGAATCGTCAGATGTTTGGGTTGGAACAGAATCGTCATTGGCGCAGTAATCACCGCTGTATTCTGGCTATATTCCAGCCATGCATCTTGAATGGGATGGGTTAAGCCAATCGTGGCTCCATTGCCGCTGCCAAAGGCTCCGGTCAGGGTCTGGTAATTGAAATTGATTCGGCCATCCTCGTGGAAGACCACTTCAAAGGTTTGGGTATCTTCATAATCGCCTAAATCTGGAAGCATATTACGCCATTCGATCACGAAGAAGCGATTCGGGGCAAGCCCGCCGGTCGCCGTGTATACGGCCCCGCCACCAATACGATCCCAGAGTGGAGCAATGATCCCTTGACTGGCAAGCCCAAGCCAACTGAGCGATGGATTTTCTTCTGGAAGTGCTCCACCACCAACGTGCAGATTGCCATTCTTGCTGAGCGTCGCGGTCATAAAACTGCTCCCATAGAAGGGAATGGCAAATGGGAAGCTCATAACCCGATTTCGGTCATCATCGAAATCATAAACCGGATCGGTTCCCTCGATCCACGTCATTGTTGGTGGATTTGCCGAAGCTGGGTCAAACACATCATAGTAGTTCGCGGTATCGACTTTCGGCTGAATTCCTTGCAGCGCATTGACAATCGTAAAGGTTTGGGTCGCAGTGACCGCTGTACCATTCATAATGGCCGTTGCTTCGAGTGTGAAGGTTTCGTCAAGCTCGGTAAGATCGGTACCCATATTAATCGGTACCGTAATATAGCTTGATTCCTGCATGGCTGCTAAAGTTACGGTCGTACTGATTGGTTGGTAGTCACTGCCAGCTTGGGCTGTGCCATCAAGCGTTCGATAATGAATGCTCAAGGCTTCGGTAATGGGTGATCCAAGCCACAGATTCGTGCTGGCCAAGCCTTGGAATTCACGCAGGCTTGCATCATCGGTCAAGAAACTCATCCGATCATTGGCAGCAATATAGACCCGTGCGAGCGAAGGTTCTTTCAGCAAACCAGTGCTAGGATTGAACAACTCAACCCGGAAATCTTCAACATCTTCGCTGGTGAAATCTTGCATCACTGGTACGGTAAAGGTTGCGGTCGTTTCAAACGGCGCAAACACCAACGTACCTGTGGTTGTTTGATAATCGCTACCACTACGAGCGCTTCCGTCCTTGGTGCGATATTGGACGGTTCGCGTTTCTGCTACCGATGAACTTGAGTGGATATCGACCACCAAATGCCCAGCTGATTCATTAACATATAAATTTGCTGATGAAAGTTTCGGTGTAAAGGGCAATTCATCATCGGTAATCGTCACGTGACTCGAACTTGTTTCTGGATGAATACCAATATTGATGGGAGAGAAGATCTCAATCCGGAAGGTTTCGGTGGGTTCAAGTAATTCATCTTTCGTAATCTTCACAGAACAGGTCGCATGGGTCTCGCCTGCAGGAATCGTTTTCCGTGCTATAGAGCTGGAATCAAAATCGTCAGTGGTTGCGCTCTCACTCATAGCTATACACCGGAAACTCACATTATTGGCAACAGGATGCAGTAAGTCAATATTAATACGGACAGGGTCATTCGAATCGAATGCTCGACCTTCATAGTAGATTTGGCTGGCAGGGCTAACATGCAGCGTATCATCATCCAATAGGATGATCTGGCCTGCTGGCGTTGCTTGCTCAATACTATCGGTCACATCATCCAACAGGATCGTCACAAATTCATCGCCTTCAAGTTCACTATCATCGGTAATTGGAATCGTCATCACGGCACTGGTTTGGCCAGGAGCAAAGATGAGCGTTCCCGTAATCGCAGGCAGATCGCTACCAAGCAAGGCTGTGCCACTGGAGAGCGCATAGGTTACGCTAATTGGCGCACTATAGGCCCGATCAAGGGTTACCGTAACGGGGGTGGTGCCTTCATGTTCGCCGACCGTAAAGGTCGAATCCACAAGCCCAACCCGATCATTATCCTGTACCACCACTGCCATCGAGCGTAGCATGCCCACCAAAATCGGCACACTAGGGTCATCAGCATGTGGTTCGCCCAAACGTAAACCAAGGTAGGTCGTTGGTTGCTTCAGAATATTATCGCTAATCGGCATCGTGATGGTGATATAGCTGGTATCTGGTGGAAAGACCAGCGTGCCACTTAAAGGCTTGTTCTTCGACACCATGCCCCATGGCTTGGTACGGCACAGTGACCGTCGTTGGCAGGGTGGTATTGAGAATCACGGGGATGGTTGTTTGCGATAAGGCTTCGGTGATCGTAATAATCGACGTGGCAAATTGCACCGTTGCCCCATTAAGCGGGGCAAGTGGTGGAATCGAATCATTCACCACCGTGTGCAAGGCCTCGCGAATCCCATCATACGATGTTGGGTTGAGGAAAATCCCACCGGTTTCAGTGGTCAATTCCTTCATTGTGGCGTGCGCTTCTAAGTTATCATCCAAGACAATCGCACTAATCACCGCTGGATCAAGTGCCTTGGCAGCATTAATAACATCTTTTGCCGTATAGCGCTTGCCAAATGGCTCAGGACTTTTTGGTTCAGTATCCGTGAACACCGTGACATATTTTGCCGCACTTGGACGCCATGCTCCGACCGTCTCATCACTATTGGTAAAGCCGAGCATTATCCCACTATAAATTGGTTCGGCCGTATCACCACCGTTGCCTGCTTGGAGGCCATTAATCGCATCAATAATTCGTTGAGGATGGCTTGAAAAGCCCAAGGCCGTCCGCACACCTTGTGGATATTCAGGAACATCCTTAACATCAATAATCGCAATCCGATAATCAATACCACTCGATTCAAGCCGATAGAGTAGCCGTTTAATCTCTTCTTTGACAGCAGCCAGACCTGTAGCCATACTTCCCGTGGTATCAACCACAAACAATAAGTCCGTTTTAACCGAGTTAATGCTGTAGGTAATTGAGAAACAATCAGGTGAGGGTGGTAATTGTCCTCCTAGGCAACTACTATCAGCATCTGCTAAATAAGGATTGTTGGGAATAAGTTGGTTAAACCTTGAACCTATTCCATAATCATCAATAGTATTATGAATAAATTTAGCATCGCCAATAATATCATTAGGTTCTGCCTGATATTGCACAACACGAGCATGAATATTGAGTGGCTGATTATCAGCTATGAAAATTTCAAAAGATGCGGGATAATTTATATCCTCATCTGGTCCGGGACTTCCTGCTATATTTCGTGATTGATAACGATGTAGGAATATATTGTACCAATTTGAAATATGTTCAACAGATGCATACAATTCCATATAACAATCAGTACAACGGAGATTATTATTGGTTAATTGTTCAAGTTGAACGTTTATTCGAACGGGAGCTTCAATATTTTGCATAGGGTCTGAATTATCAAATGTAGGATTCTGCCACCCAACGAGCACACTAAATCCAAATCCATGTAAAGATTTATTCGGCGTAAAACCATTAAAATTAATGTGTACATTAACGCCAGGATGACTTCCCCCTTCAACAACACTAAACTCGAATCTATCTTTATTTGTTTGATAGATATTTTGCATAGGAGCTTGAAGATGTTTTTTTTGTATAGGACGCTCAATTACTTGATAAACGATTTTTGAGTCGCTATTACGCGCTATTGGGGCTGGAATAAAAAAGTTATAAGATTTTTCGGTTAATGGTTGATACCAAGATGGCTGAGGATTACAATCTCGAAAGTCTTGAAAACATTCAAGATCTTCCATAAGATCACCACCATTACTGCTCCCAATAATATCGGCTTGCGTCATATTGATTGGTGTTTGTACCATAGTAGGTGCTATATCAGGATTAGGTTTGGTACGATCTTCAATATATCCAACCATATTCTTGCGAATAGTCATCATCGCTTGAGGTGGATGTATTTCAGATCGATAGTTGTTTGGCCCACCATGTCCACAATCGAAAACTAAAGCTCCTTCAATATGAACCTCATCGCCTGCGACGGGCATTGCCCACATAGGGAAAGCTTCTAATTCCCATTCAACCTCCAATTTACCTAACTCTCCTGATTCCCCAACAGCAAAATTTCCAGGTCGTGCAACAGTGTAATTATAATTAGGAAAAGGCTGAACAAAAAAATTTCTATCCCTTGTCCAATGATTAGGAGGATTATCATCATATGCCATAAATGAATCAGTCACTATCCCTTTAACAGGAACGCGATGCAGGGCTGGATCATCATACGCGTAGACCCATTGAGCGAAATTTACGCCTGGATATCCACCTGATTCACACGTTGTGTCCTCTGAACAAAGATTTGATGCGACACAATCACTTTGTGAAAATGGTATCATTTTCTGTAAATCAAATTGATTAGGACTATTACTTAAAGATAAAATCTCCTCATTATTGAAATGATTATATGTATTTACTCGCCCAGGAATATTAATACTAATTAGCATTAATAGCATTAATATTGATAATATTCTAGAAATCATAGTGTTCTCCTCTAAATATATAGTAAAGTCTAGAGATTAGAATTTTTATTAAAATAGTAATATTTTTAAATGTCACACTAACATCAATATTTTATATTACTTAATTAATAACTATTATATTTTATTATCTATAATACAACCTCCCTAATTGTAGAATATTTAATATGGTTATTGATATATGATATTATTAACAATCTTTTGAATTATAAAATTCAATTCCTAACTATAAAATCAGTGTTATGAATAATTATAATTATTGAGGCTAAAATACATATAAAACAAATATTATAATATATTTTTGATTTATATGTATATTTTTTTCTATCAGCAATATCTTTTGTAATTGCAATAATCATAAAGAATGTTGCAAGAAGCAGTGGTAGTATTGGAGATAATACCGTATAGTGTCGGTGATAAATTGTTAATATCGGAACACCTTTTTGATAGAGTGGAATAAAATATTCTGAGATATTCAAACAACTAATACATGAGATACTACAAAGAAGAATAACTGCCCAAGTAATTCTGGTTGCGAATCGTTGCTTATCCTTTTTCAGGGTCGGTACTTCATAGTCCATGATGTTTCTCCACTATAGCGTTGCGGTGTTCAAGGATGGATAATAATTTGAAAAACAGAAACTGATGGACAGTTATTCGCATTGACAATATGCCATCCATAGGATTTACCATCTTTGGTAAAATGGCCATCTGATTCACCGGGTTCGCCATCACTATAAATAATGAGATATCCTGCCTTTGGAAGTTCACGTTCTAGAAATGCAGCAATCTCATCAGGTGCAGGGCAATCGCATCTTAAATGAATGGTTGCATGATCAACAAGCAGGGTGCATGATGGCGTTCTACGGTGAAAGGAGTTCCGCATGCCGTTGCTGCACGATCTGGCCATTGCCCCCTATTTTGCTGATATCGTTGATCCTCGCGTCGAACGCACGCGCGACCATGCGCTCCTCGACATCATCATTATCGCGATTGCCGCGAGCATCTGTGGTGCCGATAGCTGGGTCGCTGTCGAAGAATTTGGCCGCGCTAAGCAGCCATGGCTGGCGACGATCCTGACCTTACCCAACGGCATTCCCTCGCACGATACGTTTGGCCGTGTCTTTGCGCGTATCGATCCCGCCCAGTTTCAGGCTGGATTTTTGGCGTGGGTCCAGGCGCTCTCCCATGTGCAGGGGGATCTGATCGCTATCGACGGCAAAACCCATCGAGGGTCTGCTGATCCCGCCAGCGGCAAAGCCGCTCTTCATCTGGTAAGCGCGTGGGCCAGTGAAAACCGCCTCGTGCTTGGACAGGTTGCGGTTGCAGCGAAATCCAACGAAATTACGGCGATCCCGCAGCTGCTCGCGTTCCTCGATCTGACCGATTGTACGGTCTCGATCGATGCCTTAGGCTGTCATACGGCCATTGCCGAGCAGATTGTACGCCAAGGTGGCGACTATCTGCTGGCACTCAAAGGGAATCAGGCCACGATCCATGCCGATGTGGTGGCGCTCTTCGCGGATGCACGGACGGCCCCCCACACCGTGGATGGCCTGACCGTTGCGGCACAGGTCACCGCCGGCCATGGTCGTCAGGAAACGCGCCAGGCGTGGGTGATCAGCGATCACGCCACGATCGCCTATCTCAATGATCGCAACCGCTGGCCGCAGCTTAGCAGTGTGATTATGGTGGTTGCCGAGCGCACGGTGGGATCAGCGACCACCATTGAACAGCGGTACTATTTAGCCAGCGGCATGCTTGATGCTGCACGGGCGAATGCGCTCGTTCGACAGCATTGGGGCATTGAAAATAGTGTGCATTGGGTGCTGGATGTCAGCTTCAATGAAGATCGTAGCCGGATTCGTACCGACCACGCCCCGCAGAATATGGCCGTCCTGCGCCATATCACACTCAACCTCTTGCGGCAAGAAGCGAGTCGCGGAAGCCTGAAAAGCAAACGCTTTCGGGCGGCGCTCAGCGAGGACTATCTGGCAACCGTGCTTGGACTATAAGATGCGATTGCCCTGTCATCAGGTGTTCCAAGAGTTGCGCTATCAAAGACAATGTGTTTTTCTTCTATCTTTGATCGTTGCATCAGATACGTTGTTGGGGGTAAAGGAAAGCCTTCTAGTTCAGGTTGTGGTGGTAATTCTGGAATCGGAGTCGCACACTCAGGAAGAGTCTGCGTCGGAGTGGGAGCAAGAGTTGGCATTGGGGCAGCAGCAAGCTGGGCTGGGGCAGCCGATTGCGCTCCACAGCCGATCAATGCACCTATGATTAAACAGTAGCCGAAGAAACCAACTCTCATGCCTCATCCTCGTCTCTCGGTCATGCGCGCACCGCACATCACCACGCCACCATTCCCCACGGAATGGCCTCGATGCAATCGTTGTCTGTATTATGAAGTTAGGGTACGATAAGGGGACTCATCATTCTCTCAGAATACTGTGCCAAAGGCTAACAAATGCTGAGAGGGATTTATATCACCCATGATGGTGATTAAACGGGTGAGATTAGGTAAATATCGTTCCACTGGTAAGAGTTGTGCTATAGTGGGCCAATCCCGACAAATGACCGAATTCTTGAGTGAAGAATTGAGGCTATGATGCGTTCCGCACAGCGGTCTTATCGGCGTGGTCAGCAATCGATCTGGTTGCTCAGCCCATGGCTTTTTGGTACACTCCTGCTCGTTGTGCTGCCGCTGGTTGGCACACTTGGCTTGATGTTTACCCAGTATGATGCCCTCTCATCACCTACATGGGTTGGGCTGGCAAATATCGCCCATGTTGGCAACAATCCGTTATTTTGGCGGGCTGTGGCAAACTCGCTGATGTTCCTTGCAGTTGCCATTCCCGGGCGTTTTGGCTTAACCTTAGCCATCGGCTTAGCGCTGGCCAAGCCGCGCCCGCACGCCCGCTGGTATCGCACCATTATCTATATCCCCAGTTTGATTCCCGATGTGGCCTATGCGCTGCTCTGGCTCTGGATTTTCAATCCGTTGTATGGGCCATTGAATCTGCTGTTAAGTGCCCTCGGATTACCACCATCGCCATGGTTGGTCGATGCCACCAGTGCGCGCATGAGTCTCGTCTTGATGACCGTATTTCAAATAGGCGATGGCTTTGTGATGGTTGTTACAGGCCGTCAAGCACTGACCCAGCATTATGATGATGCGGCAGCAGTTGAGGGAGCCAGTTCTTGGCAACAATTTCGGCATATCACGCTGCCATTGCTTGCACCATGGTTGGTGTTGTTGATTCTGCGCGATTGTGTCGTGACCTTGCAGCAAACGATTACCACAACTGCCCTGATGACCAAAGGCGAACCCTATTATGCCACGCTCTTTTTACCCTCGCTGATCTATTAAGAAGCCTTTGATCGGTTTCGCTTTGGTACGGCGGCGGTGATGATGGTAGCGCTGTTCGTGGGGCTTGGGGTGCTTGCCGTTGCCTGCGGTGTGCTTGCCCGACGTACCCTGAGCCGAGGCTAGCCCATGCAGCTGCGATCACTTTTAAAGCGGGGGCTTTTGCTCTTTGGGCTAGCAAAGCAATCTGGCTACTGCCACTCTATTGGATGCTGCTGGCTTCCTTGCGCCTGCCTGGTCTACCACCGGTGCCAACAATCGAATGGTTTCCCGCCCAACCAACGTTGGACAGCTATGCACAAGCCAATGCGATTGTGCCACTCTGGCAATTCTTCGCCAATTCGCTGCTCATCATGAGCATTACAGTTCCCTTGACGATCGTAAGCTCTTCATGGGCTGCATTAGGGATTCTGTATCTACGACCCTCCTACCGAATCTGGCTCATCGGCAGCTTAATCGCCTGTTTGCTAATTCCCCAGCAACTCGTGTGGCTCCCACGCTTTATTTTGTTTGCCAAGTTGAGACTGATCGATAGCTACTGGCCGTTAATCTTGCCCGCCTTTATGGGTTCAAGCCCGCTGTTTGTGTTGCTTTTTTATTGGGCATTTCGTCGAATCGAAGCTGAAAGCTTGGAAGCAGCTAGCCTCGATGGTGCCAATAGCCTGCATATTTGGGCAACAATTGTGATGCCCCAAGTCGTTCCAACCACACTGACGGTGAGCGTGTTGACGACCGTGCTGTATTGGAGTGATTTCGTTAATCCGTTGATGTATTTGAAATCGGAATCGCGCTATCCATTGGCGGTTGGCTTATCAATCCTCCAACAGGTTGATCGGGCGAATTGGCCAATTTTGATGGCTGGGGCTGTAATCATGACTATGCCATTGATTCTTGGCTTTTTGGCAATTCAACGCTTTTTTTGGCGCAGTATTTTGGATGCACGCTAGTGCAAACCCCATGACCTATATGGATGTCAATTAGTATTGAGAGGATAGCTATGAAACGCTGGATGAAACTGCTCCTGGTGATCCCATTTATCTTAACCGCCTGTGGCGCAGCGGAACCAAAAGCGGTGCCAACCGTGAGCTTCATGGTGTTTGGTGACCCTGCTGAAAAACAAGCCTATGAAGCTCTAGTGGCCGCCTTTCATGCCAAACAAACTGATGTGAAGGTGCAATTGACCCATATTCCTGGCCAGAGCGAATATCGCCAACGGCTCGCAGCAGATTTTGCCGCTGGTACACCAGCAGATATTGTGTTGATTAACTATCGCCGCTTTGCGGGCTTTGCTGCCAAAGGTACGCTGGAACCACTTGGCCCGTACCTCGACAAAAGTAGCTTGATCAAGCGTGATGATTTTTATGCTGAATCGATGGGCGCATTTGATTGGAATGGCCAATTGACCTGTATTCCCCAAAATCTCTCTAGTTTAGTGGTTTACTACAATAAAAATCTCTTTGATCAAGCGGGGTTGGACTATCCCAAGGATGATTGGACATGGGACGATTTTCAGGCAACCGCCAAAGCCTTGACGCTTGATGCCGATAACGATGGTACGCCAGAACAATATGGGCTAGGAACAGAAGCGTCGATCTTTCGCGTTACGCCCTTTATTTGGCAAAATGGTGGCGATTTAGTTGATAATCCCGCCAAGCCAACCAGCCTCAATTTGAATACGCCTGAAGCAGCTGGGGCCTCGAATGGTTTACTGATTTACAAGTTAAGCGTCATGTTATTCCCAGCCGTGGACAAGAGCTGGCAGAACCGCATGAAACCCGCTTTCTGAACGGTCGACTGGGCATGATTCTCAATAGCCGCCGTGGGGTTCCCACCTATCGCGAAATCACCAGTTTTGATTGGGATGTTGCGCCATTGCCAACCGGCAAGAGCCGCGCGGGCATTTTGCATGCAGATGGCTATTGTTTAGCCAGCGCAAGCAAAGACAAAACTGCGGCGTGGGCGTTTATCGAATTTGCCAACTCGGTTGAAGGCCAAACCTTGGTTGCCGCCTCGGGCCGCACCGTGCCTTCCATTCGCAGCGTTGCGGAATCGCCGGCATTTCTCGATCCCAAAACAAAGCCCGCCAATAGTCGCGTTTTCCTTGATGTCATTCCGTACATTCGCAGTGTTCCAGTGATGGATACCTGGGTTGATATTGAGGAAATTATGAATGTGGAGTTTGAACGCGCACTCCATGGCGATATTGGCTATGATGAAGCAATGCGGCTCGCAACCGAGCGCTCAGCGGAATTCTTCCCGCAGCCATAACGTCGTTACTACCCTATACGATATCAGAAACGCGTGGTAGTTCCTATCACGCGTTATCTAACGATAAGTGTTTACGCTAGCGTCAAGGCGATTGCCCAAATAGGGCAAGAAAGCGCAAAAATAACCCTATCCCGTCGCTGGATTACTTGGATTCGGTTGTTGATTAAAACCACTATAAGACGTGAGAACAAAAACCACCAAGATAGAGAACTAAGCGTTTGTACCATTTCATGCGTATTCTGCCAACAAGGTAGCGCTTAAACCACAAAATATTGATGCTGCAAAATAGTGTCTATTGGGTGCTTGATGTGATCTTCAACGAAGACCAGAGTCGGATTCAAATGGCACATGCGCCGCAGACTATGGCAGTACTGTGGCATATCACGCTCAATCTGTTGCACCAAGAATCCAGTCGTAGCAGTCTCAATCTCAAACGCTTTCATGCCCAACTATCTCGCTCGTGTACTTGGGCTCTTTTGGTGGGCTTGCCTACGCTCAATCCTATCAAAAGAGCTGTTCCTTGACACGAATTGCCGTGTTATGATTAACCTAAACCATTGCGACATGCTGATGATTTAACCAGGTTTTAGGAGTAATACATGGCCCCTGTAAAAGTAGTTTTACCAAATGGCCTTCGGATCTATACCGATGAGATGCCACATACCCATTCGGTCTCGATGGGGATTTTTACCCAAGTTGGCTCACGCTATGAGAATGCCCAGCTAACCGGGATTTCGCATTTTTTAGAGCATATGTTTTTTAAAGGCACGGCCAAATATCCTACCGCCAAAGACTTAAGCGATGCAATCGAGGGGATTGGCGGCTATATCAACGCTTCCACATCCTATGATACAACCTGTTATTATTGTAAAGTTGCTAACATTCACACCGAGCGTGGCATCGATGTACTAACCGATATGCTCAACGCTGCCTTATTCGAGCCTAAAGGATTGAAAAAGAACGTGGTGTGATTCAAGAAGAAATTAAAATGTCGTTGGATGTACCTGCTCAATGGGTGCATCAATTGCTCGATGAATTAATGTGGGGCGATCAGCCAATCGGTCGCGATATTGCCGGCACGCTCGAAAGCGTTGGTGGATTCACTCGCGAGGATCTTTTAGCCTACCGCGATCAACATTATGTCGCTGGCAATACGGTTATCTCGTTAGCAGGAAACTTTAATAGCACCGAAATTGTCGATCGCTTAACGACACTGTTTGGCGCTTATCGAACCCTTGATGTGCCAAAACCGATTGCAACCAACAGTTTTGGCAATGCTCCGGTTGTACATCTATTAAATAAACCTACCGAACAAACCAATTTTGTGCTGGGCCTGAAATCGTTTGGCTATAGCGATAGCGACCGCTGGGCATTAAGCGTGCTCGATAGCATTCTTGGTGGCGGCATGTCGTCACGCTTGTTCCAAGAAATTCGTGAAGAACGCGGCTTGGCCTATAGCGTCGGCTCCTACACCGCCGAATACGATGACGCTGGCAAATGGATTATTTATGGTGGTGTTGAAGTCAGCAAAGCCATCGATGCTATCAGCGCAGTTGTTGAAGAATTACGCAAATTGCGCGATAACGGGGTGACTGCCGCCGAATTACACCGCATCAAGGAGCAAGTTAAGGGCGGCATGCTGCTTGGGCTTGAGGATACTTGGTCGGTCGCCAATCGCAATGCCCGCCACGAACTGCGCTATGGCCAAGTAATTCCAGTCGAGCAAATTGTGGCCTGGATCGAGGCCGTAACGCTTGAAGATATCCAACGCGTGGCGCAGCGCCTAATTCGCCCAGATAATTTATACTTAGCAATCATCGGCCGCATGCCGAGGCTGCTGAATTTGAACAAGCTATTACGTTATAGCAATTCGCCGCAAGCTGCTGGTTGGCAATGGAGCCAGCCAGCGCCCATTGCAACCATAAGGAGAACACCGCGTGAGCCGTTTTGATGAAATGCGCATTTTTAGTGGGTCTGGCAATCCGATCCTCGCGCAGGCGATCAGCTCGTACATTGGCATACGCCACGGTGAACTGAGTATCCATACATTTCCTAATGAAAATATTTTTGTCAAAATTGAAGAGAGCGTCCGCGAACAAGATGTGTTCGTGGTGCAATCATTAGGTTCTCCGCTTAACCATTTGATTATGGAAATGTTGATTATGCTCGATGCCTTCAAGCGAGCTTCGGCTGGTCGCATCACCGCTGTAATTCCATACCTCGCCTATGGCCGTACCGATAAAAAAGACCAACCTCGGGTGCCAATTACCGCGCGTTTGCTGGCCGACTTGATCGTTGCTGCTGGCGCTCAACGGGTATTGACCCTCGATTTGCATGCCGGCCAAGTCCAAGGTTTCTTCAGCGTTCCGGTTGATGAAATGAGCGCCATGCACTTGCTGACCAACGAGGTCAAATCGTGGAACTTGGAAAATGGCATTATCGTTTCGCCAGGTTTGGGCTTTGCCAAAAAGGCTCGTAACTTTGCCGAAGCTGTTGATATGCCCTTGGCCTTGGTCGAAAAGCGCCGGATCAACCACCACGATGGCACAGTGGGCCACTTGGCTATTTTGGGCGATGTTGCCGGCCACGATTGTGTGATCGTCGATGATGAAGTTGCCACTGGTCACACCATGATTCGGGTTTCCGAATTGTTGATCGAACGTGGTGCACGCTCAGTGCGCGCTTGCTGTATCCATCCATTGCTCTATGGCGATTCGGTTGAACGGCTGAAAAATAGCCCAATCGAGCGCTTTGTGACGACCGACACCATTACTTTGCCACCGGAAAAACGCTGGCCCGCATTGGTGGTTAAATCGGTTGCCCCACTCTTAGGCGAAGTGATTCAACGCATCCACACCGGTATTTCGGTTGGCGCAATGTTTCCTGCCGGGCAACAAATTGGTCGCTGGTAATTATTAATCAGCCAATCAGAATGCTCAACACGAAGGTTTAACGCGCTTGCTGCTTAAGATGCCGTGTTGTTTAAGCTGGCATAAGGATGTTGGATCATGGTTAGTTCAACTGATGTTTTGGTGATTGGCGGCGGCGCAACTGGCACTGGCGTATTGCGCGATTTAGCCATGCGTGGCTTGAACTGCGTTTTGGTCGAGCGGCGTGATCTGGCCGATGGCACAACTGGGCGCTACCACGGCTTGCTGCATTCTGGTGCGCGCTATATTGGTCGCGACCGTGAGGCCGCCCGCGATTGCGCGATCGAAAACCAGATTTTGCGCCGCATCATTCCCCATTGCATCGAGGATACCAGCGGCTATTTTGTCTCAACACCTCAAGATCCCAAACGCTATGCTGAGGAGTTTTTGGGCTTATGCTTTGCCGCTGGCGTGCCGGCGCAACAAGTGCGGGTTAGCAGCCTGTTACAACGTGAGCCAGCCCTCAATCGGAGTATCTCACATGCCTTTGAAGTGGCCGATGGTTCGGCTGATGCCTTTTTAACTGTTGAAGCCAATGTGCGTTCTGCTCGTGAGTATGGAGGGCAGACCTTACTCTATCACGAAGTAATTGATCTGATTGTTGAGGCTGGCACGGTAGTTGGCGCACGCTTGCACAACACCCTGACTGGCGAGCAATTTAATCTAGCTTGTCGCTCTGTGATCAATGCAGCTGGTGCGTGGGCTGGCCGGATTGCCGCTATGGCTGGAGTTCAGGTTGATATTGTGGCCGGCAAAGGCGTGATGGTGGCCTTCAATCATCGCTTGGTCAACAGCGTAATCAATCGCTGCAAACAGCCTGGCGATGGCGATATTATTGTGCCAGTGCGCACCGTCTGCGTTGCGGGAACGACCGATGAAAGCGTGCCCGACCCTGATGATCGCTCGATGCTGGCGCATGAAATTGCCACTGTATTAACTGAAGGTGAAATGCTGATTCCTGGTTTGGCTCAAGCCCGCATGCTGCGCGCATGGGCTGGCGTGCGCCCGCTCTATCGCGAACAAGCGACCACCGACGATCGCGATCTCAGTCGCGATTTCAAGGTGCTTGATCACGCTCAACGCGATGGCGTGGCAGGGCTTGTTTCAATTGTGGGTGGCAAATACACGACCTATCGCATGATGGCTGAACGCACGGTTGACGTTGTGGCGAGGCAGCTACAAAACACCACAGCCTGTCGCACCGCTGAGGAAGCCATTCCAGCGCCCGATCAGCGCCGCCTGTTTACGGTTGGCGCACCGCTAGCAAGCATCGAGGCCGAACAAAGCTATGGCGATTTGATCTGTGAATGCGAGTTGGTTACGCGCCAACGCCTGCTTGATGCCTGGCAAGCAGGCGCGACCAACATCGATGATTTACGCCGTGATACCCGGATTGGCATGGGGCCGTGCCAAGGTGGCTTTTGCACCATGCGCACTGCTGCGCTGGCCTACGAAGCCAAAGTTGCTGATGCCAAACAAAGCGTCAGCGCAATCGAAGATTTTCTGCAAGAGCGTTGGCGTGGGATTCAGCCAATTCTATGGGGCGATCAGTTACGTCAAGCTCGACTCGATGAGCAGATTTATCTTTAATTTGTTGAATGTAGAGCCTGAAGCAACGCCAGAATGAAACAGCACCTTGCTCGCTGGAAACAACAAGCACGCCAACTTTAAACAACAACTACGTGTCTTGATGTTGGCATGGCCCGATCCGCGGGTGCCGTGGTATGCCAAAGCGCTGGCAATCTGCACCCTAGGCTATGCATTTAGCCCAATCGATCTGATTCCCGATGTAATTCCAGTTTTGGGCTATTTAGATGATTTGGTGCTTGTGCCATTGGGCATTATGTTAACTATCAAACTTATTCCAGCCGAAGTTTGGCACGAATATACCCGCAAAGCCCAACAAAGCCCACCGCAAACCAAGCCAGCTAATTATATTGCCGCAATGTTAATTATTGGGCTATGGATTGGCGCAGCATGGTGGCTCTTGAGCCTCATTTCGTAGCTAGGTTACTTAGCCAGAATTTGTGTTATTTTCATCTACGACGGCAATTTTCGTTGCTTCATCATATGCCTATAAGCCACAAAACCTGCTTCAGGGGGTGCAGGGGAATTAAAGCCTCCTGCGTTTCCCTCCGGCGGAGAGACGGAAGGGTGGCGAAACATAGTCATCCAAATATACCTATAAGCAAGAATCAATAAAACCAATTATTCAGCTAAAAGTCGCTTAACTAACCCGAAAAGCAATGCTATACTAGGGCAATTACTGACCAAAGTACCAAATCAATGAGGGAAGAACAATGCAAATCGCCGCATTATTAACCGAGGCGCGCAACGCCTTGAGTATGGGAGATCGCGCCAAAGCGAAGCAATTAGCCTCGCAAGCCTTACGCCTTGATAGCAAACAGCTTGAACCATGGCTGTTACTCGCTGAGGTGGTTGAAGCAGCTGAACAAAAACGTGATTGTTTTCAACGCGTTTTAGCGCTTGATCCAACGAATTTGTTTGCCAAACAAGGCTTGCAGCGGCTTGATACTCCGCCTGTAGCGCCTGCTATTACCAGCATTGAATTACCAAAATCGGCCTGGTTTAACAGCAAACCTGCTGAACAAGAACTATCAGCGCAGGTTGGTGGAGTAATTGCTACCCCGTCACTGCCTACCAGCACGCCTAGCAGCGGCATTCGACCACTAGCCCAAACTGTAACCCCATCGTTGGCAGAGTTGAGCAATACGCCAGTTGGCATTCCCGCGCCACCAATGGGCTATGTCCAACCGATTCAAGTTGGGTATGCTCAGCCGAATGCTGCCCAACCAAACCAAGCCTATCCTATACCACCCATTAATTATGCCCAGCCACAGTATAATCAAGTAGCCTACCCTTATGTCGAGCCAAGCGGCGCAGCCAAATTCTTGAAATGGTTGGTTTTCGCGACGATAGGTTTAGTGGTGGTCTGTGTTGGGATTGGGGCGCTTTCGCTATTGGGCCGCGAAGCAGCTCCAACGCCCAAAGTTAGCGCCCAAGATCGCACCACAGCGCTACTAAACGATACCTTCAAAATTGTTACTGATCCTGATTTTTATAATGAACAAACGCAAACGGCTATGGTAGAAAATTTTGAGCAGAAATATACAGCTCCAACAGCATATAGCTATAGCTCTTTCTTCGATGGATTTAGCGATAGTTATGACTCTGCTGATTCAACAGAGGGTGGTTTTTCTAAACTAGCACCTTATATTAAGGATTCGTATGTAACACCAGTAACCTATGAGGTTGTTGAAGAATCTGCAACAAAAATCACTCTCCGCATTATCGCAGGGGACTGTGTTGTTATCTATCATAATGGTAGCTTTGATAAAGTTCCGCTCAAGGTCGCATTTGATACCTTCACGTGGATTAACGAAGATGGCATTTGGTATGTTCATGATATTCAAAATGCCAAATCGGCATGTCTCAAATGCTAAGATTGTTATAGAATAGAAGAAACTGTTACTCCGCCCCAGTGCTGTGGCTGGTATAGTTAAGTGAGAGAGTCGAAGGCCATTCTTTGTGCGGAGGCTTAAAGCCATGGATGCAACAGCCGATATTGGCTTAATCGGGTTGGCCGTTATGGGCCAAAATTTGGTCTTGAACATGAACGATCACGGTTTTGTGGTCGCTGTCTATAATCGTACAACCAGCAAGGTCGATCAATTTCTGGCCAACGAGGCCCAAGGCACGAACGTGGTTGGAGCACATTCGCTGGAAGAATTGGTATCTAAACTCAAGCGCCCACGCCGCGTTATGCTGATGATTCAGGCTGGCAGCGCGGTTGATGCCACGATTGATCTCTTGATTCCGTTGCTTGAGCCAGGCGATATTATCATTGATGGCGGCAACTCGCTATTTAGCGATAGCAACCGTCGCACCGCTGATCTCGAAGCCAAGGGCTTGTTGTTCATTGGCACGGGGGTTTCTGGTGGCGAAGAAGGTGCACGCCATGGCCCATCGATTATGCCTGGTGGTTCGCCCGCAGCTTGGCCTCATGTTCAGCCAATTTTCCAAGCAATCGCCGCCAAGGTCGATGATGGCTCGCCGTGTTGCGATTGGGTTGGCGAAGGCGGCGCAGGCCATTTCGTCAAGATGGTGCACAATGGCATCGAATATGGCGACATGCAATTAATCGGCGAAACCTACGATGTCATGCGCTCGTTGGGCTTGAGCGCCGATGAAATGAGCACGGTTTTTGGCGAATGGAACGCTGGCAAGCTCGATTCATACTTGATCGAAATTACCCGCGATATTCTGGCCTTCCGCGATACTGATGGCGCACCGTTGGTCGATAAGATTTTGGATAGCGCTGGCCAAAAAGGCACTGGCAAATGGACGGTTGTTTCGGCTTTGGATAATGGCATTCCGCTAACCTTGATTGGCGAAGCAGTATTTAGCCGCTTCTTATCGGCACTCAAAGACGAACGGGTGCACGCTGCAAGTACAATCACTGGGCCAACTGAACAACCAACAGTTGATCGCGCGGCTTTAGTCAACGATCTACGCGATGCTTTGTATGCCGCCAAAATCGTCTCATATACCCAAGGCTATATGCTGATGCGTGCTGCCGCCAATGAACAGGCATGGAACCTGAATTATGGCGGGATTGCGCTGATGTGGCGTGGTGGCTGTATCATTCGCTCAGCCTTCTTGGGCAAAATCGAAGAAGCCTATCGCAATAATCCTGAATTGGTGAATTTGTTGCTCGACCCCTATTTCAGCAACGAGGTGCAAGAATCGCAAGCAGCATGGCGACGGGTGATTGCCCACGCAGTCACGGCTGGCATTCCAGTTCCAGCCCTGTCAAGCGCATTGGCATTCTTCGATGGCTATCGCACTGGCAATTTGCCAGCCAACTTGTTGCAAGCCCAACGCGATTACTTTGGCGCTCACACCTACGAGCGGATTGATGCCGAACGCGGCAAGTTCTTCCACACCAACTGGACTGGCAAGGGCGGCACAACGACAGCCGGAACCTACCAAGCCTAGGCTCAAAAGGTAGAAATCAAAAGTCAAAATGCTTCTTCTGAAACTATCGAAGAAGCATTTTGACCCTATACCTCAACACTTGCTAAAATACCACCATAATGATCAATCCACCCTTTTAGTATCTTAATTTTTGACTTCTGCCTTTTGATTTTTGACTTTACTAGGAGGTTCTATGGATTTAGGTTTAGCCAATAAAATCGCCTTTGTGGCGGCGGGCAGTCAGGGTTTAGGCCAAGCTGCGGCGCTAGAATTGGCCCGCGAAGGTGCGAAAGTCGCGATTTGTGGGCGCAATCAGGCCACCCTAGACCAAGCTGCTGCGGCAATTCAGACCGAAACCAAGACTGAAGTTTTGGCAGTCGTGGCCGATGTGACCGATCCAGCAGCGATTACCCAAGCAATCGAGCACACTGTCGCCCATTTTGGTGGATTGCACATTTTAGTCACCAACGCTGGCGGCCCGCCACCAGGCTACTTCGATAACCTCGATGACGCCGCGTGGGAACAGGGTTGGAATTTAACCTTTATGAGTGTTGTGCGGCTGATTCGAGCAGCATTGCCACATTTAAAAGCTGCCGGTTGGGGGCGAATCATCACCATCACCAGTGCTACCGTGAAACAACCAATGGATGATCTGTTGATCTCCAGTGCTATTCGACCAGGCTTGGTTGGGCTGGTACGTTCGTTGGCAACCCAGCTTGGGCCAAGCGGCATTACGGTCAATAATCTCGCGCCAGGCTTTACCTTGACCGAGCGGGTTGACGAAATTTTCACGGCGCGTTCAGCCAGCAAAGGTACGAGCTTCGAGCAAGAAGCCGCAGGCATTACCAATGCCACTCCAGTTGGTCGCATGGGCCAGCCCGACGAAATTGGCGCGCTGATCGCCTTTATTGCTTCAACGCGAGCAGGCTATATCACTGGCCAAACCTTCTTAATCGATGGTGGCGCCTATCGCGGCTTGGCTTAATTTCAACGTGGATTAAATCTTAGGATTACCCAAATTCAGCCATTGGACAAAAAAGGCGTGCCCAACACTTAGTTGGGCACGCCTTGCAGGTTTAGAGTAATCGAAGTTTACTTGAGGCTTTCAGCAATCTTGGTGGCTTGTTCGCCATCGATATTGCCGGTAATCACGAAGGTTACATCGCCTTCTTGCCAAGTCAACACAACCCCAACATTACCACGGCCTTCGATCAAGGTGCCTTGAACGCCACGGACGGTTACTTCCGTGCCGCCACGTTGAATCTTAGCATCTGGATCATCGCCCTTGGCTTGAACCAACGTCCATTCGAGGTTGGTGCCAGCGTAGGTTTGGATCACGGTCGTGGCTTTGGCAAGCTTCAGCAATTGAACATCGCTCAAGGCCGTGCCCAAGGTTTCGCTTGGAGCCAACAGGCTGAAACCTGCTTGCGTTTTGGCTTGGTCTAAGGTCAAATCGGTCGCTGGAGCAGCTTGTCCATGTCCTTGATTACATCGGCAATCTTGACAATTTCGGCGGTAGCTGGTGGCTGCGCGCTAAATACTGCTTGATCGATGCCTTTGTTGACTTCGAGGGTTTCAGCAGCAAAGCTCACGTTGCCCATATCTTTGGCATCAAGCACAAACTTGACTGGCATCCAATTGGTATCTTCTAGCCAAACATTGATATCAACCAAAAGATCGATTGGCAATTGTTGTTGAGCATCGGCTTTTGGGGCAATGCTGACTTTATAGGTATCGAAGCCAGCAACTTTTTCTTCGCCCAAGATCGTGATCGTCAGGGAATCTAAGCCTTTTTCGACCACACTTTGTAATTGGCCGAGCATTTGGGTTTGATCCATCCGACCGCGACCGCCTTGGCCTTGCTCTTGTTCTTGTTGGCCCAATTGCGATTGGCTCAACTCAGCCGCAGTGCCAACATAGGCTTTATTTTCAGCAGGATCAAAGAACCAGCCTTGGGTACCATCGCTGACAACTTCAGCGCCAACCATTTTGGCATCGTTGGCATCGAGAATTTTGGCGCGGAAGGCTTTGATTTCATTGCCATCAGCATCTTTGTTGCCAGTTTTGCTCGACCAAACTTCGGCTTTGATAAAGCCAGCTGCTTGGTCTGAGGTATAATCAACCCGCATAACGGCATGAACATTATTAGTATTGGCTTGGCCTTCCCGAATTTTTGTAACGATGTTTTCAGCAGTGATATCTTCTTGACCACAGCCTGCTAACACCATTGTTAACACGAGCATCAAGCTCCAGATTCGCTTGAACATTGGTTCCTCCTAGCAGTATTGAACAGTTTTATAGTAGCATGGCCCTTAGTTACAAACTAGGTCAGCGATGTAATAAAATGATGAACAGCTATTAACTCACCAATCTCATGCCCAAACCCATGCGCCAATTAAACTAACTGCCCACAAGCAAAACCAAAGCAAGGTGGCTTGGGTAATTTTAGCACTGGTAATCCGATCAAGGTTCAAGCCAGGCACAGCCGGTCGCAGCAGTTGGGTCATCAGGTTAAACACGCTCCAGGCAACGACCAATAATTGCACCAAGCGCAACACCACCAACCATGGTTCGCCCCACCACAGCCCAAGTAAGCCCACCCCAATGCCACCGATTAACAGCAAACTGCTGCGCCAAAGCATGGCGCTGAGCAACGCTAAATAGCTGGTACGGCCCAAGATTTCGTGCTGAATCCGGCTTTGGTTATTGAGCAATAACCACCATGCTGGCAGTTGAATCAGGGCAATAATCAGCCCAAGTTGCAACACCAAGCCAGCTGCTTGAACTAAACTCTGTTGCGATAAATTGGGTGCACGCACCAACAGCATATGAATCGCAATGAGGCCCGACCAAAGCCCAATATAGCCCCACGTCGTGCGTTGATGGCCTTTTAAAACCCCATGCACCGCCCCCGATTCGATCATCGATTCTGGGCGTGGGCGTGGCATTGCAGCACTCCGCGCCCGCGGACGTGGTTTGGTTGGCTGTTGGGTTGCTGGCGCTGGCGCTTCTAGGCGCTCGGTTGGGCTTGGAATCGGCTGGGTTGGCGCATCAAGCGGCTTGGTTTGGTTGCGAAAACGCTGCTCGGAGAGATCAGCAAAATCATCTAAGGCCGAAAGCGCCAACTGATTACTCGGATTAATCGCCAGCACCCGATCTAAACAATAACGCATTTTATCGGCAGAATCGACCACGCCGCTCAGCCAAAGCCAAGCTTGCTCATGGTTCGGATCACGTTGCACAATGCTGCTTAACAATTTTCGCGCTTGATCTGTATTACCCTGATTGGCTGCCGCTTTGGCTGAGCGCAATAATTCATCAATTGATTGTTCGGTCATGCTGCTTCCTCACTATTAACAACGCTATTTTAACCGAGGTTGGCAGTACAACGCACAAGCGGCAAGCGCTGTATAATGGGAGCAACCACTGATCAATGCTATCAATGGCTGCATTTGTCGTAAACGATGCAAGCAACTGCCTGTATCGCTAGTGCGGAGTGTCAACGGTGACCTACTTCGACTCTTTGTTAATTGCCAATCGGGGCGAAATTGCGGTGCGCGTTATTCGAGCCTGTCGCTCGTTGGGCATCGAAGCGATCGCCGTCTATTCCGATGCCGATGCCCGCGCCTTGCATGTCCGCGAGGCCGATCGGGCGATTCGGATTGGCCCAGCCGCCGCTGCTCAATCGTATCTCAATATTGAAGCGGTGCTCGCTGCCGCCAAGCAAACTGGGGCCCAAGCAATTCACCCAGGCTATGGCTTTCTCTCGGAAAATGCTCGTTTTGCCCGCGCCTGTAGCGAGGCTGGCATCGCGTTTATTGGGCCACCCGCCGAAGCAATCGAAGCCATGGGTTCCAAAAGCGCTGCCAAACGGCTCGCCGAATCGGTGGGCGTACCCACCGTGCCCGGCTACAACGGCGATGATCAAAGCGAACAGCGCTTGCTGGCCGAAGCCGAGAGGATTGGTTTTCCGCTGTTGATTAAGGCTTCTGCTGGTGGTGGCGGCAAAGGCATGCGCAGCGTCCATCGGCTGGACGAATTTTCGGCAGCATTGGCGGCGGCTCAGCGCGAAGCCCTCGCAGCCTTTGGAGATCAGCATGTCTCGCTCGAAAAGCTGATCGAACGCCCACGCCATATCGAGTTTCAAATTCTCGGCGATCAGCATGGCACGATGCTGCATCTTGGCGAACGCGAATGCTCGATTCAACGCCGCCATCAAAAGGTGCTTGAAGAATCGCCATCAATTGCCTTAACGCCTGAGTTACGCGCCACAATGGGTTCAGCGGCAGTGCGCTTGGCGCAAGCAGTCAATTATTACAATGCTGGTACCCAAGAGTTTATGCTCGATGCCAACGGCGATTTTTATTTTCTCGAAATGAATACCCGCTTGCAAGTTGAGCACCCCGTGACTGAATTGGTTACTGGTTTGGATTTGGTGCAATTACAAATTGCGATCGCCGCAGGCCAGCGTTTACCTTTTGATCAAGCGGCAATTCAGCAAACTGGCCATGCAATTGAGGTGCGTTTGTATGCCGAAGATCCAGTGCAGATGTTGCCTTCAATTGGCCAATTAACCAGCTACACGCCGCCTGAAGGGCCAGGTATTCGGCTTGATACTGGGGTTACAGTTGGCGATCATGTGACGATCAATTATGATCCCATGTTGGCAAAATTAATCGTTTGGGGTGAGCATCGCCAGCAAGCAATTGCCCGTTTACGCTATGCGCTTCAGCATTTCGAGATTGCTGGGGTCACGACCAATATTGCCTTGTTGCAAGCGATTATCAACACACCAGCCTACCATGCTGGTGCCACAACCACCGATTTTCTGCAAACCTATGCAATTGGCGAGCAATTGCAACAGCACCAATTGCCACCAAATTTGGCCTTGGCGGCTCGTGCCTTGTCCGATTTCAGAGCCTGATCCCAATGCGGCATTAGTTGCCGACCCATGGAATGTGCCATGGCGGGCGGCTCAAATGGCGCATCAACTACGCTACCAAAGTGGCGATCAAACGCTTGTGATCAAAGCCCAACCGCAAGCGCCACAAACATGGCTGATCACGATCGGCGATCAGCAACACGAAATCGTGGTCTTGCGCCGACATCTCAATCGCATGGTGTTGCGGGTTGCTGAGCAGATTTATCAAGCTCAACTTGAGCAACACAGCGTGGTTTGGCAAGGTGTGGGCTACCAGATTGCGCCCGCCCCAGCACCAAGCCTCGATCAGCGCAATAGCCACAAAGGCGATGCCAGCCTCGAAGCACCCATGCCAGGCACAATTATCAAATTATTGGTTGCCGAAGGTGAGCATGTGAGTGTAGGCCAGCCCTTGCTGATTATGGAAGCCATGAAGATGGAGCACACCGTGATTGCGCCCCACGCTGGCATGGTTAGCAAACTGCCCTATCGCGAAGGCCAACAGGTCAGCGGTGGGGTGGCCTTGGCCGAAATTAGCGCTGAATAAGCGAGGGCCACTCCTTTAACCAGCCTTAGGTTAAAGGAGTGGCCCGATTCTTAACCGAACTTAGATTTGTTGGGTGTGCCTACGGCTTGGGCTAGGCCGGTGATCCATAGATCGTCAGCCAATCGAGGATCTCGCGAAGACTGCCAGTTGCAACCGCAATACAGCTATCGGCAGCTCCATAATAAACCCGCAGCGTATCGCCATCGGGTAGCACGGTTACGCCACATGGAAAAATCACATTCGGCACATCGCCATGGCGTTCATAGTCAGTCTGAGGACTGAGTATCCAAGGCTCGCCACGGCTCAGACAGCGCTCAGGATGCTCTTTATCAAACAAGGCAACGCCGAGCCGGTATAGACAGCCACCAGGTGTCATTGAACGCCATGATAGATAATTAACCAACCAGCCTCGGTTGCGATTGGCGGTGGTGAGAGGCCAATTTTGTTCGCATCCCACCATGCACCTTGGCGAGCCTCAAGCATACATTGGTGCTGACCCCAATGGATGAGATCTGGCGAGAGTGACATCCAGATATGGGAGCCTCTCGCCCCAATAGGCCGATGAATCATGGCCCATTGGCCATTAATCCGCTGCGGAAAGAGTGCAGCATCCTTGTTTTCGGGCTGCATTACCACCCCATAGCGGGTAAAGCTTTTAAAATCGGTGGTTGTCGCCAACGAAACACCCGGCCCGCCAGTCGCATAGGATGTATAAACGACAGCATAAACCCCTAATTCTTCAAGAAAGGTCACCCGCGGATCTTCAATACCCCAACGTTCTTCGGGATGCTGCTTAGGATCGGGCGCAAAGCTTGGGTGGGCATCAATCTGCCAGTTATCAAGCCCATTGGCTGAGCGGGCAGCACAAAAATGCGAATGCCCACGCCGATCTTCTACCCGACACAATAACAAGGTTGTGCCATCGGCAAGCAATGTTGCACCTGGGTTAAACACACTATTAATTGGGTACGGCCAATCGGCAGGTTGTAAAATCGGGTTGGCCGGATGGCGAACCAAAAGATCGAGTCGCTTATTGTGAATCATCATCTATTCCAAACTGCCTCGCCATGAGACACTAAGAGTGGGACTGATGTACTTGGATCACGTGGTGCGATCAGATCCGCACTGATCCGTGGTGGTCGTGCAAGCGTAGCTGAATTGCTGGTTGGGGTTGCGCGCAGGCTTGGCGGTGCGATGGTTTGGAAGGTTAATCGGGCAATTAAGAAGGCTAAAGTCGATTCAGCACCTTGATTTTGATTAATTCGATCAATTTCAAGCCCATCAGAACAGCCGCCGGTGCGCGAATCGTAGAGCGCTACGCCTGCATCATTGTGGCCGAGAAACCAATGAAAGGCATGCTGTGCTTCATCATGCCAAGTTTGATCGCCTGTAATTTCAAATGCGGCACATGCTGCAAGTACGGTCGCCTGGGCCTCGATTGGCTGTTGATCGTAGCGGGCTGGAGTTTGGCCACGCTGAAAAAAGCCATTTGAGCCAATTGGTCGGAAATGCTCATCCTCAGGCCGCTGAATCGAACATAACCACGCCAAGGAGCTTAATCCTGCTGCGAGCATATCAGGCCGCTTGAGCGTTTGGCCACTGACAATCAAGGCATGAGGCAGAACCGCATTATCATAGGTCAGATGATCGTCAAACCACTGCCAATCAGGGCGCTGGGCCGCTTGAAAGCGTGCAAATAAGCGCTCGGCAAGCTCGGTTTGAATGGCCGCAACCAGCTGATCGCCAGGCAAGCGTTGCCGATAGGCGGCCAGCCCCAACAAGGCTAAGGCCCATGGTCGTGGGTGGGTCAGCTGATCAATTCCCGGCAGCGCTAAACGTAGTAAGCGTTGGGCTACTCCACATAAGCCATGATCATGGCTATGGGCCAGCACTGTGCCAAGCGCCCAAATACTGCGGGCATGGGCATCTTCCGAACCAGTTTCTTCGAGCCATTGGCGATTAGCGCCCATAAAATTCCGAAAGCGCTTGCTGGTGGGATTAAAGGCATACCAGAGAAAGGCTAAATAGCGGGTTGCCAAGCGCTGAGCAAGCGGTTCTTGCAACGGATCAAGCAGCAACATGGCAATTAATGCCCGGGCATTATCATCGGTTGCATAGCCTTCATGACGATTGGGAATGCTCAAAATCGCATGTTGAATCAATCCCATATCGTCGGTCATGGTCATCAGATGATCAAGCGACAACGGTGGAATCAAGGGTGCATGTTTGACAATTGGTTGGTTATCTAGCACCAACACAGGATGCACAGGATGCATCCGCGCTTGCATAAAGCTGTTCATATAGGTGCTGGCAACAACCGACCACAGCATCGTCCGACCACGTTGATAGGCTTGTTCGCGCATCGTTTGGCGCAGCTGAGGGTCAGACAATAGTGTATCAACCCGATCAGCAAGCATGGCTGGATCGTGAAAAGGAATCAGCATACCGCCGCCGTGGGCCAGCAGTTCGGTTGCATACCAATAGGGCGTGGAGACAATTGCCTTGCCTGCCCCAATTGCATAGGCCAAAGTGCCTGAGACACTTTGTTCTTGGGAATGATACGGCGTGATGTAGATATCCGCCGCACCCATATAGCTGGCGAGGGCGCTAGAGCTAACAAACTGATCGTGAAAACGCACATGGGTTGTAATCCCAAGTTGCTCAACCAGCGCTTGGAGCTTTTCGCGATAAACCTCGCCAAACAGTTGGCGCACGGTTGGATGGGTTGCCCCAACAATCAAATAGATAATCTGCGGATGCCGCTCAATTAGCAGCGGTAACGCGTTCAACACATCTTCAATGCCTTTATTTGGCGAGAGCAAGCCAAAGGTGAGCAAGACCTGCTTGCCAACAAGGTTTGTATCCTGTTTGTCCTCAGCGCCATCGCGAAACGCCAGATCGGGAATTCCATGGGGGATGCAATCAATCTGAGCGAAGGCTAGGCCATAGATGCTGTGCATCAATTGCACTGCCTGTTCGCTCATCACAATCACGCGCTGCGAGCGTTGGGCAAGCTCCCACAGAATCGCATGTTGATCGGCGGTTGGTTCACGCAACACGGTATGCAAGGTAGTGACGATCGGAATGGTAATTGCGCGAATCAGCAAGAGCAGATTGCGCCCCGATGTGCCACCAAAAATCCCATATTCGTGTTGAATACAGACGAGATCATACGAACTCAGCTGGATAAAATCGGCAGCTTGATAATAGGCATACGGATCATCTTGATTGATCGTAAAGACAACCGAATCAGGGTAGGCATAGCCTGTGGGCGTATCATTCATGGCCATCACGTCGATGCTGCTCTGTGGATACGCTTCGAGCAACGCTGTGCGTAAGTCGGTCGTGTAGGTGGCAATGCCACATTGACGTGGCGCATAATTGCCAATAATTAAGATTGAGCGAATGGATGGATGACTTGGTGTAGGCATAGCCACACCTCCTGTACTAACTGGAAACAATCACCCTGCCATTGCGATGTGGTGTGGGTAACAACATGTTTCGCCAAGTAGAACACGCTGAGCGAGCTGGTGCAGCAGCATACTGGCGAAAACCAAAGCGTCTCGGAGCATAATCACGACCCATGAAGAATCCCTGGCTGCAATGATCGGGAGCATCATTGGGCAACTAGGGCATGCGCATTCCAACCATTGGCAACACCCTCAAGATCTGGATTGCAGGAATGCCAGCGGCGATCAAACGAGTCGGAATTCCGTAGCTCGTATGATCACAATGAATCCAAATCCGCTCATTGTGATAGGCAATATGCACAAGACACTGATGAATGCGATGGGAGCCATGCCAGCCAGCAACTACCACCATGTAGTGCTGTTGTTCGCGATCAAAAACGGTTTGCAAGCCACATGTTCCCGCGTTGTCAGGGCAAGGAGTTGCGATCAGCACGCTTTCGATGATCGTGGTGGTATGACATGCCACCATAACGAACCTCCTTCAGGAACAGCATGGGTCGCATAAATAGTCATTTTTGCTAGCAGTGGGGCGTTTGGATACAACAACAATCGATTCTGCGCTCGCCGAGTGGATTGCGCGAATCAGATTAGCGTACCCCGAATACCATGCCAACGCAACAGTGCGTTACCATGGTCGGAATTTGTGCATACCACCAACGCCTAGCGCTTACAAAACGCAATCAGGCTAAAGCGACAGTTGAGCCAACAATAAGTATGGGCCGCAATGCACATAGTATTTAAAGTTGCTGCTGTGAGTAAAAACTCGGAATGATAGGATAACCACAATGGTTATCGAGTGGGGAGTATGGCCGAGTTTGGAGGGCGATAGAGCGCACACAGGGTATGTGCTCCACCTACCCAGTATAGCACCCTCTTATGATAAACACAACGCTGATCACACAGGAATACCGTTTATTGGTTCGCATCAAGCAAAATTTATTGCAATGATCGCCAAACCGCTGTCCATTCTCACCTCGGGGGCAAAAGCGTGAGTTAGGATATGGGGGAATACCGTTTCTTGTAAACCTAATCAACCATCATAGGCATGCGGCTTGTCTATTCTCGAAAGCGTGCTATAGTGAGCAGTACAGGCTATTGTGTATCACTTCAATAGCAGCTGCTTCCTCAACTCGGCCATTCCTCCATCGATAACCGTTGGTTATCCTATCACACCGAGTTCCCCTTCACCCATGGTGATAATCCGCATCTATCGGTTGTGTTTGATCATCATTTGATCCATAACACACCTACCACTATTCAGGAATTGCTCCTGAATCGATCTGCTACTGCCGTCGATTTCTGTTCATTCAACGCGATGCTGGTTGAATTGCTATTCAACTATGGCATGGCAACGATTGATCGCTCGATCGGCAAAGGAGTCCTCTCCTATGAAAGCCATTCTAGGAACTTGTACTGCGATCCTATTATTCCTCTTTGCGGCAATTGGCATCCAAAACCCAACCGTGATTGCGCTTCGGCTCTTTAATTGGCAAACGCCAGCCTTGCCTTTGTGGGTGCTGTTACTGCTAGCGCTCGCCAGTGGCATGCTCTTGGTAGGAATCTTCGCCTTGCCTCGCCAGCTTGAGGCCTACGTTGCAACCCGCCGCCAGCAACGACAACAAAACGCTGCGGCCCAACGACCATTGATGCCAATTAATGCTGCCGCCTCAATCGGCACCATGCCATCACGAACAAACGATCCCATTCCAAACTACGATGCGAGCCAAACCGAGGAACGCCACGATCCAATGATCGATGCAATGCCCAAGCGAACGTTATGACAACCTACGCCAGTGTGACGGTGATTGCATGCCCAGCATGTAAGGCGCAACAAGGTATCTCGGGAGTACTACATTGCGGTAGCGTGGTGGTGTGTGCGACATGCCATTGCTCGCTGCGATTAACCACCCTCCGCCCAATCCAACTGGTGGTGGTTGAGCCAGCGCAGACGCGGACAGCCGAAAGCCAACCTGAATCGTATGCCTAAACCAGCGCCTTACTTAAATAAGCTAGGCATTGGCGATTAAATGCAGTGCAAAGGTCATCAAATCGGGCACGATCAAATCGGGGGTATGTGGTGAGACTTCGGTGGTAGCGAGCGGTCGTTTAACCCAGGCTGCCCGTAAGCCCGCCAATTGCGCGCCTTGAATATCGCGCAACAAATTATCGCCAATATACCAAGTTTGGTTGGCTGGGGCTGCGGTTTGAGCCAAAGCATGGCGAAATAAGCGTGGGTCGGGCTTGCGATAGGCATAATCCGAGGAAATCACGATTGGTTCAAAATAGTCGCTAAGGCCTAGTTCAGCTAATTCGGCCAGTGCAATCACCCGCTGCGCATCGGAAACAATCCCAAGTTGATAGTGCTGGCGTATTAGTTCCAAGGCTTGCTTGGTTTCTGGAAAAAGCCGCAGCTGCTTGATGCTCAACACACGCAATAATTGGGTAATACTGACTGCTTCAGCCGAATCAAGCCCGAATTCAGCCAACAAACCAGCCCAAACTTGCTCAGTTTGCCATTCGGGATAGCGTTCGTGGGCCGATAAATTGGCTTGCATTGCCGCAAAATATTGGTTATGTAAATGCTCAGCCGTGCAAGCCACGCCGCGATAGCGCAACCACTGCGCCAACTGTTGCCACAACGCTGGCTGATGCTCATCTGTCTGCACATCAACCAGCGTGCCATACATATCAAACAATACTAACGGACGACCAGACATGCCTGCGCCTCCGCCACTAAGCGTTGACGATAGTCCCAGCTAAACCATTCGTTGCGTGCAATCCGCAGTAAATAGCAGCCCATATAAAATTGACCGCGTTGGGTAAATGCATCAAATTCAGCTTGATCAAAATCGGCTAATGCCCGATAACGATCGTAGACTCGCCGAATTAACCACTCGGCAGCGGTCGTATCGCCGAGTGCATTAAAGAAGGCATGCTTCAATTCAGCCACCATACAACCGATATCAATCGCTGGATCATCGTGGCGGGATCGCTCCCAATCGATTAATGCTAGTTCGTTTGGCGCGGTAAACAGCATATTAGCGGGAGTTGCATCGCCATGAATCATTGAGCGCAAGCCTTGTTGCAACACTCCGCTCGCTTCCCAATGAGTTTGCAGCATCCGCAAATTAGCCAAATCGGCGTGATTGAGTAATTCTTGGCCGCGCAATTGGCGTAACAATTTTTCCCAATATTCCCATGCATTAGTTGAATCGAGGTTATCGGTGGTGGCAGTACGGCGATGCAAGTTCGCCAGCCAGCCGGTAATTGTATCGACATAGGCCATCAACGGCCCGAGATTGCGGGTTTGCAGCGTGGTTTCGAGAATCGAACCCCAACTTTGGCCTGGCAACCATTCGGTAATTAGCAACAGGCGTTCAGGGTCGGTAGCTAGCGGGCGTGGCACCAGATAGGGAGCTTGGGCAAAACCAAGCGCGTGCAATTGCGCCAAGGTTGTAGCCTCGCGGCTCAACAAGGCCCGCGAATAAGCAGGCAGAAATCGGCGGCCATCTAAGCCAGTTTTATGCTCAAACGACTTGATAACCACATGCACCCCACTATGCGCCTCGTGAACTCGTTGCACACTGGGAGTATTCATAATTGGTTCGACATTGAACGTTGGGTGTAGCGTGAAAATCCCCAAACTTGGCAGGGCTTGATCACGTAGCGCAGGAAATGCGCGATGATCTGAGAGCAGCATGATCGTCATCGGTCGCCCGCTCCTTCCTTATATACGAGTTCCACCACTGTTGGGCGGCTCACATTGCCGCGCGTGGGGAATGGCTAGAATGTACAGCACCTATATATCTAAAAGTGTCGCTGATTACAGTCTATTCAGCAATGGTTGAATAGTCCTTGCTTGCTCACAGATAGTTAGGCATTTTTAATTTGTGTAAACGTTTACAAATACTAACATAGCTAGCTAGCGTTGTTAATCACAGTCAAGGGAGCAGAAATAGGTGATTAAACATCCTATCCAGAGGTGATTAACTATCCCCTGTAGGAGTTATTAATCACCTCGCTTGACCTTGATTAAGCTTAACAAAACTAACTATTAAATTACAATCGGGTGGTGAATGCAGATTTTGCTTTGGCGTTGGTTTATTCGCCCACGCCGTGCAATCTATTGGCTGATTTACGGGCAATCAGCTGTAATGGCACCAGTTCGGTAAACAGAAACCGGAAACTGCCACAGCGTTCTAAAATTTGTGGGCCGTAGAGTGCCAATACCCAGCGCCAATAGGCCGATAAACCATGTTGCACGTCATTATGCACCTCGCCACCACGGGCAATAAAATCATTGGTCAATGATGTTAGCACGCTATTGGTTTCAGGTTCGGTTGGCGCTAGTTTTTGCAACCAATGCGCATAAAACGCCAACCATGCAGGATCGTTTTGTTGCCACCACGCCAAACGTTCGGTTGGCACGCTTGGTTCTGCCAGCTCATGCCACGCTTGTTGGTAGCTGTGGGCAATAATTAATGGCTGTTGGATGCCCAAGCCACCAGCCGTAATTGGCCAATGCAACCAGCCTTCTGGCAAACTAACGCTATTGCCCAACCGCTGGTTAATTAAATCGCCAACATAGGCCACCATGCTAGTTTGTTGAATGCTCTGTTGCCCATAGCGCCATAAGGTTGTACGAACTTGCTCCCGATGATTGGCTCCAAGGTTGATATGCAGGCCAATTGCTTGGCATAGGTAGCTACACGCCCCATTATACACGTCAATTTTATTAAGAATTGCCGGTGTATCGGTGATCATCTGGGCAGTTTGATTAATATATTCGCTAATCAGACGCTGATCAAGTTGCCATGTTCCTTGCTGATCAAGCGTCAAAAAGAGCCAATGTGGCGCTTGCTGCGGCAACTTACTTGGCAATTGACCATTAATTGCAATCGCTCCGGTTTTTTCAGCATTCAAACTCAGGCCACAGCTAGCACACCAGGTTTGCAACGCCTGCCATGCCTTGCGCAATTCCTCAGGATCAGTCGCAATCAGCGTCAGATCGTCAACAAAGCGCACGATTTGCACATGAGCGTGCAACTCAAGATACTGCTCCAGCAAGCGCAGCACCAATTCACCCAAAATGTCTGAAATTGGCCGGTGATTGGGAATACCAACCCGCTGCTGAGTTGCTTGCTGATTGACCTGCAATGGTACAGCCATATATTCGGCAAAAAAGCCAAGTTGCTGCTCGTCCAGCCCCATGCGCTGCAATATATCCAGCACAAATTGCTGATTGAGCGAGGGATAGTAATCGCGGAAATCGGTTTTGAGCACATACAATGGTTGATCGGGCGTAGCATGCAAGCCAAGCTGAATTTCCGCGTTGATCAAACACAGGGCAATTTCCAGATTATGCTCATATTTGCCCTCATACTCGGCCAATTGATTCCATTGTTGCAAGCGTGCGATTTCGGCGGCGCGACTCGCAAAAATCGAACGAGGATTGCCATACAATTCAAGTTGTTCGGCGGCATCGTGGGCTAATGGGCGGCGCAGCGTATGCCACAAATTGACGCTTTTCGCTAGCGCATAGCTTTCAGCAATCAGCTTGTTCAAATCGCGATCATAGCCACGATCTTGGGCAATACGCTTGAGTTTTTTCAGCGGCAAGCTACTGTTGCTGCGGCAAAATTCGGCAAAATAGGCTTGCCAATGCTCAGCCACCACATGATGCAAACAGGCTGTAACTAAATCTTCTTGCAAAAATAAGCGCCATTTGGTGCGAGCATAGTTGGCAACTGCCGTAACACCAGCCTTGGGCCAGCGCCATGTAGCCAACTGCTGACGCATAATCATTAAGCCATCGGCCAATTCTTTGAGCATAATTGGGTCAGCCAAGAGTTGGCGTGCCTCGGCGCGGGTGGCAGGGCTATAAAAGCTATCTTTAGCAATCCGTCGCAAAATCGAGCAAACCCGATCGCTATCAATTTCAGCTGGCTCGGCATACAAGGCATTCGTTAGCTCGCTGCGCGTTTCAGGATCAATATGATCATGGAACACACTATCAAGCACCGCCTGATACTTGGTCGCCACGCTTGGCTGATTAATCTGCGTAGCCAAGCGTTGAGCTTGCTCAAGATTCTCTACGCTGAGCTCGGCATGATCAAGCCATTCTTGAAATAAAGCCCCGAAAATCGAGACCAACTCGGCTCGCAGCTGGCCGCTGGCCAATTCGCGCTCTAGCTCAGCCGACCACCACGCGGTTAATTCGCTGCTGGCGGGCGTAGCTGGATCGCTCAATATGCGCATGTTGGTAATGCTAGGATGCAACGGCTGATTGGCAAAGGTTAATTGTTGCAACTGCTCGTGGAGCAAGTTGATGCGGGCATGAGGTTCTTCAATTTCAGCCAAACGTTGGCTAATTTCAGCATAGGTTGCCAGCGCTTGCTCACGTTGCAAGCTCAGTTCGCGCAATTTAATCGCAGTTACCAATTGTTCAGTTGCAGTTAACACCAGTGCCTCCAATAAGGATTCACGTTCTATGAGCTTTTGTGCATCAACTCGCTCAGGGCAGCAAAACTTTGGGAGCGTTCAGCAAAAACATAGTGCACCGGCAAAACCGTAATCCCACTTGAACCAATTGAGCGTAAGTGATCGATTGCTGGCAAAATGTTGGCGCTATCGACGACCAACGAGACTGCATACCAACCTTCACCACCATCGCGGCTCCAAACTGGCGAAACCGTTGGGCCTTGCAGCCCTGCCAACGCTGGATGCGCGACCACTCGTGCGCCGACATCAGCCACATCCGAGCCTGGAACATTGGCAATCAGCGAAACATAGGTTTTGGCGCGATGACGCGCTTCGATCAGCTCTAAGATCGATTGAACAGCTCGTTGTTTTTGTGGACTTTCCCGTAGCGACCGCCGATTGGCAATTAATGCAGCTTGCGCTTGCAGAATCGTGCCTCCTTGAATCATCTTGAGATGATTATCGCGGAGGGTTGTCCCAGTGGCTGTCAAATCGGCGATGATATCGGCATAACCTAATGAAGGCGCAGCTTCAGTCGCCCCTTGCGAGTCGATCAAGGCAAAAACATTAATGCCCTGCTGATGGCACCATTGGCGCACCAAATTGGGAAACTTGGTGGCGATTCGCAGTTGGCGGCCAGCGCGGGCATATTCGGCAGCCAAATCGGCCACATCACGCCACGAGGTTACGTCAATCCAGTGATCAGGCACAGCCAGCACCAAATCGCAATAGCCAAAGCCCAAATCTTTGTACACCACCACCAGATCATCGCTCTCGCCGCCAAGCTCCTCGACCAAATCGTAGCCACTCACGCCCAAATCAATCGAGCCAGCGGCGACTTTCTCGACAATATCGGGTACGCGATTGAGCAAAACTTCAACATCGGGCAGCGCTTTGATCGAAGCCGTGTAGCGACGCGGATTTGGCCGCGAGATTTTCAGGCCACAGCTTTCAAAAAAGCGAAACGTATCATCAGCAAGAGCACCTTTGGAAGGCACAGCAAAACGTAACATTAGCGCGTTAACTCCACAGTCCATTCAGCAGTCACGTCGGGTAGATTAACCCGGCGCACTTGCATTTCGATCTTCCAGCGCCCAACCAAGCTTAGCGCTCCTGAGGTCGCAGTGTAACGTCCATCAGCAGCAGCTTCGAGAATTGCCACTTGTTGGCCAGCTTCGAGATCAAGCGATTCAAAGCGTAAGCGTACCCGATCTGGCTTAATTAAGCCATTCGCAGCGCGGACGGTTGCCGTAAATTGGCGCTCACCTGGGCGATTATCGTCAGTATCAAGCGTCAGGGTCAAATCTTCGCGCTGAGCTGTTAGATTCAAGGGCTGTGGCAGACGTGGCGTTGGCGTGGGCAAGGTCGGTCGCGCAGTTCCACCAGCGCTAGGAGCGGCTTTAACCGGATGTGGCGTTTGGGTCAAGGCACTGGCTACTAAAATCACTCCAATCGCCAAAGCGCTTTCCAAGCCCAACGTCAGGCCAATTTTGACCACAGTCGATTGATCTTTGGCTGCTTGTAAGCGCGGATTGAGCTTGAGCCAATGCCAAAACCCCAGCAACAGCGTAACGAGCATCACCGCCAATTTGATCAACAAAGTTTGGCCGTAGCGCGATTGCCACAAGCCAGCCAAGGTTGGCAACTGGTCAAAGGTGCGCATCGTGCCAGTCAGCACCACCAAGGCAATGCTAAACAAAGCCAATGGACTGAACCGGGCAATTAGCCAAGCCAAACCACTATTACGTGCCCCCGCTTCAACTTTGCGCAAAACCCATGCACTCAAGGCCATGCCAATTAAGCCACCAAACCAGACCGCGGCTGTCAACATATGCAGCCAATCCGAGGCCACAGGCGTGATTGGATCGTCGATATTGGCCGCGGCATGGCCGCTCATGCTAAACGTCAACAAGCTTAAACATGCCAAGCCCAAGGCCACATAGCCCATTGGTTTTTGATAAGCAGCTAGGAATGTTAACGGAATTAAGAGCGTAATCGCCACCAAGCGAATCAATGCCAACACGCCCCAACGGCTAGTTGCCATCGAAGAAAGTACATCGGCATATTGAATTGAGGCCAAACTGCCATCGCCAAAATCGCTGGCGCGCACTACAAATTCCCAAACCGAGCCAATCAGCAAGAGCATTAGGCTCAATTGAGTTAGCCAAATTGTTGGTCGCACCAGCAAGGGCAAGCGTGATTCAGGATTATGCTTAATTGCTGGCAATAATAAAATCAACAACCAAGCCAAGCCGCCAATCGCGCCCAAACCACCAGTTAACGCGGTTGAGCGCCCACTAACCACGCCCCAATTCAGGCTAGCATTGGCAGTTGCGCTTACCTCAACTGAGGGCGCGGTTGGCACGGTGCCAGTGCCAATACTAAACAGCAACGAGCCAGCCGAACGATGGCCATCGGCGGTCGAAAGCACCTTGTAAATTAAGGTATATTCGCCTGGCCGTAACTCAGCAGGCAACGCCACCTGCATACTATCGGCAGCGGGAAACATGGTTTGCTCTAGGCCAATTGGCTGCGATTGCTCATTGTAGAGCGTCAGCGAACTATAACTTTGATCAAGCGGCTCGCTAAATCGCAACACAACCTGAGCTGGCGCAACATCAAGCGCCGCCCCATCAATAATGCTGCTCTCGATTACCAAGGCATGGGCCGCCGCCACACTTGGCCATAAGCAGAGCACAACAAGGCATAAAACTAAAATCCGCTTCATAACAATCGTTCCTTATCGGTTGCACAAACTTAATTTCAGGGTTCAATCATAGGTTGTATCATAAAATAGGGCTTATGTGTACATTCAGTCGTTAAGATCCTCACCCCCCAACCCCTCTCCCGCGTGCGAAGGAGCGGGGGCTGGCTTACAAGGGTCGGTTTTAAGATCCTCACCCCCCAACCCCTCTCCCGTAGCGCGGGCGAGTGGCTTTTTTATTTGGTGGTTTCAGCGCGATTGCACGAAAAAACCCGCGTTTTTGCAATCTCCCCCTCGCCCGCGTGCAGTGGGCGAGAGGGCTGATATACAAGGGTTTAAGATCCACTAACCCCTAAACCCCTAACCTCTCTCCCGTGGCGCGGGAGAGGGGCTTAACACCATAGTTTCAGCGCAATCTCCCCCTCGTCCGCGTGCAGTGGGCGAGGGGGTCGGGGGGTGAGGGGATCAACGCAATCACCCCCGACCTACAACCTCTCGATAGCCAAAAAAAGCGTGCTAGGCCGGAACCTAGCACGCTTAATCATTCACATTACAGGTTTAAGCACGCACTGAGCGGCGGCGCAAAGCGATGCCAGCAGCCATGAAAATAATGATTGCAGCGAGCAGCATACCAACATTAAAGCCATTGCTGCCAGTTGCTGGCAAACCTGGGCTGTGATGATCTGGCTCGGCGGGAGTTGGCACAGCAGCATCACCGACAGCAAAACCAATCGAGCCAGTTACTTCGTGGCCATCATCGCCAACCACGCTCCACGCAACCGTATAGCTGCCAGTGCCCACGCCCGATTTCAGCGAAACGCGCATGGTTTTGCGCTCGGTATCAGCCAAATCAACCCGACCATCGCCAGTATCAACTACTGCGCCATTGGCATCGGTCACAGTTAATTTCAAGCCTTCCGATTCCAATTCGTCGTTGAAGGTCAACACAACTTCACTGGGCGCAGTTGCTAATTTCGAGCCATCGGCAGGCGTTGAACTGACTAATTTGGAGTGGGCTGAGCTAACGCCGGGCTGAGCAAAAATAATCACCAACGCCAACAGAGCAATTAAACGTTTCATTATGTAAATCCTTGAATGCAGCCGATCAGACTGATCGGCAAATAATGCGACAACCAAATGAGTAACATTGATTAAGCGGTGCAAACAAGGGAGCGTGGTGGTGGCGATTGTGGTCGTTCAATCCACGAACGGCCAATTTGCCCTAAATCGAGGTAGTTCCAGCGCGCAACCCGCATTGAGCCAAGCACAATCAAGAGCGTTGCCAAGGCTAAAGGCACTTCATGGCCTTGCTCAAGCACGCCCGACGTGAATGGCGCTGGTTGCAGATGTTGAAAATCATCAAGAATGACTGGAATTTGTTGCTGCTGATGATGATGCCCATGATGGGCAATTAATGGACTATCAGCTTGAATCACGGCACAATAAACAATACAGGCCAGCGCAATCCCATGCGTCAGGATCAAGCCACACAGGCTGCCAACGATCGGTAGCCATGCCTTTTGCATCGTTAATTTGTGCCAGTATTGCTTCATGAATTTATTGCATTAAGAGTAGGAGTAGGCCCCGGTGAGATCAAACATAATTGACGTTGCTCGGAAAGCTTGCCCGGACCCCACCACGCTTTAACCCGGGCGATAATCAAGGTAATTTCTTCTTCGCTGAGTTGCGAGCCAAAGGCGGGCATTGAATTTTTGCCATCGCGAATCAGCGCAATCAATTCCCAATCGGGGTGTGAATAAGCGTGCATGCCATCGTTGAGTGCCGGAAACGGCCCCATGCCCTCGCCGCCTTGACCATGGCAATTGGCGCAATATTGGCCAAATAGCGCTTGACCACTGGCCAATTTCTCACCAAAAGCCGGCTCGATATAGGGTACGGCTGGCTCGCCTAGTGTTAAAGTTGCTTGTTGAGCAGCTTCACCACAAGCAATTAAGCTGGGGATTCCAAGGGTCAATAATAGGGCAATAAGCCGCCACCGATTGAATTTATGTTGCATGGGCATCCGACTCCATCGCCGCCTTGCGCAGCATGCGATTGCGCAACGCTGCCAAGCTAATTAAGATTGCTAGTAGAATTAAAGGTGCCATATACAGAATTACATTGAGCCAGCGCATGATGCCACCAGCAACATTAACCGTTGTGCGAAATTCCTGGGTTTGCCCAGCCTCGCTGAAACTTAGCAGCAATTGCCAATCGCCACTACTCGAAAAATCGAGATCATGCGAGCCGTAAATCGCATCTTCGGGGCGATTTTCTGGTGCTGGCGTATAGCGAAATTCTTCACCATCAGGGTCAATCAAGATTAATGAAAGCGCTTCAACTGGCAAAGCAGCAAAATCGGTGCTGTTGCGCACCGCAATGCTGGCATCGCCACGGCCAACGCTCATGGGCGCGGGCGCTAAGGAAACAACCACAAGATATTGATTTCGCGTCTCATTGATAATGTAATTGCCGCCATGGGCCGCTGCTAGATTTGTCCACCACAAGCTAGCTAGCACCACCCAACAAACCACCAAGCATAGGCGTTTCAGCATAGAGTGTATCACAATCTTTGGCCGGATAGTGTGGTAGTTTCTTAACCGACTGTCTCAACAATTCGCACTGCCCCACCATCATCGACCAACTGATCCAAGCGAATCGACAAAATTTTCGAGGCTCCATCGGGGTTCATCGTTACGCCATACAAGGTTGAAGCCGCTTCTACAGTACCACGATTATGGGTTACCAACACAAACTGGGTTTGTTGGCTCATTTCAAGCAATTGTTCACGAAGTCGCACAACATTGGCCTCATCCAAGGCTGCATCAACTTCGTCCATCACACAGAAGGGCGTAGGATTAACTTTCAACAAAGCCACCAACAAGGCCACAGCGGTCAATGAGCGTTCGCCACCAGAGAGCAACGAGAGCGGTTGGCGGCGCTTGCCCGGCGGCTGGGCAATAATATCAATCCCGCTTTCGCTGCTATTCGGATCGTTCAAAATCAACTGCGCAGTACCACCGCCAAACAAACGGCTAAAGGCTTGGCTAAATTCCTCGGCCACAGCACTAAACGTTTGGGCAAAACGGCTGTTCATGGCGGTTTCAAGTTCATTAATCAATTCACGCAAGCCATCAGCCGCCCGCCGAATATCGCGTACTTGATCAGTTAAAAATTGATGGCGCTCGCCAAGCTCAGCATATTCTTGCGGCGCAAGCGGGTTAATCGTGCCCATTCGGCGCAATTTATTCCGCAATTGATCAATCTGTTCGTTAAGGCTTGGGCCGATAATTCAAGCTGCTCGCCCTCAGGTGTTGCGATTAAATCCAATTGCTCAATATCAATGTTCTCTTCGGCGCAACGTTCCCACACATGGTCGCGGCGGGTATTGGCAGTGGCCACTTGGCTTTCGGCACGGCTCAGGCTCGCCTGCGCTTGAACAAAGGCTTGCGAGGCCATCCGTTCATGCTGTTCGGCGTGTTGCACTGCGGTATTGGCTTGATTGAGCAATGAAAGCAACGGATTTTGCGCAGCATTGGCAGCTTCACGTTGGGCAGTCGCTTGCTGACGACGCTCGGCTAAAACAAGCGCTTGCGCTGATGTCAAGGCCAATTGCTCAACCAACTCACGCTGACGGTGTTGATCATCGCGATTGCGCCGAACTAAACCATCGATCACCTGTTGCTGATCGCGCTGAGCACGTTGGGTCGCTTGCAAGGTTGCATCGCTCGACACAATCGCCGCGCGGGCCGCAGCCACCCGCTCCTCACTAGCGCGACTAGCTTCAGCCGCAGTTTCAGCTTGCTCACGGGCAGTAGCAACCAAGCGATCATGCTCGGCTAGAGAGTTTTGGCTGCGCTCAATTTCAGCTTGGCCAGCAGCAATTTGCTCGGCAAGGCTTGCTTGCTCTTGTTGCACCTTGTCGTTGCGCAGTTGTTGCCATTGCTGCTCTTGCTCAATTTGTTGCAGGCCACGTTGGCGTTGGGCTAGGCTATCGCGGGCTTTTTCCATGGATGTGCGATTGTTACGCCGGGTTTGCTCAGCCTCACGGACTGATTTTTCAGCATCGGTAATCGTCGCAATCGCGTGCTTGAGGCGTTGTTCGTGATTGGCTAATTGCGCTTGAGCAGTTGCCAGTTGGTTTGGCAATTCGCGCAATTCACGTTCGCGGCGTAGCGTGCCAGCTTCGCGGGTCTTCGCGCCGCCAGTCATCGCGCCCGAAGAGCCAACTTGCTCGCCGCTAAGGGTCACAATCGTCCACGCGCCATCCAATTCGGCCAAAATGCGCCGCGCTGTCGCTAAATCTTCGACCACAATCGTGCGCCCAAGCAGGTGCTGCACCGCTCGTTCATAGGTTTCGGCATACTTAACCAACTCGCTGGCAAGGCCCAAAACCCCTTTGGCTTGGGGAATTCGGCTTGGGCGCGGCGAGCGTAGGCTATCCAATGGCAAGAAGGTTGCGCGACCAGCATCGCTGCGTTTGAGTTCGGCAATCGCGGCCTCGGCAGCATCCCAGTGTGGCACGATAATATTTTGCAAGCGTGCGCCCAAGGCCACTTCCAAGGCGGTTTCAAGTTCGGCAGGCACTTCAATTACGCTAGAAACCACAGCAAATTGGCGTTGCTGTTTTTCAGCCCATTGCAAGGCTGCGCGAACGCCAGTAAACATGCCAGCGCCAGCCGCAGCAGTACGGCGCAAGGCATCCAAGCGACTATGCAAGGCATCCGCTTCGCGACGGGCATAGGTCACCGCTTCTTCGTGTTCGCGGCGGAAGTTGCGTGCTTCGAGTAAGCTTTTTTGGGCGGCTTCTTCGCTAGCTTGGGCTTGGTTAAAATCGTTCTCGGCTTGTTGATCCAGCTGTTGGGCTTGTTCAAACTGAGTTTGGGCTTGCTGGCTGCGCGCTTGGCTGGCGGCAATTTGTTGCTGATTGGCGGCTAATTCATTGGCCAAGGCTTGCCAACGCTCTTGCTGCAATTTGCTGCGCTGTTGGGCTTCGTTCAGCGCTTTGCTGGCTTGCACTGCCGCTTCTTGAGCGTGCTTGAGCGCTTGTTCAGCTTCGCGGCGCGCGGCAATCGTCGCTTGTTCGCCTGCTTCAATCGTGGTTAATGTTTGGCGTTGGGCAATCAAGGCTGCTTGAGCTTGAGCTGCTTGTTCAGCCAATTCAGCCGCGCGGGCTTGGGCTTGGTTTTGCTCGTGCTCAAAAGATTTTTGGCGCTCGTCGGCTTCATCACGCCGCGTCATTAACGCTTGTTGACGCTCGGTCAGCACCGCCCATTCACGCTCAACAGTTTCCCATTCACGCTCAAATTGGGCTAATTGCTGTTGTTGCTGCTCAACCAGTTGCTGTTGGGCATCGCGCTGCTGACGCAATTCGCCAAGCTGATTTTCGCTTTGAGTATGACCAGCCAGTGCTTGGGCGAGCGCAGTTTCGGCTTGAGTATAAGCAGTTTCAGCTTGGGCTAGCAAACTTTGGGCGGCTTGCCACTGGCGACGATAGGCAATCAGCAAGGCTTGTTGCAAGGCGGTTTCAATCTCATGCACTTGCTCAGCTTCGCGGGCTTGGCGGCGCAACACCTTCAGCCGTGGCTCAATCTCGGCCAAGGTATCCAAGATGCGTCCCAAATTTTCTTCGGTTTGTTTGAGCCGGCGTTCAGACTCGGCACGTTTGCTCACCGAAAGGCTAATCGAAGCTGCATCTTCGAATAAACTACGGCGCTCCTCAGGTCGTAAGGTCAGGGCGGCATCAACCAAACCTTGATTAACGAGGGTATAACTCGACGCTAATGGCGAGGTTGCTTCTTGAATATCGCGCAAACGGACTTTATTTTTATTCAAGAAATATTCGTTCTCGCCAGACCGAAATGAGCGGCGCATAATCGTGACTTCGTTGAAATCGAGCGGCAAGGTGCGATCGGTATTATCGATCGTCAGGGCAACTTCGGCCATGCCTTGGGCTGCGCGTTTGCCACCGCCACTATAAATTAGATCTTCGGTGCGGCGACAGCGCAAAGCCGAGAAACTTTGCTCGCCCAGCACCCAGCGAATCGCATCGGTCACGTTGGATTTGCCGCTGCCATTTGGGCCGACAATCGCCGTAACGCCCAGCGGAAACTCAATCACCGTGCGATTGGCAAAGGTTTTAAATCCCTGAATTTCAAGTCGTTTGAGATACATTCAAAGCCCTACTTTACGCTGCGGTCGTGAGCAAGTGATGCTGCATGGTGACATAGGTTGGCTCGGCATAGCCCTGATGGCTATGATATGCAGTAATCGTGTAGCCTAATTGTTGATACATCGCAATTAAATGCGGCAAGGCTAGGCGCACGCCAATTGTAATAATCTGGCGATTTTCGGCTTGAGCGATTGCCTCCACCGCAACAATCAACCGTTTGGCCAAACCTTGGCCGCGATAGGCTGGCAACACTGCCAAACGCCCCAAATAGAGCGTATCGCTGCCACGCCGCTCGTAGAGCACACAGGCGATTAAGTGTTGGTTCGATTCGAGCACCAAAACGCCACCATCGCCCATGCGCGAGCGAAAACTCTCAACCGTTTCCCAACCAACACTCGACGGCGGATCAAGCACTGACTCATATTCGACAAATGCTTGACGAATTATTGCCAAGGCTTGTCCATGTTCATCAAAACGTGCTTCACGAATCTGCATCGAACGATCCTTAATTCAATTGGCTGGTGGTCGTGACTGGCGCATATTATACCCGCAGCAACAGGCTGGTTTGCAAAGCTAAAACAAAAAACTCAAGGGATTAGCCTTGAGTTAATTTGGTGGAGGTGAGGGGGATCGAACCCCTTACCTTCGCAATGCCATTGCGACGCTCTACCAAGTGAGCTACACCCCCATGTATTGGTGTTGTGTGTTCGTTCACAACGCAGGCGATTATAGCACAGACTGTTTTGGGTGTCAAATTTAATCAACCTAGTGTGAAGCATCGATGTCTGACTAAATTCGTGACTCCACTTGGTTCGCCATCCTTCCGTCCCTCCGCCGGAGGGAAACGCAGGGGGCTTTAATCCCCCTGCACCCCCTAAAATTCGATAATTAGATCGCCCGTTACTTAGAGATTTTCTTAACATTTTGAGTTTTTCAGAATAGATATGCCCTACAATTGATGCACGTTGACGCATCATCTATACTCAGTTGAATTTGAATTTTAGAATGGGAGATGTACGTGTTTGATCAGCGTTGGCAACAATTGGCCAAAATTATTGTTCATCATTCATTAGAGCTACAACCAAACGATCTATTGCGAATTCAGGCCGAGGCGATTGCCAAACCATTGCTCTACGCGCTCTATCGCGAGGCGCTCCACGCCGGAGCCTTGATTATTCCCAAAATTGTCGACCCTGTGTTTGAAGAAATTATGCTCAAAGAAGGCAATCCTGATCAGCTTCAATATGTCCCTAGTACTTTGACCCACGAAATTGAAACTATGACAACATGGTGTGATATTCATAGTGAGATTAATACCAAACGTTTTAACCACATCGCTCAACAACGCCAACAATTGCGCAGACAAGCATTTGGTCCAGTTCAAGTATTATTTGATGGTAAGGCCACCGAAAATCGCTTGCGCTGGTGCGATGTGCTCTATCCAACCGAGGCTTATGCCCAAGATGCAGGCATGTCGTTGTGGGATTTTGAGGATTTAGCGGTTAAATCCTATCTGCTTGATCAGCCAGATCCAGTCAAGGCATGGCAAACAATCCATCAGCAACAACAAAAAATCACCGATTTCCTCAATAGCTGTCGCACAATTCGCATGCAAGGGCCAGGTGTTGATTTGAGCTATCGCTGTGAAGATCGCATCTGGATCAATTGTGCTGGCAAACGCAATTTGCCTGATGGCGAAGTATTTACCGCGCCGATTGAAGATTCAGTCAATGGCCGCTTGAGCATTAGTTATCCAAGCCTGTATCAGGGAAATTTGGTTAGTGGCATTCAACTGGTGATTGAACATGGCAAAGTAACCCAAGCCACCGCCGAACAAGGCCAAGCTTTTCTGCACGCAATGCTGGAGCTTGATGCAGGCGCACGCTATATTGGCGAAGTGGCCTTTGGCCTCAATCCAGGCGTTAAACAGCCAACTGGCCAAACCATTTTTGATGAAAAGATGGCTGGCACGATGCACCTAGCGCTTGGCCGCGCCTATCCCGAATGTGGCGGCACAAACCAATCAGCCATCCACTGGGATTTAGTCTGCGATTTGCGCCAGGCCGAGGTCTACGCCGATGACGAATTGTGTTATGTCAATGGCGAATTTATCATTTAATAACTACTACAATGCTTGATCGATTATTAGGGTAAATCAATGAGGAAGATGTATGGATAGTTTTGAGCTATTACGTGCAGCAGGTCTAGCGGTAAGATTCCATCAATGGGACGAGGAAGAAGTCGCATACGGAATAAAGTATGCCCAGCAACGTCGGAGCCAAGGGCTTTCTACCCAAGTACCTTATTTCTGGTATGCCAATGTTGCCAAGCCAAGCAATCATCCAACCTATAATCTATCACAAGCCACTACCCAGGAAAAATCACCAAGACCATTAGATAGCCTAGTATCGGGTATTTCGCTCCAGATTGAAAATCGCCAAACTTGCAATTGGAAAATCTGGGAATACGTTCCAGGTCCTGCTGATCACGAATTTTTCTGCCACTATCCATCGCTCGATGCGCTGGTACCCGCTATTCTCAACTACTAGTGTGGAGAACCCACAATCATTGACAATTGGATCGTGCCATTAAATCGGCACCCTGAATTAAAACTCGCACGGGTAGCAGCGATCATAGCACGGGCAAGGCATACAACCCGCTCACAGCTTGATAAACACCAAACAAACCAGAGCCAGAAAGCACAAGCTCAGTGGGATCGCGGGAAGCGTAATTGGTCTACAGCAGATAAATTACGTCGACAATACCTTATTATCAAGCATGGTAGCGATCCAACGCGCCAACTCTATTTGCGCCGTGACTGTTACGCAGCATGGATCATTATTCACAAGTCTGCTCTATAACTTCGGATTATAAATTCTTCGTGGTAAAAAAAAGCCCCGCTCCTTGATGATCAAAGAGCGGGGTTGAGCTGATAAACGCTATTTACGGCGCAACGCTACAAGCAACGCCATTCAAGCTGAAGGCGCTTGGCTTAGCATTGGTTCCGCTAAAGCTGGCTTGCATACCAAAGCTTGCAGTGCCGCCAGTCGCCAAATAGCCGTTCCAGTTGACGTTGGTCACATTCACCGCTTGACCAACTTGGGTCAGATTACCATTCCACAAGTTGCCAATTTGCTGATTGCCAGCGAATGTCCAAGCCAAGTTCCAGCCGTTGATCGCCGCACCATTGTTTTTAATCACCACATCGCCGGTATAGCCAGTTGGCCATTGATTAGAAACAGTGTAGGTCACTTGACAGCTGGCGTTAGTTTGGGTTGGCACAACTGGCGTGTTGCTTGGCACAGGCGTAGCGGTCGCTGGCCGTGGCGTAGCGGTTGGCACAATTGGCGTAGCGGTCGCGGTTGGGCCAATCGGCGTAGCAGTTGCCGGAATTGGCGTGGCCGTCGCTGGGCGTGGGGTTGCTGTCGCCGGAATTGGCGTAGCGGTTGGCGGAATTGGCGTGGCTGTTGGTGGGGTTACCGCGCCAGCTTTTTCATCAAGATAGGCTGCAACCCACGCCAGCGGTGCATTCCAGTTAATTGTAATTTCGTTAGTCGACCACGATTCGATATGATCAACGAAACATTTTTGAGCTTTGCAGCCAGGCAAGCCAATACTTTGGGCGTAGGGGTCTTGCAATGCCGAATTTGGCCCACCAGAAACAGCGCCAGCTGGTGGCCGTGGAAAACTGCCATTAGCCTGAAATGCCCAGAAACGGTGATGGGGATTTTGTAGCGGATTTTCGCCATAACCCGTTACATACGATTTGTCCATCGCATTGCGGCCAAGCAAATAATCCATACCTTGGCTCATGGCATTGAGATAGCTGGCATTGCCAGTGAAATCGTGGGCCAAACCAAGAATAATCCCATTATTCAAGACAAACGAGTTGGAACCCCATGGATAGCCAGTGCTCGGAGCGCTCAACGGCGTGCCATAACCTTGGGTGGTGGTGTTATTGGCGAATACTGTTGCAGCACTGATCACTGCATTGCGCACGCCAGCCAATTCACTGCTGTTGAAGCCACTTGGCACAACTGCCAGCGAAATTGTACCTAATGCCTCGGTTGTGCCCCAGGTCATGGCTGGTTCGCGGCTGCTGTAATCGCTTGGCACGTCTTGATAGTAACTTGAACTTTGCAAATAGCTCTTGTATTCGGCTTTGCCAGTAGTGATGTAGAGTTCACTGGCGGCCCAATAGAATTCATCGCCAACTTGTGGGTCGCCATACGAACCACCGCCAGTGCCATCGCTATCCAAAGCAATTACGTTGGGGTTGGCGCGGGCTGCGGCCCAAGCAGTTTCGGCGGAAGTCAACAAACGCGCCGAATAAGTTGGGTCAATGAAGCGCCAAATCCGCGAGCCTTGAGCTGCAGTTGCTGCCAAATTTAAGGTTGCAGCGGTGCTTGGCGGGCGCAAGACCCGATCTTGCGAATCTTGGTCAGGCCGCAGTGGAATACCTGTCCAGTTGGCATCGTGCATTTTGTGGTGCACCATGCCAGCGCGCGGCTGACCAGCAGGCACTTGCATCCGCAACATAAAATCCAATTCCCAACGCGCTTCGTCGAGCAAATCGGCCACGCCATTGCTATTTTCGGGAATATTCATGCGGCCATCGCCAAAATCGGCTGCCGATGCACCCAAATATTGATTACGCTCATATTGATTGAGCAACGTCCAGACCGAAATGCCACCATTGACCACATATTTACCATGGTCGCCAGCATCGTACCAGCCACCAACTACGTTCAATGAATAGCTACAGCCAGTGCCACCAGCACATGGCACATTCGTATCGCCACGATTGGGAGCGATACCAACATGGCCAGCAGGCCGAGTCAAATCATTGCGCCCAGCATACGGCATGGTAATCGCAATCCCGCTTCGGTTATGGTAAAAGTAGGCCAGCGCATCATATTTAAGTTGGCGATACACGGTTGAGCTAAGCTCAAATTGATGGCTCACATTGCCTGCTGCTGCTAAGCTAAAGCCGCTGCCAGTGCCAGTATAGCCTGTAAAATCGATAATATGCAGCGTATCGCCGGAGCTAGCATCATAGCCAAAAACTGTAGTATTGCCCGCAAGCACCGTCGCGCCTGAGCTATTGCGCAGCTGCCATGCCACAGGCGAACTGCTGCTATTAACCAAACTTGCGCGCTTGATCGCATTGGGCAAATAGCCATGTTGATTAACCCGAATCAGCGATGAAACGGCTATAGCAGCCGAGGGAAGCTTTGCCGAAGTTGTATTGGAGGATTCGTGCTGGACAACGCCAAACACTGAGGAGCTATTGGTAAAGACCATGTCAGCAGTCAGGGCGATTGTGCTACAAGCCGCAATCACCGTGCGCGATCGTTTCCGCCGTTGGAAATGAACATTCATGGATCAATCCTTTTTGGGCCGTTGCAACAGCTCAATGATCTGCTGCAACAGTTCAATGTAATAGATTAGAGCAGCATCTGGGATCGGTTTCATGCCATAGCAGGCTTTGATCTCTAACTAAGCCCACCGATAGACCATCAACGACATCGAGTATTTGAGATCGTTCCCAAGTTATTGAGGCGAAGATTAAATGATTTTTACAATTCTGTCAATGTTCTAGCGCTAAAATAGTTAATTCATGCTATTAGGATGAAGAATGAATTAGGAGGGATGAAGGCAAAATCAAACGAGGGATGAAAGACGCTTGGCTATGGGAATAACAATCAAAAATCTGTGCCAATCTGTGGCTAAAAAACCTTCGGGTAATTCGTGGCTAAAAATTTCGCGATCTTCGCGGTTTCGTTTTTACTAATCGCTGCTTACTGACCATTCGGTTCACCTCCCTTCCGTCCCTCTGCCGGAGGGAAACGCCGGGGGTTTTCATCGCCCAGCACCCCCAAATATTTATTGTGTGGATTGTTGTGCTTGATGCAAAAACCTCCATTACGAGCCTTCAGATTCTTCATGCCGTTCGCGATTCCCTGCTAATTCTCTTAATTCCTTAAAAATCATTGACTTTTAGTTTATTTTCTTTATAATTTCACTGGAATTACAAAGAATGATCTTAATTGGTGGATGGATACTCATCCAGCGGAGCCACGCTGCTTGCTATCGTTTACAAGGGGGAACATCCCATGGTACAACGCCGTATCCTACGTTTGGCGGTTGGTGGTTGTTCGTTGCTGTTGGGGTTGGCTGCTTGGAGCCAAGCACATGCTCATGGTTCGTTGCAAACGCCTGTTAGCCGTACTTATGCCTGCTTTCTTGAAGGCCCAGAAACGCCAGATACTGCTGCTTGTCGCGCGGCAGTTGAGCGCGGCGGAACCCAAGCGCTCTACGATTGGAACGAGGTTAATATTGGCGATGCAGCAGGTCGCCATCGTAGCATTATTCCCGATGGCAAATTATGTAGCGCAGGCCGTGAAAAATATGCTGGGTTTGACTTGGCGCGAAGTGATTGGCCAGCAACGCCACTAACCTCGGGGAGTTCGCTAAGTTTTTTGTATAAAGCTACCGCGCCGCATCGTGGCACCTTTGATTTTTATATCACCCGCAATAGCTACGATCCCAATCAGCCGCTTAACGGTCGGATCTTGAGGCGAATCCATTCGCATCAGTGACCAATCCAGCATTGGTCAATGGCTCGTATGTGATCAACGCCACGTTGCCCAGCGGCAAAAGTGGACGACATCTGATTTACTCAATTTGGCAGCGCTCGGATAGCCCTGAAGCATTTTATAGCTGCTCAGATGTGACCTTTGGTGGCAGCAACCCAACCAACGTACCAACCACTACGCCCCGCCCAACCACCGTGGCGACGGCAACCCCACGCCCAAGCGTTGTGCCAACCGCGAGCGTGCCACCAACCAGCATGCCAATTGCCACGGCGACACCGCGCCCAACCAACGTACCAACCGCCACTCCCAACCCAACCACGCCAGCATGGCAAGCCTACACCAGCTATGCCACTGGCGCAGGCGTGACCTACGCAGGCCACACCTACATCTGCCGCCAAGGCCATACCTCGCTGCCAGGTTGGGAGCCAGCGGCAGTGCCAGCATTATGGCAACTGATTAACCAAATTATTAAACAAACAGCGCCGCAGATTGAGATTAACCTGCGGCGCTGTATTTAATTAATCAGCTAAAGGCCATAGTATCACTTGGCTGGTCACAATCATTGGCATTAATAGAACGCCACGTTGATAATCGAAATTGATATCAGCCGGTGTGCCAGTTGTGCCATAATAAACGATGCTTTCGCTGCCATCAGCCGCTAAGCGATAAACATTTTTGGTTTGCCAAACCGAAACTAACAAGCTTTGATCAGCCAGCGCCACCAAGCCATCGTGCTGGCTCGCACTAGCCTTGCGATAGGGTTGCAACGTGCCATCAGCAGCCAATTCGAAAATCTCAACTGCCGTATCGTAGCGACAAACTAATAATTTGCCATCAGCCGTCACTGCTAAGCCGTTAGGATTGCCATCGGCCAGTTTTGTGGCAATCGTAACATTTCCAGCAGCATCGATTTGGTAGATTGCCGCCGTGCCAGTGCTTGAAAAATCTTGATTAACGCCCATATCGCTGACAAAAATAGTGCCATCGGCGCTGGCTACAACGTCATTTAAAAAGCTGCTGCCGCTAATCGCAATTGTGCCTTTAACTGCACCCGAAACCGCATCGAACATGCGCATACTATCGAGATCGGCCACATACAGCGTGTTATTGGCAATCGCCATGCCTTTGGGCGCGTTCAATTCGACCTCAGGACTAGCGCCATCGATCCATTTGGCTTGCTTAAGCGTGCCATTGGGGTTAACTTGTGAAATATAGCCGTTATCATCGCGGCCAAATGGTGTACCATTAATATTCGAAACCAGATAAACATCGCTCTGCTGATCGTGCAACATCGACTCTGGTTGGGCAAAGCCTTCGCTCAAGGTGATCGCGGTTGTGCTCACCACGCTGGGCGTGAGAGTTGCCGCAGCCGTTGGAGCGCTCGTCGCAGTTGGCGCGGCTTGACTGGTGGTCGTTGCTGTGGGCTGAGCTTGGGTTGGCGCAATTGTTGCGATCGGGGCGACACTGCTCCCACAACTCGTTAAACTCACACACAGCACAAGCATTAATAGATAGATCCGAGCCATTGGAGCATCCTTTCATGAATAATGATCATGCCAGAATGCTACCAAGCCATGGCTCGGTTAGTGAGACATGGGTTTATCCTATGATAAAAAATCCTAGTATCGCGCCAAGCAGCGCCAATCATACCCAACGCCGCAGTTTATTGACCGATTTTCTACGTGCCCGGCGCGCCCGGATTTCGCCCACCAGCGTAGGGCTGCCCAATGGCCAACGTCGCCGCACGCCGGGCCTGCGCCGCGAAGAAGTCGCGTTGTTGGCTGGGGTCAGCGTAAGTTGGTATACTTGGTTTGAGCAAGGCCGCGAAATTCAGGTATCAAGCGCCGTTTTAGATAGTTTGGTGCGGGTGTTGCAACTCGATGCCTATGAACGTGAGCACTTATACGTTTTGGCTCGCGATAGCATTCATCCATTGCCGTGGCTTGGCCATGAGATTGACCCAGGCACCCAACTCATGCTCGATATGCTTGATCCTGCCCCAGCCTATGTGATTAGCCCATGCTGCACCGTGCTGGCATGGAATCAAGCAGCGCGGCTGGTATTTGGCGATTGGCAAGCCAAAAGCATGCGCGAACGCAACTTGCTGTGGATGACATTTAGCCAGCCTGGAGCACGCCACTTCTTTACTGATTGGGTTGGCGAAACCCAGCGGGTGTTGGCATTTTTTCGCGCCAATAGCACCAAATATATCGGCCACCCGATTTTGCAAGAACTGATTGCCGATCTGATGGCGATTAGCCCTGAGTTTTGCCAACTGTGGGCGCAACACGATGTTGGCGGCATTACAATCGAGCGCAAGGAGTTGCGCCATTGGGACTTAGGCAGTTTGGTGTTTCAGCCTAAAGTATTGCAAATTCACAATTCTGATCAACAACAATTGATCATCTATTTACCGTTGGCCGAAGCACAAACCCGTGAGAAACTTGAACACGCCCTGACCAGCACGATCTAACATTCTGCTAACAAATGGCTCGCCAAAAGTAGCGCATAATACTACTAGATTGTCATATCGAGATAGCCGCATGTTTGAACCGATCACCGCTGATCTTTATCGCATCCCAATTCCTGTGCCGTTGCCACTCAAATATGTCAATTGCTACTTGCTGCGGGCCGATCATGGCTGGGTCGTAATCGACACTGGCATGCGCTATGCCCAAGCCGAGCAAACATGGCTCGAAACCTTTGAGCAACTAGGCATTGCGTGGTCACAGATTAAGCAAATCATTGTGACCCACTATCATCCTGACCATTATGGCATGGCGGGTTGGATGGCCGAGCACAGTGGAGCCAGCGTCTGGATGTCGCCGATCGAGATTCAGAGCGTTCAACGGGCTTGGTATCAGCCATTGCCTGATGGAGCCGATCGCTTGGCCGATTTTTTTGAACTGCACGGCATGCCCAACGATCTGAATCGTCAGATTTGGCAACACACTATGGATGCGAGCCAGTATGTTGATCCCAAGCCAGTGCTGCAACCACTTACCATGGATCAGCCATTGCAGATTGGTCAACGCTCGTGGCAATTGTTACACGCGCCGGGCCATGCTGATGGCCAATTGTGTTTATACGATGCGGCAGATCAGCTATTAATTGTGGCTGATCATGTGTTGGCTGATATTACACCCAACATTAGCCTTTGGCCTGAAGCCAAACGCGACCCATTGGCCGATTATTTGGCCTCGCTTGAGCAATTTGCGACGCTCGATGTGCGCTTGGCCTTAGCAGGCCATCGCAAGCCAATTGTGGCCTTTCGTGAACGCTGCCATGAAATCGCCCAACATCACGATCAGCGGCTCGATTTGATGCACGAGTATGCGAGCACTGGCAAAAGCGCCTTTGAAGTTTGTCAATTTGCCTTTGGCGTAAGCACACTTTCGGCCCATCAATTGCGTTTTGCCATCACCGAAACCTTGGCGCATCTGGTCTATCTCGAAGGCCAAGGGCGTTTGCGCCGCGAACAACGAGCTAGACAGATTATCTTTCTTGATCAACACTAACGCCGATTCGCAAAGTTTTTTGGAGGGTGTATGCGCTGGTGGCAAAAACTAGGCTTATTGGTGGTTGCAATCGCCTTGGTGGCCTGTGGCAACGCCGATGTTGATGCAGCAAAAGTGGCAAGCGAAGGCGCAACTGCCTTTGAAACTGTCAATAACTTTCACTTTAAATTGACGGTCAGCGACGGTGAATCCGCGCCGCTGGGCGATATTATCATCATCGATGCTGATGGCGATAGCATTCGACCTGATAAAATTCAGGCCAAGATTAAAGCCAAAGTGGCAGGTGCACCAATTGCCGTCAATATCAACGGCATCATCATTGGAGCCGATGCCTGGATCACGCCAAACCCGTTCAATGCAACGACGTTTGAAAAACTGGCCGATACCGGCGGACTTGAAACCTTTTCGCCAGCCAAGGGTATTAGTGATGTGCTGCGCGGCCTGAAAAACCCAAGCTTTGTCGAAGAGGCAGAGATCGATGGCGTGGTGACCTATCATATTAGCGGCGATGTTGATGCCCAAAGCGTCTCGGCGCTCACTGGTGGTGTTGCCGAGGCTGGCACGATTAAGCTCGACCTATGGATTGGCAAAGACGATAAATTATTACGCCAATTGGTGGCAGTTGGCCGTTTGGTCAGCACCGAAAAAGAAGCCATCAAGCGCACCTTGGTTGTTTCGAAATTCAACCAATCGATCACGATCAATCCACCAGAATAGGCTAGCATTTCGTAGGCTGGTTCGTTATGTCGAACCACGATGCTATGGCTAGATAAAACACTGCAATCGCGAGGTATCCAAACATGCTTGATCAACCATTAACCGATATATTTACAGGGTGGGCTGCTATGACTGAACACAATAGCGATCTAGTGGCTGATCGTTTTGGCATGCCACGCGCTGAACTCGACGAATTAGTCCATGGCTCGGTGGCACAATTGGCGCAAAGCCATTACTACCATTATTTGGCGCGGCCAAAGCCACAGTTTGATGATGAAATCGACGAGAACACCGCTGCAACCAATAAGCCTCGTCATGTGGTGCTGTTCCGCACGCCCGACGATGCGCTCTCGTTCGCCCAACGCATTCGCATCGGCGAAACACCACGGGTGCGCTCGATCAGCCGCGAGAATATGATTTGGCATATGCTCAACGATGAAGCAATTGTGCGCGTAATCTTCTTTGAACAACCGCTAGAGGACTTGCCAACTGGCTTGAATTTGCAAACCTTGGCCGATTTGCCTGGGGCAATCGCCATCGAACGCAACGATGTACTCTCCTCACGCCAGATTTGACCCTTACCTATCTGGGTGTTAGAATCCCAATAGGCGGAATATTAACCTAGTAACGATTTCTACTAAGAGCTACGATACACTCGTAGCTCTTATCGTATGCCATGCGTTACCCAATGCGAGGTTGTATGTTAGTTGTCATGGATGCACACGCTACACCTGAAGATATTCAAGCTGTTTGCACGGTGATTGAGGATATGGGTCTGCAGGCTAACACCATGCCTGGCCCAACCCGCACTGCGATCGGAATTACTGGCAATCAAGGGGCGATTGCCGAAGCTGCCCGACTTAAATTAATGCCCGGCGTTCGCGATGTCATTCGCGTCACCGCGCCCTATAAATTGGTCAGCCGCGAGTATCGCGAAGCCGACACAATTATTGAAATTAACGGGGTTCAAATTGGTGGCCCTTCGCTGGTGATCATGGCTGGGCCATGTTCAATCGAAGGTCGCGAACAATTACTGACCACCGCCGAAGCCGTCAAAGCCGCTGGCGCAACGATTCTGCGCGGCGGTGCTTTCAAGCCCCGCACCTCGCCCTATAGCTTCCAAGGCATGGGCGAAGATGGGCTGAAACTGTTGGCCGAAGCTCGCGAACTTACCGGCATGCCAGTAATCACCGAGGTGATGGATACTGAGCAAGTTGATTTGGTTGCCGAATATGCCGATATTTTGCAGCTTGGCGCACGCAATATGCAAAATTTTGCCTTGCTCAAACGGGTTGGTCGCACCCGCCGCCCAGTTATGCTCAAGCGAGGGCTTTCTTCAACTGTCAAAGATTGGCTGCTTTCCGCCGAATATATTATGGCCGAAGGCAACCAAGCAGTGATTTTGTGCGAACGCGGCATCCGCACCTTTGATGATCACTCACGGGGTACCTTTGATTTGAGCGTGGTTCCCGTATTGCGCGAACTGACGCACTTGCCAATTATTGTTGATCCTCGCCATGCCACAGGCCGTTGGCAGAGCATCTTGCCGATGTCACGGGCTGGCATCGCCACTGGCGCAGATGGCTTGATGATCGAAGTTCATCCCAACCCAGCCGAAGCATGGTCGGATGGCGAGCAATCGCTGTTGCCAGAACGCTTTGCCGAATTGATGGATCAAGTCGAACGGATCGCCGATGCCATGGATCGCCCAATTCAGGGTCGGGTTAAGGCTGCTGCGGTTTAGTTCCCTCACCCCCCAGCCCCCTCGCCCACTGCACGCGGGCGAGGGGGAGCATTGCTTTTAGTTCCCTCACCCCAGCCCCCTCGCCCACTGCACGCAGGCGAGGGGGAGCCGGTATCCAATGACCACAAAGCATGAAAACCCACGGTGTTAACCCACGGGAGCGGGGTTGGTGTGAGGGAACTTACCTATTTCATTTAGCGCCCATAACGCATCAACCGATCAGCCAGACTTGGCACAAAGCGTTGCAATTGAATTAACAGCTTAACTTTGCCAATCGCCAACTGATATTTATCGCGGGCAAAACCACGCCAAAACTCCTCGACCAAGGCTTCTGGGCTGATTTTGCCCTTGCCCCGCCCCGCCGTCATGGCGGTATCGACCAATGGTGGAATAATTTCAAATACCCGCACCTGACTTTGCTCAAGTTGCCAACGCAACGCCTTGGTAAAAATATGAATTCCAGCTTTGGTGGCGCAATAGATCGGCGCTTGTTGTTTAGGTACCAAAGCCAAGCCCGATGAAACATTGATAATTGCCGCCTCGAGTTGCTGTTGCAGTTTGGGCAAAAAGCGCTGAATCAAATCAATTGGGGCTGTTAAATTAATTGCAATTTCCTGATCACGATCAACGTGGGCAGATTGCTGCTCAACTAAATCGCCATGATATTGCACCCCAGCATTGTTGATTAAAATTGATACCGCTGGAACCTGATCGGCCAAGCGTTGCCGCTCGCTGGCATGCGCTAGATCTGCCTGAATTGTGGTAATCGTTGGTTGAATTGCCTTGAGTTCGATCAATTTTTGGGCATCGCGACCAACCGCAATCACCTGATTGCCTGCTTGGGCAAAACGCAATGCCAATGCCCGCCCAATGCCTGCTGCCCCGCCCGTAATCAAGACTGTATGGCCAGTGGTTTGCATCGAAAGTACCTCGCTCGATTAATATCCTGTGGTTAATCTAGCAAGTTCTGGATTGCAACGCATTATCATAGGTTAATCAGCGCGCAATTGGCGCCGAATGCGGCTCAAACTGACTGGCGTAATGCCCAGATACGAGGCAATATGATATTGCTTGATCACGCCAGCCACAGCTGAAAAATCAACTAAAAAGCGTTGATAGCGGCTGGTCGCATCATCGAGCAACAGGCTACTTTCACGCTGTTCTTTTTTGATAAACAACATTTCAGCCACCCGCCGCAACAAGAGATCCCAACATGGGTGTTGCATCGTCAAGGCCACAAAATCGGCATAATCAGCGACCAAATAATGGCTTGGCAAGAGGGTTTCAATCGTAAATTGGCACGGCTCGTTGAGCAACAACGCCCGATAACCGCCAATCAAATCGCCAGGCAGGCAAAACGATTTCGTCCATTCCAAGCCATCGACAGTTAAATCGTAGAAGCGCAGCAAACCATCGACCAAAAAACCAACCTCATGGGTAGCCTCACCAGCCTGCAACCACGTTTGCTCTGCATCCAAAAAACGTGGCTTGAACAAACTCAAACAAACCTGCATCTGCTCGACTGGTATTGGTGCGAGTTGCTGAAAGGTGCGCTGCATTAATTCATAGCCATCAATCGCCATAGTTCAACTCCAATCACGTTGGGCAATTATAGCCAGCTTTGGCTTTTTTAACCACGAAGGACACGAAGAGCACGAAAAGTAGGAATCGCAACAAACACACATAATCCACGGCATGCTAGGGGGTACACCCCCGCGTCTCCCTCCGGCGGAGGAACGGAAGGGTGGCGAATCATAATGTGACTATGAGCTATTGGAATCCTATCAATCTCCACTAGCCCATAGCCTTTAGCCAAACGCCTCAAATCGCTTTGAACCTCTGGCACGCTCATTTCACAAGCCAAGACCCACGTTCAACGCTCATTAATGCTCATCTATCTTTAAAAAAATCATCATTGGATAAATATTGATCATACTTATCCATATAATCATCAAAACGCTCCTGACGTGGGATGCCACTCTGAACAGGCCGATCTGTACTCGGATGGAACCATACCGTTCCTTCTCCATGCGCTAATCCTGGTAAGGCGGCCATAAAATCATGAACACGTCTTATAGGTAATTCCGCAGTAACAGACCATAATTCTCCCGTATCGGCTACTTGCGTGATAGTGGCTCCAAGCGCACCCAAATAGCTCATAAGATTGCTAACAACACCAGCAGGCACTTCGATTTCCAAGGAATAGTATGGCTCGTAGACGGTTGTGCCCGCAGCTTGCAATGCACGCATCAAAACCAACCATGTAAGCCTGCGAAAGGTTGCAGCGGTGCATAGCGGCATCACAAAATCTAGATCGGTTAAGTACACGGCACAATCAGTCACCAGCCAGCCATAGATACCTTGTTGCAACGTATAGCTAGCCGACTCTTCCATAGCACGATAATAGGCGAGTGGCATCTGTCCTGACTTCACTTCGCGCTCAAATTTCGTCCCCGATGATTGTTGCATTGGCTCAATCCTTAATCCGATCGTTGCCCAGAAACTCTCATGGGGATCACGCGGATTAAACACTTCTTGTAACCTCAACAATCCTTGAAGGTCGCTCAAAATAAAGCGGCTTGATCGCTTCAAAAATCGCCGCTACGCCAAAGTCGCGTTGTAGCCGTTCGGCAATAACCTCTTGTTGGACTGCACCATACAACAAGACTGAAATCTCGCCCTTGCTCCCGACACGGGTTTGGATCAGCGGATCTTCATCGGCAAGACTCATGAGAGCAGCATGGAGACGAACGTTCTGTTCAGGCTGTCGTGCCCGTATAACCGACATAAGGGTTGGTCGCGGAAAATTAGAAGGCCGCTTTTGGCTTCGTTCCCCGAGATAGTCTCCTACCCGGATTTGCGTCAACCCACGAATCTTCCCAATATTGCCAGCAGTCAGTGTATGCGCTAATTGCACTTTCTCGTGGCGACCTTGATAATCCGTCTGATTATTCACTAGCTCCTTACTCGCACGCTGTTCGCCAATAATTTCTAGCTGTGCAATTCTTCCCGTAAATTCATGCAGCTGACTCCCTTCTTCAAGACGCCGAAGCGTGATGCGCTGTCGTTCTCTCAGCTCACCTGAAAAGAGTCGAACATAGGCAATTTTCTCTTTCCCCACAGCACGTTCAATCGCAAAAATGCTCCCTCGAAGTTCATGCTGCAACGATAGGTTGCTGCCGAGTGGCAGGAACGTGGTAATGCCCTCAGTGAGCTCAGACGCGCCTTCTCCGGTTAGCGCAGAGCCAAAAAAGACTGGATACACGCGGCCATCTCGCGTCTGGTTGATGAGTGATGATAGAATCATATCCGGTGAAAGATCGAATCCATCTACAAACCGAGCAAAGATCGCATCGTCATGCTCAGCAAGAATTTCAGCGATCAGCGTCCGCTGCTGGTGATTATTGAGGCCCAGAGGTTGTACTCGTGCGGCGGCTGTTCCCACATCGTAAACAGAATTCATCGGAATGATGTGTGGCACCAGTTTTTTCCGGATATCATCAAGCAGGCTACCCGTCCGTGCACCAATCCGATCAATCTTATTAATGAAGAGGATTGTTGGCAAGTTTAATGCGCGTAACGACCTCATTAACACCCGTGTCTGTGGCTGGACTCCTTCAACCGCCGATATAACGAGAACCACTCCATCAAGCACTGATAAAGCCCGTTCTACCTCAGCGATGAAATCGGGGTGTCCAGGGGTATCAATAACATTAACTTGGATATCACGATACACAAATGATGCGACTGCCGCCCGGATCGTAATCCCTCGTTCACGTTCTATCTCGCCACTATCAGTCTTTGTCGTACCAGCATCGACACTCCCAAGCTGATTCGTTGCACCATTGTCAAACAGCATTCGCTCGGTAAGGCTCGTTTTTCCAGCATCGACATGAGCAAGAATACCTAGATTTAAAATTTTCTTATGCACAGGAATCCTCTTTTGAGCTGTAAACAGAGCACAAAAGGGAGACCTTCCATCTACATGGATACCCCTCCAAATAATAGGGTGGGGTTCGATCTCCCACAATTCTGGCGTAGTGAGTAGTGGTATGTTTCTAGGTACCTCATGGGTTTCCTCCATTCGTTGTTGGTAGATCTATCGGTGGGGAGCAACGCCTGATATTGCTGCAGACTATTACGACAATAACCACAGATAGCGCATGTTAATTCACATCCCAACGATCGACCAACTAGAACTTTGAAGGCACATAATGCTAATTGTGCCCTCGTCTAACCTGCGATGAGCATTGATGTGTTTCGTGCTACCAGTACCGCACAGCAAAACTTACCCAATATCATCGCGTATCCGGCGGCATGTTGGCGTTTTGCATCAACAACAGTGCTGTGTCTGGAGAGTTGGGCTTGCGGATCGAGAAACGCTGCGCGAGCATGATCATCGATCGTCAGCAAAACGGGGCTTGTCGCAGCGTATGCTAGAACAAGCAGACCTCACGCTCTGGATGGTTGGCACTATTTCAAGCGTGCTTGGATGCATGATCGGTTCATAGTTTCAGTGCGATTTCATGCAGTATGCGAAGTTTGACAATGCTGTTGTTCAAAACATCAAGCATTGCTGAGAGCGTACCACAAAGACCAAATCTTACAACCAGACCAAAGTCGGAATCTATGCTCCTAGTCTGGCCTCCCCAGCTACCCATGAAGGTCAATTCCTGGTCGAGATGTTCGTTGATTTCGCGCCCCATTGATTCGCCTCTTCTCTTCTTCCCGATCTACGAAGAATCCGTAGCACACGAAAGGCTATGGGCTTGTGGCTATAGACTATAAAAACCACGAATTACACGAAAGCTTTTATAGCCACAGATTCCACAAATTGATCTGATTCGGCTTCAATGCTAACGTGTCTGCTCCCCAACTCCCAACAACTACTCTCCTTTCCAATCCATACTTCCTAGGCCTCCTCAATCCGCTAGCAAATATGTTTGATTTAAGCTGATTAAGGTACAATAGCAATATTTGAATTGTTTAAGCGGTGGCGCACAATGATAGATAATGCAGATAGCTTACTAACAGATATTCAGCTGTTGCTGGCCAACGAGCCGCAGCTTAAAGCGGCTCTAGCAGCGGCCAAACTCAATACAACCCTCACAATTACGCCAGTGCCAAGCGCAGCGCGGCGGGTTGTTGCCGCCATAGCCACGCTGCAAGCTCGCTGTAGCCTGCTCATTGCGGCAACACCTGATGCCGCAGTACGCATGCACGCCGATCTCACTGCTTGGCTCGGCGAAAACGTGATGCTCTTTCCGCCAACCGATACCTTGCCCTACGAGCATATGTCAGCAGATGTGGGAATTGTGGCGCAACGTTTGGCAGTGCTCGGGCGTTTGCATGCAGGCGAAACTATCTGTGTGGTCGCCTCTGTCAAAGCCTTGATGCAGCCCACCATGACTCCTGAGGAGTATGGTTTCGCTACCCGCTTGTTGCGCCAAGGCGACCAACATGATCCGCGTAAATTGTTGGCCCACTGGGTCAGTTTGGGCTATCGGGTTGGCCCAACAGCCGAGCAACCAGGCGATCTCAGCCAGCGCGGCGGGATTATCGATATTTTTCCGCCAACCAGCGAACGCCCAATTCGGCTCGAATTTTGGGATGAGCAGCTCGAGAGTTTGCGGATTTACGACCCAATTTCGCAGCGCTCCGATAAACGCGTGCGCCAGATTCAAATTAGCCCAGCCCATGAAATTCCTTTTTGGCGACGAACTGAGGCGATCAAACGAATTAATCAGTTACACATTGATAGTTTGCGCCGCGAAGTACAGCATGAGTGGGCCACGGCCCGCGAACATCTCGAAACCGGTCAGCGCTTTGAAGGTCGTGCATTTTATGCACCATTCTTTCGCACACCGCACGAAGCAGTTGAAGCCGGCTTATGGCAACATTTACCAGCATCAGCCGTGGTTCTGCTCTCAGAAGAACATGAATTGAATGCTCAAGGCATCGAGCTACAAAACCATGCCGACCATGTACGCGCTACTCAAATTGAAAATAACGAATTACCGTCGGATTTTCCATTTCCTTTGATTGCATGGACTGTTATTCGCAAAGCCATTCAGCGCTGGAGTTGCCTGAATCTGAGCAATCAGCCAATCGCCGATGATCAAAGCGATGCCTTTGTGCATGAAATTAACACATTTAGCCAAGCTCCATCGTATGGCGGACAAACTGATCGGCTGTTTGAAGATTTGCGCGAACGCTTGGTTGGCGGCGAACGAGTAGTGCTCGTTTCACCTCAGGCCAGCCGTTTGCGCGAATTGGCCAGCCAGCACAATCTCGCCTTAATCGGCGAAGAAGATGGGCCTGATGCTGACGATCCGCCCTTCCAAAGCGGCACGATCATTATTCGCCATGGCAATTTATCGGGCGGCTTCAGCAGCGAGCCATTGCGGCTCACATTATTAAGCGATAGCGAGATGTTTGGCTGGCAGCCACGCCGAGCGCTCTCGACCCGCGCCCGCAAACAGCGCACCGAAAGCGATCGCGCAGCCTTTTTGCAATCGCTCAAAGTTGGCGATTATGTCGTGCATATCGAGCATGGCATCGCCCAATACGAGGGTTTATCACGCATCGAGGCCAGCGGCGCTGAACGTGAGTTTTTGGTGTTGCGCTACGCTTCAGGCGATAAGTTGTATGTGCCAGTCGATCAAGTCGATCGGGTTTCGCGCTATATCGGAGCCGGCGAGGGCAAACCAACTCTCACCCGTTTAGGCACCTCAGATTGGGAACGGGCCAAGCGCAAAGTGCGGGCCGATGTCGAAGAACTGGCTACCGAATTGCTTGATCTCTACGCCGCGCGCCAGTTGGTCGAGGGCTTTGCCTATAGCAGCGACACTTCATGGCAACGCGAACTCGAAGATAGCTTTCCCTATACCGAGACTGACGATCAATTGCGGGCAATTGAAGAAGTTAAAGGCGATATGGAAAACTCCCGCCCAATGGATCGGCTGATCTGTGGCGATGTGGGCTTTGGCAAAACTGAAGTTGCCCTGCGTGCCGCCTTCAAAGCGGTGCAAGATGGCCGCCAAGTTGCGGTACTCGTACCAACCACAGTGCTGGCCCAACAGCATTTTGAAACCTTCTCGCGGCGTATGCAGATGTTTCCAGTGCGGATCGAAATGCTCTCGCGCTTTCGTTCTGCCACCCAACAAAAATCAATCATCGAACGCATCGCCAAGGGCGAAATTGATATCGTCGTTGGCACTCACCGCATTTTATCCAACGATTTGCATTTTAAGCAGCTTGGGTTGGTGATTATCGACGAAGAGCAACGCTTCGGGGTTAAGCATAAAGAAATGTTGAAACGCCTACGTCACGAAATTGATGTGCTGACATTAACTGCCACCCCAATTCCACGCACCATGCACATGGCCTTGTCGGGTATTCGCGATCTGAGCGTCATCGACACGCCGCCCGATGATCGCATGCCAATCAAAACCTACGTTCAGCCCTACAACGAAATGCTGGTGCGCGATGCGATTTTACGCGAATTGGGGCGCAATGGACAAGCCTATTTTGTGCATAATCGGGTGCAATCGATTTATACCGTTGCCAATCGGATTCAAAAGTTAGTGCCCGAAGCCCGAATTGGGGTTGGTCATGGTCAAATGCCCGAAAAAGCGCTAGAAAAAGTCATTCTGCAATTTTTCGAGGGCTTGTTTGATGTATTCGTGTGTACCACGATCATTGAAAGTGGCATCGACGTGCCCAGCGCCAACACCATGATTATTGATGATGCCACGACCTATGGGCTGGCGCAACTGTATCAACTGCGCGGGCGGGTTGGCCGCTCAACCCAGCGTGGCTATGCGTATATGTTCTACAATCCCAGCAAATCAATGGGCGAAGAAGCTCAAAAGCGGCTCGAAGCGATTCAAGAAGCCACCGAATTGGGCGCAGGTTTCCGGATTGCCATGCGCGACCTTGAAATTCGGGGCACTGGCAATTTGTTAGGGTCTGAGCAATCGGGCAACATTACGACGATTGGCTTCGATCTCTATTCGCGGTTGCTTTCGCAAGCGGTCGAGCGGGTGCGCGAGGAACGCAAACGCGGCCAACATCAAAAAGCTGGCGAGCAAAAAGCCCAACGGGCGCGGGCAGTCGAGGCATTACGCCGGGCTGCGGTCGTTTCGGCGCGCAGTAATTTTAGCGGCGATGTTGAAGATCCGGTCTTGCCTGATGCGATGGTCAGCATCGATCTGCCGATTAATGCTTATCTGCCGCAAAATTATGTTGATGATGAACCACTGCGCTTGCGGGTCTATCAACACATCGCTGAGGCGCGCTCCACCCGCGACATTCGCATGTTGCGCCAAGAGCTTGAAGATCGTTTTGGGCCAGTACCAGAGCCAGCCGCCCGCCTACTCGATTTGCTGACGCTCAAAGTTTTAGCGCTTCAAGCCGGTGTTATTTCGATTATCTCCGATGATAATGAAATTACGGTGCGCCTACCCAAGAGCGTGTATCTTGATCGCGAGCAACTTCAGCGCGAATCGCCGCGTGGAGTTGTGATTGGGCCACAATTGGCACGGCTTGATCGGCGGGTACTACGCGATAATTGGGAGGTTGTATTGCGCCAGTTGCTCGAAGCATTAAATAAAATTAGCAGCTGATATGCTTAATTCAGCATCAATATTAATGAATTTTTGAGCTTTAATGTGGCATATATCACAGAAACAGCATATTTGCATAAAACTATTATATCTGCTATAGTTTTGGCGAATGCAGCATTCTTGAGCTTGCACACCATGCATTCATGGTCAGGTAGCAATACCTGCTCAACAAAACAGGCCACAGCGAAAAAAAGCGAGGCGTGCGTTCCGGGAAGACGCAGGCGCAGCTTTTTTCGTTTTTAGCCTACCCATTTTTGGATACAGGAAAGAGGATTCCAGTCATGTTCGAACGAAGCAAACGCTTAGCAGCCATCGTGCTTACTGGCGCGATCTTGGCAGCATGCGGTAGCGGCACCAGCACCACACAACCAACTACTGGCACTAGCGACGCAACCGCTGTCGTCGAGCCAGGTACTGATACTGGGTCACAACCCAGCAGCGATGGCACGGTCATCATTGGCATGAACCAATCGCCAGATACCTTATTTGGGATGGAATCGCAATCGAGCGCTACCACCCAGGTCTTGAACTCGGTTCAACCAACCTGTGTCAGCACCCTCAGCTACGATTATCAGCCTATCTGTTTTAGTGAATTGCCAACCTTTGAAAATGGTGGCGCAGTTGAAGCACCAGTCACCATCGACGAAGCCTATACTGGCCCATTTGTGCTCAATAACGAGTTGATCACCGATACCAGCGTTTTGACTGGGCCAATTGAATTGCCTCAAGTCAAAGTCACCTGGAAGCTGATCGACGGGATTACCTGGGAAGATGGCATGCCAGTCACCGCTGACGACTTCTTGTTTGCCGCCGAGTTGTATGCCAACCCAGGCACCAAGGTTGCTAGTCGCTTCACCATTGAGCGCACCGCTAAATATGAAAAGATCGATGATCAAACCTTCGCATGGTATGGCGTGCCTGGCTATCAAGATTCAACCTATTTCTTGAACTATGCCGGTGGCGCACTTGGCCCTGAACCCAAGCATGTGCTCGGAAGCGTCGATGCAGCCAGCATCGGTGGCAGCGATTATGCCAGCAAGCCGTTGGCCTATGGCCCATATAAAATCGATGAATATGTCGCACAAGAACGGGTTGTGCTGAGCACAAATCCAAATTATTGGGGTGTCAAGCAAGGCCTACCGAAGATCCCCAACGTTATTTATAAATTTGTCAGCAACGAAGATCAAATTTTGCAACAATTGCAATCAGGTGAAATCGATGTTGTTGGCCAAATCGGCTTATCATTGAGCCAAGCACCATCACTTGATGAATTGCAAACTGGCAATGAATTTGATATTCAATATGTTCCAGCCACAGTTTGGGAACATATCGACTTTGCAGTTGAGCGTGGCGATGGTGTTGCAACCCCATTTGCCGATGCCAAAGTGCGTCAAGCAGTGGCCTATGCCATCAATCGTCAAGAAATCATCGATCAAATCTTGTTTGGCAAAACTGTGACCATGAACAGCTTTATGCCAGAAGATCACTGGGCCTACCCAAGTGATCCAAGCGTAATTAACCGCTATGATTTTGACCCCAGCAAGGCAATTGAATTGCTCAAAGAAGCGGGCTGGGTTGCCGGCGATGATGGAATCTTGGTCAAAGATGGCAAGCCCTTCCAGATCGAGTTCTTCACAACTGAAGGCAACGATACCCGCCAAGCAGTCGCTCAATTGGTGCAAGAATACTTGCGCGATGTTGGGATTGATGCTGAGTTGCAGTTTGTGCCGGGCACTGATGCCTTGTTCAAAAATGGCTCAGAGGGCATTTTAGCTGGGCGCCGTTACGATATGGCTTTGTATGCATGGGTCAGTGGCCCTGAGCCATCAACGCCATTGTATTTGTGCAGCCAAGTGCCAACCGCCGAAAACGGCTACGCTGGCCAAAACAACACTGGCTACTGTAACCCCGATTACGATACAGTGGCGCTGCAAAGCCAAAGCATCGTCGAACGGGCTGGCCGCTTGCCATTGATCAGCCAAGCCCAACAAATCTTCAACCGCGATTTGCCAACCTTGCCGTTGTATCAACGGATCAATGTTGGGGCTGCGCGCAACAATATCAGCGGCTTCAAGCTCGACCCAACCAGCCAACAAGATTTCTATAATATCGAAACCTGGGAATTGGCCCAATAAGGAATGACTGTAGACTATAGGCTTTCCCTCACCCCAACCCCTCTCCCGATCTCAGGAGAGGGGATTTTTGGCCTTACGGTTTCCGTCTAGTCTTCTCTGTCTCTGCGTATTGTTCCCTTACCACCAGCCCCTCTCCCACTCAACGCGGGTGAGGGGAGCACGGGTTTCGTGGTTCCCCCTCGCCTCGCGCCGCTGCGGTAAATTCCCGATTCCCCTGCGTTTATGTTCTATGTTCTTATTTTGACTTCTGCCTTTTGCCTTGTTAACAATTGCTCATCAAATGCTTACACCATGTTTGCAATTTCTTTAATCAATTCAGGGTAGGCTACATATAAACAAGCTATCAGGGAGCTATTTGGCTATGGCGCACGCGATCAAGCAATCGATTCATCCTTGGGCAAAACGGCTTTACCAAACTGGACGCTGGGCTGGCAATGTGGTGCTTTGGCTGCTCATATGGCTCAGTTGTGTTGCCAGTATCTTTTTGATGATTCGCTATTTCAGCGGCGCTCAATGGCTCAGCAATCTTCAAGGCAACACCCATTTTGTGGCCGAGTTCGCCATGCGCTTGCTGATGGCATTGCCGTTTACCCTGTGGCTATTGCTCATGCTACGGCCTGTGCGCACTCGTCGCTGGATTATTGGGCAGGTGATCAAGCTGGCTCAACGGTTGCGACGTAAGCCAAACGCAGACGCTGTAGCAACGATCGCGCCTGCAACAGCCACACCAGCGAGCATTCCCCCAACTTCCAGCATTACCGCCAAACCACTTACCCGACGGCGGTTTTTGGTTGAGTCAGGGTTGGTTGGCGGGGTGGTTGGCTATGCCATGTTGGTCGAGCCATATCAAATTCAAGTGCGCGAAGTAAATTTGCCAATCGCCAATTTGCCTGAACGCTTTCGTGGGATGCGGATTGCCCAAATGAGCGATTTGCACATTAATGCTTATACCACCAGCGCTGATTTGGCGCGAGCTGTCAGTCAAATCAATCAACTTAACCCCGATATGGTGCTGCTGACTGGCGATTTTGTTGATTGGGATGCGCGGTTTGCCGATGCGGCGACCGAACCCTTCCGCCAACTGCGTGCGCCCGAGGGCATTTACTCGGTGCTTGGCAATCACGATTACTACAGCGGCAAGATTGACACAATCAAACAAGCCATCCAACGCCACGATTTAGGTTTGTTGGTCAATCAACATACCGTTTTGCGGCGTGGCGCTGACCAATTGGTACTGGTGGGCTTTGATGATCCGCGCCATAATCGCAGCGGCGGGCCACGCCTTAGCCCAGAGAGCATCAATCCTGAAGCGGCATTGAAAGGCACGCCCAAAGCTGTTGCCCGCTTAGCGATGGTACATAACCCAGTGATTGTGCCGCATTTTGTGGCCAACTATCAGCTCGATGTAATTCTTTCGGGTCACACCCATGGCGGCCAATTTCAAGTGCCAATTCTCACCGACCAATTAGTTGGCAACGCTGAATATTTTGTGCGCGGCCATTACGATTTAGGTAAATCGCAGGTTTATGTCAATAGTGGCTTTGGCTTCACTGGGCCACCGTTGCGTTTTCGGGCCGCACCTGAAATTACATTAATCAATTTGGTCAATGCCAAAGCCTAGCCCGACTGAAGGCTGAGGTCAATCACGGCCAATGACTGATCCCGATTATGATTTTTGCTGTATAATAGTCATTACGTGTCAATTTTTATGGTTGTACGAAACGCCAAATAAAAGGGGGTGAATTCTAGTGGCAAGCATTTCGGTAGATTCAAATGAATCAATCGACAAAGCACTGCGCCGTTTTAACAAGGCCGTGCAAGCTGATGGCATTTTGACGGAAGCCCGTCGCCGTGAGCATTATGAAAAGCCTAGCGTTAAACGCAAGCGCAAGGAAGCTGCTCGTCTGCGTAAGTTGCAAAAGATGGCTCGTGAGGCCAACAACTAAGCAATTCGCATGACGCACCCCAAATCGCCGCAGCTTGTGGAAACCCCACACTGTGGCGATTTTTTATGTATCATGAGAGTTGTAGATTCATTCAAGAAGAGGTTCAGCAATGTCGATTCAACAACGATTGCAAGAAGATATGAAAGATGCCATGCGCAAAAAAGAGCAACAACGGCTCGATACCATTCGCATGATGCTTGCATCGCTCAAAAACGCGCAGATTGACCTTCGGCGCGAGCTTGAAGAGGTTGAAGCCGTTGGCGTGATTCAAAAAGAGGCTAAGCGTCGCCGCGATGCCATGGCCGAATACACCAAGGCCAAGCGCCCCGACCTCGCCGCCAGCGAAGAAGTTGAATTGGTGATGATTGAAGCGTATTTGCCCACCATGCTCAGCGCCGATCAATTGCGCCCAGAAATTGCCGCAATTATTGCCGAGCTTGGGGCTACCAGCATCGCCGATCTGCCAAAAGTCATGCCTGCAGCCATGCAACGCTTCAAAGGCAAGGCCGAAGGCCGGGTCATCAACGAGGTCGTGCGTTCATTACTTAGTGCTTAAGCCATGATAGTCCGTTCATATCGCTTAAAAACCTTGCTACGGTCGCTGATCGAGCATCACCACCATTGGGTGTTGGTGCTCTTCGGGATCGTGCTAACGCTGATTTTGACCGTGATTTTCACTTGGCGCTCAGCGATCAACCAAGATATTATGGTTGGTCGGCCCAGTCCGCGCACAATTAATGCTGATCGCGATTTGACCTTTGAAAGCCCGTTGCTAACCGAAGCCAAACGCCGCGAAGCCGCCAACGACCCACGCAATTTGGTCTACAACGAAGATACCCAAATTCATGGCCAGCAACGCGAGCAACTTCAAGCAACCTTCAGCGTGATTAACTCGATTCGCGATAATCCCAGCCTCAATCTTGATCAGCAGCGTGGTCAGCTGACCGAATTGCCATCGCTGCCGCTCTCCGATACGTTGGCAATTACGATTCTTGAGGCCGATGACGATACATGGCAACGGATCAAAGATCAAACCAATGCCTTGTATGATCGGACATTGCGCGAAAATAATTATTCACTCGATGAAACCACCCTCGCTGAAATAAAAGTCCGTTATTTGCCCTATAACTTGCCTAGTAGTTTGCAGCAGGATCAACGGGCAGTTGTGCTCTATTTGGTCGAGCAAACCCTGCACGTTAATCGCACGCTCAACCAAGATGAAACTGAACGCCGCCAACAAACTGCCCGCAATGCCGTCCAATCGGTCTCAAAAGATGTGGTTAATGGCGAAAATATTGTGCGCCAAGGCGATACGGTTTCAGCTGAGCAATACGAAAGCCTGATCAAAATGGGCCTGATCACGCCCGAATTAGGCATTGATGGCTTTATGGGGCGCTTGTTGCTGGCGTTGATGGTGGCATTGGCCTTGGGAATGGCACTGTATATCGATCAACATAATCTGTTGACATGGCCTCGCGCATTGCTGGTGATTCTGATTTTGACGGTGATTCCAATTTTGTTTGGGCGGGTTTTCATCAATACATGGTTAAACTTCCCTGAAACCTTTGCCTTGGCGATTATTGCGATTCCACTAGCAGCATTATTTAACACCAATTTGGCCTTGATCATTTCAGCATTAGTCTCAATTGTGATTATGTTTTTGGGCGAAGGCGCACTGCAAGTTGGAATGATTAGCTTTGCCGGAGCGCTCTGTGGCATCTACGCCATTCGCCGCGCCGACCGCGCCATGGCCTTTATGATGGCTGGAGTCTGGATTGCACTGGGCGTATTTGCCACCGCCATGATTTGGCGTTTGATTGAACCGCAGGGCGTAACTTGGCAACAAACCATGTTTACCTTGATTTTCAGCATGCTCAATGGCGGGGTTACCGCGATGATGTCGCTGACCTTGCACAACGTGCTTGGGCGGGTTGCCGGAATTGTTACACCAATGCAATTGCTGGAGTTGGCCCACCCCAACCAGCCGCTGCTGCGCCGACTGATGCAAGAAGCGCCTGGCACCTATCATCACTCGGTGGTTGTGAGCAATTTGGCCGAACAAGCTGCCGAACGAATTGGCGCTGATACCTTGTTGACCCGCGTCGGGGCTTACTATCACGATATTGGCAAAATGCTACGCCCATTCTTCTTCACCGATAATCAGTACGATCGCTCGAATGTGCATGATAATCTTGATCCGCAAACCAGTGCCAAATTAATTGCCGACCACGTCATCGAAGGCGCAAAAATCGCTCGTCAGCATAAAATCCCTGAGCAAATTGTCAACTTCATTATTGAACATCATGGCACCGATGTGATTCGCTATTTCTATCAACAAGCGTTGCAAGCCCAAGATAGTGTTGATATTAACGATTATCGCTACCCCGGACCCAAACCACAATCCAAGGAAACTGCGATTTTGATGCTCGCCGATGGCGTTGAAGCCACCGTGCGGTTTAAAGAGCAATCGGGCATGCTTGTTGCTGAGCGCCACGATGATGACGAACAACAAGCGCCCAAGGGGTGTCAAAGCATCGCACAAGTTGTCAATCAAAGCATCGATATGCGAATTGCCAGCGGCCAGCTTGATCAATGCCCGCTGACCCAAAAAGATCTCAATACGATTCGCCAATCGTTTGTCAAAACATTGCAAGGGATCTATCATCCACGGGTTGAGTATCCCAAATTGATTCGCGAAGTTCAAACTAAATAACCCTACCAAGAAGGAAGCTACGCGGTATGTTAGAACTAACAGCCCATATTGAAGTGGTGACATCCGATCTGAAGCTTGATACGAGTTTGCTGGAGCAGGTTGTAGCGCAAGTGTTACGTGACGAAGATCAAACTGGCACATGGGAAATTGGCATTCGTATCACCAACGATCAAGAATTACATGAACTCAATCGTCAATATCGCGGCGTTGATCGCCCAACCGATGTGCTCTCGTTTGGCGAGTACGAAGCTGAAGACGATGATTTTATCGTGCCTGATGGCGTGTATGACGACGATGAATTCGATGACCCTGAAGCTGATGAAGCCGCCTATCTCGGCGATTTGGCAATTTCGTATGAGCGGGTGCTAGCTCAAGCCCAAGAATACGCCCATTCGAGCCGCCGCGAATTATGCTATTTGGTAGCCCACGGCACGTTGCACCTACTCGGCTACGACCACGAAACCGACGAGGAGCGTGAAGATATGCGCCAACGGGAAGAAAAAGCCCTTCAGGCACTTGGGATCACACGCGAAGCTGAGCCGTATGTTTAGGGGCTAGGATTCAGGGGTCAGGGGTTAGAGGTCAGACTTTAACGCAGAGGCGCAGAGGAATTTTGTAGTGATAATCCTCTGCGTCTCTGCGTTAAAAAATAGGAAATTTGGGGATGCTTCAGGCCATTTGGAAATTTATTTGCGGGTTTGGCTATGCCTTTCGCGGCATTTGGATTGTGATTCGTAGCCAGCGCAACGCCCAAGTCCATTGTTTGGCAGTGGCAGTTGTGGTAATTGCTGGCTGGCTGCTGCACATCAGCACAAACGAATGGCTGGCAGTAACCCTGATCAGCGTGATTGTCTTGGCGCTAGAAGCAGTAAATACGGCGATCGAAAGTGTGGTTGATCTGATTTCGCCAGGCTATCATCCACTCGCAGGCCGGGCCAAGGATGTGGCGGCAGGCGCGGTGTTGATCGCGGCAATTGGCGCTTTGATTATTGCCGCGATTATCGTTTGGCCACGCTTAGCGCAATTGATAGCTGGTTGAACGCTGATCGAGCAGATACTCCTGCCAGAGCGTTTGACCACCCTCAGTCCGCGCCACAGGTTGCATGCGATCAGCACCAGCTGGCACTAAACTCAAATGCTGATCACCAAAAAAGACCGTTTGACGACCCTGATATTCGACCACTGGCGAAATTGGCAAGCCAAAAACCTCAGGGCCGCCATGGGCACGCCAGTAGCGCCACAGCAAGGTTGGCATCGTGATGCTGGTAGTTGCTTCAACGGTTGTTGTAACCAAAGGCAGTAATTCTGTGGAGCGCACCATCACCCCTTGCACAGCCCGTAAGTTCTGTTCAAAATCAGGCAATTCGCCAGTCGATAATTCTGGCGTGATCGAGGCAATGCCCAGTGCTCCAGCCCAATCGTGCATACCACCAGTAATCATATAATTGCTCCAATAGCGATCGTAACGATAGCCACTAGCCTCGGCATAGACCTGGGCTAGGGCAATTGATGCTGCATGCTCACAAAATGCTGGAAACACATCGCCACCATCGCTATGTAGCCAGACCACAGCCGAAGCATCAAGCACCAAATCGCGCACAAGTTGGCTTTCCAGCTCCGATTCAACAAAGGCTCCACCCGTATCCGAGACGATGCCATAAGCACCCTCGACGGTTTGATTCCAATCGTTTTCAGGGCAGGCATCGAAGTTAGTATCCATATTGCGGTTGAGATCAACGCTGCGGCTATTGAAGCGCGTGCCGATTGCCAAGCCATCGGGGTTGACCGTCGGAATGATATAGAGGCTCACATCGGCAGGAACTTCGTTGGGGCGTTGGCGAAAATGCTCAAGCAACGCCATGGCCAATTGATAGGTATTGGCTTCGGGGCCGCCGTGGGTATTTGAAACGATAAACAGCTTGCGCGGGCCGCTGCCAAAGCGCGTGCCAGTAATCGCGCGGCCTTGCAACGACGTGCCAAAGGTCAAATCAACAATTGGTACAGCAACAGGGCTAGCGGTTGACACAGTAGTTGGGGTTTGGGCGACAAGCGTAGTCGCCGGAATGCAAAGCAATCCAGCGACCACACCCAGTATCAGCAGATATTTCTTCATTACGGATTTGGGGTTGGTACCACAATTTCAGGTGTTGGCTCTGGTTGTGGCTCAGGCGTTGGCTCCGGCTGTGGCGGCTGTGGCTCAGGCGTTGGCGTAGCCGGCTTAGCACACGGATCGGTTGGTTTACAGCCCTTAGGCGGCAATGGTGTTGCCGGATTATGCACAAAGATATCAGGCCATGGCTTGAAATGGGTATAGAATGGCTCGCGCAAAATCACTTGGCCATCTTGGCGAATAATTCGATAGACAATAATATCCATGCCATCGCGAGCGGTATCGGTCTGATGGAACACCCCAACTGGCTCTTTAGCATCGGCGATAAAGGTTGGCTCGGTTGGCTTGGGATACTCTTTGGTCACATATGGACCATCGAGCACGACTTCGCGCTGAGGAGCCGTGCCATACAAGGCATAGGTCACGGTTGCCGTCGAATCGTTGACATAGGTGTTAAGTAACAACCAGTTGCCAGTATCGTTGACAAAACGGAAGTCCAATGCACCAGTGAAAATTGCTGCATCCATGCCATAGGGTTCGTAAACTTCATACCACGAAATTCGGAAGGAGTGGGTATGGCGTTCGGTAATCGGCAAGCCAGCGTGGAAAGCCGCGCGGAACAGCGTGGTTGAGTCTTGGCAAATCCCGCCGCCCCATTCTTCCTGAGTACGATTGCCAACAATCGCATAGCCCTTGACGAAACCATTTGATTCGTCGATTGAGCCAACTGCATTGTTGAATGAGAACTCTTCGCCTGGCTTGATCAAAATGCCATCAAGCAAATATGACCCAGCTTTGATATTGGTAATCCGATAGGAGGCTGAGCCTTTGTAGGAGCTTTGGCCAACCCCAACCGCTTCGACAATCCCAAGGCTATTGAGATTTTCGGCGGTAACATCAGGCTGAACTTCTTTGATAATCAATTCGATGGTGCGGGTTTCGCCAATCGTGGCTTGCTCGATAATTCGCCGAGCTGAAGCTTCTTCATCGAGCCGCAGACCTGTGCGGCCTTCGCGGACAATGGTTAATGCCCCACCATCCCAGGCCACGCGAGGATTGACCGAGCCACGGCCAATCTCATCGGCGAAGGTTGCCACCCGTTGCCGAATCATTTGCTCGTTCAACGAAGCCACCATTTTGGTTTTGCCATTGGCATCGGTATGCGTATCAAGCCGAATCAAGGCTCGCAAGTCATCGGTGCTCAATTCCCATTGCAACTCACCAGCAACCAAGGTTAATGGCGATTGCAAGACAGCATCGATGGTTTGTTTGGCTTCCGAAACCCCATCATCAAGCACCGTTGGCACAACCATTTCGGTGCGCACAACCACTTGGGCTGGCGAGAGGGTTGCCAATTGGTTCAAAATATCGTGAGCAGTTTCGTCAATTAAGATCAAACGGCCTTCACGGGCTGGAGTCATGGTAGCATTGTTGCCAGCAACAATCAGATTGGCATTGACTGGCGCAGCAATTAAATCGTTGGTAGCAGTTGTCAGATATTCGCCCAATTGGGATTGATCGACAGTTACTGCTAACGGAATATCATAGCCATTTTGCCAAATGCCAGAGACCGCTTGCACGGTGTTGATAATATTGCCACCACGGCCAAGCTTATAGGCTTCATCAACCGATTGTTCGACTGAGAGGCTAATGCCTGCATCTTGCGCCGATGGCTCCCAAGTTTGGCCATTGAAACTGAGGGTTAATGGCCGCTTGAGCAAATCGGCATACTGCTCGTTGAGCAATGCTTTGGCTTCTTCAGGCGTTTTTTGACTCACATCGATGCCCTGAATTGCCACATTTGGGTAAATGCGCCCTTCAAAAGTACGATTGAGATACCATAGGCCTAAGCCAAATAACAAGCCAACCAAGCCCAAGGTAATGCCAGCGCCCCACATAAACGTGCGCAGGCGGCTGCGTTTACGTTGAGGTGGCGCAGCGGATCGAACGGGAAGATCGTCGGCCAATGGCGCAGTTGCTTCGTACTGCTCAACATCGCCATGCTGGCGACGCCGCTCCATAGGCCCATATTTTTGATAAAATTCATCTGCCATGCCAAACGCTCCTAGCGACCAAACAGCACCATCGGTTCTTCGCCTAACAAATCAGCGCTTACAACCACGTCTAACGTGCTTAGATATTGATGAAAATACTGGCAATTAACGAAAATACCAAAAGCACCACCAAAATAATGGAAACAATTCGGTAAATTTGTTTAAGCTGCTGATTATTCACCGGAGGTTCTCCTAGTTAAACATTATAGCCATTATACCATTGCTCAACCATTATGGCGTTCAGTTTAAAGCTGATGTTTAGCTGAAAAATCTGCAAATAAACGGCTTGCAACCATGCGAGCAAGCATAATGCCACCAAGCACATCCCAGACATGATGCTGTTTGGTGGTAAGCGTGCTGATAATAATCGCCAACGCCCAAGCACTAACCTGCCAACGCCATGGTGTGCGCAGCCGCCAATGGGCCTCAGCAAGCACGACTGCATAGGCTGTATGCAAACTGGGCAAGGCATTGTAAGGCGGATCAATGCGCCAAAGCCAGTCGAGCAGGCGGCTAGTTGCTAGTTGCGGGCGGGGCACGGTTGTGCGCAGACTGCAAAAAATAATCGTGCCAAGGCTATTCAGCAGGCTAATTGCTTGAAAAACCCGCCGCGCATGGGTCGGCTTGGGCCAAAAATAGGCAGCATTCAAACCCAAAAAGGGGTACAACGAGAGATAGGGGAAAACACTGGCAGGGATTAATGGAATTGCGCGATCAAGTGCGGTTGCGGGGACTACATAGGCTGGCTGATCGGGAACATGGCTTGCAGCAAAGTAACCCACAAATGAGAACAATGCGAGCGCCAAATCGGCGCTGGGCTGCGACGAAGTAGATTGTTGCTGCAAGCCCGCCATAATTAACTATTGACTGCCGATTCGCTATAGTGATGGCCATTGCGATAGGTGCGTGGCACTTCATGGCAGCGACGGCAACGGGCCTCATAGGCTTCTTGAGCACCAACTAGAATAATCGGGTCATCATATGAAGCAGGCATACCGTTGATTAAGCGTTGAGTACGCGAAGCAGCTTGACCACAGATCACACAAATTGCTTGCAGCTTGGTCACTTCTTCGGCTTTGGCCAGCAACATTGGTAAGGGGCCAAATGGCTCGCCACGAAAATCTTGATCTAAACCAGCGACAATGACCCGAATGCCACGTTGGGCCAGCATATCGCAGACTTCAATCACCGCTGGATCGAAAAATTGCACTTCATCAATCGCCACGACGGTTGTTTCAAGCGCAATCGCTGCGGCTATATCGGCGGCAGTTTGCACCGGCGTTGCCAAGACGCGCACACCATTATGTGAAGCAACTTCTTCATCAGAATAGCGGGTATCGATGGCTGGCTTAAAGACTTGGATTTTTTGACGGGCGATTTGGGCACGCTTAACCCGGCGAATCAGTTCCTCGGTCTTGCCGCTAAACATACTGCCACAGACAACTTCAATTCCACCACGTTGCATGAGAACTCCTTATAGCATCAAGAGGAAGCGCGGGCCGCAAGGCAACAAAAGAGCCACGCGATGCCTTGTGGTGTCGCGTGGCTCTTTAAAGTTCAGAACAACGATCAAACCTTATTCTTCGGTTGAAGCTGGTTCTTCGCCGTAGACTTCATCGTAGAGGCTGCGCTTCTTAGGGGCTTGTTGAGCGCGAGCTTCGCGGCGGCGTTGGGCATCTGATTGCTTTTCTTGGCTTGTTTGCAAGCGTTTCATAAAGCGATCAACTTGACCAGCGGTATCCAAGATGCGTTGTTCGCCGGTGTAGAAAGGGTGATTACCTGACCAAACATCCAAGCGCAATTCAGGCTTGGTTGAGCCAGTGATCAACACTTCTTCGCCGTTCACCACAATTCTAGCATTTGGATAATATTTTGGGTGAATGTTCTTCTTCATGATAACTCCTCGATGGCGATGCTGGTTTAGGCTTCAGTTTCAGCAGGTACAACGCTCACCATTTTTTGGGTGCGGCTGTAATCTTCGAATTTGACATGACCATCAATCATCGAGTAGATGGTGTAATCGCGGCCAAGGCCAACATTTGCGCCAGGGCGCACTTTGGTGCCACATTGGCGAATGATGATTGAACCAGGCTGCACCAACTCACCACCAAAGCGTTTGACTCCACGCATTTGCGGCTTACTGTCGCGCCCGTTTCGCGAGCTACCTACACCTTTTTTATGTGCCATTTGCAGGCTCCTTTCAGACGCGGGCCAACCGCGCGGTCATTACTTACTTGCTTGGAACAACAATATCGTTAATGGTGATCTCAGTGTATTTTTGGCGATGGCCGGTACGGCGACGATAGCGTGCTTTTGCTTTGTAGCGGAACACGATAAGCTTTTCGCCCTTCACAACTTCGCCCACAGTTGCTTTCACAATTGCGCCACTGATCAATGGGGAGCCGACAAGTGTGTCGCTACCACCAACCATTAAGACTTCGTTAAATTCGATAGTGCTTCCATCTTCAGCGTCGGTCAAGGCAATTTGCAATGTTTGGCCTGGCTCAACGCGATATTGTTGGCCACGATCTCGAATAATGGCGTACACGATGCCGCTCCTTCTGGCGGTTTGGTCCGCCGCCGATAAAAAAGAGAGGGGCATCTGCCCGCCCTCTTTAATGACATTTTTTTCTTTACAATACGGCGACGAATTATAGCAGAGAGACTTGATACTGTCAACCGAGGTGATTTGAACTTTTAGGCTAGCTGCATGGCACAAAAATTCTACGTTTAGCTATGTTTCAATCGCCTTACCACGTAATCGTAGCTCCATTCGTGCCCAATCAAAGTGCTCACTTACCCACCAGATAACCTGAGCAATCCCCTTAGGTGCTAGCCCAATGGTCATTCCTGTGCATCCACACATAACGAGTGTTTGACCATGCTTAATGAATTATTAAGTATGGTATCCTATAGTACCACGCTAGGAATACAGAATAACAGCATACTGGATCAGCAATTCCATTCTGAAAGGAAATTACATGAAGGATCGTCGGCTGATTACCCTGCTCGCATTATTCGTGCTTGTTTTCGTTGGGGCCAACATGGTGCAACCATTGCATGCCAAAACCGTCAGTAGCGATAACTTGGTTTTGGGCAATCCCAGCGGAGCCGTCGCTAGCAGCAGCTATCCTACCAATTATTTGATTCAACGCAACCAATATGCGCTCGCATATCACCGTGATAATGGTATCGCCAATTGGGTCAGTTGGCACCTCGATAGCGGCGATATTGGCAGCGTTTCCCGTAGCGATTTTCAAAGCGACAGCAGCTTGCCCAGTGGTTGGTATCGGGTTGCCACTGGCGATTACAGCGGTAGCGGCTATGATCGTGGCCATATGACACCCTCAGGTGATCGCACTTCAACCACCAGCGATAACCAAGCCACTTTCTACATGACCAATATCATCCCCCAAGCGCCTGATAATAACCAAGGCCCATGGGTCGACCTCGAAACCTACTCACGCGAGTTGGTCAGCGCTGGCAACGAGTTGTATATTATCAGTGGCGGAGCTGGCTCACGCGGCACAATTGCCAGTGGCAAAGTGCGCATCCCCAATTCAACCTGGAAAATCATTGTTGTGTTGAGCCAAGGCAGCAACGACCTAAGCCGCGTCAGCAACAGCACCCGTGTGATTGCGATCAATATGCCCAATGTTCAAGGCATTCGCGATAACGACTGGCGCGATTATCTGACCACAGTTGATGCGCTCGAAAGCTTAACTGGCTATAACTTCCTTTCAAATGTCTCAACCAGCATCCAAAATGTCATCGAAGCGCGGGTTGATGGCTCAACCACGCCAATTCCAACCGCTGTGCCAACCTCGGTCACCAACCCAACAGCGACACCAGTGCGCACCGCAACCCCACCACCAAGCACTGGCTGTACATCAAGTCGCTTGTTCTTCTCAGAATATGTTGAAGGCAGTAGCAGCAACAAAGCCTTAGAACTTTACAACAACACTGGTGCGAGCGTCAGTTTGAGCGGCTATAGCATCCAGTTGTATGCCAATGGCTCGACTAGCGCCAACAGCAGCATTAATTTGAGCGGCTCGGTGGCCAATGGCGCAACCTATGTGATTGCTAACGCCTCGGCATCAAGCAGCCTGCTCAATTTAGCCAATATTACAAATGCTGTTGCCAACTTCAATGGCAACGATGCGCTTGTCTTGACCTATAACGGCACAGTGGTCGATAGCTTCGGCCAAGTTGGCAACGACCCCGGCAGTAGTGGTTGGGCTGGACTGACCACCGACCGCACCTTGCGTCGCAAGGCCAGCACCACTGCAGGCGATACCAATCGCAGCGATGCCTTTACGCCGAGCAGCGCGTGGGATAGTTACAGCAGCGATACCTTCAGCGGCTTGGGCAGCCACACGCTAAGTTGCCCATAAGCCCAAAAGAATGATGTTGAAACCCACAACAGGTCAGTTGAAACCCACAACAGGTCACTGGAGTATCATCCAGTGGCCTGTTCGTCCTTAAGGACGAGATCGGTTCGCTCTCGAATACCTGTTTGCTGATCGAACAGGCATGGTATGCTTAGGCAGTGGGTAGGCTCCTAGCCTACAGGAGGAAACGCTGGAATGGCAATGTTAAATGTTGTTGATGTTAAAAAGTCTTTTGCAGGCACGCAAGCAGTTCGTGGAGTCAGCTTTAATGTTGAGCCAGGTGAATTGTTTGGGGTGCTTGGGCCTAATGGTGCGGGTAAAACCACCACTATCCGCATGATTCTTGATATTTTGCGCCCAGATAGTGGCTCGATTGAGGTGCTTGGCGGCGCAATGGATGAGGCCAAAAAGAACCGAATTGGATATCTCCCCGAAGAACGCGGCCTGTATCGCAATCTCAAAGTTATAGATTGTATGGTCTATTTGGCGACGCTCAAAGGCCTTGAGCGCAATGAAGCACGCAAACGAGCCAGCGCCTATCTCGAACGGGTTGAGCTTGGCCATGTTGCCCAAAAAAAGGTCAGCGAGCTAAGCAAGGGTATGCAGCAAAAAGTGCAATTTGGCACAACGATTTTGCACGAGCCTGATATCGTCATTATCGACGAACCATTCGAAGCGCTTGATCCGGTCAACACCCGTATGGTCAAAGATTTGTTGTTTGATATTCGACGTGAAGGCCGCGCGGTGCTGATGTGCACCCACCAAATGCACCTAATCGAAGAAATGTGCGACCGGATCGTCATGTTCAACCGTGGCGAAATTGTGTTGAATGGCACGTTGAACGATGTACGTCGCCGCTTTGCACCCAACGCCGTTTGGGTTGAAGGCCATGGCTCATTCGATAATTTGCCAGGTATCGAGAGTGTGCAAACCGAAAACGGTCAAGTGCAGCTCAACTTACAAACTGGCACCAGCCCGCAAAGTGTTTTCCACGCTTTGGCAGCCCGCAGCGATACCACCATCGATCGCTTTGAAGTTGCAATTCCCTCGCTCGACGATATTTTTGTACGGGTGGTTAATGGGGAGCGTGGCCAATGAGCAAGGCAAAATGGTGGACAATCGCCGCTCATGAGTATTCAGTCCATGCCAAACGCAAAGGGTTCTTAATTGCCACCTTTGGTACACCGTTGCTGCTAGCGGCGATCTTTGCCGCAATCTTCGCTTTTATTGTATTTGGCGATCAGAGCAATAGCCTTGGGGTAGTTGATCAGGCTGGTATCACCAAGCAACTGCCTGCCACGGTCACAATCACCGATACCCTGCGTAAAGATGTGGCAATTATTCGCTTCAATGATGAAAATCTGGCCAAAACTGCCTTGAGTAATCAAGAAATTGATGGCTATGTTGTTATTCCAAGCGATTATTTGCAAACTGGCGCATTACGTGGAGTTGCTGAAGAAGGCAATCTTGGCAGCGATGCCCAAGGACGCATCAAAGATTACATGCAAAAGGCGCTGATTAGCAATCAACCATCGCTCAACGATCAACGGGCGCTTGAGCCAATTGATCAGGTTTACAATCGCAAACCCAATAGCGATGTAGAAACCAGCGAAGGTCAAGGGATCTTGCTGTTTTTCACGCCCTATCTGTTTGGAATTTTCTTCTTTATCACCGTGTTTAGCTCCAGTGCCTACTTGATGACAGCGCTGGTCGAAGAAAAAGAATCGCGGGTGATGGAGATTCTCGCCACCTCGCTGCGGCCATTTGAGTTGATGGTTGGCAAAATTGTCGGGCTTGGTTTAGTTGGCTTAACTCAAATTAGTATTTGGGTTGGCACAGCCTTACTTGGCTTTAGCATTGCCCGCGCCAATATCGAAGGCATGGCCAATTTGACCCTTCCAACCAACGTGCTGTTGATTGGGGTGGTGATGTTTGTGCCAGCTTATCTGATGGTGGCGGGAGCGCTTGGGGCAATTGGCGCAGGTGTTTCAGCAGTCCAAGAAGGCCAACAATTCTCAGGGATTATCTCGCTGTTGATGATTTCACCAGTTTGGTTTATTACCCTGATTATTGAAAATCCAAATGGCCCATTAGCGCTGTTCTTGAGTCTTTTCCCATTCACATCGCCAATTGTTATGATGCAACGGGTTGCCTTAATCAGTGTGCCAGCATGGCAAATTGGGCTATCGGTGCTGTTGTTGGTTGGCATGGCATTGTTAATGATTTGGCTTTCAGCACGGATTGTACGGGTTGGTATGTTACGTTATGGCAAACGGCTTTCGTGGGCCGAAGTGCGCCGCGCATTAAGCCCAGGAGGTCAGCATGGCGAATAAAATGCTCAGCGTCGCCCAAAATGAATTTATTAAACATATTCGCAAGCCAACATTCTGGCTCGCTGTGTTTGGTATGCCCTTGATGATTGCCGTAATTAGCTTTTTGGGTCGCTCCGATTCCAATAGCAATCGCGATGGCTTTGCGGTGCCAGGTTTAGGCGACCCAGCCAAAATCAGCGAAGATATTGTGTCGGGCAAGCTCAAAATTGGCTTTGTTGACCAAAGTGGCGTGATCAAAGGCATTCCAAGTAGCTTTGATCCCCAAACTGCTTCGTTGTATCTGCAATACCCTGATCTTGCTCAAGGCTTGGCAGCCATGGAACAAAAACGATTCCAGCCTTGTATGTGATTCCAAGCGATTATTTGGCTACTGGCAAGCTGCAACGCTATAGCAACCAGGTCAATCCATTTGGCGATTCACTCCAATCGTCGTTGGTCGAACTCTTGCTAAGCACCAGTTTGTACCCTGATAATGATAGTAGTTATGCCTTTTTGCTCCAACAACCAACGACGCAGCTTAAAGTCGAAGGGCCAGATGGGCCAATCAATAAGGCGGCCAACGAAGGTGAACGCATGCAATCGGCCTTTACTTTAGGCATGGGCTTGGCCTTGCTGCTGTATATCTCAATCTTCTCATCGGCCAATTTGCTGTTGCAATCGCTGATCGAAGAAAAAGAAAATCGCGTCATCGAAGTGATGCTCTCATCGCTTAATCCCCGCAGTTTGTTACAAGGCAAAATTCTTGGTTTAGGCTTGCTGGGCTTAATTCAAGTTGGCATCTGGATCACGATTGGTGCAGTTGTAACCGGTCAGGGTGCATCATTGAGCAGTATGATGGCCAATGTTGAGATTCCGCTTGGCGCATGGTTTCTGGCCTTGATTAGCTTTTTGCTGGGCTATGCAATGTATGCTTCGCTGATGGCGGGGATTGGGGCAGTTGCCAATACGATGCGCGAAAGCTCACAACTGACCGTGATTGTTGGCTTGCCAATTATCATCCCGTTGGTTTTCCTGAGCATCATCATCGATCAGCCAAATGGTGGCTTCACCACTGGTCTCAGCATCTTCCCATTAACCGCGCCGGTGGTGCTGACGATTCGCAGTGTGCTGACAAGTGTGCCATTGTGGCAAATCGCGCTCTCGATTAGCCTGATGGTGTTAACCGTAATTGGTTTGCAATTTGTTACAGCGCGTATGTTTCGCGCCAGCACCTTGTTGCGCGGCAGCAAAGCCTCAGTTGGGGCAATGTGGCAGGCGCTCCGGCAATCGGAATAGCTGCAACAATCAAATGGCTGTCGGCGTTAATTAATCTGGCAGCCATTTGGCAAAATTGCTCTCGTTTTTTAGCCGCAAATCTGCTAAAGTAGACCACGAGTCGGAATTGTACGATTGTTGGGTTTTGTGTGGAAGAGCTTTGCTCTAGGAGGAACCTAGCGTTATGCGAAAACGCATCGGTTTAATACTGGCCTTGCTGGCAGTTTTGTTTACAACAATGCCTGCAGCAGCAGAAATTGTCAATGTCCCCTACTTTGAAGACCCAGAATTTTTGCTTGACGACGAAGAGTTGTTGAAACTTGCCCAACTGCAAGACAACACTTACCCCAGCGTTGGTAGCACGATTAGCCCCGACGACACCACCGTGCTGATTGGCAACTATCGCTATAGCGATACTGGCTCAGCCTTCTTGAACGTTGTTGATGGCTCGATTGTGCCAGTTCAACCATTGCAACTGCCAGAAGATAGCGAATTCTTCCCTATCTCGGCAACCGAAATGGTTTGGCTCGACAACGACCATATTGGTCAAGTCTTGTATGACCTGTTCATGGGTGGCATGGTGCTGTCGATCGAACGCAGCACTGGCGCAATCAGCCTCTATCCGGTTAATTTGCCCTTCATCCCATTATCGATTGCTCCCAACGGCTCACGCTTGTTGGTGGTAACCTATAATGACATTGAACTCCAAGCAATGCGCCAATCACCTGATGCGGTGAAATTGCCATTCAGCGTTGAAGCGCCCAAAACCGCCATGGAACGCGTCAAGCCCAAGGATCGGGTTGCCTACTATGCAGCTACCGATTCACGGGGCCGCATGAGCGAAGAAACCCTTGATTTGGCAGTCTATGACCTGACAACTGGCGAATTAACGCCATTGTACAGCGTGCCTGACCACACCTTGTTGTACGATTATGCTTGGTCGAAAGATGGCACTAAGTTTGCCTTGATTCGCGATAGCGTGATTATGGGCGAAGGCTTCGGCGAAAAACGCTTGGTTGATATTATGACCCAAGATTCACTTGGTGGTCTGTCACCCAAGGATAACCCACTCTTCACCGAAAATGTGCTCGATATCTTCGATCTCAGCACTGGCAACTTCCAGCCAGAAGCATGGCGCGCAGTTGATGGCGATGGTCGGGTTGTACGCGACATCGAATGGAGCACCGACGGCCAACGCTATATTGTGCGCTTGGAACGTCCAGCTCAAATTGCTGGTCGCCCACACCCAACCTATATCTTCCCAGATATGGCTAGCTACGAGTTCCATAGCGTTGATGGCACGTTGCTGCGTGCATTGTACACGCCAGAATTACAAACGCCTGATGCTTCATCGATCAAGTTCCTCTCACCTGATGAGGTCTTGTTCAACACCGTCAATGGCACTAACCAAGCGTTGTACTACTTCAACCAAGGCTCAGGTGAGTTCCGCAAGATCTCAACCATGGATGGCACCTATTTTGGCGCTATCAGCACCAACCTGACCCAACAGTTGATCTTCAGCTACATGTCATTCAGCCAACCAGCCGATATCTATCGCTTGGGCTGGGATGGTCAAGCACTCAGTCGTTTGACTTGGGCCAACGCCGAACTGGAAAAACTCAACAATGTGCGGGTTGATAACGTTTCGTTTACCGTCAGCAGTGGCGCACAACGCAACGGCTTCTTGATTCAACCAGGCGGCGCTGAGTTCCCACCAAAAAATGTGCCAATTGTGCTCTGGCAAGAAGGTGGCCCACGCGCACCAATGACCCAATTCTTTGCTGCCAACACGGAAAACCCCTACAACTTGTTGCCAAACTTTGGCATCGCGGTGTTGTATGTGCCACTTCCAGGCCGCTTGGGCTTTGGGCCAGAATTCTTGAACGCCTTGGCTGATAACGACAACTTCGGCAAGATTGACATCGACGAAGGTGCCGAAATCGTTGGCCAAGCAATCTCACGCGGTTGGACATCACAAAACAAAATTGGGGTTACCGGTTGTTCATACGGCGGCTATTTCAGCGCCCAAAGTATCACCCGTCACCCAAATCGTTATGCTGCTGCCAACCCACAATGTACCTTGTTGAACACCGCCAATGAATTTCACTTTGGATTGGGACCATTAATTGCCTACCTCGAAGGTGGCACGCCAATGGATAAGCCCGCTGAATACAACGCCGACTCGCCATTGAGTCGCGCTGACCGCGTGCGCACCCCAACCCTGTTGTTCCATGGCGAATACGACTTCTTGCCAGTCAAGTATGCCGTTGACTTCCATGATCAAATTGAAATTCAAAAGCATCGCGTCAAATTGGTAACTTATGAGCTGGAAGGCCACGGCTTGGGCGAACCAGCCAACCAATTCCGCGCTGCCCAAGAGCAAATCTTGTGGTTCCGCCAATACTTGAGTGGCAGCCCAAGCGTTGCCGCCGAGCCAATTGATGCTGATGCCGCAACCATGACGGTTCCTGAAACCACAAATGTAATCGTGTTTGAAGAAAACACTACGTTTGCAGCACCAAGTTTGCAATATAGCAAAAACTGGATTAACGCCGAGTAATTGGGGTAATCAGTCAAGCGGGGCCAATTTGGCCCCGCTTGTTTTTGTTTAAGCCAAGTAGCCCGCTTGTAATTCACGCTCGATCATCGCCAATAATAAGCCCGAGCGAATGCTGACCTGCGCTGTTGTGGCGGCAAATTCGTTGCTTACCCCACGCGCAGGGCCAATTGGCAAATCTTCGTCGCGTAATGGATAGCGCAAGCCTTCAGTGCGCACGCCCACAACATCACCCAAGGGCAATAACGAAACCCGCAGGCCGATTTTGCCTTCAAAAGTTAGTTGCTGACGAATTAGGCGAACTTCCCAACTACCATCAAGAATCGCCACATCACGCGCAATTAATGCTGGATGGGTCAGCAAAAGTTGATTGGCCATATGCATATCAGGCCGCCCACCAAGCGCCGCTAAAATCCGAATCTGTTGTGCACCCCGTTCCACCGCCAACAACAAGGCCAATTCAAGATCAGTCTCGTTTTTGGCGGCTGGAAAGCGCAGAATTTCAACTTTGCGGGTTTGCATAATTTCCAGCGTGGCAGGCTGAATCGAATCCAAATCGCCAATAATCACATGTGGCGTAACCCCGTGATTAAGGGCATGGCGTGCGCCACCATCGGCAGCAATCAATAAATCGGTGCTGCTCAACAATGGCAGCGCCATGCGAATATCGGCTTGCGGTGCATCAGCAAGAATAACTGCTAGCATTACACTCCTTGGCTCAGTGGCGCTAAATCCAATAATTCAGTCAGCGAACTAATCACATAATCGGTTTGCACGTCACGCACTTTGGCTCCAGGCCGCTGCAAGAGCACAGTCGTCATGCCAAATTTGGCCGCGCCAGCATGCTCTTGAGTATCGCCGTCGCCAACATACACCACCTCACGCGGGTCAACTCCAAGCGCATCAATCGCATGCTGATAAATGCCCGGCTCAGGTTTGGCTGAACGCACATCGCACGAATAGGCAATTGCATCAAACAAATTGAGCAAGCCCAATGGCTCCATCATCGGAATCGTTTCAGCCGAGCAGTTGGTGACCAAGGCAATTTGGTGGCCGCGTGCTTGCAAGGCTTGCAGGGTTGGAATTGTATCGGGATAGACCCGCAACGTATTGAAAAACTCTAGGCGTTGTTTGGTTAATGTGGCATGGACTTCAGGCGTAACCGTGACGCCCAAATAGCCCAAAGTTTGGTCAACAATCTCTTCGGCCAGCCGATAAGTGCCAACCATACGTGCTTGATACGAACGCCCAGCAGCAGTATGAAAGGCATGTTGTTCAATCTCCAAGATCGGAGCCGCCAAACTGGCCCAGTTGTAGGCCGGGTCTGGCTCGATCAAGGTAAAGTAGAGGTCGATAAAAATAGGTCGTGGCATAAACGCTCCGTCGCATAAAACATTCTTGCAGCTATTGTATGCAGATTAGCGTTTTATGGTACGATGCTGGCTGATTGTGGCCTTTAATTCCGAAGGGTTTTGCATGCATCGGCCAAGCGTTTCAATTATCGTGATCAATTTTAATGGAAAAAAACATCTTGTTGCGTGTTTAAATTCGTTGCTTGCCCAGCACTACCCAAGCAATGCGCTTGAAATAATTGTCGTCGATAATGCCTCGCACGATGGCTCCTGCGCCTTAATTCGCCAGCAATTCCCCACTATCAGCTTGATCGAAAATCGCGAGAATTTGGGCTTTGCACCAGCAGTCAATCAAGCGGTGCGCCTAAGCCAAGCTCAGTATGTCGCTTTGATCAACAACGATGCCAAGGCCGATGCCGATTGGATTGAGCACTTAGTTGCCGATATCGAAGTTCATCGCGCTGAGAAGGTGATTGCAGTTGGTGCAAAAATGCTTGATTGGGAAGGCCAGCAGATTGATTTTATTCAAGCAGCCCTGAATATTTTTGGCCATGGCAATCAGCCGTTTACTCGCATGCCAAGCACCAGCGTTTTGGGCCAAGCCGGCCCGCAACTCTTTGCTTGTGGTGGCGCAATGTTGGCCGATCGAGCGGCATTCTTAGCAATCGGCGGCTTTGATCAAAGCTATTTTGCCTATTTTGAAGATGTTGATTTTGGCTGGCGCGCATGGCTATTGGGCTATCAAATTCGCTTTAATCCCGCTGCCGTGGTGTATCACCGCCAACATGCGACCGCCAACACCATGGGCGGGCATCAGATTCGCATGTTGCTTGAGCGCAACGCGCTGCGCACGATTATCAAACATTATGCCGATGAGCAATTGTGGCGGATCTTGCCAGCAGCATTGTTGCTGATTATTCAGCGCAGTTTGCTCGATGGCAGCGGCAGTTTCGATCGCAAGGAATTTGATTTACGCCTGCGCAAACAGGGCGATCAAACCAGCACCATGCAGGTTCCCAAGATTATGTTGAGTTATCTTGCCGCTTTGGGTGATGTGCTCGATGGTTGGGATGCGCTGTGGGCTGAACGCCAACGGCTGCAAAGCTTGCGCCAACGCACTGATGCTGAATTATTTAATCTTTTTGAGCAACCATTTGGCTTGATCGATCTTGATATTCAATTGCATATGCAGCAACAAACCATGGTTGAAAGTTTTAAATTGCGAGAACTTATGCCCAATCCAACCACCAATGTGCTGATTGTCAGCATTGATCCATTGCAAGCGGCTTTGGCAGGCCCGGCGATTCGCAGCGTGCAAATTGCCAAACAACTCAGCCAGCATTGCAAGGTTGTGCTAGCCGCGCCCGATCGGGCTGAACTGGCGATTCCCAACGTACAGACAATTGCCTTTCCCAGCAACGATGGCAGCAGTCTTGGTGAATTGGCGCTCAATGCCGAAGTGATTATTGTTCAAGGCTATAGTTTGCAAAAATATCCCCAATTATTGAGCGCCGAACGGATTTTGGTCGTCGATTTATACGATCCTTTCCATTTTGAGGCACTTGAATTGGCCGAACGCCGTGGCATGACGCTTGAGCGGGCGATTGCGGTCAATGATGCTAGCGTGGAAGCCTTGACCGAGCAACTAGCGCTAGGCGATTTCTTCATGTGTGCCAGCGAACGCCAGCGGGATCTGTGGCTGGGCGCGTTGACCGTGAGCAAACGCCTAACCCCTGAGCATTATCACAACGACCCAACCTTGCGCAAACTGATCGATTTGGTGCCATTTGGCTTGCCCAACGAAGCGCCGCAAGCCAGCCAAGCAGTGATGCGCGGCGTAATTGCTGGAATTAATCATGATGATGTGATTGCGTTATGGGGCGGCGGCATTTGGGAATGGCTTGATCCCTTAACGATTATTCGGGCTATGGTCGAATTACAGCACAGCCATCCACAATTAAAGCTGGTATTTATGGGTGGTCAACACCCTAATAGCCAAGATGTTGGGGTGATGCAGCGCTATACCGAGGCGGTTGAATTGGCAAAGCAGTGTGGTTTATATGCCAAAACGGTGTTTTTCAACCAAACGTGGGTCGCTTACGATCAACGAGTCAACTATTTGCTTGAGGCTGATATTGGGGTCAGCGCACATCATAATCATACAGAAACCCGCTTTGCCTTTCGCACCCGCTTGCTCGATTACCTCTGGGCCAGTTTGCCTATGATCGTCTCCGAAGGCGATACCTTGGCTGATGTGGTGCAGCAGCAACAGCTTGGCCAGGTAGTGGCGATTGAAGATGTGCAAGGCTGGGTCAAGGCCTTGGAGCAGGCGACAGATGCCCGCTCAAGCCGCGAGCAGCGTCAAGCCCAATTTGCCCATGTGCAACAAGAATATACGTGGGAGCAAGCCTGTGCCCCGCTAGTTGCATTTTGTCGCCAGCCCCAGTATGCCGCCGACAAGCGGCGCAACGTTAAGGCCCAAAACAAACAACCGGGCCACACCAGCATGCGCTACCGCATGGATGAACTTGATCGGGTCGTAGCTGAGAAAAACGAGCACATTACCCAACTTGAGCAGCAGATCAAAGGCCTCGAAAATGGCAAAATCATGCGCTTGCTCAACTGGATCAAACAGAACATCGGGCGTAGAGCAAACTGAAAATACAAAAGTTGGAGTTAACGCAGAGGCGCAGCGCGGAGCATGATTATAGACTTTTGGCTCAAGAAATCACATGCATCCAATAAATCTCCCATAGCCCAGAACCTCACAATCTCTGTGCCTCTGCGTTAAAGGCTAACATCTATGCTCAATGTTCTATGTTCTTGATATGTTCAATGTTCTATGCTCTAAATGGATAGGGTATAATGAACCACGTTTAACTAGTATGGCTGGACTTTTTCCATGAAAATATTATCTGCCTTGACCTACTACGCGCCGCACTGGACGGGCTTGACCATGCATGCCCAACGTGTGGCTGAAGGACTCGCAGCCCGTGGACACCACGTCACTGTCTTAACGATCCAGCATGAGCCTACGCTGCCTACCGAAGAAATGTTAAATGGCGTGCATGTTTTGCGTCTCAAGCCTGCGGCCCAAATTAGCCGCGGCATGCTCGCACTCAACTTCCCATTTGTTGCTGCCAAACTGATTCGCAGCCACGATGTGGTGCATGTGCACACGCCACAGCTTGAAGCCTTGTTGCTTTCTGGCTTATGTCGCGTGCTAAATAAACCGCTCTTAATGAGCCATCACGGCGATCTGGTGATGCCTACCGGCTTGATCAATCGGGCGATAGAGCAGGTTATGATTGGCCAGATGGTATTAGCAGGCAAATTAGCCCGCCGAGTTAGCGCCTATAGCCCTGATTACGCCGCAAATTCCAGCTTTTTACAGAAATTCAGCAAAAAATTAACCTATATTTACCCACCTGTCGATTTGCCAACGCCCAATCCTAGCCAAGTTACCGCGTGGAAAGCCGAACTTGGAATTAGCGATAAACCAATTGTCGGCTTTGCTGGGCGCTTCGTCGAAGAAAAAGGCTTTGATTTTTTGCTTAAAGCTATGCCGATGATCGCTGAGGTTTTTCCAGATGTGCGTTTTGTGTTTGCTGGCGAACATAAAATGGTCTATGAAGATTTTTATTCGACCTGTTTGCCGATGATCGAGCAAAACCGCGAGCGGATCGTGTTTCTCGGCTTATTGCGCGATGCCCAAAAACTTGCCAATTTTTATGCAATGTGCGACTTGTTTACCTTGCCAAGCCGTACCGATTGTTTGGCCATGGTGCAGATCGAAGCCTTGCTTGCCGGCACGCCATTAGTTACCAGCGATATTCCTGGCGCGCGCGTTGTGGTGCAAGAGACCGGTTTTGGGCGCTTGGTAGAAACCCAAAATCCCCGCGCCTTGGCCGATGGCATCATTGAAGTTTTGAAAAATCCTGAAACCTATAAAGTTCAGCCGGCCAAAGTTGAACAAGTTTTTTCCGTAAAAAGCATCCTCGATAGCTACGAGCGGACGATGGCCGACATGTGTGGTCAGCCCGTTTCAGCATCGGTTGTATAAGAAAGAGCAATCACCATGACTGAACAACCCTACGCCCCCTTAGCGCCTCACGATGCTGCGCTGATGGATACGATGCTGCGCAACGAGGCCGACCCAGCCTATAGCCGCCGCGCCCGCCGCTTGATGGAATACCTTGACCTACAAGATGGCGATACGGTGCTTGATTGTGGCTGTGGCTATGGTTTCTACACCGCGATGATCGACAAACTGCGCGATTTGCATGTGGTTGGTTTTGATGAAGCCTTTGATCGCTTGTTGGTTGGTCAAGGCCATGCCAATCGGGCGACCTTTGTGCGGGGCGATGGCCAAGGCATGCCTTTTGCCGATAATAGCTTCGATAAAATTCTGCTCTCAGAAGTGCTCGAACATATTCCTGACCAACAGGCAGCTTTGCACGAATTGCGCCGCATCCTCAAGCCCGGCGGCACCTTGGCAATCTCAGTACCACACGCCAATTATCCGCTGTGGTGGGACCCCGCCAGCTGGATCTGGACGCGGCTTGGCGGCAAGCCCTTCACCCACACCAAATTTGGCAGCATTTGGGAAAACCATGTGCGCTTGTACGAGCCAGCCGAATTGGTGCGCCAAGTCAAACTTGCCGATTTCGAGGTGGAATGCTGCGAAGAAGCCACCCACTATGCGATTCCAATGACGCCGTATGTGGTTTATGGCATTGGCAAGCCTTAATCGAATCGGGCATTTTGCCAGAACGCTGGATGAAGAGCGCCGACCGTATGCGCGGCGACCAAAACCAAGGCAGCAAATTGAATCCGCTCAACATTGCCCGGGGCATTATCAATTATGTTGATCAGCTGAATGAGCGCCCAGAAACCTTGCAAAAACGTAGTTTTGTCAATGTCTTTGTCAAAGCTCGCAAGCCCTTGAGTTAAGTCTTTCAGGAGATCGTTTCCATGCGACGAGGTATCTTCCCAAGCCAACGCCTAGGCGGGCTTTGGCTCTTAGGCTTGCTTGGCGCTTGCTTGGCGCTGATGCTCAAGGTGCAATCACAACTAGAGCTACGCCAATTCAATGGGGCAGTCTTGCTTGGTGCTGCGGTGAGTTTGGGCATATGGTGGTGGCTGATCAAACGCCAACCACCAAAGCCTGATGTTTTGCCAACGCTCAATCCCCAACCCTTAGCCCAGCTAACCTTGCGGCTCGGAATCAGCGCTATAGCCTTGCTCAGTGGACTGATCGCATGGAATAATCTCTTTGGTAACGAATTTAATCCCCTTTCGACCTGGGCATGGCTGATTGCGATTGGTTTATGGCTCTTGGCATGGATGCCATGGCAGCGCCCGCGCTTGCCAAAGGCTGATCGAGCCGAAACCAAACGGGCATGGTTGACCTTCGGCTGTTTGCTGGTTGTAACAGCAGTTGGCTTGTGGATTCGGCTCTATCGGCTAGACCAAATGCCCTACGATATGACGGTTGATCATGGCTGGAAAATGGAAGATGTCTACACCATTTTGCAGGGTGGTCGCCCTTTATTTTTGCCCAACAACACTGGCCGCGAGCCTGGCCAATTCTATTACATCGCCATGTTGATTCGCTTTTTTGGCGTGCCCTTTGGCTTTATCGCGCTCAAACTGGGCAATGTGATTATCGGCACGCTCACGATTCCGTTTATCTATTTGTTTGCGCGTGAGCTTGGCGGGCGCAAATTGGGCATTTTGAGTGCGGCGCTGTATGCGCTGGGCAAATGGCCGCTCGAAACCACCCGCATGGGCTTGCGCTTCCCCTACGCCACGCTGCCCGCCGCTTTAGTGCTCTGGTCGCTCTGGCGCTATGTGCGCTTGGGCAAACGCAGCGATGCCCTGCTCATGGGCCTTTGGATGGGCATGGGTTTGTATGGCTATATCGGCGTTCGGGCTGTCCCATTCGTGATCGCTGCAGTCTTTGGCTTGATGCTCTTCGATCGGCGACGACGTAACCGCCAAGGCTGGCTCAGCTTGCTTGGCCATGGCAGCCTAACGCTGATCACCACGGCCTTGATTTTCTTGCCGCTGGGCCATTTTATGCTCGATTATCCCGAGGTATTTTGGTTTCGGGTCAGCACGCGTACAACCAACCATATCGATGATATTAGCCGCGAGTTTTGCCAAGATACAACCAGCGAACGTGAATGTGATATTAAAAAGTTTGTTGCCAACAACGTTAATTTGGCGGTAGCTTTCAATTGGCGCGGCGATCGCAACGAAGTCAATAATGTACGTTTCGATCCATTGCTCGATGTTGTCAGTGCAGCCTTGCTCTTGCTCAGTCTGCCAATTATTGCTTGGCGCTTGCTAATCGAGCGTTCATGGCGTTGGTGGATGCTGGTCGTCGCTTTGCCATTGCTTGGTTTAGCCACGACCCTAAGTATTGCCTACCCAATTGAAAACCCGAGCGCTGCTCGTACTGGCGTGCTGATGCCAGCGATTTTCACCATGGCCGCCGCTCCGTTGGCGCTAGCGATTGAGTGGCTCACTAAAGGCAGGCCGTTTGAGCAGTGGTGGGGTGGCAAACGAGTATGGCGTGGGTTGCTGAGCATTGGTGGCATGATCTGGCTGTTGGCATGGGCTGGGCGCGAGAATTTCAATCGTTATTTCGTCGATATGGCTCGCCAATACACGGGTTTTATTCCCAATAATCGTGAGGTTGCCGATGCAATTCGCTATTATCGCGATGCCCAAGGCGTGCCGTATGAAAACGCATATCTCATGCTCAACAGCTATTTCTGGAAGGAATCGCGTAATATCAGCGTGCATTTAAACGATATGCAGTGGTATGCAACCAACACAATTAAGCCTGAAATGGAATTAATTGTGCCAACGAAGCGGCCATTAATTTATATCCTCAACGCTGATGATCAAGCGCATATTGAGCAATTGCAACGCGAGCATCCCGAGGGCGACTTGCGGCGCATTAGCAGTGCAGTTGGCAAAGATTTTCTTGTGTTTCATCTCCGCTGATGTTCACGCTTGGCACTGCTGGCCATGTTGATCATGGCAAGTCAAGCGTAGTCCAAGCGCTCACGGGCATCAACCCTGATCGTTGGGCCGAAGAACAGCGCCGCCAGATGACGCTTGATCTGGGCTTTGCTTGGTTCAACACGCCTGCTGGACATTCGGTTAGTTTGGTCGATGTGCCAGGCCATGAACGCTTGATCAAAAATATGCTGGCTGGCGCAACCGGCTTTGATGGGGTGTTGTTTGTGGTCGCCGCCGATGAAGGTATGCGACCTCAAAGCCACGAGCATGCACAAATTCTCAGTCACCTAGGCATTGACCAAGGGCTGATTGTGCTGAGCAAAATCGATTTGGTTGATGCTGAGTGGTTGACTTTTATCACTGGCGAAATTCAAACTCAACTGGCTACGACTAGCCTTGCCAATGCGCCGATTGTGCCAGTTTCAGCCCGAACTGGTGCTGGTATGCCGCAACTCATCCAAGCAATCGATCAATTGATTAGCAATTTACCAGCACGAGCAATTCAGCAGCACCAGCCACGCTTGCCGATTGATCGGGTGTTTAGCATCGATGGTTTTGGAACAGTCGTTACTGGCACTTTGCGCGATGGCAATTTGAGCGTTGGTATGGAGTTTGAAATTCAGCCTCAACAGTTGCGTGGCCGAATTCGAGGCCTGCAATCGCAACAAATCAGCTATCCAACCGTGCAAGCAGGCATGCGGGTGGCCGTTAATCTTAGCGGCATCGAGCGCCAAAGCCTCAAACGTGGTGATGTGTTGAGCCTGCCCCAAACGTTTGCGCCAACCAAGTTGATTGATGTGCTCATTCGCACCACCGCTGATGCGCCGCCGTTGACTCACACAATGCCACTGCAACTCTACCTTGGCAGCGCCGAAATTAGCTGCACACTGGCGTTGCTTGATTGCGATAGCTTGCCGGCCAATGATCAAGCGTTTGGTCAACTGCGGTTACAGCAAGCTAGCATCGCTCAACGTGGCGATCGCGGAATTTTACGCCGTGCCTCACCAGCCGCCACCGTTGCTGGTATTCAGGTGCTCGATGCCCAGCCACAGCGCCATCGCCGCATGCGTCCAGCAGTCATCGAGCATTTGCAACAACTGGCCAATGGCTTGCCGCATGAAATTTTGCTACAACCGATCGCGCAGCACTGTTTAACCTGGCACGAGCTGCAACAACGCAGCGGCTTGGATGCCCAAACTGCCTTGGAAGGCTTGCAAACAGGTTGCAACAACGGCATAATCACGATCGTCTCAGCTACAATGGCCACGCTCACGGCCAACAGTTTAATCACCAGTTCAGGTTATTGGCAGCAATTACAAGCCAAACTACGCCACATGCTCGCCGAATATCATGCGACATGGCCATTGCGCCAAGCGATGCCGCGCGAGGAATTGCGCAAACGCATAGGACTCGAAGCAAGCAGTTTCAATCACATCATCCAAGCCTTGGCCGAGCAAGCATGGCTCAGCGTTGCAGCCAATCACATTAAACTCACTGAGCATCAGGTTCAGCCTAGCCCCAGCCAGCACAGCCAAATTCAAGCCTTGTTAGCACTGTGGCAGAGCAATCCGGCGCTGCCTCCCAGCCGTGAGCACTGGCCAAGCCTTGATCAAGAACTATGGCGCTATTTGCTACAAACCGAGCAACTGATTCAACTTGCAGCAGAGGTCTATTTCTTGCCAAATCAATATCAGCATATGCATGCTTGGGTGCTGGAGCAACTCGCCAATGAGCGCAGCATTAGCCTTGCGCAGGCGCGTGATGCCTGGCAAACCAGTCGCAAATATGCCCAAGCCATGCTTGAGCACTGCGATCAACTCCGGATCACGCGGCGGGTTGGCGATCTACGGGTAGCCTATTGAGCTTAACGAAGTGTTAGAAAAGCTTGGCAACCCTAGCCCGGCCCAAATGCTCGTGTTATGCTGAAGCCATGGCGTTTGTGCCAGCGGAAAGGATGTCGAACGTGAGTACAAAACGTTTATCGATTAAACAACTTGGCAGTGTGCTGCTAATTAGTGCCGCCGCAGGTGCAGGCGCACGCTATCTCGCCAATAAAACCCGCCAACAAGGCCAAAAAATCTACGATTATACAACTCCGCAAAAACTGATCGATTGGTCGGTTGCGCGCACAATCGCGCTGCGTGTCTCGCAATGGCAGGAGCATCCGGTCGTCAATCGGGCTGAACGCCAAGCTGAGTACGATCAGATGGTCGAACGCAGCCAGCCCTTGATCGACGAGTATCTGAATGTTAAACTCCCCGAAACCCTCTCACGGGTCAAAGTCGTTGATCGCAAAGAGTGGATCGATGCCAATTTGCGTTCGTTTGAGCGCTTGTTCGAGCCAATCGAGAAGCTTTATCGCCAAGCAGCCCAAAACGCAGGCCGCAATCCCTCGGTCAATGCAGTTAATCGAGCTTTTGTGGGAGCGCAAGTTGGGGCAATGGTTGGCGTTTTAGCCCGCAAGGTGCTTGGGCAGTACGATTTGAGTTTGCTTTCGCCCCAAGCCGAGCCGGGCATGCTCTATTTTGTCGAGCCAAATATTGCCCGAGTGCAAGAAGGCTTGGGCGTTGATGATCATGACTTTCGCTTGTGGATTACGCTGCACGAAACCACCCATGCCTATGAGTTTGAAGCCTATGGCTGGGTGCGCGATCACTTTAGCAATCTGATTCAGCGCTATTTCAATGAGCTTGGTGGCCAGCTTGACGCGTTGCGTAATGGCTTTGGCAGCTTTATCAACCGCATCTTTAGCAACAGCAAAGAACAGACCGATGGCCATTGGATGGAGCAATTGCTCACGCCAACCCAGCGCCAAGTATTTAGTGAGTTGCAAGCCTTGATGTCGTTGGTCGAAGGCTATAGCAACCACATTATGAATGCGGTTGGCCGCGAAATTCTGCCAAACTTTGATCAGATCGAAGCTCGCATGAGCGATCGCAAAGAAAAACGCTCAATTTTCGATGAATTGTTCAATCGCATCACAGGCATGAGCCTCAAAATGCAGCAATACGAGCAAGGCGAACGCTTTGTCAATGCGATTGCCGATCATGGTGGCAAGGATTTAGCCGCCCGCGTTTGGGAAGGCCCAGAAATGTTGCCAACCCTCGAAGAAATTCGCAACCCGCAACTGTGGATCGAACGGTGTGGCGGATAGGTAAGAGTCCTCAGCATCCAGCCCTCTCTAGGCTAGGTTTTTAAGGCTCGTGGTGAAACGTCCCCTCACCCCCCAGCCCCCTCTTCCACTCAACGCGGGTGAGGGGGTGCAGCCGTTGATGGCCCTAAATCATGCAAAAACCACGCCGTTAAGCCCCTCGCCCTCGCCACGGGAGAGGGTTGGGGTGAGGGATCTAACCTCAATTTACCAATCAATACATGCAGAACCACAGGATTAAAGCCCCGCGCAAACCCTAGGTGCGCGATATTCACGCCATAAAACCACGTATTTCAAAAGCAAGCTGGTAGAACCATAGGATCAAAGCCCCTCGCCCGCGCCACGGGAGAGGGGTTGGGGTGAGGGGATCTAACCTCAATTTACCAATCAATTGCATCAGCATCAGAATAATTAATGCGCCGTGGGAGAGGGGTTGAGGTGAGGAAATGCTGCCAATCCAATTCAGCACCAGAGCCATGGTTTTTTGGTTAAAATACTGCTGCTCTTTTAGCCAATTAGGTGCAATTGTATGAACGAATTGAATCAAGCTCAGGCAGCCTTACTCAGTGGAGATCTTACCCGTGCGCGCGGCCATCTGGCACTGGTTATTCAACAAGAGCCACAGAATGTCTTGGCATGGCTGATGCTCAGCGAAGTTGTGCATCAACCAGAGCGCCAACGCGAATGCCTGCTCCGGGTTTTGGCGCTCGAACCACACAACCAAACCGCTCAAAAACGGCTCGCAGCCCTCGATCAGCCAATCACAACAGCACCAACCATCATGCAAACTCCAACAATGCAAAAACCTCGCCTCAGCCAGCACGCTCAAGCGTTTGAGCCACGCGTTAGTGCTCCAACCAAACAGCGGATGATTTCGATTATTTCAATCGTTGTCGTCTTATTAATGTTGTTGATCGTGGCAGTGATTGTGTTACGTGGCATCCCAGAAATTCCTGGCGAGCAAAGCCAAGTGTTGCCAAGATTGATCGGCTTAGCCATCGCCAGAATGTGAAGCATGATACAATATCATGAGAATTTTAGTGCTTGGAGTTGCCATGAACGCTTCGCAATTGCTTAAACAAGAACGCGCTGATGCCGTGGCATTACTTGAATCGTTAACTGAAGAACAATGGCAAGCCACGACGCTCTGCGAAGGCTGGAATGTCACCGATTTGGTGGCGCATATGGTCGCCCGCGAAACCCAACCCTTGCGTTTTGTGGTGGCTGAAGCAACCAAAGGCAAGCTCGGTTTAGATTCCGCTGATTTGATGCGTAAGGCAGTTAAGCACGGTCGCTTCAAATTATTACAGCAACTGCGCAACGGCCCGCCATTGGCCTTTCGCTTGCCCGGCATTGCCCTTGCCAATTTTATCGAGCACTGGGTGCACAACGAAGATTTGCGCCTGGCAGGCTTGAATAAACCACGCAGCTCAGCGCCAGCAGTCCAAAATCTCATCTGGAAACTGCTGCATATCAATGCTCGCATGATGCTGCGTAGCTTCAAAACTGCTGGAATTATTGGTTTGGTACGCCCAAATGGTCAGGCCTTGGCATTTCAGGTTGGCGGCGCATTCCCACGACAGGCGAAAATCGCTGATGCTGGGGTAAAAATTATTGGCGAGCCAGGCGAAATTTTGCTGTATTTATTTGGCCGTAAAGCCGCTGCCAAAGTCACGATCGAGGGCGAGCAGCACTTAGTTCAAGCCTTAAGCAACGCTGTGATGGGGCTATAGGAGAGCAGGCATGCAACAGCGTAAGGTTGCTCATTACATCGTTACTGGATTGATGCTCGTACTTGGATTAATCTTCGGCGGTTTTTTTGTGGTTTGGTGCGGCCTGCTGCGCTTTCTTTTTACCGAAGATGGTTGGACTGGTTGGTTTTTGCTGATTATGGCTGGCTTTATTGCTTGGCGGGCAGTTGAGGCTGGTCGCGATGCGTGGGATGGCTTGCCAAGCGCTCCACCAAGCGCAATTGCAGCCTTACTGGCAACCCAATTTTTGTTTGTGGTGATTCAAGTGCATGCACGCTGGTCAGGCCAAAGCAGTGGGATTGATCTGATTAACGATTTTGCCGCATGCGGTAATTTTTGGCTGTATGGGCTTAATTTTCAGCCTCAACGGTCAATTTACTGGCCACTTGATCGAATATGCCGATGAGGAATTTTTGGCCGCGCCAACAGCGAGCAATGACCATGATGATGACGATGATCTGATGTATTTGGGGGGAGCATGATTTTATTGCTCGGTGGCACGGGAACCTATTTTCTCGAGCTTGAGGCAACACTGGGAGCTGGCAGCTACCAAACTTTAGAAACACCCTATGGCAGCGCCGGCTCGATCTATCAACCTGAGCGTTTTGGCGGCAAAATTGGCCTCGCCTCGCGCCATGGTTGGGGCCGTTTGGATGTTTCGCCGCCATTCGTCAATAGCCGCGCCAACATTTGGGCCGCCAAAGAGCTAGGCTACCACCAGATTTTGAGCTGGAATGGAGTCGGCGCAATCAATCAATTATTACAAGTGCACGATTTGGTGGTGCTTAACTATGTGCTCAATGGCACCAAAACCCGCCCAATCAATTTTGCTGGCGATCTGCCCAGCCCCAATGCTTGGGATATTCCGCAGCCTGTATTTGATGTGGCCAGTGCCAAAGTGCTCTATCAACAAGCCCGCAGCTATCAAGCCCGCAGCTTTGATTGTGGAACGTATGCCTGCTCGGAAGGCCCACGACTTGAAACCGCCGCCGAAATTCGGGCATGGGCTACGTTTGGTGCCGATGTGGTTGGGCATGACTTTAGTGCCAGAGGTTCTGTTGGCCTACGAATTAGGGATTAGATTGCCTCATTGGCCTATGTGACCAACTTTGCCACGGGCGTGGAACCAAGCACAGGCGCGCCGCGTTTCTTTGGGGTTGAAGTAGCCCAAACATGCCTCCAAATTGTGCTGGCAACCGCAGAACAGTTGCTAGCAACTAGCAATGCGAGCAACCAATGACGTTTACCTTAAACTTCGCTTAATACGCCGTTTGGGCTGGCGATGTTTGCCACCAAAAGTAGCGCTGGCAGTTCGTTCGCGATTTTGCTCGACGAACCCAACCCGCAGGCATCACTCTATGCTGCTAAAACCCAAGGCGTAAGTTGGATTATCGAGGTAGTCAGCATGCTGCCTTGCGATGGGACTGCTTCAAGCAGATGATATTTTAATTCCTGATCAGTTGGTGGATTTGACCCAGCAACGCTCATCGACCTTCTTTCGCAATCGTGGCTATGGCTTTATCGGCCAAAATCCAGTTTGGTGTCCCGATCTGCGTTCCAGTTTATTAACCGCCGCGCAAAGCATCAGTCAACGGGTGTTTAGCCGTGGTACACTGGCGGTTGGCGAGGCTGATACCACACTTGAAGCGGCTCAACGTTGGCAGGCTCATGGCCTCAGCCAAAGCGCTGCCCCAGCGGCCTACCTCGCAAAAGAATTAGAATTATGCTACGCTGTTGTGGGCATTGTTGGCACAGCAGCAAGCAATCTTGGCAATACATTAATTGCGGCGGTCGCGCAGCACTTGCCTTCAGTGGCGACCTGCAACTGCCGCCAGACCATGCAATCGGCGCGGGATCGTGGCCTCGTTGGCGATGATTGGCGTACATGGATTGGGGAATAAGATGACACTAGTATTACGTAACAGCACACAAATCGAAAAAATGCGCACTGCTGGCCGTTTGGTTGCTCAAACCCATGCCATGCTGCGCGAGTATGTCGTTCCAGGCGCAGTCTTGCTTGATCTCGATAAGCTGGTTGAGGAATTTCTGCATGAGCATGGTGCAACGCCATCGTTTAAAAACTACAAAGGCTTTCCAGCCTCAACCTGTATTTCAATTAACGATGTGATTTGTCATGGCATTCCCGATAAATCGCGCTTGAAAGATGGCGATTTGGTGGCAATCGATATTGGGGCCTTTCTCGATGGTTGGCATGGCGATTCATGCGTAACCTATCCAGTTGGTAAGATTGATGCCCAAAGCGAAAAGTTATTGAAAGCGACTGAAGAAGCCATGTGGCGGGGGATTGCCCAAGCCCGAGCTGGCAATACGCTTGGCGATATTGGCGCAGCCATTCAAGAATATACCGAAAGCCAAGGCTTCTCGGTGGTACGCGAGTATACCGGCCACGGGATTGGCCGCAACATGCACGAAGCGCCAACGGTATTACATTATGGTGAGTGGGGCAAGGGTTTGCGCATCCGCGCTGGCATGACCTTTACAATTGAGCCAATGGTCAATGTTGGCAGCTACGCCACTCGCTTGCTTAAAGATGGTTGGACGGTTAAGACCGTTGATGGTTCGCGTTCGGCTCAATTTGAACATCAAATCGCGATTACTGATGGCGATCCCTATATTTTAACGGTGCTTTAAACAATGGCAATCAGAATCTACAATCATTCACAAATTGCTGAAATGCGCAAAGCTGGCTTATTAGTGGCCCAAGCCCATGCCATGCTGCGCGAATATGTCGTAGCGGGTGCAACCTTGCTTGAGCTTGATCAACGAGTTGAGCAATTTATCCGTGAGCATGGCGCAACGCCCTCATTCAAAGGCCATGGCAGGTTTCCCGCTTCGACCTGTATTTCGGTTAACGATGTGGTTTGCCATGGCATTCCCGATAGCTCGCGGCTTAACAATGGCGATATTGTCTCAATTGATATTGGGGCGTGTTTAGATGGTTGGCATGGCGATTCGTGCGTGAGTTATGCGGTTGGCAAGCTCGATTCGCAAAGCGCCAAGTTGCTCAAAGTGACTGAGGAAGCCATGTGGCGAGGGATTGCCCAAGCGCGCGTTGGCAAAACCATTGGCGATATTGGCGCGGCCATGCAAGAATATACCGAAAGCCAAGGTTTCTCGGTGGTGCGCGAATATACCGGCCACGGCATTGGCCGCAAAATGCATGAAACGCCACCTGATGTGTTTAATTTTGGCGAATGGGGCAAGGGGCTAAAACTCCGCGCCGGGATGACCCTGACGATTGAACCAATTGTGAATATTGGCTCGGCGCGAACCCGCGTGCTGCGCGATGGCTGGACTGCCAAGACCGTCGATGGCTCGCGTTCGGCTCAATTTGAACATCAACTAGCGATTACCACTGGTGATCCAGAAATTTTAACCAAATTATGAAAGTACCCAAACGCTATGTTGGCCTTGGAATAATGGTTGCGGCGATTCTGATGCTTGATCGTTGGGTCAAGTGGTGGGCGCTCGATACGCTCATGCCCTTGGGCAACCCTGGTCAAGAGCCAATTCCAGGCATTTTACGGCTGGTTTACGTCGAAAATCGGGGCGTAGCCTTTGGTTTTTTGCAAAATAATTCGCTACTGTTGGGAATTTTGGCGCTCGGCGTGATTGGCTTTATGCTGGTTCGCTCGCGCACATGGTTTCGCGATGCCGGTTTGCTTGGGCAAATTGCAGTTGCCGCGATTATTGCTGGCGGTTTAGGCAATATTATCGATCGCTTTGCTTATGGCTTTGTGGTTGATATGATTCATCTGATTCCGCTGCCAATCTTCCAAGTGTTTAATATTGCCGATATGGCGATTTCATTTGGCGCGGTTGGGCTATTTATCACCCTTTGGCGCGAAGATGCCGCCAAACGCCGCAGCGAACAAACCGCCTAAACCTGAGCGCTCCTAGCGCTAGGAGCGCTTTTTTGATTTTAGACTGCAAAGGTCTGGACATTATTGCGCCCAGCCGCTTTGGCTTGATACAGCGCCTGATCGGCCTGTTGAATCAAGTGCTCCAAGGGAATTTCGGCATGTGGGTAGCTCAGCGCTAAACCAAGGCTCACTGATGTGCTAATTGATTGTTGATTGTTGATTAATGGCTGTTGTGCAATCGCACTACGCAAACGCTCGGCAACCAACTGCGCCTCCGCATTGCTCACCCGGGTCAAGATCACAATAAACTCCTCGCCACCATACCGCCCAATCAAATCGGATTGACGCAAGGTTGCTTGAGCCGTTGTTGCGACCAGTTGCAGCATTTGATCGCCAACATGATGGCCATATTGATCGTTAATCTGCTTAAAAATGATCAATATCAAACAGTAAAATTGCCAATGCATTCCCAGCGAGCGCGGCTTGCTCCAACAATGCTTGGGCCGACACCAAAAAATGGCGCCGATTATATAAGCCCGTTAAGCTATCAATCGTTGCCAATTGTTCCAACTCAATTCGTTGGCGATCACGTTCTTCCATCTCAGCCACCAATTCCTGTGTTTTTTGATAGTACAATCGTGCTTGATGTTGGGCTTGAAGCACTTGATGGGTCACTTGTAATAGGCGTAAGCGTTGGTCTAAGCGTTCGTTAAATAGATTTTCGCGCAATTGATGATAGCGTTTGAAGTGCTGCACCGCTTGTGCATATCCCTCCATCTGCTCGTAAATATCGGCCAAGGCGTTGTGGGCAGCAGCTTGCTGGCTTAAATCGTTGGTATCGATCGCTAGCGCTAAACCACGCTGAACAAACTCCAAGGCTTGGGGATAATCGTGCTGGCTTGCTACTAGGATACCACGTTGGATCAATGAAAAAATCATATCTTCTTGAAAGCCAAGCCGCTGTGCTAGGCCAAAACTTGCCTCAAACTCAGCCGCAGCCCGTTGATATTGACCAAAACGCTGATAAACCACCCCACGAATATTAAGCACCTCAACGATACCCTGCGCCCAACCCAGCGCTTGATACAGCTCCAAACTGGTGGTCGCATAAATCAAGGCATCATACAATTGACCATGTTCCAAGGCCACCCAACAGGTATTATCGAGCATCGTGGCATACAAGCGTTTTTGGGCTTGGGTCTCGAGATCATCAGGCAGGCGCTGAAATGCCCGTTGCAAATAATTTTCGGCCTCAATTGGCTGCTCTAATACCCGATATAAATAGCCAATGTTACTGATTAAGAATCGTTTGCATCCATTCGTTATGGGTTGTGATAGCAATTTCTTCAGCAATTAAATAATGCTCTAAAGCGGCATCAAGCTGCGATTGCAAGGCTAAAGTAACCCCCAAAATATTATGTAATGCCATTTTATCGACCCAATTATCAATAAACTGATCGGGCGCATCTTGATAATAATCAGCAGCCTGATTTTCATGCTCAATCAAGCTTGGATTCACATAATCACAAAATTCGAGGGCTTGATAAAAACAACTTAATGCTTCAGCATATTTTTTATGCACACTATAAAATTTACCGCGCCAATACCAACATTCCACCAGGCCTTGATAATACGGTGTATGAGTAAACATGCCATTTCGTGCATGATATTCTGCTTGGTAATTTATTTTCCATGCTTGGGCTAAATCGATATGACGTAAATTCGCTGCCCATACATTTAACAAATCGATCGTATGCGCAGGATTGGTAGCTTGTTTTATTGCTTGCTGAATTTGCTGTGAGACAACCATAACACGCTTTCGTTGGCAGACTTCTTGCTCTCTAGAAAGGATAAAATAGCCGTTAACCGACGACGATTGGATGTATCTGAAAAGCTTTAACATACGCATAATCTTTGTGCCATCCCCTAAATGGTGCAACCCATGTTCGGTAAAATCCACCTCAAGCGGTAGATTTTTTGAAACGTATGTGAGTAGTTTACTGGCGTAAGCAATTTTGTTAAGCAAACGATCTAGACTGATTGCAAATCGTATTTTTGGATTCATAGCGATCGCAGCTCAATTGCCAACACCAACGATGATCAAGGAGCATTGCAGCATGACCACCCAGCGAATCTTAGTCGTTGGCGCAGAAGCAGAGCCTAAAACCCAATTTATTCAGCATATTTGTGATACATGGAGTAGTCACGAGCTTGATCTCTCAAACATCCATAGCGAGAAAAGCATCGTAATGGATATAGGACATCTGGACTACGCCGAACAACGTTCAGTCTGGTATGGAATCCCAGCAAGTGCTAGCTCAGTTTTGCATGATCTCGCTCAAACCGTCAGTGGTTGCATTGTATTAATCGATCCGAGCAATGATAGTGCGGCAATCGTTGATCTCGCCGATCAACTTCAGCCGTGGATTACTGGGCCGGTCGTCTTACTCGTAGGACAACAATCAAACTTACCCGACCATCTCCGCAACGCCTTAGACCGTTCAAACCATTACATAGTAGACAGTTACAATATGAACAAACCAGAATCAATCCAACGGATCATGACCGCATTAGGTGGCACATTACCAGCTACCAGCGCTGTTCAAAAAGAATACATTACGGCAACCTTTGATCAAGCAAGCCAAGTGCAAACCCTCTTTGAGCAACTAGCCCAACACACGAATCACGATATTATTGGCACAGCCTTAATCGACACCAACGGCGAGCTATTGGTCTCAACCTTGCCCGCAACGATTAATCCTGAGCAACTTTCTGCGATTAGCGGCCCATGGTTGCGGATTGCCGATAAAGTAGCACATAGCGCTGCCTTAGGCCAAACTGAAGAAAGCATTATTCGCACTGCCGAGGGCATATGCATTATTCGGCCAATTCACAGCCATATTTTGATTACATTGCTGCAACCACAGGCCAACCTCGGCTTATTTTGGCTGAATGTTGCCGAAATAGAGCGCCCGCTGACTGAGTTATTGGCAGCCTAATGAGCCATTTGCACGTTGCATCCCGCTAGGTTATTCCTAGCGGGATGTATATTTTTAGCTTGTTTTGTTATTGGGTGACGTAGGGCAAGAATAATTGATATTGAGGAATTACCACGGTAACACTAGCTGAGGCCGTGGCACTCACGGTTACCACAGGAGTTATGCTCGGAGTACTGGTTGCCGCAGGCGTTGGCGTAAAGGTAAAGCTTGGCGGGCCACTATCAGTTGGGCTGGCCGTTAGCGTGACCGCTGGCGTAGCTGTCCGCGTCGCGGTTGCCGAGATTGTTGCAGGCGTGACAGTTTGAGTCGCGCTTGCTGTAACGCTTGGAGTGACAGTTCGAGTTGTGGTTGGGGTGGCTGTTGGCGTGCGTGTAGCCGTAGGGCTGACCGTGCCTGGAGTAACCGTTACCGCAGGCGAACCATCAACTTGAGCCTCAACAATATTCTGAATTGACGTTGGCACATTCGAGAGAAAATCAAAGCCAGTCATGCTCTCAATATAATCGACACTGACCCGATATTGCTCCCAAGGATTGCTACGAATTCCTTGATTGTTGGGCATCCAAATGCCAATCACCCGAGTATTGGCGGCCACCCGATTGGCATCATCATTGCCCACAGGCAGGATAACAATCACCTTCCAGGTGAATGAGGGAATAACCACATGGCCACTGGCAATCGTGCCTTTATTGCCAAACCCACCGGTGATAATGTACAGCTCGTTGCCAGCCCGCGCCCATGTGCGGCTAGCATTTTCTAAATTGGCCCATGGGCCTTGGTTATTATCAGGCGCTTGGGGGATCATATTCGACATGATAAAGGTTTGATCGTTGGCAGCGCGGGAGATAGTCCGATCGCCTGAGGGAATCATATGGCCACGGTCATAGCCGCTCCCACTATAATCGCCTGGCTGCACCTGATACCAGCCACTTGGCAGGCTTGTATCGGCTACAAAATCGCCGCGCGAGGTGCTGCCAAGATCCTGCACTTCTAAATGCCAACTAACCCACGCTGGAATTCCCGCGTCGCGTTGATAGGCCAAGGCATATTGGGTGCGTTCAATTAAATAATTATTTGGCACCAACGGATCGGCCACAGCATTGCTCGGGTTGCCAAGCGTAAGGTGCAAACTGTCGTTGGGAGCCGCTTGAATCGTGGGTTGACGCAGGCCCAGCGCCAACAGTCCTAAGATGAGAAGACCAAAAAGCCGACGCAGACCAGTCATGACAGCAATGTCCTTTCGCGATGAAAGTATGATGAATAGCTTGCATACTGTACCATAGCTGTCTAGGCATTAATCAGGTCGTTGCCATGCCCAAAATCCTGCTTGCGCATCCCCTCACCTGTGTGGGGGATGTAGGACTACTACAAAGCTGTTATATGATCATACTTGCAATTTTAGAAATTAGCTGTATCGTTACAGAAGTGAAGTAAGACACATGCTTTGCAAAAACGAGTTGCTCCAGAAAGCGCTCGTTTTTTTGCAATCTACAGATGCAAAACCGCGGCAACGAAGCTGGCGAGGCAGGCGTAGCTACTCGCCAGCTTTGTTGTGTGCCAAAATTTCCCGCATGGCCTTACTACCCACGGCGGAATACTGAATCTATGAGGAGTCAGCGTATGGGCAGCCGTTTGGCGCTCTGGCGATCGAATGCACGTCCCGGTGTTCGGGGTAGTTTGTACTATTTGTGTTTTTGGTCAAGCGTTGGGATGTACATTCCATTTATTAATGTCTACTTTACAAACCTTGGGTTAAAGTGGCCAGCAAATTGCCATGTTTGGGGCAATTAGCCCATTAACGGTGTTGTTGTTTAATCCCTTGGTAGGAGCAACGGCTGATCGACGGGGCTGGCATGTGCAATTATTGCTCAGTATGTTGGCCCTGACTGGGTTAAGCCAAATTGCCCTGGCATTTCCAACCAGCTTCTTCACAATTTTGCCAGTCATGGTTATTTTGGCGGTGGTGCGCGGGCCAATCGCACCCTTAGCCGATAGCATGATCGCGGGAATGGCGGTGCGTCATCAGCTTGCGTATGGCAAATTGCGGCTCTGGGGTTCGGTTGGCTATGCCGTAACATCATTATTAGGTGGAATTTGGTGGGCCAAAACCGGCTACCCAACCATGTTTATTTTAACTGGTTGTATGACTGGCTTGGTTGCGGTCGTCGCCAATAGCCTTGATCACACGCCGGAACTACGCAAAACCACGATCAAACCCGCCAAAGCTCCCCGTGATGCAGCCTTTATCGCGATTGTGGTGATTACTGGCTTGGTCGGCGCGGCGTTTAGCATGGTTTCGATGTTCGATGGTAATCTTATTCAACGGCTTAGCGGTAGCACTGTGATGCTGGGGATTTTGCCGTGTGTGATTGCCAGCACCGAAGTGCCAGTCATGTTGAAGGCTGATCGGGTGATTGCGCGCTTTGGCACCGCCAAAACTCTCGCAGCCGCCACATTGATTCTAGGGCTTGGCTTTATTGGTAGCGGCATGGTCAGCGAAGCTTGGATGCTGATTCCAATCGGCATGTTTCGGGCTTGTGGCTTCGGCTTGTATTCAGTCGCGATTATTCGGCTGATTACCGAGCGGATTCCAACCACCCTATTAGCAACCGCTCAAGGCTTGATTAGCGCGATCGGCGGTGGATTAGCGCCTTTGCTCGCAACTCAAGCTGGGGGCTATATGTTCGATGCCTCAGGGCCACAATTGGTCTTTATTGTCGCTGGCTTGTGTATTGGTTTGGCGACCTTGGTAGTTGGGCTTGGGGTAAAATTGAATTGGTTCAAGCCAGTCAGCCAAATTAATGGCTAAATAACCTGCCAAAGTATCGATTAACAGCACCACTACCCACAGATGGTGCTGTTTTCGTTTAGCCCGACTTGACAGCAGCAACAGCATTGCGTAGAGTGGCAACTATTAATTATTAGTTAAAGGTAGTTGTTATGCGTAATCGACAACATTTGGTTCGTTGGCTCTTGTTCGTAAGTTTGTTAATCGTCATTATTGGCAGTTATCGCTGGCAGCAACAAAGCTTTGCTCAAAGCCCGGCCACAATCACTAATCCTTGGGCAGTGCGTCAAGGCCAAGCCACCTATTACAACGCAACTGGCCTTGGCAATTGTAGCCTGCCCTTGCCAAGCGATCTATTGTTTGGGGCAATGAATAACCCCGATTATGCCACAGCTGATTATTGTGGCGCATTTGTTAAAATCACTGGCCCTTTGGGATCGGTCACAGTTCAAATTACCGACCGCTGCCCTGAATGCCAAACTGGGCATATCGACCTTAGCCCACAAGCGTTTGATCGGATTGCCAATCGGGTTACGGGAATTGTGCCCATCAGCTGGCAATTGATCAGCAATCCTGCAACTACTGGCAAGGTCAGTTATCAGTTTAAAAATGGCAGCAGCCAATGGTGGACGGCGGTGCAACTGCGCAATCATCGCAATGCAATCGCCAAATTTGAGTATCGCATGGGGCAAGCGGCTTATAAAATTGCGCCGCGCTTTATTTTCAATTATTTTATTGCCGAAACTGGTATGGGTACTGGCCCTTTTAGCTTCCGCACCACCGATGTCTATGGCAATGTGATTGTTGATGACAATATTGCACTTGGCGACAATGTGATTCGCGCTGGTCAGCAACAATTCCCGTATGTTGTGCCGCCGCCATTAGCTACGGCGACACCAAGTCCAACCCCACGGCCAACTGTTCCACCTGAAAGTCTAACTGAACACGTTTGGCTACCCTACACCCGCAAATAGGTTCCCTCACCCCCTAGCCCCCTCTCCCACTGCACGCGGGCGAGGGGGAATCAATCATTTCATGCCAATGAATTTTGGTTAACCCACAATGAAAAAACACCAACGCCCGCCGCTCATTATGAAAAAACCACGCAATGAAAAAGCCCTTCACCCGCCGCGTGGGAGAGGGGGCTAGGGGGTGAGGGAACCTAAAAACAGCAACGCCCTGAGCAACTTGCCCAGAGCGTTGCTGTTACACTCGCAGCAAATTTTAGAACTTGCTCCAGAGGTATTGATTGGTTACTTCGTGGTGGAATTGAACTTCTGAGCGTTTGATCAGCGTGCCCAAGCGATGTGGACAGCGATCAGCCGAGGCAATCTTCAGTTCAGCATACTTGGCTTGAATTTCTTCGCCCAAGACTGAAGCGATGATTTCGCTCGATTGGAAGGCATCGATTGCATCGTAAATGTTGTCGGGCAACACTTTAGCGCCCTTGCGGACTGATGTATCGGCCTTTGGCCCTTCCAAACCGACCTTCAAGATCGCGTAAATTGCCATATGTGGGTTGGCATCAGGTGCGATCGAGCGCACTTCGATCCGTGCTGAGCGGGCGTTGCCCAATGGAATCCGCACCATCGAGCCACGGTCAATTGCCGAAGCCTTGATTTGGTTTGGCGCTTCGTAGTGTGGGTCGAGTCGGCGATATGAGTTGACGCTGGCGTTCAGCAACAAACACAGATCCAAGCCACTGGTCAAAATGCGGTCAACATAGCCCCAACCATATTCTGATAAACCTTCTTCGCCGTTGGCATCGTAGAACAAGTTGGTATCGCCCTTGGCCAACGACATGTTGGTGTGCATACCGCTACCGTTGACACCAGTCACTGGTTTGGGCAAGAAGCTAGCGGTCAAATCGAGTTTGTAAGCCAATTGGCGACAAATCAATTTATATAGCAACACTTGGTCGGCTGCGACTGAGGCTTCGGTATACGAATAATTCATTTCAAATTGTGATGGCGCAACTTCTGGGTGATCTTTTTCATTGGCAAAGCCCATAGCGCGTTGTGCTTCAGCAGCAGCATCGATGAACAAGCGCAGTGGATCGCCAGGCAATGAGTTGTAGTAGCCACCAGTGCTCACAAAATCAAAGTGGCCAGTATCGCGGTAGTGTTGCTCGGCGTTGCGGCCCTTGAACAAGAAGCCTTCAATTTCATTGGCAACGTTACAGACGATGCCTTGTTTGGCCGATAACTCAGCGGTATAGGCTTGCAAGCGTGAGCGGAAGTCGGCGGCATAGGCTGAGCCATCGCGTTCTAGCACTTGACCAAACACCAAGACTTTTCCAGGCCCAAAGATATCGGATGGCAACCAGTAAAATGCACCCCAATCGATGCCCAAGCGCAAGTCGGATTCTGATTGCTGCGAGAAACCACGGATTGAGGAGCCGTCAAAGGTCAAGTTATCAGCCGATTTCAACAAGAATTTTTTGTCGTAATCGAGCATGTGCAAGCGACCTTCAAGGTCGGTGAAACAGACGGTCACAGCCTTGATGCGCTTTTCGTCGTTCAAATAGCGCATGCGCTCTTCTTGCAACTTGTCCAATGGCGTGCGGGCAACCCGTTGAGCTTTAGCAGCTAGGTTCAGTTCTTCCAACTCTTCGTAGGAAATTTCGAGAAAATCGCGAAGTGTCATGGTGTGTCATCCTTTTTTTACTAACAAAGCCATACTCGGTGTCCCGCGAGCATGGAGGCTTAGTAGTGTGTTTGCAAAAGTCTTGGGATAGTGCCAAGGAACGCGATCCATTCAACAGGTCGCATTATACGCAATCCGATCACCTCAGAACTTGTATAATCTATCCAAACTTGCAATCGCTCTATTTGTACAAAGTGCACAAAAGGTTACTAAATTGCTTGCCAGCAGTAGCTTCAGCGCCACACTGCAGCTGCCCATGGAATGTTGCAATTTGCCTAATCGATTGCCTCTACCAGACATGGAAAGACAATTGTAAAGATTGAGCCTTGACCAAAAACGCTTTCAACTTGAATTGTGCCATTCAATAGCTCGATAAAATGGCGACATAAGGCCAAGCCCAAGCCGGTACCACCATAACGCCGCGTGGTCGAGGCATCGCCTTGAGTAAATGGCTCAAACAAATGCAAAATTTGTTCGTTGGTCATGCCAATGCCAGTATCACCGACCCGACATTGCACATGCTGGCTGGCGGGATCAAAGCTCACACTCAGATTAATCGTGCCTGCTTTGGTAAATTTGGCGGCATTGCTCAGCAAATTAAGCAAAATCTGGCGGAGCATCGAGCGGTCAGTATAGATTAGCGGTAGCTGTTTGTTCGGTTCGAAATAGAGGCTGTTGCTATTTTTCTGAGCCATCGGGCTAATCGTGGCAATCAATTCGCGGCCAAGGCCATTGAGATCAAAGGTTTCGGCAGCAAGTTGATATTTGCCAGCCTCAACTTTGGCCAAATCGAGCACATCATTGACTAAGTTGAGCAACTGATGCCCAGCTTCGTTAAATCTGGCCAATATCATGGCGAAAATGCTCAACCATCGTTGGATCATTAAAGTCGGTATCGTCCATCAGCAATTCGCTATAGCCAATAATGGCGTTCAGCGGCGTGCGCAGCTCGTGGCTCATATTGGCCAAAAAAGTGCTTTTGGCGCGGTTAGCAGCTTCGGCGGCATCACGGGCTTGGCGCAGAGCTTCTTCAGCATGTTTGCGAGCCGTAATTTCTTGAATCGTGCCCTCGGCATAGAGCACAGCGCCATCTTCTGCATACACAAAACGCGAAGTTTCGCTAATCCAGATCCGCTCGCCAGTTGCAGGCCGATAGACTTCCGATTCAATTTCATCATATGAGCCATTGGTATGCAGCAGTTCACGCAAATACTCGAAGCGCTCTGGATCAACATACATTGTGTTTAGGTCGGCCACATAATCAACTAATTCATGTTCGTGGGCAAAGCCAGCCAAGCGCACTAAGGCCGGATTGGCGCGTAACACTCGGCCATCAAGCGTGATGCGAAAAATACCAATTTTGGTGGTTTCGAAAATCGTGCGATAATCGCGCTCAGCCACGCGCAAAGCATCGGTTAACTGGTGATGCTCGGTTATATCTTGCAGCGAGCCATAAATTTTAATGGGCTGACCAAACTCTAGCTCAACTCGACTGGTAAAACGCCCCCAAAACGAACGCCCATGAAAGGTTCGCATTTCGAGGCTCATATCAAATGAACCACGTTGCTCAATCATCTGGCGAAAAACCGCCTCAAGCTGAATTAGGGTCGCATTGGTATGAAAAAAATTCTGATTTTCAATCGTGGGCATGTATTCAAGCGGCGTTGTATCCAAAATCCGATACATCTCGCGGGTCCAAAATACTTGGTTGGTACGCAGGTCAATCTCCCAGCCACCGACATTGGCGGTTTGCTCAGTTTGCAGCATTAGCCGCTCAAGCCGATTGCTCTCGGAAATATCGCGTACCAACCACACTTGGCGATGGCCATGGGAAGCCAAGGTACATTCTAAAAGGCAACTCTGATGCTGGCGATTGACAATAAAGCCTTGGATTGGCTTGCCTACTAATGACTCCGCTTGGGCCTCATACAGTTGGCGCATGCTCGCGGCTTCAGCGCCATACAACGTGCTAAACCATTGCTCGGCAGTGGTTAACTCAGCAGTGCTATAGCCAATAATTGCCGTAACTGCCTGATTAAAAAAAACCTGTGAGCCTTGAAACCAAACCAAACCAACGGGAAATTGCTCAAGCGTTACATCTTTACGGCGTGTCGCTTTCACCAAACGACGTTGCCATGCGCCAGCGAGCGGCCATTTCAGTTTCCGAGGCATAGGGTTTTGTCCTCACAACACAAGTTTCAAGCCTTAGGTCTATGCACTATTGTAGTATGAGAAGCCCAACGATCCAAGTAGTTTCGACAGCTTTTAGCGTCGATTGAGCGCTAGCTTAGCGCTTATGACGCACTGCACAGCAACCCGCAACGACCATGCTATAATGAGTTTCCCGCAGCACAATTCAGATCGTAGGAGGCGTTGTGGAATTAATTAAGAAATACGGCAATCGTAAGCTTTATCATACTAATGCCAAACAATATATTACCCTGCATGGCATCGCTAAGTTGATTCGCGCCGGCAGTGATGTTCGGGTGGTCGATAATGTCACTGGCGAAGATTTGACGGTGCAAACATTATCGCAAATTTTGCTCAATAACAAAGGCCGCCGTTCAGGGCCACTACCAATTCCCATCTTATCTGATCTGATTCAAACCAGCGGCGAGACACTCTCGCAGATGCGGCGTAATCTGTTCCAGTCATTAGGCGGCAGCCAAATTATTGAGGCCGAAATTCGTTTGCGGCTCGAACACCTGCTTGACGAAGGCAAAATCAGCGAAGAGTTATGTCAACGAATGGGCCAATTACTCTTAAATAGTTCAGGCCATACCCACGCCGAAAGCCTGCCCGACCGCTCGGATGTTGAACGCTTGAAAGGCCAAGTTGAGCAGCTGGCCAATTTAGTTGAACAGTTATTGCAGGATAAATAAGTAGTCATCGTTGTATCAATTCGTTTTGACTTATCGCCAATGGCAATGAGGCCACGATCAATGAACACATCAACCCCATCTAAACGCGCTCTCGTCCTCGCCGGTGGTGGCATCTCTGGTGCCGTTTACGAAATTGGCGCGCTCCGTGCCATCGATGATCTCCTCACAACCCTAACCATCAACGATTTTGATCTGTATGTTGGAACCAGCGCAGGCAGCTTAATTAGCTCGTGTCTGGCCAATGGCATCACCACTCGCGAGTTGCTGCGCATTCTCGAAGGAGCCTTGCCCGATGCCAAACGCTTGCAGCGCGACCAAATTCTGGCGCTCAACTTGCGCGGTATGATCAAACGTGGGCGGCGTTTGCCACGCCTGCTCGCTCAACGCGCACTCGAAACCCTGCGCCATCCGCGCGATTTCGCGCCCTTGGATTGGGCTTGGAAGATGCTCGAAGGTTTGCCCAACGGCATTTATTCAACCAGCAACTTAGAGCGTTATCTGCGCAACTTTTTGGCTGAGCGCGGCAGCAATCACTTTGCTGAATTGCAACGCGAATTGTATATTGTGGCAACCGAGCTTGATAGCGGTGATCGGGCGGTATTTGGCGAAGGCAAGCTGCGCGATGTGCCAATTTCGGCGGCAGTCGCAGCGTCGAGCGCCATGCCGATCGTCTACGAGCCAGTGCGCATCAATGGCGTTGATTATATTGATGGTGGCGTGCGTGGCACGGCCAGCCTCGATGTGGCGATTGATCGCGGGGCAAAATTGATTGTCTGTGTCAATCCGCTGGTTGCCTTCGATAATCGCAAGCAACAGCTTGGCACACGCATCGCCGATGCTGGTATTCAAGCGATTGGCAATCAGGTATTTCGCACGTTTATTCAGGCTGGCCTCCACTATCACATCAAAAAGCTGCGCCAACAACACCCCGATGTTGATATTATTTTGATTGAGCCACGGGCTGATGATGCAACCGTATTTGCCGAACATGTGCTGCATTATGATGAGCGCATGTTACTGGCGCGCCATGGCTACGAATCAGCCACCATCCGCTTGGCCGATCAATACCAAGATTACAAGGCAATTTTGGCCAAACATGGGGTGCAAATCAGCCGCCAACGGGTTGCCAAAGAGCTGCATCACCTGTTTGCCAGCGATGATGCCGAGACCGTGCACTCATTGCTGGAGAGCGACCCGAATGGCAAGCGCTTGACTCACCCGCAAAAAAGCTGGCGCACGGTCAACCTAGCCCATACCCTCGACGACCTCGATGCGCGGCTTGGTAATTTGGAATAAGTGAGCGTCCCCTCACCCCCCAGCCCCCTCTCCCACTCAACGCGGGCGAGGGCGAGCACCAGTGCATGAACCACACATTATGGCACCACCATGTTAAGTCCCGCTCCCACTCAACGCGGGCGAGGGCGAGCACCAGTGGATTGATCATGCATCATGCGAAAACCACCAGATTAAGCCCCTCGCCCGCAAGCGAAAGCATAGGTTTTTAACAAACGGTGTTGTGGATGAATAATGGTTGAGCGTCCCCTCACCCCCCAGCCCCGCTCCCACTCAACGCGGGCGAGGGCGAGCACCAGTGCATTAACCACACATTATGGCACCGCCACGTTAAGTCCCGCTCCCATTCAACGCGGGAGAGGGCGAGCACCAGTGGATTGATCATGCATCATGCGAAAACCACCAGATCAAGCCCCTCGCCCGCAAGCGAAAGCATAGGTTTTTAACAAACGGTGTTGTGGATGAATAATGGTTGAGCGTCCCCTCACCCCCCAGCCCCGCTCCCACTCAACGCGGGCGAGGGCGAGCACCAGTGCATTAACCACACATTATGGCACCGCCACTTAAGTCCCGCTCCCACTCAACGCGGGCGAGGGCGAGCCGATTGCTCCATCCCACGCAGCATGACAAAACCACCGCGTTATGCCGCTCGCCCGCAAGCGAGTTGAGGGCGAAATGATGAAGCTGCAACAATCTTCGCAAGAAGCATCGCATTAACTCCCCTCGCCCACACTGCGGGCGAGGGGCTGGGGGTGAGGGAATATACATAATCGCTTCTGATCTCACCCCAAATGCCGATCTGTGTTGTTGTATGCGTGTTGTGCTTTTAATAAATACTTGACAAATTCATTAAAATTTCTATAAAATCTTTATAATTTCAATGAAATAAATAAGGTTTTAGCTCCATAGGCCAAAGTGACAATCAATGGAGGAATGTCATGGAAATTGCGTACCGAAGGACGGCCAGACTGCGCGGAGCATTTTCGCTAACGATCACCATCGCCCTACTTGCGGGAATGTTACTAACGCGCGGCACGCCAACGCAAGCGGCAGGCAATGCAGACTGTCGGCCTGATGGGATGGCTCCAACCGCTGGAGTCGACACGCCCTACTGTGCAATTTACGATATCGCTGGCCGCGAAAAAATGGGCAGCGACCATCCTCGGCGGATTATCGGTTATTTTCCAAGTTGGCGCACTGGCACCAACGGCCAGCCAGCCTATCTGGTCAACAATATTCCTTGGAACAAAATTACCCACATCAATTATGCCTTTGCTCACATTCAAAACAGCCGGATTTCGGTTGGCAGCAACACCGCTACCAATCCCTCAATTGGCATGACATGGCCGGGCGTTGCTGGCGCTGAAATGGACCCCGCACTGCCCTACAAAGGCCACTTCAATCTTTTGACCCAATACAAACGCCAAAATCCCAACGTCAAAACCTTGATTTCGGTTGGTGGTTGGGCTGAAACTGGCGGTTATTTTGGCGATAACGGCGATCGGATTAGCGATGGCGGTTTCTTTAGTTTGACCGTCAATCCCGATAACAGCGTCAATACCGCTGGGATCAATACCTTTGCCGATTCAGTCGTGGGCTTCTTGCGCGGCTACAATTTCAACGGTGTGGATATTGACTACGAATATCCAACCTCGATGAAAGATGCTGGTCATCCGCTTGATTGGGTCTATGCCAACCCACGCCGTGCGAGCCTGATGAAAGGCTATGTGGCGTTGATGAAAACGCTGCGCGAAAAGCTTGACGCTGCTGGGGCCGCCGATGGCAAATATTACATGCTAACGATTGCTTCACCATCATCAGGTTACTTGCTGCGCGGCATGGAAACCTATCAAGTAACCCAATATCTCGATTATGTCAATGTTATGTCATATGACTTACACGGTGCTTGGAACGAGTATGTTGGGCCAAACGCTTCGCTGTATGATGATGGCAAAGATGCCGAATTAGCTGCTGGTGGCGTGTATACCACTGCCCAATATGGCGGCATTGGCTATCTCAACACCGACTGGTCGTATCACTACTTCCGTGGCAGTATGCCAGCTGGCCGGATCAACATCGGCGTGCCGTACTACACCCGTGGCTTTAAAAATGTCAATGGTGGCACGAATGGGTTATGGGGCACAGCAGTTGGCTCAAATTGTCCAATTGGCCTGACCAAGTGTGGTGATGGCGCACGCGGCATCGACAACATTTGGCACGACACCGAAAATGGCCAAGAAGTTGGCGCTGGCGCGAACCCAATGTGGCACGCCAAAAACCTCGAACAAGGGCTGGCTGGCAGCTACATCAACCAATTTGGCTTGAACCCAACGACTGATCCTGAAGATTGCTTGACCGGCACCTATGTCCGTAACTATAGCAGTTCGTTGGTTGCTCCATGGCTTTGGAATAGCCAAAAGCGCGTGTTTATCTCAACTGAAGATGAGCAATCGCTGGGTGCGAAGGCCGATTATGTGGTTGATAAAGGCTTAGGCGGGATCATGTTCTGGGAGCTTTCGGGCGACTACGACTGGCACGCCGAGCGCAACAATGGCCAAGGCGAATATTTTATGGGCGATACCTTGACCAACTTGCTTTACGATAAGTTCCGCAGCGCTCCAGCCTATGGTGCCAACAAAGCGAATCGTAGCTTGCCCAGCAATTTGTTGGATATCAAGGTCGAATTCACCAACTGGCCAATTGGCGATAACAACTATCCAATCAGCCCCAAAATGGTGATTACCAACAACTCAACTGTGACCATCCCCGGTGGCGCAACCTTTGAATTCGATTATGGCACATCGGCACCCAACAATGCCAAGGATCAATCGGGCTTTGGCTTTATGGTGACCAGCAGCGGCCACACGGGCAGCAATGCAGGTGGTTTGCGTGGCGATTTCAACCATATTCAATTCAAGTTCCCCGGCTGGCAAAGTTTGGCACCAGGTGCAAGCGTCACGATTGATTTCGTCTACTATTTGCCAATGAGCACACCATCCAACTGGACTGTCAACTTTAACAATGCAACCTATGGCTTGGTGAGCGATTATCCACGCGGCAATGTGGTTGTGCCAACTCCAACCGTTGGCAACCCAACCGCCACGGCTACGCGCACGCCGATTGCTACGGCTACACGGACACCAATTGCCACGGCGACCCGTACCCCAATTGGGCCAACCGCCACGCCAACCCGCACGCCGATTGCTACGGCTACACGGACACCTGCGCCAAGCGCAACTCCAACTCAACCTGGCACGTGTACTGCGCCAGCCTGGGAGAGCAACAAAGTCTATCTGCGTGGCGATTTGGTTTCGTACAATAACCATCAATGGTTTGCCCAATGGTGGACCCAGAATGAAACTCCTGGCAACGCCCAAGTCTGGCTTGATCAAGGTGTTTGTGGTGGTGGCAATCCAACCAATACGCCAGTGGTGCCAGCAACCAGCACCCCACGGCCAACCAATACGCCAGTGGTGCCAGCAACCAACACTCCAGTGCAACCAAGCGCTACTCCCACGAATAGCACGGGAGTTCAAGCTTGGGCGGCGAATGTTAGTTACGCTGCTGGCGCAAAAGTTAGCTACAACGGCGTAATTTATACCTGTCTGCAAAGCCACACCTCGTTGCCAGGTTGGGAGCCAAGTAACGTCCCAGCGCTCTGGCAAGCCAACTAAACTTGTACGGATGCAAACCGCGTTGCCCATGCCGATGAACTAAATCGCATGGGCAACGCGGTTTTTAGCCCCCAAAAAACCCTCTCCCGCGCTAGACCTTCGCGGGCGAGGGTTTGCTTGCTGTGTAGAATTAGCTTGCCGACGATTCGTTTGGGCGAACCGTTGGGGTTGGCAATGGTAACTGGGTTGGCGGTGGGGTTGGGCGAACCGTACTCGTTGGCACGAGTGTTGGTTCGACAGGATTATTTGGCGTGCTGGTAGGTGGTGGCGTTGGGCACACCGTGCTACCACATGGACTTGGCGTGCTGGTAGGTGGTGGCGTTGGCTCCACCGGATTACATGGGTAGCCATTTGGCACACAGGTTGGCGTTGCTGGCGGTACAACCGTTGGCAATGCCGTTGGTAGCGGATCACTGGTTGGTGGCGGCGTTGGACACACCGTGCTACCACAGGGCGCTGGCGTACTGGTTGGTGGCAGCGTTGGACACACCGTGCTACCACAAGGGTTTGGCGTGCGGGTTGGTGGTGGCGTTGGGCACACAACACCGTTACATGGCAATGGCGTATTGGTTGGATGATTTGGCTCACGGGTTGGCACTGGCGTTGGGTATGGTGCAACCACCGTTGGCTCTTGGCTCACTGGTGTCGCCGTTGGCCAGCTTGGCTCGGCGGTAGGTGGGCCTTGGGTTGGCACTGTGGTTGGTAGCGCTGGAGTTGGCGTACCAGTTGGCACCAACGTTGGCCAGGTTGGTGGCACTTGCGTTGGCACGCGGGTGGCGGGCACGCTTGGGCCACAATTGCCAGTGCTACTCGGCACACAGGTTGGCGGCACTTGCGTTGGCACACGGGTTGCTGGCACACTTGGGCCACACGGATTGGTCGTGCTTGGCACACAGGTTGGCAGCGGCGTAGCCGTGATACTTGGATTACAAGTGGTCGTACCTGGCACGCAGGTTGGCGGCACTTGGGTTGGCACCCGCGTTGCAGGCACGCTTGGATCACATGGATTGGTCGTGCTTGGTACACAGGTTGGTGGCACTTGCGTTGGCACGCGCGTTGCAGGCACGCTTGGATCACATGGATTGGTCGTGCTTGGCACACAAGTTGGACGAGCAGTCGCAGCCTGAGTTGGTTGAGCAGTCCGGGTGGTTAATGCTGCAACCTCACCATTGTTGCCGGTCTCGACCGGTTTGACCGCCCAGACACCGCCAGCAATCAAGAGTATCAGGCCCACAGCAAAAGACCACATAACGATAGTTTTTGTTCGAATCATGGCGGTTACTCCAAGCTTGGCGCGGATTGTCCGCACCTGTTCGGTCGTAAGTTGCAGCGTGGCGATTGGCAACTGTTCTAACAACTGGCTGGTTGTTTGCTGCTGACGAAGCACTTGGCGACAAGCTGCACATTCAGCAACGTGAAGATTCACCAATTGCCATTCATCCTCAGTCAGATGTTGCCAATCGCTGAGGAGCGGCTGAAGATCATGACACTTCCATGGCCACGGTCCTCCTCATATAAATTCCGAAAACGATCACGGGCCCGTGATAATCGTTTGCGAACTGCGCCTAATTCTTCGCCGTTTAATTTGGCGACTTCTGCTGGACTACAACCAGCGTAATGCACCATCAAGAGGACTTCGGCATCTTGCGGTTTGAGTTTGGCTAAGCAACCTCGGATGGATTGAGTCATTTCAACATTCTGGGCGAAATTATTGGTTTCTGGCTGCCAACTACGCATGAACCAACTCCAACGCCGCTGGCGACGGAGGTGATCCAACGCTAAGTTGCTGGCAATCCGAAAAAGCCACGCTTGGGGAATCGCTGGCAAAATCGCTGGATCAAGCGCCTTCATCGCGCGGAGGAAGGTCTCTTGAACCAAATCGGCTGCCTGCTCAGGTTGCCCCACGATTCGCGTCAGATAGCGAAACATAGCATCGTGATGGTCATCAAACCATTGGCTAATTACTTGCGTAACTGCCGTTTCACGTTCGGTTGTGTGCACATAAGGAATAATCATAGGCTGCTTGCCCCGGCCGTAGCATGCTGTCTGCAATTAATGATGAAGAGCCGGGCCAAAAGTGGACAGGTACGCTTGGAATTGCCCAAAATTGCTCAAATGTGCATGAAACCAGTATCGCAAGTTTGTTCGTAAGGTTGAGCAGCTAGATTAAGCAAGCGATTTATTAGTACTGAGGTCATAGTTCCCAATGAGTGATCTGAAGTTGTTTACCCATGATTATCGGTCAACATCGTGGTATAAATTGAATCAGCAGCAGCCGATTGTGGCAATGTTCATCGGTCATTCGACCTCTGCGATCTCACAAAATATGTTACGCATACTCGAAGCGCAGCAAGCCCAATTTCGTCAATTTCAAGCCCAACCAATCATCTTAGCCAAAACCAATCCCGCCAACTTAAACGATTTTATTCAGCATTTCCAACCCAAATATCCAGTGCTCAGCGATCCTACAGGCGATGTTTTTCGCATCTATAGCTATGCCAGCGAACAACTCGAATTACAGGGCGGCATTTTGGTTTTGCCACCACGCTCAATCACCGCCGTTTTTCGCTTTGTGCCGCAAAGTATTGAGCACGAATTACCAATTAACGGCCTTCAGAATGTGTCAAAGCGTTGAATTACTATCGTTTAAGTATTGCGGTTTAGCAGTTGGCGATATTGGCGCGGAGTCAGGCCGGTAATCAGCCGAAATTGGCGCGAAAAAGCGCTATGGTCGGCGTAGCCACAGGCCAAACCAATCGCGGCAATCGAAGCACTGCCAGCCAGCAGATTGATACTGGCATCGATCCTGGTTTTAATCAGCAGTTGCTTGGGAGTCAACTCAAAAATCTGTTGAATCGCCCGTTCGTATTGGCTCAACGAAAGCTGCGCCAGCGTTGCTAATTGTTGAATTGAGCGTATTTCGGCAAAATGCTCAGTTAGATAATCGATTGAGCTAGCCACCCGCCGCCATGTCGGCGCATTACGATTCGGGCTGCGCAAATCACGCGAAATTCCAATTATTCCCGTAATCACGCCGTTATGGTCGCGCAATGGGCGCTTGTGGGTCACACACCAGCCCATCTGCAAATCGGGATAAATATGTACCTCTAAACGATGATTCAGCGCACAGCCAGAGCGAATTACTTGCTGATCTTGGCTGGCATAGCTCGCCCCCAAATCCAATGGAAACACCTCTTCCGGCAACCGCCCAATTAACTCCTGCTTGCTGCGACAGCCACAGCGTACCCGCAAAGTTTCATTGACCACCCGATAACGCCCCGCTCGATCTTTGCAAAAAAACACCACATCGGGCAAAAGATCAAACAAAGGCAACAGTTGCGCCACATCTGGATATTCAATTGTGCAAAAATCCGCATGCTCGCATGGCCTAATTGTACAAGACAAATCGCTGCAAACCCGCTATTGTAAAGCCAACATAGGTCTAGCGTGAAACAGGGGCCAGGGTTCAGCGGTCAGCGGCAAGCAACCGCAAAGATCGCGCAGTGCACGAAGATTTGGAAATGGAGAGCGTCCCCTCACCCCCTAGCCCCCTCTCCCACTGAACGCGGGCGAGGGGGAACACACGGCCAGTGCCCATATCATGGAAAGACCATGGCATAAAGCCTCTCGCCCGCGTCACGGGTGAGGGAATCTTTATAACTTAGCCTTGAAATTCACGGGAAACACATTACCCCACATCATGGGAAAATCACGGGAGATGAGGTTGGGGTGAGGGAATCTTTATAACCTTTCCTCACACGCCTAGTTTCGGCTGAAACGTGATTCAGAAGGAGGCGCAATGCGCATTGCAATTGTCGATTCGCATACGGCTGGCGAACCTACCCGCATTGTAATTGCTGGTGGCCCTGAGCTTGGCGGTGGCACGGTTGCCCAACAACGCGACGTGCTGGCGCAACAGTACGATTGGCTACGCTCAGCAGTAGTCAACGAGCCACGTGGCTCAGATGTGTTGGTTGGCGCAATTTTATGCCCGCCAAGCGACCAACGCTGCTGTACTGGCGTGATCTTCTTTAATAATGTTGGCTATTTGGGTATGTGCGGCCACGGCACCATCGGCCTAGTGGCAACCCTCGCGCATCTCGGCAAAATCGGCATTGGCGAGCATTTGATTGAAACGCCAGTCGGGATTGTCAGTGCCACATTACACGCCGACGGCCAAGCAACCATCGAAAATGTGCCAAGTTATCGCTATGCGGCGAATGTTGCGCTTGATCTGCCCAACCATGGCCGGATTCACGGCGATATTGCCTGGGGCGGCAATTGGTTTTTCTTGGTCAACGATCATGGTCAGGAGTTGCATTTAGCGAATGTTGAGCAACTCACCAGTTTCAGTTGGCAGATTCGCCAAGCGCTCGAAGCAGCAGGCATTACGGGCGCAAACAATGGCCTGATCGATCATATTGAGTTATTTGGGAAAGCCGCTGAGGGAGCCAATAGTCGCAGTTTTGTGCTTTGCCCGGGCAAGGCCTACGATCGTTCGCCCTGTGGCACAGGCACAAGCGCCAAATTGGCCTGCCTCGCCGCCGATGGCAAGCTTGCTCCAAACACTATCTGGGTGCAAGAAAGCATTATTGGCAGCCGCTTTCAAGCCGAATATCGCCAACACGACGAGGCAATTATTCCAATCATTACTGGCTCGGCGTTTGTCACGCTCGAAGGCCAATTGCTGTTGCACGAAGCCGATCCATTCCGTTGGGGGATTCAATGAGCAGCGCCATCATCGTTGGCGGCGGGATTGTGGGCTGCGCCGTGGCGCTGGAGTTGGCACAAACTGGCTTGCAGGTTACGCTGGTCGAGCGCGATTGCCTTGGCAGTGGCGCGACCGCCGCAGGCATGGGCCATATTGTGGTGATGGATGAGGGCGAGGCTCAATTAAAACTCACCTTGTATGGCCAACAACTTTGGCAAGCCCTGACCGCTGAGCATCCCCAGCAACACGAATATCACGCTTGCGGCACGTTGTGGGTTGCAACCGATGCCGAAGAATCGCAGTTGGTGGTCGAAAAAGCTGCGGTCTATCGCCAGCACAACATTCCCTGTGCAATACTAAATGCAGCTGAACTGTATAGCCATGAACCTGCGCTAAGAGCGGGATTGGTTGGCGGTTTGCTGGTGCCAAACGATAGCGTGGTCTATCCACCAAAAAGCGCGGTTTATCTTTGGCAACAGGCCGAAAAGCATGGCGCAAAGCTGGTTAATGGCGAGGTTACGTCAATTCAAGCCAATCGTGTCAATTTGAGCGATGGCCGCCACCTGAGCGCCGATATGATTGTAGTTGCCAACGGTCAACGCTGCATTGATTTATTGCCAGAGTTGCCAATTCGCGCCAAACGTGGCCAATTGGTCATTACCGAGCGCTATCCCAACCTGATCAAGCATCAATTGGTCGAATTAAGCTACATCAAAAATGCTCACGCCAGCAGCGGCGATTCGGTGGCCTTCAATCTTCAGCCACGACCCAACGGCCAGCTGCTAATCGGCTCCTCGCGCCAGTTCGATCGGACTGATCGCCAAATCGATCAACATTTATCAGCCACATGCTGCGCAAAGCGATTGAGTATGTGCCAGCCCTCGCCACTGTGCGTTGCCTACGCACTTGGACGGGCGTGCGCGCAGCTTCGCCCGATGGCTTGCCGCTGATCGGCCAGCACCCTGAGCATGGCTGGTTGTGGCTGAATGTTGGCCACGAAGGCTTGGGCATTACCACCGCCTTGAGCAGCGCCCGATTGCTGGCTAATCAAATGCTGCACCGAGCATCGAGCCTCGATGTGCAGCCCTACCTGCCACGCAGTTTGCAGCAGGAGCAACGATGAAACAGATTCAGATTTCAATTAATGGCAAACGCTATCAAGTGGCTGAGCACAGCAATCTGGCCGCTGTGCTGATGGACAACGCCATCGTCAATCGGCGCTCGGTCACGGGCGAGCCTCGCATGGCGGTTTGCGGCATGGGCAGTTGTGGCGAGTGCCGCGTAACAATCAACCAACAAGCCCATCAATTGGCCTGCTTGCAGCACTGTTGCGAGGGCATGGAGGTGCAGTGTGAGCCTTAATCTGGTGATTGTCGGGGCGGGGCCAGCGGGCTTGGCAGCGGCATGGAGCGCCAGCCAAAGCAACACCAAACTTACCCTGATCGATCAGTATGATCAGGCTGGTGGCCAAATTTGGCGCGGTGGTGCAGGCTATGCTCCTAAGCGTTATCGACATTTGTTTGCTCAGCAGACAAAACTGCATTATCTCAATAAAACCCAAGTGCTTGGGGCAAGCGCCAATCACTTATTTTTGGCAACGCCAAATGGCCCGCAACAACTGCCTTTTGATCGGCTAATTTTGGCCAACGGCGCCCGCGAATTGTTCTTGCCTTTTTCAGGCTGGACGCTGCCCAAAGTGCTTGGCGTTGGCGGGTTGCAAGCCTTGGTCAAGGGCGGCTTGTCAATCGCTGGCAAAAAAATAGTGATTGCTGGTAGTGGCCCGTTGCTGATCGCCGTCGCCAGCCAGTTAAAGCAGCGTGGTGCAATCATCAAAGCAGTGGTTGAGCAAGCTCCTGTAGCGCAAGTAGTGCGTTTTGGGCGCAGCTTGGCTGGGTATCCCATCAAAATATTGCAAGCAGCCCAAAGTCTGCGTTGGTTAGCCAGCACGCCATTTTACCCAAGCACGTGGGTGGTGGCGGCTGAAGGCGACGGCGCAGTTCAGCAGGTGCGATTAAGCAATGGTCAAATCATCGAATGCGATTATTTGGCCTGTAGCTGGGGCTTAATCGCCAATAGCGAGCTAGCCCAGCAGCTTGGTTGTAGCGTTGATAATGGTTTGGTTGTGGTTGATCGCAGCCAACAAACTAGCCTCGACCATGTGTATGCCGCTGGTGAATTAACTGGGATTGGCGGTGAAGCTAAAGCCATAATCGAAGGCCAGATCGCTGGGTTTGCGGCAACAGGCAACTATCAAGCGGCTAGCCAATTGGCTCAGCAGCAAGCTCAAGCATGGCAATTTAGCCAGCAATTGGCCGCAAGTTTCGCCTTACGCCCAGAATTACGGCAACTAGCAGCGGCCAATACCTTAGTTTGTCGTTGTGAAGATGTGACGTTTGAACAATTGCAAACTCAGCCATCGTGGCGCAGTGCCAAATTGCAAACGCGCTGTGGCATGGGCATGTGTCAGGGGCGAGTTTGTAGTGGTGCAACGCAATATTTATTTGGTTGGGGTCAAGATAGCGTGCGCTTTCCGCTACATCCGGTTAGCGTCGCCGATTTAGTGATGGAGTCAATATGAGCATATGGCATGGGGTTATTCCAGCAATTACCACCCGTTTTAATCAGGATGGCAGCGTTGATCATGGTTTTTTGGCCGAGCACTGCCGTTGGATGTTGGATGCTGGCTGTGTAGGGATCGTGCCGCTTGGCTCGTTGGGCGAAGGCGCAACCCTCAGCGCTGCCGAAAAACAGGCGATTTTGCAAACCTGCGTCAAAGTGGCTGGCTCAAATCCCGTGATTCCAGGCATTGCGGCGCTGACAACTGCCGAAGCCTGCCAACTGGCGCAACTTGCCGCCGCCGAAGGCTGTTCCGGCCTAATGGTACTACCGCCTTATCTGTATTCGACCGATTGGCGCGAAATGCAAGCCCATATGAGCGCCGTAATCAGCGCAACCGAACTACCAGTGATGATCTACAATAATCCGGTAGCATATCGTACCGATTTTGTGCCAAGCCAAATTGCTGAATTAGCCGAACGCCACCAGAATGTGCAAGCAGTCAAGGAATCGAGTACCGATGTGCGGCGGATAACTGCAATTCGCGCCGAGCTTGGTCAACGCATTGAAATTTTGGTTGGAGTTGACGATGCGATTGTTGAAGGCATCGCTGCGGGAGCGGTTGGCTGGATCGCTGGCTTGGTTAATGCGTTTCCCCATGAATCGGTTGAGTTATTTCAATTGGCCCAAGCCGTTGCCGCAGGCCATGGCGATCGTGAGCGATTATCGGCAATTTATGCTTGGTTCTTGCCGTTGCTGCGGCTTGATACCGTGCCAAAATTTGTGCAATTGATTAAACTGACTCAAGCCATGGTGGGTATGGGCAGCGAAACAGTACGGGCACCACGACTTGAACTAGTTGGAGTCGAGCGCGAAGCAGCAGTCACTGTGATTGAGCAAGCGCTGGCGCGACGGCAGGAGTTATGGCCATGAAACCTATTTTGATCAATGGCGAATGGCAGCTTGGCGATTATGTTGGCAGCTTTCAGGCAACCAATCCTACAACCGCCCAAGCAATTGCCACCGAATATCCCATTTCGGGACGCGGCGATTTAGAATTAGCCTTGAATGCCGGCGTAGCGGCCTCACGTGAGCTAGCGCAAACCAGCGCCGAGCAACGCGCCAAATTTCTCGAACAGTATGCCGATTTGATCGAGGCCAACCGCCAACAACTGAGCGAGCTAGCCCACAGCGAAACTGGCCTGCCAATCGAGCCGCGCTTGAATAGCGTCGAATTGCCGCGCACGGTCAATCAATTACGTCAAGCTGCCCAAGCCGTGCGCAACCACAGCTGGGAACTGGCGACGATCGACAGCAAGGCCAATATTCGTTCGCTGTATGGCAGTTTGGCTGCCCCAGTCGCCATTTTTGGGCCAAATAATTTTCCGTTTGCCTACAATGCAATTGCTGGCAGCGATTTTGCCTCTGCCATTGCCGCTGGTAATGCCGTAATCGCCAAAGGCCACCCAAGCCATCCGGCCACCACCGAACGCCTTGCCCAGTTGGCACATCAGGCCGTACTAGCGGTCGGTTTGCCAGCGGCGAGCGTGCAATTGCTGTATGGCTTGCCCGATGAATTGGGCTTGGCACTGGTTGGGCATCCATTAATTGGCGCGATTGGCTTTACTGGTTCGCGGCGGGCAGGTTTGGCCCTCAAAGCCGCCGCCGATCAAGCGGGCAAAGCAATTTATCTCGAAATGTCGAGCATCAACCCCGTTGTGATGTTGGCTGGCGCTGTGACTGAACGCGCCGAAGCCCTCGCCGCTGAATTTGCCGGCTCCTGCACTTTGGGCGCTGGCCAATTTTGCACCAATCCAGGTTTGTTGATTCTTGAACATTCAGCAGCCAGCAGCGATTTCATTACCGCCACCAAAACCCATTTCAGCCAATATCCCAGTTTGACCTTGCTCAACCATGGCGTTTTGGCTGGGCTTGAACAGGGCATTGAGCATTTGCAAGATGCTGGCGCCCAAGTGCTAGTTGGCGGCCATGTGTTGGATGATTATCGCTATGCCAACAGTTTGCTGTATGTGGCAGGCAACAGTTTTCTGGCCAATCCCCAAGCGCTCAGCCACGAAGTTTTTGGCCCAGTCAGCTTAATTGTCGAATGTGCTGATCAAACCGAGGTATTACAAGTGCTCGATTGTCTTGAGGGCAATTTGACTGGCAGCATCTACAGTAGCAACACTGGCGCTGATGAAGCATTTTATGCGACTGTCGCCGAGCGGTTACGCGCCAAAGTTGGCCGTTTACTCAACGACAAAATGCCAACTGGCGTGGCGGTTAGTTCGGCCATGAACCATGGCGGGCCGTACCCAGCAACAGGTCATGCGGGCTGGACGGCAGTTGGCTTTCCCGCGACGATTCGGCGCTTTGCCGCATTGCACTGCTACGACAATGTGCGTGAAGCACGCTTGCCCAGTATTCTGCACAATGCTAATCCGCAGGCAATTTGGCGCTTTGTTGATGAGCAATGGAGCAATGCTGGCATCGATTAATCAATTGATACAAAGCTGAGTACATTCAACAATAATTGAATCAGTTAGAGCGATTGGTTCGATTGCATTCACCACCCTTCCGTCCTGCCAACGGGAAACGCAGGGGGTTTTCAGCCCCCTGCATCCCAAATGTTTATGGCGTGAATTATTGCGCTTGATTCTGTGAGCCCAATTGCTCCCCTTCGTGGTTCCTCATCACTGACTGCTGACTCCTGACAACTGATCCAAGATCTAGCCCTCAACAACCGATCCTCAGTCCGAATCAGCAATCCATCATTGTGATAGCTAGCCTTGCCATGCTACACTGACGGCAGTTTTGCCAACAGGAGCAGTGCGATGGCTACAGCCAAACCTCAATTATCGCCATTCGTTCGAATTATGTTTGTGATTGTTGCGTTGGTGCTGGTCGCCGGCGTTTCGTTGCTAATCGCCCCAAGTTTAGTTGGGCCACGCTGGCCTTGGACATTACGCCCATTTGCCACCCGTTTTTTAGGCGCAGTCTATGCCGCCGAAATGGTTGCAGTGCTGTTTACGCTCGTGATCAACGATTGGTCGGTGGCGCGGCTGACCATTCCTCAAGCAGTTACTTTCACCACCGTCGTCACTGGAGCATCGCTGGCATGGCTCAGCAATTTTGATTTTGCGCGGCCAATTGTGTGGCTCTGGTTCATTATCTACATCATTCCAACTCTGGCTTTGGGCTGGTTTTGGTGGCAATATCGCGCTTGGCCTGCGGTAAAACCTCAAGCACTAGGCATAGTACGCCCAATTTTATTAATTGAAGCAGTGGTGTTAGCAAGCTACGGCTTAGCCAGCATTCTAGCGCCAGCTTGGGCTACCGCCTTTTGGCCATGGAAAATCGATGCGTTTCATGCCCAAATCTATAGTGCCTTGTTCATTACCGGAGCCATGGGCGCATGGATCGTTGCTGGTGGTGGCAATCGCCACGAATTACTGACGCTTGGCTGGAGCCAAATCGTACTAGGCGTGGGCGTAATTACCGCTTTGGCGATTGTTGATTTTGGCGCTGATAACCTGAGCGTGCCGTGGGCCAGCCTTGGGACGATTATTTGGGTGGCAAGTTTTGGCTTAATTGCACTGATTGGGGGCTTATTAATTGGGCGGGGATTGCAGAATCGTAGCTAATCTCGCGGGTACACTTCTCCCCGCTTCCCTCGGGCTCGAAAACCTCAAGCCCGCGCTACGCCTCATCGTGCATTGTACCACAACTCTAGGTTGCCCGTGCTTGCAGGCTCAAGTATAATATTGATTATTGTTCATTCGGTGTGCGCAGATAGGGGAGATCTGCCAATCCCCGCCGATCTTTACTTGTTGAAGCTCAGGAGATCACATTATGTCTGCGTTTCCTTTACGTGAATTTGCTTCGACGGCTCAAGCATCTGTTGAAAGTGCGCCGCAATTTCCCAACGAACCAACCTCAATCGACGAAACTGGGCTTGGAATGGGGTTTATTGCCGATCTTGTGCTTAAAGTTATTTATTTCAATGGCACAATTAGCGCCCAACGGATCTCCGAGCAAACCTGTTTGCCCTATCTCAACGTGATCGACAAAGTCTTGCAATTTCTCAAAATGAGCGAATATGTCGATATTATCGGGGCTGAACAAGGCTTCGGCGAACGTTCGTATCAATATGTGATTACCTTGCAAGGCTCGCGCAAAGTCAACGAGGTGCTTGATCGCTCGCAATATGCCGGTGCAGCACCCGTCCCACTTGCCGCCTACATCGAGATGGTCAATCGTCAATCAATTGGTGGGATGACCATCAACCAACAACGCATCCGTGAAGCCTTCAAGGATCTGGTGGTCAACGACGAAATGCTGGATAAAATTGGCCCTGCTGCCAACTCAGCACGTTCGTTGTTTCTGTATGGCCCGCCAGGCAATGGCAAAACCACGATCGCCGAAGGAATCTCGCGGATTATGGGTGGCTCGGTTATGCTGCCCTATGCAGTAGAAATCGATGGCCAAGTGATTAAGCTGTATGATCCGCTCAATCACGCCATTTTGACCAAGCCTGAAATGCGCCAAGATGATGTACCAGCTCCATTCGGTGCGGTTGCCAACACGATGCCTCCATCTCCCGATCGCCGTTGGCTTCACTGTAAGCGGCCACGGGTTATGGTCGGTGGCGAATTAATTTTAGAACAATTGGAACTGATTTTTGACCCAATTTCTAAAGTTTATGAAGCACCCTACCAAATGAAAGCCAATGGTGGCTTGTTCCTCATCGACGACTTTGGGCGGCAACGCTGTCGGCCAGAAGAATTATTAAACCGCTGGATTGTGCCGCTCGAAAAGAAAATCGACTTTTTGGCCTTGCAAACTGGCAAAAAGATCGAAATTCCCTTCGATGTGTTGATCGTCTTTTCGACTAACCTCGACCCTAAAGGCTTGGTTGATGATGCCTTCTTGCGGCGGATTCGGCATAAGATCGAAGTATCTAATCCCACGCCTAACGAATATCGCGATATTTTCCGGCTGGTTTGCAAATCCAAGGGTGTGCCATACAGCGATGATGGATTACGCTATTTGATTCAAGAACACTATTTCAAGGTCAACCGTGAGTTACGCTGTTGTCACCCGCGCGATTTACTTGATCAAGTGCTTGATGAAGCCAAGTATCGTGGTCAACAGCCCCAAATGAACAAAGATCTGCTGGATCGGGCTTGCGAAGCCTATTTTGTCAAAATGTAGTGAGGTCAAGCTATGTCACTTCTCAAACGTCTTGGAAGCACGCCAACAAGCCCAGAGCCAACAGCTCCTGCGCCACCAGTTCAGCCAATGGCTGGCGAGCAATCAATGCCTGAATATCGCTCATCGTCGTTGACACCACTGAGTCCGCCGCCACCACCAGCACCATCATCGACGACAATGCCAAGTGGTAATCTCAGTGCTTTGGCTGGCTCTAGCTCAGGTCTAAGCGGTGGCACGATCAATACCAGTGGCTTTTTGGTGCTCGCTGATCGCGATGCGCATCGCAAATTACTAGAGCTTTCGCTCTGGATTGTCGATAAAATTCAGGCTTCGGCTGGCTCGCAAACCCAACTTCAACGCAACGAAGATTCCGAGCGGCTGATTCAAGAGCGCTTTACAACCTTTGTGCGCCAATCGAGCACCACGCTTGATCAAGATGGCATGAAGTTGCTATATCAAATGGTGCTCGATGAATTATTTGGCTTCGGGCCACTTGAGCAATTAATTCGCGATGATTCAATTACAGAAATTATGGTCAACAGTTCGACCGTGGTCTATGTTGAACAACGCGGCAAGTTAACCCTCTCGCCAGTGATTTTCGCCTCAGAAGATCATGTGCTCAAAGTGATCGACCGTATTATTCGACCGCTCGGACGACGGGTTGACCGCAAATGGCCAATGGTTGATGCACGTTTGCCAGATGGCTCGCGGGTCAATGCAATCATCCCACCATGTGCGATTGATGGCTCGTCACTGAGTATTCGTAAATTCTCCAAAAAGAAACTCCAAGTCAGCGATTTAATTGGCTATGGCTCGATGACCAAGGAAATGGCCGATTTCCTGAACGCTTGCGTGGTCAGCGCCATGAACTTGATCGTTTCTGGTGGTACTGGTTCGGGTAAAACCACGTTGTTGAACGTGCTTTCCAACTTCATCCCCGATCACTACCGAATTTGTACGATCGAAGACTCAGCCGAACTCCAGCTTGGCAAAGACCATGTTATCCGGCTTGAATCAAAGCCCGCCGATATTGATGGCTCAGGCTTGGTCACCATCCGCGACCTCGTAAAGAACTCGCTGCGGATGCGCCCTGACCGGATTGTGGTCGGGGAAATTCGTGACGGCGCAGCGCTCGACTTGCTCCAAGCAATGAATACCGGCCACGATGGCTCAATGTCGACCGTCCACGCCAACACGCCGCGCGATGCGATTCGCCGTTTGGAAACCTTGGCTTTGATGTCAGGGTTGGATTTGCCAGTCGCGGTTATTCGCGAGCAAATTGCCTCGGCGGTACACGTGATTGTGCAGCAAGCCCGTTTGCGCGATGGCACCCGGAAAGTTGTCGCGGTTACCGAAGTCCAAGGCATGGAAAGCGGTCAGGTCGTGTTGCAAGATATCTTCATCTTCGAAGACCAAGGCACCGCGCCAGATGGTAAAGTGCTGGGTGTGTTACGGCCAACCGGTACCCGCCCACGCTTCACTCCCGTGCTCGAAGCCAAAGGCTTCAAATTGCCTCCATCAATCTTCGGCGCAACCTTCCCCGGCATGCGCCGCTAAGCTCAAAATGCTTTTGCATGCAACAACCCGTAGGATTAACCATTCCTACGGGTTGTTTGGCGTTCGCAGGTTGTGCTATGATCGGTAGTAAGAAGCATTCATAGCAAAGGGGAGCATAATGGCTCGACAAACCTGGACTCGCCGAAGTGCAATTTTGGCTAGCGTGCTGCTAGCATTATGGGGTTGTGGTGAATATATCGCCCCAGCCATCAAACTCGCGATTAATCCAAATGCCGACTCAGGTGCTTACAACCCAGCAATCTATGTTGATAGCAACGATCTCCGTCATTACACATGGGTCGAATGCCAAGCAGGCAATGGCTGCGATTTGATTTATACCCGCATGCGTGGTTCCAATGAACTATTGCGCCATACAATCAGCGCCGATAACTCCACTGCGGCGCTCAATTACCCCAGCATAACTGGTGATCTCAGCGGCACCATTCACTTGGCCTATCTCAGTAATCAAGCAAGCCTCAGCCAAGGCGAACCAAGTTATCGCTACTATGCCGTCAGTATCAGCTCCGACGGCGCAACCGTCAGCCAGCCAGTCGCTTTACAAGGCGAAAGCATCAATAATAGTTTGATCAGCCCCGTCGTGGTACGCAACAGCGATGGCTCACATGTCGGCGTAGTCTATACCAGCCTCAGCTTAGGCCAGCAATCACTGGTCTACCGGGAAATTGTGCCGAGCTTCAGCCCACCAGTTGTCATCGAAACAGTCGCAAGTAATATCATTCTCATCCAACCACGGAGTAGCATCGATGCCAACAATCAACTCCATGTGGCGTATGGCAAGCGTTCGCCAATTCTCAATGCCCGTCATGCTGGTGGCGACCCAACCCTCGATGAAATTCGCTACGCGCATGGCAATCTCAGTGGCATGACTGCACGTACCATCGATAGTTATACCAGTGCCTCGGCCAACATTGAATTTGTCTACGATCTCAGCTTAACCGATAAAGCCTATGTGACCTATATCAAACATCCTAGTGTTGCTCCGCCACGTGGCATTCCTACCGATAGCCTGCGCAGCCACAATGCCACTGATAACATCACAAGTGATTTGGTCTTGCCATCGGCGCGTGAACCATGGAGTATTGGCGAGATTAGCACCGTTAATAGTGGTCAAAGCAGCCCAAGCGTTTATTTTGCTGGCAGCAATAACAGCTTTAGCAATGCCTTTAGCTATGATGTTTGGCAATATGATTCCCAAGCTAGCGATGGCATTAACCTGAGTAACACACCCGATATCCATGAAAACAACCTCACAAGCAGCCGCTTCGAGCTTATCGATTTGGTCGCATGGCAGGCCGATAGTTTTTCAAGCAGCGGTTGTACCACTCAAATCGTCAGCTATCGTAGTGATCAAAATGGGCAATTACATAGCGCTGAGCAATTTGTCAATCCGTTGGGATGTACGGAAAGTTTGCTCCAACTGAGCACTGGCAATCAAGTAGCGGCAGGCGTTTGGATTTCTGTTGCCAAGAATGATCCAACATTAAATGTTCCAGCAACTGCATTCAATAGTTATGGAACGTTTTTACCAATTGCTCAACGCTAACAACTTGTAATCAGGCCAAAGGATGAGTTAACAATCAGCCTCATGCCGCTGCATCGAAGTGGGCTATTCGCCGATACTGCTCTTAGCAATTAATTAAACGATCTTGAGGAGCATATGCAAGCAATAGCCCACTATACTCAGCGCCCAGCAAGCTTGGATGATATTCCAGCAGCAACCACGCTGATCAATCGTTGTTCGATGGAAGAAGCCAATGTGATCGAAATTGATGAGGCTGAGCTTTCTAGCGAATGGCATGATCCTGAATTCAACCTCGCAACCGATAGTTTAACCATTTGGGATGGCGAAACCCTGATTGGGGTAGCTAGTTTGTTTAATCACGAGCCATTTGTCCATGGCTATGGCTGGACTCGCGTGCACAGTGATTATGCCGCGACTGGGATTCAAACTCAACTTTTGGATTGGCTGGATGAACGCACCAGCCAAGCTATTGCCAAAGCGCCAAGCGATGCCGCTGTTAGCGTGTATCACGGTGTGCTCAGCACCAACCAAACATTAGCTAACGATCTTCAAGCCCATGGCTATAGTCTGGTCCGGCACTTTTGGCGCATGGTGATTGAATTGGCTGATTATACACCGCAGCCTGTTCAATTGGCCGATGGTCTGATTATTCGCCCATACGACCCAGCGACCGAATTGCCAGCGCTCATCCATGCAGTCCGCGATTCGTTCCGCGATCACTGGGGCTATCTCGAATCACCGTTTGAGCAAGAGCTTAAACATTGGCAAGATATGATCGCCCGCGAGCCAAATTATGATCCAAGCCTCTTTTTCATTGTCTGCGATGGTGACCAAATTGCTGGGGTTGCCATGTGTTGGAAGCATATCACCGAAGATCCAAAGATGGGTTGGGTTGGCACGCTGGGCGTTTGTCGACCATGGCGGCGCAAGGGTGTAGCCAAAGCCTTGCTCTATCATGCCTTCAACGAATTTTTGAATCGTGGCCAAGAGCGGGTTGGCTTAGGGGTCGATACCTCAAGCCTAACTGGTGCAACCAAAGTCTATGCTGATGTTGGTATGAAGCCAGTTCGCCAGTTCGACCGCTACCAAAAAGTGCTGCGGGCTGGAGTTGAACTTGGCACCGAAACCGTCGAAGCGTAAAGCTGATGCGGCGTTCGCCAAAGCAATATTTGCGCTAAATCTCAGAACCATGGATTTATCACCAATTGTACGTTAAGAGGCGGCTGCTTGCGCTTCCCGCCTTGAGGCGAGCCGGAGGGTGGTGATGACAAACAATCGATGGATGTCACTGAGAACCAGATACGACCTTAAATCTCAACCTATGCCAACCACCATCGTAGTATACTGTGGTGGTTGTCGTATGTTTAGGAGCAGCATGATGGCGCATTTTATGCTGGAAATTACCTATACCGTGCCACTAGAGCAGATTGAAACCAAATTAGCTGAACATCGGACATTTTTGCAAACTGGCTACGATCAAGGCTGGTTGCTCTGTTCAGGCCCGCAAAATCCGCGCATCGGCGGCATTGTGATCGCCCGCGCACCGTCGCTTGAAGCCTTGCAAGCACTCTTTGCCAACGATCCTTATTACAGTGCCAATTTTGCCAACTATCGTTTTGTCGAGTTCAATCCAGTCAAATTTCAGCCATGGCTCGAAGATTGGGTTACTGGCAGCGTTGAATAGCAGGAAGTGGCTGGTTGTATGCTAAACGTTACAACCAGCCTGCTGGTGCTAATCGTTCAAAAATGGTTCATCGGCATGCACCGCTGCCACCGCTGGCTCATCGCCACGCCGATAGGCAAACGCCATACGCGGCGTATTATGCGCCCAGCCAAATTCGCCTTGGGCATTCAACACGATACAGCCAGCCAAGCCTTGCACGCGCCGTTCCAAGAAGGCAATATTGGCTTTGGCAGCCTCATGCGGCGTAGCAGTGCGCAACTGATCAGCCACACTTTTGGCCAAACAGACCTTCATAATCGATTCGCCCCAGCCAGTCGTCGAGCAACCCCCAGTTTCATTATCGGCATACAAGCCACTGCCAACCAACGGCGAATCGCCAACCCGCCCCGGCAGTTTATTGGGAATTCCGCCAGTAGAGGTGGCCGCCGCAATCGTGCCAAAGCTATCGAGCGCCACCGCGCCAACCGTATCATGGGCTGAATGAAAAGCATCGCGGCCTTTATATTGCGGATTGGCTTGCTGCTCCTGCCAACGCTGGCGTTCGCGCTCCACCACCAACTCAGTTGGATCGCACAGCTCGGCGCCATGGTCAATCGCAAATTGTTCAGCCCCAGTGCCAACAATCAACACATAATCGCTTTCAAGCACCTGTCGCGCAACGCTAATCGGATGGCGCACCCGTTGGACTGCGGCAACCGAGCCAGCCCGCATACTCGCGCCATCCATAATCCCTGCATCCAATTCGACTTCGCCAATCGCATTCAGAAACGAACCGACTCCAGCATCAAATGTCGGGTCATCTTCGAGCACGCGGATTGCTGCCTCAACTGCATCAAGCGCAGCTCCGCCTTGCGCCAACACCGCCCAACCAGCCTCTAGCGCTGCCAAACAGCCTTGTTTGTGGGCTTCAATTTGATCATCGGGCATATTCCAAGCCCCACCATGGACAATCAGGGCGATCATCGCTGCTCCTTTGCTGCGAAGAATGAATGCTTCAACGCTGGTATTTTAATCGAATTCCGGGGTTAGAGGTGAGAATATAGAGCATAGAACATAGAACAAATTAGGCTTTAACGCAGAGGCGCAGAGCAGAGTGAGCTTATTGGCTTTGGCTATGAAATATCGAAAATGCATTGAAAAATCCAAAGCCTAACGCCAATAGCCAATAGCCTCATCCTTCGTAGATCAATCTTTAACCCAGCGGCGCAGAGCAGATGTGAGTTCAGGGGCTAGGGATCAGGCTATAGGCATTACAAATCTGTGGCTAAAAACGAAACTTGGTGCGCTTCGTAGATTCTGATCCCTAGATTCTGATCCCTCGCTCAGTTCGTGGCTAAAAATATGGCCTTATTCTCTGAACCCTGAATCCTAATCCTTGACCCCTATTTCATCGCCATCAAAATTTGCCACTGACTGGTTTCATCGAACGCCACAACTGGCAAGACTGCATCACCAAACACCGCTTGGACCTTCAAGCCAGCCCGTTGCAATTGCTGCTGCCACTCAGGGAAGGTATACAAACGAATGCGCTCGCCTGGATGCACCGCCTCGCCACCATTTGGCTCGATATACCGATAAGCGGTTTCAATCGTGCCAGTAACTGGCTTAAAATGGGATTCACGCAGTACATAGCCCGGCCCAACTTGATGCCAACCCCGCCGATAGTGCTGCATATAGCTGCCAATTTGATACGGATTGATACATTGCAGAATGAGCCGACCCTGCGGAACTAGATGCTCAACCAGATCATTCAGCAATTGTTGATGCTCGAAATCGCTGAAAAAGCCCAGCGAGCTATTCATAATTAGCGCTACATCATACATTCCCAAATCGTCGAGCTGGCGCATATCGCCGGCAATCACCCGGGCTGGCAATTGCTCAGCCATAATTTGGGCACTAAGCTGCTCAACTAATGGGGTGGCTAATTCAACTCCATCAACGTGATAACCACGCCGCGCCAAGCCCAAAAGGTGCCGACCATTGCCACACGCCAAATCCAAAACGCGCATATCAGGCGTTAAATTCAAAATCGTTTCAAGAAAATCAACTTCATTGCTGGTGAGGCTTTCAGCAACATTGGCATAGGTTGCAAATTCGTGAATTTGAAATAATTCTTCCCACCACATCCGCTGTTCATCCATTGCCAACCTCGCTTATAATTTACAAACAATGCCAGTGATTGAGGGTCGCATATGTTGCCAGAAACACTTATCCAACAGATGAGCCATGGCTGGGTTCACGCCCCGATTGCCTCGCTGATTTACCATCGCAGCGGTCGCGCCGAATTGATCAACCTCGCCGGAATGGAATTATTGCAATATCAACCGGAAGAAGCCACCCAAGCGCAACAGCATTATAATCTGCATCGTGACCCTTCGCTCCAAGCTCCACTCACCAAAAGTGCCATCACTTCGGCCTTCGAGGGCAAAAAATCGCGCATCGGCGAGTTGGATTATGAGCTGCTGAATGTTCAGGCGCGGCCTTCTGGCAAACATATCGTGGCCCGGCTCAATCTGGCTCCGCTGCGTGTTGCAGAGAAAACTGGCGAGTATATCGTAGCATTTTTTACCGATATTACCCCGCAGGTCACGATGCGCCGCGAACTCGATAGCCGTAAGCACGAAATTCAGCAAGCCGAAGAACAGCAAGAAGCTCTGCGCGCCGAAATCGAGGCGCGTTCGGCTCCGGTTGTACCAGTTTTGCCAGGTATTTTGGTGCTGCCCTTGGTTGGGGCAATCGATTCGCGCCGCGCCGAATATGTGCTGAATTGTTTGTTGGAGGCAGCGTCAGAGCATAGCGCCGATACGCTCTTACTTGACGTGACTGGCATTCCAGTGGTCGATACGGCGGTTGCTAATTATTTGCTGCAAGCAATCAAAGCGCTCAAACTGCTTGGCACCGATACAATTGTCGTCGGCATCAGCCCTGAAATTGCCCAAACTTTAGTTCAATTGGGCTTGCGGCTTGAGGATATTACCACCCGCGCCGATTTGCAAAGTGGCTTACAAACCGCGCTCCGTCGTCAAGGCCAAATTATTCGTGCTCGTTCGTGAGGTGTTAATATGACTTCTAGTTTGAATATGCTCATTCGCAGTAGCGCATGGTCGGTTATGTCAATTGGCTCTGCGATTTACGATAGTACTGGCAAGGCAATTTACACCAACACCGCGTTACGCCGCATTTTCAATTTAAACCCGGCTGAAATGCTGGAACTCCAAGCAAATTACAATTTATTTGATGATCCTTCGCTGGCTGCACCCGAGGTTCAAGCCGATATTCAACGGGCCTTTGCAGGCGAAAAGGTCTTTTTGCCAGTTTTAGATTATGTGATTGTTGATTCGCATGCCCAGCCGAGCAATCGCCACTTAGCAGCCCGCTTTATGCTCAAGCCCTTGGGCAATGCCAAGCCACCAGAATATGTGGTGGGCTATTTCCACGATGTCAGCGAAGCAATGGAATTGGAAACCCAAATTAGTGCTCGGCGCGATGACATTGCGCGGATGAGCCAACAAGATTCATTGCTCAAGGCCGAAATTGCCGCCCGAGCTGTGCCTGTTGTGCCCATTTTTCCAGGCATTTTGGTCTTGCCTTTGGTTGGAGCCATCGATCCCGTTCAAGCTGATCAAATTATCACTGCTTTGCTCCAAGCCAGCTCACGCAGCAACGCCGACACCGTGATCTTAGATTTTAACTGGTGTGCCAGTGGTTGATACTGCCGTGGCAAATTACATTTTGCAGGCCATCAACGCGCTTAAATTGCTTGGCACCGAAACAATTGTCGTCGGCATTAGCAACGAAATTGCCCAAACGATCGTGCAATTGGGCATTCGCTTGGATACGATTGCCACTCGCGCCGATTTGCAAAGCGGCTTAATGGATGCCCTCGAACGCCAAAACTTGACGATCGAGTCGATCTAACGTGCTATAATCGCTGCATTATTCTCGCTCAATACGGTTATGCTCCAACATAGCCTTGTGGATAGGAATTCTGGTTTTGACCTTCATTTTGTTGCTTGATGAAGATCGGGCGTTTTCGGCCACGCTCGCTCGTACTTTAGAGATGGCTAGTTATCGGGTGATGCGCGAATGGACGGAAACCAGCGCCCGTGAAGTTGCCCGTACCCAACAGCCCGATCTCATTTTGCTCGATCTCGAGCTTGGGCGCGAACAAGGCTGGGCCATGCTCGATGAACTGGTCAGCTTAGGCCTACGGGTTATGGTGATGTCACATCGCAGCAGCGCTGAAGATATCGCCCGTGGCCTACGTGCTGGCGCGACCGATTATATTACCAAGCCCTATCGTACCGAAGAATTGCTGGCCCGGATTGCGATTCGCCTGCGTCAAGCGCCGCCGCCAGTCTTGCAACGGGCTGATACGCGCACGCCCAAACTTGCAGCAGAGCCAGTGATCGAAACGCCTGCGGTTGAAGTAGCGGCTGAAGTCGAAACGCCAATCCTGAGCATTCCGCTGGGCCAACGGCTGCGCCAAGCGCGCAAACTGCGCAATATCTCGCTGGTGCAAGCCAATTTGGATACCAGAATCCAAATGTACTATATTCAGGCGATCGAAGAAGAAAAATATGCCTTGTTGCCGCGTGGGGTTGCCGCCGAAGAAATTGTGCAACGCTATGCCCAATTTCTGAGCGAAGATCCCGCCCAGGCCTTGACCGAGTTCCGGCGCTTACATCATAGTGATGTTGAAACGCTGCGCAATTTGGGCGGCCAGCCTGTGCGCTATCGACGACGGATTTCTTGGCCCTTGGTTTTGAGTTTGGTAGCATTGATAACATGTGGGCTGGGTTCAGGCGCAATTGCCCTACTCTTCCCTGAAGAAACCCGCAATGTCACAACTAACGTGCGGGCAATGTTCAGCGACCCAACCGCAACGCCGACCTTAACCCCAACACCAACTGCAACCCCCACATTAACGCCAACCCTAACGCCGACGGCAACACCTAGCCCAACGTCAACTGCTACGCAAGAGCCAAGCCCAACCCTTGACCCGAATGCGCCCACGGCGACACCATAAGGAGTTTGTATGTCAATCAAAGCTGATCGCTGGATTAAGCGCATGGCCCAAGAACATGGCATGATCGAACCATTTGTTGATGGTCAGGTGCGCGGCGGAGTCGTCTCGTATGGCTTGTCGTCGTATGGCTATGATATTCGGATCGCTGATGAATTTAAAATCTTCACCAATGTCAATTCAGCGATTATCGACCCCAAAAACTTCGATCCACGCTCGTTTGTCGATGTTAAAGCTGATGTCTGTATCATTCCACCAAACTCATTTGTGCTCTGCCGCACAATCGAATACTTCCGCATTCCGCGCAATGTGCTGTGTGTTTGCGTCGGCAAATCGACTTATGCACGCTGTTTTAGCGGCGATACCCGCGTTGCCCTCGTTGATGGTACAAACCCAACATTGGCTGAGATGGCTAAACGATCAGAGCAAGGCGAGTTGTTTTGGGGCTATAGCATTGGGCCAAATGGCCGCATCATCGCGACACTTTTGGAGCAACCGCGCTACATCGGTCGCGATAGCTTGCTCGAAATTACGCTTGATAACGGCCAAACCATCCAATGCACGCCCGACCATGAATTTATGCGCCGCGACGGTACAATGGTACAAGCCGCCAATCTGCGACCAAATGATTCGTTAATGCCGCTGTATCGCCAACTATTTCGTGGCTATGAAATGGTTTATCAATTGATCAATGGCCATTATTTCCCAACCCATCGCTTAGCCGATGAGTGGAATATTCGCCATGGAATTTACGCAGATCAAGCTAATACCCATCGTCATCATATTGACCATGATCGGCTCAATAATCAGCCTTGGAACATTATACGGATGGATGCCGAGGCACATATCAAACATCACAACGAAATATCTTATGGCGTAGATTTTGATCCAGATGAACATAGTGCCTCTATCAAACAAGCGTTAGAACGATTACGCCAAGATGATGCTTGGTATCGAAACTATTGCTTTCAACAACAACAACGTGCACGATTATTCTGGGATTCATCAACTTATCTAGAAAAACGGCAAGAATGGTATGAAGCACACTTAAAAATACTGGGCCGATCCTCAAAATCGTGATGCGCAACGATTACGCCAAGCGGATTTCTGGCAGAATAATACTGCAGCAAGAGAAAGAGTTGCCGTTGCATCTAAAGAATATTGGGAATCTGCATCTTTAGAACGACATATGCAACAGCAAGAAATAGCTCGTGCAATTAGATTAAGAGATGAAATTACCGAGGAACGTGTGCTTGCAGCATTACATTCAACAGGTTCTATCCGTGGAGCAGCACGTTTACTTGATTATGATCGCAGTGTATTTCGTCGCTTCCCAGATGCAATAGCGTCATTTAGAGGAAATAAGCCAGTCAACCACAAAATTACGGCGATCAAGGAATTGGCTGGCACACACGATGTTTATTGTTTATCGGTGCCTGAAGCTGGCAATTTTGCGCTTGATGCAGGCGTTTTTGTTTCAAACTGTGGTCTGATCGCGAATGTAACGCCCTTCGAGCCAGGCTGGGAAGGCTATGTAACGATCGAAATTAGCAACACAACGCCATTGCCAGCCAAAATTTACGCCAACGAAGGCATTGCCCAAGTGCTGTTTTTCGAGGGCGACGAGTTACCAGAAGTGGCCTATGATGATCGTTCGGGCAAATATCAAGGCCAAACTGGCGTGACCTTGCCACGAATTTAATCATCAATTTGGCCATTTTAATAAATCAGCCTACAATACAAGCAACCACCACGTTCGTGGTAGCAAGGAAGTACATAACGTATGTTGGTAACAGGTGTTGATTTAATCGAGATCGACCGGATTAATCAGGCAGTTTCGCGCTGGGGTCAGCGCTTTGCCCGCAAGGTTTGGACCGAAGCAGAATGGCTGCGTTGTCGTGATAGCGCTCAGTCGTTAGCTGCCCGTTGGGCCGCCAAGGAAGCCGCTGCCAAAGCGCTTGGCGTTGGCCTCAAAGGCATTGGCCACCCTGCCTGTGCCGTCTCGTGGCGCGATATTGAAGTTGCCAACGATCCTCAAGGCAAGCCAATGTTGCGGCTCCACGGCGCAGCCCAACAACGCTCCGATGAGCTAGGCATTCGCCATTGGTCAGTTAGCCTTTCGCATAGCGGTGATCAAGCAATTGCATTCGTGGTTGGCATGGGCTAGCTCAAATAGAGTAAATGGGCGTTAGGGAATACCTAGCGCCCATTTTTGTTGTCTAGGGAATCGATGCTGATCCCTAATACCCATTTGTTAATTCAGAAGTCACGATCTTCCAAAAACGAAATCAAGCGACCTTCGACATCATACAACGAAGCATTATCTTGATCGCTATTGTTCCAAATTGCTCCCGTTGCACTCGAATCAATCGTGCGCATTTCGCCAGCGGCAAGGCTCCCGCCGAGGGTTGCGTGCAACTGATTGCCGCGAATGCTACAAATTCGCCAGCCATCAAGCCCAACTGGCGCATTGCTCACATTCTGAATCACAACATTTTCAGCCTTTTTATCAACGCTGACAATTTTCACCGGATAATTGCTCGCCACAGTTGGGTCGGCTTGGCAATTGTTAAATGATGGTGGCGGTAGAGTAGGAGTTACGATTGGCCCAGGCGTTGGCGTTACTGGCGGCTGCGGAGTTACCCCGCGGTTATCCAAAACTTCTTTGCCCAATAACCCAAGCAACACCTTGAATTGATCAGGATTGTTAGGATGCCATTCGAGCCGCGCGCGCTCAAACCATTGGGTTTGCACCGTATCGCCATTGGCGTTGGTTTCAAGACTAACTCCGGTCAAGGGCAAACCAAACAATTGCAACGAACGGGCATAGTTATCCAAACCATCAATTTTCAGGCCATGCGATTGCCAATAGCTTTTGAAGCCAAGTCCATTGGCTTGATCACACACGTTATGGCCAGTTTCTTCAAACCACAAACATCCTGCTTGTGGCCCAGCCTCGCGGGCGACAGCTTCACGCCCAAGTTGGCGCAAACGCTCTTTACCCAACAAGCCCAACAGCACCTCATAGGCTGTGCCAGCATTTTCGGGGTGCACTTCGAAGCGATTGCGCTCAAGCCATTGCGTATGATAACTAATGCCTGTATCGGGGTTTAGCTCGGCTTTGGCAAAGGTAATTGGATAGCCAAACACCGGCAGGCCGCCGTTATCATCCCAATAATCGCTGAATGGTTCTTCCAAACAGTAGGGGTTGTTGGCTTCGACGAAACATAAATTATGGGCAGCAGCGGCGCGTGGCAATAAACCAGCAAGCAGTAACAGCCAAATCCAACGACGCATAGCAGTTCCTCGGCTAAAAAACTCCACTGCTAGTATACCAAACCATCAGCTTATTTGATTGATTAAATGCAACAGGCCGATTGATCAGTGTGATCAACCGGCCTGTGGTTGGTGCCGAGGGCGGGAGTCGAACCCGCACCCCCTTGCGAGGAGAGATGTTTAAGATCTCAGCCGCGTAGCGACTTAGTTTTTGTCATCGTCTCGTAAGGAATATTGGCACTCGACAAGGCGGCGCGTCGCGTATGAGAGCCTGTATACTCTATGAGTAGAGAGGCTCAAATGTACACTACATCCCAACTCTATGATGAGTTTCTCGCCGCAAAAAGCGCGGCTGGAGCTGCTCAATCGACCATGCGAACCTTCCGCTATCGCTTGGCTCACTTTGTGGACTGGCTAGGAAATCGCAAAATCGACCGCACAGCAATTCGCGCCTATTTCACCCATTTATCAAAAACGCGCAACAATCCGCTCACCATCAACGGGTATATGCAAAATGTTTCGGCGTTCTGCACATGGCTGGTTGCAGAGGGTGAGATAGAGATTAATCCATGCGCAAACATTCGACAAAAACTCCCCAAGCGCCGACCAGCAAGTTACAACCGCGACCATATTCGCAAAATCTTAGACATTGCGAATTTACGCGAGCGAGCGTTGGTACTGGTGTTGTTGGATACGGGGTTGCGGGTCAGTGAACTGGTGCAGCTGCGGCGTGATAGCTTTGACTATCGCGGCCACTTCAGCATCGTCGGCAAGGGTAACAAAGAGCGCAGCGGGTGGCTATCACCCTACGCGCACAACATTGTCCGCGCCTACCTCGCAACACGCTACGATCGCAACCCAGCGCTGTGGCTTAGTCACTACAAAAAGCCGGCCACGGCGAAGGTGGTTCATGGTGTCATTGATCGCTTGGCTAAACGCGCAGGGATTCGCGACCAGGTACGCAGGCTGGTACACAGCTTTCGTGCCACGTTTGCGAAGAACTGGAGAAAAAACCAAGGCGACTTGGCAAGCTTGGCAGAAATCCTAGGCCATAGCACGCTGACCATGGCGCAATACTATTCACAGTTGGCAGATGAGGAGTTAGGGGAACTCAAGAACAAGGTCAATCCCTTAGCGGCTTCGCTCGACGAAGCCTCATAAAACAATAAACAACTTTATCACACCAAGCGCCGCCCTTCACCGAGGCGGCGTTTTCTATGGAGTTTTTATGAAGTACACGGCATTTCTTGGCTCTGGTCACACGCACACTGATGCAGTCAACCAGGCAATGGTGGCAGCCGATGAATGGAATACCAAAAAGGACGCGGTGATTACTAGCGTGACACCAACCGAGACGCAGGCTTGCGATACTGAGGGGAATGTCTGGCACACCTACACCTTGCTTGTCGCCTATCGCGAGGTGCAGCCGGTTATCAGTCCATGGCACACCTTCTACAACGATGAGGACGCAGCTTGGGTAATTATCAATCGTGAATCAAAAGAGGAGATTGCGATTGTTGGTGAATATATCAACGTCGCCAACTTTCACGACCAAACCTCATTCGATGCCAAAGCCAAGCGCTATGCGCAACTGATTGCAGCGGCTCCCCAGATGCTCACACTCGTTGAGAACATCGCAAGTCATCAACCCGTAACGCAGGCCACGATTGATACCTGCGCCGCCCTAGTAGCCAAAATCCACAACTAGCACTGAACGCCGGCGCTGGGCACCGTCGCGCAGCGCCTAGGAAGGATAGAACGCTATGCGAGAGAGATTCCAAGTAAAGTGGCGGCCTGGTTGGGTTGCAGTACCAGCCGCCCTCATTACAGCAAAACTATCACGAAATGCCCGATTGTGTTGGACAATCCTCGCTCACCAGGCACAAGCAAATAGCTCCTCTGATATGAAATCCTTGGGCGAGCTACTAGCTGATGGTGACAAACCAGCACCAGACCGCAAAACAATTAGGGGTTGGGTTGACGAACTAGAGCAGGCTCGATGGCTCACCCGCTATCGAACAGTCAACGGGAATGAATACGAACTGCACGAACCAAGTGCAGCACCCCCGTTGCCTGATGATTCTGAACCACAAGCACCAGCTGGTGATCAACCAACGGCCCCAGATGCAGATGAAGCTGAGCCTGAACCACCGGTTGAGGACGACATCACCTGGCAAACATTCCATGATGAGCTACTCAAGCTCGATGTCAAAGCAGCCCATAAGCTGCAAGGTGTAGCCATTCCCAACCGCACAGCTGCACTGAAGCATGTACAAGCGATGGCAGCCGCCGGCGCTGGGGGTGGTGCAATCTTCAACTGGGTACGCGATGAGGGCCACAATCCCATCGCTGTGGACGATTCAGAATCGTTCATCGAGCGCCATAAGAAACACTTTACACAACCGCCGCTCGATGAGCAACCAGACACACCTGAACCAACACCAGCGCCGCAGCCGCAGCGCACGCGCGGGCAACGCACAACGAAGCATGCACTTCACGAAATTATCAGGACGGAATGTCCAGACTTCATTGACCACGTTTATATCGACCGCTACCCAACCCAAGCAAGTCCACTGTGCCAGATCGTGTTTAGTAGCGATCGCGCAAAAGAGGACTTTCGGCCACACGCCCCGCGCATCAAAGCGTGGATTGCTGAGGTCACTGGTGTAGCAACGTTTGAAACCCAAGCCCTAGTCCATGCTTAGACGCTTAGCGAGAGAGTACACACTATGAATACGATTGATATACCCATTGATTTTATCGACGATAACCCGTACCAGGCGCGGACAACCTACACGCCCGATGGAATCGAGCGACTGGCCGAATCAATCAAGCAATCGGGGTTGTTGCAGCCCCCGATGGGCCGCTTGGTTGATATGAATGGAATCGCGGTATCTGATGAATCGTTTGATCGCTTTATGGCTGATATTGCACGTCAAAAGGGTTCGATTGAAGCCATTTTGGATGGCTATCGCATCCAAATCGCATTCGGCCACCGCCGGCTACGAGCGTTCTACCACCTTAAATCCACGACCGTCCCAATTACATTGGCCAACCTCGACGAAGAAAAAATGTACCTGCTTTGCTATGAGGAGAACGAACGCCGATCGGAATTGAATGCAATCGAGCAAGCGGTCTCGATTGATATGGCAAAGCAGCGATTCAACTGGACTGATGAACAAATAGCTGAACGCCTGAAACTCGACCGCTCGACCGTTGCCAAAACCCGCAGCCTTTTGCGATTGCCCGGCGATGTGCAAAAAAAGGTTGTTGCCGGCGAGATTAGCAAGCGTAACGCTTTGGCGCTACTTCCCCTATTTGAATTGCCGGAATCAATCCGCGCAGCGGCCCAAAAGGGCTGGTCGGATAACACGAAGCCCAGCGTGATTCTCAAGCAAGCAGGCTCGCTTAGTCCAACCGAGATTCGTCAACGCATCGACAGTATTGTGAGCGCAAACAGTCGAACGATTACCTGCGATCAAGAGCGTTCGCATACCGATAGTCGCGTTGTATCCCCCCGCTGTACCGATTGCCCATTACGCCGCAAACGAGGCGGTGAAACCCAAGCATGCCTTGACCCAACATGCCACGAACGTAAAATCGAAATCGAGCAGCAAGAGCAGCTAATGGAAGGTATTCGCCGCACGGGATTACCAGTCATCAATGCCTCAGAGAAGGAATCGCTGAACTGGATAGCCTCAGAACACCTAGCAGACTTCCTTGCAACACCCTGCGAACATCGACGATTGACCACTGGTAAGGGCATGGTATTCGATAAGGAATTGCCTTATTGCCGCGTTACCTGCGCAGCGGATAAACGCTGCGCCTGTGCAAGCGCACTCACCAGAACAGCGCAAACGGAAAGCAATGAGCAACACCGGATTGCGCGAGCCAAACGTGAGAAGCGCCTCAAATTTATCATTGGGCAATTCATCGAGCGACTGCTCGACCGCGACCCCGCAGCCTGGAAGGCTATCGCAGGCCGACACACCGCCGATAGCCTGTATGGGAATGATGCAAGCCTTGAAGCCTACATCGGCTCGATGATCTTTTATCCACTCACCAATGCAGCAAGCACCTACAGCGTGCGCGACTTCGACGAACCAGCCAACAAATTCGAGCAATGGGCCGTTGAAAACTTTGGCATCACACCCTATAGCGAAGAATCAAGCGCCGTTGAGCCATTGATAGGCCAGCTGAGCGAACTGGAGCAACGGGTCAACGGGTGGACATTCGTGGATGCTGATGAATGGTATTCGTGCTTGACCCAGCTACGCGTATTGCGCAGCCAACTCACGATGGTCACCGGATTAGATGACATCAACGGGCGCTGCGCAGCGCTGGCCAACACCCTGAAGCATTACGAAAATGTGAACGCGGCCACATCTGACGATGAGGCCGACGACGATAACGACGAGTAAGAGTGAGTTAGTTCTTAGGAGTATCGAACCATGCAAGTGACCAGAATCGAAGTACGGATCGATGAGACGTTCAATCTGGGTAACTACAGCAATACCAAGCCCAGTATCACGCTCCAGGCTGACATTCACCCAGGCGACGATGTGGACGCAGCAATAAGTGAATTGTATGGCAAGGTCAAAGCCAAGATTGAGGCACATATCGACGAAACGTTGATGAACGACGGCCAATCGCCCAAGTTCTATAGCGGCCAACGGGTTGATGTGTATGTTTCAAATCTCTTGCGAATGGCTGCAATTGTTCCTAGCGACAATAGCGACGACCATCCTGAATTCAAAGAAATTCTTTATGCATGGGGGCCGCGCGTCTGGGGTCGCTGTATTGTCAAAGGGTGGCCGTGGGAATTAGCACGCAAGAAAATTCAGGAAAATATGGCCCTCAAACAGGATAGTCTGTCAATCCTTGCATATCCATTCTTCATACTTGAGTACCCGTTCAATGATGAGGCGCTCATGGTTATCGCTGAACGCAAAGCCGAATGGCTGAAGCAAAAAGAGGAGCGCGACGAGCTAGCACGCCTGAAGGCTGAGCGAGCCGAGGAACAGGCATGGCGAGCAAATAACCCCCAGTCTGACACTGCTGCTGATGAGGACGACGAGGATGGGGATGACGAGGACGAAGGCGACGACAACGAGTAAGTACCGCTAGCGAAAGAGAGTTAATCAAATGGCAAAAGACTTAAACAAAGTGATGTTGACCGGTCGCCTGGGTGCTGACCCCGATATGCGATTCACCCCGCAGGGCACACCGGTGACCACCTTCCGCGTTGCGAGCAATCGCACGTGGAAGGATGCAAGCGGCGAGCGGCACGAAGATGTTGAATGGTTTCAGGTTGCAGCCTGGAATAAGTTGGGCGAGATTTGCAATGACCTACTAGCCAAGGGCATGCGGGTCTATGTGGAAGGTCGTTCACAAACCCGATCGTGGATTGACGACGAAGGCGCAACGCGCTTCAGAACTGAGATTGTCGCAAATGACATGATTATTTTGGAAGGTCGTCGCGACCAGGCGAGCAATGAGGTCGCCGCGCCGGAAGCCCCAGCTGCGCGAACGGCAACTGTGCATGTGAGTATGCGCGGCGCGGCCCCACCAAATCGGCGCATGCCAGTTCAAAAGTTCGACACCAGCGACTTTAATCCTATTAGCGATGAGGATATCCCGTTCTAGGTTGCAGCTAGAACGACGCTTGCGATAGTTAGGAGAGTTTATGAAACAAAGCAGAATCTATCATCAAAACGCCGTTCGATTTATCCGGCGTAATCGACCAAAAGAAATCCAACGCAAACCACCCCTACCTCAAATCAAACCTGGTTGGCGCATGCCGCAGTATTCAGAGGCCTACTGTATCGAATGCCAAGAAATAATGCGGCCTATCGCAATACTCGACATCGATGAATATGAATTGTTCGTTGGTTGCGACTGTGGCGCGCGAATCATTCCAGATATTGCATGGCCGTTTGTCGCTGAGTGCGTCCACCGATCGCGTGAGGCACTAGAAAAGCTTGGCTTTGAATATATCGATTAGGGGGTAGGGAATGTTCACACCAAAAGCACCGGTGGAATTGTCGATCGGCCAACAAGCGGTTATCAACGAGATGGCAAGCCTACTAGCCCTTATCAATGCCATTATGCAATCGAGCGACCAGGTAGGCCTATGTAGCGAGATTGCTCAGACCTTTGAGCACGCAGTCGCCCAAGGCTTGCTGGCACCTGAATACATCGAGGTTATCAAAAAGCGTGCAAGCCACATCTTCGCACCGTTGGCCCAAACAGCTTAAATAAACAGCCCAGCGCTCGCAATCCGGTAACGCGAGCGCTGGGCCTAACCTAGAGAGGTATAACACAATGACTTTACCACAACAACTAACGACCGTCTACGGGTTGAATATCGGCTATTCATCGGTCAAGGCGGTCATGCTCGATAGCGATGGACGTGAAACAAGCATCGTGTTTCCTTCGCTAGTCGCGCCGGCTCGCGCAGCGGATAGCGACCTAGGCAACATTATGACTGTTCAGGTTGGCGATAACTCATATTGGACTGGTAGCGATGCGCTGCTGGCCAATGAAGCGCAATCACTGCTCAACCAACAACGATTGTTCGATCTCACTTTCATGCCGGCATTGACCAAGGCTGCGCTGAAGCGCCTAGGCGCGACGGTAGGCGGTCAAGGGGTAAGCGGTCTCCCAGCTGCGTGGGCCAGTCGCCGCGATTTAGCCGTTGCGTTGGGCCAACGGCTGCGGGCTGGTTGCCGCGAAAACTTCTTTAGCGGGTTGAAAGTGCTCGCTGAGCCACAAGGTGGAATTTATAGCCAATTGCTCGATGCGCAGGGCAACATCATTGCCGATTCACGCTTTGCTGGTCGCGTTGGCGTGGTTGACTGGGGTCACCACACGGTTGATGTAGCAATTGTCGATAAATTGACGGTTGTGGCCACGAGCCTACAAAGTTTCAATATGGGCACATCGCAGCCGCTGCAACGCATTCAGGCAAACATCAGTGCCCAGTATGGTCGCGACCTCGCATTACACCAGGTCGATGAAGCAATCCGCACTGGGCTAGTCAAAGTCGCCGGGCAAGATTTACCACTCCCAAGCAGCTGGGATAAACCGCTGATTGAAAATGCCCGCACCGTGGCCCAGCGGATCGCCGATGCTTGGGGTGGTGGGTTGGACTTAGATGCAGTCGTGGTGTTGGGCGGCGGTGCTGAGCTAGAAGTAATTAGCGAGGCGCTGCGCAACACGTTCCCCCATTCAGTCGTGCCGGCTGAGCCACAGTTGGCGATCGCTCGCGGTTATGCTCGCTGGGGTATGCGTGTAGCGCGAGGGTTGGCCTAAATGACTGCGCCGCTTGCTATTCGCCTGCGGCAACTCCTACAGGATCAGGTAGCCACGCACGGGCCACGACACACCGTAGCCCGTGCCCTCATCCTTATCGGGTTGGCCGCGATCGGCGACGATATTCACAGTTATTCACGCGACATACAACGCTTGCTGCTCGATGATCTTAGCCCTGCGATGAACGCCAAATTAATCGAACTTTTGAACAATCCACAGCAAAGCGTAGTGCAAGCGCACTACATGTTAAAAGGTAGTGATTTTGAGGCGGTTCCGGTGGTTCCGGCAGTTCTGGAGCCTGAAAACGACGCTTTCGATGGCTGGGATGTTTGAGAACCGGAACCACTAGAGGAGTTTCACATGAGCATGAAAGCAAAATTGGGTCTGCATATTATTCACGGCCAATTGACTGCATTAGCGCAAAAAGCGCAAAAGGCAACCTGTCCAACTTGTGGCCGCAGCGCCGTCACGATCGAGGGTGACACAACGTGCATCGTGGGCCACATCAACGGAAGCACTGAGCAAGATTCCAAAATGGCAAAGCTGGCCGAGTTTGTTGCAATGATGCTGTGGGGTGAGCGATGAGCGAACTCACGAACGACGAACGCGCATTGCTTGACCATTTGCTTAAGCAATCGCAACCACAACCAGTTGCACCAGCACCGCGCCAACGTTCGCCGCGCCCACGATCACGACCGCGCACGATTCAGCCGGCGGTCAAAGTGGCACCAGCGACCACACCAATTACAACGACTCATGCAGTAGCAAGCACGACGATCCTGAATCGTCGTGCTTTAGATGTTTCACTGCCAACTGCGAAGGGTGTGGCCTCGCTGCTCGGCTGGGTCAACAGTGCAGCAACCAGCGGGGCGATGGGTTGGCAAGTACAAAACATGGTTTGGGTCTACTATCACCCTGGGCTGCCCATTGACCAGGCACCAACGCCATGGATCGGGTTGCTAGCAGGATTCACGGTGCAAGTGCTCTCAACATTTGGGCAAGTTTACACCGCAGGCCGCAGCCGCTTTGGGTATCTTATCTGCTTAGCACCCGATGCGCTCGCGACCGCCTACCAGTGGGCACGCTGGTTGATTTATCCTTGGTTGATCGCCCTCGTCGCGCTGGTTGCGCCCGACAATGCGCAATGGATAACCGTGCTTATGTCGTGTACAATAGGGCTAGTTATCGGCTACTACTCAGCACGGTTACCTGAAGATTGGATTTTTGGCGCACGCACACGAAAGAAAGGACGCTAAGATGATTACTCCCTTTGCTTGGGCGATGATTCTCTCGGTTCTTGCAGCTTTCCTCATCTTTGGAAGCTTTATTCGGTGGTTGTTGTCCAAGCAACGGGAGTTAGATCGCATGGATGCGCTCGCGTTTGCTACAGCCAACGGTGCGGCCTATGATGACGATGATGATTATGACGACGATGACGACTATTACGACGATGATTACGAGGATGAGATCGTCGCCGCGCCGGTGGTGCAGCCATTCAAAGTATTGGCCCAACGTGCAGCTGCTCCAGTGGCCGCACCCGTTGCACCGCATATCCTCGTTTGGGCCGAGTGGCGCAAGCTGCTCAATACGCGGCCCCACGTTGGAATTGCAGCTGAGAGTCAAGCCGGCAAAAGCACGCTCGCTATGGCGCTTGTCGTCGAGCGCAGCCAAACCGATCAAGTAATCATCTTCAACCCGCACCAGCGCCCGGGCGATTACGGCGGGCTGCATCAATATCGCTCATACGAGGATATTAATGCGGCCATGGGCGTGCTGCTCGATGAGCTGCTTGATCGCAAAGAGCGAGCAAGCAAAGGCGATGAGAATTACCAACCTATCACAATGCTGCTTGAAGAGTCGCCGGATATATTATCGAAGATTTTCGACGAAGAGGGCAAGCGTCCAACCTCGAAAGTACCGCTTGCGTTGCGGTTCGTTGGTGAAATCCTCAGGCAGGCAGCGAAATACAAAATGCGCCTCATCCTGCTTACACAGTCAACATCAGCCAAGCCGCTGGGCTTGGAAGGTCAAACCGATGTATTGGATAATTTACTCTGGATTAGCTTGGGCGAGCGCGCATCTGAGAATAAACAAGCGGCCACGATGCAACGCCCAGCGATTCTTGAGGCGCGAGGTAGTGCATATTTAATCGACGTGTTGCCGGCTGGGGAATTGTCCAAACGGCCTATCAAGGCCGATCGGGTTTATCCGCTAGTTTTGCCACCAGTAACGACTGAGGAAGCTGGGCCAACCAGCAAAACGCCGATGCCCAGCGCTGCGGAATTAGCGCAAATCATCGCCATGGTTCAAACTGAGCAATCAGGGAACGACATCATTGCAGCCTTGGGCGGCAACCGCCAACAACGCCAACGCCAAATCGCGGTTGTGCGCGAGGCATTGAGATTAACTTAAAACAATTGAGGCGATCTACTCCTCTAGTAAATCGCCTCAATTGGTATATCTAATTCATACCTTCATTGTGATGAGCTAAATATCGGGTATCACTTATATATGACCCTTCACCATAAAAACCGTCACAATATACTTGATAATTAATTTTTACAGGCGTTGTTGATGTTAATATAGACATTCTATGTATATAACCTTCAATTGTAGCTACTTGCATCGTTTCACCAGGATAGATAACATCATTGATATTTCCCCGAAAAAAATGATGTGCATCATAGAAATGAGGCCTCTGATATTCTAACGATGAACTTCTCGTTGATTGTGATAAGCTAGGATAATCAAACAATTCATTTCGATGAATTTTAACTGCTGGATACAGTGCCATTCCTTGCCCTATATTCCTTAGTGAAAATGTTAATTCGATTCGATAACCATCTATTTTTGCAGATTCATGTGTTGTATGTCTCCAAAGAAGTTCTAATTTTGGCTGGGGTCGTCGCTGATAGCGATCAGCAATCATAAACGCTTCCATTTTCTTAATGAAGCTCCGATCCTTGTGTAATAACAATACTCTATCGTTGACATACTTGGTAGAGACTGAGATTTAGGTATGTAAGTTATTGCGAACCCGTTGTCATTTTCTTGAGTATCATCAGAAAAAATAATATGGTGTTCAACCCCTTCGACTGGTGGTGAAACATGTTGTGAGGTATAAGTATTTAAGTCGACTTAACCAGCGACGTAAATTCGAGATAGGTTTTAAACCTTGAACTACATCAGGATCGTATTTTCCTTTACCGTGACGACAATCAACCCCCCAAACAACAATTCCACCATCTGCGTTAGCAAAACCACTAATGGCCTTTGCAAGTGTTTTTCGATCACCATCTTGCATAGGTGCCGCATTAATGCTTGCAGCCTTAAAATCTAAAACCAAATTTTCTTGCTCTTGTACTTCAACTAATTGATTGATGAATTCTAGACCCCTTCTTTTTAATTTCTTGAAAAAGCGTATATGCGCCGCTCATAATAACCTCTCGTTTAAATGAATTATGCCATCAGAGAAACAAGATAAGCCAAGCTGATAATCAATAGCCCATAATAATTGATTCTTTACCCTTCTTCCATGTATCTTCTTTATAGAATCCATCACAGTAGATTTTATATCTTATTTCTAAATGAGTATCACCCCTTAACCAAGAATCACTACTAATATTCCCCACTAAAGATGCAATGAATAGCTTTCTTCCTGGATGTACTACATGATTTACTGTTCCATAGAAAAATAGCGACTTTGGATCTGTTCTTGTAGCAATTTCATAAACTAATCCAGTGCCATAATTATTATGACCAGCAGCAGGGCTATAACCAAACGTAGTGATGCGCTCATATTCGAATGCGGGATACAACGCTATACCCCGACCTTCATTCTGTAAAAATAATTGTAATTCCACCTTGAACCCTTTACCTTCAGGTGATGGATTAGATTTTGATTCCACTACCAACTCTAATTTTGGCTGAGGTCGTCGTTGATAGCGATCGGCAACCATAAACGATTCCATGCGAATAAATGATGAACCGCTTCTCGTGAAATAGCAGCTTTGTTCATTTCGTTTCGCAATAGCCATAATAGGAAGCCCTGACGATTCTGGAACGTAGGTTACAGCATATCCCTCATCATTTGAGCCAGATTTAGGAATAATAAAATGCTGCACCCCCTCAACAACTGGTGATACAACTTGGGGTGTAAACTCATTTAAGTCACTACCCCAACGTCGGATATTGGGAATCGGCTTTAGCGACTGAGCCTCGTCGGGATCTTCTGCATTAACACGCTTAGCCTCGATGCCCCAAATACAAATACCACCAGTAGCATTTGCAAAACCGCTAATAACTTCAGCAAGTGTTTTTCGATCATCAACATGCATGGGCGGTCTTGTAGTACGAGCCTCCTTGAACTCCATATTTTAATCCTTCTTGATGTCGCTCGCTTATGACACGATTAATATACGCCTCGCCCTCGATTTTGATTTGTTCAAACGTACTTAGTAGTGAATCCATAACAACCCTCGTTTAGTACAAATATTCAACTAAAAAGTATAAGAGCAACATAACTCAAAGTCCATCCCCAGTGTGAACGCGGTCACACCAACGCGCGAATGACGCACAATCGGCGCACAAATCGTGTACATACCGTGCACAAATCGTAATAGCCCAGTATGCGACTCTAGGAGCGGCATACTGGGCTATTTTTATGGGCCAACATTCTTTATTAGCGGGCTGCGAGCAATACGTCAATGGTTGGCAGTAAATCGCGTGGTGTTACCTCAATGCGATCATTGACCGGATCATAGCGCACATCGTCAACCACAATCTCGCGATCGCGGTCGCTGGTGGTGAGATAGGTGGGCAAGCTCGCTAACACAATCCGATCGCCGCGTCGCACGTCGCTCACCCGCGCCGGCTGGCCCCAGCGGTTAAACACTCGATCAATGCGATAGCGGGATTGCACAGGGCGATCCTGTTTAATAGCGAGCGTCGCATCACGCACCGCCTCAGCAACCGCTGGGCTGGTTGTTGAAACTTGCACCAATTCTTGCCGTGTGATTCCAAGCTGGGCCACACCAAACGCGGATACGGCCTCGTTGGTATACGCGGCTTTATTGTTGGTTGTTTGATATTGCACCGTGATAGCATTGCGCACCTCTTCCGCTGGTCGCACCAACTCGATATTGCTCGTGCGGATGAGGAACGTGCGCTCGCTCAGGCTTTCGCGAAACGCAACCACACCATTCCCATCGACAGCAAGTTGATAATTAGCCTCGCTTGCAAACTTTTCAACCAGTGGCCGCATTTGCGCGAGCGTATAGAAGGCTTCCGTTTGGTCGAGGCCGCGATCAATGAGCATCGTCGCGCCGGAGAGTTGCCCGGGGTTAGTTGTATTAATTTCGCCGATCATATCCTTGAGAATTGTTCCGGCATAAACGCCTGCGATCGCCTTGATTGTTCGTGTGCCGCCAACATAATTATTGATGAAATTCGCTGTAAAGGTGCTTGCTGTTTTACTAGTGACGGTCACCTCTTCGGTATCCGCAAACGAGAGGACTGATCCAACCTCAATGTTGGCCATGCTTGCTGGGGTAATGGTATTGGAACCAACGGTAAGCGCCCCTGTGACCGCCGTGGTGTTGATAATCTCACCCCCAGTCACTACGCGAATGGATGAAATCTGAGCATAATTGTCGCCAGTCTCGTTGGTATAGGTAGCAACGAGGGGTGACGTGGTACGTATCCAAAACAGCAAACGAACAACATCGGGATCGGTAACGATGTAGGTAAGCGGAAATTCAACACTGCCAGGGCCACCTACACCTGGCAGATTTCCTGCAAGGATATTCGAACCACCTGTATAATCATCCTTGACCCCATCAACATACACATCAAAGGATTGCGTCCCTGTGTACACAAACTTGAATACGATCCGCACCGCAACAATTGAGCGGTTAGTTGATAGTGGTAGCGCGAGCGTAAACCCAGCAGCAGTCATACCACCAGTGTTATAGGTTGTGCCCTTCACCGGCCCGATACGCAACCCTGAGGCATTCGCGCTCATAGCCCACATATCAGGCCGCCAGCCTAGTACGATATTCTCAGGAATGACTTCCCAGGTATCGAGGCGGGTCGATGACCAAAACTCAGTATAGAGCAAGTCATTGAATGCGTCACGCTTACTGAGACCCTCGAAGCGCAGCGCCTCGCCGCTCAGCGCTGGTCGATTAAGACGATAGGCGCGGCGCTCGATACCATTATCAAAAATTGCCACGACCAACTGTGCAGTAAAAAGCCAAGCATCGCGTTCAATCTGAAGTGGCATACTAAAGCCAATGCGATTTGTTTCAACGCTGAGACCTTGCGCACGGCTCGATACGTCAGCCTGAATTGACCCAGCGAAGAGGCGTAATGTTCCATTCATAATAATTCCCCTTCGTGATGTATTAGCGATAATTCAATGAGCTAAACCATTTCGTGATTGACATCCCAAATTCGGGTACTGCCTCATTGGTATCCACGCTAAAATCTGGCCCATGCGGACATAGCAAAACTGCATAAATATCCGGGCCCAGCAATAAAATAAGATCATTCCCATAGGATGTGAGCGACGCATATTTATTTGAGGATGCATCAAAGAGCGTTGTGACTGGTGAATCGCCATAGGCATTAGGGATAACCCCGTTTTGCTCACCTCGATAATTACTCAAAAAATAAAACTCACCTGTTCCTAAAATTTCAGCACCATCTAAGTTGACTGATTCAAACCAAACCAAACTGGTTGGTTGCTGGTCGAGATCGACAACCAAAATTTCTGCAATATCAAGCGAGCCACTTGCCGCACTTGCCTGAATATATAATCCTGCACTAACCGCAGCTTGGGGAATGTTGACCGTGCCGAGCCGCACGACGCGAGCATCGGTTGTACTGGCATCAACAACGGTAGGTTGGCCGAGGACAACCTCAGAACTCGAGATTACAGGCGTAAGTAAAAATTGTGTTGTTGGCGAATTGTTTTTCAATAGGGCATACAAAGCAAACGAGCGCCCTGGTAGTGTGTCAACGCCACTTACACCAGAAGAGATATAGGCTTGATTAGTTGTGGTTGGGGTATAGCGAGCGGTTACGCCATCCACTGCGCTGCTATTTGATGGATTCGACCATGTTGAGCCAATAGTCCCGCAATCGGTCGGAAGAATCACCCGCATAGCATTCTTACTAGAGATAGCAAACAGTCCTGGACCGATCGTACCGCCGCTCGATGCGTCAAAGGTGCTCACAATAATATCGGCGGGCGATAGTACATCATTCGAAGGTGATATAGGAAGCGTTGCATTCATCACCAAGCCTTGCTTAGTGCTATCAAGCTCAAAATAAGCTCCTGAATCACTGGGATCAATTAAAATCGGGCGCGACGTAAGGCCAAAGGCAACCCCTGAAAGTTGATGCCCCAGACCGACCTGTTTCATCGTCGTGGTTGGTAATACTACACCGCTCGTATTACGAACAACAACCTCATGCTGACGTTGTAGGCCGCGCAGCTGCACTCGCAACCAGATCGGTTTTGCGCGAATCCCATCGCGATACGAGGTAATTTTTTCAGCCCAAAGCTGCAATTCATGAATCGTATCCCAGACAGCCTGAGCATCTGCACCCTGAATCATGAGCCGCCAATTGTCACCAATGTCACGATATGGGTCGCCGGTAAAGCGACCAGGTTGGCGCGGCGCAATCGCACGCGGCTGCCATGAGTTTTCTTCAATACGGATCGACCAGTTGGCGATGTTGGTTTGGTTGAGGTCAAGTGTTGTATCATCCTCAGGATCGTACAACGTGACCATGTTGTGTTGCGCGATAGTCATTGATAACTCCCGTTTATTGTATTTGTTGTCGAATATAGGCACGTTGGCCAACTGCATCGAGCGCTTGCTCGACAGCGGCGTAGGCTGCGGCCATCACACCACTCTCAGTGACCCCAGCATCAAAATATTGATTAATTGCCGGCTGCGATCCGGCATTTGGTTGCATCATGCTCGCGGTTGTAGCCGCGTCTAAAACCTCTGTGCCTTGTGGTAAATCGTAAACCCCTGGCATCATCAGGCCTTGGCCAATGCCAGGAATATCAGCCCATTCAATTCCCTTCCATGGCTCGCTCACCATGGCAAGACCGCCGCCCCAGTTCTGCACGCCGTCGGCGAGTTGGGGGATTGCGTCAATGGGATCGAAGCCCAACGCGGTCGCGACAGAGTTCGCGCCGTCGATAACATCGTTGATAAATCCGATAATGGGATTCAGGATCGCCTTCACCACGCCGGTGATAAGGGTAGCCCCAGCCTCAACAGTTGCGCTAATCCCATCAACTAAAGCCTGGCCGATCCCTTTGGCCGCTTCGAGCACATTGGTAATCGTCTCGCTAATCCATCCACTAATTGCATTCCATACCTCGCCCAACTTGCCGCCGATCGCCGGTAGCACACTGTCAGTTATCCAACTCAGGAAGGAACCAGCAAGCTCAAGCAGTGGTGCTGCAAGCTCTCCAATGAGACTGGTAATAAAACCCAGAATTGCCCCTGCGATATCCCACAGCGCACCAGGCAACGCCGGCAATACATCAGTAACAATCCAACTAATAAATGACCAGGCGAGGTCGAGGAGTTTAGGTGCAAGCTCGACAATGGTTGAGCCAACCCAACTGATGAGGGTTGTTAATACCTCACCCAGTTTTTGGCCCAAGGTTGGCAACATATCCACAACCCATTGCCAAAGTTTCTCGCCCAGCTTGGCGAGCTCAGCCCCCCAGCCTGGCAATGAATCAACAACCCAGCTCACCATCGAGGTGACAACGCTGCCTAGGTTTTTGATCAGTGGTGGAAGTGCATCGAGCACCCACATCGTGAGCGCCGTAGTGAAATCGAGGAGTGCTGCGGCCCACGGCGGCGCGCTATCCATAATCCAACCAACCATGGCTTGCCATAGTTCAGCGAGCGCGGCCACCGCCTTGGGTAAGGCATCGGTAATCCATGTAATGGTTGCTTCAGCGAGTTGGCCTAATGAATCAATCCACACAGGCACATTGTCGGCAACCCAGCTAGTCATGGTCGAGAGGAGTAGGGATAATCCTGTTTCAATCGTGGGGATTACGCCGGCAATCCAACCGCCGATGTTTTGGATAAATTGCGAGAGGGAAACATCACCACTGAGGAGTTGACCGATTGAGGCGATTCCATCGCGCACGTAGGGCAAAATTGTGTTGGCTAATGCAAGAAGTTTTTCGCCGATCGGGAGGAGTGCTTCTGTTTGGAACGTGCGCCATGCAGCGGTTGCAATCGAGCCAAACGAGTCATACTTAACGGCGAGGCCATCGGTCGCGCCGGCAAGCTCATCGAGCGAGGTTTTAGTGGTGTCAACCCCTAAAATTACACCTTCAGTCGCATCTTCCCACATCGTGCCAAAGAGCGCTACGCCTAAGCGATTGCGCTCGATCGGGTCGCTAATACCCGATAAACTCTTCTGCACCATCTGAAATGCGTCGCTGGTTGTGAGCGAGCCATCTTGCATCCCAGCGTACAAATCGTCAGCATTGATACCCAAGTCATTAAACGCAGCTGCGGTATCGTCGCTGCCCTCAGTCACAATTAATCGAAACTCTTTAAATGAGTCGGCGATTTTGTCGGTACCAAGCACGCCACCTGCTTGTCCCGTTTCGAGAGTGCTAAAAAACTCTTCTGCAGAAAAGCCTGAGGCGGCGAATTGTGGCCCATACTCGCCGATCGTATCAAGGAAATCACCAGAGTTGTCGAGGCCACGTTGAAAGCCAAGGGTCAGGAAGTCAGTCGCCTCTTCGCTCGTTAGGCCAAATTGCTCCATGAGCGTGTTGACCGTGTTCATGGACTCGTTGACTTCTACACCAAACACGTCCTTAAGCTTGAATGCGTTCTCGGTTAGACCTGAAAGCTCCTCATCACTCAATCCCTTGACTTGCTTGCGAACCTCGATCAGCGCTGCGGTCGTCTCTTCGAGGCTTTCACCAAAGCCGTTCTTATAGACATCGAGCGCAGCATCGCGCAGCTGCGTTGCGTTCTCTTCAGTCAAACCAAGCTGGGTTTGAATTGATCGGAGTGATTCATTGCTTTGGCTGGCAATATCGATGCTGGCCGCGCCAACACTCACGAGGAGTGCGCCTAGGGCGGTTGTGACCCCAGCAAGCCCAACAGAAAACTTCTCACTAAATCCGGTGCCGGCTGCCTCGCCGGAATCCTGCGCTGCCTTCTCAGCTTTATCGAGGCCATCGCCTAGGTTCTCTGACAGCGCCTCGCCTGCGGCCTCGCCACCTTTGGCTGCCACCTTCTCGGCTTTATCCATACCGTCCTCGATACCAGAGGTATCGACTTCAGTCGTGACCTTTAAGTTTCCTACTTCATCCGCAGCCATACAAAAACCCCATGCTGAACACGCAAATAGGTGCGGTCAGCGCGGGGCCAAACGACGGCGGCGCTCATCATTGAGGAAGGGCTAGGGGCGCGGCCTCAATGGTTCTGTGGTTGTTGGGTGTAACGCTGCTCAATCGCAGCGACAATCATGCTTGCAGCACGGCGTAACTGATTATTCCGAATTGCCGGCATTGCCAGCTGCAACGCCCGCCGGATAGCAAGCCAAAACAGTTGCTCATCCATTGCTACCCCGCTAATACGTCGATACCCTGTTGCAGAAACCATGCTTTGGCTTCCTCAGGGTTTTGCTTGGCATCGGGCCAACGATGCTGCGGTTGTTCCTGCTCGATAAAGGCCCGACGTTTCAGTTTGTACAGCATTGTGCGCTTATCGTGTGGTTGCATCCATGGATAGCTCTCGATTGAAAGCATGGCCATCTGCTCTTGGGCTTCGATCGCTGGTAGTTCGTCAATTAGCAGATCAACTATCCATTGCGGTGTTTGCCATAGCGCCGCTGGTTTGCCTTGGTAGAACGCCCGAATGAGGCGGGCTGCGAATTGCCTGATCCTTGCGCGCGCGGCGATGAGGTTGATTTGACTTGTTTCTGATTCATCACCGCGCTTTGCTTTAAATCGGGATGCTCATCGAACCACCATTGAATAACTTCCAGTTGCTGCTCTGCGGTTAATGCTGCCAAGTCCGCATCGGCGATCGTTGGTACGAGAAGTTTTACAAATTCACCAAGTGTTCTGAGGAGCTGCCCACCAGCTTTAGCCTGTTCAAGCATATCGCTAGCGTTTCGCAATTGCACTTGTCCAACGGTCAGGCGGCGATGCACCAGCACCAAATTTTGTTGCTGTTCGCTACTCAGCGCATCGAGCGGCGTTGCTGGGTAGAACGTGCCATTAATTTCTAGTTCTAATGGCTCAGGAATTAGCGTGGTAAGAATGAGGCGCTTTCCCATGGTGTATACCTCTCACGATAGCAATTAATTACGAGATTTGTGCTTGGCTCCAGCCGAATTTTCGTAGCTCGATGTTTTGCGCATCGTCGCGCAGCCCATGAAATAAGCACGGAACTTCTGCCCGTGTGCTGCGGCCTTTGGTCATTTCGGTTGTGTCAGCGAAGATACCGCGCGGGATGTAATTCTGCGCCGGATAAACCCCATAGGGACTATCAGTCACCCCGCGAACCAAGATTGCATATTCGGTTGGCACATAATCAACACTGAACGGCAATTCTTTGACACTTACTGCGCCGCTGGTGGCCGTGCTGACATTCGCAATATTGTGCAGAATGCGGCCAAGATTTTCATAGGTCAGCCCAACGAGGGTAAACTCAGCTTCCGCTCCAGCGTTGATGTTACGGGCTGTAACATCCCCCAGGCCATCATTATCTTGCCAATAGCTGGTTTCACGAAGCAAGCGAATCGTTTGATCGCCTGAGGTTGGCCCAAGTTTCGCCCATGCTACGCCTGGTGTTGCGTCGATGTTTGGAATAGCGGTGCCATACACCGCAACATAGACATCGGCTGGCCCAATTAATTGAGCGAATGGTTGCATACCGCTCATACATCCTCCAGTGCATACTGAAATACTTGATAGCTGGCCGTGCCAACTAAATAATCAATGTTGAGTTCTTGATCGAAACCTACGGTTGGTGCGCTATCCATAAAGAGCGCATAGACCAGCGCTGAGCCATTCGAGGTACTGGCAACACGGCGATGCTGCGGCGCGACCGCTACCTCAACCGCATTCCATAGCGCCCGCGCTTCGAGCGCTGATTCACCAAACGTAATGAGCGAGACCTTGCCACGAAATACCGGGTGATCAGGCGAGGAGTTGTCAGCAACATCAGTAGCACTCGTCACGGTGACTGCCTTTGACGGTGTGGCCCAAGCATCCCCAGCGGCGTTGTCATCGAGCGCGAATCGATGTTGGACTGCACACCGGTTGTCAGCGAGATTTTTTACAGCGCTTTCCTCGCTGATGAGCACCAGCACCGCCTCGATCGGGTCAATCATTCTCATGGCTGTATCGCTTTCTTGAGATGCTTGCGAACAATGTCGCTAAACTTGGGCCGCACCTGTTGCATGCCTTCCGTCATAAACGGGATCGCCTTGACCGGCCCAACACGCTTGCGATAAATGACATTGCCATCAGCAAGGACGATTCGCAGGAAGCGCTTGGTCTTTGCCATCACAGGGCCACGCCCTTTATGAATGATGAGCACATAGTTATTCGATGGACTTTGCTTTGCCGTCCCAACAACCCCAATAACACGGCCTGGTATAACCTTGGGTGGTTGAGCTATAATGCTCCGCCTCATCATCCCAGTGCGAACGCCGCGACCTGGTTTAAGTCGGCTCTGAGCCGCCGCGACGATCCGATTGTCGATTTCCTCGACCGCTCGCACCACTGCCTGAATCATCCGACTTTTGGTCGGCGCTCCCTGCCACTTCAGTTGTGTTCTGGTCTTTGGCGCTGCCATCGGTTGCCGCCTCGACAATTGCGATTACCTCATCGAGCGCGACATAGGCGCGGCTCTTGACAGAGACAATCGGTAATTTCTTGAGTTGTTTGATCATGGAATGCGCTCCAGATTACATGAAACGTGGTGGACGTGGGTGCTGCTACGTGGAAGCACCGCCGTCACCACATACTTTTCGCCGATGATTGTTTGCGCAGCATTACGAATATTCATCACCAGATCGCCTTGCTGGATTGTCGAGCGACGTGGCAAGAGCAGTACATAGCGCGTAATCACCGCACGCTCAGCGATATCAGACTGCACGACTGTTTGCGTTTTGGTGACCAAGCGACAGCGCGGCTCTTCGACGACAAGCAAATCAACCGGCTTAGTTGCACCATATGCGTCCTTGACGCTGGTTTGCCGCTTGATCGTGCATGTGTGAATGAGCTGCGCAGCCAAGCTCATAGTTGCACCACGTATAACTCGCACGATGCGCTATCGACCGTGACAGTCATATAGCCATGGGCGTTGTTGTACGCCTGCGGGGGGAACGGCCCCAGCGGGTACATCCCCAACGTGTTGATCGTGATAGCCAAGTCACTCAATGCAGCGCCGGCAAATGAGCCTTGGGCGGCAACCGTCACCGTTGTTTCAACCTCGCCTTGGCTAACCAAGAGCAACACGTTGCCATCGTTCTTAACACTATGCGTGGTTGCGGCGCTGATTGCGTAGACCGCTGCGGCGGCTGAACCGTCGCGCGTGCCTTTGGTTGGAATAATCGTAGCCATAGAACACATCTCGCTACTAGAATCAATCGACGATTAGCCGCGGATTGCGACAATATCGCAGTTGGCCGACACGGTGACTTTGCCACGGCCTTGGCTATCATTGAAATCATTCATTGCAAACGGGCCAATAACCAATTGCTGGGTTGCTGGCACCGCAGCCGTGTAATCGGTTACGGCAAGGCCTTGCACGGTGCTGGTTGTTTCAACGGTCACGGTCGCGCCTGGTGTGCTGGTGCACAACAATTTCACGCGGCCATCATTTTGAAAAAAGTAGTTATTACCGGTGGTTGCAGCGGTTTTATTGGTTGTTGCATTGACCCCGCTGCGGTTTACGTCGTAAACAGGTACGATAACGTCTGCCATTATCAAAACTCCATATAGCCCAGATTGCGCTTGATTTGCGCGATCGCTGCGTCCCAGTTCATCGCAGTATAGGAATATTCCCCCGCGACTGATTCTGCTTGCATCGCCGTGCGCTCCAGCGTAATCCGTAGCAATTCAATAATTCCGGCCTTCCGGCGATCGCGTTGGTCGCGAGGCACGCAGGTCACGGTGACCAATTCGGCCCAGCGGCCACTGATGCGCCGGATCATGCCTGCGCCACTATCGACCAGGTAGCTTGACGCAGCGACGGCGGTCGCGGTCGCGCCTGGTGCATTTTCGGTAATGTTTGATACTGATGCGATCGGCCACCGCAAAAACACATGCGATCCCTCGCTCGTCACGGTGACTGTGAACGCGGCCACACCATCGGGCACATCGCCCATGCGACCGCTCAGCTCAGCCTCAACTCGATCAAGCACCCGCTGTAATTGCGTTGAGTTGAGATCGCTCGCGACTAAATCGGTTACTTCCTCGATTGAGACTAAGCTGGGCATACTAACTCCTAGGTATCAATCAGGCCTGCACCGCGCAGGGCTGCGAGAATGGCATTAACTTTGGCGGTCAGGTCAGCAAAATTATCATTCAAGGTTGCTTGGGTGAATGCTGCGCCGACATCGGTCACGGTATTGTTAGCCGTGCCTGTCGTCGAATCGGTTAAGCTCACGATCGCTGCGGCTTGACTGCCATTGTTGGTAATCGTGCCACCATTGATCTTGAGTTCTCCCTCGATCACCAGTGTGCCACCAACGACCCATTCATCACCGCCCTGGGCATGATAATTCTCAGTATTTGCGGTCATTCTTAGGCCGTTCCTTCCACAGGGCTAATGTGCAATTCACCAAAGATGGTACCGGCGATCGTGTTATCGACCGGCTGCACCCGTGGCCCATAGGGAATTGCCATACCCCATTCAATAGTGGTGCTTGTACCCCGCGCAGCCACCATGCGCAGATAGCGCTCTTGGGGCCGGTAAATATCAAGCCACACAATTTCATCGCTCGCACCAACACCAACGCTAGTACCAGCCAAGTCAGCAGCGTCGCTCATGCCACTATCAGCGCCTTGTTGGGCCTTGATCGTGTTATTGGACGCAGCCGTGCCAAACTTAATCACAAACACCACACCATCAAAACCAGCCATGTCGATGGTCGCACCGTTGATCGATGTGGTTCCGGCGCTGGTGTTGGCAATCCCAGCGCTGAACTTCACAGAATTGGACAAATTACCCATAGAAACAACTCCTAGCGCTCAACACGCCACTATTAGAGGGTTTTGAGGCGCGTGAACGCTTCAGCCAACACGGGCGCGCCATCACCTTCGTAGCGAGCGATATAGCCGCGTTGGTTGGTTTCAGCATAAAGCTCCAACAATGTTTGGATTTGAACTTGCAAGCTATCGACGATGTGATAAAACCGCATATCGCCCAGCACCGCGACATAGCTGCCAGTCGTGAAGGTGTTTGGGGCAAATTCTGATTGGGCGAATGGGATATCGAGCAACGTGCCAGGCTGACCACCTAGCCCAGGCTGCCACAAATACTGACCATTGCCATCCTTCAGCTTGCGAACCTTCTTAGCAAAATCGCGATGGAACAACCAGCGGGTGGTTGGCGAGCCTTGATATTGCGATTTGAGGTTGTACTTCATATCGATCAAATCATCGGCTTTCACATCGCCGCTCGCCGTGCTCGTCACGTCGCGGCTGGTAGGAATGCCATCATTTGAGGCAACGAACAGACCTAGGGGTTTCTCAACACCATCGCCAACGGTGTAGCCTTTTTCCAACGTCACGCCAATGCGATAGCCCAAACGTTGCTGCACAATTTGCTCAATCGGCAACATCGAGAGCCGAATGAGTTTGTTGCTGATTTTGACCCGCTTAGCGAGGGGGTAGGGCTTCATTTCACGCTTGCCAAAGAGATCATCGCCCGATTGCTCATTACCGGTTGCCAATTCGCTTGTCCAGTCGGCATCGGCAAAGTCGGCATCCATGGTTGGAATGCCAATGCTTGCAGCCTGGGTAAGCTGGGTTACGGTTGCTAACTTACGAATAAAGACCTCATCGTCAACGAACTTGAGCAACGAGGTTGCCATTTGCTGCGGCATGACGAGGAAGCCACCAGCATCGTCGCTATCTGCCCGCAGGCTCTTAAGCTCACCTGGACTTAGGGCTTTAATACCATGACGCAAGGCGCGGCGGTAGGCCACAATTTCATCAGGGTTGCCAGCATCTTTTTGATCGCCACTACCACCATTGCCAGCGCCTAGGCGTTCGTTCAATGGCTCACTCAATTCGCGCTCGCGTGCGTCCAAGCGTTCGAGGCGTTTGGCTTCATTCGATTTTTCTTCGCACTCATCGAGATGTGCATCGATTTGCTGATTCACGTCAGCGGGGGTCTCTTTGCCATCATATTGGTCGATGAGTGATTTGGCTGCGGCGTGCGCCTTGGCTGCCGCATTGTACAGTTCCTTGATTTTGGTTTTCATGAACGCTTTCCCACTGCACTAAACGCGAGTGCCAATTCTGCGGCTCGCAACCGGCGCTTAACAGTGAGTGCGTTGGCGGCTCGGCTGTTAGCAGTTTTCTCTTTCCCGTCCTCTTCGTCCGACTCGGCCTGGTCACCGCTGACAATCCCCTGGCAAACATCGCAGCCAAGTTCAACAGCGGCGTTGTGGATCATATTGAGCGCGGCAATGTCACCCTTGGAATGGCGAGCGCCGGCCTTCATATCGTGTAAGAGGTTTTGCAAGGCCTCAAGGTAGGCGGTTGGATTCAGGCCGCGCAGCGACTTGATTGCTTGCACATCGGTAAGCGGATTCATCCCCAGTGGCACTGGGCTAATCTCGAAGAGCCGTAGCTCTTTGATAATGCGAATCCCATTCGATTGCCAGTCGCATTTGATGGTCTCGAAGCCGATCGAGCCTTCAGTGAGTGCACCATCGGCCATGAGTTCCCATGCTTCCTTGCCCCAAAAGCTACCTAGGGTCAACCGACCCTTGGCATACAAGCCGCGTGAATCTTCATGAATTACATCAGGCGGCGGCCCCAGTAATTTTGACCAGTCATGCGCCATAAACACTTTGATCCGGCGCGCCCGCTCTTGCAACGTTTTCGCAAACGAGCCTTGCTCGATGATGTCGAGGCCATCGTCAACATTGCCAGAAATTGAGAAGTAGCCCTCATAGCCGCCTGGTACTTTCAGATCTGCTTTAAATTCCGCAGGCGCTGCCTTGTACTCCATTGCCATACCTACCACCTTAATCATCATAGGCGGGTGCAAACGCCCGCACACAATTGGGATGCTCGAGGGCGTTCATCGAAGCCCAAGCCGTTGTTTGCGTTGTGCCGTCAATGTCATTACATGCTTGGCAACTATTCGGGCCACCGCCATCCATGACTGTGACCGCGTTCACACCGGTTGCCTCGTAGCGCTTGAGGCTCGCGCTATTCTGCGCCGTGCCTAATTCCGTTCTGGCAATCGTGCGAGCACGGCCTTTGTAGGACTCAGTGACCAGGTTGCGCAGTCCTTGCATGCCGTCAACACCATCGACCAATTGATCAATAGTCCAACCCTGTTCAGCACCATACTGGAGCAAGCCGCGTAGAGCGCCCAGCGTTGTTTCATTGATTGCGCTTACCCGTTGGCCAGCATCGGCAAGCGCGGCCACAACAGCCGGATCGTCCATCCCAAACACGACCTCAACCCCTAGCATCGAGTTCCATGTTTCCCAGCTGAGCTTAATCAAGTCGATATAGTAGGAACCAACCACATCCTCAAGCACGGTCATATCACCAACCGTAAGTAGTAGCTCAGCTGCGGGTAAGGCCTTGGCTTCGAGCGCTGCGGGCTTCCATGCTTTGGTTGCACGGGCAATCACGCGAGCGGCCAGGTCAGCAAAATACTGATCAATGGCTGATTCCATGCGTGTGGCCACATCGAGCCGCACGCGCTGAAGCGCACGCGCTGAGCGCTTGAGTGAAGCCTTGCGATCAAGGGGTGCTGGTAAGGCTTTGGTTGGTTGTGGTTCTGGCAAGGCTGCGGGTTGGGTTGGCTGCGCAGCTGGTGCAGCTGGGCCACTCACAACCATAGCCGCACGTTGGGTAGCGCTATAAGGCGGCTTGCCTAATTCGGCTCGCGCCTCATCGTCATCGAGCAAGCCCTCGCGATAGGCGGCGGTAACCCGTGCCCATTTGCGGTTTTGATCTTCCTGGAGCGCGGCCACGCGACTGAGGTCATGGCGCACAATCAAGTCGTTGCGGTTGAGGTCGCGATCGCTCTCAATCTCTGAGGCGATGATATTCCAGAATGGCACAATCGTATCTTGGGTGAACGCCGTGCGTGCCTCAGCATAGTTGCTGAAGGTCGAGCGATTCAACCCAACATTCAAGCCGGCAATAATCGGCGGCACGCGCATCACCGCAGCGATCCGCGCCTCAGGGATATTGTGCATGGCCTCGAATGCCATCTCTTGCAAGTCCAAGCCAAGGCGACTAACCGTAGCTCCACCCTCAAGAATCAACACCCCCCCGCGATTGTCACCACCATAGCGCTCACTATATTGAGTACGGGCGCGCCGCACCTCGTCGTCGTTCATGTAGCGTTCTGGGCTTTGGGTAATGATCGTGCGTGGAATAGCATCGTTTTGTAACAGCGCTCGCAAATAGCGCGAGGCTTCGTTATCGGCATCGACCTCACTCGCAGCGGCCCGCAGCGGGGCGATCGCTTGCCATGGCTGTTCAGGGTCTGGGGTTGGCCACTTGAAATGCACAATTTCATCAGCGGCCACGGGCTTCATAACGCCGGTGCCATCATCAAAGTCATAGTGATCAATCCAGTTGTTACCACCAGGCACAGGGAAGATTTGACCAGCGTGGTAAGGCCATGTTTCAAGCACCCCACTGCGCGACTTGATCTTATGCCAGTAGGCATTGCCGCCGATCGCCATATACGCCATGGTGATCACTTTCAATTCAGTGCCACTCATCAGCGGATTAGGGCGGCGTAGCAGCGATGCCAGCGGGTGCTTGCGCAGCAACTGCTCATCGTCATCGAGCACCACCAACGGTGCTTCACTAATGCCAAAGTTGAGCGCACTGACACATGCCAAAAACGCCGCATTTTTGTAGTAGGCCTCGCGGGTCAAGCTGCGGAAGGTAGGGGTCAGGATTGAACGATCAAACCAAGGCGGCACAATATTGAGCGTGGCCGCCTTGCTAATTAATCGCGCCAAGTTGTACCGGAATCGCGTCAATACACTCATCGGAATAAGCTCCCACCTACCGCGCCGCTATTCGCCCAGCGCACGGCGTACCGTAATGTATCCATACCGTGATCATCTTCCTTGACCGGCTCTTCTTTTTCGTTGCCATTCGCCGTTTTGGGCCAATGGTAGTTATCGAACTCAGCCAAGGTATAGAGTGGCTTTTTGGCTTCAGCCAAGCGTTCGTCAATTTCAACTAACGAATCGCGCAATACAAACAATCGTGGCCGATCATCGCCGGCGACCTTCAGTCGCTCAGTGACATCCTGAATCCCAATTTTGATTGCCTTATCCGCTGACGCGGTTGGGATACCCATCTGTGCTAGCTCAGCCCGTGCCTGGGCATCTTCAGGGTCAGCGATGGTGGCAACAATGGACTCACCGGCGCTCAATTCTTTAATCTTCGGCCCATGCTCTTTGATGGTTCGATGACTCATATACATCTCACGATAGAGGTACATGCGGTTGTCACCATCGAGCGCCCACCATTGGCACACAAACGGGTTGGTATAGCCAAAGTCGATAGCGCGGAATCGTCGCCAATCGGCGGGAATCTCGAAGCGATCGAGCACATGAATGCGCGCATCAAAGTTCGCATAGACCAGACCATCCTGAGCGGCCCACTTGCCATCACGTAAGCGCAACCGGCGCGCCCCGCTCAGGTTATCGAGCTTGGCAAGATAGGCCTTCGTAACACTCGGATTGTCCTCATGCCGGCTCAGAATGCGCTCCATTTTGTTGGCCAGCGCTCGCTGATTTAACCAGTGCTTGGGGAAGCTCGGATTACAATCAGCAATCAGTTGCTGGTACGGCATGATGCCGTTGCGCAATCGGGTTGTTAATTTCTCGTGATCATCTTCATTCGCCTCAGTCCACTCAAAGCATGCAACAATGTCATACTCGGTTGACATGATGCGATCGGGGTTGTCCATTCCCGCGACCACCAGTGTCGAGCCGTTGGGATAGTCGTAATGTTTGCGATGCTCGCGCGTTGGACCAGGATCGCCTTTGATCGGACTGAATGCTGGGAGAACTTTCTCCTCATAGGTGACCAATACCGATTCAGTCATTGAGGCGCGAGTCTTACGCGTGATAAGCGCTCGCGTCCCTGGGTATTTCATCAGGCAAAAGTGAATCTTTTCGAGCACCGCGCGGGTTTTGCCCGTTCCCGCTGGGCCTTCGATAAGTATTTCGTCGCGCCGACAACGCCACATCTGCACCGCGCCACCATAGGCGGTGTAAGGTCGCTGGTTAAGCGTCGTCTGGGTTGAAATCGGCGGTCGCATTGTAGATCTTGAATAAGGGTTGACCATCCGGCGTGCTAATCTCATGGCGTTCGCGGTATTTTTGTGGCCGCGCACCTTTGAGCAAGAACATCAGCAAGGTATCGCTGTATTTTTGAATGGTGCCAATTTCGCCGTCCTCATCTTTCCCAACACGACCAAAGACTGGCTCGGCAACGCCGTCGTGCGCTCGCCGCCGCGCCTCAAGCTCCAGTGCATCGGCGGCGACTTCTAAGGCCTCATCCCATGCAGCTGCAAAATCTTCATGGCTCGCACGGTGCTCATAGACGGTAGCTCTTGAAACCTTCGCTGACTGGCACGCATATGAAACCACGCCTTGCAGGGAAAGCGCTGTGATAAACGCTTTTTCCCACTTCATGACGCGTCTTTTTTAGGTGTCAGGTTTTGTAAGGTTTCACTCATGCATACCTTCAGCTATTCCGGCCAATGCCAAGTCAACGAACGCACTCCAGTGCTATCAAGCGGAATGTGCTTCACAAACGTTATATCGCCCTTGAATGAGTCAAAGACCGCAAGCGCAACATCGGTACTAACACCATTTGGATCAGACTTCGTTGGCGCGACATGCAAGCCAGTAATGATAGCTGCGCAATGCGCCCCAACTGCATCAACATAGTGAACAACACTGCCAATATTTGGCACGTCGCGGCGTTCACGCGGCTCGCGGTGCTCGATGCGATTCGCTTTGGTGCCAACCACAAACACCGTTTCACCAGCATCGGGCTGGGTTGCTCGCCGCACCATTTGGCCAGCTGCACCATCGATGGAAACAAAGCCAAAGTTGCCATAGAACGCAACCAGTGCCCGATCATCGAGCGGCTGATCGTTATAGGCATACACGTTCAGGTAGAGGTCATGCTCACCATACTGTCGAATCGCTTGATTGATCAGCATGGTTGCCAAGCCTTTGCCGCGATGCGCCTTATCAACGGATACGGCGGTAATCCAATACACGCCATGGCGAAAGCGCACGTCAACGCACGCAATCGAGTCGCCTGACTCGTCAGGCACATAGAACTGGTGTGATGAATTGAACCGATAGAGTTGATCAGTCTCAGTCATAGCGAATCCTTTAGGTGTGACCGCGGTCACACGATCGGGCGAGCGAGGTCAAGACAAACGACGATGAACAGGGCATAGGCGATGAGCATGTACCCAAGGGCAATCCAGATCATTCCAAGCGACTCAGCACATGATTTGATGCACGCGCGATCGCGGCAACTTCAGGGGTAATCGGGCTTGGACCCTTCACTTCGAGATTAATCACAGGCCGCCCAAGTTCATCAGTTGCCGCTTTTGGTTGGGCTTGTTTCAACTTTTGCTGCTCAGCCAAAATCAAATCGCGCAAGAGGTCGGCATCAACGTCAAGGCCGTTACCCTTAAGATAATTTGCGGCAATCTCGATCGCCTTATCAATAAGCTGATCAAACGAAATGTCATGCATCGCAGCTGCACGCAGGCCTACCTTCACGGCGGCATACAAGGTTGATCGTTGCTCGGCATTCAAAAGCGCGCCGGCGGCGTTTTCGGCGGCGCGGGCGAGGCCTGGGCCAAACTGACGCAACAAACTGACAACTACCACGATAACCACGACCAAGAAAAACGCCATTGCATACTCAGTGGTATTCATACGTGCACTCCCTTCATTGAATAAAAATAGGCTTGCTAGCGCGTTGAGGCTGGTTGCCAGTCGCTGGCAACGCCAGCATACAGATCGTCAGCCAACGCTTCGTCAACCTCATCACGGTTGGCATATTGACCAGCATTGGTTGGCTCAACCATAGGCCGGCGATGGTCTGGTCGCTTGGGTTTGGCGGGAAGTGGCAAATGATGTACATGGTGATTCTCTTCAAGAACCTCAATGTACATCTTCGCGTCCTCATATTCCCAGCTGGCAATCGTCCAACGATCGCGCACATGCCGAATTTCACGCGTTAGTGCATCGAGCTTAACCTTGGCCCATTTTTCGACTGAGGCGATCGCGCTTTTTGATGCGGCCTCAACATGTACCAAGTCACGCTGTAATCGAACATTCTCGCGGATCGTTTTGATGTAGGCACGGCCAAAGAACCAGAGTGCTACCACGACCACTAGGGTGAGGGCGACAACCCACACGATGATTCCGATTAACCAATAGCTGTTCATATCACCAACCGAACAGAGGCAGTATCACGCGCGTCTTAGGCCTGGCTCGTGCGTGTGCTACATCCGCTGCAACCGGTATCGTAGCGCGCCGATTCCCCAGACCTAAGACACTAGAACATACTCTCGCAAGCGCCAAAACTAAAAACGCAAAGCCCCGTTAGCAACCTGGCAAAGGTTGCTAACGGGGCTTGTTGCCACCGAACTGACTGTCACGCAATGTGGACAGTCGCCAACAATATCACGCGCTTAACATAGCACGCATGTTTTACCCTGTCAACTAGCCTTTTTGGGGGTGCTAGTACTAGGCTTGACCGGTCGCCAAACGCGTGTGCGACCGCGGCAGCATGAGCACGTTAGCTCGATGCGCGAGCGAATGATCGCATTGCCAAATCGCAGACCGCCGCTGTCGATCGCTGCGAGCCATTGCCGGCAATTGAGGCATACCAAAACATCGAACAGGGGCGCAGCGGGTTGCTGGGACGTGTGAGCCATGGGCGTTCTCGCCGGTTGTTGTGAATAGGGTTGTTGTGACATATGTGTACCTCTCGTTTGGTAAACGATAGCACACATGTGTGTGACTCGCAAAGGGGATGCTTGGGGGGATTAGCCTACTAGGGCAGCTAAAAAGCAAGAGCGCCCGCGAATCCTCAATGGTTGCAGAATTGAGGGACGGACGCTTGCGAGAGAGAAGAGAGTTGATCGCAGTATACCACGTTCTGTAGTGCTATTTACATTCCTGCTAAGAACGGCGATTCTCCATCCTCTGGAAACCCTATAATCATATTAGCATTGAGTGGTTCTATATCGTTTTCTCTTGCGGCCCATTCTTCATCATTGGCGCTACAGAATAAAGAAAATCTAGGTGTTAGTTCTGCGGCAAGTTCGGGTCGGGGTTGCTCAAGCTCTATTCGATATGTGTGCAGAAGTCTTTCTTTAGCTATGGATAGCAACTCAGAAAGCGGAACATTGAAAAATATATCGTGGTGATTATACGGTTCAGGATTTTCAATAGGTAGACTTACAAATAAGTCAATATCATTAATATGAGATGATCGTAACTTCTCTAAAATTAAATCACGTTTTGCATACAAATTTGGAATATCGACAGAATACAGGTTAGTTTGCTTATGGTACATGATAATCGCTGCATATTGTCGATAATAAGGACTATGAACGTTTTCTAAATGTGTTAATCGATTCGGCAGGAATTCCACCTTTTTATACTCAGCAGCAGAATCTCGATAGTCCTTTATCAATGTTCCATCAAGCATATATAAATAAAACCCCATATTACACCCTCGCTTATAAAAGTTTTAACAACCTCACTATAGCAAAGAGCAATTAGTTGGATAGTGAGGTTTATAGTACTTTTACCTTAGGTATATGTATGACCTTTTCATCCCGCATAGAGGGGACAACTAAACTCAAAACGCCGCCCCAAAGGGACGGCGCTTAAACGAGAGTTGTTCGTTGTCACAAACAACGAGGCCATTATACTCGATTGTCTGCACCATGGGAATAAGTAATGTGAACGCGTTCACACTAATTCGGATCAACAAAATAGGCAATGAGCCGCCCGCTAGCATCGTAGAGTGCAGCATCATCTTGGTTCGTATTATTCCACACCGGCCCCTCAGCTTGCGATTCAATATCACGCGATTCACCAACTGCAAGCGTTCCGCTCAACGTGGCATGTAATTGCGCACCATTCGCGCTGCAAATACGCCAGCCATCGATGACAACGCGACCGCTCGACACATTCTTGATAGTGACTTGCTCAGGGGTTGAGCGCTTGTCTAAACTCGTTATCGTCACTGGGTTATTTGGGGCGCTGGTCGAGCTAACACGACAATTATCAAAGGTTGGTGGCGGAAGCGTTGGTGTAGCCGTTGGCTGCGGCGCTGGGGTCGCGCTTGGTTGTTGTGGTTCGTTGGTTGGTTGGGGTTGCGTTGTAGGCTGTGGCTGTGGTTCAATACTGGGTTGGGGTTGTGTTGGCGGTTGTGGCAACACAGGGCCGCCGATGCCATAACCGGCGATCGTCTCTTTGCCCAACAAGCCTAAGAGCACTTTATACTCATCAGGTTTCCCAGGATGCCATTCAAAGCGAGCACGCTCAAACCACTGGGTTTGCACCGTATCGCCCGCGCTATTGGTTTCGAGATTGACCCCAGTTAATGGCAAGCCAAAAAGTTGCAATGAGCGATCGTAGGCTGATAGCCCGCCAATGTTTAAGCCATGCGACTGCCAATAACTCTTGAATCCCAAGCCCGTCGCCTGGTCACAGACATTATGGCCAGTTTGTTCAAACCACAGACAACCAGGCTGTGCTCCAGCTTCACGAGGTTCTGGGTTGCGCCCAAGTTGGCGTAACCGCTCTTTCCCCAATAAGCCCAACAATACCTCATAGGGTGTGCCAGCATTTTCAGGGTGCAGTTCAAAGCGATTACGTTCAATCCATTGCATGAGGTAGATCGTACCGGTTTCTGGATTCGGCTCGCGAGCCTCGCGCACGATCGGAAAGCCAAATACTGGCAACCCGCCATGCTGTGACCAATACTCGCTAAATGGGGATTCTAAGCAAAAAACTGTCTCAGTAAAGCAGCGCTGGGCCGCAGCGGTGATGGTCACTCGCGAGATAACCAGGCTCAGAGCGATCAACAAAAGTAGTACACGTCGCATAGCATCCTCTCGACCAAATAAGCGCAGGCTGATTATACAACCTAACGATTGATTGTCACCATGCACATGTGTTTCATTTTAATGTATGGGGTGTGTACGCCCCATCGCAAATTTAGACCCATGGGGTGTGTACGCCCCATGCCATGGGGTGTGTATGCCCCATGCATCCTTTAAAGACATTAACCAGATATAGGTGGTTAACCCTCCTTAACTACATGGTTTAACTATAACTAAGCAAATTTTCGTGAAAAACCGTGAATTAGGAGGAGGAGGGTTTAGGTTAGGGATTGTTATTTGGGATAACGAATCAAGCCCTAACAGCAAGGTTGAATAACGAGGCTTTTGAGGAGGTGGAGGGATTGCCCCCCAGTTGCGCGCGGCCCCCCAAAGTTGATGCTTGACAAAGTTCTATATGTCATATAGAATAATCACAAGTAAATAAAAAGCCCGCCGCGATGTTCTAGATCGCAACGGGCACAGTCAAAAGGACGGTATCTCCTATGACCACCACGAATTATACCAAAAAAGTCACCCTCGATCGCATAACGAAAGATTACCTCGTTGAAATTAATGGCGAATGTATTGGCTATGCAGCTTCAGAATCTGAGGGCTGGTCAAAAGCTAATAGATTTATCCTAGATCAACTCACCCGCACCCCAAACGCTATTGCTGAAGCTGAAGAAGTTACCGAGTCAACTCCAGCTAGCCCAAATGCCCAAGCCGCAGCAATTACCCGCGAAAGCGTCAAAGCCGCTGCCGAGCTTGCCTACGAGATCGCCCCTGAATGGAGCGGTGCAGTATCCAAGGCATTGGAAGAACTCAACAAAGGTCGATGGTTATTCACCAGCGCTGCGGTTGTCATTCGCTCTTCTACCCGTAACACCCAATATCGCCTAGTTCGAGGTCAACCATGTCAATGCGAGGCCGCTCGTCGTGGCCTGCGCTGCTGGCACAAAGCCGCAGCTGGCCTGCTTCGTCGCGCAGCTCGTGTAGCATAGGTAGTAATAGCGAGGTGATATTATGGCTAAATTCGTTGTGCAAGCAATCTACCGTGATTATCCAATCACGGTAGAGGTCGATGGTGTTGAAGATTTGAATAAAATTATTGATCGGCTCGATGGGATCGGCGCGACCCCGCCAACAAAAGTTCATTCTGAGGCCGCTCAGATTGAACAGGAACGTGCTGCACCTGTTTGTCCATGGCCCCATGAAACCCAGTTCAAAGGTTCCTGGTACTTTCTATTGTGCATCGAAGATGGGCGATGGCACTTACTGCAAGAGTAAGACGGATAATCAGGGTCGCCTACAAGGTTAAGGGTCGCAATCAACATATATAATGTTATACTGTATATAACATTATATATGTTGTATACGAAAGGGGGTGAATCGGATGAGTGCAGATAATATTATCAACTATCCCATTCGCATGAAAGAATCAACCCGCGAGCGACTGAAGGAAGTTCTACTGGTCGCGAGGCTAGAAGAGCCTAATAAGACCAAGGTCACCCTAGAAGATACACTTAATCGCCTGATGGACTTTTTTGAGGCTAATAACGAAGTTTACCAACAATATCTAAAATGCGAAGCGCTAGCGACGAGTAACGTTCGCAGCTAGCGCAGGCCTCGCACCAGAGGCGAGGCAGTCCGAGGGCTGAACCATTAGGCAACGGCCCATTGATCGTTCTAAGACGAGAGAGGCGGCGTGTACAACCAGTAATGCGCCAACATCACTGGTTAAAAACCGCCAAAGTATTGCACCTTACCAATTTAATAAAATATGCTTGGTGCAAGTACACTTATAGCCCCGTTCACATAGGAGTGAACGCGGCCACAAGTTTGTTGGTGCCGAGGGCGGGAGTCGAACCCGCACGCCCTTGCGAGGAGAGATGTTTAAGTCCTCAGCGTCTGCCATTCCGCCACCCCGGCGCAACGAGCGGCATTATAGCGCATATTAGATTTTTTGGCAAATTAGTTGGCCATTTATTGATATAATATATCGTTAAATACGTATCATGAGGGCATGGAATGACGATTGACCATGGAATTTATAGGCTGCGTGCAGCGATACCCGTAGATTTGGCGGGCGCACGACGGCTGATGTTGACCACATTTGAGCAGGATTTTGGCTATGGCTATATCGCCAAATGGCATACTGATGTTGATAATTTAGCGAGCGCTTATCTGGATAACCCACGCCAAGTGCTCTTTGTGGCGGTGGTACAGTCAACTGGCGAGGTTGTGGGTACATGCGCCGTGCGCACTGGCGGCCCCAAGCCACCCTACAAGCCCGAATGGCTGGTTGAGCGCTATACCACTGCCGAAACCGCCCAGATTGTGCGCGTCTATGTCGATCAGGCCCATCGCCGAGCGGGTTTGGCTCGCCGTTTGGTCAGCTTAACCCGGGCTTGGATTTTGAACGAAGGTACATATCGCACAATTTATCTGCATACCAACCCTGCAATTGCCGGAGCCGAGCAATTTTGGCGTTCGCTGCCAACGACTGAAATTTATGATGATCGCCCAGATCAGGGCGAATTTCAAAATATTCACTTTGAAATGGATCATACAGCGCCAATTCATTTAATCGTCGAGGGCAATTAATTCGCTTTCAGCGTAGGTTAATTCACGAATAGCCACAGCACATTCTTGCCAGCGATCTTGAGGCAATGCCAGTATCAAGGTAATATCGCTGGCAAAATCTTCACTTTCAATCACCGGATCGAATGTATTCAGTAAACGTCGCAATAATTCATATTGATTGTAATTAATCGTGACCATACCAGTGCGTCGAATAACTTGCTCTTTGGTTGGTAAATCGTTGAGTGCTTTTTGCAAGGTTCCGCTATAGGCACGGACTAAGCCCCCAGTACCTAATTTGATACCGCCAAAATAGCGAGTTACCACCGCTGCAATATCGCCAAAGCCACTGCCTTGCAACACTTGCAACATCGGACGGCCAGCAGTGCCAGCAGGCTCGCCATCATCAGATGAGCCAATTTCGGCTTGTGGGCCAAGCCCAATTTGAAACGCCCAACAATTATGGTTGGCATCAGGATAGCGCGCGGCAATCGTGGCAATCGCCTGTTTGGCTTCGGCTAAGCTTGGCGCATGCACAACCGTAGCAATAAAACGCGAGTGTTTAATATCTTGTTCAAATTCATGCTCATTCGCCGGAATCTGATAACGGGTTGGAGTCATAACGATTATCAACCTAGCTAAATTAATTGGCGTTCATAGGCTATCGACACAGCTTCAGTCCGATTATGCGCACCAAGCTTTTGAAAAATACTGTTCAGATGAAATTTAACGGTACGCTCAGTGATATTCAATTGATACGCAATTTGTTTATTGGCTAAGCCTTGAGCCAATTGTTGCAACACTTCGTGCTCACGCGGCGTTAATTCGATCAAATTGATATCGCGCTGCACTTGGCGCAACAATTTTGAGGCAATCAACGGGTGCAGCGTCGAGCCACCAGCGTTAATTAACCGAATTGCAGCAAATAATTCATCGCGGGGAGCGCCTTTGAGCAAATAGCCCTGCGCACCAGCTCGTACCGCCCCGATAATCCGTTCATCGGTATCAAATGCCGTAAACACCAATACTCGTAGGCTGATGGCCGCAAAATCGAGGCGTTCGAGCACCGCCACTCCATCCAACGCTGGCAACTCAAGATCAAGCAGCAACATATCGGCCTGAATACGCTGGCACAATTCTAAGGCTTGAAGACCATCACTGGCCTCGCCAACTACCGCAAAATCAGCTTGGGTACTCAAAATCGCTACCAAGCCCTCGCGCACCACCGGATGATCATCAACCACGATAATCCGAATCATTTACTGCTCCCTAATGGCACAACAATACAAACCTCGGTACCAGCGCCAAGGGTACTTTTGATTTCAAGGCTGCCGCTAAGCAAGCGGGTGCGTTCGTTCATGCCAATTAAGCCAAAATGTTGGGGCTTAGCCAGGGTTAGGTCAAAGCCACAGCCATCGTCATGCACGCAAATTTCAATCTTGGTTGGTGTAGCGTGATATTCGATCACAACATGGCTGGCTTGGGCATGTTGGCGCACATTATTCAAGGCTTCCTGCACAATCCGCAACAAACCAACTTCGACCCGCAAGGGCAACGGTTGCAATCCGCCAATCGTTTGCAGTTCAAAACAAAATGAATCATGCTCGTGGTTTAAGGTCGCCAAGGCTTCAACCAAATTACGGCCTTCCAAGGGAGCCGCCCGCAAATCGAGCACCGAACGCCGCGCTTCATCAAGATTATAGCGCGTCCATTGCAGCGCTTGATGGATTTTGGCCCGACCACGCTCAGTCGCTCCAGCCTCTAGCAACGCATCGGCGGTTTCCAGTTGCAATAACACTGCCGTTAAGCCTTGGGCCAAGGTATCGTGAATTTCGCGGGCAATCCGATTGCGCTCCTCGACCGCGCCCAAGCTGAGCGAGCGTTCAAATAGCCGCGTGCGCTCAATCGCCATGCTCAATAAATCGCCGACGGTGTGCAATAAACGCAAATCATCAGCGCTCAATTCGCACCAATCAGGGCTGGCCACATTAAACACGCCAAGTTTGCGACCATGGGCCATCAACGGAATTGACGAATGAAAGCGTACCTCAGTGCCTTGCGGCACATGGCGCAAGCGGGTGCAGCGAATCACGCTAATATTGGCAGCTCGCTCCAAATCGTCATCACGAAAGCGCTCTAAGCAATAACAATCGTCTTCCAAGGCTTGGGGGTGGCACAACACTGGAGGCAGATGATAGGCCGCTGCCAGATAATGAGTCGTTTGATCATCACGCAACAGCCACACCCAGCCCGTGTGCAAGCCCAACAACTCCGCCACCAATTCCAAGACAGTTTGCAAGGCCTGATCAAGCTGGGTGCTCCGATTCAAGGCCTCGGCAACTTGATTCAAAATGGTCAATTCATGGTTTCGGCGCGCCAAAACAGTTGGATCATTGGTCATCATTCAACACCTTTTGGGCAATTTTGCCAAATGCTTGGGCAAGCATGCCAAATTTGCCACGCTTGTGGCTCTCCACTAACAACCATTTTAGTGCGAGTTCGATCGTATGAGCAACTATTTTATCTCAATTAAAGAATTACCATCCAGCGAACAACCGCGTGAACGGCTGCGCGACTTCGGGCCACAAGCGCTATCTGATGCTGAGATTTTGGCAATTTTGCTCCGGGTTGGGGTGCAAGGCATGAATGTGATTCAGCTTGCCCAATTATTATTACGTGAGCATGGCGGATGGCATGGCCTGCAAAAGATCGAATTTAGCGATTTATGTAAGGTGCGTGGGGTAGGCGAGGCCAAAGCAGCCCATATCAAAGCAGCCCTAGAAATTGGGCGGCGCTTGCTGCTGGCAGCGCCCAATCAGCCCTTGCAAATCACTTCACCTGCCGATGTGGTGGGTTTGTTGCAAGTTGAGATGAGCCATCTGGATAAGGAGCATCTGCGGGTGGTCATCCTCAACACCAAAAACCATGTGCTGAAAATTGAAAACGTCACGATTGGCTCGTTGAATAGCGCTAGCGTGCGGATTGGCGAGGTCTTTCGTGAGCCAATTCGGCTGAATGCGGCAGCAATTATTGTCGTTCACAATCACCCTAGCGGCGACCCAACGCCCTCACCCGATGATATTTTGGTGACCAAACAATTGATTCAGGCTGGGCAATTGCTCGATATTGACGTGCTTGACCATTTAGTAATCGGTCAAGCACGTTGGGTTAGTATGCGCGAGCGGCGTTTGGCGTGGCTATAGTTTATTCAGCTGGATTCAAATTCGACAAGGTATGGCCCATGCGTTCGCGTTTGGTGCGCAAGTAGGCTTGATTTTCGCTATTCGGGTCGGTTTCCAAGGAGAGTTGCTCGACCACATGCAAGCCGTAGCCCTCAAACCCGATGATCTTTTTGGGATTATTGGTCAACAGGCGTAAATCGCGCAAGCCTAAATCGGCCAGCATTTGCGCTCCCAAGCCATAATCGCGCAAATCAGCCGGGAAGCCCAAGCGTTCGTTGGCCTCAACCGTATCCAAGCCTTGGTCTTGTAGCATATAGGCTCGGATTTTGTTGGTCAGGCCAATGCCACGTCCCTCTTGGCGCAAATAGAGCAACACGCCACGGCCTTCTTGGGCAATGCGTTGCATGGCTTTTTCAAGTTGCGGGCCACAATCGCAGCGCAACGAGCCAAAGGCATCGCCAGTTAAACATTCGGAGTGAACCCGTACCAGCACTGGCTCATGGGTCGAAATATCGCCCATAATCAAGGCCACTGCTTCCTTGGCTTGTTGGTCGGGTGTATCAATTTTGCTTTCGTAGGAGATGATTTTAAACTCGCCATAAGCGGTTGGCAAGCGCGCCTCGGCGGTGCGGGTCACCAACAATTCACGTTCGCGGCGATAGCGAATTAATTGCTCAACGCTGATAATCTTGAGATCGTGCTTTTCGCCAAAAACTTCAAGATCAGGCATACGCGCCATGGTGCCGTCGTCGTTCATAATTTCGCAAATTACGCCAGCTGGATACAAACCAGCCAAACGAGCCAGATCAACTGAGGCTTCGGTTTGGCCAACCCGGCGCAATACGCCACCCTCAGCAGCGCGCAGCGGAAACACATGGCCAGGCCGCGAAATATCGCTAGGCTTGGAGTTGGGATTGATCACGGTTTGAATCGTATGCGCCCGATCATAGGCTGAAATGCCAGTGGTTACGCCTTGAGCCGCCTCGATCGACACGGTGAAATTGGTGCCAAATTTGGAATTATTCGAGGTTACCATCATGGGAATTTCCAACTCGTCGAGACGCTGGCCCGTGATGGCCAAGCAGATCAGCCCACGGCCTTCTTTGGCCATAAAATTAATTGCCTGTGGCGTAACAAACTGGGCAGCACATGCCAGATCACCCTCATTTTCGCGATCTTCATCGTCTACGATGATCACCATTTTTCCGGCTGCATAATCTTGCAGTGCTTCTTCGATGCTTGCCAACGGCATAGCTTGACTCCTTTACGACAATCAGACGCTTATTGCTTGGTGCACACCCATAACCAGCGATGGCTAATGGGGGTTGGTTCAGTCAGCACAAAACAATCGTACACGGCCTCTATTGTAAACCCGTTTGCCCGCAAAAGGTGCTCTAATGTGGCTTGGTTATAGCCGCGTTCGGCATGCTGCTCGCTAAATCGCTCAAACAAACCATCGGGCCGTTGGGCAAAACCGGTCAATTGCAACCACGAAATACAGCGTTCTGGCTCAAATTCTGAATGCATGATATGAACGTAGCCATCGCGTTCGTCGATTTCAACTGGTTGCCACACATGCTCCAAAAAATAGGGCGTGTTGATATCGAAAATCCAGCGCCCGCCAACATCGAGCGCTGCGGCAACACAGGCAAATGTTGCGTTCAAATCACTTTCTTCCAGCAAATAATTCAGGCTATCGTAAAAGCAAGTGACCAATTGCACCGGCTGGCTCACATGCCAATCGCGCATATCAGCGCGGCGAAAGCGAATTGAGCGCTGTTGGGTGAGATCGCCACGGGCTTTGCGCTGCGCCACCCGCAGCATCTCGCGTGAAGCATCGATCCCCAACACATCCCAGCCCAAATCAGCATGCATCAAGGCTAATGTGCCTGTGCCACAGGCCAGATCGATCAGCGAACGGTCAGCCACAGGGTGTAATTCAAGCACCCGCTGCAAATAATCAAACATCAAGACGCTAAAATGGAGTTGCCCGTCATCATAGTAACGGGCATAATCGTTATACATCATTCATGGATTCCATCTAAACCAAGGGCCGCTTATTCGGCCAGCAATTTGCGATCAAAGCGCACAATATTTTCGACATACTTGGCCAAAATATCAACTTCGATATTAACTGTATCACCAACCTGCTGTTGGCCAATAATCGCCCAAACTTGGGTATGGGCAATAATTGCCAAGCCAAAGCTATCGTCAGTGGTGCGGGTAATTGTCAAGCTGGTGCCATCAACTGCAATAAAGCCTTTTTCGACGATATAGCGCATCAGGGCTGGCGCAACCCGAATCGTAATCGCCTTGGATTCGCCATCTGGCGCGATCGCGATGATTTCGCCAGTACCATCGACATGGCCTTGCACATAATGGCCACCCATGCGTCGTCCAGCCGCCAAAGCGCGCTCCAAATTGACTGCACTGCCGACTTTGAGTTGGCCCAAATTGGTGCGGCGCAAGGTTTCAGGCGCTAAACCAACCTCAAACCAATCGGCTTCAAAGGCGGTGACGGTCAAACAAACTCCGTTGACCGCAATGCTATCGCCCAATTGGGCATCGCTGGTTGCCAGTTTACAGCCGATGCGCAACGTATTATCGCGCTCTAAGCCTGTATTCGCGACCAAAATTGTGCCAATTTCTTCGATAATGCCTGTAAACATGGTACATTCCTTCTGTAAGAGCATAGAACATAGAGCATAGAGCATAAATTCAATTGTACTCTATGTATACCCTATAATCAATTTTCATAGCGTAATTACCAAACCAGAATGAAAAATGCCTATATTTCAAGTAGATTCATTCTATGTTCTATGCTCCATGTTCTATGTTCTATTAGCCTAATACACTATCCAACAAGGCGGCGTTGGTTTTTTCGGCTTCGTTGAGTGTATCGTTGGCTTTGCGCAATTCTTCGCCAAGTTGCTCCATTTGAGCACGAATTTCATCAAAGCTCTTCGAATGCAAAATAATATCGGTTATGCGCACTTCGAGGCTTTGTTGTTCGTGCATAAACGAAAGCATTGCATCAATTTCGCCAATTACGGTTTGGAACATATCGATTTTACCAGTCAGCACATGCAAAATATATTCTTCGATTGTGCCACGTAAAATCAACGTATAAATTTCAACAGGCCGTTCTTGACCATAACGATGCACCCGGCCAATTCGTTGCTCAATCCGCATTGGATTCCATGGCAAGTCGTAATTAACTAAGCGATGGCAGAATTGTAAGTTAAGCCCTTGGCCGCCACTCTCGGTTGATAAAAAGACTTGGGCTTTGCCATCACGAAAGCGCTCAACGGCATTGCGTTTTTGCATGCCGCTGAGACCACCGTGGAACAAAACCGATTCAACTCCATGATCAGCCAAGAAATCGCGCAGGAATTCCAAGGTTGCCACAAATTCGGTATACACGATAATTTTAGTATTGTCATTAGTGACAATTTTCAATAAGGTGCGTGCTTTGGATGGAATTTGCATCTCATCAACGATTTTGAGCAAGCGTTCGAGTCTCGCCACTATCAGCAACATCCATTTTGCCTAAGCGTGCCGACATGGCTCCACGCAAGGTATGACCAACCGCGCGTGGGCTAGAAGTCATTTCCTTGAGCAAGGTCATTAGCACCAAAACTAATTTGGAAACAACAACTTTGCCATCAATGCTTTGTAAAACAATATCGCCTTCGACATAACGCTGATAGATATGTTTGCAAAAACGTACCATTGCATCGTGAAAATCGTGCTCATCATCAGTTAATTCAATTTCATGATGATAAATTAAGCGTGGTGGCAATTCAGTCAGCGTATTCGAACGTCGATTGCGAATCATTACTTCATTGAGCAAAGCTCGTAAATGATCAACATTCCGCGCATGACGACGATCTTCCATAAATAACTTCTGGAACTGGCGCGGCCCTTTGAGATGGCCAGGTCGGGCAACCGTGATCAAATTATATAATTCACGGAGTTCGTTCTGCACTGGTGTTGCTGATAGCAATAAACAATGCTTACGATTTAAATTGAAAACAAATTTATAACGCCCAGTGCGATGATTTTTGAGCATATGACATTCATCGATCACCAACATATCCCACGTTCGATCGGTCAAGGCTTTACGATAGGCACCTTTTGCACGATCGATCGAGCCAACCACCAAAGGATATTGGCTAATGTCACTATCATCGCCTAAACGATGAAAATTCATGCCAAACTTATCGTGCATTTCTTCGAGCCATTGCTCGGATAACGGAGCTGGAGTTAAAATCAAACATGTGCGAATCATTTCGCGCAAGTGATATTCTTTGATGATCAAGCCGGCTTCGATCGTCTTACCCAAACCAACTTCATCGGCCAAAATCGCGTTGCCATGCATTTCGCCCAATACTCGCCGCACCGCGCGCAATTGATATTCTTTGGCATCAATCGCGGCGTATTCGAGCGAGAGCAGATGGTCGAAGCCACCTTTGAGGGTATAGTGTTCGGCTTGCTCGCGCACTGCCCAACGATCAGCTGGCGTGACATGGCCGCTCAGCAAGCGGGCGCGTTCGCCATCGGTTGGTGGCCGAAAACGCAATTCATTCAAAATTGGCGGCAATGCCTGCAAGCGTGGTGGCGCAGCTACCGGAATTTGTGGGCGAGTAACCCGCGTATTGGGCGTTAATGCCGATTCAAAATCGGCTCGGATCAAATATTCATCTAATTCAAAGCCCAAATGCAATAAATCGGCTTCAATTTCAGGCTGATCAATCTCAGGCAGTGCTTGCACAAGTTGTTCAAGCTCAAAGGCTGGCTCAGGCAAGCTCGCCAAAATCTCAAGATAGCGCTGGCGACGTAATTCATCCATTGGTAAGAACCTATTTTCTACTGATTCGGCTTCGGGTCGTGAGCGGCTTCGCTTAGGCGTAAACGCGCTAAGGGCAATAATAAACTAGCATGGCTGCGCGGGTCGATTTCGGCAGCACGGCGCAAAAAGGCCACTGCCTCGGTTGGCCGACCCTGATCCAACGCTTCGGCACCATAAGTCAGGTAGAGTTCGATTAGCTGCGGATCGCTGGCCAATTGCACATAAATTGCCTCAGCTGGTCCATCGCCAGCATTGGTTGGCAGTTCGGCCAATTCGGCTTGTTCGGCCTCGATTTCCTCAGCGCTCATGCGCGCCGTCCGTGGAGCCGAGCGCCGTTGGGCCTTAATTTCTTCTTGGGCTTGGCGGGCCACATCGGCGGCAACGCTGACCGCGCTCACGACTCGGCGCTTGGAGCGAGTGTAGCTGAAATTAACAATTGGCAAATCGCTCAATGGGCCATTATCCATTTCCCATTCACTGAGCAATTGCTCGGCGCGTTCAGCAATTTGGTCGAAGCATTCGCGGGTCAATGGCGTATGGTTGAAACCACCAACGCGTGCTACATACAGCAAGCCGCGCCCATCAACCACGCCACCAGTATTCCACAACAATTCCAACAAGCGCGTGGCTTGATCAGGATTGAGCGGTGTGCGATTAAAGGCTGCGGTTGCTCGATCAACATCACCAAAATCACTATACAGCGGCATGAGCAAATCCAGCCCAGCCCGCATCAATGATTCATCATTGGTTTGATCGAAAATAGTTTCGAGCATGCCCACAATGTTATGTTTCAGCAAACGTGGATCACGCTCGTCAAACCACGAATCGGTCTGTTCTTGGGCTTTTTGGGGAGTCAAACGGGTGAATGTTGCCTCTAAGCCTTTGAAACGCACCGACCAAAACACATCCAAGGGCTTAATATCGTCGCCTGCCAGCCAATCCAAATACCACCAGCGTTGCTCAGGGGTTAAGCTTTTGTAGGAAGCAACCGCGTAGGTTGGTGGCGTTGGGGCGTTCCACGGCTCAGGTGAGCTTGGTTGCTTAATCGACAAGCTGCGAATCAACACCGCATCGGGTGAGGTATTCTGGCGGCCATTCCAATAGGAAAATACATCCCATTCGTTTTTGACGATTTTGACCCCTGTCACTTTTTGCAAGCGTGCCATTTTTTGCTCTAAGATCGCCTCTTCTTCCTCGGTCATCACATATTCAGCCGAGCCAGAGAGATCAAATTGGACCACCCCGCCATCGCCCTTGAGAATTCCATCGAGCAATTCGAGGCCATCGAGCGGGATGCTACCTTTTTTGTTGGAGCGTACTTGCTCTTGCGCCGCCGCCGCCAAACCACGAATAAAGCTCGCAGCGTCGGAGCGATCGAATAAAAATACCCCTTGCGAAAGCTCTAAAGCACGGGCAACCCACATTACCAAGGTATCGCTATAGTTCAGCGCCACGGGCATGGTTGGGGTTTGCTCAACCATCGTGCGAATGACCGTTGTGTGATGACGCTCGCCCCAACGATCGGCAATATCGCGCATGGCTTGCTCGATCGCTGCGCGTTTGCCGCCTAAACCACGGCCAAGCTTGAAATTACAACGTGAGGCAATATCAAAAAGCAAGGGGCCGCTGGCTTCGATTGAGGCCAAGGCAAAACAGCGAATCAACACATCGGCAGGAATAGCATTTGAGGGCGTAAAGATGGTTAACCACTCGCCTAACGACTCGGTTTGCGAGGCGGCATAAGCTAAAGTGAGCACATTGCCGATTGAACTTTGGGCCACCGCATCGTTGGTGCTCGAATCGTACAACTGGCGCATAGCCGTAATTGCTTCATCACGGCGCGAGGTGGTTAATTCGGCGCACAAGGCATACAGCCGCATAATCCGAAAAAGCTGGATTGCGCCACTTTCGTCGCCAGCCAACCAAGCAATATAATTCCAACGTTGTTCTGGGGTCAATGAGGCATAAGTCGGCGAATAGGTAAAATAGCCGCCCCACGTCACCCGCCCACCAGTTGGACGCATCACCGGAAAACGCACCAAATCAAGCATAATCCGCGTATCCAACATAAAACGCCCAGGCTGTTGATTAATATGTACCCCAACCAACGAACGGATACTCTCAGCCATCCGCTCAAATGTAGCCCGATCTTCAGCAGAAAGTGTACGTTGTGGAATAGCGCGAGTAGTGCGTGCCATCGTGGATTATGTCACCTCAAATTTAAACATCAGCGCTTATTGTAGCATAGTTCTGGCTGGCCGTCAGAATTAGCCCTTTCGAATTAGGCTAAAGGTACTTGATCGTTAATAAAGCCACGTTCGATGGGCAGGCGCTTTACGTTCCCTCACTCCTAATCCCTTTCCTTACAAGGTCGGTTTTAAGCCCCCTTGGCTGCGAACCGCGCCATAGCAGGTTCATCGGATAATGCCTGTCTGCCACGAATTGCCCTTGAGGGGGTGCAGGGGGATTAAAGCCCCCTGCGTCTCCCGCCTTGAGGCGGGACGGAAGGGTGGTGACCACCAATCCATGCGGATAGCGCCAATGATTGACTAAAAACCGACCCTTGAAAGCAATCCTTCTCCCACGCTGTGGGCGAGGGGCGTTGACTCACTGGTTCCGCCTCTTCATCCAAGGAAAATGCATTGATTTGGCTTATTCGTCGTGCAAGCCAAGCGCAACCATTGGATACGCCGCATTCGGCAACCACAAAACGCGAACCCGATAGCCCTCGTATTCAAGCACTTGACCAAGCGTCGCTTCTAAATCAAGCGCTGGCACGCTGCTGCTGACCCAAAAATTTAAAGCTACCCGCGCTGTTTGGCCTTCGCTGGCAGGATAATATTCGCCAATTGTGATTGTGAGATAGCCATCGCCAACGCTGCTTTGGGTTGGTGCAATCAATAATTGTTCGTGCGCCAAGGCTTCAATCGGCAAGTTTGGTGCTTGCTCAGCAGTTAAGCGAATTGCAACCTGAATTGATTGCTGTTCGATTGAAAGCAATTGCACCTGATAGTTGGCGACAGTGATTGTTTGGTCAAGCAAGAGTTCAGTATGATAATTAAAAATTGCTGGCTTGGTTAAAAATCGGATACGCACGCCAAGTGGCTGTTTCGGCTCAGCTGAGCTATACAAAATTTGCAAAACACCAAGATTCAGGCCTGCGATTTGAAAATCGGTGCCTTCACGTAACGTCACAATTGTTGCTTGATCAAGCGCTAGCATCGCAGCAGATTCCTTTTCTGGGTCGGCAAGCGGGTCTTGATCGCGCTGACAACCCACTATGAGCAAAATAATAAGCCCAAATATCCAGCAAAAACGCATGCAGCACGCTCCAATTAATCAATTGGATTGGTCACAACTGTATTAAAGAGTTGATCAAGATCACTATAATTCACGGTGACCGGTGGTTCATCCCACGACCATGGGTTGCGCAACGTGACTCGATTGCGCTGTTGATCAACGTGGCTTACATAATAGGCATGTTTTGGTTGGAGTTGTTTATTGACAAAGGCTGGTTGATTAACCAAGGGATTATCTGGCTCGTGGGTGCCAAAAATAATCGCTTGTTTGCCATTATGCAGCTCGGCTAGTTGGCGTATGCTATAGGTTTGCGGCTCGGTGGTGATGCTTGGCTCGCCGGTAATCGCCTCGAGCACATCGGCAGGGTTGCCGCCACGGTTGAGGGTGCTATACATATCAATGGGATCGTCGCTTTGGCTCAAAAATTGGGCATAGGCTTTTTCCATAATCGCTGGCCACAATTCACGTTTGCCATCGAGCATTTCTTGGTTCTCGTAAATATAGGGCTGCGTGCCATCGGCCAGCACGGGAAACTCAGCAGTGACGGTGATTTTCACCGGATCATAGCCATTATCCAGCCAATTATTCAAGCGATTGAAGCGGTTATTCGATTCGCGCTGGTAAAAAGTGACGGTATACGTGCCATCGCCATTATCTTCAATTGCGTTGCGAATCACATCGGGGTTATGTTGCGCAATCGCTGCCAACGAAGCCACCACAAAACAATCGCCAATCTGGCCCTGATCAGCATCGCTAGGATGAATGCCTTGGCGCATATCAGCGCCGCCAGCAACAAATAATTGGCCTTCAACTCGGCGCATTTCGCTAATTTCAAGATAGGCTGCTTTGTATTTTCCAGCGCGATCGGTTGTTTGATTGAGCACGACTTGCGAGCGAAATAAACTTGCTGCTTCGCGCTCAGCTGCTTGGATTACACCGCTCATTTCAAGGCTAAGCTGCTGAGCAGTCGTCAAAACACTGGTTAATCGCTGGAAGGCTGGCACAAGCTGGGATTGATATTCGTTGGCAAATTTAACTGCCGCCGCGCCCTGCCATTCGCCAGCAATCAAGCGCTCAGCAACTTGCTGCAATTGCTGACGAATGGCAGTAACCCGCTCAGCCAAACGCTGAAAACGCCAGGCAATTTGCTTAATTAAATCGTAATCAATTTGCACAATCAGGGCTGGCATCGCATCATCCTTCTAGTTTGGGGCCAATGCACAGACAATGTGATCGCAAAGCCCTCACTCAATTCAACCCAGCCTCACTATACGCCACAATCGCAGCCTATGAATTAAAGGCTTGATTAGGATTTAGGCACCAAGCGCCGCACTTGAGCTGGCTGATAGATTGTCGCTAGCATGCTCAGGCTAAATAGCAATGCCGCCAAGCCATGCAAGCTCGCGCCAAACACCAGCAACCAGCGTGATCCTGGCACACTAGCCACCAAACCAGCCCACCCAAGATCAATCAGCAGCACCGCGCTAATTGCCAAAAATACTTGCCAATTGGCAAGTTTGGCAAAGGCCAATGGTCGCCCCATAAAGCGTGGCAGCATAAAATAGGCCATGCCATAAATTAAAATTGTCGCAAAGCCAGCTAAATTCGATTCAACATGGATTGGGCGTAATTGCGCGCCCAAAGCCCGATCAAAGGCAAAACTAATCCCAAAGCCGATGCCAAGCGCCAAATAGCCTACCGCCGCCCGAATGCACCACATGGTCAAAGGGCCAATCCGACGAGGTTGGACAATGCTCAATTGGCCTGGTTGCTTGGCAGGTCGGTTAGCCAAGGCAGGTACAAGCAGCCAAACACAACAGCTTAATCCCAAGAGCATGAAACTTGCGCCAAGCGCAAATACGGCTGGCAGATCAAAGCCCAAGCCAAGCACAATGCTCAGCAAACCAACGTGATGCAAGCCCAAGCCAGCGTGCAACCAGCGGGGATCACGGGTTGCTTGGCCCGACCAGCGGGGCAAGACATGGCAGCCAACCCCAATAATCATCAACATCATCCAGCCGAGGGTCAGCAAATGCTCAGCGCTCAACAGCCAACGGGCATGAATCAAGCCAAATTCACGGGCCAGCATTAAGCTCAATGCCAGCGGTAAACTTGCGCCAGAGGTTTTGGTAGCGAGGGTGGAGAGCCGATCGATCTGTTGTTGTTGCTGCGGCGACGATGGCATGCTTGGGCGGAGTTTGGGGCTACGCAACAGTTGAACAATATTCCACATAAACAAACAACTGCCCAGCCATTCCAAGCCCAAGCCAAGCCGATAACTCAGTTGGCTATACCAAACCAAGCCACTGCTGGCCAAGAGCACACCCAAACTCCAAACCAACCAATGGAACTCCAACCAAGCAGGTTTGGGGAAATTACGACCACTAAATACCGGGGTTGTATGATAATTAACCGCAAAAATACTACAACTGATCCAGCCATACAGCAGCAGATGCACCCATGCATCCCAACGCTGCGGGCCAGCAGCCGTCAAAGCCAAATGCACAACCGTGGCTAACAACAACGCAGTTAGCCCACTGAGCCAAAATAATTTACTATGCCGCGCCATACAATCACTCCATCAACTAGCAGATCTAGGGCTAGTGTATGCAAATAGGGTGATTCACACAGCGATATTTCTCACATGGCGTTATGCTTGGTGACGGTTGGAAACAGGCCCGCCCGGCGTTGATGACAGCTAAAATAGATTAATTCGCTGCTGGTAGCTTGAATCGAACGGGCTGTGCCACGGGGAATGCAGATGATCGAGCCGGCGGCAATTGGCTGCTGCACCAAATCAATCTCCAACATGCCAGTGCCTTCGAGCACCAGCAACAACACATCAACTTCGTGATTGTGATGGTTGGGAATGCCATCGCCAAAACGGAAGCGCAGCAAATTAAGGTTGAGTTGGTCGGTGGTATAGCTCCACAATGGCCCATCAAGCTCAGTTTGGCTGCGCAGTTGATCCAAATCCAACGGCGCAAACGTGCCAACAATTAATTGCGAAAGTAATGCATGCATTGGGCAAATTCCTTGTACTATGATGCCAGTCCAGTTCTAGTGCAACGAGGATACTACAGATGGATCGAAACGTTTTATTTGCCCATGTCAGTTTCACTCGCGATCTATCACCAACGATTATTACGGCTTTGAGCAGCCATGCCTATGAACAAACGGTTGAGCGTGGCAACCTAATCACGCTTGAGGGCGAGCCAGCCACAGCCATGTATTTGGTCGCTAGTGGGCGAATTAAGGTTGTGCGCCATTCAATCGAAGGCCGTGAGCATATTTTACACTTGGTCGAGGCCTATGATCATTTTAATACCGTGCCGATGTTTCGTGAAGCCCGCTGCCCTGCGACCAGCGAAGCGCTTGTAACCAGCCAATTATTAGCGATTCCGCGTGAGCATATTCGCCAAGTTGCTCAACAATACCCTGAATTGGCCTTGGCGGTGTTGGGTGAATTTGCCAATCGGTTGCATAGTTTGGTTGGCTTGATTGAAAATTTGGCCTTGCATACGGTCAATGGGCGGTTGGCCCGTTTGCTGTTGCAACAAGCAAGTTTGGCGGAACAAAACCCGCAATTAGCGCCACTGACTCAAGCCGAAATGGCGGCGCATATTGGCTCTGTGCGCGAGATGGTCGGGCGAGCATTGAAGGCGTTTGATGCCCAAGGTTTAATTCGGCTTGATCGCGGCATGATCGAAATTATCGATCCCCAAGGTTTAGCAGACCAAGCTGAGCTTTAGTGAGTGGCTGGCTGCTTGGGGCGAAGCGAATTGCAAACGAACGGCTAATGGCCTCAGTTGGACAGGCGCTTTCACAGCGATCACAGAAGGTACAGGCTTCGGGCTTGATCAAGACGGCTTGTTGGTGTTCAAGCGTTACGGCATTCGTTGGGCAAACATGTTCACAGAGACCACAGGCAATACAGCGTTGCAGATTTATGACTGGCAAGAACATCGCCAACTCCGATCGTTAGCTGGCAGCGCGAGCAAACCCACGCTGCCAGATCATTCAGTCGCGTTTAGTTTTTGGGGTCGCCATCGCCTGCTTGGAAGAGGCCCAACGCACCGCGGCCCACAAAGTTGAAGGCATGGGTCACGATCGGATACAAACCATCCTCAGCCGTCGTAAATTCGACAATTGCCCCTTGCGCTGGCGCTAAATCAACAGCCTGCGAGCCATAGCCATTCGATGTTTCAGGCCGTAATTGCACACCTTCTTTGATCACGGTGTTGAAGATTGTGCCAACCACGTGGAACGAGCTATCGATGCTTGGCCCAGCATTCAGCACAAACACCCGCACGCTAGCCCTAGTTTTGACTTCTAGTGGATGATCTTTGTATTGATTGGCAACACCGTTGAATACCACATATTCAGGTGCAGGAGCCGCCGCCGAAGCTTTTTCCAAGCTTACGAGGTCGCCTTGCTTACCGAGATACCATTCACTTTGCACCAAGGCAAATTCATGATCAACTGCTGGCAAGCCTTCCTTGGGTTCAACAATGACCATGCCATACATGCCATTGGCGATGTGATGCAGCGCTGGCGTTGTGCCACAGTGATACATCCAAACCCCAGCATAATTAGCTTTCCACTCATAAACTTTATCTTCGCCAACGTTGATCGAGGTCATTTCATCGTTCCAAGCGACCTCGCTGGAGTGGAAGTCAATCGAGTGGGGTACTTTGTTCGAGCTTGGGTTTTTCAGGTGAATCCGTACCGTATCGCCAACCTTCACCCGAATAACTGGGCCTGGCACTGTGCCACCAAACGTCCGAACATGTTGCACATAGCCCGGAGCCACCGTCATATCTTTTTCTTCAACCACTAATTCGACCTCATGCAGCGTGCCTGCTAAGGCCGCCGGAGCTTGAGCATCATACAAGGTATATGCTGGAGCCGATTCATCGGCGGCAATATCGCTTTCTGGAGCAGGCCCGCTATGGTCATCCATCATAGTTGGCGTAACAGCGGCATTAGCCGAGGCAACTTGAATTGTGCCTTTCATGCCAGCGGCTTCGTGGCCCGGCACAGCACAGATAAAACTCAAGCCTTCGGCGAAAATAGTCACATCAGCGCTAACGGTTTCGTTGCTGTTAGCACTGATTTTGGTACCATCAGGAAACGTTATATCGTGAGGAATCACCCCATCATTAACTAATTTGATTGTATATATGCCAGCACTTGGCACGCTAAGATTCTGTGGTTTAAAGCCCATATCAAACGAATGAATTTCAAGCACTGCTTGGCTCGTTTGTTGGCTAGCTTGTTGACTCACGACCTGACTTTCGGGATTAACCGAAGCGGTTGGGGCCAGCGAACTGGTGCGGCTAACTTGGTCGCCACAGGCAGCAATACTGGTTAACAACAGGCTAAAAATCACTACCATCGTGAATGATCGGCGGTTCATTGCGACGCTCCTTGCTTGAAAGCGAACCATCAATCGATGCTGGGATCGCCAGTGATCGATATGCAATTGGGATTTGGCCAGCCGTTGTAATTACATAGCCCTAGCTTAGAACCTCGTCACCAGTTTGGCTGTGACTTTTCTCGCATGTGATCGTTGGGATTGCTTTGGCATTGCTTGTGAGAAAAGTCGCTGCTGGTTGTCCAGCGATCAGCTATCGTAGGCTCAGCTGTATTTTTGCAAGGAGCTTCTGATGCAAGCAACAACAATAACCGCTGAAGTAATCGCCGAAACCACGTTGGCCACCTTAGCTGAAACAAACCCTGATGTGATGGCAGTTTTGCGCCAGCATGGCTTCGATTTATGTTGTGGCGGTGGTTTGAGCCTGAGCCAAGCCGCCCAAGCGCACCATCTTGAGTTAGCACCAATCGTGGCCGATCTAACCGCCATTTTGGCCAAACAAGCCTAGATTTCAAAGGAGCCAGTACCATGCCAACCCTTGCTCGTTACTACATCCGAACTGCGTTTGTCTGGCTGGTGCTGGCGTTTGGCCTAGGCATTGCGATGCTGATCAGCCAGCTTTGGAACCTAAAATCGAATCCGTTGGCAGCCTTACAAATTGTGTTTTATCACGCCCTGATGGTCGGCTGGGTCACGCAGTTAATTGTTGGGGTGGCAATTTGGCTGTTTCCGGTGCACACCCGCGAACAACCGCGCGGCAACGAAAAAATTGCTTGGTCAGCCTACGCCACCTTCAACCTTGGGCTTGGGCTGCGCAGCATGGTCGAGCCACTGTTGCAATGGACCCCAAGCGGCCTCGTCAAAGGAGCAGTGGTGGTTGCAGCAAACCTGCAAGTCGCAGCCTTGTGGTTAATCTTGTTGATGCTTTGGCCACGGGTTAAAGGCAAAGCCGTCAAAGCCAAATAGTGCAGAGGTGCAATAATGCCAAAATTTAGTCAGTTGAGCATTCGGGCGGCCCTGCTCGATTTAGTCGTTGGCGGCAGCATTGGCGGCATCATGTTGGTCAGCAAGGCAATTGGGGTTTGGCCTTGGATTTGGTATTGGCGCACGGCCCACATTCATGCCATGCTGGTCGGCTGGGTACTTAACTTAATCTTTGGAGTGGCTTTTTGGATTTTGCCCCGCCTTGATGCCCATGGCTGGCGTGGCTCGCCATGGCTGGTTTGGTTGGCTAGTGGCTTGCTGCATAGCGCGCTGGCGGTGCTGGTTTGGGCTAGCATGTGGCCGTGGTCGGCGGCAATCTACATCGCCAGTAGCCTTGAATGTCTTGCAGCGATTGCGATTGCTTGGCATTGCTGGCCACGTTTACAGCGATTAATAATCGAGCCACGCTAGCACTAAACCATTCAATACTATGCTATGATGCCATTCATAGCTGGAATATGTTCATGGTGTATGCACGACAACAATTGATCCAAGCAACGAACAGCAACAAACTCAGCCATTGGGGCTGGATTTGCTGTTGCATGTTTATTTTGCAGCTAGCCTTAATTTGCCCCATGGCCTGCATTATTGATCAAGGAGCGTTCAGCCCTACCACCAATCTTCAATCGAACCCAAATAGCGCTATTTTTATCTGCCAAATTGCTCCGCCCGCAGTAGTCAGGCTGACATCCGACCAAACATTCGGCAATGCCCGCTATCGCCATCAATTGGTGGCCTTGTTTGCAATGGTGCTTGTGGGCCTGCATTTGCTACGCCAGCTCAGCATCCAAAGCCAGCACTTGGCTCAGCCACAGTTTCGCGTAGCGTCATTTGCGCTGCTACCAACGCTGCCTCCACCACGTTGTGCTTAAATTTCTCTCATTATGTCAAATATCAGACAACTCGACCAGCTTTGGGTTGTTGTGGCATGATTTTGAAAGGAAGCAGTAGTATGACAGCAGCATTTGTGCTCTTAATTAATCACACTAGCACCTCGACCAGCCAAACCAATTTGTTGATGGAGCATGGCGATATTCCAATGTTTTTGCGCTTGAATCAACTGGTTCAATTGCCAGCGCTACCACGCCAAACTATTATCGTCGCCTGCTTTAACAATCAAACCGAGCTTGAACAACTAACCGCAACCCTGCCCACTTGGAACCTGCCATGGATTGGCTGGAATTTGAGCGGCCAGCTTGAGCTTTCGATTGCCGCTTATAAAGCCAGCGCTGATATTGTCTTGCCTGATAGCTGTAGCAATCAATTATTGTTGAATGTATTAAGCCAACGCAGCAACTACCTTGCAAGCCAAAGCGATCCAAGTATCAAACAGCGCCAACGCCACTATCAACGAGGCAGCCTCATTAGCCTACCAGCCGAGCAGATCTTATTAATTACGCAGGGCGTGGTTGGGCTAGCCAGTTTGTACCCTGATGGTTCACAGGTTTTAGTCAGTTTGTGCGGCCCGCAAGAGCTGGTGTATAGCAGCGAGCAACAGCCAATGCTGCAACTCTATGCCCATAGCGCTGTGGTTGGTCAACTGTATGCTTGGTGAAGTAGCCGATCATCCCGGATTAATGCAACGCCTACGCAGTCGGCTGAGCCAGATGCAGCGTTGGGCTTCAATCCAAGCGCATGCCTGTAGCGATCAGCGGATTTTGGGCTTGTTTGAGCTGTTGGCTGAGCAATTTGGCCGGCCAACCGAGCAAGGCACATTAATTGATATTCGCCTAACGCACGAACAACTGGCCTCGGCAATTGGCGTGAATCGCACAACCACCACGCGGCTGCTGCGCGATCTGCGGCAGCGTGGCTTGGTGTATACCGCAGGCCATGGCGCTCAAGAACGCTTTTGTTTGCCCAACAATGTGTCAGTGTTTTAAACGCGAGGGGTCAGGGATCAGGATCTTTAAGGCACCTTACTTCTGGATGCTGACCCCTCGCCCTTGACAACTAGCCCTTCATACAAAATTGTCATCTTGACACTACTGATCATTGTGTTAGAATGACATTATTAGGGGCGTTTGCTACGTCCCACTCTTTTTCTCGCGATTTATAGTGTCAAAATGACACTAATCGAATATTTACCCAATGGAGGGTCATCATGACCGTCATCGCAGCCGAAGCAATTGGCGTGGCACACGAGCGTGCCGAGGATTATGCAGGGCTATCAATCGCAGAATTGGATCAACGGATTGCTGAGGCCAAGGCCAAATTGGGCGAACGTTTGGTTATTTTGGGGCATCACTATCAACGTGATGATGTAATCAAACATGCCCATTTAAGTGGTGATTCCTACGGGCTTTCGGTTGACGCCCGCAAAAGTGCCGCCGAATATATCGTCTTCTGTGGGGTTCACTTCATGGCCGAAAGCGCCGATATTCTCGGTCGCGACGACCAAACCGTGATTCTGCCCGACCACACTGCTGGTTGCTCGATGGCCGATATGGCCGATATTGAACAACTCGAAGAAGTGTGGGATGAGCTTAATGAGATTTTGGGTGATGCTGATGCCCATGTCATGCCAATTACCTATGTCAACTCAACCGCCGCCGTCAAGGCCTTTGTTGGCGAACATGGCGGGGCATGCTGTACGTCATCCAATGCCGAGCCAATTGTGCGCTGGGCCAAAAACCTACGCCCTAAAATGCTGTTCCTGCCCGACCAACACCTTGGCCGCTATACCGCTTTTACCAAACTTGGCATTCCGCTGGATAAAATGTTGGTTTGGAATCCCAATTTGCGCTATGGTGGGCATACGCCAGAAGCAATTCGCGAAGCCGAAGTCTTGCTTTGGGCGGGTCACTGCTCAGTTCATGCCCAATTCCGCCCAGCCTACATCAAAACTTGGCGCGAAAAGCACCCCGAAATTAATGTGATTGTACACCCAGAATGTACCTTGGGCGTGACCAACGAGGCCGATTATGTTGGCTCGACCGCCTATATCATCAACACAATCAACAATGCTCCAGCAGGCAGCATGTGGGCGGTTGGCACCGAAATCAACCTAGTCAACCGTTTGCAAACCAACAATCCCGATAAAACGATTGTTTCGGTTTCGCCGTTTGCCTGTCTCTGCTCAACCATGTATCGGATCGATCCTGAGGAATTGTGCTGGGTTTTGGAGAATTTGGTCGAGGGCAAGGTGGTGAATCAACTCGCCGTGCCTGCTGTGATCAAGCAAAACGCCCGTTTGGCCTTGGAGCGTATGTTGGAAATCACTGGCAATTAATAAAGATCCTCTTGCCCCCTCGCCCGCGTTCAGTGGGAGAGGGGGAGTACCCGTTTTTCACCAAGAATTGCGTCAGAACGACGGTATTAAAGCCCCTCGCCCGCACCGTGGGCGAGGGGTTGGGTGAGGGAACTCTCTACCCTTAGGCGTTGACCAACTTGCGGCGCAACGCAATAATTTCGGTCTCGGTAATTAGTGCCACCAAAATCGCTTGCGCAAGCAAAAAGCCATAGCCCCATACCGTTGGCTGAAACGTTGGCCCGGCGATCAGCCAAAGGCTTTCGGCAACCCACAGCCCATTGACTACCACCACAAACCAGGCAGCGCCACGATTGATCGTTGGGCGGAACGACAACCATACCAACCAAGTTACCCACGGAATCAAGCCCAAACCGACAGACCATAAAAAACTGCTTGGCAAGCCAAATAATTGAGCCAGTGGTTGATTTAAGCCCAGCAAGCCAAGCAATAATCCACCAGCGCTTATTCCATCAAAACGAATTGCATAGCGTAATAATTGAGGATGTTGTAACCAACGCATACAGCTGCTCCTTTATCAATATCAAAATCCCAACAACGTCAGGTTTGAATAACCTAGATGCAGCATAAGCGCTGATAGTTAGCGCCACAATTACCTCAGAGGTAATCGTGGCAACTACCCAAATTATGCTAAGATGCGGCTATGAAACAAGCAGCAATTGGTTCACTGATCCGCACATGGAGGCAGCGTCGCCACCTGAGCCAGCTTGATCTGGCGAGCGATGCCAATATTTCGACCAAACACTTGAGTTTCTTGGAGACTGGACGCGCGCAACCAAGCCGCGATATGCTGTTGCACTTGGCCGAACAGCTAGAAGTACCGCTGCGCGAGCAAAACGTATTGTTGGTCGCAGCTGGCTTTGCGCCCTTGTTCAGCGAGCGTTCACTTGATGATGGGGATTTAGATCCAGCGCGTGAGGCGATTCAGCATGTTTTACACGGCCACGAGCCATATCCAGCGATTGCAATTAATCGCCATTGGCAGATGATCATGGCCAATAATTGTATTGATTATTTTCTGGCAGGCGTGGCAAGCGAACTGCTAGCGCCGCCAGTCAATGTGCTGCGTTTGAGTTTACATCCTGAAGGGCTAGCACCGCAAATTGTCAATTTAGCCGCTTGGAAAGCTCATTTATTGGCTCGTTTGCGCCACCAAATCGAGCTAACTGCCGATAGCTATTTGAGCGAGTTGTACCAAGAATTGGCGGCGTATCCCACCAACCAAGCCCATTCCACACCAATTCCAGCCTATCATGAACCATGGATATTGCCTTGCCCTTTTCGTTGCGGACTTCGCACGGCATACTGAGCTTTTTAGCACAACTATGGTTTTTGGCACGCCGATTGATGTCACGGTTTCGGAGTTGGCGATTGAGGCTTTTTTTCCTGCCAATGCTGATACCGCCGAGCGTTTGCGCCAACTCCATGCAGCCAAAGGCAGCTCGTAATATATTCCCCTCACCCCAACCCCTCTCCCGTGACGCGGGCGAGGGGCTTTAATACCTTGTTTCGTTCGCAATCTGTGGTAAAAACCAATGGCTGCTCCCCCTCGCCCGCGTCACGGGAGAGGGGGTTGGGGGGTGAGGGGAACTAAATACCCTCACCTTTGCTATAATGCCGCAACAATCAATCCACAAAGGATAATTGATGCCAGCTCAAATCAAACATCCACGCCTAAGCCCAGCTGAACATGGAAACACGCTTACAGCACCGATCGCTGCATCATATTGGATACGCCCCAATCGGCTATGCGCAGGCGAACATCCACTGCTGCTTGATCGTGAGTCGCTGCACGATCGCTTGCACCACTTTAGCAAAGCAAATATTAATGTTTTTATTGATCTCACCGAACATGACGAAACCCAGGAACTTGGCGATTATCTTGCGGCTCTCAACCAAGTTCAAGCAACAAAGCAGCAAGCAATAGTTCGCCATCACTTTCCGATTCCCGATATGTATATTCCATCGCCAGCGCAAATGCGCACAATTCTCGATCACATTACTGCCGCACTCGACAACCAAGCTACAGTCTATGTGCATTGCTGGGGCGGCTTGGGGAGAACTGGCACGGTACTTGGATGTTTACTAATTGACCATGGCTGGGAATATGCCGAAGCCTTGGCGCACATCACTACGTTACGCCAAGGCTCCCGCGACGCTCGCTATCCATCGCCAAGCAACGATCTACAACGCCAGTTCGTTGCTGATTGGAGTACGCAGATCGACTAATGGACTACTTGGCTTGGGTCAGGCTAAAGATATTACCAAAGGGATCTTTGAAGGTTGCTTCGATGCCATAAAATTGGTCTTGAGGTGGAGCCACAAATTCAACGCCACGTTCTTTAAACTCAGCATAACTTGCATGACAATCGGCAGTTTGAAAAACACCTGGGCCAACCACACCAGTTTGCAACAATGAACGCATTTGGGCCACAATTTCATCACTCATCATCGTGCCGCCCTCTTTGACCTCAAACAACACGATATCTAAATCGGGCTGGCTCTTGGGGCCAACTGTCAACCAGCGAAAACCATTGTCTAATTTCATATCCATACGCACGTCAAAGCCCAATTTTTGCACATAAAAATCATAGGCAATGTCGTGATCAAGCACATAAATCGTGGCATGGGAAAGTTTGGTAATCATCAATTGCTCCTAACACAGTAACGAACATTTGTTCATATATTCAGTATAAATAAATTCGCAGCCGAAAACTTCTTGAAAATTGCGCAGTTAGGTTACGCGCCGCAGGCCAATGCCAAAGATCGTGCGATAACAGGCGGGGATAAAGTGGCGGGGCAGGCTAATGCCTTGGAAGTTGCGGCGGCGATAGTGGCTAGGCGCATGGCCAGTGCTGCGTTGAAAGAGGCTGCTGAATGACCCAAGGCTCTGAAACCCAACCTCAAAGCAGACCTCGGTCACCGATAAATCACTATTGATCAACAAATCACGCGCCCGCTCGATGCGCCGTTGGATCAAATATTGGTGCGGGGTGATTTCAAATGTACGCTGAAAGAGGCGCAAAAAATGATACTGCGAGAAGCCAATTTGCTCGGCTATCTGAGGAACTTCCAATCGGGCCGCATAAGCGCCATCGATATACTGACGAGCTTGCCATACGAGCTGCTTGGTCGATACTGGCGGTAATTGCATAACGCTCCCAAATATGGCTATTATAGCAAGTCTTACGGCTTAAATCAACACATTTGTTCGAAAAACAAGATTAGTGTTCCCTCACCCCCAGCCCCTCTCCCACGCTGCGGGCGAAGGGTGTGTGGTTTTGTGGCTTCAACATCATTCGGCGCGTTTAATTCGGCGGCTCCCCCTCGCCCGCGTTCAATGCAAGAGGGTGTATGGTTTTGTGGTTTCAACATCATTCGGCGCGTTTACTTCGGTGGCTCCCCCTCGACCATGCTGCGGGCGAGGGGTGTGTGGTTTTGTGGCTTCAACATCATTCGGCGCGTTTAATTCGGTGGCTCCCCCTCGCCCGCGTTCAATGCAAGAGGGTGTATGGTTTTGTGGTTTCAACATCATTCAGCGCGTTTAATTCGGTGGCTCTCCCTCGACCACGCTGCGGGCGAGGGGTGAGGGACTCCGGCTCCCCCTCGCCCGCGTTCAGTGGGCGAGGGGGTTGGGGGGTGAGGGAACAAATCTGCTTAGCGTAGCACAAAGACCTTGCCACCAGAGCCAGGCACTTCAATCGAAGCCACGCCTTCGGGCGTTTCACGATCGTAGTTATAGACCCATTCGTGCCATAGACCGCCAACTGGGAAATGCACATCGAGGTATTGCAGCGTGATGCCAAAATTCACCACCACAATCGCATGCTCGCTGCCATCGTCGGCCCAGCGATAATAGGCCAACAATTTGCGTTCAACATCGACCGCCAAGGGCTGAATATTGTTGCTAACCAAGGCCTTCGACGAGGTGCGCAATTGAATCATGCCTCGATAGAAGGCGTGTAAATCGCTGCCCTCGGGAGTTTCCAACAGCTCCCATTTCAGCAAATTCTTGTCGATCGTGCGCTCGGTATCCATGCCAAATTCTTGGCCATGGTAGAGCATTGGCACACCAGCGGCAGTAAACAGCACAATCGCGCCCAATTTCGACTTCATGTAGGCAGTTTCGCGGCTAATATTGCCATTGGTTTGGGCTTCGTAGACAATTCGCTGCTCATCGTGCGATTCAAGATAATTGATCGCTTGGGCATTATCGCTATAGCCAGCATTGCGAAAATCAATAATCCCCATCGTGGCTTCAACATTGCCATATTGATTGCCCTCGAAATCGCCTTCGCGCAAATTGGCAAACATTTGCGAATGGAACGAGCGATGCCACGACGAATCCATATCGGTGTTCAGCACCATGCCGGTATAATCTTTGAGATTTTCGGCAATCAAATAGACATGCGGCTTGACTTGGCGCGCCTGCCAGCCCAAGAACGAAACGCCATTCTCGCCATCGAAGCCAATGCCCTCGGCATGATCGTAGCGGAAACCATCGATATGCATATCGCTCAGCCAATATTGTTGCACATCGCTGATCAATTGCTTAACTGCTTCGTTCCAGTGGTTCAAATCGGGGAAACCCCACGGATTGCCATCACTGCTAAAGTAAGGGCTTTGATCATAGGGATACAAATAATTAATTGGGCTTGAGTGATCGACGTGATTAAACACCACATCCAAAATCACCCCAATTCCATGCTGATGGGCCGTATCGATCAATTCGCGTAAATCTGCCGGCGTGCCATAGCTCGATTCGGGCGCAAAAAAGTAGGCTGGATTATAGCCCCACGAGCGATCGCCAGGAAACTCAAACAATGGCATCAGTTCAAGCGCATTCACCCCTAAATCGTGCAGATAAGGGATGCGTTCGGTTACACCTTTGAAGGTGCCAGCCTCGCTGAAATCGCCAACGTGAATTTCGTAAATCACCAGTTCATTGAGTGGGCGAATGCCAAAATCGCCATCGTGCCACTCGTAAGTTGGTGTACCCACTTGGATAATTGCTTGTGGTTGATCGCCGCCAGCCCAGCGCAATTCACGGGCATACGGATCGCCAATGATCGTTTCGCCATCGACCACAAATTGATAGGCGTATTCGCCTGGCGCCAAATTCTCTTTAGTAATCCACCAAACCCCGCGATCCGAAATACTTAACGGATCGGCAGTCTGGTCCCAATCATTAAACGAGCCAATCAGATGGACGCTTTGTTTCCAAGGTGCGTACAGCGCAAAGGCCACAGTTCCATTGCCTTGATCGTGCGCACCCATCCAAACCCCATCGGGCAAACTAGCGACAGTTGGAGAAGCGTCAGCATTGGCTTCGCTTTGCATAAATGTGAACCTCATTGAATACCTAGGGCGCTAGCTAACACTCTAGATTCTTAATTCTGTACCCCATCATAGCAGAGGCTATGCCACAAAACTGTGCTACTCCAAATCAAGTAAGCCCAATTGGCTAGCCAAAGATCAGGTCGCGACCTGATGCCAAAACTGATTACGAGTGGTTAGACTAGCTATACGCCCGCCACAGCATCGATTTAATAGGAGTGAGCCAATGATGTTGCACGCCAGCAACGAACCAGCCCTTGACGACGGGCTGCAACGTTATCTTAATGAAATCGCTGAAACTCCACTCCTAGCCGCAGAAGAGGAGCAAAAGCTAACCCAGATCGTCCATGTGGCTCGTCAAGCACAACCATCGCCAGCCTGTCGGATTGAACGCTGCTCTAGCTGTGCCTTATTTGAGCAGTGCGTCAGCAAACTCAAAGAGCCAGCCCACGAACAACTGGTTCGGGCTAATTTACGCTTAGTTGTCAGCATTGCCAAGCGCTACCGTGGCTTCGGCCTGCCCTTCCAAGATTTAATTCAAGAAGGCAATATTGGCCTGATGAACGCCATCGAGCGCTTTGATTCCACCAAAGGCGTGCGTTTCTCAACCTATGCCACTTGGTGGATTCGCCAAGCGATTACCCGCTCGCTGGCCAACCAAGGTCGGTTAATTCGCTTGCCAGTTCATCGCTGGGAATTGTTGATTAAAGTGCGGCGGATTGAAACCAAACTCTTACAAGCGCTTGGCCGCGAACCAAGTGCCCATGAAATTAGCACTGCCTTGGGTGTCCCCGAAGAAAAAATTTGCGATTTATTAAGCATTGCCCAAGTGCCAATCTCGCTGGCAACGCCCAAAAATGAAGAAACCGATATGTTGCTTGGCGATAGTTTGCCCGACGAAGCTTGGGAAGATGAGCTTGAATGTTTGCTCACGAGCATTGATGCCCAATATACCCGCGCAATGCTCAACCAACTTTCTGAGCAAGAGCAAGAAGTGTTGACCCTGCGCTATGGCCTGAACGATGGCAAAAGCCGCTCGCTTTCCGAAGTTGGCGCGGTGGTAGGCCGTACTCGCCAGCGCATTCAACAAATCGAAGCTGGGGCGTTACAAGTGTTGCGCACCCACTTATCACTATAAATGAGCACAATTGATGAACAGCTATTTAATGGGCGCAGGATTTCTCACCGTGCTGATGGCACTAGCGCATAGTGGCTTTGGCGAGCAATTAAATCTTGCGTCCATTAGCGCGCCAAATCCAACAAACTCCCAACCGCTTACTTCAATCGCGCCTACCAACCTTACGCTTCACTTGGCATATCACCAGTGTTCTTGGTTTGGGCATGGCATGGCTCTTTTTCAATTGTGCCCAACAAGCACAACTTGATAGCAGCCAGATTATGCTGTTGCGGACTAGTTCAATCACCTTTTTGCTGTGTTTTGGCATTGCTCTGATTGGCTCACGCGCCAAACATCCCTCATGGCTGGTGTCTTTAATCATTGCTGGGCTGACGTGGTTAAGCACCATCTAAGAGCGTAAAATCAGCTATACTAGCAGCACAAGTGAGCTAGAAAGTATGGTGGATAGCGCTGTATGACCAACATTCTGAGAGCTGAATTTTATCAACGCCATTCGCTAATTGTTGCGCGCGAGCTTTTGGGCTGTAGCCTCGTGCGGCGGCTCGCAACTGGCGAGGAATTACGTGGGCGAATTGTCGAAACCGAAGCCTATACCCCTGATGATCCGTCGTGCCATGCCCATCGCCGCAACACTCCCCGGCCCGTTCGATGTTTGAAATTGGCGGCATAAGTTATGTCTACATCATTTATGGCATGTATCATTGTTTAAATGTGGTCACCCAAGGCCTTGGTGAAGGTGCTGCTGTGCTGATTCGGGCAATCGAGCCGCTGAGTGGTGGCCCAAGTATGGCCCAGTTCACCCAAAAAGCGCAGCCCAAACCACTACGCATTGCCAGTGGCCCGGGCCTGCTTTGCCGAGCTTTAGCCATTGATAAGCAGCTTGACGGGGTTGATATCTGCTCCAGCAACGCAGGTTTGTGGTTTGAGCAAGGTTTAGCGTTGCCAGATAGTGCGATTAGCCAAACGCCCCGCATTGGGATTAATAGCGATCCGCATACGGTTGCTGCGCCATGGCGTTTGATCGTGGCTGATTCATTGGCCCTGAGTGGCACACGTCGCCAAAATACTGGCCAAGCCTATCAACCACAGCCCAATTGGTTTGAAAACGAAGCTATCTAGCGATTTTAAAAGCCATTTGACACAATTCGCCTTTGTATGTCATTATTAAAGGCGTTCGTGGTACTATCAACCAACACACTACCATGATTCCCCAGAGCAGGAACCGGTTAAGATTTCTGGCAATAGCCTACCGTCGAGGGCTATTTCCGTCTTTTAGCACACTAGTGTTGGAGGATTCATTACCGCACCAATCGTTCAAGCTGATTATGAAGTACTTGACCAAGTTGCCCAACGCCTAAGCAAAAATGCCGAAAGCGTTACGGCAATGCAGAACACGCTCAAACAAACCATTGAAAATTTACGTTCAACCTGGATCGGCGATGCCTCGGCTGCCTTTCAAAGCGAAATGCAAGCTGATCTGTTGCCAGCCATTCAACGACTGATCAACGCATTCCAAGTTGCGCAAGGCACAACCCTCGAAATCAAAAAGGTTTTGCAACAAGCCGAACAAGAAGCATCGGGTCTGTTTAAAGGTGACCTAACCGGTGGTTCAGCTAGCACCCAAGGCGCTGGAGCAGGTGCTTCTGGTGGTGGTGCTTCTGGTGGCGCTGCGGCTGCTGACACAGCTAGCGCAAACCCAAGTAGCAATCCTGGTTTCATGGCTGCTGGTGCTAGTGGCGGCGGTGGCGGTGGCGGCGGCGGTGGCGGTGGCGGTGCTGCAAGCGCGTCAGCCCAACCAACAGGTGCTGGCAAAGCTTCTGGTGGTGGCGGCGGCGGTGGTGGCGGTGGCGGCGGCGGTGGTACTGCTAGTGCCTCAGCTCAACCAACAGCCCAAACCAAAGCTGCAACTGGTGGCGGTGGCGGTGGCGGTGGCGGTAGTGCATCAGCTGCAGCTGGAGCAAACTCAAGCCTTGGCAAACTTTCCGAAAAATACGAAACTGGCGGACGTGGCCCAGGCACCGTTTCATCGGGCAAGGGCGACCTTGGTGGGGCCTCATATGGTTCATACCAAATGACCAGCCAAACCATGATCAAAAAAGACGGCAAACTTGTCGCTGTCAATGGCGGACGGGTGGCTGAATTCTTGCGCAACCCAGCTGGCCAACAATATGCTGAAGAATTTAAGGGCTTGAAACCAGGCAGCGCGGAATTTACTGCCAAGTGGAAACAAATCGCTGCTCGCGATCCACAAGGCTTTGCTGCTTCCCAACATCAGTATATTGAAAACACCCACTATCTGCCCCAAGTTTAACAAACTTAAGGCTGCCGGATTTGATGTGAACAACTACTCGCCAGCAATGCGCGATATTGTTTGGTCAACCTCAGTTCAACATGGCCCGGGTGCGAGTGTCATCACCAACGCGATCAAAGGCCAAAATATTAGCCAAATGAGCGAATCGCAAATTATTAATGCGATTTACACCGAACGTAGCAAAACTTTGGATAATGGCCGCTTGGCCTATTTCAAAAACACCAGCGATACTGGCGTTATTCAAGGCTTGAAAAACCGCTTTGTCAACGAGCGCAAAGATGCCTTGAACATGTTAAACCACTAAACCTCGTTCTTTTCTTAAGTAGCAAACGCCCCGCCGATCAATTGATCACGCGGGGCGTTTGGCGTGTTAGCCTGCTTGAATTAAGGAATGATATACCACACGCTATCAACTTTTTTCATTTTCGAGGTGCTGCTTGATGAACCAAAGCCTTCAGTAGCCATATCGGTGGTTTGTTCTTCACCCATCACCGACATACTCATGGTGCCGCTGACGATTTTGATTTCAGCATCGTCGCCACTTTCAGATACTTTTTCAACTTTGAGGTTTTCGACCTTGACATTCAATTCGCTGCCAAGTGCGCCTAATTGTTGCAATGAGCCTAAAATATCGGTTTTTTGGGCCGCTTGTTGCTCAGGCACGAAATATTTTGAAAGTTTATCGGCCCATTGATCTTGGGTAGCGGCGTCGCTAATCTTTGGATCGTTAAATGCAGCAACAAAGTCTTTGAAGAAATTTTCAGCGCGAACTTCTGGGGCTTCAGCAGCAGAGCCACCACAAGCCGCTAAAACGCCCATCACCATCAGCAACATCAAACTTGATGCCAAACGACGAACCAGTTTCATACTACGTTTCCTCACAAACCCTATCGCTAGGGGGAAATTTTCCACAGTCGCAAGCATAGCAGGCTTGTCAAGGTCTCAATAGGCTGATTGGATCAGCTGGAGCTGCATAGGTTGCCAGTACCAACCCCGCATAAGCCGGCAAGCCCAAACAAGGATAGCCAACCTCTGCCGCGATTGCATCGCCATAAAACGCTGCAAATTGGCTTGGTTGCTCGCTTGAATCAGTATGTTCAGCAATAATTTTGCGAATGGAGGCTAGCTCCTCAGGCGCATAATTGGGCAAAGCTTGGCCCGCAAACCGCGTAACTGCACCCTCTTGATGCACCATGTCGGCCAAGCTGCGGGCCGCGCCATGGATTAAGCAATAGGCAGCACGATACAGTACGGCGCGAACTGATTGGGCAATCAAGGCTGGAGTTGGCTCAATGCTCGCCCAACTGTAGACCGGCAGCCAAGTATTTTTTGAATTAGGCATGCTGTTAAAGCGATAAGCCCAATCGGTAAAATGCTGATTCGTCCAGCCACCCAGCAGATCATCAACCACAACTAATGTCATTTGCAGCGCCAAATCAATATCAATCGGCAGAAACTTAGTTTGAATCTCGGCAAGTGTTTGTTGGGCGATTGCCTCAGCATCGAAGGCCAAAAGTGCAGCGTAGTGGGCTGGCACATGCTCCTTGCCCATGGGGTTGAGGGCGGCAAACGGCCACGCAATGCCATCGCGTTGCTGGTTGAGCATACTGGCAGTGTAGGCCTCAAAGCGCGCTGGCCCACGGGGAAGCGCATAAATCGCCCGCTGACGCAATAAACTTGCAACATATGTTACCTGCATCCAAACTCCTTGCTTCATACTTAAAACATAGAGCATGATCGTGAGTTATACACTATGATTAAACGTCAACTGCGGTATTCCCGTTTGACTATGCATGGTTACCCAGAGTCGAGCATTATCGATAATCGATGTACCTAATGGAAAATAGGCTTGCCGATTCCTTTGCGAGCGTTGCTCGGTTAAATGCCAAGCAATATGGCTAATAAAATAGGCAGGCGCTAGTTTATCCATATCATAGATGTACCATGCATCCAACTCATCACTTTTGGCAAGAAAAGGTTGATGTGAAAATTGGATAAAGGTTGATCCTCCAAAAGCCACAAAATCAATAACTCGATTCTGGTTATGGTTGGTAGTTTTATGTAAGGCCTCAAGAATCATTTTCAGGATTTAGGCCAGAATCTTCATACACAAATAATCCAGCAAAGCAATAATTATCCTCATAAGCATCGCTATTTACCCGAACGTTTTCAATATTATTGGCTAATTTAGTCAGTGTTTCAGTCAATTGCGCGTTGGTTTGGCTTGTTTTAACCTCAATCAATGCTCGCACTGCATCAGGCGTAACAATTGTAAGATCGTGATCTTTAAATAAGGTTGGTTTACGAATATCGGTAATTAAGATATCTTGTTGGTTTGATGTTCTAGCAGATGGAAAGCTCACAAAGCCTGTGCCAATTCGCATAACTTCGGGCACATGTTGGCGCAGCGTTTTGCGCAAAATCGCTTCTTTATGTTCACCATCAGTGAGCCAATGCTTTTGGCTCCCCAATAATGAGCGAATCCGGTCTTTTGTACTCTGAAACTCATCATTAATTGATTGGTAATAGGCTTTTAAAGTGTGTTTAGGTGGAGTTGTAACCATCTTTTGTGCTCCTTGGTTTGGCATCGTGGTACTAGTGGCAAGAACTTGCAATTGACCATGATAATGTGCAAGCTGTTGGGCTGAGGCAGGGGTTAATTCACGCACACCTCTTAGCGTTTGTTGATCAATGTGACCATTAGGACGAAAAAACAGCGGCTTCTGATCAGCGCCACTCTTAAAGCGCAGCACTCGTGCAACCTGATCAGGAATCGGTTGATTAAAGTTCATCGGTGTTGCCTGTTGGGCTATCAAATGATCAGTAGCATCCCACAATTCAGCAACGCTGGTATTTAATCGTTTGGCAGCAGTGTCTACAGCACATACTTCCCCAACCAGCATCACACCCAGCAAATAGAGCAATCCTACTCGCACAGTAACAACATACACATAATCGTCAGCCTGAATCCCGCGTTTGCGAAAGATATTACTAGCCGTATGATCAAGTAATTCTTGCTCACGTGCTTGGGCTTCATCCCACGTTTGGTTTGTCCAGTAATGGGTAAAATAACGAGGCATTTATCAATCCTTATACTCATAGAATTATTGATTTTCAGACTAAATCCTTAATTGATAAACTCCCCTTACATCGTGGATAATCAGAGCATCCCAAGATGATGCTTGTTCCGGTTGAACGTCCACGGAGCTGCCCGCCACATTTTGGGCATACTTTTCTCATTAATGTGGCTAAATCGGTGGCTATGGCAGGGGTCAGCGTAGCTGGTTTATCACATGCTAAACATTTCAATTTATAGGGAGTATCTAACCAAAGTGTTCCTTGACAATGACGACATTGAGCACCCAAAGGACTCTGGCCCTGCGCAATACGCTCAGTTATAGTTAAAGAATTACCTATACTATCAGGTAATAATGCAAGGAAACCTATTAATAGTTTAATAAGTGCTGGAGTTTGAAGCCGAAAAACTGGCATACTCATCGATTGAGCATCTGGTAATAACCATAACGTTTGTGAATCGCAAATAATTAATCCCCAAGGTGGTGATTCAGCTCGCCCTTGATAGTAATCGCTGTTTAAAATAGTTTGACGTAGCAAATCTAGGCTTTTATGCCCACGTAAAAATACTTGACAATTTTGGGGACAAGTTTTTTCAATTATTGTCCATAACAAATGCCCACGATTGACTATTGTTGACCAATAAACAATAACCCGATCATTGGTGACTTTAATATCCTTGCCAATCGCATTATCGAGCATGTGGAAATGATGGATATGTTTGAATTGAAGGAAGATTAAGTTGTTTGAGCAACGTAGCAAGTTCCACCATAGTTGTCATTTGGGTGGTACCAACTTTTTCAGCTTCCGTAAGCAACTGCCGGATACTTTGTTGCGACATCAAGTAATTATTAAAAAAAGTGAAATCAGCTACTACAAGACATTTCCCACGAGCACGACTAATCGCAACATTACCTAACCGCATTGCACCACTGAATTGTTCACCATTCAATAATTTACTCGCTTTTTTAAGCGGTCTGCTATCAGTCAGATCAAATATAATTACATCATTTTCTGAACCCTGAAAGCGATGAACTGTCGCAATAGTTGCCATTTCCTTTGTCAGACCAAGATCATGAGCTAATTTACTCAGGAGCCGAGCCTGAGCACGATAGGGGGTCACAAGCCCAATTGATTGCGGATATTGTTGCTTAATCAAACAAGCCAAACCGATACTTAGCAAGGCAGAAATCAAATTAAAATGGCTTTTTGTCTCTGGATCAATCACTGTCCATGGAGCATCTAGATGATAGGCAACTATACTTTCTCCTACAATTGGTTCAAGTTGAGTAATGGTAGTGGTTTCAGCATCAACATCTAAACCGTTCTGCAAGCGACCTTGATAAAACAGACGGTTAATAATGCCTGCTATTTTGCTTTGCATACGGTATTGGGTAGCAAGTAATACCATTCGAGGATCATCGCAATGGTTCTTAACCGCCTCAGTAATACCTGATACTGCAAAAATATCACGATGGAGCCATTGAGTTGCAGCAAGGGTATCGGCTTGAGCAATCGGAGATAACTGCAAAAAGTCACCAAAAATTGCCATCCGTTGCCTTGCCAACATACTCAAAAGAATGCAATGCGGTACATAAGCCATACTCGCTTCATCGAGAATCACAACATCAAAGCGTCGCATATGAATTTCTGGGGTAATTGTTGCTTTTGATAGGGTACAAGCAACCAATCTAGCATCATGTAAGTAGCTTTTCTCAATATTACGCAGTAATTCTAATAATGGACCTCGCTGCTGTTTATAATGTTCAAGCAGAGTAATCAGATTTTGTTTAGATTTCAAATCTAAGGCTTCATCGCTACTTTTTTGGGTTAATATACTTATCTCATGTCTAAATAGCGTAGTTTTTCAATCTGATCAGGATAATGTCTTTCGATTAATGCCTTGATCTGAAAATAAGGATACCGATCAAAAACCTCTGATTTAGCAGGAATCCCTGCGCGAATCATTTGACCAAAGGTATACTCATCTCGTGAACAGATGTGTTTAGCAGCACTTAACAATGCTACATCAACGGCCACATTACTATGGGCAGCAATCAAAACAGAACATCCTTGTTCAAGCAATGCAGCCACAGCTAACCCTAGCGTGCTTGTTTTACCAGTTCCAGGTGGTCCCCATACAAAGGTGGCAGACGCATGTAACACTCTTAAGATAGCACGCTCCTGATCCTCATTCGGCTGTTGAGGCTTAGTACTTCGATGGAGTGCCTGCACCAAGATAGTACGCTCTGCTTGATAGTTTAGAAGAGGGACAGGCATTGAATCTTGAGTAAATACTGCATCGAAGACTATATGATCGCGCTGGCTTGTTTTAATATCATTTGCAAATTCAATAAGCCGATCTTTAAGTTCCTTAAGCAAAAACCACGGTTCACTTGAAAGGAATAGCTGTGGAATTAGTGCAGATCTATCTTCACGAAGGAGTGTTTCAACTGCCACAATAACAATAAACCCATCGCTTGAGACTAGCATTGCAATTATTTGTTTTTTTTGATCAATCAAGGTAACTTGACTATCATCAGGAAAAAGAATTTCAGTTTCGGCAGTAAACGAATAAAGGTGTCGATTGTTCCGATTACCAAGATACTGACCATCAGTTAGTACAATCCGCTGAGTAACATTCTTTTTGGATGCGCTGATCTCATCAGATAAAGCATCTTGGCATTGATCAAGAATTGACATGATAGAAGTCATAATCATTCCTCTAAAACTAAATCTACCAATATAGATGCAACTAGATCAAAATTTTTGGATAGTTTTAATACAATGCTGTTGATCTAGGCCAAGAGTGCAGCGTAATGGGCTGGCACATGCTCCTTGCCCATGGGGTTGAGGGCGGCAAACGGCCACGCAATGCCATCGCGTTGCTGGTTGAGCATGCTGGCAGTGTAGGCCTCAAAGCGCGCTGGCCCACGGGGAAGCGCATAAATCGCCCGCTGACGCAATAAACTTGCAACATATGTTACCTGCATCCAAACTCCTTAATTGCACCAATGCCAAGCATTCAAGCCATTGGTATATAAGTTGTTCAAATCGAATCAAAATTACTTAATAATTACTTAAAGGCTTTCAGTGAGTGCGTAGATTCGTAGGGCTGTCGTAACAGCGCTAGTTGTACTTTTTTCAAGTGTCGCATACAATAGAGTGAGATCGCTACGCCATTATCGCGCTCCATGTACCACAGAAAGGATGCAGCGATGCCCCCAATTCAAAAAGCGTTTGTTATGGTTGTCGAAGATAACGCCGACAACATGTGGATTATTACCGAAATGCTCAATGATGACCCACGCGTGCGCTATTGTAATGTTCGGCCATCAGGAAAGCAACTTTTCGCATTTATGGCAAAAAATGACGTTCCACCAATTAATTTAGTCTTACTTGATTTAAATTTGCCTGGTGATGACGGATATAGTATTCTCGAAAAGATTCGGGTTCATCCAAAATTACTTAATGCAATCGTGGTTGCCGTCAGTGCCGATAACACGGCTGAAGACGTTGCCAAAGTACGCGCTGCGGGGTTCAATGGATTTATTGGTAAGCCTTTACGACATGATCGGTTTCCAGAACAATTACAACGGGTAATGGATGGCGAGGGAGTCTGGGAGCCTGATTAAGCACGGTCGAGATGCAATGCAAACATGGGTGCGCTCAATGGGTTGAGTTCACCCATTCGTTATTTAAGCAAATAGCTGATAATCACGCGAACCGGCTAATTGAAAGGCCAACCGCAGAGCATGTTGAAGATCGTTGGTCGTGCGGGTACACGATAAATCCATGCCCAACGAGACCAAAATCTGGGCCACATCGGGCGAAATGCCACATAAAATAATTTGGGTGCCTAATAAGCGCGCCGATTGTGCCAATTGCAACAGGCTATTAGCGGCGGTATAATCCAGCGCCGCAATCCCGGTAATATCAATAATGCACACTGTCGCATGCTGCTGGCTGATTGTGGTCAACACATTGGCAGTAATTTGGCTGGCTCGCTCCTGATCAACTGTGCCAATCAACGGCAATAACATCACTGCATCGGCAATTTGCAACAACGGTGCCGAAAGCTCGCGAATGGTTTGCAACAGCTGCTCTTGCTGTTGATAGACATCGGTCAAGCGACTGAGGGTTTGCTCAAGTTGGGCATTGGCTTGGGCCAAATCGTGCTGCTGCTGCTGATCGCGCAAACGCCCAAGCGTAATCGCCAAAGCACTACCAATGCGGTTAGCAAAGATATTGAATAACGAGACTTCGACGGTGCTAAATGTGTCGCCCTTCAAGCGTCCAGCGTAGATCCAGCCCAGCAACGCGCCTTCGTTCCAAATTGGCAAGCCCATGGCGGCGTGCATCGGATATTGGGCTTGCAATGGGTCCACTGGCCATGGCAGTGGTGCGCCTGCTTGCCACGCTTGACTATAATCGCCAAGCTGTTGGGGCTGTTCAAGCTCAATCCTGGCCAAAACACGCTTGAGCCGCACCCCTCGCGCCGCTTTGGCAACCAATTGCAATGGCGCTTCAAGCAAATAACAAATTGCAACTTCGCAGGCAAACAGCCGCGTTACTTTATCCAGCGCAACATCCAAGGTTGCCTCAATCGTTGTCAACGTTAAAGGCAGCGACGAAATTTCATAGAGAATGGCAAGTTCGATTTCACGATTGAGCATACAAACTTCATCCGTTCAATGGTCAGGCCTGACCAATAGCGTACACAACAACGGTTTTATTATGAAACAGCGCCCCACCAGTTTCGGCGGCGGCAATTTCGCCAAAGCTAAACATGCCAATCACTGGCACATCCAAGCCCGCCACCTCGCGAATACGTTGCACTTCGGTTGCCGCAGCCGCGCCAAGCATGGCCAACCGCGAAACACAATCGAAAATAAGCAGCGCTGCTGGTGGGCCATCGAGCGCAGCCAAAGCCCGTTTGGTGGCAAGTTGGGCCGCGTTGAATAAGGTTTCAGGCGAGCCATGCATAATGTGGGCAACCACATTTTTCGGCACGCTGGCGATACATTCAATTGAGCCATCGGGATGCGTGCGCAGTGGATCGCGAATCAAAAATTCGCCATTAATTTGGGGCAAGCCAATTGGATGGTCAATCACGAAGTGACTAAAATTTTCAACGGTCAAATCGGGAAACAGCTCTTGGTACACCGCAAACGCAGGCCGCCCATCAAGCTCATAGATAATCGTCCCCTCGCTGCGGGTCACCACCAAGCCACGGGCGGCAGGCTCCCAGCCATGTTGCACCCCAATCCCCATCGGCGTGGGCGATTGCAGTAACCCAACCGCTGCTCCATCGCTGATCACCTGATCATTCACAAATTGATAGGTTTGTTTGAATTGAAAATTATCGCCTGCGCCGCCGCCAACCATGGGGCATAGTGGGCCAAAGGCCGCCGTGGCATGTTGCACAAAATCGGTCAAGGTTCCGGCTAAGCCATCGACCAGCACCAACGCCGCTTGCTGAACTGTATGATTATCTAAAGCTGATTCTAACTGATCAGCCAATTGATCGGCGACTTTGCTTGGATCGGCTTTAACTCCCGCAACAAGGCTTAAATCAAGTTTCAGCGCATCAGAACTGAGGGCTAGAACGACGACACCTTGGGTATAGGTGCCAGCATTGCTAATAATCCCACCAGCACAGCAACCGATTAATGGCGCTTGTTGGCTGGCACTGCGAATCCCTTGGACAACGGCGGTCTGATCGTAGGTATCGGTGGTAAAAGCGATTAAACAGGTGGGTGAATGCGGGGCAAGCTGTTTGCAAGCCTGCTCGGCGGCGGCAAACCCAGCGTTATAGCTGTGCTCAATCTGCGATGCACCGGTAGCTGCGTGTGTCGTCATTGTGGAATACCTCACAACACAAAAAATGCAGTGACTTCATTGTCGCAAGTGCGGATTAGCTACGCCTAGGATACGATGAGCAATGGAATTTAGGCAATAAACAGAAGGGTGAAGATCGTAGTGAAAGATTGGACCGAACGAAGCTGTGTAGTTACTGAGGGTAGGTTACACAGCTTCGTTGGGTTGGAATTAACCTTCAAGCTCGTCGGCTAATTCACGCACGGCGCGTTTGGCATATAGCCAGACCGTACCAAGTTTGGGGGCGGCAATGGTTTTATCGAAGACCATTACCAGCAAAAATTGTTTGCCAACATCAAAAATATAAAAATCGTAGATATCGCCTTCGTGCATATACAAGCCGCTGCCTGGGTCGTTATGCAATTGACGAGTATAATCGACCATCGTCGAGAAACTGGTAGCCAACAAGGGCAAAAATGGTGGCAACGGCAACGAGGTATGGCCTTCTTCAACCAATGGCACGCCCCAACGATCAGTTAAGATCGTCGATTGTGCGCCAAGTTGCACGCCTAAATCCTTGAGTTTGGCAATTAAGGGTGCCAAGGTTTCAGCAGTCAAGACCAACGAACCACCGCTGCGCAATTTCGAGCCAAAGATATCATCGGCGTTGCTGGCTGGTGGCGGCGTTTGCTGGGCTGGTGGCGGCGTTTGTTGGGTTGGCGTCGCTGGCCGCGCTGGCGCTGGTGCTGGCCGGGTCGATTGTTGGGCTGTTGGGCGCGGGCTGACTGCCGGGGCGGCCCGGGGTGCAGGAGTTGGGCGAGCACTGACTGGCGGTGGCGCGGTGCGCGAGCGCTGTGGTGGCGCAGTTGGGCGTGGGCTGACTGGTGGCGGCCCTTTGCCAGTACTCGTAGGCGCAGGCGTAGGCCCAGCGGTGCGGGCTACTGGCGTTGGTGCTTTGGACACTGGCGGTGGGCCACCCATGCGGGCAGGTGCAGGCGCTTTGGACACTGCTGGGGGTGGACTGAATCGCGAAGCAACTTGAGGCTGCGGTTCTGGCTCTGGCTCTGGTTCGTAGACAGGTTCTGGTTCAACCGGACGTGGCGGCGGCTCAGCTTTCAGTGCTTCATCTAAAACATCAAGCACCAAAACTGCCGTCAAATTACGGTCGATGAAACGGAATACTCCGCGCTGAGCAGCTTGTTCAGCAACCTCAGGGTTAGCCGAACGGGCAACCAGAATCACCCGGGTGTCAGGCGCAAAGTTCGGCACAAGATCAGCCAAATCTAAGCCGCTAAACCCAGGCAAATCATAGTCAGCAATCAAAACATCTGGCGCAATTTGCTGCAACTCCCACAATGCTTCATTGGAAGATTGCAACATCGATAGCTCAATTTCATCTGTGCCAGCCGTACTCAGCGATTGAAGCACCGTGTTATCACCAGCTACCACAAAGACCCTATAGCCCATACAAACTCCTACCTGTGAGGCTAAAGCCCCCGCTGTGGCAGTGCAACCGTGAACGTACTGCCGCGACCTTCTTCGCTTTGAACCCAAACATGACCATTATGCAATGCAACCAGCCCTTGCACAAGGGCTAAACCTACCCCAGTACCCCCATACTCGCGGGTGAGTGATTGGGCTACTTGATAAAAACGATCGAAAATGCGTTGCAATTGGGATTCAGGAATGCCAATGCCTGAATCGCTAACGCTGACAAAAACCCATGGTCCAGGTTGCAGTGTGCCTTTGAAATAGGCATGTTCATACGGCACTGCCTGCACGGTCTCGCACCAGGCCCTGATCGTAATAATGCCCTCGGCGGGCGTAAATTTCATGGCATTTGAAAGCAAACTCATCAGCACCAAAGCAATTTTCGAGCGATCGGCATACAACGTGCACAAGGCATCTGGCGGCGTGGCCAAGGTGATGGTTTGCGATTTCTTTTGCGCCAGCCCATGCATCTGATCGATCACTTCGTAGAGCAATTCATCGAGCACAATTGGCTCGGTCTGAAGCTCAGTTTGGCGCGTATCCAAACGCCGCAGATGGGTCATATCATCGATAATTTCCTTCATGCGCTGCGCACTATCAACCAAGCGATCAAGGTAGGTGCGGATGGGCGGCTCGCTGCGTTCTTGAATGACAATGCCATAGCCAAGCACCACTGCCAGCGGCGTGCGCAACTCATGCGAGGTGATCGAAATAAACTCGCTTTTAAGCCGATCAAGCTCTTGCAAGCGACTATTGGCCTCTTGCACCCGGGTAAAAAGTTGGGCATTATTGAGCGCTGAAGCGGCCTGATTGAGCAACAGCATCATGCCTTCAATCTGGGCGCTAGGCAAGGCTTCGGTATAATCAAACAGCGCGCTGCCAATCATGGCCCCGCCAACGCGCAACGGAAAGGTGATGACATTATGTTCAGCACCAGCTAAGTTAAGCGTGGTTTGAATCGGCTGTTGCTGTTGATAGGTTTCTTGCAATAATTGCCACCCACCTTCATTTAATTGGGCATGGCTGGCTTGGCCCATCAACAAGCGTGGCGCTTCATCGGGCTGTTGCAACAAAAAATAGCCAAATTGACAGCCAATTTCGCTATTGGTGACACGCACAATCTCGCCACACAATTCGCTTAGCGAGAGTGTGCGATTGAAGGCGCTGCTCAATTCTAATTGATGCACAATTGCTTCAAGTTTGACCTTTTGCAACACCATTGCTCGTTGATGTAGCACTTGGGCCACAGTCAAGCGCATTTCTTCAATCTCAAAAGGCTTGCTCAGATAGCTCGTCACGCCCTGTTGCACTGCCTCGCGCAAGGTTTCCAAGGTGGTTTGGCCAGTCATGATAATAACGGCCAAGCCTGGGTTTAAGGCCCGCGCCTGCCGTGCCAGCTCAAGCCCACTCATCTCAGGCATTTTAATATCAGTCAACAACAAATCGAAGGCTTGATGGCGCATATAATCAAGCGCGACTAAACCCGATGTGGTATCAACAACCTGATAGCCAACATTGCGGAGCGCTTTCGAGCAATAGCGGCAAATCGACGTATCATCATCTACAACAAGGATAGCCGGAGCGCGGCTATACTCAGAGGCTTCGTTGGGTTGGCGTTCGGTCATGGCCAACTACACTCCTCGATCAACCTAGATTGGTAGGATCAGGGTGACAGGGGTTCAAGTGCCGCTGCCGGTAGCAGCGTTTGCTTCCCATCACTAAGGGTTATTTCAACGACATGCGAACGAACACCAGAGGGCAAGAGTTGCGGCAAGGCCGGAAAACTACGGACAGTGCCGACTGTGCCACGATGCGGGCCAGCCACAATCCGGGCAGGGCTACCAACTGCCAAACTTGCTTTAATTACGGCAGCTTGCTCAATGTTACGGACCCGTGAGAGTGGAATCACCACCCGTGGGCGGCGTTGAGGGCTACGAAGTTGGGTTACGCCTTCAATCAAGGCTTCTTGTTGATCATACAACGATAGCGTTTTGAACAACGCCTCATTCATTGGATGTACCCCAAAGCCCTCGGTGATCATCAGGGTCAAGCCAGGATCACGATTGTAGGGCGGGGCTGGCAAGCGCCATGTATTATAGCCAGTGCGCCAAGCATCAAAACCATCATCGCCAAGAAAATCACGCAATTCGTGTTCCTCGATGCCGCCAACGATCACGCCACGCACTTGTTCATCAATCGCTCGACGCAAGGCTGCCGCTGTAATGCTAGCACCGCCAATCAAAATCGCATAGGCTGAACGGGCATCAATCGAGCTAATATCAACCTGCTCTTTGGGATCGGTGACTAACAAGCGCAACACGCCAAAACGCTCGCCACCAAGGCCAAAAATGCCCTGAACATATGATGCAGGCGTTTCGATAATCACCGTGCGCGAATCAGGCACTTCCATCACAATCCCACGCACTTGAGCTTTGAGTTCGATTGGGAGAGAATTGGGTGTTAGGGTAACATAGCCCGTGCTGCGATCGATTGTTGTTATTGTACCAGCAACTGGAGCCACCACCGTAGAGCCAGCAATTAACCCTGCCCGCGCCAAGACTTCGCCCTTGGCGACCTTATTGCCCTCTTCTTTTTTCATTTTCGAATAGACTTGAGTTGGCAAAACCCCGAGATCGCGGGCAATATTAATAATTTGTGGGTCAAGTGGGTATTGTGCCCGCAACACGATATCATCTGGTTCCACTCGGCTACCAACCCGCACCAGCACTTCTCCTTCAACTGGCAGTTGGCGTTCGATGCGTGCAACCGTATGCATGACGACCGGGGCAGCACCATCAGGGTAGTAGTGCGTCATTGGTTGGGTCTCCTACAGGCAGTGGCAACAGGCTGCATTATAGCATAGCCCGGCGCTCTCTACATAGTCTCTTTTTGGGCCTTGGCAGTGCCCTCATTTGTTGTTTAATCTTCCCTCACCCCAACCCCTCTCCCACGCTGCGGGCGAGGGGCTTTTTGCTTCGTGGTTTTGCCGTGATTATGCGTAGAACCTCAAGCTACTCTTGCGTCGTGTGGTTACCTCTGAGCTGTTAAGTGGTTCTACCATGATTATGCGTAGAACCAAGCAAGTGATGGTTCATTGGATGTGAATTCCCTCACCCCAACCCCTCTCCCACGCTGCGGGCGAGGGGCTTTTTGCTTCGTGGTTTTGCCGTGATTTGTGGGCAAGATAAGGTGCTCCCCTCGCCCGCAGCGAGTGGGCGAGTTCCGTCAGCGTCACCAATGTAGCCGCAATTGCTGCGACATATACTCCCCCTCGCCTGCGTCTAGTGAGCGCGGGAGCTGGGTCTTTAACCCTATGGTTCTTTCGCAATTCGTCAGTGAACAATGGCGGCTCCCCCTCGCCCGCGTGCAGTGGGAGAGGGGGCTGGGGGGTGAGGGGGAACATCCTCAAACTTAGCGGCTATTTAGCTCCACACTACAACGCAACAATTCGGCAACGCTCCATGCTTGCCATGGACAACCACGCGGTGTAATCGGCGCGTCACCATCAAAAATCTCGCTCACCGAGCCAATTCCTGCATCACGCAGATGATCAGCAAATGGCTGCAAATAGCTGCGGGCTTGCTCAACGCCATAGACTTTGCTGACCGCACTAATAAATGGCCCGATTAGCCAGCCCCAAGTAATCCCTTGATGATACGAGGCATCACGAGTTTTTAAATCGCCGCCATACAAACCAAGGTATTGTGGGTCATGCGGAGCCAACGAACGCAAGCCATACGAGGTCAGCAGATGGCGGGCACAACTATCAACCACCGCTTTGGCCGTCGCATCGTCAAGCGGCGAGTGTGCTACCGACACAGCAAACAGTTGGTTGGGGCGCAAAGCCGCATCAGCGCCATGTGGCCCATCGATCACATCGTAGAGGTAGCCATGGTCAGCCGACCAAAAGCGGGTATAGGCCAGCGCCACCCGTTCAGCCGCCGATCGAAAGCGCTCAACATCGCGATCGTAGCCCAACAAGGTGGCAAACTCGCCCAAGGTGCGCAATGCGCTATACCACAAGGCGTTAATTTCAACTGCCTTGCCTTCGCGCGGGGTCACCACCCAATCTTCAAATTTGGCATCCATCCACGTTAGTTGCACATGCGCTTCGCCAGCAGTCAACAGGTAATCATCGGCAACTTTGATCGAATAACGGGTGCCACGTTCATGCCAATCGATAATTTCAACTAATTTGGGGTATAAATCGGCGACTAATTGAATATCGCCAGTGGCGTGATAGACCGTGCGCAGCGCTTGAAAAAACCAGAGCGTGGCATCAACCGTGTTGTATTCTGGCTCAGCGCCAACATCAGGAAAGCGATTGGGCAACATACCTTGGCTCAGAAAATGGCTCCAAGTGCGCAATACATCAGCCGCCAAGTTGGCCCGACCAGTCGCCATCAACAAGCCAGGCAGGGCAATCATGGTGTCGCGACCCCAATCGCTGAACCATGGATAGCCAGCAATTACGCTCCAGCCTTGCCATGTGCTACCATCAGGCAATTGTACCGCTCGCCGCACCATAAATTGATCAGCAGCATAGACCAGTTGCTTGATAAAATCGGGGGCTTTTTGCAATAACCGCGCTTGCTCCACTAATTGGGCTTGGCGAGTTTGCTCACGGGCTAAAGCCGCCAAGCCATCGGTGCTTGGCTCAGCCTCGGTCGAAAATACCAGCGTTAGGCTTTGACCAGGCTGCAAGGTGGCATTAAACGCACCTGCTTGCAATAAACGCGCTGTGTCGGGGTAGCCACGTGCTAATTCTTCACGATAATAGACATCTTCGACCCAAGTTGCTGGCTCGCTTTGCCACGTTGCATGTGCGCTCAGCATGCGCAGTTGGGTGCCAGCAGGTGTCGTCATCAACACGCCATCTGCCAAGGCCGCAAAACTGGGCTGCCAATCAGCTGCGACCGTCGTATCGTGATGATCGCGCTCGCTCAGCAATGGCTGCAAATTTAAAGTAATCGGGTCGTTGCCACGCTCGTGGGTCAACAGCAGATAGGTGGTATTCGCGCCATCTTCCATCCAAATGCGTTGGCTGAGCACTGCTTCGGCCAAGGCATAGCGCGCGGTTGGAATCGTGCCATCCAACTGCCATGTTTCAAGATTGCGATAGCCCTCGCTTAAACGACCATCGCTATATTCAAAGCTACTTAATTGATAGGCTTCGGTGCCATAATGAGCACTGGCTTGCAAACCACCAACCAACAATGTACGGCCAAGCGGTGGTTCCAAGGCGGCAATCAACAAGCCATGGTATTTGCGAATCGGAGCATTGGCCAAAAGCGAACCCATGGCATACGCCCCTGCGCCATTGGTCACAATCCATTCGCGGCGCAGGGCAGCGGCGGGATGACCAAGAATTTCACGTCCAAACATAGTGTTATGTCCTGCTAAAATGGTCGGCTATGCTTGCGATTATAGCAGAGCCGCCGCTTGAATTTGGATCTGTTCAGGCCGATAGCTCAAGCGTGCCCGCGCACCATAGCTGATCGTCGCAATCCAAGGCAGCACTAATTCCAAGATACTTGGCGACTGAAAATGCTGGATCTTGGTTGCTGGATGGGGATAATAAACATAGCCAGCATACGCTTGGCCCTGCCATAGCAACTGACAAGCAAGCAACGAAAAATCCTCAGGAGGATGCAATTCAGTCCAAGTAACAGCCCTAAAGCTATAATCGGCTGCGAGCAAACGCCATTGGGCTGGCTGAATGTCGAAATTAATCGTTGCTAAATACAATCCAGTCAGATCAAGCCCCAAAGCTGCAAAATAGGGCTGTTGCATGGCAATTGTGCCTGCTGAATACGGCGAATCGCTGGCTTGGCCCGAAGCCACGCCATGACCACGAATAACTGTTCCATCAACCCAAGCTTGCGCCATAACTCCACCATTCGCTGGATTACCAGTTAAGTGTAGAACAAAAGCCCAATAACACAAACAGCACCATGAAATCATGGTGCTGCGTAACATCAAATCGCTGGCTAACGCTTATTGTGGCTGCACAGCCGAAGGGTCCATATAGAAGAATTCCCAAATATGGCCATCGAGATCTTGGAAACTGCGATTGTACATAAAGCCCATTTCAAGTGGCTCGCTGAAACTTGTGGCTCCAGCGGCTAATGCCTTATCGGTCAGCTGATCAACCGCTTCGCGGCTATCCAACGCCAACGACACTAAAACTTCGGTCGCGGTTTTGGCATCACTAATCGCCGCATTTTTAGGAATAAATTCTTTAAACTTAGGGTGGGTCAGCAACATCACATAAATTGTATCGCTAATCACAATGCTTGAGGCAGTTTCATCGGTAAATTGCAGATTTTGTTGAAAGCCCAAGGCTTTGAAGAATTCAATTGATTTGGGGAGATCCTGAACTGCGAGATTAATAAAAACTTGGGTACTCACGTAGTAACTCCTTACATTCAATATACACTCAATCCGTCGTGGTGGTTTCATCGGCAAAGGCTAGACCTTTGGCTGCCAAAGCGTCGCGCAACTGTCGAATACCCTTCGGCCCCATGCCATGCAGTTTGCCAAGTTCGCGAGTCGTCACTTGCGTCAATTGGCCTAAGCTGGTATAGCCAGCATGCAGCAAAGCACGATAGGCTGGTCGGCCTAGTTTCGCCGGAAAGTCATCAACTGGTTGCTCTGATGCGTTCATCAACCACATCCCTTGCATCAATAAAACAAATGTTCTAATATTGACCAGTATACGAGTTATACTTCAAAAAGTCAAGGAGCAAATTCACAAAAAGAAGCGGATTATTGGCTCAATTTTGACTATACTAAAATAATGATTCTTTCGTGAGATAAGCAAGTATGATCAAACCATTATTATTAAGTGTCGATAGCCAACCACTCTATCAACAACTGTACCAGCATTTGCGCCAAGCGATTTTAACTGGCGAATTAAAGCGCGGCATGCAATTGCCCTCAAGTCGTAGCCTGGCCAGCCAACTCAGTCTCTCACGCAATACTGTGCTCAACGCCTACGAGCAACTGATAGCCGAGGGCTATCTCGAAAGCCATAGCGGTCAAGGCACATTTGTATCGATCAACCTGCCCGAACTTGATCAACCAACGTCCACAGTAAGCGGCTCAACCCACGAATCCCATGCCCAGCATCGTTTGGCAGATCATGCTTTAGCCCAAATTTTCGCGCCGCAAATGACCGATAGTGCGTCCAATGCTGAATTTATCGGCCAACCGCTAAGTTCGGGCATCCCAGCCTTGGCCGAGTTTCCAAGTGGGCTATGGCAACGGCTGCAACACCAACAAATTCGCTATTTAAGCAAGGCTACGTTAGGCTATCAAGCGGTCAAAGGCTTTGCGCCATTACGCGAGGCCATCGCCAAGCACATTGGGATAACCCGCCAAGTGCAATGTAGCCCTGAGCAAATTTTGATCACGACTGGCGCGCAATCAGCGCTCAATTTAGCCGTCCATGGCTTGCTCAATCACGGCGAGCAGGTTTGGATGGAAGATCCTGGTCATTTAGGTATTCGCGGGGTTTTGCTGGGCGCTGGCGCAAGCATCGTGCCCGTGCCAGTTGATCACGAAGGCTTGCAGGTAAGCGTGGGCATTGCCGCAGCTCCCAATGCGCGATTGGTGTATGTTACGCCTTCACATCAATTTCCCTTGGGCAGTGCGCTTAGTTTAAGTCGCAGACTGCGACTTTTAGACTGGGCTACCCAGCAACAAGCCTATATTCTTGAAGATGATTATGATAGTGAATATCGTTACGCTGGCCGCCCGATCGCCTCGCTCTATAGTCTTGATCGCGCCGAGCGCGTGCTCTACGTTGGTACATTTAGCAAAGTGTTGTTTCCGGCGCTGCGAATTGGCTATTTAGTTTTGCCGCCAAACTTGGTTGAGCCGTTCACGGTGCTGCGGCGTTTGGCCGATGTGCACACGCCCTTGATTAACCAAGCTACCTTGGCCGAATTTATCAATGCTGGCCATTTCAGCCGTCACATTTATCGCATGTGCCAACTGTATGCCCAACGCCGCGAATATATGCTTAAATTACTGGCAGAGCTTGGGTTGGAGGTTAATGCGCCGCCTGCTGGGATGTATTGCACTGCCTGGTTGCCAGAAGGCATCAATGCCCAAATGGTCACGACGTTGGCCGCCCAGCGTGGCCTCATGGTCGAAAATGTGAACCATTTTGCACTGCGGCCATTGGCACGCCAAGGAATTATTATTGGTTATGCAGGCTTCAGCTTCGACACGATGCGCACAGCAATCGAACAGCTTGACCAAATTTTGCAGCAACTACAAACTGGTACCATTAACCGATCACGAATTGGCACTGGTACCCGCAGCAGCCAGCATTAGAATAGACCTATCAATTTCTTTTGTGTGAGGGTTCTGCAATGACAGCTCGCTTAGATTTTATGGCAACGCTTCCTGAAGCCTTCAAACCATTACTAAAATTAAGTGATTTTGCCCACAATAGCGGCCTAGAGTCAACAATCGTTAACTTAATCGAAATTCGTGCTTCGCAAATCAATCGTTGTGGCTACTGCCTCGATATGCATACCAAAGATGCACGGAGCGCTGGCGAAACTGAGCAACGGATCTATGGCCTCAATGCGTGGCGCGATACGCCCTACTACAACCAGCGTGAACGTTTGGCGCTCGAATTAACCGAGCTGCTAACCCAAATTTCGCAAAACCATGTATCCGACGATTTCTATCAACGCTTGCTCGGCGCATTTAGCGAGCAAGAAGTGGTCAAGTTGGTCACGGCAATTAGCACCATCAATACATGGAACCGCTTTGCAATTACCTTCCAAAGCGAGGCTGGCAGCTACAAATCTGATCATTTTGTGGCGCAAGCGCCGCTTGAAAAAACCCACTAATCCAAGGATTTGGAGCATTCCCTCACCCCCCAGCCCCCTCTCCCACTGCACGCGGGCGAGGGGGAGCCGCCCAACAAAAGACCGCGATTTACGAATGAACCACAGAACAAAAAAGCCACTCACCCGCGCCACGGAAGCGGGGTTGGGGTGAGGGAATCTGTAACAACCGACCCTCTCCCACTACACGCGGGCGAGGGGGAGTCGTCGTGGATTAACCATGCATCATGCGAAAACCACGCCGTTAAAGCCCCTCACCCCCCAGCCCCCTCTCCCACTACACGCGGGCGAGGGGGAGCCGCCCAACAAAAGACCGCGATTTACGAATGAACCACAGAACAAAAAAGCCACTCACCCGCGCCACGGAAGCGGGGTTGGGGTGAGGGAATCTTAACAACCGACCCTCTCCCACTACACGCGGGCGAGGGGGAGCCGATTGCGCTCTTCCACAGATCATGGCAAAACCACCAACTTAAGCCCCTCGCTCGCGCCACGGAAGCGGGGTTGGGGTGAGGGAATCTTTAACAACCTACTGGCATCAACAATTATCAACTTACGCTTGATCATCGTTGGTTTGATCGCTAAAATTCGGCAGATCACGACGAGCTTGAGTTGCATCCAAGGCATCCCAAATCTTGGCAATGCGGCGACGTTGACTGCGTGCTTGCTGCTGTTCTTCGCCTGGGGTACTTTGCAGCGCATCCCAAATTGGGCGCTGGAGGCTACTGGTCTGTTTGGAACGTAAATTCACTTTATAGCGCTGCGGCTCGCCCTCAAGGATCACGACATGCTGCTGTTCAAGCAGTTGAGCCAGCGCATGCTGAATCTCAGCAACGCTCAATTGTTCAGCATTTGGCAATGCGGCCAGTGCCTCGCCAAGCTTGGTGGTTTCAAGCTCGCGCTGACGCAAAATTGCCCGAATCACTGTGCGTTCGGCACGCGATAAATGCTCAAAATCCAAGGATCGAAGGCCGTCGCTTGCATCTGCTGAACTATCCATAGCCAACTCCATAACCAGAATTGTGTACGGTATTCGCTGTCATGCGTGATTCTGCGTTGATATTTAGCTGCTTGCGTCGGGCGGACGACGATCGCGGCGTTGACGTGCTTCACGGGCTTTTTCTTGTAAATTGCGAAAAAACTCGCTATCAACAATTTCATCAACTTGTTGCTTGCGTTTGCCTTCATCGACCATAATTTGCAATTCAGCCACTTGCTGACGCAATTTGTTTTCGCGTTCACGCACTTTATCGACCATCATAGCAAACACGCTGGCCAAGGTAGCAACTTCATCGCGTAAACGGCTGGAGCTTTCGGGCACTTCCGAGCTATAATCGCCATTGCTAATTTGCTTAGCGACCGCCGTTAAGCCAATAATCGGCATGGTCAGGCGGTGGGCAATCAGATACATTGCAATCGCCAGCAACACTGTCACAATCAAAAAGCCAGGAATCAAAGTTTGGCTAATCCGATTGCGCACTGCGGTAACTTCGGCTACACACATATCAACCCCAACCGCGCCAACTGTCTCGCCTTTGGCATTGTAAATTGGCGCGGCCCCAGCAATCCATTCGCCCCATTGATCGGTTGATGGATTGGGATCGATGCTTGGTTCGCGCAAACCACGGGCCATATCGGGCGTGAAGCCACCAGCCGCTGTAAACTGGGCGTTGATCATTGGGCGCGTATCAGGCCGAATCGTACAGCCATAGACCGATTCGCTGGCTAATTCCTGTTCGCGGGGCGTTGGCGATAGACTTGGTGGAATTGCGGCGCTGACTACAAAACGGGCTTGCTCTGGCTCGTTGGGCAATTGAACAAAGCTATAAATGCCCGAAGCCTTGGGATTGGTCGTTTTGACCTCGCGCAAGTAGGCATTGATTTTGAGATAAGTTGGATCGTCGATTTGGCCTTGAGTATACAAAGCACTATGTTCATCGCCATCAATCCCAGCCGCAGCAGTTTTGGCAATCGCCATCAAATCGGCTTCAAGATCAGTTTGGGCATTGTTGGTGGCATAATTCAAAAACCAGACAAACACCCCAGTCAAAATAATCAAAAACAACATAGTAAAAATGGCCAACAAACGCCAACGCAAGCTCAAAAAACGGCTTTTGGGTGCTACGGCTGTCATAGATGCTATTCCTTACCGCAACGACGCGAGCGCGTGCTGCACAAAAGGATTATCCTGATCCAAATAGTACACATCATGGTAAATCGCTTCAACAATTGCTTGAATCGTCGTCAGATTCAACGAGTTAGGCTGGCTTGGGTAAAATACCAAATGCATCGGTTGTGGCGCAATCGGTATTTGGCGCGCCGCGTGATCATCACTATTTTTGATCACCGGCGGCTCAATATAATCAACTGGCAACAGCACAGCCCCATTATTAAGATGAAAACGCAGCCGAGCCTCACGCTCTTGGCGCTCGCTTGCAACTTGTGAATCCTCGACCCGCGTGACTTCGGCGCTATAACCCAAAACTGCCTCGTTGCCGCTATTCAAGGCATCAAGCGCTAACTGTTGATGGGTTGCTTGCACCAGCCAACGGCCAATGCCCGTGCCACGTACCCGCTGATCAATCCCGATAAATGCGCCATGGCCAAGATTGCGCCGATACAGATAGCTAAACATGCGCACGCCCACCGGTTGGCCATTATGCTCAATTAACCACAAATGGTCGATCGTCGCAGGATGGCTACGGGAAAATGGCTCGGCATACATCGCCAAAAATGGCTCATAATGGGCCAAATGTGGAAAAATTGTGGCAAATAGCTGTTGGACAATGTTAATTTCGCTTGCTTCAGCGCCCAAAATAGCGCGTAATTGCATACCCTTGGGTGCATCGGTATTTGCTTGCGGCGGAATCATCGGCCAACGAACACTCGCTTGCCACTTATGCCACAATGGTTCTAATTCGCCAAACTGAGCTAATCGCGCCTCAGAACTCGATCCCATCGAGGATGCTCCTTCGTCGAGAGCGCGACAGTCGCCAGTTCAGCAGACTTTTATCGTAAACATGGCGGATGCGCCATGCGGCCCACAGCCCCACAGCCGTTGCCAGCGCTGCAAAGCCAAGGTACATCAGCGTGCTCAGCGAAACTGCGAGCGTACCAAGCCAGTTTGGCAACAACAGCAGACTAATCACCCCGCACCCAACGATTGTCGCGAATGAATAACAATAGCTATCAAGAAAAACGCTTACGCGCCCACGTCGCTCGTCGGGAACAATACTTTGGACTGATTTGCGTAATGGTTCATCCCAACCACTTTGGGCTAAACGCGCCCCAAAACGGCCAATTAAGCCGCCGATGAGTGGTTGAACCAGTGCTCCCAGAATACAAAGCAGTAAGACGATTGGGAGGGCGATAAACGCGTGTTTGGGGCTGGTTTTGCTGAGCAAACGCCCAGCTAACAGCCATTGAAAGAGTAACAGTGTTACCACAAAGACCAATTTGTAGAAACCATAGATTTGCTGAAACCGCAACGGATCGGCGGCGACAATCTGGTCAATGCTACGCAAAAAGTGAAATTCAATCACCGTCAGCGCCAAGCCAGTGCTAAACAGCACCAGTGCCAAGTAGCGAAACAGCGGCACATGGCGAATCACATCGGCTCCAACTTTAAAGGTCTCGCGAATTGATTCACGTTCACTTTTGCTTTGGCGGGCACGAACCGGTTGCTGCCGAAACATGAGCCAAACGTGGCCAATGCCCAAAAAGCATAAACCTGCGCACAAACCAAGCACCAGACTGGTATTTTGCCGCTCGCCACCAACCAACCATGTGGCGATCAGCGCGGCGAGGCCATTGCCCAAGAGGCTGCCAATCGTCGCGCCCGCCCCAAGCAGCGGAAACAAGCGCTTGGCCTCGGCAGTCGCATACACATCATTCGCCAAAGCCCAAAAGGCCAAAGGAAAAATTGCATATTGCTGTTCATTCAAGATCGACAAACTTGGGTAAATTAGCCAAGCCGGAGCCTTGAGCCAAAAAAGGCCCAACAGCGCCAGATAACATACCCCAAAGCCCGCCAACAGCCGTTGAATTAACCTAATGCGCTCAGTGCGATCAACAATCAGGGCATAGCTACCAGCAGCCACAATCGTTAGCAGCATGCCAACGGGCCAGAGCCAGAGCAATTGTTCAGTGCCAAGGCTACTAATAAAGCCCGCCATCGCCACGACATCGGCCAGCTCGAGCACTAAGGTATTGAGCGCCAACAAACCCATCAGGGTAAGCACCAAGCGCCATTCATTCGGACGTACATTTAGGCCTTGTTCCAGCCGTTTCAGCATGTAGCCAGCATCCTTTGCGCAAATACAACGATGTCCAAGTGCGATTAAGCGGTCAAGGTTGCAGCCACATTAGTTAACAGTAGGGAGATTGGATGATCGGGATGTTCGACGACAAAAATCTGCGCTGAGGATGCTGCGTGATTGTACTCGGCCAGCAATTCGTCGTAGGGCAACGCCGCCAATACTGGGCGTTGATACATGTGCTCGATTTTTTGCTGAACTTCGCGCAAATTATACTGCTCAGGAATTTGGTTGACAATTAGCAGCATCTCGCTAATTCCAAGTTGCTCGGAAATATCGATCACTACACCAGTGCCTTGGAGATCTTGCTCGCGCAATTGCAACACCAACACCTGAATATCCGAGAAGGCGATTGATGGCAAGGCGGCAAATTGTACCCCAGGCTGGGTATCAATCAGCAAGACATCCAAACTCAAGCTATTGATCAAGACCTCGAAACTATCGCTGAGCAAGCTAATATCATAATCAATCGTGCTGTTGCGGGTGGCAAATGGCACCAAATACAACTGCCCTTTGAGTGCATGACGAATGCTTGAATTGAGATCAACAGCTGTTGATTCAATGCCGCACTTGCCCCAGAGAAAATCGTTCAGGCTATGGGTAATTGCCTGGTCAGCCAGCCCAAAAATCAACTGCATTGAGGGCGAGTTGATATCGCTATCAATAATTGCCACCCGTTGACCAGTGGCGGCCAAAATTGTGGCAATATTGGCAGTTAATTGCGATTTACCGGTGCCTGGGCGAAACGAATGGATGGAAACAATCTTGGGCATGGGAGCCTCGCCATCATTCCACAAATTAGATGAATCGATTGGCCACTGCGCGCAGCGATTGGCTTAACGGATGATCGGGATATTGCAAGACGAAAATGCCTGAACTGGCCAGCGTCATCATCTCATCAGAGTGCGGCAAGACCGCTGCAACCTCAGCATTATAGGTTTTTTCGACCCGCGCCTTAACTTCGGCGAAGTCGAACGAGGTTGGCACTTTATTGACCAACAAAAAGAGCTGCGGTACATCCAGTTTATGCGCCACATCGACAGTCACGCCAGTGCCTTGATAATCTTGCGAGTCGGGGCGTAAAATAATAATCAACGAATCGGAGATCGCAATTGAGAGTAAGGTTTCTTCATTCAGGCCAGGGTGAGTATCGATTAACAACACATCGAGGTTAAGCTCTTCGACCAAGCGATGAAAACCATCGTTGAGCAAGCCCACATCGTAGCCTTCGCGCAACACCCGGGCAATTTCGCCCGCCTTGATGCTCGAAGGAATCAGAAAAATTTGGCCTGTTGTGAGGCCTTTGACCTTGGAACTCACATCATAGGCTGCTTGCTTGATCTCGCACTTGCCCCACAGATAGTCATTGAGCGAATATTTCATGGCATCTTCGTTCATGCCAAACAATACGTGAATGCCAGGCGACATGATATCGGTATCAATCACCCCAACCCGGCGACCACTGGCGGCAATCAAACTTGCTAGGTTAGCGGTTGTATTCGATTTTCCCGTGCCACCCCGAAACGAGTGGATTGAAATGATCTGCGACATGCGGGTGCTCCTGTAAAATGGCAAGTGCTGGTGTACACGGAGAGATAATGCCAATTATCATAGCCTATGGCAGCGCAATAATCAACGCTCCAAACAGGCAATGGTTGCGTAGCAAGGTAGTTCTTGCAGGGTTAAAATCATCCAGCGCGTGTATCTTTGGTTACATTCCCTAGTAGCCAACGTAGGACTACAATATGCTAAGAACCTCAGTAGAGTGATAGAAAGAAAGGCTTATATGATCGAAATTCCAGATCCGCTTGATCAAGCCCCTACCCGCGAATCGCTCCAACATTACGCCAACGAAGGCATCTTTGATCAAGCGATGCTGAAACGAGCGTTACAGCTCAGCGGGTTTACGCCCAATGCCAAAGCTTGGCTAGGCTTCTTCAATCTGATGTTATTGGTGCTTGGCGCTGGCCTAGCGGTTTGTGGCGTGTTTTTCTTTTTCGCCTTTAATTGGCAATCCATCCATCGTTTTGTCAAACTAGGCTTGGTTGAAGGCGCTTTGCTGATTAGCACTGCTGCGGCCTTATGGTATGGGCTGGAGCGGATCCAAGGCAAAATTTTGCTCATGGTCAGTGCTTGTTTGGTCGGCGCATTAATGGCGCTATTTGGCCAAATTTATCAAACCGGAGCTGATGCCTATACCCTGTTTATGAATTGGGCCTTAATTGTCACTGGCTTTGCGCTTGCAGCCAATTTTGCGCCGTTGTGGTTGCTCTGGTGGGGATTGTGGAATCTCACTATTCTGCTGTACTTCGACCAAGTTCGTGCCTACGCTGAGGGCAACAATTTAATCCCATTTCTACTCTTCAATGGGCTAAGTTTTGCGATTGTCGAAGGCTTGCGTCAACGCAAACTGCCATGGCTACAAACCATTTGGTTCCATCGTGTGTTAGGGCTGCGGCTTACTCTTTGTCATCCTAAGAGTCAACTTTGAGTTCACTGAGAGAATCGTTTGGACTTCAGAATCAATATCATCGGCGCTCGGGCTAGCGTATGGTATAGCAGGAGTAGCCTTATGTGCTCTAATATATTATGTTCATTTTAAACATATTGATGGTCTACTAGCAATTGCTAGTTTAGGTACATTTTGGATCGTGGTTGATCGTTGGCTGATCGAATGGCTCTCCGATGATTTTGCCGTAAGTTTCTTGATTTTGGGTGTGATCATTCTGGCGCAAACGGTCGGCTCAATTATGTGGGTTCGCCAACGGCAACAACTGCAAGGAGGTCACGCATGAGCAGTTCGCACTATAGTTTACGCCAATTATTTGCCGAGCTTGAGCTTGCGCCACCAAGTTTCGTGCCAGCCGCCCAACCGCCGAGCGAAGACCCATGGTATATGCGCATTTTTGCTGGAATTGGCGCATGGTTTGCAGCCCTGCTGTTCATTGGCTTTTTGGTCATTGCGCGCATTATTACCAATGAAGTTGGGGCGTTAATTGTTGGGCTAGGTTTGTGTGCGGTCTCGGTTGGCTTCAATCGGGTCAAACATTCATCAACTTTTGTGCAGCAACTAGCGCTTGCTACCAGCATTACTGGCCAAATTTTGGCAGTCATTGGTTGGGCAGCGATTATTGATGGATCGATTATCGCTGCTGCGTTTGGGGTCATCGTTTTAGAAATCATTCTATTTGTTGCCCAACGCGATTTCATCCAGCGTTTGATTGCGACCTTGACAATTATCGCGGCAATCCATGTGATTGTAGGCGATCTCAGTAATTGGTTCGATAATTTGAATTATGTTTATCTGCTATTGAGTTGCTTGATTATCATGTTTTCGTTTTTTCTATGGCTCGACTCAAAAATTCGTGAAGATCAAATTTGGTCAATTTCGTCACCAATATGCTATGGCATACTGTTGTTTATGGTTGGATCAAGCCTGTTTACGAGCTTTGATTGGGATACTGGCTTCTTAAGCAGCAGTTTCTTTATTCTGCCAGCGATTGTCGCAATCATCTGCTTGGGAATGAGCATTTGGATGATTATTAATGAATTTGATTATAAAATTAGCCCAATTGAATTAGCTTGTATTGGAATTGGCTTATTGTTTATAGCCTTTATCGGTATCAATACACCAGCGATTATCATTGCCTTGCTGGTAATCTTGCTCAGTTATTGGCGTGGCTATCAGGTGATGCTAGGACTTGGTTGTTTGGCACTAATCAGTGCATTGAGTTTGTATTACTACAATATTAATCTTTCGCTGCTGGCCAAATCAATAAGCTTGTTCTGCACCGGAATGACGTTACTAGTAATTCGGGCATTGGTGCTTAAACTAAATCAAAAGGATGTTGTATGACGATTCGCTATGGATTAATTATTCTCAGTTTAGCTGCTTGTTTAGGCTTGGTAAATTTTAATGTCTTTAAGCGTGAAGAATTGGCTACTACTGGCCGAGTTGTATATCTTGAATTAGCGCCAGTTGACCCACGCTCGTTGCTGCAAGGCGATTATATGCGTTTGAACTACGACACCTTTCCACGCTCGTATGATCAAGCGTATTCGCCGCGTGGCATCTTGGTGCTGACGATCGATCAACAGAATATTGGCGAATTTGCTCATTTTGAATATGGCGAGCAAGCTTTGGCCCCAAACCAACAACGGCTGAAATATCGCTCGAATGGCTATGAAGTGGAAATTGGCACTGAGTCGTTTTTCTTCGAGGAAGGAACTGGCGAGCGTTTTGAGGCCGCCCGCTATGCTGAAATTCGGGTTAACGATGCTGGGGAGATAGTGTTGGTTGGGTTACGCGATAAGGATTTGAAGTTGATTAAATAAGCCAATGCTAGGATGGGTAATCAATTTAGGTATCGCTTGATATGTTTTGGTGTATTTTGTAGTCTCCTCCCTTCCGTCCCTCCGCTGGAGGGAAACGCAGGGGGTTTGCATCCCCCTGCACCCCCTAATGTTTAATTGTTGGATTATTGTTAGGTTTCTGCTTTCAAACCTTCGTGATCTTCGCGTGCTTAGCGGTTCCGCTTCGCTGATCCCTCGCAACTGACCGCTAATCGCTTTACCCATAAGGCCTCGCTTTAGGCTTGGCTTAGCGTGACCTCAGCCAGCGCTGGCGCAGATTCTTGGGCTTGTTGGCTTTCCATGGTCATCACTGAGCGCAGACCAAAACCCAGCACACCCATAGCGATCGTCACAACGCCGCCGAGAATATACCAAATTCGTAAACCAAAGCCATCGGCAATTGGTCCAGCCAATAACAGGCCGACTGGAGCCATTGCAGTTGCAAAACTCGCCACCAATGAGAAGACCCGGCCTTGCAATTCGGGAGCAATCACGCCTTGAATCATCGCGCCAAACGAGCCGTTGACAATTGGCAAACTCAGGCCAACCAGGCCGTTCATGGCGATTGCGCCCCAAATTAATGAACTCGGCATAATACCCATCAACAGCGTGAATACGCCGAGTAACACAAGCCCAAACAAGGCAGTTACAATTCGGCGCTTGAAACCGCCCCACACGCTGAGCAACACCCCGCCGAGAATAACCCCAATCGAAATTGATGCTTCCATCCAGCCCAACTCTGTAGCTCCGCCAGCAAAAACTTTGGTGACTAAGAGTGGTAATAATGATCCAACTGGCGTGATAACCAAATTGATCACACTCACCATAATTAAGCTAATCAATAAGCCGCGCCAGCCAATCACATACACAAAGCCTTCGCGCATATCTTGCCAAAAGGTAACCGTGCGGTTGGCATCACGTTGGGGCTGAGGAATACGCACAAACAGCAACGGTAAAATTGCCAACAGCGCCGTAATGACGTCAATCGATAAGACTGCTTGCAAAGGAAATTGCGCTACCAGCCATGCGCCCAATGGTGCGGCGATAATGTTCATTCCGCCATACAACGCTTGATTCAGGCCTTGAACACGGGCTAAATGGGTTTTCGGCACCAGCAAGACGGTTGAAGCCCCCATGGCCGTTGCGTGGAAACGCTCACAAATTGAACGCAACAATAATGCCAGATAAATTTGCCAAATTGCATCTGAGCCTTGCCAAAACAGCAACGCCAAGCCGATAGTTACCAACATCGAGCTGGCATCGGCCACCAGCATAATCACCTGGCGATTCATGCGATCGACCCACGTGCCAATAAATGGTGAAAGCAGCACTGCTGGCAACATTGCCATTAATGAAGCTAATGCAAGGGTTGTGGCCGAACCAGTGCGCAGGGTTAAGTTCCAAATAATTGCAAATTGAACTAATTGGCTGCCAATTAATGAACAAACTTGGCCTAGCCAAATACTGAGAAAACGGCCCAGCCAAGGCGATGATGGTTGATTTTGCATTGCTAGCTCCTCTGGTTGAAACTAGCCAAACTATAGTTGGCTCAGGCCATGGTTGGCAGCCTATAAAAGGTGTATCTTGGATGTGTAGCCAAAATCAGGCTGATTATGGCCCAATTAGCAATCACTACATCTTTTGGCTTGCTACGAACAAACGCCCTTTGATCGCTATGATCAAAGGGCGTTTGTTTATAGGTGAATTAAGATTCCCTCACCCCAACCCCTCGCCCACGGCGCGGGCGAGGGGCTTCACGCGGTGGTTTTTCCATGATTCGTGGGATGGCTCCCCCTCGCCCGCGTTCAGTGGGCGAGGGGGTTGGGGGGTGAGGGGACATCAAGGCTTTACTTGCGTACAACTGGCAAATAAACCTTCGCTGGCGTAAATTCTTCGTAGACTGCGGTATAGGTTGTGGCACTCGCAGGCGTCATAAAGCTGCGTGGATTGCTGGTATTGTTATCGCTCCAGCGCACAAACCGCCACCAACGATTGCTATCAACGTAGACTGGCGCAGTTACTCGCAAGACATAACCTTCCCACGAAACAAACGGATCAGCGGCCTCAATCGGGTCGTTATTGGCCACAAAGTTGGCATTGGGATTTGGGCTTGAGGCCAAGGTAACATTAACTTTATGTGGTTGGAGCGTTTGGGTAACCACATGGCTCAACCCGCTATTATCAGTCGCCGTTAGTTCAAGCTCCAAATAGCTGTTGCTGGCCGCCAGCAAATCTTCGGGCGCTGGCGCTGTAAAGCTGAAACTATTGGTCGTTGGTTGGGTCAAATAAGGATGGGTATGGGTATCGTGATGCAAAATTACTTTCCACGATAAAGCGCTTGCTGACAATGGGCCTTGTTCAGCATCGGTGGCTTGCCCGCCCACCTGAATCGTTTGGCCAACCGCAAATTGCGCACTTGGGCTAGGTTGGGTGATGCTAGCAACTGGTGCGCTTGCACCAACCCGTACAATTGTTTGGCTCACGCTCGATATATCGCCGTTGCTGCCACGCAAATACAGCGTTGCAGTGTAGGTACCGTTGCTGGTATAGGTGTAGGATGTGCTGGCAGTGCTGGTTTCACGGGTTGTGCCATTGCCAAAATTCCAAAAATAGCTTGCACCACTACTTGGAGTAGTCGCTGTGAAGGTCACAGCCAAGGGTGCTGCGCCAAAACTGGGGTTAGCAGTAAAGGCTGAGTTTAAGCCAGCTGCGCCATTGTAACTAATCCGGCGAATCTCGCCGCCATTGGCATAGGTCGCATAGTATAAGGCTTGGCGTGCGCCATTGGGGCCAAATGCCATATGTGTGACCCCGCCTGGATCATCCGAGAAGGTCAGCACTGATGTATAGGGTGCTTGGGCTGAAATCATAAAGATTTTGCCACAAACATAATCGCCGAACATGTAGCCACTGTAATTACTTGGGAAGGTATTGGCAGGAACAAACGCGCCACCAGTAATCGAATTACAGTTGGTAAATGGCGCGCCTGCATTGCCATGGCTATATTCATAAATTGGGTTGATCATGTTGGCGGGTGTTGGCGAACATGGGCCGCTGGTGTTATTGACCCGCGTACCTTCGCGACAATTCCAGCCATAATCCTTGCCAGCAGTCACTTCGTCAATTTCTTCGCGCACATTTTGGCCAACATCGTTGACAAACAAGCGCACGCCGCTGGCATTCGGATCGAAGGTTATGCGATAGGGATTGCGAAAACCCCAAGCCCAAGTTTCTTGGCAAATCGTGCCGCTGGCAACCGCACCAGCATTACAGCGGGCCGTGCCAGTTCCAACAAAGGGATTATCGCTGGGAATCGTGCCATCGGAATTGATGCGTAGAATTTTGCCAAGCAAGGTATGGCGTTCGCGGGAGGCATCGTTTGCGCCACCACAGCCACTATCAAGATAATCGCAACCGCCATCGCCAACGCTGATAAAGAGTTTGCCATCTTTGCCAAAGCCAAGATCGCCAGCATTATGATTGCCATTGAACGACGTAATGTTATCAATTAAGACCGATTCTGAGCTTAAATCGAGCGCATTATTGCTCCACGTAAAGCGTGAAACCCGATTAACCGGATTGACGGTTTCGCTCTGTTGCGGGCAATTGTTGGGAGTTTGGTTGAATTTATTGAAGGTGTAGTAAACATAGACATAGGGTCGACCGCTAGTAAATTGCGGATCAACCGCGATGCCCAACAAGCCACGCTCAAAATCGTAGCAAACCCGCGAGCCAAGGCTCAGCACCGTGCGGGTGGTCGTTCCATTCCAGCCCAATAATTGGCCATTCTGTTGGGTAATCAACATTTCGCCGGAAGGCAGCCACGTAAAGGCAGTTGGAGCATCAAGGCTATTAGCAGGAACAACAACGGTTTGAGTGAACCCACCAGGCACAGCATTGGGGGCAACATCAGGGCTAGCTTGTTGAACAAATTGCGCAGAAAAACCCGAAAAGATCAGCACAACCACGATAATCCAACGCGACATACATCCTCCTTAAAACACGACCACCGCGAACAAGCTCAAAACCCTTGCTCGCGGTGGTGTTTACTCCGACAACTAACGCTGTTTAGGCGTTCCAAGCCTCTTCATCGTAGGCTGGCAACTCACAGCGCAAGGGCTTATTTTCACGCTCTGAGAGCGCAAAATCTGCTTGCAACAACTCTTGGAGTTCGCGGGTTCCTTCGTAAATCACCGCGCCGCGGCTGTTGCGCAAATAGCGTTCAACTGGATACTCATCGCTAAAGCCATAAGCACCGTGAATTTGAATTGCATCGTTGGCGCAGTTGAAACTTTCGACCGTGGCATGCCATTTGGCCAAGGTGGTTTCGCGGGTATTGCGAACGCCTTGGTTTTTGAGCCAGCCTGCGCGATAGCAAAGCAACCGCGCGGTTTCCAATTTCAGCACCATATGGCTAATCATGCGCTTGACCAATTGATGTTGGCCAATTGGCACGCCAAAGGTTTCACGCTCTTTGGCATATTTGACCGAGGCTTCTAAGGCAGCTTGGATCAAGCCAGTTGCACCGGTTGCCACCGTGTAGCGGCCATTATCCAAGGCGGTCATAGCGATTTTGAAGCCTTCGCCTTCTTCGCCTAAACGGTTGGCGACTGGTACGCGCACATTTTCAAATACAACGCTGCCAGTGTTGCCAGCCCGCACGCCCAACTTGCCATGAATTGGAATCGTTGAAACTCCCTCAAAGCTGCGTTCGACGATAAAGGCGGTCATGCCGCGTTGCTTTTGGTTCTTGTCGGTGTAGGCGACGACCAAGAAATGGTCGGCCAAATCCGAGAGGCTAATCCAGGTTTTTTCGCCATTCAGAATATAGTGATCGCCTTCGAGCACAGCGGTTGATTGCATACCAGCAACGTCAGTCCCAGCGTTTGGCTCGGTCAGACAGTAGGCAGCAATTTTTGCGCCAGTGGCTTGGGGTACCAGATATTTTTGCTTTTGCTCTTCAGTGCCCCATTGAAAGACTGCCAACGAGTTGAGGCCAGTATGCACGCTGAGAATCACTCGCAGCGATGTATCGACCCGTTCTAATTCTTCACAAACGACTGCCAGCCCTAAATAATCGAAGCCTGCACCGCCATATTTTTGTGGTAGACACACCCCGAGAAACCCGAGTTCGCCCATGCGTTTGATAATTGGCACCATGTGCTCGGCGGTTCCGGCATGGTCACCAGCGCCCTTGCGATCCCATTCGCGAATATAGGGGGCGACTTCTTTTTCGGCAAAATCGCGCACAGTTTTACGCAGCATATCGTGCTGTTCGTTAAGCAAAAAACCGTAATTTTCCGTCCAATCAATCATGGCTTGTTCTACCTCGTGTGTGCTGTATAGCTCGTTGTTTGCCCCATTGCAAGCAACATTGTAGCTGTTAGCATAGCATATCTTGGCAATTTGCGCGTGAGGGGCGATAGATCAGGGGTCAGGGATCGGGTTTAATGCAGAGACCATAAGGCTATTGGCTTTGGGCGATTGGCTATCGGCCAATTATTGGTGCAATTCAGACAATTTTCGTTATGGATTTAAATTTTAACGCAGAGCCGCAGAGCGATTGAAAGGATAAAGGATGAGGGATAAAGGTGTTGGGGACATGCAAACACGATGGGATTAGAAGTCTTCGTGTTCTTCGTGGATCAATAATTGAAACCACGAAGAACGCGAAGAACGACCATCGGTAAATGTTTTTTGACTTTTGCCTTCTGCCTTTTGACTTTCTAGCGGGTTCCCATCAACAGCTCGAAGGTCAATTGATCGAGCTTTTCGTAGCCGAGGCCACGTTCACCGAGGGCTTGGCGATCAAATTGGTAGGCTTTGAGCGCGGTGGCACGCTCTGGGGTATAGCCACCACGGAATTGCTCAACATCGGCATTTGGCGCATTGATTTGGGCCAATAAGGCTTGAATTTCGGCATCGGCGTTGAAGCGCTGCACTTTGTCGGCCAAAATTTGATAGGTGCGCATACAGCCACGGGCAAAATCTTTGACTCCCTCAAGATCTTCGCTGCGATAGGCGTGGGCATCGAAGTGCAGCGGGCCATCGTAGCCAGCATCTTGCAGCAGTTTGACCAAGAAAAAGCTTTGCTTGTAGTTTTGCGCGCCAAAGCGATAATCTTGGTCATAACGACCACTATTTTGATCATTGAGGTCGATATGAAAGAGTTTGCCTGCATCGAGCGCCTGCGCCACCGCATGGGTGAAATTCAAGCCAGCCATGGTTTCATGGGCAACTTCAGGGTTAACTCCCACCATGTCAGGTTGATCGAGAGTCTGAATAAAGCCAAGCATGGCTCCGGTGGTGGGTAAAAAGATATCGCCACGTGGTTCGTTGGGTTTGGCTTCCAAGGCAAAACGATAGCCATAGCCTTGGGCATTGCTATATTCGCACAAGAAGTTGAGCGCTTCACGGAACCATTTCAAGCCTTCGAGCAAGTTTTTCGAGGCATCGGTTTCGCTGCCTTCGCGGCCACCCCAAAAGACATAGGTTTTAGCGCCAAATTCAGCGCCTAAATCCATTGCGGCCATGGTTTTTTGCAAGGCATAGGCGCGCACCGCTGGATCGTTGCTGGTGAACGCGCCATCTTTGAAAGCGGGATGGCCGAATAAATTGGTGGTTGCCATTGGCACAACCAAGCCGGTATCATTGAGCGCTTGCTTGAAATCGGCAACAATTTGGGCTTTTTGACTGGCGCTGGCATCAATCGGCACTAAATCATTATCGTGAAAATTCACGCCCCACGCGCCAACTTCTGCCAAGAGATGCACAATCTCAACTGGCGAGAGGGTTTTGCGCACTGGTTCGCCAAATGGATCGCGACCGACATTGCCGACTGTCCATAATCCGAAGCTAAATTTATGCTGGGTCATGATTTAATTCCTTATTTGATTCGCTAAGAGCTAAGGGATGGGTTATGAATGCTCGATCCACTTTGGGTTCGCCACCCTTCCGTCCCTCCGCCGGAGGGAGACGCAGAGGGCTTTAATCCCCCTGCACCCCCTAATATTTGCCTGCTGGATTATCGCCACACTTGGATGCAGCCAAAATGTATTATTCCTACTAATCCCTAGGCGTAATGGTTCATAGCATTAACGCAGCACTCGATTTGCCGCGCGGCTAGTGGGAACCCCCAACCCAACTTCCCTCGCCCGCGTTCAGTGGGAGAGGGGCTGGGGGTGAGGGAACGCACACGCTGATCCCTAATCCCTAGGCGTAATGGTTCTTGCTATGAACAAGATGAACAAATGGAAATCGTCCCCTCACCACCAACCCAATTCCCCTCGCCCGCGTTCAGTGGGGAAAGGGCTGGGGGTGAGGGAATGCACATCCTTGATCCCTGGCTTCTAGCCCTTCAGCTTGACCACCAAATTGGTAGCTTGCTCAAGTGGTGTGAGTTGTACGCCGTGAGGATGTTGCTCGACTAAGGCTCCATCGGCGCTGACTACCTGTTGAATACCAACCAGCACCACTTGCCAGTCGTTGGCTTGGCCTTCTTGCACGATGCTAATCGTATCGCCATCGCGGCGAGCACTCCACGAGGCGGCAATATCGCCATTGGTTGCTGGAACCATGGTATAGGCCGCTTGACCATCGGCCAATTCATACAGGTTCAAGGTCACGCCATTGCTATACTCATAATCAGGGCGTTCGCTGTTGTTGCCGATTGCAATCAAGCTATTGGGGCGGGCCAATATTGGCAAACTCAGCATATCGTGAGTTTCGGTGACCCAGCGTGGGCCTTCGACCACTGCACCAGTCGTGATTTGCGTCCAACGCCCAGCAGGCACATAGTAGGTTACGCTGTTGTCGTAGGCGAAAACTGGTGCAACCAACAACGAATCACCAAGCATATATTGCCGATCAAGGTAATCGCAGGTGGGATCGTTGGGGAATTCCAACAACATCGCCCGCATGACTGGAATGCCGCTCTTGGAAGCGGTCACAGCAGCGCCATAGAGATAGGGCATCAAGCGTGATTTGAGTTTGGTGAAGTGGCGCAAGACATCAACCGCCTCTTCATCATAAATCCACGGCACACGATAGGTATGGTTGCCATGCAAACGGCTGTGGGATGAAAGCATGCCAAAGGCAATCCAACGCTTGTAGATTTCAACTGGTGGCATGCCCTCAAAGCCGCCAATATCGTGGCTCCAGAAGCCAAAGCCTGAAAGCCCTAACGATAACCCGCCGCGCAGACTTTCGGCCATCGATTCAAAGGTCGATTCGCAATCGCCACCCCAGTGAACCGGAAATTGCTGGCCGCCAGCAGTCGCCGATCGGGCAAACAAGACTGCATCATTGAGGCCACGCTCGGTTTGCAACAAATCAAACACGGTTTTGTTGTAAAGATGGGTATAGTAGTTGTGCATACGCAGTGGGTCGGAGCCGTCGAAATAGGCCACATCGGTTGGGATTCGTTCGCCAAAGTCGGTTTTGAAGGAATCCACACCCATATCGAGCAGAACTTTGAGTTTGGCCGAATACCAAGCACAAGCATCAGGGTTGGTGAAATCGACCAAGCCCATACCCGATTGCCACATATCCGATTGCCAGACATCGCCGTTGGGCTTCTTCACCAAGTAGCCATGCTCCATGCCTTCACGGAACATCACCGAGCGTTGGGCAATATACGGATTAATCCAAACGCAAATCTTCAAGCCGCGATCTTTGAGCCGTTTGAGCATGCCTTTGGGATCAGGGAAGGTGCGTGAATCCCATTCGAGGTCGCACCAGTGAAACTCGCGCATCCAAAAACAATCGAAGTGGAAAACGTGCAAGGGTAAATCGCGGTCGGCCATGCCTTGGATAAAGCTGGTAACTGTTGCTTCATCATATGAGGTGGTAAACGAGGTGGTGAGCCACAAACCAAACGACCAAGCTGGCGGCAAGGCTGGGCGGCCAGTCAAGGCCGTAAATTTTTCGAGAATTTCCTTGGGTGTTGGGCCATAGATCACGAAATATTCGAGGCTTTGGCCTTGGACGCTGAATTGCACCCGCGAAACTTTCTCCGAGGCAATTTCAAAGGCGACGTTTTCGGGCTGATTGACAAACACGCCATAGCCGCGATTGGTCAGATAGAATGGCACGTTTTTGTAGGCCTGTTCGCTGCCAGTGCCACCATCTTGGTTCCAAACATCGACCGATTGGCCGTTTTTGACGAAAGCTGTGAAGCGTTCGCCCAAGCCATAGACTTGCTCGCCAACACCGAGCGACAATTGCTCGTGCATAAATTTGCCTTCGCCAGCCATGCTGATGTAGCCAACCCCTTTGCGGCCACTGCTGGTAACGCGGCGATTTTCGGCCCAAAAATTGATGCTCCAATCGCCAGTTTTGGGGATTTGCACGCTCAATTTGCCGCTGGTCAAGCGAAATTCTTGCTCGTCTTCGCTAGTACTCACGCTCTCATTGGCCGATTCGGCAATTGCGAAATTGGGGCTTAATGGGCGTTGGCCTTCGAAGTGAGTTAATTTGACCCGAATGACATCGGGCATGGGCGAAGAAAAACGGGCAGTAATCGTGCCTAAGTTCAAAGTATCGCCACGATGATTGATCCGTTTGCCTGGGGCATACACCGTCAGACTTGTATCACTAATTTGGCCATCGTAGGCTTGTGATGCAAAGAGCGCGTTGACTCCCTCTCGCATCATCCAATAACCATCAGTAAATTTCATTGTTGTATCCTTATTTTGATCCACGAAGGACACGAAGTGCACGAAGAATGAAACCACAAAGATCGCGAAGAACGCTAAGGATAATGGGTTTTAGACTTAAGCCTTCATCTCTCATCCTTCATCCTTATCAATCCTCTGCGCCTCTGCGTTAGCGCTCTCTGTTTTTATATTCCATGGTCTTTATTTCCTGACCCCTGACCGCTAGCCCCTGACCCCTCGCTCTTACTTAACACTCCCTGCAGCGATGCCTTTGGTCAGGGTGCGTTGGAAGATCAGGAAGAAGATGAAACAGGGCAGAATCCCCAACAAAGCCGAAGCGCTAGATAAGGTTGCTTCCATATTGCGTTGGCCTTGCAGCACACCCACAGCAATCGGCACGGTTTGGCGATCGTTGCTAATCAACAAAATCAAGGGCAGGAAAAATTCGTTCCACGTCCAGATGAAAAAGAAGGTGAACAGCACTGCAAGGGTTGGGCGGCTGACTGGCACGATAATCTTAAACAAAAGTTGCAGTTTGTTGCAGCCATCCAACATCGCAGCTTCGAGCATCTCTTTGGGGAAGGTGCTGAAGACCGATGAGAGCAAATAGGTGCCAAAGGCGCTCTGAATCACCGAGAAAATCAAGATCACTACAAAGCGCGTGTTGTAGAGATCAAATTCTTTGGAGAGGTAGTACAACGGATAAACCAGTGATTCTTGGGGCAAGGTGTTGGCAACCATAAACAGAATCAGTAGCCAAATCCGGCCTTTGATGCGCCCGATGCCCAAGGCAAAGGCATTCAGCAACGATAACAGTACCCCGAGCACCGCCACGCTGGCGCTGATCAACAGGCTATTGAGCAATTTTTGGCTATAATCGACCCGCTGCCAAAATTCCACGATGCCATCAATTGACCATTCAGTTGGCCAACTTAATGGGCCGTTGCTGGCATAATCGACTGGCGTTTTGAAGGCATTGATAATCACAATTGCAAACGGCAGTAGCACAATCAGCACGACGATAATCAGCGCAGCCAACACAAAGAAGCGGCCAATTCCAGCCTTATGTGGTTTTTTGAGGCTGGATTTAAGTGGTAGGCTGGTCATCTTAAAGCTCCTCGGCTGATTGGCGACGAATAAAGAAAATTGTCAAGCAGATAATGATCACGGTCATAACCGTGGCAATTGCAGCGCCATAGCCAACATTGGCCTTCTCGAAAAAGTTTTGGTAGGCGAAATAGGAAGGAACCAAAGTAGCATTGCCGGGGCCGCCGCGGGTTAGTACATAAATTTGGCCAAAGACTTTGAGCGAGGCAATCGTAGTGGTCAGCAATACCACAAAAATCTCAGGCCGGATTAAGTGCACCGTGATATAGCGAAAACGATCAAACCAACTTGCGCCATCAAGCACCGCTGCCTCGTAAATTTCGGGGTCGATGCGCTGCAACCCAGCCATAAAAATCACCAGCGGGTAGCCCAATTGGAACCAAACCATAATCACCATGACGCTGGGCAAGGCAGTTTGGCGATTACCAAGCCAGTTGCGGGTCAGATTATCGAGGCTCAGCGTTTCGAGCAAGCCATTCAGCGCCCCATAGTTGGGGTGCAAAATCCAAGCCCAAACCACGCCAGCAATTGCCACCGGCAAAATTTGCGGTAGATAAAAGGCCGCGCGAAAAAAGCTCGCCGTGCCAGAGCCGAATTTATTGCCAATGTAATCGTAGAGCACTGCTGCCAGCAGCAAGCCCAGCATAGTTGGCACAATCGTCATAGCTATCAACATCGCCAGATTGTTACGGAATGATGCCCAAAAGGTGCTATCACGGAACAAGCGGGCATAGTTATCGAGGCCAGCCCATTCGGGCGTACCGACACCACGCCAATTGGTAAAACTTGTGCCAATATTCATCAAGAAGGGAATGGCGATAACCATCACAAACAAGATCAGGCCGGGTAGCAAAAACCACCAGTAGCCGCTGTTTGTTGAACGTTTAAGCATCATTGCCGTAACCTTTCGATTGGTAGCTAGAACGATGATTGGGCTATAGGCGTTGGGCTTTTAATCTACGTTCCCTCACCCCCAACCCCTCTCCCACAGTGCGGGCGAGGGGAGTATGAGGATATCAGGAGCATATAGAAATTACAGCTAGCCAAGAGCCTACAGCCAGTAGCCTTGGTTTACTTGCCTAAGGTTGCACGATTTTCTTCGTATGGGATGGCAATCGCATCAAGCACTTCGCTTGGCGTTTTGCTACCATCGATCAACTCTTGGATATTTGCCACCAAGATGTCGTAGTAGCCTGGGGCTGGCCAGTCGGGGTAGAAGGCCAAGCCATCGGCTTTGGAAATCGCATCGAAGTTTTGGATCAATTCTTTGTTCTTTTCGTTGGTGATTTTGCTGACATCGGCGTTGACTGGCACGCCACCTGAGTTACCCAACAAGGTCTGGATATCTTGGCTCATCGTAATATCGATGAAATCGTAGACCAGATCTTTGTTTTGGGCATTGGTTGGCACGGCCCAGATGTTGCCGCTTGAGCCGGGGTGCAATGTATTACCTGGGAACAAGAATGTGCCCCATTCAAAGCCCTTGATTTCGTCGGTGAAGCGACCGTACCACCAGCTACCTGAAATCATGATCGGGAATGTGCCATTGGTGAAGGCTACGCCCATATCTTCGGCTTTGATACCCGTTGCATCTTTGCTGATATAGCCCTTGCTGACCCATTCGGCCATTTTTTCAGCGCCATAGGTAAATTCGGGGCCATGAAAATCGACATCGCCTTGATAGAGTTGGAAGGCGTTGACGAATTCGCGGTTGGCTTTGCTCAATACCAATTCATAGAAAATCTGTTGGGCAGGATATTCAGCGCCACCAACCGAGAGCGGCGTAACACCTTGTTTGACAAAGGCATCCATCACAGCTTCAAATTCAGCAAAAGTGGTTGGCACTTGCAAATTGGCTTTGGCAAACATGTCTTTGTTGTAATAGACCATGACATATTCGGCATAGTTAGGCACACCAAACCACTTGCCAGCGCCCATCACGCCTTTTTCATCGTAGCGAGCGGTAGTTTGCAGGCTTGAGCTAAGCAATTTATCCCAGCCACGTTGGGTTGCAACCTCGGAAAGATCGGTCAGCAAGCCTTGGGTTGAGAGCAAACCAGCGGTTGCATTGCCTTTGTTGTATTCCAAAATATCGGGGGTTTCGTTGGAGTTGAGCACCATGCCAGCGGTTTGGCGAATCTGCTCGAAGCCTTTTTCTTCAAACTGAATCGTCACGCCAGGATGTGATGCTTGAAATTGTTTGATCGATTCATTCCAAGCAATGCCCATTGCGCTGTTTGCACCTTCGTAGTGCCAGAGCTTGATCGTGCGTGGCTCATTGCTGGTGGTGGTACTGCCACTTGGGGCTGTTGTCGCGCTCTCTGAGCCACATGCTGCCAAAATACTGGTGAGTAAAACCAACAGGAGCATAAATGAGAGTCGAAACGTTGACTTCGATGTGGACATCTGTGTCCTCCTTGGGATCGTTACCATAGCCATTGTTAATTTCAGCCGACAAACGAGCGATGGTGAACTATCGGTCTGTGCGACGGGCTTGACCGGTACTGCCGCGCACAACTAATTGACATGGTAAAAGTGCTTGGGGCAACTCGCGAGCTTGGGCTTCGAGTTGTTGGATGAGCAAATCGACACCCAATGTGCCAAGCTCAGCGATTGGTGGTTCTAAGGTTGTGAGGGTTGGCAGAGTCATTTCGGCAACCCGCGCCGAAGAAACCAGCGAAATCAGCGAAACATCGTCGGGAATATTCCAGCCCCGTTCGCTAACCGCTTGAATAATGCCTGGGATAGCACGTTCATTCATCACAATTAAGGCGCTCAACGCTGGGTGTTCAGTTAATAATTGATTGAACATTTCGTAGCCAGCGCTGACTGAATCGTGGCAAAAACTGCTCACGCCATGCAATTGAGCAGCGGCAATTGCCTCGTTGAAGCGTTGGCCGACGCGCACAGTTGGGCCATAGCCAGCATCAAAGGTCTCTTGCGAATGATTGATAAACGCAATTTGGCGATGACCAAGCTCAGCGAGGTAGCTCACAGCTGCTTGAGTGGTGCGCTCAAAATCGATATCAACATAGCTCATGCCAGTGCTATCGGCGCAGCGGCCAATCATGCTGAAGGGAAATTCAAGTTCGTGCAGTAAGCTAATTCGTGGATCGTTGAGGTGAACTTCCATAACCAACACGCCATCGACAAGGCCTTGTTGCAACAATTGGCGTAGCTCGCCAGCATCGGTGGGTAACGACCACAAAACAAGGTGATAGCCTTTGTTGCGGGCCGCCTCTGCCGCACTGGTTACAAACTCAAGCTCAGTTAAGCCCAAGCCACGTTCAGGCGTTGGAAAAAGCAGGGCGATAATTTTGCTACGTTTGCTGGCCAAACCGCGAGCTAAGGCATGGGGCTTGTAGCCAAGCTCCTCCATCGCGGCGTAAATTCGCTGGCGGGTTTCTTCAGAGATCGGTCTCGTTCCATTGAGTGCGTATGAGACGGTGCTGAGGGCAACCCCGGCTCGTTTTGCGACATCGACCATCGTTGGCACAATGCCCCCCGTTCTCGCTTGTAGCGGCACGATAGGTTATCGAAGCGTGTAGTCGAAACGTATAGTCGAAACGCTTCGATGACTACTATACAAAACCTAAGCGTGCTTGTCAAGCAGAACACAAAAGCGCCAACATAGAGCAAAGAATAGAGAAAATAGGGGGTCAGGAGTCAGGAGTCAGGGGCTAGTTTTAACGCAGCGGCGCAGAGAACGTGAGGCTTTTGGCGATGGGAACATCAATCTTAGCAAACTGGGCCAAGCTGTGGCTAAAACAACCTTTGTGCAGCTTCGTGTCCTTCGCGATTTCGATCCTTCATGCAGCTTCGTGTCCTTCGTGGATCAAAACATCACCATCGTGAATTGCAAGTGGTCGGCTTAACGACTGCAAAGTGGTGCTTAACGATCCTCACTTGGTTTGCTATGCTCAAACCAGCTCTTATTGCTGAGGAAACCCAATGAACCCAATCTTATCCCACGATGCCGCCCAACTCGACCAGATTTTGGAACAAACTCTTGCCACTGCCAAACAATTTTTGCACAATTTACCTCAACGTCCGGTTGGTGTTGCGTCTCAAGCCAATCAAGCTCAACACTTGCCAAGCACTGGCTTGGGAGCCGAACAAACGCTGGAACAATTTTTGGCGCGTTACAGCGATACATTAACTGGCAGCACAGGGCCACGTTATTGGGGCTTTGTGACTGGCGGCGCAACTCCGGCGGCGCTGGCTGGCGATTGGTTAGTCAGTGCGTTTGATCAAAATCCTAGCGGCACGACCGAAACCGCCGCAATTCAGGTTGAAAATGAAGCAATTAGCATGCTACGCGAATTATTTGGCTTGCCCACAAGCTTCAGCGGCGCATTCGTTTCGGGTGCGACCATGGCCAATTTTGTAGGTTTGGCCATTGGTCGCCAATGGGTGGCTAAACAACTCAATCACGATGTTGCCCGAATGGGCTTATCTGGGCTTGCGCCAATTCCAGTGCTGAGCGGCGCGGCTCACTCGAGTATCTTCAAAGCTATGTCGATGTTGGGCATGGGTCGGCAGCAACTTCAAACAATTGCGCTTTTGCCCGAGCGTGAGGCGGTTGATATTACAGCACTACGTCAAGCACTAGCCGCATTGCCAAGCAATCAGCCAGCGATCGTTGTGGCCAATGCTGGTACGGTTAATAGCGTCGATTTTGATGACCTTGTGGCGATTGCTGCACTCAAGCAGGAATTCAATTTCTGGTTGCATGTTGATGCGGCGTTTGGCGGTTTTGCGGCCTGTTCGCCGCGCTTTGCCCATTTGGTGCAAGGGCTTGAGCATGCCGATTCGCTGACGATTGATGCCCACAAGTGGCTCAACGTGCCCTATGATTCAGCCATGCAATTTACCCGCCATAGTGCGTTGCAAGTTGAAGTGTTTCATAATAGTGCCGCTTATCTTAGTCCGATTGGCGAAAACCCCGGCTTTTTTCATCGCACGCCTGAAAATTCACGCCGTTGGCGCGCCTTGCCAGCTTGGTTTACGCTTATGGCCTATGGTTCAGTTGGCTATCAAGAGCTGGTCGAGCGCGATTGTGAGCTGGCCCAGCTGCTCGGCAGCTATATCAATGATTCGCCATTATTCCGTTTGGTTGCCCCAGTTCGCATGAATGTGGTCTGTTTTAGCTTGGCCAGTAATCCCGATAGCGCTAGTATTCAAAGCTATCTTGATGCGGTGCGAGCAACTGGCGCAGTGTTTATGACTGCAACGGTCTATGCTGGGCAACCAGCCATTCGTGCCGCCTTCTCGAATTGGCGCACAACTGCCGCCGATGTTGAGCTGGCATGGCGGGCGATGGAAAGTGTTGCAACAGAACAGAGTGGTCAGGGGCTAGAGGTCAGGGACTAAGGGAGAGAGGTTTTAACGCAGAGGCTCGGAGCGATCGACGGATGAGAGATGAGGGATGAAATCTCGATAGCCAATAGCCTATAGGTGTAATGGCTCATACTCCCCTCGCCCGCGTTCAGTGGGCGCGGGGTTGGGGGTGAGGGAACGTCCATCCTTGCTCATCCAATAAACCATGACCTATAGCTAATAGCCACATCTCCCTTCATGAATCAAGCTCAAATAAGGATGCTTCATGCTCGCAATTCCGCTGAACCCCAACCTAACCCGACCCTTATATTTGCAAATCGCCGATCATATTACGGCCTTGGCGCGTTCTGGCCAGTTGCAAGCCGAACAACGCTTGCCATCATCACGCCAATTGGCCGAGCAGCTTAATTTGCATCGTTCAACCGTGGTTACAGCCTTCGACGAGCTACGGGCACGCGGAATTATCCAAACTCTCCACGGCAGCGGCAGTTATATTTGCCCTGGCGTGTTTGATCAAGCTCTACAAAGACCTCAAACTCAATTATTAACCACCACCCCAGCGCTCGCCAATGATCAATTGATTGCTGAATTGTGGCGGTTGAATCATGCTGAAGGCATGATCTCGTTGGCCTTGGGCGTGCCTGCACCAGATATGTTTCCGAGCCAACGCTTTGCTCAGTTGCAACAACGGATTGCCCGCCGCGACCCCCATGCCGCTTGGAACTATACCCATCCTCAAGGCTTTCACCCGTTACGTCAAGCTATTGCACATGATCTAGCACGGCATGGAATTCAAACCAGCGCCGAGCAACTGATTATCACCAATGGAGCCAATGAGGCGATTAATCTAGTGACCCAAGCCTTCGCCGTAATTGGTGACAGTGGCTTAATTGAAGAACCGTCGTTTCATACAACCTTGCTAAATCTACAACAGGCTGGCATTCGCTTAACTGGCTTTACGATCGATCAACAAGGGCCAGATTGGGCAAGTTTGGAGCATGCTTTAGACACAAGTTCACAGCACCCACGCTTTGTTTTAGTGACGCCCGATTATCATAACCCAACTGGAATACGCTGGACGAGCGCGCAACGGTATCAATTTTTAAACTGGGCCAATCAACACGCGATTCCAATTATCGAAGATGCTACTTATAGTGATTTAGGTTTAACTGGCCCAAGCCTGCCAGCGCTCCGAGCCTTCGATCCGAATGTGATTTATATTGGCTCATACTCCAAATCGTTAATGCCTGGGCTACGCATCGGTTTTATCGTTGCTAATGGCATGGTTCAGCAGCAATTAGTGAGTTTGAAAACGATCACCAGCGGCAGCAACGAATCGTTGAGTCAACAAATTTTGGCCGAATATTTGCACGCTGGTGAATATCACGAGCAATTGGCTTGGGTTACGAGCATCTATAAACAGCGGCGCGACGCACTGCTTGAGGCAATTCAACGCTATTTACCCTCAGCAGTGAGCGCAACGGTTGCCGATGGGGGCTTTTATAGTTGGCTTAGGTTGCCCGCCGATCAGCCAATTATGCCACTATTTCAGCGAGCGTTGCAACGCGGCGTGGTGATTTTCCCAGGCCAAGCGTTTTATCTCAACCAATCAAGCCAAACGAGCAATTGCATTCGGCTGTGTTTTGCGCGCTATACTGAGGATGTGCTGACCCATGCTGTGCGCTTGCTTGGTAGTTGTTTTTAATGATTATCATGCTTCGCCGGGTTTGGATTCCCTCAACCCCAACCCCTCGCCCGTGGCGCGGGCGAGGGGAGTTCAGTTCATGGATCATCCTAGTATGACCTGCGAATAGATGGATTTTGATCGCGCTTTGTATTCTTCGCGATCTTCGCGGTTGCTTGTTGCTGATCCCTAGTCCCTGACAACTGATCCCTCGTTTCGCCACCCTTTCGTCCCTCCGCCGCAGGGAGAAGCAAGGGGGTTTCATCCCATTCATCCCCGCATATTCGCTTCGTGGATTGTGCTGCTCAAGTTTAGCCAAGACTCCCTCCCGAACATATACTGATATTTAAACACATGGTGGTTCTTGTCGTGTATCCATAAGCCGCTAGGATAGGAAGGGCATTGACCGGTGAGCGTCAGCGGTTTGATTGCATCCATCGCCGCTGAGTGGCACGCGTGATCTAACGTGATGGTGACACCACCGTGGTACGTGCGGTATCGGCATAGGTTGATTGGGTCAGCACGCCAATCACGAATTCTGGCCGCTGCCGCTGCGACTCGAGCTGAAATCCAAGCTTTTCCATCAGGCGGATCGAGGCCATATTGGCGCGCTGCACGCTATTCATCACGCGTGGGAGCGCCAGCGTCTCAAAGATATGGGGCAACAGTGCATGACATGCCTCAAACGCATAGCCATGGCCCCAAAACGCACGGCCCAGGGCATACCCGAGTTCGGTCTCCATCCCGACAGGGGCATGCGGCGATCCCGCATCAAGCACAATCCACGGTGTCGGTGTCGGTGCTTCTAAGAGCACTTTTCCCACGACCATCCCACTGGTACGCTCAGCAACCGTCCAGTGCCCAAAACCACGGTTTGTAGGATCGTCATTGGCAGTAACCGCGGCCTGATGCACCATGGCCACGGCATCCCACGTCTCGAGATTGGTAAAAAAGTGGCGTACCATAGGGTCGTTATAAATCAAGGCAAACAAGGGATGGATATCCTCGGCGACCATTGGCCTGAGGATGAGCCGGGGGGTTATCACGTGTGGGAACGCCATGATCACTCCTTCATCGCATGGTGTGTTTGGCACGCTGCTGACGATCAACGCCGCAGGTGAGACCGATTGGAGACCAATGACCGGAGTCTCGCGTGCAGACAACGATGCAAATACGGTCGTGCACGGGTGATCGGGACAGCACTGATCGATGGGTATTCTATCAACCGTGTCAATGAAGGGCACACCACTATCCCAGATTTTGTCAGGCGTATCTTTTATGTATCAGTATATGTTCGGATGGTGTTGGCTAAGTGTGGTGCTGCTGGTTGCAATTGCCAACTGAGTGACCTGCACGCGATTTAGGGGGAAATGGCTAATAGCTTTTGGCTATCAAAATTCATAACCCATACCAGATCATATTCCAATAGCTGATGGCCTCACTTCCTCTGCGCCTCTGCGTTAACCCGACCCCTAACAACCCATCCCCGCTCAGTTGACAACAACCACGCTATCATCCACAATGCAGCGACGATTGACGATAATTCAGGCATTCCAACGATAGAAAGGTTCCAAGATTTTTATGCGAATTGCAGTAACAGGCGGGGCGGGCTTTATTGGCTCCAACTTTGTGCGCTACTGGATGGATACCAACCCTGCTGATGAGGTGGTGGTGATTGATGCCTTGACGTATGCAGGCCATCTGAGCAATTTGGCTGGCTACCACGAACGCCCCAACTTTCAATTTGTGCAGGTTGATATTTGCGATTACCATACGATGCTCAACGTTTTGGCTGGGGTTAATTTGGTGGTTCACTTTGCCGCCGAAACCCATGTCGATCGCTCGTTGGGCGAGTTTGAATTGGAACGACAATTTTATCGCTCGAATATTGAAGGCACTGCGAGCCTGCTGCGGGCCTCACGCGAAGCTGGAGTTGCCCATTTTCACCATGTTTCTACCGATGAAGTCTTTGGCGATTTAGCCTTTGATGACCCGCAAAAATTCCACGAAACCTATCCCTATAATCCCAGCAGCCCTTATGCTGTCAGCAAAGCCGCCTCGGATCATGTGGTGCGCGCCTTTGCCCACACCCACAAATACCCAATTACAATCACCAACTGTACCAATAACTATGGCCCATTCCAAACCCCAGAAAAGCTGATTCCACGCTCGATTGCGTTGTTGCTGGCAAACCAAAAAGTTAAGCTCTACACCGATGCCGATGGCATTCCAGGCCGCAATATTCGCGATTGGTTGCATGTGCAAGATCACTGCGAAGCGATCGCCTTGGTGATCAAAAAAGGCCGGATTGGCGAAACCTATGGCATCGGCGGCGAAGCCGAGCTTTCCAACTTCCACTTGGTCGAAACCATGCTCGACATTATGAGTGAATTTCTTGATCGCTCGCTTACGATTGAAAATAGTGTCGAATTTGTGGCCGATCGCCCGGGCCACGACCGACGCTATGCCATGGATCTGAGCAAAATTAAGCGCGAGTTAGGCTGGCAACCACGCTATTCGTTTGAACAAGGTTTCTTGGAAACGGTACAATGGTATACCTCGGCTGAAGGACAGGCTTGGCTCGCTAGTTTGAATGATCGCACCAGCGATGTGCGCGCCAACCAAGAGCAAGTGGTCGCCGTGCGCGAAAATTGGCAAGCCAAACATCAATAGAGCTTCAAATCTGCATTGAATGCCCTCACCTCCCAACCCCCTCTCCCACCCAGCGGGAGAGGGAGAGCCGTGGTAGAGGGTATTAACCCCATTCACCTATGAAACGGACGAGAGGTTGAGGACATCCAAACATCCTACAAATCCATAGATCATCAACTGTTAAGAATTGGGCCTCAATCTTTAAGCTACGATAGCTTCGATAGTCACAAGGAGCTATAGGCGATGGTCGATCAGTTTTTACGCCAACCCAAGGAGCAATTGCTAGCCCCGCTGGCCCAACGGCTGCGCCATATCCACCCAACCAGCATCACAATCGCTGCGTTTGGCGTTGGCTTGGCAGCGGCAGTTTGCGCTTGGCAACAGGCATATTTGGCCAGTTTTGGGTGTTGGTTGCTCAATCGATTGCTCGATGGGCTTGATGGAACCGTCGCACGGATCAACAAGCAGCAAAGCGATCTTGGCGGTTATATCGATATCCTGCTCGATGTGATTATTTATGCCTTGTTGCCCATTGGCTTGGTTGCGGGCCAACCTACGCTTGGCAATGGTTTGGCGGCGCTTGGATTAATCAGCAGCTTTTATGTCAATGCAATTTCATGGGCCTATCTCGCAGCGATTTTGGAAAAGCGCCAGCAAGGAGCCAAAGCCCAAGCTGCCATGACCAGCATCGCCATGCCCAGCGGCTTGATCGAAGGCACGGAAACAGTGCTGTTATTTAGTTTATTCATCATACTGCCCAACCACCTGAGCCTGTTGTTTCAGTTGATGACTGGTTTAGTCGTAATTACAATTGGGCAGCGTTTTATTTGGGCCACCCGCTATCTTCGCGAGGAACCACGCCATGACCACTAGCACATCGACCAGATCGTTTTGGCAACGCCATTGGCAAAAATTGCTCGCCGCAGGGTTTTGGTTGCTGCTGATTGGCGGCTATCTCTGGTATTCATGGAGCAACCAGCTTTCGCCGGCTGCCGCCGTTGGCAAAGTGATCGACCTGCTCAAAAGCGACTTAGGCGTGTTTATTTACATTGGAATTTACTTGCTGCGCCCATTGATTTTCTTCCCAGCAACGTTTTTGACGCTTGCTGGTGGCAGTGTCTTTGGCAGTGTTTGGGGCTTGATTTACACGGTGATTGGGGCCAATGGCTCAGCACTTGTCGCCTACACGATTGGACGCTTTTTCGGCCAGCCTGAGCAAAATCAAAACCAAACAGGCTTGATCAATAGCTACATCGAACGTTTACGTCGCAATAGTTTTGAAACCATTATGTTGATGCGCTTAATCTTCTTGCCCTACGATTTAGTCAATTATCTCGCAGGTATTCTGCGCATCAATTGGAAACAATTTTTGCTTGCCACGATTCTCGGCTCGTTTCCAGGTACGCTGACCTTTGTGCTGCTTGGAGCATCATTTGAGGGCGATTTTGCCAATGCCGAGTTTTCGTTCGATCCATGGGCCTTTGCTGGCTCAATCGTTATTTTTATCATTAGTATTGGTATTTCGCGCTGGCTTAAGCGCCGTGAAGCCGCGAAATCAGCGGCCTAGCAGAGGGTAAACACACAGTTATGCAAGCAATCGCACGCAAACGAATCTGGAATTTAGGTTTATTGATCGGCCTCTTGAGCCTAATCATCGCCAGTTGTGGCAGCAATGCGGCCACGCCAACCAACGCTCCCAGCAGCAACAGCCTTGATCTCGACAATTGGGCCAGCATTGAACAAGCCGCCAATGGCCAAACGGTTAATTGGTATATTTGGGGTGGCTCGGATAGCATCAATCGTTTTGTTGATGATTTTTATGGCAAAGCACTCAAAGAACGCTACAATATTACGCTCAATCGGGTACCTGTTGCCGATACAGTCGATGTGGTCAATCAGTTGCTCAGCGAAAAAGAGGCGGGCAAAACGACTGGCGCTGTCGATTTGATTTGGATCAATGGCGAGAATTTTGCCTCATTGAAACAAGCCAAATTGCTGCGTGGCGAGTGGGGCCAAAGCTTGCCCAATAGCAAATATGTCAACTGGAGCAATCCAGCGGTCAATCTCGATTTTGGCGAGCCAGTTGAGAGCCTCGAAAGCCCATGGTCATCGGCTCAATTTCAGTTGATCTACGATTCGGCCAAACTGCAAGCCAGCGATTTGCCCCGTTCATATGCAGCGCTCAAGGATTATGCTTGTGCGAATCCGGGCAAAGTGACCTATATCGCGCCAGGCCCAGGCGCATTTCAAGGCACGCGCTTTGTCAAACAAGCCCTGTTTGAGCTTAGCGGCGGCGCTGAACAATGGCTCGGTAAGTTCAATCAGCAATTATGGGATCAATGGTCGCCCAAGTTGTGGGACTATTTCAATCAACTTGAAGGCTGTTTGTGGCGTGAGGGCAGCACCTACCCCAAAACTGAAAACGAATTACACAGCCTCTTTGCCAACGGCGAAGTCGATTTCTCAATTACCCAAGCGATTGCTGGAGCCGGCTCGTTGATCAGCGAAAATTTGGTGCCAGCCAGCGCGCGGGCGTTTGTGTTTGATGATAATATGATCGGCGATTTCAACTATGTGGCAATCCCCAGCACCGCGCCAAATCCTGCTGCGGCCTTGATACTCGCTAATTTAATTCTCGACCCTGAACTGCAAGCGGCCCAAATTTTGCCCGCCAATGGTTTTGGCTTGGGCTATGGCATCGACCCAACCAAAGTCAGCGACCCAATCTTGGCCGCTAAACTCAGCAGTGCCGCCCAACAACTTGGCGATGCAGCCACACCAGCTAGCGATTTAGCCAAATCGTTGCGTAGCGATATTGCCGCCGAATATCAAAATTTGATTGAACAAGGCTGGGATGCCAATGTGTTGCGCAAATAACCAGCATGGCTAAATTACGGCGCTGGTTGGGTTTAGCGCCAGCAAGCATCATTATTATTGGCTTATTTGGTGGCAGCCTTGGCTATGGCATCGCGCAGAGCCTTGGCTGGCTGCCATTTTTAGGCCAACGCCAACTGAGTTTGAACGCCTATCGCAATTTGCTGGTTGGCGAGCAACTAAGCAGCCAATGGTGGCAGGCTTTGTTGTTTTCGCTCTGGGTTAGCATCGCCGCAACGCTTGGCTCAGCCATCATTTGCTTGGGCTTGCTTAGTAGCATCGCCGAACGCCAGCAGCAATATCGTGGCTTGAGCATTATCAGCAATCTGCACTTGGCTATTCCGCATAGCGTTTGGGCTATGGCTTTGCTGTTGGTGCTGAGCCAAAGTGGCATTTTGGCGCGGCTAGGCTTTGCATTTGGTTGGCTCGACCAGCCCAGCAATTTTCCGGTGCTGGTGCGCGATCGCTGGGGAATTGGGATTATCCTGGCCTATATCACTAAGGAAGTGCCGTTTTTGTTGCTGATGGGCTTAGCAGTTTTACGCCAACAAGGCCGCGACTATCTGTTGGTGGCCCAAACCTTAGGTGCTAATCGCTGGCAACGCTTGCGCTTGGTGCTTTGGCCGTTGCTAGCTCCAAGCGTAATCGGCGGCAGTTTGCTGGTATTCAGCTTTATTTTTGGTGCCTACGAAGTGCCAGCCTTGGTTGGCGTGCGCTACCCTGAGATGCTAGCGACCATGGCCTTGGAGCTATTTCTGAATCCCGATTTGCAAGCACGGGCTGAGGGCATGGCCGTGAGTATGCTGATGAGTCTGATCATTCTGCTGGTGATTGGGCTAGCATGGCGTTGGCGACGGGCGGAGCAGTGATGCGCTATCGTGGAATCGTTTTGATTTTAGCTATAATCTTGGTTGTGCCAATTGCAATTTTCTTGGTTTATGCTTTTGCGCAAGGCTGGTTTTTTCCGGCGCTCTGGCCTGAACGCTGGGATAGTGCGTTGTTTTTGCGCCAACTCGGCGATCCACAACTGCAGCGGGCGTTTGGTCAGAGCTTGATGATTGCCACAGGCGTAAGCGTTCTAGCGTTGGGGCTTGGCTATCCGGCAGCGCGGGTGTTGGAATTACAGACATTTCGCGGGCGCGGCTTGATCTATGGTTTGTTTTTTTTGCCGACGGTGGTGCCAAGCGTTGCCACAGGCATTGGCTTGAACATCGTATTTTTGCGGCTTGGCTTAGCTGGCACGTTATTTGGAGTCATGCTCGTACATCTGATTCCGGTTCTGCCGTATGTGGTCTTGACCTTGGGCAGCAGTTTAGCGCGCTACGACCGCAACTACGAACAGCAAGCGGCGGTTTTGGGAGCTAGCCCGTGGCAGGTGTTCTGGCGGGTAAGCGTGCCGTTGCTGTTGCCAAGCCTAGTAGTTGCTGGCGTATTGGCCTTTTTAATTTCGTGGAGCCAATATGTGCTCAGTTTGTTAATCGGCGGCGGTAAGATTATCACCTTGCCAATGATTTTATTTGCAGCAGCTAGCGGTGGCAATCATAGCCTAATTGCTAGTTTAAGCTTAATCTTTATTGCCCCATTATTGCTATTGCTGGGCTTGGTGGCGCGCTACTTGGGTTCGCCAGCAACAGGAGCAACTCCACGGCCATGAGCTATTTGCACATTACCCAACTCGATAAATCGTATGCTCAGCAGACCATTATTCATAATATCAATTTGAATATCCAGCAAGGCGAATTTCTGGCGCTGCTTGGGCCTTCTGGCTCAGGTAAATCGACGATTTTAAAGCTTTTGGCGGGGATTGAAGCGCCTGATCGGGGTGAGATTCGGCTGGCTGAGCGTTTGCTAAATCCTGTGCCAGCCCATCAACGTGAGATTGTGTTGCTGTTTCAGCAGCCCTATTTATTTCCGTTTCTCTCGGTAGCTGAAAATATCGGCTTTGGCCTCAAGGCACGGCGCGAATCGAGCAAGCAGATTAAGCAAAAAGTGGCTGAGCTATTAGATTTAGTTGAGTTGAGCGGAATCGAGCAGCGCAAACCACAGCAACTTTCCGGCGGGCAGCAACAGCGGGTAGCATTAGCGCGGGCCTTGGCAGTTCAGCCCAAAGTATTGTTGCTCGATGAACCGTTGAGCAGCCTTGATCCAGAAATTCGGGTGAGTTTGCAAGGCGTGATTGCACGGCTACACCGTGAATTACAGATGACGACAATCATTGTGACCCACGATTTGAGCGAGGCCTTGGCCTTAGCGCAACGGACTGCGCTGTTAATCAATGGCAGTTTGGTCGCCGATTTGCCTTCAATTGAGCTGTTTGAGCGGCCACCCAATCGGGCGGCGGCGCAATTCGTTGGGGTTGGCGCAATCATTGCGGGGCAGATGCAGGGTGCAGCGTTTTGCAGCAGTTTTGGTCAATTTAACGGCAACTTTGGGCCAAATACCGTCAGTTTGTCGATTCGGCCTGAGCATATTCAAATGAATAATCCTACGAGCGTTCAAACCACCACAGCCCACATTATTGAGCGCCGCTACCTCGGCGAGCGCTGGGAATATCGCGTGCAAACCAGCGAACAAAGCATCGTCGTGCGCGAAGCAGGCCAAGCAGTGCGTGAAATTGGCCAAACCGTCGCGCTGCACTTTCCTCCACAATCGCTCTTTGCCCTCGCCGATTAAATAAAAAACATCCGGCGGAGCGATTAACTCCACCGGATGCCGACCGTCAGCGATTAGTTATCCTTGACAACGTATGGCAAGAAGACCACGTAGGTTCCCGTGCCAGTTGTTGCGGTTGGGGTAACCGAAACAGTCGCCGTTGGGGTCGCTGTTTCAGTTGGGGTTGGCGTAATCGTTGGCGTATGGGTGTTGGTTGGCGTAATGCCAGGCTCCAAGGTCGCCGTATTGGTTGGCGTGTTGCTTGGGGTTGGCGTTTGGGTATTGGTTGGTGTGTTGGTTGGCGTTTCGGTAATTGTCGCCGTCGCCGTATTGGTTGGCGTATCAGTTGCCGTCGCCGTTGGCGTGTTGGTTGGCGTTTCGGTTGCCGTGGCGGTTGCGGTATTGGTTGGCGTATTGGTTGCCAAAGCACCAAACCAATTAATATCCAAGTAGTTGATCTTGGTATTGCTGCCACCAATCGGATCAACTGTCAACTTACCGTCGCTGACCGTCACCCGTACCGTGTTGGTTTGATGCAAACTAGCCGAGCCATTGGTGGCATTGGCAGGTGGCACAAACTGGTTAATTGCTACAACGCCTTCAATCGTTACATTGTGCGACATTGCAGTTCCTCCAGCTTGGGCATCGCCCACAGCCACGGTCACATCGTACACCCCATTTGGAAGTGCAGCTTCCCATTTGCCGCCACCAGTGGTCAATTGCATGTGCATCAGCGTATCCAAACGGGTATCGCTGTTGACATTACGGCGGCGTGGATCGCTGATCAAACTCTTTGGTTGGCCAGCGCTATCGACCCAACCATAGCTCAAACCTGAGCCTTGGCCCGGATCAACGCGCAAACCATAGCCTTGGCCATAATCCTTGACGTAGCCAGTTGGCACAGCGCCAGCATCGTTAGGCTGGAAGTTGACCTTCAAGAAGAAGGTGCCTTGTGGCGTTGGCGTAAAGGTGCCAATTGGCGTGTTGGTTGGCGGTGGCAAGGCGGTTGGCGTTGCAAAGGTTAAGTTTTGCGCCCCAAAGACCTCGATTGCGCTGACGGTTGGGCGGCTGGCTTCAGGCGCAAACTTGATGTTCAGCACCCCATCGGTCACATTGACTGTGAACAAGCGTGTATCAGCCGCTTTCGCACCAACCGCGAGCGTTGGATCATAATCGTTGATCACGCGATTGCCTTCGAGGTTCACATCGAAGACCCGCTTGCCTGTGCCGCCAGCAACTCCGCTGGTTACGCCAAAGAAGATTTCGGCGAAGTGCAAGCGCACGGTGTATTGGCCGCTGACTGGCACTGGAATCGCATAATCCAAGGTTGCACTGACTGCGCCTGTAGCAAAACGATCATCGTAATACAAGATATCGTTATCGGTATTAGCCACTTCGCCCAAGTTGCCTGGGTTCGAGGTACTACCGTTTTGCGAGTAGCTATCAGCCGCCCAGCGCACGCCATCAGGTGTGGTTACACTGCTAAAGCCACCAGCATTGAAGCGGGTGAGTAATGGCAAGACCTGTACTTGCAACGAGGTTGAAACACTGTTTGTACCATTGCTGGCAGTCACGGTCACAGTGTAGTTACCCTTGGTTGCAAAGGCATGGCGCACTTTGCCAGTGGTTTCGTTGAGCACTGGCGTGCCATCGCCAAAGTTCCAGGCAAAGTTGACATTGCTGCCACAAGCCACCACCGCTTGGAAGGTAATTGCATCGTTGGGCGATGATGGGCCGTTGGATACCGCCACTACTTGCTCGATTGGTTTATTGCCAACCAAGATAGTGATCGTATCGCTGCTGCTTGCGCCGCCTGCATCGGTTGCGGTGAAGCGGAAGACTAAGCTGGTTGCGCTGGCTGGAGCAGTAAAGCTACGGTTATTGCCAGTACCAGTTAGCGTGACGGCTGGGCCTTCAAGCTGCGTCCATGCGCCAGTTACCGTGCTGTTTTCGTAGTCGCTGCTTGTGCCTGCCAAATTGACAGTCGCACTCAAGGCAACTTGTTGATCAGCACCAGCATTGGCGGTTGGTGGCACATTGCCATTGACCGTGCTTGCAAAGACTTCGATTGCTGAGATTGAAGCAAAGTCCATTTCAGCATCGAAGGCTAATTGCAATTGACCATCAACGACTGTAATCCCATCGATTGGCACAATTAATGCGGCGCGAGCAGCCCCAACTGAGCCAGTAATATCGAAGTTATCGAGAACCGTTTCGCCTTCGGCGCGAACATCGAACACCCGCTTGCCTGGGCCAGCAGCGCCGCCACCAGGCGCGCCCCAGTAGAGTTCGGCAAAGTGCAAGCGCACATCAACCGTTTGCACCGTTGCCGGCACAGTTAAGTTGTAGGTAATTGTGCGGGTTGCATTGCCGACATTACCACGATAAGTCTGATACAAGGTGTCATCAAGCGTGTTTTCGATAGCTGGCGTGCCAGTGCCTTCAGCAACGGCGTTGCTTGGCTCGAACAAACCAGTATCAGCTTGCCAAACGTTGCTTGCGCTATCGGTGAAGCTATTGGCGCTGCCAACATCGACCCGCGCCAAAACTGGCCGCGCAGCAGTGGTTTCGTCAAGGCCAATCACAAACTTATCAAAGACCGTATTGAAGGTCGTATTGGTTTTGTGGGTGGTCAAAATGCCCGCATTGACCTTGCGATCAAAGAAGCGTTGATAGCGACCACCAGTCAGGGTTACTTGGCCAAGCGTGGTAAAACTTGGGTTTGGATTCGCTGCGGTGATAATTCGATACGCCGCAGTGGCAACGCCAGTTTTGGGGTCGCCGCTCAAGCGCAATTCAGTTGCCAGCACATTGGCTGGGCTAGCAATTGCCGAGCTGGTTGCTACGGTTGCGCTCGTGCCATTGGTTTCGTTGGTAAAGGCAATCACTGGTTGGGTGCTGGCTGAGCTAATCATCAATTTAAGATAATTATCTTGCTCCATGCCCCAGAAGATGCCTGCTTGGCGATTGGCGCTCGTAAAGCCCGCCACACTGCCTTCAATTCGCGTGGTAATTGCAAAGCGCGAGGCTTGAGCGTTGAATGGCAGTTGCAAGGCATTAACTTGGGTATTGGTTGTGCCATCTTGGGTGCCAGCAGGTGAAACCAGCGTCAACGTGCCAGCTCCGCCAGTGTTCATAGTCAACAAGGTTGGGTCGTAGGAAGTACCAATACTGACCTGCTTGTAGTCGTTCTTGTTGCGCTGCGTTTGGGGGAAGCCCGTGCCAACGCTGGTGTTATCAATCAAGCTATTAGGATAATTTTGATTGAATTCCAAGTTCAAGCTAGGCGTGCCTGGCATTGCAGCAACGGTTGAATCATCAACCTCTACAAACTCAGGCCGAATGTTGTTGACGATATAGACATTATCGTTGTAGTCGTAGTTGATGCCGTTGAAATCCATCGATAGCACATAGCTATTGGGAACCAAGGCTCCAGTGCGGTCGCGCAGTGGCCAAGCCCGCAAATAGTGCTTGCCAACTGGGTTGTTGTATTGGGGATCGCCCCACGCAGTTTGTGAAATGATAAATTGGAAGATCCCGGTTGGGTTCAAATTAATATCAAACACATCACTGCCATCATACAAACGTGGCATATAGGTCTGGCCATCGGATGGATGGTGGGTGCTGGATTCTTGCAAGGTCGTGCTGCCTTTGGCAGCCCATGCAATATCGCTGGCGGTGCTAGTGGTACAGCACTGGTGTAAACCAGCCAACTGCACAACCCGCACTGGCTTGCTCGAATCGAAGCGCGTCCAGTATGGCGAGATCACTTCTTCACCAATTTGGGTTAATGCGCCCGAATCAGCAGTCCACGATTGGCCTGGATAAACAATCTTCACGTCGTAGCCAAAGAAATCCATAATTTGTTGGATGTTTGGCTCGTCGTCGCCTTCGTTTTGGGCTTGCCACCAACCGCGCAATTGAATAACTTTGTTTGGTTCGGTTGCATCGTTGGTGCGCAACAACAGCTGGCCAGAGTGCGCAATGCCCGGTGGGTTACTGGCTGGATCAACTGGTGGCGTGAAATCAAGCCGAATATCGCGGAAGGTATTTGGCTGAAGAATCGTTGGCAAACTCAAGGTGCCGCTCAACGTCCAGACCCCAGTGATCGTCATGCTGCTGAGAATCAATGGACCGGTGCCCGTGTTGCGCACCCGCACAACCCCCGTGTTGCGGAAGTAGTTGCGGGTGCCACTGCGGGCCGCCGGATTTTGAATCTTGCTAAACATCAACCAGTCGTTGTAGGGAATGTTATGCGATTCAACGTTTTCGATCTCAAGTTTGCCAGTGCCAAAACAGGCAGCAGCGACAACTTGGACTGTCATCATCGTTTTAAGCTGGCGCACAGCGCTTTCAATGGCCGAAGTGAAGTTTTCGTCATTGAGTTGACGGGTGCTCACAGCGCCTTCAATCGAAGGCCGATACATACCTTTGAGGCCCAAGGTTACGCCGCCAGAGCCAACTTGTGGCCCACCTAAGATCACCAGCGGAATAAATACCCGATTGGTTGCTGGTGGCACAGTTACGGTTGGCGTAACGGTCACGGTTGGGGTGCCAGGTGTGACCGTGATGGTTGGGGTAACCGTCACGGTTGGCATACCAGGCGTGACCGTGATAGTTGGACTGCCAACCGTTGCTGTTGGCGTATTGGTATTGGTTGGCTGGGTTGTGCCTGGAGTTGTTGGCACAGCCGTGGTGCTGACCGTTGGCGTATTCGATGGCGTGGCCGTGTTGGTTGCCGTCGAGGTAGCCGTGTTGGTTGGCGTATTGGTTATGGTTGGCGTATTGGTCGCCGTTGCTGTGTTGGTCGCGGTACTAGTTGGAGTAGCTGTTGGTGGATCAACATAGGGAGTAATAATCACAAAGTTAAATCTTGGTGTTGATCCCACCAATCGCATCAATAGTTAAGCGATTATCACTCACCGTAGCCACAATCGTTTGGGTTGAGTGCCGTGTTGGCGCACCAGTTGCCCCAGACGAGGTAAAGCCATTAATCGCATTAACCCCTTCGACGTTGATCGTATGACGATCAAACTCTGGCACTTGCTGAGTTTGCGGATCGCCGACTGCCACCGTGACCGAGTAAATGCCATTGGGAATCGCCATTTCCCACGTGCCAGGAGCTTTGACCCCACCGAAGCCACCAGCAATATCATTGGCACGCATGTGCATCAACGAATCGTAGCGTTTATCGATATTGGCAACAAAGCGATAGCGTCCATTGGTATCAAGCACAATTGGGGTAATCGTGTTTGGAACGACCCAACCATAGTAGAGCGAGCCATCGCCTTGATCTTTTTCATTGCGATTGCCGAACGCTTGACCCCAATCGCGCATGTAACCAGCAGGCACTGCGGTCGAGGCGCTTTGGAAATTGATTTGAACTGGCGTGCTCATGCTCTGGCAAGCGAACTGGCCGCACATTGCGCACAATAAAGACCAAATCTTGATATTCTAGGCCAGTGGTTGCTTCTTCAAACACAATCACATAGGCATTGGTCACGGTTGAATCGTTGGTGGTTTTGAGTGGATAGACCCGCATATGGTGAGGATTGGTCACATCAAAACTGTTCAGGCTATCTTGGCCATAAACCACCCGATTCGCCAAGGCAGGCCATTGGGTATAGAAATCAAAGAATTCGTAGCCCGGCTCAAACGTCAAGCTACCAGTTACATTTGGGTTCAAACTTTGAGCGCTGCTATTTGGCACCGAGAAGATACTGGTACGATTTGCCCCAGCACTCTTAACCGGATACCAACCGAGAGTTGTAGCAGTGCCAGCTTGACCACTTGGGCCAAAGGCTGCCAATGGTTCTAAGGTGATTGGCGAGGTTGTTGCGCGGGTAAAGAAATCGGCAAGAACTTCTTGGCCGAGAACCAGCGACGTGCCATTGGTGCTATGAATCGTGGTCGTCGTCGGATCGTCATCGCCAACTGTCATTGGAAATTCATAGGTATCGAGAATCCACTGCAACGATGGTTCGGTGCCATTGGCATAAACCAAACCACGCAACGCGCCGTCAATCTTAGGATTGATCGGATCATTGCTTTGGATTTGGATAATTGCGCCTTTGGTGCCCAAGGTTGTTGCCGCATTGGCCCGCATCACCACATTCAAACTGAGGGTTGCGCTTGGAACCAAGGTGCGTGGGAAGCTTGGCAGATTGGTAATCACAAACGAGCCAGCTTCAGGACCAATCAATTGCACACCAGTCACGCTCAAATTAGCTTGACCAGTATTGCTAATCACAAAGGTTTGGGTCGTTGAATCGAGCGAGCCAGCAGTAGGCCGCGCCAAATTAAACACCCGCCGCGCAGGCTTGATGTCGATCCGTGGTTCGGGCTGAATATCAGGTGTCAGCAGATACAGTTTTTCAGCCAAATAGTCGGAAACATACAAATGGCCATTGGCGGTATTTTCAATCACATCAAGCGGCCCTGAGAAATCTTTCATCCCAGGCAGGCCACCTTGTTCGCTAATAATTTCTTTGTTAGCACCAATCGTCAGCACAACCAAGTCTTTGCTACCGCTGTAGCGAGTAACAATCAACTTGCCTTTGAGTGCGCCATTAAACGTGTTCGATTTGTATTCAATCGTGCCGTTTGGCGATTTGTGCAAACCAAAATCCCACGAGAAGCCACGATAGTTGCGGTCGGATTGGGTGCCAACCGGATAGCCCACATTGCTCCCACCAGGCGCAACTTCGGCAGGATCGATGCCTGAACTTGGGTTACCACCGTTCAAGACCCATTCACAGCGTTGTGGGTTTGGGTGGCCATAATAGCCGCCTGGTGTAATCCGATACATAAAGTCGGATTGATCAGGAATCCGGGTGCTTGAGCTTGACGACAATTTTGGCACATCGGGGCCAACATAGGCGCCGTTTGTGGCCACGTCAATCCGGTTTTGGCATGGAGCATAGTTTGATAAATTGCCAGGTGATGGCGGCGTGTTGCCACCTGCTGCCGAACCATTGGTGGCAGTATACAATTGGCCATTGGTATGCCAGATTAAGTCATAGGCGTTACGCACGCCAGAAGCATAAATCGTCACTGGTGCGTTTGCGGCAAATGGGTCGTAGGTACCACCATCTTCAGTTTGCACATTCAATGGTAAAGTTCCCAGCCCATTTTGATCGATGCGCAAGACTGCTGCACCCAGCTTATGCTCGGGCCGCAAATTCCAGCCACTATCGATATAGCCCATGGCGCTATTGCTACCAACGGTCATATACAACGCACCATCAGGCCCGAACACCAAACTATTCGAAAGGTGATCGCGTGATGAACGTGGCATACCAATCAAGTAATCTTGGGCTACGGTCAAATTCGCGCCGCTCAAACGGGTAAGTTTGCCGCTCCAATCGGGGCCACCGCTCAAGGCATAGGGGCTGTGGGTGATCCAAACAATTGGGTTGGCAACCGTTGAAGCTGGGTCGAACACCAAACCAATGATCATCCGATCTTGGGTGGTGCCAGTGTAGGTGCGCACAGTTTGAATTGCCAAGCTATTAGCAGTATTCAATGTACCATCGGCGTTAATCGTGTAACGCACAATTTGGCCTTTGACGGTTGCAGCGTAGAGCTTGCCATCGGGGCCAATTGCCAATGATGTATAGCCTTCATCATTGGGCATGGTAATGCCAGTTGCAACCTTATTAAAGCGAATATTGCCGGTTGCCGAAGGGCCACCAGCACTCCCAGTCGTAAACACCGATTCATATGGCTCAAATGGTTCGCCGGCAATATCGCGCAGCAAATTATTGGTTGCCACTCCCACATTAACCCGAAAGCGATATTGGGTAAATGGGTCAAGATACTCGTTGGGGTTGAGAATAATCACATCGCCTGCTGCCGAAGTGGTCAAACGCGCGACGATTTCAAAATTATCAATTACCCGAATCAATTTGACCGAATTGGCGGTCAAGGTTTGGGGGTCAAGCCCACCATTGGGGATATAGACGTTTGCTGCGATGAAAATATCACGGTTGACCGAAGTCGAGCCGTTGAGTGGCAAGGTATCGGTTACCCGTGGAGCCTCTAGTAGGGCTTTAGCTTGAACTGGCGTGAGTGGTTGGCGATTTTGCGCCGGAACCGCCGCCGCCACCTGAGTTGGCGGTGCGCCCACAAGCCAAAGGTTGCTAAACAAGAATGCTGCGAGCACCCCATGCAACCAACGAACGATAGACCGCTTCATGGTCATGACCCCTCCTGGAACAGCTTGTGGCCCGTAGCGAGTAGTGGTTTAAACGCTTAACGCGCAAAAAACCGAATCAATCGCGATCGATCAAAAAAAGTGCGTTTGCTACGGGCCATCGTTATCGATCAGTATAACAGTTGAGATTGACTGAAAGTACGGTATTGTTATATACAATGGTACTAATTTTGTCAATCCTTGCATCGCGAATTTTGGTTTTCTTGGCCATTATTCGCATGGATTTTAATGTTTTTTTGTCAGATTTTAACGTTTTAAAAAACATTTTAAGGAATTCACGTCATGGCGACGCAACAATCGGTTAATCAGCATGGAGCCATCGGTTATTGATGGCTCCATGCGTATCGAGCTTAGTTTTTGAGCGTATATGGCAACCAAACGCGATAGGTCGGCGTTCCAACGGTGACGGTCACGCTTGGCGTTTCAGTCGCGGTCGGCGTGTTGGTCGGCGTGTTACTTGGGGTAACTGTCACAGTTGGCGTATTGGTTGCGGTCACAGTCACAGTTGCCGTTGGCGATGGTGATGCTGTATTAGTTGGCGTATTGGTGACCGTTGGCGTGAACGTGTTGGTTGGCGTGTTGGTCGCCGTCGCCGTTGGTGTATTGGTTGATGTTGGCGATGGTGTAACCGTTGGCGTAACATTGGCAATGTTGAGAATTGGCCCCCACACTTCAATCGCTGAAATCTTACCTTGATCCACATTGCCAGCTTGGCCCGTTGGCAAGCTAATATTAACCGCTCCATCACTAATCGTGGTGTTAAAGGTCTTAGTAATTGGGCGGAAGGTTGCGCCAGTTTCGCTGAAAATATCGAAATTGGTCAACACAGTTGTGCCTTCAATTTGCACATTGAATTTGCGTTGGTTTGGCCCAGGCCGTCCATTCGTGCCCCAATAAAGCTCGGCAAAGTGCAAACGGACTGCATAGGTGCCAGTGCTACTAACCGGAATTGTATATTGCACCGCCGAGCCACCAGTATTGCGCTCAGAACAATACAACCGATCAAAGTCGCGGGTAACATTGTAGATTTGCGGACACGAAACGCCTGGAATCAAGACATAGGTGCCACCACCACTGGAATATGGACGGCTGGCATTGGTATCAGGACTCCAAGTCGCACCGTCGTTGGTCGTCCAATCGCGATCGCCACTGTTGATTCGGGCCACAATGTCGCGATAGCTCAAACGGAAGAAATCGAAAATAAATGAGATTGTATTTGGTGTTCCATGGTTGGTTGCCAAAATTCCGGTCGGTGTTCCGGTATTGAAGAACCACAATGGAACGTTAATTGTTCCAATTGGAATCCAAGTGTTACCACTGGTTTTATACGAGGCAGTTATCATCTGCGCAGCGGGATTTCCGTCTAAGCGCAGGTCAATATTGCTCACACCAGGCAAGAGCATACTCGGATTATTATTAGTTGGATTGATTTGCAAATTGCCAGCAACTTCCATGGCAAATTGCAGCCCAGTGTCGCCACTGGTGCCATCGCCATTTAAATTGGCAGTTGCCACCAATTTCACATAGTTATCTTGGTTGGGGCCGAAGAATAAGCCCGCCGCTTGATTGCCCTCAGGCGTGCGCCCAAGGAACATTTCGGTGATCCGAGTTTCAACGCGGAAATTGCGATGCGGATCAAAGCCAAGTTGCAAGGCATTGGCTTGGGTATTGATCGCGCCAGCATTTGTGCCTTCGGTGGTGATGATATTGGTAAAGCCACCAGCAGCGCCAACCGCAATTTTGGCCTCGGCAGTCCGAGTTACGCCGTTGGTAATTTGCACCCCAGTAAAGCCAGTATTGGCCACTTTGCCCAATGGCGCATCGCCAGGATTCCAATTGAATTCAACTGGCAATTTGGTATTGTTGCCATTGGCTGCATCGAAATAGAGCTGATCGTTGACATCAAGAATGCCATCGTTATCATCGTCAGGATCAGTCAAATCGGAGATCATATCGCCATCGAAATCGTTGGGAACGCTGGCGCGGCTACATAAGTTGGTTGTATTTTGATCTTCATCAAAATCGGAGTAGCCATCGTTATCACTATCAACCGCGCTGGAATATGGTGGCGGTGGCGGACAATTGGGCAAATCTTCTGGCTCCAAAATCGTAATTGCATCGCTGCCAAATTCGGCCACATAAATCACGCCCTTGGCATCGGTCACCACATCAAGCGGTTGATTGAATTTGGCCAAGGTTTGAATGCTGGTGGGATTACCATTGGCATCAAGCTGAACCCGGCTAACATCTTGATTTTGGCCGTAGGTTGCCACAATCAAATTGCCTTGCAACGCGCCGCCAAAGGCATTGCTAATATACGCCGTGATGCCATTGGTGGATGGTCGGAAATCGTAGGTTAAGGCTGGTGGATTGTAATTTGGCGGAGTAGCTAAACCTTGGGCATTGCCATTGTTCAGCACACATTCGCCCCGCGCAGGGTTAGGATGACCACCATACGAGCCTTGGGTTACGATTTTGAGTGTATCGGGCAAATAACGAGGGTTGATTTCAACCCCGCCAGGGCATTGGGCAGCACTGGGAGTATCGCCATAACCATCGTTACCACCATTAACATTGGCATACAACTTATTGTTCAGCCAAATAAAATCATAGACATTACGATAGCCAGTGGCATAGATTTCAAACTGGCCAGCAAAAGGAGTCAAGGCGGCAGCGCTATTGACATTCTTAACATCGATGCCAGCCGATGGAAAGCCTGCATTGCGCACATTGGCCCGCAAAATCGATGCCGAAAGATAATATTCGGCCAAATTGCTAAAGTGAGCGCTTGGTGCACCATTGTTGGTATTGCTCGATGACGAAATATACATCCAGCCATCTGGCCCCCAAACAATGCTGTTGGTGCTGTGGTTCTCGCGTGAGCGTGGCAAACCTTTGATGATATCAGTTGCGGTTGCAAAATTATTGGTACTGACCAATTTGCTAATCGTGCCAGAGCGGGTATTGATTTTCTGCGAGGTTGTATCGCTATTGTAGCCATAGCGTGGGTCGCTATGCGAAACATACAAAATCATGTTCGATGGTGTGGAAGCAGGGTCAAACAACACCCCAATCAGTTGGCGACCATTGACCCCAGTCGCTGGCGAGCCATCTTCGTTGGTATTGGGATAATTGTAAATCGTCTCGATCACCTGCACGGCGCTCGCCTGATGGGTGGTTGGATTCAGCGTAATCGCAAAAATCCGGCCATTGAATTGGCTCACATACAAACGCCCATCGGGGCCAAAAACCATGCCAGTTGGGCTATCGAATAACGAAGCACCAGTTAATGCCGAACTCGAATTGAAAATCGTTTGGCGGAAAAAACTAATGCTCCCAGAATGCACATGGTGACGCTCGGGATTATAACTATATTGAATCGTTGAGCGCGTTTGGGCGGCGGCATCATGGGTCGCTGGTTGCAACAGCCAACCCCCAGTCAGCAGACTGAAGAGCACTATCATTACAACCACACGGGCATGAAACTGTCGTTTGATCATCACAAATCCTTTCGAGAACATGAGCTAGCGCAGATCAACCTGCTATGCCAAATTCTTGCTGGTGCTACGCCTATGATCGTGCCGAGATCAGCGATGCATGTCAAGCGACAGGTCACGTTTGATGGGAATGTGGTGGCATCTTAACGATTTTAGCCATGCAACAGCCAGCATAATGCTCATAACTCTGTCCTCTGATTGTGAACTATAGCGCATAGCAGCATGCTTGTCGTGGGAATTATGGCCTATACTCAGGCGCTATTTCTGTGAGGATGCTATCTACACCGTATGGGTGAGCCATGGGTGATAAATGTTAAGAGATTTAACCTTTTAATCAACCAATAGTTCAGATTAGCAGATCCACACACTCCAAGAGCTGCTCAAACCATGCGCACAAAACCCAATGCACATATCAAGTAAGTCTATTACAGCATATGGTTGGTTTTTTGTGCGCACGGTTTTTTAAGAATTAGGCCTGGGCAAACCCAATATTTTGAGCAATTTCGCCCAAAGCGCACGCCATGGGTTAAAATAGCCTCAGACTTTCATTCAATGCTGCATGAAAGTGACATTCACTAGGAGGTTCTTGTGCTAATCGATCTTATCGGTGTCCCGCTCGATCTGGGCGCTGGGCGACGCGGCGTGGACATGGGGCCAAGCGCAATTCGTTATGCAGGCTTACGTTCACAATTAGAAGAGCTTGGTCATACCGTAATTGATCGAGGCAATCTGACGGCCAGCATTGCCGAAACGCTGCCGGTGGGCGACCTCACGTTACGCTATTTCGAGCCAATCCGCGATACTTTAGTGCAATTAGCTGGCGAAGTTGATCAATCGTGTAGCCAAGGCCATGTGCCAGTTGTGCTTGGTGGCGACCATAGCCTTGGTTTAGGCTCGGTCAGCGGAGCCGCCCACAATCGTGATATTGGAGTGCTTTGGATCGATGCCCATGGTGATTTCAATATTCCTAGCACATCGCCATCGGGCAATATTCATGGCATGCCATTGGCAGCGTTATGTGGCTATGGCGACGAACGCTTGATTCATCTAAGTGGCCAGCGTTTGGCAAATTCCATGATCAATCCGCATCAAGTGGCCTTAGTTGCTGTGCGTGATCTCGACCCTGAGGAACGCCAATTGTTAACTGATGCTGGCGTGCAAGTCTTTGCCACCGAATATATCGATCGCTATGGCATGTATGAAACGATGGTGCGGGCAATCAGCGTTGCCAACCAAGCCCGTGATGGTTTTTATGTCAGCTTCGATCTTGATGTGCTTGATCCAGCGGTTGCGCCTGGGGTTGGCACGCCGGTGCCAGGTGGCTTGACCTACCGCGAAGCACATCTGGCGGCGGAATTAATCGCCGAATCGGGGCGCATGATTGGGCTTGATATTGTTGAAGTCAACCCAATTCTCGACGATGGCAATCGCACGGCGACCGTCGCGGTTGAAATTGCGCTCTCAGCGCTTGGCAAGCGAGTTTGGCACAAACAGCAACCACGCACCGCACTCTAGGTTTAACGCAGCAAGCGGGGCAATTGCCCCGCTTGCTGATCTCCAAAGTGTCAATTGATTTATTCGGCGCGAATTGCGTAGGGCAACCAAAGCGTCCACTGAACTTGCGGTGGTGCTTGTACCTCAACGGTTGTGGTGGCCGAGAGCGAATTCGTTGAATTGCTAGCGCTCACCGTTACCGTATAGTTGCCAAAGTTGGCATAGGTGTGGCTAAGGCTGGTGGTTGTGGTTGTTACAGCAGTCGAACCATCACCAAAATTCCAGCTATAGCTCACATTCGTTCCAGCCGTGATCGTTGCCTCAAAATTGGTGGTTTGGCCAACAATGGTTGGGCCATCATTGCTAACTTCCAAGCCAGCAATTGCTTGCGCTGGTGGTGCGGCCTTACGCACCAAAATCAAGCCCCGCGAAATATCGCTAATCATCAATGTGCCGCTTGGCAAGTAGGGATAAATGCCCCAAGCACCATCAAAGTTGGCTGAATTACTGCCTGGGTAGGTATCGAAGAAGGCAGCTTCTTGGATGCTATTTGGATTGGTAACATCAAGAATCGTCAAGCCACGCAAATAATTCGACATGTAATAATCATTGTCGATCGTATAGCCGTTGTGATCGATCGCGCGGGTTGGGCCATCCCACACAGCGCTGATCGTTGGGCTTGCCAAGTTATGAATATCCATTGTGCGCACGCGGGTGTTATGGCCTTGATTTTGTTCATCCAATTCATCTTGGATGAAAACGTACATTGTATCGTCGCTATACCAGCCTGAGTGGGTGTAGCCACTGCCCGAATAAGGCCGTGAGCTAATGTGGAATGGCGCGGCAGCATCAGTCACATCCCAAATTTCCACCGACGATTCGCTGAAATCAAACATCACTTCACACGAGGCTTGGTGGCCAGGTGCGCATGCCGCAGTTCGCGAATCGGTGATAACCATGCTCGGTATCGTCGTGGGTATAACTGACATTCGTATCAGGCACACCACTATCAATAATTTGCGGCGTGAGTGGGTTGCTGATATCAAACGCGCGGAAGACACCTGAACTCAAGCGGCTGCCGTTTTTGCCAACGCCATTCATGTAGAGTGCAGCAGTTTTGCCAGGCAAAGCCACATTGGTACTGTAATCGACGTTTTTGACATAGACCGTGTGCGATGAGCCAAAATCAGCAGTGTAGGTTGCTGCCAAACTGACTGAAGGTGTAGCATCGCTCAAGTGGTTGAGATCAACAATCTGCAAGCCTTGGGTGCGATTTTCGGTCGAAAGGTAGGCATAGGCATTCCAACGATTTTGGGTTGTGTTGAAATATTGATAGACTTTAACTTCACGCCATTGTGAGTTATTACCTGGCACGGTGCCAATCACCACCGGATTGGTTGGATCAGTCACATCGACAACGCCTGTGCCATTGTTAACCCCAATCACCGCATATTCGCGATTGGTGTTGAGATCGACGTGGCCCCAAAGGTTGCTGCCATCAGTCGCCCCAATATCGTTAACCTTGAAACTTGAGAGCGGCACGCTGCCCAAGAAGTCGATGCCACGGCATTCGAAAATGCCCGCCATGCCATTGGTACATGGTTGGGCGGCGGTTGGAGTTTCCAATTCGCTTGGAATTTGAATCCGATCAAGTTCGGCTGAATTAAGCCCATCGCGATCTTCAACCCGCGCAAAGCCAATCGCTGCCAACTTTTCACGGTAGCGGCTGGGAATGCCAGCCACATAGGTTAAGTTGGTTTTGGTATCTTGCTCGGTGAAGTTATCACGGGCGCTATAGCCACCGCGCACCGGAATTTGGCGGCTCAGCAATAAGCCAACCGCACGCGCATCAAATTGATAATCGCCAGCGGCAACCCGAATTTCATCGCCCTTGCCAGTGCCGCGATTAATCGCATATTCAATGGTTAAACAGGGCTGCCAAATCTTCGAACAATCACCTTCATCTTTGCCAAACGGCGCAACATAGATCTTATGATCATGGTTGCTATGCGCCGAAATCGAAGCAATTGGCGCTAACACAAACGCCGCTACCACTGCAAAACCGACCGCTAACGAACGCGACCAACGTCCATTGTGTGTGTGCATGCCAGAACCTCACTGTAGGACCATCGGAGAAAATAGAGGCCGCCTTTGGAGATGGCCTATTATACGCGATTCTTAATATGTGTATAATGCTCAATGTCAAATACCAATAACTTCTAAAATTATTTAAATTTCTCTATTGAGTAGGTATTGCGATGGCAGATCGAGAACAAATTCGCCTGACTGAGCTAGCTTCTTGCGCTGGCTGAGCCGCCAAAATGGGAGCAGGTGCTCTCAGCAATTTAATTAGCAGCTTGCGCTTGCCCACAAGCCCGCAGCTTTTGGTTGGCCTCGATGTCAGCGATGATGCAGCGGTTTATCAAATCAACCCGCAGCAAGCCTTAGTTCAAACGGTGGATTTCTTTCCGCCGATTGTTGACGATCCCTATAGTTTTGGGGCGATTGCTGCCGCTAATGCACTCAGCGATATTTATGCAATGGGCGGTAAGCCAGTTTTGGCCTTAGCGATTGCCGGTTTTCCGCGCGATCTATCGCCAGCGATTATTCAGGCAATTATGCAAGGCGGCGCAGATAAAGTTGCCGAAGCTGGGGCTGTGCTGGCTGGCGGCCATACGATTATCGATAATGAGCCAAAATATGGCCTCTGCGTAACTGGATTAATCGATCCAGCGATGATCACCCGCAAAGCCCAAGCCCAAGCAGGCGATCGGCTGTATTTGACTAAGGCGCTGGGTACAGGCGTGATCAGCACCGCCAGCAAACGCCAAGTTGTCGATCAGGCCGATCTTGAGTTGGCAATCGCGAGCATGCTTAAGTTGAATCGACGGGCAGCTGAGCATATCGCAGCGCTTGGCACAATTCGCAGCGCCACCGATATTACTGGTTTTGGCTTGCTTGGTCATGGCTTGGAGTTGGCGCGTAATAGCCACGTTGGGCTACGGATCAATGCCCAAGCCTTGCCACTGTTGCAGGGAGCCTATCGCTACGCCCAAGCGGGCATCATGCCCGGTGGTTTACACACCAATCGCGCTTATGTCGAGCAACAAATTAAGCTCAAGTATGCAGATTCAATCGATCCGGTGCAGCAAGCATTATTGTACGATCCACAAACCTCTGGTGGCTTATTAATCGCCGTGACTGCGGAACATGCGGCTGCGCTCGAACAGCAATTCGCCGAGGCTGGCGACCCACTTTGGCGCATTGGTGAGGTCATTGAGCAACAAATAATTGAGCTTGTCTGAGTTGGTGGTAGTAGCGTTCCCTCACCCCAACCCCGCGCCAAGGCGCGGGGCTTTTTGTTTCGTAGTTTTCGCATGCTGCGTGGTCAATCCACGGCGGCTCCCCCGCGTCCGCGTGCAGTGGGCGAGAGGGCTGGGGGTGAAGGGGATCATCCCCAGCCATTTATCAAAACCTAGCCCAACACCCGTGGATCAACCGTTTGATCGACAAGATCGAGGAATTGACTGATTGTTGGCAGTGCTGGGACTGTAATAGGTTCACGCGTAAACGCTATTATGCGCTCAGCAACACGCTCGAATTCTTGCACAATAGCCGGCTCAGGCTGAAGCTCTTGATTATATGGGTCTTGCATGCGTTCGGCAAACCCAAACGCTTGTTGCGCTAATTGAGGATAATACTCGGCCAAAATTCCGGCGAGGGTTAGCATCTCATCGCCCGATTGATCCAAATTTTGTAGTTGGGCTTGAAGATCAAAGACTGGTCGCAAAAGCTGAAACGCTCGTTGATAGTGACCATATTTATACCAAACCCGCGCCAATGTCCCTTGCACCCCAGGAATCAAGTTGCGTGCATCGTTTTGCAGTGCCAGATTGAACGCTTCTTCAAGTGCTTGTTCAGCCATTGCCAAATCATCAAGGGCACATGCCAGCCAGCCACGGGCACTCTGGCAGAGAATAATCCCTACTTGATTGCCAATAATGCGGTTAGTTTGCAAACTTTGTTGATAGCAACGCTCAGCATCATCGAAACGCCCCAAACCAGTATACGAACTGGCCAAATTGCTCAAGGCAGCCGCTTCACCAGAGCTATCGCCCATGGCCTGCCAACGCGCCACTACATCTTCGCCAAGCTCAACCGCTTTTTGATAATAGCGTTGTTGATAGGCCAATGATGAGAGATTATGTAAGGCTCGGGTTTCACCAAATGTATCGCCAACCTGCTTAAACAAGGCTTGGCCACGCTCATACCACAATGTAGCATCGGCATGATCAGCAAAGTATTGGGCACAAATGCCTGCTGCAATCGCTGCTTTGGCCCGTACTGTTGGATCAATTTCGTGTTCACGCAACCAGGCTTGGCGAATCCAATCGCGGGCTTCTTGCGCATAGCCTTTGGTAAACCAAAACAACCACAACGAGCCAGCAATTCGCAACGCCGTCGCTGGATGTTGATCAACGGCCCAATCAAGTACTGAGCGTAAATTATAAATATCGCTCTGCAAGCGGGCCATCCACAGTGGTTGTTCGGCTCCCAGTAACGGTTTCTCAGCACTTTCGGCCAGGTGGGTAAAATACGAGCTATACAACCGTTGCAGGTGGTTGGCTTCGCGGCGGCGTTGCAAACGGCCCTCAGCATACGAGTGAACCGCATCAAGCATCAGATAGCGATAATCGCCATTGGGTAGCGTTTCAAGTTGCACCAGCGATTTATCGACCAAGGTTTGTAGACCTTCGACCACATTCATCGGCACATCGGGAATTCCCGCGCAAATCGCTTCAGCCGATTCAAGCGTCCAGCTGCCGCGAAAAATCCCCAAGCGGATAAACAAAATTTGCAGCGTCGGCGAAAGCAGCCGATAGCACCAATCGAGCACTGGCCACAAAATCTCTTTACGCTGCATGGTGCTATTTTTGTCGATCATGGCTGCGCCTAAACGCAAATGATGCCGCACCATCCGCACTAAATCCGAGGGCGGCAAGCTACGGCTATGGCTGGCAACCAATTCGACGGCCAACGGTAGGCCTTGCACCAAACGACACATTTCGGCAATCGCTTGGGCCTGTTTTTGGTCAAATTTGAGCATTGGCTGCAAACGGCGTAAACGTTCGCTAAACAATTGCACTGCGCCATATTGCATAATTTCAGCAGCGCTCAAGCGTGGATCATCTGCCGGAACGCTCAATAATGGCACACGATACAGCGTTTCAGTGGGTAAATTCAAGGCTATTTGGCTGGTGACTAAAACTGTTAATTGGGGAACTGCCGCCACCAACGCTTGCACATCAGAAGCCGATTCAATCACATGATCAATATTATCGAGAATTAAGAGGCTTGGTTGGGCAGGAAAATGGGCAGCAATTGTAGTTAATAACGGCTGATCGGTCGCCGGAGCAATGCCCAAGCTTTCGGCAATTGTTGCCAGCACCAAACCCGCTGCCCGAATCGGCACCAGCGAGACAAAAAAACAGCCGCCTGCAAATTGGTCGGCATATAAACGGGCACAATCGACGGCCAAACGGGTTTTGCCCGCGCCACTTGCGCCAACTAAACTAATTAATCGCTGTCCTTGAGTCAAGAATGCCCCAATTTCAGCAGTTTCAGCATCACGCCCAATGAGCGCAGTGGTATACCGTGGAAGGAAATCGGAATGTTCTGTCTGCATATACACACCAATTGGTTTCTGCTAAAGCCATCAGCATTGATAGAGGCCATGCGTCGTTGCATAGTTTGTTGTCGTGCATAGCCCGATTGCTGAGCCGTTGCATTGGTTAATCATACACGAAAATTCGATTTAAATGCACTATTTGCACTAGGATTGTAGAGGTTGATGATTTGCAATTTACCTGTTGCCTTGAATATTCGCCTATCCTCCGTCCCCCTGCTTGAGCGAAATACAGGGGCATCCACCTTCGCCCTCGAATACTTATATCATGGATTATTGTTATGGTTGCCTCCTCCAATCTGGGCGGTAGGATTCATGTCAATTCCTGAACGCCACACCCTCTTGTCGCCACCCTTCCGTCCCTCCGCTGGAGGGAGACGCAGGGGGTTTTCATCCCCCTGCACCCCCTAATGTTTGTTTTATGGATGGTTGTTATGCCTTCTTCAACCCCAAACCTTGCTTCGTGTGCTTCGCGATTGCACTTCGCTGGTCGTTACACCTGTTGGTACACATCAATCCCCATGGAATTACTCCACAGGGATTGAATTGAGACTTGATCGATTAGCGATAGTTGGCAACCCATGTACGGGCGGCATTGGTGGTAAATGGCGCAAGCAACAAATTGGCTTCTGGCGTTGCATACGATAATCCAACCAAACCTGAATCAATTTCGCGCTCAATGGCATTGGCTGGCGCATATACTTTGATACTGCTATCAAAATCGTATGAACGTTGCACAATTTCCAGTGCCAAACCACCAAAATCAGGATCGTTGCTATAAAGGCCTAATTGCATTTGATGCAGATAGTTGGCTTCAACGCCAACCCATAAATCAAATTTCAAGTAGGTTGTGCCGGCTGTATCGCTATTGAGCCAAATTTGATATTGCTCGGTTGGCGCACCAGCAATTTGCATCGCGCCCATATGGGTTACTGGCACATCGCCAGTTGGGGTTGCGGGCAAATCTTCAATTGGTGCAGCTTCGGGCAAGCCTGTAGCCTCAATATACCATTGGGTTTCAAGCCCAGTGCGGCTGTAGAGCGTGCCGTCATACATCACCATTTCAACCAAATCAATATCCGATAATACACCAATTGGGCGAATCACCATATATGCTCGATTTGGGTTTTCTTGCTCGACTTTGGCTACCATAATTGGCTCGCCGCTGATCTGCATCAACAGCTCACTCCGCCCACTTGATTGAGCCTTAACTGCTGGCAAGCTATCAACTCGTTCGGCGGCGGCGGCTGATAAACTCGTTACCATCACCAATAAGGCCACCAGTGCCACTCGCATTCGCTTCAACATAGTCTTTTACGTCCCTTTCACTCAACACAACAAGGCGTTGTGCTCGTGATATGGTACGTCAAGGGTAGTCCTTGGTTACAACAATATAGGTACTATCTCTCAATAGTACCTATATCAACTCAAATAGTGATTTGTTCGATGGCGCTCAGCTGGTCGGCATAACCAAGCAAACTTTGAGCAATATAAGCTGGCACATGGTCAGCCCAGCCAAAAATAAAGCTCACATTTGGCTCATCGGGCGGTGCAACTGCGTGCGGATAGGGCGCAATCGTAATCAAAAATGCTTGGGCCTGGGGGTTAACCTGGGCCAGATATTTGCGCCAGACGCTCACAAAACTTGTAGCTCCGTGGGTATCACGCGCCCATTCCTCATTGTCGGTAATCGCAATCACCACATCAACAGCCTCACGTCGAGCAAGCAATAAGGAAATTGGCGCAGAAACCGCTGTGCCACCGCCAGCTTTTGCCGCAATCTGATTGGTAATCTGCATCAGACTAGACTGATGCGGAAGCTTCATCTCACTAACGCTTGTATCAAATGGCAACAGTTGCGCCGTCGAATTGCTGCGATAGAGCGAGCCAGCGAAAATGCCAGCAATATCGACGTAGCGTACCCGTGATTTGCCATTGATGCTGTCGCACATCGAACCAGAAATATCAGGAGCAATTACCACGCGCCCAGGAATTTCAGACATGTTCACAAACGCTAGTTCGAGCATGTGCTCTAAGGTTTTCTGAATCAGTTTTTCCTGTTCGCTGAGCGGATTAAAAGCCACCCAGGCCGCATGCAAGCGGAAGGGCAGAATCTTGGCACGACGCAGCGCTTCAAGATCGCTCAAACGCCCAACCACATATTCAACCATCGCTTGCTCATGAAACACGCCTGCCCGTTGCAAACTTGCCAAATGGCGCAGCAACGCAAAATAGGGCATTTGCTCCATCAACGCTCGCCACAACTCCCGATCCGGCTTAATGGCGCCAGTCACAATTTCGTAAGGCAAGCGGCCAGCCGCAACCAAGGCTCGCTGTTCAGCAGGATCAGTGGTGCGCTTCAATTGCTCGAGCGCATAAATTTGTGGCAAGAGCGTTGGCGTTTGCTCAGCCCAGGTTTCACGCCAACGCTCGCGATCAATCAGGTAGCAAAATAAAGCATTGGTGCGATCATCGACCGGTTGCGGGCGGGTGAGCCGCAGCACATCGCGCAGGGTCATGCTGCCTGCATTTGTGCCACCATACTTAATTACATGATATTCGCTCAAATTCAGCAACCATTCATTGATCGTCTGCTTAATTGCGCGGCCCATACCAGGCCGAATCTGGCGCGAACGCACAATTTGCACAAAATCTTGCAAATCGCCAGGCGTGAGAATAACGCGCTTGAAAATTTGGCGAAATAAGCCTAAATCGACAGTTGATAAGGCGACCAACCCAATAATCGGCTGAAGGCGCATGGTTGCTTGTTCGCGGGCATACACTAAGGCTTTCGCAACAAAGAGTGGGTTATCGGCTAACATCGCTTGGTGCATTTCCAGCGTCAAGGCATAATTGGTGCCTTGCGAGGCATAAAATGTCGAGCCAATCGTATTGGTCAACAATGTTTGCACATACCGTTCAGCCAAGCTGCGTTGATAGGTTGGAAAGCCATGGTGATTAAGCCCGTTAGCATCGGCAGGCGTGCGAGCAAACAGGCGGCGAACAAGGTTAATGACCACCTCCAGATTATAAGCAAGGAAAACAACGCTTCTCTCGAAAAAACCCATGGCCGAAGCCGAATCACGCTTGCGAATCAAACGCTGTGAATTGGTTGGGCAACTAACATCACATCGATTCGACGCGGCCATGGTGCCACAATAGGGGGGCCTAGCAGGAGTCGAACCTGCGACCGAAGCAACTCCTACGATCACCTCGCGAACGAGGAAGTTGACACAGAAGTTTGCTCTGCCACTGAGCTATAGGCCCCAAATTTAAGAATGAAGGCTGAGCGATGAAGGCTGAAATCAAACCCACGGATGCGGCCAATAGCCAAACGCATTCCTCTCCGCGTCTCTGAGTTAAAACCTTCTTCGTGCTTTTTTGTGAGCTTCGTGGATCAAATTAGGTGAGCACAACAGGAATTGAACCTGTACCACCGAATTACGAAGTAACTCCCACGATCACCTCAGCTTGAGGAAGGGTTGCAGAAGCACTGTGCCGAAGCACTTTCGGCGTTCTACGATTAAACTATATGCTCAAAATTAGGGTTCAGGGTTTGGCGAATAGGGATCGGGTACTTTTCAAACCCACTACCCAGTTCCAAGCTGCAAATTGTTCCGTCAGCCACAAGCCATGAGCCTATCATCCATACTTCGTGGCCTGCGCTTCGTGAATCAGCATCTATCACTAGACGAACACATGGTTACAATGGTTCTAAAAAGCGGCTGATTAAAGCCCGCATCCGCCAAGTTAGCATTATTCGGTTCCTCCGGTAGCGGCATACAACTCCTTCAAACGGTATGCTGAACGCAAGGGCTGCTGAGGAAAAGGCGTGGAACTTCGGAATCAGCGAAGTATGTCCCACAAGCACCTCAACAAACTCTCACTTGTCTCCCACAAGCTGGCGAGGAAGCTGGCTAAATTGTAAAATAGGTCACCTCGCCAACTGGTTAATGCTCTCCCACAAGCGCTGCACCATTGATAATTAGATAGATCATTGGCTAGCGATTCCTTATCCTACGTTGCATCCTACTCCGCTCGTTCTCTCCCTCAAGCGGTTTTTTTGGCTTTGCCGCGCCATGGCAAGCGCCACGAGGTTGGCTCAGGCGCTGTCTCAATCTGCGCCAATTCCAACACTTTACGCACATAGCTGCGAACTTCGCCTTGGCAGGCATCCAAGTGCTTGGCAACCTTGGCAGCATCTTCAACCAAGACTGGCACACGCAAGCTTTGGTCAAACCACGACACAATTCCGGTTACATCGCGCATGATTTTGGTTGGCGCAGTTAAGCAAACCACACGAATCAAAACATCAGAGCGCTTAATCTTTGGATGCTGAACCGTAAACATGGGGCTGGCAATATAGTTAGCGTAGATCAATACTTTTGCAATCAGTAAGCGATAGCGGAGGCTGTCATCACTGATTGAACCAGTGTCTACGACCCATAAATCCAACCCAGGCCGGGCGGGGTCGAGCGAACCCGCAATAATATCGATGCGGGTGGGATCTTCGAGCGTCATGATCAAACCTCTAGCTAAAACAAAATAGTCGCCACTGTTGTGACGACCTTAGCATTAGCGTGTGTCAGTACGCGTCACACTAGTGGTCGCCATCCATCCTTCGTCAAACTCATCTCGCCAGCAAAACCGTAGCCTAAATCTACATTACGCAATGAGCCACAAATGTGGGCTATCGGGGCATAATGTGTGATATGCTGGTGTTTTGGTTGTGGATTGGTGAGTAGCCGTCGCATGGTGCTCGTTCCTTTCCTATTCGATCTACTAATTCAGTGATGGGCTAACTATAAACCCAACTCATCAGCCTGACATCAGCCATCAGGCGGAAATCTCTCAGCAATTAGGCTGATAGAAAGCGATGAAGGATGAAGGATGAAAGCATTCGTTTAACGCAGCAGCGCAAAGATAAAAGACTATCGGCTATGGGCTACCGGAGATATTTTTAACGAGTAAAAAGCCGATAGCCGCATCTCCTTGGATATGCTTATTTTCTACCATTCTATCTCATCCCTAAGCCCTCACTGCTAGCTCTTCGCTTATTCTTCGCCCAACACAAACTGGCGAATACCATGGGCCGCGCCATCTTCGGCCAGCGTTGGCGGCGCATGATTAGCCGCAGCCAAGGCAAACCGATCAGCATTGCCCATCGCCATGCCAAAGCCAGCCCACGCCAACATCGAAGCATCGTTCTCACGATCGCCGATTGCAGCAACTTCGGCTTGCGCAATGCCCAAATGTTCGGCTAAGACTGCTAAACCAACGCCTTTGGAGCTGCCAATCGCCGCAGCTTCGCCAAAATGGTCATGCGAACGAAAGATCTCCAAGCGACCTTTCCAGCGTGCACCCCACTCGTGCATCGTGCGTTCCAACTCGGTTGGGTTGGTAATCCAAACTAGCTTGGTAACTGGTTTTTGCTGCACAATCTCGACCAAATTTGGTGCAATATTGACCGGAATATCAACCAGCGAAAAGCCCAAATATTCTTCAACTTCAGGGCTGCGCTCAACAATCCACAATTCATCGTCGATATATGCCTGAATATACAAGCCTTCAGCCAGCGCCAATTCCACCACTTCGGCAGCCAAATCGGCGGGCAATGGATTATCGTACAACACCGTACCATCGGCAGTTTCAACATGCGCACCTTGGTAGGTAATTAATGGCGTGGTAATGTTCAGCATATCGGCAAATGGCTGAGCCGTGCGAATCATCCGACCAGTAGCAATTGTGACATGCACTCCCGCCGCTTGGGCATCGGCAATCGCGGCTCTGGTGGCGGCGCTTGGCTCCAGTCCTGAATCAAGCAAAGTTCCATCAAGATCAAGCGCTAATAAACGATAGTTGGGCGACATGAATAATTCCTCTAAAACGCAACAACGACGTGCAGCCTAGTATACCGCAGCGTCGTTGAGTCGATATCCTGTAATGATTGCTAGTATAACACCATCAATTAACTATCCTTGGGTGGATCAATGTAAATCATTGGTTGATTGTTTGGCTCGGCATAGACAATCGGTTGGCCTTGAAATAATGGCTCGGTTTCAACGGGTACAGGCGAACGAACCTGCTCCAACCGACCTCGCAGTTTAGCATTCACAATATAGATTGCGATTGCTACACCAACCAGATAGCTGACGATCAAGAGCATATCAAGCCACGGATTAAGCTCTTTGCGCAACAGAATCCATACCATGAGTAAATACAACCAACGCCCAACAACAATCAAGCCCGCTTGCCAAGCCACTCTGCGGACTAGCGCTTGCTCGTCGAACAGCAAGCCTAATGGCAGCAAACCAATAATCACTGAAATAACGGGTAGCACGTTATTCAGCAGTGCATTCGCGTTCAGCAACTGATAATGTTCAATGCTAATCAAGTTATCTTGCCAAACCCAACTTAACAGCGTGGGATAGAGCGCAATCAGCATAATCACTGTAATAACTGGCTCAATCACCACAATTCCCAATAAGCGGTGCATGCGTTCAATTGATGGTTTGGCTCGAAGTGACCACCAAATTGCGCCAGCAATTGCCAGCCAAAGCACCAGATAAATGCCTATAACCATACAATTCTCCCCATTGCAACCCTAGGCAACGCCACTTTGCGACATTGCGCCTTCCAAGACATGCTGAAACGCATCCATATCGGCATTTAAATTGCTCAGCCGCTCAGCAACTTCTTGTGAAGGTTGGGTTGCGCTGGAGGCTTCAGATGCACGCAAACGCACGGTTTCAGCTAGCACATTATCAAGGTTAGCGGCAATGTTTTGCAACTGAGCCGTGATCCGATCATAGTAGGTTGCTAAGGCTTGGGCATTTTGCTGACGATCAATTAAGGCCGCTCGGGTTTCTTTCAATTGATCAACCGTGTAGCTATCTTTGGTCATGGCAATCCGCTGATCAAGGCTATCGATTTGAGGTTGTAAGCCATGTGGTGGCGAGGTTTGCAGATATTGCTCGATCAATTGGCCTTTATCGGCTAAACCATGGGCCTGTTGATACAATTCATTGGCTTGATCGGCAATTGGCTGCAACAGTCGTTGCAACGGGCCAGCAGTGACATTGGTCGAGCGGGTAATCTCACGCCGTGTGTGATCGATCGTATCCAGATGCGATTGAAAGGTACGGCTGGTAATTTTGGCCAATTTGGGTGCTTCAGCCTTTTGCACCAAAATATTAGGATCGCTGGCCAACATCCAAACCATCAAGCCATAGGCAATGATCGTTACAATCGCCAGCCAAGGATAAATCGTGATCGTCATAACGATCCCGACCGCCAAAACGATTAAGGGCAGTGGCTTGGTAGCAGCAACTTGTAATGGGTGACGTGAATTCATAGGGCTACGTCCATTCTCTAGAAAAATGTGGCGATTTCATGATACACCTGGCGAATCGTCGCCGGATCACCGGTATACGATTTGGCTCCGGTGGTTTCGGCAATCCGCTGTAAAACCTCTTGATTAGCATCGGAACCATAGGCAATCGTAAAAATCTTAATCGATGTGCCAGCTTCATCTTGGCGAATTTGCGCATTCAACTGCTCTAAACTCAATGCGCTAGCAGTATCTTCGCCATCAGTTAACACCACCAAGGCCCGAATGCGTCGCACTTCGGTTTGTTGCTGAATATCGGCATAAACCTCGCCAATCGTGCTGTACAAGCGGGTTTCGCCATCAGCAACCAAACCAGCGATCCGTGTTTGTAAATCGGCACGTTTTGGCCCAATCGGCGATAAATCGGAAAGCTCGCTGGCATTAGTGCTAAATATGGTCACTTGCACATTATCCTGATCGGCAAAAATATCGATAAAATCGCCCAATGCCGTTTTAGCTTCGCGCAAACGGTTTTCTTGGCGCATCGAGCCAGAAGTATCGATAATCAAGGCCACATCAACTTGCTTTTTGTGCTGCTGCCACAGGTTGGTAATCGCTTGCAACACATCAACTGAAGGTGTTGGCAAGGCGACTTGCAATTGACTTGGGTCAACGCCATGGGCAGTATCAATCGGCGCAGCCAAGCTAATATCAACATTGGCTGGCCGAAAACCATACTGCATGGCTTTGGCTTGTTGTGGTTGGGCCAATAAAAATTCTTGAAACACTTGCGCCGCAGCCCGTTTGTCGGCATTCATGCGCTCAGTTTCCAGCACCACCAACGGATGATCGCTCCAAAACGAGCCTTCCTTGGGGTAAATCGCCACCATCGGCAACTCAAGATTGGGATACATGGCTTGATCATACGATTCGATAATTAGATTTTCATACAAAATCGCCGCCGAAAGATAAGAAGGGCCGTGTTCATACATGGTTTTAGCAAAGAAGCCGGTGCTTGCGCCATAGTGAATCACCGATTGCTCAACCGCATTAATCAGCTTGGCAGTTTCAGGTTTTTGCACATCGGCCAGCGTGAGATCGCTGGTTTTTTGGTTGGAGGCATAGGCCATTGCTACAATCGTCGCCAACCCGCTGTTGGAAAACTCAGGATGGGTATGGCCAAACTGAAATGCGCCCCACTCAGGATGGCCAAAATCGGCCCAAGTTTTACCACTGGTCGCCAATTCGGCCAAATCGCCCCAGCCAATTTGTTTATCGGGATAACCCAAGGCTTGTGCCATCGGCTTCCACATGCCAATCACCACCGGACTAAGCACCAGTGAGGCTGGCGTTTGATCAGTAAACAGCAATTGGCCCTTGGCTGCTTGCCAGCGTTGGTTGGCCAATGGCAACGATAAACTGCTGGCTGGACTCCACAGATCAGCCTGTTGCGAGCCATCAAGCAAGCCATTGATCGTTTCTAATGAGCCAAGTGGCACGGCCTCAACCTGAATTCGTTGGCCATTGGCAGTTTTAGCGGCGCTGGCATTAAAATCACTGACGACGCTATCAATCCAGAGCTGTTTTTCGCTACCATACAGCAACCGCAAAACCACATCGCCATTCGCAGGTTGGCTTGGTTGCGCTTGATTAGCGGCCTGACCACAGGCACTCAAGATTGCAATCAGCATTATTAAACGGAGAGCAAAGCGAAAACGCATTGGGTACACTCCTTGATTAACGTTTGACACTCGGCGCAATTGAATTCCATAAATCCAAGACCGCCTTGATTGTGGCAGCATCTGGTTCGCTCGCCAGATTTGGAATGCTCATTTGAACACCGGCACTTTGATATTTCACAAATGGCGAATCGGCTGTATCAATCGCCACATCAGGGTCAACTGGGCGAAAGCCTTGTTGCACAGCCGTGGTTTGTTGGGGCTTTTCCAAGAGAAATTCACGCAAGAGTGCGGCAGCCTCACGTTGATCAGCGCTACTCCACGAAGCATCCAAAATCGCCAATGGGTGGTCGCTATATAAATTTTGTGGTGGATAAAGCAGAATCAATTTGCCAAACCGACCTTGAGCTTTGGGCAAGTATTCCAAAGCTGTGCTTTCGTAAACCACTGCTGCGCCATAGGTGCTTGGCCCAACTTGAACCATTTTGAGCATCAACGAGCCAGTGCTCTCGGCAAATTGCTCAACCTTGGTGGCGTAGCTTTGCAGCCATTCGACAAATTTCGGGTCATTAATATCAGCGGCAGTTAAGCCACTAGCTTTATTATGGTAAGCATAGGCCATCAAAATCCATGCTTGAAACCCGCTATTGGAAGTGGTTGGGCTGGTTTGGCTCAATAAAATTTTCTGATTGCGTTGTGGCAGCAAGACCCCAGCGTGCAAAGCCTGCCAAAACTGAGCATCTTGCGATTTCACTAAGGTAGCGGCAGGCGTACCTTCGTAGGCCACCAGCACCAACGGCGAGGTTAGCAATGGTTCTGCATCAGCAGCCAAATTGGCTTTGCCATCAATTTGGATTGCATTAATTTGGGTAATTTGCAGTGTACTGGCGGGGCTAATCGCAGTTGGGCGTAAACTACCATCCTGCAATTGGCTCACAATCTCTTGCGAACCACGCGAAATCAATTCAACCTGAATTGGCTTGCCATCGACAGTCGGCTTGGTCGCGAGCCATGTATTGACCGATTGCTTGAGCCAAATGTCTTTTTCACTGCTATATACCAGTTGCAGCTTAATCGCCTGGCTGGGGTCGGGAGTGCCAGGCATGCGCGTCGGCAAAATTGCCAAAGGCGCTGACGAAGCCAACCAACCTTGGCTCACCGCCACTATCACTAATACACAAATCAGAAAAAAGCTTCCTGCAACCACCCATGCCTTACGCATAACAACTCCGTTCTATCCAAAGATCAAGAATGCTAAAATGTTATGGTTTTGTTAAGCAAAAATAGCATTTCAGCCCATTAGAATGGGCAATTTATCTACGCCATTCAATAGATTTCGTTACAGCAAGTCTAGTGCAACGAGGGGCAAAAAGCTAGCCCGAAAATGGCTAAAATTACCACGATCGAGCTAGGGTAGTGGGTTGGCTTAGGCTAAATTCACGCCATGACCCGCAGCATCGGTGAGCTGCAAGCTCGCGCCAGTTTGTTCAAAGCCACCAATAAAGGGGTGTTCAGCAATAAACATGGGGATATCAAGATCAACAAAATCAAAGCCGCCATTGCCAGCAGCCAGATTAGCCGAGAAGCTCATGGCCAAAATACTTTCAACCATCCCACCAATCATCAAGCCCAAACTTGCGGCTTCAGCAATCGCAATCATTTTCAAGGCCTCGGCCACACCAGCCTTCATCAATTTAATGTTAATCACATTGGCGGTGCCTTCGCGGGCAATCCGTAACACATCGCTAGCCGAGCGCGCCGATTCGTCGGCGGCAATCGCAACGCCTGCCTGGGCTGTAACTTGCGCCATGCCAGACCAATCGTCACGGGGCAACGGTTGTTCAAACAATACCAGTGGAATCGCTTCGGCACGGCAGCCAGCACAAAATGCTAAGGCTCGCTCAACATCATAGCCACAATTGCCATCAACAATTAATGGTGAATCGGGAGCTGCCTGATGAATCGCGCGCAGCCGCGCTAGATCATAGTCAACATCAACGCCAGCTGTTTTGACCTTAATCTGCTTAATGCCACGGGCAACAATCGCTTTAGCCGAAGCCGCCGCATGGGCTTGATCGCCAGCGGTAATCGTCATATCGGTTTCGAGTTGCTGGCCCATGCCACCAAAAAAGATGTGGAGCGGGAGCTTGTAATGGCGGGTCAAGGCATCGAGCATGGCCATTTCGAGACCACAACGAGCGGCTGCCGCTTCATGATCTTGTTGATTGAGCATAAATGCCAATTTGCGCCAGCTGCGAACATCCTCGCCAATCAGACTTGGTTGAAAGGCCTGTACCGCAACAATCGTGTTGGCTTGGGTTTCGCCACTCACTGCCGGAAAGGGAGCTGCCTCGCCTAAGCCAATTGTGCCATCTGCTAACTGGATTTTGATTAATACATTGGCGGCAACTGCTTGCGTACCGCTGGCAATTGCAAACGGCTCGGTCAAAGGCAAATTGATCGCTTCAGCGCTGATCGTCTGAATCGTCGTTGGTAGCATAGCGTAGCTCCTATCCTACAAAGCTGTTGATAGAAGGTATTATAGCTGACTCGCATGCTCGAGCTGCCCAATTACCGCTAAAACAATAAACGCTGGTTGATTTGCTCAACCAGCGTTTATCAATTATTGGAGGCGACAATGGGATTCGAACCCATGGATCGCGGTTTTGCAGACCACTGCCTTACCACTTGGCTATGTCGCCAACAGGCGGGATTATACCACAGCATGAGGTTGACTGCAAGAATAAATAAACTGGTTGGATTCTCGCTGCAACAATTCAAAATAGCCCAGCGTCCTAGCTACCAGATAATCAAACAATTGCTTTTGAAGGAGCTACACCAATGACTACGCAAGTTTCTAATCGTTTGACCCGCAGCGCTACCGACCGTCGTTTTGCTGGCGTTTGTGGTGGGATTGCCGAATACTTGGCTATCGATTCAATCTGGGTTCGGCTGGCCTTTGTATTTTTGGTAATGACCGGGATCAGCATTTTGCTCTACCCATTGTTGTGGTTCATTATGCCACGCGGTGCGGTGAGCTACTTGGTTCAACATGGTCAAGCAGTCCAACAACCAGTCAATTATCAAGTTGCCCAAAGCGTTGGCGTTCAACCAAGCGTCAATGCTCGCTTCGACCCAATGACCGGCCAAACAATCAAAGCTGAACCATATCGCTACGACCCAGTGACTGGTCAACCAGTTGGTCAAAGCATTCCGGTCAGCAACATTTCAAGCCCAGTTGCCACGGTTAGCCCAGACGTGATCAAAGCTCGCCGCAACATGTGGCTCAAGAGCGCCTTGGTCATCGGTGGTGCCTTGTTCCTGAGCAGCATCTTAGTCGACATCGCTCCAGTCTTGATTCCAGTTGGTTTGGTCGTTGCTGGGATCTGGTTGATTCGCAACAACAAAATCTAATTTCACTCACCTCAACCGCCCTCAGTAATCAAAACTGAGGGCGGTTTTTTGTGTTCATACTTGGCAATGCTTGGAATGCTTGACGCAACTAGGCTATGCTATGATAGCATTCAGCACAATGTTTTCGATTGGATTTTGTTTTGGAGGACCACCGACTCATGTCAAGTTTTCTGCTGAACGCGCACTCAGGTTGGCGTTGGATTGTTATGTTGGCGATTTTGGTAGCCGTTGGCTATGGTTTGTGGGGTTGGCTAACCAAACAACCATGGAACGACACCGCCCGCAAAATCATGCTGTTTACCACGATTGCGATCGATATACAATTGCTTGGTGGCTTGGCCCTGTATGTTGCCAACAAATCGTGGAGCCAACTCAACCCAGCCCAAATTCGGTTTGAGCACCCAACCGTGATGGTGCTGGCCTTGGGCTTGGCGCATGTGCTCAATGTCAAAGTTAAACGTGGCGAAATTCCAGCAGCACGCTATCGCTTGATGGCACTCGGCACACTTGCAGTTTTAGCCTTGATTGTAGTGGGCATTTTGCGCTTGCCAGGCAGTCGTTTGATTCCTGGGATGAATTAACCTAGTGCTCAACAAAACGCCCTGCTGTGTGTGCCAAGCAGCAGGGCGTTTTTCTCGCTAATTCAGCAAATCCAATACTGCAAAAATCATACTTATAGCCAGCGAAACCCATGGCAGTGTTTTATAACGAAGGTATGGTTTCAACACAGCTCTCGCTTAATCAAACTATTAAAATCTGACCACCCTACGCGCCAAATTCATGGGTGGTTCAAATTGCTCAAAGGCTGAGTGGTTGGCTATGCAGCCACGAGCTAATATCGGGCGCTGTCAACGGGCGGCTAAAATGATAGCCTTGGCCGTAATCACAGCCCAAATCGCGCAAGGTCGCCGCTTCTTCGATCGTTTCGATGCCTTCGGCAATCACATTCATGGCCAATTGTTGCGAGAGTGTGATAATTGCCCGCACAATTTCGATGTTGCGGCTGCCACCGCTCATGGCATTCACAAACGAACGATCAACTTTGAGCGTATCCAAGGGGAAGTGGTGTAAATAGCTCAATGATGAATAGCCAGTGCCAAAATCGTCAATTGCCAGCTTTACGCCCAAATCTTTAATTGCATCCAGCTGTGCGCGGGCCAATTCGAAGCCATGAATCACGACACTTTCGGTAATTTCTAGCTCCAGCTGCGCCGGAGCAATCCCCGTGCGCTGAATAATTTCGCTTAGCGTTTGAATCAAGCTTGGGTTGGCTAATTGACGGGCCGAAAGATTGACCGAAAGCACTTGCAGCCCGGAGCGTGAATGATCAGCTTGCCAAGCCAAAAATTGCTGACAGGCAGTTTCTAAAGCCCAAAAACCAATTGGCACAATTAAGCCACTCTCCTCGGCCAACGGAATAAAGTCATTGGGCAGAATCAGGCCGCGCTGTGGGTGATGCCAACGCAACAAGGCTTCAACCCCGACCAGTTGGCCAGTTGGCAAGGCAGTAATTGGCTGATAATGCAAAATCAATTCATGGCGCTCCAAGGCTCCACGCAAATCAATTTCAAGCTGCCAACGCTCAGTTAGAGCCGTATGCAAGGCTCGATCAAAGAGAAAGATTTGGCCAATGCCATGGGTTTTGGCCTGATACATCGCTGTATCGGCCTCGCGCAACAAAATTTCGGCCTGCGATTGGGCATCGCCAAGCGTTACGCCAATGCCCAGCGAGGTATAAATTGGTTTATCGGCCAAAAGCATGGGCTGGCTAAATTGCTCTTGAATACGCTGGGCATGATCAAGCGCTTGTTGGGCATGCTGCACCTGGCCAAGCACCACCACAAATTCATCGCCACCTAAACGAGCAGCCAAATCGGCTGGCCCAAGCGTCGATTGTAAGCGTTGGGCAATCGCTTGAAGCACCTGATCGCCAACATCGTAGCCCAAAGCATCATTGACGGCGCTAAATCGATCGACCTCGACAAACAAGACGGCAAAATATTGATGATCAAGCTGACGTTGGGCGATCAGGCGCTGAAGTTGACCAACCAAGGTTTGACGATTGGGCAAACCTGTCAGCCAATCGATGGCAGGTGCTATCCGCTCAGCAGTTGTTGCCGATACAATTTCGCGGCAACTTAAAATCCAATAGCGCCCAACTTGATGCCAACAACACTCCAAGGGTTGCCACGAGCCATCAGCATGGCGATAGCGCAAGGCTTTCCATTGGATTTGGCTGGTCGGAATCTGCAGCGCTTGCCAGAGGTCGCGATACGAATCGGGATGTAACAGCTGCTTGAATGCTGTGCCATTGAGTGAAAAATCGGGGTAGCCAAGCTGTTGATTCAGCAATGGGCTAATCGCAATAATCGTGGCCTGTTGATCGATGATCACAGTTTGTTGACTTTGCGGCCAGTGCCATAAACCTAATTGGGTACTAATCTCGCGCATGGTGCGGCGGCGTTGCCAACGCCAGCAAAACCAAACCCCCAACCAGCATACTAGGCCGATCAAGATCAATTCGGTGGGCAATAAGGCCGCTTGGATAGATGAATCGGGCAAGCGGATGGTGGGTGGTGGAACACTCATGACACCTACGTGAATCGGCCTAAACCTGCGGTCAGGGCAGATTTAGACATTAGGAACTCAGAGCTACATACTACCTGAGTTCGTAGCTTTGTCGAGTAGGAGTTTCGCAACTTCTACAGGCGGTTTTCGCTTCACCTCATGCACCCCGATCGCCACTGCATGGTTCACTCGTTACTGGGAGCAACAGGGGAATCGGGGTTACGCACTTTTTCGAGCATTTGGTCGAGTCGCTCGCGACTATCGCTAATTTTCAGCACTTCGCGCAGCATTGGCCACAATGGGCTAACTGCTAAGGCTGGTTCATCGGCCTTGCCATTAAACACGGCTTCAGACAAATTGGAATGTCGGCTCGCCAACAACTCGCGGCCTTTAATTTGGTCGATAAAGGCTTGGTGTTTGAGCATCAAGGCTGCGACATTATTCGGCGCCAAATGGTTACGATACAGCTCTAATGGCGCGCGCGGGTTCAGATTCAGTTCTTCAAAGCGACCCAAAATATCGCGGTGCATCTCGCGGCGATACTCAAGGCTTGGTTGCATATCCTTGCCATACAATTCGCGATAGTAGGAGGCTGGATAATTACCCAAGCGCGAAAGCAGATCGGCCATGCGTTGGCGATGGCGCTCATTGGGCTGCCACAAATATTCCCAAATGACAAAATCTGGCTGCACATTGGCAATCGCGTTCAAGGTCAGCGGCAATTGACGATCAGTATCGGTCAGGTAGGGAATGACTGGCAACATTGCCACGCCAGTTGGAATACCTGCGCGTTTGAGCGTATTCAAGGCTTCCAAGCGGGCTGAGGGTGGGGCCACTTTGCCCTCTAATTTTTCTGAAAGTAAGGGATCGATCGTGGGAATGCTCATGACCACAATTGCCAAGCCCTGCTCATTCATGCGTTGCAAGAGGGTTAAATTGTCCATCACGGTCAAACTTTTGGTCAAAATCAGCACTGGTTGTTTGGCAACTTGGCAGGCTTGCAACATCTGGCGGGTTAGGCGATAGGTTTTTTCGGCAGGTTGATAGGCATCGCCAAGGCTGAAGGCCACCAGATCGCCGCGTGAAATCACGCTCAATTGCTCGGCAAAGCGATCAGGCAAATCAACATTGGCGCGGATAACCTCGTTAAATGGCCGCTGACTGAACGACCAGCCATCGCAATAGGCACACCCAAACTCGCAGCCCACATATGGACCAACTTGATAGGTCGAGAGAAAAAATTCATTAATTGTGGGGCGACGAGGTGCAAGCGCTGGCCCACCAGGGCGCTCTTCAACATAATAGGCCATAAGATCGACTCCATGGTGTAGTTATTCTTGCGCATTATACCCAAACTTTGACCATGTGAATTGAGGCACTTGGGGCAAACCAGCATGGCCTCACCCTTAATTGCGCTTCCAAGGGTAGTTTGATAAAGTTCCCTCACCCCCAGCCCCTCGCCCATTGCGCGGGCGAGGGGCGCTAAATCGATCGTTTTTCCATGATTGTGTGGAGAAATCAGGTCAGGATCAGCTTTGCCCATTGCGCGGGCGCGGGGCTTTAACCTCATGGTTCGTTTGCAATTCATGGTAAAAAAACGGGTGCTCCCTCGCGTCCAGTGGAAGAGGAGGCTGGGGAGTGAGGGAACGCTTAACCTTTGCTCATCCAAATTATGCCATTACAAACAACCTATGCCGACAAGCAGCGCCTAGCGTAACCGGTTTATGCCAACACTCGTACTAAAGGACGAGTTTGGATTGCAGATTTTACAGTCGCGATTCGCCCCTGATTCGGATGTACAATCCAACTGGCTCGTTTATAGTAGTATTTAAGCTTTACGCTGATTGGAGAATACCATGCTGCAAGCTCAATATCGTGGTTGGCTCGGTAAAACGCTCGAAATTCGCAGCGCCTATCACAACCAACTTAATATCGAATTCAAAGGTTGGCGCGATAAAGCTCAATGGCAAGTTGGCAACGATCACTATAACCTTGAGTTTCCCAAAGCCAAGGGTTACCCGATGGCAATCAATGTTAATGGTTAAGAATTAATGCGGATTGCCAGAATTAGCATCTGGAAATCAGCGCTTGAAGGCCATTATGCCAATCAGCCCTTACGCTTCGAGCGGCCTTCAATTTGGAAAGGTACCTATCAGGTGTATCTGAATCAACAGTTAATTGGCGAAGTCAAAGCTGAAGGCTTTTGGCAGCGCACCATAACCGCCAATTTTGATAGCCAACAACCATTTGATTTGCAGCTTGGTTGTTTAGTATTGGCAGTGACCATGTGGCGATGCGAGGCAGCGAGTGCAGCAGCAGCATCGTAAATTAACCTTGCGCCAACGGCTACGCCAACGTTTTGGCACGCTACGCTGGAAACTCACATGGTCATATGTGTGGATCAGCGTAGCCTTGACCCTGTTGATCAATACCTTAGCCTTTGGGGTCGTGATGGGAGCCGCGCCACCGCTGAATGCCCCAACCCTGCTCAGCGCGGCCCAAAATCATGCCAATGAATTTAGTGCAGTGCTGCAAGAACCAACCGATAGCCGCACGATCCAACAATTGTTGCGCTATCGCTTTGGTTCGTTGCGCGGCCAGTTTTTGCAAAATAATCTCGAATTGGCCATTAGTAATACGATCAATAATACGCCCAGTGATCTTTCGCAGGAAATTATTTTAATGCCTGCCGAGGCGTTTACCCCTGAGGCAACCAATGTTTTCAGCCAAAGTTATCACTTGATGCTGATCGATGCCCAAGGTAACGTGCTCGGCGGAACGTTTCCCAGTTATAGCCCTGCTGGCCAGCCCTGGAATGATTCGGTGGTCGGCAATGATCGGCGGGTTGTGCAAGCAGCACTGGCTGGCAGCGATGATATCGATCAATTGACTTGGACCTATGGCGATTATTTAGTGATTGCAACTCCAATTCGCAATCAGGCGAATCAGGTTATCGGTGCGTTGTATGTTCGTTCACGGCCACTGACCCAAAATCAAGTAATTGTTGCCTTGCTCATGGGGATTATTTTTATTATTAGTTCGTTTGTGTCGCTGATTGCCAACGCCGTGATTGGCATGATTTATGGCTGGTTTGTGGCACGCAATTTTGTGCGGCGCTTGGTGCATCTCACCAAAGCCACCGATAGTTTGGCCGCAGGCAATTTGAGCGTGCGCGTCAACGACAGTGCGAGCGACGAAATTGGCCAACTAGCGCGGCGCTTCGATAGCATGGCCGAACAGCTTGAATCAAATGTTAAAATGTTACGTCAACTCGCTGATCGAAATGCAGCGCTGGTTGAGCAAGCAGGCCAATTGGCAATTGTCGAGGAGCGCAATCGGCTAGCGCGCGATTTGCACGATAGCGTCAGCCAAGAATTATTTAGCGTGACAATGTTGGCTGCAGCAGCCCGTAATTTGTTGCCAGCCCAGCCAGATAAAGCTCGCAGCCAAGTTGAACAGCTGAGCCAAATGGCCCAACGAGCCTTGCACGAAACCCGTGGCTTGATCTTCGCGCTGCGTCCAGCAGCCCTCGGTGATCAAGGCTTAGTTCCAGCGTTACGTCAACTTGTAGAAGAGGCAGCTCGTCGCCAAGGTTTGCAAATTGAGCTAAACATCAATGGCGAACGACGGATTCCCTTGGATCATGAACAAGCGCTGTATCGCATTTGCCAAGAGGCATTGGCCAATGTGACCAAGCATAGCGGCATCAATAGCGCCAGGGTTAGCCTTGAATACGAGGCGCATTGCACCGTTTTAGAAGTGCGTGATCGTGGCCGTGGCTTTGATCAGCATAAACCAGCCAATTCCCATTCACTTGGCTTGATCAGTATCCATGAACGGGCTAAGGCAGTTGGTGGCACGGTTGAATTAACCGCCGCGCCAGGCCAAGGCACAAGCTTGCGGATTGTTGTACCACGCACCCAAACCGGGCTTCTGGTGGAGCCACGCTGATAGTAGGAAGGAACGGAGTATGCAGGAGCAAATTCGGGTTGTTTTAGTTGATGATCATGTCGTGGTACGGGTTGGCTTACGCGCCTTCTTGGATACGCAACCAGATATTGAGATTGTGGGCGAAGCCGCCTCGGGCGAGGAAGGCGTTCAGGTTGTCAGTCAAGTGTTGCCCGATGTGGTGCTCATGGATTTGCTGATGCCTGGGATTGATGGTGTTGAAGCAACCCGCCAAGTGCGTGGTGCCTCGCCATCGACCCAAGTAATTGTGTTAACATCATATAGCGAAGATGAACGGATTTTTCCAGCAATCAAAGCTGGGGCACTTTCGTATTTGCTCAAGGATGTTGGCCCTGATGCCTTGGTAGCGGCAATTCGCGCGGCACGACGCGGCGAAGCCACCTTGCACCCAATGGTTGCCTCGCGATTGATGACCGAACTCACCAACTCGCGGCGTTCACCCTTGGATACCCTGACCGAACGTGAACGCGAAGTCTTGACATGTATTGCCCGTGGCATGAGTAATGCCGAAATTGCCGAACATTTGGTGATCGGCGAGCGCACAGTCAAAACCCATGTCAGCAATATTTTATCCAAATTACATTTGCAAGATCGAACTCAAGCAGCAATTATGGCGCTACGCGAGCGTTTAGTGCCGCTTAATGACGAACAAAAATAAGCAACATCTGCAACAATCAGCTGATTGTTAACGTTATATCAACACCGCAGCCTCTATTAGGAGCTTTTTATGAGTGGAATCGCAATTACTGCCGAAGGATTGACGAAAGTCTATAAAAATATCCCAGCAGTTAATAATTTAAGTTTACATATTCCAGAAGGTACGATTTATGGTTTCTTAGGCCCAAATGGTGCAGGTAAAACCACCACGATCCGCATGTTATTGGGGCTAATTCGACCAACTTCAGGTAAAGCAACGGTTTTTGGCCATGATATTTTGCATGCTCGCAAACATATTGCGCCATACGTTGGTGCAATTGTCGAATCGCCAGCATTTTATACCTTTATGTCGGGCTTAGAAAATTTGCGGCTCTTAGCACGCTCTGGTGGCAAAGATTTACCTCAAGCACGTTATGATGAATTAATCGAATTTGTGGGCCTACGTGGCCGCGAAAAAGATAAAGTTAAAACCTATTCGTTGGGCATGAAACAACGGCTCGGCGTTGCCGCAACCCTACTCAACGACCCCAAAATTGTGTTTCTCGATGAACCAACCAACGGGCTTGATCCAGCGGGTACGGTCGAAATGCGCAATTTGATTTTGCGCATGGGCCAAGAAGGCCGCACGGTGTTCCTTTCGAGCCACTTGCTGTTTGAAGTTGAACAAGTTTGCTCGGATGTGGCGATTATTCAAAAAGGCGTGACGATCAAACAAGGTCGGGTACGCGATTTGCTAGCAGCCGAAGGTGGCCCAGGCTATGCAATCGAAGCCGCGCCATTCGATCGCGCACTGGCAATTTTGCAAGAACTACCCCAATTAAAAGCAATCAGCTTTGACAAACATTGGATTAATATCAATGCTGAACCGCAAGATGTGCCGCAATTAATGCGCAAATTGGTGCAAGCCGATGTTGATGTGTTTCAAGTCGTGGTACGCCAACGCTCACTCGAATCGTTGTTCTTGGAAATTACTGGTAATGGCGGGGCGGTTGCCCAACAACCATTGGCTGAAGTTGTGGTAGGGGGTCGTTAATGTTTAATTTATTTCGGGCTGAATGGACAAAAACCTATAAACGCCCAGCCAATATTGGCCTATTTTTCATTACCTTAGGCATCATCTTGCTCGGTTTTGTCGGAGCAGTTGGCATCGCCTTATATGATGGTAAAGAGAGCGAATTTGGCCAACAAATCCAACAGCTAACCACGTTTCCCACTAGTCTCGAAATGCCATTGATTATTCTTAGCCAACTTGGTTCGATCTTAGCGATTATCTTTATGAGCAACAGCATTGGGGCTGAATACACCAACGATACATGGAAAGTGCTGCTGCCACGGCGGGCACGGCGCAGTGATTTCATCATCATCAAAATCGTGATCTGTTTATTATTTATGACGGGATTGATTGCCATTTCGCTGGCTTTTGGGGCATTGATGGGCGTAATTGGCAACGTGATACTTGGTGGCAATGTGAGCAATATGGAGCTATTTTCAGCTTCAGCGTTGTTCAAATCACTCGTACCAATCTTTTTGCAGTTGATTGTCTTTTCATCAATTACCCTGTTGGTAACGATGGCGAGCCGATCAACGATTATGGGGATTGTCTTTGGGATTGTGGGCAACACGATTTTTGGAATCGCAATCAACTTTTCCAAACTCGTGGCGAAAATTCTACCCAACGCCCATATTAGCAATCTTGAAGCCAATTGGTTGTATGAAGGCGAACAAAAAACCATGGCGCTCGGCATGCTTGAGCGGATGTTTGGCACCCAAGTTTCGTTGACAACCAGCATCATGGTGGTGACTGCCTATATCTTTGGCTCGATCATTCTAGGCTTGCTGTTGTTTCAGCGGCGGGATATGGCAGGACAATAGATTTCAACGCTCAAGAGGGTTTGGGCCGTGGTCTTCATTGACCACGGTCTTTTTTTAGCGTAAGGCCAATAGATCAAATAGCACTGCCGATGCGGTTACTTCAACTCCAGCGCCTGGCCCGCGCACGACCAACGGACGCTCTTGATAGCGCTTGGTCGTCCAAGCCACCATATTGTCGGGGCCTTTGAGCGAGCCAAGCGGGCTATCTTTGGCGACGGCTTGCAAACCGACGCGTGCACCTTCAGGCGTAATCGAGGCCACATAGCGTAAGGTTTGGCCTTGGGCTACGGCTGCGGCTTGGCGTTGAGCATAGCCAGCATCAAGTTGTTCAAGTTGGCCCATAAATTCAGCAATGCTTAAATCAGCAAACTCAGCTGGATACAATGGCTCAATCGCAATATCGCCCAAGTTCCATTCGTATCCTAAAGTTCGTCCGAGAATCAAGGCTTTGCGAGCTACGTCAACCCCGCCTAAATCGTCGCGCGGGTCGGGTTCAGTCCAGCCCAAGGCTTTGGCTTCGCGCACGGCGGTGGAATAGGCTTGGCCTTGTTCAATCGACGAGAGCAAAAAGCCCAAGGTGCCACTCAAACAGCCTTCGATCCGTTGAACTTGATCGCCAGTGTCGCGCAGCAAATTGGTGGTAATGACAATCGGCAGGCCTGCGCCAACTGTGGCTTCGTAGCGGGTGCGTCGTTCAGCGACCAAAGCTTGAAATAAGTTCAAATCTTCGCACAATGGTTTTTTGTTGGCCAAGGCCAAGCGCTGACCACCGGCTACTAATTCGACCAATTGGGCAGCATTGGCCTCAGCAGTCGTATCGGCAACCAAACAGCCAGCGGGTAGTGCTGCTCGCCAATCGCCACTGCTTGCTTCAGGCAGGCTGGCCAATGTTGCACCTTGGGATTTGGCTGCGCCAATCGCCAACCAATGCTCATTACTCAACGACCCCGCTACATAGCCAGAACGATCAGCCACCAAGGCAATGTTGAAATGGGGCAAGGCTTGGGCTAAAACCGCTCGCCCGACTCCACCAAAGCCATAAATTGCTAAATTGTGCATTGTTTTAGCTTCCTTAATCTGATGTGTCGGGCTGTATTGTACGGGCTAGCCAGCTATTTATGCAAAAACTACAACCCGATTAGCGCTCTTTGCGCTGCTTTTTGAGCAATTTGCGCACTTTTTCTTCTTCAGCAATCACGGCATCGACGGCTTTGGCCGCAAGTTTACCAGCATCAACCAAGGCATAGGCTCCCGAACGATCGAGCACGAGGGTATTTTCGTCGTCAAATTCAAAGGGCATATCAGCGACGAGCATTTCGACCACAGCTTGGAGAATGGCAATTCGCGTCCAGCGTTTGTCGTTGGCGGCAATCACCTGCCACGGCGCGTTTTCGCTCGATGTTCGAGCCAGCATTTCATCGGTTGCGATGGCATATTCAGGCCATTTTTCGCGGTTGCGCCAATCTTCCTCAGTTAATTTCCAGGTTTAAGCGGATCTTGTTCGCGGTCACGAAAGCGTTTTTCTTGCTCCTCGCTGGAAATATGTAAGAAAAATTTCAAAACCGAGGTTCGATCGTTATGTAAAATTCGTTCAAAATCGTTGATTTCGCCATAGGCTTGGCTCCACTCGCGCATGGTGGCAAAGCCTTCAACCCGCTCGACGAGCACCCGGCCATACCATGAACGATCAAATAGCACAATCTGGCCATCGCGGGGCATGCGGTTCCAGAAGCGCCAAAGATAGTTGTGGGCGCGTTCTTCGGGGGTTGGGGCAGCAATTGGATGCACCACAAAACCACGCGGATCGAGCGCTTCGGTTAGGCGTTTGATCGCGCCGCCCTTGCCGCTGGCATCCCAACCCTCAAAGACTAAAACCATGCGATGGCCAATCTGGGTCACGGCGCGTTGCAAACGCAACATTTTAAATTGCAAATCGACAAGTTGGCGTTCGTAGTGTTTTTTGCTCAAATGCAACGATAAATCAACCTGATCAAGTAGCGACATTGCAAGCTCCTTTAAACGTAAAACGCTCCGTTATTGCGGAGCGTTGACACGGCTGCTTAGACAAATTCACGTAGTCGGGCTGAAATCTCCTCAATTCGTTGACGATTGATCGAATAATATTTTGCGCCTTTATCGCGGCGCACATTCAGCACACCCGAGGTTTCCATGAGCTTCAAATGGCGCGAAACTGCCGACTGATGAATATCGAGCAAGTTGACAATTTCTTGGGCATACAATTCACGACCATGCAACAAGGTCATAATTTGCAGCCGAGTTTTATCGGCTAAGGCTGCCAACGGTTGATATAGGCTTTGGGTGCGTTCGGTTTGCTCGTCGCCCTCAGCAGGCGTTGTGCTACTATTATAAAACACGGTTAGTAGTGAATCATTGAACAGAAATGACAAGTATGGCCCGATATATTGCGATGGAACAAAGCGTACAGTGCTAATTGTGCCAAGTCGTTCATGAATATGGTCTGGTAAGCGCCGACCAGTTACACCAGCAAATAAATCGCGAAAGTTAACGCTATATTGATGAGTACGATGATAATGAGCATTGCGCTCACGGCGATTTTGTTGTGGTTCATATTGATCACGATAAATTCGATCCCAGAAACGTTGAATTGTTGAGACCAATAAATCACGCCATTCAGTTGGTTGCTGCAATAATTCGATTAACTCATCAGTATCGACCGGAAATTGCATTTTCGCCAATAATTCCTCTAATTGCTCTTGATCAGCAATAATTTCGGCTGGCGTATGCAATAATTCGATATCGGCGTTAGCAGCAGTGCGTTGCACAATCTTATGTACAATTGCAGCACATTCTTGGGCCGAAAGCGCTTTAAGATCATCAATCAAGCCATTAAAATCGTCATGGCCAGCAGCACCTGGCTGTAAAATCTGGCCAGCCACCGTTTCAACCACAACATAGGGATACACGCCCAAGCGCATTGCAAGCTGAATATCGTGGCGTAAGCGCGGGGGGACACTCGCAGCAGCCTCAACCAGCCATGCATCCAAGCCCTCAAAATCGTGAACAATCCCAATCAGACCCATTGTCGAAAGCAGATCCAACCCAAGTGATGGGACAAAATCAACTTTAAATGCCGGTTGAGCGCGAACGAGTTCAGTCATAGCCATCGACTCCTACTTTTAAGATGCGTTCCCACCATTTGGGGTGATAGAGCTAGTGTATACAATCCCTGCATGAGGGAGTATACTCCCCCGCATTCGACAACGCTCTGAAAGATGGGTTATGCAGGCTTGTACATTTTAGCATATTCTCAGCGAGTTCGGATAGCCAGCTGCAACGGTTAACCAAACGTTGATAGTTGTGGTAATTCGCTAGCATAACAGCGTAAGGTGGTGGCGTATACTCTCAATCCTGTTGCCACGACAACAGGATTGAGCAGCCTCATCGCAAGCAGAATCATCGATGTTCTCAGATGATGATTCCGCGCACAGCGCAGGCCAGTGCATGCGAGCAGCAGATACTATTATTGAACCTGATTGGCGTGAATAGGCTTAGTGGAGCGCGGCTTGCATGCCAGCAGCCAGCGTTTGATAGATGGCAATGTGGCTAAAATCGATATTGGCAGCCACAATTTCTTCGGCAATGGTGGGGTTCGCGCCAGTGAGCACGATGCGTGCACCCAGCAAGAGAACTGCTTGGGCTGTTTGGCCGAGGGCAATTGCCGCTGGTTGATCAAGCTGCGAAATCCCCGTCAGATCGAGGATGACGGTGCGAGCGCGATGGGTTTCAAGGCCTTGCAAAATTGTTGTTTGCAAACGCTCAGCCCGCTCCTGATCAATTTGGCCAATCAGCGGCATGGCCAAAACCTCGCGTGAAACCGGAATCAAGGGCAGGGCTTGTTCAGCCAAAGTTTTTTCTTGGAGTTCGAGCAATGCGGCTTGGGTTTGTAATTGGCCTTGTTGATTGTGGAGTATTTCTGCTTGCAAAGTGCTGCGATTGACCTCGGCAGCCAGCTGATCGCGCTGCGCCAAGGCCAACGAATCAAGTGCTTGATTGACAGTTTTGGCCAATAAACCCAGTTCATCGGGGCTGGCAAAGTTGATCTGCTGCTGATTAGGTTGGCTGGGATCGATTTGGCGTAAATCGCCCACGATCGCCGTTAGTGGATAGAAAATAAAGCGCCGCAAGGCCCAAAACAGGCTCAATAAGCCCAAACAGCCAGCAATCCCCACAACACTAGCGATCAACCAAAATGTACGTTGGCCTTGAATATAAATCGTGCGTGGCAGGGCTAAAGTGGCAATTAAGAGCGGTTGATTATTGATCGATGGAAAAACCACAAAGCCTTCGAGGGTGTTCTCGTTGAAGGCCCGCGAAACCAAGCGTTGATCATTGGCTAGCGAGCTGACCACTTGTTGGCGCGTTGAAGATAGAAGTTGATAATCGCTCAATTGAACTGGCAATAAGGTTTGATAATTAATCCGATCAACTACTTGCTGATCAACTAAGCGGCCATACATTAATGTTCCACGGGCTGGGCCTTGACCTTCATTGGTTACAATTGGGCGAGCCGCCAAAAGCCATAGTTTCGTACCAGCCCGCACCACGCTGGTATTGCCTTGATCAAGTCGAGGATGTTGGAGTAATTGGGGATAGAAATTATTAATATCAAAAAACTCAAACGGCACGGCTACTGGCTTGCGTTTTTGCGGATCGTAGGTTTTGGCAAACACAATTGTGCCATTTTGATCGGTATAGAGCATCGCTTGAATATTATAAAGCTGGAATACCTCGTCATTGGTATTTTCTGCGATATAGCTAGGCGTGCGTTGATTGATAAAATTGTATGATTCATCCCAGGTTGCCATTGACATGACCAAGGCATCAATCTGGGCCAGCTCGCCATTGATAGCGCGGCGAACCCGTTCGAGGTGATTTTGCATCTCCTGTTGTTCAGCGAAGAGGCTTGAGCTATTGACAATATAGCGCAGCGGAATCAACAAAATGAGGACAACGAGCACCATAATGCCCAATAAGGCAAGGCTAATTTTGCCACGTACACTTTTATGCACATATTGTTGATAGGCTGCTTTCATCGCTGAACTTCCTTATGCCATCATTGGCGATGCTGCACATTGAACCAGAAAAGCATGGCTGATGAGCACGATTAGCTGGCTCTGGATAACTATACACCTACTTAAAGCCACCTGTTGGGTGAATAATATCCCCCGAAAGTAACTATTTACAGCTAGGACTTCATGGTATACAACAACATTAGAGATCAATCATGAGTAGCGCTTTTTTTAAATGCTATCGATTGACAGTAGGAGCAAGCCATGCACATTTTAATTGTCGATGACGACCAAGACAATCGCACCATCCTCACAACCCGCTTGCAACGACGGGGTTTTCAGATTAGCACTGCTAAAACTGGGATTGAGGGCTTGATGCTGGCTTTACAATTAAAGCCTGATATGATTTTGATGGATATGTCGATGCCCGAACTGCATGGTTGGGGTGCGACGGCTCAACTCAAGGCCTCACCTCAAACCCGTTCGATTCCGGTGATTGCAATTACAGCCTATAACTTAGCGGGCGATCGTCAACGCTGTATGGCGGTTGGCTGTGATGCCTATGTTGAAAAACCAATCGATTTTACCTACTTGCTCTCAACGATTCAACTTGTAGCCGACCGGCATAACATTGCCTTTGAGATCAAGCTAGGTGGGTAGCGATGTACCCACCCAGCCATAGTATACCAACAATCAGCAACTATGCTTGATGGTGGTTGATATTGTTGGGGATAGTAGCCAAATACCCAGCAATCACAGTATCGAATGCGGATTACACACCGTTCTGGGTGCATCTTTGGGTTACTCACAACCCTTGCTGATACGTGAATTTTCAGTTTATACCCAAGCGCTATTTTGTTATTGATTCACGATACGAACCCTGATTAATTAATGCCCTCATACGAAGTTGCTTCATTGACGGCGAGGAGCGTTGAATCTATCGTTACTCCTCGCGCATCCAGAACCTAGGTTTAGCTTAACCCCCTCGGTTGAAGCCTCGCTATTTGCTCGTCCAAGGCAGATACAGTTTATATTGCTGTGGAAGCGGTGTATTGGTGACCGTAGGAATCAAGGTCGCTGTCGCTGTATTGGTTGGAGTGTTTGTCGCCGTTGCCGTTGGCGTGTTCGTCACAGTGATCGTTATTGTTGGCGTTGCGGTTGCAGTAGACGTTGGACTTGGCGTATTCGTCACCGTCACCATTATTGTTGGCGTTACACTTGGTGTTGCCGTTTCAGTTGGCGTATTCGTCGCCGTTGCGGTTGCGGTCACTGTTGCCGTTGCCGTTTCAGTCACAGGCGTATTCGTCGCCGTTGCGGTTGCGGTCACTGTTGCGGTTGCGGTGGCCGTGTCAGTTGGCGTTGGTGAAACTGGCGTATTGGTCGACGTTACGGTTGCGGTGGCCGTGTCAGTTGGTGTATTAGTCGCGGTTTCCGTTGCCGTCGGTGATACAGGCGTATTGGTTGGTGTATTGGTCGCCGTTTCCGTTGCCGTTGCTGTATCAGTTGGCGTTGGCGGCACTGGTGTATTGGTCGCCGTATTGGTTGGCGTGTTCGTCGCTGTGTTGGTTGGCGTATTGGTCGCCGTTTCCGTTGGCGTTGCTGTATCAGTTGGCGTTGGCGGCACTGGTGTATTGGTCGCCGTATTGGTTGCCGTTGGCGTTGCCGTTGCTGTATTGGTTGGCGTATTGGTCGCCGTATTGGTTGGTGTATTGGTTGCCGTTGCCGTGTCAGTTGGTGTATTGGTCGCGGTTTCCGTTGCCGTCGGTGGTACAGGCGTATTGGTCGCCGTTTCCGTTGGCGTTGCCGTGTTAGTTGGCGTTTCCGTTGGCGTTGCGGTAGCGGTATTAGTTGGTGTTGCGGTTGGATTTGCAGCGATCACCGTATAGCTATAATCATCGGGATCATCATTAAAACCACGAATATGCTGACCAAGCGGGTTCACATATTGGCCATTGGTTTGTTTCACATAGGCCGCAGACCCGCCATCTTGCACAATCACACGATAGAAAATCGTTGTGCCAATTGATTGAGCTGGAACGCTCGCCTGCCATAAATCGTAGGTATGGCTTGGTTGGCTGCGAAAACTTGCAGTCAACGATTTAATGCGGGTCATTGGAATCGTGGTCGAATTGGCTCCATCCCAATAGCGGACACTGACAGTTTGGGCATCAAGCGCATCAGTTAATGCTGAAATCGTCACAGCAGTCGTTTCGTTGATGCTGCCACTCGCGCCATGCACAAAGCTATAACTCTCGCCTGGCACAAGCTCAGTTTGCGGATTTACAGCACTTGCGCTGTGATAAAGGTAATCCCACAAAAGATTGTTATCGCCACCGAGCACTGGGGTGTTGGTTGCAGTAGGAATTTCGGTTGCGGTATTGGTTGGTGTATTAGTTGCGGTGTTGGTTGGTGTATTAGTTGCGGTGTTGGTCGGCGTGTTGGTTGCTGTATTCGTCGGGGTATTGGTTGACGACGAGCAACTCAAGGTTGGGCTAGCACTATTACGCGGATTTGGCGTAACGGCAGTAAATTCAGTCGCATTGCTATCTGCATCAACGCATGGGTTGGTGCGTTTAACACTTGTCGTAGCACTGGGGGCTGGCGTTGGCCCACTTCCTTCAAAGTAATTGGCAGTTCCAAAGCCGACTAAATCGACAATTTGTGCTTGTTGGGCTGCACTACATGCAGTAGAACTCCCGTTACAGGCTAACCCCGTAGAAACATTGGCAAGAATAACTTTGCCAGCCGCACCAGCCATCGCAATTGTTCCAGTAGCATCAGCTGTTGGGAGAGCAGCACCATTCGCACCACCAGCCAGGGCTACTAAATAATATTGACCAGGCTGAATCGTGAAATTTGGTAGGGTTGTAACATTAGTACTGAAATTTCCTGTACCACTTGCGGAGGCATACTGAATCGACCAATTATTTACTGAAACTGCACTAGAACCCCGATTGAACAACTCAACAAAATCATTGGTATAGGTAGCCCCAGTATTACCGCCAGCACCATAGACTTGGCTTATAACCACGCCATTTGAGGCTGCAAAGGCTGGTTGTGCGCCGGCTTGCGGCAGCATCCAAGCCATCAAGCCTACCAAGAAAACGCTTAACAACGAGCCGATTCGAGCACGATCCGCAGTCAACAACGACCGCAATGAGCGCAATTGCATACCATTACTCCCCAACAAGAACCATATTCGGCTAAAACCGAAGGATCATCTGCGATCTTGCCACGCCACACAGCCCATCGTCAATGCTATTTAGTCCTATCCATGGCTAGTTCTGGGTGCGATTGGAGTGGTATTTTTAGGCTTCGATATTGGTAATTAATCACATTTTAGGTCTTTGAGGAAGCAAAAAAACAGCTATAGCCAAGCTATAGCTGTTTCCAACACCGATAAACTTTTCGTGGTTAAAAGCCCAAGGCACAGCCATCGGCGCGCATATCGCTGCCGCCAATTAACGAGCCATTGGGCAAGCGCCAGATAATTTGACCACGCCCAAACATGCCACCTTCGGCATGAATTTCGACCTCATGGCCCATCCCGCGTAGCCCTTCGGCAATAAACTGGGGCACGCCATATTCAAGATAGACTTTGCGGCCAGTTCCAACTTGCCAACGCGGTGCATCAAGGCTGGCTTGCGGGTTAAGCTGCCAATCGACGCGGTTGAGAATCATTTGGGCATGGCCTTGGGGCTGCATCGCGCCGCCCATCACGCCAAATGGGCCAATCGCTTCGCCATCGCGGGTCAAAAACGAGGGAATAATCGTATGGAATGGGCGTTTATTGGGTGCTAAAACATTGGGATGCTGGGGATCAAGCGAGAAATTAGCACCACGATTTTGCAGGGCAATCCCTGTTTCTGGCACAACCACACCTGAGCCAAAACCCATATAGTTGGATTGAATAAAACTGACCATCATACCATCGCCATCGACCGCACACAGATAGACGGTGCCACCTTGGGGCAATTCGCCATGCTGCGGATCGATCGCATACTCGCCAATCAGGCTGCGGCGGCTGGCGGCATAACGCTTGGAAAGCAAGGCTTTGGTTGGAACCTCAACATGCGCAGGGTCGGCAATGTAGCGGTGGGCATCAGCAAAAGCCAATTTCATGGCCTCGATTTGCAAATGATACGATTGGATGGTATCGCGGGTGGTATGGCTCAGATCAAAGCCCTCTAAAATATTTAAGGCCATGAGTGCCGCCAAGCCTTGACCATTCGGCGGAATCTCCCAGACTTGGTAGCCACGATAGCTAGTGCTAATTGGCTCGACCCATGTGCTAGTATGCAGGGCTAAATCTTCGGCGCTGATAAACCCGCCAGTTTTTTGCGCCCATTCAACAATCTGTGCTGCCAATTCGCCCTGATAAAAATCATCCGCTCCGGTTTGGGCGATGCGCCGTAACGTGCGTGCTTGCCGTCTCGAACGCCACATATCGCCAGCTCCAGGCGCACGCCCACGGTAGGAAAAGGTATTGAGCCACGCACTAGTCGCCGGATCAGTGATGGCTTCGTAGCGGCGCAAAGCAATATTCCAATAGTGGGCGACAATCGGCGTAACCGCAAAGCCATCCTCGGCAGCGCTGATCGCTGGCATCAGCACTTCTTCAAAATTCAAACGCCCAAAGCGTTGATGCAGATCGTGCCATGCGCGGGGTGTGCCTGGCACGGTGACGCTGGGCCAACCATAGGCTGGCATCGATTGATGACCAGATTGGAGCATAGTTTCAAGGTTGATCGCTTGCGGTGCCCGGCCAGAGCCATTTAATCCATGCAATGCCTGACCATCCCACACCAAAGCAAAGGCATCGCTGCCAATACCGTTGGATGTTGGTTCGACGACCGTCAACATGGCCGCTGCGGCAATTGCTGCATCAACTGCATTGCCACCACGTTCGAGGATCGATAAGCCAGCTAAAACCGCCTGCGGTTGACTTGTTGCCACCATCGAGCGCCGCGCAATCGCTGGCATGCGCCGTGAGCTATAGGGTAAATCAATCAACTTCATTGGGATATTGCCCTCAGCTACTAAATTTGAACGTTGCTTCTTTCTCAAACCTCGCTAGTTTAGATCGATAGGATTACAGCATAGTGTATCAAGCATCGCGAGCGGATTGGCCCCTCACCCCCAACCCTCTAGCCCACTGCACGCGGGCGAGAGGGAGCACCACCACGGTACAGCCACGAATTTATGCCCCGCTCCCACTAAATGCGGCGAGGGGGAGCCGCCGTGGATTGACCATGCATCATGCGAAAACCTCTACATTAAGCCCCTTGCCTGCATCACGGGAGCGGGGCTGGGGTGAGGGAACGCATATATTTGTCCAATCAAATGAACGATTCCAGATAGCGACTATAGCAGAATTTTGGCCATGTCAAAAGCCTATTCCACAGTAATCCAATCGACTCGCACGCCTAAATCACGCCCATCGGGATTGGTTGGCTCAAGATCGTGCGGCACGAAGGTTGTGCTACTATGTAATTCCAATTCCAAGGGTTTGTTTTGCAAACTATTTGGCAAAACAATTTCATGAACCGTCCATGCTGAATCGACGGCGATTTCGGCTAAAAACTGGCCATTAGCCCACAAACTCAAACTTGGCGCTGCAAAGCTGACTGGGCGTTGGCTGGCAATTCGCAAGCGCAACAAATCGGCATCTGCTGGCGCTTGCAGCCAAACCGTGGCCTGCGCGCCAAACCACCGGCTACTATCCTCGGCAGCATACCAATCGGCAATCAAGCCCAAATCGAGGCCACCGCCTAAATCAAGCGTGCTCGTAATTGGCATAAACTGCATCCGTTGACGCGACCATGCTTGCAAATCCTCGGTCGAACTGGTTTCATAGGCCAATTCGCTACGCGCAGCAGCCAAATCACCTTGCTGGCGCAGATAATCGCCCAATAATAAATGGGCATAGGCGTGGGCTGGCAAATAGTCAATCGCCAAGCGTAATTGTTGCGCTCCAACGCTTGGCTGCTCGCTCACAAAGGCGATGCGTGCCAACAACACTCGCGCTAAGGCCGATTCAGGATCAAAGCGCAAGGCATTGCTAGTCGCTGATTGGGCTTCGAATATCGTCACACCCGAGCTGGCTTGTTCGTTCATGGTTGCTGGCAAACTCGTTGCATCAGCCAAATATTGCTCAGCCTGCCACAAATACCAATGTTTTTGACCTAAGCGCCAAGCCTGCTGCGGATAATGAGCATAGCTCAAACTCAACGCCACGATACTTGCACATGTTGCCAAGGCCAACCATTGCCGCCGCTGTGGCCAAGCCCAGCGTAATTGGTGGATTTGCCACGCCGCTGCGGGCAATAGTACAGGCAACAAAGGCAATCGATAACGATATTCAACATGAAACAAACATGCTGTAAATACGGTGTAGCCAACCCAAGCCGCCAGCAGGAGCTTGAGATGACGCTCGCATGGCAACGACCATAAGCCAGCCAAACCCAAGCCAATCAGCAATAGCCACCAAACATCACCAAAAATCAAGCGCAGCCAAACTTCGCCCGCTGGTTGCCAAATCGCTTGTCGCGCCAGCAAATCGTCGCTATGCTCGAGGCCCCAACTATGCCAAAATTCACGCCCAAACTTGGCCAAAAACCAATCGGGATGTTCGGTAATGGCCGCAATCCCTTGCTGGGTCGCCAATTGGCTGCGCTCAATCCGCGCATCGCCCAATCCATACAACTCAGCCTTGACCAAATCACGGCCCCGTGGATCGTTATCAAGCCAAAGATTTTCCTGGCCCGTGGTATCAATCAAAATAAAGCCGCCATAGTTCAGGGCATTGCGAATCGTCCACGGCGCGATGGTCAACACGGTTGCCGCCAGCAAACCAAGCATCTGCCGCCAACGCTGTGGGTTATCGCTACGCCACAGCAGCAATAAAGCCAATAGCAACAAGGGCAAGGCAACCGAGCGAATCAAGCTGACCAGCGCAATCGCCATGCCAGCGCCAATCGCCCAGCGTAATTTCGGCTGGCGCAAACTCAAGGTAATTAACCCAAACACCAGCATCAAACCAGCCAACGTTACCGTTTCGCTGAGCAATTCGGTGGCGTTCAAGGCTAAGGTAAATGAGCAAGCTGTCAAGCCAGCAGCAATCAAGCCCAAATCGTTGCGCCGCAGCAAAAGCCGAACCCACCACCAAACCAAAGGAATCGTGGCAGTGCTAATCAGCGCATTGATCAGCCGCAAACCCTGCAAATCGCCATCAACTAGCCAGACCACCGCCGCCAAGCCCAAGGGAAACAACGGCGGGCGCATAAATTGCAAATCGTAGTATTTGTTGCCTTGGGCCAGAGCGATTGCTAAATCCAAATATTCGCGTTCATCGCCGCCAAGTGGCCGAAATTCATGCCAATGCCACGCGGCGAGCCGCAGCCCCAAGCCCAAGCCGATCAGGCCAAAAAGAATCGCGAAGGTGAGCCAAGAACGCCGCAAACGCATAATACTTCCATCAATAGCCATGCATCAGAACAATGCATCACGCGGTATTATACCGAGGGTCGGTAATTAAATGGTAGCACTCAAGGAAAAGCTATGCCGTGGATTCCCCACCGTTCACAATCTGTCGAATTGCTCGATGATTTAACCACGCATCCCGAGCTGGCCGCTAATTTGGCCGAAATGGCTTGGCTTTATCGCTTGAGTGGCGGCTATCGCTTGGGTTGGCGCTTGCTGCAACCATTACTACAAGCGCAGAATACCATGCTTGATCTTGGGTCGGGCAACGGCCAAATTGGGCGCTGGCTCCAAACCAGCAGCCAACAGCATGGCCAGCATTTACACACCATCAGCCTCGATTTAAATAGCACAATTGTGGGCATGAATCAGCAAGCCTTGGTTGGTGCAGGCCAAGCCTTGCCATGTGCTGATCGCAGCATCGACATTGTTTTTTGTGCTCAAATGCTGCATCATTGCACCAGCGACGAAGTAATTGGGCTTTTGGGTGAGGCGCAACGGGTAGCCCGCCGTGGCATTGTAATCGTTGATCTTAAGCGTAGTTGGTTGGGTTATTGGGGTGCGCGGCTAGCGGGATTAGGCCCGATGACTAGCCTTGGCAAGCACGACGGCCCGCTATCAGTGCTGCGAGCATGGCGTAGCAACGAACTGCAAGTATTATTGCAAACAGCAGGCATTCAACATTATCGAATCCAACAAAATAGCCTGTATTGGGGCTTAGCGATTGAGCAAACTGCTGAACCCAAAGCCTAAAAATCCAATAATTGCCCCGCCCCAAAGCCAAGCCCCCAGTTTGGATTGGGAATAACGACGCAGCCAATGGGTTAAACCAAGCAGCAATAGCCATAAGCCTAGTAACAGAGCACCAAATCCCCAAACCGAGCCAAGCCATGCCACGGCAAATTGCTGCTGAAGCAGCCACGCTAGCAGTGCCAAATGCCCCAAACGACGTGATCCCAAAGCCCAAGCCAAAGCGCCTTGAGTTGGCGCAGTCTCCCAAGCACCAAGGTGCAGATAGGGCAATAAGCCAGCCAACCAGAGTGCCAGCGCCAACCAACCAAGCCAGCCTTCAGTCAAAATTAAGAGATCGTTGGGCAATAAACCGCCATGTAAACTGGCGATCATCCAACCAACCAAGCCCAGCAGCGGCCAACCAGTAATCAAGCCAACCAACCAACCTGCCGCCCGCAAGCCTGCCAATGCTCCATTGCGCCAATCTTGGCCAATCGCCCACAACAACGGAGCATCGAGCAACAGCCAATAGCTCAAAAGGTCAATTGTTGAGCGTAGTTCGCTTGATTCGGCAAATGGCCACAGGCTCAGCGCCAATAATGGCAATGGCAGCAGCAGCCAATCAAATGGGTGCTCGGCGCCAACCGGATTCTTGCGTGGCGTGAGCCAACGCCAAACCAACCAGCCCAAACTAACCGCAACCAACGCGCTCAAGCCGCCAGGATAGAGCAACAAACGCTCCCACTGACCAGCAACCCCCAAACGCCATGCTTCACTACTCATCGTGGGGTTGGCTCCCCCATGGCAAGCCACGCTTGACCAATTGCCACATCGTTTGTTCACGCAGCGGCTCGTGGTCAGCGTTGGTTAGTTGGCTACGCCAGCGATGGGCCAAATAACTTAACGCAATCCCCACCAGCAACAAGCCTGCTAAAACCACTGAGGGAAAGGTTGCCACCACCTGCGAGCCAGGATTACGCGTTGCCAAACCAGTCCACGGCGCAATATCCAAGCGACCAAAAACCGTCAAGCCAGCGCCCAGCTCGCGCCAAACAGGCTTCAACAGCAGCTCAAGCAAGAATGGCAAGCCCAAGCCAAGCGCCAATTGCATTGCCATCAACGGCCATTGCCAGCGCGAAATTTGTGGCGGCAAGCGTAACATGCTCAGTGTTAGTAACATCAGCAAAAGCCAGCACAGCCAACTGAGCAAGCCCAAACCACCAGCTAAACTGGCTGCTGCGGTCAACCAAAGCGCCATTGACAGCGGCAACAAACTGGCCAAATTGGTGTGTTGTTGGAATAATGGATGGGCCAAACATGCCACCAGCGCCAAGGCCCAGGTCGCGGCAATGCCTGCTTCGCTGGCTAATAGGCTGGTTGCCAGCACCAAGCACCACAAGACTTGAGCAACCAAAGCTCGTCGCTGATCTAAAGGCTGTGGTGGCAAAAGTTGCCAAGCAAACCACAACGCCGAGCCAGCTCCAATCACGGCGGCAACCGCCGTCCACGCCCAATCCAAGGGCACAAGGCTATACAAACGCAATACCATAGCAAGCTGAGCTAATGCCAACGTGCTAGCGGGCGGCGTGGCCTTGGCTGGCCATGGCCAACAACCAAGCGCACAGGCAGCGCCAACAATTAGCAAGCCAATATGCAGTGAGTTGAGATTGACTGCAACGCTGGCGGCTTGCCAGGCCCAACTATCAGCATTTAAGCCCAACCAGCCTAGGCCTAGCGCCGATAAAACGCCACTTAAACGCTGGCCCCATGTTTGGCCAAGCATGCCGCCAACCAGCACCAATGCCAAGGCCGAAAGTCCCAAATGCGGGCTAATGACGCTGGCAAGCCCAACCAGCCATGCCAAAAGCAGCAACCAACGTTTTGGCGCAACCGAGCCATCGGCAATCAGTGCCAAGCCAAATAATGGCAATAGTGCAATCAATAAACTCATGGCTGCATCACTTCGGCAATCGTATGCAGCTGCAATCCTGCTTGCTGCAAGCGTTCGATGATTAATAGCAATGCTGTGGCAGTTTCTGCACTGCTGCAATCAAGCGCAATAATCGCCCCACGATAGCTCGCAGCTTGCTCAGGCTGAATTAACGCCTCGGCCAAGGCTACGGCATCGCGGGCTTGAGCATTATCCAATAGCAAATAGCCATTTTGAGCAGCAAGCTCAGCCAATTCAGCACTACTAGGTTGCTGCCAAATTCGCAAATACGGGCGGACTGAGGCCTCCATGCCGAGTTGGGTGGTCAAACCAGTTTCGGTGCGATTTAAGGCTTGAGCCAATGCCTCAGGATCGATTTGCTCAAGCGCCACGCCATTGGCTAGCTCATGGCCAGCAGCAGCAAGTTGGTGCAACGCTTGGGGGTTTTGCTCAATCCAGCCAGCATCAAGAAAAAAGGTCATAGTGATTGACTGACTTGCGAGGGTTGTCAACACTGGCTCAATTGGCGCAGCATCAGTTGTGAGATCGCAGCTAAGGCCAAGCCAATTTTGGCTGGTCAAGCCACGGCTAATCAGTGCGGGCGTTGAAGATAAGCTATTAAGCTGATCGCTCTCAATGCGTGGCACTATTAACAGTTGGCCGGCCCCAATCGGGCGCGTAAGCCGATTGTAGCGGCTAATAAACAGCGGAAAGCTTGCGCCTCGTTCAGCAATCGATGCTAAACTATCGCCTGGCTCAACCCGATATACCGTATAGGATTGCCATGTTAGGGCCAAGGCCATTGGGGTTGCGGTTAAACTGATGGCAGTTGGCGCAACCACGGTTGCGGTAATGCTGGCAATTGGCGGGGTTGCCGTTGCCAAGGCAGGGCTGGCCGTTGGCGGATTAGGTGCCGTGGAAGCACAACCAACCAAGCAGCATAAGCCCAATAATAAGCCAATAACGCGCACAGAACCTCGCTAGGGAATAATTAAGACATCGCCTGGTTGAAGCTGATCAGCTTGTTGAGGCGTTAAATCGTTGGCTTCGAGCAATTCAGCAATCGTCACATCAAATGCCTCGGCAATCGAGCGCAAGGTGTCGCCATCTTCAACTGTGTAGGTGCGTTGTTCAGCAGTTGGAATAGCGCTTGGCTCTGGCGTAGCGCTGGGTTCGCTGGTTGCTTCAGTCGTTGGTTCAGTGGTTGGCGTAGCGCTCGGACGGGTTGTTGCGGTCGGCGCTGGGCGAGTTGCCGTTGCAGCCAAGGTTGGCAAAACTTGGGTTGGGATGGCGGTTACTTCAATCTCAGGTGGAAGATCTAAATCGATGCCTTGCTGCTGGATAATCACCAAACTGCCAAGCTGAACACTTGCTTGATGCTGATTGACCAACCAGATTGCGGCGAATGCTGCTAGCCCAAAAAACACTCCGGCAATTGAGTAGAAGGGCAAGGCACTGAGGCGCGTGCGCAAAAAACGCAGCAAAATCGCAGTCAAAATGGGGCTAAGCAAAACAAAAAAGAGCGCTAAAGCAATACTTGTTGACACGATACAGTCTCCTACAGACACGCCCCAAGTATAGCATATCGAAAGAACAAAGCGCATAGAGTATAGAACATAGGGCTTTGGAGTTTGGTTTTGATCCACGAAGGACACGCAGGGCACGAAGCATGGCAACTGCGATGCTTGTGAAGAATGGTTATGGCAATTGGCTAGCAAACAGACTCTGCGGCTAAAAATACGCCATGAATTTAACCGCCGCAGAGCTGTTCAATCGAACACCGGAATAGCGAGAATTTAATCCTTCATAGTTTATCAGTGAGCGTCAACTAGCCCACATCAAACGGTGAGAATTAAACGCTTTTAGGACTAGGTGGCAGCCTGCTGTTCTAACCAGTTCAAAATCGCTTGGTTGGTTTCTGCTGGCTTTTCTTGCTGAATCCAATGACCGCAATCCAGATTGACTACTTGCACATTGGGCACAAACGCTGTCAGGTTTTCAGCTCGCGCGACTGTATCCCGATCGCCGTAGATCATGAGGGCGGGCTGTTGGATGATCGGGTCAGCGTTGGCCAATAAGTGCCAATTGCGGTCAAGGTTTCGGTACCAATTTATGCTGCCCGTGAACCCCGATGCTTCGAAAGCCGAGACGATAACTGCTAGTTCGCTATCGCTCATGATTGGCTCACCGCGTGGTGTTTTTGCTCTGGCGAGATTGATAAACGCCATACCCGGTTGAGGCTCTGCTGGTGGCTCGTTCTTGCGGTACATGTTGCGAAGAAACTGGAACGTATTCGCTTCGAATATCGCATCTGCGACGCCTGGCTGTCGATTGAAGTGGACAAAATACGAGTCGCTACCAAGAATCTCTTCAATGAACTCGATCCAGGGCTTTGCTCCCCGTTCGAGGTAAGGCACGCTCAGGTTGATCAGCTTATTTACCCGCGTTGGGTGCAACAAGGTCAGCCCCCAAACGAGCATTGCACCCCAGTCATGACCAATGAAGGTGGCATCATCATAGCCATAGTGATCGAGCAGTGCGATCAGATCAGCCGTCAAGTGTTCAATATCGTAGGCGGTTACTTCGGTCGGACGTGATGAATTGCCGTAACCACGCTGGTTTGGAACGATGACATGGTAGCCCGCTGCGACCAGAGCAGGCACCTGATAGCGCCAAGCAAAGGCATGCTCTGGCCAGCCGTGACAGAGCACAATCGGGTTACCGATATGTTCGCGGCCTGCTTCAAAGACTTCGAGCTCCACCCCGTTGACTGAAATGAGGGTGGGCACGGGAAAATCGGTTGGATTAAACATTGCATTTGCTCCTTAGCGTTGCGTAGCAAAACGGGCACAGCATGATTCGCTGTGCTCATGTTTGGTACTTTGCTGAATACCTTTTTGGCACAAATCAAAGCTTGCTACTTGTGATACAGGCACTATAATGTACAAAAGGTGACATCATAGTGTCATCGTTCTAAAATATTGGAGCAAAAAAGAGGCTAATTGTGGACAAAGTGGAGCGACTGATTGCAATTATCATGATTTTGTTGAAAAAAGAGCTGGTTTCTGCAACCGAATTTGCACGCCTGTTCAAGGTTTCCAAACGAACCATCCTGCGCGATATGGAAACCTTGAGTTTATCGAACATCCCGATCTACGCTGTGACTGGGGTCAAAGGTGGCTACGGCATCATGGATGCATACAAGGTTGATAAACGCCTTTTAAGCAGCACTGATTTACAGCATATATTAACTGCGCTCGGCGGATTGGAACAACTATTTCTGACTGAAGAGGTTGAAAGAACGATACGAAAAATCGAGGCAATGGTTAGTCCATTAGCGCTGAATCGTTCACTTCACCTGTCGTTTTATGCTTGGCAAGGTCGGTCTGAGCTGCTTGAAAGCTTAAAGATATGCCAAGAATCAATATTAAAGCAAAGGCTGGTTTCGTTTGATTACACCGATAAAAACGGGGTCGTAACGAATCGCATGGTCGAGCCCTATGCGCTGCATTTTAGCGAATCAAGTTGGTACTTGAAAGGATTCTGTTTAGAGCGACAGGCATATCGAATATTCAAGCTAGCGCGGATCGATCATATGACGATCAATAACCGCGCATTTCAGCCTCGAACTGATTGGTCAGAGCAAGCAAACGAAGCTCAGTATCTCCCGCAATTCGTCACAATCAAGGCATTGATATCACCGAGCATCAAAGATCAAATCATCGAACGCTATGGGCGAAAAAGTATTGAAGACTATAGTGCTGAATTTTTAGTAGCAACCATGTATGTCCCTCAAAATCGGATGGGATTTCAACTTTTAGCCAGTTTCGGCACGCAACTCAAAGTTGTAGAACCCAAAACCTATGTTGAAGATTTTCGGAATTATGTATATCAAATGCTGGAGAATTATGATTGATCCAGATAGGCTATGTTTTAAGCTTCCATGCATGCTTCTGCGCTTGTTAGATTTCAATCCCCTGTTTTATGTCAAACCAGGGTTGATTGCGGAGCCACGAATTCCACAACTGCCCGAAGCATCGCTAAAAGTAATTGGCTTTTGGCTAGAGCCTCATCTCTCATCTCTCATCCTTCAACCTAGGTTCTTTTCGCCTGGCCAAGCGTTTAGCGCCAAATCGACCACGGCAATCAGATCGGTAGTGCTTGCGCCATCAATTGCTTGCACCGACATGCCCTGCACAATCGCAGTATAAAAATTGGCCAAAGCAATCGAATCGCTTGTTGCTGGTAATTCAGCGTTGACTTTGGCTAAATCTAAGCGCTCAACAAACGCATGCAGCATTTGTTGGCGAGTACGGGCAACTTCTTGGGCAATTGGCTGATTTTCAGTTGCACATTGCAGCGCTGCCGTAGCGACCATACAGCCAGCTGGCGTGTTGGGGTCGGTAAAGCTCTGCGCCGCAGCATACAAATAGAAGCGCAACATGGCATAAGCACTGGCTTGCGCCAAGGCTGCGTCCATGCGTCGTTGCTCACTACGCACCAGAAAAAACTGAATCACCTCGCGATACAGATCTTCTTTCGAGCCAAACGCCGCATACAAGGTCGGCGGCGTAAAGCCCATCGCCGTCGTCAGATCGGCAATCGACGTGCCTTCGTAGCCATGCCGCCAAAATAATTCCATCGCCGCCTCGAGGGCTGCTTGCCGATCAAAGGTGCGCGGTCGACCGCGCGGTCGGGTTGCTTGCATAATTATCTATCGATCACTAGAAAAATTTGACAATCACGAACAGATCCAGTAGATTATATTTTATAGCGTTCTATAAAATAAATCAATGGAGCACCACATGCCCACCCAATCATCACCCAAAACGGCCTTGATCACAGGAGCAAATTCAGGCATTGGCCTCGAACTGACCAAACTGCTGCTTAACGACGGCTGGGCAGTGATTGGGCTGACGCGTTCACAGTTTCCCACGAACGAGCCAATTCTTCAAGCGGCCCAAACTGCCGGCAAGTTGCGGAGCTACCAAGCCGAGCTCAGCGATTTTGGCCAATTACGCTCAGCACTCCAACAAATCAAACAGCACGAAACCAAGCTTGATCTGTTGTTTAATAATGCTGGTGGCACAACAGAGCACTTGCTTTTCTCGCCGCAAGGCCGCGAATTAAGCTTTGAATTGCAGAGCGTTGTGCCGTATATCATCGCCATGGAGCTTAAAGAACTACTTTTGCAAGGCCAGCACAAAACCATTATCAACACCTCGTCGAATGCACTCTTGACGATCAAACAGTTTCAAATTGATCAACTTGAACAGCCCCAAACATTTAAAAAGCTGTTTGGACCCTATGCCAGCTCCAAATTAGCGCTTTCGCTGTGGAGCCAAGCGCTGGCACCGCAACTCGAAAACGAAGGCATTACGCTGTTGAGTGTTTGTCCTGGAGCAAACCGTGGCTCCCTCAAAACCAACAGTGGCCTACCTTGGTGGATTCGGCCAATCCATGGCTTCCTGTTTAAACACCCCAGCACTGGAGCAGCACGTTTGTATAACGCAGCAATGGGCAAACAGCCTAATGGCAGTTTTATCAATAAAGGCCAAGTTACGCCACTGCCAGCGGCGCATCAGGCCCAAGCTGTCTTGGCCAAAGTGCAGGCAATCTATCACCAGGCGTTTGTAAGCTAGGGATCAGGGGCCAGGTTTTAATTGCGAAGGGGAATGAAGCTATGGACTGTAGGCTATTGGCTCTGTGTCATGGTTGATTGGATTAACAAGGATGGGCGTTCCCTCACCCCAACCCCTCTCCCGTGGCGCGGGCGAGGGGCTTTACTTGGTGGTTTTCGCATGATTCATGGTCAATCCACAGCTGCTCCCCCTCGCCTCGCCTGCGGGAAGAGGGGAAACTGCCCAAATCCTTAAAACGCACCTTCGAAAATCAGTTCCGCGTCCACGGTGGGAGCAGGGCTGGGGATTTAGTTTAGTGGTTCGTCGACGCCTCGCCGGCAAATCGTAGTCGTTGTTCGGGCGGTTCCCCCTCGCCTCGCATGCGGGAGAGGGGGTCACACTTGTCAATCCTCAACCCTCATATGTTGCTTTTTGCCTGCTGCCTTTTGAGGTTACTTTCATCGCTCATACGTTTCTTGGCGAGGGCGCAAATTCGTAGTTGGAGATAATTTGCTCAGTTTTGGCATCGGCATAACGATTGATCAGCTTGCTGGCCTCGGTATTATCGCGGATTGTTTTGGCCAACGTGAAGGTGCTGCCAATCGCAAACAGCGCGGCAACCGCCAAAAAGCTCTTGACCCAAATATCGACCGGCGCATGATAAATGCCCAACATCAAGGCCGCAATCGAAATAAAAAACGCAATCCAGGTGAACGCGATCCAAGCGCCAGTATCTTTTTGAATGGTTGGGTGGTTCATAATGCTATCTCCTTGGTTGATGGAAGCAGTATAGCTGCCCAGTAGCAGCAGCACATACATCGCGAGATACATTGGGCGATACATTGGCCGCAACAGCGGGGTTTGTTGCTTGTGATACAATACACAAAACTCCCATCAGCCAGTGCTGGCAGCGGCAGAGTGTGTCCATCTGCCCTTTTTTGTTTACTACCACAGGAGTAACCACCTCATGGATCGTATCCTGGTCACGGAGAAGATTGGTGCCGAAGGCCTTGCGGCGCTCAAAGAGGTCGCCAAGGTTGATGTTCGTCTTGATCTCACACCAGAAACACTATTGGAAGTTTTGCCGGAGTACGATGCCTTGATCGTGCGTTCGCAAACCAAAGTTACTGCCAAAGTGCTGGCAGCTGGCACCAAACTACGAGTTGTTGGCCGCGCCGGGACGGGTGTCGACAACATCGATTTGGGTGCAGCCAATCAGCAAGGGATTTTGGTGGTCAATGCTCCCGCCTCAAACAGTATTGCAGTGGCCGAACTGACGATTGGTTTAATGCTTGGCCTAGCACGCAATATTTCCCAAGCGCATAATGCTTTGCAAAATGGCAAATGGGAACGCAGCAAATATGGCGGTTGGGAAGTGCGTGGCAAAACCCTTGGGTTAGTCGGTTTTGGCCGGATTGCCTCGGAAGTTGCTCGTCGCGCCCGCGCCTTAGAAATGAATATTCTGGCCTATGACCCAATTATCAATGCTGAACGTGCAGCGCAACTTGGTGTGACCCCAGTGACGCTTGATGAATTAACCAGCCGATCTGATGTTATTTCATTGCACATTCCCTTAATCGATGCCACCCGTAATTTGTTCGATGCCCAACGCTTGAGCCAAATGAAAAAAGGCAGCTATATCATCAATTGTGCTCGTGGTGGCGTGATCGACGAAGAAGCCTTGTTTGAAGCTTTGGAATCGGGCCAGCTTGGTGGCGCAGCGCTCGACGTGTTTGCCAAAGAGCCACCAACCGGCCCAATTGTCAACCACCCCAAAGCGATCGTCTTGCCGCACTTAGGCGCTTCGACCGAAGAAGCCCAAGCCTTGACCGCCGCCGACGTGGCCGAAGGTGTGGTTGATGCCTTGGCGAACCGCTCGCCACGCTATGCGGTCAACGCGCCGTTTGTTGCTCCCGAAGAATGGGCAATTGTTGGGCCATATCTCGAACTTGGCCGCAAATTGGCTCGGCTCAGCACCCAATTGATCGATCAGCCAGCCCAATCGTATCAAATTATCTATAACGGTGCTTTGGCTGGCCTCACCAGCGAACCAATTAAGTTGGCAGTGTTGCAAGGCTTGCTCGAAGGTGGCTCAGAAGGCCGGGTGACCCCCGTCAATGCACCATTCTTGGCCCGCGAACGTGGCCTGACCATCAACGAAACCCATCGCCCTGATGCCGAAACCTACACCGAACTCTTGCAATTGGTCGTGACGACTAGCGATGGCGTAGTGCATACTTTTGGTGGCACAGTCGTGCGCGGCGAAGCCCACATCGTCCAAATCAACGAATTTTGGCTCGATTTGGTGCCAACCAGCGCGATGTTGTTTACCTTCCACCAAGATCGGCCTGGCTTTATCGGGCGGATTGGCACCTTGCTTGGAACGGCTGATATCAATATTTCAGCGATGCACGTTGGCCGCTCAAGCCCCCGTGGCACGGCAATTATGGTGCTGACGGTTGATGAAGCGATTCCAGCTGAAACCCTAACTGATATTAATAACCAAGTCGATATCGAACGCGCCTATAGCGTGCTGCTCTAAACCTCAAACCAAACTAGCGAGCCGCCACGATTCAATGGCGAAACGTGGCTTTTAGCATTGGTAAGGATCTTAACACCGTTTGGTTATCCTCTCTTAACCCGATTGACATGCTATCTGGGCTACACTACCTATAGTGATAACAAGGATAGCAAGCCATGAACTTCTCAATCGTCATCATTGACCCAGATCAAGGTTCGGCTCAAACAACTGCCGCGCGATTTCGGCGGCGTTGGGGCCAGAACGTCCAAGTCAATATTGTAAAACAAGCTGATTGGGCTAGTGTTCAGGCTCATAGCCCCAACTTAGTCGTGATTGATCCCGCACCATATCGGCTGCATGGGTTGCGTTTGCTCGAACAACTTTGTGAAGAGCAACCTGCTACAGCCATTGCCGTGGTCGCTTCGGATAGTTCTCCCGGCATGCCGGCAACGACTACGTAACTTGCCAATCACTTCATACTTGGAAAAACCTAGCTCGCTAGCCCCACTACTCGGTGAACTTGATCACCTTGTTGAGAGCAATGTCGCTCTCCGATCCAAAGGAGGATTGGTTATGGAACGCCAAATGTTGATTCCACTTGATGGTTCACTATTAGCGGAACAGGCCTTGGATTATGCGGTGGTTTTAGCCCGCCGCAACAGCAGTGTTTTGCATTTAGTTCGGGTGATTGGCTACCCACCTTTGGTTCCGGCCTACGAATGGCCAGTGCCAAGCGTGGTTGATAGCCGCCAATGGCTGGCCGACGAACGTCAAGCTGCCCAAACCTACCTCGATGAGCTAAAAGCCCGTTACGAGCAACAAGGCTTAACGATTCGGACAAGCGTGCTTGATGGTGAACCAGCCCAAGCAATTGTCCAATTTGCGACTGAACAAAACAGCGTGCGCGAAATCGTGCTCGCAAGCCACGGTCGCAGTGGGCTTGGGCGTTGGGTGCTTGGCAGCATCGCTGAAAAATTAGTCCAAGCCACACCAGTGCCAATTTTGATCATCCATGGCGATGAACGCAAAGTTGAAACTTTTAAAATTCCGCCTGAATTGCGCACGATTGTTGTGCCACTCGACGGCTCGGCCTTGGCTGAACAAGCCTTGCCATTGGCTAGCCAACTAGCCGAGGCTCATAGTGCTGAGTTGGTCTTGCTGAGTGTCACCGCTGGCATCGACGATCCAGGCCTGATCGAATCGGGGGTTGTGCCAATGTGGAGCGCTGGCGAAAAATCGCAAGTGCGTGAGCAAGCCCATAAATATTTACAACAGCTCGAGCAATCGCTGCAAACGCCACGCTTGCGCATTCGCCACCTCGTGGTCAGTGGCACGCCAGCCGAAATGATCGATGAAGTTGCCCGCGAAGCCGTTGCCAGCATGATCGTTATGGCAACTCATGGCCGCAGTGGCTTCAGTCGTATGTGGATGGGCAGTGTTGCGACCAAGCTGATTCGCAGCAGCCAACAGCCAATTTTCTTGGTTCGGGCGGTCGAACAAGCTGCCGAACGCGGCCAACCGCTCTAACATGGTTGCCTGATTATTAGCAAGATTGCCCCAGCAACGCCCAGTTTTGGGTGCTGTTGGGGCGATTTTTAACCACGAAGGATACGAAGGTTATTCGCTATTAGCTGTTGGCTCTTGGATTGAGCAATTAGGCGAATACCCTGATTGTTCCGATAGCCCAGAGCCTTCAGCCAAGAGCCACGTTTGCGCTGCGCCGCTGCGTTAAATATCCAGCATAAATTTTTTCGCCCCGAATTCCACAAATTACCCGAATGAGCTTCCGATAGCCCATAGCCTACAGCCAAAAGCCTTACATTCTCTATGTGCTCTATGTATTTGCAAGATACTGCTAGCGTGTGGTAGGATAGCCGCATAGCCACTTAGTTGAGAGAGAACCACGATGGCCAACAATTCATGTCCCCACTGTCAAGCAGCGATTAGTCTAAGCAATTTCATGATGAGTACCAACCCATTTCAGCTTAAATGCCCAGCCTGCCAACAAATCATCAAGTATAAACCATGGATTATGCTGTTCAATGGGCTGTTGATTGTGGCATTCGTAGGCTTAATGATCTACATTGTGCCGCAGCTTATCGCTGACCCACGCGGTTTTCGCTCGACCATGCGCCTGACGATGCTTGGCTCTTTGATCGTCGTGATAATGTTCTATGGTATCACGTACATGGTCGATCCATTCGAGCGCTCGTAGCCGAGACGCAATTATCGGGGATGAGTGATCAGGTGAACTACGATGGAAACGAAGGCTATTGGCTGTTGGCTCTTGGATTGAGTAATCAGGCGAATACCCTGATTGTTCCGATAGCCCAGAGCCTTCAGCCAAGAGCCACGTTTGCTCTGCACCGCTGCTTAAATATCCACCATAATTTTTTTAGCCCCGAATTCCACAAATTACCCGAATGAGCTTCCGCCTTCAGCCAAAAGCCTTACGTGCTCTGCGCCGCTACGTTTAAACCCAACCCTATTTTGACTTTTGATTTCAGCCTCTTCTCCTGATCGCTCGTCCTTAACAACTGATCCCTCAACTCAAAAGTAGCCGAACGACAACGAAGGGTAGACAAATCTTTTAGTTTGCGAGGCGCTTTGGCAAGTACACTAGATCCATATCAAAGCCGATATGGCGTGTAATTTAGGGGGACACACGATCATGGATCGCAACGAACAACAACCAATTGAACAAGTATTAAATGCGCCAACCTCGCGCCGCAGCTTTTTGCGCTGGACGGGGATGGCAGCCGCCGCGGGAACCATGGTCGCATGTGGCCGCGAAAGTGCGCTAACGATTGAGCCAGCAACCGTCCCACCAGCAACGGTTACAACCGCTGCTGCTGCCACCGATCATGGCAATGGTGGCCATAATAGCACTGGCAATGCCGGTACTCCCACCGCCGATAGTGGATTAAAAGCTTGGGAAGAAATGGATAAAATGCATGAAGCCGGAGTTAAGCTGTTTCCAGCCAAAACCGAAGGCCTCAGCATGCAGCCACTCGAATATCGCATGGATGGCGATGTCAAAGTGTTTGAATTGACTTGTGAAAAAACCATGTGGGAAGTTGAGCCAGGCCGCAAACTCGAAGCTTGGACCTATAACGGCCAATTGCCAGGCCCAGAAATTCGCGTCACCGAAGGCGACAAAGTGCGAATTTTGGTTACCAACAAGCTTGATGAAAGCACAGCTGTGCACTGGCACGGTTTGTATGTGCCCAACAATCAAGATGGCGTGCCGTTTATCACCCAGCCGCCAATTACGCCTGGCTCAACCTATACCTATGAATTTACCATCCGTAATTCAGGCTCGCATATGTACCACTCGCACCATAACTCAACCAAACAAGTCTCAATGGGCTTGCTTGGGCCATTTATCGTCGAGCCAAAAGATAAGAGCAAAGACCCAGCCTTCGATAAAGAATTTACCTTGGTCTTGAATGATACTGCCCAAGGGTTTACGATCAATGGCAAAGGCTTTCCAGCCACTGTGCCGCTAAGCGCTAAATTGGGCCAAAAAATTCGTATTCGCTATATGAACGAAGGCTTGATGATTCACCCCATGCACTTGCACGGATTGCCACAGTTGGTGTTTGCCAAAGATGGCTGGAACTTACCCCAACCATTTATGTGCGATACGATCAACGTCGCGCCGGGCGAACGTTGGGATGTGATTGTTGATTGTACTGACCCAGGTGTCTGGGCCTTCCACTGCCACATTTTGTCACACGCTGAAAGCGAACATGGCATGTTTGGGATGGTTACAGCGCTAATCGTCGAATAGGAGCGCGACCATGAGTATCGTGTACGATATTTTGATCATTGGCGGCGGACCATCGGCATTGGCAGCGGCATTTTATGCCCAAAACAAACAATTACGCACGCTGATGATTTACGCCGATCTCGGCGGCAAAGCTGGCTGGGCGCATAACCGTACCGTCAACGGCACGATCAACGTTCTGCCCGGACACGATCTTGTGGAACGGCTGATTAGCCAGCTTTCGAATCATCAATCATCAGTCGCTCACATTAACGATCGGGTTGTGGGGCTACGCAAAACCAATGGCATGTTTGTGGTCGATACCCAACAATACGGCGAACGCTACGCTCGTTCAGTTGTGGTTGCCAGTGGTGCCGCCCCCAATCGCTTGCCATTACCAGGCATTCAACATTTGTTTGGGGTGGGCTTAGGCTATTCAATCACAACCTTTGCCCATCAAACCCAAGGCCAACGGGTGGCGGTCTATGGCGTAACCCCACGCACCATTCGTGGCGTCGCCGAGATCGTCTTAGGCTCAAACCATATCTATTGGATCAGCCCAGACGCGAGTTTGCCCGAAGTGCCGTTGGTTGATGCCATTCGGCGCATGCCCAATGTCACTATTATTCCCCAAGCTACCGTTCGCGATGTCGTGGGCATCAATTCGGTCAAGCAAATTGTGATTGAACGTGGCTCATCGTTGCAACATATTCCGGTCGATCGGCTGTTTGTCGATATTGGAATTCAGCCAAATACTGGCTTCCTTACCAACGGAAATGTCGATGTGCTCGATCAAGATGGCTTTGTGATTGTCGATGAATATAATGGCTCGCCCTGCCATGGCATCTTTGCCGCTGGCGATGTGAGCAATAGTGTCCTTGGTGAACAAGTGTTAATTGCAATTGGCGATGGCGTCCGTGCAGCCGTCAGCGCCTACGAATATCTGCTTGTTCATAAGCTCACGCTTGAAGAAGTGAGCCACGCAGCCGACAAAACTGCTTAACCTCGCTTAGCTCGGTTCCCACCCCAAGGACACAAACCTACCTGTGTCCTTGGTTTTTTTAACGGCATAGTCTTTGCTTATTCAGATCTCAGCATAATCAAGGAGGATTGTATGTCTGAGCATGAACGTCCCTTTACCCCCGAAGTTGTCGCCGCTGAACGCGAGGCCTTCGAACGCAAAAATGCGGCGATCGCCGCTAATCATGAGCAACTTGAAAAAGTAATTGCCCCAGTGCTTAACCATATTGCCGAAGAGGCCGCCGAGGCAGCTAAAAACCCTGCCCATCAAGCCTTTTTGGTCGAACAACAAACCCATATTGACGATCAACCAAATACTACTGCTGGCAAAGATTTGCCAACGCTTGTGCCACCGCAACTCGTTGGCACTGCCTCGCCGCAGCCGATCAATCGTAACGAATTGCATGATGAGAATGCCGCCCAACTTAAGCCCCAAGGCAGTTCATTACGCAGCGATAACTAAACCACGATTAAACAAACCCGCCGTAACCTTCAACGGTTACGGCGGGTTATTAGTTTAGTTCCCCACCCCAACCCCTCGCTCACTGAACGCGGGCGAGGGGTTGGGGTGAGGCGATACTCAACCATCACCCATCTACCATATCCAAAGCGTAGGTATTCAAACAAGCAGCATAATCCACAATGTGAATATTAGGGGGTGCAGGGGGATGAAAACCCCCTGCACCCCCTCCAGCGGAGGGGACGGAAGGGTGGCGAAACCCAACTAACTATTGATTAAGGCTTTGCAAGGCCAAAGCCAAACCACCAATTGCCACGGCATCGGCTCCCAACAGCGAATGCACCACCGGAATATGGCGTTGTGGCGTTGGGCTAATCAGCTGATTAACTTGGGCTTCGACGGCACTACACAAGGCATCACCACCCTTGCGCGTCACAATTCCACCAAGCACCAACAAGGCTGGGTCAAGCAATTGCACCACACCAGCCAAACCTAAGCCAAGCACATCAACTGCTTCGCTGATGGTTTTTGCTCCAGCGTCAGCATCGTTGAACAATATGTCAAGATCATCAGTAGCTAAGCCAAGTTCGTTGGCTCGTGCCAACAAACCGCGAATCGAGAGCAAATCTTCGATTTCGCGTTGATGGGTCAGGGAATACCGGGCATGGCCAATTTCGCCAGCGCTGGTCGTCACGCCCCGATGGAGTTGGCCATTCAGCACTAAACCACTACCAACGCCGGTACTCAAATGCAAATAATACAAATCTTGCACATCGCGTCCAGCGCCAAACATATATTCGCCAAAAGCAATCAAACTTGCGTCATTTTCGATCAAGGTTTGCGCATCAAACGCCGCTTCAAATTGCTCACAAACATTCAGTTCATCCCAACCGGGCATGCGATACGAACGGCGTGTGATGCCACGCACTGCATCGACCGGGCCACCAAAGCCAACGCCAATTCGAACAATTTGTTGCGCAGGAACCTGGTTGGTTTCAAGTAATTCGTGGATCAGGCTAAAACTTTGTTCGAGCACGGTTGTAGCGTTGCTTTCGGCAGCAAGTTCGCTGGCAGCGTGAAAAAGATGGTCGCCGCAAATATCGGTGACAACTGCCCGCAAGCCATAACTGCCTAAATCAACCCCCAGCACATAGCTTGTTGGCCCAAATAATCCCCAATTGTGCTGGGCAATTTGTTGCTTAAGGCTATTCCAGAGTTCAGTCATTGAACACCTCCTAGTGCTATGGTTGATCCCACAGTCCGATTATAGCACGTTGCCCGCGTGCCAACCGAGCATTTATCAAGCAATTAGGCAGAGATCCGTTAACCAAGCCATGGCAATTGTTAGCATTTCACCACCAAACCAGCTAACAGAACCACCGCTTTTCACAACCCTTGCCGAGATTAAATGGGCTGGATTGGAGATTGCCAAAAGGGCTAAAATACAGCCAATACCTAAGCAACAATCAGCAAACTAATGCTGTCTAATCTTTGCGCCATCTGCTATACTGCACACACATTTCGATCAGGCAAAACCTAGTAGGAAAGAACTTCATGGCACGTTTGCTTGCGACCATCGATGGGCAATCACTGAATATTCCAATTACTAGTCGCGGGCTACAAATTGGTCGTTCGCGGCAAAATGATATTGTCTTAAATCATCCCCATGTTTCGCGCCATCACGCCTCATTAGAAACCCGTGGCCGTGATATTTTTGTGCGCGATACTGGTAGCTCGAATGGCACATTCGTCAATGGGCTACGGGTGAAAGAAGCGGCGCTCCGCGCCAATGATTTAATTAGCATTGGGCCATTTGAGCTTAAATTTGATGATCGAGCTGCTGCGAGTGTAATCATTTCCGATGAAGAGCTAGTGCCGTTACAAAGCAACAGCCGCTCAATTTCATCGGGCAAGCTGCCCGACCTCAAGCTTGATGCTAACGATATTTTGCAAAACTTCTATCAAGTTAGCAGTCGCCTGAATATGATTCTCGATTTGGGCGAATTGCTAGACACGATTATGGATGAAGTGCTGCGCTTGGTGCCCGCCGAACGCGGTTTATTGCTCATGACCCGCCAAGATGGGCTGGTGCCGATGGTGGTGCGTGCGCCTAGCGAAACCCAATCGCTGACAATTAGCTCGACGATTGCGCGGCGGGTCTTGCGCGAAGGCGTAGCCTTGCTCACCTCCGATGCACGGGTGGAATTTGGCTCACAGGATAGCATCATCAGCCAAAATATTCATTCGGTACTATGTGTGCCATTGATTGGCCGCGCTGGGGTTTTGGGCTTAATTCACCTCGATAGCCCAGGCCTCGAACGCTTTAGCATTCGCGACCGTGAGTTGCTGACGGCGGTAGCCTACCAAGCCTCATTGGGCATCGAACGCGCCAACCTTACCGACCAGATTCGCAATGAAGAAAAATTACGCCAACAATATGCGCGCTTCCTCTCGCCAGACGTAGCGCGTACCGTGGCCCAGCAAATTAACGAAACTGGCGAGATTTTCATGAAGCCCGTCGAGCAAGATGCCAGCGTCTTATTCTCAGATATTCAAGGTTTCACCACGATGACCGAAACCTTGCCGCCACTCGAACTACAAAACCTCTTAAACGAATATCTCAGCGTCATGACCGATGTAATTTTCGAGCATGGCGGCACCCTCGATAAATTTATTGGCGATGGGATTATGGCGCTTTTTGGTGCTCCCGTGTATTATGAAGATCACGCGCAGCGGGCGATTGATACAGCGCTTGATATGCTGGTACAGCATCAAAAGCTTATGGCCAAAATCGATGCCAGCAAACACTTCCGAATTCGGATTGGGGTTAATACTGGCAGGGTTATTGCAGGTCTCGTCGGCACGCGCGAACGTTTAGAGTATACTGTTCATGGCGACACCGTAAATACTGCCTCACGGCTTGAAGGTAAAGCCGAGCCAAACAGCGTCTACACCAGCGAAGCCACGATTGCCGAGCTTGGTGCGAGCTACCAAGTACAGGAAGTTGGGCCATTGCAACTCAAAGGCAAAGCCCTAACTGTCCAAGTCTTCCGCGTTATGGGCAAGAGCCTCCCAAGCGAAGGCTTTGAAGGATAATTATTCAAAGGATGAAGGATGAGGGATGAAGGATAAATTCATCTTAAATCGCTTCGATAGAGCATTGTAATCAACAATTTTAGGTTTCTATGGCAAACTACCTGCGCTCATTCCTAGTGCCAAAGCCCTAATAGGTTTAATTTTCTTCCTTCCTCATCCTTCATCCTTCATACTTTTTTAGGATGGCTATATGCCCTTGGTTGTTGGAGTTAAGTTTAAAGATTCAGGCAAAATTTATCATTTTGACCCGAATCAGCATCATTTAGAGCTAGGCGATGCCGTCGTTGTTGAAACAGTACGCGGGCTTGAGCTAGGCAAGGTGGCAGCACCAATCGCCGATCTGCCTGATTCTGATTTGATTGCCGAACTCAAGCCAGTCATTCGCCAGCCCACGACCGAAGATTATGATCGCATGAAGGTGCTCGCTGAGCGCCGCGATGATGTGTTACGGATCTGTGCCGAACGAATTAGCGTCCATCGATTGCCAATGCGCCTGATTCGCAGCGATTGGAACTTTGATGGCACCCGCTTGACGATCTATTTCACCTCGCAGCAACGGGTTGATTTTCGGCATTTGGTACGCGAACTGGCGCGAATTTTTCATGCACGCATCGAATTACGCCAAATTGGTGCCCGCGATGAAGCCAAATTGCTTGGTGGATTAGGGCCATGTGGGCGGCCATTGTGCTGCTCAACCTTCTTGCCCGATTTTGCCCGCGTTTCAGTCAAAATGGCTAAAGATCAAGATTTGCCACTCAATCCCTCGAAAATCTCAGGGGTTTGCGGGCGCTTGTTATGCTGTCTTTCGTATGAACAAGAGCAATATCTTGAGATTAAGGCCGAATTACCAACCCGTGGCGAGCAAGTCAAAACCCCGGAAGGGATCGGTTACGTTGTTGCCGTTAACACAATTCGTGAGACCGTTACGGTTGATGTTGAGAGCAACTACTTAGATTTCAAAGCTGATCAACTTCAAACTCTGACTGGTGCGGCTGGAGCAATTGCTCGCGAACGGTTGGAACAGGGCGAGGCTGCGCCAATTGCCCAAAACCGCTTCAATCGTCCAGCGAGCGAAACCCTCAAGTCATCGATGGGCAATTGGGATAACGAAGATTGGGGTTTGGATGAATTACGCTCCTTTGAAGATGGTGAAGGTGCTCCTAATAAACCCAAATCGCGCCCGAAACAAGCGCAACAACCACGCCCAAGTGGCGCAGAGCCACGTGAACAACGTTCAACATCAACTGAACCACGGCCACGTTTTGATCGCGCAGAGCGGCAGAAACGCTTCAATCGCGCAGAGCCAGCCAATCCAGAAGCGAGCATCGCACCAACCACCACGACTGAGCCAAGCGAGCGCAAACCACGTCACGCCTTCAAACGCAAAGGTGATACAACACCAACGCCTGAGCGGCCAAAATTGCCTGCGACCGTGCGACAACAATCGCTGGGCGGCGTGCCTGAACAACTGACACCACGTGGTCGCCAGCCATCGACGAATGATCCCGATGAACCCAAGCAACCAATGCGGCGACGGCGGCGTGGCAATGGCGGGAATAATAGTAATCAACAACAGCAAGCGCAGCAACAAGCAACGCCAAAACCTACAGCGCAGCAAGCGCCAGCCGCTGAGAAGCCAGCTTCAGATTCAGCGAAACCAGAGAGTAATAATCCTGAACGCCGCTCGCCACGCCGTCGCAAACGCCGTAGTTAACGGCTAAAACAAAGCAGGCCACTTGGATGAAACCAAGTGGCCTGCTTTTTGATAATTACTAAAAACAATGATGCTCGTGAGGAAATCCTCACGAGCATCAATTGGGATGGTACGCATCCTCCTACGTTCCCACAGCGGGTGCTGCAGTAGCCTCGGTGTGTGTCGCGTTCACGGCCTGGTTCGGGATGGAGCAGCGTGGGTCACAACCACCTCGACACGTACCAATTGGTGCTTGCCCTTCATCCAATCAGCATTCTTCTGACGACAGCGCTCTTCTGCATTCGCACGCACCACAGTCCCAGTCCTGCCTGCCTTGTGCCATTCCTCGCGCTCTGCGTCCTGCCGACGCGCGGCAACCGATGATCGCTTGGCTCTCTGTAGTTGTCTGCTCTACCGTTCACACGGCCTCCACAGCAACCCAGTTGTCCGCCTCGTCTCGACGGTGCCTCTCGTACTTGCGTACTTGGATGACTGATCTTGTGGCCGGTTTCCCACTTAGATGCTGTCAGCGGTTCTCCGTCCCAGACGTAGCTACCGAGCATTGCGGGTCGTCCCACAACTCGTCCACCAGCGGTCTGTCCAGCCCGGTCCTCTCGTACTAGGGCCAGCCCCACGCAATCATCCTACGCTCACAGCGGATAGAGACCGAACTGTCTCACGACGTTCTGAACCCAGCTCGCGTGCCGCTTTCATGGGCGAACAGCCCAACCCTTGGGACCGACTCCAGCCCCAGGATGCGACGAGCCGACATCGAGGTGCCAAACCCCGCCGTCGATGTGAACTCTTGGGCGGGATCAGCCTGTTATCCCCGGGGTAGCTTTTATCCGTTACGCCACGGCCTTTCCACTCAGGCACGTGGGATCACTAGCGCCGACTTTCGTCCCTGCGCGGCCTGTTTGCCTTGCAGTCAAGCAGGTTTCTGCGCTTGCACGCCCCAGCCGGTTGCCATCCGGCCTGAACCTACCTTTGCGCGCCTCCGTTACTTTTTGGGAGGCGACCGCCCCAGTCAAACTACCCACCAGCCACCGTCCCCTTACCAGTTTCATGGTCAAGGGTGAGGCGCATATCTGTCGCAGAGTGGTATTTCACCATTGCCTCCACCAGACCCGCAAGTCCGGCTTCCCTGGCTCCCACCTATCCTACGCAGCGCCACACACGCGCCGATGGCAAGCTGTAGTCAAGCTCCACGGGGTCTTTTTGTCCTGCTGCGAGTAGGCCGCATCTTCACGGCCCTTGCAATTTCACCGAGCTCCCGGTTGAGACAGCGCCCAGATCGTTCTACCTTTCGTGCGGGTCGGAACTTACCCGACAAGGAATTTCGCTACCTTAGGACCGTTATAGTTACGGCCGCCGTTTACTGGGGCTTCGGTTCACCGCTTGCACAGCTCCCCTTAACCTTCCAGCACTGGGCAGGTGTCAGCCGGTATACGTCCGCTGTTTCGCGTTCGCACCGACCTGTGTTTTTGTTAAACAGTCGCCTGGGCCTCTTTGCTGCGACTCGCTTCAGCTCCACCCGTATGGGCTTCACCATCGCGAGCACCCCTTTTCCCGAAGTTACGGGGTCATTCGTGCCGAGTTCCTTAACCGGGATTCGCTCGTCCACCTTGGTCTCCTCGACCTGTCTACCTGTGTCGGTGTGCGGTACGGGCACACCCAGTCCTCCGTGCCCAAGCCTTTCGCGGCTGCCTAGGTCCATCCGACTCGCAAATTCCCGAAAGAATTCACTCGTACTTGCTTCTCGGTCAACGGATTGTGGGATTTGCCACACAATCCTCCCTACCAGCGTGAACGACGCTCGTCTCGTCGCTCGGACTCCCCATCAGCATCTCAGTCACGTTCAAACGTTCTGGGTGTGGTCGCCGATTATCAACGGCGTGTCCATCAGCTACGGCTCGCGCCCTCGCCTTAGGCCCGACTTCCCCGCCGCGGAGTGCCCGTGCGGCGGAACCCTTAGACTTTCGGTGGAGGGGGTTCTCACCCCTCGTATCGTTACTCATACCGACATTCGCACTTGTGGTCGCTCCACGGGTTGCGCTTCCGCGCCCGCTTCAGTGCCCCCACAACGCTCCCCTACCATGCAGTTACCTGCATCCCGCGCTTCGGTGATCGACTTAGCCCCGGTGGATTGTCGATGCAACCGGACTAAACCAGTGAGCTGTTACGCACTCTTTCAAGGGTGGCTGCTTCTAAGCCAACCTCCTGGTTGTCTCCGTCCGATCACGCCCTTGCCCACTGAGCCGATACTTCGGGACCTTAGCGGCGGGTCTGGGTTGTTGCCCTCTTGACGATGAATGTTCGCACCCACCGTCTCACTCGTGGTGTAGGCTGCTGGTATTCCCAGTTTGCCAGCGCTTGGTAAGGCTCGCGCCCCCCGCACGCCAACAGCGCTTTACCCCCAGCAGCCCCAGTCCACGGCTGTACCTCAATACATTTCGGGGAGAACCAGCTATCTCCAGGTTCGATTGGAATTTCTCCGCTACCCACAGTTCATCCAAGCCCTTTGTAACGGACACTAGTTCGACCTTCCACGACCTGTTACGGTCGCTTCAGTCTGACCATGGGTTGCTCACCTGGTTTCGGGTCTACCCTGTGCGACTCAATCGCCCTATTCAGACTCGCTGTCGCTCTGGCTCCGGCTGTTGCTGCCTTAACCTGCCACACAGGGTAACTCGTCGGTTCATACTCCAAAAGGCACGCGGTTAGCTTACGCCTCCCACGGTTTGTCTGCGAGCAATTTCAGGATCTGTTTCACTCCCTTCGCCAGGGTGCTTTTCACCGTTCCCTCACGGTACTCTGCGCTATCGGTCGCCCACGATATTCTGCCTTGGAGTGTGGTCACCCCCGCTTCCGACGGGATTTCGCGTGTCCCGTCGTACTTGAGATCCCTCGCGCAAGTGCCAGCATTGTCGGGTACGGGACTCTCACCCGCTCTGGTTGGCCGTTCCAGGGCCATTCCCCTAACACTGGCATTGGTTACTTGCTGTCAGGAAGGACATCCTGACCTGGAGGTCTCGCAACCCGGCACACGCAACGCTGTCCTGCTTGACACGTGCGCCGTTTAGGCTCTTCCCGGTTCGCTCGCCGCTACTTCGGGAATTGTTTCTGTTCCTCGGGGTACGTGAGATGTTTCAGTTCCCCCGGTGCCCTTCCTGTGACTATAGATTCACCACAGGATCACCACCCATCACGGTGGTGGGGTTGCCCCATTCGGAGATGGTAGGGTCACAGCCTGACTCCGGCTCGCCTACCCGTTTCGGCGGGATGTCCCCGTCCTTCTTCGGTCGTGTGCGCCTAGGCATCCATCACTCGCATTCCTGCTGATCATCGGTCGTCGCGCCTCGGCAGCGCCAAACGCCAAATGGCTCAGGCAGGCAGTTCTGTTTCTTGATGCTTGCTTTGCTTTTGATGTTGTCGTCAAAATTTGCTGATTGGTAAGGTGCAATGCTCAGTAAGCGCTTGCCCACTGATGGGTGCTGCCGCCGTAGCGACCATTCGCTGCATTCATTGATTCTTCGCGTTCGTCACCGTGTTCCGCTTCAGCGGTATCCTTAGAAAGGAGGTGATCCAGCCACACCTTCCGGTACGGCTACCTTGTTACGACTTCGTCCCAGTTACGCCTCACCCTCGGCCGCTGCCTCCTTGCGGTTAGCCCACGGACTTCAGGTGTTTCCCACTTCCATGACGTGACGGGCGGTGTGTACAAGGCCCGGGTACTGATTCACCGCCGTATGGCTGACCGGCGATTACTAGCAACTCCGCCTTCATGGGGGCGAGTTGCAGCCCCCAATCTGAACTGTGACTGGTGTTCTCGATTCGCTGCCAGTTACCTGGTCGCGGCGCATTCTCCCAGCCATTGTAGCGTGTGTGTCGCCCTAGTCGTAAGGGCCATGCGGACTTGACGTCATCCCCGCCTTCCTCCGTTGTTGACAACGGCAGTCTGAGGTGACACTTGTAACACCTCACAGGGGTTGCGCTCGTTGCGGGACTTAACCCAACATCTCACGACACGAGCTGACGACAGCCATGCAGCACCTGTAGCACACCCTCGAAGGCGTCTTCATTTCCGAAGCTTGCAGTGCTATGTCAAGACTAGGTAAGGTTCTTCGCGTTGCGTCGAATTAAACCACACGCTCCGCTGCTTGTGCGGGCCCCCGTCAATTCCTTTGAGTTTTAAGCTTGCGCTCGTAGTCCCCAGGCGGCATACTCATCGCGTAAGCTGCGGCACGGAACGACGCGAACGCCATCCCACACCTGGTATGCATCGTTTACTGCGTGGACTACCAGGGTATCTAATCCTGTTTGCTCCCCACGCCGTCGTGGCTCAGTGTCAGGTCTCGCCCAGAACGCCGCTTGCGCCACTGGTGTTCCTCCCGATATCTACGCATTTCACCACTACACCGGGAATTCCACGTTCCTCTGCGAGCCTCAAGTCGATGTGTCTACCGCGACCTCGCCGGCATTACTCCGGCGCTTTCACGCGGCACATCACCGACCACCTACCCACGCTTTACGCCCAGTAATTCCGGACAACGCTTGGCCCCTACGTATTACCGCGGCTGCTGGCACGTAGTTAGCCGGGCCTGATTCGGAGGGTACCGTCATTATCGTCCCCCCCAAAAGGAGTTTACAACCCAAGAGCCGTCATCCTCCACGCGGCGTTGCTCGGTCAGGCTTGCGCCCATTGCCGAAAATTCCTTGCTGCTGCCCCCCGTAGGAGTTTGGGCCGTGTCTCAGTCCCAATCTGTCTGGTCGTCCTCTCAGACCAGAGACCCATCATCGGCTTGGTGCGCCATTACCACACCAACAACCTAATGGGACGCGACCCCCGCCCAGTGCGCCTTGCGGCTTTCCTTCACCAAGGTGAATCGTATGCGGGATTAGCGAGTCTTTCGACCCGTTATCCCCCACACCGGGGTAGGTTAGTCACGTGTTCCTCAGCCGTGCGCCACTCATTCCGAAGAATGCGTTCGACTTGCATGCATTAGGCACGCCGCCAGCGTTCGTCCTGAGCCAGGATCAAACTCGCCGACAAGTGACCGAAGTCACTGCGTGTCCTCCTTATTTAATGAGCCGGAGGACGGTGACTCGATTTGGTAGATCCCTACCGAAACGATTGACGGTAACAAAACCAAAAAATCATATGAATGCATGGAATGTGCTGCGGACGCAGCACCCATCAGTTGGAAAGGTGCGATTTTGGCGATAAAAAATCCGCTGATGTCAAACGGACATCGGAGCGGAGCAGTCTCACCAAGTTGTGTGATGTTGAGCAAACATCGGTGCTGTCGGTCAACAGCCTGAGGATTCTACCACAGCCAGCAGTCTTTGTCAAACAGGATGGTGTGGGCGATTGCGTTCAGATTGCTTGGTGCGTCGTGACTGGTTGATGAGTCATGCGTTGACAGCTCGGGGATTCTACCGCAGATTCCCTCCCTTGTCAAATCCACCGTTCCACGCTGGGCTATGGGCTATGGGCTTTCTCTACAACTCAACTGGCAATTGCTCGGCCAAGCGAATGCCAGCAAGGCTCAAGGGGCAGCGATAGGCATAAATTTCAACGCCGCGAGCAGCAACCGCAGCTAAAGTTTCAGCAAAAGCTGGATCGATATGGCGATTGACAGCGACGCGCTGAGCATCGCCACGTTGCACAACAAAAACAACAGCTGTACGCCGCCCTTGTTCATGCAATTCGGCTAATTCAAGTAAATGCCGTCGCCCACGCACGGTTGGCGCATCAGGAAACAGTGCTAAACCAGCTTCTGCATCACCAACACTTTTAACTTCAACCAACCACGGGCAAGCGCCACCATGACGTTTGGCCTGCGTTGGCGGGGCTGGCGCTAAACCAAAATCAAACCGACTTGACCCAAGCGCCACTTCACGCTCAACATGGCTATATTCGGCAAACGGAGCCAAAGCTCGCGCCCGCAATGCCGCCTCAACTAACCGATTCGGCAACCCTGTATCCAGCGAAACCAACTCGTTGCCCTCGTAAACTCCGGCAACTTGATAGGCGGTTTTGCGGCCTTCAGCAGGTTTATGCCCGAGCACCAACTGCGCACCATGCACAAGTTTGGTCAATAAACGCCCACGATCAGCCAAATGCGCCTGCACAATCGCCCCATCGAGTAGTTGCGCCACCACCAAAAAGCTATTCGGTCGCGCTAAAAAGCTGGCCATCACCAAGGGCGCACCGCCCACCAACTTAACTTGAATTTCGTTTGTTTTCACAATCGCCCTTATTATTTAGATATCGAAGCTCATTATAGCCTTAATCTTGACCAAATTGAGCCACACGAAAAGAGCGTGGTACAATGGCTTTCGGTCGATATTTACCCAAAAAATGACAAAGGATTGAGGTATGCTGGCAGTTTTGCAGCATTGGTTTTATGTTTTGCGCTCAAATTTAGTTATGGGCACACGACGGCTCTATCGTCGCCTCGGCGGCAAGGTTGTGCCCCGTGCAAGCCAAATTACCGAGCAGCTTTACCTTGGCGGATTTTTCGATGAGCACGATTGGCACGTCTTACACACCCAAGGCGTGCGCGTAACGGTCAATCTGCAAGCCGAACGCCAAGATCGTTTCGGCACCATCGGCAACGAGGGCTATCTGTGGCTACCAACCCCGGATCGCCAAGCCCCAACCACTGAAGCATTGCAGCAAGGTGTCGCCTTCGTACAACAGGCAACCAAAGCTGGCCAAAAAGTGCTGATCCATTGTCACGCTGGTATGAGCCGTTCGGCAACCTTATGTACCGCCGTGCTGATTGCCGATGGCATGAGTTTAGAAACCGCCTGGAATTTAGTCAAAGAGCGTCGCCCAATTGTGCATTTGCATCCTTGGCAACGCCAAGCCTTAGAGCAATTTGCCCACGATTGGGCACAGCAAGGAGCACAACCATGAGTTTTGCCGGCAAAACTGCCATCGTTACCGGAGCATCATCAGGCATTGGAAAGTTGATCGCCGAGGGTTTGGCTCGCGGCGGCGCAAATGTGGTGCTGGCCGCTCGTTCAGCCGACCAATTAGCTGAGCTTGCTGCCGCAATCAACCAGACAGGAGCTAAGGCGCTTGCAATTGCCACCGATGTTAGCGATGCGAATGCCGTCCAAGCCTTGGTTGATCAAACTGTCGCCACCTTTGGGCGAGTCGATTTGCTGATCAATAATGCTGGCTATGGGGTGTTCGATTCAATTGAGCAGATCGAATGGAAGCATCTAGAAGGAATGATCACGGTTAATTATTTTGGCGCAATGCACTGTATTCGGGCAGTTTTGCCAATTATGCGCAAGCAACAGAGCGGCCATATTGTGAATGTGGCTTCGGTGGCAGGCTTGGTTTCAACCCACAATATGGGCAGTTATTCAGCCTCAAAACATGCCTTGATGGCAGCCTCCGAAGCGTTGCAAATTGAGTTACGTGGCACGCCAATCAAGTGCTCGATCGTTTGCCCAGCGCCAATCGCCACGCCCTTTTTTGAATCAGCCGATTTCAATAAGATGTCGCGCTTTGCTGCGCTCTTTGGCACGCTCAAGCCCCACGATGTAACTGAGATTGTGCTGCATGTGGCGGCTAACCCCACTACCCAGCGGGTTATTCCACGAATTTACCATCTGTTTGGCGTAGTCTATCGGATTTTTCCAGCCTTCACGCGCTGGCTGGTTAAGCTGGTCGGTTAATTTTGAATATTGAGAATTAGCATGATCACTGTTGAACATGTTGCCCAACTCGCCAATCGCCGGGTGCTGGTGGTTGGCGATGTTGTGCTCGATGAATATTTGTATGGCAAGCCCGAACGGCTCTCACGCGAGGCGGCAATTCCGGTTTAGAATTTGAGCAGCGCCGGACGATTCCTGGTGGCGCGGCCAATCCCGCCGCCAATATTACGGCGCTCGGCAGCACCGCCGGGATCGTTGCGCTGATTGGCTCTGATCAAGCAGGCAATGAATTAGCCAATGCTTTGCATAAACGCAAGGTCAGCACTGCTGGCCTATTACGCGATGAGCAACGCCCAACCACTACCAAAACCCGCATTTTGGCCTCGGTGCAGCTAACCGTTGCTCAGCAAGTAGCCCGCCTCGATAAAGTCGATCGGCGGCCAGTTGACCCAGCCTTGGAAGATCAGGCAATCGAGTTATTGGCTCAATTGATTCCCCAAGTTGATGCTGTGCTATGCTCGGATTATCGGGTGGGCTGGCTCAGCGAGCGGCTGATTCAGCATGTTCAACAATTATGTCAACAATATCAAGTATTATTGACGGTTGATAGCCAAGGCCGCTTCGAACCGTATGCGGGAGCTGATTTTCTCAAGTGTAATTTGGGCGAAGCCGAAGCGTGGCTAGGCCAGCGCTTACCCGATGATCGCCAAGTCGAACAAGGCTTACAACGTTTGCGTGATCAACTAAATCTCGCAGCGGTGGTGATTACCAGAGGCGGGGCGGGCTTTTCGCTGCTCGATACAGCTGGCATACACCATATTCCGGCAGTGCCAATTGGCGAGGTTTTTGATGCGACTGGAGCTGGCGATACCTTTATTGCCACTGCCACGCTGAGCTTGTGCGCTGGCCATACGCCCTTAATCGCCGCTCAACTTGCCAACACGGCGGCGGCCTTGGTTGTGCGCCGCATTGGCGTGGCCACGGTTAGCCCCAACGAACTGCAAACCGCATTAATCCAATTTGGTCAACTTGCATGAGGCTTCAATGAATTCACCATTTCAGAGCTTAGACGATTTAGTTGCGCTCCGCCAACAGTGGCGCAAACAGGGCTTAACCGTCGTTTTTACCAATGGCGCGTTTGATTTAGTCCATGCTGGCCATGTGACCTATCTGCAAGCAGCCCGAGCATTCGGCGATCTGCTAATTGTTGGCTTGAATAGCGATGCCTCGGTGCGCGGCTACAAAGGCCCAACCCGCCCGATCGTGCCTGAATTGCAGCGTGGAATTGTGCTGGCAGGTTTACGCTCAGTTGATTATGTCACGCTGTTTGAATCATTAACCGCCGAGCCATTAGTCAGTGCTTTGCAGCCTGATATCTATGTCAAAGGCGGCGATTATGCGCACCCTGAGCAAGCCAGCAATGGCAAAGATTTACCCGAGGCGCGAATTGTCTTGGCCTATGGTGGGCACGTTGAGCTGATTCAGTATCAAGCTGGCCTATCAACCAGCAACTTGATTGCCAAAATTCGCAGCGAATAAATCAAGCAAAAACGAGCCTAGCTGCCTCATAAGGCACTAGGCTCGTAGCGTTAGGTTCACTTATTGACAAATGGCAGATGGTTCTTATAGGGATAATTTCTGACCCATGCCCCAAAACCAACCGCCGCTACATTCCCAGTTTGGCTAAACCATCCATGCAGATATAAGCGATTAGCAGCGAGCGATAAACTTAAAACCATGCCGTTTGTGCCGCCATCGACTGGTTGCCATTTAATCCCATTCCAATAGCCAAGGTTATAACAAACACACCCAGGCAACTGATCGAATAGGCCGCCCACATACACACTATGGCCTTCGGCAGCGACCGCCGTAATGTGCACTGCTTGAGTATCAATAAAGTGTAATTGTGAGCCATCCCAATTCACAAGATGATAAAGTTTATTATTATGGTAAAACCGACCAGCAATATATAACCCATTAAGATTCGCTGCGCTATCGTTGAGATAGCCTTCTAACACAATATTTTGATCAATCCATTGATTACCATCACGGCGAAAAATGCGCAATAACGGTCGATTATCAAGGCTTATCCCAGCTTCGGTTATAAGATGTAACTGTTGATTATAAACAAATGGGTTAATCCAATAACGGTAAGGATCTGGAGTAGGTATACCACTCTCGAAAATCCATTGTGTCCCATTCCATTTATGGATTGAATTTTCAATAATCGCATACAGCGTATTGCCATTCAGCACAAATAATCTCAGTATTTCACTTAGACCAATTTCAATATCTGGCAAAATACTAACCCCATTTTGACCCTGCTTATACGAATAAATATCATAATATCCCATTATGTCATTTCTGATTAGTAAATACACTCCAACATCAGTAGCTTTCATATCGATAAGTGTATGGGTATTTGATATTTGATAAACTATCTTCCATGCATTATCTTCCCAGCTTCGCACATAATTAACTTCTTTATAAACATCATTGATTAATTTTTTCTCAATTGAAGCAATATAAACATCATCTTGATAGGTAGAAATCTTGGCTGTATATGGATACGATGATTTAACCACGAATTCTTGCCATTGGTTGTTATTATAAATTAGAAGCGTTTTATGCTGCTTACTCGTCATAAATAATTGATCATTGACTAAATACAAGATATGTTCAGCATTACAATTACACGTGGTTATCGGTTTCCATTCTTGGTTAACATAGCTATAAAGGACAAAATTTGTTCCGTTCTTAGCTTCAGCATAGAATTGATCAGCATCAAAGGCGAAGTTATTGATAACAAACGGAATTGCATCAATCACAACAATCCAGGCTGAGCCATCCCAGCGCACCAGCGCAGAATTATTGGCACTGAGCGTGCGGATTCCATACAATTGATTATCAATCAGCTTGAGGCTACGTGGAGCTATATCTGCCGCCGAAATTATTTGGAATCTGGTTCCATCCCAAGCTTCTACCGTATCAACTAACGACTCGTTAACCCAGCGTTTACCACCAACATACAAATCCGTGGAGCTAGCTTGCATAAACTCCATTTCATAGAGCTTTGAATAAACTTGGCTAGTATTCGTGCCATCCCAGCGCGCAAACCATGTTATATCAACACCATTGAACTCCAAGAACCTGCCATACACAAATAATTCATTATTGAAGGTAGCAATATTGCTGACTGTACCATATTGATCAAAACCGCTGCCTGCTTGATGCCAAGTGCTGCCATCCCAATAGGCTAAATCAACATTCTTTAGGCCGCCAATGTACATATTGGCTCCACCCACATACAGGTCATCACCCCAAAACGCCATTGTTGCAACTTGAGAATTCCAATTTGACCACTCAGGCGTGGCAGTCGGCAGCGCCGACCATGTTGTGCCATCCCAACGGGCAATATTATTAACTGCAACTCCGCCAATCTGGTTGAAAAAGCCACCAAAATACCAATTACCAACAGTATCGGTAATCACTGAGGTAATTGTGCCATTTGCAAATGAGAGATCATCGAAGCCCGATTGCCATGTACCACTTATAAGGCTCGTTACGCTAAGTTTAGCTGATTGGTCTACGAGGGAAGCAACCGACGGTTGAACAGCAAGATTAGAGGATTGTGACGCTAGTGGTTGTGCTGCCTCAACTGGATTTGCCGCCCGATTAAGCACTATTCCGCTAAAAAAAAGCCACAAAAGCAGGAAAATTCCAACTTTAGCCAATCGTTGCATACAGCCCTCCTACGATAAAACTATACTCACGATAATGTTTAGCTAGCTATAGATTAATGGTTTGTGGCAACAATCATCTAACATTTAATACCTAGGCTCTAGTAGTCTAAAAGTACTAAATATTTAAATGAAGTGTGGTTTAGTAGCGAGGGATCAGGATTGGGGGGCAAGGGTTACATGTTGGCTTCGCAGAGCTATCTGGTTGTAGATTTTGTGGATCTTCATAGATCAAAAGAGGGATCGATAACAAGCATGCTTGCTACCGATCCCCAATAACCGATTACCTAATCCTCAATTAGCTACTGCGATTTAACCGCCGACCACACATCGGAGAATGCAGTAGCGTTTTGGCCTTTGCGCAGCCAATCAAGCCGCTTGCGATCATCGGCGCTCGGCTTGATTCTAGGATAAACTGCTTTCAGTTCGTCGCCGATCAGTGGCTCGGCTTTAACATTCGGTGTTAGCGCAGCAGTAAAATCGGCAACTTTGGCGGCAATTTCTGGCCGATTCATAAAATCAATAAACACTTCGGCGGTATATTGGTTGGGCGTGCCAGCCACAATCGCCATGGTGTCTTGCCAAATCACGCCGCCCTCTTGCGGAATCACCCACTCGATATTTTCGTTATCGATCATGGCTAATCCAGTATAGAGATTCCACGATTGGGCCAACACAACCTCGCCTGAAGCCAAATCTTGATAGACATTATCGCTGTTATATTTGGCCAACAATGGTTTTTGCTCAAGCAAGACCTTTTTGGCGGCTTCGAGATCAGCTGGATCGCTGGAGTTGCGATCCTTGCCCAAAAAGAGCATCGCCGCGCCAATGACTTCGCGCTCGTCGTTGAGCATGCTCACCCGACCTTTGTAGGCGCTCAATTGGGCCGGATCAAACAAAATTGACCAACTGGTTGGCGCTGGGGAGACCGCAGTTTTATCGTAGGCAATGCCGGTGGTTCCCCACAAGTAGGGCACCGAAAATTCATTGTTTGGATCGTAATACAAGCCCATGTTGGCGGGATCGATGTTGGCAACATTGGGAATATTGGCCAGATCAATTTTGGCCAAATAGTTACCTTCGGCCAACAATGCCACCATATAATCTGAAGGTTGAATCACATCGTAGCCCGAATTGCCAGCCCGAATTTTGGCGGCCATTTCTTCGTTCGATGAATAGGTATCAACCGTCACTTTGACTCCAAATTCGCTTTCGAAAAGCGCTGGCACATCTTCGGGAATATACTCGCCCCAAGCATAGATCCGCAAAGTTTCGCTCAACTTACTGCGATCAACCGAGCCAGGATTTGAGCCAGTAGCCGTCCCAACCGGCGCAGTCGTGGGCGTGGTAGTTGAGGTCGCTTCGCCACAGGCCACCAACAAACTTAACACCATGAGCAACAGCCCAAAGCGGCTTAGTTTCATCAATCAAACTCCTTAAAACACACGAACAGATTATTCAGAATTAGGCTTGGCGACGGCGTTGCATCCACAACGAAGCCACCACCAACGTCGTTGAAGCAAGTAACATCAAGCTTGAGATTGCGTTAATCTCAGGTGAAATTGATTTTTTGATTCGCCCATAAACTTCGGTCGTCAAGGTATTGACACCTGGGCCACGGGTGAAAAAAGTCACCACAAAATCATCAAGCGAGAGCGTGAACGAAAGCAAAGCTCCACCCAAAACCCCAGGCCCAATCAAGGGAAACTTGATTTTCCAAAAGGTTTGCCATGGCGTTGCGCCCAGATCGGCGGCGGCTTCTTCCAAACGGCGGTCAAAGTTGGCCAAACTTGTACTAACCACCACCGTCACAAACGAAATATTAAACGCCACATGCGAGATGATTACCGTCCACAAGCCCATTGCCAAATTCAAACCCAACAAGGCTTGGAATTGGCGAAAAGCCAAGGTGAAAAAGCCCAACAGCGAGACGGCCATCACCACATCGGGAATAATCACTGGCAAATACAAACCAGTATCAAAAGCTTTGCGCCCGCGCCAGCCCCGTTTTTCCAAGGCCAAGGCCGCCAATGTGCCAATCGTCGTGGCAATCACTGTCGATAAACCAGCAATTTTAAGGCTTGTCCAGAGCGCATCGCCCAAACGAGCATCGCTCAATAGCTCGTTATACCATTGCAGCGTAAAGCCTTGCCATTGCGAGCCAACTTTGGCTGCGTTGAATGAAAACAGCACCAGCACAATAATCGGCACATACAAGAAGGTGTAGACGAAAATCGCATTCAGCGTTAGCGCCCATGTACCCCAAGGCATGTGCCGTTTGGCTAGCGGACGCGAACGCCCGTGCTTGGTTTCGATGCGCTTATCAGCCAGGATTTTCGCCATCATCAACCTCCTTTGTGGCTTTGAAATAAAGCAAGATTGCGCCCAAGAGCAGCACCATAAAGATCATGGAAATTGCCGAGCCATAGGCCCAATTCGAGGCCGAGCCAAATTGCAAGCTCAGCGTGTTGCCAATCATATTGACGCTGGTGCCGCCCAAAATATCCGAAACCGCAAAGGTTCCGACGGTTGGCACAAACACCAAAATCGAGCCAGCAGTAATGCCCGGTAAGGTTTGGGGCAAGAGCACGCGCCAAAAGGTTTGAAAACGCCCAGCGCCTAAATCACGCGCTGCCTCTAGTTGCACCCAGTCAAAGCGTTCGAGCGCAGCATACAAGGGCAAAATCATATACGGCAATTCGCCATAAATCAGCGCCATAATTACCGCACTAGGGCTATTGATAATTTGCAATGGCCCGAGATCAAATTGACCTAAAAAGCGATTCAGCACGCCATTATTGCCAAGCAGCACTTTCCAAGCGTAAATCCGCACCAGAAAATTCGTCCAAAATGGAATCATGACTGCAAGCACCAACACACCACGAATTTTAGGGCTGCGCGTCGCCATAAAAAAGGCCAAAGGATAACTGACCACCAAAGTGATCACCGTTACCACCAGCGCAATCCAGGTCGAAAGCCAGAGCGTGCGCCAAAACGCGCCATCGGCAAACAACTTTTGATAGTTCGCCAGCGACCAATTCCACAAAACCGTGCCATCATCGGCCCGACCTTGGAATGAATAAATTAAAATGAGCACTAAGGGAGCCAAAAAGAAGAAGCCCAGCCAGATTAAGGCAGGCGAGGCTTGCCACCAGGCACGGCGTTGCTCAGTTCGCGCATTATACATAGTTCCCCCATGGATGTAGCTTGTTTGCACAAACCTACAAACCTGAGCAGCGTGCGATTAACGTTCGAGAATTAGGCTATTTTGGGTGGCCCATGTAACATAAACAGGGTCGCCAGCGGTATAATATTGGTTTGGATCTAAGGTTGAAACGGTGTTGGCTTCCCAGACATCAAACGGCGAGCCATCAGGTAACCGCACAATAATCCGCGTATCAGAGCCAATATAGGCGACACGCTCAACAATTGCAGCAAAAACATTCGTACCTTGGGGCTGTTGGCCTTCAACCAAACGGACTTTCTCAGGCCGGACTGCTAGCACCGCATGATCACCAGCGGCAACCGGAAACATGCCAGTACCCACAACCCGCACGCCGCCAGTAGTCTCCAGCGTCACAGCACCATTTTCAACCGCCATCACCGTACCATCGATAAAATTGCATTCGCCAATAAAATCGGCGACAAAGCGGGTTTTGGGGCGTTCGTAAATTTCGGTTGGCTGGCCAACTTGCAGCACTTTGCCCAGTTCCATCACGGCAATCCGGTCGCTCATGGTCAAGGCTTCTTCTTGATCGTGGGTGACAAAGATAAAGGTAATGCCCAAGCGCTGCTGAATGCTTTTGAGTTCCAATTGCATTTCTTTACGCAGTTTAAGGTCAAGCGCGGCCAATGGTTCGTCAAGCAGCAATACTTCTGGCTCGTTGATTAAGGCGCGGGCTAGAGCGACCCGTTGTTGCTGGCCACCAGAAAGTTGCTTCGGGCGACGCTTGCCAAACGCGTCAAGTTGCACCATATCAAGGGCTTTTTTCACGCGAGTAGCAATATCTGCCTTGTTAATCTTTTTCATGTGCAGCCCAAAGGCTACATTTTCAGCCACCGACATATGGGGAAATAGGGCATAACTTTGAAAAACCGTGTTAACATCGCGGCGATTGGCAGGCGTTTCACCCATCAACACACCTTCAATAGAGATATCGCCACTCGTGGGGTTTTCAAAGCCAGCGATCATGCGGAGTAGCGTGGTTTTACCACAGCCAGAGGGGCCAAGTAGGGAAAAAAATTCACCGTCCGCGATTTTTAAAGAAACATCACGAACGGCTACGCTGCCGCGAAATTCTTTGGTTACGTGGTCAAGTTCCACCGCCCAAGTGGGTGTGTTCATTGCAGTGCGTGCCTCCTTAGTGCGCGAACCATCCCTCCTGAATCATGCAAGATGCATACCATTTGGATGCTGAATTATACACTGTTTTGCACTATTCTAGATGTAGGGTAATGCGGCTCGATATCCTTGCCTCACCGCCTACTCAGCGGTTCAACCAACGCTATTGCAAGGCTCATGCGTAGGCTAGCGCCGCAAACAGGATAATTATTAGCATCTATTAATATTTAGTAGATATACAAGTTAGTATAATAGCAATTATCGTATTTAGGTAGCAGGGTATTTTTGCATTAGGAGTTTTGTTAATGCATTTATTATTCAGGTTAACACCGCGTTGGTTGAACCTTGGGTTAGTTGTAGTATTAGCGCTCATATGGCTGCAAACACCACAACAATCGCTGACTGCCCAAAATATTCAAGCCAGCACCACGCCCATGCCACCGCAAGCGTTTATGCCATTGGCGATGGCGGTTATTCCAGCAACCGCGACCGTAATCCCAACCACTCAGCCAAGCGGCAACAACTTTTATGTTGCCACAACTGGCAATAATCAAAACTCGGGTAGCCAAAGCCAGCCATGGCGTACCATCCAAAAAGCCATCGATACGGTGCAAGCAGGCGATACAATTATCGTGCGGGCTGGCAGCTATCAAGAAAATCTCACAATTCGGCGGCCCGCAACCGCTAGCAAACCAATCAAACTTCAAGCCTTCACTGGCGAACGCCCAGTGATTATTGGCAGCGGATCGGGGCCAACAGTTTATTTTTATCATGCACTCTGCGACGAAGCGGTAATTGGCGAGGGCAATGGTAACACCGATTGTCAAGCCTTCTATTGGCAAATCCAGGGCTTTCGCATTCAAGGCAGCCCCAATGGCGGTGGCGATGGTAATGTCGTCAAAATCGACCCACCCAAAGTAACTTTGCGCGATAATCAGCTTTGTTGTAGTGTTGCCGACGTGGTGAAAATTGTGCGAACTGCCAACGATACCCAAATTTTGAATAACGAAATTTGGCAGGATGCAACGATTGTTACCCCAAGCGCTAATGCTCAAGGGGTCGATATTGTTGGGGCAGATCGGGTACGGGTGGCTGGCAATTATATTCACGATATCAACGATATTGGAGTTTATGCGAAAGGCAATTCGCGCAATGCTCTGTTTGAAAACAATCGGCTGGTCAATATTGGAGCAAACGCCTTGATGCTCGGCCAATCGACTGATGCCGAACGCCTACGCGATGGCAATTACGAAAGTTATGATGGCATGGTGCGCAATAATGTGGTGATAAATACAGGTCAAGCGTGTCTTGCTACCGCCTCATCGTACAATGCCCAATTCTATAACAACAGTTGCTACCTGACAGGCCAAAGCTCACAGGCCTCAATTCGGCTCTCCAACGAATCAGAAGTTGGCCAAACTGGCAGCAACATCGCGATTGTCAATAATCTGATTTATGGTGCCGCCAACACGCCCGTGCTCAAAATTGGCTCAAGCGCAATGACTAACTACAGCAGTTTAACCATTCAGAATAATTTGTATTTCGTTGCTGGTGGCAATCCCCAATTTTATGCCAGTGATTTCTTTGAGCCAATTGGCTTTACCCAATGGAAAACCAACTATACCTCGTTATCAGGCCGTAGCGACACTGGCAGCCTTGTGGCCGACCCCAAGTTTGCCAGCACGACTGGCAGCAACAGTTTAAGCCTACAAAGCATCAGCCCAGCGATCAACGCAGGCATCAATACGAGCAACGCACCAAGCGATCGGCTTGGCATTAGCCGCCCGCAAGGCACAAGCACCGACATTGGCGCTTACGAACAGTGATCTAAAGGCAGAAGGCAAAATCACCAAGCAGCAACAAGCATAAAGCACAGAATAGGCATCAGGGATCAGCTACTAGGTATAGTTTCTAGCCAACTGATCCCTGACAACTAGCCCCTGATCCCTAACGCTTTGCGCTATGTTCTTCTAAATTATGCCCTGAAGAATATCGTAGCCATAGCGCAGAATCACCCCAACCACCACCACCAAAAAGATCACGCGCACAAACTGGCTGCCACGCGCCATTGCCATCCGTGAACCAACGATGCCGCCCAGAATATTACAAACCGCCATGGGCAGTGCCAAGTGCCAGATAATTTGGCCGGCACTGAGAAAATGCACCAAGGCTGCAACATTGGTGGTTACATTAATAATTTTGGTCGTAGCTGAAGCTTGCAGAAAATCGAAGCCCAAAATGCCCACGAAGGCAAACATCAACAAACTGCCAGTGCCCGGCCCAAAAATGCCATCGTAAAAGCCAATCAGGCCGCAAAAGCCCAAAACATAGGGGATTGGCCGAGCCGAGGCTTTGGTTTCGCGCGCAGCATTACCAAAATCTTTGCGATTAAAGGTATAAATTGCCATTGCAATAATCAACACCAGCATAATTGGCCGAAAAAATTCTGGCCGAATTAAGCTGACTGCTCGCGCGCCAAGCCACGAACAAATCGCCGCACTGATCATGCCAGGCACCACGATCCGCCAATTGACCCGCACTCGCCGATTGTAATTGACGGCAGCCGTGGCCGTGCCCGTTACCGCCGCAAATTTATTGGTGCCAAGCAGCAGCGCCGGAGCAACATCTTTTTGTAAAATTAATAAGGGTGGTAATTGCACCAAGCCCCCGCCACCAGCCACCGCATCAATAAAACCCGCTAACAAGGCAAATCCACATAAAATCAACAAGGTCATGGCGATCAATGTCCTTCTTTTAGCAACCCAGTTTGTAGCTCAATCCCCACCACTGCGCCCGCCGCGTGCCAGATATTCGGCACTGGGGCGATTAACTCAAGCGTTGAGCCATAACGTGGATGTGGAAATTGCAGCCATGCAGCGTGTAATAATTGATCAGATACGGTTAAATCGCCAAGCTGAGTCATACCACCATAGCGTTGATCGCCCACCAGCGGATGGCCAACATGCATGGCATGCAACCGAATTTGATGAGTGCGGCCAGTGTGCAAGCGTGCTGCCAATAACGCCGCTTGCTGGCCCGTGGCGCGCACGATGAAACTGGTATGTGCCCGCCGAACCCGCCGATCTTTGGGGCCATACAATTGATCGATCATCGCTTCGGGATAGACCGACCACAGCCCAAATTCGCCGCGTGAATGGCCAGTAACAACTTCTAATTCGTTCCAAGTTGGCACGCCGCTCGCTAGGGCAAGATAGGTTTTTTCAACGCGACATTCATTAAACATGCGCTGAAACCGACTGTTGAGACTAGGATTTTTGGAAACAATCAATGCGCCAGAGGTGCCATGATCAAGCCGATGCACAAGGTGGAATGGCACGGCTTCGCCATCGCGTTGCACGAAAAAACGCGCCAATGCACCTTCGAGATGGCCAAAGGTATCCCAAGGTGTGGCCACGCTATACCAAGCGGCGGGCTTATTCAGCACCAAAATCCACTCATCTTCAAATAAAATCTCAGCCGAAGTCACAATCGGGTTGGCATATAAACCAGCAGGTGGCGTATGCAACACCAATTCACCCTCATGCGGAGCGTCAGCCAGTGGATCATTGACCCGCACGCTGTTAATCCAAATTGCGCCACGTGCCATCAGGGTTTGGGCGAGCGTTGGGGAGAGTTGCAAACGCTCAATTAACAGTTGCCAAAGTGGCAAGCCAGCGGTTGCAGTTTCGAGCGTTAACTTAATCGGGTACTGTGCGGCTAAATCGCACAGTACCCGTTGATCAATCGCCGACAACTCGGCTAATGGGTCGAACACAATCTATCCGTTCTATTTGTTCAACAGCACCAACGGATTATAGAGCGTATAGGCGCTGTCTTCGGTTGCAAACCGTAAGAGCGTGATTGAGTAAGCTGGCAGCGTCACCGTGGTGGTTTCACCCACTTCAGTCAATTCGACCGTCTGCGCATTACTAAAATCATCGTTTACATTGGTTTGACCATTATACGTGATTGTGGTGGCATCAAGGCTTGCCGCTTGAGCAACATCGATTGAGCCAGAAATTACTGGAATCACCGTACCATCGGCACGAAGTTGAACATTGGTCGTCGTAGCTTGACCAGTTTTGTTGATTGCCATAAGCGAGATGGTATGCCCATCGCTGCCAGCATAGAAGCTGATTTGGGTTGCGGCATCGGCATCGCTGGTGTATTCAAGCAAGCGATTGCCAAAAAATTGCCAGAGATGGAAGGCATAATATTGCGGGCTGCGAGTGTAGCTTGGCACATCGCCAATCAAGCCATAATCGGTACCATTGGTTTGGACATTGCCATTCAACAGCCAATGGTTGGCAGCCAATACATCGCCTTGAATAATTTGGCCAGTGGTATCGGCAATAAACAACATATTCAGCGCTTTAGTCATCATTGCTTGAGGATCGTATGGCCAGCCTGCGCTCAAATTATATTCGCCAATCATAATTGGAATATCCCGGCCATCGGCAAAATCGGCGATTGCTTGGCGGGTGCTAGCAAAAACTTCGGGCCATTGCTTTTGAGGCCGTGAAAGCATCAAATAGCGGCCAAGCGCATCGTTGTTTGGCACATCGACAAATGAATAGGGGTGGATTGCGAGGTAATCAATGATGTCGCCACCTTCGGTCAAGACTTTGGTTGTCCAATTGTTGAATTCGGTTGGGTTGGCCAAGCCAGTAACCCCAACCATAATCGTTGGGTCAACGGCCTTCATCGCGGCGCGAACATCAAGATAGCCTTCGTGGCGCTCAGGCGTTGTCACACCGTTGATATATTCAGCGCCATCACAAGTCCAGCCAACTTCCCAGCCTTGGACACACGATCCATAGGTTTCGTTGCCGAAATCCCAATATTTAATTCCAACTGGCGCGGCGTTGCCATGGCTAGCCCGCAGTTGGGCCCAATAGCCGACCGTGCGCCAATTTACGCCGTTGTGATCGGTTCCAAGCGCGCGTTGATCAGCCACATCGCCATTGAAGAAGGCCACCAAAGCAGCGGCTTCGCCCGAAGTCACATTAGTATTGATTGTCCAGATCGCATCGCGACCAGTTGCGCTCAGAAACTCAATAAAATCGGTTGGGGTCATGGCCCATTCATAATTACAAGGCCAAGCATCGGCAATCGTGTTGCCAGCGCCCAATTCACAGTTAATCGCCCCATGATCTTGGCTCATCGAGCCGCCAGGCAAACGAATTGTCATATTGCCCAAAGCGCCGCTACGAGCAAGAAAGGTTGAATTGGCGGCGGCTTCAACGCCCCACATGCCATAGTTTGTACCGAGTGCATTGCGCGCACTAAATTCAAGCACGGTTTGATCGGTATCAATTGTCACATTGACCGTACCTGGGGGCGCAAAATCAACGACATTCAGAGTAATATCATCGAGATAGAAGGTTGCTTGGGCTACGCCCGTGGATTCTTGCAGATTGATCCGTGAAACCGCGCTAGGATTGCCCAACTGCGCCATGGTTAATTGAACCTGAGTCCATTGGCCAGCGGGAGCATTGATTAACACGGGAGTGACAATATTGCCACCATCGGTCGTGGTGACCCCAGCGTTAAATTGTGCGCCGCCAGTGCCGCCATAGACCCAAAAACTAATCCCAGTCAGCGCCTCAGCTGGAATTAGCCCAGGCGAGTGCAGCGAAAAACCGCCCCAAGCCTCAAATGTCACAGCCGTCGATTTGGTGCCAGTATGCGCTTGGGCTGTACTATCAAACGCAACCGCCGTACTCCACGACCAATTTTGCCAACCGGTGGCCAAAGCCTCATCAAAAACAATTGAAATTCCGGTGGGAATCGCGGTATGTGCCCGCGTTGAACCGAGCCATGCGACACCCAACACCATCAGCAGCGAAAGTTGAACCAAACGTCGCATTTATAGCCTCCTGATCATCATTGAACGTAGCTTGATTATAGTAAAAAAATCTAAAGAAGAAACTTAAAAAATTTAGTAATTGTTCACTAAAATTAATGTGAATTAGTATCTCCAGTCCCTGCATTAATCCGATTAAACTTCCAATAATTACCCATTAGGGGATGTAGGGATGAAAACGCTTATCAAGAGCAAACTAGGATTGAATTTGTATAAACCATAAGTAGAATATAGATCATTGATTGATCAAAGACTTGACATTTTCTACCAAAAATCGCGCTGCGGGTATGCTATACTCGCGATCAAAAGCAAGGAGTTTTGCTATGAAACAGTTGAAATTTTTGGTACTTGCAATGCTTTTAATCATGCCAATTCAGGCAAGCACCGCCGCCAGCAGTTATTGTTTCCCCGAACTCAAAGCCTATTGTGTCGAAGCCCCATTTGACCAGTATTGGATAGATAACGGTGGACTGCCGGTATTTGGCTACCCGATCAGCGCTAAAGAAAATTACAAAGCGCCCGATCAAGGCCCAACCTTGAGCATCCAATGGACTGAACGCCAACGCTTGGAGCGGCATAGCAATTTAGCTGGCACAGCCTACGAAATTCAAATTGGCTTACTTGGCAAAGAGCGCTTGGCTCAACTCAACCGCGAATTGGAGCCAGCCGCACGCCGACCAGCCGCCGATTGCTTATGGTTTGCTGAAACTGGCCATAACGTCTGCAATCAAGACGTTGGTATGGGCTTTAAGCACTATTGGCAGAGCCATGGCACAACTACCGCCAGCTTGGATAGCTACGCGCGTTCGTTGCAATTGTTTGGTTTGCCCCTGACCAGTGCTCAATATGAGGTCAATGCCGCTGGCGATGAGGTGATTACCCAGTGGTTTGAACGCGCCCGTTTCGAGTGGCATCCTGATAATCCCGACCAATTTAAGGTCTTATTGGGGCGCTTGGGCAGTGAATTAACTGGGTTTGAGCCAGTGATTGTGCCAGAGCCAATTCCTGGGCCAAACCCGCCAGATAAATGAACGAGGCGCTGAGCCAAACTCAACGCCTCAACAGTTCTTCTATAACCCAGTCATTTTTTCTAAATGCTCAGGGTAGCGTGCGCCTTGAATCGTAATTGAAGCGGCGGCTTGCTCGATTGCTTGCAAATCAGCATCAGTCAGCGTAATTGCTGCCGCACCCAAATTTTCTTCCAAGCGTTCTACGCGACGCGTGCCTGGAATTGGCACGATCCATGGTTTTTGGGCGAGCAGCCATGCCAAGGCAATTTGGGCAGTCGTTGCTTGTTTCTGGGCCGCAATTGATTCCAGCAAATCGATTAAGGCTTGGTTGGCTTGCAACGCTTCGGGCGTAAAGCGTGGAATTGTATTGCGAATATCACCCTGCGCAAAAACCGTGCTTTGATCGATTTTGCCCGTCAAAAAACCCTTGCCTAGCGGGCTAAATGGCACAAAGCCAATTCCTAATTCTGCCAATACTGGTAAAATTTCGGTTTCCGGCTCGCGCGTCCACAAGGAATACTCGCTTTGTAAGGCGGTGACTGGCTGCACCGCGTGGGCACGGCGAATCGTTTGTGCGCCAGCCTCGGAAAGCCCAAAGTGCTTAACCTTGCCTTGCTGCATCAAATCCTTGACTGCGCCAGCAACTTCTTCAATTGGCACATTGGGATCGACACGATGTTGATAGAACAGATCGATCGCTTCGATCCGCAGGCGTTTGAGCGAAGCCTCAGCCACTGGTTTAATCTGATCAGGATGGCTGTTGACTCCCGACCAGCCTGGTTTGCCATCGGGGTGTAAATTAAAGCCAAACTTGGTAGCAATTACGACGCGATTGCGAAACGGCTCAAGCGCCTCGCCAACTAATTCCTCGTTGACATAGGGGCCATAGACTTCGGCGGTGTCGAAGAAGGTTACGCCACGTTCAACTGCTGTATGAATTAGATTAATCGCTGATTGTTTATCGCCACCAGGGCCATAGCTTTGGCTCATTCCCATACAGCCGAGGCCAATCGCCGAAACCGTCAAGCCACCGTTGCCAAGCGTTCGTTGTTGCATTACAAGCTCCTTGCGGTTGAAATGTGTTCTAGCAACAGTATAGATCTTGGGGTGAAATATGCTTGCCTATTGCTCTCAACTTGTTGCCTAATGCTCCAAGTTTTTATGTTCAACCACGGAGTTTTTAGCCAAGAATTGCACGAATGATTGAGTTACAAGCTCCACGATCGATCCAGCCTACGCTGAAATGGCTGCCAATTGGGTACGAGATAAAGCGTCATCATGGCAAAGGTTCCCTCACCCCAACCCCTCACCCGTTGCACGGACAAGGGGCTTTTTCCTTGTGTGGTGTAATCAGAATGGGTCGCAATACACCGCTCCCCCTCGCCCGCGTTCAGTGGGAGAGGGGGCTGGGGGGAGAGGGAAATAAACACTTAGCGGGTTTCAGTAACTTTGCGCAAACCACGCGGCTGATCAACATCGAAATCGCGGGTGTGGGCTAGATGCAAGGCCAGCAATTGGCCAGGTACAATATTGATCATTGGCGAGAGCCATTCGGGCAAACCAGTTGGCGTGCGCAAGGCCGTGCGACTTAAGCGCAGGGTATCGTGATCATCGCTGATCGCCAGAATTTCTGCGCCGCGTTCGCGAATGGTTTGAATAAAGGTTTGCATTTCTGGCAACATCTGGCCACTTGGCGCAATTACAATCACCGGAAAGCCTGGTTCGAGCACGGCCACAGGGCCATGCAAAAAGTCGGCGCTGCTGTAGGGCTGCACAATTGTATAGGTCAATTCTTTGAGTTTGAGTGCTAATTCAAAGGCAGTTGAATAATTGTAGCCACGGCCAATCACCACACATTGCTGCATGTAACGATAGCGCTGCACCACATTCGCCATATCCGGCAGGTTGTTCAAGGTATCGTCAACAAAGCGGGGCAAGCGTTCCAAGGCTTGGTTCATGCTGGCATCAGTCGCTAAAGCAGTGCTGAGCATAGCAATTGCCGCCAATTGCGCGCTATAGCTTTTGGTCGCAGCAACCGCCAATTCCTCGCCAGCATGCAAATCGATCACGAAATCGCCAGCTTGGGCCAAGGGCGAATCGATTTTATTGGTAATCGCGGCGGTTAATGCGCCTTGCTTGCGGGCTTCGGTCAGCACTGCCACAATGTCGGGGCTTTTGCCGCTTTGGCTAATGCCCAACACACACACATTGCCCAAAACTGGCGGGCGTTGATAGATTGAAAACAGGCTTGGTGTCGCCAAGGTGACAAGAATACCGTTGAGTGAGCCAAGCAAATATTGGGCGTAGCGAGCAGCATTATCGCTGGTGCCACGCGCGGCAATCACAATTTGGCTGATATTGCGTTCGCGAATGGCCGCCGCCAAGTTGGCAACCGTAGCTTTTTCAGCGTCGAGCAGCCGCGCCAGCGACTGTGGTTGCTCGTAAATTTCACGATAAAGATGGCTTTGGGTTAGCATTGACGTTGCTCCAAGGTTGTAGAACCATAGACGATGGTGCCGCCAACAATTGTGGCGACAACCTGATAGTGCTGATCAAAAATCACGAGATCAGCAGGGTTATTCATCGCAATCCGGCCATAGTGGGCCAAGCCCAATAAGTTGGCCGGAATTGTCGTAAAGGCTGGCAAAATCTGCTCCAGCGGGCTGTTTGTCCAAGCATGAATATTGCGCAACGCTTGATCCATTGCCAAAACGCTGCCCGCCAAACGGCCATCACTACGCCGAGCCTCGCCATTGGCCACGGTCAAGGTCGTGTCGCCAAGCAGATATTCGCCATCGGGCATGCCCAGCGCCGCCTGTGCATCGCTCACAATTGCAATCCGCTGGCTGGCACTTTGCCAAATATGCCGCACCAAACCAGCATGCACATGCACCCCATCGGGAATCAAGCCAATCGTGATCCGTTGATCGCTCAAGGCGGCTCCGGCTAAACCTGGCTCGCGATGATGCAAGGCTGGCATGGCATTGAACAAATGGGTGACCGCCCGAATGCCTTGATTAAAGCTGGCCTCAGCTTGCTCAAACGTGGCTTCGGCATGGCCAGCACTCACCACTACACCGCGCCCAACTAAGGTTTGAATGACCTCATCGGCAGCATCAAGTTCAGGAGCCAAAGTCACCAAACGCACGCCATTGGCTGGCGACCAAGTTTCAATCACCGCCAAACTTGGCGTTTGCAAATGCTGAGGATTATGCGCGCCCCGCTTGGCAGGGTTGAGAAACGGCCCTTCGAGGTGTAAACCCAACACTCGCGTACCAGCAATATTCGCTTGCTGCACCACTTGTTGCGCCAAAGCAACTTGGCTCAGCGGCGAGGTGATGATCGTTGGCAAAAAGGCCGTCACGCCATATTGCGGCAGAGCGGCGGCAACCGCAGCAATCGTCTGCGGATCGCTGGTGAAATCGTGGCCAAACGCGCCGTTCAGTTGCAAATCGATCAAGCCCGGCGCAATAATCAGATCAGTCAGATCGTAGCAGGGCGCGTTGGGTGCTGACTCAGCAATCTGGCCATCGGCAATCGCCAAACTCCGTGTAGCGCTTAGCTCAGGCGTATAAATCGTGGCGTTTTCAAAACGTAGGCTGCTCATGCTTCCCCTTGCAACATCCCACGATACACGCCGGGAGTTGAATCGGGAATTACAATCGCGCCAACCGTGCGCTGATAAAACTCAACTGGCCCAGCATCGCCAACAATTGCATAGCCATAGCCAAGCTGCTTCATGGCATCCAATGCCGCAACCAACAAGGCCGTACCAACTCCGCGCCCACGGCAATCGGGATCGACTCCGGTTGGTCCGAAGAAGTTGCGGGTGGTGGTGTCGTAGCAGGCAAAACCCAAAAGTTTTTGTTCTTCAACCGCAATAATGCAGCTAATTGGCGCTTGACTGAAGGCCACTGCACACTCACTGCGCCACGCTGGATAGAAAAAGCGGGCCACCCAATCGAGCACCACATGGCGTTCTGGGGCAAGCGCACGCCGAATCGTTACGCCTGTAATGCTGGGAATCGCTGGCAATTCATAGAGTTTGACCAATAGATCAGGCATAACGCACCTCGCCATAGCTAGCGCGCAAGGTTGCAAAATGGTTTAGACTATCTTGCAAACCACCAGGTCGATTGCGGCTCAGCCACACCTGTTGGAAGCGCTCAATCAAACCATCGATTTCGGTTTGTAAGTTGCTGGCAGTTTCGCTTGGCTGTTGATCAAGCACCCACAAACCACGACGCGTGGCATGGCTCAGCAAATCGATCGCCCAATTCAATTCGACCAAGCAAAGCTCGCCATCAGCTCGTTGCGAGTTGCTAGCTTGTAGCTCATTGCGGAGTTGCGCCAAAATCTCTTCGGCGTTATGTAAATCTTCACGATCGATCTGCAATGCGGCAATCGCTTCGGGGTTGGCCTGCAAAATGCGGAATAATGACGAGGTATTGTGCAACAACGGCGGCACAGCGCGATAAACATCGCCCAATTGATAGACCAAATTGCCCAAAACCTTGTTACTATCAGCAAAAACCACGGTGTCGAGCAACGCCACAACATCAAGCTCAGCGAGGGCATTCCAAGCCCGAGCAGCACCGATGGCCAAGCCAAGATAACTGGTCACCAACGGTTGCCAGTGGCCATTATCGCCCCAATCGGTCATCAAAAAGCCTTTAGCGCCATAATGCAAGCCATGTTTAGCGGCGCTGGCGATATTTTCCAAGGCGTTGGTTGTGCGACCTGCAACCGTATTCCAACTCGACGTGCCGGGGCAAACATAGAATGGCAAGCCAGCCTTAGCAATTGTCGCCGCTTGGGCTTCGAAGGGATGATTGGCCTCGTAGCCCCAAATTAGCACCTCGACATCGCGAGGCAATTCGCTCACCAACTCTGGGTAATGCAAAATAATATCGCTCCAGAATTGCATAACATAGCCGCGTGAGTGGGCTTCGTGATAGAGCTTTTGCAAAAATTCGAGATAAACCCGACCCTTGCCACGTTCGGCAACCGGCGCTGCACTCGCGCCCAAGCCCAATTCAACCGTTTCATCACAGCCAACATTCAGCGTGCGAGTGCGGAAGTTGGGCAACAACTCATCGAGCATACTGCGCACCAACGCGATACTGCCTGGATGTTCGGGAGCTAAGGTAAATGGTTCGTCAAAATAGCCCCAATCGGGATCGCCAGTATCGCAACCATCGGGACATTCGGCCAAATCGCGATATTCTGGTTTGGTCAGCCAGCGCCGCATATGGCCAAAACAGTTTTGGTTGGGCACTAATTCGATAAAGCGCTCAAGACAAAAATCATCGAGCGCTCGCACTTCTTCAGCAGTCAAGGGCGAGGCATCAGCCCAAACCGTGGGGTGATTTTGGTAGGCAAACGTATGCTCGATGTAGAGTTGAATTTGGTTAATTTTCCAGCTTGCCAATTCATCGATTAAGCCATACAGCGTGGCCAGGGTTGGCACTTTATCGCGGCTAATATCGAGCATAAAGCCGCGCACTTCAAAATCGGGCGCATCTTCGATTAGTAAATAAGGCAATTGCTCAGCTGATTGTTTTTGAATTTGGCGCAGCGTTTGCAGGCCATAAAACAGGCCAGCCGCAGTTTGGGCGGCAATCTGCACACCCTCAGCAGCAATTTGCAAACGATAACCATCGGCGTGAGCAATATTTGAATCAAGCGTCAAGTTCAGATGCGCTGCTTGCGCAACCAATTGATAGTCGCCAAACTGGGCCAAACTGGTCGAAACCCGTTGATCAAGCTGGTTTGGGAGGCTAATCTGCCAAATTTTGGGTAAAGCATAGCTTCCCTCAGCCAGCTGAAGGCTTTTTGGTTTTGGTAATAATTGCATTTTTTATCCCTTGACTGATCCGGCTAGCAAACCACGCACGAAATAGCGTTGTAGCGCAAAGAACACTGCCAACGGCACGATCATCGAGACAAACGCGCCAGCAGTTAACAAGTGCCATTTATTGCCGAGCGAGCCGGTTAATTCAGAAAGTTTGACCGTCAAGACTTTATTCGTACCCAAGAACACCAATGAAACCAGCAGGTCGTTCCAGATCCAAAGGAATTGGAAGATTGCAAACGAGGCAATTGCTGGGGTCGAAAGTGGCAGCACAATCCGCATAAAGACGGTGAAATCGGAAGCACCGTCGATCTTCGCCGATTCAATCAGATCGCCTGGAAGCTGCGAAATATAGTTGTAGAGCAGATAAATTGCCAGCGGCAAGCCAAAACCGGTATGCGCCAGCCACAACCCAAGGAAGGTTCCGGCGATGCCGGTTTGCGTATACAAGCGCAAAATGGGAATCAAGGCCACTTGTAATGGCACAACCATCAAGCCAATCACCATTGCAAACAGCCAATCGCGGCCAGGAAATTTCATCCAAGCGAAGGCGTAGGCCGCAAAGGCAGCGACGGTAATTGGTAGAATCGTAGCCGGAATCGTCACCACCAAGGTATTGACAAAGGCCTCGCCAATTCCGTTGGAATTGATCACATCAGCATAGTTTTTGAAGGTCCAAACCGATTCCTCGAACGGGTGTTTGAGCGCATTCCACCAGCCTGAGTTTTTAACATCATTTTCAGGGCGGAACGAGCTAATCAACACACCGACGGTTGGCAACGTCCAGAGAAAGGCAATCAAAATGACCGCAAAGTGAACAAATGAACGTGAGACAAAACGTTGAATACGCATGATTACCCTCGCTGACGGCGGGCGTTCCGCACATTAATAATCATCACTGGCAGCACGGCGATCACCAAAATCATGGTTAAGGCGCTACTGAGGCCATAGTTTTGATTTCGGAAGAACTCGGTAAACATGCGGTTGGCAATCACTTCGGTTTCATAGTTCCCGTTGGTCATCACAAACACAATGTCAAACACCTTCAGCACCGCGATCACCACCGTCGTTACCACGGTCAAAATCGTGGTTTTGAGCGAAGGAATGATAATCCGCCAGAAGATATCAAGCTCACTTGCACCGTCAACCCGGGCTGCATCGATAATATCGGCGGGAATCGCCTTGAGCGCGGCGGAGAGAATCACGAGGCAGAAGCCAGTTTGCAGCCAGATCATAATCACGATCAAGGAGATATTATTGACGCTTTTATTAATCAACCACGCTACAGGTTTATAATCGAAATTACCGATAAAGGCATTCAACAAACCAACGCCTGGAGGATTGCTGGCATACATAAAGCGCCAAATCACGCCTGCGCCAACAAACGAAATAATCATCGGCAAGAAGATCATCGATTTGGCGACGGCTTCATAACGGACTTTATCGAACAGCACCGCCATAATCAGGCCGCCAACGACGCTAAATGTGGTTACGCCAAAAATCCAGTAGAGATTATTGCGCAAGGCAATTTGGATGGTACGATTTTGAAAGGCAAAGGTGAAATTATCCAGCCCAACAAAGGCCTCGCTATTTTTATCGAGCACGCTATAGTAGGCCGTCATCACGGTTGGATAGACCAAGTAGATAATCAACAAGGCCAAGGCTGGGCCAACAAAAATCACTGGGCGAATCTTCTCGCGCAGTGTCTCAGAAGGAATCAGATTGAGCACTTCGTTACAGAGCCAGTAGGCAATCCAGATGCCAAAGACCCCGACAAGCAAGGCCACCCCAACCACCAACAACCGTGGGGCATCAGCGTCTTTCATGACACCGAGGCTCCAACGCCCGACCAAAATTGAAATAATTAATGCGAGAGGAACAAGCAGCATGCGCACAATCTCGACGGCGCTGCGCGAGCGTGGCTTAGTGCTAGTTTGTGGTTGTGATGACATGCCACAACTCCTTGCTGAGGAACAGTGCCAAGCAGCACTGCCTGAATACCGAGAACAGAGTCCAGAGAACAAGTGAATTTGGCTGATTCCGCTGTTCTCTGCGCTATGTTGTGTTTGACTATAGGATCTGGGCTTTTGGCTATAGGTTTTTAGCTACGAATTGCACCAGATTGGGCTATGTGTGATAGGCTTTTGGCTTGAAAAAATCACTTGGAAGATCAAATTTGTTCCGCTATCCTAGAGCCTTTCTCCCTCTGCACCGCTGCGTTAAAACATTACTTTATTCGATTCATCCTTTATCCTTCATCCTTTGCCATGTTCTATGCTCTATGTTCTATGCTCTCAACTATACAACGAGAGGTAGGCATAAGCTACCTACCTCTCGCGGAGTTGCGATGCGTTGCATCGTCATCGAGGGAGGCTGACTAGTTTTTTGGCCAGCTTTCGTCGATGGTTTGCAACACAGTGTCGATATCGGTATTGTTCACGTAATCGACCATACCTTTCCAGAAGGTACCAACGCCAACTTCAGCTGGCATCAAGTCGGAAGCATCGAAGCGGAATACGGTAGCTTCCTTGATGATTTCAGCTTGGCGGCGGTCAATGTCGTTACCATACCAAGCCAAGTCGACGCTTTTGTTTGGTGAGATAAAGCCACCAGTTTCGACCCAGCCTTTGGCTGATTCTGGGCTAGCCAAGTATTGCAACACGGCGCGCACTTCTGGGCGGTCGTTGAACATTGCGAACACATCGCCACCACCCAACACAGGCTTGCCTAATGCTGGATCAATTGGTGGCAAGTAGAAGAAGTTGCTGTCGGTGCCAGCTTTCTTGCCTTCTGGGAAGAATGATGGAATCCAGCCAGCTTGGCGGTGCAACCAGCAGCCTGGTTTGTCGGCGTTGAACATTGGGGTTTGGGTATCGGCCACAGCGGTGGTCAAGATACCTTCACGGCCACCAGCAACGTAGGTTTCGTTGAACCAGATTTTGCCCATCACTTCAGCAGCGTTTTTGACGCTTGGGTCGGTGAAAGGAATTTCGTGGCTAACCCACTTGTCGTAGGTTTCAGCGCCAGCGGTACGCAACATGATGTCTTCCATCCAGTCGGTAGCGACCCAGCCGGTCACGTTGCCGTGTTCCAAGCCGATACACCATGGAGTGTTGCCATCAGCAACCATCTTGTCGCTCAAAGCGGTCAATTCATCCCAGGTTTCTGGAATTTTGTAACCAGCTTCGTCGAAGGCTGGAACTGGATACCAGACGATGCTCTTGGTGCTGGCGCGGAAGAAGACACCGTAGAGGGTGTTATCAACTGAACCAAGATCGATCCATGATTGGATGTAATCTTTTTCCAAGTCGGCTGGTTTGATAAAGCTTGAGATATCGACCAACTTGTTCTTGCGAGCCAAGGTTGCCATCAAGCCTGGTTGTGAGAAACCAGCGATGTCAGGTGCGTTACCACCTTCGGCGCGAACAGGAATCAAGGTTTCGAAATCTTTTGAACCTTCGTATTGCACGTCGATGCCGGTACGGGCTTCGAAGGCAGCCAAGGTTTGATTGAAGGCTGCATCTTCAGCTTCAACCCACAAACCGAAAATGCTGACTTTGGTGCCTTTGAATTCGCCAGCTTCGGCGCGGACCAATTCGGCATAGTTTGGGTTGATTGCTGGAGCGCTACCAGTGCTATCTGTAGTTTTGGTTGCGGCTGGAACTTCGGTTGCGGCGGCTGCTTCGGTTGCAACTGGAGCTTCGGTTGCGGCAGCTGTTTCGGTCGTAGCAGTTGCTGCAGGAGCAGTGGTTGCTGCGGTGGTTGGTGCGGTTGTAGGCGTTGTGCTACCACCACAGGCGGCGATCAGCATGCTGATCAGCAGTAACAATAGGAAACTGCGATGTTTCATCTTGACTGTTCCTCACTAATGCGGGAAATGATCGGGTTTGCGTGACTCATAACCCGTGGCTTTTCCCCAAATCCAACCTAAAATGTGGTACTGGTATGGTTTGCCGTGGGGTGCTGTGCCAACCCCGTAGCCGAGTTTAAGCCAGTTGCGTTTGCGCTACTCGCGCCAACGCTTGGCTATCGAGCAAGGCGATTCCGCCCCATGCACCAGCAGCAAAATCACGATCCAAAAGCTTAACCCGCCCGGCAGGAAGCAATGATGCTGCTAGCGAACTTTGCTGACGTAAGCCATCGAGTGCTTGTTCGATTGGCCTGAAGAAGGCTGAGCCTGCGCGGCTAACACCGCCTCCCAGCACAATATGGTCACAATCATAGGCAAGCACCAAGGTATAGAGCGCCTGAGCAAGTTGTTCGCCAACCATCTGGGCAACCGACAAGCCTAATTCGTCACCAGCTTCAGCAGCACTATAGACTGCGGGAGTGGTCACTAAATCAAGGGTATGAAGTTGGCTATGCGGGAATGTAGAGAGCAGAGATTGTGCATAGTTCGCAATTGCTGGCCCCGCAACAATGGCTTCAAGACAGCCATAATTGCCACAGCGACAGCGAATTGTTGATGATCCGAAGCGTGCATGCCCGATTTCACCCGCCATCCCGTGACTACCACGGTAGACAGTAGCATCAAGAATCATGCCAGCGGCTATGCCAGTGCCTATACTAACATATAAAATCGAATCGATCGAACCTGCCAGCCAATAGCGTTGAATGCCAAGCGCTGCGGCCCGAACGTCGTTTTCAATCACGCAAGCCGTGCCAAAAGTGGCGTTGATGAAGCCACGCAGATCAACTGATTGCCAGCCAAGATTGACGGCGTGCCGTACAATCCCGCTCTGCGTATCGACTTGGCCTGGAATGCCAATCCCAATGCCCGCAAGGAGCCGAATGGGCAGATCGGCTTGTTTCAGGGTTTCCCAAATCGTGTCAGCAAGAGACTGGAGGGCATGGTCTGGGGTCTGGGTATCGGTTGGGCGTTGAACGCTAGCCCAAACCCGATTATCGCCATCGACGAGCAGGGTGGCAATTTTCGTCCCCCCTACATCGACTCCCAGTCGCCAGCCATTGGCGTTCCGGCGCTGTCGTTGATCCACGCAAACCCCCTATACAAGGAACTAAGTGGCTAAGCTTGTCGGGGGGTGGTTTGCTGGAACTTTAATCCCGAACAATGCCTAGCTCATTGGCTAGTAACAACGCTGCTGCCCCGAGGGTGACAATATCGCTGCCGAGTGTGCTGACTTGCACATCAGTAGCGGCAACCAAGGTTTGCAATGCGTGCTGGGCTAGCGAACGGCGTAACGGTTGGAGTAAATCATTGCCAAGTTGGGCCAGCGACCCAGCCAAGATCACGAATTGAGCGTTGAGCAGACCAACAACATTAGCAATGGCGATGCCAAGATAGTAGGCTGCTTCGTCAATGATTGCCCGTACAGTTGGCTCATTGTTTGCCAAAGCTGTTTGGACATCGGCAATCGTCCATGGTTGCGTTTGGGGTAGGGTTGCATCAAGTTTCGTTAGCAGCGCACTTGTGCTGGCAACGGTTTCGAGGCAGCCGTAATGCCCACAGCGGCAGAGTATTCCATGGGGCTGAACCACCACGTGACCGATCTCACCGGCTCCCCAAGCATCACCACCAACAATTCGACCATTGATAAAAATGCCTGCGCCGATACCTTGCCCAACGTTGATCACCACAAGATTAGGTGCGTTGCGCTGGCTGCCAAACGTGTGTTCAGCAATCGCCGTCACATGACTATCGTTGGCCAAATAGACTGGTAACCCATAACGCTTGCCCAACAAATCGCGGAGCGCGAGGTTGTGCCAACCAAGGTTGACAGCTTGTTGAACAATCCCAGCAGTAGTATTAATCACTCCTGGTGCGCCGATGCCAATTCCTAGCACTGAGTTGTGGGTGTTCGCCAGCAATTGATCAATCAGTTGATACAATTGGTCAAGCACATTGCCACCGTTCAGCGCAAGCGTTTGGCGTTGGCGAATTGCCCCACGTAAGTTGATGATCGAGCCTCGCAGTTCGTGTCCCGCAACATCCAAACCAATCAAGTGCCGACCATCATCTAATACGCTCAGCAATGTCGCTGGCTTTCCACCACCCGAGGGCGCTAACCCGACTTCTTGCACCAACCCTTCTTCTAAAAGGATCGCGACGTTACTCGAAACCGTGGTTGGTGTGAGGTTGGTTAAGCGGGCAACATCCACTCGACTAATCGCGCCACCATCGTAAATGGCTTTGAAGACAAGTCGGTAGTTGTGAAGCTTGCTTTGCTCCCGACTGGCTTTCTTGGGCAGTCCCTGCATAACTTATTCCAATGAATTTACTAAGTGAGAGTATCCCACAAGCGGCTCAATTTGTCAAGCGCAGCTTTGCGCAGTGCAAGCGGCTGGGCTTTGGGCATTCCGAATCGGCTGATTGTGCCTGATGTAAGCGGTTCCAGCACAATCCATCGCCGACAATTCCTGAATGCAATTCTATTCTATCCGATAATTGGGGATCGAGGATCGGGGATGCGTTTAAAGACCATAGAACATAGCAAAGGATGAAGAATGAAGGATGACCACAACCATAGAGGATCTGGGCTAGGGATCAGGGGTCGGATTTATAGAACCTAGATGGAATGGTTCATAGCATTAACACCGCGCCTCGATTCGCCGCGAGGCGAGGGAGAACCACCAAACGAACTCCCCTCGCCCGTCGAAAGGTTGGGGGTAAGAGATCGGGTGATTCGTTTATAGAACATAGAACATGCCAAAAGATGAAGTATGGGGTATCGCAATAATTCCGCTAGCCAAAAGCCCATAGCCTAGCGCCTCACTGCGTGCTCCTTCGTGGATCAAAAGAGGGATCGATAACAAATGCTTGTTACCGATCCCCAACAACCAACCTCTGCTCCTCAATCGCTAAATTCTACTTACCAACATATGGCATAAACACTCGATAGTTGTTAACTGGAATGCTTGTGGCGGTTGAAACCAAGCTCGTGCTGCTGGTAGCACTGCTATCAGCGCTTGAGGTTGCGGTCACAGTCACACTGTCGGTACTATTAGCGGTTGCATTGGCTGGAATTGCCACCGAAACTTGGACTGTAGTGCTGGCACCAGCAGCCAAATTGACGCTAGGTTGGCTCAAGGTCGTTGGCCAAGCATTGCCACTCAAACTCAAATTAAAGGTATCGCTCACATTACCGGTATTGGTAATACTCACGCTATAGCTAATGGTTGAGCCGGCCACACCACTCAAGGCAGCTTGTGGCGCATGGATAGCCACATCATGCACGGTTGAGCTGGTACCAACGGTCAACACGACCGGAACCGTTTGATCGCCGTTGACGGTGTTGCTGCCAGCATTGACCCGCAAACGAGCACGATAGGTGCCGTTGGCTAAGCCAGTGCTGTTAGCCGTCACCTGAACATTGGCCGAACCACGGGCTGCCACATCAAACGAGGCTGGTGTCCAACTGAGCCATGGGGCGCTACCAGCATAGGCGGCAAATTGAATTGCCAAATTGCTATGCAAGCGGCCACTGCTGTTATAGACCCATTGATAGCCCGAAGCTCCAGTGCTATCTTCGATGCCCACGCTGACGCTATTTTGCGTATCAACCGTTTGATACTTGAGCGTAATATCGCCAGTCGTGAGATTGAGCACAAATTGGAAATCTTCAGGGCTGAAGTTGCCAGCATTACCCCAATGTGGCACGCCGCTAAATTCAACAATGAATTGGCTAGTAGCACTATCAAGATAGCTAAATACGCCATTCGTACCAGCTAAATCGCCGGGATCAAGGTCATCCCATAAGGCGGCAATCACATTGTTAGGCGCTGATGTACCTGGCACAACCCCGTTGGTCGAAGTACCCGATGCGCTACAAGTCGTGCTATTGGTTGGGCTAACAAAGCCATTGCTATTAACGATCAATTTGCTATAGGCAGTGCCATAGTAATTGAAACTGCTTGGCAAGTTCACAACTGTACAGCTGTCGTCACTCAAACTCAGGCGTGTACCAGTGCTGCTAATATCGTTCCAGCTATAGCTTGGGCCACCAGCATCATCGCTACTCTTAGCTTCATAGCCCATTGGTGCCAGCGTTACATTGGCACTAAAGCTCGTACCACCAGCATTGCCCACCACCAAGGTGCGAGCTTGGCTGCCACTCGCCAGATTGAAATTCAATGGATTTGGCGTAGTTGTCAAAACTGCCAGTTGGGCAAGGGTTAAATCTTGGGTAGTGAACGTATTGCTGGTAATGGTCAAATTGTAGCTTGCAGGAGTCAAGCCCGTGCCACTAGCCTTGACCGTATAACTGCCAACTGGCAATTCCAAGCGATAGCTACCATCGCTAGCGCTGGTGGTAGTGCTAGTAAACGTGCCAGTGGTAGCCACAATCGTGGCATTGGCAATTGGCTGATTGTTATCGCTAGCCCGCACAACCCCAGTTAAGCCCTGAGGCGCAACGTCGAGCCATTGGGCGCTGACTGGACCCCAGTTGCCCGCAGCATCGCGGCCACGGAAGTAGACCAAGTGGCGACCGTTGGCCAAAGTTTGGGGAATTGTCGCATTGACTGCTTCTTGCGTGCCATTGAAACTGCCATCAGTGGCGCTAAGGCTAATCGCCGTTGCCCCAGCCCGCCATGGTGGGGTATCAACATAGGCTTCGGCTGCAGCAATCGTTTGATTGCCATTGTTAACATCATTAATCGTTGCCAACAATTTGTAGCCATTGCTGACCGATTGGGTGGTTACATTCAAGGCATCAGGGCCACGTTGCAGTTGATATGGCGTGCGTGCCACTTTCGATGCATACAAGAACGCTGGCAAATTGCGACCCCAGAAGTTGCCTTGGGCTTGGCCATCCAAACAGGTAAACGCTGGGAAGAAGCCAGCACACGAGCCTGATTCTGGCCCAACTTCAAAGGTGTAGGCTGCTACACCCAACTCGCCATATGCCCAATCATCGGTTGTACCGCTGGTTGGATACAGCTCGTCGGATTTTTGCGGCGTGTAGCCATTGTAGCTGGCGAATTTCTTGCCCAAGCCGCGCAAATCGGCATCGTTCGGGGCAAGTTGGGCTGAGTGACCATATGGCCACAAGACCAAATCGCTATATGAGTGAATTGAGATATATACGCCCGTTGTATCTGCTGGAGCAGGATCAGTGTCATTTGGCCCACGTTGATCGGCAAATACACCACGAATCCATTGTTGCAAGGTGGCAACTTCTGGCTCCGAAGCCGCTGAAACCCCAGGCCAGGTTTGGCCACAACGATCGCCATTCGGGCTATCGACTTCACCCCAGTGGAACGATGAGTTACGGTTGAGGTCGATCCCAACATTCACGCCACTACAGCCGGAAGTATCAACCGTATTGCGGTTTTTACGTTGGGTAAACGATGAGCCTTGCTCGGCGATCTTACGGCCATCGGGGTTGACGAAGGGCACAATCACAATTGTGTGCTCATCAAGCAACCAATGCACATCAGGGTCGGTTTGATAGCGTGAAAGCAAATACTCGGTATAGCGCAAGGTCAATTCAGCGGTTGACATTTCGCGAGCATGAATTGCCGACATCAAGAAGAAGGTTGGTTTTGGCCCAGGAATCAACGAGTTGGTGATCGTGATACCACGCAAATCGTAGCCTGCTGGCCCGCCAGCCGTCACTTTATCCCATGAAGTGCCATAGGTAAACAAGTTCGTTAAGGTTGGATAGCTGGCATGCCATTGGTCAAGCAAGGCATAGCCTTCTTCAACCGTGCGGAACCCACCTTGGACTGGCAAGATTGATGGTTCTTGCAGCAATTGGGTTTGGGTTTGATCGATTTGAGCAGTAAAGCCCGCTTGTTGCAATTTCGCCAATTCGCTTGGCGTAATCAAGGCAAACACATCGTGCTTATCGCGCATTTCCAACAAATCAAGGCCACGCGCACTGAGCGCCAATGATTCAGCCCGATCTTTGGCCTCAATCCGTGCCACAATCCGTTGTTCTTCAACCACGGGCTGGGCTTCGGTGCGTTTTGGCAGTGAAATCACCACCAAACTACTCCACAACCCAATTAACGCGAGGATTGTCCCAATTAACGACCAACGATGCCTCAGACGGTCCATACTAACGACCTCCACACAGTGCGAGCCTAGCGCCGTGCCAGAATCTCCTTCGATTGTTACGCTAGGGAAGTTTTTGGGGAAACCTGCTCTTCATTGAGTATCTATTTTATCATTATTAAGTATCTGTAATGCAGCCTTGGCGATATGCGATTAAGTGAGGTGTTCCCTCATCCCAATCCCTCTTCTAACAAGGGTAGGTTTTTAAGGATTTGGGGATGTTCCCTCACCCCCAACCCCTCTCCCGTGGTACGTGAGAGGGGCGTTCATCTGGTGGTTCTGCCGTGATTTGTGAGCCATGTATAGGGTACTCCCCCTCGCCCGCATTCAGTGGGCGAGGAGGTTGGTGTCTAAGGGTTTAAGTGCCCTCACCCCCAACCCCTCTCCCGTGGTGCGGGCGAGGGGCGTTCATCTGGTGGTTCTGCCGTGATTTGTGAGCCATGTATGGAGCGCTCCCCCTCGCCCGCGTTCAGTGGGCGAGGGGGTTGGGGAGAGGGAACGCTGCACCACCACCCATTGTTAAAAGCCTACCCTTGAAAGAACCCCTTGCCCGAATCCAGTGGGAGAGAGGGCTGGGAGGGTGAGGGCATCTACTTCTAGGCCGAGGCTCCGGTGTAGTGGCGCAAACCAAAACGCCAGAAGAGCCGCGAAACCACCAGCAGCAACAGCGTCAAGCCCAAAGCAAACAGCATATTCTGGCCGTTCAATTGGCGGGCAAGGGTTTCTGCTGGCAAGGTTACAGCAAAGGCTATCGGCAGCACAAAAGTCAAGGTATGTTTCAACCAACTAGGATAGATGCTGACTGGCCAGCGGCCAGCTTGATACAAACTATCGAAAATCTCCAAAAAGTTGTCGGCGCGAATAATCCAAAATGCGCCAACGCTCAGCATCAACCAAACGCTGTAGATCATAAGACCGCCAAGCAGCACCGCCGCCGCAAACGAGAGCGCACTCAGCCAACCCAAACGAGTGCTCAATTGACTAATCGCATAGCCAAGCACTGCGCTACCAAGCACCAAATCAATCAATTGCCAAATCCGAAATTCGCGCACACTAATAATTGCTTGGGCATCGGCAGGCTTGGTTAACGCAAAATCCAAGGTGCCTTCTTGAATATCTTCAATTAAAGCGATTCATGTTTGGTTGAATGATCGTGTTAATCAGCCCGCCAACGATGATGTGCACACCCATCACGGCCAATAATTCGGGCTGGCTCCAACCAGCCAGGCTTTGGGTATAGTTAAACACCAAACTCATGGCAACTAAGCCCGTGCCCAAGGCCAGCGCCGATTGAAACAGCTGCACAAAGAAATTCACCCGATACTGAAATTCGCTGATCACACTGACTCGCAGGAAGATCCAAAAAAGCCTTAAATCAGACCATATTATGCTCCTACTGCCGAGTAGCGCCGCACCGCATGCGGCCAAACCAAGGCCAAAATACCACCTGCGATCAGCATCCAAACCGCTTGCATGGCCAAACCCCACGCCACTTGTGGGCCAGTCAATGTGCCAACCGCCACATCAATGGGAAAGCCAAATGTCCATTGGAAGGGTAGCCATTGCGAAATGTCGCGCACCCAAGCGGGCATAATTGCCAGCGGCACTAATCGGCCAGAAAGCAATAATTCGATTGTAAAATACAATTCAAACACCGCACTGACTTTGGTCACCCAAAAAGTTACCAAGCCCAGCGCCCACAAACACAAAAAGCGTGTCACAAAACCACCCAACAAGGCCAAAATAAACGCCGGAATTTGCCACCAAGCGGTAAAGGTAAATGCTGGCTGAAAAATCCACCACAATAGCCCGGCAATCGGCAACCACAGCACAATCGTCACCACTTTGAGGCTCATAAAAAAGCTCATATCAAAATGGATTGGGTGAATTGGCCGCATCAGTTCGTTGGAAAGCCGACCTTTGCGAATCCGATTCTCAAAGGCATACGGTGTGAGCGCAATATTCATCTGGCGCACCAACGTCCACGTGATGTAGTAGGCCGCAAAGGTGCCAGCGGTGTAGCCAGCCACATTGCCACCCTGCGAATTGGCAATTGTGCCCCAAACCACCAAATAAACCACTGGCTCAACCATCATCGCCAAGAGCCAAAACATATGCGCCACGCGATATTGAAATTGACTAATAATCGATGTTTTAAGCAAGGTCAGATACAAATCAAGGTGCTGCTTCATACAACCTGCGCCTCCTGTTGAAACACCTGCTCAATAATCGAATCAATCGCCGGATCTTCAATCGTCAGATCACTAATCGCAACTTCGTTCAACAAACGAGTGGTAATTTGGGCAGTCGCTTGTTTGGGAACCCGCAAACTAACTTGGCCCTTGGTGTTGCTAATAATCTCGCCATATTGGCTTAAATCTAATTCAGGGTCGTCGAGGGTTACGCCGATGGTTTTGTAGGCGGCAAATTTCTCGACCAAGCCAGCCAAACCGCCGTCGTACAACAATTGGCCATGGTGAATCACGATCACTCGTTTACACAACGCTTGCACATCGGCCATATAGTGGCTGGTCAACATCACGCTAGCTTGATAACGCTGATTGTAGGCAGCAACAAATTCGCGAATCAAGCGTTGCGCCGTTACATCTAAGCCAATCGTTGGCTCATCCAAAAACAACACTTTGGGTCGATGCAACAACGCTGAGATAAATTCGGCCTTCATGCGCTCACCAAGCGATAAATTACGCACTGGCTTTTTGACCAAATCGCCCATACTGAGCAAATCAATCAATTCATCGCGCATGCGGCGAAACTCGCCCTCAGGAATTTGATAAATTGCCCGTTGTAATTCAAATGAATCGAGCGCTGGAATATCCCACATTAATTGATTCCGCTGGCCCATCACAATCGTAATTTGGCGCAAGAGGGCTTTGTCGCGGCGCTGCGGTTCGTAGCCCAGCACATCGATTGTGCCACTGGTTGGAAACAGTAAGCCTGCCAACATTTTGAGCGTGGTGGTTTTGCCCGCGCCATTTGGCCCAAGAAAACCAACAATCTCGCCAGCCTCAATTCCAAAACTAATCTTTTTGACCGCCTCGACTTCGCGATATTTGCGCTTGAACAAGCTACCAACCGCTGCTTTCAGGCCCGCTTCACGCTCAGGCACCTGAAACGTTTTGATTAATGTATCAACCTTAATCGTTTGGCTCAAGGGATTTCCTCCGCATTGCAACAACGTAATTGGTCTATCTTAGCAGAGCTATCTAGAGAGCAAAAAGGTCTTAAGAAGGATGAATTATGCGGGATGAGGGATGAAAGGTAGAAATTAAAAGTGGCTTTGGGCTTTGGGCAATCGGCTATAGGAGCTGAATATAAAGCTATCCTTCGTTGTCCATTGCAGTTAAAAAACCTTCGTACCTATCTTCTCTGCGCCGCTGCGTTAAAAACAACCATCTAGCTTAATTCCCGCTCCCCAGCCCTCAACAATCGCTCCTCACCGCCTATGCTCTCGGGTGTTTGCCAATTCAGGCGCAGCTGAAAACGCCGCAATACAGCCAAAATCGGTTTGCCAAAGGCCATAATCAACAAAACATTAAACAAGGCTCGCGCGGCATCCCAGCCCAGCGAGGTCAGCAGATAAAAGGCCCAATAACGCTCAAGAGTTGGCTCAAGCCCCAAACCTGGCTGCCACGAAATGGCGCTCTCGCCAGTGCTGAATGGCCAAAAAGTCAGGTTCATCAATGCCCCAAACAGCAAGCCCCACAGCCAGCCAAATATCGCCAGCAGCGCCACTTCCCACCAACTACCAGCGGCGATTTTCAGCCAGCGTTTAATCGGCGGCAACAGACTGGTTGTTAAGCCAAGCCAGCCCATCGCCAACATCTGAAACGGCATCCACGGGCCGATCCCAGCGACTAATAAGGCTGAAACTGCTAAACTCAAACTACCCAATAAGAAGCCAAATCGCCCCCCATACACATAGCCCGCCAAAATGACCAAAAAGAAAAAGGTTGGGCTATCGCCGGGGCCAGCAGGTAAGCGCAAGACTGCATTAATCGCCACCAACATGCCCAAAGCCGCAACCACCCGCGAATTCATGGCATGGTTATTGAGGTCAGCCAGGATAATTCCAAGCAGTAATGGCCCCAACAGCAGCATAATCAAGGGTGCATCGGCAGCATGATTATCACCAGTAGCCACTTCGCTCAGGAAAAATGGATAAAAAAAGGCAACCAGCCCAACCAGACTGGTTACCCCAACTAAAATACGGCTGGCAAGCGGCGTGGCTCGGCTCATGAAACAGCTTCAACCAACGGATCAGGATAGACAATTGTTTCATAGCGAGTGCGTAAAGTTGTCAGAATCTTTTCTAATTCGGCTGGCAGCGGCACTTCCCATGAGCGCCATTCTCCAGTGCTAGGCAAGCGAAAGCCCAAATGGTAGGCGTGCAAAAAGTGGCGTTCAATCCCAAAGGTTTCTTTTGGCTTTCGATGACCATACAACGCATCATTTAAGATTGGCCGATTACGATAGGAAAAATGCACCCGAATTTGATGAGTTCGGCCTGTTTCTAAGGTTGCACGCACCAACGAATAGGGGCCAAGTACCTCAAGCACTTGATAATGAGTTACAGCATAGCGGCCTTCGGGCATCACCATCATGCGCAAACGATTATTGGGATTACGGCCAATCGGCGCATCAATTGTGCCAGTTGGTTCGCGCCAATGACCTTCAACCAAGGCCAAATACTTTTTATGCATGCGCCGCGCTATCTGCTGCTCAGTCAGTACCATCCGTGCTTGATCATGCTTGGCGATTACCAATAAACCTGATGTATCTTTATCAAGCCGATGCACAATCCCAGGCCGTAAATCGCCGCTAGTGGTCAAATGGGGATAGCGATAGAGCAGTGCGTTGACCAACGTACCATTGGTATGGCCAGGCGCAGGATGCACCACCATGCCCGCAGCTTTGTTGACCAACAACACATCAGCATCTTCATACACCACATCGAGTGGTAAATCTTCGGCCACAATATCGGTTGGCTTCGCCAGTGGCAAGTAAATTTCAATCTGATCGCCAATTTGGACTGGCAAACTGGCTTTTGCGCCGCGCCCATTGACCCGAATATGTAAATCGGTGATCAACTGTTGAACATATGTCCGCGATAAATCAGGCATGCTCGCAGAAACAAGCCGATCTAAGCGTTGGCCTGCTTCTGCTTCGCTCACCTGCATGGTGGTTAAATTGTCAGTTTGCTCCATCGCTCTAACCTCTGCTGTACGGGTTTAACTATTGGCAGCCTCAATCGAAAGCGCTGCATACGGCAAAACTTCTAAGCGTTCAATTGGAATCGGCTTGCCAGTTTTCAAACAAATGCCATAGTTGCCATGATCGATCCGTTCAAGCGCGGCTTCGACTTCGCCAATCAAGCGCTGGCGATCTTCAATTAAGGCAAAATTCTTCTCACGCTCAAAAATATCAGTTGCATCATCGGCAATATGATTACTGACTCCAAACTCGGCATCTTGATTCAGCTCGTCGGTTGCCTCTTCCAAACGCTTGATTTCTTCATTCAGATGAGCATGTATATCGTGCAAGCGCTCTTTGAAATAGCCTAACTGGGTTTTTGATAAGGTCATCGTGTACTCCCACACAAATTTTAAGCCTGGATTATAGCACGCTCATGGGCAAGACTCTCGCCATGAACCACTGTTTTGAGCAAATCTTGTAGAGATCTAACGCTTTTGCGGCTTGTGTGGATGGCGTTAGCGCTATTGTACTCGATATTTAGCTAGCTATCTGTACTTAGTGGCTAGCCCATTCAACAAACCAATAGACCTGCACCGGAGTCAAAGCGCGATCCTCGCCGGTTGCCAAGGTGTATTCCATCAGCCCATCGTAGCCATGAATATACAAAAATTGCTTGCCATCGGGATTCCAGCTTGTGCGACCATCATCAATATTTTGGGCCAGCGGCTTTGAGCTTCCATCATTTGCCGTAACTTGCCACAACGAAACTGGCTCGCCGTGTGCGCTAGCGACCTTCACGCCCAGCAGCACTTCCCACCAGGCCAAACTTGGCTGCTCGCCACCACCAATCGCGCCTGGGCCACCGTTAACAGTTACCACGATCGTGTTGCCATCAGGCGACCAACGTGGCGCAACGATCGCTTTAAACGGTGGTTCAGGCTGGCCCAACGGTTGTGGGTTGCTGCCATCGCTATTGGCAATCATCAATGAGGGAAAGCCAATTTCAACATTCGGTTGCACATACACAATTCGCTTGCCATCGGGCGAAACTGCTGGTGTCGTGCCACCATTCAGCACAATTGTTGCTTGATTCGCGCCCAAATCGTAGCGCACAATTGCGATATCTTCGCCAGCAAACTGATTGCGCTCATCAAGCAGGGTATGCCTGCGAGTTAGGTACAAGGCTTGGTCATCGTTAGCCCAACTTGGCTCGCTCAGCAAATTGCCTAGGCCAGCATCGGCCAAAAGCCGACCCTTGCCAGTTGCTGCATCAAGCCCACAAACAATACTTGCCTGCAACCAAGGAATCGCCAAATCAACTGGTGGCAACATCAAGGTATAGGCCAAAGTTTTGCGATCATGCGACCAAGCAGCATCACGAATCAGTGTCCGTTCTTTAACGGTGGTCAATTGGCTTAATTCGGTGCCATCGCTATTCAGCGACCAAATATTGCCTTCGAGGCCAACAATTACTGGTTTGGTGAGCGGCTCACTATCAATACAATAGGTTGCCAAATCGGCGGAGCTCGGCCCAGTTGGCACCGGCGGCGCAGTCGTAACGCTGTTCGAGGCCGCCCCACAGGCTGCCAAACTAACGATCAAACCAATACTTAAAAGCTGCTTTTGCATAGATTTTGCCATTATATAAAAACAAACCGCTGAGTGTTGCCACTCAGCGGTATTGTAACGCCTTTTTGAACAGAATTTATTTGCCAACCAACGGCAGATACAATTTGTTGTTGACAACGGTCACCACAAAGGTCTGCTCGAAGCTATCTTCACCATCATCAACCGTAACGGTGATGGTGGTTGTACCAATTTGGCCAGCTACCGGAGTCAAACTCAATGTCCGTTCAGCGCCAGTGCCTTCAATTGTAATGTTGGCATTTGGCACTAAGCTGGTGTTTGATGATTCAGCAGTCACGGTTAAGCTAGCAACCGTATCATCAACATCGGCTAGGGTAAACAAAATTGGCCCAAGCGATGAATTGACGGTAATTGTTTCATCGACAAAGCTCGAAAGCTCAGGCGCATCATTGACCGAGTTCACCGTCAGTTGTACCGTTCGAGTCACGGTGCTCAGACCATCGCTGACTGAGAAGGTTAAGCTTCGTGCTGCCCGACGCATTCAGGGCTGGTACGACTGTGAAGGTACGGGTATAGGCATTCGTGCCAGCAGTTACCACAATATCGGCATTGGCAACCAAATCTTGGTTGGCTGAAACACCAGTAATTGTAATATCGCTGGCAGCGGTATCTTTATCGATCGCGCCGACCTCAATCGTCACTGGCGTATCTTCATCAGTGGCTAGGCTTGTCACGCTACCAGCATTGGGAGCGTCGTTGACCACCACCACAAAGGTATCGCTAGCTGAGCCTTGGCCAAGCACCCGCACTTGCACCGTTGCCGTGCCATAGCGTCCAGCAACCGGAGTGACGGTAATACTGCGATTCGTCCCCGTACCAGTAATAACGATATTGGCATTTGGAATCAAGGTCTGGTTCGATGAAGTACCAGCCAAGGTCACGGTTGTAGTATTCGGACTGGTAACAAAACGTGGGTCGCTGATGGTGAAGGCCATTGGACCAGTGCTAGCACTCTCAGCAATCACCACATCATGAATATCAGCAATTCGCGTTACGTCAAGCAAACGACCTTCGATTGCTGGCGTAATTGGCGCATTTTCGGTAACGTATTCAGCAACCACCTCGGCCATCGAATCCAGAACCGTGCCGGGATCATCGCTGAGCATGGTATAGCCATCGCCACCAGAGAGCGTAAAGTCGTTGGTTGCGAGGGTATAGATTGAGGTCGTGTTTGAGAGCACCACTGTGCCATCATTCAAGGTAATGGTTTGAACCTGTTGGCCAATTGGCTTCGATGAATCAAAGGTTACTTTGAAACCTGAAATTTGGGGGAAGCGGCCATTGGTGCTTGGCAACGCGCCCAAACCAAATTCCATCACGTGCCACAATTTGCCACCTGTAACGGTACGAGTTACGACGGTGTTGCCAAAGGGCAGCACTGCGTAAATATCGCCCAAGACCAAATCGTAGCTTGGGCCAGTTGGGTAGCCAACGCTCGCCCGCCGCAAGTTACGGTTTTGTGGGCTATAGGCTGATGGAATCGTATCGCGCAAACCACCGCCATTGGTTACAGCCACTTGCGTGCCATACTTGGTGCGCATTGCATCGGTAACCAAATTACCTAATGGAACTTCAGCTACCCGTTCGACATTGCTACCGCGGGTGTAGAAGCCGTTGCTAAGTCCAGCGGGAACATCAAAGCGACGGGCTAATTCAACCCGATAAGGAGCCAACATGGCTTCAATCGAAGCAACCTTCGGCACGTTTGCGGTTGGTGTCACAAAGGTAGCGAGCTTGTTGGTCACGCTGTTGGTGGAGGTATCATACGTCAAATTGACCTTAAGATACTGCACGCCTTTGCTCTTATTTTCGGTAACTAAAGCGCCATTGATGGTTGTACTCAGGTTTAAGTCGGTGTGATCGCCTATGATCAAGTCGAAGCCAGTCACGGCGTGGGCAAAATCGATCAGTGGGCCTTGATTTGTTCCGGTAAGCCCTTTGTGGGTAATCACCACAAACACATCAGCGCCTTCGGCTTGCGCTTGGCCACGAGCAGTCATCGCCGCAGCTACCGAATCGGTGATTTCAATTGGCCCAAAACTACCTGGCTTAACCAAGGTTTGGGCTTCTTCATTGACCAAGCCAATGACCGCAACTTGGACCCCTTGAATATCAAAAATTTTGTAGGGAGCCACGCCAGTCAACACACCGGTGGTGTTGATCAAGTTAGCGGCAACATACTGGAAGGGAATCCCGTTGTTATAGCTTGAACTTGGCGTTAATGGCGTCGTTGCCGAGCCAGCCAATTCGATCATCTGTTGCAAGTGGCCAACACCACGGTCGAAGTTGTGGTTGCCAAAGGTATTCACCTGAATACCCATCATGCGTTGTGCCAATACTGCTGGCACTTCATCAAAAATCCCCGAAAGCGGAGGAGTGGCCCCAAAATCATCACCAGCAGTCAAGGTAATTGTGTTGGGGTTGGCAGCACGATCAGCATTCCAATAGGTTGCAATCGTTGAAGCACCCCCAGCCTCTGGTGAACCAGTTGGGTCGAGTTGCCCGTGCCAATCGGAAACATTCAAAAATTGAATATTGACGATCGCACCTGGCGCGGCACTGGTCAGGGTTGAACTAAGCGGAACAAGCGCACCCAAAATGGCGCAGAAGGCAACAAGGACAAGCAATTTTCGTTTGGTCATAGGCCATAGGATGACAGAGGTTTGGCACCTTTGCCATCGTTCCCCCTTTCGTGGAGCGACAATGATTTATTAAGCATGTTGGCTGATGTGACTCAATCTATTGTACTCGATCTTAATACCAGAGCAACTGCTAGAAATGTTTAATTAAGGGTTAAATTTAGGTTATCTTGGGGCAAAAAAGCTAAATGTTTGATGAGAATGGCTTCAGGCTCCAGGAGCGGTTTCAAACCCAATTATGAGAAAAATAGGCCGCAACTAGCGCTGACCGTAGAGATTTTTTAATCTTTCTGAGCATGGATTATGTTGACGAAATCTGTAAGCCTTGGTATTCTCCCCCGCCGATACACCATGCATTGTGTATTGCATCCTTGTCTCGATGGTGGCTCCATGTTGAGCCTGTTTTCTGGAGGTTCCATGGTGAAACGGACACTGCGCTCGGTGTTGTTTGGGGTTATCGGGGTCGCGGTGTTGTTGGGATTTGCCCAATCGGCACAGGCCGAAGGCAAACCAACGTTGTATCTACCAACGCCACCTGGTCAAACGTGGGAAGTGATTCAAGGCTATAACTGCGGAACACATGATAGTTGGGGCCGGCTCTCGTTCGATTTGGTCAATACCGAAGGCGATACGTATGGAGCACCAATCTATGCAGCCGCAGACGGCACAATCTTTTTCTGGACAGGCCGCTCTGGCTCGTTGATTCTCGCACACGGCGATGGCTACTACACGATGTACTCACATTTGTCTTCGTGGATCGAGGCCCCAGTTGGCTCTACGGTCAAACGTGGTCAGTATATCGGCGATGCAGGGGCTACTAATCCTTCACCCACAGTACCTCACTTACACTTTACCTTCTTCCGTGGCGATGGCGCTTACGCTTACAATCGCCAAGCCTTGCCGCTAGCGTTTGCCGAAGGCTATAACTTTCCGGAGAACGGTAGCTGTAATCAATACGCTGGCAGCCAATTAACTGCCAATGGCGAGGCCGATACGATCGCACCAAGCCTTGAATGGGCCGGCCCAGCCGAAAAAACCTGGGTCAATAGTGGGCGACTCGATTGGCAATTAGCCGACAATCAGGCAGTCCTCGGCTTTAGCCAAAATTGGGATGTTCCTGCCGCCAGCGAAAAGCCCCAATTTACAGTTAGCACTGGCTACCTTGAGCTGATTGCAGGTCAACATACCGCCAATGTGCTAGCATGGGATGCCGCAGGCAATACGGCAAGTTTCCAGCGCGAAATCTGGTTTGACCCAACTGCACCAAGCCTGCCAACCACCACAATTACTGAAAGCCTCAAGCTCAATGGCAGCCAAAGCAGTTTGGTGCTGAATTGGCAAGCTGCCAGCGATGCCGATTCGGGTCTGCGTGGCTACCAAATCTATTTTGGCACCGATCCTCAAGGTACAGGCGAATGGTTTGTGGGCGAACAACAAGTTGATGTTGGCTTGCGCGAACCAGGCTTCTACTACTTCCGCATTCGCAGCGAAGATAACGCCCATAATTTCAGCGAATGGACAACCCTGCAAACCGTGCAGATTAACTGAAACCAAGAGGTTAATCTCATTTGAAGCGGTATCAATCAGCGATCCCCCAAAAGTGCTAGCTGAGTGTCATTGCCAAGCGCAATCATGACCTTTATACTCACGTTACTAGCCTTTGGAGGATCGCTGATATGTTGTTCTTTGGGATCGTCTTGCTGATCGCGGCTGTCATCTGCTTCTTCTTTGCCCGCAGTCAATCCAATAAACTGGCCGATCTGAATGCCACCGACACCTACACCAGCCAAATGCTGCGTGATTTGCACAAAAAGGTGGTCGAGACCCTCGGTGGCGAAGCACTCGCCGAACCCTGCGAAATTGAAGGACAAGTCAGTTGCGATAATCCATTGGTCGCGCCGATTTCTGGCAAAAGCTGTGTTGCCTATCGCTTTTCATTAACTCGCGAATATAGCGAGGTTGTGCACGATACCGATAGCGAGGGTCGCAAAAGAACGCGCACCCAAACTGGCAGCGAAACGATTAAATCTGAGGATAAACAAACTAATTTCTGGATCAACGATAACTCAGGCAAGGTTTTAGTTCGCCCAAATGATGCCGACATCGAATATCAATCGGGTGAAAATATGCTGTTGCCTTCGCCTGATCAAGCCACAATTCTGCATTTTGATCAATTTGAATTTGCCGCTCCAGCCTCAAACAAGGGCGCACGCCGTACCACCGGCTATCGCGCTCAAGAAGAGCTGTTTACCGCCGATGGGCATGCCTATATTCTCGGTTGTGTCATCGATAACAATGGCAAACCCATGATCGCCTATCACGACAAAAAGCTCAAGCGCTTTATCATTAGCCGCCAAACCGAACGCGAGCTGGCCAAAAGCGCCGCCGGATGGTCGCGCAATTTGTATTATGGCGCTGCTGGCTCAGCCGTCGCTGGGATTATTTTCACCGTGATGGGATTACTTTAAGCTGCCATAAACTCGTAAAATTGGATCAATCGCGCTGAGGTGGCTCAAGGCCCATGCTAAACAAGCAGCCTGAACTGCCTCAGCCAACCAACGGCTGCCTCGCGGCCAGCGCCATGCCTGCCCACGCAACCACTCCAGCCAATAAGCGCCCAGCACCAATAACAATGGCACAATCGGCAAATAAAAGCGATCTTTGTTCCATGTCAGGGCAATAATTGGAATGTAGCACAAGCTCAGCCACGCCAATAAACTCAAACGCGGATCAGCTCGCTTCAACAACGCCAAGCCCAAACCCAAAAGCATCAACAAACCAAAGGGCCAAATAAAAATCGAATGCAAGGTAAAGCTGAAAAATTGGCTTAAATTGGCTTGCCAATGCTCAAACAACCCATACGGATCAAACGCCACAATATCGTAAAGCCCAGTCTCACTGGCGGTAGTTGCAATCGCATCGGGGCTAGCAGCAGCCACCACCGGATCAACCCGATTGTAGGCGGCTTGCCAGATATTCTCATATTGTTGCGAGAAAAAAGGCCGCCCTGTGTCGCGAATATCGAGCACCCACTGCGGCGCAGAGCCAAGCACAAATCCCACCACAAGCAAACTTGGGGCAAACCAGCGCGCCAAACGTTGCGGCCAGCGTGGCGGCACAGCTAACGCCTGCAACCACAACCACGGCAACACCAAGACCATCATCACGATCGATTGAAAGCGGAATAAATAGGCCAGGCCCAAGAGCAAACCAGCCAAGGCCACTCGCCGTTTGCTTAACGCTGGTTGCCAAAGCAACACCAGCAAGGCTACCAAATAGGCTGGCAACTGCACACTATCGCTACTCGCAACCACCCCAAAAGCCAGCAATAACGGCGTTGCCAAGGCTAAAACCAAGGCCAACATGGCTCCGCGCAAAGCCAAAATACGATAGGCAATTAATCCCGTGAGCAGCAACGTTAAGAGGATGCTGATAAATCCAGCGGTTTGGCCAATCGCCAATTGATCGCCATTCCACAGCAGGCCAAGCCATAAAATCAGTGGAAAACCCAATGGATAGAAGGGATGCGCCCGAAATACCGATGCGGCTGAACTGCCATGATTGGAATGCCAGCCGAAATCTGGGCCTTGCACCAGCCACCACTGCCGCGAGAGCAGCATTACAATTGCCGCGATGCCAATTAAACCAACTAATGGCAGTGCTTGCCACCAACTTTGCCACGGCCAACGCAAAAGCGCCAAGGCCGCCAACGGCAAAACTACCAAACTTGGGGCGAAGCGCATCGGCCACCAAACACTCCGATCGTTGGCCGACCATGTAACGCCACCCAAGGCCAAACTCAAGCCAATTGCCACCGCCGCCAACCAAAGCCAAGCTTTGCGCTGTTGCGGCCTGATTAACGCGGTTAAGCTCACAACCAGCGCGGCAATCCAAGCAAATGGCAACAGCGATACGCGGCCTGCTGGCGACCAACTGAGGTTTTGCAACACCACGCCTAATTCACGCTGATCGCTGCCTGCAAGCACTTGCAACTCGCTGCTTAGGCTAAGTTGTTGATCGCTAGCCCAACGCAGCCAATTGAGTGACGCATCAGGTCGCCAAAAAATCTGATAATAGCGTGGAGCGTTGCTAATCGGCAGATCAAGCAGATCATGGCCAGCAGCATTCAGCTGCACAACCGTGGTGGTTACTGGCGAAACCAAACTCAAACCAAGCATGTAGCTCGTATGCGTGGCAGGCGAGGCAATCACACCATGGCCATTTGTCCAGCGATAGGCTCCCAATTCTGAACGTTCTTTGGTTTGAAAACCCTCAACCAGCCATGGCGAATCGATTTTGCCGCCAATCGTAATCTGAGCAGGGCTGCGTTGCAGCACCCAGATCAACGTTATGGCCAAACAAAGGCCTAAAATCGCCAGAAAACTGCTAATTTGAATAATTCTACGCTGCACGATTGGCCAATCCTTGTCACATAAACCTGTTCAGGCTCATCCTAGCATATGCGTCGCTCATCAAGCAATGCAGCGAACAGCAAGCAGCAGTTAATTTAGGCATTCGAAATCCATTGGCGGCGCAAGCGCTGGATAATTTGGGTTTCATAGCCCAATAGTTCATGGGTAATCGTCGTCATGGTGCTTGGCTCAGGCTGAATCAGTGCTTGGCGTGGTGCAATCGTGCTCAGAAATTCAATCCGATGGGCAGTCGGCGGATGCGACGCATCAAGCAACGAGCCATCCAAGCGCGCTACCCGCCGCAAACGCTCACGTTCATGCCCCGGAATGGTCGTCACATGCTCAGCCATACTTTGTAAAATATGTGGTTTGGCTGGGCTAAGCACGGCTCGCTGAATTGCCAAATGGCATGAATCTTCAAGATGTAACCGATCCAATAAATCAATCGTTGCGGCACTTCCCGCCAATTCGGCAGCCTTATAATCGGCCAAATACTCAGCTCGCTGGCGCTCACGCCCAGCCAGCATCACTATACTTTTGAGCCACCACATGAGGATCAAACAAAAACCACGGAGCAAAAGGTTAAATGGTGCCAGCAAAAAGCCTTTCAAGCCTAGCTCAGGCAACACCAAACGCGCTGGATAGATCGTTTCAATCCAGGTGGCTAAGGCTTGAATCGCTGAATAAATTAATAATGAGCGATTGGTATCATTATTAATGCTATGGCCAATTTCATGGGCAATCAAGGCAATCCGCTCTTGGTTGCTCAAGGCCAACCACAATGGCAAGCCAAGGCCCAATACGTGCGTTCGTCGCCAACCCAAACGCCCAAACCACCCGTTAAACCCTCATCAATGAGCACCACTTCAATTGGCTTAGCACCAATGCTGCTGGTCATATGGTTCAGCAGTTCAAACAAGTTGGGGGCTTCTTTAGGCGTTAAAATCAATCCATCTTTGGGAATAGTGCTCCAAGTTGGCCGCAAAATCCAGACCATCCCCAAGAGCGCAATCCCAAAAACCACGGCAAACGCATTTGGCCAACCATCGATAATCAGCAACAAGCCTAAAACAAGAATCAGCAAACTAAAGCCATGGAATCATGCAAGCCATTAACCCGACAATTACTTTGTTGAGGGTCCAACGTGGCCTCAGATCATTCAGCGATTGCATTTGGCGCAGCATTTGCTTGCCCAAACGCTGGCTCACTTTGCTATAAATTTGCTCGAACATACCATAGCTTGCAGGCAGTGAACGTGGCTTGATGTTCCAGCCACATTCACACCATGGCAAATAGGCTGCGTTGAGCGCAAGCTCACGCTGGCATTGAGGGCATGATTGTTGGTGCATAATCTCTCTCTCATCAAACAATATTAGAAGCTAGGAATAGCGCCAATGTAACGCAGCCTAAATCGGGTTGCATCCTGCCAACGACCGAGATTTAGACACGTTGGTAATTGGCAACTTGCTGGCGAAACGAATCGGGAATCGGCACTGAGCGTTGGGTTTTATAATCAAACCAGATTAATTCGGTTGAGCCTTGGGTCACAATCTCGTTACCACGCTTAATCGTATAAATCATGGTAAAGCTTTTGTTGCCAATCCGCGAAACGTCAACGCTCCCCTGCAATTGATCGCCAAAAAACACTGGTTTAAGATCAGCGCACTGCCGCCTCGCCCAAAATAAACGGCACTTCGGCCAAATGGGCTACACCCAGCAATTCGAGCGCAAAATGTAAACGCAGGGTCTCAAAATAACTCAAATAAACCGCATTATTAACATGGCCAAGGCCATCCAAATCGCGAAAACGAACTTCTAATGGATACTGAAACGACATCGATGTCCTCCATCCATCCAAGTACAGCCAAATCGGGTGCTATTGTAACAAATTTCTCAAAATATTGGGTTTGTTGATAACCTTGTCTTTGGCGAATCTTTGTGATATTCTGCACATAAGCTGCGGCAAGCACAACGGCATGGGGCAATTGAACTGGCTAGCAGCGTCACAAGGGGGTTTTAGCATGAGCGACAATCCATTTCTTGACCGATTTCGTGAGCAAAGCCGTACTTTAGGCAAAGTTAAACCACAAACCGCTGAAGCAAGCGCTGAAGCCAATGCCGACAATGAAAAACCCAAACGCAGCCCATCGCTCACCGCGCAACGGGCGGGTTCAATTGCCGAACAGCGCATCCAAGCCGCTATGGAAGATGGCATGTTTGATAATTTGCCCGGCGAAGGCCAGCCAATCGATTTAAACGACGATATGTATATTCCTGCCGAAATGCGCATGGCCTTCCGGGTGATGAAAGGCAATCAACTCGGCTCGCCATGGGCTTCAGCCCAACACGATTATAATAACCATATGAATCGCTATCATGTTTGGTTGCGCAATAATCGTGAGACATGGGCAATGAGTAGTGCCAACACGCAAGCGCGGCTGCGCCAAGAGCTGCATATTTGGGTGCGTGATTTGAATACAATCATTCATCAACTGAACGCCATGGTGCCGAACGACAATTTGCGAGTTGGTTTAGTGGTCTATGAACGTGAGTTGCGAGCCTTAGAAAGCGCCTTATAACTATGTTTAGTCGGAAACAGCGCTATGCTTTATTATCAATTGCCGCGGCATGTGTGACGATTGGCTTGAAGTTTGGCGCTTATCTTTTAACCGGATCAATCGGGCTTTTTTCGGATGCTGCTGAATCAGTCGTTAATTTAATTGCTGCGGTGATGGCGCTATGGATGTTGACGATCGCCATGCGCCCGCCTGACCATGATCATGCCTTCGGTCACACTAAAGCTGAATATTTCGCCAGTGGCTTAGAAGGCATGTTGATTATGCTCGCAGCTGGCAGCATCATCTGGACAGCCTGGCCACGGGTGTTGAACCCCACCGCTATCAGCCGGCTCGACCTTGGTTTGGGGCTTTCAGTCTTGGCAACCGCAATCAACGGTAGCGTTGCGTGGATTATTATGCGGGCCGGCAAACGCCTACGCTCAATCACGCTCCAAGCCGATGCCCACCACTTGTTCACTGATGTTTGGACGACGATTGGCGTTATTGGCGGCATCTTACTGACCAAAATAACGGGCTGGCTGGTGCTTGATCCATTAATTGCAATTGCCGTGGCCATTCATATTATCTGGATTGGTTTTCGGATTTTGCGTGAATCGGGCTATGGTTTGCTCGATAGTGCTTTGTCCGACGAAGATCAGGAAGTCATTGAGGATATTTTGTCGCGCTATCGTCAACGGGGCTTGCAATTCCATGCCTTGCGTACCCGTGTTGCCGGCCCACGGCGCTTTGTTTCGTTACATGTGCTGGTGCCTGGCTCGTGGAGCGTGCAAAAAGGCCATGATCTGTGTGAAACCATTGAATTAGCAATTGCCGCAGCCCTGCCTGATAGCCATGCCATCACCCATCTCGAGCCAATCGAAGACCCCGCCGCTTGGGATGATGAGGGCTTGGATCGGGTTAATCACGAGCCGATTAATTGAGACCGTAGATTCCCTCACTCCCCAGCCCTCTCTCCCACTGCACGCAGGTGAGGGGAAATCGACCGTGCATTGCCACGATGGATGAAAAAAACCGCTCGGTGAAGCCCTTCGCCCGCGCCACGGGAGAGGGGTTGGGGTGAAGGAATTTCTCTGTGCTTCGCTCTATTTGCAAAAAAAACGAGTCTGTGGTAGTATACACCCGTTGTCGCGAGGCAAGCAAAAACGCGGGCCGTGGTGTAGCGGCCTAACATGCCACTCTGTCACAGTGGAGATCGGGGGTTCGAATCCCCTCCGGCCCGCCAATTTTTACCTGCTAGCGCAACAACATTAATACCTGATCAGGCGCTCGTGGTGTAGCGGCCTGACATGCCACTCTGTCACAGTGGAGATCGGGGGTTCGAATCCCCTGGCGCCGCCAGACGATACGGACGTAGAACACTCTACGTCCGTATTTTGTTTTAGCACTGTGAGGATGATGTGCTACGAACAAAAATGCGCTTTCTTATGATCTTTTGGCTTAGCGCTGGCCTGATAGGCATCGCGGCATTAATTAACCTGCTTTGGCAACCATTTTCATGGGCTTTGCTCTTGCAAACCATCGTGCATGGCTGTGTTGCGGATTAATTGCAGTTTATGGATTGGCGGTTCAAGCCACTCCAAACCACCATCATCGCTATCGCCGTAGCCTTAGCGATTTGCTGGGCTTACGTTTTGGCTGGATGCCTTGGCATTTTGCCCGCTTAGCTTATAGCTTGGTATTTGCCAGCTGTGCTGCTGGGCTAGGTGTGGTTTTGCTGGTTCTACTGGGCTAAAATCTATGGCTCAATCTTGATTTAAAAGATTGATGGTTGATGATACAATACCACTATGCGACGGATACCACTGATTTACCAGATTTTAATTGGCAATAGTGCAATAGTTTGTTTGGGCGCAATCGCTGGCACGTCCATCACGCGCCGCTTAGCAACAACCGAAGGTTTGACCTTAACGGTTGTTTTTTCGTTGATCGGCGTTGTGCTGAGTGTAGCAGTCAATTATGCAGTCTTGCGCGTAGCACTACGGCCACTCACCAATCTACAAATTGCCGCCGAGCGGGTGACCGATGGCGATTTGAGTGTGCGCGTGCCCCAAACCAGCGCCGGCGATACCCAAATCGCTCAACTTTCGCAAGCCTTCAATGCAATGCTTGATCAAGTTGAGGATGATACCCGCGCAATCGAGCGGTCACGCGCTTTGACCGAGCGCCTAACCCAGCAAGTTATCAATGCCCAAGAGGAAGAACGTCGTCGCATCGCCCGTGAATTGCACGATGATACTGCACAATCGCTAGCAACCTTGGTCATTTATGCCGAAACTGCGGCCCAAAATCCGCAAGCGCAGGCTGTGCGTGAACGGCTGATTGGACTACGCGATTTGGCTGGCACCACGCTCGAAGGTGTGCGCACAATTATCGCCGATTTGCGTCCATCGCAACTTGATGACCTTGGCTTGGCCGCCGCCGTGCGTGCGCAAGCCGCCGAACGTCTAGCCCATCGCGGCATTCGGGTTGATGTGCAGGTACGTGGCGAGGAGCGCCGCCTGCCGTCAGCCGTTGAAACCGCACTCTATCGTATGCTCCAAGAAGCATTGAGCAATATTGTAAAACATGCCCAAGCCACGTATGTCGAGGTCGATATTGACCTGACTAATCCCCACATTGTACGGGCTAGGGTTGAAGATAATGGCGTTGGCTTTGATCCCAATACAATCAATCCTGAACGTGATGGCCGTGGGGTTGGCATGTTCGGAATGTATGAGCGGATTAACCTTCTCGGCGGAACCATGGTGATCGATAGTGCGCCCAGCATTGGGACTGAATTAACGATCACTGTTCCCTTGGAGCCAGCTATCCAAGCCAGCGCCGCCTAAAGGATTGTACTATGGCAATTGCCGAAATAACAATTTTATTGGCCGACGACCACGCGGTGATGCGTGATGGTGTGCGCATGGTGTTGGAAGCTCAGCCCGATTTTCGGGTGGTTGGCACTGCCAACGATGGAACTGAGGCTGTCGATCTGGCCGATGCGCTACACCCCGATTTGGCAGTGTTGGATATTGCCATGCCCGGCATGAATGGCTTGGCTGCGGCCCGCGAAATTCGCAACCGATCACCTGAAACCAAGGTGATTTTTTTGAGCATGCATGAAGGCGAGGAATATCTCAAGGAAGCCTTACGGGCCGGCGCAACTGGCTATGTGCTTAAACGCGCTGCTGCCACTGAGTTGGTTTCGGCAATTCGGGCGGTGCAACGCGGCGATTCGTATCTCGACCCAGCCTTGATCGCCAAACTCAACCAGTTGGGTGATAGCGACACCGTAAAGTTTGCCGATTTGACCGAGCGCGAATTAGAAGTTTTGAAATTGGTGGCTGAAGGCTTGACCAATCGTCAAATTGCGGCGCAATTGGTCATTAGCGTCAAAACTGTCCAAAGCCATCGCACCAATATTATGGAAAAACTCGACCTGCACGATCGCACCGATCTGGTTAAGTATGCCATTCGGCGCGGCATGATCGAGCCTTAATCAAGCCATGAGGGGTGAGAGCTGAAGGTTCGACCAACAACTTGACATATCAATATTCTAGTGCTATCGTAGCGCCGACATAGCAGTATTAAGCAATATTTAACCTCGCTTCGCATCAGCCAATCATCCTTCCATCTGCGCAACTGATGCCCCAAACTACTGAGTTGCTCCACGCAGAGCATTCAACACCACGCTGTTATGCCAAAAATCCCCAAATTTGGCACACGTTAATAGGAGGTGTGTGAGCTTCATTTGGTTTGGAAGGATACCCCGTTAATTTCCCCACAGAATGTTCGCTGTCTAGGGCACCCATAGTTGGGTTGAATCGGTTGTTGCAATCAAGGAGCAACACTATGTCAAGCAAGCCCATGCCATCACAGCATTCCACTGTCGTTTCACAATCCACCATTTGGAAGGTCATCTTTGCATCGGCCTTGGGAACCATGATTGAATGGTACGATTTCTATATTTTTGGAAGTCTTGCTGCGGTCATTGCGACAAATTTCTACCAGTCGGGCAACGAAACTACGGCCTTATTAGAAACCTTTGCGACCTTTGGGGCTGGCTTTGCGGCTCGACCATTCGGCGCATTGGTGTTTGGCCGCATTGGCGACATCGTTGGGCGCAAATATGCCTTTTTGGTCACCTTGCTGATCATGGGCGGTGCGACTACGGTGATTGGAATTTTGCCCACCTATGCCTCAATCGGCATCTTCGCTCCAATTATTTTGGTGATTATTCGGATCATCCAAGGCTTAGCGCTTGGTGGTGAATATGGCGGTGCGGCGGTCTATGTCGCTGAGCATGTGCCCGATCATAAACGTGGTTTCTACACCAGTTTTATTCAAATTACCGCTACGCTTGGCTTATTTGTCTCGTTGATAGTGATTTTGATTGTGCGTAACTCCATGAGCAAGGCAGCCTTTGATAGCTGGGGCTGGCGCATCCCCTTCTTGCTCTCGATCGTGTTGGTTGGGGTTTCAGTCTACATTCGCTCGAAAATGAGTGAATCGCCGTTATTTACCAAACTCAAAGATGCTGGCAAAACCTCGAAATCCCCGCTCAAGGATAGTTTTGGGAATCGCCGTAATTGGAAGGTGATTTTAACGGTGCTGTTTGGAGCCGCTGCGGGCCAAGCAGTGATCTGGTATACCGCTCAATTTTATGTTAACTCATGGCTCAAAACCCAGGCCAGAGTGCCTGCCAATACCGTCGATACGATCGTGGCAATCGCTTTGCTTTTAGGTATGCCGTTTTTTGTGGTCATGGGAGCGCTTTCAGATAAATGGGGGCGCAAAACGGTGATGATGGCAGGCAATTTAATCGGCGCAATCGCCATTTACCCAGCCTTTATGGCCTTGAAATGGGCAGCTGGCCCAATTACGCCGGCAGTTCTCGATCAGGCTGGAAAGGTTATCACGCCAGCGGTAGCCAGTAATCCCAACACTGTTATGCTCACGTTAATCATCTTTGGCTTGGTGTTATGTGTTTGTATGGTCTATGGCCCGATTGCGGCCTTTTTGGTGGAATCGTTTCCTGCCAAAATTCGTTATACCTCGGTTTCACTGCCCTATCACGTTGGCAATGGCTATTTTGGTGGTTGGTTGCCATTTATCGCAACCGCAGTCGTTAGTAGCACTGGCAATATCTACGCTGGGCTTTGGTTTCCCATTGGCATCGCCCTGTTGACCTTTGTGGTTGGGATGGTCTTGCTCAAGGAAACCAAAGATAATTCGCTGCATGATGAGGCCAGCGATAACCCAATGGCTACCGAGATGGACTTAATCGCCCAGTCGTAGCCATTTCTTTGTGAGTTTCCTCACGCCAACCCCTCTCCTTACCAGGGTAGGTTTTTACCAATGGCATGGTTGGATGGGCAAGCGTTCAGCGTCCCCTCACCCCCCAACCCCCTCTCCCACTGCACGCGGGCGAGGGGGAGCCGATTGACATGCCCCTCGCCCACGCTGTGGGCGAGGGGTTGGGGTGAGGGGATCTTCTATTGCGCAACATTGGCATTCAGCGGAACCATCACCGTGCCTTGGGCAAAGCGGCTAATTAAGGCGTGGGCTTCATCAGGCGGCAATGCTTTGGAATACCACCAGCCTTGGCCAAAATCGCAGCCCATTTCAATCAACATCTGAGCAGTTTTGGCATCTTCCACGCCCTCGGCCACCACGGCACAGCCCAACGAACGAGCCATCAAACTAATCAACTGGGCAATTGAGTGATTACTGGCTCCGCCATCGGTGTGAATAAAGGCTCGATCGATTTTCAATACATCAATTGGGGCGCTATGCAACAAGCTGAGCGAGGCATAGCCAGTGCCAAAATCATCGATATGCACTTGCACACCCAATTCATGCAATTCGCGCATCACCTCGACCGCCCGATTGCTTTGCATCATCACGCCTTCGGTAATTTCGGCACACAAATGGCGGGCTGGCATACCAGTTTCGGTCAAAATGGTGCGCACTTGTTGAATTAAATTGGCCTGAAAAAATTGGCGATGGGTAAAATTAACGCTTAGTTCCAAGGGGGGATGAAACTGAAATTCGGTTTGCCAAGCCCAAATTTGTTCGCACGATTCGCGTAACAGTTTCCAGCCAATTTGAGCCAAAATGCCAGTTTCTTCGGCAATCGCAAAAAACGAGGCTGGGCCAATCACCCCTTGGGTTGGGTGATTCCAACGCAAGAGTGCCTCAAAACCCGATAGCTCGCCAGTCGCGAGCTTGATAATCGGCTGATAGTGCAAACACAATTCGTTGCGCTCAACCGCGCGGCGTAACTCAACCTCGATCTGAAGCGTGCGCAATGCTTCAACGTGCATTTCGGCATCAAACACCGCGCGACACCCACGGCCCTGCGATTTAGCCCGATACATCGCACTATCCACATCGCGTAATACTTCGTGATAATGCTTGTAGGTGTCGTCAATTACGACAATACCAATGCTGGCTGCGGTAAAAACTTTATAGCCATCAATATGGTATGGCTCGGCAACCACGGTTAATAAACGATCGGTAATTCGTAACACATCCTGCAAATCATGAATTCCATCGAGTAAAATCGTAAATTCATCGCCACCTAAACGCGCTACCAGATCGTGTGAGCGAATACAACGCTCAAACCGTTGACCAACTTGAATTAATAATTTATCGCCAACGATATGACCCAAACTATCATTGATAACTTTAAAGCGATCAAGATCAATAAAAAGTACAGCATGCTGATGCTGCAAATGATAATGATCAAGAATATATTGCAAGCGATTGATAAAAACATTACGATTAGGCAAACCAGTTAAGGCATCGTGCATCGCTTGATGGCGAATATGTTCTTCAGCCGCATCAAGATCATGCATATCGCGCAAGACTAAAACAATCCCAGCAATTGCATCATCTTCTTCACGAATTTGTGAAATGCTTGGAGCAACCATATATTGATGTTGATCGTTGACCAAAATTTGGCGCGGTAATAAAAGATGGTGGTTTGGTTGTTGAAGCAAATATTCTAGATCAAATTGATAGCCGATTTTTGTTTCACGATCAAGCAGCTTTACCACATCACCAATAAATTGACCGATTAATGAATCATTCGATTGATTAAACAACATGCTAGCCGTCGGATTAGCAAATTTGATTAAACCACTGATATCGGTGGTGATAATTGCATCATCAACACTGTTCAAGGTGCTTGAATACAACCGTTCCATGCGACGCAAGCGCTGATCAACCCGATGGCGATACAAACCCATCTCAATTGCGCTGAGCAAATCGCGATCTTCAAACGGCTTGACCAAGTACGCATAGGGTTCGGTCGCTTTGGCCCGCCCCAAAGTTTCCGAATCGGAATAGGCCGTCAGATAAATAATCGGCAAGCCATAGATTTTTTGCAACTGCTCGGCGGTACTAATTCCATCAAGCTGGCCTTGCAAATGAATATCCATAACCACCAAATCTGGGCACTGTTGAGCAATAAAATCGAGTGCATCTTCGCCGCGACTAAAACTGCCAATCACGATATAGCCTGCCGCCTTGAGCGCCTGCTGCATATCCAAGGCCACAATCACTTCATCTTCAACGATTACAATACTTGCTTTGCTCATCCTCAGATCCTTTATTTATGTGGAATTATTAATTTAAACACTGTGCCAGAAGTTGAAATTTGCTGGATTGAGGCACCCAACTGGCGAATCAGGGCATATACTAATTCAAGCCCCATTGAGTTTGTCGTTTGGCGATCAGCGGGCAAGCCAATCCCATCATCACCAATTTCTAGTTCAACATGCTGCTGATTAATGGTTCCCTTCAGCCAAATCATGCCACTTTCTTGGCCAGGAAAAGCATGTTTAAAGCTGTTAGTCAATAATTCGTTGATAATTAATCCAAGGTGGATCGTTGTATCAGTGTTGAGTGTAATTGATTCAAGCGTCACTTGAACCGAAATTGTTGGCCGATTCGTATTCGAGCGTCTAAAAAATTGCACCAAGTGTTTGATATATTCAGCTAAATCAATTGAGCGTAAATCTGATGAACGATAGAGTTGTTCATGCACCAAAGCCATAGCATGAATCCGACTTTGGCTTTCTAAAAAACGATCACGAGTATTAACATCAGCAATTTGGCGTGCTTGCAAATTAAGCAAGCTGGAAACAATTTGCAAATTATTTTTAACCCGATGATGAATTTCTTGCAAGAGCACCATTTTTTCTTGTAATGATGCTTGAAGTTGTTCACGATGCAGATAAAGCTCACTAACATCTTGCAAAGCTGAGAGAATTGAGCTTGCATAGCCATTTTCATCAGTTTCAAACACCGTATCATAGCTTACAATCCAACGCCATTGACCATCACGATGCTTGATGCGAAAACGGTTTTGAATAATCGTACCAGGGAGTGAGTTATATAAACTTGGCAAATAGGCATCAATTGCGATCAAATCATCAGGATGAATTAAACTACGTAAATTCATTTCTTCCATCCCAACCATTTCATCAATTTCATAGCCAAGCATCGAATTCAATGAGCGGTTGATATAAGTAACTTGATTGATTCGTACATCATATTTATAAACAATACACGGAATCGAATTATTAATTTGTTCGACCAAACGTTTACTTTCCAGCAACGATTGTTGCAGATTCCGGCTTGCAGTAATATCTTCGAGCACAAAACAAAAGCGCTGGTCAATTGGCGAGGTGGTTACAACCGGGCTAAGCGTAGCTTTATACATGATCGCTGCATCAAATGGGTCATTGTAATCAAAATGCTCAGGCTGGCCTTTAGTACGACTACGTTGAAAAAACTGAATCCAGCGATCAATATCTGCTTGGGGAATTCCAAGCTCACTCATATTCATTTGGCTATAATTAGCTGGGAGCTGCCATTTTTTGATGGTCATGGTGTTTGCAGCCAGCAAAAATAAATTAGCTTCAGGGGTAATTTCAACTACGCCCATCATAACTGGTGTGCTTTCATAAAAACTACGTAATAATGCTTGGCTTTCAACTAAAGCTTTTTCGGTTTTGCGCCGCCGATCTAATTCGCGATTCAGTTGTACATTGGTCGTCGAAAGTGCATTGGTACGTTCTTCAACCTGCTCTTCTAAACGACGTACCATCATCATTAATGCTTGCTCTTGTTCGTGCAATTCGGTATATAAACGGGTTTGCTCAAGCGCTTCAACAAAACGGATGCCAATATCACGGGCAATATCAAGATCTTCTTGCATAAATGGTAAGTTGATATGAGTACGCAGTAACGTTAATATCCCAACTGGATGCTCATTCCAATATAAGCCAACGATCAACACACTATTCAACTGATATTCGCCAAGCAGCGGTTGAAATTCACTCACTTCAAGCATTGATTGATGTTCATGAATATTTAATGCTAAAGCTTGATTCGCTGTTAATACATGGTAGCGCAATGACTCAGCAACTACTTGATCAGCCCATTCTGCCGACATTCGATAAAGCTGGGTACGATAATCAGCCTCACGATGATAAAAAATTTCTTGCTGAATTTGGCTGGTCTGGCCCATGCTCAGAATTTGCAGCATACAGCCGTCGCTAAAATGCTGACATAAATGTTTGCTCAATGCCAACAACATGCGATCCAAATTCAGTCCAGTGCGTGCCAAAATATGCGACGATTCGCTCATCATGTGCATACGTTGGTAGGCTTGAACTTCGTACTCACGGGCATAACGAGCATCAAGATGCAAGCTGAGATTAGCGATCGCTTGGGCCAGCATGGTATAAAGCGGATGCTGACTCGGCGGATGCTGCTCGGAGACTTCTAGTACAATCATCCCCCATAAGCGGCCATACGCTTGCAAGGGAATCAACCACATTGGCCTGACAGTGCTTGGCAAAGGCAAACCCGATTCAGCCGATTTGGCCAAAGGTTGGGGCATTAACAGGGGTTGAGTTGAATTGAAATAATGCTGTTCGAGCCAAGCCAACCGTGCTGCTTGCGGCACTACTTGGTATAGGCCTTGCTGACCAACAACAAAGCTCTGAAGCAGTGTTTTGGGATCAGTTGGCAGAAACAAGAGCCATGGCGTGAGATGGTTTATCCAAGGTTTGAAGTAGTGCACAAGGCTTTCGCACGCCAAACTTTCGGTGGCAATCCAGCTAACAAACTGGTTGAGCGCCAATTGCCAGGCTGCCGCTTGCGGCCCAACGGGCATCACTGGTGAAGTATTGACATCAGATTGTTGAAGCACATTCATCCTGCAATCACCTTTCATGAGCTGCCCACTTGCGCAAGCCAGATCATAACAAGGCTTCACAGGTTCGTCAGGATGACTAGCGTCTTATTTGCGGGGTAGACATCTGGTCTACCCCGATTCACCGTAGTTCTACCCCTCGCCCCGTACAAATGGGATCAACACGGCATTCACCTCATTGGGAGCTTCTTGCTGAACCCAATGGCTCACATCGGTTAAATAGCGAATCCGTAAGTCGGTTGCATAGCGCTCAGTACCGTAGGTCAATTCTTGGCCTAGCGCTGTATCAGCAGTGCCCCAAATTAGCAGGGTTGGGACATGAATCCAATGGGTGCTTAATCGACCCAAATAGCCCAAACCATGGCGAATGAAAGCCCGATACCAATTAATCATCGCCGATAATGCGCCAGGCTGGCTCCAAGCCTGATGATAGGCTTGAATATCGTCGGCACTAAATACGCCAGGCCGTTGCACTCCGACAGTCAAGGCTTTGGTCAATAGCTCAAAATTGTTGCGCCGAGCCGACCACTCTGGCAAATAGGGAATTTGAAACGCAAAGATATACCACGAACGCAATAGTTGGCGCGGATTTGTCCAAAGGTTTTTGGTCATCAACTTTGGATGTGGCACATTCATGATTGCTAAACGCTCAACATAGCCGTGATAGCGCATCGCAAACGTCCATGCCACAATCGCGCCCCAATCGTGGCCAACAATCGTAGCTCGCTCAAAGCCCAAATGCTCAATCAGCGCGCGCACATCATCAATTAACAGATCAAGCGTATAGTGCTGCCACAAAGCTGGTTTATCCGAGAGGTTGTAGCCGCGCTGATCAAGCGCAACGACCGTATGCGTCTCGGCCAAGGCCGGAATTTGGTGTCGCCACGAATACCAAAACTCAGGAAAGCCATGCAAAAGCACAACCAATGGCCCACTGCCAGCCCGCACATAATGCAAATTGAGGCCATTAATCAGGGCCGTCGCATGTTCAACTTCGATCATCGTTAATCCTCTTTGCGCAGCAAAACTTCACGGGCATTGGCAGCTTTGGCGGCCAGCACACGCAAGCTATATTCAACCTCTTCATCGTTATGTAAATGAGCTGGTTTCATCAGCAAGCCAGCCATTTGTTGCAAATGGGCTAATTCGGCTGGATTTTTGGCCTCGATTGCTTGGGCGATTGCGTCACGTAAATGGTGTTGAATAAACTCAATTGTTAACATGCTTGCGCTCCTTAAGATTGACTGGCTTGAGCCAAGTGGGCAAAGCGTTGAGCATTGGTAGAATCATCGGCTTGGCGCGCCAATTCGGCCAAAAATTCACACAAACGCTGCATCTGACGCAGCTCAATTTGGCCACCATCAAGCGTTTTGCGGGCAATCAACGCTTCGGCATAATCATAAACCTGATCAATTGATAAGGCCATCATCAACCTCCATAAACACATGATTTGTTAATCAGTCGTGCTGCCATCGTTGGAACTTCTGTGTTAGACTTGCAACAGTTGCTCATAGCGTAGCGTAGCATACAGCAGGGAATGGTGTTGAGCCTAAGGAACCATAGATATGAGTATAGCAACCGAGCGAACGTTGTGTCCAATCTGTGGCACCGATAATCGCAATGATGCCAAATTCTGCCAACAATGTGGCAATAATATAGTCTTGAATAATCGTTATCGCATCACCCGTGCCATCAAAGAAGGCGGCATGGGCGCGGTCTACGCTGCAACCGATCAGAGTGGCAAACAATATGCCCTCAAATCACTGATTGACCGTTTTAATGATAAGGCCGAGCGCGAAGAAGCAATTGAACGCTTTAAAGAAGAAGCTTCGATCCTGCGTGAATTGCAGCACCCGCAAATTCCCCATGTTTATGGCGATTTTCTGCACGGTGGGCGCTACTATCTCGCCATGGATTTTGTTGAAGGCGACGATTTAGAAGATTTGCAACGCCAGCAGCCCAACGAGCAATTCGATGAACCAACCGTCTTGCGTTGGGCCGAGCAAATCGCCAATGTGCTCGATTACTTACACGAACGGCGTTTGATCTATCGCGATGTTAAGCCATCGAATATTATGATTGAACGCAAAACTGGCAATGTTAAACGTTGTTGATTTTGGGATTGCCAAATTGTTTCAGCCCAACGAACGTGGCACGCTGATTGGCACGCCTGGCTATTCGCCACCTGAGCAATATCAAGGCCAAGCCACGCCACAATCGGATATTTACGCTTTGGGCGCAACCTTACATCATTTATTAACTGGCCGTGATCCGCGTGATGAAGCACCATTTTCCTTCCCGCCAGTCCGCGATTTAGTGCCCAAGGTCTCGGTAGCAACGGCCCAAGCCATTAGCGTAGCGCTGGAGATGGAAATTAGCAAGCGTTGGAAAAGCGCTGCTGCATTTCGGGCAGCCTTGCCGTTGGAATCATTGCGCAAGCCCAAACCAAAACCGCAACCAACGGTTATTCTTGAGCAAAAACCGCAAAAACCAGCAATGGCCGCCAGCGTTGGCTCAATTCCGCAGCCGCAAAAAGCCGCGCCAACCAGCAGCACCAAGCCCAAGCCGAAAGCCAAAAGCCAACCGCTGCCAGCCAAACCCAAGCCAACTGCCAAGCCCCAAAAGCGTTTCCGCCCATGGATTCCGCTCTTAACGCTGATGATTGTCGGAGTTTTGTTAGCACTTGGCATTCCAGGTATGGATCAAAAGATTCTGAATTTTTTCAATTCCAGCACACCCACTAGTGTTACGCCGATTCCGCAAGCGGCAAGTACCCGCTGGATCGAAAAAAACATTGTAGTTAGTGTGGCGGAAGGAACCAGCGAGACCGAAATTGCCAATCAACTTAAAGCACAATATCGCCAGAGCATAGTTGCTGAATTTGGCAATACTGCTAAAATCAACGAGGCATCGCTAACCTTTGTTGGTGGAAATCCACGCAACATTGGCACTGATGCTAGTGGCATCCGCTATGAAGTAACGATTAAAGCACCAGTTGCCATTCCTAAGCCATAATCCGCCATAGGAATTATAAACATTTATGCTAAAGCCTCTCTACATCTCGCCGCTCGGCAAGGGCGGCGTTGACATTGGCATTCAAAATATCACTCGCTCAATGCAACGCGCTGGTCATCAACCAAGTTTACGCCGATTATCGCACCTGTTTAATTTCGCGCCCATGGCTGCAAAATTGACGCTTGGCCGCAATTGGTGGCAAGGCCATGATCTGATTCAGGCGCGTTCGCGCTGTGCATGGGCCTTGCGTGCGCCGGGCTTGCCTTTGGTCACCACCGTGCATCACATTGTGACAGACCCGCTATTACAGCCGTATAGCTCGCCACAACAACGCTTATTTTATCGATTGGTCGAAAAAACCTATGATGGTTTATCGGTACGCTTGGCTGATGAAGTGATTTGTGTCAGTCGCTATACCCAAGAGCAAACGCGACTAACCTACGGCGACCGCCCAACGAGCGTGATTTATGATGGGATTGATACAGAAGCTTTTACTCCAGCTCCCGACTTTCAGCGCACCAATGATCTACCTGAGCATGCAGCCCCAATTCGCTTGCTGTTTGTCGGCAATCGCACGCGACGCAAAGGCTTCGACCTCTTGCCAAAAATTATGGATCAGCTTGGGCCGCAGTATGTGCTGTATTACACCGAATCATTTCAAGGAGTTCAGGCAGCGCCGCCGCATCCGCAGATGGTGCGCATCGGTACGCCCGACCATGATGGCTTGATCGCGGCCTATCGTTCGTGTGATATGTTGCTGTTTCCGGCCCGGGTTGAGGGCTTTGGCATTGTTGCAGCTGAGGCTGGAGCTTGCGGCAAGCCTGTGATCACCACCAACGCCTCGGCCTTGCCCGAAGTTGTCAACCATGGCGAAACTGGGCTACTTTGCGAGTTGGATAATGTTCAAGCCTTTGTTCAAGCAATTCAGGAGCTTGGTGAAGATCCTGCGCGGCGTTTGCAGCTGGGCCAAGCGGCACGCGAACGGGTAGCCAGCAATTTTGGCTACGATGTGCTGGCGCGTGGGCTTGAGGCGGTTTATCGTCGTGCATTATTTGGCTCGAACTAAATGCTTGATCGGTGATAGATTGATATTTCGCAACAAAAAGCAGTAGTTTTGCGCTACTGCTTTTTTTATCAACTTAATTTCAATAATTTCATCTGGTCGGCGTAAACCAAGCGCGTGTTTTGTCGCGCGATAAATACCAAATAATCAACATCGTGATCACAATCGCAATAATCTGCCCTAGCGATGTTCGCTCCGTAAAGAACCACCAATTGATGCCATAGCAAACCAAAATTATTGATTCAAGGATAACCGCCCGTTTGCGCATTTTCTCGATTAATCCAAATAAACCTTGTACAATTTTGAAATGAAAAAAAGTAAAAAACCCAGTTAATAGCAGCATAAACAAATATGGAAGCAAATCTTTTGTCTGCATATCAAGAAACCGTAAGCCATAGATAAACATCATAATACCGGCAATAGCTGCGCGACCTGCAAAAATAAAGCCAATCAATACTAATCCCAGTGGCTTCTTACCATATTTTATTTGCTGAATCTGTTGCATAATCATCGTCCTTAGTAGGTAATGTTTCAATCCAAGTGTAATAACTAAAATGAGACCTAATAGAAATAATCTAAGGTTTCAGTGCGACGTAAGTACCAAATAACTACAATGCTGATGCTAATAGAAACCAAGTCCGATGCTTCAAAGCTCCCAGTCAGCAAACCAAATGCTGAAAGCGCCAAAGCGATGAATTCGAGGAAAACCCCAATTTGGCGTGCCCGCTCTTGTTGCTTGAAGATACCCCACGTAACCCGGGCATGCAACACGGTAATGCCAGCATAGGCCAGCAGCATTAGCAATGGAATAAAGAAGGTAGAACTATGCCAAGCCTGCAACTCAAGGCCGATCATGACGGTTAGCGCCGCCATCATAAATGTGCCTAAGCCGTAGCGAATACCAACTAATTTCAGGCCAATTGGGGCGGGCAATTTGGTCTGGGTTGAGGGAACGCTATACATACTCTCTCCAACTAGGTCAAAATATTCGTAGCGTAGATACGCGCAATCTGCTTAATAGTTGCAGAGCGCTACAATCCTATGCTGGGGCAATATCACAGATAGTTTCAAGTCAGCCCATGACAAATCAAGCAAGCCCGTGTAGCATAACCAAGGCTAGTTGCAGATAACAAGGCAAATCTGTTCAAACATTGTTTAAGGAGTGATTCGATGAATTATGAAATTGTGGTTCGAGCTGAGGCCGGTCAATTTCGGGCTATCTGCCCACAAATTGCGGGAGTTGTGGGCTATGGGGCGAGTGCTGGGGTGGCGCTCGATGCGGCATTAACGGCATTACAAAGCTATTGTAGCCAACACAATTTGCCCACGCCCCAACTTGAGGTGACGCGGGCAAGTCTCAAAATGCAGATTGGGCGGGCTTAGCAGCTAGGATTGCTATAGACTCGATTCATAATCATGGATTCACTACATTCCATCCGATGCAGGGGGTTTTCATCCCCTGCACCCTCATATTGGCACCGTGGATGGCCTCAAAAATCCCAGCAAAATAGAGAATTTAACTCATAGCTAGCAATACCAGTTTAGCCTAAAGTGGTAATTGCTGGCACGCGGTTGAACATCCAAAATGCTAGTGGCAAGCCCAAACCAAAGCTAAATCCAGCGATGGCCCAAGCAGTTCCAAGCCAGATGCCGCTGAACCACCAACCAACTAGAATAAAGTAGATTGCCCGCACAATAAATGCCTGTTGTGGACGACCTTGACTAATCACCACTTGGCCATTGGCAATCACAATCATGGGTGCATTGGCTGGATTTGGGCGCAGGGTCATCATTTGGGGCAGTCGATTGAGTAGCATCAAGCCCAATGGCAAGCCAATCACGCTCACAATCAACAGCCACGCCAACCCCGTCACGGCCATGCCCAACCACAGACCGACACAAACAAACCATAAACCTCGAATCAAGCAGCCTGGCCCAGTATTTCCATTATGGATGATCACGGTTGGCGGTTGATAATTCATTGGGTTACCCTTTCTAACTCAAAATGCTTGGGCCTAGCATACAATCGCCACTGTTCACAAATGTGCAGAATCTCGGCAAAATCAAGCAATTTAAGGCATTTTGATCAATTGTTCATGATTTGTCGACGCTTTGTACATCCATTCAAATCATTGGCGCGTAGAACCAGACAATAGCGCTATAACGAGTTGAGATAGGCCAAGGTAGCACAGTTTCATTGAAGATTGTTGTTTTTGGAGGATTCTCGAATGTTACGACGATGTATGCTTATCGCGTTGGCACTGTTGGCAATTCTTGGCGTGAGCACCCCTAAAGTGAGCCAAGCCGCAACAACGAATTATGTTCGGGTCATGCATGCCTCACCAGATGCACCAGCGGTCGATATTTTTGTCGATGGCAAAGCAGTGTTAACGAGCGTACCGTTCTTTGCACTCAGTGGTCAATTAGCATTACCAGATGGCACCTATACAATTGATATTGCGCCAGCAGGTGCAGGTGTTGCAGCTTCAGTATTTGAAACCAAAGTAACGCTTGAAGGTGGCTATACTGGTACGATTGCAGCCGTTGGTAGCTTGGGTTTAGGCAATTTCGATGTCAACTTGTATGATGATGATTTCTCAATGACCAAAGCTGGCATGAGCCGCGTGCGGGTTATTCACGGCTCACCCGATGCTCCAGCAGTCGATATCAAAATTGCAGGCACTCAAAATGTTGTGGTCAAAGGTGCTAAATTCGGCGATGCAGCAACATTAGAAGTACCAGCAGGCAGCTATAGCTTCGATATTAGCCCAGCTGGTAGCTCAACGGTGTTGTTTACCACGCCAGCCCTGCGCTTTGAATCAGGTTGGGGCTATACCTTGGTCGCCAGTGGTTTTGCTAGCAAGAATTTCTGGGTCCAATCACGTGTCGATATGGTGAAATAAGGAAGTTTTATAGGTTTTCGATTCTCGTGGTGGGTGAGGTTCGTCACCCTTCCGTCCCTCCGCCGGAGGGAAACGCAGGGGGATTAAAGCCCCCTGCACCCCCTAAAACGGAATCTATCATTCTTGTCAAAACGAGTAAGCCAGCCTGCGATCTTGTCGATCGCAGGCTGGCTTACTTTTTATTGTTCTAGGGTGCTTAAATCGCCTTCGGGCAAGCCCAAGGCCCGAGCTTTGAGCACCCGACGCATAATCTTGCCTGAGCGGGTTTTGGGCAAACTTGCGACGAATTGCACATCTTCCGGCTTAGCGATTGGCCCCATCACCTTGCCAACGTGAGCTTTCAATTCATCTTCGAGATCTTGGCTGCCTTCGTAGCCATTTTTGAGGATCACAAAGGTATGAATTGCATTGCCTTTGACTTCGTGAGGCAAGCCAATTGCCGCTGCTTCAACTACCGCAGGGTGCGAAACCAGCGCCGATTCGACTTCAGCAGTACCAAGTCGATAGCCTGATACCTTGATCACATCGTCGATCCGGCCAATCACCCAGAAATAGCCATCTTCGTCTTTGCGTGCCGAATCGCCGGCGGTGTACACGCCTGGAATGCGGCTCCAATATTGTTCGATATAGCGTTCGGGGTTGTTGTAGATGGTGCGCAACATCGAAGGCCATGGATTGCGAATAATCAACAAGCCATCTTCATCGTCGCTAGCCTGTTCGCCTTGATCATTGACCACATCGGCATCAATCCCAAACGATGAACGCGTGCCGGAGCCTGGTTTGAGTGGCGTGGTTGGATTCGGTGTAATCATCATACTGCCGGTTTCCGTTTGCCACCATGTATCCATAATTGGGCAATTGTTGCGGCCAATCACCCGATGATACCAACGCCATGCTTCAGGGTTAATCGGCTCGCCAACCGAGCCAAGCAAGCGCAACGAGCCAAGATCATGGCGATTGGGCCAAGCCTCGCCAAAGCGCATCAAGCCGCGAATCGCGGTCGGCGCCGTGTAGAGCACCGTCACACCATAGCGCTCGACAATATTCCACCAGCGATTGGGATAGGGGAAAGTTGGTGCGCCTTCGTACATCACTTGGGTTGCCCCAAGCATCAGTGGACCATACACAATGTAGGAGTGGCCAGTCACCCAACCTGGGTCGGCAGCACACCAATAGACATCATCTTCTTTGATATCAAGATTAAAGTGGAGCGTTGTCGCGACCCCAACTTGGTAACCGCCATGGGTATGCACCAAACCCTTTGGGGTGCCAGTCGTGCCTGAGGTATAGAGCATATACAAGGGATGTTCGGCATCAAGTTGCTCGGTTTCGCACTTGGGCGAGGCGATTGGCAGCGCCATCAATTCCTCATACCATAAATCACGGCCTTGTTGCATTTCGACTTCATGGCCTGTGCGCTTGACCACAATCACAATTTCGACCACTGGCGAGTGCTTAATTGCATCGTCGGTGATTTTCTTCAGTTCAATAACTTTGCCATTCATGTACCCGCCGTCGGCAGTAATCACCACCCGCGATTGGGCATCTTGAATGCGCGTTTGCAGTGCTTCGACGCTAAAACCGCCATAGACAACGCTGTGCATCGCGCCAATTTTGGCACACGCCAGCATCGCAATTACAATTTCGGGAATCCGTGGCAAATAAATTGTCACGGTATCGCCATTTTTAACACCCATTGATTTCAGCACATTGGCAAATTTATTGACGCGCTTGAACAATTGCCAATAGCTGTAGGTCTTGTTATCGCCCTTTTCGCTTTCCCAAATCAAGGCCAACTTATTCTTGCGCCAGGTTTTGACGTGGCGATCAAGCGCATTATGCACAATGTTGATCTTGCCATCATTAAACCATTGGTAGAACGGCGCTTTGCTATCGTCGAGCACTTTACTAAACGGCACATACCAATCAACTAGGCGCGTAGCCATGTCAGCCCAGAAATCCTGATAATGCTCAATCGACCATTGACGCATCGCTTCGACATCGGCGAAGCCCTTTTCGCGGGCATAGGCCAGCACATTTGAGTTTTCAACCAAGGCAGCAGGTGGGTAGTAGATCGCTGATTCAGCAGCGTTGCTTGCCGAAAATTGCCCAACGGTGGTTGGTGCAGCATGCTCAGTCATTGAGATGCCTCCTAATTATTACTCACAAGCGGCGGGACAAGTGCGAGGACTAGCTCAATTGTAGCCTTGATATTCGGTTCATGTCAAAATTAGGCGAGGGGTCAGGCATCAGGGACGAGGAATCAGACATTTGGCTATCGGTAAGGATGCCTAATGGTTGAGTGTTCCCTTCTCCCCGACCCCCGCTCCCACTGAACGCGGGCGAGGGGGAGCCGACCGTTTTTCACCAAGAATTGAAAAACCATAGCATGAAGCCCTTCGCCCTCACCCGAGGCGAGGGAGAGCACGCGTCCATTCACCATGAATCATGACAAAACCACAGCATGAAGCCCCTCGACCGCGCCATGGGAGAAGGGACTTAATCTCTCTTCCATGCAGTGAGCGAGGCAATACAATGTTTTGGAGGGCTAGCAGCTACATATTCCTTAACTATTGCAAATTTCTGCTTTCTAGCTTTTGCTTTCATCGCTCATAATTTATATTTGAGTTTTGCCCTCATCCTCCATCCCTCATCCTTCATCCTTACATAACTTCCCGATTTTGCCTTTAATCTGGTTTTCTTGGAAAGCCCTGTTTAATCGGTTATACTTTGAGTGTTCTTTTTCTTAGCTTTTGTTGATCGAGTGAATTGTTATGTTTCGTCATCTTTTTCGTGGGGCTTTGGCCATCGGGATTTTGGTCTGGATCGTCTTTCTCTGGCAGTTTATTGATTTACGCATCAAACACAGCCGCGCCGCCGATGCCGCCGCCCAAGCCCTGCAACCCCGCCTAACACCAACCGCCATGCCTTTGCCAACCTTTGTTGCGCCAACTTTGGAGCCATTGCCCAATACGGTTGCTGATGGTCAAGGTGGCTCAGAGCTACCTGCTAGCGCCAACGATGTGCGAGGAGTGCACCCCAAGACTGGCCGCTACGTTGCGGCTTGGTTGCCAACATCGTTTGATGCAGAAGCTGCTCGCGCAACTTTCGAGGCCAATAAAGATATTCTCGATGAGGTTAGCCCGTTTTGGTATGGCGTGCGCGCTGATGGCACATTGATCGCCGATGTTGGCTCGCGCGATGCCGAATTGGTGCAAATTGCCAAAGAAAATAATGTGCTGATCATCCCAACAGTGCATAATATTGAAGATTTGGAAGCAGCCTCGGTGGCTTTGGCTACGCCTGAAAGCCGTACTAACCATATTAGAATTATTATGGAAGAGGTACGCACCTATGGCTATGATGGTATCGATATCGATTATGAATCGCTGTCGCTCGATTACGAAGATGAATTTACGGCCTTTATGACCGAATTGGGCGCTGCCCTGCATGCCGAAAATAAACTCTTGACCGTGGCAGTGCATGCCCACACAGGTCGCCCCGATTACCAAAACTATGCCGATTTGGGCAAAGTGGTTGATCGGCTGCGGATTATGACCTACGATTATAGCTGGCGTGGCTCCGAGCCAGGCCCAATCGCCCCAATGTTTTGGGTCAAAGCTGTTGCCGAATATGCCAAAACCCAAGTTGACCCCAGCAAAATTCAAATTGGAATTTCGTTTTATGCCTACGATTGGCCTAATAATGGTGGTTTTGGGATTGCGCGCAGCTATACCGAAGTTGAAGAGATTAAGGCAGCCTATCAACCGCAAATTCGCTTGGTTGAAGAAGATGGCGGCCAGCAAATTCAAGAATCGACGTTTAGCTATGCTGGACGGACAGTTTGGTTTTCCAATTATCGTTCGTTGACCGCCAAAATGGAGATGATTCGCGAAAACGATTTAGCTGGAATTGCCATTTGGCGCTTGGGCAGCGAAGATCCTCAAAACTGGACCTACATTCGTGAATCCTTAAAGCAAGATCCATTAATTGTCCAACGCTCAATCAATCGCTATATTCCAGGCCATTAATCAGAAAGGCAGAGGGCAAAAGGCAAAGGGCAAAAATGCTTTTTCTCTATCCTTATAGATTAAACTCAGTAATTTTGACTTCTGCCTTTTGCCTTTTGAGTTATATATATGGAACAAGGCATTACAACTTATAGTATCGAGGCGCAACGCTTGTATGAGCGTGGTTTGGCGGCAGCTCGTGGCGGCCAACGGCGGATTGCGGCAGGTTTGTTGACCAAGGCGGTTCAGCTTGATCCACGTCATGAGCAGGCTTGGCTTTGGCTCAGCGGGGTGCTTGATGAGCAGCGTGATGTGGAATTTTGTCTGCAATCGGCGCTCAAAATCAACCCCAACAATCAACAAGCTCGCAAAGGCTTGGCTTGGATTCAGCAACAGCAGCAAACCAAGGTTGCCAGCATTACCACGCCCAAACCACCAAGTGGCTTGCAGCAAATTACGATTCCCACGCTCGAGGAACGGGCAGCCCAAGCAGATCCAGTGGTTGATAAAGCCTGGTGGCAAGAATGGCGCGATTCTGAACGCAGCGGCAAACTGGTACGGGTCGCATCGTTGATTGGCTTAATGTTGGCAATTAGCTTTACTGCCGTGATGCTTGGGGTCGCCAAAAACCAGCCCTTGCCCGAAGTGGCCGCAATTCTCGATTTGACCAATAGCGAGCCTAATCAGCAATCGGTGGTTGCGTCCTCGGAAATGAATCAGGCTGAACTGTTGCGCTACTTGAGCCAAGTTGGTGAAATTCGCCAACGCCTCAATCAAGCCGTAGCCAGCTACCGCGAAACCAGCGATAGCTCAACCGTCGCGACCAACCAAATCGAGGCCGCCAAACGCTATCGCGATGTGGTGCGTCAGGCCTACACCGATTTGGAGCGGGTCAAAGCACCCGATATTTTGGCCGAAATTCACGATGAATATAAACAAGGCCTGCAATTAGAACAAGCAGCCTTCGATGATATTTTGGAATACTACACCAACTACAACGTGGCCATTGCCAATCGCGCTGCTTTGCGCTTGCAAGAAGCCGACGGCCATTTACAACGGGCGATTGGCGGCCTCGATGCGTACAATCAAGAGCTAAGCAATCCGCAACGCGGCGATAGTTTTGGAGAACGCTAATGAGTTTACTGGCGGTTGATTTGGGCATTCGCACCGGGTTTGCATGCTACAACCGCGCAGGCCAACTCGTCTGGTATCGCTCGCATAACTATGGCTCGTTGGCCCGTTTACGCCGTGGTAGCAGTGGTCAATTAGCCGAAATAAGCGATCTGAGCGTCTTGGTGCTTGAGGGCGGCGGCCCAATTGCTGATGTTTGGGAGCGCGAAGCTACCCGTCGCGACCTAGAGTTGATCCGTACAAGTGCTGAGGTTTGGCGCGCCAAATTGTTATATGCTCGTGAACAGCGCACCGGAGAGCAAGCCAAAGCCGTAGCCGATGAATTAGCCCGCCGTGTGATTGAATGGTCGGATGCTCCACGCCCCACCTCATTGCGCCACGACGCAGCCGAAGCAATTCTTTTGGGATTATGGGCGGTGGTTGAGCTTGGCTGGCTAGCGGCAATTCCTCCAGAAGTGCGCCGACGCTAATTTTTTTGCGAAGGAGTCGCCAATTTTGAGCGAACACAGCGAGCCAGAAGCCATCGAGCCCGAACCAACTCCACGGAAAACCAACGCCGTCGAAGATGAAGCCTTCGATTACTCCGTCAACAAAGCCGGCAAAGTCTTTATTAGCTGGTATGGCAAGCAAGTGATGATTTTGAGCGAAACCAAAGCTCAGCGCTTTCTTGCCAACATTGCCGGGCTTGAAGGCGAGGCTGCCCAATTAGTGATGGCCAAAATCACTGGCAACTTCAAACGTGGCAACGAACGCCTCGCCAAACAAAAACCGCGCTAAGTTTGTTAGTCAATTGCAATCATCCCTGCTTGGAATAATCAGCCATAGCAGGGATAATTGAATCAATCGAATTTTTACCAACGCTTGTTGTGTGCTGAGGTGCTGTATGCTGCTTGGAACAATTGCTGATTATCTGATTGCTTTGGGAATGCCAAGCTCGGCTCGCACCATCTTAATCATCACCACAATCTTAGTGCTTAGTTTAATTTGGATCGAAACCTCGCACTGGGCGCATCGTAACCTCACCATGATGGAATTTGCTGGCGCTGCCCTGCTATTAATTAAGATTTTTGCCGTCAGTACAACCATGCTCACCTTAGCATTGCTACCATTTCCCCAACTGCGCACAGTGATTGCCAGTTCTTTGGCAATTATGGGCTTGCTGACGCTCTATCGCGAGCTACGCCGACGCATCCAAGCTGGTGATCGCTCGCCATCGAGCTACACTGGCGGCGTGTTGGTGGTGATTCAATTTTTGTGCATGGTGCTGCTGACGGTCAGCGGCATTGCCATTATCTTGGAAATGGTGTTGGTGCCAGCGCGGGTGCTCGATAGCGATACCCGCTTTATTGATGCAATCAAAAATTGGGTTGAATTGCTGGCAACCTTATGTGTGTTGCTAACAATCTATTATTTGGGCTTTTATGTTGTGCGGCGTTTGCTCAAAAGTGGCAGCTTCTCGTGGATTGATCCGCCCAATTGGCGCACAGTATTGCCACATTTGAAGTATACGCTGATGCCGCGTTGGGGCGTGCCACCATGGGCTGAAAGCGATTTGGCCGATACGGTGCGCATGGCCTATATCGAGCACATTGTGGGCAGCAAAGCAGCGCGTGATGTAGCTGAAGCCGCCAAAATCCAGCCAGTTCAATCTCCACAACGCGGTTTTACCTTCGCGGTGATTGGCGACCCTGGCGAGGGCGATGAATCGCAGATTGCCCCACCAATTGTGAGTGAAGATAGCCGACTCGCCCAACCAGGCCCGGCCAATCCAGCCTATCCAACCTTTACGATTCTCAGCTCGGATATTGTCTACCCCGCTGGCGAGTTGATGGATTATGAGCGCACGCTGTATCGGCCCTATGCCAGCCAAAGCGAAACGCCGCCCTTGATTTATGGCTTGGCAGGCAATCACGATTGGTACAACGATTTAAAGGGCTTGATGCTGAATTTTGGCTATGCAGCGGCCCATGTTGAAAGTCGCGACCCTCAATTGCAACGCTGGGCCAAAGCGCTGAAAACTGGACCTTGGGCGCGTTATGGCTATCCGTGGGGTCAATTGCGCTGGAACGAAGTGCAAAGTTTGCGTGAGCGCTACGGCCTCACTCGGCTTGGCGGCGATATCAACGAACCACATACCCATCAACGCTTGCCATTTTTTGAATTAAGCTTTGAACCAGTGCCATTTGTGCTGTTGGCGGTCGATACTGGCTGCATTGGCAATGTTGATCCGATTCAACAGGAATGGTTAGAAAGTCGGTTGCTAGCGGCATTCAATCAACAAAAAATCATCGCTGTTGTGTTAAGCGAACCATTGTATGTTAATGGGGCCTTTGCCGACCACCCTGGCATGCGCCAACTGTATGAACTACTGCGCCGCTATGAAACCCATGTGATTATTGGCGGGGATACCCATGCTTATCAACATTATGAGTCGCGCTACATCACGCTGCGCGGCACCCAACACATCGCCCATCATTTTGTCAATGGCGGCGGTGGCGCGTATCTTAGCAAGCCAGTTGATTTGCATTGGCACACGCCCAGCGGCATGACGCCCTTGGAATCGCGTTTTGTCTATCGCGACGATGATCAAGAGATTGTTGATCAGGTAATGTTGCGTGAGGTTTTCCCTACTGCCCAACAACTACGCGCCAAATTCAACGGCAAAATCGAGCTTAAAGATCAAGTTTGGGGTTTGCGGCGCTGGTTGGTTGGCCAAGAGCCAAAGATCTTAAATCTTGGCTATACCAATGCGCTCAACCACGATCGTTGGCCGTTGTTGCAAAGCTTACTCACCTTTAATGTCGATGAAACGCTCAATGGCTGGCGTTTGCGCATTACCCCATGGTTTACAACTGGCCCTGAAAATAAACTCGAACCGCAAGAGCCAATTGATATTCTGGCCCCCAATCGCGCCAACGAGCGCGTAGTTACCCGCGACCTTGTGCCAAGCCCAGCCAGCATTTTAGCGATTTAGTTTGGGAAAAAGCTGGGAAAAAAAGTCCCATTTGTGAGTTTAATTCCGTTACACTAGCCCTGAGCGAAGTGCTGAGGTGCTAGTGGAAGGAGTGAAAGGTCTTGAAGTTTGATCCTGAAGCCAAACGGCTTTTTTGGCCAATGATCGTGATTGGCTTAGGGTGTGGCTTGGGAATATTTAGCTGTTTGGTGCTGCAATTGATCATTGCACGTTGGTAAGGGATGTAGTTATTGTAGGAGGATTTTCAATCGATGAATTTGATTAAGCGAATCTCGTTGGCGGGCATCCTGCTGATGCTCACGTTACTGATGTCGGCCCATGAGAATGCCTATGGACAAACAGCAACCCAAAAAGCTAAAGTCGTAACTGCAAGCGAAGCTTTAACCCCAGTTGATAAAGCAAGTTCGAATACAAAAATGGCTATCGATTACTATGACGATGGCACATATACCATTCGCGGCGAAAGAACCTTTGGCGCTGATGAAATAATCAATGTCACCTTAGAACAAGTAATTGACCTAAAAAATAAAACCTTTCAAATTAAAGAAGTTCACAACGTGCCAAGCTTGTTTCCAATGATTGATGATGCCATAAATACACCTTCATCACGTGTGGTACGAGAAGCACGAGCACGGCTGATTGTTAATGGTAAAGACATTGCAGGCGTTCCATTAACGGCATTGGAAGTCTTAGTTGGGTTACAAGAATGGGATGATGGGTTTCGCGAAGCTGGACACAATCATCAATGTTATGCAGGCAACCCAACCTTTTTGGGCACCCATTGGTTTGTAACTTCTTGTTCAAAAGCAACCTCAATTGATCCAAACCGTACATGGGCTAGTACAACCGGAGTCGGTCGTTTTCATAACTTTGACTTTGGCAATGTTAATCAAAAGACCGAGCTAACCCTCACAGGCTATATCAAAGGCAACTTTGGCCCGCCGTTTTCGTTTACCACGAATTGGAGTTTTACGCCTACTGGTGAAGGCTATTCATTGATTCGAGCCGATACCCAGTATATTCGCGATTACTAAGCATTAAAGTTACGGACTCAACGAGATCAACGTGCATGTTGATCTCGTTAGCAAATCTTATGAGCATATTTAAGTTTATTGGAAGATTCTGTGGTTTGTTAATCATCCTCGGTTTGAGTGCTTGTCAAGCACAGCAACCAGCAATGCAAACCCCAACCACCGCGATCAATGTCGTTGAACTTGGCAGGATTGATATTACGCAAGCCAGGATTAATTATGATCAACGGAGTTTAGGGGTTGTCGTTGATTGTGCATCGCTGGGCACAATTGACATGGTGGAGATTCAGTATAGGGTCGAAAACATGCAACCTGCCCAAGTTATGGGCGGTGGCCCAACTGAATGCAAGCCAAACCTCAATCTAATCACCATATCACCGCAATTTCGTTGGCCACTGAGCGGCTTACCCTTTCGGCTTGGGATCAAGATCGATCGGCCAACGGGGAGTATAACCAGTAGCTTTAACTGTCAGTATGCTATCAACGGCCAAACGCTTGTATGTTCACCAGAATAAACAATCTAATCCAAGCACGTAGTTCAACTGAACCAGCCATGCTTTGCCACTACCAACAATTGCTGGCGCATAACAAACACCGTTTGATTCAGTTAATCACGGTCTTGGCATGTGGGTTAGCCTTGCCATTTACGCTGGTGCTTGGATTGGGCGTGGTTCATCAGCAGCAATCGCCAGCTGTTTTTGGCTTACATCTCGCGCGCAGTTTGTTCAATCCTCTGATCGTTTGGTGGTTGCTACGACGTAAACAGGTTAATTGGGCTTGGCACTGTACGATGCTGATTGCAATTGGCCACAATGCGGCATTGGCGTATGCGATGCATTTGCCGAATGTGATTATTTTTGAGTTGTTTGCTTTATGTGGTTTTGCGGTCGTGATGCCATTTTGGCAGGTTTTGAGCTATAGCGCAGGTTTGACTGGCTTAAATTATCTAGTTGCAGGCCAATTGATTGTATTTAACGAATGGCTTTTGTTGATGACGGTTGTGCTCAGCATTGTCTTGATGTGTAGCACAATTGGCTTTGTTTCGCGCCAAACTTTGCATTACGCCAGCCAACAGCATGGCCAAATGACTCAGTTGGTGCAACAACGCAGTAGCATGCAACAACAACTCCACGATTTGCAGCAGCATGTGCAACAACTCAGCTTGCTCAAACACGATTTACGCCAACCCTTGAAAAGTGTCCAAGGCTTGCTGCAAGGATTGGCATTTGAGCAACCAGCTACGATCAGCACCATTCAGCCGGCGTTGGCGGCAACCCAACGCGTCGAGCGCCAACTCAACAATTTGCTTGATCAAGCGCGGCAACAATTGGGCACTCAACGCGCCAACCTTGAAACAATCGATCTACGGCAAACTGTGGCGCAATTGAGGTCGGCAATTATGGGATTAGCTGCTTACTATACCGAACCGCTGGCTAGCATCAAAATCGAAATTGCTGAGGGTAGTGTAATTGTGGCTGATCGCGAACAATTTGAGCGGGCGCTGTTTAATCTGCTTGATAATAGTTTAAGTCGTTGCCAGCAGCATGTGGCTATTCGCAGCTTTCAGCACAACCACCATTTGGTGCTCGAAATTCGTGATGATGGCGCGGGAATGCATCCAGATTTACGCGCAGCACTTAATCGTGGCGATTTCAGCCTGATTAGTCAAGGCTTGGGCTTAAAGCAAGTGCAACAGATGCTCAAGCAAGCCACAGCAACGCTGCATGTGCTTACGACCGAAACAGGATGCACGCTTCAAATGCGTTTTCCACAGGTATCCAATGGGTAAATATTGCATTATCGTCGATGATTTAGCGGTCGATCGCCAGCTAGCAGCCCGCTATCTACAAGCAGCAGGCTATCAAACCAGCCTAGCCCGTTCGAGCAAACAGGCGACCGAGCAATTGCAGCAAGCCTTGGCGATTTACCAGTCAAACCAAATCCTGCTACTGCTTGATCTGAATATGCCCAACGATCCAGCGATTCAGCAGGTGGTTTCGTCGTCGTTGGCCGGGGCAAATTTGGCCTTGCAACTGCAAATCCAGATTGCCAATGGCAGCCTACCACGATTGGCAATTGTGGCATTAACCGCGTTAAGTGCCAGCGACGTGCATCAAACCGCAATCGCCTTTGGCTGTGATGCTGTGCTTGAAAAGCCCGCTACGCCTGATTTAGCCCAACGAATCGAGCAAGCGCTGGCAACAAGCAGCCAACAAGCACCGATTGGCAGTCAAGCCTTGCTCAATATTCTACGTTTGCGCTTGCTTGCACCAACCCCTAGCGCTAGCTTGAGCGAAGACAATCTAACCAAAGCGCTGCTTCAATTACATCGTCAAGGGTTGGTCGGGTTAGGAGCAAGCCATTTGGCCAACTATTTGTTTCCGCATACTACTAGTGATTATCAACGAGGGCTGCAAACCCAAGCCAAAATTGCTACCGTTATTCGGGAAACAATGCAATTGAACGTGCTGGAAACCTTGGCGATTTTGGAGGGTGAATTTGTGCATTTACAAGCTCCGCAAGCCCAAGCAGAGCACTTACACCTCTCGAAAAGCGAATACTATCGCCGCCGCAAAGAGGCGATTAGCCAGCTATACCATATTTTGGCCGTAGCAAAAGCATAGAGCACAGAGCATAAAGCATAAAAGGTTGGACAGGGCAATCGCATCTTAAATGAATGGTTGCATGATCAACAAGCAGGGTGCATGATGGCGTTCTACGGTGAAAGGAGTTCCGCATGCCGTTGCTGCACGATCTGGCCATTGCCCCCTATTTTGCTGATATCGTTGATCCCCGCGTCGAACGCACGCGCGACCATGCGCTCCTCGACATCATCATTATCGCGATTGCCGCGAGCATCTGTGGTGCCGATAGCTGGGTCGCTGTCGAAGAATTTGGCCGCGCTAAGCAGCCATGGCTGGCGACGATCCTGACCTTACCCAACGGCATTCCCTCGCACGATACGTTTGGCCGTGTCTTTGCGCGTATCGATCCCGCCCAGTTTCAGGCTGGATTTTTGGCGTGGGTCCAGGCGCTCTCCCATGTGCAGGGGGATCTGATCGCTATCGACGGCAAAACCCATCGAGGGTCTGCTGATCCCGCCAGCGGCAAAGCCGCTCTTCATCTGGTAAGCGCGTGGGCCAGTGAAAACCGCCTCGTGCTTGGACAGGTTGCGGTTGCAGCGAAATCCAACGAAATTACGGCGATCCCGCAGCTGCTCGCGTTCCTCGATCTGACCGATTGTACGGTCTCGATCGATGCCTTAGGCTGTCATACGGCCATTGCCGAGCAGATTGTACGCCAAGGTGGCGACTATCTGCTGGCACTCAAAGGGAATCAGGCCACGATCCATGCCGATGTGGTGGCGCTCTTCGCGGATGCACGGACGGCCCCCCACACCGTGGATGGCCTGACCGTTGCGGCACAGGTCACCGCCGGCCATGGTCGTCAGGAAACGCGCCAGGCGTGGGTGATCAGCGATCACGCCACGATCGCCTATCTCAATGATCGCAACCGCTGGCCGCAGCTTAGCAGTGTGATTATGGTGGTTGCCGAGCGCACGGTGGGATCAGCGACCACCATTGAACAGCGGTACTATTTAGCCAGCGGCATGCTTGATGCTGCACGGGCGAATGCGCTCGTTCGACAGCATTGGGGCATTGAAAATAGTGTGCATTGGGTGCTGGATGTCAGCTTCAATGAAGATCGTAGCCGGATTCGTACCGACCACGCCCCGCAGAATATGGCCGTCCTGCGCCATATCACACTCAACCTCTTGCGGCAAGAAGCGAGTCGCGGAAGCCTGAAAAGCAAACGCTTTCGGGCGGCGCTCAGCGAGGACTATCTGGCAACCGTGCTTGGACTATAAGATGCGATTGCCCTGAAAGGTTGGAAACCGCGAAGAGCGTGAAAGAAATGAGGCTATAGGCTTGTGGCTATCGGACGAAATCTTGGAAATAGAAACCATTGTTGCGAAAACCCAAGCCTCATAGCCCATAGCCATAAATACTCTGCGCCTCTGCGTTAAAAGTAATTCAGGCATTGCCAAAATGATGATTATTTTTAGCCACAGATTGCCCAGATTGGCTCAGATTTATTTCTAGACGCCTGATGTGAGTTAGGCATCGTTGATAACCGTAAAGGTGAGGACATCGATCCCAAATCGCGCCCGCAATACGGCTTTGACGACGAGATGCGTCACCTTGCTCGCAATGCGGGTCGCCAATCCTTCCACCGTTTTGGCCAACAAGCGCTCGACATTCCGTCCGGTGTTTTGCAGTTCATGAAAGGTTCCTTCGATTCGTTCGCGGATCGAACCAAGCAGCCGATCAAACACCACCGGATTGGCTGGCTGATTGCGACGCTTGGCCGTCCAGATGCGATTCTTGGTGGTGGCGCGGACATCGTGGTGCCACTGTTCACCAAGAAACCCTTTATCCGACCAGACATCGGCATTGGTGATCTGGTCAAGAATTTCGTCGGCAGCGGCCCGTTCGTCGGTATGGGCTGGCACGAGGTCATAGGCGACCGGAATGCCGTCGAGGGTGGTGAGCATGACCAGTTTGTAGCCAAAATAGTGCAGGTTGCGGCTCGCACAATACCCATAGCTCGCACTCCCCGCGAAATCACTCCGGCGTTTCGACCGGCGATAGCCGACAACGGGAATGGGTTTGGTATCGAGAATGACCTGTGGGCATGCGACCGTTGCCCATGCAGCGAGCCACGACCGCCGGAGGGGTTCGAGCAAGCCGCACAGCCGGCGCGCATGGCGATTAAATTGGCTTTGATGCGGCAAGGTCGGGAATAAATCGCCATGGGTCGCCCGCAGAAAGCCTAAGAAGCTCCGTTCGCTGGGAAAGGGAACCACATCCATCGCCAACAGAATGGTGAGCACCTCGCTTGGGGTCAGTGCCGGAGCCGGACCGGGTACTGGTGCGCTGGTGGCATGCGGTGACGCTTGATACCAATCATCAACGAGGACATAGAGGATGGTCATCACATCAGACAATGGTATACTGGACATCGACGGAACTCCTTCTGATGGTGGGTAAGCACTTCCATCGTGGGACTTCCGTCGTTTTTTGTCAAGGAATACGTTCGTGATAACTCACATCAGACGTTTCTAGATAAGCGAGTATCTGCTCGATTGATAATTATTTTTCATGTCAATTTCCAACTTCATCCCTCATCCCTCATCCTTCATCCTTTCTGCCGCCTTTTGTGATATGATAGATTACGACGTTTGGAAACGCTTCACCTCTGGTTTTCGTCCATTCCCCACCCATATTGGCCCAAGCTTGAAACATGCTATTGGAGGACACTGTGGTCTACACCAATCCCAATCAGCCGGGCAGTAAAGTCAGTTTCAAATCACGTTATGGCAACTACATCAATGGCGAGTTTGTCGAGCCAGTTAAGGGCATGTATTTTGAAAATATCAGCCCTGTTAATGGCAAGCCGTTCTGTGAAGTTCCGCGTTCTACCGCCGAAGACATCGAAAAAGCGCTCGATGCGGCTCATGCTGCCAAAGTTGCTTGGGGTGGAACCTCACCAGCCGAACGAGCTAATATTCTGAATAAGATTGCCGACCGCATGGAAGCCAATCTGGAGATGCTGGCGGTCGCCGAAACATGGGAAAATGGCAAGCCAGTGCGGGAAACCCTCGCCGCCGACATGCCGCTAGCGATCGATCACTTCCGCTACTTTGCTGGGGCGATTCGCGCCCAAGAAGGTACTGCCGCCACCGTCGACGAAAATACAATTGCCTATCATTTTTACGAGCCGTTGGGCGTGGTTGGCCAAATCATTCCATGGAATTTCCCAATTTTGATGGCGACCTGGAAATTAGCGCCTGCACTTGCTGCTGGCAATTGTGTTGTGCTGAAGCCAGCTGAGCAAACGCCCACCACAATTCTGGTATTGATGGAATTGATCGGCGATTTGATTCCGCCAGGCGTGGTGAATGTGGTCAATGGTTTTGGCATCGAAGCCGGCAAGCCGTTGGCTAGTAGCAATCGGATCGCCAAAATTGCCTTTACTGGCGAAACCACCACCGGTCGCTTGATTATGCAATACGCCTCGGAAAATATTATTCCAGTGACGCTTGAGCTTGGTGGTAAATCGCCCAATATCTTCTTTGAGGATGTGTTGAGCAAACAAGATGCGTTTGTCGATAAAGCGCTCGAAGGCTTTACCATGTTTGCCCTGAACCAAGGCGAAGTCTGTACCTGTCCATCACGGGCATTAATTCAAAAATCGATCTACGGTGAGTTTTTAGAGCGGGCCGTCGAACGCACCAAACGCTGTGTGCAGGGCAACCCGCTTGATCCAGCTACGATGGTCGGCGCCCAAGCCTCAAACGATCAATATGAAAAAATCTTATCCTACTTGGCGATTGGCCGCGATGAAGGCGCAAAGATCTTAACTGGTGGGGTCAAAGCTGAACTCAGTGGCGATCTGGCCGAAGGCTATTATATTCAGCCAACGATTTTTGCTGGCAACAACCGCATGCGCATCTTCCAAGAAGAAATTTTCGGGCCAGTAGTTTCAGTAACCTCGTTCGATGATTTTGACGATGCCCTGAGTATTGCCAACGATACATTATATGGCTTGGGCGCTGGTTTATGGACACGCGATATCAATACCGCTTATCGCATGGGTCGGGCAATTCAAGCAGGCCGGGTCTGGACCAACTGCTACCACTTGTATCCAGCTCACGCTGCTTTTGGTGGCTACAAACAATCGGGAATTGGCCGCGAAAACCATAAGATGATGCTTAATCACTATCAACAAGTCAAAAACTTGTTGGTCAGCTACGATCCCAATCCAATGGGCTTCTTCTAAATCGATCGTTGATTCCAAACGTCGCACTACCGCAGGTATCAAACTTGCGGTAGTGTTTTCAGCGTACCAAGGAGGCCAATGATGACGATTGAACGGGTATTGGCAACTGAACAAACCAAGGCCTTAATTGCCAAACTAAGCCAAATCCATGGCCCATTGATGTTTCATCAATCGGGCGGTTGCTGCGATGGCAGCGCACCAATGTGTTACCCAAGCAAGGAATTTCGGGTTGGACAACTCGATGTTTATCTTGGCGAGATTGCTGGCTGCCCGTTTTATATCAGCGGGCCGCAATTTGAATATTGGCAACACACCCAATTGACAATCGATGTGGTCAAAGGCCGTGGCAGTGGTTTTTCGGTCGAGGCTCCCGAAGGCTTACGGTTTTTGACTCGTTCGCGGGTGTTTAGCAATGCTGAACATGAAGAATTGCAAGCAGCAGGCCCACCACTCCGCGGCCCACAGCATTGAAGTATTGGCTATTGGGCTTGAAGAATCATGAGAACACCAACGACTTCCCGATAGCCCACAGCCTATAGCCATAGATTCTTTGTGCCGCTGCGTTAGAAATAAAAGTATCAAACACACGAAGTCTCATTTTTAGCCCCAGATTGCCCCGATTTGGGTGATTATGCCTCTATGCCTAACGCCTAAAGCCTGACCCCTCGTTTGCGCTGCACCGCTGCGTTAACTACCCTATCTGTTCTTCATCCCTCATAATTCATCCTTCATCCCTTTACTACGTTCTATCGTTGAATAGACCTAATGGTTCTGGCATAGCTCTTGCAGACCATGATAGGATACAAACTACAACGGCATTATTGAATTCATACCTACATATCCAAATAATTTCACCAAGGAGTTACTGAGATGAACGTGAAGCGTGAAATCTTGATGCAAGGCGTAGAGCTTGCACCAATCGTCGAGCGACTTAAAGAGGAAGGCCCAAAACGTGGTTTGAGCCAATCGACCAACAACGAATATGGCCCAGTCTATATCAACCACCACTACGATTTGCGCATCGAGCGCGATCCTGGCGATTGGGGCCAATATCGGCTGATGCTGATGCACAAGCTCCAACCAAAAAGCAGCTTCTTCGGCATGTTTCGCCGTTAAGTGCCAACACGGCTGAATTTCATTCAGCCGTGTTGCTATTTAGCTCAAAAAAATTAGCGTTCGTTACGCCCAAATAAAGCCCATGACCCCGGCAAGACCAATGCTGCCACGACGATCTTTACAGCGTCGCCCAGCAAAAAGGGATAGACTCCCGCCCACATCACGCTAATTTGGCCAAAGGTATCTTTATAAATATTCAGCCACGATGCGCCAATTGCATAAATTATCAGATTACCAAGGCCAAACATCGCCAATGCCGTTGGAATGCGTCGATCCCAGCCGCGTTGAGCCAGCCAGCCAACTAAGGTCGCAGCAAATGGCAAGGACATGAGATACCCGCCAGTTGGGCCAAGTAAGCGAGCCAAACCACTAGACATCCCAGCAAACACCGGCATGCCAGCCAAGCCTTCGACCAAATAGAGCAAAATTGCCAAAGCGCCACGGCGTGGCCCCAAAATCGCTCCCGTCAGTAACACTCCCAAGGTCTGACCAGTAATTGGCACAGGAGTCCAAGGCAACGGAATAGCAATTTGAGCGGTTAGGGCAACAAACAAACTAAACCCGACAATCAGCGCAAGATCACGCCCAAGCGATTTACTTCGCCCCAGATCGGCCAAGGTTTGTCGTTCCGCCACCGATTCCACACGATACATGTGCAGCTTCCTCCTAGATAGATTGTCTACGATCCTCGTTGCTCTTCTAGCGTTACTTTATTGTAGGCAAGCTCAAAGCCAGCTCGCGTTACAATCCGTTGTGAATCGCTACCACTGATCGTCAGCACGGTTGCCAAACGACAGCCTTGGGCATGGGCATAGGCCAAACGCGCCGCAATCAGGCTAGTTTGGGCACCACGCCGCCGCCAGGCTGGGCTAACATAGGTTGAAAAAAGCGTGGCAACGTCGACATTGATGCTTAGCGCCCCACAGCCAATCAACTCATCCTCAAGCCATGCACCAAAAAGCTGGCTATCAGTGCGGGTTGCTGCAGCCTTGGCCATGGTAATGCCCATTGGGCTGCTCTGACCATGCTCAGTCATTGCGTCAATCCAGAGCTGGCGCTGTTCAGGTGCGATCATTCGCGATTGTACACTACTTGGGCTAAAAGGGGTATAACGCAGCATGTCAAAGGCTAGCACACTCCACCAACGGATAATTCGATAGTTGCGCTGCGCCAAAAGTGATTGCAAACTAGAGTCGCAAAATGGGGTTAATTCTAGGCTTACTGGGAGCTGGCGTTGATGATAAAACTGTTCTAATACAGCAAATTGTTGTGCATCCCATTGCTGTTGGCTAGCAGCCCCAACTGCCCGATTAATTGGCAAGTCGGGGCCAGTGTAGCAGGCTGTCGCATCGCCAACGAGCGCCCATGTTGCCTTGCTCAAAGGCACAACCTGGGCAACAGCTGTTGTATAGTGGCGCAAATTATGCGCATCAGCAGCCTCAAGTTGGGCTGCTCGTTGACGATCAATCAGCATTATTGGCCTCGGATTGTCATTGGCAACCAAACCCGCCATTGACTCACAACTGGCGTATTGGTGATGGTTGGCGTGTTACTTGGGGTTGGCGTATTGCTCGGCGTTGACGTGTTAGTTGGGGTTAATGTATTTGTTGGCGTGTTGGTAGGAATATTAGTCACCATCACGCTGGCAGTAATACTCGCAACATTGCCTTGTTGATTGGATACACGCACCCAGACTTGGCTATTAGTTTGCACATTGGTCAAGGTCAGGGTTGGTGCGGTTGCCCCAACAATTGGGTTGCTCGTATCGCCAGTTGTGCCACGATACCATTGATAGCTCAGATTGGCAGCTCCAGTTGCGGTCACATTTACACTGGCATTTTGGCCAAACGAAACCGTCGTATCAACTGGTTCACGCACAATGCGCGGTGCCAAATGGCCATAGACCACCAATTTATCGGTGTTGGTAATGCTATCAACCGAGAATGTCCCAACAATGACTTTGCCGTCCGCGACTAATGGCGTGTTGAATTTGGCCAAATTACCCATGGCATCGCGCGTGGCGTTTTGGTTGCTATTCCAGGTTTCTTGCAAGGTCAAGGCGTTATAAGCGCGAAGGATGCCTGGCTGGGTCGTTGTATTGGCGCTGCCGCCAGTTGAGTGGCTTGCCCAAACGATCCCGGTATTAGCATTGCTGCCATTCCACGACACCGACATGACCCCACCCGGCATTTGAACGGTTTGTAATGTGCTGGTTGCCACAGGCGTGGTATTAAAGCTCGGAGTTAATGGTTGGGTAGTGCTGAATTGAAAGGCCTTCAACGGCGAGTTAACTGGCCAAACAAACATGCGCGTGCCAGTCGAGCCACCAGCATCCCAAACCACTGGCGAGCCAAAGATGCCCCGAAAACCAGAGCCACCATGGGGCTTGAAGCTTTGATAGAACTTGCCCGCGACTGGTTTATCAAAACCAGTTGTGCCTTGTTGAACGCCTAAACCACCCATATCATTGCGATTGAACACATAGATTTTGCCGCCCTTGCTCCCAGCAATCATCACATTGGTATTCGGAATTAAGATTGCCCCAGTTGTACCAAGATCGGTGTCGTTGGTATTGAGAGTTTTGTAATCATACGGCGTAAACCACGTTTGGACGGTTGGTGTGAGCGGATTGGTAATATTCAACTTGCTAACCGATGAGCCATAATCACGGCCATTGGGCAAATTGGCATTCCAGCTGCCATTACCAATCGAGAGATACAAATTGCCCTGACCATCGCTGGTCAAGCCTTGACCGCTCATCCAGATGCCGCCTTCGCCATCGTTTGCAGCGTTTGGTTGCGATGTAACTTCTTTTTGCGGCGTTGTGTTGTAGATTAATTCGCGTTGCAAGCTGGTTTTGTTGTAGCCAAAAATCCAGCCGTGGTAGGGGTCGGTATCGGCATAGCCAGCAAAGGCCACATAAACCCGATTACCATCGAGCAGCAACGAAGCACGTTGTAAATGCTGGCGGCTATCGAACACCACAAGTCCATCATTTGGGTTGGCATCGTTGCCATCACCAGGCACCGAGCCTTGAATATTGGTCGATTGAATAATCGAGCCAGTCAAAATGTTAATCGCAATCATGCGGTGCTGATATTGGTAAGCGCCCAAGCGAATAAATGGCACCACATACAGCGTATTGGTCGCCGGATCAATTACTGGCGTGCCAGTAATCCCAACATAGGGTTTGATATCTTGATAGACACCGCCATTATAGCGGGTGCCAAATTCTTTGAGCCCGCTAATGGCATATGCGCCGAGGTTGAGCGACCACAATGGCTGGCTCATGGCTGGATCATCAGCATCAAAGGCATAGAGATTATTTTTCTGGGTTGCCACAAAAACCACATTACGCACGCCGACGCCTGGCATGTTCAGGTCGGGCACATACAAGGGCTGGGCATAAATTTGGCCGTCAACCGTGCGGCTAAACAATTTGCCAAAGGTCGTTGACATGACATTGGTTGGCGCAAGCAATTGCTCAGCAGCAGTCGTGCCGGTGCGGGCATTGTTGAAACTACGGGTTGTTACGGCTACTCGTGCTGGTGGCGGTTGGTTTTGGCTGGTTGCGCTTGGCACAGCATAGGCCGCTGGCCGACGCAGCCAAACCCCAGCACTTAAACTTGCCACTAGCCCAACAAGCAATAGAATGCGTAATTGAACATTTCGCATCGTTGCGCTCCTTCTGCAAAAAGAACAGGAATTGCTGCAACTATACTTGATTCAAGCCTCGGCTGCAATCGTTACCGGAAACTTATGCCTATGATTTGAAAAAGTTTATGCGTGGCAGCTCAGCCAACAACATTGATAACTATCAAGCACAAGTTCAGCGCTTTGAGCATCAATAGTTACAGCTTGATCGCCCAACAAATCGTATAATTCACCAATCAATCCAGCGTCACGCACAACGCTGATTGCTACTCGCTGGATGCTCGCGGAAAGGTTTCCAAGAATTAAAATTCGCCCCAATGGGTGAATGCGAATCACCCCTAGAACATGGCGCTGATTAGTCCAAATTGGCAGGGTTTGGCCTGCGCTATGCAAGGCCGGCGTTTGCTGACGAATGGTAATTAAATGCCGCAACAAGCGCCATACCCGCCCAGCCAGCGTGGTTGGATCGTGGCGTTGCGCCGCTAAGCCCCAATCCATCGCTGGGCGATGCAACCAACGGTTATCCCAAGCTTTAGCCGAATCGCGCAAATAACTATGATCATTGAGCATTGCCAATTCATCGCCCATATAGATTAATGGAATGCCACCGAAGCCAAAAACCACAGCGTAGAGCAGATAAATTCGCCGAATCGCTAATTCAATCGCCGTTGAATCAGCAGTTTCCAAGGCTTGTTCAAGCCCAGCCAACGAAGCAGTCATGCCATTAATACGGCGATCGTTGGTGCTGGGATTGTATTGAAAAATCTCGCCTCGCGCAAAACTGCCAGCCCATTCGCCGCTATACCAAGCGCTCAAAAATTGACGATGCAATGGCCCAACTTCGCCAACCAACGCTGCATTCTGGTCAGTTATCGCCCAACCAATATCATCATGGCAACGCACATAGGTAATCCAAGTAGCGTTGCTCGGTGTTGCTGGCATATTTAACAATGATTGCGTCAACAAATCGGCTCGCTGCGTGGCGAGAGCACTCCACAACAACACCATCAGCGAATTATGGTAAGCAATTTCGCAAAGCTTGCCACTGCGTTGCCCCACGCCCAAATATTGCACTAAATCATCGGGCGCAACAATTGCCTCGGCCTTGAAAATTGTCGCTGGACAGACGATCCGCAGCGCGGCGCGCCAAGCCTGCAACAGATCAAGCACTTCAGGTTGGTTTTGGCAATTGGATCCAAGGCGTTTCCAGATAAACGGCACTGCATCCAAGCGCAGCACATCAACCCCCAAATTGGCGAGATACAGCAAAATATCCAGCATCTCCAGCCAAACCATGGGGTTAGCATAATTTAAATCCCATTGAAATTCATTGAAGGTCGTCCAAACCCAACGCCCATGCGCCCCCAGCTCTTCGTACCAGCTAAAATTACCAGGCGCAAAATCGGGAAAAATTTCGGGTAAATGCTGCTCATAGGCATCAGGCAAGCTACGATCGGCAAATGTTAGGTAGTAATCCAAATACTGAGCATCACCAGCCCGCGCCTTACGTGCCCATTCGTGCTCTTTAGCAGTATGATTGACGACCACATCAATACAGACACTCATACCATTGCTACGCAGCAGATCGCTTAATTCGATAAAATCGGCAACGCTGCCAAGCTGGCAATTAATCGCGCGATAATCGAGCACTGCATAGCCACCATCATTAGGGCCGTGGCGTGGCTGCAACAAGGGCATCAAATGCACATAGGTCAAACCCAATTCACGCAAATAATCGATCTGCTCAATCATGCCGCGCAACGTGCCAGCGAAGCGATCGACGTAGTAGATGCCGCCGACCATGCGCGCCTGCGCAAACCAATCGGGCTGCATTTCGCGGGCGAGATCGTGCATTTTGAGGCCAGCACGGCGTTGGGAATAGGCAGCAACCATGCGCACAGGCAATTGTTCTAGCAAGCAGGCCCAAGCAGGATGCTGTGCATACAAAGGTTGTAAGGCTTCAAAACAAGCGCTAAAATGGAGGTGCAGGCGTAAGCGAAACAGCTCACGTTCGCGTGGATTAGGAATCTCTTGCTCAAGCAAATCATCGAACAGTGCGGCTGCGCTGGAAAATTGGGGTGATCGAACAATCGGTGATTGCATACCAAAGTTCCTCATGCAAGCTATGCCTATCTGGTCGCAGTCTGTTGCCAGCGATGATCGAAAGCATAATATACGCAATTTAATCAGGCTTGGTAGCGTTACCATGCCAGCAAAGAGCAGCGAACGAAGGCTCCGTTGAATCATCCAAGGGGAATAGGTAAAAAATAGAAAGCGCCATTGGATCTACTTAGTATGATACTCAGCGCAATCAACCTTGCCAAGAGCAATTTGTGGCCCCGAACGTGCAGCAGTAGAATTGATATTGATGAAGTGTTTGCTGCTGAAGAAAGATCGGTAAGCGAACGAAGTTTTTTGCTAAAAACACCAAACGAGCAAGATTTTGAGCTTTTTCAAAACCTTGCTCGTTTGTTTGACTGACAAACATTGTTTGCAAGCCAAAAAAGCGCCAGTAGCACAGGCTCACGCTACAAACTGCGGCTTATTCGGCTTGCATGCCTGGCACGTAGTATTGGGCCACGTAATCTTTGAGCATGCGGCGGAAGCTAAACTGGGGTGCAACCGTGCGAATTGACTCTTTCATGGTTGCAATCCATTTATGGGGCAAGCCATTGGCATCACGCTCGTAGAATGAAGGCACAACTTCGTTTTCCAACAAGCTATACAACGATTCAGCATCGTCAATATCTTGCTGTTCAAGATCGTCGTAACCAGCTTCACGGCCAATTGCCCAGCCGTTCTTGCCGTTGTAGGCTTCGCGCCACCAACCATCAAGCACGCTCAGGTTTGGCACACCGTTCATGCCAGCTTTTTCGCCGCTCGTCCCTGAGGCTTCCAAAGGTCGGCGTGGGTTGTTCAACCATACGTCAACGCTTTGCACCAAATGACGGCCAACGTTAATATCGTATTCTTCAATAAAGAAGATCTTGCCACGCAATTCTGGGTCGCGTGCCATCGTGTAAACTGCGCGAATGAAGCTCTTGCCAGGCTCATCAGCGGGGTGCGATTTACCAGCAAAAATAATCTGGACAGGACGCTCAGGATTGTTCAAAATCCGCTTGATCCGATCCAAATCACGGAAAATCAAGGTAGCGCGTTTGTAGGTGGCAAATCGGCGAGCAAAACCAATCAACAAGGCATTTGGGTTAACATCGCCGCTAATTGCATCATCGCGATGATAGCCAAGCCGGCGTTGACGTTGCCAAGCCCGTTCGCGAATAAAGCGCGCGAGATCGTGCTTTAAGCCTGAGTGAACGCCCCACAACACTTCATTTGGCATTGTGGTGATCCGTTCCCAGGTTGTTGGATCATCCATCAGTTCGCGCCAGCCAGCCCCAAGCACCGAATCGTACATATTGGCCATTGCGGGAGCCAACCACGTATCCGAGTGCACGCCATTGGTCACATGGCCAATCGGCACTTCATCAACTGATTTGCCAGGGTAGAGGAATTGCCACATTTGACGAGCAACCGCGCCGTGCAATTCGCTCACGCCGTTATGATATTGCGATAAGCGCAACGCCAGCACGGTCATGCTGAAGGTTGGACCCCAGCTTTGTTGCTGCAAGGCAATATTCATAAAGGTATCGCGATCGATGCCCAGTTGTGGCCAATAGTTGTGGAAGAACTGATCGATCAAATCGAGTGGGAAGGCATCGTTGCCAGCAGGCACCGGAGTATGGGTGGTAAAGACCGAGCGCTTGCGCACTTCAGTAACAGCATGGTCAAGGTTCTCGCCCCGTTGGACACGTTCGCGCAACAATTCCAAGCCCAAGAATGCCGAATGGCCTTCGTTCATGTGCCAAACGGTTGGGTTGATGTTGAGCGCCCGCAAAACCCGCACGCCAGCAATCCCCAAGATAATTTCTTGCGCAACCCGCAGCCATTGATCGCCGCCATACAAGCGTGCCGACAATTCACGATCTTCTGGGCGATTTTCGTCAACATCGGTATCCATTAGCAGCAGGGTAATGCGGCCAACTTGGAAGCGCCAAACTTTTACAAACACCGTGCGCCCAGGCAGATCGACGCTCACGCGCAATTCGCTACCATCGCTGTTGCGCACAACCAATGCTGGCAATTCGGCAAAATTCAAGCGTTCGTACAACGCTTCTTGAGTGCCTTCGCTATTGATAAATTGGCGAAAATAGCCTTGAGGATATAAAAAGCCAACCCCAACGAACGGCAAACCAATATCGCTGGCTTCTTTACAATGGTCGCCCGACAAAATGCCCAAGCCCCCAGAGTAAATTGGCAACGATTCGTGAATGCCAAACTCAGCCGAAAAATAGGCAATTGTTTGATCTTTAAGTTCAGGATGGGTGCGGGCAAACCACGTTCGATCATCACGCATATAATGATCAAATTTGATCGTTACCCGATCATACTGGGCCAAATAATTGCTATCAAGGGCTTTTTGTTCGAGGCTAGCCAAGCTAACTTCACGCAAAAATTTCACCGGATTATGGCCCGTGCGCTCCCACAACGTTGCATCAATCGTTTGGTACAGTGCTTGGGCTTCTGGTTGCCAACTCCACCAAAGGTTATATGCCAACTCATAAAGTCGGGTAATCCGTTGGGGTAGTGGGGCAAACTGCGGTGGTAATTCAGCAACGTTCATTGCAACTCCTTGTACTACGATTAATTAAAAAACGATGCCGCTAGCCAGAAAGAGCCTGCCGCAACATCGCGTTGTTTGTTTTGAGCCTGAACGTTAGTGCCTATTATGGCTTAAAAGCGGGGGAGTTGCAACCGTTTTTGCAAGCATGAAGGATGAAGGATGAGGGATGAAGAACTAGAGAGCATCAATAAAGCATGTAAAGGATGAAGGATGAGGAATGAAGAACAGAGAGTATAGAACATATAGTAGGGAGCGGATTTTAACGCAACGGCGCAGAGAGATAATGGCTATAGGCGATTGGCGATTGGCGATTGGAACCATACTCTGCGCAAACTGTGCCAATCTGTGGCGAAAACTCATCCTTCACGATCTTCGCGTCCTTCGTGGTTTCAGCCCGCTTCCCTTCGTGTGCTTCGTGGATCAAAAACCAAACTCGCCAATTAAATAACGATGATCCGATACGCCCGCCCCAGTCATCACCTTCAATGGCCGCAACCCTGAGCTATGCCAGATATAATCCAAGCGCAGCAAAGGCGGATGCCACAAGCGCTGCGGCCAAGTAAAACCCATGCCCACGCCACGCTCACGCCAACTATCATCCCAAACTGCCTGCAATGCAGCATAGCCCGCCTGTTGCTCAACCGTATTAAAATCGCCAGCCAACAACACTGGCTCGCTCGATTGGCCAAAATCAGCCAGCATTTGCCCAATCGCAGCATCTTCACGGCTTCGATCAAACTTCAGCAAGCGAATCGGGCTATGCTCAAGATGCACATTCAGCACAATTAACGATTGTTTGGGCTGCTGCACGCGATAGGCACGCCGATAGCATTGCCAATAATCACATGGCTGAATCAACTCAAATGGCCATTTGCTCCAAAAAGCTAAATCAACTGGCTGCGCTGCACCGCTGGCTGGGCGAAATTCAACATATGGATAGTTGCTGGCCAAGGCTGTTTGCAGTGGCTTGCTCAAACCCACATCAACCTCTTGCAAGGCAATCAAATCAGGCTGCTCCTGATCAATCACCCGCAGAATATCGACGCTATTCAGATTCCAACCAGCGACGTTCCAACTCAACAAGCGCACGTTTGGGGTTTGTTGAGTCACTGGCGGGGGCAGCCAGCGTTCGGCATACAGCAATAGCCAAATCAAACCGATGCAACCAGCCAAAGCACTCAACCAACGCCGCTGCTGCGGCAGCGCCCACAGCAATAATGGCAGGGCTGGAGCAAAAAACCAGCTTTGCAGCACCGTCAACAAATCAAACAGGTTGCTATAACTCAGCCCCAGCCCAAGTAACCAGCCACCAAGCCAGCAGCGTTGCCACTTCATGCGCGACGTGCTCGGCCCGATACAGCACGGTCAAATAGAGCATCAAACCAAAACTTAGAAAATTCGCGCCTCGCGGATTAATCGCACTCCACAGCCAATTGCCAGTTTGCGCTTGTAAATCATCAAACAATTTGCCAACTTTGGGAATGAGTAATAAATCGTAGCCTAACACCAAACATGCAGCGACCAACGGCGCAATCACCCGCCGCGAACCTGCCAGCACCACAATAATTAAGGCAATTGCTGAAACCCGAAATTCGGCTAGCGTTGGCGAAATATAACTAAAACTAACCGCATACAAGCCGCCAGCCAAAGCCGCTACACCGCCGCCCCAAGTATAGGCCAAACGCTTGATCGCCACAGGTTCAACCCCAACGCTGGCCGCTGCCAATTCGTCGCTGGCCAAGGCAGACAGTGCTCGCCCATAACGCGAACGCAGCAGATTATAGCCCAACAAACCAACGCCACAGGTGATTGCCAAAACTGCATAGTAGGTCGCGCTTGGCGTGGCTAAATCTAGCCCAAATAACTGAAGTTTAGGCACACCCGAAATCCCACTAGAACCATTGGTCAGGCTGCGCCAGTTTTGCAAAATCCGTTGGGCAATCACGCCAAGCGCAAACGTGACAATCGCCAACAATTCATTATCAAGCCGCGCTGCCAAAAGGCCAATCAGCCAGCCAAATAGGGCACCGCCTAGCCCACACACCAGCAAAATTCCCGCCAATTCGCCCGATGCAAGCCAAGTTTGCCAACCACCATGCAAGCCCGTACCCATCAAGCCAACCAAATAGGCTCCGAGCACAAATGGCGCAGCATAGCCAAGATCAAGCATGCCGCCCCAGCCAACAATCACATTTAAGCCCAAGGCTAGCAAGCCATAAATTAATATTTGAATCGCCGTCACTTGGATGCCTAATTCAAACCAAGCATTGAACAAAGGCAGGCAGGCAAGTAGCACTGGCACAATCAACCAACGCCATTTCTGTTTGACAGACTGAACTGTGCTAACAATTGATGTACCAATCGCGCTATCGCTAATTTGTGGTTGATGGCGCAACACCACAATCAGCACTAACAAACCAAGCGTTATCGCCGGAGTCCACTGGGCCGCAATAAAATAATCGCTGAATGTGGCCAAAATGCCCAAAGCCAAGCCACTGAGCAACGCACCAAGCGGCCTGCCAACGCCACCTAACAAGGCCGCCGTAAAGGCAATCAGGCCACTTTGCGCGCCATAATTGGTGTATGGCGCGGTGTAATACAAGGCAAAGAGTAAGGCCGCCAAACCAGCCAAGGCCCCGCCAAGCGCAAAGGTTTGACGCAAAGTCGTACTATAGTTAATCCCACACAATTGAGCCATGGTTGGGTCAGCCGCGCTTGCTTGCAATTTCCAGCCAAAACGGCTGCGTTTTAGCAGCCAATGAACGCTCAAGGCCACACCCACCGCCAGCCCCAGCACAATCAAATCTTTGGATTGCAACACCAGCGCCGCATCACCAAATAGATTGCCATGCGGCAACAAATTGGGCACATTAATCCGCGCCACTTCAGGAATACCCGGCACGCTGCGATGCTCGCCTGGAATCACCGCATTAGTCAGGGTGCGCACAAACAAAGCCGCTTGATAGAGCATAAATGAGATGCCAAGGGTAGCCATCAACGGAGCTAAACGCGAAGCTCCGCGAAAAGGCCGAAAGCCAATTTGTTCGATGATTAAGCCTGTGCCAGCCCCAACCATGCCACAAATCAACAAGACTGCCAGCAAGCCAAAGCCAATCCACCACCACGAATCGCCAACCTGCAAGCCCAAAATCGCGATTGATTCGGCGGCCAACACGGTGAGCAACGAAAATAAATCGCCATGAGCAAAATTGAGCATACGCACGACGCTATACACCAGCGTAACGCTAATCGCATTCAAGCCAATAATCGCCCCATTGGTCAAGCCAAAAATAATCAATTGCAGCAAAAGCTGGCTACACGAAAACTGAGCACCACCACAAGCTGTCATCGTGATTCCCTCGCGAACGTATTTCTATAGAGATTATGTAGAGTAAACCGAGGTTAAAGTAAAGAGCGAACCCAATTGAGTTCGCTCTGATCCTAACTTAAGCGGTGTGACGACGCAAAAAATACATTTGGCTATCAAATGGTTCTTCGCCAGCAGGCGGCAGCGCACAACCATACAAACCGTTGGGTAGCAAAACCCGCGCCTTGATGGTATCGCGCCATGCCACGCCCAAAATCTCCTCACGAATGTAGTTCAGCAAGCTGGGGTCTTCGATCGGAAACAAGACCTCAACCCGACGGTCTAAGTTGCGCTCCATTAAATCGGCGCTGCCAACATACAATTGCTCGTCGCCGCCGTTGCGGGCGTAATACAAGCGGCTATGCTCCAAAAAGCGCCCCACAATGCTGCGAACTTGAATAGTTTCGCTCAAGCCTTCAACCCCAGGCCGCAATGAACACATACCGCGCACTAAAAGCTGAATTTCAACCCCAGCCTGCGAAGCGCGATAGAGCAACTGAATAATTTTTGGATCAACTAATGAATTCATTTTGAAAAAGAGCTTACCGCCCCGACCTGCCTGCTGATGTTGAATCTCACGCTCGATCATTTGGGTCAAGCGGCGACGCAGATTAATCGGCGCAATCCACAATTTGCGAAAGTGGTTCTGGCGCGAGTAGCCGGTCAGATAATTAAACAAATCCGAGGCATCAGCCCCAAAATCTTGATTACAGGTCAACAAACCAAGGTCGGTATAGATATTGGCGGTCACGGCGTTGTAATTGCCAGTGCCAAGGTGCAAATAGCGCGACAAGCCATCACGCTCTTTGCGCACCACCAACGCCACTTTGCAGTGGGTTTTCAAGCCCATCAAGCCATAGACCACATGCACGCCTTCACGTTCAAGCGCCTTGGCCCATTCGATGTTATTTTCCTCATCGAAGCGCGCCTTGAGTTCAACCAACACCGCCACTTGCTTATCATTCTCGCGGGCTTTGAGCAAGGCTTTGACAATTGGCGAGTTCGAGCCAACCCGATAGAGCGTTTGTTTAATCGCCAAGACATTCGGATCACGCGCTGCTGCTTGTAGAAAATCAACCACTGGCATGAATGAATCATAAGGATGGTGGAGCAGCACATCGCGGCGTTGCACCACATTAAAAATCTCTTCACCAGTTGAGAGCACTGCTGGTACGCTGGGTTTGAATGGTGGCAACTTCAATTGCCAGCGCTCCAAGCGCACCACGCTCATCAAGCTGCTAAGATCAAGCGCGCCATTTAATTGATAGACATCATCGCGCTCAACTTCAAGATTCTCAATCAGCAATTCCACAATCCGTGGTGGCATGGTCGAATGCACCGAGAGCTTGGTTACCGAGCCAAAACGGCGTTGGCGCACGCCAGCCTGAATCGTCTCAAGCAAATCGGCGGCTTCATCTTCTTCGATTTCAACATCGGCGTTGCGAATAACCCGAAAGGTATAGGCCTCGGAAACCTGCACGCCGGGAAACAGGGTGCTAATATTTTCGGCAATAATTTGTTCGAGCCAGGTATAACAAACTGTATTTGGCTGCTCGCTGGGCACGGCCACCAAACGCGGTAACGAAGCTGGCACTTTGATCCGAGCAAAATGCTCATCACTATCGGGGTCTTGAATGACCACCGCCAAATTTAGGCTTAAGTTTGAAATATGGGGAAACGGGTGGCCAGGATCAAACGCCAAGGGGGTTAATACTGGAAAAATCTCATTATCAAAATAATTTTTCAGCCACGCCTGTTGATGAATCGAAAGCTGGTGATATTCCTGAATAAACACGCCTTCGGCTGCTAGTTTGGGTTGCAAATCTTGGGCAAAACAGGATCGTTGCATTTCCATCAAGGGCGAGACAGCGGCCCGAATCGCGCGCAACTGCTCAAGCGGGGTTTTGCCATCAGACGAGCGCTCGAAAACCCGGGCTGCAACCTGCTGGCGAATCCCCGAAACCCGAATCATAAAAAACTCATCGAGATTGGTACTGAAGATCGCCAAAAACTTCACCCGTTCTAATAAGGGCAATGATGGATCTAGTGCTTCCTCGAGGACACGGCGATGAAAGGCCAGCGCACTTAATTCACGATTCAGAAAATTTTTCGGGTCAGCCAGGTTTAGTGGTTCAGCAACTGCGTCGGGTATAAGCAACTCAGTCATGGGACGCTTCTTTCCAGATTCAGATACGATCAAAACGGCTTGACCATTGTACGGCAAAAACAATGCCAAGCAACCAAAAAATCAACCCTAAAGCCTAAATTTAACCTAGGGTTAAAGATAAAACTGATCGCGGTGCTGATCCTCGTGCACAGCTCCGGTAATTGCCAGAATGCCAATCCAGAAGCCACGCGATACCCGATAGCAGAAGAGTTGAAAAACACTCAGCACGCCAATTAAACACCCCGTGCCAAGGATTAAATGGCCGGGCCATTGCCAAACCAAAATTAATGCCCCAGCAAACCCAAGCGCTACTGTAATCGTTAATGAGATGCCCATTGCACCAGTGCTTTGGTCGCCGGTGCCTTCATAGCGCAGGCCACATGCAGAACAGCCCTCGATGCAGCCAAAAAATGTTTTGAACATGTGCCCATAGCCACATGTTGGGCAACGGCCAAATAAACCACGCCAAAGCATCAAGAGCGCATTAAACATACTGTTACCTTTCGCCAAAACTGCCCGCGCATAATCCATAAGTCCTGTTATAGCCTAGGACAGGCCTAAAATCATGTGCAGAGAGACGATTTATGCGGTATGATAGCGAAAATTACTCCGAAGTGGGCAACAAACTCACGCTTGCCGAGTAGCAATATCATACCGTATAATAGGCATATACTCCATTCGCAAGCTTTTGTTATGGCTCATCTTCGCGTTCGACTTCAGGGAGGCCGCTTGGACATCGTTAATATTCCAATTCTTAAGATCGAGAACTTTTTAATTGCTTCAGTTCAGGTTGCCCTGTATGATATGCAAGCAATTCAGTTCAAAGACGCGGTTCTCCAGAAGATCTATGAGACCAAAGCAAAAGGGGTCATCATCGATCTAACGGCGATGGATGTATTAGACAGCTTCGTAGGCCGCTTGATTAGTGATATTGCGGCGATGGCGCGCCTGATGGGCACAACCGTTGTTATTACAGGGTTGCAACCTGCCGTCGCAATTACGTTGGTGGAGCTTGGGCTTGAGTTGCCTGGTGTCACAACGGCGCTGAATTTGGAAAAAGGCATCGCTAAGTTGCGGCTGATTACGGAGAACAATGCGGATGGCAATGCCTAATAAAGTCATCACAATTCAGAGCGACCTCGACATTGTGGCGGCACGGATGGCAGCCCGCGATATGGCTAAGTCAATGGGCTTTGGCGCTATCGACCAAGCACGGATTGCTACCGCGATCTCCGAACTGGCACGGAATATTTATCTCTATGCCGGTGAAGGTACTGTCACTGTCAGTGAAATACAACAGGGGCTCCGCAAAGGGCTTCAGGTCGTCTGCGAAGACCAAGGGCCAGGCATCGAGGATATTAGCCTCGTAATGCAGGATGGCTACACCACCTCCAAGGGGATGGGGATGGGGATGCCAGGTGCGAAGCGGCTCATGGACGAGTTCGAAATTGAATCGGTGGTCGGCGAAGGTACCAAAATTACCTGCCGTAAATGGAAACGCCCCTAACCAATAGATTTTTGTAACTTCGCTTCCAAGAGCAGCAACTGCTGCTCTTTTTTGATTTAACCCAAATACGGACGTTGCCAAGGACAAAAAGATGGACACGATCGCGGACAACACGATCGTATTATCGCGATACAATCAGTGTGTGATTCGCAACAACTATTTGTTGGAGGAAGTTCGTCTATGGCAGACACACTTAAGATTGTTGGGATTTCTGGCAGTTTGCGCAAAGATTCGTACAACACGGCACTCTTACATGCCGCCGCCGAATTAATGCCTGCTGGGGTGGATTTCAGCATCGTTACCTTGCACGATATTGCGTTATTCAATGAGGATGTCGAACGCGAGGGCTTTCCCGCCGCTGTTGAAGCATTCCGTCAGGCCATTAACGCCGCCGATGCCTTACTGATCGCCACGCCCGAATATAACTATTCGATTCCTGGGCTGTTGAAAAATGCCCTCGACTGGGCTTCGCGGCCCGGCAGCGCTGGCGAGATGCCGCTCAGTGGTAAGCCATTGGGCATCATCGGCGCAAGCGTTGGCGCTTACGGCACTGCTCGCGGCCAGCATCACTTACGGCAAGTGACGGTTAATACCAACATGCATCCCTTAAATAAACCAGAGGTGATGATTACCTTCGCAGACAAAAAGTTTAGCGCTGGTCAATTACACGATGAACCAACCCGCAAGGTTGTGCGTAACCATTTAGAAGCGCTTGTGGCTTGGACGAAACGGTTAAGTCAATAAATAACTTATTAGGGCAACCGGGTCGTCGCATGTTCACACAAAGGAGTGTTGATTATGTCGATTTTGGGCTTACATCATATTACAATTGTTAGTGCAGATGCGCAGCGGACAGTTGATTTTTACACTGGAGTATTGGGTCTGCGCTTGGTCAAGCAAACCGTGAATTTCGACGATCCGGGCTCCTATCATCTTTATTTTGGTGATGCGCATGGCTCTGCCGGCACGATCATCACCTTTTTTGAATGGCCGCGTGCTCCACGTGGCGCAACTGGCCTTGGTGGCACGCACCACCTTGCACTCAGCGTCGCCAACGAGCAAGCCTTGCTCAAATGGAAACGGCGTTTGCTCGATGCTAAAGTGCGAGTCAACGGCCCCTACGATCGCAACTATTTCAAATCGCTGTACTTCCGCGACCCCGATGGAACGATTTTAGAAATCGCTACCAAAGGCCCAGGATGGACGGTCGATGAGCCATTGGAAAGCCTTGGCCAAAAAGCCATAATCCCGCCAATGGAATTGATGAGCAACAATCGTAATGAATGCGATATTGCGACGATCAATTGGCCTGAACCAGTGCCAGAAATTACCGCCGATATGTCGTTGCACGAAGGCATGCACCATATTTCAGCCATCGGCGCCAGCGTCGAGCGTTCGCACGAATTCTATGCTGATATTTTGGGCTTGCAACGGGTTAAAATGACCTATAACTTCGATGATCCATCGTCGGCCCATTGGTATTGGGGCAGCGATAACGGCAAACCAGGTACCGTAATGACCTATTTTGAGCGTGATCCGGCCCATACCAGACCGGTGCGCATGGGCGCTGGCCAAACCCATCATATTGCCTTTGCGGTTGCCAACGACGATGAGCAATTGGCATGGCGCGAACGCTTGCTGAGCTTTGGCAAACGGGTTTCGCCAGTGCAGGATCGCACCTATTTCAAAAGCATTTATACCAACGATCCTGATGGCCATATCATCGAACTAGCGACCGTCGGCCCAGGTTTTGCCGTCGATGAGCCGGTTGAGCAATTGGGCAAAACGCTCAAATTGCCAGCTTGGCTCGAACAGCAACGCAGCCTGATCGAAGAACATCTTACGCCGTTAGTCATTCCATGTAGCACATTGGCAGTGGTGGAGCAAACCCATGCATTCTAATTCAATTATTCAAACTGGAACGAGCCTCGAAAAAGCCACCGGAGCCATGATTATGATCCATGGGCGCGGCGCTGATGCCGACAGTATTCTGAGTTTGAGCCAAGCGTTTGAGCGGCCAGATTGGGCCTATCTTGCACCCCAAGCCGATCAGCACACCTGGTATCCGCAGCGCTTTATCGAGCCAGTTGCGCGCAATCAGCCAGCGCTGGATTTTGCCTTGGCGGCGGTTGGCAGGGCAGTGGCTCAGGCTGAAACCAACAATATTCCACGTAATAAAATCGTGGTGTTGGGTTTTTCGCAGGGCGCATGTTTGGCCTTAGAATGGGTTGCGCGTTATGGGCAAGGGCTTGCTGGCGTGGTTGCTTTGAGCGGCGGCTTGATTGGCGCAGGCACTCATTTGCCCAGCTATAGCATTGATTTGACAGGCACAACTGCATTTCTCGGCTGTAGCGACCATGATTTCCATATTGCTGCCGAGCGGGTTCGCGAGAGTGCCAGCGTTTTCGAGCGGGCTGGTGCAACCGTCGATATGCGGCTCTACCCAAATATGGGCCATACGGTCAACGACGATGAAATTGCAGCAATTCAGGCATTGCTGCACAAATTAGGCTAATGTTGGTTGATAAGATCCCCTCACCCCAACCCCTCTCCCGTGCGCGGGCGAGGGGCTTTTTAGTAATTTTGCTATGCTTCATGGCTTCATAGGATAGAACAATCGGTTCCCCCTCGCCTGCGGGAGAGGGGCTAGGGGGTGAGGGGAAATAGCTTAATTCATGCACGGTTTGGCTCTATTTGACAAACAAACTATTCTCCGCTATAATGCCACGCGCAACGATAAAACAAAAGCAACGGGGTGTAGCGCAGTTGGTAGCGCGCGACGTTTGGGACGTTGAGGCCGTAGGTTCGAATCCTATCACCCCGACCACTACAACGAGGGCAATTTGCTCTCGTTGTTTTTTTGTTGTTTTGCTGCAAGGAGCGACCATGCAGATTCGCGATGCAATTATTACGGTTACCAATCGGGCGGATTTAAGCCAAGACGATGCGGCGGCGGTGATGGAGCAGATGATGAATGGCGAGGCCACGCCAGCCCAAATCGCGGCCTTGCTGACAGCATTAAATTTCAAAGGTGAAACTGACGCAGAAATTGCTGGTATGGCGCAAGTAATGCGGGCTAAATCGCTGGCCGTGCCCCACGATGGTGGCGTGGTCGATACCTGTGGCACCGGCGGCGATCATTCCAATACCTTCAATATTTCGACCACAGCGGCGTTTGTGGCGGCTGGCGCAGGCGCAACCGTGGCCAAACACGGCAATCGCGCCATGTCGTCGAAATGCGGCTCAGCCGATGTGCTCGAAGGCTTGGGAGTGAATATCGAACTTGATGCTGAAGGGGTGGCGCGCTGTTTGCGCCAAGCTGGGATTGGCTTTATGTTTGCCCCAAAGTTTCACCCCGCCATGCGCTATGCTGGGCCAGTGCGGCGTGAAATCGGCATTCGGACTATCTTCAATGTGTTAGGGCCGCTCACCAACCCTGCCCGCGCCGAATATCAGGTCATTGGGGTTGCTAACGCTGGCTTAGCCGAGAAATTGGCCAATGCGCTCAGTAAAATGGGCATTCGCCGCGCTCTGGTCGTTCATGGCAGCGATGGGCTTGATGAAATTTCAATCAGTGCCTCAACCTTGGTGTTTGATGTGCGGGCTGGCAAAACGCCCCAAGCCTCAACGATTGATCCCAGCGATTTTGGCCTCAACCTCGCCGCACGCGAAGCGATTGCTGGTGGCTCGGTAGCCGAAAACGTCGCCATGACCAAGGCAATTCTTGATGGCAGCGATACTGGCCCACGCCGCGATATCGTCTTGTTGAATGCCGCCGCCGCCCTGATTGCCTGTGAACGGGCCGATTCGTTTGGCGAGGCCTTGAGCCAAGCCCAACAAGCAATCGATACTGGCGCAGCCAACCAACGCATGCAGCGGATGATCGCAGCCAGCCAAGCCTAACGTTGCTTGATCAATCGGGCCAAGGCTTGGTTCTCACGCCAAATGGCTAGCGGCGAACGTGCTGGCTGAATCCAAGCATCAAGCTGCTTGATTGGGGCAGTGCGGCGGGCTTGAATGGCTTGGCGCTGTTGGCGAAGTTGCGGCCATTGTCGCAGCGCATGCAAACGCCCACTAACAGTCGTCCAGCGTCGGCGCAGCATGGCCTGAGCACAGGCTAGACCATCGTAGGCCAACATCAACGGCAGATCGCGGGCCAACAACGGCGTTGGCCAGCAACGCATAATCACACGCCAGCGATTACGGGCAATTAGCCAATCTTTGAAGGGCGAGCCTTCGCCACCAGTTGCCGAGTAGATATGCCGAGCAACGGCCTGCGGAGCAAGCACGGTTTGCCATTCGCGCAATTGCAAACGCCAGGCCAAATCAACATCCTCTAAATAGGCAAAATAGCCTTCATCAAACATGCCAACATCAGCTAACGCAGCCCGCCGATAGGCCACCGCCCCGCCACTGCCACCCCAAATTGGGCTTGATTGCGCTGCTAATTGAGCAACAGGCTGCAACAACCCAGCATCAGTTGCCACGCCATCACGATAAAGCTGAATGCCCGCTGAGGCGACGACATCCGGACGATGGGCGAAGGTCAGCACGCCAGCACTGGCAGCGAGCGTTGGTTGTTGCGCAAACGGCGCTAAAATGGCCGCGATGAAATTTGGCTCAACGATTGCATCATTATTCAACAACAGCAGCACATCGCCATGTGCCAGATGTAAGCCAACATTCACCCCGCCACTAAACCCACGATTCTTGGTCAGCGCCAGCAAACGTACTTGGGGATAGTGTTGATGCAGCCAAGCCGCCGAACCATCGTGCGAGCCGTTATCAACTACCAGCACTTCAATCGAGCGATCGCACTGCGGCAAGAGCGCATTCAAACAATCGGCAAGCAGTGCGCGCCCATTCCAATTCAAAATAATCACAGAACAATTCATACAAAAAAGCGATTGGTTGCCCAATCGCTCAATCCTTAATGCTATTACGAATCAAACAGCACTTCCAGCCAACGCCGCCAATTGGGCGTTGTATCTGCTGGAGGCAAAACCACTGGTTCAGCTGCTGCAGTTTCTAGGCCAAGTGTTGGCGAGACCGTCAGCGTTGGCGTAACCACGCTCACATGCAACACCACATCGCCAGGTTTGGCCATGTCGAGCATATCGCGGGCTGCCAGCTCAATCGCCGCATCGGAGCGCACATAGGCTGAGCGATCGCGCAGGGCTTGGCTTTCGGCGGCCAAACGGGCGTTTTCAGCCTCCAAGGCTTGGGCTTGCTGCTCCATGGTATAGCCTTGGACGACCAAACTGCCAAACAGCACCATCAAATACACGGCAAAAGCAGCTAAGCCCCAGGTTACGACCAAGGTTGCGCCGCGCCGCAATTGAGTTGGTTGCGGAATTTCGGGTTTACGCCACTGTGGCCAGCGCCAACGAGCCATAAGACCCTCCTCAATGGCTAAATAGTATTGTTAGCCTAGCATGGCAGGGTGGCAAAAAGCTACCAAACCGCATGACAATTTGCTAACAATAATGATTGAGGATTAAACCCCGCTTGGCTCTTCGTTGAGGCGTGAGCGTGGTGCTTCAAGCAACAATGGCTCATCGACATTTGAAGTCATGCTGCTTTGGCCACGGAACAAGCCGCCTGGCTCGATATGTAATGAGGCGGCAGTGATATCGCCCCATACTTTGCCCGAAGGCGAGATTTCAAGCTGCTCGACAGCAATGACTTGGCCCTTGACCGCGCCAGAAACATGGATATTTTGGGCTTTGAGCGTAGCAATTACCCGCCCAGTTGATCCAACGATCAAATTCCCAAGCACCTCGATTTCGCCCTCAACAGAGCCATCAACCCGCACGTTACCGTCGGATTTGAGGGTTCCAACAAAGGTGGTATTGGCTCCAATCACAGTTTCGGGTTTGCCGGTTGCTGATTGGGCGATTGGTTGTACCACTTTTTTGTTGCCGAATAAGCTCATGAATTGCCTCCTGTTGTAGCGGGTAGAGCTGCTGACTCCGACGAAGTAAATTGACCAAGCGCTTGCGCAATGGAGCCAAGTTCTTCTTCGGAAAGCGTATGGGAAGATTGGCCGCGTTGCACAGCCTTGGCGTAGGTGCGCACGCCTGAACGACTATAAATACTGCTCAGAACAACACCGGTTTGTTCACCATCAAGCAATGCTAAAGCATAGCTTTGATCGCCGCCAACATCGCCAAAGGGGTTAAAACGCACAAGCCCAACATGATGCAGGCTGGTACGGGCCAAACGCCGAACTTCGCGTTCAAGGGCGGTTAATTGATCATCGTGATGCGCAACTTGCAGCGAGCGTTGCAGCCAAATATCTTCAAGATGCTCGGCATCAACGCCTTTGGTGAGGGCTGTATAGCGTTGATCGATCGCGCTCAGCCGTTTGCTTAAACGCCCGATCCAGATTAGCAAGCCGATAATCAGTAGGCCACTGCCAATCCATAAATAGAAGCCATAGGTTGTCCAAAAAGCTATCAAGGATATGCCTCGTCTTCAAAACTGCCTCTCATTATAAACGAGGCTATCACCCTCACGCAAACGCCGATCAAGAATTGCGCTCAGGGAGTATAAAACAGCGGAGTTGAGGAAAGCATGAAGGATGAGGGATGAGGGATGAGAACCCAAATCAAAAGGCAGAAAAGAAAGCTATTAGGGAACAGTAGCTAATCAAATCAATCTGGGCAATCTGTGGCTAAAAAAATGGCAATTCGGGCAATTCGTGGCGACAAAAGCCTATAACCATAAGCCTATGTTCTATGTGTCATGGTTCACTGGATTGGCAACCGTGTTCCCTCACCCCCAACTCCTCTCCCACTGAACGCGGGCGAGGGGAGCGTTGGCCCGTGGTTCCCCATCACCGGCGGGAGCGAGGGCGCGAGGCACGCCGTGGTTAACGTGATGTACCATTACAGCGCTGTTTTCTGTTCTCTACTCTTCGGGCTTTGCATAATTAGTCCAAATCGGCTAGCATAGATTGCTGATTATGCTAGGAGTTTGGGTATGTTGCCACCAGCCTTGCGGGTTGCCTTGGAACGTGAATTAACTGGCTACGATCAAAAGCGTTTGGCGGCGGCGGCCAGCGGGCTTTCCGAGCGCTATCGCGAAGGCCATAGCCGGACAACTGCGCCGTTTGTGCAAAATGCTGCCGATGTATTGGCCTACGCCGCCACCCGCATGCCGGCAACGCTTGGCGCACTCAAGGCGGCGTGTGCCGAAATTGCCCAACGCCACCCCAGCTTCCACCCCAACAGCCAGCTTGATCTTGGGGCTGGCACGGGTGCAGCAACTTGGGCCGCCAGCCAAATCTGGCCTACCCTTCAGCAGCATCAGTTAATTGAACGTGAAAGCACCATGCTCCAACTTGGCCAACGCTTGATCCAAGCAGGCCCACCTGCACTGCAACAAGCCAATTGGCAACAAGCCAATTTGCCAAATTCGCAGGCCTTAGGTAGCTATGATTTGGTGACGATTGGGTATGTGTTGGGTGAATTAAGCCCAAGCCAACGCCAGCAATTGTTTGCCCAAGCATGGCAGGCCACCAGTGGAGTTTTATTAATCGTTGAGCCAGGCACACCACGTGGCTTTGAATTAATTTTGGCAGCACGCGAGTTTTTGCTAGCGCAACAAGCTCATTTACTTGCCCCCTGCCCGCATCAACAAACCTGCCCAATGCAAGCCAACGATTGGTGCCATTTTGCCACGCGGATCGAGCGCAGCCGCTTTCATCGTAGCTTGAAAGGTGCAGAGTTGGGCTACGAAGATGAAAAATGGAGCTATATCGCGGTCAGTCGCCAGCCTAGCCAACTCGTTCAGGCGCGAATTATTCGCCATCCCTTCCAACAACCGCAGCGCATTCAATTACAACTATGCACCCAGCAAGGCCTGATCAGCACCACAATCAACAAGCGCGATGCCCAATGGAAGGCTGCACGCAAAGCCGAATGGGGCGATAGCTTCGAGCTGAATTTAGCGCAAGATTTAACTATAATCATTGAAAAACGAACCAACTAAGCCCCGTAGACCGTGCTATACTAGCAATGGTGCCAGCAGCGTGTTTAACTTTGCTGAATCCCAACCTAAGCCTTAGCCAATAGTTGGCCGAATCGGCCCTTGGCGTATGCGCTTTTTACCCTTGAAACAGCCCAAGCCTTGCTTGCGTTTCAAGCTTTTTTCAAGTATGCTACAGGGAAGCAAATGCCATTTGAAGGCATGTTGTCAACCTGATTTTCCCGCACAGGAGGCTCTCAAATGAGCGATGTAGCAGTAAGACCAATGACTGCAATTGAAGTCGATCCAGCATTGGTGACGGTGACGGCATCAGCAGCAAATCGGTTGTTGTCGATCAAGCAAGAAAAAGAATTGTCCGAAGACTTTGCCCTGCGGGTTTTTGTGGCCGGCGGTGGCTGTTCAGGCTTACAATATGGTATGAGCTTCGATGATCAAACCAACGAAGGCGATACCGAATTCTACGCCAGTGGCTTACGGGTTTTGGTTGACCCTATGAGCGCTCAATACATTGGCGGCGCATCGATTGATTACATCGACAGCTTGATGGGTGGCGGTTTCAAAATTGATAACCCCAATGCAACCTCAAGCTGTGGCTGTGGTAGCTCGTTCAAACCCAAAGACGGCGAAGCTGCTGCCAGTGGCGGTAGTTGTGGTAGCGGGGCTGGCGGCTGCGGCTGTCACTAAGCCTGCACCTAGGCCTTAAGCTGTTCTACGATACAGTGAGCGGGGACGAGAGACTCGTCCCCGTTTGTTATGTTTCATGAAACGATCAAACTTCTATGCTTGGATTGGCCTACTCTATACATTGACCGTCTTTGGCCTAGCATGGCATAATTGGGGTGGTAGTTCAACGCCCACCAGCATTCAATGGCAGGTTGGCGCAACCATCAGCGCAGCCATCCAGCAAGGGGGGCGGGCTGCCTTGATTAATGTTGTAGGCAATTGCGCGGCGTTTGCACCCACAGGTTGGCTCTTAGCCTATTGGCGACCAAGCCTAAAGCTCTGGCAAATTGGCGTAATTGGGCTTGGTTTAAGCTGTCTGGTTGAGTTTGGTCAATATTGGCTTGGCTATCGCGTTGTCGATATTGATGATGTTGTGTTGAATAGCTTGGGCTGTGGCCTAGCCGGCTGGTTGGCTGGCGTAAGTCAAGGCCTGATTCAACGGTGTACGAGGGAAGTCGATCGTGCCTAATCCAGCTTATAGCGAACAGTGGCTGACTGCTTATTGTTTTCAAACCGATAAGCAGCAAATTGTTGCCGCCGCAGTGCGGACGATTACCCAATGCCACGATCAATCCCCAACCCCAGTTCAATGGCACGCAACCCAGCCATTCAGCGAGCAAGCAGCTCAAGGCATGCCAACCTCATATCACATTGCCCCAGCCGAACACAATTGGGTGATCGTCTATCCCAATCGCTATGCCAATTTAGCCTTTGCCTCATCACTGTCACGTCAATCACGCAAATTAACGGTGGCCTATTTTCCTGAACGTCGCGAGGCATGGCAGCGTGGGCACCCTGCGACGCTGCCAAGTTTGCCCGAGTTAGGCTTGCTGGATTGTCGTTATTTTAGCCGATTAATTCAGCCACCAATCGCCAATTGGTCGCAATGGATACACCTGTGGCATCCACGTTGGAATGCCCCTAGCCAAGGAGCTTAAGATGTACAACAACCAAAGTGCCGAAGAGATTGCTGCCCGGGTTGCCGCCGGCGAAGCCTTGTATCTGCTCGATGTGCGTGAACCCAATGAATGGGAGATTGCCAGCATCGCCGGCAGCGAACGCAAAGCTATGAGCCAGATTAACGATTGGGTCGGTGAGCTGCCACAAGATCGCGAAATCGTGGTGTTTTGCCACCATGGCGGGCGCTCAGCCCAAGTCTGTCAAGCCCTCGCAACCCAAGCAGGCTTCACGCAACTCACCAATATGACTGGCGGAATTGATCGCTGGTCGCTGGCAGTTGATCCCAGCATCAAACGCTATTAAAGCGAGATCGCAATCAATGGAAGTGCCTATTCAGCAAACTAGCGAGTTTCTCCAAGGCTATCAGCTGTTTAATGCTGGTCAGTATTGGCATGCCCATGAAGCCTGGGAAGTGCAGTGGCTGCAACGCAGCGGAGCTGAACGGATCTTGCTGCAAGGCTTGATCCAAACTGCTGCCGCCTTGGTGCATTGGTCGCGCGAAAATTCTAAAGGCTTGGTGCTCAATTGGGCCAAAGCCGCGCCTAAGTTGCAAGCCAGCCTCATTTGGGTCAATTTTTTAGATCTTCAACATGTGATCAGTACAATGCAGGCTCTTGTTGACGATCAGGCTGCGCATCCGCCGCAATTGCGTTTCGTTTCAGCTTCCGATCCACTTTGCAATCACCATTGAGGGTATCATCATGTCGGAGATCATTTTAGTTGTTGATGATGAAGCTCGTAGTATTGATACCTTGCGACGGGTGCTTGAACGTGAGCGCTATACCGTGCGCATCGCTCGAAATGGGGTTGAAGCCCTCGATGATATTCAACTATGTATGCCTGATTTGGTGTTGCTCGATGTAACTATGCCAGTGATGAATGGCTTTGAGGTTTGTCGCCGCTTGCGCGATCGCGAAGAAACCCAGTTGTTGCCAGTGGCTATGTTAACTGGCCTGAATGATGATGAATCGCGGATTTTGGGCTTGGAAATGGGCGCTGATGATTTTATTAACAAGCCCTTTGAGCGCACAGTGCTCTTGGCGCGCATCCGTTCGCTGTTGCGGGTACGTCGGCTTACCGAAGAGCTTGAAAGCACTGAACGGGTGATCTTCACCTTAGCCACCACGGTTGAATCGCGCGACCCCTACACTGAAGGCCACTTGCGCCGTTTGGCCTCGTATAGCCATGCCTTGGCAACGGTTTATGGCTGCGACCCCAAAGAAGCGCGTTTGATTCGCTATGGTGGCTTGTTGCATGATATTGGCAAAATTGCCATTCGCGAGACGGTGCTGCAAAAAGAGGGCAAACTCACGCCTGACGAGTATGACGAGATGAAAAAACATCCCCAAATTGGCGCGAATATTGTTGCCCCTATGCGCTTTTCGGTTTCGGTCGGGCCAATGGTACTACATCACCACGAGCGCTGGGATGGCAAAGGCTATCCACATGGAATCGCTGGTGATACAATTCCCCTAGGTGCTCGGATCATCGCAGTAGTTGATAGCTTCGATGCCATGACCACCGATCGTCCTTATCGCAAGGGGATGAGTAGCGCTGAAGCGCTGCAAGTGTTACGCTCGGGACGCAACACCCAATGGCAGGCAGAATTGGTTGATCTGTTCGTGGAACTGATTGGCCATGGCCATGTAGCTTCGGATGATCTCAGTTGGGTGCTGCGCAACGCCTAGGCTCAATTCGCCGCAAACGGCGTTTCAGTGAGGTAGTTATGCACCCTGATTTGCTTCCATGGCTGCGCTGTCCAGTTTCGCAAACCAGCCTTAGCTTGCACGATGCCCGCTGGCGCGATGGAATGATTTGGTCGGGAACCTTGGTGAGTGCCGTCGGCCAGCAATGGCCAATTCGCGATGGAATTGTAGACCTCCTGCCACGCGCTGCTGCTTGGAATGGCGCACAGGTGGTCAATCGCTTGCCGCTTGCCGCTTGGGGCTACGAACGGCTCTGGCGTTGGCAGGCTTTGAGCAAACTCAGCGGGCGCAGTTTCCCATTGGATGAAGAACTCGCCCTGCTAATTGCCCAAATCGCGCCGCAACGAGGTGGCGTTTACCTTGATTTGGCTTGCTCGAATGGCTTGTATGCGCGAGCGATTGCCAGCAACTTGCCTGCCGATAGCTATTGTATTGCCCTCGATCACTCCTTGCCAATGTTACGCGAAGCCCAACGTCGCAGCCGCGCCAAACGTCTCAAAATTAGCTACATCCGTGGTTTAGCCGAAGATCTGCCCTTTGCCGACGAATGTTTGGCAGGGGTTGCTTGTGGTGGCTCGATCAACGAATTTGTGCGGCCAGATCGGGCAATTTCCGAGGTACGCCGCTGTTTGTTGGCCGCAGGCCGCAGCTTTTGGATGCAAGCGCAACAGGCGGCTTCGCGCTCAGGCCGGCTCTTACAAACCTTTTTGCTCAGCGGCGGAATTCAATTTCTAGCTGGCGATCAACTGGTTGCAAGTTTACGGGCAGCTGGGTTGTATGTCTCGTATGAACAGCGTGATGGCGCAGTTCAAATCGTGGCAACCCGTGGCCGAATTATTGCTTAATTGCTGCGGATTTTGCCGCTAACCCGGCGCTTTAGTGCAGGATGGAACTGATGGCTCAAGCCCAATTACTCTACATTGGCACCGAACAAGGTGTGGTTTTATTAAAGTAATCCAGGTCGCATTGATCGCTGGATTTCAGTTGGCATTGAATTAGCCGATCAGGCGATTCGCGCGATCGATTGCCAAGCCGATGCCCCCATGCAAGCAACCGTCTGGGGCGCTAGCCAAACATGGCAAACTAAGGATGGTGGCCAATCGTGGCAGTCGCTTGATCCAGCACCTGAGTTCAATCCGCCCAGCCAACAGCTGCAACTAGCAGGCCAACCGCTAGCCACAATGCGCATCGCCAGCGATGCCAAACAACTCGAACGCAGCAGTGATGGCGAAACTTGGCAGAGTTTAACCATTGGTCAGCATGGCAACTGGAGTTGCTTGCTCAGCGTGGCCTATCAAATCGATAGCCTTTATGCGGCAACTAACGCTGGTGAGGTTTGGCTTTCGAGCGATCGTGGCCGCACTTGGACAAGCGTCAAACAACAACTTGCGCCGATCACATCCTTGGCAATTGGTCGAGTTATATCCTAAATAACAATCTTGGTGGAGTACATGAGTAAAATAACCGACCGTTTTAGCCATTTCAGCCAAGAGCCACGCTATAACACCAAAGCCGTGGTGCAACGCACCGGAGTAAGCGCCGATACCCTGCGCGCTTGGGAACGTCGCTATGGCGTGCCATTTCCTGAGCGCACCGAAGGCCGCCAACGGGCTTATTCCGACCGCGATATTGCGATTATCGATTGGCTACATCAACAAACTGAATCGGGATTAACCATCAGCCAAGCAGTAGCATTGTTACAGACCGATAGCATCATCGAACAGCCATTAGGCTATGATCCAGCGACCTTGACCGAATTAAGCGATAAGTGTGTTCAAGCTTTGCTGAGCTTCGATGTGATCAAAGCCGACGCTATTTTAAACCAAGCCTTCAGTGTTTATCCGGTTGAAACGGTCTGTATTGAAGTCATTGAACGGGTGATGGTGGCAATTGGCGATGGTTGGCATGCAGGCACGATTTCAATCTCGCAAGAACACGCTGCCACAGCCTTTATGTTGTTAAAATTGAGCAATCTGATTCATCAAGCTCGCACTCGCTCCAATCGGGGCTTAATTATCGTGGCAACTGTGCCAGGCGAGCAGCATGAGCTAGGCGTGATGATGGTTGCATTGTTTTTGATGCGGCGCGGCTGGCGTGTAGTTTATCTTGGCAGCAACCTGCCTGCTTCTGAATTGCTGCATACAGTGCAGCGCCTTAACCCCAAATTGGTGGCCTTGAGCGCCACAATCGCCGAACATTACCCCAAGGCCAAGCACCTGCTCGAAGAACTTACCAAGCTTGCAAAACCACCAATAATTGGCTATGGTGGAGCAGCATTAAGCGGCGCAGAACAGCAACAAGGCCTGCCTGGGATCTTTTTGGGCTATAACGCCGACCAAGCGTGCGATAAAATTGAGGATTTATTGGCCTAATTCTTGCGCCGACTCATCCAAACCCACAATGTTTGCGTAGCACCTAAAAGCAAACCATGGTGAGTCTGTAGCAGGAAGGATGTGCTATGTCTTGGCCTTCGCTCGATCCACAAATCTGTGCTGGATTGACCTTGCCAGCCCAATTTATTCCAACGGTTGCCGAGAGCGTTTCACATCAGCCTAGCAACCAGTGGCTTAATAATGCCTATGATCATTGTACCGAGCTAACCAACGTTCATTCTAAAAGCTTTTATTTTAGCACGCAACTATTGCCTGCTCGTAAGCGCGATGCGATTCGGGTGTTGTATGCCTTCTGTCGAACGAGCGACGACTTGGTAGACATGCACCCTGAAACCGCTCCAGAGCGTTTACAGCAATGGCTCAAAACCTTGCGTTCAACGCCACGCCACGATGATCCCGTGCCTTTAGCGTGGCACAACGTGCGCAACGAATTTGGCATTTCGAGCAGGCTTGAGGCCGAATTATTGGCCGGTGTCGAGATGGATCTCTCGATCAATCGCTATGCCACGTTTAGCGATTTATGGCTCTATTGCTATCGAGTGGCTTCAGTGGTGGGATTGCTGAGCATGCAAGTAATTGGCTATGCGGCGGGAGCCGTGCCTTACGCCATCAAACTGGGCGTAGCTTTGCAATTAACCAATATTTTGCGCGACATTGGCGAAGATGCACGCCGCAACCGCATTTACCTGCCCCAAGAAGATTTAGAACGGTTTGGGGTCAGTGAGGCAGATATTTTGCGCGGCGTGCGCAGCCCTCAAATGCAGCAATTATTGCAATTTGAAATGCAGCGAGCGCATCAGCTCTATGATGAAAGTTGGGAGGGCATTGGCCGCTTGCACCCCGATTCACGCTTTGCCGTGGCAACTGCCGCAACAGTCTATCGCGGCATTCTTGATCAGATTGTGCGAAATGATTATGATGTATTTAATCAGCGAGCAAGCCTCTCGTTTGGGGCAAAATTAGCCTATTTACCAAAAATTCTCTGGCGCTTGCGCAAGCTCAATCGTGAGTTTCCGCTTGATCAATGGGGGCATGTATGATTTTAGTGACCGGTGGCACAGGCTATGTTGGTTCACGGTTAATCGAGAAATTACGCCAACGTCCTGAGCCGGTTCGCGTGTTAGTTCGCACGCCGGAAAAAGCTCAAAAGCTGGTTGCTGGCAATATTTCAATTGTCAAAGGCGATGTCAGTGATCCTGAATCGTTGCTGGCAGCCATGAAAGGCGTTAGCACGGTTATCCATTTGGTGGCAATTATTCGCGAGCGCTCCGGTGGCGTGACGTTTGAGCGCATGAATTACCAAGCAACGGTCAATGTGGTCGATGCCGCCAAAGCGGCAGGAGTCAAGCGCTTTTTGCATATGAGTGCGCTGGGCGTGGTCAATGACCCGAATTTGCCCTATATGGATACCAAATATCGCGCCCAAAAATATGTTGAGGCCAGCGGCTTAGATTGGACGGTCTTTCAGCCTTCGGTGATTTTTGGCGAGGGCGATGAATTTATCAATACCTTGGCCGATTTGGTACGTCGCCCGTTGATGATTGCCCCAGCGCCGTTTGTGCCGGTGGTTGGCGATGGCAAAACCAAATTCCAGCCAGTTTGGCGCGATGATGTAATCGATTCGTTTATCAAAGCGCTTGATGATCGCACCACGATTGGCCAAGTTTATCAATTGGGTGGCCCAGATGCGCTGACCTACGAACAAATGCTTGATCTGATTATGCAAAAGTTGGGCAAAAAACGCAGCAAAATTTATGTGCCAGTGCCATTAATGAAGCCAGCTGTCTTTCTGATGGATAAATTATTGCCCAAACCACCAGTTACTCCAGCCCAATTAACTATGCTCAGTCTCGATAATAGCGCCCCGCAATCGGCGACTGAACAATTAATTGGCCGTACTCCGCTAGCGTTGCGCGATGGCATCGACTACATCAAAAAGCGCAAGCAGTAAACGCAGTTAAAGAATTAACCCGCCTGTTGCAATGCTTACAACAGGCGGGTTTTGGCTTAACCTACAAAGAAGAAGCCTATCCCAACAATGATATAGACCGCCAAAAGCATCGCCCCTTCGAGCCAATTACTTTCACCATCCATCGAAACGAAGGTCGCAATAATCACACTCAAGCCAAGCACCATCACCTCAAACAAACTGAAGAACAGCGTCATTTGTTGGCCAAACAGCATGCTAATAAACACCAGCAATGGGGCCACAAACAGCGCAATTTGGGTGCTTGATCCCAATGAGATTGTCATTGAAAGATCCATTTTGTTTTTGAGTGCAGCTTGAACCCCAACCAAGTGCTCAGCAACATTACCGACAATCGGAATAAAGATAATCCCCAAGAACAACTCGCGCACACCCAACGAACGGGCAACAGGCTCGACCACTCCAACCAAAAATTCACTCATAAAGACGATTGCCAAGGTACAAACGGCCAAAATGCCAACTGCGGTTTTGATGCTCATATTGGCTTTGTGGCTTTCAATTTCGTCGGTTTCCTCAAAACCAGTATGCGAAATTGCGCCTGAATCGCCATCGCGCAGAATGTAAATCATGCTCAAAATATAGACAATAATCAGCACGGCGGCCACGCCAATCGAAATCGCCTGCAATTGCGGATCATCAACTTGGGTTTTAAACACATCAAGCGTCAGATTGGGATCGGCAATTTCTTTGAATAATTCAAACAGAGTTGGAATAATCAGGCCAATCACCGCCAGCGTCATCAACGAAGCCGACATCCCGGTCAGGCCACGGTCAAACTTCTGCTTGCCATGCTTCAAGCCGCCAAGCAGAAAACTAAACCCGATGATCAACAGCAAGTTGCCGATAATTGAGCCAGTAATTGAAGCCTTGACCAGCTCGAATTTACCAGCTTTCAAGGCGACAATTGTGATGATCAACTCGGCGGCATTACCAAGCGTTGCATTCAACAAACCACCGATTTTCGGCCCGGTATGAATCGCCAATTCTTCGGTTGCTTCGCCCAAAAACCCCGCCAGTGGAACCAGCGCTAAAGCTGAGGCCACAAACGTCAGCATATCATTATGCAGAAAGAATTCTGCGACCACTGCCAACGGCACGAACAACAACATGTAATGAATCCAGCGCAGTTTCATCGTGGAGCATCCTCACACTAGCCAAACAAAGAATTTCAGCAACCATGGCTTAACGACGACAGCGTATTGACACGTGCCAATACGCTGCCCATTATAGATCTTTCTAGTTAGGTGTTACTTGGTGCTATCGCTCACTGCATCTTGCAAATACGAAGGTTGGCGCAATTCAACCGGCTTCTGGGTAACTCGCTTAACCCGCAAGTTAAGCATTTCGACCAAGACTGAGAAGCCCATGGCGAAGTAAATGTAGCCTTTTGGAATATGTTGGTCGAAGCCTTCGGCCACCAACGACATCCCAATCAATAGCAAGAAGCTGAGTGCCAGCATCTTGACGGTTGGGTGATTGTTGACAAAATCGCTGATTTTGCCAGCTGAGAGCAACATCACGCCCACCGCAATCACCACTGCTGCGATCATCACACTAAGATTATCAACCATGCCCACCGCAGTAATCACTGAGTCGAGCGAGAACACAATATCCAAAACCAAAATTTGAGCAATTACCGAGTTAAACGATTTGGCTTTAACATTTTGCTCGTGATGCTCAGTGCCTTCCAACCGTTCATGAATTTCAAAGGTTGCTTTACCTAAGAGGAACAAGCCCCCTGAGACCAGAATTAAGTCGCGACCTGAGATTGCTTGACCAAACACGGTAAAGAGCGTGTTGGTGAGACCCATTACCCACTTGAGCGAGAACAAGAGACCAATCCGTGTCACTAAGGCTAAAGCCAAACCAACTTGACGAGCTTTGGCCTGTTGGGCTTGGGGTAATTTGCCCGATAAGATCGAAATAAAGACAATATTATCGATCCCTAAAACAATTTCGAGCAGGGTCAGGGTTAAGAGGGAAATCCAAGTCTGTGGGTCAGATAACCATTCCATACAGGTGCGCTCCTTCAATTAGCGAAAATGAATTCTTCCAAATTGTATGCAATCATGCTGCAATGTAAAGGGTATAATTTCTAGTATGACACGACCAAATGTTTCAATTGACTGGCTTACCAGCCTTCCAATCAGCGAACGCCATGTGCTGGCGCATTTGTGGCAGGTTGCCGATGCGGCTGAACTTGGTCAACCAACGGCAATTCAAGCCTTGGTTGAGCGTTTAGCAACTGCCGAACGTGCAGCCCTTGATCGGGTGATTGCTGCTGGTGGTACGTTGGCGGCCAAAACGCTTGAACGCGAGTTTGGCAAAATTCGCTCACATCGTGATATTGTCACTCCTCGGGCCTATTTATTGGCCTTGCATGGTCAAGCTTCGGTGCTTGAGCGCTTGTATATTTTGGGCTTGATTCAGCCACTGAAAGCTGTAGACGGCGAATATTACGTGATTTTTAGCGATTGGTTACAGCTTTTGCCGCCTGTTTCGGCCCCAAGTTTACCTTCATGGCACGACTATCCCACACCAAGCAGCTGGATCGAGGCCGATCTGAGCCAAACCGAGCTTGTGTTAACCACCGTATTAGCAGTGTGCTATCAGCAACCGCTGCGGCTTACGCGTCAATTGCAACTTGAGCGCGAAGGCTTGCGGGCAATCTGTCAACGCATAGCAGTTTCTACGCCAACAAGTGAGCGCCAATTCGCCCAATTGGCTTGGATTCGCAGTAGCGCGATTGAAGCGGGCTTAGTGCAGGTGTACAATCAACAACTCCAGCTGGCTGGCAACCCGCTCAATTGGCTCGAAGCAACGCCCAAACAACGGCTTGAGCAACTGTTCAAGGCATGGCTGGCAAGCGATTTTGATGAATTCAGCCTAACCGAGTTACAACTGCAAGCCCGATTGAATCAGCAAAGCGCTCGCCAATCGTTATGGGAGGTTTTACAAACTGCGCCAAACGATCAATGGTTGGCTTTTGCTGATTTACTGGCTCACATGCAGGCGTTGCATCCCGAGCTTCTACGCAGCGATTTTGAGCAACCAATTATTCATGCTCAGCAAGCCAAGCCATTAATTGGCTGGCAGCATTGGCTTGATCTCGAAGGCGCATGGATCAAAGCTGCTTGCCAAGGGCCATTATTTTGGCTCGGCTTGGTTGATCTCGATCAGTCCAAACATCCACAGGCATTTCGGCTAACCCAATGGGCCAGTGGCTTAATCCAGCCGCAGCACGAGCCAAGCCAATTTGCAGGCCAACTTCAGCTGGGCAGCGATGGATTAATTCGGGTTCCGCCAACGGTCGAGCCACTGCCGCGCTTTCAAATTCAACGAATTACCGAATGGCAAGCCACCGATGCTCACGGCACAATGTTGCTGCGATTGACTGCACATTCGTATAGCCAAGCCTTGCAACGGGGCATTCAGGCCAGTCAAATGCAGACATTTTTGCAGCGCTGGTGCGATCGGCCAGTGCCGCAGGATTTACAAACGCTGTTTCAGCAATGGCAAAATGACCGCCGCCAATTATTGGCCCGTCCAGCTTTATTGCTTGAGGCCAACGATGCTGGCTTGCTCAGCGAGATTGCCAACCTGCCAAGTTTGCCACCCTATGCTGAGCTTGGCCCGCAACTCTGGGAATTTGAACTCGCCGATACAGCGGCAATGACATTGGCTTTGCACGATGCTGGCTATGCCCTAAATCAAGTCAGTGAGCTTGATCAACGGATCAGCGACCATGATCTGAAGCAACTGCTTACAGCGTTAATTACGGTGCAACGGCTAGCACCAAACTTGGTCAGCGAGGCGCTGATCGAGCGCGTGCTGCACACCCTGCCCAGCAGCGAACGCCAACAGCTATCAATCAACGTCAAACAATGGCTACAGATGATTAACCGAAGCTAGAAGGAGCACGCATGCGCGACCGATTATATACCACCGAGGCGCTGATTATTCGCCGCTCCGATGTTGGCGAGGCTGATCGAATTTTGACGATCTACACGCCGCAGCATGGCAAGTTACGGGTGACAGCGCGGGGCGTGCGCAAAATGACCAGCAAACTCGCCGGCCACTTGGAGCTGTTTATCCACACCCGCTTACAATTGGCCAAAGGTCGCTCGTTCGATGTGGTGACCGAAAGTCGGGTTGTGCAACCATTTCGCAGCCTCCGTGAAGACCTTTCGCGGATCAGCCAAGGCTATTATGTGGCCGAATTGCTTGATCAAATGACTGCTGACGAGAGCGATAACCCAGCACTGTTTCGGCTCACATGCGAAACATTTGCTGCGCTTGATGTGCTCGATGAAGTTGTGCGGCGTGATGTGATTTTGCGGTATTATGAATTACACACGCTGATTCTTTCTGGCTATCGACCACACCTGTTTCACTGTGCTAATTGCGAGCGCGAGCTTAGCCAGGATGCCGATCGCTATAGCCCAATCACTGGAGGTGTTTTATGTCAACAATGTTCAAACAGCGAGCCACGAACATTGCCAATCAACCTCAATACCTTCAAATTGCTACGCTATCTTGCCCGTATGCCGCTCGAGACCATTGTCAGCCTTGCGCCAGCACCAGCGACAGTTCATGAAGCCCGCGCTGTACTCAAAGCATCGTTAAGCCAAATTTTGGAGCGTGAGCTAAAATCAACCCAATTTCTCAATTTAGTGCGTGGTTGACAAGCCTAAAGCTTACCACTACACTAGCCGCGATTCCCCCTAAAGGAGCACAACCAATGAGCTATGTTGAGCAACTCTTGGCTGAAAACGAAGATATTAAATACGAAGCCCATCAGCATCCGTTCGTTTTCTTGGGACGCATTAGCTTTGAAGTTCTTGTTATGGCAATTATGGTTGCAGCAATCGTGTTTATCACCAATTTGCCAGGCCAAAAATGGCAGGCGATTCAACCATATGTGCAATTGATTTTAATTGCCATCATTTTGCTAATTCTTGCCAGTGCTGTCGTTGATTTTCTACGTTGGCGCAACGAAAAGTTTTTATTAACTGATCGTCGCGTGATTCATCTGCGTGGAATTATTAATAAAGCCAGCCTTGATTCATCGCTTGATAAAATTAATGATGTGCAAATGCGGCAAACATTTGTGGGTCGTATGTTTAATTATGGTGATATTGAGGTACAAACCGCCAACGAAAATAGCGATAATCTTTTTACCTTTATTCGCGCGCCACTCGAATTTAAACGCGCCATGCTCAACGCCAAGGAAGAACATGATCGCGAACCAGCGATGTATATGCAATCAGTCAACGCCTATAAAAACTTTGTGCCACCCTATCAACGCCCCAACGATCAAGACGTTGAAGAATTGTTATTGCGCTTAAACGATCTGCGTCAGAAAAATTTAATTACTGATGCCGATTTTGAAGCCAAAAAACGTGAAATTCTCAGTCGGATATAATGCCTGCGGCCATAGCAATGTGGCTATTGTTGCAAAGGATTTCAATTCATGACCACCAATCGCACTCAAGCAATCGATGGCGCGGTCGCTGCCATTCGTCGTTATACCGATCGCGTGCCGCAAGTTGGGATTATTCTTGGTTCGGGCTTGAGTCAATTAGTTGACCATATTCAGGATGCAGTGGTAGTTTCCTACACTGATATTCCAGGCTTTGCGCCTTCAGCAGTGCCGGGCCATCGTGGTGAATTAGTTTTGGGCGAGCTGGGCGGGGTTTCGGTGCTGGCCATGCGCGGGCGCTTTCACTTCTACGAAGGCTATGCCATGGATGAAGTGACCTTGCCAGTACATGTGATGCGCGCTTTAGGTGCCGATACGCTGATCGTTACCAATGCTGCTGGCGGCTTGAATGCCAATTGGCAGGTTGGCGATTTGATGCGCATCGCCGATCATATTTTCTTGCCCGGGATGGCTGGTTTCCACCCATTGCGCGGCCACAACGACGAGACGCTTGGCCCACGCTTTCCAGCTATGCTCAACGCCTACGATGCCGAATTAGGCGCGATGGCCAAGGCTGCAGCTGAACGGGCTGGAGCCACCTTGCGCGAAGGGGTTTATGCCATGTTGGCAGGCCCATCGTTTGAAACTGGCGCTGAAATGAACTATCTGCGCGGCGTTGGGGTTGATGCAGTTGGTATGTCAACCGCGCCTGAAGCAATCGTTGCCCGTTATCGCGGGATGCGGGTTTTGGGTATTTCGTTGATCACCAACATTGCCCACCCCGACGCGCCACCAGCCAATCACGCCGAAGTGCTTGAGGCCGGCGAAACTGCCAAACCCATGTTCAGCGCATTGATCACCGATGTGTTGAGCCAAATTGCGGCCTATGGCAAATAGTTTGCGCGGCCTCGGCTTATTGCTGCTTGGCATCGTGCTAGGGTTGATCATTGGGGTGTGGTGGTTAGCGCCACGCCTCAATGGAACGATCATTCGGTTTGAAAGCGCTAGCAATACGATCGCTAGCCCAAGTGCCTTACCAACGCTTCCGACAATCACCTCAGCGCAAGCATCAACCGCAACGATCGCGCCAAGCATCGCGCCAAGCGCAACCAGTCAAGCCAACCCAACCATATCGCCAAGCATCCAAGTTACGGCCAGCCTCACCAGCTCGGGCGATCTCAAGCTCGATGTATTGCTGGCAGTCAATCGTGAGCGCCAACAAACCAATTGCGAAGCATTAGTATTTGAGCCACGGTTGCAAACTATTGCCCAAGCCCATGCCGATGATATGGCCCAACATCAAAAAATCGATCACGTCAGTAGCGATGGCTCAACCTATAGTCAGCGGCTTGAGCGTGTTGGCTATCAATTTATTCGGCGCGGCGAAAATATCGCTGCTTGGTTTGCCACACCTACCGAAGTTGTGGCCCAATGGATGGATGAGCCAATCGATGGGCCGCACCGTGCTAACATTACCAATTGTGCCTATCGCCATGTTGGCATTGGCCTCGCCTATGCTGAGGATCGCCCGTATTGGGTGCTTGACATGGCTGAACCAAAACCCTAAAATATAATTATGTTAAGCGTACTTGAGCATATTATTCAGCCAATTCTCTGGGCAGTTGGCACCTATGCAGTGTTGCGCCTGTTGATTCGGCTTGGTCGGCGCTTTGGGCTGATTACTGGATTAAGTGTGCTTGGCCAATTCTTGGCGCTTAGTAGTGCTGGTCTAATCGGATTGTGGTCAGATCAACAGCTTGAACACTGGCCGCTGCTAACCAAAATTTTGCAAACCACGGTGACTGTTTCGATTATTGCGGTCGTTTTGCATATTGGCGATCAGCTCTTAGTGCGACGGTTGGCCGCCGATGGTCGCCCCAATGCTATCCCCCGTTTGATGCGCGATATAGCCCGTGGCTTTGTGCTCTTGATGACCCTATTAATTTGTATTGGTCATTTTTTTCAAGTGCAAATTGGCACAGTGCTGTTGAGTTCCACTGTCTTTACTGCCGTGGTTGGTTTGGCGCTGCAAGACCTGCTCAAAAATGTGATTGCTGGGATTGCGCTGCAAATGGAACGGCCATTTATGCCCGGCGATTGGATTTTTATCGATGCCCAAACTGGTTATGGCCGCGTTTTAGAGATGAGTTGGCGCGCGATTCGAGTTAAGCCGCGTGATGGTCAAGTGGTTGTCATCCCCAACACAATTATTGCCCAACAACAAATTATCAATATGAGCGCAACCGGCTTGCCAGTAGCCATGCGGGTTGCGGTTACGGTTGATTGTGTTCACCCGCCGATGATGGTGCGCGAACTACTCAAAGAAGCTGTGCTTTCCAGCCGGGGTGTCGTCGCCCAACCAGAGCCATTTGTGTTTGTGCGCAACTACACGGCCTTCTCGACCACCTACGAAGTCAAATGCTGGATCAGTAATTACGATGATTTCCCCCAGTTGCAAGGCGATGCGCTGAGCCGAATTTGGTATGTATTTCAGCGCCAAGGCATTCACTTTGCCTCGAACGAGATGGTTTTAACTCGCCCCGAACAGGCTAGTCGCCAACGCCGCCTTGATTATACGCCTGAGCAAATTTTCGATCGGCTGCGCCGAATTAAGCTACTTGATGGGCTACACGAACAAGAATTGCGCTTTTTAGCCGAGCATGTTGAAATTCGCTTATTTGAACGCGGCGAAATTCTGGCCCATCAAGGCCGCCATGAACACATTCTCTACGCGATCACCCGTGGCAAAGTGCGGGTCGAAGTTGCCCATGGCGATCAGCCAGCACTGGTCGTTTCCCATTTAGGGGCTGGCGATGTGTTTGGCGAGCGCGGCATGTTAATCGATGAGCCGCGTTCGGCCAGCGTAATTGCCGAGGAAGATACCCGCACGATTGTGATCGAACGCCACGATTTAGCGCCGCTGTATGCCAAAAATCCATCGTTGGCCGAACGTTTGGGAGTGATGGTCGCCGAGCGTCAACAAGCGACTCACAATTATCTTGAGCAACAACGCTCGATCAATCAAAGCGCAACTCCATCACCTGCTGCACGCTCAATCACCGAGCGCATCCGCGATGTATTGCTCGATTTGAGTAAATAGTTATAGGGCTTGAAAATGGCCAATTAACGCGGCGTAGGTATCATCCATTGCTTCAGGAATTAATTTCACGCCGCCAATTAATGGCATAAAGTTCGTATCGCCATTCCAACGTGGCACAATGTGCATATGTAAATGCTCGTCGATGCCCGCGCCTGCTGGCCGCCCCAAATTCATGCCCAGATTGTAGCCATGTGGATTCATAACGCTGCTCAAAATTGTGGCTGAGCGTTGGGTTAAGTGCATAATCTCGGCGGCAGTTTCGGCGGCTAGGTTGGCAAAATCGTTGGTATGCGCATAGGGCACAATCATCAAATGGCCAGGATTATAGGGATACAAATTCATCAGCACATAGCTAAATTGCCCACGATAAAGCACATGATTTGCCACATCATTTGATTGCTCGTGCTTCACACACAAGACACAGCCTGCATCCTTGGGCGTTTCGCCTTTGACAAACTGCCCACGCCACGGTGTCCATTTAATTTCCATGCAACCTCCAACATCCAAAGAACTAGCGCCATTGTAGCCGAGAATTGCTGCTTAAACGCCAACAGATCGCCAAAGGTGACGATCTGTTGGGTTGCGGTTAGCGCAGCAGCTTATTGGGTTTTGACGGCAGGAATGAAGATTTTATGGGCGAGCACAGTGCGCACTTGGACAGTGATGGGGTTGCGCGCAGAAGCACTGCCCCATGCCCAGCCACCACCAGCAACCGGCACTTCGCCAGTTGCCCCAGCATCGATTTCTATCGTGCCGGGCGCGACTGCCCGTAAACCAATCGTGCGACAGTCAGTTGGATGCTGATTGTATTTACATGGCATGGTCAATGGTGGGTCAAATTGGACAGTGTTGGTTGGGCTGAGCGTGATGCCAGTATAGGGCACGCCAATATTGACATACTCGATGGTCAGGCTGAACACATCGCCAACATTAACAATCGCCGGGGCACTCAAAATCAACTCTTTAACCAGTGGTGTAGGCGTTGGACTGCCACTAGCTGACGTTGGAATTGGGGTGCATGGTGGTTGTGTTATTTGTGGCACACGCCCTTGTTGATCGTCGCCTGGAGTGCTATCGCAGGTATAGCCATCCACCGTTGGGGTTGGCGTAAAGGTGGGCGTTGGCGTACATGGTGCTTGGGTTGTTTGCGGTACTTGCTTCTGCGTTGGCCGAGTGGTTGGCGTATAACATGGATAGGTTGGAAACGTTGGCGTTGGCGTAAAGGTGGGCGTAAATGTTGGCGTAGCACTACATGGTGTGGAAGTAGGCATTGGCGTTGCGGTATAGACTGTTGGGATTGCCGTACTTGGGACACAGGTTGCCGTAGGCGTTGGCGTACACGGTGCTTGGGTTGTTTGCGGCGCTTGCTGCATTGGTCGGGTGGTTGGGGTAAAACATGGGCCAGTCGGCAACGTTGCCGTAGGCGTTGGCGTAAATGTTGAGGTGGCATTTGGATCAATAATATTGATCGTAAGCGGTAGTTTTGCAGCTGCCCCACTCCAGAACCAACCATTGTTAAACGATTCACCCCTAGCATCAGCCTCGATCACCAAAACGCCAACGCTGGTAGCGCGCAAGGTAACGCTCTCACAGCGAGTTGGGTGCTGATCATATTTACATGGCATGGTTAATGGTGGGTCGAAGCGGGCTAAATAATCATTATTCAATCGAATCGTCGTGTGTTGCATGCCAATATTTTCATAGGCAATCGATAAGGTGAACTGTTGGCCAACAGCAACTTGGCTTGGTCCACTGAGAACCAGCGCCGGATGCACATAACAAGGATCGTAATCGGGTGTTGGCCTTGGTGTTCGCGTTGGAGTCAAGTTCGGAACATTGGATTCAGTTTGATTATTGAGCGGATAATAGGTTGGACATGGGATAGCTGTCAAGCTAGGTGTAGCCGTTGGTAACGGTACTAAAGTACTACTTGTCGCAATCGAAATGTCACTTGGTCTTGGGGTTTGGGTTAATAATACTCTTGCGCTTGTTGAGACCGGTTGCTTGGCCACAGCAAAGCCAAATAACACTGCACACAAACTGATTAACAGGGCCAGACGCCTGTTGTTCATAGGGGTCCTCCTCAATTAGGATAATTGGTCTAGGCTTTTAGTATTGCCCACAAGAACTACGCCCGCTATAGGACAAATGGCCCAAAAATTACACTATCTAGCAATATAGATATTAAAATAAACTTAAAAACTACACTTGTCGCCCAACATTGCTGCTTAAACGCCAACAGATCGCCATAGTGACGATCTGCTGTAATGTTATTAGCGCAGCAACTTATTGGGTTTTGACAACAGGAATGAAGAGTTTATGGGCTAAAACGTTGCGCACGTGCACATTAATCGGGTTGCGCGCATGGGCACTACCCCACGCCCAGCCACCACCAGCAACCGGCACTTCGCCAGTCGCGCCAGCATCGATTTCTATCGTGCCAGGCGCAACTGCCCGTAAACCAATCGTGCGACACTGGGTTGGATGCTGATTGTATTTACATGGCATGGTCAATGGTGGGTCAAATTGGACAGTGCCGGTGGGGCTAAGCGTAATGCCGGTATAAGGCACGCCAATATTGACATACTGAATGGTCAGGCTGAACACATCGCCAACATTAACAATCGCCGGGGCGCTCAATATCAACTCTTTAACCAGTGGTGTAGGCGTTGGACTGCCACTGGTTGGCGTGCTGGTTGGCGTTCCCGGACAGGGCGTAGCAGCCACTCCAGCATTTAGCGCTAAATTGGTTGGACACGGTGTCACAACCGTGGTTGACGTTGGGGTAAAGGTTGGCGTTGGCGTACACGGTACTTGAGTTGTTTGCACGCCGTTGCTATTTAACGGCTGGGTGGTTGGCGTAAAACATGGTGAAGTTGGCAAGGTTGCGGTGGGAGTACCAGTGCTAGTCGGCGTTGGCGTGTCAATTCTTGGAATAATATTCACATAGATGGGATTGCGAGCGCTTGTATATGCATCCTCTACCCAGTGATTGTTGATAAAAAGAGTTCCCTTAGAATTAGCAGTAATCGTTAATTCGCCCAAGGCGGTAGCTCGCAATGGAATCTGCCTACAAGCGCTATTGTGGTGAGCAATTCTACATGGCATTGGTAGCGGAGGATCAAACTGGGCAAGGCTATTCGGCGTGAGGTTAATGCTCGTTGTGATAGCTCCAAAATTCACATAATCAATCGTTAAGGTAAAAATATTGCCAACTTGCACTTGGTTTGGTGCACTCAAAACCAATTCAGCATATGAGGTTTGATAGCATGGTAAGGTGGCGGCGGTTGGCGTTGGAGTACGAGTTTTCGTTGGCGTTGGGGTTGATGTAGCCTGACCAGCCAGTGTTGGCGTAAATGGAGGGATCATGGTTGGAATTGGCGTAGTTGTTGCTGGTACACAGGTTGGCACAGGCGTAAACGTTGGGGTTGATGTTGAAACACCCTCAACAATATTGATAAAGACTGGTGCTTGGGCATCAATCCAAATCGTGTGCCAACCACCATTGTAATAAGCCTCTCCCAATACCCCCACATCAAATTGAAAAACCCCGATACTGGCGGCTCGCATGGTAAAGCTGCTGCACTGGGTTGGGTGTTGCTCAGCGATACAATACTCATTGGTCAGGGGTGGTTCAAACAGAGCGGAATTACCATTAATATCCAGATAGGTAAATGGCGAAGCAAGATTAATATACTGAATTGAGATGGTAAATAGCTCACCAACCCCAACTTGACTAGGGGCACTAATGATCACCTTTGGTTCAATAAAACATGGATCGTTAGGGGTTGCCGTTGGGGGAAAGGTTGCAGTTAAATTTGGAACGCGCTGCCGCGCAGAAGTGGGTGTATAGGTTGGCGTAACCCACCCATAAGGAGTCGGAGTTGCTGGATTTACCACACAAGTTGGTGTTGGCGTAATAGTCTGATTCCCATTTGGGTTGAAAATCGTGATCGTGAGTGGAGCTCGTGCCGAACCCCAGCCCCAATACCAGCCATGATTATACGATTCGCCAGTCGCTGTCGCATTAATTACCAACGTTCCAACCTGCGTAGCGCGGATGGTGATGCTGCCACAGCCAGTTGGGTGTTCGTTAGATTTACACGGCATGGTTAATGGTGGATCGAACTGCGCTAAATTGTTGTCGTTGAAGCCAATTGAGGTATAGGGCATGCCAAGATTAATATATTGGATCGATAAGGTAAACACTTGCCCAACTGCCACTTGGCTTGGCCCACTCAAAATTAACTCAGGTTGGACAAAACACGGATCAACAGTTGCAGTTGGGCTTGAGGTTCCATTGGGTGTCGGCGTAGCGGTTAAGTTTGGAACCCGCGCTTGGAGCTGGCTATTGGTACTGCGGGGAAAACACGCTGCAGTTGCTGTCGCCGTTGGCCCCGATGGGCTAGGCGTTTGGGTCAATAGGGCTTTAGCGCTGGTAAATGGAGGTTGCTTGGCCACAGCAAAGCCAAGTAGCACTGCACACAAGCTGATTAACAGGGCTAGTCGCCTGTTGTTCATAGGAGTCCTCCTCGATTAACATTAATTGGCCTAGAATCTTAGTATTCACCACAAGGACTACGCCTGCTATAGGACAAAAGGTCTAAAAACCAAGCTATCTAGACAGATAGATATTAAAATCCGCTTAAAGAACCCAACCTGAAATACGCCACGCTAAAGCATCAAACCGCCAATTGGCTATGATACAATAGACTCTGTGATGAATCGAACAGATGCGGCGCTTCAACTTAGCTGGCAGTCGCTTGCCAAAACCTACAGCACCCGCCCGGTCTACGACCAGTTGGCGGGCGAATTGCATAGTGGCGAAGTTTTGGCGGTGCGTGGCCCGAACGGCGCAGGTAAATCGACTTTTTTGCGCTTGCTGTGTGGCCTCGAACGCCCTAGTGCTGGCACAATTTCATACCAATGGCAAGGCCAAGCCTATAGCCCAAACACCATGCGGCCATGGATTGGCTTTGTCGGGCCTGACGTAGCCTTGTATCGTGAATTGAACGCGCTTGAACATTTGCAATTTTTGGCCAAAGCCCGTGGTTTAGCCGCCGATCAGGCCTATTGGCGCGAGCTATTGGCGCAGGTTGGGTTGGCTGGACGCGAAGCTGAGCGGGTGGCACATTTTTCATCGGGCATGGCCTTGCGTCTGAAATATGCCATTGCCCTGTTGGCCAAACCGCCAGTGCTGCTGCTCGATGAGCCAACCGCCATGTTCAATGAGCATGGTCGCCAACTCGTGGCCCAACTGGTTGAGCAACAGCGCCAGCATGGACTAACCGTTTTGGCAACCAACGACGAGCGCGATGCCACATGGGCTGATCTTATTTTGACGGTAGGAGCTTCAGCCCGTGGCTAAACCAGCATTATGGCAAGCTGCGTGGGCAGTTGCTTATAAAGATTTACAAATCGAGTTGCGCACGCGTTATGCCTTGAATGCGATGGCGTTGTTTGCAGTCACAACCGCCGTGATGGTGAGCTTTCGCTTGGGGCCATTGGGCCTCAGTCGCGATCCGCGCTCAGCAGCAACCTTGGCAGTGCTTTTATGGATTGCGATTTTTTTTGCGGCGATGAACGGCTTGGCTCGCACCTTTGTGCGCGAGGAAGAAGCCCATACCGCAACATTATTGCGTTTGCATGTGCCAGCCTTGGCAGTCTATTTGGGCAAACTGTTGGTCAATTTATTAATTTTGGCCTTGCTCGAAACACTGGTCACGCTGCTATTTATTGGCTTATTGAATGTGACAATTGCCAAAGTTGGCTTGTTTCTGGCCACACTTAGCTTAGGCGGCTTGGCATTAGCCGGAGCAACAACTATTTTAGCAACCTTGGTTGCCAAAGCCGATGGCAAAGGCTCGTTATTTACGATTTTGGCCTTTCCTTTGGTGTTGCCATTATTGATTATCGCGGTTGAAACAACCGAATTAGCGCTGAGCGGCGGCACATGGGCCTCGGCTGGTAGCGGCTTGCAACTACTTGCAGCCTATACCATCGCCGAACATGTGGCTGCACTTTGGCTATTTGAACGAGTTTGGGAAGCCTAAACACTCTACTGGTGGGAACAATTAAGCATGCTTGCGACAACCTTTAAATGGTTTACTGGAATTTGGCTGGGACTGGTCGCTGTGGCCATGTTTTTGTGGGTACCTGCTCACGAGGGCTTGGGCAACGTTGGACGAATCGTGATTATGCACGTGCCAACGGGCTGGCTGACCAGCGTCGCCTTTTTGTTTTCGGCAATTTATAGCTGGCGCTACTTGCGCCATGGCCGCGCCCGTGACGATGCTTTGGCCTTGGCTGCGGCAGAATTGGGCTTGATCTTCAGCATTTTAGCAACCGTAACGGGGGCGATTTTTGCCAAAGTTGTGTGGGGAACCTACTGGAATTGGGACCCACGCGAAACCGCGATTGCCGCCTTGATGTTGATTTACGCTGCCTATTTTGCCTTGCGTACCTCGATTGAAGATCGCCAACGCCAACGTTACCTTGGCTCGATCTATGCCCTGCTGGCCTTTGTAGCCGTACCATTCTTAATCTTTGTGATTCCACGGGTCACCGATGATACTTTGCACCCCAATTGTGCGATTTTGAATACGCCCAATTGCCAAGGGATTGAATTGACCGAAAATGGGCGGATTATTGGCACGGTTGAAGATTTCAAAGTTGAATTGCTGGGCCTTGAGCAACAAGCTGATCTGACAGTTGCCACGGTCAGTATTGTATCGAATGGCACAAATTACACCCTCAAACCGTCATTTAATCGGGCCAGCAATAAGCCCGAATCGATTGAGCGCTTGCCCGAAACATTGCGCGATGTGCAAATCAAGCGGTTAATTGGCGAGCCAGGCAATCAAACAGTTGAAATTGCGATTGCCAACACAGGCAATATCGGCCTGCTAACCGAGCAACGCACCTTGTTAACCTTCTTTGCCAGCTTATTTGGCTTTACACTGCTGTTTTTCTGGCTCTGGTGGTTACGCGCCGATGTGCTCGACATCAATGAACAATTACTAAAACAAGGAATTACGATATGAATGGATTAACCGACCCAGGCTTGGCCATGTATGTGGCGGCGGCAGTAACCTTGGTGGTTTGGCTGGGCATTTTTGCCTATTTGCTCAAAATTGATCGCCAAGCCAAAGCCTTGCGTCAAGCCTTGCAAGAACGTCAAGCCAACCAAAGCAATCAAGCAACCAACGCCCCCGTTCGGCCAGAACGGGTTAGCCCTGAGCGAAAGGAAACCAGCAATGTCTGAAGCAACAACTCCGCGTTTTCGGCTTAAGCCCTTGCATATGGTTGGGATTGCCATGCTGGTATTGGCAGGCTGGTTGGGCTTTACCTCGATGGGCGATTCGCTGACACCCTATGTCAACGTAACTGAAGCCAAAGCCAGCGGGCGCAATGTCCAAGTCATGGGCTATCCGCAAAATCAAGGCACGGTTGAATTGGGGGCATTCCGTTTTACCATGCGTGATGAAATGGGCCAGCCAATCGAAGTGCTCTATCGCCAGCCCAAGCCAGGCAACTTCGACCAAGCAATTAGTGTGGTAGCAATTGGCGCATTCGATGAAAGTCAAGGCATTTTTGTGGCCGACGACTTGTTGGTCAAATGCCCATCGAAGTATCAAGAAGATACCCAAGCTGCCAAGTAGGTCGCATGGCTCGGGCAAGCTTAGCTCAAGCCAGCAACCCAACCCTGAGGATCGTCCATGAATTTGTTTATGTTTGGCACGTTGCTGCTGGTAGTGGCATTAGTTGCCGCTATCACCGCAACCGCATCATATAGTTTGCTGATTGCCGGCCAACGTACCGCCCTGAGATGGGGCCGTTGGGGCGTGCGCATTGCCGCAGTTACTATCCTTGTAGCAGCACTATTGCTCTTAGCATTGTTCTACTTTGGGCGCTATGAGTTTGATTATGTCTACAACTACTCATCAAACGATTTAGAACTGCGCTACAAACTTTCGGCGCTGTGGGCCGGGCAACAAGGCTCATTTATGATTTGGGCCTTGGTTGGCTTATTGGCTGCGCCCTTGTTGCTCCGGCGTTCGCGCGAGTTCGAGCCGTTTGTGCTGATGCCCTTGATGGCAGTGCAGGTGGCGATTATCAGCTTTATGCTGATCAACAATCCGTTTGCTTTGCGCTTCGATGTCGCCAAACAGATCATCTATGCCGAAGATGGGCGCGGCTTGAATGAGCTGCTGCACAACCCATGGATGGTGATTCACCCGCCAATTTTGTTCTTGGGCTATGGTTTGCTGGCCATCCCATTTGCCTATGCTATCGCTGGGCTATGGCGGCGCGATTATGATGCTTGGGTCAAAGCAGCCTTGCCATGGACAATTACCGCATGGGTTGTATTGACCACAGCATTAACCCTTGGCGGCTATTGGGCCTATGAAACCCTTGGATGGGGCGGTTATTGGGCATGGGACCCAGTGGAAAATTCATCGCTCTTGCCATGGCTCACCGCAAGCGCCTTGCTACACGGCATGTTGGTGCAACGCGCCCATGGTGGTTTGCGAAGAGCCAATTTCAGCCTCGCAATTGTTACCTATGGCTTAGTGATGTATGCCTCATTCCTGACACGTTCGGGAATTTTGGGCGATTTCTCGGTCCACTCATTTACCGAGGATGGCCTTGGCACAACCATGGCAATCGTTTTGATCCTTGGCTTGGTGCTTTCGCTAGGTATGTTCATCAAGCGTTGGCGCGATATTCCCATCAACAAACTCTCGGAAAACCTGTTTTCGCGTGATAGTTTGTTTGTACTGGGCATGTTTTGTTTTGTGATTATCACGGTGATTGTGGGCGTTGGCACCTCGATGCCGCTGTTTTCGCAAACGCCAGTCTTGCGCGATGGCCTACGTACAACCTTTGCCAAAGCCTTCGATATTGCTGCCAGCCAAGATGGTCGATTTAGCTTGCAACCAAGCTTTTTCCGCACGGTCACGCCGCCATTCGGTTTGGTGGTGATTGGTTTGATGACCGTCGCGCCGCTGCTCGGTTGGCGTGGTGGCAATACGCGCAAATTTATTTATGCCCTGCGCATGCCAGCAATTTTGGCGGTCGTTGCAACCGTGGTTGGCTTGTTGCTGGGCGTGCGCAAACCACTGTCGCTGGCCTATCTTGGGCTAGGCAGTTTGGGGCTTGGGGTCAACATTTTGATGATCGTGCGCACTGTGCGTAGTGGCTGGATGCGGATCGGCGGCTATGCTGCCCATATCGGCGCAGCTCTGCTAGTGATTGGCTTTGTCGGCTCATCGGCCTATAGCTCGCCCGACATCAACATGACGATTCCCTTGAATACCACTCAAACCGCCTTTGGCCATAAAATTACCTTCGAAGGCTATGCCACCCGCACCAACAATCAAGGCGCCGAAAAAGGCGTGATTGATTTGGCGGTGCAACGTGATAATGGCGAAGTGCAAGATGCCGCGCCACAGTTGTATCTCAACCCACGCGATGGCCAATGGATCAGCAATCCAGCGATTATTCGCGAATGGTGGGGTGATTTATATATCTCGCCGGGTAAATATTTGGCCGAGAGCAACCCTAATTTGCTCACCTTGGCCCAAGGCCAAAAAGGCAGCGTTGGCCCGTATAGTTTTGTCTTTCAAAACTTCGATTATAGCCTGCCTGAAGGCCACACTGGTGCTGAAACCGCAACCGATGAGATTACGATCAAAGCGCGTTTGACCTTCTACGACAAAGATGGTAATGCCACGACGATTGAGCCAGGTTTGCGGGCGATCGCCGATGTTGGCAACCAACCAGAGCCATACACCTTGGCCGATGGCAATCAAGTGCTGATTTCAGCGCTGAGCTTGGAAAATCGCCAAGTGCAATTGCAAATTGTCGGCTTAGATTTGCCAATCTTGCCAGAACGGGCTGATATTTTTGTCAGCACCAAGCCGGCAGTTGGCTTGGTTTGGGTTGGCACGGTCGTGATGACGCTTGGTGGCTCGTTGGCTGCCACGCGACGCTTTATCGAACATGCCACCAAAAAACGCGCCCAAGCCAGTGTGCCTGAGGCCGCCACCCAAGCCGCTTAATCCTAGTAAACGCTGCGGATGCAGGCATTGTTTGCATCCGCAGCGAGTGAGTTTAATCAGCATGTCGGAACAACCCGATGAATTAGATTATCGCCCGTTGCCGCCACGTCGCGGCAATTCCACAATTAAAGCGATCGCTGTTGAGCGCGCAGTGCGCTGGCGCTGGCTGAATGGCTGGCTGGTTTTAGTCGTGACCAGTGCCTTGGTGCTTGCCGGCACTGGCAGCTTGATTTGGATTAATACCCGCCCGCCCGCCGAAACAGCGCCGCAAGAGATGCCGTTGTTTGCCTCGGCAATTCTCAGCGAAATTAACGATCCGAATGTACGCGACCAGCTGCTATCGCTCGATGCCAGCACATCCCAAGCTCAAAGTGTAATCAACCAAAACCCGCGTGATCCCAATGGCTGGATTATGCTGGGCCATGCCCATTATGATTTTATTCAGATGATTTATGAGCATGCGCCCAACGGCCAAGCCTACGTGCAAAACCTCAGCCGTTGGATTCAAGCTAGCGATGCCTATTCGCAGGCCTTGGCCTTGGATAACTTCCAGCCGCTGATCCGTTCGGATCGGGCGGTAGCTTTGGCACGCTATGGAATTGGCTTTGGTAATCCATTTTATAGCGAACAAGCGCTGGCCGAAGCTGAAACCGCCTTGGCTCAAGATGATCAGACCTTGCTGGTGTTGCTGAATGTGGGGCGCGTCTATGCCCTATTGCCAGAACCGCGCATGGAAGATGCCCAGCGTTTATGGCGCAAAGTTATTGAACTTGGCCCCAATAGTTTGCAGGCCGAATTAGCCAAAAGCCTACTTGATGGAGCCAAACCCTAGGAGCAACCACCCATGACCAGTGAACCAGAAACAACCGTCAAGCAAGGCCTTTCGCGCAAAGAATGGCTTTGGCTAGGCGCAGGTATTATCGTCGCCATTATTGTAATTGCGACCGTTGCCTTGTTAACGAGTGGCAATAGTAAACCCCAAACCGTGGTCGGCATTGATCGACCAGTGCCAGCGATGGTGCTAAAAACGGTTGATGGCGGCAGCTTTAACCCGATTGATTACCGCGGCAAGCCATTAATTATTAATTTTTGGGCCTCGTGGTGCGAGCCATGCAAAGAAGAAATGCCAGCCCTCGTGCGCACAGTCGAACGCTATGGTGATAAAATCGCCGTCGTTGGCATCAACCTGACCGATCAAGATAAAGATCAGGAAATTCGGCGCTTTATCCAGCGCTACGCCGTAACCTACCCGATTGCGCTCGATAACGAGCGGGTTGCCCAACAAGCATTTGGAATTTTTAATATTCCAGTGACTTTTTTTATTGATTCTGAAGGGATTATTCGGTATACTCGGATTAATGCGATTACCGAGACTGAGATGGATCATGTATTATCGGAATTATTGCCCTAAAAAATCGGGTTAGTGTTTTTTGGAGAGGATCTCTCACTTATGGAACAACCGTTAATTTTAGTTGTAGACGATGAACCCGATGTTGCCCAGTTGCTTTCGTTGCAATTAACCATGGAAAAATATCGGGTTCAAATTGCCTACGACGGCCCAACTGCCATCGAGTATGTCCGCTCGCTCACACCCGATTTAATCATTTTGGATGTGATGTTGCCTGCCATGGACGGCTACGAAACCTGCCGTCGAATTCGTGAGTTCAGCAATGTGCCAATTCTGATGCTCACCGCCAATATTCAAGACCAACAAATTGTTTCAGGCTTGGATAGCGGTGCCGATGATTATATGACCAAGCCCTATAGCCCAAGCCAATTGCTGGCCCGGGTCCGCGCCTTGTTGCGCCGGATTCCCCCACAACGGCCAATTATCACCGCTGGCGAAGGCTTAATGGTGCTCGATCGCCAACGCCGCGAGTTAAAAGTCAAAGATAAAGTGATCGATCTCACGCCAACCGAATATCAATTGTTGATTTTGCTGGCTGATAGTGTTGGCCAAGTTGTGCCGCACGAAAAATTGCTTGGTTCGATTTGGGGCAGTGGCAAAGAATCAGATCACGATTCGCTGAAAGTCTATATCTGGCATTTAAGACGCAAATTAGAAGACAATCCCCGTCAGCCGAAAATTCTGCTGACCGAATGGGGTGTTGGCTACCGCCTCGCTGAGTAAGCCAAATTGCTTGTGGATTGAGGAATAAGCGGCACGATCAACGACGATCGCGCCGCTTTGGCATTTTAGCTGAGTACTCCAGCTTAAGCAGCAAGCATTGGTTGCGCCTCAAGACTGATAGCTAAAACTTAAAGCAATGGTATGATGGATAAAACCTTGAGGAGCATCCGATAATGTCTGTCTTAATTGCTAATGATCTCGGCAAATGGTTTGGGGCCGATCAAATATTTGAAGCTATTTCGTTCCAAGTGGCTCGTGGCGATAAAATCGCCTTAGTTGGAGTCAATGGAGCGGGTAAATCGACGTTAATGAAAATTATTGCTGGCATCGATAGCGCCAGCGAAGGCTCATTGCATCGCTCACGTGGCTTGCGCGTCACCTACCAAGCCCAAGAAGCAACCTTCGCCGCCGATTCGACCTTGGAGCGCGAGGCCCATGCAGCCTTTGCAGCGCTCAGCAGCATCGAAGATGAAATGCGCCAACTCGAAGTAACGATCGCTAATCCTGATGATCCCCAATGGGAGCAAGCGATGGAGCGTTACGGCGAGTTGCAGCATCGGTATGAGCATGCTGGCGGCTATGAAAAAGAGTATCGCATCACCCGCACAATTCAAGGGCTTGGCTTTACCGATGCCCAGTGGACGCAGCCAATCGCCCAGTTTAGTGGCGGCCAACGCACCCGCGCCGCGCTCGCCGTAGCGCTACTTGGCGATCCCGATATTCTGTTGCTTGACGAACCAACCAACCACCTCGATATGGCGGCATTGGAATGGCTCGAAGGCTTTTTGCGCGATTGGGATGGCACATTAATCGTCATTTCCCACGATCGCTATTTCCTCGATCGGGTTTCAAACCGCACATGGGAAATGGAATGGGGCCGCTTGCAGGATTACGCCGCATCCTATTCAAAATATCAAACCATCAAAGCCGAACGCATGGAACGCTTGGCCAAAGAATTTGAAGCCCAACAGCAGATGATCGCCAAAACCGAGGAGTTTATTCGGCGCTTCAAGGCTGGCGTGCGGGCGCGCGAAGCCAAAGGCCGCGAACGCCGACTCAATCGATTTAAAGAAGGCTGGAATAGTATTCACGGCCATGTTAAGGCAATTGAAGGCCCGCAACGGCGCAAAGAACTCAAATTTGCTTTGCAGACCAATCTTCGTTCTGGCGATGTGGTGTTGGCTTTAGAACAACTCGGCGTTGGCTACACCGAGAACGGCCAAAACACCACCTTGCTGCAATTTGATGAATTGTATGTGATGCGTGGTGAACGGGTGGCCTTGCTTGGGCCGAATGGCAGCGGCAAATCAACCCTGCTCAAAACCGTCGTCGATCAGCTCAAGCCGTTGGCTGGCAGCTTCGAGGTTGGGGCCAACGTCCAGCTTGGCTATTATGCCCAAGGCCACGAAGGCCTGGATTTCAAAAACACAATTTTGGATGAAGTCTTGCGTCATAACCCGCAAATGGGCGAAACCCGGGCGCGCACGATGTTGGGCAACTTCTTGTTTACCAGCGACGATGTGTTTAAGCAAATTCGCGATCTTTCGGGGGGCGAGCGTTCGCGGGTGGCGTTATCGCAGTTGATGCTCAACGGCGGCAACTTCTTGATGCTCGACGAACCAACCAACCACTTGGATATTCAGGCGCGCGAAGCACTTGAAGGTGTACTCAACGATTTTAATGGCACGTTGCTGTTTGTCTCGCACGACCGCTATTTTATCGATGCCGTCGCTGATACGCTGTGGTTGGTCAATGACGATGGTAGCATTACACGCTTCCCGGGCAATTATTCAGCTCTAGCCGCCCAACGTGAAAATGAACGTCGCGCCGCCGAGGCCGCCGCCATCGAAGCCAAACGTGCTGCTGAGCGCCAAACCAAGGCTAATAAAGCCAATCCCACGCCTGTGCCAGCCAGCGCCAAACGCCAACTGCAAACCCTTGAGCGTGAGATTGCAAGCCTAGAACAACGCAAAGCTGCACTCGATGCCGAGATTATGCAGGCCTCAGCCAAGCAAGATAGTCGCAAAATTGGCGAGCTTGGCAACCAATATGCTGCGCTCGAAACCCAACTCAGCGAGTATTACGCCCGCTGGGAGCAATTGGCCGAGCAAGTTGGAGCTTAAACAAAGGATGAAGGATGAAGGATGAGGGAATGAAGCGAGAAGGTAGAAAGTTAATTCTTTAACTACAAACGACACGAAGTGCACGAAGGTTTCGATTACCAATGGTTAGAGCCAAACCATAAACTTTAGCAGACTTCGCGTCCTTAGCGGTTATGCTCTTTCATCCTTCATCCTTCATAATTCATATCTTGATAAGGGCTTGTATGTATCGAATTGGATTAACTGGCAATATTGCATGTGGCAAAAGCACGGTGGTGGCGATGCTCCAAGCATTAGGCGCGGCAGTTTGCGATGCTGATGCGGTGGTGCATCAAGTGCAAGCACCCGATGGTAGTGCCTATACCCCAATCGTTGAGGCTTTTGGCCTAGCGATTGTACAGAACCAAAGCTTTGGCCAGCCAATTAATCGTCAAGCCCTCGGCCAAATCGTTTTTGCCGATCAAGCGCAATTACGCCGCTTGGAAGCCTTAGTGCATCCAGCAGTTCGCCAGAAGATTCTGGCGTGGCTCGAAACCCAACAGCAATTGCAAACCAAGGTTGTGGTAATCGATGCAATTAAACTGATCGAAAGTGGCTATCCGGCCATGTGTGATGCAGTTTGGGTCGTTACCGCCGACCAAGCCAGCCAATTAGCACGGTTGATCGAACACCGTGGCATGAGCGAAGCCGAAGCGCTGTTACGCATACATGCCCAAAATAGTCAGGTTGATAAAATCGCCCATGCTGATGTGGTGATTGATAATAGCGGTTCGCTAGCGGAGACTCGCCGCCAAGTTGAGCAAGCATTTTTGGCGCTACAACGCCATGATCAACCATAGTAAGGAGCCAGTTATGCGTGTTCTTGATGCACCAACGAATCAAGCACGACCCACCCCCCAACCTCGATTAAGCCCAGCCATGAGTTTTGGCTTGGCAACGCTTGGTGTTTTGGTGGGCGTTGGCTGGCTCTGGCTGGCACCACATTGGCTGGCGTTACTAATTACGCTTGGTTCATTAAGCCTCTTGCTCGGCCAAGCTTGGAGCAGCATTCAACGCACCGAACGCGAACGCACAGTTTTAGCCCAAGCTCATAGCGCCCTCGATAGCGAATATAACAGTATTCAAACCGATTATGCCACGCTCGAACGGGCCTACGAAGATTTGCAACAATCGCATCAGCGCTTGCAACGCCGGATTGACGAACGCACAGCTGAGCGCGATCAATCGACCAATCAATTGCAAACCTTGCTTGATGATACTCGTTCGTATGTGGCTCAACTGACTGCGCTGAATGAAGTTTCGGTGGCCTTGAACGCAACGCTTGATCGCGATGAGGTGCTGGCCTGTATTTTGCGCCAACTCGAACGGGTTGTAACTTTCGATAGCGCTTCGGTGCAGCAACTTGAAGATGATGAATTGCAGGTCATTGCCGCCCGTGGCATGAACAACGATGTCTATGATATGCGGATTTCGGTGCCTGAGAACGATCTAGCGCGGCGGGTGGTTGGTTCACCTGCGCCAGTTGTTTTGGGCGATGTGCGCAAAGATCCATCGTTCGTCATGCAGCCCGGGCCAATTCGTTCGTGGATTGGGGTGGCCTTGCGGGTTGGCGAACGCACGGTTGGGATTCTGACCGTCGATAGCCATCGTGAGAATGCCTACAACGCCGATGATGGCCACTTAGTTGCGAATTTTGCCAACCAAGCAGCCTTGGCCTTACATAATTCGCATCTGTTTGCCGCAGCCGAACGCCGCGCCACCGAAATGGCCTTGCTCTTGGAAATGACCCGCACGGTTGGCTCGACCTTGCACTTGCCCGAGGTGTTGCTGCGGGCGGCGGCAGCAATTGGCGAGGCGCTCCACGCTGAAGATGTTTTGGTGTTGCTGCTCGACGAACAAGGCGAGCGTTTGACTCCCCAAGCGGGCGCAATGGGCGATAACAACTATTTACGAATGCGCTGGGCCAACCCAACCGCCCTAAGCAACGAGCCAACTTTGGCCAAAGTTATCAAGCAAGGTTGTGCTAGAGTGATCCATGCGGTTTCGCCGACGATTCCTTATCAAACCTTATTGGCCTTGCCATTGAGCATCAAGGATCAAGTTTTAGGGGTTGTGTTGGTGGCAACGCCTGATCGCGATACCTCGTTTGGGCCGCAGCAATTGGTTTTAGCTGAAGGCTTAGCTACTTCGGCAGCAATCGCGATTGAGCAAGCACGCCTGTATGATCAAGCTCGCCGCGCGGCTCAGGCCGAGGAGCGCTCACGTTTAGCGCGCGAATTGCACGATTCGGTTACCCAAACCTTGTTTAGCATTACCTTGACGGCTGAGGCTGCACGTGCTCAGGTGGAGCGCAATCCAGTCCGAGCTGCAACCCAGATCGATCGCTTGAAGGCGGCGGCGCATCAATCGCTTGGTGAAATGCGCGAACTGCTGCTGCAATTGCGGCCAACGCCATTACAAGAACATGGCATTATCAAATCGTTGCATGAACATATTGCCAGCTTGAATGCCCAAGACGTAGCAATTAATTTGGAGTGCGAGGGCGAAGATTCAGTGCTTATCCCATCGCATGCCGCAGGCCTCTATCGAATTGCCCAAGAAGCAATTTCGAATGCGCTGCGCCATGCCCAAGCAACTTATGTGCGGGTGAGCTTCAGTTTTGCCAGTAAATCGACAACATTAATGGTCAAAGATAATGGCTGTGGCTTTGATCCTGATTTATTGGAACGGAGTGGGCGGCATTTGGGGCTAACCAGTATGTCGGAGCGCGCTGGCGAACTTGGTGGCGTGCTGGATGTGCAGAGTGTGGTTGGCGAAGGTACTTGTTTAACAGTGCGCTTGGATGGGTAGTCGCTGTATTCCCCTCGCCCGTGGCGCGGGCGAGGGGCTTGAGTTGGTGGTTTTCGCATTGTCAATCCACGACGGATCCCCTCGCCCACTGAACACGGGCGAGGGGATCCAAACTTCTGCCTGTTCAACCAATCAAAGAGTGGCGAATCAATTAACTCACTACGATTAATTAGGCAGGCTTGCCAGCCAGCAATTTCAGCCCAATAATGCCTGCAACAATCATCACCAAACACGCCAACCGCAAGGGCTGTGCCGATTCGCCGAAGAGCCAAATACCCAAGATTGCCGTCCCCGCAGTACCAATTCCCGTCCAGATGGCATAGGCGGTGCCCAAGGGCAAATCGCGCAAGGCCAAGGCCAACAGGGCCATACTCCCCACCAACATCACACCAGTGGCAATGCTAGGGCCAAGTTTGGTTAGACCTTCGCTATATTTCAAGCCAACTGCCCAACCGATTTCTAAAACACCGGCCACAATTAAATAGAACCAAGCCATTGTGAAACTCCTAAAATTGGCATTAATCAAGCTCATGCAGCGTCGCATAGCCTGAATTAATCATCAGTTCAGCTGTATGCAATGATCCTAACAAATTTGGGAACAAAATGCTGACGAAAAACGTCATTGTGCCAAACCCCAAAGAGTGTGTTTCGTCAGTCCACATTGGAGGAATACGTTATGACAATGGACGAGCTTGATCATGCCATTTTAGAAGTCTTGCAAACCGATGCCCGCCTCCCCAATCGGGCAATTGCCAGCAAAGTTGGCAGCAGCGAGCCAACTGTCCGCCGCCGCATTGAACGCCTCGTCGATGAAGGCCTGATTAAGATTGTGGCGGTTGCTTCGCCTTACGCCTTGGGCTATCAGGTTGTGGCGATCATCGGCATGCAAATCGATCGCGCCTATCAACGCCAAATTGAAAAAGCGCTCTGCAATTTGCCAAATGTGCATTTTGTGGGCCTGACCTTGGGTAGCTATGATGTTGTGTTAGAGGCTTGGCTGCGCTCAACTGATGAATTATTAGAGCTTTTGGCCGACCATATTGCGCCATTGCCAGGGGTTCAGCGGGTTGAACCATGGCAAGTGCTGAAGCTCAGCAAATACAATTACGATTGGGGCAATCAGCCATCGATCACCAATTCTCACCATTGACGAAGGCTTAACTGGCGCGTACAATGACCTAATACTGAATCACTAGCAATCGGGAGAATGGAATATGCCAGGTCAACGCTGGCGGCTTTTGCCGTCACTGGTATTGGGAATTGTGCTCTTTGGGCTAGCCCCAAGTGTACCAACAGCCCCAGTTAGCGCTGCTGTGCAGGCCCAACAAAGCACTGCATGGGAGCCGTATCGCTATTTTCCGGCAACGGGCCACAACATCTCATTTGATGTCAAACGCTTCTACGAGCGCCAAGGCGATCTTGAGGTTTTTGGCTTGCCATTAACTGAAGTGATTTGGGAGAATGGGGTTCAGGTGCAATATTTCGAGCGTGCTCGCTTGGAAATTCACCCTGAAAATAAGGATACAGATTATTATATTTTGGCCACTCGTTTAGGCGCAGTCGCTGCCGAAGGCCGCGAAGCCGAGGAGCCATTTGCATGGCGCACTGGCCCAAGCTACGAGGGCGCAACCTTCTATCCTGAATCAGGCCACTCATTAGGCAATGGCTTCCGCGATTATTGGACGAACCATGGTGGCTTGTACACCTTTGGCTATCCAATCAGCGAGGAGTTTTCCGAGCTTAGCGTCGAAGATGGCCAAACCTATACCGTGCAATATTTTGAACGTGCGCGCATGGAATGGCATCCAGAACACGCTGGCACCAAGTGGGAAATTCAGCAAGGCTTGTTGGGCAAACAATACATCACCCGCATGGGTATTGATAAAAACTTGCTTAAGCCTGCTCGTGAAGTGCAAAAACTTGGCGCTTCTACCACTTATTATCGTGGCTCCAACGCCGAACGGATCAACAACATCAAACGGGCAGCCGATCGCTTCAAAGGCGTTACGGTGAAGGCTGGCCAAGTCTTCTCGTTCAACCAAAATGTTGGCGATGTTTCTGCAGAAGCTGGCTTTACCGATGGCTATGCGATCGTTAATGGCAAGCTCGAAAAAGTGGTTGGTGGTGGTTTATGTCAAGTTTCAACCACTATGTATCGCGCCGTATTCAACAGTGGCTTACCAATTGTTGAGCGCTACGGCCATAGCTACATTGTTTATTACTATGAAAATATCTTGGGCTTCGATGCCACAGTGTTCGTGCCAGAGGTCGACTTCCGTTGGAAAAATGACCTAGGCACCGATATTTTCATGTGGACAGATACCGATACGAGCGCTGGCCGGGTAACCTTTACCTTGTGGGGCTATGGCGATGGCCGCCGCTCCAGCATGGAAGGTCCAACCTATTCCAACGAGCAACAACCAGGCAAGCCAGTTTGGCAATACGATAAAACCATGCGCCGTGGTGCAGTTGAACAACTTGTCCATGGTCGCGCAGGTATGGATGTGACGATGTATCGCGTCATCACCAACGCCAACGGTGCAACCAACCGCGAGCGCTTCTTTACCCGCTACTATCCTTGGGAAGATTTCTATTTATATGGGCCGGGAGTTAAGCCACCAGCTGGCGTGACGATTGCCGAACCACGCTATCCATAGTTAAGCTCCAAGCAAACTTGGCAGCTAAACAACGAGCGTCCTTAGGGCGCTCGTTGGCATATGGAGAGGAGATAGAGCAGTGCCAGATCAATAACCAAGCACCCAATTAAATGCTGCAAATCGCCCCCGACAGCTGAATAATCAAACGCCAAGCTATCAGGTTACCAAACAAAACGTGAATCAGCCCAATCGTTGGGCACGCTGGATTGGCTCGAATATAGTGGCCTTTATAGCGACTTTTGGAGCACTCCAGGGGGCGGAGTCTGCGTTATTGTGCTAAATTTTCTGATAGGCCCTAAATCACCCCATATGTTTGATTGGATCGACGACCCAAGCCTGCTTCCTGAGCTTTGGATTGGCATAGCGGGATTACTCACTGGCTTGAGTGCCATGGTCGGATCGATGGCCCAGCGCGATGGATTGGACAAACTTGTTTTATTCTGGCCTTGGATCTTAAAAACAGGTTTGATTACAACCCTCATAAGTTGGGCAAGCTTAGCGATCTTTATGTTCATCGTTGAACCACATATTTCAACAAGTAGTCATCAAGCTTTAATCAGAAGGCTATATTTCATTGCCAGTATTGCACTCATTGCGTTGGCAACGGCTTTGGCCCAACTTTCCGAGGTTAAAAAATCGCGCAACGCCCTTTTGATTGGGTGATCATCACGGTTTTAACTTGGACAGGTATTGCCAGCGCACTCTGTGGCTTCACCTATATAATGTCATTGGCGCGCTAAATTGCAATAGTGCTACAATTCCTAGGCATTTTATTCCCAATTCAAGCCTGCGCAACGCGCTGATTGATCTATCAGGAGATGTGTTTATGTCTGATCGAATTCCCCCAACCATACCTCTCAATTCAGAAAATCCAGCGCAACCAGTGCCAACTCAAGCGCTCCAACCACAAGTAACGCGGGCATTTGATGGATCAAGCCAAGAGTTGCCAGCGAATCCGGAACCATATGGTTATGGCCAGCAACAAGGCTACCAACCACAAGCACCATATGGTCAACAACCGCAAGCGCCGTATGGTCAACCACAAGGCTACCAACCGCAAGCGCCGTATGGTCAACCACAAGGCTACCAACCGCAAGCACCATATGGTCAACAACAAGGTTATGGTCAACCGCAAGCACCCTATGGCTATCAGCAACAGCCAATGGTGTATGGCAGCCCAAACTATATGCTTCCCCAACCAAGCATCAGCGACATCAATGCTGCTGATCGTGGGGTGCGCTGGGTGGGCATGAACGTGCTGGGCTTTTTTGTTGCAGCGACAATCTTCATCAGCATCTTTTTTATCCTTGTGATCATCATGGCTGCTGATGCCTTCGATCCAGCTTCAAATTTTCAAGGTTTTGATGATTTAGAGAATTCCACGCTCATTGGCTATATTATTTATGGTTTATCTGGCGCGATTACTGCCGCCGTGGTGGCCTTGATTCAACGTGGAGCCTTGTATAGTAAAGTTTCGTTGTGGCCGTGGATTGCCAAAACAGCGCTCGCAGTTGGACTTTTACTGCCGCTAAGCACCTTTCTCACAATAGAGCTACTTCAGCTATCGCCAATTAGCGAGGGCAATTTTTTGATTTATATGCTCATGGTAACGTTTATTTTTGCCGTGACATCATTTGGAACTGCCTTTGTGCAATATCTTGAAGTTAAAGAAGTTGCTAATCGCCCGCTGCAATGGTTAATCACCACAGGGCTAACTTGGACAATCCTTGGTGGTTTGCTGGTTGGTGGCATATTTGGCTTCTTTGCACTGGCAATAGCCGGACAGATTTAAGCAGCAGCAAAATCCTCCAAAAGTGTAGTAGCATAATCTTGGCAGTTAATGCTACAATTTTAAATCTGAGACGATAGTGAGTTATGAGTGTTCTTTGGGCACTCATTCGCATAGCAGGAGCTAGGTATATGGTAGAACCTCAACCAATCAAAGCCATCAAACAAGCAACTTCGCCACAATCAGCATATGGGTACCAAGGCTCACCGCAAGCCCTTGGTGATAATCCCGACTCGGCAGTGAATACACAAGGCTATATCGTTCCGTCACTAATCGAGCTAGCAAGTTATCAATCAACTTCTTGGCTGCGTTGGGTGCTGATCAATGTTCTAAGTTTTATGACAGCGCTCTTCACGTTTTGCTTCTTCGTATTTGTAACGATAAGACTCCTCGATACCCAATCGCATGAAACAGTTTCGTGGATTACAAATTTAATCATCCAGCAACGAGCAATCATGGCACATCTGATCGTAGGACTATACGCAGGATTGACCGCTGCAGTCGTGGCCTTAGTTCAACGAGCGGCGTTTCACTATAAAGTTCGCCGCTGGCCGTGGGTTGCCAAAACAGCCTTAGCGGTTGGAATCCTCGTACCTGCTAGCTCATTTGTAGCGCGTTTAGGTACAAGCCGCTTGGTAGCCAATGAATCGTGGCGGAGTTATGCGCTCTCGGCGTTGATCGTTTTTGGAATAACGTCGATTGGGACAGCATTGATCCAAGCAACCGAAATCAAACGTGTGGTCAAAAACCCAAATCAATGGATCTGGCTAAGTAGCCTCACATGGACGATTTCAGGCAGTTTAGGTCTAAGCTCGCTCGTAAGCCTGCTCATCCAAATTATTACCAAACTCAGCTAGGATCAATGCTCTGTTCCCTCACTGCTCTTGAGGGAACAGAGCACCCCAACCTTATTACAAGCTCTAGCCGCTTGAGAAGGGAGGCTTGGATGCTCGATTCAACCAAACCGCCAATGAATCCTCAACAGCCAATCAATGCCGATTCGCCCCAAGGCTATCGCGTTCCACCTGCGCCTCTAACCAACCTCAATCAGCCAAATCGTTGGAAACGCTGGGTTGCAGTAAATAGCATTGCTTGCTTTGGCGCAACGATAATCTTTCCAATTATTGGTATCATGGCTATTTCTATCCAAAGCATTCACCGATTCTTGTTTGACCAGCTAGCCAGCGACAACCAGTTATTTTTGATGCTCGTTGTAGGGATAATGGCAACATTAACCGCCATTCCGACAGCGCTTATTCAATATACAGCCTTTGGCGCTGCAATCCCACGCTGGCCATGGGTCGCCAAATCGGCATTGACGGCAGGGTTGCTAATCCCGATTAGCATATTTTTGGCTCGATTCAGCCTAGAAAGCCTCAACCATAATTCCGATTTCATGCTGATTATTTTTTTATTGATCGTTTTTGGGATGACCTCGTTTGGCACAGCATTAATTCAAGGGCTTGAAATTCAATCTGTTGTCGAGATTCCACTCGATTGGGTTTGGATCAGCAGTTTAACCTGGAGCGTCATGAGCATCCTACTTGGAAGCCTGCTCCTTGCATTGCCGTGGCTATTATGATGGAACGAGACACTATGACCAAGCAGCGCAATCAAATTCACCTCAAGGCTATCATGTGCCAACTAAGTGTTTGCCTGAGCAGAATCAGGCAAGCCGCAGGTACCGCTGGATTGGCATTAATTGTTTTGCCTTTATTGTAAGTTGTCTGCTCTTGCCAATATTTATAATCGCTGCGCTGTTTGGATTAAATGTATTGGATATTTCTCTATCCAACATCGAAAATCAGCTAGCCAAAGGACTCCTGCTGCTAGGCAGCGTTGGTCCGCCACTATTCACAACGATCTATCTTGCAAGTACGCTGCAATGGGTCGTCACTCGTGAAATTAATTGGCCAATGTGGAGCCTCAAAAGCGCAACAGTCGGCACAATCTCATTGATCGTCAGCACGCTTGCGCTGTTACCGTTCTCGATCCATGGTGGTCTGTTTCTATTTCTGACATTTGGGTTTACTTCATGCCTCATTAGCCTGGTGCAATGGCTTGAACTGCGCAAAACTATCGATCAAGCATGGCAATGGATAGTTGTTACTACACTGACATGGACAACTTTAGGCACGCTCGTAATTGGCTTTGGACTTTGGCAATTATTAGAGCCATTGAGCCAATGGTAAGGAGTTGAACCGATGAGTGAAGAACCACCAGCACCCATTGATCCGCCACAACCACTTATTATCGCCGATAGCCAAGCGCCAATCATCACAATCAGCGAACCCTACGAGTATGGTCGCTACCCATATCTATATAATCGGCAATCCAATCCCAACAATGATCCACAACTCAGTTATTTTGTGCCCGCAATCCCTAATACCGGAGGCCAGCAATTGAAACGCTGGGGCTGTTGGCTTGGCTCTGTCGTGTTAGTAATTATGGGCAGTTGTATCGTGTTGCCGATCCTGTGTTTATTAGCTGCCATGATAGAAAAATTAGTAAAATCCTAACAGCACTAAGTTTATGGGCAAATCGCGAACGGGATAAATGCAATTGGCCCATCAGCACAAGGATTAAATTGAATTTACACTATAGGTATGTATCGAAAGCTAGCCGCAGGAGCAGCAGATGAGTGAAAAACTACCAAACCTCGCTGATCAAAATCAGCCACCTTATCCCAATTACGGATATCAAACGTATGATCAGCAGCAAGCCCAGCCAGGCTATAACCCGCAACTCGGTTATAGTGTGCCATCAATCACGAATAACGATATCAATGCACCCAATCGTTGGCGGCGTTGGCTTGGCTACAACTGTTTAGCGTTTATTCTAAGCTGCGTCATGTTGCCCTTAGGTTGTTGTGTGATCGCAATATTCATGGCGGTGCTAAGAAGTGGTTTCGAGCAATTGATCGAAAGCTCAAATATTGATTTTTCAGGCGCACTGACAGCGTTTGCACTGCTAATTTTGCCCCTCTTTTTAACAATAAGCGTTGCGAGCCTAATTCAACGCTCGGCTTTACATCACCACGTTTCAGCCAGATCATGGATGTTGGGCAGTGCCTTGAGTGGCATTGGGGCCTTGTTTTTGGCAGTAATGCTGCTGGTATCGATCGTGATCCAACTGGGGCTTAAATTCAATCTGAGCAATTATCTATTGGGTGTGACCGAGATTTTCTTAATCACCTCAATGGGCATTGGCTTATTTCAATGGTGGCAGCTACGCGCGATTGCCACCAACGCTTGGCACTGGCCAATCGTATTAACCGCAACCTGGACAAGCCTCGGTATTTTAATCTTCGGCTTATTAATTGGGCCAATTATTAATTAGCGCATGCCCAACATCGCCAAGCCCATAGATTTGCTGCTAGATTGGAGAATTCAATGATCATCTCTTCAGAGGCTTTCAGCCGTGCAATTTTAATCCAAGATTATGCGACAATTCGTTCGGCAATTGACGCAGGATTTGACGTTAACGGCCTTTGCCGTAACGGACTAGCTTCGTTTGTGCAAGATGCCCAACCAGCGGAAGATATGGTAATTCTGAGAATGCTCTACGAGGCTGGCGCAGTGCCAGATACACCTTGGTTGGAAAGTCTTTTTAATGATTTTGCCAATGGTATCGAGCGCGCCAAATCCCCAAATCCCTGCCTCGAAGCAGGAACTCCCGACCTTACCGAACAATTCACAGTCACGCGCTTTGAATATCAAGCAGGGATTTTTTATTTTTCAGAGGCAAGCAACGATATTGAAATCGATATCAAACCATTTATCCTGAATGGTGAGTGTGTTCAAACTTCAATTCGGGCTGATAGAATCGCCCTGCCACCAGCACTTGATGATCTGCCAGGTCAAACATTTCATTTCCCATTCAATCCCGATGATGGTTATATCGACGCATCGATCTATCTTTGCCATGGCCACAATTCCGTCAATATCAGTTCAATTAGCTTCAAAAACCTTACAGCTGATAAACAACAGATCGATGCAGTTATCGAGATGCTCTTCGTGTTTGACGAAATAATGCCCGAATATCCAACCGAAGCCCTAATACTCGAAATATCTTTGGCAATCCAAACAGTAGAGTAATCTCAGCTCAATTTATGCTCAACCACTATCTTCGCAGTCTCAACTTGGGCGAATGCCCAACATCGCTAAGCCCATGGGCAAATCGCGGGCGGTGCGAATCGTATTGAGATGAATGCCCGCTCGAATCAGGCCTTCAATGAGGCTTGGGCGCAGACCAATCAGCATGCTTTTCGCGCCGATCAGTTCAATCGCTTTGACAATCGTGCTAATCGCTTGAATCGCATCGGGATCGAAAGTCAATAAGCCGCTGCCATCAAGCAATACATGCTCACAGCCACGTTCACGCAAGGTTTCAAGAATCGTATGGGTCAGATTTTCCCAACGCAGCCGATCGAGCACGCCAATCAATGGCACAATCAGCACATCATCGGCCAGTGGAATCAGCGGAATATCAAGTTCGCTGACTTCTAATTCTAGCCCAGCCAAGACTTGGGCATTATCGAGGGCCAAGGCCACCGAGCTAGCCACCGTAGTCAGCAAGGCTTCTTCAAATTCGCCATACAAGGCTGCTTGGTAGCTTTGGATATTCAAAACCCCAATAAAATCTTCGCCAATCAGCAATGGCACGCTCATCCACGCACGCGAGCGTTTTTCCTCTTGGCCAAAGCTGCGGGTATTTTCCACCGTAAAACGCTTGGGCAAATCTACATGCAAATCATCGAAGCGCACCAATTGGTGGTTAGCAATAATCCAAGCCACAACTTTGGAGCGTCGATAATCCCACGTATACGGTTCAATTTTTTCAATTCCTTCATCGATCGAATAGATCGTTTGCATGGTATCGGTTTTGGGCTGATAGTACTCGATAAAGCCAGCATGGAATTGCAATACGTTGTGCAATTGCTGAAAAATTGTGCGGCAAACGTCAGCCAAATCGCGCGGCAGCAAAATTGCCCGAATCAATTCATGAATCGCCACAATCGTTTGCTCAACCGGCTGATGATGGCGGCTGCCTTCATACACACTCATACAAACCTCGCTCAAATGTGGCGCTTAAGATAGCGCAAACTTTGCTGCACATCGCGCACAACCACGACGTTATGTTGACTTAAAATTGGACTAAGCACTGCGCTATTTTCAGCTTGCACCCCGCTAATGATGCAGGTTGCGCCCAACAAGCGTAAGGCCCCAATTAATTTATTGAATAGCCCTGTTGCCTGTGGATCAAACGGGCGCATGCCAGTTAAATCCAGCACCACATAGCGAATCCGCTGGCGCTGAACATGGCCTAAAAGAATGGTTTGCAAAATCGCCAGCCGCTGCTGATCAACCCGCCCAATCACTGGCACAATCCACAGCTGTTGATCCACCGGAATCGTGGGTGCACTCAAGGCCAAACGCATTACTTCGAGTTCTTCGACCCGCTGAATTTGGTTGATTGTAGTGGCGAGCATCAAACTCAGGGTTTGCAACAGTTGCAACTCGCGGTCACCATAGGCTGCTAATTCATGATGTTGAATCGTCACCAAACCCAATAGTTGGCTGCCCAGCATAATTGGCAAGCCTAGCCAGCTACAACTAGCATGGTGAAAATCGGCTCCCAGCGCATGCTCAAGATTAATTTCGCTATGGCTATCGGTATAGATATTTTCAAATAGCAGCGGCTTTTGTTGGCGCAAAATCCAGGCGCTTGGCGTATGCGGCTTGATTGTCAGCGGATCATCAGCAAAACTGCCACGCCGATGGGCAATCACATACACATGGCGCAAGTGATGCTGTTGATCAAAAAAGCTAATGCTGCCATGATCAATCGGCACAACCTGCTCAAGCAATTGATAAAACGATTCGTAGACCACAAATCGATCACGGGTACTGTGAATGACGCGGCCAAATTCTTGAATACATTCCAACTCGGCTCGTGCCCGCACCAACGCCTCAGTCGTTGGCATAGCTTATTCCTTTAGCCCCACGGTTCAGCCAATTGCATGCCCAGCCGCCGTCAAGACTGCCACAGCTTCGCTAAATTCATGCTCGCGAAGCAAAAGATAATCGGTATCATAGGTTGATAGCACAAAAATACTGATCTGGGCTTGAGCTAGCGGCGTTGCTAAACTGGCCAAAATCCCCACTTGGCTAAAATCTAATGTGCCTACGACCCGCAAAGCACGCCAGTTGCGTTCGGCTTGCACGGCCACGGGCACAAACTGCGTTTCACAGACGATCGATAGTTCATCGCTGGTGCGGCTAATGCTGACAAATGGGCTTTGTAAGGCCCATTCAGGGCCATGGTTGCGCAACCGGCAAACGGGCAACCGCCAAGCTTGCAGGATAGACTGTTAATTGTAATTGCTCCATGTTACTCGCGTACCCTTTGAGCCGCAAATAGCGTTCCCAACCCCACAAAAAAAGCATTTGGCACGGTTATACCAAGATAGCGCCGCGAAGGCGCTTCGCTAAGGTAAAGCATCCATTGGCTCGGAGCTAGTTCGTTGCTGATACCCAGTGTCCAGAGCGCCGCAACAATCGCAGCCAGCAAAACACCAGCGCCAGCGATCCACATCAGTTGGGCGTTACGCCGCTCGTTGGACATGCGCCCAACCACTTCGCCGCTGACCAGGCTAATTGCAAACACAAACCAAAAACTCCAATCGCCCAAACCACCAACCAAACGAAATTGACCCCAGGCAATCCCGCCAACAATTGCCACCCCAAACATCGCGGCAAGCGTTTTGAGGTATTGCTGCTTGGTAACTTGGCTCAGCAAGGTTGGCACATAATAGCCAGTGCGCCCAGCCACTGCGCCAGTACAATCGGGGCAGCGCCAACCAATCGGCGTGCGAATTGCACAACGCATACAGATTGGGTTCAAACATTTAGAGCAGCGTAAGAGCGTCGCCTCTTTGGGATGATTAACACAGAAAAACTCTTCTTCTACGGTTGTTTGCATAGATTTAGCCTCGTTTGATGCGTTGAGCTTCGCGCCAAGCCGCCCAACCAAAAAGCACCACAGCCGTGAAAATTCTCCGCCAACGCTGTGGATGCCGAATTAATCGCCATAACCATTCTAGCCCAAATTTGCGCATCCATTGCGGCGCTCGCGGACGCAAACCCGCCAGATCATCAAACGTGCCGCCAACCCCAATCCCCAATTTAATCCCAAGCGTTGCTCCATAACGCCGAATCCAGAGATCTTGGGCTGGTGCGCCATAGGCCACCAACACAATCTCAGGCTGGCTGCGCCGAATTTGCTCGGCAATCGCTGGCTGATCGTGCTCGCGCGGCGAGCCAGCCCATGTGCCAACAATCTGGCAATTAGGATAGCGCTGTTGCAGCGCCGCCGCAGCTTTCGCCGCCACTCCGTCGGCTGCACCAAGTAAAAAGATTTTCCAGCCGCGCTTGGCACTTTCGGCAGCCAAATGCTCAGTCAAATCGATCCCAGTTACTTTGGCTCGCAGCTGTTTGGCTTGCCAACGCGCCGCATGCAACAAGCCCGTGCCATCGGGCACCGCCAAACTCGATGCTGCCAAGGTTGCGCGAAAGGCCACATTGGTTTGGGCAGCCATCACAAACTCAGGGTTAACCGTGGCAATTTGATGCACGCCGCCAGCAGCCAGCATTGCAGCAATCAGATCAATCGTTTCATCCATGGTTACGTCATCGACCCGCACGCCAAGAATCTCGACTGAAGCCAAATCGGCTGGACGTTGAAAACTCGCCATAGTTATTGTTTTTCCTCACGTTGGCGGCCATGGCGTTCGCGCAAAGTAAACCAAACATCCTCTGGCGAAACCCCTTGATTGAGCAATAACACAAACAAGTGATAAATTAAATCGCTGGCTTCGTTGCGCAATTCATCGGGATTGCCATTTTTGGCCGCAATAATCACCTCGGCTGATTCTTCGCCGATTTTCTTGCCAATTTTATCAACGCCTTTTTCGAGCAAATAGGTGGTGTATGAACCAATTGGGCGGGTTTGTTCGCGTTCACGCAAGAACTCGAATAATTGGCTTACGAAGGCCAACGGCACGGCGCTGCCCTCACTTTTGGTGCCATCGAGCGTCGTATGAAAGCACGAACGTGAGCCAGTGTGGCAGGTTGGGCCACTTGGCTCGGCCAAAATCAACAACGCATCGCTATCGCAATCAACGCGTGCAGCAATAAATTTCAACAGATTGCCGCTGGTTTCACCCTTTGTCCACAATTCTTGCCGCGAACGGCTCCAAAAGGTCACCAAGCCACTGGTTTGGGTTTTGGCAACCGCTTCGGCGTTCATATATCCAACCATCAACACCTCACCGCTGCGGGCATGCTGCACCACAGCGGGAATCAAGCCTTGGCTATCGTAGGTAAGTTCGACCATAAGATTCACGTTCTTTCAGATAAAAAGAGGCCAGCGTAGCCGAAATTCGACCAACGCTGACCTTCATCCATTTTAGTGTTTAAAGTGGCGGGTAGCAGTGAAGATCATCGCAATACCTGCGGCGTTGGCAGCAGCAATCACTTCAGCATCACCTTGCGAGCCACCAGGCTGAACAATCGCACTTACGCCAGCCTCAATCGCCGCCTGAATCCCATCAGCTTTGGGGAAGAAGGCATCGGAAGCCAAAACGCTCCCCTTAGCTCGCTCGTCAGCCTTGCGAATCGCCGTCAAAACCGAATCGACCCGCGATGGCTGACCAGCACCCATGCCAACCAATTCCTCGCCCTGCACCAAGACAATCGCATTCGATTTAACACTAGCGCAAGCCTTCCAAGCAAACTGCAAGGCTGCCAGTTGTTCGGCGCTTGGCACGGTTTCAGTCACCACCTGCCACGCATCCCAGTTATCATTGCCAACCCGATCGACATGTTGGGCCAAGATGCCGCCGCCAATGCTGCGATATTCCCAATCGTTGCTGGCTGAGCGGCTGGTATCAACACTCAACAGCCGCAAATTGGGCTTTTCGGCCAAAATTTTCAAGGCTTCAGGGCTGAAGGCAGGAGCAATAATCACTTCGTAGAAATATTTTTTCAGCACATTCGCTAAAGCCTGATCAACCGAGCGATTGACCCCGACAATCCCGCCAAAAGCCGAAAGTGGATCGCCAGCCCGCGCCGCTTTATGCGCCGCCACCAAATCCTCAGCCGAAGCAAGGCCACATGGATTGGTGTGTTTGATGATTGCCACCGTTGGCTGATCAAAATTTTGAATCACTTGCAGGGTGGCATCGGCATCAAGCAAATTGTTGTAGGAAAGTTCCTTGCCTTGATGCTGCACTGCTTGGGCCAAAGTATTAGCACCAGCATTGGAAGTGCGATAAAACGCCGCTGCTTGATGGGGATTCTCGCCATAGCGCAGCGATTGGGCCAATTCCCACGCCAAAGGCAATTGTTGCGGAAATGTTTCGTCGGTCAAGTAGGCAGCGATGGCGCTATCGTAAGCCGCAGTATGAGCAAAGGCCTTAGCGGCCAACTGGCGGCGCAGTTCAGGCGTAATTTGCTGCTTGCGCAAGGCTTCCAACACCCGTGGATAATCAGCAGGATCAATCACGATCAGTACATGGGCATGATTTTTGGCCGAAGCTCGCACCATGGTTGGGCCGCCAATATCAATCTGCTCGACAGCTTCTTCCAAGCTAACATCGGGTTTGGCAATTGTTTGGGCAAACGGATACAGGTTGACAACCACCAAATCGATCACGCCGATATGATGTTCAGTCAATTGAGCCAAATGGGCTGGTTTATCGCGCCGCGCCAAAATCCCAGCGTGTACGCCAGGATGTAAGGTTTTGACCCGACCTTCCAAAATTTCAGGAAAGCCAGTCAAATCGCTGACGCTGCGCACAGGCACGCCAGACCCAACCAACGCCGATTTGGTGCCGCCAGTTGAGAATAATTCGATGCCCAAATCACTCAAGCCCTGAGCAAAATCCGCCAACCCCGACTTATCTGAAACACTGACAATAGCTCGCATGAACCAAAGCTCCATTCGCGGTGTACATAGGGCTAAAAAACCCTTTGCCCAGGCGAGCGGCATCTGCGCAAATCGGCTCCCCCGTGGTTGCCCACGTTTGTCTATCGCCAGTCACCGATTCATGCGCCATTATAGCCGCGCCCCGCTTGCAGTGCAAAATAGCGCATAGAACAGAGAACATAGGGCTGCTGAAGGTTGGGCTATTGGAATAATTTGTAGTTCATCAAGTGCTTCCCAATAGCCTACAGCCCCTAGCCGATAGTCAAACGGCGTGTCCTTCGTGGATCAACGCCTAATTTGGTTTTTCTAAGCGCACACCATTGATGATAATCCGTACTCCAGCCGCAAAATGGCTATCATTATCACGATTCAGCCAATCAGCCAAGGCCTGCGCGAAGATCGGCGAATTTTGCGCGATCGCGGTTACTTCGCTACTGGGAGCATGGGGATTTTGGGCCGTTGGCGGCGATGTTTGTTCTTCAATCACCCAACCAAAGGTGAAATTAATCAGGGTCAAGGTTATATCTACGGCTTGGTTTAAGTGAAATCCCGCATTGGCTAAAACCCGCACAGTCAAATCCCACAACTTGACTAAGCTATCAGCAGCGTCAGGGTGCGCCCCAGCAACGACCCGTGCTCCTTCGCGGTGGGCTAAAAGGGTGCGCCGTAATTGATGGGCTAGCAGATTAAGCCAATCGGCCCAATCGCGCTGATCATTCGTAAAATCCCATTCAGCAAACCCTTGGGCTAGAATCTGGCCTGCCATTTCATCAAGCAAGTGCTCTTTGCTGGGAATATGGTGATAAATCGAGGCCGCCTTCACACTCAGTTGGCTGGCGAGACGACGCAAAGTTACCCCTTCTAAACCATCGTGATTGAGAAGTTCGAGGGCAATAGTCACAATTTGGCTTTTTGAAATTGGCATAGCGATCGTGATTAACCTCTTGACAAACCAAACGAAAACATGTAACCTAACAGTGTTAGACTAACACCGTTAGGTTAGAGATACTTGTACTGACGAGTGCAAAATCAACGGGGCATACCCCAAGCATATTGTAAACCAATGCCGGTAGTTCGGTACTGAATAAAATCGAAAATTTGATTGGTTAAGGAGTTGTTATGGTGCTTGATGGAAAAACGGTTGCGATTGTCGGCGGTGGGCCAAGTGGCTTAACCTTAGCACGCTTATTACAGATGCAAGGCGTTACGGTTCAAGTATATGAACGTGATGCCAGCCGCAATAGTCGGGTGCAAGGGGCAACCCTCGATTTACATGCAGAATCTGGTTTAGAAGCCTTACGCCGAGCTGGTTTGATCGAGGCTTTTTATGCCAACCATAGGCCCGAGGCTGGCAAACTACGCATCGTTAATGCAGCGCTGGAGATTAAATACGATTGGGATAGCGGCTATGAGCATGAATTACGCCCAGAGATTGATCGCGGGCCGCTGCGCACAATCTTGCTCGATTCGCTTGCTCCCAATACGGTTGTTTGGGATTGTCAGTTTGCGGCGCTGGAAGCCAATGGCGCTGGCTGGCTACTTAGATTTAAAAATGGCACAACGGCGAAAGCTGACTTGGTGATTGGTGCTGATGGAGCGCGTTCGCAGATTCGCCCCTATCTTAGCGCGATTGCGCCATGCTATTCGGGCATCACGGTGGTCGAAGGCAATCTTTACAATGCGGCAAAGCATGCGCCAAAGCTGTATGAATTGGTTGGTGGCGGCAAAATTTTTGCGCTTGATCAGCAACAATCGTTGATTTTGAGTGCCAAAGGTGATGGAAGTTTGGCTTTTTATACTGGCTGTAAAGTAGCAGAAACCTGGATTCAAACCAGTGGCATCGATTTTTAACAATAGAAACTCTGTATTTGCTTGGTTTCAACAAGCGTTTGGTGCATGGGATGCGGCATGGCAAGCGCTATTTGCTAGTGATGAAGTAGCGTTTGTGGCGCGGCCTCAATATTATTATCCGCTTGATCAAGCGTGGCCAGCCCAAGCAAACCTGACCATGATTGGCGATGCCGCCCATGTGATGCCGCCCTATGCTGGCGAAGGGGTCAATATGGCAATGCAAGACGCGTTTGAGTTGGCTGAATACCTCACCAGCGCTGAATTTCCCACACTTCAGGCAGCGATTGGAGCATTTGAGCAAACCATGTGTCTGCGAGCAGCGCAAATCACCCAAATAACCCTCATGTCAACCGAAATGCTGCATAGCGATGCGGCAATTGAGCAATTGATAGCCATGTTTAGCGCTGTGACCGAAGCCTAGAGCAAAGAACAGAGAGCATACAACATAATGGGCATTGGGAATATGGAATGATTGTATGAGCTTTAACGCAGAGGCGCAGAGCATAGGATGGCTATCGGCTATTGGCTATCGAGGATGGATTGGCAAATCAAAAACCAATAGCCCAACACCAATAGCCAATAGCCAATAGTCTACAGCCAATTACTTGCTTAACAAGGCCTCGATTGCCGCTTTGTCGTATTTCAGAATTGGGCGGCGGGCAGCGGTTGCTTCATCGAGGCGGCGCACTGGCGCGGTGGTTGGCGCTGCATGCAATAGCTCAGGGCTTTCAACAGCCTCAAGCGCAATTTGCTTCATCGCATCAATAAAAGCATCCATGTTGCGCTTCGATTCGGTTTCAGTTGGCTCGATCATAATCGATTCGGCCACGCTGATTGGGAAATACACTGTTGGTGGGTGGAAACCAAAGTCGATCAGACGCTTGGCAATATCCAAGGTGTGCACATTTGGCGCACCCTTGATTTTACCTTGCAACACCACTTCGTGCATACAGGTGCGATCGTAGGCCACAGGATAGATTTTATCCAACTTGACCCGCAGATAGTTGGCATTCAACACAGCATGTTCGCTGACCGAGCGCAAACCAGCGGCGCTGAGCATGCGAATGTAGGTGTAGGCACGCACAAACATACCAAAGTTGCCCTTGAAGGCTTTCAAGCGGCCAATGCTCTTGGCTGGCGTGTGGCGGGTGTATTGGCCATCTTTGAGCGCTACCATTGGGCCGGGCAGATAATCGGCCAAGAACTCTTTACAGCCAACTGCGCCACAGCCAGGGCCACCACCACCGTGAGGCGTGGTAAAGGTTTTGTGCAAGTTGTAGTGCATAAAGTCGAAGCCTACATCGCCAGGCTTGACGATGCCCAAAATCGCGTTGAAATTCGCGCCATCGCCATACATCAAGCCGCCAGCTTCATGCACAATTTTGGCAACTTCGTGCACATGTTCGTCAAACAAGCCCAAGGTATTGGGGTTGGTCAACATCAAGCCAGCAGTCCGTGGGCCAACTTTAGCCCGCAGATCAGCCAGATCAACATTGCCCCGGCTATCGGTGGCAATTTCAACCACTTTGAAACCGACCATTGCCGCCGTCGCAGGATTGGTGCCGTGAGCCGAGTTAGGGCACAGCACTTCATCACGCTGATCATCGCCACGATCAAGGTGATAGGCGCGGAACACCAAAATGCCCGCAAACTCGCCTTGCGCGCCAGCGGCTGGCTGCAAACACACCTGATCAAAGCCTGAAATTTCGGCCAAGATATTTTGCAATTCATAGGTCAGTTGCAACGCGCCTTGGACGGTTTCTTCGGCTTGCAAGGGGTGAATAAAGGCAAAACCGGGCAAGCGCGCGGCATCCTCGTGAATTTTGGGATTGTATTTCATCGTACACGAGCCAAGCGGATACATGCCGGTGTCGATGCAGAAGTTGCGCTGTGAGATGCGGGTAAAGTGGCGCACCACTTCGGTTTCGCTAATCTCAGGCAAGCCTGCTAAATCATCGTCGCGCAGCAAATGGGCTGGCAATTCGGTTTCAGGCACACCAGCATCGGGCAGGGCTGCGCCAATTTTACCAGGGCTGCTCAATTCAAAAATTGGTGGTTCGTAGGTATGCATTGGCTTAGCCTCCCAACACTGCGACGAGGTGGTCAATATCGTTCTTCGTATTTTGCTCGGTAACGCAGATCAGCATGGCATTGCCCAAGTGTGGGTAATCCTTGCTCAGATCGTAGCCGCCGATAATGCCTTGGGCATGCAAGGCTTGGGTGATTTCCGCCACAGGCCGTGGGCAGCGCACCACGAATTCGTGGAAGAATGACCCTTGCTCAAGCACTTCGTAGCCATCAAGCTGGCCAATCGCTTTAGCAGCGTAATGCGCGCGTTGGTAGCAAAGCTCAGCCACTTTACGCAAGCCCGTTTTGCCCATCAGCGAGGTGTAAATCGTGGCCGCTAGCGCCATCAAACCTTGGTTGGTACAAATATTCGAGGTCGCTTTTTCGCGCCGAATATGTTGCTCGCGGGTTTGCAGCGTCAGCACATAGCCCAATTGGCCGTTGAGATCGGTGGTTACGCCAACCAAACGCCCAGCCATGCGCCGCAAAAGTTTTTCGGTGCAGCTAAATACGCCAACATATGGCCCGCCAAAACTTAGCGGAATACCCAACGGCTGGCCTTCCATGACCGCGATGTCAGCGCCAACCATGCCTGGAGTTTGGAATAAGCCCAAGGCAATGGGGTTGGTTACCATCAACAATAAAGCGCCAGCAGCATGAATTTGCTCGGCAACTGGCTTCAAATCGTGCAGCACACCCAAGAAATCTGGCGATTGCACAATAAATACTGCAGTTTCGTTATCGACCAAAGCCGCAGCTTCGGCAACGCTGGTGGCTGGATTTTCGTCGCCAGTGATCGTTATGCCCAAGCCTTGGGTATAGCTGCGCAACACGCCGCGATATTGTGGGTGTACCGAAGGAGCCACCACAATTTTGCGCCGATTGCGAGTTGCATTGATCGCCATAATTGCGCCTTCAGCCATGGCCGTTGCTCCATCGTAGTGCGAAGCGTTGGCAGCATCCATTTGCAACAAGCCACACATCAGCGATTGATATTCAAAAATCGCTTGCAAGGTGCCTTGCGAGATTTCGGGCTGATAGGGCGTGTAGGCGGTGTAGAACTCCGACCGACGCAACAACGAATCGACTGCGGCAGGAATAAAGTGGTTGTAGGCTCCTGCGCCCAAGAAGCAAGCATAGTTCAGCACATCACTATTTTTGCTGCTCAAGCGGCGTAATTCGCGGGCCATTTCACCTTCAGCAAGCGCGGCGGGCAGATCGAGCGTTGGAAACCGAAGATCAGCGGGAACGTCGACAAAGAGATCGGCGACATCGGCAACGCCAATCGCCTTCAGCATCTCTGCGCGTTCGCTCTCGGTAATCGAAATGTAGTGGCTCATATAACCTCTGACAAGGATGAAGGATGAAGGATGAAGGATGAAACCCAAACCTTTTACCTTGCAATCCATGGTTTACGAATTTGTTGCTATTTGGCTTGGGTTCCCCCTCGCCTCGCGTGCGGGCTAGGGGGCTAGGGGGTGAGGGAACGTAAATCCCCGGCCCCCGACCCCTAATCCCTGACTTCTACTTATCCGCTTCTTCTTTGATAAATTGTTCGTAATCAGCGGCATTCAGCAAATCGCTAGGCTTGGTGGTAAATTCGAATTTAGCCAACCAGCCTTGACCATAGGGATCTTCATTGACCAATTCTGGGGCATCGATCACGTCGTTATTAATTTCGACAATGCTGCCGCTGAGCGGTGCATAAATTTCCGAAACCGCCTTGACTGACTCAACCGTGCCAAACGAATCGCCGGTTTCAAACGTTTTGCCAACATCGGGCAATTCCACAAATACCACATCACCAAGCTGGTTTTGAGCAAAATGGGTGATGCCAACAGTTGCGCTATTGCCATCGATCCGAACCCATTCGTGTTCTTTGGTATACAGCAATTCACTTGGTACATTGGACATGTGGTGGTCCTCCTTCAATAACGCCGAAATAGCACAATCAGCATAGATTGTTAGGCGCTACTATCAAGCAAAGCGGCTATTTATGCAAGAGCAGCAGGCTATTTTTTGTAGCGTGCTTTGTAGAACGGGGTTTTGACCACGGTTGCCCGCACTGGCTTTTCGCGAATCAACACCTCGACTTCAGCTCCAACTTTGACGCTACCAGCCTTAACCAAGGCATAGGCCAGATTTTTGCCCAAGCTTGGGCTCGGCATGCCAGTCGTCACAACGCCCAACTCGCTACCAGCAAGCGTCACCACCGGATAGCCTTGGCGGGCAATCCCACGGCCAGTCATTTCCAAACCAATTAATGTGCGAGCAACGCCGTTGGCTTTGATATCGCGCAAGGCTTCCGAACCAATAAATGGGCCTTTATCGAGCTTCACCACCCAGCCCAATTTAGCTTCATAGGGATTAATATCGCGATCGATTTCATGACCGTACAGCGCCAAGCCTGGCTCGAAACGCAGGCTATCGCGCGCACCCAAACCAATCGGCGTAGCGCCAGCATCCAACAAACGATCCCAGATGCGTTCGATCTCGCCAGCAGGCAAGAACAACTCAAAGCCATCTTCGCCAGTGTAGCCAGTGCGCGAAACATAGCCAGCAGCGCCATCAACCGTGGCTGTGGTGATGCCATGGAAGGCCAAATTGACCACATCGGCATCAGTTAAGCCAGCCAACAAGCTTTCAGCTTTTGGCCCTTGCAAGGCGATCATCGCCAGTTCTTGCGAACGGTCAGTCAGCACAAGATCGTAGCCAGCAGTATGTTGATTGAGCCAAGCCCAATCTTTTTCGGCGTTGCCAGCATTAGCAACAACCATCCATTCGTCGGGGCCAAGGTGGTAGGTAAAAATATCATCAACAATCCCGCCATCTTCGTAGCACATAATCCCATAATCGGATTGGCCGATGGCAGTTTTGCTAATATCAAAGGTATCGATCAACTGGATAAAGCGTTCGCTATCTGGGCCAGTCACCCAAAAACGCGCCATATGACTAATATCGAACAGACCAGCGCCTTCGCGGGTGGCTTTATGTTCGGCAATAATCCCCGCATATTGCACGGGCATGTCCCAGCCGCCGAACTCGACCATTCTGGCTCCAAGGGCGCGATGGCGAGCATTGAGTGGTGTTTGTTTCATCAAAAAACCTCATACTTAGCGTCGTTGTAACCATTCAGGGTTGCTATAGCGTTCATGGCGCAAACGCTCAGCCGTAGCCTGCTCTTGGTCGGTCAGTTGGTCGGGCTGCAAGGCGAGATTGAAGGCGCTAGCGAAGCCTGCAACAATCGCTTGCTGCGCCTCGTCAAAGCTCACGAGGCGTTGGGCTGCTTCATCGAGTGCAATCAAACGCTCAGCCAAAGCAGCTGAATCAAGCTCAGCTGGCAGGTGTAAAACATTGCTTAATTGCTGATGATCAGCATGGAGCAACAGCGTGCCATGTTGCAAGATTGCGCCACGGGTGCGGGTTTGGGCGCTACCAACCAATTTACGCCCAGCCACCGTAATTTCAAAATCGCTGGGCGTATCGAAGCAAGCTGCTGATTTTGGCCGATCGCTGGTGCTACTCGCCCAATCGACGGTGCTGACCAATTGGCGCAATCCAACCAATAAACCATGGCTAATCGTCCGATAGGTGCTTAAAACACGACCCCCAAGCAGAGGGTTGCTGTTGGGGGCGGTGATTGAATAGGTTAATTCAGCATCATGTAAAATTGCCCGACCACCGGTAGGTCGGCGTACAAGCTCAATTTGGGCTTGCTGGCAGGCCAAAACATTAACATCGCTATAGGGCTGAAATGCGCCGATTGAGAGGCATGCAGGTTGCCAACGATAGATGCGTAACGTTGGATATGTTGATTGATTGGCATGCAACGCCAAGGCATGATCAATCGCCATATTAGTTGCGCCATCGGCGGCGGCTGAAACAATGTAACGCCACATGAGCACATCGCTTAAATAAAAAAGAGATCGCGACATAGAATATGCCTGATCTCTGTCCATTGACCTGAGAGATTCCTTGCTTTGCAAGTTACTCCATCGGTGCAAGTGAGTGCTTGCTCTCCAGAGCGCTGTCGAGACACGGTGTTGGAGCCTGAAAGATTCATCAACGGGTTGGCTACCCGTAATTTGCTTCGTCGGCGATCCCAAAGGATACTCTTCCGCGTCCTTCATCCAGCGATATTGGGTTATAGCAGTAGTATACGCCGCTGTGAGTATTTGGTCAATTTACGAATTTATTGGTTTGAGGCTTGATTTACTTCGTATTGAACTTCGCTAGGTTCGCTAAAGCTGCGTAAGCCGATAATCACTGGAGCCACAGCACAGCAGAGCAACATAAATGCCCAGAACACGACAGTCAACATACTAAGGCGCTCCTCAAATAAGAAAGTTCAACAATCAAGTAAGTTTATGGTTCGTTTCACACAGCGTTGTGGAATGCAATTCATATGCCATCAATCACGATTTAACTAGGCGATTTTTGGGTTGGACACAAATTCAATTATGGCAAGTGCTTCGGCCCAGCACAATAGCTGTTTCAGCATGGATTCCCCATGACTTTTGTCGAGCAGTTTGAGCAACAATTGTTTTGGTATGCGTCCTATCAATGTGATGGCTGCTAGATTATATGCGGCTTTGACATTTCTGCAAATTACAGGGTTTGGTTACAAGCTGACAGTTGCCTGATAATTACCTGATAACTCAATAATTCGCCTAACCTGAAAGCGCTCAAGCGTCGCCGCCGTATCTGGTTCAAGCCGCGCGCGCTGATAGGCCAATAGGCGTTGTTGCTCAAAACTGCTAATACCGCTGGTGTTGGGCAAAACCACGCCTTGATTGCGCCCACGCTGCACACGCAAGCCATTAACCTTGGGATCATGAGCATCAATATTTTTGAGTAAGGCCAGATTTTCAACCAGATCGACGATATAGCTCAACTGATCAAGCTCATCAAGCTTAACTGGGCTAAATCGTGGGTCACGCAGCGCTGCCGCAATCGCGGTATAGATAACTTCTTTGGCTAAAGAGGCTTGTTGGGGTCGCACACTGCCAACGCAACCACGCAATCCGCCAGCTTTGATCAAGCTGACATAGACCCCTTGACGCTGGGCTTGATCAGCGGGCAATGGCTCAGCTGGTACCACCATTTCGGCTTGGCGAATAAAGCGCGTAACCGCCTGCCGGGCAAGCACAATCAACGGATCTTGAACGATGAGGACTGCTTGTTTCGGCATCGCCAGGCTCCTTCGTGGTTTAGTCGTTTAATTTATTGCGTTTGAAGAGCGAAGATCGAATATAGACCTCGCTACCACAATTTTCACAATGACTTTCGTTGACTCCGACCACCCGTGGCTGGCCCTCGAACCGTTCGATTACCGCCCATTCGCATTTGGGGCAGCGCGTGGTTTCGGTTGGTTGCGCGCCATAGACAAACGGCAAGCCCAAGCCTTGGGCCATGGTGCGCACCGACGTGGCAGCATTAGTGTCAGCATCACGGCTCGGAATAATTCGCCATGGAATCAGACCATTGAACTTACGCTTGATCCAGCGGGCAATACCTTCAATTTCGGCGGTACTATCGTTAACGCCAGTCACAATTGGCGTGGTTATTTCAAGATGACAACCCCAACGCTTGACTGCATGTTCAGCTCCAGCAAAAATCCCTTGCCACTGATCAATCCCAGCTAGTACCTTATAGCTGGCATCGCTCAAGCCATAGACTGTCAGCATCAAGCCATCAATATAAGGCGCAAGCTGATCAATCGCGGCTTTTGACCAAAAACCATTGGTAACCATGCCAGTCATGCGGCTGGTCGAACGGGCCAAACGTGCGGTTTCCAACACATGTTCAAAGTTCATAGTTGGTTCGTTATAGGCCCAAACAATCCCTCTGGTCATGCGCTCTTGCGAAAAACCAACCACCCGTTCAGCATCGATTGAACGTTGTTTGGCGGGATCATCGGGAATATGGGCGTGATAGGCAGCATCGTGGTGGGCCGGAAACGATGTACCCCAACCACCGATTGCAAACACGCTTGCCCCAGGAAAAAAATGGCGAAACCCATAATCTTCAACTGGGCCAATTGTTGCTGCTGAAACCAACCCATGACCATGGACTGTAATCGTCTGATCTTGGCGTTGGCGCACCCCACAACGACCCCATTCACCATCAGCGAGGAGACAGCGCCATTGACAGACCTCACAGCGCAATCCTTGCGCCGAGCGTGACACGAGTGTTGTTTCGTGCATGAAAGATTTCCTCGTTGTCCTACGTGTCGCGTCTTCTACACAGCCGTGATGACGCTCAGATTTGCTTCTGCAACTATAGTACCACGCGCTGATAGGAATGCCGTCGATTTAACCGCATTTAGAGCAGCAATTTCAATGATCATCGCTGGCTAAACCACCAGCGATGATTGATCATTTAGCAAACGATGAGTTGTACCCGTTGGATGGCATTGTGATGATAGCCTTTGACGTTCCACGCAGGTTGTTCAGGCTGTTGCTGGCCACGTGAATCAGTTGCTCGAACCCAACATTGATATTCGCCAGCAGCCAGTTCTAGCTCAATCTGCCAACGGCTCCAGCAACCAAGTTTTGGTGGGTCAATCAGGCTAGCAGCTTGCCAATGGTGGCATTGATCAAGCGAAATTTCCACGCGCTCAACCAGTGCTTGCCCACCAGTAATGGCATACCCCGCAAGGGTGATTGGGCCAGCAGTCAAGGGGTAGCCAAGTGGCGGTTGGCACAACACTGCATTAACTGGCAATTCGTGCAACATGGGGGCTTGTTGCCATGCATCAGGCTGATTGCTTTGGGCTAAACGATAGGCGCTGCGCTGAAAATAGTTGTGCGATGGCTCAGGGCTGAATTCAATCGAACGCAACCATTTCACGCTGCGCGCCCCAACAATTCCAGGGATAACCAAGCGCAATGGGCCACCGTGCAGTGCTGGCAAAGCCTCGCCATTCATCGTATAGGCCAATAAGGCATGGTCAATCAGTGGTTCGTTGAGTGGAATCGAGCCGCCAAAACCAAAAGTTTGGTCGTGACGCTCGACTTGATCGTAGCTTTCAAACACCAAATGTTCAGCAGCAGGATCGATGTGGCAGCGCTCTAGCAGCGCACGCAATGGCGCACCGCCCCATGTTGCCGTACTTAGGCCATTCGCGCCCCACGGCAGTTCGCCATAAATTGGCTTGTAGGCATGCATTTCTTGGCGACGGTTGCCAGCACATTGCAAGGTTATTAGCTGCTCAACATAGGGCAATTGCTGCTTAATTTCAGCAACGCTGATGCTCCAAACGTGATCAGTTAATCCCTGGATTTGAATCGTGGTGGCTTCGGAATCGAGAGTAGGAATTGTGCCGTGGGTGCGCACAAAAAATTGACTGGTTGGTTGAATATAGTTGAGGGTCAACTCTTCCAAGGCGGTGCCAGCATTAAACGGCTCGACCTGCACCACCTGCATTGTGGCACTTTTGGCAGCAGTTAACGCAGACTGACTATCTCGCATCGAAATCACTCCTTTCTTGGGGATGTTGATGAGGCGCAACATCCATGAACAACACTGTTCTTTGCAATTGCAATGGCTAGATTTTTCCTGCAACGGAGGGACAAAATCGATGCAGCGCCTGCGAGTATAGCATAAATTAGCTTCCCTCACCCCAACCCCTCTCCCACTGCACGCGGGCGAGGGGCGTTTAGTTTTGTGGTGGTGCCATAATCCGGCGGGCAATTAGGTTGTTAAGATCCCCTCACCCCAACCCCTCTCCCACTACACGCGGGCGAGGGGCGTTTAGTTTTGTAGTGGTGCCATACCGGCGGCAATCCAGGAATGGTTCCCCCTCGCCTCGCTGGGCGGGAGAGGGGGCTGGGGGATGAGGGATCAGCCTTGAAGCCCTAAATAGTTTGAGGTGGCGCTTTCAAGGGTAGATAGATCGTGAAATGACTGCCAATACCTGGATTGCTGCTCAGGCTGATATCGCCACCAAGCAACAGTGCCAAACGCTTGCTAATCGCTAGCCCCAAGCCGGAGCTTGATTGATTGGTAACGCTTTTGGCTACGCGCAACGGCTCCTGAAATAATTGAATTTGTTGTTCAGGCGTCATGCCAAGTCCACTATCGATCACATGAAAAGCCAAATACTGTTGGCCGTTGCGCTCTTCTTCAGTCACTTCAATTCGCACCGAGCCATTGTGGGTAAATTTGGCCGAATTACCGACCACATTGACCAAAATTTGGCGTACCAGCCGATTATCGCTCCAGAACAGCGATTGGCGGGTACCAATTTGCACATGGAATGAATTATGGTTGCGCACCATCAACGGCCCAACAATCACATTTAATTGGTCGATCAACGGCCCCAAACAAACTTCCTCATAATGCACATCAAGCTGGCCATGTTCAATCTTGGCCAAATCGATCATATCGTCGATTAACGCCAGAAGCTGAGCGCTGGTTTCCTGAATATGCTGAGCAGTTGGCTCCAATTCAGCCACTCCAGCCTCAAGCAACTGTTCTGCCAAAAGCTGGCTGTCGGTCATAATCGTCTGAATTGGCTTGTGCAATTGCTGGCTCATTTTGGCTAGCAATGGCGTTTTGCTCGGAACATGCGGATCATTGGCAAGGCTCGAATGGAATACATCGTGGGGCAAGGCAGTCAGTTGTTGCACCTGACGAAAAAGCTCAAACTGATGGCTCAATTGCTGGGCAATTAATTGCAAACTCTCACGTTGTTGAGGGCTAAGTTGCCGCGCTTGGTGATCAATCACCGCAATACAGCCTAATGCAAAGCCTTGTTGATTGATAATCGGCATGCCAGCATAGAACTGAAAGCCTTGCTGAACCAAAGGATGATGCCCAAATTTACGGGCGAGGCTGGCCTGATCATACACAATCAATTCGCGCTCAATAATTGTCTGGGCACAGCAAGAATATTTACGCGGAATCGTTTTGAGTTGGCTGCCAAACGCTGCTTTGATATACTGATATTTATGGTCAATCAACGAGATTATGGCAATCGGCGTAGCACAAACCAGCGCCGCCAAACGTGCTAGCTCATCAAATTCGTGGATATATGGGCGAGCCAGCAAACCATAACTTTGCAGGGCAGCAAGCCGTTGGGCTTCGTTGGTAGGATAGTGGGTACGCATAGCGGCTCCTCGCTAAAATCAAGATCGCTGGGGATTAAGGGATAGTACGATCTTGACATAGCGTTAAGCCAGTGTCGAGGGGGCTGTTTGGGTGACTTCGCTGATAGTACGGTCTATAAGCTGAGAATGGACAATTGTCGCATGCAATCCAGCAACCAGCACCGCTAATGAAGCCTCAGGTTGGCATTGATCACCACAGGTAAAACAATCCCAAAAGGCCGCTCCATGCTCAGGATAGGTGTGGAGTGACGCATGACTTTCGCCCAACACTGCCACGATGGTAACACCTTGAGGCGTAAATTGATGGGCCACAATTTCTAGCACTGTAGCATTGGTCGCTGCTGCTGCTTGGATCACAATTGTTTGCAGCAATTCGCGATCATTGAGGATTGCTGCCGAGCAGCCACCTAAATTTGCAAGTAGGTGGTGCCCAGCAGCGGGATAAATTGGCGATTGGATGAAATTGCTCATGAATTATATTGCCAGCGCGGTGCGCCTTCGACTCCTTCAGCATTCCAGGCATTAAACCAATCATCCATCAATGCGCTTAGGCTTGCGCGAAACACAGCCTCGGCCTGCAAAATATGGCTTTGACCACGGGCTGCAAACCAGGCGAGTTGAACGAACGCACCTAAATCATTGACATCAGCAGGTGTTAGCCCATCGCTATTTTCGTTCGACCACCAATCGCGGATCACCCGATCGAGCACAACCTCGACCGCAATCTTACGAAAATTAGCTGGAGTATTTGGCGGTAGTTGGTTGACTGCATCATTAGTAAAGCGCACATGTTGGTTCAGCAAAATCACGGTTGAGGGCGGAATTCGCCCGTAGCCCGAGGCTTTGAGCACCTCGTTTTTGCGTGAAGCCACATACATACCCGCCCCAATCGCTGTGCCTGCGCCTGCAAACCCAATTGAGCGAGCCAGTGTCGAATTACTCAACATCAGTGCGCCAAGTGCTCCCATAATCAACCAAGTGATGACATAGGAAACAATCGACATATTTGAGTCGAAAAAGGCGACAGCGATGATACTAACCACAAAATGCGCTAAAAACCAGCCACCAATAACTAAAAAGGCAGCGCAGCCTTTAACCCAGCGCTTGATGAGAAAGTAGGATATACACCCTACAATGACCATCATAATCACCAGAAATACTGGCATGCCCCCAGTAAGCACGCGGCTAGCACGTCCAAAAATGATATTTGAAAGCAACAACGATAGGAACGTAGCAACAGCCCCACCCAAGCCAAGACTAAGCGTATATATGCCGAAGCGTTGCCAAAATGGTTGGGTTTGTGTATCCATGCTAGGTTGCCACTGCCATAATTACAATTGCAGCCAAGGCGATCGTTACCGCAGCCATTTGAATTGCTGCTGCCACATTGCCCCGTTTAATTTCTTCACGATAATCAATTGGATCAAGCAAATCGTAAAGTCGCGCGCCACCGTAAAAAATCAAAACGCCGACTAATGTCCAACCAATTGAGGCGGCAATTCGACCCAAGAGTAACAAAATGGTATCAGAGGACATGCATGCTCCTTCGCTATCAAGAGAGATTTATCCAGCATGAGTGCTTAGTATTTACCTGGTGGGCCAGGATCGCCTGGTGCATTCCAATTGGCCAGCCAATCTTCCATCAATCCGGTCAAGACTGCGCGAAAGACTGGAGCGCCTTGATTTTCAAGATCGTTGCCAGCAAGGGTTGCAGCCAACTGAACGAATGAACGTAAATCAGCCACATCATCGGGCAATAGCCCTGAGACGTTTTCATTTTCGCGCCAGTCGCGCAGCACAATCCCCAAAATAATTTCGGTCGCTGCGGCCCGCGTGCCATGCCCGGCATGGTTGGGCAACGCAGTCACGACTTGTCCAGCAACGGTTTGGGCAAGGCCCGCTACCAATTGGGCGGTGTTTGGCGGAATCCGGCCAAAACGTGGCGGTTGAGTCATTGAGCCTCCTCGGAAGCACTAAAAGGCGTTCCTTGCTATTAGCTAGGCCAGTTCGCGCACTGCACGAACAATCACATCGGCTAATTGCTCGGTAAAATAATAATCATATGCACCAATCAAGGCGATTGCTTGCCCACCAAAGGCCCGTTTGAAGCGCGAAAAGCCCGCAAACGGATGATGGGGATCGCCAGTTGGCTCAAATCCATAAAAATCGTACCATCTACAGCCCAAACGCTGGGCTTGTTGAATTGCCGCCCATTGCAAAGCATAGCCCGCCATCTGCTCACGCAATTGGTTGCTAATGCCACCATATTGATACACCGCCCGTTGACCATAGGTGATCAAGAGCAAGGTGCCTAAAGTTTGGCCTGCATATTCGGCAAATAACAGATGTGCATGGCCCAAAGGTGCTAGCGTCGCCAAGAGATCATTAAAATGGTCGATTGGCTCAACATAGAAATCATCACGCTCACCAGCCTCATCCATCAAACGATAAAATAATGGAATATCAGCCGGATCCTGCGAGATGCGTACCGTCACGCCACGGCGCGCTGCCAAACGAATATTGTAGCGGCCTTTGGGTTTCATCGCCGCCAACAAGGCTTGCGCATCAGGCCGCAGATTCAAATAGAGCGTTTCGCGGGCCAATATATCGACAGGAGCACGCCGCCAATCACGCAGCAAATTTGACACTGGGCGTTCAAGCCGTGGCTCGATTCGCAAACCAACTGCGCCATAATCGCTGGCATGTTGTTCGGCAGCTTCGCGTAATAAGCGTAAGCCTTGACGCGCCAATGCTTGATCGTGCCATGGTAAAATTGGCCCATCAGCAGCGATTAAATTGCTGCCAACCCCAGTTTGCACCGGAATTGTGCAGAGCATGCCGCCAATTAATTGCTTGGCAGCATCAAACAAGCCAAAATGCACCACCTGCAAACCGCGCTGTTGTTTGAATTTGCCCCAAGCAAGGCTTTGCATCACTCCACCAGCAGGGTTGGCTTGCACTAAAGCCTCCCACTGATGGCCAAGTTCGCTGCTGCTGGTTAATTGGGGCAGAATGGCAACCTGCATTATTTCAAGCTCTGTAAAAACTGCTTCGCTGCGGTATCTTGCTTCGGCAACGAACTAAGTTGATCGTTCAAGACTTGGATCAGTTGCTCTGTCCGGGCAATATCATCGTTGGTTCGCCGAAGGGCTTCATCAACCCGAATTTCGGTCGTACCATAATCGACCATATCGCTTGGGCCATAACTGGTTTGAATCGACGTGTATTCGGTTTTATCCGATTTGAGCAGGCTTAAATCGCTCTTGACACTCGTTAAATCAGCCTCGATTCGACTTTTAATTGCAGCATATTCAGTCGTTTGCTTGGTCAAGAATGGAATCAAGACTTTCGTGCGAAATTCATCGGGATAAGCCTCGCTGAGCGGTTGGGTTAACGCGCTATCGCTAAACCAGCCAGTTTTATTCAGATAGGCTTTGCTGCCATCGGGCATGTCCAAAATCGCCAAACTGCCTTCAGCATTCATCCAGACGCTGGAGAACAATTGAAAGCCGTTCTGGGTGGGCGCAACCCGAATCGCTGGCTGATTAGCAGGAATCGAACCCAAGCTTTTGATTGCTTGGTCAAGCGTGCCACGGGTTTGCACAATGTTGTTCAATTCAGCTTCATCGTCGTTGCGCCATGGCACAAACCCCGCCCAACTGACCCAATTGATCCAATCTTGCTTGGCTTTGACGCTGCCATCAAGCCCACGCCGCTGGCGATCAAGCTCGCGATGGGTACGCCAAATCAAGGCTTCGTCGCGTTGCAAAAAGACAATCGGCAAGCCATCTTCCGCGTCAATCACAGCCATAACTTGGTCAGAAAGCAACAGATACGATTGATCGGTCAGGCTAATCACCACTTCGCCATTGGCCAAAATATCGGTTTCAGGTGTCAACCGATACAGTGCATCGCCTTCGTTGGGATCTTCGCTTGGGCGTTGATTGCGGTTGTAGTTGCGATAGGAACTGCCGCCATAATACGAGCCATAGTAGCGATAACGGCGAGTTGGATAGGCCGAACCATATTCATCAATCACGCTGCCGCGGCCATAGGTTGTGCTTGAAAAACCACGGCCTTCAACCGTCGATGGTGGCGCTTGCACCACATCGTAGGGCGAACTAGTGCGCACCATCGATTGGCTTGAAGTTGCACCGGAGCCAGCCGAGGTATCGCCTTTGGCGTAGGTTGTGTCGGGGTGCAGCAAATTGGCCAAGATAATCACCAAGGCAATGATCGAGACGATGCGAAGCCCACGGCTAAGCAACAATTGCGGATTCTCCCAAGTGCGCTGGAGATGGCGACGCAGCAACCGCAATTCGGCCACCAATTTACGTGGCAACTCGCGGCTGCGCCGCAGCAACGCCTCAACCAAGCGTCGCAGATCGAGCGAATTGAGGAAGCGCAGCGGGCTGGCGATAAATTCGCGTACCATACTGCGGGTTTGTTCGGCCCGCAACGCTGGCATCACTTGCACAACTTGCTCAAAAACTTGGCTTTCATCAAGCCCTTGATCGGCCTGCAACGCTTGCTGAACGGCGTTTGGCATCAAGGTTGCGCTGGTATGGGGCTTGGGCAGTGGCGCGGCATCATGCACAAAATCGAGTGATGTCCAATCGGTGCCACTGGCTTCGTCCCACGTTGGCGCGAATAAACTATGCAAAAGCGCATCACTGGCAAGTTTGGTTGGTTGAGCAGTAGCGCGTTTTTCGGCCAGCGCCGATGGGAAGGCAAAGGCGCGTTTAAAGTTGCTCGCTATCGTGCAAAAATTCGCGTGGCTCAGCCAAAACCAATTGATCAAACTCGCGTGGGCGCAACGCTTTGCGACTGCCAATAAAAAAGCCCCAATCATCGCCATATCCGGCTTCGGTAAACGAAGGCAAAGAAAAACGATAGGGCTTTGGATTCAGATCGGCGGTACGAATGCTGTTATAAATCATCCAATAGGCCTCTGGCGTTTGCGATGGTGAGGCCGCATTGACCGCAATTAGCCCTTGGGGATGCAAAATATAGGCCAATTGCTGATACCAATCGATGCTATGCAAGCGTGCGCCAATTTGATCGCGGGGTACAGTAAAATCGCAAATAATTAAATCGTATTCATCGGCAGCCAGAGCCGCTTGGTCGACGAATTGGACTGCATCGCAAATATGCACCTTCAGGCGGGGGTTGGTCATGGCATGCTGGTTAAGTTCAGGCCATTCATTTTGGGCTAAATCAAGAATGGTTGGGTCGTAATCAACCAAATCGATCTGCTTGATGGCTGAGGATTTGAGCAATTCACGGGCAACAAAGCCATCGCCACCGCCGCAAATCAACGCTCGGAGTTGGCGTTTGGGGCGGCGTGCTTGGGCCAAAGCGAGTGCTGGCAATGCCAATAACTCGTGGTAAACCCCTTCATCACGGCTATCAAACTGCAAATCGCCGTCGATATAGACGGCAAGGGATTGATCGGAGCGCTGATCAAGGACAATGGTCATGGTTGTTCTCCATACAACGGGTTGGCTGGGGTTGGTACGTGGAATGTTGGCTATAGGTTACAGAGTTCTAGCCCGCATGTCAATGCAATATTTCTTGGCGATGGACTTTTGGCTATTGACTTTTAGATTTCAGTGCGTTCGATTCGACTACTGGATGGCGTATAACCAAGAGTCAGCGCTGCGCTACGTGTCTCCGTTAAGAGTTTGATTGCATAATCATGATTCTCCTCCCTTCCGTCCCTCCGCTGGAGGGAGACGCAGAGGGTTTTCATCCCCCTGCACCCCCTAATATTTAATTGTTGGATTATTAGTGTGTTGCTGATTTCACGCCTTCGCGATTTTCGCGTGCTTCGCGGTTCCACGTCGTAGATGCCTCGCAACTGACCGCTAGTTCCTTGTTCTCCTCCCTTCCGTCCCTCCGCTGGAGGGAGACGCATGGGGTTTTCATCCCCCTGCACCCCCTAATATTTAATTATTGGATTGTTAGTGTGTTGCTGATTTCACGCCTTCGCGATCTTCGCGTGCTTCGCGGTTCCACGCCAGCTGATCCCTAACCCCTCGCGCCTTCATAATCTTCGGGGTTTCCGAGTTGATCATCCCTGAACCTTGACCACTCATTTCCAACTCCCCATCTTGACACAAGTCGCAAGCATGGCTATTATTTGGGCAATAGCAAATGACGTTGAACAAGATGAGTAGATTATTGATCCCGCCAGAGATTGGGTGTCGTCGGCTGAAAGCACCCTCGGTTGAGCAATAGTTGAACGTGGCTTGGAAGTCAAGCAACTGAAATTAAGTAAGTTGGTTCGGGTGCGCCCGTTATCGCGTCAATGAGTGATGTTGCTGCGGCAGCATAATCAAGGTGGTACCACGAGTTTCCTCTCGTCCTTGTTCGGGCGTGGGGTTTTTGTTTTTAGCGGTAAATTGCAACGAGGGAATGTGATGGAATCAACGACTTGGCAGCGTGAGGTTGAACAAGCCTTAGCGCAAAACAACCACAATCAAGCCAAACAGCTGCTAGCCGCAGTGATTCGCCAAAATGGGCAGGAGCGCGAGGCATGGCGCATTTTGGCCACAATCGTAACTGATCCTGCGCAACAGGCCGAATGTTTGCGCCGGATTGCAGCGATTGATGCAGCACCAGCAGCAGCTAGAATCAAGCCATTGGCAAGCAAACTTGGTGCTGAGCCAACACCAAATGTTGAGCAACCTATCTTATCAATCAACAACAAAACAACGCCGCTGTTTGCAGTTCAGCCCACTACGCAGCTACCACCAATTAATGATAGCAGTGATCTGCCAACGATTCGATTGACGCAGCCAACGGTTGCGACAACCAAACAGCCGCGATCGTTGCCTAAAACGTTGATGCTGCTTGGCGCAAGTTTGTGTGGTGTGGGTTTGCTCATCTTACTCGGTTTTCAATTATGGCCATTATTAACTACTGATGATCAAACGGAAATTAGCGAGCAACCGCTGCAAGCCGAGGTTGAATTAACCATCGTGCGTTCAGGTGTTGGTCAAACCCCATTGACCGATCAGGCAATGGTCTATTTTGAAATTGAAAACCCTAGCGATCAAGCGCTGTATAACATTCCCTATACCATGACGTTGACCAGTCAATCTAATAAGCTGCTGAAAAACACCAATACGATTGAATTATTGCTGCCCAAGCAAAAAATCGTAGTTACTGATGGTGTCTTTACTGGAATGAGTTTTCGTGCCAAAAGCGTTGAAATCAGTTTGGGCAAGGGTTATCCGGTCACAATTGAGCAACCGATTCCCCAAATTGAGGCATTTACTCCAACCACGTTTGGGATGCCCTTCCATGGTCGTTTGCAGGACAGTTGGGGCAATGAGTACCCAACCTATCACGTTAGCGCGATTGCGACCGATAGTGGGGTGGTTACTTCAACCTTAGTATCAATGTTGTTTTACGATGCGAACGATCAAGTGATTGGCGCTGGCGCAGGCTATATCGATTACATTAATAATAAAACTTCATTGCCAAATACTCGCCGTGGCGAAACCAAAGTCTATCCGCTGATTTGGGAAATGACTGAGGTTGATCGGGTTGAAGTGACACCAGCATTTAGCTTGGCTACCTTTAATCAAAAATCACCAATCAAGCCCAAAAAGGTGGAAATAGACCAAATGTGGCTCGGTGAATATATTCCAGCGGTTGATCCGCCTTATCATGTGCAAGATCTGGTTGAATATCCATCGTTACCACCAACATCGGGTTATCATGGGCAATCGCCAGCAGAATGGGGCTATTACGATGGTTTTGTTAGCGATGAAGCAATGGTGCACAACTTAGAGCATGGTGCAGTAATAGTATTTTATAATCCCCAATTAATTACGTCAATTGAGCTTAGTCAATTAGAAGCAACATTTGAAAATCTTTATCGCCGTGACCATCATACAATTCTGCAAAAACGCTTTGATTTGGATGCAACGGTTGCAATGACTGCTTGGGAATATCGTTTGATGCTCCGCGATAATGCAAATCTCGCTGCAATCAATACATTTTTTAGCGAGCATATCGCTCGTGGCCCAGAATGCGTTAATTTACGCTGTCCTAATTAATCTAGTTTGAGGTTTCAATCATGACATCAGCTAACGAGCATTTACAACGTGCCTTAGCCGGCGCTGATCTTGGCCAAGCTTATGAGGCCGCCAAGGTTGAGGAACATTTGTACAAATGGTGGGAAGCTGCGGGCTATTTCAAGCCAACCGCAGCCAATGGCAAAGATCCGTTTGTGATTGCGATTCCGCCACCCAACGTAACTGGCGTGCTGCACACTGGCCACGGCTTGACCAACACAATCGAGGATATTTTGACCCGCTGGCATCGCATGCTTGGTCAGCCAACCTTGTGGGTTCCAGGCACCGATCACGCGGGCATCGCCACTCAAAATGTGGTTGAAAAGCAACTCGCCAAAGTTGGCAAAACTCGCCACGATCTTGGGCGCGAGGATTTTCTTGATGCGGTTTGGGAATGGAAAGGCCGTTCACACTCCACGATAACCAGCCAAATTCGCCGCCTTGGCTCGTCGGTCGATTGGCAGCGCGAACGTTTTACGCTCGATGAGGGTTTATCGCAAGCGGTGGTTGTGGCTTTCAAGCGCTTGTACGACGATGGGTTGATCTATCGTGGCACACGTTTGGTCAACTGGTGTCCACGCTGTCTCTCGGCAATCTCGGATCTGGAAGTGATTTATCGCGATGAGCAAGAGCAAGGCAATTTGTGGCATATTCGCTATAAAGTTGCCACCGATGCCAACGATACCGAATGGCGCATCAGCGAGGGCGATCAATCAATTACGATCGCCACCACGCGCCCTGAAACCTTGCTGGCCGATGTGGCTGTAGCGGTGCATCCCGACGATGAGCGCTATGCCGATTTGGTGGGCAAATTTGTGGTGCTGCCAGCCTTGGGTCGCCAAATTCCGATTATCGCCGATACCTATGTTGAGCGCGAGTTCGGCACTGGGGCGCTCAAAATCACCCCGGGCCATGATCCAAACGATTATATCGTTGGTCAACGCCATAACTTGCCAATTCTCAATATGCTGAATCTTGATGCAACGATCAGTGCTGAGGGTGGCAACTACGCTGGCCTCGATCGTTTTGAGGCTCGCAAGCGCTTAGTCGTTGACCTGACTGAAACTGGCAATTTGGTTGAAACCAAGCCCCATTTGATGAAGATTGGGCGTTGCGAACGCTGCGATACGATCGTCGAGCCATTGATCAGCACCCAGTGGTTTGTTAAAACGCAGCCATTGGCCGAGCCAGCCATGGCCGCCGTGCGCGAAGGCCGCACCAAAATCGTGCCTGAACGCTTCAATAAAATCTATTTTCATTGGATGGAAAATATTCAGGATTGGTGTATTAGCCGCCAACTGTGGTGGGGCCATCGGATTCCGGTGTGGTACGGCCCCGATAATCACATGTTTGTTGAGTTGAATGCTGCCGATGCGATTGCCGCCGCCACTACGCATTATGGTCAAGTTATTGAGTTGCGCCAAGATGAAGATGTGCTTGATACTTGGTTCTCATCGGGTTTGTGGCCATTCAGCATTTTGGGCTGGCCTGATGTTGAAAATCCCGATTTCAAGCAGTTTTACCCAAACACGCTGCTCGAAACTGGCTACGATATTCTGTTTTTCTGGGTGGCGCGGATGATGATGTTGGGCCTGTATCTCACGGGCAAAGAGCCGTTTGAATGGGTTTATTTGCATGGGCTTGTGCGCGATGAACATGGCCGCAAGATGTCGAAATCGTTGGGCAATCAGGTCGATCCGCTCGATTTGATTGATCAGTATGGCACCGATGCGCTGCGTTTTACCTTCGCCACTTCATCAACGCCAGGCCAAGATTTTGCCTTGCAACCAACCCGTTTGGATTCGGCACGCTCGTTTGCCAACAAAATTTGGAACGCAACCCGCTTTGTGATCTCGAAGTTGGGCGATTTGCCACGCACTGCCGAGAGCAACGTTGGCGCTGAAAGCCTGAGCAAACACACTTACACCGTGGCTGATCGCTGGATTCTTTCGCGTTTCAATCGCTTGGCTGGCGATGTTGAGCGCTTGATGAATAGTTTCAATTTGGGCGAGGCTGGTCGTCAAATCCAAACCTTCTTCTGGGATGAATTTGCTGATTGGTACATTGAAACTGCCAAAATTCAAATTGATACTGGCGACGAGCAACAGCAATTGCATACTCGTGAAACACTTTACACGGTATTGGAAGGAACTTTGCGTTTGCTGCACCCGTTTATGCCGTTTGTTAGCGAGGCCGCTTGGCAAAAACTGCATAACAGCGAGCAAACCACGCCAACGCCTGCCGCACTGATTATCGCCGAGTATCCTTTAATCAATCCAGCCGTACTCAACGAGCAAGCTGAACGCGATTGGGAACTGGTGCAAAACATCATTCGTGGCGTGCGCAACGTGCGAACTGAAACCGGCGTGGAAGCAGTGAAATGGATCGAGGGCTTGATTGCTGCTGGCTCAGCAACCGCAATGCTAACTGAACAAGCAGCGATCATCAGTCGGTTGGCGCGGATCGCTCCCGATAAATTGCTAATTAGCGAAAGCCTAAGCGAACGACCAGAGCAAGCTACCACCTTGGTCATTTCTCCAGTCGAAGTGGTCTTGCCATTGGCGGGCATGGTCGATTTAGCTGCCGAACGTGAACGACTCAACAAGGAGCTTGAACGAGTTGACGCCGATGTCGAGCGTCGTCGAGCCAAACTCTCCAACGAAAACTTTGTGGCCAAAGCCAAGCCCGAAGTTGTGCAGAAGGAGCGCGAAGCCTTGGCTGCCCAAGAGCTAGCCGCCACAACCTTGCGCGAACGCTTAGCGAGTTTCTAGCTAGAGGTCGAGGATCAGGGGCTGGAGATCGGTTCGTCCGTGCCAGCCCCATGGAGAACAAAGCCAGAGAAGATAAGGCTATAGACTTTGGGCTATCGGAGATTGGTTGGAATCCAAAAAGCCGACAGCCACATCATTCTTCGTACCCTTCGTAGATCAACTATGGCTGTGGCTGGGAATCGATCTCGATCCAACCAAGGCCATTTTGGGGAGCTTGCAGCGCCAAAACTGGATAGCGCTGATTATTAATCGTCAAGCTATCGCCAACCTTGACTGGCTGCTCAACTCCAGGGGTATTCCGATCAGGCCGAATTTCAACCACCATCAACTCACTAGCACGATCGTAACTCTCAATCCGCACCCAATGTTGAGCAAATTGGACATGCGGCACACCATAGGGCAAGATCAAACTATCGGGCTTGGTTTGCGGGTATTCGACGGGAGCAGGGTTGCTAATGGGCGTAGGGCTGTTGTTCATATCACAGGCTCCTAACAGGATTAACATACTAATAAGCAGAAACATTCGCAAGAGATTCCGCATGAGCTTTTAGTCCTTTTCATTAATCGAAACTTGCTCATAATTGGCTTTAAATTCATCAAAGGTAATGGTTGGATGATCGTAGCCCCAAGGATTATATAAAGTAACAGTTTTATTAGCAGGATCGATACTTTTAACCACATAGGCATGGTCGGCGTGCACACCAGCTGGTTTATTGGTCAGCGAATCAGGGGTTCCGGCGGTAATCGCATCACCATTATCCAAGCGGCTTTTGAGATCAGCAAAATCAACATCTTCGACATCAATATGTGATGAATCGTTACCAGTTAGGATGGCCATAAACTCGCCAGCATTGCCACTGGCAATATTGGCATAGCCACCTTTATGTTGGGCATAGGCCTTTTCAACCAACATTGGCCAGATTTCGGATTCGTCGCTGAGCTGGGCATAGCCAATTGCGCCGCTGCCTTTTGAATGCACAAATTCATTGGTTACGGTTATCTCAACCTTGGAGCGGATGCCAAAAGCCCCTTTTAGCCCCTCCTCAGGATAGAGCGTCACGGTGTAAGTACCATCGCCATTATCACGAATAGCATTGCGAATAATATCAGGGTTGGTATTAGCAATCGCGGCGGTTCCAGCCATCAAGTAGCAATCGCCCAACGAACCTTGCTTGACATCATCGATAGCAATCTCAGCGCCATCGTCAGCATCTTTGGCAAAAGCTGGCTTCTCAAGTTTGCGATATTCAGGGTCGGTAACCAATGTACTTTTCCCAGTAGGATTGTTGTAAATACCCTTGCCATTACCAGAAGAAGCACCGCCGTCAAAAGCGCCATTGAACAGGGTAGCAGCTTCAGTTTCAGCCGCATGCAAAATTGAGTTGACGTTGAGTGTCACCTGTTGCGCTGTCACCAAAACTTCTTTTAATCGGCCCAGAGTGGGGAAAATAGTGGTTTGCATTTCGTTGAAAAAGGTTTTAGCGGCTTCGCCCTGCCAATCGCGCTGGAGTTGCTGATAGGTTTGGTTCAACTGCTGATGCAATTAGTCCACGAGATCGGACTGGCGTTGGAAGCGTTGACTCAGTTGTTGCATCTGCTCATAGTTAATCTCTACGACTGCAGCAGTCATACATCCTACTCCTTTGGTGAGCGGAATTAAATGATCGAGATTGAATGAGGATCAATGGGGGAGAGTGAAAGTTTCTCTATCAATCATCGCGACTATAGCATTTTGCAATTGAGGTTGTCAATAATTTAGTAATAGAACGTAGCCAATGTTTTCTTTTATGATCCTCTAAAAAACGAAGAATACGAAGCAGCCTAAGCTTCGTATTCTTCATGATTAAATGGATTAGAGGCCTAATTCGCGGCGCAATTGGGCTTGCTGTTGATCAAACTCGATCAGTAATTGTCGGCGCTGTTCGGCGGGCAAAAACGAGGCTTTGGCACTTTGGCGGGCAACTTTACAAATATCATCAATCGAAAAATCGAAGCGTTCGGCGGCCAGCAAGTACTCGCCAGTTACCGTGGTATCGAATAAAACTGGATCATCGGAGTTGAGGGTAATTGGCAAACCAGCATCGAGCATCTGGCGCAAGGGGTGTTGCTCAAACGAGGCAACGACACCAGTGCGAATATTGCTGGTTGGGCAAACATCGAAGGTAATATCGCCACGGCGGGCCAAAAATTGCGTTAACTCAGCATCTTCAAGCACCCGAAAGCCGTGGCCAATCCGATCAACACCCAGCATTTCGACCGCGCCGCGCACGCTATTGGCACCGGCAACCTCGCCAGCGTGGGCCATCACGTGCAGGCCAACAGCTTTGGCCAAGGCAAAAACTTCGACAAACGGCTCAGGTGGATAATTGGCCTCATCGCCGCCAATCGAGAAAGCGACGACCCCATATTGCATGCCAGCCTGAGCCAACTCGACCGCCCGCAATGCTTGATCAAGGCTAAACTGGCGGCCAAAATCGAAGGCAGGCCGACAAATAATCCCGGTCTCGCGCTCAGCACGGGCAAAACCAGCAGCAACACCACCAAGAATCTCATCGAAATCCATGTTGCGGAGCATGCGCCGAGCAGGCGAGAGCATGACTTCGGCATAACGCACTTGTTGCTGAGCCAAATCGATGGCCAACTCATAAGCAACCCGTTCAAAATCCTCACCATGGATCAAACAACGGGCACAGGTACGATACACATCCAAGAACCCTAGGAAGTGTTCATATTGAAACATGCGCTCAACGCCCGCCAAATCGCTAGCAGGCAAGCTAATGCCATTTTTCGTCGCCAGCGCCAAAAGCGTTTTGGGGGTAATTGAGCCTTCTAAGTGAACATGAAGCTCACATTTGGGCATGCGGCGAATAAATTCAGCAAGCGGCGAGTGCATGCAACAAACTCCTAGGCTCCCATACCCAGTGCCCTAAGCCGTTCGGCGTTGTCGTAGGTAACCAACGCATCGATCAAGCGATCAAGCGCGCCATCAAGGACAACAGGCAAATTTGAGATGTTTTGGCCAATCCGATGATCGGTAATCCGGTCTTGAGGATAGTTGTAGGTGCGCATTTTTTCGGCTCGCTCACCGCTACCAACCTGAGCCAAGCGCGATTCCCCAAGCTCTTTTTGGCGTTTTTCTTGTTCACGGGCATACAAGCGTGCGCGCAACACGTTTAGGGCACTTTCACGGTTTTTAATCTGCGAACGGGTATCTTGACAGACGACCACAATTTCGTCAGGCGTGCCGCCTTTATAGACAATCCGCACTGCTGAGTCGGTGGTATTAACCCCTTGGCCACCGTGACCGCCTGAGCGATACACGTCGATGCGGTAATCTTCTTGTTTGATTTCAACCGCAGTTTCTTCAACCTCTGGCAGAACCGCAATCGTGATTGTGCTGGTATGAATCCGGCCACGTGCTTCGGTTGCAGGCACACGCTGAACGCGATGCACGCCACCTTCGTATTTGAGCCGGCTCCAGGCACCTTGGCCTTGGACTTCAAAGATAACTTCTTTGAAGCCACCAATGCCATTTTCGCTGAGCGACATCAGTTCGGTTTTCCAGCCGCGAGTTTCAGCATAGCGTTGGTACATGCGGTACACATCGGCCCCGAATAAGGCTGCTTCATCGCCACCTTCGCCTTGGCGAATTTCGATGATCACGTTCTTTTCGTCGTTGGGGTCGCGTGGCAGCAACAATACCCGTACTTCAGCGCCGATTGCCTCCATGCGGTTTGAAAGTTCCTCGATCTCCAATTGCACCATTTCGCGCAACTCAGGATCGTTTTCCTCACGCAGCATGGCTTTGGATTCTTCGAGCGATTTTTCAGCCTGCATAAACTCACGATAGCGGCCAACCAATTCGCCGAGTTCGGTTTGTTCGCGCGCCAAGGTAGTTAAGCGCACATGGTCGCTCAACACATCGGGGTGCGTCATTTCATCATTGAGTTCGCTATATCGCGCCTCGACACGAGCGAGACGAGCTAAAATTTCTGGTTCCATAGTTGTATGGATGTTCCTTGTCTTGGTGGTGTATCTGCGCCATTATAGCATACTGCATTTTATAAAGAGCATAGAGCAACGAGCTGGGTAATTCTCGATCCATAAAGGACGCGAAGCGCTGCAACCGCGAAGCTCGCAAAGATCAAGAAGAATTGAACTTTTAGCTGAGATCTCGATGGGCTATGCCACTCAGTTAAAGAATCAAGATCGATCACCACCCCTCCGCCCCGCCTCAAGGCGGGGAACGCAAGGGGTTTTCATCCCCCTGCACCCCCTAATATTCAGGTTGTGGATTATGTTTGTTATTCAAAATGCCCTCAATTTCGTCCTTCACATATTCCAATACCCTAAATTCTCCATGCTGACTTCATCCCTCATCCCTCATCCCTCATCCCTCATCCCTCATTCTGCGCCTCTGCGTTAAAAACGCATTCTTATTATGCCTTTTGTTTCATCCTTCATCCTTGATACTTTTTCTATGGTAAGCTATAAATTCTGAACCAGCCTTTTTATCTATAGCCTATCGCCCATAGCCTATAGCCAACGATCATGCTACCAATTGCCGATTTTGATTATCACTTACCGCCTGAACGCATTGCCCAAACTCCGGTTGAACCACGCGATCACTCGCGCTTGTTGGTGCTCGATCGCGCTACGGGCAAGCTTGAGCATCGCCATTTTTATGAGATTGGGCGCTATTTGCGGCCTGGTGATTTGTTGGTTGCCAACGATAGCCGAGTGTTGCCCGCCCGTTTGTATGGCCAAAAAGCCAGCGGCGGCAAAACCGAGTTGCTGCTGCTCAAGCAACGCGATACCCAACGCTGGGAAGCGCTGATCAAAGGCAAAGTTGCGATTGGCACCCGCTTGATTATCACAGGCCATAGCGGCGCACAGGTTGAAGCCACAGTTGAGGCTTTGCTCGAAAGCGGCAGCCGAATTGTCTGCTTCGATCAATCAATTAATCAGCGTTTGCCCGAACTTGGCTCAATGCCAACGCCGCCGTATATCACGGCCCCATTGGCCGATCCTGAGCGTTATCAAACCGTTTATAGTGCCCAGGCTGGCTCGGCAGCAGCCCCAACCGCTGGCTTACACTGGACACCAGCGCTGATTGAGCAGGTTAAAACCATGGGTGTTGGCTGGGCCAGCGTTACCTTGCACGTTGGCTTGGATACCTTCCGGCCTGTGCAAACTGAAAACGCGCTCGAACATCAAATTCATAGCGAATGGTATGAGCTTTCAGCGGAAACTGCCCAAGCGATCAATGCTACTCGGGCTGCTGGCGGGCGGATTATTACGGTTGGCACAACCAGCACTCGCGTGGTCGAAACCGTAGCTCAAGCCCAAGCCGTTAGTTTGAACGCAGGTGAAATTCGAGCAGCATCGGGCTGGAGCAATATCTATATCTACCCACCATACGAGTATCGGGTGGTCAATAGTTTAATTACTAATTTTCACTTGCCCAAATCGACTTTGTTGCTGTTAGTGAGTGCCTTGGCGAGCCGCGAACAGATTATGCGGGCCTACGCCGAAGCGGTTGAACGCGAATATCGCTTCTTCTCTTTTGGCGATGCTATGCTCATTCTCTAACCATTGATCCACGAAGAACACGAAGTTACACGAAAGCGTACTTGCTTCGTGCCCTTCGTGGATCGGAATTAATTATTTTGCTGAGCTTGATAGGCATCCCACAGCGCTTGCGGATTTTCCGCGTGCAGCATAATATGGCCGCAAGCGCCACAAACTGTACATTTCACCCACGTATCAACTCCGCCTTTTGCGAAAACAGCCTTGGGATTCTCATAGACCGTCACCATTAATCGCGCATAGCGATTATTCAGCTCATGCAAGCTTGCATTCGGAATAATGTTGTTTGATTGGCAACTTGGACAGCGTGATACGTGCATCCTCTCCATACCTTTCTTGTAACGCAACAGCCACAACTAATCCGATTTAGCGATTGAAAACCGGCTGCATCAGATCAATTTCTGGCATTGTAATTGGCACGCTGACTTGCAGCGTATTCAGATCCAGTATACGCAGCGCAGTATGAAAAGTTTGCTCATCATAGGTTGTGAAGGCAATCCGTTGATCAAGCCATTGAGGATCGAAGGCATTGGCTTGGAGTAACGTGGCTTCACTGCCATCACGCTTGATTGTATAGATATTGTTGCCAGCAATGTCGCCGCCAACCATGGCGCTCTCAAAAAACACATACACCAATTGTTGGCTATCAGGCGACCAACTTGGACTTTGGGCACGGCCTCGCACTTTGGTCAATTGCTGCAAGCCTTGACCATCAGGCTGAATCAGATACAACTCGCGGCCTGACGACTCATCGCCACTAAACCCACGTGATGAACTAAATCCAATCAAACTGCCATCAGGCGACCAGCTTGGCATCCAATCCTGGGCTGGATCATTAGTGAGTTGCAGCAGATTACTGCCATCACGATTGACGCGATAAATTTCATCGTTGCCCGAACGATTGGATTGAAAGACCAATTGCTGGCCATCAGGCGACCAACTTGGATTCAGATCATCGCTTGGTTCGCTAGTTACTTGGACTAAATTACTGCCATCGGCGGTACTGATATAAATGTTAAAGCCATCGCTATCCTGCACCGCAAAGGCCAATTCACGACCATCAGGCGACCATGCCGGATCAAGTGCTATTGGAAAATCGGGATTAAGCAGTTGAGCCGCGCTCCCATCAAGCGCTGCCAGCATAATCGTCACTTGATTGGGTTGATTAGCTACAAAGACCAGCCGTTGCGGTACATCGCCCAAAGTTGACGTGATGGCGGCGGCAATGGTGGCAGTCGGCGGCACGCTGGTTGGTGCACTAGCTGGCACACTGGTTGGCTCAGCACTCGTACTCATACAACCAGTTAAACAGCCAAACAAGCCAATTAATGTTAAGCTACGAGCAAGTTTCATAATTTCCTCACACAGATTCGACCATTTGAGAAAAAGGTGTTTTATGCAAATTTCGGTTACACAAACCAATCAGCTTGATTTAATTTTCGATGGCCAGCCTTTTGGCTATCCTGCCGATCTCAATCCGGTGCAATTGCAGGCTGCGGCCTTAGTTGGCTGCACTGCCGCCGTGATGGAGCGCTACGCCCAAACTGCTGAACTTGATTTGACCAGCACCAGTTTGGTTATTCGCTGGAGTTTTGGCAGCGAGCCACGCCGCATCGATCAGTATGAAATTGATGTGACCTTACCAGCTAATTTATCCGAAACTCGGCAAACTGCCGTGTTGCGTGCTGCCCAACATTGTACGGTGCACGCGACTTTGGAGCATCCGCCGCTGATTGTGATTCGCCAAGTTTAGGTTCCCTCACACCACCCCTTAGTCCACTGCGGCGAGCGAAGGGATTAACTGCGTGGTTTGATTGCGCACCCTAGCCCGCGTTCAGTGGGCGAGGGGGTGGGGGGTGAGGCAATACTTCGTCGAACTATCCAACATACAAAAAAGGCGGGCTTGCTCAAGCATCATACCTGAGCAAGCCCGCTTTTCAAAGTTGAAATTTAGCTGAGTTTATTTGAGTTCGAAGATAACTTGAACTTCGATAACTTGGCTTTGTTGACCTGGTTGAATTGGGGCACCACTGCCAGCGGCCATATCGCGTGATTCGTAGGCGACTGGATAGGTTACTGGCGTAACGGTTTCGCTAATTACCAACACTTCGCCAACTTGGGCATTGCTCACAGCAGCGTATTGTTCAGCCCGCAATTGAGCATCTTTGATCGCAGCTTGGCGAGCGGCTTCCAATGATTTTGCTGGGTCGGCTACGTCGAAGTTCAAGCCTGAGATATTGTTAGCGCCAACTTCGACTACTTTATCCAACAAACCACCAGCATCGCTGACCGACACTTTGACCCGCACGCTGTTGTTGACATCGTAGCCCTTCAACACCGGCGTGTTGCCCGAATAATCGTAGCTTGGCGAAATGTTAAGGTTGGTGGTTTGAATATCGGCATCGGCAATTCCAGCGGCCTTCAATTGTTCGAGCAAGGCATTCATTTTGGTGTTGTTATCGCTCAAAGCGCTTTTGGCATCTGTTGCGGTGGTGTTGACCCCAATTGTCACATAGGCAATGTCGGGAGTAACTTTGACTTCGCCACGACCAGTAACTGAAATCCGTTTGCGGCTTTCGGTGTCGGTTTGAGCAGCACTACCACGGGGTAAAATCACCAATGAGGCAACTCCAAACCCAACAATCAACAACAGTGCAACCGACCAACCAATGATTGAATTTCGCGTGTTCATTATCCATTCCTCATAGTAGTAAGTGAATTAAGTAAACTCTGTAAGCAGCGATTCGCACCATTCCGGCTTGGGCCAGCCACCGCTTATTTGGTTTCTGTATACTCAACGCCGTGGGGTTTCAATTTGTTCCCGAAGGCCTTTGATATAATGATGCTGGCATTTACAATCGGCTTTGAACGACCACGAACTAGCATTCTAAGGAGTTGACGATGATCGATTTGCGCAGCGATACTGTAACCAAGCCAAGTTTGGCCATGCGTGAGGCCATGCATCATGCTGAAGTTGGCGACGATGTGTTTGGCGATGATCCAACGGTGAATCAATTACAGCGCTATGCCGCCGATTTGGTTGGCAAAGAGGCAGCGATCTTTGTGCCAAGCGGCACGATGGGCAACCTGGCAGCACTTTTGGCCCATGCTGGGCGTGGTCAAGAGCTCTTGCTTGGTGATGAATCGCATATTTATCATTACGAGGCTGGCGGCGCTTCGGCCTTGGGTGGCTTGGTGTTTCATCCCATCCCAACCAACGCCCAAGGTGAGCTTGATTTGGCGGCGCTGAATGCGGCAGTGCGGCCAGCTTACGATGCCCATGCGGCCCAAGCTGGCGTGGTATGTTTGGAAAATAGCCATAATCGCTGTGGCGGCACGGTGCTGTCATTGGATTATTTGGCGCAAGTACGGCAATGGGCCAGCAGCCATGGTTTGCCAGTGCATATGGATGGCGCGCGGGTTTTCAATGCGGCAGTGGCGCTCGGAGTAGCTGCCAGTGAAATTACCAAGCAAGTCGATAGTGTGCAATTCTGCTTATCCAAAGGCTTGGGCGCTCCAATTGGCTCGATTGTGGCTGGCTCAGCCGAGTTGATCAAAAAAGTTCATCGCTGGCGCAAAATGCTCGGCGGCGGTATGCGCCAAGTTGGGGTGGTTGCTGCGGCAGGCTTGATTGCACTCAACGAAGGCCGCGAACGCTTGATCGATGACCATGTAAATGCCAAAATGCTGGCCGAAGCGCTCAGCCAATCGCCGCAAATTGAGCTTGATTTGGCTTCGGTGCAAACTAATATTATTGTTTTTGGCTTGCGTGATAGCAGTTTCAGCCCTGAGCAATTCACCGAACGCTTACGTCAAGCAGGCGTGTTGATCGTGCCATTCAAAGGCCGTTTGCGGGCCGTGACCCACGTTGATGTTAATCGCGATCAATGTGCCGAGGCCGCCAGCATTATCGCCGACGTGTTGCAAAGCGCTTAATCCCGTTACAAATTTTGCACTTTAGCCTCCTGCGGCTCGTGTATGCTATAAGGCATCAATAATCGCAGCTAGACAAGGATATTGGGCGATGAGCGAAATAGCGAACAAACTTGCAACTGTCCGGGCAGCGATTGCCCGCTATAAATATGGTGCTGTGCGGTTGCGCGGCGTGGATTGGTTTGCTTGGGCCACTGCTGGCCTCGATAATGTGGTTATTTTAACGACTGAAACTGGGATTGCCGAGGTTGTGATTACCGCCGACCAAGCGTTTATCGTCACTGATTCGGTTGAGATCGATCGCTTGCGCGACCAAGGCATCCCGCCTGAATATCAACTGTGGGCGAGTAGTTGGGCCACGCCCCAACAGCGCAATCAGGCAGTGCGCGAGTGGAGCAACGCCACCTTGGTGGCTTCTGATCGGCCAGCTCAGGGCGAGGTTGGATTACCACCAGAGTTAGTTGCGGCCAAATTGCGCTTAGTGCCCGCAGAAATTGCCCGCTATCAAGCGCTTGGCCGCACCGCTGCCAAAATTATGACCAAAGTGCTGAGCGCCGCCAAACCCGATTGGGACTGAATTTCAATTGGCGGGAGCCGCCGCCGCCGAGCTTTGGAGCCATGGCATCCACCCAGCTTTGACTTTGGTTGGCGGCGAACGCCGTTTGCCGTTGTATGGTCACTTGCCTGCAACCCACGAGCCAATCGGCCAGCGGGCAATGTTGGTGGTCTGCGCTCGCCAAGCTGGTTTGTATGCCAATATTAGCCGCTATGTCCACTTTCGGCCTGAAACTGCCGCCGAACGCTCCAACTACGAGCAAGTGATTGCCATCGAGGCCGAAATGATTGCTGCAGCCCAAATTGGCAGCACGGTTGGCGCAGTCTACGATGCAGCTGTGGCCGCGTATAGCCAGCGCGTGGTGGTCGATCAGATGCAGCGATTGCATCAAGGTGGCACAACTGGCTACCAATCACGCGAAGTTGTGGCCCGGCCAGGCGAGCCAACAATTATCGAAGCCAATACCGCCATGGCTTGGAATCCCAGTTTAGCTGGCGTGAAAATCGAAGACACGATTTTACGCAGCGCCGCTGGAATTGAAGTGCTCTCGGTTGATCCTGCTTGGCCAAGTGTGGAATATGCAGGTTTACGCCGAGCATTACCCTTAGTCATTTAGGAGCAACCCAATGAGTCTCAGTGATACGCCACATCGCCGTTACAACCCGCTAACTGATGAATGGGTCTTGGTTTCACCGCACCGTACTGCTCGGCCATGGCAAGGCCAAGTTGAAAAAGCCATTCCAGATCAACGCCCAGCATTTGATCCGCAATGTTATTTGTGCCCTGATGTGACCCGTGCCAATGGCGAGCACAACCCAGCCTATGCCAGCACCTTCGTTTTTCCCAACGATTTTGCGGCGTTGCTGCCCGATAGCCCCAACGCTGCGCTTGATGATGGCCTGTTTCAAGCCCACAGCGAGCGTGGTATCTGTCGCGTAATTTGTTTCTCGCCACGCCACGATTTGACCTTGGCCGAAATGGCTATTCCCGATATTCGTTTGGTAGTTGATCTCTGGGCCAGTCAATTTAGCGAACTAGCAGCAATCGATTGGATCAAGCATGTCGAGATTTTTGAAAATCGCGGCGCGGCCATGGGCGCGAGCAATCCCCACCCGCACGGTCAAATTTGGGCCAACGAAAGCCTGCCAACGATCGTCGCAACCGAGCAGCGCAACCAAAAAGCCTACTTCGACCAACATCAACGCCCGCTGCTACTAGATTATGTCGAGCAAGAAATCGCCCGTGGCGAGCGCGTGGTCTATGCCAATCAGCATTGGGCCGCAGTAGTGCCATTTTGGGCAGTTTGGCCGTATGAAACCATAGTATTGCCACGCCGCGCGGTCAGTACATTGGCCGAATTAAGTGAGGCTGAACGCGATGACTTGGCCGATGTGCTCAGCCATACATTAATTCGCTACGATAATTTGTTTCAGACCTCGTTTCCCTATACCTTTGGTTGGCACAATGCTCCCTGCGATGGCGCGGATTACGCGCATCACGTAGTCCATGCCCATATCTACCCGCCATTGTTGCGCTCGGCCACGGTGCGCAAATTTATGGTTGGCTACGAAATGCTGGCCCAACCACAACGCGATTTAACCGCTGAAACCGCTGCCCAACGCCTACGCGATTTGCCTAGCCTGCATTGGACGAAGGACGAATAAGAACCGAGTAATCCCTACGCCCCAACCCCTCTCCCGTTGGACGGGAGAGGGGCTTTTAGCATTCTGATTTTGTAATCATTTGGGGTTAGTTCAATAGGCAAGCGGGCTGGGGGGTGAGGGAATTAGCTAGATCTTAATCCAGCCGCCGTCGTTTTCGTCGGAGCGATGGGCTGCATCGAGCAATGTTTGGGTCAGTAAGCCATCGCTAAACGTTGCCGCTTGATCAAGCGCATCGTGTTGGCCGCGGCTATAGGCTTTCAAGGCATGGCCAAGATAGACCGTTCCCACCGGAAAATTACCGCTGATCTCGCTGGGAATTGCAACCGTATGGGCTGGCGTGCGCTCTTGCCACTCGCCATCGCGTTCGGCGTGCCACAAACGCGCACCATCAATTTTGATCGCGCCATGTTCACCGTGGATGATCATGCGATCGTTTTCGTTCAGCGCTGCCACACCGCTGATCATAATCGAAGCAAAACCGCCATTAACTAAACGCACTTGGGCAGTTGCAAAATCATCACTGGTTACTGGCAAGAGTTGATCGTCAAGGGGGCGCTCGCCAACAAAGGTGTGCAACGTAGCCCGAATCGAGCTAAAATCGCCACCCAGCCAGCGCAACAGATCAATTTGGTGCGAGCCAATCGCGCCCCAAGCGCCGCCAGCTTGCTCTTTGTCGCTCCACCAGTTCCAAGGTCGTTGCGGATCAGCGCGTGATGAGAAGGTTACGCTGCTATTGACATGGCGAATCTGGCCAATCGCGCCATCATTAATTAATGCCCGTGCCATTTGGAAAATTGGCAAAAATCGCAATTCATGGTCAATCAAGCTCAATTGCTCAGGGTGCGCTTGAGCCGCTTCAAGCATGGTTTGGGCTTCAAGTTGATTGAGTGCGGTTGGTTTTTCGCACAACACATGTTTGCCTGCCTGCAACGCCGCCACGCTCATTTCGCAATGTGTACCAGGCGGAGTGACAATCGAAATCAAATCGGCATCGCTCTTCAGCAAATCGTGCCAGTTTTCAAAGGCTTCAACATCCAAATTGGCAGCTTCACGCTGGGTCTTTTCATAATTTTGAGCGGCGATGCCCACGATTTTCAGTCCAGCCGAACGAAAGGCTGGCACCTGAACGCGAGCACCCCAACCGGTTCCAATAATCGCAATTTTCATCGAAATAAACCTCCCTTGGAGCACAATGCAAGCTAACGTGTGTCGAGTTGGGCAAGGCTTTGCTCGATCTCTTGACGCGGCAAGCCCATTTGCTCAAGGCTTGCATCACTGCGGGTCAGCAATTGATGATACCACGCCTGCGCATCGCTACATGCGGCGGCGGCAAATTCGGTTGCCTCAAGCCACTGCCAGAGATGATCCTCGGCGTTGGCATAATCACCAACTGCTGCATAGACGCGCCAAGCATCATCAAGAGTTGCAGGCTCCAGCTCATAATTGCGTAATTCGCCTAGCCCAGCACTAGCCGCTTCGCGCACTTCGGGCGGAATTTGCTGGCCTGAACGGACCAATGCGCCATAGAGCATCAAGGCCCGATCAAAGCGCCGATAAGCTTCATCGATCATGCCTTGTTCTTGAAAGCATTGGCCTTCAGCAACGTGTAAGGCGGCCAGCACCGCACAACGATCAATGTCAATCGTATCCTCAAAATGAATCAATTTCAGCAAATCTTCATCGGGCAAGAGATCGACGAAATGACTGTTGGTATCGAATAAATCGCGATACGCGGTATTAATCGTTGCTTGGGCTTCTTCGACCGAGCCAGCCTCACGCAAACGCACAATCTTGCGCCAAATTAGGCCAAACTGCTCGATCAGGCGGAAAATATAATCTCGCATACATCCTCAAAAAAGCGGCGCAGTTCGGGGTTACTCCCAAACTGCGCCAAAAATTTAGCCTAATTGCTTGATTAATTCGTTCGGATCGTTGGTTGGCAGTTTGCAAGCCCGCCGCACACAGACATAGGCCGTGGCTTGTTGGTTGAGCAATGGACGCTCGGCCAACAACGGAATCAAGCGTTGCGCTGCCTGATCATCAGGTTTGCAGGCCGCCACGACCTTGTTGGGCTGATAGTTGCGATAGGTCGCTTGCAGCAATTGCTTAAATTGCGGATCGGCTGGATCGCCGATTAATGCGACTTCGCGTGGCTCGGCCAGCGCAAAATCGGCGGCAGCTAGCAAACGACCAAAGGCTCCAGGCAACTGCGTCAATGCGCCGCTCAAATTTGCCAGCACAGTTTCGGCATATTGGCGGTATTCGTAGCGATCAAGCAAGGTTGCCAAACGCAGCAACACATCAACCGCTACCGAATTGCCAGCTGGCGTAGCGTTATCGTAGAGGTCGCGTGGTCGGGTGATCAACTGTTCGTGATCGCTGGCAGTATCGAAAAAGCTGCGCTGTTGCTCATCCCAGAAGCGCTCGGTCATGCTTTCGGCCAATTCAATTGCCACATTCAGCCAGCGCACATCAAACGTCGCCTCATACAAGGCCAGCATACCATCGGCTACACAAGCATAATCTTCGAGGTAGCCCTTGAATTTGGCTTGGCCATCTTTGTACGAACGATAGAGCTGGCCATTTTGATACAGCTTGCTGGTGATAAATTCGGCATTGCGAATTGCCGCCGTGCGATATTGATCATTATCGAGCACATTGGCAGCAAAAGCCAAACTACGCAACATCATGCCATTCCACGAAGCCAAAATTTTCTCATCGCGGCCTGGGCGAATGCGGGTATTGCGCTGCGCCAAGAGCGTGGCCCGAATCGCGGCGATGCGCTGCGCCAAATCATCCTCGCTGATGCTTAGCTCTTTGGCAACCACACTTGGATCTTGTGGCACATACAAAATCGCATGGCCCTCAAAATTGCCTTCTGGTTGAATATTCCAATACAATTGCGCCAGCGCAGCATCTTCCGGGCTGAGCAATTGCTGAATTTCGGCGAGGCTCCAAACGTAGAATTTGCCTTCTTCACCTTCGCTATCAGCATCTTCGGCAGCATAAAAACCACCATCGGGGCTGGTCATATCGCGCAGAATGTAGGTAATGCTTTCTTCGGCAATCCGGCGATAGAACGGCTCGTGGGTGGCTTGATAGGTTTCGAGATACAGCTGGGTCAGCAACGCATTGTCGTAGAGCATCTTCTCGAAGTGCGGCACCAACCATTGAGCATCGACCGAATAGCGGGCAAAACCACCGCCAAGCTGATCGTACATGCCGCCATTGGCCATCGCTTGCAAGGTTTGGGTCACTTGATTCAGCGCATCTTGATCCTCGCTGCGCAGCCAAGTACGCAGCACCATGCCAAAAATCAAGGCTTGCGGAAATTTAGGTGCGCCGCCGTAGCCACCAAAGCGTGAGTCAAATTGGCTCATTTGGCGTTGAGCTGCGACGTTTAATTGGCTTTTGCTGAGCTTCACTTGTCCGAGATCAAAACTCAAAATATCTTGTAAATGTTCGCGCATCTGCTCGGCGCTATGAAAAACCTCTTCGCGACGATCGCGATAAGCTTCGGCCACGCCTTCCAGCACCTGTTGGAATGATGGCATATTGTGGCGCGGCTCAGGCGGAAAGTAAGTTCCACCATAAAACGGCGCGCCATCGGGAGTCAAAAAGACCGTCATCGGCCAGCCGCCGTGGCGGGTCATGGCTTGCACAGCGGCCATATATAACGAATCAATATCAGGCCGTTCTTCGCGATCAACCTTGATATTGACGAATAATTCATTCATTACAGCGGCGGTCGCTGGATCTTCAAACGATTCATGGGCCATCACATGGCACCAATGGCAGGCGCTATAGCCAACACTTAATAAAATTGGCTTATCATCTTGTTTAGCACGCTGGAGGGCTTCTTCGCCCCAAGCATACCAATCGACGGGATTTTCGGCATGTTGCAATAAGTAGGGGCTAGTTTCATGAATTAAACGATTTGCCATAACGGCTCCTTAACTAATCTACCAGTAGTATATAGCAGGTATGGCCATGAGGAGATTAATGGAATACTAACTTTCCGAGCTGATTGGAACAAGCACAATGCTTTAATGTTGCAATTATCCATTTGCAGGAAACTTGGATTCGCCACCCTTCCGTCCCTCCGCTGGAGGGAGACGCAGAGGGTTTTCATCCCCCTGCACCCCCTAATATGTATTCTGTGGATTATTACAGCAGCGCAGATATATACCAAGCAATATTTATCGAACCTAAATAAGCCGATTGAAATAAGAGGCTTGTGGTCGTTGATGGAGAAACCTAATGGACGAACATGCTTTGCCCGACCCAATGCTATTGACCTGGATGGGCAGTTACACCCATGCCGATTTGCAGCATGTGACCCGTGCAACCCAACTCTTGCACCATTTAGCCCCATTTCGCAGCCTCAGCGAGGCCGCCGTGATTGGGCGTTGGTTCACATGGCTGTTGATGCTCGAACATCACACATTAACCTACCTCGATTTGAATATCGAGCAAGCCCAACGCTATTGGCGTGGCTTGCGCGCGGTCGCCGAAAATCGCTCGGCAGGCACATCACCGCTGGGCCAAGCCTTAGGTGATTTTGTGGGTAATTTACCGCGTTTAGCCGCCTTCAGCCCTGGCGATTTGATGCTCGTGAGTTTGGCGATTGGCCATACGCTTGATGGCTTGGCATGGCGTTATACTTGGCAAAGCCAAAAAAGCGAGCCAGCTGCTAGCTCGCTGTTGGATGCGATGGGACGTTCGAGTGGCATCTATACAGCCTTAACCTTATTAAGTGGCTTGCGTGGTTGGCGCTTATCAGAGGTCTTGATGCAGCATCCAGCACGGCGCTGTATCAAAGTGGTCGAGGCGGTTGCAGGCAGCTTGCGCCTACAACCAACCTCGGCGTTACCAAGCAATTTGTGGCAAGCTCTTGAGCAAGCCTTTAGCCCATTAGAAGCTCAATGGGTTGATTATCGCCAAACTAGTGGCTTAATCGTACAACGCTACCAAACATGGCTGGCCAGCGAGCAAACTACTGACGACGCAAGCGCTGAGTAAGCGTTTGATAAAAATGGGCTTGGGGATAGACATGGGCAAAACGACAAATCTCTTGCGCGCGCGTGACCTCAATCTCATCCTCAGGCTCGATTGGAAACGACCACTGACCATCAAGGCTAATAATTGTTGGATGATGGCGGGCTAGCGTCCAAGTAATTTTGGTGTCTGGCGGGAGCACAAGGGCTGGCAAACTGGTTAAGTGGCCAGCCACTGTCACCAACAACAACGAATCTGAGCGTGGGTCGAGCACCGGGCCGCCTGCCGCCAAAGCATAGGCAGTTGAACCCGTTGCGGTCGAAACCAATACACCATCAGCGCGATAACTGGTCAGCGGCATATCATCGATTGCCACCGAAACATGCACCACTCGCGCCACATCACGGCGGGAAAGCAGCACCTCGTTCAAGGCCAAATCGTTATAAATTTCTTGGCCTTGGCGCAAAACCCGCGCCCGAACCAAGGTGCGCTGATCGTACCAACCGCCGCCGTTGAGCAGCACTTCTAGGCCTGTATAAACCGATTCTTCGGTGACTTCGGCCATAAAACTCAGATGACCCATGGCCACGCCCAAAATAGGCATATTGTGGGTAATACCAATTCGCGCGGCGCGTAACACCGTGCCATCGCCGCCAAGTGCCAGCAACAATTCACATGGTGCGACCAACTCTGGCTCATCGCGGGCACTTTGAGATGTACCGAGCCACGCACTTAACCCCCGTTCGCCCAACCAAGCCGCAATTCGTTGACCTGCTTGGGCGGTTGCAGGCACAAGGGGATTGTACAAAACGCCAATTGCTTGCATAGCGCCTCCTGTGGTGGCCATTCTGCGCTGCATCATAACACACTCACCGAGCGCTGTCTTAGCTCGTTGCTATTTGGCTTGTTGGCTGAAGACCCACTCCACCGCAGCAATCACCAATTCTGGTTGATCAAGCTGGATGTAATGCCCACTTTGTTCAGCAATTTGCTGTTGGCTCTTGCTCGAAAGCTGGGTCAATTCTCGCTGCAACACATCCCAATTTTGTTCAAATTCCTCAGTCATTGCTGGCTCATCCAGACCACGGGTTAGCACAAACAACGGCAGATCGTTGAGCGATTGGGGTGCTTGGGCTTGATTCAGATCCTGCTGGACTGCTTCTATGGCATCACCGAGAGCCTCGCATGTTCTCGTTTGATAATAGCTAGCACGAATCGAGGCTTGAGTTGTTTGGGGTAGTTTGGCATAGGTCGCTTGAGATTGGTCGAAAACCTTTAGCATGCGAATAATGCCGAATGGCGCTAGTGCATCACAGACCTGCATTGACTGACGCATTAGGTCAAAGGGATCTTCGGCGAGCGGAGGTTGGCGTTGCTGCTGTTGTTCGTGGGAGGAATCAACCAATACCATGCCAACAACCTGATCAGGGTAGCGTTGCGCATATTCACGCCCATAAACGCCGCCAGCCGAATGGCCAACGAGAATATATGGCGCTGGAATTTGCGCCTGCTCCAGCAAACTATGCAATGTATCAGCAATCGAAGCTCGATCTGCGTTGTTTGCGACAAAATCACTCCAACCCATCCCAACACGATCATAGGCACAAACCCGATGCTTTTGGGCTAATACTGGCTGTACGAGACCCCAAACATCAGCATTATCGCCTAAACCAGCTTCAAGCACCACAGTTGGGCTACCGCTGCCCATACAAATTAAGCGCATGGTATGCCCAGCAACAACGACCTGCTGCTCGCTCGACAAAAAGCGTTGGCGATCGCGCTGACTGAGCCAGCGTTGAACACCCCAACCAACCAACAATAACCCGATAATCACCAAACTAAGCCAGCGCAACCAACGGCCAATGCGGCGAATGAGCGAGCGTTTCTGCGGTCTTGAATTCACAATTCGTTCCTTGGCTAGAGTATTACGACCACTATACTCAATCAAGACCCAAGCAACAGGGTTAATCAGGGGGAATTGTGCTCATCAATTAGGGCGAGGTCAGCATCGCTCTTGGGAACGCTTAACAAGTTTCAGTCGCATGCTGAACGACCTCAAGCACCTGCGCAGGATCACATCCATAGATGCCTGCTCCCCAAGCAGCATTAAGTTCAACCACTGCCCAACCACGTCCCGCAATCACGCCAACGTCGACCACCACCGCACGCGGAAGTTCAACCTGCGGATCTGCCAAGAGTCGCTGCAAAAATTGCTGGAGTTCAGCATTTTCCTCGCCAGTGCTGGCAAAATCTGCTTCATCTTGAGGCACAGCATAACGAGCATACAGTGAAGCCGTGCGCAATTGGCGATCAAGCACAAAGCAGCGAAATTCTTTTTCCCAGACAACTATTTCAGCTACCAAAACTGACAAATCAGCAGAATCACTTGGCAGTTCTTCGTTGGGGAAATAAACTCTAGCAGGAAAACGTTTATCGTTTGGTGGTTTGACAAAGGCAGGTAGCTGGATCTGAGCAGTAGTGATCGTGGTTAAGTCGAATCTGGCGCTGGCGATATTCCATGGGAAGCTGTGGTAGCCATGTGTCCGATGGTTCGGGTAAGTGTACACCAAGCGCAGCCGCGATTGTGTGAGCAAATACCCCCTCCAAGTAAAGAACGAGTTGCGCATTTAATGGTATTATCGGCGGCTCCGTCCAGCGTGTGAGCCGTTGAACATGCCATCCGCGCTGAATTGCTGCCCGCCACAATGCCTGCGAATCTGGCGTATAGCGCGGTGAAAGTATAAGGATTGGCTGTTGCTGAATATTTTGGGCCATGGTAAGCCTTTTCTTAATCAAAAAAGCCCCTCACCTTGGTACAGATGAGGGGCTGGAGCAAACCGAATTTTAGCTGCCTAATTCATCGTCATCGTCGCCGTCGTCGTTATCAACGTCATCGAGGCTCATCTCGTCGAGATCTTCTTCTTCTTCCTCGCCCATTTCGTCAACTTCATCGTCGTCATCGCCATCGAAATCGTAGCGCAACGAGTAATCGCGAACATACGGGCGGAAGGCGCTGATGTCGCCGCTCAGCTTACCAGGGAACGAAATTTTGGTGCGTTGTGAAGGGTGTTGGAAGGTTTCACGAATCACAATCCGCACTTGACCATTTTCGATATGGGCAATCGCTGCGGCATATTTATTGCCGCCATCGATCAACTCGGCCAAGCGCTGAGCCAGTTTTGGCTCAATTCGCCCAATCAAAATGCCGTCGCTGGTGTACACATTCAGCAAGCGGCCTTCGTGGCGCAAATCGACACTTTCGCCGCTACCCAATTGGCTAACCAAACTTGGGTTGGCAAGATTGGTGAGGGTTGTAATCCCAGTTTTGCCGGTTTCGCTGACAAACAAGCGCAAATCGACCAGCTCGCGGCTGCGTTGATTGGTCTTGCCTTCGCTGCTCAGCAACGGAGTGATCTTATCGATATTACGGCGAGCAATAATATTGCTTGGCGCAAGTTTCAAAGTTTTTTGATAGGTTTCGAGTGCTTCGCTATAACGATTCATTTCTTGCAAAGCCTTGCCTAAACGATTATAGCTTTCAGGATCTTCGGCAAGTTCAATTGCTTTGCGGTTAAGTTCAATGGCCGATTCCCACTGATTGTTGGCAGCGTCGCTAATCGCTTGATCAATCAGGCGATTGCGAATGCGCATCTTATCATCTTGCTTGGACACGGAGTTCCTCCAGGCGTTAATCACACAGAACGGACGCAGTTCACACCGCATCCGCTCAAACTAATCCTAAACCATCGATGTGCTAGTTATTCAAGGCCCAAAGTAGACCGAGAAACCCAACAAAGTTGTTCATACAGTGGGCTAAAACAGCGCTCCACAAGTTGTTGGTGTAGTGGTAAACAAGTGCTAAAATCACCCCACCCAAGAAAATTGGAATCAACAAGCCAATGTAGCCTGTGGTAACGCCAAAAACGTGCGGCAGAGCGAAGAGAATCCCACTGAGCACAACGCCCCAAGCTAACCCCAGCTTTTGGCGTAAGGCCCGAAAGGCGTAGCCACGAAAAAAGACTTCCTCTAAAAATGGCCCAATGATCACCACAAACAAGCCAAACAGGCCAATTTGCAGATTATTCGCCGTTCGAAACGGCCCGATCAGTTGGTCTTGTTGGTCGGGATTGCTGCCCAAGGCTTGACCAATCACACCAGAGATAAAGTTGGTAACTAAGAAACTGATGCCAGCAATGAAGCCAAAACCCAAAGCAATACCCAGTTTTTTGCTCGTAAGCCCAAACCATGCAAATGGTAATTTGCGCAGTAGATTAACCCGCAAGATGCTTGCCAAGGTAAAGCCTAAGCCCAAGGTTGGCGCATTCAGCAACATAAAGGTTGGGTCGGTCATCAAGCCTTGAATATCATCCAAGCTGCTTAAGCCGTTGGCCAGCATATAGCCAATCATAATTACTACTTGAAAGATAACCGCCAGCAAAAAGCCAATAATCAAATCTGGCAGCACCCAATAGGCCATGGGCGTGTTACTGTTGCCTTCTTCAGTGACGAGCACCGATGGCACTTGATAGCCCTGATCAGCTGGATGCCAACCAGCTTGGGGCATTGATTGGGGCATTGATTGGGGCTGTTGGTTAGGCAACGGTTGGTGTGGGGCAATTGGTGGTTGGGGAACACCACCCAAAGCCTTTAATACTGCGTCGTTGCGTTCACGTTGTGAGTCATCATTGCCGTAACTCATTAAGCACCTACCGCTAGCGCTTCGCCGATCAGATCGCCACCCAACCACCATGGCCGCGTTTCGGTCACATGCAGATTGACCAATTTGCCATACCAATCGCCTTCGGCCTCGAAAAAGACCAATTTGTTGTTGCGATCGCGCCCGCGCCATTTGCCTTTGGTCAATTCCTCGACCAAAACTTCAACCTCGTGGCCCAAGAATTCTTCGTTGCGCTCGGTTGCAATCCGTTCTTGCAAACGTTCGAGGGCAATACGGCGAAACTGCTTTTCACCATGCTCAACTGCCAAAGCTGGGTCAAGCTCCATCTCGGCAGCTTTAGTGCCTGGCCGCGAGGAGTAGGCCGCAATATGCACTTTATCGAAACGTAAATTTTCGACCATTTCAAGCGTGCGTTCAAACATCTCGCGGGTTTCGCCGGGATGCCCAACAATAATATCGGTGCTCAAGGATACATTGGGCACAATCTCGCGAATGCGTTCGATCAGTTTGGTATATTTAGCCACCGTATAGCCACGCTTCATCACCTTAAGCAATTGATCATCGCCTGCTTGAATTGGCAAGTTAATATCAGGCATCACTTTGGGCAAGCGGGCAATCGCATGCAACAATTTTTCGCTCATAAAGGCTGGGTGCGAGGTCAAGAAGCGCAAGCGAACCAAGCCGGGAGTTTCATGCAAATATTCCAGCAAATCGGCAAGGTCAGGTCGTCCAGGCAAATCATGGCCATACGAATCGACAATCTGGCCCAGCAAGGTAATTTCTTTGGCTCCACGGGCGCAAATTCGGCGTACTTCTTCAGCGATTTCTTCCATTGGGCGTGAGCGCTCTTTACCGCGCCGCAACGGAATCACACAATAGGCACACGACATATTACAGCCATAGTTAATTGGCACATACACATTAACTGGTGGCACTTCCCAATCGGCAACTGGCAAGGCTGGCTCGTCTAGTTGGTAGATTGGGTTTGGCGCTAAAGCCAACACTTCATCAACCGCCGATGGCGAGACAAAATAATCAACCATTGGCAATTTTTTCTTGAAGATCGATTGATTATTCGGGCCAACCATACAGCCCCATAACACAATTTTGGTATCAGGCCGTTCTTGCTTGATCCGTTGAATATCGGTAATTTTGCCGATAATCTTTTCTTCAGCATTGGCCCGTACTGAGCACGAATTTAATACAATGAAGTCGGCATCTTCAGCTTGTTCCGCAGGAGTATAGCCTACTCCTTGCAGCGCTGATTCAAGACGCTCTGAATCAGAGACGTTCATTTGACAGCCAACTGTCCATACAAAATAGCGATTTCGTTCCATAACCCTATAGCCTTTACGTCGTTAATAGCAAAAGTCGCAGCATTATAGCCTAGTAATCAGGCCATCGCAACCGTCGCAAGCGTGAGATTAAGCCAATTGGGCTGATTGGGCAGCCAAATTCTGTGTTGTGTGTATTGTGCCACGTTTTTAGTCAGCAGCGAGGAATTGGATATTAACGAATGCTCAGAATCCCCACGCGATAATGCCCAGCCTCGGTCTTGCCATCAATTGCCAATTGCAATGGCTGCACATAGCGATTAATCGCCGGAGCAATCAGGCTCAATTCATACTCACCCGCTGGCAACGAAATTTGTTTAAATTGCTGATAATGCTGATAGGTTTGGCTTGGCAAAACTTGCCGCAAATCAAGGCTTAATTCGGCTTGCCAAACCACTACCTGAGCTTGATCGCGCAATTGCCAGACCAACGGCCAACGCTCATAAATTGGCGCAACTCCAGCGTTTTGCCATGTGCTTTCAAGCTGCAATTGCTGGTCGCTAAGCGCAAGTTTGATGCTGGTTGGCGCATAACGATAGCCAGCTATTTTGCCCGCCAAAATAAAATTTTGCGTATCTGTATCCGTCCAATTGCTCGGTTGTTCAGGGCAATTAATCGAATCAGTCCAAAAATCCCACGGGCTTTCACGATAGGGCTGGGCAAAATTGCCATTGCTGACATACGAAATATGATAGGAGATGACTTGGGTTTGAGCCGCTAGAAACTGGCCACTATAATCACGCTCACCATACTCGCCGATCATCTCGCTAAAAATCGGCGCGAATTTCCAGCGCTCAGCCACCAACGGGCCAATCGCCATGCCATCAACCATCACAGCGCTTTGAATCAGTTGATCAATATTCTGCATTTGCTCGGGCATGCCCAAGGCATCGCGGGTAATACTCCAATAGGGTTGTTTGGTCATGGAGTAGTAAAAGACTGGATTATTGCTCAGCGGTATTGAAATCAAAAACTGCGCACTCAAACGGGTGTGCCATGTATCGACCAGCCAACGCGCAGTGCTTTCGCTGGCCCACATCACATGGCTTTTGTCAGCATTCCAAGGCAAATAGCCTTCGCCATAGCGACCATAACTGCGCATCTGCAGACCCAAAATCCGCTGATCGCCACCAAATTCCGCCACAAACGCATCAAGCAAAGCTTCTAGCCGAGCCTGCACATACGGATGATTGTAATTTGGATACCAATCGGCTTCAAAGCTCGCTCCAAATTCGGGCTGTTGCAAATAGCTTGGCAAAAATGGGCCATTACGATTGGGGCCAGCGCTGGTTCCTAAGCCCAGCCAAACCCGTTGGCCGCGCTGCTCAGCCGCATCAAGCAGTTGATGAATCGGCTGCCAATCGTAGTGATTTTGGTTTGGCTCAAGTTCGGCCCATGTCCAACGATTATAACGCTCACGATTAGAAATCAACTCGGCTGGGCAAATCATGGTTTGCTCACGCCATTGATATAGCCCGCGCCCAGGATTGGCCAACTCAGCCTGCTCAATTGGGATAACCGTTGGCGTGAAAGTTTGCCAAACGAGGCTATTTTGAGGCCGCAAAAGATACCATGTCAGGCCAAATCCGGCCACAAGCAAGAGCACAAACCTCACTTTAGATCGATCGCATTGCCCAATCCTTTATACCGATCACAGCTGTTCAGGCGTTGATTATACAAGTTTAACCACAACCACGGTCGTCCAAGCATTCAGCATAGAACATAGAGCATAAAGTTAGGGCTGGGATTTAACGCAGAGGCGCAGAGCGGCAGAAGAATAAATTATGCGGGGTGAAGTTCCTAGAGCCAAAAGCCAAGAGCCTATAGCCTAAAGAAACTCTGCGTTAAATCGACGATCGATCTAACGCAGAACCACAACATTTGGTTATTTCAGGCGATATTGCTCGTAGCGATGGGCAAATTGACGTGGAACAGCACCCCGCAGGGTTGTGCCTTCCTCACCAAATTCTTCGCTTTCGATCATCCCGCGTTCGTGCCAAAGCGCCACAAGCTCATTGGCTTTGTATGGAATCATCACCTCGAATTTGACCATGTGCTCCATCAGCATTTGTTCAATTGCTGCTTGTAAGCGATCAATCCCGATGTTTTGTTGCGCTGAAATCGCCACCCAGCGATCAATTGGTAGGCCCAATTCAGTGATCATGTGCACAATTTCGGTATCGCTTGGCACATCGAGCTTATCGATTTTGTTGAACACCGTCAGAATCGGCTTATCCTGAACTTTGAGATCGCTCAGCGTATCGATTACTGTTTTGAACTGTTCCTCAACATTGGCATGAGTCAGATCCAAAACGTGTAACAACACATCAGCTTCGGCAATCTCTTCCAAAGTAGCGCGAAAAGCCGCGACCAAGGCGGTTGGCAAGCGTTGAATAAACCCGACGGTATCGGTCATCAAGACCGCACGGCCACCTGGTAAAGCAACTTTGCGCGTAGTTGGGTCGAGTGTCGCAAACAACTTATCGGCGGCCAGCACATCGGCTTGAGCCAAACGATTAAGCAAGGTCGATTTGCCAGCATTGGTATAGCCAACGACCGAAATAATCGGCAAGCCCGATTCTTGGCGATTTTGGCGATACAACTCGCGGTGACGATGGACATCGGCCAGTTGTTCTTTCAACAACGTAATCCGTTTGCCAATCATCCGTTGGTCACTTTCGAGCTGGGTTTCACCCGGCCCACGCAAACCAACCCCGACCCCCGAACCGCCACCACCACCGCCCGATTGGCGCTCAAGGTGCGACCAAGCGCGACGCAAACGGGGCAGCAAATATTCGTATTGGGCCAGCTCAACTTGCAAACTACCCTCACGAGTACGCGCGTGTTGAGCAAAAATATCCAAAATCAAGGTAGTGCGGTCAATCACCTTAACTTTGATTAATTCTTCGAGGTTACGGGCTTGCGAAGGCGAAAGCTCCTCATCGAAAATCACCACATCGTAGGGTGTTTCCGAGCGCAAATCGGCGACTTCGCGGACTTTGCCTGGCCCGATATAGGTTTTGGGGTTGGGATGATCGAGTTTTTGCGAAATTGTACCAACCACATCGAGGCCAGCAGTATCGGCCAGCAAGGCCAATTCATCAAGTGAATCATCGATGTGCCAAGCTTCGCGATTATTATAAACATCGCCACCAACTAACATGGCGCGTTCCTTGGGTTTGGCGGTGACATGCATCCGTTCACGGACAGAATTACTCATAGAGCTGCCTTAAACAATTTTGACCACAGCGTAACTAAATTCAAAACGACAACTCTGCTCTTTTACCATAACTTTATCATTTGGGTTCCGCCTTTCACCAAGGAATCGCTGTGGTTGCTATTTGCACATACTGTAGCATAAATTTGGCCATGGCTAATCCCTCGCACGACTGATTTTGCTATGCGATAATCGCTTATAGATGATAAAAGTTACCCCATTGTTCTTTAACGTGAAGACTCGTGTCTTTATGTCCAATGTATTCTTGTAGTTGAGTAAAAAATGATGCTCGCATTGTTTCGGTCATTCGTAATAGTTGAGCCATAATCCACTCATAGATATCGATAAAATGGAATACCATATCATGATAAACAATCTTGCCAAGATAGATTGATGAGTCTGGTGAATGATCAAACAATGGTGCATCTTTTTTACGACATAACACCAATATTTCGATTGTATCTAAAAAATGAAAGGTGTATTTTTGTTGATATGCCTTGATAGCATTATAAGCCTCTCTAATTCGCTGATCATTAAATTTCTTAACAGTTACCTCATAAATAATAAGCATATTTTTATTATTTATTTCGGTTATATCACCAATTTTATTACTTGTTGTACTTGTAGTTGAAGCATGGTTAAGATGCCCAAAAACAGAAATATTTGTTTCAAAAACCTCATGGTAACTTGATAATAAATAACCAATAATTCTTTGAGGTGTATTACCACTATCTGGAGTTTTTTCAATTAACGTTTTACAAATAGTATGTAGATATTGCATGTCAACATTTGGGTCAAGTTGAACATAGGTATTTTGTACAATTATAGCTTCTTGGAGAAATCTATAAAGCAAAAGCTTAATAAAATTTTGCAGTAATTGATCATCCATGAGCCTAATAGATTTCACAAAAACCACTACTTGATTTGCAACAGCTTGTGGTTCACGTCGAGCCGCCCATTGCTCATTTAGTGCAATTGCTCCTTTAGCAACATTTAATGGACCTGATTGTCGACAAGGTATCGAATAGGTATCAAGCACATGATGAATTGCTTTTTCGTACAAGGGTCGGGGATGACAAGCATAAAAATCTATAGCGGCATCGTATTCTGAGTCAAGCCAAGTTGCGACTGCAACCACTAAAACAACCTCACGAAATCCCCAAGCTTTAGTAGTAAATAGAATATCGATTTGCGCTTGTAATGACTCATCCGCAATAAATAAACCTTGTTGAACATCGGTAATAAACTTTATTAATCCTTCTGTAACATATTGCTCTCGTTGTATTGCTCTATTCATTAATTAAGTTCCTCGTCAAATTAATGATCTGATCTAATGAAATATTAAGAATTATTGATAAGGCAATAATAATTGCGATACTAGGGTCTTTTCGCTGACCTGATTCAAGTCGCGAAATATATCCTTGAGATACGTAGATACCATATATTTGCAAACTAATACATAGCCTATGCTGACTTAATCCCTTTTTCATCCGTTGTTCACGAATTTGGGAAGCAAACAGTATTATAAAACAATCATTTACTCGCAATGTAGTAGATCTATCGAGTTTGGGGATAACATCTGACATTATCTGCCCCTTGCTTGACAAACAAACGTTCTGCTGGTATGGTTCAAAACTATACCTATTAGGCATAAATTAACATACTTTAGGTACTATATGCAACTTCAAGCAATTGATCTCTTTGCGGGCGCTGGCGGTTTATCTTTAGGTTTGACAAAGGCTGGGTGGGATGTTATTGCAGCCTGCGAGATAGATCAATCAGCATCTCAAACTCATCATCATAACTTTCCTAGTACAACTCTTTTAAGTGATGTAAGAGGAATAAATTTTCATTCGTATAAAAATATTGATCTATTGGCAGGTGGTCCACCATGCCAGCCTTTCTCAGTTGCAGGTAAACAATTAGCTGGTTCTGATGTACGTGATATGATTCCTGAGTTTATTCGGGCTATTACAGAAGCTCAACCTAAAGCTTTTTTGTTAGAAAATGTTCCAGGTCTTATTGCCGCTAAAAATGCTACTTATAGTAAAAATTTCATTACTTACTTAACTAATTTAGGTTATAGCGTGTATATAAAAAAGATAAACGCTGCTGATTATGGGGTTGCTCAGAGACGAGAAAGAATTTTGTTTATTGGATTTAAAAAAAAGGTTGATTTTAAATTCCCGACCTCAACTCATGGCGTTTCAGCTCTAACCCCCTACGTAAACTCAAGCATGGTCTTAATCAATGTTCCAGATTGTGAACCAAACAATGCAATTGTTACCTATGCCAAGAACCCAGTGCTTCGGCCAAGTCCTTGGGCTGGAATGTTAGTCAATGGACAAGGGCGACCCATTAACCCAAACACCCCTAGTCAAACTATACCCGCAACGGCTGGTGGCAATCGCACTCACATCATTGATCCCCAAGGTATTCTACTGGCATACCACCACCACCTTATCCAAGGCGGAAAGCCCTACGTTGGCCAAGTTGAGGGAGTTCGACGGCTTAATATCCGTGAATCCGCAAGAATCCAATCTTTCCCCGATTCGTTTGAGTTTTAGGTTCCAAATCAAGCAAATACTCACAAATAGGCAATGCTTTTCCGCCAATTCTGGCCCAAGTTATTAGCGAAGCCATTAAACAATACTTTTAGTAAGATAATGGTATATCCTAACGCAAGGAGGCGTAGCGATGACTGAACAGATCCATTATCGAACCTGCCCACTCTGCGAGGCGATGTGTGGCTTGGCGATTACGGTGGCCGATGGTGCAGTTAAGCAGATTCGCGGCGATCAAGCTGATCCACTTAGTCGCGGCCATATTTGCCCCAAAGGCAGTGCGCTGGGCGATATTCACCACGACCCTGATCGCTTGCGTCAGCCGCTGCAACGGCGGGCTGATGGCTGGCATCAAATTGGCTGGGACGAGGCGTTTGATTATGCCGCAACCCAAATAAAACAACTTCAGGCACGCTATGGCCCCGATGCAATCGCGATTTATCAGGGCAATCCTTCGGTGCATAATCTTGGCACAGCCTTGGGTGCTGGCGCATTTGTCCGTAGTTTGCGCACGAAAAATCGCTTTTCGGCCAGCTCAGTCGATCAATTGCCCCATCAGTTGGTGGTTTATCACATGTATGGGCATCAATTAATGTTGCCCATTCCAGACCTCGATCGAACCCAGTTTTTGTTGATGTTTGGGGCTAATCCGGCGGTTTCCAATGGCAGCATTATGAGCGCTCCCGATATCAAACGGCGTTTGAAGGCAATTCAGCAGCGCGGTGGCCAGATTGTGGTCTTTGATCCACGCCAAACTGAAACCGCGCAACTAGCCGATCAGCACCATTTTATCCAGCCCGGCAGCGATGGGCTGGTCCTAGCAGCGCTGATTCATACAATTCTCAAGGAGGGTTGGGCTAATCCAGCACGCTTGGCGGGTTTTACCAATGGTCTCGATCAGCTTGAAAATTTGTTTGAGCGGTTTAGCCCTGCGGCTGTGGCCAAGGTTTCGGGCGTGGCAGCCAGCAGCATTCTGCAACTGGCTCATGATTTTGCCCACGCTAGCAGTGCGGTCTGCTATGGCCGGATTGGGGTTTCGGTGCAACAGTTTGGCACGCTGAGTCAATGGCTGATTCAGGTACTCAACATCATCACTGGCAACTTGGATCGCGAGGGCGGTTCGATGTTTACCACCCCAGCCTTCGATACCTTGCCACTTGGCAGCAAAGGCAATGTCGGGCGTTGGCATACCCGCGTCCGCCAGTTGCCCGAATTTGCTGGCGAGTTGCCCTCGGCAGCCTTGGCCGAAGAAATGTTAACCCCCGGCGACGGCCAGATTCGAGGATTCATCACCTCAGCGGGCAATCCGGTGCTTTCAACCCCAAATGGCAAGCAACTTGATCGGGCCTTGGCTGGGCTTGAGTTTATGCTCTCGATTGATTTTTATCTGAATGAAACGACCCGCCATGCCCACCTGATTTTGCCGCCAAGCTCGCCCTTGGAGCATGATCACTATGATGTGATGTTCCACGCCTTGGCGATTCGTAACACTGCCAAATATAGCCCCGCACTCTTTGAAATCGATCAGCACGCCCGCCACGATTGGCAAATTTTCGGCGAATTGACCCAACGCATGAGCGAAAAAGCAAGCCGAATCTTTCCACCAAAAGCGATGCTTGAACGCGGGCTACGTTCAGGGCCATACGCCATCCAACTGAGTGAGCTAGAGCAACAACCACATGGCATTGATCTTGGGCCGTTGCAGCAACGCCTGCCAGAGCGACTGTTTACCGACGATAAACAGATTCAGCTGGTGCCGTCAGCCATTAGCAGCGATTTAGATCGGCTGGCTGAATTATTGAACCAAGCTCCAACTAGCCAACTCCGCTTGATTAGTCGCCGGCAATTGCGCAGCAACAATTCATGGATGCACAATAGCCAACGCTTGGTCAAGGGCGATGATCGTTGTACCTTGCAAATGCACCCGACTGATGCAGCCCAACGCCAACTGAGCCACGGCCAACAGGTCAAAATAGCGTCGCAGGTTGGCACAATTGAAGTTGCGCTCGAAATCAGTCAATCAATGATGCCAGGCGTAGTGAGTTTGCCCCATGGCTGGGGCCATCGTTATGCTGATACCAAATTACAGATTGCCCAAGCCCACGCTGGCAGTAGCATCAACGATCTAACCGATGATCAAGCAATCGATCCAATTAGCGGCAATGCTGCATTAAATAATATCGTTGTCGAGGTACAAGCGATCGCGTAGAGTTCAAGGGATCAGGTTACCAAAACTGCCAAGGACACGAAAGAGAATGGGCTGAAGGCTCTAGGTTTAACGGTTCATTGGATTGTTAATGATGGAACTCCCCTCACCCCCATCCCCTCTCCCACTGGACGCGGGCGAGGGGAGTTGGTGTGGTGGTTCTTCCTGACCTCATGGTGGGCGAGGGGAGTTGGTGTGGTGGTTCTTCCTGGCCTCGCGGTGGAGCGAGGCGCTGGGTTAAGGCTATGAATCCTTCCATCTAAGCTATTGGAACAATGGTTGGTCGCTTCATATCATCCAATCCCATAGCCATACTGCCTCTGCGCTAAATTTCATCCCTCATCCCTCATCCCTCATCCCTCATCCCTCATCCCTCATCCCTCATCCCTCATCCCTCATCCCTCATCCCTCATCCCTCGACCGTAGTTGGGCGTAATTGTGGTTGGAGCATATCGCGGGCTTGCTGCAAGCGCTTATAAACATTGGCCAGCGAAATACCTTGATGCTGAGCAATCGCATTGCACGACATATCGTTGTAGAGCCACAACGAAAAGGTACTATTCAAGCGTGGCGATAAGTTTTGCAAAGCCTGATTGATTGCTTCATAGACTTCACGCTTCAACAAGGCTGTTTCAGGCGATGGTGTAGCGCTCTGTGGAATCGTTTCATCGTTGCCCAACAGGCTATCGAGCGGTTGGAGGCGCTTGAGTTCGCGCTGCTGCTGGCGATGAATATCAATACAAATGTTGTAGGCCATGCGCATGAGCCAAGCCTTGGCATTGGTAATTTTGTGGGCATGGCGCGGCAACGACTCCCATGCTTTGAGCACCAAGCGACTTAACGCCTCATCGGCATCGTGTGAGTTGCCATGCATCCACACCAAACATTGCTGCGATAGCTCAGCCTGATACAAACTATACAACTCCCAAATAGCTGCCTGTTCGCCTTGACAAATTTGCGCGACGAGGTCTAAGGCCATTGTTTCGCTGTGCTGGTTGTGATTGCGAACTTCGCTGTTCATAGCGCATCCTTCATTCACTAACTATTGAATTACCGTTCGTAGCTCTGCTACAATTCACAGCATACCGATCTAGCGTTTCAAAATCGTTTTATGGGAGATGTAGCTCCGTGAATGTCACGCCTCAGCCTGATGATTCGGCTCAATCGGTGCCAAGTTTACGGATTCACGTTTTTGGCGGCTTACGGATCTTTATCGATAATCAACGGATTAGTGATCTGCCAACCCGCAAAGTGGAAGCACTGCTGATCTACCTTGTGGTCAATCCTTACCCCCACGAACGTGAGGTGTTGGCCCAATTGTTATGGAATGATTTATCGGCGGAACGCACGGCGGGCAATTTACGCCTTACCCTCAATCAATTACGTAAAGTGCTGAACCCCTTTATCGAGGTTACGCGCCATACAATTGGGCTGCACCCGCAAGCCAGCTATTGGATTGATTTGCAGCATTGTGCCAGTGTTTTTGAGCAGCCAGCCAGCTCAACCGAGGCTTTAGCCAACGCAATCGAGCACTATCAAGGCGATTTTCTTCATGGCTTTTACCTGCGCGATGCCGATGGGTTTAGCTCATGGCAGCTTCAGCAAGTTGAATATTGGCGCCAACAAGCACTGGTCGCCATTCGCCGCCTAATCGAACGCTATAGTGGGGTCAGCAAGTACAACGAGGCAATTCGCTGGTTACAACGCTTAGTCACCTTCGATGAGTGCGATGAGGTTGCCCAGCGCCAGTTGATGCTGCTGTTGATGCGCACTGGTCAGCGGCATACGGCGCTGCGCCAATATCGCTTGCTCGAACAGGTGCTAGCACGTGAATATGGATTAAAGCCCGAACCAGCGAGCGAAGCATTGCAGCGCCAAATTATGGCCACGCCTGCCCAACGACCCCATCGCCTGATTCGCGCAACTCCGCTGCTGTATGGCCGCCAAGCCGAGCTAGAGCGCATGATCCATTGGCTGGCAATCGAGCATAATCAATTGCTGACCATTATGGGTGCTGGCGGCAGCGGCAAAACTCAATTGGCCTTGACCTTTGGCTGGAAGGTGGTCAATGACTATATCGGGGCATCGAGCAATGGGGTTTTTTATATTTCCTTGGTGAGCGCCGATCAACAGCCACAGTTGTTAGAGGCCGAGCCGGTGCTCTTGGCGTTGATCCAGGCATTAACTCTCGCGCCGCCACGGAGCAGCGATTTCGTTGAACATATGATTCAGCAGCTGCAAAACCACGAATTGATCATCATCATTGATAATGGCGAATTGCTCGCCACCAGTGCCCGATTGGCATTAAGCAGCTTGATGCAGCACATTCCCCAATTGCATGTGATTATCGGCTCACGCGAACGCATGCGCTTGCAAAACGAATCAGTATTGGAGCTAGCCGGCTTGGCCTATCCCCAAATTGAGGCAGATTGGGAGTATTCGCCATTGTTGGCCGAGCAACTCCAGCATTTTGCAGCGGTCGATCTGTTTGTGAATTGTTTGCAACGCCAAGGCAAATCGGGCAATTTGGCCGATTATAGCCATGCTGAGCAGCAAGCGATTGGCCAAATTTGCCAAATGGTTCATGGTCTACCGCTGGCAATCGAATTAATTGCGCCATGGATGACGATTCGCAGCGGCAACGAAATTGTGCAGGCCTTGAGCCAGGATATGCAACTTTTCCATAGCGATGTGGTCGATATTCCAACCCGGCATCGCAGCATTCAGGCGGCTTTTGATTATTCGTGGCAATTGCTCGATCAGCATGAACAGGCTTGCCTAGCACGCTTAGCGCTGTTTCCAAGCAGCTTTAATGCCGAGGCCGCCGCAAATATCGCCGCAGTCGATTTGCATGTATTGGCCAATTTACGCGCCAAATCGCTGCTGATGCTGGAAGTACTGAATCAACAAACCCGCTATGCCTTGCACCCGTTACTGCATCAATTTGCCAAAGCCAAGCTCCAACAAACAATTGCCGACCAAGAAGACTTATATCAACGCCATGCTCGCTACTTTGGCCACTTGAGCCAGCAACAAGAGCAACTGATTCATGGCAATCAGAGCCAACAAGGGTTGCTGGTGCTAGAGCAAGAGCTTGATAATATTCGGGCGGGCTGGCTCTGGGCAATTCAGCACCAACACGTTGCAATTCTTGGCGATTATTGTATTGCCTTGCATGATTTCTTTGCAATTCGCAACCGCGAAATTGAAGGCCAACAACTGTTCGAGCCAGCCGCAGCTTTATTAACTAGCTTTGATAACCAAACAGAAATTGATTCGAATACTGGGTTAATTGTTGTGCGGATTATTTCTTGTTACGCTGAGTTTCATTATATTCTTGGCGAATTAACGCGCGCTGAAGCATTATTGCAACAATGTATCGATCTCTTGGATCGGATGCAGCTTGAGCATGGTGCTGAATTGCTGTTTATTTACAAGCAGCTTGGGGTAATTACCCAGCGGCGTGGCGAATACACTCGCGCATTGGATTTATTACAACGCTGTTTAGCCCAAGCAGAAGCGATTAACGACCCAATCAAAATTAGCGACACCTGGTTATCAATTGGCGCTGTGCTGTTGGCACAAGGCAATTGGCTCGCTGCCGAACAGGCGTTTCAAACTTGTAGTGAGCAATATCAAACCCAAAAACATTTGTGGGGCTTATGCCATAGCCAGCGCTTTTTGGGGGTTGTCGCATTGGCCCAAGCCAAGTATGATCAGGCGCAACACTATTTTGAAGCCAGCCTCGATTTGGCGTATCAACTCAAAACGCCACTTGGCGAGGCATTAATTCGTGATCAAATGGGCATGTTGGCCTTACGCCGCGAGGATTATAACCAAAGCGCTGGCTACCTGCACAAAGCCTTTGCAATCTTTCAAGAATTAGGGATTGAGGCCATGATTGGGCGGGCGGCGCTGCATCTAGCCCAACTAGAATTAGCCCAAGGTAATGTTCATTATGTTCAATCATGGCTAAACCGCGCAATTACGATTGCCCAACAACGTCAAGAAATGCCTTTGTTGCTGGAATGTTATGCAACAGTTCTGCAGCTTTGGGAGGCAGTTTGCCGAGGTGCGCCAAGCGATTGGCTGCAACTATGGCAGAGTTTAAGCCAACATCCGGCCTGTAGCGCCGAAACTAAAATACTGCTCAATCATTTACAGTTAGCTCAGCATTCCGCAGGCCAAAACAGGCTGGTAACAGCCGAACTGTCAGGAATTGAACGCTCTGTCGCGCTTTGTTTAAGCCAAATTGAGCAAAGCCAACGGATTATGGTGTATTAGGAGGAATGTATTTATGGATATGGTTGATTTCGTCCAAACCTTGGTTGATGACCCAAGCCGTTTAGCCTCGTTCAAGCAAAATCCCCAAGCATTTCTACACCAATCAGGCCTTAGCCAAAGCCTGCCCAAACAAGATCCGATTCAGGAAGTAACGACGGTCATGACCTTGCGCAGTATTGGCCAAATCGCTCGCGAAGCGCAAACGTATAGCAATATCGATGTAGCAGTTACATCGTATATGAATGTATTTATCGAAGCTCCTGATAAATCGAAAGATTATAGTGTAACGTGTTGGCTGCTGAATCATAGTTATATGATTGAAGATGATAATGGTAATCCCTATTTTGATTTACATGTCTGTTATGTTGATCCAAATGACCCTGATGATATCCCACAAGTTTTTTATATTCGCAGCAAAAACCAAATCGAACAGCCAAGCTACAATTGTGCAAATATCCCAATTCAGTTAAATATTCCAGCGAATAATTATATTTTGGTTGGTCGAACCCGTCCGGTACATACTCAATTAACTAATTTTGTCTATCATCGCCAAAAAGATGATCAGCCGCCACTGTTTGAAATTGCCTTTGACGAGCAGCCACAATAGCATGTCAAGCGCCGACAAACAAGCTTCGCTGACGATTGTTGGGACGGGCATCACGATGATTGCCCATTTAACCAACGAAGCCCATGCCTGGATCAGCAAAGCCGACCAAACCTTTTATTTGGTAATGCATCCACTGGCCGATCAATGGATTCACAAACTGAATCCGCAGGCTGAATCATTGGCGCACTTTTACCAAACCGATCAGCCGCGCGAACAGGTCTATCAGGCCATGGTTGCGCATATTTGGGCAGCGGTACGCCAAGGGCAGCGAGTTTGCGTGGCATTCTATGGCCATCCAAGCGTTTTTGTCACTCCAACCAGCGATTTGGTGCAATGCGGCCAGCGCGAAGGCGTGCTGGTCAGCGTGCTACCTGGCATCTCGGCAGAGGCCTGTCTCTTTGCCGATTTGGCAATTGACCCTGGTTTGCATGGCTATCAAAGCTACGAAGCCAGCGATTTTTTGGTACGGCCACGGCGTTTTGATCCAACCACGCCGCTGGTGTTATGGCAAATTGGGGTGATTGGCTATTTCAAGGTGGTGCATGCTGCGCTTGATCCACGGGCTGGGCTGGCGCGCTTAGGAGCCTATTTACAAACATTTTATCCCGCCAGCCATGAAATAATCATCTATCAAGCGGCGATTTTGCCAATCGAAGAGCCAACAATTCAGCACGTCATACTCAAAGATTTAGCTGAGCACGCTGTTTCGGCTTATGCCAGCTTGTATGTGCCAGCCTATGGCGAGGCCCAACTTGATCAAGCCGTAGCCCGTGAGTTTGGTTTGCTCTAATTAGGATTATTAACCACGTAGGGATTGGGCTATAGGCTTTTGGCTCTAGGCGCTTGGAAGCTATGATCATTGAAACTTCAAAACCGTTCCGCTCGCCCATAGCCATCAGCCCATAGCCCATAGCCATTTTTGACTGCTGATTTTATGTGGCATCCTGCTCTATGCTATCATACCAAGTATGTACTTTATAGGTACGTTAAATGTTGCTTGATACTCACCGATAGTTGGAGGTAGTTCGATGACTTTCGAACGTGCTGCAGGGATTCTTCTGCACCCCACTTCGTTACCTGGTCGCTATGGAATTGGCGACCTTGGCAGCGAAGCCTATCAATTTGTTGATTGGCTGCAAGCTGCTGGCGCACGGCTTTGGCAAATTTTGCCCCTTGGGCCAACTGGCTATGGCGATTCGCCCTATCAATGTTTTTCGGCCTTTGCTGGCAACCATATGTTGATTAGCCCCGATTATTTGGCACGCATCAATTTGCTGGCCGAATGGGATTTGGCGCAATTAACCCATTTGCCAGCCGAAGCCGTCGATTTTGGCGCGGTAATTCCAGCCAAATTGCAGCTGTTGCGCACGGCCTTTGAAAACTTCAAAGCCCAAGCCGATGATCGAGGCTTTAACGCTTTTTGTGCTGCTGAACAAGCTTGGCTTGACGATTATGCCTTATTTATGGCTTGCAAAGCCGCCCATGATGGAGCCTCGTGGACAACCTGGGAGCCGGCAATCGCCTTGCATGAGCCTGAGGCTGTAGCCGAATGGAGCAACAAATTAGCCGATGATGTGCAGTTGCATAAGTTTTTGCAATGGGCCTTCTTCAGTCAATGGGATGACCTGAAGCGCTATGCCAATCAGCGCGATATTAAGATTGTCGGCGATATTCCGATTTTTGTGGCTCACGATAGCGCCGATGTTTGGGGCAATCGCAGCCTGTTTTTATTGCATCCCGATGGCAATCCGGTTGATATTGCTGGCGTGCCACCAGATTATTTCTCGGCTACCGGCCAGCGCTGGGGCAACCCGCTCTATCGTTGGGATGTGATGTCGCAAGACGGCTATCAGTGGTGGCAACACCGAATTAGTGCCAGTTTACGCACTGTCGATATTGTGCGCATCGACCACTTCCGAGGCTTTGCTGGCTATTGGGCAGTCCCAGGCACCGAAGAAACGGCGGTCAATGGCGAGTGGCGACGTGGCCCAGGCGCTGATTTCTTCCAAGCAATTGCCCAGGCGTTTGGCAGTTTACCCTTGATAGCTGAAGATTTGGGCATGATCACGCCCGATGTCTATCAATTACGCGACCAATTTGCCTTGCCTGGCATGCGAATTTTGCAATTTGCCTTCACCTCAGGCGCGTTCCAATCGAACTTCTTGCCACATACCTACATTCAAAATACGGTCGCCTACACTGGCTCGCACGATAACGACACCTCGCGCGGCTGGTATGCGAGTGCCGGGCCAGAAGAACAGCATCGTGCCCGCACCTATTTACATTGTGGCGAAGATGCGATTGTCTGGACGATGATTCGCACCTTGTATGCCTCGGTTGCTGATACGGTGATCATTCCAATGCAAGATGCGCTTGATCTTGGGAGCGAAGCCCGCATGAATCGGCCCGGCTATACCGGCGGCAATTGGACATGGCGGATCAAGCCCGACCAACTATCCTACGATTTAGCCCATTCGCTGTATGCGCTAGCCGAAGTTTATGGTCGCTTGGCGCAACCAGCAATCAGCAAAGAGCTTGATCCGAATGCGCCGCCCTATTTTGACCTACAAGAAACTAGCGAACTATGAAATTTGATCGTTCTTGGATTCCAGCAATCGTAGCAGTTGTCGGCCTATTTATCATTCGCAACCAAGTTTGGACGATGCCCAATCTGGCGCGGGTGGCTTTGGTGTTTGTTGGTTGTGGCTTTTTGCTCTGGGTTGCTTGGCAAATCTGGCAGAATCGCCAAGGCTCAACGCGCTTTAGCAATAGCTCACAGGTTCAATATTGGCGTGGCCAGCGAATTGAGATCAAGCAAACTCCAGCTGGCAAAAAGTCACTGAACCTTGAGCCACGAACGATTGCGCTTATTGCCCTCTATGGCCTAACGGGATTAACTGGCATTATTGCCACCTTATTCAATATTGGCCGGTTTCGGTTATAAAGCGCATTTTGGAGCACGCATGCGCCGTTGTCTTCCATTCTTGCTTGTGGGGTTGTTGGCTGGCTGTAGTCAGCAACCCCAACACTTGCTGCGACCAAATGGGGTTGCGGTTGTCAACGATCAGCAAGTATACGTGACTGATCGCGGCAATTATCGCATCGCCCAGCTCGACTCCACTGGCCAAATCGCGGCCAGTATTGGGGTTTTTGGGGTTGGCCCAAGCAATATCCACTCCGGCTGGGATCTCGGGCGTGATAGCCATGGCACGCTCTATATCGGCAATTTTATCTATAATGATGAGGCAACGCTGGTGCACGATGGCGTGCGCAGTTTCGAGCCTGATGGCACATTTGGCCGCGAGTTTGGCGGCAAAGATTATGACCCAGCCATGGATGAGCCAACCAACGAGCCATATGGCGTGACGGTTGATAGCGCCGACCGGATTTGGGTCGCTAATTACAAAGCCAATCGGGTGGTGGTCTATCAGCGTGATGGCCGCCAACTAGCCGAGTTCTTTGGCGAGTTTGGCAATGGCAACGAGCAATTTAGCGGTATCAGCGATCTCGTGGTTGATCGCGAACGCCGTCACGTCTATGTCGTCGATTCGTTCAATGGCCGGATTCAAGAGTTTTCGCTGCACGAGGATGGCGATACAATTTCGTTGCAATTTTTGCGGGTCATTGGCCGCTATGGGAGCAATCCTGGCGAGTTTGCCTATCCGCTCAACATTGCGCTCGATCAAGCGACTGGCGATATTTACGTGGGCGATATGGGCAATCAGCGCATTCAGCGCTTGACCCACGATGGCCAGCCAATCGCTGCGTTTGCTCCCGATATTGCCCGTTGGCAAGTCTTTGGTTTGGCGTTTCACAACAATCAGGTCTATGCTGCCGATGCCTACAACAACACGATCTGGCGCTTCAACGCCGATGGTAGCAATCCACACCAATTGGGGAGCCAGCAATGAAATTGCGTATTCCGCTGATTATCAAGGTTTTATTGCCACTCCAATTAATTATTATTGCCACTTTGGTTTTTGCTGGCCTAAGTTTCTACCGCGAAACCAATCAACGCTGGCAGCGCGAGATGGATACACGTTTGGCGCGAGTAGTCGAATTAATTGCCCGCGAGCTTGATCCTGCATTGTTGAATCAAATTAATGCGCCTGCCGATTTGTATACCGAAGAATATACAAGCTTGCAAAAACAATTGGCCCAAGCCCAAACTGCCGCCAATGTGGGCTTTATTGGCATTTTGCGCCGCGACATCAAAGCCCATCGTTTGTACTATTGGGTTGATGTTGATAACACTGGGATCAATTATCCCTTCTTTTACGATACGCCCGAGCATTGGGCAGCCTTTGAAGACCGCCAACGCCATGCAGTGCGCTATGCCGACGAATTTGGCTCGTACTATGGCTTGGTTGCGCCAATTGTGGTCAACGATGCCCAAGGTCAGCCCTATGTGATTGCGATTGTCGAGGCTTCGCTTTCAGTCGAAGCCCGTGACTTAACCCAGCAATCGTTGATTAACCAGCTGTTACCATTAATTATTGGCGGCAGTGTGGTGGCGATTGCCTGTGCTTGGCTGGCAACTGTGTTTGTGGTCAATCGGCCATTGCAACGCTTGAAACAAGGAGCCTTACAGCTTGCCGATGGCCATTTAGGCCATACCTTGCCGAATGATCAGCGGGTTACCGATGAATTGACTGACCTGACCCGCACCTTTAATCTCATGTCACAACGGATCGCCGAACTTTACACCGAGCAAAGCGAGCGTGAGCGCATGCAGCGTGAGCTAGAAATTGCCCGTAATGTGCAGCAAGCACTGCTACCCAAACTGCTGCCAAGCGTCGCAGGGCTTGAAGTTGCGGCGATTTGTTTGCCACAGCGCGAAACCTCAGGCGATTTTTATGGCGTAATTGCCCAAGGCAGCAGCACGCTTGATCTGATGATTGGTGATGTTTCGGGCAAGAGCGTGCCTGCCGCCTTGGTGATGGTTGCAACTTATAGCACGCTGAGAGCATTGGCTGGCACCCAAGCTACTCCGGCGATGATTCTTGATCAAACTAACACCAGTTTGGTGCAAAATATTCCACGCAGTATGTTTGCGGCGGTCAGTTATGCCCGAATCGATGCGATTGCTCGCACGCTGGTTTGGGCTAATGCCGGCCAAGTCTATCCATTTCTGATCCGCAGTCAGCGCAATCAGCCAGAGTTTCCTGAATATTTGACTGGCCGTGGCCAATCGCTGCCCTTAGGCATCATGCCATTAATCCACTATGAAGATAGCCCGATTCAGTGCAAGTATGGCGATATGCTGTTGTTTTTTACCGATGGGATTGTCGAGGCAATGAATGGCAGTGCTGAGATGTATGGGTTTGAGCGTTTAGAAGATTTAGTGCGCTCGTTACCAGCCGATATTCATGCCCAAGCCTTGCTTGATGCGGTGCTCAACGATGTGCAACGCTTTGCCAACCACACTGAGCAACACGATGATATTACGATGTTGGCCTTGAAATTTGTGTAATGTTGGGTTAACTACGAAGGTTGTTTCGCCATCATAATCATTTTCAATCGTACACCCATGGGCTAATCATTAATTCACAAACAAGCCTTATTCATTACAGCATCTCCACCCCTCCGCCCCGCCACAAGGCGGGAGACGCAGGGGCTTTAATACCCCCCTGCACCCCCTAATATTCGTTTTTGGATTATTATCACTGGTACTGATTCCCAATGTTTGATTCGTTGGAGGCGCTCACAAATCGCAACAACTTGATCCTAAACCCTAGCCCCTGAACCCTATTTTGTAGTACATTAACAACGAGATTATTAGGAGCGGTAGTAATGATGCCATGTTAAAGCATCATGCAAGGAGCTTATATGCAATTTGATACTTCGTATCTGAACAAAACCCCCAACAAAACCGCGCGTAACACCACCAGTTTCAAGCCCGAATTTGTTGTTTTGCACGAGACTGCTGGCTATGGCTCGCTCGAATGGAATTTGCGGCCAGAAGTACGTTCAAGTTATAACTATTTGATTGCCCGGGATGGCAGAACATATCATTATGTTAATGAAAAGGCTTATGTCGCGTGGCATGCTGGTGTCCACAGTTGGGCGCGGGGCTACAGCGGCGGCGAACTCAATGTGCATGCAATTGGGGTCGAAGTTGAGGGGCCAAACGATGGTACGCCAATAACTACCGCTCAAACCAAAGCGTTGGTTGAGTTAATTCGCTATTTTCGCGATACCTATGCGATTCCAATTAGCCGTGATTATTTCTTTGCACACAGCACGGTTGCGCCTAGCTACAAAGACGATCCACGTGGCTATAGCGTGGAATATACCCTCAAATTATTGGATGAAACCAGCCCTGGCACTGGCCCACGCCCCAATACCCTAGGTGCCCAACTGCGCAACGAGGTCTATAAATTGGCCAAGGGCGAGTATCGGCCTGATTGGATGTTTCATCAATATGCAGTAAAAAATAAACTTGGCTCACCAATTCGGGTCAGCATGGATTTTACGGTTAAAGGCATTCGCTATACCGGCGAAGTCTATGGCCGCGATGTGATTATCAGCCCTTACAATCAATGGGATATTGTGCTGCGTGCCAATGATCTGACCGATCAGGATGTCTACAATGCCTTGATGCAATTTACCTATGGCGCGTTGGGTGTGGATTATCGCCCAGATCAAGCCTTTTATCAATTTATCAGTCGGCCACCACGCAAAGCGGTTGGCGTGCCATTGGGCAATAGTGGTCGGTTGCAAGCCAGCGATGGCGCTGCCTACGCCGCCCAAATTTTCTCGCTCGATACGCTCTACACGCCAATTGCTGCAGCTGGCACAACCAATTGGTCGGTAGTTAAGCAGCTCAGTGCGATTGTGGCGGCCCAAAATACGTCGGCAGCCGATAGCGCGTTGCGCGAAATTATCAGCCGGGCAATGTATACCCGCATCAATACGAACTTTGATGCCAAATTACCGTTTATCAAAAAAGCCATTGAAGCCAAATTAGGCGCGCCATTGTCAACCCAACGCCGTTGGAGCTATCGCAATAATGAGTATCTGTATGTAGTCTATGCTGGCGATACGCTGTTTGCGCTAGCCAATAAGCCCGATGAAGTCCGCTTGCTGAGCGAACAGGCCGATTAGTTTTCAGTATGCTATAAGTAGTCTATCAGCTTGCTACTATGTTCTGACGTAGCTCCTTCTTCGATGATAGAACTCTGCATCTAAGGAGGAGTTATGTTAACGCACCCAGCCCATCGGTTTGGCGTTGGTCTTTTTAATTATCGCGATCAGCGCGTGTCAAAGTGCGCCTGCAAGCCAACCAACCCTAAGCTTGCCAGCAGTTGCCACCAGCACTGTAGCTATTGGCAGCGTGCAAGGTTTAGTGCCGCAGGCGTCGGCCACGATTGCCCAAGTTGCCAGGCCAAGCAGTCAGCCAAGCGCAACAGTGCCCGCACCAACCCAAGCCAGCGTTGCGACCGCAACCAGCGAACCAAGCCAGCCAACGCCAGCTCAAAGTGCCGATCATAGCCAAACTACTGGTGCTTTGCCGCAACTAATGCAAGCGCCAACGGGCACAATTCAAAAAATCAACCCGAATAGATATGGTTTGTTGGCAGCCCCGTTTAAATTACCAGCCCGCAGCAGCCAAATTATTAATGAAGCATCGCTAGCCCAAATTGAGCTTTTGCAAACCATCGGCTTGGGCTATGTACAAAGTGGCGATTTTGCCCCAAATAACGAATTCGTGGCAGTGGTAACTGCGCTAGGTTTTGCGGTATATACACTACCATTGTTAGAGCAAGCGTATTTTGTGCGCAGCGCTAGTCCCATCAAAGCAATTCGAGTCAGCTCTGATAACAGCATCATCGAAGCATTAATTGAATTGAGCAACGATCCAGCATTCGCAGGTCGATGGTCAATCGAGCGTTACAACGCTGCGACTGGCGAATTAATTGATCGCCAGCCAACTGACGATACCAACGATAGCTGGAATACCCAACCAACCAATTACGATCAGCCTAACCCACGCATTTTCAGCCCCGATGGCCAAATCGAGGCTCAGTTTGCGATTCCTGAAGGTATGCCAAACGATAGTCAGGTCAGCCTGATCCGGCTGGCTGATCAACAGGTCATCTATGCTGGTAACAGTGGTAAACACTTGCGATTTAGCGCCGATAGCAGCCAAGCCCTGTTAGTTGATGCCCAAGCGCTGACGGTGGTTACCCTCTCCGATGGCCATAGCCAAACCTCAAGTTTTCCGGTTTATTCCCAACCGACATTGAGTCCTAATAGTCAATTGTTGGCAATCGCTAGCGGCCAGCAAATTCTCAACCTTGAGCAAACCAGCATCGCCTACGAAATACCCCAACAAATATCCTATCGCACGCTGACGCAACCTGATTTCAGCAGCGATAGCAGCCAAATTAACCTTGGCATCAGCCAATGGAATTTAAGCGATCTGAGCCAACGTTGGCAGCAACCATTGCATGGCATCGACGATGTTGGCTATACCCTGATGGCAACCGATGCTGATCAGCAGTTGGTGGTTGAAGCAGTCAGCATCAGTCAACTTGAACTGCATGTGTCGCAGGCTGGCCAACCACTCTATAGCCGCCAACTTGACCCAAGCTATCTGGTCGATCTGGCGATTGTGCCCAAACATAATCAATTGGTGCTACTCACTGAGCAAGGCCAAGTCAATGTGCTGGAGCTGAGCACTGGCACAACCTTACAAACCATCAATCTTGAGCAACCAGCGTTGGCGTTGGCCGTCAGCCCTGATGGTAAGTCATTGGCTGTTGCCATGCAAACCCTAACATCCGCTGAAACGTGTATCAGAATTATTGATCTGAATGATTTTCAGATCCGCCAAAGCATCCAATGTCATAGCAGCAGCCAACCGCTTCAGTATGCCCAAAGCGACCCAGCAATTCAATTTAGCCCTGATGGTCAATTATTGCTGCTGCAATCAGCAATACTTATCAATCCTGAAACTGAACCAACGTTAACTATCTATCGGGTTAATGATGGACAAGCGCTATTTCGCTCAAAAAACGCGCTGATTGCGCCCGACCAACGGTTGATTGTCAGTATTGATCGCGGCCAGTTGCAGGTGTGGGCATTCGGGAATGAAATCAAAAGGTAGAAGTCAAAAATCAAAATCGAGATTGGACGATGGCAAGGATTTGGGGCTATGCACGGAATAATCAAATCCATCTGGGTCAATCTGTGGCTAAAAACTATGTAACCCAGCAGCCTAGAGCCAATCGCTATTTGTGGTTTCAAGCTTGATGATCGCGAAATGCGTAAAAAACACTAGTATGATCATATCAACATATGCTAAAATCGAATTGGAATGATGAGCGGCTTACTCAACGATCAAGCCGCTGCAAGCAAAAGGATTATGCACTCATGAGCCAAGCCCTTGAGCAATTGCGCGAACATCTGGCGACGATTCGCGACCTCAATCACACGGCTGGATTACTAGCGTGGGATCAGCGCACCCAAATGCCACGCGGTGGGTCAAGCACCCGCGCCGAACAATTGGCAACCATCAGCCGGATTTCACACGAGCTATTTACGAGCGAAAAAACGCTTAAATTGCTTGATGCGATTAACGTCGCCGATTTGCCACCTGATTCTGATGATGCCCGCTTGATTAGCCACACCCGCTACAATTATGAGCGTTCGACCAAATTGCCAGCCGAGTTTGTGGCCAAACAATCACGGGTACGGGCTTTGGCAGGCAACGTGTGGGAGGATGCCCGCGCTAAATCTGATTTTGGTCAGTTTCAGCCCCACCTCGAAACAATTGTCGCGATGGTGCGCGAACAAACCGATTTGTTGGGCTACGACGAACATCCCTACGATGCGTTGCTCAATAGTTACGAACGCGGCTTGACCACCAACCAAGCAATCGCCTTATTCGACGAGTTGAAGGCTGGCACTGTACCGTTGGCGCTGAAAATTGCCGCAATGGGCGATGATCGCCGCGATGCTCCCTTGCATGGCAAGTATCCCGAAGCCTTGCAAGAGCAATTTGGCAAAAAAGTCACCGTGCGCTATGGCTACGACTGGAATCGTGGCCGCCAAGATCGTAGCACACACCCATTTTGCAGCAATTTTGGCCGCAATGACGTGCGGATTACCACGCGCTTTAATCCCGATTGGCTCTCACCAGCGCTCTTTGGTACGCTGCATGAAACCGGCCATGCCTTGTATGAGCAAAATATCAAGCCCGAGCTTGATCGCACGCCGCTTGGCCGTGGCACATCATTGGGCGTTCACGAATCGCAATCGCGCATGTGGGAAAATATCGTTGGCCGTTCGCGACCATTCTGGGAATTTTTCTACAGCGATTTGCAGGCAACCTTCCCTGAGCCATTGGCCAATGTCGATTTGGAAGGTTTCTATCGCGCAGTAAATGCGGTCAAGCCATCGTTGATTCGGGTTGAAGCCGATGAATTTAACCTACAATTTGCATATTTTGCTGCGTATGGAATTGGAAATTGCGCTGGTTGAAGGCACGCTCAAGGTAGCCGATTTGCCAGAGGCTTGGAATGCCAAAATGCAAACTTACCTTGGGATTACGCCGCCAAATGATGCCGAAGGCGTGTTGCAAGATATTCACTGGTCGGGCATGATGTTTGGCTACTTCCCAACCTACACCATCGGCAATGTACTTTCGGTGCAATTGTTTGATACGGCGGTTGCCGAGCATCCAGAGATTTGGGATGAAATGCGGCGTGGCGAATTTGGTACCTTGCTAGGTTGGATGCGTGAAAATATCCATCAACATGGTAGCAAATTCTTGCCCAACGAGTTGATTAAGCGCGCAACAGGCCGCCCAATGGATGCCGCTCCTTACGTCAAGTATTTGCAAACTAAGTTCGGCGAATTGTATTAAATAGATTACCCGCGCTGCGTTACCGATGGTTGGTGACGCGGCGCGGGCTTTTTTTGGCTATAGACTATGGGCTATGGGCTATTCGATCGAATTTGTATACTTTTGTAGAGTACTGCGATAGCCTATGGCCCATAGCCAAGCTTTCTTCGCACCTCTGCGTTAAGATCGTGATCCAGGCAGATTTTTTAGCCACGAATTGCACGAATTATGACCTCTAGCACCTAGCCCTATAGCCATTGTTCTATTTCGATAACATCTCTTTGGCGGCGCGGCGGCCAATTTCAACCGCGAAATTCGTACCGCGATCCCATGGGTAGACTTGGCTCATGCTGGCCCACCACAAATCTTCAAGCGGCGTTTTCAGGGCTGGAATCGCTTGGCTATGGTTGACGGGCACAATCGGCTGGGCATAAGCCTCGCGATGCAACCAAACGCCCTCGACCCAATCGGGCTTGAATTGAGGATTGACCTTGATCAACGATGGGATAAAGCGTTCTAATAATTCTTCTTTGCTCAATTGAAAATATTCGTGCGTAGGCTCAAGATAATCGCCGAGATAAATCAAGTGCTGGCCGCCATAATGGCGACGATCGATCATCTGCGTGTGCTCAACCAAGGCCAAAAAGGGAAAATGCTTTTTGTCCATATTCATCCAATACATGCCATTGGTCAGCGATTGTTTGAGCGCCACCGTCAACACGACTGCGCCAATCGATTTAAGTTGGTCGAGTTTGGCGGTATAGCTGGCGGGCAGATCAGGGGTCATGCGTTTGAGCAAACTGGGAGAGGTGGTCGAAAGCACTTGATCATAGCTAGCTTGATCGTTACTAATCACCAGCCAGCCTTGTTCGATTTTTCGCAGCTCTTTAACGGGGCTATTCAGGCGAATCGTGCCGCCTTTTTGGCGCACAGCCTCGGCCATGCGTTCGCCCAAAGCTTGGAAGCCACCGCGAAAATAGCCAAGTTTGAAGGTGCGTGAGGCGATCCGTGCCCAAAACCAGGCCGCATTGACTTCAGACGTATACGGCCCAAACTTGCCTTCGAGCACTGGCTTCCACATGGCTTCGTAGGCTGGCTTGCCCATCAGCTTTTGAATATAGCGTTCAGCAGTGGTTTTTTCGAGGTGTTGCCAGCGATCGATTAATGCTAAGAATTTGAGCCAAGCGCCGCCAGCAGCATTGCGCAAGCGATTGAAAACCGAAAGATGGGGATAGGTCAATAATGGCACCACCCCACCGATTTCAATCGAGCCACGCACAGCATCCCACTGGCCAGAAATTGGACTATTGAAAAAGAGCAAATCATCGGCGCGAATTTCTTTAATAAAATCCAACAGCGCCTTATCCGAGCCAAAAATATGATGATAGAATTTTTCCAGCGACCAATCCCAACCTTCGGCCTGAAAGCCTGCGGCTAAACCACCAACTTGAGGTGCGGCTTCGTAAATTGTGACTTTGTGGCCAGCACAAGCCAAATCATAGGCAGCGCTTAATCCTGCAAAGCCTGCCCCAATTACTGCAATTGTTTTCAAAGTTGTACCTCTGCTTCAGCATGCGGCGCATTGGCCGACTCGCCTAATTCTTCTCGTAAGGCTGCTTCACGTTGTTGAATGTTATTTTCGGCAGCTTGGCTTTCGTTCACTGCTTGATCAAATTCGTTCCAAGCGACCCGTTCGTGCCACATATACCAAAAACCGAGCACGGTAATTGGAACCCAGAGCGCGAGGTGCAACACCAAGGTATAGCCAGTGGCAATACTTTCAGCAACATTAAACGACTTCAAGACGCTAATCCCAGCGGCATCGAAGGTGCCAGCGCCACCAGGCGCAGCCGGAATAATCAGCGCCAAGTTGGCAACCGCAGTCATCAACATCAACACATCAAACGAGACATGGAAATCGAAGGCCTGCATAACAAACCAATATTTAGTCGTTTCGGTCAGCCAAATCGCGGTTGAGGTGACAAAAATCATCAGCATCTCGCGAGGTGAGCGCAACGAATGCAAACCAAGCATAATTTTATCAAACAAGCCATGGGCTTTGCTATGAAAGCGTTGGGGTACGATGCTGCGCAGTGCCCATGAATACAGCTGCTCGGTGCGGCGTTGATTGCTGGCGATCATTAAAAAGATAATCAAGGCAACGCCAAATAAAATCGATGAAATAATTACTAAATTATTCCATAGCGCTGGTAATTCAATAAATGGCAAGGTGACAAACACAAATAAGAGCATCACCAAACCATCAAACAAGCGTTCGAGGATGACGGTGGTGAGCGATGCGCCCATACCAATGCCTTCTTTACGCTTGAGCACATACGAACGGATCACCTCTCCTGCACGGGCGGGGTAGACATTATTGCCCATGTAGCCAATCACGACTACGGGGAACAAGCGGCGAATTGAAACCGCTTTGATGTGACGCAGCATATAGTGCCAACGCCACGTTCTGGCCAAAACAGCCCCAAAATAGACCACCACGCCTGGAATGATCCACCAATAATTGGCGGTACTGAGCGCATCCCAAAAGCCAGCCCAATCGAGGCCATTAAACGACCACCACAAAAAGAATACACTAATCGCGATTCCAAACCATAATTTTGGTCGTCGCACAGCGTCCTCCACCATGCCAGTAGCCATGGCTACTAGCGGTACTTCAATGTCAATGCTATGGTATGTGCCGCGCTGTGTGAACAATAAAATCACACCACACACCCAACTTAAGATCATAGCCGATAGTAGACAAGACTGCAAATAGCCCGATGGGTTGAGTTTTGCAGCTTTTCGCCACCAATTTGGCTACTCACAGCTAGTTCATGCTGTCAATAATTAATCGTTCAATCATGCCAGCTTCGGATTAATTAAATGACACTGGTTGTCACAAGCAACTTGTATACTCAGGCCAGCAAACGCAATAAACCCCTATTTTGTTAACAAATAGGCCTTGATTATCACGAACGTTTGTGCTAAAATATTCATTACTGGGTTATCGACAACGTACCTATAGAAAGCGAGTACATCCATGTATCGCAAAATGATTGTATATGATCGAAAAACTGGCGATTTTGCTATGTATCTTGATGGTGAATTAGTCGGCTATGCGCCAACCTACCTCGATGCTGAAACGCGTTTAAACCAATTAGTCTATCAATTGCTCACCAAAACTGGTGCAGCCTAAAATACAACAACCCACGGCAATTGCTGTGGGTTGTTGGTTTAAGCTTAGAACGAAACTTGAATTAAGGTTGGTTTGAGCCGATTGGTGGGGTAATCAACCCCTTCGTGGGCTACGCCAGCATAAACGGTCATGCGATCTTCACGCTGTTTAATTTGCACACGCCCAATAATTGTCGCTTCTTCGCCTGGGTACAGATAATCGAATTTATTGGGGTCATACCATTGATCAGGGCTGCGCGGCGAAATTGCCCAGCGGAAGGGGTAGCGAAAACCAGAGCCACCATTGCCATCCCAATCGATCGCAACTCGCCACAAGCCGCCACCAAGATTGGCATATTGCTCATCTTCAATCGACGAATAACTCTGATTGGTGCTGTAGGTGTAGCCCGAGGCTGGGCCAAAGGTGCGCAAGGCCACATCGCTATTATTTTTGACCTTGAAGGTCACTGTGATGATGTCATTTAATAAGATTTGCTCAGGGCCAATTTCGACGTTCAACACATCAAGCGCACCAATGCCAGCGCTGCTAAGGGTGAGATCGCCACGCTTGGTCACGCGATTGCCAAGGCCATCATCGGCACGCAGTTCATATTGATAAGTACCCGCCGCCAAAATGCCGCCAACAACTGGCCGCCCTGACCATGCCTCGCTATGTTCGCCAAGCCCTTGCAATTCGCGATTGATAATCGGATAGCGAGTTTGGTTACTGCGATCAATCACATCAAGCGAGACGGTGGCGCTAATTGGCAAGCGATAGGAAAAGGTCGTAAAATCCTCGACCGCATCATCATCAGGTGAAAATGGATTAGGCGTGACCCGCAGATCATAGACATCAAAGCTAGTGCTCGGCGCTTGATCAATTTGTAAATCAAGCCGTTGTGCCGTGGCATTTTCGGCCTCAACCACCAGCGTATACTTGCCGCTGGGCAACAAGCGATTGGTATCAGCATCAACTGGCACACTGCCATCGAACACCACTTGATAGGCATCTTTTGATGGCTCGCGGGTGACGGCTTGGCGCAGGGCATAACGCTCGCCAGCAGCGGTTTCAAGCCAAATTGAAACCGTGGTCGGCTGACCAATTAAATAGCTAATCGTGGTTGTACGCGGGCCAGTATTCAAGTTGATAATCGGCTCGCTGAGGGTTACATTGCTCAGAGCTGCGGTATTGCCACAGCCGATCAGCAAAGCCATTCCAAACGCTAGCCCAAACAGATAATTAAGCTTCTTTCGCAAGATTGGTTGCCTCCGACTCGATCAGTCCATAACGATGGGCGAAGATGCTCATGGCAACAATGCCTATCAGCACGCCAAACCACAAGGTACAAAAGCGAATCACAATTGTGGCAGCGGTGGCAGCGCCTTCGCCTAATTTCACCAAGGTGGTAATCAACAAGGTGCTAGAAACTTCCGAAGCGCCCAAGCCACCTGGTAGGAATGATACCAGACCAAACAGCGTCGAGGCGGCAAAAATAAAGGTCGATTGTAACAAAAGTGATCCAGATGCTTCAGCGCCAAAGCCACGTAGCACATAATACATGGCCACACATTCGCCAGCCCACGAAACCACCGAAATAATCGTCGAGACCACCAGCAAGCGTCCGCTTAATAATTCGGCGCTGCTTTCATAAAAACTATGCAGTGGCTTGGCAAAACGGGCTAAACGCCCACGTTCGAGCCACGCAATAACCCCAAGCGCAATGCGGCGATTTTGAAACAACGCCAAACCAAGCACACTCAAAATTACCAATACTACAAACGCTGGGCGGGCAGGCGGATACAAGGCCAAACCCGTACCCATCAGTAACAACATTGCCAAGCCATCGGTCAAGCGTTCGGCCAACACAATTGGTGCCGAGCGGCTGATTGGCGTGCCATTCAAGCGCTTGAGCAAGCCCGATTTGAGCACCTCGCCAACTTTGCCGGGCGTGACCGCCATAACCATACCAGCGGTAAACATCAAACCACTTTGACCGTAGCTCACGTTGGTACCTTGGCCCAGCTTGCGCAGATAGTAATCCCATTTGAGCCAGCGCAGCACATAATTAAAAACTGTAAAGCCCAGCACTGCTGGCAACATCGCCCAATTAAAAGTGCCTGAGGCTATCGCCAACCTTGCCAATATCGCTAAATAGTGCCAAGCCAAGCATGACAATCAGGCCAAGCACCACTGAAATGATAATTTTTGAGCGTAATGACTTATCCACACAAGCTCCTTTAAGCCAGGTATTGTTCACGTTCGGTCACAAAGTCTGATTATACTCCATCCCACATCCACTTGATTTGGAACCGGTTTGTTACCACGCTGGAACCTAGGTTGGAACATGAGCCGCCTATACTTGCAATTGTTAAGTATCTTTATCAAGAAAGTCGTCAAAGGAGTGTGTGGTGGTTGATGTTGTCACTTTAGCGGGTAGTCCAGCGCCCCGCTCAACAACAGCCGTGCTGTTAGAGCATTCCAAGGCTGTTTTAGAACGCCACTCGCTTGTGGTTAAATCGATGAGTGTGCGCGATATTCCACCAGAAGAATTAATTGGCCAAGCCCAATTTAGCCCAGCAGTGCGTCATTATACCCAACTTATTCGCCAAGCGGGAGCGTTAATTGTGGCAACGCCAATTTATAAGGATACCTATGCTGAATTATTACGTGCGTGGCTTAATTTACTTCCAGCAGGAATTTTACGGAATACACTGGTATTGCCAATAATTACTGGCTCCTCGGCGCGTACCGAAGCCCAAATCTATGCTGATTTGGCCGCGCGGTTTCGCCAACTGGGAGCCAAACATATTATTCCGAGCCTGTTTGCCGCCGAGCAGCAAATTCAACTGACGGCGACCAAAGCACAGCCACGGATTCATCGCCATTTAGAAGAACGCTTGGGGCTGGCACTGAATGATATTGCCCAGCAATTAGGAGTTTTGCCATTGGCAGCAGTGGCCTAAGGAGCAGATCATGGTACGTCGTTTTTCGATTGGTTGGCAACGCTTGGCATTGGCTTTAATCGTCGGGCTTTTGGCAAGCTGTGGCTCCACCAGCAATGATGCTGCTTCAAATGGACAAACGAGCACACGCACGCTGCGGATTGGCTATCAAAAGGGTGGCTCTTTGCCGATTCTCAAGGGTAACGGCGCACTTGAAGCCCGGCTCAAGGATGTTAAGGTCGAATGGATTGAATTTGCCGCAGGGCCGCCGCTGCTTGAAGCGCTGAATGCTGGTAGCATCGATCTTGGCTCGACCGGCCAAACACCGCCTATTTTTGCCCAAGCCGCTGGCACGCCACTGGTATATGTGGCTTCGGTCGCAGCTTCGCCAACTGGCCAAGCCTTGCTCGTACCGAAAGATTCGCCACTGCAAAGCGTGAGCGAACTCAAGGGCAAGAAAGTTGCCTTTGCTAAAGGCTCAAGCGCCCATTATTTTGCAATTGATGTCTTGCGTGAGGCCGGCCTGCAATATAGCGATATTGAGCCAGCGTTTCTTACGCCGCCCGATGCCCGCCCCGCCTTCGAAGGTGGCAGCGTCGATGCCTGGATTATTTGGGAACCCTATTTGACGATTGCGCTCAAGGCGACCGATGCTCGTGTGTTGCACGATGGATCCAGCCTTGCTCCCAGCCATAGCTATTATTTGGCCGCTAAACCATTTGCCGAGCAGCATCCCGACCTAGTTGGCGCAACTTTAGAAGAAATTCAAAAAGTTGAGTTATGGTCGCAGCAAGAACCTCAAGCAGTTGCCAAAATTTTGGCTCCGGTGATTGGGGTTGATGCGGCAATCTTAGAAGAAGTGGCCAAGAAACAGGCCTTTGGGCTAAGTCCGATTGATGATGCAATCGTGAATGAGCAACAACAAATTGCCGATACCTTCTTTGAATTAGGCTTAATTCCGAAGCAGGTTAACATTCGCGAAGCCATCTGGACGTGGCAACCAGCCCAAGCCAGCGCTCAGTAGCGCCGATCTGTATAATCATCAGTGATGATTTCCTGCTGTCGTTGGTGTTCGCTGGGGTGGTGTGACCCCAACGACAGCGCTCATTAATAAAGGAGCTTGGCTCTATGGAAGTCTTATGGTTTATTCCAACCCACGGCGATGGACGCTATCTCGCCTCGACCGTGGCCAGCCGCTCGACGACTTTTCCATATTTGCGCCAAATTGCCCAAGCGGTCGATGAATTGGGCTTTACTGGGGCGTTGCTACCAACTGGCCATTATTGCGAGGATGCTCGGGTTTTGGCCTCGGCACTTTCAGCAGTCACCCGCCAGATGAAATTTTTGGTCGCAATTCGCCCAGGCCTGATGCTACCTGGCCCAGCGGTGCGCATGGCCTCAACCTTCGACCGCATCTCCAATGGCCGTTTGTTGATCAACGTGGTAGCCGGTGGTGATACTGCCGAAGTTGCCAGCGATGGCTTACACCTCGACCATGATCAGCGCTATGCTCTGACCGATGAGTTTTTGGAGGTTTGGCGGCGAGTATTGGCTGGCGAACATGTGACCCTTGAAGGCCAGCATATTCATGTAACCGATGGCAAATTACTGTTACCACCAGTTCAACAACCGCATCCACCGCTCTATTTTGGAGGCTCCTCGCCAGCAGCGCTGGAAGTTGCGGCCAAACATGTTGATGTGTATCTGACATGGGGCGAGCCGCCAGCCCAAGTTGCCGAGAAAATCGCCCAAGTTCGGGCTTTGGCCGCCAACCACGGTCGCACAATTCGCTTTGGCATGCGCATGCATGTGATTGTGCGCGAAACCAACCAAGCCGCTTGGGATGCCGCCAACGATCTGATTCGCTATGTTGATGATACGGCGATTGCCGCCGCTCAAGCCGCATTCTCCAAGATGGAATCAGTTGGTCAAAAGCGCATGCAAGCCTTACACAATGGCCGCCGCGACCAGCTTGAAGTTAGCCCAAATTTATGGGCTGGGGTTGGATTGGTGCGCGGTGGTGCAGGCACAGCCTTAGTTGGCGATGCCGGAACCGTCGCCGAGCGTATGCTCGAATACGGCGAGTTGGGCATTGATACCTTTGTGCTCTCAGGCTATCCGCACTTAGAAGAAGCCTATCGCGTGGCTGAATTGTTGTTCCCACGTTTGCCGTTGGGCAGTAGCAAACCAACCCCGCCAGCCAACCAAACTGGCATCTTTGGTGAACTATTACAGCTGCACGAGTTTTCGCGGCGTGAGCCAGCCCCAACCGGGCAGTAGTTGACGAGGGGGCAAGCGTCAGGGTCAGAACCAGGAAGGTTTTTAGCCACGAATTGCACGAATTCCACAGATTGATTATTTCAAAGCCCTTCGTGTCCTTCGTGGATTAATCGCTCATAGCCTAGACCTTGATCCCTGATCCCTGGCCCCTACATAAGGAGCAGCAGACGATGGCATTAGCAATTGATCAACCGACCAAAGCGACGCGCCCAGCACAACTACAATTGCGCCAATTGGGTCAACGCTGGCTCCCATGGCTGGTACCAATTGTACTGATTGGTTTGTGGCAACTTGCGGCAACCATTGGCTGGCTTAGTGCGCGGGTCTTGCCAGCACCAAGCACCATCCTACAAACAACTTGGGATTTACTGCTGCACCGCAATTTGCTTGGCGATATTGCGATCAGTACACGCCGGGCCTTAGTTGGCCTCGCAATAGGCGGGAGCCTTGGCTTTGTGTTTGGCTTGCTGAATGGCACGTTTCCGCTCGGCGAACGGCTGTTTGATAGCAGTTTCCAAATGATTCGCAATATTCCCCATTTGGCGTTGCTGCCATTGGTGATTTTATGGTTTGGCATTGGCGAAACATCACGCCTCTTTTTGGTAGCCTTTGGCGTGTTCTTCCCGCTCTATCTGAATACCTATCACGGTGTCCGCAGCATTGATCCCAATCTGCGCGAGATGGGCATCGTTTATGGGCTATCAAAATGGGGCTTGTTTCGCCATATTATCTTTCCCGGAGCCTTGCCCTCAATTTTGATCGGCTTACGCTATGCCTTGGGGGTGATGTGGCTAACCTTGATTGTCGCTGAGAGTTTGGCATCCAACGCGGGCATTGGCCATTTGACTATGAACGCCCGTGAATTTATGCAAACTGATGTTCTGGTAATGGGTATTGTGATTTATGCCCTGCTTGGCAAATTGGCCGATACAATTGCTCGTTTGATCGAACGCCGCAGCCTTCGCTGGCAAGTTGGCGCTTAAACAACAATCTCGTAGGAGTGTGTGTGATGAGTATTCGTGGTGTTGAATTAGGGCTACGTGGCTTGGGCAAAGCAATTTCCAACCGTACCATTTTGCACGATATCAACCTTGAAATTAAGCCCGGTGAGTTTATCGCGATCATCGGCAAAAGCGGCTGTGGCAAAACCACGTTGTTGCGCTTGATTGCAGGCCTAACCGAACCAACCATCGGTCAAGTTGCACTTGATAATAGCCCACTCGATGGTTTGAATCCTGCGGCACGGGTCATGTTCCAAGATGCGCGCCTGCTGCCGTGGAAACGGGTTTGGGAGAATGTTGCACTCGGTTTGCCCGGCCTGAATTCTGAACAAGCGCTGCAAGCGTTGCACCAAGTTGGCCTCGCCGACCGGGCTTACGATTGGCCATTGGGCTTGTCTGGTGGCGAACGCCAACGCTTAGCACTTGCCCGTGCGATCGCCAACACCCCAAGTTTGTTGCTGCTCGATGAGCCTTTTGGCGCACTCGATGCTCTCACGCGGATTGAAATGCAGCAATTGGTCGAGCAACTGTGGCGGGCCCAAGGCTTCACCGCCATTCTCGTCACCCACGATGTTGAAGAAGCAATTGCTTTGGCTGATCGCGTGCTGCTGATTCAAAACCAACATATTGCGCTCAACTTACCCATTCACCTGCCACGCAGCCGCCAACGGGGTAGCGCCGAATTCGCGGCGATCAAAGACCAACTGCTTGGGGCAATTTTCGGCGCGGGCTATCCATTAGCCAGTCGGGTGGTTGGGGCCTAAAAGAGCATAGAACATAAGCAGAGGTCAGGGGCTAGGCGGTCAGGGATCAGGAAAATACTATTATTACTAGGTATGGTACCTAGGCACTAGCCCCTGACCTCCAACCCCTGGCCCTTCGATTTAGCGAATGCCAAAGATGTTGACGATATGCGGCGTATCGATGATCACATGCGGCGCGAAGGCATGATAGCCCCATGCATGCACCCACGCATTACCCGTGCGCAAGGTCAACACCGTTTTGATCATGCCAGCCCCAAAGTAGTTAATCAGCATAAAAATGATTGAAATCAGAGCATTGGTTGGCGTGCTGAAGTTCGTCCAAGCCTCGGCCATATGCACAACCGCATAGCACAACCCGCCAAGCAATACCGTCGTTATAGCCGATCCCGTAATTTTGAGCAAGCGCGGAATCAGAATTGAATAGATCAGCACCATCGTTGGCAGCACCGTGCCAATCCCATAGATAAACAAGGCAAGTGGCAAGCCCAACGCTAATTGAGTAACGCTCAAGCGATTAAGGCTGGTACCCAAACTTGTTAATTCAAACAGCGCTTCGGAGATGCCAATCACGGCGATCACCAGCAGATCATTGCGGCGATTGCTTGAAACCAAATTGAGTTGAGCTGCCGAATAGCGCCGACGAAACCAAAGATATGGCCCAACCGCATAGAAAACAAAATTGTAGATCGCCCAACTCCACACTTCGGCAACCGCTAAATCACTATGCCCACCAACTAAAGTTCCCGCCAAATGAAAACTGAATGGCTGAAAGCCCAACAATGGCCCCAAAACCCAGCCCAAGGCTTGACCAAACACAGCATAGCCGACTAAACCAAGCGTTTCGCGCAAGGCTTGGCTGCGTTCAGGTGCGCGCGCCGCAACATCGGGGATTGTTCGATTGCGGGTGAGCATATAGGTCAGCCCCATCAGCACAAATACTTCCAGCAGCATGATGCTTGGCACAAGCAACTGCATAATAAAGGGCGCATCGGCAAAGGCTGGTCGATCAAATGGCAGCGTGCCATTGCTCAACAGCACAATCAGTACGTGCCCAATAATCCATAAAACGAGGGTTAATTGCACTCCACGATGGCGTAAGATTTTGCTGAACCAGCTTGGTTGGGTTCGCTGCTGCGCAGACGATTGGCTAATTGGGGTTTGCACTGTATTGCTCCTTAACAAAGTCACATCTTAATTGCGCTCACCATAAAGCCTGACACAGTGGCAGAGTCAAGCAGCAATATCGGTGAAATTTGTGGCAAAAATACTCATTCTTGCTGGACTTCATGGTTAAAACAATCTTCTGATTCTCAACAACCAAGTTCCAGTTGCCAATCTAGCCTATCTTTGTACGCCATTTTTACTTTATTTAAACTATCTCGACATTCAAGCAGCCTAGCGACTGACTATACTCAAAAGCATCAATCGAGCTTCCAACGTTGCAAAAAAACACTGTTGTTTCGAGTTCAAGGAGGAATGTCGATGTCGAGATTACACAGAGTGCATTTGCTGCTGGTGATTGCGTTGCTAACGCTGGCTGGATTAAGTGTTGCGAGCAAACCGCTACGCTTGATTAGCAGCGCCAAAGCCGCCACCACCGCCGGAGCAAGCCTACCTTATGTCGAAGTTCAAGCCGAGGATGCCATCACCAATGGCACAATCATCGGGCCAGATCGCCATTACCCAGGGCTAGCCACCGAAGCCTCAGGCCGCCGCGCGGTTACCCTCGATGCCCGTGGCGAATATGTCGAGTTTAGCGTTCCTAAAGCCTCAAATGCACTGATTGTACGCTATAGTATTCCCGATAATACCGCTGGCACAGGCATCGATGCGCCGATTGGCTTGTATGTGAATGGGGTCAAGCAGCCAGATTTAGCATTAACCTCACGCTATGGCTGGTTCTATGGCGGCTATCCCTTCAACAATACTCCAACCGATGTCCGCCCGCACCACTTCTACGATGAAGTTCGCCGCATTATTGGCGCTATGCCAGTGGGCACCAAAGTGCGTTTGCAAGTTGATGCCAATAGTTCAGCCTCGTCATATACAATCGATTTGATGGATTTCGAACAGGTTGATCAACCACTTACTAAGCCCGCTGGCTATCTCTCGGTCACCGATTTTGGCGCCGATCCAACTGGGGTTGCCGATTCGACCAGTGAGGTTCAAACTGCGGTCAATACCGCTTCGAGCCAAAACAAAGGCCTATGGATTCCTCAAGGCACGTTTACAATCAAAACCCAAATCCATATCAACAATGTCACGATCAAAGGCGCGGGGCCGTGGTATGCGGTGTTGCACTTCACCACGCCCACTGGCAGCAACGCTGGGCTTTATGGCAATTACGCCCCAACGCCCAGCCAAAATGTGCATCTGGCCGATTTTGCGATTCTTGGCGAGGTAGTGCAGCGCAACGATAACGACCAGATTAATGGCATCGGCGGAGCACTCTCCAACTCCACGATCGAAAATCTCTGGATTCAGCATACCAAATGTGGCATGTGGCTCGACGGCCCCTTCGATAATTTGAAGATTAGCCGTGTGCGGATTATGGATCAAATTGCTGATGGGATCAATTTCCACAAAGGCGTAACCAATTCATCAGTCACCCAATCGATTTTCCGCAACACAGGCGACGATGGTTTGGCGATGTGGAGCGATTCCAGCAACAATTCAATTGCCAATGCCAACAATAGTTTCAGTTTCAATCATATCGAAATGCCAATTTTGGCCAATGGGATTGCGCTGTATGGCGGGACGAACAACAGCGTTACTGATAATTACGTCGCTGATCAACAGGCTGAGGGCGGTGGAATTCACGTTGGCAATCGCTTCTCGCCTGTCACGCCAGTTAGTGGCATTACCACAATTGCCCGTAATACCGTGGTACGAGCTGGCTCTCGCGATTATTACAACGGTTGGAATTTTGGCACCGGCGCGATTTGGTTTTTTGCGCTCGATCAAGACCTCACTGGCACGATTAACGTCGATGACAACCACATTATCGACAGCAACTACGAAGCGATTCACTTTATTGGTAATAAAGTGCAAAATATCAATTTCAATCGCAATCAAATTATTGGTGCTGGAACCTATGCGATTGAAATTCGCTCAAGTGGTTCGGCCACATTTAACGGCAACACCGCCACTGGCTTAGGTCGGGGCAGCATTTTTAGTTGCCGTAGCGACTTTACAATCATCAAAGGTACAGGTAATTCAAGCTGGATCGATGACCCATTTGTTTGCCCAACGCCCTATCCTGAGCCAATTTATGGGCCGATTGTTACGCCAACGCCAATTCCGACCAGCATGCCATGCCCGAATAGTGTTTGTCCACCGACCAACACACCGTTGCCAACCGCCACCAACACGCCAATTCCGACCAGCACGCCAGTGCCAACCCAAATTCCTGGGGTTGTGGTTAAGGCAATCAATGCAGGCGGCAGTGCCAGCGGCAATTGGCAGGCCGATAGCAATTTCAATCAAGGCAGCAGCTATGCCGATGCTTCGACGACGATCGATACTAGCGGCTATCTCGACCCTAAAGTTGCGCCGCAAGCTATCTACCAGGATGTACGTTGGAATTCAGCCTTCAACTACACAATTCCAGGCTTGGTTGCAGGCCAACCATACATTGTAATTTTGCATTGGGCCGAGCTTTCGTTCCAAAGCGCAGGCGCTCGCAGCTTCAATGTAGCAATTAATGGCAGCAATGTACTCAACAATTTTGATGTCTATGCAGTGGGCGGCTACAAACGAGCTGTCGGCAAGGCCTTCAACGCTACCGCCAATGCTAGCGGCCAAATCGCAATTGACTTCAGCCGTGGCGCTGCCGATAATCCATTTATCAGTGGGATTGAAATTATCTCACCATCAGGAGTTGTGCCAACCAACACGCCAGTTGTGCCAAGCGCTACGGCAACCAACACGCCAGTTGCGCCAACCGCCACCCGCACGCCAACTCAAGTGCCAGCGACCGCCACGCCAAATACCAACCAAACACCGTATGGCGGCACAGTTCGCACAATTCCCGGCACAATCCAAGCCGAAGATTTTGATAACGGCGGCGAAGCAGTCGCCTATCACGACCTCGATGCGGGCAATGCCGGCGGCCAATATCGCAGCACTGATGTGGATATCGAAGCCAGTAGCGAAGGCGGCTACAACATTGGCTGGATTCGCAACGGCGAATGGCTCGAATACAGCGTCAATGTACAAACTGCTGGTAATTACACGCTTGCTGCTCGCGTGGCCTCAGGCGTAAGCACAGGCAGCTTCCGTGTCGAATTCAACGGCCTTGATAAAACTGGCACGGTCAATATCAACAGCACTGGTGGTTGGCAAACATGGCAAGATATTTCGCGCACGGTCAATCTGAGTGCAGGCCAACAAGTGCTGCGAGTACAGGCCTTGGGCGGCGATTTTAACCTGAACTATTTGAGCCTAACAGCCAGTAGCAACAGCACCAATCTTGCACTCAACAAAGCCGTGACCGCGAGCAGCACCAACGATGTTTACGCCGCGAGCAACGCTGTCGATGGCAATGCCACGAGCTACTGGGAAAGCAGTCAAAATGCCTTCCCACAAAGCATCACGGTTGATCTTGGCGCAAGCACCAATGTCAGCAAAATCGTGCTGAAATTGCCAGCAAACTGGGGTGCTCGCAACCAAAACCTGAGCATCTTGGGCAGCAGCAACAACAGCAGTTATGGCACGTTAGTTAATAATGCCAGCTATAGTTTTGACCCCGCCACTGGCAACACCGTCACGATCAACTTTAGCGCTAGCAACCAACGCTATATCCGCATCAACCTGACCGCCAATAGTGGCTGGCCATCAGCCCAAATCGCCGAACTCGAAATCTACTAAAATTCATTTACTTACCCACCCCACTGGCGAGCAATCGTCGGTGGGGTTTTGTTTTTATTTAAGTCAATTTAAGAACCTAGCGTGATAACGCCTAAATTCAAAAATGTGTTTTTGAACATCTATGACAAGGGCTTGGCAAGCCAGCAACTCGTAGTACACTACCTAGGTGCTGGCTAGGCACACTGAAATCTGCAATCAAACCCAGAGAGGAATATGTATGGCTTCATCAGAGGCAGACAGCGTGCCCCAACGCCGAGCGCGGCCATCACAACGGTTCAATCGCGGCAAAATCGCCAGCATGATTATGGCGTGGATGGCGCTATGTTGGCTGATTATTGGCAGTGTGTTTTATAGCATCGTGCCAGGTGGCTGGCTAAGCATCATCGGCTTGATGCTGTTGAGTTATATTCCGTTGCTCTTCGTTGCCCGCTCGTTTGGTGGGCCAGTCGCGCCATCGGCTCATGTGCGCTTGTGGGGCTTTCGGCCATTTTGGTATAGCCAATTATTATTGCCGCTCATGGCGATTGGTGGCTTAGTTGGCTTAATCATTGGCTTGCCATTTCATAGCAGTGGCATGCTTGGCCGTGGCCTTGCTGGAGGCATTGGGCTACTGTATCTGACTGGGATTGGCTTGGCCTATTTTGGCTCGCGCCGCCTGGCTGTGCGCGAATTGACCGCCAACTTACCACAGTTGCCCAGCGAATTGGCTGGCTTGAAAATTGTACAAATCTCAGATACCCACGTTGGGCCACATACTTCGCGCCGCCATTTGCGCAATGTGGTTGCGGCTATCGAAGCCGCCAAGCCCGACCTGATTGTAATGACTGGCGATCAAGTTGATGATTATGTCGATGACGTTAAGCCCTTTGCTGCCGCCTTCGGCCAACTTTCAGCGCCATTGGGCGTGGTGGCAATCGCCGGCAACCACGATGTGTATGCAGGTTGGGATGGCGTGCGAGCTGGCTTGGAAACCATGGGCATTAAAGTCTTGGTCAATGCAGCCACAGCCTTTGATTATCGCGGTGTGCGTTGGTGGCTGGCTGGCACTGGCGATCCTGCCGGAACCTACGTGGCCCAAGGTCGCGAAGCAGTTGCCCCAGATATTGGCAAAACCTTGGCCGAGGTTCCTGTCAACGATTTTCATGTGGTCTTGGCGCATAACCCAGCGCTGTGGCCAGCACTTGCCCAACGCAACGTGCCATTGACCTTGAGTGGCCATACCCACTATGGCCAATTCGCCATCCCCAAACTTGGCTGGAGCATGGCCTCGGCCTTTTTGGAGCATTCAATGGGTCATTATCAGCTTGAGCAATCACTGCTCTACATCAACCCAGGCACCAATTATTGGGGCATTCCCTTCAGGCTTGGCACCAAACCAGAAGTCACCGTAATCACGCTGCAACCCAGCCAAACTGCCTCAATTAGCGATTCGAAAGCCTAAGCCCAAATATAAAATTGATTGTCAAACAATCGGTAGCTACGACCACTATCTGATAGTTGTAGCTGCTGATTGTTTTGTTATGCGTTTGTTACAACAAACATGAGGCAAGCGATCAGTTTTCATGGTTCAGAGAGCTAGGAAGCAGAATGAGAAGGTTGAGGGTTAAAGAAACATACTAATAATCCAGCAAAGACATATTTGGGGGTACAGGGGGATAAAAACCCTTACTGGGATAGGGTGTTAATCAAGGCACGTGGTGCACCGTTCCCTCACCCCCCAACCCCCTCTCCCACTGAACGCGGGCGAGGGGAGCTCGCGTTCAGTGCCCACGAAACCTTACCAAACCACCGCGTTAAGCCCCTCGCCCGCCACGTGGGCGAGGAATTGGGGTGAGGGGTCATACCCAAATCCTTAAAATCTACCCCCGTAAGGGATGAAAACCCCCTGCGTCTCCCTCCGGCGGAGGAACGGAAGGGTGGCGAACCAATAAGATCAATACTCAAGCAGCCGAAACCACGAAGCACGCGAAGGGCGCGATGATATAGAACTTGTATCGATCGAATGCAAACGTAAACCTGATTGCAGGCTAAAGCGGCGTACTCACCTCAATCAAAAGCTGCGACGGCGCGTGGAAGTAAAAGCCATAACTGCCACGCATTGGGTGCGGTTGCTGGATCGTCGCCGAATAGTCGGCTTGCAAACCAGCAAAACACTGATCGACAGCGTGTACCGATTCAAGGATAAAGCCCACGTGAAAGCCAGCAGGATACTGTGGCACTTCGTTTTGTTGGCTTAAAACCAAACTAAATTGGGCTTGGCCTTGCAAAATCGCCAATGTCGAGCCTTTGGTTGTCAGCACTTCAAAATCAAAATAGCGACAAAAGAAGCTACAAGCCTCAGCCAAATCGGCAACGATCAAATTGATGTGATTAAGCTGCATGGCTGGCCTGCGCATTTTCAATCAACTGCGCTAATACCTTGAGCGTCAAGGCATAGTCTTCTGGTGAGATTTGCTGCATCAGTTGCGCCCGCAACCCGTGCACCAAGCCGGTAACCGCTGCCAAACGCTCAATCGCCGCTGGATCAAGCGCAAGCTCACAAGCCAATACATCAGTTTGTTTTGTCGTAACAATCAGCCACGTTTGTTCGATTAATGCCTCAACGGTTGCCCGCAGGGTTGCGTAATCAGCCAAAACAGCGGTGATGGTTGAGATTGAATCCAAACGCACTGGTTGCTGTTGCTGCACCAGATTCAATATTTGCCAAGCCAAACGCGATAAACCAAAGCGGGCCACTGCCCGATCCAAAGATTCTGTAATGGCCTGATCGGCTGCTTTGAGCCAATAGCCAATCGGTTTCTGTTGCTCGTTCATGCTGCCTCCTACATATCAGAGCAACAGCATACAGTTTCCAGCGGGCTTAATCTTGTAAAAAATCGGCATTGACCTGTTGGCAAAATTGGCGCGGCGTGCAGCCAGCAAAATGGCGAAATTCGTGCTGCAAATGGGCTTGATCGCTATAACCCAAATCAAGCGCTAGCTCGGCGATTGATTGCTGCGGCTGCTGCACCAGCCGATCGCGCACTTGTTCAAAGCGAATTAAGCGGGCAAATTGTTTGGGAGCAACGCCAGTGATTTGGCGAAATTGACGCTCGAATTGGCTTAGCGAGCGCTGTTGCTGTTGGGCTAAATCGCTCATTCGCAGATTGCCAAACTGCTGATAAAGCAACAAACCTGTGTGATGCAATGCTAGTTGTGGCATAATTGGAACCATTTGGTCAATTAAATAAGTATGCACTTGATCTAAAAGCTCAGTCAAATCAACATAGCGTGCCGATTGACGCACATTTTGGGCCAAGCGTTGCCAGCGAGGTTCACGCAACGCCAAGGGTTGGTTCGGCAAACAAGTTTGACCAAGCAAATCAGCAACTGCCCAAGCATAAATTTGAATCCCGACAATGTGGCAAGCACCTGTTGCATAGAGTTGCAATGGTTGTTGCTGCAGGCCCAAAATAAAGGCCGCTGGCAGATCGCAGCTGGTGCCATTGGCTTGAAGCCAGCGCAACGGCGCACCGCAACAAATAATCAATTGGGCATACGAATCGGGAATAATCGCTTGACGATTGTATTGAGCCTGCGATTCGGCCAGCGCCCACAGCTGGGCAATTTGCGAATTCAGCGATTCGGCAACGCTCAAGGTTTGGTGCAGCATAATCAATCCTCATCACAATCACCAAAACTAGCTTAAACAAAAAGACACTCGGCAAAACCGAGTGTCTTGGTGACGCATACGGGATTCGAACCCGTGATCTTCACCTTGAAAGGGTGACGTCCTAGGCCGCTAGACGAATGCGCCATACAACGTTGTGTATTATATCCAGCTGCCGAGTTTTGTCAAATATTTAGCTCGCGGCAATTTCCAGGGTTTCATCCTCGGCTTGGTTGCTCGCTGCCGCAGCGCTTGGGCTGATTTGCCAGTGAAAATCGGTATTGAGCACGGTGGTAATCGTATCGTAGCCCGAAGGAAAAACAAGCTGTTGTGGCTCGGTAGATGTTGTCACAGTGATATCGTTCTTAACAATGCTGTAGCTAAAAACAATCCAATAATCAACATGTGGCGTAAAGGTTGCGGTTATATTTGGGCCTGAAGCAACCACAAACACCGGACTACCAGCAAAACTCACGCCCACTTGCACCGCATTTGGCCCGACGGTGCTATCTTGCACAATTACCAATGAGCCTGATACTTCGGCTTTGGTTTGGTCTTTGAAGGTATAGGCATCATCAACTTGGGTCAGGGTCACTTGGTTATTTTGGTGCTCATCAGCAGGCCATAGCTGGATCAAGTTGGTACTAATGCCGATGTTATCAACTGGAGCCAGATTTTTCACCCAAGTAAATCCATAGGCTTGATCGTTCCAGCGACACGTTGCTTGGGTGGTTGGATGCACTGGTTGATTGATAAATCGATAAAAAGCCAAATTATCGAGATCAGGCTTTTGCGTATAGACCATCATTGCACCAAACATAGGCGATTCGTTGACCATCACCAGCGTCAGTTGATTGTCGCTCATCGTTGCTCCTCGTTGAAAACTGTCAACAACCTAGCAATAAAGGTCTCACAAAACCAGTTTGTTGACAGTCATCCAACCAAGAGCCACCATTTACAATTCGACAAGCGATAAACGATCGAGCGCGAACATGCGCTGCGCATTGCGCAAGTAGCAGTAGGCGTGCAAGATTTGGCGCTTGCCTTCAACCGTCAAGCCCATTGGCAACACGCGCCGCTCAACTGGGTCGCCGCCAGCAGTGCGATAGGAAATCATCAACGATTGACGACTGATCATGGCCGTTGATATTTCTTGAATCAAGGGACTTTCTTCATCGCCGGGCAAGAGGCCACGCTGCGCGCGTAGCAAATCGGCCAAGGTGTGCACGCCTTTGCGATACAAAATATCAAGCAGATGTTCAAAGACTGGCCGCAAGGCCACAACATCGCTCATGGCGCGGTGCGATGGCGCTTTTTCGCCAAGGTTGGTTGCCAGCGAGGTCAAATTATAGCGTCGCGCCGTAATGTAGCGCCGTGCCAAAGCCAGCGTATCAATCACTGGTGTTTCAAGTGGTGGTAAATTAACCCGACCTAATTCACTGGTCAAGAACCCAATATCAAAATAGGCATTGTGAGCAACCAAAGCCGCCTCGTGAAACAATTTATTGACTTTTGGCCAAACTTCGCCAAACGATGGCGCTTTAGCAACCATTTCGGCACTTATGCCATTAACCGCGAATGCAGCGGGATCAATTTCACGTTGTGGATTTACCAAAAACTCACAGCGATCAATAACCTCGCGACCTTGAATCCGCATTGCAGCCATTTCACAAATGCGATGCCCACTTTGAACATCTAAGCCAGTGCTTTCCATATCGAACAACACAAACGCAATGGTATGCAACGGACGATCAAGGAGAGTATACATGCGTGCTTCATTTCTAGTTCCCGTGCGGGGGGCACTTAACAACTTCGCGCGACAATCCGGGCAAAAGGCTTGCAAGGTTTGTCGTTACTGATTGTCAGTCTAACACGCTCATGTGTCAATATTTGTCATTTTAATAATCAGTTTAGCTATTGTTGTCGCTAATATCAACTACTTGGGCTTTGGCTGCTTGTTGTAAATGACTTGGCGCTACCAGCATTTGCAAGCCGCGTTGGCCTGCACTCAAGCTAATCCGGGCATGTTGAAAGGCGCTAAAATCGAGTACGACTGGCATTGCCCGCCGCGTGCCCAACGGCGAAACGCCACCCTTGAGATAGCCAGTTAAACCAGTTAATTCCTCAATCGGAGCCATTTCAACCCGTTTATCGCCGATCGCATCAGCCAGTTTTTTCAGGCTCAACTGACGATCGCTAGGCACAACTGCCAAGACATAGCCTTTTTTCTCGCCTTTGACCAGCAGAGTTTTAAACAGCATATTCAACGGCAAGTTGAGCTTTTCGGCGGCTTCCTCAGCGGTAAATTCAGTTGCCTCAAAACTCAACAGCTCAAAATCGCTGGTCACACGGCACATCACATCGGTTGCACGGGTTCTGGTTCCCATAGTTGGCCTCCATTTGCGCTAATCCATGGCATTATAGCGCTTGATTACGCCAATTAACCCGCCTAAAGATGCATGCACCATTAAAAATTGGCGTTATAATCAGCCTTGAAATAGTAGCTCAATTGGAAGAGTTTCGGACTCATAATTCGAAGATGTGGGTTCGATGCCCACCTATTTCACCCAAGGCCATGAACTGTAGCTTAATGAAAAGTATTACCTTGCCAAGGTAGTGATAGCGGTGCAACCCCGCTCGGTTCATGGCCTTGGTTCAGTTTCGAAATCATGAAATAGTAGCTCAATTGGAAGAGTGACGGACTTCTAATCCGAAGATGTGGGTTCGAGGCCCACCTATTTCAGCCAAGTTCGGCGCTGTCGCTTAATGAAAAGCATCGCCCTGTCACGGCGAAGATGACGGTGCAAATCCACCTAGTGCCGAGCTTGGCCACACATTGGTTGATTCATTTACGAAAGGAGCCCATGTATACAATTTTCAGCCGAAGAAATCGAGCTTTGTCTCAGCATTTTGCAGCAAATTGCTGACGATCCAAGCCAGATCGATCAACACGACCGATTTAAAGCCTTGGTTGCCAAAATCTATAAGCAAGGTCGCAAAGCCCAATCCGATCGTAAACGCCAACAAATCGTCAACCACGACCAACAGTTGAGAGAACAAAGTCTTCTATTGCAACACAAACGCGGTCAACATGCGCCGCCGGTATTGCCAAGCGCCACAACCAGCGATTTACAACGCGCCAATCATTGTTACAGTTGCAAGCAATCGTATACCAGCATGCACTTTTTTTACCATGCCTTGTGTCCAGCCTGCGCTGAACTCAATTATCGTAAACGCCAGCAACGCGCTGATCTCACCGGGCGAGTAGCAGTAGTTACTGGTGGCCGGATCAAAATTGGCTATCAATTGGTGTTGCGCTTATTACGTGATGGCGCACGGGTGATTGCGACTACCCGCTTTGCTCACGATTGTGCCCAACGCCTCAAAGCCGAGCCAGATAGCCACGAATGGCTTGATCGGGTGCAAATTTATGGCTTAGATTTGCGCATGTTGCCAGCAGTTGAGCAATTTATTACCTATTTGCACGCCACCGAGCCAAGCATTGACCTGCTGATCAACAACGCAGCCCAGACGATTAAACGGCCTTTTGAGTTTTATCGGCCTTTAATCGAGGCCGAACAGCAGGCCAGCAACCACGATCAAGCCTTGCTGGTGCATCATGAGCAACAGCATTTGGATTGGCTCAAGCATGGCGCAAATTACGCCTTACTTGGCGCAGGCCAGCATGTGATCGATCATACCCGCCATGATCACGATGGCTTGCCACTTGATTATCGTGAGCACAATAGTTGGTCGTTGTTGCTTGATCAGATTGATACCCGCGAGCTGCTGGAAGTGCAATTAATCAATGCGGTTGCGCCGTTTATGCTCAATAGCCAGCTCAAACCATTGTTGCTGCGCTCGCCATTCGAGCGGCGCTTTATTATCAATGTTTCAGCCATGGAAGGCCAATTTCAGCGAGCAAGCAAAACAGCACGTCATCCGCATACCAACATGGCCAAAGCAGCGCTGAATATGCTGACCCGAACTGCGGCCCAAGATTATGCCCAAACTGGCATTTTTATGAATAGTGTTGATACGGGCTGGATTACCGATGAAAATCCCTATGCCAAGCAGCAATTGCTGCAACATGAGCATGGGTTTTATCCGCCGCTTGATGCAATTGATGGCATGGCACGGATCTACGATCCAATTGTGCAGGGCATTACCCAAGCTGACGAACCATTGTTTGGCCATTTTTTGAAAGATTACGCCCCATATCCATGGTAGAGGAGTGCCACAATGAGCGAGCCAATATTATGCCCAATACAGCAACCGCTTGAGCAGCCCAATAGCCAAGCCGTTTTGCAACCATTGCTAGCGCATTTAAGCCACAATCAGCCAGTAACCAGTGCCACCGCGTTTCCCCGTGGCACGGTGTTGCCTGATGGCCGACTAGATTTATGTAAACAACAACTTGGATTCGAGGGCTGCCAACTGGTGGCCCAAGCGCTGGTCCAGAACACTACCATCACAAGCTTGTTGCTTGGCACAAACGGCATCGGCAATGCTGGGGCCAAAGCAGTTGCCGAGTTAATCGAGCAAGCGCCAGAGCTAGAGATTATCTATCTAGGCTGCAACTCAATCGAGGCCAGCGGCGTTGCAGCATTAAGCCAAAGCCTCAGCAACAACACCCATGTGCATGGACTCTGGCTCAAGCGCAACCCGCTGGGGCTGGCAGGTGCGCAAGCGATCGCCAACCTGCTTGAGCAAAATCAACATTTACGCACACTTGATCTGGTCAATACCAATTTGGGCATGGATGGATTTCAGCTTAATTATGCAGGCCTTGATTAGCCGCAATCGTAGCCTTGAACGAATCTATCTGAGTGGCAATCAACTTGAGCCTGAGGCCGCCGAATTGCTGGTCGAATTGTTGCGCCATAATCCTAAATTGACCGAACTCTATTTGAGCGTCAATCAATTTAGCGATCGTGGTGCTCAAAGTTTGGCCGCAGGGCTAACCGTCAATCAAACCCTGCGCGTTTTGGAGCTTTCAAGCAATGGCATTGGGATTGAAGGTGGCGCAGCGCTGATCGAAGCAAGTTTTGCGCATCCACGGCTTGAGCAATTCAAACTCGGCTATGCGCCATCAACCAAGGTATTGGGGGCGCAAGCCAACCAACTCGGTGATCGCGGTGCGCAATTAATTGGCCAACTCATAGCAACTAATAGCTGTATGCGCCAGCTTGACCTGACGCGCAACGGCATTAGCAAGTTAGGCCAAACCAGCCTCGCCCAAGGCTTGGAATATAATACGAGCCTGGTAGAATTGGCGATCGATCAGTTGCAAGAGCCGTTGATCAAACACTATTCAGAACGCAACCGCCAACGAGGCCAGCCAATTCAGCCGCACGCTGATATTGCTCGCATCAAAAGCGTGTATCGAACGAATATCAAATAAGTGCAATCGATTGGGATTGAGGAGCAATCATGTTCAAACCAAAACCACATCTCAAATTATCGAAACAGGGCATCAATCTGGTCTTGTTGGTTGGTGGCATTGGCGCAAGTTTCTTGTTGATCACCACGCTGATTATCGCGCTTTCGACCAAAGAGCTTGATACGTTTCTAGGCTGGTTCAACTTCATTGGCTTTGTGATCTTGTTTGTAGGTATTCGGCTGATGCTGCGCCGACCTGGCATGTACGAGTTGCCACCACCACCAGCAATGCCAACCAACCTTGACCCAACTCAAGGCTATTACGTTCCACCAGCGTATGTCAATCAATCACCAGGGCCGTTTGCCTATGGTGCCAATGGAACTCCACGTATGCGGCTAACCAGACGCGGCAAGTTAGCCTTAGCTGGCACATTTATCCTTGGTTTTGTGCTACTGTTAGGTTTGTTAGCAATTCTAGGACGCACGACGGATCTATCTAGTCAAGAAATGAACAGATTTTTGACTATTGGTGCAGTCATAGTCGCAGTGCTTTCAACCAATATTTTACGCTTGCCTGGTATGCGTGAGCCAAAGCAATAAATCCGATCGAAGGCACACGAAGGAGCGAAACCGCGCAGGGCACGAAGATGAGGCTATAGGCTTCAGGCTTATGAAGGTTCAAAGGTTCACTCCTTTCGGCCCTTCGTATCCTTCGTGGATCAAAAACAAGGCTTCTATGCAAAAACAAATGCTGCAAATTGCCTATATTGGCCGAACTGCAGCTGGCAAACTAACAAATTTGAAAGCTCTGGCCAAACATTTACCCCAGCACATTAGCCAACCATTGAACCAAGTCTGGATAGAATCAAGTTTTTACTATTATCAACTTGACCTGCATTATGACGGACGCAATATTACAATTAAGGCAAATCATGGGCCAATTTTGTTTCAAAAACATGAATTATTTGTACTGAATAATGCCGATGGCGTAGTATTTGTGCTTGATTCGAATCGCGAACTGCTAGACCAAAATATTCGCCTGCTCCGCACGAGTTGTGGCTATTTGGCCCAACAAGGCAGGCTTGGAAACATCGCCAAGGTTATTCAATTCAACAAGCGCGATCTGCCAGCTCCAGATTTAACTTCGCTAGCCAAATTTCAACACTATTGCAACTCCATGAACTGGCCAAGCATCGCTGCAAGCGCAGTCAACCAGCAAAATTGTGTTGAAACATTGGATTTACTGCTTGCCCAGTGTTGATCCACGAAGGAACACGAAGCAAAGAAACACGAAGGGGTCAGCTTCGTGCTCTTCATGGATTAATATTATGTTCTATGTTCTATGCTCTATGTTTTGTGTTGGGCGGATCGCCAATCGGCGGTTGGGGTCTGCTTGGTGGATCGCCAATCGTTGGCGGAGCATCATTGGCTGGCTCAATCGGTGGATCGCCGATTGGCTCCGATTCTGGCGCAGGTGGCTCAATTGGTTTTGGTTGATCGCTTTGGTCACTCATTGCAGTATCCTCATAACAAGCGCTAGGTTTTGCCTTTGCGCAAGGTGCGAATAAATTGGATAATCGCAACTAACGTACCAACAATACTCATCACCACGCCTAAAATCACACCCAAAGCCGTGCCACCAACCGCATAACTGGCTTTTTGTTGCGCTGTGGCAAGCGCTGGCGGCAAAACAGTTGTTGGTAAATCGGGCGGAATTGGCAAAGCGATTGCCGGTGCTTGTTTCGCCCGTCTGGTGCTATTCCAATCGGTATAGACCCGACAAAACTCAGCCCCAAAAAAGATAATTTGGCTGGCATAGTAAATCCAAGCCAACAGCGCGATAAACGCCGCCACGGTGGTCGAAGCAGTATATTTATTGCCACCAAGAAACAGCGAAAGCCCAATCTTGCCAATTTCCCAGAGCGCTGCGGTCAAAATTGCGCCTGGCAATACATCGCGCCAACGCATTTTGGGCTTAGGCATGGCAAAAAACAGCAGAAAGAAGATCAATACATTAATCGCAAAGGCGATGACGAAGGTGAAAATTTGCCAGCCAACCCCAACGCCTGGCAAATCGAAGTTTTTGGAAAGATTTTCCAAGGCTTGCAAAACTGAAGAAAGAACCAATGAACTAATCAGCAATAAGCCAATTACCAGCACCAAGGAAAATGCTTTGCCACGCTCAATCACTGTACTTTTAATCGTGTGCAAAAAATTACCTTGCTGTGGCTGAATATCCCAAATCACATCAAACGATTTATCAATTTGCACAAAAATGCCGCTAGCGGCAAAGAAGGTCGTGATTAAGGCAATTGGGGCGTTCGTGCCAGCCTGTTGGCTGAGGCCTTTCAAAATCTCGACCAATGCATCACGAATTGATGAGTTATCAACCCCAACTTGCGGACTGGTTTTAAAAACTTGCATCAGCGAACTAACCAGCGTTTCTTCAACATTTGTATTCGTATCGCCTTGCAGCCGCAGCCAAAAACCTAAAACTGAAAGTAATAACAAAATCAACGGAAAGATTGAAAATACTGCGTAATAGGCCAATGATGCCGCCATTCGCGAACAATCGTCGTCATTCCAAGCTTTAAATGTTCGTTGCATCAATGGCCAAGCGGTTTTCGTAACCCATTCTTTCATGAATTGCGCCTCATCTTACTCTAGGCGATTGCCCAAACTACTTACGATTGCTCACTATTGAGCATGCCCGCACTGCCAAGCGCCGCTTGGGTCTGATCCATGAGGCCTTCGATTTGGCGAATATACGATTGATGTTGGGCGGTTGCGGCAACTTCAGCGGTTATATCGCCGGTTTGAATTGTGACCAGTCGCTCACGCAGCGCATGCAATTGGTTGCGATAGGTATCAGCCAATTGCTCCTCTGACGATTTGCTAAACCATAGTTCGCGCCCCAAGATTTGAATCGTCGCCGCCAAAGGTGGGGCAATCAGCATCCCCAAAATCCCAAAAGCCTGCGCCATCAACATCAAAATCAGGATCACCAATACCGGGCTAACCCGATTAGCACCGTATAGCCGTGGCTCAACCCAAATTTGTAATATCGCAAAAATCACAATCGTCGATAAACCTGCCAACAGCGTTACCGGCAGATTGACTAATAAACCCACCGCTACTGCTGGAATCAAGGCCAACAACACGCCAACCCACGGCACTAGCCACGCAATTGCAATCCACAAGGCCAGCAATGTTGGGTAGGGCAAGCCAATTAATTCAAACACAATCCCCAAGCTAATGCCAGCCAATGAGCTTTGGGCAACTTCGCTGCGCACATACGCCCCAACTTCAAGCTCGACCGAACGCCAAATTGTGCGTGCCCGTTGGCGATGCTTGGCATTGATCAATGAGAGCCACAAACGCTCAAAGCGATTTTGATCAACCGCCCAATAGGTGCTGAGCGAGAGCAAAATGACCAATTGAGCCAGAAAATCAAATACGCCGCTGCTAAAACCCACAATGCTATTCACCACCGACGTGCCATCAGCACCAGCAATATAATCGATCAATTCTTGGCGCGAAGGCAATTCACCAGCAATCGTTTGTTGCCATTCCTGACCTTGGGGCCAGGATAATGTGATGCGGGTATAGAGATTCAACAGTTGATCGCCTGCCCGTTGCAGTTCGCTCAATAAACCGCGGCTGATTACCGCAAACAGGCTACCAAAAAAGATAAAGCTGGCAAAATAGACCAAACCATAGGCCACTCCACGGTTGAGACCCCGATCAATCAAGCGCTGGGCAAATGGTCGGACTGCCGAAGCAATTACCAGCGAGACCAAAAAGAGCAAGACGGCGGCACTAAACATCCACATCAAGCCAACTAAACCGATGGTGAAGAGGATGGTTGCCGTAACGCGAGCAAGCTGTTTCATGCGGCTAGTTCCTCGCTGCTATTAATCGCCGATAACATGCCATCCAAATCCACCACCACATGCTCCAGCTGATCATCAAAGACAATATTGGCTTCATCTTCGTTTTCATCAGCCCGATTGTGGCGCTGGAGCGCTTGGAGCAATTGTTGCGATTCGTAATGCAGCACGCCAAAACGATCACGACGGGTGACATTGGTGCTGGTTTCAGCTTGATTAAACACCAACCGCGTGAAGATAATTTGGACAATTGCCGCCAACGGCACCGCCAAAATCCCACCCGCCAAGCCCAAGGTTGCGCTAAATGCCGCAAATGCAACCAAGGTCAGCACCGCATTAACCCCAACCGCGCGATCCATTACCTTGGGAACTAAGAAGGTGCCTTCGATTTGTTGAATCACCACGGTTGCGACAATTACCCAGGTAAACGCCGAGAGATCGCCTTGGGCAAGCGTGATGAGCAACGGCGGCACAGCGCCAAGCACCGGCCCAAGAATCGGAATGGTTTCCAACAAGCCAGCCAAAATGCCCAAAACAATCGCATAATCGATGCCAATTAACAGGTAGGCAGCGGTCGAAAGTGCGCCAATCGAGAGGTCAAGAATCAGCTGGCCGCGAATAAATGCACCCATTTTGGCTTGAATTTCCGCAAACAGCGAACGCCAATTCTCACGTTTTTCGGCTGAGACCAATTGCAGCAACGTGCGCTGCACCCGATCACCATCGAGCGTCCAGTAGAAACCAAGCAACAAGGTGGCAATCAGCACGAACACACTGATGCCAACATTTTCTAAAACGCCGACTAATTGGGTCACCGCCACATCAGTTTGTTGTTGGCTAGTTTCGTTGGGCGCAACGCCTGAGAGCGAAAGCGGCGCATCAAGCGGCAAGCGCATTGCTAAATTACGAATAAAACTACTGCGTGAGGAAGTCAGAAACTCGCGGGCATCGTGATAATAGTCAGGGATTTTGGCGGTAATTGCGGTAATTTGCTCAGTTATCAGCGGAGCCATCAATACCACAACCCCAACCAACAAGCCCAATAACAGCAGGTAGGCGATAATCACCCCCAGCTGAGGCGAGATTTTGAGCCGTTGCAGCAACTGCACTAACGGACGAATTGCGGTGCTTAGCACAAACGCAATAAACGTCACCACAAACACACTATAAAAATTAACAATGATAAAAGCGAGGCCGATCATCGCAAGGACGACCAAAGTTGCGGTCATGACACGCCGCGTTGTCCAACGAGCAAGGCTCAACGAAAGCTCGTCCATGGCGACTCCCATACACAAATATGCGTAGCTGGATGGTTACTGGCAGGTCTTAAGCAACAACTATACCAAAAACATCGTTTGTAGCAAGCGCAAAATTAAGCCAATCCTTAACCGATTCTTGCCAGATTTTCAGCAGAGTATGCTATGCTAGGGGGAATAATTCCGAATCCCACACCGTGATCGGTGTTGCTTATTATTCAAGAAGGAGTGTGCTGCATGAGCCAACCGCAAGCTGCTGCACGAATTTTGGTTGTTGAAGATGAAAAAGAAATTGCTGGGTATTTGCGGCGAGGTTTGGCCTTCGAAGGGTTTACAGTCGAAGTAGCACACGATGGGCCAACCGGCATCGCTGCGGCCCGTGAACGCCCCGCCGATCTGGTGATTCTCGATATTATGTTGCCAGGCATGGATGGATTTGAGGTTTGTCGCCGACTCCGCGCAGGCAGCGACGTTCCAATTATTATGTTAACTGCCAAAGAAACCGTGCCCGATCGGGTGATGGGCTTGGAAAGCGGCGCTGATGATTATTTGATCAAGCCATTTGCCTTTGAAGAATTGCTAGCCCGAATTCGCGCCTTATTGCGGCGCCATGTCGCGCGCACCGAAGGCCCAGTCGTGCTGCAAGTCAACGGCTTGGAGATGAACACGGCTTCGCGCGAGGTCACAATTGCTGGTCGTGCGGTGCAATTAACCGCCAAAGAATATGAATTGCTCGAATTATTTATGCGCCATCCAGGCCAAGTGCTCACCCGTGATGTAATTTATGATCGGGTTTGGGGCTATGATTTTGGCGGCGAATCGAATATTATTGAGGTCTATGTGCGCTATTTGCGCCAAAAACTCGAAGAATCGGGCGAAGGTCGCATGCTGCATACAGTGCGCGGTGCTGGTTATATTTTACGTGAACAACCCTACGGTGAACGATGACTTTACGCTATCGGCTAACCTTCATTTCAGTTGCGTTTATGACCCTAGGATTGTTAATTCTGGGGTTGACGCTCTATTCGGCTGAACGGGCGATTTTGCTCAATGGGGTGCGCGATGATTTGGTGCGGGCGACCAACCAAATTCAAAGCCAATATGCCGAGGCCAAAAAGCCGCTTGAACGCTATTTTAGCGGCACGAATGTCTCGTTGTTGCCAGTACCCAACGAAGATTTTGAAGGTTCGCCGATTTCGGTGGCGGTCTATTATCCCAATGGCGTGCGCTTGGCCTCAACGCCTTCGTTTATGGGCGAAGGCCCAACCCTCGATAGCACCGAATTGACCTCGGCGCTCAAAAAAGATTCGATCATTAATACCAAACCTTCAGCTTATGGGCGCACGATGCAAGTCGTTTCGCCCTTGACCTTTGATCATACGGTGGTCGGCGTGTTAGTTGCCAGCCAATCGTTGCGCACCGTTGATCGGGCCTTGGATACGTTGTCATTAGTATTTTTGATCGCTGGCTCGATCACGATTGTGTTGATGTATCTTGGCATTAGCCAAATTACCAAGCGTGGTTTGCGCCCGATTGATATGATTGCCAACACTGCCGAGCAAATTGTGCGGGCCGAAGATTTAAGTCGTCGGATTGCCGTGGCGAATCCTCACGATGAACTTGGCCGCCTAGCAACCATCACCAATGATTTGCTGGCGCGGATGGAAGGCCTGTTCAACACCCAAAAACGCTTAACTGCCGATGTTTCGCACGAATTGCGCACTCCGCTCGCTGCAATGCGCGGCAATCTCGAAGTGCTACGGCGGGGCGCAATGCACAACCCCGAATTGCTGAGCGAATCGCTGAGCGACCTAGAGCGTGAAGTTGCGCGCTTGAATCGCTTGGTCAACGATTTATTGTTTTTGGCCCAAACCGAGGCCGGCGTACAAATGCGCAGCGAGCCAGTTGAACTTGATACCCTCATTTTGGAAGTTTTTCGTGAGTTGCGACCACTAGCCGAGCATGTCAAACTGCAAATTGGCAGCGAAGACCAAGCCACCGTGATTGGCGATCGCGACCGCCTTAAACAAGCAATGCTCAACCTAGCCTACAACGCAATTCAACATACGCCCGAAGGTGGCGCGGTAACCCTCAGTTTGGAGCGAGTTGGGCGTGAAGTGGCGCTGCGAGTGCAAGACACGGGCGAGGGCATTCCGCCCGATATTTTGCCAAATATTTTCCAACGCTTCTACCGTGCCGATAAATCGCGGGTACGCAAAGGCGGCGGAGCAGGCATTGGCCTCGCAATCGTCAAATGGATTACCGATGCGCATCGGGGCACGATTGAGGTGCGTTCAAATGTTGGCGAAGGCAGTATTTTCACCTTGTGGCTGCCCTTAGCGCCTGCCACCGATCGGCTGATTACAAGCCAACTGCGCGAATCACCCTCGCAACCATTGCCAATTCTGCGTCAGTAGAGGTCAGGGGTCGGGGATCAGTGGTTAGTGATGGGGAATTGGTTTAACCACGAAGAGCACAAAGGACACGAAGTAATTAACCGTAGTGGTTCTTCGTGTCCTTCGTGATTAAAAACTATCCATACTGAACTCTAACCTCTAGCCCTTATTCAGTTGGTAATTCGAGCTTTTTGAATAGCACGCTTGGTGCGGCCAGTTCGCGACCTGCTGGCAGATCGCTCCATTCCCAACGCCCAATCCATGTGTTTGGTTCGCAGGTCAACACTTCGTGGCTATGTTGGCTTTCTTGGCGTTCTTCAAACAGCAATGGACCAGCCAAATAACCCTCATTGCCCAAAAGTTCATGTAATTTTTGGCTGGTAAAGGGCAAAAATGGCGTGAACAAGGTGCGTAAATTATTGATTGCTTGCAAGGCAACATACAAAATTGTGCCGCCGCGTTCGCGATCAGTTTTGAGCACTTTCCATGGTTCTTGGCTGGCCAAATATTCGTTGACCGAGCGCGCCGCAGCCATCGTGGCAATCAAGGCTGCTTTGAAATGAGCTTGCTCTAATTCCTTGCCAACCGTTGCAAACGCGCCCCGCACGATTGCCAATGCTGCTTCATCTTCGGTGGTGAGGGTTTGCGGCGTAGGCACATGGCCAAAATTCTTATGGGTAATTGAAAGCACCCGATTGACCAAATTGCCCCAGGTTGCGACCAACTCTTCGTTGTTGCGCCGAATAAATTCGCCGAGCGACCACTCGGTATCTGAGGTTTCTGGGCCAGCAATCACCAAGAAATAGCGCAATGGATCGGGATCATACTGGGCCAAAAATTCGCCTACAAACGGAATGCTATTGCCTTCGGCGCGTGATGATGAGATTTTCTCGCCGCCAGCCAAGGTCAAAAACTCGCTACTGACCACTTCATAGGGCAGTTCAAGCTCGCCATGGCCAAACAGCATGGCTGGCCAAATCACGCTATGAAACACAATATTATCTTTGCCCATGAAATAGTAATGGCGTGCCTCAGGGTTGAGCCACCAATCGCGCCAAGCCTCAGGCCGGCCAACCTTGATCGACCACTCAACTGCCGCCGAGAGATAGCCAATCACTGCATCAAACCAGACGTAAATCCGCTTGCCATCAAATTCATTGCCATCGACCGGAATTGGCACACCCCAAGTCAAGTCGCGGGTGATTGCGCGGGCTGGTACGTCTTCGAGCAAGCCCAACGAAAAACGCTTAACATTTGGCCGCCAGTGCTGTTGGCTTTCGATCCATTCGCGCAAGCGCTCGACAAAGGCTGGCAAGTTCAAGAAAAAGTGTTTGGTTGGCTTGAAGATTGGCGTTGCGCCACTTAAGGTTGAGCGTGGCTCAATCAAATCAACCGGATCAAGCTGCTTGCCACAGTTATCGCATTGATCGCCACGCGCCTTGTCGTAGCCACAATGCGGACATGTGCCTTCCACGTAGCGGTCGGGCAAAAAGCGTTTGTCGGCTTCGCTGTAGGTGCCAATCATTTCTTTGGCAAAAATATAGCCTTTTTCCTGCAAGCGAGTGAAAAATGCTTGGGTAATATGATAATGATTTTCGGTTGATGTGCGGGTAAACAAATCATACGACAAACCCAAATCACGCAAGTTGTTGCGAATATCAGCATTGTAGAAATCGGTTACCTCGCGCGGCGTTTTGCCCTCGCGATCAGCGCGCACCGTGATCGGCGTGCCATGATCGTCGGTACCGCTGACCATCAAGACATTATTGCCAGCCAAGCGTTGATAGCGGGCAAACACATCGCTAGGCACGCCAAAGCCGGCAACATGGCCAAGGTGACGCGCGCCTGAGGCATACGGCCAGGCTACTGCCACTAAAATATTTTTTGACATAGACACACATCCTTAACAAAAACAACCAATTGAGGGCAACAAAAAAACCGAGCGCAAGTCGCCCGGTGGTGTGAATCAACGAGGTGGGCGCATCTTCTAGTTGGCGGGAAGGCCCGCCATGAAGCCGCCAGCAGTGAGGCGAATCCCAGCCCATAGCCAAAAATCGGCTGCTGCTTGCGCCGTTTCGGGAGAAGTTTTGGCTGTGGAATATCGTTTTTGCATTGGGTTACCTCGCCTACGTGGCCCCATTGTACCACACTGGCTGGTTGCTCGCATCGGCCCAAAGCTGTAACCATCGAGGCAGAATAGAGAACAGAGAGCATAGAACATAAGGAGGAAATTTAACCACGAGAGAATTTCGATTAACGCAGCGGCACAGAATACATAATGCTATTGTTCTCGCTGCGTTAAGACTTGCGATCTGTAATCGCCAAAAACTTGTAAATGAGGCTACAAAAAGGACGTAGCATTGATGCTACGTCCTGGGTGTTTGGTGAGCCGGGTGGGACTCGAACCCACAACCAGCTGATTAAGAGTCAGATGCTCGACCATTGAGCTACCGGCCCAAACAGCGTCTACAAGTATACACAGCCTCAGAATTTTTGTCAAATTAGCAACGAAGAGGCAGGCTATGGGTGTTGTTCCCATCAATTCCCAATAGCCAAAAGCCTTCAGTCCAGAGCCTCACATTCTCTGCGTCTCTGCGTTAACTATGGCTGCTATTTAAAGCAAATCCCTCGATCCATCAAGCACAGATCGAGGGTTTGCATTAGGTTTCGGTTTTAGCGATCAGAAATCACATCAAGGAACAATGTGGAGTAGGCGCGGCCCAATTCGATTGGCCCGTCGAGGGCGCCTTGGGTTTGCAGCATTTGATGGGTAAACGACCACAGGTCAGGTCGCATATCGCCAAGTTTGGTATTGGCTGGCTTAACCAATTTCAACCAACTCGTTCAAACGGCGTAATTGAGCATCGCGATTGAGCTTCGCATCGTAGCTCACCACATAATCGACTGCTTGGTTCGGATTGGCAATCACATCATTCCAACCCTTAAACGTCGCCTTGAGAAAGCGGGTAACCAAATCAGGATTTTCAGTCGCCAGCTTCTCGGTGGTAATCAACACCAATTCATAGCTATTGATCCCATAATCACTCAGCAACATAATTGAAGGCGGATAGCCACGTTCGCTCAATTCAATCGCCTCGTTGATATTCCAAGCAACCAAGGCATCAATCTCGCCTTTAATCAACTGTTCGATCCCCGAATCGAAGCGGGGCAAAGGCTTGGCCGTTTCCAAGTCAATTCCTTGCGCAGTCAACAAGGTATTATAAAGTTGGGTCGCGCCACCTTCGGAAACCAACACTTTTTTGCCCACCAAATCTTTGGGGGTGCGAATATTAGCAGCTGGCAACGAGAGAATCGCCAGTGGGCTATTTTGAGTCAGCACGGCAATCCCGACAACCGGTTTGCCATTGGCTCGGGCTTGAATCACACTATCGGCACTAGCTACGCCAAAATCAGCAGCACCGCTACTGACTTTTTCAGTCCCATCGATATAGCCATTGGCATCAAAACCACCTGCGATCAATTCCACATTCAAATTTTGCTCAGCAAAGCGACTATTCTTTTCAGCCGCAAAAAAGCCTGCCGACGAATAATCATAGACCCAATTAAGCTGAAGCTTGACTGAATCCTTGGGAGCTGGAGTAGGGGTTGCTTGACCAGAGCTACAAGCAGCTAGGAGCACCAATACAAGCAGATTAAGCGAGCTTAATCGACGCAACCTAACTCCTCGGCGTGACAAAAACTTCATCATGAGCAACCTCCATGAACAAAAAGAAACAATGGCGTGTTCTATCTGAATCTAAAACTGGGCTGATATGCCATTATTAGCTCGACAATACCGCTTGTCAAGGTCTATAAGTCCTAGCAAGCTGCTAGGTGTCTAACCCCAAGTGGGCAGCATTTTTAAAGATAGCGCAACCAAGTGTCAGATTTCACTGCTGATTGGCTCTCTCTATGTGGCAAATAAATCTATATAGCTAGTTTTTGGTTTTTGTGCATCGAAAGGATTTTTATGGCTTCCGCTCAAACAATTTTGGTTACTGGTAGCAGCAGTGGCTTGGGTCGGGCAATTGTAGAAACGCTGGCCCAGCATGGACATACGGTTTTTGCTTCAATGCGCGGGATCAATGCGAAAAATGCTCAAGCAGCCCAAGAATTACGCGATTTTGCGAGCCAATATGGGCTAAACATCGAGCCAATTGAGCTTGATGTGGTCAATCAAGCCTTGGTCGAGCAAGCAATTGCCACAATTGAGGCCAAAGTTGGTCGGATTGATTGCTTGATTAATAACGCTGGAGCAGGCTTGGCTGGCTTAACCGAAGCCTGTAGCATCGAACAAGTACAGCAATTGTTTGAGATTAATGTGTTTGGGGCTTTACGGGTTACTAAGGCCGTTTTGCCATTGATGCGCCAACAACAAGCTGGCCTGCTGATCACGATCTCCAGTACTAGTACCCAAATTGTTGTGCCATTGTTGGCAGCCTATGGTGCGAGCAAAGCCGCCGAAGAAGGTCTGGCGCAGGCTATGGCTTACGAAGTAACCGCGCTTGGCATTGATAGCGTGATTTTGCAATTGGGTGGCTATTCAACCAAGTTTGGCGCGAATATTCAAATAGCTGCCAATCAAAGCCTGAACCAAGAATATGGCGTAGCTGGGCAATATGCCCACGCGATCAGCACTGGGATTGTCACTGGGCTTGAGCATGCCGATAATCCAGTTGATGTTGGCAACAAGATTTAACGAAATTTTGGGCTTGCCCAGCGAGCTGCGCCCACGCAAATATAGCATGGGCACTGGCTCGCAAGGCCTCAACGAGCATAACCAACAGCTTGAGCCACTCCAAGCAGGCCTGATTAGCACAATGCAGATGGAGCCAATGCTCTTGCGCAGCCAAACTGCGAGCGTCTAATCAGACCAGTTGAGCATAGCGAGTTTAGTCTTGCTCAACCTCAGCGAGATGCAACTCGATCCGGCGGTCTGGCAACAACCAGATCGCCGCCACCACCACATATAAAAAGCCAGCCAAAGCTGGATGGATAAATGCAGCGCCGATTGCCACACTATAGAGCAATGGCGACATTTTGCCTTTAAGATCGCGGCCAATCAGCTTGGCAAGCGCTGAATCTGGGCCTTGGCTGCGAATAATCGTGCGTTGCAATATCCAATAGGCAATCCCCGAACCAAGCATCACAATTCCATAGGCCGCAGTCGGAATTGCGGCAAAGTGATTTTCGCCCATCCAACCGGTGGTGAATGGAATCAGCGAGAGCCAAAACAGCAAGTGTAAATTTGCCCATAGCATTGCACCAGTAGTGCGTTTGGTCACATGCAACATATGGTGATGGTTGTTCCAATAAATCCCGATATAGACGAAACTCAACATATACGACAGCAAAACCGGTACTAATGGCTTAATATCAGCCCATGTGTCGCCGTGGGGAATCTTCAACTCCAACACCATAATCGTCAAAATAATTGCGAGCACGCCATCACTAAATGCCTCTAACCGCTGCGTCTTCATACAAACTCCTGAATCTTGCTGGAATGCCTCCTATTTGACAATTTTTGTCATATTGTGTCAAGCCCCAAACCGCTATTCTGCCAATACAGCGATTGATAACGGTTATAGGAGGATTGACAATGATTGCACGATGGTCACTCATTGGAGCGCTAGTGATTGGTTTATTCCTGCTTCAGCCAATTGCCCCGAGTGCTGCAAACCCGCACGATTTAACAATTGCCCAACGTGGCTCGATTAGTTGTGCCACGCCAAGTAGCGAACGAATTGATTGTTTTGTGCTTGGCGATGATAACCAAGTGTGGCAGCGTTCGTGGCAAAGTAGCGCCGGCTGGGGCAATTGGCAAGCCTTGGGCTTAAGCCAATTTAGCCTTGACCCAAGTGGTGGCGTGGCGGCGATTGCCCGCACGAGTACCAGCCTTGATATTTTTGTGAGCGGTCGGGAAGGCAATTTTATTAATCTCTATCAACGGACGTGGAATGGCACAAGTTGGGGTACGTGGGTCAACCTCGCCGGGCCTGGCTCATGGCAAATCTTCGAATCGAGCTGCACCTCAGCCTCAGCCAGCAATATTAGTTGCTTTGCGCGAGCGAGCGATAATCATTTATGGCAAAGAAGCTGGAATGGCACAAGTTGGACTGGTTGGAACGACCTTGGGGAATTTGTCAGTGGTGGTTCATTCAAAGGTTTGGCCTCGGCCAGTTATGGCACGAGCAATCTTGTGGTCTATGCTATAGGCGGGGATGGCCATGCCTACCGCCGCTTTTACGAAGGCTCGTGGAGCGCGTGGCAGGATGATGGCATGCCAAGTAGTAATTTATTGCATCAGGCAAGCTGCCAGCGCCAAGCAGCCAACACCTTGAGTTGTGCATTTAGCGATACTGCTGGCGATGTTTGGCTACGCACTTGGGATAGCGGCGGATGGAGCAGTTTTAGTGAATTGGCAGAGGTACCCTCAGCCGCCACTGGCGTTGCGATTGCTCATTATCTTGATATCGGAACGATGGTGATTGCAAATGCCAGCAATGGCAAACTCTATCGAACATTTCGCAACAGTGCTACAAGTGCGTGGGCAACTTGGATCGACGATGGGCGTCCGCAGGATCTCCAAATCTTCATCCCAATCGCCCAAAAACCAAACTAAGCTTTGAGCAAGGCAAAATGACGCATATCAGCCACTTGTTGCTTATTCCGTTTGAACAATTCTTGATTGTAGCCCACAATCAAGGCCAAAGCGCTAGCTTCATATTCGCTGTAGTCTGCATCGAAATACATTGCAGCCGCCAGCATGAGGCTGGCGCGATCGGTATATTGATGGCCGATCAATTGGCGTTTGGCGGTTGCCTGCGAAATTTCGGTTACTGGCAGACCTGTGCCATAAATTACCCCAATGACTGCGCCCACAATCCGTTGACAAGCAATCAGCTCGGAGGGATGGGTTTTGGATACTGGCGCGTTAATCACACATTCAACCAATTGAGGATAGTCACGCAACCATTGTTGGCATGATTGAACTGCGAGGATAATTCGTTGCTTGGGGGTACAACGACGGGCATCAAGGTCAAAATGGGCATGTTCAACAACACGGGCAGTCGCTCGTTCAAAAACAACCATACCCAAATTGGCGGCTGAAATATCAAGTGCAAGAATCATCGTGGTGCTCCTTTTGGTTAATGCAACGGATCAGGAGGTCGCGTGAATAGCTATGAACCTGCGGGAATGTACATAGCTCTAGCTTAATAGTCTCAGTGCCAACCATACGCCAACGGGTTAACCCGTGGATGCTAACCCATAGGGGGGATCTTTAGCCTATCACAACCCTTAGTACTAGTCTTGGCTGGGTTCCCGACATAAGCTATTGTCGTGGCTCAGCCTTACCAAAAGGATTACCAACAAGCCTGAAATCAATCAATTAATCTAACCCTGTTGGTCCAGAGCAGATCACGCATCTGGTGCTGGTGCATTCACACCCATGGAGGAGTGCTAAAACGCCTAAAACCACAAACGGCTCGCATAATGGAGCCGCTTGTGGGAGAGAAGAGAGAGGAGAAGGTTTGACATGACTATAGCAAAATCAGCTTAATTTGTCAAGCGGCAGATCCAAGCGCACGCCAACCATGCGTAGTTAAGTTCAAGCAGCATTATTCATTTCGCTGAATGTTAATCATAAATGCGTCCAATTCTTCTGGCGAGCGAATCCATACCACTGTTTTACTGGCTTGATAGTGTTCAACCAAACCAACCAGTTTGGGACGTAAGTTTTCATGCACCACCAGAGCGTCTCGAACATGCGCTTGGTCACGTCGCGCAGATCACATGCGGGCGGCCCACCAAGCCGTGGCGTTCCCAGCGCTGCCGCAATCTGGCGCTCACAAGCCCACCAGAAATGCACCCAAATCGGATGATCGACAAAGATAATTGTGTCGGCGAGCCGTGCCCGTGCTTCAATCAGCTCCCACGGGCCAAAACCATCAATGAGCCAGCGATCAGTCTGCTGGATTTGCTCAATCGTTTGGCGTAACGCAGGTTCGGGCGTAGCAATCCAGCCTGGTTGAAATTGCAGTGCATCGATCTCATGCAGCGGCAGTGCATACTGTGCTGCCAGTTGATAGGCGAGCGTCGTTTTGCCGCCACCACCATTACCAATAATCATCACCTTCTGAATCAACATAACCCACCTCCTGATTGCACACTAGCCCAAGGTTGTATGGTATTATCGAATGCCACATCCTACTAAAACACTACGCTCATTGCCACCAGCGATCATGTGGGTTAGGAGCACACTGCTATGTCCTTCGGAAGTGTTTTTATTGCCATGGAAGAATCCATGAGCCATCAATTGATTGATCGAGCTTTGGTGGAAATTCCAGGCTATCGCAAAATTCCGCTGACCAAACAACAATTGACCCAACGGGTGCTGATTACCGTGCACGCCTTCGGCATGGATTTGGATGAAGAAGAGCCGCATTTTTATCGTACCCATCTTGAAGAAGGCGCTTACCAACGGGCCATGCAAGGCTTGCCAATCGACGATTTTGAGCAATTGGTCTTGCTCTGGCATCAACGGGGCATGGAAATGCTCATGGAGAAGTTTGATCAACCAAGTGATCATATTGCGCTGTTACGCCAAGCGCTCAAGGTGATTCAATCAGGGCTGGCTGGCTTGTATCGTGGCTATGATCGCGCTCGAATTGGCCAGATTGATCGCCAACAAGCGATTTTAAGCGAGCTAGCGTTACCAATCATTCCGGTTTACAAGCATATTTTAGCGGTTCCACTGATTGGGGTCATTGATAGCAACCGTGCTCAACAAATGATCGAGCGCCTACTAGAGGAGATTACCATTCTCCAAGCCCAAATGGTTATCCTCGATCTCACGGGTGTGCCATTAATTGATACTGGCGTGGCACATCATCTGCTTAAAACGGTGCATGCCTCGCGCTTACTGGGCACCCAAGTGATTATTGTGGGGATTCGGGGCGAAATTGCCCAAACCATGGTGCATTTGGGCATCGATCTAAGCGAAATTATTACCCGGGCCAATCTCCAATCAGGCCTAGAATATGCGCTTGCTTGTAGTGGCTTTGCAATTCGTCCTTTGTAGCCAAGTTTATGGCAGGAACCAGCATTATGGCCGACCAAACGCCGCAGCACGATCACAACGCGTCATTCGATGGATTAGCCGCGCGTGAACGCGAATTGCTCAAGCATTTCAGCGAACATCCAATCATTAGCAAAAATACCAATCATCAATTTGAGGCCAACCAAAGTTTTGGTGATCGGCTCGCCGATCGGATGGCGGCGTTTGGTGGTTCATGGCCATTTTTAATTGGTTTCTCGACCGCATTATTGGCCTGGATGCTGCTAAATAGCCTTTTCCTAACCCAACCATTTGATCCATATCCGTTTATTTTGCTAAACTTAGTCTTATCAAGCGTTGCAGCATTACAAGCACCGATTATTATGATGTCGCAAAGTCGCCAAGCCGCCAAAGATCGGCTTGATGCCGGCCATGATTATGAAATTAACCTCAAGGCCGAATTAGAAATTCAACGCCTACATAGCAAAATTGATGAGCTACGCGAAGCTCAATGGCGTGAGCTGGTGCAATTGCAGCAAGAGCAAATTCAGTTGCTTAACCAAATTTTAAGCCAACGCCCGGAGTAATCGCGCTACTCGTTAACTTTATAGTTATGTTGGTTTGCCATACTGCTACTATCAACCCTAAAAGGCCATGATTGAACGCTAGGAGCAAGCAGATGGACGCAACACTTAGAAAATCGCAACGTCAAGGGAATCTCTTGTTGGTTGGTTTATGCATGCTTTTATTGTTGCTTGGCCTGCACTTGGGTTATCAGTTGGCACATTCAGCACCACAACAATTTAATCAATCACACTTAATAGCTAAATGTCAGCATCTCTGTAAAATAATTATCAGCGAGTAAAATTTATTTCTTTAATTAATAGCTCAACCGATTTTCACTGTAACTGACTGTGTTTAGGGCCAAAATTATTGAGATTAAGCTTTTTCTGGACGTTGCTTACAGATTGAGTCAGTACTTCTAGCCTAAAACCACATTAACCATTCGGGGTGTCCTAGAAGATGACTAGGCCGAAGTAGCGGTTTTTGTGGTTTTTTGGCATCCAAAAGTACCTGACTAGAAGTCCTGAACGCTATCCTACAGAAGTACCGTAAACAGCAAACGTTTTGGTTGATTGCATGATCTGTTTTTAATAAAGAATAAAGATCTCAATTCTTATTTGGTTCAGTGAGCATCAGCACTACAATCTAACCGCACACTCGCGAGCCTTCAGCCATTGCGCGAGGTTTGTATGTCAGACACCACGATCCGTTTCCCGCAAAAGTTCCAAGGCATTTTTCAACGCTCTCAAGCGAGCTTCGCGCCACATCTACAAGTAGCACGACGTTTGCTCAACCAGCTTAATATTCCCGCCCCCTTGCAACACGTTTGGGATTATGTGGTCGTGGACAATCCACAGCCATCGTTTATTTTATTGCCATTGCTTTATTTGAGTTTGGCTGAGCAATTGGGCGGCATTACGCCAGCCCATCAACGGGCACTACCTGTGATTATGTTAACCATGGAAGCAGTGGCAGTGATGGATGATACGGTGGATATTGCCAGCCGTCGTTCTAATCGGGCCACTGTTCCCGCTCGCTTTGGAGTGACCCAAGCAACACCAATTGCCACCAGCCTAACCGCCACAATCGCTGAATTGGCAGTTGAAATTGATCCCCGTTTAGTGCAACCAACCATGAATTTTTTGCGCGAATTAGGCGCATTGCAAATTTGGGAAGTTGAGCATAGCTACCCCGACCAAGCCGATTGGCACGAATGGATGCAACAACGCTATCGCCAGGGCCAAATTGCTACCGAATTTGCGCTTAATTTGGCCTTGATGTACCATCGCAAAGCTTCATTTCCAGCAACTCCAGCCTATTTCTTTGCCCAAATAATGCAAGATATTGATGATGTGGTGGGCCTTTTAGAGCAACGGGTTGAGGTTGGCGAAGGCTGTGATCTCCAGCGTGGTCGGGTTATTGCTCCACTTGCTGATGCATGTGATAATAATCTTCAGTTAGCAAGTTTAATTAGTCAGCTTTGGCGTAAAAAACAAGCCTTGTTGGCTGATTCGAACCAATCAACGCTCCAGCAACTCAACCAACATGTGCTTGAAGCAGGATTAGCCACAACCCTTGATCGCTTGACCCAGATTGCCATAGCGTGTGAAGAACAAACGCCACCAGCACTTCAAGCCTGGATGCGCGACGTGATTTGCACATTTATGGCACGCCTCAGCGGTGTTGGCCTAGGGCAAACGCAGGTAGCCTAATTGCCATGGCTCGCCCACTGATGGCCTAGCATCGTGATAGTCGCGGCTATCAGTGGAGCAATCATGAAGGATGGATGGGGCAAGTTAGCGCAATCATGGTTTAACGCCTATCAACGCATCAGCCAACAACTTGATCCATTGCCATGGATTACCTGGCTGATTGCCTGTTTTAGTGTCGGAGTTGGCGCTTTAGGCCTAACCGGTATCGATCAAACCGCCCCCAATATCTTAATCTGGATCGATTTTGGCTTGGCGCTATATCTGTTTTGGTTGGGCTGGGTTGTGTATCGCCGCCCAAACCAAGTTTGGCCGCGTTGGCTGATTGTGATCAGTATGACTTCAACCTGCTTGATCGCTCTGAGTCTTGTCGAGCAAGAGAGCGCGGCGGTGGTTTTGGTCACGGTGCCAATTTTGCTGGCAATTATCACCACTGGTCGCTTATGGCCAATTGTTAGCTATCCCGCATTCATGTTGATTGCAGCGCTGTTGCATTCTGCAAGCTGGAGTTTGTTAACCCAGCGGTAATCGTCTTTAATTTGTTGTTGTTTTTGACAATGTGGCAATTGCGTAGCTCAGCCAGCCGAGCCACCCAAATTCAGGTGCTTGCCAAGGCTCAACTTGAGCAAGAACAACAAGCCCGCCAATTTATTCGCTTTTTTCAGCACGAGTTACGTGGCTATAGTAGTGGCTTAGAAGGTTTGGTACCAATTTTTGAACGCTTTTTGGCCAACGCACCACAACAAAATGCTGGTATAAACAGCAGCGAAGCCTTGGATGCGCTGCATACCACCACCCAACAACTCAAGCAATTAACCACCCAATTGTTGATTTTAACTCGCGATGGAATTTTGCCACCGCAACAACTTCAAACCCTTAATCTAGCCGAATTGCTGTACCAAATTGCCAATGAAATCCGAATTTCAAATCAGCTTGGCTCACAACAGCTACGCCTGATTTTATGTAAACAAAGACCAGTATTGATTAAAGGCAATGCACTGTTTATTAACCTGGCACTGCGTACCATCATTCAAAATTCAATCGAGGCCAATCCAAGCCTGCTTAACGGGCAGCCGATTAGCCTTGAATGCAGCGTCGATAACGAAATGGCAATAATTAGCATCAGTGACCATGGTGTGGGCTACCCCAAAGAATTATTGCAGCGGCTCGCGACCAATCAAATTCCAGCGGTGCTTGGTTGGAGTGGAAAGCTTGGTGGCAATGGGCTGGGTTTGGCCTTGATTATGCAAGTTGCACGCCTGCACCAAGGCTCGGTTAGATTTGAAAATCAAGCTCACGGCGGCGCACGCACCAGCCTAGCCTTACCACGAATTTAGGCAATTAACTGCGATTTAGCCCATGGCACAGGCAAGCCAACGCAAGTCCAACTCGCACCATGCAAGCGTTGTTGATAAATCCATTCAATTGCTTGGGCAACTTCATTTTGGGCTAAATGTTTGCTAATAAAGCCATCAAAGCCGACCGAGCGAAACAAGGTATCAACATCTTCATAGGCGCTCCAGCCAATCAGCAAGGCCTCGGGATGCAAGGCAGGGTGCAAACTGCGGCTTGTGCGTAGGCGATAAATAATGTGCAGCGGCGTGCGGCCAACCATCGCATAATCGACCACCATCAAACGAATGCTCTGAGGCGGGTACAAACCTAATTGACGTTCGAGATCGCCGACTGAGCCAACCCGATCACAACTATAATTTAAAGTACGCAATAAACTTAATTGTTGATCGACAATCGCTGCTTGTAAGCCCAACGCGGCGGCAGGTTGATCATCGACAATTACCACATACGGTTGATTTGTAAGCTGCATACTCCATTCCTTTCGCGCCATTTTTATCAGCTTTGCAAGGTCGATCCATGCTTGTTAATCGTGGTTTGTGGATAACGAGTGCTTAGTTAGCTTGATTATACTGTGATTCAATTGCCAAAACTACCATCAATAGTCTGAATACTTAAATAGGCTTTGATAGGGCAAAATCTTGCAATCCACAGTTTTTTGGGCTGTGCCAAAACTCAGTCGTAAAACCGATGTTTGACGGCGCTCAAGGCCTATAATCAAGCTATTATCGCAATCGTAGCCTTGTAGAAGGGTCGTTATGAGCAGTGAAAATCCAATTTATCCAGTCGTGATGGGCCAACAGATTTATTTTGCGACCCTACGCCATGAGCATGTTCCGTTGTATGTGCGTTGGTTTAGCGACCTTGGCATGACCGCCAATTTGGGAGCGCTTGGCTTTGCCGCCACGCTTGAAGATGAAGAAGCGTGGTATCAACAGGCTTCCAAGCAAAATGCTGAACGCATTACCTTTGCAATCCACATTAAAGAAACTGATCAGCCGATTGGTAACATTAGTTTGTTTGAAATCAATCATCGGCGCCAAAGCGCAGCGCTGGGCATTTTGATTGGCGAATCAAGCCAACGTAGCAAAGGCTATGGCACTGAGGCGGTGCGTTTGATGGCCGAATATGGCTTTTTCTTCCTCAATTTACACAATATTAAACTGTGGTACTACGGCTACAATGCCCGCGCTGGCCGCGCTTACGAACGGGCTGGTTTTCGCGAAGCAGGTCGCGTGCGCGGAGCGATTCCCTTGGGCAATCAGCGCTACGATGAAATTTTGATGGATATTGTGCGCGATGATGTCGATCTGCGCAGCATCAGCCAGCTTGTGGCTGGGGCAGTTCATGAGTAGGCTTTGGCAGCCAAATCCAGCGGCGCTGTATCACCTCAGCGAGGATGCTACGATTAGTCAATTTACGCCACGTCCGCATCCGCGTCAGCCTGAGCATCAACCTTTGGTTTGGGCAATTCAAGGCAGTCACGTTGGCAACTATTTGTTGCCACGTGACTGCCCGCGCATCTGTTTGCGCTGCGATCAGCACACCAGCGCCGAAGATCAAGTGCGCTTTTTTGGCTTCAGCACCGCCCAGACAATTATCGCGGTTGAACATGCTTGGCTGGCACGCATTCGGGCGACCAGTTTGTATGCTTATGAGTTTAGCCAAGCCAATTTTGCGCTATCCGATGCTGCAGCAGGCTATTGGATCAGCCTCAGCACGGTTGCGCCAATAACCATGCATCCGATTGATGATCTGTTGGGTCAGCTTATAGGTTTAGGCGTTGAATTGCGTTTAATGCCAAATTTATGGCACTTGCATAAAGCAGTCGCCCAATCGACGCTGCAATTTTCGATGATTCGCATGCGCAATGCCCAGCCGAGTAGCGAATAGGTCACCCATGGGTAGTGTTTCCTCACCCCAGTGGATACGCACAGCATGCTATAATGGGCGCGTTGTCAGCCATAAGGAGCATTCTCAATGATTGACCGTATTACAGAATTATTAGGCGATGACGCATCGTCACTCTTAGAACATCAATCGAAAACGATTAGCAAAGATTTGATCCATCAACCAGGGCCAGATTTTGTTGATCGGGTCTGGACCGCATCAGATCGCAGTATTCCGGTATTGCGCAGCTTACAAAGCTTATATGGTACAGGCCGTTTGGCCAACACTGGCTATCTTTCAATTTTGCCAGTCGACCAAGGCATCGAACACTCAGCTGGTGCTTCATTTGCTCCAAACCCTGCTTATTTCGACCCAGAAAATATTGTAAAACTCGCCATCGAAGGTGGCTGTAATGCCGTTGCCTCAACCTTTGGGGTACTTGGCTCAGTTGCCCGTAAATATGCACACCGCATTCCGTTTGTGGTCAAAATCAACCACAACGAATTTTTGTCATATCCCAACAAGTTTGACCAAATCTTGTTCGGGACGATTAAAGAAGCCCACGAAATGGGTGCTGTCGCGGTTGGTGCAACGATCTACTTTGGTTCAGCCGAATCAGGCCGCCAAATCGTCGAAGTTGCCCAAGCCTTCAAGCTGGCACACGAGTTGGGCATGGCCACGATTTTGTGGTGCTACTTGCGCAACAACGCCTTCAAAAACGATACCACCGATTTCCACGTTTCAGCCGACTTGACTGGCCAAGCCAACCATTTGGGCGTAACCCTCGAAGCCGACATCATCAAGCAAAAATTGCCTGAAACCAACGGCGGCTACAACGCGGTTACCTCAAAAGACAACCCATATGGCAAAACCGACAAGCGCATCTATAGCGAATTGACCAGCGATCATCCAATCGACTTGGTACGCTATCAAGTTGCCAACTGCTACATGGGCCGCGCTAGCTTGATCAACTCAGGTGGGGCATCGAGCGGCGAAAGCGACACCGCCGAAGCAATTCGCACCGCCGTGATCAACAAGCGTGGTGGTGGCGCAGGCTTGATCTCAGGCCGCAAAGCCTTCCAACGCCCAATTGCCCAAGGCGCTGCGCTGTTACAAGCCATCCAAGATGTTTACCTGTGCGAAGACGTTACAATCGCCTAAACATCCTGCAATCAGCCAAATCAAGCGAGTGCATAGCCAAGCTATGCGCTCGCTTTTAGTGGAGCACAATCTATGGCATCGTATGATTATCGCACCCGGCGCGGGGTTGACCCAATCAGTTGGCAACGCTTTGAGGAATTAACTCGCCAGCTTGCGCTGCAAATTGCCCCGTGGGGGCCTGAATTAATCTTGGGAATTGCGCGTGGGGGGTTATTTCCGGCAACCTTGCTTTCGTATGCCTTGCGCCGTGAACTCTATCCAATTCGCTTAACCCGCCGCTTTGAAGACCAAGTTGTGCGCCGCGACCCATCGTGGTTAGTCAAGCCCCCTGAAAAAGTGCGCAATCGACGGGTGCTGATTGTTGATGAAATGGCTGATTCAGGCCAAACCCTACTCGTTGCTGGGCTAGTCGTGCGCGATATGGGCGCTGCTGATGTCAAAACGGTTGCACTCTACGCCCATACCTGGGCCAGCCCACGCCCTGATTATGTAGGGCTATTATCGGATCAGATGATCATGAACCCATGGGATCGCGAAATCTTGCAAGATGGCAATTTTGTGCAGCACCCTGAATACACGGCGGCAATTCGTGCCCAAGATGACGACCAACAATCTGAGAAAAAATAAAACTATAGCAAAGTCAGGACTGTTGCACTATAGGCAATCAGACTAAAATCTACTACATTGCAGCATAGTTATTAACTTTCTTAAGGATACGCACATATGCGGGCATTGGTTGTTAGCAGTTTAAGCATTTGCTTTACGATGCTCTTAGTGGTTGCGCTATTAACTGCGCAATCATTAGCTGGAGTAGAGCAAGCCCAAGCACAGACGATTGGGGCACAACAAGCCGCAGATACATTCAACCATCAGATGCAGCAAGCAGCGGCCAACATGGCGTTTCATCACATGATTGATCACGGAATTAGCAGCATTCAATTCGCCACCACCCACAATTCAGTCACCATTCCAAACTATCTTTTAGGGCCTTACCAACTGACCATGCAACGCTAATTGGTCAGTCATCCTGAAATCAAGATTGCTGGCTGCTCCCGCAGTTGTTGGGAGCAAGCAGCAATCGTGTAACATTAAGCCTTCAGCTGCTCAAAATAAGCATGCATGGCTTCGTTATGCAGCGGAAAGGCCAAGACTTGCGGGCCATCGATCACAACTAATTCTTCAGTTTCGCTACGATCAAATTCAGTTGGCAGCTCAGTGCGGCTGATTGGATCGGCTAAACCAAAAATTAAAATCATGCCCATCGGCTGTGCTGCGCGTCCACCAATCGCGAATGCGCTGCGGATCAAGCTGAATATTGGTTTCCTCAAAAACCTCGCGCACGCCTGCCGCTTGCCAGCTTTCATCAACATTAACAAAGCCACCAGGTAAGGCCAATTGGCCTTTGCGTGGCTCGATTGCCCGCCGTACCGTCAACAAACCGCCATCAACTGGCAATAAAATAACGCTAACCGGAATTGGGTTGCGATAGGTTGAGTTACCACACACACCGCAAACTCGTGGAAACCCCTGCACCGCCCCGAAGGCGGCTCCACACCAATGACAATGCTGAAACGCAGGCATAAAATTCACCTCATCGTAAACTTGATCTTGGGCTAGCTTAAAAAACAACAGCGTATCGTCGTTGATACGCTGGTTACAATCGCCAATCGTGACCTATGCTTCATTACAATAAGGCTGCACCATGGTCAACCAAAATCGACTGAATGCGCCCACGGGCAGTAGCGAGATCGTGAAGTTGGGCAACAGGCACTTCTAACCGAAAATGACAGCCATCGCGTACATGTTCATCGGGATGCCAATAGATCCGCGTAATGTTCAGGCTAGCGCGAATCGTGCGCATTGCCCGCCATAAAACCGGTACGGTCGCTTCCACTGGTACTACAATAAAGGCACTCGAATCAACGGCCATGCCGAACCTCCTTTGGGTAGAATCACCCGTGTGGTATAGGACAGATGTTTTGGCGATTGTAACGACGCAGTGTAGCAAGCTTTGAGTAAGATTTCAAGCCCTTTGATCCTGGATTTGGTTAGACAAGGGGTAGTACTTACTCACCCCTTGTCAGTATATCTACATATCCGTCTTAATCAAGGATTAATATTTATACTATTTGGCTTATTCATGTTCATTACTCGAACACATGAGCAATTGATCTGGCAAATCGTGGAGTTGGTGGCTTTGGTTAAGGCCCAAGCGCCAAATTTCTTGCACACACTGCCACCCTTGGGATTGATAAAAGCGTTTAGCCCGATGATTACTCGCAGTAACATACAACTGGATACGCTGATAACCTTGATTGCTGGCCCATGCTTGAGCGAACTTGAGCAAGCTTTGCGCCACGCCTTGGCTGCGAAAATCTTGCTCCACATACAATGCCAGTAACTCGGCCCAACGCCGACGTTTAAATAAAGCGGAATCCTGTTGACCAGTAACGATTAACAGGCCAATTGGCACGGTACCTTGCCATGCCAACATGGTTATACCACTTGTATCGAGGGCTTGCTTCGTTAAAAAATCGTGTAAAAGCTCGCGCCAATCTTCAGCCAAGCCAAAGTAGGGGTCAAGCAATGTGTTATAGTGGTGTAAGGCTTCAAACAGCTGTGCAGCCGCCCATTCCTCATGAGCCAGCATCGGACGAATTTCGAAAGCAATATTCATAGTGTTGTCGGTATCCTTATGCCTGCAAACAATCTGCGCTCGTGCTAGTGATCGAGCGCTATGGATTGATGCTTTCTAGCATGCAGCAAAAAATAGGCCATTCCAAATTGGAATGGCCTTAACAGTATAGCTGTAATGGTTCATTTGCTTAGCAAACCTAACTCACCACACTCCCAGCCCATCTCCCACAGCGAGGGCTAATTGGTTAATTGCGATGAACCACTACAGTAGCTTTTTAGCGGCTCACAACGCTCCAAATCGTGCCATCCCAGCCATAGGCTGCACCATCCAAGGCTGGGCAAGCATGGCCAAGATATTGATCAAGCGTGATTTGCCAAAAGGCTAGTCCAGCTCGATTGCTGGCCAGACAGCGAATCTCCCAAGTTGAAGGAAAGCGATCAAAGAGCAGCCATGCGGTTTGACGAGCATAGCCTTGACGACGGGCTTTTGGCTCGACGTAAAATTCAGCAATCGCCAAACTGGTTTGGGGCAGCAAGGCATAACGATTTAATAGCACAAAACCAATGCGCTGCCCAGCATACTCAATCCACAACGGCACGCGCTCAGGATCATCCCAATAGCTGCTCAAATAGGGATACTCGCTGCCTGCCGCTGGCTCAAGTTCGGCCAAATAATCGGCAAGCAACGCAGCTAACTGAGCTTGTTGCTCGACCAAAATTGGCCGCAGTTGAATTGATTGCATAAACTTAGCCTAGCCGTGATTGGACTTCGGCGGCCACCTGTGGCGGATCGCTCATGGTAATGCTGATTGTTGGCATACGATGCCAGTTGGCACAATCGCGCAGCATCACAGCCAAATCATCGTATAAGTCTGGGCTTGGCACAATGTTTGGCTCTAAATGCAAAGCATGTACCCGAAAAATCCCTGCACTGCGTTCAGCTTTGGCATCAATCCGCCCAATCAAGCGATCGTTCCAGAGAATTGGCAGGGTGAAATAGCCATAACGCCGCTTGGGGGCTGGGGTATAGCATTCAAGCCGATAATCAAACTGCCAGAAATCCAGCGTGCGCTGACGATCCCAAATCAAGTTATCGAAGGGCGAAAGCATGGTCGTCAGGCTAGGCGTGGGCGTTTGTTCCAACAAATGGCGTTGCTCATGATGAATATAGGCTGGGGTTTTCCAACCTTCCACCTGCACCTCAATCGCCTTGCCTTCTGCGGCCCAGGTTTGCAGCAGTTCTTTGATGCCAACTCGTTTTTGGCGAAAGTAATCGGGCAAATGGCGCTCGGTGACAATGCCCATCGAACGCAAGCCTCGCTCGCTCAATTGCTCGGCTGCGGCATCAAAACTAAGCACATCGCGATCATCCCAATCGGGCATGACGCGCTCGGTCAGCTCGTAGACCCGTTGGAATTTTTCGCGGCGCACAATCATCAACTCGCCCATGCCCCAGAGGATGTCGAGCGCCGATTTCGCTGGTTTCCAATTCCACCAGCCACCACCTGCATGATCGTCTGGTGCTTCAAAATCGGCTGAGCGCAACGGGCCACGCTCGCGAATCATCGCAATCACGCCATCAGCCACCGCCTTATTTTCCTCTAGCCAGCGGCGCGACCTGTGCCAGTCATGGATATAGCGCAACATCGCTGGACGCAGCAAGGGAAATAATTCGATTGGCAGAAATGAGGCCGCATGGCCCAATATTCAAATAACTGGCCTGCTGGAAACTGTAATTGATCAAACCAGGCTGGATCATAATTGCCCAAACGGCTCCAGAGCACAAAGTAGGGCGCACGCGCCACCACATTAATCGTATCGATTTGCACAATTTGCATGCGCTGAATGGTTTGGTGCAAGCTTGCTTGATCAACAACGGTTGGACGGCGATCTAAGCCTTGGGCCGCAATCGCAATCGCCCGTGCTTGATCAAGTGAGATAGTACGCGTCATGAAGAATCCTTAATCCAAGCCCAAATCGACGCAGTTGAACTATGTCGATTGGCAATCAGCAACCTACATTAATTGGCTTTCAAGCTAGCAAGATCAATCACAAAGCGATATTTAACATCGCTTTTGAGCATGCGTTCGTAGGCTTGGTCGATTTGCTGCACGCCAATAAGCTCAATATCGGCCAAAATACTGTGTTCGGCACAAAAATCGAGCATCGCTTGGGTTTCGGCAATCCCACCGATCAATGAGCCAGTTAGTTGGCGACGGCGAAAAATCAGGTCGGGGTAGCTGGGAGTTGGATGGGGATTTTCTGGCACACCGACGAGGCAGAGCGTGCCATCACGTTTCAACAAGCGCAAATAATTATCGAGATTATGTGAAGCTGAGACCGTATTGAGAATAAAATCAAAGCTATTACGCTGGCGACGCATTGCATCGGCATCGTTGGAGATAACCACTGAAGCGCCCAAGCGCTCGGCATCGGCGGCTTTATGCGGCGAAGTTGTGAATAGCACGACTTCAGCACCCATGGCTTTAGCAATTTTGACCCCGATATGGCCAAGCCCGCCCAAGCCAACCACGCCAACTTTTTGGCCCGGCTGCACATTCCAATGGCGTAACGGTGAGTAGGTGGTGATGCCAGCGCAGAGCAATGGCGCAACTCGGGCCAAATCCAAATGCTCGGCGATGCGCAGCACAAAATCTTGGGTCACTACAATTTGGCTCGAATAACCGCCATAGGTCACGCCGCCAGTGTGCAAATCAGGGCTATTGTAGGTGTAGGTGGTTTTGGCGCAGAATTGTTCTTCGCCATCGCGGCAATCCGCACATTCGCCGCAGGAATCGACCATACAGCCAACCCCAACCGTATCGCCAGGCTTAAATTTGCTGACATCGGAGCCAACGGCAACCACGCGTCCAACAATTTCGTGGCCGGGCACAATTGGGTAGACCGTGCCATCCCACTCGCTGCGGGCTTGATGCAGATCAGAATGGCAGATGCCACAGTATAAAATCTCAATTTGCACATCGGTAGGGGTTAATTCGCGGCGCTCGAATTGGAAGGGGGCAAATGGAGCATCGGTGCTAAAAGCAGCATAGCCTTGAGTCGACAGCATGGGCTTCCTCCTACAATAAAACATATGTGCAGTTTACCCAAAAAATGCTAATCGTGCCTATGGCCTAAGGCTTATTTTCAGGGCAGATAGATATTAGTTTAGGATGTAAATTGAGCTGATTCGATTACCACCGAACGTTCCCTCACCCCCCAACTCCCTCTCCCACTCAACGCGGGCGAGGGGAAGCATCCGGGGAGTACCCATAAATCATGGCAAAACCACCAGATCAAGCCCCTCGCCCGTTGTGCGGGCGAGGGGTTGGGGTGAGAGGATCTTAACAACCTATCCCTTTAAGAAGCTCCGCTCCCACTCAACGCGGGCGAGGGGTGAGGGAACATGCGGCTTATTTTTGAATCCACAAAATCGTCAGATCATCAACGGGGCTGCGATCGTGCATAAAATTGCTAATTTGTTTGAATAAATGCTCGTGATATGGCTCAATCGCAGGCCATTGGCGATAGCCGCCAAGAATCGTTTCAAGCAATTCGAAGCCCAACATCTGATTAGCCGAATTGCGGGCCTCAACGACACCGTCGCTGATAAATACCACGTGATCATCGGGTTTAAGCTGAATCACACATTCTTGATACTCAACATCGTGGCGCGAGCCAATTGGCAGGCCGACGACATCAATTTCTTGAAGTGTGCCAGCACGTAGCAAGTAGGGCATGACCATGCCAGCATTGGCAATGTGCAAGGTTTCGGTGGCTTGATCGTAAATCGCATACATCACGGCGGCATTCATTCGGTTGGATTTGAGCCGTTCGAGCAACAAACTATTGAGCGTTTGTAGCAAAATAGCTGGTTGGTTGCCTTCACGGGCACGTTCTTCCAAGGTGCTCGAAACCAAGGCCATCATCAAGGCTGCGCCAACGCCTTTGCCCGAAATATCGCCAATTGCCATGCCAACTCGGCCATTGCCAAGCTCGACAAAGCTATAGAAATCGCCGCCAACTTCGGCTGAAGGCAACGAATAGGCATTCGCCCGCAGCAAATCGGGGTTCCAAGACGGCACTTGGGAGAGCAAGCCAAGTTGAATATCGTGAGCGAGCTTGAGGCCTTGCTGCAAATAATCGTTCTTTTCTTGCAACTGATCGGTTACTTGCACCAACTGTTGATAGGCCAGCCGCAACTCGTTGGTTCGCAAGGCAACCTGGTCTTCAAGTTGCTCGCGGTTGGCCCGTAGTTGCTTGGTCATGCGGGTAAAACTACGAATCAACAGGCCCAATTCATCGTCACGCGAGGGCAAATCGGCATTTTGCAAATTACCTTCGGCCACTTGGGCCGCAGCCTCGGTTAATTGGGCCACTGGCACAACCACTTGGCGCACCAAAGCAAAGACCGCCAGCAAGGCCAAGCCTTCTAAAACCAAACCAATTGTGACAATCACGATACTCAGTTCTCGGGCAGGCGCAAAAGCTTCGGCTTGCGTGACCTCGCTCAATAAAATCAGATCGCGGCCTTCGAGCCAATGATAAACCCCAACCACCGCTTCCCCAGCGTAATTTTGATATTTAGCAACCCCATTTTGGCGGGCGAGGGCTTGCTGAATGCCATACGAATCGATCACAATTGGTATTCCAGGCCGACCAAAACGTTTGCTTGAAACAAAACGCTGCTTACTATCGACCAAATAGGTTTCGCTTGTACGGCCTAAACCAACGCGTTGAACTAAAATATCATCAAGCCGCGATAAATTAACATGCGCTGCTAAAACTGCATACACATTATTATCGCGATCAAACAGAGGACTAGCAATCGTCATGGTGGGAATATCTGCATCGTTGGGGTAAATATTCTCGATATATAAGCCAAATTGGGCTACATTCACATAATTAACGCCAGTAACAATGCTGCCTTCGTGCAGCGGATCAGTCGAGAAAATTACCCGACCAACTTGGTTGAGCACAAAAATTTCATCAAATTTGGTTTGATTTTTGACGACTGAGCGCAGATAGGTCGAGAGCGTATCGTAGGCGCTGTTGGCTTCAGGGCTAACTAATTTGGATTTGGCCAACATGCTGGCGTTGGTGCGCACCAAGGGCAAGCCTGCCAACAGCTGCACCTCTTTGCGCTGATCATCGACCCAACGCTCGATTTCTTGTTCTTTGAGCGAGGTCGCAATGCTGAGCCGTTCAATCACCGATTGCTCGATCACGCGGCGACCAAGCCAATAGGCCGTCAAGCCCAAAAGACTTACAGCCAATGTGGCTACCAAACAAAACATTGCCACTAAGCGGGCAACTAAGCTGCGTTTAATTAAGCGCAGCACCATAAACCTCGCGCAATAATAGCTAGATTGTCCATCGGCCCCATTGTACCAGTAAATAGAACTCAGAAGAACATCGAGCATCGGATTGCATGTCCCCTCACCCCCTAGCCCTCTTTCCCACTCAACGCGGGGCGAGGGGGTGCCATGGTTCAGGCAACCACTACAAAACGAAAAGCCCCTCGCCCGCGCCACGGGCGAGGGGTTGGGGTGAGGGAATGCTGCTGTTACCAATCCAATGAATCATTACCCATCGAGCATCGAGCATAGTATTAGCTGAAATTGCAAAGAGCACGAAGGATGGAGGCTATGCTTTCTGTACTATCTTCTACTACTCATGCTTTCAACAATCTTGCCAATAAGCTTGGCTCCAATGCTTGCTCAACGTGGTCGGCCAGTCGTTCGAAGGCATCGATTGGTGGTTCTGAGGTTTGGGCTTGCCAACCGAGGCTGGCCAACCAAGCGTGGCGAAAATCGTGGTTGGCGAAAATGCCATGAATATAACAGCCCCAAACCTTGCCATCAGCCCGCATACAACCATCAGCATGGCTTGCGCCTGCAAGTTCAATTGTCAGGGCTGGTTGTTCTGCCAGCAGTTCGCTGCGCCCCATATGAATTTCGTAGCCAGTCAGTGGGCAATTCTTGGCCCAAGCCAAATGGCTGGTAGCCTGAATTTGGCGGGTTTGCTTTTCGTTGCTAAATATGGTTGTAATCGGTAACAAGCCTAAGCCGGCCACGCTCCCGCCATTGCCCTCAACCGCTTGTGGATCATCAATCTGTTGGCCGAGCAACTGATAGCCGCCACAAATGCCAACGATTGGGCCTTGAAATTGCCGAATTGCCTGATCGAAGCCGCGCTCGCTGAGCCATTGACGGGCAGCCAGCGTATGTTTGGTGCCGGGCAAAATTACTGCTTGGCACGCTTGCAACTCACGTGGATGGCTGATGTAGTGCACCGCCACGCCCTGCTCTTGGGCTAAGGGATCAAAATCGTCGAAGTTGGCAATTGCTGGCAGTTGAATCACGCCAATCGTCAGGGCTGCATTGCTGGTTGCTTGCTCAGGCCGTTCTAGCGCCACCACATCTTCTTCGGGCAAACCAAGTTGGGGCAGCCATGGCACAACGCCCAAAACCGGCTTGTTGCTGCGTTGCTCAAGAATCTGAATCCCATCAGTGAATAAGGCTGGGTCGCCACGAAAACGATTGACAATCAAGCCAGCGATTAATTGGCGTTCTTCTGGCTCTAGCAGCATCAATGTGCCAAGCATGGCGGCGAAAATTCCACCAACATCAATATCGCCAACCAACAGAGTTTGGGCTTGAGCATAGGTCGCCACCCGCATGTTGGTGATGTCGTGAGCTTTGAGATTGAGTTCAACTGGACTGCCAGCACCCTCGGCAATCACCAAATCGTAGTTTTGGCGCAAACTATCGAGGCTGTTGCTCACAATATCCCAAAGCATTTGTTTGCGCTGCCAATAATCGATTGCATCAAGCGTGCACCATGGTCGGCCTTGGACAATAATTTGGCTGCGGCGCTGGCCTTCGGGCTTAATTAAAATTGGGTTCATCTGTACGCTGGGCGTAAGTTTGGCTGCCGCTGCCTGCACTGCAATGCTACGGGCAATTTCTTCGCCGTTGGCGGTAACTGCGGCATTATTGCTCATATTTTGGGCTTTGAACGGCGCAACTCGAATGCCACGGCGGGCGGCAATCCGGCAAAGCGCACTAACCAAGGTACTTTTACCAACCGACGAGGCCGTTCCAACAACCATCAAAACTGGGGCTAGCATAGAGTTCTCCAAGCAGCAAGCAAGCACTGATTCTGGTGTGGTTGGCGTGGGGCAATCCGCACAAGTTTGGGCAAGCCAAACGAGCAACAATCACGCACCAAACAGCCATATTGCAATAATGCACTGCGGGTTTGCTGGGCATCGACCACTTCAACTAAGAAAAATGGCAGGCAACTTGGCAAAACATGTAGCCCAATCTGGGTCAAGCCAACACGCAGTTGTTCGCTCCAAGTCCACCATTGGCCAAGATTTTGCCCAAGCCAGTGCGGATTCTCGCTAATTGCCAAGCCCGCTGCCTGAGCCAAACTATTGACGCTCCATTGCGGTTGCCAGCGTTGCATGGCGGTGATAATGCTTGGTTGGGCCACAACATAGCCCAAGCGCAATCCAGCCAAGGCATAGCTTTTGGTCAACGAGTAGAGTTGAATAACGTAGGGGTTAGGGGCTAGGGGTGAGGGGTCAGCTAATGTTCCCTCGCCCCTGACCCCCGACCCCTGACCTCTGACCCCAGCTCCCCGACCTCCAACAACCAAATCAGCATAAGCCAAATCGAGCACCAAATAGCCTTGAACCTCGGCGCAGGCGGCTTGCAATTGGCCAATTTGCCTGGCATCGAGCTCGGTGCCTGTTGGATTATTGGGATTGCACAACCACACCAAACGCGGGCGATGCTGGCTGATCAAGCGGCAGCATTCGGCATGATCAAGCTGAAAATTCGTTTCAGCGCTTGCTTGATAGTGCAGCAATTGAGCGCCTGCCAAGCTGCTCGCATAGCCATATTCGCCAAACGTTGGCTCGATCAATAAAACACAATCGTTGGGCTGGAGCAACGCGCGGGCAATCAGGTGAATCAACTCGTTACTGCCATTGCCAATCAAGAGCTGTTCAAGCTCACAATTGTGCTGAGCTGCAAGCGCTGAACGCAAGCCCAACGCTTGGCGATCGGGATAGTGTGCTAAATCAACTGTTGCCAGCGCTTCGCGAATAAAACTTGGCGTGCCAAGCGGGTTGACGTTGCTGCTGAAGTCACTAATTTGGCTTGGCGCAAGCCCATGGTGCTGCAATTCAGCATAATCGATTGCGCCATGGGTCGGATGGTGCATTATGTGGCCCACGCTGCTTGTAATTGGCGAATTTCAATTGGCATACCCGCCACAACCAAATAAACCTCGCTTGCAGCGGCGGCGATTTGTTGGTTGGCGCGGCCAATCAGATCGCGATAGACGCGACCCAAGGCGTAGGCTGGCACGATGCCCATGCCTACTTCATTGGTCACGATAATCAAATGCAAATTGCGGGCTTGCTGGGCCGCCAAAATTGCTGCGATTTCAGCCTGCACAATTGGATCGGGCTGAGTTTCGTTGGCGAGCAAAAGGTTGCTCACCAGCAAGGTCAGACAATCGAGCAACACCACACTGCCGCTTGGCAGTTGTGCAAGCGTTTGGCCGACTGCTAGTGGCGCTTCAATGGTTTGCCAATGGCTGGGGCGTTGCGCTTGGTGCAGGTCAATCCGCTGTTGCATTTCATTATCGCCAGCTTGCGCGGTGGCAATATAAATTACGTGCTCGGCTTGTTGGCTGGCATACTGCTCGGCCCGCCAACTTTTGCCGCTGCGCGCGCCGCCAGTGAATAAAACTAATTGCGCCATGAAACTTCCTTGCGTTGTGGTTGAACAGTGATTAACGGCGACCCATGACTGGGATGATCGATCAATTGAATCGGCACATCATAGGCTGACTCGATCAAGTCGCTGCGTAGCACGCTGCTCGGTGAGCCAACTGCTTGCAAACGGCCATGGGCCAACAGGGCAATTCGGTCGGCGCATAGGCTGGCTTGATTAAGATCGTGCAGGGTCAAAATCACACAGACCTCTTCGTTATGGGCCAAATCGCTGACCAATTGCATAATTTCCAGTTGATATTTTAAATCAAGATGGGCGGTTGGTTCATCGAGCAATAAAATGCTTGGTTGCTGCGCCAGCGCCCGCGCAATAATCACCCGCCGTTGTTCGCCGCCTGAAAGCTCGGCCAACGTTTGCTGGCGATAATTGGTCAAGTTGAAGCGTTCAAGCAATTGCTCAACAATTGCCCGATCGGCTTTGGTCATGGGTAGGAGCCAACCACGATGCGGCGTGCGGCCAAGCAACAACATTTGCTCAACCGTTAGGTCTGGGTTTAAGCCATGGTTTTGGGGGGCAAAGGCAATCTGTTGGGCAGCCAAACGCGGCTTAATTTGCCATAATGGCTGGCCGTTAAGCCAAATTTGGCCCTGTTGTGGCCGTTGCAAGCGCGCCAAACAACGTAATAATGTGCTTTTGCCAGCGCCATTCGGGCCAAGCAAGGCTAAAACTTCACCCTGAGCAGCATGCAAATTAAGCTGCTCAAAGACCTCACGCTCGCCATAGCGACAGCCAAGCTGTTCAAGCTTGAGCAAATGGGATGGCATGGATTTGCCTTTCTCGTAAGCGAGGGTTCAGCGACTAGGATTCAGGGACCAGTAGGCTTGTTCTTTGTAATAACGCTTGCACTAGCACCTCGCATCTGACCGCTAACTACTGACTCCTCGTGAACGCTTGAGCACATAGAGAAAGAACGGGCCACCGAGCATGGCGGTCAAAATGCCGACTGGCAATTCCAAAGGCGCGGCGATCGTGCGGGCGGCTGTGTCAGCGAGCACCAACAACATCGCGCCAATCAAGCCACTGGCAGGAATCAAGCGGGCATGGTTAGCTCCAAATAACAAGCGGGCAATATGCGGCGCAATCAAGCCAATAAAACCGATGATCCCGCCATTGGCGACGGTTGCGGCGGTGGTGATGCTGGCGGCTGCAATTACTGCGCTGCGAGTGCGCCAAAGCGATAAACCTAAACTTTGCGCAACCTCATCGCCACAACTGAGGGCATCGATACGTCGCGCCAGCAGCCAAAGCCAAGCAATCCCAATCACCACAAACGGCAATGTGCTGTGTAGCTGGTTCCAGCTGCGACCAGATAAACCGCCAAGCAACCAAGCAAACACTTCGTACAAGGGCTGCTCATTCATTAATAATAATAATGAAACGGTTGCTGAAAGCATGGTGCTGAGCGCTGCTCCCGCCAACAGTAAGGCCGTGCGTGGCGCTTGGCCCCCAACTTCGGCAATTGTATAAACCACTGCAACTGCCAGCAATGCCCCGATAAAGGCACACAGCGCAACTGCACTAAAGCCCAACCATTGCCACTGAATTTGCAGCACAATTGCTAAAGTTGCGCCCAATGCCGCTCCGCCCGATGCGCCAATCGAAAATGGATCAGCCAAGGGATTTTGAAACAAGCCTTGGAATGCTGCTCCCGCACTGGCCAAGCCAGCGCCGATCAAGCCTGCCAGCAGCATGCGCGCCAGCCGAAAATCCCACACAATCGTGACGGCAGTGCTGTTGGTACTGTGATGATTGGGCTGAATGATCGCTTGCAGCACTTCGCTGGGGCTGAATTTGACAGCGCCAATCCCAAGGCTCAGCACCATCGTCAATAACAAGAGGCCGAGCATGCTGCCAAACGCCAGCAGATCGCGCCAATATGGTTTGGAGAATAAACGCGCCAAAACCAACCCTTCAAAACGTAATCAAGCAGAGCCATTGCTGACTCTGCTTTGTCGCTAATCAATCAGCCCGAATGAACGCTATTTGAATAATTCAGGATATAAGGCTTGGCTCAATGCTTCTAGGGCATCGGCCAACCGTGGGCCTGGCCGCGAAAGAATATCGCCATTCAACACGAAAACCTTGCCATCTTTGACTGCTTTGATTTCGCTCCAGCCTGGACGTTGGGCAATAAGTTCGGCGGTGAATTTATCGCCACGTGAGTCAGGCCCGATCAGCACCGCTGGTTGGCGACTGAGCACTTCTTCAGCGCTAATTTCGGGATACTCTTCGCTCAGTTCGGCAAAAATATTGACCCCACCAGCAAGCTCGATCATCTGACCGATGAAGGTTTGCGGGCCAGTGGTCATCAACGGCTCATCATAAACTTCGTAGAACACGCTCAATTTATCGGCAGCAGCAAGCGTGCTGGTTTTGGCGGTTACCGCGTCAATTCGCGCTTGCATATCGGCCACAACTTGGGCTGCTTCGGCTGGATGATTGGTCGCTTGACCAACTAAATTGATGTTTTCATACACAGCTGCGAAGTTTTCGGCTTTGATTGCAATCACCGGAATATTGGCTTGCGCCAGTGCATCAATCACAGTTTGTTGGCTTTCATCGCCTGAAAATACCACATCAGGCTTGAGCGCAACAATCGTTTCGAGGCTGATCGATTTGGCTGAAAACCCGCCAATTTGGTCGATGCTCTTGGCAGCTTCGGGGTAATTGCAATATTTGGTTACGCCCACAAGCGCATCGCCCGCGCCAACCGCAAACAGAATTTCGGTATTCGATGGCGCTAACGAGACGATCCGGCTGGGTGCTGCTTGCAAAGTCACTTCGCGGCCAAGGCTATCCTTGATCGTCAATGGATAGCTGACGCTGCTGGTGTTGCTGACCACAGCGGTTGGGCTAATGATCTCAGTTGGAGTCAATTCGGCGGTTGCGCTCACGGCGCTGGTGGCGGTTGGCGCTACGGCAGCGCTATCGGTTGTTGCGGTTGGCGGCACGGTTGTGGCTGGGATTTGGGTAATGCCACTTTCGGCAGTACCACAGGCCACAAGGCTGCTCACCAACAAGAAAACGCTCAACAATCGGCTAAATCGAACCTTGGTCATGTGAATTGAACTCCATCAATATTAAGGATAAATTATGAGGGATGAAGGATGAAATTGCGGTATTCCCTCACCCCCAGCCCCTCTCCCACGATGCGGGCGAGGGGAGTTTAGGTAGGTGGTTCCCCCTCGCCTCGTGTGCGGGCGAGGGGTCGCAAAACTATTACTGTTCCAGCTGATAGCCAATCCTCCTCTGCGCCTCTGCGTTAAAAATTCCCGATCCCCAGATGTTCTATGCTCTATGTTCTATGTTCTTTAATACTCCCAATCAGTAGCCCTGCCACGACCACCACAATCACGCGGCGAGCTAGCTGGCGAGCGGTTTGCATCAGGGCTGGGGTGGGCTGAACATGGCCATCACCAAGTTGATAATGGTCAATTTTGATTAACTGGGTATCCAGTGCACCAGCCATAGCCGCCATTGGCCAGCCTGCGTTGGGCGAGGCAGTTTTGCCATGATCACGCCATGTCACGTGCCACGTGCGTTGACGTTGGCCATGGGCAACCAGCCACAACAGGCCAGCAGTCAAACGAGCGGGAATCAGATTAAGTGCATCATCGCACCGGGCGGCGGCTTTGCCGAGATATTCAAAGCGTTGATTGCGATAGCCCCACATGGCATCGAAGGTATTGCTCATGCGATAGGCTGCCAAGCCCGGCAAACCCGCTGCCAAATACCAAAACAACGGTGCAATTACGCTATCCGAAAGGTTTTCGGCCAATGATTCAATCGCGGCGGCAGCAACTTCACTTGGGTTTAGCTCCGCCGTATCGCGACTGACCAAATGCCAACTTAATAACCGCCGCGCTTCGGCCAAATCATCGGTTGCGAGTGCTGCTTGCACTTCGCCAACCGCCCGATCAAGCGCGCGATAGGCCAACAAACTTTGAGCAACCAAGGCTTGGGCCAGTGGATGTTTGGGGCTGCGCGAGGCCAACATCGCACTCAAACCCATGCCTGCGCTCGACCATGCTGCACCCCAAACCAAACGCCCAAGCTCGTTGCTTGGCGCTAATTGCTCGCCACGTTTAATCCACTTGCCCATCCACACCACAGGATGCAGGTGGTTAGGCAACTCTGGCAGCAACGCATCGCAGGCCAAGGCCAATACAGCACTCAACGCTCGTTTAGCCATTGCTGGCTCGTTGGGCAAAAATAAATAGGCCATTGCTGCCATCGCCATATGCTCGCTGCGCATCCAAGCGATGCCAAGCGCTGACCAAACGCAAGCCTGCATTGTTCAGCAAACGCTGCAATTCGGGCAAATAGTAATGACGACGGGTTAATTCATAGCTGGTGCGCTGGCCAGCAGCCAGTACCGTCAAACGATCGGTACAGGTCATGGCGCAACGATCGGGAATCACCTCGTATAATTCCAAGCCTTGTTCAGTTTCGGCCCAGCGTTGGCTAGCCTCGGGCAAGGCAAATGGCCAATCGTTGATGCCAAAAATCAGCCAGCCGTTGGGTTGCAGCAAACTGGCTAAATGCTGCAAGCTTTGGGCATCAGCGGCCTCATTGGGGTAGCCGCAACAACTGCGGTCGTACAACGAGAAGATCGCATCAAACGGCTGCTCGTGCATTTCAATAAAATCTTGCTGGCGAAATTGGCAAGTTTGGCCGCGTTGTTGGGCAAAAGCTTGGGCGGCTTGCAATAATTCGGGCGCAATGTCGATGCTCAACACTTGGGCAAAGCCACGTTCAGCCAATGCCACGCTATGCCGACCCCAACCACAACCGATTTCTAAAATTCGTGCGGTTGCGCCTAGCTCAATTTGGCCGAGCACAAAATCAAGATCGTGCTGGGCAGCGGCATAATCGGCTTGTTGGCGTTCGGCGCTTAGCGTGGCAACTTGGCGCGGCGCGAAATAACGATACCAATCGTTGTTGTTCATAGCTGGCCTCGTTGTTGCAAATTGCTCAGTCCCAATGATTGCGCGGCTTTGAGCAGATCAATATCGTGTTGCTCAGGGTCGTGCCATAAATCGCGATCGATCGCTTCAAGCAAACGTTCGGCGATTGCTTGCCAAGCCCACGGGTTGCTATCGGCAAAAAATTGCTGCATCTCCTCGTCGCGCAAATAGTGCTCAGCAATCGAGTGATACATCCAATCATCAACAACTTGGGCGGTGGCATCGTAACCAAACAGATAATCGACGGTGGCGGCTAGCTCCAACGCACCCTTGTAGCCGTGGCGGCGCATGCTTTCGATCCATTTGGGATTGACCACGCGACTGCGAAACACCCGCCGCGCTTCTTCGCGCAGATCGCGGGTTTGCGGGCGCTGCGGGTTGCTCGAATCGCCAAAGTAGCGGCGTGGATTGCGGCCAGTCAAGGCGCGAATCGTGGCGATCATGCCGCCGTGATATTGCATGTAGTCGTCGCTATCAAAAATATCGTGTTCGCGGTTATCTTGATTTTTGGTGGCAACTTGGACTTCGCTCAAGGCTGTGCCAAATGCGTCGGCGGCCTCAACGCCATAGTCGTTGCTGGTGTAGGCATAGCCACCCCAGGCAATATAGGCTTGGGCAAAATCAGCGTCATCTTGCCAATTTTGGCTATCGATCAAGGGCAAAATGCCTGCACCATAGCTGCCTGGCTTGCAACCCCAAACCCTATAACGGGCTTGTTGCTGGGCAATTTCGGGCGCTAAGCCGTTTTTTATCAGCTGCTCGGTTGCGGCAAACGCCTGTTGCCGGGCAAAATTCTGATCGAGTGGTTCGTCAAGCTCAATCACCGTTTGAGCAGCTTGATCAAGCAAACTAACCAAGTGTGGGAAGGCATCGCGGAAGAAGCCGCTGATCCGACACACCACATTAATCCGCGGGCGACCAAGTTCAGCCAAGGGAATCACCTGCAACGCCAGTGATGCGGCGATTTTCTGCTTGCCAGACGTGGCCGCACGCCCAACAAGGCCAGCACTTGGGCAATATCATCGCCATAGGTGCGCATCGCGCTGGTGCCCCAAATGCTGATGCCAACGCTGCGGGGGTAACTGCCCTCTTCACGTTGATAGCGCCGAATCAAATCTTCGGCTAAACGCTGACCAACTTGCCACGCCGCCGCGCTCGGCAGCGAACGAGGATCAACCGCATAGAAATTGCGGCCTGTCGGCAGCACATGGGCCATACCCCGAGTTGGCGCGCCGCTTGGCCCAGCCGGAATATAGCCGCCATTCAAGGCGTGTAAGAGGCTGGCAATCTCGGCCCGCGCACTCTCATTCAAATTAGGAATCAGCTGGCTGCAGATAAATTCCAATGGCGCAACAACCGCTTGATCCCATGCGGCTGCATTTGGCAATAAACTGGCTTGCAGCACCGCCGGAATTAAGGCAACTTGCCATTGTTGTTGCTCTAAGGTTTGCAAAATCGTTTTGCAATGCTGTTCGAGCCACGCCGCCACATCGCCATTGCTATACAGGGTTTGTTCGGCCAATTGCAATGCTTGGGGTAAGCGTTCGCCCAAACTGCTTGCAAAGTATTCCAATCCAAGCCATACAGTTTGCCCACCACCACTGGCAAACTTGGCACAGCAAGATTGGGCAGTTTGGTCAGGTGATAGAGCAATTCTGACAGTTGCTCGCCCTCGGCCAAGGTGCCCAAGAATGTGCAAGCCATCGCGAATTTGCGCTCCGGTCAGCTCGCACAAGTAGCCCTCAATATCTTCCAGCAGGTGCGCAACCTGGCGGCCCCCATCTCGGCAAAAGCGGTTGGCGTGCCATCATCAAGGAATGAGCCATCCCAATCGTGGCTGTGGTCGCCGTGGTTGGCCTTGAGAATATAACGCAAATCGTCGTCCAGGATTGCTGTTTGCAGCAATATCCCAAATTTGGCGCTGCAATAAGGGCAACTTTGATTCGGGTCAAGCTGCTCGATCTGATAATATTCATCGACCAATTGGGCCAATTCGGCCAGCTGCCCATAGGCTCCAGCGCTGGTCATCGGCGGCGTCATATGGTCGATGATCACGGCATGGCTGCGGCGCTTGGCCTGATTGCCCTCGCCTGGATCGTTGATGATAAACGGATAAATCACTGGCAAATCGCCGATCAATGGATCGGGGTAAGCATTCGCGGCTCAGGCCAACGCTCTTGCCGGGCAGCCATTCGAGCGTGCCATGTTTGCCCATATGCACAATGGCATCGGCTTGCCAACCATCACGCAGCCAGCGATAGAGCGCATAATAGTTGTGCGGCGGTGGCAAATCGGGCAGATGGTAAATCGCGTTGGGGTCCATATCATAGCCACGCGGCGGCTGCAGGGCCACAAATACATTGCCAAACTCCAAGCCAGCCAAAGCCAAACGCACCGCTCGTGCAGATAGGCTTTGCCCGGCGCTTCGCCCCATTGTTGCACCATGCTCAGCTTGGCGGCACTAGCAGGCAATTCAGCAAACCAGTGTTTATATTGCTCGACCGGCACATGCACCGGCTCGGGCTAGTTGCGCTTCGGTCAGCCATGTCTGATCATACGAGCAGCGGTCGATCAAGTCGAGTAAGAGTTGGTCGCTGGTTGCGGGCAGTTCGCCAACAGCATAGCCCTCGGCTTTCATGGCTGCAGCAAACTCAACAACGAGGCTGGTGCATCCAAGCCCACGGCATTGCCGACGCGCGCGGCTTTGGCGCTGCTATTGGTAAAGACAAACGCGATCCGTTTTTCAGCATTGGGTTTGTGGCGCAACGTGACTAAGCGCCGCGTAATGCCCACTACACGCTCAACCCGCTCAAGATCTGGCACATAGCGCACGCCGCCAGAGTTGGGGTCTGCTCTTTAAACGAGATCGGCACGGTGATAATCCGGCCATCAAATTCAGGAATCGCCACATTCATCGCGGTATCCAACGAGCTTAATCCACGGCCAGCCCGTTGCCATTGCTCACGTGAGCGGCCACTGGCAATCGCTTGAATAATCGGCACGTTCATCTGTTGCAGCATGTCAATTTCCCAGCCAGCGAGGGTTGGGCCTTCGGTATTGACATTGCCCAAGGCAAACGACAAACTGCAAATCAAAGCGTCGATCGGCCCATCGGCTTGCAAACATTCCAAGGCTGCTGGCAGATTATTGGTGCCACCTTCTTTGAGCGAGTGGGTGTAAATTGCCCGTGGTTGCATGCCCTGCGCCGCGATCGCCTGACAAATCGCATCGACAAAATCGGTGTTGCCGCTGAGCATGTGCGCTCGATAGAACAGCACACCCACGGTTGGTTTGGCGGTTTGATCGCTGGTTTGGCATTGCGTGTTAGCGCAGCCTTCGCAGCGATTGAGTGTTGGCGTGTAGATGCCATGGCGTGGTAATTCACGCGGCGCATCGTAGCCCCAGCCTGTGAGCAACAAGTGGTCGCTCAAACAAGCCAAGGCATTAACCACATTTTCTAGCCCGCCCTGCATAAAATAGGTGCTGATCAGGTGCGCCAGCGGCACGCCAACATTCGAGAGCGCCATCAACTCAGGGTCAAGCGCCTCAAAGCCTGGCAAATACAGCACAAAGCCATTGGTTTGTTGGCTCCATTGCTGCAATCGCGCGATGCCATGCTCAAAGCCACGGCTGCCAGTGATCAAGCGCACAACCACAATTTCGGCCTGTGGCAGCAAGCGATCAAGCAAGCCGTCGAGCGCCGTTTGATCTTCGGCATCGCCGACGTTGGCGGTTTGCAGGCTGGTGAAATCGCTGGGCAATTGGCGCCGCGCCTGCTCAATCAGCAGAATATCAGTATCAGCTTGGGTCAAAAACACGATGCCATTGCCAAGGCTTGGCTGACTGATCGATAATATTGGCGTTTGGCTAATCGCGGCGGTCGCCTGAGCATCCCATTTAAAACCATTAAAGACATGTGGCTTGAGCTTGGCTGGAGCCGGCAGCACCTGATCAGCCTGAATCATGGCTTCGATGTAGTCGTAGAGCGCTACCACCAACTCTGGCTGATTGAGCGAGTGAAACCAAATTGGCTGGCCATCGAACATCAGCATTGCTACATTGGCCAATGGGCATGGCCCCAAACAACCGCCCATATTCAAATGCACAAGGTTGCGTAGTTTGCGGCTTTCCCATTCGTGTTGGTGAATTTCGGGCCAAACTGGGGCAAAACCACGCTCGGTAATCCCGCAGCAGCAGCCATGGGCGCAGATGAACAACATTCCGCGTTTATAGCCAGCGTTGACCATGCGCCCATCGATGCGCTCGACCATATTTCGTTGCAAACGTTCAGTCATTAGAAATCAATCCCTATTTGAGCGCGAATGCCTTGAGTGCGGAAGGGGTGTTTGATCTCGCGCATCTCAGTCACGAGGTCGGCGTGCTCAATCAGGGCGGCGGGCGCATCGCGGCCTGTGATAATCACATGCAGTAAATCAGGCTTGTTGGCCGCCAACCATGCCACAACCTCGTTGACATCAAGCCAATCAAAAGCCAGCACATAGGTAAATTCATCGAGAATTACAATCTGATAGTGATTGGAGCTAATTGCGGTTTTGGCCATTTCCCAGCCATGCAAGGCTTTGGCTTTGGTCGCATCAAGGTCTTTCGATGTCCAAGTGAAGCCATCACCAGTGCCACCAAACTCAATCTCCATCTTGGCAGCAGCCCGCGATTCGCCAAATTTGGCGTTTTCATGTTTGAGAAATTGAATCACGCGCACCTTGAGATCGCGACCCCACGCGCGGGTCATCACACCCAACGCGGCTGAGGTTTTGCCCTTGCCATTGCCCGTGTTGACGATTACTAAGCCTTTTTTGCCCTTGCGCAGTTTGCGCACTTGCTCACGATAGAGTCGTTTTTCCTCGGTCGAATGCAGTTGGGTTCCGGCAACGATAATTGGTTCTAATTGCTCAACTGCATCATCGTGCTGCAATTCGATTGGATTAAGGGCTTGATCGCCACGCACTGCTGGAGCGTAGGCTGGTTCTTGGTCTGCCGGATACAGCCGATGGAAAATTGCTTCCTCAACTGGCTCGCCGTTGATGAGATGCTCTTGTACAATTTGTTCAACTAATGCTTGATCAAGCTGCTGATACCAAATGCCTTCGGGATAGACCACCGCAATCGGGCCGCGTTGGCACACGCCCAAACAGCTCACGGTCGAGCATTTGACCCGTTCAGGATTGCGTAATTTGCGCCGATCGCCAAGTTGTTCGAGCGCATGTTGAGCTAGCGCCGCACCATCAGCGTCGCCGTTACATTGATCACCAGTACAAATAAATAAATGGCGGCCATAGGCGCGCATCGTCAGTGGGGCATCGCTCATGCTGGCTCCGTTAGGCGACACACCAGCATGCAAACAGCCAAGAAAAAACCTCTTCGGCTCATGCCAAAGAGGAAAAGAGGCACTGAAACGCAGCAGCGCCTAGCAACTCCTTCCCTGATCCGCGAGGGAAATGTTGGAGTGTCGATGAGTTTGTGGCGGGTTATCGGGCTTGAAGCATTGCTTCCTACCGTTGCGGGACAGCGCCAGACTTGGACTGGCTTCCCCCATTGCGCGTTTGTGTCATCCGGGACAGCAACGCACCACAAACAAAGTTGTAAATTGCATTGGCGATTATACGGGCAATCACGAATTAAAGTCAAAAGGCAGAAGTCAGAAAGCAAAAAAAGGATGAATTATGAGGAATGAAGGCTGAAAAGATTCGGCTATGGGCTATATGGAATGGTTCATTGGATTAGCAAGCGTTCCCTCACCCCCGGCCCCTCTCCCACGTAGCGGGCGAGGGGGGTGTGCTTAGATGGTTGCCCACACGACGTGATCGTGGTTAAGCCAATGAACCATTTCAGCTAGAGGCTATCGGAGATTGATTTGAAATCCCAACAATTGTTCCGATAGCCTTTAGCCTTACTTCGTGCAGAAATTACCTAATCCCTAGATTCTGACCTCTGATCCCTCTGTGCTAATCGACCAAAAAGCGCTCGATGACTTGATTGCCGACCATACGTCCACGTGGCGTAAAGCGAATCGCATTTGCGGTTTGCTCAAGCATTGCTTGTTCAACCAAAGTATCGATTACTGGTTGATAGTGCTCAAGCAAATCGTGGCCAGTGCGTTGCTGAAAATGGGTAAAGCCTAAACCACAATTGAGCCGCAATCCCATCATAATCGTTTCAAAATCGCGGTCGTTTGGCTCACAGGCCTGAATATCGACCAACGGTGCTTGGCCAAGTTCAACCTGCTGGGCGAATGGCTCCAAGATCCGTTGATCAACCCAGCGCCAGTTCCGCCAATGGCTATGTGCTCCCGCGCCAACCCCCAGATAATCGGCATTCAACCAATAGGCGACATTATGCCGTGAGGCATAGGCTGGCAAACTTTCGCTTGGCTTGAAACTTGCACTTTGGGTTTTGGCCCAATTGGAAATCTCGTAATGGCCATAGCCTGCTGCGCCCAAAATATCCATCGCCACTTCGTACATCTCGCCAGTCGCATCGTCGTTGGGAATGCTCACGCGGCCAGCGGTAACTTGAGCCGCAAGTGGTGTACTTGGCTCAACAATCAGCGAATACAGGGCAAAATGTTCGGTATCCCAGCTTACAATTTCCTTGAGCATCGCGCGCCATTGGGCAATATCTTGGCCCGGCAAGCCAAACATAAAATCAAGATTGATGTTTTCAAAGCCAACTTTACGTGCTGCCTTATACGAAGCGAAGGCCTCGCTGGCGGTATGAATTCGGCCCAAAACGCGCAAGGTCGGGTCGTGCAGGGTTTGCACGCCCATACTCAAACGATTGATGCCCATCGAACGCATTGCATGCAAATAATCGAGATCAAGCACGGTGCCCGGATTGGCTTCGCTGGTCACTTCTGCTTGCTCAAGCGGAATAATCCGCCCGATGGTTTGCATGAGTTGCTCAAGCAAGGGTAATGGTAATGCGGTTGGTGTGCCGCCGCCCAAAAAAACCGTGGCTGGCAAATCGGACTGTTGCAACGGCCCTGCGAGATCGTGCAAGCGATAACTGGCCCACGGAATCTGCTGGGTTGGCTGTTGCGGCCAGGTTGGGTCGGCGCTCGTTTCGCCGCGCGCCATACGTTCGAGGTGCAGGCACAGCGCATCAACATAACGCTGCATAAAATCTTCGCGATTGGCAAAGGTGTTGAAATCGCAATAGGCACAGCGGGTTTGGCAAAACGGAATATGAATGTATAAGTGTTTTAAATCGTGTGTTGTCATTGCACCATTGTAGTGCGATTTAAGCCTTTACGCCATGAATGCGACGATAAAGGAACCGCGAAGGCCACAAAGAACGCTAAGTTTTTTGCCACGAATTACAGAAATGAGCTGCTTATAGCCGAATGCCAATAGCCAATAGCCTAATCTAGTTGTTCCCTCACCCCAACCCCTCTCCCACGTAGCGGGCGAGGGGCTTTAACGACGTGGTTTTAATATGATTCGGCAGATCCCCTTCGCCCGCGTTCAAGGGTGGATTTTTAAGGATTCGGCAGCTCCCCCTCGCCCCAGCCCCCTCTCCCACGTGACGGGCGAGGGGCTTTAACGACGTGGTTTTAATATGATTCGGCAGATCCTCTCGCCCGTGTTCAAGGGTGGATTTTTAAGGATTCGGCGGCTCCCCCTCGCCCCAGCCCCCTCTCCCACGTGACGGGAGAGGGGCTTTAACGACGTGGTTTTAATATGATTCGGCAGATCCTCTCGCCCGTGTTCAAGGGTGGATTTTTAAGGATTCGGCGGCTCCCCCTCGCCCGCGTGCAGTGGGAGAGGGGGCTGGGGGGTGAGGGAATTCCCGTGCCAATCCAATCAACCATTACAGCTTCAGCCTGCTGATCTTCGTACTCTTCGCGGTTTCTACTCCCCTATGCTCTCTGTTCTATGCTCGGCTACTGCCACAATTGCTCACACTGCCATTCATCGTTGGCGGCGGCGAGGCACTGCAATTTCGGCCACCAATAAGCTTTATCTGCGCCATCGACGGCATTGCCAATTGGCTCAAACAGGAGATACGCCAGCATCAAACGATAATCGCTGCCAAGCTGTTGCCATGAATAATCAATGCCAGCGCCGATCAAGCCCGCCAAATAGCGTCGCAACAATTGCTCTTCATACAACGCACGTTGGGTTGGATTCCAAAAGCTTGCCAACATCGACACCAGATCATAGGTTGGCACGTTGGTTGCAGCATTAGCAAAATCCAACAAATAGGCATAATCATCGTTGGGATCTTTGGGGCAGAAAAATTGGTTGAAGGAGCAAGCGCCTTGCGAAAGTGTTAATTGGCGACCGCTGCTGATCCGTGGCTCCAGCCAGCGTTGCCAGAGGGTTGGTAAGTTATTCAAGGTGGTTGTCAAACGCTCATGCAGTGCGCCATTGAGCATTGTGCCATGATCTGCGAGAAATTGTTGCCATTGGTTCTGACGATGTTGAACATGCTGGGCATGAGCCATCGCATCGTTATACCACCAATGCACGGCAAAGGGGGTATTGGCCTGGCTCAGTGGCGCTGCTTGCCACCACGAGGAATGCAGTTGCGCCAGTGCATCAATACACATAAAACGGCGATGCTCATTTGGTACACCCTCGCCAGCGATTATTGCGCCACGTTCAATCGCTGGCTCATGAGTTTCGCTCAAATCGGCCAGCAAACAATTGGCAACCCCTGATGCCGAATCGGAGCCGGCAGCATAGCAAACCACAAACGGCAGATGATTGAAATTATTGGCTTGGGCATAGGCATAAATCGCTGCTTCATGCTCGCCAGCATGATTGTGCGTGATTTTGAGCACAAGCTGACGCGGTGCTTTGATCGGCGTGCGAAACAATTGCACTTGAATATGCCCAATTTGCGAATTTCCGCTATGCTCCTCAACTAGCTGAAAATGTTTGATCATGCCAGCACCCAACCAAGGGTTCAGTTGCTCGCTTAGCCATGTCAACGAAAGGTCACTCAACGAATGGAGTATGCGCATGATCGCTCCTTGACAGCATAACGATCAATTTCCACGATACCCCACATTGAGTTGCTGTCCACGGGTCGCATTGATCGCATAGTTAATTCCTTGTTGTAGGCTACTATGCGTCATGATCGAGCGGAAATCAATCCCCAAGGTCACGAGGGTTTGGGCCAACTCAGGCCGAATGCCAGTGATAATCACCCGTGCACCTAAGAGCTGAACGCTGTTTGCAGCCCGAATCAATAAGCCCGCAACTTGGGTATCCATCACCGGAACGCCGGTCACATCCACAATTGCAATTTGGGATTTGTTGATATGCACGCCTTCCAGCAGTGTTTCCATAAATTGCTGGGCCCGCGCGGTATCAACGCTGCCAACCAATGGCAATAGCACCACCGTGTCGGCAATTGGAATCAGCGGAGTCGAGAGTTCGATTAAGGCTTGTTGCTGGGTACGAATAATTTCTTCGTGCAACTGTTGGCGCTCGGCCTCGGCCTGTTTTTGGTCGCTAATATCGTGGGCAATCATCGAAAAGAAGCTTGGCTGTTGGTCAATATCATAGTGGCAGAGCATTTGATACATCACCGGCAAGCGTTGGCCTGTGGTCGTTTTGAGCTGATGTTCGCCCATCCACGAGCCATGAACTTGAGCGTGCTGCAAGGTGGTTGCTAGCCAGGTTTGTTCGGCTTTGTCGGGGTGCAAATCGTGCCACGTTAATTGATTTGCAGGATCAGTTGGCTCAAGCTGCAATAAACGCCGTGCCGCCGGATTTCAGATATTGCATTTGGCCAGCAAGATCAGCAATCGCCACCAGATCGGGAGTTGCACTCAAAATCGTATCAAACCGACCCAACAGCGCTTCGGCTCGTTTTTGCTCGGTAATATTCAGCAACAAGCCATCCCAAAGAATTGCGCCATTGGCCAATCGTGTGGGTCGTGAAGCACCTTGGAGCCAATTTTCTTGGCCATCAATATATACCCGACCTTCCCAACGCCATGGCTCAAGGCTTTGTGCCGAAGCCATAATCGCCTCTTGAAAGCGAATCCGATCAGTCGGATTGACGGCCTCGGTCACGATGCTGGCATCGTGCATAATCGCTTCTGGCTCTAAACCATAAATATCGCGGCTGCCAGTACTCACAAAGGGAAAGCGCATCGTATGATCTGGCTCTAGCAGAAATTGATAAACCATGCCAGGCACGTTTTCAATAATCCGTTGCAAGCGTTCCTCGTTATCGGTCAGCGCTGCCGACGCCGCAACTTCATTGCTTAGATCATGCGAAATGCCAACCGTGCCAATAATCGCCCCAGCTTGATTGCGAATGGGATGCTTGCTAGTGGCAAAAAGATGCACCTCGCCCGTATGCCGCGTGACTGGCTCGGAATTGATCAGCAATGGTTGGCCAGTTTGGAAGACGTGCGCATCATCACGAATATACTGCTCGGTATAGCTTGGTTGATTGAAATCGGCATCAATTAAATCGTGGATTTGGTGATGATCCATGCCATAGTATTCGCGAAAGGCCCGATTGGCATAGCGAATGTGCGAACCTGGGCCTTTGTATAAAATCAAATCGGGGATCGTATCCAAAATTTGTTCATAAATTGAGATTTGGGCACGCAAGCTGACGATTGTTTGTTGTAGGTCAATAGTCGTTTCTTCCCGATCCACATACACATCAGTCCCCATTACGTGCCTCCTCGGTTTATTTATTGGTCATCGTCTTAGTGTCCCCCATGTGGGCTAACCTGCGCCTCCCACAAAGGTCACGATCTTAGCTAGTACTTCTGTCGAATGCAGGATGCCACTATGTCCTAGTTTGGTGGTCGCCAAAAGTTCTGAATTGGGCCAATGTTGGTGTAATTCTTGGCCATAGCGAAAATTAACCCGCAGATCATCGCGATCATGCACAATCAAGGCTGGCGGTAAATGCTCGGTTGGCATCGATTTCATGGCATAATAGCTTGCCGGCTGGCCAAATTCATGCCTGCAAGGCTTGGTCAAATAGGCGTTGCAAGCGTTGCGATAAGCCAAATCCAGCGGCAAACGCGCCGGTCATATATTCGCCGCTGGTTGGCGCACCCATCAGCACAACCCGTTGTGGCAGCGCAATCCCAAGCATGCCGATCATCCAAGCGCTACATGCCGCCCCAAATGAATGGGCAATAATCACATCGAAGGGGCCAAGTTGCTGCACGGTTGCCACCAAAGCAGCGCTAAAATCAGGAATGCTGGTGGTTTTGCCTTCGGAAGCGCCATGCGCCGGGCCATCGATCGCTGTCACTTCGTAGCCGAGCGCCACCAAACGTGGAGCCAAGGCATGCCAGCGCCGCGCATCGTGCTCCCAGCCATGCACCAACAAGGCTTTACGTGGACCTGCGCCCCAGCGATAGGCCTGCAACCGCCGCGATTCGTGCTCAACCTCCAAACGCTGCGCCGATTGGAGAAATTTTGAGGGTTTGTTGCCCGCTGCTCGCCGTGGTTGAAGAAAAAGCTTGAGCACCATACGCCCTGCAAGTTGCGGCGCAACATAGCTCAAGCCGTCAATGCCGTTGCGCAGCAAGCGCGCTTGCCACGGAAGTTTAATTGTTTGAGTTGCCATATGATCCCCCTAGTCGCTGTCAATTTGCTCGCGATCAAACCAATATCAAATATTGTAGTAACTAATGTTACCACTGTCAACATAGAGGTATTAAAATGATTGAAGAACGCTATCATCATGGCGATTTGCGCCAAGCGCTGCTGGCAATCGCCAAGCAGCAACTTACCAACCAAGGCTTTGAATCGCTCAGTTTACGGGCTATCAGTCGTGAGGCGGGGGTAAGCCATGCGGCGGCTTATCGCCATTTTCCCAATAAAGAGGCCTTGGTAGCGGCCTTGGCATGCGCAGGGTTCGAACAATTAGAGGCATTTGTTGCTGGCGAAGTGGGCCAGCACAAGAATGATCCAACTGAGCAATTTTTTCAATGTGGAATTGCCTACGTCAAATTTGCCCTGAACAATGCGACCTTATTTCGCTTGATGTTTGGGGTTTCGGGAGTTGATCGTTTGCAATACCCCGCAACCCATGCCGCAGCCCAAGCCAGTTTTGGGGTGTTGGTTGGCACAATTCAACGCGGGCAAGCAGCAGGCTTGATTGGGGCAGGCGAGCCGCGTCAATTGGCTTTTACTGCTTGGGCAGCCGTCCATGGCTTGGCAACCCTCGCGCTCCAAGATCAAATTACAGCCCAACAAGGCGCAATCGATTCGGAGCGCTTGGTTCGTAATAGTGCTAAATTGCTGTGGAACGGCTTGAAATATGGTCAAAGCTAGGCCATATGCGCATCGAGCCATTCCACAATCAAGGGAATTAATGTGGTTTGTTCTGGCTCATTCAGCACTTCATGATACAAGCCAGGGTAGGTGTGTAAGGTTTTATCCTGCGATTTAAATATCCCAAAGGCATGGATTGCTGCGTCTGGGCTAACCAAACGATCATCTAAACCCTGTAACAGCAACACTGGCAGGCTAATTTCGCTGGCCCGACTATCGATCACTCGGGTTGCGTTGATCATGGCGTTGCCCATTTGGGCTTTGATGCCGCCTTTATAATTCAGCGGATCAGCCTTGAAGGCCTCGACCACGTGAGGATCGCGGCTGTTCCATTGGGGATCAAACGGCGCAATTGGCAGATTGGGCAAGAATTTGCTAATAAAGGCACCAATCTTAACCACAGCCTTGGGTGTTTTCGCATCAACTTTGAAGGCTGGGCCAGTCAATACCAAACCATGCAGATTATGGCCAAAATCCAAGGTGTAGAGCGTACTAATCAAGCCACCCATGCTATGACCAAGCATAAACAATGGCCCGTTTGGCTCTTTATCGCGAACTAAACGCACAAAATTGGCCAAATCATTCACAAACTCTTCAAAATGTTTGACCGTAGCCCGATTACCCTGTGATTGGCCATGGCCGCGATGATCAAGCGCCCAAACGCTATAATTGGCCGCTACCAAGGCTTCGGCCACATGCAGATAGCGGCCACTGTGTTCGGCATAGCCATGCACCACAACAACCGTCGCTTTGGGTGTGGTTGGTCGCCATGTTTGATAAAAAATTGTGGTGTTGTGAACCCCAGTAAAGGTTGCCGTTGTATGTTCCATTAATAAGCCTTTCTTTATTTTGGCTATTGACTATTGGCTATTGGTTATTGTTGGGTAATTTTCGCATAAATAGTTCGATCGCCTTCAGTCAATAGCCTACTTGCTCTATGCTCTGACAAGTTCTGCGTAGACTGAGCGAATTTGGGCATATTTATGCTCCCATGTCAGCTCGGCTAAGGTTTGCTCATAGCCACGTTGGCCAAGTCGTTGCGCTAAATCCGAGTCAGTCAGCAGTTTGGTCAAGGCACTATTTAATTGATCCACGTTGCCATAATCAACCAATAAGCCAGTTTCGCCCTCGCGAATGACCGCCGGAACGCCGCCAGCGCGTGCTCCAATGACTGGCAAACGATACAGCCATGCCTCTAAATAGACGATCCCAAACGAATCGGTGCGCGAGGGCATGGCAAACAAGCTTGCCGCCGCTAAAGCATCGCGTTTGCGTTCTTGCGGCGCGCGGGCAAACACATGAATGCGTTGCTTGCTCGCAGGGTCGAGCGTTGTCCAAAGCTGCTCAAAATGCGCCATCGGGGTGCCAATCAGCACCAAATCTTCGCCGCGCCCACTTGCCCAAAGCTGCTCCATCGCACGAATCAGGTCAAACGCACCTTTTTCTTTGGCCAAGGTGCCGATATACAACACAAATGGTTGCTGAATGCCAGTTTCATGGCGAAAACGCTCAGCATCGCCGCCCGCTAATTGACTTGGCTCAACGCCCACACCAATGCAGCGCATGGTCGCGCGCGAAATCCCACAATCAGCCAAATAATCGGCTTCGAGCGGCGTTTGCACAATCACACGATCAGCTTGCTGCATGAGCTTAATATGATGCGGCATGGTGTAGTAGCGCACCAATAAGCGATCGCCAGGCACGCCCAAATGCACATACGGCGAGAGCACAAACGGAATCTTAGCCTGCTTGGCATATTTTAATGCTGGAATCAGCATAAAATCCAAGGTGATATTGGCAGCGTGAAGCAGATCGAATTGGCCAATTTGTTGGCTTAATCTTCGATTGAAGTCTGGCATGCGCGGCGTAATTTGGCTGAGCCAGGTCAACACACCACTGGTTGCCGGCAAACGCCCAAACTCCAACATTGCCCGCCGCAAGAGTGGGTAAACCAAGGCTGGGCCAGGTGCGCGCACCACCGGAAAGCGCTGAATCGCCACGCCATTGTGTTGCTCAGTTGGCTGATCGATTGTGCGTCGACCGCTGGCCCAAAAATGGTCAAGATCCCACGCGTTGCTCGTCCAAACATCGACCGAATGGCCTTCGGCAGCCAAGCGTTCAGCAATCACTTGGCAAACCTGCTCCGAACCACCGATATAGGGATAATAACGCTGAATAACTTGTAAAATCCGCATCAATACTCGCTAACGGCCACAACCAGCAGGATCTTTGGCTTGCGCATACAGCCGATCAAACTCAGCTATATAATGGCGTGCCAAATCAGGATCGCTAATGATCAATAAATTTTCGTCGTTGTTATTTTCGGCAGCGGCAGTAAAATTATAGGAACCGGTAATTACAATTTTATCATCAATGATCATCGTTTTATTATGTAAAATATAACAATTGGCATCGCGTAAAATTGGAATTCCAGCATCTTCCAAAACGCCAAATTCCGAGCCAGTGCCGTCGGCATTCCGCGCTTCCATCACCACCTGAACTTCCAAACCTGCTTCATGGCGATCGATCAAAGCTTGGGCAGTATCATCGTCGGTAAACGAAAATGCTAACACATTGACCGATGATTTAGCTTTTTTAATATAGTTGACGATTTTGGAGCGCGGTTTATCGACTGGAGAGAAATAGGTTTCGATTTGTACCCCACCAGCTAATTTAATCACTTGGTTTGGAGTATTTTTAGGCGCTTTGCTGCCCATTTTGCCAGCAAACAAATCCAAAAAGCGCTGACGATAATTGGCGACCAATTCGGGCAAACTCGAACGAATCATATTATTGTTATTACGATAGACATCATTCACAACCAGATTCATCGAGCCAGTCCATACAACTGAATCATCGATCACAATAATTTTATTGTGCATAAAGGCCGAGCGTTCATCCCACGTAATTGGAATTTTGGCTGCTTCCAAACGGCCAGTCGTTTCGGCAACTTCTGGTGCAGCCAGATTTTCAGCATCAACGACCAGTTGCACTTTGACTTTGCGTTTTTTGGCACGAATCAATGCATCGGTCATCAGCTCCAAATCAAAATCGAACGAAGCGATGTAAATTGTGCTTTTGGCTGCATCAATATCGACAATTATCGCTGCATCAACCCCACCTTTACGGCCAGCGGCTTTTTCGGGGTAGCTTGGGCGCGTAAAAAAGACCTGATACCAGGCACCTTCGGCAACATAGGCTTTATTCGGGTCAATCGCTGCGGCCACCGCATTGGCATTCGGCTTAGTTGATGGCGCAGTTGGTTGGGCCACACTGGTTGGCTCAACCGTGGTGCGCCCAAGCCAGCGGTCAAAATAGCCAGCCTGATAGCAATAGACCAAGCCCGCAATCAGCAGAATAAGCAGAATTTGCCAAGGCTTGAGCTTCGTAGTTGGTTTGGTACGCGCCATAGGGTAGCCTTTCAATAGAGTGGGGATCGGTCATTGGGGATCAGGGGAGCTTTTGATCCACGAAGGACACGGAAATGGCTATAGGCTCTATGGAATAGTTCATTTGCACCCCTCACCCCCAGCCACTCTCCCACGAAGTGGGCGAGTGGCGCATTTGCGCGGCGACTCCCCCGCGCCTCGCGGTCGTGAGACCATGCAGTCATATACCGTATTCAGACGCTGACTCCCCTTCGCCTCGTGGGCGGGAGAGGGGGTTGGGGGGTGATGGGTGCATCCACTCTTAATCCAATAAACCATTACAGCTATGTTCTATGCTCTGGTTTTACCCTCGCCAGCCACGGCGGCGTTTGATCCGGTGTGAACGTGGGCGGGCATTGGCCCCAAGCGTTGCGCCAATCCGATTAAGTTTGGCCGTAATCGTGCTTTGATTAGCAGCGGCTTGGCCTGCACTATCGAGCACACGTTGGCCAAGTTTGCGCATTTGATCGGCGGCGGTTGCGGCTAATTGACCCAATGCTTGAGCCGCCGCCTGACCTGCTTGGATTGCCGGATCAGCTGGAGCAGCTGTTTGGAAAGCAACCGCATGATGCCCCTGATTTAACGCAGCATTAGCCGCCGCCAAGACTTGACTAACATCAACAATATCATCGCGATTGGCTTGGCGAGCCGCTTGCAACACATCGGCCTCATCAACGCCAGCCTGAAGTTGTTGCTCAGCCCAACTCAACAGGGCTTTGGCGGTGTTATCAGTTAAGTTGTCGGTTAAGCGCTCGTTGTTGGCGAGGCGTTCAAAAGCCGCTAATCGTTCAAGACTCATGGGAATCCTCCTTTTGCTTGGCTTTAATGGTACCGCAACTCTTACGAGCAATCACTATGGCCGTCGAACGCCAATTACAATCACGCTGTTGCGTGGAATGAAGTTGCCATTTTCGACCGGCTGACCATTGGCAGTTGCGCTCACGACCGTATTTGGCTCTAAACTATCGAAATTAGGAATCAAATCTGGCCCTTGCTCATCGACAATATCCAAGCGTAAATCGCTGCGCGCCGCCAGAATTGCCTCAGCATCGGCCCGTTTGATCCCAATCAGATCAGGAAAGACGACCATATCGCCAATACTGACGACTAATTCGATATTACTGCCTTGGGCCAATTTCAACCCCGCCGGAGGATTTTGGCTCAACACAAAGCCCGCCGGAATTGTCTGATTCGGCGCATCTTTGCGGCTCACTTTAAAGCCATCACGAATTAAGGTATCAGATGCCGACTCGAATTGTTGACGAGTCACATCGACAATTTCGACTTGGGCTGGGCCTAAACTCAAGGTAAACGGAATAACTGTGCCTTTGGCAACCTTGGTGCCGACAGCAATATCTTGCTCGATCACGGTTGCGGCAGGTGCAAGATCGTTGCGTGGTGCTTTGCGCTGCTCGCCAAGTTCAAGCGATTTCAGCAATTCAAGCACCTCACTCTCGGTTTTACCAACCAAATTTGGGACTTCGACCATCTCTGGAGCTGGCGTTGGCTCGCCGGTTGGCACAACTTGGGTCGCTTGCTTGCCACCGCCAAACGCTTGGCTAATCGAATCCATCACGTTGGTAAACATCAGCACATACACCAAACCGCCAATCCCGACCAATAATAAGGTTGCCACGACCCACAAGCCACAACCAGACGATTGGCGTTTAGCGCTGGTTGGATTCATCGGGACTGGTTGTTGGGCAGCCAATGGTGGTGCATAATTTTGGCGTGATCGCGCTTGCGGTGCTGGTTGTTGGCGCTGTTGACGAACCTCGACTGGCTCTTGCTCGACGGGCAAACGGCCAGCGTTTGGCGTTGGCACGGCCATGGTTGCCTGGTTGCCACGCTCACGATACAGCCGCAATAACTCGGCAAAGGCGCGTGCCGATTGGGGGCGCTGAGCCGGATCTTTTGACATCGCTTGGAGCACAATCGCCTCAAGCTGGGGCGGAATCGATGGATTGTAGCTGCGTAATGCTGGCGGTGCTGCTTGAATATGCTGCAAGGCCACTGCCAAGGGCGAATCGCCACTAAATGGTAAACGCCCAGTCAACATCTCATAGGTTAATACGCCGAGGGCATAGACATCGGAAAGTGGAGTTGCGCCCAAGCCTTGAGCCTGTTCGGGAGCGAGATAATCGGCAGTACCAAAGGTTGTGCCTGGGTCGGTTAATGCTGATGATTGCTTGCTTTTGGCGATCCCAAAATCGCTAAGCCGGGCATAATCATTGGCATCAATCAGCACATTTTGGGGCTTAACATCACGGTGAACCAAGCCACTGTCATGGGCCGCTTGTAAGGCCTCGGCCACTTGGCGCACAATCGCTAGCGTGCGGGGCACCGGCAAGGGTGCTTGCAACGAAATAATTTCTTTAAGATCAGTACCTTGAACGTATTCCATCACGATGTAATGAAAATCGCCCTCGGCGCCAATATCATAAACCCGCACAATATTGGGGTGACCCAATTGGGCGGCGGCATCGGCTTCGTGCTTAAAACGGCGTAAAAATTGTTCATCAGTGGCATATTGCCCATGTAACACTTTAATCGCAACTGGTCGATTGAGCCGCAAATCGCGCCCAAGATACACGGTTGCCATGCCGCCTTGGCCTAATTTTCGCTCTAATTGATAGCGATTATTGAGAATTCGTGGTTGTTCGCTCATCGCCCCACTACTGCTCCTCGTCGCTCAATGGCGACAGCAACGATTGCTCTGACGCATGCCAAATCGTAACATGCGGGTGCAAATCAGGCTCATGGATTTTATGTAAATAACAACGCAAGCGTGGCAAGTGAATAATATCGTCACGATTGTAGCGTAATAAGAGATCTAAAGCTGCTTGATCGTTATAGTTTTGATAGGCTTGCCACAGGCGCAAGGCATCGCGACCATCAAGCCCATGGGTAGAACGAGCAATGCCAATCTTTTGTTCAACAATTTTTAGGCCACCACGCAAATTTTGCCGCCGACATTCACGCAACAAATCGCAATGCACGAACTCGCGTTTTAAATCTGCGCCTAAGGCTTTGTAAATAATCGGCAAATCAAAGCTCGCACCATTAAAGGTAAAGATCGTCTCGACCCCTGCCAACGCCGCATACAGATTAACATCACTGACCCCAGCGCCCACCAGTTGAACGGTGCCACGCTGCGGCAAGTAAATCCCAATCACGCTAATCGTGCGTTGCCAGGTTGTTTCAATATCAAGGTATGCGTCCATAATGTGCGAGGGGTCAGGGATCAGGCTCTAGGGATCAGGAAGCAATGTTATCATTGCGTATGTAGCAGCAGAATTCAGGCCAAATAATGCATACTTTCTGATCCCTGGCCCCAGCCCCTCGTTTACAACTCCAACATTTCGGCAACATGCAAGGCGCGGATGAGCGAGCCAGCTTTGTTGCGCGTTTCGAGATCTTCCAATTTAACATCGCTATCAGCGACAATTCCAGCGCCAGCCTGCATATAGGCCACGCCATCTTTGATCACCATTGTGCGAATAGTAATCGCCGTGTCAAGTGATAGCCCGCCAAACGAGACATAGCCAACACAGCCGCCATACGGGCCGCGTTGGGTTGGTTCGAGTTCAGCGATAATTTCCATAGCTCGCACTTTGGGCGCGCCAGTTAATGTGCCAGCAGGGAAGCAGGCGCGCAAGGCATGCAATGGTGAATAACGCGCTGTATCAAGCGTGCCTTTGACCACCGAAACTAAGTGCATCACATGCGAATATTTTTCAACTTGCATAAATTTGGGCACATGCACCGTGCCAGGCAATGAGACTCGGCCCACATCGTTGCGCCCAAGATCAACCAACATCAAATGTTCAGCGCGTTCTTTCTCGTCGGCCAATAATTGGGCATGCATGCGGGCTTCGTCGTCGGCATCACGGCCACGGCGACGGGTGCCAGCAATCGGGTGGGTTTCAATAATGCCATCTTCAACCCGCACCAACATTTCAGGCGATGCGCCAATAATCGCCGCATCGGGCACATTTAAAAAGAACATGTAGGGCGATGGATTGACCGTGCGCAAGGCCCGATAAACCGCGAATGGCTCAGCATCGGTTTCACGCTGAAAGCGCTGCGATAACACCACTTGAAAAATATCGCCAGCCCGAATATATTCACGGGCTTTTTCAATCGCCGCGCTGAATTCGCCAAACGATTGATTCGATTGCAATTGCTCGTTGAGTTCCGGTAAGCTGGGCGAGGCCGCGCTTGAGCTATAGACTTCGGGCGCTAATGGGCGCACCAATTTCTTGGTCATGGCTTCGATCGCCGTGTTGGCTTCGGCAAATTGGGTTGCCAAATCGTGCGCAGGATCAAATACCAGCGTGCTCATAATTTTGATCGTATGCCGTACATGGTCGAATGCCAATACCGTTTTGACCACCATCCACACGCCATCGGGAATTTGCAATGGGCGCAGGGTTGGCGCGGGCAAGCGTTCAAATGTGCGCACCGTTTCATAGCCCAAGAAGCCAACTGCCCCACCAGTGAAGCGGGGCAAATCTGGTTGCGGCGCAGGGTTCGCCCGTTGCGAGCCGACCACCAAGCGTTCTAATTGATCAAGCGTCGTCAGATCGTCATAGTTTGTGCGTTCACCGTTGGCCGTTTCGATAATACTTTGTTGGCCAAGCCCACGAATAATTAAATGTGGCTCGCAGCCAATAAACGAATAGCGACCAATTTGCTCGCCACCTTCAACACTTTCAAGCAAAAAACTATAGTGGCCCTGAGCAACCTTCAAATAGGCCGAGACTGGCGTTTCCAAATCGGCGACTAACTCACGATAGACTGCACATTGGGTGTAGCCAGCCGCAGCCCATGCTTGCACTTGTTCAAATGTCGGCGAAGCCATGAACGCTCCCTAAAAACTACAGTAAGAGGGGTCAGGTATCAGCTGCTAGGAATCAGGTTGAGGAATATAAAAAAGAGCACTTAACAATGTAGCCTAGCTCGTGATCCCTAACCTCTAGCCCCTGATCCCTAAATATAATACATTGGCGAATCGAGTTGCTGGTTTTTGCGTTGGCAGAGATCAGCAATCGTCATTTCGCTCAGGTGGCCTTCGATCACGGCGCGTAATTCGCCCCAAACTTCGCCCAACAAACCGGCATCAAAGGTATCGAGGCTGGCACCTTCGGGCGTTGGCAATAATGGCCCTTCCAAGACCAAAATGGCATCAAGCAAGCTAATCGCTTGCGGTGGGCGGGCCAACTGATGACCACCTTGCGGGCCACGCACACTGGTAATCAAGCCAGCCTTGCGCAATGCGATTAACAATTGATTGAGATAATTTTCTGAGATTGCTTGGCGTTCGGCAATTTCGTGGCTCTGGACCAAGCCCTCGCCATAGTGCTGAGCCAAATCAAATAATGCTCGCACGCCATATTCACCTTTGGTTGATAATCGCATTCTGCCTCATTGCTGCTAGATACAATCAATTCAGATAGCCGCCATGCTAGCATTAGCAACCAGAGAAGTCAAAAGCCAAGCTTTAAATCGGTCGCCACCATGGGCAACAATTAGGGCTTTGCTCCGATTGAATTGCTTGCTCAACTTTACATTCAACATAGCCCTGAAAAATACAATTGGCACAACAGCGCACATGCACATGGCAGCGCCAGCAAAACGTGGCACTGGCGTACAGTTGGGCATCGCAGGCATAACACGAGACTGGCAACTCGGCCAGCTGGCTTAAACTCAACGGCTCCGGCGGACTCCACGGCGGCAGTTCTGGCTCAACAACCGCTTGCTCAACCGTGCCACGCAAATTTGCCAAGCCGCGAATCGCCGCATGATTATAGGGATTAATCGCCAATACCCGCTCCAAGCAGGCAATTTGTTGGGCTGGATGTTCAACTGCGCCACTCAACCAGAGCAACGCCAGCTCGTTATATGGTTCTAGCGCTAGAACTTGGGTCAAGTATACCCGTGCGCTCCGCCGGTCGCCAGCATATAAAGCCGCCACCGCTGTCTCCAACAACGCTGCCGCTTGATCAGAAGTCATCGATTGCGTTCCTCTCTATGGCGGGTTAGGCTAGATTGAGCGCTGCTAACGCCGCCATGATCACTGCATCCTGCTCTGGTAGCACAGTCCGCAGATCAAGGATTAGGCGCTGCGCATGGATTCGGCCAACAATGGGTGGGTCGTTGGCACGAAGTTGTTTACTCAAACGTTCAGCCGCACCGTCAAGGGCTAGCCCTCGGCTTGGCAGGCTTGAGCCAGGCAGCGAACCACCGCCAATGGTAGCATGAGTTGCCACAAGTTGGGCAGCAGGGTACTGTGCCAGCATCGGGGTTGCCCGTTGTTCTAATTGATCAAGTGAACAGGCGAGCATACGCCAGATTGGAATTTCGCTGGTGGCCTGTTGGGTTTCATAGGCCATGAGGGTTGCACTCAAGGCGGCAATCGTCAATTTATCAACTCGCAGCGCCCGCAGCAGCGGATGTTCGCGCAGTTGATCGATCAGGCGGCGTTTGCCTACAATTAAGCCTGCTTGCGGGCCGCCAAGTAATTTATCGCCACTAAATACCACCAAATCAGCGTGCGATTGGATCATCAGCTGCACCGTTGGCTCAGCCGCCAAGCCAAACGCTTGGGTATCCAACAAGGCCCCACTGCCAAGATCACAGATCAACAAGGTTTGCTGTTCATGGGCAGCTTGGGCCAATTCGGCAACGCTCGGCTCGTGGGTAAAGCCAAGTAGCTGAAAATTCGAGGCATGAACATGCAGCAAGGCCGCCGTTTGGCTGCTCATCGCCGCCGTGTAATCGTGCAAATAAGTACGATTAGTTGTGCCAACATCAACTAAGGTGCAGCCACTTTGGCGCAAAATATCGGGAATCCGAAAGCCGCCGCCAATTTCAACCGCATGGCCACGACTGACGATCACTTCGCGACCCTGAGCAAAACAACTGAGGCACAGCAACATCGCCGCCGCTGCATTATTGACTACCAGTGCCGCTTCGGCTCCAGTCAAGCGTTGCAGTTGTGGCTCCAACAAGCTGTTGCGCGAGCCGCGTTCGCCCTGCGCTAAATCGTATTCGAGATTGCTATAGCCAGCACTAGCGGCGATGATTGCTTGCTGCGCGGCGGCACTGAGCGGTGCGCGCCCAAGATTGGTGTGCAACATCACGCCAGTGGCATTAATCACTTGGCGCAGTGGGAGTTGCTGGCGTTGGCGAATCAAATCCTCAGCATGGGCCAAAATCTGCTCCGTTGGAGGCTGGGCCGCTTTAAGCCGAACCGCTTGCCGGGCATGGGCGAGGCTGGCCCGTGCAGCCTCAAGCAACCATTGGGCAGGCAATTCGGGGAACCGCTCGGCTAAACGACCAATCAGCCCATGCACTGCTGGCAAATCGCGCAAACTCACCAGCCAACCTCAGGAGATCGGCGACGGCGCTGGCCGTGGCAATGGATAGACAACCGTTGGCTCAACCCCAGTATTGGTAACGGTTGGCAGATCTTGGGTTGGCTCAGCGGTTGGGCCATCAGTTGGGGTTGGTAGTGGCACATCGGTTGGCGTGGCAGGCACACCTGTTGGAACAACTGGCGTAGCCGATGGCACAACAGTGGTTGGTTGACGGGTTGGCAACGCCGTGCGGGTTGGTTGCGGCGTGCGGGTTGGAGTCAACGATGGCACAGTTGCGCTTGGCTCAGGTGTTGCACTGGGCTGTTCGGTTGGCGCATCAGTTGCGGTTGGCTCAGGCGTATTGCTCGGAATCGCCGTGGGAATCCGAGTCGATTCGGGCACAAATGGCCCCGATAAACTGCTGGTTTGGGTTGCAGTTGGCAACGAAACTAAACCACGGCTCTGGCCCATCCGTTGCCAGAATACAATCCCTAACACAGCAAGCGTTATAATGATTGCAACCGGATAAATAACTTTTAAAGGATCACTGGTCGTGGCGCTATGCAACACGGGGCGAGTCCCGCATCCGTGGTCGAGCAGCATTGCTGTTGCTCGGAGCAGCTGAACGTGGCCGCGATTGGGCTGGAGCAGCGTGCGGCTGAGCTTGGGGGCGTGATTGAGCACTCGGCGCAACCCGCGCAGTTGGGTTCGCATTGCTTGGGCGTGGCACTGGTTGCGGCACCGGGGTTACAGGCCGCGCTTGCGGCTGAATCGCGCCAACATCGGTTTGGGCGCTAGGGTCACTTTGGCGTTGCAAGGCAGGCAGAGCATTGATCGCCACCGTGGCTTTGCCTGCTGACGAGCCAGCCGGAACCGCCAAGCCCTTTAAATCGTCCTTGGTTGGAATCGTAATTCCAATACGGCTGGAGAGCGTGCGCAAGGCGTCGATAAAGGCGACTGCCGAGGGTGGACGCTCGCTTGGTTGCTTCGCCAATGCTCGCTCAAAGACCCGATCAAAGGCGGCAGGCAAGCCCGGCACAAGGCTCGTAATCGCTGGTGGCGGGCTGTAGGTGTGAGCAACCAACAACTCTGGAACCGTTCCAGTAAAGGGAACTTGGCCAGTGATCACTTCAAAAGCCACAATCCCTAAGGAATATAAATCGGAGCGGCCATCAACCAATTGAGCCGAAACTTGTTCGGGGGCAATATATTCTGGCGTGCCCATAAACATACCGGCGCGGGTTAGACGCTTTTCATTGACAACTGGTGCTTGAGCAATGCCAAAGTCGGTCAATAATACCCGACCATCGGCGTTGAGCAAGATATTGTGGGGTTTGACATCACGGTGAACCGCCTGCTGCGAATGGGCATAATCCAAGGCTTCGGCCACTGGCATCAACAATGCTACGGCATAGCCAAGGCCCATCGCACCTTGTTCATCGATCACAGCTTGCAGCGAACGGCCAGCAATATATTCCATGGCGATGTAGGGCAACCCTTCAATCTCACCAACATCAAAAATAGTTACAATGTTGGGATGATGCAGGTTGCCAGCTGTAATCGCCTCGCGTTCAAAGCGCTGGCTCGATTCAGCATCACTCGCAAGCTGTGGGGCAAGAATTTTTAACGCAACCGAACGTTGCAAGGTGGTGTCAGTCGCCCGAAACACGCGGGCCATCCCACCTCGACCAACTTCGTTGTGTACAATATACTTACCAAATTGGCGACCATTCCAAGAAGTCAAACGCCCGCTCCTTGCGCCTCTAGCGCATTCAGAAGCCCTATGTTAGAATCGCGTCACATTCTATCATAGCCCTTTTGCTTTGTCTCTGACTAAGACTCTAGCATACCATACCACGCCTCTCCATGCATCGTGTGTTTGAGGAGGAATTTTTATGAACGATCAGCCAGTGCCATCGCTGACCATTAAAACCAAGATGTGCCACCTCGGCTAATGCCGTGGGAAGAGACAATTCTCACCATTGGGCGCGATGTAGCCAACGATATTGTAATCGATCATCGTTTAGCATCGCGCCGTCACGCCCGCTTAGAACGCGATGAGGCCGGCTGTTATATTCGCGATCTCGATAGCACCAACGGAACCTATTTAAATGGCGTAAAGGTCAACGGCTTAGCACCGTTGCGCAATAACGATGAAGTCTGGGTCGCCGATACGGTGATCATTTTCCGCGATCCCGAAGCAACGATGAAGGGCACACCACCGCCAGTAGTCATGCATCGGATCGCCAGCCAAGATCAAGCTGAGTTGCACGTTGATAGCGCTGCCAAGGAAGTCTATGTCCGTGGCAAGCGACTTGATCCACAGCTCACCGCCAAGGAATTTCAATTGTTGGAGTTGCTCTACAATCGCCGTGGCGAAGTCGTCAGCAAAGAGCAAATTGCAATTGGCGTCTGGGATTACGAGGTCTACGATTACAACGCCATCGATGCCTTGATCTATCGCTTGCGCCAGCGCATCGAGATCGATCCGTCTGCACCGCGCTTTGTGCTGACCGTGCGCGGTTTTGGCTATAAATTGAGCTTAGATTAACGTTCTTTTTCCAGCCCATGCTTGAGCGTAGGAGCCACGATCACCGTGGATCACTACGCTCACTTTAAAGCATGGCACGAGTTGTGATTAACTGATAATGCTCGTTTGTGCAACCTCGGGCAAGCAATCAGAGTCAAATTGAGTAGTGCACTGCTCATAGAGATAAGGACACAGCCATGGCCCATGTTGGCGCTCAATCAATTCTTGGCGAACGTGAAGCTGAGTTACGCGCTACCGAGCAAAGCTTATTTGATCGTTTGCATCATGCGTTGGAGCAATTTGGGGCAGATGTGACCGCCGCTGATGCTGCTCGTTTACGTGAAGCCACCGAACAACTAGCCGAACTGTTTTTAATTGTGGTCGCTGGCGAGTTCAACGCTGGCAAGTCGAGCTTTATCAATGCCTTGCTCGGCGACCGGGTGTTGCCCGAAGGCGTTACCCCAACCACCGACCGAATTAATATTTTGCGCTTTGGCGAGCAGCCCGATTCGCAATTGCTCGAAGATTTTCTGTTGTTGCGCACCCATCCCGCGCCCTTGCTTGGCGATTTGAATATCGTTGATACGCCTGGCACGAATGCGATTATCCGCCGCCACGAAGAGCTAACGAAGCGCTTTGTGCCGCGCTCGGATCTGGTGTTGTTTATCACCTCGGCAGATCGCCCATTCACCGAGAGCGAACGCACCTTCCTTGAGCACATTCGCGAATGGGGCAAAAAAATCATCTTGGTCGTCAATAAGATTGATATTCTTGATGAAAAAGGTCGCAACGAAGTGCTCGAATTTGTGCGCAGCAATGCCACCAACTTACTTGGTAGCACCCCGATGATCTTCGCAGTTTCGGCACGCTCAGCCTTACGCGCCCGCGAAAACGACGATCCTAAACTCTGGGACGAAAGTGGCTTCAACGCCATGGAAGAATATCTGCTGCGCACGCTTGATCAAGGTGAACGAGTGCGGCTCAAATTGCTCAATCCCTTAGGCGTTGGCCAAAAACTAGCTACGACCTATCGCACAGCCTCCGATGAGCGCTTGCAAACCCTGAGCGAAGATATTAAGGCGATTACCAATATTGAAGGCCAAATTCAGGTTTATAAAGCTGATATGCAGCGTGATTTCACGCCGCGGATTGCCCAACTTGAGAATCTCATCCATGAATTTGAGCAACGTGGCCATACCTTTTTCGATGAACAAATTCGGTTGGGCCGTGCCCGCGATTTGCTTAAAAAAGACCTGCTCGAACAACGCTTTCGCGACCAAGTTGTTGGCAGCCTCGATGCTGACACCGATGAACTGACCCAGCAAATTATCGATTGGCTGATTGAGCGCAATCTCAAACTTTGGCAAGACGTTAATGCCTATATTGATCGGCGCCAGCTTTCGCGCCACAAAGATGAGATGGTTGGCAATGTTGGCCAAAATTTCAACTACAACCGCCAATCGCTGATCGATTCAGTGGGCCGCAGCACCAACCAAATTGTGCAAAGCTACAATCGCGATGCCGAAGCTAAACAATTGGCCATGGATTTGCAAGGCACGATTGCCACCACGGCATTAACTGGCGTTGGCGCGGTTGGTTTTGGCGCATTATTTGTAATTTTGGCCCATGGTGCGTTGCTCGATTTTACTGGCATTAGCCTCAGCGTGTTGGCGGTTGCAGGCGGAGCCTATTTGATTCCAGCCAAGCGTGCCCAAGCTAAACGCGAGTTTCACAAAAAAGTTAGCGAGCTACGCGATAAAATTGTGCGCTCGTTGAGCAAACAAGTCTATGCCGAAATCGATGATTCAATTGAGCGCGTGACCGAAACCGTTGCACCCTACACCCGCTTCGTCAAATATCAAAATGAGCAACTGCAACATGCTCGCAACGAGCTAGCTAGCGTTGAGCAAGCGCTCAGTCGTTTGCGTGGCGAAATTGAAGCATTATAACAATAAGAAAATAATTATGTTAAGTTCTTTAATAGCAATTCGCATCTAAATTATGATTATTGACCCTTGAAATATCGATCGGTATCGATTATAGTATCTAACTGTCTAGAGAATTTAGTGTGTAGGAAGGCTTTTGATGCGTAAAATATTTTATACCTTACTGCTTGCTGTCACGGTAATCGCACCAACGCTGATTACCCCAGCAACCACCCAAGCAGCAACCAATGATGTTCCCCTGATGAATATCGATTGTAATTCACCTTCAATTAATTTCAGCCCTGAGTATATGATTGATAATAACGACCCATCAGTCAAATATACTGGTGTGTGGCGCTCCGAATCGGGCCACCCACTCGCCAATGCCTATAACGGCACACAACATGTCTCAATGGGCGGTGGCTATACGGTTTCATATACGGTTACGACCGACGCATATCGCTTTGCGATGGGCTATGTGATGCGGCCTGATGGCGGCAAAGTCAGCGTGTTCTATGAAGGGCAGCTGTTGGGTATTGTCGATACCTACGCACCAACCCTCCAAAAAAATTGTGCTGTTGAATTCTACTGGGGGCCAGGTCCAGGCAAGTATGAATTCCGCACGATGGCTGCCCACAACCCATTATCAACTGGCTCACGCTTCTTCTTCGATTTCGTCAATCTTGAACCATAGAAATTACTAACCACAGGTTTTAAATCTATTTTCTCTAGATCAAAAAGAGCCAAGCTAGCTTGGCTCTTTTTTGCGTCATCATTTCCAATTTAGCGGGTATAGATCATTACTTGTTTGGGCTGTAACGCACAGTTCATTGCGCCACTTTTGACACTCATCGTGCCGCCACCAAGCGCATCGTTCAGCACTTCGCCATCAGCAATTTCGGTTAGCCCGGTTACTGCTACGTCAAGCGGCTTCCATGTGTTGTTAATGCACACCACCACGGTATCATTGCCAGCAGTACGTTGGAAGGCCCAGCCATCATCAGGCTTGGAACGGTTTTCGAGGCTGCCACGTTGCAAGGCTGGATGCGCCTGACGCAACTGGTTGAGCTGGCTGATCCATTGATAGATTGGCGTATCAGTTGCGCTCAATTCAAAGGCATCTTCGCGGTTGAAGGGATCTTTACAGCCGCTTAGCTCTTGCTCGGTGCCATAATAGACAATCGGAATGCCACGCAAACTGTAGAGCACGGCCAAAGCCTGTTGCAATTGGGTGGTTTTTTGGTCGTCGGGGCCGCCGGTTGCGACACACAAAAAGCGCTCGTTATCGTGGTTGTCGAGAAATGTGCCATTGACATGCACATTGCGATAGCTAGCATCGGCGTTTTCCAGCACCCGCTGAATCACAAGTAAGGTGCGTCCGCCAACTAAGCTCTCTTTGAAGGCGCTGTGCAGCGGATAATCTAAAATTGCATCGTTGTATTGGGTATAGGGCGCAACATAGCCAGCATCGCTACTAAATACTTCGGCCAGCGAAAAGGTGCCAGCCGCTTGATCAAACTCACGCAGAAAATCTTTGGGCAGATGTTTGGCAGTATCAACCCGCATGCCATCAAGCCCAGTTTCGGCTTTGAGCCACGCAATCCATTTGAGCAATTCAGCGCGGGTAGCGGGATTCGCCTGATCTAAATCATCAAGCCCAAGCAAATCGCCATCTTCGACCTCTTGTTGATTGCCATAATTTTGAATATTGCCCTTGTTGTGATACCAGCTTGGATCGTCGAACGGTGGCGCTGCTTTTGAGCCAGGCAAAAAATCGCCCATATGATTTGGCACAACATCGAGCATCACCAACATATCGCGTTTGTGGGCTTCGCTCACCAACTCGCGCAATTCCTCAAGCGTGCCAAAATGCGGGTCAATTTGATAGGGGTCGTACTGCCAGTAGCCATGATAGCCATTGGTGGAGTTTTGCTTGCTGACTGGCGTGATCCAAATGCCACCAAAACCCATGCCTTTGATGTAATCGAGACGTTGAATAATGCCGCGAAAATCGCCGCCATGCCAACGGCGTGGGTCGCTGCGATCGGCAGCAAAGCCAGCAGCATTGTCGTTGCTCGCATCGCCATTGGCAAAGCGATCAGTCATAATAAAGTAAATCGAACGCCCAGCCCAACGCTCATCGTCAGCAGTAAAGACTGGTGCATTTGTCTTAGTTGGTAAGGGCGTTGGGGTAGTTTGGTTGGCAACAACGCTTGGGGTCAGCACAGTCGTTGCAGTTGGATTCAGGGATTGAGCTGTTGCGGTTGCTTGGCTGGTAGCCGTCGCAGGCACAGCGGTTGAGCTTGCTTGGCCACCACAACCAACCATGATTCCCGCCAAGAGCATGCCACTCAAAAGCTTCTTCATACAGATTCCTTCACTAGCAGAATTCTGAGGCTATTGTAGCGGCATTTGATCCACGAAGGACACGAAGGGAGATAAGGCTCTAGGCTATTGGCGTTTGGCTATTGGAACATGTATGAATTATTTCTCACCCTATCGCCAATAGCCTTCATTACTCTCTGTTCTATGTTCTTCGACCCGATACGCTGATTAATCAAGCTGTGGCAGATCAAACGTGCCATCGGGATTGACTGGGAAATCGACGATTTTATTGACGGCATTGAGGTTGAGTGGCCCGTAAATATGCGGAAATTGCATGCCCGTTTCGTAGCAATCTTCATACACCAGTTTGGCGTGCAGCAGCGCTGGATCAATACACAACAATTGCAAATTGGCTTGACCACGATAAAACGAATTGGCGGGAGTTAATACTTGCTCAGGGGTTGAACAATGAATAAAGCCTTCGTCGGCCAGCGAGGTAGGGCGATATTCGCCAGCAGCCAAAGCCTGTTGCCATTCAGCGGGGGAAATAATGTGTAAGAGCATCATGCTTCCTTTAATAATTAATAAAGCAATGCGGCGCATGCTTTTGGTGCATACGCCGCATTAATTGTACTCGGATTAGCCGATTTTGCTAATGCCAAGGCTAAGTTTGCCTTGCTCCAACTCCATGCTGCTGGTGTGATGGTCGGCGCTTGCATCGCCAACGTTCAACACTTCACACAGAGTTTCGGCCTTGATGTACTCGCCATATTCAGCCACGACAGCGGCCAAATCAACTTCGGTGCCTAAGGTGGCGTTGATCTTATCGGTGATCGCCAGATCGGCGGCTTTACGAGCATCGTTGAGGTTGCGCACGATTTCGCGGGCGATGCCCTCGCGCAGCAATTCGTCGGTCAGCGTGGTAACCAAGGCTACCAACAAGCCTTCGCCTTCAGCCACGGCATAGCCTTCTGGCGATGAAGCTTCCATCAACACATCGTCGGCGGCGAGCGTCAGGGTTTGGCCTTCGACTTCGACCTCGAAGCTTGCGCCAGTTTCGACTTTATGCGCTGCATCGGCGGCTTGCTCGCTGCTTAAACCCGCCAAGACTTCGCGCAATGTTGGAACCAGTTTGCCAAACTTCTTACCAACCGAGCGTAAGTTGGGCTTGAAACGATAGCTGACTAAGCCATCGCCCACGCCGAGCCAACGTACCGACTTGATATTCAATTCATCACTTAATGCGGCACTCAGTTCGTCGAGTTGCTCGCCACGCGGCAAGCGTACTAAGACTTCGCTGAGCGGTTGGCGTACCCGCATGCCAGCGTTTTTGCGGGCAGCGCGACCCAAACTCACGGCTTTGAGCAACAAATCGGTCTTGCGGATCAATTCTTCATCGATCAAGCTCAAATCGGCTTCTGGATACAGCGCCATATGCACGCTTTCGGCGGCATTTTGGTCGTAGCTGCGCACCAAGTTTTGATACAGCGATTCGGCCACGAATGGCGTGAATGGGGCCAGCAGTTTCGAGATCGTCACCAAACATGTGTACAAGGTTGAATAGGCAGCTTGCTTATCGCCGTTCATCTCGCTGCCCCAGAAGCGCCTCCGATTGCGCCGCACATACCAGTTGGAAAGCTCATCAACGAATTGTTCGAGCCGCTTGGCTGGTGTGTTCATATCGTAATTGGTCAGATCGTCGCGGACATCGCGCACCAAGCCGTTGAGCCGAGCCAAAGCCCAGCGATCGATCGCTGCCAAATCGCCTTGCGCTAGCTCTGGTGTCCAGCCATCGACATTGGCATAGGTCGTGAAAAAGCTATAGGTATTCCACAACGTCAACAAGAACTGGCGCAGCGATTCGCTGACCAAATCGGCTGAGAAACGGCGTGGATTGTAGGGCTGGCCTGCGGCAAACATATACCAACGCACCGCATCGGCACCATATTTCTCGACCACTTCCCATGGCGAAACGATGTTGCCCTTGGATTTGGACATCTTGTCGCCTTTGCCATCCAACAAGTGGCCCAAACAGATCACATTCTTGTAGGCTGGGCGATCGAACAGCAAGGTCGAAACCGCGTGCAAGGTATAGAACCAGCCACGGGTTTGGTCGATGGCTTCCGAGATGAAATCGGCTTGGCCAGCAACTTCAAACAATTCTTGATTTTCAAATGGATAATGCCACTGGGCGATCGGCATTGAGCCTGAATCAAACCAGCAATCGGCCACATCAGGAATCCGCTGCATCGTGCCAGCGCCACATTCATGACACGCCCAAGTTGGCGCATCAACAAACGGGCGGTGCATATCCAGATTGGCGGTATCTTGGCCCCAATGTTCACCAAGCTCAGCCAATGAGCCAACCACATCAACATGCTGGCAATTGTCGCATGTCCAAACTGGCAGCGGCGTGCCCCAATAACGCTCACGGCTGATCGCCCAGTCGACGTTATTTTCGAGCCAATTGCCAAAACGCCCGGTTTGGATATGCTCAGGCACCCAATTGATCTTTTTGTTATTGGCGATCAACTGTTGCTTCAAGGCCGTTGTGCGGATGTACCACGATTGCTTGGCATAGAACAGCAACGGCGTTTTACAGCGCCAACAGAATGGATAGGTGTGCAATACGCGGCCTGATTTGAACAAGCCGCCTTGCTCTTTCAAATAACGGGTGATTTTTGAATCGGCCTCTTTGAAGAACAGCCCGGCAAAGCCAAAGCTTTCAAAGCTGCTCAAAACTTTGCCCGCCAAATCGACTGAGAACAAGGTTGGCAAGCCATACTTGCGACCAATTTCCAAGTCGCCATATGCTGGCGCAATGTGCACGATGCCCGTACCATCTTCCAACGAAACGAATTCATCGGCAACAACGCGATAAGCGCTGCTCAGATCGATCGCTGCGCCGTTATTACCAACGCCGGGAAATAGTGGCGTGTAGCGCAAGCCCTGCAAATCGGCTCCGGTAAAGCTAGCGACTGTGGTTGCTGCTTCACCCAAAACCGCGCCAACCAAGGCTTCAGCCAAGATATAGCGTTGGCCTTCGTGCTCAGCCAGCACATAGGTAGCCTCAGGATTAACCGCCAAACCAGCATTGGCTGGCAAAGTCCAAGGCGTTGTCGTCCAAGCCAAGAAGGCGGCATCGGCCACTTGCCCATCCAAAGCGTGGTTGCTTGGCGTATGCTTGAAGCGCAACCATACTGATGGGTCATCAGTGTTATCTTGGTAGCCTTGAGCCACTTCGTGATCAGAGAGCGACGTACCACAGCGTGGGCAGTGCATCGTCACTTTATAATCACGGAACAGCAATTCACGCTCGTGCAATTGCTTGAAGATCCACCACAACGACTCGATATATTTGTTGTCGTAGGTGATATACGGATCTTCCAGATCGATCCAGAAGGCGATGCGCTGAGTCAGCTTTTCCCATTCTTGGATGTAATCCCAGACTGATTGGCGGCAAGCGGCGTTAAATTCGGTGATGCCATATTTTTCAATGTCGGGCTTGCCAGCAAAGCCTAATTTCTTTTCAACTTCGATTTCAACTGGCAGACCGTGGGTATCCCAGCCACCGCGAGCGCCGATAACCTTTTTGCCAAGCATGCGGTTGAAGCGCACCATAATGTTTTTCGACGAGCGAGCCTCGACGTGGTGAATTCCAGGCCGACCGTTGGCCGTTGGCGGGCCTTCAAAAAAGACAAACGGACGCGAAGCATCACCATGGTCAAGCGTCTTTTTGACGATGCCATGGGCCTCCCACCAAGCGGCTATCTCATCCTCAAGCGTCGGAAACGACACCTTGGGATCAACTGCTGCAAACGCCATTGTTGACTCCTCGTTGACTGAAAAAACACAAAGCCCCGCCCCACACTGCTGGGACGAGGTTATCGAAAAGACCTCGCGGTACCACCCTGCTTGATAGTCGTTTGCACGCGCTACCCACTTTAAGCCGTTGCCATCACAACGTCATCCCGATAACGGGGGATACCCGGTTCGCTTACTGCCATGGGGTTCAGCGTTCGGCTCAGGAGAGATTTTGGCTGGGGTTGCTGATGCGTGCCTTACACCATTTGCACGCTCGCTGGTTCAGGATTAGCCCAACTACTCGGCTCCGTCAACGCCTGTGCCACGATTGTACCATAATTAAAAGTACGCCGTCAAAGGACTAAAGGCTGAGAGCTAAGTGCAAAAGACAGAAAAGAACATAGAACATAGGCATCAGGATTCAGGTTTAACGCAGCGGCGCAGAGCAACCATGGCTATGGGCTTTTGACAAGAATTTGACTCCCCTCACCCCCAGCCCCTCTCCCACTACACGCGGGCGAGGGGGAGCCGCCGTGGATTGACCTCATGCAAAACCACCAAGTGAAGCCCCTCGCCCGATCCACGGGAGCAGGGTTGGGGTGAGGGAATCTTCACGACCTACCCTTCGAAGAATCCCCGCTCCCGTGGATCGGGCTTGTCAACCACAAACCCAACTCCCCTCACCCATTTTGTAGTTAACAAGCCCGATCCGCGACTTTTATGTTCTATATTCTTTGCTCTATGCTCTTAAACTAAGCCATGGCGGCAATGAAAGCCGCTTGGCACAAGCACTCGTTGCTCAAGCACTGCTGCCAGTTCAACCGTTGTTTCGTTATCGAGCGGGCAATTGGCTGGCTCTTGATGCTCAGCGGCGAGTAGAGACACAGTGGCATAGCGTTGGCCTTGATCAAACCAACGCTGGGCATTGGCTAAATTATACAGCCGCAGCCAGAGCCACCAACTCAAGCGATAGGCCGCATGATCGATTGGCACCCGCCGCTCTCGCGCCAATAACCCATGGCCATAACTCGCCGTCTGATGCCAATAGATTGGATTGATCAGGCTGGCAGTTAGGCTGGCTTGGTCGCCATTGCGAATTGCTTGCTCAAGCAAGCGCGGCAAGGCTTGTAGCCCGGCAAACGACAGCCGCTCTTCGGGTATAGCTTGCTCGCGAAGTTGTTGCCATATATTCAACATTGCCTCGCGCAGCCCGTCAGTTAGCACAAATTCGATCATCTATCCTCGCTTGCTACGATTGACAAGGTTTGGGCTTCGGCGCACAATGGCCGCTAATTTGGCAATCAGGAGCAACAGCTATGCATCTTTTAGTCGTACAAGGCCCAAATCTTAACATGCTTGGCCAACGTGAGCCAACGATCTATGGCTCAACCACGCTAGCCGATATTCATAGTGCCATGAGCGAACGCGCCAACGCCGCCGGCATCGAATTGAGTTTTGTACAATCGAACCACGAAGGCGTATTGGTCGATACGCTCCATGCCCATTATGGCAAGATTCAGGGCATCATTATCAACCCAGGTGCACTGACCCACTATGGCTTGAGCCTACGCGATGGCTTAGCCTTGATGGATGTGCCGATTATCGAAGTGCATTTATCGAATGTGTATGCCCGCGAAACGTTTCGCCATCACTCGGTTGTGGCTGCAATTGCTCAAGGCCAAATCAGCGGGCTTGGCTGGCATGGCTACCTGTATGCAATCGATTGGTTCAAGGCTCAATCGGCCCATTGATCAATAATTGGCGGGTGCTGACCAGCCTGTAACAACTGGCTAAATTGCTGATGCTCAGCCGCAATCAAGCGCTTGACCAACTCACCCAAATAGATTGGCCCAGCCGCAGTTTGGATGGGTCGACCATAGCTGGCCCATGGCAAGGCGGCAATCGTTTCCGCCAATCGTTGGCGTTGCTGTTGCCATTGCGCCAAGCCACTCGATTCAGCTGCTAACAGCGCTACTTGATTGGTATGGCCTGCACAATCCTTGGTTGCTTGTTGCTCAAGCGCGATTAACTGGGCTAAATCGGGTGGTGGCAGATATTGGAGCGCGGCCAAACTAGCGGCGCGCGAGGTTTGCAATAATTCTAAAATGGCTTCTTGTTCGACAAAAACGGCCATCGTAACTCCTTGTTAACGGCAAATCACGGTACGCAGCTAATGATACGTACCGTGATTGATTTGCAATCGGTCGTGGGAATGGCTTTAGGCTTACGAGTATTTCGATCCGGCGCGGTTGCGGCGAGCCTTGACCACCCGACTCGCGATAAACCAAATGCCCGCCACAGCAATCAGGCCCAAGGCAACTTTTTCGTAGCGATCAACGAGGCCCAGCACATCTTCCCATTTCGAGCCAAGCACAATCCCAGCATACGTCAAAATACCATTCCAAATCAATGAGCCAAAGGTTGTCCAGAGCAAAAAGCGCCCCAATGGCATACGATTCATGCCAGCAGGAATTGAAATCAAGCTGCGCACCAACGGTATCAAACGGCCAGTAAAGACCACAATTTCACCACGTTTTTCAAAGAAGGCCAGTGTTTTATCGATGTCAGCTTCGCTAATAAAGAAAAATTTGCCATAGCGGCGAATAAAGCGCCGAATAATCGTTTCATCGGCCCACATGCCAATATAATACAGGGCTAACGCACCTAGGACTGCGCCAATTGTGCCCGCAACCATTACTGCAACGAGGTTCATCTCGCCTTTGCCAACGATAAATCCAGCAAATGGCATCACCAATTCTGAAGGGATTGGGGGAAAGAGATTTTCGGCAAACATCACCAACGCAATACCTGGGTAGCTTAATAAGGTAATAATCGCAGTAATAATTTCTTGTACTTTATCCATTATTGCTGACATGAGTGTTTCTGCTCCTTTAAGTGGGGTTGGTGTGTGGCATCTGAAGGCCACGCCTGCACACAATACCCTAATCTCTCTGTTTCGACAAGTGACCGACGAGGGGTCAGTTGTCAGGGGCGAGGGGTCAGGTTTGTTTCACGCAGCACACGAATGAACATGAGGCTATGGGCTTTGGGCTATAGGAACATGGGTTGATATTTCAACTCCGATAGCCTAACACCTTCAGACCATAGCCATTTTCTCTCTGCGCCGCTGCGTTAAATTGCTAATCACTGCCAACTAGCCCTTGATCTCTATTTTGGCTTTTGCTTTCTGAATTTTGACTTACTCCCAGCCACCACCAACTGATCCGCAATTCTTCTATGTTCTATGTTCTGATTTAGCTTTATACTACGCATAGCAACCTAACAGCGATGGAGGGATGGCGTGCGCAAGCCTGATACCAAACGACTGATTCCCCTAGGATTTGTTCTTTTAGCCTTATTCGGCATTCTCTTAGCAATTGTTTTCGCGGCTGAATCAACGCCAATGGCCGAGATTCGCTTTAATCTCGATCGTGACGCGGCGTTGCAACGCTCAGCAGAGGCCTTGCAAGCGGCGGGCGGTGATCCTAGCCAATTTACCCAAACCATCACTTTTGGCTCGGATAATGATGCTCAATCGTATCTGATCCGTGAACAAGGCCGTGAAACGCTCGATCAACGGGTGCAGGAAGATCTTAATCTCGGCAGTTGGAATGTGCGCTTTTGGCGTGAGCTTGACCCTGAGCAATGGTCGATTAGTCTTTCACCAGCGACAGGCCGCATCTTGGCGCTCAATCATAGTCGGCCAGATGAGGCCGCCGGAGCCAAATTAAGCCAAGCCGAGGCCTTGCCCTTAGCTCAAGCCCAATTGCAAATTCCGCTTGATCAACTTAGTTTGCTCGATCAATTTACCACCCAACAGCCCAATCGTACCGACCATACATTTATTTGGCAACGGCGGGATATTGCCGATGCTGAAGCCCAATATCGCTATAGTGTCACCATCGCTGGCGATCAATTGGGCCAGCGCAGCGAATATTATTGGTTACCGCAATCGTGGTATTTGGAGAAAGATTGGCAACTGCGCCGGGGTGGCATTCTCAATCATACTGGCTGGACATTGACCTATGCGCTGACCGCACTGATCGGCGTGGCATGGTTTATCCAAGCACGGCGCGGGCGTTTGCGCTGGCGTTGGGCCTTGCACCTATTTGCGGCAGTTGCGGTGGTTGGCGTGTTGGTAATGCTCAATAGCATTCCGCTTGATTTGGCACACTACGATGTTAACCAAAGTTTGCCAGTTTATTGGGGCAATGTGCTAGGAGGCTATATTGGCCAACTGGTCGCAATTGCCACCACAATTATTTTGGCGGGCATGGCTGGCGAGGCACTGATTTGGAAGCAAACCGAGGGCGCGGTTTCGTTGAGCGAAACCCTGACCCGACGCGGCTTAGTTAGCCGTCCGGTGGTGCAAGCACTATGGGTTGGCGGCTTGGTTGGCATTTTCCAATTGGGCTTTGTTTCGGCCTTTTATGCCTTGGGCAATCGCTATTTTGGAGTTTGGTCGCCAGTTACGCCGCTATATGATGATACGATTGCTACGCCGTTTCCAGCGCTGTATGGCATGGCGCTTGGGTTATTGCCAGCGATTGGCGAGGAATTGATCTTTCGCTTAGGCGGCATTACGGTGTTGACCCGCTATTTTGGCCGACCGAAACTGGCGATCATCGTCACGGCGGTGGTTTGGGCATCGCTCCACGCCACCTATCCCCAACGCCCATTTTATATTCGGGTGGTCGAATTAAGCATTATTGGCATTTTGTTTGGCTTTTTGACCCTGCGTTATGGGGTGCTGGCCTCAATCGCTGCCCACTATACCTACAATGCCTCGCTGTATGTGCCGCTTTTTTGGAAAACTAATACATTCTATTTATTGAGCGGAATTGCGGCAGCAGCGTTGGTATTATGGCTGCTTGTCCCCTCAATTATTCGCCAACTACGCGGTATTCCGCTCGAAAACGATAATACGATTCGCGCGGCGCTGCCACCGCAAGTGCCCGATGCGGTTGTGCCCCAATTAAGCTGGAAATGGCGACGGGATTGGAAATTGTTCGCTGGTTTATCGGGCTTGGTGGTGATTATTCTGCTGGTGATTGGGCTAAATCGTGCGCCAGCCTTGGCTCGCAACAGCGTGCGCGAAGATATCCTCGCACGTAGCGAGGCAATTGCTCAAGCCAGCCAGATCGATTTGACTGGTTTGAATCCCAGTGTTACTGCCGTGGCCGATTGGGTTGATCTCGATTTGGCTTATATTTATGATCAACTGGACGAGCAGCAAATTGAGGCAGCGATTGAACAAGGCACAGCGCGAGCGTGGAGCGTGCGTTGGTCGAATTGGGATCGACCTGAATATAGTTGGTTGGTCTATCTCGGCTCCGCTGGTGAGTTGCTATCGTATCGTTTGAGTTTGCCCGAAAATGCCAGCGCAATCTCGACTACGCTTGATCAGGCCCAAAGCATTGCGACTGCGCATGCCAGCCAATTTATTAGCCTTGACGACTATGAGTTGGCTAATACTAGCACGAGCCAAAAGCCCAATCGCAGCGATTACAGCTTTGTATGGCAGACAAAAATGCCTTGGATTGGTGAAGCTTATCGGCGTTTCGAGGTAACGGTTGCTGGCGATCAAGTGATTACCAGTTCGCCAGCGATGTACACGCCGCCTGAATATCGCCGCGAGCGGGATCAAACCACGCTGAGCGAAAGTATTCTGAGCAATCTGCGCAGCGCCTTGCGCACGATTCCGGCCACCATCTTGCCGATTTTAGGCCTGATTGGGATTTTTCGGCGGCGCACAGAACTTTGGCCGTGGGTTTGGTTGGGAGTAGTGGTAGGAATTGGCTACTTACTTCAAGGTGCAGGCCGTTGGACATTTGCCCAAGTTAGCGAAGCGCCACGCTTTATTTTGGCCATCAGCCAAACCCTTGCCAACGCGGTGCTGAATGGCGGCGAGTTAGCCTTATTGGGAGCAGGCGCGGCGACGGCCTGGAATTTGACCAAAACTGAGCAGCAATTGCCCCTAGAAAGCTTTATTCGGGCGATTCCCCATCGGTTGCAAGATTTCGTGGCCGATCGGGCGCAAGTCTTGCGGCGCGAAAGCATTGTTTTGGGAATATTGCTGGTGCCATGGATGTTGCTACTGCGCAGCATGATTAATCTGACGACTGCCAAAACGGGATTTTGGGCCAGTGTTCAGCCACTCAACGCACAATCAGCATTGCTTGATATACTATTACAAGCAACATTTGAGGCAATCACCACAAGTTTGCTCTTGATCGGTAGCCTGAGCATGCTGACATGGGTAGTACGTGGCAAGCAGCAAATCGCCTTGGCAATAACTTGTCTTGGAATGGCATTGGTACTCTTGCCATTACGCGAACCAGCCCAATGGCTCGTTTTAGGGCTGACAGTATTGTTGAGCATCTGGCTTGGTCGCATGCTGCGTTGGAATGGATTGGCCTTAGCCGTTGCTTTATGGTTGGCAAACATCTTGCCAGCAGCCCTAACATTACTTGCAACAACCCCACGCACATGGCAACTGAATGGCGCAGCCTTGATAGTGTTGCTCTGTGGCTTTTGTGGGTGGTATTTCGGTGGATGGTGGCAAACACAGAATGCAGAAAATTAATCAGACTCATACACATATTCGACGGGCTACTTGTTTGGTGTGGAGGATGGTATGAATTCATTGGCGGCAATCCCGCACCTTCACGATCTACCACAAGTGGTTGAAACCGTGAAACGGCGACAATTATCGGGCCGACTCACATGGATCGATCACATAGATCGGGTGCATTTATTTTTTGTCGATGGGATTTTACGCCATGGCCAAGTAGACCCACATGGCCAAATTGGCGAAGATGCGGTTGATTGGCTCTTGACGCGGCGTTCGGGCCATTTTGAGTGGAACGCTGCCGACAACTTGTTTAAGCCGGCGCATAGTATTAGTGCCGAAATGGTAGCGAATTTTGATCGTTTATTAACGATTATGGTCGAAGGTGAAATTTTAAATCGGCCATCCGAGCACGATTTCGCGCTGGAGTTTTTTGGCCTCAGCGCTGCGCCAATTCCCAAAGCGGCCTTGATTCCGCAGCCAGTGCGACGTTCGTTGGTGTTGCCACCAGGTGAGCACGACCAACAGAGCAGTACCCAACTGCAAAGCCTGCCTTTGGGCAAGCAACTGGAATATTTGCAGACGCGACGCTTCTCGGGCTATATCTACTATCAGCCAGGCGTGGAAAGCACTGGCTTTGTGATGGGCATTGTTCTGTTTAGCGAGGGCCAGCTGCGTGGCGCGCATGCCCAAGATCTGGCCAGTGATCAGTGGTATAGCGCCAATCAAGCGTTGCAGCAGTTGGCCAACGCCCATTCACAGCCTGATCTGTACCAAACTCCAGCCCGTTTTATCGATGCTTGTAGCGTGATTGTTGGCGCTGATCCAGTTCGGCCTGTGGCGATTGCAGCCTCCAAAGCGCTTTTGCAACAGATAGTGGCCGATGTGCATAAGCGCAGCGCAACTGGCGCAGTACAATTATGCGTTCCCGATAAACCAACCTTGTACGTGCCGTTTTACCAAGGCCAAGTGATTGGCATCTTGGAGCATGAATCGGGCAATAGCCGTTTGAAGCCAATGCCCAATACCCATCCATTACCCTTTGGTGTGCCCAATCTCACGTTACGCGTGCTCGAACAGGCCACCACTAAATAAGGTCAGGTATGTCACACGAGAATATTATTGCTGGCTTAGAGCACTTGGCGCAACACTTTGTGCGCTCGGTGCAAAGCCAGCTTGGCATAGAACTTGAGTATAATCACCTAGCGGTGAAATGGCTCAATACCTACATCGAACAAGTTCGTCCGAATCACGACCCTGAGCAAGTGCCAGCCAGCTTGGTCCAAACGCTTGGCGCGTTTCTGGGAGCCTGCATTATTGCCAACTACGGCGGGCGTTGGGGTCTCGAACGCGAGAGCAACGACTGGGGCATTGCCCTTTCCGTGCAAGGCGGCGATATCTGGGTTTATCCATTTAACAAGGTCTATAAACATATCGCTGCTGGTGGCGAGCATTCAGTGCGCATGTTTTTCGAGGCCATCCCCAATTTAATCGATCCAAGCCGCAATTGGAGTGGTCAGCAGAATATCGAGCTAAAGTAAGCATGAGGGCTGGGTTCCCTCACCCCCCAGCCCCCTCTCCCACTCAACGCAGGCGAGGGGGAGCCACCGTGGATTTGACCATAAATCATGCGAAAACCACGAAGTAATGAACCATTCCCTCACCCCCCAGCCCCCTCTCCCACTCAACGCGGGCGAGGGGGAGTAAGCGGCTATTTTCCATCATGGCACAACCAGAATACTAAAAGCCTCTCGCTCTCACTCAACGCGGGCGAGGGATACCGCTGTTGCGTGCCAATGCATCATGCGAAAACCACGAAGTAATGAACCATTCCCTCACCCCCCAGCCCCCTCTCCCACTCAACGCGGGCGAGGGGGAGTAAGCGGCTATTTTCCATCATGGCACAACCAGAATACTAAAAGCCTCTCGCTCTCACTCAACGCGGGCGAGGGGTACCGCTGTTGCGTGCCAATGCATCATGCGAAAACCAGAATACTAAAAGCCCCTCGCCCGCGCCACGGGAGAGGGGTTGGGGTGAGGGAACCTAGCCACATTATCCAATCAACCATTCCAGCGATAGCCAACAGCCTATAACCTATAACCCTTCGCGTTCTTCGTGCGCTTCGCGGTTACAGTTGGCCCCTAGCCCCTGACAACTGGCTCCTACTCAAGCGTTTTCGCGGTAACTTCAATGGCCTGTTGCAAATTGGCGTAGGTTTGCAGGCTATGCTGTGCCAAGCCAGTGTGGACTAATTCTTCGGCAACCTCGGGCGTTACGCCAACCAAAACTGGCTCGCAGCCAAGCAAACGCAACATTTGCAAGAGTTGCTGCAAACTGGCGGCCGCCGCGCGATCAATCGCCGAAACCCCAGTTATGTCAAATAATAAAATCTTGATTCGTTTAACTTCAACATAGTGTCCCGCTGAATCAGCAGCAATTTTAATTCGTTCGACCGACAAATTGCCAATCACTGGCATAATTGCCATGCGATTGCGCAAGGGAATAATTGGAAATTGCATGCGCTGAACCGTGGTTTCCAAGGCGCTGCGTTCAGCTACGCTTTTTTCTAAATCGGCCAAAGTTTGTTGCAACGCTTCGTTTTGTTGTTGTGCGAGCGTGTGCGAGCTAGCCAATTCATGCTGCGATTGTTCAAGCGAGGTTGAACGCTCTTGCAAGGTCGTGTAGGCTTTTTGCAGCGTTGTATCAAAGCGACGGCGGCTCAACAAAAAGAAGATCGGCACTTGAACAATAATTCCACCAAGTATAAATAACAGCGTGATGCGTAAACGTTCAAGCGATTGGCGTTGAAATTGCGAAGCACGATCGACAATTTGTCGACGCTCATTAACCATCGTGCGCGAATTAGTTTCCATATTAACTTAAAACTGGAATTAATTGCTGCACTGAGTTAGTCGAAATATTAAGCCGAGTTTGGTTTTCGAGCGTAAAGAAATCACGTTTAATCACTTCAAACGAACTACGTTCGAGCAAACTGCGCTGATCTTCGCGCTCAACCCGATAAAAATCACTCAGCACATTAATCCGGCTACCAACCAAATTACGCCGCAGCACAAACTCATTACCCAAATTCGGCGTGCCCATACTAATTTCATTGGCAACCACCCGCAAACGCAAAATTTCGCGCTCAAGCTGGCTTGGGTTCCAAATGCCGCCATCGAGGGTGAAGAAGCGGGTTGCAACGCCTAAAGTTTGTAAATTAAAGCCCAACAGCACAAGCAAGATCAAAAAGATCAAGCTTGTGCCTGCGAGCACCAATCGTTGAATCCAACGCCGAGGCTGCATTAGTTAATCTCCATACTCCGCAACTGCCAGATCCACATACCAACATATTTTTCATGCTCAAGTTTGTAGGCGTGATATGGAAACACAATTTCCAGCGGGCCTTTATCGGCAACCGCCATGCGTTCGCCATCCAAGCGCGTCGCCAAAATAACAGGCATGCTGCGCAATTCAGCGATTGGAATATCAACGCTGTAGTCGTTCAAGGCAATCGCTTTGACGGTTTTGGCCGAATCGCCAACCTTGGCAGCCTCAAAAATGCTGCTGAGCAATACCCCTTGATAAGTCACTGTGCGGCCCAAAAACGGATCATTGAGTGTATATTCAACCACTCCAAGTTGCTCGAGCGTTTGCATACTAAAATCGAGCTGTTGGCCATTGTTGGTTTGGCCAATTTGGCCGCTGAGGCTCAAAATAACCTCGTCGCTTGGCGCAGGAATTGCAGCGCCAGCAGGAATTGATGCAGGAGTAATAACTGTATAAGCGCTGGCAGGATCGATCGTGGTTTTGCCACAAGCAATCAGGCTACCCAAAACAAACAAATTGACGACCAATAGGCGAAACCAAGGACGAAGCGCGAAGCGCATGGGCAGCCTCCTCAAACCAACAACCAACGACAGAGTGTAAAGCAATGTTGTGGCATATGTCGCGTGTATCTATGCTACGCCAAGATAGCAATTTGTGCAAAGTGCCCAAAGTCGTGTCTTGATTTAGCCTTCATCCCCCGCTGTTGTGAATAATTGAACCAAATTCATCCACCATAAAGGGGATTAAGCAACCGCATAATTTTTTACACTTAAAAAAGCCAACTGCTGGCTTGCTGCTAGTTTAGCGCGAATTTAAGCAAAAAAGGGTTGTTATGCAACAACCCTTGGTAAGCAAATCTAGACTGAGCTATTTGGCAAAGACACGGTAAATCGCGCCGCCAGCATCATCTGAAATATACAAACTACCGTCGCGACCAACAATTACGTCAACTGGCCGCCCCCAAACTGCGCCAGCATCGTTGAGCCAGCCGGTGGCAAAATCTTGGGCATTGCCAGCTTTGCCATCAGTTATTGGCACAAAGACCACTTTATAGCCAGTTGGGCTTGAACGGTTCCATCGAGCCATGGAAGGCCACAAACAGGCCGCTTTGGTACGGTTCGGGGAAGTTGCTGCCATTGCCAAATGCTAAGCCAAGCGGGGCGCTGTGGGCTTGCATCTCAACTGCTGGCGGCGTAACGCCTTGGCAAGCATTGGGATCTTTGCCAAACTCAGGGTCGGCAATTCGCCCAGAGTGGCAGCGCGGCCAGCCAAAATCCAAGCCATCGCTGCTCGCAACGTTGACCGTTTCAGGTGGCTGATCGTCGCCCAACATATCGCGACCATTGTTGGTTGCCCACAATTCATTGGTGCCAGGCCGCCAGGTAATGCCCACGGCGTTGCGCAAGCCCTTGGCATAAATCCGGCCATTGCTGCCATCGGGATCATATTCCATCACGGCGGCGCGGCGCTCATCCTCTTCGTTGCAAACATTACACGATGAGCCAACTGCTACGTACAGCTTGCTTTCATCGGCATTAAACAACAGCGTGCGGGTGCTATGGCCGCCATCAGGCAAGCCATCGATAATCGTTTGGCGCTGAGTGTATTTGCCATCAGCATCAGGCTCGGTGAGTTTAATCACTTTGGTGGTTTCGGCCACATACAAATTGCCAGCTTGGTCGAAAATCATGCTCGATGGCGCATCAAAGCTATCAGCAACCACCTCAACCCCATCAGCCAAACCATCGGCATTGCGGTCAGGCAAGCGCACAATCCGATCTTCGCCCCGTTCGGCGACGTAAATTCCGCCATCAGGACCAATAGTCAGCATGCGTGGGCCAGCCAATTTGCTTTGAAACACGCTAATGCCAAAGCCATCGGGCAAGGTCAGTGGATTGGTTGGCTCAACAACGGTGGTTGGCGCGTTGGGTGCTGGTTTGCCAGCACTTGTTGTTGGCTCAGGCCTTGGTACAATGACTGCTGTTGCTTCAGCAACCGGTGTGGCGGAACTGCCAGCAGTTTGGTTCAGTGGCACAGTGGTCGGCGCAATCGGCGCATCGACCTGTTGCTCACCACAGGCGACTAACACACCAAGCAAACTAATCAGGAGCAGAGATTTGCGCATGGTACCTCCTAAACATCATCATAAGAAAGGTATCACAACTCATGGATTTATTTAGCTATCAAGCGAGTCAAAGCAATGATGCACCGTTGGCGGCGCGCATGCGGCCTCGCACGCTTGCCGAATACGAGGGCCAAACCAAGATTGTGGGCGAAGGGCGTTTATTACGTCGCCTGATTGAGCGTGATCAATTAATTTCGCTGATTCTGTGGGGGCCGCCTGGTACTGGCAAAACCACGCTTGCCCGCATTATCGCTGGAGCTTCTTCGGCACATTTCGAGCCACTGTCGGCGGTCAGCGCAGGGGTAGCCGAATTACGCAAGGTGGTCAAAGAGTCGACTGAGCGCCGCGGCATGTATGGCAAGCGCACGGTCTTGTTTATCGATGAAATTCATCGTTGGAACAAAGCCCAGCAGGATGCCGTGCTGCCAGCGGTTGAGGATGGCACAGTTACCCTGATTGGCGCAACCACCGAAAACCCTTCATTTGAGATCAATCGCGCTTTGCTTTCACGTTGTCGCGTGATTGTATTGGAGTCACTGGAAGATCAAGCGATCAGCGCAATTATCGATCGAGCGTTAACCGACAATGAACGTGGCTTAGGCAAACAACAGGTGCAACTCAGCGCCGAAGCCCGCGATATGTTGATTCACCTAGCGAGTGGCGATGCGCGGGCAGCCTTAACGGCGCTCGAAGCAGCAACATTAACCCAAACTCCTGAGCCAAACGGCCAACGCATGATCGATCTTGAGGCGATTGTTGAGGCCTACCAACGCCGCAATGTGGCCTACGATAAAACTGGCGAGTTGCATTACGACGCGATTTCGGCCTTGCATAAATCGGTGCGCGATAGCGACCCCGACGGTGCGTTGTATTGGATGGCGCGCATGCTTGAAGGCGGCGAAGACCCACTGTATGTGGCGCGACGCGTGATTCGTATGGCGGTCGAAGATATTGGCCTAGCCGACCCGCTAGCCTTGGGAATTTGTGTTGCAGCCCAGCAGGCTGTGCATTTTATGGGCACTGGTGAAGGCGCGTTGGCACTAGCCCAAGCTGTGGTTTATCTGGCTCAAGCACCAAAAAGCAATGCGGTCTATCGGGCCTATGGCGCAGTGTTGCACGATGTCGAAGCCACCCGCAACGAGCCAGTGCCGCTGCATCTACGCAACGCGGTCACTGGCTTGATGAAGGGTTTGGGCTATGGTTCAGGCTATCAATATGCTCACGATTTCAAAGATGCCCAGGTTGAGCAGGAGCATCTACCGGCGAATTTAGCGGGGCATCGCTATTATTACCCGACAGATCATGGCTATGAGGCGCGGGTTCAGCAGCGCTTGGCATGGCGTTACCCTGAGGATCAAGCTGCAACGTCGGAAGCTTCCACATCAGCCACGACACCCCAATCCCCACCGCCAAAAGAATGAGCCAAAGCCACCAAATTGGTTTGGCCCACGCTGAAAGGGCTAAGGTTGGCCACAGCAATAGCAACGTGACCAGCTTAGCCCGCAACGGGCATGCCGCGATTATCGCGAAAATTGAGAATATAACTGCCCAAATAGCGATTGTTGATCAGCCAGTTGTACCAACGCTGTGAGCCACGCATGTAGCAGGCTGCCGAGGCCAACAACGGCCCAGTCGTCGGAATCAACGGCACGAAAATGCCAATCACGCCTAATATCAAAAAAATAGTCCCAAGACTAATCCAAAGGAGCTTACGAATTGATGTCATACCGCTAATCCTTCAATCAATACTCCTGATATTATAGCGCTGCTTGCGCCGAACTTCCGTAACTTTTGTTGGCTAATTTGCAAATCATCACGATTGGCAATAAAAAGCAGCAGTTGGCTGACGAGCAATGGAATTGATCTCCTCAGCCCTCTCCTTACAAGGGTAGGTTTTGTTTGCTGTGGAGCGTTCCCTCACCCCCCAGCCCCCTCTCCCACTGCACGTGGGCGAGGGGGAGCCGACCATTGGTTACCAACACATTGCATCAGAACCACGGGGTTAAAGCCCCTCGCCCGCGCCACGTGAGATAGGAATTGGGCTGAGGGGGACACTATGCGTTTTAGCCTAAAACGTATTGTGATAAAGCAGCGTGCAACAGATTGCGCACCAGCTGTGCCAAATGGCGATTCAAATCAATTGGCAATAAGGCTAATTCTTTGGTTAATGGCTGTGGCTGCCAGCCTTGGGTCACCAGCATCAAGGCCGCTTGCTGAAATTCAGCTAATATAGCTTTGGCCAAATCGCCACCAAGGCACCAAACCTCAAATTTTTGCAAACCCTCAGGCGTTTCGCGATCGTGTACATCAACTAACGAATAGATATCAATATTCGTCCAGAGCGCCCCAGCTTTGGCTTGCTCCAATAAATGCCCACCGTGAAACACTATCAAATCGCGGAAACCCTCGCCACCAGCGACACAAAATACCGCATCAAGCGCCGCCAACTGTTCAGGGTAGCGCTTAGCAAAATGCTCAATTGCCAATTCGATGCTGCGCAAATAAGCAGGCAACAGATACGGCTTGTTGGCTTGGGCGTATTCTACAATCCGATGGGCTAAATTTGGCAGCAGCACATCGCGCAAGGCAGCCAAGGCAGTCATAATTGCGGGCAATTGGCTGGCCTCAAACGACGATTCAACCCCAATCGAGCTGATGCCTGGATACACACTTGCCAGATGTTCGCCATATTTTTTGGCATAAACCGCATGCATGCCGTGGCGTGGGCAACCACCGCGTTCAACTCCAGGCCCGCGAAAATGGGCGCGAATTGGCGCAAACAGACTATAACTGGCTTGCAGTTGTTCGGCAATTTGAAAGTCATTCATGGCAGCAACCCCTTTCAACCATACACACACTGCCACTACTATAGAGCATATTCGCCCAGTGTTTGGCAAGTGGCCAACAGTTTTCAGGTTTCTCAGGCCAACTTCAGCGCTATGCTATGGTTTTTGCTAGGCTACAGCGCTATACTCGCAGCAGATGTTTGGTTTTGGAGGAAGTTATGTTTCGTCGTATAACGCTGGTTTTTTGCTTATTAATTGTAGCGCTCAGTTTGGTGCAGCAACAGCCAAGTTACGCTGCTTTTAGCGATGGCTTTGCCGATTCGGCCTTTCGCCAACGCTGGCAACGCGCCGATCAAGCGGTTGCCGATGGCCAAACTACTCGCTCATGGGTTTGGGGTCAGCAGATCGGGCCACAGATTAGCGAGCGCTATCAGCAATCGCCCCAAAACACTCGGCTGACCCAATATTTTGATAAAGCCCGCATGGAAATTAGCCAGCCCGATGCCGACCGCAATAGCGAGTGGTTTGCCACCAATGGCTTGTTGGTCGTCGAGATGATCAGTGGCCAAATGCAAACGGGCGATCAGCGATCGGAGCCACGGACAGCAGCCAATGTGCCAATTGCTGGCGACCCCGATAGCCCCAGTCCAACCTACGCCAGCCTTGGGCCAATCGCCACGACCAATGGCTATAATCGCAGCGAAAATCGCCAAGGCCAACGGATTAGCAGCCTGCTTGCAGCCAATGGTCAGATCAGCGATCAGCCAAATCTGGCAACTGCTAATACCACAATTGTGCAATATGAAACCGTCACTGGCCACAACGTGCCCAAAGTGTTTGTCGATTTTCAGCAATCGCTGGCTGATGTAACCAATGTGCTTGGCACGTTTGGCTACCCAATTACCGAGGCCTACTGGATCGATACCAAGATTAGGGGTCAAGCTCAACGGGTGCTGTTCCAAGCGTTTGAGCGCCGCATCTTGACCTACAATCCCAATAATTCGGCCAATTGGCAAGTTGAGATGGGCAATGTAGGCACGCATTATTATCGTTGGCGCTACGCCACGCCAATGCATTATTTTCAGGATAGCAGCGTTTCGGCCAAGGTTTCCGAGGCTGGCACACTGGCATTGAACACCGAAGGCTATCAGCCAGCGCTCGTCGATAGCATGCCAAGCGACCCGATTTATCCCTACAAGCGGATTGATCGCAGCAAAATCACTGGTTATCAAGCCAAAAATTATCGTTTGTTGAAGCTTGAAAATCGTTATGTCACGCTGACGATGCTGCCTGAACTTGGCGGACGGATTTATCAGCTCATCAACAAAGCTACTGGCCAAAATCTGCTCTATCAAAATCCGGTGATCAAAGCGAGCCATTTGGGCCAACGTGGCTGGTGGCTGGCCGCAGGCGGCATCGAATGGGCCGCGCCAACTGAGGAACATGGCTATCTTGAATCCGAGCCATGGGATTATCGCTTGGAGCAAACCAACGAAGCAGCACGGGTGATTGTTTCGACCACCGAACGCCACACTGGGGTTCAAATCGAAATCACCATTGAGCTAACCAACGCTAGCCAAATCGTCACTATGCGCGGCAATTATCGCAACCCCACCGCCAGTCCGCAGCCATTTCAGTTCTGGATGAATGCAATGATTGCGCCTGGCGGAATTAACCATTTGCAACCAAGCCTGCATTTTGTCGTGCCAACCCAACAGATGATTGTGCATGCAACCCAAGATACCGCCTTGCCGCCGCCACAACAAAAAATTAGCTGGCCCAATTTTGATAATCGTGATCTCAGTCGCTACGCCACGTGGAACGGTTATATTGGCCTGTTTGCCGCCGACGACTTAAGCGGACGCTGGGCCGGTGTGTATGATCCAGCGCTCAACCAAGGTTTGATGTTGGTCGACCTTGATCCAAATTTGCCTGGGATCAAAACCTTTGCCTTTGATGACCACTTTGATCGCAGTTTGTACACCACTGATGATAGCGATTACGCCGAACTTTGGCATGGTGCACAACGCACATTTTGGGATTATCCAGCCCTGCCAGCAGGCCAAAGCCGTTCGTTCGAAGCCCATTGGTTGCCACTGCACGATCTGGGTGATCTGAGTGCAGGCAATCGCTATGGGGCCGTTGGCTTGAAAAGAAGCAGCACTGGCCATTTGGTAGTAGCGATTCAGCCAAGCCAAGCCTTTGCCGCCACACCGATAAAAATCAGCAGCGATGGTCAAATTTTGTGGCAAAGCACGCGTGATCTCAAGCCACAACAACCATTACGCATCGAATTAGAGCAACTTGTCTATGGCAATCGACCGATCTCGGTCGAATGGGCTGGCCAAACTCAGCAACTACTCACGCCATAATGATTCCCTCATTCCTCAGCCCCGCTCTCACAAGGGTAGGCTCTTAACAATTGACTGATGGATAGGCAATGGTGCACCGTTCCCTCACCCCCCAGCCCCCTCTCCCACTCAACGCGGGCGAGGGGGAGTCACCGTGGATTGACCATCAAGCATGCGAAAACCACAACGTTGAAGTCCCTCACCCGCCACGTGGGAGAGGGGTTGGGCTGAGGGGATCATACCTACGCTTGAAAATGGATCAACCCTGTCAAGAGAGTTTAAGCTATTTTTGACAAACCAACGCCCCTTCCGTATACTAGCGCTCAAATAAAATCTATTTTATCCGACTAAATAGTTTTTATTCTACATAATCACATCCAACTACTGAGCATATATGGAAGGATCGAGCAGCATGAGTGCAGCACAACTGCCAAAGGTCAGCGGCGAAGCCCTCAATTTAACCAAATCGATGGAATTATTGGCCCAAGCTGAAGCAATTGTTCCTGGGACAACCCAATCGTTGATGAAGCGGCCTGAGCAATTTGCCTATGGCTCGTTTCCAGTCTTTATTGATCATGGCGATGGAGCTTTAGTTACCGACGTTGATGGCAACCAATATATCGACTATATCTGTGGCTTGGGCGCAACCACCTTGGGTCACAATCATCCAGCGGTCGTTGAAGCAATTCGCAACAATTTGGATAAAGGGCTAATTCATTCGCTGCCCACCGAAGTTGAGCTGCGGGCAACCCAAGCCTTGCTCGATATTATTCCCAATGCTGAAATGGCGCGTTTCTTCAAGACTGGCGCTGATGCCACTTCTGCCGCTGTGCGCCTAGCTCGCCACGTCACCAAACGCGAACGAATTATCACGGTTGGCTACAATGGCTGGCACGATCATTTTATGTATTACACCCCAGGCGTGCCCGCAGTGCTGAGCCAATACACCGAACAAGTATCGTTGATGTCTCCCCACGAAAAGCCCAACTTGATTGCCGCAATCAACAAACATGGCGATCAATTGGCAGCTGTTTTGCTTTCAATGCCCTACAAACATTGCTTGGACGCTGAATATTTGAACGAAGTGAAGGCCGCTTGTCATGCGGTTGGCGCATTATTTGTGCTCGACGAAGTGGTGACGGGCTTCCGCTTGGCACTTGGTGGTGCTCAAGAATTCTATGGCGTTGATGCCGATTTCGTCTGTCTCTCGAAGGGCATCGCGGCAGGCATGCCACTTTCAGCCATCGCTGGCCCTAAAAAGTATCTCGAACGCTTATCAGATTTGCAAGTTTCGACGACTTTTGGCGGCGAGATGCTTTCGCTAGAAGTGTGTTATGAAGTGATCAATGTCTATCGCAACACCAACTATTTTGCCCATGTGGCCAGCCTTGGCCAGCGTTTGCGCGAAGGTGTGAATGCCAAAGCCGAGGCACTTGGCGTTGCATTGCGGGTTTGTGGTTATGATGCAATTCCGTTCTTTGCATTTGCCCCCGACATGCCAACCCATGCTCGGTTGATGGAAGCGCTGTTGGGTGCTGTTGCCAAACATGGGGTTATTTTGCGCCGCGATGTCAACTTCTTGACCAGCGCTCACACCGCCGAGCAAATCGACTTTACGATCGAAGCGGTTGCCAAAGGCCTACAAGAACTGCTTGATCGCGGCATCATCGAATCGACCAACGGCAAAGAACAAGCCGCAGGCTAGGATTCATCCACGAAGGACACGAAGCTGAGGCTTAGAACCAATAGTCATCATATTTGGGGGTGCAGGGGCTTTTACTCCCCTGCACCCCCGGTTTAATAGCATTGGCTAAATTCCCATCCCGCCAGTTACTTCTAAAATTTCGCCATTCACATAATTGGCCAAATTCGAGGCCAAAAAGACCATTGGGCCAGCCGCTTCTTCAGGCGTACCAGCACGGCCCATCGGGTGAAACATAGTAATCCCAGCCATCAGATTTTCGGGCACGCCAAGTTTAATCTCCTGCTCGCCGCGTTGAATCGTCTCGCCCTGCTCCTTGGCAGCGGTCAAGCGGGTTTCGATAAAGCCATAGCAAACCGCATTGGTCTGAATATTGAACCGGCCCCATTCTTTGGCAAGGGTTTTGGTTAAACCAACTACGCCTGATTTGGCTGCCGAATAATTGGCCTGGCCAGCATTGCCATAGACCCCTGAAACCGAAGAAACATTAATAATCTTACGTGGTTTGGCCGCACCGTTGGCCTTGATTTCAGCTTTGGCAGTATCACGCAAATAGGGGGCTGCCGCACGAATTAAGCGAAATGGCGCTGATAAATGCACATCGAGCATGGCTTGCCATTGGGCATCATCCATGGTGTGCAATACGCCATCCCAAGTGTAGCCAGCATTGTTGACCAAAATATCCAAGCCGCCAAAGTGCTCTAATGTGGCGGCAATTGCGTGCGGCGCAAATTCGGCACTGGTCACATCGCCAGCGAATGCAAGGGCTTGACCACCAGCAGCGGTCAATTCAGCCGCTAATTGATCAACCGGCGCAGCATCCAAATCACACAACACGACCCGCGCCCCATGTCGGCTGAACAAACGCGCAGCAGCAGCGCCAATCCCACGGCCTGCCCCAGTAATTAATGCCACTTTTTCGGCCAATAACGCCATTGTCTACCTCCAAAAACAGCTAGTATGCGACGATCATACTAAACCTTTAGCCAAATTGCCATTGAGCAACTAACACTGAGCGTTTCAGTGCCTACTTCCACGGTTTGGATTGAGCGGCATCGGCACGTTTGCCACTAAGCTGTTTGGCTGCTACTTGGTCTGCTGCTGCTTGCTGAGCCTGAAGGGTTCGAGCATGATTGGTGCGGATGAGTTGGGTCGTCTGATGATCAGCACCTAAGATTTTTTGACTAATTACTAATGCCTGTTCATGCAATGCCAACGCTTCGCTATGCTGCCCACGTCGTTCCAGCACCACCGCTAAATTAGCCAGGCTGGTGATTGTATCGGGATGTTCTGGGCCAAACACCAATTCACGAATCGTCAGTGCGCGTTCGTACAATGCTTGGGCTTCGCTATAGCGCTTTTCGTCTAGCAGCAATCCTGCTAATAAATTCATACTGTCCGCTGTGTCGGGATGCTCTGGCCCTAATGCGGTTTCGCGAATCGTCAGTGCGCGTTCATATAACTGCAATGCTTGTCGGAGTTTCCCCTGTTGCTCCAGTAATCGCGCCAAACCACTTAAACTAATCGCGATATCGGGATGCTCTGGCCCTAATGCCGCTTCCCATACTGCCAGCGCCCGTTCGTGCATCGCCTGAGCTTCGGCATAGCGCCCTTCGCGCTCTAGGGCTACGGCTAGATTGTTGACACTAATCGCAGTATCAGGATGATCCGGCCCTAATGCTGCTTCCCATACTGCAAGTGCTTGTTCATGCATTGCCAACGCCTCGGCATTCCGGCCTTGTCGCCCTAAAGCTGAGGCCAGATTGTTCATACAGCGCGCCGTATCGGGATGTTCTGGGCCTAAAAGCTTCAGTCCAGACTGCCAGCACTTGTTCATACAATGCTTGAGCCTCAGCATAGCGCATTTGCTCCAAACGGATACCCGCCAGATTATTCATCATTCGAGCAGTATTTTGATGATCTGGCCCTAATACCTGCTGCATAATCGCCAATCCGCGTTCATACCATAGCTCCGCCTCACCATAAAGGCCACGCAGATGTTCCCAATAGCCGAGACTATTGCACAAGCGACCTGCCCGTTCATCAGCCCGATCCAATCCGCGCAGCGTTACGTGGCGCAAATGTGGCTCAAGCGGCATCATATGGTTTGGCACCCGCGTTGCACTAATCCGGACAGCATGCTCGTTAATCCGATAATCCACCAGATCCCGCATCTGCTCCGAGCCGCGATGTAATTGAACAACATGCGCCAGCAAACGATGCACAACCAGCATGTCACCGCCATCAATCAAACCACGTTGATCTAACAAGTGCAGCGCTTCAATGGCAAGCTCATCCTCAGTCTCATTCGAAACAAAATCTAACACAAGCTCGCGTGGAATTGGCACACCCGGCGCACACCACGCCGCACCATCCAACATATCCAACGCGAGGATCTCAAGCGGATTAGCCAGATCAAACTGTTTCAAGCTCAGCACGAAGGTAGCTTCAACATCCTGTTCATGGCGGGTCGGTGAGGGCAATGCGCCATGACCTTTAAGCGAATCGTGCGTAATTGCCAAATTTTGGCGATATTGATTCACGCTCTGCTGTTGATTGGTTTTGAGATAGCTACCTGCGAGATGTAAGGCCAACGGCAAATGCCCAAGATCGGCGGCAAGCGAATCGGCTTCAGCAGCCGTAAGCCGTGGACAAAGCTGTTGCAACAACGCCCGACTTTCTGCTGGCGCTAAAACTCCAAGCCGAATTGAGGCCATTGATGCTTGAGCTGCGCGGGATGTTACCAACACTCGACAACCACCTACCGTTGGCATCCAACGTTCAAGAATCGCCTGATCTTCACAATTATCAAAAATCAGCAGGCGCGGCATTGGCAATTGCCAGGCATTCACGACCGATTGCACCTGTTGATCAAGCGATAAACCAGTCGGATCAAGCGCAAGTTGTTCAGCACAAGCAGCAACTTGGTTGCTAATCTGGGCAGGATCAGCGCAATTAATCCAAAATACGCCGCCATAGAAATAGCTACCATAGCGGTAGGCAAACTCAGTAACAAGGCTGGTTTTGCCAATCCCGCCAAGTCCCATCGCAACCGCCGGCAAGACTACAGCAGGCTGGGCATGACCAATCGCGGTAGCCAGCGCCTGCAATTCGGCCTCGCGCCCCACAAAACTGGCACTGGCTTCAAAGGGCAAACGCGAGGCCGCTGGTGGTTCAACGCGAGCCGCAGGCACAGCATTCAGTGGCAGCGAGGCGACGGCAGCAAGCGCCGCAGCCAGTGGGTCAATTGATTGGGGAAGATCAACGCTGATAGTCTGGCCCGCGTACAAAATCGTTGCCTGTGAACTGGCATGAGGCTGATCAATCAGCAGGGTCAGCGGATGACCTTCAATTTGGGCAGGGATTCCGGCCAACAGCGAAGCAAACGCTACTTCTAGCGTTGTCCGCTCAACCTTAGGCCGAACAGCAAGCACAGCATCAACGAGCAATCCAATCAGGGTTGGCATCTCCATTGGGAATCCTCACAGCACGATTAATCGAGAGCATTGCTCTACAAAGATCGTCGTCGTCGCTATTTCTGGCATAATCAGCTAAAATCGGCGGATTGAGTCGTTTATAGCCAAATAGCAGCGCTCAATAATCCACCTAATCGTATATCAATTGCATGAGGTATTGTGATGGCAACAACTTTAGAAGAATACGACCATGGGTTGGAGCTTACAGGCCAGCTGATCTATGAGCCAGATTGGTATCTGCTAAGAATTTCGGCTGAAGCTCACACCACGCTGTTGCAGCTCGTTGAAACGCAAGAAATTCGCTTCAAGCCTGCTACTCGCCCACATATTTCAGTCATCAAAGGCGAGGCTCCAAGTCGCAATCAAGTCGATTGGGGCTTGGCATTTGTGGGCGAAGTGATAAAATTTCGCTATATTCCAGAGGCTGCGAGCTGAAAATGGACTGCATCTATGGATCGATTGCCATAGCCCACAGTTATGTGCCATACGTGAGCATTTTGGGCTACCGACATTGCGCCGTAGCGATGGCGCGTATCTGGTTAATTTTCATCTGACGCTTGGCCGACGCAATAAAGCAGTTGCAGCACAGCTTCGACCACAACTGCGCTTATCGCCGCAAAGTCATATTGATCTTGAAACAGGTATGCAACATCTATAACCAAACTATCCACGCCAAGGCTGCACTATTAAAAACAATTCAGCCGCCACAACTGACGACTGAACGGCTGCCCCACCAAATGTATGTTATGCTACCCGACCCCTACCAACGCGAAGAAGTCCGTTGCTTTTGAAAACAGTCGCGGCAATAGACTGGCCGGCCCTGAGTTGGCTTGAATGGTACAGTCGTGGTGCGACCGCATTCAGCACAAACCGTATCATACATCTCGCGGGAAGCTTGGCCAGCGGCATCGCGGCGATTGCCACCACCAAAACTATCGCGACCGCCATATTCGCGGCTGCGCTCGCGCCCACCACCAAAACTACTATCTCGGTCAAATGATGAGCGACCACTTGGCTCGCTCCGTTGTTGTTTTTTGCTTTGACGACATTGAGTACAGCGACGTGGTTCGTTGGTAAAGCCTTTTTGTACGTAAAACTCTTGTTCACCAGCAGTAAAAACGAAGTCATTCCCGCAATCGACACAGACGAGGGTTTTGTCGGTGAAACTCATAGGATTCCTTCCAAAAAAGGTAAAACCGGTATTCGAGGTGAAAGGGTTCGGGTCAACGCAAAACTCAAGCGCGAAAGCCGATTGCGAGTGGGGCAGCAGAGACTCCATTTGAGGTCGCGACCAAAACATTCACTTGCGGCCAAGTATATCACAGCACAAACGCATAGCAAGCCTGATTTTTAGATATTTTTAACCCTTTAGAATCGCCTAAAAACCTCCTTTAGTTGCAATTTTGATTGCCTCAGCAATCATGGACTTTTGCTATAATCAAGCCACAATCGCCAGCGTATTCAAGCCTTCAAAGGAGCTACCTATTGGCACGCACCGCCGACCCTCACCGCCGCCAAGCAATTCTCCGCGCCGCCCGTGAAGTATTTATCCAACAGGGCTACACCAAAGCCCGCATGCTTGATATCGCTGCGCGGGCAGAAATGGCGACTGGGACGCTCTATCTGTATTTTGATTCCAAGCAAACCCTCGCCATGGCGCTGGCTGATTCAGTTTTAGAGGGTTTGACCGAGGCAATTGTGCCAATTTTGGCGCTCGAATCAACCCCAACTATGATCCGCGAATGTGTCCAAACCGCGATTCGCTATTCATTACAGCATACCGACTTATTTCGTTTATTGGGGCTTGAAGCCGGCTTGAATATTGAGGCCGAGCAACAACAGCCAGCCCGCTTGCGTTTACATGCCATTTTGGCCGAAGCGCTCGCCCAACGCATGCAACAAGGCACGATCTATCCCTATCAACCGCTTGCCTTAGCCGAAATTTTGGCCGGCTTAATCGAGTGGGTTGTGACCATGGCTATGATCCGGGGCGAAAGCGATGTCAGCCACTACGAGCCGACATTATTGCAGTTTATCGAGCAAGCGCTGTTGCCAGCACAAAACCCACCAATCACGCTAGGCGAGGCTGAAGCATAGCTACGACAAAGCCTCAGCTTTAGCGTACAAACAGCGCCAAAGTAGGGCTGCACAAAAGTACGCAGGTGTGCTATCATAGGGGGCAACCACACCTCAGCCATTAGGTATACGAACCATGCGTCCATTCTTTACTCCAGCCACATGGCTGATGAAACGCCTCACGTATCCCCAAAAATTTGGGTTATTGAGTTTGGTTTTTGCCATTCCATTAACTTTTTTGCTGAGTGCATTATTAACTGACCTGCAACGTGAAATTAATTTCACCCGAAGCGAATTAACTGGAACCGCCTATTTGCAACCGCTGCGCGGATTGATGCAAGATATTGTCGAGCAACAATTTTTGGCTGAACGCTATCTCGGTGGCGATCAAACATTTCTAAGCCCACTCTTACGTAAAAACGAGCAAATTGGCCAAAAGCTTGAACAATTCAAAGCCTTTGATTTGCAATATCAAGGCCGCTTTGATACCCAAACTCAAATCACCGTGCTCTTTAATGAATGGGAACGGCTGCAAGCCCAATTGACCTTGCGCAGCGTTCCTGATAGCAATGCCGCCCATGATCGCTTAATTCAAACGCTGCGAGCTTGTATGCAGCGCATCGGCGATCAATCGGGCTTAATTCTCGACCCCAATATCGATAGTTACTACTTAATGAGTGCGCTAATTGAAACCTTGCCAGCCCATCAGGCTGCTACTGCCCGCGTTGCAGGCGCTGGTGGCAATGCAATTGTGCGTGGCCGAGTTAGCCCCGAAGATAAAAATACGCTCACGGTAGTCAATAGTCAGTTGCAAGAAACCAATACCAAAATCAACTATAGTTTAGGCGTGGTGTTTAGCAATAACGAAGCGTTGCGCCCATTGATGGAAAATACGGTGCGCACGTTCATTCAAGCGACCGAAGAATTAAGCTTCCAAATTCTGCTGGAAGTGATTCGGGTTGAAACGCCGACGATCAATCCAGTCACGTTTCGCCAAGAAACTGAACTCACGCTCAATAGTAGCTTTAGCCTCTGGGATGAAACATCAACCCAGCTTGATACGGTGCTCAATCAGCGGATTAGCCAAGCGCAAAGTCGCCGAGCCTTCTTCATTGGCCTGATTGCCTCGCTAGTTTTGCTGGCAATTTACCTCTTCTTTGGCTTCTATCGGGCGATGATGGATACCGTGCGGGCCTTTCAACAAGCCGCTGGTAGTATGTTAACCTCAAAGACCCTGAGCAATGTCAAGATTGATACTCGTGACGAATTAGGTCAAGTTGCGACCTCGTTCAACTCAATTGCCAGCGCTATGGTCGAATCGAGCAGCCAACGCCAAGCAATTGTTGATCACGCCGCCGAAGCGATTATTACCTACGATCAGCAGGGCATTATTCGCTCAGCCAATCGGTCTGCCGAGCGCATTTTAGGCCGCAACGTCGATCAATTAAACATCGCCGACGTGCTTGGCGTAGAATTGACAACGCTCCAGCAACAAACCGGAGCGTATGAGTTTGATGTGCGGCTGCCTAATGCCGAAACCCAACCAGTTGAAATGGTGCTGGGCACAATGCAGGTCGGTGCTGAGCAATTATGGATCGCCTTCCTGCGCGATATTCAGATTCGCCGCCGGACTGAGCAAGAACGCAACCAGCTCCAAAATGAAATTATTCGTGGCCATGCCGCTGTGCTGGCGCGCTTGAGCGCCCCGCTGATTCCGCTCAGCGATAATGTGGTGGTTATGCCGTTGGTTGGCGCGCTTGATGGCGAACGCCTACAACAAATTACCAATAATCTGCTTGATGGAATCTCCAGCCAACGCGCCCGCGTCGCGCTGCTCGACATGACTGGCGTGCCAAATGTTGACCGCGAAGTTGCCAGCCGCTTGCTACGAGCCGCTCAAGGCATTCGCTTGCTTGGCGCAGACCTGATTCTGACCGGAGTTCAGCCCGATGTGGCCCAAGCACTCATCAGCGTTGGCGGCGATCTCAGCGATCTTCAAACTTACCCCACCTTGCAACAAGGCATTCGCATGGTGCTTCGCAACCAAGCGTAACCTCAGCCATCCAAGCCACGTACAAGCAACGAACCTTTCTTAACGCCATGTAAAGCGCTACAATACAGCTTGTCAGTTTAAGGAGATTAAGCTATGCAACGCTTCTTCCGTAGTTTTCTAATCGTCATTATGCTGGTGCTCGCCGCCTGTGGCGAGAATAACCAAAACCCTACCACTACAACCAAAACCAGTGGGCCAGTTGTAGGTGCCAATGATCTGCTGATTAGCATCACCTATAGCCCTGAGAAAACCAAATGGCTTGAAGAACGCATCACCAGCTTCAACAACCAAAATGTTCAATCAAATGGCAAACGGGTGATTGTTGAAGGTAAAGAGCTTTCCTCGGGCACAGCCCGCACTCAAATCCGCGCTGGCCAACTGCAAACAACCATCTGGACACCTTCGGCCTCAACATGGCTAGAAGTGTTGAAGAAAGAAAGCAATAACCCCAATATCGCCCAACCAGATCCTCAATCGTTGGTCTTAACACCAGTCGTTATCTCGATGTGGAAACCAATGGCCGAAGCCATGGGCTACCCCAACAAAGAGGTTGGCTGGTCGGATATGTTGGCGCTAATTCAGGATGCCGAAGGCTGGGGCAAATTCGGTCAACAAGATTGGGGCCGATTCTCGTGGGGCCATACCGATCCTGATATTAGCACCACCGCGCTTTCAACCGTGCTGGCTGAGTTGTATGCCGCCAACAGTAAAACTAGTGATTTGACCGTGGCCGACATTAATCTCGAACAAAGCCAACAATTTTTGCGCGATTTGGCTCAAGGGATCAAGCACTATGGCTCGAATACGCTTGTATTTAGCCAAAACATGCAAAAATATGGTATGGCCTATATCTCAGCCTTCCCGATGGAAGAAATTACCCTGATTGACTTCAATAAGCAAGCGCCGAATGTGCCGTTGGTGGCAATTTATCCCAAAGAAGGCACATTTATCCACGATAATCCATTTATTGTGATGAGCGATGCAACTGCCGATCAAAAAGCTGCGGCCAGTGTTTTCTACGATTTCTTGCTCACGCCTGAAAGCCAAAATTTGGCCATGCAGCAAGGCTTTCGGCCTGCCAATGTTGATGTCGCCTTGGCATCACCATTAACACCACAATTCGGCGTTGATCCCAATCAGCCTCGTAATTCGTTGGCAACCCCACCAGCCGATGTGATTGTGGCGGCCAAAAATGCGTGGGCCAATAATCGCAAGCCTGCCAATATTATGTTGGTTGTCGATAGCTCTGGCTCGATGCGCGATGACGATAAGATGGATCAAGCCAAACTTGGCGTCGAGGTTTTCCTCAATCGCTTGCCTGGCAAGGATAGCGTTGGGATGATTGGCTTTGCATCAAGCCCAGGTGTGTTAGTACCACTCGCTACCCGTAGCGAAAATATGGCCAAACTGCAAATGCAAACCCAAGGGCTAGTACCTGATGGCAATACCTCGTTGTATGATGCGATTGACTTGGCACGCCAAGAGTTGGAAAACCTCAAACAGCCCGACCGCATCAATGCAATCGTGGTTTTGAGTGATGGCGCTGATACTGCCAGCCAGATTTCGATTGACCAAATGTTGAACAATTTTGGTGAATCGAGCATTCAAATCTTCCCAATTGCCTATGGTGCTGATGCAGAAACCTCGATTCTGCAACGAATTGCCGATTTCTCACGCACCGAATTGGTCGAAGGTAGCACTGGCGATATCGACAAAATCTTCGAAAACCTCAGCCGCTACTTCTAAAAAATAACAGCGGTGGCGTTGTAATCAACGCCACCGCTGTGTTTAATTTCAACTAGCCGCACTAGTAAACAAAAATAATAAAGATCAATGTAATGATCAAGGCAGCCGCTAGCGCAGCAACGCCGAGCCAACTGATAATTCGCGCCCAATCGCGGAATACCCGCGCTTCTGCTTCGCTAATTGTATTTTTGAAGCCTAGCAAATGCAAGGTAAAGAGATCGGCTGGGAGTTCGCCTGGTTCTTCGATAATCACTGGCACGCTGGGCGTATCAACATCATTATCATCGTTATAGAGCTTGATCACATCGCCATCATCAAGCTGTTGGCCAATTGCAAATTGCACTTTGGTGACTGGCACCAAATGCACAACCAAGCGGGCTAGCACAATTCGCTTATCTTTTGAGACTTCGACCATGGCTTTTTCAACCAGGCTATCCAATTTGGGAATTAAAGCCCATTCCTTGGGGATCATCGGCAGCAGATAATTGCAAACCTCGACCGCCTCGGCTTCTAACAAGCTCTCATCAACATCAGGCAAATCGTCGTGAATGCTCCAGGTTTGGGGAATCCGCTGCCAATTAAAGGCCTTGCGCTTAACGATCATGCCAATGCCTTGACAATCGGGGCAGACCAAATAGCCTTTGCCTTTACAATCACCACAGGTTTGGACCTCGTTTTCCACCACTTGGGTTGGGGTTTGGACCTTATTGCCATTGGCATCGGTTACATCGACCATCTTTTCGATTGTTTTGGTGATGGTTATGCGCCCATTGCCTTTACATTTTTGGCATAAGATATTGCCCTTGGTTGCGCAACGCCCGCATTGGCTGACCTGTTCTGAGCCTTTGATCCGATCAACGAGGCCTTCGGAAGCCACAAAATCGCTAAACTCCGGCAGCTTCACCTCCCAAACGCCCATTTCCATCTCACCGGTCATCGGCTGGCGTTCGCGATCAGCCTCTTGCTTGATAAAGGCTTCGCCCCGCAGTTCATACAGCACATCGAGCTTGAAGTAGTAGATATTTTGGCTTTGAACCCGATAGAAGGTGGCTAAACGACCGAGGTTGCGCCGCCGGAAACGCTCGCCCATGCTCCATGCCTCGAGCAAATTCACCAAATGCTCAGGCTGGCTCAAAATAGCGGCACGCCGATGCGCACGCTTAATATGCTCCGCTTTAAGCTGCGGGCCAAGATATTCTTCGACGGCGTTTGGTTCGAGACCTTCCGCTTGGAAGGATGGGGCTAGATAGAGCGAGTGGCGCTGCACAGAGACGCTCCCTTCACTGGTAGTCAAGGCAGGATGCTCCGAAAAAATACGACGTAGTGCCGCGCTTGCCTCGGCCACTGTCCGATAGCGTTGAGCAGGATCGACCGCCAGCAATTTGGCAATGATCGGGTCGATGTCAGGCGAAAGACCAACTAACGTCGAGACGGCTGGATAGGGTTGAACATTGTCAGGATCAGCATAGTCAAGCGGATCGGCCCACGGCAAACGGCCAGCCAACATCGCATAGAAGACCAAACCAAGCCCAAAGATATCGGATTGAGCATTGACTTCGCGGGCACCACGCAGATGTTCAGGCGAGAAGAAGCCAGGCGTGCCCATCACCACGCGGTTGGTGGTGTTGCTGTGGGTTTGTTCCCAGCGGGCAATCCCAAAATCGCAGAGCACAACCCCTTGCAGATCTTGATCAAACAGAATATTGCCCGGCGAAACATCGCGATGCACAATGCCATGGCTATGCGCAAAATCCAAAGCTTCGCCAATTTGGTAAAAGACCGTTAGGGCTAAATCAGGCGCTAGGCGTTGCTGGGGCGCAGTTTCGAGCATGCGCTTCAACGAGCCACCCAAGACTGCGGCCATCACCGTATAGGCAAATGGCCCTTGCATCCCATGATCATAAATTTCGATGATATGCGGATGCCGCAGTTTGCTGGTTATTTCGGCTTCGCGCTGAAAGCGCTCAACCAACTCTTCGGTATGGTTGAGCAAGACTTTAATCGCCACCTGGCGCGGCAAGGCTCGATGCTGGCCAAGAAAAACTGCCGCAACACCGCCTCGATCTAGTTCGCGCTCAATCGTATAGTTGCCAAACGTTCGAGGTAGCACTACGCGGCTCCTGTTCAGCAGACAGCTTAAAAAAACTCAATCCAAGCGCAGATTATAGCATAGCCATCACACATGTGGGGGAGGCAGGCCAAAGAGGGATGACAGATGAAAACAAAAGGCAAAAGCCAGAAGTCAAAAGGCTCAAGGATGACGTTTAACCACGAAGGACACGAAGAGCACGAAGTGAGCCGATCGGTTTGGCGATTGTTCCCTCACTCCCAACCCAGCTGCCCTGGTGCAGGCGAGGGGGCTTCATGTAGTGGATTTCGCAATGATAGTGGAATCGCCTATGTATGTTACGTGCTCCCACCTCGCACGTGTGTTGGGCGCTTCAAGTCGTGGTTGTGCAGTGATGTGTGGGCAACTGAACATGTGCTCCCCCTCGCCCGCGTTCAGTGGGCGAGGGGGCTGGGAGGTGAGGGCATCAACCACTATCTCATCCACGACACCGTTGTTAAAAACCTACCACTGAAACGATGATCGGTGTAAGCGATTATTCCCTCACTCCCAACTCCGCTGCGCCAAATCGACCAGTTTACGGGCAAAACCATGGTCATGCCCCACACTTGAGACTGGCATAGGTAAAAACCCACCCTACAGTTGGGACTAAGGTATCAGCAAAAACAATTCTATCTAGCATCGTAGCTGAGTACAATAGATGCATCATGGGCATTTGGGAGGGCCAGCTATGCATTATCTCTTCGATCATCCAACATGTATTCGTCGCACATCGCCACAACATCTGGCGAGCTATGCCTATGGAGTGCGCGCAAGTTGCTCGGTGCGCCATCCTGCCGGCGATGGTGTTGATGACCCACGCTTCTTATTGTTTGGCCCACAGCGCGGCAATTATCGCCATTGGTTCGATACCTATGAAATTAAGCCCGATAATGCTCCCGATTGGTATGCCCTGACCTTTCCCAAACCCACCAAATTAAATGTAGTGTATTGGATGCATGGCCCCATGTTTGATGATCATGGCTGGTGGAATTCGCTGCAGGTGCAATATCGCGATGCTGAGGGTGCATGGCATAATGCCGAAGATCTCCAGATCACGCCGAATTATCATTTTAGCTCCCAACGCGGCGATCGCAAGCCCTTCAGTGCCTATGCAGCCCACTTCAATCCCGTCCGGACTAGCGCGATTCGACTGATTGGCCAGCCCAGCGGCCAAACTCAAATCACTACAATGGCCTATCTCGCTGCCGATTGGACAACCTGCGAAGGCATCGACGCACATTTACGCCATATTCAGCAACCATTGCCAGCTATTTTTGAGTTGTTGCCCGCAAATACCTTGTGGGATACCTTGGCAACGCTCCGCGATTTAACCAATATTGCCTTCGATTTGCAAACCAGCGCCGGCTTGGGGCTTGACCATTTTCTTGAGCCACAGCATTATCAGCGCTTTCACGAGAGCCAGCGCCAATGCTTCGCCGACGATTCGCTCTATCAGTTAATTGGCCAGCACGCTGGTTGGCGCAAACTTGGCCAAACGATCGAGCAAGCCCGCGAACAAGCTTATGCCACCAAACAACCAGTCATCGCCCAACATCATGGTGGCTTAGTCTGGCTTGTGGTGCCAGTCATCAGCAATAACACGGTTTTAGGCACAATTGAAAATCGTAATTTTATCGCCCAGGAGCCAATCGATTGGCAGTGGCATCGCTGTTATGCCCAAGAGTTGGGCCTCGATTGGGAGCGCTATCAAACAGCCTTGGAGCAAATTAGCACATTTAGCCAGCAACAAATTAATGCCACGATCAATCATGTGCAGCAGCTTGTGCGCCTAGCCCAGCAATTGCTCAAAGATAGCCAAGAAATTCATAGCTTGAAAAGTAGCGCCTTGGCTGCCGAGGTGTTTAGTCGCTCCAAAAGCACCTTTATGAGCATGATGAGCCATGAGTTGCGCACGCCACTCAATGCAATCATCGGTTATAGCGAGTTGCTGATCGACGATTTAAGCGCCAACGAGCAACAACAATCAGCTGACGATGCTCGCCAAGTGCGCAGCGCTGGTCGCCATTTATTGCATGTAATCGAAACCATTTTACAAGTATCAAATTTAGAATCAGGCGCATCAAACGTGCATTACGACGAGGTTGACCTTGAAATGGTGACCAATTCGTTGGAACTCAGCCTGCGCACCCAATTTCAAAAACGTAGCAACCAATTGGAAATTCAGCTTGATCCTGATGCAACATGGGTTTATTCCGATAGCTCAAAAGTGCGCCAAATTATCTTCCAACTACTAAACAACGCCAATAAATTTACCGACCATGGCCAAGTGCGGTTGACGATTGCACCCGATAGCCTCGACCCCGAAATGATCGCGTTTGAGGTTTGCGACACGGGCATTGGCATCGATCACGAGCATTTACCGCTCCTATTTGCTGAATTCAGCCAACTTGATGCCTCTAGCACACGGCGCTACGATGGCACAGGCATGGGTTTAGCGCTTTGCCGCCACTTGGCGCGGCTGATTGGCGGCGATATTCGGGTGTGGAGCGAGCCTGGGATTGGCTCAACCTTTACCTTGGCAATTCCACGCCAAACCGTCATGGCCACTGCCAACAACCACTGACCATTTCGCAAAACAGTGCTATGCTATAAAGCGCAACGGGGCTACTAGGAAGGATGTAGCCCTGTCATTATGCGTGGTTCCTAAGGAGGGCTTGTGGACCAGCCAAATCCTTTGCGAGCAGGCTTACGAATCGCTCGCACCCCTGAAGCATGTACTGTGGTGATTTTCGGCGCAACCGGAGATCTCACTGCCCGTAAACTCTTGCCTGCGCTCTACAATCTGGCCCGTGAAGGCATGGTGCCCGCAGGTTTTTCATTGCTCGGTGTTGGCCGCCGCCCTTGGAGCGACGATGATTTTCGCGCTGAAATGCGCAAAAGTGCTGAGCAATTCTCCCGTGTTCAACCAATTAACCAAGAAGTTTGGCAAACCTTTGCCGAAGGCTTGTTTTGGGTAGGCGGCGAATTTGGCGATCTCAATACCTATGAGCAAATCGCCAACCGCTTAGAGCAAATCGATCAGCAACGCAGCACTGGCGGCAATCGGCTGTTCTATTTGGCAATTCCGCCATCGTGGTTTGATGATGCAATTAGCAATTTACAAAAGGTCAAACTGACCGAACAAAGCCATGGCTGGTCGCGCATTATCGTCGAAAAGCCCTTTGGCCACGATTATAAATCGGCCCAAGAACTGAACGATCTGGTTAGTCGGGCCTTTGATGAAAGCCAAGTCTATCGAATTGACCATTATCTTGGCAAAGAAACCGTGCAAAACTTGTTGGTTGCGCGCTTTGCCAATGCCATTTTCGAGCCAATCTGGAATCGCAACTACATCGATCATGTGCAAATTACCGTGGCCGAAAGCCTTGGGATTGGTAGTCGGGCCGGGTTTTATGAGGAAGCTGGCGCATTGCGCGATATGATCACCAATCATATGATGCAATTGCTGACCCTGACCGCAATGGAACCGCCAGTTGAGTTCAATGAGCATGAAGTGCGCAGCGAAAAGGTCAAAGTGCTGCATGCGATTCGCCCAATGAGTGCCAATGATGTTGATCAGAACGCGCTGCGTGCCCAATATGATCATGGTACAATCAATGGCGATGAAGTGCCAGGTTATTTAGCCGAGAAAGGCGTTAACCCAACTTCACGTACCCCAACATTTGTTGCGCTCAAATTCGAGATCGACAATTGGCGCTGGGCTGGCGTACCATTCTACCTGCGCACTGGCAAACGGCTCGCCAAACGGGTCACCGAAATTGCGATTCAATTTAAAAGACCGCCGTTGCTGCTCTTCCCCGAAATTCGCGATGAAATTGAATCGAACGTCCTCGCGCTCCGCATTCAACCCAACGAAGGCATCACACTCAAATTTAGCGCCAAACAACCAGGCCAGCGCATGATCATCCATCCGGTTAATATGGATTTTCGCTATGGCTCATCGTTTGGGGTAGCTGCACCCGAAGCCTACGAACGCTTATTGCTCGATGCCATGCTTGGCGACCCAACCCTGTTTACCCGCCGCGATGAGGTCGAAGCTCAATGGGCCTTGATGACCCCAATCCTCGAACGCTGGGAGAACGACGACGTTGAGCAGTTGCCAGCTTATGAAGCAGGCACGTGGGGGCCAGACGAGTCTGATCAATTTATGCAACGTGATGGCCGCGAGTGGCGCAAATTGTAGGAGGTGGCAACCATGATGGGCGAAATTTCCAATAGCCCACGTCCAGCGAATGTTGCTGAGATTGAAGATCAACTGCGCGATTTGTGGCGTGAATTAGGCGATCAGCATCGCGATGCCAACCATGTGATGACCCGTGTTTGTACCATGACCGTAATTGGCTATGGCGCAAACCAAGCGTTAGCCAAGCGGGTACGCACCGCCTTGCCACAAGTATTTGGGGTGCATCCATGTCGCGCCATTTTGATCGAAACTGCCAACGATGCCGACGAACTGAGCGCGTGGGTCAGCACCGTTTGCCAGCCAAGCAGCGAAGAGCATGAGCAAGTCTGTTGCGAGCAAATTACGTTCGCGGTGGGCGAGAACATGCGCCGCCGCTTGCCGGGCACAGTCTTACCGTTGGTCGTTTCCGATTTGCCTTTGTTTGTCTGGTGGCCCGGCCCATTGCATGCGGCTAGCAATGTGCGCACTCAACTGTTTGCTCATGCCGATCGTTGGATTATGGATTCGACTGATTTTTTCGATCCGCTGCCCGATTTGGCGCGTTTGAACACTATGATGAGCAGCGATCAAACCGATGCGGTCAGCGATTTAACCTGGGCGCGGCTGACACCGTGGCGTACCGCGTTTGCCCAAATTTTTGATGCTCAGGCCATGCGCCCTGTGCTCGACAATCTCAGCAGCATCAAAGTTACGATTGGGCGACATCAAGCGGCTGGCTTGTTGAGCATCGGCTGGATGGCAAGCTGCCTTGATTGGCAGCTGATCAGCGCTAGTGGCAATAGCGAAACCTTGCTCTGCAACTTTAAACATCGCAATGGCACAGTTACGGTCAGTATGCAAACCAGCGATCGAACTGGCGAAGAAGTACCATTTATCGAAGTGCAGGCCGCCAAACACAAAGCCGCGATCACGGTTGGACGTAGCAGCAACAAACAAGCGTTGCTGTCCAACGTCCATCTCGATGGCGAAACCCGCTGTCAAATGAGCGAACTGCCACGTCCAAGCGATAGTTTATTGCTACTCAATGAATTAAATATGTATAGTCATGATCGGATGTATGAACGGGCTTTAGCAATTGTCGCCGCCATCGCTCAAGCAACCGATCCCCATGGAGCACATCTATGACGCTTCAGATTGCCCCAAGCCGCGAGGAACTGATGATCCTTGCGGCTGATCGGCTGGTAGCCGAGGCTCAGACCGCCATCGCTCAACGTGGCCGTTGGATCATCGCGCTTTCTGGTGGCTCGACTCCTAAAGCATTGTTTGAATTACTGACCAGCCCGAGCTACCTGCACAAAATTACCTGGGGCCGCGCATTTCTGTTTTGGGGCGATGAGCGCTGCGTTGGGCCAGACGATCCACAAAGCAACTATCGCATGACCAAAATCGCCTTAATCGATCATATTCCGATTCCAGTATCCAATGTGTTGCGAATTCGCGGTGAGCTTGCTCCCGAAAGCGCAGCAAACTTGTATGCCCATGAAATTAAGCGCATTTTTGGGCTGGCCGAAGGCCAATTGCCTCAATTCGATAGCATGTTGCTTGGTTTGGGCAACGATGGCCATACCGCCTCGCTCTTTCCCGAAAGCACAATTTTAGGCCGCGACGATGTATTAGTGGCCGAAACATGGGTCGCCAAACTCAAGCAATATCGCATTTCGTTGACTGCGCCAGTAATCAATAATGCCCAGAGCAAGCTATTTTTAGCGGCTGGTGAAGATAAAGCTGGGGTGATTCGCGAACTAATCGAGCAGACCGGCAACTATCAAACCTACCCCGCCAACCTGATTCAGAACGCCGATTGGCTGATCGACCAAGCAGCTGCCAGCCAACTCCAACGTTAACTTATCGTTAACGCATTTTCGTGGCACAATAGTAGGCATGCACCATAGCATTGAAAGGAATGTTCATGACTGACCGTCGACCAACAATCATGCTTGTGCATGCCCACCCTGATGATGAAGTGATTTCAACAGGCGGCATTGCGCTGAAGTATCATGAGGAAGGAGTACAGGTCGTTTTAGTGACGTGTACCCGTGGCGAAGAAGGCGAAATTGTTGATGCTGAATTAAATACGCCTGAGAATAAAGAGCGGCTGGCCGAAATTCGCGATCTAGAGCTAGCGCGGGCAATTGCTCTGCTCAATATTACCGAGTTTCATCAGTTGGCCTACCGCGATTCGGGCATGATTAACACGCCTGCCAACGACCATCCTGAATCGTTTAACAAGGCTGATTTACAAGCTGCGACTGAGCGTTTGGTCGCCTTGGTGCGCCGCTATCAACCAGATGTGTTGATTAGCTACGATGAAAATGGCAGTTATGGTCACCCCGACCACATTATGGCCCACAAAATCACAGTTGCGGCGTTTCATGCTGCTGGCGACCCCGCGCAATTTCCTGAGGCTGGCCCAGCGTGGGAACCCAAAAAGCTCTATTACACTGCCTATCGGCGCTCGATTTGGCGCAAAGCATGGGAATATATGCAAGCCCGTGGCGATAAAACTCCACTCGATGATCCAGAAACTGATCTCGAACGCTATGTTGATGATCCGCGTACCACCACCGCAATTGAAATTAGTCAATATCTGACAACTAAATTGCAATCGTTACTGGAGCATCGCACCCAAATTGCTCCGACGTGGGGCTTTTTGAGTTTGCCAGAAGAGTTACGTGGCGATTTGCTGAGCCACGAACACTTTTCGCTGATCGAATCGCGGGTAAGTTTGCCCGAGCGCGAAGAGTATGAAACCGATCTTTTGCTCGGTATTCGTTAATTCCCTCACCCCCCAACCTCCTTACATGGGTAGGTTTTAGCTTCCCGCCGCTGCGAACCGTGTCATGGCATGTTCATCGAAAGACGTGTGCTGACCACAAATTATCCTTGAGGGGATGCAGGGGGCTTAATCCCCCTGCGTCTCCCGCCTTGAGGCGGAACGGAAGGGTGGTGATCCCTGCTTGATTCCGCTGCTCACGTCCCAGCACCGACCACCGTTGTTAAGAACATACCCTTGCCCCTCCCTCTCCCGTGGCGCGTTTAAGGGCGGACAGGTTGGATAATGGGTGGTACTCTGTGTTAGGTGGTGGCGTGTCCTAATCGTCCACCCCGTGTCACCGTCGTTGCCCATGGCCCATGCAGCGCCGTTCCGGCCAGCGACAGCCCCTCCGCCACGGACGGCATCGCTCCCGTCCAGAGCCACCGCAGCACCCCATACCGCCCCAACCGGAACAGACTTTCCCGCGCCGCCCATGGGCGGCGCGGCGTTGGCGTTGCTCCCCGCGCGGCCAGCACCGCGTGCGCCTCCGCCGTCCCGATCAGCAGCACCAGTACCGTCGCGATCGCCATGCCCAGCACGAGTGCCTCCTGCGTCGTCTGGCTCCGCGTGTGGCTCGCCTCCCACTGCCAGCCCGCCGTTTTCCAATCGCGAAACAGCGCTTCAATCGCGTACCGTCGGCCATAGGCGTGCGGGATCGCCGCAATCGCCGTCAGATTGCTGACCAGCAGCAACGGTTCCTGTGCCGCTGCCGCCCACGCCGCGACCACCGTTACCGTCCGCCAGCCCGCTTTTTTGAAGGCCCGCCCGCGCCGCACCACCCGCTGGCCGCGACCCACCAACGTGCGGATTGGGACTTCGGTATGGCCACGGAGCAGCAGGCGGGTGTGGCCTTGGACGCGCACAACCCAGTTCCAGCCGTGGGCTGCGACCTGATCGGTAAACACCGGACAGCCAAAGGCCCGATCGGCGACGACGACCGGGGTGGTGGCGGGGATGACCTGGCGGACGCGATCGAGCAGCGTAGCGGTATCGGTCCAGAAGGCGGTGGCGCGCCGGGTATTGCCGGGATGGAGCACCCACGCGAGTGGGATGGTGCGTCCGTGATACCAGAGGGCGGCGGTGAGCAAGGTCCAATGGTCGGTGTGGGTGGTTTCATCGATGATGACGGTCACGGGGTCGGTGGGCACGAAGTGCAGGGTGGTGGCGAGGATGGCGTGCTGGAGGGACCACGTGAGCTGGGCATCCCGATAGGTGCGGCGCAATCGCCGTTCATGACTGGCGGCATGGGCAGCGGTGGACAATCCAAGGGCACAGCCCCAGGCCACGACCCGGGTGGTGATGGACTGCATGAGCAGGATACTGACGAGCCAATCGGTGAGGCGACGGACCGTCCAGGGCGACAGGGTGGGCATGGCGGTGGTCAGGATGGTGTTGATCCAGTGGGCAAGGGCTGGTATACTCGGCATACGACCTCGGTTTTGGTATCGGTTTGGTTTCGTCACCACCGAGTATACCAACCCGAGGTCGTGCTGTGAACACGCAGTATGCGTCCCTGTCCGCCCTTAAACCCGTGGCGCGGGCGAGGGAGAGCACCCGTTTTTCACCACACATTGCGGCAGAACCGCAGTGTTAAGGCGAGGGGGAATACCCGACCCATGATCATAAAAAAACCACAACGTTAAGCCCCTCGCCCGTCGGGCGTGCGAGGGGTTGGGATGAGTGAATCTCTATCTTAAAACACCGTAAAAACAACCACCAACACGAAAAACTTAGTAACTATCCCAACGATCCTTGGGCCAATAACTAAACCACGCCTTGCCGATCACATACTCCAAGGGCAACGGCCCCCAACGCCGTGAATCGCTGCTAAATGGCCGATTATCACCCATTACAAAGACATGGCCCTGAGGCACGATTAGCTCGCAATGCATATCGCAGAGCGTCTCAACGCCACCAATATACTCCTCGGTCAATTGCTGTTCGTTGACCCAAACCTTGCCCTCGCGAATCCGAATCGCATCGCCACCAACCCCAATTACCCGCTTAATATAGTCCTTATCGGGCAAATCATGGGCCGCTGGGGGAGCCAAAAACACAATAATATCGCTACGTTCAGGCGGGTGTAGCAAATAGAGAAATTTTTTGGGCACATCGCCATTCCCAGGCCACAAACGCAAGGGAGCATTTAAATCGAGATGGGCATAGATCGCTTTATTGACGAGCACATATTGCTTGGTTTGCATGGTCGGCTCCATGCTTGTGCCTTCGATTTGAAAATTCTGGATCAAGCTGCGCAAAATCAAAAAACTCAAAATCAAGCTCGCGAACAATTGCCACGAGTTGCGCAAACGTGGGCGTTGGCGGGTTGACGCGGGGATTAATGGTGCAGGCAATGGCGCTTGCGCTTGCTCCAACCAAGCAATTTCCTCAGCACTTGGTGCATTAACTGGCAGTGGTTGGGTATCATCAAGCGCCAAACGGGTTGTTTTTACTTCAGGTTGCTCGAAATCGTTCATTGGTCAGTAGGTACTGCATAACTAGGCGTTTGCACAACGCCCCAATCAGCTTTGGGCCAATACGAAAGCCAAGCTTTGCCAATTACGTTATCTAAGGGTAATGCGCCCCACTCGCGCGAGTCGCTGCTATTATTGCGATTATCGCCCATTACAAAAACATGGCCATCAGGCACATCAACCGTACAGGTTGCGGCATAGCCTTTACAACTGGTTTGAGTGCCAGCATCAAGATATTCCGATTCGTCAAGCAGTTGGTCGTTGACATAGACTTGACCATCAAGCAAGGTAACTTTATCGCCTTCAATCCCAATCACCCGTTTGATATAGTCCTTATCAGGTTCGTCATGCGCCGATTCGGGAGCCAAGAACACCACAATATCGCCTTGTTGTGGCTTGCGGAAGGGATAGACCACATTTTGTTCGAGATCGCCACGGCCAGGTAATAAACGCAATGGTGCATTCAGATCAAAGTGCATATACAAGGCTTTATTGACTAAAATATATTGCTGATCGTGCATGGTCGGGAACATACTCGAACCCTCGATGCGAAAATTTTGCAATAAACCACGCACAATAAAAAAGACCAAAAGCACAAAAACGACAGTTTCGATAATCTCTTTGACAACCGACCAGCCGCGCCGTTGTGGCACAGTCTTAGCAGCAGCCTCTTCTAAATCCACTGGTTCTTCTGGTGGTGGAGCTGGCTCAAGCCTGGTTGGTTTTAATGGATTTGGATCATGTTGAGCACGTTGGTCAAGCCGATCCCGTAGCGGTGTTGAACTCATTGAATTATCCTTACACCCTGAATTAAGTCGCTGCGCGGCATTATAGCATACCAACTTTGGCCAAACCTGCCCTAGAAGTCTTGATCTTTAACTAGCCAAATTGGGGATTAATACCCTAGTATGCTGCCAAGCACAATTGCTGTCAATTTAAAGCAAAGCTCATGCCGTCAATCAAGTGTTGTTAACGTTTCCAAGCAGCCTTAACCGCTAGCCACATGATCAACGGCTGCTCCCGATTAATCGTTCCTAGGCTTGCCTAGATTAATCGATTTTCCATCAGCATAGCATAAGTCGCGGCGTTCCAATCGCTTGTTAATCAAGTGCTAATCCGAGTGTCTATCTATTCTTGGCTCAAGTCTCGCTTCGCCACCCTTCCGTCCCTCCGCATGAGAGAAATGCTAGGGTTTTCAGCTCTTCGAGGATAGATTTTCAATCCAGACTGGTGGTGCACTGTTCCCTCACCCCCCAACCCTCTCTCCCACTACACGCGGGCGAGGGGGAGCCGCCGTGGATTGCCCACACATCATGGCAAAACCACCGGGTAAAGCCCTTCGCCCGCGCCACGTGAGAGGGGTTGGGGTGATGAGATCTTCTATTCTTGTAAGCCATCCCCCCAGCTCACTACACGCGGGCGAGGGGGAGCCGCCGTGGATTGCCCACACATCATGGCAAAACCACCGGGTAAAACCCCGCGCCACGTGAGAGGGGTTGGGGGATGAGGTTATACCCAAATCCTTAAAAGCCTATCCCCATAGGGTTTTCATCCTCCTAATATGTATGCCGTTGATTGTTGTAATTCATCCTATTCCCCCTTCGTGTGCTTCGTGGTTCTGTGTCCCTGATTACCGACAACCAATCGATCATGAAACCAAGGGTGAGACCTCAACTCCATCATATGATTGATCTGTTCAGCCGCAAAAATGTGCTATCATCAAGCTTGGCACCACTTGGCAACGAGAAACCAGCTATGTCCCAACTACTCGACATTGAAACAACCCTCATTCGCGATGGTCGCCTCGCATCGGCAGCATGTTTGGTGGTGGCGGTTTCAGGCGGTCCCGATTCGCTAGCCCTGCTTCATCGCCTCACAGCCTTGGCCGTACCCTATGGCTGGCGTTTGCATGTCGCCCACCTTGATCATGGCTTGCGCGGCGAGCAATCTGCTGCCGAGGCTGCCTTTGTGGCCGAGATCGCCGCCGATTGGGGGCTAACAGCGACGCTTGAACTTCGCGATGTTGACCAAATTGCCAAACAATATCATGTGGGGCTGCCTGCCGCTGCTCGGGCCACTCGCTATCGTTTCTTGGCCGAGGTAGCCTTGCAACAGCAAGCCGATGCGGTTGTGCTTGGCCATCAATCTGACGATCAGGCTGAAACTGTGCTGTTGCATGTGTTGCGCGGTACCGGCCCAAGCGGACTGAGTGCCATGCGCCCACGCACCGAGTGGGTTGGTTGGCGCGTCACCGCTGGCATGCCTCATCAAGCAACGGGGCCAGCCTTGATTCGCCCAATGCTCAATATTACCCGCGATGAAATTGAGGCCTATTGCGATGAACAGCAATTGGAACCACGCCGCGACCCAACCAATAACTCGCTGGAATATACTCGTGGCCGCATTCGGCATCAACTGTTGCCCTTGCTTGGTGAATACAACGCCAAAGTTGTTTCGGCCTTAGCACGCACCGCACGCTTGGCAGCAATTGAAACCGATTATATGCAAAGCGAGCTTGATCGCCAGTGGCAAAGCTTGATCGAATTTGAGCCAGGTGCAATTACCTTTCATCGCGAGCAATGGAACCAGATGCACCCAGCGTTGCAGCGCCATGCAATTCGGCGGGCAGTGCATTTGTTGCGGCCTGAACGCGAGGAATTAACATCCTCGCAGCTTGATCATGCGTTAAGTGCCATGAACAGCCTGCAATTGTTTTGCCAAATGCCGCATAATTTGGTGCTGCATCGCAAGCCCCATGGCTGGACGATGACCGTTGCTACGACAATGCAACCAACCAACGACGAACCACAATTGAGCATCGATGAGTGGCCGCTCAATCAGCAAGGTATGACACCATTGCCCGATGAACGCTGGCGCATAATCATGGAACTGATCCCGAGCCGACCTGAATATAACCTTTCGCGCTGGCAAGGCTTGCTCGATGCCGATGCAATTCAAGGCAAATTGATGTTACGTCAACGCCGCCCAGGCGATCGCATGCGGCCAGCAGGTGGCATTGGCTCACGCCGAATCCAAGATATTATGGTCGATCTGCGCTTGCCACGCGAGCTACGCGCCCAATGGCCGCTCTTTGTTGATGATGTCGGGATTCTTTGGATTCCTGGCTTGCTCATGGCCGAACATGCCCACCCAACGCCCGAAACAACTCGCTTTTTGCTGATAACCTTGGAGGATACACACGCCGATGCATCCTGATCTTGAACGGGTATTAATTGATACCGCGACACTCCAAAACCGCATTCAAGCGCTTGGCACAGCAATTGCCCAAGCAACGGTTAACGCGCCAGAGCTAGTGTTGGTAGGCATCTTAAAAGGCTCGTTGATCTTTATGGCCGATCTGATGCGCGCGATTGATCGTGAAGTTGCCTACGATTGCATCGCTGTTTCGTCGTATGGAGCCAGCACCGAGAGCAGTGGCGTGGTGCGCTTGAATAAAGATCTCGACCTTGATATCGCTGGCAAGCATGTAATCATTGTTGAAGATATCATCGATAGTGGCCTAACCTTAAAATCTGTACATGATCTGCTTTTGCGGCGCAACCCAGCTGCTTTAGAGATTTGTGCCTTGCTGAATAAACCTGAACGGCGCAACGTCGATGTGCAGGTTGATTACCGTGGTTTCGACATTCCCAACGAATTTGTGGTGGGATACGGGCTGGACTATGCCGAACGCTATCGCAATTTACCCTATATTGGGGTTTTAAGCCCACGTGTTTATACACATTAACACATTGCTAATGGGTATTTCCCTTGCTAGGTAGGTAGCGCTTTGGTATAATTTTTGAAGGTCGCTGTACTCCGCATGGAGTGCAGCAAAATTTTATGAGCGTGTGCGCACGTTCAGGAGATACTGCGATGGGTGAAAATCGCTTCTTACGCAACAGTTTTGTGTATTTGATCATCGTAGTGGCGGCGTTGGCGCTCTTCTATCAATATATCAATGGTAGTCCTGGCAATACCAGTGAAAAGAGCTACAGTGAGATTCTCGATTTATCGCTCCAAGGTAAAATTGCCGAAATCGTGCAAACCGAGGGCAATATTGAGTTTCGCGCAACAACCAACGAATCGCCACCAGTTACCTATATCTCTCGTAAAAACAGCACGGCTGAGAGTATCGAAGAGCTACTTTCACAAAAAGCCCAAGATGCAAGTAAACTTGCTGAGCTGAAAGACCCTGAGAATAAGGCCGCAATTGCCGCACCGTTGGAAAACGCCGCCAAGGTCAAGTTCAACCCCAAATCGGCTCCCGCATGGGGCGGAATTTTAGGGGCAGCCCTGACCTTCTTGTTGCCAACGCTGTTGCTAATTGGCTTTTTCGTCTTTTTCATGCGCCAAGCTCAAGGCTCCAATAACCAAGCGATGTCGTTTGGCAAGAGCAAAGCCCGCATGTTCACTGGCGATAAGCCATCGGTAACCTTCGCCGACGTTGCCGGCCAAGAAGAAGCCAAACAAGACTTAACTGAGGTGGTCGAGTTTCTTAAATTTCCTGAGAAATTTGCCCAACTTGGGGCACGGATTCCCCGTGGTGTTTTGATGGTTGGCCCTCCAGGTACTGGTAAAACCTTGCTAAGCCGAGCAGTTGCTGGCGAAGCAGGCGTACCATTCTTCTCAATTAGCGGCTCGGAGTTTGTCGAAATGTTCGTTGGGGTTGGCGCAAGCCGCGTCCGCGACTTGTTCGAGCAAGCCAAGCGCAACGCTCCATGTATTGTCTTTATCGACGAAGTTGATGCCGTTGGTCGCCAACGTGGCGCTGGCCTTGGTGGCTCGCACGACGAACGCGAACAAACGCTCAACCAAATTTTGGTTGAAATGGACGGCTTCGATAGCAATACCAACGTGATTGTGATTGCCGCCACCAACCGCCCTGACGTGCTCGACCCAGCCTTGGTTCGTCCAGGCCGTTTCGACCGCCAAGTTGTGTTGGATGCTCCCGATATGCGCGGACGAGTCGAAGTGCTCAAAGTGCATACCAAAGGCAAGCCACTCTCCGAAGATGTTAATTTAGAAGCAATTGCCAAATTGACTCCTGGCTCATCGGGTGCCGATTTAGCCAACATCGTCAACGAAGCCGCTATCTTAGCTGCTCGCCGCTCGAAAAAACGCATCGGTATGTCAGAAATGCAAGATGCTACCGAACGGATTATGCTTGGTGGTCCAGAACGCCGCTCACGCGTGATGACACCAAAGCAAAAAGAGTTGACTGCTTTCCACGAAGCTGGACATGCAATTGTCGCCAAAGCGATGCCGGGCGCAAACCCAGTGCATAAAGTGACGATCATTCCTCGCGGCATGGCTGGTGGCTACACCTTGATGATTCCCGATGAAGACCAAAGCTATATGAGCGTCTCGCAGTTTGAAGCCCAAATTGCCGTGGCCCTTGGTGGCCGCGCCGCCGAAGAATTGGTGCTGAGCGACTTTACCACTGGCGCTTCGGGCGATATTCAACAAGTGACCCGTATGGCTCGTGCGATGGTTACGCGCTATGGCATGAGTTCAGAGCTTGGGCCAATCGCCTTTGGCGAAAAAGAAGAGTTGATCTTCTTGGGCCGCGAAATCAGCGAACAACGCAACTACTCGGAAGAAACGTCACGCAAGATTGATTCCGAAGTACGCCGCCTCGTGAGCGAAGGCCACGAACGCGCTCGCGCCATCTTGGAGCGTAACCGCGAAGTGATGAACCGCATGGCCGAAGCCTTGATCGAGCACGAAAACCTTGATGGTGAGCCATTACGCAATTTGCTTGATGAAGTGATCAAATACAACAGCAACAATGGAGCCTATACCGAGGCTTTGCCGAAGCAACGCATCTAAAGCTGCTGGCAACGGTTAATTACGAAATGGCGCAGGCAGTGATGCTTGCGCCAATTTTTTGCCAATCTTCTCAGGCATAGGCTATAATGGTCAACAAAAACTAATGATTGAGTGGCACACTGGTGTGTGTGCTTGATTGTCAACCGTAGGAGTTTTCCGATGTCAGGGCATACAAAATGGCATGAAATCCGCCGTAAAAAAGGGGTTCTTGATCAACGCCGAGGTCAACGCTGGACAAAAATTGCGCGTGATATTACGATTGCAGCCCGCGAAGGTGGTGGCAGCCCCGATATGAATTTTCGGCTGCGCTTGGCGATTGAAAAGGCCAAAGCCGATAATATGCCATCGGATAACATTCAACGGGCAATCGATCGTGGCACTGGGGTTAGCGGTGAAGCTGCACTCGAAGAAGTCACTTACGAAGGCTATGGCCCAGGTGGCATTGCCGTGATTGTCGATGCTGCTACCGACAATCGTAACCGCACAGTTTCCGAAATTCGCACAGCCTTCAATAAAAATGGCGGTACGCTCGGTGAGGGCGGCTCAGTCGGTTGGATGTTCGATATCAAAGGCTTAATCAGCATTGATCGCACCGAAAAGACTGACCCCGATGAAGTGACCTTGTTGGCAATCGATGCCGATGCTGATGATGTGATTGTCAACGACGATGCAATTATCGTCTACACCGAGTTTAGCAAGCTCGCAGCAGTCCGCGATATCCTCAACGAGCAAGGCCTGAAAATCAGCACTGCTGAAAAAACCATGCTGGCAAAAACGATTATGGAAGCCGACGAAGCGACGACCTTCCAAATTTTGCGGCTGATGGAACGGCTCGAAGATCTCGACGATGTGCAAAAAGTCTATAGCAACCTAGAGATATCCGATGACTTAGCCGAAAAATATGCCGAGCAAGGCTAGTTCGTCAGGTACAAGCGTCAGCAACCAGCACGGTTTTAACTGTGCTGGTTTTGTTTAAGTTTAGGTTATCCCCACAAAATGCAGGCCAAATAGTAAAACAGACTAAGGCGATTCTGGTATAATCAGGGACGATTATCCAAAACCCTTGAAGTACAGAAGTCCTATGGACAACCTACGCTACGCCTCAACTTCATGCCAACGAAGCAAGGCATGGAGCTATATCTACAGGTTAAGCACCATGGTATACAGCGCAATTGCAGCAAGGGGCGCACACTCCCGCCCCATCCAGCACGATCCAGCACTATCCGCTAGCTCACGAGGAGACGCACGATGACCAATTTTGAGTTCTGGCAAAAAGTTAAGGAAATGGGTCAGATCACGTATGACTGGTGGTATCCTACGATTGCGCTGCCGGCTTTTATTTGGGCTATATCAGTCCTGTTTTTGGCGATTTTTGCAGCCCGTAAAATCAAAAAGGTGCATAATCGCTTTTTGACCCTCTTTTTATCAACCATTCCGGTTTTGCTCATCTTCCCATCGGCCTATATTACCCAAGCCCTAACCAGCGCCCTCAATCGCGTTGGCTATAGCTTACCCGCAAATGCCAATGATTTTGCCCGTAACGATGCGATTGTGTTAGGGAATTATCTTAATGCATTTGGCTTATGGGGTGTGCTGGGCATCACATTCACCTTACCGTTGATTTTGAGTAGCCTCTCACGCAGCGAAGTGCCACTGATTAGTCCAGCCATTCGGAATGCGACCAAAACCATCACCAATATTGCAACCCGAGCCTTTGGGCGACGAGGTGGCGCTGGTGGCGGCGGTCGAATCAACGCGCCATTTGGCTCGGTCACGATTAACGATGGCTCGCGCAAAGGCTCGATCGAAGCCTTACGGCCCGATTTCACGATTGGCAGCAAGGGTGATATTCAAGTCAGCGATGTGATTGTCTCGCGGACGCATGCCAAATTCGTGTTGGAAGAGAATCAAATTTCGGTGGTTGATCTTGGTAGCACCAATGGCACCTTCTTGGTCCGCGATGGTCAAGGCTTTATGCTCGATGGTCAACCAGTGCCACTTGAACATGGCGATATGCTCTATTTAGGCGACCCCAACCAAGACAACGCGGTAGAAATGTTATTCGAGTTTAATACAGGAGCATAACCCCATGAAAAAGTGGATTTTGCGTTGTAGCCTTGCTTTGATCTTGCTCGCGCCTGTTTTAACCTATGCCCAATCGGCCTATGAGGTTAAACTCACCGATGCCCAATTGCTCGAAGATCGGGTCGTTAACTTCAAGATGCGGGTAACCAATACCAGCACCGGCCAAGATGTGCCACCATTGGAAACTGGCGATGTTGCCATTTATCAAGATGGTCAACTGCTGACCGATTCTCAATTGGTGATGCATGCAATCACGACCGATGCAACCCACCCTACCAGCCATACAATTCGCTTTGATAGCCAAAGCCTCTTGCGGGCTTCAGGCGCAACGATTGGCTTGGTGACTGATTTAAGTGTCGCCTTGGGTGATCCATTCATTGGTGAAGTACGAACTGCTGCCGAAAGCTGGATCAACCTTGGCAATGCGGTTTCGCCCAACGATCCTGAGTCAGTCGGCTTGTTTATTCCACGTTCATCGAACAGCCAATCGACCCGCCCAGCCAATGCGCCTGAGTTTGATCGCGACCACAATAAAATTATTGGGGTGCTACGCACCGAGCCACCACGTGATGGGGCAACCAATTTGTATGGCGCAATCTTAGAGGCAGTTACAGCAACCGCCGCCGAGGCCAAAAAGCGTGGGACTGATAGCTATGTGGTCGTGTTTGGTGATGGTTCGGTTACGCCTGATAGCGCTGGATTGTTCAGTCAAATTGTTGACCTTGCCAACAAAAATAATACAATTATTATTGCAGTCGGCATTGGCAAGACTGAAAACTTGGATAAAGCAACCAATCAATTACCAAATTTGGCCAGCAGCACCAACGGACGCTATGTTGCCGGTGGCGCAGATGTTCGGCCTATGAATATGGAACAAGCCTACAAAGCCTTGGTTAAGCCCGTTAACCGGACTGGCTACGATTTGGCATTTGTTCACACTGCGCCACGCGATGACAAACAACATACCTTCCAAGTTAAGGTTACGATTGCTGGCCAAACTTGGGAAAGCTCAACCTTGCCAATCCCAACCGAGACATCACTCAACGCATCGGAGTTTACCCAACTGAGTCAAATTCAAAAAGACTACCTGCTACGTGGCATTCCCGCCGCCATTATTTTAGCAGCAGTCACAACCGCTTTAGCAACCGCCACCCGCCGTCGCCCAACTCGGATTGATCCAGGGGCTGGTAAGTAGGCTATCGGAGGATCGCCATGCATCTTGTTGCAGGTCAACAATATGGGCGCTATGAAATTGTTGATGATCGTTTGGCTGAAGGGCTTTCTGGCCCGGTGTACCATGCGATCATCAACCACGATGATGGCCATCGTGAAGAAGTGGCGCTTAAATTTCTGACGAATAAACTTCCTCAGGTTCGTCAGTATTTTATGAATGAGGAACGCTTGCTGAAAAAAGCTGAGCATCCCCATGTGATCAGCTTTGTGCATAGTAATGTTCGTGACGAGCCCTATACGCTGGCCACGACCTTTGTGTATGCATATAGCAACAAAGAATTATCCAAGCAAAAGAGTGAAACCATCGCATTGCAAATTGCCGAGCAAATTGGCAGTGCCTTGGATTATCTGCATCTTGCGCACCCTGATAGCCCAGTTATTCACCGTGACGTAAAGCCCGACAACGTTTTGGTCGATAAAGCTTCGCACGATGCAATTCTGATTGACCTGAGTGTAGCTTCGCACGAACGCTTTGCCTTGGTCGATGAACGTGGGTTTGGCACGCCGCCGTATATGGCTCCCGAGCAATATACCGGACACGAAGTCCCCGCAACTGACCAATATGCCTTGGCTTTGGTGGTTTACTACTTTTTGACTGGGGATACGATTCCAACTATCAAGCCACCAAAAATCAAAGGGATGGAATCGGATGACCCGCAAATTTACCAAGCGGCCTTGGCAACTTGGAATATCGGCTATCGCCAGCAGTTGGCAGCTCAGAGCGAGCGAATTCGCAAAAACTTAGCCAAACATCCGACAGCGATTGAGGTTTTCTTAAAAGCCACAGCGTTTGAGCCAGTCGATCGCTATAGTTCATGTGCGGCATTTAGCATGGCGATGCATGAAGCGTTGCGCAACGATGGAGCGGCGTTTGCTGCGCCAAGTATGCCAATTAGCAACTCGCGCCGCTCAACCATGATCAGTATTGGGGTCATTAGTGCGCTCGTTTTAATTGCAGTGCTCTTTTTATTGCTCGGTGGTGATGATACGCCGGTTCAAACCGGCACAGCGACGCCTGAACAGGCAGCGCTAGCACCAACCTCAACCTTACCTACAACCCCAAGCGGTTCAAATGGAGGAGTTCCAACCATCACGATTGAGGTTATTCCAACTTCAACGCTGCCTCCAATTGTTGAGCCAACTACAGCTGGCACCCGTGAAGTAACCTTAACCCAAGGCTATATTTTACGCGCACAACCAGGCGATGGAAGTGCCAATGCACTGCGCAGTGGCCAAGCCCTAACCGGCCAAAAGTTTCTTGTAATCAACGAAACCCCAAGCACAATCAGCGGCGATCGACGAAAATGGTTTAATGTACAACGTATCAGCGATGGAGAAACAGGATGGTTACCAGAAACCGTCTTACAATAGGCCACCAAGGAGCATTGCAATGAGCCAAGCAGCCAATCTGCCCAATCTCGTGGTCTATGGTCAAAGCGATGTTGGGCGACAACGCAACAATAACGAAGATAATTTGGCATGGCGCCATGCCGATGAACGCAGTGTTGGCACCAAACTGGTCAATGGGGTAACTGAAGTTTTCGCGAAAATCCGTGGCGGTGGAGCTACTGGGTTTAGCGTCAAAATTGACCATAAATTGCTCGCCAGCCATGGTCGGCTCTATGTTGTAGCCGATGGCGTCGGCGGTAATGACGATGGCGAGCTGGCCAGTCGCGCAGTTGTTGAATATACCACCAAGTTTTTCTACAATAGCGACCCGAAAACCTATAAAAGCAAACAAGATCAACTGAATGCTGCCATTCAATATGCCACCAAAATGGTCTATAAAGAAGCGGGCAACACCAACCGTGCCTCAACTTTAGTGCTGGCTTTGGTTTGGGATGAAGGCACATTGCGCAAGATCCTGTTTTCGAATGTTGGCGATAGCAAAGGCTATTTGTTCCGCGCCAACAACACCGAATACGATCGTGCGGTGCAAACCAAAGATCATGTCAATGCCATGAACAAAAGCCTCTGGCAATCCATGGGCGATCCCGAGGTAACTCCCCATTTCAGCGATGAACTGGTTTTGGGTAAAGATGATGTAATTGTTCTGTGCTCAGATGGGCTTTCCGATGGGGTTCAACCAGAAGAAATTGGCAAAATTGCCACGCGCAATGCACCTCAAAACGCAACCACCGAATTAATCAGCCTAGCCAACGAACGCGGTGGCCACGATAATATTACTAACGTGGTGGTGCGCAACGGCCCAGCCCCAATTCAATGGGGCGCATTAGGCGGGATTCTAGGGGTTGTGCTGTTGGTAGCAGCTCTTTTAGGCGGCATTATGTTCATCGGTGGCGATGATGTTAATCCAAATACCAATGGCCGCAACGCGATTGTCATCCCAACCCGTCTAGTGATTGAATTGGATGATGGTTCGTTTGCTACCGTCACCTTGCCTGCGGAAACCGCTACTGCTGAAGCTCTCTTGATTCAGCAAGCGACTGAAAACCCACAGCCAACTGATACAATTGGGCCGCAAGCCACCAGCGTGACTGGCAACCAAACCGCGCGACCAGCTGCCACAACTGCGGCAACCGCGCGACCGGCGCCAACCAACCCACCAGCGGCTCAGCCAACCAACCCACCAGCGGCTCAGCCAACCAACCCACCAGTGGTTCAGCCAACCAACCCACCAGCAGTCGGCGACCGCGATGGCGATGGCTTTACCGACGATGTTGATGGCTGTCCCGATGTGGCTGGGCCAAATAATGGCTGTCCGGCACCAGTCGAGCCAACCGCACCACCAGCAGTTGCTGATAGCGATGGCGATACGATTCCTGACGATCGCGATGCTTGTCCCAACGAGCCTGGTGATCCGTCGCGCAATGGTTGTCCAAAACCAGTTGATCAGCCACCACCAACCAATACGCCACGGCCAACCGATCCACCAGCACAGCCAACGGCAATACCAACCGAAAAGCCAACACCCAAGCCACCAGAAGGCCCTAACCCAAATCCGTAAACCAAAATACATCATCTTTAAACGAGAACGTTAGTTAAGGAGTTTCGCTTAATGGGTTTCAAACGTTTATCTATAATTGCTCTATTTATATTAATTGGCAGTTTACCAAGCGCAAGTTTGGCTCAAAAAACGCCAAAACCTTTGCTTGAGATAGTGCAGTCCCAACCTGTGGTAGAACAACCAACCGATGTTGATGCATTGCCACTGGTTAAGTGGGATTCAATTGATGTCACGGTGATCGAAGGTCGAGATGTGTGGCTAGCACTGCGCACTGATACCCCAATCAATACCACCAGTGGGATTAAAATTGATGTCCAACTGTACACGACAAGTAATTCATCAATTCGGGCCGATTTCGATAGTGATTTTGATCGCGAAATCACCTTGCCACAGACCAATCGATCACAAAATAACCAGATTACTGGTTATATCAACGGCACATCACAAGTGCTCTATATCCAACTACGCACTATCAGCGATACCATCGCCGAGAAGAACGAAATCTTCTATGTTGATGTAATTGTCTCGAATGGCACGATTGAGTCACGCGGCAATCGCGCAACAGTTACCATCGTCAGAGACGAAAAATTCTACCCAGCCTTTGCCGATTGGCAAAGTTGTCAAGATGTTGGCGAGCCAACCAACAACACGCCAGCAAAAAGTGGGCTTTTAGCAACCTCAGGTGGGGCTTGTATCAGCGATTTCGGTGGGGAAAATCCTGGAGCTGTAGACTATTATCGCATAAGTTCAGCTGTTGGAGGTAATCTTACGTTACGCCTACAAAATACGACCCCCGATCAGCATGACCTTGACTTATATCTCTACAAATATAACTCTAGCACCAGTCGTTACGATGAAATTGCGCGCTCGGTTAACGGAACCCAGTTGGATGACGTAATCAATTTTCCAATTGTAGCTAATACCAGTAATAACAATGGACTTTACCTTGTGGCAGCCTATTGGGCTGTTTCAACTGGTACCAAAACACCAACCTATCAATTAAGCGCAACCCTACAATAACGGTTAATTAAAAAGGAGGAGCTTGCTCGGCGATAGTAGGCTCCTTCAATCAAAATCTTCTGGCTGCAACAACAAGAGATCATTCTATAACGAGAAGGACAATCATGTATGCGGACCTTGTCGAAAATCGCTCTTTTTCTCACTTTTATTTGTGTATTTCTCCGTGCTAGTTATGCCAGCCCTGAAACTCCTCGTGCCGCAACCCTCGCATGGATACACTCTCCGTATCGACAGCCGAAGGGGTTGATATTTGGTTACGAATTAATGTGGTGGGGGCTAGCGCCACCGAAAATGTCAATCTTAAGTTTATCTATCAAACATTTGGCCAGCAGGCAACTGCGAATGATGATTTTGTTCCAACCACGTGGCCAACGGGAACGCGGGGCACAATTAGCGGCCTCAATCGTGTTGCCTATATTAAGCTTGATATCCTTAGAAATAGCTATTATGAACCTTTCGAAACATTTCAAGTCGAGCTGCGTTCCGATGCATCAGGTACCGTCATTTCTGGGCCAGCTCGTACCAGTGTAACAATCGCCCGTTCACGGCTGATGACCCCGATTGTCGGTATTATAGAAGGATGTATCGAGGCTGGTGAGCCGAATAATAACTACGGATCAAGTGCTAGTGTCATTGCCCTAAATGGTGGTTGGTGTCATGGTGATTTTAGTGATGAAGCGATTCAAGCTGTTGATTATTACGGCCTAACCACAACCCGCAGCGGTACACTTACGATCCAACTTGAAAACACCACCCCAGACCAACACGATTTACAGCTCTATGTATACTATCTTGATGACAATGACAACTATCAAGTTTACAAACAATCAATCAATCTAGGCCAGCAAGCTGAATATATTAGTGCACCGATTGCTGCCGGTACGACCTGATTTAATCTCGGTGTATTGGGAAAGCTCTAGTGGAGCAAAGGTGCCAACCTATCGGTTAAATGCCAATCTCCCATAAATAGCGCAATCTTTGATTGATTCACCCTATAATACTTAGGATTCTTATCGACAGTGATCTATAGTAGGAGTATCGCAATTATGAAATTTGCCAGAATCCTTATTCTGCTCTTATTAATTCAAGGCATTTTGCCGCAAGCAAGCTATGCCAACCCCGATGTACCGACTGCCGCAACCCTCGCATGGGATAAACTCTACGTGTCAACGGCTGAAGGCATTGATGTTTGGTTAAGAATCAATGTCATCGGTGCTGGGCCTACCGAAAATGTCAATCTTAAATTTATCTACCAAACATTCTCACAACAAGCAACCTACAATGATGATTATGTTCCAACTAATTGGCCTTCAGGCAATAAAGGCGCGATTAGTGGCAACGATCGGGTTGCCTATATTAAGATCGATATTCTTAATAATACCTATTATGAACCTTTCGAAACCTTCCAAGTCGAACTGCGTTCTGATTCAACAAGTACCGTGATTTCTGGGCAAGCTCGATTAACGATTACGATTGCTCGTTCACGGATTATGAATCCAGTCGTAGGTGATATAGAATCGTGTATTCACGTTGGTGAGCCAAATAATAATTTTGCGGTATCAGCTGGCGAGATTGCTGCCAGTGGCGGCTGGTGTACCAGTGATTTTAGCGGTGAGGCCGCCCAACAAGTTGATTATTATCGCATAACTCAATCGACTGCTGGAAAATTAACGGTTCGGCTAGAAAATACCACCCCTGATCAACATGATCTTGACTTATATCTTTACTATCGTGATGGAACTGGTCAGTACAAAACCTATCTACAGTCAATCAATGGTGGACAGCAAGCTGAGGCGATCATCGATGCACCAATTGCCGCTAACACCAACTATTTGATTGCTGCCTATTGGGCTAGCTCCAGCGGTAGTAAAGTACCAACCTATCGCATAAGTGTTACCTATAGACCATAAATATTTAGTTGGCATGGAACAAGCCTTTGAAAAATGATTGCGCCATGCCAAACCCCATAACCAGCGATCGCGCTTTGATTCTAGCAACAAGGATTCTTAGGTTATGCACTACAAACGTTGGTCATTGTTCCTCTTTCTGTTCGTTGGTTTCATGGCTTTGCCAGTTGCCCATGCCGAGGAAGCTAGCCCGCAAGCAGTTGTCGTTGCATGGGAGCGAACCGCAGTTCAGACCACCGAAGGAGTCAGTGTTTGGCTCAAAGTGATGGTGTCTGGCGCCCAAGATACTGATAGCCTGAACCTTAACTTACGCTACCAAACCGTTAATGGAACGGCTATCGCAAGCAGCGACTATACCCCAACTGCCGGCACTGGCAATGCCTTTACAATTACCGGGTTGCGCCGCTATGCCTTGATTAATATCGGAATTTTGAAAAACGCTGTTGCTGAACCGTATGAGTATTTTCAGGTTGAATTACGCTCTGAAACGGCGAATGTCACGGTATCCGGTCCGGTTCGTGCCACAATCGGCATCTATCGTGGGCGCTTGTTTGCCCCAGTCGTCGGCGACTTGCAGCCATGTATTAACGTCGGTGAACCAGCCAATAATGCTTCTACCACTGCCGGAGCAGTTGCCTTGGCCGGCGGATGGTGCGAAAGCGATTTTATTGGCGAAGTCCAAGAAAATTTCGATTATTATCAATTTAATTTGGCTGTTGGCGGCAAAGTAACCATTCAGCTTGAAAATCTTACCCCCGACCAACACGATTTTAATCTGTATTTATATTATCGTGATGGCAATGGACAGTTTCAACCGTATGTGCAATCGGGCAATCCTGGTCAAACTGCCGAATTGTTGAGCAACGTTCCGATTGCAGCCCAAACCACGTATCTGATTAATATTGTTTGCGCCAAAAAACTGGCGAGAAAACCCCAATCTATCGGTTTAAGACCACCTATCAACCCTAATTTGCAGGCGTAGGCTAGCAATGTAGGCTGATTGTGGCAAAGCTCGTATCACGCATAGTGTCGCTTGTCAAGGCTCACGAATAGTGTGATAATGGGGCAGCAACGAAGTTGTCGAACATAATTTGGTACTGAAGAGAGCGGTCTTCCGCTGTTTTCGTTGTAGGATGCTGCTATGGAGTCGTTTGAACATACACAGTTGGGCGAGTATGCCTTGCAGGACGAAATAGGTCGTGGTGGAATGGCGCTCGTCTATCGTGCGAATCACCCCGACTATGGCTCGGTAGCATTTAAGGTGTTACCACCCTATTTCGCCCACGATACCGACACGCTCCGACGATTCATGCTCGAGGCACGGGCAATTCGTGAATTGCACCACCCACATATTGTGCAACTCTACGAAGCCAGTGATATTCCTGATCCCAACAATAGTCGCCAACGAATCCATTATATTGCCATGGAATTCATTGGTGGTAGTACACTCAGCGAACGCTTACATAAGCAACCCCGCCAACAACTCAATCCCACGATTGAGATGGGCTTGCATATTGGTTCAGCCCTAGATTACGCCCATCGCAAGCAGTTCATCCACCGCGATATCAAGCCCAGTAATATTCTCTTTCGCCACGATGGCCATGCCGTTTTGGCCGACTTTGGGATTGCACTGGTCAGTAATGAAGCCCGCATGACCAAAACTGGTGGTTTTGCCGGCACCGTCGCCTATACCGCACCGGAAATTGCTGAAGGCCAGATTGCTGATGCACGCTCGGATATTTATGCCCTAGGCTTAATTCTGTATGAAGCCTTAGCGGGTAAAAATCCATATGCTAATATGCACGCCAATATCGCCGTAGCATTAAGCAAAATTATTAGCACGCCACTGCCACCATTACGTGAATTGGCGCCGCATGTACCACCGCTCACGGCACAAATTATTGAACGAGCCACGGCCAAAGACCCCGAACGCCGCTTCGAGAATATGTCTGATTTTGTTGAGGCGCTCAAGCAAGCTAAATTTGGCCGATCAGCAACCAAGCCCGATGTGCAATTGAATGTTCATGGCAAACCCATGATCCCGATTGCCCGGCCAGGCGGTGGACGGACTGAACGTGGCTCCGAAGGCGATTCAACCCGTACTCAGGTTTTCAATCCTGTGGTTGGTGCCGCTAGTGCTGCCAATGTGCCGCTTTCGCAGCCCAACCAAGGCGTTGCTGCTCCAGCCAGTGCCGCTAATGTGGCCTTGCCGGTCGATGGTACCCAGATTTATACGCCCCCAGCAGGTAGCAACCCAAATAGTCGAATTAATCAGCCATTAAGTGGCGTCAATCAACCACTCAGTGGAGTCAACCAACCCCTACCAGCTGGCCAACATTCACAGGTCAATGTTTCGGTACCTAATGATGGTACTCAAATCTATGCTCCGGAAGCTGTTGGCGCCCCGAGTGGGGTTAATCGATCATTGGCTAACGAAAACCCGCAAATGTACGCCCCTACCTCAGGGGTCAATCAGCCACTATCAGGGGTTAACCAACCACTATCAGGGGTTAACCAGCCGCTAACTGGCCAAAACGCCATGCGCGGGCCAGCTTCACGACCTAACCGCACGGTCAATGCACGCCCAATTGAGGTAGCGCGCCCTGGTACGGCGGTCAATCAAAGCCTTGGCCCGAGCTCAGAGCCAAATCTCAATTTTGCTGGCACCGGTACCTTTGCGGTTAATCGGCCTAATAATAAAAAGAAGGCCTTAATTGCTGGGATCGGCGGGGGAATTTTAGGGCTCATTTTGATTGGAATCTATATGGTGTCTGGTGGCAATGCTGCCAATACCACTGATTCGACCGGAACCGCCAATACGATCCAAGTTAATACCAATGGCAACGCGACTGCAACCAGTGCAGGTTCGAACAACGCCGGAACCCCAGTTGGTACCCAGCCAATTGTTGTGGTCGATCCGGGCGTTGCCACAAGTACCTTGGCTCCTACACCTGAGAATAGCCCAACTCCAGAGCCAACCAATACTGCGGAACCAACGGCTACTTCAAATGCGGTTGTGGCAACAGCCCGACCACAACAACCACAGCCAACAGCCCGACCACGAGCAACCAACACGCCAGCGCCACAAGCAACGTCAGCACCACAACCAACCAATACACCAGCGCCAGTTGATAGTGATGGCGATGGTTTTACCGACGATGTTGATGGATGTCCTGGTGTTGCTGGGCCAAATAATGGTTGTCCAGCGCCAACTGAGATTCCACAACCAACAGCAATCCCTGACTCAGACGGCGATACGATTCCTGATAATGTTGATAATTGTCCGAATGAACCAGGTGATCCATCACGCGGTGGTTGTCCAAAACCACCACCAACCAACACACCTCGGCCAACCGCAGCACCAACAGCACCGCCGATTAATCCATAGTTCTTGTCGGAGGTCAGTCGAGAGAGCGCACCAACGAGTGCGCTCTGTCTATGATCACGATCCATGTTTAGCATTAGGTGGCCCTCTATGCAAAACTTAAGTAATCTTCAACTTGGGGAGTATCATCTAGCTGAGCAGATCGGCCAAGGCGGCATGGCGATTGTCTACAAAGCTGAACATCCACAGTTTGGAACAACCGCCTTTAAAGTTCTGCCTTCGATGCTGATCCATGTCGGTGAACTATTAACGCGCTTTCTCAACGAGGCCGATGCAGTGCGGATTTTACATCACCCGCATATCGTCCAATCGTATGAGACCGGTGCGGTACCCCACCCCAAACTAGACGAGGAGGTCTATTTTATTGCGCTCGAATACATCGATAACGGATCGTTGTTAGAGCGTATGATCGCCAGTTCGCTCGCCGTCGAAGATGTGATTAAGATGGGCATCGATATTGGCTATGCCTTAGAATATGCCCATAGCAAGGGTATTATTCACCGCGATATCAAACCGAGTAACATTTTGTTTCGCAACAATGGTCAAGCGGTTTTGGCCGATTTTGGCATCGCGAGCACAGCCCAATACATTCGGCTCACCAAAACTGGGAATGTAACCGGCACAATTGCCTATATGGCACCTGAAATTATGCAGGAAGTTGCGGCCTCGCCACGCTCGGATCTCTATTCACTGGCCTTGGTGCTCTACGAAACCTTAACCAATTCACGGCCATTTGGCAGCGATACCGCCTCGCCGCAGTTGGTGCAAAAAATTTTGCAAGAGCAAATTCCACCCTTGCAAAATGTTGTGCCGAGTATCTCGCCAGCAATTGCCCAGGTTATTGAACGCGCACTAGCCAAACATCCGAATCAGCGCCAAGAATCGGTGGGCGAATTTGTCAGCCAGCTTCAACATGCACTGCAACGTCGTACCCCGAGCCAGTTTACCATTCCGTTACCTGAGCCATCAGTCGATCTTTTCGCCGATCAGTTTACCAAGCCCCAACAGCGCACACCCAACGCGAAACAGATCGATGTCAATCGTCCGAATGCCATATCACCAACCTTTGGCATTCAAGCAGGCTCTGATCTTGCGAGCTCAACCCGGGCAAAATTAACCACTACCCTCCAGTTTGTCTTGATTGCAGTTGTCACTTTCTTTTTGGTCCTAGGTATTTTTTTTATTTTTCAATAATTGACCCTAGGTATTTTTTGCTTAATTAATTTTTGACACAACTGCCTCAAGCCAAACCTTCACAAGCCCAAAATTGCCCATTTTAGCGCTTCATCGTAAAACAGCGATGAAGCGCTTGTAGTTAACCAGCCTGCCAAGTATATTAACAGTGTAGCCCGTAAGGATACGGTTCAGCGGGAACAGCACCTGAACAAATAAAACCAAACCCCAAATTGATCACCGCTATCGACTGTAGGATTGGCCTATGGAAATAGTCGGTGGTGCGTCGAAACAAGCAAGGATCATTAAACCTAGCTCTGGGGAAACGCACAAAGACAGGCATATGGCTCGGGCTGGTGGTGACTGATCACCGACGAATACCCATCTGCTGCTCGGTTATCAATTTGAAGCATTGTTATACTACTGGCGTGATGTGACATAACCGTAATTTTAAGGTCAACCGCGAGTAAAGCTGGCAAGCCCAGCCCCTGCGAGGGGTCTCCTCGGCAGGCAGCCGCTTGGATTAGCCATAACAATTAGGTATTTGTCCAGCTTTGAAGCTGTCGAACCGTATCCACGGGTCTTTTGGTTAGAGTGTTTGATGATTGTAAAAAAAGGGTTGTCAGCATCTCGGAGGGGGTGCTGGCAATCGCATTTTAGGGCTTTGGCACATAGGTGAAAACCGTATCAGCAAATTCAAGCTGATAATGCTGATCAATCAAGCGAATGCTTTCTTCCGTCCAGCGCCCGGTTGCATCAATCGGATCAGTTTGGACATTGAATGGCAACATAATCAGGCTCCAACGCCGTTGCCGAATACTTTCATACAAACCATCCGATGGCCAAACGCCGCTCTCAATCGCCGGACCCATCGTTGAGGGATCATCAAAAATCAATGGTTTGCCCGCCGCAATTGCCAAACCAGGGTTATCCAGCAGCACATCGCCAGGCTTGGATTGAATATAGGGCACAAAACGCGCTAGATCGAGGATGCCAAACTCGCCACCATACCAACTCGGCGTTTGACGCAACAACCAACCTTGCAGTAAAACCAGACTGATCGTCGCCACAATCAGTGCCTGCCACCAACCACGCTTGCGCCAGCCAAGGTTTAGCAACAACCCAGCGGCCAAGCCACCAGCCAAACACCAAGCCAGCATTGTCTCTAAAAGATGATTATGATGGGCGCCCACTTCACCAGCACCATAGAGCGCCAGCGGCGCAAGCATGGCATACAGCACCGCTTGACGCAGCGCATAATGACGCCAGTGCAACGTCAAACCAAGCATGGCGTAAACCAAGCAATGGCAACGACCAGCCCAGCAAACGCACATATTTCCACATCAGGTCAAAGCTCCACCACTCCGAGCGGTGTAAGCCCCAAATGTGGCGCGTAGCCCAACCATCGGTCACTAGATCCAAAGCTAAATAGGGCAAGCCTGCCGCCGCAATCACAATTGCGCCAAATTTCAAGCCTTTGCGCCAATCGTGAATCAGTAAATTCAGGCCAACTGCCAGCGGAGCCATTGCCAAGGTTTGTTTGGATAAAAATGCTAAGCCAAAACAAACTGCCGCCCAACCAAACCAGCGCCCTTCGCGCCAACTTGCCAGTAACACGCCAAGCGCGCTAAAACTCAAGGCAAATAGATCAGGCTTGAGTCGCAAGGCCCATAATTGGGCTGGTGGAAAGGCCAGCCAGCACGCGCCAAACGCCAAACCAAGCAGCCAATAGCGGCTATGGCTCGCCACAAACAGGCTAATAATCAGGCCAATCGCCAACATCGAGAGCAGCGAAATCCAACGGCCTGCGGTAAAAGGCCGCTCAGGGTTAAATGGCAGCAACGAAAGCAGCATCGGATGCAAGGGGGTATACGGGGCGGAAATAAATTCTTCGGCAACAATCGGGCGATAGAGCGATCGATCACGCCGAATCAATTGGGCTTCGTATAATAATGTACCTTCAAGGCCATCATCAGGGGTCAGCAAGTTTAATACAGGCCGCCGCGCCAAGCCACGTTCAAAGGCCGGCCACATCAAGCCAAGCATGATGATGCACATTAATGCGCCAAGCCCAAGCCGCCACCAACTCTGTTTTAGCCCTTCAGTGTGCAGGTTTTCCATCGTTGTTAATTCATCCCCAAGCCAACAAAAGCCCATGGATGATAGCAGATTCGCTAGAGAACGTCTAGCCAAGCGCAGCGTTCCCTTCCCCCCCAGCCCTCTCTCCTACGAGAATGCGGGCGAGGGGGAGCCATGGTTTACCGACGCATTGCGAACGAACGCCCTTCGCACGCGCCACGGGCGAGGGGTTGGGGTGAGGGAATCCTGTGCATTGCCAATCCATCTTGACCAAACCACCAAAACAAAAGCCCCTCGTCTGCTCGGCGGGAGAGGGGTTGGGGTGAGGGGTCGCTCAACCTCTGCATATCCACCACAGCACGCAGAAACGCTAGCGCTCTTGCAAACTTTGCAGCAATTCGGCGCGCACGTTTGGCTCGGTTTCGGTTTGCAGAGCTTGTTGCAATAACAGCCCAGCCGCACCATCGCGATTACGGCCAATCGCCCAGGCCGCATGCTCACGCACAAGGCTGCTTGCATCGTGCAACAAAGGCGCAATCAAGGGCAAAATTTCAGGCTCGCGCCAGTTGCCTGCCGCTACACAGGCGTTGCGCACCAAACGATCACGCTTGAGCCTGCTAATCGCGGCACTGCCATAGCGCGCACCAAAACTGGCCGCATCTAAGAGTTAACAGGCTTGCCAACGGTGGAGCAGCCCGATCATAATCAATTGGAAAGAAGGCGCTTTCTTGGCTTTGCACGCCAAAGCGTTGCCATGGGCAAACATCTTGACACACATCGCAACCAACAATCCAATTGGCCATTTGCGAGCGTAGCTCACGCGGAATCGAGCCTTTATACTCAATCGTCAGGTAGGAAATGCAGCGCCGTGCATCAAGCACATGTGGTTTGGGAAAGGCATTGGTTGGGCAAGCCCGCAAGCAACGAGTACACGAGCCACACATCGTCATTGGCGCAGCTTGATCGTACTCATCAAATTCGTAGGTCGTCAGAATTTCGCCCAAGAAGAAAAACGAGCCACGCCGTGGGCTAATCAGCATGGTGTTTTTGCCAATAAAGCCCAAGCCTGCCTGCTGAGCATGCGAACGCTCTAAAATCGCCCCAGTATCCACATACACCCGCTGATGTACGGGATCAGGAATTTGGGCTTGCAACCAATTAGCCAATTCTTGCAAACGCGGAGTCATCAGATCATGGTAATCAATGCCCCATGCATAGGCGGCAATCCGCCCACGGCTAGGGTCGTTGAGCAACCTTGCAGGAATTGGCTGGGTACGATAATCAAGCGCAACGATAATCAACGAGCGCACATTTGGCACAATCACATTTAAATCTTGGCGGCGGGCTTGACGATCAGGCCGCGCCAAATAGCCCATCTCGCCATACATCCCGGCCTCAACCCATTGTTGATAGGCGGCTAGGCTTGGCGATGGCCGAGCAGGCGTGATGCCAACCAAATTAAAGCCTAAACTGGCAGCTTGCGCTCGTAACCCATCAGCAAGATTAATTGTCATAGCTCACTTAAATCATCAGCATTGGGAGCTTGCTCACGCAAACGCCGCAGCTCCTGGCGCAGCAGATCGATTGAAGCCAATCGCCCATCAGCCGCTTGAAAAAACCAATGTTCCCAACCATTACAACTTGGCTGGCCAGTCAAAATTGTTCCTAGTTTATGGATTGAGCCACGTGTGCCATCGGCCATGCGCAGCGAGGCATCAGCCAAAAGCGTAGCAACCAAGCCAGGATCACGATTAAACCATAGTTGTTGGCCCGCTTGCAACAAGCCATGCTCCAATAAATTGCCAAAAGGAATGCGGGGAATCCGCCGTTTGTTAATCGGCACGGCTTGCAAAGCATCAGTACTGGCTGGTGGCTCGATTGCCGCAATACGGCCTCGTGCAGCCTCAACATAGCTCATATCACGTTCGATACCAATGTAGTGGCGGGCTAAGCGTTTGGCAACCGCGCCAGTTGTGCCAGTGCCAAAAAATGGATCAAGCACCACATCGCCTACATTTGAGCTTGCCAACAATACCCGATAGAGCAACGCCTCAGGTTTTTGGGTGCTATGCACTCTACTACCGTTGATCCGCAGCCGTTCGTTGCCAGTACACAATGGAAATTCCCAATCGCTGCGCATTTGTTTATCATCATTCAAATGGCGTAAGGCATGATAATTAAAGGTATATTTCTGGCCTGGCGATTTAGCACACCAAATTAATGTTTCATGCGCATTAGTTAGGCGCACACCACGAAAATTTGGCATTGGATTACGCTTAATCCAGACAATATCATTTAATATCCAAAAACCTAAGTCTTGCAGAATTGTACCAACCCGATAGATATTATGATAACTGCCAATCACCCACATGGTGCCGTTATCTTTCAAAACCCGCTTGCATGCTTGCAACCAAGCCCGGGTAAATGCATCGTAGGCAGCAAAATCACGAAACGAATCCCAATCATCATCAACTGCGGCAACATGAGTCATGTTGGGACGTAATAAATCGCCACGCAATTGCAAATTATAGGGCGGGTCAGCGAAAATGAGGTCGACGCTGGCTGGTGGCAGTAATGGAAGAACATCACGACAATCACCTAAAAGGATTTGATCGTGGTTCAAGGCTAAATCGGCCATAAGCAGTCCCCATGCTTGATAGTAAGATCGTATCCTATCAAATAATCAATGCATGTGGAATATGGAACATGAGTAGCATTAGTCCAATTGAGCCATGAGCAACGATAGTCGCTAGTTAGTCGACAACCTTGCGTTGAAACAGGCCAGCCAAAGCATTTTTACGGGGCGCAACCACCAATACCAGCAAAAAGATCGCTGTATGCGCCAAAACAATCGATGAGCCGGTTGGCACGCCGTCGATATAGGCCGAAACGTAAATCCCAATCGTTGCGGCAATCAGGCCTTGCAGCGAACCCCAAACGATCATCGACCAAAAGCGTCGCACCACCAACGAAGCGGTGGCCGCAGGCGTAACCAACATCGCCACCACCAACACAATCCCGATGCTTTGAATTGCCACCACCACTGTGACCGCCATAATGCTGAGCAACAAATAATGCAAAAAGCCAACTGGCAAGCCTTGCGCCGCCGCCGCTGTGCGATCAAAGGTCATCAGCACCAACTCTTTGTAGAGCGCTGCAATCACTACCAGAATTAATCCGCCAACCCCAACAATCGTCCAGAGATCGCTCTGGCGCACCGCGAGAATATCGCCCAGCAGCAAGCCAAATAGCTCTTTGTTGTAGCCACGGTTGCGCGAGAGCAGAAAAATGCCCAAAGCAAACATGCCCGCAAATAATACGCCAATCGCCGTATCAAGGCTCACTTTGGAGCGGCGGGTGATCCAGCCAACGCCCAAGGCCGTGGCCACGCCAAAAATCGCCCCACCAAGCGCAATATTCCAGCCAAGCATCGAGGCAATCACCACGCCTGGAAACGAGGCATGAGCCAAGGCATCGCCAATAAACGATAAATCTTGCAGCACCACAAACGCGCCCACCACCGAGCAAAGTATCCCAATCAGGATGGCGGCCAGCAAAGCGCGTTGGGTCGGCGCAAATTGTAAGGGAACCACGACACAGTTCCAAAAATCAGTACATTTCATGGTTTGAGAACCTTTTATAACTGGCAGGGGCCAGGGGTCAGGGGTTAGGAATCAGGTTCAATTTAGATTATTAGAATTATCGCTGTTGACGATGCTGTTTTTTTCGGTGCAATTGCTATGATTACAATCGAGAATAATTCGCTCGTGACTTGGCACTAAAACCAACGATCGCCCAAACGTCGCCTCAACCACTTCGCGGGTCATAACTGCGGTTGGCGGGCCATAAGCAATCAGGCGTTGGTTCAAACAGAGCAAGGCATCAAAATGATGCTCTAAATGCTGCAAATGATGGGTTGTAACCAACAAGGTGCGACCAGCACTACTAAGATCGCGCAAAAGGTGCAAAATCACTTCTTGGGTTGGCACATCAACGCCGCTAATTGGCTCATCGAGCAGCAACACATCTGGCTCTTGGGCCAAAGCGCGCGCCAAAAAGACCCGCTGTTGCTGGCCGCCAGAAAGATCGGCGATTGAGCGATGGGCAAAATCGTGCATATTAACTTGCTCAAGCGCCACATCAGCCAGCTCGTAATCGGCTTTTTTGGGGCGACGCAGCCAACCTAGTTGACCATAACGACCCATCAGTACAACATCGCGCACACTGGCAGGAAAGCGCCAATTGACCGCGCTAATTTGCGGCACATAGGCAACTTTGCGCGAACGTTTAGCCAAGGCTTGGCCGGCAACCAAAATTTGGCCCGTTGAAGGAATTAAACCTAAGATCGCCTTAATCAACGAGGTTTTGCCAGCGCCATTCGGGCCGATAATCCCAATTAATTGGCTGGATTGGGCTTGAAACGAAACATCGCTCAACACTGGGCGTTGATCATAGCGAATTGTAAGCTGACGAACTTCAAGCGCTGGGGCAATCGTGGTCGATTGAAGCCGAATCTGCGCTTGGGAAGCAACCGCTGCCATAGAAAATCCTTGTTAACGCAAGAAGCTATAGGCAACAGCCGTTGCTGTTCCTATAGCCACTGCCATATGTCAAGTGTGCGTTATTTGAGCGCAGCAACAATAGTATTCATATTGTACCGCATCATGTCGATATAGGAAGTTGCTGTATCGCTGCCTAAAGTATCGGTATACAACACCGCAATCGTTTTAATCCCAGCTTCATCAGCCAACAATTCAGCAGTTTTTTGGTTGAACTGCGATTCTGAGAAGATTGCTGGCACGCCGCTGGCCTTGACGCTCTCAACTAAGGCCGCCAAATCGCCAGCCGAAAGCTCGGCTTCGGGGTTTTCCAACAACACACCAGCCACTTCAAAACCATAGCGTTTGGCAAAGTAGGGAAAGGCATCGTGGTTGGTGATCAATTTGCGCCGCTCGGCGGGAATTTGAGCCGCCAAGCCTTGCAATTCTTGGTCAAGCGCTTCGAGCTGGCCAAGGTAGGCCTCAGCGTTAGCAGCATACGTAGCCTTGCCGCTTGGGTCGATTGCGCTCAGTTGGTCGCGAATCGTCAAGGTGTACGACATTACATAAGTTGGGTCGAGCCAAAAGTGAGGGTTGCCCTCTTCGTGAGCGTGTTCGTCATCAGCGTGATCTGCTTCGGCATGGTCTGCTTCGATTACCGCCAAGCCAGCCGATAATTCAACCCGTGGTTGCTCGCTGCCGCCAGCATTTTCAAACAACGGCTCGAGCCATTCCTCAAGCGCGTGGCCATTGAAGAAAACAATATTGGCATCGGCGATTTTTTGGCTATCACCAGGCGTAGCTTGATAATCTTCGGGGCCAGCACCCAAGGGAATAATATTATCGACGATCACCCGCTCGCCGCCAACTTGCTTAATCACATCAGCCAAAATACTCATGGTTGTGACGATGCGAATTTGGCTGACCGGCGCGGTCGAAATCGTTGTGGCGGTTGGCACTAATTGATCGGCGGTGGTGGTTTGCTGTTGGCTTTGGCTGACTTGGCTTGGTTGAACAGTGGCAGTGCTTTGGCCACAAGCAACCAAGAGAACCAGCAACAGCACGAAACTATATCGACGCATTGAAATTAAATCCTTAGCTAATTGATATTATTCTCATTTACAAAAGAGATAATATCTCAATAAGTGGGTTTTTGTCAAAAAAAAGCCCATTGCCTTGTGGGCAACGAGCCGATGAATATCAGCACATCGGTATCATAATACTGCAATAATGCTTAATGTGCCAAGAATTAACATCATATACACTGCCATACGCCAACCAATGAGGGAAAGCGGTTGAATACTGCCTGGCGCACGCACCATATGGGCTTCCCCCAGCACCAGTGCGAGTGCTCCAACGACACACAACATCACCATTAGTGTGATTTGCATAGGACACCTCCTTGCGGGAACTGCCGCCAGATGGATGTTGCAGCAGCTATACGCTCAAAGCAAAAAGGTGTTTCACACGTCGCTAAGATAGCAAGCTAAGGCGCGGCGCAAGCTTGGGTAGGCTTGTTGCAAATAGCCATAGACCGTATCAGGGCTAATGCCCAACGAGCATGAAGCCTCTTGGGCAGTCATTCCCTGCAAATAGCACAGGTTAATTGCGATTCGTTGGCGGTGGGGCAACAATTCCAGCGCTGCATCAATATACTGGCACAATTCAGCCGAAAGCGTAGCATCGCCCAAATCGCCAGCAACTGGCCTTTCGTCTAATTCGTTTAATGTAGTTTGGGGGCGTTGACGGCGGCGATAATCGAGCGCAGTATTAATCGTAATCCGATGTAGCCATGTGCGCAGGCTACTACGACCTTCAAAGCGATTGATATATTCGGCAGCGCGAATAAAGCTTTCCTGCACAATATCATCGGCCTCATCATCGGAATAGACATAGCGCCGGGCAAGCCGCTGCATCTGGGGAGCGAAGTTCTGCAAAAAACAGTGAAAGGCTTCGTCATCACGCTGTCGCAACCTGGCAACAAGGCTGGCTTCATTCAATTCTTGGTTGCTAGGTTGAAAAGCAAGCATCACAACAGTCCTTCGTTAGCAATAGTAAGGCATCTTTTGGAACGATTGAGCGGTGTTGCTACTTTATCACAGCCCATTGCTGAGCTGTATAGCAAATAATCCAACTTTTGGATAGCCCAATCAATAACCTAGGTTCTGCCAAAAATAGCGTAATAGTCCTAGCAAAAACAAAGCCAAGTTAAGTGGCTCGTAAGCAGATTCGTGATAGGCTTAATCCAAGACCATTCAGTCGCAATCAGCGGGGGATTTGATTGAATGGTACGGCGATTATGACACCTTAATAGGAGGCGATGTCATGCGACGACGCATTCGTTGGCTACTGTTAATCGGCGGAGTTGTTGGCCTTGGTTTGGCGCTAGGCAGCGGCTGGTGGCAACGCGATCAGCCAAGCGTTAAACTTAATCAAACGCTGGTGCAAGATCAAATTGGCAACATTCAACTGATTGCTAGCGACAAGCAACAATTAACCCTCACGAACGATGCCTCAGCAACCATCCAATACATTCAAGTTACACCTGCGCCCGATGGCCAACACGTCGCCTACATTCAATTAAGCCCTACGGTTATCGAGATTCGGGTGCAAGCGTTTGATGGTAGCCCAGCTCGGACTATTTTTAGCGATTTCAACCTGCGACCTTTTTATCTTTACTGGTCGCCCAATAGCCAAATGCTGGCCTTTTTGGCCTCTGGCACGACCATGGAATTGTATGTTGTGCCGGCTGATGGCTCACAAGTAGCGCATAAAGTGCGCGATGGTCAACCTTCATACTTTGCTTGGAAGCCCGATAGTAGCGCATTGCTCTTGCATACTGGCGGCACAACGGTTGGCAACACCGCCGTTCACTCAGTCGAATCCAACGATCTGACATTTTTTACTGAAACCGCTGGCGATTTTCAGGCTCCGGCATGGAATGCTGACGGCTCAGCGCGAGTCGTGGTGATTGCTGATGGCAATATCAATCAACTGATGCAAATCGATCAGGCTGGCCAGCGGGCCTTGAGCGAGCCAACCAGCGATGGTTTTATGTTTGTGCTGTCGCCTGATCGCGCCAAAGTAGCCTACCAAACCTTTGGCTTGCAAACCCGTTCGGGCCTCATGATCCAAACAATTGCGACTGGCAAAAGCCAAACATTTGAAACTGGGCGTCCGTTGGCCTTTTTCTGGTCGCCTGATGGCCGTTCGGTGGCGTTGTTAATTGCCGATGCTCAGCCACGCGGGCCAAGCGGCGATGCGGGCATTGTCAGGGTTAGTCGGCAGGCTCAAACTGGAGTAAACGTGCATTGGGAGGTGCTTGAGGTAGCAACAGGCAGTGTAAAACGACTTAAATCGTTTGCACCAAGTGGGCCTTTTTTGAATGTATTGCCCTATTTTGACCAATATGCCGCCTCGTTAACGTTTTGGTCGAGCGATAGCCGCTATTTGATCAACAATAGCAGCAGCGGTGTTTGGCAAATAGAGGTTGAAACTGGTGTAGAGCAACAACTTAGCAGCGGAGCGTTTGGCGTTGCCGTACCGTAATCCTCTCACCCCTGAAACCCTACAGGGATAGGTTTTTAGCCAATCATCGGTGTTATCCACATGGATGGCGGTCACCACCCTTCCGTCCCGCCTCGAGGCAGGAGACGCAGGGGGCTTAATCCCCCTGCACCCCCTCAAGGACAATTGTTGGTCGGCACGCGCCGTCCGATGAACCTGCCATGGCGCGGTTCGCAGCAGAGGTTCAAATCGATTCTTGGACGCCCACGCAACTCGGGCGAGGGGGAGCGGGGGAGCCGTCGTGGATTAACAATAAATATACTAAAACCAGCGAGTGAAGCCCTTCGCCCGCCACACGGGAGCGGGGTTGGGGTGAGGGGCTTTAGCGAAAATACCAACGCAATGCACGTTGCAGCCATGGGTTTTCGAGCCAACGGGTAAACGAGCGTTGGGCAGTCATTTTGAGGCCTTGCGAGCGAGTTGGATAGACATTGATCAGGCCACCAAGTTTTGAGGCACTCACGCCTGTGCCCATCGCCAACACCGCAGCATTGATCATGTCGCCAGCGCCTTGGCCAATAATATGCACGCCAACTATTTGCTCTTTGCGGCCAACCGCCAAAATCTTGGTAAAGCCTTGGGTTGAATCCTCGGTACGAGCACGATCGTTGGCGCTCCACGGCAACTCGTACACTCGCAAACTGCTGCCATACTTGGCTCGCGCTTGATCTTCATTAAGCCCAACATGGCCAACCTCGGGATCGGTAAAGGTTGCCCACGGCACAAGTTCGTATTTCATGGCGCTTTGGCCAGGAAAAAGTGCATTGCGCAGCACCGCCCCCGCCTCTTGGGCTGCCACATGGGTAAATTGATAGCGCCCAATTACATCACCGCAGGCAAACACGCGGGGATTGCTGGTGCGCAAATAAGCGTCAACATGAATTCGCTGTTCAGGATCATACAAAATACCCGCCGCATCTAAGCCCAAGTTATGTAAATTTGGCGTGCGCCCAGCGGCGACCAAAATCGCATCAGCAACCAAGATTTGTGGTTCGTTATCAGCCGACTGGATGGTCACATGCTTGGCACCATCCTGCACCTCGACCTTGAGTGTTTTGGTATTGAGGTAGATTTGCATGCCTTCGGCTTTTAATGCTTGGGCCAAGGCAGTCCCCATCGCATGATCATCTTTTGGCAATAGGCGTGTGCCTTGTTGAATTAAGCTAACTTCGGCTCCCAAGCGCATAAGTGCCTGACCCAGCTCACAGCCAATCGGCCCACCACCAAGCACAATAATTCGCTTAGGTAGGCTTTCCAACAAAAAAACATCTTCATTGGTCAGGTAGCCAGCCTCGGCCAAACCTACAATTGCCGGAATTTTGGGATGCGAGCCGGTTGCAATGCAAAAATGTTTGGCGCGGATTAATTCGCCATTGACCTCAACCGTTTGATCATCATAAAAGCGTGCGCGACCTTCGATAACCCGTGCTCCAGCTTGGCGCAAAACTTCGGGCGCATCGTCGTGCTGATAAATTTGCTCTTGGACTGATCGAACATACTGCATCACTGCGGAAAAATCGATTTGTGGTTGGTTCGCAATGCCATAGCGGGCAGCAGTTGCCGTAGTATGGGCAACTTTAGCGGGCATGAATCAGGCTTTTACTAGGCACACAGCCAGTCCAAGTACAATCGCCACCGAGCTTATTGGCCTCAACGATGGTAATTTTCGCACCCAACGAAGCGCCAAATTTCGCAAAGGTTATGCCCGCCGAGCCACCGCCAATTACCAATAAATCGTCCATGCACGCTCCTTCTATCGAGGGATCAGGGATCAAGGGCTAGGGATCAGATACTAAAACCACCAAGCACGCAAAGGCTAATTTTTCACGAATTGCCCGAATTCCATAAATTGGTCATCCAAATAGCTCATTAGCCAAGAGACTATAGCCATTAAGCCTCTGCGTTAAATTTAGCCCAGCAACCGATCCTTATATTCTATGCTGTATGTTCTTTCTAGCATAGCGCAATGCTTGCCAACTAATTCTAAACGATTGCGAAACATTGCTTGACTATGGGCAAGCATGGGTGTTCCCTCTCCCACTGCACGCGGGCGAGGGGGAACAGCCGTGCCGTGGATTGACCAGGCATCATGCGAAAACCATCATATTAACCCCGTCGGACGGGAGAGGGGTTGGGGTGAGGGAAGCTTAAATATATACCCGGCGAAATACACAATCTACTTGACAGTCCCCTATTTGTTAATCCTATGAATCATGTCAGCTAAGGGCTTTTGGCCTTCAGTTACCAGCTAATCTCCGAAAGCCTAGTGCCTCTTTGTCTTGATCGCTTATGCTCTTTGTGCTAAATTCATCCCTCATCCCTCATTCCTCATCCCTCATTCCTCATTCCTTATGCTCTATGTTCTATGCTTTTTGCGCTCACATTATCGCTCATACTTCATGCTACGGCGGGTTATGTTATAATCAAGCCCAATGCATGGCACCATTCCCCACGCACTGCGGGTGACATGTTTTTTGGGGAGCTACAGATACACTTTTATTTAGGAGGCGTCCTCCCATGAACAAACGCATTATTGCGTTCATGATGTTGTTGGTCTTGATGGTTCCAGTATTGGCTGCTTGTGGCACCGAAACCACTGCAACCACGGCACCAGCTGCCACTGCAACAGCTGCTGAAGCTGCTGCAACCGCTACGGCTGATACCGCAGCCCCAACCGCTGCGGCAACCACCGAAGCAACTGCTGCGGCAACCGCTGCGGCAACCGCTGCACCAACCACTGGTGGCAGCACCCCAAGCGAACTCAAAATCGGTTTGGTTACCGATGTTGGTAAAGTCGATGACGGTACCTTCAACCAATTCGCGTTCGAAGGCTTGAAACGGGCCGAAACCGAACTTGGCGTGAAGATCGACTACATCGAAACCATCGATCCAAAAGACTACGAAAAGAACATTGAACAATTCGCAAGCCAAGGCTACGATTTGATCATTGGCGTAGGCTTCTTGATGGGCGACGCAATCAAGGCTGCTGCTGCCAAGTACCCAGACTTGAAATTTGCTATCGTTGACTTCGCTTACGACCCAGCATTGCCAAACGTCAAGGGCTTGGTCTTCGCAGAAGACGAATCAGCGTTCATCGCTGGCGCTTTGGCTGCTTTGGTTTCAAAGAGCGGCAAAATCGGTGCAGTTGGCGGTAAGGAACAAGTTCCTGCGGTCAAGAAATTCGTATTAGGCTACGAAGCTGGCGCACTCTATGTCAACAAAGACATCGTTGTCAGCAAAGTCTACATTGACTCATTCACCGACCCAACCGCTGGCGGCGAAGCTGCTCAAACCCAAATCGCTGAAGGCGCAGACGTAATCTTCGGTGCTGGTGGCCAAACTGGCTCAGGCGCTATCAAGACCGCTGCTGACAATGATGTATTCGTGATTGGCGTTGACCAAGACGAATACAACACCACCTTCAAAAAAGGTCCAGCACCTAAGTTGATCACCAGCGCTATGAAGCGCGTTGACAACGCTGTGTTCGATGTGGTCAAGGAAATTGTTGATGGCACCTTCGCTGGTGGCGTATACTTAGGTAATGCTGCTAACGGCGGGATCGACTACGCTCCATTCCACGATGCCGAATCAGCATTGCCAGCCGATGCCAAAGCCAAACTTGACGAAATCAAGAAGGGCTTGGCCGACGGTACGATCAAAACCGGCGTTACCTTGAACTAAGTGTTGCCGTAAGGCACAAACCCGTGGAAGGGCTGCGTTAGCAATGACGCAGCCCTTCTGCTTTTGTGTGGTATTATCACAGCATCGAAAGCACAGCAACTCGAACAACCCGGGACACGTTTTTGCCACATTCTGGCAGCCAACAGCGTGGTTGTTCTGCATATTTGAGGCAATGCTGCCTCTTTTTGATTAACTAGGAGTCTTGTGTGACCGCGAACGTCGTACCTGCGTTGGAAGTCCGCAATATCACCAAGCAATTCCCCGGGGTTTTAGCCAACGACCATATCTCATTTACGCTACTCCCCGGTGAAATCCACGCCTTCCTTGGTGAAAATGGCGCGGGTAAATCCACCCTCATGAACATCTTGTATGGCCTGTATGATCCCGATGAAGGCGAAATTTTGATTAATGGCACATTGGCCACGATCAAAAATCCCGCCGATGCGATTCGGCTTGGTTTAGGCATGGTTCACCAAGAATATGCCCTCGTCGATACCCTAACCGTGACCGAAAATATTATTCTTGGCACCGAATTGCGCAATGGCCCAATTTTAAATGCGAAAGAAGCCAGCCATCGGGTGCGTGAGCTTTCCGAGCAATATGGCTTGGCCGTGCCTCCTGATGCAATCGTTGGCGATTTGCCGGTGGGCGTGCAGCAGCGGGTCGAGATTTTGAAGGCGCTCTATCGCAATGTCAATATGTTGATTCTCGATGAACCAACCGCCGTATTGACACCCCAAGAGGCCGATGACCTCTTTCGAGTGATGCGCGAATTGGCCGATCAGGGCAAGGCGCTGATTTTTATTACCCACAAATTACGCGAAGTGCGCGAAGTTGCCGACCGGATTACGGTGTTGCGCCGGGGCAAGGTCGTCGGCGAAGCAGACCCCAAAACCGCCAGCGAAGGTCAATTAGCAGCGCTGATGGTAGGCCGCGATGTTGTCTTGAAAGTTGATAAAACTGCGGCCAACCCTGGCGATGTGGTGCTGAAAGTACGCAACCTCAATCTGCGTGATGATCGTGGCCTCACCGTGCTTGATGATGTCTCAATCGATGTCCATGCTGGTGAAGTCTTGGGGATTGCCGGGGTGCAAGGCAACGGCCAAACTGAGTTGGTCGAGGCGATCACTGGGTTGCAACATCTGCCTCGTGGCTCAATTGAGCTGCTTGGCAAGGATATTACCAATCGTGCGCCACGCTCAATTACTGAGCAAGGTGTTGCCTACATTCCCGAAGATCGCAAAGGCACAGGCTTGGTGCTTGGCTATAGCATCCGTGATAATTTGGTGCTTTCTACTTATTACAAAGCGCCATTTACCAAAGGCTTGACCTTCAACGATGCAGAAATTGATCAACACGCCAAAGAATTGATTGCGACCTTCGATGTGCGCACGCCTAGCGCGACCACAATCGCTGGCTCGCTCTCAGGTGGCAATCAACAAAAAATTATTGTAGCCCGTGAATTTACCCGCGAAAACCGCTTGCTGATTGCTTCGCAACCGACGCGGGGGATTGACGTTGGCTCGATCGAATTTATTCACAACCAAATTATTAAACAGCGCGATGCAGGGCTGGCGGTCTTATTGGTTTCGGCAGAGCTTGATGAAGTGCTGGCCTTAGCCGACCGCGTTGCTGTGATGTATCACGGCAAGATTGTTGGCATTCTCCCGATTGCCGAAGCTACGCGCGAGCGCGTTGGCCTGTTGATGGCCGGTATTCAGGAGCAACCCAATGTCAAATGAGCAACAAGCCCCAACTGAAACCAAACCAACCGAAACTAAGCCCGCTGAAACCAAGCCCACCAAAGGCCGCTTTACTTGGCTCAACGAAGCGGTCGTGCCATTGTTGGCGATTTTGACGGCAGTCTTAATTGGAGCAGTAATCGTCTTTATTTCGATTCCTAGCAATAAATTGCCAGCCTTTGATCTTAGTCTGTATGGCAGCCGGAGTGATTGGTTTTTCAGCACCTTGCCCGAACGGCTACGCGTAACCTTGAGCGCCTTCACTGGTTTGTTCTCAGGCGCGTTTGGCGATTGGAGCAAGCCTAGCACCATTCCAGGAGCGCTCAGCAATACCTTAGTTGAATCAACGCCCTATATTTTGGCCGGTCTGGCGGTTGCCGTAACCTTCAAAGCAGGCTTGTTCAATGTTGGGGCCGAAGGCCAATTGTTGATGGGCGCACTTGGCAGCGTGGCGGTTGCCGCGTTTTTGCCCCAATGGTTTGGGGTTGCATCGTTGCCAGCGATCATTCACTTGCCAGCGGCTTTGCTGGCAGGGGTTATCGCCGGCGGGCTTTGGGGCATTATTCCAGGCTATCTCAGGGCCAAAACCGGGGCGCATGAAGTTATTACAACTATCATGCTCAACTATATTGCCCTACAAATCATGGATTATTTGATTAACGGCGTGATGAAAGATAAAAGCGCCACCTTGCAACGCACGCCCTTCATCCATGAGAATGCCGCTTTGCCACGAATTATCAGCAAAGCCACCGACCCCAGTCTAACTGGCGGCCAAGCCTATCCGCGCTTGTTCACCACCACTAGTAGCACATGGGATCTCCGGATTCACATGGGGATTGTGATTGCATTCCTGATGGTTGGCTTTATTTGGTGGCTGATGAATCGCACGCCCAAGGGCTTTGAAATCAAAACCGTTGGCGAAAATCCCGAAGCAGCCCGCTATGCTGGCATGAATATTACTGGCACAGTCGTTGGGGCAATGGGAATTTCAGGTGCATTGGCAGGTTTGGCAGGCACGAGCCAAGTAATTGGCTTGGAATATAATCTCAAGGCCGTGTTCTCCAGTGGTTTGGGCTTCGATAGCTTGGCAATTGCCTTGCTGGCCAAGAGCAACCCAATTGCGATTGTTCCGGCAGCACTGTTCTGGGGCGCGTTACGCACTGGCGCAGGCCAAATGCAGATTAATACTGGGATTTCGATTAACCTGATTCAAATTATTCAAGCTTTAGTGATTATGTTTATTGCTGCCGACCAAATTGTGCGCTGGATCTATCGTATCAAGCAAACTGAAGGTGGCAAAATCACGTTTAACCGTAGCTGGGGTAAGTAGCGCCAGCGTCGTCGCTCTGGAATCATTTAACCTTTACGGTGGATTTGTATGAAATTTACACGCGCACGTGGGGTTGGGCTGTTAGGGATTTTCATCGCGATTGTCCTGATTTTTGCAGTCAATAATAGCCTCGGCAATAAAATCACTGAAACAAGCAAAATCCAATCAATTTGGGATTTTACCAGCACAATTCGGATTCCCGATAGTGCCAAAATGAAGGAAGATCCCAAAGCACCGCCAGTTGCCGCAATCGAACTGCCAACCATGATCACGATTAGTTTGATCTGTGCGGCATTGGTGATTGTAGGCGGCACGCTGATCGCCAAGAATCCTGAACGCGGTTGGGTTGCACCATATATGAGCAGCGTGATTGCGCTTGGCTTCTTCTCGATTTTGCTCTGGGCGGTAGCCAACAACAGCGTTGATCTCTCGGATACGCTCTCGCGGGTAGTGCGACTTGGTACGCCAATCGCAATTGGCGCGCTGGCGGGGATTGTCTGTGAGCGTTCAGGTGTGGTCAACATTGGGATTGAAGGCATGATGCTGACTGCTGCCTGTTTTGGCTACGCTGCGGCGGCAATCTCAGCTCGGGCAATCTATGGCGATGCATTGCCAGCAAGCGCCATCAAAGGCGTGGTTTGGCTGCCGCTGATCATCGGCATTTTGGGAGCAATCTTCACCGGCGGCCTGATGGCGGCCTTGCACGCATGGCTCTCAATTCGCTTCAAAGTTGATCAAGTTATTAGCGGTACGGTGATCAACATTATGGCAGTAGGGATTACGGGCTTTACCCGCACCAACTTCCTGCTCAAGTTTGAATCGCCATTACGCTCAGGTTTGCCCCAAATCCCGCTTGGTCCTTTGGCTGATATTCCGCTGATTGGGCCAATTCTGTTTGATCACAAACCAATCACCTATTTGATGATTCTGATGGTGTTTGGATTGAACTTCTTCCTGTTTCGCACCGTCTGGGGCTTGCGTACCCGCGCGATCGGCGAACACCCCAAAGCTGCCGATACAGTTGGGATCAACGTCAATCGGATGCGCTATCGCAACGTGATTATTGGCGGGATGATCGCTGGGGTGGCCGGGGCTTGGTTCTCGCTAGAAGGCTCGTTTGGCTTTGATGATGGCATGACCAACGGTCAAGGCTTTATCTCATTGGCCGCGATGATCTTCGGCAAGTGGAACCCAATTGGAGCCTTTGGTGGCTCGTTGCTGTTCTCATCAGCCGATGCCTTGCAACTCAAAGTGCAAGCCTATAGCTTCGATTTGCCATCGCAATTTATGCAAATGTTGCCGTATGTAGTAACGCTGATTGTGCTGGCAGGGGTAATTGGTCGCGCCAAGCCACCAGCCGCTTCGGGCAAAGTCTACGAAAAGTAATCAGTTAAACCGCAACTTTCTTTTCATGGCACTCCGTAATACTGCGGAGTGCCATTGTTATTTGGGTTGATAGCATGAGCGATGCATGATTCTTGCTCTTCTCAGCAGCCAAGCCATCGTCTATACTACGCCTATACCTATAGTTTGTGTGTTCTTTGGAGGTATTTTGTGAGCAATCAACCACCATACGGCCAACAACCGCCACAGCAGAATTATCCGCCACAACAGCCAGTCTACCCACCACAACAACCAGGCTATCCGCCACAACAATCCTATGGCTACCCACCACAGCCCCAAAAACGCGGTGGTTGTCTCAAGTGGGGGATTATCGGGGCGCTTGTCATATTGTTACTTTGTGGGATTGGCGGCTATTTCATCTACGATTTTACGATCGGCGAGATTAATAATGCCAACGCAACCCTTGATGGCTTTATGAAGGCTGGCGCTGCCAATGATGTTAATGCTGCCAAGGCGTTTGTTGATAGTAGTCTTATCAGCGATGAGCAATTAACTGAATTGTTTAGCCAACGTGAACTATTCGAAGGCTATACCAGTGTTGCTGACCTTCCAAATAACACCAATGCCAACAGCAGTAGCGGGCAAGACGCAACACTCAGCATCGAAGGTACTGTCAATTACTCAGGGGGCACGGGAACTTACGACGTACAATTGACCCGAGTTGGCTCAGATTGGAAGATCCGCTTCATCAATATTAAACGCTAAAACTACTTCAAACATAGCCAAGCTCTCGCAGCTATGGGAGCATTCCCTCCCCCCCCCAACCCCCTCGCCCACTGCACGCGGGCGAGGGGGAGCATCTCATTGGAATACCAATAGATCATAGCAGAACCTCGGGGTTCAAGCCCCTCGCCCGCGTCACGGGAGAGGGGTTGGGGTGAGGGAATCTTAAAACCCAATCCGCAATCCCCGACCACCGATCCACACCGCTGCACGCGGGCGAGGGGGAACACCCATGGATTACCAATAGATCATGGCAGAACCTCGGGGTTCAAGCCCCTCGCCCGCGTCACGGGAGAGGGGTTGGGGTGAGGGGATCTTAAAACCGACCCTTGTAAGCAAGCCCCCACTCCCCATCCCCGACGACCGATCCCCACTCCTCTGTTTTTTTACGCTCATCGCAGGTGAAGCCTTTGCTACTTGCACTTTTTGCACTTTTCTCGTTAAATCAGATCCAAACATGTTAACGTTTACAAGGAGTAATCATGACAACACCGCGTCCTGTGTTGTTAGCCATAATGGATGGTTGGGGTTTGGCACCGGCTAGCCCTGGCAACGGCGTTAGTTTAGCCAACACTCCCAATGTTGACCATTGGATGGCAACCTGCCCAACCACCCAGCTGCATGCCTCTGGCCTTGATGTGGGCTTACCCGAAGGCCAAATTGGCAATAGCGAAGTCGGTCACTTGAATATCGGAGCTGGCTTGGTGGTCTATCAAGATTCCACCCGCATCAGCGAATCGATCAAATCTGGCGAGTTTTTTGAAAATCCAGCCTTTCTCGACGCTGTACAGCTAGTCAAAGAACGTGGCACACATATGCATTTGATCGGCTTAATTGGCCGGGGCGGCGTGCATGCCTACGATATTCACCTCGCAGCCTTGTTGCAACTTATGGTGCAGCAAGGGGTTAATCAAACCTATATCCATGCCTTTATGGATGGCCGCGATACACTGCCGCAAAGTGGGCTTGGCTATATGCGCGAGTTGCAACAAACGATTGCCCAAATCGGCACGGGCCAAGTCGCCAGCGTGATTGGCCGCTACTATGCGATGGATCGTGACAAGCGCTGGGAGCGGGTCGGCGCGGCGTATGCCGCTATGGTCGAAGGCGTTGGACATACCGCCAGCGATCCAATTAGTGCAATTCAACAATCGTATCTGCGCGATGCTCGTGGTGATGAATTTATTGAAGCAACGGTGATTACCGATGCCAATGGCATCGCGTTGCCACGCATCAGCGCTGGCGATGTGGTGATTTGTTTCAATTTCCGCGCTGATCGGGTGCGCCAAATTACCCGCGCTCTGATGCAACCCGATTTCAATACCATGGTGCAGGAATGGTATGCCAACCAAGCAGAGCAAGGCTTGCAATTGCCCACCAGCATTTGGCAACGGCCTGAGCAATTGGCAAATTTACATTATGTCACCATGACTCAATATGATGCCACCTTCCCACATGCGATTGCCTACCCGCCGCATTATATTACCGAGCCATTGGCCAAAGTGCTTGCCGATGCAGGCAAGCGCCAATATCACAGCGCCGAAACCGAAAAGTATCCTCACGTTACCTTCTTCTTGAATGGTCGGCGAGAGGAGCCATTCGATGGCGAAGATCGGGTGATGGCATCGTCGCCGAAAGTGGCAACCTATGACCTTCAGCCCGAAATGAGCGCCGAGGAAGTGGCCGCCAAGTTGCTCGATGCGATCAATAGCCAAACCTACGATTTCTTCGTGGTCAACTTTGCCAATCCCGATATGGTCGGCCATACTGGGGTGATTCCGGCGGTCGTCAAGGCCTGCGAAACCGTTGATCGTTGCTTGGGGCAAGTTGTGCCAGCAGTCGTAGCGCAAGGTGGTGCAGCCATTTTGATCGCCGATCATGGTAATGCCGAGCAGATGATCGATCCTCAGACTGGTGGCCCGCATACCGCACACACTACCAATTTAGTGCCATGTATCTTGGTTGCCGACCCAGCTAGTGGCCTGACCCGCGAACAGATCAGTTTGCGCACTGGTGGTCGTTTGGCCGATCTTGCGCCGACAATCCTCGATTTGCTGGGCTTACAAAAAGCCGAAGCAATGACCGGAACCAGCCTGATTGAGCATAAATAAACGTAGAGTGTTCCCTCACCCCCTAGCCCCCTCTCCCACTGAACGCGGGCGAGGGGGAACTGATCTTCAGGCTAACTACACTCAGACATGGCCTCAACCTCTCCCACTGAACGCGGGCGAGGGGGAACTGATCTTCAGGCTAACTACACTCGGACATGGCCTAAGGCCAGCCAGTATCCACATAACAGGACCAATGTATCAGCTAATTTTAATTGACGCTGCTCTAGGGGCGTGCTACCATACGGCTTGTGAACGATGTAGATGAGAGTTTTGGAATTAACTATGCAGCGATCTATCATCCTTGGTCTCTTAATATTAATGCTTGGCGGCGCAATGCTGCCGTTCGTAGTGCATGCCAGCCCTCAGCCACCGCAACCAAGCCAACCGCCCACCCATGGGCTTTCATCGCTTGACGGTGGGGTGCAAGGCTTTTTACAACGCCAAAACAGCAGCCTCGCCACTGTTAATATCGATGGTCAGCCAGCAGGTCAGATTATCGAAAACGTAGCGGCCTATTACAATATTGAGGCCCGCATTTTGGTAGCCTTGTTGGAAACCACCTCGCAACTGATTAGCAACCCAACCTTGGCAACTACCGCTACCAATCAACCATTTTTGGCTGGCCCACAAGGCTTTTTGAGCCAAATCGATTGGGCAGCGCGTGAGATTCGGGTTGGGTTTGGCCCCTACGATAGTGCCGTCATCCTAAATTTCACCGATGGCTCGCAGCAAAAACTTGATCCCAAGGATGATCCACATGCCCTAACTGTCAAGCGGTTCTTGGCATTCGATCGCGATCAGGCCACATGGCAGCAGTTGGTGGTTCGCTATAGCAAGGTGTACCACGAGTTATTTCAAAATGAACCAGTTATTGCTCCCAGCACACCGCCAGTGAGCACAGGCTTTTTGAGCATTCCGTGGGAGCAAGGCGCGCGCATGGTGCATTCATCGTACTTTGATCATACCTATCCTATGGTTGATAATGGTGGTGATGGCAACGATGTAATGATCAATTATCAAGGCAAAAGTGGGCTTTCCTACAATAGCCACGATGGCCATGATTATTATTTTCCCGATTTGCCCTATGGCACGCCAATTGTCGCAGCGGCCCCCGGTTGGGCCTATGCTCGCACAACCCGTGGCTTGGGCGTGCTGATTCAACACGCTGGCGATACCGCTGGCTATGAAACCGTCTATTGGCACCTCGACGATTTTGCTCCTAGTTTCAAGAGCTACATCGATGCGGCCAAACCCAAGTGGGTTGAGCGCGGCGAATTGCTGGGCTGGAGCGGCGCAACCGGCTTTACCGATGGCGCTCCCCACTTGCATTTTGAAGTGCGCCACAACGGCAACCAAGTTGACCCGTATGGCTGGTATGGCCCAGGTTCCGACCCGTGCAGCAATTATGTCAAATGCGAAGCCAGTGTTTGGCTTTGGAATGATAGCGTGCCATGGAGCCGACCTGATGGCCCAGCGCCAAAAGATACAACTCCGCCCAGTGCGCTGTTGACGATCAATCCTGATAGCGATTTGGCCTTAGTCGCTCAGTTTGAGAACAACCCATTGCCTGCGGTTGGCTCCATGGCGGCGAGCGATCAGGTCAGTTATAGCAGTGGCAAGTTTGGTCAGGCAGTCAAGGTTGGCGATGGCTCGTTGACCTATCCTGCTAGCCCAACCCTCAATCTTAACCATGGCACGCTGGCACTGTGGGTCAATGTGCCGAAAACTTGGCCAAGCTCACGCACAGGCCGCCATTATGTATTGGCTGCAGCGCAAAACCCAGTTGACCCCGATAAGATTTATCCTAATACCTTGGCGCTACGCCACGAACAAACTGAACAAGCGATCTGGACATTCTGGACGGTTGATGCGGCTGGTCAAGAACATAGCCTCAGCATACCCGATAGTTTGAGCGCTGGCTGGCATCATTTCGCAATTAGTTGGAATCAAGTCACAGGCAATAAGCGCATACTAATCGATGGCATGTTGGTCAACGAAGCCAGCAAGATTAGCCTGCCAAGCGAAGTTGGCGAGGATCTCAACCTCGGGCGCTGGACGATTGGCGCAGGCATCAGCAATATCGCAATCGATGAATTGCTCAGTTACAAGCGTCAATTAGCCGCCGATGAAATTTATCGTTTGGCGACCGCCGAGCAAGCCCTCGCCGCCAGTAGCACCAGCACCGATCAGCGCGATCTGCTGATCTTAACGCCTGCGCTTGATAATGGTGGTGGCGTGGTCAAAGCTCAGCTTGGGATCAACGGCATCTATGCAGCTCCAATGACCTACTATCGGGCCTATCGCTGGACGTTGCCCAATGTTGAGGGTAGCTATACGATCAGCGTGCGGCTGACTGACCGCATGGGCAATACCAGCACGCTCAGTCAAACGATTAGTATCGATCATCCGCCCCAAGCCAGCGTGGATATTCGCGATGTAAATGCGCTCAGCGCAACCTTGGTACTTTCGGCCACCGATGCCAACCAACCATTGAGCATGGCGCTGAGTGCCTATCCCAACCCTAGTTTCAAGCAATGGGAAAGCTTCAGCAGCGAACATCAATGGCAATGGAATCCAATCACCGCCCATCGGGTGTATGTCTGGTTCCGCGATGCCAATGGCAATGAGCGCGGCCCAATCGTAGCTGGCCCCGACCTGTTCCGTGCCTATCTACCACGGATCGAAAGATAAGGCGCTAGGACTCAAATACGAAGTTTTTACCTACAAAGAACACGAAGCGCACGAAAGGAAATTGGCTATGGGCTCTTGGCTAGCGGAGCGATGTTTAGAATTTCCCTGATCTCGCGTCCCATAGTCAAAAGCCCATAGCCCAAAGTCATACTCCCCTCTGCGCCGCTGCGTTAAAACCCCAGCCCTTGATCCCCGACTTCCTATCCCCAATCTCCAACAACCCACGATCTACCATGTTACGCCTAATCATAACCATATGACTTATTCTAGTCATGTTATTAAGGAAATATTGACTTTTGATTGGCGCTATGGCCTAATAGTTAGGAATATTAATTTTATTGATTGGAATAAGTTACCCAGCCAGCAAGGAGGCCAAGCTCAGCAATGCACAATCTCAGCGGCGAGATTCACGATGATTCGGCAACCCTTGTAGTTACAGTTCATGGAGGAATTGTATGAAGGCATCACGATTAATTTGGATTTTTGCGTTACTTGTTCTTTTTGGTAGTTCCCTTCCCAGCACCCAAGCTCAATCGCGCAAAGACCGCGAAGCTGAACCAGCTGAAGATACGGTACCAGTCAACGACCCCGAACGCGGCATGATTTACGATGGCTTGACCCCAGCCAAAACTGGGCCTTGTGCTGGTATGTACGAAGTCAAAGTGGGCGAAGAAATCTTCTGTAGCCACGGCCCCGACCCAATTGCCAAAGGCAAGACGGTCAAAGATGAAACCCTGCCCTTAGAAAAAGCCGAAATCAACCCAATGATTGTGTGTAATGGCGATGGCCACGCCGGCAACCGCACCCAAGTCATGTATGTGCGGGCTTCCGACCGACCTGATCGGTTCAACCAATTCGTTGGTTCGATTCGCCAATGGTCATCGGATATGGATCGGATCTATCAAACCAGTGCCCAAGAAACTGGTGGCTTCCGCGCCGTCAACTTTGTCACCAACAATTGTGAAATTTATGTGATGAATGTGGTCGTACCAGCCGATGGCGACGATTCAATCGACAAAACCGCCAATGCCTTGAAAGCGCTCGGCCACAACCGCGCCGACCGGAAATATCTGACCTTCGTTGATAACAATATCTTGTGTGGCGTAGCCTTCTACATGCTTGATGATCGCCCAGACCAAGCCAACGCCAACAACTTTGGCCCAGGCTTTGCCCGCATGGATAACGGCTGCTGGAACGGCTCGACCGCCGCTCACGAACACATGCATACCTTGGGTGCTGTCCAACGCTCGGCTCCCAACAGCACCGCCTATGGTCACTGTATCGATGATGAAGATGTAATGTGTTATGTTGACGGCCCCGGCACGCCAGCTATGCAAAATCGCTGTGGTGCCAGCCAATATGGCCGCTTCGACTGTAACCACGACGATTACTTCCACACCAACCCACCAGCAGGCAGCTATTTGGCCACCAAGTGGAACACAGCCAACAACAAATTTTTGTTGAAACAAGCTCCTGGCGCAACCTACTATCGCCTGCGCAACAAAGCTACCAACAAGTGTATCGACGTGGCCGAGGGTGGTAATCCAGCCAATGGCACGGTGATTCTGCAATGGGATTGCCATACTGGCTACAACCAACAATGGCAACTGATTAACACCGATAACGGCTTTGTGCGCTTTGTCTCACGCGCTACTGGCAAGGTAATGGATGTAAGCAACGCTGCGACTGGCGATGGAGCAAAGATCCACCAATGGGAATGGGTTGGTGCCGCCAACCAACAATGGAAAATCAACGACCTTGGCAATGGCTATGGAACAATTACTGCGCGCCACAGCGGGCTCGCCGTTGATATTCCATGGTGCGATACCGCCAGCGGAGTACAGTTGCAACAAGTCAATCCTACCAATAACGATTGTCAATCATTCGCTTTCGAGCCAATGCAATAAGTTCTGCTGCTTCCTCCTTTGCACACAGCCACAAGGCCACTGGAAATTCCAGTGGTCTTGTGGTTTTAGCATCGAGGTTCCCTCATGCCACAACCCGCTCCCACTGAACGCGGGCGAGATTAATAAAGGTTTGTGGTGCACTGTCCCCTCACCCCCCAACCCCCTCTCCCACTGCACGCGGGCGAGGGGGAGCTAATTCCCCCATTCCACGCATCACGACAAAACCACGCAGTTAAGATCCCCTCGCCCGCGCCACGGGCGAGGGGATCTTAACTACCACCTTGTAAGGTTGGAGGTCAGGGAGCGCAAGGATTTAGAACATATCGCTCATCCACGGGCGCGAGCTGGCAAAAATTGCCGCCAACAAACCTAATTGCTCAGCATCGGCCTGCAAACTCCCAGCCACATGCAAATCGTGCGGAGCGAGATAGCCACTATACAACGCCGCCAGATCACGGACGTGCAGCGTTACCGCGCCATTGCCACCACGCTCAAGCGTACCAACCCCATCGCGCACTTGCAAAACCCAGCGGCCATGGTTCCATTCCAAACGTGGGTCAACCAGATCAAGCGCAATTTCGCAATTGAGCCAAGGCGAAAAGCCCCGACGTTGGATGGCCAGCGGTGCGTTGATAATCCGCAGCATCCAATCTAAATGCCAGTTAGTGCCAATGCCCTGCTCATGATAACGAAAGAGCAACGGCTCCATCGGAGCACCAGGCAACACAATTTTACTAACCATCGATCGATGCCCAGCCCAAAAATCCAGCACTGCATCCAAGGCTGCGCCAGTGGTTGCGAGCCAATCGATGACTTTAATATCTTCAAATTGGCCAGATTGCTCAAAAACCACATAGCCCACCGCTTGCCCGGCTTGATCATGCAGCAGGTAGCGTAGGCGTTCAGCCCGGGGCGAAACCATAATCCGCTCCCACATCAACTGCGAACGTTCAAGCACGCCAGTTTGGGTTGCAGCCCACGGCTCGTAAATCGCTGCAAACGGCGCGTAATCGGTTTCGAGCACTTGGCGCAGGGTCACGCCATGCTCACGCTTGGGTTTGATCAACGCTGGGTTCAATTCATATAAAATTCGGCTGCCAGCCCGCTCGTAGCCGAGCGTGCGATAGAATTGGGTGGTAGCAGGATAGAGGGTTGAGATCGCCACATCCTGCTCGTATTGCTCGCGCAGCATAGCCTCCATCATCAAACCACCAACTTTGCGCCCGCGCCATTCGGGGCCAACGCCGACTGCTGTGATGCCTGCGGTTGGTTGGGCTTTGCCGCCAAACCACTGACCCATCGGTAAAATCCCTAAGCCTGCGGCAATTGCGCCATCGACTTTAAATGCCCGATACAAGCCCACCCCGCGCTTTTGCATCCACTCGACCAAGGCTTCGCGGGCCATATTGAAATGCAAAGCTTGACCCAACAACGGCGCTAAAACTGCGATATCGTCTTCAACGGCGCGACCATACGAATAATTCACTCTAATCCTCCTGTTGGAACATTGCTTGGCCAAACACCCAAACGCTTGGCCATCAGAATATCGGGCTTACCAAAACCATTGGCATCGGGAATCATGCCAATGATGCTAAATCCACAGCGTTGATAAAATTCAAAGGGATGCCGACGGCGGTTTTTAATCGTAGCGAGGTGGTGCAGGGGATTGGGAAAAACATCGATTCCGCTGGCTGAGGTCAAAAAAGCTTCATCATCACTGCCCAACATTAACGTTAGGCCACCACGGGCAGTGCATTCTAGCTCTAGCGCTTGCACTAATGCGCGACCGATGCCATGGCCTTGATAATCTGGATGCACAGCCAAGGGATGCAGTTCCCAAACATTGCCATCATAGTTTGGTTGACCGCCAATCCAGCCTATCAGTTGCTGCTCGATCAGCGCCATAAAGCCAATCCGTTCGGGCAAGAGCGCCTCTTGCATCTCTTGGCGTGCATCGTCGAGCGTCGGCCACGCTTCGGGCCAGTGCTCAGCAAACGCCAGCACCAAAAGCTCAGCAGCCTGTTCCAGCAAACGCTCATCAGCAACCAAAGCACGAATTTCCATCACACCTCCTTTGGCAAGCCACGATTGCGCCGATCGATTTAATCAAGCCTGATTAGCAATCGCAATGCTTCAATATTAACAACAATGTCCATCGCGAGAATCAGGCCTTGGAACGAATAACAGCATGCAACGCGGCGTGTTATGATTGAGTTTGCATACATTTCAAGGAGGATTTTCCATGCGCCGTTTAGCCACAGTCATTGCGCTGTGTAGCCTTTTAAGCATTACTTTGCCCTCAATTGCTGCTGCAAGTGGGGTCTTGATTGCTGCCGATGATCAGATTCGGCAAGCGGGCCTCAACGTGATTTTTGCCATCGATGGCCAAGCCAACCAAACAACCGCCTATATGCAGCTCGATTATGTTGGCAATCCGGCTGAATTTGCCTGGATTTTGCCAGTGCCCAGCACGCCCAAACTCGAGGTGGTTGAAGCTGGCAGTTTTGCTGAACTTCACAGCCTAACTGACCCACGGGTAACCTTTCCAGCCCCGCCAGCATGTTTTACTCCAACGCTTGGCACTGCACCAACTGCTGATGCCCAAACGCCTGCGGTTCAACAAGGCCAAATCGGCCCATACGACTACAGCGTGCTTGAGAATCGTGATCCAGCGGCGCTGGCAACATGGCTCAAAGATAATGGCTATCAAACCCCGGCTGGTTTAGAAACCGCAATCAAGCCCTATACCGATGCTGGCATGCCATTGCTGGCGATCAAACTGAAGCCCGGTGCTGCTAGCAGCGCGATTCAACCAATTGCAATTAGTTACCCTGGCACCACGCCAATCTTGCCATTGCGCTTGGCGGCCTTGAGCAGCGAACCTAAAACTCCGATCACGATCTGGATTTTTGGCGAGGCTCAGGCAATTCCAACCAATACCGAGCGCTTTACCATGCGCGAAAACGATTTGGCGTTAACCTCGCTCAACAACGAAAACAACTACACCGAACTACGCAGCGGCGTATTGGCAAGTGTTGCTGGCAAAGGCTTCTTGACCGAATTTGCCCAACCAAGCAAGTTTTAAACCCACAAGATAGCTTGCTCAAAACATTAACCAGCAAATATGCCTTCCTGACCCGGTTGTATGGCGAAATCTCACCCGCAGAGATGGTTTTTGATCCAGCGTTTGGCTATAGCCCAGAGCTACCACCACTTTCCAACAATATCGATTTGACGTATCGCACCGAGCCTTACGATTGCGAAGATCAACTCTTGCACACCGTGCGCCGCCAGCAATACGATGCGGCCAAAGGCAATCGCTCATCAGAAGAAGAAGCGACCGCCAATTTGCGCCGTGGCCCATTGCGTATTGGCACGCTTTTGGTGATTGGCGTAACCTTCGGCGCAATTTGGCTATTGGCCCGCCGACCCAATAAACGCCGCCCAGCTGCCTAGAACTACGCCTATAGGCCGTAATTAGCATATTGCAGTTCAACTAAAAACCCATTAAGATACCAGTAGCAGTTTGACCTCATCACTCGATTTATGATGCCCGATGAGGTCAACTGTTTTGTTTGGAGGACTATTTGTGCGTATTGTTTTGGATGCCAGCGGTGGCGATAACGCCCCACAAGCAACCGTTGCCGGCGCGATTGCCGCAGCGCGGACGTGGGGCGACCAAATTATTTTAGTCGGCGACGAGGCTGCGATTCGCGCCGAACTTGCCAAACACGATATCAACAACCTTGATCTTCCAGTCATCGATGCCCCCGAAATGATTGAGATGACCGAGCATCCCGCTCAGGCGATTCGCCGCAAACGCAATTCGGCGGTAGCAATTGGGTTGCGCTTGGTACGTGACGGCGAGGCTGATGCCTTTGTTTCAGCTGGGCATAGCGGCGCAACCATGGCTGGCGCATTATTCATTCTTGGGCGTATTCGCGGCATCGAACGACCGTGTTTGGTAACCCATTTCCCAACGGTCAATGGCTATGCCCTCTTGCTCGATTCGGGCGCAACCACCGATTGCAAACCTGAATATTTGGTGCAATTTGCCCAAATGGGCAATGTCTACGCCCAAAAAATTGCCAATATTGCCATGCCACGCATCGGGCTTTTGGCCAATGGCGAAGAAGCAAATAAGGGTGATAAACTAGTACAAGACACCCATGCACTGTTACAGCAACGCCACGACTTGACCTTTATTGGCAATGTCGAGCCGAAAGATATGTTAATTAATGGCAGCGCTGATGTGGTTGTGGCCGATGGCTTTGTTGGCAATTTGGTGCTCAAGTTCGGTGAAGGGGTCTTTAAAATGATCACCACCGCTGCAACTAACAACATCAAAGCCAATTGGCGCCAAAATCTTGCCATGGGCTTGCTACCAACCTTAGTGGCATTAACCCTACCAGGCAAAGGTCGTTGGCGCGCGCTGGTTGCTGGCCTAACCGGCCTGACCCTGCCTGCTAGCCTTGCAGTTGCGCCACTTTTGGCCTTACGCAAACGTATGGACTATCGCAGCCACGGCGGCGCACCGTTGTTGGGTGTTAATGGCATTGCGATTATTGCCCATGGCAAATCCGATGCTCTAGCAATCCAAAATGCAATTGGGCAGGCGCGCAACGCGGTTGAACAACGGGTTGTTGCAACCATTAGCCATGCCCTCGAAACCGTTGAATTAGTACCCTCGGCCTAGCTTTGGAGGTAATCCCTATGGCGCTTCGTGAATGTCCTAATTGTCGGGCAAGTGTCGATGATGTCAATCCGTTTTGTTCTGAGTGTGGAACCCGGCTCAACGCTGCGCCAACTGCTGCCGAAGGCCCAACTCAAGCATTGCCACGCTATGATGGTCAGGCTGGCAGTTATCCGCCACCACCACAAAATTATGATCAACCAGGCAGCTATCCGCCGCCACCGCAGCAAAATTATGGGCAGGCTGGCAGCTATCCGCCACCACCGCAGCAAAATTATGGTCAACCTAGTCAACCAGGCAGCTATCCGCCACCACCGCAGCAAAATTATGGTGGCTATCAGCAACCACAAAATTATGGGCAGGCTGGCAGTTATCCGCCGCCGTCACAGCAGCCACAACAACCGTATGGCAGCCAACAACAATATACGCCAGCCAACTATCAGCAGCCAAACTATGGCGCGGCCTATCCCAATGCTGGTGCGCCAACCAAACGCAGCAATAATACTGGGATTGTGATTGGGATCATTGTGGGGATTGTGATATTAATTGGGGCTGGGATCGCCTTTGTGATGAATGGTAAAGATGATGATCCCAAGAAACTGATTGCTACCAATTCCACTAGCGTAGCAACTGCAACCACGCGCCCAACCCGAACGCCTGCATCAACCGACGAGCCAGAGCCACCAACATCCGAGCCAAGCACTGGTGGTGCAGCGTTCTTGGAAGACGATTTTTCCAACACCGACGAAGCTTGGCCAGAACAAGAAACTGCCAGTAAGTCGGGCAAATATGCTTACGTCGAAGGCGCTTATCAAATCCATGTTTATGTCAATGAACGAATTATCTGGACATCGACCAACGAAGTCTATGGCGATGTTGATGCTGAAATTGATGTTAAGATGGTCAGCGGGAAGCCAGAGAATGCCGCAGGCTTAGTCTTACGCGAGCAAATCGAGGGCGATACATCCGGCAGTTTGTATGTCTATCAAATTGATGGTCAAGGCAATATTGCCTTCCGCCGCTACGATAAAGTCACCGAAGAGTGGACAAATCTTGTCGATTGGAAATATAGCTCAGCTGCCAATGAAGCAGCTGGCGCAACGAATCGGCTACGCGTCGTCGCAGTCGGCTCAAACTTCACCTTCTATCTGAATGGCGAAAAAGTAGCCAACTACACCGATGATACCTATCCCCGTGGGGCAATGGGCTTCGGAGCCAGTACCTTTGAAGAAGGCGATACCTTGACCGAATTTGATAATTTACGCATGGCTTATCCTTAGGCCAATGTCAAGCTGGCTCAACAACGAGGTTGGGCCAGCCGGAGTAGTTTTGTGTCATATCAACTAATCAGCATCACCCAGCAAGCAGCAGTCGCCACCGTCACGCTCAATCGCCCAGCATTGCACAATGCCTTTAATCCCGAGTTGATTGGTGAATTACGCCAAGCCTTAACCGCAATCGCCGCCGATCCTAGCATTCGCGTGCTGATTTTGACCGGGAATGGGGCTTCATTCTCGGCTGGTGGCGATTTAAGCTGGATGCAAGCCAGTGCCAGCTATACTGCTGAGCAAAATATTGCCGATGCTGAAAATCTCGATGCCATGTTTGAGCTGCTCAATAGCATGCCGCAGCCCGTAATTGGGCGTATCAATGGGGCAGCCTTAGGTGGTGGCGCAGGCTTAGTCGCCTGTTGCGATCTCGCGGTGGCAGTCGAGCAAGCTAAATTTGGCTTTACCGAAGTAAAATTAGGTTTGATTCCTGCGGTTATTGCCCAATATGTTGTGCCCAAAATTGGGGTCAGCCAAAGCCGGGCCTTATTTATTTCGGGCGAGCGCTTCAGCGCCGAACGGGCCTTCGAAATTGGCCTCATCCATGCGATTACCGGCGAAGATGAGCTTGATCAAACGGTGGGCTATTTGGCTGAACGACTGCTCAGTGGCGGCCCGCAAGCCATGGCCCAAGCCAAAAAGCTGGTGCAAGCCATGTGGCAGATGGAGCGCAGCGCCGCCAAACGCTACGCGATCGAAGCCATTGCCCAAGCCCGCACCAGCCCCGAAGGCCAAGAGGGCTTAGCCGCATTTCTCAACAAGCTCAAACCGCAATGGTAAACCCTTCGACGAAAGGATAGCTGCTATGTACGATGGTGATAGCGCGGAATCAAGCATTTGGCATGAGCAGCTTGAGTTATTAACCAAAACCGCTCAAGAACTTTTTTGCCTCCACAATGCCGAATTATTGCTTCAACGCATTAGCGCATTAATTAGCCACTATTTGCAAACACCGCATGTCACCATCGCCCTGCTTCAACACGATAGTTTTGTGCCAGTTGCCAGCGCCCACGGCCCATTGGAAGATCCAGCCTATCATCAGTCGCCAAGCTCGATCAACAACCCTGACACGGTTTGGGCGACACTTTGGCGGCAACAACAAAGTATCATCACGCCCGCCACTGCTCCTAACACGCGCTGCCAACTGAGCGTGCCAATGTTGCGCAATGATCAGTTGCTTGGCATCATCGATATTCACAGCCAGCAGCCAGTCCCAAAGCTACGTTTGCTCCAACCAATTATCGAGATGATCGCCCAACAATTGGCGCTGGCCTTGGGTTCGCTTGCCACCCATCGCCAACATTATCGCGAAGATCAATGCACCAAAATCATCGAAAAAATTAATTTGCATATTTTAAAACACCTTGATGTACTGGCCGAACCGCAGCAAATTATTGAATTAATCTGGCGCTACTTGCCCTTACAAGGCGCAGCGCTGTATCTCTACGATGAGCAAGGGCTAGGCTTATTGACCCAAATTAATGCTGCTCACAGCCCAGCTCAACGCAGCATTCAGCCACTCGGGCCTGGCTATAGCGAGCAGTTTAGCCAACAGCATTCGCCTAGTGCCGCCACAACCCTGCTCGACGGCAAACATGGGATTGATATTCATGTGCCAGGCAATCAGGCCAATCTTGGTTTGCTCCACTTGATTCCGGCAACGCCATTTGATGCCAGCGACTTGAGCGTGCTGCACGATTTTGGTGCCCGTTTGGGCTATATTTTGGAGCATAATCGGCTGTTTCGCTCGATGTATGTTGCCAACGAGCGCAATGTGCTCTTCGCGCGAATCGTCAGCCATATTCGCCAAACGATCAATTTGCGCGAGGTTTTGCAAGATGTTTTGGCAACCCTTGGTTTAGGTTTACGCGCCGATTTCTGCACCGTGGCCTTGTATGAACAAGAGCAACGCTTGCGCTTTCATGGCACCTACACCACCTTGCTGCTGCCCGACCACCTAACCGCCGCCGAAGCCTTGTTGCATAGCGAAATGTTGCAAGCCTTTCAGCAAAAGCGCTCGCTCACAATCGACGAATATCACGATAGCAAGTATCCCGAATTGCGCGAACGCTTGCTGGCCTTGAATATTCATGCCTTGGTTTGGGTGCCGTTGGTCGCCAATGGCCAGTGGCTAGGCTTTGTCTGCATCTATAAAGTGCAGCGGCCATTCCTGTGGACGCTCGACGATTTGCGTTTGATCAATGATGTGGCCGATCAATTGGCCTTAGCGTTGCGCCAAATGCAGCTGTACGAGGCCGAACATCAACGCCGCCGCGAACTAGAAGCCTTGCAAGAAATTATTCGGGCGATCAGCGGCGAACTAAATTTACATGCCTTGTGTGGCAATGTGGTCGAAAAAGTGATTGATGTGTTTAAAGTTGCCGCCGCTGCGGTGCTGATGTGGCACAACGATGGCAGCGCTATGCAGGTGGTTGCACACGCGGGCTTTTCCGAACGCTATCTCGATTCGCTGGAGATGAACACCGATACAGTTAATTATTGGATTTCGCGCTTCAAACCACCAACACCGCTGTATATCAGCGATATTCGCCGGGTTTCGCTGATTGGCGGCGATCCAGCGAGCGCCGAGGGTTTATCATCGCTCTTTGCCCAGCCGTTGATGGTTGATGGGCGGTTTAGTGGCTGGCTGCAAATGTATAGCCGAGGCAATGTGCGGGTTTGGAATCCTGAGGAAAGTCATCTGGCGGCTTCAATTGCCCAGCAAATTTCCCAAGCGATTCATACGGCGCGGCGCTATGAACAAGAACATTTGCTGCGCACCGATGCCGAACAATCCTATTATCAATTGCGCAGCGTGCTTGACGAGCTTGAAAATACCCGCGAAACCTTGATCAACTCGGAAAAATTGCGTGCCTTGGGCCAGCTTGCCAGCGGCGTTGCCCACGATTTCAACAATCTCTTGGCTTCAATTCTGGGCAATGCTCAATTTTTGCTGCTTGATGAGGAGCATGCCGAGCGCCGCGACGCCTTGCAAGTCATCGAACGCGCTGCCAAAGATGGCGCGGTCACAGTGCGGCGGATTCAAGAGTTTGCCCGCGCATCCGAAACAATCTACGATGATATTGTTGATTTACGCGATGTGGTTAATATTGCGCTGGAATTTACCCGCCCTTCATGGCGCGACAAAACCCAGCAACGTGGGATAAAACTCGATATTAGCACCCATTTGGCGGCGGCCCATGTTCAAGGCAGCGCTGCCGAACTGCGCGAAGTGTGCGTTAATTTGGTAGTTAATGCAATTGATGTCTTGCCTCAAGGCGGCACAATTACGATCAGCACTGGCACAACCGGCGAGTGGTCGTATTTCACCATTGCCGATAATGGCCCAGGCATCGCCCCCGAAGATCGCACCCGCATTTTTGAGCCATTTTTCTCGACCAAGCCAATTGGCGAGGGCACGGGCATGGGTTTGGCGGTTGCCCTCAGCATTGTGCAACGCCACCGTGGCAAATTATTAACTGAGGATGTGTACCCACATGGTGCCCGCTTCGTGGTGTTACTGCCAATTCATCATGCGCCCCAACCGAAGCCGCGCCCAGTTGCAATCGTGCCCAAGACCGCCGCTCAACGTATTTTGGTGGTTGATGACGAGCCAGCGGTGCGCAATATTGTGGCCAAAGTGCTACGCCACGATCATCATGAAGTGACCTTGGCTGGCTCAGGCGAAGAAGCACTGCGCTGGATCGACGAACAAGCCTTTGATCTGATTATCTCAGATTTGGGCATGCCAGGCATGAATGGCTGGGATGTGCTCGAGCAGGCGCGTCAACGGCGCCCAAATATCATTGCCATCTTAATTACTGGCTGGGGCTATCAACACGATGCCGATTATGCCGCTGCTCGCGGTGTCGATACGGTGCTTGGCAAGCCCTTTGAAATGCAAACCCTGCGTAGCACCGTTGCCGATTTGATCCAAGCCCGCAACACACAAAGCCCAAACCGTGTATCATAGGGATGGGTCATAATCGCATCGTCGCACCACACCCAACCGGCTGCAAGGATGTATCCACGTAGACAAGGAGTGTACGCATGTCGTTAATGGATGAATTGCGCCAACAAGATCCCGATTTGGCGCAAGCTATCGATTCTGAAGCTGAACGTCAACGCCATGGGATTGAGTTGATCGCCTCTGAAAACTATGTCAGCAGTGCCGTATTAGCCGCCCAAGGCTCGGTGTTGACCAATAAATATGCCGAAGGCTATCCACGCAAACGCTACTATGGCGGCTGCGAATTTGTTGATGTCGCCGAAGAATTGGCCATCAAACGGGCCAAACAACTCTTTGGCGCTGAGCATGTCAACGTCCAACCACACTCTGGGGCACAAGCCAACATGGCGGTGCAACTTGCGACGCTTGAACATGGCGATCGCGTGCTTGGCATGAGCTTGGCCCATGGTGGCCACTTGACCCACGGGCATCCACTCAACTTTTCAGGCAAATCGTATGAGATCCACGGCTATGGCGTTGATCGCGAAACCGAGCAGATCGATTATGAAGAAGTTGCCGAAATTGCCCACAAAACTCAGCCCAAAATGATTATCTGTGGCGCAAGTGCCTACCCGCGCATGATCAATTTCGATTTGCTGCGCACGATTGCCGATAATGTTGGGGCAATTTTGATGGCCGATATTGCTCACATTGCTGGTTTAGTTGCTGCGGGCTTACACCCATCGCCAATTGGTGTAGCCGATTATGTTACCACCACCACCCATAAAACCCTGCGCGGCCCACGTGGCGGCATGATTATGTGCAGTGCTGAACATGGCAAAAATATCGATAAAACCGTATTTCCAGGCGTACAAGGTGGCCCATTGATGCACGTAATCGCGGCCAAAGCGGTAGCCTTTGCTGAAGCGCTGCAACCAGAATATCGCGATTATATGCGCCGTGTGGTTGAAAATGCCAAAGTTTTGGCTGAAGCCTTGACCAACGAAGGCCTGCGGATTGTCAGCGGTGGCACCGATAACCACCTGCTGTTGGTCGATTTGACTCCGGTCAATGCCACGGGCAAAGACGCTGAAAAAGCCCTTGACCACGCTGGGATTACCGTCAACAAAAACGCCATTCCCTTCGATCCCAAGCCACCAATGACTGCCAGCGGTTTGCGCTTTGGCACCCCTGCTGCCACCACCCGGGGCTTTGGGCCAAACGAAATGCGCCAAATCGCGGTTTGGGTTGGCAAAATTGTGCGCGACTTGGGCAACAAGAGCCTGCAAGCAACAGTTGCTGGCGAAGTGCGCGAGTTATGCGCCGCCTTTCCAGTGCCAGGCCAACCAGAATACGCCTAAATTGGCTAATTAACCAACTTAAGCGAGGCAGTCGAGCTGCGACTGCCTCGTTTGCGTTTGACAAGCAGCCATGGCTGCGGTATCAATGAGATATATAATTTAGCATTTCAACATGTGGAGGATCTTGGCTCATGCGACGACACGCCCAGTGGTTGCTGCTCTGTTTTGCAATCGTAATTCTCGCAGGCTGTGGTAGCGAAATTACCACCAGTCAATCGAAAGTGATGGTTGAGGTTGGCAATACTTCAATCACCGAAGCAGAATTTACAACCTTTTTGGATCAAAATTCGATTAAATATTAACCAAAATACCAGTGGGCTTGATGCCAACACCACCCGCCAACAACTGCTCGATCAGCTGATTCTTGCAAAAAGTACTGCTTGAAGAAAGCGCCAAGCTTGGCGCAGGCATCGATAGCGTCAGCGCCGAACAAACAACCATGATGATTGATCAGGCCCTCAATAAAGAAAAACCAACCTTCGCTGATTATGAAGCATTTGCCCAAGAAAATCGTTTTGGCACGGTTGAAAAGATGCGCGCCTATGTTGCCCAAATTTTGACCTTCGAAAACTATGCTAAAAAGCTCCAAATTCCCAGCGAAATGCCGCAATTTCATCTGTTTCATATTTTGATCTCGACTGAAGCCCAAAGTGAAACTACAGCGCTGGCGCAAGCCAACCAAATCCTGACCCAATTGAAGGCTGGCGACGATTTTTCAAGTTTAGCCCAACAATATTCTGCCGATACTGGTAGCGGAGCCAATGGTGGCGACCTTGGTTGGTATCCCAAAGAGCAATTTGCTGGCTTCGTACCAGAATTTGCCGCAGCGCTCGACACACTTGAAGTTGGCCAATTAAGCGAGCTAGTTCAGACTGAATTTGGCTATCACATTATTAAAATTACCGAAAGCCGCAACGCAACCAGCTTTGGCTCATTCCAAGAATTGATGCAATCGCCCGAAGGCACCGCCTACGTGCAAGCCAAAGTCGAGGAATATCGCAAAAACGATTTGATCAAGAATTATGTACGTGCCGAGGATGTTCCATTCCCCGAATCAGTGACCGTTTTCCAAGATCAATAATCAGAGCAATGCCAATGGGCGTTACGACAGGATGCTTTGCTCATCCTGTCGCTCTTTATTTTAAGGAGCCGTGATGTTAAGCCAAATTCTCAGCCAATTACCGCTTGATCTCGATCAAGGCTTTCAAGTTGTGCCTGCTCATACGCTGGTTGCGCCAACTCCAATCGCTGCCACAGGCGCAGATCGGGCTTGGTGTGAAATCCAGGGCATCACTGACTATCAAGCCGTGGTTAGTCCCTTACCATTTCAGGCCACCCAAGCGTTGATCATCACCGCAATCGATGCCGCAACCCTGCCAGCGGTGCGAGCTAGTTTATTGCGGCGCTATCCCAGCGAGCATGAAATCCACAGCCTCAGCGCAACTGGCCTGAGCCAACAAACCCTCGCCAGTGCCAGCCCAGCCCAAGCTTGGTATCTGCCAGCACTCACAATCGAGGCCGACTTGGCCAGCCCTGGCACGTTAGAATGGATTATGGCACGTTTGGCTGGGCCACACGGCTGCCCATGGGATCGTAAGCAAACCCATGCCAGCTTACGCGAATTTTTGCTCGAAGAAACCCACGAAACCCTCGATGCCCTCGATGCCGAAGATTGGCCAAACCTCAAAGAAGAATTAGGCGATTTATTGTTGCAAATTGTATTTCATGCCGAGTTTGGCCGCCAAGCAGGCCGCTTCAATCTCGATCAGGTTTATGCTGCGATCAACAGCAAGCTGATTCGTCGCCACCCGCATATTTTCAGCACGACTGAGGTCAGCGATGCCGACGAGGTGTTGCGCAATTGGGATGCAATTAAGGCAACTGAACACCAGGAAAAAGGTAGCCAACGCCACAGTGCGCTTGATGGGATTGCCAAAACCTTGCCGCCACTGGCAAGCGCGCAACTCATGGGCAAAAAAGCTGCCAAAGTTGGCTTCGATTGGCCCGATATCAGCGGCGTTTGGGATAAAGTGCATGAGGAGATTGCCGAATTGCACGCTGCGGCAACCCCTGCAGAACAGGCCGCCGAGTTTGGCGATGTCCTGTTTGCGCTGACCAACCTTGCTCGCTGGCTCAAGCTCGATTCAGAAAGTGCGCTACGCGGCACAATCGCCAAATTCCGCCGCCGTTTTGTAGCAGTTGAGCAAGCTGCCCAAGCCCAAGGTCGTGAATTAAGCCAACTCAGCCTCAGCGAAGCCGATACGCTGTGGGAAGCCGCCAAACGAACAGAGAAAGATCAAAGTTAAAGGTTCCCTCACTCCCCAACCCCCTCCTTTCAAAGGTAGGTTTTCACAACGGTGTCGTGGATGGGCAGTGGTGCATTCCCTCACCCCCCAACCCCCTCTCCCACTGAACGCGGGCGAGGGGGAGTCCGCTTTAGTAACCACGCATCATGGCAGAACCACCTGATTAACTCCCCTTGCCCGCGCCACGAAAGCGGGACTGGGGGTGAGGGAATCTTAACCAACCCCTGTAATAGCGCCACCACTGCCATCACTCCCACTGAACGCGGGCGAGGGGGAGTCCGCTTTAGTAACCACGCATCATGGCAGAACCACCTGATTAACTCCCCTCGCCCGCGCCACGGGAGCGGGGTTAGGGGTGAGGGAATGTAGCACTTAGCGCATTCGAGGCCGAATTGGCAAATTCGCCCGCAACGTATGCACCCAGTGCACCACCTCGCGCAAATGCTGGGTCTCTAGCAGCGGTTCCAGCAACAAATGCCGCTCGGCCACACCAGCCAAATCAAAAAACCAATACATGCTCATCAGCGGATTGATATCAAGTTTGCTGCCCTCGGTTTTACTGGTCAGATGATAATTGCCAAAATAGCCCTCAACCGCCGAAATAATTGAACTATTGATCACACTGGGATCTTGATAAATTCGTGATTGAGCCCAATGGACTGCCGCCGCGTAGGCTTGATAAACCAGCATTTGCTTGACCAAGCTACACGTACCAAGCAGCACCTCGGCCTCAGCCAGTGTAGCAATATTCTGAAAAATATGCGGATAGTGCATATCGCGTTCAGCGCCCAAGCCAATACAAGCCACAATTTTGGTTGGCACTTCGTGCAATTGATTGACCGCAGCCAAGGAAATTGAATCTTCGACCAAGGTGCCAATTTCAGCCTCATCGCCCTGCACCAAAGCATCAACCCCACCATCAATCAAAATAATTGCATCGATTGCTAAATGCTGCACCAAGCGCCGATAACTGGCCAAAAGTGGCTGCACGCCACTACGCAAAAAGGCCCAAACCGTCAATGGCTCGCCATAGGTTTGGCGAAACCACTCGGCCAAATACAGCTCGGGAAAATAGATAAATGGGCTATAGCGCTGAAATAATGCCACTTGAGTTGCATCGATCGGGCTATTGCTTGGCACAAAGGCCGGGTCGTGGGGCAAACTTGGCACGCCATACAGCGTATCGCCGAGGTAGTGCAGATTGGTGGCGGCCTCAAGGTCGCTAAAGCTAAAATTAGCGAGATGCACATTAAAGCCCTGCTGGCGTAACTGTAAAAAGATTGGCAAGCCACAAAAAATATCAAACCCACCGCCCATGCCTGCGATCAAAATTGAGCGACAACCTTGTAATTGCGCTAAAATTGGCAGATTAAGCTGCATCTTAATTCCTCTCTACAATGGCAAAAAGCCGTACTCTGGTGCAGAGTACGGCATGGCGAAAAAGAGCAATGAAGCGTGAAGAATCGCCTAATCGGCTGAGCGCTGCATAATAACGTAGAGTAATTCTAGCAGCACATTCTTAACCGAATCTTTTTGGGTTGCCACACAGGGAACAATTTTAACAGTGGCTGGCAACCGCAAGGCGAGCCGCAACTCATCAGGTGCCCAAGCGTTTTCGTGGTCTTGCTTGTTGGCGGCGACGACATACGGCGCATCACGTTGCGAAGTAAAGAAATCGATAATCCGATTTGTTTCGCGGAACGTTTCAGGCCGGGTGCTATCGACCAACACAATCAAGCCGAGCATCCCCTCGGACAAGATTTCCCACATAAAGTCGAAGCGTTTTTGGCCGGGTGTGCCAAACAAGTGCAACACCAAATCATCACTGATGGTAATGCGGCCAAAGTCCATTGCAACGGTGGTTTCGCCTTTGAGCAATTTGGTATCGTCGGAGGCCTTCCGTTCGGTCGAAACCACCTCGATTTCACTAATGGCACGAATGAACTGTGTTTTACCAGCGTTAACCGCGCCACTGATAACCATTTTGACAGTCTGCATACGTCCTCCTAAGACGGAGCTAGGTTGCCGGTGGGAGTGTGGGAGTGTTCCAGCGCAGCGCCGCCTTTCTACATTCCCCTAATACGATTGATGATCCGTGAGACGAGGCTGCGTTTTGGTGCTCCTGCAGCGGCACCAGCACCAGCGCGTCCCGTCGCTGGGACAGGAGGGCGAGGTCGGGTTACCTCAACCAAGCCTGCCGAAATGAAGCCGTATACAATGCGGCTCACATCAAATTCACTCAAACCAGTCCGACTAATCACTTCTTTGATCGAATCTTTGCCGTTGATTCGGGCAAAAATGCGCCATTCATCGGGCGTTAAGTTAATACTTTTGGCCTTTTCGAGTGGCTGATCGACAAAGCGTGCGATCATATCGGTATTGGGAATGTGATCCTTGATGCGGCCCCATTCATCGACGCGGCGTACACCCTCCATAATGAGGTTTTCCACCCCAAGCGGTACCGGCGATTGGACATCATCACGGTCGAGTTTCACCCCGGCATTGAAGCAAAACTCACCATCGGGCCAGCCAAACAGACTGTACACCGTCTCTTCTATGTGGGTTTGGATGTAGCGTTGCAGATCGTCGCGGCTGATAATATCGCGCTCGACCAGCACCGTTCCAAGCGATTGATTGCCATCAGTTTGCTGCAGTTGCACCGCCTGCTGCACTTGTTGCGGCGTGAGTTTCCCCGTGCGCTGCAACATTTCGCCGAGCGATTCGCGTTCTTGCATCTGCGCGGCGTAGAGCAGTTTTCCCTTTTCAAAGTAGAGCGTTGCTGCGGCACTTTGACGGTTCAGTTGTAAACTGCCAGTTTTGTACCCGCGATCGATCAGATAAAGAAAGTCAGCGAGTGCAAAGTCGCGCAAATTACCAACAAGAGCCATACAGATGCCCTCACTCTGGATGTACGATGTTACGACGTAAGTGCAGGCCGAATATCGACCGCAATTGGCTGACTTTCAACCGCTTGCCCATCAGCGGCCAAGACCCGCGCGAGGGCAGCAATCGCTACCTCAAGCATGGCATCATCGGGTTCGCGGGTGGTCAAGCGTTGGAGCGCCAGTGCTGGTGTCATTAAACCCCGCACAATCGGGTTGGTTGCCTTGCTCGCGGTAAGCCGCATAAGCTCATAGGCAAGCGCCGCTACAAACGGCACTAGGATGATTCGGCTTAGCAAACGTAGCCAAAAGGGAAACGTGCCAAGCAAGGCAAATACAGGAATGCTGAGCACGACCACAATCAGTAATAAGGTTGTGCCACAGCGCGGGTGGATGGTCGTAAACGGTCGAACATGCTCAACGGTCAACGGCAGGCCGGCTTCATAGGCCGAGACGGCTTTATGCTCAGCACCATGATACCCGAAAACCCGGCGAATTTCTGCGGTGCGCCCAACAAGCATTAGGTAGCCAACAAAAATCACCAAACGGGTAATACCTTCGATGGTTTCGCGACTGTAGATGCCAAGTTTGGCCCAACTGGCAATGCCCGAAGCGACCAGCAATGGCAACACAAAAAACAAAGCAATCGAGATACCGACTGAGGTTGTTACGAGCAGCGCTGTTTGCCCTTTAGTCAAGGGTTGCTCGGCTTGATCATCGGTTACACTCGCCGAGAACATCAACGCCCACATACCAATCACCAAAGCATCACCCAAAAGCTGAATGCCGCGCAACAGTGGTAGCCGACTCCAAAATACGCGCCGCTCCAAATTAAGTTCACGGTCGCGAATGACGATCTGGCCAGAAGGTGAACGGACAGCGACACTAGCCCGGTGTAAACCGCGCATCATTACGCCTTCCATTACTGCTTGTCCACCATACGGAAACCGTTCAGCCATATCGTTCACCACATAGAGGATGGTTCGGTCTGTGTATCGTACCACTAGCCCTTGTCGTTTGACAAGAGGGCAGCCTAGTTATTTTCGTTACGATCGGTAGGTAATGAGCCACGCGCTTGCCGCCGTGCCAATGATTTTGCCCCAGCTTTAACCCCAGCCAATAAGCTGGCAGCCTTGATCACTGGTGAAACTACGCCTTCGGCCACATACGAAGCTGTTTGCTTGGCAGTGGTGGTCGTTATTTTGGCGTTTTCAGTAATATCTTTGACCCGTTCCAACACATCGTCGACCTTGGGCGAGATTTTTTCCTTGGCCAAGCTGCGCAACTCGTTGACCATCACCACCAACACGCCCACCAAAATAATCATTAAGGTGACCGAGAAGAGTTGGAAAATCGCCAAGAGGATAATCGCAAGATCACGGGCTTCGTTGAGCCAACCCATTGATATCAACAGAATCGGTAGACCAATCCCAAGAACAAGGAGGACGATGCCCCCGATAATGGCAAACTTCTTCAAGCAATCCTCCAGCGTACCGACACGACCAATCAAAACGTCGAAAGGTACATTTAATGCTTTACAGAGAGGGATTTGATCGCGGCGATTATAGCATATTGCCTAGAAATATGCCACACTTTCACCACAGGAATATTGTCACCTTTTTTGCATTCGTCGGGGTTAAACGCGCAATCGGGTTGCTAGGATTAACATAATCCATGCGGCGATCGTCGATTCGACCAATGGTACGCCTGCTGGTACCGGTCCAGCCCCAATAAAATGCAAATTAAAAGGCATAACTCATGAGGCAGCCAATCAGCGCTGTACCCAAAAAAAGTGGCAAATGGCGCCAACGCTGCCCCCAAAAAAGATGCGCCAAGGCTCCATAAACGCTGGCAAGCAGCGCAATAATCAATGCTGCTGGCTCAAGCTCGCTCACGAATAGCGCTCCGTACTGATCCGACCCCCACCAAATACTCGATCGTCGCGATAGAGCACGGCAGCTTGGCCTGGAGTCACCGAACGTTGTGGTTGATCATAGCGAATGTGCAGCGTGCCGTTTTCGCGTGGGGTAATGGTGGCTGGAACTGCGTCGCCATGAGCGCGGATTTGCACCGCATAGGTTCCGGCTTCGATCTGGCCATAGACGCTCCGCACGTCGTCAATCACAAAATCACGGCATTCTAGTTCATCAGCATCACCAACAATGAGCAAGTTGCGGGCCGTGTCGATTTCGATCACGAATAAGGGTGAACCAGCGGCGATCCCCAAGCCTTTGCGTTGACCAATCGTGTATTGCGGTAGGCCTTTGTGGTTGCCCAACACATCGCCACGCCGATTGACAATCGGGCCTGGTTGCATAATTTCTGGGCGTTCTTCGGTCAAAAAACGCCGATAGTTGTTATCGGGGATAAAACAAATATCCATACTTTCGGGCTTGTCGGCAGTCACCAAGCCACGTTCACGGGCCATCTGGCGCACTTGCGGCTTGGTAAAACCCCCAAGCGGAAAGTGCAGGCGGCTGAGTTCGCGTTGGCCCAGCATATACAGCACATACGATTGATCTTTGTTGATATCAATCCCACGCCGTAAATCGTAAGCTTGCTCGCCACCGCCGGTAATATGCACAAAATGGCCAGTCGCTAAGCCATCGAAGCCTAAGAGTTCAGCCCGTTCGAGCAGCACCCGAAATTTGAGGTCGCGGTTGCAGGCTAAGCACGGGTTGGGGGTGGCTCCGCTAGAATATTCGCGCAAGAAGTAATTAATCACATGCTTGCGAAAATCTTTTTGATAATTGAACACATAGTAGGGAATGTCGTATTGAGCACAGACCCGCCGCGCTCCAGCAGTCATTTCGACCGAGCAACATTGACTTTCCATAATCCCATTGTCGTCGCCTTCCCACAGGTGCATCGTCACGCCAGTTACGTCGTGCCCTTGTTCTTTGAGCAAGACTGCGGTCAACGAGCTATCCACGCCGCCACTCATGGCGACCATAATCTTTGCCATAATTATTAATCCTAGGTTGTTGAGTGCTAAAGATGATTAACGCGCCGGAAATTCATGGCGCGTCGTAGCTGCCAAAATCATACCACGATTTCGGGTTGCGCTCGATGCTGTGGCCGATTTAAGCCATTTTTCGTGGTACGATTTCCCTATTACCAACGGAGGACGATCCATGTCACGGGAAATTAGCATCAAAGCCAAACATGATCAGGCGACCTTGGCCAAAGGTGTTGAAACACAATCGGTTTTTCGGCTTGAAGGCAACTGGTATTTTGACCAATCTGTGGTTGATATGCACAATTTGCAGGTGACTGATCGCACCTACGTTTGCCCCCACAAAGGCACATGCTTCTGGATTGATTTGGTGACCGACAAGGGTGTCGTGGCTGATGTGGCTTGGGTTTATACGATCGTTAAGGCCAATTACGAACATATAAAAGATAAAATTGCCTTTTATGGCGGCAATCGCCACGCCACTGCCGAAGCATAAGCGGTACAATCGACGTTGCATCAACGATGCAGCGTCTTTTTTTGTGCAAAGGAGCATGCTGTGAGTGGTTTAGTAACAACTGAGCAAATTGGCGCGATTTTTCTGATTACGCTCAATCGGCCTGAAAAACGCAATGCGATTAGTTGGCAAGTGGGCAACGATTTACGCGCGGCAATCGATCAGGCGGCCAGTGCTTCGGGTGTGCGGGTGGTTGTGTTGAGTGGGGCTGGCTCGGTTTTTTCAGCGGGCATCGATCTTGGCGATTTGCTCGATCTGCCCAATCGTTACGGCGAGCATTGGTTGCGCCAAATGCGCACGATCACCGACGATTGGCAAGCCTTGACCACCCGTATCGAACGCTTGGAAATTCCGACGATTGCGGCGTTACATGGCATGTGCCTTGGTTTGGGCTTGGAAATTGCCTTGGCCTGCGATTTTCGGATTGCAGCCCAAGGTACAAAATTAGCCTTGCCCGAAACGCGGTTGGGGATCGTGCCCGATGTTGGCGGCACAACCCGCTTGACGCGGTTGGTTGGGGTTGGTCGGGCCAAAGAACTGATTATGACCGGACGAACCTTCACTGCTGCTGATGCCGAACGCTGGGGCATCGTCAATCAATTGGCTGATGCTGATGATTTAAATGCTGTTGTGCAGTTGTTTGCCGATGAGTTGCTATTGGCAGCACCGCTGGCTGTTGGTATGGCCAAACGGGTGATTGATGGCATGTTTGATGTTGATCGGGGCTTGATGCTCGAAGGTTGGGCGCAGAGCCAATTGATTCGGACTGCCGACTTTAGCGAGGGTGTGCAAGCAGCGATCGCTCGCCGTGCCGCCGAATTCAAGGGCGAGTAGAATTAGGAGCTAGAGGTCAGGGGCTAGGGATCGGGGTTAGACTGAGATTGCTCACTGGTTTTTAACGCAGAGGCGCAGAGTTTATTTTTAAGGATCTAAGCTACGGGATCAGGGGTCAGTTTTCAGATTTGCTATTCCCTGATCCCTGACCCCTGATCCCCGACTCCTACGAGATATACTTCTTTTGGCGCTTCGTTGAAACTCGGCTTCACTCAGGCCAAGGCTTGCGGCGGCGGCCTTAGAATTGTCATCGTGTTGCACGAGGGCTTCTTGCAAGGCCAAACGCTCAACATCAGCCAACGATTCATCCAGCGTCGATTGCTCGCGGAGCCGCGCAGCAATATCAACTTGCAAGGCAGAGCGTGATGATGGCACCAACGACATGTGTTCACTGGTAATCACATTGCCACGTGACAAAATCACCGCGCGCTCAATCTCGTGCTCAAGTTGACGCACATTGCCTGGCCAATCGTAATTGTTCAGCCGCTCCATCGCCTCTTCGGAGATGCGGGCAGGCGCCGACGATGGTGAGTAGCGATATTTATCCAAGAAGAATTCGGCCAGCAACGGAATATCGCCAGTTCGTTGGCGCAAGGCTGGCAAATACAAGGTAATCACATTCAAGCGATAGTACAAATCTTCGCGGAAGGTGCCGGCCCGAACTTCGGCCTCAAGATCGCGGTTGGTGGCCGCAATCACCCGAACATCAACCCGCACGGTCGTTGTCCCACCAACCCGCTCGAACTCGCGCTCTTGCAAAATCCGCAGCAATTTCTTCTGGGTCGAGAGCGTCATTTCGCCAATTTCATCCAGAAAGATTGAGCCTTTATGGGCTAATTCAAAGCGGCCTTTACGCTGAGCCATTGCCCCAGTGAATGCGCCTTTTTCATGACCAAATAGTTCACTTTCCAGCAATGATTCGGGCAATGCGGCACAATTGACTTTGATCATTGGCCCGTTACGGCGGGCTGAATTAACGTGAATCAGGTTGGCCAGCACTTCCTTGCCGGTGCCAGTTTCGCCAGTGATCAGCACAGTTGCGTCGGTGTGCGCAACCCGTCCAATCTGCTTGTAGATCTCCTGCATGGCCGGACTATTGCCGATCATTTTGTCGCGGGGATCAAAGCTTTTGGCTTCGAGTTCGCGGACTTTTGAAGCCAATTGCTGATGATCAAACAAGCGTTTGACCACCAAGGTTACTTCTTCAACATCAAAGGGCTTGATGACGTAATCGTAGGCACCAATTTGAATCGCCCGAATTGCGGTCGATGAGGTGCCGTGGGCAGTCATCATAATTACTGGCGTGGTAATGCCATTTTTGCGCAATTGCTCAAGCACGGTTAAGCCATCCTGGCCGGGCATACGCACATCCATAATCAACAAATCATAGGGATGTTTCTTGGTCATTTTAGCGAGCACTTCGCCACCATGCTCAGCAGGCTCAGTCAGATAGCCCTCTTCATCAAAAACCTCGCACAAGAGGCCACGAATCCCAGGATCGTCATCAGCAATTAAAATCTGCCGTTGTTCTGAAGCTTTGGTCACACCGACCCTCCTTACAGGCCATTATTCAGCAGGACGGCGTTCGATCCGCGCGCCAAGCGCAGCCAGCCGTTGTTCAATGCGTTGGTAGCCCCGGTCAATTTGGGCAATATTTGAAATAATACTGGTGCCTTTAGCACACAACGCGGCAATGACCAGGGCCATGCCAGCCCGAATATCAGGACTCGTTAGGCGTTCGCCATATAGTTTGGCGGGGCCAACCACCACCGCCCGATGGGGATCGCACAAAATTACCCGTGCGCCCATGCTCAACAATTTATCAACAAAGAATAAGCGTCCATCAAACATTTTTTCGTGAATCAGCACCGTGCCGTGGGCTTGGGTTGCAATCACCAAAGCAATGCTCATCAGATCTGGTGGAAAGCCAGGCCATGGCATATCATCGATTTTTGGCACAACGCCGTGCAAATCGTCGCGCACGCGCAGCTCTTGATCGCCTGGAATCACAATATCTGGGCCTTCATCGTTCCATGTCATGCCCAAACGCCCAAACATAATTCGGGTAATGCGGTGTTCTTCTGGCCGAGCGTTGGCAATCCGAATATTGCTGCCGGTTACTGCGGCCAAACCGATAAACGAGCCGACCTCCATAAAATCGGGGCCAAGCGTATATTCGGTGCCATTCAAGCGTGAAACACCTTGAATTTGCAGCGTATTGGTACCGATGCCAGTAATTTTTGCACCCATGGCAAACAAACAACGACACAGATCTTGAACATGCGGTTCGGAAGCGGCGTTGACAATTGTGGTCGTGCCGTTAGCCAAAACAGCAGCCATAATTGCTTGTTCAGTGCCAGTTACGCTCATTTCATCGAGGAAAATATCAGTGCCAACTAAACCATTGGTTTGTAATTCGTAGGCTTGTTTGGTGACCTCGACTTCGGCACCTAACGCGAGCAAGGCTAAGAAGTGGGTATCCAAACGCCGATGGCCAATTGAATCGCCGCCTGGACGGGCTAAAACAGCCCGACCGGTGCGCACCAATAATGGCCCTGCCAGCAAAATCGAAGTCCGAATGCGCCGAGCAAGCGCAATATCTGGCTCAGATGTGTTGATTGTGGCGGCGTGAACCCGCAGCACATTCTCTTCAAGCCAGCTACATTCGATGCCCAGCGACTGCAATAACTGTACCTTAACCCGCACATCGGCAATATCGGGCATATTGCGCAGAATAATTGGTTGGTCGCTGAGCAAACAGGCTGCCAATAATGGCAAGGCGGCATTTTTGTTTCCGGCAGGCGTAATTGTCCCGCTCAGGCGATGACCGCCTTCAATGACAAAGGTTTCCACGAATGATAATCCTCAAATTGATTAAGCAGCAGAGTTGGAATGATCAGTTGGCTCTGTTGGTTGTTGCACCTGTTTGGGCTTGCGACGGAAACGAGCACCAATTGCTTTAAACCAGTTTTTGGGGTTGAGCAAGGCTCCGATCCGTTGGCGCAAACCTGGTTTGGTCGTTGGAGTGGCATCGTTGTCGGCAGCTTTACGATTGCCCATGAGCGCCTTTGCCCGTTGGCGTCCATCTTCTAATGCCGCTTTGACTAAGCTTTGTAATTCGGCTTTGCTGATCAACTCGCCGCGTTCGTACCAGCGCCAAGCCGCAATACCGGTGACAAACGTGCCAGCGTAGGCCACGGCGACTTTGGGCAATAAGCCAATGCCGGGAATGAGGCCCACCAATTGGCGCGCCAGCTGGCGCCATAAGAATGCTCCACCGACTACTGGCAGGAGTTCGCGGATCATAGCGCTAAAATCGCCTTCAGCACCCATCGCCAAGGCCACGCGATAGGCCAAGAGTGCTTGGTTTTTGGTCAGCACCAGCATATCGGCGGCATTTAATGGCAAGTTCAATACAGGAATCATTTCGGGCAAGCCCGATGTGAAGGCAAATGTAGCATTGCTCAGGGCAACACTGCCAATCAAATTGTTGGTAACTTCGCTGCGCAACCCTGGGTAGCGCCGAGCAGCGGCAATGTGCAAGGATTCTGGCAACAATTCGAGCACAGCTTTGGCCAGTGCTTTGCGTTGGCTGGCGGGGTCGGCTTGCGGATCAAGCAAAACTGCTGGCGATGCTTGCAGATCGGCTTGGTGGGTGGTATCAGAGCTTTTGGGTAAATTCGTACCCCAAACCGCAATCAACAGCGGAATTGGCAGAATTGCTAATTTTTCGTAGGCCAAAAATTCATCGTAGCTCAAGGCTTGGTTGGCATCGAGCGTTAAAAGCACCAAATCGACCCGATTAATATCGACGGCCTGGTCGCGGCCTAAGGGCAAATCGATGATGCTGACTTGGGGAGTACGCGCTGGAAAGCGTTGAGCGCCAAGCGTCAACAAACGCATAATCAAATCGCGCCCGAAGGTGGCATGGCCAAGCAGCGCAATCCGGCAAGGCAGATCGGCTTGATCGCGAATATCGCGCACATCGATTTCTTTGATGGTTGACCAAATGTTGGTGACATCGCTGAAGCGGCTCACACATCCTCCTCGGCATATGAATGTACTGCATTATAACATAGGCGCTTTTGGCTACTCAGACACATATGAGCGAGCCTGCTTTTTTAGCACAATTTAGACCATGAGCAAAAATCAAAAGGCAGAAGTCAAAAATCAAAATAAGCATCTACCATTAATGCAGAGCATGCGAGGGGCTAGGGATCAGGGATAAGCATGCCGTGAACCAATGGAGCACAGCAACATAATCATACAAATTTGTGCCCATCTGTGGCTAAAATAATGAGCTTTTGGGCAATTTAGGTAATTATTGGCTAAAATGTGCTTCCGAGCGGTCAGGGATCAGGGATGAGGGGGTCAGCATGGGCAATGGGAATGCCGTGAACCAATGGAGCACAGCAACATAATCAGCATCATCTGTGCCAATCTGTGGCTGAAATACTGCCAATTCGGGTAATTCGTGCAATTCAGGGCTAAAAACTGCTTCGTGCACTTCGTGGATCAATTCTGACCCCTACCAGCTGACCCCTGACCCCTCGACCTCAAATATGCTATGATTGCCTATCATTCAAGGGAGTTTTTGGTATGCTGAGTCGTGAACAGCTTGAGACGGAAAATGCTAGCCTTAAACGCGAAGTTGAGTTATTACGCCATCAGTTGGCAACCCAACCAGCCGAGCCACTTTTTCAAAGCTTGCTCGAGGCGGCTCCGGATGGCGTGGTGATTGTCAATGCCCACGGCGTGATTGCGGTCGTCAATGCCCAAGCCGAGGCAATTTTCGGCTACGATCGCGAATCGATGATCGGCCAACCGATTGAATTGTTGATTCCCGAGCGAGTACGCGGCGTGCATGTGGCCTATCGCAGCAATTATATTCAAGCGCCACGCACCCGACCGATGGGGATTGGCAGCGACCTGTTGGCACGGCGCAGTGATGGCAGCGAGTTTTACACCGAAATTAGCCTTAGCCCATTGAAAACCACTGAGCAATTATTAATTATTGCTGTGGTGCGCGATGTAACTGAGCAAAAGAAACTTGCCAAAGAGCATGAATATCGTTTAAACCAACGGGTAAGCGCAGCCGAAGCGGCGTTATTGCAGGGCGCACGCTTGGCGGCGGTTGGTCAACTCTCGGCCTCAATCGCCCATGAGATCAATAATCCGCTGTATGCAGCCCGGAATGCCTTGCTGTTGCTCGAAGAAGATTTGCCCGAGGAAATTCGCGAATCAAGCGTGATGCAATTGGCCCGCGATCAATTAACCAGAATCGCAGGAATTATTGAGCGCATGCGTGATTTTTATCGCCCAATGCGTGGCGAGATGGCCCCAACCGATCTCAACGAAATTATTGAAGAAACCTTGGCTTTAGCTGGCTTGCACGCACGGCATAATAATACCCTGATCACTTTTACGCCTGATCAACAGTTGCCAGAAGTTATTTGCAATGCCGATCAGTTACGGCAAGTATTTTTGAATTTGGTGTTGAATGCCCTTGAGGCGATGACCAATGGCGGCACATTAACCGTCACAACCGAAGCTGCCACCAGCTTTGCAACAATCGAAATTTGCGATACGGGAACAGGTATCCCTGATGATATTCGGGCACATCTGTTTGAGCCATTTTTTACCAACAAACCCAATGGAACCGGTCTTGGTTTGCCGATTAGTGCCCATATTGTAACCCAGCATGGTGGCCAAATCGAGGTAGACAGCACCGTTGGGCTTGGCTCGACCTTCCGTGTTGTGCTGCCCTACCAACCTAGCTAGGAGAATCCTTAGATGAGTCAAGCTTCGATTTTACTGGTTGACGATGAATTTCCAATTCGCGCAACCCTCGGTGATTTGCTACGCCGACGTGGCTACGATGTCCAAACAGCTGATAGTGGCGAAGAAGCCCTCGATCGAATTGCTCAACGCCCCTTTGATCTGTTTCTTTTGGATTTGCGTTTGCCTGGGGTTGATGGCATTACGGTTGCCCAACGGGTTCGCGAACGCTACCCTGATGCGGCGATTTTGATTTTGACCGGCCATGGCTCGCTCGATAGTGCGATCGAAGGCATTCACTTGGGCGTGTTCGACTATATGCTCAAAACCTCAAGCCCACAAGATGTGCTGGCCCGGGTCAAGAGTGCGCTCGAAGCCCAAGCCGAACAGCGGCATAAAAAAAGCTTAATGACGACGCTGCAAACCGTTGTCGGCGAGCTTGGCGGCAAGCAACAAGAGCCAAACGAGCCAGCCAGTCAACAACCAGCTGGCGATCAATGGATTCGGGTCGGCGAGCTAGAAATTGGCCTGTGGCGCCAAATGGCACGGCTTGGTGATCAAACATTAAATCTTACGCCAACTGAATTCCGCTTGTTAAGTTGTTTGGCTCAGCAAGCAGGCTTAGTTATGAGCTATGCCAATTTGTTGCGTTGTGCGCAGGGCTACGAGGCCGAAAGCAGCGAAGCCGCCGAATTGCTCAAGCCGCATATCTATCACTTACGCCAAAAAATCGAGCCAGATCCATCAAACCCACGCTATATTTTGACCGTGCGTGGCACTGGCTATGTATTGGCAGTCGAACCACCCCAAAGTAAATAACTAAAAAAAATAGAGCGCCCAAGCAATCACACTTGGGCGCTGTGGTTATTGGCCAATTTGCTCTAGCACTTTTGCCTCAAATTTATCGCCAATAATGCTGCTCAGCACATAGCTGGTCAGCAATGAATAAATCATCGAGTTGCCGCAGAGCACCCCAACAATTGCCGCAGGCGCGACATTCGAGAGTGTGACATTGGCAGGGCCAACTGCCAGACCCTTGGGCGTGCCAGCACCATGTTTCGGTGTGTCGCCAAGATATGAACCAACTTGAGCGGCAATCAGCACGCGGGCTATGCCAAAAATAGGTTTCAACATACGAAAGTTCCTTCTGATGAATAACATCGCTAGGGTTCTTATGAGCAAATTGTATACCCCGAACAAAAGGTCAAAAGGCAAAACTTAACGCGGCGCAACGATGGATGGCTATCGGCTGTAGGCGCTAGGCTATCGGAACAATCGTTTATATACCAAAGGATCGCGTAGCCAATAGCGAATAGCCATCTCCCCTTCGCGCTCTTCGCGGCCTTGGCGGTTCCGTGCTTCGTGCCCCTTTATGTACTTCGTGGATCAATTTGCGCAAAGCCATGGGCTATGCTATACTCGGCCTTGCTTTGGAAGCAATGGGCTGTTAGCTCAGTTGGTTAGAGCGCGTCGTTCACACCGACGAGGTCACTGGTTCGAGTCCAGTACCGCCCACCAAACCCAACCACTCCTGTTCGCAGGGGTGGTTTTTTGTTGTGCTAAATCCATTTTGCATCCATTTGTGCGTGTTTTATACCAATTGAGCAGCAAATACTCGCGATATATCGCCATTTTTAGGCCATTTAGCCATGGCACCATACAACTAGACTTTTCGTTTAAGGAGTCATAGCTATGGTAATGCTATCAGTTGGTATCAGCATAGAGGCTGTAGTTACTTTTAGCCTAGTCGGGGTTGGAATAGTAATCGTCCCAATCTATGCTTGGGTATTATTTTTGGTTGGGCGGATAGTGGCTATGCCAAAAAACCATGCCATGGCAGCTTGGCGTTTAATCATGATTAATCTGCTTGAGCCGATTATTTCGACCTGTTGGATTGTAGGCCTCATCCTATTTAGAACATATTCTTCTCAACCTGACGACAACATGCTATCAATCGTGTTAGGCCAAGATAGTGTATTTCCTTCAATTTTTATAGAATTTACGGTTTATTATTTAGAATTTTATTGGCCGATGCTCGGATGTTTGGTAGGTATTCCAGCAGTTGGATTATTGAACGGCAATCCGATGAACCGTCAAACAGCCAAAGTCAGCTTAATCTGTGGGGTTTTGCGCATTATGAGCGTCATTACAGTATATCCACTCCTTTTCACAATTCCTTACCTCGTACCACTCGCGATTGGTCTCAGTATCTATAGCTATCACAAAATCTATCAGCATGCCAAAACAATCTTGCAAGCGCCAATGCCAGCCGTCACGCTGCATAACCAACAACTTGCGATTGGCTCAGCGAATCCAGAAACAGCGCACATTGCAACTACCATGAATTACAATGATCGCTGTAGCGATTAAATGAGTACTGTGTATGGATTCAATAGCGATAATTGGCTTATGGATTGGAATCTTCGGGCTGACGGTGTATGCTGGCATACTTTTGGGACGCACGCTTGGGCTGTATCGCCAACGGGCCGATCTGCGCCGCGGCTTGTGGCCATTAATCTTGAATTTGGCTGAGCCATTTGTCAGTCTGCTCTACCTGATTCCATGTATCCTCTGGTGGGATTACGCTTACCTTTTGAGCCTCGTCGGGCGCAATTTTGCCGCTAGCTCAGTGGTATTTGCCTATCATTGGCCAATGCAGGTATTGCTAATTTTTGTGCCTTTGACCCGAATCTTGTCGCAAGCCCCAGTTATTGCAACGACAGCGCGGATCTGTTTTGCAACAGGTTTTGTGCGAATGATGCTGGTTTGGCTAAGTTTTAATTATGTTGCTGGCGGCGCAATGGTTGTGTTGGCGCTGATCGGCTGGGCTGCAAGCTTTTGGCTGCTTGGGCGCTACCTGAATCAGCTTGGTGTGCCGAATCCGCAACGGCCAATTGTGGTTAACATTGATGAACAGGGTTTGGTACTGATTCAGTCAATTGAGCCAGCAGCGCGCCTGCAAGAGCCAAATCCCAATCAAAAAGCCGATTTGTGACGCAAGCAAGGATAAGTAGGGGGACAACATTAAGGACAAAGCGGGCGTAGAATGGTTACAGCTTGACAGTAACAACGCTGTACTGATTGCTCGAAAGGACTTTATTCTTATGGCTACATTTCGCACGATTACGCCCCAATCGATCGATGCCGCTACGACACTCGGCGTAACTACTCTGCGTGTCGCTGATGCTGGCCGCTCATTAGCATTTTATCGCGATTTATTAGGCTTTCACGTTTTAGAACAAACGCCCGCAACGATTTTGTTGGGTTCGCCCAAGCAAATTGTTTTGCGTTTGGATGTTGAAGCCGGTTTGAAGCGTCACCCAACCAATACTACTGGCTTATACCATGCCGCAATTCTCTTGCCAAATCGGCTGGATTTGGCGCATGTTGTGCAACGCTTAATCGCAGTCCGTTATCGCTTTGGCGCGTCGGATCATGCGGTCAGCGAAGCCTTGTATCTCGATGATCCCGATGGCAATGGCTTGGAAATCTATCGCGATCGGCCTCGCAGCGAATGGCGCTGGGGTGCAAATGGCGAAGTGCACATGGTAACCGAATCGCTTGATCTGTATGCAGTTTTGGCGGAAGTTAGCCCAACTGCTCCTGCTTGGTCAGGCATTCCGGCAGGCACAAGAATGGGCCATATGCATTTACAAGTGGGCAATTTGCGCCAAGCCGAAGAATTCTATCATGGGGTTTTGGGCTTCGATATCGTGGCGCATTATCCAGGCGCGCTGTTTGTCAGCGCTGGTGGCTATCATCACCACTTGGGCTTGAATGTGTGGCAAAGCCAAAATGGCCCCCAACAACCAAGCGATGCCGCTGGCTTGGCTCATTTTGAGATTGTTATGCCCAACCAAGCCGCGCTCGATGGGGTGCGCCAACGCTTAGAAGCAGCCGACATTGCGGTGCAAGCACAAGCTAATGGGCTGGTTGTGTTTGATCCATGGCAAACTGAGTTGCGTTTTATCATCGCCGCCTAAAATCGAGCAAGCCAATTTTACATTTCCAAGTTGAGTAAACAAAGCTTTCCTATCCCGCGCCGTGGGCGCGGGATAGGTTTAAGCAATCGGTGGATGGGCTATGGTTGAGCGTCCCCTCACCCCCAGCCCTCTCCCAGTGCACGCGGGCGAGGGGGAGCCGCTGTTGATTGCCCATGAATCACGGCAAAACCACGCCGTTAAAGCCCCTCACTCGCGCTGTGGGAGAGGGGTTGGAGTGAGGGGACGCATCATTTCATCGATATACAAATCGGGCTAAGGGATGATGGGACGTTGGTATGGGCTATGCTAAGGTATAGCCCATTTTCGTGTTAAGCGATAGGAGAGCGATTCGTGCAGTACGTTGAGAATATTCCAATTTGGGGTGATCCAATCGATCAAGGGGCGTTGAGCCAGATTAAAACCTGTGCGCTTGATGCCGACGCGGTGGCATTGATGGCGGATCATCATAAAGGCTATGCAGTGCCAATTGGCGGCGTAGTGGCCTATCGTGATGCAATTAGCCCTTCGGGCGTTGGCTACGATATTGCCTGCGGCAACAAAGCCGTCTTGCTCGACATGCCAGCTAGTGAAGTGCGCGCCAACATCAAGCCGATTATGGACCAAATCTGGCGTTCATTATCGTTTGGAGTGGGCCTGAATAATCGCCAAAGCGTTGATCACGAGCTGTTTGATGACCCTGCCTGGCAAATTCCAGCGATCAAATCGCTAAAGCAAACTGCACGCAATCAGCTGGGCACAATTGGCTCTGGCAATCATTATGTCGATTTATTTGCTGACGAACTTGATCGGGCTTGGATCGGCGTGCACTTTGGCTCGCGTGGCTTGGGCCATAAAACTGCGACCTACTTTTTAGATGCCGGCGGAGCCAAAGATGGCATGGATGTTGCGCCCTTAGTTTTGCCAGCGGCCTCAGATTTGGGCGAGCAATATTTAACCTGTATGGCCTTGGCTGGGCGATATGCCTACGCTGGCCGCGATTGGGTTTGTGCCGAGGTGGCGCGTATTTTAGGCGCGAACATCCTTGATGAGATCCATAACCACCACAATTTTGCCTGGCGCGAAACCCATAACGGGGTTGATATGTGGGTCGTGCGTAAGGGTGCAACGCCAGCATTTCCCGGCCAACGCGGTTTTGTTGGCGGCTCGATGGGCGATATTTCGGTCATCTTGGAAGGCATCGATTCGCCAGAAGCCCAAACCGCCTTGCATTCAACCGTGCATGGTGCTGGGCGGGTAATGAGTCGCACCGCTGCCCGTGGCAAAATCAATTATCGCACTGGCAAAGTCATTGCCCCCGGCAAGATTTCACGCGAAATGATGAATGAATGGATTGAGCAAAAAGGGGTCGAATTGCGCGGCGCAGGCACCGACGAATCGCCCCATTGCTACAAACGCTTGCCTGAAGTGCTCAACCATCACGCCAATACGGTCAAAGTGTTGCATACTTTGCAGCCTTTGGGCGTGGCGATGGCTGGCGAAAATGAGTTCGATCCGTATAAGGATTAGTAAGAGCATAGAACATAGAGCATAGAGCATAAAGTTTTAACGCAGAGGCGCAGAGAGTTTTTTAACCACGAAGGGCACGAAGAGCACAAAATCAAGCAACGCATAATCCCAACAATCTGTGGCTAAAATTATGCTGAAGGATGCAAGCCCAGAGCCCAGAGCCTATAGCCAACATCCTTCGCGCTCTTCGCGCTCTTCGCGGTTTCAGCCTTCGTGCCCTTCGTAGATCAACAATTAACTATCGGCCAACAGCGCATACAGTTCATCCATGCTGAGCACGTTTACGCCTAAGCTTTGGGCTTTGGTTAGTTTCGAGCCAGCGGCCTCGCCTGCCAGCAGATAATCGGTTTTCTTGCTGACGCTGCCACCAACCTTGCCACCATTGGCTTCGATCAAGGCTTGAGCAGCTTCGCGGCTAATGCCCGGCAAGGTTCCAGTGATTACAAAGCTCTTGCCTGCCAAACGATCACTTTGCACCTCGGCAGCTTCGCCTGGCTGAGCTTGTATTCCCAAACTCAGCAATTCAGCAATTAATTGTTGGTTGGCTGGCGTATTGAAGAAATCAACCACGCTTTGGGCGGTACTGCCACCGATGCCATCAATCGCGGTTAATTGCTCGATTGTGGCTTGGGCTAGCGCAGGTAACGAGCGAAAGTAACGCGCTAAATCAGAAGCGGCAACTGTGCCAACCCCGTTAATTCCCAACGCAGTGATCACCCGATCAAGCGGGCGTTGCTTGGATTCCTCGATTGCGTTGAGCAAATTAGCCACGCGCCGATCAGCATAGCCTTCGCGCCCAGCAAAACTAGCAATGTTCAAACGGTAAATATCGGGGATCGATTTGATCAAGCCCATTTCGACAAATTGGCTGGCTTGGCGCTCACCCATGCCCACAATATCCATCGCACCACGGCTCACCCAGTGTTCGATTGAGCGAATCAGACGTGCAGGACACGCATTGTTGATGCAATAAATATCAACTTCATCGGCAAGCTGCTCGACTGGCTGGCCACAGGTTGGGCAAAAATTTGGCGCTGGCCATGGTTGCTCGTTGCCAGTGCGTGCCTCGACAATTGGCCCAATAACATACGGAATCACGTCGCCAGCTCGTTTGACCACCACCCGATCGCCGATCCGAATATCGCGGCTGATGATGTAATCGGCGTTGTGTAGCGAGGCATGCTGCACGGTCGTACCGCCCAAACTAACTGGCTCAAGCACCGCATTGGGAATCAACTTGCCAGTTCGGCCAACGTTGACCACGATATTAAGCAAGGTGGTGGTTTCTTCGCGAGCTGGAAATTTATAGGCAATCGCCCAGCGTGGATCGCGGCCAACAACGCCTAATTCACGTTGCATGGCAAAATCGTCAATTTTGACCACCACGCCATCAACTTCGTAACTCAGCAATTCGCGACGGCTCATCCACTCGTGGCAATACTCGACCACAGCAGCAAAATCATCAAAAAGCCGCGTATCGGGATTGACGCTAAAACCATAGCTACGCAAAGTTGCGAGAGTTTGGGATTGGCTATTGAGCGCAACGCCGCTAAATGGCCCAACAGCATAGGCAAAAAAGCGCAACGGACGGCCAGCGGTAATCGTTGAATCGAGTTGACGCAACGATCCGGCAGCGGCATTACGCGGATTGGCAAAGACTTTTTCGCCTGCATGGGCTTGGCGTTCATTTAATTGATTAAAAGCTTCAACTGGCAAATAGACCTCGCCACGGACTTCGAGCCGTTCGGGCAAAGGCTGACCATCGATTGGCTGAAGCCGCAAGGGCACATCGCGAATTGTGCGCAGATTGGCGGTAATATCTTCGCCAATTTCGCCATTGCCACGGGTTGCGCCAACGCTAAACACGCCATTAATATAGGTTAATGCCACCGCCAAGCCATCGATTTTAGGTTCGACGGTGAAGCTCATCGGCTGAGTACCAATAATTTGTTCAGCTCGTCGGCGCCACGCGGCTAAATCATCGGCATTAAAGGCATTGCCGAGGCTCAACATTGGCACAGGGTGTTGCACTTTGGGAAATTTGCCCAGCGGCGCGCTGCCAACCCGTTGGGTTGGCGAATCGGGCGTGCGCAATTCGGGATATTCGGCCTCAATCGCCCGCAATTCATTCAATAAGCTATCGTATTGCGCATCGCTCACAAGTGGCGCGTCAAGCGTATAATAATGATGATTATAGCGATTCAATTCATCGCGCAAGCTTGCGGCGCGAGCAACCGTCTGCTCTGACACGGCCATGCATGCATCCTCCATTTAATCGAACACATGTATTATAACGGTTGTCTGTGACAATTGGAGCGACAATTTAGCTAATGTTGAGGTTGCCAAACCTTAACCCATTTCATGGCTCTTTTCACTTCGTAATGGCAAGAAATCGGTCACAATAGAGTTGTAGCCGAGCTACACCAACCAACGATTTAGGGGGCTTAGTATGCGTTACGTTTCAGCCAATGAAGCTGTTCAAGCAATTAAATCACACGATCGTGTGTTTATTCATAGTGTTGCCGCAGCACCTCAACAATTAATTGCGGCCTTAGTTGCCCGCGCCGATGAATTGCGCGCTGTTGAATTGGTACATATTCACACCGAAGGCCCAGCACCATATACCGATCCCAAATATCGCGAAAGCTTTCATACCCGCGCTTTATTTATTGGCGCAAATATTCGCAGCGCCGTGGTTACGGGCGAAGCCGATTATGTGCCGGTGTTTTTGAGCGAAGTGCCTGGCTTGTTCCGGCGGGGCATTTTGCCGCTCGATGTGGCATTAATTCAAGTTTCGCCACCTGATCAGCATGGCTTTTGCTCATTGGGCGTTTCGGTCGATGTCACGCGGGCGGCGGTCGAAGTCGCCCAATGTGTAATCGCCCAAATCAACCCGCATATGCCACGCACCCATGGCGATGGCCAGATTCATATCAATCGGATTAATTTTGCGGTTGAGGTCGATGAGCCAATTTATGAGCATGCGCCAGCCAAATTGAGCGACGTTGAACGGGCAATTGGCCGCCATGTTGCTGGCTTGGTGAGCGATGGAGCAACCTTGCAAATGGGCATTGGGGCAATTCCCGATGCGGTGCTGGCAGCCTTGAACAACCACAAAAACTTGGGTATTCACACCGAAATGTTTTCCGATGGGATTATCGATTTGGTTGAGCGCGGCATCATCAACGGCAAAATGAAGAAAACTCACCCTGGCAAAATTGTTGGTGGTTTTATGATGGGCACGCGGCGTTTGTACGATTTTGTTGATGATAACCCGCAGATTGCCATGCTCGACATCACCTACATTAACGATACCAGCGTGATTCGACGCAACCCCAATGTAACCGCGATCAACAGCGCGATTGAAGTGGATTTAACTGGCCAAGTTTGTGCCGATTCGATTGGCACCTATCAATATTCAGGCGTTGGCGGCCAGATGGATTTTATGCGTGGCGCGGCACTTTCCGAAGGTGGCAAGCCAATTATTGCCCTGCCTTCAGCCACCCGCCGTGGCGAATCGAGAATTGTGCCAGTGCTCCATGAAGGTGCTAGCGTAGTGACAACCCGCGCTCACGTTCAATATATCGTGACTGAATATGGCGTGGCCTATTTGTATGGCAAAACCTTGCGCGAACGCGCCAAGGCCTTGATCGATATTGCCCATCCTGATCAACGCGAAGCACTCGAACGTGCTGCCTACGAACGTTTTCATGGCGAAGCAGCGCTGAAACACTAGTTGAGTTCCCTCATCCCCAACCCTTCTCCCACTGCGGCGGGAGAAGGGCGTTCCAATCGTCATGATAAAGGGTTTCTCTCGCTCGCTCGGCGGAAGAAGGGGACACTTACAAGGGTGGGTTTTTAACCATGGCATGGGGGGATGGACAAGCATGATCCTCTCATCCCCCAGCCCCCGCTCCCACTGAACGCGGGCGAGGGGGAGCCGCCGTGGATTGACCATGCATCCTGCGAAAACCACGATATTAAAGCCCCTCGCCCGCGCTACGGGAGAGGGGTTGGTGAGGGGATCTTCACCACCTACCCTTGAACGAGAGGGGGACAGGTGTGAGAAATATATTTTTAGGATGCGCTATGACATTTAACCAGTGGTGCGCAAGCCGCTGGCGATCGCATTGACCGTGAGCAACAATTGAGTTAATAATTGCTCGCGCTCTAGCACTTGCTCACTTGGCAAGCTGCGCCATGTGTGCAGCAAATTAATCTGTTGCTGATGTAATTGCTTCAAGCGCGCTTGGCGACCTTGCAACATGCGATAGATGCGTGGCCGACGTTCGGCCAAACTGCCACCAAAAATAAGTTCTAGCTGCTGTTGGGTTTGCTTAAACTCAGCCGCAATCGCCGCCATAATCGGCTCGCGCACCGCTGGATCTTCGACCAATTGGCTATAGGCGTACATCGTATCCAGATCAGCCGAGAGCATGCTGGTGCTAACATTGGTCAACAAATATTTGAGCGGATACCACTCAAACGCAGCCTGTTTAAGCTGATCAAATTGGTCGGAATGTTGCTCGGCAAGCCATGCCAAGCCACTACCAACGCCATACCAACCAGAGAGAAAAAAGCGCGCTTGGCTCCAACTAAACACCCACGGAATCGCCCGCAAATCGCCAAGGGTGCGTTGGCCAGTGCGGCGGGCTGGGCGCGAGCCAATTTTGCCTTGCTCAATCACATCAATCGGTGTGGCTTGGCCAAAAAACTGAATAAAGCCCGGCGTTTGGATTAAGCTTTCGTAGCGTTGGCGGCTGTAGGCGGTCAGTGCATCCATGGTTGGGGCAAGGCTGTGGGGTGTTTGATCACGCTGCGAGCCAAGCAAGGTGGCTTCAGTTACGCCAGCAACCATTAATTCTAAATTATAGACCGCAGTGATCTGGTTGGCATATTTTTGGGCGATGGTTTCGCCTTGTTCGGTCATGCGCAAATCGCCAGCCAAGGCCGCCGATGGCAGGGCATTCAAGAAGCGGTGGGTTGGCCCAGCGCCGCGACTGATTGTGCCGCCGCGTCCGTGGAAAAAACGTACTCGCACATTGTGTTTAGCGCCGACAGCTGCCAGCGTGCCTTGCGAACGATAGAGGCTCCAGAGGCTGGCCAAAATGCCGCCATCTTTGTTGCTATCGCTATAACCAACCATCACCTGTTGCACACTAGTTTGGCGCAAGATGCGGCTGGCTTGGCTAACTGGATGCGCCAAGAAGGCATCGAGAATGCTGGGGCTAATTTCCAAATCTTCGATTGTTTCAAATAATGGCACAACTGGCAGCACACAGGCCAAACCGGCCTCGGTTACCTGCAACAAACCTGCTTCACGCGCCAACAAATAGACTGCCAAGAGATCGGAGAGGCTGCGGGTCATGCTGATGATCAGCGAGCCAAGGCTAGCAGTGCCATGCTGGGCAATCTCATCGGCCAAAACGCGATAGCAATCGCGCACGGCGCTGGCTTCATTGCCCAATTCAAGGCTGGGATGGGCAAATGGGCGGGCGCTTTGCAACTCGTGGTTGAGCAATTCAAGCCGTTGCGCTTCTGGCCAGCTGCCAAAATGATAATCGCTGAATCCGGCAGCTTGCAGCAATTGCTCAATCGCCAAATCGTGAAATTTGCTGTTTTGGCGAATATCGAGCACAGCACTGTGAAAGCCCAAGCTTTGCAGGCTGCGAATCACAGGCTGAAGATCGTTGAGCGCTAGGCGTTGCGCCCCAACTGCGTTCAGTTGCTCGACCAAAAATTGCAGGTCGGCCACGGTTTCGCTGCTACTGCGATAGTGCCAAGGCTGGCGGGGCTGGCCGGCTTCGGGCAACCGCTCAATGATTAAGTTGATCGATTGGCGCCACGGCTCCTCAGGATTACGGGCCAAAGCCACTTGACCACGCTGACCAAGCGCGGCGGCAGTTGTATCGAGCGCTGCGAGCAAGGCGACAGGCGGTGGTTGCAAACGGTCAGATAAGCTTAATTTGATCACTAATTGAACTAATTGTTCGTGCAACACATCGAGCGCATTGCGCCGTAACTCGTGCAGGGCAAACCGTGTGACCGCCGCCGTGACCAATGGATGGCCATCACGATCGCCGCCAACCCATGTGCCAAACTGCACATGCGGCAATTGGTCGGTTTGCGGCAGTAGCTTGCTATCAAACCCATGCACTTGCCACGCCTGCTGCAAACGCAAATCGAGCGTGGCAAGACTAGCCGGAAAGACATTGCGCAAATAGTGAATGATATTGCGCAATTCATCGGCCACATTGGGCTTTTCGAGGAAAATCTCGCCAGTGCGCCAGAGCCGCTCAAGCTCGACTTTAATTTCATCGCGTAAGGCTTGTTGCTCAAGCGGTGTCCAAATTGGGTTCTCGCGCTTGACCAACAGCAAATACAAGCGCCGATAGTGTTCGAGCATCGTCGCCCGTTTGGCCTCGGTTGGGTGGGCGGTCAGGACTGGCTCGACATGAATTTGGCCAAGCGCGGCGGCGATTTGCGCGGCGCTGAATCCAGCTTGGCTGAGGCTTTGCAGGGTATTGCCCCACAAACCAACTTCAGCATTGAAGCCTTCGGCGGATTCACGCACTCGGCGTTGTTGCGCGGCGGCATTTTCCTCGACCATATTCAACAATTGAAAACTGAGCGAGGCTGCTTGAATCGCACGTTCGGGCGCAATCGTGTCGTTGGTTGGCGCGGTGGTGGGCAAGCCAAGATAGGCAGCCAGATCAGCCTCACCTAACTCGTGTAAAACTTCGGCAAAACATGTTAAAACAAATTCAGCATCATGGTCAGCTTTGATTAAATCGGCAAAATCGTAGCTTGGCAAATTGGCCATGGCAAATACCTCGAACTACAGGAATCTTCGCTCTCGTGCTGCAACGCTGCGCCTCAAGTATAGCAAAGATCGTCAGCGTGGCTAGCCTAAAAGAACTATACCTTTTACTGCAAAGTACCTTGCAATACAAGGTATAATAACAAGCAGCAATACTCGTTTAGCTGGAGGTCATATGGCAAAAGCAATTCAAGAGCGCAACGTACATTACTCCGAATATTCAGCCGCCGAAGAACTAGCCAACGCAATTACTCATGGCATCGGGGTCGCCTTGAGCGTGGCAGGCTTGGTCATTTTGTTGATTATGGCAATCAATACCGGCGATCCATGGCGCATCGCCAGTTTTACGGTCTATGGACTCAGCCTGATTTGTATGTATCTGGCTTCGACGCTCTATCATAGCATTCGCAATCCGCGAGCTAAATATTTGTTGAAGATTTTTGACCACTGTGCAATTTATTTATTGATTGCTGGCACCTATACCCCGATTCTGCTGGTCAGCTTGCAAAGTAGCTTGGCTTGGACGCTATTTGGCCTGATTTGGGGCTTTGCCTTCGCTGGAATCTGCTTTAAATTATTTTTCATTAAGCGCTTTGAACTGCTTTCAACCTTGATGTATGTGGGCATGGGCTGGTTGTCGGTGATGGCCTGGGATGATATGGTAGCCAGTTTGCCCAAGGGTGCATTTGCGCTGTTGGTGGCAGGTGGCTTGACCTACACCGCTGGCGTCATTTTCTATCGCTGGGAAAAATTGCCCTACAACCATGCGATTTGGCATGGCTTTGTGATGGGCGGCAGCGTGTGCCACTTCTTGGTAATGGCGCTGTATCTGGGCTAAAAATCGCGCTTGATTTGCCCATAAACGGCTCGGCCAGCAGAAATCTGCTTGGCTGGGCTATTTTTTTGCTAGGCTTTTTGCCGATTTACCAGTATGATGGCGCTCAACAGTTTTTTGGTGTGGGGGATAAACGCCATGTTGCGACGTTTTCGGCGGCGACGCTTGGCCTTGTGGGCAGTGATTGGCGCGGTTTGTGGCTTGATTTGGCTGCTGCGCATGCCACTGCATCAACTGCCACTTGAGCGCGACGAAGCTGCCTATGCCGTGATTGCCCGTGATTGGGCTGCTGGGGCGATTCCCTACCGCGACCGTTTTGATCATAAGCCACCGTTTGTGTATGTGGCCTATGCGCCGCCAGTTTTGCTAGGCACTGAGCCAATTCAAGCGATTCGGGTTTGGGCCACGCTCTGGTTGCTAGTCTCAACCTTGGTGATGTGGCGGGCTGGCCGCCGTTTGTGGCGCTCCGAGGCAGCGGGAGTGCTGACGGCAATTTTGGTTGCAAGCTGGAATAGCGCGGTCTTTTTGCAGGGCATTACCTTCAACAGCGAAGCGATTATGCTCTTGCCCAGCGGCTTGGCCTTGCTGTTTGGCCTCAAAGCGCTTGATAGCCAGCAAAAAGCTTGGTGGATGTTGGCAGGCGTAGCGGCGGCCTTAGCAATTTTGGCCAAACCAGTTGCCTTGCTGATTGTGCCTGCACTGTTTATCACCACCCTTGCGATTAAAGGCGATCTGAATGAACGACTTGGCCGTGCGATTTTGGTAGTCGATGGCTTAGCGTTGGTGTTAATTCCAACCGTGCTCTATTTTGCGATTGCTGGTGGCTGGAGCCAGTTTGTTGAAGCAAATTGGACTTATAACACCACCTATCTTCAGCAAACCAATGCCACGTTAAGCCAACTTTGGCCGATTTGGCGCTCGCTGCTATTGCTGCTGGCAGCAGGAATTGTCGGCGCAACCATGACCTGGCGACGACGGCGTTACTGGCCGAGTTTACTGCTGGCTGGGGTATGGAGCATTGGCTTGATTGTGAGCGCTTTTGTGAGTTTACGCGCGTATCCGCATTATTATCAAGCACTGGTGCCAGCCTTGGCGGTGTTTGCTGGTGGTTTGGCCAAAGTACGGTTTGGCTTTTTACAAAAATACAAAGATTTCTCGATTGTATTGATTGCGTTTTTGCTGGCGATTCTGCCCTTGAGCAGTCTGTGGCCGTTGTATAATAAAACTCCCGCCGCGCAAATTGAGCAACTCTATGGCGTTGATGGCCGTGAATTCTTTGCCCTTGCGCCCAAAGTTGTCGAATGGATTGATAGCAACGTGGGCAAGCAGGCCAGCGTGTGGGTTTGGGCGGCTGAGCCAGAAATTTACCTCTATGGCAATTATGCCGTGCCAAGCCGTTTTCCGTATGATTATCCCTTAGCAATTTTGCCCAATGCCCTCGACCAGACCTTGCAACAGCTGCGAAGCACACCGCCAAAAGTCATTGTGACCTACGGTGGTGTGCGGCCGATGGGCTTTGATGCCATGTTGCAAGTTGCGCAGTATCGTTTACGAGTGCATTTGGGTGGTTATGATATTTGGGTGCGTTAGCCTTGGGAGGTTGGCATGAGTTTTTGGCTGATTTGGGCGTGGGGCTTGGCGGTGGTGATGGGTCCGCTGACGGTGGCGTGGTTGTGGAGTGTCAAAATTACCAATGCCAGTATTGTGGATATTTGCTGGGGCATGTGTTTTGTGGCCTTGACGTGGTGGTATTTTAGCCAAGCGCAAGGTGATGCCCAACGCCGCCTGATCATCAGCAGTTTGGTGACTATTTGGGGTTTACGCTTATCGATCTACATTGGCTGGCGCAATTGGGGCAAGCCCGAAGATTTTCGCTATGTTGAGTTTCGGCGGCGCTACGGAGCTGAGCGCTATTGGTGGTTTAGCTTCTTCCAAGTATTTTTGCTGCAAGGAATTTTGGCGCTCCTGATCTCAGTAACCTTGCTAGGTGCCCAAACTGGGGTTAAAAGCTGGAACTGGCTGGATTATCTGGCGATCGCAGTTTGGCTGGTCGGCTTTAGTTTCGAGGCCTTTGGCGATTGGCAACTAACGCGCTTCAAGGCCAATCCTGCCAATAAAGGACAAGTGCTGCGCTCGGGCTTATGGCGCTACACCCGTCACCCCAATTATTTTGGCGATTCGGCGGTTTGGTGGGGCTATGCGCTCTTTGCAATCACCGCTGGCAGTTATTGGCAAATTATCGGTGCCTTGCTGATGACGTTACTGATTATTCGGGTTTCAGGGGTGATGCTTTTAGAGCGTACCTTGGTCAAAACCAAGCCACAGTATGCTGATTATGTTGCCAAAACCAGTGCCTTCTTGCCGTGGTTTCCGAAAAGCTAGACCAACCAATTAACACAGCGGCGCAGAGTCAATGTTGATCCACGAAGGATAAGAAGGGACGAGAGGTCAGGGATCAGGGATCAGTTAAGCCACGAATGCATGCCATTCTGCTAGCAGACTCAAGCTCCTGACCCGTGAATCCTGACCCCTCGTCCCCTCTGCGTCGCTGTGTTAAAAGCTTGATCTCCAATCCCCAACCCCTGCCACCCGATCCCAAACTCTATGTTCTTTGCTCTATGTTTTATGTTCTTTTGGACTTCTGAGCTGATCGATAACAGTACCCAAAGTGCCCGTGGTACAATTCAAGGCGCGTCCTGAGGGCGTGTTTTGGCTCAATAGAGGTTGGAAATGAACGAGATTGAAACCTTAGAATTGGAAATTCGGGCGTTGATGAAAGCAGGTGTGCAGTCGATTGACCCTGATGATGATAGTCTGTTTAATGATTTAGCCTTGCGCACGTTTCGCTATCAATGGCAGCATAATCTGGTTTATCAGCGATATTGTGAGCGGCGGATGCTCAGCCCGGAGCGAGTTGCTCACTGGTCGGAAATTCCGGCAGTGCCGACAACTGCCTTCAAACACATGCCACTAACTACCTTTCCGCCCGACGAGGCGCAAGTGATTTATCGCACCAGCGGCACAACCCAAGGCAGCGAACAGCGCGGCACCCACTACATCCGCGATCGCTCGTTGTATGAAGCATCGTTGCGGCCAAATTTGGCCTATCATCTGTTTCCCGATGCCAAGCGAATGCCGATTTATGTGTTGTTTTGGCAGCCTGCTGAGCTACCACAATCATCGCTCGCGCATATGCTCAGCGATGCAATTGAGCAGCATAGTAGCCCTGAAAGTCGCTATGTTTTTAGCGCAGCTGGCCTCGATTCAGCCACTTTAGCCGCAGCACTCGATACTGCGGTTGCCAGTAATCAGCCGATTTGCTTGATGGGCGTGATGTATACTTTCGTCTATTTTTTGGATTGGTGCGCCGAGCAGGGCAAGCGTTGGCAATTGCCCAAAGGTAGCCGGTTGATGGATACTGGCGGCTCCAAAGGCAAAGTGCGTGAAATTGCCCGCAACGATCTCTATGCGCTCTACAGCGAAGTTTTGGGCATTCCATCGACCATGTGTGTCAACGAATATGGCATGACCGAGTTGGGCAGCCAATTCTACGATAGCTCGTTGCACTCAGCCTATTTGCGCGAATGGCAACCACGGCATAAAGTCATCGTGCCATGGGTTCGCACCCAGATCGTCGATCCTACGACCTTTGCGCCGTTACCTGCTGGCCAAACCGGCCTGTTGCGCCACCTCGATTTGGCCAATCTTTACTCGGTGCTCGCCTTACAAACCGAAGACCTTGGGGTAGTGGTGGCCGATGGTTTTGAGGTGATTGGTCGCGCCAGTGGCGCTGAACTGCGCGGTTGTTCGCTGGCTGTTGAAGATGTGCTTGCCGCTCGCCGCAATGGCAATGGCTAATTTAGTTATAGGAGCCACTAGCCGCTCGCATGGCTACTAAATCGCCTATGAAACGCTCTCCGCTTTTGACCATCTTTTTGATCGCTTTTGTTGGAACGATGAGCTATGGGGTCGTGATTCCGATCACGCCGTTTTATGCTCAAGAATTTGGGGCCTCGGAGTTTCAGGTTGGCATGATTGTGGGCAGTTATGCCTTGATGCAATTTATCTTCGCCCCTATCCTTGGCCAATTATCCGACCGCTATGGCCGTCGCCCGCTGCTTATTTTGAGCTTAATTGGCACAGTGTGTAGTTTGCTGCTGTTTGGCTTCGCCAATAGCCTCATTTGGCTTTTCGTTGGCCGAATGTTCGATGGCGCGACCGGTGGCAATATTTCCATTGCCCAAGCCTATGTCAGCGATATTACCACCGACAAAGATCGGGCGCGCGGCATGGGCATGGTTGGCGCAGCCTTGGGCTTAGGTTTCATCGCCGGGCCAGCAATCGGCGCTTTGCTCAGCAAAGATGGTAATTATCAATTGCCAATTTTTGTAGCCGCAGGCATTGCCTTGTTGAGCTTAATTTTGACGATTGTGGTACTGCCAGAGCCAGAACGCCATGCGCCGCAACAAGGTCGCACGTTCAATTTGATGAAGCTGTTGGCAGCAGTTCGCAAGCCCAATGTTGGCCGTTTGCTCAGCATTACCTTATTGATTAACTTGGCATTTGTGGCCTTTGAAACAACCTTCGCGCTGTTTGCTGCTCGACGGTTGGAGTTTGGCTCGCAACAAACTGGCTATACCTTAGCTGGGGTTGGAATTGTAGTAGCAATTGTTCAAGGCGGCTTAATTAGGCGCTTGGCTGCCCGCTTTGGTGAAGCAACCCTCATTGTGGCAGGTGCGTTGTTGCTGGCACTCTCATTGGCCGGCTTGGGCTTTATTCAAAATGTCTGGCATTTGGTCGCGATTTGTATTGTGCTGGCAGTTGGCGAGGGCTTGCTCACGCCATCACTTTCGTCGTTGGTCAGCCGCAATTCACCAGCTCATGAACGCGGCGAAAATATGGGTCTGTATCAATCGATGAGCAGCTTGGCACGGATTTTTGCTCCGCTTTATGCCACTTGGATGCTCTCGAATGTTGGCGAAGCCTCGCCTTACTTGATGGGAAGTGTTTTGGTGGTGGCAGGTGCATTAATTGCGGTGGGTTTGCCAAGCGCAGAACCACAGCCCCAACCAGCGCATTAGGCATAGATCGATGTATCAATATCGACGTTAAGCGTTGCGTTGGCTAGCTCAAGCGATGGCTCAAGTTGGTTCAACAAGCGACGCTCATAAACCACCCAACGATTTTTGCCAGTTTCTTTAGCCTCGTAGAGCGCCAAATCAGCAGCAGTCAGCAATTGGGCTTCGTTGAAGCCATGCAAACCACCGAGCGCAATCCCAATGCTGACTGTATGCTGAATGGCTTGCTCACACCAGACGGTTGGCTGGTGTTGAATGGCGTGGCGCAAGCGTTCGGCCAACAAACTTGCTTGCTGAACCGTATCTGCATCAACAATCAGCAAAAATTCTTCACCACCCCAACGCCCAATTAGATCGTTGATCCGCACATGTTCGCTCAGCACCAAGGCAATATGGCGTAAGACGGTATCGCCAGCATGGTGGCCATAGCGATCATTAATTTGCTTGAAACAATCAATATCGAGCATAATCACTGCAAAACCTTGCCGATTACGCCGCCATTTAGCAATCGCCAGCTCTAAATATTCGTTGATTGCCCGCCGATTGGCTAAGCCAGTCAAAACATCAATGCTGGCCAACGCCGATAAATCACATTGCAGGCGCTGGGTTATCATCACCCCAAAACCGCCTGTCCATAGCAACGAAAGCAGCAAAATCAATACGCTATAGCCTAATGTCAGCAGCTCAAGGCTAGGCCAGCGTTGGCTATACCACGCATAGATTAATCCGCCTAAGCCAATCATCATTTTGAGCAGCAAGGCCAAGGCCAACAACCGACTAGCACTTTGATAGGCAATCATGCGCTGAAACAAGACGCGCATCCCAGTATAGGCCATGCCAAGACTGCCAAGCAGCATAACCAAGCTGATAATTAAACGCGGCTCATCAAATAACCAAGCACTCACGCTCAACAGACCAACCACGAACAACCAGCTAAACGCATAGATTCGGGCCGAGTTATTGGCCCCAATGAAGCGCAAAATTCCGTTGCTTAGCCCAAACAAACCACCAAGCATAACGCTATAGCTAGCAGTCGTAGCTGCTAATGAGCTTTGAGGCAGCCCGGCCAGCATCAAAAAGCCTAGGCCCAAGCCAATTGTGCCCAGCAGAAAGCAGCGAATCCCTTGATAGCGCCGAACAAAAACCAAAAATGCCCCAATCACACATGCTTGGAGCAACAATCCAATTCCGACAATTAAGCCAATCGTTGGCTGATCAAGCGCCATGCCTCCTACCTCCGCAGGGTTGGGTGGTTCATCGGTCAAAAGCGAACCAATTCATAATGGCTGTAGCAAGCAACGCTGAATTGCATCGTGATCAGGTTAAATCAATCTGATTTTCGGCTACTCTCACAATACCATTAGCTAATGGTTTTCTAAAGTAGCCATTTAGTAGCCAATATCGCCGCAAATTGGCTAGCCGATCTGGCCGATTGCAATAGGTTTGTGGCTGATTGCAATCGGCCCGGATGCCACCAATTCGCTAGACTATGCAATATCAAACAGTTTATGGAGATGTTGCAATGTCTGAGCAAACCACCATCAATCGCCAACGAATCCAGCAGTTTATTGCGCAATGCTGGAACCAACAGCAACTCAACACGATCGATCAATTTCTAACCAATGATTATGTCGATCACGCCTACCAACCAGCCAATCAAGCTGGATTAATCGCAACCCTCAAACAACTAGGCCAAAGCTTTCCTGATCATCAACAGCACATCCTGCACACGGTTGCTGAAGCTGATCGGGTTATGCTTCAGTTGCGCTTTCGGGCTACTCATTTGGGTGAATTTCGGGGCATTGCCGCCACTGGACAAGCAGTTGATGTGGCAGTCTATCGCATGTATCGCTTAGTACAAGGCCAAATCGCCGAGCATTGGGCATTATTTGATACGGCTGGGTTGTTTCAGCAATTGCAGGTAGTTTTAGATGGGCAAAAAGCTTGCCAGCGTTAAGCGTAGCTTTGGCGAAAGTAGCGTGGTGCTTGGCCAGTAAATTGGCGGAACGCGCTGCTAAAGCTCTTAACGCTTTCAAAACCCACCGCCAGCGCAACCTCGAGAATTGGCAAATCGCTGGCTAACAGCAATTCTGTTGCCCGAATCATGCGTGCCCGATGCAAATAGGTGCGCCACGACAGACCCAATTCGCTGGCACACCGCCGCGCTAAAGTTCGTTCGGCCATGGCTGCTGCCTTGGCGGCCATGGCCAAACTAATTGGTTGATCAAGCTGAGCGCGGGTATAATCCAAGGCCAGCTGTAAATCCACCGATTGAGCGACTGGCAACCAAAACCCATCAGGCTGGGTCGCTAGATCCAAACACACATCACCCAAGGCATATAAAAAGCGCTCAGCTTTGGGATCATATTCAGCTGTTTGGGGCCAGCGTTTGGCGTGTTCCAACATTGCTTGTGCCATGGCCGAAACACTAAACACCCGACAATCAGCGATTGGCAAATCCAAGCAATTTGGCGGAAAAATCAACGAGCTACACACAACCGCAGTTTGGCAATGAATTCGAATTGGCACATTGGCAGCAATCCATGCAGCTCGTTGCGGCGGCAACAACCAGTGCATTGTCGCCAGCTCAAGCTGAAACGCTCCCTGAGCAGCATACAGCAAATAATGGTGTGGAAACTGTTTCCAGCCACTATCAAAGGCCGCCAAGGTTTGATACAAACAATAGATCTGCATCGCCGCTTATTCTTGCCAATTAAGCGTGCGCTGAACGGCCTTGCCCCACTGTGCATACAAACTATCACGTTGATCGGCGCTCATTTGCGGTTCCCAACGCTTACCTTCGCTCCAGTTGGCGCGCAATTCAGCCGGATTCGCCCAGTAGCCGACGGCCAAACCGGCGGCATAGGCTGCACCCAAGGCGGTGGTTTCGGCAACTTTCGGGCGCACAACCGGCACACCCAAAATATCAGCCTGAAACTGCATCAACAATTCATTGGCAACCATCCCACCATCAACTTTCAGGGCTTTTAATTCAACGCCCGAATCTTGGGCCATGGCGCTCACAACCTCGCGGGTTTGGTAGGCGGTGGCTTCAAGCGCAGCCCGCGCAATATGGGCTTTGTTGGCATAACGGGTCAGACCAACCAACACCCCACGAGCATCAGCGCGCCAATGCGGAGCAAATAAGCCCGAAAAGGCTGGCACAAGATACACCCCGCCGTTATCAGCAACACTCGCCGCCAAAACCTCAACCTCAGCCGCATGGTGAATAATGCCCAAATTATCGCGCAGCCATTGCACCAACGAGCCAGTGACCGCAATTGAGCCTTCTAAGGCCCAAGTCGGCTGCTGGCCAAAATGATAGGCTGGCGTGGTAATTAGCCCATGGCTCGATTGCACCAAGCGCTCGCCAGTATTGAGCAGCATAAAATTGCCAGTGCCATAGGTATTTTTGGCCTCGCCAACTTCAAAACAGACTTGCCCAACTGTGGCTGCCTGCTGATCGCCCAGAATTCCAGCTAGTGGCACGCCATCAAGCTGGCCGCGACATGTGCCATAAACCTCGCTTGATGAGCGCACTTCCGGCAGCATGCTGCGTGGAATTTGAAAAATCTCCAACAATTCAGCATCCCAATCACCGGTTTCGAGGTTGAGCAACAATGTGCGGGCAGCATTGGTGGTATCGGTGATGTGCAAACCACCGTGCGGCCCGCCCGTCAGCCACCACGCCACAAAACAATCGATTGTGCCAAACAGCAAATTACCAGCTTCAGCCGCAGCCTGAGCACCCTCAACCTGATCAAGCAACCAGCGAATTTTGGTGGCCGAGAAGTAGGTTGCTAACGGCAAACCTGTTTTAGCTCGAAAACGATCTTGGCCGCCGTCGGCAGCAAATTGGCGCACCAGCTGATCGGTGCGGGTATCTTGCCAAACCAAGGCGTTATAAATTGCTTTGCCGGTGTGGCGATCCCAAACCACTGTCGTTTCGCGCTGGTTGGTAATGCCAAGGGCTGCTAGCTCAGCTTTTTCGATGTTGGCAGCGGCAAGTGCGCCAGCGATCACGCCCTGAGTACGTTGCCAAATTTCTGCTGGATTATGCTCAACCCAACCTGGCCGAGGAAAAATCTGGGCATGCTCACGTTGATCAACGCCCACGACATTGCCATCATGATCGAATACCATACAGCGAGTGCTAGTTGTGCCTTGGTCGAGCGCCGCAATATACTGCATACAATTACCTCATTGTAATAAATAGAGCAAGGGGTCAGGGATGAGGCGATAGGCTTTAGCCATACATTCCCTCACCCCCTAGACCCCTCTCGCCCAGCAGGCGAGGGGGAATTCAATGGTCGATCTTCCATGAATCAATGTATAACCGAATCTCTCCTCGCCCGCAATCACGCCTTGGTGCAACCACCAAACCAACTCCCCTCGCCCGCAATCAAACCTTGATGCAACCATCAAACCAAAGCTTCCCTCGCCCGCAATCACGCCTTGGTGCAACCACCAAACCAAACCGCCCTATGCCCGCAATCACGCCTTGGTGCAACCACCAAACCAAACCGCCCCTCGCCCGCTCCGTGGGAGAGGGGCTGGGGGTGAGGGAACCTCCCACGCTTGTCAATCAACTAAACCATTCCATTTATGTTCTATGCTCTGCGCCTCTGCGCTAAATGCTCATCCTTACTGTTGATTTTTGCCTTCTGCCTTTTACGTTTCACATGTCATCGCATTGTAACCTTAACTGATTGAATCCGTGGTTGGCAAGCTTTAGGCTAAACCTCACAGCTATCGTTTCAGGAGGGCAGCATATGGCCTTGGCAAGCTTTCGACACAACTTCCTCCCGCGCATGCGTGATGGGCGGCAGATTCGGCGCTATCGGCACCACTTGCTCGAAGGCGAGGCCTTGGTTGGCTCGCAACCGTTGCTGCCGCATTTGCAACGACTGCCACTCCAATTTCAGCAAGTTGAAGGCGGCCCATCGATGACCTTGCGCGATGCATTGCGCGAAACCCCGCGTTTGGCGCTGATCGAGCCTGGCTCACGCTCGTTGGCAATGCGCCAACTCTGCTTGCAATGGGCACGCGGCGCCCAACTGCCAACGGCCTATTTGCCCTTGCTCTATCAGCTCCAACGGCCAGCCAGTCGCACAACCCAGCCCGTACAATTATTGCATCAGCAGATGACCCAACTCGGCTTTGCGATAAACGAATTAGCGGTTAAACGCGGCTTGGCAGCAGGCTTATGGTTGTTATTGATCGAAGGCTGGGACCAACTCAACAGCAGCGATCAACAACACTGGTCAAGCTGGATTGGCAGTTGGCTCGAACGCTATCCAGCCTTATCGATGATGCTGGCAACCAGCAAGCCGCAAACCATACCAAGCCAGTTTGCCTTGTGGCATAGCGTCCAATGGCGCTTCTAAGCTTGATTTTTCTGAATTATTTTTAGCGCTTGTTCAGCTTGGGCTACTGCCGCTGGATCAAGTTGCGCTGCATAACGCGCTTGGGTATAGATCTCGGTTAGCTGATCAATCGCTGGCTCGTTGGTTGGCTGGTGTTGCACATAGCCACGCCCATATTCGTGGGCAGTTTGATGCTTGCTGCGTGGCTGGCCATGGTCTTCGCCAAGCTCCAAAAATTTAGTGTAAATTCGCCGCACCTTCTGAACTTGCGGATCGGCAGCACCAAGTTGCCATGGTTTTTTGCGCCGAAAGCGTTCCAAAAATTGCTCGCGCAAGCTATCAAATGACCAAATCGATTGCTCGATCACCACTTCGCCTTGCACAATTGGCTTGGGTTGGTATTCGCGCAGCCACTGCACCAGCCGATAGATCAGCCACGCAATCATCAGCAAGCCAATCAACGCGACACCAATATTCAGCAAATTGCCAAGCATTGAGCTTACTTGGTTGGTTTCTTCTGGCTTCAAGCTTGAGGGATCAACGCCTTCGGGCATGATCAGCTCAGACGGCGGGCGTTGATTGGGTGTGAATGAGGGGATCAGCAAACCTACCAACCACGACAAAGCCACGCTTATGCCACCAATAATCATCGCAAATCCATCGATAAATGTGCTCACGATGATGCCTAAAATGCTGCGTTGGCCAGCGACAACGCCAAAGAGCAGCACGGGAATGCCAATTAACGCCACGGTAAAAATGCTGCTCCATCCCAACATCGGTGGGGTTTGCAACTCAGCTTGGTTGCTTTGATCGAGCATAATTGCAAATAAACAGGCCGCCACAAACAGCAAGGTTTGGGTTATGAAAAGCTGAAGCAGTGCTGGTTGTTCTAAGGCACCACGGCTCATCGCTGGCCCAAACGCCACAAACCCCAACAGCACGGCGAGTCCACGCCAAAATAGCTGTTGCAACCAATCGTGATTCCATTGATCGGCGTTGATTGCCCGTGACATCAAAAAGCCGACCCCAAAGCTGCTTAACACCAATTCTTGGCCACTGCGATCAGCCCTCAGCCAAAGCCAAGCAACCATTGTTATGCCAATCACGCCAGCAGCGGCAATGATTGCGCCACGCTGTTGCATACGCATACGCAAACTGACGAGCGTAATCATGCCAAAACAAAAGACTGGCCAACGCCAAACAGCGCTCGCATTTGCGCCAACGCTATCAAGGCTATTGAGCAAAACACTGATTAGGCTGCTGTAGGCGATGCAGGCACTCAGCAAAATCAATAATTTGGCGCGTTGACGATTGATCATGGCTCGCTCCGATAGCTGTGAATCAGTTTCACCCCAGCCACTTTTGGTGCATGTTCGCCCAAATAGAGCCAAACTGGCGCATAGCCATATTCGCGCAAACGAATTAATGCACTGCGATGGGCGGGTGTATCGACAACGCTGATCAGCAAAACGGTTGCGCCCATCGGCAACCGCGATTGTTCCCGCCCAATAAATTTGGCAATTTCCAGCCGCGAATAGAGCGACATCTGAGCCAAAACTTCGAGAATCGCGCTGGCTTGTTTGGGGCTACGATTGGGCGGTAATTGCACCGCCGTGTTGCCTTCAACTAGCGCCGCATTCGTCCACAAACCAACTGCATGGCCAGCGTTATGCAAGGCGCTACAGACGGTCGCCGCCATACTAATTAAACGTTCACCTTGAAATTTATTCACCCCAAGGTAGGCTGGCACAATCGTTTCAATATCAAGAATGCACATCACCGTCAGCGCGGTTACTGGCTCGTAAATGCGGGTTTGCAGTTGGCCACGGCGGGCAGTAGCCGTCCAGTGAATACTTTTCAGCGGGTCGCTTTGGGTATAATCGCGAATCCCAATTGGCACAACAGGATCGGTCAGCAAGCGTTGCGAGGCGCGAATCGTACCCAACAATTCACGCAAGGGCAAGCCCAATTCTAGCTCAGGCAACAAACGTGGGTAAACGATCAAACGATCAATTTCGTTGATTGTTGCCCGACTAGTGCTCAGACCCAGCGGATCACTGGCACTCAAATTGACCGGGCCAAACCGATGTAAGCCACGTTGTGGGCAGTGAATCGTGTATTGACGGGTCACTTGTTGATAGCTGCTCAGGCCAAACGAGCGAGCCAGCACCCGATAATTAGGGCTGGCTGCGGGCTGGGTTTCAATCTGCTCAATCGTAATCCCAACTGGCACCAAATCGTGCAGATTGACAAATGGTAAGGGCAAAAATTTACGATTGCTCAGGGTAATGCTGAGGCTTGTGCTGTTATCGGGAAAAAGGTGGGTATGGCCAAGCTCACGCTGATAAGCAACATTGTGAAACATGCGCCATTCCCATAATTCCACCGCTGCGAGGGCCATAATGCCAAGCATGGCGACCAATGGCAGCAGCGTCAGATCAGTTAGCAGGCCAATAATCAAGAGCAAGACCAAGCCAAATAGGCCTGCTCGGCGCCCTTTCATGCTCGTTCCTCAACTGGGGCAGCAATGCTTTTGACAATATCGGCCAGAATTTTCTCAGGGCTGCGTTGGGCCAAGCGCGCTTCGGCATTCAAAATCAGCCGATGGGCCAAGACGTTTGGCACCAGCCGTTTCACATCATCAGGCAACACAAAATCGCGGCCATGAATTAATGCCCAAGCTTGCGCCGCCCGAGTTAACGCCAACGAGCCACGCGGGCTAGCCCCAAGCTCAATTTCTTGATGCTCACGGGTTGCCCGCACAATCGCAATCGCATAATTACGCACAGCATCGCTCAAATGAATGCTGCGCACGCTTTGAATCGCCGCCAACAGTTGAGTTTGATCACTTACTGCGTGCATTGCAACCCATGGATCGCCCTGATTAAAGCGCTGGATGATCGCATATTCTTCAGCTTCGCTGGGATAGCCCAAATTGATTCGCAGCAAAAAGCGGTCAAGTTGGGCTTCGGGCAGCGGAAAAGTGCCCTCTAGCTCAATTGGGTTTTGGGTGGCGAGCACCAAAAATGGTCTGGTTAATTGATGCGTTTCACCATCAATCGTGATTGTGGCTTCGGCCATGGCTTCGAGCAAGGCCGATTGCGTCCGTGGCGTAGCGCGATTAATTTCATCAGCCAGCACAATATTGGCAAACAATGGCCCAGCCCGAAACTGAAATTCGCTCAATTTTTGGCTGTAGAAATTCAGGCCTGTCAGCTCGCTTGGCAACAGGTCGGGGGTAAATTGTATCCGCCGAAATTGGCAGTCAAGGCTTTGAGCCAGCGCCCGAATCAAGGTGGTTTTGCCAACACCAGGCACATCTTCCAGCAGCACATGGCCTTCACACAGCAAGGCTGTGAGCAATAAATCGACGCTGGTTTGCTTACCAACCACCACCTGACCAACTTGCTGGCGTAACTGCTCGGCCCACGTTTGCACTTGCACTGCTGTCATGATTTCCCTCAAATCATCGAATTATTCATCTTCAACTACTGGTAGCGCCACGGTAAAAGTGCTACCGCGCCCTTCGCTACTGGCGACCCAAACTACGCCGCCATGGCCTTCGACCAAGTGTTTAACAATCGCCAAACCCAAACCTGTGCCGCCAACCCCACGGGTACGCGCCCGATCAACTTTGTAGAAACGCTCGAAAATGCGTGGAATCGCCTCGGCAGGAATGCCCGCGCCCGTATCGTGAATCGCCATAATCACCCAGCGATTGCTTGGCTCAAGCATCCGACTAAGATGATGGCCAAGCTCGCTACGCGAACGCAACGCTGCTTCAATCGTGACAGAGCCGCCAGAATCAGTCCATTTGACCGCATTATGCAGCAAATTGAGCAATACTTGGCTAATTCGATCGCGATCAACATAGACTTCGGGCAATTCAGACGCAAGCGTCACAATCAAACGCAGATCTTTGCGCTTAGCTTGAGGCTGAATCCGATCATCGGCCCGTTCGACAATATCGCTAACCGGAGTTGGCTGCAATTGCAAGGCCGTGCGGCCCGATTCGATCTGCGAGAGTTCGTGCAATTCATCGACCAATTGCATCACTGCATCAAGCTCGGTATCGACTTGGCCAAGCATGCGTTGGGCTAATTCGGGCGGTGGTTGGGTCGCCAAGGTTTCAACCAAAAGTTTGATCGAAGCCAGCGGCGTGCGCAATTCGTGCGAAACATTCGCCACCAAATCTCGCCGAGCACGCTCCAGCAAACTTAGTTGGGTTAAATCGCGGGCCAAAATTAACGCGCCACTTTCGGGCAATGGCTCGCACCAAATCCGAATTGTACGATTGGAAAGCACTGGTTGCAAGGTTACTTGCTGTGGGTCGCGGCGACGAATCGATTGCTCGATCATCGTATCGGCCTGATAATCGCGCACCAAGGTAATGACGCTATGATTGAGCACAGCGTTGGCGCTGACCCCAAACAATGTAGCCGCAACATCGTTGCAATAACGAATGGTACGGCCATCATTGACGACAATCACGCCAGCATCGAGTGCGGCGCTGAGCGTGCGAAACAACTGATTAAATGGATCGGCTGGTGGCGTTGGTGCAACCACAGGCCGATTGCGTAAATAGGCCAGTTCACGGCGCAGATTAGCCTGACCTCGCCAGCCCCAAAGCAACGCGATGATCGTTGTCAACGCCAACAACACAATCCATAGCATTAGTTTTTGCGCTCGCTACGGCTAAGTTGATCATTAAAGCGATAGCCAATCCCGCGAACGGTTTGGATATAAATTGGGCTGCTTGGGTCAACTTCGACTTTTTCGCGTAACCAACGCACATGGACATCGACGGTGCGCGAATCGCCAGGAAAGTCGTAGCCCCAAACCCGTTCAAGCAGCAAATCGCGTGAGAGCGCCATGCCACGGTTGCGCATCAAGCACACCAACAGGTCAAATTCTTTCTGGGCAAGGGTAATTTCGTTGTTATCGCGAAACACGCGCCGGCTGCCAGTATCAACTTTGAGATTGGCGGCGGTCAGCAATTCACGTTCAATGCCAGTTGGTTGGCGATCAGTACGGCGCAAAATTGCCCGCACCCGAGCCAGCAATTCGCCAAGGCTAAATGGCTTGATCACATAATCGTCAGCGCCCAGCTCCAAGCCAGCAATCCGATCGACTTCATCTTGACGCGCAGTCAGCATCATAATCGGAATATTGGTTTCGCGGCGCAAAATGCGGCAAACCGAAAAGCCATCAAGTTTGGGCAGCATCACATCTAAAATGAGCAAATCGGGCTGTTCAGCGCGTGCCAAATCGAGCCCTGTTACTCCATCGGAAGCTGAAAGCACGGTATAGCCTTCGCGTTCAAGGTTGTAACGCAGCGTGTCGGCGAGCAGGGCTTCATCTTCTACAAGCAATATTGTCGACATAGGTTGTCAGCACCATGGTGATAAACATTCAGGATGGGCGAATGCCCGCTGCTATTGTACCATTATCGCAAGCAGCAAGGGATCAGTGATTAGCGACTAGGGGTCAGGTTCCCCTCTGCGCCTCTGCGTTAAAAACTGATCCACGAAGAGCACGAAGGCCGTTTTAGCCACGAATTCCACAAATTGCCCGATAGCCTATAGCCAAGAGCCTGATCCCTAGCCCCCGATCCCTAAATTCTATGTTCAATGTTCTTTGCTGTATGTTCTTACTCAGCTTTCTGACTTCTGACTTTTGACTTCTGACTTGCGCTCCGTTCTTGCTTGCCGCGCGCAAGATGTTGCTTGATCAAACGCTCAACGGCGTTACGATCAGCAGTAACTTGAGCCTGAATTGTGCGGCGGGTTATGAGGGTTTGTTTGAGATTTTGCAGCTGCCAAATCCAAAGCTTGAACATTGCCAGATTGCGCTGGCGCACACTTACCACAACAGTTTTAGCGACCATGCGCAGCGTATAGCCCAAAACCGCCGACCATGGCCGCAGCTTCAGGTAGCTATACAAACCATTTTTGCTGCTCTCGACCAGCCAGCGTTGGCCGCCGCCGCTGCCGCCACGCTCATGCACCACCACGGCCTCGAAATCTTCGAGCACCTGCCAACCCAACAACCACGCCCGCCAGCACAACTCGGTATCTTCCCAATACAAGAAAATGGTTGGGTCAAAGCCGCCAATCGCTTGCCATGCACTGCGCCGCAAGAGCATCGCGCAGCCGGGCACCGCAGCAGTGATTGCCACACCTTGGCGAGTTGGCGGCGCTTGGTTTGGGTACAAGGTGGTTGGGCAGATAATCGCTGCCTTTGGATTGGCTTGTAGATGTTGACGCAAGATAGTGAGCCAATTGGGTGTTATTTGCACATCAGGGTTGAAAAATAAAAAATATTCGCCTGATGCCGCTGCCATACCTTGATTGCAGGCCGCCCCAAAGCCATAATTATGCTGATTGGCAATTAATAGTACGTCGGGATACTGTTGGCGCACCAAATTGGCTGAACCATCGCTCGAAGCATTATCAACGACAATTAATTGATAGTTGTCGTCGTTGGTGGTGGCGAGGCTGGCAAAACAGGCGGGTAGCAACTCGGCGCTGTTATAACTGACAATAATGATCGAAATTTGGCTTGGAATCATGGATTTTTCTCAAATAAACGCCGATAGACAGCAGCAGTTTGGGCGGCAATCTGGCCCCAATCCAACGCTTGAACGGTTTGCAGCGCGTTTTGGCGTAGCGCTTGGCGGTTGGGATGCGCGGCGGCTCGTTGCAAGGCAGCCCGTAAACTGGCAGCGTTATTCGGCTCAAACAAAAAGCCATTCTCACCATCACGAATTAACTCGCGCACTGGCGGCAAATCGGGGGCAATCACCGGGGCGGAATAGGAAAGCGCCGCCAACAACATGCCCGAAGTCAAGGTTTTACGATACGGCAGCACCACTACATCCGCCGCCGCAAACCACGCAGGCAACAAAGCATCGGCAATAAAAGCTGGGCGAATGCTGATCGCTTGGTCTGTTGCAAGTTTCTGCAATTGCTCAACATACAAAGGATCTTTGGCTGCACCCACGATCTCCAATTGACCAAGCTCGGCTTGCCACGCTTCGAGCAACAATTCCATGCCTTTGTATGGGCGGAGCGTACCTAAACTAACCGCCAAAAACTGTTTTGGGTTTAGGTGCAACCGCTCACGGGCAGCCGACTGTGCTTGTTGCTGCCCATAGAACCCGATATATGCACCATGGGCAATAACTGTTGTTTTGGCGGCAACCTGATAGCGTTGATCAAGCATGTGAGCTGCTGCCTGCGAATGCGCAATAATTTGCCCAGCCGCTTGCGCCATGGCTTGATAGCAACGCTGTGCCCATTGCTGATGGCGCAATTCGTGTGGCTCTAAATTATGCGCCGTCCAAACCAGTTTTGCGCCGCGCAAACCCAATAACCGTAATAATGCGATAAAGCTCATGCTGCGCGCAGCTGTCGCGGCTTGACTTGGCTGCTGGGTCAGTTCATCGAAAAAATGCCAATGCAAAATTCGTTGATCACGCTGGAGCAAACCAGCCCGCAATGTTTGCCCAAACGGCTGGCGCACAATCCGCAGATCAGGCCATGCAGCAAATGGTGCATACAACAAATCAAGGTAAGGGCTGGTTGTGAGCAAACGCGGAATTGGGTAGATAGTTGTATTCATAGGTTTTGCGTTGGTCGATTGAGCCGACCAACGCCCTGACAGAAGAATTTAGGGTGTGGGAATTCCACGATAGCTATTGGTTCCACCACCGGTGGTGAAATACAACGTGCCATTAATCTCGCCAATAATGCCCGAATAGCGGGTTACTGGCAAATTATTGGGCATTTGCGACCATGTATTCGTCGCCGGATCATACACATAGATCGTACTATGTTTTGTGCCATTGGTGGTTTGGCCAGCAAACACAAAGATCTTGCCACCAATCACAATTGTTGAGTGACTAATGTGGTTTAAGGCGAGCGGAATATCAGCCAATTGCTCCCATGCATTGGTTGCTGGATCATAACGATGCACATCGTTATCGACCGTTAAGCTGCCATCGTGACCATGCTGGCCGCCAATGTAGTAGAGCTTCCCATCGAGCACCACTCCACCAGCGTGCTGGCGAGGATTGGGCAATTCGGCATAGGTTAATTGGTTGGTTTGAGTCACCCAGCCTGTTGCCAAATTATTCAAATCGAGCACAAAATGGGTGCCAACATCATTCACTTTGTAATAGGTTCCGCCAACATAGTGCAACTTACGCTCAAGATAATACAACTGACCTGCTGCCCGTTGCAATGGAATGACTGGCAAGTTGGTGTAGCTATTGGTGGCGGTATCGTAATAGCGTGAAACCCGCGAGCCAAAAATCTGGCCAACGCCATCAAAATCTTCAATATACCCACCCACAAAGAAGATTTTCTGGCCATCGGTCGCTGTGCCAACGTGAGTCAAGCCACGCTCCAAGGGTGCAATCGCCGTCCAGGTATTGGCCACCGGATCGTAGACATTCGACAAGCGTGAGGGCGTATCGCCTGATAAGCCAGGCTGGCCGAAGCCACCAAAGACATAGAGTTTACCGCCAACTACTGCGCCTTGCGCCTCAACCGCCGCAAACGGATAGCTAAATGGGGTTGGCGCAGCCGTCGACCAAACAATCCGCGTGAAGTTGGCTGGCGTGGTTGGCGTAGCCGTTCCCACAATCGTTGTTGGCGTGGTGGTTGGTGGGCGTGGCGTATTGGTGATTGTTGGCGTGTTGGTCGCCGTATTGGTTGGTGTGTTGGTCGCCGTCGCCGTATTGGTTGGCGTATTTGTGGCCGTCGCCGTATTAGTTGGCGTGGTGATTGTGGTTGGTATATCCGTCGCTGTATTCGTTGCCGTTGGAATGTCCGTCGGCGTGTTGGTTGTCGTCGGAATCGTCGTTGGTATCGCTGTATCAGTTGGAATTGTGGATGCAGGTGGGCTTGGCACATCGGTCGGCGTGTTGCTTGGTACTGTGGTAGCAGTTGGAAGATCAGTCGCCGTAGCGGTTGCGCTTGGCTCGCTAGTTGGCGAGAGCGTCACGCTGGTTGCGGTTGCGCTGACAGTTGGCCATGGTGTAATTTCAATCGAATCTTTTAAAATCAAGGGTAAAAACGTACATTCGGTTGCAACACAATCAGGCTCAACCAACAGGCCATTTGTACGCGCTAGGCTCAGGCCAACGCTTGCCAAAAGCAGCGTCAGGCTCGTTGCAATTAATATCAATCGTCGGCGCTGCATACAATTCCTCCGTATATATGAGGTTTGAGGATCGGTTTTCATGAGAATGTTCCCTCACCCCTAGCCCTCGATTCCCCTGAACGCGAGCGAGGGGGAATCACCCAAACACATTCTACAATTTTACTGCTCATTACCGGCAAACTATTCGGTTAACTCCCCTCTCCCGCTGCGTGGGAGAGGGGCGGGGGTGAGGGAACGAATCTTTTTACCAATCCAATGAACCATTAATCTATGCACTATGTTCTATGTTCTAATTTTATCCCTCATTATGCATACGAATTTTCTCGCTCTCGGCAACCAAATATTCGACGCGGGCAATCACCATATCGATGGCGATGGCGTTGAGGCCACCACGCGGAATAATAATATCAGCATAGCGCTTGGTTGGCTCGACAAACTCAAGGTGCATCGGGCGCACTGTCTTGGTATATTGCTCGATCACCGATTCAATTGAGCGGCCACGTTCGGCAATATCGCGTTTGAGTCGGCGAATAAAGCGCAAATCAGCATCGGCATCAACATAGATTTTAACATCCATGCATTGGCGCAGCACAGCTTCGGCAAAAATCAAAATGCCTTCCACCAAAATCACCGGACGCGGCTGCACATGCATCACCTCAGGCCGACGGCTATAGCGATTAAAATCGTAAATCGGCACCTCAATCGTTTCGCGATTGCATAAGGCCGCAATATGTTGCGCCAGCAAATTGCTATCGAGTGAATCAGGATGATCAAAATTTACTCGCAGTCGTTCTTCAAACGAAAGCTCAGCGAAATCACGGTAGTAGGAATCGTGCTGTAAAAATGCAATTCGTGATGGCCCGACTCGACTAAGAATCGCTTGGGAAACTGTGGTTTTGCCTGATCCAGTTCCACCGGCGACTCCAATCACAATTGGTCGTTGCTCTGCGCTCACGCCGTTTGTCCTCCATTGTTCGCAAAAGGGGAGCAAAGAACAGCTAGGTTCTTTGCTCCCGTCTCGGCCTATTGTACCTGATGATCGCTGTTTTGCATGTTGTAAGTATGGTTAGTCGATGAAATAGTTTGAATGGATATAGATCATAGCGACGCTCCACAAGGCAAATATTAGGGGGTGCAGGGGGATTGAATCCCCTTGCACCCCCTCAAGCACAATTTGAGGCAAGCATTTGTTCTGAGATCTATTTCGATATGGCGTTTTGAGCAAGAAAGCAAGAATACTCTTTGCGCTTGACATGACGCTAGCAGGCAACTACTGTAATAGCCAAGCTAAATAGCTATATGAGGAGCGTGCACCATGGGGATACGTGGCTTATTTGTGGGAATCAATAGCTATACCGAGCGCCCACTCAAAGGGTGTGTCAACGATGTCACCGCCATTCGCGACTTGCTCAAAACTACGCATGGCGCTGCCGATGATCAGCTGCGTTTGCTCACCGATGCCGCCGCCAGCCGCCAAGCGATTATCGACAACCTGCGCTGGCTGGCCGAACCGCTCAACGATGGACTGCCCGAAGTGCGCCTGTTTCACTACGCTGGCCATGGCATGCCGCAACCAGATCAAAATGGCGATGAGCCTGATGGCGCTGATGAGTGTCTCGCGCCAATCGATTACCCTAGTGCTGGGTTGCTGACTGACGATCATTTGGCAGAACTATACCAAGGATTTTTAGGCACAACCCGCTTGCTGTTGTTGATGGATTGCTGCCACTCTGGCACAATTAGCAAAGACCCATTTGCCGATATTCGCTATCGCACGTTAACTCCCGCCAAGGCGGTCTATGCTGAAATTAACCAGAAAAAAGCTGCCTACCAACAACAGCAGGTCGATACGCTGACCCAGCACATTATCGATTTACAGCAACGCAGCAGCGACCCCGCCGAAATTGCCAAATTTGCTGGTCAATTGATCAGTTCGTTGCAAAAACAGAGCTTTGGCCAACACCCACAGCACGAAAACCTGGTGCTAATTTCGGCATGTAAAGCCGAGCAAGTTGCCGCCGATGCCAATTTTGGCGGAACCTACCACGGAGCCATGACCTTCTTCTTGAAAAATATTCTGAGCGAAAATCCCCAAATTAGCTATACCGAGCTTGGCGAACAACTACGGCGCAGCCTGTACGACAACAAGTTTCAGCAAATCCCCCAACTTGAATGCCCAAATGGGCTACTTAACCAAGCCTTTCTGGCCTAAATAAAAGCCCTCACAAAAGCAATCAGGTATGGTACGATGCAGCAATCAAAAATTTGGTTGCTGCCTGAACTCACCCATCCATCACACCACGCATCCAGCGCTCCACACGCCGCAGCATCCCTCAAACTACCAGATTTTTTTGCCAGAGAACAAGCTTTGGTAGCCACTATGGTTGGATAGATTCAGTTTGCTATTGAAGGAGCTACGATGGTGCAAGATCATGCGCTGGTGATTGGTGCAAGTATCAGTGGTTTAGTAACGGCCCACATTCTCAGCCAATATTTCGCTCAAGTAACGATTATCGAACGTGATAAGTTGCCCGATACGATCGATGTACGCGCAGGATTGCCCCAAGCTCGTCACTTACATTTGCTGTTGATGCGCGGTGCCCGTGAACTCGAAAGCTTGCTGCCAGGCATTAGCCAAGCATTAGTTGATCATGGCGCACAGGATATCGATCTGATGAACGATTATCGCTACTTGATGGCTGGTGGTTGGGCCAAACCACATCAATCAACGCATCGCACGATTTCGGCCAGCCGCCCATTGTATGATTGGGTGTTGTTGCAGCGTTTGCGCCAAAATCCCAAGATTCGAATTGAAACCCAAACTGATGTGCTGAGCTTAGTCGGTGACATGCGCCATGTGCGTGGCATCAACACCAAACGCCGTGATAGCGGGGTTGAACAACAGTTTTTAGCCGAAATTCTGGTCGATTGCAGCGGACGTTCTTCCAAACTTGATCAATGGCTACAAGCACTCGGCTGCCCACAAGTACCCGAAACCGTGGTTGCCTCGAATGTTGGCTATTGCTCGCGGCTTTATGCCAAGCCCGCCGATTGGCAGGAATGGAAGGGCTTATTTGTCCGCCAACAACCGTTGATCAACCCACGGGGCGCAATTTTGACCGAGATTGAGGGCAATCGCTGGATGGTTACCTGTGGCGGCTTTAACCACGCCAAACCACCACTTGATGAGGGCGAATGGCTGAATTGGCTTAAACAATTGCGTTCGCCAATTATGTACGATCTGCTGAGCCAAGCCCAAGCGCTTAGCCCGTTGGTAGGCTTTGGTCGCACCGAAAACCGCCAACGCCACTATGAGCAAGTTGCCATGCCGGCGGGAGTCGTAGCGCTTGGCGATGCCGTGTGTGCCTTTAATCCAATTTATGGCCAAGGCATTAGCAACGCCACCATCGGCGCAAGCTTGTTGGGCGAACAGCTCAAAGCGCAAGATCGTGGCTCGGCGGCTTGGGGTCAACGCTTCCAACAAGCACTTGCCAAAAGCAATCGTTTTCCGTGGAGCCTCGCCGTGGGCGAAGATGCCCGCTACAATTCCAGCGTTAAGCGCTCGTTTGGTGCTAGCTTGCTGCGCCATTATTTCGACCAAATTAACCAGGCAGCGAGCAGTAATCCAGTCGTGATTAATCGCTTCACGCCAATTGTGCACATGACAGGCAAACCCAGCGAGTTACTGCACCCAACCATGATTTGGCATGTAATCAAAGGTCGCCTTAAAGCACAAGCCCAAGCAAGCAATATTCCGCCAACTCCGCGTCAACTCAATCTCAACTCCATCAACAATGGATAACCAAGGAGTTCACAATGCAGCAAGATCACGCAATTGTTATTGGGTCGAGCATCAGCGGCTTAATTACGGCCCACATTCTGTCACAACACTATAGCCATGTGAGCGTGCTTGAGCGCGATAGTTTGCCTGAAGGTAGTGATTTTCGGGCTGGCGTGCCACAAGGTCGTCATGTTCACATTCTGTTGATTCGGGGTGCCCGCGAGTTGGAAACCCTCTTTCCAGGCATCAATCAAGAACTCCAAGATCTTGGGGCACAATCGATTGATATCGTCAATGATTGTCGCTATTATCTCAAAAATGGTTGGACTATTCCTGAGCCAACCGAATTGAAAACACTCTCGGCAACCCGTCCATTGTTCGATTGGGCAATTCGCCGACGCTTGCTACAAAACCCTAAGATTCAGTTTTTTGCCCAATCTGATGCGATCCATCTGATTGGCAATCAGCGTCATGTACAAGCAGTGCAGGTGCGTAATCGGCAGGATGGCAGCGAACAAAGCCTACATGCCGATTTGATTGTCGATGCCAGCGGGCGTAGTTCCAAATTAGCCCAATGGCTGGCCGAGCTAGGCTGTGGCACGGTTAGCGAAACGGTGCTCGATGCCAAACTCAGCTATACATCGCGTTTATATGCTAAGCCCGAAGGTTGGAACGAGTGGAAGGGCCTGTTTGTAATGCAACAACCACCGAGTGCCCCCAAAGGCGCAATTTTGCTCGAAGTTGAGGGCAATCGCTGGGTGGTGACTGGCGGTGGAGTTAATCAGGCCAAACCACCAACCGATGAAGCTGGTTTTATGCAATGGCTGCGCGAATTGCCATCGCCAATTTTGGCCGATTTGCTACGCAACTCGCAGCCGCTCGGCCCTACCAGCGGCTATGCTCGCACCGAAAATCGCCAACGCCATTACGAGCGAGCGCACTTGCCAGCAGGCATTATTGCGCTTGGTGATGCAGTCTGCGCCTTTAATCCAATTTATGGCCAAGGCATTAGCACCGCCACGTTAGGAGCAGTCTTGCTTGGCAAACATTTAAAGGAGCAAGATCGCGGCTCGGCAGCATGGGGCCAGCGTTTTCAGCGAGCCTTGGCCAAAAACAATCAGTTTGCGTGGGAGATGGCTAGCGGCGAGGATGCACGCTACGATCCATCATTCAAACGCCCATTAGCCAGCAAATTTTTAGCCCCCTATTTTGAGCAAATCAACCAAGCCAGCGTGTCTAGCAATGTGGTATTTAGCGAATTTATCAAAACCGTGCATATGATTGGTAATCCTAGTGCGCTGTTTCATCCCCGCATATTCATCCCCGTATTGATGAGCAGAATTTGGCCTAAAATATCTAAGTCCGTGCCAAATTTGCCCTTGCAGGTCAATCTTTAACATAGGCAAGTCTTACAAGCTTTGCTATACTGCTAGAATAGAAGTAGTGCATTCCAGATAGTGGGAGGTGTGCTGTGAGACGTGACCATGCGATTGTGATCGGGGCCAGCATCGGCGGGTTGTTGAGTGCGCGGGTTTTGAGCGACGTGTATGGCAAAGTTACCATTTTGGAGCGCGATACACTCCCCGATGGGGTTCAATTTCGGGCTGGCGTGCCACAAGGCCGTCAATTGCATTTGCTGCTGATGCGTGGCCTGTTGGAGCTAGAAAAACTATTTCCTAACATTCGCGACGATATGAAGGCGCTTGGTGGCAACGAACTTGATCTCATGAACGATTGCCGCTATTTGTTTGCTGCGGGCTGGGCCGAACCACGCCCATCAGACTATCGCAGCATCATTGCCACTCGACCATTGTTTGATGCAGCAATTCTCGGGCGAATTCGCCAAATTCCTAATATTGAGATTCAGACCCGCCAAGATGTGACCGATTTGTTGTTTCATGGGCGGCAAGTGGTTGGCGTGCAGCTGCGCAATCGCGATACTAGCGAGCAGCACGAACTCAATGCCAACTTAGTGGTCGATGCGGCAGGTCGGCCATCAAAGCTGCCTGAATGGCTCGAACAGCATCAATTTGGCAAGGTCAAAGCAACAATTTACAAATCGGATGTGGGCTATGCCACCCGTATGTACACAGCTCCAGCAGATTGGCAAGGCTGGTCAGCCCTGTTTGTGATGCCAATGCCGCCGCATATTCGCCATGGCGCAACCTTTCTCAAAGTTGAAAACGACCAATGGTTATTGACGATTGGCGGGGTTGGCAGCCAGCGCCCACCGACCGATAATGCCGAGTTTGAGGCTTGGCTAGAGCGCATGCGCACCCCGCTGATTGCCGAAATAACCAAGAAATTTACGCCTGCCAGCCAAGTTTATGGCTATGCCAACACCGAAAATCGCTGGGTGCATTACGAACAATTGCCAGTTATGCCCGCAGGCTTAATTGCGATTGCCGATAGTGTGTGCGCCTTGAACCCAATTTATGGCCAAGGCATCACCAATACCGCTCTCAGTGTGCAGGTATTGGCCAAATGGTTGCAACGTGAAGGCGTTGGCAGCTCCCCATGGACGCTTGGCTTTCAAAAAGCCTTGGCGCGGCGCAACAAATCAAGCTGGCTAACGACAATTAGCGAAGATTCGCGCTTAGCCGACACGCCAACCTATCAGCCAATTTTGCCAATTCGCGTGTTGCAATGGTATAGCGACAAAGTGAACATGGCAGCGGCTGGCAATCGGGCGGCAACCAATGCCATGGTTGGTGCAATTCATATGATCGGCTCAGCCGCGAGTCTATTTACCCCTAAAGTGCTCTTGGCCGCCTCGCGATTTTTCCGCTCGCAACCGCCAAGCAGCGTGCCAGCAGCGCCCAATAAATAACCAAAACGCGCCTTGATCAGGTCTGATCGAGGCGCACTCAGCTCGCCTGTGGCCTGAATCTTGCCTCGTTTACCAGCATAGAACAATGGTGTAACAGGAGGCATGAGGCTATGACTCATCACTTAAAAGGTAAACGAGTAGCAATTATCGCAACTCATGGTTTTGAACAAAGCGAACTTGAAGAGCCAAAAGCAGCCCTAGAACAGGCTGGCGCTGAAACCCATGTGATTTCATTAGCAGCCGGTTCGATTCGTGGCTGGAAGGATAAAGATTGGGGTAGCGAGGTTAGCGTTGATCACACGATTGAGCAAGTCAACCCCGCCGATTACGATGGGCTACTCTTGCCTGGTGGCCTAATGAACCCCGATAAATTACGCCGTGAAAGCGCGGTTTTGGATTTTGTGCGTGCTATAGCCGAGGCTGGCAAACCAATTGCCGCAATTTGCCATGGCCCATGGACGCTGATTGATGCAGGCATCGTCAAAGGCCGCTTGCTGACATCGTACCCAACCTTGCAAAGCGACCTCAAAAATGCTGGTGCCGAGTGGGTTGATCGCGAAGTCGTGGTTGATAACGGATTGGTCACCAGCCGCAATCCACAAGATATTCCAGCCTTCAATCGCAAATTTATCGAAGAACTAGGCGAAGGTATTCACAAACAAGTTGGTCAATAACGTGTTTTGATCGCCTTAGCCCCTCGTCCAAGTTTGGATGAGGGGCTTTTTTGTTGAACACCTTAGGCAATTGTAATGCCTGGATCGTTGGACCAAATTGTGGCCATTCGCTCAACATGGGGATCGATCAGATCCATCGTGGCAATTTCGGCCTCGCTAAAATAGCCAACTTCGGTAGTTTCGTTGCTTAGCCCTAGCTCGCCACCAAGCAAAGCCACCTCAAAATTGAGGCTGACTACATGATACTGATTGCCATCGGCGTAGCGCACCATCCGATGGGGGTTGCTATACACGCCCAACAAGCGCACAACTTCAACCTGCAAGCCAGTTTCTTCAAAAACCTCGCGCACACAGGCTTCGCTCACCGATTCGCCGGCATCGAATGCGCCGCCGGGCAAACACCAACGTCCATTATCAGTCCGGCGAGTCAATAAGATCTTGCTGCGCGTAGCATCAAATAAGGTCGCCGAGCAACCAAGCATCAAGCGCCCTTGGGCACCAATTCGGTCGCCATAGACATATTGCGCCATGAAGTTACCTCCTCTAATTCGCTAACCAACCTAGCAAAACGTAGCGAGTATAGATCGCAGTGATATTAAAAACAATAGCCCTGCGTTGAAGCAGAGCCATTGTTTGATATTGCAGATTTATGCTTGATTAATGCTTATACGAATGTTTCATGCCACAGCCATTTGATTTATTGTTGCTGAACATGATCAGAAAAACGATGCCCCACCACCAACCAGTCATTGTCAGAATTGGAATACCAATCAGCCAAACCGCAGCCTGACGCGATTCACGCAATGCAAGCACGCCAAGTCCCATCATAATCAGCGCCCACATTGGGATAGCAAGTTTACTGAACACGATCAAGCCAAAAACCGCTAGCCCTAGCAGCAGCAAACCATTATTTGACGATTTTCGTGAGCGTTCACGCTGGACAATTGGCTGAGCGGCAACCATTGGTGGAATTACTGGCTCAAGCTTTGGGGTTGCTGGAATTGATTGCACAGCAGGCCCAGAATCACGGCGTAAATCTATTGTCTTGCCGATGGCAGGCTGAACTGGCTTGACCTGATTGACAGTTTCAAGCCGAAAACCACAATAGATACAAAATACCGCTGCTGTTTCGTTGTGACGGCCACATGCTGAACAACCCATGACCTTACGTTCCTTTCGCCTTGCCAAAAGAACTATGCAAGGCAATGATAATGCTCGAACCTCAATCCTTCTGGGACATAGTACGCAGCCTAGATGCTGAAGGTTTCAGCCACTTAAACAAATTCGTATTCAAGCGCAAACGGATAGCCATCGGCATGGCCACTGAGCGCAAGTTTACCACTACCACGCAAGCCAGCTAACTCGCCAGTTGCCGAGCCAGCCACAACTTCGATGCTATCGAAAACATCAACCTGATTGGCAGTACCATTATGTTTCAAGACAAAAGTGCCAGTTTTACCGGCCAATGTGCCAACAAAGCGCTGTAAACCAACATAAGTTGCATCGCTAGCTTCGGGGTAGTGCATCAGATATTCGACGGTGCTTTCGCCGACTAAATCGCCTTCATAACGATAGATGACATGCGATCGGGTGGTTTTACCCTCGCCTGCTTGCTCGTGATATGGCTTTTCATCCCATTGGACGACACTAAACGTTGCGTTGGCAGTTGTAGTCATTCCATCCTCCAGATACAAACATTTGTGCTAGTACTATAACTAATCTTCGAAAAAATGTAAAGCAGAGCAAAGAAGGATGAAGGATGAGGGATGAAGGGGCTAGGGGTCAGAAATTACGGTTAGATTTTAACGCAGCGGCAGAGAGCAATAAGGCTCTAGGTGTAATGGTTCATTGGATTGACAACCGTGTTCCCTCACCCCCAACCCCTCTCCCACTGAACGCGGGCGAGGGGAGTGTTGGCCCCGTAGTTTCCCATCGCCGGCGGGAGTGAGGGCGAGGGGGTGAGGGGCACGCCGTAGTTAACGTGATGTACCATTACATCTAGGCTCTAGGCTATTGGGAGATCAATCTGTGGCTAAATAGTAATTTGAGCAATTCGTGGTTCCAGACTTTAACGCAGCGGCGGCGGGTAATGGATGGCTCTCGGCGTTTGACTCTTGGTTCGTGTATATCAGAACATGGATGAGAATTCCCATGCTCCACTAGCCAATAGCCGAGAGCCACCACTACTTCGTGGATCAAAAACTCCCGGCTAAAACAACAACACGCCATGAAACTTCATAGCGTGTTTTTTGGCGGGTGGAGAGGGATTCGAACCCTCGAGAGCTTTGACACCCTACGGCATTTCCAGTGCCGCGCACTCGACCAACTATGCGACCCACCCGTGCGAGCGAAATTATACCAAAGAATAGCCTAACAGGCAACGCCGATGATTTGGCGAATCAGGCCTTGAATTTGATGCAGTGTAAAGGGTTTGGCAAGGAAGTAGGGTTGTTGATGCAGAGGGAATTGGGAACGAACTTCATCTTCGCTGTGACCACTCATCAGCACAACTGGCACATTACTTGAACGTTGCATTTCGTAACATAACGCCACGCCTGGCTCATCGGGCAATTCAAAATCAACCACAACTGCTTCCAGCGTTAGATCATGGCAGATTGCGCGTGCTGCCATCACACTCTCAGCTTCGCAGGTTGCCACATCTATCCGTGCTAGGGCTGCTGCCACAAACGCACGAATAAACGGCGAATCATCGACAACTAAGACCATACACCGGTTCTCCTACATGGAGTAGTATTCTCTGGCTATAGTATACCGTAGTTTTGAACAGCGCAAACATATAGATAGCGCGAGGTCAATCATACTGTGAGCAATATCAATTTCTCATCAAGCAAAAAAGGCCAATCATGGCAGCCGCAGCATACCACGATTGGCCCTGAGTAGATTGGATTAGATTTCGATCGTCAAGCCTTCGTAAGCAGCGGTTGTATTAGCAAAAATCGCCTGCGCTGCTTGTTCCAACTCGTGAATCATGGCATCGCTATACCGTGGCTCGTGGTGAAACAGTACCAACTGTTTAGCCTGAGCCGCCTTTGCAACCGCGCAAGCCATCTGCGGGGTAGAATGGCCCCAGCCTTGGGTGGCGCTATAGCCATTATGGCCAAGATAATGCGCTTCACTATATTGAGCGTCGTGGATCAACAAGTCGGTTTGGTTGGCAAACGCTGCCAAGCGCTGATCGGTATTGACATAGCCTTCGGTATCGGTGGCATAAACCACACTTTTACCCTGCCACTGCACCCGATAAATAAACACTCCCTCGGGGTGGGCATACGAGCGCATGGCCCGAATCTGCACCACATCAGGATTATCGTCAATCGGATCATGGTAGAAATTCTTGACTACAACCGTATCTTGGTGCGCATCGAACAGCAATACATCGGTTTCCGTCATGTTGCGCATAAACTTCAACGAGTTCATTTCGCCCAACGAGATTGGAAAACTTGGTGGCAACATCGAGTGAGCCAAGGTTTCCTCAAGATCGCGCTCGAACACCCGTGGCCCAAAGATATTCAGAATACTTGTGCCAACATAGGCCGGAGTAAAGAATGGAAAGCCTTGGGTATGATCATGGTGCATATGGCTAAACAGCAAGGTAGCCCGCACCGGGCCGCCCCGCTCTTTAGCGCGACGCAACAAATCATTGCCGAGGCGCACAATTCCCGTCCCCGCATCGAGAATAATCGTATGCCCATTGACCTCGATTTCGACACACGGTGTATTACCGCCAAACTGCACGGTATCCGGCCCGGGAACCGGATAACTCCCGCGAACACCCCAAAATGTGACCCGCATTGTCCCAGCCATAGACCACACTCCCGTTATAACGAAACGCCACTCCACTCGCGCAGCAATTCCGTCAAGAGGCGCACCCCATAGCCGGTTGCTCCTTTAGGGTTGTATTCCTTGGGCTGATCTTCAGTCCAAGCCACGCCGGCAATATCCAAGTGAACCCATGGATAATCGCCAACGAAGTGGCTCAGGAAAGCTCCAGCAGTAATTGCGCCACCATTGCGGCCACCAGTATTCTTGATGTCGGCAATATCGGAGCGCACTTGACGCCGATATTCATCCCACAATGGCAGTTCCCACACCCGATCGCCTGAGCCTTCTGCGGCTTGTTGCACCCGTTGCAACAGGGCTTGATTGTTGGTCATTGCGCCCGCAGCATACGAGCCAAGCGCCACCACACAGGCACCGGTCAAGGTTGCGAGGTCGATAATCGCATCAGGATTGTATTTTTGGGCATAGGAGAGCGCATCGGCCAACACCAAGCGGCCTTCGGCATCGGTGTTGAGCACTTCGATCGTTACGCCATTCATTGCCTTGAGAATATCGCCTGGTTTGTAGGCATTGCTGCCCGGCATATTTTCGGTTGCCGCAACCAACGCCACCACGTGAATTGGCAATTTCAAACGGCCAACTGCTTCCATGGTGCCAATCACTGCGCCAGCACCTTGCATGTCCATTTTCATTTTGTCCATGTTATCAGCTGGCTTGATCGAAATCCCGCCGGTATCGAAGGTGACACCCTTACCGACCAAACAAATTGTTGGTTTGCCTGGCTCGGCTTGGCCATGCTCCAAAACGATAAACTTGGCTGGCTCGGCAGCACCTTTGGCAACCCCGATCAATGCGCCCATGCCCAACTCTTGTTGTTGCTCTTGGTCGAGCACCAAACAAGTCATGCCATAATCGCGGGCAATCGTTTTGGCGGCTTCGGCCAAGTAGGTTGGGGTGGCAACGATTGGTGGGTTGTTGCCCAAATCACGGGCAAGATTGACCCCATGAGCCAGCGCAATGCCCCATTTCGAGCCAAATTCTGCCGCTTCAAGCTCGCCTTCGGCAATCAAGGTTACCTGTTCTAAGGCGACGGCTGGCACAAAATCATCGGGCAAGGTTTTAAAGCCATCAAACCGATATGCACCCAATAAGGCACCTTCGCTCAAAGCTTCGGCGGTGTGGCTCACACCTAAAACTTCGCTGCCAAGCAACGGCAGGCTATAGCTCGTCAGGCCTAAATCGCGCACCCGTTGGGCCAGAATTGCCCCAATCACCCGAGCACGTTCAGCGTTCCACAATTCGCGCTTGCCCAAACCAACCAACAGCACCCGGCGGCTGGCGAAGGTGGGAATGCCTGTCGCTTGTGCGCCAAGATACAGCACAGTGGTTTTTTTGTACTTACCTGACCAATCACTCGCTTCAATCAAACCAGCAACGCTGGTCGGCAGTTCCTCATTCGCCCACGTACCAACAACAACAATGGCATCGGCTTGTTGAGCAACAGCGCCTTGTACTACACGAATCTGCATTGGATTCCTTCCGGTTTCTAGAGGTTGACAAGAGCTTGCACACTTGCCCGTTATTGTAACGGTTTCAATTTGTCGCTGTCAATGATTGATATTGATGCGAATCGGAGGTCGCTTACAAGGGTCAGTTTTAAGATTCCCTCACCCCTCGCCCGCTCCCGTAGCGCGGGCGAGGGGCTTAACATCATGGCGTGAGCATTGTTTATGAGCATCAACGGATGCGCCCTCTCGCCCGCGTGCGGTGGGCAAGAGGGTCGGGGTGAGAGATCGCTCTACCTCTGAATCGCCTACCCATCGTTTTTTTGGCTCCCCCTCGCCCGCGTGCAGTGAGCGAGGGGATTGGGGGGTGAGGGATCGCCCATCCTTGCTCATCCAATGAACCATAACCTAGAGCCAAAAGTCTAGAGCCTAACCTTCGTGCTCTTCGCGGATAAAAAACTCCCAACCTCCAACAACCGATCCCCATTTCCTTCCTATGTTCTATGTTCTATGTTCTTTGCTCTATGTTCTTTATCCCCATACTTTCACAAAATCAACTATGATAGAGCGCAACTGATAATCCTGTGTACAAGGAGAACCATCTCATGACTTCATCGCGCATTGTGCGTGCACCACGCGGCTCAGAATTATCGTGCAAAGGGTGGGCGCAAGAAGCAGCGTTGCGAATGCTGATGAATAATCTTGATCCTGATGTGGCTGAAGATCCGCAGAATTTGATTGTCTATGGTGGCACCGGCAAGGCTGCCCGCAATTGGGAATGCTTCGATGCGATTGTGCGTTCGTTGCAAGAGCTGAATGATGATGAAACCCTGTTGGTACAATCGGGCAAGCCAGTCGCGGTGTTTCGCAGCCATCGCGATGCGCCACGGGTGCTGATCGCCAATTCAATTCTCGTGCCACATTGGGCAACATGGGAGAACTTCCGCGAGCTTGAGCAGGCTGGCCTGACCATGTATGGCCAAATGACCGCTGGCTCGTGGATTTACATCGGTACACAAGGAATTTTACAAGGCACCTATGAAACCTTGGCCGCAATTGCCCGCCAACATTTTGGCGGCTCGTTGCGTGGTCGTTGGACGTTGACCGCTGGCCTTGGTGGCATGGGCGGCGCCCAACCATTGGCCGTCACCATGAACGATGGCGTTGCCTTGATCGTCGAAGTTGATCGCCAACGGATGCAACGCCGCTTGGATACGCGCTATCTCGACGTAGCAGTTGATACGCTCGAAGAAGCTATGACCTTGGTTGATGAAGCGGTACGTGCTGGCAAAGCGCTGTCGGTTGGGCTGTTGGGCAATGCCGCCGAAGTGTTTGGCGAATTGTATACACGTGGAATCCGTCCCGATATTGTGACCGACCAAACTAGTGCCCACGACCCACTTGAGGGCTATGTGCCAGCAGGTATGAGCCTTGAGCAAGCACTCGAATTGCGCCAACGCGACCCACAGGAATATGTCAAGCAATCAACCGCATCGATGGTTGATCACGTCAAAGCCATGGTTGCCTTTGCCGATGCTGGCTCAATTGTGTTTGATTATGGCAATAATTTGCGTGGCGTGGCCAAAGCCGCAGGCTACGAACGGGCATTTGCTTATCCTGGCTTCGTGCCCGCCTACATTCGGCCATTGTTCTGCGAAGGCAAAGGGCCTTTTCGCTGGGCCGCGCTCTCGGGCGATCCCGCCGATATTGCCAAAACCGATGAGGCCTTGCTCGAGCTTTTCCCAGAGGATCAAGCCTTACACCGCTGGATTCGCGCCGCCCAAGAGCGGGTGCAATTCCAAGGCTTGCCAGCCCGAATTTGTTGGTTGGGCTATGGCGAACGGGCCAAAGCCGGAGCCTTATTCAACCAAATGGTGCGCGATGGCATTGTCAGTGCGCCGATTGTGATTGGCCGCGATCACCTTGATTGTGGCTCGGTGGCTTCGCCCAACCGCGAAACCGAAGCCATGCGCGATGGCTCCGATGCAATTGGCGATTGGCCTATCTTGAATGCCATGATCAATGCGGTCAATGGCGCAACTTGGGTCAGCGTGCATCATGGCGGCGGGGTTGGCATTGGCTATTCGCTGCACGCAGGGATGGTGATTGTGGCCGATGGCACTGCCGAAGCCGACCAACGCCTCGAACGAGTGCTTACCAGCGACCCAGGCATGGGCGTAGTGCGTCACGTTGATGCTGGCTATGATGAGGCAATTGCCGTTGCCCACGAACGCAACGTCCATATTCCGATGCTCAAGCGCTAAGCTCTCAAGTGGTAGGGTTTGGCAGCAATCCTACCACTTAAATCAGCATCCCACCAAGCAACTATCGCCCGCATACCATCAGCCCTCTAAGCCCTAGCCTCGCGATCTATTCCAAAATCGAGTCGCAATTATCGATTGAAAGCGTAGATCCAAGCACGATGCTAGGCGCTCACAAATGCTGCCAAACTAATTATTGTGCGGCACGGAGGCGCTCGATATCGCGGAGTGGCGGTAGCCCAAACATCCGGCGGTACTCACGACTGAACTGTGAGGCACTTTCATAGCCCACGCGCAGGCTGACTGTTGCTACATCAGTGGTTTCGGCCAGTAGAATCTGGCGAGCTTTCTGGAGCCGCAATTGTTTTTGGAACTGTAATGGGCTCATGGCAGTAACCGCCTTGAACCAAGCATGCATCGTGGAAAGACCCATATTAACCTCGCGGGCCAGCTCATCCATTCGGACGGGACGGGTCGCGTTTTCCTTTAACCACTCGAGACCAGCGGCGATCCGGCTAACTTGACTATTCTTGGCCACCATCCGACGCAACAGGCCACTTTGCTCGCTAAGCAGCAATTTGTAAAAAATTTCGCGCCGAATCAATGGCGCTAGAACACCAATTTGATTGGGTTTCTTGAGCAGGCCCAGCATTCGAATTAAACCATCAAGCAGATCTTCATCCAACGGGCTAACAAAGAGGCTGCGCTGCTGGGTGGAATCGGCCAATAATGATAGATTGGCTTCAATAATTAGCCGACTAATCTCGTTGAAATCTAGTTCAAGCGTAACACCAAGTAGCGGGGTTTCGCGGCTCGCTTCGACAATCTGGCCAACTAATGGCAGGTCGAGCGCAATCATCAGGTATTTACTCGAATCATAGAGATGCCGTTGATCATTGAGCATAATGCTTTTGACCCCTTGAGCAACAACACAGAAAACAGCTTGATCAACGCTGTGTGGTGGCGAGTCGGTGGTCGAAATCTTTGAAAGATACAGGCCAGGGATAGCGGTCGCACGCGTGCCCTCGCCATCGATCAATTGCCCAATCAGCGTCGCTAGCTGGTGAATCCGCTCCATCGATTCGTTGCTCCTTGTTCATCGTTGAGCGAAGTATAGCACTCTGCCTGCTTAATCGAGCTCGATGGCAATGGCGTGTAGCAAAGTCAGAGGATTAGGCAAGAACTGCACAGGATTGATCAGTGTAATCTGCCAATTGCAGTCCTATACTCAATCTTAGGTGGGAAGATTGCCATCACTCAATTTGGAGGATCAAGCTATGCGCTATAACAAACTAGGCTCAACTGGACTTTTTGTATCTGAACTCTGCTTCGGCACCATGACCTTCGGCGGCAGTGGAGCATATGGCAATATCGGTCAGGTTCAGCAAGCCGAGGCCGATCGCCTGATGGCACGGTCATTCTCGGCTGGAATCAATTTTATCGATACCGCCGATACCTATTCAGAAGGCGAATCCGAGCGGATCACAGGCCAAGCATTAAAGAACTTAGGTATTCGACGCGACGAAGTGATCGTGGCGACCAAAGTTTTTGGGGAAACTGGAGCAGGCCCAAATCAACGCGGTTCGTCGCGCCACCATATTTTAGCCAGCGCTAAGGCCAGCTTGGCACGACTTCAGCTCGACTACATCGACCTGTATCAGCTCCATGGATTCGATCCAGCTACGCCGATTCAGGAAAGTTTGAGCGCATTGGATGATCTGGTTAGGCAAGGACTCGTGCGCTATATTGGCGTTTCGAACTGGGCGGCATGGCAAATCAGTAAGGCACTGGGCATCGCCGAACGCCACGGAATGCAAAATCTAGCGAGCATCCAAGCTTACTACAGTTTGGCTGGTCGCGACATCGAGCGCGAGATCGGCCCGATGCTCGATAGCGAAGGTCTCGGCTTGTTGGTATGGAGCCCGCTGAGTGGGGGACTGCTAAGCGGTAAGTATCGCCGCGATCAGCAGGAGGTTGTCGATAGTCGCCGGACAGCAGTTGCCTTTCCACCAGTCGATCTAGAACGCGCCTATGCTGTTATCGATCTGCTCAGTGAACTGGCCGAACGCAAACAGGCTAGCGTTGCTCAATTGGCGATCGCATGGCTGCTTCACCAACCACGGGTCACCAGTGTCATCTTAGGATCAAAGCGGCTTGACCAACTGCACGACAACCTTGGCGCGATCAAGATTGAGCTTGCTGCTGCCGATCTTGATCTGCTTGACCAAGCCAGCCGGCTTCCATCCGAATACCCTGGCTGGATGTTGCAGATGTGGAGCCAGAACCGCGCTGATCAACTCGCGGCCATGCGTAGCATCGCCAACCGAGGGATGGCTCAATGAACCACACAGCCTTTCGCACGTTGGGTCGCTCAGGGCTGGTTGTCAGTCCGTTCGCGCTTGGCACAATGACCTTTGGTGGCCAACGCTGGGGTGCGACCGCTCAGGCCTCGGCAGAGATCTTCAATGCCTACATTGATGCTGGAGGCAACTTCATTGATACCGCCGATGTCTATGCAGACGGACTTAGCGAGCAACTCGTCGGCAGCTACATCGCTGAGCGTGGTCTGCGTGATCAGGTAGTGTTGGCAACGAAGTTTGCATTTTACGGCGGCCAAAATCAAAATGTTAACGCTGGCGGCAACGGACGCAAAAACATCCAGCGTGCAATTGAAGGATCATTGCGCCGACTACGCACCGATTATATCGATCTCTATTGGCTGCACGTCTGGGATCAGGTTACGCCAGTTGAAGAAGTGCTGCAAACCCTTGGTGATCTGGTACGCGCTGGCACTATCCGCTACTTTGGGTTCTCAAACCAACCTGCTTGGTATGCCGCCCGCGCAGCAACGTTGGCAGCGGCACATGCCATCCCAGGGCCAATTGCCATGCAACTTGAGTATTCGCTGGTTGAACGGAGCATCGAGCGCGAATACATCCCAGCAGCCCGTGAGTGTGGGCTTGGCATTGCAGCGTGGAGTCCGCTCGCTGCGGGATTTCTGGCCGGCAAGTATCAACGCGAAAGCAGCGGTGTCAGCGGTCAGGGTCGTCTCAGTGGCCCCAATCCATTCGGCGACCAGAAGTTCACCGAACGCAACTGGAATATCCTCCAAGCACTGCAAAAAGTAGCAGTTACGCTTGAGCAACCAGCATCCCAAGTCGCTTTGGCATGGGCAGCGGCCCAACCTGGAATTAGTACGCTGATCATAGGTGCAAGGCAGCTTGATCAGCTGTCTGCCAACTTGGCAGCCCAAGCGATCACGTTAAGTGCCGAACAGTTGCAGTTGCTCGACCAAGCGAGTATGCGCGAGCCAACCTACCCCGATGGCATCTTTAGTCCTGAGTTGCGTCGCGCCATCTTCGGCGGCATGCTCGTCCAAGGGTGGGGGGAATCTAGGTCTGATGTTCAGAAGTAATCGAAACCTCATCCAAATCGCTTAATTCCACACCAAGCCTACGCCACGCACTCCAAAAAATCAGGGCTAGCTTCATACCCATGGCGATTCTCATTGCCTATGCACTAATCAGAAGAATGCTCCTGCGGCAAAACCTTTTGGAGTAGTGCTAATATCCGCATCAGACGCTTGGTATGGATGCGTGATTGAACATCCCATTGCTCAAACATTAATTAAAGCGCTCAAGTGGTAGTGTTGGCAGCAACACTACCACTTAAATCCCCCCAAATTTTGGCACAGCCTATGCTAAGATGATCAAACCTTAGATATGAGGCTGAACCACGTCGTTCACTTCTACGCTTTCGCATCCACATTTAGGCCCACGATTGGCTGCTTTTACTACTTTTTAATCAATATGCATCCAACCCGCTATAATTTTGAGCGTGTTTATGCTATATATGAAGCTATAAAGTCTCCACGCCAAAATATCGCGGTATGTTGCATCAATTCTAAGTAACTGGTGTTGGTGAGCTGGCATGGTATTGCGACAGATTCGATCCGAACGCTCCATGGGCTGAGTCCCCACGCAAGCGTAACGATTTCCATTGGAGTGCAGCCCATGAGTAATCCACGCATCTTGATTCTTGATCATACGCCGACAAGCACTCACGACCTCAGCACGCAATTGACCGCTGCTGGCTGTAGCATTATGGCCCAAGTTGGTTCGTGGGAGGCTGCGAGCCAGTTGCTTGACGATACCAGCATCGATTTGATTCTGGCAACGCTGCATTTTGTGCCGCAGATCAATCAGCAACAATGCCCTGTTCCGGTGCTGTATCTGAGCCATTCAACCGAATCCAGCAGCCAGATTAAGCCCAATCAACCCACATCAATTGATATTCTGACCTTGCCAATTAGTACCGAAAGCCTCGTGCTAACGCTCAAAACCATCATCGAACGCAGCAGCTTGATCCGGCGGCTAAGTCGGGTTGAGGTTTGGATGCAGAACCATGTTGGCAAATGTCAGCGATGGCGTGGTGGCAGTTGACCATGCCGGCAAAATTCAGTGGATCAATTCTGCTGCCGAGCGCATGACTGGCTGGGATTATCAGGCCGCAATTCAACAAGATTTTAATCAGGTTGTAGTCATTCGTAGTAGTCTCAACGATCAATTAATTAATGTGATTGAAGCTGCTTTGGGCAATGAACCAGTGCTAGCTTTGCCATTTGAGCGCTACCTACATGCCCGCGATGGCCATGCAACCTCGATTACCGAACATGTTACGCCATTAATCAATGCTGAAGGCCAAAATAATGGCGCAATTATCATTATGCGCGACCACACCGCCCAATTACAAATGGAAGAGGCACTTTATCATCAATCATTGCACGATTCATTAACTGGATTGCCCAATCGGCGCTCATTTCAATTACATTTATCACGTGCTCTAGAATACCAACGCCATCATCCTCATTATAGCTTTGCGATTATTTTGCTTGATATTGATGAATTCAAAATGGTTAATGATGGTTTAGGTTATCACATTGGCGATACGATGCTGACTGAAATTGCCCAACGGTTACGCCGTGGTTTGGAGTTGCCAGGCGATGTTGTGGCGCGCTTCGATGGCGATGAATTTGCAATCTTTTTTGATCGCTTGCCCGACTTACCAGCGGCTTTCAATGCCGCCCAACGGATTCGCCAATTATTTGAAGCGCCGTTCGTCGTCGAAAATGGCCAAGAAATTTTTTGCAATGTTAGCATTGGCTTGGAGCTGATCACCAGCGAAGTGCCAATCGAAACCGTGATGCGCAATGTCGATTTGGCGCTCTATCGGGCTAAACACACTGGGCGCGGCGGCATTGAGATTTTTGATCAAACCTTATACGCCAATTTTAGCACGCGCCTCCACAATGAAACTGCCTTGCGCGTGGCGCTGCAACGGCAAGAATTTCGGCTGTTTGCTCAGCCAATTATCGATTTTGAGCACAACCATTGTACTGGCTTCGAAATTCTGATTCGCTGGGCGCACCCCGACGGACGCTTACGCTCGCCGGGCCAATTTTTGGATATCGCCGAGGAAACTGGCTTAATTATTCCGCTTGGCTGGTGGATGTTAGAATTGGCTGCCGAACAACTCTCACGCTGGCAAGCCGACCCGCTGATGCAAGCCATGACCTTGGCGATTAATCTTTCGCCACGCCAATTATTGCATAGCCAATTACTACCAACGATTAAATCGATCTTTGAACGCTATCAGTTTCCGCATCAATTATTGCACTTAGAAATTACTGAAGGCGCGTTATTGCATGCTGAACGAGCCGAACCAATTCTCAATGCGCTCCGAAATTTCGGCTTACCGCTGCATATTGATGATTTTGGCACTGGCTATTCATCATTGACCTATTTACATCGCTTTCCACTGAATACAATCAAAATCGACCGTTCATTTATTCAAGCAGCGCTTGAAGATCAACGCAGTTTAGCAATTGTGCGCACGATTATCAATTTGGCCCAAACCATGCAACTTGCCACGATTGCCGAAGGCATCGAGACCGCCGAACACATTCAAGTCTTGCGCGAGCTTGGCTGTCAAGCTGGCCAAGGCTACTTTTTCTCGCCGCCTGTCCCAATAGAACAGGCGGCAGATTTTTCACTTTCGATCTCTTAACGAGCCTTGGCTCGCTTCAATCATCACATCGGCAACCAGCGTATAGGCCGCCACCCACGCAGCCTGCACTTCAGCATTCCACTGCGGGCCAAGCTGTTGTGCGAGTGCCCAAACCAAGGCCGCGCCAACTGTTTGATAATGTTCTGGCTTAACTCCATAATTAATATGCCGCCGACCAAGCTCCTGCACCGCCGGTACAACCGCTTCGGGCTTTTTGAGATTATTGACCACTAAGGTCAACGATTGCAATAACTTCTTTTGTTGCTCGCGCATATCTTCAGGAAACAACGCTCGAAAATCGGGTGCCACGCTAAATAAACGCCGATAGAATGTTTAGACTAATGGTTGGGGATTGTGCCCAACCTCGGCAAAAGTTTGTTGCACAAGCTCAATCGCCGCCGGAGATAATGTGGACATCGCCATCCTTTCAAGCTATTTCTGCTGCTGCTCGTGATATAGCCTAGCCTACCAATTCCAAGCCATGGCTGACAATCAGGTTGCGAGGGGAGCCAACATCAGGCAGATACCCGATTGGCTTTTGTTACCAAATCCTTATCCACACAGCTTTTTCAGCCAGCCAAAATAGCGCTATAATTGCCACATTATGAATAACTTTACTTACACCCTTGAACATAGCGATGGTGAGGCGCGGGCTGGTCAATTTACTACTCCGCATGGCACCATTCAAACGCCTGTCTTTATGCCGGTTGGCACCCAAGCCACGGTTAAAACGCTTGACCCCTTAGAAGTCGAAGCAATTGGCTCGCAAATTATCTTATCGAATACCTATCATTTGTATTTGCGCCCAAGCGCCGATTTGGTAGCAGAAATGGGTGGCTTGCACCGTTTTATGCAATGGCCCAAACCCATTCTGACCGATTCGGGCGGTTTTCAGGTGTTTAGTTTGGGGCCGCATAGCAAAATTGATGAAGATGGCGTAACCTTCAAATCGCATATCGATGGTTCAAAGCATCGTTTTACGCCCGAAAGCGCAATTGGCATTCAGGAGAAACTGGGTGCTGATATTATTATGGCTTTTGATGAATGTGCCCCCCAGCCAACAACCCATGCCTATACCAAAGCTGCAATGGAGCGCACCCATCGCTGGCTGGTGCGCTGTATCGCCGCCAAAACGCGCGACGATCAAGCACTGTTTGGAATTGTGCAAGGTGGGGTTGAAGCCGATTTGCGACGCGAAAGTGCCAAGTTTATTGCCCAACAAGCTATCCCTGGCATTGGCATTGGCGGCCTCAGCGTGGGCGAACCCAAAGAGCAAATGTATGGCATGCTCGAAGAAACTACGCCCTTACTACCGCGCAATAAGCCACGCTATCTGATGGGTGTTGGCTCGCCCGAAGATTTGCTCGAAGGCGTAGCGCGTGGGGTCGATATGTTCGATTGTGTGCTGCCAACCCGTTTGGGGCGCAATGGAGCCTTGTTTATTCCCGAAGGGCGTTTGAATATTGGCAATGCCAAATATGCCCGCGAAGATGCGCCAATCGATGCAACCTGCGATTGCTCAACCTGTCAGCGATTTAGCCGCGCCTATCTGCGCCACTTGTTCCGCACCGAGGAAGTGCTTGGGCTGCGTTTGGCCACGCTGCATAATTTACGCTTCTTAATTCGGTTGATGGAACAAGCACGCGAGGCAATTCTGCAAGATCGCTATCAAAGTTTCATGAATGATTGGCTCAGCCGCTTCCAAACGATTCCGCATGCAGTGCGTGAAGCCAGCCGCGCCGCCCGCTTGAACTCATTGCGCAACCAAGGGGACAAGGCATGAGCGGTGTGAACGTTCGTTCAACCGAAGAATATACCCGTATCGCTTGGCGCTTGATCATTCTAGGCTTTTTGGGCTTTTGTTTGGTGATAGCTGGTAGTTGCTATTTGGCATGGCGGGTCAAAGCCTTTGCCCGCACCCAGCCAGCCGAGCCAGGCACGCTTGATACCTATGTCAGTGGCATTGAAATTATTCGGGCTGGCTTAGTCCAGCCTGAGCTACCCACCCCGCCCAAAACCGTGATTTATCAAGGCGATCGCATCAATGTTAGCAGTAATGCACCAGCTGGGATTGCCGCAACAATCACGTTATTTGATGGCAGCAAGTTAGATATTTGGGCAGGCACCAGCATCATCTTTGAAAAAGTGCAAACAACCCGATTTAGCTCACGCAACCAAGAGGTTGCTTTGCGGCTTGAATCGGGTTTAGTGCGCTTGCGTTTAGCGTCAGAAGCCTCGCAGCAATATCAAGATGTGCATTTCAGTGTGTTTGTGCAGCAGGCAGGCTACAATATTGAGCAAGCCTTACTCAAACCAGGTGGTACCTATCGCGTGCGCTTGTTGGAAGCCAATGCCCCAACCACCAGCGCCAGCGAGCAAGAACGGCTCAAACAAGCCAGCATCAGCGAATATGTGGTGGAACAGGGCGGGATCACGCTCGCCTATAACAGTCAAAGTCGCAGCATCGACAACCAACAAAAACTCGAAATTGCGCAAGGACGCTTATCGCAACCGCAACCAGCAGAGTGGCAATTGGCCCGCGATAGCAACTTCACCGAGTTTACCGCCCAAGAATATAACAATAACGCTACGGTGCCGCTTTCTATCACCGACATTGTGCGGGCTGATACATGGCGTGTGTTTGGCTCGTTATATTCGCCTGAAGCCGAGGAAGATGGCTATTTCTATATCGTTGGTGGTTGCGCCCAACGCAGCACTGAGCAACCAAACAATTGCTTGCGCCCGTTGATCAATGTGGCCCAATTCCATCGCGATATTACCGAAGGCATTGACCATACCAAGAGCTTTCGCACAGGCATTACCCAAACCATAGACCTTGATACAACCGCCTACAGCAAACTTGAATTAAGTTTTACTGGCCGGATCTATGAGCAATCGCTCAATCGGGCTGGCGATATTGGCGAAGAATGCGCCTTAGCAATTGCGCTCTTCTACTATAACCCCGCCGATCAGCTTGGCTCAACCACCTATTGCTTCTATGCCCGCGATGACGAAGGCCCAGGCAGTATCTCCAACAAAGAATATATTCGTTCGCGCAAGTTGCCATTTCGCCAATGGACCGATCAAACCCTCGATCTCAAGGGTGATCTCAGCAATATGCGCCGCATCTCGCACCTTGAAATTTATGCCAACGGCCACGATTATATTTCCGAAATCACCAATATTCGGCTAACCGCGAAATAATAATCGCTCACGATCAAGGCTCGGTTTAAGCTCCCCTCACCCCCCAACCCCCTCTCCCACTGCACGCGGGCGAGGGGAGCCGTAGCTATAGTGTATCGTCACGATGTCAATTCGTCAGCGTGCTACACACGGTCGAAGGGGAGCCGATTAATGCCAACATCCCAAATCGTGCTTCGGCCACAAAACCAAACGCCCCTCGCCCGCGCCACGGGCGAGAAGTTGGGGTGAGGTCATCTCAACACCATACTTTCAAAGAACATCCCCGTTGCACGCGAGCGAGGGTAAATCGATTAATGCCAACATCCCAAATCGTGCTTCGGCCACAAAACCAAATGCCCCTCGCCCGTTCGACGGGCGAGGGGTTGGGGTGAGGTCATCTCAACACCATGCTTTCAAAGAACATCCCCATTGCGCGCGAGGGAATTAGGCTTTACTCAGCAGTACCAAACTCTCAACGTGGCTGGTTTGAGGAAAGAAATCATAGGGCTGGGCATGTTGAATGCTATAACCACCAGCCTGCAAGATTTTAATATCGCGGGCCAAGGTGCCAGGATGACATGAAACATAGGCAATCATGTTTGGCTGCGCTGCAATCAAAGCATTTAACGCCACAGGCTCTACTCCACGCCGTGGCGGGTCAACAATCGCCAAATCAAATTGTTGCTTGAGCTGCGGCAAAATCACTTCAACTTTGCCAGTTTTCAGGGTCAGGTTATCAAGCTGATTGGCTTTGGCGCTGGCCTGAGCATCGCGAATTGCCGCGGGATGTTCCTCAATGCCCCAGCCATGGCCAATTTTATGCGCCAAAGGCAACAAAAATGTACCAACGCCACAAAAGCCATCAAGCAAACGGGTGGTTTTATTCAATGGCAACAATTGCTCGATCTGCTGCAAAACTGCCCGCGCTCGCTCAACATTGGCTTGAAAAAAGCTGGTTGGGGTAATCCGCAAGCGCACATCGCCTATTTGTTCGTAGAGATATTCGGCTCCCGCCAAGGCCATCCAGCCATCGCGCGTCGCCACTGAAACTCCGGCAATCGTCGAATCTGCCGCCAGCCAACGGCGTGCCCAACCGCGCCAAGAACTCTGGCCTTGGCCCATCAAATGGCCATGAATCGTGCCATCGCTAGTGCTCAAGCGTAGGCTAATTTCCCGCAAGCCAACTAAGGGCAACAATGGTTTCAAACGTTCAATCGCCGCATTCAAGCGTGGATCCATAATCAAGCATTGCTCAAACTCAACGATTTGCCGACCACCGGCGGCATAAAACCCCACTTGCCGTCCATCGACATGGACTCTGGCCACAGCCCGATAATGCCATGGCTCGCCTGCAGCGGTTGCAGCAACGTCGGCATGATCGGTTTGGGCCACAAAACGCAATTGTTCAGCCAAAATCGTTTGCTTGGCTTGGCGCTGGCTTTCAATTGTTTGATGCTGCCAATCGCAGCCGCCGCAGCGCTGATAAACTGGACATGGCGGCGTAACCCGCTCAGCAGCGGGATTGCTTGGCGATTCGAGCAACACACCACGTGCCCAACCATTGCGCCGCTCAGTTAGCCGCACCCGCACCTGTTCGCCAGGCAAGGTCGCCGCCACAAATACAGGCCGGCCTTCGTAACGGCCAACCCCATCGCCACCTTGAGCCAAGCCATCAATTGTGGTCGCCAGCTCACGTGGCCATTCAAAATCACTCATTGAACTACTTTCGTTATATCCCAGATCAGCAATTTTCCATCCTGATCGGTTGAGGCAATCTGTTGGTTATTAGGGTTAATCGCAATTGAAGTGATCGGCGCTTGATGCTGCTCAAACCGAATCACACGCTGGCCATCAGCAACCTGCCAAACAATAATTGTACCATCTTCATTGCCCGCTGCAATCAAGCGACTATCGGGGCTAAAGCTAACACTGGTTGCTGGTACAGCATAGCCATTCTTAGTCCACCAATGATCAATTTGATAGTCGATCAATACATTATAAAGTAACTCACCGGAAGCAGCATCCCACACTTGAATAATGTGATTTCTTTTCGAGACAGCAATGAGTTTTTGATTGTTACTCCAACTCAAATCGCCCACACCTCCAGCTGCTTGCTGAAGATTAGTATATTCCATGCCGCTTGATAAACGATAAATACTCAGCCTGTCTTGCTGAATTGTACGATACACCGCATATTGAGCGTCTGGGCTGATTGCAACTTCTAGAAAATCAGGATTATGAACCTGATCTGATACAAGCTGAACGTCACCGGTTAGCGAATCTAATTGCCAAATTGAACTAGCAAGCAAGGTTATATTTCGATTGTCAGGGTTCCAGCGCACAGCATCAATTCCGCCTAAAATTTGATTTGTTTTGGTCAATATAATTTCTGATTTAGCGACATCAATAATATACGTTGTACTATATTCGCCGTACTCTGTTGAACTAATAAAAATTTGGCTACTTGTATGATTCCAAGCAATATTTTCTGCAAACATCGCCGTATCAAGCGTAATAACTCGTTGTTTTGTATAATCTACCATATCAAAGATATATAATTTTGTTACGGTTAGCCTAGCATTGGTTTGTGCTTTCTCAGGCAGTTCAATAAATTCCTCATTAATCAGCGCCAGCATCGAACCATCAGGGCTATAGGCAATCCTATCGTTGCGCATATCTGATAGCCCACGAAATTGTTGTTGATAGCTGAGGCTCGCCACTGGCTCATTGGGCCATAACGGATTGGTCGGGTTAATCCTAGTGCTACTTTAATCCAAGCAATGGCACAATCAACACTAGGATCAATAATCCTTTGAGCCAATACGCAAAACGCGGCGCTTGGTGATCGCCAAAATCAACAGCATTCAGGCGCTTAGCATAGCGCAGCCAATAGAAAAACAGAACAGGATAGGCCACCACAGCAATGCCTAAGGCGATGAATGCGAACATTACTTGCGCCAAAGAAGGCCAGATAACCAGCCCTACAATGAAAATCGCATGACTTACTAAGCCTAAATAGCTCACCACAAGCGGGCGATTGCTGCGCTCTGGCTCGGCCAAGCGTTGGTAGCGAATTAAGCCATAACTTATTTCGCCAATCATCCACAAAAAGATGCCATAAAAAAAGTTGCCAAGAAATACGCCGTATTGCGACCATGGACTATCTTGGGCCATCGTTGTACTTTCGAACCAAGGAATTGTATGGCCAATGGCGAAAAAGCTCAGCCATGTTGCGCGTTTGAAATATGGATAGTGCTTTTGCAAGCGCCACAAACAGCCAAAAACAAGCATCAAGCCAAGCCAATCGGGCAAGAGATCAATTTGATTAATCTTGAAATGCAACCCGACCATCGAAATGCCAATAATGATCAGCCAAAAAGTACGCCGCAGCATAGGAGTTCCTCTCTCAAGGGATGTGGTTTAATGAAAAAGCTGCCTCTATTAACGTAGAATACAGCTTTAAGTTACAGATTGGTATTTTGCAAGTGGAAGAGCCTAATTGGCAGGATTAACCGAGCTTTGATTTTGAGCGCACTCTGGACAAACGCCACCACATCGCGATGGCGCACAATGCCCACGACGGCATCGCCATCGGTAACTGGCAAGCTATCGTAGCGCTGTCCAAGCATGGTGTAGTAGGCAGTTTGCATGCTGTCGCCAACATTCAATCGCGGCAGATCAGCTTGGGGGGTCATAGCATCACCCACCGAGACGCTGCGCCACTCGCCCATGGCATAGCGATACAAATGTTGCACGCTAATCATGCCAATCAGGCGTTCAGAGTGCACAACCGGAAAGGCTGGCTCGGCTTGGCCCAGCAAATATTGGCCAGCAAATAAATCGAGGGTTAAATGCGGCGAAACCGTGCGAAAACTGCGGGTCATCACTTCGCCAACCAAGGCTCTGCTGAGCGTATAATTGAGCGTCGTTTGCACAAAATTACTCATCGCAGCCCGATTGGTCATCCAGCCCATCAGCAAGAGCAAACTGCCAGTTAGTGCATTGCCAAACAAGGCCACTATCCCAACAACCATCAAGCCATTGCCAAGATAACGCCCAATCATGCTGGATAGCATCGTGCCACGCAACAGATCATCATTCAAAAACCAGAAGATCGAGCGTAACACCCGACCACCATCGAGTGGGTGGCAGGGCAGCAGATTAAACACCGCCAACAAGCCATTGATAATCGCCAAGGTTGCCCAAAAATTGGCCCAAACTCCTAGCGAAAACCATGCTGCGCTAAATGCCAAGAGCGCCAAACCGAGATTTACCAAGGGGCCAATCAAGGCAATCTTAAATTCGCTTTGCGGCACATCGACATCATCGGCCAACTCGGTTAGGCCGCCAGTTAAAAACAAGGTAATTGCTGTAACTCGCAAGCCCAACCGGCGCGCCATTAGCGCATGGCCAACTTCGTGCAGCACAATTGAGCACAACAACAGTAATGTGCCAAGAAAGGCCAACGGTAAGCCCGATTGCCCATTGAGCGCAAACATCTGCTCGAAGCTATAGATGCTCAGGCCAGCTAAAACAAGCCAGCTCAGATGCAATTTAATCGGGATACCGCTTACATTACCGATGCGCATGCTCCACACTAGGCTGCCTCCGTTTCCTCGTTACCACGTAAATGATCAACCAATTCAGTGATTTCGGCGCTGTAATCCTGCTCACATTCGGGGCGTTCGCGCTTCCAAATCATGCTGTTGGTCACTTTGAAGCCATAGCGGCCATACAAGCGCATTGCACCTTTATTGGCTTGACGCACATCAAGTTGCACCGTTTGGCAGCCCTTGCCTTCGGCCCGTTGGCAAGCATAATCGAGCAATTTCGTACCAATGCCTTGGGCGCGAGCCTCTGGCACAAGGTAAAAATCTTCTAAATAGGCATAGGGAGCAGCTGCCCAGGTTGAAAGCCGATAATTAATTTGAATACAGCCCACAACCTGATCTTCATTGGGGCCACGTTCAGCAATCACAAAATCACTAAATCCGGTTGTCAGCATCGCCCGAACCACATCTTCAATCGCGTCAAGGTCGGGCGGGGTTACGCCTTCTTCGGTAGCCAAGGCCGAAATTAGGGGAGCGAGCAAAGCAGCATCTTCAGGGTGACACAAACGCACGCTAAAGATCGATTCAAAATGCGCCATAAACGCTGGTCCTTACTTTTAATAATAATCAGTATTATACCGCAGTCGCGTTGGCCGATTCGAGTGGTTCAGCGTTGGTTGATCGGCGCTCTTGCCACCAATCAAAACCGGCTAAAGCCCAAAACAGCACAGCAACACTTGCTGAGATAATGCACCATTGACACCATTCGTGCAATACCCAAGCCTCAATCGCCGTGAGATAGGCCGAAAATGCCAGCCCACCACTTGCCAACACCAGATTGATTGTTGTCAAGCTCAAGCGACCAATGTGGCTGCGTTGCAAACTCAGCACACTCAGCCCAACCAATAACAAAAAGCCCACAAAGCCAATATAGGCCACTGGAATGCCATTGGTTGGAGGGAAAACGCTATATTTGCTAGCTTGCACTGCTTCGCAATTGCCCACCACACCACAGACCAAGGGGCCACTTTGGGTCGGGCGAAAGCGATGAATCGTCAAATAGGCCGAATTAATCAAGCCAGCAAGCGCCAAAAAAGCCATGGCCATGCGCGGCCAATATGGACGTTCATCCATGATAAGCCTCCTAGGGAGTAACCGTGCCTAATTTGGCATCAACTGCAGTTTTCAAATCATTGTAATAATCGTTAAAGAAATCTACCCGCGTGTCATTCAAAAAGACGGTTGGGGTTTGATCAAGTCCCAAGGTTCTCGCCGAATCATACGAGGCATTAACCGCCGTAGTGTGGGTTTGGGCTTCGATACAGTCTTCAAGCAGCTCCTGATTGGCACCAGCTTTGACCGCAGCATCTAAAATAATCGGCTGCGGGGTTTCACTGTTAGTCCATTGTAATTGGCTATCATAGAGTGCCATATGCACAGGCCAATACACGCCTTGATCACCAGCACAGCGACTAATTTCAGCACTATACTGGGCCGATTTATGAATACTGCGCAACGGAAACTCGCGATATATCCATTGCACTTTGCCAGTTTCGATATATTTGGCATCAAAATCGTCGTTGGCAAGTTCGAGTTCTAGCTCGCGACAACCTGGGCATTCAAAATCAGCAAATTCAATAATTTTAACTGGGGCTTTTGGATCGCCCTTGTACCAATAGCCTTCTGAGGTTTGGCCAACTGCCGCGTTGATCAAGGGCCGCACAGGAATGCTCGCGCTTGGCGGAGCAACTGGCTCTTGGAGCGCTTGAAAGAAAACAAAGGTCAAACCAATAATTCCAAATAGGCCAAGCAGCAAATAAAATGGCAACAACGAGCGTTTTTCACGCACTCGCTGGCGGCCTTGACGTGGTTTCGGTGCATTGCTCATGCAATTAGTCCTTTCATAAAAACAGCTGAGTCACGGCAATCAAGCTGCTGCCGCTGTTGAATCGTAGCGAGCTTTGGCCTAACTGGCTATCAGAAAATAGTCCCAAGTTTGGGCTTCTCAGCAACTCCTAATCTTTGCATTGCCCAACGCGCACCAGCCTTGCCCGAAAGCAGCACCAGCGGAATGCCGCCACCAGGATGGGTCGCCCCACCAACTAAGGCCAGATTATCCACGCCAGCTGGTTGGTTGGCTGGGCGCAAAAAGGCTGCTTGCAAGCCATGTGACGCTGGCCCATACAGCGAGCCACGTTGCGCATTGGTCATCCTCGCCAAATCAGCTGGCGTAAGCATTGTTTCGCTGATAATTGCCTGATTCAGCCCAATCAAGCCATGCTGCTCCAAGCGACGCACCACTAAATCGCGATAGGCAGTTGCCTCGCGTTGCCAATTAACGCGTCCGGTTACCGGGGCATTAACCAGCACAAACAAATTCATCATGCCAGCCGGCGCATGCTCAGGGTTCAACCGACATGTGGCGGCAATATAGATCGTCGGATCAACCGCAGGCACACTATGCTCAAAAATCGCCCGAAATTCGGCAGCATAATCGCCACTGAAGAAAATATTATGATGCTGCAATTGGGCATAATCGCGGTTTACCCCCAACAACAAGACAAAGCCCGAGCATGCCAGTTCATGATCTGGCGCTTTGGTGGTTGGAATCAGCTGATCAAGCGCATACAAGGCATCGGCATTGACAATCACATAATCGGCATCGATTGTACGCCCATCACTCAAGCGCACGCCAGTCGCAGCTTTGCCGGTCAGCAAGACTTCGGTCACAACGCTGTTGAGTTGAATATCAACCCCAATTTCGCCCGCAATCCGGCCTAGTGTGGCGGCTAATTGATACATGCCACCATCAATATACCAACCACCTTGGGCAATTTCGACATACGGAATAATACAAAATGTCGCTGGCGAACGATAGGGCGATGAGCCATTGTAGGTCGCATAACGATTGAATAATTGACGCAGATAAGGGTGCTTAAAATAGTGACGCACTGCTTGATCAACAGTTTTCAAAGGGGCAATTTTCCAGACATCACGCAGCAAACGTGGCTGTAACATTGTGCGCAAGCCCTGAAATGGCTCAAGCAAAAATGGCTCAGCCGCAGCCTGATAAATGCGCGCACTAAATGCCATAAATCCCAAAAATCCCGCCACATCGGCTGGGTGCAAACGCTCAATTTCGTTCAATAATTTGGGTAAATCGCTCCAGGCATCGAGGCGTGTGCCATCAGTCCATTGATAACGACAGGTTGGATCGACAGGCTTGATCGTCAGTTCGCTCGCCAGCTCACGGCCTACGCTGGCGAGCAATTCTTCAACCACCCACGGCATGGTAAACAGCGATGGTCCGGTATCAAAGCGAAAACCATCCTGCACAACTTGGGCCATTTTGCCGCCAAGGGCATTATTTTTCTCGCAGAGTGTAACCGCAACACCCGCCGCCCGCAGCCGCAACGCCGCCGCCAAACCACCCAAACCACCGCCAACAATTACCACATGTTGCATGCAATTATCCTTGAATCAAAGCCCATTAGCTTGCGATCACAACCTATTGTACCGCGTGTTGGCTGGACGACCTGAAAATATGGCTTAACCGCAGGTTAGCAATCGATGACGATTGCTTGTGCTCGCCGCTGCACAAGCACTGGCGCAAACAAAAGCCCCTCGACCGCGCACGGCAGAGGGGTGGGAGTCAGAGAGCTTTGATTCAAAACCTAGTTATTGATATTGAACCACCATGCGTTGAGCGTGCTCTGCAACTTCAGCGCGCAGGTCGGCTGGCTCAAGCACTTCAACATCAGCGCCCCAACCTAGCACCCATGAACGCATTTCACGCGTGCCAGCGAGTTTCATCGAAAGCTCACAGTCACCATTAGGCAAGTCGATCACTGTTTGCGAACGATGCCAGGTGCTTTCTTTAACCCGCCGAGCCACAACTGCGCTAAATCGTAAGCGCACCGTGACTGTATTGCCCTCATCCATAATGCCCCAACTATCGGCAAGCATCGAATAGGGGTCAAAATCAACGGGAATCACATATTCTTCATCGAGAATTTCGGCGCGTTGCACCCGTTCAAGTTTAAATGTCCGCAAGGCATTCCGCAACGGATCGTGGCCAATCACATATGAGGCTGGCTCAAACCGCGATACTTCGAGCACATACGGCGCAACTGTGCGTTCCTCAGGCTCTTCACGGTTCGAGGCCCAATACGAAAATTTGACCATGCGCCGATCAGCCCAAGCCCGCGTGAAGGTCTCAAGCACCAAAATATATTCGCGGCGGGTTGGCCGAAGCTGAATTTGGGCCGCAACATTGCTTAAATGTTTGGCAATGGTTTCATCGGGCAGCGAGGCCGCAATTTTTTCCAGCGCGGCCACCACATGCGGGTTTTGCTCATCGCTATGGTGCGCCAGCAAACGGGCAGCAAAAAATAACGAGATCGTTTGATTTAAATTTAAGCGCACTGTTGAAAGATAATCTTCGCGATTAATCCCAAACTTGCCCTCAAATTGCCACATGGGCACGCCCATGTCCTCAAGCGCCCCTAAATCGCGGTAGATTGTGCGCCGATCCATGCCCGTGGCATCGGCCAAATCCATCACCCGCAAGCCTTGGGGATTATTATAGAGTTTGCGTTCAATCCAGCGTAAACGTGCTGCTTTACTGGCTAAACGTTCATCGCTCATAGCACCCTCAAGCCTAATCGCTGCTCAAAAAAGAAGCACGGCAAAGGCCGTGCCAGCAGCAAGCGCCGAATGTGTCGGCTAGAACACATTTAATACAGCTAGCACGACCATAATTGCCAACAATCCACCACCCATCAAAATGATCCGAACCAGATCATGGCGAATGTAGATATATTCCACATCTGGGTTAATCCCAGTTGAGGTTGATGCTTTAATATTGCGAATTGGTGATCGTCGGCGCGCGCGCGTCGAACGGCGATTGATTGTCATAACGGGATATCCTCCTTGTTTGGTAGGGCTATTATAGCAGATAAGCCAAGCTTTTCAGATCTCACCCATGGCCTGTCTATTCTTAATTTCTTCAACGATTTGTAATGATCACCACCCCTCCGCACCGCCTAAAGTACAATTTGTGGAATCGATACAAAAAGTACAATTTGTGGAATCGATACAAGTAGTGGCCTGACCAAATATCACAGTTGATAGAACTGCAACATTTTAATGGCTATGGTAGGATACAGCGGTTATCGTTGCTGTTAACTCAAGGAGGAGTTATGCCCCACGCTGATCAATTAATTATCAATATAGGTCGCTTGGCGACTGGCTCGCAAGCACCATTGCGCGGCCATAATCTGGCCCAATTAAGCTGCATCGATCAGGCTGCGATCGCAGTGCAAGCTGGCAAGATCGTCGCGCTTGGCAGCCAAGCCGAACTAAGCGCTTGGACCGCCGATCAGGTCATTGATGCCCAAGGCTATTTGGCAATCCCCGGTTTTGTCGATCCGCATACCCACGCGTGCTATGCTGGCGATCGCGCCCACGAGTTCGAGCTGCGGATCAAAGGCGCAAGTTATAGCGAATTGATGGCGGCTGGCGGCGGCATTATGTCAACAGTTCGCGCAACTCGGGCGGCCAGCAAAGCCGAGTTGATCGCCCAAACTCGCCCACGGCTTGATCAATTATTGGCCCATGGCACAACCACTGTCGAAATCAAAACTGGCTATGGGCTTGATACCGCCACCGAATTAACTATGCTTGAAGCCATCGCTGAACTGGCACAAACCCACCCGATTGGCATCGTACCAACATTTATGGGCGCACACGCCATTCCCAGCGAGTATCGCGATGACCCTGAAGCGTTTGTTAGCTTGGTGGTTGAGGAGATGTTGCCAGCAGTCGCGGCTTGGTGGCAGCAGCAAAGCATCTGGCAAGAAGCTTTGGCCTGCGATATTTTCTGCGAAAACGGGGCTTTTTCGGTCGCCCAAAGCCAACGAATTTTGCTCAAGGCCAAAGCATTAGGCTTTCGCTTGAAGCTGCATGTCGATGAGTTCGAGCCATTGGGCGGCACACCACTGGCGGTTGAGCTTGGGGCAATTTCGGTTGATCACTTGGTCGCTACACCGCCAGAGCATATTGCAATTCTAGCCAACTCTGAAACGGTTGGGGTTTCGTTGCCCGGCACGCCATTTGGCTTGGGCAAAAGCCAATTCAGCCCTGCCCGCAGCCTAATCGAAGCCAATGGTATTTTGGCCTTGGCCACCGATTGCAACCCCGGCACCAGCCCCTGTGAATCGATGCCCATGGCGATGGCGATTGGCTGTCGCTACTTGCGGCTTACTCCAGCTGAAGCGCTCAACGCGGCGACCGTTAATTCAGCCTTTGCCATTCGCCAGCACGAGCGAGTAGGTAGTTTGGCTGTGGGCATGCAGGCCGATATTGCCTTGCTCAACTTACCCGACGAACGCCATATTGGCTATAAGTTCGGCACCAATCCGGTGGCAATTGTGATTAAAGCAGGTAGGGTGGTGCATCAAAACCAACTTCACGCTGATCACTAAGTGGTTGCTCAACCCAAGGCAGCTTGACGGTAAAGGTCGAACCATGGTCTAGCTCGCTGGTCACTTCAATATCGCCGCCCATGAGTTTGCAAAGATTGCGACTAATTGCTAAGCCGAGCCCAGTGCCGCCATATTTGCGCGTCGTTGAAGCATCGGCTTGGTTGAAATTTTGAAACAAATTGGCGACTTGATCGGCAGTCATGCCAATGCCCGTATCGCAGACCCGTATTTGCAAACAAGCTGGCACCTCGGTCTCGTCGAGAAACAGCGAGAGCGAAATTGTGCCGTTTTCAGTAAACTTGGCAGCATTGCCCAGCAAATTAATTAATATCCGCCGCAACTTTGAAAGATCAGTCCAAAACATCAAATTATGGTAGGTTTGGTCGATCAGCAGGCTATTTTTGTTGCGATCAATCTGCGGACGCACGGTCGTCACTACATCATTTAATAAAATACTGACTCGGGTTTGTTCCCAATAAACTGGCATTTTGCCAGCCTCAATTTTCGAAAGATCAAGCACATCGTTGATCAAGCCCAATAAATGCGCGCCAGCCGAACGAATCCGATCCAAATCTTCCAAATAAATCTTATCATTGGAGTCGATCAAATCTTCACGCATCACATCGGCATAACCAATAATCGCCGTTAGCGGTGTGCGCAATTCGTGGCTCATATTGGCCAAAAACTGGCTCTTGGTTTGGCTAGCGGCTTCAGCAGCATCCTTGGCCCGGCTTAATTCATGGTTAAGCTGTTGCTGAGTTTGATACACATGGGCATTGCCAATTGCAAACGAAATTTGGGCCGTGGCTGCTTCCATCAATTCGGCATGCTCTTGACCAAAATGGTCAGGCTGCGAATGCAACAGCATCAAAATGCCCAAAATGCCAGTTGTGCCAAAAATTGGCAAGGCCAACACCGATCGTGCATTGTAGGGCGCATTCGGCAAATGCAGCCAGCGCTCATCGGTATGCGTATCAGTGATCAACGCCAGCTGATTATGCGCCACAATCCAGCCAGCAAGGCCTTGGCGCATCACCCGCCCAACCAAATTTTGCTGCTCGATCTTCGTCGCTTTTTCACGCGCCAAAATGCTATGGGTCACCATTTGATACTGATCGATCAAAAAGATACTGCCCTGCTCAGCCGTCGTGAGGTGCAAAGCCACATCCAAGGTGCTTTGCAAGGTTTGGTCAAGGTCAATTTGGGCGCTGGTAGCACGCGCAACCTCGACCAAGCCAGCAAATAAATTGCGTTGCGAGCGCAGTAAATCTTCGTATTGATGGCGTTCGGTAATATCACGCAACAATAATAAATGGCCAAGATAGCGATTGCGATCGCTCAACGGCGATAATTGCACGTCCAACACCAATTTTTTCTCGTCGCGGGTTAAGGTATATTCCCAGCGCAAATGATGATCGGGATCATCAGATGGAGGCACATTGAGCAAACCTAAAATATCAATTTCCGCCGATTGACCAATCTGTTGCTCAGGGCGCAAATTCAATAAATTGCCAGCGGTGGCGTTCATATCCATCACCCGACGCTTAGCATCGAGAAAAATCACGCCTTCGCTGAGATTTTCCATCAAAATATGGCGCGCAATCGGAATCGTATCGAACAAACGGTAGCGCAGCGCGCCCCAAGCCAAGGCAACCGTACTGACCACAAAGCCAAACGGGGTTAAATCAAGGTAGGGAAAAGGCCGATAGCCCAAAATATGAAAAGCATTGGTAACCCATGGCGCAACCGCACTCAAAATTAATGCAATAATTTGGTTTTGATACAATGAAGAAGAAAGCACTAACGCTTGCAGTAAAATTAATGTTCCAGCCGCCATAAAAACATACGAATAGGCAGTATGTACCCAAAACCATGGCCCATAATAGGTTTGGAGCATCGTATAGTTACGATACATCGCAATTTCAGTATTTGTCCAGATCAAATGATGATATTCATTTGTCCAGACCAAAATAATTGTGATTATTGGAATAATCAGCGCATATAAAAAACTACGCTTTGTAACAAACCGCTCTTGGCCGGTATAATACAAGGCATACGCCACCCAAGCCACAGGTGGCGTAGCAATCCCAAAATATTGGGTTTTGGCAAAAATAACTTTGGTTGCTAAATCAACACTGACCAATTCCCACGCATAGCCCAACGTCCAAAAAGCGACGGTAAAAGCTAAAAGAGCAAACGGCCACATTTGGGCAACAAAGCGGCGACGTGAGACAATAATTGCGATTGCAAACGAAACGCTGCTTGCAATCAATGTGGGAAATGTATACGATGGAATTTGCCAGTGCATAACAATCCCTAGCTTAGTGATGACGATGGCGATTAAGAATATAGGTTGTTCGCGTACCGAGATGTTTCATTTCAACTCCATGACGCGGCTGCAAACTCAAGTGTTCATGGTCGTGCAACAGGGCGTAGGTTTCGGCGCTCACTTGAATCGTATTGGGCTGGGCACTACTTTCCATGCGGCTGGCAATATTAACCGTATCACCCCATAAATCGTAGCTAAATTTGATGGTGCCAATTACACCAGCGACGACTGGCCCGCTGTGAATGCCAATTCGCATTTGCAATGGCTTACCGTTGGGCATGCTAATTTGCTCAATTGCTGCCAACACGGCTGTGGCAAATAAGGCCAAACGTTCAGCATGGTCAGCTTGGGCAATTGGTAAGCCCGCCGCAACCATATAGGCATCACCGATGGTTTTAATTTTCTTCCAAACCTGCATCAAGCGTCATCTGGTCAAACAGCGAGAACAAACTATTCAGCCAAGCAACCAATTCTTGCGCGTTGATATGGCCCGACAACTCGGTAAAGCCCACGATATCAGCAAACAAGACGCTGACACTGCTAAAATACTCGGCAATATTGGCTTTTTGATCCTTGAGTTGATCGGCGATGGTTTGCGGCAGAATATTGCGCAAGAGGCGGTTGGATTGAGCTTGTTCTAAGGCAATTGCTTGGAGATAGGCTTGGGCTTGGTCGTGTAGACGCTTTTTTTCTAATGATGCTTCAATCCGTGCTCGCAGCAAGGTTGTATTAAATGGTTTGGCCAAATAATCTTCAGCTCCCAATTGAATACCCTTGACGACGTTTTCCATATCATCAGCCGCCGAAACGATAATGACCGGAATATGGCGTAAATAGTCATTCTGTTTAAGGGCTTGCAAAACCTCAAAACCATTCATCACTGGCATCATAATATCCAGCAGAATCAGATCAATCGTATGGCTTTGGACATAATCAAGTGCTTGCTGACCATTTTCAGCAAGCACTACTCCATAATTACGCCGCAGTAATTGGCGTTGCAGCAAAAAGCGATTATCTTCGCTATCATCAACAACCAGAATACGGGGTTGGGTTGCGGTCATAGTGGCGTATCCTTGACTAAGGTCTGAATCTTACTAACAAGGCTAGTAAAGTCAACTGGCTTAATCTCATATTCGTTGCAACCTGCTTCCAAACAACGCTCGCGATCGCCGGCCATGGCGTGGGCAGTCAAGCCAATAATTGGAATCTGGCTGACCGCAGGATTGGCCTTAATCGTGCGGGTTGCCGTCCAACCATCAACATTGGGCAAACTCATGTCCATCAAAATAATATCGGGCATTAAGCTTTCAACCAAATCGATCGCCTCTTGGCCATCGACTGCAACCGAAACCGTAAACTCGCGGCGTTCAAGCCGGCGCTTCAACATATCGCGATTCATTTCATGGTCTTCAACCAGTAAAATATGCATAGATACTCCAATGCTCGTTGCTCCATGCCGAATCGCGAGGCTTCTCTGCTGTTGCTAGTGTCGCGATTGGGCATTACGAGTCAGTTTACGATCGGCTAATCGGGCTGGGCTAGGCCATAGACTTCACGTGCTTCGGCAGCCACAAACAGCGATCCAGTTACACAAATAAGGCCATCGACGGCGGTTAGTTGGTGGGCAAGCGTTAAGGCCTCGGCAACGCTATTGGTCTGGTGAACTGGGCAAGCAGCATGCTGTTGCAGCAGTTCGGCCAGCTTTTCGGCTCTAAAGCCCGTGGGTGGCGCGAACTGGTTGTGATAATCTGGCTTGCAGCATTACTGAGTTGCTGAATAATTGCCTGAATATCTTTGTCGCTTGATGTTCCTAATACTAAAGTGAGTGGTCGTTTTGGGTAGTTTTGTTTGAGCGCTTGCAGCAACACGCGAGCCGAATCGCCGTTATGCGCACCATCAACAATCGTCACAGGATCGCTGGCAAGCTGCTCAAAACGGGCTGGCCATTGGGTTGTTGCCAAGCCTTGGCGAATAGCATCATCGCTAATGGGGAACCCTATTTCGCGTAAAAGCATGGCAGCGCTGGCGGCAAGTTGGGCATTTTGCATCTGAAAATCGCCCTTCAAACCTAATTGATCAGGCACAATTACCAGGGGATATTCGGCAACCACGCCTGATGCTTGTTCTTGCAAGCCCGCCATACCGGCAATAAACAACGGAGCCGCTTGCTCGGCGGCAATTTGGCCAATCACCTCAGCCGCCTCGGGTTGCTGCACCGTGCTGATCACTGGTACATACTGCTTAATAATACCAGCCTTTTCATAGGCAATCTTGGCCAGTGTATCGCCTAAAATCGCCGTATGATCATAGCTAATCGACGCAATCACGCTCAGTATAGGATCAACTGTGTTAATCGCATCATAGCGCCCACCCAAACCAATTTCAAGTACCGCCAACTCAATCGCTTGGTCAGCAAAATAGCATAAACCCAACACCACCCCAATCTCATAGGTGGTTGGCGAACCAACGGCGGGATCAAGCTGATCGAGCACTGGTTGCACGTGGTTAATCAGCTCAACCAACTGGCTTTGGCTAATTGGCTCACGATTGATTTGGATGCGTTCGCGGTAGGAGTGCAGGTGCGGCGAGCTAAAAAAGCCAACTTTCAAGCCACTGTGGCGCGCAATTGATTCTAAAAAGGCGCATGTTGAGCCTTTGCCCTTGGTGCCAGCCACAATCACTGCTGGGTAGCGCAATTGGGGATTATCCAACAGCGCCAGCAGCGCCTTGACTCTTGGCAAATTAAATTCAGTTGGATTCTTGGGTAATTTTTTCTCACTGTCGAGGAAACTATAAATCCAATCCAAGGCATCTTGATAGGTTTGCAGCATTGATGCGTGCTCCGTCTAAACCAAATGATGCTTAGTGTACAACCAATAGCCGTTTGTGTAATAGATGATCGTTCCCTCACCCCCCAGCCCCCGCTCCCACTGAATGCGGGCGAGGGGGAGACACCGGTCATGGCATGATCGTTAAAACCAATGCCTCATGCTCACTTCCTCCCACTGAACGCGAGCGAGGGGGAGACACCGGACACGGCATGATCGTGAAAACGAATGCCTCATGCTCACTTTCTACCCCTGAATGCGGGCGAGGGGGAGAAAGGCCGATAGTGAGCATGGATCATGCTCAAACCACCGTGTTAAGCCCCTCGCCCGCCGCTGTGGGCGAGGGGTTGGGATGAGGGAACTCATGGCGTTTAAATACAAAACCCCTCGACCAGATCAAGTCGAGGGGTAAAGCAAATGCTAAATACTGCTTGCATCAAGCGGCACAATGACACGGACGGTTGTACCAGCGCCAACGGCTGAGGTCATTTCGGCGCTGCCGCCAACCATGCGCGCTCGTTCATCGATGTTGAGCAAGCCAAATGAGCCACGTTTGCTATAGTTGGCACGCACCGCTTGCAAATCAAAGCCCTTGCCATCATCCTGAACCGTTGCCATCAACTCGTCGCCTTGGCGGGTTAGCCGAATCCAAATATGTTTGGCTTCAGCATGTTTCATGGCGTTGTTGCTGGCTTCTTGAATGATATTGAACAAGGTGCCTTCACGTTTGGCATCGATCCGTAAATCGCCAACAGTTTCTTCCAGCAAAACTTGGGTCGCGCCATCTTTGAAGCGGGTAACATACTCGCGCAAGGTGGCAACAAGCCCTTGGCTATCGAGGGTCAATGGCCGTAACTCAAACAAAAGGGTACGAATATCGTAGGTTGTGCGCCGCGCCAATTCGCCCATTTTGGTCAACTCTTGCATTACGCGGCTTGGTTCGCGCTCCAACAAGCGCTTCACAAACTCGATGTTCATCGTGATCGCGGCGACCGATTGGGCCGGGCCATCGTGCAAATCGCGGGCCAGTTGCTGGCGCACTTCTTCTTCTTTGCTAATCAATTTGGTGCGTTCATCGCGCAACTCACCAACTAATTGGGCATTCAGCATAGCAATAATCGCATAATTAGCCAAGGCTGAAACCATGCCCAATTCATCTTCATTAATCTCGCTGCGATCAACCCCAACCACGACAATCCCATAGTTGCGGCGGCCTGCGCTGAGCGGCACACAACAAACACAAGCACAATTTTGCATTGAGGGTACACTGCTCAGCGCATGCGATTGCCGCAGATCGTTCAAAATGCGTGGCGTGCCCGAGGCCAAAATTGAGGCCATAATCCCAGTTGGCTCGATCGCGATACGCAAATTGAGATCGCCGGAGCCAACGCCAACCCCAGCCGCCACATACAATTCATCTGGCTCGCCAGTTGGCAACAGCACAACGCTGCTCCGGCCATTGATCAAGCGAATCGATTCAGTTACCGTGGCATCAAGCACGGTCTGGAAATTCATGGTGGTGCTGAGTTTATAGGCTACTTCGTACAGCGATCGCATGCGGTCGCGATACGATTCAGCATCACGTTGTGCGCTATCAACATCACGTCGGGCTGCGATCACGTGTTCGCGATTGATTTCGCTGGATTGACCAGAAAGCGTACTGACCAACCACGATACCAAAATTAACGCTGTGCAGTTGACAGCGATGCTGACAAACATCTCTTCGCTGCCAACATTACTGGTATCGCCAAAACGTCGCCGCAGCGTAATGCCAGCAAAAACCAGCGCTGCGATAACGCCCGTACCAACTGCTTGCGCTGGTGAGCGATTGGTCGAAGCCCAAACAGTTGGCAACATAATCAGGGCAACCATCAAGGTAAGAGGTAAGCCGCTAAATAAGGCAAATAGCCCGATAAAGCCAAAATCAACAATAAATAGCCATGAGGGTAAATTGCGAAAGCGGGGCACAAAGGCCAAACCAGCCATTGCTACGCCATAAATTGCATAGGCCCACCAGGTGAGCGCAAAGGTCGTCGTTGGCGGAATAACCGTATGTTGATCGATCCGAGCGCCTACGACCAAAACTAAGCCAAGGCTAATCAACCGCACCAAGCTAAAAAGTGGATCACCGGACATTAATAGTCGTGGTGTAATGCGTGGGACGGAGATAGACATTGTTGAATCTTCCTCGGCACTAACTACTATTTAGAAGGAAATTCCGTCAATCAGTGGTTCGCCCTCGATTGCAGCCTGATACAGCTGTTCTTTGAGAATTTTACGGGCGTAAAATAGCCGCGATTTAATCGTTCCCTCAGGGCATTCTAAAATTTCGGCAATCTCCGTGAGTGAGTAATCGTGAAAATAATGTAAGACTAAAACCGCGCGATGCTGTGGTGAAAGGCGTTCTAGGGTTTGGCGCACCACATCTTGCATCTCGTGACGCTCGGCCACTACATCGGGGGCAGAACGCGAACTTGTTTTCAAGCGCTCGGCCAATTGATGAAATGGCTCGAACCATGGGCGCTGACGCTTAATTCGGCTATAGCACAAATTAACCGTTACGCGATAGAGCCAAGGTGCTAGCGGCATACTGCCATCGAGCTTTTTGGCATGACGATACAACCGATAGAAACAATCTTGCAAAACCTCTTCGGCTAATTGCTGATCGCGGGTAATACCCAAGGCAGTTTGAAACAATTGGTGGCGATAACGATCAAACAATTGTTGCAACGCAAGCATATCGTTGTTGGCGGTAATTGCCTCCAACAAAACAGCATCACTTCGCTCTGATTGTAGGTGATCGTCAGCGATAGCCATTTGAGTATTCTTTCTAGTGGTTGTGTGGTAAAGAGTGGGCTCTGTGTGGCCCATTATACCACAGCCATTTTGGCTTTCTAGCCTTGATTTTCGCCAATTGGCCGCGAATGTTGGGCCAACCAACGACTCGCGGTTTCGTAATCTTGGCGATGCATGGCCAAGGCGGTGGTAAATTGGTCGGCTTCGGCGGCATCAACACTCAATTGATAGCCGTTCATGGCCAAAAATCGCGCGGTAATTGCCAGCGCAATCCGCTTGTTGCCATCCCAAAATGGGTGGTTGCGAACCAAGCCAGCTAGCAGCATGCCGGCTTTGGCACACAAGGTTGGAAAAAGCTCCTCGCCAAACATCGATTGAAACGGCGTAGCTAAGGCCGAAAGCAGTTGTTGAAAACGCAAGACGTCGAAGCTCTCGCCATGCTGTTCAGCAATGGCATCGCGAATGCTTAAGGCTTCTTCGAGGCTAATATAGTGCACATTGGCTTCTTCACTCATAGTTGCTCACAGCGTTGCTCAATCCACACGGCCTGATGTTCGCGATCCATACCGCGTTCTGCCGCTACCAATAAAATCCAATCGTAAAGGCTAGCGTCGTCGGGTGTGTTGAAGGCATAGCCGTTGCGGGCCAAAAACTCAATCATCGCCAATAATGCCGTGCGTTTGTTGCCATCGCTAAAACAATGGCCATGAATCAGCGAATCGAATAATGCGGCGGCCTTGCTAAATGTATCAGGATAAAGATCTTCGCCAAACATGGTTTGTTGCGGTGCAGCCAAGGCGGTTGCCAGCTTCTCAAAGCCTTGCTCGGTAATGCCATGAATCCCGCCGATATGCTGAATGACCATGGCTTGCAGCATAAACGCATCGGTCAAACCCAAATACTGGGTCACAGTAGCCTCCGCAAGGTTTCGGCATACTGGGCCATGGCTTTGCGCACCCGTGGCACAAGCTGCGGATCGATCTCAGGCAGCGCTTGTAGCGAAAGGTAGCCATCGGCATCAAGCTCAACGGCCAATAAGAGTGTGGTTTGTTGGCTGGCTTGCAGCCATTCGGCCAAATTGGCGGGCACTTCTTCGGGTTTTAATGTCAATTGTTGCATATCAGCCAAACTCATTTCAAAAAAATGATTAATTGTAACGAGGCTATGGGCGATTGGCTTTCGGCTTTGGAATTCCAATCAATCTCCGATAGCCTAACGCCACAAGCCTATAGCCTTTTTGTTCTCTGTTCTTTTTTCCTATCCTCGCACTTCGGCCAATTCAGGCTTGGCGATGCTCAGGAAGTTGGCCAGCAGCACTTTGCCATGCTCAGTCATAATCGACTCAGGATGGAATTGCACGCCCTCGATCGGCAAGCTGCGGTGACGCAAACCCATAATTAAGCCATCATCACTCCAAGCGGTTGCCTCAAGATCGCTGGGCAAGCTGGCTTCTTCGACAATCAACGAGTGATAGCGGGTGGCGGTAAATGGCGAGGGCACGCCAGCGAAAATCCCAACATTCAAGTGGGTAATTGGTGAGGTTTTGCCGTGGCGCAATTGGGGAGCGCGAATCACGCGCCCGCCAAACGCAGCGCCAATCGATTGATGGCCCAAGCAAACCCCAAGAATCGGGTATTCCATGCACAATTCGCGAATCAGCGGTACGCTAATGCCAGCTTCGGCAGGCGTGCATGGCCCAGGCGAAATCACAATCCGATCGATTGATTGCATGCTGCGAATATCATCGACCTCAATTTCATCGTTGCGCTTGACCACAACTTCAGCACCGAGTTCGCAGAGATATTGATACAAATTATAGGTAAAGGAATCGTAGTTATCGAGTAGCAAAACGGCCATCACAAACTCCTTGATCGTGGTTTAGAAATCGCTGGTATTTTGTACCAGTAAAACAGGAATTGGGCTATTAAACAAGATCTCGGCGCTGACATCTTCGAGCAATACCCGATCGAGCGGCGTGCGTGCCCGATGGGCGCCGATTACCAACAGATCATAGCCACCAGTTTTGAGTTCAGCTTGAATTTCTTCAAGCACCATGCCAGCCCGAATTCGCACGCTGGTGGCAACGCCGCGCTCGGTCAAAATTGTTTTGGCGGCGGCAATATTGCGGGCAACATCGCCCTGTTGCTCCATCACCAAATCGGCGAGGCGTTCGGGATCGCGCTCCTCTGGTTTGTAGGTGAGCGATAGTTGCGAAACGATGTGCAAAATCGTCACTTGGCCGCCAAGCGGCCCGATGATCGAGGCCGTCATTTGGGCATCATGCAGCGTGGCTGGCCCTCCTGCAGCGCAGACTAAAGCGCGGCGCAGCTCGTTGGGTCGGCCTTGCATCAACAACATCGAGCAGGTTAAGCGCCGGGCTAACGAGCCAATCGCCGATTGACCAAGCCAACGCCGCCAGCCTTCCTTGCGCAATGGGCCAAACGCCACCAAATCGGGCTGGCTGGCGCGAGTTTCGAGCACAATTGCCCGCTCAGGGGTGGCACCGCGCATCGTGCGAGTTGGCGCATAATCGCTTTGCAACAATTGCTCAGCGTTGAAAAAATACATTTCGGCCTCATCTTGATGTGCTTCATCGACCAAAAACGTGGTTTTGACGTGGGCTTGGCGGGCTAATGGCGCAAGATAGGCCACCATGCGCCGCGCTGCCGAGGAGCCATCAAGGTAAATCATTAAATTAAAAGGCTGCATAGTTGATCCTAGATAAATAACAGCAGAATTGGGGTCACAACCATCACCACCATAAATGTGACCAACATCGGCGTGTCGTTGACCACCCGATCAAGCAAACGCAAGATTAAGCGCTCATATGGGCGATAGAGAAAAATCAGAATAATCAGTGAAACGATGGCAATACTAATAATTTCAGCCAGCACCACTGTAAAAGCAAACGGATCTTTGATCAACAATGAGGCGACCAAGGTATCAATAAATGTGGTGATGTTGGCACCCATAATGTAGGGCAAGGTATTTTCGCGCCGAATAAAGCCCCGAGCCGAAAGTGGCACCAAAATTGAGAGCGAGACCGAAACTGATAAGGTCAGTGAGGTAACAAACGCTCCCAGCAGAAACATCGCCCAAGGCCGATAAATCAAGCCCCCGATGCGGCCAAAGGCGTTATGTTCGGCATCAACTTGGGGCAGCGCTTTATCCAAGAGGTTAAAGGCAAACAATAATGTGCTAACCCCAATAATAAAGATTAACACGCTGGTTGCTGGTAGCACACCGCTGGTTGCTGGAGTTGCCCCAAAAATATTCACAACCCCACTATCGATGGTGCGAATCAGCCACGCCACAATCGGGTCAAACACCTGCTCAACAAAATCGAAAATCGCCGAAGGCAAGGAGATACGCACTTGATCGAGGCCGCTATCGGTCAGCAGCCAATAGCCAATCGCCAAGGCGGGAATATAGGTGGTAGCAGTAACACTGAGCGCCAGCACGCCAATTGAAAGTGAGGCGGCTTTTTCACGGCCCCGCAAAAAGTAGATGAAGCCAATCACCAACACAATAAATGATGCGCCAAGTCGCGAACCAGTAATCATGGTAAACGCTTGGAGCGGATCGATGACTTTGCTATCGAGAAATGAAAGCGCAATCCCCGCCACGGGCGAGCCACTCAGCACGCCATAGGCAAAAAGCCAACCAAACCCCAGCGTATTGAGCGCATTCTCAATCCCCAAGGTTTTGGTCAGAAAAGGCCCTAAGCCACCAGCACCTTTACTTAGCAAACGCAAGGCCAAAATAAAGAAAAACAGCCCAACGACCACAAATCCCAATTTCATGATACGTCGCAACCAACGATTGCGTTGGAGCAGTGATAGCGGAGCTGGGCTATCCAAACGTAGATCCTGCTCAGACTGGTGTTCGCTCATGCAGTTCCTTCCAAAGCACCAGAGAATCAGATCAAAGTATACAAGAAAAGCACCAACAACCACGGTAAAGGCCGCAAGCAAAAAGCAAAAGCCAAAAAAGCACAGCGACCATGGCAATTTGCGATCGGTTGTCAGGAGGAGGTTTTAAGCTCCCCTCACCCCAACCCCTCTCCCGTAGCGCGGGCGAGGGGCTTTAACGCCGTGGTTTTGGCATGCTGCGTGGGCTATCCACGGCTGATCCTCCTCGCCCGCATTCAGTGGGAGAGGGGCTTCATGCCGTGGTTTTGGCATGCTGCGTGGAAGGGCGCAATCGGCTCCCCTCGCTCGCGCCACGGGAGAGGGGCTTTCCGTGGTTTTGGCATGCTGCGTGGGCTATCCACGGCTGCTCCTCCTCGCCCGCATTCAGTGGGAGAGGGGGCTGGGGGGTGAGGGAACAAAGCCTATTCGTGGCACAAAAACTTTGCGCGCTTCGCGATCTTCGCGGTTTCAAGCCTTCGTACTCCTTCGCGTGCTTCGTGGGTAAAGTTCCTAGTCGTAGTAGAATTGGAGCAATACATGGGCAATGGCAGATACCCCGACCTCCAACCCTGACCCCTGACCCCGATCTCTAATCAAGCATTTTATGCTACACTAGGGGACACTAAAAATACCTACAGATCTGACGCTGCTTCCAGCAATACACGGGGCGTTGGCCTATGACATCACAACCACGAAATGTCCGTTTTGGGGTTCAAGCGCGGGTTTTATTGCTGGCATTAGGGGTCTCGCTGCCAGCCTTAATTATTGTTGGCTGGTTGAGCTTGAATGGGATTTCGCAAGCACGTTTGGCCGCCGTTAAGCAGAGCGAAAACACGCTTTTGCTGCAAGCTGAAAATATGCTCATGAGTCGAGCAATCGATAAAGCTGAGCTGTATGATCAGGCTTTGTTGAGTGTGCAGCGCCAAGTGCAAACGATGGTCAATATCACCCAACAGTCATTTAGCCGCCCACTCGATCGGCTGGCTGATACCCGACCTGACCCATTTTGGTTGGCAGGTAGCGGCCCAACTCTAATTCCCCCTGATCAACTCCGCCTCACCGTGGCGCGCGCCCGCCAAATTACTGGCGCACTCCAAAGCAATGTCAATCTGAATCCATTAATTTCCTTGGGCTATCTGGCTACCAAGGAAGGCGTGATGGTGCTCGATGATGTGCGGGTGATTAGCGTTTTGCCCGATGGCTTCGATGCTCGCAAACGTCCATGGTATCAGGCCGCCGAGAAAGCCAACGGCCCAACCTGGATCGGCACCTATGTTGATGCCGCCACCAAGCAACTCAATATTACGGTCTCGGCTCCAGTCAAGGTCAATAATCAAATGGTTGGCGTAATTGGCATGGATTTGCTGCTCACCACGATTCAATCGGATGTGCTGCGGATCGATGCCGGTACCTCGGGCTATGCCTTTGTGATGGATCACGAGGGCAGTATTTTGATTCGGCCTGAGCTTGATGCCGGGAATACTCGCTGGGATGAAACCTTTCAAAAGCAAAATTTATTTGAGAGCAACGACCCAAATTTTGCCTCGTTGCGCGAGAATATTCGCAATAATCTGCCAGGCGTAACCCGTTTACAGCTCGATGGCGGCGACCGCTATTTGGCTTATTCGCCGATGCGCACGGTTGGATGGATCGTGGCCTTGGTGCTGCCAATCGATGATGTAATTAGCCCAGCCCGCGATGCGAGTTTGGCGATTGAGCGTGAGCAAGAGCAATTACGCCGCAATTTTCTCGCCGTGTTGTTGATCGCCTCAGGCTTGATTATTATTTTGGCGACTGGCTTGGCCAGGACCATCATTCGCCCCTTGCGCGAACTTGAAGTTGGCGCGCAACGCATCGCCTCAGGCCAGCTTGATCAAAAACTGGTGGTGCATGGCAACGATGAAATTGGCCGTTTGAGCCTTTCGTTTAACCAAATGACCACGGCCTTGCGCGAAAAAGTCGATGCCTTGGAAGTGAATGCTCATCAGATGGCCGCCATCAACGAAACCAGCAACGAATTGAAACGCCTACGTTCGTTGAACACAGTGCTTGATCACATTCCACAATTGTTATGTCAACGCTTGGGCTTTGATCGGGCTGTGCTTTATTTGCTGCGTGATGATTTGATCGAAGTCGTTGCGGCTTCGTTTGGCCCCAATAACTACGAGCTTGAATCCGATTTTATGCGCTCAGCGCTCTCTGACCCAATCACGATTGAGAGCGATACGATTGAAGCCAGCGTAATCAAATCGCGCCAAGCGGTGATTGTCGATAATCCATGGGAACACCCGCAAGTCATTCAGTCCAAGCAATTTATTTCTGGCGGCGATTCGTATGTGCAAGCGCCAATCTTAGGTCGCGAAAAAGTGCTGGGCTTGATTTCCGCCGATTACTATGAGCAAGGTCGCTTGGTAACGGTGCAAGATGCAGCACTATTGCTGAACTTTGCCGATATGGTTGGCCTGACGATCGAAAACGCCTTCTCATTCCAAAACTTGGAAGATTTGGTGGCCCAACGGACTGGCGAGTTGCGCGAAGCCCTCGACCGTGCCCAAGCCGCCGATCGCTTGAAATCGCAGTTTTTGGCCAGCATTTCACACGAATTACGCACGCCGTTGAATGCAATTATCGGCTTCTCAACCGTGCTACTCGATGAACTTTCGCCAGTGATTGTCGAAGAACAGCGCGAAGACCTTGAAACGATCAACAAAAACGGGCGCTACTTGCTCGATCTGATCAACGATATTTTGGATATGGCACGAATTGAAGCTGGCAAATTTGCCTTGCATCGCGAGGCAACCGCTGTACTGCCAGTTGTCCAATCGGCGGTTGATATTATGCACGGCCTCAATTCTAAGCCCGTTATCATGCGGATTGACATTGCGCCCGACTTACCGCCAATGGATGTTGACCCAACTCGATTGCGCCAAATTGTGATTAACCTGATTTCAAATGCGGTAAAATTTACCGATCGGGGCCAAATTGTGGTGCGGGCGATTCGCCGCATCGTGCACGAGGCCACCCCAATTGGCTCGCATTATTTATTGCCTGGCGATTGGATTGTGATTAGCGTCCAAGATACAGGCATTGGTATGGATGCTGAAGCCTTGAGCAAACTTTTCCAAGAGTTTCAGCAAGTGCATGCCAGCGCCCGAGGCATTTTGGGGTCGGGCTTGGGGCTTTCAATTACCCGACGCTTGGTCGATTTGCACGATGGCGATTTGTGGGTCGATAGCAAAGTTGGGGTTGGCAGCACCTTCTCATTTGCAATTGCGACCGCCATCACCCAAGCACCGATTGAGCAACAATAACCTAGTTAGAAGGAAATAACCGTCATGGCAGGTTCGACGCGGGTTCTCTACATTGAAGATAATCACGATAATCAACGCTTAGTTCGGCGGGTGCTTGCCACCCGTGGCTATCAGATTATCATCGCCAATGACGGCAACGAAGGTTGGAAATCGGCCCAGACTGATCGCCCTGATCTGATTCTGATGGATATTAATTTGCCCGGCTTGAATGGCTATGAATTAACCACCAAATTCAAAGCCACACCACAGCTTGCCGATGTGCCAATTGTGGCCTTGACTGCCAACACCACGCCAGGCGACCGCGAACGTGCTTTGGCAGCTGGCTGCGATGGCTATATTTCTAAGCCGATCGATCCACGCGCCTTGCCCGATTTGGTGGCGAGCTATATTGGCGGCACCCGTGAACTGTTGGAAACCGCCGAAGCGCCGAGCGTGATGCGTGAATATAGCCAGCAATTGGTTGGCCGCTTGGAATCGCATGTGCGCGAGTTGGAAACTGCCAATAATCGTTTGACTCGGCTCGATCAAGCCAAAAACGATTTCTTGGCGACGATTTCGCATGAACTGCGCACGCCATTAACTGTGATTCATGGCTACCTTGATTTGTTGAACATGCAAGCGCTTGGCCCGATTAGCGATGGCCAACGCGAAGCCTTGGAATTAATGAAACGCAACAGCACCCGGCTGTTACGCCATATCAACGACCTGATTTACCTGCAACAAGTACGCTCTAACCAGATGGATTTTGCCCAAGCCGATTTGCGCGGCGTAGTCCAATCGATTTGTAACGATATGCAGCCGACCTTTTTGGAGAAAAACCAAAGCTTGGTGCGCAATATCTATGTTGGCGGCCTGCAAACCCCGTTGATGATCAATATGGATGTGCATGGCGTTGATAATGCCGTGCGTCACTTGTTGGAGAATGCCAGCCAATACACTGGGCAGGGTGGCGTGATTCAAGTTTCAGTCTATCAAGATGATCAATTGGTGCGAGTTTCGATTCGCGATAATGGCGTGGGGATTCCCGAAGCCGATTTTGAACGTATTTTCGAGCCATTTGTACGCTTGGATGATACCTTAGCCAGCGTTGGCGGAGCGGGATTGGGCTTGGTAATTGCCAAGCACGTTGCCGAAGCCCACAATGGCACAGTTGCAATTGAAAGTACCTTGGGAGTTGGCAGCATCTTCACGCTGCAACTTCCGGTCAAACACCAATAACCAATAAATCTGCAAGCTCTCGGTGCGAATCAAGCCTGAGAGCTTGTTACTTTAGTCCAAAACCAACGGATGCAGCGGGCAGCTACAGGTGTTGAGCTAAAGTTAAAAAATCCTGGTTATACCCGAAATCGCGCAAGATTGCTGTTGACAGCAGCTAGGCGCTGGCCTATCATACCCATACGAGAACGGGTGAATAGCAAACTGAATGAATCAGCAATCAACGTATCGCATCTATCTTTGTCATGGGTTGCACTGCGGAAGCCAACTAGCCCATGGACAACAAGCCTTTCGGCAAGCACTTGCTGCTGCCGGTTTATCCGAAACCGTTGAACTACGTCTGAGCAACTGCCTTGGTCGCTGTGAACGTGGGCCAAATGCAATCATTCAGCCCGGACGGGTGGTCTATTGCCAGCTTAATGGCACAGCGATTAACCGAATTGTGCATGAACATCTCTTAACCAATACCCCAATCGTAGAATTACGTGACGAGTAAGCATTGCAACATCGAGGGCACTCATGACGCAGGAATTTATAACCCAATTTTGGGGGGTGCGCGGCAGTCATCCCAGCACTGGCGCTGAGTTTAGTAAAACAGGTGGCAATACTTCGTGTGTTGAGATGCGTGTAGCAGGCCAGCAATTGATTTTTGATGCTGGCACAGGGATTGTGGGGCTTGGGCATCAATTATTAAACCAAGTTCATCCGCGCCCAATTTTAATTTTGCTTTCGCATTATCACCATGATCATATTCAAGGCTTGCCCCACTTTCCCCCGCTCTATCGCGAAGATCAGATGATCTATATCGTAGCTCCGTGGAATCTTTACCAAGATCGGGTTTGGGAATTGTTGGCCAGCGCTTCATCGCACTCAATGCTGGCTGAACGGCCAGGTTTGTTGGCACGGCGACGGACATTATTGATTGAAGGTGGCGAGCGGTTGTGGTGGAATGCCGATGCGGCAACGCCGTTGCGCATTGCCGTCGATGACGATGAAGTGTGCCCAACTGGCTCGGTCGAAATTCGCGCCTATCACTCACTTGGCCATCCACGCGGCGGCTCGATGTGCTATCGAGTTGAGCAAAATGGGGTCAGCGCAATTTACGCCACCGATATTGAATCGTATATTGGCACCGATCAACGCCTAGCAAATTTTGCTCGCAATAGTGAATTAATTATCCACGATGCCCACTATACACCAGCCGAATATGCCAACCCCAAGGCCAGCCGCCAAGGTTGGGGCCATAGCACATGGGAAATGGCAATCGAATTAGCTCATGTGGCAAATATCAGGCAAGTGGCCTTGTTTCATCACGAGCCAGCTCACAACGATAGCCAAATCGACCAGATTGAGGCCGATGCGCAGGCAGTCTATCCCTTAGCATTTGCTGCACGCGAAGGTATGCAGGTCGATTTATTGCTCAACGCGAGCGAACGCTCCCAAGGTCAGTCATTTTCACCAGTTGAGCCAGCGATCCAGCCACTCAGCTAGCGCTTGACCGCTACTTTGCTCCATGGCAGCTTGAAAATCGCTGCGGGTGATAATATGATAGCGTTTTTGGCCGTTGAGTTGGGCCAAAGCTTGAAAAAAACTCTGATCGCCAAGTTTGCTGCGCAATTGATGCAGCATCGCCGCACCTTTGCCATAAACCGCGCGATAGTAGGTATTGAACGAGCTATACTCGCTAATTGCCAAGCCTGCTGGCCAATTGCCATTGGCTTGATTACTACGTTCCAAGCGTTCAATTTCGCCAGTGTAATAGCTATCGGCTGAAGCTTGGCCAAGCACATCCTGTGCTGCGACGTAGGGTAGATAGTTGGCCAAGGCTTCGTCGAGCCAAGCCTCGCGATAAATATCATTGCCCAAAATGCCATACCACCACTGATGCGCCACTTCGTGGAATACCACATAATCAATCTCACGATTAACCACAGAATCGACCAGAATAATCGTATAGGCGGGGTATTCGATGCCGCCACGACTATCCCAAGGCATCACATGCAGATCGAGCTTGCGATAGGGATAAGGGCCAAGTTTGGCTTGATAACTGGTCAGCGCACCGACCGCCATGTCGCGCACCCGCTCAAGGTCAAGGTAATCGGGGCCATACGCGGTCACTTCAAGCTCATTCAGCATGGTGCTGCTGCTTGAAAAATAACCAATCGCGGCGGCCCATTCGCGCACCGGCCCGCTAGCATAGGTGCGGCTAGTCCGATCCGCGCTTTGTTCAAGCAGCGTGCCAGCGCCAATCACCTGATACTCAGCAGGCAAATTGAGTTGCACGCGGTAGAGTGCAGTTTCAGCAAAAACCCGATCAGGAAAGCGCGTCACATCAGTGCGCCAATCGTTGGCCGCAGCATCCCACACCGCCAACATTGGGTAAGCTGAAAGCAAAGGATACGAGCCATCGGGCCAGGCTTTGATCGTGCCAGCAAATTGAGTATTAATCACGACCTGCTGATTGGGTGCGAGAGCAGTCGCAAGATTAATCCGAAACGCCGTATTTTCAGCTTCGCGATTGATTGTTAATTCGTTGGCGTTGCTCCAAGCCTTGGTTATATTAAGCGTGGTATCGCCGCCATCGCCTTGCACATCAGGTGGGAAATTATTGTATGAGCGCAACACCAAACTACCTAGGCTAGCACCAGTTGTATTCGTATAGGTAATAATTTGGCTGCCGCTATAGCTACCTGCTGCTGGATCAAGCGCAATTTGCATGGCATAGCGCGGCATGGCTGGGTTCGTGGCATCGCTGGCAAAGGCTGGGCCGAGCGCCCGCGCTTGCTCGTTTGGCCAAGCATCGGGAACTGGCGTGGGCTGAGGTGGAATGGGAATATTGGTAGGCGTTGGAACCTGCGGCGTATAGGCTGGAACTGACTCCCACGTAATCAGCGCATTGAGATTAATCGTTGGCTCGGCTGCGGGATACGCCACCGCAGATTGATTGCTGCTGGTAGCCTTGGCAAGCGGCTGGCTGCACCCAACCAAGATCAAAACAAAACCAAGATAAAGCCAACGTCGCATCGGATTACTCCTCGGTTGCTGCCAAATGGGTGGCGATTTGCTGAAAGCCAATTTTGGCATAGGTTGCTTGGGCAATCGCATCGGCGGCAAACAAAAAGGCCAATTTGCCAGCATTGGCATAATGGTCAGCCACCAAAAAACTGGTTAAGCTCGCCGCAGCTCCACGTCGCCGCCAAACTGGCAGGGTGGCGATTGCCACTAATTCGACCACACCCGCGCTGGTTGGTTTGTAGCCACCAACGGCGGCCAATTCGCCCTCAATCATCGCCATTGCATAGCGCCAGCCAGCATTCAAGGCAACGTGTAAACTATCAACATCAGCTTGGCTGATTGCTGCATAATCACCAAAACCAAGCCGGGTAACTTGGCGATAGTTGGCCAAATCACCGGCGGTCGTAAGCCAACTCAATTCAACATCAGGGTTACGATAGGGCTTGAATTGCTCAGGCGGGCAGATCATCTGTGGATTGACATGATCGACAGTGATCCCAGCGGCTTGCAGAATCGCTTCCAATTCAGGCCATAGTTCGCGTGTCCATTCGAAGCGCAATTGACGTTGATGCTGCTGAAAAACTTGACGCAAGGCTGGCAAATTGGCCGCCGCAGTTTCTAGCGAGCCAATCGGCATCGCATAATTAAACCATGGCGCGGAATCATCGGGGTGAATCAAGGCCACGAATGGTTGAACCTGTATTGGGGTGCAAACTTCGGCAGCTACCTGCCGAACGCTTGCTTCAATGCTATGGAATAGATCGATCATGCAACACCTAAAAAAAGCGAGCAGCGTTAGGCTGCTCGCTTACAACGATTAACCAACCACGAGTAACAAAATCGCAGCGACAATCAAGGTTGCCCCAAAGCCGATCAACAGATAAATTCCATATTTTTGGAAGAAATTCTCGTTGTTAAGCGGCGCTGGTGGTGCAGGAAAGCCAGTTTGGGCTGGTGGATTATAATTTTGCTGCACATTCTGGTAGTTCTGGCCATAGCCTGGTTGGGCTGGTGGCGCATATTGTTGTTGTTGCGCTGGTGGCGCATATTGTTGTTGTTGCGCTGGTGGCGCATATTGTTGTTGTTGGGCTGGTGGCGCATATTGTTGTTGCTGCGCTGGTGGCGCATATGATTGATCAACCGGCGCATTGGCATATTGAGCACGGGCTTGGCCTGGGGTCATAATCACCGTTTGATCAGGAAACGATTGATGTGGAGCTGGGGCTGCTGGTGGCGTGTTGGCAACCGCACCGCCGCGCATCGAGCTAACATTATCTGGTGCAGGCACAGTTTGAGCTGCCTGAGCGGCTTGGGCAGCCTGTGCCTCAGCCTTGACCCGTTGAGCTTCGGCCCGCAAGGCTGCCATTTCCTCAGGGTTGAGTTGCACAGTCGCATACGGATTTTCCAACTTCTTGTTGGTTGCAGGCGACATATCGGCCTCGCTCAAACGCGTCGTGGCAAATTGATTAGCTTTATCTTTTTCTTGTTGTAATTCGGCTCGCATGGCGGCCAAATCGTCAGCGGTTAATTGCACAGTTGCCTTTGGGTCGTGCAATTTCTTATCGTCATTTGGGCGATCACTCATCGCAAAGCCTCCATAGGGCGAGTGGTAGTTCGTCGCTTGCTACGCTATCATATTCAGCGGCAAAAATCAAAAGAATTTTGGATGAGAAAGCGAGCAATTTTCACAATTGGCCAAATTTTGGACAACAAAAGCCCCTTGGGTTGGGTTAACCGCAAGGGGTATCGTAGCAAGAATAAGTAAATTACAACGAAAAACGAGACCATCGCGACGAACATGGTCGCACTGGTCGGCACAAAAAGAACACTAATCACTCACCATGGTGTTGATTAAGTCGATGAACGTATCGACCTCGAACGGCTTTTGTAAAATAACAGCGCCTTCTTCTTCTAAGTCGCTGAACCATGGCTTACGATTAAGCGCCGTTACGATCACCATTGGAATGCCTTCATCCTGTATCCGCTCGCGAATTTGATTGAATGCCTCAACCCCATCCATCTCTGGCATCATAATGTCTGAAATAATCAGATCAGGTTTAAGGTTTCAAGTTGGGCTATGCCCTCGACCCCGTTATTCGCCAGCACGACTTCATAGCCGACCTCGCGCAGGGCGATCTCCATCACCATCTGGAGTGCGAGATCATCATCCATGATGAAGATTGTTTTTGCCATATCTTCGATCCTTCTTTCAGCGCCATGGTTTGGCTATTCTGCCATGGTGCAGGCTGGCTCTCGTCATGCGGCCTCGGCTTCGCGTTCGAGTTGTTGGCGGGCCCAAATTGGCCAATGGGGCGTGGCCGAAATCGCCGCTTCGAGGCCCACCAAATCGGCGCAACCTTCGCGCAGCATTTCTTCGGCAATCCACGGGTCGCCAAGCATGCCATGGGCAATTAATGGCACATCAACAATACTGCGAATGCCCGCCACCAAGGGAATTTGCCAGCCAGGAAATTGGGCAATTGGCGCAACCGAGCGGCCTACGACCAGATCAAGCAGATCAACGCCTGCGGCCACTAATTCATCAGCCAGCACCCGACTTTCCTGCAAGCTCACGCCATCAGGCACCAAATCATCGATTATTAAACGCACGCCAACTACAAACCGTCTCCCCAACCAGCCACGAATCGCCTCGATGCTTTCGATCAGCAGTTGGCTCCGCGAGGTTGACGGAACCTGCTTGCTGACCCGTATTTGATGAAACAACGAGCCAGCGTTGGCATCAATTACCACGCCTGGGCAACCAGCGGCATAGGCCCGCCAGGCGGCAAACAGCAATTGCTCGCGCAACGTGGGCCAATTGCTTGGTTGCAGTTGCGACGCTGGCTGGCTGGCAAGCTGCAACAGCGGCAAACATTGGCTTTGATATTCGTGCAAGCACTGGTTTAAATTGCGAAACGCCTGAATATGGGCATCAGCGCTTAATGCTGGCCGTGGCAGATTGGGATTCGCCTGCACCAAAATTGGCTCAGTAATGATCAAGCCAATGCCATAACTGCTCCACCGCCCATATTCTAGAATCAGGCTGCGATTGAGAAAACCACCGCCATGGCTAAATCGGCTTGCGCTCGGCGTGGCAACTAATCGATTGGTTAAGGCGAGCGTTCCAAGTTGGATCGCTGAAAAAAGACGTAGACATGGTCAAAACCTCCACTGCTATTGTGCGCCGAAGCAGGTGGCTTTGACAAGCTGTTTAAGCCGAAAAATGGCAAAAAATAGCTGAGTGTCACCGAACTGTAATTTATATTAATTGAGCCAGCCGCTCCAACCGAGTACTCTAAAGCTATCCAAGCAAGGAGTGGCATGTTATGGCGATTGCACCATTTGATCGATTGTTGTTACCTCGGCTACGGCGTGCGCAACGCCAGCGTAGTTATGCTCGCTATGTGCAGGCGCGTTGGGCCGAGCGCTTTCCGGCGCGGGTGTTGCCAACAATTGGCAGTTTGGTGCTGCAACTGCGCCCACTCCCCGCCAATGGCCAACAGGCCAATCTCTGGCAAGCGCTCGAACTCGACCACCGCATTCGTTTGGTTGGGAGCTTGGGTAGCGGGCGCTCGTTTGTGCTGATCAACATGCTTTTGCAATGGTGCGCCACCCAAGAACGCTTGCCGGGCTTGTTTCCAATTTTGCTGCATGTGCCAAGCGCCACCGAATCGCCCGATGCGACCCTCGCCCGCACTTTGGCCGAAGCTGGTTTTGCCAACGACCGCATGGGCATTGAACGCGGCTTGGCTTCGGGCAAATGGATGTTGCTGCTGGATGATCTCGAAGAAGCTCAACCGCATATTGCCGAGCATTGGCGCAACTGGTTGTTTGATTTGACTGAGCGTTATCCGGCGCTCTCAGTGGTTGCCACCGACCATACTACTAACCCAACATGGCCTGGTTGGCAAACATGGCAGGTGCAAGCACCAGATGCGTCAATTTTGGAGCAATGGTTGCGCCAACTGTTGCCCAACGAAGAGCCAGCCCTGTTACTACCGCCACTATTAAATGATGGTCGCGGGCGTTTGGTGGCCGAGCGCTTTGCCGATGTAGCGATTTTGGCGGCAATCTACCCAACCCATGGCTTTTCGGCCAATCGCGTGCGCATGTATGCAGCCGCCGTTGATCGGTCTTTGCGTCCAGTTGCCGGAGCCGATTTGCCCAAGGTGCGCACTGCCTTGGCTGGCTTGGGCTATGCTTGGTTGCAAGGCGAAAATATTAAGTCAGTCTATTGGTTGCAGCCAAGTTTGCTGGCACTGAATGGCTTGGTGCAGGTTGATCAACGCGGCTTGGTACGCTTTCGCTCGCCGTTGTTTGCGCTATTTTGTGCTGCCTTGCACGTAGCAGCTCATCACGCTTGGCACGAGTTCGATTTGGATAACCCACTGTGGCATGAATTATTGCCGCTGACCGCTGGCCTTTTGGCAGATCCAGCACCACTCTACAGCGCTATTCGTGGCAGCAGCCCATTGACCAGCGAACGGGTGCTGCTACTTGGGCGCTGCTTGCGCGAGCATCATGTGCCAATCGCTGGCTGGAGCGCGGCAATTATTCGGGCATTGGTGCATGTGGCCCGCCATGAACCAGCCTATAGCGAGCAGATTTGGCATTTGCTGGCGAGCATGGAAAGTGTGGTGAGCGCCACCATTGCCGAGCAACTGAGCAATGGTCCCGATGGCGAGGCTTGGGCCTTGCAAGTTGTGCGCAGCCTGCCAAGCCATTTGGCGCTCGACTATTTATTGGATATGCTAAGCGATAGTCGGCTCGGTTATAGCACTCGCCAAAGTGCCGCCCAACAACTTTTTGCCATGCACGATGCGCGATTAACGCCGCGCTTGATCAGCTTGGCCCAACGGCAGCACGATGATTGGGGCCAGTTGTTGGTGCATTATTTATTGGCGCACAATAGCCACGCTGGCCGCTATTATTTACAAGAGCAACTGCATGCTGGCCGGATGATTTTCTATCTACAAAGCGAGCCAAATGGTGCCCGCTTTGTTGTGGCAACCGCCAGTGCCTTGCTCGACGATCATGAATTAGATCAGATGGTGCATTTGCATGGCTCGCTAGCATTGCAGGGTTGTGCCACCGAACGCACTGCCCCAGCCTTGTTGATTGCCTGCACTGCGGCGAGTGCGCCTTTGCGAGCCGCCGCGCGTCAAGCCTTATTGCAGGCAACGCCAAGTTTGGCAGTACGCGCTTTGGGGCGTTTGGTCTTGGGCGATGACGTGCATTGGACGGCACGCTATGAAGCTTTGCACGAACTAATGCGCTTTGAACGCAGCGGCGCGAATCCTCTGTTGTTGCGGGTGGTTACTTCACAATTGCCCTTGGCGGCGCGCTTAGAGGCGGCTCAAACCATTATGCAACGCCAGAATGAAACCAGCGAGCGCTTAATTCGCTTGCTTGAACAGCCCCAACTTGGCAATGCTTTGCGCAGCGGGATTATTTATCGCAGCGATCCCCAAACCCAACCGTTATTTATGGCACGCTTGCTTGGCCTAGCCTGCGATCAATCGGCGTTTATGGTGCGAGCTGCGGCAATTAGCACGCTTGCAAAGGTCAAAAATGATGAATCTCAAGCAGTCTTAGCTGGCATTGTCGAGCACGAACGCCATGATCTGCAAGCCTTGTTGGCGGCGATTGTGGGCCTTGGCACACGCCGCGATGAGAGCGGCATTTGGGCCTTGCGCAGCATTATTATTGGTGAGTTGCCCCAACAATTGGAGCTTGCTTGGCAACAAGAATTGCCGATGGGTTATTTGCACGAAGCGCCGCAGCAATGGCCAGTTGCTAGTTTTCCGCCCGCCTTGCAATGGCGTTGGGCCGAAGCCTTGGCGGTTGGCAACACCAGCGCCGACCCACCAACCAGCCTAGCCGAGTTGATTGGCCGCGAAGTGCATAGTTTGCGTTCAGCCGCTGCCCAAGCACTTAGCACAATCGGCGGTTCGGCGGCACGCTCAGTCTTATACGAAGCCTTGACCGGCAATCCTGATCGCTATAGTTTGACCGTCGCGCCCGTCGTCGCTGCCCAATTAGCCAACTGCGATGCCGAGTATGAATTGGCCCAAACGGTTGGCACTGGTCAGCCATTATTGCGCTGGGTTGCCGCCAATACCTTGAGCCAACAAGCTCAAGCCAAGCCAAGTTTGCATCAAATGTTGATCAATAATCAGCTTGATCCCCAAACCCGTAGTGCCATGCTGACTGCCTTGAGCGGCGATAACCATCTTGCGCCGTTGCTCGAAACCATGATTGTCGATGATCATACGCCGCTCAGTTTGCGGGTTGATGCGGTGCATAGTTTTCATAAATTGCATATGGCCCACAGCGAAGGCTTGATGCTGGCACTGTTAACATCCAATCATGCCGAGCCAGCCTTGCATGTGGCAGCCTTGGATTGTTTGCTGGCTCCGGTTTCTGAGGCAAGTTTGAATATTGTGCGCCAGATTCTGCGCGACCCACGGCCAATCTTAGAAGTGGCGGCGGCAGCCTTACGCTGTTTGGGTCGAGTAGCAGATCGCGAATCAATTGCCTTGTTTTTGCGCTACGCCCAACACGATAGCCCAAGCCTTGCCATCCCTGCAATGGATGGCTTGCGTTTGTTGCAAGAACCAACCGCGATCGCTTTGCTCAATCGTTTGGCTCAAGCTGGAGGCAAAAGCACCCGCATTCGGCTGCATGCGCTGCGCGTATTGTTGGAGCTAGAAGGCGCGATTCACCTTGGTTTGGTGCGCGAACTTGCCAATACTGGCTCGATTGGTACCCGATTATTGGCACTTGAGATTCTCTTGGCGGCAGCGAAAAATCCCTTAGATACCTTGGAATTTTTGCGCCCCCACAACCCATTGCCCTTGCGGTTGCGGGTGGCACAAGCCTTAGCCGAAGTAGCCAACGAAACCACCTTGCAACAACTGGCCGAATTGCTGCACAACGATCGTGAAGCTCTTGCAATTCGCAGTTTGGCCTTGAGCAGTTTATGTCAAGCCCGCTATATGCCAGTTTTGGGCGATGTCGAGGCCTTGGCAGCCGATCAAACAGCTCCGCTGATGTTGCGGCGGCGGGCAATCACTGGCTTGAGGGCATGGCGCAACGAGCCAACAACCATGCTCACATTAAGCCAGCTGGCCGAAAGCGCCGATCCTGCCAGCAGCGCTTGGGCTTTGGCAGTCTTGCTTGATCTGCCGCTATTGCAGGAGGCGGCGTGAATGGCTCAGCCCACATTTTAGTCGTCGAAGATGATCCAGCGATTGGGCGTTTGCTGCTGATGCACTTGCGCGAGGCTGGTTGGCAAGCCATACTGGCGAATACTGGAATGGCGGCGCTGCGGTTATGGGCCAGCGATTGTTTCCACCTTATCTTGTTGGATGTGATGTTGCCCGATTTTAAGTGGCCTAGAATTATGCCAACAGTTTCGAGCTGAAAGCAATGTACCCATTTTGATGCTCACGGCCAAGGCCAGCGATGATGATGTGGTGCGCGGATTAAATCTTGGGGCAGATGATTATTTAACCAAGCCATTTAGCCAAGCCCAATTAATTGCCCGTGTGCAACGCTTGATTCAGCGCCAAGCCCTGCTTGAGCCAGCCCAGCCAGTAGCAAATTTGGTTGTTGAGCAGCCAGAACCGCTGCCGACACGCCCGCCAATGGGTGCAGTTTTACTCCGCGAAGCCCGTCAAAAAGCTGGCCTCAGTTTATATGCTGCCGAGCGGCGCACAGGCATTCGTTGGGATTATTTGCAGGCCCTCGAGCAAGGCGCGTTTATGCAAATTCCCATGAAGCAAATTAAGCCCCTGCTGCTGCAATATTGTGAATTATTGCAAGTTGATGCCCGGCCAGTATTTGCCCATGCCCAGCAAGTCTATTTAGCTTCGCCCGAGTATCATCCACGCCGCAATTGGCAGTGGCTGGTAGCTGTCAGTTGCATCATTGTAATTGTGCTGGTGATCTTGTGGTAAGCGACCCAAGCATGCATATTTGGCATGTCTGGGTCGCTTTGGGGATCTAGTAGTAGAGAATATCCCAGTGGTTGGCGAAATATTCATCGGCATAGATGCTGCCGTTGGCATCGCGATATTGAGGCGCGCCATCGCCGCGGTTGCCAATTGAGGTATAGCGGGTACTGATATAGTTCGTCACACAACTCAACCGACTAATATCAACTTTATAGCCATTGGAGTGGCTGTAGGTGCCGCCTGAGTGGCCAATTTCAGTACCACCAGTGATATTAAAGCTACAGCCCGAAGCTTGCTTGAAGCCAATTACGCCAGTGATTGTGTTGCGACGAATTTGGTCCAACGAGGTACAAGTGCGGTTGTTGCGATCGCTACAGTTGCCACTCGAAACCACTGGAATTCCAGCGGCGCTAAGCATTGCTTGGGCTTCTGCATGGGTCAGATAGGTTGAAGTGCCACCGCTAGCCGTGCCTGATAATAGCGCCGCCCACGTATCGCCGCCAACAATCCCATCGGCACCCAAGCCTTTGCTTTGTTGAAAACTGACGACAGCATTATGCGTCCCTGCGCCAAACGCACCATCGAGGCTGAGGCTATAACCATACTTGTTTTTGAGCTGGCGTTGTAGGGCATTCACAACGGTATTATTATCACCTTGACGCACAACCACAAACAGCGTTTCCCACGATTGTGCTCCAACAATCCCATCGGCGCTAAGGCCATTGGCTTGCTGAAAGCTTTTGACTACCGTTTCGGTGCCTGGGCCAAATGCGCCATCAACACCCACACTGTAGCCACGATAACTGAGACTTGCTTGAAGCGTAACCACATTTTCGCCACTATCGCCTTTGCGCACCGTTGGCCATGTACGCGCTGCGGCTGCCTGAGGATAAAAAAAGGGCAAGGCCAACACCAATAATGCCAACATTCCGACCGTCATCCGCATCCGTTGCATTGCTAGCTCCTAACATAAGTCCGAGCGATTGGCTGATTGAAGCAAAAATATGGAGTTTGGAATTTCTGGGGAACAAGCTGCTGAATCGGCCAATCCGAAGCTGTGGTGGATTGATGCAGCATAGTATACCATTATTAGGATTGGGGATCGGTGACTGAGATTTTAACGCAGAGGCGCAGAGAAACAGCCGAAGGGTGAAACTCAAGTAGAAGTAGTCTCATAAATGGTATACTCCGCTTGACTATGGAATAGGAGGATACCCAATGGCCGTATCAACGGATCTGACCGATGACGAATGGGCGGCGATTGCCCCCTTTTTACCCCCGTTGCCACGCCGTGTCGATGGTCGCGGACGACCATGGGTGGATTCACGCGCTGCCCTCAATGGCATCTTGTGGGTCTTGCAAACGGGCGCACGGTGGAAGGATTTGCCCGATGCCTATCCCCCCTATCAAACCTGCCATCGCCGCTTGCAACGCTGGGTTGCCGAGGGAACCTTTCAAACCATCGTGACCCAGCTAGCGCTGCAGCTCTTTGATGACCACGGCATCGATCAGACCGAAGCCTTCATCGACGGGACGTTTGTTCCGGCGAAAAAAGGGGCGCTGGCGTTGGTCTCACGAAGCGCGGGAAGGGCACCAAACTGATGGCGATTGCCGATGCCCAAGGGCTGCCGATTGCCGTGCACACGACCACCGCCCAAATCCACGAAGTACGCCTAGTCACCGCAACCCTCGATGCCGGATTTTTGGATTGCGCGCCACGACGGTTGATTGGCGACAAAGCCTACGATAGTGATCCCCTGGATCGTGTCCTTGCCGAACAAGGAATAACCATGATCGCTCCCCATCGGCGCAACCGCACCGCGCCAGTTACCCAAGATGGCCGGTTATTACGCCGCTATGCCCGCCGCTGGAAGGTGGAGCGGCTGTTTGCGTGGTTACAAAACTTCCGTCGTTTGGTCGTTCGATACGAATTTTATCCCGAAAACTTCCATGGATTTGTGCTACTCGGGTGTATCCGGATTCTTCTCCGGTATTTATGAGACTACTTCTAAACACCTATCACCATTTGATTAAGATAAGCCAACGATAGTTGAGGTAAGGAAAGCATGAAAGATATTTCAGATAACTATATTCAAAAACGAATCGAAGGCTATGCAACTAAAAATATCTATTCATCAGTTAGTCGGATGATAATGCGCAAGTATATACTTAATAATATAGTAATAAGCTTAGTTTTATTTATTATTATAATGATACTTAGTATACCAATGGAGTATTCACTATTAGTCAAAATTATAGCATCAAGCGTTATTTTATTCGGATTATTAGCATTCTTTAACTTTTTTGAAACTCTATTTTATACCGATAAAAAAGCGCAAATTCTCTTTTTAATTATCAAAAAATTTCAGCACGCAAAAATTCAAGCATATCAACTAGCAACGCTTAAGGATATTACCGCCTTAGAAGCATCTATTGTGGGAACTAAAACTGCTTCGACATTAATTATGATTACCGCTATAGTAACACTTGGTCCAGTTGTGGCATCAACAGTGCATCCATTACTCAGTACAATCGTTACCATAGTTTTGCTATTGATTTTATTTAATCAGATTTTGCAGGGCTACGCTGATGCCTTGATTCGCCAAGCAATTGCAATGTATGAAGAACAACAAGTTTTACTCACCAAGTTGCTTGGCGAGTAGACAAATATCATAAATCTGGCTAGCTACACGTTAATCTCAACATGCAACGTTTGCATAACTTTGGCCCGACCACCAGCCAACAAACTCTGAATTGCAGCATCAACCACGTTGAGTTGCACCTCAATCACGCTGGGCGAGGCTGGTTGCATCAGCCAACCTTGCTCAATCAAAAAGCTGGTTTGCTGCAAGCCAAGTTTATCGTACAAATAACAGGCTAGTGGTCCGGCAGCCATGCCGGTGCCAGCTTCCTCGCGAATGCCATAGCGCGGCGCGAACATACGCGTGCCAGCCGAACGGCCTACCTGTTTGGTGGCTGGCGTAAACACATAGTAGCCAATCAAATCGAGCTGCTCGCTAAGCTGCTGAATCTGCTCAAAATCGGGTTGCAGATCAGCAAGGGTTTGTTCGCTCGCAAGGCCGATAATCAAAAAGCTATTGCCGGTGTTTACCAAAGTTGGTAGTGTATTGTTGAGCAGATCGTTGCTGCTCAGTTTGAGCGATTGCAAGGCTTGCTGGGCAATCGGGCTGGTTAGCTCAAATTCTTGATAGCGTGGAGCTAATTGCTGCATAAACGCCTGATCATCAGCCACAATAATCTCGCGCAGGCCATCAATCGTTTCTTTGGCAAGCTGGCCAGTTGGCACCAGATTGAGTTGGCGCAAAAGACTAAATGTGGCAATTGTGGCGTGGCCGCAATGGGCAATTTGGCGCGCTGGCGTAAAAAATTCAAGCTTAATCGTCGCAACATCTGATTTGCTCACAAACGCAGTTTCCGATAAACCAACCTGCTGGGCAACAGCTAACTTTTGTTCTGTGCTCAAGCCATCAGCTTGCAAAACCACGCCCGCTGGATTTCCACCAGTATCACCATCAACAAAGGCATTGACAATCTGCACTTCAATCGGCATAGTAGTTCCTCAAATAGCGATTTTAGCGTTTTAGGAGTATGGATGCTTGAGGCCTATCAACAGGCGTTCACGAAACTTAAACTTTCGCCATCGCAAACCTATTGGCCAGAAAACACCCACTTTCGTGCCCCCTACAAACCATTGATGTTGCTCGCGGTGAGCGATTTGATTGCAGCCGGCACAATTACTGACAATTTTATCGAATACACCGAGCTTTTGCTTGAAACCTTTGACCGATATTGGCGGATTATTTTTGATCACAGCAAGTTCGCCAACCCAATTCAGCCATTCTTCTATCTTAAAAGCGAAGGCTTTTGGCATTTGCAAGCGCAGCCAGGCATGCAGCAAGCGTTAGCGAACACTCCCGATATAGCAACTTTAGGCAAATTAAATCAGCTGGTGATTGGCGCAACGCTTGATCAGCCATTATTTGGATTGCTGCAACAGCCATTAGCCCGCGAACAACTGCGTAAAAGTTTGATTCAAACCTATTTTACGCCTGAATTGCAGCCAGCCCTGATGGCTGTAACCAACATGAATACGGCAATTTTCAACTATACCGATAGTTTAGTGCAGCAAAGCCAACGTGTATTTCGCGAAATTTCGCCGATTGATGCGCCATATCAGGTTGAAGTACGGTCTAGCGCGTTTCGCCAAGTTGTTGTGCCAAGTTATGATTATTGTTGTGCCATCTGTGGCATTCGAATTATCACTCCCGAAGGCCGCAGCGCTGCTGAAGCTGCCCACATTATTCCATGGAGCCAAAGTTATAACGACGATCCACGCAATGGAATTTCCTTATGTGGTTTGCACCATTGGATATTTGATCAAGGGTTATTGACGATAACCCCAGCCTATCAGATTCAAATCTCGCGCTTGGTCGATGAGCATCCAGCTGCGAATCAAGCCCTATTGCTTTTTGCTCGACAATCAATCCAATTGCCCAAGCAGCCGCAATTGTATCCCGATCAAACGGCGCTTGATTGGCATAATAAACATATTTATCGTCCATGAGATAAAATCCACATTTGTGCCCTAGGTCGTTGCTAAAGTAGCTTCAGTACCAGTTGAAGTATTGAAGGAGTTCATCGATGCAACGTTTTCTTGGTTTTATGCTGATCAGCCTGCTGTTGCTGGCATGTGGCCAAACAACAGGCCAACAAATCGAATCGGCGGCCAGTGTGGCCCAAGTGGCGCAAGCCGAGCCAACCACCAAGCCAACTGCGAAACCAACCGCCAAGCCGCGTCCAACTAATACGCCGCGACCGACCGCCAAGCCCAAACCAACCAGCACGCCACGCCCAACCGCGACCGCCACCCCAATTCCAGAGCCTGTGATGTTGAGTGGGGTTGGACAACAAGTAACCGATGGATTTATGCCGCCAAGTGCAGTCAGTATCATTAAATTAACGCACACTGGGCGACGCAACTTTATTGTCAAAGCCTATAACGCCGATGGTGACGAAAGCTATTTGGTCAACGAAATTGGCAACTACACTGGTTCGCGAGTTTTATATGGCGATACCAGCACCTTTTTGGAAATCGATGCCGATGGCGAGTGGACAGCCGAAATTGTGCCGATTGGCTTGGAATCAGCCGCCGCCAATGGCCTCAGCGGCACAGGCGATCTGGTCAGCGGCTTGTTTATGCCCAGCAAAGAAGGGCCAATTCCATTCAACTTTACCCATAATGGCGATAGCAATTTTATCGTGCAGGTCACGTGCCAAGGCGGCATGGATTACGCCCAAAATGAAATTGGCACAGTTGATGGCTCGGCTATCGTCAAATTCTCTGAAGGCCCATGCTTATGGGAAGTGCAGGCAGATGGCGATTGGACGATTAGCCCGAAATAAACAAATAGCCCTCAGATCACCATTGATCTGAGGGCTTGGCTCTTTAGTCAGACTTAGCAAGTTGGGCAAGCGTGGTGTCTATTAATCAGCATCACGCGCAGCTGCTAAATGGGTGGGCAAGCCATCAACGCTGGCCAGATTTTTCTCGGCGCGATAGCTCTCTAGGCCAGCTTCGCCTTTGGCTTCGGCCCAACGCAGCGCCGTATCGCGCTCACCAACGAAATCCATCAACGGCACGCCAAAGCCACACGATGTTTGCACTCGATCGACCTCAACTAGCACAATTTGGCGAATGCCAGGATAGCCCGGAAACTGCTCAAGCTCAGACTCCCATTGCGCCATTGCTGGCACAATTACGTGCCCACGGCCATATAAGCGCAAAATCCGTGGTGCACCAACAAAGGCACAAAACATCAAAGTAATCCGGCCATTTTCTAAAATATGGGCCGATGTTTCGTTGCCGCTGCCAGTTAAATCTAGATAAGCAACCTGTTGCGGCGAGTGAATGCGCAAACAATCCAAGCCTTTGGGCGAGAGGTTCACATGGCCATCAGCCGCTAAAGGAGCGCTAGCAACAAAAAACAATGGTTGCTGGGCAATAAATGTTTGCAATTCAGCGGTTATTTCGGGGTGTAATTTCGCCATTGCGGCCTCCTACGCTATCGATTGTTAGCAGAATGATACGCGATAGTGGCATTGCTAGCCACCCGCTGCTGGTATGGCAAATGCTCCTAGACAACATTAACCCCACTTGTTACACTCGGAGCAAAGCTTGGCATTTTCACAGGAGGCGCAGTATGGATAGCAGCTGGAAAACAAGCGTTTGGCAACAGTATGGCGCTGCAATTGATATGCTTGAGGACGCAATAACCCGTTGCCCTGAGCAGCTTTGGACGACGAGTTTATGGCACGACGATGATGATCAACGCTATGGTCAATTTTGGTTTGTGGCCTATCACTGCGTATTTTGGACTGATCTGCTGCTGACAGGCTCGATGGATGGTTTTACCCCGCCGCCACCGTTTGTCCGTGGAGTTCTGCCTGAACAGCCACATGCCAAAGATCAAGTGCTTGGCTATCTCGCGCTCTGTCGCCAGCGCGGCCAAACGACGATTGAAGCCTTGACTGAGGCCAAAGCCCAGCAACTCTGTGTCTTTGAATGGATGGAAATCAGTTTTCTCGAACTACTGCTCTATAGCATGCGCCATATCCAAGAGCATGCCGCGCAACTAAGTTTAGTGCTTGGACAGCATAAGATTTCAGGTGCTGATTGGATTCCACGGGCAATCGCCAAAAACGTTTAAGCAGCCAACAATCGAGTATCCTCTAGCAGCGGCTCCACAAATGTGGGGCCGTTGGGCGTTTTAGTCATTAAGCCAAGTACGAACCAAAATATAAGCACAAAGGTTTCAAATTGCCCTAAAAAACACTTGACATGTGACCATATGGTCACATATAATAGCAGTATGGAACAAGAACCTGTCTTTCGTGCCCTCGCCGACCCAACTCGTCGGCAACTGCTCGACCTACTCTTTGAGCGCGATGGCCGCTCGCTTAAAGAATTGGAGTCGGCAATGCCGATGACTCGGTTTGGGGTGATGAAGCACCTACGCGTACTTGAAGAAGCTGGACTGATTGTTACGCGGAAAGTTGGTCGCGAGCGTTTGCACTATCTCAACCCAGTCCCAATCCAGCTAATTTCCGACCGTTGGATGAACAAATACGCAGTAACGCGTTCAATGGCACTGATTGATCTCAAAATGGCACTTGAAGGAGGAAGTAACATGACGACCGAATCGAAACCAAAATTGGTTTACCAAACGATTATCAAAGCCTCACAACAACAAGTCTGGGATGCGATTACCAAACCAGAATTTACTGCCCGCTATTACTATGGCACGTCGCTGCAAACCGATCTAACCGTTGGTTCACCTTTTACCTACAATATGTATGATGGTTCAGCGATTGTTGATGGTGAAGTGGTGGTTGCCGATGCGCCTAATCGTTTGGTGCATACCTATCATTCGCTTTGGGCACCAATGAGCAACGATGCCCCAACCAAAGTTACATGGGAACTCGAAGCCATGCCCAATGGGATTACCAAAGTCACGGTTGTCCACGAGGACTTCGAAGGCGAAACCGCTACCTACCAAGGTCTGAACAGTGGTGGCTGGACTTGGATTCTCAGCAACCTCAAGACCGTGCTGGAAACCGGCGAGTCGTTACCAGAACAATATTAGAACCTAGCCTTAATCGGCACGACTGACGCGATCTTCATGTTTCACGCCACAGCGGCTCTCGCAATGCGAGCCGTTGCTGGCGTTTTAGCCATTTACAAACCTAAAAATTTTAGCTGGAGGATTCGCTCGATGTTAATCATTGATCAAACGATGGTATGGCAGCAGTTCAATGTTGCGATCACGCGGCTTGAACGAGCCATCAGCAACTGTCCCGAAGTATTGTGGGAAACCCAATTATGGCCAGACGAGCCTGATCAATGGGTTGCGGCGGGATTTTCGCGCTTTTGGTATATTGGCTATCACACGCTCTTTTGGCTTGATCTCTATTTAACTGGTGCCGAAGAGGGCTTTATGCCACCAGCACCATTTGCCTTGGTTGAAATGCAGGCCAATGAAAGCTTGCCGCGCACCTATACCCGTAGCGAGTTGCTTGATTATCTAGCCCATTGCCGTCAAGCAACCCAAACCACAATCAATAATCTTTCTACGGAGCAAGCGCAGCGGCTATGTTCCTTTGGCTGGGGCGAAGTGCCATTTGGTGAGTTATTGATCTACAACTTGCGCCATGTTCAAGAGCATGCTGCCCATTTGGAGATGTTTCTCGGTCAGCAAGCGCGGCGTGATGGGTAATTTAGGCATAAAAAAAGGATTGTCGCATTGCTGCAACAATCCCTGTTGGTGAGCCGGGTGGGGATCGAACCCACGACCAGCGGATTAAAAGTCCGATGCTCTACCACTGAGCTACCGGCCCAACGCGTGAGAGTATAGCACAGGCTTAATAAAATTGCAAATGATAAGGTTCACAAACTTTCATACAACATTATGACAAGCAAGCGGCGCTACCAACGAGGTAACGCCGCTGTCGGTTTATTGATGACGGGAAAGGGTTTCGGTGGTTGCTCCAACGCGGGATAGCACGTCGTGGTCAGGGCTGCCCCATTCGCTAAAGCCAACTTCGTCGGCTGAAACATTCAGGGCTTGCGCAGCAATAAAATCGGCCAAATAGGGCGCAATTCGACCTTCGCGAACGCCTTCATCCAAAGTAGAGATCAACTCAACAGTACCCATTGTTCCTCCTTATGCTGATTGTTTGGGGCCGTCATCAACCTTCTCAGCTTTCGCTTAAATCAACTCAATCGCCAAGGCCACGGCTTCGCCACCACCTAAACAAAGGGTTGCGAGGCCACGCTTGCCACCACGTTCTTGCAACGCATAGACCAGCGTCGTCAAGACCCGAGCACCACTTGCGCCAATTGGGTGACCCAAGGCAACCGCGCCACCATTAACATTCACGCGATCCCAATCGATGTTAAGATCGTTGCCATTGGCTAGCGCTTGAGCAGCAAAGGCTTCGTTGAATTCAAAGAGATCATAGTCGGCCAAACTGGTGTTGGTCACTTCGAGCAAACGCCGCACCGCAAACGATGGCGCAGTGAAAATCTCTAGTGGCTTCACGCCTGCTTGCGCATAGCCAGTAATCCGTGCTAGAGGCTTGGCTCCCAATTGCTGGGCTTTGGCCATGCTTGCCACAACCAAGGCCGAAGCTCCATCGGTAATCCCAGGCGCATTGCCAGCAGTTACCGAGCCATCAGCTTTGAAGGCAGGCTTTAATTTAGCCAAGGCTTCAACGGTGCTATCAGCGCGCACCGGCTCATCGGTATCAAAGATAGTTGTGCCTTTGCGGCTCTTAAGCTCAACTGGCACAATTTCGTTTTTGAACGAGCCACGGGCAATCGCTGCGGCAGCCTTGCGATGCGAATTGTAGGCAAATTCATCTTGCATCTCGCGGCTAATGCCACACGCATCAGCAACCCATTCAGCCGAGTTGCCCATGTGATGATGCTCAATTGCACACCACAGCCCATCATGCACGACGGAATCTTGAATTTCGCCATTGCCAAGCCGATAACCAAAGCGTGCTTGCGGCAAAAGATAGGGCGCACGCGACATATTTTCCATGCCACCAGCCACAATCAACTCAGCATCGCCAGCTTTGATCATACTAGCGGCTAGCATGACAGCCTTCAACCCTGAACCACAAACTTTATTAATTGTCAGAGCGCTGACACTATCGGGCACGCCAGCAGCCAAGGCAGCTTGCCGCGCTGGTGCTTGGCCTAGCCCAGCCCCAACCACATTACCCATAATCACTTCATCAACAACATCACCATTGACACCAGCCCGCTCCAATGCGGCCTTAATTGCGATCGCACCGAGTTGAGGCGCAGTTAAATCAGCGAGACTCCCGCCAAACTTACCAATTGGTGTGCGGGCAGCACTCAACAACACCGGTTCGCGCTCGTTGCTCATGGGGCCATACTCCTTGTTTTGAACTAGCTAAAAGCCAGCAGCGCCTTTGCCACTGGCTTATCTATTCAATCGTTATTGGTTATCTTACCATAAAGTGGATTTGCAATCTAGGCGAAATTTTAGTCGCCCAAACCATCGCGCCAACGTTCAACTACCTCACGGCAGCGGCGCCCCAAACGCGAGCGTAAACTAAATAATGTATTAGCCGTTAGTCCCTCAGCTTGGGCCAACGCCGAAATATTGGTTTGCTCGAACAATAATTCATGCCAGAGCCGCTGCACCACCGCATACATTGGGTCATCGTACATCGTAGCCACCACCTTGAAAATTTCGCGTTTCAGTTGGCGCGATACCACGAGCTCATCAACTGCTAAATCAGGATCAATCAATAAATCCTCAACCAAAAAATCTTGATTCTGTTGGTGTTGGCTTAAATAGTAAATCTGTTGGGCTGAGAAATTGGTAGGCTGCTCGTGCTGGCGATTAAACCCCGCACCGCCACGTTTTAAGGCATTACCAGCCCGCCGCCATTGCAACACTGCCCGCCATGTAACATTGTAGATATAGGTTCGCAGCCGTGATTCAAAGCGAAATTGACCAAGCTTTTGGGTCAGATCAGCGTAGGCACACAGATCAGGCGAACGATCATCAAGGTATAAGGCATCAACTCCCGGCACATGGTTTTGTTTCAAACAATATATAATCTGCTCATACAACACCTGGCAGGCCGCATCATGCAGTGGATGTGCCGGATCAAGCGCACGCTGTACCGTTGGATAATCATGCCAGAGATTGATCGTCATGGCGGTGAGTTTCGCTGGCTCGCTCGTCGCGCTTTGTTGACTATAGTGCGCCAGTAATTCGGCTAAATTATTGTGCTGTTCAGCGGTTAAATCCCAAGCTTGGGTCGCTGCTACCCCTGCCACAGTCTCCAAATACAGTGCGTGCGTTTGCATTCTGGCCTCCACCATTGAAGTGCTAGCGTGTCATACTCCATTGACACAGCTACACCTTAGCGAAGGCCATGCGACAGCCATGCGACATTTTTTGGCCCAAAGCCTTGTCGCATGAACTACAAAAAACAGCGCTAACCTGATTGGTTAGCGCTGTTCGATTGATCAATCAATCACTTAGAAGCCATATTCACGCCAGCGTTTGGTCACCCGATCAACAATCGATTGGGTCATGCGAATGTCTTGCGGCCATTCACGGGGGAAGCGATCGATATCTTGACGCTTGCGAGTCGCATCAATGCCCATTTTATGGCCATAGGCAAAGTGATTTGCCGAGTGATCGAGTGCATCAAGCGGCCCTTCAACAATCACGGTATCACGCTGCGGATCAACATTCGATGTGACATGGAACAGCACTTGGTTCATATCCTGCACATCAATATCGTCATCAACCACAATAATAAATTTGGTCAACGACATCAGCATCAAGCCCCACAAGCCATACATTACTTTGCGCACTTGGCCGGGGTATTTTTTCTTGATACTCACCACCAGCAGATTATGGAACGTGCCCTCGGCTGGCATATTGACATCAATTACCTCTGGCACCACCAATTGCATCAAGGGCAGAAACAAACGCTCAGTCGCCTTGCCCAGCCAATAATCCTCTTGTGGCGGGTAACCAACAATCGTGGTGGGATAAATCGCATCCTTGCGCATTGTAATCGCCGTCAGATGCATCACTGGGTATTGATCGGCCAGCGAATAGTAGCCAGTGTGATCGCCAAACGGTCCTTCGAGCCGGCTTTCGCTGGGGTCAACATAGCCTTCGAGAATAATTTCAGCATTGGCTGGCACTTCAAGATCGATCGTTTTACACTTGACCATCTCAACCCGTTCGCGGCGCAACCAACCAGCCAACATAATTTCGTCGATGCCTGGTGGCAAGGGAGCCGAGCCAGAGTAGATCGTGGCATAATCGCCGCCCAAGGCTACCGCAACTGGCAGTTTTACCCCGCCTTTACGCAGCGCCTCGCGTTGGTGTTCGGTGCCGCCTTTGTGAATTTGCCAGTGCATACCGACAGTTTTCTCATCGTAGACTTGCACCCGATACATGCCCACATTGCGAATGCCTTTGTAGGGATCGCGGGAGATCACGGTGGTTAGCGTCACGTAGCGACCACCATCATCGGGCCAGCATTTCAAAATTGGCAATTTATTCAAATCAATTTGGTCGCCAGTCCAAACAATATCTTGGCAAGGAGCGCTGGTGACGGTTTTAGGCCGATAACGCACAATTTCGGAAAGCTCGCTAACCTTTTTGAGCTTATCAAAAACGCCATCGGGCACTTCGGGCTTAACGACGCTGGCCAAGCGAGCGCGCAAATCGTCGAGCTTTTCTAAGCCCAAGGCCCAAGCCATGCGTTGCTCCGTGCCAACCGCATTAATCAAGACTGGCAAATCCGAGCCAATCACATTTTCAAATAATAATGCGACATTACCTTGACCTTGCTTCATTTTTGAAACGCGGTCGGTAATTTCGGTAATTTCAAGGTCTGAAGAAACTGGCGTTTTGATTCGTTTCAATTCGCCGCGTTTTTCCAAAAACGTGATCCATTCGCGTAAATCGGCGAAGGTTGCAGGTATTTTTGCAGCCACAATAACGCTCCATTGCAGATGATTTGGTCAATCTTTGTGCATTGTATCACGATTTATCGCGGATCAGCAGGCCTACTTAAGCGGCGGCATTTTGGCGACCATTTGGCCATAGAGCGATACATGCGGCCTATGGTATAGTAGCGGTTAGCATTTAATCAGCGTTGATTAAGGCCACTCCATCGGAGTAACGGAGCACAAATTCGTAGGCGCAGCATTGCGCTGTAACTGAGGGATTATGAAACGAGTACTGCATCCCCAATCAATCCACACGGCCATACCATATGTGATTCTCGGACTCATCCTGTTGATTCAAGCCGTAGCAATTTATCTCTTTAATGATGGCAAATTCATTTATAGCCTTGATGACCCGTATATTCATCTTTCCTTAGCCCGCAATATTTTCCAAGGCCATTATGGCATCAACCTGAGTGAGCCTTCAGCGCCATCATCCAGTATTCTTTGGCCGTTTATCCTCGCGATCTTTGCGCCATTGCCATTTTTTGAATATGTGCCCTTAATCTTAAATGTGTTGTTTGGTGGAGGAATCCTGTTTTTTATCCATAAAACCATCAATTTAATCTTCCAAAACACACTGAGTATGGGTAAAAAAACGTTTTTTATTTCATTATTTATCATTATCGGTGCTATAACTCCTTTAGTTTGGGCGGGGATGGAGCACGTGCTCCAAATATTCTTAGCGGTTGTCATTAGCTACAATCTCTTAGATTTAGAAATCAATAATAAGTTCAATCGCTCATTGCTGCTTGCCGTGATCATCAACGCCTTAGTTCGCTATGAAAACCTCGCAATTTGTATTCCAGTCCTGCTTTTTATCTGATCTTAAAGGCTATCGGCGGGCAGCCCTGATCGGAGTTGTATTGACAATCGTGCCGATAGCGGCATTTTCATATTTTCTCCATAGCCTTGGTTTAGGCTATCTGCCAACGTCAGTCATTATTAAGGGTTCTTATTTTTCAAGTAAAACTTCGATTGAGATATTCTTTATAAATATTTGGATTTCGATGCAATCGAGAACATGGTTTATTTTAGCGGGCCTGTTAAATTTTAATGGCATTCAAATTACGTCAAAAAAACCATACTCTATTTATACTTGTAGTTATTTCATCTATAACACTACAATTATTCTTTGGAACAACTTTAGGATCATTTTATCGTTATGAAACATATATGATTGTATATTCAGTTCTTGCCTTTATGTATTTATATAAGGAAATTATTCCTAAATTAATCAATGACACTAGAAAATATTTAATATTAGCAATTGTATTAGCATTATTTCTTATTAAATATCTCAACTATATCCATACTATAATTTATATACCAATGATGACTAATAGCATTTATCTTCAACAGTATCAAATGGCGATTTTTACCAGTAACTATTACAATAAAAATATTGGAGTTAATGATATTGGATTAGTAGCATATATGAACAAAAACTATACGCTAGATTTATTCGGATTATCAAATATTGATGTTATCGACTATCGTATCAATAAAATTCCAGGTTGGATGAATAAAATATCAGATCAATATAATGTTGATCTAATTATGATTTATGATGAATGGTTTACTGATCATCGCCCTAGTGAGTGGATTAAAATAGGCGAACTTCGGCTTAATTTAATAATTACCTCAGCCGCACATAAAGAGGTTGATTTCTATGTGCGTAATCCGGCTAACGTTGAAGCAACCCGTGAAATAATTAAGCAATTTAGCCAAACTCTGCCGAAAAATGCAGAATTTGTTTTTGCTCAAGAATAGACCATAGTAGATCATGATACTGGTATAATCGCATTTTCGACTCAATCCATGGAGTAGCTCATGAGTGAATTACGGGGCTTTTCGTTAAGCCAAGAAGAATTATTTGTTTGTTTGATTGTGGCCGATTTGCCCTTGCCACTCGGCTTTGATGATTTAGCCAACCAAGTTTTTGGCGATCTACCTGAGCAATATCAACAGCATCTACTGGGTGCCGCCGAACGCGGTCTAATCGCCCATGGCATGTCTCGAATTAACTGATGATCAACCAGTTTTAGAGCCAATGGTTGCTGAATGGTTAGGCATCATTAGCCAACCCAGCCAAACATGGGTTATTTTGCATCAGCCCGCTGGTCAAAAACAACAGGCTCATTATATTCATCATGCCAACCAGCAGTATCTTTTCCATCGTGGCCAAGGTGGTATTCACCAAGTGATTGCCCTGCCCCAAGCCCGTGAGATCGTGCAGGCTGCGCTTGATATTATTGAGCCAATTGAGGCTGAGGTGACCGAAACTTTAGCCGGAAGCTTGAGCGAAAGCGTCTTCCGCAGTATTGCCAGCACCCGCAGCATCAAACGTGATCAGGTGGTTGAACAATTGCAGGCTGGTGGCTTAGCACCAAATGTCGCCGAGGCATTTGGCCAAAGTTTTGAGCAATTGCGCTCGATTAGTGCCTTAGCGCTGTTGCAAAATAAACCTGAAACCAGCGTTCAACAAGCCTTTACCTTGGTCTGTGGCGAGCAACAACAATGGTTGCTGGTGCCAGAAGCGGAGGGGGTGTTGTATTTGCGTAATCTTGGGCTCGACGAATTGGTGCAGGTATTGCACAATTTTGCGCACCCACAATAAGCCAAGCAAAAGCCCCTTGCAATAACGCAAGGGGCTTTATTGCACCTAACGGTCGAACGACCACAAACTTTCGCCAGTCCGCAGGTTGGCCATCGCCAAACCATCGCTAGTTCGAATCAAAAGCGCATTGCCACTACGGGTTAACGTCGGTATTTGCGCAATAAACATCTGTTGTTGAAAGGCCCAACCGAGGGTGCCATCAGTACGCTTGAGCAATTGCACCCGCACCAAATCATCAACAACAGGATCAAGCCAACCGAAAACTAAACCCTCACCAGGCACGACAACCCCATGAATCCCATCAGCACCGCTCCAATCGCTCGATTCACCAAGCTCGTCGATTCGCCACAGCAATTCAGCAGTGTTGGCATTGATTGCCAAGATACTGACCGTATTGGTGCCACGCTGTTTAACGGCAGCAACATACAACACATCAGCATCAAAACCCAATGGATGCAAGGCGTAATCAACTAAATTATAGCTCACAACTTGATGCTCAGGCGTGATAATCGCCAAATTTTCACCTGCACCCAGCGCTAATGTGTCAGGGCTGCTCACCAAACTGAGGTCGCTACTCGTAAAACTATTGTAAAACGTTGCATCAAGCTCAACACTCCAGCGTTGCTGCTGATCAAGCCCAATCGCCGTGAGCATAATCGGATCAGTATCACTGCGCATGCGCAAAATCCCAGCATTGGTGTGTGGATCGGCAACCCACTCCATGCGCCAGTCCAATCATTGTTCAATTGGATCGCTTGGCGTTGCTCACCAGTTTTCAATCCATAGCAAACAATAAAATCTAAGCTCAATTCAGGATTGCGCTCGGTCGTGCATAACTCATCGCCAAGCCGTGCCAAATGCGTCACATAGCGTTCGGCCAAGGTTTTTTGCCAACGCTGGTTGCCAGTTACCAGCTCATAGGCCGTCAAAATGTTATCGTAGGTCTGAATTACAATCAGATCATCAGCAATAAAGAGCATTGGTGGGTTAATCTGAATCCGATCAGATAAGCGTGAATGCCATAAAAACGTGCCATCTTTAGTATTGAATAAGCGTATATCCCGATCTTTGATCACTGCAATATAGGCATCGAGCGGCAACAAATTATAGAATTCGCTGCCCAGATCCGTCTGCCAAAGCGCTTTGCCATCGGCGCCATCGAGCAAGGCCATTGAATATTGGCTATTATGCGAGATTTGAACTAATACTTCGTTGCGTTCATCGCCATTGCGATCGTAGGCTAAGAGCGCCGAGTTATACAATATCGTCCCAGCAATCGCTGGTGGTTCAACCGCTTGCGGCTGGCTCGTACCCGTAATTGGGCCTTCTACCACGCCAAGCGGGGCCATGGCCGAATCGATCGATTTATTGAGCAAGAAATAAACGCCAGCCCCAATCGCGGCAATCAACACCATTAAAACCAACACCATCGGCAAACATGAAGAGCGTTGTTGCTGATAGGGCGACATATTACTATTCCATTGATTCGACATTGTAAGCTCCTTATGCTGAGCAATACTTCAACCTAGGCAAGAGCGTTGCTGCTGCAATCAATCGCTGTTACAGCTTAACTGGCTGCATCACTTGCTGCTGCAACCAATCAATCACCGCATCTTTGCTGCGCTCATCGACCCGTTAAACGCTCCCAGTAGTTGAAAAAATGTTCACGGAATGATTGGGCAATTGTGCGATCATGAATGATGATGTTGACGTTTTCACGGCCATCCTCAGTATCAGCAACCTGCCATGATTCTAAAATCAAGGTTTGACGACCTTCGACCTTCCATGCCACAGGAAAATAGGCTGGATCAATCGCATCAACAACCGCCAGCTGATAGTTGGGATAGACTTGTAAGAGCCAAATCACATGGCGCAACCAAGCCAAAGCCTCGGCCACAGTCAACTGACTTTGCGGCTGATCGCGCAGCCAATCGTCGGCAGGCAGTTCGCCATGGCTCAATAACCGCAAAATTGCCGTTTTGGTAACAACATGACGCGCCTCGTGCTGCCGATCTTGCAAAAATTGCTCAAACAAATGCACCCGTTGGCGATGATGATCTAACAGTTGTTGACACCACAGCTCTAAATGGGTTTGCGCTTGCAGCGAGCGTACCAATGGCGCTTGCAAAATCCGTTGAATACAGGCTGTCCGAATTGCAATTGGCATCGATTGAAAACTAAGGCCTTCTTTTAACAATAATTGAGCGCCATCCTCGGCCTCAAATTGCAGCGCCAAGGCCTTAAAATCCAATGAGCGTTCGGGGTATACCTCTAACAAGGGTTGGGTTTGCGAACGCATGGTCGTCGCAAATTGGCTCATTAACGGATAATGGGGGCTATCGGGGGCAAAGAAAAAGCCACTATCGACATGTTTGGATTGGCGGCTACCAAACAGCCATAACGCGCCTTGACCAGGCACAATAATCACATCGGCGGGCGCCCCTGGCACCACATGATTGGGAAAGAGATAGGGCTGATATTTACCACGGTAGCCCAGCATCGAAAGCATACGTGCGATTAATGCAAACCGATGTTGATTCTCAATCCGCAAGCGCCAAAGATGCACAACATTCCAGCCAGCGTGCAACGCTTGACGCAAGGCGGCACGCCATGGCACCGCCAATTCAGGAAAAACCGTCAACGGATCGTGTTCGCTCTGAAACGTCACCACAATTTCGGCACCGGGCCAAGGGCTTTGCTTGGCGGCGGCAGTGACCATGGCAATTGCCTGCAAGAGAATCGATTGCACACCTTCTAAAACAGCGCCTTTATTGGCAACTGGCAGCAAGGCAGGGTCGAGTTTTGGTGGCTCAGGCATCAAGCCTGCTTGGGCAGTGGTGAGCACTTGGCTAATTGCTTGCTCAGCGCTGGCGGCTAAACTCCCCTTGGTTAACCCTAGGGCGCGTTCATAGGCATGTAAAAAAGCACTGGTTGGCTTAGAAACCCCAGTTTCGACGGCTGAAAGATAGCCTTTGGTATAGCCGACCAGCCCGACCATTTCGGTTAGTGAAATTCCACGTTCTTCACGGAGTAGACGAAGGTACGACGTACCTTCCTTGGATTTGCGTCCCACAGGCAGTACCTTGGTAAACCCAACATGGATGCGCCGTCCACAGGGTTCACAATTGATAGGTTGATGATTGGCAACGACGGTGTTGAGGTGTGCGCCTTCGCGCTTCTCCGGCAGTGTTATTGCTTGAGCCACGTCATGAAAAGGCCGTAATCATCAAACAATCTAACAAACAATCTAGTTGATTCAAACAATTTCGTCAATTATAGTAATGTTTGTGTTAAGAAGTTTTTACTTCTTGAGCAAGCGCGATTTGCTGGGACACGGCTTTGGCTCAATAACACAACAGCGTTTGGTCTGTGCATAAGGAGCTATCATGAACGATCTGGACACTGGACAATTCGTCGGGTACGGTCTGCGGTCATTGCAACGGTGTTGAGCACATCAGTATTGTTAGGCGGCTACGCTGCCTCAGCCAAAGACAACAAAAAAGTCGAAGTTTATCCGCTCCCTGTTGTTGACGAAAAGCAACCTAGCTCCGATCAATTGCCCCCACCAGATAAAATTGTTGGTGGCTCGGCAGCGACTGCTGGTGAATTCCCATGGCAAGCCCGGGTAGCTCG
>CAVYBW010000003.1:0-1021330 GCA_963767035.1 uncultured Chloroflexia bacterium | reverse complement strand
TTTGCCATCCTCGCAAAATTCAAAAAAATCTTCAAGCTGCATTCAGGCTCCATGTGAGCATCATTATGGCATGGTTATAGTCAAAATTGCGCAATTCGCGATTGTTAGCTTGGCTGTGAAGAAGCTAACCGCAGGCGTAGCACCAAAACTGGCGGTATTTCGCTAAAATTAGCCCATGAGAATAGATGGGTGCTGGTTATATCAGGCGGATAGCTTGGCTCTAACAAGCCATCAAGCACAAATCCCGCTGCAAAAGCCACCCCTAACAAGCTGCTTAACGAACGATGAAAGCAGAATTGAGCCGCTGGTTGGCCAATTACCCCAACGCCTTGATGGGTAGTTGGCGTGAGATAGCTACCAATTTGTAGCTGTGAGCGGGTTTCAACCTCGCCCTGTTCGTTTTCAAATTGCTCGACAATTTTGCGGCTTTGCGGAGCCTGGAAGCAGGGATGCACGGTTGCCAGCACAAAACTGGCTTGTGGTTTCAACAGGTGCGCCGCAGCCTGAAACAACGGCTGAATCGTTGGCAAATCCATCACAACCATCGTGGAGACCAGCGCATCAAAACTGGCTACACCCAATGCCAACAACTGCTCTAAGTTGGTAGCGTCAACGACCCGATATTCGAGCGTAGCGGGGCTAGGATAGCGTTTTGCGCGCTCGATCAGGCTGGTGCTAGCATCAACTGCTAGCACCGTTGCCCCTAAATCTGCCAAATGGCGTGCAAATAGACCGTTCCCACAGCCAATATCAAGCAGCCGTTGCCCTGCTGGTGGTGCTAACAAACTCAGCAGCGCAGGCCGTACCAATTGCAAGTGGAAACGATTGCCAGCCTGACCCATGGAACTATCCCAATGCTCGGCGTTGGTCTCCCAAACAGCGTTGGCTTGGGCATTCAATTCAGGCCATTCGGTATTTGCATTCATTTGACGAATTTCCTAATACTCTTGAGGATCGATCAACTCGCTACAACCTGGAATATCCTGCAAGCGCTCGAAGGTTTGGCGACCATGAGCTTTGGCAAGCTCAACCATTTGATCAGCGCCCTGTGACGGCCCGCCAACCCGCAGCACTGCATCGCAACGAATCACCAGACGTTCAGCAATCGGGTGAAAAATTGCATTGAAGATCTCATCACCAATTCGCTTGGAGCCAGCCAAATCAACCATTGGCAGCGCCAACCACTCACCAAGCACTGGCAAATGGCCAGCATTAAACAACGGCAAGACATACCCTTCCATGAGATGGACATTGGCTGAAATTTTCGTTGGATCGTCGCCAGTGCCAGAACGATAGGGACCCGCAATCAGAATCATCAACGCAGCGTGATCAGCCATAATGGCAACCTCCAAACAAAATCCCCGTAACTCTAGCATAGCTGTCAACTAAGTGCCGTCGGCCATGGGCCGGGAGCTTGGTTTGGTAATTCGACTAATTCAGTTTTTTGCTCGTAAATCTTGAAGCCACGCGCTTGGTAATTGGCCAAAGCAGCTGGGCCATCGAGCGTACAGGTATGCACCCACACCCGCGAGGCAGTTAATTGCCACGCCTGTTGGATGACGGTGGTCAGCAAAAGCCCGCCCAAGCCTTGACCAAACCACTGCGGCAATAAGCCGAAATAGCCAATTTGCGCCGAGCCATCAGGCTCTTGCACCAATTCGCAATAGCCAATCGGAATGCCTTGATAACTGCCAAGCCAAGTTTGAATTGTGGGCTGGCTGAGATAATCGAGCCATTGCTGATACGACCAGCTGAGCCGATCGAGCCAATACCACTGGCCACCAACCGTAGTGTAGAAAAATCGATTGAGTTCAGGGCTGATGCGTTGAACTTGATTAAAGCCAAACGCTGGATCATGGCGCAAACTTAGGTTTAAGCTCGCTCACTGCCAGCATTTCAAGGTAGGTTGTTGTAACATCACGCTGCATGGACAAGCATCTCCTCCACGTACAATCAATCATTTGGTAGCTATCGATTAAGCTTCTATCGTAGAAGCTAAGCGTTGATTATAACCAATGAGGTGAGCCATGCCAACTGCGATTGAGCACGCCGAATCTGGGGATAATTGATCGTAAGTTAGCATCATCAGTGATGCTCGTTCGAAGGGGAACGGGACTATTAATCGGTAGACTCTATCATCAAGCTAGGGATAGACCAACATTAATCGGACATGCACAACATCGTTATGCATGTCCTGAGAACGATTAGCCTGCTACGTATCGACTTACCACATCCACAACCCAGATAATGCCGAACTGATCCTTCAACATACCATAGAGTGGTGCCCATTGGGCAGGCGCAAGTGGCTGAATAATGGTTGCGCCAAGGGAGAGTTTCTCCAGTATCCAGCGATCTCTTCAGCTGTCTCGCCACGAAGCGACACGAAAAAGGCACCTTCGCCTTGATCCCACGTTCGACCCGCTGGCACATCATAGGCCATGACCCGAAAGCCATTGTCGGCAGTTACTTGACCCCACATCACAAGCTCAGCATCGGACGGATCTTGAACGTTACCAGCATCCTTGTAGGTGATAAGCGCCAAATTACCGCCAAACACTGATTGATACAAGCTGAGTGCATGGCACGCATCGCCGCGAAAGTTCAGATGCGGAACAACTGTTACAGACATGAAGCGTCTCCCTTTCGATTGCGGTGAATGTAGGGCAGCCCGTGCCCTGTTTGACTGACGAAGTGGGTTGCAAAGGTCGACACCTATGCATTTTGAAGCGCGGGTAACAATACTCCATCGATCAAGGTGACTAGGAATGCTAGCTCGAACGGTTGGCGCTGGATAAGCGCACGATAGGCAGCCATCGAAGGGATAATCTGTGCCGCTGTTTCAATATCGGCTGCGGCAGAGATTTCACCACGGTCAGCTGCACGCTGCATTAATATCCGGTGGGCATTGGCCCAGGGTTCGACAATCGCGGCATGGACAGCCTCGGCAAGTCCATCGCGAGCCGCCAACATTGAGGCAAGTCCGGTCATCACATTGAGCGTGCGCTCACTCTCTGCAATTGGCTTTGGCTTAAACAATGCTAGGAGATCACCACGAAGCGTACCCGTATCGGGCAACCGCTCCAAGTCAACCTGCTGACGCTTCATACGAGCGACCGCATCAAGAATCAAGGCCTCCTTCGATGGCCAGCGACGATAAATGGTTGCTTTGCCTGCTACCGCACGCGCTGCCACCATGTCGATGGTCATGTTCCCATAGCCGACCTCGGCAAGCATGTCAAGGGTTGCATCAAGAATGGCATCGTCGCGCGTGTGATCACGCTTCCGACCGAGCCGAGTAGGGTGCTCACCTACGTTTTCGCTAGCCGCGTCGTTGGGGGTATCAAAGTCTGAGATCAATGGATTATCCATGGTGTTACCTATATACCCTTCGTCATTGAATATACTATACCATTCATTTCCGGAACTGTAAAGTATCGAATATACTATAAACTATTCGGGTTACAATTTAGGCCAAGCAATCAACCGCTTGCGCCACGCCTAAATCGCTTGGTTGCTCACGTGGTTTTTGGATTATTTTGGCAATTAATGACTGCGATTGCAATCCTGGCTGATCATTTTTAACCAACTGCGTATACTCCTTCTCCTAATCAATTGTGAAATAATCGGTCATGAGATAGATGCTGCCACAGTACAATCAACCTATGCTAAACCTTGCTTATACCCAATGAGGTGAGCCATGCCAACGAGTGAATATTGTGCTGAATGTGGCGCTCCACGGGTCGAAGGTTTTAATTGTTGGGAGCAATTAGGCGCATTGATTGCCTGGGAATATAGCGACCCAGCCTTGCATGCCCAGCATTTTGTGCTGGTGGCCAGCTACAATTTGCAGCACCCAGCCCAATTTACCGAGGCTGCGATTGTTGAATTACGAATTGCCTTCAACGATTATCTTTACCATGGGGTGAGTGCCGCCGAATTACGGCAACGGGCAGCTAAAACCTATGCTGGAGCAACCCGCGTTTTGCGACCCGAGGCTGAACGCCAACCGCAATTAAGGCGCTGGAGCATGACAATTGCCGATGTGTATCTGCCTGATCAACCAACGGGAGCGGTCGAGCGATTATTTCGTTGGGCCAAAATTATTCAGGCCTATCAAGTGGGGGCGCAGGCTTAACCATGGCTTTGGCCAAGGCCAAGCCTTCAACGACCTCGCTACCAGCTGCCAGCAAGGCACTGGCACAAGCTTCAAAGGTCGAACCGGTAGTCAATACATCATCAATTAATAAAACATGCGGCGGCGCAGGCTTTTGGCCATGCCATTCAAAGGCTCCGGCGACGTTGCTGGCACGGGCTTGGGCTTGCTGGCCAACTTGGTGATCGGTAGCTCGCACCCGTTTAAGCTCGCTGCTCAGTGGCAAGTGCCAAGCCTTGGCTACCTGGCGGGCCAATAATTCAGCTTGATTGTAGCCACGCTCGCGTTTGCGCAGCCCATGCAGCGGCACTGGCATGAGCACAACATCCTGCCAAGCACAAAAATCAAATAGCAGCGGAGCCAAAATTTGAGCCAAGGGGTAAGCATTTTGATATTTAAATGCGTGGATTGCTGCCCGTAAACTACCTTGAAACGGATAAATGCCCAAAGCCCGTTCAAGTGGCGAATTTTTTGCGAGTGGTTGCGGGCGTTGGGTTGGAGCCAGCGGAGTACATTCGGCGAGGCATGTGGGGCAAAATTGGGTGCCAGCCTTGCCACAGCTATAACAGCGTGGTGGGTAAACGAGATCAAGCAAGCTATTCCACAAACGATTGATCATCGTACCCCCAAACAAAACCCGCAAGTCAGGAGGCTTGCGGGTTGCTCTTTTAGGCGGTTTGTTGTTTGTTCGGCAGCGGCATGCGTTCCCACACTTGCCAAATCAAGAGCAGCAGAATCATCCATTGCAATGGTTGGCGCACGGTAAGTAGTGCAGCCACGACCGAGCGTGATGATGGAATATGGCGATAGAGCCAATCGATTGCGACTCCAGGCCATGTGCTGGCAGTTGAAAGCCATTCGCTCAGCCCAACTGCACCTGCCAATAAATAGACACCATAGATCAGCAAACCGATGGCCAAAATGCTGGCAACGCCACTCAAGGCCACAAAGGCGCGGCGTTGAAGCTTCCAGTGTTTGCTGCGAACCATCAACGGTGGCATTAAGCCTGGCACCAAAGCCAATAGCCTCGCCGTCAGATCATCAGGAACTGATGTGATCATTGTTGAGCGCACGACCGTATCGAAGGCTTCAGCCCGCCGAGCGCGTTGAGCACAGCTATCACATTGATCAAGATGGTCTGTAAGTTGTGGATCAAGCGCTTCTTCGCGCAGATCGTAGTTAGTCCGATGTTCACAACGCTTCATGACACACCTCAGCGCCATCCTAGGGCAAATGCAAAGCGCCCACGGTTTGGCCGTTCATCGGTAACAGGCTCGCGCTTGGCAGGCAAGAGTGCTTCCGATTGATTGGCAGCTAAGAGCAAGGCTAGGCGCTCTTTACCACGACGAATATAGCTTTTGACCGTATTCAGTGGTACTTCCAAAATTTCTGCAATATCATTGTACCGCAAATCGTCAAAATAGTAGAGAGTTAATGCAAGCCGATAATGATCTTCAAGCTTATCTAAAGCCTGCGATACTTCGGCCCGCAACTCGTGGTTGGTCGCCACTTCTTGGGGGTCGGCCCAGCGATTATCATCGGCAATGCTCGATAATGGATCGACGGTATCGCCATCGTCATCGGTCATTGGTGGCATCTCTGGAGCACGACGGCCACGTTTGCGCAACTCGTCACGCCCAAGGTTGATTACCAAACGATAGAGCCATGTGGTAAAACGACTTTCGCCATTATACTGGCCGATAACCCGCAACAGCTTGATACAAGCATCTTGGGTTAGGTCAGCGGCATCTTCGGGCTGGCGCATCACGCTCATGGCGATGTTGTAAATATAATGTTGTTGGCCAACAATCAATGCTCCCATTGCTTCGGGGTCATTGCGTTGAGCGCGATCAAGAATTTCAGCAGTTGGTTCGGCCACAGTTACAACTCCTTGCCATCAGCGTGGCTTCTATTGCATCAGACGCTGACCCGCAAAAAATGGTTGCAGCAATTCGCAGCGATTAATCACTATTGTGTCAAAATTGCCAAAATTGCAAAATGATCTTTCGATCTGTCAGCCCTAGTCCTTTTGGACGATCACGGGATTCCCTCACCCATCAGCCCGCTCTGCTACCGCACGCGGGCGAGGGGGAGCACCGTATACCTTGCAAAGAATTGTGGCAAAACACGGCATGAAAGCTCTCGTCTACAAAGGGAGCCATTTCTATATAATCTCAAACACACCATGCGATGAACGCCCCTCGCCCGTTGGACGGGCGAGGGGTTGGGGGGTAAGGGAACCTAGTTTTAGCGCAGGCCGAAGCGGCGCACGATTCGCACAATCCAAGCGGTTAGCAACGGATCTGGCAAGCCATCTTCGTTGAGCCACGCACCATTTGGTTGCTGCAAGCTGCGTAATACCGTAATTGCCTGATTGACGGCCCGCGTCATTCGTGGAATGCGCGCAATTCCAGCAGCGTTCAACATCACTGCGAGGCTTGGCGCATCCCAATCGTTGGAAATTAAATCGCCTAAGCCACCCAACATACGCTTAACTGGCCGACTTTCGCGATGGCCCAACAAGACCGCCGCCAACATGGCCCAGCCCGTTGCTTCAACTCGAAAACCTGGCAACAAGCCGTTATTAGCAATTTGGCCAAGCAACCAAGTGTTAGCTTTATCAGCCGCCACGTTTACTTCAGGGTTATCCAATAAGGCTAAACTGGCAGAACACACCGCCGTAGTAAAGATCAGCGCGGCATCCGACTCGCTATCCATCCACAGAGGCGGGCTATAGATAGCCAAATTGTCGCTCTCGCGCCACCAACCACGCGGCGATTGCGCATCGAGAATAAAACGGCTAGCAGCAGCAACCGCTGGATGGTCGCTGGCTTCAAGTTCAACAAAATGGCGCATGATATTGCAGCTATCGTTGAGGGTGCTCGGGCGGCCAGCAATGCCATTCAGTGGAAAACCGCCATCATCGTTTTGCAAAGCTGCTAATTGATCAAGCAGTTCTTCATCTGCTGGAGTTGCCTCAAGCATTTGGGTTATTTTGGCTTGGGCTAAAACATTGCCCGATTGTTCAATCCATTGAATTGCTTCTGGAATACGCATTGATGTGCCTTAATTCTGAAAATAAAGATATGCCTATTGTACCATCAGCGAATAAGCACTGGCGATCCTGATTGCTCAAGCACAATCAGCTGGCCAGTACTGGTTAATTGTGGCGCGGGCCAGCCAAATTGACCCTGCTGGCGCGCCACACCCAGCATTTGGAGGGGATAAATCCCAGCCCGTAAGTTCACAGCGCTGAATTGACCATCATGCCAGGTTAAGCCAGCAGCGCTACCCTGTTGCCAGACAATACCATTCGGTGCAACCACGCGTAGTTGCGGCATTGCTAGATCGCTTTCGATCACTAAATAGCCTTGCCAAAGCCATTGCTCGCCATAGCGCAACTGATTGGTAGTGGTGGAATGAATGAGTTGGGCGTGGGCGGCTGGTTTTTGCCAACTGGCTTGGCTGGCCAGCAAGATTGGCCCATTTGGCTCGATCTGCAAACTCAGTTGGTCGGTAATTGGCAAGCTTAGGGTGCTGGCTTGATCATATTGATTCAATGCTGCTTGATTCAAGCCCAAAGCATAGCTGGCACGGGTGGAAAAATCTTGCTGGCTGAGCTGAAATACAGCCACGCTACTGGGCAGATCTTCCCACGTTGCGCCATTCCAGCCCTCAGCCAGAAGGCTGAGCACTTGTGCTCGTAAGGCTGAACTCGGCTGACTACGCTCAAAAATCAAGCCAATCATGGTTGCTTGTCGGGTGCGGCTCATCCAAGCGCTTGGCTCCAACGGTTGCCCAAGCATTTGGCGCAATTCAGGCAAAAATTGATCAGCTTGCGCTGAATCGAGCAAGACTAAAGCGTAGATCAAGCGTAAACGTTGAGCTGCTGTTAATTGGTCATTTTTGAGCAGGGTTGTAATTTGGGCTTCAACTGTCTTGCCACTATGGGCCAATGCCAACAGCATCTCGCTGCGCAAATCGGGATCAAGAGGGCTAATCAAGGCCAGCCAACGAGTGGCCTGAGCTTCTAGTTGGGCAAGTTGCGGCGAACGTTGCTCGCTGGCGATCAGCTGCACAATCAAGGCAGTCAGTTGCAGATCGCCGGTTTGGCCATCCCAGCTCCAACTACCATTCGCCAATTGTTGCTGGGCCAAGTCATCAATCTCGCTGCTAGCCGGCTGAGCAGCATAGCGTGCCATAGCAATGCGCCCCGCCAAGGTCAACGGATCGTTGCCGCTCAATTGGCTGGGCAAGGCTTGGGTTGCTTGGGCCAGGCTGGCAATTGCAATATTGATCGAAGCTGGTTGGTTTGTGGGCACTTGCCAGGTAATATCGGTGGATTCTGTTAGCAAGCGGCTCTGTTGCAAAAGCACTTGGTTTGGTGGGAAAATTGTCAGCGCTTTGGTAACGATTTGGACTTGTTGATTCAGCTCAAAGCTTGCGGTAATCGTGGTTGTACCGAGATTGGTGGCAACGAGCGCTTGGGTTGCGGTATAAATGCGGCTGCTATTGCCAGTGCTTAGCTCGGCCAGCGGCGCAAGTTGCGCTTGATCAACGCTCAACCTGATGCTCGGAATACCGCTACGGGTTGCCAGTAAGTTCAACCGCGCCGTCACGCTGATCTGGTCGCCAAGCAGCAACTGCTGAGGCATCAATAACTGTGTGTCAATCATGGGAATTGAGCCAAACACGCTTGTGGCTTGGGCACTACTCAAACCATCACTCGCTAAGGCCTGAATTTGCCAACCATCGCCCAAGCCTTGCAAATCGAGCAGGGCTTGGCCGTTGCTCGCGGTGCGCAGCAGCCGATGTTGGCTGTTTGCGCTAGCAGCTTGGATTGGCTGAAAACTCAGGCCAACCCTACTGGCGACTGGCTGGCCGGCGCGTTGGGTAGCGAGCACTAATTGCGAGCCGCTAACAACCATAGTCAACTCAAGCGGCGCAACTGCTTGGAAGGGGATTTGACTGCTACTGCTGATTAATTGCTGAGCATCAAGCCAAGCCAAGGCAACCTCTAATTGATTGGTATTGCTCAAGCTTGGAGTTATGTCAATGCGCTGACCGGCGACCCAAGGCTGAAGCTGCTGACGAATCGTGCTGCCTTCAAACCAACTGACTAAAACGCTGGTTGCCGCCAAATTCGTGAGCGGTGCCAGTGCTAGTTCGGTTGTGGCAACTAGCGCGCTCTGGCTGCGACCAAGCGTTTGTTCACTACTTGCGCCAAGCACCCATATTGGCACTTCAACGCTCGCCGCATCGGGGCTGCTAGCTCGAATCAGCCACCTGCCAGAACGCAAACCATTCGAGCGCCAAATTGCCTCGCCAGCAGCATTGGTGCGCAAACTTTGGGTGCTCGAAGTCGCACCAGTTAATTCAAGTTGGAGATCGCGATTGGCCAAGGCCATGCCCTGTTGATCGCGCAATTGAAACGTGATCGTCGCTGATTGATTGGGATTGAGCAGATGTTGTTGAGTTTTGGCATTCAATTGGGCAGCATAGCGAATGCTCGTAAAATGATAGCTGGTTTGCTGATCACGCTGAATCTCCAAGCCATAATCACCTAGCAACGCTTGACTCAATTGATAATCAAACTGGGCAATTCCAGCGGCGTTAGTTTGCCAGCTCCCAGTGGAAACATGGCGATTACGCTGATCAAGCAAGCGCCACGAACCTTGCTGATACGGTAGCTCGGTGATAATTTCGGCAGGCACAATCGCGTTGGTCGCTTGCAATTCGGGCAAGACCACACGATAGCCCAGCTCAGGATTGTTGACTACAAAGGTTTGGCTGGCTAAAACCTGATTGGCATAGCGCAGCCGAACTTGATACAAACCTGGCTGAACCGCCGGGGCCAGCTGAACTTGGCGCAGCCACAGGCTTTGGCTCAGGCTAAAGGTTTGCTCAGGAGCAATCGCTTGGCCGCTTGGATCGAGCACTGCCAAGGTTAAGCTCGGCGTGGTGGCCAACCCCGGCTCAAACTCGCTGCTACCAATGATCGTTAGTTGTTGATTGGCTTGGTAGCTATGGCGTTCGAGTAGCAGTTGGCTGCTCAAGGTTGGGGCTGGGCGCTGTGGTCGGATGATTGTTTCAGCCACAATTGGAGCTTGCTGCTCACCACCAATCAAGACCAAACGCCCACTACTGCCCTGAATTGCAGTTTGCCAAAGCCCTTGTTGATCGCTCTGGCCAGTGGCCAGTTGGTTTGCTCCCTCCAAAATACTTAAATTGGCGGCGGCTACTGGTTGACGCTGGGCGAGATCAACAATCCAGGCTTGGGCTTGGTCGGGGCTGGCCAACAATTGCGCCCGATAGGGTGTCCAAATCAGCACATGCTGCACTAGCTCAGCATTGGGAGCTTGCACTTGCAGCAACAACGCCCCTTGCGTTGGCGTGATGGTTAATGTTCGTTCAGTTGTACCAGCAGCAATCTGCCATTGCTGTTGAGGTTGTAAATTGTAGCGTTGTGGATTGAGCGGGGTTTGCGGTTGTTGCAGCGCCGCGGCCAAAACCGCCCGATCAACCGAATACAAACTAGCGCTTAGGCTGCTCGTTTCGCGGCCACTTAGCCGAAGCTGGGCCGCCGTTTCAGGCAGCAGCAACGAATAGCCAGCGCCTGCGATGTGCAACGGTTGAGCTTGGGTTTGGGTGCGAAAATTGAGCGGGGCAGAGCCAGCTAAGGTCAGGGTATAAGCCGTGCTTGGTTGCCAAGCAGCGCTGATCAAGGCTTGTTGATTGTTGATGCTAATCGCTAAATCAGCCACCTCAGGCTCGATATATAGTTGCGCAGCAATCTGTTCGCGATTAGGCGTGTCGTTGAACAACAAACGCAGTGAATCATCAACTGCCAACCGACCGCCCCGCCCTGGCACCGAGCCAATCAGTTGCAAGTTGGGCTGAACCTGCCAAACCTGCGTCATCACTTGGCTTAGTTGCAGGCTGGTTGTCAGCACTTGCCCAGCGGGCCAAGCGGCATCAGGCAATGCCCGAAGCAGCGTTTGCGGCAACGGCTCGGCTTGATAGCGCACCTGCCAAGTAGCACTCAAAGTCGGAGTCAATTGCATTCGTTCAATCAATTGCTGAGTTGTGGTTTGGTCAAGCAAGCCTTCAAACGCCCATTCCAAGGCTTGGTCGGCTGCGACAGTTTGCGCAGTTAGGGGAGCGCTGAGCGTTGGCTCGCTGACTTGGAACTGCCATTGGGTGGTTTGAACTGGAATTCCCAGCAGATCGTTGAGGTTTTGCAGGCTTAGTTGATAGCGCTGGCCCAATTGCCATTGCACCTGCACCAAAACGCTGCGATCATCAAGCCAACGCACTTGGCTAGGAGCATTTGGCTGAAACGCTTAATTCGGCTAAGCCGCGCTGGGCTTGGTTTGGGTGGTCAATCATCGCCCGGTTGAAGCGCAGCAAGATTGGCGTATTTGGCTCAATTGTGGCATTCGGTAGTGGCGATCGAAAGACCAACAGCGGGGCAGGAGCCGCCGTAAATTGGGTTGTGATGGTGGTTGGCAAGCTTTGGCGCAACATCGATTGCGCGTTTGGCCGCAACTGCACGGTTACGGTTGTGCCTGGTGTCCAGCCAAATTCGGGCTGCCAGCGTGCTCGTGCCCGCCCTTCCCAATGCCAGCGCCCACGCACTGGTGGCGTAATGACCAGCGCATCTTCAACGCTCGAACGATCCATCGGCAGGTTGAAGGTAAATTCCAAGGCCGTGGCTGGCGGCAATTCACGGCTACCAGCCAACGGCATTAAGCGCAAAACTGTTGGTTGTGGCACCCAACCAGCGATACTCGCCACAATCAGGCTCAATAGCGCCGTTCCCAGCAACGTAATGATTGTTAGGAGCCAACGCCACCACCAGCGTGCTAGTTTTTCGAGCAATCGCATAGTTCATCCTAGTGCTTCAACGCTGACCCACCCATTCTTGCGAACCATCGGCCCAGTGTTCACATTTCCAAATTGGCACAACCAGCTTGATTTGATCCATCAGCCAAGCCACGGCAGCAAATGCTGCGCCACGATGAGCCGAGCCAATCGCAATCAGCACAGCAGTTTCACCAATCTGCAAAATACCAATGCGATGATGAATCGCCACTGTGCCAATCCCAAACTGGGTTTGTGCTTGCTGGCCCAATAAAGCCAATTGCTGTTCAGCCATTTCAGGATAGGCTTCGTACTCCAAAAAGGCGGTAGCTCGACCAGCAAAATTATTGCGAGCGACTCCTTCAAACAGCACAATCGCCCCATGGCCCGGATCGCCAACCAACTCGCGCAATGGCTCGGCCTGCAAAACTGCTTCAGTCACCAAAAATGCTTGCACCCTAGCCTCCACTAACTGGCGGAATTAATGCTAGTTCATCGTTGGGCTGGAGCATCGCTTCAAGTGTGACATACTGCCGATTGATGGCATAGGCCAAACCAGTCAAGGGTAGTTTGGGATGTAACTCGGCCAATTGCGCCAGCGCTGTGCCAACTGTGGCAGTGTCAGCAACATCCAAATTTAGGCTATTTTGATTAAGCGCTTCGCGCAAGCCAGCAAATAAACGAATGTTGATAATCATGCAGGCCTCGGTGTGCGGCGCATTGGAATGCCTTGATTGGCCAAATATTCTTTGACAGCTTCGACCGTGTAGGTGCCAAAATGAAAGATCGAAGCAGCAAGCACCGCATCGGCTTTGCCTTCGAGCAGCGCTGCCAGCAAATGCTCGGGCGTGCCAGCGCCACCAGAGGCAATCACCGGCACACCAACCTGCTCGCTAATTGCCGCCAACAACTCATTATCGTAGCCAGCGCCCGTGCCATCAGCATCCATACCGTTAATCACCAACTCGCCTGCGCCCAAATCGACCACCCGTTTGGCCCATTCAATTGCATCCAAACCAGTTGGCCGTGGATCGCGGCCTGTATGGGTGAAAACATTCCATTGGCTGGGCTGGCCTGGCTCGTTAATCCGCCGCGCATCCATCGAAAGCACAATACACTGTGATCCAAAACGCTTGGCGCCATCTTCGATCAATTGTGGGTTCAGTACCGCAGCGGTGTTGATCGAAACTTTATCAGCGCCAGCCCTCAACATACGATACATATCATCGACCGTGCGAATGCCACCGCCAACCGTCAAGGGAATAAAGACCTGACGTGCGACCTGCTCAACTACCTCGACCATAATATTGCGCTCATCGGATGAGGCGGTAATATCATAAAACACCAGCTCATCAGCGCCCGATTCGTTGTAGAAGGCCGCCAATTGCACCGGATCGCCAGCATCGCGATGGTTGAGAAAGCTGATGCCTTTGACCACACGGCCAGCCTTCACATCCAAACATGGAATAATTCGGCGTGTCAGCATGCTTAGATCTCGCTTCCGCGTTCCAAAATTTCGCTTTGGGCAATTTGCAAACGGCCTTGAATTGCCGAAACAATATCGCTGAGCGCTTGAACTTCGCGCCGTTCCAAATCTTGCATGCGGCTCAAGTTGTCAATTTGCACATCTTCGAGCCGATTTTGGGTGCGGCTGAGCTTGGATTCATACTCATGACACCAAGTATCAATCCGCTCCAACGAACCCATAATTTGGCGCAGATGGCTTTCATCGGCAGTGCGCAATTCATCAAGTTGCTCGTTATGTTGACCGCGTAATTCTTCCAAGCGTTCTTGGTTCATCAAGAAGCGTTCGGTGCTAACCCGCTCGATGCGCTTGATTTCGGCAATCATATCGGGCAATTGGGCACGCACCACTTCAATTTGCTCGGGTAAGGGTTCGATTTGGGCTTCGACGCCTTTTTGCAAATCTTCAAGCCGCTCGAAGCGCGAACGCAACTCGCGAATCCCTTCGCCAATGTCAATCACCATTTGTTGGGTTTCGACGGCTTGGCGCCGCATTTGTTGCTTTTCGATCTGCACATCTTCGCTCAGTTTACGCATATCTTGCACCGTTTCGGCATCGACGGCACGCAGATGCTCGATATGGCCACCTAACGAGCGATAATGGTCGGTCTGCTCACGAATACGCGCTTCAAAATCGCTCATGCGCTGTTCCATCAATTCAATCCGCGCAAACCAGCTTTGGGAGGTTTGCAAATCTTGTTTGCGATGCTCTTGCTGCTGTGACAGTGAAAGCTGAATATCGCGAATTGGCTTGATCCCATCGTCCATGCGCACGGTGCTGTTGGCAATTTCCTTGCGCAAGGTGGTTAATTCGCGCCGATAGCTTTCTAGGGTTTGGGCTTGCTCTTGGGCTTGACGCTCGATCATGCCCTGAAGTTGCGCCACGACCGCCTCGGATTTGCGCGATTGCTCGGTTGACCAGGCGTATTTGCCGTTTACGTCCTTAATTTGACGACGCAATTCATCGATTTGATTCTGCAAATAGAGCAATTGCGATTGCTCTTGGGCGCGTAAACGCTCCTCTTCATAGCGAGCGGTAATATCTTGTTTCGATGACGACACGTTTAGCCTCCGTGTTCAATCGTTTGAATTGCCGAGGCCAGATCAATATGGCCTGTGTAAAGCGCCGTGCCGATAATTGCCCCGCTAATGCCGAGCTCAGCCAAACGCGCCAAATGTTCGACGCGGGCGATGCCCCCAGAGGCCACAATCGCTGGGCCAGCGGGAGTTACCAAGGCAGCAGTTTGAGCATAATTTGGTTCGCTCAACGTGCCGTCACGGCTAATATCAGTATAGATGATCCGTGCAACTCCTAGTTGACCCATCTGTTCAGCGAGTTCGGTAGCCCGTTGACGGCTGCTGGCCAGCCAACCCTCTGTCGCCACCACGCCATTGCGGGCATCGATGCCAATCGTAATTGCCTTACCGTACTGGCGCACCAATTCGGCGACCAATTCAGGGTTGCGCACTGCGACTGTGCCCAAAATTACATCGCTCACGCCAAGTTCAAAAGCTGCGGCAACACTGTCAGCATCGCGCAAGCCACCGCCAAGTTGCACTGGTACACTCAGCGCTTTGGTGATCGCGGCAATTGTGCTAGTTTGGGTTGGGCGGCCTGCTTTGGCTCCATCAAGATCGACAATGTGAATGCGGGAAGCGCCGGCTGCTTCCCATTGCTGTGCCACCGCCACCGGATCATCGCCATAGACGGTTGTCTGTTCAAAATCACCTTGCACAAGCCGCACACAACGGCCATCGCGCAAATCAATTGCTGGTATAAGTTGCATGGTTCTCTGAAGTAAGGGCTAGGGGTTGGGAATGAGGGATCAGTTACCCCTGCCATAGTAGTATTTCACCGATAAATTAGGGTTATTTTTAATCTTATTCTGATCCCTGATCCCTGCCAACTGCACCCTTTACCCAATTCCCCAACAACTTAAGCCCCCATTGGCCGCTTTTTTCGGGGTGAAATTGCACAGCTGTGATGTTATCGCGGGCAATCGCAGCCGGAAAATTAATCCCATAATCAGTACGACCAATAACCAAGGCCTGATCGGCAGTAGCTAAATAATAGGAATGCACAAAATAAAATTCAGCGCCATTGGGAATGCCATCCCACAGAGCGCTGCCATCGTGTTGCACTCCATTCCAGCCAATTTGCGGCACTTTCAAGCCTTGTTCAAAACGGCGAATCGTGCCTGGCACCAGCCCAAGGCAAGCGTGCAAGCCAAATTCTTCGCTTTGCTCGGCCAGCACTTGCATGCCAACGCAAATGCCCAAAAATGGCGTGCCACGGGCGATAACTTCACGAATCGCCACATCCATGCCCATTTCGCGTAACGAGCGCATAGTATCGGCGGTCGCGCCAACGCCAGGCAATACCACTGCTTGAGCTGCCAGCACCGCCGCAGGATCAGTCACAACTTCGATTGGCGCTTGAACATATTCCAAGGCTCGCACTGCGTTTGGCAAGTTGCCAGCCCCATAATTAATCACTGCAATCATAATTGTCCTTGTATCGATCGAGGTCAGGGATCGGTAGTTGGCGGTCAGAATCTACGCTTAGCCACAGATTCACACAGATTTGTATGATTCGCCTGCTATACGAAAAGCCGAGAGTTCATAGCCAAAATTCCTAGCCTTTTGCCTTCTGACTTTTGCCTTTTGCTTTCATCCCTCTGCGGCTCTGCGTTAAAAATGCGATCCACGAAGGTTCAGTTTTTAGCCACAGATTAACACAGATTGGTGTGATTATCCTACAATGCCAAGCGACTGACCGCTAACAACTAGCCCCTAACCCCTATATACTCAATATTCTTCATCCTTCATCCTTTTATGAGTGGATGTTCGCGGCGGAGATGCTCAATCAGCCACATGACATCGGGTTCTGGGGTATGACTGACTTCTTGATTAAGGCAGGGGCAGGTTTACCAGTAACCCATGTTTGCAGCGTTGCAGTGAGGCTTTGAGCGAGCGCTTCGAGGTTATAACCACCCTCAAGCAAGCCCACCAAGCGTCCATCGCAACACTCGGCGGCTAAATTATACACGATGGATGCGAGCTGGGCATAACCGCCAGTAGTGAGCGCTAAATTACCCAGCGGGTCGTAAACATGGGCATCGTAGCCCGCTGAGATGATCAACAATTCAGGCTTGAAGCGCCGAATAGCTGGGGCAATCGCTTGTTCAAAAACCAGATTAAAGCCCATATCGCCAGTCAATGGGCGTAACGGCAGATTAAGCGTCGTGCCCAAGCCAGCTTGTTCGCCTTGCTCCTTCCAATGGCCCGAGCCAGGCCAAAGCGGCCAGCCATGGGTCGAGATATACAGCACATCGGGGTTGGTATAGAAAATATCTTGGGTTCCATTCCCGTGATGTACATCCCAATCCAAAATTGCCACCCGTTTGAGGCCATACTCACGTTGGGCAAAGGCGGCGGCAATCGCTGCATTATTGAACAAACAAAAGCCCATGGCCTGATTAGCAGTTGCATGGTGGCCGGGCGGGCGCACCAAGGCAAAGGCATTGGGATGCCGACCACTCAATACGGCATCGGTCGCCACAATCGAGCCGCCAGCAGCCAATTGCGCAATCTCGACCGAATCTGGCAAAATATAGGTTTCAGGATCAGCCCAATCGCCAAATTCGCCCATGCGTTGCAAAGTTGGCAAGTGGCTTGGCACATGGACTGCCTCAATCTCGGCAGCAGTTGCATGGCGCGGCGCAAGGTGGGTCAAATGTTGTTGTAACTCATAATCAGCCGCCAGCATGGCATGAATCGCCCGCAAACGATTAGCATTTTCGGGGTGTTCAGGCTGATCGTGGTCAAGATAATGATCGTGTGAAATTAGGGCGAGGCTCATACGCGAAAGCTCCTCAGCGAACAATACTAGGCTAGCTTAATCGAGGCTGGACTTGGCTGCAACCAACCAACGATGGACTTTAGCGTCGCAGCAGTGAATGTGTCCACCACTCCTCCAACCTTTCAAGAGTTAGGTTTTTAACAATGGGCGGTGGTACAACGTTCCCTCACCCCCCAGCCCCCTCTCCCACTCAACGCGGGCGAGGGGGAGGAAACTGTGCCACGACATCATTGACCTCGGCATTCAGCATCGCTTGCACATCTATCGCGTCAAACGAATCCTTTAGAACCACAACGGATACGCATTTTTATGCATTGTAACGGGCAATTTTGGCTGCGCATTGTTCTGCAAAACTGAGTGAATGCCCGCGTCAAGCATGATAAGGCACAGTTTGAGGGGGAGCACCTTGAATCGCCTTTTGAGAAAAAGTCTTTTTGGACATGCCCCTCTCCCACTCAACGCGGGCGAGAGGGAGCACCCATCGTAAAATACGAATTTGCTTTGCTAACATCCGCCCTAAGACTGATCATGGGTCGCAAATTGCTTTGGTACAATCCATGGTCTGCACAAGCCGCCCCCCAGGATTGGGTTCGGGCGGCATTTCGCCGTGCAACCCATACATTTAAGGAGGCTTTGCTATGCGGGTAGGCTTAGATTTCGGAACAACTAATACGACCGCAGCAATCTACGACGGCGCAAACGTAACCTTGGTACCGCTAGACTCCGTGGCGGCTAATCCCACTGTGTTACGTACCGCCCTATTTATCACTCCCGAAGGCCAACAACTGTTTGGCCGCGCGGCAATTAATGCCTTCACCGAGGGCAACGTTGGCCGCGAAATTATCTACGAACGGCGCTATGTCGGCACCGTCACCAACACCTATGCTGGCGTTGGCACCATCACCCAATCAGTTGAAGGTATGGTCGATAGCAACCCACCAGGCCGTTTGTTTCAATCGATCAAAACTATGCTGCGCGATCCTTCATATCTCAAAACCAATATCTTTGGCCAAGAAACCACACTCGAAGAATTGATCGCCAAAATTCTACGGGCAATTCGCCGCCAGATTGAAGGTTTTACGGGCCAAAAAATTAGCGCGATTACGGTTGGACGGCCTGTGCACTACGCTACCACGCCCGAAGGTGATGCCTTGGCGATTCGGCGTATGCGCCAAGCCTGCGAATTGGCAGATTTACCCAATGTCAGTTTTATGCCCGAGCCTGTGGCCGCCGCCCATGCCTTTGCCGCCAGCCAACAAGAGCAGCGCAATATCGTTGTGTTTGACTTTGGCGGTGGGACGCTCGACGTAACCGTGATGGCGATTGATGGCGACCAACGTCAAGTCTTAGCGACTGATGGCGTGCCAATTGGCGGTGATGTGCTCGATAGCAAAATCGTCACAGGCGCGTTACGCCAATATTTTGGTGATGGCGCACGCCTCGGCCCACGCAAATTGCCCTTGCCAGCAACCTTGATGGAGCATCTCGACAACTGGCAAAATATTCTCGAAATGCATACTCCCAAAATGCTCGAGATTATTGAAGAAGCTGTACGCACCAGCGACAAACCCAAGGAATTAAAGGCCTTGCGTTCATTAGTGCGCGAAAACTATGGCTTGGTATTGTATGAACACGCCGAAGAAGCCAAACGTCGGCTTTCGAGTGAACGCCAAGTTGAAATTAGCATGCATGTCAAAAGCATCGATTTTGACCATTTATTGCCACGCTTTGAATTTGAACGCTTGATCGGCCCTGAAGCGCGGGCGATTGGCGAGTGTGTTGATCGCACAATTCGCGCTGCTGGCCTCAGCCCAGACCAAATCGATGTGGTTTTGCGTACCGGCGGCTCCTCACGGATTCCACGGTTTATCAAATTATTAGCCGATCGCTTTACCGAAGACCGGCTGCGCGAGCAAGATCCCTTCACTAGTGTTGGGGCAGGCTTGGCAGTTGCCGCCTACGAAGGCCGTGGCGAAGCCAGCTAAATACTGATTGCAAGCCAAGGCTTGGCATCGAACCTGCAAACCCAAGCCTTGGAATAGCTCAGAACAACGGCCATCGCTTGGCAATCTCAGCTATAATGCAGCTAGCTTTAGTCGGGAGTATGCGCAATGATCAAGCAAAAAATCGTAGCAACCCTCAGCAGTATCACCAGTGTTCGTGTTCAAGTCGATGGCTATCGCCAAAAATTTCAAGATTTAAAGCCATGGTGGCCGATCTTGATTCCGTTTTTGTTGTGGCGCGGCAAGCGAGCCTACGATCAAGAGCTTAAAGCAGTTGGGGTTAAGTTGGGTGAGGCAGCGCTAAAGAAAGCCCAGGAACAGCACACACTTGAGCAACAACAGGCCAAGTTGATCGAAACCCAAGCCAAAATTACCGAGCTCACAACCAAAAAGGGACGGAAATAATTCCGTCCCTTTTTTTCGCTTGGGTCGAAGGTTTAACCGAGGTTACGAATCACCCCAACCACGCGGCCTTGGACTTCCACATTGGTTGATGGATAGTACATTGCGTCCATCGTGATGTTAGCTGGTTGCAAACGCACGCGATCGCCTTCCCAATAAATTCGCTTCAAGGTAACTTCATTTTCGTCACGAATACGGGCAGCGACCATCTCGCCATTTTCGGCGGTTGCTTGATAGCGCAACAAGACAATATCGCCATCGGCAATTAAGGCATCGACCATTGAATAGCCTTTGACCCGCAAAGCATAGACATCGCCCAGCTTATCGCTACCAACAATTTCCTCAGGCACCAAGACCGTATCTTCGGAGTTGGGTGAGTCGTTGGGGACAGGAATTGGCTGGCCAGCAGCAATGACGCCCAGCACTGGCACTCGTTGGCCACCAAGCACGGTAGGCAATGGTTGCTCAAGATTGATCAACTCGATTGCGCGCGAGATGTTGCCTTCGCGGCGAATTTGGCCTTTGCTTTCGAGGGCGCGTAAATTATAAGCAACCACAGAGGTTGATGAAATACTTAACTCGCGTTGAATATCGCGAATCGCCGGAGCATAGCCATTTGTGCGAATAAATTGCTTGATGTAATCATAGATCCGTTGTTGGCGTTGCGATAATCCGCTCATTGAAGCGCTTCCTTTCTGGGCCGACGAGGCTGTTGACATTCAGCCATACACGAATAGACGTTCTAGTCTTTATTATAGAAAAATACATATGTTCTGTCAACTAGGATGTTCTACTTTTTACAAATTAGATAAGAATCTGAGCCATTTTGATATTAATCTTAATGTATATTGACACTATTCATATCTTATCGTGCTATTTTGAAGGGTTTATATGAGTCAAGAAATATCAAAAACCATCACTGGCAGCTATCTAAACGATTTTTGGGATATTGGTGCTGAACATGCACTCTACCACAAAGATGGAAATTGGTATCATCAGCTTAAAAAATTCCCCGGAGTTCTCTTTGACTCCCATGGATATATTCTATTTGAGACAGCTGATGAATTTTTTAACTGTGCATCTCTTCACATCCGCAAAGATGTTAGAGCTCCACAAGGTATTTCCTCAATAAAAGAATATATTAAGTTAAGCAAAATTTTACCAATTGAAGCTATAAGTAGCATTCCAGTCATAGATAAACCAGCAGGGAAGCGCTTACCTAAACGAACAATTAATATTACTGATCGTATACAGAGAGATACAAAGGTTAGTTTATGGGTAAAGTATATTCATGACTATGCTTGCCAAATTTGTGGCATCAAACTACAGATTGGACAAGATAGATTTTATGCTGAATGTCACCACATTAGACCGTTGGGTGGAGCGCATCACGGTGAAGATATTGTTGAAAATGTATTATGTGTTTGTCCTAACCATCATGCTTTATTAGATTATGGTGCAATTAGGATTGTTCCTTCTGTATTACAGTCACATCCAAATCATCATATCGATTCTGAGAGTATCGATTATCATAATAATAGTATATTCAACAATATGATTATGTAAATTAACACTAGAAGGCTATTATGGAATTACCAAGTTTTATTTTTCCTTTATTAAAGCGCTTTCGCTTGCCACCACGTTTGCATTGGCTGGCGGCAAATCTGATCAATCCACATTTTTTGCTGGGCGTGGCAGGGATTATCACCGATGAGCAGGGGCGTTTGTTACTCTTCCACCATACCTATCGCCGCTCGCACCCGTGGGGCATGCCCGGCGGCTGGATGAACAAAGCCGAATCGCCGCTGGAAACGCTCGAACGTGAAGTGCTGGAGGAATCGGGCTTGCAGGTGCGCGCCGAACGCTTGGCATTAATCGGCGTGACCCGCGACCGACCAAAATTTGAATTTGTGGTGTGTGGCACGCTGATTGGCGGTACATTTCAAGCCTCACGCGAGGTTGACGAGATGGGTTGGTTTGCGCCCGATCAATACCCAGCATTAGCGCCATTCCATCGCCATATTTTGCAGCAATGGCGTGAGCAACCCAATAATGAAGTTGGTTGGTATGAAGCGCCGTGGATTATCGCCCATCCACGTTAACGGTCAATCCAACCAGATCGCGCATAAACTGTCAGCGCTTCGTCATCTTTAATCCTACTGTTGGCTAGTCTCCCTCGCTACAATTGAGCACAACACAGATGGGGACAAGCATAATGACGCACGTAATCAAAATTAGCGGCTACGAAGTGGATCACGCTGATTCACTCCAAACATTAATTAGCGCCTTAAACAGCATCGATGATCAAGTGGTTTTAATTCATGGTGGTGGCAGCATTTTGCCGCGCGTCTTAAATGCGATCGGTGGCACCAATCATCCGGCGGCAGCCGAAATTGCAGCCATGGCCTTGCGTGGTGGCATCAACCCGCGCTTGGTTGCCGCGCTGACCCAACATCATTTACAGGCGATTGGCTTATGTGGCTCGGATTTAGAATTGATGTATTTGCTGCCGAAAAGCGATGAGCCAATTGTGCGCTTTGAGGTATTGCACTATTTATTGGATCAATCATGGTTGCCGGTGCTCGCACCGCTGGCCATGGAAAGTGCCACTGGCGCGGTGAAATTGCTCAACGCCGATACCGCCGCTCAGATGATCGCCTCGGCACTTTCAGCCGATCAATTAACTTATATTGTGCAAACGCCTGGGGTGTATGCTGCTGGACGGCGGATTAGTGGCATTTCGGGGCGGCAATGCGATCGCTACATCAAACAAGGTGCTTTTGATGCCACCTATACGTCAGTTGTCAAAGCAGCCTCGCTGGCAGCACCGCACGTTGGACGGGTGCGGATCACCGATCTCAACGGCTTTTTGGATGGAGTTGAGACCGTGGTTGTGGCATAGTGGCGAGCGGTCAGACGCTAGGCATCAGGGCCAGTTTTGATCCACGAAGGACACGAAGCAGCACGAAGATGAGGCTATGGGCTATGGGCAATGATTGCAATCCCATACAAAACGCTCTGATAGCCCATAGCCCCGTGCCAAAAACCATGCGTTCTCTGCGCCACTGCGTTAAAACCTGAATCCTGATCCTGACCCATAGCCTCCGATACCCATTTTGCCTTTTGCTTTCTGCCTTTTGAATTTATGCTCACTAGGTCGCGAAACCGCTACCCAGCGAATAGACAGAGCGTGGTATGATGGGGCCATAAACATTCGTGTCCCTTGAGGAGGCTTCTCAATATGGCACTCATTACGCACGTTCGCGGTCGCGAGGTTCTCGATAGCCGAGGTAACCCGACCGTTGAAGTTGAAATCGGTTTGGAAGATGGCACGCTTGCCCGCGCAATTGTTCCTTCGGGCGCTTCAACTGGCGCACACGAAGCAGTCGAACTACGCGACGGCGACAAGAGCCGCTACGGCGGCAAAGGCGTGCTCAAAGCTGTAAAGCATGTCAATGAAGATATTGCTGAAGCCATCGAAGGCTTAGAGGCACTTGATCAAATTACGCTTGACAAGACCTTGATTGAGCTTGATGGCACTAAAAATAAAGGCAAATTTGGCGCTAATGCAATCTTAGGGGTTTCATTGGCTAATGCCAAAGCTGGCGCATTGTCAGTTGGTTTGCCACTCTATCGCTACCTTGGTGGGGTATTTGGTCATACCTTGCCAGTCCCTATGATGAACATCTTGAATGGTGGTAAGCACGCCCAAGATAGCACCGACTTTCAAGAATTTATGGTGATGCCGGTTGGCGCTCCATCGTTCCGCGAAGGTTTGCGCTGGGGTGCGGAAATTTATCATACCCTCAAGAGTGTGCTTCACGACCGTAAACTCGGCACCAACACTGGCGATGAAGGTGGTTTTGCCCCATCATTGCCATCAAACGAAGCAGCGCTTGAAGTCATCGTCGAAGCGATTCAAAAGGCTGGCTATACCCCAGGCAAAGATGTCATGTTGGCACTCGACCCAGCATGTAGCGAAATCTACGAAAATGGCATCTACAACCTTGCCCGCGAAGGGCGCAAGCTCAGCTCAGAAGAAATGGTTGGCTACTGGGAAACCTTGGTCAACAAATATCCAATCATTTCAATCGAAGATGGCTTACACGAAGACGATTGGGGCGCTTGGTCGTTGTTGCGTCAACGGATCGGCGATCGGGTACAGTTGGTCGGCGACGACCTGTTGGTAACCAACGTCGAACGGCTCAACCGCGCAATCAAAGAAAATTCAGCCAATAGCATTTTGATCAAGCTCAACCAAATTGGTACCTTGACCGAAACGCTCGACGCAATTCAAACCGCGCAACGAGCTGGCTGGACGGCAATTGTCAGCCACCGCTCAGGTGAAAGCGAAGACGTAACGGTTGCCGATTTGGTCGTTGCTACCAACGCTGGCCAAATCAAAACCGGGGCACCTGCTCGCACCGACCGCGTAGCCAAATACAACCAATTGCTGCGGATCGAAGAAGAACTCGATAGCCAAGCCAAATACGCTGGCTGGAGCGCCTTCGCCGTCAAACGCGACTAATCGATACTGACCATTCAGGACACGCAATGGCGCGTGTCCGCTTGCTATTTTAGGGGGCAAGCATGGCCGATGATCGCAAAGCACTTGGGCAGTGGGGCGAAGCATACGCAGCAGCATACCTGCAACAATTAGGCTATCAACTGATTAACAGCGGTTGGCGTTGTCGTTGGGGCGAGATCGATCTGATCGCCTATGATCAAGCAACCTTGGTGATTATTGAAGTTCGCACCCGCCGCGGCAATGCCCATGGCAGCGCGGCAGAATCATTGACCCTCAAAAAACGTCAACGTTTAGCGCATTTGTTGCAAGCCTACCTACAAACCCTCGACGATGCCCAAACTCCATGGCTCGGCGCGTATCGGATTGATGCCATCGCCATCACCCTCTCCCATGGTCAACCCCAACTTGAGCATTTTCAAGCAATTTCGATTGAATAAGTAGTTATCAAGGAGTTTTGAATGACCCGTGAAGTTATTAGCACGCCTAACGCTCCAGCTGCAATCGGCCCATACTCGCAAGCAATCGCGATTGATGGATTGTTGTTCTGCTCAGGCCAAATCCCGCTTGATCCCGCCACAGGCCAAGTGGTCGAAGGCGATGTCACCGTCCAGACTCGCCAAGTGATGGAAAATATTCGGGCGCTGTTGGCGGCTGCGGGCACCAGCCTTGAAAAAGTGGTCAAAACCACAATTTTCTTGGCCGATATGAACGACTTTGCCACGGTTAACGCCGTTTATGGCGAATACTTCCCCGAAAACCCACCAGCTCGCTCAACCGTGCAAGTTGCGCGCTTACCCCGAGATGTGCAAGTTGAAGTTGAAGTGATTGTCTTGCGCTAAGTTTAGGATTCCCTCACCCCCAACCCCCTCGCCCGAGTGCAGTGGGCGAGGGGGCTTTTTAATTTCTTCCCCCAATCCCTCTCCTGTGGCGCGAGAGGGGGTCGGGGGGTGAGGGAACTAACCCAATCTACGCTAATTGGCCGCTAATCTGCAAGGCAGCTTGTTGGCAAGCCCAGTCGGCGGCTTGCAAAGCTGAATCGCCTTGTTGCATACGCCAAAACCACGCTGCCGACCAAACATCGCCAGCCCCCGTTGGATCGCTAACCTGAGTTGGATAGGCCGCGACATGCTGGGCCTCGCCATTGATCCAAATTGTAGCACCACGCCCGCCCTGAGTCATAGCCACCAAACCACAATCCTGGGCCCAACTTGCAACTAGTTGGGTATTGCCGCCAACATCCTCATCACTCACCACCAAGGCATCAATTTGGGCTAGCTCGAAGGGAGTTGGCTGCCACGGCTTAGGTTGAATTCGACCTGTAGCATCCCAAGCGCGCAGCCAACCCTGAGCGGTTAAACCAATCATGGCCTGCGGAAAAACCGTGCGCGGTGGAATGGTGGCTAATTCTTGGGCTAAGGGCGCAAGATGCACCAAGCGGGCGGCGCGCCAATGGGGTGCCAGACAAGCCCAATCGAGTGGCGTTGGCGCAGCATGTAGCCATTGGGTTCGATCATCGCCGTGATAACGGTTTTCGAAAGTAGCAGTGGCGCGGCTTGGCAAACGCAGCAATGTGCTAGTGCTGGGCAAATCAAAGATGATCTTAGCTTGGACTGGGGTGATGATCGTCGTTGCTACACCCCAACGGGCCAATGCTCGCGCCGCAAACGTGCCAGTGCCACCTTGTTGCCAGCCGGTTGCGCTGAGATCGCGGGTTAATGCGCCAATTAACAGATAGTCAAGGCTCATGGGCCATGCTCCAAAGGCAAGTGAACGGTATAGTGTGGATTGCCGCGCATAAACACAAATGGATCGAGGTAGGCGCGGTAGGTAATATTGAAGCTATATTTGGTGTAGGTAGCCTCGCGTTCCAAACCAAAGCGGGTTTTATAACTGAGTTGACCCCATTCGCCAATCGCCAGTTGCATAACCTTGGTAGAGGTGGTTTGTTCGGGCAAGCGTAACAACACCTCAAGTTGGGGAACGGTATTGAGCCGCAAGCCTAAACCATTGTGGTAAAGATGGCGCAAATCGCTGTAGGTACGCAGATTGGCTCGGGTTGGGCGGGTATAGGCGTTGGTTTCATCAAACTCGGTGTGATGCAGCACGGCACCTTGGACAAAACCATTGGGTGGCAGTGGCATGACACTTAAACGTTCAGGTGTACCTTGACACAACTGCGGTGGACGTTGGCCGTGGGGCACAGTCCAGCGCGTTTTGATCAGTTGGACAACAACAAGCATGTCAACTCACATCTGAAAAAAGGTCTTCTCCTCAGTTTAATCCAATTTTGGCAGAATAGGGTGAGACTAGCCTGAAATTAACAAAAAAACCGACGTTTGAAGGGTCGAACCTCCAAACGTCGGCTGAAAGCCAAGTAAAAAGTTACTTGATTTCGATTTCTGCACCAGCAGCGGCCAAAGCAGCCTTGGCAGCTTCGGCTTCTTCTTTGCTGACACCTTCTTTGACTGGTTTTGGTGCGCCTTCGACCAAGTCTTTGGCTTCTTTCAAGCCCAAGCCAGAGACAACTTCGCGAACAGCTTTGATGATCGCGATTTTCTTGTCGGCTGGAGCGCCCTTCAAGATAACGGTGAATTCGGTTTGTTCTTCAACCACAGCGGCTGGAGCATCGCTACCAGCAGCAGCGCCAGCAACAGCAACTGGTGCAGCAGCTGAAACACCGAATACTTCTTCCATTTCTTTAGCCAATTCAGCAGCTTCAACCAAGGTCAAGCCTTTGAGTTCTTCCAACAATGCAGTTACTTTTTCTGAAGCCATGAGTGTAATTGCCTCCAAAGCAATAAAGTGCGAATTTCAAGAGAAAATTGGCGAAAAGGCTAGGCGATTCGCCGAACGAATGCGATTTAGCCTTCAGCTCCGTTTTGTGCGTGTGTACCGAGGATGTAGGCAATATTGCGCATAACACCCTTCAAGCCACCGACAATTCGGCTTGCTGGAGCATTGATACCGCCCAAGATCTTGGCCAGGCTTTGATCGCGGGTTGGCATTTTGGCCACCCGTTCAACATCTGCGCCAGTGATTTTTGAGGTACCGACGATTCCGCCTTTGACCTTAATATCTTTCTTCGAAGCTTTGAAGAAATCGTCAATTGCCTTCGCCACGCCTGGAATATCATCGTATGAAAATGCCAGTGCGGTTGGGCCACCCAAGAATTCTTCAATTTCAGTTTTACCTGCTTCGCGTGCTGCCAAGCGGGTCAAGGTGTTTTTTGCAATAATCACCTCGCCACCTTTTTCACGAACTTTCTTGCGAAGCTCGTTCAATTCGGCAACTGTCAAGCCGCGATAGTCGGCAACTAAAAGCATTTGAGCGCGGTTTAGGCGTTCGGTTAATTCGGCAACGGTTGCAACCTTAGCTTGTGTTGGCATTCCGTTCACCTCCTTTCACAGGCAAATAAAAAAGCCCTGAGTGTAAAGACACGCAGAGGCAGTAGCACACAATTGTGTGGAAGATTGCAAAGAATCTATCAGCTACCTCGGCGGGTGATGCTTGGCATCATTAAGCGTGAACGCACCTGCTGTCTACGGTGGTATTTCTTGTACCGAAGCGAGATTATAGCAGGCTTTGTGGTTTTCGTCAAAACCAGGCCAGAACAGAGAACAAAGAGCATAGAACATAGGTAAAACGTTTTTAGCCACGAATTGCACGAATTAGACGAAGGCTGTTTTTAGCCACAGATTGATTTTCCTTGCGATTGTTCTCGCTTCTTTCATTTCATCCCTCATCCTTCATCCTTCTCAACGCTGCGCCGCTGCGTTAGAAGCCCGATCCCTAGCCCTTAGCACCTGACCCCATTTTGCCTTTTGCCTTTTGATTTCTGTTTTTGACTTTTGCTTTATCTTTGACGCACTAGAATCGCTCGGATAGAATGAACACAGAATATCTATCACTGTGCCAACGGTGGATATTTTGGCAATGTCGCCTATCAACCTGTTTAAGGAGTTCCCCGTGACTGATCTGCTGACGACGATTCCTGGCCCCCGCGCAACTGCCCTAGTTGATCGCGATACGGCGGTAATGGCCCCATGTAGTGGGCGGGTCTATCCCTTTGTGATGGATCGTGGCCTTGGTTCTGAAGTGTGGGATGTTGATGGTAATCGCTACCTCGATTTAAATGCAGGGATTGCGGTGGTTTCAACTGGCCACAGTCACCCACGCCTCGTGAGCGCCCTGCAAGATCAGGTGTCGAAGTTTATTCATATGGCTGGGACGGATTTTTATAACGAGCCAATGGTCAAGGCTGCCGAAAAATTAACCTCATTGATGCCTGGCTCAGGCGAATGGCAAGTCTTTTTTGCTAATAGCGGCACTGAATCGGTCGAAGCAGCAATCAAATTGGCGCGTTATTACACCAAACGCCAAAATATTATTGGCTTCTATAGCTCGTTCCATGGCCGTTCATATGGCAGTTTGTCGGTAACGGCTTCAAAGCCATATCAACGCAAGGGTTTCTTCCCCTTGATGCCTGGCGTATTTCATGCCTTCTACCCAAATCCATATCGCACGCCATGGGGCGTTGATCCAGAGCGCGTCGCCGAAATCTGCTTGGATTTCATCGAAAAGACCTTATTTACCACCACCACACCAGCCGAAGATGTAGCGGCAATTATCGTCGAGCCAATTCAAGGTGAAGGTGGCTACGTTGTGCCAGCTCCAGGCTTCTGGCAAGGCTTGCGCGAACTCTGCGATCGCCACGGTATTGTGCTAATCGCCGATGAAGTGCAAAGTGGCGTAGGCCGTACTGGCAAAATGTGGGCGGTTGAATACGAAGGCGTTGTGCCCGACATCATCACCAGTGCCAAAGGCATTGGCTCAGGTATGCCTGTTGGCGCAATGATCGCCCGCAAAGAAATTAGCAGCGTTTGGAAGCCCGGCGCACACGGCAATACCTACGGTGGCAATGCCTTGGCGATGCGCGCCGTCTACGAAACCTTGTGCTTGGCCGAAGAAGAATTAATGGCCAATGCCAATGAGGTTGGCGGCTACTTCAAACAACGCCTGCACGAACTCGAAGATCGCTACGAATGTATCGGCGATGTCCGGGGCCGTGGCTTGATGATCGGCATGGAATTGATCAAAGATAATGTCAATAAAGATCCCCATGGCGAGCTTTCCAATGCCATCATGGAAGAATCATTCCGCCGTGGAATGTTGCTGCTGACCTGTGGCAAATCGACCATCCGCTTCTGCCCACCGTTGGTGCTGACCAAAGACCAAGTTGATGAAGGCATCAATTTGTTGAACGATACTCTGCAAGCGCTGGGCGCAAAGTAAGAATCGATTTTTACTCACCCCAACCCCTTGGCCAGTTTTGGCCGAGGGGTATTTTTATTGGTTAAAGAGGTATTTTACTGCGTAAGGGGCAGTATGAAGGATAAATTATGAGGCATGAAGTACCGATAAAATCCAGTACAGCCCTTGATATAGCAAAATAATCCTATCCGTCTGTGGCAATTTATGGCTAAAAAAAGCAACCTTCCTGATCTTCGAGTCCTTCGCGGTTGCAGTCATTCTCTGATCCCTCGCCCCTGAATCCTAGCCCCTCACTCACGATAAACACCCCACAACCACACTTTGGTGTCTCTCGTAACCAACAGCAATTTTGTATGCTCAACCACAGAAATCAAGCAGATTTTTGGAGGATTGGATGCGAAATTTACAAACTTGGGGTGGGATTGCAGCCGTAATCAATGGGGTTGCCTACATTGTTGGCATTGGCATGGTTTTGACAATGTTGGCTCCCTTTATTGCCGCCAGCCAATCTGAACGCATCGCGTTTATGCTTGAACATCAAACCTTGCTGGCACTTTGGTATCTGGTTATTTATTTGGTCGCCGGAGTTTGGATGGTGCCATTGGCGATTGCCTTGCATAATCGGATGCAGCAAGCAGCTCCCACCTTGATGCAAGTCACCACAGCAATGGGAATTATTTGGGCAACCACGATTCTTGCCAGTGGCATGCTATTGATCACCAATATCAAGGTCATTGCCGATCTTCAGCAGAGCGATCCTGCTCAAACTGCGGCTGTTTGGGTCGCAATCTCGGCGGTGGCGAGTGGGCTGGGCGGGGCAATCGAATTGCCAGGTGGCGTGTGGGTCAGCTTAATCAGCATTGCAGCCCTTCAGGCCAAACGGCTTCCCAAGGCGCTGAATTATCTTGGCTTGCTGGTCGGGGCTGCTGGCATCGTCACCGTCATTCCTGCATTCTCCGAGGCTGGCTCCATCTTCGGCGTGGGCATGATTGGCTGGTTTTTGTGGGTTGGGGCAGTCTTGCTAAGGGGACTAGGATTCAGGGTTCAGAACAGAGAACATAGACAATGAGGCTATTGGCTTTGGGCTATCGGGACATGTCTTAGCCCTGCAAAAGCCAAAATTCTATAGCCTAGTGCCTTATCTTCGTGTCCTTCGTGGATCACAGTGATTCCAATCATACCAATTTGCTGCGCACAAGTTCAAGCCACTCGTAGGTTGCTTGGGTAGCTGGATGCTGCTTGCCTAAAGCTTTTTCACGTTCGATTAAAACTTGGCTAAATAAAGCTTCGGCTTCACGATAGCGATCTTGATTATAGATCACACAGGCCAAATTATATTTACTGGTTAAACTATCAGGATGTTGCTCGCCGAGCATATGCTCACGAATTGCGAGCACATCACGATAGATGGCTTCAGCCTCAGTATACCGATCTTGGGAGCCTAAGGCCCAAGCTAAGGCGTACTGAGTGTTGAGTGTCGCAGGGTGGTTAGTGCCTAAGAGTTTTTCACGCAGCGCAAGCACCTCACGATACAGCTGTTCAGCCTCACTATACCGGCCTTGATAGCCGACAGACCAAGCGAGGGAATGTTTGGTTGCCAAAGTTTCAGGGTGATGTTCACCAAACGTTTGCACAAAGATTGTCAAAATTTCGCGCGTTATCAGTTCAGCCTGATCATACGCACCTTGTTCGCCAAGAATTCCAGCTAGATTATGCTTAATGACCAAAACATCAGCGTGCATGCTGCCAAGTTTCTGTTCGCGCAGCCCTAAAATGTTGCGATACAGCTGTTCGGCTTCGCTATATTGGCCTTGTTTGCCGAGAATACTTGCCAAATTAAACATATATTTGATGATCAATGGCTCAGGAGCGGTTTTTTTGCTGGCTTGATCGTTGATGGCAAGCGCTTCGCGATACAATAGTTCGGCTTGAGGATATTTATCCTGACGCTGCAAACACAGCCCTTGCTGATAAACCAAGCGTCCATCGTAGTTTTGGCCTTGGCGAGCTTGCTGATGGGCATATTCAAGATGTGGTAGCAAGCGCTCAATCTGGTTCATGGCCCAGCCATCAACATAGTCATCACTGAGATCAATCAGGGCTTGGACAAATTCAGCATAGCATTCGGGCTGATTAGCGGCATCAAGATCGATAACCACATCGGCCATCAATGGGTGTAAACGGGGTTGGGTTTGGTCGTTGCAAAACCCCGCCTGAGCAAGCTCCCACAAATAGTCAGTTAAGCTATCGTCAGCATAGCCACTAGCAGCCTGCAATAAGTCCCACGGAATTAGCACATTCGGAGCACAATAGGCCATCATCAACAGCAAGCGGCGACAGTTTTGGATTACCTCAGTGGGCAGCAAGCGATAGCTAAGCTCAACCGTATTGCGCACGCTCCAGAAATTATTCACCGAGTTTTGATGTTGTTTGCTGGTAGGCTCGACCATGGTCTGCAAGCTGGCCAACCGTTGGCTTTGCAGCGCCGCAATATAGTCGGCAGCAGGCTTGCGAAAATAGAATTTCAGGGCTGAGCCAATCACATGCAAGGCTAACGGCAAATGCCCTACCAATTCGGCCAACTGATCAGCATCGTCATCGCTGAGATATTTGTTGATATTCGGCTGGACGGCTAGTTGTTGCAGCAGTTGGCGGCTTTCGCTGGGAGGTAAAGTATCAAGCGTAATTAAATTCGAGCCTTGCCATTGGCTGCGGCGACTGGTCACAATCACATGGCAGCCACTCGCCGCATGCGGACGGTAGGTATTCAACAAGGCTGGATCTTCACAATTATCGAAGATCAACAAACGTGGCATTGGCTGATTAAATAATTCACGTACTACCTGTAGCCGCGTTTCAGGTTTGACTTCATAGCGCCATTCTTCTGGCTTTAGGCTAGCCCAACAGCGCTCAAAGCTCGCTTGCAGGGTTTCGTTGGTGGCAGCATACAGCCAAAATACGCCGCCAGCAAAATAGCTCCCATAGCGATGGGCAAACTCCAAGGCAAGGCTACTTTTGCCAATTCCACCCATCCCCGTAACAAAGGCTATTGGCGTAATCATGCTTGGGTCGGGGCGTAGCATCGCTTGCGCCAATTGAGCAAGCTGTGCTTCACGGCCAACAAAATCGCTCAGCGGTTGATAGGGCATAACTGAATGCGCTGGCAATTGGCTTCGCTCAGGCAATTGCGCTTGGGACAGGCTCGCCAAGCGTTCCAAGGCGGCTGGTAAGGGGTCGGTTTGGGCTGGCAATTGCAAATATTTGTTAATTTGATTGTTATTGCCCGCAATCACTGCATCGATATTCACATCACCAAAGCCAGCATTGTTCGAGCCAAAAAAATTGCTAATACTGTTGGTCATGGCAATACCTCTGAAAGGCAAAAGGCAGAAGGCAAAAACCAAAATGCGATCTATTGGCTAGCGGAGTCTTTTTCGTGGAATTCGTGGCTAAAAAATTCAGCCTTCGTGATCTTCGTGTCCTGAATGGATCAATTTTTTAATGCAGCGGCGCAGAGTAGCAAATTATGGCCGAATGTCCCAACCTCTATGTTCTTTGCTCTTTGTTCTTCGCTCTGAACAATAAAAGCACACTCCGTCATTGCAGTGTGCTTTCTCATGTCCAAAGTACACCTAATTGCCTGTAGGCAACAGCTTAGTTACCGAGCGATGGCCACACTTCCATCTTGGTTTTGACCCGGCGAATCACTTCGTCGGTAAAATCGGTGGTGGTAGTATGGCCGCCCAAATCGGCAGTGCGCACGCCGTCATACACCGCTTCCAAGGTGGCTTCGCTGATCGCGCGCGCAGCCATATTGGATTGAGGAGTGTCAATATAATCGAGCAAGGCCGCTGAGGCCAAGATCATCGCCATTGGATTAGCAACGTTTTTGCCTTCCAAGCTTGGAGCCGTGCCGTGAGGCGCTTCGGCCATCACAACATTAACCTTGAAATCTTTATCGAAGGCCAAAAGCAATGATTCAGCGCCAGCGATCGTGCCGAACATTTGCAATACCAAGTCGCTCAAACAATCGCCGTCGCGGTTGAGCGCTGGAATCACCATTGGATCGCCAGAGTTGGTCAAGAGCAAAGCATAGGTTGCGTCGATTAGCTGTGGCTCGTAGCGCACATCGGCATAACGCTTGGCTGCTGCATCCATTTCTTCTTTGAGCATGCCTTCGTAGATTGGGCTAACGGTGTATTTTGGGCCACCGAAGACTTTGGCTTTCATGCGGCGAGCATGCATAAAGGCATATTCAGAGACAGCGCGACAGGTGCCACGAGTAATTTTTTCGGTGCGATAGGCCACTTCGTTATCGCCTTCGCCTTCGCGCCATTCTTTGGCACCATAAGCATCGTCAACCGCCATACGAATAACCGAGATCGGGGCATAGGCACCACCAACTGGGCGCACGCCTGGAATCCGGCGGCCAGTTCGCACAATCACTGTGCCGTTGATTTGTTCGCGCAGAATCGCGTTGGGGCTACCAACATCGCCAGCTTTTTCTGGGGTGATGGTGGCAGCTTTCAAGCCATAACCAGCTTCCTTCATGGCTTGAGCTGCTTCCAACACAATTTGATTATTGGTCGCTCGGCGCGATTCGAGGCTCAGATCGTAGCGCTTTAATTCGACCTCAACACCTGTCACCGCAGGATCAAGCACGCGCAGACCTTCTTCAAGCAGTTCTTGCCCCGTTTGATCGCCCTCGAGGACAACAATCGTTGGCTTACTCATTAACTTAACTCCTTATCGTATCGATCGTTTTGAAAATAAACAAAGTTCACCTAAGAATACAAGTCTGTGCGACTGCTGTCAAAAGATACTGGTAGAACAGAGAATAGAGAGCAGAGGGATCAGGATTCAGCGGCTAGGCGTAACCTAGCGGCGCAGAGATTCAAAATTATGAAGGATGAAGGATGAACATACCATCAAAAGGTAGAAGGCAAACGTCAACATCGCAGCGGTGGCTATACCGTATATTGAAAAGTAATCTGAGCAATCTGTGCTCATCGGTGGCTAAAACCTAACCTTCGCGCTCTTCACGCGCTTCGCGGTTTCCGCTCTTTGTGTCCTTCATGGATCAATAATTAATTCCAATTTCTACGTACCATACTAGTAGCTAATAGCCTCATCCCCCCTTTGTTTAGGCAGAATGTTGCGGCTAATGACGAAATTTTGCTCTATTAGCTAGCTAAAACGACGAAAAGCTTCGACTAGATTATCGACATGGTTGAATTGAACCTTAAATGGGTGATTTCTTAATAATTTTTGATGACACATATGGGGGAAGAGAGGTGCTATCAGGCTATGGACTGTCGCTTGATTGTATCAATGGAATAAGCTTGGTATGATACATCCAGAGTAATCGAACTGAACATCGTAGTCGCCCAGCAACCTACCATCGTCGCAGTACACATCATTGCACATCGTCGCACCAACCAAACTCGTTGCAGCACTCATCGCACTACTCCATTGCAGCACGACATTCTAGCACGTTGTCGCACCATTCTAGCTCATTGCACTCGACATCGCACTACCATTGCACATCGCAGCCTTTCAGTTTGATACTCGACCATTCTCAATCTGGGACTTCCAGAGTAAGCCGAGGCGGCATTTACCGCCTCGGTTTTTTGTTGGCTATAATTTACCCACCACATGGCCAATACTGATCTCATCGATCAATACATGGCTTGGTTGGCTCAGAATATAGGCAACCGTATTGGCCACTTCGCTGGCTTGCAGCATATTCTGGCGGTTCCAACTACCAGCCACAGCGTTCCACAGCGCCGTATCAACTGCCGCCGACACCACTGCCGTCACGCGCACAGCTTGCGGGCGTAGCTCCTCGCGCAAGGCCTGCAAAAAGCCCATCAAGCCAAATTTGCTGGCCGAATAAGCCGCCCAACCCGGAAAACCACTCTTGCCAGCAATCGACGAAATCGCAATGATCTGGCTGCCTGCCTTGAGATAGGGCAACGCAGCTTGGCAAGCCAAAAAGCTGGCAGTTAAGTTGACATCCAACGATTGTTGCCATTGCTGCAAACTGAGTGCCCCAACCTCGGCCACATGGGCCACACCAGCCGCCAAAATTAGCGCATCAATCTGGCCTTGGCCTGCTTGCTGGGCCAAATCAATCGCCTGTTGCACAATTGCTGGCTCGCTGGCATTGCCAACCACAACCTCAGCTGTGCCGCCAGCCCACTGAATTTCGGCGGCAACTGCCTGCAATTCGGTTTCGCTGCGCGCTAGCAGAATCAAATGATTATTGGCAGCACAGGCCAAGGCAATCGCGCGGCCAATTCCACGTCCTGCTCCAGTAATAACGATTGTTTTAGTCATCGGAAAAATTCGCCGTAATATGACCCATAAATTCAGCGCGAATTTGGGGATCAGTTTTAAACACGCCTTGTAGCGATTGAGTCACCATGCGAGCATTGGCTTTTTTGACTCCACGAATCATTGAGCACATATGCGCGCCTTGCACCACAACTGCCACGCCGCTGGCATCGATCGCCTCAGCCACAAAATCGGCAATCTCGCGGGTGAGCCGTTCTTGCACTTGTAAACGTTTAGCAAACATATCGACGATCCGTGGAATTTTCGAAAGCCCAATTACTTTGCCATTGGGAATGTAGGCAACGTGGGCTTTGCCCCAAAATGGCAACATATGGTGCTCGCAGAGCGACGAAAACTCAATATCACGCACCAAGACCATCTCGTTATAATCAACTGTGAAAATTGCTTCGTTAATCAAGGCGACAGGATCAGTTCGATAGCCAGCAGTCAGTTCAGTAAACATTTTGGCCACCCGATGCGGAGTGCGTTGCAAACCCTCGCGTTCGACATCTTCGCCGAGTCCTTCGATAATTGTTTTGACTGCTGCTTCCATATCTTCGCGCACTGCTGGTGCTGAGTTGCCATTAAGTCCATTGCCAGAGTAAATAAGCGTCATCTGCTCCATCCTTTATTAGTAATAGTTCTAGGGCCTCATCCACGATACAGGCTTGCGCTTAGTTTTGGCTCAACGGATAATCAAAGACATTATTGGCGGTTTCCCACAGCCGCAAATGCTTTAATTGTGAGCCAAACAGCGCTTCCAGCCGTTGCCACAGCACAACCACAATATTTTCAGCGGTCGATGGCTGTTCGGCAAATTCGGCAACCTGATAATCAAGATGACGATGATCCCAGTTGTCGAGCACACTCTGCACGCGCCGATCCATATCGACCAAATCGATCACCATACCAGTTTGGGCATCAATCAGGCCATCAACCGTCACTTCAAGTTGATAGTTGTGGCCATGTCCATTGGGATTATTGCATTTACCATATAAGTCGCGGTTCGCTTCATCCGATAAACTTTGAGCATGCAAACGGTGCGCCGCCGAAAATTCATAGCGGCGGTTGAATGTGGCGGTTTGTTGCTGCCCAAAATATTCAGCATACAAATCGTTATTTTCATACAAGCGTAATTTGGCTAAACGAACTCCTTTGGGTAATTGCGGCTCGATCAAACCCCACAATACCTGCACCACATTTTCGGTTGTGGGGATCACTTCACGAAAGTAGGGGGTATCTTCATTCAAATGCTTATGATCAAATTGGTCTAACACCATTGTGACAATGCGTTTCAACTCAACCATATTCATAACCATTCCGGTGATCGGATCAACCGCACCAGCAACCGTCACAAACAACTCGTAGTTGTGGCCATGACCATAGCGATTGGTACATTTGCCAAACACCGCCTCATTTTGTTCTAGGCTCCATTCCTCGCGCCAATAGCGATGCGAAGCCGAAAAATTAAAGCGCCGGGTTGCAAAAACATCCATGGGCAATTCATCCTTATGTTAACGACCAATCCCCCAGCTACCGATCATGTGGTTTTATTATGCCATTGAAACTCTAGGCGCTCAATGCTTTTTCGCCATAATCTCAGCAACAGATTGTCATTGGCACTACGTAAACACACGCTTGAAGGATGATTGATGCGGAAATAGTGAAGCTAGCATTGGGGAGCGAGCATAGAATGAACAGACTTGGGGAGCGGTTACAGGGGAGGAGGATCGACTTGGAGCATAAGCGATACCGTTTTTAACGCAGAGCCGCAGAGGCTCGTGGCTGAAGGCTATTGGAATAATGCTCGCAACATGTACAATCCATCACTCCTATAGCCCATTGCCTCATTGCCTTCGTGATCTTCGGGGTTACTCAGCCTCGTCAAAATCTAAGGGGTCATCGACTGGTGGCACATAGCTTAAGCCCTCTTGGATGGCTTCCATCACATCGTCGGTTTCACCTTCGCGCAAATTCTCGCCAGTCAATTCATCGTATGATTCGAGCGGCTCACTCAAATCGGCGTAGGCTTCGGTTTCACCTTGCTCAATGTCGGTTATGGTAAAATCTTGTAGATTTTCAACCTCATCAGCATTGAATACGCCCAAAATATCGCTTTCTTCGTTGCGATAGCCAGCTAATTCGCGTAATTCATCGCGTAAATCATCGCTCATCATAAACTCCTTGCTATTAAGCGGGCAGGGCTAGGGTTCAGCAAACAATAATCTAATTGCCAACTCTGTGAGCAAGCGCTATAAACCCCCAACGGCTGAGCCAACCCATAGCTATAATGTCTAATTGCTCTCCTCTAGACCCTGCCCGCTGACCCCTGATCCCTCAACTATCGCTTGATACTCAGCGCCGACCACGACTTCTAAGGCTTGGTGCAGCACTTCAAAGACAATTGGTTCGTTGGTGATCAGTTCGCCATCGGCGTTGAACCAAATTTCGGGGTCAGAGACGACTTGAACTTTTTTGGCGCGCCGCAATTCAACCAATTCGCTATTCAGATAATTGCCATTGACCAATAAGCGTGCCGCCGCCCCAGCCAAGCTCAAGATTGAGCCATAGTGCACAATCACCACATCGAGCAAGCCATCTTCGGGGTTGGCCAATGGTGCAACTTGCACCCCAGCTGCCGCAGTTCGGCCATTAGCAATAATAATGTTCAGGGCATCAACTTGCTCAGGCGCTTGATCATCATATTGAATCGTGGTGCGATAGGTGGTTAAATCGGGCAAAACGCCTAACGCGCCTCGCAAGTAGGCCAATGGACCCCAAGCCGCCTTGACTTCGCTTGATAAGGCTTCGTTGAGCTGGCCGCTGAAACCGCCAGCCGAAACATTCAAGGCGTAATGCAATTCGCGTGGCGTGCGAATCTCAATCACATCGAGTTTGCGCCGCTCGCCAACCAAAATCAATTTCCATGCTTCGAGTGGATCGGTTGGCAAGGCCAAGGTGCGCGCCAAATCGTTACCAGTGCCAAGCGGAATCACGCCGAGCGGCACCCGCCGTTCAGCTTCCAATAAGCCTTTGACGACCTCATTAATTGTGCCATCGCCGCCAGCCGCCACGACTAATTCGGCTCCATCAGCCACCGCTTGGCGGGCCAAACGCTCGCCATCGCCAGCTGCATCGGTGGTCAAAATGGTCACTCCGCTCATGGGAGTGAGGGTTTCGAGCAGCAAAGCACCTTGCTCAGACGTACCCGAAGCCGGATTGATAATTAGGCTAATCTTCAAAGTGGCCTCATCGCTCATGGCTCAACGCTTTCATCTGGTTGCGAATGGCGATCAAACAATCGCACTGCAAACCAACTAACAGTCATCCAAGGGATAACCTGCGTGCCTGGAATCAAGGCTTCGATCACGCTGACCCGTCGCAAGCCCTGCAAGTTGAAGTGGCTGAGCACCAGCCACGAAATTGGCGCGGCAAAGACATCAAACGCCAAATCAAGCAAATCAAGCACAATCACTAAACTCAATGGCACCCGCATCATGGTTTCACGATACGACGCTCCATCGGGCACATTCAGGCGCTTGAGTCGATACCAAATCAGGGCTAGGCCAAGCAGGCCCAAGCCACCAGCAATTGCAATCGTCCAACCAACGGCCCGAAAAAAGTTACTCCAATCCATGGGTAGTTCTCCGTGTTTGCAGCAACTGCCACATGCTGGTTGCAACAAGTCCAAGCACTATAAGCAAGAATGTGCCACGCTCAAAGCGCACACCTGTTTGCGGTTGAGCTTGATCAAGCCATGCCAAGGGCCAAACCAGCGCTTGGCTAGCCCAAAGAATCAGTTGGGTAAACGGCTGCTCGGGGTTGGCGGCAAATAGTAGCAGCACCAAACGGGCAATCAGCAAACTGAGGCCACCCGCCAGCAGCCATTCGAGCCAAATTCGCCAACGTTGCATTGCAATAGCCTTTCCTAGGTGATGATTTAGCGCAAGGTCGATGGCAAAATATTCAATTGATTGCGATATTTGGCAATCGTGCGCCGCGCCACATCAAAACCACGTTCCGATAATAACTCAACCAATTCTTGGTCGGTTAGGGGGCTGGTTTCGTTTTGCACCAATTCCAACAGCACATCTTTGACGTTCAACGAGGCTGTAAAGAAATGGCTAAACGGAATCACCGAGCGATTGGGCAATTGCACATATTTATTGGCGGTTGCGCGGCTGACCGTCGATTCGTGCACGCTAATGCCATCGGCAACCTCGGCCCGAGTCATTGGACGCAGGAAACGCACGCCTTGACGCAAGAAATCCTCTTGGGTTTCAATCAAAAATTCGCTGATTCGGCGAATTGTTTCACGCCGTTGGCGAATATTGGTCAGGAACATTTGAGCACGTGCCACATATTGACTAAGGTGATCGCGCTCTTCTGACGACATCTCCGCTTCGGCTTCGCGGCCACGTTTCGCCAGCGATTGATACAATGGATTGATCCGCAAAAAGCTGCGATCCGACATCAACACTTCGGCTTCGAGCTTGCCTTCATTCTCACGAATAACCACATCGGGCATGATGTAATTGGTTCGCGATGATCCGTCGCCGCTGAGCGCGAGCGGATAGGGCCGCAAATGTTCACGAATAAACTCACGCACTTCGACCACATCATCGTATTCGACACTTAATGATTGGGCGATTGCGCCGTAACGATGCTCGGCCAAATCGTTCCAAAACTCGGTAATAACCCGCTCAACATACGGATGCCGCACATCTTCTTCCTCGAGCCGGCGCAACTGCAACAACAAACATTCTTGCACATTCCGCGCCCCCACGCCGACGGGAGCAATATCTTGCAGTTTGAGCAAGACTGCAATCACCCGATCCTCATCAATCGTCAGGCTGGCGGCAATATCGCCGGTATTGGCATCAAGGAAGCCTTGCTCATCCAAACAGCCGACCAAATACTCAGCAATAAAATAATCTTGTTCAGACAGCGAGGCCCGCAAATCGCGCAGCAACACTTCGCTCAGTTGGGCTGGCGTGGCCACCATCATTAACGGATCAAATTCATCTTCTTCACCAGCGGCGGTGTAATCGTTCCGTTCAGCCTCAGCCAAGCGCTGATCCTCGTGAACGCAATATAAACAGAGCATTTCAATTAAAGGCCGGCCACAACGCGAGCATGTTTCATCTGGCTCCAGATCAACATTCTCGAGCGCGGGATTGTCCTCTAATTCTTGTTGGATCAATTGTTGCAATTCGTGAGTTGAAAGCACCAGCATATTGTTTAATGCAATCAAAGCGGGCGAGGCTTTGGTTGACATGGTTTGTTGTGCTAGCGCTTCCGGCGACATGCCCATGCGAAATTCCATGGCGCAATTCCTCCATAGGTTGGTGCTTCGCCAACACGATGTGCTGGCAACTAAAATCATTCTATTCCTATTATACGGTAAACTACCAATTGAAGGCTTCGTGGAGTACATTCGTGGATTTTTGAAGTAGCTAAAAAGGAAAGCAATTTGTATGCCAACCGCAATTGTACGTCCGGTTAGTCCGGCAATTCAAGCATGTGAATTAACCCACCTCGAACGCCAGCCGCTTGATTTGGGCCATGCCCAAAGCCAACATACCCGCTACTGCACTACGCTGGCCGCTCATGGCTATCAGGTGGTCGAGCTTGCCTTAGCCGAAGATTTGGCCGATTCGGTATTTGTCGAAGATACAGCGCTTGTGTTGCCAGAGTTAGCAATTATCACCCGACCTGGCGCGGCATCACGCCGCCCAGAGTTGGCTGCAATCGCCGCAGTGCTGCAAAACTATCGCCAATTGGCATGGCTAAGCGAGCCAGCAACCCTTGATGGTGGCGATGTCGTTGTTTTGGGCAAAACGATCTGGATTGGGCTTTCAACGCGCAGCAATCAAGCTGCGGTTGAGCAAGTACAGGCATTAACTGAAGCTCATGGCTATCGAGTGCAAGGTGTAGCATTAGGCCAATGCCTGCATCTCAAAAGTGCGGTATGCGCCGTTGATCAACAGACGGTCTTGCTCAACCCGCAATGGGTCGATCCACAGCTGTTTGCCGAGTATCAGGTGATCGAGGTTGACCCGCGTGAGGAGCTTGCGGCGAATGTGGTGCAACTGCACGATGGGCGCTTGTTGTATGAGCAAGCCTATCCGGCAACGGCTGAACGCTTGCGCCAGCATGGCTATCAATTAATTTTGCTGGATAATAGCGAGCTTGCCAAAGCCGAAGGTGCATTAAGCTGTTGCAGTGTCTTGATTCACGATCCTGAGGGCTAAAACGCAAAGCGCGGGAACAGCAGTAGCCATTCCCGCGCTTTGGTAAGTTCAATTAGGCAGTTGCTTGAGCAACATTCACATCAATTGGAATCCCAGGACCCATGGTGCTGGTCAGGGTAATGCTACGGATGTAAACACCTTTTGAACCGCTTGGTTTAGCGGCCTTGATCGCATCCAGCAAAACTAACAAGTTTTCGCTGATTTGCTCAGCGCTGAAGCTGACCTTGCCGATGGCAACGTGCAACAGACCAGTTTTATCGTTGCGGAATTCGACGCGACCGCCTTGCAAGGCCTTGATGGCTTGAGGCAAATCGTTGGGTGGTACAACCGTACCGCTCTTGGGGTTAGGCATCAAGCCACGGCGACCAAGAATCCGGCCCAAGCGACCGACCTTACCCATCATATCGGGAGTTGCAACGGCTACGTCGAAATCGATGAAGTTTTCTTTTTCGATGCGTTGGATCAGCTCATCGCCACCGACAATTTCAGCGCCAGCGTTACGAGCAATGTTTTCGGTATCGCCTTGGGCGAAAACCAATACGCGCACCTTTTTACCAGTGCCGTGGGGCAATGAAGCGGTGCTACGAACCGTTTGATCGGCGTGGCGTGGGTCGATACCCAAGCGCAAGTGCACTTCAACGGTTGCATCGAAATTGGTGAACGAAGTTTCTTTGACCAAAGCCGCAGCTTCTTCGGGCGTGTACAAGCGATCAGCTTCTACTTTTGCCGCAGCAGCTTGGTACTTTTTACCGTGTTGCTTTGCCATGAACAATTAGCTCCTTGTGGTCTTAGCGAAGCCGAAACCTCTGCCACAACATCAAATCAAAAGTCAGAAGTCAAAAATCAGATTAAACATAAGAATGTTTAGCATCGATTTTTGGCTTGATCTTTAGTTAAAAAGCACGTGAATAAGCAATCAATAGCGTATATCAACAAGGTTTGCCTTTTGATATTTGCCTTTTGATTTGTACTTAGTCTTTGATTGTAATACCCATTGAGCGGGCAGTACCGGCAATAATTTTTTCAGCGCCTTCAAGATCATTCGCGTTCAAATCAGGCATTTTGGTTTCAGCCAATTGGCGTAATTGAGCGCGCGTGATTGAGCCAGCACCTTGGGTACCGGTTTTGCCGCTACCACGTTGAATCCCAGCAGCTTTGCGCAACAAGTCGGCAGCAGGTGGGGTTTTGAGAATATAGGTGAAAGAGCGGTCTGAATAAACCGTAATTTCAACTGGAATAATCGTGCCAACTTGAGCTGACGTTTTTTCGTTGTAATCTTTACAAAACGCCATAATGTTGATACCAGTTGCACCAAGTGCAGGACCAACGGGTGGTGCAGGTGTTGCTTTACCAGCAGGCAATTGCAACTTAACGACTGCGGTTACTTTCTTTGCCACAGAGGACTCCTTCGCGAACTAGTTGTCGCGGGTGTTTATTCTATAACGCGAATAACTTGTAGAAAATCAAGCTCAACTGGAGCTTCACGGCCAAAGAACGAGACAAGCACGCGCACGCGGCCACGTTCTTCGTCAATCTCATCGACCACCCCTTCAAAGTCGGTGAATGGGCCATCGGTAATCTTGACAGTTTGGCCAATTTCGTAGTTGACCTTGACTTTGGGTGCTTCTTCTTCCATTTGCTTCAGAATATAGCGAACTTCTTCATCAGCCAATGGTGATGGCTTGGTTCCCATGCCCACAAACGAGGTGACACCTGGTGTATTACGCACCACATACCACGAATCGTCAGTCATGGCCATTTGAACCAGCACATAGCCAGGAAACACCTTTTTTTGAACAGTCCGACGCTGGCCATTTTTGATTTCAATCTCTTCTTCGGTTGGCACGACCACACGGAAAATTTGGTTCCGCATGTCCATCGATTCAATCCGATGACGCAGATTTTGCATCACTTTGTTTTCATAGCCTGAGTAGGTATGAATAACATACCAATGGACACCCTCGGGAGTAAGGGTTTCTTCTTCGTTTTCGTTGTCAGACATACTGAGCCTCGCATTTGGCGGTAATTATTGGATCACCCGCACCAGCGTTTCAAATAGCAAGTCGAAGACTGCTAGAATCGACCCGACCAACAACGAAATGCCAATCACGACTAGCGTTAAGCGTTGAGTTTCCTCGCGGCTTGGCCAAACGACCTTGCGCATTTCCGAAAACGCATCGCGGAAAAATTGGGCGATTGGATTCGGTTTGTAATCTTCTTTGTCTTCTGTTGCCACGGCCACCACAACCTCCTGATGAAATAGAAATGCTGCGGGGCGCTAGGCGCGACCGCGTGTGCGCAATTCTAATACTACTTCGTTTCGCGGTGCAGGGTGCGTTTGCGCAAACGTGGGCAGTACTTCACCAATTCTAAACGATTTGTGTCGTTTTTGCGATTTTTGGTCGTTGTGTAATTGCGATCACCACACTCGGTACAAGCCAAAGTGATTACAATCCGGTTTTCTTTCTTTGCCATGATAAACCTCTGTAGATGTAAATCAGTGCCAAACATAATAATGCGGGGTTGCCCCCGTGTCGTTATGCATAGCCTGCTGCTCACGCAGGTTGAGGCACAAACGCGACCAGACCAAAGGCTGATCGCGTTTGTGCTTATTCAAAGCACTAGTTTAGGCGATGATTTCGGTCACGATGCCAGCACCCACGGTGCGACCACCTTCTCGAATCGCAAACTTCAAGCCTTGTTCGATAGCAACCGGAACGATCAACTCCACCGTCATTTGGATGTTGTCGCCTGGCATCACCATTTCCACGCCTTCGGGCAAGCCAATCGCACCCGTCACGTCGGTTGTCCGCACGTAAAACTGTGGGCGATAGCCACTGAAGAATGGGCTGTGGCGGCCACCTTCTTCTTTCTTCAACACGTAGACTTCGGCTTTGAACTTGGTGTGGGGCTTGATCGAGCCTGGTTTCGCCAAGACTTGACCGCGTTCCACGTCCGTTCGTTCAATCCCGCGCAAGAGTGCCCCAACGTTGTCGCCAGCGCGACCTTCATCGAGCAATTTCTTGAACATTTCCACGCCGGTCACTGCCGTCGTGCGCACGTCTGGTCCCATCCCGATGATTTCAATCGTATCGCCCACTTTGACGATCCCGCGTTCGATCCGTCCGGTCACCACGGTGCCCCGGCCTTTGATCGAGAACACGTCTTCGATTGGCATCAGGAATGGTTTGTCAATCGCCCGTTCTGGCGTTGGGATGTAATCGTCAACCGCTTGCATCAATTCTTGGATTGATTGATACTCGGGTTGGTTGGCATCGCTTGACGCGCTGTCCAAGGCACCCTTGGCCGAGCCGCGCACGATCGGAATTTCGTCGCCGGGGAAGCCGTATTTTGACAGCAACTCGCGCAATTCCATTTCGACCAGTTCGAGCAACTCCGGGTCATCCATCATGTCGACTTTGTTCAAGAAGACCACCATCGCGGGCACTTCGACTTGGCCAGCCAAGAGGATGTGTTCGCGGGTTTGGGGCATCGGGCCGTCGGGAGCCGACACGACCAAAATCGCACCGTCCATTTGGGCCGCGCCGGTAATCATGTTTTTGATATAGTCGGCGTGACCTGGGCAGTCGACGTGGGCGTAGTGGCGATTTTCGGTTTCGTATTCAACGTGTGAAATCGAAATCGTAATCCCACGGGCGCGTTCTTCCGGTGCATTGTCGATTTGGTCGAAGGCGCGGAATTCAGCGCGGCCACGCAGTGCCATGGTTTTGGTGATGGCAGCAGTCAAGGTGGTCTTGCCGTGGTCAACGTGTCCGATTGTCCCAATGTTGATGTGCGGCTTGTTCCGCTCGAACTTTTGCTTAGCCATTGAGTGTTTGTCCTCCTACAATCCCAAAAAGGGGTTTTGTAAGTTTCAATGAAAACGACCCGCACAAAGTGTCGGATCGTTTTCCAGCATAGGTATGGAGACCTTGACGGAACTCGAATCCGTGACCTCACCCTTACCAAGGGTGTGCTCTGCCAACTGAGCTACAAGGGCATTGTCTTTTGACATGGAAAACAAGTTGGTGGGTAGGGAGGGATTCGAACCCCCGTAGGCGAAAGCCAGCGGATTTACAGTCCGCCCCATTTGGCCACTCTGGTACCTACCCACTTTTTTGTAAACCTGCCGTATTCCGACAGCGCAGGTGATTATAGCCGAAGATGGATTGCTTGTCAAATGGCAAGCATCTGGGCTAGTTTTTGAATGCCCGCTTGCCATTGGCGTGGCTCGGTCAATGCCGATAGCATAATCCGACAATCGTCAATCCAATCGAAAAAGAAACCCGGATGCACCAAAACTCCTTGCTCGATTAAGCGCACCACCAAGGCTTCATCATCGAATTCATCACGCACTTGCAGAAACAGATAATAGCCACCATCTGGCTCGCTCCAAATCAACTTTGGATGATCAGCCAACTGCTCATGGGCATAGGCGATGTTGCTGCGCACCCGTTCAAGCATTTGTTCGATAAACGCTGGCGCAGCCTGCAACAAATCCGGCAGCATGGTCTGAATTAGGCTGCTACAACTCAGAAAGGTATCGTTGATCAGCTCCAGCCGCTCAGCATAGCCCTGAGCCGCCCGATTCAGCGCAATCCAGCCCAACTTGAGGTCGGGCAAGGCCAAGAGCTTAGAGATGCCATTCAGGTGAAATACGGGCACATCTGGGTGCAACACACCCAAAGGCGATACCGTTGGCTTGGCCAGCGCAAATGGCGCAAACACTTCATCACAGATCAACGGAATTCCCAACCGTTGCAAGGCAGCAATTGGCTCGCTGATGATCGCCCCAGTTGGATTATGCGGCGAGATTAACAGCACCGCCCGGGTATGTTGATCGGCTGCTGCCAACAACGAAGCCTGATCAATTGCCCAGTTGTTAGCTGGATCAAGCTCATACGTCCGCAACTCAACGTGATGCAAATCGGCCAAGTATTCAAACAAGGGATAGGTGACATTTGGCCCAAGAATGTTATCGCCTGGTGCGGTGAGCAGCGAAAACAACAAGCTATAGGCTTCGCTGGTGCTGGCAGTGATAAAAATATCATCAAGCGTTAGCGCCAAAGCTGGGTTGCGTTGCTGATAATAGTCAATAATCGCTTGGCGGGTTGGCTCCAAACCACGGGGATTTGGCGCATAGTTCCGTTGAATCCAATAGTGTTGAGCGGCCTGCTCAAGTACATCAGGCGGAAAAAGCAAGCCTTGTTGGGTTGGATTGCTACTGGTCAGATCAATAAAATGACCCGTCGCAGTGCGACGAGCCATTTCAATTCGGTTGGGCGTTAAATCAGTATCATCAAAAACCACAAGCCAATTTCCTAAATTGCAATATTCTTTTCGGCGATAATTTTGGCAATGCCATCGCGCAACGAGCCAGCGGTGCGTAGGCCTTCCCACGTAATGCCAAGTGCAACCAAGGTGCTGGCAACGTGGGCACGAATCCCAGTAATCACACATTCAGCGCCAAGCAAACGAATTGCCCGGGCCAGCTGAATCAAGTGTTGCGCGGTTGCGGTATCAACCACTGAAACTGCGGTTATGTCGAGCAAAACCGTGTGCGCTCGCTCTTGGGCAACCCGGTTCAGCAACAATTCAGTCAAGTTTTCCAGCCGTTTGCTTTCGAGGTGACCAACAATTGGCAGCACCAAAACCCCATCCAGCACTGGAATCACTGGCGTTTCGAGGTCGCGCACTAATTCAAGCAAACGAGCTTGTTCGGCAGCTTGACGCTCGACTTGCGCTAAGGTTTTGGCTTGGGCAGCCTGCGATTCTTCAGCAATTCGCCGGCGCTCATTGGCCTCATTCAACGATTGGCGCAGCGTATTGCTCAAACCAAGCAACAACAAGGCAATCATCACAATGCCACCACCAATGAAGGCTGGCACAAGCACTTTCGAAATTAGCAAGTTGAGGTGCAGCTGATTCAGCCATTCTGGCGGAGTTTGTTGCACGCCGTTCAAAATAGCAAAAATAATTGTAAAGAGAACTCCAATCACAGCTGACCATGTAATTAATTCATGGCGATCGGCGGTAACTGCATAAATGCTGACCACACTAGTGACCGAGATCGCTATCAAATAGCCATTTTGGAAGAAGAGCGCAATTTCGATTAATGCAACCATCGAGCTAACAAGCGCAGCCCATAAACGCCATTGAACTGGCTTGTGGTTGGTATACCACAAAATCCCAGTTGAACCAATCGAAGAAATCGAGAGGATCAACATCTGTTTCCAGGCATCGTTGTTAGTAAAGAAATTGAAAAGAAAGAGAAAGAATAAGCTAATGGCAGTCGAGCCATTGACAAATATCCACACCAAATGGATACGGTCAAGCAGGGCTTTGCGGGCAGGAGATAGCTCGTTATCGTCAATGGCGGAAGGAAGTAAACTCATTCTGAACGCCCTTTCTTTCGAATGGTATCTTCTATGTCGTGGGCGGTGAGTGATACCATAGCCACTATTGATAACACGACAAAACTGAGCAAACCCAATGGCGCGATGGTCAAGGCGCCTGCGTAGAGCAAGCCGATGCCTAAAATCAACGTTGCAAAGGCAGCCAAACCAAGCTGTTTTGCAGATGGTAATGATCGTTGCATAGTGAAAAACCCGTTGGGAAAAATGGTTATTCTTGAGTATGACATACTCAGTCGGTTCGTGCAACTAGCAATAACAGGACTATAGGACTTTTTTTATGGGTTACCTAGGCAGAGATATCACCATCAAGGGTTGAGTTCGTTCCCCCAGATAGTACCAGGCCCTATCATACGTTTGGCCTATGCGAATCAGTGGCAGCCACGCTCAAACGTATGCCACTAGGCCTTATTCACCATTCCTACGCAGCATGGCACTCAGCGAATCAGGCTCCATTGCCAACGCAGCCGATCACCTGTGGCTAGCAATCAGCTACCACAAGTGGTTTGCGATTGGGTGATGGCTACAATCCAGTGAAATAATGCTCCAATTGGCCCTGAATTGAATTATAATGACGGAGCGAGTGTGCGTCGTTGCACAAGCGTGCCACATGTGTAGGAGAACAGAATGCAAGAACAATTAGCTGATTTGAAGGAAAAAATTGGGGTTGCTCAAGATTTATCGTATGCTGGCGCTGTATTAAATTGGGATCAAAGCACCTACATGCCAAACGGTGGAGCCGAAGCTCGCGGTCGCCAGATGGCAACGCTGAGCCGCCTAGCTCACGAACATGCGACCGCGCCTGAAGTTGGCCGCTTGCTCGAAAAACTGGTGCCTTGGGCCGAACAACAAGATCCCGAATCAGATGACGCAGCATTGGTGCTCGTAACCAAGCGCGATTATGATCAAGCAGTGCTAGTGCCAAGCGAATTTATTGCTGAATTGTATTCGCACATCGCCAAAACCTATACCGCTTGGACGCAAGCGCGCCCCAACAACGACTTCGCTTCAGTCGCGCCGTTGCTCGAAAAAACCTTGGATCTTAGTCGCCGCTATGCCGAATTTTTCGGCCCAAGCGAGCATATTGCCGATCCGCTGATCGATATGGCCGACCAAGGCATGACTGTCGCCAAAATTCGCGAGATTTTTGGCCCCTTGCGCGACCAACTGGTGCCGTTGGTCAAAACCATCACCGAGCAACCAGCCGCCGATGATAGCTGTTTGTTGCAGCACTATCCCGAAGCTGAGCAATTGGCCTTTGGCGAGAGCTTAATCCGCGAAATTGGCTACGATTTTGAGCGTGGCCGCCAAGATAAAACCCACCACCCCTTTATGACCAAATTCTCGATCGGCGATGTGCGGATTACCACCCGCTTTCGCGATCACGATCTGAGCGATGGCTTGTTCAGCACGATTCACGAAACTGGCCACGCGGTGTATGAGTTGGGCGTCAACCCAGCCTACGAAAACACCCCATTGGCCAGCGGCGCGTCGGCTGGCACCCACGAATCACAATCACGCTTATGGGAAAATGTGGTTGGTCGCAGCCGCGCCTTCTGGCAATATGCCTATCCCAAGGCGCAGGCCGCCTTCCCCAGCCAACTTGGCAAGGTCGATTTGGATACCTTCTATCGAGCAATCAACAAAGTGCAGCGCTCGCTGGTGCGCACCGATTCCGATGAAGTGACCTACAACTTGCACGTCATGATTCGCTTCGATTTGGAATTGGCCTTGCTCGAAGGCAAATTGGCCATTCGCGATTTGCCCGAAGCTTGGCACGAACGCTATCGCAGCGATTTAGGCATTACCGCCCCCGACGATCGCGATGGCGTATTGCAAGATGTGCACTGGTATGGTGGGATTATTGGTGGCTCGTTCCAAGGCTACACCTTGGGCAATATCCTCAGCGCGCAAATTTTTGATGCTGCTGTGCGCGCCAACCCTAATGTACCAACCGAAATTAGCCAAGGCCAATTTGCCAACCTACACAATTGGTTGAAATCCAATATGTACGTGTATGGTCGCAAATATAGCGTGCCAAATCTGATCCGCAAAGTTACTGGTCAAGACCTCAGCATCGAGCCATACATCCGCTATCTCCGCACCAAATACGGCGAACTTTATTCGTTGTAAAATAACAGCTCGCACAGGAAAGCTTTGTCGGGGTTGGTTTGTACAAGCCAACCCCGCTTGAGAATTGTTCATGGGTGATTGCATGGATCGGTTGCTTTGGTTTCGCAAACCACGTTTGCTCAATCTTCTTGATGGTTGGCGTGATCTCTCAGCCCTCGTCGCACTCCGCGCTAGTATTCTCGCTACCACTGCACACCTCGCTGATTATGCCGATGGCGTTGCTGATCAGGCGGAGAGTGTTGCCTTTGACTATGATTATCTGTTGGGTGAGTTACAGCAAATTAGCGATGCTCAGACCCTCGAACGCGCTCATTACTATATCGATCGTTTAACCCGCAGCATTGCGACCGTGCGCACAACGACGATCAACGATATTAATCTCAATCGCTGGAAAGAATACGACGATATTAACACCGATAGTTTGTGGATGATCGATCGGCGTGATGGCTCGGGCGTGCATTCGGCAGGCTATTGGGGCAATTTTGTGCCGCAAATTCCCAATCAATTGATGCGGCGTTATACCAAACAGGGCGATTGGGTGATTGATACCTTTGCTGGTTCGGGCACAACGCTGATTGAAGGCCAACGCTTAGGCCGCAATGTGCTTGGAGTTGAACTCCAACCACATATGGTCGAATATGCCAATCAGGCCGTTGAGCGCGAGCCAAATCCGGCGGCGATTGTCGCGAATTCGGTGCATGGTGATTGCACCACAATCAATTGGCAAGCGGTTTTGGCTGATTATGGCCAGCGCCATGCACAGTTGGCAATTATGCACCCGCCCTATTTTGATATTATTAATTTCAGCGATGATGAGCGCGATTTATCCAACGCGCCTTCGGTCGATGATTTTCTTGGCCAAATGGCAGCGGCAGTTGCCCGCGTCGTACCAGTGTTGCAACGCGGTCGCCATCTAGCGGTAATTATTGGCGATAAATATATGCATGGCGAGTGGGTTCCGTTGGGCTTTCGCACCATGGAAGTAGTGCAAGCGCAAGGCTTTCAACTCAAAAGCATCATTGTTAAAAACTTCGAAGAGACCACCGGCAAGCGGCATCAAAAAGAGCTTTGGCGCTATCGCGCGTTGGTTGGTGGCTTTTATATCTTCAAGCACGAATATATTTTTCTGTTCCGCAAGCGGTAAGCGCGGTATCAGGGGTCAGTGAGTTTTAACCACGAAGGACACGAAGATCACGAAGGATTAAGCAATCAGAAATCAGGGGTCAGTTTTTTAGCCACAGATTCGCACAGATTTACCCAGATTAATTCTTCATAGATCAACCAATTTGGTAAAATTCTGACCCCTGACCTCTATCACCATAATTAGCGTTCTTCGCTATCTTCGCGGTTAAAAACTATGCTTCGCTTTTGCGCCAATAACGCGAGCCAGTGCCATCACGCTCAAACAGTTTGACATCAATCAAATAGCGCCGTAGGTTGGCTACATCGCTGCCAGTGTGCGGTTTGAGCAGTTCGTTAACTTCGCGCTCGCTATATTCACGCCCAAACTCAAATTGCCCCGCCAAATACTGCAAAATCGGAATCCGATCGCTGTGCTTGCTTGGCCATGTAATCATGCGGCCTTCGCGATTGAAAAAGCGTTGAATGCTGCTTGGCAGGTTTGATTCGGGCTGGATCGGGCTGATTTGCGTTGGTTGAACCAGCGCTTGCTCAAAAGCCGCAAAGGTTGCCCCAACATGGCTAGCGACCAAACGATAGCTCTTGGTTGCACCGCCCGCCCGCCGCTCCTGCACAAAACCAGCATTCCGTAGAATATTCAAATGGCGCGAAACGCTCGATTGCGGCAATTGGCTTTGGCTGATAATCGCTTGCGCTGTCAATTCGCCCTGCGCCAAAAGCTCCATAACCTGAATTCGCGCGGCATCGGCCAAGGCTTGCAAGCGAAATAATAGCTCGTTGCGGCTCACCAGCCGTGGTTGAATTTCGTTACTAACGCCAAAGCCAATTCCAACCCATAAATACGCTGGATCAGCCAAAAACGTGGTGAGGCTCGCATTATGGGTTGCAGCAAACAGCCGAATTTGGCGTTGCCCCTGCAATTGATGCCAGGTTTGATTGACTGCATAGCCCAGGTTTTGGCGCAAACCTTTGAGCGCCGCATCATCGGGAATTTGGGCTTGCAGCTGGCGCTTGAGTTGGCTGATCGCTGGTTGGGCTTGCTGCCATTCGGTGTGCAACCACGTTTGCCACATATGCTCAAGGTGTTGGCAAACCCGCGCCAGCAATTCGCTTGGCTGTTGCATGGCCGCCAATAGCTCCTGCTGGGTGGCTAGCTCGCTATAAATCCCAGCATTGCGCAAGCCTTGCCACAGCCGCTCGCTGGTTAATTCGCCTGAGCTAGCACTGAACTCGATAATTCGTTGTTGCAGGCGAGCGACCCATTGCGTTGGCTCGGTGCTGCGCAGCTCGGCTAAATAGCTTTCCATCGGTTGGCTAGGATCTTGCGGCAATAAACCAAAACTTAGGCTCGCCACCAATTGATTATCAGCCAATGCTTTAGCGCTGAGTGCCTGCGCTGTCCGTTGAATCCAAGCCGCTGCTCCACGCAGGCTAGCTGCGCGATTGAGCAATTGTAGAGTGTTAAGGCTATCTGCTACAACTGATATTTCGAGTTGCATCGTTGTTCTCCACTTATGTATTCAATTATTCAATTATTGAATAATTGAATACATAACAAGTCAGCAAATCCGGCTTGCGATGGATATTGCGCACTAGGTTGTGCTGCAATTAATTTAATCGATTGGATCAGGTATGGTCAGCGCACGCTAGTGTTCCCTCACCCCCCAGCCCCCGCTCCCATTGCACGCGGGCGAGGGGAGCACGCGTCTAGTCCACGTATCATGGCAAGATTGGGTGAGGGAAACCTTACCAACCTGATGCCTAACTTCTGAACCCTGAATCCTAGAAGACGGAAGCGGGGTTGGGATGAGGGAACACCATTTATCGCCCATTGAACCGAGTGGGATTCAGGGCACGCAGCAATCGGTTAGTTTGAATTGTGGCATGCGATTTCATCGTATAATGACAGCCCGACACACGAACTTGGCTAGGATGGGGCGCGGCAAGCCAACGGCGTGCCTTGCGGGCGTACATCCCCCACTATGGAGACACCGATGCCAAAACGCAGCGACATTCACTCAATTCTGGTGCTTGGCGCAGGCCCAATCGTGATCGGGCAAGCATGTGAGTTTGATTATAGCGGTACCCAAGCGATTAAAGCGCTTCGTGAAGAGGGTTACCGCATTATTTTGGTCAATTCGAATCCAGCCACGATTATGACTGATCCATCGTTGGCTGATCGTACCTATATTGAGCCGTTGGATGTGCCAACGGTCAGCGAAATTATCGCCCGCGAACGCCCCGATGCGATCCTCCCCACGGTCGGCGGCCAAACGGCGCTCAATCTCGCCATGGATCTGCACCACGCTGGCGTGTTGGACAAATATAATGTTCAATTAATCGGCGCAAATGTTGAAGCCATCGCCACCGCCGAAGATCGCGAGTTGTTCAAGCAGGCTATGAATCGCATTGGCTTGCAATCGGCGCGTTCAGGCATCGCCCGATCGATCGAAGAAGCGCTCGAATTGGTCAAAGCCACTGGCTTTCCTTCGATTATTCGGCCTTCGTTTACGCTTGGCGGCGCTGGCGGCGGGATCGCCTACAACTCTGAAGATTTTCGACGGATTGTCGAAGAGGGCTTGAAGCTTTCGCCAATTGGCGAACTGCTGATCGAAGAAAGTTTGCTCGGCTGGAAGGAATACGAGCTTGAATTGATGCGCGATAGTGCTGGCAATGGGGTTGTGGTCTGTTCGATTGAGAATTTCGATCCCATGGGCGTGCACACTGGCGACTCAATTACGGTTGCACCAGCCATGACGCTCTCCGACCGCGAATATCAACGTTTGCGCGATATGGGCTTGGCAGTAATGGATGCCGTTGGCGTGGCAACAGGTGGATCGAATGTCCAATTCGCAATCAATCCCCACGATGGGCGGGTGATTGTGATCGAGATGAATCCACGAGTTTCGCGCTCATCGGCGCTAGCATCCAAAGCAACGGGCTTTCCTATTGCCAAAATTGCCGCCAAATTGGCGGTTGGCTATACCTTGCCCGAGTTGCCCAATGACATTACCAAATCAACTCCAGCCTCGTTTGAGCCATCGCTCGATTATGTGGTGGTCAAAATTCCCCGCTGGAACTTTGAGAAATTCCCAGGCTCGCAGCCCGTGCTTGGCACCGCCATGAAATCGGTTGGCGAAGCCATGGCGATGGGGCGAACCTTCACCGAAGCGTTGCAAAAAGCCTTGCGCTCGTTGGAAAATGGCCGCATGGGTTGGGGTGCTGATGGCAGCCAACCTGTCGCCCAAGAACGCTTGCGCGAATTGTTGATCACGCCAACGCCGCAACGAATTTTTGCCATGCGCACGGCCTTTGATCTGGGCTGGACGGTCGATCAAATTCATGAATTGACCAAAATCGATTATTGGTTCCTTGATCAATTGGCCAGTTTGATTGAGCTTGAGAAGGAATTGCGCCACTATGATTTGGCTACGATTCCAGCAGATTTATTGCTGCAAGCCAAACGCAACGGCTATAGCGACCCGCAATTGGCTTATTTGCTGAATGCCACGGCGGCAGAAGTGCGCCAACAACGCCTCGGCCATGGCATCACGCCAACCTATCATCATGTTGATACTTGTGCGGCGGAATTTCCGGCGCAAACTCCCTACCTGTATTCATCGTATGAAACCGAGAGCGAAGCCAACCCCAGCGATCGGCGCAAAGTGATGATTTTGGGTGGCGGCCCCAATCGCATCGGCCAAGGGCTAGAATTTGATTATTGCTGTTGTCATGCGGTGTTTGCCCTGCGCGAGCTTGGCTATGAAACGATTATGGTCAACTGTAATCCTGAAACGGTTTCAACCGACTATGACACTGCTGATCGCTTGTATTTCGAGCCATTGACCTTAGAAGATGTGCTCAATATTGTTGATGTCGAGCAACCAGCCGGCGTGCTGTTGCAGTTTGGTGGCCAAACGCCGCTCAAATTAGCCAAAGGCTTGGAAGCAGCCGGCGTGCCATTATGGGGAACCTCACCAGCAGCAATTGATCGCGCTGAAGATCGCGGCCAATTTGGCGCGGTATTGGCAGAATGTGGCTTGCGAGCAACGCCCTATGGCTCGGCCACCTCGTGGGATGAAGCACGGGCGATCGCTGAGCGCATCGGCTACCCAACCATGGTGCGACCATCGTATGTGCTGGGCGGCCAAGGCATGGCAATTATCCACGATCAAGCAGGGCTTGATGATTACCTGCGCCATATCACTGATGCCTCGCCAGAACACCCAGTGCTGCTCGACCGTTTCCTTGAAGATGCGACTGAGCTTGATGTTGACGCGGTTGCCGATGGCGAAACCGTAGTAATTGCAGGCATGATGGAGCAAATCGAGCGTGCTGGCATTCACTCTGGTGATTCGGCTTGTGTGATGCCAACCGTTGGGATCAAGCCTCATGTTATCGAGCAACTCAAACTGGCAACCGATAAGCTTGCTCGCGCCTTGGGTGTGGTTGGCTTGATGAATGTCCAATTCGCGGTCAAGGACGACGAAATTTATGTGCTGGAAGTCAATCCACGGGCTTCACGCTCGATTCCGTATGTTGCCAAAGCCACTGGGGTAGCCTGGGCTGCGTTGGCTGCCAAAGTGATGGCCGGAGTAAGCCTCAAGCAACAAGGCATCAGCAGTGCCCCAGCCTTGCGTGGCTTCCACGTCAAAGAGGTGGTGTTGCCTTGGCGGCGCTTCCCTGGCGCGACAATTGCCTTAGGGCCAGAAATGCGCTCAACTGGCGAGGCCATGGGTAGTGGTGATAGCTTTGGGGCGGCGTTTGCCAAAGCCCAAGCAGGCTGTGGCCGGAGCTTACCAACCAGCGGCGCGATCTTTGTGAGCGTCAACGATCAGGATAAACCAGCATTGGTGCCAGTTGCCAAGCAATATAGCGAGCTTGGCTTCAAAGTGATTGCAACCGCTGGAACTGCCGCATTTCTGCGTGAGCATGGCTTAAAGGTTGAAAGCATTTATAAAGTTAATGAAGGTCGACCCAACGCAGCCGACTATATTATCAACGGCCAAGTTGATATTATTGTGAATACGCCGCTAGGCCGCGCTTCATTGTTTGATGAACAAGCGATTCGCCAAACTGCCTTGCGCCAAGGTGTGATTTCGATCACGACTGTGGCCAGTGCGGCGGCAGTCGCCGATGCGATTCAAGCCTTGCGCGAAGGCGGCTTAGGTGTGCGAGCCTTACAAGATTAGGTTCGTTTTTGCTTGCAGCCAGTGGGTCGAAACCTACTGGCTGCCTGCTATTTTAGCATGATTCAAATAGCCATTTTGTGAGACAATAGAAACTAGCTATTCTAGAGGTGTGGTTTGCATACCTTGCTATTAAAGGAGCCAACGATGGCCCACTTGATCGATATTAGTGTTCCGATTTCGCCAGCCCTGCCAGTTTGGGAAGGCGACCCGCCGATTGAGCAAAAACGTGCCGCCGATATGAACAAAGGCGATATTTGTAATGTCACTCGCCTCAATACAGGTGTCCACATTGGCACCCACGTCGATGCTCCCTTGCACTTTATCAACAACGATTTAGCGGTCGAAAGCTTGGAGCTTGATCGCTTTATTGGTGATTGTTATGTGGTCGAATTAACCGGCACTGGGCCAATTACTGGCGAAGAATTAGCCGCTGCCAATATACCAAGCGATTGTAGCCGCTTATTGCTCAAAACCAGCAATTCGGCTTTTTGGCAAGAAGAACAATTGCGCTTCCACCGTGACTTTCGGGCGCTCGATAGTAGCGCCGCCCGCTGGGTTATTCAGCACGATTTGCGTTTGATTGCGATTGATTATCTTTCAATTGAACCATTTGAGGCCGAGCCGGGCAACCCAACCCACTGCATTTTGCTCGGCGGTCGGGTGGCAATTCTCGAGGGCATCAACTTAACCGAGGTTGAACCAGGCCCATATAATTTGATCTGTTTGCCCTTGAAAATTTTGGGCAGTGATGGCGCTCCAGCCCGGGCAGTACTTCAACCACGCTAATTGCTGACGAATCAAACTTGCTACAGCCAGTTTGTGGCAATATCGGGAGTTTTGCCATGTTGCATGCCATTGATCTTGTGGTTGAACCAGTAACCGATCCACGGATTACGCTTGTTTTGCAAGCCTTGCGTGGTATGTATCTCAATGGGGGCGTGATTTTTCGCAGTATTCGGCCAAGTGACCCATCAGCTTATGATGAATTATTTGCCAATACAACGATGGATGTTCGCCACCTGATCTATCGGTTTCTCAGCCATCCCACGCTTAATCGCGAGTTGCCAGAATTGGGATTACCAACCGAGATTCCCTTCAATCTACCGCTGACGTTTTATAGTGGCTACGAATATGAAGGCGCCTTGACCCATGCTTTAGTCAGCGGCGGCGCTTACAGCAGCTCACCATTTAGCGACGGCGATGCCCGCACGATGAGCAAAGTCTGTGTCGAAGCCATGCTCGGCGGCGAAATTGCCACCACCAGCGTTTGCCGAATTGAAGGGGTTTGGGCACCATGGTTCAACAACAGCCCATGGGATCGTAGCTTTGCCACGTTTAATCATGGCCAACGCCGCTGGACGTTGTTATGCTTAACTGATACCAACCAACCCAGCTAAATTCAACTGTTCCCTCACCCCAACCCCTCTCCCACGTGGCGGGCGAGGGGCTTTTCGATTTCGCGGATGGCAAGCATATAGTGGTAAACAAGGAGTTTTTTAGGCAGATTCCCTCTCCCACGTGGTGGACGAGGGGCTTAATCCTGTGGTTTTAGCCTGATTCGTGGGGAATCAACGGATGCTCCCCCTCGCCCGCGTGCAGTGGGAGAGGGGGTCGGGGGGTGAGGGGATCAATCACCATTGCCCATTCACCGTGCCATGGTTAAAAACCCACCCTTGAGAGGGGGTGAGGGAACGTTATTGAATCACTGCACCCAAATTGCGCAAACTGGCATGTTCCGCCGAGTTCAAACCAGTCGCTTGCTTGATAATTAGGCCTTGATATGGACGATCAGTGTACAGCTTTTTGAGCAATTTGCCAGTAGCAAGCTGCCAAATCGCCATGGTTCCTTGTTGATCACCAGTGATCAGGATTTGGCCATCAGGGCTGAGGCAAATGCTATCCAATGCCGTTTGATGCTCGAAGCGCTGGACCAATTGTTGGTTCTGCCAATCCCAAATTAATGCCCACGCGCCAGCCGCAATCACAATCCAACGGCCATCAGCCGACCATTGCACCGCCTTGAGCAAGCCAGGTTTATGCAGCAGCACAATTTCGTAGTGCTCGGTGCTTAGATCCCAAATTCGTACTTGTTGATCAGCGCCAGCACTGACTAAATGGCGTTGATCAGGGCTAAAGCTAAGGCTAATCACGCTCGCGCTGTGGCCTGCCAATTGGCTCAAACAACTGTGTTCGGCAATGCCCCAAACTCGAATCGTATGGTCGGCGCTGCCAGTTGCCAACAAACTGCCATTTTGGCTCCAAGCAAGCGCTGTCACTAAATCATCGTGACAGCCAAAGACTTGGATAATCTGGCCATGGGGCATCGACCAGACATGCACCGTGTGGTCTTCGCTGCAACTTGCCAACATGCTGCCATCAGGTCGAAAGGCAATTGCCCGAATCAGCGCTTGATGGCCAGTTAAGATCGTGGTTAGTTGCAAGCGTTGGCAATCCCAAAGCTGAATCAATTGCTCTTTGCTGATTGCCAACATATGGCTAGCATGATGGTAGGCTAATTCGCGGCAATTGTTGGTTTCTTGCGGCAGCTTGAGCTGATAATATGGCTCGGTTAGTTGCCATATCCCCACAGCTTGGGCTTCACTTGCGTTGAACAATAAATCGGCTGTCGGGCTTAATGCTAAACTACGAACTCCACCGCGATACCCTTGGAGACTATGAATTAAGCGTCCGCTGGCTTGCTCCCAAATCCGTAGGCTTTGATCGCTGCTGACTGAATAGAGCCGCGAGCCATCACGATTGTAGCGCAACGCCTGCACCCAATGCTGATGCCCATACAACATATGAGTCAAATGGGCAGTTTGCACTTGCCAAACCCGAATACATTGATCAATGCCAGCAGTCGCTAAATTTGCCCCATCAGGGCTGAATTGTAGATCGAATACTCGATCTTCATTCGCTAGGCTGGTGATTAACTGGCCATCGGGCAGATTCCACAAATAAACCTCTCCATCCATCGCTGTACCAGCCAAGATTGTCGAATCAGGACTCAAGGCCAAAAGCTTAATTGGCTCGTGATGGGTCGCCAAATTGGTTTTATAGTTCAGATTAGGGCCATGCCAAAGCTTAATCTGGCGATCAAGCCCGGCTGTCACTAAAAGCTGACCATCGGTGCTCAATTGAATGCTGCTCATTCCAGCTGCATGAGCATTAAAACGATGCAGACATTTGCCGCTCAGTCGGTCCCACATGCGGACTTCACCATCAAGGCTGGCGCTGATCAATTGTTGGGATTGCGCGGCAACCACCACACCAATTACAGGCTGGGTATGACCAGCTAAAATACGGGAATTTTGGCCTTGAGCCACCTCCCACAGCCGAATTAAGCCATCGTTACCGGCGCTAATTAGATAGCGGCCATCGCTGCTAAAACTAAGTGCCCGCACGCCATCATGGTTGCTTGGCACTTGCCAGAGCTTTTTGAGATCTAAGCTTTGCCAAACGATTAATCGATCATCAGCAGTAGCGGCGGCCAAAAAACGATCAGCTGAATCACGGGCGAGCGTGGTTAATTCGCCAAATTGCTCGCTAAACACGGTTCGCGAAAGATCGCTATAACTTAAATCAAGCTGTTTGGCCGCGATACCACGGACATTAGCTTGCCACAGTGGTTTATGCCGAAAATCAAATTGGCTGAGATCGGCCTTGAGTTCGACCAACAAATTAAAAATATTGCCTGGAGCATAGCCCATTTCCAAGGCGCTCAAGGGTTGCATGGTTTGGAGCAGCTGGCGCAGGGTTGCCAGCAGACGCTCTTGGCCAAGTTCAACGAAAATGCGGTGCAGCAATGGGCGCAAAATCGCTCGGCTTTGGTGCTCACGAATGCTATCGAGGCTATTGGCCTTAATCAGCGCATGGCGATAAAGCAAGCCCTGGGTGCCGTCAAGCAACTCTTGGGCAATCTGGTCAATCAAGCGATCGGTGGTGTATTCGAGCACCACATTGTGCAGCATAAAACCATCTTGGTGACGCTCCACTAGCGAGCGGCGCAACAACGATTCAAGCGTTTCGAGCAGCATATGTTGATATTTCGAGCGCACTAAATCGTGCTTCAGTTCAGCTAATTTGACCGTGTGGCGTTCAATCGCCAGCCAATACAATAATTCCTGCTCTTGGTCGGATAAACGCTCGAACTGTTGAGCTAAGATCGTGCGAACATCGCCAAAAATCAACTCTTCATGCTGCAAAAACTCAGCGATTTGGCCAAAAAACATGGTTTTGATGACTTGGGCAACCAATTTTAAGGCCAGCGGATTGCCGGTGTAATGTTTGATTAGTTCTTGCCAAAGTTGCGGCGTGCCATACAACTCCTGATTATCGAGCAACATTTGGGCATCGTCGCGCATCAAACCGGTTAACACCATCGAACGGGTATACAAACCTTCGAGCCGATTGAACTCATATGGTTTTTCGCGGCTGGTCACAATCAGACAGCTTTCGTGGGCACGCTCGCTGATGGCCTGAAACAGTTGGGCATATTGCTCATAGCCCTCGCGATAGCGCCCAGCCGGGTAATGTGGCTGCAAAATTGCCTCAATATTATCGAGAATCAGCAAACAACGGGTAGTGCGCAAATAATCAATTAACAGGCTTAGGCGTTGCTCAAATTGGGCTGGATAGGCCGAATTTGGGCTGGGAATAATTCGGTGCAAACATTCTAAGAGAAAATCGTTGGCATGTTGGCCTTGTTGCAGCGAGCGCCAAACAATCACCTTAAAATCATCTTGCGCTTGTTGAGCAACCCGTGTGGCGAGGCTGGTTTTGCCCATGCCGCCAAGCCCGATAATTGCCACCATGCGGCATCGATCAAGCTGGAGCCACTTAACCAGGGTTGCGGTTTCATCCTCGCGTCCGACAAAATTCTGCACGTCGGGAGCATCGCCCCAATCGTGCAACACGCCCATCAACGGGCCAGTTTGGGCTTGCTGCTGTTTTTGCTGTTGAACCTCGGCCAGATAGGCGCTTGCCAACTGTTGCAACTCCAGCCATGTTGCCAGCGGCGTAGGATCAATCGCATATTCGCTCAGGGCATGCTGAATTGTTGCCAACAACTGCTGTTCAGCCAACCCGCGCTGGTAGGGCGGCAACTCCAACTGATCAATCACCAATTGAGCGAGGGCCGCGATATAGCCCAGCGGACACAAAATCTGGTCATTTTCATAGCGCATAATGGTGGTATGCGCCAGCCCAAAATGGCGGGCAGCCCGATTTTTAGAACGAAAAACCCATGAACGCAAATCGCCTAGAAATGCGCCAAGCCCCTCGGTTGCATGAAAAACAGGCAACGATAAAACAACGTTTGTCATGACAAACCTCATTATGCGCAGGAAAAATATCAAGCTCGATAGTAACGAATTATGCCTGAATGATAGATGCAAGCCCGTAGAACTTCAAGAGCCACCACGCTAGTGCCAAAGTCCTATTTTTAACCATGGTTTAACGAGTGAAGGCAGAAGTCAAAAACCAAAAGGCAAACCATTAGTGGCTAAAAATGGGTATTTGTAGAGCAAGGATCGAAACCATGAAGGGTGATAGAAACATACGCACAATCCACCGCATAAATATGAGGGGGTGCAGGGGGATGAAAATCCCAGGCGTTTCCCTCCAGCGGAGGGATGGAAGGGAGGAGAATCAATGATGCGGCGAAAGTGAAAAGTCAAAAATATCTGTGGCTAAAAACAGATATTTGGGCAATTCGTGACTCAAAAACGCCGAGCCCGCAGTGAGAGGCAAGGAATTCGGAATCATGAGGCAGCCAAAAGCGCGAAAGTTGTGGATGAGAAATCAGCGTTATATTCCACAGCCTGAATATTTGGCTCAAAATTGCTGGCAAAAGATTTAGACACCAGCAAGAACATTTGATACTATCTCATAGAGCGATCAATCACCGTCATGTACCTAAACATATGTCAACTTGAGACTTTTTGATAACAGTGTACAATTGGGGTGATAGCGAACCAGTAACTCCCCCAACTCCAAGTTCATGCCACCACGAGATTGCGCGTGGGCGGTTTGAGTGGAGTTGACTCTGATTTAGTAGTAGTGGAAAGGCCAATCGTTCGGCTTGGTGGCGGCTGTTCGCGGTGCCAACGACGATTTGGAGAACACGGTCTTAGCAAGGAGGCATGGATGCCCAATCGTTCGCCTGCCAAGGCTCTGCTGCGCCCTACGGCAACCCTGTTGCTTGGAAGCGTTGTACTGGCAGCGTGCGGTCAAAAGACCCCTCAAACGACCCTGAACCCAGCAAGCGAGAGCACCCGCGCAATTTACAATCTCTCGGAATTGTTGTTTTGGTTGGGCGTTGTGGTCTTTTTGATCGTACAAACCTGGTTGATCGTTTCGATCATCAAGTATCGGCAAAAGGATAGTTCGCAGGTTCCCACACAGATCCATGGCAATACGAAGGTTGAAATTGCTTGGACAATCGTGCCAGCAATTATCGCGATCGTGATTTTCGTCTTTACCTTCGACACGATTCGCAAAATCGAGTTTATGCCCGATGATGCTGCCGGTAATACCTTGAATGTCAAGGTTATCGGTCATCAGTGGTGGTGGGAGTTCCAGTATCCTGATATTAAGGATGCTAATGGCAAGCCGTTGGTCACTGCTAACGAGTTATGGATTCCCTCAGGGAGCTATATTGACGTTAAAATGACCTCGGTTGACGTCATCCACGACTTCTGGATTCCTGGGCTGGCAGGGAAGCGCGACGTGATGCCCAATCGCGAAAGCGGCTTGTGGTTTAAGGCCGATGATGTGGCCGATGGTACACCAGGGGTATTCTGGGGCCAATGCGCCGAATACTGTGGTGGCCAACACGCCTACATGAAAATGCGGGTAGTTGTCGCTAGCCCTGCCGACTTCCAAAAATGGTCAACCGAACAAAGCCAAGTGGCGGTTAACACCACCTTGCCTGAATCGTTTAGTAAAAATTGTATTGGTTGTCACGCGGTGCGTGGTACCAATGCCGCTGGGATTACTGGCCCCGATTTGACCCACTTCGGTGGCCGGATGACGATTGCCGCTGGCACCGTCGATAATACCCGCGAACATCTCTACGCCTGGTTAGACGACCCTGATGCAGTCAAGCGTGGCAACATTATGACCACCGCGATCAAGGCCGATACCCTGACCGAAGCAGAAATTAATGAGTTGGTCGATTATCTGGAAAGCCTCAATCCAGGCACCAGTGTTAAAGGTCAGCAGTAGGAGGGCCGCATGGCTACTGACGTAAGTACCCTCCATCACGCCCCAGCCAAACAACGGCGGGGTTGGTTGGAATGGATCACCACCGTCGACCACAAAAAAATTGGCATCATGTATGCAGTGACTGCCTTTTTGTTTTTTGTGATCGGCGGGCTTGAGGCATTGCTCATTCGTCTGCAGCTTGGTTCATCCCAAAATGCGCTGCTGACACCCGAAGCCTACAACCAAGTCTTTACAATGCACGGCACAACCATGGTGTTTATGGCAATTATGCCAGTCAATGCTGGGTTTATGAACTATTTCGTGCCGCTGCTAATTGGCGCAGGCGATATGGCCTACCCACGGATGAATGCCATGAGCTACTGGCTCTTGCTGTTCGGCGGGATCGTCATGTATTCCAGTTTTGTTTTCGGTGGCGGCGCTCCCGATGCTGGCTGGTTTGCGTATGCGCCACTCACCTCAACCACCTACTCGGTCACCCGGGGGATGGATTATTGGGTGCTGGGCTTGCAGCTGCTGGGGGTTTCCTCGCTGGCTGGCTCGGTCAATATCATCGTAACGATCATTCGGTTACGAGCACCGGGCATGCGCTTTAATCGGATGCCATTGTTCGTATGGATGAGCTTCGTTACCTCGTTCTTGTTGATTTTCGCCTTGCCAAGCATTACCGTTGGGATCACGTTGCTGTTCTTCGACCGCAACTTTGGTACCAACTTCTTCTTGCCTGCTGCTGGTGGCGACCCACTTTTGTGGCAACACTTATTCTGGTTCTTCGGTCACCCCGAAGTGTACATTATGATTCTGCCCGCATTCGGCGTGGTTTCAGAAATGTTGCCAGTCTTCTCACGCAAGCCAATCTTTGGTTACGAGTTTGTGGCCTACTCAGGGGTTGCAATTGGGGTCTTGGGCTTCACCGTGTGGGCGCACCATATGTTTGCGACCAACTTGGGCGTGATTGCCGATACCTTCTTTGCTGCCGCTTCGATGCTGATTTCAGTTCCGACTGGGGTCAAAATCTTCAATTGGCTAGCAACCTTGTGGCGTGGTGAGTTGCGCTTCAAAACCCCAATGCTGTTCAGCCTTGGCTTTATCGCCATGTTTGTGATCGGCGGGATTTCCGGGGTTTCGTTGGCGGCTGCACCATTTGACTTGCAAGTGACCGATAGCTACTTTGTGGTTGCTCACTTCCACTATGTGCTGTTCGGTGGCGCTGTCTTTGCCTTGTTTGGGGCTGCTTACTATTGGTTCCCCAAAATCACTGGCAAGATGCTGAGCGAACGCATCGGCAAATGGCACTTCTGGATTCTACTGCTGGGCTTTAACTTGACCTTCTTCCCACAGCATATGTTGGGCTTGCAAGGCATGCCTCGGCGGGTCTGGACGTATCAACAGAACCAAGGCTGGGATTTCTACAACTTGCTCTCAACGATTGGGTCATTTTGTATTGCCTTTGCAACCTTGGTCTTTATCGTCAACTTTATTATCAGCTTGCGCAAGGGCGCTCCTGCGGGCAACGACCCATGGGATGCAGCAACCCTGGAATGGGCGACGACCTCGCCACCTCCAGCCCACAACTTCGATGTGGAATACATTGTGCATAGCCGTCGCCCATTGTGGGATAACAAATATAGCGGCGAAGGCCGTGGCATGACAATCAACTACGATTTCCATCCCCACTTGCCACCGCCATCATTTGCTCCAATCATCTTCTCGTTTGGCTTGTTTGTGCTGGCCTATGGCATGCTCAACCTGGCCTCTGCGCCGTTGATTGGGATTCCAATCATTTTGGTGGCCTTGGCAATCGCCTTTGTCGGGCATGAATCGCTGGGTCGGCGAAATTGCCCAAGATCCGGTGCTGTAAGCTAAATTGCTCTGCGCTGATCAAATACTGATCGGCGCAGAGCTTAGTTATATGGGAGAACCTATGGCACAGGCAGTCGTGCGCGATATCGATAAAAATGATCCTGGGCGTGGCCTCGATTTACGCAAGCTTGGCATGTGGACATTCCTTGGCTCGGAAGTCTTTTTCTTCGGAGCATTGGTTGTTACCCACCTTTCAATGCGTGGGGTGGTAGCACCATCATCAAGCAAAACTAATCTTGATGTGGAGGGTGTTCGCGAATTATTTGGCTACAATGTGCTGACCTCGATTTTGGCTTTCATCTTGTTGACCAGTAGTTTGACAATGGTGTTGGCGCTTGATGGGGTTAAAACCAACAATCAAAAGCGCTTCCGCTTCTGGTTGGGGGCCACGATCGCATGTGGCTTGATCTTCTTAGGTGGTCAGGTTTACGAGTTCTATCACATTGTCCACGAAGGTGTAACGATCAAAAATATGATGTTTGGCTCGACATTCTTCTTTGTAACTGGCTTCCACGGAACCCACGTTGCAGTTGGGATTGTTTGGTTGACATCATTATTGGTTTCAGCAATTCGCCATCCTGAGCGCTACAATGCTGGCAACTACATGGCCATCGAGCTTGGTGGCTTATATTGGCACTTTGTCGACTTAGTGTGGGTCTTGATCTTCACAGTGATCTATCTGATCTAACCATTATTTATCTAAGGAGTACATAATGGCCCATGGTCATGATGAACATGCCGCAACCGAACACGAAGCTCATCACAGCCACGCGAAGTTGTATGTGATCATCTTCTTTATTTTGTTGGTGATGACTGGCGTTGAAATTGCGATTCCGATCGTCAATGAGACGGTTTTGCATATGGCCAAGCAATTAGAAGTCGCACTCTTGCTTGCTTTGATGACAATCAAAGGCGCAATTGTGATGATGTTCTATATGCACCTTAAAGGCGATCGCCGCATGTTTGGGACGCTGTTTGTCTTCCCAATTGTGTTTGTGCTGTTGATGATGCTTGGCTTCTTTGCCCTGTTCCAACCAGAGTTATGGTAAGCAAATGAACGACTGGACGCTTGATTGGCCGCTACTTTTGGGCTTAATCGCCGCAACGGTTGGCTATCTCTGGGCAGTTGGCCCAGGTCGCAAGCGCCTCGGTGGGCCAGCAGCCTTCCCAGTTGGGAAGGCTGTTGCCTTCTTAAGTGGCGTTTTAGCATTAGGTTTGGCGATTATGTCGCCGATTGGGCTGTGGGCGGATCGCTATCTGTTCACGATGCACATGGTTCAACATATGATTTTGACCATGTTTTGCGCCCCAATGTTGCTGATTGGTATTCCTGAGTGGCTGCTGCGCCCATTGGTGCAATTGCCATGGGTCTATGCAATTGTGCGTTTTGCGGTTCATCCAATCGTAGCATTTAGTGCCTTCAATATTTCGTTCAATGGCTGGCACTTTCCCCAATTCTACGATTTGGCGCTACGCAATGAGTTAGTTCATATTCTCGAACATCAAATGATGATGGGCAGCGCAATTTTGTTGTGGGCTCCATCGCTGATTCCATTGCCAGAATTACGCGCATCGTATCCGGTGCAAATGCTCTATTACTTTGTGAATTCAATTATCCCAACGATTTTGGGAGCGTTGATTACCTTTGCTGATAGTGTATTGTACCCAACCTATGAGCTAGCACCCCGAATTTGGGGCATCAGCGCGATTGCCGATCAACAAATTGGTGCATTAATTATGTGGATTCCTGGTGGCTCGATTTTTATTCTCGCCATCACGATTGCCTTCTTCAAGTGGATGAACCGCGAGGATGAAGAACAAAGCCTGCCTAGCATTGCCGACCAAAAAGCGGCAGCTCGACAGTAAATCAATCAAGGCGCATTGCAGACCAATGCGTCTTGGCTTTTTAGGCTCGTTTATGCGCCCGAATCAGGCACGAGGTAAAGCGTTCAGACAATTGCTGGCCTTGGAGATCGCTCAATCCAGCCAATTCAGTGGGCAACTTGCCGCCAATATCTTCCAAACTATAACGATGGGTCACTTCAAAATTAATTGCTTGAAAGCCTGCTTGCTCCAGAAATTGCTGATATTGCTCACGGGTTGGAGCACCAGCCACACAGCCCGCCCAATTCATGGCAGCCCGTAAACTAGCTTCAGGCAAGCCAAAATCGCTCAAACTACCGTCGATCACAATATCGGAAATCGCCATATAGCCGCCAACTTTGAGCACCCGATAAGCCTCGCGCAGCGCCAGGCCTTTGTCAGGCGCAAGATTGATCACACAGTTGGAAATAATCACATCGACTTGGCCATCCTCAAGTGGCAATTGCTCAATATCGCCCTGCAAAAATGCTACATTTTCAATCTGGGCTTTTTGAGCATTCTTGCGCGCCAAATCGAGCATGGAATCAGTCATATCGACCCCATAAACGAAGCCAGTTGGGCCAACTTGTTTGGCGGCTAGCAGCACATCCAAACCGCCACCTGAGCCAAGATCAAGCACCACTTGGCCTGGCTGCAAGGCTGCTCGCACCACCGGATTGCCACAACCGCGAGTGCTGTTGACAGCGGTCGCCGGCAAATCGGCGGTTGCCTCACCACGATAGAGCGTGCTGCTCAGCGAAATATCATTGCTGGTGCCGCAACAGGTTGTTTCTTGCTGAACTTGTTCGGCCCATTCACCATAGTAGGCTTGTACCGTAGCTTTAATCGCTTGGTCGCTCATCGGTTATTCCTCCATTGAAAAAAATCAATATCGATCATAAAAAAACTAGGCTAATTGTTTAACCGTTAAGGCGGCGCTGCTACAAATTGCGCCCCACTGCGCCGAAGCGTGCAACCGGCTATCAGCCGCAGTTCGCTCAATCGGGCGATAATCGTGAGCCGCAAAAAACGCTTCGGCGCTGGTCGTTAACAGATAGAGCGTGTGCAAGCCCTGCTGTTGGGCTTGTTGCTCCAAGGCCGCCAGCAACGCCTTACCCAAACCTTGGCCTTGTAAATTCGGCTCAATCGCGACTGAGCGCAGCAGGCCAAGCTCGCCATAATCCTCAATTGCGCCACAGGCTTGCAAATTGCCAGCTTGCCACCAGCCATAGGCTTGGGCTGAGGCCAAACCTTCGTTGCCTAAACCGACAGTCGTCAACAAAGCTTCAAGCGTAGCTTGCTGTTCTACGGTAATTGTTTCAAGCTGCATAAGCCATCCTATTGAAAATTTTCAATCCACAGGTGAAAAAAAAGCTAGCCAAGGCTAGCGATTCCAAGCATCCAAGTGGCTGTTGATGCGGGCTTTGAGGCTAGCGAGGCGTTCGCGTTCAACCCGATAATAGGCCCACGGGCCACGCCGCTCACAACTGACTAAGCCTGCTTCGCGCAGCAACTTGAGATGATACGAAACGGTTGGCTGTTTAACCGCGACCGCCGCTTCAAGATCGCAGACGCGAACATCCTCGCTCGAACGCGTGAGCAGGGTCAGCAATTGAACCCGCACCGGATGCGCGAACACCTGAAAATCGTCGCTCATGGCTTCAGCTTCAGTTTCGTTCAATCCAGCGCTAGCAGGTGCACAACAGCCAGTGGTTTGAGCAATCAGTTCAATAATCCCAGTCATAATCAGCCTCCACTAGCACTATAGCACGCCTATCGAATTAATTCAATATTATTATTAGAATTGGAGAAAAATACTTGTATGCAGGGGAAAGAGAACCCTTTCGGGAGACTAAAAAACCCCTCTTCCACATGCGGAAGAGGGGATTGGATGAGGACATGCTCAAGCTACATTTTAGGGTTGTTGAATAGTCAATGCCTCGACCGAGGTAGCCTGAGCATTTGGTGGGAAGTTACCAGTATTCCCAGCCCAGTCACGCGCTCGGGCACGGAAGCCATAGGTAGTATTTTCAGCATCAGTGGCATTCACATCAATAATAAAGGTATCTTTCAGCTCAGTCGTAGTAACCAGCCAATCGATCCATTCACCACCGTTGCGTTGCACTTGCACATCGAAACTCGCAACTCCAGTGCTATCATCTTGGCCATTCCAATGCACTTCGTAGCGGCCCTCGCCAAGATCTTTAACATCGATGATTGTGGCATTGGGAGCGGTGTTATCGGAGCGTGGCAACCAAGCCATAGCATCGTATCGCACGCTTAATCCCTCTTCACCCGTCACATCATCAAGCCGAATTTCGTTACCAGCCTTGAAGTAGTAAACGCCCAACGAATACCATTTATTCTGATTGGCCTCTTGATCGACGCGCACGTTGGTATTACTGCCGTCGTGAGCAATCACATAGGTAGCATTCTTGGTTGCTGGCTCGCCACAAGCAGGAATATAGGCCATCACCTCGTAGAAACCAGGGTTGGTAATTGGTGCTTTCCAAACCCCAAGGTTATCAACTTGGCTTTGATTGGCCACGCTCTTCGTCCAGCGGTGTGCGCCATTGAACCCACAGCGGGCATCAAACCAAGCACCCTGCATTTCGCGGAAGCTATTGTCGCGGTTATCGACCAACAGCGAGCCAGCAGGTGGCAAGGTAACTGGCAATGGTGTGGCAGTTGCATTTGGCGTTGGAGTCGCCGCAGGGCTGCCAGCCCCAGGATCGTAGCCTTCCCACAAGAAGGTTACCTCAACCCAGGCATTGTCGGGAATACCTGAAATCCCAGAATGTGCCATCGGCGATGTCGATGCCGTTGGGCAAATTCGGACGGCGACCACGTTCGTCACGTCCGCCATTGTAGCCATCGTAATAGGCTGCTTGAGCTTCGGGCAAGCCCCGTGGCAAATCCTTCCACGATTGACGATTGGTCGACCAATAATCATCGCGGGTATTCCACGGCCCCACATCCCACACTGGCACAACTTTGGATCGGCCTTTGTAGGTTACCCGCACTTGGTATTCATAGCCACGATACGACGATAAGGCGCGCCATGAAGGCAAAGCCACAAACTGATCATAGGGGCGAATGATATGCCCATTGGCCGTTTGACGGCCAACCAAGCCCTCGCGGGTAGCATAAATGCGATAGGTTGGCGCTTGTGATTCAGCCTGAATCGTGATCCCATCCGACCATTCAGCCACCATTGTGACTGAACGCGAGCGTGGCGATTCGCCATTGGCCAACAGCCACATACGATATTGAATCACGCTCGCTGGACGTTCAAGGGCAATCCGGCCACCACGTGGAGCCTCTTGCCACATTTGCCACGTGCCACTGGGATTTTTGCCGCGCACATCAAACCGCACAGTGCTACCAGTGGTTAACGTTGTATCGGTATCAATCTCAACCGCAGCAACGACTTGTTCAAATTGATGCTCGGAAGAAAGATAACTTCCTGCCTGAGGATAATCACCAACGAATGCAGGAGCGGGAGGAGCGTTGGGAGCGAGGGTGATAGTGCCACTGCCGACCAACCCATCAAAGCTGCCAGCCGTTAAATCATCAACCCAAACTTGCTCTGGCCCAGCATTAATCGTTAGTACTGGCATAATCAAGAGGGCAATGACGACGGCGGCGAGCAAATAACGCCGCATAATCGACAACCTCCTACAAGTGTGAATTCCGCCCACGAACCACAGTAAGGCAATACAAAGCCATAAATTCATGGCAACAAACATCTCAACACGGAGATGGGGCTTGGAGGCCAATCATAGCGGGTTGATACCTTAAAGTCAATAATAATTTTCAGCTAATTATCAGGTTATTCTCAGTTTAGCCCATGATAGGCTCACATTTATGCCTAAAAACTTTATCAAGGAGCAACAACAATGATGCCTTTAGCAACCTGGATCGATCATTTGGTGGTAACTGCGCCCAAGCTCGACGTTGGTGTGGCCTACATTGAAGAGTTGTTGAGTGTGCCGATGCAGGCTGGCGGCCAACATCAGACCATGGCTACCCATAATTCGGTGCTCAAACTTGGCACATGCTATCTCGAAGTAATTGCGCCCGATCCAAGTTTGCCTGCACCCAATCGCCCACGTTGGTTTGAATTAGATAATTTGCAACCAACCAGCGCTCCGCGCTTGGCAGGCTGGGTGGCACGAACGATCGTAATTCAGTCGGCCAGCGAATTACTCCAACACCAGTTTGGCTCGGTCACTCCAATGAGCCGTGGCAATTTAACCTGGCAGATCACGATTCCCAGCGATGGGAGTTTGCCCTTCGCCGGCGTTGCCCCAATGCTAATCGAATGGCCACAAGGCCAACATCCGATTCAGCATTTAACTGATCAGGGTTGTCGTTTGTTGAATTTCGAACTCCAACATCCTCAAGCCAACCAGCTCGAAACCATGCTGAGTCAAATTGGCATGAAAGATAACCTTAAAGTGGCAAACAGCGCCAAATCCTCAATTAATCGCCACAATTGAAACACCCAGTGGCAGCAAAACCTTGGCCAGCGCATAGAGCATAGAACATAGGGAATGGCTATGGGCTAGCGGCTATCGGAACGTTTTGTGGTTAATTCAGGCAATGTGTGGCGAAAAAAGGTTTAGGCTTTAACGCAGAGGCGCGGAGAAAATTATGAGGGATGGAATTGTTTATTGGATTTGCGTTCCCCGTTCCCTCACCCCCAGCCCCTCTCCCACGCAGCGGGCGAGGGGAGGTCAGCTGGTGATTCATCGTTGCTCACCGCCAAATCAACCTCTTTATTTGAGTGGTTCCCCCTCGCCTCGCGGGCGGGTGAGGGGGTGAGGGGATCATAAACCATTATCCATCCACTATGCCTTTGGTAAAACCCTATCCTATCAAGCTAGTTGTTTGGGTAGTTCCCACGCAGCGGGCGAGGGGAGTTCAGCTGATTGGTTCGTCGTTGCTCGTTGCCAAATCAACCTCTTTCTTTGGTGGTTCCCCCTCACCTCGCGGGCGGGCTAGGGGGTGAGGGGATCACTAACCATTGCCCATCCACTACGCCTTTGGTAAAAACCCTACCCTTGTGAGGATCTGTGGCTAAAACTCATCCTTCGTGCGCTTCATGCACTTCGTGGATGACAGGGTAACCCTTGCCAGTACAGACTTATCATTAGCCTATTTGTGTGTTAAAATGAACAAATGTTCGATAACACTCACTTAGGTATTGCAGCTAAATACTGCTACAATGCAGGGTGGATGTTGTGTTTCAGGAGGTTTTGATCATATGCAACAGCGACCCACGCTCGTCTTGGTTGATGGCCATGCGCTGGCGTTTCGCGCCTTCTTTGCGCTCCGCGACACCGGCATGTCAGTTCGGGCAACTGGCGAACCAACCTATGCAGTGCAAGGCTTTTTATCAATTTTGCTCAACTTGTTACGCGAGCGCCAACCAGAGTATGTGGCGGTTTCGTTTGATATTGGTCGAACCTTTCGCGATGATTTGTACCCCGAATATAAGGCTGGCCGTGCTGAAACACCTGCCGATTTCCACCCTCAACTTGAGCGGATCAAGCAAATTATCAATGCGCTCAATATTCCAATCTATACTGCCGAGAATTACGAGGCCGATGATGTGATCGGTACATTATGTCGCCAAGCCGAGGCCCAAGGCGTCGATACCTTGATCATCACTGGCGATACCGACACGCTCCAATTGGTCAACGATTATACCAAGGTGTTGTTGGCCAATCCCTATGGCAAGGGCAATGTTTCGCTCTACGACGAGGCTCAAGTGCGCGAGCGCTACAAAGGCTTGAATCCCAACCAGCTCGCCGATTTGCGCGGCCTCAAGGGCGATACCTCCGACAATATTCCTGGAGTCAAGGGCATTGGCGAGGCTGGTGCGATCAGCATGCTCAACGAATGGGGCAGCGTCGAAAATATCTACGCCAACCTCGATAAAGTTGCCAATCGCTATCGCTCCAAGCTCGATGGCCAGCAAGAGGCTGCGCGATTTAGCACCCACTTGGCTACGATCGTTACCGATGCACCAGTAACCTTGGATCTTGAAGCAACCAAGGTGCACGATTATGATCGCGATACGGTTTTGGCCTTATTCAGCCAACTTGAGTTTCGCAAATTGGTCGATAAACTGCCACTGTCCAGCAACGTCAGTGCGGTTCAAGTCGTTGCCATTCCCCAAACCACCAATCCTAGCCAATTGACGATGTTTGATGATGCAACGCCGCCAAGTGCCGAGCCAATCGCCCAATCTGGCGATTATCACGTGGTCACAACCAGCGAGCAACTGGCCGAATTGGTAAGAATTTTGGCTGAGTCTGAACGTTTAATCTTCGACGTTGAAACCAATAGCCTTAATTTGTTCTCGCCGGTGCCTGCCAATGTAGTAGGAATTGCCCTGACCCACACTGCTGGCAGCGGTTGGTACATTCCATTGACCCATCGCAGTGGTGAGCAATTGCCAGTGGCCGACGTTGTTGCCGCATTACAACCATTGTTTAACGACCCAAAAAAGCTGTGGTGGCGCACAATGGCAAATTCGATATGAGCGCATTGAGCTTAATCGGGCTTGATATACCACATTTGAGCTTTGATACGGCGATTGCCGCAGCATTGTTGGGCAAACGCCAGAGCCTCAAAGATTTGGCCTTTGCCGAATTGCGCGACGCTGATGATCGCCCAATTGAGATGACCCGAATCGAAACCTTGATTGGTAGCGGCAAAAAGCAAATTACCATGGATCAGGTTGCGATTGAGCAGGTAACGCCGTATGCGAGCGCCGATGTTGATATGACTGCACGTTTGTTAGCGCTGTTCATGCCGCAACTCGGTGCGATTCCAGCAGTGCGCGAGGTTTTCGAGCAAATTGAAATGCCGCTTAGCCCAGTGCTGATGCGCATGGAAGCTTGCGGAATTGGGCTTGATCGGGCGCAACTGGTGCAACAAGGCCAAGTCTTGGGCCAGCGTTTGCGCGAAATCGAGCAACATATTGCCGAGTTTGTCGGCGAACCACTCAATATTAATTCGCGCTTTGATTTAAATGATTTGCTGTTTATTCGGCTAAAACTGCCAACCGCCAATCTCAAACGCTTGGCTGGCACAACTCGCAGTGGCGGCGCGGTCTACTCGGTCAATGCCGAAACCTTGGAAGATTTACAAAACCACGATCAAAGTGGGATTGTAGCCATGATTTTGCGCTATCGGCGCTTATCGAAGCTCAAATCGACCTACGTTGATTCGTTGATTGAATTGATTAACCAGCAAACTGGGCGGGTACATACCCAATATCGCCAAATTGGCGCTGAAACTGGGCGGCTTAGCTCCGATTCGCCCAACTTGCAAAATATTCCAGTCCGCAGCGAAGAAGGCCGCGAAATTCGCCGCGCTTTCGTGGCCCGCCCAGGCCATATGCTGATGACCGCTGACTATTCGCAGATTGAATTACGCGTATTGGCGCATATCACCGCCGATCCAGCTTTGGTCGAAGTATTTAAAACGGGCCAAGATATTCACGCGGCGACCGCAGCCCGCTTGTTCGATATTCCAATGGATGACGTGAGCAAAAATCAGCGCCGGATCGCCAAGATGACGGTCTTTGGAATTATTTATGGCATTAGCAGCTTTGGTTTGGCGGCGCGCACAGCGCTTTCACGCACTGAAGCGCAACAAATGATCAACGGCTTGTTTGCCCAATATCCTGGCCTAAAAAGCTATATCGACCGTACCTTGGAACGGGTCAAGGCGGTGGGCTATGTCGAAACCCTATTTGGCCGCCGGCGCTACTTCCGCGAGTTGCAAGATGGCGGAGTGACCGGGCCACGGCGCAGTGCCTTCGAGCGCGAAGCAACCAATGCTGGCATCCAAGGTACAGCTGCCGATTTGATCAAATTGGCCATGATTCGCTTAGAAAAAGCCTTGATTGCTGGTGGTTATCAGGCCAAAATGTTACTACAAGTGCATGACGAATTGGTTTTGGAAGTGCCTGAGGCTGAACGTGATGCAGTGGCGCAATTAGTTTGTGATACGATGACCCAAGTGTATCCCGATTTGGCCGTGCCCTTGGAAGTTAACGTCGAAACTGGGCTGAACTGGGATGAACTTCAGCGCTGGCATGCCCCAGCTTAGTAATTTAGGAACCCTGCATGACTGAAATGCACGAATTTAGTCAACAGCCATTAGTCTTGATCGTCGATGATCAATCATCAAATCGTTCAATTGTACGGCGCTATGTTGAAGCAGCGGGCTACCTCGCTGCCGAGGCGGAGCATGGCATGGCGGCGTTGGATTTTGTGCGTCAAACGCCGCCCGATGCAATTTTGCTCGATATTTTTATGCCCGGCATTGATGGAATTGAAGTGCTGAAGACGATTCGTGCCCAACGTGATCATCATTATATTCCGGTGATTGTGGTGACGGCAGCAGCAGAACTGGCGGTGCGCCAACAGGCCTACCACGAAGGAGCCGACGATTTTCTGCTCAAGCCAGTCGATTCGGCAACCCTACGCGCCCGCTTGCGGGCAGCAATTCGGCTGAAACATGTGCTTTCGCGGGTTGAGGCCGAGCGCGAGCGCTTTGCCCTAATTGCCGATATTACCCGCGATATTACCCAGATCGAGTCGATTTCGGGCATGTTGGCGCACGTTGTTGATGTAAGCACCAAAGCCTTGCAAGCTGACCATGGCAATCTGTTTTTGTTGCACGATGTTGCCGATGTGGAAATTCTGACCACTGACGATGGCGTTTCGCACAATCTTGATCGGGTCAAGCGGGTGGTCAAAGAGGGCGCGGCGGGCTATGCCTTGCGCAGTCGCGAAACCGTGCGGATTGGCGATGTAAATGAGGATGCCCGTTGGTTAGCACTTGATCAATCGGCGGCAACCGTGCGTTCGGCCCTGATTGTACCGATTGGCGATATCAGCGGGCCATTGGGCGTTTTGGCGGTTTATCATAGCATCGTCGACCATTTCAGCGCCGATGATCAAGCCTTGCTTGAATTGATTGCGCACCAAATTATTGGCCCGATTCGCCAAGCCCAAATGCGTGAACAATTGGCCCGCCAAACCCGTCAGTTGCAATTGGTCAATAATTTGGCCCAATCGCTGAGCGCCAATTTGGATCTCGATTCGTTGTATCGCAGCATTGAGCAAGAGTTGCAGCAAATTATGGGGCCAGTCGCGATTGCTTGGTATTCTTATCGCAATGCAATTATCGATTTGGCCTATACCTCGCAGCGCAACGCCTTCTGCATGCCCAATGATCCGCAAAGCCTACATTTATTGACCCAGCTAGGCACAATTACCCGCGTTTATGCCTGTATTTTAGGCACCGATACCTTGGTGCCAATTACCCAGCAATTGCTCGATTCGGGCTATCAGGGCTGTGCCGCAGTGCCGCTTTTGCATCAAGCTCGCTTGTTGGGCGTGCTGATTATTGCAATCAAAGATCGCCAGATTACCAATGAAGAAGTGGCGCTCTTAGAAATGGCTCGCCCGCATTTTGCGGTGGCGCTGGCCAATGCGCAAACCGTAGCCGACCAAGCCGCCCGCCAAACTGAGCAAGCCGAATTGGGCTATTTGCGCAATATGGCCCAACTTGCTGGCCAAATGGCCCATCACTTCAACAATTTATTGGCAGTCATTTTGGGCAATACTCAGTTGGCCGAGCTTGATGCCGTCGATGATGCCCAGCGCGAATTGTTATCTGAAGTGGTTAAGCATGTGCGTGGTGGCAAAGATATGGTGCAGCGGATTCACTTGCTCAAAGGCGCAAGCCGCACCAATCCAGCGCCATTTCCGATCGATCTCAGCGAAGCACTACCAAGTCTCATCGATCAAGCCTTGCAAGTCCATAGCTCGGTTGAGCATTTACAGCTAGAAATTCAGCCCAACTTGTCTATTTTGCTGCAAGAGCGCGAATTGCTGACGCTCTGCATTGAGTTACTGAATAACGCCTTGGAATCTGGCTCAAGCCATGTAGGGATCGTGATCAAAGCCTATCAAACCGAGCATGCAACGGTTTTGGCCTTCCGCGACGCAGGCCAAGGGATTCCAGCTGACGCTTTTGGCGATATTTGGCAACCCTTCTGGACAACCCATGGCCCACAACGTTTGGGCTTGGGCTTGCCGATTTGTGCGGCGGTGATGTGGCGAGCAGCTGGCTCGATCAGCTTGATTCCCAACGATCCTGAGCCTGGGGTTACTGCGCTGTTACAGTTTCCATTAATAGCGAGCGAAGCGCTCAATTTGGCCTAGCTTGCTAGCATTTTCTACTATCAGAACCGTGGTGGCTGCGGTATAATACATGCTGGCGGTAGAATTCTCGCCGCTCCCATGGTGTTTAAGCAGAAGGCTCTTGTGCAGCAGTCTCCATCATCAACTCCCACCCCAATGTCATTCTTTACGTTGATCCGTGAAGCAGTTAGGCTGCTGCGGCGGTATTCAGGCCTGTTTATGGGCTTGGCGGCGTTGCAAGTCGTGCCCTTGCTGATTGGCAGTTTATGGTTGCAGGCTAACGGAGTGGAAGCGCGGGCAATGGCCCAGCTAAATGTAATTATGGCCGAAATGCCGCGGCGGCTTGAAAGTAGCCAACCATACAATAGCAATTGGGTTTTGGAGTATCCACGGGCTGATATTGCGCCCTATATTTTGAGTTTATTCGCGTTTGGTTTTATCTCAATTTTTGTGATGCGTAACCTCGCGATGGCTGCCAGTGTGATTGTGGTTGGTGAACATTATCGCCAAGCTAAGCCACGCTGGTTGAGCGTGGTTTTGAGCAGTTTACGCCATCTGCCCTCGCTGTTTGCTTGGGGATGTATCTGCGTTTTGGCCTTATTTGGCGCCCTCTTTTTTGCGCTAGGCCAGCTTCCAGGCCTTATTTTGGGCTTGGGCTTACTATGGTTTTTTGGAGTACGGCTGAGCCTCGTGCCGCAAATTATTGTTGCCGAGCAGATTAATGTGTTTCGGGCAATCCACCACTCGTGGATATTAACCCGTGGTGCATTTGGCCGGATTAGCAATATTTGGATTAGCCTGGTGGTGCTGTTGGCAATTCTGGCAAATTATATAACGCTGATTATCAGCGCAATTGCCATGGCCCTCTTTGGTGAAACCAGTGCGCTGACGATTGCCCTGACCCAAGGTGTTTCAACCGTTACCTCAATTATGACCATTCCGATAGCCTATATTGGCTTTACCTTGCTATATTATGATCAAGTGCGTTTGGTGTATGCCGCTACTCCCACAAACCCAAGCATTACTGCCCAGCAGTAATTAGCCCAATTGAGAGGTTGAGATGTATCGAATTTGGCGAATTGCTGCTTGTTTGGTGCTATTGAGTTGGGTGCTGGCCCAGCCATTGACGGCGCAGGCCCAAGCGAGTGAGGTCAGCGTCAGCGAATATACCCAATTGCTACGCGAAGCCTTTACCGCGGCTCAGCGTACCGATGAAATTGGCCTGCGCGAAGCCAGCGATAAAATTGTACTAATCCAACAGATTCGCATGCCAAATGAGCGCTTGGTTGCGGTTAATCATCAATGGCTCAAAGATAGTTTGGCCAGCACAACTCCTAATTTGCCAATTATCCGCGATCGCTTGGCGGCCATGCTCGAAGCGCTGACCGCTGGCCGCGAAGCCAGCTCGCAAGACCTCGAAACCTTAAGTGTTATTCTGAGTAATCCGCCGTTTGATCAGTTAAAACCAGATGCCAACCAAGCACCACTTAATTTTAGTTTTCTGCGCTGGCTGTTCAGCGATGGCATAGCAAGCTGTTTTACCGTGATTGCGATTGTATTCGTGGTAGGATTGATTATGTATATTGTTGGGACGGTGCGGCGCAGTAGTGTAAAAGTTGCGCGGCGCAATACCCCCGCCGAAGAGCAGAAATTAACCAGTGTTCAAGCAATTGAACGGGCCGATAAAGTTGCTGCCGAAGAGGCTAATTTTCGCGATGCCGTCCGCTATCTGTATCTCTCAACCTTATTGTGGCTCGAAGAACGGGGTCTCTTGCGCTACGATCGCACACTGACCAATCGCGAAGTGTTGGCAGCAGTTCCGAGCAATTCACCCTTGCATCAACGCTTAGCGCCGGTTGTCCAAACCTTTGATCGGGTTTGGTATGGTATTGCCGAGGTTGATCAAACCACCTTTGATCAGTATCGCCAACAAGTAACAACCTTGCGCGAGGGACGCTAAGATGAACAGTAAACTAAAAATGGCTGCGATCGTGGGTGGGGTGATCCTGCTGGCGTTTTTTTTATTTCGCTCTGTCGGACTACAAAACCGCAATAACGAGCCTGGCTCAATCTTCAATCAAGGCAATCGGGGCGCTGCGGCTTTACAACTCTGGCTCAGCAAAATTGGCTATCAAACTGAATCCTACGAATATCGCCATTTCGATGACCTTGACCAAGCAACCAGTGCGTTGGTCGTCATTACGCCGAACAGCTTTAGCAATTGGCAACTCGAAGAGGTTGATGCAGTTTTAGCCTGGGTCGAAGAAACCGGCGGCCTGCTGATTGTGGCCGATGAGCAACAAAATGGCCTCTTTACGCGCTTAGATCTGACGGTGCAAACAGGCGATGAGTTTGATCCAGTTAAAACTGAAAAAACCAGCCATGGTTTTGTCAATCCTGACGTTACAGCGCTTGAAAATTACCAAACGATCGCCCATTTTGAGCGGGCGCGCCCAAATAGTCAAGTCATTGTCGGCACTGAAGCTCAGCCAACCATGCTTGGAATTAGCCGTGGCCGGGGGATGATTTATGCTTCAACCAATATTGAGCTTTTTAGCAACCTTGGCTTGTTTCACGAAAGTAATGCCCGGATTATCTTAAATATGGTCAACCGCGTGCCTGCTGGTGGGCTGATTGCCTTTGATGAAGTGCATCATGGACGAGCCTTACCACCAAAAGCCGCGCCAGTCCCGGCAAAACCCTACTCGCCACTGGTTGCGGCGATGCTGTATAGTGCGCTGGTGGTTGGGTTATGGGCTTTGCTCTCAGGGCGACGCTTTGGCCAAATTGTGCCCAGTAAAATCGATTTGATGCAGCGTAATAGCAGCGAATATGTGCAATCGCTGGCTAATTTGTTTCAACGAGGTCGCCAAGCTGAGCATATGCAAGCCCACTATAAAACCTACCTCAAACGCCGGATTGCCAAGCCGTATGGCATTAATCCAAAACTTGATGACCAAAGTTTTATCAACGAAGTGCAACGCTATTCAGATACAATTGATCGGAATCAGCTTAGCCATTTACTGCACCATTTAAGCCAACCCAACCCAAGCGAAACCACAATCTTGGCCTTAGTTAACGATGTCGATCGCTTTATTCGAACCTGGGAACAACAAGGTCGGGTTTAAGCACGCTCTTTTTGCCTATGCTGCGGGCATCGTGCGGTGCTCGTGAGAATGATATTGGAGGATCAATGCTGGTTAAACAAGTTGCTGATTATATGCGCCAAGAGGCCGCCAAAGTTATCGTTGGGCAAGAGGAAACCTGGACGCAACTGGTGGTTGCGCTACTCAGTGGTGGCCATGTGCTGCTTGAAGGTGTGCCTGGCACCGCCAAAACCCTGATGGCCAAAACCTTGGCCCTTTTGGTCCAAGCTGAGTTTAAGCGGGTGCAATTTACCCCCGACTTGATGCCATCGGATGTGATGGGCACGAGCGTGTATGAGATGCAAACCAGTCAGTTCCGCCTACGCAAAGGGCCAATTTTTACCCAAATTTTGCTCGGCGACGAAATTAACCGCGCTCCGGCCAAAACCCAAGCAGCCTTGCTCGAAGCCATGGAAGAGCAACAAGTGACGATCGATGGCGAGACCATGCCCTTGCCTCAGCCCTTCTTTGTGATTGCCACCCAAAACCCGATGGAATATGAAGGCACCTACCCGCTGCCCGAAGCCCAACTCGACCGCTTCTTGTTTAAGGTCTTGGTTGGCTATAGCCCACCCGAAATCGAGTTTGAGGTGCTTCGGCGCTATAACCAAGGCTTTAATGCCCGCAACTTGAGCAACGTCAATTTGCAAGCAACCGTCACAACCGAAACAATTATGCGTTGCCGCGAAGAAATTGGCCGTTTGCGGGTCGAAGATGGCGTGATCAACTATATCAACGCGATTGCCCAAGAATCACGGCGCTCGCCTGATTTGGTCTTGGGCGGCTCGCCACGGGCCTCGATTGCCTTGCTACTTACAGCCAAAACTTTTGCGGCAATGCAAGGCCGCGAGTATGTTGTGCCCGATGATGTGAAATTCTTGGCACGACCAGTCTATCGCCATCGGATTATTTTGAAACCAGAGGCTGAGATTGAAGGTTTGACCCCAGATACCGCCATGACCCGGATTTTGGGGCGTATTGAGGTTCCTCGCTGATGATTCCATCGCGCCGTTTATTAGGAATTCTGCTAGCCGGCTTGGTTCCGGTGGTGATCGGAGCAGTAAACCCCAGTTTGCGCTGGACAATCTGGGTTTATGTGGTGGTGCTGATTGGTTTTGTGGCGCTCGATTGGTTTATGACTCCCAAGCCCAACTTATTGGAAGTGGTGCGGATCAACGAACCAAAACTCTCGATTGGCGAACAAAACCTGATCACGCTGGCGGTGCACAATCAAAGCCCGCGCACCCTAGAGCTGCAAATTCGCGATGAATTTCCGGTGGAGTTTCCCAGCGATGCGATCATCCTCAAAACCAAAGTTGAGCCAGCTACGGTGCAAGAAGTCAGTTACCATGTGCGGCCATTACGTCGGGGCGATTATCGCTTTGGCAATATCAATTTGCGCTATACCAGCACCTTCGGCACCTTTTTGCGCCAATCGAAAATCGCCTTCGACGAGCTGGTTAAGGTTTACCCGAATGTGCTCGATGTGCGCAAATACGATATGCTGGCTCGCAAAGGCATGTTGTTTGAGCTTGGTTTGCGCACAGCCCGAATCTTTGGCTCAGGCACCGAGTTTGAACGGCTGCGTGAATATACGCCCGATGATGAATTTCGAGCGATTAACTGGAAGGCCAGTGCTCGGCGTAATAAGCTGATTGCCGCCGAATATGAGACTGAGCGCTCGCAATATGTGGTTGCAGTGATTGATACCGGGCGCTTGATGCGCCCAACGATCAACGAGATTGCCAAGCTTGATTATGCGATTAACGCTTCGTTGATGCTGGCGTATGTAGCCATGCTTAAGGGCGACCATATTGGCATGCTTTCGTTTGCCGACCATGTTGGGCGTTTTTTGAAGCCACGGCGGGGTAAAGCTCAGTTTTATCAAATGTTGGAGATGCTGTATAACTTGCCATCGCAGCCGGTCGAGGTCGATTATGGCCGCGCTATTTCCTACTTGGGATTGAAGAATAAGCGGCGTTCGCTGGTGGTAATTTTTACCGACCTCAGCACCATGGATACGGCCAAGCCTTTGATTCAGCATATGGCACGCTTGGCCAAAACCCACTTAGCCTTGTGCGTAGTGATGAGCGACCCCAACTTGGTGGGCTATGCTGGCAAATCGGCTCAAAGTTCAACCGATGTGTATGAGCGTGCTGTCGCCGAAATGGTACTCGATGAACGGCGGGTTGTGCTCGACACCCTGAATCAAGCCGGCGTGCACACCATCGATGTGCCAGCGAATAAACTCACAGTCTCAGTGATTAATAAATATCTGGAGTTCAAAGGTCGGGGATTAATCTAACCGCCAATCACGGGGCTACTTTGCCCCGTGATAATCATCTTTTAGATCAGAATCAGCACCAAAATAAACATGCTGACTACGCCTCCGAGGGCAATGCCGAGCGCGATGCCTGCTGCGATACTCATGACCCGGCGTAGTGGTGTGGTTGTGGCTTTCACCGGCAATCCTCCATAATTGGTTATGCCCTATAGCCCTAGGATACCATAGTTTGGCCGCAGGCTTGCTCAGAATCGGCTGATACTCATCTGAGGTTAAGCACACGCTAAGCTGAGGATCACGATTTCGGGCCGACAACCAAAGCGCACTTGTGGCCAACTACAGCCCAAGCCCCACGAGGTAAATTGCACCAGCGAGCCAACATCATAGCGGTGATCGGGGTAGCGCATGCCCAAGTAGGGCAAGAGCAGCGCACCCCTGACCGGCACCCGTACTTGGCCGCCATGAGCATGGCCTGAAAGCTGCAAATCGAAACGATTGTAGCTGGCGGTAAAGTCGGCGGTATCCGGCTCGTGCACCAAGATAATCGCCGCATCGCTGTTTGGCAGTTCAGTCACCAAGCGATCAAGCACTGGTTTCATGGTGCTTGGGTCGTTCGGGTCAATCGGGTTTGGCCACAGATCGTCGTGGCCTGCCAAATGTAACTTGCTCGCACCACGATTAAGGCTAATCGCGCGATTGGTCAGATCGTGGATGCCAGTAGCCTGCAGCACTTGGCGCACGGTCTCGCCGTTGCCATCGCCCCAATAATCGTGGTTGCCCAAAACCCCTACCACGCCATCTGGCGCTTCGAGCATGGCCAAACCTGCGGCCAAATCTTCGGCGTAGCGGCTGGGATCATGGGTAATAAAATCGCCTGAGATCGCGACCAAATCCGGTTTTTGGGCGTTGACCATACGCACGGTTGTCAGCCAATGCTCACGAGTCATTAAAACATCATCGATATGAATATCGCTCAAATGAGCAATCCGATAGCCATCGTAGGCACTCGCCAAGCGCGGCAAAATAATCGTTTCTTCATGCACGCTCAGCCATTCTGCTTCGATCTCAAAGCCATACGCGGCGGCACCAAGGGTTGCAGTGGTGGTTGCTAAGGCCGAATAGCCAATTAACTTCAGAAAACTACGGCGTGACAGTGCTGCTGCCATAAAAACCTCCTACATCTGTTTGTTCCTAAGACGTAGTTTATAGCGATTTTAGTGCCCAATGTGGCTGATATGCAGCTGATATGCAGCAGATATGCAGCAGCTTAGAGCGACTTGAGCAACAGCACAATTGGCTGGCCTTGCAGTTTGGTCAGCACCAAGGTTTGCTCGTAGCGGCCTTTCAAACGCAGTTGCTTGCTTAGCTCTTCGGGCGTAATTGGCGATCCACGTTTTTAACGGTCACGCGGCCAATCTCACGCGCTTGCAGCTCATGGCGCAGTGCTTTGAGATTAAACGGCATCCATTGCTCAATCTGCCATCCTCTGAGCAACGGCGATTGCACCAAGTTGTCGCTGGTGAGATAGGCAATGCTGGCATCAAACTGGGCCAAATTGTGTTGCGCCGCAAGATCGGCTACCGCATGCGCCCGAATAACCGCTGGATCAGGCTCGTAGAAATAGGCGCATGGCTCGCTCAGCGCAGCGGCGGGTTGCTCGGGCTGGGCAATTAAGCTATGTTCAGCTCCATCGCTATGCAGCACCACCGCCTTGCGTTGCCCGCCCGCTTGGCCTTCGCGCCACCATAAACTGGCCTCGCGCAAATCGCCATCAAGCGAGATAAATTCGAGATCGTAGCCAGCAGGCACGGCATCGTCGGGGATGCCTGGGGCAACTTTGGCCCCATGAATTGGCACTTGCTTGCGCCATCGTTCAAGCGTCGAAAGCGGCGGTTGATACTGCTCAACATCCCAGATGCGCTTGCCATTGCTCCGCCGCGCCGGATCGATAAACAAGCCATCGTAGCCAGCAAATTCAAGGGTGGTAAAATCGGCTTCTTGGATGGCGATCTGGTTGCTCAAGCCCAACGCCTGAGCATTGGCCGCCAACATTGCCAAACGTAATGGCTCGCGATCAATCGCTAACACATGGCAGCTTTGGGCCAGCGCCAGAGCATCGCCACCGACCGAGCAGCCCAAATCGGCCAAGCGCGAGCCAGCCGCAAAATGGCGTTGGCGATAGTTGGCCACCAGCCATGGCGTGGCTTGCTCCAAGGCCTCGCGGCTAAAGTAAAGCTGGCTGGCTTGGGGAAATTTGGCTTGGGCCGCGCGGCGCAGCAAGCTGGTTTCCAAGGCTGCGGTTACGGCTTCGACGGAATAGATTTTGCGCAGCTTGGTAGTATAGCGCAAAAAGTTGGCTTCGTTCAAATCGGGATCGTTGTTGAGTTCGGCCAGCAATGCTTGACCAGCAGTGCTCAACAACCAGTGAAAACCTGCGATCTCCATTAGGCCTTCCCTGTCCAGCGCTGACGCAAACTGGCAATAATCGCCGGGCCATGGTCGCGACCATTTTCGATAAAGATTTTGCTAGGATGGGCGCCAGCCGCCAATACCCCAGCGATAAATAGATTCGGCACGTTGGTTTCAAAATGAGCTGGATCATGGCTTGGCACAGCTTCAGCATCAACCGTAACCCCAACCGATTCGAGCATGCTGGTATTTGGGCGATAGCCAATCAAAGCAAACACCCAATCATTAGGCTGTTCGTGCTGCGTGCCATCGGCGCTCGTAATCTGAATGCTGGTTGGCGTAATTGCACGCACATTGGCTTCCCAAAAGGGTTGAATCTTGCCAGCATTGATCCACGCTTGCAAATCAGCAGCGATCCACGGCTTGATCCGTTGATCCAAAGTGGCAAATTGATGGATGATCGTCACGTTTGCGCCGTGATAATACAAATCGAGCGCGGCTTCGGCGGCTGAGTTGCCTCCACCAATCACCGCAACGTTTTGGCGATAGTAGGGGTGGCCTTCGCGATAATAATGTTTGACTTTGCTCAGTTCAGCACCAGCAATCGCCAATTGATTGGGCGTATCGTATGAGCCACTGGCGACAATTAATGCGCGGCAATGATAGCGAGCATTGCTGTGATCGTGGCGCGTGGTATGCAGCTGAAACGTGCCATCGGCCAAGCGTTCTACTGCTTGAACTGGCTCGTACATTTGGACATTTAATTGAAAATGCTCGACCACGCCGCGATAATAAGCCAAAGCTTCGTTGCGCGTTGGATGCGGGTGAATGCTGCTCCATGGTACATTACCAATCGTTAAATTTGGCGCAGTGCTAAAAAATGCTGTTTGCAGCGGATAATCAATAATCGTGTTGGTAATTGCGCCACGTTCAAGCACCAGATAATTGAAGCCTGCTTGTTGCGCGGCAATTGCGGCGCTCAGGCCACTTGGCCCGGCTCCAATAATAATCAAATCATAGAGTTGCATACTGCTCCTTGATATAAAAAAACCGCAGAGAGCGCTACGAGTGAGCGCCCTCTGCGGTGCTAGACAATTAATTAACTCATCGAAGCCCACATCATCAAGGCGATTACCTGAATAATCGCTGGAATTGCGCCAATCCCTAATAATTTACCACCACTCCAGCCATACAGCCCTTCCCATAGCCCAGAAGTGAGCAGAAACGACCAAATTGCTGCGCCAATCCAGAGCAGAACTGGCAGCAACGGCACATTTAATACCAGCAGCAATAATGCGCCCAACATCACGACGATGCGGGGCAATTGGGCGGTTGGATAGAGGTAGAAGGGTCGCGCTAAATGCGCATCGCCATCCATATTTTGCTCGCTGAATTGCGCCACAGCAGCGGCAATCGGGTATTCCAACAAACAGAACCCAGCAAAGATCAACACATTGACAATTGAACCAACGGTTGGATAGTGCACCCCGTTGATATGGCGTTCGACCAAGAGCATTAATGTAGGAATCGCCGCCAACCAGAGCATTGGCCGGCCAAGCGTCAGCATCGTAGCAAATTTAATCTTAGTGCTATCTTCGCGGCGCAAAATATTTGAAACCATGCGATCGATTGCATCGCTGGGCTTAAACATCAAACGTAACGACCATGCTGGCGCATCTTCGGTCAAAATGCCTTCATCTTGCTCGTTAGGCCGTTGGCGGCGCGAAACTTCGAGCACAATTTGCTGCACCAGCGGATCATAGACGCTCAAGGCTGAGGTTAATAAGACCCCACGTGCATTCGAGCCATCGAAGAGCAACGATGAAAGGTGGTGCATTAATTTAAGGTTGTGATTCATCGTCTGGATGAGCATTACATGGTTGTCTTCCGAGAGACTGGCAGTTTTGACTGCGATAATTTCTTCCCAGCGCACCAGCAGCCAGCGATTGAAATACCGTACCATCAAGCCTTCTTGGCGGGCTTCGATGTCGGGCAGCATGTTGCGCACCACGACCAAAATCGGAATCAACACCACCAGCAAGAGCACTGCGGCAATCGGCAACCACCAGGCGCTTTGATCGAGCGGTAAGGGATCGCTGCTGAAAATGCCGCCCAAACCAAAGCTTAGGCCAATCCAGCGGCGTAGCATTTCGAGCACCCGCAGCAGCCCAATCACGGCCATAACTGCCGTGCCACCAACCAACAAGGTGCTAATCCGTTTGGGATAGGTCGCCATAATACTGGCAACCCGACCTGGTTGGGCGGTAAGTCCGGCTTGGGTGGCGTACTCAACGTAGTCTTTGTCACTCTTGGAGCGGCGGCTGAAAAAGCCAGCTGGGCTAAGCAACAATTGAAACAACGGTGAAGAAGCCTTTTCATCGAGCTTGACCACTGGCTGTTTGGTTTGGCGCGCCACCTGTTCTAGCTCGCTGGTGAGCATGCGCACCAAAGGCAGAAAATCGGAAATGCCCGAGGTAATTAGCACGCCGCGTCGTAAACTAAACCGATAGAGCACACTATAAAAGCGATGCCAACCAGTCAGGGCTTTATTGTTGGTTTGTAAGAGCACCACAAAGCGTTCGCCCGAGAGATCCTCGGTAACTCGCAAACCGGTAACTTGCTCCCAGCCAACTGGCAACCAACCATTGCCCCATTCAATTAAAATACCGCGACTGCTCGTGCGAATGGTCGGGAAGAAATTACGAACAAACACGACCACGAGCAACGTTAGCCCCAACCAGCCAAAATAGGGCGCAAGATCGGTCAATTCGCGCAGGCGGGGACGAGATTGCCCGGTTTGGTTGAACCAATTGACCAATGGTTCGTAAAACGTATCGCGGGCTATAAAGGCGGCATTGATGTTGCGGCTATCCCAGAGATACTGCAAAACGGCACGTCCCCAGCGCACCACAGCAACTAAGATGAGGACGGTACAAAGCACCTCAAAAATCCATTTGAACCGACGAGGGTAACGATGCACCTGTTCGGGTGTGGCGAAGGCCATGGGCAGTCCTCCAGTTAACAAACCGCACATTAGCGGAACTGTCTCAGGAATTTGTCAGCTTCTCACGCTTCTCTAGCGCTACGGTGGGTCGGCAAAATCGGGTATGATGATTATATAGAATCGCGCACGATAATAGCACAAGATCGTGGTGACGATAGCAAAGATAAGGAGTACCGTAGGCATGATTCGACGTTGGATTCGTGGACTGTGGGGTTTGACGGTCTGTGGGGTGTTGCTAAGTTGTGGTCAAGGTACTGCCACTGAAGCACCCCAAACCCAACCCACGACAGCATCCACATCTGTTGCTGCTAGCCCAACCACTGCCGCCTCGCCAACGACGGCTGCTTCGCCAACGACGGCTGCAACAGCAACCCCCGCTGCTTCGCCAACGCCTGCTGGCTTGAGCGATGCCGATCTCGCCAAATATGCTCCCAACGAGATTGGCTGGGTTTTGGTCTTAGAATATCACTTAATTGAATCTCCCGATGCAGAATATAGCCGCTCGCCCGAAAAGTTACGCGACGATTTAGCGTGGTTGTATGCCAATAATTTCTACCCCATGACCTTGCGTGATTTGGCTGCTGGTAAGATTACGGTGCCATTGGGCAAATCGCCAGTTGTGCTGACCTTCGATGACTCATCCGATGGCCAGTTCCGCTACCTCGAAGATGGGACGCTTGACCCAACATCGGCCATGGGCATTTTGCAGGCTTTTGCTGCCGAACACCCTGATTTTCCAGCAATTGGCGTGTTCTTCCCATTGATCGATGTTGATGTGAAGGAACGAGTGCTGTTTGGTCAGCCCGAACTAGCCACCCAAAAATTGCAAGAAATTGTGGCCTTGGGCGGCGAGGTTGGCACCCATACCTACACCCACCAACGCCTCGACGAAGCCGATGAAGAGCAGATTCAATGGCAATTGGCCTTCTCAATTAAAGATCTTGAGGAGCGGATCGGTGCTGGCTATAAAGTCACCAGCCTGAGCTATCCCTTGGGTATGTTTCCCGCTAACGAGGGCTTGGTGCGTGAAGGCGAATCGGAAGGCGAGAGCTATACATTAAGCGCCGCCGTTGATGTAACTGGTGGTGCTAGCCCTTCGCCCTACTCCGCGAATTTCGATGCCTATCACATTCGGCGCACCCAAGCTATAGATTCGCAATTGGAATATTGGTATCAGCTGTTTGAAGAACGGCCTGATCTCAAATTTATCTCCGATGGTGACCCCGATACAATTACCGTGCCCAGCGAGGAAACCCTTGGCGAGGAGCAACAAGGCCGCTTGCGCCCTGATCTCGAAGCTCGGCGCTACGAACGCAAGTAAACCTTGAGAGGTTGGGGGTTAGCACGGTTTCATTGCTTGGCTTAGCTCGAAACATTGGAAATCAAAATTAAGCATGTTATTCCACAGCTTGTATTTTAGGGGGTGCAGGGGGATTAAAGCCCCCTGCGTTTCCCTCCAGCGGAGGGACGGAAGGGTGGCGAATTCAACGGACGGAATTAAGCACTCAAGAATCCCGTCTGCTAGAAATCGTTGATCTATCCGTGGTAGACTTAACGGCAATGCTATCACGAAGGTGAGATATGACCGAACAAAATGAACACGAGAATGAACGCGATATTGAAGCAGCAATCATCGAAATTGGTGATCACGAACGCCCAATCGTGCTGAGCGAACTCAAAATCTTTAACGACCTTGACCAAGATGAAACTGATATTTTTGAATTTGAATGGACTCGGATCGAGCCAAGCCATCGGCGTAATTTGGCCCAAGCCATGCAAGAAGTTGGCGAGGCCAGCCTAGAGCTTGATTTTCGAGCAGTATTTAGCGTGCTGCTGGCCGATCAAGATTCGGCAATTCGAATTGCCGCAGTCAAGGGTATGGCCGAAGATACTCGCCGCTCGAGTTTGCGCCGTTTGGGCGAATTGCTGATCTCCGATCCCGACGATGGTGTGCGGGCTAATGCAGCGATTACGCTGGGCGCATGGGCTTTGCGGGCAGGCGAAGGCAACCTGGACCTGCGGACTAGCGCTGAACTGTCGCAGCAGCTTTGGGCTGCCTATGACGATCGTCAAACATCGCCCTTGGTGCGCCAACGCTTATTGGAAACCTTGGGCTATTTGGCCGCTAGCGATCCGCGCGTCAACCAAGAAATTGGCGCAGCCTACCAACGGCTTGATGATGGTTGGCAAGCTGCGGCGCTGTGTGCCATGGGTCGCACGGGCTTGGATCAATGGTTGCCAACCATCACCACCAGCTTGCGTTCCAACGAACCATTATTGCGGTTCGAGGCAGTCCGCGCCGCAGGCGAGCTTGGCGATTTAGCCGAATCGATTGTAAGCCAGATTGCACGCGCTACCGCCGATCGCGATATTGAGGTTGCAACCACGTCCATGTGGGCGCTCGGCCAAATTGGTGGCACAGCCGCTCGCCGTTTCCTCGAACAATTGATCAACGAAGTTGAAGGTGCTCGGCGTGAAGCTGCTGCCGAAGCCCTCAAAGAATTGCAATTCTTCGACGATCCCATCCAATCGCTGCCCTTGGACGACGACGATGAGGACGAGGACGAGTATTGGTATGGCGAGGATGACGAAGAGTAAATCATCAAATCAAAAATCAGCAAGCAAAAGGCAAAATGGGGATCAGTGGTTATGCCAAGCTTTGGGCTTTTTTAACCACGAAGATTGGGCGAACCTAATTAACGATCCTCCACAACCGACCACCATCTAGTAATTAAGGAGCCGAACATTGCCATAGCTCGCCTGTGTTCTATGGCAATGTTCTTTATTCTTATGTATCAACACATTTGTTTATCGCCCCATTTCGATGATGCGGCGTTATCGCTTGGCGGAGCGCTAGCTGGTTGGCATGCTGCTGGCGAGCGTTGTTTGATCGTGACGATTTGTAGCGCGCCACCAAGTGGCGAACTCAATAGTTTTGCCGCTTATCTGCATGAACGTTGGGGTGCTGCCAGCGATCCAATTGCAATTCGCCGGGCCGAAGATCAAGCCGCAGCCGATCGCCTCGGAGCCGATTTGCTATTGCTTGAGCAGCATGATGCGATTTATCGCCATGCTGCCTATGATTCAGCCGCAGCAATTTTTGGCACGCCCATCGCCGATGATTTGCTGTGGGCAAGCTTAACCACACAACTTCAGGATTTAGCCAAGCAATACCCTGATGCTCAGTGGTATGCACCCTTGGCGGTTGGCAACCACGTCGATCATCAAATTACGCATGGCGTGGCAGCCCAGGTGTTATCAAACCTGCGTTGGTATGAAGATTTGCCCTATTCTGCCCGCAACAATGCCCGCGACCAACGGTTGGCTGAAGTGAAACCAACGCTTGATCAAGTAATTACCATCGACCAAACCTTAGCCATCAAGCTGGCCTCGGTGGCCGATTATGCCAGCCAAATTTTTGAGTTGTTTGGCACTGTCGCAGCGATGGAGCAAGAGCTCAGCAAGTATGCTACAAGTGTGGCCGAACAAGGCTTTGCTGAACGCTTATGGCGAGGGGGCCAAGCGTGAGTTTTGCGCTACGCGAACTGGATGCAGCGCAATGGTCGGCAGAGCTTGCAGATCATCCCGCTGTTCATCTATTGCAACAGGCCGAATGGGGCCAGCTCAAGAGCCAATTTGGCTGGCAGCCACAACGCATCGCCATCTACAATCAGCATGGGTTTTGCGCTGGAGCACAGATTTTGTGGCGCTCGCAATATGGCTTGCGAGTTGCGTATGTGCCGCGTGGCCCAATTTGGTCAGCCGATCAAGCGGCCAATCGTTTGCTGTTGCAATGTTTGGAGCGTTTGGCGCGCAAGCGGTGGGCGGCATTTTTGCGCCTAGAGCCAAACGTGCTTGATGCTGAAACCCCTGATCAATTGCATTCTGAGCTGTTGTTGGCAGGCTACGAGCCAGCGAGCAGTATGCAGCCAAGTGCCTCGATTCAGCTTCAGCTTGCGCCTGAGTTGGCAGCGTTACAAGCTCAAGCCAGCAAAGGTCATCGCGCCGATGTACGGCGTGCTGAGCGTCAAGGGGTCACGATTCGGGTTGGCACAAGCGAGGCTGATCTTGACCAGTTTTATGCGATTATGCAAGCCACCAGCCAACGCGCGAAGTTTGGCATTCATAGCCGCGACTATTATGCCCAAGCCTGGCGTTTGTTCGGCGGCGATCACGCTGACGGCGCGGCACGCCTACTGATTGCTGAACGTGAAGGCCGGGTGATTGGCAGCTTTTTGGTGTTTGCCCAAGGCGCTGAAGCTCAATATATGTACAGCGGCACCAATGAAGAAGGCCTGAAATTTGCCGCCAGCCATGCCTTGCAATGGGCGGCAATCACTTGGGCCAAACAACGTGGCTGCACGATCTACGATTTTTGGGGCATTCCCGAAGCATTTTTAGCACTTGAAGCCACGACTGACCCTGCTGAGCGCGAGCGCTTAGAGCAAGCGGCGCAAGCTACAGGCATGGCCGGGGTCTATCGTTTCAAAAAAGGCTGGGGCGGCCAACCGGTGCGCTATTTGCCAGCCTATGATCGCGTTTTCTTGCGTCCGGCGTATTGGCTTTGGCAGCGCCGCCGTTCTGAATAGGAATAATCAATGAAATCGTTGGCTGAACTGTTACTGCATGTTTCCCATCAAGCTGCTGGTGATCACACTATTTCAATTAGCAATCTGGCCTATGATTCGCGCAACGTTACGCATGGAGCGCTGTTTGTGGCGATCAACGGCGTGCATGTCGATGGCCATCGCTATATTACGGCTGCCATCGAACAAGGTGCGGTGGCGGTGGTTTATGATGATCCGAATCAAGCGCCACCTGCGAGCATTCCCTCGGCCTTGGTTGCCGATGCCAAAGTGGCACTCTCGCCGATTGCCGCCGCCTTTTACGAGTACCCAGCCCAGCAATTAGAAGTGGTCGGCATTACTGGCTCGAAAGGCAAAACCACCACTACCTTTTTAACTGCTGCGGCATTGGAAGCCAGCGGCGAGTTGGTTGGCTTTATGAGCACCGTCGATTTTAAAATTGGCCCGCGCCAATGGGCCAACAAAACCCGCCAATCAACTCCCGAGGCTTTAGAAATTCAGGCCATGCTGCGCGAGATGGTCGCGGCTGGCTGTCGTTATGCGGTGGTTGAAAGCACCTCGCATGGCTTATCGCAGCGTTGGAATCGGCTTGGCGATTGTGCCTATGATGTGGCATTAATTACCAATGTGACCCACGAACATCTTGATTATCATGGCACGGTCGAGCAATATCGCGCCGATAAAGCCCAATTGTTTCATTTGCTGGCCGCCAGCCCCAGCCAAAAATCAATTCTTGGCCAAACCACGACGGTCGAAAAAGTGGCAATCGTCAATGCCGATGATCCGCATGCTGAGCAATATCGGGCGGCGGCTGGCGAGCAAGTGCGCCAACTGAGTTATGCAATCCATGCCGAGGCCGATTTACGCGCGACCGAGATTGTCTCAACCAGCAAAGGCCTGCGCTTCACGGCGCTCACGCCCCAAGGCCAGTTTGAGCTGAATTTGCAATTGGTTGGCACGTTTTATGTCTACAATGTGTTGGCGGCGCTGAGCGTGTGTGTCGCACGTGGCGTTGATCTGGCGGCGGCAATTCAGCGACTCGAAGCAATTGCTGGCATCAACGGTCGCATGGAGCAAGTTGAGCTTGGCCAACCATTCAGTGTCTTGGTCGATTATGCCCATAATCCCGATTCTTTTGAGCAAGTGATGAGCATGTTGCGACCCTTGACCCAAGGCCGTTTGATTGCGGTATTTGGTTCGGCAGGCGAGCGTGATCGCGCCAAGCGTCCGATTCAAGGCCAAATTGCCGCCAAATGGTGCGATTTGCTCTACCTCACCGATGAAGATCCACGGGCTGAGGATTCGATGCAGATTTTGCAGGAAATTGCGGCGGGAGCACAGGCTGAGGGCAAAATCATCGATCAAGATTACTGGCTAATTGCTGATCGGCGCACAGCGATTGAGCAAGCGCTGGCCACGGCCAAGGCTGGCGATGTGGTGCTTTTGCTGGGTAAAGGCCACGAAGGCAACATCATCTATGCCAATGGCGACATCGATTGGAACGAACATCACGAGGCTGAACGGGCCTTGCAAGGCTTGGGCTACATCAAACGATAAATTCGTTTGAGCCGATCAAGCTCAGTATGGGTAACTTGGGTCAGGAATGGCTTGAGATCGTGCACTTGTTGCAGCGCAAGATAGCCGCGGCGCAAAAAGCGGTGTAATTCGCTCATGCCCATCAGTTTGGCAAAGGTTTTGGTATTGTTGAGCGCTGTGCCAAGCAAGCTAATTCGCGATAAACGCTGCACGCGCCGCAGCGATTCGTTGATTAGCTCGATTTGGCGTACCCGTGGCTCAAAACTATTGACCCGATAATAGGCCTCTTCGTACTGAGCTTCGGTAAATGGCAGGGTTACGCCATTGTGTTCAAGCCAATCGGCAACTTGCTGATCAAGTTTGACCGTCAGATTGAGTAAATCGAGCGTCACCTCAATATCTTCAATGCTCAAGCCTGGGGCCAAATGAATAAACTGATGTAAACGCCGGGCTTGGGTATCGCGCGCATGAAAATCGTATGGCCCATACATATCTTCGAGAAAAAACTGGGCTAAACCATGGTATTGCGGCTCGGCGAGGAGATGTTTATAATCGCGTTCCAAGCGTTTGGCCTGAAATATTTGGAGATAATTGTAATACTTGGCTGATGGCATATAGCGAAGCACCGTTGCTTGAATACTGTCATGGCAACTATTGTAGCACGCTGTGTCATCGCATAGAAATCTGTTTCGATCGCTTTTTGATCCACAAAGGGCACGAAACCATGGCTATCGGCTCTTGGCTCGAGGCTATTGGATTAATCGATCATGGGAATACCAACATTATTCCGCTAGCCTAGAGCCTTCAGCCCATAGCCATCGTTACCCTGCGCCTCTGGGTTAAACTACTGGCTTTACCTTTGACTGCGCCGCCAGCCAAACCAGGCACTCGCCCCAGCCAAGGCTCCGATGCCAATCAAAACCCATGGCAAAACGCTTGTTTGACTGGCTGGTTGCTCGGTTGTTGGTGGTGGATTAACCTGCGGCACAACATCCTCTGGGGTTGCGGTTGGCATGCTACGCGGTGCTTTTGGTTCAGCAGTTTGATCGACTGGCAGCACAGTGGCCGTAGGCCCGCCTGCCAAACTGTAATTGGTTAACGTGCTGACCAAATCGGGCAAGGCTTGGTTTTGTTCACGAGTTTGCTCCGTATAGCGCACTTGCTCTTGCTCAATTTTCAATGCGCCATAATTGCCAAAGCTAATCGGTTGCCACACAGCCGGGCCATCGAATTGATTTGGACCTAAAAATAAAACCCACATGCTGCCTTCAGCAAAACGATTGCCATCGCCAAGGATGAGGTCGCACATTGCGCCAGTGCCAATCGTATGGTTAAGCACGCTGAATGGTTCGCTCGCAACCGAGCCTTTGATCGACGTATTGACAGTAAAAAAAGCCTGATCGTCTTCGGTTTTGCTGACCGTCGCCACCACAACCAAATCGGCTTGTTGGGTCAACATATCAAGGGTTGGCTCAACCATCGAGCAAGCTGCAGCCGGAGTTGCAGGCCACACCACGATGATCAACCCAAGCAAACATCCCCACATCCAACGCATACATACCTCCTTACAATCAGTAGCTCTCAAGTTATTCAATTATTGCTGGGCGCTGCGGCTACGTCGCCAGCCAATTAATGCGCCGATAGCAGCAACCACGGCAACACCGACGAGTACCCATGGCAACCAACTTGGTGCGCTGTTAGTGGCAACTGGAGCCGCATCAACCGTGGCCGCAGGGTTGGTGTTGCTATTCGGCATTGGTTCGACCAAGGCTGGATCTGGGGTTGGCATAATTGCTGGCTCAATCGCAGGATTACCAATCATCGGCTCACCCAACTGATTAGGATTAAGCCCGCTGAAGTTGGTCAAGGTCACGACCATATCAGCTACTGGGATTAGTTGGGGCGTACCTTGTTCGGTGTAACTGACTTGATCTTGCTCAACTTTCAATGCCCCGTAATCGCCAAAACTGGCAGTTTGCCACGTAATATCGGGGTCGAGCGTGGTTGGCACAAGGAACAACACCCAGCGGCTACCTTCGGCAAAGCGATTGCCATCGCCCAATGTTGGCTGGCAATCGGCTCCATTATTAATCTGATGGTTGAGCACATCAAGATCGTTTTGGGGCAAACTGCCTTTGATTGAGGTTTCAACGCTAAACGTTGCTTGGCTGCCTTCAATCTTGGTGACGGTTGCGACCACCACGAGTTCAGCTTGTTGGGTCACACTATCAAGCGTTGGTTCCATCATTTTACATGCGGCAACTGGCGAGATTTGCCAGAGAGCCAAACATGCTGCCAAGCAGCCTAAAATCCGTCGCATTGTTAACTCCATCTTGCTAAAATTATGATTAATTGAGCCATAGTAAAGGTTTGATTAAAAGCATAACGCTCACGCTGTCTGTGAAGTTCCCGTAGATTGGATCAGCATCCAACGCCCTTACCCGCAGCGTGGGCGAGAGGCTTTTGGGTGAGGGGAGCTTCATCTCAGCCAAAAGCCTGCTTAACCCGCAAATCCAAACTCCCCTCGCTATGGCAGCAAGCTTGAAATCCGGGAATGCCAGCTTGGATAGTTGGTCGCAAGCGTTGCTGCATGTGGTATCATTGATCGCAGACGAATCAGCGCAGTGCTACCTTTGGAGGCAACCCGTGGCGGCGTTTCATGGCTTCTCAACTGAGAATCTCGTGCCGCTACCGGCAGAATTCTTTAGCGATGTTGTACCCTCAATCAGCAATTTGGCTGAACTCAAAGTAACCCTGCATGTTTTTTGGCTGGTGAGTCAGCAACGTGGGCGGGCCAAGCGGGTTTCATGGGATGCCTTGTGCACCGATCCTGTGCTTGCCCAAGCCATGCGCAGCGTCTCGCAATTACGGCCAACCAGCGACGTTTTAGAAGAAGCGTTGGGTTTGGCGGTTGAGCGAGGCACACTGCTACACTTAATCAGCCCAGAGCCTGGGCGGGTGGTCAGTTGGTATTTGGTCAATACCCAAGCCAATCGCCATTGGGTTGAGCGCCAAGCAGGGCAGCGCGTGCTTGCACCAGAAGCAAGCCTCGCGGCACAACCCACAATTTTTGGCCTTTACGAACAGAATATTGGCCTACTAACGCCGCTACTCGTGGAGCAACTGCACGAGGCCAGCGCCAAATATCCCGCCGCATGGCTCGAAGAAGCCATCACCAAGGCGGTTGAAGCCAATGTGCGCAATTGGCGCTACATTCGGCGCATTCTAGAACGGTGGGAAACCGATGGAAAAGAATCTACGTCGCATCGATCCGAGCAGCTTTTCGATCTCAGCAAATATACCACGGGCAAATATGCCGCCTTCTTCGGAAGAAGCGGCGATTCCGATGGAGGAGACTTGTCCGATTTGTAAGGGCGCTGGCTATTTCTGCATGGATGTGCCGATTAATGACCCAAACTTTGGCCATTTGATTACCTGCCAATGCAAACTCGCCGAAAAAGAAGGCCGCCAACGTGATAAACTATGGCAACAAAGTAATTTGCAGGCCTTTGAAACCAAAACCTTTGATACCTTTAACCCAAATGTGCCTGGTGTGCGCGAAGCTTTTACTCAGGCGCGTACTTATGCCCAAGCACCCAAAGGCTGGTTGTTTCTGTTTGGAACCTATGGCTGTGGCAAAACCCATCTCGGGGCAGCGATTGCCAACGAAGCGGTGCGCCGCGAGTATCAGACGATCTTTATGGTCGTGCCGGATTTGCTGGATTATTTGCGCTCGACCTTTGGCCCAAGCTCCGAAGTGGCTTATGATGAGCGTTTTGATAAGATTCGCAATATTCAGCTTTTGGTGCTTGATGATTTAGGCACAGAAAGCTCAACTGGTTGGCCGCGAAAAGCTGTTCCAAATTATCAATCACCGTTATAATCATCGCTTACCAACGGTAATTACATCAAATGCCGATTTAGATAAATTCGATCCACGGGTTCAATCACGCTTATATGATACGTCGATCTGCGAACGGGTGTTGATTGAGGCACGGGATTATCGACGAATGACGGTACATACTAGCAACATTCGACACAAATAAGATCGCCAACGGGGGCGAGTGCCACTACGTTCATTCAGCTTGCTGTTGACGCGGCGCTCATCCAACGAAGTTCTTCATCCTTGTGTCTGTGGGGGTTCGGATGGCAGGGAACCAAGCAATTTTTGACCGTGCGTTAGAACAATATCAGCTTGCATCACGTGCTGGCGATTGGAACAAGGCCTTAACTGAAGCCGCTCGTGCCATGACCGAATTTCCAAATCACGAGCAGGCACGGATTGCGGTCGCCACAGCGTTGTTTCATACCAATAAGCTTCCACAAGCGTTGCAATTGTGGCAGGAGTTGCTCAAACGCAATCCTGATAATCCGATTTTTACCGAATATATTGCCAAGATTTATCGTGCCCAAGGCGATACCGATCAAGCAATTGATCTGTTTATGGAATTGGCGTCACGCTTGATCGACCAAAAATTGCCGTTGAAGGCCGTGCGGGCCTATCGCGATATTTTGGATATTCACCCAAGCCACGAAGAGGCGCGGGTGCGCTTGGCGATGGTACTGTCGGAATCGGGCGATAAACCCGGCGCAATCCGCGAGTATTTGCATTTGGGTCAGCAATTTTACGATGTTGAGCAATACGACGCTGCCGATGAGGCCGCCGTTGAAGCCCTGAATGTTGACCCTGCGAGCCTCTCAGCCCAAGAATTCAAGAAGAAAGTTGATCTGGCGCGCCAAGCATTAATTACTGCGGCAACTGGCGATCAATTGCCCGACCAAGGCCGCTTGCAAACCAAAGAGCAGATTGAACGCGCAGTCAATGAGGCGATTGAGTATCAAAATAATGGTTTGTTGGAGCAAGCTGCCCAAATGTATCAACGGGTGGTTGAAGTGCTGCCCGAACGCGCCGACATGCAATATAGCTTGGGCTTGATCTACGATGAGCTTGAGCGCCATCAAGATGCCTTGCGTGTGCTCGAAGTTGCCAGCCATAACGATGAATATTCGCTCTCGGCTCACTTTGCGATTGGGACAATCTACCAAAAGCTTGGCCAAATGGAACGCGCCGCCCAAGAGTTCGAGCAAGCAATTCGCTACGTCGATTTGCAATCGATTGGCAAAGAAGAAGCCACCGATTTGATCGATATGTACGAAGCAACCTCGGCAATTTATCTTGAGCTTGGCGACGTAGCGCGGGCGGCTTCGTTGTATTCGACCTTGGCGGGCTTTTTGCAGGGCAAACGTTGGGGCGCGGAACAAGCCGCTCAATACAATACCAAAGCCAAAGAATTGACCGACCGCAGCATGATGTCGAAATTGCGCATGCTTGGCACGGGGATTTTGAACGCGCCGCCACCAGAAGAGGCTGTACCCGAACCACAGACCGAAACCTGGGGCAAGATGCCTTCGATCACCGATTTCCTTAGCCCCAAAAGCCGAGTCGATGCCAGCCCAGCCGATGAGATGGCCAGCCTTGAAGCCTTGATTAGCGCTAATTCAACCCTCGCTTCGCAAACGATGTTGACCGATATCGACCCGCTCGATGTCTTGGCGGCAAATTTACCACCGACTGGCGAGATGCATTTTGCCCCGCTGACGGCGATTGATACTGAAGGCCGTAGCGAGCGGATTCAGCGCCTCGTTGAAGCCAGCGAAGCATTTACCGAACAGAATTTCTTGTATGCGGCGCTCGATGCTTGTCATGAAATTATCCGCTACGATCTTGAGTTTTATGCCATCCACTTGCGCATGGCCGAAATTCTCGAACGCTTGGGCCGTATGGATCAAGCGCTAGCCAAACTCAATTTGTTGATCGAAACCTACAAAGCCCGTGGCGAAACCCACAAGGCAATTGGGGTATATCACAAATTGATCGATCTTTCGGCTGATAGCACGATCATTCGGGCTGAATTGGCCGAGGTGCTGCGCAAACAAGGCCGCAACGATGAAGCCGCCGAGCAATTGGCCTACGTCGCGAACCAACAATTTCGCCAAGGCCAAACTGTCAAAGCCTTGGAGCAATTCCGCAAACTCTTGGAATGGGCACCTGATAGCGTTAATTTACGCGCCCAATATGGCCAAGTGCTGCTCAAACTCGAACGCTGGGAAGCGGCTTTGGAAGAGTTCCGGCGCGTGATTGGGCAAAAGCCCGATGATTTGGTGGTGATGGCGCAAGCCAATATCGCGCTGGCAATGATGGGCGAGTTTCCCGATGCAATTTGGGATTCTGTGGCCAGCTTGATGCAAAAGTTGGCTCAGCATCCGCAACAGCTTAACGATGTACAAGCTGAATATCGCTCGGTGACCTTGATTACCGATCGGGCCATTATTCAGTTTCTCTTGGGCTTGATTCAGCAATCGACCAAGCAACATCAAGCGGCAATGCACTCGTTCAATCAAGCCTTGGAATTGCTAGAGATTGATGCCGACCCATTGGTGCCACCAGTCTTGGTCTATCAGGCAATCGCCGATAGCTATATTGCCGAGGGCAACGCTGCTGGCTCGATTGAGCAATTGCGGAAAATCGAGGCAATTCTGATTACGGGCACGGTACCTTCGCTCAGCACCAAGCATGCCTTTGCGCAACCCTTCAACGAGGGTGAGTTGCAACGCCGCTTGGCCGAAGCCTACGCCGCCAACGAGAATTTCGATGGGGCGATTCAGGCCTTGCAACGGGTCAAGCAATTGCTACCCTACGATCGTCAAGCCTACACCAAACTAGCCGACATCTACTTTCGCCAAGGTCGCCTGAACGAAGCTTTGACCCAACTTGACGAGTTGGCAAGCTACTACGAAAGCCAAAGCCAGCTTGATCGCGCCTTGGAGATTTTGGCAACCGGCCTGCAACTAGCCCCAAAGAACATCCCAATCAAATCGCGCCATGCGCAAATGATGATGCGGCGTGGCTATCTTGATGAAGGCCTGGTGGGCTTAAATGAACTGGCAGAATTGCAACGCAAGCAGGGCTTGGTCAAAGATGCAGTCGCCAGCATCCAACAAGTGGCTGATGTCTATTGGACGTTGGGCAAGGTCGATAAAGCTGCCGAAATGTACAACCGAATTGTGCAGATTGCGCCCAACGACACTGAAGCCCGCCAACACCTAGTCAGTTTTAATATTCTCTCGTTGCGCACCAAAGATGCGGTTACCCAGTTGCGCGAGATTGCGCGGCTCTCGATTCAGCAGCGTAACTATGAAGAAGCGATTGCTTCATTTCACCAAGTGATTGCGCTCGATCAAAAAGATGCCGATGCCTACGAGCAGTTGGCCGATGTACTGATGCGAGTGCAAGAGTATGGCCAAGCGGTGCGTACCTATAAACAATTGGCCAAATTGTTGCCCGATGACGAACGGGTTGAAGCGTTGCAAAGCGCTGCCCAACGTATGCTTGATCAGCAACAGGTTGCCAAAGGCTAAACGTTGTTCCCTCACCCCCTAGCCCCCTCTCCCACTCAACGCGGGAGAGGGGGAATCGCACGAATAGCGTGATACCACGTTGCTGGCGAGGGTGAACCACTTAATAAATTCTTCTGGTTCATTGCAAACAAGTAGCGCAAACGCCCCTCGCCTATACTTTAGCCGAGGGGCGTTTGCGTTGCCCAACACGAAGCTATTGCGAACCACAAGCCCAAAATGCCCCTCGCCCGTGGCACGGGCGAGGGGCCAATAAGCGAAAAATTAGCGATCGGTTGGTGGTGGCAGTTGGTCGCTTGTGCCTTGCATAGCGCTGACCTGCACCCAGCCAACAATGTTGGAACTGCCACGCACAAAACCCTCATACCAACCATCACGCTGGCGAAATGGCATAAACCGCTGATCGGCTTCCATGGTATGCAACACCCGCGCCTCGGCATCGGGCGCTGAATGCACGGTTACATCGGCAGTTTTGGGCCGCTGAATCGCATATTCAATCACTTTCAAGGCTTCGAGATCGTTGGGGTCGCGCACTTCAAGGTAGCGCAACAAACCATTGGCAATGCTCTGAGCAATCACATCCGATTGATTGAGCATAAAAGCACGGTCGGTGGGGTTGGTCAAAAAGCCCATTTCAACGATCACAGCAGGAGTGGTGGGGGCAATCGCGTTGCGATGGCGGCGCCAACTGAAGGCATAGTAGCCGCGCATATTGGCCGTAATCGCCGAATCTTGGGGCATATCGGTGCCGGCGGCATATTCGCTAACGAGGCTATCGAGCAACAATAAACTGGCTTCTGAGGCGCGCCAAGGCGTTGCCATTTTAAAGCCACGACTGCTGGTGCTGGTTGAACCATCGGCATGAATTGTAATAAAAGCATCAGCTTGGTAGGCCACTGGCACGGTTGCAGGCAACAGATCAACCGTAATTCCTTCGGCTTCAAGCAAGGCTTTAACTTGCTCGGCAACTGGCAGATTCACCTCAGATTCGGTAATCCCATTCACAAACGCGCCAGTTGAGGTGCGAAATTTAGCTAAATCTTCGGGTAAATCCTCGGTTTGCCAATGGCCCACCTGAATGCCGACCCGTGGTGGTTGGGGCACTGGCGTTTGGGTTGGCGGCGCTGGCGTAGCGCTTGGCGCTGGCGTGACAGTCGGCACCACCCGCGTTGGGGCACTGGTGGCAAGGGCGATTTGCTGCACCGCAGCAGGTTTGGGCGCTTCAACAAGCATAGCAGCATCGCTACAGCCAACAACGAACAAGGTGCCAATAATCAAAGACCAGCGTTTCATCGGATGGTTCCTTGTCTGGAATGGGGGTTAGGGACGAGGGATCAGTGGGCAGGGGTCAGGAATTAGCAAGAAGATTTATTAGTTATCATTGGTTTTACGCGATCATCTTCTGGCCCCTGAATCCTAAACCCTGAACCCTCACCTCAATAATTAAAAGCTTAACATGGCTTTGCACTTAATTGCTTGACACAAAGATTAAGGTTGAACATATATTTGATGATAATTGGCTAAGGATTATCCAATGCAGACAATCCAAACATTAGTGGTTGAAGATCATCCAGCCTTGCGAGCGGCGATGATCGCTGGTTTGCAAGCTACCAAAGAAATTACGGTGATTGGCGAGGCTGGCAGCGGCGAAGCAGCAATCGAATGGTGTACTCAGCATACGCCCCAAGCCATTTTGATGGATGTTGCCTTGGCTAGTGAATTAAATGGGATTCAAGCAGCAGTGATTATTCGCCGCGAGCATCCACGGATTCCAGTCGTGTTTTATTCGATCCAAGATGATGATGCCTATTATCGCGATTTCCAGCGTTCGGGAATTTTAAGCCACTATGCCTATGTGCGCAAAAGCAACTACCTACTACCAGCGATGGTTGCGCCACTGTTGCGCGATGCCTTCCAAGGCCGCGCCTTTATCGACCCCGATATTGCTAGCCGGGTGCAAGAAGTGCGGCACCTCGATGAGCAATCGGCGCTCGATTTGCTTGAGCCTGCCGAGCGCGAAGTGATGACCTTGGTTGCCCATGGCTTCACCAACGATCAAATTGCTCATCGGCTTGGCTTTCGTGATGCCCGAGCAGTCAGCCGGATCAATGGCCAAATTTATACTGCTTGGGGCTTGAACGAAAATACGACCGATGAAAAAGTAGCTCGTACCCGCGCAACAATTATTTTCCACGAACGCCAATTGATCGTTTGGGATGAAGAAGGCCGTGGGCGAGTCTATAGGCCCGATGGCCAGTGGCAAGCTCGCTGGAACGATTAAGCAATTTGGCAATTTGTTGCATATAATGTGCTATACATAGGAGTTTTCCCAATCTATGGGGGATGGTTAAGATGTTAGATCAATCTGTTGTTGAGGAGCAGCCCAGCGTCGGGCAGCTTGATCGGCTGCGGGCGTATTGGGTGCGTCGCGATACGATTGTCTGGAATATTCATGCGCTCCCCAATGCTCGCTATGAGTTGCATTATTCGCTAGATGGTTCATTGGAATTAACTGCCCAAGGCATTCAACATGGCACAGTTTTGCCACTCGAACGCTATCCTCAGGGCTTAGATCCAGCGTTGGCGGCGGCTTTTCCGCATTTGCAAGGGCTGCCAGTATTTCGCCTTGCCCCTGAGCACCATGCTTTGGTGGCGACGATTTTGCGCGGTCAAGTCGCGGTGCAGGCCTACCACGCTGATGATCAAAGCTTGATCGACGCAACTTCGTTGCAAATTCCGGGCGTGCTTGACGATTTGTATCACTACACAGGCGAGCTTGGGGTGAGTTTCGATGATCAGAAACGCCCAATTCTGCGCTTGTGGGCACCAACCGCCCGCAACGTACAGCTGTTGCTGTATACCGATTCGGCCAAAACAAGCTCGGCCCAGCAGCATCCAATGCAGTTCGATGAAGGCACTGGGGTTTGGAGTATTGTTGGCAAACCAGCTTGGAAAAACCAATTTTATTGCTTTGCGATTGATGTTTTTGTGCCAAGCACTGGCCAATTTGAATCCAATCGGGTCACCGATCCTTATTCGTTGAGTTTATCGACCAATAGCCAACATTCGCAGATTATCGATTTGCAAAGCCAGCGCTTAAAGCCCAAGGGTTGGAGCAAACTAGCTAAACCAAGCCTCATTAATCCCACCGATATTGTGCTCTACGAGCTGCATGTGCGCGATTTTTCAATTACTGACCCCAGTATTCCGGTGGAATTGCGTGGCACCTACAAAGCCTTCAGTCAATTCGAATCGAATGGCATGCAACATCTTCAGCGGCTTGCCAAAGCTGGCCTAAGCCATGTGCATTTGCTGCCAGTCTTTGATATTGCCACAATTGAAGAACATCGGCCTGATCGCACCCGAATTGATTTTGAGTATTTAGCCAGTTTGCCAGCTGATTCACCTGAGCAGCAAGCCTATCTGTATCCAATTCGCGACCGCGACGGCTTTAACTGGGGCTATGATCCGCGCCACTACACCACGCCCGAAGGCTCGTATAGCACTAATCCTGATGGCGAAACCCGGATTCTTGAGTTTCGCGAGATGGTGCAAGCGCTGAATCAGATTGGGCTGCGGGTGGTGATGGATGTGGTCTACAATCACACCCATTCCAGTGGTCAAGCCAGCTGCGCCGTGCTCGATCGGGTTGTGCCAGGCTACTACCATCGGTTGGATGCCGATGGCACTGTCTGCAACAGCACCTGCTGCGCCAACACTGCTAGCGAACATCATATGATGGAAAAATTGATGCTCGATTCGCTGCGCACTTGGGCAGTTGAGTACAAAGTTGATGGCTTTCGCTTCGATTTGATGGGCCATCATCTCAAACGCAACCTCTTGGCAATTCGGGCCATGCTCGATAGCCTGACGATTGCCGAGCATGGCGTTGATGGCAAAGCGATTTATTTGTATGGCGAGGGCTGGAATTTTGGCGAGGTGGCCGATGGCACACGCGGCGAGAATGCAACCCAACCAGCTATGGCAGGGACGGGCATTGGCACCTTCAGTGACCGTTTGCGCGATGCAGCGCGGGGTGGCGGGCCATTTGTGGGGTTCCAAGTGCAAGGCTTTGCCACCGGCCTACTTGATCGGCCCAATATCTACGAGCAGCGGGCATTTGTTGAGCGCCATTATCAAGTTGCAGTGCTAAGCGATGTGATTCGTCTAAGTTTAGCTGGCAATTTGGCCGATTATCCAGTGCTGAGTTGTGAAGGCAAGCAAACCCTTGGTGGTCATTTGTCGGTCAATGGAAAACCTGCGGCCTATGGTTTGCGGCCCGATGATCATATTGCCTATGTTTCGGCCCACGATAACGAAACCTTGTTCGATGGCATTCAAGTCAAAGCCCCGCTGGAATCGCCAATGGCTGAGCGAGTGCGCATGCACAATTTGGCGCTGAGCTTGGTAGCCTTAGCGCAAGGCATTCCGTTTTTTCATGCTGGCGATGAATTATTGCGTTCAAAATCCATGGATCGCAATAGCTACAACTCCAGCGATTGGTTTAATCGAATCGATTGGACAGGCCAGCAAAACACTTGGGGTTCGGGATTGCCGCCATCGGCAGATAATCGCGAACATTGGGCAACGGTTGGGCCGTTGTTAGCCAACTCGGCTCTCAAGCCAACGCCTGAGGATATGGCGTTTAGCTATGCCCATTTCCAAACGCTGTTGCGCATTCGGCGCAGTTCGGGCTTGTTTCGCCTGAGCAATGCCGAATTGATCAAGCAAAAACTCTGGTTTCTCAATACTGGGCCTGAGCAAGTGGTTGGTTTAGTGGTGATGGTGCTCGATGATAGCGTGGGGCCGGCTAGCGATTCGCCATTTGAGCGGATTATCGTGGCCTTCAATGGCTCGCACACAGCGTTGAGCTATAACGATGCCAGTTTTGGCCATTACGATTTGCAGCTGCACCCATTGCTGGCCAATGGCTATGATCCAGTGCTGGAGCAAGCCAGTTTTGACCGCAGCCATGGCAGCATCAACGTGCCTGGGTTTAGCTGCGTGGTTTGGGTTGAACAACGCTAATTAAACGCCAAGGGCTGAGCACTAATCGAATCGCATTTGCTCAGCCCTTGGCTATTTAACCCAAACTTAGTTAAGCGCATCAAGCTCGGTTTTGAGTGCTTCTTCGACAACTTGTGGATTGGCTTGGCCTTTGGTAGCACGCATTACTTGGCCGACCAAAAACTTGATTGCTGGCAACTTGCCGCTCTTATAATCGGCCACCACCTTGGGATTAGCGGCAATCGCATCGCGGGCAGCTTGGCTCAAAACGCTGCTATCGCTAATTTGGCGCAAGCCTTTGGCGTTGATAATCTCCGCTGGAGCCTCGCCAGTCCGATACATTTCCTCAAAGACTTGTTTGGCAACCGTGCTGCCAATTTCGCCTTTGGCAACCGCCTCGATCAAGCTGGTGAGGTTTGTTGGCGTTACCCGTTTGGCCACATCGGCGAGGGTTTCGTCGCCATCTTTGATCAAACGGAACAATTCGCCAGTAATCCAGTTGGCCACGGGTTTGGCATTGGCTGCGCCAGCAGTGGCAATCATCGATTCAAAATAATCGGCAGTTTCGCGCTCGCCGCTCAACAAGGCCGCATCTTGCTTGGATAAGCCAAATTCGCTGAGGTAGCGGGCAAATTTGGCATCGGGTAATTCGGGCAATTCGGCGCGCCGCTCGGCAACCCACTCGCGGCTCAACTCCAGCGGCGGCAAATCTGGCTCTGGAAAGTAGCGATAATCGTGGGCATGCTCTTTGGAGCGTTGGCTGAGCGTAATGCCCGCTACATCATCCCAACCACGGGTTTCTTGAATCACCGTACCACCTTCGCGAACCAACGTTTCTTGGCGTTCCAATTCGTAGATCAAGGCGCGCTCAAGGTTGCGAAACGAGTTCATATTTTTGATCTCGACCTTGGTGCCAAATTCTTTTTGGCCTTCTGGGCGAATTGAGACGTTGGCATCGACCCGCAACGCACCTTCTTCGAGATTGCCGCTGTTGACTCCCAAAAAGACCAAAATTTGGCGCAATTTAGTGGCATACAGTCGGGCTTCTTCGGGCGTGGTCATATCTGGCTCGCTGACGATTTCCAGCAATGGCACGCCTGAGCGATTGTAATCAACCAGCGAGTGAGTCTCATCGCCGTGTTGCAACATGCCCGTGTCTTCTTCGAGGTGGGCACGGGTAATGCCAACGCGCTTGGTTTCACCATTGCCAAGGGTAATTTCTAGCTCGCCATTGATACAAATTGGTTTATCGTACATGGTAATTTGCCACGCTTTGGGCAAATCGGGGTAAGTATACGATTTACGCGAAAACTCGCAATACTCTGGAATCTCGCAATTGAGCGCAAGGCCAAGCAGGGCGGCTTTTCGAATTGCTTCTTGATTAACCACTGGCAACGTTCCGGGTAAGCCAATGCTGACTTCATCGATACAGCTATTGGCGGGAGCGCTGGCGTAGGCCGCGTTACAACCGCTGAACATTTTCGATTTGGTAAGAATTTGGGCATGAACTTCAAGCCCAATCGTAGCAGTATATTTCATAGCAACTCCGAGGCAACAGCACAATCTCCCGCTGATTGTGCCCGATCATGGCTGATTATGCAAGCTGTCACAGGGTTGCAAGCAATTGCATGGCTTGATATTCTTGTTCAGCGATTTGGTTCATCAGCCGACTTGCCTGCTGAATCGCCCCAAGATCGTGCTGTTTGCCCGCTTGATCAAGCAAATGCGCCACGTCCGTCCAGCTAGCGGCAATCGTGGTGAAACTTGATGCGGCTTGCTGTAATTGGGGTGCGTTAATCATTGTGCTGGCCTCAGCCAAAAAATCACGATAGAGCTTGCGAAATAATCCGCCGCCAGTTCCCGCACGTTCCATCAACATTGCTGTGGTACAAAAATCGGCTTCAACATCAGCCGTCGATTCAAACCATGGTTGTAACGCCGCGCTGGCCTTACGAATACCTTTGTAACTCACATTGGTAATGGGCGGGTTGAGATATTCTTTGGCATTATTGATAATGGCTTGGTGGACAGCCTGAGCCAAATCATACTCAGCCCCACGGGTGAGGGTGTAGGCGAGGTTTTTCGAGGCCATAGAGCCTTTGGCATTGCGGGCTTCAGCCAAACTTGCCAACGACGTTTGCACCGTACAGCCTTGTTGCTGGGTATCCACCAAATAGGCGTTTTGCTGATCGTAGCCATAGATCGCGGCGTAGTGGCCAGCAAAATGAATTGGATTGCCAAAATATTCGAGGTAAAAACAATCGAGCTTCAAGCCAACAGCTTGGCCGTGATCAAGCCACGCCTTGACGGTTGCCCATGCTTTACTTGTCGAGCTTGTTTCTTGGCGCTCAAGCTTCAGATTAAGATGCTTGGCAAGGGTTTCGGTCAGTTGATCGGGTTTGACCCGCCCGCCGATAAAGGGCATGGGCATTGATTTCATGTGCCAAAAAATGAAACTAAGCCCTTCACCAAGCCCAAAGAGCAGCGGTTCCGAAAGCTCAATCCCTTGTTGATAGAGCAAGGTTCCATTGGTGGTTGTTTCACAGTGTTGGCCGACGAACGGTTTAATTGCCAGCATATAATCCTCATCACATAGCGTTTATGGGTTCTAATGATAGTTGATCATTCCCTCACCCCCGCCCCTGCTCCCACGCTGCAGGCAAGGAGAGGTTAATTCTATGGGTTTTGCCATGATTCGTGGTGAGCAACCAGTGATCCCCTCACCCCAACCCCTCTCCCGCCCGATGGGCGAGGGGCTTTTATCTTGATGGATCATACACGACTTGAGGTATGTATGACTACCATTAGGTTGCTTTCGCCCGCGTTGAGGTCGAGGGGTATCGCTCCAACAGCGCCATAAATTGGCTCCCCCTCGCCCGCGTTGAGTGGGAAAGGGGGCTGGGGGGTGAGGGAGTTGGGTATGAGGGAACGGATTAGGCGGCTTTGCCAAGCATACTGCCCAATTCACGCAGTTTTTGCGGCGTAAACAGCCCAAGATTTGGCACATATTGGGCTGTGCCTTCGCGCCAACCACGCAGGGCTAATCCAATTTCAACTGCATTACGACATTCCAAAATCTCCAACAGCTCAGCTTCGGCCAAAAATCCTGCTTGATCAAACCGCAGCGCTAAGCGACTCCAGCGATCTAACGGCGCTTGAGCGGGAGCAAGCTGTTCGAGTTGGGCCAACACTGCTGGCATATCAGGCGTGGTTTGGTAAACCACTTTGGCAACTTGGCAATTGCGCAAAAGATTTTGATAGCTCTTGGCGATAACGACCAGCACTTTGGGCTGACCAACCAAGCGTTGAGCCAAACTGGCTGCCATCGCCTCAGTCGCAGGCACAAAGATCGGAATGCGCTCGCTGCCGCGTTGGGCGATAAAATCGGGCACTAAGAGTCGATGGGCCAAACTAAATGGAACAGGATCACGGCGAATGCGCCAGCCTGCATTTTGGCCTTTGCTCACAAAGCGGCTCCAGGCTTGGCTAAATTGGTGTTCGAGCGTCGTTTCCCAGCTATCGCTGTTGCTCTCTGGTTGTTGGCGTGCAGTGCCCCCAAGCACCGTCAACTCGCGCTTGGCAAGCTTAACGAGGCTATTTTTGCCCTGCATATGCATTTGAATCAAGCCTTCGCTGGCAGTATTGGGGTGCGCTGCCAGCAACCGCAAGGCACAGCGAGCAATCCGCCGACCGGTGCGCGTCCAATTGCCAAGCGCATCTTTGGCGCCATGCAAGGTCAGCATTACAAACGTGGCCATGCAATCTTCAGGTTCGCTTAATTCATAGCGTAGATTATAGCGCTGGGCCAAATTATGCGCCGAAACCGCCAAGGCATTGATATCACCATCAAGCCGCAATTGCAGCGAGCGGCAGTTGCGCAAACCAGTTTCGAGCGAATGAAAGTTGTATAACGCCACAATTGCGCTTGGCTCAGGGCGTTCGGCACTGCGCACCAACAGCGCTTCTTGCTCATCATCAAGATACAGCACCCGCTCAAATTGGCTGGATGTTAATCCCAACTCGGCGGCCAGTTGGCTGACCGCAGGCCAACGCTCGCTTGGCAAAATGAAGCCCATAGTTTGATTGGCATGGGCATAGAGCAATGCGCGAAAATCGGCTGGATTGCGCAAACCGCGTTCAGCCAATTGTTGATAGGTGGTTTGATCGAGCACTTCGCTAATTTGTGGCTGATGCCAGCGATAGGTTTGACTTAAACACGCCACCAAGCCCCGCGCCAACTTGGGATCGCCAAAAAACTCCAGCAAGGTAGCGGCTTCAAATTCGCGCCGAGCACGGCCAAGCATCTGCTCGTAATAGCCAATTGCATAGTCAATCGCCGCCAAATAGCGATCGTCACGCAATTGGTGCGGGTAGAGTTGGCGGCCAAGCTCGCCATTGCGGCTGGTATATTTGAAATCGGCTGGTGTAAATGACATAATTGTTACCAAACTACAGTGGTTGTTGGTACTTGAGGGCTGGGGTTCGGTGATCTAATCCATCCCAAACACCCCTACCAACACCATAAATTCTTCCGCTAGCCAAAAGCTATTCACCTTAACTCTCTGCGCCTCTGCGTTAAAGGCTGATCCACAAAGAACAAGCAAGAACGTTTTAGCCCCAGATTGCCCCAGATTTGTATGATTATTCTGCTGTGCTCATCGCAAGCGTTATGTTCTCTGCTCTCTGTTCTTAATTGTTGCTTTGCTGATTGTGGGCGGCGACGGCCTTTTTGCGTCGGCGAGCGGTTTGCACTTCGCTCGTATTGCGTGTAACCAACTCGTAGAGCAAGGCTTCATCGGGCTTTTTGCGCAATACCCGCCCCAAACGCTGAATATATTCGCGGGCGGTCGACGAACCACTGACCACAATCGCCACGTTGGCATCGGGCACATCAACGCCCTCGTTCAGCACCCGCCCGGTGACCAACTTGGAATAGCGGCCAGCCCGAAAGCCATCCAAAATAGCTTTGCGTTCATCAGCTGCCGTGCGGTAGGTAATGCTGGGAATGGCAAACTGGCGACTGATCGTATTGACCAAAGCGTTATATTCCGAAAAGATGATGATTTTATCGCTTGGATGTTGGCTGAGCAATTGCCCAACATGCTCAAGCTTTTTTTCGGCGTTGAGCGCAATCATGCGGGCTTGATGTTGGGCTTGCAAGGCATTGCGGGCTTGCGGATCGCTGCCAGAGCGCCGAATCAACTCACCAAAGAAATCGCCGCCGCTAGCCAATTTATGCCGGTGTTTAGCCAAAAACCAGCGCCAAGTGGTCATCAAGGTTTCATAGCGTACCAACTCATCAGCAGTCAGATCGACCAAAATGCGTTTTTCGCGGAACTTAGCAATGTGGCCTTCTTCGGCCAAATCGTTGGGCGCACGCCGATAAACCACCCGACCAACTAAGCGGTCAAGTGCTGAATGCGAGCCATCGCTGCGTTCGGGCGTGGCGGTTAAGCCCAAGCGATAGGGTGCGCGGCTACGCAGGGCAATCGTGCTGTAGGCTGGCGAAGGCAAATGATGCACTTCATCACAAATCAGCAAGCCCAAATGGTCTAAGGGCGCATCGGGCATTGCCGCCGAGGCATAGGTGATGACGGTAATTGGCCGCCATTCACGCTGACCATCGCCAACCACGCCGACCAATTTGGGATCAAGCGCTAAAGTTTGCACCACCGTATCGCGCCATTGATAGAGCAATTCAATCGTTGGCACGACGATCAGTGTGCGTAGCCCAAGCTTGGCAATTGCCAACATAGCCGTAATCGTTTTGCCGGCTCCGGTTGGCAGCACAATCACCCCACGCCCTTCATTGGCCGTCCAAGCAGCGACAGCCTCGGTTTGGTAAGGGCGCGGGGCGAATTGCAATTTGGCTTTGAAGCCGCCTTGTAAGCGGGCATCAACTTCGGGTAAATCCTCGTCGGGTTCGTCAAGCAGGCTTGCATCAAGCAAACTTGCCTCGTCGAGCAGCCATTCCTCTTGCGCGGGCTGCTCGGCTTGGGTGGCAGTTCGGGTCATGCATCCTCCTAGGCGGCTTTTTGCCCATACTCCCATAAGGTTGGTTGGGTATAGATGACGTTGCTTTTGCGGACGCTGTGCGCGGCATTGGCTGGTGGTGGTGGATCATCAGGAAATATATTCGAAACGATCAGATCGGCCCGTTGTGGCCCAACACCCCAAATGGCGGTCAAGCGTTGGTAGGCGGCTTCACGCAGCAAGGCCGAAAGCTCAATCTCGCCCATTTCTTGGCTGATGCGTTCGGCCAAAATTGGCCCGATGCCAGCGATTTTGAGCAAGCGTTGTTGGCTAGCTGGCAGCAACGAACAGAGATCTTCGTAGAAATCCAGCTGACCTTGGGCGGCAAGCACCGTGATCTTGCGGGTTAGGCTAGCCCCAAGTTTGTTGAGACCTAATGCCTGGCCTGCGAGGGCGCGTTCGGCGAGGGAATGACGTAGGCGGAGAATCGCGCGGGCTACTTCGCCATAGCGCCGTACTCGATAGGGATTGGCGTTTTGGCGCTTCAGCAACGTGGCTATATTAAACAAAATTTGGGCAATTGCTCGATTATTCATGGCTATCACCAAAGCTTTCTACTCGTTCAAACGTACTGTGTATGTGATGAAACATATGTGCTAATTATACTACATTTAAGCTTAATCGCAAGCATTATTATGTTGAATTAATCAATTCATTGAGCTTGTTAACATAGCCAAAGTATAGCATTTGGTTGTGACAAAAACCGTCACACGCTGGCTTTGGGCTGAATCTGAATCTGCAAATCGCTGGCGTTGATACCATTAAAAAGCTGGCGCGGAATCGTCACCGCAGCATAGCCTGTTGCATCAAAACGCCGTTCGATAACAAAATTTTGAGTAGCAATATTGACGGTTTGGGCATATGCCGCCTCGCAATGAATCAGCAAAGCCCAATCGCCGTTGGCTAGCTCTTGGGCTTCGAGATCATACAGATAATTCGGCATTGACCATTCCTTTCCTGAATCAAATTCATTTTTTGCAACGTCGCCGATTGTACCAGAACATGCAGGGCGGCGGTGCTGAGTTCAGGCTTTGGCAACGGCATCCGCAACCTCCGCACAAACGTCCAAGTTAAGTGCGGAAAGGCGCTTGATACCGCCACTGCCCATAGCGATAATCCAGCATAGTGATAATGCGGGTATGATTGCTGCTTCAGATTACAATCATACCTACATTACCGTCATGCGTCATCCTTATAATCCTTAAGAATCTATCCCCGACAATGAAGCTGCAAGGGATTAAGGAACGTAGAGCATTCCTAATCCAATCAACCAGTACACCTAAGAACTAGCAACTGATCAATGGATAGTACTATGCTCAAGAGTTGTAATGAATGCTAGAATTGAAAGAGCCAGTCAATGACAACGCCAACTCCGCCTCGACCCAACCGTTTGCGGGCAATCTTGACAATTGGATTCATGATCGCGATCAGCATTGGTTTACTGCTGGTTGATTTTCGCCATTTTGGCCAATATGGCTATCTTGGAGTGTTCGTGCTTGTGTTGTTGGGCAATGCGACTGTCGTGGTTCCCGCGCCAGCCTTTATGACTGCGCTGGCTGCTGGTCGCACGCTCAACCCTTGGCTAGTAGGAGTTATCAGCGGTTTAGGGGCGGGCATCGGTGAGCTAACTGGCTATGTTGCTGGTCGCGCTGGCCGTAGCGTCTTCGAGCAACAACGCTTTATGCGGATTCAAGCCTACGTTGAACGTTGGGGAGCAGTGGCAATCTTTAGTTTGGCGGCCCTCCCCAATCCACTGATGGATCTTGCAGGCATAGCCGCAGGGATGGCACGCATGCCATGGTACAAATTTCTGGTGGCATGCTGCGCCGGTAAAATTGTGCGCTTTACCATCCTTGCGCTGATCGGTCAATCTACAACTTGATGCCAGTGTCATCTTTTTTTGGAAGGGAGGAACATGTGCATCATTTGCGACAGGTTCGTACACTAGGATTATTGGGTTTATTGGTAATGTTAATTGCAGTGGCACAGCCAAGCCAAGCACAACAACCATTATCACCAAAAATTAAGTCCGAACCAACCCTCAACAAGCAACCATTGCGGAGCCAAGCGCCCCAAGGCGGCACTGAATGGCTGGTTCCATGTTCTGGCAGTGCCGAAAATTGGCAAAGTAGTGTCCGCGATGATACAGCTGCCCTCAATTGCGAGTTGTACGTGCCAGAATCAGCCATGATTTTCGTGATGGCAACTGGTAGTTTCAGCATGCAAACCAATGCTGTAACCCACACCTACGAAGGCCGGATTGGCCTAACCCTTGATGGGGTTTTGCGTGAAAGCAGCAATCGTTGGGGCAATGTGTATGCCTTAGGCCAACTGAACACAGGCGAAACCAGCATTTTTGCCAGCACCACAGTGTTTACTGCCAGCGCTGGCGTGCATACTATTAGTTTGGTTGGCGGCTTTGTGGGCTATGGCCCATTGACATTAAATAACGCCCAATTGACGGTCTTGGCCTTTCCCACCAATTCGGCCAATATTCAGGTTTGCGCCACCGATACAGGGCTTGGGGTTTGGCGGGCAACTGCGGCATTAAGCGTGATTCGGGCCTGTAGTTTCAATTTGCCAAGCAATAGTACAGTGTTTGTCAGCGCCGATGGTTCGGCCTTGCCAATTCCTGGCAATGAGGTCGATTTACAATTTCGTTTAGGCGTTGATGAGGCCACTACTGGCGATGTACGCACCGATCGCTCTGTTGATGTTGATAGTTTAGAGCCAAATAATGAACAAGTCGATGGCAACGATATTTCAACCTCAATTGCTGCCAGCTTTAATTTGGCGGCTGGCAACCATACGATCAATTTCTTGGGCCGTGGAGTAAGTAGCGATGCCGCCTATCTTTCGCGCTCAAGTTTAGTGGTGCTGGCGTTTCCAAGCGGTAGCAGCTTCCGCACCTGCACGAGCATGAACGATTCGAGCAGCTTCTTTAGCAATGGCGAATTTAGCTCATGGGCTAATTGTTTGCTAACCACATCAGGCCTCACGCGTGGGATTGTGGTGGGCAATGTGACGGTTGGCCAACAAAATGGCGAACCTCAAGTGCGCACCCGCTTACGTGGCAACACCAATGTGCTGATCGGCAGCACGCGCACCAGCGATTTGACCCTGTTTCGCATGGTTGGCGGCCAAGGCGACGATAAAACCATGACCTCGGTCGGTATGACCGAGTTGGCTAGCGGCCTGAATATCTTTAATTTTGATGGCTATCCATCAAATAGTAGCACCGTGCGCATGATCGATCCCAATATTCATGTACTAGCATTTCCCGACCCATTCAGGTATAAACAATACACGCCATTAACGACTGGCGAATAAGTGTTTAGCCTGTGGGGGAACCATGCGGGTCTATCTGGTGCGACATGGTCAATCGGAAGAAAATGCCGCTGATTTAAAACGCTTGATTGGGCTGGAAGATTTTCGGCAGTTATTGGAGCATGCCCAACATTCACCATTAACTGCCTTGGGCCGTGAACAAGCGGCAACCGTCGCTGAAACGATAGCCGCATTCAATCCCACCCATTTGTATAGCAGCCCGTATATCCGGGCCTTCGATACGGCTCAAATTATCGCGACCCGGGTTGGGCTGCCGATCCAAACGATCAACGAATTGCATGAGATTAGTGCGATTGTGCCATTTTTGCTGCGCCGCGAGCAGCATCGTCAGTTGCGGGTAATGTATCTGCGCGGCTATCTCTCGCAGTTAATTCCACACCGCCCACTGTGGGGAGAAACATGGTGGGTGGCCCAGCGTCGGGTAATCAAAGCTTGGAATACGATGCTTGATCAATGGTCACCCAGCACCCGCGCCGTGGTGGTTGCCCATCGGGCGTTTATCTGGATGACCTTGCGTTACCTGCAACGCCATGGCGGCTGGCGGATCGTGCGCCGTAGCACCGACAATGCGGGCATATCGGAGCTAGAGAGTATCTAGCAGCTGCACCAAGCGTTGGGCAACATGTGACCAGCTAAATTTGGCGGCTTGGGCGCTGGTTTGAGCCGCTAAATTTTGCTGCCACGCCGAATCATGACAGCTGCGCTCCAAGGCTGCGACCCACGCTGCTTGATCATTTGGCAACAAGCAGCCTGCGACTCCAACCGCTTCGGGCAACGATGAGCTATTTTGGGCCAAAACTGGCGTACCACAAGCAATCGCTTCCAGCGCTGGCAAACCAAAGCCTTCATACAACGAAGGAAAGGCCAGCGCCAGCGCACCACTATACAACGGCGCTAAATCAACCTCTGGCACATCAGCAATTCGCCAAACCCGCCCTTGGAGCGCAGGATGCGTCAGCAATTGCTCGCTATCAGGGTTGCGCCAGCGCCCACCAAGCACTAAGCCAACGTCGGCAGTTTGGGCAGCCTGCCATGCCTGCAACAAAAAGTCAATTTGCTTATGTGGTTTATCGGAAGCAACATACACGATATAGCGCTCTGGTAAGCCATATTTTTTTCGTAGCGCGGCAATTCGCTCTGCTGGCTGAGGCTGAAATTGGACTGAAATGCCCACGCCCAAATAGGCCAAACGCTGCGGATTAACATTATAAAATTGGGCAATATCGCTGGCTGCCGAATGCGAGATTGTGCCAACCGCTGCCGATTGCTGAATTGCCAATTGGTGCAACGCAGCGATTTGCCAACGCTTGTTGCGGCTAAAACTGGCTGGCACACGCCACGAAATCGTATCGTAAATTAACGTGATGCTGGAACATGGCTGAAACAATGGGCGAATATAATAGGGAAAGATCGCCAGTTCAGCATTAATCTCACGCAGTAATCTGCGCCACTCGCCATGCTGACCCAAGCCAAACAAGCCATGCCGCACGCGCGAAACCATCGAATGCTGCAAAATCGGCCTGAGATCAAATTGGGTTTGCGGCTGTTGAGGTAAGACCAGATGCAGCTGCTTGGCGATTGGCTGTTGCAATAATGCCAAGGTCAGATCATAGCTAAAGCGCCCAATGCCCGGAAAATGGTCATCCAACACCCGCAGATCAAGCGCAATCGTTGCTTGCTTCATGCCCAATACCATCCCCAAATGTAGCCCAAAGCCCCAACATAGCTGGTTAATGCCTTCAATGGCTTAAAGCTTGGCCGCCACGATGGCGCAGCAAACGAGTAGGGCAAGAAGATATTAATTGGCAAAATCAGGCTGCGCAGCAACCAATAGGCTAGCGCATGCAGCGGCGTTTTGAGCACTCGCCCACGGCCACGCGCCGGATCACGCCGCACCTCTTGGGCATGGCCAACACCATATAACCAATGTTTGCGCAACAATGCCCAGATATTCGCCGGAGCTGGATGCCACGTCCAAGTATTCGGCACCACAATAAAACGATAGCCAGCTCGCCGAATGCGGGTAAAAAACTCAGTATCCACCCCGCGAATTAACTCGTTGTTGAAGCCACCAACCTCGTCGTAAACCTCGCGGCGCATAGCACAACAGGTCGTGGTTAATTCGCAATAAAACGACGGCGGATCAGGATTGCTCTCAAGTGGAGTTTGTACCACTGCGTGCTCAATCCGTGGCACTTCGCGCGCGACCCAGCGCTGAAAAGCCGAGGCATCGGGTGGCAAAAGCTTGGCAGCGCCAGTAACCCCAATCGTTTGGTCGTTGAGCAAGGGCTTAACCAATTGCTCAATCGCATCGTCATTCGCCAACACAGCATCATCATCGATAAAAACGAGGTAGGGAGCGCTCGTGCGCAGGCTGGCAGTATTGCGGGCCTTGCCATTGGGCCGCACTCCGACTGCAACTTCAATTTGGCATGGCTGCCACGTTTGGCGGGCAATCGAAGCCCGTAAAGCGCTAATTTCGCCATTCAAGGCCGGAATAACCACGGCAATTTGGGGAATTTCGGTCACAAACAATCCATTCAGCTAGCCAACTCACTCTGCGATTAATATACCACGGCGATCAGAAATACCAGTGTAGCGATTATCCATGTTCAATTTCAATGCTCAAGGGGTAGGTTATTTGCCAATCATGGGCATTATCGGCATGGATCGAGAGTCACCACCCTTCCGTCCCGCCTCGAGGCGGGAGACGCAGGGGCTTTAATCCCCCTGTACCCCCTAAATCACAATTATTGAATATCAATCATCGAGCGTGGTATCCAAAATTGTGATTTTAATTAGGCTGGATACACCCCAAATACCTACCAGCGTCCCGTTGTTTTGTTGCCAGAACCTTCTATAATGCACGATATAGTGATCGATGCTTGCTACTTTGCGAAGGTTTAAACCATGTCGATTCAGCCTTCTTCGTCAGAATTTGCCTCATTGTTGCGTCAAGTTCAACAGGCCGAGGTATTGCTCACCCAACCGCAGCTTGATGACCTGTATCATCAGCTTGACCAACGGATTCAGCAATTGCAGCGTTATGTGCCCGACCCAATTGTGCAGCGCTTAAAACAAGCTTCGCTGACGATTCCCTATGGCGAGCGATGGACTGGCTCGTTGCTGTTTGCTGATCTTTCGGGCTTTACGGCGCTTTCCGAAAGCCTTACTCGCTTGGGTAAAGAAGGCTCAGAACAGGTTACAAGCATTATCAATCGCTTGTTTGATCAGCTTGTGGCCGATATTGAGGCTCATGGCGGCGCATTAATTAAATTTGGCGGCGATGCGGTCACAGCTTTTTTTGACCAAACCAAACTTGGCCCACAGCATGCGCTGTATGCCGCCCACGCGGCGCAAGCAATGCAAGCCTCAATGGCAAACTTAGGCAAGATTCAGATTCGCGCTGGCCAATTTAATCTTAGTTTGCGGATTGGCGTGCATAGTGGCGAGGCCTTTGCCGCTTTATTAGGCGATCAGCAGCATGCCGAATTATTGCTGACAGGCATCGCAGTAAACTTAGTTGCCCGGGCGCAGGAGCTTGCTCGGCCTGGCGAGGTGGTTTGTTCCAAAGATACCATGCGCTTGCTGGGCTTGCCCGCCGATCCAAACACGCCATTTACCGCACTAACGACTGCGCTTGAGCATCCGCCGTATCAAGCCGAACCCAGCACCACAACCATTCCTCAGACTATTAATTTGGCCCATGTGCAGGCACTCAGCCAAATCTACCAAGGGCTGCAACGGCTTTTGCCGCAACGCATGAGCGAGCAACAATTGCTCAGCAACGCTGCTAGCAAAAGTGGCGAGATTCGGCTGGTGACGATTGTGTTTGCCCATATTGCGCCCTTTAGCACGATTGTTGAATTATGTAATGTTGCCAGCGCCACAATTTTGATCAACCACTACTACCAACGGATGCAGCAGATCGTCAATCACTATGGCGGCGTGGTCAACAAACTGGATATGGCGGCAGATGGCGATAAATTATTGGCGATCTTTGGTGCGCCGCTGGCCAACGAAAACGACACTGAATTGGCGGTACGCGCTGGCCTCGATATGCAATCGGCGATGAACGAAATTAATGCCTTGATTCAACAGCATGATGTACGGTTGCCCTTGCTTGATCAACAGATTGGTATCAATCAAGGCCATGTATTTGCTGGAATTGTCGGCAGCAAAACTCGGCGTGAATATACCGTGATGGGCGATCCGGTGAATACTGCTGTGCGCTTGATGAGCGTTTGCCGCTATGGCGAGGTGCTGGCCAGCCCGACGATCAAACGCCTGACCAGCCATGCCTTTGCCTACGAAACCCTGCCGGCACTACCACTCAAAGGCAAAAGCCAGCCAATCGAGCCAGCGCGGGTTGATCGGGCCTACAATGTGCGCCGCGAAACCATGCGGGCCGATTTGGTTGGTCGGGTGCAGGAGTTAGATCAATTAGCAACGATTAGTATTGAAGCGCTGCAAGCGCAAGGTCAGATTATCAATATCTTTGGCGAGGCTGGGATTGGCAAATCGCGGCTGCTCGAAGAACTGCTGAGCCGTTTATCGCTGGCCTCGTTTGATCCAAGTTTGAATGTGCCCGAATTTATGCCAATTACGATTGAGTGCCAATTGTATGAGCAAACTACCTCATTTGCGTCGGCCAGCGAATTGCTGTACCAAGTGTTGCGTTTGAACAATAGCCTTGAACCTGAACAATTGCTGCACATGATTATGCAGCGTGTGCAGCGACTTGTGCCCGAACTTGAGCGCTTTTTGCCCTTGCTAAGCGATATTTTGCATGTAAGTTTGCCCGAAAATGAATTAACCCAAGCCCTAGCACCTGAACAACGCCATGATCAAACGATTGAATTGGTGGTAGCCTTGATTTTGGCCAGCGCCAATACCACTCCGCTGGTCATTTTATGGGATGATGCCCATTGGATCGATGCCTCATCGCGCCAACTGCTCGAACGCTTGGCCAAGCACGCCAATCAAGCTCCAATCGCGCTATTAGTTGGCTCGCGAACCAAAGGTTTGAGTGCCATGAACTGGCCTGCGCAGACAATTGAACTTGAGTTAAGCGAATTGAGCATGCCAGAAAGTGAAGCGCTGGCCAGCGCAATTATCGGCAATGCGCCCTTGCCAGCAGCCTTGCTCGAACGCTGGCGACGCAGCGATGAGCGCTTTTTCAACCCCCAAGGCAATCCATTTTTTATTGAAGAAATGATGCGCAGCCTGATTCAGCAAGGAGTCATCGTCGAAACTGCCAATGGCTGGGATTTGCGTGGCGAGCTTGATAGCCTGCCAACCACGATTGAAGGCGTGATTACCGCCCGACTTGATCGGCTTGATAGTCGAATTCGCGAAACGGTGCAAGTTGCTTCGGTGGTTGGGCGCCGCTTTGAGCTGACGATTCTGCGTGGCATTACCAACGACGACGATCTGGTCAATCAGATGGATCGCTTGACCAATGCTGATGTGGTGTTGCCCGACCATATTGCCGCTGAACTAGCCTATTTGTTCAAACATACCCTGACCCGCGATGTTGCCTACGAAGGCATTTTGTATGCCCGACGACGTGAGTTACATCGCCGCGTCGCAACGCGGATTCAAGAAGTCTATCAGCATAATTTGGTTGATCTGTTACCGATTTTGGCTCGTCACTATGCCCGCGCCGAAGATTGGCTCGACGCTGTGCGCTCCTATCGCGAAGCTGGCATGAGCGCCCAAAAACGCTATTTCAATGCCGAGGCTTGTGCTCATTATCGCGATGCCTTGGAGTTGCTGCCAAATCTAAGCCACGTTGATAATTCATTGGAGCAAGAACTGACCGAGCGCTTGGGTTATGTGCTGATGCAGGCTGGCGATTATGCCGAAGCCTTGCCAATCTTGAACCAAGCTCAAGCCCAATTGCGCCAAAATGCTGGCTATAGTAGCAGTCGTGAAGCCCGCATTTTGCGCCATATCACGACCATTTACGAGCGCCAGGGCGAATATGAGCCAGCCTTTGAACAGCTGCAGCAAGCGCTTGATTTGTTGGGTGAGCAGCAATCGGTTGAGCGCGTGCGGGCCTTATTGCTTGGCGCAGGCCTGCATCAACGCCAAGGCCGCTATCACGAAACGATTGCATGGGCCGAGCAAGCCTTAGCAATTGCCGAAGAGCTAGGGTTGCAGCCAGAACAAGCCCGCACCTATTTGCTGATTGGCGGCACCCAGCGCGTGCTAGGCTCGCGCGAGCAGGCAGTTGGCTCCTTAGCCAAATCAATCGAACTCTATCAAGCAGTCAATGATATTTCGCGCTTAGCCGATGCCTACAACAACGCCGCGATCAACTTTAGCGATCTTGAACAATGGGAGGAATCAATCGCCTTATATCAGGCTGCGTTTAACATCAAAAAGACGATTAACGATAGCTATGGCCAAGCGCTGGTGAGCCTCAACCTTGGTGAGTTGTATCGCAAGACGCAGCAATATGCGCAAGCTTTAGAGACCTTCAACCAAAGTTTACAGCTTTGGGACAAACTCAACTCGAAGCTGGGAGCCGCCGTCACCCACATGAATATGGGCAACACGCTGTTTGCCCAAGGCCAAAGCGCCACCGCTGAATCCATGCTCGATCGCAGCCGCGCAATGTTTGATGAAATCCATGTCGATTCATTCTTACCCGAATTGTATCGAATTTATGCCGAACTGTTTTATAGCCGCCAGAATTACGCCAAAGCCTTAGATTATTGTGATTTTGCCGTTGAACAGGCCCGCCAACATTCGGCCAAGGCTGATGAAGGTCTCGCCCAATTGACCCAAAGTAAGATTTTGCTGGCATTAGACCATTATGATCCAGCCTTAACTGCTGCTGAACATGCCCTTAGTCTGCTCCAAGAATGCGATAACCAAGCCGATGTTGAACGCTGCTTGGAGCAATTAATCAGTGTGACCCAGACCAAAGACCCGCAACGAATGGCTCAATATCAGGATCAGCTAGCTCAGTTAACCAAGGCTTAGCAGCCGATTTTTGCGATGGAGGGTTTATGCGCCGTTTCAGTAAAGTCCGCTTACTGGCAATAGCTGTTTTGCTGTTGAGCCTCTTGGCCCAGCAGTCTACATCCAATAGTTTGGCCAAACCAAGCCGCCTGCCTGCGCCAATACCCGAAGTTGAATGGAACGACGTTTGGCAAAACGCCCATGATTTATCCGATGATTGTGTCTGGCCGAGCATTACCATTTGCGATGTAAGTGGCGATCTGAGCACTGGCAGCGATCTCGATTGGTATAAAATTACGGTGCAACCAGCCACGACCTTGGCGATCAGCCTGACTGATACGTTTGGCGATTATCAGGTTGGATTATTTTACGATTTGGGCCAGCCAATCACCCAAACCGGCCATGTGTCACTTGGCAACCTGAACGCGATTGGCAACCTGAACGCGATTGGCAACCTGAACGCGATTGGCAACCTGAACGCGATTGGCAACCTGAACGCGATTGGCAACCTGAACGCGATTGGCAACCTGAACGCGATTGGCAACCTGAACGCGATTGGTGCAAATGGCTATTCCGATGCCAGCATCAATAGCTTTGTCTGGACACCTGGTTTTTATTATTTGCTGGTTTATCCGCTTGATGACGACCAGTCAGGTGATTACAAACTTTCAATTGAAGCAGCATTTGATCCAAGTTTGACCAAACCAGCGCCAATTCCCTTTAATATTGTGCAAAATGAGCCACCAGATTGTAAGCGCTCGTTGTATATCACCCATAGCCAATATCTCAATATTCATCAAACCTTCGCACCCTACAACACCAGCGTTTATAGCGAATTGCTAGGTTTAGCCAATAAGCCTGGCGATATTAATGGCTTGGTGGTTGATCTGGAAAATATTTCGTGGATTCAGCCTAGCAATGCGTTTAGCGAGGCCTCGACCCAGTGGCATAATGTAAATAATATTAACAATCCATTTTATGCCAATCGGGTTGCTGAAGGCGTGCATCATCTCATTACTCAATATGCACGGCGCTGCATCGGTTTGCGCTATATCACGATTGTTGGTGGCGATAGTGTTGTGCCCTTCTATCGTGTGCCTGATGAAACGGTAATTGCCAACGAAAGCGATTATTTGGCTGGCTCAAAGATTGACCCCAATAGCTTTACCGCCAGTAGCCTGAAATATAAAACTATTCTGACCGACAATATTTATGGCGCGATCAAGCCAATTCCATATCGTGGCCGCCAATTGTGGGTGCCGGATCTGAGTGTTGGCCGCTTGGTCGAAAAGAACAGCGCCATCCATATTTATTTGAAGAACTTGAATACCTATACTGGCTTCCAGAGCCAAAGCGCGATTGTTTTAGGCCCGCAAGTCGAAGATAGTAGTTTGGTGACGGGCTACGATTTCTTGACTGATCAAGCGCAGATCGTATCAAGTACTTTGAACATGTTGACTGGACTGCGTCCGATTGGCTTAATTAGCGATAGTTGGAATGCAACGAATTTGCTGCAAACATGGCTACCAGATATTGCCAATAGTTCAGCCAACTCGCCGTATCCAGCTCAATCGATTAATGCTCACTTTACCCACTATCAGGCAATTCCGGCCAATTTTGCCACATCGAGCGATGTTGTGAGTGCCTCGATTCTGTACAATCATCCTTATGCAACATTTGCTAATGCCTATCAGCTCAAACGCTTAGGCTATAGTGTTGGTTGTCACTCTGGCTTTAGCGTCGCCGATGCTGATGTATTCAGCGGTAGTGGAGCTGAAATTGACTTTCCGCAAGCCTATATCAAGCAGCATGGCACATGGATTGGCAATACCGGTTTTGGCTATGGCGATAGCGATCTGGTGGGTTATACCGAAAAACTCATGGCCCAATTTACCCAAGAAATTGGCCGTGAGTGGAAAAATCCATCGGGCTTTTATGAAGGCATGCCGGTTGGTTATGGCTTAGTCCGCGCCAAAAGGGCCTATTTGCGTGAAGGCACGCCTGGCACATTCAGTGTCTACGATGAAAAAGTGCTGTTGCAATCAACCTTGTATGGCATGCCGATGGTACGAGTTTTGGTGCCAAATCCAATTCCCTTCCCGCCAGGCGATCGTCAAGATCATGGGTGTGTTACCTGTGGCCCAGCAGCAGCCCATCGACCAACCGTCACCAATGATGCGATTGATCGTGATATAACCTTTAACATTAACTACACGACCGCCCAAAATAACACGCGGGGCAAAATCATTGCGGCTCAAGCAACCGTAGTCAACGACAGCGAAGGCTTGCTAACCGGACGGATGTTTAATAGTTCGTTGGTAAATGCAGCTGGCTTGCCATCGTTGCCCAACTTTAGCATTCCACTTTCGCTGACCGATAGCTTTGGCGAGCAACGGATTCAAGGCATACAGCTGCTTGGGGCTACAACCACAACCACGGCGGCATTCAATCCAATCGTTACCCGTTTGATTACCGATGAAACCTATTTGCCTCATGAGCCAAGTTTTGATTTTGCTGATCGTTGGTATCCCGACCAACCGTTTAGCTATAGTGTGTTCGAGAGCGATAATCTCGAAGATGATGGCCCGTTCAACCAAGATCGGCGTTTCTCGCAGCTTTTGCTCACTCCAACCCAATTCAAAGGCACAGCTACTGGTGGCGAATTACGTCAATTCAGCACCATCACATTACGGCTCAAATATTTGAGCGATGGCGCTGACGATGACTTGCTCAACGATACCTTCGACCCGATTGTGCGCGACACCCAACGTACCAACAATGGCAAAATTCGCGCAGTTGTGATCGAGCGTGGTGGTGCTGGGCCAGGCGCAGAACTTGAAGCTGAGATGCTCGTAAAAACCAGCACTGGGGCGTGGCAAAGCATCAGCATGAGCACTTTCCAAGTTGGCACAACTGAGCGCTGGCAAATCGAAGGTAGCTTGCCCAGCACCGCCGCCCAACCGTTACAACTGATGATTCAAGCTGAGGATGAGGCCGGCAATGTTGGGATTGAAACCTATGGCGGGCGTTTCAATATCGATTATGAACTGTATCTGCCAACGATTAATGTCAATCGCTAAAATGTGCAGCGTTCTCTCAGAGCATTCCTTACAAGGGTGGATTTTCAACAAATGTGGTCACGGTTATTAACCACATCGGTGGTGATCGAAATCTATTGGTGATCACCACCCTTCCGTCCCGCCTCAAGGCGGGAAACGCAGGGGGCTTTAATCCCCCTGCACCCCCTCAAAGGTAATTTATGGCCGTCAATCATCTTCTGCCGAACCAGTCATGCTTCGGTTCAGTCCGAAGCGCTAGCAATACCCTACCCTTGGAAGCCCAACCCTCTCCTGCTTGATGGCAGAAGCGGAGCCAAAGTACCACGAAGCGTATATTCCCTCGCCCGCGCCACGGGAGCGAGGTTGGAGGTGAGGGAATATGCGCTTTAACCAACCATGCATTTGATCAAAAACGTGCTACACTTAATCGTGTGTGATACCCCCAAATCTCCCTCACCGACCCACGTTTCCACAAGCCTACAGGAGAATTATCAAATGGATGAGCAACCAATTCAGCCTGTTAAGGATGGGCTGATCGCCCAAAATTATATTCCAACTGATCAAATCGCCACCGTCTTGTACTTGGCGGATCGCTTGGAAAAACCACTTTTGGCCGAAGGCCCAGCGGGCGTTGGCAAAACCGAGTTGGCAAAGGCTTGGGCAGCGGCAAGTGGCCGAGAATTGATCCGTTTGCAATGCTATGAAGGGCTTGATGAAACCAAAGCGCTCTACGAGTGGGAATATGCCAAACAGATGTTGTATACCCAACTGCTGCGCGATAAGCTCAATAATTTGCTTTCTGATGCCGATTCGTTGCGCTCAGCCGCCGATCGCTTAGCCGCCGAAGAAGAGGTTTTCTTTTCGCAGCGCTTTTTGTTGCAACGGCCATTGCTCAAGGCGATCCTCAATCCGCAGCCCACGCTGTTGCTGATCGACGAAATTGATCGGGCTGATGCTGAGTTTGAGGCCTTTTTGCTCGAAGTACTGTCGGATTTTCAAATCACTGTGCCTGAACTTGGCACGCTCAAAGCCGTCCATCGGCCAATTGTGATTTTGACCAGCAACAATACCCGTGAGCTTTCCGAAGCGCTCAAACGCCGTTGTATGTATTTGTTTGTTGGGTATCCATCGCTCGAAGAAGAATTGCGCATTGTTGAGCTGAAAGTGCCGGCCTTGGGTGCAAAAATGGCACGTCAAGTTGTTGAATTTGTGCAACGCTTGCGCAACCTTGATCTCAAAAAATCGCCTTCAATCTCCGAGACCCTCGATTGGGCGCGGGCACTGGTGTTGCTCAACGCCAAACAACTCGATCAAGCAACGCTTGATCAAACCATGACCGTACTCTTAAAGCATGAAAGCGACTTGCAACGCACCCAACGTGCCATGCAAACAGGCCGCAACCGCAACGACGAAGGACGCAGAAATAAAGGATGAGGGGTAAAGGATGAGGGCTGAAAATTAATTGGAGCGTAGGATTTTATCGTACTACGTTTTAACGCAGAGAAACAAAGATTTTAGCGCTAGGCTATGAGTGATTCGGTTCTTCATCCCTCATCCTTCATCCTTTCAAAGGGGATTTTTACGATGCATGAACGGATTGTGGCATTTGTGAAGGCGCTGCGAGCAGCCGGAGTTCGTGTGTCGCTCGCCGAAAGCCTTGATAGTTTTAATGCCTTAGAACAACTTGGCATTACCGATCGCCAGCTTTTTCACGATGCGCTGTTGGCAACCTTGGTCAAAGATGCCAATCACCAACCTCAATTCGAGGAGCTATTTCCGCTCTTTTTTGGCCATGGCGATGCCCCCATGACCAGCGGAACCAATGGTTTGAGCGGGCTAGACCCTGAAGAATTGGATCAGTTGCGCCAAGAAATTGCCCAATTGCGCGAACGAATTCGCGAATTGATGCAACGCCTGATGGATGGCCAAAATCTCAGCCCAGAAGAATTGGCGGCGCTAGCCCGCAGTTCGGGGATTAATCACATTCAATCGCTCAACCAACGCCGCTGGGTTGAACGGCGCATGGAACAACAAATGGGCTTGAGCGAATTTAAACAAGCGCTGGAAGAATTGCTCAAACAATTGGAAGCCGACGGTATGGACGCTGATGCCCTGGCCGAAATTATGCAGCAGATGCAGGGCAATGCCCAATCGATGCGCGACCAAATTAGCCAATTTGTTGGTTCGGGTTTGGCCGAGCGGATGAGCGACGACTACAATCCGCAGACTGGCGATGATTTGCAACATCGACCATTTGGCTCGCTCTCCGATGCTGATATTCAGCGTATGCGCCAAGAAGTACGGCGTTTGGCAGCCTTGTTGCGCTCGCGGGCATCGTTGCGCCAAAAGCGCGATAAAGCTGGGCAAATCGATATCAAACGCACAATGCGCAACAATATGCGCTACGATGGCGTGCCGATGAAGTTAGAGCATCGCAAAAAACAACAAAAACCCAAGTTGGTGATTATTTGCGATATTTCGACTTCGATGCGGCCTGTAGCCGAATTTATGCTGCGCATGATTTACGAATTGCAGGATCAAGTTACCAAGACCCATTCTTTTGCCTTTATCGCCAATCTGCACGATATTACTGATCAACTCAACGATAGCAGGGCTGATATAAGCGTCAATGATATCCTTGAAAGTATCCCGCCTGGCTACTATAACACCGACCTTGGTCGTAGCCTCGACACCTTTTTGCACAGCCATTTGAGCACTGTCGATTGGCGCACGACCGTAATTATTGTGGGCGATGGGCGCAATAATTTCAATAATCCACGGCTGGAAGCCTTGCAAACGATTCGGCGCAATGCCAAGCGCTTAATCTGGTTTACCCCCGAAGATACCTATCAATGGGGTACGGGCGATAGTGATATGCAGTTGTATGCACCATTGTGCGACCGGGTTCACCTCGTGACGAATCTTGCCGAATTGACGGCAGCAGTTGATCGGCTATTAGCTAACTAGCTATTTGGTGAGCCACCTATAGGCCATAGGTGGCTCAGACATCCTCACTGATAATCCCCTCTATGGTTGCTTTAATCCACAATTAACCTGTGCTATAGTTCGTTGGGCAAGTGTGAGCTAGCTAACAGCAGCTTGCTTGCGAATTGGGCATAATAGAACCACGATACATCAAACCCACGTCAACCCACAAGGAGATAGCCAATGACAACCATGACAGTGCGTTTTTGGGGTGTGCGTGGCAGCCACCCAGTTTCCGGCCCAGAATATTTGAAATACGGTGGTAATACCTTATGCGTCGAGGTCGAGGCCAATGGTCACACCATTATCCTCGATGCTGGGACTGGCATTATCAACCTTGGCAAAAGCCTAAATGCCCGTGCCAAAGCCAGTGGTAAGCCAATTGATGTGACCATTTTGTTCAGCCATATGCACCATGATCATACCCAGGGCTTTCCATTTTTCACCCCTGCCTATCGTGGTGACACCAATATGCACATCTTTGGGCCTGGCATTTTTGAGCGTGATTTAGAAGAAACTTTGGCAAAAACCATGTTGCCGCCGGTTTTCCCAGTTTCGATGGCCGAATTGCCAGCGCAAAAAATGGTGTCGAGTATTCGCGAAACTGATGTATTATTGCTTTCAGAAGAGCTGGGCAATGCGATGTTGCGCAATCGTTTTCACGATAATCTCAGCGATATCGACGAGAATATGATTGTGATCAAAGCCCTGCGCTCATATGCACACCCCGATGGCGTGTTAGTGTACCGGATTGAATGGCAAGGCATGAGCGTTGTCTACGCCACTGACACAGAAGGCTATATTAATGGTGATCAACGGTTGGCTCAATTTGCCCAAGGTGCTGATGTGCTCATCCACGATGCACAATACACCGAGGAGCACTATTTGGGCAAAGTTCCAGGCTTTGGCTCAACCCAAGGCTGGGGCCACTCAACCGCCACCATGGCCTGCGATGTGGCGAAATCTGCCAAAGTTGGCACCTTGGTGCTGTTCCATCACGAGCCAAACTATGGCGACGATGTGATCGAGACGATTGAGAATCATGCTAAGTCGATGTTTGCTGGGGCACTCGCCGCGCGCGAAGGCTTGGAATTGGTGCTGAATAAGCCCCAACCTGAGGCCGTCAGCAGCGACGATGCCAGCACCGCAGTAACCGAGCCATTAAATGCTTGATGACTGCTAGCAGGTGGAGGAACACGCCCATGAATCCAACCATAACAACGATTAATCAGAGTTTTGGCTGGCGCACGCTAGGAGATAGCCCAATGTTGAGCGATACAGAACTGGCGTTACTCCGCGATGTTGAGCTATTTGACGGCCTCGCTCCTGAGCAGGCCGCCCAAATTAGTCGGCGCTTGGTGCGGCGTACCTTCCCTGCTGGAACCAATTTGATGTCGGTCGAGCAACCTGGCGAGGTTGTGTATATCATTCTGAGTGGCACGGTTAAAATTCATGTTGAGCAAGCCGATGGCACCGATGTGATTATTGCCATGCTGGGCGCTGGCGATACAGTCGGCGAGATGAGCTTGATCGATAGTGCTGGCCGTTCGGCAACCGTGGTCACCCAAGAAGAATCAACCTTGCTCTGGATGAATCGCACGGCTTTTTTGGAAGCATTGCAAAATGCACCAGTGATTACCTTAAACCTGGTGCGCATGCTTTCGAGCCGTTTACGGCTTGCCAACGAGCAAATTCAGGCCTTGGCCACGCTCGATGTGCATGGGCGGGTGGCCCGCCAACTCTTGGCTTTTGCCCAAGAATATGGCCACCCCGATGAAACTGGCACCGTCCAAATCCCCATCCGCCTGACCCAAAGCGATTTGGCCGGCTTAGTCGGGGCATCACGCGAACGGGTCAACCAAGTGATCGGCTATTTCAAACAACGCCGCTATCTGAGCGTCGATCAGCATTATCACATCAGTTTGCACAACCTTGAGGCTTTAGCCAAACGGATTAAGTGATAGTGGTAGTACATATACGATTAAGCATTGTAGCATTCCCTCACCCCCAACATTACAAGGATAGGTTTTTAACTATGGCATGGTGGATAGGCTATGGTTTTTCGTTCCCTCACCCCCCAACCCCCTCTCCCACTGAACGCGGGCGAGGGGGTGCTGTCGTACATGGCCCATGAATTGTGGCAAAACCACCGCGTTAAGCCCCTCTCCCGCGCCACGGGAGAGGGGTTGGGGTGAGGGAATTTAACCCAAATCATTAAACCTACTATTGTATTAAGAGGGTTATCATGCTGTATTACCCCAAAATGCCTGATAGCCGCAACGCACCCTTGACTCGTTGCTGGGCCTTTGAAAAATACGATGGCACAAATTTACACTGGGATTGGGATCGGGAGGCTGGTTGGCATCGTTTTGGCACCCGCCGCGAAGCGTTTGAATTAACCAGCCATGGCATTGAACAATTTAGCCAAGCTCATGCCCATATTCAAACTGCGCCAAGCGTATTTCAAGCAAGCTTGGCCCTGCCATTAGCCGAAATCTTGCTGAGCCATGCGAATTATCAAGCCTCCAATGAAATTCGGGTGTTTACTGAGTTTTTTGGCCCCAACTCGTTTGCAGGCTTGCACAAAACCACCGATCCCAAGCAATTGCGCTTGTTTGATCTGTGGATCGAAGGTTATGGCTTCATTGGGCCACAGCAATTTGTGGCCGATTTTGCTGCGATCAATAGTGCGCTGGTGGTTTACGAGGGCAAGTTAACTGGCCAATTTTTTGAAGATGTGCGCAATGGCAAGTTTGGAGTGCAAGAGGGCGTGGTTTGCAAAGGCGGCGCTGGCGGCAACGATCTCTGGATGGTCAAAATCAAAACCCGACAGTATCAAGTGCGGCTCAAACAAGCCTTTGCTGAGCGCTGGGAAGATTACTGGGAGTGAGCAGCTATGCTACAATCCCAGTAGAAAACTCGCTTTACAAAGGATTTGGACCATGACACATCAAGAACTTGCGACCACACCCAGCAACTCAGCCCGCGTGATTGGCCTGATTGTTGGCGATGTGGCGATTTTCGCCTTATTTGTGATTATTGGGCGGCGCTCGCATGCCGATGGGGTCAATGCAATGGATGTGGTCAATGTGGCTGCGCCATTTGTGATTGGCTGGGGCATTGCCGCACCACTGCTCAAACTCTACACTCCAGCGGTCAGCGAGCATACAAAAGTTGCCTTGCAACGCACAGCCTTGGCTTGGTGTGTGGCCGCGCCAATTGGCTTAACCCTGCGTTCGCTGCTATGGAAACACGATTTCAAGCCAGGTTTTGCCATTACCACCTTTATTTTCAACATGATTTTGCTGCTAGCATGGCGTGGTTGGTCGGCCTATCGCGCCAGCAAACGCAGCGTATAAACGGTTTTCAGCGCATAGATTAAGCTTTATGCGCTGAACTATGTTAAGTTTTTCGTCCTAGCGTGACATCAACCTGTCACATTTGTAGCTATCATTGCAGCCAGCACTGGAGTATAATAGCCCCAACCATCAATCCACGTGCTAGGTGGGAGCTTTTAATGGCAGCAGACAAATCAATTGGTCAATCGTATCGCCAAATACAACAAACCCTGCTTAATCAAATTCTTCGCACTATTTTAACCTCAACTGGAACGCTCGGCGTGATTATGCTGATTGCGTTGGCCTTTCCCCAAACCCGTACAATCCCATTTGTAATTATGACCATGGTCGCGATCAGCGGCGTAGCGGTTATTCTGATTAGCCAATACTGGATTCGACGGGGCTATCCCCGCCGTGGTGCGTTTTTCTTTATTATGAACTCGATTCTCCTGAGGCGCAATTTTAGCAGTTGTGTTTAATATACCTTCATTTATGGTATTGGTATCGATTTTATTAATTATTGTTAGCGCAATTTTGATTGGTTATCGCTATACTATCTATCCATTAGGGCTATCGGTGATCGTTTCAACATTACTAATGATTGCAGAATATAATAAATGGTTTAAAGCCTATCAGTTTGATAATAGTGCAATTATTTCGTTAATTGTTCAGATCATTGCTACATTGAGCATGTTGGTTGTAACAGTGCTTGTAATTAATATGGCCGTCAAACGCTTAGAAGAGAGTGCTAACGAAGCTTTTCTTCGTGCACGTGATGCAGAAGAAGCACGCTTTGATCAAATTGCGCTCAACGATCAATTGCACCACGATAATCTTGAAAAACAAAAATTGCTTGATGTTATCGATACCCTGGAAACACCAGCGATTCCAATTTTGGCTGATACAGTGGTTATTCCAATTGTGGGCTATGTTGCCGATGAGCGGCTCGCCAAAATTCAAAAATTAGTGCTTGAGCATATTCATCGTGAACGAATTCAAACGGTATTGATCGATATTACTGGGGTTACCAGCGTTGATCACAGTTTTACCCAAGGCTTACAGCGTTTGGTGCAAGCTATTTATGTATTGGGAGCCAAAGTTTTTCTGACTGGCATTCAGCCAAAAACAGCGCATATATTTGTTAATTCTGATTTGCATACGACCTTACCGGCAACCTATGCCACGATTGCTGATGCAATTGAAGATTTAACCACGCTCAATGGCAAAAAGTAGCCTCCAACCACTGTATCTTGAATGGGCCAAACAACAGCTAGCAACGGCAATTCTGAGCAATAGTAGCGTTTATTTGCCAAGTGTGCGCAGCGCCATTCAGCAGCAGTTGGCTGATCCAATCTGGTTTGAAGCGGCCCAACAAGCCAATCCTTGGGGTCATCCGCGCTTGCAGCAAGCATTGCAAACCTGGCATGACAGCAAGCATGGGCCATTAATTGTGCCAGGTGCTTCGAGTGCCTTGGCGCTGGTCTGCCAAGCATTATTACAGCCTGGCGATCACGCCCTGATCGAAATGCCCCATTATGAGCCGTTCAGTCGTTGCGTTGCGGCCCGTGGCGCGCAATGGAGTGCTTGCCCGCGTCATCACAGCAGCTTTGAATTCCAATTAGAACAGCTAGCGAGCAGCATTACCCCGCGTACCAAGCTGCTACTGATCAGTAACCTGCATAATCCTACTAGCCATTAAGCAGCCAAACTCAGCTGTTGGCCTTGCAACAGATCCTCAATCAAGCCACTGATAAACTCGGCATTGCCCCCATTACCATCATTGTCGATGAGATTTATTGGCATTTGGTGGCGCAGCCTGAATTTCGCAGCGTGGCAGAACTTGGCGCACAATGGCTGAGCATTAATAGTCTATCCAAGGTTTATGGGCTAAGCATGCTCCGCTGCGGCTGGATTATGGCAGCGCCAACGCTGCTTGATCAACTCCGCCCAGCCTATCTTGATTTGATTAACATTGGCTCGCCCTTAACCGAATATTTGGCGGCTCGCGTGATCGAACAACTGCCCAGCTATCAAGTGCTGGCGCAAGCCCATGTTGCTGCCAATCGCCAAGCACTACAGCTGGCAATTCAGCCATTAATTGAACGTGAGCTGATCAGTGGCGCGATTCCTGAGGCGGGCTGCACCTATTTCCCCAAACTCCAGCTTGATTCGGCCCAAATTGGCCAACTAGCGGCCCAAACTGGTTGTGTGCCAGGTCATTTTTTTGGCTCAGCCTACCAACAGCATGTGCGGCTTGGTTTTGGTGGCAAGGCCTGCGAATTTGAATCAGCCCTCAATCAGATGTTGAAATTAATTAATATCCCTAACACTTAGTACCAACTATCCCCCATGATGGTGATTGTATCCAACCTCAATCGACATATAATGATTGTTAGGCAATTCAATGATAAAATATCAATCTTTAATCTGAATTAGAGCTGCATCTCGATCCTTCAAGCCCATGCTCAAAATTCGCTCCAATCACTCATGAGGAGTTCCCATGGCTGATATCATTCAGGTGCACTACGATGTTTTAAACGAAGTTCAAAACCGGCTCCAAAAGCAGGCAGAAGCAGTCGAAACGATTAACAATTCGATCAAACGTCAAGTTAATCAACTTTCGCAAAATTGGGTTGGTTCAGCGGCAACCAGCTTTTTTAACGAAATCCAAAGTGAGATCTATCCAGCCTTCAATCGGCTTAATCATGTCTTGGGTGAAACTGCAATTGTTACTGGTCAAATCGCCACAACATTTCGTCAGGCAGAGGAGCAAGCGGCCAAACTTTTCCGCAATCCTTTTGAGGATATGGTAGTAGCGCCACCACAAGCCAAACCTGATAACGGTATTATTGGCTGGCTCTCAAATACAGCACGTGAAGCGGGCAAAGCAGCACATGAAGCTGGTAAGGCAGCTTGGAACTTCATTGAAGATCATCGTGATGATATAGCAGTAATGGGCGGGGTGCTTGTTGCGGCTGGTGTTGTTGGATTAACTGGAGGCACAATTATTCCAATTTTGGCAGGGGCAGGCGCTGCTGCTGCACTTACAATGGCAATCAATGGAGCATCAGCTAAATATCCTTGGCATGATGGTGTGCTTAAGAATACAGCTCAAGCCGCATTGGAAAGTGCCTTAATGCTAGTAGGTGTTAGCGAATTCAAAAAAGTAGGCATGCTTAACAAACTTACTGGCATCAATACCCTCTTATCAATACCAGGTGATCATGATTTTTTACCAAAACCTATCAAAGATATTAATGATGGGCTAGGAATTTTTCTTGCATCAGGACAACTTCATAAAGCATTTGGCTCAAAAGTTAAATCTATCAATCAAGCTATTGAAATTTCAAAAGGCATTAGTGATCTTGCAGCTAATAATTTGATTAAGGATAAATTTCCAAGCCTTCAAAAACAAATAGAAGGTACTAATATGGGATTATCAATCCTATCGCGTGATTCAAAATCAATTATGAGCTCAGTAAACACCTTTTTCTTTGGTAATCAGGTTCAGCCTATGCATGCTGGTGGTGGTGGCGGTGGTTGGTAGATTAACATTAAGTGCTAATTTGATATAATAGTGCGACTGCTGATGTTCTACTTGAAGCTTTTAGAAGAGGAATAGCCGAATGAGCAATCCATCAAGTACCCAACAACTCCAGCAACTTACCCAAGATGCGTTTGAGAAAGCACCATCGGTCTATGTCAATGGCTTTGTCAATGGCATGGGTATCACCGATACCTACCTTGTTTTTCAAACCAACGGCCAAACCACAATGGTGATGAATATGTCGCTATCGTTGGCTAAAACGCTCGCCCAAAGTTTGTTGAATAATCTCAATCGCTACGAACAACAAACCGGCCAAAAAATCTTAACGATGGAAGAAATTACCAATAACCAATAATCATTTTGGCGTGATAGCGCCATGGACAGCGATTTGATTGCTGTTCATGGCGCTTTTTCATTTATTTCAGCGCGAGCACTTGAAATTTATTGATCAACGGCCCCACTATGATTTGTGATACCAAGTATCCAATGGTATACTACAAAGACGCACTCATGCGATTGCGCCATCCCAAACAACTCGGCCATATCCCCCACTCGATAACCGTTGGTTGTCATATCATTCCGAGTTTCTCCACCTAAACTACCTTCACGTCTATTTGGTTGCATCACACCTATCGGCTTGATAGGGTGGTCATCAGTGTCAAGGCCTGATCGATCGATGCATGCTATTCCAGTCGATTGCCAAACCTGAGTATCGGTCAGCGTGATTAACCTGCTGATTATGCCATCCTTGGCACTGAGCTCGATGGTTGGCGATGGCTGCGGCTATCCCATAATCGCTGGCAATGCCACGAGACAGGAACTCTATGGATCTGCACCATGTTCGGATTTTACTGCTTGATCAAGCTGGCCAGGCAACGCCGCATATTACCGAGTTGATTATGGCCATTCCGGCAGTGCGCTATCAACTTGTGGCTGTTGCTGAATTGGCGCAAGCGCTGACTATTTTGGCTACACAACGAATTGATGTGATTATCGTGGCGCTTACAGCCCAAAACCGCGAGCTTGGTTGTATTCAAACCATACGTGAGCAAGCACCAATTTATCCATTGATTGTCTATACCGAAGCGATTGATGAGCCAATTGCGCTGCACGCGCTGCATACTGGGGTGATGATTATGTATTAAAGAGCGATCTCAACCCAAGTGTATTTCAACGAACCATTCGTTATGCGCGGGCGATTGTGGCCCAAGGTTTGGCAGAACAGCAGGTTCAGGCATTAACGCTGGCGTTGGCAACCGCAATGAGCGCAGCCCAGCAAGTTGAACAGCAGCTTGATGTGGCGATTCACGAAATTCAAACCCCAATGAGTATCCTTTTGGGCTATATTCAGCTCTTTGAGCGGAGGGTTGCTAGTTGGGGTGGTATTCCGCTACGCGAGCGCCAAATGTTAAATACAATGCGCCTCCAAGGAATTCATATAAGTCGGCTGGTTATCACATTGCTTGATACGAATCAGATGGCGACGAATTATGGCAAACTTGAACGGCGGCCACTTGAGCTTGGGGCAGTTTTGCGAGCGGTTGTCGCTTCGATCCAAGGCATGCGCGCACCGCATTTGTTGGTGCTACGGCTGCCTGAGGTAGCAGTCTGGATTGATGGCGATTATGGGCGGTTAATGCAGATTTTTCATAATCTGTTGTTGAATGCGCTGAAATATAGCGATATCCATAGCGAAATCACCTTATCTTTGCTGGCTGATGGCCAGATTTCGGTGCAAGATTATGGAATTGGCATTCCCGACAATGCCTTGACCAAGATTTTCAATCCCTTTTTCCGCGCTACGAACGCCAAGAACCAACTTGGAGCAGGCTATGGGATTGGCTTGGCAGTGGTGCACGATCTCGTTCAACAACATGAGGGCACAATTACCGTTACGAGTGAGGTGGATAACGGTACCACAATGACGCTCCAATTTCCCTGCACCGTGCGGCCCAATCGGCTGGTCGAGCTGCCTGCGCTGATCAATGAGCTTGATGAAGTGTTGCATCAACGCTAATCAGGGGTGAACCACTCATCGCGGCGGGAATTCCCGCCACAATGAGCATGCTGGTGTTGCTGCTGGGTTTCAATGCTGTTTAGCGTGAAAAGTCGTGGTTTTCAGGCCATTTGGCAGCTAATTCTGCTTCTTGGCGTAGACGATGTTGGGTTATTGCACGAAAACGAATCATACAACTACGGGGAGTTTGGCAAGGTGCACGATTACAACTTGGGCAAAGCTCGGCCATGCGCGCCGACTCGGCGACATTGGCAGCGGCAACAACTCGGGCAATCCGTTCATCAAGTATTTGTTCGTTGGCAGCGGCATTCGCAGCCAGACGTTGGCTGCGCGTATGGTCATAGGTTTTCGGGGCCATGCATCGTCCTCATTTCATAGCGTTGTGGGGTATAGGTGAAGCAAAAGATCAATAGGCTGTGGATCAATACTCTCCGTTTCAGCACCCAATGAGTAGTTGATTAAGCGAGGAAGATCGCAGAGTTGGTATGTTCACCAGCAATCAGCAACATACCAAGCGCATGCAACAATCGCAAGATTGATCGAAGAAGCTTACCCTAGTATAGCATACAAGCCTCGCGGTCTCGATTATCTGCGGTACAATACCAACCACAACCACATGCTGTTGCGCGAAGCATGCAATTAATCTGTCATCGTGGAGGCGTTATGCCCAAAGCCCATCTGTATCGTCGTGATCTGCAAGGTATCAGCCGCTTGGCGATTGAGGCAACGACGCAAATTACCAACATCAGCGAAGGGCTTTTTGCCACGATTATGCGCCGACCAAGCCAGCGAATTGGCGGTATTCCAGGTTTAGTCTATCGCCAAATCCACACGATTACCCGCTTGGTTGGTGGCAGCCTTGATGCGCTGCTGGGCGCATTCGGCACCTCGGCAAGCCAAGCAACCTCATCACGCCAACGCGATGATCTGATTGCCGCGCTGAATGGCGTTTTGGGCGATTATTTGGTTGCCAGCAAGAACCCTTTGCACACCACCATGAGCCTGCGGGTGGGCGGAGCCGAGCTAAAGCTTGAGCAAACTGGCTTACAAACAGCGATTGCAACCCCACAACCACGAATTCTGCTCTACTTGCATGGGGTTTGTATGCACGAGCAGCAACTCAAGCAACAAGGCCATGATCATGGGCTAGCTGCCGCCGCAACCCTCGGCTACAGCCCAATCCATGTTCGGTACAACACCGGTTTGCATATTGCGGCAAATGGTGAGCAATTAAGCCAATTGCTTGAACAACTGGTCGCTGAGTGGCCTGTACCGGTTGAAGAATTGGTGATTCTTGGCTTTGGCATGGGTGGGCTGGTTGCGCGCAGTGCTTGTTATTATGCTCAGCAGTTTGGTCATCGCTGGAGCCAGCACCTAACCAAATTGCTTTTTATCGCAACGCCGCACCATGGTTCAGCCGTCGAACGCTATGGCGCTTCGTTGCATTATCTGCTTGAACGGAACCGCTATAGTGCCTTATTTGGCCAAATTGCCCGTTTGCGCAGCGCTGGAATTACCGATTTACGCTATGGCACGATTTTGCACCACGATCAGCCCGCCTTTGATCGCTTTGAAAAGTCGGTTCAGCGCCCTGATAGTGTGCCATTGCCCGCGAATGTCGCGTGTTATGCCTTGGCAGCTACGCGTTCGCCTGAACCATTGGCTCAAGCCAAGTTGCGTGGCGATGGTTTGGTGGCAGTTGCCAGCGCATTAGGCCACGATACCAAACAGCCAGATCAGCAGTTACAGATTCCCGCCGATCATCAAGCAATCGTTTATGCGACCCATCATCTGGGCATGATAGCCAACCAAACTGCTTATCAGCAAATTTTGGCTTGGTTGAAGGAACATAAATCGCCTTCGCTCAGCATTTAACCGCTGCCGATTCCGCCGCAGCATCAACTGGGCTAAGGTTCAAGCCAGCTAAACAATCGATTGACTTGGTGCTACTATTGGCGCAGAATTGCAAATAGCTGGAGTGCTCAATGTATACCAATGCTCATACCCACTTAGAACTCAGTGCCTTGGCCGAGCTTTGCCCAACAGGCCAAGAATTTGGCGCATGGCTACGAACCATGTTGGCTCGGCGCATGCAGCTTGATAATGCCACGCTCGAGCGCGGCATCCACAGCGCAATCGAGCAACTTCACCACAACCAAACCACGACTGTTGGCGATATTTCCGCCACCAGATTAAGCATCGCGCCGCTGCTCAGCAGTGGCTTGGCTGGTGTGGTATACCTCGAAGTGCTTGGCTTTGATCCAGCGGTGGCCATGGAGCGCTTGATCGCCGCCCAACATGAGATCGACATGTGGCGCCAGCGTGAAACTGCCATGAAAATTGGCTTGAGCATTCATGCACCCTATAGTTGCGCTCCGGCCTTGTTCGAGGCAGCAGCGCGTTGGTGTCAAGCCGAAGCTGTGCCTTGGGCCATTCACATCGCCGAATCGCCTGCCGAAGTGGCTTTTTTGCAGCAGGGCATTGGCGCATTACGCGAACTCAATCGCCGCATCACTCCGCAGATCGAATGGCAGGCTCCGCAATGCTCGCCAATTGTCTATCTCGAACGGCTGGGGGTTTTAGAGGCAAAACCAGTTTTGATCCATGCAGTCCAAATCGATCGGCATGATTTGGCGCTTATTGCCAAATATGATTGTGCTGTGGTACATTGCCCACGCTCCAACCACAACCTCTTATGTGGCCGCATGCCGCTTGAACAGATGCTTGAGCATGGCATTCGGGTTGGCTTGGGCACCGATAGCCTAACCTCGGCCCAATCGTTGGATATGCTCGATGAGGTGGCGTTTGCCCAGCAATTACACGCCTATAAAGTTGATCCATTAGCGATTGAACAATTGGCAATGCAACCGAGTATTTTGGCTTAGAGATGCCCTCACCTCTCAACCTTTCTAGGGTCGGTTTTTAGCGAAACATTGACCACATTCCTTGGTGGTCACCACCCTTCCGTCCCCCTCAAGGCGGGAAATGCAAGGGGCTTTAATCCCCCTGCACCCCCTCAAGGGCAATCAGTGGTGTAGATTGGTATCTATCCAAAATCATGATTCAGGCACAAATGCCCAAACAAGCCGCAAAAGCTCAGCCCTTGCATACGTTGGCTAATTTTTGGCTATTGCTAGCCCATAAACTGATGCGGTAAAATGCAGCGAGATTGCAGTACACCACGCTGTGATCACAGTCTGATTTGGACTAGGCAAAGCCTGCCAAGCTAATAGTTGGCATATGTTGGAGGATTATCGACCATGGGTTGGAACGAAGAAGAAGATAACACGATTTATAAAGTTGTGGTTAATCACGAAGAGCAATATTCGATTTGGCCCGCCGATCGTGAAAACCCACTGGGCTGGAACGATGCTGGCAAAAGTGGTCTGAAAGCTGAATGTTTGGAATATATCAAAGAAGTCTGGACTGATATGCGGCCCTTGAGTTTGCGCAAAATGATGGACGAACAAGGCCAATAATTAAAGTCAAACCCTGACACAGCAAGCGACTATCCTTTATGGGTAGTCGTTTTTTGCTGCAAGGAGCCTGCTATGCTCCCCAATTTACCAGTTTGGCATACTGAGCTACGCCGCAACCAAATGCTCAATCAAGCGGGCTTTCACTGGCATTCGCAGCGGCGATTGAGCCGCACGCCAGCCCGCAGTGATGGCTTGATCGACTTGGGTTTCTGTCCTCCAGTCACCACGCGCCCTGGTCGGGCCAGCATCGCATTCGATCCCAGCCAACCGCATCAATTGTGGCTCGATTTCTGTGGCGACCCCGACGAACCACGCTTCAGTTGCGAGCCGAGTGTTGCAGCTTTAAGCCAAATCTATCGGCGTTATTTTCAGCGCTTCAATGGGCAACCACACAGCACTGGCATCGATCTGTTGGCTCAGGTGGTGCATTTGCGCTCACAGCCAAGTTCATTTGAGCTTGCCAGCTTTTTGGGCGCTGGATATCAAGAATTTCAGCTATTCTTAGGTTTAATCGATGAGGATGGGATTATTGGATTGGAAAATTCGCTGGTGTTTAATCCGTGGCTGGCCTTGCATCCCTTAGCCATAGATTCAGCCAGTGGTTGTGGTTACTCGCAATATCGCACGGCCTATTCTGGTTCGATCTTGACTCTGGAGTTTAATCGCAACCATACCGCTGCTGAGATTGCGCTATGTATTGCCCGCATTGCGTATCATACGGTTGATGAACGGGCTAATTTGCAACGCTGGCAGATGCAAAATCCTGAATCAATTGCCGCAAGCTTGCCAAGCGATGTGCCGTTTGATGTGCTGGGTTTGTATCAGCATGCCAATTGGGGTTGGTGGCAAACTGCCGAGCAAGCTCAGGCTTTGGCCGAGGCTGGGGATAGCAACGCAGCAATCATTGCAGGGCTATTGGCCTAAAAAAGCCAGCAGTCGCGAATGAGCTTGAGGCGTAATGCATTTTCGATCTGATCCATTGCTGCATCAGGATCGCCTCCCTTCCGTCCCTCTGCCGGAGGGAAACGCAGGGGGTTTTCATCCCCCTGCACCCCCTAATGTTCGCCTAGTGGAATACCACGATTAGCGATTCAGCAGAAATACTATGATTGGAGCGAACGCATAAACCCTAAGTTTCTCGACTGCTGGCTTGCATAGCGTTTGATTTAGGCCGAAAGTGGCTCAACCGGCTTGCTACTGGTCATTTGCAATTGTTCGCCTTTGTTGAAAATAATCACGCCATTTTCAACATCGACCTCGACCACATCGCCAGCACTAAATTCGCCTTTGAGCAACGAACGTGAGAGTGGCGTTTCGACCAAGCGTTGCAAGGTGCGGCGCAATGGACGAGCACCATAGACTGGATTATAGCCTTCGCGGACCAAAAATTCCTTGGCAGCGCGGGTCAAATGCAAGCTAATTTGCAATTCGCTCAAGCGTGCAGTAACTTCATTGGCCAATACGTCGATAATCCCGGTCAATTCGGCCATTTCCAATGGATTGAACAGAATAATTTCGTCGATCCGGTTCAAGAACTCTGGGCGGAAGGTGCGTTTTAAGGCATCGTCAACCCGCTTGCGAACGTCGCTCATATCGATTTTATTGTCGCGGCGGAAGCCAATCGAGCCAGCCCGAATCTCATCAGTTCCCACATTCGAGGTCATAATGATCACGGTGTTGCGGAAATCGACAGTTCGGCCTTGAGCATCGGTCAAGCGACCATCATCAAGCACTTGCAGTAATGAGTTGAACACATCGCCGTGAGCTTTTTCAATCTCATCAAACAAAATTACTTGATATGGCCGACGACGAATTGATTCGGTTAATTGACCGCCTTCGTCGTAGCCAACATAGCCTGGAGGCGCCCCGACCAAGCGCGAAACCGTATGCCGTTCTTGGTATTCCGACATATCGACCCGGGTCATGGCATCTTCATCGTCAAAGAGGAAGGCCGCCAAGGCTTTGGCCAATTCGGTTTTACCAACCCCGGTTGGCCCCACAAAAATGAACGAACCGATTGGGCGGCGTGGATCTTTGAGGCCTGAGCGTGCTCGCCGAATTGCATCGGAAACCGCAGTTACCGCCTCGTGTTGACCAACGACCCGCGCATGCAAGCGTTCTTCCATCTCGACCAACTTGAGTTTTTCGGTTTCGAGCATCCGTTGTACGGGAATGCCTGTCCAAGTGGCAACAATTGTGGCAACATCTTCTTCGTCAACCACATCGTCGAGTTGATTGGTTTCGAGCCATTGCTGGCGCTCTAGCTGAAAGTCGCTCTCCAAGGCCAAGGCTTCAGCTTTGAGAATCGCTGCGCGTTCGTAATCGCGTTGATTGCCAGCATCTTCCTCGCCACGGTGTAGATCGCGAATTGCTTGTTGCTTTTCGCGCAATTCTTTGGGCATCGAATAAATATCAATTCGTAGCTTCGCCGAAGCTTCGTCGATCAAATCGATTGCTTTATCGGGCAAGAAGCGGTCGTTGATGTAGCGATGTGAGAGATTGGCGGCGGCTTTCAAGGCAGCATCGCTAATCGTCAAATTGTGATGTTCTTCGTAGCGGCGGCGCAGGCCACGCAACATCTCAATTGTGGTTTCAACATCTGGTTCTTCAACATAAACTGGCGAGAAACGGCGTTCGAGCGCTGCATCTTTTTCAATGTGCTTGCGATATTCATCAGTGGTTGTCGCGCCGACAGCCTGCATCTCGCCACGCGCCAAGGCGGGCTTGAGCATATTCGAGGCATCAATTGAGCCAGCTGCCGAGCCAGCCCCAACCACGGTGTGCAATTCATCGATAAAGACAATTACTTTGCCTTTGGCCGAGCGCACTTCGTCCATCACCGCTTTGAGCCGTTCTTCGAACTCGCCACGGAATTTGGAGCCAGCAACCATGCCAGCTAAATCGAGCGCCAATACACGCCGATTGCGCAACAACTCTGGCACATCGCCATTGGCAATTCGTTGGGCAAGGCCTTCAGCAATTGCCGTTTTACCAACGCCAGTTTCGCCCACCAGCACTGGATTGTTTTTGCTACGGCGACTCAAAATCCGAATTACGCGGGTAATTTCGCTATCGCGGCCAACCACCGGATCAAGCAAACCTTGGGTTGCGAGGGCGGTCAAATCGGTGCTATATTTTTCCAGCACCTCGTAGCGGCTTTCAGCAGTTGGGTCGTCGGCGCGTTGCGAGCCACGAATCTCCATCAAGATCGCCAGCAAGCGCTCGGTATCAATACCAAAGCTAGCCAGAATCCGGGCCGAAGCGCCTTCGCGTTCGCCAGCAATGGCAATCAACAAATGCTCAGTTGAGACATACTGATCGCCCATGCGCTCGGCTTCTTGCTCGGCGCGTTTGACCAAGCGTTGGGTGCGTGGGGTAACATACACGCTTTGTTGAGGATACCCATAATTATAAACTTTGGGCGATTTATCAAGCTCACGCTCGACGCGGGCAATCACCGATTCAACATTGACACTAAGGCGACCCAAAACCCGCCCGGCAATCCCATCTGATTGGCGCAACAAAGCCAAGAAAATATGCTCAACATCGAGCTGCGAGTGATGCTGTTCGTGCATCAACTCTTGGGCATGTTGAAACGCTTCTTGAGCTTTTTCGGTAAATCGTTCTAACTTCATATAAAAACCCTTTGAAGTGATGAAGGATGAGGGATGAGGGATGAAACAGCTTCATCCTTTATCCTTCGTCCTTCATCCTTTCGGTTAATCGCTATCCCGTAGAGCCAACACCAATTCGCGCTGTTTGGGAGTCAGGCTAGTTGGTAGCACTGCCTGAACCTTGACCAGCAAATCGCCGCGAGTGTTTTGATCGCGCAGGTGGGGCAAGCCCTGGCCGCGCAAACGAAACACCTTGGCATTTTGGGTCTGTTCGGGCAATGTCAATGTTAATTGCTTCCCATCAGGCAATGGGACTTTTATTTTACCGCCAAGGATGAGGGTATGCCAATCGACTGCGAGATCGGTATGTAAATCGTTGCCTTTGCGCTCGAAGCGACTATCAGGCACGAGATTGACCACCAACATCAAATCGCCACGTTTGCCTTGATCGATACCAGGGCTGCCTTCGCCAGCAACGCGAATGCGCGAACCTTGATCGACCCCGGCGGGAATGCGCACGTTGATTGTGCGGGTGCTTGTGCCGCTGACGCCAGTACCGCCACAAGTTGGGCAAATACTGCCACGGCTGGCTCCGCTACCACCACAATTGGTACACATTTCGGGCGCTTGCAACTGAAGCGTGCGTTGAGTGCCGCTGATCACTTCTGCTAAAGTAACATCAATGGCTTGTTCAACATTTTGGCCGCGTTGTGGTCGACGATTGCCATAAACTCCGCTGGTTTGGCGGCGGCTGGCATTGCCGAACAACATCTCGAAAAAATCGGAGAACTCACCATTGGCGAAATCGCCGCCAAAGTTGCCACCAAAACCACCTGGTTGCGAGGCATATTGATTCCAATTAAACCCCGAACCTGTACTTTGGGCGCGTCCCCAATCGGCACCGAAGCGATCGTACTTCTCTCGCTTGTCTTTGTCCGACACTACCTCATAGGCTTCGTTGATTTCTTTGAATTTACGTTCAGCTTCAGAATCGCCAGGATTGAGGTCGGGGTGATATTGACGCGCCAATTTCCGATAGGCTTTTTTGATTTCAGCTTCGGTTGCAGTTTTCGTTACACCAAGAATTGTATAGTAATCCTTGTAATCCATTACAACCCCTTCTAGTGCGAACTTCTGAACGTGAATTGATCATACGCCGCCCACCATGGCATGTCAAGATAATCAACCGTTAACGGCTAATTTCTAATATGCTGTTAGCAGTTATGCCGATTAGAACGTATGTTCCCTCACCCCAACCCCAGCCTTACACGGGTAGATTTTAACAAATGATCGTGTGGTGGAGCGTTCCCTCACCCCCAGCTCCCTCTCCCACTGCACGCGGGCGAGGGGGAGCCGCCATTGTTCAATGACGAATTGCGAAAGAACCATCGTGTTAAAGCCCCTCGACCGAGCCGTGGAAAAGGAAGATCAATGCACTGGGATGCTCCATCGTGATGGAACCACAGTATTAAAGCCCCTCGACCGAGCTGTGGGAGCAGGGCTGAGAGCGAGGGAATGGCATACTCCAATAGTACCAAGGCCAATTATGATTCGTCTAGCGTTTTCAGCCCAGCATGCGCCTAGTTCTTTTGGCCTAAACTGCCTAGGCCCAAATAGCCATCACAAGCTCAGCTCCGCCCTCTAGAATAAGCAACAGATTTAACCAATTTTACACGGCGGGAGGCGCTATGGTAGCTCAATTATTTTCACTCAGCAGTCTATTTGTGATGCCGTTTTGGTTTCTGATGGTGGTACTACCATTTTGGAAGTGGACGCAGCGGATCATTCAATCGCCATGGATTATTCTTGGCCCAGCGTTGATTTATGCGATTGTCTTAGTGCCAGTCTTTGGCGAAGTTTGGGCCGGCGTTAGCAACCCAACCTTGCCAGGCATTATTGAATTGATCGGCAATGAGAGCGGTGCCACGCTCAGTTGGGTACACTTTCTGGCCTTCGATTTATTCGTCGCCCGTTGGATCTATTTAGATAGCCGTGAACGCAACATTTTTGCCCCAATCACAAGTCTTATCCTCATCAGCGTGCTTATGATCGGCCCAGTCGGATTTTTGATCTATATGGTCGTGCGCACGATCTATGGTCTTGTTCGTTCACCAAAAACGACACCTGTTATTCAAACTGTAGCTAAATAAAGGAACAGCCATGACAACGACTGCTCAATTTCCAGAGGCTCGGCAGGCTTTGCCCGGAGCCGGAGCCATTTTGCGCCAATTTTGGGCCACCAGCAAGGGCATGACCATCTTTTTCATTGCTAGTTGTTTCTTTTTGGTGCTAGCACTAGCTGGAGTGATTGTTGACCCACGTGAAGTGCTGGGCCAACCAGTTTGGATGAAAAGCCTCAAATTTGCAATTTCGTTTGTGTTTTATGCGCCCACAGTGCTGTGGATGTTCAGTTATGTCAAAATTCGCCCCCGTTTGATGCGTTTTGTTATGGATGCATGTGCCGCAGCGCTTTCAATTGAAATTGTGCTGTTTGTCATCCAAGCTGTGCGCGGTCAAGCAATGCACTTTAATGTTTCAACACCGTTTGATACCGCGCTGTGGAGCATTATGAGCATGTCGATCATGGCCTTCTACGTGATTAATATTATTGGCTTTATTATCTTCCTGCGCCAAAAACCGATTGCCGATCGCGCCTTTATGCTCAGTTTGCGGCTGGGCATGGCCTTGATGTTAATCGGCTTTGGCTTGGGCTTCTTGATGACTAGTCCAACTCCTGATCAGCTCAACACCTTAGAGGTCGGCGGCACGCTGGCAGCAATGGGCGCACATACCGTTGGCGCGGTCGACGGCGGCGCTGGAATTCCAGTGCTCGGTTGGAGCAGCGAGCATGGCGATTTACGGATCGCGCATTTCATTGGCATCCACGGTGCCCAAGTGTTGGCCTTGGTCGGCTGGTTGCTCTACACCGCCAAGCAGCGTTTCAGCGATAAACAACGGGTGGACTTGGTTTGGGGTACGGCAGTGGCCTATCTCGGCCTCGTTGCCAGCGTAACGGTGCAAGCGTTGCGTGGCCAAGCATTGCTCCAACCAGATGCAATCACCCTCACCAGCTGGATTGGTCTGGCTGTAGTAAGCATCTTGTTTACCAGTGTCGTTATGAAGCAGGAGTCGGGGTCTAGGGGTCAGGGTCTAGGTAGCTTTTAACGCAGATGCACAGAGTACCAAAAGATGAATTATGAGGGATGAAGGATGAAAAATTAGAACATAGAACAGAGAGCATAGATCTACTGGTTCATCACGTTAACCACGGCATGATCCCCTCAGCCCCAACCCCTCTCCCGTGGCGCGGGAAAGGGGCTTTAATCCGTGGTTCTGCTCCACTATGTGGTGAAAAACGGTCGGTTCCCCCCTCGCTCGCGTGCAGTGGGAGAGGGGTTGGGGCTGAGGGAATGGGCTTGGTTGCCAATCCAATGTACCATACACATAGAGCATAGGAGACGGGGATTGAGATTTGGCTATTAGCATTGGGATAAGAACCCTTCGTGTTCTTCGCGGTTTCAGCTCTTCGTGCTCTTCGTATCCTTCGTCGTGGATCAATAAAAAGGCTCTTGGCTTGGTAGATGTGCCTCTACTCCAGCCAAGAGCCTCAATCTTTAATTGCTCTGCGCTACTGCATTACAAAGGCTATTGAATTTCATCCCTCATAATTCAGCCTTCATCCTTATAAAACCTAGGCTTCGAGGCTGCTGATATCGAGGCCCAAGGCTGCGGCAACGCCACGACCATAGGCTGGATCAGCTTTTAAGAAGTGGCCGATTTGGCGCAATTGAATAAATTCTGGTACGCCTTGCATCGCCGCCGCGATGTTGTTGAACAATTGTTGTTGTTGATCAGCGTTCATCAAGCGGAATAGATTGCCAGGTTGAGTGTAATCGTCGTTGCCTTCGCGGTGGTTGTAGCGATCGGCATCGCCGCTAATTTTGAGCGCTGGCTCAGCGTAGCGTTCGTTTTGGACTGGACCGCCAAAGCTGTTTGGCTCATAGTTAACCGAACCGCCGCCATTGTTATCGAAGCGCAGTTGGCCATCACGATGGTAGGTATTGACTGGTGAATGGGGCTTGTTGACTGGCAAGGCCGCATAATTCACCCCAATCCGATAGCGATGGGCATCGGCATACGACATAATCCGCGCTTGCAACATCTTATCAGGCGAGAAGCCAATGCCGGGCACAATGTTTGATGGCTCAAACGCTGCTTGTTCAATTTCAGCAAAGTAGTTTTCAGGGTTGCGGTTTAACTCTAAGATACCAACTTCGATCAACGGATAATCGGCGTGTGGCCAAACTTTGGTCAAATCGAAGGGGTTGATGTGATAGGTCTCAGCTTCAGCTTCGGGCATAATTTGCACACACAGCTTCCAGCTGGGGAATTCGCCGCGTTGGATGGCCTCGAACAAATCGCGTTGCGAGCTTTCGCGATCAACGCCAACAACTTCGGCTGCTTCGGCATTCGTCCAATTCTTGATGCCTTGTTGGCAGCGGAAGTGGAATTTGACCCAGAAGCGTTCGTTTTGGGCATTTAAGAAGCTGTAGGTGTGGCTCCCGAAGCCATGCACAAAGCGATAGCTAATTGGCAAGCCACGATCACTAAACAAAATCGTTACTTGATGCAAGCTTTCTGGCGAGAGCGACCAGAAATCCCACATGGCCTGTGGTGCGCGCATGTTGGTTTGGGGATTGCGCTTTTGGGTATGAATAAAATCGCTGAATTTTAAAGGATCGCGCACAAAGAAAACTGGCGTATTATTGCCAACCACGTCCCAGTTGCCTTCGTCGGTATAGAATTTGATGGCAAAACCGCGCACATCGCGTTCGGCATCAGCAGCGCCATGTTCGCCAGCAACGGTTGAGAAACGCAGCAAGACTGGAGTTTGCTTGCCAACTTCACCAAAGATCGCAGCCTTGGAATACGCCGTTACATCATGGGTAACCGTAAACGTGCCAAATGCTCCCGAACCTTTAGCGTGGACGACGCGTTCTGGCACCCGTTCGCGGTTGAAGGTAGCCATTTTTTCCAACAGTTGAAAATCTTGCATCAACAGTGGGCCACGGGGGCCAGCCGTCAACGAGTTTTGATTGTCGGCAATCGGCGCACCATGGGCGGTCGTCAGTTGTTCTTGCTCATCCATTCGAACAAATCTCCTAAGGTAAACTGAAAAAACGGGAGTGCTCGCCTATCGAACTTGGCACACGGCGAGCCAGTTAGCAGGTGCAAGCCGTGATCTAAGCCACGCATGCCCCAATACTGTATGCTATTATAGCTATAGTTGCAACATCTTATTAACTATACAAGCTATAGGCAACAACTATGGAAATTCATCAATTGCTGTATTTTGTGGCGGTTGCCGAAACTGGTGGTTTCAGCCGGGCCGCCCAACGTTGTGCCGTTAGTCAGCCGTCGCTGAGCCAGCAAATTATCAAATTGGAGCATGAGCTTGGCCAAGCGCTATTTGAACGTTTAGGCCGCACGATCCGTTTGACCACTGCGGGCAATGCGTTATTGCCTCAAGCCCAACAATTGTTGGCCCAGTGGCGCTCGATCAAGCACCATGTGAGTGATAGCGTCGAGCAGCATGTGTGTCGCTTGGGCATTGGGATTATTCCAACCTTGGCTTCACGCTTCTTTCCCAATGTCAGCACTGCTTTTCAACAGTATTTTCCCCGAACAACATTAACCATTGTTGAACATACGACGAGCCAATTATTAATCCAATTGATCGACTATAGCCTTGATTTGATTCTTGCTAGCGCCCCAATTGAGCATCCTTTAATTCATGTTGAGCCATTATTTGATGAAGCGTTGTTGATTGCCTTGCCACAAGAACATCACTATGCCCAACATTCTGCGCTGCAATTAAATGATTTATATCACATGCCGCTGCTGGCGTTACACGATGATCATTGTTTGAGCCAGCAAGTCGATGCATTTTGCTATGAGCAGCATTTGGAGCCACAGGTGGTTGGGCGATTTACCAATTTAAGCACGATTCAACGGTGTGTTGCAGCAGGGCTGGGGATGGCGTTCGTGCCCCAATCGCTGGCGCAGGCCGAACCACATCCCAACGTGGTTTATCGCCATTTGCTCGATGCGCAGCCACAACGCAGAATCATCGCCGCTTGGCATCATCAACGCCCACCAAGCAGTAGTGTGCTCAATTTACTCAAAACAAACCTTTTAGATGGGCAAAAGGCAAAATAAGAGCATAGAACATAGAACATAAAGCATTTTAACGCAGCGGCGCAGAGCATAGATGGATTTGGGCTATTGCACCAAAAATCAAACAAATCTGGGCATTCTGTGACAAAAATACGGATCATTCGTGCAATTGAACCCTTTGCGGTTTCAGTCTTCGTGCAGCTTCGTGTCCTTCGTGGATCAAACAAGGGAGAACATCGATGGAACTTAATCCTTAAACGTAAACAGCAATTATCAGCAAATGATCGATGCCAATCGGGCTGAAATCAGCGTCAAAATCAAAGGCTCGTCGGTGATTAGCAACGCCACAGCCTTGGAAAAAGCCAAAGAAGTGCGCCAGTTGGTCGAAGCGCTGACCAGCTATGGCTTGGCAAAGACGGCCATCCAACTACAAAGCGTGGTTGCCGAGGTTAATAATGGCGTGTTGATGCGCAGTTCGAGCGCCACCTATAGCCTGTTAATTCGCTGCGACGCTTTGGAGCAACTGCCCGATTTGCTGGGCATTATCACCAACCAAAAACAAGTTAGCCTCGAAAATGTCACTTGGGGCTTTCCCGATGATCCAGCTATCTTGAATGCTTGGCTACAAACTGCGCTAGAATTAGCCAAAACCAAGGCCAAAGCCATGGCTCAAACCCTTGGCGTGCGGATCATTGGCGTTCATCGGGTCGATGATCACTATCACAGCGAGCAGCAAGCCTATGCACCGCAAGCCGAATTCCGTAAATCAGTCAGTCGAGCGCGTGGTGATGGCAGTTTCAGCAAAGACGATCTTGGGCTGGCTATGATCCATCACAAACAGATTGATGTCCAAGTACAGGTCGCATTTATCATCAGCCAAGATGAGAATTTTACGATCTAGCGAAAATTCGCTAGAAAACCACTTGATAATGCAGTGCGTCATGTTATAATAGCCAACAATCGAACCTCGGCCAAACCTCAAAAATGCAAAGGAGCATGGCAAAATGACTGCTCAATTAACCGTTGGCGATACCATGAACGCACACGTAATCTCCTGTCGTACCGAAACCAGTCTCCGCGAAGCGATCACGCTCCTGCAAGGCAACCGCATTCAAGCGTTGGTAGTGGTTGATGGCCCAGGCTTTTTAGCTGGGGTCTTTTCGCAAACCGATGCGCTGGGGGCGTGGAGTCGTGGCCTCGATTATGAGCGCTCGATGGATAGCCCAGTTGGCGAGTTTATGACCCGCGATGTGATTACCTGTATGCCACATGTTGATTTAAGCCGTGCTGCCAACCTACTGACCAGCAACCGAATTCATCGTTTGGTGGTGGTCGAGGAGCGCAACGATGGCCGCGTTTGGCCAATTGGCGTGCTTTCGCAAACCGATATTGTGCGCAAATTGGGCCAAGAAGCGCAATAATTGAAGGATGAGAGAAAAGGATGAATCAGGAGGGAAGAGGGATGAAGAAGGTCAAAAGGTAGAGCATAGCGCATAGAACATAGCGATTCAGGTGTCAGTTTTTAACGCAGCGGCGCAGAGAAGTTGTGGCTATGAGCTATAGGCTATCAGAACATTTTGTGGGATTACAATCATTCTGATAAACTACCTTTACATTATTGTATTATTTGTAGTAAAAAACTTTGACCTAATTATTGATAATTTATAGCTTTAAAATTAATTTATAAATTTCTTATTATATTCTCAAGCAAATCATTAATTATTTCTTTTCTCATATCATCGTCATTATCTCGATTATATATCTTGTTAACCTTAAAAATATTCCCTATCCTTGGATATCTATCAAGTAAATTATTTTCCTCCAAAATATTTGTAGATAGTAATTTTTTATTTAGATTAATCTTTTTGTCTTTATAGTAAATTGGTATATAATTTAACATCCCATCAAGCCACTCCTTTACAACATCATCAGGAATATACCCTTGTTGAAAATAAAATAATTCCTCATTACAGAGATCAATATACTTTTTATAGCCTCTAATTTTTTGCTTTTCATCAGGGCTATCAATTAATTCAAGGATTTCTTGAAAGCGCGTGGTGCAGCTTGTAATAATCTCAAAATTAAATTGATTTCCCATTGTCTCTTGCTGTTTTTTACTAATATCTCTAGCAGATGTACTTATTTTATAAGTAAAGCAAGCAGTAAAAATAGAGGTAATCATAGAAAATCCTGCAATAATAGCAGAAGCAATTGCAATAATATCAGTAGAAGTAGTCTCATAAATGGTATACTCCGCTTGACTATGGAATAGGAGGATACCCAATGGCCGTATCAACGGATCTGACCGATGACGAATGGGCGGCGATTGCCCCCTTTTTACCCCCGTTGCCACGCCGTGTCGATGGTCGCGGACGACCATGGGTGGATTCACGCGCTGCCCTCAATGGCATCTTGTGGGTCTTGCAAACGGGCGCACGGTGGAAGGATTTGCCCGATGCCTATCCCCCCTATCAAACCTGCCATCGCCGCTTGCAACGCTGGGTTGCCGAGGGAACCTTTCAAACCATCGTGACCCAGCTAGCGCTGCAGCTCTTTGATGACCACGGCATCGATCAGACCGAAGCCTTCATCGACGGGACGTTTGTTCCGGCGAAAAAAGGGGCGCTGGCGTTGGTCTCACGAAGCGCGGGAAGGGCACCAAACTGATGGCGATTGCCGATGCCCAAGGGCTGCCGATTGCCGTGCACACGACCACCGCCCAAATCCACGAAGTACGCCTAGTCACCGCAACCCTCGATGCCGGATTTTTGGATTGCGCGCCACGACGGTTGATTGGCGACAAAGCCTACGATAGTGATCCCCTGGATCGTGTCCTTGCCGAACAAGGAATAACCATGATCGCTCCCCATCGGCGCAACCGCACCGCGCCAGTTACCCAAGATGGCCGGTTATTACGCCGCTATGCCCGCCGCTGGAAGGTGGAGCGGCTGTTTGCGTGGTTACAAAACTTCCGTCGTTTGGTCGTTCGATACGAATTTTATCCCGAAAACTTCCATGGATTTGTGCTACTCGGGTGTATCCGGATTCTTCTCCGGTATTTATGAGACTACTTCTAGTACTCATAAATCCTCAAATAAACAAATTATTAAGCAAAGGATTCATCACCATAATCATCATAAGATGGATGAGAGCCAAAACGCCCAGTTTCGCGATATTGCCGAAAGTCGCGTGAACCGTCTAATGCACGTTGGGCGCGATTGGACTGGATTCTTTGTTCTTGTGCTTTGGTTGGAGCCATTGAACGAAGGCTAGAATTGGGTTGAACCTTTGAGCGCTTGGTAGCTGGGGTAGAAGGTTTGGTAATAACTTTTTTTTGATTTATTGTTGGTGATTTTGATGCAACGCGCACTTGAGTTGTGGCTGGATTTCCAATCGGATGAACCCTTCGTAAATGTTTAGATAGATTTTTGTTTTTGACAAATGAGGAACATTGAGGGCATTTTGTGAGGAGATCATTGCTGGTATTGGATAATGACATGAAAAACCTCCATATCAAGTACTATGGCTTTATTGTGGGATTTTTGGATACAGAAATTGAATCTATGTTGCGATTAATCACAGCAATTCAATACAAGGAAATAAAGTAGCCTAAACGTCAGGATTCTTGGTTAGTACTGAATCAAGTAATCGTGCTATGATGCAAGTGGGTTTGGATTTAGTGGATGGCAAGTGTATGAGCGCAGAATCAATCAACTCAATCTCTGTTGAAGAATATTTGGCTGGTGAGCGAACTAGTCCAACCAAGCACGAATTTCTGGCTGGGCAGGCCTATGCATTGGCAGGAGCAAGTCGTAATCATAATCTGATTGTGGCGAACCTGATTGCTGAATTGCATAGTCAGTTGAAGCAGCGGGCTTGCACGGTTTTTCCGAGCGATCTACGGATTAAAATTTCGGCCACTGGTTTATACACGTATCCTGATGTATCGGTTGTGTGTGGTGAAACTTGGTTTGATGATAGCCATCAAGATACCTTACTTAATCCAACGATTATTATTGAAGTGCTTTCACCCTCAACCGAGCATTATGATCGTGGTGGTAAATTTCAACATTACCGCCAAATTCCGGCTCTACGCGAATATCTGCTGATTGCTCAAGATCCCTATCATATTGAGTATTATAGTCGCCAGTCGGCCAATCAATGGTTGCTGAGTGAAATCGACGATCCTCAAGCTGTGCTGGAGTTACGCTCAATTCAATGTACGCTGAAGGTTGAAGAAATCTATGCCAAAGTATAGAACAGAGAACAAAGAACAGAGAGCATAATATTAAGCGGTCATTTTTTTAACGCAGCGGCGCAGAGGAGTTCATAGCGATTGGCTATTGGCTTTGGGCTATTGAACGGTACTCTGTGTAATCTGGGCCAATCTGTGGCTAAAACGGTCTTCGTGCTACTTCGTGGATCAACTAATTTCATCCCTGCATAATTCAGCCTTGATCCCTCCAAAACTTGCTACTTGACAAACCAAGCAATCTTGGATACACTACGCCCATCAATAAAAACTGATTTATCCGATAAAACAGTTTTTATTATGACGCAGTTCTGAAGCACTGGACATGCATCATTGGCAAAGCGTCAGCATTGATACGAGTTCGTAGCGGCAACTACGGGTCTCGGTGCTCCTCTCTCCCCTCTCCAGTTGGCACGCCAGTCGCTCAAGGCACAGAGCGGCTGGCACTTTTTTAGTGCTAGAATGTAAAGAAGCCAACAAATTGGCCCAAACCCCTGTTCTCATAGATTCTCTCTATGGATATAATAGATATAATACATCATAGCTAAAGCAATCACGGCGTACAATTATGGTTTAGATAATAGCAAAAAGTAGCTTTTTGTTGGTTGACGAACCATTGTGTTCGCAGTATCTTTAGAGGCTATAACCTGGCAAAGAAGCCAATTAAGGAGAATACGTTCATGGCAGTCGTAGATTATCAGACGGAGCAACAGCCCGCTGAAATCGCCCGTGAGGACGTGAATATTAACGACTTCGCGATTATTGTGGCTACTCCCAATGGTTCTGGGAGCCAAACCGCCAATAATACCATCCTCCGTGCTTGTTTCAACATGGGTATTCCGGTTACAGGCAAAAACCTGTTTCCTTCAAACATCAAGGGTTTACCCACGTGGTATTCAATTCGCTTGAGCAAGGATGGCTATCAAGCCCGCCGTCACAAACGTGATGTCTTGGTGGCCATGAATCCGGCTAGCTTTGGCGATGACCTTCAATCGCTTGAGCCAGGTGGGATTTGTCTGTATCCTGATGATTCACGTCAAGAGCTTTCACGCAGCGATGTGACCTACTTCCCCATGCCTGTCAAGGAATTGGTGAAGAACTCAGGGGTCGATGCCAGCTTGCGTGATTATATTGCCAACATGGTGTATGTTGGGGTCTTAGCCCACTTGGTCGGCATTGAAGTTGCCGAAATTGAAAGTGCTTTGAATAAACACTTCAAGGGCAAACAAAAAGCAATTGCCTCGAATATGAATGTGGTCAATGCGGCGGTAGCGTGGGCTGCGGCCAACATCACGACCCAATCGCCATTCCGCGTCGAACGCATGGATAAAACCAAGGGCATGATTATGCTCGATGGCAATACGTCTGGCGCACTTGGCTCAGTATTCGGCGGCGTTTCGTTCGTCGCTTGGTATCCAATTACGCCTTCAACCAGCTTGGTCGATGCACTCAACGACTACTTGCCAGAACTGCGTATCGATAAAGCAACCAACAAGCCAACCTATGCCGTAGTGCAAGCCGAAGACGAATTGGCTGCAATCGGCATGATTATTGGCGCTGGTTGGGCTGGCGCTCGCTCAATGACCGCTACTTCCGGCCCTGGACTTTCATTGATGGCTGAGTTTACCGGCTTGGCATATTTCACTGAAGTTCCATGTGTGGTTTGGGATGTCATGCGTATGGGGCCAAGTACCGGGATGCCAACCCGCACCGGTCAAACAGATTTGATCTCAGCCTATTTCTTGAGCCACGGCGATACCCAACACGTTTGTTTGCTGCCTTCAAGCGTCAAAGAATGCTTTGAATTTGGCTGGCGCTCATTCGATTTGGCCGAACGCTTGCAAACGATTGTGTTTGTGCTCAGCGACCTCGACTTGGGCATGAACCAATGGATGTCTGAACCATTTGAGTACCCAACCGAACCGATGGATCGCGGCAAGGTGCTTGATGCTGATGCGCTGACCGCCGTTGGCGATTGGGGCCGCTATCGCGATGTTGATGGCGATGGCATTCCTTTCCGCACACTGCCAGGCACCAACCATGCCAAAGCTGCGTACTTTACCCGTGGTTCAGGCCACAACCAAGATGCCAAGTATACCGAACGCTCAGACGAGTGGGTCGCCAACTTGGATCGATTGGCCCGTAAGTTTGAAACCGCGCGGACAATCGTTCCAGCGCCAATCACAATCAACGAAGCCAACGCCACAATTGGGATTCTCTCGTATGGCTCAAACGATCCTGCGATCATCGAAGCATTGGATCGCTTGCGCGAGACCAACATCAACGCCGCTTATCAACGGGTGCGGGCATTGCCATTCACCAAAGAAGTTGGCGAATTTGTGGCCAGTTACGAACGGATCTATGTGGTTGACAACAACTACAACGGCCAAATGGCACAATTGTTGCGGATGGAATACCCAGAATTAGCTGGCCGGATTATTGCTGTTGCAAGCTGCGATGGCTTGCCATTAACCGCCCGCTGGGTTACTGAATCAGTACAAAAAGGGGAAGCATAGGCCATGGCAACGACAAAAGCGACTCCCAAGCCAAAAATCAACCTGCTTGGGTTCGAACAAGGTGAATACAAAGGCGCACCTTCGACGCTGTGTCCAGGGTGTGGCCACGACTCAATCTCATCACGGATTGTTTCGGTCTGTTTCGAATTAGGTGTTCAGCCCTATCAAGTTGCAAAGTTCAGCGGGATTGGCTGTTCATCCAAAACTCCGGCCTATTTCTTAGGTCGCTCACACGGCTTCAATAGCGTTCACGGGCGCATGCCTTCAGTTGCAACTGGGGCAATCGTCACCAACCGCAACTTGGTTGGCTTGGCAGTGAGCGGCGACGGCGATACTGGCTCAATCGGGATGGGTCAATTCAAACACTTAGTGCGCCGCAATGTCCCAATGGTCTACGTCATCGAAAACAATGGCGTATACGGCTTGACCAAGGGTCAATTCTCAGCAACCGCCGATATTGGCCAAAAGCTGAAATACGCTGGTTTGAACGAACTCCCACCAATTGATCTCTGTTCAGAGGCAATCATTGGTGGAGCAACCTTTGTTGCTCGCTCGTTCGCTGGCGACCCACGCCAAGTTGAAGCCTTGCTCAAGGCTGCTTTGAGCCACCGTGGTTTGGCGATTCTCGATATCATCAGCCCATGTGTGACCTTCAACAACCACGAAGATTCAACCAAGAGCTACGCTTATGGCAAGGAACACGAAGAACGTCTGCACGACATGACCTTCATCCGCGCCCAAGAAGAAATCACGGTTGATTACGAAGAAGGCGAAGCAATTCCGGTCAAGATGCACGACGGCTCGACAATTGTGCTCAAAAAACTTGAGCATGATTACGATCCAACCAATCGTGTTTCAGCCTTGAGCCGCTTGGATGCTGCCCGCGAAAACCAAGAGTTCATCACTGGCTTGCTCTATGTCAACCAAACCAACAATCGCACGATTCACGATTTGTTGCACATGGACGAACAGCCGTTGAGCCACCTCTCAGCAGAACAACTGCGCCCATCCAAAGAAGCGCTCGAGTCAGTCTTGGCTGACTTGTACTAATTTGGTGTTGGCAAACCACCCCAGTTCTGGCACGTGCTCAGAGCTGGGGTGGTCTTTTTTTAAGCATGAATTATGAGCGATGAAGATAAAATCGTTCCCTCTCCCCCAACCCCTCGCTCGCGTCCAGTGGGCGAGGGGAGTTGGGTTGGTGGTTCGCTGTAATTACCAGCGTTGCGGTTCATGGCTCGCGCTGGGCAGCCCAAAGAAGTTGGTTTGGTGGGTCACTGTCGCTCGCTGACAAATCGCAGTATGTTGTTCGTGTGGTTCCCCCTCGCCTCGCGGGCGGGAGAGGGGGCTAGGGGGTGAGGGAAACAAATCTTAAGCCAATGAACGAATACACCTCTGCTTTCTGTTCTTATTTTGACTTTTGACTTTTGATTTCATCCTTGTTCTCTGTTCTGCTCAAGCCCATGCTATAGTTAAACCACCAACTGCTTCAGTGGGTAAACAGTCTCTAGTAGATAGGAACAATGATGCCACGAATCCAAGCAATTGGGCTAGGCGTGCCACAATATTGCGTGCCACAACGAGCAGTGCAAGATTTAGTTGCCCAACGCTTTGCCGCAGCTTTTCCCGAAATTCAGCGCTATCTGGCGATCTTTCGCCATGCCCAAATTGATACCCGCTACTTGGTGCGCCCATTGGAGTGGTGGCATGAACCACGCAGTTTTGCTGAGTGCAACGCCGTTTTTATTGAAGAAGCGCTGAACTTGAGTTGCCAAGCAATTGAAGCATGTTTACAACCACTTGATCTCACGCCCAACGATATTGATCATATTGTGGTTGTAACGACCACTGGTTTGGCCGCACCCAGCCTCGATGCATTGCTCATGCAGCGGCTTGGCATGCAGCCCCAAACCCGCCGCACGCCGATTTGGGGCTTGGGCTGCGCTGGCGGTTTGGGTGGCCTGAATACAGCCTTTGATTATTTGCGGGCTGAGCCAACCCAACGGGTGTTATTAGTAAATGTTGAATTCTGCTCGCTGACCTATCTCGCTGATGATTTCTCCAAGCGCAATTTGATTGCCACTTCGCTGTTTGGCGATGGTGTGACGGCTGTCTTATTCGAAGGCGATCAGGTGGCTCCGCGCAATCAAGCCCTTGCTGAGATTGTAGCTACCCGCAGTCATCTCTACCCCGATAGTGCTGAAATTATGGGCTGGAACATCCTCAATTCAGGCTTTGAAGTCGTGTTTTCATCACGGATTCCCTCGATCGTGCGCGAACAATTTCGGCCTTTGCTGGAACAATTTCTAGCCCAACATGGTCTCAGTCAAGTTGATCTTGAGCGCTATTTATTGCACCCAGGTGGCGCAAAAGTTGTGCAGGCCTACCAAGAATCGTTGCATTTATCCGATGCTGATTTGGCGGTTTCACGGGCAATCTTGCGCGAATATGGCAACATGTCATCGGCAACAATTTTCTTTGTGATGCAGCAAGCCTTAGCCGCCCAACCCTTGGCCAAAGATCAATTTGGCTTGTTGGCGGTGTTTGGGCCAGGCTTTAGCGCCGAATTGGGCTTAATTCGTGGGGTATAAATAGGAGTATCATTATGTCAAATAAGCAATCATATGAAACGGTCTTTCATGAGTTGGAGCAAACGGTCAATGCTTTAGAAGCAGGCGATTTACCTTTGGAACAGGCCTTGAGCCATTACGAACGTGGTATGGCGCTGGCCGCCCAATGCAATCAATTGCTGCAAAACGCCGAGTTACGCGTTCAACAGATTGTCAATGGGCAGTTGGTTTCAGTCGAATAGGAGCTAGGGGTCAGGGGTCAGGTTCTAATCTGAAGTAGCTGTTTTAGCCACAGATTGACCCAGATTTGTGTAATTTTTCTCCGGTGCTTATAGCCTGATCCCCGATCCCTGACCCCTATGTTCTATGCTCTTTGTTCTTTATTCCAATTCTAAGGCGATTATGGTCGCAGTTTCGTTGGGTAATTTGGCCGATGGCCAGTTCAAAAATAAATCGTCGGCATAGTCTTTGGCAATCCATGGTAGTTCGAGCTTAACTTCGGAGTTATCGGCGATTAAACGCGCTCGTTTGACTTTGCCATTCAGCCCGCGAAAATTAATTGGGCCAATCCCGCGCTCGTAAATATGGGCATAGAGCGTTGAACCGCACTGGGTGTAACGCCCCCACTCTGGCTTTGCAAGTTGGCTGCGACCACAGCCATAGATGCTTGCGCTATGTTCAGCCATCCATGCCCCAACTTCATGCAAAATCTGTTGGCAGGCATGCGGAATGCGGCCTTTGGCATCTGGCCCAACATTGAGCAGCAAATTGCCATTTTTGCTGACACACTCAATTAGCCATGCACAACTTGGCGCGCCGATTTGAAATCGCGGTCGCTAGCCGAGTAGCCCCAATGCTGATTGAGCGTGATGCAGGCTTCCCACGGCACTGAATTTCCAAGCGCATCAACCAAGCCAGCAGGCGGAATCAACTGCTCAGGGCAGGCAAAATCGCCAGCATAGATTTCGGGCGTTTGGGTGCCAAAGCCAGTATTGCCCTCGCCGCTGGCCGCCAAACGGTTATCAATAATCAGATGCGGTTGGATTGTCCGGGCTTGATTGATCAATTCACTGGCATGCCAAGCCTCGCCACTCAGCTCGCCATACGAAAAATCAAACCACATAATATCGATTTTGCCATAGTTGGTCAGCAATTCTTTGATTTGACCATGCATATAATCGAGATAGCGCTGAAAATCACGCGGCTGATCGCGATAGGCCGCATTGCCCCGCATTGGGTGATACTCATCGTCGAAAGCTGGATAATCGGGGTGATGCCAATCGAGCAGCGAATAATACAAGCCGACTTGCAAGCCTTCGGCCCGAAAAGCCTCGACATATTCACGCACTAAATCGCGCTTGGCAGGTGTGTTGGTCGCTTTATAATCGGTCAGCTGGCTATCAAAAAGGCAAAAGCCATCGTGATGCTTGGCGGTCAGCACAGCGTAGCGCATGCCCGCAGCCTTCGCCAGTTTGGCCCATTCACGCGGCTGGTACTCAGTCGGGTCGAATTGCTCAAAATAAGGCTGATAGGCTTCGTTGCTAATTTTCTCTAGGCTGCGCACCCACTCGCCACGAGCAGGAATTGCATATAACCCCCAATGAATAAACATACCAAAGCGAGCGTCTAAAAACCATTCGGTGCGTTGATTGCGCGCCGTAATCAGCGGATGTTCATGGCTCATCAACGTTGATTCCTTTGCTAACCACATTGACGTGGTAGCGCTATCATAACGAATTTTGCTCGTTGGTGCAGCCTAAAACATGCAGAAATAGATCGAGAGATTGTGCGAAATTATGAAGGATGGATTATGAGGGATGAACATAAAGGCATAGAATATAAGGGTTTGCGAAAGGAAGTATGAAGGATGAACCTAAGTGCATAGAACATAGAGCATCAATAGAATGGTTCATAGCATTAACAAATGCTGATTGCCCCGCATCTCGCGTGCGGGAGCTGCTTACATGGTGAACCCAACCCCGCTCCCGTGGCGCGGGCGAGGGGCTTAACGCTGTGGTTTTGCCATGATTCGTGAGCACTTCGTCGGTGCTCCCCCTCGACCGCGTCCAGTGGAAGAAGGGGTTGGGGGGTGAGGGAATGCCCATCATTGCCAATTCAATTAACAAAGCCCCCGATCGCTTGCACGATCGAGGGCTTCAGGGCAAATATTTTAGAGTTGATTATCGGGCTTGATGACTGGTTGATTGGTCACTGGATTATCCAACGGAGTATCGACACCCTCGAGCCGTTTGGCGCGTACCAACGAAGCGATAACCGAAATTGTCAATACACCGAGAATCACGCCTAAAGAAATATAGGTTGGGAAGTGATAGAAATTGACAATCAACATCTTTACACCAACGAAGGTCAAGATCACAGCCAAACCATATTTGAGATAGTAGAATTTATGGACCACCCCCGCCAAGACGAAGTACAACGAGCGCAAGCCAAGAATTGCAAATACGTTCGAGGTATAGACCAAGAAGGTATCAGTCGTTACGGCAAAAATCGCTGGAATCGAGTCAACGGCAAATACTAAGTCGCTGGCTTCGACCAAGACCAAGACCAAGAACAATGGCGTGGCCATCAATTTGCCAGCGTGGCGGGTGAAGAAATGATCTTCATGGTATTGTGAAGAAACAGGCAAGATTTTACGAACAAATTTCACCACGGGGTTGGTATCGGGGTCGAGATGGGTTTCGCCTTGGCGGGCCATCTTAATCCCAGTATAAATCAAGAACCCACCGAAGATGTAGAGAATCCAATCAAAGCGTTCGATTAATGCAGCCCCAACAAAGATCAGGATTGCCCGCATGACCAATGCGCCGAACACCCCCCAGAACAAAACCCGGTGTTGGTATTTGGCTGGCACTTGGAAATACGAGAAGATCAGCACAAAGACGAAGATATTATCAACGCTCAGCGATTTCTCAATCACATATCCAGTCAAGAAATCAATTGCGACCGGACCACCTTGAAAGTAAGCCAAACCGCCAGCAAACGCGAGCGCAAGCGAAATCCAGACCACACTCCAGATTGTGGCTTCTTTGACTGAAACTTCGTGCGAGTCGCGGTGGAACACACCCAAGTCGAGCGCCAGCATCGCAAATACAAATACGGTAAACCCAATCCACGGCCAAATTCCAATGTCCATTCGTGTCCTCCGCTGCTTGCTTTGGCCTGTGGTGCGGGGCATAAAAAAACGCCGCGCAAGACCCACACGGCACGATTAAAAAGAAACGTGTCGTAATGGTCTTGCCGACGTGAACATTCATTGATCACGTGCAAATAGCCGGGAGTGTGCACAACAGACTCCGTACTGACGACTATTTGCCCCGAAAGGCGGGTGGCTACTCCCCATGCAGTTCGTTATTTAGCTACCCAACAACTCTACATTGAGTTTTGTTTGATGTCAAATAGGCTATGCAAGCGCTATGCCAAGAAAGAGTATAGAGCAGAGGCCGGGGGTTAGGGATCGGGTTTTAACGCAGAGGTGCAGAGGATGAAGGGCTATAGGCTATCGGAACGTTTTTTAAGTTTGCAACCATTCCAATAGCCCATAGCCTCTAGTCTTGTTTTATTCGAGATAATCGCGTAGTTTTTTGCCAAAGCGTGGGTGACGCAGCTTGCGCAGCGCCTTAACCTCGATCTGGCGAATCCGTTCGCGAGTAACCCCAAACTCTTTGCCAACTTCTTCCAGCGTGCGTTGGGTGCCGTCTTCAAGCCCAAAGCGCAATTTCAGCACTCGCTTCTCGCGCTCGGTAAGCTGATCAAGCACTTGAGCCACTTGTTCGCGCAACATCTGATGCGACGCTGCGTCGGAAGGTGCTTCAAGCTTTTCGTCGGGCAAGAAATCGCCAAGTTGGCTATCTTCTTCTTGGCCAACTGGCGTTTCCAAGGAAACTGGCTCCATTGAGGTTTTGCGAATAGAGCGAACTTTCTCGACCGTAAGATCGAGTGCCTGCGCCAGTTCTTCATCGCTTGGCTCGCGGCCATTCTCTTGGGTCAAACGCCGAGCAGTGCGCATCATGCGGTTGATCGTTTCGACCATGTGCACCGGAATCCGAATCGTGCGTGCTTGGTCGGCGATGGCGCGGGTAATTGCTTGACGAATCCACCACGTGGCGTAGGTTGAGAACTTTAAAGCCCTTGGTGTAGTTGAACTTCTCGACGGCGCGAATCAAGCCAACATTGCCTTCTTGAATCAAATCGAGCAACGAAAGCCCACGACCAATGTATTTTTTGGCCACGCTGACCACCAAGCGTAAGTTGGCGGTTGTGAGATGTTCGCGGGATTGATGGCCACGATCAATCCGCCGCCGCAAGGCTAGGCGTTCAGCATCGGAAAGCGTATGATCATTTTCGATCAATTCCTGTTGTGCTTTATCGCCATCTTCCATAGCGCGCGCCAGCTCGACCTCTTGCTCGCCCTTGAGCAACGGCACTAAGCCAATTTCGCGCAAATACAAGCGCACCGTGTCGTTGACACTAATGCCTTCGTTGGAAAAATCGACTTCGGGATTTTCGCTGACGGTAATTTCATCATCATTCGTATCGTCGCCAGTTTCCTCAACCCGAATATTGGCCTTTTGCAAGGTATCGCGAATTTCTTCCAGTTGTTTATCTTCATCACGTTGTGAATCGATAATTTGTTGAATTTCGCCAGGTGTAACGTAACCACGTTTTTTGCCAGTGGCTAAAAGATCGCTGAGTGTGCGTAAAGCGGGAAAATCGTCCGTTTCATCGCCCGCAAGCTCAGAGTCGAGGACCTCATCGTCAAGAGCCATCTGTTCCTCCTCTAATTATTTGAGCGAATCACGGGTATCAAGAAAATAGCTGCTGCGGCGTGGTTCGGATGTCGCACGCAAATAATGTTGTAAAGCCATGGCTTGCTCCAGCAATCGTTCCTGTTCAACAGGTTCGGCGGCGGCAATCATCTGACCAAGGCGTTCGCTCCAGCGCTTGCCCAAACGGTAGCGCAATGGGCGCAAACATTCCTCGGCCTCACGAGTCACACGGAAACTACGGGTTGGTGGAGCATGATCCCAATTAAGTAGGCGTTCGCCATGGGCTTGCAAGTCGGCTGGTACCGTTTCAAGCCATTCAATAGGATTGGGAGTAGCCATCGCCTGGGCTGAGCGCCACAGATCCCATAATACACGATTTTCGACTCGTTCAAAAAGTTCACTCACATCGCCATTCCACAACTCACGCAGGGTTGGCGCTGCGGCTAAATCATCACGTAGTTGCTCGCTGACCACAGCTTGCACTTGCGGAAAGCGAATTAATAGCGATAAGAGAAAATCTTCACGCCGAGCCTCCTGCTCTAAGATTGAGAAAACTGGCGGCGGCGCAGCCGATCGGCTTTGGCGCTGGTTGGTGGGTTTGCGCTGACGATCCGGTTGTTCGCCGCTGATTGTGCCTTCAATAAGGCGCTGATCGAGCTTAACTTGGTTGGCGAGCCGCTGAATATAATGCGCCCGCTCAACCGGGTCGGCAATTTGATTGAGCAATGGCGTAAGCCGCTCAACTGCCGCCGATTTGCCCTTGGCACTGTTCAGATCCAAGCCACGGGTCAGGGTTGTAAGATAAAAATCCATCAATGGCTGAGCATTGGTAATCAGCGCTCGCCATTCATCGGGATTATTGCGCACAATGTCGTCAGGGTCGCGGCCATCGGGCAGTAAGGCAATCGTGATCGTTGCATCAAGCTCACGCTCCCAGCGCAGCATCCCCGAAGCGGTTGGCACAGGCCGCACGTGGGTATCGAGGGTTTCACGCAAGGTTTCCAAACCACGCAAAGCCGCCGATTGGCCCGCCGCGTCGCCATCCATCGCCAAGGTGATGCGCTTGGTAATTTTATTCAACTGGCCGGCATGAATATCGGTCAACGCTGTACCCATCGGGGCAAGCACATTCCGAAAGCCAGCCTGATGCGCCATAATCACATCAATATAGCCCTCGACGACCACCACGCTATCGCTGCTGCGAATTGTTTCGCGCGCTTGAAATAGCCCATACAACAGGCTACTTTTATCAAATAGCAAAGTTTGGGGCGAATTGATATATTTGGGGTGTCCATCGCCCAAAATCCGCCCGCCAAAGCCCACAATCTGGCCTTTGGGATCATGAATCGGGAACATCAAGCGTCCACGAAAACGATCATAATAGCCGCCTTGATCACGCTCCAAAGCCAAGCCAGCCTCGGCCACTTCGCTCGGATTAGCGCCGTGGCGATCGTGCAAATAGCCCAACAAATTTGACCAATCTTCGCTAGCATAGCCCAACTGAAACTGCTCGACGGTTTGCGCCGTTAGGCCACGTTGCTCGATATAGCTGCGGGCATGGGCCGCCTTGGGCGATTGCAAGAGTTGATGGCTCCAAAAGCGCGCTGCTGCTGCATTCAACTCCAGATGGCGCGAACGCAGAACATCTTCCTGCTCATCTTGGACGGTGCGTTGGCGCAATTGCACCCCAGCCCGCGCCGCCAGTTGATTCAGCGCCTCAGGGAAATCGATGCCCTCGCGTTGCATCAAAAAATCAAAAATGGTGCCGCTGGCTTTGCAGCCAAAGCAGTGGTAGCTGTTGCTATCGGCAAACACGGTAAAGGCTGGCGTGCGGGTATTCGAATGGAATGGGCAAAAACCCACCCAATTGCGCCCCGCTTTGCGCAGCGGCACAAAATCGCTGATGAACGACACAATATCAATGCGTTCTTTAATGTCTTCGATCACTGAGTTCATACTAGTTTAGAGCATAGAACATAGAGCATAGAACATATCCAAATCAGTTGTTAGGCATCGGGGATTGGAGATCGGTGAATCCTACAAATTACCCTTACCACACCCAATAATTGCCACTAGCCGCCCTCTGCGCCTCTGCGTTAAAATACTGATCTATGAAGAACACGAATAGTGAGCCACAGATTTCACAGATCGATCATTGATTAAACTGATCACTGACCTCTAGCTCCTGACCCCTTAAATATCCCGTGCCATCAAATCGGCATAGGTTTCGCGGCGTTGAATCAGCGTGGCCTGACCACGATCGACGACAACTAAGGCTGGGCGTGGTACTCCATTATACGCGCTAGCCATACTTAGGGTATACGCGCCAGCGACAGGCACTGCCACAAGCTCGCCAACTTCGGCAGCAGGCAAAGCAACTTCCCGAATTAAGACATCGCCCGACTCGCAAAACCTTCCGGCCAATTGCACGGGAGCAATCGGCGGCGCACACGGACGAGCAACTAAAGCAGCGGTATACTGAGCATTGTACAACGAAGGCCGCAAATTATCGCCCATTCCACCATCAATATGCAAATAATCGCTACCACCAGCCACAGTTTTATGGCCAGTCACGCTATAAACTGCCACGCCCGCCCGCGCCACCAATGATCGACCCGGCTCGATAATCAGCCGTGGCAAGGGAATTTGGTAGCGTTCGCAACCATTTCGCACCGCATTGGCAATCGTATTGGCGTAGGTTTCAATATCGCCAGCCTGCTCATTGGGCATGTAGGCTACCGCCAAACCGCCACCTGGGCTGAATTCAGTTAACAGCCAACCACGTTCGCGCCGTTGCTGATCGGCAAACGCCAACAGCCGGCCAATCATCTCGCGCAGAGCAGCCCAATCACGCATTTGCGAGCCAATATGGGCGTGCAAGCCAACCAAATTCAAGCCTGGCGATTGTAAAGCCAAGCGTACCGCTTCTGCCGCCGTACCATCATCAAGTGGCATACCAAATTTGGCGCTGGCTGCGCCGGTGCGGATATGGGCGTGTGCGCCAGCCGCAACATCAGGCGCGATGCGCAAGAGAATTGTTTGGGCTGTCGCACGATTGGCACAATAATCGGCCAAAAAGTGTAGTTGATCAAGATTATCGACCACAATTCGGCCAATTCCGGCCTCAACCGCTTGAGCTAATTCGGCTGGTGGTGTACCATTGCCGTGCAAATGAATATGATCGAGCGGCATTCCGGCACGTTGCGCAATCGCCAACTCACCACCAGACACAACATCCAACCCCAAGCCCAAAGAATGCACCAAGCGCGCCACCCCAACATTTAATAACGCTTTGCTGGCATAGTGAATGCTGACATGACTTCCGTAGGCATGGCGCAAGGCCGCACTATAATGCATTGCAATCGTGCGAATCGTCTCAGCATCCAACAGGTAGAGCGGGGTTCCATATTCAGCGGCAAGCGCCGTGAGATCGCAACTGGCAATTTGCAAGCGATCATTGACAACGCTGGCACTCATTGGCCAAATATGGGCATTGGGCATGCGGCGAACGTCGGCGTGTTCCATTGGCTATTCCTCGTGGTTTGGCTAGATGAATTTTAGGCTGCTAGCTTTTATCAGGTTTAACAAGCATTTATGACAGATATCTCAGATCTGTACAATTTGGTTTACAGCATGACCATTGTATAGTAAGACCCAGATACCGCAGATGACGGATCGAGAAACTGGTTCTTTGTTTAGGAGGAAGTCGCAATGTCTCGATTGAAGGTTCGCCTAACTGGTTTACTCAGTGCTTTCGTGATGGTTAGCACCCTATTCCATGGAAGTGCTAGTGCTGCTCCATGGGCCAATCGTTCGGCCTTTGTCTCACCCAAATTCGAAGAAGTGTGGCGACGCTCGGATGATCCACGGGTTCGTGATGGACGCTCATTGTATTGGGGTTTTGGGCCGTGGTTTGATTATAGCGAATATTACCGTGAATCGCCAAATGGCCTACGCCGCGTGCAATACTTCGATAAAGCCCGCATGGAAATCAACGGCATCAATGGCAACACCGATGTAACCAATGGCTTGTTGGTGGTTGAATTGGTCTCAGGCCAATTGAAAACTGGCGATAATGCCTATGATAACGCCTATCGCAACGCCGCTGACCGCGTGCCAGTCGCTGGTGATGGCTATCAAACCAATAGCAATTCGCCAACCTATGCTTCGTTCGCAGCGGTTTCGACCTACAACAACAATGGCTACCGCGATGCTGATCGCCGTGATCAATCAATTGCCGATGCAATCGACAAATCGGGCAACAAATCAACCCGCAACGATTTGCGCGATGCCTACAAAGATCAAACCAAGATTGTGGTGTACAACGCCACGACTGGCCACAATATTCCCCAAGTATTTTGGGATTTCTTAAATCGCACCGGCCCGATTGTGGTCAATGGTCAACGCACGAGCGGCTCAATCGTCGATTGGACTAGCGCAATGGGCTTGCCAATCAGCGACCCATATTGGGTCAAAGCTACAGTTGGCGGCGTGCAAAAAGATCTCTTGGTGCAATTGTTCGAACGCCGGATCTTGACCTACACGCCAACCAACGATGCAGCCTATCAGGTTGAAATGGGTAATGTTGGCCAACACTACTTCCAATGGCGCTATACCCACCTTGGAACGCCATGGAATAGTTCAGAGCCAAGTTTGCCAATTGCGTTTGGTTCAAAACGTGATGGTGGCGCAGAATGGGATACCTACACCATGAACGGCGATGGCACCAGCCAATTGTTGTATGGCAGCAACGATAGCAAAGAAACCGTGCCTTACTCGTGGGTTCGCTCGTGGGACCCAAGCAAAGTCAAATTGTTCGTCGATTCACGTCGTGGCAATGGCAGCAATCGCCAAATCTGGTCGGTCGGCGCTGATGGTGCGATGACGCGGATAACCTATACTGACGGTACGCCCACCCCTCCAGGTGTGCCATATCAAGGCTATGTTGGTACTCCATCGAACGATTTCAACGCTTCGGTTTCGCCCGATGGCACGAAATTGGCCTTTGTCTCAGATCGCTCAGGCAAGCCACAAATCTTTGTGAGCTATACAAATGGGGCTAGCCAAACCCAAGTAACGCTTGATGATTGCGCCCATGAAACCCCAAGCTGGAGTGCTGATGGCCGCTATCTCTACTGGAGTTCAAACTGTGGCACCAACGCCAAGTACAACGTCTATCGCGCCGAACTGAACTGGTTGGCCGATCAACCAACCAACGATTATCCATATCTGTCATTGGAATTGCGCAACAAAGTCAATTTGACCAATAGCACAACCAGCGACAACGGTTTCCCACGGGTCTCGCCCGATGGCACCAAGATTGTCTTCACCTCAAACCGTGATGGCAATGGCGAAGTCTATTTGATGAATGCTGATGGCACCAACCAAACCCGTTTGACCAATAGCAGCGCTGAAGATGGCGCTCCATCCTGGAAGCTCGATGGCACCAAAATCGCCTTTGATAGCAACCGCGATGGCAACTGGAACATCTATGTGATGAACACCGACGGCACTGGTCAATCGCAATTGACCAACAACAGCGCCGATGATCGCTGGAATGTTTGGGGCCAATAAGCTCGAATTGTTTCTAAGCCTAACCTCTCTCCTGTAATGGGAGAGAGGTTTTTTGATCGCTTAAATCTAGGGGTTTAAGATTCCCTCACCCCAGCCCCCGCTCCCACTGCACGCGGGCGAGGGGGAGCCGACGTGGATTGCCCACGCATTGCGGCAAAACCACGAAGTCAAAGCCCCTCGCCCGCGTTCATTGCCCACACATCATGGCAAAACCACGAAGTCGAAGCCCCTCGCCCGCCACGTGGGAGCGGGATTGGGGTGAGGGGATCTTAACGACCGACCCTCGCCAGCATTCATTGCCCACGCATTGCGGCAAAACCACGAAGTCGAAGCCCCTCGCCCGCCACGTGGGAGAGGGGTTGGGGGTGAGGGAACAACTTTAATCCTTACAAACCCAAGTTTAGCGGAATAGCACTTGCTATGGTTACTGATGGTTGAAGATTTGGCAGCGAGCAATAATTGAGGGTGTCTTTTTGGGCGAAAGTGCGCTACTATATGCTATGCAATACTCGTTTGCACCCCCTGGCCAATCCTCAACCCTAACCATAAGGAGCAACCAATGATGCAAGAATACGATTTAAGCTATCAACGTCAGCATGATCTGCTCGATCATTTGGCCGAACTAGCGAGCTGGTGGCGGGTTGCCAACATCGCCCGTCGCCCAATGTTGGTTGAGGCCTATCACGAAACACTTGATGCGCTGTATGCTGCTGGCTGGAACGCCGAATTAGCGCCACAGCAATTATTACCACCTTGGCTGATGCCCGATTGTTATCTTGCCCAATATCCCCAGCCCTGCGCCACCGATTCGCAATCACTCCACGATTTATTTGGCGAACGCGATTGCGCTGCCTAACACAGCTTTCGTAGGACATTCCTCTTTGCAGCGTTGCAACTCCTCGAACTAGCATAGGTGCATCGGCGTAAGGTTTAGCCAAAGCTGCGCTAATTCTTAACATGCCATTTACACAAGCCTCTTGATCTGCGTGATAGACTACTAAAACCCTCATTTGAGGTCTTGGTTGATCGCTTATCGTTGAGGTATTGAAACCAGCACTGATGTTGTCGAAGGAGGCTCCAATGACGCTTCGTTTTGCTTTGTACGATTTAGATAACACCCTTTACGCTGACTCATCGGGGCTGATGGAACAGATTAATAATCGGATTGGGTTGTTTTTTCAGGAACATTTACAGCTTGATGCCGCTGAAGCCCAGCGTTTGCGCCAAAGCTATTATGAGCAATATGGCACAACCTTAGCAGGCTTGCAAAAACACCATGGGGTTGTCGAAACCGAAGATTATTTGGCGTTTATTCATCAACTAACGCTTGATGTGCTGTTGCCAGATGATGGCACCTTGCATGTCGCGCTCCAAGCCTTGCCGCTAGAAAAAATTATCTTCACTAACTCGCCGCGTGAACATGCGGTGCGGGTGCTCAATCAACTTGGTTTACACGATCATTTTGAGCAGATTTTTGATATTCGGGCTTTTGAGTTTTTGGCCAAGCCCGACTTGAATGCCTATCATACGGTCTTGCGTGCACTGAACGCTCAAGGCGATGAATGTGTGCTGTTTGAAGATACGATGGCCAATCTGGCTCCAGCCAAAAGTTTGGGCATTACCACCGTGCTGATTGCGCCCGCTGGCACCCAGCATCCATTTGCTGATATTATTGTGCCGAATGTGTTGGCAGGCACTTTAGCCATCCACGAGCGTTGCGGCGTGCCACTCAATCTGGCAGCCTAGTAGCGAGACAGGTCAATAATGTATCACTCCTAAGCAGAGCTAGCCTTCATCAAGCGTTTAACTTTGGATTCAAAATTCAAGGTCGGCTTATCGATCGCACTCAAATGCTAGGCTTAGGAGTTTTTATGATGCAGCCTGAACCAGTTTGGATGGTTAATTATCGCTTGCTTATTCGTGATGCTATTGGCTCACAGCTTTGCTTATTGCCCACAGCCAACCAATTGAGCCTACCAACATGGCAATTGCCGCTCGGTCACTTTTGGCAAGATGTCGCCCACATCAATGCTTGGGTATTGCAGCATTTGGGCCTAAACACACGGGTTTTGCGCTGTATCCAAATTGATGATGATTTTGCGCAGCACCACATGAACCTAAGCTACGAACTGATTGCTGAAACAACTCAGCCCTTTAAAACTGGCGCTTGGTTTGCGATCGATCAGGCAATTAATGATCAGCGGCTTGCGCCAACCCTCGCCTTATTGCTAAACATATGGCAAACTCAGCGTTTGGCTGCAACTCCAGAATCACAAGCAGTGCCGTGGTATCAACCCGATTGGGGGCCAGCAGCATTTCAGTGGGTCGAAACCGTTTTTGCGCACGCTGGCATTCAACCAATTGGGGAGCTTGAGCAATATCGCACATGGAATCGCTCAAGCGTATGGCGCGTTGCCACGACTCATGGTGATATCTATTTCAAAGCGCTCCCAGCGATGTTTGGCCATGAAATTGGCCTGACCCAACACTTAGTAGCCTATGAGCCAACCCATACAGCCAACTTTTTGGCGCTCGAACCGCAACAAAGATGGATGCTATTGCATGATTTTGCTGCTCCCAGCCTTAGCCAGAGCAGCAAAATTGAGCAGTGGCAGGCTAGTCTTGCGGCCTATGCCCAATTGCAAATTCGCCAACTAGCCTTTCGCGATCAGCTTGAAGCCTGTGGTTTGGCGGTTCGGCCACTTAATTGGCTCAGTCAACAAATTGAACCATTGTTTAACGACCCGCAGGCCGTATTGCTTGACCAACCATGGGGCCTCACTACCTCCAACTGCAGCAGGCTATCCCACAGCTCAAGGCTGCTTGTAGCGCTTTGCAAGCCTATAATATTCCCAATATACTAGAGCATGGCGACCTTGGGCCGAGCAATAGTATTATTCGTTCAGAAACAGCTGTATTTACCGATTGGTCGGATGCCAGCATTAGTCAGCCATTTTTTAGCCTTAGTTTATGGCTCGAAGGCGTTGAAACGCGATTTAGCGCTATAGCCAATGTGCGAGAATTATTGCTAAAAAGTTATCTTGACCCATGGGCCAAGCAGCTGATGCTCGATTACCAAACGCTGCGGCAAGCCTATAGCTATGCCGAAATTTTGACCCCAATTCATCAGGCGCTCACCTATCAGCATTGGATCAAGCCCTATCTTCAAGCGCCATGGGAGATGGAAGCAATGATTCCAGCCTATCTACGCCAGCTTATTGGTATTTTAGAACGTTAAGGATCGTCATGACTACTAAGCCATTTTTCAGAACAAGCCCAACAACTTTTAGCCCGTATGGACGAACGCGAACAGCAATTGGCCTTGACCATCATTCAGCGCATCGGCAAGCATCATGGCTATGGCGCAGGCTTTACTTGGAGCTTGGGTGTGGTCTACGAGGATGTGCAACCAGGCCGTTCGCGCTGCTCGATCCAGATCGATCCTGGCCATTACAATCAGGCTGGCATTGCCCACGGCGGCGTAGCCTATAGCTTGTTGGATACAGCCATGGGCGGTGCTTTTTGGACAGCGCTGGAACGACCATTGGGCTGTGCCACGCTCGAATTGAAAATCAACTACCTGCGACCAATTGTTGACGGCAACATTATTGCTACCGCAGAACTGGTTGAACGCACCACCCGTTTTGGGATTCTGACCGGGCGGATTGTTAACGAAGCTGGCGATTTGTTGGCATTGGGCCAAGGTACATTTGCCATTATCAATTATCCCAAGGAGTAAACGATGCAGATTATTTTAGCCGATCTGCAACCAGCCATGGTCGCCGCATGGCAGCAAATTTGTGGCGATTTGCCAAATGTCAGCATTCAGCATGGCTCGATTCTCGATTGCGCGACCGATGCGGTGGTTAGCCCAGCCAATAGCTTTGGCTTTATGGATGGCGGCATCGATATGCTGTATAGTCGTTTTTTTGGCTGGCATGTGCAAGAACGGCTGCAAACAAGCATTCAACAGGAACATTATGGTGAGTTGTTGATTGGCAAGGCAGCGCTGGTGCCAACCGACCATGCCAAAATTCCGTTTGTGATTGCCGCGCCAACTATGCGCGTGCCAATGATTTTGCAAGGCACGGTCAACCCATATTTGGCATGTCGGGCGCTGTTGCTACTGATCAAGCATGGGCAGTTTGCTGGCCAAGCCATTGCTGATCTGGTCAAAACTGTGGCGATACCTGGCTTGGGAACCGGGATTGGGCGGGTTGCGCCAGAAATTTGTGCGCGCCAAATTCGGGCCGCGATTGAGGAAGTTTATGGCTCAGGGCCGCAATTTCCCAGCAGTTGGTGGGAGGCACAAGCCCGCCATCAATGGTTGTATGGGGCCGAGCCGCGTGATTTACAACGCGAAGGCTAGCGGCATCCTCGCCAAGGATGAGCGCAAATCCCCCCAAAAAACACCCATGCAGGTTCCCCCAAAAGTTTTTCTTTTTAATCTCTTTATGCTAGCATAGGGTCAATCATTACGACCGCTATTCGTATTCTTGGAAAGGACGTAGCAATGTCGCGAATCCGCGCTTCATTCCGTATCGCCATTGTTTTCTTGGCACTGTTGTTCCTAGTTGGGCCTGTTTTTGTCGCACGGGCACAGGTTAGCCCGGCTCAAGCTCCTGCCACCCCCAACGATACCCAGTATCTTTGGATTGCAGGTAGCTCATTTCAAACCCGTGATTCAACCACGGCCTTTGAAACCACACGCAACACCAATAATCAACCAACCGGTTGTATTTATGCCACCAGCAGTGGCGAGTTTACGGCTCCAGTTGCTGTGCCCAATGGCGCAACGATCTTAGGCTTAGATTATTATCTCAACGACACCAGCACCACCCAAACCAAAGCTAAGTTGACGCTCAACGACAGCGATATGATTACACCTCGTGAGCTGATCACGGTCGAAATTTCGAGTTCAGTCGGCTTGACCAATACCTATGCCCCAATTAGTTCGCAATATGCGCCGTATGTGGTCAACATGCAAAATCGTGGCTTGTTCTTGGAATGGTTTCCACGGGTAACCAATGCTGCGATGCAATTGTGTGGCGTGCGGATTGCCTACACCGCGCCAGCAGAGCCACGGCCTTCAACTGATTATCTGTTTATCGTTGGCAGCACCTTAGTCAACAATAACTCAGCCACCGAACATGGCTATGCTGGGGCTGGCTGTACGTTTGTAAAAATCAATGGCCGCACCTTGAATGCTGATGTCGATTTGCCTCAAGGCAGCCAACTGACGGCAGTGCGCACCTATTTCCGCGACGTGAGCAGCTCCGACCTAACAGTGAACCTGATTGCCTCAAATGGTCAAGGTGTGACCAATACGCTGGCCACATTAACCGCCGCCTATTCCAATACGACGGTGGTTTCTCTCGATCAAAACATCAATTACACGGTTGATGAACGGAACGAATCGTTGAGCGTGGTTGCTGATTTTGCTGGTGTGCTGAGCAATCAACTGCGCTTGTGTGGGGTTCGTTTCCAATACACCAACCCTACGACTGAGCCAACCCAAGATAGCCGCTTCATCACTGGCAGCACCTTTGTGCCACGCCGCTCGAACGTTAACTACAGCAGCGATGCCAATGGTTGTGTCAATGTGAGCAACGAAATTGAAGATTTGACCGCCAATGTCAGCGCGCCAGAAGGTGCGAAGGCTGCGCGTGTCACTTTCTACTACAAAAATGCTGCCGCCGGCCCAGCCCTCAACTTGTATAGTTTCGTTGGCAGCGGTGAGTTTACCCAAATCACCAGCGTGCCAGTAATGGGCACAGGCACCCAAAACTCGGTCAGCATTAATTATCCAATTGCCAATACCGATCACGGCTTGGCCTTGGTGTGGGATGCTTCATCAGCAAGCAGTGAATATGCCTTGTGTGGAGCCAAAATTGACTTCCTCTACACCCAACAAGTGTTCTTGCCCTTAGTTTTGAACAACAACTAAATCGTTGAGTTAAACACCAATGGCCGAAGTAATTTCGGCCATTGGTGTATTTTAGGTTGGTGGTTTATCTTTTTTGATCTCAGCCAAAATCAAATCGCGCAGGATGGGATTGTTGACCGTATCGGGGGCTGGTGGTTTTGGTTCTGGTGGTTTGGGAGGTGCTGGTTTTTCCTCGAGCTTCTTCTTTTCGTCTTTTTTGGTTTCCTTGCCATGGATTTTGAAGATCAAGCGTTGTAACAGGCGTAAATTGACCAGCACGGCAATTGCGACAACCCCAAACAGCAAGATTGTGGGAAAGCGCTCGACAAATAGCGTTGCCACGCGGCTACTAGCAACCCACTCGCTCAGCATCAGATCATTATTATACACATTGCCATAGCGCAGAATCAGGCTCAGTAGCAAAATCCCATTGAACAAGCCAGCGCCAGCGCCAAACCAACGGGAGCGGCCCAAGGCCAATTGCTTGCGCGAAGGCAAAAGCAAAGCCCCGCCATAACCGATAAAAATTGTACAAATAAGCAGCAGAATTATCGAAATCCATGCGGTCGTATCGGCAATATCTTGATTAAAGCGCGTGGCATTATTCGGCCCCCAAATTGGCCCCCACAGCTCAGCCAACAAGGCTCCCAACAAAATGCCAATTAATGTCATGGCCTCGCGCTGAATGCCACGGCTCGCGCCTAAAACGATCAATCCAAGCGGGACACCCAGCAACAATACATTGAAGACTAGACCCACAACAACCTTCCTTTGTGCTGATGGTTTTGCTACGAGCTATGATAGCACAGCCCTTGCATACGTGGCACAACCAAAAGCGGCCTTTCGAAACTCGAAAGACCGCTTGGCAAAAGCTCGTTACTTAGGCTTGCTTATTGCGAATTAGCTCGCACATAGTAGCCTTGATCGAGGTATTGTGGGCTGAACAACACCAAATCGGTTGCGTCAGGAGCGACATCAAACACAAATGCTGTGGTGAAGTTGCCGCCTGGAGCAGTTTGTTTTTGGTTGATGTATGGCAAGCCACGGTTGACAAAATCGGGGTAGACATTGGTCACTGCTTCAGAAGCATCAAGATTAGCGCGATACACCCGCCCTTGAGCATCCTTCAACACCACCAAATCGGCAGGAATACTGCGACCGCCAACGGTATCAAGCATCAGCAAGCGTACAGCGACCCAACGGCCTTGAGGTTGCAAGTTAATCGCATTACCATCGGCAACCAAATTGCCACCACCATAGTTGAAGAACCAACTATCAACATTCAACGGAATCGTGCCGTCTGACGGCAACAAGGCTGGTTGAGCGCTGCCCAATTGTTGATCGACTGGGAAGGTGTTGGGATCAACGATTGGTGGTACCGGCGTTGGTTGTGGGACATTTGGATCAAGGGTTGGCTCAACGATTGGCGTTGCCAATGCCAAATCAGCGGTTGGCGAAATTGGTTCGGTTGTTGCGGCAATGCCACTTGGCTCTGGCGTAGTCAAATTGGCAACTTGGTCTTTATCGCCAGAAAAGAAGAGCTTCCAAACCAAGAAGCCCAACAAGAACAGCAGCAACACGCCAAGCACAGCTCGAATTAAGGCGCTATTGCCTTGGTTGGTTTTGCGCTTGCCGCCACGTGGCGTTACATTATTGCTTTCTGCGGTAGCAGCCGACAGGGTTGGTGAACGCCGAATAGGCTTGCGGGCTTCTTCAGGCTTGACTTCGATTTGCGAAATATCGACCCGCTCACGATTCATGTAGGCATCGAGGTCAAGATCATCGCCAAAATCGGGAATATCGAAATCAACCGATGAATCGTTACCACTCTTTTGGCGATCGCTGATCGCGTTGGAATAGCTGCCCAATGAATCCAACGACATGGCAAATTCTTCGTCTGGCGTTAGTTCGCGGGTTCGTGCAGGCTCTGCTTTGGCAGCAGGAGCAGGAGTTGGCTCTACGGCACGGGGGCTTGGTTGACCCCAATCGACATCAAAATCATCTAATGCGGTAGTGGTTACTGGCTCCACAAAAATTGGTGCAGGTTCTGGAGCAGGCGGTGGTGTTGGGACGGCAGCCTTAGCCGTAGGACCACCAAGCGCCTCTAAACCTTGACGAGCCAATTCATTCGACGGATCAAGTTCGGTGACTTTCTCCAGCGCAGCACGCTTTTCTTCGCGATCCTCGGCAACGCCAGCCAACCACAGCCATGCTTGGGGGTCGGATGGTGTCTCGCGGGTCAGCAAACGGAAAAGCTTCCGCGCCTCTTCTTTGTCACCCGCACGCGCAGCTTCGATACCGAGCTGCAGGATGCTCTCTTTGTCTGCCATGCGGTCTCCTTGCCTGCACTATTGTTCCAGGCACTAGCGCACAATTTGTGCCATAAGAGAGGGATACAACGGTATTGGGCGTTATTGTATCACACGCCTTACATGCGGGCAAAGCCTATTATTAAGCGTTATGGGTGATTTTTGGCAAACTGGCGGTTTTGTCAAAGATCAAAAACTGTGTAGCATGACGGTAGTGGTCTTTTCACCCAAGCTCACAATCAAGGAGTTGTCTATGGCTATTCGTCCAGATTTTCGCTACGTTGCTCATACATTAGTCGAGCAATTGATCACCGATCGCCGTGATTTACACCAACACCCAGAACTTGGCTTTGAGGAATTTCGCACTGCCAAAATTGTGGCTGATCGCTTGCGTGAGTTGGGCTACGAGGTAACCGAAGGCCTAGCCACCACTGGCGTTTTGGGGGTAATTCCGGCCCAACCAGGTGGCAAGCTGGCCATGCTGCGCTTCGATATGGATGCCTTGCCAATCCACGAGCAAAACGATGTTGATTATCGCTCAACGATCGATGGCAAAATGCATGCTTGTGGTCATGATGGCCACGTCGCAATTGGGTTGGGAGTTGCCGCAGCGCTCATGCAAAATCGCGAGGCATTGGGCACTGGTGGGATCAAATTGCTGTTTCAACCAGCTGAAGAAGGTGGCGGTGGAGCCCAAAAGATGGTTGAAGCTGGCGCGATGGAAAATCCAAGGCCTGATATTTCGCTAGGCCTGCATATTTGGGCACCAATGCCGTTGGGCACCGCCAACGTGCGTTCAGGGCCAATTATGGCTTCTGCTGATACGTTTATGGTGGAAATTACCGGCAAGGGCGGTCACGGCGCGCAACCAGAAACAACCGTCGATTCGGTGTTGGTGGCTTCGCATATGGTCGTCGCCTTACACTCAATTGTTAGCCGCAATATTCACCCTGAGCAACCAGCAGTGCTTTCGGTTGGCTCGGTACAAGCTGGCACCGCGCACAACATCATTGCCCACAACGCCACGCTGACTGGCACGATTCGCAGCTACGATCCCGAGGCACGCGAACGCTTGAAGCAACGGGTACACGAAGTTGTGCAAGGAGTGGCCGCAACCTTTGGTGCAACCGCAGTGCTCAAATACGATGAAATGTGCCCAGCAACCATCTGTGACCCTGCGGCTACAGCATTGGTACGCGGAGCCGCTGAAGCAATTTTAGGCGCTGAGAACGTCGATGACACCATCCGCACGATGGGTTCAGAAGATATGTCGGTGTTGTTGAATGAAGTACCTGGCTGCTACTTCTTCTTAGGTGGGCAAACCTTGGAGCGTGAACTGGGTGCCCATCCCCATCATCACCCTGGATTTAGCTTCGATGAAGGAGTTTTGCCTTTGGGTGTTGCAATTTTATGTGAAGCTGCAACCCGCTATCTCAATGGGGGCAACTAATGGCGAATCGCGTTTGGCGACAACGCTTGCTCCAAATCGGTATGATTATCAGTTTAACTGGCTGTGGTGCAACCGCTAGCACGCCGGTGGCCGACCCAGTTCAAACCGTCGCGCCAACAATTGTGCCCTTGCCAAAGCCTAGTTTGACCGAAAGCCCGCAATTTAACGGGGCCAATGCAATCGAATTTGCCAAAGCCCAAATGCAATGGATTCCCCGCGACACGGGCACACGTGGCTGGCAGGCCAACGGCGATTGGATTGTGCAAACCTTGCTGGAATATGGCTGGGAAGTTGAAGAGCAATTTTTCAACGTGCCCGAGAACAAAAAAGGTCGCAACATCATTGCCAAACGTGGCACTGGCCCGTTAGTTTTGCTTGGTGCACACTACGATGCCCGCCGCTACGCTGATAATGATCCCGACCCCAGTAAGCGCATGCAGCCAGTGCCAGCCGCCAATGACGGAGCCAGCGGCGTTGCCGTGCTACTCGAATTGGCGCGCGTGCTCAAGCCCGAACGCCTGAACGAGGAAGTTTGGTTGGTGTTTTTCGATGCCGAGGATAACGGCACGATTGGCGAGTGGGGCTGGACACTTGGCTCAATCGACCTAGCACCCAAGCTCGAAACTGCTCCCAAAGCCGTGGTGATTGTCGATATGATTGGCGATGCTGATCAACAAATTTACCTTGAGCAAAGCTCTACCCCAGCTTTGCGCACTGAAATTTGGCAGCAAGCAGCCGATTTGGGCTATACCACGTTTATCTCCGAAACCAAACACCATGTGCTTGATGATCATACGGCCTTCTTGCAAATGGGCTTTAGTGCCGCCGACCTGATCGACTTCGATTATCCCCATTGGCACACGACGAATGACACAATCGATAAACTCAGCGCTGCGGCCTTAGAAGCAGTTGGGCGCACGCTCGAAGAGTGGTTAACCAAAAATTAGCCATAATTTAAACAACAATGCCACGCAAGAGTAATCTCGCGTGGCATTATTTTCGTTAACGGGCGTTTTCGCCGTAGAGCCGTTGGCGCAGTGAGGTAATATCGTTGCGCAAACGGGCATCGCTGGTGAGCTCTTCGTTAATTTTGTTGTATCCATGCATGACGGTGGTGTGATCACGACCGCCGAGCAATTCGCCAATTTCTACCAACGACGAATCAGTTTCCTCGCGCAGCAAATACATCACCACTTGGCGTGGTAACACGACGTTGCGCGAACGCCCACGACCGCGAATCGCCCGTTGATCGATGCCATAATGCTGCGAAACTTCGCGAAAAATATCGTCAGCTGTGACCCGTTTGCGCCGACTGGTATCGAGCAAATCGGCCAAGGCGGCTGAGGCAACCTCGACCGTCACTGGCGTGCGATTGAGGTTGGCATAGGCAATCACCCGATTCAAACAGCCTTCAAGCTCGCGAATATTGCTTTGAATTCGTTGCGCCAAGAAATCGATCACATCTGATGAGACTGGTACTTGCAAGGTTTCGCCTTTGGCGCGCAAAATAGCCGTCCGCGTTTCGAGATCAGGGTTTTGCACATCGACAATCAACCCCCATTCAAAGCGCGAGCGCAAGCGTTCTTCGAGGGTTAAAATTGCTTTTGGCGGGCGATCAGAGCTGAGGACAATTTGCTTGCCAGCGCCATGCAAGGTATTGAAGGTGTGGAAAAACTCTTCCTGGGTGCCTTCTTTACCAGCAATAAATTGAATATCGTCGATCAGCAAAATATCGATATTGCGGTAGCGAATGCGAAACTCTTCGGTTTGTTGGCGCCGGATGGCATTGATCAAATCGTTGGTGAATTTCTCCGACGACACATAGAGCACATTCACTTCAGGATTACGATCCAAGGCATAATTGCCAATTGCCTGCAACAAGTGAGTTTTGCCCAACCCAACGCCGCCATACAGAAACAGCGGGTTATAGGCTTGGGCTGGGTGTTCGGCCACCGCCATACAAGCAGCATGGGCCAAACGGTTGGAGCTACCAACAATAAACGACGAAAAGGTATAGCGCGGGTTGAGCACCGACGAGCGATTGGGATCGCCCAAAGGCAGTTGGTTGAGCATCGGTGCAGGCCGATTGAAATTGGCAAAACTTGGCTCAACGGCTGCTTCGGCTGGGCTTGGCTCGCTGGGAGCAGGGGCGGCAGCCTCGGTTGGCGCAGCTGGAGCACTGCTGATAATCACCCGCACATTAACTTGATAGCCCAAAACCTCGCCCAAGGCACGGCGCAAAACACTCATAAAGCGATCTTCGATTACCTGTTTGGTGGTGACATTCGGCGCACCAATCACAGCCAAATCATTAGCTACTGAAACCAAGGCAGTCGTTTTGAGCCAAGTATCATAATCGTAACGAAGTATTTGGTTTTGCAATGTCCCAAGGGTTGTAAACCAAATCTGTTTTGTATCCAAAATTAAGCGCTCCTCTGTGCTGGTGGGTCGTCCAACTCGCCGTTGAGTTCATCAGCCCACAGGAGAGTAAATCGTATCGGTGTAGGCAAAATGTAGCTTGCATGATAGCGGATAGTAGCGTTTCTTGGCAAACTCCGCTGGTTGCTTCGAACGCTGTGTGGACAAACCAATTTGTGGATATGTGGAAAACCAATGTTGGATAATTGCTAGCTAGCTAATTCTACTGATTGGAATAGGCTATTTTGGTGGTTTGTAACTGCTGAATAGCATGTTGATACCTTGTGGAGTCCTGTGGAAAACGCAACAAAAACGGAGACCTGTAAGCCTCCGTTGATTGTTTTAGCTTAAGCTGCACGTTGATCATTTTTGCTATGGTTGGAATTCGTGCGCCGAACGAGGTTGGTTGAGCCACATGCATGACATTTGGCATTATGTGGCACTGGCCCTGATATCTGCATCTCATGATTACATTTTTTACAGACCAAGGCCTCGGTTGAAAAATCGCTCACATCTTCGTAACGGCCTGTTTTGATCAGCTTCATCGAATGCCTCCTTCGGCATGTGGGTTGCTGCTTTCACTATAGCTAGCCACCCGCCGCAAGGCGACCCATGAAGATGACAAATCAAGGACATTTGCAATTTGGTGCTATGAATAAGTGTCTATCATGCATTGATGATCACCACCCTTCCGTCCCGCCTCAAGGCGGGAGACGCAGGGGTTTTCATCCCCTGCACCCCAAATATTTATTTGCTGGAATGTTGAAATGGGTGCTAGCCTCTGTTACCTCGTTTCGGTATCGCGGTACCACTAAGGCCTTCAAGAATACAAAAACCCCTCGCCCGTAGTACGAGCGAGGGGCTGGGTATGAGGGAACTGCGCCTATTTGACCACGTATGGCAGATACACCAGCCACTCGTCATCATCAACAATCGTTACTTCAATGCTTGCAGTACCAAGCGTGAGGTTGGTTGGGTTGCTCAGTCCAACGCTAAAGGTTTCGTTTGGCTCCTTAATCCGATCGCCAACAATTGCAATACTGACCACTTTTTGGGTTTCGCCAGCAGCAAAGGTGAGGGTCAGATTTTGGCTAACGTAATCGCTACCTGCGCTGGCAGTGCCCGCAGTCGTGGTGAATTGCACACTGCTTGCTCGACCACTGGCCGCCGAAAGCGTCACGGTAAATTGCAAGGTCGTGGTAATTCCAGAGCCTTCAATCACGCTGTTGAGGCCACTCACGGCTACGCTTGGGGTTGGGTCGTTATCAACAATTGTGGCCGCGCCAGCCGTGCCAAGGGTTGCGCCGCCAGTTGCGCTACTAAGCACAAGGGTAAAGGTTTCATCGGCTTCATCTAAGAGATCGCCAAGCACCACCACGGTTACGGTTTTAGTCAGTTCTCCAGGTGCAAAACTGAGCGTGCCGGCGGTTGACATATAGTCATTGCCATCCAAAGCCGTGCCCGCCAAGGTTGAATAGTTCACACTCACGGCTGTAGCACTAGGGTTGGATAAGCTCACATTGAAGGTTGCATTAACGCTGTTGGCATCGCCTTCGGTAACGCTGATCGCGTTAGCGTTGATCGTTGGCGCACCGTCATCGTCAATAATTGTTGCTACCACATCAGCTACTACAACACTCGCATTTTGCGGGTTGCTCACTGTTACGGTAAAGGTTTCGTTGCTTTCGTCAATCAGATCGCCATTGATATTCACAAAGACGTTTTGGTTGAGCTGACCTGCGGGAATCGTCAAGGTGCCACTGATCGCAGTGTAGTCGCTGCCAGCAGTTGCCGTAGCATCGTGGGTGGCATAATGCACCGTGACGATTTGGCCACTGACTGCTGAGAGCGTCGCAGTAACGGTCAATGGTTTGGTACCGCTATTGCCTTCGGTTACGGTCGCGGCAACAATGCTCAGCGTTGGTGCAGCATCATCATCGAGAATAATCACCGTGCCAGCACTGCCCGCCGTAGCATTGGTTGGATTGCTCAACTGAACGCTGAACGATTCGTCAGTTTCATCAAGCAAATCGCCCAGCACTTGTACTTCGATAGTTTTGCTGGTTTCGCCCGGGGCAAAGCTCAACGAACCATTGCTGGTTGTGAAATCAACGTTCGCGGTTGCCGAACCTGCCACAGTTGCATAATCAACGGTGATTGCGCTGCTGCTGGGGTTGCTCAAACTGACGTTGAGGGTCACAGTTACGCTGCCACTATTGCCTTCGGTTACTTCACCATTGGCAATGTTGATCACCGGCGTAGCATCATCGTCGAGAATTGTGGCAATTGCTTCGTCATTGCTAATCGTCGTGTTGAGTGCATTGCTCAGCGCTACGTTGATCGTTTCATCTGGCTCATCGACCAAATCGCCAACTACGGCAATCGCAATCGTTTTGCTGGTTTCGCCCGGGGCAAAATTGAGCGTGCCAGTAATCGTGGTGTAGTCGCTTGGAGCGCTAGCAGTACCATCGGTCGTGCTAAATTCAACACTGATTGGCAAGTAGCTGGCATTCGAGAGCGTAACTGGCACGTTGATTTGGCCTGGCGTGCCGCTGCCTTCGTTGGCACTTGCCGGATCGACACTGATCGTTGGGGCAGTGTCGTCGTTGGTAATTGTGCCAATGCCTTGGCCATCGCCAATTGCGGCGTTGGTGGCGCTCAACAAGTTAATAAAGAAGCGTTCGTTGAGTTCAAATTGGGTATCGCCATGCACCTGAATCGTTACCGGAATATTCAAACTGTTGGCTGGAATCGTGGCGGTGCTGCTGGCAGCGGTATAGTCGGCTGGAGCAATCGCCGTATCATCAGCCGTCACATAGGTCACCACAACTGGGCTAGCACTGACCGCCGATAAACTCAGGGTAAAGTTCAAGTTGGTCGTGCCGCTATTGCCTTCGCTCAGGGTGACATCATTGACGCTGACGCTGGGCAAATTGCCGACTGATGAACAGCGCGAGAATTCCGAGGTATTGCTGCTGGAATCAACGGCGGTTGCTGTAACCCGTTGCCCCAAAGCCACGGTTGTAGTCAAATTGGCGGTGTAGGAAATTGCGCCAGTTGCGCCAGTGTTGATCGCGTATGAGCCAATGTAGCTTTGGCCTTCGCCAAAATTGCTGGGGTCGCACGCGCCTTGGCTATAGAAATCGAGGGTCAAGGCCGTATTGGTTGCGCCAATATATGAGCCAATAATTTGGGTCAAGCCGCCGCCAGAGCTGGTCGATTCGACAATTGGATAGTTGAGCAAATTGTTTGGCCCAGTATCGCTGTCGTTGGTATCGTTGGCAGTTACGCCATCGCCATTGGCATTGTTATCGGGGCCAAGGTCGATGCCCAAGCGATTGTTGCTAAAAATGCTGTTGCGCTGAATTCGCTGGGTCGTGGCAATCGCCGCGCCTTGGGTAATCAGCACGCCATTTTTAGCATTGAAGGCAATCACATTGCCTGCGCCCTGCGCTGAGCCACCGATGGTTGTGGTCGTACCAGCAGCCACCCGCACGCCGTTGAATTGGTTGGCAACCCCAGTTGGGCTAGCTGGTGCAATAAAGGCATTCGTACCAATATAGTTGCCTTGAATCACATTCGCTGAGGCACTTGAGGTAAAGATATTGATCCCGTTGTTGCCATTACCCGAAATGACGTTGCGCTCGCCAATGGTTAAGCCACCAATTTGGGTATTGCGCGCACCATCGAGTTTGATCCCATCGCTGACGTTGCCAAGCGCGGCATTGCCATTCAGGGTTGTACCAATGTAGTTACCTTTGATGATATTGCCAATTGCCGAACCGCCACCAATCACAATCCCGTTGCTATTAGCTGAGATCAAGTTGCGTTCGGCAGTGGTTGTGCCACCAATGGTATTGCTACCAACATTGAAAATATAGACCCCAGCCGAGCTATTGCCCAAAGCCGAGCCACCGCCATTGTTGGTACCAATATAGTTGCCCGAAATTTTATTGTTGGTTGCCCCAACCTCGATAATTGCCACGCCATCGCTGTTATTGCCAGAAATGACGTTGCGCTCAGCGGTTGTGCCACCAACCAAGGTATTGGCAGTGCGATCAATAAAGATCCCACGTTGGGTATTGCCAATATCGAGCGTGGCCCCAATATTTGTGCCGATGAAGTTGCCTTGAATCCGGTTGCCCAATGGTGCAGCCGTCACATTAATCAGCACGCCATGCTCAAGGTTGCCCGAAATAATGTTGCCGAGCGTGCCAAATGTGCCGCCAATTTGATTATTATCGCTGGCGATCCGCACGCCGCTCTTGCTATTACCAAGCGCTGTGTTGCTATTCAACGTGGTGCCAATGTAATTATTTTGGATAGTCGTGGCGTTTGCTCCAGCAACCAGCGTGATGCCATCGCCATCATTGCCAGAGATGAGGTTACGCACATTCGAGCTGCCGCTGCCACCAATTAAGTTATTGGCCGATTCGACACGCACGCCCGACAAACCATTGCCAGCATCGACCGTGCCTGAGGCATCGCTACCGATGAAATTACATTCAAGCGTGTTGCGGCCAAGGGTTGCCAACCGCACGCCGTTACCAGCAAAGCGATTGATTACAAGGCCACGGATGCTGCTATTGCCACCAGTTACATCCAAGCCATTAACATTTGCCCCGGCCAATGAGCCGTTTAATTCGATCAATGGCGCGTTACAAGCAGCGCCAGCTTGGCTCAAGCCATCGAGAATCACTGGCGCAGTAATCGTAGGCAAGGCTGCGGTTGGCGAAATCGTGCGCACACCACTACCAAGCAGATTAAAGCGAATTGTATCGGTTTGCGGCGTGGTGTTGGCTAAAGTAATCGCTTCACGCAACGAACAATTGAAGGTCGTACAAGCACCATCATTGGTATCCAAATTGGTACTGACCAAAATTGGCGATACTTGAACACTATTGCTAGCCTCAAATGCGCCAATATCCAAGCGACCTTCGCGTACCCGCGCAAAGCCAGGGCCACGTTGATCAGTTGCTGGCAAGCCAACTGGCGCAGGATCGCCAGTGTTATAGGCTGGGCTATTTTGTAATAAAGCTGCTGTAGGCGTGCCACCGCCATTGTTCAGCACCTCGCCAAGTACAGGGTCTTGGCCAGTGATGTTGCTAGCAGTTGAGCCGCCAAAGACTGCGCCACTTGGCACGGCTTCGATCAAGTTATAGCCATTTGAGCTGATCGTTTGGCCTGTGCCAACCCCAACATCGGCACTGGTAAGCGTGGTGTTGGCAGCCCGTTGGGTATTGTTGGCCACAATCGTGTTATACAAGCTGAGCCGGATGCCAGGCTGGCCAGTTGTCGTAACACCGTTGACCACCCCACCAACTGTTGAGCCGCTACTATTCGAGGCGGCATTATAGGCAATGGTACTGTAGTAGACATCGACCATGCCATTGCTATCGTTGTAGATTGCAGCACCGGCTTTGCCACGATTATAGGCAATCGTAGTGTTGGTGATCGCCGTGGTCAGATTGGCTGCGGGATTTTGCAGATTAACGTGGTGAATGCCAGCACCCAAGCCTGCGCCACTCGTTACGCCGCCCGATGTGCTGGTGACAGTATTGCTCAACACTGCGCTATTAACGATCGTGGTGATACTGCCGCTGGTGCTGAATGCGCCACCATTGTTGGGTGCAGTATTGCCCATAATCACGCTATTATAGACTTTGAGCAAGCCAGCAACCCCACTGGTGCGTTGGTTGCGCAATGCGCCGCCATTGCCGCTGGTGCCAGCAGTATTCGAAAGCACAGCAGTGTTGCTAATCACAACCGTGCCACCTTGGTTGAGCACAGCGCCGCCGTTGGTAATGCCCGTGTTAGGCGCTTTGCCACGTTGTAAGGTTAAATTGTAAATTGAAAGATTCGCGGTGGTTGCCGTAACATTAAAAAGCCGCGTCGCATTGTTGCCATCGATTTTCAAGCCAGCGGCTGCGGCTCCATCAATTACCACAACTCGAGCGACCGTCAATTCGCCAGCAGTTAATGTGATCGTTTGGCCAGCCAAACTTGGGTCAAACACAATTGGTGAACATGCAGTGTTGGCCAAGGCTGCCCGTAGCGAACCAACTGGCGGCGATGCTGCATCGCTAGTGTTCGTTACCGTACAAATTGCGCTAGGCGCGCTCGCAGAACGGGCTTTAGGAAGCTGTGGTGCTGCAATGCGTGCTGCTGTTGGTTGAGTCGGAACAACAAATAATGCCAACAATAGTGCCAAATTAAGCACCAATGCACGACGACGAACTTGCATCTGCAAGGCTCGCCCTTGATCAGGGGATTGAAGCATACAAACCTCTTGCTAGACTCTCGAAGAGCAACCCTGCACAGAGCATCTTTACTCTTGAGGCCAATTAGGTGGAGAAGATCAGCGCAGCTTCAGCCTCGTTTGTCTGCCATAACGAACCTATGCCGCTCGCTAGTACGAAGAGTAGCAGTAACAAATGACTAGAGTCCTACTGAAGTGCATGGCGATTATATTCTAAGCCTATATCAATTGCTAGGGAAAATTTTATTAAAATGCGATCGAGGAGTCAGGATTCAGGGGTCGGGGATCAGGTTTAACGCAGAGGCGCAGAGGATGTGAGGGTTTGAGGACTAAGGATAGGTGAGAATACCAAAATATCCTTAGTCTTTAAGCTCTTTAATCCTCTGTGCCTCTGCGTTAAGTTCTTATTTATTGTTGTCGCTACTTTTGCCTTTTGACTTTAATTAAAATCCTCGGCGGCGTGTTTTGAGCACAACAATTTTGGTTGAATGATTGAATGGTGCAGGATTGGTGACAGGCTTACCAACCCGGGTATCAGCATAGCCCGTGAAATCTTCGCCAATATCAATATACTGATCAATCGTGACATAGCCATCGGCACAAATTGTTTCTAGCATGTGCAGATATTGCTCGCCGCTCAAAAACAGAGCATTGTTGATTGCGATAATCGTGCCGTCGTGCTCCATCAAAGGCCGAACCCGATTCAGCACCTTGGTATAATTTTGGGCCAAATCAACCACACCATGATCGGTCGCAGCAAACATTGGCGGATCAACAATCACACAATCGAACAACTCTTCTTTGCGTTTAAATTTATTGATTTGCAGCCAAAAATCTTCAGTTTGAAAATCGGGCTTATTAATTGGAAAGCCATTCAAGGTATGTGAGGTTTTGGCCACATTCAAAAAGCGGCGATTGCGGTCGGTTTGCACCACCCGTTTTGCGCCGGCTGCCGTCGCGGCCACGCCCAAACTGCCAGTATAAGCAAAGGTGTTGAGCACAGTTTTATCGGCCAAGTTGGCCAAGATCCATTGGCGCAAATTGCGGGTATCCAAATAGAGGCTTGAATCGCGGTTCATTGTCAGATCAAGCGCATACCAAACCCCATGCTCGCGCACGCGCGTTGCCAGCGTTGTGCCATAGCGCAACACCCCATTCTGGGCGGCTTCGTCATCGGTATTGCGCGTTTTCACCAAGATTGATTCAAGCCATGGCAAGCGGGTTGGCAACCAAGCTACCACTTGATCAACTAAGGCTGCACCAGCCTTGGCTGGGTCGGCGTAGTTATGCACGACGGCGGTCGTAGCATAGAGATCAATCACGATTTTTGGTTCGCCTTCAAGAAACCCATTGAACAAGCGCAAGCCGGCCTGATGGCGGTCGTCAAACAAGCCTTCGCGGGCAACAATCGCCCGCTCTATTCGATCAGTCAAATTTACGACTGGCATAATCCATCCTTATCGTTGCCAACACATCATTGGTCTTATGCTATTTTAACCGAAATAGCAGATAAGGATCGAATCGATGCAAACAGTGGTTTGGCATTACGAAGCATTTAGCCCTGAACTTGGCAAAGGCAACCCTGCTGGCGTGGTTTTGGCCGCCGATGGCCTAAGCGAACAAGCCATGCAACAGATCGCCCAAACGGTTGGCTATAACGAATGTGTGTTTGTATTGAGCGCTGAGCAGGCCGATTATCGCTTGCGCTATTGGACACCTGGCCATGAAGTGGATCTCTGCGGGCATGCGACGATTGCAGCATGTTGGGCCTTGGCCGAAGCAGCTATCATCGATCCCAGCAAAACGCTGCAGATTGCGACCAATGTGGGAGTTTTGCCAATTAACTTTCAAACGCGCAACCAGCAGCGTTGGGTTACGATGCAGCAAGCGCCAGCTCAATTTCTGCCTTGGCATGGCGATCGGGTAGCACTGGCAGCAGTGCTAGGTTTACAGCCAGACGATCTTGATCCACAATATCCCATCTGCTATGGCTCAACCGGAATTTGGACCTTGCTGGTGCCGATTAGCAATTTAGCCGCGATGCGCCGAATGCAGCCGCAAACTGCCAATTTCCCCAGCGTTTTAGCAGCCAAACCTCGCGCTTCAATCCATCCTTGGTGTTTTGAAACCTACGATCCGCAAGCAGCAATGCATGGGCGGCATTTTTCATCGCCCTATGCTGGCACGCTTGAAGATCCAGTTACGGGCACGGCTTCGGGCGTGATGGGCGCCTATTCGCTGCACTATCTGCAAGCGCAAGCAAGGGTTGATTTGGTGATTGAGCAAGGCCAAGAGCTTGGGCGCGATGGTCGGGTGTTGGTTGCGGCGCAGCGCAATGGGGCAACAATTGAGGTGCGAATCAATGGCACAGCGGTTAAAGGCCAGCAACTATTTCTTTAAACACCACCGCGCAGATCGCCACTGATCTGCGCAATAGTTTCAAGCTAATTAACCAAAGAGGAGCGAAAGCAAATAACAGAAGAAGGAAAGACTCAAAATGACTCCAGCAATGATTACTGGAAGCGCCGCTCGTTTACCGTTTTGATCTGGCATAATGGCCCAGCCTAACACATAGGCAAAAATTCCAGAGCCACCAAAGAGGGTAAAAATCACCCAGCCAATCCGAACCAGTGTTGTATCAATACCAAAATAGCGAGCCAGTCCAACACAAACCCCAGCCAAAACTCGATCTTGTGCCGGACGAACTAATTGACGTGATTGATTTGACATTCTATCGCTCCTAAAACACACACGAACTGTTTAATTTTATACTATTTATGTGCACCTGACCAATTGCGTGGCAGTAAGACGAAGTACCACAGTAAAAGGTTTCAGCTAGGACAAAGGAGTCTGCTCGTGGCAACACCAGCCAAACGCTCATTACGCGATCGTCCACCCTTTCAGCGTTGGTTCATTCTTTTTTCGCGCTTCTTGTTAATTGTTGTGCTGCTGCTTTTGTTGGCAAGTGGTGGTGGTTATCTGTATTTACGTCGTTCGTTGCCAACCACTGAGGGCACATTAACCTTAGCCGGTCTGAGTGCACCGGTCGATGTACTGCGCGATAGCCATGGCGTGCCACATATTTATGCCCAAAACGAAAACGATGCACTCATGGCCTTAGGCTATGTCCATGCCCAAGATCGGCTGTGGCAGATGGAGTTTCAACGCCGGATCGCCCGTGGCACACTTTCCGAGGCCTTGGGCGAAACCACGATTGAAACTGATCGCTTTTTGCGCACACTTGGCGTGTATCGAGCCGCCGAAAGCGCCTACGCTAATCTCGATGCGTCAGCCAAAGCAGTGATTGATAGCTATGTCAGTGGGATCAACGGCTTTTTGGCTGAACATAGCGGTGGCCAGCTTTCGCCCGAATTCTTGTTGGTCGGCATCGAGCCAGAGCCATGGGTTGGCGCTGATGTGCTCGGTTGGGCCAAGATGATGTCATGGGATTTGGGCGGCAATTATTCAACCGAATTAATGACCATGGAATTAATGGCGAAACTTGGCAGCGAAAAAACCAAAGATCTCTTGCCTCAGTACCCGAATGCTGGCCCGCTGATTCTGCCAACCCCAATTGGTGGCAACCAAGCCGAACAATTATTGGCATTAAGTCGGCGAATTGAGCAAGGGCTAGGCATCGGCGGTGGCAATATTGCTGGTGTTGGCTCGAATAATTGGGTCATCGGCCCAAGCAAATCGGCCACCGGCAAGCCCTTATTGGCTGACGACCCGCATTTGAGCTTTCGTACACCCTCAATTTGGTATATGGCTGAACTTGAGGGCGGCGATCTACACTCGGTTGGCGCGACAATTCCTGGCTTGCCGGGGATCATTGTTGGCCACAACCAGCGCATCGCGTGGGGCGTAACCAATACTGGCCCCGACGTGCAAGACCTGTATCGCGAAACGCTCGACCCAACTGGAACCCAAGCCCTGTTCAAGGGTAGCTACGAACCGCTAACCATCATTAGCGATACAATTCGGGTCAAAGATAAAGGCCTGTTGCCGCTGACGATTCGGATTAGTCGCCATGGGCCATTGATTTCTGATGCGCTGAATGCCAATAATGCCGACGACCCTGACGCGCCGCAACGCGAGGCCTTGGCCTTCCGCTGGACAGCGCTCGATCAGACCGATAGCACGCTCAACGCCTATATGGCAATCAACAAAGCCCAAAATTGGCAAGAATTTCGGGCAGGCCTAGCCAGTTATGTTGCGCCAGTACAGAATTTTGTCTATGCCGATGTCGATGGCAATATTGGCTACATTGCGCCCGGTAATATTCCAATTCGCGCCAAGGGCGATGGCGCATTGCCTGCCGATGGCGCTTCGGGCGACTACGAATGGAGTGGCTTTATTCCATTTGAGCAGTTGCCCCAAAGCTATAACCCACCCCAAGGCTATATTGCAACCGCCAATAATAAAGTCGTGGCTGATAGCTATCCTTATTTTCTGAGCCACGAATGGGCACCACCGTTTCGCGCCGACCGCATAACCAAGATGATCGAAGCCAAGCCCACATTAACCATCGACGATATGGCAGCGATTCAGGCTGATGTGCATTCGACCTATGCCGAAACATTGTTGCCAGTGTTGCTAAACTTGGTGCAACCAACGACCGACCAACAGCGCCAAGCCATCGCCATGCTGCAAAACTGGAACTACAGCACCGCTGGAGATCAACCAGCGGCCAGCATTTTCGAGGCTTGGGCCTTCTATTTGACGGTACCGATGATCGGCGACGAATTGGGCGAAGGCTTGCTCCAAACCTATGGTCAACGCCGCCAACTGATCGATCTGGCGATTCCGGCGATGTTGCAAAACCCTAACGATCCATGGTGCGATGATGTGACCACTACTAGCGCCAGCGAAACCTGCAACGCGATTGTGACCCAAGCGCTCGATGTGGCGCTCAAAGATCTGAGCTATCGCATGAAGGATGCGCCGATGGATCAATGGCGTTGGGGATCGCTGCACCTTGCGTTGTTCCCGCATAATCCCTTGGATGCAATTGGTCCGTTGCGCGGCTTTTTCAGCAAGGCAATTGAGAGCGAGGGCGATGGTAGCACCGTCAACGTCGGGCATATTGCCGATGCTGCACCGTTTGACCAAAATCGTGGCCCAATCTATCGCCATATTATTGATTTGGGCGATTTTGCCAATAGCCGCATGATTAACGCTCCAGGCCAAGCCGGCCATTTCCTCTCGCCGCACTACGACGATTTGCTCGAACGCTGGCAAAAAGTCGAATACATTCCGATGACCTATGGCCGTACAGCGGTCGGCACTGGCGAGGTGGAGATGTTACAATTACAACCCTAGCGCATAGTGTACGGGCTACTGGTGATCGCTGCCAGTAGCCCGCCAATGAATCAACGGATGGTATGATGAGACGAGTTTTTTGTTGGTTGGGATGTTTGTTAATTGGATTAAGCTTCGTGCCGAGCCAAAGCGCCAAGCCTGCTAACGCCCAAACGCCGAACTATCAAGTACAAGCCGAGTTTCAAGCGTTTTGGCAGGCTAACGGCGGGGCAGCAGTAGTTGGCGAGCCAATCAGCGAGGCGCTTTGGTTCGATGGGCAGTTGGTGCAATATTTCAAAAACCAACGCTTGCATTGGCTCAACAATCAGGTTGTGCCAGCCAAACTTGGCCTCGATCTGTTTCAAGCAAGCCAGCGCACATGGCAGAACCAACGGCAACATTTGCCAAATAGCCAATGCTTATGGCTAGAAGCGACTAAACGCTCAATGTGCGAGCCATTTCGCAGCTATTGGCAAGCCAATGGCGAGGCTCAGCAACTTGGCAACCCAATTACTGAAACAGTCACAGAAACCAATCCATTGACTGGTCAAATCCAAACCATGCAATATTTTGAGCAACAATTGCTCGTCAGCGATCAGGCTAACCAGAATATTATGCTCAGCCCTTTAGGTCTCTGGCAGGCCAATTGGCTCTTGAATGGCACCCGCCAAGCCAGCTCAATTCGCGCCAACTTGCGTGGGCCAAGCAGCATCCTCAAACCACTCGATCAATTTGAAATTCACATCGATGCAGGCAGCTATGTTGGCACTGCAATCCTGCGCATCTTTGATAGCGCTGGACAACTTGAATCAAGCCACCCATTAAACCTCGCAGGCCAACCTCAAAACCGAAACTTGCAAGCGCAGGGAGCGTTGGGCCAGCACTATGCCGTTTTGCTGATTGATGGCAAGGTTGCGGCAATCAACAGCAGCATCTATCAACTTGATGCCAGCACCAGCATTCAATCTGGCGTTGCGGCCTACGATACGCTGCCCAACAACGTGCGCAGCTTTTTGCGCAATGATGTATCAACCTATCAATACAAAGGCTACACGATTCGCGGCTATCGCTCGCCCGATAGCTACCTGATTTGGCTGCGCGATCATGTTCATCAAGGCTTGGGCTATCGCTATTTTGAGCACGATATGACCAGCACGCTTGATTATTTTCGGCGTGAGCAAAAAGCCAATGGCGCGTTTGACGATTATTTTGCCCTCCTTGGTGGCGCTCCCGTTCAAGGCCGAACCGCCGTCGAGGCCGATTTAGAATATCTGTTTGTGCAGGGCGTGCATCAAGCTTGGCAAGCCACCGGCGACACCAGTTGGATGCTTGAGCAAAAACCGGCAATGCTGCGCGGCATCAACTATAGCCTGAGCGATCCACAACGCTGGAATCCCAGCCTGCAACTCATTCGCCGCCCATACACAATGGATACGTGGGATTTTGAGTATGGTGGGCCGACAATTGCCCCCGATGGCAAAAGCTCACCGCGCCATTGGATCGACGAAAAAACTCGCTTTGGCATTATGCATGGCGATAATACCGGCATGGCCCATGCGCTGTATTTGCTCAGCAAACTTGAAGTAAGCCAAGCCAATTTTGAGCAAGCAAGCCAATGGCTGAGCCGTTCGCAGCAGCTTACCCAGCAGCTTAACCAGGTTGCGTGGAATGGCAAATTCTACATTCACAATGTTTTAGAGCAAGCCTTTGATATTGCCGAACTTGACGAGACGCGTCAACTTTCGCTCTCCAACTCCTACGCGCTCAACCGCTATGGCATGGAAGCAAGCCGCGCCTTAGCGATCATCGATGAATATTATCAACGGCGCGTCGCCGATCCAAGCAATCTTTCCTCAGAATGGTTCAGCATCGATCCGCCATTTCCAGCAGAAAGTTTTGGCACGCTGCCCGGGTGGGGTAATCAGCCCGGCGAATATGTTAATGGTGGGCGCATGCCGTTGGTAGGCGGCGAATTGGCGCGGGGAGCTTTCCGCTGGGGCCAATCAGGCTATGGGTTTGATATTCTACGGCGTTATGCCCAAATGATTGAAGCTCAAGGCGGCAGCTATTTGTGGTATTACCCGGTTGGCAATCCAGGCATTTCTGGCCCCGACACGCTTGCCACCGATGGTTGGGGCAGCACTGCAATGTTGGCAGCGTTAATCGAAGGTGCGGCAGGTGTGACCGATCAAGGCGCCTTATATGACCATGCCGTGCTTAGCCCACGCTGGATTGTTGAGTCAGAAGTGCAACAAGCTCAAGTGACAACGCGCTATGCCGCATCGCAAGGCTATGTGAGCTATCGCTGGCAGCGGCTAGCCCGTGGCATTCAGCTCGATTTTACTGGTAGCGGCGAACAAACCACGCTGCAATTATTCCTGCCCAACGACGCGCCCGAAAGTGTTAATTTGACGATCAATGGGCTGCCATCATTTGGTCATGAGCGCACAATTGGCACCAGTCGCTATCTTGAAGTTCGGCTCACCAAGGCCACAGGCACAGTTAACCTGGGTTGGTAACGATCTTCCCTCACCCCAACCCCGCTCCCACGCTGCGAGCGAAGGCTTTTGGGTTAGTGGTTTTGCCGTAATTCATGGATACAAGACACGTGGCTCCCCCTCGCCTCGCTAGGCGGGAGAGGGGCCTAGGGGGTGAGGGAAACAGATTATTGTGGAATTGACTGCTTGAGCGTTTGCAGTTGGCTAAACAATTTCGCCAGAATTTCGGGATACTCAGCACCATCAATCGTGGCGATCGATTTGTTGCCAGTGGTCAGCGTATAGCTAAACATATCGCAGCAACTGCCCATATTGCCATAGCTTGCTGCAAGGTTGGCAAACTCCGGATCGTTCAAAATAGCCTGAATCGCGTTCAATTGCGCAGGTGGAGCATCGCCGACGCGCAAGGTACTGGCGGCGCTCACGCTTGCTAGCTCCAACTTGCCATCACTCCAAACCGTCAACGTCTCATTGATCCCAGCAATCCCACCAGTTTGGGCAAAGGTCAGCAGCACCTCAGGACTGGCCGCTGTCGTAGCAGTTGGGACAGTTGTTGGCACCGTCGTGGCAGTTGCTCCACCACAGCTAGCTAAACAGAGCAACAGCAAACCAAGCCATAAACGTTTCATTCAGTTAATCCTCGAATAAAGGTCTCGTAACGGGCAATTTTATATTTTTCTGGGCTAAACAGAATGCTCGATTCGAAGCGAGCAGTTGCATCTGGCGATAAGGTGCTATTGCCAGGTACAAGCGTATCGACCCCAATAATCTCATCTTTTTCGTTATAGGTCACCAGATAGATCATCAGCGTTCGAGTGCGTTTTTTGCCAGTATTGGTAATCTTGCCCGTCGCTTCATAAAACAGTCCATCGGGCTTAATTTCCAAATCGTCAATGCGCAAATCACGATAATCAATCGCGCCAGCATACATATTGTCGGTGCCAAAAATCTCATACTTAACGGTTTGATATTCAGGCGCATCATTCAAGACTAAAATCCATGGTGCCCGCTCACCTGGCCCAAGCACGCCCAATACCGAGTAGCCTGTTTCAAATTCAACTTCTTTATCATCGACCAAAAAGGTGGCTTCAATCTTGATAGCGCCTTTGGGTTTGTCGGTATTGTTGGTAACAATGCCATACATGAGCGTTGTTGAGCCAGCAGTGCGGCTGCCAATATTGGAAATGCTAAACTGATTGGCGGTATCAGGATTCGGAGCAGCAGGCGTTGCTTGCGGTGTGGTGTAGGCCACTCCGCCGGGAGTTGCTGTAGCGCGATTAATCGCGACGGTCGTTGGGCGTGGTCGTTGGGTTGGCACACCAGGAATTTGCACCACAATGCCAGGCTCGTTTGGTGGCGGCTGCTTATCAAACGCTGAATTGATGGTATAGATTCCCAACCCACCAATGATAAAGATCGATACCAGTGCCAACCAAAACCATGGCGAAATGCCACGCCTTGCTGGCTGACCAATTAGCACAGGGTTTGATTGGGGCATGGTGCCATATTGTGGCTGCGTGTGCGGTAGATTGCCGCTTGGCGGCATGCCACCATAACTTGGCTGGCTTGGGTGGCCTGCACCATAATTTGGCTGATTGGAATAGCCTCCACCGTAATTTGGCTGGCTTGGGTGGCCTGCACCATAACTTGGCTGCCCAGGATACGACGCATAATTGGCCGGCATTGGCTGTTGCGGACGCACCACCGCTGGCCCTGCATAATTTTCATAGCCTGCTGGTGTCGCTGCGTTCTGCATAACCGAACGCAATACCCGGGCGATTTCGGCCATACTTTGGGGGCGCTGTTGGGGCGCTTTAGCCATCATTGCCATAATTAAGTTATCGAGCGCTGGCGGCAAAAACGCACCAGTGGTGCTTGCTGCTGGCGGCTGGGTATAGACATGGCCAAACATAATTTGTGGAGTATCGCCCTCGAATGGCAAACGACCAGTAATCATTTGGAATAGCAACACACCTAAAGCATAAATATCGGTGCGAGCATCAAGCGGCTGAGCCTGAATTTGCTCAGGCGCCATATACGAAAGCGTGCCAATAATCATGCCGCTTTGGGTTAATTGATGTTCTTGCGATTCGCTATTGGCCAAACGCGCCAAGCCCAAATCGACCAACACTGCGCTCCCATTGGGGCGAATCAACACATTGGCTGGTTTAATATCACGGTGCAAAATCCCTTGGCTATGGGCATATTCCAAGGCTTCGGCTAATTCGACAGTAATTTTCAGCACTTTTTCTAAGGGCATGCGACCCTGACGCAACTCATCGCTCAGGCTTGGGCCTTCGATCAGTTCCATCACAATAAAGGGCATGCCTTTATCTTCATCAACATCAAACACCCGTACAATGTTGGAGTGCGAGAGCTGCACTGCCACTTGGGCCTCGCGCAAAAAGCGCTGGCGCGCATCTTCAGTCGCATTGCCTAAGATAATTTTAATCGCGACAGCCCGCCCAAGCTGCGGATGGATCGAGCGGTAGACTGCGCCCATGCCGCCAGCCCCCAAGGGTTGGCCGAGGGTATATTTACCTAAAGTTGTGTTGGTTAAATCTGTCATGATCGCCTCTTGTTGCTTGCACCACGCCGCTCCATCTTAGCACACCATAGCAAGATTGTCTGTACAAATGGTCAATACTAAACATTCTTTCATAATTGACGCTTGAATGCCCGCTTGTGTTTCCTTAAAAAGCAATTGACCTACTACGCACGCTGCGAGTAGGCCAATTACCAAGCGGATTAGCAGTTTAGCGGCCACCCATCCGAACTGTTACTTGTTCAATTACCCCATACAGCCAGGTTGGCACAATCCCCAAACCAAAGATCAACAGGGTGATGGCGGTCATGACGATGCCAGGCCCATAGCCAACTTTGATTGGTTCGTTGGTTTCCGGCGGGGCAAAATAGACAGCCTTGAGGAAACGCAAGTAGTAGTACAAACTGATAACCGTATTGCTGACTGCGAAGATTACCAGCCACTTCGCGCCTTCTTGCCAAGCAGCAATAAAGACGTAGAACTTCACGAAGAAGCCTGAGAGTGGTGGAATCCCAGCTAGTGACAGGATTGCGATCGTCAAGAGCAAACTCAGGCCAGGCGCCCGGCGGCCCAAGCCATTCAAGTTGCTAAAGTCAGTCCCGCCAACTTTATCTTCAACCAAGGCCAAGATACCGAAGGCACTCAGGTTGGTCACGGTATAGGCAATCAAGTACATAATCAGCGAAATGGTGCTATCGCGTTGCGTACCAACCAAGCCCAACATCAAGAAGCCTGCTTGGGCAATTGATGAATAGGCCAACATGCGCTTGGCATTGGTTTGGGGCAATGCCGCCAAGTTGCCAATCAGCATGGTCAAGGCTGCTAGAATCGCGATTAAGCTTGCCCAGCCACCAAAACTGGTGTTCGCACCAATTGCTGCCGTACCCATAATGCCTGAAGCACCGAAGCCGGTTACCAGCAAGCGATACAGCAAGAAGAATCCAGCAGTTTTCGAGGCCGTTGAGATAAAGGCCGTCATCGCGGTTGGCGCACCTTGGTACACATCAGGCGACCAAGCGTGGAACGGCACAATCGCTATTTTGTAGGACATGCCTGCCACGATAAACAACAGCGCCAAAATCACGATGCCTTGGCTTGGGCCTTCGGGATTGGCAAATGCCAACTCAACAGCCGTCGCCACCGAGCTCAAACTGGTTGGGGTGGCATTCATGGTCTGACCATTCATCAGGGTCAAACCCAAGAGCAAGCTCATCCCAAACAGCAAGATTGCCGATGAAAGCGCGCCGAAGATATAGTATTTTGCGCCTGCTTCGGTGCTAACCGGGTTGCGGCGAAAGTAACCAGCCAACACATACAGTGGAATACTGGTCAATTCAATGCCCAAGTAAATCATGATCAATTCGCCGCCAGCAGTCATGAAAATCATGCCGAGGGTGGCAAACAAGATCAGGGCATAAAACTCAGCCGGATTGTTGGAAGGCTTGGCTTTGCCAGTCAAGACCACCGTCACAAAGGCTGCGCCAATAAAGACTAAGCGCCCAATGTGGGTCAGCGGATCAACCACAAACGCGCCGCCAAGGATGTTGCCATCGAGGCCGCTCTGGCGTAGACCAGCAAACAAATTGAAGCCAAAGAGTTCCCAATTATAGGCATTGATAAAGCCTAAGAAACCACCTTGCAACAAGGTAACCACAAAAGCAAGCCCAAGACCCATCAAGGTCATAGCACTAGCTTCACTAGTCCGTTCGGCTAAGCCTTCCTTGCCCTTCGACCAACGCGTGAGCACATCGCCAAGCAGCACCAAGGCTGCAATCGATAGAAGCAAAAACTCAGGGATGAGCCGCGCAAAATCAGCTATTTGAAAATTCACGTCATTCCTCCCTATCGTCCCGCTACATCAATCATGCGCTGGGCAATTGGCTGCACACCGGTTGCGATGTAGTCCATGATGATGCTGGGGAATAACCCAACCCCAATCACCACGATTGCTAAAACTGTGCCTGAGAATTTTTCTTGCCAAGTGAGTGGTGGCAAATCATTGAAATGCGGGTCTTTGACCTCGCCCATGAATGCCATATAGCCAACCCGCAAGACGTAGGCAGCAGTGATCGGAATCGACAAGGCTGCAACTGCCGCAACCAAGGGATATTGGTTCATCACGCCAGTGAAGATCGTGAACTCGGCCATAAAGCCTGCCGTGCCGGGCATCCCCATCGACGAGAGACTCGCGATGATAAAGACCACAAAGGCAAACGGCATTACTTTCATCAAGCCACCAAGTTCGGGCAATTGGCGGGTATGCGTCCGTTCATAGACCATCCGACCAACCACCGCAAAGAACAAGGCGGTCATGACGCCGTGAGCAAACATTTGCATCACCGCGCCGTTGAGCGCAGTTTCGTTCATCGATGCCAGCGCCAACATCACCAAGCCCATGTGGCTCACCGATGAATAGCCGATCACATACTTGAAGTCTTTCTGAACCATCGCAATCGATGCTCCATACACGACGTTCATCAAGGTCATCACGGCAATTCCAGGCAACCAGAACTGGGCGCCATTCGGCATCAGCCAGAGCGCTGCCCGCAAGGCACCATAGGCTCCCAGCTTCATCAACACCCCGGCGTGGAGCATCGAAACCGCTGTGGGAGCAGCCACGTGACCTGTTGGCGACCAGGTATGAAAGGGAAACATCCCCGCCAGCACTGCAAAGCCCACAAACATTGGCAAGAAGAAGATTTTTTGGAATTCGAGGCTGAAAACGCGTTGTGAAAGCTCGACCATATTAAAGGTACCGCCCACAACGTAAATCGCCACCATCCCAACCATTAATGCTGCCGAACCGATCATCAAGTAAATGGTTAGTTTCATCGCGCCATATTCTTTACGCGTCGAACCCCAAATCCCGATCAGCAGGTACATTGGCAACACAGCCAATTCATAAAACACGAACATCAGGAACAAATCCAGCGCCATAAATACGCCGTACACCCCGACCACCAACAACAGCAGCAGGATGAAATATTCCTTGACCCGATCTTCGATGTTCCATGAGATGAATGTGCCAGTGAAAATCACCAAACCATTCAAAACAATCAAGGGCAAACTGATCCCATCAGCGCCGACCAAATACGACATGCCTAGTTGCGGAACCCAATCAAGCTTCTCGACAAACTGCATCTTGGTGCCCATATAACCCGCTGCACTGGGGTCGTAGGCAAAAAAGACCAACAAGCCGAGGCCAAACGAGATCGTTGCAACCACTGCCGAGATAATCCGCATGGCTTGTTTTTGCTCTTTGGGCAAAAACATAATCACCAAAGCCCCAAGCAAGGGAACTAACCAGATGAGGCTCAGGTACGGAATGCCCGTTGGCAAACTTTCGATCAAATGCATCGTTTAACTCCGTCCACGTTACAGGCTTGCAAACACCTGAGCCATCACCGTGGCTGCGTAGTTTGATAAATCCATCAGTGGCTTGGGGTAAATCCCAAACACCAACAGCACAATAATCAACGGTAGGGTCACATTGAAGGCCCAATCACCAACTTTGATATCAGGCAAATTGGTCAGCTTGTGGTTAACTGGCCCGTAGAAGATCTTTTGATACATTCGGATCAGCACCAAAGCGGTCACAATCAAGCCCAACACGGCAATTGTGGTGATAACTGGCTGCGTGCCCCACGCGCCACGGAAAATAAAGAATTCGCCAACGAAGCCTGCCAAACCAGGTAACCCAAGGTTGGCAAACATCGCCACGCCCATCAGACCAGCAAAAATTGGCATAACTTTACGCAAGCCGCCAAATTGATCAAGCTGGTAGGTGCCAGTTCGCTCGTAGAGTTCGCCCGCAAGGAAGAACAATGCGGCGGTGCTGAAACCGTGGGCAACCATCTGAGCTTGCACCCCATTCAAGGCCGAGGTGCGAATATTGACGGCTAGGTCGCCGAGGCTTTCGGGTGCTGCCGAAGCTGCCGCCGCCAAACCAAGCAAAACATAGCCCATGTGGTTAATCGAAGCATAGGCAATCAAACGCTTGAGGTTGGTTTGGGCCAAGCCAGCGTATGCGCCAAACAAAATGCTCGCCAAGGCAAAGATTGCCAAGATCGGCGCGAAGTGATGGGTTTGTTGCGGGAAGAGCATGATCATAATCCGGATCAAGCCATAGGCACCCATCTTCGACATCACCGCCGAAACAATCATTGAGCCACTGGTTGGGGCATTTTCGTAGGTGTCAGGCTGCCAGGTGTGCAATGGCCAAACGGCCAATTTCACGGCAAAGGCCACAAAGATACACCAGAAGACAATTGCCGCTGGCGTGCCGTTGCTATTGCCCAAAAGATTGGTCAAGCCAATATCTTGGACTGCGCTGAACAGCATCGATTGCAAGGTAGCGCCGCTGGTATAGCCCGCTCCCAATTTTGGCGCGAGCAAGGCCGGATCAACCGGCAAGCCCTGACCCAAACGCGAGAGCACCACCAAATCGAAGGTGCCAGTTGCCAAGTAGATAAATTCAAAAATTATCAACATCCCGACCGAGCCAGCCATCGTATACACGAAGAACTTGAAGGCCGAGTAGCGGCGGTTTTCACCACCCCAGTTGTTGATAATAAAGAACATTGGCACCAAGCTGAATTCCCAGAACAGGAACAACAGCAAGAAGTTGAGCGATACAAAATAGCCCAACATCGCCGCTTCCAACAACAACATCAAGGCCAAATAGACGTTTTGGCGTTGTTTGATCCGGAAGGCAGCTAAGATACAAATTGGTGTTAGTGCGGTTGTCAAAAACACCAGTGGAAAGTTCAGGCCGTCAATCCCAACAAAAAAGTCAGCATTGAAAAATGGAACCCAGCGCACCCGATCCACTTGCTGGATCATGGCTTGATCGCCAGTGACTGAAGCGAGGGCTGGATTAAAGCCGCCACTTAGCCACAAAAAGAGCGTGAGTCCAAGTGGCACCAAACTCCACGCAAACACCCCCCAAGCAATCGTGCGGCTGTTTTGGGCTGGTTTCAGGAAAAACCAAAGCCAGCAACATGCCCACCAATGGAGAAAGGGCAATTAGCGTGGTGATGCTCCAATCACTGAATTTGATAAATTCGTTCAGCATTCGCTCACGCTCCTAGAAGGCATACATATAAATCAAGGCCAACAGTACCACGCCACCAAAGATGTAGGCACCGTAGTCTTGAATCTTGCCCGTGGCCGATTGACGCACCCCGTCACCCACCGTAATCGTGCCTTCGCCAATATCGTCGGTGACGGTATTCAACGAGAAGTCGTCGATGATGAAGTTGACGCGGCCAACAAACAAGGTCACCAAGCCAGTCAAGTTGACAACCCGATCAACCACATTGCGGTCGATCCAGTTGAGCAAGCGACCTGCGCCGTAGGTCAGGGCAATAAAGGTTTTATCGTAAATCTGGTCGATGTAGAATCGATTTTCCAGCGCCGTCCAGATTGGCCCCAAAGCGCCAGCCAAGGGGTCGCGATCGTTGGCATTTTTGAAGGCGTTGCGATAGGTCAAGAAACCTAAGCCAGCCCCAACCAACGCAACCGCTGTGGCAATCAAGGCAATCACTGGACTGGGGGTAGGAATCTCACCACCTGGGTTCACATAGTCGCTGAACCAGTGAATGCCCAAGAAACCAGCATTGACAAAACCAGCAAACACAGCAAACAAGCTCAAGATGATCAACGGAATCGTCATCGAACGTGGCGATTCGTGGGGATCATGGGCTTCGTGCTCATGGTGATGGTCGTCGTGGTCGCCATGGCCGTGATCGTCATGACCATGGGCAGCAGCCACTACAGCTTTGCGTGGTTCGTAACCACGGAACTTGCCAAAGAACACCACTACAATTTGGCGGGTCATATAGAACGCCGTCAAGAAAGCGGCGGCGGTCAGCACGCCATAAATCACATAATGGTGATTTATGAACGAGTCAAGGATAATTTCATCCTTCGACCAGAACCCAGCAAACGGTGGAATCCCAATCAGGGCGAAGAAACCAGCCATATAGGTCAAGAAGGTAATTGGCATGAATTTGCGCAAGGTACCCATGTTGCGAATATCTTGAGCTTTATCAGGATCATGGCCAACTGTTACTTCCATGCCGTGGATGACTGAGCCAGAGCCAAGGAACAACAGCGCTTTGAAGAAAGCGTGAGTCAGCAAGTGGAATAAGGCTGCAACCCAAGCGCCAATGCCCAGCGCCGCTACCATGAAACCAAGCTGCGATAAGGTCGAGAAGGCCAGAATGCGCTTGATGTCATATTGCGCCACCGCAATCAAGGCTGCGAACAAAGCCGTGAATGCGCCAATAAAGGCGACCACTGGCAGCACATCGCTCACCGCAAAGATTGGGAAGGTCCGAATGACCAAGAACACCCCAGCCGCAACCATGGTCGCAGCGTGAATCAGCGCTGAAACAGGCGTAGGGCCTTCCATCGCATCGGGCAACCAAACGTGCAGCGGAAACTGCGCCGATTTGCCGACCGTGCCAAGGAAAACCAAAAACGCCATCAATGAAGCAGCGCTAACTCCAGGAATCAAGCTCGCAGCAGTTTTGATGCTTTCCAAAAATTCGCCGTTGTAAATTTGGCCTGGTTCGTGGCCGAAGGTCAGCGAGCCAGATTTGTTGTAGATGTACATCATCCCCAACATCATGCCCACATCACCAATCCGGGTGGTGATAAAGGCTTTTTTGGCAGCTTCGCGGGCCGAAGGCTTGAAGAACCAGAAGCCAATCAACAAGAACGAACACAGACCCATCAACTCCCAGCAGATAAAGAACAGCAATAAGTTATCTGCTAGCGTCATTCCCAACATCGAAGCGGTAAACAACGCGATATAGGAGAAGAAGCGCGATTGGCGTTGGTGGCCTGCGGGGAATTCGTCGTGAGCCATATAGCCCACTGAGAAGAGGTGAATACACCACGCAGCCAACGTGACCATCGCCAACATCAGCACTGTTGCACCATCTAGGCGATAGCCAAAGTTGAAAAACCCTGAGCCATCGGGTGCCCATGCAAACGATTTATGATAAAAATTCCCAAATGTTGGAATTGCGGTTTCCGCATGGCCACCTTCGGCAGCAGCGCCTTCGCTCGCCTGTTCTTGGCCAGCTTCAGCGGCAACCCCAGTTACCATCGGCGCATTAGGGAATCCTTCGCTGATCGATTGTGCCAAAACACCCCAGGCAATCACCGTAGCCAGCCCAAGCAACACTAACGCCGTGGTATACGACGCTTTGCGCGAGCGCCCAATCGGTGGCACAAGGGTGATCAACACAAATGCTGCCAATGGCAGCAGCGGAATCAACCACGCAAGATCAAAAAACGGCATTGATCAGTCCCCTACTTCGAGACGAATTACAAAGGGTGGTCAAAGTGGGTTACACTCTCGCCGGCCTTTGCAAGGCGTCACTATCCTTTAAGTGTATCTATTTCGTCAGCGTTAATCGTCAGGCGAGCGCGATAGATTGCAATCACCATTGCCAAACCAACCGCCACTTCAGCAGCGGCAACTGCGATGGTAAAAATTGCAAAGACCAAGCCAGCCGTGCCTGTTGGTTGTAGGTAGCGCCAGAAGGCCACTAAGTTAATGTTGACTGAATTCAACATCAACTCAATCCCCATCAGCATCCCCACGATGTTGCGCCGCGAGAGCGCTCCAAACAGGCCGATGCAGAACAATCCGGCAGCGAGGGTAAGCACCCACACTAATGGGACAGAACCAACCATCGTTTTCTCCTTATGCCTGTTCGGATTCGAGCGCAACAACCGCGCCTTCAGCGTCACGAGGCTCAACAATCCCACGTTTTTTCAACGCAAGTTCTTCAGCCAAGGTCAGCACTCGGCGGCGACGGGTGCGTTCTTCATAGGCAATCACAATCGCCCCAATCAGTGACATCAGCAACAAGACTGAAATAACTTCAAATGGCAAGAGGTATTCGCCCATAAACGAGCGCCCAATCTCGGTAGCGGTCGCAACTTGCAGCGTATTGGCGGCTCCTTCAACCGGAGCTGGGCCAACTTGAGCCAGTTTCGAGGCTTCTTCCCACGTTGCGCCATGCTTCCAGAGTGTTGGCACAATCACTCCAAATAGCCCCAAAGCAATTAAGAGGGCTACCCACCAGCGCTCAAACACCACGCGCACACCTTCACCAGTAACTTGGCGTGTGAGCATGATAGCAAACAAAACGAGGATTGAAACAGCCCCCGCGTAGACCAAAATCTGGACAACTGCTAAAAATTCAGCTTCCATCAGCAAATAGAGCGCTGCCACCCCGATAAACGAGGCAATCAGCCATAATGCTGAGTGGATGATGTTTCTAACTGTCACGACCATAATGCCCGAACCGAGCGTCAGCAGCGCGATGACAATAAAAACACCTATCGCAATCGGGTTCATCAAGCTAGTCCTTCCGTATGAAGGATGGAGCAACCGCCCCATCCTTCACGCTTGCGCTTTTACGATAATCCAAGAGCAAGTTCTTCGTCGGTTGTGTATAAGTGTTTCTGGACGTTGCGGTTGGTGAGACGCATAATCAGCGCCACTGCCCCAGCATTGATCAATAGGGTTAGCCCGATGGCAATTGCCAAGCGACCCCAGTTGGTAGCATCAGCAGTCGTCGGTACGCCAAACCATTCGGTCAATTTTGGCCATTGTTGATCCCAACGGAGCAGCGCAACCCAGAACGAGGCGCTCAAAATGTTGACCAAAACCAAGGGCAGCAAGAACTTCCAAGCAAAGCCCATCAGTTGGTCAACCCGCAAACGTGGTACAGTCCCACGGATCAACACCATCACAAAGAACAGCGCGAAGGACTTGAGCAGGAAGTAGATCAGTGAGAGCAAACCACCAGCAACTCCGCCAAGCGCATCAACGCCAGGCCCGTTGCCGCCACCAAGGTAGAGGGTCGCAGTCACAAAACACACTGCCAAGTTGCTCATATAGTTTGAGAGATAGAAGACCGCAAACTTCATCCCGCTATATTCGGTCATATAGCCAGCAACAATTTCTGAGTCGGCCTCAGGAATATCGAAGGGTGTTCGTTCGCCTTCGGCCAAGCTAGCAATAAAGAACAGAGTAAAGCCCAACAAGCCCACTGGCGAGAAGACATACCAGCCCAAGCCGCCAAAGTCGTTTTGGGCTTCTACAATCTTTTGCAGCGACATCGAGCCGGTCATCAAGACCACTGGAATAATCGACATAACTTGGGGAATTTCATAACTGATCAATTGCGCAACCCCGCGCATCCCGCCAAGCAAGGCAAATTTATTGTTGGAACCCCAACCAGCCATCATCATGCCGATGCTGTGCAAGCCGCCAGTCGCGATCACAAACAACACCGCAGCGTTCAAATCGACGGGGAACATACGACCCCACGGAATGACCGCAAATGAAAGCACGGTTGCGCCCAGCATCACGACTGGCGCCAAAAAGTGAACGATTTTATCAGCCTCAAATGGAGTTGCATCTTCCTTAGTCATCGTTTTGATGGCTTCGGAAATTGGCTGCAACAAGCCTTGAGGCCCGACGCGGTTGGGGCCGCGTCGGTCTTGCATATACGAAATGGAGCGACGTTCATACCACGTCAGGAACATCATGCCAACTGAACCGCCCACGAGAATGAGGGTTACTTTTAATGATGCTGGCAATCAGAACACTCAGCCATGATGCAAAGCCTAGTTGTGTTAGTGCATCAGCCATCGATTATTCTCCTCGTTGGGCACGTTTCGCAGCGCGAATTGCCTCAAGTTTGGCACGCTTGTCTTCCGACATGTTTTCGCCAATCGCCGCAACTGGGCCTGTTGGCGCAGCGCTTACTGCTGCTGGCGCATCGACCACAGCTTCAACCACGGGAGCTGCTTGCGCCACCGGCGCGGCATCGGCAGCACCACCACCACGCTTAGCAGCATTGGCGGCCCGAATTGAAATCAGCTTGGCGATTTTATCTTCGGGCATGTTTTTGCCAATCGCGGCCACAGGGCCACGTGGCTTGGCGGCGGCAACCGGAGCTGCCCCTGCAACTGGCGCAGCAGCGGCCACTGGCGCACCACCCTTGATCTTTTGACCATGGTCGCGGCCAATATCGCCTGGGCGACGTTTGATATTGTTTTGCAACTTCTTCATAGCTTGTTCTTTGACATCCGACCACATGGTTGGCGCAATCGCTTCGTAGTAGGAAACGGGGCGCAACAAGCGGTTGTAGTCTACATCAAGCTCTGGGTGGTTGGCAGTTGATAATTCAAAGTCGTGGTCCATTTTAATTGCATCAAATGGACAAACTTCGGCGCAGTAGCCACACGACATACAGGTGTCGTATTCCAACACAAATTTGGCAGCGGCTGGCACTGGCTTGCCGGTAGCAGGATCTTTCGCTTGGGTAATGTGAATTACCTGAGGAGGGCAGATCCGCTCGCATTGAAAACAGGAAGTACACAATTCATGGCCGGTAGCATCATCGTAGAGCAAAATTGGCATATTGCGATAGGCCTCTGGCAAGGCCAGCCGCTCTTCGGGATACTGCACATTGAATTGGCCTTCGGTATCGGCGCGGTCACTGTTGGGCTTGCCAAATAAAGCTTTGCGGAATTTGCGAAACACAATTCCCAAACCCTTGGTCATGCCCTGACCAGCCCGAAAATCCGCGTCATTGCGTTCAACAACAAACACGTCTTCAGTTGCTAAATGGCTCAACGTCATCGGTCTACCTCGCCCATCACGATATCGATACTTCCCAAGATAACCACAACGTCGGCAATCGTGTAGCCCTTGCACATATCGGCCAAGGCCGAGAGGTTGATGAACGATGGGGCACGCACTTTATAGCGATAGGCGCTACCCGATCCATCACTCACCACGTAGAAACCGAGTTCGCCTTTGGGCGATTCAACCCGGGCATAGGCTTCGCCAGCAGGCGCTTTGAGGCTTTGTTGCTTCACTTTAGGATTGATAAAGCCGCCGGTTGCATCGGGCAATTGTTCGATCGCTTGCTCCAAGATTTTGTACGATTCGCGCATTTCGGCGATCCGCACCAAGAAGCGGTCGTAAACATCGCCCACCGTGCCAACCGGCACTTTGAACTTAAAGCGATCATAGACTGCGTAGGGTTCAGCCTTGCGAATATCGTAGGCAACGCCCGAGCCACGCAGCACTGGGCCTGTCACGCTATAGGCCAGCGCCAACTCTTTGGGCAACACACCGATATTACGGGCGCGGGCCAAAAGAATTTCACTGTTGAGCAACAAGCCTTCAAAATCGTCGAAGTAATGCGGCAGACCCTGCATCAACTTCTTCAATTCGGCGATGAACCAATCGTCGATGTCGCGCACCACGCCACCAAAGCGGCAGTAGTTACACATCATGCGAGCGCCCGACACATATTCAAACATGTCGAGAATCTTTTCACGTTCGCGCATACCCCAGAGCAATGCCGTTTGCCACGCACCCATGTCGCCGAGCATAAAGCCCATTGCAGTGGCGTGGTTCAAAATTCGCGAAAGCTCATCCATAATGACGCGAATGTATTGGGCACGTTCAGGCACTTCAACGCCGGCAAGCGTCTCAATTGTACGGGCATAGGCGTGATTGTTAACCATCGAGTTAAAGTAATCGAGCCGGTCGGTGAAGGGCATATTTTGCAAATAGGTATTCACTTCACCAAGCTGCTCGTGATTACGGTGCAAGTAGCCAAACACTGGTTTGAGATCAACCAAGGTTTCGCCATCGACAGTAACAAGCATGCGGAACACACCGTGAGTTGAAGGGTGCTGAGGACCAATATTAATTTGCAGTTCTTCAGTCTTTAGCATTGACTATTCTCCCGTGACGTGGGTATATTTATCGCCCGTCTTGGGGAAGTCTTTCCGCATTGGAAAGCCCTTAAACTCATCCCACATATAGACCCGCGCCAGATTTGGATGGCCAGGGAACACCACGCCATACATATCGTAGGCTTCGCGTTCTTGCAAATCGGCACCAGGCCACGTAGGCGTTAGCGATGGAACAATGCACTCTTCTGGGCTACGACCAATCCGCACCCGCACGCGCAAGTCGGGGCCGCCCTCAGCAGCGTTATAGAATTGATAAACCAATTCAATCAACCCTTGCTTGAGGTAATCAACCGCTGTGATGTTGGAGAGGAAGGTATAGCCAAAAGTATCACGGACAAAATGGGCAACTTCAACAATCGCCTCAGCCTTAACCACTGCATCGAAATCGAGCAGCACGGTTTGGCCTTCGCCATGGGCCTCAACTTGGTCAGTTGCTTGGGTATCCCAACGAGTATCTAGCGCGTTGGGTAGTTGGGTTTGCAGGATCGAGCGCAGTTCGCCTCTAGCCAGCAATGCCATGAGCTACCTCCTCGATCGTTACCGTGCCAGCCCGCAACATTGGTTTAGGCTGATTGCCTTCCAAGGCTCTGGTTGAGGCATCGCGTTCGCCTTTGCCACCCAAGGCAGGGCTAACAAATGGCGCCATTTTCGGCGTACCACCAACCGGGTCGGCAGTTCCGGCGATGCCCGGCAATTCCAAGCCTTCAGCGCCAAAGATTGGCATTGGAAACTCGTTGAGCACTGCCTCATCATCGCCATACCAGCGCACTTGTTGCAACGATTGCACATCGATTTGCGCTTGCAAGGTCATCAACGAATGCAACAAGGCTTCAGGTCGCGGTGGGCAGCCTGGAATATAAACATCAACCGGTACATATAAATCAACCCCACGCACCACGTTATAGCCATCGCGGAAGGGGCCACCAGAGGTCGCACACGCTCCCATCGAAATCACATAGCGTGGTTCGGGCATTTGGTTAAACAAACGAACAACCTGTGGAACCATTTTCTTGGTCACAGTACCAGCAACGACCATCACGTCAGCTTGGCGGGGTGAGGCGCGAAAGAGTTCCGAGCCAAAGCGCGAAATATCATAGCGCGAAGCTGCTGCAGCAATCATCTCAATCGCGCAGCAAGCTAACCCGAACTGCATCGGCCACACCGAAGAGCGGCGACCCCAGTTGTACAGCTTATTGATGGTCGTAAACAGCACCCCCTGCTGCTCAAGATCCATTTGCGTTTGTAGATCAGACATACGCCCTCCGGGCAAAATGGTGAATTGAATTAGGCCAAGGCCTTGCGCAGCCGCGCCGCCGCTCCCCTATTCGTAGCTTAGATCCACTCTAGCGCGCCTTTTCGCCAGGCATACACTAAACCGATGGTCAGAATGATTAAAAAGACCACCATTTCAAAGAGCGCAAACAAGCCCAGTTGTCCGTAGGCCACTGCCCATGGATACAAAAAGACCGTTTCGATATCAAAAATTACAAAGGCCAACGCATACAAATAGTATTGAACTTTGAATTGGACCCAGATGTCGCCAATCGCTTCCAAACCACACTCGTAGGTCGAAAGTTTGACCGGTGTTGGTCGGTTTGGCCGTAAAAATGACGACAGCACCAGGGGCAAAAGCGGAAAGGTGATCGCGGCAACCGCGAAGATTCCGATAAACGCATAGTTTGTAAGCATAGGTCGGTCTCCTAGTGATGCCTGTTACAAACACACAAAGAGCGAGACGGGTAGACCCAGTACTCGCTGTACACAATTGCACTAACACCGTGCAGCCATTGCGAAGTATATCACAGGCAGATTAAACTGACAAATAACTTTCACCCCTCAACAGGTGGTTTTTAGCCCTTTATAATCAGCTATTTTGAAAAAATTAAATTATGTCAAGTTCTCATCTGAGTGTGGCTCAAGCAGCAAGTAACGGAGGTTTCTGAGGTAAAAAAGCGGCAGCAGCATCACAGCATTGGCAATGCTGCTGCAGGCACTTAGCGCGAAAGTTTTAGCTCAATCCGCCCAATCCGAATGATGTCACCATAGACAATCGGGGTCGGATCAGCAACTTCAATATCATTGATAAAGGTTCCATTGGTCGAACGTTGATCTTCGAGCCACCAACTATCGCCACGCCATTCCAACAAGGCATGTTCCGAGGATAAAAATGAGTCGTTCAGGGCTACATCGCTATCAGGCCGCCGCCCAATCATATTCACCGCGCCAAGCTCAAAGGCATAGCCACGCTGCAAACCAGTATCGCCACTCGACATGACAATCAGTTTGCCATACAGATTTTGGGCCGCACCCGCCAGCACGCCAGCACCACCAGTCCCTGTGCCAACCACCTGCAATTCGCGCCGAATAACCCGTACCACCTGATATAAAAAGAAGTACAAGAAAAAGATCACGCTAATTCGTAACAGCAAGATTACAAAATCAAGCGTAGCACTGGTGATGCTCTGACCCATTTAAGCCTCCTCAAAACGCAATTCTAAACCACCCAGCGACACAATATCGCCGTTGCGTAGTTCCCGTTCTTGCACCGGATCGCCATTCACAAAGGTTCCATTGGTCGAGCGAACATCGCTGACCCAGAAACGCCGCGCTCGATAGCGCAATTGGGCATGCTCACGCGAAACCCGACTATCTTCTAAAATCAGATCGTTGTTCAAGCCACGGCCCAAGTTCGTTACCGATTTTTTAATTGGAATCCGGTGTTCGCCTTGGTCAGTATACAAGATTAAGTTAGCTTTTGGCGGAGTCGCTTGGCCGCTGATCGCCGCCCCATTTGGCCCAATCATCTGCGTATTGCCCCCAACATGGGCCGGTGCTTCGCTAATTTGGCCATCGATCATAATTGAACGTTGCTTGACCGCTGGATCAGCCACAAGCTCCACATTGGGGTGATTGAGCATGGTAAAACCACGCTCACGGGCTAGCTCAGCTAAATAGCGTGCCATTTCATGTTGCAAATTGGTTTTAACCGGATCAAAGGCTTTATAATCGTCAGGATGCAGATGCGCTTTATAATCATTCGGCACCAAAATCCGATCCATACTAATCGTTTGTTGGCTTTCCATCGCCCGTTCAAGGCGCTTGCCAATTTCAGCTGGTTGAATTGGGCTGCGAAACAAACGCGCCACATTGCCTTCAACCATGCCTTCCATAAATTGTTCAAAACGCGATAATGCACTCATCGATAATCCTCCGTGCCCAGGCGACAACTACGCTGACATCTGCGATAGATCAAGGAGCAATTGCTCAATCGCCGCATCACCACGTAGATGAAAAACCAATTTCGTTGTTTTGGCCTCAGCCAAACGCTTAATCATCCTTGGCCGCCGAACCCTTGGGTATGTCCAGACAAATTCAAAGGCCATGCGATCAAGTTTTTCCGGGCAATTCGCCGCCAAATCAGGCCGCGAGCGTCCGTGATACATAATTCGCCGTTTGATCACCCGCCATAAACACAGTAAGCGTGGCTGATCGATAAAAATCACGGTGTCGGCATATGGCCAACGTTCATCAAGCGTCGCTGAATAATTGCCATCCATAATCCATTGTGACGCTTGCACCAATTCACGTTGTTGCGCTCGCCACGCTTCGCGATCTGGCTCAACCCAACCTGGCCGCCAAAAATAGCTATCAAGATGAATAACTGGCAGCTGTAAAACACCACCAAGCCGCTTTGCGAGCGTACTTTTGCCCGAACCCATCGAGCCAAATATCAGCACTCGCTGGATGGTTTTCACTTGGTTGGCTCCTTGACCGCCGCCCCCAAATACGAAGGCTCTAAGCTGGTCAAATCGTCACGCTCGCCTGCTTGCAGCCGGTTCCAAGCAAGCTCGGCCAAAAAGCCAGCTCGACGCAAACCAACCGCTGGCGATGGAATCACCACCCCCGCGCCGCGCGCTTCGTTGATCGCCAAAGCCAAATGTGGGTCAACATCGCCACACACCAAGGCCAATTCAGGAATCGCCGCCAACAATTCATCCCGCGAAACATTGCGCTCTTGACCAATCCGAGTCCAAGCGCGGCGCAAACGAAACTCAGCCATGGCATAGCGATCACGGCCAAGCTTAATCACGGCAATCACGCTGCGTCCAATCCGCTGATGGGGATAGGCCAAGGTTTCAAGGCTGCTTATGCCAAGCAAGGGCAAATCGTGGGCCAAGGCAAGGCCTTTGGCCGTGCTCATGCCAACCCGAATGCCGCTCCACGAGCCAGGCCCGACCGAAACCGCGACGCCGGTTAATTCAGCAGGGGTTATATCAAGGTTGCTGAGCAACTGTTGCGCCATTGGCAACACTTGGCTGGAATGGCCGCGCCCAGCAAACCAATTGGCCTCGGCGCGTAATCCATTCGCAGCATAAATCGCTACTCCAGCGGTATCAGTGGCCGTATCAAAGGCAAGTAACATAACAATCTCAATCTATCAATCCAGGCATTATGCCTGATCTATTTACCACGCAAGCGCTCAATTAATTGCTTATAGCGCTCACCATGAGGTCTGAGCCGCATCATGCGTTTGGTTTCCGCCAAGTGATCAATCCGAATTTCCAGATATTCGCTGGGCAACGAATCGGCTACCCGCTCAGCCCATTCGATCACACAAATGGCGCTATCATCCCATAATTCTTCCAAGCCAATCGAATCGAAATCTTTGGCGTTGCCTTCAAGTCGATACAGATCAATATGGTGAATGCGCGTGCGGCCATGGGTTTTATCGGCAGTATAGTTATTGACTAAAACAAAAGTTGGGCTGGTAACGTCTGCTTCAGGGATACCAAATGCACTCGCAATGCCTTTGGTCAAGTGGGTTTTACCCACGCCAAACGTCCCAAACAACAGCACTAAATCGCCAGCAGTTAAGGCTGCGCCGATTTGCTGACCAATGCGCACCGTGTGGGCTGGCCCATGGCTCACCACATCGATGCTATCAGGCTCTAAAATGGCAGGAATACGTGCTTTCATAGGCTCAATTGTAGCATATGCTGGCTGAAAACGAGTATTAGCCTAATTGCCATCATCATAATGCTCAATCCTGCTGTTCAAGCCGATTAAAGTCGCTGGAGCATAGAACTTAAATCAACAATTCTGATATTTAACTGAAACCAAACGACGATTTACGTTCAGACAATCTTCTAATAATGGCCTACTATGTTTTAACAACGCTCTGCTATGCTTACAGTAGTTACAACTGAATAGGGAGGTTTCGCAACTATGAATTTGAATATTTACACCGAAAAATCACGCACAGCTATTTTTGATGCCCAAAGCATCGCTTCTCGCAACGGCCAAAGCGAAATCACACCAGAGCACGTACTTGTGGCTTTGCTCGAACAAGCTGATGGCGTGGTTCCGCAAATTATCACCAAAATGGATCGCGATCCGCAAGCTTTAGTTGCTGCGCTAAATGATGAAATTCGGCGTTTGCCACGAGTGAGTGGTACCCAAATGCAACCTGGCATTGGCCAACGGCTTGATCAGGTGTCGCAAACTGCCGAAAACGAAGCCAAAGGTATGGGCGATGAGTATGTTTCCACCGAACATCTCTTGCTTGGCCTTGCCAGCGAACGGGCCAAAGGTCCATCGCAGCGCTTGCTGACCTCGTTTGGCATTACCAAAGATGCTATTCTCAAAACGCTAACTGCCATTCGCGGCAACCAACGAGTAACCGACCAAAATCCAGAGGGCAAATATCAGGCGCTCGAAAAATATGGCCGTGACTTAACCACCTTGGCTCAGCGCGGCAAGCTTGATCCGGTGATCGGACGCGATGAAGAAATTCGGCGCACAATTCAAGTGCTTTCACGCCGTACCAAAAATAATCCAGTCTTAATTGGCGAGCCAGGCGTTGGTAAAACCGCAATTGTCGAAGGCTTGGCTGCGCGGATTGTGCGCGGCGATGTGCCCGAAGCGTTGCGCAACAAACGCCTAATTGCCCTCGATTTGGGGGCCTTGGTCGCTGGCGCAAAATTTCGCGGCGAGTTTGAAGAGCGGCTCAAAGCGGTGCTCAACGAAGTAACCACGGCAGAAGGTCGGGTGATTTTGTTCATCGACGAGTTGCATACCGTGGTTGGCGCTGGCGCTGCCGAAGGATCAATGGATGCCTCGAATATGCTCAAGCCAGCCTTGGCCCGTGGCGAATTGCACACGATCGGCGCAACCACGCTCGACGAATATCGCAAGTATATCGAAAAAGACCCAGCTTTGGAGCGCCGTTTCCAGCCAGTCTTGGTCGGCGAGCCAAGCGTTGAAGATACGATCTCGATTTTGCGTGGGTTGAAAGAACGCTATGAAACGCACCACAATGTCCGTATCACCGATGCGGCGATTGTGGCCGCAGCAACCTTATCCAATCGCTATATCGCCGATCGTTTCTTGCCCGATAAGGCAATTGACTTAATCGATGAAGCCGCCGCCAAGTTGCGTATGGAAATTACCAGCGATCCGGTTGAGCTTGACGAGATCAAACGTAAACGCATGCAATGGGAAATTGAGCGCGAAGCCTTGAAACGCGAAAAAGATCCTGCATCCAAAGAGCGTTTAGAGCGGCTCGAACGTGATTTGGCCAACTTGCGCGAGCAACAAGCAGTGCTCGATACCAAGCTTTCCAGCGAACGTGGTGCAATTAACGCCATCGCCCAACTGAAAGAAAAGATTGATCAAACCAAGGTTCAAATTGAGCAAGCTCAACGCCAATACGATTACAACCTCGCCGCCGAGTTGCAATATGGCACGCTCAACACACTCGAGCAGCAATTAGGCGAAGCCGAGGCCAAAGTTCGCGATATGCAAGAACATGGCATGTTGCTCAACGAAGAAGTATCCGAAGAAGATATCGCCCAAGTTGTCGCCAAATGGACTGGGATTCCGGTTTCCAAACTCTTAGAAGGCGAGTTGGAAAAATTAGTCAAGATGGAAGAACGGCTGCATGCACGAATTATCGGCCAGCACGAAGCAGTCAAAGCGGTATCAGATGCAGTGCGTCGTTCGCGCGCCGGCTTGCAAGATCCCAACCGGCCACTTGGTTCGTTCTTATTCCTTGGGCCAACCGGGGTTGGTAAAACCGAGTTGGCGCGGGCTTTGGCTGAATTTCTGTTCGATGACGAAGCAGCCATGGTGCGCATCGATATGTCGGAATATATGGAACGGCACGCTGTAGCCCGCTTGATTGGTGCGCCTCCAGGCTATGTTGGCTACGAAGAAGGCGGCCAACTAACCGAGGCCGTGCGCCGTCGACCCTATAGCGTGGTGCTATTCGATGAAATTGAAAAAGCTCATCCCGACGTGTTCAATACGCTCTTGCAATTGCTTGATGATGGCCGTTTGACCGATGGTCAAGGTCGCTTGGTCGATTTCACCAATTCAGTGGTGATTATGACCTCGAATATTGGCAGTAGTCGCATTCAAAGTTTGGTCGATGATGAAGAAGCCATGCGCGAAGCCGTTATGGAAGAACTGCGCGACGAGCTACGCCCAGAATTTCTCAACCGGATTGATGATTTGATTATCTTCAAGCCCTTAACTCAGGCCGAAATCAAACACATTGTCGATATTCAGGTTGATCGGTTGAGCAAACGCTTGAGCGAACGCAAACTCAAGTTAGTTTTGACTGAAGCAGCGCGTCAGCATTTAGCCCAAGTTGGCTATGATCCGGTTTTTGGTGCCCGGCCACTCAAACGGGCCATCCAAAGTGAGTTGCTCAACCCGCTAGCCTTAGAAGTGCTCAAAGGTAAATTCCCAAGTGGCACAACTGTCAATGTCGATGTTGATGCCGGTAAACTTAGTTTCAACTAATTTCACTATGCATGAAGGACTGTAGGGTGTGTATGCGTTCTCGATTCCAACGATGGATTGTAATGATTCGCCATCCTTCCGTCCCTCCGCCGGCGGGAAACACAGGAGGTTTTCATCCCCCTGCATCTCCTAAAGCACATTTATTGGCTAACGATCAGAGGTTGAAACCTCTGGAATCATTGTTTTAACCTGAACAAAAGCCTCCATCAAACAAATGATGGGGGCTTTTGTTGGCGCGAAAAATGCCCTATACTAGCCCCATTCAGCCAATTGTCGATGGAGCATTGTATGCCCTTTCGTCGTCCACGTCGGGGGCGAATCAGCCCTATTCGACGTAAACAAGGAGTTCCTGTGGCCGAAACAAGCGTAGAAAAAATTACCGCCGCCGCTAATGGCTTACTAATGATGAGCGAAACCGATGCGCCCTTCACGCCCTACACATGGGATGCTGCCACGCCATTTAGCCCCGAAGCGCTCGCCAATGGTCAGCCCATCCAAACCATTAGCCTTGAGCAATTCTTTGGCAATGCTGCCAGTGTGCAAGATTGGCATGGCGAGGCGGAAAAAGCCACGGTTAGCCAATTTCAGCAGTTGGTCGAAGTGCTCAAGGCCGAATTAACCGACATCCAAGTTTATCGAGTGGGCGAAATTAATATCGATGCCTATATTTTGGGCAAAGATAGCGCTGGAAACTTGGTTGGCTTAAAACCCAGTTGGTCGAAACCTAGGCTAAAAACCATTGCACCAAAAATGGCTTACAGCGCCGCCGCAGCCGATCGCGCAAATTGTAAAGCTCGTTAGCCTGTAAGCCAAGCTGTTTGGCCAATGCTGTAATGTTGTTATCCTCGCACAACAAAGCATACCAATATTGCTGGGCAATTGGATACAGTGGATCATCAACCATCGCGTGAACTTCAGCCGCCATATGCCGTTGAAGTTCACAGCGCTCAACATGTTCATCAGGCGAAAGATCGGGCGAGGCAATTGTGTCGCCTAACTGGCGCTGTTGGTCGCGGCCAGCACTTTGGCTCAGATAATAGGTTTGGTCTTGCGGTTTCGGCGTATAAACATTGGCACTTTCATGGATTCTGCGGCCACCAGCCCCGCCATGCTTCTTGGCATCTTTGGCGCGCCACCAATGAATAATCGCCCGATCAGCAATCGTGTGGATATAGCTGCGTAAGCGGGCTTCAAAGCGAAACTGTGGCAACGAACGCTTCACATTCTCATAGGCCACCAAATCGGGAGAATGTTCGCATAATTGCGAGCCATTGCCCAACGAGAAGCGCTTGCAACGATACCAACTCAGGATTTCATCCATAATTGAAACCCATATTAATTCATGATGCGGGTGTAGGGCATCGCAAGCGGCGGCAACCGTGGCATAATCGTGATAGATATTGACCACGACATCAGCATATTTGGCTGGATTTGAGGCTGGGTTGCGTTGCAAAATTTCACAACTACGCTGGCATAAAACCCGACATCCAGCCTCATCCAATTGCCAGCACTGGTGTTGATTCAACTGGCTTACTATATCCGCAATATCGTCATCGTACTTAGTCATATACAGCCTCTGTTCTTAGTCTTCAAGACTAACGATTCAGTAATTACAATCAGCTGTACTGCATAACAAAAGGTAGTGCTAAGATGAGTTGCAGAACATGGCGGCCTATTGTGGAGAATACTTCGATACCAAAAAATCATTTGGGATAGAAAGACTCCTTATTTCAATCATTTTCATAAGCCAGAAGACAATTGGTGAGCAAAATGACGGTAACAATTAATAACAGGTTATTGGGATAGACCTATTAAATCATGATCTATTTAGGTACCACAAGTAGCCATAAGGACTTATTATGGATAGGACTAATTGCTAGGCATGGCCTATCCATAACAAGCTTTATGGTCAACTTAAAAGGAACTAGATCAAGATAGTCTAAATCAACTGTTAAAAAGTGTTAGAACAAATCCTTAATAAAACCTTTAGTCGTCCTCAAGCCCATTTCAGGAATAACGATCTATGCCAGATCAAGCAATCGTCAGCTGGAAAGCCCGTGCATGGCGCTGGATTAAGCAGTGGTGGCTGGATATTGTCCATGGCGCTGATCCATTTGCGACCCTCACGGCAATTTTGGCCTTGTTTACTGCGCTGATCGGCATCATGGGTGCGGTAAATCTTGATTATGGCGGCGCACCAACGGCGGTTATTCTGCTCGATTTCGGGGTAACGCTCTGTTTGGGAGGGTTGGCATGGTGGATGTTTCGCCAACCCAACGCGCTATGGCCACGCTGGATTGTGGTGGGAGTGCTAACGCTGGCTTGTTTTTATGTGCTGGCAACAATTCCCTCGGATGCGGCAGTTGTGGTTTTGACCATGTTGCCAATTTTGATGGCGATGTTGGCCAGTCGGCGTTGGTGGCCGATTGCGTTTTATCCGCTCTCGGTCACGATTGTGGCCTCAATTCATACTGGCGGTTGGCAGGTATTTACCCCAGCGATCATTGCCTTCAACATTTTGGAGTTTTTGATGCTCTGGGGCGTAACATCGCAGGCTGTGCAATTTGCCAAAGCACGGGTTAAAACCGAAGCCCAACTGAGCAAAGAGCAGCAAGTGCGCCAATTTATGCGCTTTTTTCAGCACGAATTACGTTCATACAGCAATAGCCTTGATGTGTTGTTGCCAATGCTCAATCAGCAACTCGCAGAACCCGAATTGATTGAACAGTCGTCAATTCATCCACAAGAATTGGTGCGCGTACTCCAAACAACCGCCGATTCGATTCGCCAACTAACAACTGAACTGCTGGTGCTCACCCGCGAAGGTCAATTGTTGCCCCAACAACGCCTGCCAATTCAACTTTTGCCCTTGCTCCAGAGCGAGCAAGCCGAAAACCACGCCGAAATGCAGCGCCATGGCTTGGATTCGACAATTCATATTAGCTGCCCTGCTGATTGTATTGTGATTGGCGATGCACTGTTTTTGCGCTTGGCAATTCATACAATTTTGCAAAATGCGATTGAGGCATTACTACGTTACCCCGGCGAAGGCCAGATTTTCATTCAAGTAGCACAAACTTCGCAACAAACGAAAATCGTTATTTACGACACTGGCAAGGGTTTTCCAGCCGATTTGCTTGATCATTTAAATCAAGCGCAATCGCTCAATCAAGCCTTGGGTTGGACAACCAAGATTGGTGGCAGTGGCTTGGGCATGCCCTTGATTCGCCATGTGGCGATGCTCCATGGCGGTGCTGCTCAATTTAACAATCGACCTGAGGGCGGCGCACAAATTACGCTTGAGTTGCCTCAGGTTGGGCAATTGTGAAACGAAATACTAACGGTGCACCAAACGTCGTCCAAGCACCGATAATCAGATAACGCAAACCATCAGCAATCAGCGTTTCGGGCAGTAGGCTTTTGAGCAAGGCGCGTAACACAAACACAATGCTAATGCCAAGCACAATCTTAATTAATTGCCGCCACCAAACCGTTTGCACCTGAAATTGAGCATAGCGCTGTTGCAAACCCAACGTACTCAATGAGCCAGCCAAAAAACCAAGCATCTTGACCCGATCAGCACCAGGATCAAGCAATAAACCGAGCAAGCTAGCTGCGGCGAGCGCCAGCGCCAAGCGTAATTGGGTTTTGTTGGGCAAATTGCTAATCAGCGGCGTGAGATAAATACTTGCTACGACAATCAGACTGCCAAAAAACCAACCGCCAAGCAGATCGATTGGCCAGTGCACGCCCAAATAGAGCCGTGAAAAGCTGACCAGCACAATCATTAAGCCTGCCAAGCCCCAAACCCAACGCTGGCGCAGCCACAAACCGACAAAGGCCCAAAAAACCAAGGTATGCTGCGCATGACCACTGGGAAATGAAGGACTCCACGAACCATCATCGTCTAGGGCAGTGGCTTTGGCAGCCTCGCTCAGCGTAAAGCGCTCAGGATAGGCGGCAACAGGACGGGCTGTATCAAACAAATCTTTGAGCCAAGCATTGGTATAAAACGAACCAAGCAACATTATTAGCAACCGCACACCCAAATTGATGCCAACACACCAAAAGATAATTGGCCCCAACAGTAAGTAAAAATCCTCGCCGCCAATGTTGGTTATCCACAAAAACAGCTGATCAAGCACGGGATTATGCCATTGCTGCAAACGTTCGAGCAAATCGAGTTGCATTGCCAACCTCACTAGAATGATTGCTGCAATTATACGTTAAACTAAAAACGGCTCCTTGGCAGCAACCAAGGAGCCGAAGCACTGGACGGATAAATGATTCTAGCGGCGTGGGCGCGCCAAGGTTGGGGTGATTTTCACGCCCCGAATTTGGGTACGACCAAGAGCAGCCAACACACGGTTAGCAGCTTCGTCTGGAACATCGACGAAGGTGAAGTTATCGAAGATATCGATTGCCCCGATTGCCCGGCCTGGTAAGCCTGATTCGTTGGCAATTGCGCCAACAATATCAGCAGGGCGCACGCCTTGTTCGCGGCCAATGTCCACAAACAAACGGGTCATGCCTTCTTCGCGGAACGAACGGCCACCGCTGTTGCGATCGCCAGTGCGTGGAGCACGGGCAGCTCCGGGAGCGCGTTCGCCTGGCCGATCAGCAGGGCGTTCGCGGCGGTCGCCACGGCGACCATTATCGCGGCTATCGCGGCGATCGCCACGGCGGCCATCGAAGGTGGCTTCGTCTTCAACCATTTCTAAAGGATCTTCGGCGGTCAGATCAGGCTCGCCGAGCATCATTTTGAAGGCAGCAGCAGCCAAATCGGTTGGTGAATATTGTTCGGCCAATTCTTCGGCCAAGACCAAATATTGCTCCAAACCGCCATGTTCGTTGTGTTGTTCGATCAACTCGCGCAAGTTGTCCTTGAAGGCTTCGCGGCGGCGAGCCACCACATCGGCAATCGTTGGCAAGCGCAAGCGTTGAATTGGCGCACCAGTCATGCGCTCGATTGTGCGCAATTGGCGGCGTTCGCGTGGTGTTACCAAGGTTACGGCAACGCCTGAACGGCCAGCCCGACCGGTTCGACCAATCCGGTGCACGTAGGCTTCTGGATCAAGCGGAATGTCGTAGTTGATCACATGGCTGACATGTTCGATATCCAAGCCACGGGCAGCTACGTCGGTTGCCACCAAAATTTCCACTTGTTCTTCGCGGAAACGTTTCATCACGCGATCGCGCATTGATTGGCTCAAGTCGCCGTGCAACAATTCAGCGCCATAGCCACGAGCCAACAATTTTTCGCCAAGCTCATCGACCATCGCCTTGGTACGGCAAAAAATAATTGCCGAGGTTGGCATTTCAAGGTCAAGAATCCGGGTCAAAACTTCAAATTTATCGCGAGCGCCAATTTCATAATAAACTTGGCGAATCAGCGGCACGGTTAGTTGTTCGCGCTCAATCGTCACCATTTGTGGTGAGCGCAAATATTTGCGGGCCAAACGAGCAATTTCATCGGGCATGGTTGCCGAATATAACGCAGTTTGGCGATCTTTTGGAGCGCGTTCCAAAATATATTCAATATCATCAACAAAGCCCATGTTGAGCATTTCGTCGGCTTCGTCGAGCACCACAGTGCGCACAGTTGAAAGATCAAGCGTGCCACGTTCCATGTGGTCCATCAAACGGCCAGGCGTGCCAATAACAATATTGACCCCGCGCTTCAAAGCGCGTAACTGGCGATCAATTGGCTGACCACCATAGACTGGCAAAGCGCGAATGTTCAAATATTTGCCATAGGCTGAAATAGCATCCGAGACTTGGACGGCTAATTCGCGTGTTGGGGTCAAGATCAAGGCTTGAACACCCATGGCTTTGGGATCAATGCGTTCAATAGTGGGCAAGGCAAAAGCTGCTGTTTTGCCAGTGCCAGTTTGGGCTTGGGCGATAATATCATTGCCACTGAGCATCAAACCAATACTTTGGGCTTGGATTGGAGTTGGTTCTTCATAGCCAAGCTCAGTAATTGCCCGCAGTGTCCCTTCGCCTAGCCCAAGTTCCGTAAACGTAGTCATTAAAAGAGTGTCCTTTCGGTGAATGTAGGGTTAACAGCCCTTTGCTGTTACCGTCCCGCAGCGTGCGGAGTCGCCCTAACCCCCCGAATGGCAAGCCAGCGACGCGCACGACACAAAAAACGCGGGGGCCATACCGCCCGCGTTTTCGTTCTCTGCTTAGCGTTAGATCCGATTATAGCATGAGTTTTAGATTATGCCAAAACGCAGATAGCTGCATCTTATTAATGTTTCACATGATTCAATTTTATTTTATGTAAAATTCAATTTGAGCCAACCAGGGCGTTTGAATCGCAGCATCGGCTGCTTGTACAAGCAACATTTGGCCATCGGGCTTGGCTTGTTGCCAGCGTGCAACTGCATATAGATAGGCTAATTGGGCATCATTTGGGGTTGTTTGATACAGTGTCGCGATCAGCTGCTCGGCTTCGGCAGCCAGCGAACATTGCAGCGCAACACTCGCCACGACACGCCGCGCCAAGCCATCAACTGCGCTATTCAACGCTTGGCGAGCATATGTCAAGCCACTGCTACAGCGGCGCAAGGGCGTGTTGATATAAAAATTTGCGGCTTCTAACGCTAAAGTGCCACTCATTGGCCCTATGGCAATGGCTTGATCGTAAGCGGCAGCAGTGCCATTAAAATCAGCTTGGCTCAAACTAATCGTGGCAGCAACTAAATAATTTTCGCTACTAGCTGGCTCCAAATTAACGGCTTGTTGCAAGGCTACGAGTGCCAAATCGGGCTGTTGGCTGCTGGCGGCAATTTTGGCTTGGGTGCGTGGCAAGGTCGCAACATTGGGCCATTGCTCTTGGGCAGTGGCAATCAGCGCTAGCGCAGTGGCACTATCGCCAGCACTCCAGTGTAGCAAAGCACGTTGGTTGGCGGCAAAACTGGCCATCTGATCATTGGCAGGAATTTGGCTCAGCAAGAGATCTGCTGCCTGCCATAAACCTTGTTCGCTCCATAAACCCGCCACACCAAGCATACGTTGGGCCGAATCTTGCGGCCCAAGTTGGCTAAGGCGCTGCATGCGTTGTTGCAACTGCCATGGATTCGGCCAAGATTAAGCCTGTGGTTTGGGGTTGAATTTGAGCTAGCAAGCTTTGGGCGATGTTTGGATCATTCGGCAACGCAAGCTCGGCGCTGCGCAACCAAGCCCAATTCTGCCATGGCTGAGGCAAGGCTTGGGATTGATTCAATTGGTTGGTAGCACTAATTAAATCGCCAACTCGCAGTGCCAATTCTGCCCGCAGTAGGTGGCTCCATGGCGTAGATTCGAGTGTGCGAATTGCTGCTTGAACTGTGGCTTGATCACCGCGTTGCAAACCGGCCCAAGCATAGAATTGCCAAACCTGTTCATGTTGCTCAACGCTCAGTGGCTGGCGAAAAATCTCGATCAACTGGTTGTGGGCTAATTGCCATTCGCCACGGGTTAAATACAATTCGGCAAGCATTAATTGATTGGGAATGCTTGGTTGGGTTTGGGTTAATTGTTGATACAATCGCGTAGCTTGATGCCAATTGCCAGCTAATCGCGCTTGGGCCGCTTGACGCGCCAAACTTGGCGGCTGCTTTACGAGCCACGCCAAGGCCACAATTATGATTAAACTCGCGCCCAGCCAACGCCATATCCGTGCCACAAGCACCTCCATACTAAATCAAGCGCTATTATCCCCGATTTTGCTCAAGTATAGATGATGGATCAGCGATCTGATGTAATGGTTCATTGGGCTAAAAAGGACGTTGCGTTCTCTCGCCCCCCAATCCCCTCGCCCACTGCACGCGGGCGAGGGGGAGTCAGTATCCAATGCCCACGAAGTATGGCAAAACCACGGCGTTAAGCCCCTCGCCCGCGCCACGGGAGCGGGGTTGGGGTGAGGGGATCATACTCAAATCCTTAAAAACCTATCCCCATAAGGGATGAAAAATCCATACGTTTCCCTGCAGCAGAGAGATGGAAGGGTGGCGAAACGAGGGGTCAGTCAGTGGTTAGAGTTCAGAAATACAGAAACCACGAAGATCGCCAAGATCACGAAGATGGAAAATGGGGAAATAGACAAAGCAGAAACAATCCACAAAATGAATATTAGGGGGTGCAGGGGGATGAAACCCCCCTGCATTCCCCGCCTTGAGGCGAGGCGGAGGAGTGGTGATAAATCCTCAACAAATTAAGAAACCATACATAAGCCCTAAAACTAAGAGCAACCTAGCAGCAATGGTGCTAAAAGATCGTTATAATAACACAATTGTTCGATAATCAGTCGCAAGAACGACCATTATTTAGTACAAGCAGCGTATAATTAATGATGTGATTTAGGAGGTCGTATGCCACCATTAAAAGTTCCATGCACCCTACGAACCGCGTGGCGATCAACCACAAGCGATTGCCCAATTAGTCAATGGCTTAAATAGCGGGCTTGTCCACCAAACCTTATTGGGGGCAACAGGGACTGGCAAAACCCATACAATTGCTCGGGTCATCGAACAAGTTCAACGGCCTACCTTGGTAATGGCTCACAACAAAACGCTTGCGGCTCAATTGTATGCCGAGTTTAAAGAATTTTTCCCTGATAATGCCGTGGGCTACTTCGTTTCCTACTACGATGCCTATACCCCCGAAGCCTACGTGCCTTCGAAGGATTTATATATTGAAAAAGAAGCCCAAATCAATGAAGAAATTGATCGCTTGCGCCACGAAGCAACCCAAGCGCTCTTTACCCGCAACGATGTGATTATCGTCGCCTCGGTTTCGGCAATTTATGGGCTTGGCTCGCCGACCGATTATGGTCAAGTAGCATTAAAACTCAAACGAGGCGAGGTTCGTAATCGCGATAAAGTGCTGCGAACGTTAATCGATCTGCAATTTGAGCGCAACGATATTGATTTTCACCGTGGCACCTTCCGCGTGCGTGGCGATACACTCGAAATCTTCCCAGCCAATGCCGAAACTGCCTTTCGCATTGAGATGTGGGGCGATGAAATTGAGCGCATGGTTGAGGTTGACCCATTAACTGGCGAGATTTTAACCCAAAAAGAGCAAATTGAAGTCTTCCCAGCCAAGCACTTTATTCCGAATGCCGACAAAATGCAGGCCGCCATTGGCGATATTCGGCTTGAGCTTGAGCAGCAATTGGCCCATCTTGAGGGCGAAGGCAAAATTCTCGAAGCCGCGCGGCTCAAGCAGCGCACGCTCTACGATTTGGAAATTATGGAAGAATTGGGCTATTGCTCAGGGATTGAAAACTACAGTCGGCATATGGATCGGCGCAGCGAAGGCCAAACGCCTTGGACATTGCTTGATTACTTTGCCGATGATTTCCTGTTGGTGATGGACGAATCGCACATTTCGGTGCCACAGATTCGCGGCATGTTCAATGGAGACCGTTCGCGCAAGCAAACCTTGGTTGATTTTGGCTTTCGCTTGCCGTCGGCGCTCGATAATCGGCCCTTGATGTTTGATGAATTTTCCAAGCATGTGCATCAAGCGATTTATGTTTCAGCTACGCCTGGCGTGTACGAATATCAACATCACGAACAGGTGGTTGAGCAAATTATTCGGCCAACTGGCTTGCTTGATCCCGTGGTTGAGGTGCGGCGCACTCGTGGCCAAATCGATGATTTGCTTGGCGAGATCAAACAGCGGGTTGATACTGGCTCGCGGGTGTTGGTAACCACTCTTACCAAGCGCATGGCCGAAGATCTGACCGATTATCTCAAGGAAATGGGCGTGCGCACCCAGTATTTGCACTCCGATGTTGATACGATTGAGCGGATCGACATTCTGCGCGATTTACGCTTGGGCGTGTTTGATGTATTGGTGGGGATTAACCTGCTTCGCGAAGGCTTAGATTTGCCAGAAGTTTCCTTGGTGGCAATTCTCGATGCTGATAAGGCTGGCTTTTTGCGCTCAGAATCGTCGTTGGTGCAAATTATTGGGCGGGCTGCCCGCCACATCGATGGCACAGTCTTGATGTATGCCGATAATATGACTCCCGCCATGGATTATGCAATTAGCGAAACCCGCCGTCGGCGCCAAATTCAAGAGCGCTACAATCAGCAGCATGGCATCGAGCCGAAAGGCATTGTCAAAGCTGTACGCGATTTGACCGAAGGAATGAAGAAGGTGGTCGAAAAACCAGCCGCCTACAAAACCACCGAAAATCCCGATAGCATGACCAAAGAAGAGCTGTTCAAACTGATCAGCGAGCTTGAAAAACAGATGAAACAAGCCGCCAAAGACCTAGAGTTTGAAAAAGCGGCCTTGTTGCGCGACCAAATTACCCAAATGCGCCAAACCTTGGCCTTGATTGATAACACCGCGTTGCTGCAGAGCGTGAACCACAAACCACGCAGCAATCCACCAATGGTTGCTGAAGATCCGGGCAAACGCAAAGTTAAAGGTCGCTCGCGCGGCAAATTTTAATCGTCAGTGCGCGGCTGGTTGATCAAGCGCTAGCCGCGCACCACCACCCAAACTGCGACACCCAAAAAGAGTTGAATCACGCCGCTACCAATTAATAAAGCAAACGCCCCAGCTCGCGAAGAGCGATAGACCAATGCGCCAAAACCAGCATTGATTAGCCAAGCCAACAAACCAACCAATGGCAAGGCCAACAATTGTTCGCGGGCCTCAACTCCGCTAACTGCGCCAGTTGCGTCGATCCGAATCGGCACTTCTAACGGCAATTGATTATAGCGCCAAGCAATCAAGCCCCACACCGCGAAATTGAGCAACAGCCCAATCACCAACGTCCAGCGTACCGCATTGTTCAGCCAAAAATCATAGGCAATGCGGCTGGAGCGAACAACACCTTCGCTCTGAACTTGGACAACACCTAAGTTAAGGCGGCTCTCAACCTCTTGGATAAAACTATCGCGTTGGGCTGGCGTAATCACATAACTGCCCCCAGTTGTGCGCAAAAGCAACGATTGTTCGGCTGGCTGAGTGCTAAAGAAATTCAAAACCTGCTCATCGGCAGCTTGACCAACGCCACTGGTATAGCCAAAACGGGTCAGCAGGCCCGGCTTTTGTTTAGCGTTGACACTTGGCTCGACGGCAGTAATCAAGTTCATCGGCACGACTGCGGTATTACCCAGCCAGTGAATTGTTAGGGCATTGCGGTCAACCCGATAGTGCAAGGTTAAAGCACTACCAACCCGATACAGCATAATCAAGCTAATCAAAAAGCCCGAAACCGCACTGGCAAACCAAGCAAAGGTTGTCAAATCGATGCGCCATGAGGTTGCAGCACCACTGATATCAGCGAGTAATTGTAGCGTTGCCCAAATTGTTGCCGCAATGATCAGCAGGGTAATGACTAGGGCAACCCATACTCGCAAGGTTCGTTTGGCCCACCATCGATTCATGGGAACTCCTCAGATTAAACAACAAGTGGCGGGTCAATCGCGACCCGCCACTATTCTACCTGTTTTTGCTTATGGTGTTGGCGTTACGACTGCGGTTGGGGCAGTTTCGCCAGTTGGGGCAGCCGCGCCAGTTGGGGTTGCGGTTGCCGCACCCGATTCAGCGGTTGGCTGAGGAATTGTGGTTGGAATTGGCTCAATTGTTGGTGGAACTGTGGTTGCGGTTGGTTCAGGGAAGCGCTGCACATTGGCGGCGGCGCGTTTTTCCTCGACCCACTTGGTCACAGCTTCATCACGTTTGGTGGCCAAATCGCTTTGGCTTGGGCGCAATTCACGCTGATGCACCAACACAATGTGCCAACCTTGGGTTGATTGATACGGCTTACCAATTTGGCCAGTTTCTTGGGTTGAAATTGGCTCGGTGATGCCCAATGCTGCATATTGGGTCAACGGTTGCATACCAGTCGTTGGATTATCGGTTGCATTATTGGTGGTATTCGCCACCTGCACATCGGTAAAGATATCGGTGCTAGTTAACTGTGCAGCAATATCATCGATTTTGGTTTTGGCTTGAGCCCACTTCGTTACGGTTAATGGGTCAGTTGGATCGGTAATATTGGCGGTTACGAAAATTTGCTGCGCATCGGCATAAATTTCCTTAGTCGCCTGATCTTCGCTAACCAACTTTTCGCCCAGTTTTTCACGCAACAATTGTAAGCGTTCTTGGTGCAAGACAAACGCTTTGAAGGCTTCGCGATCGAATGGCAAGGTAGCCAAGCCATAGGTCGACGTTTCTTCAATAAATTCGCGCAAAGTCCCAAAATAGGTTGTAATTGCTGAATCAACCCGATTACTTGCTTCGCTGAGGCTTGGAGTTGGGGTTTGGGTTGGGGTCAACGAAGCGGTATCGGTCAAGCTCGTGGTTGGGCTGACCGGAGCAACCGGATTCATTGTATCGTTGGCAGGCGCAAACTTGCTTGCCAAGCTTTGTTGCAATTCTTCTTCGCTAATAGTAATGCCTTCAGCGCCAGCGTTGTTTTCAAGCACCTTATCGCTGATCAACTGATTGAGCACAGCATAATCAAGTGGGGCATTCTTATCTTTCAAGCCAGCAATATAATTGGTGACATCGGTGGCAAATTGCTCAGTGCCCTGCATTTGATACTGGGCATATTGTTGAATTTGCTGAGCCAAATTAACTGCTTGTTGCGCTTGCATAATTTGACGATATTGTTGATATTCAGCGTTGCTGACTTCAACGCCAGCGATATTTGCCACAGTTTTATTGGGAATAATCACCTTTTGGATGACGATCCCAATCCCAATTAGCAACACAGCCAAGCCGACAGCAGCAGCGGCGATCAGAAAAACCTGGGTGCTTTGCTTGCGTTCTTGATCCCAGCGTGCACGTTGCCGTTTGGTCAGCGGCTTTGAGTGCTGCACATTATCAGTATGTTTAGCCATAATCCTTGCCTACTCCATTGGGGGAAACTAAAGTAAAGCAGGCACAGCGCGGATCTCGCGACTGTGCCTGAGCTTCGTTAACCAACGACGCAGAATTAACCGCGGGTATTTTCAGAAACGAATGGCAACAGCGCTAAGTGACGAGCGCGTTTGATTGCAACATTCAATTTACGTTGATATTTAGCACATGTGCCAGTGCGACGGCGAGGCAAAATCTTGCCGCGATCCGAGACCATGCGTTGCAAGCGCTTGATATCTTTGTAATCTGGCACAATACCTTCAGCCGTGAAGACACACACTTTGCGACGGGGTGTGTATTTGCGGCGACCTGCCGACTTACGGCGTTGATCTGACATGCGAACGGCTCCTTGTATGTTCTAGTAATGAGATTTCAACGATTTAGAAAGGGATATCGTCATCGCCGATATCCGGCTCGTTGTTGTAGCCACCGCCATAGCTGCCACCACGATTATAATCATTGGCGGAGTTATCGCGTGGTGGGCGAGCGTTGCCACCAGCAGGGTAGCCACCGCTACGCGGTTGGCCTTGACCTTGCTGCTGATCGGTACGATCAAGGATGATCATATCGCTGGCAACCACTTCAGTACGAAAGCGCTTTTGGCCGCTATCGTCATCCCACGAGCGGGTTTGCAGCCGACCTTCGATATAAACCCGGCTGCCTTTGGTCAGATACTGATTACAGATCTCGGCCAATTTGTTCCAGACGACGACCGAAAACCACTCGGTTTCATCGCGGGTCTCGCCATTGGGGTCTTTCCACTGACGACCAGCGGCGACAGTGAAGTTGGTCACGGGCGTTCCTTGCGGTGTAAAGCGCATTTCTGGATCTTTGCCCAAGCGACCAATAATCATCACTTTATTTAAATCTTTCGCCACGGTTTCCTCCCCGTTGGTTTTAGCGCTTGGTTTCGTCGCGGATCAACAAATAGCGCAAGATTTGTGGAGCCAATTTCAAGTGGCGTTCCACTTCGGTCACGCGATCTGCGTTTAAGCTGAAGTGGGTTAAGAAGTAAAAGCCTTCGGTGTAGTCGTCGATTGGGTATGCCAATTTGCGACGGCCCCAAGGAGTGGCTTGTTCGGTGCTAGCTACTTCGCCGCCTTGAGCTTTGATATAGCCTTGGATGGTCTCGATGGTCGTGTTGATCTCTTCCTCGCCACCCAAATCAGGGCGCAGGACGGTCATCATTTCGTATGCACGCACGATGTTTTCACCTACATGAAACGTTAAAATGCCACCGTTTCATGGCACGGGGCCGCCAATATCCAAATGAGTTATATGCATGGGAGTCATTGATGTTGCCGTGGCAACAAGCACCCAAGGGTGCGGGGAGGGTTGGCATGGAACCGCTCGAAGACTCCTTCCTTCGGGTTTACCCCGTTTTGCCGTTGGGTTGGTTGCCACAAGGCTACGGAGCAGAAAGGCCGCCGCAGTATAGCATAAAAGCCCGCACAGAGCAAAGAGTATTAGGAGTCAGGGGCTAGGGATCAGGGTTCAGGAATTATGGTCAGCTTTTAACGCAGCGGTGCAGCACAATTATGGCGCTAGGCTTTGGGCTATCGGAACATGGTTTGGAATTTCAAACAAGCCTATAGAAACCTGCGTTCATTGATTTGCGCTCTGGCACCTAGCCCATGACCTCCGACCCCTCATCCTTACGTGGTTAAATCTGCCACTTTTGCTTGGCAAGTATCGACCTGCATTGTGAAAAGCATCGCGTATAATAGTTACTATCTTGATTCGACCTTTCACCTGGAGGTTTTATGTCGGCTGAGTTTCGTGTGGAGAAAGATTCGCTCGGTGAAGTACAGGTGCCAGCGTGGGCATTGTATGGAGCACAGACTCAACGAGCAGTGCAGAATTTCCCTATCAGCGGGCTGAAACAGTACCCTGCATTCATTTGGTCAATGGCGACGATCAAAAAAGCCGCCGCGCTTGTGCACCAAGATTTAGCCTTGCTCGATGCCAATATGGCCGCAGCAATTGTGCAAGCAGCCGATGAAGTGATCGACGGCAAATTGAACGATCATTTCGTGGTTGACCCGTTCCAAGCTGGCGCTGGTACATCGCACAATATGAATATCAACGAAGTGCTCTCAAATCGCGCTAACCAAATTTTGGGCTATGACATTAACGACCCCAAAAAGCCCGTCAATCCCAATGATCACGTTAATATGGCCCAAAGCACCAACGATACAATTCCAACGGCCTTGCGCTTGGGAGCACTCTGGCGCTTGGATGAGTTGGTCAATACGGTTCTAGGCTTGGCCGATACCTTCGCCACCAAAGGCCAAGAATTCGACCATGTGCTCAAATCTGGTCGCACCCACTTGCAAGATGCAGTGCCAGTGCGCTTGGGCCAAGAATTCAATGCCTACGCCAAGGCCGTGCGCCTCGATGCCAAGCGCATCCAAGCTGCTGGCGATCGCTTGCGCGAACTCGGTATCGGCGGTACGGCAACTGGTTCGGGCCTGAATGCGCACCCTGAGTATCACACACGCATGGTCACCAAATTAATGGGCTTGACCGGCATCGAACTACGCACCTCAGACGATTTGTTTGAACGCATGCAAAGCATGGGCGACCAAGCCGATTTCTCAGGCTCAATGCGCGCCTTGTGTATCACCTTGATTCGGATTGCCAACGACCTGCGTTTGTTGGCTTCTGGCCCAGCCACAGGCTTGGATGAAATTCGCTTGCCAGCAGTTCAACCAGGCTCATCGATTATGCCCGGCAAAGTCAACCCAGTTCTGGCCGAAATGCTCAACCAAGCCTGTTTCCATGTGATGGGCAATGATCACGCCGTAACCTTGGCTGCCCAAGCTGGCCAATTGGAACTCAACGTGATGATGCCAATCATCGGCTATAACATCTTCCAAATGATGGATGTGCTGATCGGGGCCGTTAAAGCCTTTACCGAAAAGTGTGTCTTGGGCATTCAAGCCAACGAAGAAAAAGCGACTGGCTGGCTGGCCAAGAACGCCATTTTGGTAACTGCGCTCAACCCAACGATTGGCTATCTCAAAGGCGCAGAAGTGGCCAAAGAAGCCATGGCAACCAACCGCACCATCCGCGAAGTGGTTGTCGAAAAAGGCTATCTGAGCGCTGAAGAAGCCGATAGCTTGCTCGATGTTCGCGCGATGACCGAAGGCGGCATCTTCGGTGGCGGCGGCGCTGGCGGCTAAACCTCAGCCCGCAACCGAATAGTTTTGAACCCTTGCTTGAATTGAGCAAGGGTTTTTTTTATTGCTGGCCACAACCACACAACTGTGACTTTGTTTGACACAGCGGTTTGCTAAAGTAAGGCCAGCAAAACCAAGTGCCACAATGCACAGGTTTGAGCGTTAGACGATGGTTTGAGTATATGCGAGGTGCAATTGTGAGTCCTGCAATCGGTGCGCCCCAAGGTGAGCCAACCCAGCGCCGCAAATTCCAATTAACCAACTTAGATGGCAACAACAACAAATACTATCTGGTTGAGCTGTGGCAGCTTGCCGCCAATGATGTGTATTTTCGCGCCACCTATGGCAGGGTTGGTGCTGCCGCCCAAGTTGATGAAAAAGTCACGACCCAGCAATGGATCGAGCGCAAAATTCGCGAGAAGGTTAAAAAAGGCTATCACGAGGTAGCGTTACACCGCCCAAGCGTGGTGGCAAGTGCGCCCGAGCCAGTTGTAGCCCTGGCCGAGCCACTTCGCAAACTGATTGATTATATTTTCGATGAAGCTGGCGAGGGCATTGCTTCGTACTTGGCAGTTGGCCTCGATGCAATTTCGGCTGAGCAAATTGAGCATGGCCGTAAGTTATTGAGCCTCGCCCAATTGCAACACACCACGTGGCAACACAGCCAAACGCCAGCCAATTTGGCCTTACTCACCAGCACGGTGCAGCATTTTTATAACACCGTGCCAACCAAATTGCCCAGCCGCATCAAACGCGAAACAGTGGTCGAGAATTTTTGCAATGACTTCGACGAGCAAGAAACCCGCCTGCATCAGTTAGAGGCGGCAATTGCCACGATGGCGGCCCAACAGCAAAATCCGCAGGTTTCGCGCTACGAAACTTTGGGCGCAAAGCTGGATGTGTTGGCGCAGAACGATGATCGTTATCGCCAAATCAGCGATTACGTGGATCGCACCAGCGTGCATGGCTACAAAGTGCGGGTCAACAGCATTTTTTCGCTCACTATTGGAGCCGAACGCCGCAACTTTGAGCAAAATCAGCTTGGGCGCAACAATACTCAACTGTTATTTCACGGCACGGCGGGCCAAAATGTCCGCCATATTTTGCGCAGCGGCTTGGTTTGCCCGCGCACACCCTCAAATGGCCGCATGTTTGGCCATGGCATTTATTTCGCCAACAAAGCCACCAAATCGACCAATTATTGCTCAGTGCGGCGGCGCAATCGCCCAATGTTTTTATTCTTGGCTGATGTGGCGGTAGGCAATGCCTTTGTTGCGCCAACAGCTCAAAGCGATTTTCGAGCTGCCCCCAAGGGCTTTGATTCGGTTTGGGGCAAGGCCCAACATACGACTGCTTGGGGTGGCAAATTGCAATACGATGAATTTATTGTCTATCAATCAGCCCAACAAACCTTGCGCTATTTGGTGCTTTTCGATCGCTAGCTTATTAATTTTTTGGAGGCTTGTATGCAACTTGGTGATTGGGTTGAATTTCAAATTATTGTTAGCAAACAGTCCAAAGGGCCAGGCAGCACCCCATCAACTCAAAATATGGGGCGCGTGCGCCGCGGCATGGTAATTGGCGTGCGCAATGTCTATGATGTGGTTGGCGGCAACCCGCCCCAATTAGCCAACCCCCAGCCAGTCTTGATTGTGGCAGTGTCGTTGCATCGCGCCTATCGGGTTTTCCCTCACGATGCCACGCCGACCAGCCCGCCAACGCCCCGCCGCAGCCGTCAACGCCGCGTCGCCACGCCGACGACTCAACCAGTGGCAATGGGCAACGACGACGATGATTGGCACGCGGTCGATGACCAAGCATTAAGTTTCTTGATTGCCGAGCAAATTAGCACTTGGATTACGGCAGGCCAAATGTTTACGGCATACGATATTACAATGGCCTTGCGCACCGCCAATCCACGTTTTATCATCGCGCATGAACGGGTGCGGCCACTGGTGCATAGCGTGATGGATTCGGCGGTGGTCAGTGGTTTGTATGAACGCGAACGTGCCTCATTCAATAGCAACCAAGCCACCCGCTATTTGCCAATCGAAGCCTAATAAAGGATGAATTATGAGGGAAGAAGGATGAAAGCTAGAACATACAACAAAGAGCATAGAACATAGGGATCAAAAGCTAGGGATCAGGTGATTGGCAAGGATGGACGTTCCCTCACCCCCAACCCCGCTCCCACTGAATGCGGGCGAGGGGAGTTGTATTAGTGGTGCTCCCTCGCCTCGCGGCGCTACGTTAATGCTATGAACCATTACACATAGAACATAGGGGTCAGCGGCTAGGGATCAGGGATCAGGTGATTGGTATTGAAGAATAATCACACAAATCTGTGTGAATCTGTGGCTAAAATATGGTTACTCGCCCCTGAAGCCTGACCCCTGATCCCTCATCGCTACTCAGCGCTCGGCGAAATGCTCAACTGGCTCACGTGGCACGCGCGGCAAAATTGCCGATACCACTTCATAGGCATTCGTGCCCAACCACTCAGCCACTTCCTCGGCGCGAATCCGATCAGTGCCTTGTTGACCAATTAGCACCACCTGATCGCCACGCTGGACATGCTCAAGTTCAGTCACATCGATCATGGCGTAATCCATACAAACCCGCCCGACAACAGGCACGCGCTGGCCATGAATCAGCACTTCGCGCCAAGGCTGAGGTGCGCGCCGAAAACCATCAGCATAGCCAACCGGAATCGTAGCAATCTGCGAGGGCCGCTTGGTAACAAAGGTGCAGCCATAGGAAATTGGGCTGCCAGCCGCCAAACGGCGCACTTGAGCAACCTCGGTCTGAAATTCCAAAACTGGTTGGAGACCCAAACGCACATCACTGCTTGGGTCGATGCCATACAAGCCAATTCCAGCACGCACCAGATCATAGCGGGCGCTAGGATGGGCCATCGCCGCAGCACTATTGGCGGCATGCACCACTGGCGGGCGCAAACCACGCTCAGTTAATTGACCAAGCAGCTGTTGAAACCGCTGCTGTTGCAATGCAAAAAAGCTGGCATCAGCCTCATCGGCATTGGCAAAATGGGTGAAGATGCCAACCACGTCGATGCCTACCAAGTTTTGTACCCATTCGATAAAATCCACTGCCTGATCAACCGCCAAACCAAGCCGCGCCATGCCAGTATCAATTTTAATATGCACTTGGGCTTTCAAACCCAAGGTCAAGGCTTGTTCATGCAACGATTGAGCAACATGGCGATCAAACAGCGCCACACTGATCCGATTGAGCAAGACTTCGCGCATTTGCCAAGCAGGCGTATAGCCCAAAATCAAAATCGGCGCGGCAATATCGGCCTGACGCAAGTGCAAGGCTTCGCCCAAGGTTGCTACCGCCAACTCAGTTGCGCCATGCAACAACACTGTGCGCGCCGAACGAATCGCTCCATGGCCGTAGGCATCGGCTTTGAGCACCGCCATTACCGGAACGCCAACCGCTTGGCGAATCGCCTGCACATTCGCTGCCAAGGCATCAAGATCAATGCGCACAGTCGTTGGTCGATCAGGCAGGCCAATTCGAACATTGCGCCACACATGTTCTTGGCGAACCAATACGTGGCGTGGATCGCTCTCTGGCGCTAATAATCCAGCCACTACATGTTCCATGCGTGATTCAGCTGCGCCCTTGACCAGCACCAAATCGCCTTCGCCAAGGTCGCTTGGCACAGCCGCCAGGGCTGCCGCCGCGCTATGCACGCTGATTGTGTTAAGTTGATACTCGTGGGTTGAGCTTAATTCACGTGCTCGATTAGCCGCCAGCGCTGCTTGGTCGCCTTTGGTAATCAATAGATCAAGTTTGTCGGCGGCGATTTGGCCCACCTGTTGATGAAAGTGCACACTGGCAGCGCCCAATTCAGCCATATCCCCCAGAATCGCAATTCTGCGGCGGGCTGGCAACGAACCAAGGGTGTGCAGCGCAGCATAGACCGATTCGGGTGCAGCATTAAAGGTATCATCAATAATCGTCGCGCCATTGCGGCCCGCCAAGGGATTGAAACGCCCATGGGCCGGACGTAAATCGGCCAAGGCTGCGCGCATTTCGGTCAAACTCAGGCCTGCAACATAGCCAACTGCAATTGCAAAAGCAGCAGCTTGGACACTTGGCACGCCACTTGCTGAAAGTTGGATACATTCAGGGCCATGTTCAGGTATGTGGATATTAAAACGGGTTGTCTGAACGGTACTGGTCACATCGCTCCAACGAATTTCACACGCTGCATTCTGCCCAACCCGCAGAAGGCGAGCGTGCGTTTGTTCAGCCATCGCAGCCACAAGGGGATCATCGCCATTCAAGATTGCGTAACCGTGGGCGGGTAAGTGTTGAATAATAGCGGCTTTTTCTTGGGCAATCGCGGCTTGTGAGCCAAACGCGCCAAGATGAGCCGAACCAACATTGGTGACAATGCCAATCTCAGGGGGAAACAGCTGGCAGAGCTGGCGAATCTCACCTGGATGATCGGCCCCAAACTCTAAAACTGCCCATTGCTGAGCTTCAAGTTCGGCCATGGTCACTGATAGCCCTAAATCGGCATTGAATGAACGCGGGCTACGCAACACCGTGTAGCGGCTCGCCAAAACTTGGGCCACTGCCCGTTTGGTTGAAGTCTTGCCAACACTGCCAGTAATAGCCACCGTGCGTGGTGCGTAGCTAGCAAATTGGGCTTTGGCCCAACGCTGCAACAATGCCAAGGGATCGTCACAGGTCAACACGGTGATTGATGTAGGAATGACGCTCGGTGCATATTGGCAGACAATCCCAGTTGCCCCAGCGGCAATCGCATCACGAATAAATCCATGGCCATCAGCCCGCGCTGTTTGCAGCGCAATAAAAAGATCACCAGTTCGGGCGAGACGTGAGTCATAGGCCCAACCTGACCATTGTATTTGGTCGCCAGCCTGCGCTAGCTGCGCTCCGGCGGCAATTAAATCAATCGATTGAATCATGCAATTCCTACTCACATGCAACCCAACTATGCTCGTTGGGCTAGAAATATACAGCCTCGTATCCCACATGGCTTCCCTACTTATGGGGATGCATTATAGCCAAAATTGGCGACCTTCGTCCTATCAGGATATGTGCATAGCGCCAAGTAGAACGGTTGTATAATCGCAGTGTGTGTTGGTATTTTATCTCGTGGAGGGATGTTTTATGCAACGGATTCGGGTAGTGCTACGCGAGGTGGCGCAACAAAAGGGTTTCAACATTACATCGCTGGCCGATGCCGCCAAAGTCAATCCAGAGACTGTTCGCAAATTGTGGCACGATGAATCGAAGCGCATCGACCGCGAGAACCTTGAGAAAATCGCTAATGCGCTCCAAGTTAGCCCACTGATGTTACTCTCAGTCGGCGGTAAGGACTAAGAAACAATGAAGGTCGGGATATCCCGACCTTCATTGTTTCTAGCAGTAGAATATAGAATTACAAGAAATCGATTTCGCAAGATCCTGACATACAGGCCAATTCTTGCGCCGCTGTGGTTAAATCTTCTTCTTCATAGCGATAGACTTTCGAGAAGTCGATTGGCGGGAAGTCTGCCGCCAGTTTTTCGTATTCTTCGCGGCCAATTTCCACATATGGCATTTGGGCGTAATTGGCATCAAACGATGGCAAGAAGGCCATCCCACCAATGACTTCGCGGTTTTCCCAAATCCACTTCATCACTTCCATCACTTCATCAGGCTTATAGGTAATCGTCACTGATGGATTATGTTCAGTCCAATTGAGCTTATTTTGCAACCAATAGTTACATTGCTCAATCGCGCCGCGACTATTGCGAGTGATCGCATTTTCTGGTGCTTTGACTGGGAAGTGGACAACCCAGGTCGTGGCATCATCGCGGGTTTGTCCATTTTCAGGGTCCATCGGTACACCAGCATCACGCAGCACTTTGTAAATTGGTGAGTGGGTGCTGACCCGCACATTGCGAATGTAATATGGTGCCCAGCGTGAGTGCAGGCCCGAAGCACAATCCAGCAATTGGCTGCTGTTGCCACTTGGCTTCACGCATGTGATCGACACCGATTGATTGATGCCCAACTTTTCGGCATATTCGCGGTTGACTTCAACCGCAATTTCGAGCAAGCGGCGTTGAACTTCTGGATCTTGGGCCACGTTGCTATCCATTTGGCCGGTGATATCCACGCCGAGCAAGCGTTCTTCCGAGCAGTTTTCCGACCACTGAGGCCGCAAACCAGGGAAGTGGGTCGCCATCGATTGGATCGTGCCAATAATTGTGGCAACTTCGACTTTTTCGCGCAATGTTTCAAAGGTATCGTCGGCTCGGGCTACCGCTGCCGTCAAATTACAAAACTGGTAAGGCCGTAGGATGATCTCGCCGCATGGATTGGTGCCAAATTCGGCGGGCTTACGGCGGGATGGGCGCATATCGATCGCACTTTGACGATTGAAAATGCCAGGTTCGCCGCGACCAGATTTCACCATTGTTAAAACTTGCTCAATAATTTCGAGTTGGGTCAGGCCACTTGCTGGCCAGACGGCTGAGTTATTGGCGTTCCAGCGTTGGCTATTTTCGCGGTCGAAATCGCCATCCTTGGCAGTCAACATATCGTGATCGTCATAATCGAACAGACTGATCATTGCTGTTCTTCGCACGCCACCACTAACCGCCGCATTGCCAACCGAGCACATAATGTCGTGGGCATCAATTGAACGCAGGAACGAGCCTTGACGCGCCAAAACCCGCGAGCGAGCAAAATCGAGCATCTGGCGGAATGGCTCAGGCCCAGAGGCCCGGCCACCTTTGATGCGTAAAGGCGCTCCAGCAGGCCGCAATTGCGAAAGATCAAAATTCACATCATTGCCAGCGAACCAGGTTTGCAAGCCGAAGCGCAAGGCATCGGCCCAGCCTTCAGCCGAATCTTCGACGGCATAGTGGGTGACTGGCGAACCAGATTGGCGCTTGACCCGTGGGAATTGCTCGATGTATTTGTGTTCGACTGAGAAGCCCACGCCACAACCACTCATCGAAATAATCAAGGCTTCCACAAATGAGTCGATACTATCGACTGGCAAATACGAGCAGTTATAAATTGCAATATTGTTGCGGCGGGCAGCAGGGCCAGCCATCGCCAACAACCGCATCGAAGGCATGGCGCGCATTTCGAGGATGGCTGGCGCACGCGGTTGTAGGTTGCGTCATCAAGCTTGTTGTCGGAAATTTCGCGCAAGAAATTGACCGAGCGATCAACAGTTTCGATCCAGGTTTCGCGGCGGCCTAAGTCATAATCGAAGCGCGAGTATTTATCGAAAAACTGAAACTTTTGCAATGGGGTTGGAAAATAGTGGTCTGATTCGGCAAACGCATGGCGAATCGCTTCTGGCACAGGTCGTTGACCACGCTTTTTGGCATGCTCCGCCCGATAAAGAATATAGCTCTTGGCGGCTTCAAACTCGCCAGCAGCCTGCAACATCACCTCAACCGTATCTTGCACGGCTTCAACAGTTGGCGTAGTGGTATATTTGGCAGCCAAAATATTGACCACCCGTTGCGCCAATTCGGCAACGGTGGTGTGAGGTTGGCGGCCTAAACCAGCAAAACAGCGGGTTAAAGCGCGTTCAATCCGCGATAGATCAAACGCTACTTCCCGACCATCACGCTTAATAATCGTCGTTGGCGCAACTACTTGGCGGTCATCGAGCGGGGTCAATGTGACCTGTTCCGTCATAACCAAGTCCTTTCAAACATCCAAAAAATGAGAACAAAAAGCTAAGGTAATGAACATATGGCATTACCAAAAGATAAAAATCATATAGATAAATAACGTTGGAACTAAAGCAAAAACTCGTGTTCGCAGGTATATGCTATGTCAAAAGTAGTTCCATTGAGATGCATGTTACTGGCTGCAAGGGGCGTGTCACCACGTTCCATGGAGTTTATTTGCTAATAGCAGCATGGCTATAACAACACATAAAAATAGCGATTGGAAATTATATCCAAGTCGCCGTGAATTTCATAGTGAGAGTCACTGTCTCCAACAACCACAAGTGTTCTGCAATCCAATATATAGTATGTTTTTTTAGCTGTCAACACTAGATATAGTAATTTTTATGGAAAGTGAGCTAAAAAAACGATTTATGATCGTTGGCTATTTAGCAGATTCTAACGGTGCAAAACTTGCTTATCCACAAGCTATAAACACCGAGAAACCCAATTTTTACCTAGATGAGAAAATCCTAAATTGGCAAAAATCACCCCTAGAGGTGAAACTATCAGCATCATCTGAACGATCATCATGGAACTGTAATGTATCAACCGCGAGGTTTGGCTCTATAATACGCGTAGCGACTTTGTAAAAGGTATTTCAAATTATGGCGCAAGCAAGCAAGCCAAAACCAACCATTGCCTGGAGTTTGATCAGCGGATTGGCGCTTGGCCCAATGTTGTTGCTCATATTGCGCCTATTTCCGGTGCTCGATCTACGAGTTCAATCGCCAGCTGGCCATTTTTGGATTGTGACGATTGCCCTGCTGCTTGGCCTGCTCATGATTGGTTTGGTCATTCGGGCCGCCTTGGTGCGCCGCGATGGCCGCGCATTAATGCTTGGCTTGGGCTTTTTGGCCATGTCGTTGATGTTTTTGGTGCATGCGATCGCCACGCCCGGTGTGATGTTTAGCAATACCTCAGTCGCAACCCAATGGTCAACGCCGTTAGCACTCTTGGTGGCAGCGATTATTTTTGCCTTGAGCATGAGCCAACGGCTTGCCGAAGGCCTGATTCGCTCGTGGCGCCGCTGGATGCTGCTTGGCTTTGGGCTTTGGGTCATGTATGCGCTCTTGATGATGGTTTATATTCCGAGCACCGTTACCGCAAACGCCTCAGCGCCAACCGCCCAAACGACCCAAATCAGCGCTGACAGTGGGCCTGCGCCAATCGCTCCCGCCCAACCAACAACCGCAGCCAGCCCGCATTCCTTGCATAACCAAATGCGCAGTCTTGCCCCAAGCATCTTTCCTTGGATCGTTTGGCTAACGGTCGGCTTATTTGGCTGGACGGCGTGGTTTTATGGCAAACAATGGCGGGCAACCCCAACCCTACCTTTAGCCACCTTTGTGATTGCGGCGATTCTGTTGGCCGAAACTGCCTTGGCGGCGCTGTATGGCGAGCTTTGGCAGCTTTCATTTTGGAGCTATCACGTACTGTTGCTGGCGGCGATTGGCACAATTACCTATGGGGTGATTCGCGGCGTTGAGCGTACTGGCTCGCTGACCAGCGCGGTTGAGGGCTTGTTGCTCAATAGCACACTCCAACGCCAACAGGCTGGCTTTCAGAACGCCATGAGCCAGTTGCTCAACGCATTTGAGGCTGGCGATCGTACATCGAGCCAACGTTTGCGCCGCGAATTGAGCCAACAGTTTGCGCTCGCCGAAGATCAGCTTGATCTGTTGCAGCAAGCGGTTGGCTTGGTTGCCCAAGATCGTGAGCAAGGTCGGCGCTTGCAAGCCTTAGTTGATATTAGCTATACGGTTACGCTCGAATTAGAAGCCGATGCCTTGATCAGCCGAGTGGTTGCCAGTTTGGCCAATATGCTTCAGCCAGCCTTGGCAGCAGTTGGCTTGCTCGATGCTGAACACTTGCAGATTCAAGCCCAGCATTATTTGATCAAAGGCGAGCCATCGCATCAAGCCCTGAGCCTGCCGCTCAGCGCCTTTCCCATGGAATGGCTGACAGTCACCGATTTACCCTATATCAGCGCCCTTACCGGCCCGCTCAAGCCCTTAGCGGTCAATCGCCAACCAGCCTACCTGATTCCATTACAACATCGAACGCAATTGATTGGAATTTTATTTTTGCAACTCAATCCCGACCAACAGATCGATGCGCGCAGCGAAGGCGTGTTGCAATCAGTCGCGGCCCATCTTGCCAGCGGTATCATCAACAGCCGTTTGTATGGCGAGTTGCAAACTGAGCATCAACAATTGCAACGTAGCGAGCAACTACGCGAACAGATGAATCAAATGGTCGTGCACGATCTTAAAAATCCCCTGACCGTGATCATTAATTATCTTGATTTGTTGCGCCGCCAAGACTTGCCCGAGAGCCAACGCGAATTGGTCGAGGGCGCACGCCGCTCGTCGCGCACCCTGGTGGGCTTGGTTTCCGATTTATTAGATACCGCGCGGTTGCAGGAAGGCCATTTGAGCATCAATCGCGAACATGTGCCAATCGCTCCGCTCCTGCAAAATGTGGCCAACGAATTGCGTTCATGGGCTGAGCAAGAAGCCAAAGTCATCACGATTCAAGCCGAGCCTGAGCTGTATGCCACGATTGATGGCGATTTGATGCGGCGGGTTTTGAGTAATTTGCTGTCAAATGCAATCAAACATACGCCAATCCAAACTGAAATTAAATTAATTGCCCACCTAGCCGACGATCAGATTATATTTCAAGTGCTTGATAATGGGCCGGGGATTCCTGAGGCGCTACAAGCATCGTTGTTTGATCGGTTTACGACCTTGAGCGAGCATCAATATGCCCGGCAGCGCAGCACTGGCTTGGGCTTGTATTTCTGCAAATTGGCAGTCGAGGCTCACGAGGGGGAAATTGGCGTGGTTAGTAATCCAGCAGCTGGCACGATTTTCACAATCAGCATGCCGCATCATAATTAAACACCAGCAACTTTAAGTGCCACCAGCGTAATATCATCGTGTTGTGGGTGATCACCAATAAATTGATTAATCTCGGTAATTACCAAATTAACCCATTCAGCGCTCGTTAGGCTATGATCGTGGTCGCGCAGCAAGCTTTCAAAGCGATCAAAACCCCACATCTCGCCAGTGTTATTTTTCGATTCAACCACACCATCGGTATAAAACAGCACCATATCGTTTGGCTCAAGCTGATAACTAGCAGTTTCATAGGGCGTGTTGGCCATAATCCCCAAAGGAAAATGCGGGCCTGGTGCCGTCGCATACACCAAATCACCATTTGCGCGCCGAATAATCGGATCAAGCTGCCCAGCATTGGCCAAGGCCATACTATAATCGACTGTATCGAAGGTAGCATAGGCCAAGGCCACAAAGGTATGGCGTGGAATATCCATCGTTACCCAGCGATTGGTTTCTTGCATCACAAGTTGCGGAATTTCGTGATCCCACGCTTCTGAGCGCACAATCGAACGTGCTACCGCCATCAACATTGCGCCTGGAATGCTCTTGCCCGAGGCATCGCCGACCATCAGCGCCCAACGGCCATCGCGCAACTCGGTCACTTCGTAGAAATCGCCGCCAGTTTCGCGGGCTGGCAAACATAAGGCCGCCAACTCAACACCTGGGGCAACCGGCAAACTGCGCGGAAACAAGTTGCTCTGAATTTGGCGCGCAATCTCCAATTCTTGCTCGACGCGGGTCACCGATTCTTGGTAGAGCCGAGCATGCTCAAGCGCCGTTGCTGCTTGGTTGGCAAAGGTCATCGCCAAATCGGTATCGCTCTGGGTAAAAGCATTGGGTTGCAACGAATTAATATTCAGCACCCCCAACACCACACCTTTGCTAATCAATGGCACGCCAATCCACGAGCGCACAATATTTGGCATTGGCGAGCGTGTCCACTGGGGATCGCTAACCGTATCGGGAACCACCAACGGTTGACCGTTCAACATCACCCGGCCAGCACCACTGGTCAGATCAAGCGGGAAGGTCAGTTCGCGCCATTCAACCGACAACTGTTCATCTTGGGCTTGGCGTGCGACGATGCGCAAGAAATTGTTGGTTGGGAGCATCACCGAAGTCGAATCGAAGGTGATCACTTTGCGCAATTCACGCAAAATCAAATCGAGCACTTCATCGGGATTGAAGGTGGTGTTGAGCACCCGGGCAATTTCGCGCATAGTTTCGGCAGTACGGTGGGCAGTTTGTTCAGCAGCATACAACCGGGCATTGCGCACACTCAGGGCCAGCTGGCGCCCAACATTAAACAAAAATTGCTCATCGCTTGGGCCAAACGCGCCAGGTCGCGATGCGCGAACCGCCAATACGCCCAATGGTTGCGCCGAGGCGATCAGCGGAACGCTCAGCCAAGAGTGCATAAAACTAGAGTTGGTAGGAATCGGCGGCTCCTGCAAATCGGGATGCAGCGCCCAATCGCGATAAATATCGTTCATCCGCAACGGCTTGACATGCAGATACGTCCAGCGCGTCAGCGAGCCTTCGGGTAAGGGGTGTCCAATGACCGCCGTTTCGACCTCGCGGCCTTCTTCGAGCACCACCGCTGTTTCGACCCGATCGGCGTTGCCAATCACCACTTGGAAGGCATCGGCATTCAGGAAACTCCGTAACACCAAATCCAACGAACGCAGCATTTCATATAAATCGAGCGTCGAGGTAACCAATTGAGTAATTCGTTGTTGGGCATCAAGCTCGGCCAATTGGCGTTCGCGTTGGGCAAATGAACGGGCATTTTGAATCGCCAAGCCCAATTGATGCGCCACCTGCAACATAAATTGCTCATCGCTCTCGCTGAAATGGCTAGCATTCATCGATTGAGTCGTGATTGCGCCCAGCACCTCGCCACGGTGGTTGATCAACGGCGTACCAAGCCACGACAAAGCCACTTCATCGTTAACTTGCACCGTTTTCAATTCAGGGTAGAGTTTGGGAATATCGGTAATTGTGTTATTGAAGCGTAGTGCCTTGGCATTGCGCAAAATCCAGGCAGTTGGGGTATTTTTGGGCAACGATGTGCCAACCATCGAGCCATAATCGAGCAACTCACCGCGCTCCACCACACACAAATCTTCAATCACATAGGTTTTTGGGTTGTTTAATAAAATGTAGAAGCCATCGATTTTGAGAAACGAGGTCAACAACGGATTCAGCCCACGGAACATTTCATGAATATCCATGGTGCGGTTGAGCAATTCGCCAACCAATTTGAGCGTATTGAGTTCGGCCAATTGGCGTTCGCGTTGGGCAAATAAGCGGGCATTTTGAATTGCTAAGGTCAGTTGTTGGCCAAGCTGAGCCATAAACTGCTCATCGCGGGTGCTAAACACATTGGCTTGAAAACTCTGGATGGCAATCAGGCCAATCACATTGGTGGTTTGATCGTTCAATGGCACGCCCAGCCAAGCCTTGGTACGCTCAGATGAAATCCGCACCTCATTATCTTCAGGTGCAACGTCGGTTGCTGTTTCCTGCGAAATATCGCCAAAACGCAATGGTTTACGGGTATGCAACACTTGCCAGGTTGGCGTATTTTCCGGCGGAATCAGCCCAATCATCCAGCGAAAATCGCCCTCGCCCTCACGATTCAAGGCATAGACCGCCTCGACCATATGCGTTTTAGGCTGATTCAGCATCACAAAAAAGCCATCGATATGTAAAAATTCAGTCAGCACCGCATCGATTGCCCGCAACATGGCCTCAATCTCAAGCGTTGAGCCGAGCAAACTACTGATCCGTTGCAAGGCGTTGAGTTCGGCCAATTGGCGTTCGCGCTGTTGATACAGCTGCACATTCAGCACATGCAAACTGACTTGGCTGGCCACCGATTGCATAAAAAAGCGGTCGCGGTCGCTGAAGGCATAGGGTTGATAATTTTGAATCGCAATCACGCCCAAGGGCCGGCGATTGGCATCGAGCATCGGCACGCCCAGCCAACTTTCCGATGGCGAGCCTTTGACCGTGCGTCGAATAATTGTTGGATAATGGCGGATATCACGCGAAACATGGCGCAAAAACAACGGCTCACATTTGCTCAGCACCCAATCGGTAAACGAACCTTTGCGCGGCATCGACTCTTCGTTGAGATAGGTCGCCTCATTATCGTCTTCAATCGCAATGCTATCAGTCAATAATTGACGTTCGGGATCGTAAATCGCCATATAAAACACATCGACTGGCAAAAACGAGCGAATCGCATCATTTAATTGATGCAGCAAGGTTGAGAGATTGAGTGCCCGCACCGTCGCCGCACTGATCGCGCTCAGGGCTTCCAATTCGGCAATTTGGCGGCGCTGTTGGGCCAGAATATTGCCATGCTCCAAGGCTAAGGCCAATTGATTGCTGACCACTTGCAACAACTCAACTTCTTCGGTTTTGAAGGTACGTTGCTCAGTTTGGCCAACCAACAGCACGCCAATCACCGTTTCATGGCGGCGCAATGGGATGGCCAGGGTTGTACCAAGGTGGCTGAGTTGGGCCATTTGCCCATATTTGGACTGGCTATGGTTATCGATAATCGCGCTATTGCTGCTAATCGCAATCCCAAAAATCGAATCAAGCGGCGCAAACGATTCGGGTAGGCTGCCGTTGGGCATGCCGCGCTGAACAATTGGCTGCAATTCGTTGGCGCTGAATGAACAAACCACACCTGCATTGAGATGCATCAACTCCAGCATAAAATCGAGTGCCAGCCCAAACATCTCAGTCAGTGGGAGTTGTTGGGTTAGCATCGCCGCAATATCGCTAATCACAAATAAATCGGCGTTACGCAGCTCAATTTGGTGCTCCAACGAGCCAGTTAATTCAGCTTGGCGATGTGAAAGCAGGGCATTTTCGAGCGCCACTGCCATTGAGTTGGCGACGCGCTTCAAGAGGTCAAGATCAGCGTCATCGAATGCGCCGACGGTGTAACTTTGCAGCGAAATCACCCCCAGCGCCGAGGTGCCAATCGTCAATGGCACGCCCATCCAGCCGCGTGAGAGCTTATCGCTGCCAAATTGCAAAAGCCGAGGCAAGCCAATGGTTTCGCGCTCAATCGTTAAATCGCGAAACAACAACGGCTGGCGCTGGCGAATCATATAGCCTGTTAGCGGGCCAATCGGATCATGCTCACTAAATTCAATCACCCCTTCATCAACCAACATGGCGATGCGATAGGCGCTATCGTCGTATTGGTCGGAAAGGGCGATAAAACAAGCATCAAAAGTCCAAACCGTCTGCAATTCTTGATAAATGGTGCGCAACAACTCGAAGGAATCCTGTTGCCCACGACAAGCAAGCCCGATGCGATAGAGCGCATCGAGAGCACGTTGGGTTTGATGGCGTTCAGCCTCAAGGGCTTCTACCCGACTTTTCAGGGTGGGTTTACGAGTACGTTGGGTCATAAGCGGAACCGCAGCAGTTTTATCAGCGCAAACATAGCACAAAATAGCATGCAGATCAACCGATGCCAAGAGCAAAGCTAGTACCAACAGCCTAATCTGCTTGGGGGCACATGGGCTAACCCGATTGGTTAGCTCGTCGGTAGCTCAGGCTCCGCCTTAGGGTTGCCGCCCCGAGCACGCCGCGCCGCCAGCAAATCGGCCACATGCTCAGCCGCCAATGGAGTCAAACGGCCAATGCTCAGCGCGGTCGAAATAATGGTGGCAGCTTGCTCAACTTGCTCAGTCCGATGGAAGGCTTTGGTCAAACTATTCGCAACCGTCAACGACCCATGATGATCCAAGACAACGGCATCGTGATCGCGAATAAAGGGCTTGATTGCTTCGCCAAGCGCGGCAGTACCAGTGCGAGCATAGGGCACAGTAGGAATTTTGCCCAAGGTCAGGATAATATCCTCTAATAGTGGCTGGGTTAGCTCGATGCCAGCAATACTACAGGCAATCGTTCGTGGTGGATGGGCGTGGACACAGGCGCGTACATCGGGGCGCACGGCATAAACTGCCAAGTGCATCAACAATTCACTTGATGGTAAGGGGGTCTGTGGGTCGAGCGGGACACCTTGGCGATCGACAATAATTAAATCGTCAGGTTGCAGCAGACCCTTGCAATACCCCGTGGGGGTAGTTAAAATTCGTTGCTCGTCGAGCAAAACCGAATAATTACCGCTATATGATGGAGTCCAGCCCCGTTCATAGAGCCAGCGGCCAATTTGCACCATTTCGTGCCGATACTGAATTTCGAGATCAAAATTCATCCTAAAAATCCCCCCAAAGGTGGAAAAATCGAGCTATATCACCTGATATGGCATGGAAAAGCTCACCCGTACTAGCCGAAAAATAGGAAAACATAACTAATAAATGGCTAAAATTCAGTTCAGGAAATGTTGCAAGAACGCGTATAATGGCAATGTTCAGGCTCTGACCCCCATTGCAACTGAAAGGCATCCTATGTATCGTTTCGAACGACATGCACCGTTTGACCTGACTGTGTATGCTGACCCTGGTCAAGATCGGAATGGCCCGCCATTAACGCAAGGTGGTATTTTCTTATTAATTTCGACAACTGCCTCCGAACATTGTACACCTGAGATGCTTGATGTCTTGGATGAGGTTGACCCTGATAAATGGTATCATGGGCAATTACTCGAAACCATGCTCAATACCTTTGAAGATCAAGATCAGGCCTTGGTGATCGATATTGGCAAAAACATCTATTACTCGATGGAAGCCCAATTTCGCGCAGTTGGCATCCAAAAGCCTGAGGATGTGATTACAACCATTCCCATGATTTGGCTTTACGCGACGCGGGGCAATGGTGGCGAATGGCGTAGCCGCATGATTGGTGACAAAACTGCAATCATCGAAATGGAACAACCGTATAATTGTATGTTTGAACAAGGTGCGATGCGTGGAGCACTTGAATGCTTCGATGCTCGCGATGTTCAAATGGACCATTCTAAGTGTATCCGCAATGGCGCTGCCTTCTGCGAGTTACATGTTTCTTGGAAATAACTTCTATGGATCAACCAGAGCGCCCAGAGCAACCGCCAACTCCAGCATCGACCAACCAACCGCGGCTTTCGCGTGAAGATCGGGCGCTAATTCGCACGATTGGCAGCACCTTGCGCAAAGTAATTCAAGGCGAGGCTGCCGAACATCTCGTGATTGATCGGCTCGATGAACTCGGCATTTTGGCCAACATGGTCAATCGGGTTAGCAAAGAGCTATCACTTTCACGCGAACAAGATCAAAAACACTTGGCAGAGCTTGAGGCTCGGCTAGAAGAATTGCGGGCAGCCCGCGAAACTGAGGAGCGGCTGCTGTACACAATTGATGAAATTTCAACCCCGATTCTTAATATTTTTACCAACGTGGTGTTGATGCCATTAATTGGAGCAATCGATAGCAACCGCGCGCAACGCATGATCACGCTCTTGTTGGAGCATGTCGTGCGCACGCGGGCAAGTGTGGTTATTCTGGATATTACGGCGGTTTCCTTAATCGATACCCAAGTGGCTAATGTGCTCATTCGAGCAGCGCAATCGTGTAATTTGCTTGGTGCTGGCGTTATTTTATGTGGTATGACCCCTGATGTTGCCCAAGTCGTGGTTAGCCTTGGGATTGATCTTTCTATTTTTCAAACCTCAAGCGATTTACAAGAAGCGCTCTCGACTGCCATGCGTACCCTCAAGTACCGTATTCAGCCTATGTAAAGCATAGACTATTGGCCTATTGAGCCTAGTACTATTATCATAATAGAATAGTGGCAGTCAGGACAGATGCAAAAGCTGACGCGCAGATTCACACCCAACACCTCATCCTAGCCTTACGTCAAAGCTCATAGGTGGTGAATTTGCGGTCAGTCTTTTTTAACCCAAAACGAGGGACGTTATGACGCAACTTAGCCGCCGTACATTCTTGAAAAGTCTCGTTGCTGGTGCTGTGGTAGTCGGTTTTGATCGTGCTACCAGTTCGTGGGTCACTTCAGCTCACGCCGCCGAGCAACTCGCGCCAAATTTCCCAACGTTCGATGGTGTACTCTACACCGATGCCGCCACTCGCGCTGAAGCAGCCGAAGATTACGGCCATATTATTCACCGTACTCCAAACGCTGTATTAAAACCTGGCTCAGCCAATGACATTGTGCGCCTCGTTCGCTTCGCCAAAAATAACAACATCAAAATCTCAGGTCGTGGTCAAGGTCACTCTACCTATGGTCAGCCCCAAATTCAAGGCGGGGTCGTGATTGATATGAGTACCTTAGACACGATTCATGAAATTGGCCGCGATTATGTCATTGCTGACGCTGGCTTGAAATGGCATCAACTACTCGATAGCACCTTGGCCCAAGGCCTCACCCCACCAGTCATGACCGACTATATTGAGTTATCAATTGGCGGTACCTTGAGCGTCGGCGGGATTGGCGGAGCTAGCCATCAACACGGCGTGCAAATCGATAACGTCATTGAATTGACGGTGGTTACCGGCGAAGGCGACTTAGAAGTTTGTTCAAAAAACCGCAACAAAGATTTGTTTGAATCAGTGCTTGGTGGCTTGGGCCAATTTGCGATTATCGTCCGCGCCAAGCTCAAATTAGTGCGCGCCGAAACCCATGCTCGCGTATTCAATCTGTTCTACGACGATATCGAAACCTTCACTGGCGATCAAACCCGATTGATCCGCGATGGTCGCTTCGAGTATGTCGAAGGTCAAGTTTTGGCCAAAGCAGGCGGCGGCTGGAACTTTATGCTCGAAGCAGTCAGCTATTATTCAGCCAATAAGTTGCCCAACAACACCCGCTTGTTGCGCAATTTGAGCTACAACCAAGGCACAGAAGTTATTTCCGATACGACCTACTTCGATTTCTTGAATCGCTTGGCACCAACCGAAGCTTTCTTGCGCTCGATTGGGGTTTGGTTCTTGCCCCATCCTTGGTTCGATGTCTTCGTCAAGAGCCGCCACGTCAACCAATATGTCGGCGATATCTTGGAAACCTTGACCCTTGACGATACTGGCCAAGGCCCAATTTTGCTCTATCCAGTCAAAACCAACAAATTTACCAAGCCATTCTTCCGCGTTCCCGATGGCGAAATTGTCTTCTTGTTTGATATTTTGCGAACCGCGCCAAACATCCCTGAAGTGATCAACGCGATGTTGGCCGACAACCGTGAGTTGTTTGAAACCAACCGCGATCTTGGTGGCAATCGCTACGCGATTGGCGCAATCGAGTTCAGCCAAAACGATTGGAAACAACACTTTGGCGAGGTTTGGAACGACTTCCGCCGCGCCAAGAACCGCTACGATCCACGCAATATCCTTGGTGGGGGCCAAGGCATATTCTAAGCCGAAGATCGTAGTTTTCAACGCCTATCGAACCATTCGATAGGCGTTTTTGTTTGCTTGATGGAGCGTCCCCTCACCCCAACCCCCTCTCCCACTGAACGCGGGCGAGGGGGAGCCGCCGTGGATTGACCATGCATCCTGTGAAAACCACGATACTAAAGCCCCTCTCCCGCGCCACGGGAGAGGGGTTGGGGTGAGGGGATTAAAACCTACCCCTGAGTCCCCTCTCCCACTGAACGCGGGCGAGGGGGAGCCGCCGTGGATTGACCATGTATCCTGTGAAAACCAAGAAACTAAAAGCCCCTCGCCCGCGCCACGGGCGAGGGGTTGGGGTGAGGGAATCTAAAGCCCACGTCAATCTTGGCTTTGTTTGTAGGGCTGTTTTAAGCTACACTGATAGCAACTCACTTTTACAGGAGTGCTGCTCATGCGCCGTGAGGCTTTATTACTTGCCCGGATCACCTGGTTTGCGGGTGTTTTAGGCTTGGTGATCGCGATCATCACCAAACACGACACCATGCTTACCACCGCTGGTCTCTTGATTGCCGGTAGCACGGTTGGCTATGCCGTTGCTGCTGATAAAGATTAAAGGAGTCTGCCTGTGTCTGTTGTCCTTGATTACACCCTCGCAATTCCTCAACCTCAACGCCATATCATCAACGTAACACTGCGGATTGAGGGTTTAACGGGTTCTGAAACGTCATTGCAATTGCCAGCATGGACACCAGGCTCGTATCTACTCCGTGAATATGCCCGTCACTTGCGCTTTGTCGAGGCAACTGCCGCTGGCCAAGCCCTATCAATCAACAAAACTGATCGCTTAACCTGGCTGGTGCAAACCAATGGAGCCAGCACAATTACCGTAAGCTACCAAGTTTATGGCTATGAATTAACAGTTCGCACCAACCACATTGATGCAACCCACGCCCACATCGTGCCAGCCGCCACCTTGCTTTATTTGGCCGATTACCACGATTGCAGCTACACTATTCGGCTTGAATTGCCCAGTCATTGGGAAACCGCCACTGGTTTGCCACAATTGGCCGATGGCCGCTATGCCACCAACAATTTAGATGAATTGATGGATTGCCCATTCGAGGTTGGCGAGTTGCGGCGCTATCAATTTGAGGTGGCCGAAAAAGCCCATGAAGTAGTGGTTTGGGGCCATGGTAACGAAGATATCGAGCAAGTGTTGGCCGATACCAAACAAATTGTCGAAACTGAGCATGCCTTTTGGGGCGAGTTGCCGTATGATTATTATTTGTTTATTGTGCTGCTGGCTGGAGCCAATAGCTTTGGCGGCTTAGAGCATCGCAATTCAACGTCGCTGATCGTGCCACGCCATATTTTCAAGCCCAGCAAAACCTACGAGCGCGCCCAAGGCTTAATTGCCCATGAATTTTTCCATACGTGGAACGTTAAGCGGCTGCGGGCTGCGCCACTCGGCCCCTTCGATTACACCCGCGAAAATTACACCCGTTTGTTATGGGTGATGGAAGGCGTGACCGAGTACTATACGGATTTAATTTTGGTACGGGCTGGCTTGATGACTCCTCAACGCTATCTTGAGCGTTTGGCCGACGATATTACCACCCTGCAAACCACTCCAGGCCGCTTGGTGCATAGTCTCAGCAATTCATCATTTGATGCCTGGATCAAATACTATCGACCTGATGAGACAACACCCAACACCACGGTTTCGTATTATCTCAAGGGCGCACTGGCTGCGCTGGTGCTCGATATGCAATTGCGCGAACGCAGCAATGGCCAGCAATCACTCGATGATTTGATTCGTTATCTTTATCGCACCTACCCAATTACAGGGCCGGGTATTCCCGAGGCCGATGGGATGCAGCAAGCACTCAAAGCGCTTACCGGCAGCGATTGGAGCGAGTATTTCGCCAACTATATTGATGGATTAAGCGAATTGCCTTATGCCGAAGCCTTCGCCACCGTTGGCATCCAGGTGCAATGGGGCTATAAAGATCGCGACCAGCAAGGCAACCCACGCCCACAGCTTGGCGTTCGCAGCAAGGCCGTCGAGGGTCGGGTGCAAATTACCCATGTGTTCGATGGCGGCGATGCCGATCGGGCGGGCTTGTCCGCAGGCGATGAATTGATCGCGCTCGATGGTTGGCGCATCGACGAGGATGGCTTGAACAAACGGCTCGCCGATTATCCAATTGGGGCAACGGTGCAACTCAGTTTCTTCCGCCGCGATGAATTATTGCACTTGCCATTAACCTTCAGTCAGCCCAATGCCGATTTTTTGAGCCTGAGTTTGGTTAGCCAACCAAGCGTCAGCCAACGCCAACAAGCAGCAGCATGGCTCGGCACAGCATTGTTTAAATAAGCGGATCGGCTTAACGGATGGCCATTGCTGATGTTTGATCACATCACAGTGGCCATCATTAATTGAGGTATTTGCTATGTCATTGGTTGATCGGCGGATTGTGCTGGGCGTAACGGGTGGCATCGCTGCCTACAAAGTGGTGCAATTGGCGCGTAATCTTAGCTTGGCTGGCGCATTGGTCGATGTGGTGATGACTGAAGAAGCCAGCAAATTTGTCACACCCTTAACCTTTGGCGCATTGACCCATCGCCCAGTTTATACCGATATGTGGCAACTTTCTGAGCAAACTGATATTGGCCATGTGACAATTGGCGACCGCGCCGATTTAATTATCATTGCCCCTGCCACCGCCAACACGATTGCCCGCTTGGCCATGGGCATGAGCGATGATATGTTGACCACCACCGTTTTGGCTTCACGCGCGCCGATTTTGCTAGCTCCCGCCATGAATGTCAATATGTGGGCCAATGCCGCAACCCAAGCCAATGTTGCAATCTTGCAAAACCGTGGCGTGCAGATTATTGCGCCAACCGCTGGACGCATGGCCGAGCCAATGGTTGGGGTTGGACGGCTCGCCGAGATCGACCAAATTGAGGCTGAGATTCGCTTGGCACTTGGCAAGCGTTTTGGCCGATTGGCTGGCAAACGGCTAATTATCAGCGCTGGCGGAACCCACGAAGCGATCGATCCGGTACGCTTTATCGGCAATCGCTCATCGGGCGCAATGGGCTTTGCTTTGGCCGCCGCTGCACGCGATGCTGGCGCAGATGTGCGTTTGATTATCGGTGCAGCCAGCGCCACGTCGCCGCTTGGCACGCAGCAAATCTATGCCGAAAGCGCCGCCGCAATGCAAGCAGCGATCGAACACGAAATTGATCAAGGCTGTGATATGTTGATTATGGCTGCTGCTGTGGCCGATTATCGCCCGGTGAGCGTTGCCGATAATAAAATCAAAAAAACTGAGCAAGGCGACCAAGCGCTAAACCTGCAATTGACCCACACCACTGATATTCTGGCCAGCCTCAAACAACGCACTGGCTTTGTCAAGATTGGTTTTGCTGCCGAAACCCATGATCTCGAAAAATATGCCCAAGCCAAACTCAGCCGCAAAGGGCTTGATGCAATCGTGGCTAACGATGCTCGCACGGCGCTCGGCGCAAGCGATAACGCCGTAACCGTCTTCAGCAGCAACGGCCAGCGCTGGGATTTTGCGCGTCAAGCCAAAACCGAGCTAGCACAACAGTTAATTGAGCTATTTAGTAGTTTTTTTGAGCGCTAGGCATGAGAATTCGTAAGCATGAAGTATGAGCGATAAACAATAAATAATCTGAGAATCTGGGTCAATCTGTGGCGAAAAACAAGGATAGTTCATGGCAAACAACGTACACGTTCTTCGGCAATTGTTGGCTGCATTTTTAGCGCAGAGCAAATGCAAAAGCATAAATCAATCAGCATCGTTACAGGTTCAACCAACTTTCAGGGGCCAGCTCAAAAACAGACCCCTGAATCCTAGCGACTGACCCCTCGTAACCTAGTTCAAGCTGGCGAACATTGCTTGGCGCACACCCAAGACATGGCTCAGCAAATCGGCCAACGCAACCATGGTCGTTTCGCCGGTGCTGCGAATTTTGACCTCGGCTTGACCATTTTTCAACCCACGCGAGCCGATGATCACCTGAATTGGGTTGCCAATCAAATCGGCATCACCAAACTTGTTGCCAGCATTGACATCGCGATCATCCAACAATACGGTCACACCTTGAGCTTGCAAATCGCTGTAGAGCTGATCGGCGACGCTTTTGGTTTCGGCATTGCTTTGATAATCGGTGCCAACCACATGCACTTGATACGGCGCAACCGTAATTGGCAGCATCATGCCGCGTGCATCGTTGAATTTTTCAATCAACGAGGCCAAAATCCGCTGCACGCCAATGCCATAACAACCCATAATCGCTGGTTGCATTTCGCCCTTTTCGTTGGCAAAAACACATTTCATCGCGGCTGAGTATTTGGTGCCAAGCTTGAAGATATTGCCAACTTCGATTGCCCGCGCAATCGTCAATGGCGCACCACAGCGGCTGCATGGTCGGCCTTCGAGCACATCGGTTAAATCGACGATCTCGCCAGTAAAATCACGTTCCCAGTTCAAATTGAGATCGTAGTGACCAGCTTTGCCAGCCGCCCCAACCAAATTACGTTCATTCGTCAAAGAGCTATCAACCAAGATTCGCACTTTATCGCTGGCCTTCAGCGTGCGTGGCGCAACGCTAGCAAAGCCACTCAAGCCATAGCTAGCAAGTTCGGATTCGCTGACGGTTTGTAATTCGGCACCAACCGCGTTTTGCAATTTGATGTGGTTGATTTCGCGGCCTGCTGGGGCGTAGGTCACAACCAACACACCTTCGGCGGTTTTATACAGCTTAATTTGAATGACGCGATTTGGCGCAACGCCAAAGTGGCCAGCCAAATCTTTGGTGCTAGCTTCGCCTTGGCTCAAGGCTTCCAGTGCAGCTGTTGAAGCTGGGTTAGCAGCAACTGCAACTTCACGATTGGCCGAATAGCCACAGCTTGGACACAAGATCAGTGTATCTTCGCCAGCAGGCGTGACCGCCATAAATTCATGGGCAATCTTGCCGCCCATCATGCCAGGGTCAGATTGCACAACTTCAACTGGCAAGCCGCAGCGTTGATAAATCCGCTTGTAGGCGTTCAAGACTTGCTCATAATATTGGTCAAGATCCTCGATCGTCGCGTGGAAGGAATACGCATCCTTCATCGTAAACTCGCGCAAACGAATAATCCCGCCACGTGGCCGAGCCTCGTCGCGATATTTGGTCTGAATCTGATAGACCATGACTGGCATTTGGCGATACGATTTGATATAGCGGCGCATGATGTCGGTGACCACTTCTTCATGGGTCATATTCAACACCATATCTTTGTTGTTGCGATCTTTGAAGCGCAGCAATTCGTCGCTTACACCTTCGTAGCGGCCAGTTTCACGCCAGAGATCAGCGCTGGTTACTACGGGCATTAATAACTCTTGGCCATCAATTGCATCCATCTCTTCGCGAATAATTTGCGAGATTTTTTGGGTCGAACGCACACACAAGGGCAGCAACGAGTAGATCCCAGCTGATTGTTGCTTAACATAGCCAGCCCGCACCAACAGCGAGTGACTAATTAATTCGGCATCATTTGGTGCTTCTTTGGTGGTACTCGTTGCAAGTTTCGACATTCGCATACGAATTAGTTCTCCATTTGGTGCTGCTGGCAACAATTGCCAGAGTGCTCTGATCGCATGGTGCTCCGCGTTTGAACGGTAGCGAGGGTCAATTGTACCACTTACCACTAGCAATCACGATCACATTGAGCGATCAATTGGGCAACTCATTTGGTTCAACATTTGCTGATTTTCAGCCACCACAGTGCGGGCCTTGCTGCGGCTCAGGTTGGCACTGCGCCAATCATCAGCATCTGTTTGCCAGTAATCTAATAGTTGGGTCGCAATTTGACAGCTTTGCTCAGTTGGTAAGCTTGGCAGCACATCAATAATCGCTGGCACGGCATCAGCATCATCCGCCAAACTGCCAACATAATAGCCATCAAAACTAGTAACCCCGCGATGGCTGGCGTTGTAGCGCACAATATAGTTGCTTGGGTTCAAAAATACTAGGCCAATCAGCACAAGCATCGCCGCAACCAACGCACCATTGGCAAAATGTTGGCCGCGCTGGCGTAGCACAGTTGCCACAAACCACAGCGCCACCAGCACAATCCAAATCATTAGCGCTGTCGCTTGAAGGCGCGATTCGGTCAATCCATAGGCATCGATGTACAACAGCATCCGTGAAACCGCCGAAGCCAAGACGATCCCAACTTGCACCAATAACACCAGCGCCAGCATCCGAAACAGCGGTTGGGCTTCAGCCCGTCGCTCGATAAACCAACTGCCAAGTAGCAGCGTTGGCAAGACCAGCAAGGCCACAGTTACCAGCTCGAAAAATCCTCGCCGCGCATAATCGGCATAGCTAATGCCTTCGGCAATTTGCTGCTCGCCGCCAAATAAATAGCGAATTTGAATCACCACAAACAAGCCAAACAGCGCATTCAGCAAGCCCAAAATAATCCCAACCTCAATTTTGCCAAGGTTGAACAGGGCTGGACGTTCGCTAAAGGAAATTTCGGGCTTGGGCGCGGCAAACAAAATCCAACCACAGCCAAGAATCGCCCAGGTGGCGAAGAGCACTACAAACACATGCTCAAACAGCCAATCCAAATTCCAGTTAAACAAATCGGCAAATATATTTTCAAACACCGCATCAGCCGAGGCAAACAAGCCGCCAAAAATACACAACAGCGGCAAGGCTAAGCCCAAGCCAATCAAAATTGGCCGCAATTTGGCGCTGGTGAAATTGCCAATTCGCCACGGAAGATTGATCGATGCGCCAAAACTACCAAACGCTGCGCCCAGCCCAGCCACAACCCCCGACACAATCCAGCCGCGAATTGAGGCCAGTTGCCAATGCGTTCGATAAGGCTGGCTGAAAATCAACATCCACGCCAGCACCCAACAGAAGCCAAGCCAAAACAAAATCGCCTGATTATCACGTACCACAAAGCCCAAACTCGCCAGATTGGCTACGGCCAGCCAAAGCCAGGTTTCTTTGGGCAATGGCTGAGCTTGCTTAAAGGCTAGGCCAATAATCGCCGCACTTGAGAGCAACGTCCAGAGGCCGAAATTAATCCCCCATGTTTGATGGAACAAACCGAGCAGATCGGCAATTAACCCTAAACCAAAAGCAACTGGCAAAAGATACAGCGCAATCCGTTGTTGGCGTGACATACAATTTCCTCGCAATGAATCGAACCCGTGTGATTGGATTGTAGTTGCTTGGGCTAGCACCCAAGTGCCAGATTATGTGCACTCAAGTGCCACGTGAACCTGAAACGTTCCCTCACCCAAACCCCGCTCCCGCCCAGCAGGCGAGGGGCTTAACTTCGTGGTTTTGCTATGATTCATGGACATTGAACCGCTGCTCCCCCTCGCCCGCGTTCAGTGGGCGAGGGCTAGCTTCCACGGGTCGGTTGTCAAGATTCTCTCTCCCGTGGCGCGGGCGAGAGCTTAACACGGTGGTTTAGCATGTGAACCGCTGCTCCCCCTCGCCCGCGTTCATTGGGAGAGGGGGCTGGGGGGTGAGGGAATAATTTCCATCCTTCGTAATCTGCTGCAAAAAACCTGCGATAATAGCCCGAATTGTGCTGTTGGGGAGCAAACTTATGCAGATCAAACAGATGGAAAGCGCCGCCGAGATTGCCAGCACCTTCGCGGTGATGAATCAGCTACGCCCAGCCTTAGTTGAGGAAACCTATGTCGAGCGAATCCAAGCCATGCAACGCGCTGGCTATCGCTTAGCAGCAGTAGTGGTTGATGGCGAAGTACAAGCGGTGGCGGGCTATCGCTTCATGGAAATGCTGTACGCTGGAATGTTGTTATATGTTGATGACCTGATCACATCAGCCAACCAACGCTCAAGCGGCCATGGCAAAGCACTGTTGGAGTGGCTCAAAGCCGAGGCCAAAGCCCAAGGCTGCAATGAACTGCATCTTGATAGCGGAGTGCAGCGTGAGCAAGCGCATAAATTCTACTTTCGCGAAGGCTTGACGATTAATGCCTACCATTTTCGAATTGCGCTTGATTAACGCCAAAGCCCAGTGCGTAGCGCAAAACTGCACACTGGGCCAACAATTTAGCCCAACAATGGAATCACATCAAGTGGTGCATCGCTGCTATCATCCAAATAGCGGGTAATCATAGCTGGGCGATAAATTCCACGATCGGTCACAATGCTACTAATCAACTCCGGCGGTGTAACATCGAAGGCTGGATAATAGCCGCGCACCCCTTCAGGAGCAATCCGCTGGCCATTCATCATCAGCACTTCATCACCATTACGTTCCTCAATTGGAATCTCAGCGCCAGTTGCGGTATGCACATCGGGGCCATCGTAGCCCAGTACATAAAATGGCACGCCATGACGTTTTGCCAGCACTGCATTGGTATAGGTGCCAACCTTATTGGCAATCGAACCATCGAGGGCAATTCGATCAGCAGCGGTAATATAAACCGTAATCATATCGCGGCTAAAGCAAAAGCCCGACATATTATCGTTAATCACCGTCACCTGCGAGCCAATTTCCAAGGCTTGCGAGGCCGTCAGGCGAATGCCTTGGCCATATGGGCGGGTTTCAGTTGGCATCACCGCCACTTGTTTGCCCTGTTTAACTACCGCAGTGTAGAGCATCCAATTGAAAGCCGCGCCAGGATAACAAACCGTCAACACCGTATCGCCATCGGTCAGCAACTCTGCAGCCCGCACACCACAGCGCTCAGCCGAGCGGTCGCCACGCTGAATTTCGCCTGTAACATAGCGATAAACCAGGTCGTTTGGAGCTTTGTTTTGCGCTAGTGCTTGCAAGGCCAAACGTTCGGCTTCGGCCAAAATTGTGTGTAAATCGTCGGCGGTTGGGCGGGTACGGCGCAACCGCTCAAGCGCTTGGCCTAAAACCACTTGTTGCTCAGCCAACGAATAGTCACTAGCTTGATCGAGGGCTAAGGCCAAACCATAACCAGCAGCGTAGGCCAATGGCGGGCCACCCTGAATCACCATCGTCTCAATTGCTTGAGCCACGGCTTCGAGATCAGCGCAATCGACCCAAACGGTTTGGGCGGGATACAAACGGCGATTTAATATTGAAACAATGCCTTTTTCGCGGTCGTAGCGCAAGGTATCGCCACGGCGGGTCAGCAAAGGTAAACGTCCAGTCATCAGCAACCTCATAATTCTTTGATGCTAAAATTGTAGCAGAGATTGCACAGCAACTCGCTTGAGCGTGGTAGTATAGGGCCAAAATCAGCAACAACAAGCCAAAGGATCGCAATGCAATCACCAGCAAAACAATGGCTCCGTCGCAGCCTGCGCGGGCTTTTTGCCAGCCTATGTTTAGCAGCGCTGCTCTTTATCAGCACGGGCTACATTGTGTATCGCCAAGCTCAACGCGCCGAATTACGCCCCGTTGATGCCTTGTTGGTGCTTGGTGCAGCCCAATGGGATGGCGAGCCGTCGCCAGTGCTCGAAGCGCGTCTAACCGAGGCAATTCGTCTGTATCGCTTAGGCTATGCGCGCCGAATCATCGTTTCTGGCGGCACTGGGCTTAACGACACCCGCTCGGAAGCTTCGGTAGCCTACGATTATTTGATTGAACACTCGATTGATCCAACTCTAATTATCAGCGTGGCCCAAGGCAGTGACACCCGCAGCACCTTGTTGGCGGTTCGCGATGAAATGCAGCGGCAGCAGATCGATAGTTTATTGATTGTGACCGACCCGCCGCATCTGTTACGCGCCCTCAAAATGGCCCACGACTATGGCATTACTAGTTTTGGAGCGCCCGTCAAGGCCAATACCCCATCTACGAATTGGGCTAGTATCAAAGCTACCAGCCGAGAGACCTTGGCCTACTTGGCCTATGTACTCTTAGACCAATAAGATCGTGACTTTTGGGATACCATAAACTGAGCATCTGTGCGTCAAAGTCAGCGTATGTGCTTTCAGAGGAGGCCACGCGATGATGACAGTACACTCTTTACCCACCGCCATTCAGGCTGTCTACCACAGCTTGATCGACCACCCCCGTTGGCACACCTTCGGCAAACAGACCTTCGGTTCATGGCGCGATCTTTTATTAATCGAGTCGGTAGTCCGCTATCCCCGCCAAACCATACATGGATATGTCAATTATCTGCATTTTTATACGCCGTTAATTGTAGCGAGTGTGTTAGAGAAGGCTTTACACCATGGTTGGCTGGTGCTCGATCAAGGCAAATACGAGCCAGGGCCGCGCTATCCCAGCTATCTGATTGAACGGGCCGCGCTGATTCAAGAATTATTTAATCTTTGGCCGGAAGCTGCGGCTCAAGCCGTCGCCGAGTATGGCGAGCGTTTATGCCAAACGATCCCAACCCAAGCCTGCCTTGACCATTTGCTGTATGCCTATGGCCCACGCCCAAGCGCGCACAAAGCGGCAACCTTTGAAGAACGCGCCTTGATGGTTTGTACCGCACTGAGCAACTATCGCGCCGATGCCAAAGCCTTGGCATGGCATGCATGTGGCATCAACCCAGCCCAAGGCACAATTTTGCGGGCAATTATTAAACATCACAATCCAATCTCCCGTTGCGATTTACTGATCGCCGTCGACCCGTATTTGGGCATCTGCGCCGAGAGCGCCATCGAAGCCTTGTTGGCGCAACAATGGATCACCCGTGATGATCGTGGTTTACGCCTGACAGCTACCGGTTGGGGCTACTGGCACGCCGGTCGCAGCGCGTTACGCCAACGGATTGCCCAACTCTATGGGGTACTCAGCTACCAAGAAACCCAAGAATTTATTATGGGCGCACAACTTTTGGTTAACACAACAAAATATGTCTTTGCTCAACATTTAGCAGTCGCTTGATACACATTTAACTAAAACCGTGGTACAATCACCTGAATACCTCCCGCCAGACGGGACTCAAGTATGCCATCTAAGGCACAAGCGATGATGCTTGTGCTTTTGTGCAACATAAGGAGGCCAAATGGCTTTACAACAAATTGATACCCTGCTGCTTAATGGCATCGTCGTAACAATGGACGCAGCAGGAACGATCCTTCGTGATGGTGGGGTGGCAATTCAGGCTGGTGCAATCGTTGCGGTCGGGCCAAGCAGCGAATTACGCGAACGCTATACCGCCAGCCAAACGATCGACTGTCATAATCATGCCATTGTGCCTGGTTTAATCAATGGTCACGCCCACGTTCCAATGAGTTTGTTGCGCGGCATCGTGGCCGACCAACAATTGGATGTATGGCTCTACGGCTATATGTTTCCGGTCGAAAGTCGCTTTGTCAACCCCGAATTCGTCTACCATGGCACACGCCTCTCGTGTGCCGAAATGATCAAAGGCGGCATTACCAGCTTCGTCGATATGTATTATTTCGAGGAAGAGGTTGCACGCGCCGCCGATCAAGCTGGCATGCGGGCAATCTGTGGCCAAACCGTGATGAAATGGCCAACCCCCGATGCTGCCTCGTATGACGAAGGCCTTGAGCGCACCCGGCGCTTTTTTGAACAATGGAAAGATCATGGTCGCGTGATTCCGGCGATTGCGCCACACGCACCCTACACCTGCAATAGCACAATCTATCGCGCTGCCGCCGATTTGGCCCGCGAGTTCGATGTGCCATTAGTTACGCACCTCAGTGAAACCGCCCGCGAAGTTGAAGAAGCTCGCCAGTTGGTCGATAAATCACCAATCGCCTATGTTGCCGATTTGGATGCGTTTACCGGCAAAGGGATTGCGGCCCACTGTGTGCACATCGACAAACGCGATATGCAATTGCTCAAAAAGCATAATGCCGGCGCAGTGCCATGCCCAACCAGCAACCTCAAACTAGCCAGCGGCGTAGCCAAATATGGCGAAATGTTGCAAGCAGGTGTGAATGTTGGGATTGGGACTGATGGCCCAGCCTCGAATGATGATCAAGATTTGTGGATGGAAGTCCACTTGGCAGCGATTTTGCCCAAAGGTTTCACTGGCGATCCAACTGTGGTCAATGCCAAGCAAGCCTTTGCCATGGCTACCAGCATGGGGGCCAAAGCCGTGCACCTCGACCATTTGGTCGGGAGTATTGAAACCGGCAAACGTGCCGACATCACAATTGTTGAGTTGGGCGGATTGGCATGTCGTGCCAGCCCCAGCCTACAACTACAGCAACGATTCAATCTACAATCACTTGGTCTATTCGGCCCGTTCGGGCGATGTGCGCCACGTGTTGATCGATGGTACTTGGGTGATGCAAGATCGGCAATTATTGACCCTTGATGAGCATGAAGTGCGCAGCAATGCCCTGCGAATTGCCGAAACCATCAATCAATTCCTTAGCCAACGAGAAGTTAATCTGTTGGATAAGATTTTGGCCATCGGTGGAGTCAAGCAAGCCGAAATCTTCGAAGTTCAAGTCAAAGCTCGCTTGGAAGATGCCAGCAGTGTCGAAGCCTTCCTGGCATCAGAGGTCGTAGAAATTACTAAGGCTAGCGAACGCAAACAATACGATACCTATTTTGACTTCGATGATGCCAGTCGAGGGCGAATTCGCTATCGTGAAGACCATCGGGTCGATGGTTCGCGGCTAGAACCAAAATACAACTTGACCTTGACCATGCCCAATGAACGCGAAGATTTGCCCTCGGCAGTCTTGCTTTCACGCGCCCGCTACACTGCCCCAGCTGATCGCTCGTTGCGTTTCTATCGCGAATATTTCTCGCCCGACCATGTGCTTGAAGTTGAGAAATATCGTCGCCGCTGGCGGATTATGTATGGCGAGGTTGATTTTGCCATCAACATCGATATGATCACCAGTGGCCCAGCCAAAGGCACATTTTTGGAAATCAAGAGTCGCACGTGGTCGGCACGCGACGCTGAGCACAAAACCCAAATTATCAGCGAATTGTTGCAACTGGCCGGAGTTACGCCCGATCAAATTATCAAGCAAGAATACGTCGAATTAGCCCAAGCCTAAACCAAAAAAAGCCCGCAGCTATGAAGTTCATGGCTGCGGGCTTGGTTCGGTTGGCAAGGCAAAAGGCTATTTGATTGTAATGCTCGACGCTGATCCGGAAAGATAAATATCTAAGCGATACTCCTCAGATGCATCGTCCCAATCAGGGCTTGTATACAGATCATCATCAACCAATTGAATATTTAAGCTTTGATCGAGATTAAAAGCACTAGCCGTATCATCGCGATGAATCCGCACAGCAACCTCAGGCGGCAGGCTTAACTCCAAGGTCGTTGCATCGATATTGAAATGATACTCACCACGCTCAGCTAACTGAATTGTTGCCGTACCGGCTTGCAATTCGGCATTAACTGTGCCAATCTGCAACGATGTTAAATCAGCATTCAAACTCACATCGCGCAAATCCCACTCAAAATCAACAGCATGATCGATAGATACTAAGATCGTTTGGGGGAATTTTTTAGCGCCAAATGGCTCATTCTGGCCCAACATAATCGTTACTTGTTCGCTATCAGGTTGTATTTCGCGCAAATTAATATTCGTGGCTTGAATAATCCCAGCAATTGATGCTTGATCTTCAAGCAGCTCGGGCCTAATTTCAAGCGTACTACCGCGCTCCGTTACTACAACCTTCGCCGCTTGAGGACGTTCCAAGCTTTGTGTGTACATATCGTAGCTCGGTTCGCGATAGCTAATGCCATACAAACCCATAATCGCTAAAACGATCAGCGCCAAACCAAGCCCAAATTTAGGCCGATTGCGAACGAGCAACAAGTCAAGGCCAGCCCCAATTAACAAGACTGGCCAGAACTGCGCAAGGATATCGAATAAACTGGCATCAAAAAGATTGATTGCTGAAAGTGCGCCTAACAAGCCTAGGCCAATCAGCAAACAAGGCCAGAATAATGAACGGCGCGGTGATTGCTCCGTAACAGCTGTCATCGCAAACTCCCTCTATTACCTACGCCGACGAAACAGCATGATGCCTAAACCAATCAAGAGCAATGGCGTAATGAATTCAGCAGCGCCACCAAACTTATCGATAAAGGTAATCAGGCCAAATGCCAGCAGCAACAAGCCTAAAACCTTCTTGTTGTTGCGGGTCGAGCGTGGGCCAGGCATTGGCTGTTGGCCCTGAACAAATGGCGGAATATACTGATCAGGCCGCACTTGAACGGTCGTGCCAGTATAGGCCTCCGGTTGCTCAGCAATTGGCTGGCCGGTAAACGGATCATAGCGATAGGGTGGGCGCGTAGCGCCAAATGGTTGCTGTGGTGGTGGCACAACGCCCGCTTGCTGCTGTGGCATAAAAGGCGGTGGCATCGCCCCCGGTTTTTCGCTTGGCATAATCAACCACAATACAGGATAAATAAAGAAACTTAAGCCTGTAAAGATCAGTAAAATCATGACTAAACGCACCAGCGTTGAATCAATTTCAAAATAAGCACCTAAGCCTCCACACACGCCAGCAAGCTTGCGGTCGTAGTAGGAGCGCAATAACCGTGGTTGCATTGTTTGCCTCCGAACCTTGTGTTCTGTATTTGCTATCGATAGGACGCAGTTTGTGGTGCAATTGTTGCAAGCAATACTCGCACCAAAAGGGTAAACGCTGAAACCTTTTTTTGCATGGTTCGTATGTGCTAGGTTCAAGCCCTTGATGTGGGCGTTGCAAGCGGTTGGCATTGTATGCAATCAAGCCAACTCTGTCGAATTTCGATCCCATGCCCCATTAACAAAACACGATGGTATAATTACGCCTCAATTCAAGCATGCGTGTTACAGTGCCACTTACGGCCTGTCTGATAGTTTTTAAGGATCGCTTCATGCCTTCTACCCGCGCTCGTGTTCGCCGTTCACTGCCAGGTATTGCCATCGAAGGTATGCCTTTCATCGGGGCCGGCTTGGGCTTGACCGCCCTGACAGCGTTATTTAGTCGCAAGGCAGCGGCACTACCACTGGCATTAACCGCGTTTACCAGCTATTTCTTCCGCGACCCCGACCGCGAATGCCCCGCCGATAGCTCAATCTTGTATGCCGCCGCCGATGGCCATGTCACGATGATCGATGAGGTCGATGAGCCACGCTTTATTGGCGGTAAGGCCACCCGCATCGTGACCTTTTTGTCGGTTTTTGATGTGCATATCAACCGCACGCCCTGTGCTGGCACAGTGCAATATCGCGATTATGTACAAGGCGAGTTTCGCGCGGCTTGGGATGGCGAGGCCGATATTGTCAACGAACGAGCCTACATTGGGCTTGAAACCGAGCATGGCCCAGTCTTGATTAGTCAAATTGCTGGCCTAGTAGCCCGCCGGATTGTTACATGGCCAGTTGTTGGCGAAGAATTAGGTGCAGGCGAGCGTTTTGGCTTGATTAAGTTTGGCTCACGCACCGATATCTTGGTGCCAAGCGGCTCGATCAATGTCTTTGTCAAAAAAGGTCAAGCCATCAAAGGTGGACTGACGCAGATCGGAGCGTGGCTGTGAAATTTCGCCGTTCATGGGTTCCCAATCTGGTTACGTCGGGCAACCTGTTTTGCGGCTTTTTAGCAGTGATTGCTGCTGTTGATGGTGAGGCCTTCAAAGCCGCTGTGCTGATTTGTTTGGCCGCAATTTTTGATACGCTCGATGGTCGGGCAGCGCGGATGCTGGGTGTTAGTGGCGAGTTCGGCAAGGAGCTGGATTCGCTGGCCGATGTGGTTTCGTTTGGTACGGCTCCAGCCCTGCTGATTTATCAAGTTTCTTTGCGCGAAGTTGGTTGGCTTGGCACCATCGCCGCAGGCATTTTTGTCTGTTGTGGCGCTGGGCGTTTGGCCCGCTACAACTTGATTACCACCTCGGATAAGCGCTTCTTTGTGGGCATGCCAATTCCCATGGCAGGCATGACTGCTGCCTCATTGGCACTCTACACCGGTGCACTCAACCCTTACGTGGCAACAGGCTTAATTGGCTTTACGGGCTTTTTGATGGTTAGCACTTTGCGTTTTCCCAGTGTTGAGCAAATTGCCTTTGAAGCCTTTCTACCAATTCGCATCGCCTTTATTGCGATTTTCGTCTTGGCGCTTGCTCGGCCAAGCCAATTTTTGTATGTTTTGCCACTGAGCTATATCTCCTATGGCTTAATTGCCAACCTTGTGTGGACGATTCGCGGGCGTGGTTCACGCAGTGCCGCTTAACAACAATTGGGCGTAGTCAAAGTACTACGCCCAATCGCACAAAAATTTCAGCAATAATTAATGTGGTGGAATGACTGAATCCTGCGGTAAACCTTGGCGGCGCAACATGCCGCGCAGAATGCCAAAGCGCAAGCGGGCTACTTGAGCTTGCGCCGCAATGCTGGTTCGTAGCGCTGCCTCAAGTTTACTGCGGCGGGCTGGCTCGATTGGCGCGGCAACTGGCGCTAATTGGCTTTGCTCGTTGAGATAGGTTTTGGCACTTTGATAGCCCAAATCCATCAATTGGCTGCTATAACGAAAATCGCGCACATCAAGCCCGCTGTAATGCAGCATCTGAATATGATGAACTTTAACGCCAACCTTGGCTGCCAAGCGCACTAATTCACGTTCATGGGCCATTTGGCGCCGCATTAAGGCATCAAAAGTGCGAGTCAACGAGCCACGCATGCCAAACGGAGGCACAGTTGCAGCCGCATCAAGCCCAATCTCCAAGGCCCAAATTTCGCTAGCGCCTTGCTGTAAGGCCACGCCAATTGGCAAATTGGAGACAAAGCCGCCATCAAGGTAGGTTTCACCGCGATAATGATAGGCTGGCAGATACGGCGGCACAGCAGCGCTCGCCATCAGCGCATCGACCAAACGCTCACGTGGATCGTTGCCAAACAAATGCATATCGCCAGTTCGATAGTTGGTAGCGGTCACAAAAAAGGGCATTGCCAAATCGCTGAAGCGCCGAATATTAGGTGGTAATAACGAGAGAATAAAGCGCCGCAAGCCATGATTATGGTGCAACGAACCACGCCCGCGCATCACGCGCCAAGCCGAGCGCAACGAACCACCAGGAAAAATATCCTCGCGTTTGACGCTATTCCAGCGCTGAGCGATACGTTGAATCCCAGCCAAGGTGGGGTTACAGGCCAAAACTGCCGCATTAATTGAACCAACCGAGGAACCAACCACAAAATCGGGGATGATGCCTGCTTCAAGCAGTGCTAGGGCAGCTCCGGCTTGGAGCGAACCGCGATTGGCACCGCCACTAAATACAAGTGCGCGCATAGAGACAACCTTTCATGACCATTGCCGCGTCGTTGAGACAAATGTAGGTCACAGGCGAGGCGCTCCACGCTCGATAGTCAAAGCTTACTCTGAGGTATCAAGCGGAGTCAGGGGATGCTGGAAATCGCCCCGTGCGCCGCCCGTCTTATTTCGAACAAAAACCTGTTCAATCACCATGGCGCGATCAACAGCTTTGGCCATATCGTAAATGGTCAAGGCTGCAACTGATGCTGCCATCAGCGCCTCCATTTCTACGCCAGTGCGCCCTGTGCAGCGTACCGTGCTGATGATACGTAGCAGCGATTGGTCAGGATGCGCCTCGATCTCAATCGCTACCGCACTCAAGGGGAGTGGATGACACAAGGGAATCAAATCGGCAGTACGTTTGGCGGCCATAATGCCAGCGATCCGCGCAGTTGCCAATACATCGCCTTTGGGCAATTCTCCGGCCACCAATAAGGTTAATGTTGCTGGTTGCATGCGCACATCGGCTTGCGCTTGGGCTTGGCGTTGGGTCACCGCTTTATCGCCAACATCAACCATATGCGCCCGACCATGATCATCAAGATGGGTCAACATGAAATGTTTGGTTTCCTCAAACCGCGAAACCAGCGAGTGTCTGTTCAAGTTGGTCAACAACTTGCGCAATTAAGCCAGTTTCGCGCACATCGATTAATTGGGTAAAACGACCTTGCTTGCTGCGTTGTTGGGCACGCGCATGCACCTGAGGTCGAAAGCCATCTTCGATCCAAATAAGTGGTTGTTGCCAATCGGCCAAGTGCTTGGCAACGCTGTTGAGTTTCCACAAAATTGCGCTTGGATTTTCAGCTAATGGCTCGATCAAGGGTAATTCTGGCAAGCCAAGGTCGCTATGCAAACCACCATTCGCCAGTTGGAGCCACGTTGAGCACCAAACCAGTTGGCCGATTTTGGCCAATCGTGCAATTGATACGTGGATGTTGGGCGGATATTGCACCGGAATGCCTGGCGGAATTTGCTGTTGCTCAGGCCCCAAGCGCCCAAACATATTAATCACACCATCAATATCCAACAAGATTAATGGCCGTGGATCATGCCAATCGAGCCTAGCCACGCCGTTGTTCTTGTAATGGACGAATACCAAGCCCAACTTGTTCGAGCGCGTATTCGATGCCATCTTGTAAGTTTGCCCGCACCGACAATTGGCGCAAATCAATTTCAAGCCCAACGATGGTCTGGGCAACTTCGGCACTAATGCCCACCAAAATCACTTGCGCCCCCAACAAACTCACAGCTTTGGTGGTTTGCAGCAGGTAATTGGCGATGTTGGTATCAACAATCGGCACACCAGTAATATCCATAATCACAATATCAGATTGGCGGGCGACAATTTGCTCAAGCAGATCTTCGGTCAGCATTTGGGCGCGATTGGTATCGATTGAGCCAACCAATGGCAGCACCAAAATATTATCGTGAATTGGGGCAATTGGTGCGGCAAGCTCACGCAGGGCAGCGTTAGCTTGCTCTAATTCGTTGGTCATCTGTTGCAAGGCCTGTTCGCGCTCGCGAATACTGGCCTCGCGCAAATCGACAAAGGCTTGATAACTGGCTTTATTGGCAATAAACGTAACTTCGGCAGTAACCGCAAGCGCCAACGCATGACTCAATTCATCATCGGCAAAACATTCGCGGGCAGCTATTTTGAGCGTATCGTAAATAGCTTCGCCAACTTGAGCCACAATTTCACTACTCGCATCGGGGTTATTGATCACCGCTTTAATCGATTGACGTGAAAAATCAATTAAGCTTTGTAAATCGCCGCGCAAGGCTTCGATTGTGGCAACAAACGGTTTTTGCATGCGAGGAATCAACTCTGCGTCTGGGATCTTAAGGTAAGGCGAATTGGGAACTTGACGCAGCAATTCACCTGCGTGTTTGGCGAAACGCCCAAGATTGGCTTCAAGGAAATCGGCTAATACATGTTCGACGCTCATTGGTATCCTCGTTATTGACTAAATTGCTGATCGTCAGCGCCCGTTTGTCTCGTACAATGGTGATTATACCTGTTTCTGCTACGGGGTTCTATGGTTCTCTTTATAGTTCTTAATAGTACTTTTGTGGAATGAGGAAAACGATGACACATACCACTCCCGATAATTTTTTGGGTTTAGACCAGCAGTATAGCACGCTCGATACCAGCAAAGTAGTGGTATTGCCTATCCCCTTTGAGGCTACGGTGAGCTATGGCGGTGGCACAGCCAATGGTCCTGCGGCAATTATCGAGGCTTCGCAACAGGTCGAATTTTATGATCGTGAATTTGACAACGAGCCAGCCAAAACTTGGGGTGTTCATACCCTGCCAAGCATCGAATTCAACGATCAAGACCCTGATAACGCCATGAACACCATCGCCAAAACAGTTGAAGCAACTGCGCGTTTGGGCAAATTGGTGTGTGTACTTGGTGGTGAGCATTCGGTTTCGGGCGCTGTGGCGCAAGGATTGCACGCGGTTCATGGCGATTTTGTGACAGTGCAAATTGATGCCCACGCCGATTTGCGTGACGAATACGAGGGCAGTAAGCACTCGCATGCCTGTGCGATGCGCCGAATTCTCGATGTTGGCGCTGGCGATTTGTTGCAATTGGGCATTCGCTCGTTAGATCTCAGCGAAGCCCAACTGATCAAGCACGATCCACGAATTACGACCTTCTATAGTGAAAATGTGCATGATGGGCTGCATCTGCAAGCCCTGCGCGATTTTGTGCGCGGCAAGCAGGTCTATTTCACGATTGATATTGATGGCTTGGATGTTGGTTTAGTACCGGCAACCGGCACGCCTGAGCCTGATGGACTGACATGGCGCGAAGTGCTGGAAATTACCCGGATTCTAGTGCAAGAATCGGCCAAGGTTGTGGCCTTTGATGTGATGGAATTAGCACCGATTGAGCACTTACATGCGCCAAATTTCGTCAGTGCCAAGCTCACCTACAAGGTGATGAGCATCATTATGGCGAAGCAAGCTGATTTGTGGCAATAAACTTAGTCAAGCTGCCACAATAAATAGTTTGGATAGCATCGCAACGAACATCAAGCATCAGTATTTGGTGTTCGTTGTTGCATCATTGACGATTTCTCATCAAAGCTAATTTCAAAGCTGTGTTGTGTGTGAGGTCGTCGATGCTGCTGTTAGAGGTAGGATTATGAAGCATACATTCTCGCTGCGTTTTACTCGTTTGCTTTCATTAGGAATGGTTGGTTTATTAGGCATTACTGGTTTGCAGCTTAATCAGCAAGCAGCCGCCCAACGTAGCGTTTCCGCACATTCCGAACAACTGATTGATCAAACAATGATTCAACGGGCCGAGGCCTTGAATCAGGCTCCTGTCCAGCGCAAATTGCCATTGATTGTGCAACGCTTGCGGGCCTTGAACTCGCCATCAGTAGCGCCAAAATCTGCGCCACAACCTCAAGCATTTGCGCCCAAGGCAACATTTGTGGTCAATACAGTTGCCGATACAAATGATGGTGCGTGTGATGCGCTTGGCACTGGCACTGGCCACCAAGATTGTAGCTTGCGCGAAGCGATCAACGTCGCCAATGCCAATGCTGATGCCGACACGATTAATTTTGCAATTGCTGGGGCTGGAGTCAAAACGATCGCTCTCACCAGCAAACTCCCAGCCTTGCAAACCCAAATTCAAATCGATGGCTGTAGCCAAGCAGGCAGCGATTGCAGCACGTGGCCAATGAGTTTGTTGGTCGAGATCGATGGCTCAGGCTTGAGCGATCCAGTGGGATTTACTGATACTGAAATCTTGCTGGCAGAAGCTGATGGCTCAATTATTCGGGGCTTGGTTTTGAATGCTGCCCGCAGCCCTTCAATTTTCACTTGGATTGGAATTAACGTTAAGGGCAACAATGTTTGGCTGACCCAAAATATTATCGGCCTCGAACCCGATGGCCAAACCGCCAATGGCAATAATATGGGCATCTTGCTCTATCCCAACAGCAGCCAAGCGATTATTGGCAGCAACGGCGATAACAGTAATGATGAGGTCGAAGGTAATATTATTGCTGGCCAAACCTTCAATGGCATTTCAATCTCGGGCGGCGCGAATAGTCGCATCGCAGGCAACTATATTGGAGTGGCAAGCGATGGCATTACTGCTCGCAGCAATCGCACTGGGATTGAATTTTTTGGGCCAGCCATTGGTAATATCACGATTGGAACCAATAGCGATGGCGTGAGCGATACAGCCGAACGCAATATCATTAGTGGCAATAGCATCGGCATGTATATATTCGATTCAGCAAATAATCAAATTAGTGGCAATTACATTGGCCTGAATGCCGCCGGCACTGCCGCCGTGCCGAACGAAACTGGCATTACAGCGGGCAGTAACACGCTCATCATTGGAACCAATGGCGATGGCGTGCGTGATCAAATTGAGGGCAATGTTATCAGTGGTAACATCGATGTGGGGATTCAAATTATTAAAAGTGGGAGTAATGTGCCAACCGACAATATTATTGCTGGCAACATTATTGGCCTCGACCCCACTGGCTCGACCGCGATTGTCAATCAATGGGGCGTGATGATCCGTTTTGGCGCAGTTCGTACCCAGATTGGCACCGATGGCGATGGAGTCAGCGACAGCCTAGAACGTAATATTATTAGCGGCAATAGTATTCTGGGGATCAGTATTGACGGTGGCGATACGCCCACCACTGATACCACTATCAGCGGCAACTACATTGGCACCGATCACACTGGCTTGCTGGCCCGTCCAAATGGCATTGGCATTCAGGTGCAAAATAGTGCGAATCGGGTATATATTGGCAGCATTGACAGCAGCACCGCCAATGCCGACCAAGCCAACTTAATTAGCGGCAATAACGGGCCTGGAATCAGTTTTGTTTATGATCCCAAAAATGTGCATGTTCGTGGCAATCGGATTGGTTTAGCGCTTGATGATAGCCCGCTTGGCAACCAAGGCGCTGGGATTAGCATGGTTGAGTTGAGTGATTTAGCCCCGGCTAAGATTCGGATTGGTGGCGATGGGGCATTGCGCGAGAATAAAATTGCCTTCAACACCGGCTTAGGGGTTGATATTGGTAACGATGGTCCGACGGCTAACGATGCCAACGATGCTGATGCAGGCCCAAATGGCACGCCAAATTACCCTGTAATTACAAATATTGTTGATAATGGTACAACAGTAACGGTTCAGGGATACCTGAAAAGTATGTCTAACCATACCTATCGTTTGGCGTTTTATAGCAACGCAACCTGCGATCCTTCAGGCTATGGCGAAGGCCAACATTTCTTAGCGAGTGATGAATTTCATACCGATATGACTGGTGATCTTGGGTTTACCCAAATGTTTACTAGCCCAGCCCCAAACATTACAATTCTAGCAACCGATGCTAACGGGCTGGAGACCTCGGAGTTTTCGCAATGTTGGGTTGCTCCTCCGGCGACGGCTACCCCAACCATAACCAACACGCCAAGCAACACGCCAACTAATACCGCTACTGCTACCCCAAGCAATACGCCAACCAATACTATCACGCCAACACCGAGCAATACGGCTTTACCAGTCACGCCAATCGCAACAGCCACGAACACAGCAACCTCAACTAATACGCCAACTGTTACAGTGACAGCGATGCCAAGCAATACGCCAACTGCTACAGCGACACCATTTATTGGCACAAGCCAAAGCTTCTTGCCCGTAGTGATGCGCAATTGATCTGCCGATTTGGTGGTGAGCAGAATTAGGGTTGAGCAATAATTAGCTCGCGAATATGGCTTGTCAGCATGGCCAGAACCAAGCAAATAGCCTCTTCATCCAACGACAAGCGCCAATTAATCGCGATGATTAATTGGCGCTTTGGCATGCCAAAAAATGCTTGCTTATGGCTCTATAATTAACTATTCAGCCAAGCCAATTTGACGATTGCTCGGCTTGTCTCTACAATCGCCAAACCAATCCAGCTCATGAGGGATTTTATGCTCAATCAACGTGTTATGCGCCATTGGCAACTGCCAACTCAAGCCGCGCCAAGCCAACTTCGCAGCCTCGGCGATTATCATCCATTGCTGGCAGCTATTTTATGGAATCGCGGTTGGCGCGATGCCGCAGCGGTTGAGCAGTTTCTTAATATCGATTGGAAACAACGCCACGATCCGTTTTTGCTGCAAGATATGGATCGCGCGGTCGAACGGATTAAGCAGGCTGTCGAGGGCAAACAACGGGTCGTGGTCTATGGCGATTTCGACACCGACGGCGTGACCGGCGTTACCCTGCTGATGCAATTGTTCAAAGCCTTTGATCTGCAAGTCACGCCGTATATTCCCAAACGCGAAGGCGAAGGCTATGGCCTGAACTTGGCAGCAATCGAAAAACTGCATCAAGCAGGCGTAGATCTGCTGGTGACAGTTGATTGTGGCATTAGCAATGCTGCCGAAATTAGCCGCGCCAATGAGCTTGGCTTCGATACGATTGTGCTCGATCACCATCAACCGCCGTTGAATTTACCGCCTGCCTATGCCGTGGTCGACCCCAAACGCAGCGATTGTCGCTATCCATTCAAAGGCTTGTGTGGCGTGGGCGTAGCCTTCAAATTGTATGAAGCCTTGTGGCGGGCAGGCATTCAGCCCAACAATCTGCGAGCACGCGATATTCTCGATGTAGTGGCGCTTGGCACAATCGCCGACCTGATGCCATTAACAGGCGAGAATCGGGTGCTGGTACATTTTGGTTTGCAGGCCATGAACGAAAGCCAACGGCCTGGATTAAAGGCCTTGTTGCGGGTTTCAGGCGTTGAGCAAGGTAAAATTGACGCTGGTAGCGTTGGCTTTCGGCTTTCGCCCCGAATTAATGCCGCTGGGCGCTTGGTTGATGCGCGGATTGCGTATAGTTTGTTGCTGGCACCTGAACAAGCCCAAGCTGATGGTTTTGCCGACCAATTGAATAACACGAATATCGAGCGCCAAGCTTTGACCCGCGATGTGCAAGAGGCTGCGCGCGAACTAGCCCAAAGCAGCGGCCAGCTTGATCAACGAATTTTGGTGATTGTTGGCGAGGAGTTTCATCATGGTGTGGTTGGCTTAGCCGCAGGCAAATTGGCCGAAGAATTTGCCCGACCTGTGTTGGTAATGGGCAAAGAAGCAGAGCGCAGTCGGGGTAGCGCCCGTTCGATCCCCGGCTTTAATATTGTCAATGCCTTGGCCGAATGTGCTGATTTGTTTGAAAAATATGGTGGCCATGCTGCTGCTGCTGGTTTCACAATCGCCAACGAGCATATTCCAGAACTTACCCGCCGTTTGCAGGCCATCGCCAACCAACAAATTAGCGACGAGATGATGATTCCACAATTAGCAATTGATGCTGAGGCCAGTTTCGACCAGCTGAATCTTGACATGCTGGCAGTGCTGGAAAAGATGGCTCCGTTTGGCCTCGAAAATCCCCAGCCGCGCTTTTGCAGCCGCCGCGTGACGGTGATCGAGGCGCGTGGCGTTGGCGCTGAGAATCAACATTTGCGCTTGCGCTTACAACAAGGCCGCCATTATCAAACCGCAATTGGCTTTAACCTTGGCGATTGGCTGGCTGAATTGCACAACGGCTCATTGATTGACATTGTGTATACAGTCGGCATCAACGAGTGGAATGGCCGCAGCTCGGTGCAACTGACGCTGGTTGATTTGCGCATAAGCGAAGGCCAACGATGAGTTTAGTTTTAGCCTCAGCCTGGCATCCACGCGGTGAATTAACCCGTTTTGAACGACTTTTGCCGCAATTAAGCCAACTCTATCGGGCAATTATTATCACTACGCCGCCAACAATTGATGCTGGTTTATTGCAAACGCTCAACAATTTGCCCAACGTTCGGGCCGTAGCAACGACTGAATGGGCGCAAGGTCGGCATTTGGCCTTGGCCGAAGCGCTCAAAGCCCAACCAAACTACATTCATGCGATTGATTTTGATCGGGCATTGCGCTGGATCGAAACCCGACCAAGCGAATTAACCAGCATTGCCCAGCGTTCACAAACCCATTGCTTGATTATTGGTCGCACCTGGCAAGCCTACGCCAGCCATGCCCGCGCCTTGATTGAAACTGAACGTACCAGTAATACCATGGCCTCATTCTTTTTGGGCACACCAATGGATTTTAGTGCTGGCGCACGCAGTTTCACGCCAGTTGCGGCGCATTTTATTTTGGCCAATAGCCCGCCGCTTGATGCACTTGGCACCGATGCCGAATGGCCAATTTTGCTGCATCGCGGGGGTTTTAACGTTAATTATTGCGAAGTTGATGGCTTGGATTGGGAAATTCCCGATCAATTTCAAGCCCACGCTGCTGATGCCGAGGCCCAGCAAAACCAAGCCGAAGCCTATGATCGCAAGATCGAGCATTGGCGCTATCGCGTTGAGGTGGCGCAACGAATTGTGCAGGCAGGCATTGCTGCCGCCCGCCGACCATTGCAATTTCTCTCTTAAAAGCAAAACCGCGCTCCACAAACAATAGAACGCGGCTATGTATAGAAACCAATAATTTAGCGGAAGCTCTCGCTAATATCGCGCACTTCCTCGTATTTGGCTTTGAGGTTTTGCAGCGCTTCTTCGGTGACGGTTTGCAAATTACGATAAATTTGCTTATCGAGCATTTTGCTTTTATCGCCATCAGGCCACAAACGCCATGAATCGTTATCGATCATATCGGCCACAATCAACGCGCCATCGGCAGTGCGGCCAAATTCGATTTTGAGGTCAACCAATTGCACACCACGTTCAGCCCAAGTTTGTTCGAGCAATTCAAATACGCGGGTACCTTCTTGCTCGATAAATTGCACTTCCTCGGCGGTTGCCAAGCCTTTTTCAACAATCCCAGCGAGATCAATTTGGGGATCGTGGTTGGCATCGTCTTTATAGAAAAACTCAACCAAGGGCGGGCTAAACCGCGTGCCTTCGGGCGTTTCAGGGTGGCGGCGGCAATATGAGCCAGTTGCCAAACCCCGCATCACCACTTCTAAGGGCAACATATCACAGCGTTCAACGATCATCACCCCAGGCTCAGGATCGGCTTTGTAGTGGGTGCGCACGCCACTGCGATTGAGCAAGGCAAAGACATTAGCCGAGGTGCGACCGCTGATCGCGCCTTTTCCTTCGATTTCATTGCGTCGTGCCCCATCGCCAGCGCTAATCGAATCCTTTTGGACCATATAGGCCAAGCTTTGGTCTTCAGGGTGAGCATAGATAATCTTGGTTTTGCCTTCGGCTAATTTTGTGCCGTATTGCATTGAAAACGCTCCTTCATGCGTTGGTGAGCAAGCAAATTCAATGGCAAACTTGCCAAATGCAGTCTGCCCGCCCCATTATACATTGCTTAAGCGTTTTCGCTTTTGATCCCCTGCAACACGATTAAAAGATAGCGTTCGCGCTGTTCAGCCTGATCGTCACCAATCGGCAAGCCTGCTAATAAAGCCGATAAATCGCCTGCTCGCAAATCGGCGCGCACCAAACCAGCTGCTTGAGCACGGTCGATCAAAGCTTGAATTGCAGGATCAATCCCTTGTTTGGCATGGCTGCTAGTTTCGATTAAATTCGTATGCTGCTGAATCATGGTTTTAAAGGCCCGATCTTTGAGCTGGCGTTTGGCCATGCCCCGCACGATCTGTTCAACCGCCGACCAAGCGTCATCCGAAGCTTGCAAGCCTGCCAGAAAATCCATCACCACCTGAAAATGTTCATGAATCACCACATTCAAGAGGCCTTCTTTGGAGCCAAAATGATGGTAGAGCGTACCAACCGCTACGCCTGCATCACGGGCAATCGCGTCCATCGCGGCATTGGGGCCATCGCTAGCAAAGCGGGCTTTGGCCGCCGCCAGAATTCGCCCATGATTGTGTTGGGCATCGGCGCGTTGCGGCGTTTGTTTTTTAGCAGATTTTTCAGCATCAGTCATGGTTAATTTCCCTCTTGACAAATTGAACTATAGTTCAATATAATCAAGTTGAACGCTAATTCAACATATTCAATCAGTATAGCATACGAACATATGCAAGGAGTGATTAATGACACCAGATCTCCATCAGCGCACAATTCAACTTGGGGCTACCACCATTACTGCGATTGTCGATGTGACCACGCCATGGCCAATGCTGCCAGTCACTGGCGAGACGTGGGATAAAGTTCGGGCGGGCTATCCAAGTTCGTTTTACAATGACGAAACCTTGCTTGGCCGAGTCCATTGCTACCTGATTCAACAGGCTGATCGCACGATTTTGGTTGATACAGGTTTAGGCAAGGCAGCACCGCCAACCCCACCGCTCAGCAGCCAACAGCTTGAAGCCCAATTGGCATTATTGGGAATTGATTGCGCAACGATTGATACGGTTTTTCTAACCCACCTCCATGTCGATCATGTTGGCTTGAATACCCATTATGTTGATGGTAGCTTGCAGGTGCGTTTTCCCAATGCCCGCTATCTGGCTCATCAAGCCGAAAAAGGCCTTGTTGCATTTATGCAAACCCACAGCCCTGAGCGCGCTGGCTACTTACAAGATCAGGTTTTGTGGCTAGAAGCCCAAGCTAAACTTGAGTTTTTCAATGCTGATTTTGAGCTAGCTGAAGGCATCACGACTTGGTTTACACCTGGCCACAGCCCCGGTCATACCTGCCTTTTGATTGACCATGGCACAGGCGAACGGGTGTTGATTGCTGGCGACGTGTTTTTCAATCCAATTCAGATGTTCGACCCCAGTTATGCAACAGGTTTGGATGTCGATCAAGCCCAAGCTCATGCCACACGGTTGGCAATGTTACAGCAGGTCAGCGATGGCAAAACATTAGTTGCGCCATGCCATTTTCCAACCCCAAGTTTTGGCTATGTTGTGCCAGAGGGCGATGCCTATCGCTGGCAGCCAATCGCCGATGAGCTAGCACGAGGCTAAATGAAATTACCAATTTACTTGTGATCACCACCCTTCCGTCTCTCGCCGGAGGGAAACGCAGGGGGCTTTAATCCCCCTGCACCCCCTAAAATTTGCCCTGTGGCTGGTTATGATCTTGCTTTCAAACCGTTTCACTGCCTTAAAGCCTTCAGCTTAGAGCCATATGACATCTGCGTTAAAGCTTCGTTCCTAACAATTGCTGTTAAACTTCTGATTTTGCCTTTTAATTTCTGCCTTTTGATTTTTGCGGTACTATAGCTAGCTAGTTGCCAGTAATCGGCGGGCGCTGATTTAGCGGCGGATTAGCTGGTTGGAATTTAGCAAAGGTGGCGAGTTATGGCAATCGTGAGTTTAATTTTGGTGGGCTTGGTCGCAGTCGAACACATTTACATTCTGTACCTTGAAATGTTTGCGTGGACCCAACCGCGCACGGCCAAATCGTTTGGGTTAACGCCTGAGTTTGCCCAACAAACCAAGGCATTGGCCGCCAATCAAGGCTTGTACAATGGATTTTTGGCGGCTGGCTTAATTTGGGGCTTACTGCATCCCAACACCAATTTTGGCCTGCAGATTCAACTATTTTTTGTGTGCTGTGTGGTTGTGGCGGCGATTTATGGTGGCTTGACGGCTAAGCGCTCGATTTTGTTCGTGCAAGGTGGCCCAGCAATCGTAGCGCTGATCGCATTACTTATCCATATGTTTATCTAATTACTTATACAATCTTTAAGTTTTCTTCATTATTATTTGGTATGCTGCTTGGGCGGTTCTATGTACAAGGAGGTCTTACCATGGATAATGATGATCAGCCAGTTGGCCGGATTTTGAGTCGGCGTGAGGTATTGAAGCTATTTGGTTTGGCAGGCTCGGCAGCGGTATTAGCTGGTTGTAGCAGCGAAGTTGCGCCAACGGCAACCAGTGCAGCCCAAGCTAGTGCCCCAACGGCCACTGCGACAACTGCAGCAACTAACACGATCGCTGAGGCTGCAACCGCGACGACTGCCGCAACCACTGCTGCTGAGGCGACCGCCACCAACGAGACTGTGGCGGCCTTGCCAAGCTGTATTGTGCGACCTGAATTGACCGAAGGTCCATACTTTGTTGATGAAAAATTAGAGCGCTCGGATATTCGCTCTGATCCTAGCAATAATGCGGTTAGCGCAGGCACCCAGTTGGATATCAAGGTTGTGGTCAGCCAAATTGGGGCTGGCACATGTACCGCATTAGCTGGCGCAATTGTCGATTTGTGGCATTGCGATGCTGATGGAGTGTATTCGGATGCGACTGATCGTGGACTTAACACCGTTGGTCAGAAATTCCTGCGCGGCTACCAACGCAGCGATGCCAGCGGCGTTGCCAACTTTACGACGATCTATCCAGGCTGGTATCAAGGGCGAGCTGTGCATATTCACTTTAAAATTCGCACCGACGCAGGCTATGAGTTCACCTCTCAATTTTTCTTCGATGAAAGCTTGACCGATCAGGTGCATGCCCAAACTCCCTATGTTGCCAAAGGCGTGCGCACCTTGCTCAACGATGGCGATGGCATCTATCAAGAAAGCGGCGGCCAAACGATTTTGACGGTTGCACCAAGCGCACAAGGCTATAGCGCAACCTTCGAGATCGGCTTGCAGATTTAGATTTAACCACGAAGGCCATGAAGCGCACGAAGCAAGGCTATAGGCTTCAGGCTATCGGAACTTTTTTGGGATTGCAATAATGCCAAAGCCAATAGCCAACAGCCTAATCACTTCGCGTTCTTCTAGCGCTTTAACACATGATCGTGGGGTGGAGCGTTCCCTCACCCCCGGCCCCCTCGCCCACGAAAACGCGGGCGAGGGGATGCCATTGTTCAGCGACGTATTGCGAACGAACCATGAAGTTAAAGCCCCCTCTCCCACTGAACGAGGACGAGGGGCACTAGTTTGGTGGTTCGCTGAGATATGTTGGCAATTCAGCCATCACAGCAACAAACTATTCGCGTTCTTCGTGGTTAATTGTTCTATCTTCATCTCTCCTCCTTCATATTTCATACTTTGCAGGGCAATCGCATCTTAAATGAATGGTTGCATGATCAACAAGCAGGGTGCATGATGGCGTTCTACGGTGAAAGGAGTTCCGCATGCCGTTGCTGCACGATCTGGCCATTGCCCCCTATTTTGCTGATATCGTTGATCCTCGCGTCGAACGCACGCGCGACCATGCGCTCCTCGACATCATCATTATCGCGATTGCCGCGAGCATCTGTGGTGCCGATAGCTGGGTCGCTGTCGAAGAATTTGGCCGCGCTAAGCAGCCATGGCTGGCGACGATCCTGACCTTACCCAACGGCATTCCCTCGCACGATACGTTTGGCCGTGTCTTTGCGCGTATCGATCCCGCCCAGTTTCAGGCTGGATTTTTGGCGTGGGTCCAGGCGCTCTCCCATGTGCAGGGGGATCTGATCGCTATCGACGGCAAAACCCATCGAGGGTCTGCTGATCCCGCCAGCGGCAAAGCCGCTCTTCATCTGGTAAGCGCGTGGGCCAGTGAAAACCGCCTCGTGCTTGGACAGGTTGCGGTTGCAGCGAAATCCAACGAAATTACGGCGATCCCGCAGCTGCTCGCGTTCCTCGATCTGACCGATTGTACGGTCTCGATCGATGCCTTAGGCTGTCATACGGCCATTGCCGAGCAGATTGTACGCCAAGGTGGCGACTATCTGCTGGCACTCAAAGGGAATCAGGCCACGATCCATGCCGATGTGGTGGCGCTCTTCGCGGATGCACGGACGGCCCCCCACACCGTGGATGGCCTGACCGTTGCGGCACAGGTCACCGCCGGCCATGGTCGTCAGGAAACGCGCCAGGCGTGGGTGATCAGCGATCACGCCACGATCGCCTATCTCAATGATCGCAACCGCTGGCCGCAGCTTAGCAGTGTGATTATGGTGGTTGCCGAGCGCACGGTGGGATCAGCGACCACCATTGAACAGCGGTACTATTTAGCCAGCGGCATGCTTGATGCTGCACGGGCGAATGCGCTCGTTCGACAGCATTGGGGCATTGAAAATAGTGTGCATTGGGTGCTGGATGTCAGCTTCAATGAAGATCGTAGCCGGATTCGTACCGACCACGCCCCGCAGAATATGGCCGTCCTGCGCCATATCACACTCAACCTCTTGCGGCAAGAAGCGAGTCGCGGAAGCCTGAAAAGCAAACGCTTTCGGGCGGCGCTCAGCGAGGACTATCTGGCAACCGTGCTTGGACTATAAGATGCGATTGCCCTGTCATACTTTGTAAATGGGGTTGACATTTCGGGCTGGCTTAAGCATAATGGCCGTTGGTACGATCCCGTAGCTCAGGTGGATAGAGCAACAGTTTCCTAAACTGTGTGTCGCGCGTTCGAGCCGCGCCGGGGTCACCAAATGCCAAACAACCACGAAGCCTTGTCGCTTCGTGGTTTTTGTTTAGGAGTATGCAGGATGGATCTGAGTCTGTGGGCAAAGCTCAATGGAACGATAATCAACGTGGCGACGGTGGCCCTAGGCACCGGATTGGGCTTAGCCTTGCGTGGGCGCTTGCCTGAACGCATGCAAACCGTGATTATGCAGGCGTTGGGCTTGGTAACGGTGTTTATTGGTTTATCGATGGCTGGCAGCATGAATAAAGCTGGCGCAACCTTGCAAAGCACTGCCCAAACTACCAACCCGATCGTTGTCGATGGGGTGGTGATTGGTTTGGTTGGGTTGGTTGTTGGTGGATTGCTCGGCGAATGGTGGCGAGTTGAGGAGCGCTTGGCAGCGCTTGGCGATTGGCTCAAAGCCAAATTTAATGGCAGTGGGCGCTTTACCGAGGGCTTTGTCGCGGCTTCATTGCTGTTTTGTATTGGGCCAATGACATTGATTGGCAGCATTAATAACGGCCTGGTTGGCGATTCGCAGTTGTTGGTGATCAAAGCGGCGCTTGATGGTTTAGCGGCAATCGCCTTGGCTAGCAGCTTTGGGATTGGCGTGGGCTTTTCGATTTTGATTATTCTCGTTTATCAAGGTGGCGTAGCGCTCGCTGCTGGCTCCTTAGCCAATATTTTGCCCAATCCAGCGGTTGATCCACGGGTATTGATCATTACAGGGGTTGGGGGCTTGATGGTGGTTGGCGTGGGGATCAATCTGCTCGATCTGACCAAAATTAGGGTTGCTTCGCTGTTGCCAGCGTTGTTGATGGCTCCGCTGTTGCACTGGCTAATTAGTTTGCTTTAAAAAAGTGGCTTGGTGGAACGTTCCCTCACCCCCCAGCCCCCTCTCCCACGAAAACGCGGGCGAGGGGGAGCAGCCTTGTTCAATAACGCATTGCGGAAAAAATCATGGAGATAAAGCCCCTCGCCCACGCGGACGAGCAGCCATTGTTTCGCCGGCGCATTGCGGTAGAACCACGCTGTTAAAGCCCCTCTCCCGCGCCACGGGCGAGGGGTTGGGGTGAGGGCATGGAATCACTTGTAAACCCAAACGCCCCTCTCCCGCCGAATCATCATGTTTCATTGTAAACATCAAACGCCCCTCGCCCGCACCACGGGAGAGGGGTTGGGGTGAGGGCATGGAATCACTTGTAAAGCCAAACGCCCCTCGCCCGCCAAACCATCATGTTCATTGTAAACATCAAACGCCCCTCGCCCGCGACACGGGAGAGGGGTTTGGGGTGAGAGGATCAGCCCGTTTAGGCTTCGTGGAATGGCCAAGCGATCTCCATCAAGGCATCAGGCCCAGGCGGGTTGACCCAGATCTCGCGTGGTGAATCGGAAACGACATAGCCATTGGCTTTGATCCAATCGCTGCCAGCATCGTAGCCCGCCAAAATATGTGGAAACTCGCACTGATCGCCGTGCATAGTCACGACCGCAACTTTGCCAGCAGGCAAAACCCGCCCAACAATCTCACCATGTTGCTCAACAAGCTGATCAACAGGCAAGCAAACCTCAATTGGGCCATCATCATCGGCATTGATTGTGCCATGAAAGATGCCAAACGCAGAACCACGAATAACCAAATTATGTTCAGCGGCAAACTGTTCCATACTGTGGAAGGCCTGCGCAATCACATTATCCAACTCGTTGACAAACGTGCGTTTGGTAATGCTAAGGATCGGCTGATCGGCTTGTTGGCGGACGGTTACTTCAAGGCTCATACAAACTCCTTCTTGACGAATTAACCCCAGGATCAGGCTTTGAGCGCGGCGGGCTTGGATTGCCTGCAACTCGACCGAGCGAATGTAGCGGCTGAGCAGAATCTCAGCATCTTTAGCACTTCCATCGACTAATTGGCGAATCGTGGCTAAGGGCATGTTGATTTGGCGCAACAAGCCAATCAAGCGAGCAGTTGCTATTTGCTCAGCGTGATAGTAACGATAGCCATTCTGCGGATCGACATGGTAGGCTGGCAAAATGCTCAGTTGATCGTACAGACGCAAGGCTTTGAGCGATAGGCGAGTGGCCTCGGCAAAGCTGCCAATTGAGATAAGCTGTTCGGTCATAGCGCTAGTATAGAGTCATCCCCAAGGGTAGACGCAAGGGTGATCTTTCGTGGGCAACAAAAAAGCCGAAGTGATTAACTTCGGCCTTTGCTGTGGTTTCAAATGTATTTAACGTTGGCGGGGGTTATTTTCGACTGGCACATACACCGGAACCCGTTCGCCATAGCGATAGGGTGGTTGGTAAATGCGACGGGCTGGTTTGGTACGCACGGCAAACTCTGCGCCGCCGGCGGCAAACGACAAACCCATAAACAAGGTTGGTGGCACTAACTCAATTGCGCCAATGCTCATACCCTTAACATCAATCGACGTTGTAAAAAAGCGTTGAAAAAGTGGGCTTAAGCGTGGGGTAAGTGCGCCAGCAATGGTTAATGCCAAGAAAATACTGGTACTTGACAACATATCAAGGAAAGCAACCATGCCCAGGCCAACTGAGGCAACTGTGAGAAAACAGAAACTCAAAGCAGTTGCACACCGCCGATAAATCGCCATTGAGCGATCGCCGCGTTGTAAGCGCAACAAACCTTCGCGCGCAGCATCGAACAACAACGCCGGATCAATCGCGGCGCGAATGCGGAAACCTTCGGTTGTGGCACAGCCATCGACCAACTGCGAACCATAGCGCTCTTCGAGCACATTCACAGTTGCATGCTCAATTGCGTGATTGCGCCGCACAGCGACACCTTGCCACAATTGATTGAGTTGTCGGGGAACATTTAACAACGACCAGATTGGCTGACCGAAGAACCAAAAGATGACTGCCAACGCACCAAATATTCCTGAAAAAATCATTAATCCATGCATAGGCTTTCCTTCCCGTGGCAGTTAACAAGCTGTAAAGTACCAATAAAAGCAGCGTATCACGCCACTGTGTCGTCGTCAAGGCAGACATAAGTACTTTACGTTATACGACCCTAATTGGTTCCGTTCACCCGTGCTGAATTTTCGCGTACAATGTGGGTGATTGTGCTCGGAGGAACCTGTGGGCTATCAATTAACTCCTGAAGTGGTTCGCGGAACGCGTGACCTTTTTGCCGCTGCCGTTCACCAACGTCAGGCGCTGATTAAGACATTAACCGTTACCTTTGATCAAGCTGGCTATGACCCAATTGAGTTGCCCTTGCTTGAGCATCGTGAGTTGTATTTAAAGAAATCTGGTGATGATCTCATCTCCAAATTGTACCACTGGAATCAAGGTAGCCGCGATTTGGCCCTGCGCCCTGAATGGACAGCCTCGGTCTTGCGAGCAGTTATCAGTGGCATGGGCGATGCGCCGATTCCATTACGTTTGCGCTACGCCGGCCCTGTCTTTCGCTATGAACGACCGCGCCGTGCCACCTATCGTCAATTTACCCAAGTTGGCATCGAATTGCTCGGTGCCCCAGGCCCGTTGGCCGATGCTGAAGCGCTTGGTTTGGCCGTAACTGGCCTCCGCGAGTTAGACATTCAGCAATGGACGTTAACAATTGGCCATATTGGTGTCATTAAGACGTTGCTCAATAGCCTTGGCTTACCTGAACGCATCACCTCGGCGCTGACCTGGAGCCTCGAACGGATTCGTTCTAAAGGGCTTGATGCGGTTAAGCAACAATGGCGCGACGACGATGATGATCTGCCAGTTGATTTAGCCAGCCTTGCCCACCTCGCCGACCAAGATCTTGAGACGCTCTTGTTGCGCGTGCTGCCAAGCCTTGGTGTGCGGCTCGATAGCGGCGGGCGCGAGCCACAAGCGATTATTCAACGCTTGGTGCGCAAGTTGCGCCGTGGCGACGATGTGCTTAATCTTGATCGCGCTTGGCATTTGCTTTCAGCTTTGACTGCTGCCCATGGCCCTGCGCCAGTGGTGATGCAACAGATGCGCGAACTCTGCAAAGAATATACGGTTGCACCCGATGCTTTGGATGAGTTGCAAACCACACTCGATTTACTTAACGCATATGGCGTGCCAGCAGATCAGGTAGTGCTGGACTTTGGCATGGGTCGCGGTTTGCACTACTACACAGGCTTGATTTTCGAAATCGATGGTGCTGATGGCTTGCAACTCTGCGGCGGTGGCCGCTATGATGATTTGGTGGCAGCACTCGGCGGGCGGGCCATGCCAGCAGTTGGCTTTGCCTATGGCCTCGAACGGGTGGTCGCAGCGGCAGCACCAGTTGCAATTGCCCCGATTAAGAGCGTACTGGTGGTTGGCGATGATCATGCAGCAGTGATTCAAGCAGCAGTAACATTACGTCAACAAGGCTATCGCACGGCTGTTGATTTGCGCCAACGCTCGTATGCGGCTAATTTAAATGATGCCCGACGGCGTGAAATGAGCCATTTGGCCTTGGTCAGCGCCGATGGAATTCAACTTCGTGATTTGAATGAACAGAAAGCCCAATGAGTATGCTACACTACGCGAAGCATGATTAATTGGTTAAGGTAGGAATGGCATGTTTGAGCAATTAGATCAAATTGAAAAAGAGGCCAAAGCAGCCTTGGCCAATGTCCAATCGCTTGACGATTTGACAGCATGGCGCACCCAATGGACAGGTAAAAAGGGTTCTTTGGCTCAGGCGAGTCAATCAATTGGTAAGCTTGATCCCAAAGATCGGCCAGCATTTGGCCAACGCTTCGGGGCGATCAAGCAAGCGCTGAGCGAACAAGAAGCAACTTTAGAATCGCGTTTGCAAAGCGCCGCGCTGCACCAAGAGCTGGAAGAAGATGCGGTTGACATTAGTTTGCCGGGACGGGCTGCCAATATTGGCCGTTTGCATCCCAGCACCCAATCGTTGCGCCGCATTCAACATATTTTTGCCGAAATGGGCTTCCAAGTCTGGGAAAGTCGCGAAGTCGAATCGGATGAGTATAATTTTGAATTGCTCAACATGCCCGCGCATCACCCAGCCCGCGATATGTGGGACACCTTCTATGTGCAATCCGATGATCCGCATCAAAAGGTGGTGTTGCGCACCCACACCTCGCCCGGCCAGATCCATGTGATGCGAACCTTGAATCCTGAGCCAATTCGGGTGATTTTGCCCGGCAAGTGCTATCGCTACGAGCCAGTTAGCGCCCGCTCAGAGATGATGTTCCATCAAGTTGAAGGCTTAGTAATTGGCAAAAACATCACCATGGCCGATCTCAAAGGCACCTTGGCGAATTTTGCCCGCCGTATGTTCAAAGATGATGTGCAAGTGCGCTATCGTCCTTCATACTTCCCATTCACCGAGCCAAGCGTCGAAGTCGATATCGAATGCTTCATCTGTGGCGGCGAAGGCTGTCGGATTTGTAAAAAGAGCGGCTGGCTGGAAATTCTGGGCGCTGGCATGGTGCACCCAACCGTCTTGCGTAACGGCGGCTATGATCCCGCTGAATGGAGCGGTTTTGCCTTTGGCATGGGGCCAGAACGCCAAACCATGTTGCGCTACGACATCGACGATATTCGCTGGTTCTTCTCCAACGATGGTCGTTTCTTGGAACAATTCGGTTAATCCTCTGATTGGCGCTGAATGGACTCATTCAGCGCCTACGACACATGGCTTCATTAAAACGCTTCCGCTATCATTGGCCTTTGCTGCTGTTACTGCTGGTGTATTGCACCCTAGCGGTCTGGTGGAGTACCCGCATTCCGCTGGGCGAAGGCCCAGATGAGCCGGGTCATGCCGAATATGGCTTATTTGTTGCCCGCAACAATCGCTTGCCCGATCAGCGCTTGGGCGATGTGCCAGGCGAAGGCCATCAGCCGCCCTTGGCCTATTGGTTGATGCAACCCTTAGCCCGCTCTGTTGCCCTCGAAGATCGAGTGGTGATTCTGGCGAATAATCATCGTTGGATTTGGGCTGGTGGCAAGGAGCCAGCAGCCTTTGCCTGGCGTTCGATCGATCGACCTCCCTACCAAGCCGATGTGCTGGTGTGGCATCGCTTGCGCTGGTTTTCGATTGGCTGCGCCGCCCTGACGATTGTTGTGGGCTATGCAATCGCCTTGCGTTTAGGCCTGCGCAAAGCCTTAGCGCTGTTTGCTGCAAGCTTATTGGCATTTTGGCCACAACTGCTTTTTCACTCAGTTTTAGTCTCGAATGATCCGTTGCTGTGGTTGCTGTGTGCAAGTTTGCTGTGGCTATTGCTTGAGCCGAATCCCAAGCCTTGGTGGCCATGGGCGGTTGGCGTAACCCTTGGAGCGGCATTGCTTACCAAACAAAGTGCCGTGATGCTGATTCCGTTAATTGGTTTGCGGCTGTGGCAACTGCGCCAGACGATTAAAGTGCGTTCAGCGCTTGGTTGGATTGGCCTCAGTAGCGTGGCAATTGCTGGCTGGTGGTATCTGCGCAATCTGCTGTTGTATGGCGACCCTTTTGGTTTGGGCTTGTACAAAGGCGAATTTAGCAGCCCAACCTTCTCGCCATTCCGCTTGCACGATTGGAGCGAGGCTATGCATGCCTTGGGCAGTTCGCTGATTGCCCGCTTTGGCTGGATGAGCGTAGCCGCGCCGCAATGGCTCTATTGGTTGCTGGCAATCTGGATTGGCCTAGCAGTTTTGGGGATTCGGCGCTGGCGCATCGATCAACGCTGGCAAATAGCGTGGGGGCTGCTTGGCTTTTGCTTAATCTGGACCTTTGCCTTTGCGGTGTTGAGTGGCCAAGTTGGTTGGCAAGCGCGTTTCTTGTTTCCGGCGGCTCCGGTAGTGGCTTGTGGCTTGGCAATTGGGCTTGAGCGCAGCGTCAGAACCGCAGCTTGGCTCTTACCAGCCTTGTTAGTAACGATGGCGGTTGGCTTGCCAAACACTATTATCAGCGCAGCCTACCCGTATTTGGTGGTCGAGCCACAGCCAGAGCGGCCAGTTTTGGCCTTGTGGCGGCCCGATACCGCCAACCCAATCGAATTACGCGGAATTTTATTGCCACCGACCGCCAAAGCTGGCCAAGCTTGGCTGGTCAATAGCTTGTGGCGTGCAGTCGGCAAGCAAGATCGCAAATGGTCGTTGTTTGTACATTTGGCCAAAGCTGGCAGCGAAGCCGAAAGTTTTGCCTTCGATGTCCAGCCCCAAGATGGGGTTTGGCATTCGCTACGCTGGACACCTGACGATTGGTGGGAAGATCTGCTAACAATCAATATTCCAGCCGATCTTGCTGCTGGCCAGTACGAGGTTCGCATCGGCTGGTTTGATGAGTTTGGCGATTGGAGCCGCGCCGGAGTGTGGAGTCAAAATGGCATGTTGCTTGGCGATTATGCTGTGGTTGGCCAGGTTGTAGTTGAGCCGTAAGTTTTGATCCACGAAGAACGAGGCTATGGGATATAGGCATTAGGAGGAAGATCGGTTGATCGTTCACCTCCGCTAGTCCATAGCCTACAGCCGAGAGCCACGCTCCCGCTCTGTACCTCTGCGTTAACGGCTTGCGACTTATGATGTTTGCCTACTAGCCAATATTTTTGGCGGCAGCTAAAATGACCATAACTGGGATCAGCGCCTTAATTTCTAAGCTATAGTCACTACGTCCACGTTGGGTAATAATCCCAGCGTTGCGTAACTCCTTGAGATGATGATATAACTGCCCCGCCGATTGCATATGCAATTGCTCCAACAGGCTTTGGCTACTGGCTGGTTTTTCTAATAAGGTTTGGATAATTTGCAAACGCACCGGGCTAGCCAATGCACTTAATACAATAATTAATCGCTCGGCAGGGTCGCGCAGCAGCTCGCCTAAGCCATACTCACCCTGCCAAACATAATTACCAAGCGCCGAATTGATTGAACCAGCAAACAGAAACGCCCCTTGGCCAAGTTCGTGCTCGTATTCGCTGCCGATGCGTTGTTGTAATTGCCGCACCAAGCCCAACTCCTCGTTGATTATTGCTGAGGGTTCAGGCGTTTGCGTCTCTAAAGCACTCACCCGCACTTCTAAGGCAGCAATGCGATCAAGCAATGATTGGGCTGAATCCATGCAATTAGCTCCTCTGACTGAAATCAGGCTTATTTTAGCTGAGTTGCTACCGATTGGGCAAATTCCGGATCAAGCGCTAGTTGTACCGCAAATTGTTGTTGGATAAACGATTGCATCAAGCCCATCCATGTTGGCTCAGGCAATTGATTGAAAAACAGCACAACAACCCGAGTGCGATCGGCCCATTCGCCCTGCGCAGGCTGAATAAACATGGCTTCGGTCAGAATTCCGGGCAAACTACCGCCCTTGGTACCGAAATGCTTGAACATGGTTTCGTTGCCAGCAATCGTCATTGGCCACTCTAAAAATTCGCGCATCGTTTGCGAAACTGCTGGGCTAAGCAATTGATTATTGCCAACTAATCCCATCACTTTGGCATAATCGCTGGCACTACCTTTGGGCATAATGTGGGCAAAAACCTGAGTTTGTTGGGCAAGATCAAGCCCCAACTGGGTTTGATCTTGGGCAGTTTTACGCCACGCTGAATCGGTTTGATAGCGCTCGGCCAAGGCCAAGGCTTGTTGCTCAATACTAGCTTGATCAAGCTCTAAGAGGGTTTGAATGTTGGATGCATCAATTGCGGCATCGGGAGTCATCACCTGCAGAAACAGCCCCACGATCGGCACAATTTTGGTTTGGTGTTGCATCCCAAGTTCGCTGATCGTCTGGTCGAGCGCTGGAATGCCCAACCGATCGATCAAATAATCGGTGGCGGCGTTATCGCTCTCGAAAATCATGGCTTGGGCTAAGTTTTTCAGTGGCACCGTTTGAGTAGGATCAGAGGCAAAACCACGTTGATCGGCGGCGATGCCTAAGCGCTCTAAGGCTGCTGGGTGGGCACCGCCATCGGTATTCGGCCAGTACCACACTTCCCAATCAGCCAAACTAATCGGCTGCTCAGGATCAAGCGTGCCAGACTCGACCGCTTGGGCATAACTGGCGAGAATCACGATTTTCATCGTCGAAGCCAATGGTAGCGGTTGCTCCGCATTGAATTCAATCAGCGGATCGGCGCTGTTGATGCTGCCATCGCTGTTGGTGCTATAACTCACCAAGGCAGTATTGGCGGGATTTTGGCGAATGAAATCAAGCACCTGTTCTGCTGATTGCGGATTGCTCACCGTTGCGGTGGTTGGCGTGGTACCAGCGGCAGTCGTTGGCGTGCTGGCGGCAGCGGTGGTTGGTGTGCTGGCAACCATGCTTGGCGTAGCATCAACGATAGTTGTTGGGATACCAGTAGCGGTGGTTGAAATTGTGGTTGGTTGATTGGTTGCTCCGCCACAGCATACAAGCACCACAAGTAAAATCAGCATCGAAACCCGATTAAACATAAGATTGACCTCGTGTAATATTCTAAATTTCTAGATTATATGTATTTATATCAATAAAACTAGAATATTGCAAGTGGCAATTTGAGATTACTCTATGCTTTATGGTGCAATGGCCCAGCGACTCCATGAGATCGTTTGATCGCCCAATTTAATTTCGTTAATTTCAAGCGTTTGATCAACACTCTTAATTGCATAGATTGCTGGCTGAATCACATCCCAGCCATGAAGCCGGACTTTGACCAAATAGATTGGGCTTACAGGTTGGCTATCAGGAGCGAAGCTCCAGCAATATTCCAGTGTGGTTGAGGCTTGAATGATCAAATGGCCGCGAGTAGTGTGGTTGGAGTTGTCGGCTCTCAATTGATCCAGCGCCAATTGACGAACTTCCTGCGGGAGTGGCGGGCGTTTTGGCATAAATCAACTCCTTGTGGTGCAGCTACTGTTTAGCCCGATTATCCTGAATTTCGTTGTTGAAACCTAGCAACCTCGTTCGCGATGCTTGGCAAACGAGGTTGCTTTATCGATCACAAACTCAATTATTTAATCGTTATGGGTAGGAAAATTTGGTGAATCCCGACATCGAATCTGCCGAGCACATCTGGCCCTTGGACTGCTCCATGATCATCGGTGGCGTAGAGTTCGATGTTGTAACGACCACGAGCAGCCGCAGTGAAAGTCACGTTAAAGCTCACATTCATACTAAAGCCCGTTGGGCCACTGCCCGCAAAGCCGCTTGCCGCAACATCAAGCTCGGCAGTATCGCTCCTGAGCATGCTTGAGCTTTCGGCGGTAGCCGTACCAATAATGTCGCCATCGCTGTTGAGCAGGCTAAATGTGCCCGAAACACCTTCGGTAAAGCGTGCCCACAAGCCAATTCCATCGGCATTGACTAAGCGCAAATCAAGGCTATCGATAACACGCCATGGATCGGTTGTATGCGTCCAGCTAATCGTAAAGGTTGTTTGCAAGCCAACATCAACCCTGCCAGTTTCAGGGGTAAGGCTGCTAAAGCCCACGTTGTTGGCGAGCACTGTCAAATTCAGACTATTGGAATCGCCGCCGCCTGGAGTTGGATTCCGCACAATCACGCTATGATTGCCAATTGTCGTGGCGACTGGCATCGCAAAATCGACTTGCACGTTGTTGATAAAACTGGTTGAGCGTTCAATTCCATCAACCAACACTTTTGAACCAGGAACAAAGCCTGTACCGCTTACGCTAATTCGCACTGGTAGCCCGATTGCTTGGCGCACAAAGCTATTGGGTGTAATGCTCGTGATGCTTGGAACAGGATTGCCCGGTGCAATAATTTGGGTGCTAATTAGTTGCTGATTGTTGGCAGTAATTGGCTCATCGGCAGGTGAGCTAAGCGTGCCACGGCTATTGATCGATTTAATCTGAGTTGGCGTGACGTTGACGACCAGCGTAGCGCGTGCGCCAGGTTTGAGCGTGCCAACGGTACAGCGCAAGGTCGTAGCATTGCTGAAACTACATACACCTTGGCTTGGCGTAATTAGCCCAAAACTTAGCGAACTATCAAAGGTTTGTTCATAAAGCACGCTGGTAGCGGTGATTGTGCCTTGATTGATCAGGTTGACAGTGTATTGGAAGGGCGTGTTTACCTCGACTGGATCAGCTGAATCGCGCAGACCGACCGCTAAATCAACCTCAGGCTGTGTCCATTGAGCAAAGCGTTTCGAGGATTTGCCGCCAGCAGTGTCGAATGTGCCGCCAACAAACAGATCATCGCCGCGAACGCTCATTGCAAAGGCTTTGACCGAATCGGCATTGCCAGGGCCAGGGCCGCCATTAATCCCGCTGCCCAGCGCTTGCCAAGCGTTGCCATCCCAACGGGCGATGTTGGTTGGACGCGTGGGATTGGGCTGCGAATAGAAGAATGTGCCAGCAGCATACAAATCAGTGCCACGCACGGCCAGCGTTTGAACCGTATTGCCAGTGCCGAAGCCTTGCGCCAATGGCGACCACACGCCTGTAGTTGGCTGAACAAGGGCAATTGCGCTGGTTCCAGCAACCCCGTCGGCCAAATTGAACGAGCCACCAACCGCAATCTGCGTGCCAAATGGACTCAAAGCAAACACGGGATCGTCAGTGCCGCCGCGCAACGCTTGCCATGCCGTGCCATTCCAGCGAGCAATATTATTGGCGCTCACACCGCTAGCACTGCTAAAATCGCCGCCAGCAAAGACAATTCCACTCCGGAAAACGACGGCATTGACTGGCCCATTGATACCTGTGCCAAGCGCAGCCCACGAATTGCCACCATTAGCACTGCGGGCAATATGATTAACCGTTGTGCCATTGATTTGGGTAAAATCGCCGCCGATGATAATTTCGTTGCCATTGACTGCAATTGCCCGAACTGTGCCGTTGATACTATTGGCAAGTTGCAGCCATTGCTGATCGCCAATATCCCACTTGGCAACGCCTGCGGTATTCAGCCCGCCTGCCTCACTAAAATCGCCAGCTACGATCAATTGGTCGCTGCCAAATGGCGCAATGGCGCGAACTGTATCATTCGTACCATTTTCAGTTTTGCCAAATAATGGCGACCAAGTGCGGCTGGTTGGATTGAATAAAGCAATATTATTAATCGCTTGATCGCTGGCGCGATTGAACTCACCGCCAACAAACACGCCTGAGGCGCTGGCATGCACCGCAAAGATGGCGTTATCCGGCCCGCTGACTGTGCCACCCAAGGGCAAAAATTGGTGTGGCTGATTGCTGCCAGTTGGCGTTGGAATAAACAAACTGACAAATCCGGTTGAACCATTAATATTCGTAATCTCGCCAGTGACGAAAAATTGTTCAGTTGTGCCAATCCGTTCAATCTGGCTAATTTTGGATGACGAATTTGGCACAAACTGCCAGGTCGTGCCGTTCCATAGCCCCATTGTGTTACCACTGAGAGCTTGTCCAGCAGTATTAACCAACCCAAAATAATTACCTCCAACAAACACCCGCCCAGGCAATTCGGTAATTGAGCGTATTTCAGAATTTGTCGCAATTGGATTAAAGCCGCGACCAGTGAAGGCTTCCCACGTGTTGCCGCCGCGCCATGCTGCCGAGCCACCAACTGGCGTTACAACTCCAGCGCTGGTAAAGCCGCCGCCAACCACCACAAAATTGCTACTGCGGAAATCGACAAAGCGCACCCGTCCATTCACGCCGTTGTTGGCTGCTGTGCCAAGGCTTTGCCATACGTTGCCATCCCATAAAGCAATATTGTTGGCAGCCAAACCATTGGCGCTAGTAAAAACCCCGCCTGCCACAATTTGGGCGCTATTGCTAGGGTTAAAGGCTAAGGCAAACACTTGGGCATTTGTTCCCGCCAAACCATCGGCTAAGGCGCTCCATGTGCCATTCGACCAGCGTGCAATCCGATTGGCGCTCACCCCATCGATGCTGGTAAATGTGCCGCCAACATAGACCGTATCGCCATTTGAGCCTGGCACAGCCACCACCGCATCAACCGAGCCGTTGACATTGGTCGCGAGCGCCGTCCATTGTTCGGTTGCTACATTCCAACGGGCGATGCTATCGACTGCTACACCGCCAGCATCGGCAAAATTGCCCACCGCATAAACATTGCCACTGGAGGAAACATCAAGCGCTTCAACCGTCACATTTGGGCCATTGATCCCGCTATCAAGCGCAAACCAACGTTCGCCATTCCAGCGGGCCACGTGCAAGGCATCGATACCGCCAACCCGGGTAAATAAGCCACCAACAAACAGATCGTTATTTAATGTCGTAATCGTGTTGATCTTATTATTGGCATCGGCTACCAAATTTGTGTTGTTCCAAAATTGGTCGTCGGCAACCGCATCGAGGGCGGTGGGGGCTTGCAACACTGGCTCAAATAGAGCCGCACTTGCTTGGATTTGGGGCCATGATCCACCCATAACCAGCAGCATAATTGCCAAAAGCTGAATGATTCGTCGCATACAATCCTCCTAATAACCAGTTAAAAACTCATCGCAACCGCAGGATAGTCAGCAGCTATCACGTAACTATCACGCTACCTAGAGAGTTTGTATGAACTAATGTGACATTTGGCTATTTGGGGCGAGCGTAGCTGACCATAAGCCAAACGCTTATGGTATACTTGACGGCAGAAATGCGGCAAACCACCTGTTGGGGGCGCTCATGGGCAATTTCATTAGCCAGTTTTTTCTACTGTTAATCCCGATTCTCGAAATCGCGATCTTTGTGCGAATCATCATGTCGTGGTTTGATCCCCAAGGTCAATCACGCTTTGCCTTGATTTTGCGTGAAATTACCGACCCAATCTTGCTACCAATTCGGCGAGTTATTCCATCGATTGGCATGTTTGATCTCTCGCCATTAATTGCGCTGCTGATTCTGCAAGTTTTGCAAACGGTTTTTCAATCGGTTAGCTAAATTGCTTGCCGATTTTCAGATCATGTCGTGCCGTGGATGCAACGCCCAGTGGGTGGCTTCCACGGCTTTTTGTTGAAAGGATTCAAGCATTGGCACGTCGTTACCTTATGTTGTTGGTCTTTGGTGCGGGGATCTGTACGCTCGGCATTGAAATGACTGCTTCACGACTTTTGGCTCCCTACTTCGGCACATCGCAATTGATTTGGGCCAATGTGATTGGCTTAACCTTGCTCTACCTAACCTTGGGCTATACGATTGGCGGGCGCTGGGCCGACCGGCGGCCAGAGTTGGGCTTGCTGTGTAGCATCATTTTGGTTGGCGCAATCACCGCCGCCGTGATTCCATGGATCTCACGGCCAATTCTGAAGTGGTCGATCAGCGCGTTTGCTACTCGTTCGGCTGGGCCATTCGTTGGCTCATTGCTGGGAGTTTTGGCTTTGTTCTCGGTGCCCATCACCTTATTGGGGATGGTTAGCCCGTTTGCAGTGCGCTTGGCAATTCGCGATGCTGCCGATGCTGGCAAGGCTGCTGGCAATCTCTCGGCCATCTCAACTCTTGGCTCGATTCTCGGAACCTTCTTACCAGTACTGTTCCTCATCCCCACGGTTGGCACAAATATGACGATTTATATTTTTGCCATGGGCTTGTTGGTGCTGGTGTTGCCTGGCTTCTGGATGGAACGGCGCAAGCTGTTGCCAGTGGCGGTCGTTGCATTAATTGTGGTAATCGCCTTGGCGTTTTGGCCCCGCAGCGAGCCAATTAAGGTTGCCGATTGCCGTGGCTGTAGCCTGATTACCGAAGACGATTCGGCCTACAACTATATTCAGATTGTCGAACGTGGCAGCGATGCCAACAAAATGATCGGCTTGGTGCTCAACGAGGGCCAAGCCATCCACTCGATCTACTACCCAAAATTTGAGCAAACCAATAATGCCAGCGATTTGCTAACCAACGGACCATGGGATTTCTACAATATTGCGCCCTATTTCTACCCCAACCGCAGCATGGAAAGTGTCAACAGCATGGCGATGGTTGGCTCGGCGGCTGGCTCGGTGCCAAAGCAATTTCTCTCAATTTATGGCAGCGAGTCGGTGATCGATGGAATTGAAATTGATCCGCGAATTGTTGAATTGGGCCGTGAGTATTTCGCAATGCACGATGTTGATTATTACAAAGCGCGGGGTGAAACACCCCAATTCCCTAATTTCAATACCCATGTTGCCGATGGCCGGGTTTTCTTCGCTGGCAACGACAACAAATATGATATTATCGGCATGGATGCCTACAAACAGCCCTATATTCCGTTTCACCTAACCACGCGTGAGTTTTTTGAAACCGTGCGCGACCATTTAGCGCCCAACGGCGTGGCGGTGGTCAATGCAGGCAAGCCAAATACTGCTGCTGGTGGCGATTATCGCCTGGTCAATGTATTGGCTAATACCATGAGCAGCGTGTTTGCCCATGTCTATATGATCGATGTGCCAAATAATTTCAATACGATGTTGATTGGCATTCCAGCTGATGTTGGCGATGGCGTTGCCAACTTCGAAGCCAATCTGGCAACAATCCAAGACCCGACTTTGCGCTATGTGATGGAGCAAGCGCTCGCGAGCAATAGCAACAAAAAGCCAATTCGCCGCTGGGATGGCGTGGGCGAAAATCGGGTCTTTACCGACGACCTAGCCCCGGTTGAATCGGTGATCGACCGGATTATTTTGGGGCAGGTTGATGAAGGCCAATAGGATGACGACACCTGATCAGGAAACGATTAAAGTGCGCCGCGCCAAACGCCCCAAGGGCATTGTGCTCATGGTCGTGGCGTTTTATGGAACCGCCGCGTTGGTGGTTATTTCAGCCTTGGCGACTGGTGGCACCGATGTGATGCCCAGCGATAAAGCGAGCCTTATCACGATTTACTTGATCGCCCTAGCCTTTGGCTTGTGGCGTTTGTGGCGCTGGGCTTGGTTTGCAACCGTGATTATGTTTATGTTGAGCACCTTTTATGTGCTGAGCAATGCCCAATTGCTTGGTAACTCGCTGCTCAGCGTCCAAGTGCTTTCGCCATTGCTGTTAATTGTGGTGGCCTTGGGCTATTTGCTCTCGAAAGATATTCGCACGGTCTATTTGCGCAATGGCTGGGAGCCAGTCGAGGATGAGGGATCAGAGATCAGGGGCTAGAGGTCAGAGCTTCGCGATCTTCGCGTGCTTCGTGGTTTCCGTGCTTCGTGTTCTTTGTGTCTTTCGTGGATCAATCTAAACATCCGTGCTTCGTGTTCTTTGTGTCTTTCGTGGATCAATCTAAACAAAGGTTAGCTTATCAGGTTTGGTCACTGGGATAGTAGGGTTCACTGATCCCTAACCGCTGACCCCTGACCTCTACATATTATGAAAACACTTTCACTACTTACATCCGATAATTGGCACGATTACGCCTTGCTCGACAGTGGCAATGGACGCAAACTAGAGCGCTTTGGCCCGGTCACTGTGATTCGCCCTGAAAGCGAGGCGCTGTGGCAGCCCAAACTCGCTGCCAGCGCATGGGAAGCAGCCCACGCAATTTACGAATATCAAGCCAAGGGCGAAAATTGGCGCAAACTCAAGCCACATCCCGAAACATGGATGATGAGCTACCAAGGCTTGCGTTTCAAAGCCCAGCTTACGCCATTTCGCCACGTTGGGGTTTTTCCGGAGCATGGTGCGCAATGGGATTGGGTTGCCGAGCAGGTTAAGCGCTCAAATCAGCAACCACGGGTACTCAATTTGTTTGCTTATACCGGAGTTGCCTCGTTGGCTGCTGCTCAAGCCGGAGCCAAAGTCACTCACTTGGATGCATCCAAGGCTTCGGTCGATTGGGCCAAGGAAAATCAAGCTGCCTCGCAGCTAGCGCCCGATTCGATTCGCTGGATTATTGATGATGCCTTGAAGTTTGTGCGGCGCGAAGCTCGACGTGGCGCGCAGTACGAAGGAATTATCATGGACCCGCCAGCTTTTGGGCGCGGCAGCCAAGGCCAAGTTTGGCAATTTGCTGAATCGTTTCCTGTGCTGTTGCAAGAATGTCGCACGATTCTCGCGCCCAAACCATTGTTCATGCTGGTGACGACCTACGATACTCGCGCCTCGGCTTTGATGCTGGCCAATACGCTTAGCGAGAGCTTGGCTGGCTTGGCTGGCGAGCTTGATGCAGGTGAACAAACCTTGCGCGAACAATCGGCAGGCCGCTTGTTATCGACCTCAATTTACGCCCGTTGGAGCGCTCAATGAGCCATGAGTGCTGGCTGATTCGCCATGGTGAGAGTGCCGCAAATGCAGGCGAACGCACCGCCGATCCAGCCAGCATTCCCTTAACCGCCTTGGGGTGGCAACAAGCCCATAATTTAGCTGAACGCCTACCTCAGCCAAATCGGGTGATTGTTTCGCAATATCTGCGTACTCAGCAAACCGCAGCGCCACTCCTAGCGCGCTACCCGCATTTGCAGGCCGAAATCTGGCCCATCCACGAATTTACCTATCTTTCGCCAGCGCTCTGCCGCGATACCAACCAAGCTGATCGGCAGCCAATAGTTGCGGAATATTGGCAGCGCTGCGACCCCGATTATCGCCATGGCTCCGATTCCGAAAGCTTTCGAATGTTGATCGAACGGGTGCAAGCGGCTATGCAACGACTGAAAGGTTTAGATGGAGTTAGTTGCGTTTTTGCCCATGGCCAGATTATTCGCAGCATGCTTTGGTTGCAAACCCAAACCATCACCACAATCGATCAAGCATTGATGCAACGCTGGCATGCTCATGGCAATCAACAGCTGGTTGGCAATGCTGAATGTCTGCGTTTGGCATTGCCAGCATAGCGAATCAGGCTTTTGGCTGAGGGTAATGGTTCATAACATTAACGATCATGTCCCCTCACCCCCCAGCTCTCTCTGCCACTGAACGCGGGCGAGGGGGAGCCACCAAAAATGTACGTTTTCACAGCGATTGCCAGACAATTCACAAAACCAAAAAGCCCCTCTCCCGCATGCGGGAGAGGGGTTGGGGTGAGGGTATGAATCGTCATACTCCATGGGTTTATAGCGGCAAGGCAGGTTTAGGCAAGCCCTCTAATTCGGCATATTCATAGACGATTGAGCGTAAATGATCAAGCCCATTGAGCATAAAGTAGTGTTCGTGGTAGCCATAGGGCGCAGATGCAGTTTCGGCGACCTGCTCGATATCAAATTCGTAGCGTGGCGTTTCAGGTTTGAGCGCGTGCAATAATTCACCTGGCGATGAGAGCAAACCAGCGCCAAGAACCTTCAATTCGCCATTTTCACGCATTAAGCCAAACTCAGTGCTAAACCACCAAATCCGGGCAATGCCCAATTGCTGGCGCTCTTCGCGAGCCGAAAGATACAACGGCCCAAACAATTGGGCAATATCGGCAAACTCTTTGTTGGTAAAAGCTGGCAAGTGGCCAAAATATTCGTGAAACAAATCGGGCAGCGGCGTAAATTCCAATTCATGCGGGCGGCGAATGTAGTTGGTAACTGGAAAACGCCGATCAGCGATATGTTCGAACCACTCGGTTGGCCCCAAGTAGGCATTTTGCGCATCGCCCAAAGCCCAACCAGTTACGCTATTTAAGTGATCGCTGACTGCCATTGGATCGGGCAAGTGAGTACGATCGAGGTTCAATATATCGATGCCATCGAGAAAAAGCTGGCAAGCATGTTCTTGGGCTAAGGGCAATTGACGCTGCCAGAGCGCAGCCCATGTATCGTGATCTTCTTGTGGATATTCCAAGCGACTGAGCGTTGGCGATGCGGTGGCCATTGATCACTCCTTTGTGTAAGCCATAGGCTGCCGACCAAGCCCAAGCATGGGAGTAGTGGTGGCAGCAATGCCAAAATAGTTGCCTTGCTATTGTACCAAATCTCAGCCGCTTTCCCAACAGCGTATTGCTAGAATCGCATACAACCTATGTGGTTTTGCGCATAATGCTTATTACTCTTTCAAGATTGCTTCTAATAGCACATCATCAAACGGCTTATGGTTACGCAAATTGTTAAGTTGTAGCTCATGTTCGTGTACGCGATCAATGCCTAATGGTCGTTCTTGTTCTAAGACTGACTGCATGCGAGATTCTGCTTCGGTCAACTCACCAAGTTTCCAATAGACTATGGCTAGTTTCCACAAAATGCCTAGTGCTTGTATGTGATGATAATGCTGCATGATTGCATACGCTTGATCGAATTTCCCAATTGCCTGCTGATACTGGCTTTGGAAAAGTGCTAATTTCGCCTGGCCGAGCAAGACAAAGGCACGACCTTCATCAAAATCCAAGCGCTCAATAATCGCGAGCGCTTGATCCAGGGCAATTTGAGACTGAGCAGGTTGCTCGAACAACAAATAAGATATGCCCAAATTATAGAACGCCCTGCACTCATCGGCCTGATTCGCAAATTTTTGCGCCAGTTCCACAGCTTCGATAAAATACGGGATCGATTCTGCATAGCGGCCAACCATGTTCAGACTGGATGCCAGATTATTAACTCGTAAGCTTTCGATTGGCCCACCATGGCCGCTTGTGCGAAACAAACGCAGTGCTTCAAGTGCTAGTTCAACCGCTTTCTCCAAAAATTCTTGACCGCCAACTTCACCATAGCATATGGCCATATCACCTAAAATAATTGATTGAAGATATGTATCCTGACTATTGAGCGCAATTAAGTAGGCGCATTCGTGCCAAGCAAGTGCTTTTGGGTAATCCGACAAAGTTCTATAACGATTGGCAAACATACCAGCAATCATACATGCTTTATATTGATCTTGGATACGTAAAGCAGCCTCAAACGTACCCTCAAATTGGTTAAGTTCGATAAACCGTCGTCCGCTGCGAATTCGACCCAAATTGTTTCCAAAAAAAACTAAATCAACCCGGATTTGGTCGCTCATTGGCGAGATTGGTTGCAGCAATACCCACTGCCATGCTGCCACAATATGGGCATGCTCCCGATCAAACCTATTAAGACTCTCAGTTTGAACTGTCCCTCCTACCTGAAAATCCTGATAGATCAGTCTGAGAATTTCAACGCTGGCTTGGGCATAGTTTAATTGCGTTTGCGCCTGCTCGGCTTCCGTCAAATAGCGCCGCAACACGCTGCGCACTAAGTCATGCATGCGCCAACACTCTTGGCGATGCTCAAATTGAATCAAATTGTGCGAGGCTAATTTATACAGCAAATTTTCATTGGCCATATTCATTTCCAGCCCCGCCGTCGCCAAACCCATTGCACTACTAAAATCAGCCACGATCACACTCAGTTGGCGGGCCAAAGCCTGTAAGTCGCTGGGCAAGCGCGCATAGCTCAGGGCCAAAGAGGCCGCCACGCTGGCCTGTGGATCGTCGGGGTGTTCCAATGCGCCTAGTTGTTGCTGCTGATCATGCAATTGGTGTAGATATTCATCAACCGCCAGCACGGGATTTTCAGCCAGAATACTCGCGCTGATCCGCAACGCCAAGGGTAAATAGCCACAGGCTGCCGCGAGCTGCTGCGCGGTTGGCGCATCCAAGCGCGCGCAAATCTGTTGCAGCAAGCTGATCGCCTCAGGCTCCTGCAACTCGGTCAGATGCAGTTGGGCCATCAGTGGCATTGCAAAGCGCAAGCGACTCGTCACCAACAAACAATTGCCCGTTGGTGGGGTCAAATCTTGCACATGGGCCAAATCGCGGGCATCATCGGCCAAAATCAAAATCCGTTTGCCTGTCAGTAGTTCATGATAGGCCGCAATCAGCTGTTCACGTTGCTCAGGCAATTTGGCATTGGGATTGAACTGGCTAATTACGCTGCCCAGTGCTTGTTCGACGGTCAGCGGTTGCTCGCGCGAGCCATACAAATTGAGCACCAGTTGGGCATCGGGAAAATGCGGCACGAGCTGATGCGCCAGATAGATTGCCAACTCGGTTTTGCCAACTCCGCCCATGCCTTGAATCCCGCTAATCACCGCGCCACGAGCCGCATTGCGTGCAATATCAAGCGTATACTTGGCTTGGTCTAGTTCCGCCGTGCGCCCCACGAAATCGGCCAATATTGGCCGTAATTGGTGCAGCGATGGCGTTTGAGGTAGCACTTGGAGTGGCGGCTGATCACTGTTCAATAAGGTCGTGAGTTGCTGAATCAGGGCTTTTTGATAGCGATGGTAGGTGGCTTTATGCACATTCAACAACGAACAATAGGTCTCAACCGGCGCCCCAGGATAGGTCGTCACCACCGTGAGCACGGCATGTTGATTGGCATCAAGCGGCAGCTGCTGCAACTGCTGATAAAACACGCTGAGGCCACCTTGTTGCTGAATTGTTTGTCGCCAGCTTGGTTGGCTCAACAAGCGTTCGGGTCGGTGCAACACATCTTGAACAGCACGTTCGTTCCACAGTTCTGTTGTCATTATTCCGCCTTTCGCTTAGGTTTAGACCAATTCAAAAGCAGGCCCAACAGCATAATGCCCAAACTTATGCCACTGACCCAGCCACCAACAAGCAAACTCTTTGGCCGATAGTGAAATGCAACCGTGTGCTGGCCTGCTGCAAGCCATACGCCGCGCAGGGCATAATTGGTGCGATACAGTTTTGCCGACTGACCATCAACCGTCACGTGCCAATCAGGCGTGTAGGCATCGGCCAACACCAACAAGCCAGCCGCCGAGGTATCAACCTGAACGACGGCTTGATTGGGCGCATAGCTCACGCTGGGGGTTAGCGGTTGTGTCGTAGCTTGAGCAAGTGCAGGCAGTGGTTCGGCCACAATCGCTTGCGTCGCGGGGTCAAAATCGCTGGCGGCAAGTCGATCAAGCTGGGACAATTCAGCACTAATAACCTCGGTTTGATAGACCATCCACGCCCGTGGCAGCACATCAGGATTGCGATAGATCGCGCCTTCGTCGTTACGTTGCACTAATTCCAACGGTTGATATAGCTCAGGGTTAGGGCTGTTGGGGGTGAAAATCAGATATTCCACATTCAGCATATTCAATAAACGCCGCTGATTGTAAGCCATGGTGAAATAGGCATGCAGGCTATTGCCACCCTCGCCAAGTTTAGAATAATCCTTGCCATCCATCAAGCGAGTTAGCCGATTGTACTGGGCCAAATATAACGATTGATAGCCGCGAATATCCTCTAGGCCAAAGGCGCTAAACACATTGGTTGGCAGGGCTTGATAATCAGCCCCAAACACCCGAAAAACGCCCGGCTGGCGCAACAGAAAATTGATCTGGCGGGTTGGCGGATACAGAATGCTTGGATCTTGGCGGGCTGGCTCAGCGGCCAAACTGGTTTGCATATCAGCGGTTGGCTGAAACATAGCCGGATCAACGCTGGTGTTGTAGCTCGCGCCATACCAGAGTAAATCGCCAACTAACACGAGCAAAACCAGCACATTCGCCCAGCGCCGTGGCATGCGTTTGATCAATAATCCAACCAGTGCCAAAGCAGTTAATGCGCTAATTCCAAGGCTAATTGGGTTGAGTGCCAACCGCAACATGGTGCTATATTGGGCGTAACGCGAATTGGCTGTGAATAAGGCAATGTGGTGTAACACCCAACCAGCAAGGCCCAGCAAGCCAAACAGCAAGAGGCTGCGTTGAATCCAGAGCGCACGATTTGGTTTGGCAAGCGGCTGCTGTAAACTTTGCAAGCCATAGCCGGCGAGCAGCGCCACGGCAAAACCCCACATCCCAAACCAGCGCTGGTGGTCGGCAAATTGGCGATAGGGCGGAACCAGCCAAAGCAGCAATTGGAGCAGTGGCGTACCAATCGCCACCGCAAATGAACCAACTGCTAATAGTGCAAACAACTTAACGCCATGCTGTTGGCTGCGCCAAACGGCTAGCAAGGCCAAGGCCAAGGTTAATAAGCCAGCATACGGTTGAATGCCTTGCAATAGCGGCGGTTGCCATAGGCTGGAGTTTTCGCGGGCAGCGCCATCGATAATTGGCAAGCCCAAACGCAATAGCCAAACCATAATCGCGCTAGCCGAACCAAGGCCTGAGCCAATATCCAAGCGTTGGCCTTGAGCCGAAAGCGCAATTTGCGGCAGCAATTGCACGGCGCTTAAGCCCAATGCCAGTACAATCGCACTGCAAAATTGACCAATTTGCCGCCAGCGCAAGCGCCACGATGACAAAACTAGCAGCTGATAGAGCAGCAAACAGCCAACGCCAATATAACAATAGAAGGCTAGTTGAATTTGGCTGACTAAGGGCAAGGCCAAAATCAAACTAGCCTGGAGCCAATCGCGCCAACGCTGGCTTTGGCTCGCCCGCAACACTGCCCAAAAACACCACGGCAGCATGGCACAAGCAGCGCTAAATTCAGGGAAATGCAGCCAATTAAGCAGAAAGCCACTGAGCATAGAGCCAACTGCGGCTAAAGTTGCCGGAGCCGCCTCAAGCTGCATACGTCGAGCAAATTTGAAGCTGCCAACACCTGCTAACCACAGATTGAGCAGCGTGTACACGCCAAAGGCATAGCGCAATGGCAGCAGCACAAACAGCCAGCTCAGCGGGTAAAACAGGGCTAATTGACCATCAGCCAACAACGGCGTGCCAGTTAAAATCGTCGGGTTCCAGAGCGGCCAAGCACCTTGTTCAAGTATTTGGTTGGTCACCAGCCGACGAGGATAAATTTGGGTAATCAAATCACTATTAATTGGATTATTGACCGCCACCCGCTCATACGAAAAGCGCCATGGATGCAGGTGCGCCACAATATCCAGCGGCAAAAATGTATTGCCCAGCACGACCCGCCACATGAGCAGCATAGCGACAAGCGTGATGCAGAGATAAGGCCACCAGCGTTGCCAATGGCGCGATAATGAGCTTTGTTCCATGGCGATAATTCCATTTAAAAACCCATGGGCCGAGGCTCAACCCATGGGCAACGATCCGACGCTCAATTATACGCGATTAGCGAGCCAAACGTGGTGTTCGGCGTTTGAACCACCAGCGCAAGCCAACAACCACAATCAAGGGAATAATGACCCAAAGGCCAAATTGCCAACGTTGTTCGTGTAATAAGGCTTGTTCAAATTGCGCGATCGCCTGCCCGTTGCTGGCACAAAAACCTGTACCATCAGGCCGACAACGCTCAATCGGATCAAAGCGTGAAAAGCTGCTGAAGCACCAATAACAGCCTGCAAGGCTCGCGAAGCCAATGCCGCTGGCAATCAGCATTGGCACAAACTGGGCTTTTGAATTTGGGCTGGCCAATTGACCAACAAAATAACCCAAACTCAGACTACTAACAAGAAAAAAGACCAATCCACCGCTGATCATTAAGAGATCACTAAACCCTGCCATGTGCTCACTCCAGCCAACTAGCGTTGATTTTTGCCTGATGTCGTTTTATCGAGCTTAACTAACTCCTCACGATGGGCCAAAATTTCGGCCTGCAACTGCTCAGAAGTCATCGAATTGCCATACTTTTCCCAAAGATCAATCCCGATCTGAACGGTTAGTACATCGCCAGGATCGTTGGTGCCAGTAATGGCTTCGCCAAGGTTAGCGCCATCTTGCAAGGTACTTGTATCAAAGCCAGCCGCCGCTCCAACATAGCCGTAGTGAATGTTTGACCAAATATCGTAATAGTATTCGTTGGCTTGGTCGCCACGAATTGGAAAGTAATAGTCTTTGTCGTTTTTCAGTCCGAGCATATCACCCAAAATCGGCTTGTGATCCCAATCGCCGCCACTGTGAACTTTGGCAACCCACATTGCCAACGCAGCGTTGATTTTACTACCAGAGTTGCCGCCACCAATAAGATCGTACCATTGGGGGTTTAGCGCTGAATCGAGCAGCGATTTGATGTTTTTGACAACATCGCTTTGGGCATTGGTGATCATTTCTTGATGCATATATTTCAAAGCTTGGTCGAAACGATCGTAGTTGTTGGGGTCGGCAGGTGGAGTTGGAGTTGGGGTTTCTTCGGCATTAAATTGGGCGTTATTCCCTCCAAGCGTCACGCCGCCAGCTTTGAATGCCGCAACGCGATCAGTGCTTTGCGCTTGAAAAAGCCGCGCAGCCTCTTCTTCGGCCTGACGCATGATCGTTTTAATTTGCAGCGTAACCGCTTGACTTTCACGCAGCGCTGCGGTCAAACGAGTTAATGCGGGAAATACAGTGCTTTGCATTTCGCTGGCAAAGGCTTTGGCTGCATCGCCCTGCCATTGGCCACCAACAAGCGCATCATGAACTTGCCGAATGCTTTGGGTGATCGATTCGCTTTGGTCGGCTTGACGATTGAAACGGTTGGCGATTTGCTCAAGTTTCTCATACTCGGCTTGAACGATTTCTGCGGTCATACATTGCTCCTACACACATTAGATCAGTGGGGAATACTGGGGTAGAGTGTGGGGCTGGAATGAATTGTATTCGTACCAAGCAAAAGTATAGCATGCTCTGCTTGGCAGCAAATCTATAACTGCTACAGCCGATGGGAACCTCGAAGCACGCGAAGCGCACGAAGGGAAAAAGTTGGGGCGAGAATTGGGAGCATCAAAACTGCGAATTCAATCAAGGCCCCTTGCCCAATAGGTGGGAGCGGAGGTTTTACAAGGGTCGGTTTTAATATCCCCTCACCCCCAACCCCTCTCCCACGACGGCGGGCGAGGGGCTTTAACGGCGTGGTTGTACCATGATGAATATGGGATGCTCTCTCGATCCTACGGCGGCGGGCGAGGGGCTTTAACGGCGTGGTTGTACCATGATGAATGGATGATGAATATGGGATGCTCTCTCGATCCTACGGCGGCGGGCGAGGGGCTTTAACGTGGCGATTTTGCATGCTGTGTGGAAGGGATCAATCGGCTCCCCCTCGCCCGCATGCAGTGGGAATGTGTAATGGCACGATTCATAAGCAGGTCAATCACCCTTGAGCCATCGGCTCCCCTTGCCCGCGTGCAGTGGGAATGTGTAATGGCACGATTCATAAGCAGGTCAATCACCCTTGAGCCATCGGCTCCCCCTCGCCCGCGTACAGTGGGAAGTGTGTAATGGCGCGATTCATAAGCGGGTCTATCACCCTTGAGCCATCGGCTCTCACTTACCCGCGTGCAGGGGGAATGTGTAATGGCGCGATTCATAAGCGGGTCTATCACCCTTGAGCCATCGGCTCCCACTTACCCGCGTGCAGGGGGAATGTGTAATGGCGCGATTCATAAGCGGGTCTATCACCCTTGAGCCATCGGCTCCCCCTCGCCCGCGTGCAGTGGGAGAGGGGGCTGGGGGGTGAGGGGACGAGATTCAATCTACTCCAAATTCTGGCTGATTGAGGGCTGACACACTGCCCAGCCAATTTCAGCGCTAAGCGCTTGGGCCGTAACATCAAAATGAGTACCGATTAAACCAGCTACACAAGCCAACTCGTGGATTGAGCCATCAGGCATTTTGACCGTGATTGGCACGCTGGACAAGCCACTGGGAAAGCTGCTGTTGGTAATACCTTCACCAACCACAATCGTTTTTGTTGGGGCTGAATCACTATTTGGCGACTCACCAAATAAGTGCTGAACCAGCATATTGCGAGACACCAAGTAATCATGCACAAAATCAAGCTCATGATCAAGCTCGCCATTTAACAGAGTTGTGCGCGGCTGCTCAAACAATGGATTGCGCAGGGTTGGCCGCTGTTTGGCATCGTTGATATAGGGAAAGAGGTCGGCAATCCAACCAGTCACAACTTCGCCACCATATTGATCATACGGTTTGTAGAGCTGTTGCCAAAAACTATGCGGCGGCTGGCCCTCGCTGGTCAAAATTAAGCCCGCGCAAATTGGCTCAAGCCGCTCCGTCCACCAAGCCAAGTCATATGCAGCCAAGCGTTGCACCCGCTCAGCCAGCGAACGCCAATCGGCAGGCGTGCCCAAAAGTGTGATATTGGGAATGCCACAGATACAGACCGCACTATAATCGAAGTAATGCTCAAAACTCTCCATCAACACAATTTGACTGGCAGTGCGAATGGCTGAGGTTGTGGTTGAAAAATCGCATTGCAGCGTTTGGGCTAAATTGACTGGTAATTTGCGGTTGAGCAATTGCGCCCATAACTCAATCGCATGCACCCATGCTGCTTGGTCACTGAGACCATCAACTTCAATTTCAAGTTTTTGTTTATCCTCGTGGGCGACGAAGCGCTGGCGTAAATGCTCGGCATGACAATTAACATGGTTGGCAAAGCCCTGAGCGATGGTTAGCCAAATACAATCAGGGCTGAGCACCAACGGGTAATGTTGGCTAAATGCAAGGTGAATCGTTTGAATTAATGAATTGTCGTTGCTGGTTTTGACCAACATCTGCGCCGGATTATGGCTAATTTGGATGAGCAGGCGCTTGATGCGCTGGGCAAAATGCGCCTGAGCATCAACCAATGCCAATTGGCTTTGATATGGCTCGACCGCATCAACCACAAACTGAATCGAGCCATGGCTTTGGGCTAAAATCGGGGCAAGTGCAACCATCACAAACCTCACTCGCGTTAGTAATTAACGACTATAAACGATCGGGCGCTCGAAAGTGCGGCTGATCAAAATAATAATCGCTGCTGCCCAAGAGCCGCTGCAAAAATTCGGCAAGGCTAGTAGCAATAACTACAGGTGCTTGATTAAGCTTGGGGTTAACGTAAAATGACCCAACAAGGGCGATTCTGGGCATGACGATAACAGATTTCGCGACCATCGCCTAGTTTGGCAAAGCAAACCCAATCAGCGTGATCGGTTGCAAATTGATAGGCATGCTGCGGTAGCAAATAGCATGGATTTTGGCTTTTGGGAAACAAGGTTGCGCTTGCAAAACGCTCAAACATTTCGCTCAATAGTGCAGGTAATGGCTGGCTGTGGCTGGATTTCTTGGCTGGCTGAGGCGCATGATCACGCCGAATACAGCGCCAAAATTCAGTATGATCGCGTGGTTGATAGACTGCCCAACCAATCTCAGGCCGTAGTTGCTTCGTAGCAGGATCATAGCTTGTGCCAAGCAAACCCGCCACCAGTTTAACCAATTGCGATTGGTCATGGTCGCGTTTGATCGTCGTGATTTCGGCTAAGCCGGTGGGAAAAACGCTGGAGTCCATATTAATTGGAGCTGATTCAGCATCAAAATCCAACGTCTCAATCCCAGCTAAATCAGCGAGATCTGAAAATGACTGAGGCTGAGTTTGTGCAGGCTGGATCGGCGTTGGTGCAAGCGGATCACGAAAAAGCTGGCGTTCTTGGCGAAGCATTGGGTTACGCCAAAAACGGCCTGGATTATTCAAATCTTTGATGTAAGGAAAGAGATAGGTAATCCAGCCATCGATTTGGGTGCCACAAAAATCAGTTTTATGATAGATCTGTTGCCAAAAACCATGTGGTGGCTGGCCTTCACTGGTCAAAATTAAGCCCGCGCAAATTGGCTCAAGCCGCTCCGTCCACCAAGCCAAATCAAACACAGCAAGGCGTGCGACGCGCGCGGCAAGCGTGCGCCAATCGGCAGGCGTGCCCAAGAGCGTAATATTGGGAATCCCACAGATTGATAGCATCTCATATTCAAAATAGGTTTTAAAGCTCTCCATCAACACGATTTGGCTGGCAGTGCGAATCGTTGGGGTGGTAGTTGAAAAATCGCATTGTAAGGTTTGAACCAAATTTTTCGGCAGGGCTTGAGTCAATTGTTCGACCCATTGGTCAATCGTTTCGGGCCATGTCATGGCTTCATCAACAAGCAAACTTTTTTTGCCCGCATGCTGCACTAAGCGTTGGCGAAGTTGTTGATAATGTTGATTCAGGTGCAAGCTAAAGCCTTGGGTGATGGTGAGCCAAATGCAATCGGGCGTGAGCACCAACGGATAATGTTGGCCATAGGCTAGCTCCAAACAACTCAACAATGGATGGTCGCTGCCGGTTCGGGCAAATAAATCAACATCAGTTTGGAGCGTTTCAAGCGTTGGCAAGCCATCCCAAAGTGGCAACGCATCGGCATGCAGACAGGCTGGAGCATTCTGAGCTGGCTCAACCGCATCGACCACAAATTGAATCGAGCCATGGCTTTGGGCTAAAATCGGGGCAATGTTTGGCATTACAAATCTCTCCTTAACTTGCACGATCGGCTTGATAGGCCGATTCGATAATATTACCAGCCACAAAGCGCGAGCGTAGCGATTGCAAGGCGGCTTGCTTGATCGTTTGAGGCGCATCGCGGCGCAACAACACCCGCTGGGCATAATCGCCAAGGTCTTGAATTACGCGCTCATACCGATAGTAGGCCAGCGCTTTGTAGTCAATTGCTGATTGGCCATAGCCCTCGAAAAACCATTGCTCCTCGTGGCGCTGCACTGGCACGCCAATCACTGAGCCAACCACAAAGCGCAAATCGCGCTCCTTGGGCGCAAACATCGGGTAATCCCAATCGACAATATTAATTTGCTGAATCTGATCGAGCACAATATTTGCAGTATGCATATCGCCATGGCTCAGCCCAAAATCGCGGGCATTGGCTCGCAGATATTGGCCTAATTCGCTAATTCGTTTGATCATATAGCTAATTTCGAGCGCCTTGACACGCCAAAAATCGATTAATTCGGCGCTATAGCTATCACCAATTGGCCACGTATTGATGCTATTGTGAATGGCTTGGACGGTTGGCAACCATGGCGGGCGAAATTGCTCCCAGCGCAGCATGTGGCGCAACGGCGGGCGCACTTGCATGGTGTGAATGCGGCCTAATTGCTGGCCAAAACTGCGCCATTGCTCCGCCGACATTCCGTGATCCATGCCTGTTGTGCCTTCGATGTAGGGATAAAGCACCGCATAAAATTGTTGGCAACGGCCCCACAATTGTTGGGTGCGGGTATCAACGGGCGCAACCACCGACGCTATGCCCCGATCCTTCAGATAGCGCGGCAACAACACACCCGCTTGATAGATTGAGCCAAACTTGAGCTTAAGAAAATACTGTTGCTCGCTAGTTTGAACATAATACATCGCTGCGCGCGGATCGTTACCACGATTGATTTGTTCGATGCTGCTGGCATGAATCGCATAAGTTTGGTAGAGGTGTTGCCGAATTGTAGTTGGGTCGGGAGCAAGGGCTTGCTGCATACCATGGTTCCTTGATCAAACTAACTAGCTCTTGGATGCGCCAACCGTCTATTGAGCTTGCTCAATTCAAATGGCACGAAAACACGTTCGCGCATGAACGGACGTGCATAGGCTGATTGCTAGTGCGCAGAGAGCACGAGGAAAGTGAAACGTGTTGGATTGTTGCGTTTGCGCTCGCCTGTGGGAGCAAGGGCGAGCAATTAAACAGTTGGTTAAGTATCGACCTAGCGGTTTTGAATGTCAAGCATTTGAACTGAAGGATTGTGGTTGAACGTTCCCTCACCCCCAGCCCCCTCTCCCGCAAACGAGGCGAGGAGGAGCACGAGGCAATGACCACGAATCACGAAGAAACCACCGCGTTAAGCCCCTCTCCCATGTGGCGGGCGAGGGGTTGGGGTGAGGGCGTACCCAAATCCTTAAAAATCTACTCTCATAAGGGTCTTCATCCCCCCCAAATAATTGAGGAGTGGATTATGTTGGTTGATTCTAATTCCCAATACCGCCAGTTCCTAGCCTTCCTTTGTGTACTTCGTGTCCTTCGTGATTTCGACTGCCAATCCTCAACTTCGTGACCTCGTGATCTTCGTGGTTAAAAAAAGTACTCAAGTTGCCCGTATAATGCGTTTAATGTTTCGTTTGGAGGAGTATTTCGATGACTAATGTTGTTGATCTAGCGATTTACCCGATTAAATCGACCGCAGGTATTGTGGTTGATCAAGCACACTTGGAGCTTCGTGGTTTTGCCGATGATCGGCGCTGGGCAGTGGTTGCCAGCGACAATCGGCGAATTATTACCGCTCGCGACCATGGCAAATTGTTGGCGATTCGCACTCAGCGTACTGCTGATGGTTTGCTGGTTCAGTTGCCCAGCCAAGCAGAGCCAATCGTATTGCCCAAATTGTTCAGTCCAATTGAGCGGGTCAATTTATGGGCCGAGGAACAGCACCCAGCGATGGTCTATAGCGCGGCGATTAATCAAGCCTTCAGCGACTATCTTGGGCTCGATTGTTTGGTAATTTATATGGGCGAAGGTTGCGACCGTGCGTTGCCAACCGAGATGGCGTCGGGCTATACTGGCCGCAGCGACGATCGCGTGAGCTACGCCGACGATTACCCAATTTTGTTGGCTTCGCAGGCTTCGTTGGCTGATCTCAATCAACGGCTCGAACAGCCAGTCAGCATGACCCAGTTTCGCCCAAACATTGTGATCGATGGCGAACTCGCGTATCAAGAGGATACGTGGCAGTGGCTGCAAATTGGCGAATGTTTGTTTGAAGTCGCCCAAGCCTGCCCGCGCTGTGTGCTGATTACCGTCGACCCAGCGACTGGCGAAAAGCAGGCTCAGCAAGAGCCATTGCGCACCTTGGCACGCTATCGCAAAACAGCGAGCGGTGGTGTGCCGTTTGGCATTCAGCTGGTGCCGCGCAAGTTTGGCACGATTCAGCGTGGCGATCAGCTTGTGGTACTCAAGCAACCTGTATAATGGTTTGATACATAGTTTGGAGCAACCATGAACGGTCAACAACGCAGCGCAATCAAACCTGGCATTCAGGTAGCAATTGTGCTCAAACAAGATCAAGCGACTGGTAAAACAACGACTGGGATTGTCAAAGATATTCTGACCAAATCGCCTAACCATCCGCATGGCATCAAAGTGCGTTTGGTCAGTGGTGAGGTTGGGCGGGTCAAGCAAATTTTAGCTGCGCCAAATGCCTAAAATCGCTCTCATTACCCATCCTGAGGCGATTCACCATGTTGAGCATAAGGTTGGCGGCTGGTATGACACTGGCTTAACCGAGCGTGGCCAGCGTCAGGCTCGGGCAATTGCGGCAGTTTTGGCTGAACAATTGCCCCCAGCCAGCCCCATTTATAGCTCTGATTTACAGCGCACCGCTCAAACGGCAGCAATTATCGCCCAAGCCTTGCAAAGCCAAGTTGCGCTTGATCAAGGCTTGCGCGAGATGAGCTATGGAGCGGCAGAGGGTCGCGATCAAGCATGGTTTGATCAGCAAATGGTTTATCCACCAGATGGCGAGGGTAGGCTTGATCATCGCATCAGCCCAACTAGCGAAAGTCGGCGCGAAGTGGCAACGCGGGTATATGCTGCTATGGAAACGATTATCAACAGCGCCGAACAGCTAGTAATTGTGACCCATGGCTTTGCCGCCAGCTTTGTGATTGCCGCATGGCTTGGCATGCCGATCGAGTCGCTTGGCTCAGTCGCGTTCCACGTTAATTCAGGCAGCATTTCGTGGCTAACCCAAACCAAGCCATTTAATAATCGCACGCTGTATCAATTAAATATTACCCAGCATTTAACCAATATCTGAGCAATGGCCACCCTAAAACAGCGTTTGCTCAATGTTTCGATTTTTAGGCAAGCAATGCTGAATTCGTTACCAAAGCCTTGGTTGAGCCTTGACATTGCTGCAATTCCATTCATAAAATAGCAAGGCTGTGCTATTAAACTGGAATGGAGCAACCACATAATGGATATTGATGCGCTGTGGGAATATGCGGATCCTGCTGCTAGCGAGAGCCGTTTTATCAACGCTTTAGCTGAAACAACTGGCGATGATCAACTTGAATTACTCAGCCAAATTGCCCGAACCTTTTCGTTACGTGGGCGTTTTGCCGAAGCCCACGAACGGCTGGATCAACTTGAAACTCAACTGTCATTGGCTGGTGATCGCCCTAAAGTGCGCTACTATTTGGAGCGAGGCCGGAGCCATAATTCGGCTGGTGAAGTAGAAATGGCTCATCATTTCTTTACCAAGGCCTGGGCACTCGCCTCACAGGCAGGGTTTGTCGGGTTGGCAGTTGATGCGGCGCATATGCTGGCGATTAGCAACGCTGGCAATGAGCAAGCGCTAAGCTGGAATCAACGCGGGCTAGCGCTTGCTCGAACCTCTGATGACCCCAAAGCCCAAGCATTAATTCCGGCGATGCTCAATAATACCGCGTGGGATTTGCATGAACGGGGCGAGTTTGCTGAAGCTTTAGCCTTATTCCAAGAAGCTGAACAAGCATGGATCAAGCGTGAACGCCCACGCCAAATTCAGATTGCTCGTTGGTCGGTGGCGCGCTGCTTACGCTCGCTGGGCGAGTATCAACAAGCGCTTGAAATGCAACAAGCCTTGGCAACAGAATTACAAGCATCAGGCCTTACCGATGGCTTTGTTTTCGAGGAAATTGGTGAAAATTTAGTAGCCCTAGGCGAGCATGAAGCGGCCAAACCCTACTTTGAGCAAGCCCTGCAAGCCTTGGAGCAAGATCAATGGTTTGTGCAAAACGAGGCAGCCCGTTTGCTCAACCTCAAAATCCGGGCCGGCAAAGCCTAAACCTCTAATAGCAAATCAATGCTTGCCAATTGGCTAAAATTGCTGATTAGAAGGCATTGATTTGCGTTCGACACTCCCCCCAAACTGCGCTATAATCCAAACAAGTTTCTGGAGTTGCTGATTCGCGAGCCTCCGATTAGAGTATTCTGATCGGCAGGTGATATTTGTGTTTACAATCATGAGCACTACACCGCGTGATTGGTTGGCAAGTCGGGCTGAGTTTCCGATCTTAAGCCGCAAAACCTATCTCAATACCTGTTCGCTTGGCGCATTGAGCACCCGTGTACGTTCGGCAGTCAATCAGCATTTGGATTTATGGGAAGAGTACGGGGCTTCGGCTTGGTATACGATTTGGCTAGGCGAGTGCGCTGGGTTGCGCGCTACCACCGAACGCTTATTCAATGCTCCTGCTGGCTCGGTGGCTTTAGCACCAAGTGTTGGCGTGGCGCTTTCGGTAATTGCCAGTGCCTTGGATTATCGTCAACGGCCTAAGGTTATTTCAACCGTCCTCGATTTCCCAACAATTCCCTATCAGTGGTTGGCGCATCCTGAGGTTGAGGTGGTGCTTTTGCCCTCGTCCGATGGGGTGCATGTGCCATTGGAAGCCTACGAAGCTGCGATCGATGAGCGAACTGCCTTGGTGGCAACTTCGCATGTCTTTTTTGCTAGCGGCACGATTCAGCCAATTGCTGAAATTGCCAAACTGGCTCATGCTAAAGGGGCGTTGTGTCTGATCGATGGCTACCAAGCTGCGGGCCAAGTGCCAGTTGATGTGGTTGCCAGCGATCTCGATTTCTATCTGACTGGCGGCTTGAAGTGGCTGCTTGGTGGCACAGGCATTGTCGAATGCTATGTGCGCCCAAGCTTAATTCCGCAGCTTAAGCCGACGGTTGCAGGCTGGTTTGGTCATGCCAAGCAATTTGCCTTCGACCCCAATAACTTTGAGTTTGCTCCCGATGCTCGGCGCTTTGAGGTTGGCACGCCAGCCTTGGCGGCGGTGTATGCTGGCCATGCTGGCATGCAGATTATCCTTGAGCATGGCGTGGCGGCAATTCAACAACGTACCAGTGAGCTGGTGGCCTACTTGGTGGCAAAGCTACGCGATGCCGGCTATCAATTAACAATTTCTGGCGACCCACAGCAGCATGCAGGGATCGTGATGATCCAAAGTGCCGAACATGCCAAGCTGGTAACTGGTTTGGCTGAGCAAGGGATTATCGTTGATCATCGGCCTGGCCATGTGCGGGTATCGCCATTTTTCTATACATTAGAAACAGAGCTTGATCTTTTTGTCGAACGCTTGCAGGCTCTCAGCCAATAATTTGGAATTCAGCATCAATAAGGAGGTTACGTGTCCACTCGCACGATTTTGGACCGTTATCAAACGAGTGCCTCGTATCTAGCGCGCATTTTACTCCGCTTTTCGGGCTTGTCGCTCACGGTGTATATGCTGACGTACATTTGGGAATTGAGCACGGTTATTCGCACCAGCGACGAACCGGCTGGCACCGCTGCGGCGGCCTTCAACACGGCGATGGCTGCGTATAACACAACCTTTTGGCATATTACCCATGCCGTGGTTGTGGCGTTGGTGTTGTTGCATGCCCTAACTGGCTTGCGGGTTTTGACCCTTGAGGCCGGGTTTGGCGCTCGCTTCCAACGAGCTTCATTCTGGCTTTCGTTGGTCTTGACGGTAGCGCTGTTTGTGCTGCTCTTTATTAAGATTATCGCCAATATCGCGGCGTAACGGCTGGAAAGGATTCGCTTCAATGGTGCACCGAGATGTTGTCAGCGTTACAAGCCGCGCCCAAAAGGTTAAAGTAGAACCTGGGGCAGGTACGCTGTTGTGGATTCTGCAACGCCTTTCATCGTATGGCTTGTTGCTGTTTTTGCCAATCCACCTGTATTTTACCTATTTCACCAAACTTGATACGCCGGCGCTAACCTATAATGGCGCGCGCGAAACCTTCCGCGCATTTCCACTTTGGTATGTGTTGAATGAAGGATTGTTGTTAATTTGTGCGCTGTTTCATGGCTTAAACGGCTTTCGCAATGTCATCTACGACTGGACAACCAATAGCGCTGTGCGCCATACTGTCAACTTTTTGTTGATTGTGTTTGGCATCGCTGGGGCAATTTTGGGCTTCTGGACGTTGTGGGCTTTGGCATAAGGAGTGTCGTCTGTGATTCAGCATGATGTAATTGTGGTTGGCAGTGGCATCGCTGGGATGCGCTGCGCCCTTGAAATTAAACGCCACGCGCCACAAGCCAATGTGGCAATTGTAACCAAACAATATCCGGTGCGGGCTGCTTCGGTGGTCGAACGCACTGGCATTGCCGCCGCTTTGGGCAATAGCAGCGCCGATAGCGTCGAAGCCCATATCAGCGATACCTTGGCTTATGGCAAAAGCAATAATGCCGCAGCAGTCAAAGCGCTGTGCGAGCAAGCGCCCGCCGCTGTTTATGAATTAGAGCACATGGGCTTGCCATTTAGCCGCTTGAAGAATGGTCGCATCGCCCAACAAGCTGCTTATGGCCATGGGCTAGCACGGTTGGCCAACGCTGGCGACCAAACAGGCCATGCGATTGTTACAACCTTGTATGGCGAAATAGTGCGCTTTGGCATCCAAGTTTATCCTGAGCGCTTTATGCTTGGCTTGGTGGTTGATGGTAAGAGTATTCGCGGCGTAAGCGTGCTTGATATTCGCAGCAGCGAAATCGACGTGATCAACGCCAAAGTGACAGTGCTCGCAACCGGCAGCTACGGCCAACTCTATGCCAATTCAGGCGATTCGTATGCCTCAACTGGCGATGGTCATGCTGCCGCACTGCGAGCTGGGATCACCCTAACTGGTATGGATCTGGTCAATTTCCATCCGTTGGGCGTGGCGAACACTGGCTTGGTGATCAACGAACAAGTGCTGGCCGATGGCGCCCATCTGCTCAATGCCAGCGACAAGCGCTTTACCAATGAGCAAGCCAGTTTGGCCGAGGTAACCGCCGCGATCAATGCCGAAATTGCTGCTGGCCGAGGGGTTGATGGCCACGTCTGGCTTGATGTTCGGCATCTGCCAACTAGCCAAATTCGTGAGCGCTACCCACATATTTTAGATTATGCCGAAGATTTCGCTGGCGTTGATCCACGTCATGATTTCATTCCGGTCAAGCCAACCCAACAATCAACGCTTGGCGGCTTGCCAACCGACCTCAACGGTAGCGTGGCAGGCTTTGAAGGCTTGTATGCAGTTGGAGCTTGTGCTAATAACGGCGTGCATGGCGAGCAAGCCTTGCCTGGCAACGAACTCGCTGCCGCCGTGGTTTTTGCCAAACTTGCAGGCGCAGCCATTGCTGCTAAACTTGGGGCCGCCAGCTATGGCAATGTGCCAAGCTATGCCACCAGCAACGCCAGCGACGAAATCGAAGGCTTGTTCGGCCAAAAAGGCGCGCACAAACTAGGTTTAGTGCGCAAACAATTACGCCAAGCCTTTAGCAGCAAGCTTGAGAGCGCCGCCAGCGATGAACAACACGTTGGTTTAGTGCACAGCTTACGCGAACAATTTGGCCAAATCAGCTTGCACGATACAAATCGACGCTTTAATACAGAATTGCTCGAAGCCCTAGAGCTTGATCGGCTGCTTGATGTGGCCGATGCCGTGGCAAAAGCAAGCGTGGCTGCGCTCTAAGCGCTAAAATCTAGTGGAGTAGTTTCAAATGAAAGTAACATTTCGTGTGCCACGCTTCGATGCTGCCACCGATTTTACCGCCAAGTATCAGGTGTATTACGTTGAGGTAACGCCATTTACCACAATTCTTGACGCTTTGAACAGTATCAAAGAAGAACAAGATGGTAGCTTGGCCTTTCGACGTGGCTCGCAATCAGGCATCGACGGCTCGTGTGGCATGATGGTCAATGGTCGCAACCGTTTGGCTTCAACCACCCGGGTGATGGCCTTGAATACGTCCGAAATTGCCTTAGGGCCATTGCCAGGCTTCCCAGTGATTCGTGATTTGGTGGTCGACTTCGACTCATTCTTCGCCAAAGATGCAGTCATGTTGCCCTATTTGATCACCGATATTGCCAAGCCAGAGGATGGCAAAGAGCGCCTGCAAAGCCCCAAAGATGCCAATCGCATTGCCTTGGCAGCTAGCTGTAACCAATGTGGTTGCTGTACCTCGGCTTGCCCGGTGCACTGGAGCAACGGCGAATACTATGGCCCATCAGCATTAACCCGCGCCTATCGCTTTGTCGAAGATTCACGCGACACCGCAATTAAGGCACGCTTGGATATTGTTGGCTCAGAAACCGGGGTTTGGCGCTGTCATACCATCTTCAACTGCTCGGAATGTCCAAAATCAATTCCGAATGGCGAAAATATTCAAGCCCTCAAGCGCAAAATTATGCTCAATAAGATTGGCCTTGGGCGGATTGAAATTAAAGTTGCTCGTACCGAAGCAACCGTCTAAATTGCATGACTGGGCAATCACCATGGCAAATATTGCTGCGCCGTTGGCTCACGCTGTTTGCCTTGGCGATTGCCCAGTTGGTTCAACGCTACGCCAAGCCAGCAAACCCGCTATCAATCAATCGAGATCAAAAACCACTTATGCTTATAACCCCAACCGATCAGCCTGAACTTGAAGCCACCACGAACTTAACTGAGCCAAGCACTGAATTAGCAACTGAGCCACAATCAATGGCCAAACATGTGCAGCCTGATCTATTGCTACAAGCCGAAGCTGTGCTATTTGTGGCCGGTGATGCGGTTGAGTATGCGACCTTGGCCAAAGCCCTCGAATTACGCGAGCAGGAGATTCCCTTGCTGATTGCCGATTTGCGCCAGCGTTTTGATGGCCGTGGCATTCGGCTGCAAGATCAAGCTGGCACCTTGCAGTTGGTCAGTGCGCCCGAAGCCACCAGCGCGCTCGAACGCTTTTTAGGCGTTAGCCAACCGCAAAAACTCTCACCAGCAGCGCTCGAAGTCTTGGCAATTATTGCCTATCGCCAACCAGTTACCCGGGCTGGACTTGAAGCAATTCGCGGGGTCGATTCAAGTGGCGTGGTGCGTTCGCTCTTGGCGCGTGAGTTAATCTACGAAGTTGGGCGGGCCGAAACAATTGGCCGCCCTGTTTTATATGGCACAACCAGCCAATTTCTCCATATTTTTGGCATCACCAGCCTTGATCAACTGCCAGCCTTCAATTTTGAGCGCCAAGCACCGATTGATCCTGACGCGGCTCAAGAACGACTGTTTTAATCGTTGCGTGAGTCCCCTCGCCCACTGAGCGCGGGCGAGGGGGAGCTTACGTTGTTCTGTCTTCTGTCTTTTGATTTCATCCCTCATCCTTTTGACTTCATCCTTTTGATTTTCGCCTTTTGATTTGGCCTTTATAATGGCTTGGTTGCAGAACAACGATTCGCCTGATAACAAGGATTGAAGCACAATGGGACATACATTTTTCGGCCAGCATTTGTATTTGAGTGTGGCTGGCAATATTGGAGTGGGCAAAAGTACCCTCGTCGAAACCTTGGCTGGAGCATTCGGTTGGCAGCCCTACTATGAATTTGTGGCCGATCATCCGTATCTCGATGATTTTTATGCCGATAAGCATCGCTGGGGCTTTCATTCGCAAATGTGGTTTTTGGCCCAACGCTTCGAGCAACAGCGCGAAATAGGCGATACGCCAATCTCATTAATTCAGGATCGCTCGATCTACGAAGATTATGAGGTGTTTGCCAAAGGCTTGTTGGAGCAGGGCATTATGAGCCATCGCGATTTTCGCACCTATCGCAAGCTCTACCAGGCCTTGATTCAATCGACGACGCCGCCAACCTTGATGGTTTATTTGCGCGGCTCGGTACCTACACTTTTAGAGCGCATTAAAAAACGTGCCCGACCAAGCGAGATGAATATTAGCGCCGATTATTTGAGCCATTTGAACAATCGCTATGATGAATGGCTACGGCGTTTCGAGTTATGTCCAGTGCTCACGATTGAAACCGACGATCTGGATCTGGTCAATCGCGACGATCATCGCCAACAAGTGATCGAGATTATTGGTCAAGCTGTTGGCCGACGTAGCAATTTCCAATATCGTTTGCCAATCAATGGCGATAAAGCCTAAGCGAACCAGCCCAAGTTTCAATTGAGGCTTGGGCTTAATGCTGCCCTTCAACCCGTAAGGTGATCGTTGTACCTTGTTGCTGAACCGATTGCAATTCAAACGTGCCATGATACATTTCGGCTTGAGTCGCCAGCGCCGCCAAACTTGAATAATGCTGATCGCTCAGCAGCAACGTGGGATCAAAGCCAATTCCATCATCACGAATGTGCAAAACCACGTCGGCATCATCGCCATAGAGTTCAACATTTAAATGCTGAGCTTGGGCATGTTCGCGCACATTGCTGAGCAATTCTTGGGCAACGCGCCAAACATAGGCCGTCGCGGTTGGCGAAAGTATCGGCAAATGGCCATCACACGTGAAGTTAATGCTCAAACTGCCTTCAGTTTTCAAGGTACGCAACTCGGCAGCCAAGGCTTCGGGCAAAGTACGCTGAGCCAAAGGCAGGCCACCGACCGAGCGCAAGCTGCGATGAAGTTGTTGGCGGAGTTGATCAAGTGCAGTCGATTCGGGCGCTTCACGCATGGTTTGCAATTGCTGAATCGTTTGTTGATAGCTTTTAGTTAGCTCATTAACCCGTGATTCGCTCAAGGTAAAGGCTTCGCTATGCAATAAATCACGGCGGGTACGCCATTCGTTATGGGCTGCCGCCCATGTGCCAAGTGCTGCGGTCACTGCTTGAAAAATAAAAACTGGCAAGGCATCGCGCCAAGCCAAACGCCCAAACAGAACAGCAGCATCGGCAATTAACATGGCAATTAAGGCCATTGCGCCGCCGCTATAGCTCCACCAGCGCCCAGCCGCCACCAATAACGGAATATAGGCCAAAGCCCACAAACTGCCCCGTTGTAGCGCAGCGGTCGGGGTCAGCCACAACAAGGCGGTAACATGAACCAAATCGGTCAGTAACAAACTGGGAATATACAGCCATTTCAGCCAGCGCCGGGCTTGGGGCAAGAGCAAGAGGCCAATCATAATGCCACTAACAATAATTAACGGCGAGACAGGCCGCTCACCAAGCCAATACAGCAGGAGCGCACCACCTACCGAGAGCACTAATTGGACACCAAAGTATGTCCGTAACCCACGCATCACCCGCCGATGGCGCTGACGTAACCACGCTGCCGAATAAATCATGCCGGATTGGCTCCATCACTAGATTTGGCTGAAGACGAGACTCAGCTAACTTGCAGAGATCATACCAAAAACGCTATGCTTTTGGGGCAATCTTAGTTTGATAAAGCCGAAACCATGCGCCATTGTTGCCAGAGCAAGAGGCCAACCACCAAACCGATTTGACGCAGCCACGGCCATGGCAAACCAATAAAAAGATTAACCAACGGCCCCAGCATAATAAATGCAATTGTGATCGTAAAGCCCACCAGAATACTCAGCACAATCAAAAGCCCATCGATCACCAAACGCCGCCGATAAAAACTGAAGGTGCGGAGCCAGGCAATCAGGCTGGTATACCCAGCCAACAGCAAGCCAATCAAGAGCAATTCGGTTGTTGCCAAACGCTGATAGTTTTCCCAAAAACTCCAGCCAGCATTCAGCAGGCTCAACCAAAGAAGCTGCTGCGTGATGCTTTGATAACTATCTTGATTATGCGGCACATAATACATGCTGAGTGGTTCCTAAAATAACAACAGGGCTGAGCGAACTCAACCCTGTGGCGGCTCAACGGCTGGACATCTTGGCAATCGTTACCCCATCGCCGCCCTCGCCTTGGCTGCCGCTGTTGTACGATTCGACCAAAGGATGACGCTTGAGCAAGGTACGCACAACTTGGCGTAACGCCCCTGTGCCTTTGCCATGCACCAAGCGCACTTCTGAAAGATTGGCCAAATAGGCATCGTTGAGGTAGTGATCAAGCTGGTTTTCCACATCCGAGGCGCGCCAACCACGCATATCAAGCTGCATGGAGATATTTGGTGGCGGCGGTGGCGTGTTGATCATACGCTGAGCTGGTATATATTTTTGGACTGATTGGGTTGGTGCAGTGCCAGTTTTTTCTAAACGTAGCTCGCGTAAATCGACCCGCAAGCGAAACCCGCCCAATTGCACTTCGGCCTCGCTGGCCTCTTCATCCAAATCCAAAACCACGCCTGAGAGTTTAACGCTGCTTACAAACACTTGATCGCCAACTTGGATCGTGCGTGGGGCTGGAGCAATCGAGATTTTGGGCAGTACCGGAGCTTTAACTTGCGGTGGGGTAGGAGCTTGGGGAACTCGTTCAGCAACTCGACTGAGGCGTTGTTCGGCCTGTTCCATCCATTGGCGGCTCACCGAAACTGAGCGAAACTCATCACGTAAACGGCGTAATTCGGCCCGAACTTCGCGCAATTCTTCATCAAGTTGGCGTTGGTAACTGGATAACTGCTGCTCGCGATCTTGTTCAAACTCATACAATTCGCGGCTCAGCCGATCTCGCACTAACTCGGCATCTTCGCGCAATTCTAAGGCGCGGGCGGCTTCGTTTTCAGCGGTTGTGCGTTCGCGATGGATTGCGGCCAGCAAATCTTCAACTTGAACATTATCGCGGCTAATTGTGGCGCGAGCGCGTTCGATCAAATCGCGTTTAAGCCCCAAGCGTTGAGCAATCGCCAAGGCATTCGATCGTCCAGGCAAGCCAATTGAAAGGCGGTAGGTTGGGGATAAGGTTTCAACATCAAACTCAACTGAGGCATTTTCCACCCCATCGGTGCTATAGGCAAAGGCCTTGAGTTCAGCATAGTGGCTGGTCGCCATGGCCAAACATCCGACATTCAGCAAGCGTTCGATGATCGCCCGCGCCAAGGCTGCACCCTCAACCGGATCGGTGCCCGCGCCCAATTCATCAAACAACACCAAAGAATCGGGCGTTACCCGATCCAAGATTTGGATGATGTTGGTCATGTGCGAGGAGAAGGTCGAGAGGCTTTGTTCGATGCTTTGTTCGTCGCCAATATCAGCAAATATTTTGCCAAAAATTGGCAAGCGCGAGCCTTGATGCGCAGGAATGTGCAGACCAGATTGGGCCATTAATGCCATCAAACCGACTGTTTTGAGCGCCACTGTTTTACCACCAGTATTTGGGCCGGTGATAATGATCATTTGGGTTGGGCCGCCCAACCATACATCGGTTGGTACAACCACATCATGGTTGAGCAACGGATGGCGAGCTTTGATCAATGATACGGTTGATTCTGGATGCAAATCATCAGCTGGTGCAGGGCTATTAATTGCTGGCTGATTAGCCCTCAGGCTAATGCTATATTTGGCTTTGGCAAAGGCTAAATCCAATTCAGCAGTTGCCTCGACCCCAATAATAATTGGCATGCCCTCATTGGCAATTTTGCCCGAAAGCGCCGCCAAAATACGCTGAATTTCTTCGCGTTCGGCCAGTTGCAGCTCACGCCACTGATTATTTAATTCAACCGTGGCCAACGGCTCGATATACAGCGTTGCACCTGATGATGATTGATCGTGGACAATCCCACGCAGGGCGCGGCGTTGCGGTGCTTTGACTGGCACAACATAGCGGCCATCGCGCACGGTGATAATTGGCTCTTGCAGCACATCGGCATATTGCGATGAGTTGATGATCGCCTGCAAACGCTCTTGCAAGCGATTAAAGGCCACCCGAATCGCGCTGCGCAAACGGCCCAATTCAGCTGAAGCACTATCCAATACTTCGCCATCAGGGCCGATTGTACGTTCGATTTCATGTTCAAGCGTGGCTAAACTTGGCAATTGCTCAGCCAAGGGATGCAACGGCACAAAATCAGGATGATTGCGTAAGACTTGGCCACGCAAGCGGCGCATTGCCGCCAAGGTGGAGGCAATCTCTTGCACCCGACTCGCCTCAAGAATCCCACCACGACGAGCATGCTCCACCGCAGGCCGAACATCGCGAGCACCGCCAATTGAGACATCGGCAAACGATTCAATTAAAGCACGGGCGGCACTGGTACGAATTTGCGCCTGGAGAATCCATTGCCCATCGGTTGATGGATGGAGTTGCGCAACCAACTCACGGCTTGCACTAAACGCAGCATGACGTGCAAGCTGATCACGAACTTTATCAAATTCAAGGGTTTGGAGTACAACTTCTGATATCATCACGAAACTTCTTCTATTGCAAGTGCAACAGCACCGCACGATTACCGTTGAATACTACGGAATAATGCATCAGCACTATCTGGCATAATTGGGCTAATCGGCCCATAAATCAGCGGTAAGATAATATTTAAAAATACATCTTTTAATACTGATGCTCGGGTGCTAGACTGCAAAAATTTCATCGCTGGATAATCGAGCACTGCTGCTACATTTGTTGTAAATAAATACCGCAACATCATTGCAAAAATACTGGCAATCATTGCCCCAAGCAACAAGCCCAGGAATGTACCAATTACCTTATCGACATATTGAAGTTGGCCACCAACTTTGAGATAGCGAAAGGTATAGCTTGCAACTGCCAGCAGAATAAAAAACAAAATGAACAATAAAGCTAAAAATGATAACATTTCCAAAACTTGGAAAGGCGTTGTCGAATTTTTGCTTATAAACAAGGCTACTGGTCGATAATACAGTGATGAGAGCACAATCGTCAGATAAAAAACGATAATCGCAATCCCCACCTTTACCATGCCTTGAAAGAACCCATAGAATAGCCCAATCACAACGAATAGCAGCAAGAGAATATCTACAAATGGCATGAGCAAGTCCCTTATCTACCCACGCAGAACCAAAACATCGTGGAAAATCCTGAGATGTTGTTGAATCATGAGTGGCCAAAGCGCGATGGGCGTATTATAGCATAGCCCGATCTGCCGCTTCAGAAGCGCCCAACGCGCTTAGCTCTCAAGCTCCAGATAGGCTGGATCGATTGCGCTTGTCAGCCAAACACCATTGTCGCTGCAAAAAAAAGCTTGCCCCGCGTTGAACAGTTCGTCAGCGTGGACGATTAAAGCAATTGCTTGGCCATGGCGTGCGCCGACGGTTAAGGCAGTCGCACGATCAGCCGAGAGATGGACATGCTGGCGTTGCATAGGCCGCAAGCCAGTTTGCAAAATGGTTGCTAGGTTGTGTTGAGCCGTGCCATGATACAGCATTGCTGGCGGTTGTTGGGCTACGAGGTTTAAATCAACAGCCACCGTATGGCCTTGATGGGCCCGAATTTTTTGGCCGCTTGGGTCGAAGCCAAAGCGTTGTTTGTTGTTCTGTGCAACAACTTCCACAAGCTCAGCCTTGGTGATGGCAAAATTATTGGCTTCACAGGCCGCTAAAAGTGCATCCACCGCAACCCAACCACCGTGTTCAAGGGTCAATCCCAACCGCTCTGGCTGATGGCGTAGATGTTGACTCAGATATTTACTAACCCGAACTAATCGACGTTCATCCATTGCAGGTTTGGCTCCTTTAGGCCGCGAGATTAATTGCCACTTGAATAACGATGCTTGCTTTATTTGACCATAACTTTAGCATTTTGACATCGGTCTCTGGATTTAGACGCGGCCTCGGTTTTGCGATGGAAGTAACTCAGCCTATTTGCCCCCAATGCTCAATTCACGTACACTTGCAGTATGAGCGTGTATCGTATGTCCCACAATGATGTGGAGGATTTTGGCTATGTCACCGATTTGGGAACCACTGCTGACGGGATTAATCGATTATGCAGGGCTTTTTCCACCAGCTGCTCTCGCCATGGATCAAGCCACCAGCAACTATGCCAGCTACCGTTCTAGCAATCAACACGGCTATTTAGCCCGTTTTATTTTGCCCTATAGCCGCATCGACGAATGGCAAGCCAGCCTTGGCACGCAACCAAGCCAGCCTTGGTCAATCAGCCTCTTAGCAAGCGATCCAGCCCAGCTTGCCGAAATTCCTGCGCTCAATCAACGCTATCACGGTTGGTTGGTGATCGATACGGTTGAAATTAAGGCCGAACGCCTTGAGCAGATCGCCGCAATTAATGCAGCCGTGCCTGAAAACGTGACGGTGTTCGTTGAAATTCCCCATGATCCCGACCCAAGCAGCTTAATCGCCGCCCTGCGCAGCACTGGGCTACGCGCCAAATTGCGCACTGGTGGGATTATCGCCGCAGCCTTTCCTGAGCCAGAGCAGATTCTGCGCTTTTTGCATGCCTGCATCAGCAACGGCGTAGCCTACAAAGCTACTGCTGGGTTGCACCACCCCTTGCGCGGCCAATATCGCCTAACCTATGCAACGGATAGTGATCTTGGATGGATGTATGGCTATCTGAATATTATTTTAGCCAGCGCCTTACTACAGGAAAATGCCGCCCATCAAGAGGTGATTGCGGCGTTGTTGGAGCACGATCCTGCTGCAATCCAACTTACCGCGCAACGGCTTAGCTGGCGTAATTGGCATTTTGAAGCCGATGATCTGCAAGCTGTGCGCCAAAGTGGGCTAATTGCCTTTGGCTCGTGCTCATTCGAGGAGCCGATTAACGAATTCGCCAGTTTTAGCGAGCAGCCAGCCTTGGCCTATGGAGCGAGCAATTAAATGTTAAACGAAACCCATGATCCAGCTTTGCACAGTTGGGTAGCAAGCGCCAACCACGCTGGAGCCGATTTTCCAATTCAAAATTTGCCGTTTGGGGTGTTTCGGCGTCAAGCCAGCCACGAACAATGGCGGATTGGCGTAGCGATTGGTACTGAGATCCTCGATTTAAGCCAAGCCGTCAATCATTTTAGCGCGCTTGATCAAAACGCATTGGCCGCATGTCGGGCTGAAAATTTGAATCCCCTTATGAGCTTAACGCCTGAGGTTTGGAGCGCAATTCGGCTGCAATTAAGCAAGATGCTACGCGCAGGCTCAGCACTGCAAGCCGAATTAACGCCGTTGTTGCTGGCCCAAAATGAGGCTGAGTTGGCGCTGCCGGCAACCATTGGCGATTACACCGATTTTTATGCCTCGATTTTCCATGCCACCAATATTGGCTCAATGTTTCGCCCTGATAATCCACTCTTGCCCAATTATAAATATGTGCCGATTGGTTACCACGGGCGGGCTTCGTCGATTCGGGTCAGCGGCACTAGCATCAAACGACCACATGGCCAAACCAAGGCTCCCGATGCCGAAGTGCCAAGCTTTGGGCCATGTCGCTTGCTCGATTACGAGCTAGAACTGGGCTTTTGGGTTGGCCAAGGCAACCAATTAGGCCAGCCAATTGGCATCGAGCAGGCCGAGGAACATGTTTTTGGGGTTTGCTTGCTCAACGATTGGTCGGCGCGTGATATTCAAGCGTGGGAATATCAGCCACTTGGGCCATTTTTGGCCAAAAATTTCATCAGCAGCATCTCGCCATGGATCGTAACCCTCGAAGCACTGGCCCCCTATCGCTGCTCAGCTTTCGAGCGCCCAGCAGACGATCCTGCGCCATTAGACTACTTAGATAGCCCAGCCAATCGCAGCGCTGGCGGCCTTGATTTGGTGCTCGAAGTTAGCTTGCGAACCGCCACCATGCGCGAGGCCGGCCACGCCGCCGAAGTCGTCAGCCTTGGTAATTTTAGCGATATGTACTGGACGTTTGGCCAAATGCTGACCCATCACACCAGCAATGGTTGCAATCTCCAGCCTGGCGATTTATTGGGCAGCGGCACAATTTCGGGGCCAAACAAAAACTCACGCGGCTGTTTGATGGAGCTAACTTGGCGTGGTCAAGAGCCAATTCAGCTCAGCAACGGCGAAGAACGGCGCTTCTTGCAAGCTGGCGACGAGGTGATTATTCGCGGCTGGTGTGGTGCTGCCGATGGCCTGAAAATTGGGTTTGGCGAATGTCGTGGGTTGGTGTTGGATTGAGCGTAGTAAGAACATAGAGCATAAAACATAGGGATTGGGATCAAGGGCTAGTGGCCAGGTGTCAGATTTAGCTGTAGTTTATGAAATCCCTCACCCCCCAACCCCCTCGCCCACTGAACGCGGGCGAGGGGGAGCCACAAAATCAACAATCCTGCTTTTGAACCCGGGCGAGGGGGAGCCACAAAATCAACAATCCTGCTTGTGCAAGTGGGCGAGGGGGAGCCATGAGCCAAAATGCTAGTTGCTGCGCGCAATCATGGCAGAACCATCGATTTAACTCCCCTCGCCCGTCACATGGGCGAGGGGGAGCCACAAAATCAACAATCCTGCTTTTGCAAGCGGGCGAGGGGGAGCCACAAAATCAACAATCCTGCTTTTGCAAGCGGGCGAGGGGGAGCCATGAGCCAAAATGCTGGTTGCTGCGCGCAATCATGGCAGAGACCATCCATTTAACTCCCCTCGCCCGCCACGTGGGCGAGGGGCTGGGGGTGAGGGAATGCCTCTCATCGCTCATCCCTCATCCTTTTTTGCCTTTTGCCTTTTGCCTGATTGACACTACCCAAGCTGCCTACTATAATCGAGCAGTCCTTTAAATGCGGTCCGGCGAGGCTGCGAAGGCGTGTAGCTCAATAGCAATTTTTGCGCATTTTCGCTCATGCCCTAGGTCGGTTCGTCGGCTTGGGGTTTGTTGTTTCTCCGAGGTTGTATGGCACACACCGACTACTCTGTTGATATCGTGATTCCGGTATTGAATGAAGAGCAGCAGCTCGAGCAAAGCGTCTTAGCCCTGCGCGATTTTTTGCAGGCTTCATGCGCCTATCGTTGGCGAATTGTGGTAGCCGATAATGGTTCGACCGATCGCACGCCCCAAATTTGCCAAGATTTACGCAGCCGCTTTCCGGGCGAGGTTGATTTTGAGCGTTTGGAGCAACGTGGCCGTGGCCGCGCTTTACGCACCGCTTGGCTCAAAAGCAATGCCGATATTCTTTGTTATATGGATGTTGATCTTTCGACCAATCTACGGGCTTTGCCGCCGCTCTTAGCCGCATTGATTCATAGCGATTATAGCCTTGGCACTGGCTCGCGCTTGATGCATGGGGCGATTGTTACCCGTCAATGGAAGCGTGAAATGATTTCACGCGCTTATAATATGTTGATCCGCTTGCTCTTTTGGCATCGTTTTCGTGATGCGCAATGTGGTTTCAAGGCAATTACCCGCCAAGCAGCGCAAGAACTCATCCCAATCGTGCGCGATAACGAATGGTTTTTTGATACTGAACTGCTGCTGAAAGCTGAACAGCGCGGTTATCGCATTTTTGAAGTGCCAGTTGAATGGATCGAAGATTTGGGCACAACGGTCAAAATTGTTAAACCTGCATGGCAAGATATTAAAGGTTTATTTCGAGTCCGTGTGGGCGGCTAAATCAGTCATCAGGCCTAGGTCGCTGTACGGTAGCGCCGCCAGCCAATCGGGGCTACAATAGACACTACGCTAATCGGCAGGAGCAGATCCCATGACACCCAAACAGTTGATGAGTGACGAGGAAATTCGGCGTGCGCTCAAACGCATTGCCCATGAGATCGTCGAGCGTAACGCTGGAGCTACTTTGGTTTCACTGGTGGGAATTCATCGACGGGGTGTGCCATTGGCGCGCCGCTTAGCCACGATGATCGCCGAAACCGAACATGTGCAGGTGCCAGTTGGCGAGCTTGATATTGGCCTCTACCGTGATGATCTGCATTCACGGGGGCCAGCACCAATCTTAGGCCGCACAATTTTGCCTGAATTGGGCAAACGCATCGTCGTTTTGGTCGATGATGTGCTCTATACCGGACGCACCATCCGTGCCGCATTAAACGAGTTAAGCGATTGGGGTCGGCCAAGCGCCATCCAACTAGCAGTGCTCGTCGATCGCGGCCATCGCGAGTTGCCAATTCGCGCCGATTTTGTGGGCAAAAATATTCCAACCGCTAAAAACGAGCGGGTTGATGTGCAACTAACCGAAATTGATCAAGCCCAAGATAGTGTTGTAATTGTGCAGGAGGACTGATGGGGCGAAGCGGACAAGCACGACGACGGCGACGGACATCACGCTTTTTGGAGCACGTTGGGTCACGGCGCAAACGAGCAGCGGTGGCACCATTGCACCTTGATGGCCGCGCCGAAACTGCTGCGTTGTTGGCGACCCTTGATGAACTTGCACCATTGTTAGATGAGCAGAGAATTATGGTCGAAGATGAAGAACTAGCCAATTTACTGAGCCGCTGTACGATTGATCTCCGCGCTCGCGCCGAACGCGATGAGTTGCGCCCAGCCTTTTTGCGCGACGAAGATTTGTTGGCAGTCCAGCAATTATTAACCTCGATGGATCATGTCAATCCAATTATTTTGGGCAAGGCGCGTTCAGGCAAAACCGCCTTGGTGCATGAGTTAGTGCGGCGCTTGGTCAAAATACCCCAAGAAATGCCCGAAAAACTGCGTGATTTACCGATGTACGAGATGACTCCTGCCTCGTTGTTGGCTGGCTTGCAATTTGGCGAGGGCTGGCGAGCCAATCTTTCGACCTTATTTGGCAAATTGGGCGAGCATGGCGCGGTATTGTTGTTTATTCGCGATATTCATGCGGCAGTTGGGGCTGGGGTCAAGCGTGGCGATGATGATGATGATGATTTGGCCGCAGCGCTTGAATCAAACCTACACAATGGCAAATTGAAAATTATCGCCGAAGCGCGGCCTGATCGTTGGCAAGCAATCGCCGCCGATCGCGAATCGTTCGCCGATTTGTTTACCTCGATTCAGTTGGCGATTCCCAAGCCCGAGCAAGTGGCCGAAATTGTGCAGCATGTAGCTGAACGCCATCAACAACGGGCTACGATCGAGGTTAGTAGCCAGGCCACCGCGATCGATATTGCAGGTCGATTTATTCTCAACCAAGCTTTTCCGGGCAAGGCAATTGAATTGCTGGAAGATTCGCTGCTCTTGGCTGAACGCCAGCACGAATCAGAAGTCTTGCCGCGTCATGTGGTCGAATGTTTTGGCAATCGCACTGGCCTCACCAAATTATTGCTCGATGAAAACGAGCGCTTTGATGAAATTGCTTTGCGCCGTTCGTTCAGCGAGCGGGTGCTTGGCCAAGATCCCTCAGTAATTGCCATGGTTCAAAAATTGGCCTTGCTCAAGGCACGCTTGCACGATCCGGCGCGACCAATGGGCGTGTACTTTTTCCTTGGACCAACTGGCGTGGGCAAAACCGAGCTAGCCAAAACCCTAGCCTCAACCTTGTTTGGCAGCGAGGAGCGTTTTGTGCGCTTCAATATGGCCGATTACAGCGGCGAATTCGATTTCGCCCAATTATTTGGCCGCACATGGGGCGATAGTGATGCTGAACGCCGTGGCAAACTGACCATGGCGCTGATCAATTTGCCTTTTGCAGTGCTGCTGCTTGATGAATTTGAAAAAGCCCATCGCTCAATTTTCAATCGCTTTTTGCAATTGTTCGATGAAGGTATTTTGGTCAATGCGATGGGCGAAGAAATTAACCTACGCAATACGATCATCATTATGACTAGCAATTTTGGCGCGACGATTGTCCAAGGTGAGACGTGGGGCTTTGCCGCGCGTGAAGGCATCGAAGCGGTTGAACGGCGGGTGTTGCGCGAAACTGAAGAATTTTTCTCGCCCGAATTTATCAATCGGCTTGATGGCGTAATTTTCTTCAAGCCCCTTTCGCAAAGCGATATGCGCAAAATTGCCGCCCGCGAAATGCGCAAATTATTTGAGCGCGAAGGCTTGGTGCGGCGCAACGTCCAAGTTGAGCTTGACGACGCTGTGCTGGATATTTTGCTCAAACATGGCTATAGCATCCGGTATGGTGCACGCTATCTCAAGCGCCAAATCGAAAAGATGGTCACGTATCCTTTGGCTTCGGCGTTGCTAACTCGCCCTGAGCAAACTAATGGCTTGTTGCGCTTGTATGTTGCACGCGAGCAAATCAAGGCTTCGTGGGTAGCTAATGATGATGACGAGCCGCTGCTGGCATCGCCTGACGAGCAAGCGCTGCAATTGCCGCAAACCGTCGAAGAAGCGGCACAATTTATCGAGCAATTGCACACCCGGCTCAAGCATCTGATTACGCAATTGAATGTGGTGGAGGCTCGCGAACGCCAAACCGAGTTGATGGAAGAAATGTCGAGCCCAAGCTTTTGGGATGATCACGAGCAGGCGCAGTTTTTGCTGGCCGAATTGAGCACGGTGGCCCGCCGCGTTGGGCGCTGCGACGATCTGCGGCGTTTATATGATGATGCAGCCCAGCTGCTGCAACGCATCCGCGACCGCCACGAGCGGCGATTGTTCCCCGAACTGATGCGCATGGCCAAACGGCTTGAGCGCGATTTACGCTTTGCCGAGCTAGAAATGTTGTTCAGCAATCTCGAAGATTGGCACGATGCCTATATTGTGCTGGAGAGCGACCAAGCAGGCTTGCGCTGGGTGCGCAACTTGGCCAACGCCTACTTAGAATGGTCGCTGGGCAAACGCTTTGAGGCCAAGGTGATTGATGAAACGCCCGCCGAGGATAATCTGATTCGGGTAACCTTGCAGATTAGCGGTTCAGGTGCGTTTGGCTTATTGCGTAGCGAGGCCGGCACCCACCGCATCTCGGAAACTGGCGGCGAGCCACGGCTCAAAACCGTGACCCAAGTGCAAATTACGGTCTTGCCAGTGCCAACCGAAGATACGCCAGCCCCCGCCAGCAGCGAGATCGAAATGGCGGTAACTAATACGCGGGCCGATGGCTACTTCTTGCGCAAGCTCCGGGTGACCGGTCGCGCAATCCATCGCTATAGTGGCGCAGCAGCCTTTGTCTGTGCTGGCAGCGAACGGGCGGTGCGCGAAATATTGCTTAGCATTCTCTTAGGTCGCTTGGCAATGAAACAGCTTGATGATTTTATTCAGCCCAGCGACGATGCTTGGGGTTCAGTCGTGCGCAGCTATCACTTGGGCAAACGCTCAACAATCAAAGACCCGCGCACCGAAATCGTCCATACCAATCCCAAAGCCGCCCTTGCTGGCGAGCTTGATCTCTTTATTGAAGCGGCGTTACGCTGGCGAGCAGCGTTGCCAGCCCGTCGCTAAATTGCCAAGGCGCTTAGGCCACAACCTAAGCGCTTTTGCTTGTTGCTACTTGCTATAGATGGAGAATTTTATGAGTTCGCCAACCACTACTCCGCGCCGTCGGCATGTGCTTGATCTTGACGATTGGAGTGCTGATGAGTTACGTACATTGTTGACAATCGCCACCCAGATGAAAGACATCTTGGCGCGGCCTGTCAAGCAAGTGCCAACCTTGCGCGGCAAAATTGTGGTCAATATGTTTTGGGAAGATAGCACTCGGACTCGTTCATCATTTGAGCTAGCGGCCAAAGCGCTATCGGCCAATGTGCTCAGCCTTGGCGCCAAGGATACCAGCGTCAAAAAAGGCGAATCGTTGGTTGATACGGTGCGCACAGTGCAAGCGCTGGGAGCCGATTATATTGTGATGCGCCATGGTCAAAGTGGTTCGCCCTACTTGGTGGCGCAGCATTTTCGCGGCTCGGTGATTAATGGTGGTGATGGTCGCCATGCCCATCCATCACAAGCATTGCTCGATCTCTTCACGATGCACGAACGGATTGGTGAGCTAGCAGGCAAAAAAGTGGTGATTGTTGGCGACATTTTGCATAGCCGCGTGGCGCGCTCCAATTTGTGGGCGCTAACGACGATGGGGGCAAAAGTCGTGGTTTGTGGCCCGCCAACCCTGATTGGCCCGGCCAAATATTGGCAAAGCACCTGGCCCAAGGTCGAAATCTCGCATAGCCTCGACCAAGCAGCCGAAGGTGCTGATGTGCTGATGGCCTTGCGCTTGCAACACGAACGCATGGAAGGCGGCTTGCTACCATCGTTGCGCGAATACAGCCGCCGTTTTGGCTTGAATGCGGCACGAGTTGGCAGCGCCAACGCCAATGTGATTGTGATGCACCCCGGCCCGATGAACGAAGGCGTTGAAATTATGCCCGATGTGGCAACCGGCCCGCATTCGGTGATTGAAACCCAAATTACCAATGGCGTAGCCATGCGCATGGCCTTGTTCTATTACCTCGCCACTGGCAGCGAACGGGTTTAGGCTACCTGCCAGCCGCAAATTAGAATGTTTGCGGCTGGCAGTTTCGGGAGAGCAAGAGCAATGAGCCGCAATCTTTGGCAACGCGATGAATTGATCCCTGTACTCAAGCTTTATTACCAAATCCCTTTTGGTAAGATGCATGCCAAAAATCCTCAGGTTATCGATCTAGCGCACCTGATTGGGCGTACTCCAGGGGCAGTTACTCGGAAATTAGGTAATTTCGCAAGCCTTGATCCTACAGAACAGCAACGTGGTATTACTGGCTCCAGTAATGTTGGCAAAACTGATGTTCTTGTCTGGAACGAGTTTTATAATAATTGGGAAGCGTTGGCTGTTGCAAGCGAACAATTGCTAGCCCAATTCCAGCCTCCAGCTACGCCAGATCCAGAAATAAGCCTGATCGAACTGCCAATTGAAGGTTTGGAGCGTGAGCAACTGCGGCGAGTGCGAGTCAATCAGCACTTTTTTCGTCAAATCGTACTTGCAGCCTATGATAACCGTTGTTGCATTACTGGGTTAGATATTCCTAGCCTATTAAATGCTAGTCATATTATCCCTTGGGCGAATGCAACTGCGCAACGAGTAAATCCACATAATGGGCTATGTTTGAATGCGCTCCATGATCGAGCATTTGATCGCGGCTTGATTACAGTTACTCCAGATTATCGCATTCGAGTTGCCTCAACCCTCAGCAAAGCCAAAGCGAATGTTGCCACGAAGGATCTCTTATTGGCATACGATCAGCAGCAGATTCAATTGCCTGCGCGATTTCAACCTGATCTCGAATGCTTACGCTATCACAATCAGCATATTTTCCAAGGCTAAGATTGGCTACGCTCCATAATTATGTCAATTATCAAACAACCAGTGACACGACCTGCAAGCAAAAAGCCCATCGCCCACGGAATGAGCGAGGGGCTGGGGAGAGGGAATTAATGCTTAAACTGATGGTGCTGCTTCGGCTGGTTCGGCGGTGACTGGCTCGTTGGGCTTGGCGCTATGAGGCAAGGCCTTGAATAATTTCAAGCCCCATTGCACGGCTGGGCCAATGCTCACCGCAAACAGCAAGGTGCCCCAACCAACATCGCCACCCATGATCCAGCCCAAAAACAGCACTGAAAGCTCGATCCCAGTGCGCACATGGCGCACCGGCCAGTTGAAGCGGCGCACCAAAAACAGCATAAAACTATCACGTGGGCCAGCGCCCATATTGGCCCCAATATAGGCTCCAATGCCGATGCCACACAATAGCAAAGCCACCAGATAGTAGCCCAATTGCCATGGCCAGGCTGATACCGCCGGAATCAAAGGCATGGTTAAGTCTGTTACAAGGCCAATCAGGATGATATTGCTGATCGTGCCCCAGCCAAAGCGAATATCAACCACCAGCAACATCGCCATCAGGGCAAAACCAACCAATTCGCTGATTAAACCGACCTTCAAACCAGTCAGTTTATTAAGCCCTTGATGAAAGAGATCCCACGGCCCTAACCCAAAATGGCTCTGCATCATAAAGCTAATCGCAAGGCCATACATGCTCAAGCCAAAGATCAATTGAACCCATTGGCGCGCAGCAACTGGCCGAAAATCGAAGTGACGGGCGATAAATGAACCAAACATAGAGCCATCCTTGTGGAGCAATAATCCAATAGCATGTGTTCTAACAGATTGTCCTAGCGACAACGAGTGACAATGGTTGAACATGGATTAGGACAATTATAACGAACTTTGCTGTATGAGGATGGCGCTGCTTTTGCTATACTCGCTCTAGGTTTCAAATTGGACTCATTTTTGGGAGGTTGTATGCAGCTTCGTGATCGTTTAGGCTGGATGTTAAGTGGCATCTTGCTAGGAATGTTGTTGATGGTCAGTTGCGATGTGGTCAATCAATCGCCAACGGCCCGACCAAGTGTCGCCGATGCGGCAGTCGTGCCGTCAAATGTGCCGCAGGCCACAACAGCCGCCCAACTTCCGGTCAATCAAGCAGCGGTCGATGCCTATAGCAATGTAATTCGGGCGGTCTACAATCGGGGTAATCCTTCAGTGGTGCGCATCGATGTGCAAAGCAGCCAAGGCGAATCGCTGGGCACGGGCTTTGTGATTGATAAAGCAGGCCATATCGTCACCAACAATCACGTAGTTGGCACCAGTCGCAGTGTTTTGGTTAATTTTATCGATGGCGAGGCGGCAATTGCTGATCTGGTTGGCATCGACAGCGATTCGGATTTGGCAGTGATCAAAATGCGCAATCCCAATCCCAACATTTTAGTGCCAGTCGAATTTGGTGATTCGTCGGCGATTCAAGTTGGCGATGTGGTAGTGGCGATTGGTAATCCTTATGGCGAAAATCGCACAGCCACAGCGGGGATTATCAGCGCAATTCGCGGAGCCAAAAATGAAGGCGGCGGCAGCACCTTCTCAATTCCAGGCGTTTTGCAAACCGATGCGGCAATTAACCCAGGCAACTCTGGTGGGCCGTTGTTCAACAGCCAAGGCCAAGTGATTGGGGTCAATACCTTTATTCTCGACCCATCAGGCCGGGGAGCCAATATTGGCTTGGGCTTTGCCGTGCCAGCAAATTTGGTAAAGCTAGTTGCGCCAGCAATTATTCGTGATGGCAGCTATACGCATCCATTCTTTGGTGCGGGGTTGGCCAGCGCCGACAGCTATTTTGCCGAAGCCAATAACCTGCCCAGCAAAGGCGTTGTGGTCACCCAACTGTATGACGGCCCAGCCGCCGAGGCTGGTTTGCAAGTTGGCGACGTGATTGTGGCGGTCAACGGCCAGTCAGTACTCGAATCGGGCGATATAATCTCATTATTGGAGCTAACTACCAAACCTGGCGATCGAATCACGGTCACGCTGGCCGAGGGCAATGGCCGTACCCGTGATGTGCAGGTGCAAGTTGGCTCACGCCCAGGCCGCTAACAGTGTTGCCTCACCCCTCGCCCCCGCTCTCACTGAACGCGGGCGAGGAGGAGCAGATGTGCATATCAATCCAGGTTTGTTAAGCCCCTCGCCCACACCACGGGAGCGGGGTTGGGGTGAGGGAATCTTAACTACTTACCAATTAATTAATAATCCTGTGAGTTTTCAGCTTCAGCCCTAGCGCAACGCGTTAGGGCTTTTGTTACAATAAAGCCAGGCTTATCGAAAGGGGTTTTGTGTGTCGATTCGTACAACGTTGGTTGATCTCACCACGCGTTTGGTGGCGATTCCGAGTGTTTCAGCCGAAAAGCGCGATTTGCAGCCAGTGATTGATTTGGTCGTGGCCGAATTAGCCGATTATCCAGCGGCGCAGTTGCATCATCGCGATGCTAGTGGATACCCAATGTTGGTGGTAAATTTCACCCAAGAACTGACCAGCGATATTATTTTGAATGCGCATCTTGATGTTGTGCCAGCCCGCCCTGAGCAGTGGCAAACCTTTGAGCACGATGGCAAATTGTATGGCCGTGGCACGCAAGATATGAAGGGTTCGGCGGCAGTCTACATTGAAATTATCAAAGAAATTGCCCAATTGCCAGCTGAACAACGGCCCAGCGTCAGCTTCCAATTTGTGACTGATGAAGAAATTGGCGGCGCTAATGGCACGGCACTGTTGCGTGATGAGGGTTGGCACGCTAATTTATTTATCGCTGGCGAGCCGACCAATCTCAATATTTGCCATGGCGCAAAGGGCATTTTGTGGTTGGCGGTGGAGCAACCAGGCGTGCCAGCCCACGGTTCGCGACCTTGGGAAGGCGTGAATCCGATCGAGCGTTTGGCCAGTGGTCTTGGGCGCTTGTACGAATATTATCCAACTCCTGAGCAAGAGATTTGGCGCACCACGGTCACTCCGGCGATTATTAAAGGTGGCGATGCTGGCAACCGGATTCCGGCCAATGCCCAGCTGAATCTCGATATTCGCTGGACACCAGAAGAAGGCGCTGATGCAGTGCTCGATAATGTCAAGCAAGCCTTTGCCACATCCAGCGAACCCAACCCCAATGTGCAGATTTTGCATCGTGGCACAGCGTTGAATACCGCTGCCGAAGAACCAAATTTACAACGGATCGTTGCTGCCCAGCAAGCCAGTCTTGGCCGCGAAGCCCATCTCTTCCGCGAACATTTTGGCTCCGATGCGCGGTTTTACAGCGATGCAGGAATGCCTGCCGTGTGTTGGGGGCCAGAAGGTGCTGGCTTGCACACCGACGACGAGTGGGTCAGCATCGATGGCTTGGTCGATTATTATCATGCGGTCAAAACCCTGCTTGGTATGCAGTAATTATTGGAGGTCGGGGAGTACGCTTTAACGCAGCGGCGCAGAGAAAATTATTTAATGCTCTGCGCTTCTGCGTTAAATTCAACTTCTCATCATTTTTGATTTAACGAAACCGCGAAGATCGCAAAACGTTCCGATAGACCACAGCCACTAGCCTGTAGCCATCTCTCCTCTGTGCCTATGCGTTAAATTCAACTACTCAATCCCCACCCCCGTTTTTACGGCACAAACGCCCCGGTACGATACTCGATAATAAAATCAGTCCAGAGCACCAGCGAAGCGGCAATGATAAACAAGCTGGCGGCAATTGCGCTGGCTCGCCCAAAGCGGCCTCGTTGGGCTAAAGTTGCCAAGCCAAGCCCACCGCTCAAAGCCAAGGCAGGCAAGATAAACAACCACCAGCGCACGGTTTGCTCCGACCAAAGCAACGAGCTCAGCGAAAGCACAAAGGTTGCCAGCCAAGCCCAAATTGGCGTTGCTAAGCGGGCTAAGCCTTGACGCAACGTGAAAGCGCCTCCCAAGCCAACCAACCAAAACCAAGCCGGAACCCGTCCGTCAATCGCAATCAGATCGTTCCAAACCACGCCCCACAATTTCTGGCCGAGCGGTCGCGGCGCTGGGCAAATCACGCCGTTGTTGGCAAGTGTCGGATCGCCCAAGAAATTGCTGTAATAGACAACAACTGCCAAGACCACGGCACTCGTGCCAACCACAACCAAACGTCCAAGCAGCGACCATTGGCGTTGCCAAGCCAAAAATCCGGCCAGCGCCACGCCCCACAAACCCAGCGATAACATCGTGCCGCTATGTTGCAAGGCGGCAATCGTCAATCCAGCGATCAGGGCTGGTTGCCATGCCCGTGGCTGATTGTTGGCCAGCCACAGCCCAAGCCATGCCAAAACAGGCAAGGCCAGCGCCTGCCCAAGCACATTGCTCCATTCGCCAATCACCATTGCTCGCAGCATGGCCAACGGCGCGAGATAGAGGCTAGCAACCCATAATGCCGCCCGCGCCGGAGTTCGGGCATCGCGAGTGCGTTCAACCAACCACCACAGCAACGGAATTACCATAGCATCGCCAAACGCACCCACCACTTGAATCAGAATGCCGCGATTAAAGCTGGCAGGTAGCAATAGACTCAATGGTTGAGTGATGATGTAGGTGCCTGGTGGATAGGGCGAACGGCCAGCGCCCGCAGCACATGGCAAGCCCTCGGTAAACAAGAGATCGCCAGTGCCGACGCTGGTCAGATTATTAACGTTCAACAGCAGATCGCTAAAGTTGGTTTGGGGATGCCGAATGCCAATCAAGCGCAAGCCCAAACCCAACGCCGTCATCCCTGCAACCAAGGCAATTTCAGGGTTTTGGCGACGTTCAGCCAACCAACGTCCAAGCCCTACCACCAGCAAACAGGCGATGCTAATCGTGCGCAATTGGCCAGTATCAAGCGTAATAATCGTGCGCACAGTTGCCAACAATACGCCTAAACCGCTGCTCGTTACCAACATTGCGCCAGCAACCGTCATTGGAGCCAAGCCTGCCAAGGTTGCTCCCAGCCCAACCACAATCACCAGCAACATTAAATCGAGCCAACCCAACCACGGCATAAACCAAGTATGGCTTAGGGGTTGAACTTGCATGCGATAGAGCGCCACGCCCAACAAGCGTGGGTCGGGGCTAGCATTGTAGGTTGGAGCTTGTAATTTAAGCGTCAAGCCGCCATCGGCACTAGCTGGGGCAAAAATATGCAGGGTGCGCTGGCCTGGTGGTAAATTCGTCTGAAGCGTAGCCCCATTGGCTTGAAGCAAAAACGGGGTTTGGGGCACTGATGGCGGCGCTAAACTCAGGCGTACCAGCTGAGCGCTGCCATTCAAATAGGGCACATCAATCGTGGCCTCAGGCTGTGTCCAGCGATAGGTTTCTGTGGTGTTCAGATCAACTGTGGCTGGTTCGGGGGCATGCACATTGGCAAGATAAGGCGCGTCGTACATCAAGGCAAATTGCTCGCCCGATTCACCAATAACTAAATCGCCGCCAATTGCGAGATTGAAGGGCACTAAACGTTGCCAGCCAAGCCACAACAGAATTCCGGCAACCACGGTGCTCAGCAGCATTACACGGGCATATCGACCCAGAGCCATTTGCACAAACGCCCCTTAAAATGTACTACCACGAATAATCAACAGAATGCCCACCACAATAATAATCGCCCCAAACATCTTTTCGAGGGTCAAGGTTTCGCCAACAAACCACCAAGCAAACACAATCGTCGCAACATAGCTCAAGCCAAGCAGCGTATAGCTCAGCTCCAAACGCCACCAAACCACGCTGCTAATCCACGCCACCACACCAACAAAGAGCAGCAGCATGCCCAGCCAAACTTGCCAACTGCGCAGACCATAGCGCAGCACTTGCCAGGTGCTTAAACGGTTGGCATGGGCTAGTTGAACCCCAACCATGCCCGATCGAACGATCAAATTGCCAAGCATCATCGCCAGCACTGCGCCAATAATCCACCAGGTTTGCATCATGTGTTTGCTCGTTTGTTGTAGAGGGATCAGGGGCTAGGTTTCAGGCATTAGGTTTGATCCACGAAGGACACGCAGAACGAGGTATCAGAGGTCAGAGATCGGGAGCTAGCGTGTTGAAATTCTTAACCGCTAACCCCTACCCTTGAATCCTGACCTCCATCTGCTCTGCGACTCTGCATTAAATCCATGCGTATTCCAACCTACTTCTATGTTCTGACCCCTAGCAACTAGCCCCTGATCCTTCATCAAATACTATGCCCACCGCGAAACAACAGACTGACCCCGACCAAAACGAGGCCAATCCCGGCGAGGGTTTGCCACGACATACCGCCACCAAACCACCACCAATTGATCAGCACCAAGACAATCGTGGCAATGCTCCAGAGCGGATAGAAAAAACTTAGTTGGCGGCGTGCCAGCAAGGCCAGCCATGGAATTAAGGCTAGCACAATCAAACTAATGCCTAAAATGCCCCAAAAACTCAGGCTTGCTTGCCATAAGTTGGCTAAATTATGCTGCGTAACAGTCAGCAAGGCCTTGCGATAACACAATTGACCTGCGATCAGTAAACCAATCGCACTGCCAAACAAGCGCATCGCTGTGCCATGCTCGCCAAGCCCGCGTTTAATCGACGCGGCTAAAACGGTAAACTGCATAATCACAAATTCCACTACGAATTGACCAACGGCGTTGAATCGTAAAGTAGGGCGCGAACAAACGACCATAATCTTCGTCTTGGCGAATCGCATCGCCACGATCGAGCCAGTGCATCAAACGCCCGGGCAGGTTCCACCAATCTTGGGCTGGAATATCCTCAAGCATTAAAATTTCGCCGCCTGGGGCTAAAACGCGGTGCAACTCACGGGCCGTAATTTGGGCCAGCTCATCATCAAGATGGTGAATCACTCCCACAATTAACGCTGCATCGAAGCTGGCATCGCCAAATGCCAAGGCATTACCGTTCATCACCCCAAAGCGGTGCTCGCTGAGTGTGGCGGCGTAGCGCACATAGCCTTGCGAAAGATCAACGCCCATATAGCTATGCTGCGGAAATGATGCAGCAAATTCACCAGTGCCGCAGCCAAAATCCAAAAAACGGCGTGGCTTGGTTTGCAGCCATGGCGTTAGTTCATCGGCAATTGCAGCGCGTTCGCCGACATAATTATTTTCAACAATTCGCCGCAACGTGGCCCATAAAGCTGGCCGTTGGGCAATATTGGTTAAAAAGGCTTGCATACAGTGCTCTCAATATATAAATCTATCGTGTGATTATACCGAATGATTGGGTTTTTGGGCGAGGGTCAAAATCGAAAGCCCAAATGGAAAGCTTGCGCCAGCTTCGAGCCAACGTGCCTCAAGCTTCATGGCCGTGCCAAACAGTTTATTGGCCCAGCGCCCGGGCAACTGCATCGCCGAATCGCTGGCTGGCGCACTTGGCCGAATCCGTTCGATCAAGCGTTGCCCCAAAATCAGCGGAAACAGAATGCTGTTGATATACGAACTGCGCTCGATCGTAAAATCGGCGGCGCGTACAAGTTGTTGCACTTCGTGGTTGGTGTAGCGGCGGCGGGTATGCACCGAGCGATCGTGGGCCGAATAGAGCCAATGATAGGCTGGCATGCGTAGCAAAACCCAACCACCAGGTTTCAACACACGATAAATTTCTTGCAAGGCCGCCACTTCATCGGGCACTGCGCGATGGTACAACACCTCAAACGAGGTTACCAGATCAAAGCTTTCATCGCGATAGGGCAAGGTCAGCACCGAGCCTTGGGTCAGTGGCGCATCGGTTTTTTTGCGGCCCAAGCGCACCGCTGCTTGCATCAGATCCAAGCCATAGGCTGGGCCATAGTCGCCTAGCAAATAGGCTACGTTGCCCGCCGTGCCACAGCCAGCGTCGAGCGCCCGCCATGAGCGCTGCGAGGGCAATTGATCCAGCCATGCTTGGGCGATCTGGCGCATGCCCACATACCACCAATGCTGCTCCTCGACAGCCGCCATCACGCTATATTCGATATCTTCCACAATGTTGCCTTTTAGCAAGAACTCCGCAGAGACTATACCATAAAAGCATCAATCGAATGAGCCGCGATGATTCAAGTATTGGGGCAATGGTCAAGCGTTGTTTCCTCACCCCCCAGCCCCCTCCTTTCAAGGGTAGGTTTTTAACGAATCATTGGTTAACAGCATAGCGTGGTGTGCTTCCGTCCCGCCTCAAGGCGGGAAACGCAGGGGGCTTTAATCCCCCTGCACCCCCTCAAGCACAATTGATGGCCGGAAATCATCTTCCGATGAACCTCCCATGGCACGGTTCACAGCCGAGGGATCTTAAAACCGACCCGTGTAAGACCTCTCGACCGTTGCGTGGGCGAGGGCATAGATCGCCAATCAGCATGCCAAAACCATCATGTGAAGCCCCTCTCTCGTCGAACGGGAGCGGGGTTGGGGTGAGGGAATGCACCCATCGCTAGACCCTGCTCCCTAATCACTGGCCCTTCAAATCTCGTTTCGCAACCCTTCCGTCCCGCCACCGGAGGGAAACGCAAGGGGTGTTCAGCACCCTGCACCCCCAAATATGTACTTGTTGGATTACGGAATGTGTTTCTATTTCTGCTTTGTGCCTTCGCTATCTTCGCGGTTTCTCGCTCCTGATCCCTAACCACTGACCTCTGATCGCTCTCCCTTCTTGGTTCTGCGTGTCCTTCGTGGATCAGTTTGGGCTAATTGCTTGTTACAATAGCAACCAGCACCAATTTCAACCAGAAAGTTTTAGCCATGCTAACCAGCAAACATAATCAAATAATTAAACAGATTCGAGCCTTGCGCCAGCGCCGCGAGCGCGAAACCACTGGGCTGTTTTTTATCGAAGGCATTCGCAATGTAACCGAGGCGGCCCAAAGCCAAGCCCCAATTGAGCAGCTGATTGTCGCGCCAGAATTATTGCGCAGCCAATTTGCTCAAGAATTAGTCGAGCAGCAGCGCCAACAAGGCATTTCTATTCTCGAAGTCAGCGGCGAGGTGTTTGCCAGCCTCTCAAGCAAAGATGGCCCGCAAGGCTTGGCGGCGGTCGTACAGCAGCAATGGGCTAGTTTAGCCGATGTTCGGCCCGACCAAGGGCTGTGTTGGATCGCGCTTAACGCCATTAGCGACCCCGGCAATTTGGGCACAATTTTGCGCACTGGCGATGCTGTCGGCGCAGCAGGCGTGATTTTACTTGGTGATTGCACCGATCCCTATGATCCAGCAACGGGGCGGGCCAGCATGGGAACCTTATTCAGCCAACGCTTGGTCAAAGCAACTTGGGCCGAATTTAGCCCATGGCTTGGCCAAAGCGGCTTTAATTTGGTCGGCGCAGCCGATGCTGCCAGTAGCCACTATCGCAATTATCGCTACCCTCAGCCGTTGATTTTGCTGATGGGCAGCGAGCGCGAAGGCTTGGATGCCGAGCAACAAGCACAGTGCCAAGCCTTGGTCAGCATTCCGATGCGTGGTCAAGCCGATTCGCTGAATTTGGCGGTGGCCACGGGCGTACTGCTCTATGAAATTTTAGCCCAAGCCGATCAAGCAGCTGCCAACAAGGCCTGAATTTCAGCAATCGCCTGTTGATTTGAGCGATACTGAATCGCGTTGATACCGAAATTACGGGCAGCTTCGACCACCAGTTCAATATCATCGAGGAAAATCATCTCGTGGGGCTGAACCTTGAGCCGTTCGCAGGCCAAACGATAAAAGGCCGGATCGGGCTTTTTCAGGCCTTCTTCGTGCGAGTAGATGATTAAATCGCAAATATCGGCGAAGCCATAGGCCGCCTGTTCGCGCTGGCGTGCGCCCACAAAACTGTTGCTTAAAATGGCGGTGGTGTAGCGTGGGCGTAGGCTAGCGAAGAATTCAGCCAGTTCTGAATTATGCGTGCCCAAATATTCAGCCCATAAATCAGCCAAGAACACGGCTAGTTGGGCTGAATCCAAACCTAAACGCTGGGCAATGCCTGCTTCAACCGCGTGCTCGCTGATTATGCCAATACTGCCGCCCAGCCAAAGATCATGCAGTTGGTGGTTGATGCTGCCAGCAGCCAAACCCAAGCGTTGCTCCCATGCTTCAACCCAATTGGTGCGCGGCGTAATTTCCAAAACTCCGCCAATATCAAACACAATAGCTTTGATCATGATTGTCTCCAAATACGCGTCATCATGGCATATACCCAAGGCCAAATACAATGAAAAATGGCTGAAAAGCGCTGCAACAATGCTCTGGTATAATTGCACGTTGTTATCGATGAAACGATATTGAGGCTGGCTTGGTACAACACTGGTGGCAACGCCGCGCTGCATGGTCGCTGCGTCAATGGATAAGTACAATCGCAAGCGTGTTGCTGATAGCGCTCGTGCTGTTAACGGCACTCTATCAGTTGCCAACCCATGTGCAGATTGCTAGCGATGGCTTGGGCGATCAGCCTTTTTTGGTTTCGAGCGAGGCGCTTGGCCAAGCAGCCACCGATCTTGGCACGGTCTTTCCCGATGAACTCGATGCGACCGGTGGGCGTTTTCGCTGGACACGCGGCAGCACCCAAATTCAGATTCCAGCGCTGGGCGCAAATAGCAGTTATAACTTGGCACTTGATCTGGTTGGGTGGCCCGATGATGTGTTACGCAGCGACCTAGATCAGCCATTCGTGCATGTCTTGGTCAATCAACAGCGTATCGGCGTGTTTGAGGCCCGCAGCCAACGCACCATCTATCAATTAAGCACCCCAACCCTCAATCAAAGCAACCTTGAGCTTGAATTGCGCCTGAGCAACAGCCCTCAGCAACTTGCTCCATTAGATAATACAACCACCTTTACTGGCACGACGCTCTACCCCAACGACCGCCGCCCCCATGGCTTGCGCTTATATGGCGTGAGCGCCACGACCAATGCTGTTGGTTTGAATCTGCCTGCTTGGAGCTTGATTTGGCGCATGACTGTGGCCTTGGGCTTGATTGCACTGGCTGGTTGGCATAGTGTTCGGGCGCGTTGGCCATTGTTTTTGCTAAGCTTGCTGTTGGTGGTTTTTTGGCTCGGCATGAGTTATGTTGCCCGCCACTGGCTACAACCGTCGTTTGAACTGGTGCTGCTAAGCGTAGGCTTGCAGGCTGTGTGGAACTGGCGTAGGCCGCTGGTTGCAACATGGTTGCACTTTCGTGAGCGCTTGAGCCAACATTTCGATTATGGGCTTGGCTTGGCGGCAATTATTGGCCTGCTTGCCCTCAGTTGGCAGCCCTTGAAACAAGCAGCCAATCAGTGGTTGCCCAAAGCCAAAATGCTCGATCCTGGGGCGATTATCGTAGTTTCGTTGGCAGTGGCAAGTTTGTTTATCGCAGCTTTCTACTGGGGCGATTTCAATCGACTGCTCGATCGGGCCAATCGTCGCTTGCGCACTCGCCAAGGTTTAGGCTGGGCCGTGCTGGGGCTGCTGGTTGGCATTTGGCTGGTGTATAGCTGGAGCGTGATTCGCCAAATTAACTACCTTGGCAACGCCGATTACTCTGATAATGGCGTGGTTGCCCGCAACTTGGTCGCAGGGCGCGGCTGGGTCGTTGATTATGTCACCCAGTTTTTCAAGCTTTATCCCAATGGCAGCGTGACCCGAGTGCAAGAAACTTGGCCCATGTTGCAGCCAGTCTGGATTGCACCATTTTTTGCCTTGTTTGGGCCAGAACCATGGGCCGCCAAAATTCCCAACTTGATCTTTTTTAGTTTGCTTTCAATCGTGGTTTATCGGATCGCGAGCCAATTGTGGGATCAACGGGTGGGTTTGATCGCAGTGCTCTTGGTATTAATCAATCGGCATATGTTTCGCTTGATGATCTATAGCACTTCGGATTTGGCGTTTGTGCTGTTCTACATGGCGGCGATTTGGTTGCTCTGGCGTAGCCTTGTGACCCATAGCAAAGAGCGCTTGCTTGGCTCTGGCTTGATCATCGGGCTGATGTGTTGGCAAAAAACCAGCGCCGTGATTGTGGCAATTGGCATGGGTTTGTGGCTAATTTGGCGTTTGTGGCATGTCGACGATCGCTGGAAAGCCTATCGCACCGCCGCATTATGGTGGGTTTTGCCAGCAGTTTTGGTCTTTGCGCCCTATATCGCCCGCAATCTACACGAATTTGGCAAGCCAGCCTTTTCGACCGAAAGCTATGATGCGTGGATCATCGGCTACACAAATTTCGATTCGATCTACAATATCTACACCAACGAGCAAGGGTTGCCGGGCAGCAATGGCTTGCCTGAGCCAAACTGGATTCTGCGTTGGGGCTATCAAAAAACCTTTGATAAAATTAGCAATCAATTTGAAGCAACCCGCAACTACCTGTTGCCTGCTAGCCCAGCCTTGGGCATGCTGAGTGGGCGTGGCAATTTGATGGGCAATAACGATCAGGGTGTTACTGGTAAGCCCTATGTTTGGTTGATGTTGGGAGCATGGCTGAGCTTAATTGGCTTGCTATGTGCTCGCCGCCAACAAGCCAGCTTGATGGCCTTGGTTGGGGTGAGTTTCACGCCGTATGTCCTGTTCTTGGCGCTCTATTGGCACGCCGATGAAGAACGCTATTTTGTGCCGTTAGTGCCATTTTTGGCCTTGCTGGCAGCTGGCGCGTTGGTCGCAATTCACGATGCAATTGCCCGTTGCTGGAACCAGCGTGGTCGTCCGTTGGCCTTGGTGGTCGCTGGCTATTTGCTGGTTTTGGCATTAACTCCAGGTTGGGTTGAGGCCGCCAATAAAAGTGCAACCGTCGAAGGCAGCGAATACGCTGAATGGCAGCCCGATTTGCAGGCGTTTGAATGGTTGCGCCAAAACACACCAGCAGAGGCCGTAGTGATGACCCGCGTGCCATGGCAGCTGAATTTTCATGCTGAACGGGCCGCAGTGATGAACCCAAATGTGGCCGATTTGGCAGTCATCAAGCAAGTGGCCAAATACTATAACGCCTCGTTTATCGTGGTTAATGCTGTGCAAAACAACAAAGATCAAGCCCAAATTGGCTTAGGCCGCTTGCTCAAAGGCGAGCAACTACCGGGCTTTGTGCTGCGTGCTAGTTTCGCGGGGCCAAAAAACCGCACAGTTTATATCTACGAAATTCAATAATACAGTTTGCTGGAGCCAAAACTGTAGCACCAATGGTCCAATGACTCCAAACCTGATCTATCATCATCCTAGGCTATAGCGTTTTGGTTACTAGCCTATCAGTGAATGTCGATTGTATGCGCATACTCATGATTGCGTCGTCGTTTCCAAAATACCCAGGTGAGATGACCGCGCCCTTTATCGAAGAAATTGCCGCCGCCGTGGTTCAGCGTGGCCACGAGGTGCACATGCTCTTGCCTGAGCATCCCGAATTGAAACGCGGGGATGTGGTTCGTGGCATCAATATTCATCGTTATCGCTATGCGCCGCATCCGAGCTTAAGTGTTTGGGGCTATGCTGGAGCCTTGCATAATGATGTGCAGATGCGCAATGCGGCATTTTTGGTAGCTCCCTTGGCGGTTGCTTCGGCATGGCGCACAATGGCCCAACTCACCAAACAACAACCTTTTGATCTGATCCACGGCCATTGGTCGATTCCCAATGGCTTTCCGGCATGGTTACTGGCCCGCCAACGCAACTTACCGCTGATTATCAGCACCCATGGCTCTGATGTTTCGGTGGCTGAACGCAGCGCACCAACAGGCTGGATCAACACGGCGATCATGCGCTATGCCTCGGCGGTAACTGCGCCATCGAGCGATTTGACCACGCGGGCAGCGGCATTGGGCGCTGAACCAAGCAAATTGCATGTGCTGCCCTATTGTGTCGATGCCGACGATTTTCAGCCTGATCCCGCTGCTGGCGCTGCTTTTCGCCAACAGCATGGGCTTGATCTAACAACGCCATTGTTGTTTACCGTTGGGCGTATGGTAGAGAAAAAAGGCTTTAGCTATTTAGTTCAAGCCTTGGCCACGGTGCTGGCGCAGCATCCAACGGCGAAGCTGATGATCGCTGGCTATGGCCCTGGCTTAGACCAATTGCAAGCCCAAGTTGCTGAGTTAGGGCTTGGCAATGCCGTGCTGTTTCCCGGCGCAATTGGCCATGATCTGATTAATAGCGCTTTGAATGCAGCGACGATCTTCGTTTTGCCTTCGGTGCGCGATCGCAGCGGCAACGTCGATGGCTTACCTAACACATTGCTCGAAGCAATGGGCGCAGGCCGGCCAATTATTGCTAGCAAGATCGCCGGTGTGCCAGCGGTGATTACAGCGGGCGAACATGGCTTGCTGGTGCCGCCAGCCCAGCCGCAAGCATTAAGTGCGGCGATTATCGATTTGCTTAATCACCCACAACGGGCGGCGATGCTCGGCGCAGCGGCGCGCTTGCGAGTTGAACATGAACTAACATGGAATCGCTATGCCGAACGGCTTGCGCGGCTTTATTTAGCGGCGCTCAAACCAACCGGCTAGCAACCATCATTCTAGCGCTGAGCCTGCTTGGCGCATGGTTTTCAGTTTCGCATAGATGCAAATCTATGAAACAATAAAGGATTTAGCGTGAGTACCTTTGCAGATTTACGGAGTGCGATCGAAACGCGGCGTGCTCAAGTTGGGGTTATCGGCATGGGCTATGTTGGCTTGCCAATGTTAGCCCGCGCTGGCAATGTTGGGTTTAATGTGCTTGGCTTCGATATTAGCGCCGAACGGATCGCCAGTATCAACGAGGGCGTGAGCTACATCGGCGATGTACCAAGCAGCGATTTGGCAGCTCTGCGCAATAATAACTTGATCGAAGCAACCGCCCAGTTTGAGCGCTTGCGCGATTGCGACATCATCATTATTTGTATGCCGACCCCGCTCAACGAGGCCCGCGACCCCGATATGAGCTATATCGAGGCTGCCACCAATGAGATTGCCGAGCGCCTGCGCCCCGGCCAATTGATTATTCTGGAAAGTACGACCTATCCGGGCACAACCGTTGAAGTCTTGAAACCAGCCTTTGATGCTTGCAACCTCGCGGTTGGCGAAGAGTACTTTTTGGCCTTCTCGCCCGAGCGGATCGATCCCGGCTCGGTTAATTTCAAGGTGCATAATATTCCCAAGGTAGTTGGTGGCGTAACCCCCAAGTGCAACGAACTGACCTCATTGTTCTATGGGCATATTGTCTCGTCGGTGACCGAAGTTTCATCGCCAGCCGCCGCTGAAATGACCAAGCTGTTTGAAAATATTTTCCGCAACGTCAATATTGCCTTGGTCAACGAACTAACGTTGATTTGTGATCGCATGGGCTTGAACGTCTGGGAAATTATCGATGCAGCGGCGACCAAGCCGTTTGGCTTTATGCGTTTCACGCCTGGCCCAGGCTTGGGCGGTCACTGTATCCCACTTGATCCCTTCTATCTAGCATGGAAGGCGCGGCACTACGATATTTCAGCCCGCTTTATCGAGCTAGCTGGCGAAATTAACTTGACTATGCCACGCTTTGTGCGCGATCGGATCAGTCATGCTTTGAATGATCAAGAGCGCAGCATCAAAGGCTCGACGATTGTGCTGTTGGGTGTGGCCTACAAAAAAGACATCGACGACTACCGCGAATCGCCAATTTTCAAAGTCATGGATTTATTGGCGGCTGATGGCGCGAATGTTTATTGCTGCGATCCGCATGTAACCGTCTTTTATGATCACCATAATCATGAATATCAGACCGTGCCGCTGACCGATGAACTGCTGCAACAAGCCCACTGTAGCGTGATTATCACTGACCACAGCGCGTTTGATTATGCCAACATCGTTGAACAAAGTCAGGTCGTGGTTGATACCCGCAATGCCACCCGCGATGTCAAAACGCACCGCGAAAAGATTCGTTTGTTGTAGCAACGATGGGCGTTGCATGCCCTCACCCCCCAGCCCCCGCTCCCACTGCACGCGGGCGAGGGGGAGCACCTAGTTTTCACCACGCTTTGCGGCAGAACTACGGCGTTAAAGCCCCTCGCCCATCGGATGGGAGAGGGGTTGGGGCGAGGGGATCTTAAAAACTACCCTTGTAAGCCAGCCCCCGCGCCCACTGCACGCGGGCGCGGGGGAGCACCACATATTTTGGTAAAACCACCATAATTAAACTCCTCTCCCACGCCACGAGAGCGAGGTTGGGGTGAGGGCATGCTGCTGGTTGCCAATTCAATGACCCATAGCCCACGAAACGAACATTTTTAGCCACGAATTGCCCGAATTCCACGAACGATCAATATTCATCCTTCATCCTCCTGCCTTTTGCTTTCTACTTTCATCACTCATGCTTGGGTTTTGCCTTTTACTACTAGTCATGCTATACTAATCGACGGTGTGCCAGCCTTGTGCTGGTCGCTAGTGACGCACGTCGTCTGCATGGCACCGCTCCTGCCGATCCTATGGGTGATTGGTTCAGTGCTGGAATAACTGCGGCGGCGGAGGAAAACATTATTTTGTAAGGAGTCATCCCTTGACCGACACAACTACCAACCGTGTAGTGTCGCTGAAGGCCCTGCTTGAAGCGGGTGTTCACTTCGGCCACCAAACCAAGCGCTGGAATCCCAAAATGCGTCCGTTTATTTTCACGGATCGCAATGGCATTCACATTATCGATTTGCAACAAACTGTCACGACTCTGCAAAACGCCTATCGTTTTGTAGCCGATGCAGTTGCTGGCGGCGGCAAGGTACTTTTCGTAGGTACCAAAAAGCAAGCGCAAGAAGCTGTGCGCGACGAAGCCACCCGCTCAAATCAATTGTATGTAACCCAACGCTGGATGGGTGGTTTGTTGACCAACTTCTCAACGATCAAAAGCCGCTTGAAATTCCTACACGATTTGGAAGCGCGCCGCGAACGGGGTGAATTCAACTTGGTTACCAAGGCTGAAGCCCTGAAGTTGGAAGACGAAATCGTTAAATTGAACCGCGTATTCGGCGGGATCAAAACGATGGAACGCTTGCCAGCAGCCATGTTCGTGATCGACCCACACAAGGAAACCTTGGCAATTAGCGAAGCTAAGAAGCTGGGCATTCCGGTGGTGGCGATGGTTGATACCAACTGCGATCCCGATCCAATCGATTACCCAATCCCATCAAACGACGATGCGATTCGCGCTATCCGCCTGATGGCAGGTAAAATTGCCGATGCAGCGTTGGAAGGCCAAAACCGCCGTCAATCACAACATATCGAAGAACGTGCTTTGGCTGAACAAACCAAGTACGAAGAAGACGCATTCTAGGCCGAGGTCATTCCGGCCTGCGCTCGCGAATGCCGTCCTAGTATCGATAGAGACCCAAACCCCCGGACGAGCAACAATGCTCGTCCGTTTTTACAACAAGGAGAATACCCTGTGAGTATCTCGATGGATCAAGTCAAGGAACTCCGCGAACGCACCGGTGCTGGCATCCTCGACTGCAAAAAAGCGCTGACGGATACCAGTGGCGATGTTGACGCTGCAATCAAAATCTTGCGCGAAAAAGGCTTGGCCGCCGCCGCCAAGAAATCATCACGGGATGCCAGCGATGGCCGGATCGAAGTTTACGTGCATCCAGGCAATAAAGTTGTTGCCATCGTTGAAGTAAACTGCGAAACCGACTTCGTGGCCAAAACCGACGATTTCAAGAAATTGGCCTACGATTTGGCGCTGCACATTGCTGCAACCAACCCAGCGTATGTCAATCGCGAAGAAGTACCTGCAGAAGAAGTCGAACGCGAACGCGAAATCTTGCGCCAACAAAATGTCGACAGCGGCAAGCCTGCCAACATTGTTGAAAAAATTGTTGAAGGTCGCATCGAGAAATTCTATGGCGAAATCGTCTTGCTCGAACAAGAATTCGTCAAAGATCCAAGCGTCAAGATCAAAGATTTGGTGCAAGAAGCGATTGCAAAATTGGGCGAAAACATCATTGTGCGCCGCTTCAGCCGCTTTGAAGTTGGTAGCAACTAAACAGTGAGACGATTGGCGCAACCCAATCTATTAGCTCCTCAACCGTCGTTTGTGGATTGTACTCAATCCGCAGGCGGCGGTTTTTTTCTGAAATCACATTGGGTGTTTGTTTCTTCTTGGCTTTTGACCTTTTGACTTTCACTTGGAGGGTTCTGGTATGCAACCACGCTACAAACGGGTTTTGCTCAAGCTCAGCGGCGAAGCATTGGCTGGCGATGGTAAAACCAATATTTCGCCTGACGTGTTAAACTATATGTCAGCCGAGATTAAGACATTGTTGGCGCAGGGGGTACAAGTGGCAATTGTGCTTGGCGGCGGCAATATCTGGCGTGGTGGCCCAGCAATCAAAGCTGGTATGGAACCACCCCAAGCACATTACATGGGCATGCTTGCAACAATTATTAATGCCTTGGCTTTGCAAGATGCGCTTGAGCGTAACGGCATGCAAACTCGAGCCATGACGGCAATCAAAATGGATGAGGTGGCAGAATCGTACATTCGACGGCGAGCGGTGCGGCATATGGAAAAAGGTCGCGTGGTCATTTTGGCTGCGGGCACTGGGAATCCCTATTTCACCACCGATTCGGGCGCAGCTTTACGCGCCGCCGAACTCGATGCCGATGTGATTCTGATGGCCAAAAACCGGGTTGATGGGGTGTATAGCGCTGACCCACGCACCAACCCCACAGCAACCAAATTCGACCACATCACCTATTTTGATGCCCTGACCCGTGGCTTAACGATTATGGACAGTACGGCGCTGACCTTTTGCATGGATAATAACTTGCCAATTATTGTATTCAGCCTCGATACCCCAGGCAATTTGGAACGAATTGTGCTAGGTGAGCAGGTAGGTACCTTGATTAGCAATCCCAGCACTGAAGCCCCCGCTACCTCTGCGTAGCGCTAGCCAACTACAAGGAGTTTTTGTATGACGGTTAAAGATGTATTACGCGATGCCGAAGCCAAAATGAAAAAGAGCATCGATTCGTTGCGCCATACCCTTGGCGCAGTGCGCACTGGCCGCGCGTCTCCCGCCTTGGTCGAAGATCTGAAGGTTGAATATTATGGCGCTGAAATGCCGCTCAACCAATTGGCCAACGTCGCCTCGCCTGAATCACGCCTGTTGACGATTCAACCCTACGACCAAGGGGCAATCAAGGCGATTGAAAAGGCGATTCAAAATTCCGAACTGGGCATCAACCCCAGCAACGATGGCCGCGTGATTCGCTTGGCAATTCCTCAATTGACCCAAGAACGCCGCAAGGAGTTGGTCAAGCAAGTTAAAGCCAAAATCGAAGATGGCAAAGTGGCAATCCGCAACGTGCGCCGCGATGCCCAAGATGCTATTCGCAAATTGCAGCAAGATAAAGCCATCTCGGAAGATGACGAGCGTCGCGGCCAAGAAGATTTGCAAAAATTGACCGACCGCTTCCAAAAAGAAGTCGAAACTATCGGCGCTACCAAAGAAGCCGAGGTCATGGAAGTCTAGGACTTGTGGTTATTGGAGCATCAGGCTTGCGCCTAGAACGATCCTAGGCCCCATGCTGATGCTCCAAGCTGCTTGTTTACGCTCAAAAAGCGCTCTGAGCCAAGTGTAAGTTTTAATTTATGCGAGGCTCATTTCACCACCGCACCCCATGCGGTGGTTTTTTAATTTTTTATCTATCAGCCTAGGTACTATACTCTGCTATGACCTTTTTCCTACAAGGGTTTTAAGCGGCTATGGTATGCTTTTGACGCATTGCCCGATCAACTCCAAAACTTAATATAATTGAGGATGCCACCATGCCCGATCACGATCACAATCAAGCCATCAATCGGCGGCAGTTTCTCAAGTTGGGCGCTATGTCAGGGTTGCTTGCCAGCATGCCCGAGCTAGCCGCTGCCAACGAGAGAACCCCTATTCGGTTACAAGCGCCAGCGGTAATGCAGGTTGGGGTTATCTTGCCCACCGAACTGCATACGCATCGCGCCAGTCGGGAGTTGTTGCTTGGTTTGCAGTTTGCTAGCGAGCAAGCAGCAGTACCCTTCACGATTAATCTTCAAACACCCAAAAACCTCGATCAGGTGTTTACGGCCAAATCCTCGGCGGCTGATATATGGCTTAGTTTAGGTACACCGTTGGGTTTACAAATGCTCAGCGATAGCTTGCCAAACCAGCCGATCATTGCGGCCAGCCTCGGCGAACATTTCGCAGTCGCCAATCCTAGCCCAAATTTGGTGATCAATAGTTTTGGCTTAGCCGATGCTGCTTGGCAAAGCGCAGTTTGGGCTAGCCAACAACGCGGCAAGCGAGCAATTATCATTCGTTCAGGAGCGCTAAACGGCTACGATTGCGCTTGGGGCTTTGAGCAAGGTTTACTAACCGCAGGTGCGCAATTAGTCGCCGATTTCAGCTTCAGCTCACAGGCCAACCTTGCGGATCTCGCCGCCAAAGTTGCCAGCCTCAATCCCGATGTGGTGTATTTGGCGTTAAATGCTGTCGAATCGCAGCAGTGGTGGAATAGCTTTCAGACCAGCAGCAAAGCGCTATGGATCACACCCAACACCACGCTTGAAGCAGGTTTAGCTTCACGGCTGCGCAAACAAGGCCTCGATTTGGCCCATGCCAGTGGTTGGAGCGCAAGCAGCAATCAAGCGTTTCGCCAAACATTTAGCAAAATCTATGGGGCTGAGCCAACCCGCCATCACGCCTTAGGCTACGATACGGCGTTGCTGATTGCCAGCAAAATGGCGGGCACCAAAGCTGTTAGCTACGCTGGGTTGCGTGGGGCAACTACAATCGATGGCTTCCAGACGACCCAGGCAGCAACCTATCTGCACTTTTTAGTCAGTCAACAACGTCAAGCCTTGCCAGTCAGTTTGGCGGCCCTCGATCAAGCCAAAGTTCAACAACAAGTTGGCTCAATCCGCAGCGGCATCATTCAACCCTATTTTGAATAACAACTCGGTTCGCTTGATACGCTAAGCTTTGGTGTGCTGAAGGAGATCATCGATGATTGGATTGGCAGCCCCGCTGAGTCTGCGTGCAGCAACTCCCAAGGATGAGTCGCTGCTGCTTAGTTTGTATGCCTCGACGCGGGCCGCCGAAATGGCTCGCGTTGATTGGGATGATCTTCGCAAAGCTGAGTTTATCGGCATGCAATATCATGCTCAGCACACCCACTACATGCAACACTACCCCACTGGTACCTTCCAAATCGTTCAACACAAACAGCAAGCAATTGGTAACTGGTACACATTTCAAAGTTCAAGCCTAATGCGCGTTTTAGATATAACGCTCTTGCCGCAGTTTCGCGGGCGCGGCATCGGCGGAAAACTGCTTGAATTGTTTTTGGCCTCGGCCAAAACCAGCCAACGCCCAGTTCGCTTGTATGTCTATAAAGAAAACCTGCGCGTAAGTGCTTGGTACAAACGCCTAGGATTTCAAGCTGTCGGTGGCTTGAGTATGTACACCGAAATGGAATGGCGGCCTTAGTTTTTGGAGGATCGCACATGGCGCAACCGTATGTTGGTGAAATTCGCATGTTTGCTGGCAATTTTGCCCCAGCAGGCTGGATGTTTTGCGAGGGGCAATTACTACCCATCTCGGAGAATGAAACGCTCTTTAATTTGATTGGCACGACCTATGGCGGCGACGGCCAATCGACGTTTGCCCTGCCCGATTTACGTGGACGGATGCCAATTCATCAGGGCAACGGCTTTATTTTAGCCGAAACTGGGGGCGCTGAAGAAATTACGCTCACGGTTTCCCAAATCGCCAACCATAGCCATGCGGCGCTGGCAAGTGCCAACAATGGCACGACTAATATTCCGCAAAGTGGCATTTGGGCCAAGGCTGGCTCGACCAACCTATATGTAGCAGGGGCATTGCCTGGCGATCTCTCGCCATTTGCTGCCAATACGATTAGCGCAACCGGTGGTTCACAACCACATACAAATATGTCGCCATACTTGTGTGTCGACTTCATTATCTCCTTATATGGCATCTTCCCCTCACCAACCTAGGCGAAAAAAGTAGGGCTTGAATCGTTAAGTAGTTGTAGTTATTGAGGTGCTTGTATGGCAGATCCATTTGTCGCTGAAATTCGGATTGTTCCGTTTAATTTTGCTCCCCGTGGCTGGGCTTTTTGCGATGGTCAGCTTTTACCAATTTCGCAAAATACTGCTTTATTTTCATTATTAGGCACAACCTATGGAGGCAATGGCAAAAGCAACTTTGCGCTACCTGATTTTCAGGGAAGGTCCCCAATGCATCCAGGCCAAGGGCCAGGCTTGAGCCTGCACGATCTTGGTGAAACTGGTGGTTCAGAAACAGTGACATTATTGCAGAGTGAAATCCCGAGCCATAGCCATGTGCTTAATTATGTAGGCATCGATGGCAATAATCCCGATCCCGTAGGCAATCTTGTTGGGAGCAGCGAATCAACTGATGCCTTCCGCAATGCTCCCGATACAACACTATCGCCGCAAGAACTTGCAATTACGGGCAGCGATCAACCGCATAATAATATGCAGCCCTACCTGACGCTGAATTTTATTATTGCCTTACAAGGGGTCTTCCCGCCACGCGGCTAAGATCAAACGATCGGCATTAAGCTGAGTTAGAGGATGACAGTATTATGGCAGAACCATTTTTATCTGAAATTCGCCTGTTTTCGTTTGGCTTTGCACCGCGTGGTTGGGCCTTGTGTAATGGGCAACTTTTACCAATCAATCAAAATCAAGCGTTGTTTTCGTTATTAGGCACAACCTATGGTGGCGATGGCCGGGTTAACTTCGCTTTGCCCGATCTGCGTGGGCGGATTCCGCTGCATATGGACGGGAGTTTCACCCTAGGCCAACGGGCTGGCGAGCAGGCCCATACCCTTTCAATTGCCGAACTGCCAGCGCATAATCACACCGTTGCTGCCTCAAACCAACCTGCCAATAGCGGCAGCGGTTATCCGCCAGCGCGTTCAAGCGGGGTCAATGGCTATACAACGGCAGGCCCAACTGGAGCATTGAGCAATTTGAGCGTTAGTAATGTGGGAGGTAGCCAAGCGCACCTCAATATGGCACCTTTTTTGACGCTCAATTTCTGTATTGCCTTACAAGGGATCTTCCCATCGCAGACTTTAATTATTTGAGGTTTAGGTTATGCACTATCAGCGTTTGGGAATTGGCATGCTCTTGCCTTTGGCAACCGATCGCGAGGCAATTGCCGAAGAATTTGAGCGTGGCTTGCGGGATGCGCTTGCACCAAGTATCCACGATGGCATAATTGGGGATCTCCAGCTGTATATCGAAACAGTTGGGGCTGGAGTAATAGCACTTGAGCAAAAAATTCAACAATTGCTCAGCAATCGCCATATTGATGTTTTGGTGCTGTGGCTGCAAACTGGCCTAATCGAATATATTATGCCATTTTTGGAGCGCATGCCTCGCCCAACGCTGGTAGTTAATCTTGGTGAAAATATTCCGCGCCACACAGAACAGAATCCATGGATTATTCAACACAGTTTAGGCTTATGGCAGGCCCACTATGCATTAGGTCGTTGGGCGGCTGAACATTTGGGTCGTACAACCGTGCATGCGCTGAGCCACTACGATAGCGGCTACGATCTGCATTATGCGCTTTTGGCGGGTTTTGAACAAGCAGGCGGTCAGGCCGTAGGCCACTACCTGAGCCATGTTGCACCTGATCGGGGTAATTTTTCGCCACTTTGGAATTATTTGGCAGAAACCCCTAGCGAGCTGCTCTTTTATACAGCATGCGGCCCAGAAGCAAAACAATTCTTAGCAGCGTGGAGCGATAGTCCGTTTGCTGGCAAACTTCCGTTAGTCGTTAGCCCCATGACTTGGCTTGAAATCGAGCCAGCGTTACGCACAAAGCTAGCCCTAACCACATGTTTGCCTTGGAATCCAAACCAACTTGCCCCAACCACTGCCAAACCCTTTGAATCACTCGCCCAGCTTTTAGGCATTGAGGCTGGAGCCTGGTTGGCGCAAGCGCTGCTTGAAGCAACCAGTGCTGATGATCAAGCTTTAGTTCAAGCCATCGCCAAGGTTGCATGGTCAACGCCACGCGGCACGATTGAGCATTATTCAAATCAACAAACCAGTATTCCCAATCTATATCTTGTTCAAGCTCATCCAACCGATCAAGCCAACAATCAAGTTATTCCGCTTGAACTTGCTGCCCTTGATCTTCGCCCACTGCTTGGCACAATCGAACAAGCGCCGCGCAGTGGCTGGCTCAACTCATATTTGTGTGTCTGATGAAGGTAACCCAAACAGAAAGGTATCCCGCTGTGTTGAAACAATCTCGACTTTCTGCTGTGGTAATGGCACTCCTCGCTGGGGTGCTATTTGTGCTGCAAGGAAGTGGGGCCTTTGCCGCTCCAAAGCCTATTCAGCAAGCTCAAACGTCGGCTGAACGCCCTATGGCCGCACCCTTGCTTGGCTCCAACGATGTGTTGTTGAGCGATATGGGTGGTCTTGGCAATGGCGATGGCAGCCTTGCGGTTAACCCAGTTGTAGCCTATAACGCCACAGATAGCCAATATCTCTTAGTGTGGGAAGGCTTAGAAACCGCAACTGGCTCACTCAATGTGCATGGTCAATTGATCGATGCCGTTACCGGGCTTGAAATTGGCACTAACGACTTTTTGATTGCCGATGATCTTGATGTTCAGGATGCCTATGGCAAGTCGCAAGTGGTTTGGAATAGTGTCCAAAATGAATATTTGGTGGTTTTTGAAGGCGATAGCCAAGTTGCCGCTGGCATCACCAATGAGCTAGAAATTTATGCGCAACGGGTTTCAGCCAATGGAACCGTAATTGGCCCGCCATTGCGGGTCAGTCAAATGGGTACCGATGGCGTGAATACCGCCGATGCTTTTGAGCCTGCGGTTACTTACAATGCTACCGCTAATCAATATGCCGTAGCCTGGTATGGCGACGATTTGGCTGGCGGTCGGGCTGACGGTGAATTTGAAATTTATGTGCAGTCGCTGGGCTATAGCGGCGGCAACCTTGCCGAAGTTGGCAGCGATGTTAAGGTTTCCGATGTTGGCACAACTGGAAACGCAACCATCCGCCCTGAAGATCCGCAAATTACTTGGAATAGCGTCAACAACGAATATTTAGTCGTTTGGCGCTCCGATGATGGCGGCACAGATGGCGATTTTGATGTTTATGGTCAACGCTTAACTTCAGCATTGGCTGAGGTTGGCACTGACGATTTCTTGATTGCCAATAACCCTAACCAAGATTCGTTTGATATTAATCTTGGCTACAACCCCACCAACAACCTCTATTTGGTCATTTGGTCTGGCGATAACCTTACTGATGCCGTATATAACGTCTATGGGCAGTTGGTTGCCGGTACTGGAGCCTTGAGTGGCGGATTGTTGACCCTCAGTTCAACCAATCGTGGGGTTTCAACCGATCCAGTCATTACTTATAACTCGCGTGATAACCAATTTATTATCGGCTGGATGGCTCCCAGTGCCGCCGGTAATGCTGAACGCGAAATCTACACCCAGAAAATTAATGCCGCCACTGGCGCGCGGATTGCACCAAACGATGTGCAAGTCAGCGATATGGGGCCAAATGGCGATGATACCTATTTTGCCAATGGCTTTATTGGGATTGCCTATGGTGGCCCAACCCTCAACCATACCTTGGTTGTTTGGGGCGGAGCTGATAATCGCGATGGTCAAACCACTGGCGAATCAGAAATTTTTGGCCAGTTGATTACGCCAATTCTGAATGTGCGCAAAACCATCACCAGCGCTACCACCAATGTCGATGCCTTCGATACCGTAACCTATCAAATCGAAGTTGAGCATGCGACGGTGGTTGAAGGCGCTGATACGGTTTCGCTCAGTTTGGCCGATGCCTTTAACCTCAACCTGACTGATAATTTGCCAGCGCAATTGACTGGCACGGTTATTAGTAGCGCGATTGTCAGCGATGGTGCAACCAACACCAACGTAGCGGCAAATCTTTCGGTTGGCAGTGGCGATCTAACCACTACAACTCCGTTTAGTTTGCGCTATCGCTCGAATGGCAATAATAGCCAAAAATTAACTGTAGTACTGACCAGCAAAGTTGCCAATACGGCGCTTGCCGGAGCGACCTTCGGTAATATTGCCAATGCAACCTGGAGCAATAGCGCTTCATTGACCACGGTTACAGGGCTAACCGATAGCAGTGGGAATGTTAATCTCAACTTAGCCAAGGCGTTTACGGTCAGCAAATCGAGCCTTGAAACTGAGGCTTTGATTAACCAAGATGTTACCTATCATCTTGATGTTGGCGTAATTGAAGGAACGACCAATAGTTTACAATTTGTTGATACCCTGCCTGCGAACACTAGCTATGTAGCTGGCTCAATTAACGTTAGTAATAGCAATGGGATGACGATCAATGGCTTAATTGCCAATATCAGTGGCCAAACCTTAACAATCAATGCGAGCAGTGTCGTCAATCCTGGCAATATTGATAATACGGCAACCGCTGATAGTGATGTGTTCCGTTTATCCTATCAAGTAAAAGTGCTTGATGTGCCTGCCAACGTCAGCGGGGTAATTTTGACCAATAGTGTCAATGCCTCAGCCAGCCCCAGTCAAGTTGATAATGGCAACACGCATAACCTGACGATTGTTGAACCATTCTTAGATGTTAGCAAAACCATCGTTGGCGTATCAACCGCTGTTGATGCTGGCGATACGGTGCGCTATCAGATTCGAGTCAGCCATACCGCCGCCAGCACCGCCCAAGCTTATGATGTAAGTGTCGTTGATAATTTGCCTGCGGTGCTTGGCTCACCAGTGGTCGAATCAGCAATAATCAGCGACGGTGCAACCAATACCAACGTGACCAGTAATTTCACAATCAATGGCTCTGGTCAACTTTCAACCACAACTGCTACTAATCTTAATATCAATACCAATGGCCCAACTGATCAAGCCTTGACGATTATCGTTCGTGGGGTTGTTACCAATGCAGTAACCCCTGGCTCAACGATTGCCAATACTGCCAATAGTACTTGGCGCAATGCAACTTCGCTCCAGCGCTCAAATTATAACGATTCGAGCACCGCACCGAATATTACGGTTCCAGCGCCGTTTACCGTGACCAAATCGGTGATTGCAGGTGGCACACCCACGATTGGGAGTATTGTCACCTATCAATTGGCAACGACCGTGCTCGAAGGCACAACCAACAATCTGCAATGGGTCGATACCTTGCCGGTTGGCATGAGCTATGTTCCAGGTTCAGCAGTGATCGCTAATGCCAATGGCATGACCATCGCTACACTGAACGCCTCGCTCACTGGTCAAGTGTTGACTCTCAGTGCCAGCAATGTGCTTAACCCTGGCAACTCCGATGGTCCAGGAATCATGGATACTGATAGCTTTACGATTACCTACCAAGCAAGTGTCAATGATGTTCCCGGCAATGTTGCTGGTACAGTATTAACCAACGATGTTGATGCAACTGCTGATGGTGTGCCTGCCGATAACAATAATTCGGTTAGTGTTACCGTTCGCGAGCCATTGTTGTCGATTGATAAGAGCATCAGTACCAGCACAGCTGGAGTCGATGCTGCTGATACGCTGCGCTATCGGATTGAAGTCTTCCCCCAAGCAACCAGCAATGCTAATGCCTTTGGCCTCAATATCACCGATGATATGCCTGCTGCGCTGCAAGGCACGGTGATTGAAAGTGCCACGATTAGTGATGGTGCCACCACCACCAATGTCGCTAGCAACTTCAGCATCAATGGCTCAGGCGATTTAGTTACTGTCACACCAGTAGACTTAGCACTCAATACTAATGGAGCCAGCGATCAAGTTTTGGTGATTGTGCTGCGAGGAACGGTTCGCAACACGGTTAACCCAGGTGGCACAATTGCCAATGCCGCCACGGTGGTATGGCGTAATAGCGAAAGCGTGCAACGCGCCAGCTATACTGCCACCGATCTTGCGCCAACGATTACGATTCCTGCCAGCTTTAGTGTCACCAAAACGGTTGCTGCACCAGGTGCAAACGTCGCCGTTGGGGCAACCGTTACCTATCGCTTGAGCACAACCGTAATTGAAGGTACAACCAATAATCTGCAATGGGTTGATACCTTGCCCGTTGGCATGACCTATGTGCCAGCTTCGGCAACGGTTGAAAACGCCAATGGAATGACGGTCAATGGCTTTAGCGCCAACCTGAGTGGTCAAGTGCTAACGATTAGCGCTACCAGCATAGTCAACCCAGGCAATGCTGATAATGCCTCAGTCGCTGATACCGATGCATTCACTATCACCTATCAAGCGACGATAAACGATGTTGCTGGCAATGTTGCTGGCACAGTTTTGACCAACGATGTTGATGCCAGTGCCAACCCAGGCTTGAGCGACAACAATAATGCGGCCAGTGTTACTGTAGTTGAGCCAATCTTGGCGATTGATAAGGCGATTACTACCAGCACAGTCGGGGTTGATGCTGGCGATACCGTGCGCTACCGCATCGAAGTATCACCGCAAGCTACGAGTGCCAGCGATGCCTTTAGCGTCGATATTACTGATGATCTGCCCGCAGGCATAATCGGCACGGTGATTGAAAGCGCCACAATTAGCGATGGCGCAACCAATACGAATGTTGCCAGTAGCTTTGCCATCAATGGTAGTGGCGATTTGGTCACCCTCAGCCCACCAAACTTGGCGCTGAATACCAATGGTGCAAGTGATCAAGTCTTGGTGATTGTGCTGGCTGGCCAAGTGCGCAACCAGATTAATCCCGGTGGCACGATTGCCAATGCTGCGACGGTTACTTGGCGCAATCTTGCAGGCACCCAACGTGCGAGCTACACCGCCACCGATCTTGCGCCAACGATTACGATTCCAAGCAGCTTTAGCGTGGCCAAAACGGTTGCCGCGCCTGGCAGCGAAGTTGGATCTGGCGCAACCGTCAGCTATCGAATTACCACAACCCTGATTGAAGGCACAACCAACAATCTCCAATGGGTTGATACCTTGCCTGCTGGCCTGACCTATGTTCCAGGTTCAGCCACGGTTGAAAATGTCAACGGCATGACGGTCAATGGCTTTAGTGCCAACCCGATTGGCCAAGTATTGACACTCAATGCTACCAGCGTAACCAACCCCGGCAATGTTGATAATGCGGCGGTTGCCGATACCGATAGCTTTACCATTACCTACGAAGCAACTGTGGCCGGCAATGCCACCAGTGGCACAACCTTAACTAATGATGTCGATGCGACGGCAGACCCGGGCTTGAGCGATACCAACAATCAAGCGACAATCACCGTAGTCGAGCCAGAACTGACCATCAGCAAAACGATCAATTCTGTCACAACTGGGATTGACGCAGGCGATGAAGTACGCTATTTGATCAAGGTGCAGCCAACCGCAGGCAGCGGTGCCAATGCCACCAATCTGCTGATTACCGACACCTTGCCTAGCCAATTGACTGCGACCAGCATTCTTTCGGCAACCGTAAGCGATGGCGCAACCAACATCAATGTTGCTAGCAACTTTACAATTGTTGGCGGCGAATTGCGCACTGTTGGTAATTTGGGGCTTGATCTCAACACCAATGGCACTAACGACCAAGTATTGACCTTGATGGTACGTGGTGCGGTGGCTGACTCCACTACGCCACTCAGTACAATCAGCAATACTGTCAGCTTAACGTGGCGTAACCCAGGTGGCATCTTCAACGCCAACTATAGCGCCAGCGCGACTGCTCCCACGATCAATGTGGCTAGTCGCTGGACGGTTGGCAAGTTCATTGTTCCGGCAATTAGCCAAGTCAGTATTGGTCAGGTCGTGACCTACACCGTGAGTACCACGGTAATCGAAGGCACAACCCTCAATCCAGTTTGGGTCGATACAATTCCAGTTGGCATGACCTATGTGCCAGGCTCGGCTCAAATCTCGAATGCCAATGGCGTGACGATCAATGGCTTCAATGTCTCGCTCATCGGCCAAACCCTAACGATCAGCGCGACCAGCATTGCTAACCCCGGCAATACCAATAACGCTGGGAGTGTCGATATTGACACCTTCTTGATGACCTATCAAGTTGTGGTAGACAATGTTGCTGGCGGCACAATCCTAACCAACGATCTCGACTCAAGCGCTGATCCAAGTTTGACTGATAACAACAATCAAGTTTCGGTGACCGTGGTTGAGCCGACCTTGAGCGTGGTCAAGACCATCACCACCGCTACGGGTGGGGTTGATGCTGGCGATACTGTGCGCTACCAAATTCGGGTAGCCCACGTTCCAAGCAGCAACAACAATGCAACCAATGTATTGATTACCGACACCTTGCCATTGGAACTCCAAAACTTGACGATCGTTTCGGCGATTGTGAGCGATGGCGCGACCAGTAGCAACGTTTCTGGTAATTTCTCGCTAAGTGGTGGTGTGCTTAGCACTATCGGCAATATTAATCTCTCGTTGGATACCAACGGCTCCAACGATCAGCTCTTGACGATTATCGTTCAGGGTACGGTTCGCGATAGCATTACCCCAACTGCCACAATCACCAATAGCGCAACCGCAACTTGGTCGAATGCTAGTGGAGTGAGCCGCCCAATCTACACGGCAACTGGCGCAGCGCCAACCATTACAGTTCCTAGTGTTTGGAACGTGACCAAGGCGATTTCTCCAGCGGCAACCACCGTCTCACCGGGCCAAGTTGTTGAATATACCTTGACAACGACGGTCTTGGAAGGCACAACCAATAATCTGCAATGGGTCGATACGTTGCCTGTCGGCATGAGTTATGTGGCTGGTTCAGCTCAAGTGCTAAATGCTAATGGCATGACGATTAATGGCTTCAATGCCTCAGCCAGTGGTCAAAGCTTGACGATTGCTGCCAGCAGCGTGGTCAACCCAGGTAACATCAATAATTCGGCAGCAGCCGACAGCGATAGCTTTGTGATTCGCTATCAGGCAACTGTTGCTGCGAATGCAAGCGTCGGCACTGTGCTGACCAATGATGTGGATGCCACTGCTAACCCAGCATTGGTGGATAACAACAACGCCGTGAGCGTAACGGTACAAGAGCCAGTGCTATCGATTACGGTTGGCCAAAATAGCGAAGCCCAACTCGAAGCAGGCGATCCAATTACCTTCACGGTGAGCGTCAGCAATCCATTTGGCTCGACCCAAACTGCCAACACGGTTGCAATTACCAGTAGCTTTACCAGCAATCTCAGCAATTTGAGTATTGTTAGTACCCAGCAAACTGGTGGCGCAGCTGGTGGTAGTTTTGCATTGGTTGGCAATAATCTACAAACCAATACGCCAGCAACCATGCCTGTTGGCTCGCAAATTATCTTGACGATTAGTGCTCAAGTTAATAACACTGCGGCCCCAGCAAGTTTGGTAACTGCCCAAAGCGGCGTAACATGGCGCAATGCGGCAGGTATTAGCTTGCCACGTTATAGCCGCAGTGCTCAAATTGATAAAGCAATTGCCTCAGCCTTTAGCGTAACCAAGGCAATTGTGCCAGCAGCCAGCACGGTTTCAGCAGGCCAAACCCTCACCTATACGCTCGCAGTAACCGTAATCGAAGGCAGCACCAGCAACATCGTGCTAACTGATACCTTGCCTGTTGGCATGAATTATCTGGCTGGCTCAGGCACAATCTTGAGCAACGGCGGCATTACCCTGAATAACTTCACCGTGACCAGCGTTGGTCAAAGCGTGATCTTCAGGGTCAATCCAGCAACCAATCCAGGCAGTTATCCCGGCGTTGGCCTCGACACCGATAGTTTCGTTTTGGTCTATCGGGCAACTATCGACCAAACTGTGGCTTCAGGCACGGTGCTCACCAATGATGTTGATGCAACCGCTAGCCCGAACTTCAGCGATAGCAATAACGCGGTCACAGTAACCGTGGTTGAGCCAGAGCTCGACATCAATTTGAGCAAACTCACCGCCGATGGTGGCTTGGACGCAGCCGATACGCTGCGGCAACAAATCGTGATTAGCCATACGACCAACAGCTTGGCCTCGGCCTACGATGTTGATCTGAGCGTCGATTTGCCAGCAGCGTTTGGCACACCAGTCTTGATTTCGGCAATCGTCAGTGATGGAGCAACCAGCACCAACTACAGTGCTAATCTGGGCTTCAATGCCAATGGCGATTTGATCAACACTGGCAATATCAATCTGCTGCTCAACACCAATGGCAGCAACGATCAACGGCTCACAATCGTTGTTGAATACACCTTGCCAAATAGCATCAACCAAGCTGCAACGGCCACAAGCCAAGGCTCAATCACGTGGAAGAATGTTGGTGGCTCGCAATTAGCAAGCTTCACTGCTAGCAGCAATCTGTTGAATTACAGTGTTGCAACCAGTTTTGCGCTTGAAAAAGCCATAGCCAACACCAGCATTGCCACCACGATTGGCAATCAGGTAACCTTCGGCGAAGTTGTGACCTACGTTCTAACCGCAACTGTGCTCGAAGGTACGACCAATAACCTGAATTTTGTTGATAGTTTGCCAGTTGGCTTGACCTATGTTACTGGCTCGGCCAGCGTTGCCAATGCCAATGGCATAACCGTCAATGGCTTTACAGCCAACCTCAGTGGCCAAACCCTGACGATTGCTGCTAGCAGCGTGGTCAATCCGGGCAATGTCAATGCGCCAAACACGGTTGATAGCGATAGCTTTACCATCACTTACCAAGCAACCGTGAATGGCAATCCAGGTCTCTTACGGGGCACCGTCTTGACCAATAGCGTTGATGGTAGTGCCGATCCAAGCTTGAGCGACGACGATAACAGCGTTAGCGTTACTGTAGTTGACCCAAGCCTCGAAATCAACAAAATTGTTGATGACACTACGCCAGACTTTGGCCAAGTGCTCAATTACACAATTACCATTTCGCATACTGCCCAAAGTGCTTCAAACGCCTACGAATTGGCGATTGAAGATACGCTGCCGGTTGGCTTGACTCCAGTTGCTGGTTCGCTAACGGTCATTTCAGGCCCAGCTCCAACTAGCTTTGCAATCAATGGCTCAAACATCGAAGCAACCTTCGATAGCTTGGCGCTTGGCTCGACCAGCGTGCTCGGTTATCAAGCACGAGTTGCCTCGCCACCAACCTTGATCATCGGCTCGCCATTGATCAACAATGTGGAACTTACATGGACTTCGGCACAAGGCACAGTCAATCTAGAGCGCAGCTATTTGGATGGCGCTGATGCACCAGCCACTGTTACCAGCGTTGATTTGGCTATCAGTAAGCAAGTCACGCCGCAAGTTGCAACACCAGGCACGTCAGTAACCTTCACCATCAACCTGACCAATACTGGCAACCTGCAAACCAGCAACATCGTCTTGACCGATATTGTCTCGCCATTGTTGACCAACGTCACGGTCAGCAGCCAAGGCCTAACGCTTACCGATACTGGCGCGAACCCCGGCTATGTTTGGACGGTCAGCGATCTCCAACCATTTACTGGTGGCTCGATTCAAATTTCGGGGATTATCAGCCCAAGCTTGGCCAGCGATACAACCTTAATCAACAATGTCAGTGTTAGCGATGATATTGACCAACTGTTGGCAAATAACACTGCCAGCGCGGTTGTGGCCGTAGTTGTGCCACGGGTCAACTTCAGCCTAACTAATTATGAGGTAGTAGAAGCAACAGGCAGCGCAACCGTGACCGTGCAACTGAACGCACCAAATCCAAATAGTGCGGTTCAGGTACACTTTGCAACCAGCAATGGCACGGCAAATCTTAGCGATTACACGCCAGTCACCCAAACGCTGACCATTCCACAAGGCCAAACCAGCGTTCAAGTGGTGGTGCCAATTATCAACGACAGCACCTACGAGCCAAGCGAAACGATTCTGTTGAGCTTGAGCAATCCGGTTGGCACCGCCTTTGGTACGCCAATCACCAGCACAATCACGATCATCAACGACGATCGCGCCTTGGTATTCATTCCAATGGTCACAAAACCAGCTTTAGTTGACTTGATAGTTGACAGCATTCAAGTGGTCAATGGCACGGTACGGGTCACAATTCGTAACACGGGCACTGAACCATTGGCGGGCGGGTATTGGGTCGATGCCTACATCAATCCAAATCAAGCCCCAACCGCTGTCAACCAGCCATGGAACACCCTTGGCAACTTCGGCATGGCTTGGGCAATTCCAACCAATGCCCCAGCCTTAGCACCAAATGCAAGCTTGACCTTGATCAGTGGCGGTCAATACTATCGCTCAGATTTGAGCTTCGTACCACCTGGTCAACTCAACGCTGGCAGTCGAATCTACGCCCAAGCCGATTCATATGGTCTAACCAACTACGGCGCAATTTTGGAAACTCACGAAACCTATGGTGGAACCTACAACAACATTCGCGGGCCATATATTGTGCCAGCAACCACCAATTTGGTCTTTGATCAGCAACGCCCAAGTACGCCAGATGATTTGACTGGGGTGCCTGAGCGCTCATTACCACGCTAAACCCATACAAACGATTAACGGAGGTCACGGGGCAGTACCACTGCCCCGTGATTCTTTTAACCTCAGGAGTAAATCTCAGTACTAACCGAGAAAAGTACCACGGATTGACATATGCAGCCGCGAGGTATGGTACTATGGCAAACAGATTCTGGAGGTTGCCATGGAACTTACCGGCACATTCAATAGCTTTCCTTTACGTGAATTACTCGAACTGATGCAGCAAAGCTCAATGTGTGGCGAGCTTGAAATTATTGGCCAACACGGACGTGGGGTGATTCTTACCCGCGATGGTTTGGTGCGCCACGCAGAATATAGCGATAAAGTCGGGCCAGAGGCGGTTTGGCTTTTGTTCGAAGAACCAAATGCCCAATTTGCTGTGCGCGATTTACGCGAACTAACCCAAGAAACCATGGTTTCGGATGCAACCAGTCTTTGTGACGAGGCCGAGGATCGTGCTCGTTCGTGGGGCGAATTGCGCATTTTCATTCCCAACGATAATGCGATTCCCTATATTCGCAGCGGTGCAATGCCGAGCCAAACGCTTGATTCAATGGCGGTTGCCGTGGCGCGCACCATCAATGGCGAAACCAGTATTCGCCAAATTGCTGAACGCTTGATCGTCGAGCCAATCGATGTTTCACGGGCAATCGTGCGCTTGATCAAAGCTGGAGTCGTAGCAATTACTGGCGTTGATCCAGCCAAAAGTTTTAGCAACCAAGTACGTAGCCCCAGTCAGCGCGCCAATTCCAAGCGCCAGCTTCACGCCGACGCTCATCCCAGCCAAACAGCCTGAGTTGGTTACTGCTCCATTGCCAACCCAACCAGCAGCAACCGCAGCCAGCGATAGTAGTCGCCCAAATCAGGGTGGCTTGCTTGGCCGCTTAGCTCAAGGCCCAGCCCGCCGCTAAAATTGCAAAAATTACTTATCAAGGGCTGAAAGAACACGAATGGTTTGATACTTTGTGTTCTTTCAGCCCTTGATGATTAAATTCCTATCCCTGAAGCCTTCATCTTTCTCAATTGCGCCTATGTAGAATGGTTCATTGCATTGACAAGAATGGGCGTTCCCTCACCCCTCGCCCGCGTGCAGTGGGCGAGGGGCGTTGGATTGCTGGTTCTCCTTGGCCTCGCGGTGAAGCGAGGCGATACGTTCATGCTGTGGGCCATTCCAGCTATGTTCTCTATTCTTTGACCTATGCTCTTTATGGAAGCCAAACTGGATAGCTGCCATACTCAAAGGCTTGCAACGCTTGGGTTGTGGGATTCCAAACCAAAATTTGGGGCGTTGCATAAATCGGGCCAGATTCAGCGCAGCTGTAATCGCCCTTGGCAAAGGTCAGCCAATCGCCACTTGGGTTCCACGCTGCGCCATGAATCGCTTGGCCATTATCGGCACCAAGCGGGGCTAAATTTGGCGTCAGCGCTGCCGAACTGAAATCAGCATTTTGCACACTCAAGACTTGCACCCCCAAACAGGCACTACTATGAAAATTATCAATGTAGGCCAGTTGCTCACGCTTAGCATTGAATTGCACTCGCATTACGCCATTGCCACCAATCTCGGTCAGCGCTTGTGGCACCCCATCAACCAAAATCCACCATTGCATACCGTTGCCCGAGGCTCCCAACAAATTAACTTGCCCACCATGGAAATAGATCCAGTCATCATGGCTCAATAGATCGTCAATTGCCCAAGTCCCATGCTCGTCCTCAACCAGTTCGGCGATCGGGGTAAATGCACCATCAAGCAAGCTGGCCGTGCCAATTTGATTGCCATTATGCACCACTAAGCCGCTGCCATCGCTGAGCCAAGCGGCACGATAGCCAATGGTGCTGACAACAGCACGCTCAGGGGTGGCACTCTTCAAATCATAAACATCAACAAAGGCTTCGCCCATATCGGTTAATTTCAGCAAGGCAAATTTGCCATCGCCATTGGGTGACCAAATTGGCTCAAAGCTGCTTGGCAAGCGCAAAAGCTCTTGAAAATCGATGCTATACAAATGCAAAAAATCACCCTTGAACACGCTCAAATACTGCAAACTTGGGTCAATTCCTAAGCGCGATAACGGCAATGGCCCTTGTTCTTTGTAGATCGTTTGCAGCTCACCGCCAGTTGGCGCCATCGAGTTAATCGAAAATCCCAACGGATCAAGAAAATAGATTCGCCCAGTCAGCATCGAGGTATCAACCAAGGCATTGGGATCATCGATGCTTGGCGTGGCTGGTTGGTTGCTTGGCTCAACCACGGCCTCTGTTGGGCTTGGGCTGCTCACATCCAACGTCGCGGTGGCAAGCACTTGCGCTTGCGCGGCTGGCGTGAGCGTTGCTGGTGGCGTGATGGTTGGGTTAGTGGCTTGACCGCCACATCCAGCTAAGACCAAAAAACTCAGCAAGCCAGCGAGTAATCGTGTTCGCATAAAAACTCCTCACATCAAAAAGCGTGCTATGGTTATAGCACGCCGCAGATCGATAAACCACGATAAACAACTTAATCCTAACTGAGAAAAAGCTGATGTTATGGTTGGAGTTGAACTTCCATGTGGTTGGTCTGATTAAACGGCATAGTTAGCGATTGACCGGCATCTTCACCTGCGATTTTAATCACCAACGACATTGTTTGATCAAGCACATTGGATTTAAGCATCCCTGTGGCTTCATCAATCACCACAGTACCGCGTTGGCTATTCTCGCCTTCACCTTTTTCAACCGCCACTTTAATAGTTTCTTGGTCCATCAAGCCAGGGAAGTTGAATTCACCAAGCGCAAATTCGCCAATCACATCAAAGCTTGCTAGGCCTGCATTACGTTCTTTCAGGGTGTAGGTATTGGTCAACACCATTGAGAAAATTTGCAAATTCATGTCGCTAACATCTTGCCATGAATCACCAATCGCCATGGGTTTGCCACCAAACGGAATAATCGTGGCTTTGGCGTAGCTTTGCTCAAAGGTTTTGGTCAACATATCGCGCATCATCACGCTTTGTTCGTTTTCTTCAGTCCCAGCAAGCATCTTATCGATTAATTGATCGATGCCCTCAATTTTGCTCAACGAAGCTTCTGGGCTCAAGGTAAGCGTCATTGGTTGGCTGGTAAGGCCAGCAAATTGGGCAAATGCGGGTGAATCGGTGCTTGCAGCCGGGTCACTTGAATCGTAAATCATCGTTTGATCAGCGGTTTGGCTTTCGACCCGCATCGAATCAATCATAATTCGCATCACCGTTTCGCCTGAAGGCGAAACCGACAGCACTGTTTGCTCCATGGTCATGGTCGTGGTGGTAGCTTGGGTTTGCTCAGTGCCAAACATGCTTTGGGTCATGTTTTGCACTTGGGTCGATTTATAGCGATAGGTTTGATTTGGCTGAACATTTAATTTCAACGTGAGACTTTCGCTGTTGGTAGTAGCTTGATCTTTCGAGCCACAGGCGACTAAACCAACCAACACGAACAAAATTAACATCCGACGTAGCATAAAGAGGCCTCGATTGCACTAAAAATCCAAGATCGCTCTCGCCGATCTTGGCATCCATATCGTGCCAACTATACTCGATTATAGGGCTAATGTTTCAGCCTCACGATGGATTTATCCGGCCTGTTTGGCGGCTTGCCAAAGCATACAACACAGTGGTGATCGTAAACGAGCCACTTGGGAAAATAAAAAAGTAGCGCAATGAAAGCAGTGCCAAGCCCAACGAAACCGCGCTGTTGAAGCGCCAAATCGCCTGCAAACGGGCTGCATCGTTGCCCATAACCCGCATAATTAGCAAATTAAGCATGCCATACCCGATCAATAAATAGCCCATTGCCAACGAAAAGCCAGTATTCAGTTCCAGCATTGTGCGTTGGGTGGCTGGCAATTGCACTTGAATTTGCTCTAGGCTTGCAGCAGCGGTCGGATTCGCCGAGGTCTCAAACAATTGAAAATAGAGATGGCCTAGCCCAACGATCATAAAGATCCAAGCCCCACATTTGCCAAGATAGTTTGTACGCATCAATGTGCTCCTTGCGTGAGCTGCTGTGTTCGTGGCGTGGCCCACCAAGTTAGCCCCGCCAAACCGGCCAATAAAACCCATTGCGGCGCCAACCAAAGCTGACCAGCAACTAGCAGATTCAGCCCCAACCATAAACCGCTATACACCAAATATTGAGCAATAATTGCCCGCGATTGAGCAATTGGATCAGCGTGGCGTTCTAAGCGCCAAACTTGATAGGCCAACCAACCAAGCTGAATTGTCAGCATATGCCAGGTTGCCAGAAGTTCTAAACGAGGGTTGGCCGCCAGATTGGCTTGGTTCAAGGCCTGAATGCTGGTCAACTGACCACCGATGCCATGGATTAATGCTGTTGCCCCACCGATCAAGCCAACAATTGTTGTACGTGCTAACATAATGTGCTCCTAGGCAGTTGGCTGTAAGCCCGCAAGGCCAGCCTTGATCATCTGGTTGACGACCACATGATGAAACGGACGAATTACATTAAAATAGACTGGCCCAGTCCAAGCGTGATAGCGTACAATCGTGACCGTATGCAGGTTGTACTGCTCGCCACCAACTGGCTCTAGCACGACCGCAAGCCACGCCGTGAGGTGCGATTCGCTGGCCGAGGCCACCAAATATTGGCCTTCCGCCGCCGCCGTAACTTTGAAAAAGCTCAAGTTTTGGCCGGCTTGCATTGGCACTTGCTCAGGCCGCAGCTGCTTGGTATCGGGTAAGCCTTCTTGGCGCATGCCCAATAGTCGCACAAACCCCCAACGAATCGCATACAAACTTTGCATCCAACTTGGGTTATAGCCGATCATGGCGGCGATAAAACGGCGTAGCTCCTGCTCAGGTTGGGCGGTGCGAATCTGGCGAGTTTTTATATCAACATGATCAGACTGGGCGATTAATGGCGCGAGAATGGGATGCTGCTTGATCGTCATCAGGGCCTCCAGGGATTGCATATAAGCGTAAAAATTGATCGTAAATTTGGCGTAAACGGAACATTGGCAACATTGGTTGCATCAACACGGCTCCCAGCAAAATGGCATAGGCATGCTGCGCCATCAACAAACCCTGATCAGCATTGCCAGTCAGCTCACAACAGACCTCAGCCACAAACGTCACCCGCAGGTTATCGATCCGTTCGATCATTGCCCGTACTTCAGAATCGCTCGCCGCCCAGCCACGCATGGCGATTTCCACGTCCCATGGATCGTTGGCGGCATAAATCGCGACAATCGTCAGCAAATCAAACAAGGCTCGAAGTTTTTGGGCAGGCTCGTTATAGCGCGCCAAATGCTGAATAATGTCTAAGGTATCTTGTTGCTCGAATTGCTGCAAAAGCGCGGTTTTGTAGCTTGGCCAGCCGCCAAAATGATGGTAGAACGAGCCTTTGGTCACCCCTAAATCGGTGGTCAAACGTTCAATCGTTAATGCCGCAACCGATTCGCTGCTGAGAATACTCAAGCCATGTTGCAACCAATCCTCACGTCGTACCCGTGCCATAGTGCCTCCATTACGCCACAGCTAAAACATACCATACAGTATGGTATTGTCAAGTAGGGTTAAAACTCTAAAAATATTATCCATGAAAAGCTTTGACATTGGCTAAGCCCAAAGTCTACAATAATTGAATGGTAAGGAACGGCCCTTATCGAATGGAGAAATGTATGACGACTTCAGAGCAACCTCTCGCACCTACACCGCCAATGGGTTGGAACTCATGGAACATGTTTGGTAGTACGATTCATGAAGATTCAGTCCGCGCCACAGCTGACGTGATTGTTAGCTCTGGGCTTAAGGATCTGGGCTATAACTATGTTGTGATTGACGATTGCTGGTCGACCAAAGTTGGCCGCGATGGCAATGGCGATTTGGTCGCCGACCCCGAAAAATTCCCCAGCGGCATCAAAGCGCTGGCCGATTATATTCATAGCCTTGGCTTGAAAATTGGCATCTACTCCGACGCAGCGCATCTGACTTGCGCCAGCTATCCTGGCAGCTTTGGCTTCGAGCAGCAAGATGCGCAATTATGGGCTTCGTGGGGCATCGATTTCCTTAAATATGATTTTTGTTTTGCACCAACCGATCAAGCCACAGCGATCGATCGCTACGCCCGCATGGGCGAGGCTTTGCGCCAAACCGACCGTCAATTTCTCTACTCGCTGTGCGAGTGGGGTGGCCGTAGCCCACAGCTTTGGGGCCGCTCGGTTGGCGGGCATATGTGGCGGGTCACTGGCGATATTTTCGATAGCTGGGTTGATATTTGGGTCGCGCCGCACAAATATTATGGTTTAGGAATTGATACAGCGATCGATATTGCCGCCAATTTAGCCGAATACGCTGGCCCCGATGCCTGGAACGATTTGGATATGCTGGTGGTCGGCTTGAAGGGCAAAGGTCAAATCTCCGGCGGTGGCTTATCGTTCATCGAATATCAAACCCATATGTCGTTGTGGGTGATGGCATGTTCGCCATTGATGATCGGCTGCGATATTCGCAATATGGATCGTGACACTACCAACTTGTTGACCAACCCTGAAGTCTTGGCAGTCAACCAAGATCTGTTGGGCATCGCCGGACGGCGGGTCAAGCAAATTGGCTCATGTGAAATTTGGAAAAAGCCGCTGGCTGATGGCTCATTGGCGGTGGCATTGATCAATCGGGGCGCAATTGGCAGCGATTTGAGCTTGCGTGCCAGCGATATTGGCCTGCTTGATACACCGAAATCGGTGCGCAACTTGTGGGCGCAGGAAGATATTGCTGAATTTGGCGAAGCTTGGCAAACCCGCATCCAACCCCACGAAACCTTGTTACTGAAAATCAAAGCCTAAAATTACTCAGCAAACGAAAATCCCCGTGAGATAAGTAAATCTCACGGGGATTTTTGCTTAATCAAGCTTAAGCATCATTTTGCACAGGACACATATAGACTTTGAAAACTGGAATTTCAGGGGTGCGGGTTGGCGTGCGCGTTGGGGTATTGGTCGGCGTATTAGTTGGCGTGCGCGTTGGGGTATTGGTTGGCGTATGGCTTGGGGTGATCGTTGGTGGCGTACCCGTTGGGGTGCGGGTATTGGTTGCGGTATTAGTTGGCGTGTCGGTCGCAGTATTAGTTGGGGTACGAGTATTGGTTGCGGTTGAGGTACTTGTAGCCGTACTCGTAGCCGTACTCGTAGCTGTGCTTGTAGCTGTGGTCGAAGGAGTTGGCGTATTGGTAATTGGGGTTGGAGTATCGCCACCAGCTAGATCACCCGAATAGCTAAAATCGTCAATCCCAAGGTAGTTACCGTTATCAATCGTATCGACAATATAGTGACGAAAACCAATCCGGCCTACGGTTGGTTGATTCACGCCACTAATGGTATAGGTAAATTGGGCCAATTATTACATGGGTAGCCATCGCTCCCATCGGGATCATTCGCTGAGTCCAGATCGGGATTGATCCGACCGAGCAGATTGGAGAAATTACCAGTGTTATTGCCAGTAGCAACATTGGTGCTGGTTCCCGCCGTGCTGAAGCGCACATCTAAACGATCAGGATTCTCTAGACAGTCAGCTGCCCGTGTCCAAAATGAGACAGTTTTGCCATTTTCTAGCACTACTGGCGGCGTTAACAACCAGTTACTCACAATTGAATCGTTGTCACCCGTTGATGCCCGCCAGGAAGATGCAGCATAGGAATCATCAGCACCTGAGTGTGAATCAAAATAATCATAGTTATTCGATTTTCCTTGTTTCCAACGATTATGTTGCGTGTTATTGGTATTAATTGGCTCGCTAGCGTTGACAATCACCCAGCCATCGGCTAAGACATCATCAAAATCATCGAAATTTTCATTCAAGACCGTTGGTGCATTCGGCGCTTGTGGACGCACCCATGCCTGTAAACCGATACCAACCACCAAGAGTATTCCTAAAAGCGAGGCTCTAAAGCGTGTTGCCATGTATCCGGTGACCTCCCCATAATAAGTGCAGATGCCCCTAAGTATAAGAAAACACTTAACAATCTGCAACATGCACATGGGAAGATAGTCCTAGAGTGCTTAGCAGCACGTGGCAGATAGCCACTAGGACTATCTGCCAGCACACATTGCGATTTAGCCAACTTTGACGACAATTTTGCCGCGCACCCGATTGCTTTGCATGCGTTCGTGAGCCGCAGCCATAGCCGTAAAATCAAAGACGTGTTCTAGTTCAACCCGCAGTTGTTGGCTATCGATCAATTTGGCAATTGCAGCTAATTGGGCTTGATTGGCCTGTACCAGATGATTCAAGCTCTTGCCAGCATGGGCCGCAGCCAGATCTGCTGGCGGCGAGCCAACAATCGTTACTAAGCCAGCTTGAGGTTTTAGCACAGCATACGATCGCGATTGTACCTCGCCACCAACCGTATCGAACACAACATCAACTGGTTCGATTTGTTGCTCAAACGGTGCAGCAGTGTAATCAACAAATTGATCAACGCCTAATTCGCGCACAAAGCCTTCGTTGCGAGCCGAAGCCGTGGCAATCACATTGGCTCCACGTAATTTGGCCAATTGCACCGCCACATGGCCAACACCACCAGCAGCAGCATGGATCAGCACCCGATCACCAGCTTGTAAACCAATCAGATCGAAGGCTTGCCAAGCGGTTAAGGCTACCAACGGCACTGCTGCCGCTGCTTCAAAGCTCAAGCTTTGAGGTTTGGCAGCAACTTCAAGCGCTGGGGCAACCACATATTCGGCATATGTTCCGCTAGGCGTTGGAAAATTAACCATGCCATAGACCGCATCGCCAACTTGCCACTGGATCACATTTGGGCCAACTGCGGCAATTGTGCCAGCCACATCCCAGCCAAGCACTAATGGAAAATTATCCTCGCCAAAGAAGTTGGGAATATAGCCAGCCCGCACTTTACAATCGACCGGATTGATCCCAATTGCATGCACTTTAATTAATACTTGATCTGCTGCTGGCTCAGGCCGTTCAACTTCAGCCTGCACAAATTCGTCAACGCCACCATAGCGATTAATTTGAATTGCCTTCATCGTCGCCATATTTAGATATCCTTCCATCTAGCCAAGTCTAACTTTTCTATTAGTATAAATGGTGCTATGATTTTTACAAGAACGCACAATTTTGTTTGGTACTAACAAAATTGATACTATTGGATTGCAAAGGGATAAAATGTATGTGTCATGATTACGGGGTCAGCTATTCATGCCCAGTTGAAGCAACAATTGCGGTGATTGGCGGCAAGTGGAAGTGTGTGATTTTGTTTCATCTGTGCGATGGCAAAAAGCGATTTAGCCAATTGCAACGCTTTTTGCCCGCAATTACCCAGCGCATGTTGACCTTGCAGCTGCGCGAACTCGAAGCAGATGGCGTGATCAGCCGCACAATTTATGCCGAAGTGCCGCCACGGGTCGAGTATGCCCTAACAGCCTTTGGCGAAAGTTTACGCCCAATTCTGTTTTTGATGCGCGATTGGGGTCAGGATTATCGCGATACGATTGTGGATACCAAAGCCCGCCAAGGTATTCAAGCCAATTAAAATATCAGTCGGCGTGCAACAAGCGGCGATAGGTTTGCAATGCCAAGGGAATGCGCGGGCCATACCAAGTCAATAATTGGCCATCGCAACAATCGATTCGAGGAGCCAAGCCCTGCAATTCATCGGCATCGGCTTGGCTGAAGGCATAGGGTTCGTCGGGCAGCAAGATGCGATCTGGCTGCAAGGCCGAAAGCTCGGCCAACTCCAAGCGTGGATAACGGCCCGCCGGATCGGCTAAACAATTGTTCGCGCCGCAGCAAGCCAACAAATCGGCAGCATAGGTCGCCTTGCCAACCCACATCCATGGGTCGCGCCAAATTGTCGTTGCTACCCGTTGTTGCTTGCTTGGTTTTATGCCAAGTTCAGCCTGAATCGCTTGGATTAATGGCTCGGCCTGAGCACTACACCCAAGCATTCCTGCGATATTCTGTAGTGAAGCCATGGCTTGTTGCACGCTATCAATATCGCTGACATAAATCGGCAAGCCAGCCGCTTCCAGCGCCGCAATATCGCGCTGACGATTCTCTTCTTTGTTGGCGATAATCAAATCGGGCGCAAGTGCAATAATTTGCTCGCGATTAGGATTTTTGGTGCCACGCACTTTGGGCACTGTTGCCACCTGCGCGGCTGGCACAATGCAATAATCGGTGATACCCACAATTTGCTCGGCCAAGCCCAACCAAAAAAGATACTCGGTTAGGCTCGGCACCAACGAGACAATTCGTTGTGGTACCCGCTCGAAGCGCAATTCGCGCCCCAAATCATCGCTAATTTGATAAGAGTTGGCCAACCAGATACCCCACAAAACTCACAATGACGTTATAGAGCAACAAACCATAGGCCACGCTGACAAAGGTTTCTTCATAGGGCTTGGAAAAAAGCACCCGCAACGCTTTCAATGAAGCGCCCATAAAGAGCAAACTCAAGGCCAAGCCCGAAATTGCTCCGACAAAACTGATAAACCCACCAAGCAAATAGAAAATGCCCCCAACCACTAGCATAATTGGCGGCCAAGCCATAGCAAGTGCTGTTGCCAACTCATCACGTTGGCGAAAACTCAGGCGCTGGCGTTGGGCAATAAACGAAATCAAGGCCGCAAAGCCCGCCGTATGCCCAATGATGCTAACGATCAAGCTTTGAGTCGCACCCTTGCCTGAGAAATGATAAATCAGCAAGCCCATTACCAACAGCAACAAACCACTGACGAATGCACCAATTGCCGTATAAATCAAGGCATTTTTGAGTGAACCACGCCCGCGCACCAAGCCAAATGGTGGCTCGCTGGGCTTGCCAGCCAAGGCAATTGAGGCTTGTAGTAGTTCGGGTAGTTGCATCGTTGGGGCGGGAGTTGTTGGCGGCGACGATGGAGCAGACTGTGATGACGATGGTTGAGTGTTACGAAAACTCATTGGAATCCTCCACGCAAAGAGCGAGATTGCAATAGTTCGCGGTAGGTGGCAAGGGTTTGCCGCGCCACAACAGGCCAATCGAAGCTCCGCCGCACAATCGCAGCGCCAGCAGCACCCCATTGCGGCCAGTATTCGCGCAAATCGAGCGCTAACCGCAAGGCATTGGCCAACGCCCGCTGATTGTTCGCTGGCACCAGCAAGCCATTATGGCCGCTGATAACTTTATCGGGAATGCCACCAGCGGCAGTTGCCACCACCGGCAAGCGATGAATCATCGCTTCGAGCGTGACCAACGACGAACCTTCATACAGCGTTGGATGAATGAACAAATCAACATGTTCATACAATGAATGCAATTCACGATCACTCAGACGACCAAGTAGGCTGACATGTTGCGCCAAGCCAAGGCTTTGGGCTTGCTGCTCAAGCGCTGCTTGCTCTTTGCCAGTGCCAACCATCAACAAACGCCAGTTTGCAGGCAATACATCGCCCAATTCGGCCAAGGCAGCCAACAATAGATGGTAGCCCTTGTTGCGCTCCAACCGGCTGACAGTCAAAAATACAACCTCGTGGTTGGCGAGATTCCAGCGTTGCGCCAACTCGTGGCCTACTTCAGCATCAACCTGGCCCAGTGCCTCAGCCACATCTATCGCCGAGGGCAACACCGCCACCCGCGCCGGATCAACGCCTAAGAAATGCGGCAGATCATCGGCAGTACAGGCATCAGTGGCAATCGCACAATCGGCTTGGCGATGGCTCCACGAATATTGCGCTCGAAACGGCGCATAGGCCAGTTGCTTGCGCCAATCAACATTTTTATATTCTTCCATGCCATGTGGGTTGGCCAATTGCGGAATCCGGCGCAATGCTGGCTGCTGTTGGCGTACCAAGCCCCAGCCCAATGCACACAAGCCTTGAGTATGCACAATATCAATCTGGCCTTGCTGGGCAATTTTGGCTACCGCGCTGGCTTGTTGCCATGTAAAAATCGGATAATTGAATTGGCGACCGATAATGCTATTTGGCCGCAACCAAGGGCTGGTACGATCATAACGGGTTTCATGCAACTCAATGTGCGGGTTTTGGCACAAACGCTGGTAGGCCTCGCCCGAAGTCGGCGCAGTTTGGGGAATCGTCTGCGTCCAGAGATCGAGCTTAACGCCCAAATCGCTCAGATGGGTGACCAAATGAAAGACATGGCGCTCGATGCCACCAAAGCCATGCAACGGAAAAACCGCCCGACACAGCATCGCGACACGTAATTGTTGATCGACTGAAGCGACAGACATTATTGCCATTGCACAACCAAACTAAGCCAATTCCCTCACCCCAACCCCTCTCCCACGGCGCGGTTTTTTTTGATTCAGTGGTTCCCCCTCGCCTGCTGGGCGGGCGAGGGGGCGAGGGGGTGAGGGCATACCCAAAACTACCAATAGGCTTGGCGGAATTCGCGATAAAAGGCGACCGTATGCGCTAAACCTTGGCGCAAACTGGTGGTTGGCTGCCAACCTAGCACTGCTTGAATTCGGCCATAGTCGCTATACACGCTGCCAATATCGATCCGGGCTTTTTCAGGTGGAAACGGCACAAGCCGATACGAGCCAGTACCCGCCACGTCAGTTAAGGTCGAGATCAACTGCAAATGGCTAATTGGCTCTGGGCCACCAAGATTAAACACTTGGCCATCGGCAGCGGGATTGATCGCGGCTAGCAAGAAGGCCTCGACCGCATCATCGACATAGGTATAATCGCGTTGCTGCTCGCCATCGCCATAAATGCTGATCACTTCATCATCAAGCGCTTGGCGCACAAACCAGCCTAACGCCGTTTGGCGCGCGTGGCGCACCAACATGCGTGGCCCATAGGTGTTGGTCATGCGCAGAGCGCAGGCGCGAATCCCATAGACATTGTTGTAGAGAATGTGATACCACTCGCCTGCCATCTTGTTAATGCCATTGACATCGGTTGGGTGCAACAGATGATGCTCATCGACAGGCACATAATCGGGGCGGCCATAGATTTGGCGGGTGCTGGCAAACACAATCTTGATCGCTGGATTATTGTGGCGGCACGCCTCTAAAATCGAAAGCTGCGCCCGACAATTAATATCTAAGTCGTTGAAGGGATTCTCCATCGAATCAATATGGCTGACCTGACCAGCTAAATTAAACAGATAGTCTTGGCCTTGCACCAAATATTGCAATGAATGTTGATCGCGCACATCGGCAATGTTAATCCGAACGTGTTCAGCCAAGCCGTGCACATTAGCCATATTGCCGCCATACTCTGGCACCAATGAATCAACGATAATAACTTCAGCGCCTAAATCGACCAAGCGAAATGCCAAATTCGAGCCAATAAAACCCAAACCGCCAGTAATCAAACAGCGCTTGCCGTGAAATGCCTGCTGTAGCACACAACCTCCATAATCGCCATTTAGCCCGCGTCACGCCCAAGAGCGCGTTGGCGAGCAGCTTGTTCTTTAAGATGTTTGCCAAGAATGACTAACTTCCACCAAAGCTGCAACAACTGGATCAGTGTGCGCCACAAACGGGGAAAGTTAAAAAACTGCGATTTGCCATACGTCCGATGATAATGATGGACTGGCACTTCGGCAAAATTAAAGCCTGCATCCTGTAACTTTTTCACCAATTCCAAACAGATTGTGCCGCTATCCGATTCAAGATTAACCACATCGAAAACCTTGCGGCGAATCAAGCGAAAATCACAATCGACATCACGCAACTTAAAGCCAAATAAAAATTTGACTCCATGGCGATAGATTCGACCAATAATTTTACGGTGCAATGGGTCAGAACGAGCAATCTTGTAGCCGTTGACAATATCAACCTCGGGGGTGAGCACTTGGTACAAATCGCGCAATTCATTGGGGTCGTATTGGGCATCGCCATCGGTATAGAACACCAAATCTTTGGTAGCCGAGGCAAAACCTGTGCGCAACGCTCCGCCATAACCGCGGTTTTTGGGGTGGTGAATTGGGCGAAAACGTGGATATTTGGTGGCTAAATCATCAAGCACTTGCGCGGTATAATCACTACTACCATCGTTAACCACGATCACTTCATAATCATCGGTGAGTTCGGGTAAAACGTGAAATGCTGTAATCACCAAGCTACCAATGGTGCCAGCATCGTTATAGGCAGGGAAGAAGACCGAAATACTTGGACGTTCGCTGGTCATTTATGATCCTTTGACTGGTTTTTAATCATTGTGATGAGTATCAACAGCAGCGATTATAGCAGAAAGCGCCGCGCCTGCCGCCATAGCTTGGTGTTAATTGGGCTACTTTGGCGCTTAATTGGTTGCGGTTCGACTGCCTTAGCGCCAACGCCCAGCATCACATGGCGTTTGGCCCAGCCGATTGCTGCCACCGCAACGATTGCCCCAACCTTTACGCCGCAGGTAGCTATGCAACCAACAATAATGCCAACGCCAATTAGCGATAAAGTTGTCTATTTAACCTTTGATGATGGCCCCGACCCAACCTGGACACCCAAAATTCTCGATCTGCTGGCGCAGCACAATGCTCAAGCTACGTTTTTTGTGCTTGGACGCAATGCCCTAGCCTACCCCGAATTGATTGAACAGCTTCAATTAGCTGGCCATGTGCTGGCCAACCACAGCTGGAGCCACGCCGATAGCACCCAACTTGATCAAACCAGCTTAATCCACGAGCTAACTTCAACCCAAGCCTTGTTGGGCGCAACAGCCAGCACTTGTTTTCGGCCACCGTATGGCAAACACAACCAGCAAACCGATGCGATTGTCAATCAATTAGGCTTGCGGGTGGTGTTATGGGATGTTGATAGTGGTGATTGGAAACAACCGGGCACTGAGGAAATTGTGGCTCGTATTCGCAGCCAAATACGTGATCAAGCGGTGGTGTTGCTGCACGATGGTGGTGGTTCGCGCCAGCAAACGGTTGAGGCCTTGGAGCTGTTATTGCCTGAACTAGCCGCCCAAGGCTATCGCTTTGCAGCAGCCTGCGATTAAACGAAAATCGCCGGCGATACCACGTTGTATCACCAGCGATTCGACAGATCAGAGCGGGTTGTAACTTAGCGGACGCGACCGCGTTGGAACAAGTTTACAATCCCAAGCAACACGACTGCACCAATCAACGAGGTCAAGACGCTCCACAAGTTGAACACATTAGCGGTCACGTCGCGGTTGATCAAAAAACCGCCGATGAATGCCCCGATGATCCCGACAACAATATTCAAGACTGTGCCTTGTTGGGCATCGGTGTTCATAATTTTGCTAGCAACCCAACCGATCAATGCGCCGAAAATAAGCCATGCAATTAATGAAAACATTATAGATTCCTCCAAATAGTTAATTCAAATATCAGGTAGTTAATTCAATATCAGTGCTTGTTGATACCGAGTTAATTCAGATTCAAAGCTTAGCGAACGCGGCCACGTTGGACCAAATTGACGATTGCCAGCAAAACCACTGCGCCAATCAACGAGGTCAAAACGCTCCACAAGTTGAACACATTAGCGGTCACGTCGCGGTTGATCAAAAAACCGCCGATGAATGCCCCAATTATCCCGACAACAATATTCAAGACTGTGCCTTGTTGGGCATCGGTGTTCATAATTTTGCTAGCGACCCAACCGATCAATGCACCGAAGATAAGCCATGCGATAAGTGAGAACATTGTTGATTCCTCCAATAGATATTTCAGTAAGTGCTTGTTGTTACTACTGTGATTGCTTATGCAGAAAGTGTGCCAGCATTTCTTTTTCAGTAGTTGTCGATTGTTTATCGTTTCAAACAATCGACTTGTTGTTCTACTGTTGCTCTAATGCAGAAAGTGTGCCAACGTTTTTTCTGTTTGCAATGTTCAGTCGTAAGTTCGTTCTGAGCAGCAGTAAATGCAGAAAGTGTGCCACGAATGAAAGGCAGAAATCAAAAGGCAAAATTATGAAGGATAAAAGATGAAAGATCAGGGATGAAGCGGATGACTCCCATAGCCCATAGCCATCGTTCGTGGCCTTCGTGGATTGGAGTTTAGCGCAGAGGATGTGAGGGATGAGGCATGGTGGATGAGCAATGGTGTGATCCCCTCACCCCCCAGCCCACTCGACGCGGGCGAGGGGGAGCAGCAGTCCAATGCCCACAGCATCACAACTATTAGCCATATGGGCGAGGGACTAGGCTTACATAAACGGTTCATCGGACGGCGATTGTCGACCAACCAACGTTCTTGAGGGGGTGCAGGGGGATTAAAGCCCTCTGCGTCTCCCGCCTTGAGGCGAGACGGAAGAGTGGTGACACCAATCCATGATAGCCAATAATTCGTTAAAAGCCTACCCTTGGAAGTAACCCCTGACAACTAGCCCTGACCTCTAAATGCTAGTCTGGATCAAAGCCTAAAATATCGATCCGTGAATTGCTCAGCACCACCCAATCGCCAGTTTTCAGCTGCTCATTGGGCAATTTGGCCACGTTTAGGCCGGTTAATGTGGTACGCAGGCCAATGCTGCCAACGCCAACTGCAATAATCGCCTCAAGATAGCTCACCGCATAGCCCAAATCTTCGCGCCGCTCCCAAGTAATTAAATCTTGGATACAGCCATATGCCAAGGGCATGGTGCTCAGGCCAGTGCCAACCTCTGGCTCAATGCCCATGCGCTGGGTATCGGCGGGCTGCAAAGCAACGCGGCTGAGTTGAAACACCAAACGCGCCGTGCCATAGCGGCCTGCATGCGCTTGATTTACATGATTATGTCGATCAACGATGCCTAAGCGAACCTGCTTGAAACCCAAGACAATCAAAGGCAAAAAGCGCTGGCCACTACTATGCATGCGGCCTGGAATCAATTCTTCGAAGCAGGCATGCAGTTGCAGTGACTGAGATTTTGGAAAATGCATCAGCTTCGGCTCCCTAATCGCTTGAGTTTTTCAGCGGCAGCAGCAATGGTTTCAGGCTTTTTGGCAAAACAAAAACGCACCATTCCCGATTGATGGCCATCATGATAAAAGGCCGATGGTGGAATCGCCGCCACGCCAATCTCGCTAATCAGATAACGGCAAAATTCAGCATCATTCTCCCAGCCCAAATCACGAATATCAGCCATCACAAAATAGGTACCTTGCGGCGGCAACACATACAAGCCAGCATCGCGCAATGCTTTGACCAATTGCTCACGCCGCGCCGTATAAAATTGCAATAATTGGCGTTCATATGCCTCTCCAGCATTCAAGCCAATTACCAACGCCGATTGTAAAGGTGTAGCGCTAGCAAACGTCACAAATTGATGCACCCGCTGAATTGCCTCAGTTAAGGAACTTGGCGCAATCGCATAGCCGATTTTCCAGCCTGTGACGCTAAATGTTTTGCCAGTGCTGCTGATGGTAATTGTGCGTTCCCACATGCTAGGCAAGGTTGCAATTGAGCAATGTTGATGATCTTCAAACACCAATCGATCATAAACTTCATCGCTGAACACCAACAGATCATGCTCAACCGCAATCGCCGCCAATTGGCTCAACTCAGCCCGCGACCAAACCTTGCCAGTCGGATTATGCGGCGTATTGAGGATAATTGCTTTGGTTTGCGGGGTGATTGCAGCCCGAACTTGGGCGAAATCAACATCCCAACGTGGCTCGGGCAAACGAATATAACGTGGCACGCCGCCAGCCATCAGCACATTCGGCGGGTACGAATCGTAGAATGGCTCAAAAATCAATACTTCATCGCCAGGATTGATCAAGGCCATGATCGTGGCAAACATGGCTTCAGTTGCTCCACTGGTAATCGTAATTTCCGCCTCGGGATCAACCGAAGCCTTGGTATGGCGCTCCCATGTCCGCGCAATCGCTGCTCGCAAGGTTGGCAAGCCAGTGCTTGGCGCATATTGGTTGAGATCTGCATTGATGGCGCTACAAGCAGCATCTTTTAAAAATGCTGGGCCGGCAAAATCAGGAAAGCCTTGGCCGAGGTTGATCGCTTGATAGCGAGCGGCCAAAGCACTTATTTCACTAAAAATCGATGTACCAAAGCCAGCTAAGCGATTGGCGGATTTGGGATGCACAACGGGCCTCCTAGCCTGTAATCACAACTTTACCAGCGCCGCCCTCGGTTGCCACGCGCACAATTCCGGCAAGATCGTCGAGTGCAACGGTGGTATCAACATGGGGTGCTAAGCGACCATCAGCAAACATCGCACTCACATCGGCGATCAATTTGCCAATTGCTTGAGGCGTTTGGCGGTTGAGCCAGCGGCCAAGCCAAAAACCACGAATTGTTGCTTCGCTAAAGATTAATTCGACCATCAATTTGAATTGGCTGATTGCTCAACAAGCCATAAATAATCAATTGGCCATAGGCCGCCAGCGCATTAACGATAGCTGTGCCAGTTTCGCCAGCAACGGCATCGATCGCCTTGCCAATGCCTTTTTGGCCAGTAATTTCCTTCCAGCGGTTGGCCAGATCATCACCGGGCAAGGTAATGACGCCAAGTGCGCCAGCATCAAGCAAGGCTTGGGCTTGCTCGGCTTTACGCACGGTGGCCACCACTTTGAAGCCGCGAACTGCTGCCAATTGCAACATCGCGCGACCCAAATGCGAAGCACCAGCGGTAACTAGCACCGGTTCGTCGGGCTGCAACTGCAATTCATCGCTCATAATCCAGGCGGTCAAATAGTTGACCCAGGTGCAGGCGGCTTGGGCGTCGCTGAGCGCAGCCGGCGTTGGCACCAGAAATTGCGGCTTGACCACGGCATACTCGCGCCATGTGCCGTCGTTGCCAACCGCACCCAGCATTAAGATTACCCGATCGCCAACCGACCAGCCAGTAACGCCCTCGCCAAGCGCCTCGATTACCCCAGCGGCCTCGTTGCCGGGCACGGCTGGTAAGTTTGGGCGCACCCCATACGTCCCTTGGATCGTATAGACATCGGATGGATTGATCGACCGAGCGGTTAGGCGGACTAAAACCTCGCCAGCGCCAGCGGTTGGAGTTGGCTTTTCGACCAACTGCAACACATCAGCCAAGGCTCCAAATTCATGAAACTCAATCGCTTTCATGGCATCCCTTTGGCATAAAACACACATCGGCGTGCTAAAGCATATCGTACTCCCCCATGGGGTGACGTGTCAATCAATATCTATGGGTTACAAGCCGTTGTAGCAAGCGACACTAAACCAAGATCAGGGCCAGCAAGCTACTAAAATAGCCCATTGTAATGGCCAATTCCCCCCATAGGGATATACTAATAGAGGACTAATAAAACATTGACAAAACGCTAACCAACTTGTAGTATAATTTCAATGCGCGGCATTGATAATTATGTTCATCTGCACATGCTCGCGACACCTCAATTACTGTGTGTGTACATCATGAGCAGGCATAATCTCAGCCCACATTTGGATAATGATGGCGGTAGCAATTGACAACCTTCCACAGAGCTTGGCGGTACGCGACAAATCACATCAAACGAGCATCGGTTTATCGATGGCTGTGGTTTTTTGTCGTTGCCATAGGCCTGGCAGGCTGTACGCAACCAGGTGGGTTAAACCTACAATCGTTGACCGAAACCGCTGGTAAACCGACGGTTAGCGGGTCGAATCCAATCACGCAACCAACCGTACCATCACAAACCAACGTTTCTGGTCAGCCAACCCAAATTCAAGTGCCAACCGTCGTTGTGGATGGCCCGACCAGCCAAGTTGTTGCAACCAGCGCGCCAGTTGAGCCAAGCTCAGTTGTGCCAACGGTTGTACTCACACCACCACCAAGCGGAAATGCCGCATGGGAGGCTCAAAAAGTTGATGTTCAGCAATTTGCCGAGCCAACAACCTATGCTGCACCGGGAACCGTTATGCTTTGGTGGTATGATCCCAATTCAGGTCAATATGTTGGCCTTGGTTGGATTCGTTCACCACTCATCGCAAGCGGCGAGTTCCGATTGCGCTGGAGTGCTTTAGCTGCTTTAGCCATCCCGTATACCATCAATGTGGATTATGGCTTGACCTTGGAACCAAGCGTCATCCAACGCATTCGCCGTGCTGGCTATGGCGCTGATGTTATTGAAACATTTGTCTATCTTGCGCCCGATATTACGCCACAATAGGGCAGAAGGAGACTGTACATATGAGCAGTCGGTATTTAGAAATGGTTCGCGGTCAACGTCGCAACCGAGGAGGGGGTTTTCAGTTTACGGCGAAAAGCCTCTTGGTTGTACTGGCCGTATGCGCCATGATCGGATCGGCTGTGTATTGGTGGGGCATTCAGAGCGTTTTAACTCCAAACAAAATGATTGCTGGCTCCTTTACATTGATTTTGGTTTTAGCACCGCCCAGCTTGGTTAGCTTCCTGATCCCATGGTCACCAGCAGGGATGCTGTTGCAAAAAATTAAACGCTCGAACGCTCGGCTATGTCGTGGTCGTAGTTTGTGCCTTGATATTGGTGTACTACTCGTTCACCTTGCAATACCAATGGTGGGAAACCCAAGCCGTCGTCCAAGATAGCAACATTGTCTTGTTGCAAGTATTGGTAGGGTTGATCGGCTTTATCTTTATTCCTGCATTGTTGTGGACCCCAGTCAGCAGCGAAGAACTGGTCGAACAGATTCGCCAAGCGCACTTGGTACGCCGCTACGAATTGCAAACCCAAGCCGATATCGCTATTTTACGCAATACCTTGCTCCGCGCTCAAGAGAAGGCGTTGATCGGGTTTGCCAACTTGACCGTCCAAGAAAAAGAAGAACTGGCTTCGGTTATGCGTGGTTTGGTGCGCGGCATCGATACTACCATGAAGGAGTTAGCTCATAGTGTTAAGGCCGTTAGCGGAACCGTAACACCCTTCGCAGCGTTAGAAGATAATGAGGACATCAAGGGCTATTTGGATTATGTTGCCGATAGTTTGATGGATACGTCCATGAATCCTGGCACCAAACCAACCAATACGACCTCGATGGATCGCTCGCCTATGGATCGACCTGGCGGCTACTCGCGCTAGGTTTTAACTTAACTCATACTCTTGGAGGTGGCCGATGCGTGGTCGCTTACGCTCGACTGATGAACGATTAATCGATGATGACTTGACTGAACTCGCCGATGAGTTGTCGATTCGGCTCTATGCAACTATGGGCCATCGCGTTTATTTGCTCAGTCGTCCTGATATTACCCATCTCACCAAATCGTATATCGACGATTTGCATTCTGAAGATCAAGATGCGATCTGTTGGTTGATTTGGGATCTCTTTCAAGAAGGCATGCAGATGGAATTCGGCTAGGCCAAGCCACAAACTCAATCATCAACGCCGCTTTTAACATAAAGGCGGCGTTTGTGCTTTTGCCCCTAAAGCATTCTGGCCCGCGCTTCCGTAGAACCTACAGAATGTTTTATTGCGATTGTGGGGATTATGCACGTTTACGCTCGTTATGATCTTGAATGGTCTGCACCAGTAGCAACAATCTATGCCAAATTGGCTGCCCAAGTGGGCTGGTTGTTGGGTGCTGAAATCGCTGGCCGCTGGCTGTGGGCTGATCATGCTTGGCAGATTACGGCTCAGCATAGCCCGCAACGCTTGCATTGGCAGGCCCAAAGCAGCGATCAACCAAGCCTCAAAGCCAATCTGGTGCTCGAATTGTTGGATAGTGTTTCCAGCACTCACGTTCGCGCAACGTTGCATGTCGAGTGGCCCAAAACCCGCTTCGAATTATTGCATTATTGGCAACGCCGCCGTTGGTTGCACAACGAAGTAGCCAGTCTTTTGCAGCGCTGGCGCGAACTATGGTCAACGCCAGCAGCGCCAAGCGACCAGCTTGCCCAGAGCCATCCACGCACATGGCAAGCCTTCCAAGCCATGAATGCCCTCGATCAACTCCAACGAATTCAAGCGCTCGACCAACGCTGGCAACAATTCGAGCAAGGCCAGCTGCCAAATTTACCCTATAGCCTAACCGAGCAATTGCCAACCGCTGATACGCAGGTCGATTTGGTCTACGCTGGCGGTGGTTTGGGCTTGATTCACGCCACGCTGATGGCGCGCAAAGGGCTGCACGTGCTGGTGTTCGATCGACATCAGGTTGGTTGTGCCCATCGCGAATGGAATATTTCGCAGGCAGAGCTTGAGCGCTTGGTCGCGACCGGCTTTATCTCGTGGGAAACCCTCGAACGCGAGATTATCATGGCACGCTACGACGATGGAATTGTGCGCTTTCATGCTGCTGGCTCGACAGTTGCTCCTGCCGAATTGCACTTACCCAAGGTTTTAGATATTGGGCTAGATGCAGGCGCATTGCTCAATTATGCCCGCCAACAGTTCCTTGCCGCTGGTGGCATTATTTGGGATGATACCAGTTTTGAGCATGTTTATTACGATTCGCAGCAGCAACAAACTGTCGTCGCAGTGAGCAAGGCTGATCAACCGCATTTAATCGCCGCCCGCTTGCTGATCGATGCCATGGGTGCAACCTCGCCATTAACCTTGGCAACCCAGCCCTTTGCTGGAATCTGCCCAACCGTTGGCACGGTGCTGAGCGGCGCTGAACATGACCAAAGCGTGGGAGATATTTTAATCAGCATCGCCGATACCCAAGCCGATCGTCAATTGATTTGGGAAGGCTTTCCCGGGCGTGAGCAAGAGCTGACGGTGTATGTGTTTTACTATGATCGGGTTGGGGCAAAGGCGCAATATCACCACTCGCTGCTCGATTTATTTGAAGATTATTTTGAATTGCTGCCAAGTTACAAGCAACTTCAGCCGCAGGCCAAACATTTACGCCCAGTCTTTGGCTATATTCCATCGCGCCATGCCTTGAGCAAACCCACGCCACTGGCGGGAGTATTAGCCTTGGGCGATGCCTCGGCCCAACAATCGCCATTGACCTTTTGTGGCTTTGGCTCATTTGTGCGCAACTTGAGCCGAACCAGTGATTTGCTGGAACAAGCGCTTGAACAAGCATTGCTCACGCCAAACTATCTGAGTGCAATCAGCGCCTACCAAAGCAATGTCAGCATGAATTGGGTGTTTAGCCGTTTTATGACTCCTTGGGGTCGTCCGCAGGATGTCAACGAGCTGCAGAATGTCTTTGCCCATGTGCTCAATCGGTTGGGTTATGAGCTTGCACAGCGCTTTTTTCAAGATCAGATGACATGGAATGACTATAATCGAGTAGTATTAGGCACATTGGCCTATTACCCACAGATTATGCAGGTTGCTTGGCGCGTGTTGGGTTGGCGCGATTGGCTGCGCTGGATTGGCGATTGGCTGCGGTTTAGTCGCTCGGCCTTGATTTCCAAGCTTGGTCAGCAATTACCAGCCTGGATGATCGCTCGTTTGCCTAAACCATGGCTTTTTCAGTACAATGCAGCCTATGCCGAATGGCAAGCAATGGGTTGGCTCAGCTCTAGCCCTGATGATCAAAGCCGAGCGCTTGGTTCACATAGCTAAATCAAGCAGTTTGGCAGACCTCTTTTGGATTGGCTCACGTTGTTGTTTTTGAACAGCAACTATTGAGAATGTGTATGCGACGTTCGCCACTTGCTCGGATTCGCAATGCTTTGCTGATTGGTTTAACGCTTTCGTTATTGCTGATCGCAGGCGGTTTGGCGTGGTTCTGGTGGACATTTGATCAAGCGCAGCGTCAAGCCCGCGCGATCAGCCCGACTGAACAATTAATTATCTATAGCGTGATCGGTGCAGCCGCAGTGGTCGGGGCATTCACGACCCTGATTATGACCATGCGCAGCGTGCGCCAAACGCGCAAGCCATTTGAACAACTGCCAAGCGACTTCGACCCCGATCAAGCAATTGAATCGGGCAATTCGGGCGACCCGCTGATCGATAACACCTTGCAAAAAGTTGAGGCCTTGCGCCAAAATCTCTTGGCCCGCCAAACCAATTTGAGCCAACAAACCAGTCAATTGCATACGACCCACGATCGTCATGAAGCAGTTTTCAAGCTTGCCCGGCTGCTCAATAGCACGCTGGAAATTGAAACCTTGCTCAACGATTTTGTGCGTTCGTTAGTTAAAAAATTCGATCTTTCGTTTGTGGGCGTTGGCCTGATTGAAAACAGCAGCATTGTGGTACGCCACGGGGTCACGCGCAAAGCCGAGCAAATCGAATCAACCTCAACCTTGTGGCTAGCACTTAGCGCGGGGATTGCCGCCGAAGCTGCCGCCGAAAGCCAAATTATCATCAAACGCCAGCCACCATTTGATACCGAATTGCCCTCGCCAAGCACTGTCGGCACCCAAGTGGCCCACCCATTGATGAATAGCGGCCATATCATTGGGGTGCTGCTGAGCCAAAGTAGCCAAAAGCTCGATGAAGAAACGCTTAACCATTTGCGCGATATTGCCGAATTATTGGCCTCGTCGCTGAGCAATGCCCAACTATTTGCCAATGCTCGCGAACGGGCCACCAATTTGACCGCAATCAACGACTTGGCGCGCGCCATCAGCACCTCGCTTGATCTCAAGCGAATTTTGGATACGGCGCTCCAGCAAATTCGCCAACTCATTCCGTATGATCAAGCCAGCGTCACCACCTATGATGTTGGGCGTAACGTTTTTCAAGTGCTGGCGGCCAATGATGCTGATTATGGCATGTTGAGCGCTGGCCAAGAAACCGAGGGCAATGGTCCGTTGCGCACCGCCTACGAAGCCGGCCATCCAGTTTATATCGCTGAAGTCGAGCATCATACGGGCCAGCCGTTGCAATTACCATTTGCCGATGAAGCCCAATCGCTGTTGATTCAGCCATTGACCACCGCCGATGTGCGCTTAGGCACGCTCAACTTGACCAGCCGCCGTCCAAATGCTTTCGATGAGCAACAAGTCAGCTTATTGGGTGGCTTATCGCACTTCCTAACCACGGCTTTGGTCAACGGGCGGTTGTATAATCAACGGGCGCAAGCCTTGCAACAGCTTGAACAAACCCAAGATCACCTGCTGTTCGTGGAGAAATTACGGGCGCTTGGTGAATTGGCAAGCGGCGTTACCCACGATTTCAACAACTTGCTGGCAGGCATTTTGGGTAATGTTCAGGTGTTGATGGGCGAGCTACAAAACCCTGAGCAACGCGAAACCTTGCGGGTGATCGAACGCGCAGCCAAAGATGGTGCCGAAACCGTCAAGCGGATTCAGCGCTTTGCCCGCAAAGACGATGGCGAAATTGATGCGCCCGTTGAACTGCACGAATTGGCCGAAGATGCGCTTGATTTGACCCGAGTGCGCTGGCGCAACGCTGCTCAAGAACAAGGGATAACGATTGAATTGCAACGCGAAATTCTGAACGTCCCAACGATTCGGGGCCATGCAGCTGAATTGCGCGAAGTGCTCACCAACTTAATCATCAATGCAATCGATGCCATGCCCAGCGGCGGGATGCTGCGGGTTGCGACCGGCCAGCGTGGCTCGGAAGTCTTTGTCTCGGTGGCTGATAGCGGCGTTGGCATGAGCGACGAGATCAAAGCACGAATCTTCGATCCCTTCTTCACGACCAAGGGCGAGCGGGGCAATGGCTTGGGCCTAGCCGTCTCAGCGGCAATTGTCTCGCGCCATAGTGGCCGAATCGAGGTTCAAAGCATCGAAGGTCGAGGCACCAACTTTGCAATTTGGCTGCCAATGCTTGAAGTTGATTTTGCCCAAGTCGAAGCCACCGATGATGATGTGCCAAGCGTGCGCGGCAGCATTTTGATTGTCGAAGATGAAGAATTAGTCCGAATTGCGCTCAGTCGGATGTTGGCAGCGTGGGGCCATGAGGTCGTTAGTGCCGATAGTGGCCGCGATGCGCTGGCCAAATTCCGGCCTGGCATGTTCGATTTGGTCATCACCGACCTTGGCATGCCCGACATGATGGGTTGGGATGTGCTGCGGCTGATTCGCGAACGTGAGCATGGCATTCGCACCATGATGCTCTCTGGCTGGGCTCGCCAGATCGATCCCGCCGAGGCGAAATTGCGCGGCGCTGATGTGGTCGTTGCCAAGCCGTTTGATCAAGCGACCTTACGCACAACCGTGGCCCATTTGCTGGCTGGCACGCTTGACCTTACGCCCCGCGTGATTGCCTGAACGAAGATCAGATCCCCTCACTCCAACCCCGCTCCCGTGGCGTGGGCAAGGTTTTGTTGGATTGTTGGTTGTCCATGATTCATTAAAAAACGGCGCTCCCCCTCGCCCGCGTTCAGTGGGCGAGGAGTTGGAGTGAGGGAAGGCTCAAACCATTCCGAATTTAAACCAACAATGATAGCAACCCAAGCACGCCCGAACCAAGCACCACCGCCGCCGTCACCCACTTGGCCTTCCAGCGATACAGCACCCATAAACTAAGCCCAGCAATTGCCAAGGCCAAGACTGCTGGAGCCAGCTCGCGCGGCCAAGCAGCAACAATAATTTGGCTGGTCGTGACGGTAATCAGGCCAACCACTGCCGCCGTAATCCCATCGAGAAAAGCGTGAGTCGCGGCATTGGCAATAATGCGTTCGAGCCAATGGTGCCCAAGAATTGTAAATAAAAATGCTGGCAAAAACGTGCCTGCGGTTAAGGCCAACGCGCCAGCCAAGCCACCACCAAGATAGCCCACAAAGGTCGAGAAAATAATCAATGGCGCTGGCAAAATTCCTGAGAGCGCCAAGCCATCGATAAACTGCTGGTTGGTCATCCAACCACCCACGGTGACCGCATCGTGCTGCAAAAATGGAATCGCGGTGTATGCTCCGCCAAAGGTCAACAAACCAGTGCGCAAGCCATAGCCAAATAAGCTGAGCACGCTTGGCGCGGCTAAACCAGCCACCGCCAATAACGGCAACCACGAGCTATGCAAGCTATTGGCGTTCAATTTGGGCTTTTGCAATAACCAATAGGCCACTCCTGCTAGCAGCAAAATCGCAATGAAATGCACGCCCAAAAAGGTGGCAATCCCAGCCAGAAGCGCAATTGCCCACAACCAACGATTGCGCAACGCATGCTCGCCAATTCGATGCACCGCGCGAATAATCAAGGCCGCCACCGCTGGCTTGAAGCCAAACAAGATCGCTCCAATGCCAATTGCGCTAATGCCATAGGCCACATAGGCCCACGAAAGCAGCAGCATCAAGCCAAAACCGGGCAACATAAAGCCTAAGCCTGCCAGCACTGCACCAATTCGTCCGCGTGCAAGCATTCCAAAGTAAACACACAATTCATGGGCTTCGGGGCCGGGCAAGGCCTGATAGACCGCCAGCACCCGATTAAAATGCTCGCGCTCGATCCAGCCTTCTTCCTCAACCAATTCTTGGCGAATCATGGCAATTTGAGCGACTGGCCCACCCCAAGCCAACAAACCAAAGCGCAAAAAGCGCAAAAACAGCCGCATATAGGATTCATGTGGTAGACGAGCAGGCATTGGCAGATCAGCCATAATCTGTTCCTTATCAAAAGCGAATCGCCAACATTGTAGGCTAAAATATAGTACTTTACATAGCTAATAGTACTATGGTATAGTCGCACTAAGCCTAGGTAACCCCTTTGCCACATCCTCAAAGCGTTCAGACCTCACCACGCCATGTTACCTACCCCGACATATCACTACTCGTCAACCCATGGAGGCAGTGTGTATGGGTCATGAGATCGTTCAAATCGCTTACCAAGAGGCCAATCAGTTAGCTCAACGTTTCGGCAAGCAACAAACCCAGGTTCAAAGCATTCTGCAAAGGCTTAAACAGACCATTCAAGCGCTTGAGCATGGCGGTTGGATGGGCGATGCGGCAAACGCATGCTTCAAAGAATTTCATGCTGACGTTGTGCCAGCCTATACGCGGCTTTGTACGGTGCTTGGTGAAGGCCAAAGTACTCTGCTAGCTATCGCAACTGTATTTCGACAAGCTGAAGAAGAGGCCGCCGCCCTATTTCGCGGCGAATTGGCCGCAGCTGTTGGCGGCACTCGCAGTGAATTTGCCGCAGCCGCTGGCGGCACAACTGGTTTTATCGAAGAAGGTGGCACTGAGCAAGTAACTAGCGAATTGGAAACCCTGATTAATTCGCTCAAAAATCAGTGCGTCGATCCTAACGTTATTTTAGATGCAATTGCTAAAGCAACGCCCGAAGAACGGCAAGCTATTTTAAATAATCCCGAATTAATGCAATATATCAAGACCAGTGAAGGTACAGCCGCCGATGTGATTACCGCAGCCTTGCTTGAAGGTGCACTTCATTGGCCAGCCCCTTCTGGACCATTTATCGATAATGGTTTGATTAACCGAACCAGCGATTTTGCGCTCTGGATGCGCGGTGAAGCTGGGCCTCCAAATACTGCAACGGGAACAATGAATTGCTGGGAAGCAACCATGTATGCGGCGTATTTGAGTGGCGAAATCAGCGAAAGCCAATTGCGCACAATCCACCAAAATGCCGCCACAGCCTTTAACAAGCCCTTAGATGCCTTCTCACAAAAATATGGATTAGAGCTGACCGAGGCCAATGTACGTACTGTATACCAAACGTTAAACCCAGCCCAACAAGCTGAATTAGAAACGGCGCTCAACCAATCAACTTCTGCTTACTACAATACGATTGGATCAGCCTTGGGCGCCGATACTCGCACCGAATGGCAACCAGGTGCTCAACCTGTAGCTGGCAGCATCGTCTTTTTTGAAGGCAGTGGCAGTCCATTATCCCATGTTGCTATTGCCACCGGCAGAATCACACCTGATGGTAAAACTGAGGTTATGAGTCTATGGACATTGCCAGCCAATGCCAATGGACAGCCAGTTTCATCAATGCAACGAACGACGATTGAAGATTTAGAAGCCTCAATGGCTGCTGCTGGTATTCCAACCGATCAAATTAGTACTACGCCCAATCCTTGGGATCAGCCAACGCATTAGTTAGGATCGATCAGTGAGACCCTACCGACTACATTTTATATTGTGGCTAATTGGTTGTTTGCTCAGCGGTTGCGCTGCGGCACTGCCCACTACGCCACCACCAGATAAGGATTCTGTCATGCCAACGATTGAAACCGCCCAAGCCACCAGTATTCTTGGCTTTATTCCATGGGGCGAGGCTGGATTAAAAGCGATCGATATTCAAACGTCGCTGCCAAATCAAGCCCTTGGCCGCATGACTCCCGAAATTATTCTTGATACCCAGCAAGAGCCATGGTTTTGGCTCGATGGCCGGATTATCAAGGTTGCCGATGGCCGCTATTGGGATATTAATCAGGCGATCAACGCCAGCGCAACAGCAGTTATGCCAACATCCCAAGGCTTCGTGGTGGCAATCGCCAGCCCACGAACGGTCAGCATCAGTTTGCTTGACCTTAATAACAAGCTCCTTTGGCAACACGATCGCCCATTTGAATTGCCCGATCAGCTCGATCAACGCCAATTGTTGTTGCAATCGAATGGCCGCGTGTGGCTCTACGCTGGCAATCGTGACGGTTGGCAGCTTTGGAAGATTAATCTGCAAACTGGTGAATTAAGCCAACAATTTGCCCAAACTGCGCCTGCACCAAGCCAGATTTGGCTCTATGATGGCGTTGTGATGTGGTGGACATATCAAGCCAGCAATCAAACCCGCCAATGGCATCGCTATGATCTTGCCAAACAAACAACCAGCACAATCGAGCAATCGCCATTAAATCGCTGGTTTTCCAATATCAAATCGGCTACGCCAGCTGGCGGCGCGGTGCTAGTAACGACCAATGAGCTGATTTGGATGGATGCTGATGGCCAGGAACAAAGCCGCTTAACCAGCAACGATCTGTTACCAGCAAGCTGGCAGCCTGAACACTATTCGCTGATTCCAAGTCGGGCAGTTGTGACTGAGCAAGGGTCGCTGCTTTGGCTCGGCTTTGATCAACGCGGGGTCTATTTGCTTCAATCACCAGCTCAATAAATAGTAGTTCAGCCCTCCCCTGAGCATGTACTTTTGCTCACTAGGGGAGGGCCAGCAGGATGCGAAAATAGCTAGGTTAAACGTTGATCGCATTCCAAAAAATCAGGCTTTACAGAGCCAAAAGCTCTATGCTATAATCGCATTACCACAGCGTAATTAGCGAATCACTCCTCATTCACTATTCACCCAAACCCAAATTCTCATAGAGCACAAGTCGGTTAGCACCGGAGCCTCTGCGTATGGCTATGCCAATCGTTCAAATTCACTATCAACAGATCGAACAGCTGATTCAACGTTTCGGCAAGCAACAAACCCAAGTTCAAACGATTTTGCAACGCCTCAAGCAAAGCATTCAAGCGCTTGAGCATGGCGGCTGGCAGGGCGATGCTGCTAGCGCGTGTTTCAATGAATTTAATCACGAAATTGTGCCAGCTTATACCCGCTTAGCCAATGTTTTCAGCGAAAGCCAACGTGTACTCCAACAGCTTGCTGTGGTTTTTCACGAGGCCGAAGCCGAAGCAGCGGCGCTCTTTCGCGGCGAATTAGAGCTAGCTATCGGCAGCAATCCTAGTGAGCAGCGATTAACCACCAACGAATCTGCGGAATCCGATCAAACAATCCCAACTCAAACGGGAGCATTAGGCAAACTAATCACGTCGCTTAATTCTCAGTCGTTTGAGGTAAATCTGTTCTTAGATGCAATTGCGGCAGCCACGCCTGCTGAACGTCAAGCTATTTTACAAGATCCAACACTATTAAATGTGATCAAGGCTAGTGCCGGCGACCAGGCATATCTGGTGATGGCAGCCCTGTTAACTGATTCATTAAGATGGGTAGCTTCACAACAAGCAGCAAATGGCTGTATTTCGATTTCACTCGTTGATCCACAAAATCGGGAAACCCGCACTAATAATTTTGCGCAATGGATCTGCACTCCAACCGATAGCAATCAGCAATCAAACCAGCCAATCGATCTATCAAATCCACTTGCAGTATCAATGAATTGTTGGGAATTTGTTTTATTTTCAGCATTTCTTGGGGGTAATATTTCGTATGCTGCTATCGATGCAATCTATCCCGAGGTAGGCACTTCTGTACCTTTAGAAGCTTATACGCAAAAAATTTATACTGCCCTTGGAGGTGATAAAAGTAAAAAGTGGGAATCAGGCTCAATCGAAGCAGGCAGCATCGTTTTCTTTCAAACTGAAACCAGTCCAATAACCCACGTTGCCTATGCAACAGGACGAATGATCGGTACATCGCCTGAGATACTTAGTTTATGGAACGAGCCAAATAATACTACGAGTGTTCAATTCACTTCAATTGCCGAATTAAATGGCTCTGAATACACCATAACCTATACGCCAAACCCTTGGCAGAACGACCAAGAAGCATCGTGGTACAATATCGAGAACATTCTTTCTAGCTGAAATGAACACATAATGGATATAGTAGTCATTGCCTTTTATAAATTTGTTGACCTGCCCGATTTTGCCGTCAAACGTGAATCATTGCGCAGTTTTTGCAACCAACGTGGCATCAAAGGCACGATTTTGCTGGCCCACGAGGGCATTAATTCAACCATTGCAGGCCCCGAACCAGCGATGCGAGAATTCCTCGATTTTCTACGCAGCGACCCTCGGTTCGCCGATTTGGTTTGGAAGGAATCGTGGACCAATCAGATTCCGTTCCAACGTATGAAAGTGCGGCTGAAAAAGGAAATCGTAACCCTCGGCATGCCCGAAATCAACCCCAACGATGGCGTTGGCACGTATGTTGATGCCGAGCAGTGGAATGCGCTGATCAACGATCCCGAAGTGATTGTGATTGACACCCGCAACGATTACGAAGTCGAAATCGGCACATTCCCCCACGCGCTCAATCCTAAAACCGATTCTTTCCGTGAATTTCCAGCGTTTGTTGAACAAAACCTTGATCCGCAGCAGCATCCCAAAGTTGCGATGTTTTGCACTGGCGGCATTCGCTGCGAAAAAGCTACGGCTTATATGTTGCGCAAGGGCTTTCAAGCGGTTTACCATCTTGAAGGCGGTATTTTGAAATATTTGGAAACCGTCGAGCCAAGCAGCAATCAATGGCAGGGCGAGTGTTATGTGTTTGATCAACGGGTTGCCGTTGATGATGATCTCAAGCCAGGCCACTACGATTTGGATCAGCCAACAGGCTTGCCACGTAAGCGCGAGGAAACAAGTTTATGACCATTATTGCCTTAGCTGGAGCCACAGGCTACACTGGCCAACGCATTATCAGCCAAGCCGCCAACAATCCCCAATGGCAAGTACGAGCCTTGGTACGCCAAAGTGCCACCAGCAAAAGCCATTTTCCACTTGGCCAAGATTTTGCAATCTGCGATTTTGGCGATCAAGCCAGCGTTGAAGCAGCATTGGAAGGCTGCAATGCCGTATTTCAAACCATCGGCACAACTCAGGCCCAATTTAATGCTGATGTAAATTATGAAACCGTTGATTATGGCACCACTATCGCTTTGATTAAAGCCGCTCAAGCACAGGGCGTGCAGCGCTTTGTGCTGCTTAGTTCGGCGGGTGCAGGCTTGCCGTTCGGCTCATACCTACGCTGGAAGGCCAAAACTGAAAAAGCTGTGCGCGAAAGTGGCCTCGATTGGACGATTCTGCGGCCTGCGGCAATTGTCGGGCCAAGTCGGCGCGCGATTCAGCTAGCAACTTTGCCATTTGCCTTGCTCAGCAAACTGCCATTGATCGGGCGTTTGGGGACGGTAATGCGGCCCGTTGATGTGAATGATTTGGCCTTGAGCTTTTTCAAGAGCCTCGACGATGAAACTACAATTGGCAAAACGCTTGAAGGTCGCTCATTCTGGCGCTTAATTCGCTAACAAGGAGAAGTCTATTGCAACATTTACCAACTGAAGCATTACTGGCACGCTTACGAGCTTTACACCTTGGCTCGGCAGTTGAGCCAGCCTTACAACTGGCGGTTGATCGCAATGCTGGGCGCATGCGTCCGCTCAGCGATCAGCCCTATTTATATCATTTAATCGAAGTTGCGGTGCAAATTGTCGAGGTTTTCGGCATTCGCGATGAAATTGCCACCGTAATTGCGCTGTGGCACGATTTGCTTGAAGATGATCAAATTAGTCGCGACGAACTGCTGCAATATATCAACACGCGGCCAGCCTTGGTGCGACTTGGCGATTTATTGCCCTTGTTGGATGGGCTGGATCGGCATAACAAAACTACTGAGCAATATTATTCCACGATTGCGATCTTGCCACCGCAAGCATTTTGGGTCAAAACCAGCGATTTATTGAGCAACACCAAACCCATGCCCTTGCTCGATTGGCAACGGCTCAAGCCACGTTGGATTGCCAAATACAGCGTAGAGCTAGCTCGCGAGGTGCTTGATGTTGGGCGTTTTGAGCAAAAACGGGCCTACCCAACAATTCGCAATGCCTTGCTCGACGTCCAACAACGCTTAATTCGCGGCCTGAAAAACGACGAGGATCGTTGGCACGAAATTGCGGCCTACGATCCTCGCTTTATTAGTTCAGCTCAACGTTTGCTTAATCTCGAACTAGGGTCACCAGCTTAAACGATTCGGCTAATTCACAATCGACACCAGCTTCCTTCGCGCCTTTGGCCGTGGCAACCGCCCATTCGCGCATCATTGGCTCAGGCTCCCAATCCCCCAACTGGCATTTATGCTCACGCAAGGCTTTCAGTTTCAGTTGAAAATCCTCCTCGGTCAAGCCAATCCACGTATCAACCTGCGCACCACCCATCAAATACACTTGACGCACATTATGCGGCTCAAGCCCTTCTTCCAAAAGTTCAGGGAAGATTAAGCGGGTCGAGGCTGCGGGCATAATTGCGGCAAAGGTCGCGTTGCCAGCCGCCACATGGTCGGGATGGTTCAAATAATCATTGCTGTAGCGAAATGATGGATCTTGGCAGACCACAATATCTGGTTTGAAGCGCCGAATCACCCGCGTGATCGCTTTGCGCACTGCTTGGGTTGGCTCCAACGCTGCATCTTCAAAACTCAAAAAGCTTACATCGGCACCAACATGGGCCGCAGCCGCCCGTTGCTCAGCTTGGCGAATTTCAGCCAAACGCTCGGAAGTCATGTTTGGGTCGCTTGAGCCATGATTGCCATCGGTACATAAACAAAAATGCAGTTCATGGCCTTCACGATACCAACGCGACAACGTGCCGCTACAGACAAATTCAGCATCATCAGGGTGGGCTACCACAACCAAAATCCGTTTGGGCGTAAATGCTTGCTCGCTCATCGCTGACCTTTCGTCACACACTGCTCAGGGCAGTCCAAATTAATTCCAAGCTTAATCATACGCCTTAAATGACCAGTCAACAGTCCGACTTTGGGCTTATTCTGGCAGTTTGCTCCACTCGCTATACACTTGATGGCGATCGAGCTCGTATTGTTTGGCCAGATGTTTGGCAGCTTTGGTTCCCGTCCAGCCTTCGGTACGCAAGCGTTGCAATTCGCCACGAATCAAATCCCAATCGACCTCGACTGGTGCGTCGTCGCTGGCAACCACAACCCCCAGCTCATTGGTTACAGTGCTGGTCGGCTTGCGCTTGGCAGGCCGCGTGGCTCCGCCGATCATCAGCACAAACTCGCCGCGTGGTTCGCTAGCGTTGAAATGAGCCAGCAATTCGCTGAGTGTGCCACGTACAAACTGTTCGTGGAGTTTGGTTAATTCACGTCCTACCGCCGCTGGGCGATCGCCCAACACACTCACGGCATCAGCCAAACTATCGCAAATGCGATGCGGCGCTTCATACAACACCAAGGTTGCTGGAATATCAACAACTTCAGTGAACAAGGCACAGCGTTCTTTGGAGCGGCGTGGTGGAAAGCCCAAATAATAAAAACGATCGGTTGGCAAGCCCGAAGCGCTCAAAGCAGTAATTACTGCGCTTGGCCCAGGAATCGGCACCACCGCAAAACCAGCGCCGATCACGGCACCAACCAGCTCGTAGCCAGGGTCGGAAATTGCCGGCGTGCCAGCATCGCTGACCAAAGCCACATCCTCACCATTCGCCAAAGCCAGCAAAATCGTATCCAAACGTGCTAGTTTGTTGTGCTCGTGGTAGGCAATCAGCCGAGTTTCAATCTGATAGCGTTGCAACAATTTGCGGGTGTGACGGGTATCTTCGGCGGCAATTAAGCCAACCTCTTGCAATATCCGCAAGCCACGCGGGCTAATATCTTCAAGGTTGCCAATTGGAGTAGCAACCACATACAGTACAGCCATAACCTTCCTTCGTTGTGCTTAGCTTCCTTGCTCAATCTGATCCAAGAGACTATTCCACAATTGCATGCGTTCGATGCTGCCGCCAATATCGGGGTGGTGCAAACGCGCCATGGCCTTACGAATTGCCCGGGCTTCATCGGGGCTCAGTTTGGGCAATTGTTTGGTCTCGACGCGAATCTGTTCGCTATCGTAGCGCCCAGTGTACCAACGTAAACGTTCGCACTCAACAGTTAATTCATTGTTTTCACGAATCATATCGAGCATATTTTTGACAGTTTTGTTGTAGGCATTCGATGTTTCGTTGAGCTGTTGCTGAACCTTCTCAAGCCGCCGGCGTAACTCGCGATTCGCCAATTTAGCTTCCTGCAATTCACGCTCGGTGCGCTTGTGATCACGTTCGACTTGATATGCTTCTTCTGACTGCCGCAGGTCGGTCATAGCATACACTCCTCTTTTGATGGCTTGAACGGCTATCGTAGGGCAGCCTCATAGATTTGTCTACTGATCGAATTGCCGATTGACTCGGACTTGCCGCGCATGAATATGATGACATCAGATAAGCCCCCCAAACATTCCCACACATCGCTAAAATAATCAAGCGGAGCCAAAGCCCCGCTATTGAATGCCGACCTGCCTTGTTACTTAGGACGCAGGTTTATCTTTGATCAAACTTTTGAATGCTCCAGCAATCACTGCCAGCAAAAAGCCCAAGACTGCCGCAACATAGCGCTGTTTTTCCAGCGACTTAAAGCGTTCAGTCACGATAATTTGCGGTTTGCCAGCACTTATTGCAGGTCGTGGCGTGCGTTGATCGCGCGGCGAATTGGGGTTACTCAAGCCTTGTTCGGCACGAGCAGCAGGAGTTACGGCCACCGCATTATCGTTGGGCACCACATGCGAGCCATACAAATTGGCATAAACTTGGGTAAATTCAGCGCCAAAAAAGAGAATTTGGCTCGAATAATAGACCCAGACCAGCACAATAATGACCGAACCAGCTGCGCCAAAAGTCGAGGCGGTGCTACTGCGGCTGAGATATTGGCCAATTGCAAATTTACCAATCGTAAACAGCAAGGCTGTCAGCGCCGCACCAATCCACACATCGCGCCAGGCCATTTTGACATCGGGCAAGAATTTGAATAGCAAGCCAAACACCACCGTGATAATCCCAAATGAAACGATCAGATTGACGATTTGGAACACAATTCCAATTTCCTCGCCAAACAGCCAATTTTTGCCAGCATCAAGCAATGTGCTGATCAACAGCGAAACCAAGAGCAAAAAACCAACCCCCAGCACCATAGTGAAGGAGAAAAAGCGCTCTTGAACAAAGCCCCAAATGCCACGACCTGGCTTTGGCTCAACGCCCCAAATTGTGTTCATGGCATCTTTGAGCTGGCCAAAGACCCCTGAAGCACCAAACAGCAAGGTTGCCACGCCCACCAACGTGCCAATAATCCCGGAACGCTGGTTGCTCGATTGCTGAATAATTTCGTTGATGGCTTGGGCTGCATCATCATTAATTAGGGTCGCTAATTGGCGAGTTACTTCGCCGCGCGCCGCCTCCTGATCAAAGACCAAACCAGCAATGCTAATGGCAATAATCAAGAGTGGAGCCAACGAAAATACGGTGTAATAGGCCAAAGCAGCACCGAGCCGTGGCACTTTATCATCGCCCCATTCTTTGAAGGTTTGTTTAAATAAATTAAGTATATTTGGCTGCATGTGCGCCCCCTGCTTGAATATTGCGTTGATCAATTCGTGCTAGCCAAACCAATTGCAACTCGTATACCACGGGAATCAGGCTGAAGGCTTTTGGCTGTTGACTATTGGGAATTTTCCGCCCCCTAATTATCCAGCTTTGCCCAAATCGATGTTCCAATAATCCGTAGCCTGATTCCTCTGCGCCTCTGCGTTACAAAGTTGATCCACGAAGAACACGAAGGATGTTTTTAGCCACGAATTTCACCAATTAGGATTCTGTACTCCCGATCACCAACCCCCAACAACCGATCCCCAACTATGCGCTATGTTCTATGTTCTATTTCGAGAGCATGCTATAATTGAGACTGATGTTTCAAAAGGGTTGAGTATAGATGTCGTCGCAAGCGTTATATCGAAAATGGCGGTCGCAGACCTTTGATGATCTGGTTGGCCAAGCCCATATTGTGCAGGCCTTGCGCAATGCAATCGTTGCCAATCGAATTGGCCATGCCTATTTGTTTACCGGGCCGCGTGGGGTCGGCAAAACCAGTGCCGCGCGCATTCTCTCCAAGGCGGTTAATTGCGAGCAAAGCGATCCACGGTTGCGGCCTTGTGGCGAATGTAGCAACTGTCGTGCGATTGTCGAAGGTCGCGCCGTCGATGTGATTGAGATGGATGCAGCTTCGCATACCAGTGTTGATGATGCCCGCGAAATCATCGAAAAAGTCCAATTTCGCCCAACCCAGTTTCGCAAAAAAGTCTATGTAATCGACGAAGTGCATATGTTGAGCACCGCCGCCTTCAATGCGCTACTCAAAACCCTCGAAGAACCACCTGATCATGCTATGTTTATTTTGGCGACGACTGAATTTCACAAAGTGCCAGCGACGATTCTTTCACGCTGTCAGCGTTTCGTGTTCAATCGCCATACAATCGCCAACACCATCGCCCACCTCGAATGGGTCGCCAACGAAGAAGCGGTGTTTTTAGAGCCTGGGGTGGCTGAGGCGATTGCGCGAGCGGCAACCGGCTCGATGCGCGATGCCATGAGCATCCTCGATCAACTGATGGGCTATGGCGAGCCGCAAATTCCCTTGAGCCGAGTGCAAAGTTTGCTTGGGGCAACTGCCTCGCGTGAGGTCGAAACAATGGTGGCGGCGTTCGCCGCAGAGGATGTGGCCGCAGCATTAAGCGTGATCAACACAATTGCTGATCAAGGTGCTGATTTACGCCAATTTACCCGCGATGTGGTGAGCTATCTCCGTGGCCTGATGTTACTCAAATCGGGCGGTGCAGCCGATTTGCTCGATGTTGGCCACGATATGTTGGCCACGATGCAAAGCCATAGCCAACAATTAGCTTTAGCCGCGATTTTGGCCTGGCTCAAAATCTTTAGCGGGCTTGACCATCAATTACGCACTACGCCGTATGGCCAATTGCCCTTGGAGATGGCAGTGGTTGAGGCCTTGGTTGTGCCAGTGCCAATCGCGGTAGCCGCAGCCAGCCCAGTTCGGGGCGCAGTCGCTCCAGCAGCCCGACCAACGCCAACGTCAGCGCCAGTCGCGGTAGCACGTCAAGCCGAACCAGCAGCAGTGCCACGCCCAACCCCCACAGTAACTCCGGTTGCCGAAGTCGTTGAGCCAATTACGGTTGCGCCAATGCCACAGATTGTGGAATCAACCCCAGTGCCAGTTGCGGTCGTAGCCGCTCAGCCGATCGCTGAAACTGAACAGCATATCGTGTTGGCCGAATCGGAAATTTTGCTGGCCGAAGTTGAGGCGGTTTGGCTGCAAGTAATCGAAGATCTCAAGCCCTACAATCCACGCTTGCAAGCCGTGCTCAAAAGCTGCGAACCATTGGGCTTAGAAGATAATACTCTGCTGATTGGCACGCCTTCGCCGTTTCACACCAAACAACTTGATGACCAAACCCAGCGCCGTTTGATCGAAGATTTGCTGGCCAAGGCGATTGGTCGACAAATGTTTGTGCGTGGTGAAGAAGCCAACCGCGATCAGCAAAATCGGGCGCGTGATGCCCGTCGCCAGCGCGAAGAGATTATGAAGGATCATATCGTCAAAGCTGCACGCAACATCTTCGATGCCCGCATTGTTGGCGTCCAAGAGGATGGCAGCTAAACTACGTCTACTTTGACTTTTAGAGTGAATTTCTTATACTTGCACTGCTTTAGGATAGCAATTTTCTACAAAGGAGTATCATAATGGATCGCAAAATGCTCAATCAACTGCAACAAATGCAAAAGAAGTTGATGCAAGCTCAAGAAGATTTGGGCAAAACCTTGGTTGAAGGCAGCGCTGGCGGCGGCGTCATTGAAGTAAAAATGAATGGCCACCGCGAGATTCTCAGCATTGTGATCGCGCCAGAAGCGGTTGACCCCAACGAAATTGAGATGTTGCAAGATTTGCTAATGTTGGCAATTAACGATGCCTCGAAGAAAGCCGAAGAGCTTTCAAACGCCAAAATGGGGCCACTCACTGGCGGCTTGAACATCCCTGGCTTATTCTAAACGACGGCTTATCCCCGACTCAGGGTGGTCGTGCGACCGCCCTGTTTTAACTTAACTGTGGAGCGTGTATTGTGGCATTTGGGTACGATACGATTACACCAGAACCAGTTTCAAAATTAATTGATGAATTTAATCGTTTGCCTGGGATTGGGCCAAAATCGGCATCACGCTTGGTTTTTTATCTGCTGCGGGCCAAACGCGAGCAATCTGAGCGCTTGGCCAACGCCATTATGGCCATGAAAGATACAACAATCTTTTGTAATCGCTGCTTTAATATTACGGTTGAAGATCCATGTAGTATTTGCACCAATGCCAATCGCAATGAACGCCAAGTTTGTGTGGTCGAGGAGCCGCTTGATGTCGTGGCGTTGGAACGCACTGGCGAGTTCAAAGGCTTGTATCATGTGTTACATGGGGCAATCTCACCTGTTGAAGGCATTAACCCCGAAGATTTGCGCATTCGCGAGTTGCTCGGTCGCTTGCAGGTTGAGCCAATCGAAGAAGTGATTCTTTCGACCAACCCCAACCTTGAAGGTGATGCAACTGCTGCCTATCTAGCGCGTGAGATTATTCCCTTGGGCATTCGGGTCACCCGTTTGGCGCGCGGCTTGCCGATGGGCAGCGATTTAGAGTATGCTGACGAAGTAACCTTAGGCCGAGCACTCCAAGGTCGGCGTGAAATGTAAGCAGCGCATTGCAGTGCGGGCGCGGTGTGGTATGATAGCTCAAACATCAGAACTCACTGCACAGTTTGTTGATAAGGAGCCACTATGGGGATGAAAGACATTTTGGCCAGCGCGATTGAAAACGTACCCGGTGTTAAATTGGCCGGAGTCGTGGGTACAGACGGGCTGGGCGTTGAAATGCTCCTCAACGATGTTGATACAAACTTTAGCAAAGAGATTGCTGAAGTGGAGCTTGGTGGCCTTGCTGCTGCCGCTGCGGGAGCCGCCTCGCGCTTAAAGGCTGGCCAAGTGCGTGATGTCGCGGTTGAGACCGATAATGCCACCTACTTGGCATCGCAAATCATCCCCGGCTACTTCGCTGTGTTGGCTGTCAATGGCGGTGGCAATCTTGGCCGCGCCCGTTTTGCGCTCAAACAGCTGGTCGTTAAACTCCAAGACACCCTCTAAATTCAAAAAATCCTACGAGTGCTGCTTTTGCCTGCTGCTCGTAGGATTTTTTTATTTAACCATGGCTAAGCCTACGGTTCGACCAGCTGCGGTGGAGTTAGCGTTGGTCGCAATGATCGTTGCTTAATAATGACATTGAGCATCATGAGCCAAACAATAAAGATAGCCCATAAACAAAACGAACTCACAATCGGCGAGAAAAATAAAATCATAACTGCAATCAGGAAGAGAAATTGAAGACCTGCTAGCTTTGATTGATGTTCATAGGCTATTTTAATCAGATAAATCATTGTCGGATAGATCGTGACAATATGGACGCTCCATGAAAAAGGAGCAATCAAGAAAATCAATGGCATTGTGACAAATACTATTTTTTCTAACGCATCTTTTGCGTTCTTATCGATATATTTAGCAGTAACAAAAAGCGTTATAAGGAACACGAATCCACAACACACATAAGTTAAAGCTGCTCCTAAGCTTGGGTTATAGATAAGTTGATATGAATCTTCTTGATCTGTAAAAATCCTAGCAAATAAACCATTGAGGCTTTGATTGTAGGCTGATGCTGTTTGTAATAATCCTTTTGGATATTTACCATAGCCACCACTAGGAATAATATTCAACAACCAATCTTGCCAGACAAATCTAGGAATAGCAAACGCTGAAATAATTGTTGTAAAAATAATTATAAAACTCGTCTTAATCAGTATTCGATAATCTTTATTGAAAATCAATAATGGCAGAATAAACGCTGGATACATTTTTACAATTATCGAAATAGCTAATAAAGTGCAGGCAATGTTTTCATACTTATGTCTCATTAGCAAAAAGAGTAGTATAAAAATAATTATATATGTATTTATCTGACCAAGATAAACATTTTGCATAAATGGATAAGAAGTATAGGCCAGTATTGTTATAAGTATCGATTGATAAGAAAAATATGCAAAATTAAAAATCTTGATCAATAATCCAATAAACACAAGCATTGCCAAGTGATTAGTTAGTAAATTAATCAGAAATGCTTGATCGTAGGTAAATAAAGACATTGGAAAGAAGAAAATTATACTTGGCGGTGGATAAATAAACGGAAATACGGCTAAACCAGTATTTTTTTGAATATAGTCAATATTGTATGGAGAAATATTGTTATTGAATAAAGCATCGCTCGCCCAGTAGAATGATGGAAAATCAAGCGTATTTTTATTAACGGCAATATTAATTCCATAGATAATTATAAATTTAATAAAACTAAAAATTGCTACCATAACTAATGTTGGCTTGATAAAGCGCACGATCGTAGAATTACCTGTCGAAGGATTCAACATGGATCTTTCCTCTGCAGATAGTAGATTGAGCCTAATTATTGGCGGCGGGCACGATTTTTGGCAGCTCGCAAACGTTCTAATGGGTCAGTAATCTCATCGAGATTAACCGCTTTAGGCGGTGGCCCTTGGGTTGGGGTTGGCGCAGCTGCACTTGGCTTCGCAGGCGACGCAAGATTGGTTGGCGCAGCACTAGCATTGGTTGGATCAGATTTGGGCTGGACAGCTGGGGGTGTATAGTTTGCACCAGCTTTATAGACTGGCGCTTCCTTGGTGGCAATAGGGCTGGGTTCGGACGTGGTTTGGCCCATTTTGTTGCGAGCGCGTTGCTTGGCTGCGGCCAAATCGCCCATGGTTTGCGATGGCGCAACTTGACGACGACGCACGCCTGTCCAAACTTTGCTCAATTGGCCAAAGCGCAAACGGCGCACAGCAATATCAAGCAATAAGAGCATCAGCGCTGCCAAAAGTAAATTAAAGTGAATTGGCGTAGCCCGCGTGACTAATTCGAGCGAATGATCAAAAACCTTGGTCGCATCGGTTAATACTCTACCTTGGCTACGTTGGGCAATCGTAGCCAGCAAATTTGGGTTGGCTTGGCCTTGGCGATATTCTGGCGAGTAGGGTACGATGACGCCAGCGGTTTCTTGAAACACCGCTTGGCCTTCGCTATTACGCCCACCCAATTGCAAAAAGTAGGTTCCAGCGCCAGGGCTGGCAATCCGGCCTTGATAAATGCCAGCACTGACTTCAACCAAGTTTATGCTTGATTGCACGCCACCATCGTTAACTACATTGCCATCAATGACCAAGCCGGTAATAGGAATATCGTTGGGATCGCGCGCAACCAGCGACACTTCCATTTCAGGGCCAACAAACGTAGCATTCACGCTAATCGTTTCATTTGAGATCACCGGCAGCGTCCAGCCTACCATTTGGGCAATTAAGCGTGGAAATTGATCCCAGCGGGTTAAATTTGTTCCCCACTTGCCTTTCATATCGCTCATCCAAGCGACTGATCGACCGAGCCCATATTGCCATTGCGCCAAGAGTGGCGCATCATCATCGGCCCACAAGACCATATTGGCATTGGGCTTGGCCATGGTGCCATTGTAGCCAAGCAATTGCGGCCAATTGGCCGTATTCAAATTGGCCATAATCACGCTATCGCTACCAAGCAAGGGCAAAAAGCTTTTTTCAACAATATAGGGGGCGAGCGAAAGTTGAGCATCTTGCAACACAATATCGGGCAAAGCCAAAGCATTTTCGACTAAAAAGTGCCGCCCGCCACCGGCGACCGCTACATTATTCAAAAAGCTAACATCACCACCATTGCCAATCGCGATGGTGCTGGTGGTAATGCCCAAGCGCCGATGCTCGTCGGTGAGCCGCACTGCGTTTTCTTGTTGCTGCGAATCCGAGCCGTCAGCCAACAAAATAATATGGCGAATTGGGGCGTTACGACTTTAAGCACATTGCCAGCGGCAACCAACGAATCATGCACGTTGATCCCGCCGCCGCCAACCACGCCCCGGGCAATAATTTCGCCTTGGGCAACTTCGCGCTCCGAGCCAGCAACCGGCCCATATTGATTTTGCACCGAGCTATCAAATGGCAGCACGGTAATTTCATCAAAATCGCGGAGCAATTGGACAACACGCGCCGCACCTTCGGAGGCCAAGGTTACTTTTTGGCGGCCACCGACTTCCATACTCATACTGCCTGAAATATCAAACACCACGGCAACGCTGACCGGTGGATACTTTTCGCGATTGCGCAATTGCATTTCAACGGGCAACAACTCTTCGATTGGCGTACCAGTGTAGCCACCAATTCCATAGCTATTTTCGCCGCCAATCATCACAAAGCCACGGCCAAGATCGCGCACAAAGGTTTGCAGCGCTTGTTGCGATTCATCGGAGATCAAGCGTTCAGGCACATTCGCCAAAATTACGGCTTCATAATCGGCTAAATCGGCCAACGTCGTCGGCAAGCCGGTTGGCCCAACCACCGTTACTTGCAATTTAGCAGCTTCGAGCGCGGGAGCAATATTTTCGCCATCAGCAGGCTCGTTGGCAACCAGCAAAATTTTTGGTGGCCCTTGGAGATTAACCAAGGCCGTTGCTTCGTTGTTTTGCTTGCGAATATCATTGGTTGGGATAATTTGGGCCGAAATTTTGTGAAAGCCTTGATCATTCAAAACAACGGTTGAGGTATATTCCAACGTACCCTTGGGCAAGGCTAGATTTTCTTCGGCATATAATTGGCGATCGATCAAAATCCGAATCGTAGCATCCTGAGCTTCATTACTATCAATTTGGGCCACAATTTGTAATTCTTGGCCAGTCCGCGCTTGACCAGGCACGCGCAAGGCCGTGATGGCGACTTCGGCCCCGCCAATTTGGGCAATCTCGACCACATCAACCACAATCTGACGATCTTGGGCTAAATCTAAAGCTTTGAGCGCTTGGCCACTGTTCTCGCCACCATCGGAGAGCAATACCACCCGTTTTTGGGTATCGGCGGGAAACAGGGCAAAACTCAAGGTCATGGCTTGCTCTAAATCGGTGCGGGCGGCAATTGGCACCGATTGAATTCGGCTGAGGGTACGGACTTCCGAGGGCAAGCGTTCGATCAAGGCATTTTGGCCAAAAACAATAATCGCTGCTTGATCATCTTTGGGCAAGGTTTGCAAGGCATCGGCAATAAATTGATCTTGCTGGCTGCGCTGATTTGGCGTAATCGAATCGGAGGTATCGACCAAAAAGATCGTAGTTAGTTGTTGCACCGGCGAGATAATTTGGGCGCCTGCCAACGAGCCAATCAGGCTAATCAGCAAGAGACTGCGCAAGAGCAATGAGCCAATTAAGCGGCTGCGCTGGAAACGTCGGCCATTCAGCCAACCCAAGGCCACAACTGGCAATACCAATAATAAGAGCCATAAATAGTGTGGCGCAACAAACGACATGCCCATAACAACACCTTTTAATCAAACTTCTCGATCAATCAATGTTGCTATGGTATCACGTTTGGCAAGCATTGGCATATCATGGGCATGTGGATTTAGGGCTTATAAGTTCTCGGAAAAATTGATACATTTTTAGGATCACCACCTCTCCGCCATGACTCAAGGCGGGGAACGCAGGGATTTTAATCTCTTTCCAGGTAGGGTCGGTCATTAATAGTACCCTCTCCCCAACCCCTCTCCCGTAGCGCGGGAGAGGGGCTTCACGCGGTGGTTTCAGCGACATTGGACGGAGCAACCAGCGTTTTTGGCTGGTTCGGCTCCCCCTCGCCCACATTCATAGGTAGGGTCGTTAAGATCCCCTCACCCCAACCCCTCTCCCGTAGCGCGGGCGAGGGGGGTTAAATCTGGTGGTTTTCGCATGCAACATGGTCAATCCACCGCTGCTCCCCCTCGCCCGCGTTCAGTGGGCGAGGGGGCTGGGGGTGAGGGGATCTGTCAGGGCTTTAATCTCCTGCGTTTCCTTCCAAAAGCGATCATCTATAAGCCCTACGATAGTGCTGGCACACTTGACGCTGGTTTGCTGCGGCGCGTAATCAGCACGCGATAGACAGTCATAAACACAACGCTGGCTCCTGTTGCCCAATACCAGAGCGTCACCAATGGCATGCTGCTATCCGTACCGCTAAAAATGCCATGACCCAAAACCAACAAAAATAAGCCAAAACTGGCGTAGTGAATGATGCGCCACGCGCTGCGACCAATCCAGCGTTTGAGCCAAAAACTCATGGTGACAATGGCCAACCCATACAAACCAAGCTGGCCAAAACCAACCCATACCGGTTTATATTGGCTGCTGGCGAATGGCACGAATAATTGCTGCAGGGTGTAATTGCTATAGCCATCACCAAGTAAAATCACTGTGTGAAACAGGCCAAAGCCAATACCTAAGATACTGGCGTGTTGATGCAGATCGAGCATGGTTGGACCACCGTTCCACAAGCGCGCCACCTTGCCAGTCAACGAAAGCCCAAACAGCATCGAAAGCCAAACCAAACTATAGGCAACCAAGCCACTTGAGCGCGAAAGATACCAAAATGCTTTGGGCTGGTCGCCAATCAGCGAGCTACTGAGGCCAGGAATCCAGCGCGGCATTACCAAAACTGCGGCAATAATTCCAATAATCAGGGCAAGCATCAGGCTCATCAGGCTGGCGCTAGCATCTTCGATCACTTGATCGGCGCTCGCAGCGGCAACGCTTGGCGCAGGCTTGGCAAGTGCTGGGGCTGCTACGGCTTGGGTTGTGCCAAGCGGTAGGGTTGCTACAGGCTGGTTGGCAACCACTGGCTCACTTTTTTTGGCGGCGTTTTGGGCGCGAATTGCCGCTAAACGCGCGGCTTTATCTTGTGGTTCGGGCGCATTCGACTCGGCAGGTTGGGCTTTCTTGGCGGCGTTTTGGGCGCGAATTGCCGCTAAACGCGCGGCTTTATCTTGTTCTGAAGCACTCATGTGGTTTACTCCCAACGATAACTATTGAAACGCTGACTGATATGGCTTTGACCAGTATGCTCAAAGGCCATACAGGCAAACATTGGGTGTTGATTAATCCAATTTAAGCCTTGTTCGATGCCCAGTAGCACTACGATTTTGGCAGCAACTTCGGCCTGAACCGCACTAGGAGCGATCACGGTTGCGCTCAGCACATTACTGGTGCTTGGCGCGCCAGTCCGTGGATCGATCAAATGGTGCTGCCAACGATCGCCTTTGCGCCAACGCCGATAATCGACTCCCGATGTAGCCACGCCTCCAGCTGCAAACCACAACATGGCTTCAGGCTGCTGGGTAACTGGATTAGGCACGCCAATCGCCCAAGCCAGCCCATCTTCGCGCTGGCCAGCGGTCGCTAAATCGCCGCCAACATCGACCAAGCAAGCAGCCTGTGGGCCTAATTGTTGCGCCACGCGATCAGCGGCCCAACCTTTGGCAATGCCACCCAAATCGAGCGCAGTATCACGGGCAAGTTGTACCAACTGGCCTTGATCGCGGCGTGAAATTGCCAGCGCAGGTTGCGGCTGATACTGCCAAACCGACGGCTCGTTGCGCGAATCGCCCAATAATTCAAACGAACGATCATAGCCAGCCTGCAAAAGTGCCGGCAAGATAGTTGGCACAACCAAGCCGTTACTCCATACCGCCGCATCGAGCGCCAAACCAAGCACTTCCCACAGGGTTGCACTAACAGCAAGTGGCCGCCCAGCTCGCCGATTGAGGCTCATCAATTCGCTGGTTGGGCGAAAGCGACTGAGCGTTTGTTCCCACGTTTCAAACCATTGCGGCACATCCGCCAAGTCGATTGGCTGATCGCTCAGCACTGCAACTTCGCAGCCCATTGCGCGGAAAATCAATTCGCTCATAAAGCACCTTCTAGCGTGATGAACGGGTGTTGCGTGATGGCACTGCTGGAGCGGCTGGCGCTGGCACCGTGACTGGAGCAGGCGCAACTTGGCGTGGCGCAGCTGGTTGCGGGGCCGCTTGGCTTGGTGCGTTTCCGCTACTACCACCGGTTGCGGGCGCACTTTGGTTGGGAGTACTTGGCTGAGTGCTCCCACCAGCACTATCATTGGGAACTCGAATAATTCGATGGCCATTGCGCGTGAGTGGTGCGACCGTTGGCAGCACTGGCAATACAACTTGCGGCACTTCGGCAACACTGACAATTGGATCAGGTGTAACAATTTCGCTGCTAACGGTTGGTTGCTGATTGGCCAACACGGCCCAACCAGTCAGGGTTGCGGCAACTGCGGCAATACTCATGCTGGTATTGAGCAGCATGCTGTTACGGCGTTTGGGAGAATTGCTCATAATTCGACTTCCTTAGTTATCATCATCTTTTTTATCGTCGTCTTTTTTATCGTCACCGCCACTGCCGCTGCTGTCGTTCGATGACTCGACTTTGGCGTAGACCACGCTACCAGTATAGGCATCGACATAGACGCGGCTATCGTTGGCAAAGCGAACCTCATACACCAATGCGCCATGTTCTTCTTCCAACTCAACCCGAACCACGGTTCCGCCGCCAAGATAGGCTACGGCAGCACTGGCAGCAGCATCCGGCGAGATCGTACTTGGCGCGGGTGCAGCGGTTGGTTCTGGCGCTGGCGCTTGGGTTGGCGGCGCGACAGCATTATTTGCCAACACGGCTCCCGTCGTGGCATCAATATAGATTGTGCCACGATCAAGCCGCACTTCGTAGGCAGCTGTGTTACCATAATTAACCAGTTCAGGCGTTGCCAACACATTGGCTCCAGGTGCAGCCGCCAAGGCTAATTGGCCTGCTTGCTCAGCCGAAATCGGATATTGCGGCGCAGCAGGAACTTGAGTTGCTGGCAACGGATTTTGGGCTGCTGGCTGAGGTTGGCTTGGAACTTGGGCAACGGGCGGTTGGGCTGGTGCTGATTCGCGCACCACAATTGGCTCTTGCAACCGAGCATTGGCCTCATCGATTGTTTGGTTTGCTTGCTCGATCCGTTGGTTGGCTTCCAACAATTGCTGTTGGTAAGCCTGAGCGCTGGCAGTTGCAGTCGCTTGAGCATCGCCAGCAACGCCATTCGGTAGGCTATTATCCAAACCTGCGGCCAGTTCAATTGGGCTTGGCTGGGCCAACGAACGAACAATGCCACCGACCATCACCAAAACAAAGGTTGTGAGCACGGCTGCAAGTAAAAGTGCAAACTTGGGTTTCATCAAAACCTCCTGTTATCGAATAACTAACCCAAGCATAGCAACTGATTCTTGGAATATTCTTGACTAAGCGTGTGAATTTTCCAAGAATCTTCCAAGAATTAATCATTAAACTAAGCTTGTTAGCTCACACGATTAAAGGAAGCAGCATGCGGGTGTTGTTGATTGAAGATGATCGCAAATTGGCACGCTTGATCGAACGAGCACTGCGCGATGAGCACCAGCTTGTCGATCTGGCCTACGACGGCGATAGTGGCTTGGCGATGGCGCTGAATGGGATGTACGATGTAGCGGTGATTGATTGGATGTTGCCTGAGCGCGATGGCCCGAGCATTTGCCGCGCAATTCGGGCCGCCAAACTCAGCACTAGTTTGCTCTTGCTGACCGCGCGTAGCCAAATCGAAGATCGGGTTGCGGGCTTGGATAGCGGCGCCGATGATTATTTGAGCAAGCCATTTGCGTTTGAGGAATTGTTGGCGCGAGTACGGGCCTTGGGGCGGCGCTTCAACAGCAATCTCAGCAGCGAGGAGTTACGCTCAGGCGAGCTTGTGCTCGATCTGCGGGCGCACACTGCGCGGCGGGCCAATCAGCAGTTAGATTTGACCGCCACAGAATGGAATTTGCTTGAATGCTTGATTCGCAATAGCAACCACGCCTTGAGCCGCCAACAATTGCTCGATTATGTTTGGTCGTATGAGCGTGATGTGCAGCCCTCAATGGTGGATGTTTATATTTCGTATTTGCGACGCAAACTTGAGCAAGCAGGCAAGCGCGATCCAATTCAGACGGTGCGTGGGGTTGGCTATCGTTGGGTAAGTGAGTATGCTTAATCGATTGCGCTGGCGTTTGACCTTGATTTATGCCTGCACCGCCTTGCTCTTGTTGGCGGCAGTTGGTGGCAGCGTGTATTGGATGACTGTGCGCTATTTTCGCTTTGCCACCGAACGGGCCTTGCTCGAACGCATGACCTTGGAGTTTGAGCAATTGGCCGCACCATTGCCGCCAGCATTACAAGCCTATCGCCCGCAACAATTGCCTGATGAACGACCGGTTGATAATGGCACGCTGGCTAGCACTTTTGTGTTTACCATCGATCAACAAGGCCAAGTTTTAATCCCAATCCGTGGAATCCACCGATTCAGCCCGACCAAGCGGCGATTGAAGCAGCCCGGGCGGGCAAACTTGATCTTCGAACGATCAGTTTGGTTGATGGCACGCAGGTAGCATTATTGACCGAGAAATTGACCCGCGACGATGGCCCAGCTTTTTTGCAAGTTGGGCGGGTGCTCAACGAACAAGAAGCCGCACTCAACACCTTATTAACGGGCTTGGTGGCGTTGTGGAGTGGCAGCGTGGTGGTTTTGGGCTGGTTTGGTTGGTGGCTGGCTGGACGGTCGTTGCGTCCGGCGCAACAAGCGTGGGAGCGTCAACAAGCCTTTATTGCCAATGCTAGCCACGAGCTGCGCGCACCATTGACATTGATGCGCGCCAGTAGCGAAATTGCCCTGCGCGAATCGACCGACCCCGCCGAACAACACGAACTGCTTGAGGATATTCTGGCCGAGACCTACCACATGGCGCGCTTGGTTGAGGATTTGCTGTTACTCTCGCGGCTTGATGCCGCCAAAACCAGCCTGCAACGTGAAGCGATCGATCTAGCCGAGCTATGTCACGATGTGGCCAAAGATGCAGGCCGTTTGGCGCACGATGCTGGGGTTGAGGTGCGGGTTGCCCATGCCGAGGGTCAGATCAACGCTGATCGCACGCGATTACGTCAAGTTTTATTAATTTTGCTCGATAATGCAATTGCGCATACGCCGCGTGGTGGCAGCGTGGTGCTGCATGCCGAACGCAAAGCAAACAACTATCAAATTAGCGTGATCGACACTGGCAAAGGCATCGATCCCAAGCATCTTGGGCATATTTTCGAACGTTTTTACCGCGTTGATAGTGCGCGAATTGCTGGTGGTCGCGGCAATGGGCTTGGCTTATCGATTGCTCAAGCGCTTGTTCAAGCTCATCATGGCACGATTGAGGCGCAAAGCAAGCTCGGCACTGGCACGACCATGCTGATAACGTTGCCTAAATAAATGATGTTCCCTCACCCCCCAGCCCCCTCGCCCACTGAACGCGGGCGAGGGGGAGCCGCTGTTGATTGCCAATGAATTATGGCAAAACCACGCCGTTAAAGCCCCTCTCCCGTCGGACGGGAGAGGGGGCTGGGGGGTGAGGAACATCCTTACTCATCCACTTCTTCAACCAACATTGGCACGCGAATGATAATTTGCGTGCCTTCGCCTGCCGATGAGCGAATTTCGAACGAACCGCCAGCAAGGGTTGCCCGTTCGCCCATATTCAGCAAGCCAAACGAGCCGCGTTCTTCATACGAGGTGGTAACGCTCTGGAGATCAAAGCCGATGCCACTATCGCGCACAACTGTCGTCAACATGTGGCGCTCATGATCTTGAAACAGTTCGATCCAGACCATCGATGCTTTGGCATGTTTACGGGCATTATTCACCGCCTCTTGGATGATCATAAAGGTGGCGGCGGCGGTTTGGGGAGCCAAACGCCCAAGGAAGTTACCAGGTGTAAAGCGCACTTGCATGCCCGAAGGGTCGCGGAATTTGCTGGCATATTCGTGCAAAGTTGCAATCAAGCCTTGGGTTTCGAGGCCCAGCGGGCGCAATTCAAACAACAAGGTGCGCAACTCTTGATAAGTTTTTTTGACCAAAGATGCTAATGAATTCAGCTCATCTTCAACCCGCTCAGGCATTGCGTGCATCAGTTTTTTGATAAACTCGATATTCATGGCAATCGCCGCGATTGATTGGGTTGGCCCATCATGCAGATCGCGATTGATTTGGTGCCGCACTTCTTCTTCTTTGCGAATCAAGCGATCACGTTCTTCTTTGAGTTTGGTGTAGAGATTGGCATTTTCAATCGAGATTGCCGCTTGATTGGCCAGCATCGAGAGCGTGCGCAAATCGTGCTCGGTAAACGGGCCATTGCGCTTATTGACGGCCTGAATCACGCCCACCGTGCGCTCGCGCGAACGGACTGGCACGGTCAAAATATTGCGGGTTTGATGCGAAATGTCGCTATCAACTTGGCGATAAAAACGCGCATCATTTTGCGGATCATCGACAATCAAGCCTTGGCCATGGCTCACAACCCAACCAGCAAAGCCTTGATCGATCGGCATGCGATAGGAGCGTAATTCTTGGTTATTGCTCGACGGCGTTTCAAAATATAGCTCTTTATGCACATCATCGACCAACAGCAGCGAGGCGCTTTCGCTATCAACCAATTGGGTTACTTTTTCAATAATCGTGCGCAAAAGGCTGCGCAAATCAATATCGCTGGCAATCGATTGACTGACCTGATAGAGCAAATTCATCTCATCAAGCTCGCTCCGGGTGGTATTGAGCAAGGCCACCCGATCGGCAGCTCCGCCAGCAACCCCAACCAACAGCAAGGCCAATTCGCCCTCGTTTTCCGGCGATACGCGGTCGGCGGGCACAATTAGGTGCAGCAAGCCAACCTCGGCATCACCAGAACGCAAGGTTAATTCCACCAAGGCTAGCTCATCATTAATTCCATATACCCCTAAATCCTGCTCGCCGCCGGTGGTGCGCTCAAACACCGACCGGGCCTGCTCAATCATCTCATGGCCATCAGCAGGCAATTCGCCATGCTCCAGCGAAAACGGCGCATTCATGGGATCAATATACAGCAATGCCCCCGCTTGGGCTGGCCAAAACTCAATTAAGCGTTGCAAAAATGAATCAAGCAATGCTTGTGGGTTTTGGTAAGCCGTTGCGGTGAGCAACTGACTAAATGTTTGCCAGCGTTGAGCATCGAGAGTTATTGATGGCATTACCGAGCCTCCTTGCATGTATCAACTCAATCTACCCTAGCCGTGCAACAGCGTCAAGCCTTGAGCATATGTGATTTGGATTAGCAACGTTGCGCACCCAAACTCAATCAACTAATCGTCGCGGCGATTAATCGTGGATGCGAAACGACGAACTGCAAGCATTACTTCATAAACAAATAGCGTGCGCCGATGATAAACAGAAACGCCCCATAGAGCTTTTTCATGGTCGCCGATGAAATTGGCGCAGCAATTCTGGCTCCCACATAGGTGCCTAGCAACAAGCCAACTGCGATAATGATCGAGGCCCGCCAATCCAAATTGCCTTCTTTATAGTAAACAAACGCGCCCAGTAAGCCAACCGGCAAGATCTGTGCGCCAATTGAGGTACCGGTGGCAAATTTCTGATCGAGCGCCAGCAACAAGACCATGGCCGGAACCATAATCGCGCCGCCGCCAATTCCGAACATACCGCCAGCCACGCCAGCGACCAAGCCAATCAGTAGCAGATTGATAATCATGCCAACGCTTAGGGTAATCACGCGCTTTTGCTCCTTTGGTTGCTGATCCATTGATTCCTCCATTGACAGCTTGACGCTATAATAGCGCAAACCGACCAATAACTTAGCACCGGATAGGATAATCACTTGGAATTATTATATGGACGAAATGCTGTTTTAGAGGCCTTGCGCGCCAACCGCCGTAAATTGGGCCGTTTGCTCGTTGCCGATGGCATCAAAGAAGGCGAATCGATGCAGGCGATCAATGTAGTTGCCCGCGAACTGCGGCTTCAAGTTGCCAAAGTCCAGCGCGGCGAGCTGGATAAACGCACTGCTGGCGCGAATCATCAGGGCATTGCGCTCGAATGTGGGCCGTATCCCTATGTTGAAGTTGATGATATTATCGAGCTAGCCCGTGAGCGCGGCGAATACCCGTTAATCTTAATTTTCGATCATTTGCAAGACCCACAAAATATTGGCACGCTGATGCGCACCGCCGAAATCGTTGGCGCCCATGGCATCATCTTCCCCGATCGGCGTTCGGCCAGCATCACGCCAGCGGTGATTAACGCTTCGGCAGGTGCGGTTGAGCATTTGTATGTGGCGCAAATTACCAACATTGCCCAAACCATCAAGCACCTGCAAGACTACAATATTTGGGTTGCTGGGGTTGAGGACGATGAGCGGGCTGTTGATTTTGATCGGGCCAATTTGCGCGGAGCCTTGGCGTTGGTAATTGGAGCCGAAGGCCCAGGCTTGGCCCGACTTACTCGTGAACGCTGCGATTTGTTGCTGCGCTTGCCCATGCGCGGCAAGGTTGCCTCGCTCAATGCGGCCACCGCTGGCTCGATCATTCTCTACCATGCGTGGCGAGTGAGGGGCTAGGAATTCAGTAGCTAGGGGTCAGGGATTTATTAGAGCATAGAACATACAAATAAATTCTTTGTGTTCGTCGCGGTTCCACCTTTGTGGATCAAACACTGGCTTCTAATCCCTGATCCCGCATCCTTCGTGCGCTTCGTGTCCTTCGTGGTTAAAATTGCTAGTCTCTGACCCCTGACCTCTAATCCCTAGTTACATAGCCCATGGAGAACCCCATGCTACGCAACAACGAACTATGGATCGCGATTGCCATCGCGGTAACATCAACGATCATCGCGCGGTTGCCAGTGCTTCATTGGCTGGTTTATCCGTTTGAGTTGTTCAATACCTTTGTGCATGAGCTTGGCCATGGCTTTGCTACCCTACTAACTGGCGGCAAACTCGATCGCCTTGAAGTTTATTCCAATGGTGAGGGCGTGGCTTGGACGGCAGGCGGCATTCGCTGGATTGTGGCTAGCGCTGGCTATTTGAGCAGTGCCTTGGTTGGCGGCGCGTTACTGATTCTTTCAGCCCGTGGCATTAGCGCCAATCGGGTGACATTAATTATTGGGATTGCCTTATTCGTGTTGTGCGGTTTGTTTGTGCGCAATTTCTTCGGCATTATTGTGGGCATTTTACTGGCAGGCGCGTTTATTGCCGCCAGCTATAAATTGGCTTTGCACTGGAACGAATGGCTGTTGCTGATTTTGGGCGTGCAGACGATTTTAAACGCGCTCGATAGCTTGTGGGATTTGCTGCGGCTCTCATCCTACCGTCGCCATGTTACCAGCGATGCGCTGATTATGCAGCAAGCCACGGGCGTTCCAGCGATTTTATGGGCCTTGGTTTGGAGCGGTATCGCACTCTTGATTTTGTGGCAAGCCATCCGATTTGCCTACTTCCGTGACATTTAGCCCATTCAAGCCGCTTCAGATGTGATATCCTCTAGGGGTGATCGAAGTAACCCGGAGGCAATCGCTATGCTGGAGGAGATTTTCGCTCCGCAATCGGTGGCCGTGGTGGGAGCATCTCCCGATCCATCACGTCTTGGTCACCGTGTCCTCAAAAATGTAATCGACAATGGCTTCCAAGGGCGAATCTACCCGATTCATCCCACAGCCAAAGTAGTTTTAGGCCAAACGGCCTATTCGTCGGTCGCTGCTGTTCCCGATGATGTTGAATTGGCAGTTTTAGTTATTCCACCGCAGCATGTGCTGAATGTGGCTGAAGAATGCGGCCAAAAAGGTGTGCGTGGTTTAGTGGTAATCACCGCAGGTTTCAAAGAAGTCGGCGGTGAAGGGGTTAAGCTTGAACAACAATTGGTAGCGATTGTGCAACGCTACGGCATGCGCATGGTCGGCCCCAATTGTCTTGGTGTGATTGATACGATCAGCCATTTAAATGCTTCGTTTGCTGCATTAATGCCTGCTGATGGTGAAATTGCCTTTATGTCGCAATCGGGCGCGGTTTGTACCGCGATTCTTGATTGGAGCAAAGAGGCCAATATTGGCTTTTCACGCTTCGTTAGCCTTGGCAATAAATCTGATGTTGATGAAGTAGCGCTGTTGCAAGCCTGGGGCAACGACCCACAGAATAAAGTTATTTTGGCCTATTTGGAAGGTATTTCCGATGGTCCAGGCTTTATTCAGGCCGCCCGCGACGTGACCAAGCGCACACCTGTGATCGCAATCAAAAGCGGTACCACGGCGGCTGGCACGCGGGCAATTTCCTCGCACACTGGCTCGTTGGCGGGCAGCGAAAGCGCCTACGAATCGGCGTTTGGCCAAAGCGGCATCATTCGCGCTCGCACGATGGAGCAATTGTTTGATTTTGCCTTGGTGTTTGCCTACCAACCTTTGTTAACAGGCCCACGGGTGGCGATTGTTACCAACGCTGGCGGCCCCGGCATTATCGCCACCGATGCGATTGAGCGCGATGGGCTGCAAATGGCCGAATTTAGCCCAGCAACCATCAGCCACCTACAAGCCAACTTACCACCAACCGCCAATGTCTACAATCCCATCGATGTAATTGGCGATGCCAAAGCTGATCGCTATCGCACTGGGATTGAGGTGGCTTTGGCTGATCCCAATGTTGATGCGGTGTTGGTGCTGTTTACGCCGCAAGCTGGCAGCGAAGCCGAAGCCACAGTTGAAGCCATGGCCGAGCTTTCAGCCAATCAAAGCAAGCCAATTGTCGCCAGTTTTATGGGCGCATATAGCATCAAGCCAGCGCTCAAATTGCTCAATCAATATAAAATCCCCAACTACGAATTTCCCGAACGCGCTGTAGCTTCATTAGCTGCAATGTGGCAACACCGCCGCTGGCGCGAACAACCAAGCATGACCTACGCGCTTTTCGATGTCGATAAAGCGCATGTCCGGGCCTTATTCGATCAAGTGCGCGAGGCTGGTCGGGTTGAGCTGGGCGAAATCGAGGCCCGCGAAGTAATGGCGGCCTACGGCATGCGCTTGCCTGATAGTCGGCTGGCCCGCTCGCCCGAAGAAGCCGCCGAAATTGCCAGAGAAATTGGCTTTCCGGTGGTGATGAAAATTAGCTCGCCTGATATTCTGCACAAAAGCGATATTGGCGGGGTGCGCGTTGGGATTGCCGACCCACAAGCCGCCAGCGATAGCTACGAACTGATCGCCTATCGCGCCCGAAAATTCAGCCCCAATGCCCGCATTTGGGGGGTTTTGGTGCAGGAAATGGCGCGTAAAGGCCGTGAAGTGCTGGTCGGTGTCAGCCGTGATCCGCAGTTCGGGGCATTAATTGGCGTGGGCATGGGCGGCATTTATGTCGAAGTGCTCAAGGATGTGGTGTTCAGGCTGGCGCCATTGAGCCGCGAAGAAGTGCGCGAACAGCTGCGGTCAATTCGCTCGTTCCCATTGTTGCAGGGCGTGCGCGGCGAGCAAACCGCCGATTTGGAAGCGGTTGAGGATATTGTGCTGCGAGTCAGCCAATTGGTCAGCGACTTTCCCGAAATCGTCGAAATGGATATTAATCCGTTGGTTGTTTACAACCGTGGCGAAGGCGTAATCGTGCTCGATGCCCGCATTATTTTGCAAGGATAGATTCGAAGGATGAATTATGAAGGATGAATTATGAAGGGGAAAAATCGATCTTCCATGAATGTTGGATACGTGTAGTTTCCTTGAAATTCAGTTAAGGTTAATCCCTCATCCCTCATCCTTTGATACAAGGAGTTTCGCTATGGCAACGCTGTATGTTGCATCAACAGAATCATATGTTGGCAAGAGTGCAGTTTGTGCTGCCTTGCTGCGCCAACTCAAGAATCGCCAGATTGACGCTGGCTATATGAAGCCAGTCAGTGTTTCAGTGACCCATACCCCAGAAGGCGCGTTCGATGAGGATGCTGCCTTTATTCGCGAAAGCTTTGGCCTAAACGAACCATTGGAGCAAATCGCCCCAGTTTTGTTGCGCCGTACCACAATCGAAAGTATTTTGCGCGGCGAACAGCACGATTGGGCTAGCGATGTGCAGCAAGCGTTTCAAGCGATCAGTAGCCAACATCAAGTGACGATTGTCGAAGGCACCAATAGCTGGGCCGAGGGTTCGTTGGTTGATCTCAGTGCCGATCGGGTAGCCGATTTGATCGACGCACCGATGATATTGGTTTCGCGCTATCGCACCACATTAACCGTCGATGCAATTTTGTCGGTGCAACGCTTCGTCGGCAAACGACTCAAGGGCGTAATTCTCAACCAAATCGAGGAAACTCGGCTGGATTTTGTGCAATCGCATGTTGTGCCATTTCTTGAGCAACGCGGTATTGCAGTTTTGGGCTTGTTGCCTCAAGATATTGCGCTCTCAGGCATTCCGGTCGAAGATTTGGTCAATGAGCTTGGCGGCAGCGTAATTGGCGCCGAGTATGGTCAAGGCAAAATCGTCGAATCGTTGATGATTGGGGCGATGGGAGCCGAAGCGGGCTTGTCGCACTTCCGCCGGCGGGCCAACAAAGCCGTAATTACGGGCGGCGATCGCACCGATTTACAACTGGCAGCCTTGGAAACCTCAACCAACGCCTTGGTATTGACTGGCAACTTCCGCCCACAACAATCGGTAATCGATCGGGCTGAACAGCGCAACGTACCAATCATCACAATTGCTGATGACACCTTGACGGCGGTTGAGCGGATTGAGAACATGTTTGGTCATGTGCGCTTGCACGAACGCACCAAACTCGAACGCTTTACCAAACTCATGGCCGAGCGCTGCGATTGGCCGCGCTTGGATGCAATTCTGGGCTTGTAAATTCGCGCAGCAAAAACCCCGTGTTCAATACAGAACACGGGGTTTTCGTTTTAGCCTTGAAGCTGAAGAATTAACTTAGCGGTAGCGCCATTGTTCGTAGTGTTGGCCGACGTTGCCCATTTCAACTTGCCAATCGGCAGGATTATTGGGTGTGTAGGTCAGCACGCGGCGCTCGAAGGCTTGCACTAGCACGGTTTGCTCAACACCGCCAACATAAACTTTGGCCCAGTAGGCTTCGCTGATTGGGTAGCCCAAGGCAAAGACCCAATCCATCACTTGGCCTTCTTGAACTTTGCCGTTTTGGTTGACTAAACCTTGGCGATTGACAAAATTCCAGAAGGCGCTCGGAATGTTGTGGCCAGTTTCGGGCACGTAATGCACCAATTTGGCTGCATCGTTGGCATTGCCAGCATAGCCGCTGACCTTACCGCTGCGGGCTAATTGCTGATCGGCAAATTGGCCAGTGCGATCGCTGGTTGCGCCGAGCAAATTGGTAAAGCTGGCATAGGTTGGAGCCGAAGCATCGCCTAAATCGCCAGCAATATTAATGTTGGCTGGGCTGCGCTGCACATAGTTGCTATCGCCAATTTGAATCTGGCCTTGAATCAATTCCTTGGCCAACAAGCCGTTGGTCACAAACCATTGGCTTTGACGGTCGCTCTCAAAATCGCTAATTTCCATGCGCGATTTATCGAAATATTGCACTTGGCGCAAACCGCCAGGCGATTGATCGTAGACTTCGGCACGAGCTTGGCCGCTATTTGGCCCCCACAACCACGAACGCACAGCTTGGCCGCTGGCCACCGGAGCATCGGCATGAGTCCAAACTTTATTAAAAGCAGCATCGGCAAATTTGCCATTGCTCCGAGTATCGAAGTTTGGCAATTTGTTGCCAGTTGAATTTGTGGGCGTTGGATAGGCCGAGGTTGGCGTGCGCGTTGGCGTGCCAGTCACCGTTGGCGTGCCATTATCGTTATTCAAGGTTGGTGTAAGATCGTCATCATCCAAGGTTGGTGTGATATCGCCATCATCAAACGTTGCGGTTGGCTGCATCGTCGGTTGGCCTTGGTTGGCGTTGCTCTTGATTTGGAAGGTCAAGGTGTAATCGATAAATTGATTACCAACATCGCCCACATTTTTGACTTGGACAAAATAGAAGCCATCGACCACTGGCGCAAAATCGATGCGTGAATCTAAGCCCGATTCATAATCATCGTTGAAATCGATAATCGTTGTGCCATCACGATCAGCCAACACCATCACCGTATCAGCACCAACACTGAGATCCGAGGTAAACAACGAATAAATTTTGCCTGATTTACCAAAGAATTTGACCCAATCGGCATCGCCACGTGGGCACAAACGATGGTCAGGATGCACTTCGCCAACCACAATCAACGGTGCGATTTCGGGCAAACCATCTGGCTCATACAAATCTTCGCAAATTTCAGGAATGAGCGTTGGCGTGGGGCCATAGCTTTCACTATTCAACACCACTGTGTAGAGCGCGTCGATAAAGCCACGTCCAGCCGAATCGCGCACTTTGATGTAGTATTGGCCATTAGCTGGCGCGCGCCACGATTGAATCCGGGGCTTGATGTCGCTCGGATCGTTGTTGCGTGGAAAGTCGTCGTTGAAGGCCAATTGATTGCCATTGCTATCGTAGAGCGTCAACGAAAGATCAAGCCCATCGACCATTTGCGAGACATCAATGGTGTAGACTTTACCCTCTAAACCGCCAAACAGCAGCCAATCTTCGTCGCCAACTGGACAAATCGCGTGCACTTGCGGCACATCAACTTCAATTCGGCGGGCTTGGCTGCGAGTGTTATCTGGCTCAAACTTATCGTTGAGCGTACCACCGCTGCCATTACACACCCGCCCCGGCGTACCAGTCGTTGTGGCAGTTGGCGTAGAAGGAGTTGGTGTATTAGTGCGAGTTGGAGTCGCCGTTGGCGCTACAACATTAAGTCGTATATCAGCAGAACGAATAATATTTGAAACTGTAGCCCGGGCTTGAATATTGAATGTAAATAAACCTCTAGCTGTTGCTGGTATCTGAATATTAGCAACAAAACTTGTGGATTCACCCGATGTAATACCTGGTAATGGGGAGTTCGCTGGATTAAACGTTATCGTCCAGCCTCCAGGTGTATTTGGTTGTAAATAAGTATAGGTTTCTTGCGTGGTATTATCAGGTGCGGTTGAGCTATTACGGACGGTAAAAATAAGTTGAAGAGTTTGTCCTGCAACCGCATCCTGATCAACAATACTTGGATCGATAAAAAAACTAGGAGCATTTGGTGCTTGCGGCTGAACTGGGGGTGGCGTGACAGGCCGTGCCCACACGCCAAGCGGCGTTAATAGGCCAGCAAGCACCACAAAAATCAATAAACGTGCACGTTTCATAGGCAACTTCTCCGCTTCAAGGCTGGTAATTAATTGAAATCGAAAGGGTTAAAAAGAGCAGCATCGCTATTCTAGCCCATTATAACGTCAAATATTGATTTTGGGGCAAGTAAATCCCCTCACCCCCCAACCCCCTCTCCCACGCTGCGGGCGAGGGGGAGCCACGCGCACCACTACTGAGATTTTGCCGCGAGCATTCCCTCACCCCCTCTCCCACGCTGCGGGCGAGGGGGAGCAGCGGTGGATTGCCCATGAATCATGCTAAAACCACCGTGAAAAGCCCCGCGCCACGGGAGAGGGGTTGGGGTGAGGGGATCTTTCACGCACGCCCGATGGGAGCGAGGTTGGAGATGAGGGAATATCGATTAAAGCTGGTTGATCATGCTGTTTTCGAGAATTGGCTGGGGTGCACCATTTTGGGCAACCCGCAGCATGGCTTGGGCCAATTGCTCGGTCGTGGTCACATATTGGGGAATTAATCGTTTAAACACAGGATACAACGGGCGCGTGATCGCATACATCAGCCGATACCAGCGCGTTTTGGAAACCACGCCATGTTGTGGTTGAATAAAGCCCGGGCGAAACATATAGGCGGCAAATGGCAAAGCTATGATGGATTGCTCAGTTTGACCCTTGACCCTAGCCCACATCGCCCGCGAATTGGGATCGGTTCCCGAACCTGAAATGTAGATAAAGCGTGATTGGGGATTTAAGCGTGCCAGGGTTTGAGCCACATGCATGGTCAAATCGTAGGTGATTGAGCGATAGGCCGCTTCGGTCATGCCAGCCGCCGAAACCCCCAAACAAAACAAACATGCATCATAGCCAATCAATTCATGCTCAATTGGTTCTAATTGATACAAATTACAATGCACAATCTCGCCAAGCTTGGGGTGGCTTTGGCCTGTGGGCGTGCGCCCAACACAGAGCACTTGCTCAACTGCTGGATTCAACAAACACTCACGCAACACGCCTTGCCCAACCATACCAGTCGCCCCAAAAATAACTATTTTCATCACAAATTCCTTCGGTTTCTCAAGCGATCACTTAAACCAACTACAGCGGTTTAGTGCGGCGACAACCTGCTGCCACAGCGGGCGATGAGCTTCCATCCCCCTCCCTCGCTGAGCAGGAGAGGTCTAGGGATGCTTACAAGGATAGGGTGTTAAGATCCCCTCACCCGTCGTGGTTTTTCAATGCTTCGTGGTCATTGAATGACGCCCACCTCGCCCGCGCTCAGTGGGAGAGGGGCTGGGGGTGAGGGAATGCATCCAAATCCTTACTTGCCTATAAGCCTAGCACGATTTCGATCCAACAGACAGCCAAAATTAGTGCGAAGAAAAACGGTAGCCGCAAGCACAAACCCTCGTTATACTGAATTCAGTCAATCGGTTATACCCACAGGAGTGTCACAATGCAACAACTACTGCTCGAACAAGTCGCAACGCCGATTGGCGATGTGGTGATTATTAGCAATGCTCAGTGCGTGGTCTATCTCGATTTTGGCGATAACCAAGCCCGTTGCCAGCGCTTGCTTGGCCAACGCTATACCAAGTTTGAGTTGATTCCAACGCCGCAAACTAAGCTGAGCGAGGCAGTTGCCCGCTATTTTGCTGGCGATCTTGCTGCGCTCGATGCCATTCCGGTCGATCTGGCAGGCAGTGAGTTTCAGCGCAAAGTTTGGTTGGCGCTACGCGAAATCGGCGTTGGCCAAACCATGAGCTATGGCCAACTGGCCGCCAAAGTTGGCACACCCACTGCCGCCCGCGCCATTGGCATGACCAACGGCCAGAACCCAATTAGTTTGGTGCTGCCATGCCACCGCGTGATCGGCGCTAACCAAAGCCTGACTGGCTATGCTGGTGGTTTGGAACGCAAACGCTGGCTACTGCGCCACGAAGGCGCGAAATTTAAAGATCTGCCGAATCAAACCAGTTTTGAGTTAGCTTGAAAGAAATGAGCAACGATGTTAACTGAAATTGAGCCAAATCTACCAAGTCACAACGAAATGGTTGCGCATATGTTGCAATCGGATGCCAGCTATAACGGCAAATTTATTACCGCCGTCAAAACTACAGGCATCTATTGTTTGCCAAGTTGTCGCGCCCGCAAGCCCAAACCTGAGAATGTTGAATTTTTTAGCAATCCTAATGCGGCCCAAGGTGCGGGATATCGGGCCTGCAAATTATGTCGACCTGATGATTATTATCGCGGCTTTGACCCTGAAGAACATTTGAGCGAGCAATTGATCGAGGCTGTGTTGGCCCAACCTGCCGCGTTTGGCGATGTAAAGGCCATGGCACAAGCGGCGGGCGTTGGCCAAACCAAATTATTTGAATTAATGCGCATCCATTATCACACCACGCCAGCCGATTTGCTGCTGCGGGCGCGTATCGAGGCTGCTTGCGATTTATTGTTGAACAGCGACCAAACAATTATTGCGATTGCCAATGAGGTTGGCTTTGATAGCTTATCGAGCTTCAACGAAAATTTTCGCAAACACACATTACTCACGCCCAGCGAATATCGCCGCATACTCGAAACTGGGCAATTTAGCCTCACGCTGCCCAACGATTATCCCAGCCGCCAAATTTTAGGCCAGCTTGGCCGTGATCCAGTCAGTTTAACCGATCGGGTTGTCGAGCATACGTGGTTGAGCACATGCCGCTTGAATGAGCACCATGGCGTGCTGCTCACCGTCACAATCAAGCAGCAGTTTGCCGAATGCAGCATCGTGGAGCAGCCAGATTTAGCGCCCAGCGACTATGCCACAATTCACAATCATATTGTTGCTGGCTTGGGCTTGAGCAACGATCCCAGCCGCTTCGAAGCCCAACTTGCCAAATCGCCAGCGCTCTTGCCTTTGATCGAGCAGCAGCGTGGCCTGCGTATGCCCTTAGTTCATAATCCCTTCGATGCCTTGGTTTGGGCAATTTTGGGCCAGCAAATCTCGCTCGCGGTAGCCTATCGGCTACGCCAACGGCTAACAGCGTTGGTTGGCCAGTCATTAATTCAAGATTTATACCTTGCGCCAACCCCCAGCACAATTGCCCAATTAACGGTTGAGCAACTGCTGCCGTTGGGTTTCTCCAATTCCAAGGCCCGCTATTTAATCGATACGGCTCAAGCGATTGTGGCTGGTACGTTGCCCTTATTCAGCTATCGCAGCAAATCGGCCACGCGGATTGAACGCGAACTCCTGGCATTACGCGGCATCGGCCCATGGACAGCCCAATATGTGCTGATGCGCTCGTTTGGCTTTAGCGATTGTGTGCCGGTCGGTGATAGTGGCCTGACCAGCAGTTTGCAGGCATTTTTTCAGCTTGAGCAACGGCCTGATCGCTCGACAACCATCGCCTTGATGGCCGCCTTCAGCCCATACCGTAGCTTGGCGACCTTTCATCTGTGGCAACGCTTGAAGCCAACTTAGGCAATTGGCGCTTGCTAGCGGGAGTGCAGGAGATTTTTGTTGCTCCTGCACTTTTGCATTTAAGCGGAGCGGTGATCACGCACATACTCAGTAGATTAAAAATCATCAGCCTTACGGCAAGCCACAAGGCGTTGCTGCTGAAACCCTGTTTGGCTGCCAGCGTAAATAATGGCGATTCTGCTGAGTAACGAGAGAACACCCATGCAACCCTCACTGATCAAACAACGGTTACGCGTTCCCTATTATTGGCTTCAGGTTACAACATTAGGAGTGTTCCTGATCACGCTAATCCTGATGCTCTTAACTGCTACGAAAATAAAAAATGATTGGATTACACACTGGAATATGCTTATCTATCCGATCCTAATAGTTCAAGGCGCAATTAATGTCATTTCCTATCTCGATATTAGTGCCCGAGGTTTGGTCATGCGCCGTGGTTGGCAACGCTTTGAAATTAATTGGGAACAGATCGAATCGTTCGGGATTGGCTCAATCAGAAAACGCCAATATCTGCCGTATATTATTTTGCATCAGCCGATTAAAGGCTTACCAAGGGTCAAATTGCAGGAATTAAGCGTTGAACAACGGCAGCGTACCTTAACCTTAGAAGGCTGGGATAACCCCGAGATAATCGCCAAGGCTCTGCATGCGATTCTTGATTCTACGAGCCAACAATGGCAGGTAGCCCCAGATTTCTCAAAAAGCCTTAAAGCATTTTACTATTATCAGAGGCTCTATTTGTGGACATTTCTAGTCTGTATGTTGTTTTTTACATATTTATTATTGAAATAGGAGCAAACACATAAAGTCAACTGTTTTTAGAGTTAACAATTATAAAATTAGTATAGTTGTCGTATTAGTTGGAATTATATTAGTAAGTTTATGGATATATGCTGGATTTTATGCAAATTGGGTATTTATTTTTATAACGAGTATTAGTATTATAAGCGCGATCAGTGATTTTTCCAACAGATTAATTATTGATCAACATGGTTTAGTTATTCGTAGAATCTTACGCCAACCGATTCAAATTGATTGGAATGATATTGTTGAACAACAACATTTCAATCTTGGTGAGCGTGAGATTAGGTATCTTGCGTTGCGTAAACCCATTCCAGTTATCGGAAAAATGCTGTACGATCGCGTACCCAAAGAACTCCAATCTAAGATTTTAATCCTTGATGTATGGGAGCAACCAACAAAACTGCTAGAATTAATTCAGCCGCATTTACCAACTAGAATTCCTGAAAATCAGCTGTTCGTGCCATTTACTATTAATGATCAAAAAAATACAACAAGGATCGCAATCTTAGTTACGGTTATAGCAGGGTTGGTAACTTTATTTACCATCTGGATGCTGTAATCAGCTATAGTTTCTGTCAGTATCAATTGTAACGTTGCAGTATAACCCACGTAATAGCTAACGATTCATCTATGCAATGAGATTGACAATGCTAGCGTCTGCTGATGCAACTAATACCTTCGCTCTGAAATTCCGCTCGGCTTATTGACTGTATAGAATTAGCTATTTGACGGTTGTTATATTTTTAGCTTTATCAATTTTCAAGTATTTGAGGTTTTCAGCATTAAGCCTTTTATGATCATTGCACTCCAAAGCGCTAATAAACTTTGTTCAAGCAACCACTTTAATATTTAGCTAGGAAATATATGCAACCAGTTACCTTCAGAGCCAATAATTATAAGAAAACATTATTTCTAATGTTAATTTCAGGATTTATCACAATTGCCATTCCAATTATAGCTAAAATAGTCTTAGATATGAAAAAATTTCCGATAATTTTTGTGATTATGGGTATATTATATTTCTATGCTGCAATTAGTGACTATCGCAGAGAGTTAATTATTGACGATCAAGGCATTACCGTTAAAAGATTATTTAATCGTACAAGAATTGCTGAATGGAAAAAAATTTCCACTATACATTATTTTATGTTTTTCAATCGGCCCATTGAATATATCCTTTTCAATTGCGATGTAGATTTATTGGATTCGCTGTATCCTTCGATTGTACCAAAACCATATAATCGACGGGTATTAGTTTTGAATGAATGGAATAATCACAAACAGATCAAACTATTGGCTGAACAACATATGCCTCCAACATCAAATAAAGATTTTATCGTACCATTCACGTTTAGTCTGTCAAGCTTTATCAAACAAGTACTCGTATTCGCGGTAATCATCATTCCAATCATTGTGATTTGGGGTTAAAATTTCGTGAAATTATAGATAATCATCAAACATTTACAGCTTAATTAATCGCAATTAATGAGGATAAGACCAATGCAACTACAAACATTTCGATCAAAAGATTACAGAATAAGTTTAATATCGATAGTTATATGTATTTTAATTCCCATAATTCTATTTCTTGTGAGTTATTTCGAATTAAATACAATACTCTATCTGTCTATTTATCCATCATTTGCTGGAATTAATATTCTCAGTCGATTATTTACTAGATTTTCGATTGATGAAAATGGGATAATTATCCGTCAATTATTTCGGAACAACATTTCTATTATGTGGGATAATATTGAAGATATTCAGGAATTTACCAACTATCATCGTCATTTTCATTATATTGCATTAAAGCAACCTATAAAACTACCACAGTTACCATATAACCAGAATCTACCTAGGGATTATCGAAACCAAGCAATTATTTTAAATGCTTGGGAAGATCACGCCAGAATTATTGAGCTTATTCGGGCCAAAGTTCCTGCCAAGCCGAAACAGCAGTTGTTTGTGCCAATTGCAGGGAAAAGTTGGGATAAAATAGTACCGTATGCAATTTTTATGATCGGTTTGGGTGCAGCATTGCTAGCATGGAGCTTATCATAGTTCATGATCAACGCTACAATAACCATTCGCCCGCGCTTTTGGTGGCCAAATCTGATCTTTGTTGTACTGGCTAGCCTGCTGGTTGTTAGCTTTACGCTTCAAGCGATAATCGGCTCACATGCTGATTTTAGAGCTGGCATGTTGATGTGGGTTGTCTTGATTGTATGGCGTGGCTATAGACTCAATCATTTCATCCGCGTTACCGAACAAAACTTGATCATCAAGCATTCAGGTCAGCCAGTGATCGTTGATTGGGCACAAATAGCTGGAACTGGTACGTTGCAAGGGATTATGGGCCGCGCCATGCCCTATCTTATTTTGCGCCAGCCATATGCTAATTTGCCTGAGCCACAGCTTCGGCGTTTGGCTAGCGCCGATTTAAGTGATCAGATTTTGATTATCAATCCAATGAATTGGAGTAACACCGCTAAGCTTTGGCCGTTAATGTTGCAACGCATACCAGCCACCAACCAATATCAAGTGCCATTTGATTTTAGCGCCAGACCAAGAAGCGAACAACGAAATTTGCTAATCTTTGGGTTGGTTGTATTGATTGCGCTTTTAGGGGCATTCCTCGTTTTGTAGCTCTCGTAGGACTAATTTCGTGATACGATTGCTATGTGACGCATCCAGCATTGCACTGGATGCGTTGCTATTTTCAAGGAGTAAATTCGTATGCGAATACGTTTAATCATAGGTTCATTGCTGATTTTGGGCTTGCTTGGCGGCGGAGCTTGGTGGCTGTTGCAACCCAACCAAACCCAAATTCAAGCTTCGATGAGTGCCGTCGGTCTGCTGAGCCAAGCCAATCAAGGCAACTATACCCGCGCAACCGAGCTACGGCCATTTCAGTTTCCCGTTGATCATGGCGTGCACCCTGGCTATCGCACCGAATGGTGGTATTACACTGGCAATTTGGCGAGTGCTGATGGCCAGCGTTTTGGCTTTCAACTGACCTTTTTTCGTTCAGCCGCGACTGATCAAGTGATTAGCCGCACGGCCAGTTTGGCAACCAGCGATATTTATATGGCCCACTTGGCATTAACCGATGTTGCCAATCAACGCTTTTATGCCTTTGAACGCTTTATGCGTGGCAATCCGCAACTTGCGACCGCCACCGGCGATCCATTCAAGGTATTTGTGGAAGATTGGCAAGTAGTTGGCACTGGGCCTGAAGGCATGACCATGCAATTAACCGCCCAACAAGCGCCAATTGCACTTGATTTGACACTTGCAGCCAGCAAAACTCCAACCTTGCAAGGTGATCGTGGCTTGAGCCAAAAGGGTGCTGAGCTTGGCAACGCCTCATACTATTATTCGCTGACGAATATGACCACCACTGGTACGCTGCTGATCGATGGTCGCGAAATTGCGGTAACTGGCAAAGCATGGATGGATCACGAATGGGGTTCGGGGGCGCTCGAAGCTCAAGCAGTGGGCTGGGATTGGTTCGCCATCCAGCTTGATGATCAACGTGAAATCACCTATTTCAATATTCGCAATCAAGATGGCTCGATTAATCACTTATCTGGCGGAATGCTGACCTTGGCTGATGGCTCGACCCGCAAACTTGAGCAAGTCGATGTGACGCTTGCGGTGACAAAGCAATGGCAAAGTGAGCAAGGAATTAGCTATCCGGCCCAATGGCGCTTGAGCTTGCCCAGCGAGCAACTGGAATTAACAATTACGCCGCAAGTTGCCAACCAAGAACTACCGCTGACAATTCGTTATTGGGAAGGCACAGTCGCGATTAGCGGCAGTGCGAGTGGTTATGGCTACGTTGAATTGACTGGCTATGGCGATACGGGGCGCGGGCGTGCTGAATAAGCGAAACCCGTTATAATGCAGCTAGATTAATCATTGAGGATCAGCAATGCGCATCATCGGAATCGATCCAGGGACGGCGATTATGGGTTGGGGCATTATTGAGGCCGATGGCAGCGATTTGACGATGGTTGCCTATGGTGCTTTTACCACACCCGCCAAACAGCCATTACCAGATCGCTTGGTGACCATTTACAATGATTTAGCCCATGTTTTGGCGCAGTACCAGCCTGCTGTTGGCGCAGTTGAAGAACTGTTTTTTGCCAAAAACGTCACAACAGCCATGGCCGTAAGCCATGCGCGCGGCGTTGCGTTATTGGCCTTGCGTCAAGCCAAACTGCCAATTTTTGAATATAAACCGTTGTCTGTGAAATTAGCCGTGGTCGGATATGGCAATGCCGATAAACAGCAAATGCAACATCTGGTGCAAATGACCCTAAATTTGGATCATATTCCCAAGCCCGATGATGCCGCCGATGCCCTTGCCGTTGCCATGTGCCACGCCTACGCAGCACCATATCTTAACCGCATTCAGGAGGATTCCTAGATGGTTCGTCGGCCAGATCTTGAAGAAGTGAGCGTCAATACCTTTTTAGTTGCAGATACCGCCATGATTCCGATTCTGCGGGGCGAGGGCACGGTCAATGGCCACTCGTTTACCCTAACATCGGCTCGCGGCTTGGGCTTGATTGCTCGTTTGCGTACTCGCAACTATCGCGTCGTTACCCTCAAAGATAAAATTGATCGGCTGCCAGAGATGCCGAGCGTTGAAGCGCCAGGCAATCTGTTGCAGATCGAAACCGGAGCACGTGATCAATGGTTTCGCTTCGATGGCGATACCTTGACATGGCAAGTTGTCGAAGCCCAAGCCCACGGTTCGCGGCTCTTTGTGGCCTTTGAAGAACATCGGATTGCGCGACGACGGCGCTCACGCACTGGCGGCGATTATTTCCGAATTGAACGCTTGCCCAATGATGCAGTGCAGTTGGCTCAGTTGGGCGAAGATAATGCCGTACTACTCGGCTATGCCCATGCCACCTACGATGCCGATATTGAAATTGATAGCAGCGTTAACGACGATGGCAGCTACACGTTGCCAATCGAATTCAGCTTGCCACCGCAATATCGTGAGTTGCTCGAAGCGTTGGCGGTAAGCCACAATAAACAAACAATGCAATTCTCGGCGGCTGGCTGGCCTTTGGCGGTGCGCCTTTTGCATCGCCTGAATCTCCGCCCTGCGAATGGTGACATTGAGCATGATTTTGACGATGATTACGATGGTTTTGATGATGACGATGAATAATCGTTGCCAATTGCAATAGCCTGTGTGTTGAAGGAGTTTTGGAATGACAACCGCTGCAACAGTGCCAACCCGTCAGGAAGTCGCCCTCGCTGATACGTGGGATGCAACCAAAGTTTTTGCTTCTGATGCTGAATGGGAACATGCACTCGATGCCTATGCCCAATCGATTGCTGAGATTGAGCACTATCAAAATCGTTTGGCCGAAGGTGCTGCGACGCTGTTAGCAGCGTTGAACTATGCCGATAGCCTCAATGAACGGCTTGGCAAGCTCTATATTTATGCCAGCCTGTTTTATAGCGTCGATACCACCGACCAAGTGGCCAAAGCCAAAATGGATCGGGTGCTTGGGGTGTATGCTCGCACGATGGCTAGCTCGGCGTTTATCGAGCCAGAAATTATTGCGCTTGGCTTTGCCACGCTCAAGCAATGGCAAGCTGATAACGCTGATTTAGCGCGCTACGGGCAATATTTTACTGATATTGAGCGTCGTCAAGCCCATGTGCGTTCAGCCGAAGTTGAGCAAGTATTGGGCTTGGTCAGTGATGCCTTTGATTCAGCCAACTCAACTCATCGTATTTTGACCGATGCTGATTTGGTCTATCCAGCCGCTCATGGCCCCGATGCGCTTGAATTGGAGCTAACCCAAGGCACAATTGGCTTGCTAGTAACCGACCCTGATCGCGAAGTGCGGCGCACGGCCTTTGAAAACTACAGCGATGCCCACTTGGCGAATAAAAATACCATGGCCAATTGTTTGGCAACCTGTGTCAAGCAGCATGTGTTCAATGCGCGAGTGCGTAACTATAGCTCTGCCTTGGCAGCAGCACTTGGCGAAAACAACATCCCAACCGATGTCTTTCATCAATTGGTGGCGACGGTGCGCAAAAACTACCCAACTTGGCATCGCTACTGGCGCTTACGCCGCGAAGCCTTGGGCTACGATCAACTGCATGTCTACGATATCAAAGCGCCATTAACCACCAAACAGCTTGATATTCCCTACACCGAAGCTGTCGATTGGATTGTGGCTGGCATGCAGCCATTGGGCGAAGGCTACACCAGTGTTGCCAAACGGGGCTTGTTGGAAGACCGCTGGGTTGATATATACCCCAACAAAGGCAAAAGTGCCGGGGCATTCTCCAGTGGATGGAAAGGCACGCCACCCTATATCTTGATGAATTACAACAACGATATTTTTGGCATGAGCACCTTGGCCCACGAACTTGGCCACTCGATGCACTCGTATATGACATGGCAAAACCAACCAACGGTTTATAGCAATTATGGCCTGTTTGTGGCCGAAGTAGCCTCAAACTTCAATCAGGCGTTGGTGCGCAACCACCTGTTTAACACCAACCAAGACCCTGATTTCCAAATCGCCTTGATCGAAGAAGCAATGAGCAATTTCCATCGCTATTTCTTCATCATGCCAATTTTGGCCCAGTTCGAGCTTGAAATTCACGAACGTGGCCAACGCGGCGAGCCATTAACGGCTGCCACGCTGAATGGCATCATGTTCGATTTGTTCCGTGAAGGCTATGGCGAAGAAGTCGTGCCCGATGCTGATCGGATGGGCATTACTTGGGCGACCTTCTCAGGCCATATGTATGCTAATTTCTATGTCTATCAATATGCCACAGGTATAGCCGCAGCCCATGCCTTAGCCGAGGGTGTGTTGGCTGGCAAACCCGATGCTCAAGCCAATTATTTGGCCTTTTTGAGCGCTGGTAGCTCGTTAACACCGTTGAATGCACTGAAATTGGCCGGGGTTGATATGACTTCAGCCGAGCCAGTTGAGGCGGCCTTCCGCGTATTGGCCAGCTATGTCGATCGCTTAGAGCAATTGCTGGCACATCAATAGTATCTGCCCTTAGCAAAAGCCCCGCTCCCAATTGACTTGGGAGCGGGGCTTTTGGTTTTGTGGTTCATTGAACTGTATTTGAGCGAGTTGAGGAAATTCTTATGCGCGTTTTAGGGCATTGTAGAAGCCTAAGCCAGCCCCTAAGACGCCAAATACGATTGTCAGGATATTATCTTGGCTTGCTAACCATTCTTTACTGAAGAAAAATTCGAATGCCAGCGAAATGGAATCACTCAATGGAATATCAAAATCACGTTGAAACGTGAGAATAAATGAAAGCAGGTTGCCTAATTCCAAGGAGAGCAAGGTAAAAAGAATTGCTGGAATCACTAAGGAAAAGAGCAAAGCTTTTGATACAGGTTTGCGCAAGGGCGAAATCATGGCATAGGAAATCCCCATCCCAATCAGCAGAGCAACGTAGACGAAGATGCGCTCGGTAAAGTAGGCCAATAATCCCCAGACAATCGCGCCTAAAACGAGTGCTCCCAGCCCAATCAAGAGCGCTTTGGCTTTGCTGCCGCTCGTTTGCGCAGTAGTTGGGTAGCCTGAGCTTGGTGGCATTTGGCTTGGTGGCATTTGATAATTGCCTTGTGGTGGCATTTGTGGTTGGGTCATTGCGTTATCCTCCTAAAAAAACAAACTCTTACCAACTCGGACGTTGATGGTTAATCGAACCGCAGCACATATTCGGCTACGTCGCAGCCGCGACCATTGGCAAAACCGGTATCCTCACCAATAAGCTGAAAGCCAGCTTTGGTTAATACTCGCAGCGAGCCTTGATTATCTTGAGCGACCCGGGCAAACAATGGTCGCAGCGTAATTTCGTTGAGCAATAATTGTAGGGCTTGGCTAGCAAGCCCTTGGCCCCAATAGCGCCGATCGAGCCAATAGGTCAATTCTGGCTCACCAAACTGTTCAAATTGGGCAATATGGCCAATCAGTTGATTATCCCAAATAATTGCCCGCTTGATGATGCTGCTATCGGCCATAATCTTGCGCCAATGGGCCTGAAACGCCGCATAATCGCTGGGATCAGCAGCAGTAAACGCGGCCATGTGAATTGCCAAAGGATCTTGCTGATGCTCGAAAAAGCTCGCAAGATCGGCCTCTTCAATTGGGCGTAAAGAGAGTTCTGGCATGTTGATCAAACCTCGACGGATTGAATACTATCTGGGGCCGCAAAGGGCTTGCGAAAACTAAAGCCATAGTTGCTCTCGCCATTGATCCGCAAGTGCTCCAAGCGTTCTAAGGCTTCCTCAACAGTTGGCTCATGGCCCGCAGGAACCCACCAAAGCACCATAAACGCCGTATCCATGCGCTCAAACCACTCTTTGCGCCGCCGCATCATGGCCACATGCTCCGATTTATAAACATACTGCATCAGCGCAGCGAGATCGCGCCAAACTGACATGTTGACAATCGTCAGCGGATCAAGTGGCCGATAGTCGGTAGCATTGCCAGAATCATCTTTCAAGCGCCAAACAAAACCCTCGCTTGACTCAGCCAGTGCATTAATCCGATCCAGATTATTGGTAAAATCGGCCATAAGCGGCGTATCCAAGGGCGCTTTGATCGTGCCAATATTCAATTGGGCAAGCTGATAGCCAGCCATAAACCCTCCGTGCATATGCTGCGATTGCTAGTTAACAGCAGCATTGTGACATACAGCGTCACAATATGTATGCGGCTTACGGCGGAGTTGTATGCTACCATACCAAGCTGAATAGCTCAATTTGAGGAGTGTTTTGTATGCTGCGGCGCTATTGGCTGATTAGTGGCTTGTTGATTGTGCTTGGCTCATTATGGATTGGCATGCTGGCCTATTTCTCGCCGCTCAGCACCATTGTGCAAGATGAAGTTGGCCATATTGTGATTGCGCAACGAGCTTGGCAGCAACCAGCTTTTGTTTTGGATACATGGGGCCGTTTTGGCAACACGCTTTTTTATATGCCCGCCGCGCTTGGTGGCCTGTATAGCGCCCGCGCTTTTGCGGTGCTTATGACAGCACTTACTGCTGGCTTGTATTCGTTAATTGCCCGCCAATTAGGCTTGCGCTACTGGTATCTGTTGCCATTATTTGTCTATCTTCAGCCGTGGGTTAGCCAATTGGCCTATGCGACAACGGTGTTGCCGTTTGCCGTGTGTTTGGCATTGGCAGCCTATTGCAGCCTGAATCAGCGTTGGCTTTGGGCAGCACTGGCAATTGGGTGTTTGCCATTAATGCGCCACGAAGGCTTATTGTTGCTTGGCTTTTGGGGGCTGTACCGGCTCTATCAGCGCGATTGGCGCTCAGGGTTGCTGAGTGGCATACCTTTACTCGTCTATTATGGGCTGTGTTGGTTAGTGCTTGGCAATCGGCCATGGATGATTTTCTTCGAGCCAAAACCAACCGATTTGTATGGCTCAGGCACATGGTGGCACTTTGGCCCCGATTTGCTGGCCGGTATCGGGTGGCCCTTGGTAGTTCTGGTTGTTGCCACGGCAGCTTGGAGTTGGCGCAAGCGCCACGTTTGGCTGGTGGTTTGGCCTAGTGTGCTGTATTTGCTCAGCCATGTGGTGATCTATCGCTTTGGCCTATTTGCATCTGGTGGCTATAGCTATTTTCTATTGCCAATCGCTTTTGTGGTGGCATTATGGGCAATTCAAGGGCTGGAGATTGTGCAAGCAGCACTAACACGCTGGGTTGAGCCAACTCAAATCTTTTGGCCATTGGTTGCGCTTTTTGTGGTGGTAGCGTTAAGTTTGCCTGCCAAGCTGCGTCCGATTCCGATTGATCCTGAGGCGCAGGCTAGCCTTGATGCCCAACGCTGGATCGCGCAAAACCAGCCGCAGGCCAAACCAATCTATGCAACCCATGTTTGGCTTTATTATTTTCAAAAATTACCGCTGAACGCTCCCAATAAATTGTGGTGGAGCGTGCCCAAGCCCGAAACCATGGCCACTGGCACATTGGTGGTGTGGGATGAGCATTATTCAGCGCGGATGGGCTGGCCAGCTGAGGTGTTTAATGATCAAAGCCAATGGCAGCCGCTGCAGAGCATTGACGATCGAATGATTATTTACCAGAAACGCTAAGTTATGCTTGATGGAGAGTATGCATGCCAACCCCACAACAACTTTTAGCCCGTTTAGATGCGATTGGCCAAGCGCTGGCGGCAAGTGGCCATGGTTTGGCCTTGCTCGGGCTTGGCTCGGTCGGTTTGGAACGCGAACGGCTTGATCAATGGTCGGATCTTGATTTTTTTGCGCTGGTTGAGCCAGGCAGCAAACAGCAATTTTTGGCTGATCTCAGTTGGTTAGCCGCGATTCAGCCGATTAGTTATGCGTTTCAGAATACCGTTGATGGTTATAAAGTGTTGTATAGCGATGAGATTTTTTGCGAATTTGCGGTTTTCGAGCCTGCTGAATTGCCAAACATTCCGTTTGCGCCAGGCCAAATTATTTGGCAAGCACCGCATGTTGATGCGGCAATTGCCTTGCCGCAACTAGCCATGCCAACCGCCAATCAGCATCAGCCTGAATGGTTGTTGGGCGAAGCGTTGAGCTGTTTGTATATTGGTTTGTGTCGCTATCAGCGGGGCGAGTGGCTTTCAGCTCAGCGCTTTATCCAACATTTTGCAGTCGATCGGGTGCTGGAATTAATTGGCACATGGCCGCAATTTAATCTGGCTGCTGGCGATGTTTTTGCCAACGAACGCCGGATCGAGCAACGCTTGCCTGAGATTAAGCCATTGCTGGCTGATTGGGTACAGGGCTATCGCGCCAGCCCAGCCTCAGCGCTGGCAATTGTGGGTTTCTTGGCAAAACACACCCACGTCGATCCCAGCATGCACAACCTGATCGAACGCTTAGCCCACGAGGCTTTGTAACAACCAAGCACCAGTAACAGTTATTTTGGGGAGGATGATTATGCCGATTGGTCAGGTTTCAATTGTTAATCATTGCGCAATCGCAGCTCCACGCGGGTTTTGTTTTGGCTATATCAGCGATTTTGAGCACGATCCTGAGTGGTGGCTGCCAGTAACTGCTTCGCAGCGGATTTGCGGCCAAGGTAGCGGCGCAATCTATGAGCAATTCGCCAGCGTTGGGGCACTGAAATTTTCATCGCTGATTGAAATTACGAGCTACGAGCCGGATCATGCGATGGAGTTCACAATTACCTCGCATGGCGTGATGGTATGTCGGGTACGCTACGAATTTAGCGAGCAGGATGCGATTACGACCTTCACGATGCGGAGCCAAATTACGTTTTTGCCAAGCTGGCTACGCCTGGTTGCGCCGCTCTTTCGGAGCATCTTGAATGGCCAAGTGATCGCCCATTTTGCGATTCTCAAACAGATGCTTGAGCGAGCATTTCAGCAGCAAATTAATGATTGATTGTATTTAGCGGAAATCACGATTCATCCCAGCCCAAGTGCTATCGAATTGCCACAAAATGACCGTGGCGCTATCGCGACCGCCCTCGGTTTGGACCCGTTCGAGTAAGGCGCGGGCGGCTCGTGGCAAGCTTTGGTGTTGCCAACAAACGGTGTTATACAAGGTGGTTGGTTGCTCAAATGGGCGCGTGCCACATTCGAGCAAGCCATCGGTTGTGAGCATAATCGTGGTCAGGCCCGTTTGCAACAACCGCATGCCAGTGGCATACGAAGGTAACACGCCATCCCAGGTATTGACGTTGCCAATCCATTCGTAGTAGCGACGTTGATTGAGCTGCATCTCGCCAAGCCGCGCAATGCTGGGGTGAAAAATATAGCCAATGCAATCGCCGACCGCCCAATACCACACATATTCATCTTTGCGGGCAACAAACAAGCACGAGGCTTCGCCTTGAATCGTGGCACAGCGAGCGCGAAAACTATTGCTGCGAAACAGATCGAGTAAGGCCCGATCAAGGCTAAAAAAGGCCTGATTCAACGGTTGGTTCAAACAACTGCGCAATTGATCTTCGGCTTCGACCACGGTTTGCAAAATCAACTGGGCACTTTGGGCCGAATGATGGGCATCGATCACCACCGCCAACTCCCATGCTCCAGCAGGGTCAATGAAGATCGCGGCGGCATCTTCGTTTTTGTTACCACCTTTGGCAGTTACCCCGCCAAAACTGGCGAAAACCATCGAGCCAAGGTCATGAACGAACAGCGTATCAAGATGTGGCTGGTTGTGGCCAAGCCAAGTGTAGGTTGTCATCGTTCAAAATTCCCAAACAAGCGATAATTCAAGGTTGGAAAAGGATTATCGCGCTCTTGCAAGGCAGCGAATTCACGGGCGGCAATTGGCAGCAGGGTTTCATGGGCAATAAATTCATCAGCCACTCGAATTTTTGCAGGTGCTCGCTACGCCGTGCATTGGCATAATCAGCGCCAGGCGTACCCATCCAACGATCCCAATCGCCCGATTGGGCCAGTAAATATTCGCGGGCAGCTTGGTTCAGCACCTGTTCACGGTCGCCATAGGCTTGGGGATATTGGGCGACAGCAGTTTGCAATTGACGGTGGGCGGCACTCAAGCGGCCATCAATAATCCCCGAAAAATGCTGTGGTGGCACAACCACACTTGGTTTATGCCGCTTTAGCAGCGTGCTTGGCGTAACCAAACGAAAATTGTTTGGTAATTCTTCGAGCAAGGTGCGCAGCCATAAACCACCCTCAAACCAACCACTGCCAAATAATTCCATATCGGCCACAATCACCAAGGGCTGACCATTGCTCGCCGTTTCAGTCAGCACAGCAGTGAAGTGCCGAGCATGCTGGCGAGCGCGGGCATAGGCATAAAACGGATCATAGGCATTGCCATCGCGGCTAAACATGCCATCATCCAAGGGAATATCCATCGGCGCACGATACAGCGGATCGCCTGGATAGCCCAAACCAATCGAGCGAATATGGGTCAATAAGCGCTGATCAGGCGTGATGATCGCAGTTTGGCGAGCCTCGGAAAGCCACGAAAGCGCTTGGCCCCGTAATTCTGGGTTGGCGGTGCCAACGAGCGCCCGCATATCCAAGGGCTTGAGAATCTGCTCCCATTCGGGCGTAACCGGATCTTCGGCGCTCCACAAAACGCTTGGTGGTTGACCAAGCATGTGCATTAATGCAATCGTGCCAATTTCAACTTGCGTGCGTAAGGTTGGGCGATCGTACAAATGGGGCACAGGATAGGTCGCCGTGTGGCCAAGCACTTCGAGCGCTTCGGCCTCGACCAATTCGCGGGTCATGGCCACAATATTGCGGCTCCACTGCTTTTCGAAGACATGCAGCGTGCGTTGGTGGAGTTGCAAATAAAACTGAGCCAAATAGGCCGCATGCTCATCGCCGCCCTTGGCTGCTTCCAAGCGCCGTTCGGCTTGCACAATCGCCTCATCGAGATGATGCAGCATATGCTTTTGGACGACCGGGTCATTCAATTGATGCAACAGAATTGGGCTAATAGCCAAGCCCATTTTGACTGCTTTATTTTGCTCAATTAAATCGGCGAGGCCGCGTAAGAGTGGAATATAGCAATCGGCCATCAGGCCATGCAATTCTTCCTCGCCATGGCTCGAAGGCCCGGGTTGGCGCACAAACGGAGCGTGGGCATGCATAATGATGCATAGATCGGTTGGTTGGTTAGTCGTGGGCTTTTCCATATGATTTGCGTCGCCCTCCCCGTCGTTTGGCCTTACCAACTGGCATGGCCTCTGGTAGCGCAAGTTTCCGTAACACCCGTTCATGGCCCACCATTTCGGTGCGCGCGCCCCAACGGGGAATGGTAATCAGTGCCATGATGATCAAGAACGCGTAAAACGCTAAGACCGATAAAATGACCAATTTCCCACTGAACGGCCCCAAACTCGCATCATAAATGAAGGTTTCGAGGGCTGGCCGATTGTTAAACTTGCTGATGAATCATCAGCTTGAGCAGCCAAATAAACAGCAAAAAAAGAAAAATCGCCATGTAATTATGGCGTAAGCGTCGCCCCAAGGCTTCTACGGTTGAGATTTTGAAATGCGGTGTGTTCATATCAGTAATCAGCAATTTATGCCAATATTGATCGACCGCGAGGGTATTTTGGCCCAGCAATGGCACATAATAATCAGTTTCGAGGATGCGAACCCATGTTGCCCATAAATCGTAATAGCGGTAGCGGCGGGCCTCGATAAACCAAAAGCCCATGCAAAATACAATCGTCAGCAGCACAACAGCATGATGATGATTAGGATCGCCAAGCACAAAACTCGCCACAGTGCCAGTAATTGCCACCGCCCAGTTGGTTGGCGTATCGATCCGTGAACGCCATGTAACTGCGCGATCCATCAAACCACGATAAAGATGAACCATCGCTGCTGGTGGGGCTGCCTGTTGGGCTGAACGTGAAGGTCGCATATAGGCATTATACGAGGCCATGGGTAAATGTCAAAGCGTGAGCTCAGTTTCCCTCACCCCCCGACCCCTTCCTTACAAGGGTAGGTTTTTAGCGATTGGTTTGCTGTGGAGCGTTCCCTCACCCCCCAGCCCCCGCTCTCACTGCACGCGGGCGAGGGGGAGCACCCGTTCATTTGCCACCCATCATGCTAAAACCACAACGTTTAAGCCCCTCGCCCGCCGCTGTGGGCGAGGGGTTGGGGTGAGGGGATCTTAAAACCCAAACTGACGCAATACCTGCCAATAGATACGCATTCGTTGCCAACGGAGCTGGCGTTTATGCCCAAGCAGCCATTTGAAGCTCTCAACAGCTAGCTCATACAGATAGCTGCTAGCCAAAAAGAAGTGTAAACAGGTGGCAAACCCTGGCCCTTCGTACAAAGCGGCATAGCGCAATTTCGATTGTTGAAAAGCCCAATGTTTGCGGGCTGGCGCTTGCTCACTCGATTTGCCTTCGTGGTGAATAATCACTGCCTGCGGGAGATACCAAATTGGCCCAAAACGCCCCAAGCGCGCTTGCCAATCAACTTCCTCGGAATACATCCAGAAGCGACGATCCATTAATCCTGCTTGCTCGATCGCCGATTTGCGCACCAACAAGGCAGCGCCCATCAGCCATTCGACTTGCTGCGGCTGATCGTCGGGCAGATCGGCGCAACGATAGGCGGCAGCCCAAGGATTGCTGGGCCACCAACGCTCAAGGATTGTGCTTTCAAAAAAGTAGCTGGCTTTGGTGGGTAAGCGCCGTCGCGATGATTGGATTGCGCCATCGGGATAGCGTAATTGTGGGCCAATCACGCTGGCATCGGGGTGCTGCTGCGCCCAATCCAACAACGTGGGAATCGCCTCGGCTTGCATGGCGGTATCAGGATTGAGCACCAAAATCCATTGACCTTGGGCTGCCTTCACGCCAAGATTAACGCCGCCAGCGTAGCCCAAATTCGCCCCAGTTTCGATAATGTGGACATGGGAAAATTCTTGCTTGACCATGGCAACTGAATCATCGTGCGAGGCATTATCGACCACAATCACTTCGTAGCTGTAGGTGCTGCCAGCCAGCGATTGGCTGATCGAGGTTAGACATTGGCGCAGCAAGCCTGCCACATTCCATGAAATAATCACGACACTACAATCGAGCGCCATGTTAATCCTCCGGCCAATAGCTAGCCCGCGATTGCCAAAAACCATCGTAGTTACGGGCTTTGGGCAAAAATGTGCGATCGAATGGCGCACCAGCGATCTCTTCCAGCCAGCCGAGCCATGTGCCAGCCCGCATCAGATTGCGCACCGTATCAAGCTCAGTTTCAATCATCACCCGTTGCGAATAACTGAGCAAGCCAATTTCATGGGCTTCGATCACTTCATCTTCATCTTCAACGACATGGGTGATGCCATTCGCCGCCACAAAACAATCGAGATAAAGATCGGTTTGATAAAAACTACCGCTAATATCCAAGGCTTTACTGGCAAAATCGATCCGCTGCACAATCAAGTTCCCACGTTCATCATACATGCTGGTGATATTGAGTGGCCGCGAACGCCACCACCACGAACGCCCAAACGCCCGTGAAGCCCGTTGATCAAACAGGCGGGTGCGCGGCGCATCACTGCCCCAGCCAAGTGTATCGGTAATTCGCTGCGGTGTGCCAAGCGACCAATCATAGACTAAGACCTCAGGATCATTGCGCACAATCCGACCAAATCCATACGAATGGAACACATGATGGCGACCATCAACAAAACGGCGGCGATAAAACGTATGTGGGAGCTTATCCATCATGGTCTTCCCTAAATGCAGGTGGCTTTCTATCCCTACAGTATAGCAGATGGCTGTAGTTCGACGAAATAGAGTATTTGCTATCCCATCCGTCGTAGAGCGTTTCACGCTACTCAGTTGATTTGTTGTAATCACCAGCCCTGCGCTAACTAAAAAATTGGTACATTTGTGCTGTATACTAAGGCTTCTTCGCCTAGTTTGGAGCGACTCAATGGATTTGTTAGATCGTTTATTGGGCCACGATGTTTGGACAACCCGCCAATTGTTGCTGCAAGCCCAAAGCCTCAGCCCTGAACAGCTCGATCAGCAGTTTGCGATCGATCAACGCAGCCTACGCCAATGCTTTGAACATATCATCGAGAATATGGAAATCTGGTGCGATCTGATGGCCGAGCGGCCAGTTCGCGATTTCAACGATAGTTCGCTTGCTGGCTTGTTGCAGCGTTTGGGTGCTGCTGGCCAAGATTTTGCAGCGCTTGCCCGCACGATTAGCCGCGAACAACGCTGGGATGCAGTCTATACCGATGTGCTTGATCAACCGCCAACCCAAAAAACCTACGGCGGCACGATCGGCCACTTAATTACCCATAGTATGCATCATCGGGCCCAAATTATGCTGATGTTGGAGCAACTTGGCTGCCAAGAGCATATCGAGGGCGATTTGCTGAGTTGGGAAGCCCAAGCTTTTGGCTGGCAATCACAGCATTGATTGATTCATGCTACTCTTTAAGCTGAATTGGTTTTAGTTGATGAGGTTTGGCAATGGCAACCAGTAGCGAAGTTTTGGCCTTTTTGGCGCAACGCCGATCCTATGGCTTGAAAGAAGTTTCTCCCGAGCCAATCGAGCACTCAGCCATCGAATTGATTTTGCAAGCAGCAACGTTGGCTCCGAGCCACGGCGTTACTGAGCCTTGGCGCTTTGTGGTGTATAGCGGCGAAGCCCGAGCCGAATTGGGCGCTGCCTTAGTCGCCGCTGCCCAAGGCGATCCGTTTCAAGAGGCTAAGCAACGTGATAAAGTTTGGATGGCTCCAGTTTGGATTGTGATTGGCATGCAGCCACAGTCCAAAAATCCCGAATGGGAAGAATTGGCAGCGGTGGCAATGGCGGTGCAAAATGCCCACCTCATGGCAGCGCACCTCGGTTTAGCCGCCAAATGGTCGAGTGGCCCAATTGGCACTCACGAGCTGGTGGCAAAAGCTGTGGGCTTTGCAGCGCCGACCAAATTGTTGGGTTTTTTGTATGTTGGCAAACCTGCGGTAACTCCCAAGCCGTTGGCACGCGCCGATTGGCAAAGCAAAACTACGTGGAAAGAATAAAGGAGTTTGATCGATGAAGGTTTTTTTGCGGCGCGGTTGGTTGCTGTTAATTATTATCTTGGCGGGCTGTGCCAATCAAAGCCAACCGCCAACGGTTGGTGCTACCCTGCAACCTGAAGCCAGCCCTACCCAAGCCGAGGCAGCGGCAACTCCAGTGGTCAGTACGCCTGAAGTGCCGTTGGTCGCAGCGTTTGACGATCAGACAACGCCAATGACGCTGTTTCGCTCGCTGGTCAATGCCCTCAATCGCCAAGAATACGAACGTGCGTATGGCTATTGGGCTAGCCCACCAGCCGGAATTGATCAAGGCGGATTTAGCGCAAGCTTCTTTGGCATCGATTTGGTGGTAGGTTTGGTTACTGCGCCAACCCTAAACGCAAGCCAAACCGAAGCACGAATGGCCGGAATTGTGTTGCTTGGCATGAGCGATGGTGGCGCACGGGCTGATACTGCCTGTTATCTCGCAACTCGGGCCGATGTTAATAGCCCATGGCAATTAAGCTCAAGCAAATCGATGCCAACCAGCAGCAATGATGTTTTGGGCGTGCTTGATCAACAGGCGCGTGAATGTGGCACACCACTTGAGCAATTGCCACTGACCAATCAAACCAGCATTCCTGAGGTCTTGTTTGGCTATTATGCCGCGCTTACCCAAGCCGATTCGGCCAAAACTGCTGAACTGTGGGTTGAAGGAACCTTGCCAACAGTGCCCGAAAACCTGAGCCAAAGCAAGCAACTGAGTGTGTATGTCAATGTAACGCCGGTTGAAACCGCAGCCTCGGCCTTTTTGCAGACGATTATTTTGGCCGATACTAAAGCGCTGTGGGTAGGCTGTTATGGTGCAAGCAAGCAAGCTGAGGCTTGGCGCTTGAACAGTGGCTATTTGCAAGATAGCGGGCCTTCGACGGTCTTGATCCAAACAATAACCCAAGGCTGCGATATTTAGTGGCCACCCTACGCCATACCCGCTATCAAATTGCAATTATTGAGCACGATCAGCTCTTGCTGATTCGTTTTGCCAATGCAAGTACCAGCTTTTGGTTGTTACCGGGCGGCGGACGCGAGCCGCATGAAAGCGAAATTGCGTGCGTCGAACGCGAAGCATGGGAGGAGCTTGGGGTGCGGGTTGCGGTTGAAGGGCTGATTCTGCACCAACAGAATCAGCCTGACGAAACCTACCAAGCCTTCAAAACCTATCGTTGCCGAATTGTCGCCGGTACGCCAATGCCTGGTTCAGAAACACCCAACCCGAATGATCCGAGTGCTGGGATTGTTGAGCTTGGTTGGGTTAATTTGGCCGCCCCCCAAACATGGCCTAGCTTAATTGTTAACAATTTCTATACTTTTACAATCCTTCAGCAATTGCGCCAAGCGTTGGGCTATCAGTAAACAGCATTGCATCGCTGGGTCAAATACGCAGATTTTTAGCCGATTAGCGTGGCCTAATTGCTTGATACAAGCTGTAATGGTTCAATAGATTGACATGGCGTTCCCTCACTCCCAGCCCCTCGTCCACTGAACGCGGGCGAGGGGAGTTGGCTTGGTGGTTCTCCATGGTCGCGCGGCCAATCGAGACGCTCCGTTAATCCTACGAACCATTACAAGTAGCTGCGAGATCGTCGGCTTGTTTCATTGATCCTTAATCAAAACTTATTTTTCAGAAAAAATTAAGTTTTTTTATACATTTTAGGCTTGTCAGCCATATCTATCTATGTTACCCTGCATGCTGAGTTAAAGAACTATGCAATCGAGGACTCAATTCCTATTGTCCAATGAGTGTTTTGCTGACGCATCATCGTGATTTCATAGCTCTACGGACACTGGAGCAGGTATGGCTTGTTTATATATTGTTGATGATCAACCGGACACTCACATTATTCTCGCGCGGCTGCTTGAGCTTGACGGCTATACGGTAGTTGGGGCGCACAATGGCAGTGAAGCCCTGAAGCAGATTCCGCTGGTTCGCCCAGCCTTGGTGTTATTGGATCTTGCCTTGCCGGGCATTGATGGTTTAACCGTTGCCAAGCAGTTACGGATCAATACCAACACCAAGCATCTGCCAATTATTGCCATGACGGCCTTTGGCAGCAACGATTATCGCACCCAAGCCCTAGCGGCTGGCTGTAGCGAGTATCTTTTGAAGCCCTTGGATTTTGCTAAACTGCGTGGAATGATTGCCCAATTGGTGCTACAAGTAGCCTAAAGCGCGCGAATCTGTGTGGTGACGTTGCCAACCCGAGGAACAATCGGGCTTTTTTATTGGCTAAGATTGGCAGCATGGAATTGATCCATGCTGCCAATTGCTTTTTAGAAGCGGTCGGTGATCGTTTTGGCTTGGGTGAACAATAAGAGGTAATCAGGCCCACCAGCCTTCGAGTCGGTGCCACTCATGTTGAAGCCACCAAATGGCTGGACGCCAACCAAAGCGCCTGTGCACTTACGATTGAAATACAAGTTGCCCACATGGAAATCGCGGCGGGCTTCTTCGAGCCGTTCGCGTGAGCGGCTAAAAACTGCGCCAGTCAGGCCATACTCGGTGTTATTGGCAATTTCTAGGGCATGCTGCCAATCGTTGGCTTTGATAAAGGCCAAAACTGGCCCGAAAATTTCTTCCAACGAAAGTCGGGCTTCGGGCGCAATATCGGCAATGATGGTTGGCGGAATAAAATAGCCTTCTGAGCCATCGCCTGTTTCGCCACCAAGCAGCAAGCGGCCTTCGCTCTTGCCAATTTCAATGTATTCGCGAATCTTGTCGAAGGCTTTTTTATCGACCACAGCACCTAGATGGTATTTGGGATCGGTTGGATCGCCCATGGTTAGTTTTTTAGCTCGATCAACGACCTTTTTCAAGACCGTATCGTAGACGCTCTCGACAATAATTGCCCGTGAGCAGGCTGAACATTTTTGGCCTTGGAAACCAAAGGCTGAGGCCACAATTGCCTCGGCAGCAGCATCGAGATCAGCGGTTTCATCAACCACAATCCCATCTTTACCGCCCATTTCCAAAATTGTACGTTTAAGCCAGATTTGGCCAGGCTGCAATTTGGCTGAGCGTTCGAAAATCCGCAGGCCAATTTCTTTCGAGCCAGTGAAGGCAATCAGCCGCGTTTTGGCGTGATCAACCAAGGCATCGCCCATTGCGCCGCCAGCGCCAGGTACGAAATTCACCACACCATCGGGCAAACCAGCTTCTTCAACCAACAAGCGCACAAATTGGGCGGCAATCGCTGGCGAGGCCGAGGCTGGCTTCAGCACAACTGTATTGCCAGCGGCAATTGCGGCGGTCGTCATGCCAACCATAATCGCCAAGGCAAAGTTCCATGGTGGAATAACCACGGTCACGCCAAGCGGCACATAGCGTAATTCGTTTTCTTCGCCGTTGTAGGCAACGACTGGTTGCGGGCCACCAAACTTAATCGCTTGGCGACCATAATATTCCATAAAGTCGATTGCTTCGGCCACATCGGCATCGGCCTCAGCCCAACTTTTGCTCACTTCATAGACCAACCATGCCATATATTCAAATTTACGCCGGCGCATCACTGCGGCAGCGCGGAATAAATAGCGGGCACGTTCTTCTGCCGCGACGTTGCGCCATGATTCAAAGGCTGTGGCGGCAACTTCCACCGCTTGGTTGGCATGCTCAACCGTTGCCTTGGCAAAACTACCAACAACTTGGCTTGGCTTGGCCGGATTCAGTGAATCAAAGGTGTCAGCCAGTTCAATATGTTCGCCACCAATCAGCAGCGGATAGGTACGCCCTAATTCATCGCCAACTTTACTTAGCGCCGTGCGCATTGCATCGGCATTGGCCTTGACACTGAAATCGACAAACGGTTCGGGGCGGTAATCGGGTAACATGTACATCTCCTAGCGATAAGCGTCATTGCTTATTTGGATCAGATTATCAATATTTTATCTCAAATTGTTGTGCTTAAGTTAGGCCAATTCGCGCAGATCAAGCGCTGGCCCATGGCTACACAGCAGTTTTGGCTGTTGACGGGTAGGTTGCCAACACCCACCACACATGCCAATACCACATGGGTAGGCTTGATCGACAATAAAGGCTGCAAAGCCCTGCTGCCAAGCATAACGCTCGCGGCGAATCCGTTGGCTCAAACGATTCGCCAAATCGAGACTGCCTGCGGCCAGCAAGCGATTGGCCCAAACCAACGGCGCATCGAGTTTGGGGCTACTTTCAATCAGATCAAGCACATCGTCGGCGGTCGCCAGATATTCGATTTCGGCTGGCAGCACAAACGGCGGCACACGCAACTCGTCGCTGGCACTGGCTAAAAGCAACACTGGTGCGCCGGTTTCAATAATACGTTGCGCATAAAACAACAAGCTGTAGATGGCATTGCCCTCAGCAATCAGCAAAGTGGCTTTTTGGCCCTCGCTACTGAATGGCCGGCCTAGTGGCCCGATTACGTCAAGTTCAATCGCTTTGGGCAAACGGGCGATCGTTGCCAACAATGGGTCTTGCAAATCCAAGGCCAAGGTGGCGGTGCTACTACGGTTGGTCGCAATAATCCAAGCGCGGCTGCGCAACACCGGATCGTTGCTCAAGCCATGGTGCAGCATCGCCCATTGGCCGGGCTGAGCACTGGCAAGTTGCGGCGAGGCCACGGTTAGCAAGCCATAGTGTTGATTCAATTGTTGCTGATCAAGAATAACTGTTTGCATAGCAGCATTATCTGAGAAGATCGGGGCTTATGCAAGAATGAGGATTTGGCAAAGGGAGAACAGAGAGCATGGCTGGAATGGTTGATTGGATTAACCAATGTTGTCCCCTCACCCCCAGCCCCTCTCCCACGCTGCGGGCGAGGGGCGTTAACCCAGTGGTTTTTGCCGTGATGCCTGGGAAAGAGAGCAATCGGCTCCCCCTTACGCGCGTGGAGTGGGCGAGGGGCGTTAACCCAGTGGTTTTTGCCGTGATGCCTGGGAAAGAGAGCAATCGGCTCCCCTCACCCCAGCCCTTCTCCCGCGCTGCGAGCGAGGGGCTTTAACGGCGTGGTTTTGCCGTGATGCGTGGAAAAAGGCAATCGGCTCCCCCACGCCCGCGTGCCATGGGAGAGGGGGCTTCATCTGCTAGGTTTGCCTGCATCGTGGTGAAAACCAATGGCTGCTCGCTCCCCCTCGCCCGCGTTCAGTGGGAGAGGGGGCTGGGGGTGAGGGAATCATGTAACGTTTGCCCATCCAACCATGCCATAGTTAAAACCTACCCTTGTAAGGATGGGGCTGGGGGGTGAGGGAAACCACAATTGCTGCGATTTGGAACCATGCCAGCGAGCTATTGCGACAGTAATTACCCTAAATGCCTTGGCTTAAAATGGTATCGAATCATTGGGCCAAGCTCTTCGGTCGTGATCCCACCTTCGTATTTGTTGACAATCGTGCCATCTTTGCCAAGCAAAAACAACCATGGCTCACTTTGCAAGCGCCATTCTGCCATTGCTGGCACTAACAATGGTGGATTCGCTTGAACTGATTCGCTGAATGGAAAGCGATAAACTTCCACATGGATGAAATTCATTTTTTCGCCATAGGTTTTTTGCAAATTCCCCAAAACCGTGACACTTGGGCCACAGGTGGCGGTTTTACAAAAGCCCGGCGTGCCAAATAAAATCGCAGTGGGTTTGCCACTCTTAATCGCCTCGGCAATGCTCAGTTGATACAAGGCTGGGTTTGGCTTAAGATCAGAGCTAATTTGGCTGAGATCAGGATTGGTTTTAACCGTTGGCGTATCAACCGCAACGGCCTTGCTACCAATCGCTGGGGTTGGATCTTGGGCCAAAACTGAGAGCCGCAGGGTGCTGACGGTCGGTGTTTGACCAGGTAAGGTTGCCTCAACCTCAACTCCCCAATCGCCGGCCTTTTTAAAGTCGGGATAAGTTACGTAGATGCCTGCTGGCAAGCCTTGGCCAAAATAATCGGCGCTGCCTTCGCCTGCAACTTGGGTTTTCTCAGCATCAGTGCCATCAAGATAGTACAAGCGTAACTTGACTTGAACCTGCGGATCGTTGATTGGTGAGCCATCGACAATCAAGCCAATTGGCAAGCGATTGGGACCAACCACAAGATTGGAAGCTGCCAAGACTGCTTGCACCCGACTTTTCGCCGCAGGCGTTGCGGTTGGCGTAGCTGCGCCACAGCCCACCAATCCAACAATAATCACGCCATAGAAAACACGCCACCACCGCTGCATAATAATGCTCCTCATAAACAGGAATCTGTTTAAATCAATGTTGTGCCAGCATCAAAAGACTGACGATATTTACTCTAGCACAGATTCAATTCAAGGCTATCGGTTAACCAACTGACTAGCAGGCTCCGCCTAAATCTTGCGATGGATCAGGCGTGGTATTCAGGCCATTGCGCCAATCATTCAAATAGGGCACAGGATTAAGCGTGCCACGCCGAATTTGCCAATCGTCGGGGCTGCTTGGGTAGGAGATGCCAAAATGCAGATGGGCTGGAGTTGAAGCAGCATTGCCACTCTGGCCAACCCAACCAAGCACTTGGCCCAGTTCAACTCGGTTGCCAACGCCAATTCCATCGGCAATAGCCGATAAGTGCGAGCCATAATAACGAATTCCATCATCGCCAATCAGCGCAATCGATAAACCACCCCGCAGCGCAGGATCGTCAGTCGTGGCATCCCACTGATCGCTATAACTAACAAAATCGATCACGCCGCTGGTCACCGCCACAAACTCGCTACCAAACGGCGCAAATATATCGCTGGCCGGATAATCATGATGACATGAGCCAAAGCTCGCCAAACGAGCAGGCTGAATTGGAAAAACATACTGAAAGCTGCTTGCTGGCGGCTCGTTTGGCGTTGGCGGCACCAGTGTTGGGGCTTCGGTTGCCACAATTGGGCTAGCTGGCGGCACAAGTGTTGGCGCAAGCGGTGCAAGAGTTGCGGTAGCAGGAATTGGAATATTGCTTGGAATGATCGTTGGCTCAATGGTTGGGGTAAAGGTTGGTTGAACCGTTGTTGGCAAGCTTTCAAGCGTAGCCGTTGCTGAGGGTTGAACAGCGCTAAGCGTTGGCAATTGCGCTTGGAGTGTAGCAGTAACGGCTTTTGTTGCCAGCGTAGTTGGTGAACTGGTTGGCTGCTGTGGTGCTGTTGCAGTTGATACTGAAACTGGCACCGCTTGCATACACCCTTGCATAATCATCCCAATCATTAACCATTTGCCAAATGCCAAATAACGCATAGCCTACCTCACATAATCCAAGCCAGCCGCTTGCAAAGGCTATGCTACAATCGAGCAACGATCGCCATGCCCAAGCAAGGAGGCTGTGATGTCGCTCTATTTTAACGCTGATCATGAAATGTTTCGCCAAACGATCCGTCGCTTTGTTGAGCGCGAAATTAACCCATTTGTCGAGCAATGGGAGCATGAACGTTGTTTTCCAGGCCATGTAATCTTCAAAAAACTCGGCGATTTAGGTGCGTTGGGGGTTTCGTATCCCGAAGTTTATGGCGGCGCAGGCTTGGATTATTGGTATAACGTGGTGTTGGCTGAGGAACTTGGCTACGCTCATTGTGGCGGCGTGCCAATGGCGATTGCGGTGCATACCGATATGGCGACTCCAGCCTTGGCCGAATTTGGCAGCGACGATGTACGCCAACGCTTTTTAGCTCCCGCCATTCGTGGCGAAATGATTGCAGCAGTGGCGATCTCCGAGCCAGATGCAGGCTCCGATGTGGCGGCGATTCGCACGCGGGCGGTACGCGATGGCGATCAATATGTGATCAACGGCAACAAAATGTGGATCACCAATGGCACCCAGGCCGATTTTATTACGCTCTTGGCACGTACCAGCGATGAGGTTGGGTTTAGGGGCATGTCGTTAATAATCGTGCCAACCAATACTCCAGGCTTTCATGTCTCCAAAAAATTAGAGAAATTGGGTAATCATTCCAGCGATACAGCGCTGTTATCGTTCGATGATCTGCGGGTTCCAGTTGCCAATCGTATTGGCGAAGAAGGCCAAGGCTTCGTGCTCCAAATGCAGCAATTTCAAAAAGAGCGGCTGATTGGCGCGGTTTCGGCGGTTTCAGGCATGGAACGCATTGTTGAAATGACAAGCAACTATTGCCGTGAGCGTCAAACCTTTGGCAAAGCGTTGATCGACAACCAATATATTCAATTTCGTTTGGCCGAATTGCTGACCGAGATCGAAGCGCTGCGTCAACTCAATTATCACTGCACCCGCATGCTTTTGGCTGGCCACGACATTACCAAAGAGGTCTCGATGGCCAAACTCAAGGCTGGGCGCTTAGCCCGTGAAGTTGCCGATAGCTGCTTGCAATTCCACGGCGGCATGGGCTATGTCGAAGAATATCCAATGGCGCGTTATTTTCGCGATGCCCGTTTGCTTTCAATCGGGGGCGGCGCTGATGAGATTATGCTAGGAATTATTGCTAAATATGCGGGCTTATTGCGCAAACGCGGTTAGTTGAGCAATGATTGAGCGTTCCCTCACCCCCTAGCCCCCTCTCCCACTGCACGCGGGCGAGGGGGAACCACCCCAATAAATATGTCGATTTGTCGGCAAGCCATGGCGAATCACCAGATTAACGCCCTCTCCCACTGCACGCCGGCGAGGGGGAGCCGCCCTTGTTCAACGACAAATTGCGAAAGAACTACAGTGTTAAAGCCCCTCGCCCGCGCCACGGGAGCGGGGTTGGGGTGAGGGAACCCAATTAGCGGGCTTGGAAAATTGCCAAATAGGCGGGATGCCACGGCAGATTGCGCCATACAACCGCTGGAGCAAATGGCGAATAGGTTTCAAACACGGTTTTAAAGCCCGCAACCTCGGCAACGCCACGAAATTCACGGCCACTTGGCCGATAAATATGGGTTGGGTCGGCATCATACGAGCCACGATAAATTCGTGCTTGCAAACGATTGCCAATCGTAGGCAAATGCGCCACGAACAAGCCACCCAATTGCAAGCGTTCGCGAATTGCGGCAACCGCCAAGGCTGGCTGCTCTAAGTGCTCAATCACATTAATTGCTGTAATCACATCGAAATTAACGCTAAATGGCAAGCCATCCAAAATGCTGCCAACAAACAATTTGGCTTGCGGCATGCGTTGCTGAGCTTGCGCCACGGCATAGGCCGAAATATCGGTGCCAAATGGCTCAAATGGCGGAGTCATCGATTGCAGAAACAAGCCCAATCCACAGCCAATATCCAACAACCGACCAGTTTGGCGAAAACGCAACACATGGCGTCGAATATACCGATCACGCAAGGTGTCAACTAAACTTTTGCGCCCAGCCTCAGGCCGTGACATCGCATAATAGGCCTGATCATACGCATTTCCATCGGGCATTGCACAACCCTTTCAATTAACAATTAATCGTCTATCCACAAGGTTTTGACGCTGATTTGGCGTGTTAAGACAGCGAATTGCTGCCAGCATTCAGTGTAGCATCAAACATCATTCCTTGATCCACGAAGGACACGAAGGGACACGAAGGCTGTAACCGCGAAGCGTGCGAAGGATAGTAGGCTCTAGGCTATTGGCTAAGGCATTCATCTCTCTGCGTTAAAACCTAAACTCCTATGTTCTATGCTCTTTGTTCTATGTTCTAAATTTCCTGATTGCACTTGATTCCTAACACGGTCATCCCTAGCCTGCTATAATACCAAGTATGAGTAAAATAGAGTTGGTGTCGTTACCGAATATTCCACGTCGCCGCCGTTTCTTCCGCGTCGCGTGGTTTTTTGTGCGCTTAGTCGCCCATATCATCGTCTGGGATCTGTTGCTTGGACGGCAATTTTGGTTTCGCTGGTACGCGGATCGCACGCGGATCGAGCGCTATCGGCGTTTTTCGCGCCGTTTTCGCGATTTGGCAATCGATCTCGGCGGCGTGATGATCAAACTTGGGCAATTTGCTTCAACCCGCGTCGATGTGTTGCCGCCAGAAGTGGTTGAAGATTTAATTGGGCTGCAAGATGAAGTCTCGCCGGTGCCATTTCGATTAATTCAAGCTACAGTTGAAGCTGAATTAGGCCAACCGATCAACCAATTGTTTCGCAGTTTTGAGCATCAGCCAGTTGCCGCCGCCTCGTTTGGCCAAGTGCATTTCGCCACCCGCCACGATGGTCAAGCGCTGGCAATTAAAATTCAACGCCCACAAATCGAGCAATTTGTCGCGATCGATATTGCGGCGCTGCGCTGGGTGGCTAGTTGGATGCAATATTATGGCCCGATTCGCCGCCGCACTGATCTGCCAGCATTGATCTCTGAATTTTCCCGCATCACCTTGCGTGAACTTGATTACTTGAGCGAAGCCGAGCATGCCGAGCGTTTTCGCCGTAATTTTGCTGGCAGTGAGCATATTTATGTGCCGCACATTTATCACGATTACTCGACTGAACGAGTTTTGGCGATGGAACGCATCGAGGGCATCAAAATTTCCGAATATGCAGCGCTTGATGCAGCAGGGATTGATCGGTTGGAGTTGGCCGAAAAGCTCTATTTAGCCTATTTGCAACAATGCTTTACCGATGGCTTTTTTCACGCCGACCCCCACCCAGGCAATTTGTTTGTGCGACCTGTCGGCGAGCGCTTGGTCAATGGCAAACAGCCATTTGTCATCACCTTTCTCGATTTTGGCATGGTCGATGCGATTCCTCAGCACGTAATGGATGGACTCGCCACGATGGCCGCAGGCGTGGTCATCCGTGAGCCACAGCGCATAATCGATGGCGCTCGCGCCATTGGCGTGGTGATGGCCAGCGCCAACGACCAGCAATTGCGCCAAGCATTGGAAATTTGGTTTTCCTATACCTATGGTCGCACGATTCGCGAGCTACAACAAATCGATGTTGAAGGTTTTGTCGGTGGATTAAGCGAATTGCTCTACGATTTGCCGTTTCAACTGCCGCAATCGTTGCTGTTTTTGGGGCGCACGGTTGGGATTATCGGCGGCGTAGCGGCAGGTTTAGCGCCAGATTTTGATATTTTCAGCGTGACCAAGCCCTTTGCCTTGCGTTTTATTCGCGAGCAAACCACTAGTCGCGATCTGCGCGAACGGGTGATTAACGAAGGCCGTGAATTAATCACTGATCTCAGCCAAATTCCACGCCATGCCAAGCAATTTTATGCCAAAGCCGCCCAAGGCGACCTGCAAGTGCGCACCGAAATTGTCAAACTTGAGCGCACAACCAAACGCATCGAACGGGCCTTTACTCGGCTTACCGCCGGGATTGCCGCTAGTGCGCTCTTAATCAGCGCCAGCATTCTGCAAACTATGCAGCAGCATAACCCATGGATGTGGTGGCTGGCAGGTGGACTGTTGCTGTGGGCCTTGTTGCCACGGTTTAAAGATAATTGATCCACGAAGAGCACGAAGGTTTGAAACATCCAAGAAAAGGCAACAGGGTTGAAACCACGAATGGCACGAATTACACGAAGAAGATGAGGTTATGGATTTTAATTTTTGCTTTCTGACTTTTGCATTCATCCTTCATCCCTCATCCTTCATCCTTCATCCTTTCTTAGGGAGGATCTATGAGTTTTTTTCGTAAGCTTTTTGGCGCTGGCAGCAATCAACTAACCAGCGATACTGGGATTTATTTTCAGGTGCGCTGCAAACGCTGTGGCAGCATCATTCGGCTGCGCATCGATAGCCGCAACGATCTTTCGCAGCGCGATGACGATGATCTGTTGTTTGTGCGCAAAACCTTGGTCGATGATCGCTGCTACAGCCGAATCGAACTCGAAGCGGTCTTCAACGCCAAGCGCCAACTGATCAATTGCGAGATCAATGGTGGCACGCTTGTGGCTGGTGAAGAGAATACTACCACCAGCACGCACTGAGTGTGGTACGATGGGCATAGTTGGTCGCTTGGCAACGAAGCCATACCTGCACCGCAGCAGCCTACTACAAAGACCCACTTTCGCAACGATAAGGAGTGTCATGAGTACTCAAGCTATTCGCTTTGATTACAACAATGTGATGGCCGATGTGATTGGTGAACATGGATTAACTGAGGCTGAAATTGAGGCAGCATTGCCCCATGCCGCCGCGGCGATTGAGGCTGTTTATGCTCAACGCGCCGATCTTGGCTGGATGGATCTGCCGTATCAAGATACCAGTGAAATTATTGCTCAAGCCCAAGCTGTGCGCGCCCGCGCCGATACCTTAGTAGTTTTAGGCATTGGTGGCTCAGCACTTGGCCCAATCGCCACCCAAACGGCTCTCCAACACCCGTTTTACAATAATTTGCCCCGCGAATTGCGCCGTGGCCCAACCCTCTTCGTGCCCGATAATGTTGACCCCGAATTGAACGCTGGCTTGCTCGATGTGCTTGATCTTGAACGCACGGTGTTCAATGTGATCACCAAATCTGGCACGACCGCCGAAACCATGGCCTCCTTCATCTACTTTCGCGAAGCCTTGGCCAAACGCCTCGGCCAAGATAAATTGGTCGATCACTTGGTGTTGACCACTGATCCCAAAAAAGGTGCATTACGTCAAATTGCCGATCGCGAAGGCTATCCAACGCTGCCAATTCCTGCCAGCGTTGGCGGGCGTTTCTCGGAGCTTAGCTCAGTTGGTTTGTTCCCTGCGGCAGTCACAGGCATTGATATTGATGAATTGTTGGCTGGCGCTGCGTATGCCGACAAACGCAGCCAAGAGCGTGACCCACGCAAAAACCCAGCTGCAATGTGTGCCTTGATTCAATTTTTGCTCGATAAAAAGGGCAAAAATATGGTCGTGATGATGCCCTATGCCCAGCGTTTGCGCGATGTGGCCGATTGGTTCCGCCAATTGTGGGCCGAAAGTTTGGGCAAGCGAGTTGATCGGGCTGGCAATGTGGTTAATGTTGGCCCTACGCCAATCAAATCGTTGGGTGCAACCGACCAACACTCGCAAGTGCAATTGTATGCCGAAGGGCCATTCGATAAATTAATGCACTTCTTGTTTGTCGATCAGTTCCAAGTTGAAGCGCCGTTGAGCAATGCCTATCCCGATATCAACGAACTTTCGTATCTCGATGGCAAGAGCTTTAGCCAATTGCTCAAGGCCGAAGGCGAAGCAACCCAGTTGGCAATTGCCGAAGCTGGACGCCCAAGCATTGCCCATCACTTCCCAGCGGTCAATGCCTTTACGCTTGGCCAGTTCTACTACATGCTCGAAATGCAAACCGCCTTTGCTGGCGAGTTGTATGACATCAACGCCTTTGACCAACCAGGGGTTGAGGCTGGCAAAATTGCCACCTACGCCTTGATGGGCCGCGAAGGCTACGATGATCGCCGCCACGAAATTGAGCAAGCCCGTGGCCGCAGCCGCAGCGAATTCGTGATCTAAATCAAAGCTAATCAAACCTGCCATGTTTCTTACATGGCAGGTTTTTTTTATGTGTTTGCTGATGTAAAAAACTGCCGCACGCTAGGCTGCAAGAGATAGCTCAAAATTAGGGTATCAATCACCCCAGCCCCAATCACCAATAATGATTGAGGCGTGATTGATGATCGATCAAAAAACAGTTGATAGAGCATATGCATTATCGTAAATATTTCTACCATAATAATTCCACGGTAGCCCCAACGCCGAATTTTCAGTACCCCAATAAACAAGCCCAAACGGCTGGCATTGATCAATAACAGCAGAGCAGTCCAAATGATCTCGACATTCATGCCGCTGCTCAGGGTTTCTGGCGGCGAAACAGCAATACCAATGACCAATGTTCCAATATACGAGCAACTGTCGAGCGCAAAGAACGCGCTAATAATGGCGTAATAAGTAAAAATGAGAATGACGAGGGTTATACGTGGTAATTGAGGGTTTTTGGGTACGTGATACATCGTTCGCTCCTTTTACAGAGAGACGTATTGCATTACAGCCATATTGCCAATAAAAAAACACCCACAGCATAGAGCTTCGGTGAGTGTTCACGGATTAATTGCTTGTAACGCTTATGATTTCTTGGAGCGAAGAAATTGATATTTGGTATTGGGCTGAAACAAATACCAAATAATGAGCATAGCAATGATTCCTGCTGCGAGTTCAATCAGGGTAATTCGCCCGTCGCTCAATACAAATCGTGTGGCCAGATTGATAATTGTTAAGGCCTCGACGACTAAAACCCCACGATAGGCCCACACGCAAAATCCCAAGATGCCAACAAATAAACCTAAGCGACTCACATTGGCTAAAAGCAAGAAGGCTGACCAAAACAAACTTAATGTTTGATTCCCGCCAAGCATATTTGTACCGATTATTACAGTAAAAAACGAGCAACTACTAAGCGCCGCCAGAAATCCCATCATGGCATAGTAAAAACAGATCAGCAAGATCGGCCAGCGACGATGGTTTTGTGGATTATGCGGCACTTGATACATAGATATTCTCTTACATGGCTGAAGTGTAATTTCAATTCATTTGAACATTATTACAAAAGAAAACGTCATGGTACACACGATAACATTGCTATGTAGTATTTTATAAAAATGATTATTCTTTGATAGTGAAAAATGCATGCCGCACCTTGAGTCGAAACAGATACCCAAGAATCAGTAGAGCAATGATTCCACTGATGATTATTGGCCAATTTAATCTGTATGGTTTGCTGAAAAATAAGATATAGCCAGCATTAATAACCATGAGCGTTTCAATTACCATACTTCCCCTATAAGCCCACAATCGCTGTGATAATAATCCAATAAATACGCCTAAACGACTAGCATTAGCAATCAGGATTAGACTAAACCAAAGGGTAAGCATAAGCCTATTGCTGTTCAACATATCACTATAAATCATTGTCACGAAAAACGAGATGCTGCTAATCGCTGCAATAAGCCCTACAAAAATATAATATAAACTAATTATCAAGACTGGCCATTTGCTAAGTGGTTTTGTATTATGCGGCACTTCATACATTCTGCTTCTCTCTCAGCTCAAATGATAATTCTGTAAAATAATTATCCTTCGAGAATAAGAAATTTACGCCATACCTTTGGTCGAAATAAATAACCCAAAATAGCGAGAGCGGTAATTCCAATTATGATTGGTATCCAATCATAGATTTTGATTTTACTGAACGCTAAAGTATAGGCGGCATGAATAATCATAAGTGTTTCAATCACTAGGCTTCCCCAATAAGCCCAGCGCCGATAATTCATTATTCCTACAAAGAAAACAAAACGACTAGCATTAGCAAGCAATACGAGCGCGAGCCAAAGAGTATTCATAATTCGATGGCTATACAACATATCGCTATAAATCATCGCGAAAAAAAAGGGATGGTATAAATTGCCGCTAGACTCCCTAACAACATATAATATAAACTGATTATCAAGACTGGCCATTTGCTAATTGGTTTTGTATTATGCGGCACTTCATACATAGAGCTTCCCCTATCAACTCACAGAATACTTGCTGTTCAAAGGTCGTTACTAACAAAAAGCCCCACAGAAGCAAGAGTTCTGTAGGGCTGAGTGATTGGGTAATCGAACCGATTATTTATCGTTGAGCGCGGCGATGCCAGGCAGCACTTTGCCTTCGAGCAATTCGAGGCTTGCGCCGCCGCCAGTTGATATGTGGCTCATCTTTTCGGCTAAGCCCATTTGCTCAATCGCTGCGACTGAATCGCCACCACCGATGATGGTGATTGCGCTGCTATCGGCCAAGGCTTGAGCCACGGCACGCGTGCCAGCGGCAAATGGTTCTAGCTCGAACACGCCCATTGGGCCATTCCAAATCACGGTTTTGGCTTCGCTGACAACTTGGGCGTAGGTTTGGCGGGTTTCAGGCCCAATATCGAGAATCCGCCAGCTATCGGGCACATCGTCGACGCTCAACACTTCGGTATTGGCTTCGGCACTAAAGGCATCAGCCACCACCACATCGCTGGGCAACAACAATTTTACGCCCCGACCTTGAGCTTCGTCGATCAAACGGGCAGCTTCAGCCACGCTGTCGGCTTCGACCAACGAAGCGCCAACTGCCTTGTTTTGGGCTAACAAGAAGGTATTGGCCATGCCGCCGCCAATCAGCAATGAATCGACTTTGCCCAGCAAATTTTCGATTACGCCGATTTTGTCACTGATTTTAGCGCCACCGATGATCGTTACGAACGGGCGTTGCGGATCATCCAAGGCTTTGCCAAGCGCTGCCAATTCGGCTTCCATCAAGAAACCAGCGACGGCAGGCAGGAATTTGGCCAAACCCTCTGGTTGAGGCATGGGCACGGTGGGCGGCACCAAAGGCATCATTCACATAAATATCGCCAAGTTTGGCCAATTCTTCGGCCATGGCTGGGTCGTTCGATTCTTCGCGCGGGTCGAAACGGGTGTTTTCCAACAACAACACTTGGCCGGCTTGCAAGGCTTGGGCAGCGGCTTCGGCCTCAGCGCCAGTGGTGGTCTGAATATAGTTCACTGGGGCAGCTAGCAGTGATTGTAGATGATCGGCAACTGGCTTGAGCCGGAATTCTTCGGCTACTTTTTTCTTCGGGCGACCCAAGTGCGACATCAAAACCACACTTGCACCTTGTCGAGCAAATAGTTGATCGTAGGCAACGCTGCCCGAATCCGTGTGTCATCAGTGACGTTGCGTGCTTCATCGAGAGGCACATTGAAATCAACCCGAACTAAAGCTCGTTTTCCGTTCCACTCTACATCACGAATGGTCTGCTTGTTCACAGTGATCTCCTTGTACAAGGCTATAGGTGATAGGCTAACTGGGCGCTATCAGTGCTACGAACCAAGAACCGCATAGCCTATGCCACCCATGATAAACGATTTCGTCGATCTGCTGGGTAGCAGGCTCTACGCCACAGGTGCAGGAATATCACCGTTATTCATCAGCGCCAGCTTGTGCGCCTTGGGCTGGATTGAGCACCTCGCGCGAGCGACTGCCCTCGGCTGGCCCGACAATTCCACGTTGCTCCAGCAGTTCGATCAATTGGGCAGCTTTGCTATAGCCAATCCGCAAACGCCGTTGCAGCATTGAAGCCGAAGCCCGTTGATGTTGGCGCACCAGTTCAATCGCCTTGGGTAATAGTTCATCTTGCTCGTCGGCTTGCAAAAACACATCGCCCATGCTGGTTTGGTTATCGACTGCGGGCTTTACTTGCGGATTGTTGACATCAGGCTTGGCTAATTCAGGTGGAATTTGCATGCGCCAGAATTGCACGACCCGCTCAACTTCACCATCGGAAACAAAGGTTCCTTGCACCCGAATTGCTTTGGCAGCATCGACTGCGAGATAGAGCATATCGCCACGGCCAAGCAATTGCTCGGCTCCAGGCGTATCCAAAATAACCCGCGAATCGATTTGCGAAGTCACGGCGAAGGCAATCCGGGTTGGGAAGTTGGCTTTGATCAAACCTGTCACCACATCGACCGATGGCCGTTGAGTCGCCAAAATCAGGTGAATCCCAGTAGCCCGCGCCATTTGAGCCAAACGACAGATCAAAGTTTCAACTTCATCCGGCGCGAGCATCATCAAATCGGCCAACTCATCGATAATGACCACGATATAGGGCATTGGCTCAAGGTCTGAGCGTTTGCGGGCTGCTAGCATATAGCTTTCAAGATTGCGAAAACCGCCTTTAGCAAAGACTTTGTAGCGACGTTCCATCTCGCGCACGGCCCACTTGAGCGAGCTAACTACCCGTTCAAGCTCAGTCACCACGGGCGTGAGCAAATGCGGAATATTGTTGTACACAATCAATTCGACCATCTTGGGGTTGACCATGATGAATTTTAGCTCGTTGGGCGTGTGTTTCATCAAGAGCGAAATAATGATCGAATTGATACAAATACTTTTACCTGAGCCAGTGCTCCCAGCAACCAGTAAGTGCGGCATCTTGGCAAGGTCGGCAATTACTACACTACCCGAAACATCTTTGCCAAGCGGAATTTTGAGTTTACCACGTTTGGCATCAAAATCTTCGCCGCCAATCACATCGCGCATCGCCACCGTGGCAATCGCCGAATTGGGAATTTCGATGCCCACCACCGAGCGACCTGGCACTGGCGCTTCGATTCGCAACGATGGTGCGGCTAAGGCTAGTGCCAAATCATTTTGCAAGCTAGTAATTTTGTTAATTTTAACCCCGATGGCTGGCTGGAGCGCAAATTGGGTCACTGCTGGGCCAGTATTGGCCTCGACAACCCGTGCTTCAACTCGAAACGAGGCCAAAGTTTCCTCGATAATTCGAGCTTTTTCGCGCTTTTCTTCATCGCCAATTTGGCCTTCAACAAAATCATCGAGCGTAGGCAGGGTTGGCAAAGGCCATGCCCGATGGGTCAGCGATTCGTCTGGCTCGATAAAACCAGCTTCCTCGGCATTAGTTTTTTGCGGATTAGATGGATCATCGGCGGGCTTGAGGCGTTTGGTTGGAGCCATGCTGGTTGAGCCATTTGGCGCAACTGGCGGCGGCGCAACTTCCTTGCGCCGTGGTGGCCGATTTGGCTCTGGCAAGTCGCGATTAAACAAACTGGCTTGGGCTGGGCGCTCAGCAATTGGCGTGAGCATCACCTCTTGGTTGCTCGTATCTTCAAGGATCGCCTGGCGACGTTTGTTGCTGACTTTGGGCATGGCTTGGGGTGCGGCCAATTCCAATGGTCGATATTGATCCTCAGGATAATCATCAAACATTGGTGCCCGCTGCACAGGCGCACCGACCAAGCGCCGACCTAAAATACGCAAACCGCCAGTGTAATAAAACAGCGCGGCCATAATTTGGCGTAGAGTCAAATTAAAGGTCAGCATAATGCCGATTAGGCCAACTGTGACCGAAAACAGCAATGCCCCGCCCTTGCCAATCCCGCTAATTAAAATTGTGAGTAAGGTCTGGCCAACCACGCCACCGCCAGCGCCAACATGAAACTCAGGGTGTTCGCGGTGAATCTCGTAGCCTGGGTATTCCAGCAGCATCAAGAGCGAAAGCAGCACCATCAGCGTGCCGAGAATATTCGCGCCACTCAGGCGGTTGTCGCTAAATCGCTCTTGAAAGATCATCAGGCCACCCAAAATACCAAGCGCCACCGGAACCAGCACCTTGCCAGTGCCAAAGGCGCGGGCCACAGCAGTATTCCATTGCGTGCCAATCAGGCCTTGATCGCCGCTAAATGTACTGAATAGCAAGGTCAATAAACCCAGAAACACCAAAATCACCGCAAAAATCTCACGCTGAAGATTTTGAGGAATATTGATTTGCGGGCTGATTGCTGGTTTGGCTGCGCCACGTTTGCGGGCAGCTGCTGCGGCTGGCTTTTTGCCACTTTGGCGCTTTGGCGCAGATTTTCGCGTTGACATTGCTACTCTATCCCCAAGTGATGTACTCAATTCGTTGGCAGTTGTTTGCTTCGATTATAGCACACACGGTCGAATTGAGCAGACTGTTACTGCTGGCCTGCAAACGCATTTTAGGCCGTCAGAATCGGCTAATTAACGTTATTCAGCGCTTGAGGAATCCAAACACGCTGGCGAAAATTGTTCACTAAATCGCGGTAGGCGTAAAAACTTGGTTTATACAAACTAACCGCGCCATTGATATCGTAGGCTCCACTGCTGTTGTAGTTGATATGCACCACGCCCCAAGCCTCGCTGGCAGGCGGAAAATCCTCATATTTAAACCAAAACCAGTTGGCAATTTCGGGCCGACCATAGATCGTTGCTACAAATTGACGCATAAAATCGGCTTGGCGTTGCATGTCGTTAGGATTAGTGGGATCGCCACGGGTGCCAATTTCGGTCAGCCACAGTTGGCTGGTTTGGTCAAAACTGCGCATGGTCGCAATCAGGCTATCCAAACGCGGCGCAACGAGATATAAAAAATCGTTATCATCGACCAAACGCCGCATCTCAGCCGGGTAGGGATGGTAGGCCACGCCATCGATTGGGTACTGGCCATTGTGGTTATTGGCCCAATTGCTGAACGGCGCAGCTTGGTAGAGCGCTTGCAAATAGCCGCGATCAGTCCGCCCCGATTCGCTGGAGGTTAATGGGTGTAAACCACCAACAATGAATGGTGTTTGATCATTGCGGCTGGCATCGCGCAAAATCCGATAGAGCTTAGTGATGGTTTGCGCCACATAATAAGGATTCATCTCATCTTGCTGGTCATTGGTGGCATCACGCAGGGCAAAATAGAAATTTGGCTCGTTGAAAATTTCATAGGCATCGATGCGGCCACGGTAATAATCGGCAATGCTAATCGCGCGTTCGAGCCAAGCTTTTTGATAGGCATTCACGCCGCAGCCAATCGGCGCTGCTGGGCAGGGATTCAGTTCACGGTCGGGATTACTGGTTGGAATGTTGCCCGAAACCGTGCCTCCATCAAAATGCTGCACACCAGCCTGTGGCCCGCGCAAAATATCGGTGCCAAGCAAAGCTAGCACCGTCAAGCCACGACTGTGCGCGGCACTGACAAAATAATCAGCCTGAGCTAAATTGAAACCGCCATAACTTGAACCATCCCACGTGCCATGAAACTCGAAGCGCACCCAGCGCCCGCCCATGGTCACAATCTCATCGAACATACGATCGATAAAGGCTTGGTTGGCGGCGTTGGGATACGCGCCATTGGTATTCCATTCGTAGGCTGGATCGCGCACCACAATGCCCCACCAATCGCTTGGCTGGTCGGTTGGTGGCTCGGCGTGAGTGATTGATGTGAATTGAGTTATCAAAAACACTATGCTCAGCAAGCACAATAAGCGTTGGCATACACGCAGCATAAGAAATTCTCCTGATCCGTACAAAACGTACTACAGAGTTAAGTATTGATAATTTAGAGCGCTTTGGCTAGCACATTTATTACATATTTGTTACAGCACGCTGGTTATTGCAATTTTATACTGCACGCTACAGCCAATATTATGTAAGTATTGCGGTGGAGTAATATGGATGTATCTTAATTAATTGTTGATGATTATGATCATACAAAAATTCTTAGCTTTATTATTATTTATCTCGTTCAATTTATTTTTCAATTCTATTTTATTTCATATCGTTTGTTTAAGCGCTATACGCCACAGATCTAACGAAATTCTGTAAAGCAGCTTTATTCCCTCCTGCCAAGGGTAGGTTTTTAACAATAGGCGGTGGTTCACCCCCCAGCCCCCTCTCCCACTACACGCGGGCGAGGGGGTGTCCGTTTTGTAGGCCGAGTATCAATCCAATCATGGCAAACCTGCATTTTGATTTCTGACTTTTGATTTCTGACTTTTGCCATTCATCCTTCTCTTCATACGCTCTTCACAGCCGTAGTTTATGCTAGAGCCATATCGGACGAACGACGAATGAAACGGTACAAATAACGGAGGCTGTATGAAAACAATCGGAAAATGGCTAGCAATCGTGGCAATCGCCTTTAGCTTAGTGTTTGTTGGCGGACGGTTAACCAACACCAGCGCTCAAACACCAACGACTGAGCCAAGCACCACAACCCAACCAACCACGCCTGATAGCACGACGACTGATCCAAGCCAAGGCTTTGGTTTTGGCAAGCGTGGCGGGCGTGGCGGCCAACGCGACGGTAAAGGCATTTACCATCAATTGGTTGAACAAACCGCAACCTTGACCAAACTGACAGTTGCTGATGTGCGCACCAAAGTCAGCGAAGGCGCTTCATTGACTGAAGTTGCCAGCGCCAACGGCAGCAGCGAACAAGCAGTAATTGACGCAGCTTTGGCCCAACTCGAAACCAAGTTGAGCGAATCAGTCACCAGTGGCAAAATCACTGACGCGCAAAAGACCGAACGCTTGGCAACCGCCAAAACCGAAGCCCCAACCCTGATGAACCAAAAAGGCGTTGTGGTTGAAAAAGGTCCAGGTCGCGGCGGTCGTGGCCAACATTTGCTGGTTCAAGCAACCGCTGATGTCACGGGTTTGACAGTTGAGCAAGTAAAGGCCGAAGTCCAAGCTGGCAAAACCTTGGAACAAGTTGCCCAAGCCAATGGCAAAACCGTTGATGATGTGATTGCCAACTTGCGCAGCAAAGGCGAAGAACGCTTAAACACTGAACTCGAACGCGCTCGCGAAGCCTTGACCAAATAAGCCAGTTCGCCAGCGGTTTGCTCCCCATAGCATTGAGAACAGCCAAACGCTGCTGGAATTCCAGCAGCGTTTGGTTTTAGGATTTGCAACAAAGCTGAATTTAGGGTATTCTATAGGCGTTGCGACCGTAGCTCAGTGGATAGAGCATTGGTCTTCGGAACCAAGTGTCGGGGGTTCGAGTCCCTCCGGTCGCGCCAATAACACCTACTTACATTTTTTGTAAGTAGGTCTTTTTTTTGCTTTACAAAGGCCTAAACCAGTGTGACGCTGCTTGTCACATGCGAATGCGATACTAGCCTTAGTTCTAACGCAATGTTAATTCGGAGGCAGGCTATGTTGAACATTCAAACCCAACCATTCAATCGCACTATGGCATTGGCAATCATCACCGCATTGGCTTTGTTGATTTTGGCAACGAGCGTCATTAACCCAGCGCCATTGGCAGCAGCGTTTGAGCCACAAACCCAAGCCGTTTGCAGCTTTTGCGGCCAATAAGCCCACTGTTTATTCAGCACAATGTTGTGTTTTGCGCTCCCTCAGCATTTCCTCATGCTATACTTCCCCAAGGGTTTTTGATTTAAGGTAGCTCAATGACAATTGAATTTTGGAGTTGGCTGGTGACTGGCTTGGTGGTGCTTGGTTGTGCTGTTTTGGCTTGGCGCATCAGCAATGGCCGACGGCGACGCATCATCACCTTTGCAATTTACGCCAGCTTATTTGGCCTAAACTTGGCGGGGGTCGAGTTAATTGCCCGTGGACTTGATCAATTATTGGGTTCATGGCCGACAGTCAGCCCAATCCACCTAGCCCGTTTAAGGCTTGGCTTTGCATCAATTTGGGCGATTGCATTAATATTCAGCTTAAATCGAGTGCGAAAATATTCTTAGCGGCGTACTCCCGAAGCCAATTCTTGGCGCTTGTATTTGCAATGATCACAAAAATAGACTCGATAGCCTGCCAGCATCACTTGCTCTAATGGCCTGCCACAATGCGGGCATTCCTCACGCACAGGGCCACGAAAATTCGGCTTTTCTTCAGCTTGCAAATTGCCAACTAATGCTGGTTCTGGTGGTGGCGGTGGTGTTTCCACCAGCGCAATTGGTTGGGTAGCCGTGGGCATCGGCTGGGCTACAGATTGATACATTGGCTGGGCCACAGGCTGAGGCATTGGTTCGGGCATTGGCTTGGCTTGGAAATTAAACACATCGCTGAGTTTTTCGACCAACGCTGCATAATCAATCGCCCCATTTGAGCGTGGATCATACTCATAGATCGTTTTACCCTCGGCTGTAGCCTCCGAAAGCCGCACATTAACCCGCACTGGATCAGTTACCAAGGTGCCATATTCTTCGCGCAAGCCCGCTAGTAACCGATGCGATTGACGATTACGGCCATCGAACATGGTCGGAATAATTACCCGTAGCGCCCCCATGGTGCCTTTGATCCGCGTGATGTTACGGCCAAGTTGACGCAAACCTTGCAACGCCAAGTGCTCCAAGGCGGTTGGCACAATGATGTCTGAGGCTGCCATGAGGGCATTTAAGTTAAGCACTGTCAACGAAGCACTACAATCAATCAACACAAAATCATAATTGCGCACCACTGGGCGCAAAGCAATTTCGAGCACCCGACCCCAATCTGGGCGTTTACCAATATCCGATTGTGCTTGCAATAAAGCATCGCTAGAAGCAAGTAAGTCGATATTTGGGCGTACTTGCACGACACAATCAGGAATTTTCTTATTATCGATCAAAACATCGTACAGGGAGCGGCGGGGTTCGGCATGCCCAAAACACATACGCACATTGCTCTGTGGATCAACATCGATCACAAGCACTGAGGCACCTTTGAGGGCAAAACCGGCGGCTACATTGACTGTGGTAGTCGTCTTACCAATACCGCCCTTGAAGTTGGTGACGGCAATTACGCGAGGCATAGGATACAACTCCTGAGTATACTGCAAGCAGTGTACGGTAGAGTGTAGGCAACGTCAAGCAGCGCAATTCCAAGCATGCGAACGAAAGCTATTAAATCATGACCGCTTAGAGCAACCCTCATTTTTATTGTGTTCCCTCGCCTCGCGTGCGGGAGCGAGATTCTTTCAGAAGTAGGTCGTTATCCCGTGACGCGGGTGAGGAGCCTCACTTGGTGGTTTTCACATGCTTCGTTGTGGAACAAGCGGTTCCTCCTCGCCTCGCGTGCAAAAGCAGGAGTGTTCGGTTTACGGCTCCATCTCTCTCGCAAGCGTTCAGTGGGCGAGGGGGCTGAGGGGTGAGGGAACGCGGCACCACGATGCTATTGTTAAAAACCTACCCTTGAAAAGTTCTGGGAGAGAGGCAACACATCCAAATAAGCGACGACGCGAGCTACTAGCCCAATGCGGATTTAGCCCGCAGCTAGCCATTTGGGGGGAATCATCGCCAAGAGCAGTATGCTACAATGAACCAACAATGAAATAACCCGACACAGAGGTCGTTACGATGGCAAAGCTTAAAAATTACATAGTCTCCTTGGATGATGTGTCCACCGTCGAAGAACTCAAGGCCGCTTTACGTGAACGGCGTTTAGTTGGTGTGACCCAACTAACCCTCAATGGTCGTAATTGGGGCGATGCTGTTGCTCATGCGTTGGCACGTTCACCCCACATGGCCACAGTCCGCGTGCTTGATCTCAGCGAAAATCAATTAACTGATGACGCAGTGATCGCGCTGGCTCAATCTCCTCACTTAAGCCAATTGCGCACCCTGCGTTTGCAACGCAACCAAATTGGTGATGCTGGCCTGATTGCCTTAGCTCAATCGCCATACCTCAGCAAACTGACTGAATTAGAACTGTATCAAAACGCAATTGGTGCTGCTGGGGCGCAAGCCTTGAGCAATTCCACCAACCTAACCCAATTAACCAAGCTGCGGCTCTATCGCAACCAACTTGGAGCTGCGGGCGGTACAGCGTTGGTCGAAGGCCAGGCCCTTGTCAATCTCCAACGGCTTGATATTGATCACAATGAGTTGGGCGATGCTGGGATTATTGCGCTCACCAAAGCGCAACATCTGACCCAATTGACCGCGCTCAATTTGAGCAACAATAATATTGGGCCTGAAGGAATTAAAGCGCTGGCCGACGATGAGCAATTGCGCAATCTGACCCATCTTGACCTGAGCGATAATGATGTGGGTTTTGCTGGAGCCAAGGCTTTAGCCGAATCACCCTATCTGCGCAGCATTGTTACGCTCAATCTATCGTCGACTAACATTGATGCTGATGGGGTTAGTGCGCTCGCCAATTCGCCAGTGCTTGCCAACACTGAACGCCTCGATTTGCGCTCGAATGCAATTGGCGATGCCGGCTTGAGTGCCTTGGCCCAATCGAGCCATGTCACTAACCTCAAGGCCTTGTTGCTGAATGATAATGCGATTGGCGATGCCGGCGTGCAAGCCTTGACCACCAGCACGAGCCTTGGTAATTTGGCGGTGTTGTATCTGGCCGAAAATGCAATTGGCGATGCCGGCGCAACCAGTTTGGCCAATACCAGCAACTTAGACCAATTGCAAGAGCTTGATCTTTGGGGCAATCACCTCAGTCGCAGCAGCCAAGAGGCGTTTAGCCACTCGCCAGCGCTTAATAATTTGGTGCTGCTTGATCTTGGTATTAGCGATGACGAAGATGAGGACGATATCTTCTAAATCGCTAATACCAACTGACAGATACACCAGCATTGCCGAACATTCAGCAATGGTGTATTTGGGTTTAGCCACGATACGAGGTTGCTATGGCAAAAAAAGCTTTGGTGCTTTCTGGAGGCGGTGGCCGAGGAGCCTACCACGTTGGAGTGATGCAAGCGTTGGTCGAACGCGGCTGGATGCTCGATGGTCAAGGCCCAGATATTATCGCTGGCACATCGATTGGTGCGGTCAATGGCGCAGCATTAGCTTCAGGCATGACTGTGGCCGATTTACGCCAACGCTGGTTGCATATGCACTCCGAGGATGTACAACAGCTTTCGAGCGATCTGCCGACGATTAGTCGCCCACTGATGCGCTTTTTGCTGCGCTCGATCTTGACCTCTGACGAGCATGGCGGCGATGATCAGATTGAGGCTGAAACGCCTGAGGCCGATCGCAATTTGCATAGCCCAAGCATTTGGCATAAGTTCCGCAGCATTTTTAGCGCTACCCCGTTTAAAAGTTTGCTCGATACTTCGCCGTGGCGACGCACCCTCAGCGCTTGGATGAATTTCGAGCGAATCAATAGCGCTGCTGCACCAACCTTGCTGTTGACCGCCACCGATGTGCGGCGCGGCACCTTGCGGGTCTTTTGCAACCATAAACTCGATGGCCAAAGCCAAGATCAGCTAAACATCGAACATATTATGGCTTCGTCGAGCATCCCGGCGGTTTATCCGTGGACCCAAGTTGGTGACGATATGTATTGGGATGGCGCGGTTTTGGCCAACACGCCGCTTGGCCCTGTGATTGAGCACGCTGGCGGCGACGTGGAAATTATTGTGGTGATGATGACCCCGTGGGATGCCGACCCCAATGATGGCGACCAACATCTGGAAGCCATGCCCAGCGATTTGGCCCAATCGTTGTGGCTGACCCTTGATTGGGCCTTGTTGGCATCGTATCGCGCCTCATTTAAATTGCTCAAATTGTATAACCAAATTGCCGAAGCGGCTCAACGGCTTACAGAGGCAGCCGAAAAAACTGGCGATCAATCGTTGCGCTGGCCGGGCACGATGCCGTATCGTGTAGCTGAGCCGTTGGTGATTGCGCCGCAAAAACTTATGCCTTTAGAATGGATTGTCGATTATGAGGGCAAAAATCATCAGGCTTTGTTTGAAATGGGCTATCATGATGCCCTGCGAGCCTTAGATCAACGACAGGTGCAAGTGTGACCACAATTTATCTCGCTATTGGGAGTAACCAAGGCGATCGTTTAGCCAATTTACAAGCAGGTTTAGCCGCTTTAGCGCCAGCTGTTCAACTAACCAGCTTTTCAAGCGTGTATGAAACAGCAGCGGCCTATGTTGAAGATCAACCGCCATTTTTGAATGCAGTGGTTGCTGGCACAACTAAGTTAGCGCCACATGCACTGCTAGCCTTGCTCAAACAAATCGAGCACGCTTGTGGCCGACGGCCAGGTTTGCGCTACGGCCCACGTCCGCTTGATCTTGATATTCTGTTGTATGGTGATCAAGCATTGAATACTGATGATTTGATTATTCCTCACCCACGCATGCACGAGCGTGATTTTGTGCTGAGACCCTTGGCCGAAATTGCCCCCAACCGCGTCAACCACGAACAATTGGCTCAAGCCACGCAAGGCAGCGTCTTGGCGATCGCCTATTCAGCCGAGCAATTGCAACCAAATCTATAATTTCACCGCCAAGCATGTGAAGATTCACTAAGGCGGGATCAGTGGTTGGCAGAAACACCATTCCCTCACCCCCAGCCCCTCGCCTCGCGTGCGAGGGGAGCTTAATACCGTGGTTCCCCCTCGCCTCGCGTGCGAGAGAGGGGGTCAGGGGGTGAGGGAACGAAATTCACTTCGTGCGCTTCGTGGATAAAAGCCTTAGGCTTGCGGCCCAGCGTTTACCACGGTTTCGCCAGCGCGTTCGGCATATTGCTCGAAGTTCTTGCGGAAGCGAGCGGCCAAGTCATCGGCAACCCGATCGTACTCACTGGCATCGGCCCAGGTTTCGCGCGGTTGCAGCACGCTGGTATCAACACCATCGATCGCCACAGGCACATCGAGGTTGAAACGAGCATCGTGCCACATTTCCACGTTGTCGAGTTTACCTTCCAAGGCCGCATGCACCATCGTGCGGGTATCGCGCAAGCTCATGCGCTTGCCAACCCCAAACGCCCCACCAGTCCAGCCAGTGTTGACCAAGAATACGCGGACTTTGTGTTCGCGCATCTTTTGGCCCAGCAAATCAGCGTAAACGGTTGGGTGTAATGGCATAAACGGTGCGCCAAAGCAGGTGCTAAACGTTGCTTGTGGCTCCGAGCCAACCCCGGTTTCGGTGCCAGCCAACTTGGCGGTATAGCCCGACAAGAAGTGATACATGGCTTGTTCAGGGCTGAGTTTGGCGATTGGTGGCAAGACCCCAAAGGCATCAGCGGTCAAGAAGATAATGGTTTCAGGTTGGCCACCCATACCGGTTTCGCTGACATTGGGAATGTATTCCAAGGGATAGGCAGCACGGGTGTTTTCGGTCAACGAAGCATCATCATAATTGGGATCGCGGCTATCGCTGAGCACAACATTTTCGAGCACCGCACCATAGCGAATGGCATCGAAAATTTCTGGCTCCGATTCGCGGCGCAAGCGGATACATTTGGCATAGCAGCCGCCTTCAAAGTTGAATACACCGTTAGCACTCCAACCATGCTCATCATCACCAATCAAAACCCGTTCTGGGTCGGCTGAGAGTGTGGTTTTGCCGGTGCCCGAAAGCCCGAAGAACAGCGCCACATCGCCCTTGCTGCCAATATTAGCTGAGCAGTGCATTGGCATTACAGCTTGGCTTGGCAAGACCATGTTCAACACCGTAAAGATCGATTTCTTGATCTCGCCAGCATATTCAGTGCCGACAATCAATATCAATTTTTCATCGAGATTGATCATGGCGGCAACTTCTGAGCGCGAGCCATCGACCGCTGGATCAAGCTTCAAGCTTGGCACATCGATCACCGTCCATTGTGGTTGTTGCTCAGCGCTGATTGGGTCGCGGAACAATTGCTTGGCGAACAAGTTATGCCAGGCATACTCGGTCACCACGCGAATTGGCAGCGCATAAGCTGGATCAGCCCCGGCACTGGCATCTAAAACAAACATCTCACGTTCAGCCATGTGGGCCAACGCCTTAGCCTTGATTGTGGCATAGGTTTCGGGCTGCATAGCTTTATGGAATTTCGTCCAGTGCATCGATCCAGCTGCTGGTGTTTCCACCACAAACTTATCATCTGCGGAACGACCCGTGCGTGCGCCCGTGGTGGCAACAACGGCCCCAGTCGCCGATAAAACGGCTTCGCCCCGTTTGAGAGCAGCTTCCACCAATTGCGGCACCGTTAAGTTGCGATAGGCTTGTTTGACATGTAAATTATCGCCTACAGTGTCGCCTTCACTTAATACGGCTCGTTCGGTCATGAGATGGCTCCTTTAGGTAAAGAGAAATAAATTAAACTGCCGTAGCGGCTACAACCAGCACAAGCGCGTTCAACCTGCGCTTGGTGAGCCAGCTAGCGTAGCAGCTACAACACCGATACATCGTTAATCGAAAGCCCAAAGCGACTGCCTAAAAACTCAGCAGCCCGTCGGCACATCACCATTCGGGAAAGAAAAATTTCAAAATAATCCATCACCGAGGCCATCTCGGTGTCGATAGTTAATTGCAGTGTAACACGGCGCTGCTCAGTATCAACCCGTAAAAACGATTTGGTCGCAGCATAATTAACCCGATCATGAATATCAAAAGTGGTGGGATCGCTGTTTTGCACCCGTGAGCGATGCACATCAGATTTATCGGCCAAAATCAGCGCCGCTGCCACGGTTGAAACCGCATGGCCGCGATCTTCCTCGTGGTTGCCAATCGCCCCCATAATCGTGATGATCTCATCAATTGGCATATTGAGGCTGCTCAAAATATCTTTGGAGAGCAACGCGCCAGTTTGGCCATGATCATTGCGATTAATGCAATTGCCAACGTCGTGCAACAAGCCAGCAATTTCAGCCAGCTCAATCTCGCGGGCCGAAAAGTTGAGGCGGCGCAGCACATTAGCCCCAATATGGCCAACTAACGAGGCATGACGACGGCCATGCTCGGTATAGCCAATCAACTTAAGCTGATTATTGGCAGCATCAAGGTAGGCATAGGTATGGGGGTGATTGCGCACTTGGGTAATTGTTACACGGCGGGGATCAGCCTGAGCTAATTCGCTGGCTGGAGCCTGGACAGGTTCGCTGGTTAATTCGGCGACCATTGCCTCGCGTTGGGCAACCGCAGCCTCAATTTTAGGTTCAACAACCTCGCGCATCCGATTTTTCGCATCAAGCGAAAGCGTATCCGCTGTGTGGGTTAGCTTCTCGACAGCATCGGCGAGCCGCGCATCATCGCGCATATCCATAGAAAACCTCGCTGAAATACCAACCGTAACCTGAGGCTACTCGGTTGGTCACTTCAATGAATGGGCCAGCACTACATGCTAGCTTGCATAAACGTCAATTGTCAAGCCGATCATTCAACATTGAATAATCGGGTGTGTAGGGATCACAGTTTAGGATTCAGGGATCAGAATTGAGCATCTAAGGTTATATCTATACCCATCTAGCTACGTTCTGAAGTCTAGTTACTGACCCCTAGCCCATGGCCCCTGACCGCTCGTACCTAATTTATATCGCTCCCCGACAAACTTTCGCGGAGAATTTCGAGATTTTCAAGGGCAAGACCTGTGCCGATAGCCACGCAGTTGGCGGGCTGGTCGGCGACATAGCAGGGTACGCCAGTTACTTCGGTCAACAATTCGTTGATCCGACGCAGCATTGAGCCACCGCCGGTCATGACCATGCCCTTATCAATAATATCCGATGATAATTCAGGTGGCGTTTCGACCAAAACCGAGCGCACAGCGCTGATAATTGCTTCGAGTGGCTCTTGGATCGCATCGGTAATTTCGTTGGAATCGACCTCGATCGTGCGCGGTAAGCCAGCAACTTGGTCGCGGCCACGCACTTGCATCGTCAATGGGCGGTCGAGTGGCAGGGCTGAACCAATTTCAATTTTAATACTCTCAGCCGTGCGTTCGCCGATCATCATATTATATTTACGCTTGATATAGGCAGCGATGGCTTCATCGAACTTATTGCCGCCAACCCGTACCGAATTGCTGACCACAATATCGTTGAGCGAAATCACGGCAACTTCAGTCGTGCCACCACCAATATCAATAATCAAGTTGCCCGATGGTTGAGCCACCGGAATATTCGCACCAATTGCAGCGGCAAGCGGCTCGCGAATCAAATAGGCGCGGCGGGCGCCAGCTTTACGAGCGGCATCGCGGACAGCCCGCATTTCGACGGTGGTTACCCCAGCCGGAATACAGATCATCACATCGGGCTTGCCAAAGCCACGGGTTTTATCAATAAAATGCTCCAACATCGCCTTGGTGGTTTCATAATCGGCGATAACCCCATTGATCATTGGGCGAATCACCTCAACGCTTTCGGGTTCACGGCCAAGCATCGCGAGTGCATCAGTGCCAACTGCGCGAATTTTATTGGTTTTGCGTGAGAGCGCCACCACCGACGGCTCGGACAAGACAATACCTTTGCCCTTGATGTAGACAAGCACATTTGCCGTGCCTAGGTCAATCCCAATTTTTCGTGCCATACCTTAATTATTCCAAACGTACAAAGAACACCAACCGGTTACCACTGGTTTGAATGCCATGGATACTAGCTGATGTTCTTTCTACTCATGCTTACTACTATTGACGATTGCGGCGCAATTTGGCAACTTGCAAACGAACCATGGCGCGGCGCAAGGCCACCTCGGCGCGAGCAAGATCCTCGGCGCTTTGGCGATCGCGCATAGCCAGTTCAGCTTTCAAGCGAGCTTGTTCCGCTCGGGTTTCATCGATTTCATCAGCGCGTTCAGCGGTATCGGCCAAAATCGTCACCCGATTTGGCAAGACTTCCATGAAGCCGCCGCTGATGGCGTAGGGCATGCTAACACCATTTTTCACATAGTGCAATTCGCCTGGTTGCAAGACAGTCAATAATGCTTCGTGGCGAGGCAAAATCCCCACTCGACCTTCGGCAGAAGGCGCACTAACCATATCGACTTCTTCGGAAAGAACCACGCGCTCAGCGGTGACGATTTCCAATTGGAGTGGCATACACATCCTCACAGCGATTATAGACAATGCGCCGGAATGGGCCGGGTTGATGCCCGTTCCAGCCGGCGCAGGGTCATATAATCATTGATCGCTTATTGCTTTGATGCTTCGTAGGCGGCTACCACATCGTCGATGCCACCCTTCATAAAGAAGAAGCTTTCGGGAATGTGGTCGAACTCGCCTGCTAAGACGCGGGCAAAGCTCTTGACAGTATCGCCAACGGCGACGTACTTGCCAGGAATGTTGGTAAACACTTCAGCCACGCCGAATGGTTGTGAGAAGAAGCGTTCGAGCTTACGGGCGCGAGATACAGTCAACTTATCGTCGTCTGATAATTCTTCGACACCCAAGATTGCAATAATATCTTGCAAGTCTTTGTAGCGTTGCAACATCCGTTGAACTTCAGTCGCGATGCGGTAGTGTTCTTCGCCCACAATGTTGGGGTCAAGAATCCGGCTGGTTGAAGCCAGTGGGTCTACCGCAGGGTAAATCCCTTTTTCAGAGATCGAGCGTTCCAACGAAATCGTTGCATCCAAGTGAGCAAAGGTTGTCGCTGGAGCGGGGTCGGTGTAGTCGTCAGCAGGCACGTATACGGCTTGCAACGAGGTAATCGAGCCAGTCTTGGTCGAGGTGATGCGTTCTTGCAACTCACCCATCTCGGTGCCAAGTGTTGGTTGATAACCGACCTGTGAAGGCATCCGGCCTAAGAGCGCCGACACTTCCGAGCCTGCTTGGGTAAAGCGGAAGATGTTATCGACGAACAACAGCACATCGCGGCCTTCTTCGCGGAAGTGCTCAGCCATGGTCAAGGCTGAAAGCGCTACCCGCAAGCGTGCGCCTGGTGGCTCGTTCATCTGACCGAACACCATCACCGTTTTATCAAACACGGTTTGGTCGGTGCCAGGGATTTTTGAATCCTTCATTTCGTGGATCAAGTCGTTACCTTCGCGTGAGCGCTCGCCTACGCCTGCGAACACCGAGTAACCGGATTGTTCTTTAGCGATATTCGAGATCAACTCTTGGATGATAACGGTCTTGCCCACACCTGCGCCACCGAAAACCCCAGTCTTACCACCCTTGGTAAAGGGCGCGATCAAGTCGATCACTTTGATGCCGGTTTCGAACAACTCGGCACGGTTTGACTGTTCTTCGAAGGTTGGGGCAGGGCGGTGAATTGGCATCGTTTTGGTAGTACCAACTGGGCCTTCACCGTCGATTGGCCGACCTTGAACGTCGAACACCCGACCCAAGGTTTCGGGGCCGACTGGCACGCTAATCGGTGCGCCAGTATCAACGACATCCATCCCACGGACAAGGCCGTCGGTAGTGGACATCGCGACCGCTCGCACAACGCTATCGCCCAACTGTTGTTGGACTTCGCAGATCAGCGATGATCGGCCTTGACCCAAGGGAATTTCCAACGCGTTATAAATTTGTGGCAGGCCATCGGCAGGAAACTCTGCGTCGATAACCACGCCAGTAATTTGTAAAATTTTTCCAGTTGCCATGGAATTCTCCAAATGGTCAACAATCGCTAGCTAAAACTAGCTGATTATTGGTTGAGCGCTGTTGCACCAGCGGCGATTTCGCTAATCTCAGTGGTAATGGCTGCTTGACGGGCCTTGTTATAGGTCAAGGTCAAGTCGCGCACCAACTCTTTGGCATTGTCGTTGGCATTACGCATGGCCATCATCCGAGCCGAGTGTTCACTTGCAATTGATTCAAGGATGGCTTGGTAGAGCTGCACTTCAATAAAGCGTGGCAATAATTGGTCAAGCACATCTTCTTGGCTTGGTTCGTAAGAGTAATCGACCTTGGTTGCGCCAGCGTTGCCTGGGGCTTCAACTGGCAAGAAACGGCGCAATTTTGGCCGTTGAACCAAAGTGTTTACGAACTCGGCGCAAAGCAAGTAGACTTCATCGTAGTTGTATTTGCCAGTCGCATCGGGGCTATAGCCCTTGATGGCGGTCGTGGCAGCGGGCAAAACATCCACCAGCGGTGGAGCATCGCCTAAACCAACAATTTCAGCATCGAGTTTTTGACCAACCCGTAACGTGAAATCGCGACCTTTTTTGCCAACAGCAATGACAGAAACACTACGACCTTGGCTTTTTTGCTCTGTGATAAAGCGAGCCGCTGCACGCGTCAAGTTTGAATTAAGCGCACCGCACAGCCCACGGTCGGGCGTGATCAAAATCAACGCAACACGAGTTACTGTGGGATGCGGCTGCAACAACGGGTGTTTCGTGCCGCCACCCATCGAACGCATTGTCAACTCACCCATTACATCGTAAAGGCGGTCGGCATAGGGACGGGTTGCAAGCACGTTTCGTTGAGCGCGACGCATCTTCGAGGCCGACACTAGCTCCATCGCTTTGGTGATTTTGCCAGTGTTCTTAACACTCTTGATCCGCCGCCGAATTTCTCGTGCTGAAGCCATAAAATCCTCATAGTGGCTATAGGCTAATGGCTATAGGCTTTTGGATAAAGCTCCAGTTGCCCATAGCCATTAGCCCAAAGCCTATTTATAACTCGCCGTTTGCTTGAATTCGGTCACGGCTTGGCGTAATGTAGCGATGGTTGCTTCGCTCAAGACTTTATCGCTGGCGATTGTGCGGCCAACCTCAGCATAGCTGCTGTGGATAAACTGCCAGAAATCGCGCTTGAAGTCGTTGATCCGGGCAACTGGAACATCATCCAAGAAGCCGTTCCCAGCAACCCACAGAATAATCACTTGGTCTTCCAAAGCGATTGGTTGGTATTGTGGTTGCTTGAGCAATTCTGAAAGGCGTTGGCCACGTTCGATTTGGGCTTTGGTGCCTGCATCAAGGTCTGAGGCAAACATTGCAAAGGCTGCCAATTCGCGGAACTGAGCCAATTCAAGTTTCATCTTACCAGCAACGGTCTTCATGGCTTTGGTTTGGGCCGATGAACCTACGCGGCTCACCGAAATCCCGACGTTCAAAGCTGGGCGTTGGCCCGCATAGAACAAGTCCGATTCCAAGAAGATTTGACCGTCGGTGATTGAAATCACGTTGGTTGGAATGTAAGCCGAAACGTCGTTAGCTTGGGTTTCGATGATTGGCAAAGCCGTAATCGAACCGCCACCATTGACTTCGCTCAAACGAGCAGCCCGTTCCAACAAGCGTGAGTGCAAGTAGAACACGTCGCCAGGGTAGGCTTCGCGGCCTGGAGGGCGACGCAGCAACAACGACACTTGGCGATACGCCACAGCGTGCTTCGACAAATCGTCATAGATGATCAAGGCATCTTTGACCAATGCGCCATCGACCGTTACGCCACCTTCCATCACTTCTTCAGCGATGGCACAGCCGGAATATGGTGCGATATATTGCAATGCTGCTGATTCAGAGGCCGAAGCATTAACCACGATGGTGTATTCCATCGCGCCATTTTGCTCAAGCGTGGTGATGGTTTGAGCCACTTTCGAGCGCTTTTGGCCGATTGCGACATACACACAGACCATACCCTGACCGCGTTGGTTGATGATCGTATCGATCGCGATTGCGGTCTTGCCAGTTTGGCGGTCGCCGATGATCAACTCACGTTGACCACGACCGATTGGAATCAAGGCATCGATTGCCAAGATCCCAGTTTGCACTGGTTGGCTAACCGATTTACGCTCGATCACACCAGGCGCAATCCGTTCGACTTCGCGGGTTTTGGTCGCGCTGATTGGGCCTTTACCGTCGAGCGGACGGCCAAGCGGGTCAACGACACGGCCAAGCAACTCTTGACCAACTGGCACTGAAATAATCTTGCCAGTTGAGCGTACCAAGTCGCCTTCTTCAATTTCGAGATAATCGCCCAAAATAACGGCAGCAACGTTATCTTTTTCCAAGTTCAGCGCGATGCCCATGACGGTTTCGCCTGACTTCGTTTGCTTGAATTCAAGCAACTCCGAAGCCATAACATCGCGCAGACCTGAGATCCGTGCCACGCCGTCACCAACACTAGCAACCGTACCAACGTTGACCGCAGTTGGGTCACCGCTGACAGATTGCTGAATGCTAAGCTTTAAGACGACTAAGAATATCTTCTGCTGTTACAGCCATTGTTTGCCTCTATGATCGAAGTATGAAGGATGAAGCGGTGGCTTCATCCCTTCTCACAGTTATCCGGCCATCATATTGCGTTGGACTGCGTTGAGGCGTTGGCGGAGAGTTGAATCAAGCACCTTATCGCCGACACGCACCAACAAGCCGCCCAGAATTTCTGGATCGACTTTGTAGGCGATATCGAGCAATGCGCCGTAACGCGCCTTAAGATCTTGTTCGATCTTGGTGCGTTGTTCAGCGCTTAGTTCTACGGCACTTGTAACTTCTGCCGCGGTTGGGCCGCCCGAACGCGCCAACTGCACCAACTCATCCAGCACGGCGGGCAAGAGTTGCTCTTGGCCTTCGGCTGTGAGCGCTGCAACTAATGAATCATAGACAGCGCGGGCGTAGCTTGCGGGTTCGCGGCTGCTCATTAGTTCAGCCTCCCAAGTTGGTCAATTGATTTATTGATCAACTCGTCGTGACCTTTGGTTTGCAGTTCGCGACCAAGCACATTGCTGGCGGTTTCGGTTACCAAAGAAGCCAATTGGCCTTGCAAGCCGCGCAACACTTGTTGGCGTTCTTGTTCGACTTTACCACGAGCTTCTTCTTCAATTTTGGCAGCGTTATTGCGGGCAACAACGACTAACTCGGCTTCTTGGCCCGAGCGCGTTCTTGGGCTTGGCTGATGATGGTTTGGCCTTCGCGGCGAGCTTCTTGTAGCTTCGCATCGTAGTCCGCATCAACCCGAGCCAATTGTTGCTTCACTTTTTCAGCGTTATCCAAGCTCTCGCGAATCCGCTCAGAGCGGGCTTGCAAGGCGTTCAAAACTGGTTTGTAAAGAAATGTATTGAGCAAGAATGCCAACAAGCAGAAGTTGACAATTTGCGAGATAAGGAGCGGGAGATCAACCCCAAGCTTATCCATGTAAGTCCCCCTTGGGAGATGGCGCTACGCAGCAGCGAAACGCCATCAACGAATGTCAGCGGTAGCGTTTGTGTGGTGCCTAAAGCACGCCGAACCCGATTAGCAGCGAGATAACCAAACCGAAGATTGCCAAACCTTCAGTCAAGGCGATACCAACGAACATGTTGGTACGAATCGAGCCTTCAGTTTCTGGATTGCGGGCAATGGCTTGCAATGCACCAGCAACCAACAAACCTACGCCGATACCAGGGCCAATTGCTGCTAAACCGATTGCGAGAGCCGCAGCCAACAAACGTGCACCTGTATCCGTCATGAGCGTTATCCTCCAAAAGAACTTAATCTGTATCAAAGAACGTTTTTATGCGATCAAATAGCGATCAAGCGATTAGTGGGCGTGTTCTTCATGGCCATGATCGCCATGCGATTCAGCAGCCATATCGATAAACGCCATCGTGAGCATTGCAAATACGAAGGCTTGAACCAAGCCCACGAACAATTCAAGGCCATAGAATGGCAATGAAAGCAAAGCTGGGAATAGGAACGCCATCACCAACAGCACCACTTCGCCGGCAAAGATGTTGCCGAAAAGCCGGAAGGTGAAGGAGATGATGCGAGCAAATTCTGAAACGAGTTCGATGATCCCTACGAAGGCCTGAATTGGCCCTTGGTTGAAGATAAAGAACTTGCCCAAGTAGCCAAAGCCTTGCTTGCGGAAGCCCCAGAATTCGGTGACGACGAATGAGATCAAGGCCAAAGCCAAGGTCAAATTCAAGTCAGCGCTGCCTGGGCGCAAGAAGGGGTGGAACAAAGGCGTGATTTTGCCAGCGTGGTCGAGCTCGGCTGAGATTGCTTTGTATTCAGCAATTTGTTCAGGTGTTTCCAAGGTTGCTGGCAAGACGATACCTTGGGCTTGTGCTTCTGCACGAATCAACGTATCAGCACTACCAGCACACTTGTTGGTGTAATCCGACCAAACTTTTTGCGCGCCAACAACTTTTTCGCTTGGGCCAGCGCCAGCTTCTGCAACGTGGCCGTGCATAACTTCCAACTCGGATTCAGCAAAACAAACCCCAAGTGAACCAACACCGGGGATCAAGCCAAACCAGTTTGAAGGCAAGACCAAGAAGAAGATGGTAGCAACCACAACGAAGAAGCGGGCTACATACTTTGGGCTAACCCCTTGCATGGTGTTGTACAAAACTTCAACACCATATTCCAAGGCATTTTGCAAGCCCTTGGGGTGCTTCAAGGCTTCCTCATTGCCGCTGCGCAATTTTGCAGTAGCAACCAGTGAAAGCACAACAAGCAAAATCATCACAATCCATGTCAGCAACAAGGAGTTTGTGACGTTGTATGATCCTATGTGGAAGACTTCCTCAGCGCGAACCGACACCAGTGGCTTTCCCACAGGTAGGAATATGCGCAGTAGAATCCCCACAACGAGGACAATACCGACAGGAATCCATATGTTTCGTTTAGTGGACAAGGCGATCCCTCCGCGTTTATAGCCCAACCATGCGGCATTCTGTCGGTCATGCACAACGGTGGGCAACGAAATCTTTAGACGACTGTGGGATTTTGTGCTTTTTTGCACATTCTCAAGTATAAAGGATGGCTATACACTTGTCAAACTTGTTAACATTAGTCAAGAATGGCCTCAATCCCTTTACAACGGGCAGAAAGCGCTCCAGTGCCATGACGCTCGGATGCTATTTTGGATCAAATTGGTGGCAATTTGCCATGCTTTGTGCCAATTGTCACAAAAATGCCTCAACAATCTTTGATCCGATTTTTAGGTTTCCTCAGCGCGTAGGTCTCTTCTATACAATGTTCGGTTGTTAAGATCCCCTCACCCCAACCCCGCTCCCGTGGCGCAGGCGAGGGGCTTTAACGTCGTGGTTTTATCATGATACGTGGAAGGGAGCAGTGGGCGGAGGGCTGGGGGTTCAGCTGCCGCAACCCAGCATGTTGGTTACAACCTACGCCCAAAAGTTTATTGCTAGCAAATTATTAAAGAGCTAAATTTTTCTAAAGATTTTTGCTTGACAAGCCTAAATCGCTTGTGTATACTTCGTCCAACAAACGAACGAACCAAAAGTACCAGCCCAAATCGGGACATTTGCCCAATCGTGCTCAACGACGCTATCCACCATCTCAGCTTAGTACGACGGTATTTTTCTAGGGCTAAAACTTTGTTCGCTCTATAAACAAATTGATAGTGGCTCGATGAATCAACGCTGATTCGTTCCCCGTAGATGCTGTTTGATCTCAATCATCCTAGGCCTGAGTATCCTACAGCTGCTTGACCTTGATCAACCGTTCACGTCCCAAAGGAGGGTCGTTTATGTCACGGACCACTCGCGCAATGGCGCGGCTGACACTGTTCGTCTTGGTTGTGATCATCTTCTCGGTTGGCTTTTTTGGAACTACACCACGGGCAACGAAAGCCCAAACTACTCCTCGGACGGCATTTGTTCACTTGTTTGAATGGAAATGGACGGATATCGCCAAAGAATGCGAAAATTGGCTCGGCCCCAAAGGCTTTGCCGCTGTCCAAGTCTCGCCACCCCAAGAGCATATTCAAGGCTCGCAATGGTGGACGCGCTATCAACCAGTCAGCTATCAGATTCAAAGCCGCTCTGGCACACGCGCCGAATTTGCCAACATGGTTTCACGCTGTAAAGCCGTTGGTGTCGATATTTATGTCGATGCAGTCATCAACCATATGACTGGCGTGGGCAGCGGCACTGGCGTAGCTGGCTCAAGCTATAGCAGCTATACCTACCCCGGCAACTACCAAACCCAAGATTTTCACCACTGTGGTCGCAATGGTACCGACGATATCAGCAACTACCAAGATCGTTGGGAAGTGCAAAATTGTGAGTTGGTGAATCTGGCCGACCTCAAAACTGAAGCCGATTATGTGCGTGGCAAATTAGCTGCCTACCTGAATGATCTGCGCGGTTTGGGCGTGGCTGGCTTCCGCATCGATGCCGCTAAACACATGCCCGCCGCCGACATCGCCAACATCATGAGCCGCGCCAGCAATCCTTACATCTATCAAGAAGTGATTGACCAAGGCGGCGAGCCAATTACCTCAGGCGAATACACTGGCAATGGCGATGTGACTGAGTTCAAATACAGCACCAACATTGGCCGGGTATTCAAAACCGATAAGTTGGCCAATCTAAGCAACTTCGGTACATCGTGGGGCTTTATCGCCAGCGATAGCGCCGTGGTCTTCACCGACAACCACGATAACCAACGTGGCCATGGTGGCGCAGGCAATGTGGTGACCTTCAAAGATGGCAAACTCTACGAACTTGCCAATATTTTTGAGTTGGCTTGGCCCTATGGCTACCCTCAAGTCATGTCGAGTTACAATTTCAGCAATGGCGATCAAGGCCCACCAAGCAGCAATGTCTACAATGGCAACACCGCCGATTGTGGCAACAGCAACTGGGTTTGTGAGCATCGCTGGCGCGGTATCGCCAACATGGTCGGCTTCCGCAACTACACCAGCAGCGCCTTCAGCACAAGCAATTGGTGGTCGAACGGCAATAATCAAATCTCATTCAGTCGTGGTAGCTTGGGCTTTGTGGCAATCAACCGCGAAGGCAGCAGTTTGAGCCGCACCTTTGCAACCGGCTTGCCCGCTGGAACCTACTGCGATGTGATTCACGGCGATTTCAACAACGGTGCTTGTTCCGGCCCAACCATCAGCGTCAATAGCAGTGGCCAAGCAACCATCACCGTCGCCGCAATGGATTCAGTCGCAATTCATGGCGGTGCAAAAATCAATGGCACCAACCCAACCCCAGTACCAACAACTCCACCAAGCGGCTCGATTGCCGTGACATTCAATGCAAATGCCACCACCGTTTGGGGCCAAAATGTCTATGTGGTTGGCAATGTTTCAGCGCTTGGCAGCTGGAATACCGCGAACGCAATTCTGCTCTCATCGGCAAGTTATCCGGTTTGGAGCAAAACGATCAACCTACCAGCCAACACTGCCATCGAATATAAATACATCAAGAAGGATGGCTCGGGCAATGTGACCTGGGAAAGTGGCAGCAATCGCACGTTTACCACGCCAAGCAGCGGCACCCTCACCCGTAACGATAGCTGGCAATAATATTTGACTCTAGGCTAATGGCTATGGGCTATTGGGTTTTGATCTTTCGATCAATTCCCGATAGCCCATAGCCTTCACCTCAACCTCTGCACCTCTGCGTTAATCCAAACTTCGTGCAGCTTCGTGTCCTTTGTGGTTAAATTAAATCCTTGGGGATTTCAAAAAATTCTGGTTCTGCAAATGCCAAGCGTTGGCGCATCACCTCGATTGCTTGGGGATTTTGATCGATGAGGGTGAAATTGCGCCCATTCCGCGCCGCAGCCTCGCCAAACGAGCCACTGCCAGCAAAAAAATCAAGCAGTTGATCATTGGGATTGGAATGCACACGCACAATCCGGTTGAGAATTGCCAAGGGTTTTTGGGTTGGGTAGCCGGTTTTTTCCTTGCCATTGGGGCTAACAATCGTGTTCCACCAAACATCAGTTGGCGTTTTGCCACGTGCGGCCTTCTCAGGGCCAACTAAACCGGGCGCCATGTAGGGAATTCGATCAATTTGATCATAATTAAAGGTGTAGTTTTCGGGATCTTTGGCATACCACAGAATCGTATCGTGCTTGGTTGACCATTTTTTGCGCGAACGTGCACCGTAATCGTAGGCCCAAATAATTTCGTTGATGAACGACTCGCGGCCAAAAATCTGGTCGAGCAGCACCTTGCAATAATGCACTTCCCGATAATCAATGTGGAAGAAAAAGCTACCTTGGGGCTTCAGCAAACGGTAGGCTTCGATCAAACGTGGATGTAAAAAATCTAAAAAATAATCAAATATATCGATATAAGATAATTCATTGATTTTAATACTTAAATATCTGTGACCTCCAAAACCTATTCTATTTCCATTTTCATTTCTCTCAGTTCTTAACTCTGTTCTCGATTGGATTTTATTAGTATTAAAAGGTGGATCAATATAAATTATATCAAAAGATTCACTTCTTAATTGCTTTAATAACGATATATTATCAGCGTGATATATTCTATTCATATAGATTTTAAGACCTTTACATGATGTTGATTGTCAGTCACAAGTATTGTAACATGAAGGTAATGTTATTAAAAGTTTACATAAGGAAAATAGTATGGTATATCGTAACCACTCTATGTATAAATTAGAGCCTAAACCCCTTGCCATCGGAGGACAAGCAGAAGTATTTATAGCAGAACATAGAGACACACGGCAAAAGGTGGCCCTCAAACGCATATTAACAGATTTTGATGTACCTAGAATGAAACATGAAATCGATGTTCAGATGAAACTAAATCATCATAATATTATGCCTATTTTAGATTATGACAGTGGTTATACTTGGTATACAATGCCTATTGCAAATAAAGTGTTACCTAGTGAGGTTGAACAAAGTACTCTATCAGATGATGACATCATGTTCATTATCCAATGCTGTGCACAAGGTATTAAGGAAGCTCACAAATATAATATCATTCACAGGGATATAACTCCAAATAATATCTTGCAACTTCAAGATGATTCTAATTGGGTTATAGCAGATTGGGGACTTGTGAGACAAGTTGGAAAGACGACTATTGTTCGAACCGCCCCAGGTGCTCATATTGGTACTGAAGGATTTTCTGCTCCAGAGATGTGGAGAGATGCGCATAATGCTGGAGTTAGAAGTGATATTTATAGCTTGGGAAGGGTAATGGAATGGATGAAAACAAGAATATGGCCTATTCCTAATATACCTACAGAAGGAATAGTCGGAGAACTACGATTATTTATAGATAAATGTATTGCACATCGTGAAAGTGATAGATTTCAAGATATAGATGAATTTTTATACAGCTTAAATAATTTAAGCAAGCTATATATTCCTAAAAAGAAAATAAGATTCACAAAATATCTAAAGAAAATCATTGATCTTGCCTACAATAATGGATTTATCTATAAGCTATCTAGACAAGATTTATTAGACACATTAGGTCAAGGAGCTTATGCTAATCATTCAAAATTATCTTTATCTCCTTGGGATTTATGGATAGAAGATCAAGATGATAATATGCTTTATTTAAGCGATAGAGGTATATTTTTTGCTAAAGGAGAGATTAGTATTCCACAAGAAATACATCTAGATGTTCATAATAACTATATTGCTGCTCCAAATACAAGATGGGTATATATTTATGATTTTTAAATACTTCTCTTAATACTATAATTATTTCTGAGAAAGACAAGAAAATTTGGCTGCTGGCAGGCTCGCCAAAACAGCCAGATTATCGCCAAAATAAAGCTTATTCATGGTGTTGTTGTAGTGCTTCCTCAATTGCTAAGCGTTCGGCTTCGCTCAATGAACGCTTGCCTTCCAACCAAGCCCGTAAAATCGCGGCATCGCAGCCGCTTGCCGCCGCAAGTTGGGCAACTGTCCAGCCACGTTGCGCCAGCCATAATACCACTTCGCGCCGCTGATTACTCAATGGTTGTAGTTTGCGCCGCCGCATTAAACGCCCTCAAGCCATGAGGCTGGAGTCCAGTCGGAATCGCCGCCAACTGGCAATTGCACCGTAAAGGTCGTGCCACGGCCCTCTTCGCTATCAAACCAGATTTTGCCACCATGCAATTCAACCAAAGATTTGGTGATGTTCAAGCCTAAACCAGTGCCACCAGCCTGCTCCTTGAGCGGGTTTTCCGAGCGGAAGAAACGGGTGAAAATATGCTGTTGATCGTCGGCGGCAATGCCCACGCCGCTATCTTTGATTGCAAGCGTAACCAAATCGCTGCTATTGCTCACAACAACATCGATCCGGCCACCATCACGGGTATATTTGTAAGCATTCGAGATCAAATTGGTAACGATTTGGCGCATCCGTTCGGGGTCGGCAATCATCGGCGGCAAATCATCGGGCACATCAAGCGCCAAGGAAATTTGCTTGCCGCTCCATTGCTGATGAATTGACATCACTGTCGATTGAATGAGTTCGTCAAGATTAATTGGTTTGCGTTGCAAGCGCACTTTCCCCGATTCGATCCGTGAAACATCAAGCAAATCGTTGAGAATTGCGTTCAAGCGCTCGATGTTGTTTTTGACCACGCTCAAAAACTGGCGTTGCTGCTCGGTCAGTGGGCCAAGCGTATGCAACATCAGCAAATCAATATAACCGCTGATTGAGGTCAATGGGGTGCGTAATTCGTGCGAGGCGGTGGCAACAAACTCAGTTTTCATCCGATCAGCCAATTCAGCCGCCGTAATATCGTGATACACCACTACGCTGCCGAGCCACTCGCTTTGCGAGGTAAATACCGGTGTACTCGATGCCCGAATCATGCGCCCGCTTAGCTCAAATTGCTGGTGCGTTTGCTTTTCGGTCAGGCGTGGCTCGCTCTCGGGCGCGCCTGGCAGGCTCATCAATGGCTTGCCTAGCCATTCGGCAGCTTCGATATTGAGCAATAGCTCGGCGGCAGGGTTGATCAAACGAATTCGGCCAACCCGATCACCCACCACCACGCCATCGCCGATTGAACGCACAATTGCCAAACTACGACTGACTTCTTCTTCGCGTTGTTCGAGGGCTTGGCTCAGGCGGCGAGCTTGTTCAGTCGTGGCGCGATACATCTGCACATTGCTCAGCATCGTCATCACTTGATCGCCAATCACCTGCACAAATTGAATATGCTCTTGAGTAAAGTGATTAATCCGATTGTTGATCAGCACGATGACTCCCGCGACCCGCCCATCTTGCTCCATCGGCACGGCCAGCGCTGAACGACCTTTTTTGTCGTATTCGGTGCGCACCATCCAACGGTTATCTTCAGCAGTGTTGGGGATAATCACCGGGGCGCGATGCTCGACGACCCAACCAGCTAAGCCTTGGCCACGCTCCAAGGAAATCGCCTCGGTGCGAGTAATATTGCGATCAAGGTTGGTGCTGAACGCCAATCGCCCGCTTTTTTGATCGATTAGCATAATCCCGCCGCGTTCGGCTTGGGTTGCTTGGGCAATCAATAATAAGGCTTGATCGAGCAATGGTTGTGGTTCGAGCGTGCCGCTGAGTGCCCGTACAATCTGATACATACTTTCGGCGCGGGTTCGAGCGCGCATGGCATCTTCGGCAGTACGGCCCATTTCGGCGGTGGTGGCTTCAATCCGTTGGGCCAGCGTATTTTGCAGCGCGGCGTTTTCGAGCACGGCGGCTGCTTGCGAGGCCAATAATTCTAACAATGGCGCGGTGTCGGTCAAGCGTTTGCGCGCTTTAGGATCATCATCGCCAACCGTCAGCAAACCACAAATCTCGCCAGTTGCGGTGCGAACTGGCACAAGCATATAGTGCTCGCCGGCAATATCGCGGAAGGGCAGCGAATCGGCAAGATAGGCATTATCGCCAATCCGCCGGTCGTCGCGCAACAAAACCGTGATTTCATCCCAAGGAATCGAGAGCATTTCGGTTGCGCCCAGCGTGCGACCACTTGCGCCAATCGCCACCGCCATCCGCAGCGTGCGTGCCCGCCAATCGACGGTTGAGGCGCTAGCGAAAATAAATGGGCCACACGCTTTGGCCGCGCTGGCTAATTCTTCGAGCGTTTCTTCGGGGCTAAGTGAGCCACGCAAACGTTCGGCAGCGCGGGTAGCCCGCCGAATCGGCGCTTCAGGCAGCATGGCCGGATAATCAAAACGTGGTCGAGCCGCCAACCACACCGCTACCGCCACCAACATAAAGCCCAAACTGCGCAAGCCAACTTCAATCGCCACCGTTTCGACCACAATTGCAGGAACCAACACATTACTGACCGCCCAAGCAATCAGCATCAAAGCAATTGCGCTGAAAGCCCAACGTGGCGGCAACATTTGTGGAATCGCAATCGCCGGAATTAACAACACCGACCAAAGCGCAGTATTGTAGCCTTCGCTGAGAATCGCCACGCTCAATGGTAAGGCCAAAATACCCAGTGTGCGCAACTCGCGCCAATCGCCCTCAGGATTAAACAGCCATGGCAAGACCAACCCAGTTACCCCCAAAATACTCGCAATGATCGTTAATCGATCAGTTGGAATGCTGGTGGTAAAGGTGTAGCCAAAAAGCACGAGCGCAAAGCAAGCTAAGGCCCAGGCAAGAGGACGAATACGAGTTAACCAAATGCGAAAAGACGAGTTGCGGCCCATGGATCGGTCTCCCCAAGTCCAAGATGGCGCTATTATACTACGATGAGTGGTGTAATGCAGTATGCCTCAGTGATCAGCTTTAAGCAAATGCCCCTTGGTTTATGCACAAACCAAGGGGCAGCGATCAATTAGGCTTCATTTTGAAACGCTAGCATCGGCGGCATTGGCGTTTCTGGCTCTTCTTTATGTTCCCACGGCAATTCGCCAGCTCGCAAATAGCGTGGATCATCAGGTTGACGCAAGCGACCATTGATATATTGGTAGCTATCGCGGGCAACTGCTGCCATGGGCGCAAAGATAATCACCCCTAACAGCCCCGAAACCGTGCCAGCAATCACCAACAGCAACATCAAAATCGCTTCGTGAATTTCGACGATTGCCCCGATAATCCGTGGCACTAAGAAATTATTCTCGATTTGCTGAATCACGATATACAGCCCAGCAATCACCAAGCCCATTGGCAGCGAGGTTGTTAGGCCCACAATCACAGCTGGAATCGCCCCAATAATTGGCCCAATCACTGGGATTAATTCAGTAAAACCAGCGACCAGCGCCAAGAGCAACTTGTAGGGAATTTCGCCCGGCATCACCAAATCGACAATCCACAAGCCAATGTACGACATAATCGCAATGATTAAGCCAAGGGTTAATTGACCACGAATGTATGAAGAAAACACCCGATCAAAGATCGAAAGCACGGTTAATACATCAGTTCGGATTGATTTGGGAATCATGCGAATGATCGCGGCTTTGCCTTTACGCTCATCAAGCAATACATAAAACAGCCAAAACGGAATGATTAAAAAGCCCGCTAGGAAGATTAGGGTTTGAAAAATCACCCCTAAGCCATTTAAAACGCCGTTCACCCCAGTTTCAACATAATTAGTAGCATTTGCTTTGAGCGTCGTAATGCCCGTACTTACTTGACTATCAATACTCTTTTGCATATCTTCTGGTACTTCACGCCGATACCAGGTGAGGCCTTCATTGATTTTTGGTTCGAGTGTATTGTTATAAAATTCGGGCAATGATTTAAAAAAGCCTTGTACTTGGGTAATTGCTGGTGGCACGATATACAAAATAGAGCCAACAACGACCCCTAAGCCCACCAAATACACCACCAGAATCGCGGCCCAGCGTGGAAGCCAGCGCTCTAACTTGTTGACCAATGGCAATAGCAAATAAGCAAATACCAAGCCAAATACAAAGGGCAAGAGTTGAGTCCCAGTGCGCCAGAGCAACCACAGCACCAACCAAATGGCAAAGGCTGTCAGCGTCCAGCGGGCTAAATCGCGCCATGTTGGGATGGTTTTAATAATTGGGACTGGTGGTTTTGGCTCCACAAAGCCTCCCTACTGCGTATAATAGCTATCCCAGCGATCGTTACGGCTTGTGCCATCTCGCTCGCTAATCGTCCGAGAAATCTGAAAAGCATTCCAACCGTTGCCAGTTGCTTCCATCGTAACCGTGCGGCCTGTGTCGCTGCCATATAAGGTAAAAGTTTGGTTTTTCTTAACTAAATCAGTTTCAACGTCGATCAAAATATAGCCATTGGTATCATTGCGAAATTTCAAGTCAGGCCCGCCCAAGGCAATCGTCGCATCCATGCCGGCTGGTGCATCGGTTTCGTACCACGCCAAACGCCAGCTATGGTTATGCCGCTCCTCGATGGGCAAACCAGCCCAAAATGCCGCGCGAAACAGCGTCGTCGAAACTTGGCAAATACCGCCGCCAATGCTTGGCACGGCCACGCCATTTTCAATCATCTCGCCAATTTGGTAGCCTTTTTCAAGCGAAATATCACCAACCGTGCCACCAAACGAGACTACTTCCCCAGGAGCAATCAATAGACCATCAAATTCCTTGCCCCCAACCTCAACATTGCGATCGCGATTGTAATCAGGGTACGAACTGAAATCCGATGCGCCAACTCCAAGCACCTGATAAATGCCCAAGGCTTCAAGCTCGCCAGCAGGCGGAGCAGTTTCACGCAATTTCAAATCCAATGGCGCATTATTGGCAGTGCTCAGGGCTTGGCCAAGTTGGGCAGCGAGTTGGACTTGATCAAGCGTATAGCCAATTTGGCCAAATTGCCATTCAGTTGCCCGGTTGCCGTTGCGCACAAGGCGCGAGGCTTGGGCTGGTTGATCATAGGTTTTAGCCAATTCCTGCACAATTGCATTAATCGCTGACTTGTTGGAGCCAAAGCTCTGGCCAACTTGCGGCAATTGGCTCAGCTCGAGCAAGCTAGCCCGATCAAAGCTATGCTGATTGCCGTTAATGGTGAGTAGGAGCGGGGCAGCGGTTTGCTGCTGGAGCATTGGCAAAATGGCGTTAAGCTCTGTCGCTTTTTGTTGCGGTTGCAAGCCTTGCTGCACAACGACCAGCGCATAATCGCGTGGTGCTGCCGCCCAATCGATATCATTCCAAGCGTCTTGGAAGGCGGCTTTGGTCTCAGCCAGATCTAGCTTCAAGCCAAGCACATCGTTACTAACTGCCCACATACCATCAGGATTGCGCTGCAATTGCGCATCAACCGCAGGCCGATCGCTGGCCTCGGCCAAGGTTTGGATGGCCTGAGCAAGCGATTGTTGATTGAGCAATAAGCCATCAGCTTTGATTGTGCCAACAATGCCCAAGCCTTGATGCTCAAGCCGCTCTGACCACGAATCTTCGCGGCCAATCTGCAAGGCCCGTTCAGCAATCACTTGGGGATCAAAGCTGGTCAAGGCATTGAATGGCACAATCGCCGTTTGATCGCCTAATTGAACTTTAAAATGGTGGTTGTTCCAAGCTTGTAAGGTTGGCAGAATCGCCTGCGCCGCCTGATTGCTGGTCAAGCCGCTCAGCGATTGGCCAAAGGCTTGCACCCCAGGATAGACCCGATTGGCATAGGCTGCTTGAAAACCGCCAAAACCAAGCAATGCCGCCAGCGCCGCTGCGCTCGACCAACGGGCAACTTTGCGCCAATAGCCGCGCCGTTGAGGCTTGGCTTTACTGCGCACGGTCGGCGAAGGAACTGCGACAACACTCGGCAAGCGCGGAATTGTGGCGCTTGGCAGCGAGCGTTGCGCCCAACGTAAACAATAGTTTTGGCGTTGACCACTGTGCAACGCGCCCAACCAACGCCATGCTTCGCCCAACATTGGGTCGATTTTAACCGCGCGGGTCAATAAAGCAGCACTATCACGATAACGCCCATATTTGATTGCCAACAAACCAGCTTTGGCCCAAGCAACTGCTTGAGGGTTCGGCGCAACTGCGGCCATACTACTCATCATACTGCCCCCATCGTTATGTCAGATGCGCTTTATCATAGGGCTTGGCAGATTCTAGCGTCAATCAAACGTTGCTCGTGAGCTGCTGATAAATCGCTGATACGGCATGTTCTAGCCTATGCAGGCACAAAAGGTACTATTCAGCCTAAATCCTGTCGTGACAGTTGGGGAATTGCCAAATTGTAGCATGAATTAGCCGATGCCTAAACGTTTAATTGCAATGGCAACACCATCTTGCAAGCTAGCAACAGTTACCACAGCGCTGAAATCAATGCCTAAACTAACCAAAGTTTGGGCAACGTCGGGCCGAATCCCGGCAATAATTGTCTGAACGCCGAGCAAACGTGCTGCCGCCGTGGCCTGAATTAATCGTCGCCCAAGATCAGTATCGATCGTTGGCACGCCAGTTACATCTAAAATTGCAATTTTGGCCCGATGATGGCTTACACCAGCCAGCAAGGTTTCTTCAATGCCCTCACTAGAATTGGCTAATTGATCGCCGACCAAGGGCATAACCACCGTATGTTTGAGCACCGGAATCACCGGCAAGCTGAGTTGGCGCAACTGGGCACGCAGCGTTGCTTGGGCCGCCTGTTCAGCCTGAATTTGGCTATCACGCTGGCTAATTTCGGCAATACTTTGGCTCAATTGGGCATTGAGTTGCTCGCGCTGAAGTGCCAATTCACGCTCTTTGGCTAATTGTTGTTCAAGCTTAGCCTCGGTTTGCGCCACCACCGCAAAGGCGCGTTTGGCGCGACCAACCAATAACCGCACAGTAACCGCAATAACCCCAAGCACCAACAATTGACAGAAGAAATTAATTAATAAGGCCGGTTTGGGAACTAAAAACTTAATCGGAATCAAGCCAGTGAATTCGCTACCAATCACAATCCCCAAAATAATCATCGAAGCAATACAAATAATTGTGGTAGCCCGCGATGTATTGAGCACAATCGTGGCAATTAACGGCGGCACTTGAAACAAAACCCAGACTGATCCATCAACTTCGCCAATAATTGGCCCAGTTAACGAAAGCATCAAGGTAATTGAGGCTAAATTAATATAAATCAGCCATTCAACATAGCGCCAACGACGCAAGGCAAAGGTTATGGCCAACATTGTGCCAGTAATGCCACAAATGCTCAGGCCAATCTGCAATTGTTGGGCGTTGCCAGCGAAAAGCAAAATCAGCATAACGGCGAACAAAGCCAAACCTTCAACCAAACTAAACAACTTAATCCGTTGTTCATTCGAGGTTTGGAGCATATCCTCAATCTGACGGGGCGCGGCGGTGGTTTCTGCCATTGGGTGCCTCGGGTGCAAGATGCTGTTGCTGCATCCTACCATCATTTAATCAATTTGTGGATTGACAATGACTCTAGACTAGGGGTGATTTTTCCACTATCAACAAGGAGTTCATCATGCGCCGTTTATTTGGGCTATGTTGTCTATGTTGCTTGCTAGCTGGAAGTTGGTCAAGCAGCTCAAGTGTTGGCCGCATAAATCAGGCCTTGCCACCCGCCGATTTGCCCCAAGGTGTGGCAGTTGGCGATGTAACCACCACCAGCGCAGTGCTCTGGGCACGCGCTGCCAGCCTTGGCACTGTTACGTTTGAATACAGCCTCAATCCCAATTTCAACCCAATTATCGAGATCATTCCAGTTGTCGTGAGCGATCCGATGCTGCCAGCCAAAGCCAGCATCAGCAATCTCCAGCCAGCCACAAACTATTTTTATCGCGCCACAACCTTGAGCAACGCCAGCTTTAGTGGCAAATTCCGCACAGCGCCAGCCATCGGCAGCTATAGCAATTTACGCTTTGGGGCCAGCGGCGATCAACAAGGGGCGCTCGCGCCGTTTCCGGCTTTAGCCAACGCCGATCAGCGTGAGTTAGATGTATTTCTACATCTTGGCGATTCAATTTATGCTGATATTGGCTCGCCCGTTTTGGGCACAACCGCCAAAACTTTAGCTGAATTTCGGCTCAAGCATACCGAAAGTTATAGCACGCGGCTCAATTTGAATAGCTTGGCCGATTTGCGGGCAACGACGGCTTGGCTAGCAACAACCGATGACCATGAAGTGGCCAACGATCACGCTGGTGGTGCGGCTCCTAGCAGCGATCCACGCTTTTTACCATCGAACGAACCCTACATCAACGATACTGCTTATTTTGAAGCGGGCTATCAAGCCTTCGTTGAATATAATCCGTTGAATGAGCTATTTTATGGTGCAACCGGCGATCCACGCACAGCCAACGAGCGCAAACTGTATCGTTACCAACGGTATGGCAATACAGCAGCCTTTTTTGTGCTTGATGGGCGTTCGTTTCGCGACCAAAAACTGGCAGCACCCAACAATACTCCGGCCCAAATCGCGGCTTTCTTGACCGCAGTATTTAGCCCAACCCGTACCTTGCTTAGCCAAGCCCAACTCAACCAACTTGAAAGCGATTTATTGGCAGCCCACGAGGCCAACATCACCTGGAAATTTGTGGTTGTGCCAGAGCCAATTCAAAACCTTGGCATTGCTGCGGCGAACGATCGCTTTGAGGGCTATGCGGCGGAACGGACTCGGATTCTGAGCTTTATCAATCAACATGCGATTGAAAACGTAGTGTTTATTGCCGCCGATATTCATGGCACGGTTGTTAATAACTTGAGTTACCAAACTGCCGCAGGCCAGCCACAAATTCCGACCAATGCTTGGGAGATTTCGGTTGGTTCGGTGGCGACAACTTCGCCATTTGGAGCGCGGGTGGCTTCAGGAGCTTTGGCAACGGGCATCATTACACCAACCACCTACAACAATTATTTACAATTGCCCAACGATCAACAGGATACTGCGGCTGAAGGCTGGCTCAACACCGGATTAAACGTGTTTGGCTACACGCCAGTGGGCTTGCAAGATGCGCCATTTGCTGAACGGGCCAATCTGCTGCAAGGCCGCTATTTTGCTGGCCACTATTTTGGCTGGACAGAATTTGAAATTAGCCAACCCAGCCAAACGCTGCGCGTCTCGACCTATGGCATCGATACCTATGGCACCAGCGATCTGGCCAATAATCCAGGCGAGGTCGTCGGTCGAGTGCCAGTGATCGTGCAGCAATTCGAGGTTGCTCCGGTCGTTAGCATTACGCCAACGCTCGTGCTCAATTATTTGCCTGTGGTCACGAAATAGGGGTCAGGGATCAGGGGCAAGGAATCAGGGGAAGCGAAACCGCGAAGGACGAGAAGATTCACTAAGTGTTGGTTGATTGCTGTGCTGAAATACATTTTTCAAGCTACCAATCTATCCAAACATTCGTGTCCTTCGTGTCCTTCGCGGTTAAAATTTAGCTATTTAATCGTCACTGGTAGATAGACATTGTGAATGCCAACTGTGAATGTGCCCATCACATCTGGCCCTTGCACACCGCCGTTATCGTCTGTAGCATAAAGCTCGATGTTATAGCGTCGTCCGGCGGCGCTGGCTTTGAAACGCACAGTGAAATTAACTTGCATACTAAAGCCAGTTGGACCGCTGCCTGCGAAGTTGCTATCAGCGATGTCAAGTGTAGCGCTAGCGCTCTCCAGCGGCTCACTTGTGCCAGCCGTGGCGTAGCCAAGCACATCGCCATTGCTATCGAGCAGGCTGAAAGTACCCGAAACGCCCTCGGTAAAGCGTGCCCACAAGGCTACGCCATCACTATCGACCAAGCGCAAATCGAGGTGTTCGATAATCCGCCATGGATCGGTCGTATGCGTCCAGCTGACGTTGAAGGTCGTTTGGAGATCAACATCAGTGCCGCCAATGTTAGGTGTGATGCTGCTTAGGCCCACAAAGCCAACCGAAACACCCAAGGTTACGCTATTCGAATCACCACCGCCTGGGGTGGGGTTGCTGACCAAGACCGTATAAAAGCCTTGAGCAGAGGTTGCAGCCATGCTAAATTCTAGCCGATTGCTGCTAATAAACGTTGTAGTGCGTTCAACTCCTTCAACGATAACCTTGGAATTGGCCACAAAGCCCGTGCCATTGACCGTGATGCGCACGGCTGGCGGCGGTGGAAAGCCAATCGGCTGGCGAATAAAGCGATCAGGCGTGATGTTGCTGATTGTTGGCACTGGATTGCCCGGCACAATCACTTGGGTGCTGAGTGTGCGGCTGTTATTGCTCGGAAAAGCCTCATTGGCTGGCGACGAAGCTGTGCCAGTGCTGCTGATGGGGCCAACTTGGCTTGGTGTAGCATTAATCGTGATGTTGGCGGTTGCATTGGCTGCCAATGTGCCCAAGTTACAGCGCAAAGTCGTCGAATTGGGGAAGCTACAGCTGCCTTGCGAGGTCGTCACTTGGCCAAAAATTAACGTATTGGCAAACGTTTGCTCATAAACCACACTGCTAGCGCTAATCGTGCCGAAATTGGTGACGCTGGCTTTGTAGCTCATGGCGTTGCCAATTGTCACTGGATCAGGCGCATCGGTTAGTTTGAGACTGAGATCAACTTCTGGTTGGCGCCATTCAGCAAAGCGATGCGAAACCTTATCGCCAGCTCGATCAAAGCGCCCACCAACATACAGATTATCGCCGTTGACCGCTAATGCACCAACTTCGCTATTTTGTAAGTTGCCACCAGCAACGCCACTGCCCAGTGGATTCCAACTAGTGCCATTCCAACGGGCCAAATGATTCACCGTCAAGCCATCCATGCGGCTGAACAAACCACCAGCATACAGGTCGCCACCACGCACGGCGAGGCTCGTAACATAGCCATCAGTGCCAGTCCCCAAGGCCGTCCATGCCAAACTACTATGGTTCAGCAAGGCAATCGCCCGGGTGTTAGCAACTCCGCCAGCGCTCGTGAAACGCCCGCCGACCGCTACGGTGCTGCTATTGAAATCGGCCAAACTTAGCACTTCAGCATCAGTACCAATGCCAATTGCCTGCCATGTTGTACCGTTCCAACGGGCAATATTGCTTGCAGCATTGCCGCCAGCGTTGGCAAACAAACCACCAGCATACAACTGGCCCGATTTGAACAACAAGCTGTTGACTGCGCCATCGGTGCCAGCGCCCACGGCTTGCCAGACACCACCACTCAAACGGGCAATCCGATTGGCGGGCACGCCATCAACCAGGGTAAATTCGCCGCCAATGTAAATATCGCTGCCGTTGACTACAACCGCATTCACCCGGCCATTGATGCTGGTAGCCAAGGCCATCCAGCCTGTGCCATTCCAGCTAGCCACGCCTGCGGCATCAATTCCGCCGGCTTTGGTAAATTCGCCGACGGCGATCAAATCGCTGCCACGCAAGGCCAGATCACGCACATCGTCGTTGACCCCGCTCTCGCCTGAGCCAGCCAAGGGCGACCAAACCCGCTCAACCGGATCAAAACTGGCGATATTGGTGAGCAACCGATTGCTCCCCAACTCAAACCGCCCAGCAGCAATAATTTCGCCCGAGCGTGGTTGCAGCGCAAACACTTTGGCGTTTGAGCCTTCGAGGCCACCAGCTAAGGGGAAAAAGCGATCGACTGCGCCGGGCAAGAAGCCTTGTTGCGGCAAAACCATACCCACAAAATTCAATTCAAGCCCATGAGCTGTGCCAAACGCACCGGCAATAAAGAAGGTGTCGCTGCCACTGCCAAGCCGTTCGGCGCGTAGAATTGCCCCGTTTGTGCCAAGTGCATTGGACGTATCAGGCACAGGCGACCAGATATTGCCATCCCAACGGGCGATATTGGGCGAGAAAACGCTATTGCCGTTGGGGTTGACGCCACGGCTAAAATTGCCCATCACATAGGTAAAATTCGCGTTCTCGACAATGCCACGTACATCGCCAACGACCCCACGACCGGCCATAGCTTCCCAAGTATTGCTACCCTTCCAAACCGCCGCGCCACCAACATTGGTAATTGTGCCAGCAGCGCTAAAACTGCCACCAACCACGACCATATTGGTGCCACGGAAATCAACAAAGCGCACAGTCTGATTGACCCCATTGCTACTGCCCGTGCCAAGACTCTGCCAAGCCGAGCCTGTCCAAATTGCTACATTGTTGGCAGTGCTGCCACCAGCCGAGCTAAATGTGCCGCCAGCCACAATTTGGTTGACATTAGCTGGATTAACGGCTAAATCAAAGACTTGCGGAGCGGTTCCACCGCTAAGGCCGCTGCTCAAGGCCGACCAACTGCCATTGCTAAATTTGGCAATGCGGTTAGCGCTGACTCCATCAATCGACGTAAAGCTGCCACCAACATAGACCACATCGCTGCCACCAACCTGTTGGACGAGCACAGCAGTGACCGCTCCATTAACATTGGTTGCTAAAGCCGACCATTGGCCAGTGCCGGAATTCCAACGGGCAATGCCATCGGCGGCAATTCCGCCAGCGTTGCTAAACGAACCAACCACATAGACCGAGCCACCAGTCGAGGCATCGAGATCATCAACAGGGCCATTCACGCCACTGCCCATCGCATTCCAACGATCACCATCCCAAAAAGCCACCCGATTGGCGCTGATACCAGCAATCCGATCGAATAAACCACCAACAAACAAATCACCCGATTGCGAGCTAAGCGCCCGAATGGTGTTATTTGCGCCGGCAATCAAGCCAGTGTTATTCCAAAATTGATCATCTGCGACGGCTTGTAATTCGTCGGGAGCAAGCAATGTTTGCGGTTGCGCTTGGGCAACAGGGAGATTAAAACGAACGATCAGTGCGGCGAGTAATGCAAGTTGAAGCACAAACCGAGGCATGGAACCCTCCTTAGCGACACATTCAATGCTAAGCAGGATAAACCGAGGCTATCACGCAACTATCACGCGCTATTCACGCGCCAACCAGTAGCAGCCAAACTATTGTGACAAAACCGAGAGATGAATTATGAAGTTAACAGAGAACATAGGAAGTAGGAGTTTAACTCAGAGACAGATGGCTGTAGGCTATCGGCTATCGGCTAGTGGTGAAATAATCAAACAAATCTGTGGCTAAAATAATCCTTCGTGCTCCTCTAAACCAGAGAACATAAGGCTTAATCTTTGGCATGATTGTGATACGCAACAGGTTGCTCCCCCTCGCCCGCGTGCAGTGGGAGAGGGGGCTGGGGGTGAGGGAACGCCAATTCAATCAACCATTACACATAGCCTACAGCCACTCTTCGTGCCCTACGTAGCTCAAAGCCTACTCAATCCTTGGCCAAACGTTGCAGTTCGTAGAGTTTGGTCAATGCTTCGATTGGCGTAAGTTGGGTTACATCAAGTTCGCGCAAAAGCTCGATCGCTGGGTTTGGCTCGTTGCTGGCAAACAACGACATTTGCGGCACAGCCGAACTACCTGCGGCATTCATGCGGCGCATCGCTTCACGGCGTTGCTCACGTTCGCCCTTGCCTTCAAGCTCACTGAGCACTTCGGTAGCCCGCTTAATTACGGTTGGCGGCAAACCCGCCATTTGGGCAACATGAATCCCATACGAACGATCAGCAGCGCCTTCGATCACCTTGCGCAAAAAGACCACATGATCGCCTTCTTCGGCAACCGCTAACGTCCAGTTATGCACCCGTGGCAAGATATTGGCTAGCTCGGTTAGTTCGTGGTAGTGGGTTGCAAACAGGGTTTTTGCCCGTAAGCGTGGCTGATTGTGAATATACTCGACGACTGCCCGCGCAATCGAAAGCCCGTCGTAAGTGCTGGTGCCACGACCAATTTCATCGAGAATAATCAGTGAGCGCGGCGAGCCATTATGTAAAATATTGGCAGTCTCGATCATTTCAACCATAAAGGTCGATTGGCCGGTCGCAATATCATCTTGAGCACCAATTCGGGTAAAAATCCGATCAAGCAGGCCAATTTCGGCATAGTCAGCTGGCACAAACGAGCCAATTTGGGCCATCAAACCAATCAAGGCTACTTGGCGCAAAAATGTACTTTTGCCCGACATGTTGGGGCCAGTCAAAACAACAATTTGATGATCCGCATCAAAATGCGCATCGTTAGGCGTAAATGGCTCATTCAAATTGTGCTCAACCACTGGATGCCGACCGTTTTGGATTACAAAAATATCGTCAAGCCGCAGCGTTGGCCGCACAAAACGCTGACGCACTGCAACTTCAGCCAAGGTGCTGTACACATCAAACTCGGCAATTGCTCGCGCCAAATCGAGCAAACGATGGCCTGCATTGGCCAATTGGCGCAAAATTTGGCGAAATACTTGGCGCTCTTTTTCGTTCAAGGCTTCTGAAGCATTGAGAATTAGCGATTCGTATTCTTTGAGTTCAGGCGTGATGTAGCGCTCGGCATTGACCAAGGTTTGCTTGCGAATGTAATCCTCGGGGATGCGGGTTTCGCCACTGGCCTTCGTCACTTCGATGTAGTAGCCAAAGACCTTGTTATAGCTCACTTTGAGCGTTTTGATCCCAGAACGTTGCTGTTCCTTGGCTTCAAGTTCGTTAATCCAACGAGCAGCATCGCGGGTAGCCTCAACAATTGCATCAATTTCGGCGGCATGGCCTTTACGAATAACATTCTCGTCGCTGCGAGCGTTATCCCATGTGCCAAGCAAAGCCGGCGGATCGTTGGCAATCGCCTGTTCAAGCAACTCGCAAATATCGGCGCAAGCATCAATTTGGCCAGTTTGTGGTTCGTCATCAAACAGCTCATCATCGCTTGGCGCGACCTCAGTTGGGCGGGTTGAGCGCAAACCAGTACGTTCGATTTGGCTCAAAATGTCGGGAGTGAGGCGCAGTGCTTCACGCAGCCGCACCAAATCGCGGGGCGTTGCAATGCCCTGCACCACCCGATTGATTGTGCGCTCAATATCGCCAACGCCTTTGAACAAAGCCCGCACTTCAGCCCGCACCAAAGTTTCTTCGACAAAACAACTGACGGCTTGTTGACGCTCGGTCAATGGGCCTAATTCAATCAGCGGTTGCGAAATCCATTGGCGCAGCAGTCGCGCACCCATGGGCGTGCGTGTTTGATCGAGCACCGCAATTAATGAGCCTTTGCGCTGGCCAGCCGCGCCTTCGGTTAGCTCCAAATTACGCCGGGTTTGCGGGTCAAGGAACATAAAACGCGTCGTATCATACACCCGCAAGCTGCGAATTTGGGCCACACTATCGCGCTGGGTTTCATGCAAATATTGAATTAATGCCCCAGCAGCCCGTGTTGCTAGCGCCTTATTGCCTAAGCCAAAGCCATCGAGCGATTGGGTTTTAAATTGATTCAACAGCGCATCGCGGGCGGTGCGGGCTTCCCAATGCCAATTGGGCCATTGGGTCACATTGCCTTGAACCCAGGTGCTTTCGTTGTTGCCTTCGACTTTTTTGGCAGTGCGTTCATGGGGCAATAAGCGTTCGCGTTCAGCCTTGCGCATTGGCGCGAGGTCTTGGTTTAGCTGTTTTTTGGCAATCTCTAAGCCAGCGGGGCGCAATTCGGGCGCATCAGAAACCAATAATTCGGCTGCGCCCAAGCGCGATAATTCGCCTTCAAGCTGCTTCAACGCTTCGTTGCCGCGTAATTCAGTAACGCAAAATTCGCCAGTCGTGAGGTCGGCATACGCCAAGCCCACATTGCCACGATCAACCAAAATTGCCGCGAGATAACTATTGCGTTCAGCTTGGAGCATAGTTGGTTCGGTCAGGGTGCCTGGGGTAACGATGCGCACAACCTCGCGTTTTTGCAAGGTTTTATGCACCATCTCATCCATCTGTTCGCAGATAGCCACCCGATAGCCGCGACTGACCAGTTGCTCAATGTAATTATCGGCGGCGTGATAGGGCACACCAGCCATCGGTGTATTTTCATCGCTACTGAGGCCGCGCACCGTCAGGGTAATATCGAGCACTTCGGCAATTAATTTGGCATCGTCCCCGAAGGTTTCATAAAAATCACCCAGCCGAAAAAACAGAATCACATCGGCGTATTTTTGCTTAATTGACAGATATTGCTGCCACATCGTCATTTTTGACACGGTAGACCCTCAAGCATGCTGCAAAAACTCGGTTCAACCAGCAAATTATAGCATGTCAACCAGAATTTGAACATCTGTGCTATAGGCCATTTAGGTGATTTGAGGCTAGCTATCTGGCAACAAAAAACGCTCCGTAATGGAGCGTTTGGCAGGGGCGCAGGGATTCGAACCCTGAAATCCGGTTTTGGAGACCAGCGGTTTACCATTGAGCCTACACCCCTTCGCTGGTTGTCTTTATCAGACTTGGCGGAGTATAGCATAGTTTGGCAAATTGATCAAGTTTTAATCGTAGGCTTACAACTTATTTTTTCTTGCCACCGCGCAGCAACGCACTTGGATTGCCAAACAAGCGCTGGCCAATGCTCATGCCAATATCAGCATCAGCTAATTGCTCGCCTTCGCCTGGGCGTTGGTTTTGCGGCAGGCTCAGCCATTGATCACGCATGGTTTTGGCATGTTCAAACATGGCTTGTAATTCGTCCATCTGATCGTCTTCAAGCGCGCTACGCATCTCAACCAGCACCCTAATTGATTCGTTGACCCAATGTTTGAGCGCTGTGCGATTGGTGCTGCAAATATCGCGGTGCATCACCGGATCGCCTGATGCCAAGCGGGTAATATCGCGAAAACCACTGGCTGCGATCATCTGCATCTCGCGCCACGAAGGCGAGCGGGTCACAACTTCGGTTTGGGCTGCCGCCAGCAAAAATGGCAAATGGCTAATGCCAGCCACATAAATATCATGCTCCTCGGGATCGATATAGTAGGGCTTGGCACCAATGGTTTCGACAAAGGCCGTCGCCAGATCGATGGCTTCGGGAGTGGCATTGAGCGGTGTGCACAAGCAATAAACTGCACCTTTGAATAAATCTAATTCGGCAGCTTCGGCCCCAACCTTCTCGCGGCCAGCCATAGGATGCCCACCAACAAAGCTCACGGTTGTGGGCAGAAACTCTTTGGCCCATTGCATTACGCTAGCTTTGGTGCTACAAACATCAGTTACCAAGGTTTTATAGCGTAGATGGGGAGCAATTTCGCGCATCAAGGCTGGCAAGGTTTGTGCTGGCGTTGCCAACACCACAATATCGGCATCTTTGACTGCTTCGGCAGCAGTTTTGGCCTCGTCATCGATCGCCAAACGACCACGAGCAAGCCGCAATTGTTGGGCGCTGCCATCGTAGCCAACCACCCGACAACGCCCTAATGGAGCGGTCTCAGGATCAGCCGTGCCCAACGCCAAACCCAGCGACGCGCCAATCAGCCCAGTTCCGAGAATTGCAACGGTATGTGGCATAGACAAAACCCCCATGTGTAGCGATCAAGCCTGTTATTTGGCCTGTAACGATAAAATCACCATCTCACTTAACACCAAAATGGCGATTAATAATAACACTGTGACTGGCTCGAAAATGTTCATTGCTGCCAAAAGCACACACAAACTGCAAAAAATGCCAGCCTCAGCCGCCTGACGATGCGAACGTCGCACATCAAACCGCTGAGCACGATTATGGTAGCGCCGAATGCCCCAAACATACACCATCGGCAAGACAATCGCGTTGCTAGCCAAAAATACTCCACTCAGAAACAGCAAGTAAATTGGCAAATCGGGCAAGCCTGCGGCAATCGTCGTCGTTGGTGCTGGTACAAACGCCAATACCCAAAAAATCAAGGCCCAACCGATTGTGCCACGCCAGGTTAATGCTGGCAAACGCAAAGCCCATTGCATCGGCAACCAAGTGGTTAGGCCCAATCCCAGCGTCGTAATGCCAAACAGCGTGCGAATCCATAAGCCCGATTGGGGTGAAAGCCCGCCAAAAAAGACCCATAGCAGCATTGCCGTCCAGCCCAAACCTGCCACGAAGGCAATCCACAAGGGCGGACGCTGAATCTCCGGGGCGGGCATGCTCTCCGGTTGCAATGCCGCCACAACCGCAGCCGGCAATTCACGCCGCACTGGTTGCTCAACGGGTAGTTTGGGCAAGGGTTGGTTGGGCAAGGTCGGCGGTCGCAAACGCGTGCGGGTGCGGTCGCGTCCGCGACTGGTTGTGGGATTGTTAGCCTGCGGAGAATCGTTGATCGGCATATCGTTAATTGGCCTTTGGCGGGTTAATGCCCGACTGGCCGCAACTCGATAGCGCTCTTGGCGGATTGGGTTTGACTGCTCTGATTCGACAACCACACTGGGCGCAATCAACTCATCAATTGTTGTTTGCTCAGCATTGGTTTGGCTTTGCAATTCGGCCTTACGCCGTGATAACGCGCGGCTAATCGCTGAGCGCAATTGGGGCGGAGCCGAGCTACTGCGACGTGGCTCGGCCTCGGCTGGGTTGGTTGCTTGGTTGGATGATGGCGGAAGGTCTGTCATTTAGGCCTACAATCGGGCGACACGTTGTTGCAACATACAATCGACCAGCACTAACGCCAACATCGCCTCGGCAACTGGCACTAAGCGCGGCAATACAGTTGGATCATGGCGACCCTTGACCACAATTGTCGCTGGCTCGCCAGCTTGATCAACGGTGGTTTGTGGTTGGGCAATTGAGGCTGGTGGCTTGGCTGTCAGGCGCACCACAATCTCCTCGCTGCTGCTGATACCGCCCAAAATGCCGCCAGCATTGTTGCTACTTGTGCCAATGTTGCCATCTGCGCGTTTGATGAATGGATCGTTATTTTGCGAACCACGAGCATTGCCAGCCTCGATACCTGAGCCAATTTCGACAGCTTTGATCGCTGGAATGCTAAACATGGCGCTGGCCAATTAACGCATCAAGTTTATCAAAAACTGGCTCGCCGAGACCCGCCGGAACCCCGCGTGCCCGCACTTCAACCACCCCACCCAACGAATCCAACTCGCGCCGTGCTTGATCGACATAGGCAATCATTTGCTCGGCAACGGCTGGGTCGGGGCAGCGCATAATATTATTTTCAATCTCGTTTTCATCAATAATTTGGGCTTTGATATGGCCTAAACTGAGCGTATAGGCGACCAAGCTAATGCCCATTGTGGCCAAAATTTGGCGGGCAACTGCACCTGCCGCAACTCGGGCTGCCGTTTCGCGCGCGCTTGAACGCCCGCCGCCGCGATAATCGCGAAAGCCATATTTGGCATCGTAACTATGGTCGGCATGGCCAGGCCGATACAAATGTTGAATCGCGTCGTAATCGCTGGAGCGCGCATTGGTGTTGCGAATCAACATTGCTAAGGCGGTGCCAGTGGTACGGCCCTCAAAAACACCTGATACAATCTCGACTTCATCAGGCTCGCGGCGCGCTGAAGTCATGCGGCTTTGGCCAACACGGCGGCGATCCAATTGGGCCTGAATTGCTGCGATATCAAGCGTTAAGCCAGCAGGGCAACCATCGATCACCACGCCTAAGCCAACGCCATGGGATTCACCCCATGTTGAAATGCGGAACAACCGACCAAAACTATTTCCAGGCATGCGTGCCTCGCTTATTGAAAGCCATGGATCACTCTACGCTTGCAATGTTTGCACCAAACGATCCCGATCTTGGCCAATTCTGAGATTATTGGGATCTTCGGAGAGGGCTTGCTCAAATTGCTGTAAGGCATCAGCAGGCCGCTTCATCTGCTCATAAATCAAGCCGAGGGCATGGCGATAGGTCGAATCACGTGGGTTGAGTTTGACGGCTCGTTCCCACTCTAGCATAGAAAGATACCACATCCCACGCTTTTGATAGACAACCCCGCGATTGAAGTGGCCATTAGCATCAGCCAATTCTTCAAATTGCGGCACAAAGCGTACAGCCTGCTGTGAGACAGATTTCCAAGCAAAGATCAGCAATACCAAAATAATCAGATAGTAACTAGCAAAAGCAAAGAGAATTTGCTTGAGCATGGTAAAAAATGTATCAGTATTGCCTGAATCATTCATTGAAGGGTCAATTATAAATGATTGACTCAGAAGCTGCATTAATGGTGTAATTTCGCTTTCTAATCGAAATACTGCGAATAATAATGAAAGCCAAGAAAACGCATAAATACTATTATAAATAAGAGTTCCCCAGAAACCATATTTTTTACGGCGCATCAAAGCGATTGCCATTACGATCCCAAAGACCCCCATTAATAGGAAAACGACTGCCATATTAAGCGAGGGAGTTATCGATGCCGAAAAAACTTCCTCCATTCTATCAACTTTTTCATCTTGAAGCTTTTTCTGTGCTTCTGGTAGGCTTAGGCCTGGAGGGGCTATAACTTTTATTTGCTTTTGGAAATCAGTATAGTCTTGAAATACATCAACAAAAATAAGGATGGCAAGCAATGTCCATAATAGAGCTGGTAACATACTTAATATTGCGGCAATTATGGCTGGTGCTCTGGATGGAGCTTGGCGCTCGGCCTTGATCGTCAAATTCATGCTACATTGACGACAGCGCTGATCGGTATAGCGGGTTTGGGCACCACAGCGCGGGCATGGCAAAATATCGGGCACTTCACCCAAGGCTGGTGGCGCAACTTGCAACGGCGCTGGCGCAGTTGGTTGCGCTGCGACTGGCGGCAGCATCGGCATTGGCGCTTGCGTAAATGGTTGGCCTGGCAGCGGATTGGCCGATACCGGCAGATCGGCCAAGGTCAAGGTTGCCCCAGTATAGGCTGGTGGTGTGGCTGCTGGTGGCGCGGTAGGCAAGGCTGGTGTTGGCTCGACAAAAATAGCCGGATGTTGCTTGCGCAGCCAGTCAAGGCCTTGTTGCGCCCGGCTACTTTGCGGATTAATGTGCAGCGCATTTTCCAAACTGATCCGCATTTCGTCAGGATCGTCCAAGGCTCCCGCGAGATAGAGCCACGCTTGTTCGTTGGTTTCGTCGTGCTCAACAACCTTCATTAAATGTTCGCGGGCCAAGGCTTTATTGCCACTTTTCAGCGCTGCAACCCCAGCCTGAAACGCTTCAGTGCTCATACAATCATCCCCACATACTAATCGCACGCTCGTCGCAAATCCGCTGATACACAGCTTGGGTTTGGTTGGCAATTAATGGCCAATTATAAATCTCGATAACTGTTTGAAATCCGTTTTCAACCCGTTTCTGGGTCCATTCGGGGTGTGCAAGGGTGTGCAAAATGCCCCAAGCCAACGATTCGGCATTATCGGGATAGACGGTTAAGCCTGTTTCGTGGTTTTGCACAACCTCACGCAAGCCACCTGTATCCGAAACAATCACCGGGCAATGGGCTGCCATCGCTTCCAAGGCCACAATCCCAAATGGTTCGTAGATGCTTGGAAATACCGCTACATCAGCAACGTTGTAGAGATAATTGCGGTCTTGATCAGTCACAAAGCCTGTCCAATCGACATGTTGATCGATGCCTAATTCATGGCTGCGGTTGCGCAATTGCTCGGCTAATGGCCCCATACCAGCAATTACGAATTTAATGTCGCGACGTTGCAGCAGTACATGCGGAATCGCTTCAACCAATACTTGAATGCCTTTTTCGTAGACCATCCGTGCAATGCTAAACACAATTTTTTCATTTTCGGCAGCGTATTTTTGGCGAAACTGCTGGCGATCTGGACTCGGCCATTCAATCGTCGGTACATTCACGCCATTAACAATCACATCGAGTTTATCAAAGGGCGTACCAAAAAATTGATGTAACTGGTCGGCCATAAAATCGCTACACACAATTACCCGCCAGCTTTCGTGGGCCAACCACCATTCCAAGCCATTAATTGTTTTGGCGTGTTCGCCGCCAAGTGAGCCACGCCCGCGCCCGCGCTCAGTCGCATGAATCGTCGTAATCAATGGTGTATGCCACGCATATTTCAAGGCCACGCTACAATAGCTGGTCAGCCAATCGTGACCATGAATCAGATCAAACGGGCCATGGGTTTTGCCCAAATCGTGCGCAAAACGCTCAAGATAGCGGTTGGTTTCTTGAGTAAACGAGACAAAGCCATAATCGGGCATGGCTGGTGGCTGAACCCGCCAAATATGGCTGTGCATGCCAAAACGCTCATGTTGCTGGCCGCCACGGAGCCACGGCGTTAACACATGCACTTCGATTCCAGCAGCATCAAGCATCGGAACCAACTCGGCAATGTGCTTGCCCATACCGCCAACAATATGCGGTGGATATTCCCAGGCCAACATCAAGACGCGCATGGATGCACTACTCCTATGATTGAGTTAGGTCTCAAACAACAATGTTGCGCCATTATACCAAGTTTAAATGGCTGTATACCTAGCAGATTCACTAGGTATACAGCCAATATTAAGCTCTGTAAGCAAGCTGGTTAGTACGAATGTTGGGCAAATGGCAGCATCACGAGGTAGCTGGCCCGCAATGGGTCGGTTTGGCGTTGAAATTCAACCAAATTGTTCATGCCATCAGCATCAGGGTCGCCATTGGCTCCATTCAAGCCAAACCCATCAAGTGGATCAAGCAAATAGTGCACTTCCCAACCATCGCTCAAGCTATCGCCATCGCTATCGGCCAGCAACGCGCTAGTGCTGTTACGATATTCAGCGAGGTTGATTAAGCCATCAGCATCAGGGTCGCCATTGGTGCCAAAATCTGCGCTGCTCAGTAATGGGTCGAGCTGTTGTTGCAATTCCCACGCATCGGGCAATTGGTCGCTATCGCTATCAGCACTGCGCGGGTTGGTAGCAAAGCCATGTTCAGCAAGATTGCTCAACGAATCAGCATCGGGGTCGGCCTGAGCGCCATCATTGGCAAGCCCACTTAGCGGGTTCAAATTGTGGTGCACTTCCCAACCATCAGGCAAACCATCGTCATCACTATCGGCTCGATGGGGATTCGTTTGATGGTGATATTCATGCAATTGCACCAAGCCATCAGCATCGCCATCGCCTGTGGCTCCATGCACGCCGGCGCTACTCAGCGGATTGAGTTGCTGGGCCACTTCCCAACCATCGGGCAACCCATCGCCATCACTGTCAGCGCTAAATGGATTGGTTGCCAAACCCAGTTCTGGCCGATTCGCCAAGCCATCGCGATCAGCATCGAGCTCGCCATCTAGTGGATTCGAACCATGCGCTATTTCTAAGCCATCGGGCAAGCCATCGCGATCAGTATCGGGATTACGCGGGTTGGTATCAGCGGTTTGCTCTTGGCGATTGTTCAGGTTATCGGTATCAGGGTCGCCAGCACTGCCGTGGTAGCCAGCCGAATTAATCGGCGACAACTGATGATCAACTTCCCAGCCATCACGTAAGTCATCGCCATCGCTATCGGGATTGCGTGGATTGGTGGTGCTAAACAATTCTTCTTGATTGGTCAAACCATCGCGATCAGCATCGCCAGTTGCTCCAGCATCGCCGTTAGCACTATTAGGATTCAACCCATACTCAACCTCCCAACCATCGCCCAGCCCATCAGCATCGCTATCGGGGTTCCGTGGGTTGGTGGCATAAGTTTGCTCGCTGGCATTGCTCAAACCATCATTATCGGGGTCGCCAGCAGCGCCATCATCGCCAATTGCGCTATAGGGGTTGAGTTGATTGGGCGTTTCCCATAGATTGGTTAGGCTATCGTTATCGCTATCAAGTTGCTCAATTGTAGTCATTGCTGGCAGTTTATTTAATTTATGCGCCAATGTGGCATCAACTGCATAGAATTGCAAAAAAATAATTATCACCAGCCCAATTTTCACTCGACGCATGAGCATAATCCTTCCCACAAAACGTAACATCTAACACTTTGTAGGGATTATGCGCCGATTAATTAATCGAAACAATAAATCGAATAGTACTTTATTCTCTCAATCGAATATCTAATCTGGTGGTACTGGCATAATTCTATGACCATTGGCAATAATTTTGGCATAATTGTTGCTTAATTCATCACATCTATAGCTGATTTAGCATCAATTAAGCATGCCAACTAGGCTATTATGCTACAGCAAAAGTACTATCTGATTTAACAAAGTGGCCATGGATTAACCTTATGGGCTAGCCATTATTTTTGGAGCTACTACCATAGGATTACTCGTTCGGGTGTATAATAGAACACATGTTTCTCATTCAACGGAGGCAGACAATGTTTGATATGATTGGGATTGTGGTTGCGGATATGGCCAAGGCCTTGGATTTTTATCGCTTGTTCGATTTGGATTTACCAAGCGATCCTGGTAGCGAAGACCATATTGAAACAACCTTGCCCAATGGCATGCGCCTCGCCTGGGATAGCCAAACGTTGATGCAAAGTTTGCAGAGCGATTGGCAAGAGCCACGGGGCCATCGCATGGGCTTGGCGTTCAAATGTGCTAGCCCTGCAGCAGTTGACCAACTCTATGCTAAGATTTTGGCAGCAGGCTATCGTGGCTCAAAAGAACCATGGGATGCATTTTGGGGTCAGCGCTATGCAGTCGTACTTGATCCCGATGGAAATTTGATTGATTTGTTTGCGCCGCTCGATTGAGGAGGCTCGTTGAGTACTGTCATTGAAGAACCGCCGATTGTCGGTTTGTGTCGTTGGTTGAAATTGCTTGATGAATGGGCCACGTTCTACGAAACTGACCCCAAATCTGAACGCACGCCAAGTCGTGAAGACCTCAGCGCCCTTGACCGGGCGCAATCCCTCTATTTGCTCAAAGAACGGGCGATTCAAACGCTGTATGCCAGCCAATCGCCCTCGGTTAGCTTGGGTATTCTTGAAGGCCCAACGCCCAAAACGCGCATTTGGCTGTGTGAAAATTGTCGCACTCAGGCGCGCAAGGCCAACCAATCGCCCGCCGAATATGCCGAGGCGACCGGCGGTTGCACCAAATGTCAGCGCGAAGGTCTCGAAAACGATTATTATAGTTTGTATCTCTTAAGTGTTGATTATGGGGCGATGGGTAATTGGCAATTTCATACGCCAGTCCCGATTGGTCAGAGCTATTTTCCTGCGCCACGCTCCGAAGCCGTGCCCGTAGTTGGCCGTCGCCCAGTCGATCGTCAAGGCAGAATGACCCGCCTGGGCCAGCCAATTAGTGCGGCCAATCGTCGCCAATACCCTGAGCATAGCGTGGTTTGGAATGTGTGGAATGGCATAAAAATGCTCAAAGCGGAGATTAATTAAATGCATAAATCAATTTGGTTGGTGTTAATCCTCTTCCTGACCAGTTGTGGTGCCGAAATAGCCACGCCCCAAGCGCCATATGTGGTACTTGAGGTCTTGCAAACGGTCGATAGCCAAAACGCTCAGGTTGAGTTGCGTTTAGAGCGCGATAGCACCAACCAAATGATTTTGGCCGCAACCTACCAACCCAAAGAGCCGCATTTGCACTTTTATTCCAAAGATTTGCCCCGCAACGGCGTAGATGGCTTGGGACGGCCAACCTTGCTTGAGCTAAGCCAAGCTGGTCAATTGCGCTCAATCGGGCCGATTATTGCCGATGCGATTGCCGCGCCCGACCCAACGATTCAAACAGCCAAGCCATTGCTCATTTACCCAGCAGGGCCAGTAACCTTACGCATGCCAGTTGAGATTGATGCCCAAAAGCCTAATCAGCAAATTTTGCTGAGCTTTATGCTGTGTAGCAGCAAAGGTTACTGCACCTCGTCAGTTGAACAATTGCCAGTTACGATTCAGCTAAGCAACTCCTAGCAAGGTGGGCAATAGCTCCTCAGCTCGTCCAATTTGTTGTTCTTCAAAGGCTGAATCGGCTTCGGAATGTGGCTCCAAATTGACCAGCATGGTGCGTGCACCCATCAGCTGAGCGGTGTGGGCAAAGGCTGCGGCGGGAAAAACCGTGCCCGACGTGCCAACCGCCAAAAAGAAATCGCATTCGCGCAGGCTGCGCTTGGCTTGGGTTTCGGCCCAAGTCGGAATCGACTCCTCAAACAGCACAATATCTGGCCGCAAGGGCTTGCCACAGGTTGGGCAGGTTGGCAGCGTTTGAGTATGGGCACGCTGATCAACAAAACTTGGTTGGTCACACTCGTCGTCGCTACAACGGCTTTGACGCAAACTGCCATGAAATTCGACTAAATTGCGCGTGCCAGCCAGTTGATGCAATCCATCAATATTTTGGGTAATGAGCGTAAAACGTTGATGCGCATTTAACGATTGTTCAAAGTGCGCTAATGCTCGATGGGCCGCGTTGGGCTTGGTGGTTTGTAGCTGTCTGCGTAATGGCCCAAAGGCTTGCCAAACCGACTGGGGAGATTGTTCCAAGGCTGTGCGGGTAGCGCAGCGCTCAATATCCCACTCGTTCCAAATCCCATTCGGACCGCGAAATGGCCGCACCCCTGAAGCGACCGAAATTCCCGCCCCCGTCAATACGACGATATTCCGGTATCGCCGTAGATCAAGTGATAACGCCATGATTTCATCTTCCGCAATGAAGTTGGCACCAGCACGGTGCTGCTTAAAATCCAGATATCATCACGACATCTTCATAGCTATTGTACCGCGTTCTGCGCCAATTAACTAGTCGTTTGGCTAGGTCGTAAACTCGCCAACCGGCTGATCTCAGCGCCGCAGCCGTTGGCTATACTGCTCAACAGTTAATCATTTTAGGAGGCTGTATGAGTTTACAGGAATTTTCGAGCGAACTAGCCGATGCAGTTGAAACCAGTAGCGCTGGGATCGTGACAATTTACGCCCGCCGTCGCCAAAGTGCCAGCGGGATCGTCTGGCAAGCCGATTTGGTGCTGACCGCCGATCATGTCATCCAACGCGATGAGCATATCAAGGTAATTGGGCCAGATGGCACTGAGTATCAAGCTCATGTGGTTGGGCGCGACCCAAGCAGTGATGTAGCCTTGTTGCGCGTACCAAACGCCAACTTCACGCCCGCCGCGTTGGCCAAAACCGAGCCACGGGTTGGTCAATTGGCCTTGGCAGTCGGTCGCCCAAGCAGCGTTCAAGCCAGTTTTGGTATTATTAATGCAATTGGCGGCCCAGTGCCAACTCGGCGCGGCACCTTGGCCCAATATTTGCGCACCGATGCCACACCATACCCAGGCTTCTCTGGTGGCGGCTTGGTGAATGTTAAGGGTGAAGTAGTTGGTTTGTTTACCTCTGGCTTTGCTGGCGGCGAACCAATTGCAATTCCCGTGGCAGTGCTGACGACGGTCGCCGATACGCTGCTGAATCATGGCCGCGTGCGCCGTGGCTTCATCGGGATTGCCAGCCAAACTGTTAATTTGCCCGAAAGCCAACGCGCAGGCCGCAACCAAGCCACAGGTTTGTTGGTCATTAGCGTCGAAACCGATAGCCCAGCCCAACAAGCTGGCTTGTTAGTTGGCGATATTTTGGTCGGCTTAGATGGCCACGAACTCAACGAACCACGCGATTTGCAAATGCTCTTGGCCAGTGATCGGGCTGGCAAAACTGTGGCGCTTGATGTGCTGCGGGCTGGGCAATTGCAAAATCTCAACATCACTATTGGAGCAAAATAGCCTTTGAGCGAATCAGCATTAAAACTCATGTCGATTGGTGGCACAACGCTGACTCGCGCGGGTATGCGCAGCGTGTTGGCCGAGTACGAGGCTGAAATCATGCCGGCAGCGCCCAACATCGAACCATTGCTCGACCAATTGGGAGAGGTCGATGTCGTGATTTTACTTGATGATCAAGCCTTGCCATTGCTTTTGCACCACACCAACGATCAACCTGCGATTTTGCTGATTAGCCAAGATTTACCACACCCCATGCCACAGCAACGGGCATGGGGTGTGGTGACAACTGATGCCTACCCGCAGGAAATTTGGGCCAGTTTGCAAGCCTTACAGCTTGGTTTATGTGTCCTATCGCCAAGTATTTTGGCTCAAATCCACGCCCCACCCCAACGAGAACCTTTGGATACCCGCCTCAGCGAGCGCGAACACGAAGTGCTACAACTCTTGGCCGAAGGCTTGACCAATCGCCAAATCGCTCAGCGTTTGGTCATCAGCGAGCATACAGTCAAATTTCATGTTTCAGCCTTACTCAGCAAATTGGATGTAGCCTCGCGCACCGAAGCGATTCGGGTTGGCGCACAACGCGGCCTGATTATTTGGTAGTAATGCCGAGCGTTTCAGTTAATTTTGCCCATTGATCCAAGGTCAACACTTCGGCCCGTAAATTGGGGTCAATCTCGGCTTGCACAATTGCCGCCAATACTTGCTCCTTGTTTAACCCTTGGCCAGCCAAACCACCAGCTAACGAATTGATCAGCTTTTTACGTGCTTGACTAAAACCCGCGCGAATGACTTTAAACAAGGCTTTGGGCGCAGTTGGTACAGCGTTGGTTGGGCGGCGACGCATCAATACCAAGGCCGAATCGACCGCCGGTGGCGGCAAAAACGAAGCCGCAGGCACGCGGGCCACGATTTCAGCAGTAGCATACAATTGCACGCTATGCGCCAAAATGCTTAAATCGCCCGGCTTAGACGTGATGCGATTGGCCACTTCCCATTGCATCAACACCATCATCAAACTTGGCGGGCTATCACCTTCGAGAAAATGGCGCAACAACGGCGAGGTGATCGCATAGGGAATATTAGCAATCAATTTATAGGGCGTGTCGGCAGGCAAATCTGCTGCGGCCAACATCGCACTTGGGGCAATTTCCAGCACATCACGTTCGATAATCGTCAAAGGGCGTTCGGCAAACTCGGTGCGTAAGCGGCCAGCCAAACGCGGATCAAGCTCGATGCCAATCACCTGACCAGCGGCGTTGAGTAATTCCCAGGTTAAAACTCCCAAGCCAGGCCCAACCTCAATCACCAGATCATTGGGATTAACATCGGCATGCTCTAAGGCCAATTTCAAGGGCGTAGGATCGATCAAAAAGTTCTGGCCCATGCTTTTGCTGGGGCGGACTCCCAGCGTATTTAAAGCTCCGCGCACCCGCGACGGATCGGTATATGGATTCATCATAGCTCCTTAAGTAGAGTAGTAGTATACCTGTTTCTTGCGCGGGGCATACATAGGGTTAAATCGGGTCCCTCACCCCCAACCCCGCTCCCACGGCGGCGGGCGAGGGGCTGAGGGTCGGTTTTAAGATCCCCTCACCCCAACCCCTCTCCCGTCCAACGGGCGAGGGGCTTTAACAGCATGGTTCTGCCGCAATTCTTCGATGAACAATGGCTGTTCCCCCCGCCTCTCTCCCACGGAGCGGGAGAGGGGCTTAACGCGGTGGTTTTGGCATGATTGATGAACACTATCAAGGTTCTCCCCCTCGCCCGCGTTCAGTGGCAGCACACGATCACCGCGGCTCCAGCAGCAGCCGCGACCAGGCTGATCCCCCTCGCCCTCGTTCAGTGGGAGAGGGGGCTGGGGGGTGAGGGAACGCTCCACATCCGAATCGCCTACCCATCGTTTTTTTGGCACCCCCTCGCCCGCGTTCAGTGGGAGAGGGGGCTGGGGGGTGAGGGAACGCCTATTAGGCTAAAAAACAAAAACACCAGCCTGCAATGCAGAGCCAGTGTTTAATTGTTGCCAACTGAGCGAATTATTTGCGTTTCTTGGAGCGGCGTGCGTCACGACGACCAGTGGTTGCAATGGGCTTGGGTATGCGCGGTGCAGCGGGTTCGCTTGCAACACCATCAGCGCCAGCCTTGACATTGCTACTGGCAGCAGCAGCGCGGCTCTTGGCATAATTGGATTTGACTTTGCCAGTTTGGGAAACCAACGCTGGCAAGGTTGAACGGGCATACTGCCATGAATACAGCCCGAAACCAATCAATGCGACAAATAAAACATAGCCCCACAAGCGCCACTCAACTACGTCGATCTTAAGCCAACGCGCCAGAAACTGCACAATCCCAATCCCTGTGATGATTAACAGGCCATTGCTGGTGCGCTTGCGAAACGCCAAACGCGCCGGATTTTTGGGTGGCAGCGAGCGTAGCCAGAAAATGGCACCCACTAAAACCGCAATCCAAACAACCAACAAACCTGCTACCCACGAAGGGAAAAGAATCGGGGGATCGTTTTGTGTAAAGTACACCGAGCAGCCTCCTGCGAAGAAGTGAAGTTGCATTAAGCGCTACGCATTATAAAGCCCGCCGAAAAAAGCGTCAATGTGCCTTTAACAAGCCCAAAAACGCGGTTTGATCAGAATCCTCTGTGATTGGCGAGCGCTTCAGTGTATAATAACGCTTGTTTCCTGCTGTCTTTTGAACGACAACTATAGGGAGATTCGTATGGCTGAACTCATCCAAGAAACCAATGGTCAGGTCTTGATCGTGCGTTTGCCTGCTCGCATGGACGCTGCGGCAGTCCGTGAACTCGAAGAACCATTTGCCAAATCAATTGCCGATCACAATGGGCCTGTCTTGGTCGATGTGAGCAAAGTTGATTTTGCAGCCAGTTTAGCGTTGCGCATGCTCATGATGAATTTGAAAGATCAGCAAAATCGTGGGCAAAATTTGATGCTATTTGGCTTACAAACCCAAATTGCTGAAGTTTTTCGTAAAACGCGCTTCGATACATTGTTCACCATCGCTGATGACGAAGCGAGTGGAATTGAGCAACTGAGCGCCTAACCACCTGCTTTGGAGCATGCAATCAAGCACTGAGCTAGCTGGCTTGGTGCTTTTTGCTGCTCATACCCTAAGCCTAGCTCGCCATTCACATTTGTTAAAGATTATTGAGCACGCTATGCACAAGCAATCAGCCCGATTGATCAGTATTGGTCTCTTCATCGTCGCACTTGGCTTACGCTTTTTCCGCTTGAGCAGCCAAAGTTTATGGCTTGATGAAGGTGGTACATGGAGCGAAGCCACGGGCCGTTCTTGGCTCGGCTTGGTTGGCGATCTGTTTAGCCCACGTCAGAGTTACCCGCTCTATCACTTGTTGCTCAAGGCATGGATCGGTATTTTTGGCGATAGTGAATTGGCGTTGCGTGCACCTTCGGCGATTGCTGGAGCAGTAGCAGTCGTGTTGCTCTATCACTTGGCTAGGCGTTTGAGCACGCCCACAGTTGCTTTGGTTGCGGCTGGTTTGTTGGCAATCAATCCATTTGGGTTGTGGCAAAGCCAAGATGCCAAAGTTTATAGTTTGTTAATGGCGGCGGTGATTTGGTCGAATTTACGCTTGCTCGATTTGCTTGATCGTGCTCAAGCTAAGCAGATTTGGCTCTGGCTGGCCAGTGTGGTGCTATGCCTTAGTTTGCATCGCCTGGCTTTATTGCAGGTGCTTGGCCAAGTACTGGTGTTGGCGCTGCATTTCAAGCAACAGCCTTGGCAAAAATGGCTGTGGATTGGCTTTGGCCTGCTGAGTATTGGCTTTATTGCTGGGATTCGTTTTGGCCTGCGCCAAGACCCGAATGCCCCACCGATTGGCCGCACAATTGGCGTGCTACAAGCGGCCTGGCTCTTGCTTGGTCGCTTGAGCTTTGATCGTTCGAGTAGCGATTTAAGTTGGCGTTTATTGCCTGTGCTTGTGGCACTCGCCAGCGGCTTATGGCTCACATGGCGCAATCCACATCGCACCATCATCTTAAGCTTATGGCTATTGCCAAGCCTGCTATTTTTGGCGGTGCTTGCAGCAGGCTCGCCGCTCTATGAACCACGTTACCTCAGTTTTAGCCTACCGTTGTTCTGCATGATCTTGGCCTTGGGCTTGGCTGGAATCGCCCAACAGCGTTGGTTGAGCGCAGGTAGCGTTGTGGCGATTGCTGGCTTGAGCGCGTGGTTGGTGTTTCAGCAACCGTATGGCATTTGGAGCGGCAACGCCGTCAAGGAAGATTATCGTCGTGCAGTGCAAACCCTAGCCGAGCATGTCACCCCTGATGATGTGGTCATCGTGCAGCCGCCCTATATTGCAACCTTGTATCAATACTATGCGCAGCGGGTTACGCCCGATAGCATGCCCGCCGCCCGTGGCTTTGGTCGGATCGGGGCAATTGGCTATGATCAAGGCGAATTTGATAACGATTATGCGGCGTTATTGGCTGGCAAACGCCGTGGTTGGCTTTTGATTGCCCCCGAAAATGCCAAGGCGATTGATCCGCCCAATCCGCAATTTCCTCAGGATGATATGGGCAAGGTTGGAATTAATTTTCTGACTGCTGATTTAAACGAAAAATGGCGTTGCACCGATTTGCCGTATTGGGAATTTAATGCGCTGCGGATTTTATGCCAAAGCTTTCCACGGCCAATGCAGGTGGAGAATTTGGCGCTGGTTGGCACATGGCCAATTGCCAAATCGGCCACAGCGACCTGGGCTAACAGCTTACAACTCGAAGGCTATCAGTTTCAGCCATGGCCTGCTGGCTATCAAGCAGGCGGTAGCTTGCCAGTGCAATTAGCCTGGCGCACCAGCAACGCTTTAGCCAACGATTACCGTTTATTTATTCATTTGGTGCCAGCTTTAGGTGCACCAGTGGCCGCTCAAGTGGATACAATGCCGCTGAACGGTGGGCTACCAACCAGCCGTTGGCAAGCCAACCAAGCAATTCATGATCAGGTTGCAGTGCCCTTGCCTAAAACGATTGCCAAAGGTCGTTATTTAGTGGTGCTCGGCTGGTATGATCCGACGATTACTGATATTGAGACTCAGCGTTTGCCCGTAACTGCCAGCACTGCCCAGCATGGAGCTAATTACATCGAATTGGGCATGGTTGAGGTTAAGTAGGGTTGAATTCCCTCACCCCCAGCCCCCTCTCCCACTGAACGCGGGCGAGGGGGTGCATCCGTTGATTGACCATGCATCATGTGAAAACCACGCCGTTAAAGCCCCTCGCCCAAAAGCGAGGCGAGCACATCCATGAGTACCCAAACATCACAGCAAACCACCGCATGAAGCCCCTCGCCCGCCACGTGGGAGCGGGGTTGGGGTGAGGGAATCTTACCAATCTATCCTTGAACGAACCACGCGCCACGAGAGAGAGGGGAGCCGCCATGGATTGCCCATGCATCATGCGAAAACCACGCCGTTAAAGCCCCTCGCCCGCGCCACGTGGGAGCGGGGTTGGGGTGAGGCAACGATTTCCACTAAGCAGCATCGAATAAGGCTGCTGGGTTGTGGGGCAACGGTTCGCAAGCCAAGGCTAGAGGAAACGCCACATAAAACGTCGTGCCTGCATCCTCGACACTTTCGAAATAAATCGATCCATGATTCATTTCGACCAAGGCTTTGGCGATTGATAAACCCAGCCCTGTGCCGCCTGCGGCCCGCGAAAGTGGGTTGTCGTTGCGAAAGAAGCGCCCAAAAATGCGCGGTTGCTCGCGCAACGAAATGCCAATCCCCGTATCGCGCACCACCACCAACACATCATCGATTCGCTGTTGCACTTCGATTTGAATCTGGCCATGCTCAGGCGTGTATTTGATGGCATTGCTAATTAGGTGATGGCTAATTTGGCGCAGATGCAGCGGATCAAGACTCAATAACGGCAATTCTTGGGGCAACAAACAGTCTAATTGCAATTTTTTGCGCTCAGCACGTGGCCGAAATTCAGCGAGCACAGCGCTCAGCACTTGGCGCAAATCAACTGGTTGCGGTGTATGCTCATTGCGTTGGATTTCGAGCCGCGCCAAATCCACAACCTCGTTCATTAACTCAGTTAGGCGTTGGATGTTGCGGCCAATGCCTTCAATATAGCTCATTTCTTCGGGGCTAAAATGTTCGGGATTGCTCCACAGCAGCATATCGGCAAAGCCCCGAATACTGGTCAACGGCGAACGCAATTCATGCGCTGCCAAGGCCATAAAATCGCTGCGCAGCCGTTCGCTCTCGACTCGGGCACTAATATCTTGCAAAATTGCCACCGCGCCCATGCGTTGATCGTCGATCCAAATTGGGTTGGCACTCAAACGATAGGTGCGCCCAGCAAACCGAACCCGTTCGGCTGGCTTGATATGCGGGCGACCGAGGGCTTGATCCAAGGCTGGTTGCACAGCTTCAAGCGCGGCATAAAAACGTAAACTCAAATTTGGCTGCTCGTGGTTGGTTTGCAGGCGTTCGGCTTCGGCCATAGCAATAATGTTGTAGGCCGCAGTATTGAGCAAAATAATCTGACCAAGTTGATCGCAAACGATCACGCCATCGTCAATTGCCGCCAAAATCGCCCGTTCGCGCTGGGTTTCGCGCCGTTGGTTATCGAGCAAGCTGGTGAAATGTTCAGCCGCCAGATTGATCGCTTGAGCCAATTCGCCCAACTCATCAGTACCCAAATTGGGTGCCCGCACGCTCAAATCGGCAGTTGCCAACACATCGACCACGGCGGTTAATTGTTGAATCGTGCGGCGTTTACGTTGCAACATTGCAAGCAAGCCAATTTGGAGCAGCAGCCACAGCCCGCCAAGGCTGATTAATAACCAATGCCACCAAGCGAATATTGCCAGCCAAAGGCCATAGCCAATCAGGCCAAGCCCCACGATACCACTGGCAATCGCCATCAGATAGACCAACCGAATTAGCTGATTGAGCGCCAACCCACTGCGTACCTGCAATTGCATAACCATTCTCGTTACTCAAATTGCCCAATGCTAGCAGGCCAAAGTTAAGCCTTGATTATGGTAATGTTTAAGTTATATTTTACATTTTCAGCAATATTGAGTATTGGCTAGATTCGGGTATTATTAAGCCAAATGCGACCATCTGCGGATGGCATGGAGAGCCACATCAAATGAGCGAACAAACCGATTCTCCCAAACCAATTGTGATTAAACAAAAGCGTGGATGTTTGGCGACCCTTGTTGGTTCGGCATTAACGATTATCGTCAGTGCTGGGCTTGGGGCGGCACTTGCAATCTTGGTGATGTGGTATGGGCCACGCAATTTTGGGGTTAGTTTTCCCGATAGCACTGGGCGAATTGCAGCGCTAGAGCAAGCCCAACAAACAGCAATCATCCAACAAACTGATCAAGCGGCAACCTTGCGCGGCTTGACCGATTTACGTGGCTCGGTCGATAGTTTGCGCGAGCGCGTTCAGACCATTGAGGGCAAGCTCGATACCCGCGAAACCAACCTTGATACGCTACAAAAGCAAATCGATTCTAATCTCAATTCATTATTGACGATCCAATCACGGCTCGATGAGCTTGAATCAATACCCGCCAATGCGGCCTTGACCAACCGGCTCGATAGCGTCGAACAGGATTTAGCCAGCATTGGTAGTACCTTGGAGCGCCTACGGATCGCTTTAGGGGCAGCTGCGCCAACCGCTAGCCCACAGCCAACCGCCACTCCCACTCGTTAGCCAAGGAGCGAATTATGCCCCAACAACAATCAATTGTGCGTTCGGTACGCAGTAATCGCCACACCACGACGATTGATATCGGTGTGATCGGCCAAATTGTTCAGTCGGTCAGCGGCACGATTGAAGGTATTTATGAAACCCAACTCGAAAGTGCTGAATTGGTCGCTGAAGGCCAGACCGAAAACGAGCCAAAATCAAACGAAGAGCAATCAAATCGCTTTGATGAGCGGGCTAGCATCGTTTTGCACCTCAAATTAATTCCTTTCATCAACGAGCCATTACCGCCAATTGTCAATGCCCTGCGCAAACGAGTGATCGAAAGCATTCAACAATATACCGAGTTAAATGTTCACGCTGTGCATATTCATATCGCGGGCTTGTGGTATCGTTAGCCAGCACTCGCGAGGGGTTAATTGGATTGGCAAGTGTCATTCCCTCACCCCAATCCCTCTTCCCACGCTGCGGGCGAGGGGCTTCAGCCAGCGGTTTTGCCATGAATCGTAGTACCCATGTCCCTCTCGCTCGCGTGCAGTAGGAGAGCGTCGAACGATAGACTCGACTTTATAAACCTAGCTCCCCCTCGCCCGCGTGCAGTGGGAGAGAGGGCTAGGGGGTAAGGGAAGCATCTCACCGCGATTAAGGCTATGAACTTTTATACGTAGCTGCAATGGGTCAGGGGTTAAAACGAAAAAGCTCAATTTTCATGTTCACGCTGATCACTGACCCCTTGCATACGCTGTCGATAACTGTTATCCCTCATACTTCATCCTGCAACTGTTATCCTTTGCCTACCCCTAACAACCATGATTATGGTAGGATAAACGCTCTTGTGTGAGGAATTAGCATGAAATTTTTGTATCGATCTGGCCTCATAATCCTCGTTGGTTGGGGCTTAATCAGTTGTTCTCAGGCTGATGTGCAAGAGGTGCTTAAACCCAGTGGCACCAGCACCCCGATTATTGCCCCAGACACTGCCGCCCCAACCACCGTCGATAATCAATGGCAAAGTTTAGAGCCAGGCTTGGAGTTGCGCGAAATTAGCTACGACATTACCAATGTCCAGGTTTTGCGGATTGATCCGGCCTATTTCCGGCTGCGAGTAGGCTACGATGTCGCCAGTCCAGGCCGAGTCAGCGAATGGGCGGCGGCGCTCAAGTCGGTTGCGGTGATCAACGGTGGTTATTTTGACCCTCAAGGGCGTGCTACCGCGTTGACAATTTTTGATGGCGTGGTCAATGGCACATCCTACGATGGCTTTGGGGGCATGCTCGCAGTCGATAGTGCTGATACATGGTCGTTGCGGTCGTTACGCGAACAACCCTATGATAGCAACGAAGTGCTGAATCAAGCCCTGCAATCGGCACCAATGCTGGTAGTGCATGGCGCAGCCATCGAGCAACCCAACGACGATGGCGATAAAGCCCGGCGCAGCGTAATTGCGCTCGATCGGCGTGGGCGCTTGTTGATTATTGTTTGTAGTTGGCCAAGTTTTACCCTAACCGAGCTAAGCCAATGGTTGGTTAAGCAAGATCTTGCAATTGATGCGGCGTTGAATCTCGATGGAGGCTCGTCAACAGGTTTGGTGGTGAGCAGTGAAAGTCGTGCGTTTAAGCTTGATTCACTGGTGCGCGTGCCCCAGGTGCTGCTGGTTGAGCGGCGGTAAACGGTTTAATCCCCTCACCTCAACCCCTCTCCCATCCGGCGGGCGAGGGGCTATAGCCTCTGATCTTATTGTGATTCATTGATCGGAACAGGATTCACCCTCGCTCGCGTTTAGTGGGAGAAGGGCGTTGCGTGGTCTTACTGTGATGTATGCCACAGAATGAATGCTCCCCCCTCGCCCGCGTGCAGTGGGAGAGGGGGCAGGGGGGTGAGGGAACGGCAATCTAGCTCAATTCCAAAACAGTTTCAATCGCTTGCTTGGCAGCAGCATAGGGGTCAAGTTGGCGTTCGCTCATTTGGTTGAGCAGGTGTTCATGCACCTCTGGCTCAAGCCGCTGGAGCAATTGGCGCAGCAAGGTTTCGCGCATAATCATTTTCCATTCGCGCTCAATCCGTTCGCGTTCGCGTAGCTTCAGCAAATTGTTGGCTTTGAGATGCTCGAAATGGCGTTCAACTGCTGCCGCTGCTTCGGCGATATTCTTGCCAGTGTTGGAAACGGTCTGAACAATCGGTGGCTCCCAGCCATCGCGATGCTCGCCGCTGCCAAGATGCAGCATCATTTGTAATTGGCGAACTGTGCGCTCAACCCCTTCGCGATCAGCTTTATTGACCACGAAAACATCGGCAATTTCTAAAATGCCCGCCTTGATTGCCTGAATATCATCGCCCATGCCCGGCACTTCGACCACTACCACGGTATGGGCTTCGCGGGCAATTTCGACCTCGGCTTGGCCAGCGCCGACTGTTTCGACAATCACGATATCAAAGCCAGCGGCATCAAGCGCTTTTACTGCATCACCAGTGGCGCGTGACAAACCGCCAAGGCTGCCACGGCTGGCCATCGAACGAATGTAACAGCCACTATCGCCGCCCAGCGATTGCATACGAATCCGATCGCCAAGAATTGCGCCGCCGCTGAATGGCGAGGTTGGGTCAACTGCCAAGACTGCGACCGTGCGGCCAAGGCTGCGCCAATGCAAGGCCAATTGGGTTACCAACGTCGATTTGCCAGTGCCCGGCGCACCAGTTACCCCAACAATATGGGCATGGCCAGTGTAAGGGTAGAGTGCAGCCAAAGCGATTTGGGCTTGGGCATCGCCAGTTTCAACCAGGGTTATCAAGCGGGCCAGTGCCCGGCGATTGCCAGCACGAGCCTTTGCAACAAGTTCCACCAGCAACCTACCCTTCTACCGAGCTACGCACAACATGCTTACGAATAAAATCAATAATTGCATGGGTCGAGGAGCCAGGCCCGAAGATCCCAGCAATTCCATGGTCGTTGCGCAAAATCGCCGCATCCTCATCGGAGATAATGCCGCCAGCAACCACCAAAATATCCGCGCCATCGTTTTCGCGCAGCATTGTGGTTATTTTGGGCAACAGAGTCATATGCGCTCCCGAAAGAATCGATAAGCCAATGCAATCGACATCTTCTTGCAGCGCGGCTTCAACGATCATTTGGGGGGTTTGTTGCAACCCCGTATAAATAACTTCCATGCCTGCATCACGCAAGGCACGGGCGATCACTTTTGCGCCACGGTCGTGGCCATCAAGCCCAGGCTTGGCCACTAATACCCGAATTGGTCGTTCCATGAGGGTCTTTCCTCCACATTGAGAAATGACGATACACCCCATTGTAGCGCAGTTTAGGCTCGCTGCGAATCAGCAATCGGGTGCAGATCATCATTGCCTTAGCCAATAGCGATTTAGATTAACCCAGCGACTTCTTTCAGCCGAACCCGCTTGACCCATTGATAGCCACGTTTGCCCTGCAAACACTGTTGGCGGGTCGTGGCGATATTGCCCAAGCCCCAACGCTGGCCATTGGCAAGGTCAAAATTCATGCCGGCTTCGATCACATCGAAATTGGCACTCAACGCATAATTGGTACCAGAGCGATCGGTGCCTTGAAACGGGCCAACATACAAACTGACGTGACCAGCCTGAGCCACACCATTATTGCCAAACACCAACACATCGCCTGGCTGCCAATCGTTGGCATCAGTAATTGCTTGGAGTGTGGCTGGGCCGGGGGCATAATGTTGGGCCATGTGCGGATTAGCACCGTTATTCCAGTTGATATTAAAGCCAGCTGCCACCAAACAAATGCTGACCAAATCGGCACAAACAATATCTTTGTAGTATTGATGGTTAGGATTGCTGGCAAATTGCGCCCCATAGCACATTTGCTGCAAATTGGTGGGCAAGGCATCGTAGACGGTTTTTTCATCGCCAAGCATCAACAATGCTTGATCAATAATTGCTCGAACCTTGGGATGTAAAGCATTATAGCTTGGGTGGGATGAGCGCACGCCGCTACCGCCGCCACGAACATTGATCGGCTGATTGATAGTATTATTGACAATCACGGGCACGCGTACTGGTGTATAGCCAGCAATATTGACTTCGAGCAAGCCAACTGCACCAGCGCCAATCGCATCAAAACGATAATTGCCTTGGGCATCGGTTTTGACCTCGCAGGCCGCGCGGGCCACCGGCGCAACATCGGGAATCAGATAGGTTTTGGCGGTTTGGAATAAACGCCCATCAGCCGCCAGTTGGGGATTATGCAGCAAGGCATTATCACGGAACGATTCCCAGCTAATCGGCACACGCTGATCGATATATTTAACCCAGCAATCCCAACGCGAGCCAGCAAAACCACTGATTTGGCGCGTCCAACTCACTTCTTGGGCCGGCGAAACTTCGGGCATTAAAGAGGTTTTAGTGCTATGAAATACCCGTCCATCATCGCTCAAATGCGGGTTGTAAATCAGCGCACCATCGCGAAAATCACCCCATGCAATCGAAACCTTGCCATTGATTTGCTGCTCCCAACATTCCCACCGTGTACCGCTAAAACCAGTCAGCGAGCGCGTCCAATCGATTTGCCCCGCTGGCAAGAGGCTGCGATTGGCCACGTTGCTCAGATAGCCAGCCTGCGAGATAAAGCGCACGCCAACATTGGCCAGCGGTGCAAGATCAATTGCCCGAATCACCCGCCCAGTGATGCTATAACTGGTCATGGCCTTGGCTCCCTACTAGATGCTTTCGTAATCCAATGGTAGCGGCGGCATGCACAGATTGCAAGAGCCAGAGGGGAAGGGATGAAGGATGAATTATGAGGGAGGAAATTAATGAATAGTATGGACTGAGTGATTTAACGCAGAGGCGCAGAGCATAAATAGCTATGGGCTCGCGGAGATTGATCAGAATACCAAAGCCAAAAGCCTATAGCCTTGAAACCTCTGTGTTAAAAATAGGCTATTGACCATAGTAAAATTCCTATAGCCAATAGCCCAATGCCGATAGCCTCGTTTACAAACTAGGGTGTTGTTTGTACCAAGTGTTATTTTGCTCATAGGCATGGCCGACGCGCAGCAAGGTTGCTTCATCAAATGGCTTGCCAATTAATTGCAGGCCCGTTGGCAAATTATCGCTAAAGCCACACGGCACAACCAAGCCTGGCACGCCTGCCAAGTTAATCGGCAAGGTACACACATCCGAGAGATACATTGCAACTGGATCATCGGTTTTTTCGCCAATTTTGAAGGCAACTGTGGGCGAGGTTGGCGCTGCCAGCAAATCAACCTTGCTCCAAACTTCTTGGAAGTCACGGCGAATCAAGGTACGCACTTGTTGGGCGCGACGATAGTAAGCATCGTAATAGCCCGATGAGAGCGCATAAGTGCCGAGCATAATCCGGCGGCGCACTTCCGAGCCAAACAATTGCGCACGGGTTGATTCAATTTCATCAAACAAGCCATTGCCTTCTAAGCGCACGCCATAACGCACGCCATCGAAACGAGCTAAGTTGGTGCTACATTCCGCCGGAGCGATAATGTAATACACAGGCAAGGCATATTTGGTGTGAGGCAGCGAAACTTCAACCACCTCAGCCCCTAAATCCTTAATTTGCTCAATCGCCGTGCGCACAGCTTTTTCGACCCCAGGCTCCATGCCTTCGACAAAATATTCGCTTGGCACGCCAACTTTGAGGCCACGAATATCGCCGGTTAGGCTGGCGCGGTAGTTGGGCACTGCCAAGTTGGCACTGGTTGAATCTTTCGGGTCGTGGCCAGCGATGGTTTCGAGCAGTAGTGCCACATCTTCAACCGTGCGCGCAAACGGCCCACACTGATCGAGCGATGAAGCAAATGCCACCAAGCCATAGCGCGAAACCCGCCCATAGGTTGGCTTCAAGCCGACGATGCCACACAAGGCGGCAGGTTGGCGAATTGAGCCACCAGTATCGGTGCCGAGCGTGCCAAAGGCTTGGCCAGCAGCAACCGCCGCCGCCGAACCGCCCGACGAGCCACCTGGCACCCGTTCGGTATCCCATGGGTTGCGCGTGCCACCAAACGCACTATTTTCGTTCGACGAACCCATAGCAAACTCATCCATATTGAGCTTGCCGAGGGTCACCGTGCCAGCTTCATTGAGCTTGCTCACGACGGTGGCATCGTAGGGCGGAACCCAATTTTCTAGCACTTTCGAGCCACAGGTGGTGCGCACATCTTTGGTGACAATCACATCTTTAATGCCCAATGGAATGCCAGTTAGGCTGCTAGCATTGCCTGCTTTGATCCGCTCGTCGGCGGCTTGGGCTTGTTGCAACGCCAGTTCGGGCGTTTGAGTTAAAAAGGAATGCAAACTTGGCTCTAACGCGGTGATACGTTCTAGCAGAGCCTCGGTCAGTTGCACCGAGGTAATCTCGCCGCGATCTAATTGAGCGCGGGCCTCGGCAATCGTCAATTCATGGAGGGCCATAATCACATCCTCACGCATGGGCTTGTTGGTTTACCAACGCGCATTGTAGCATAGCGCATCGCTTCACGATCAAAAGCGCTGCTTTGATAGGTAAATCAACCATTATGTGCGGTAACGCTTGATTCAAATCGTTTCTCAGATGACTAAAGCAGCAATCAAGCGATGATCGAAAAGGATTCGGCGATTAGAAAGTAGCACAATAATCCACAATGCAAATATTAGGGGGTGCAGGGTGATTAAAGCCCCCTGCGTTCCCAGCCTTGAGGCGGGGCGGAGGGGTGGTGACCCACATAGGATGCGAGAATCTCTATGACAAGCAACGATTGGCTGTGGTATACTGCTGATGAATTTCCCCCTTCGAGGCACTGCAAGGAGGTTGTCGTGGCCAATCGCAACCGCAAATCCACCAATTCGACCAGCACTAATGCTGTGGAACGTGTCGATATTGATCGTTCGTACAAGTTTATGATCCTGACCTCCTTTATCCTCAATATCGTATTAATTATTGGTTTGGTCATTTTGGCTGTCGCGTTGTTTGGCTATAAAACAGGCTTAGCGCCGCTTAAACCAACAATTGCCAAATTAACTGATACGATCGATGGCCTCAACAATGCCACGATTAAAGCCAGCGTGCCGCTGAATGAGCGCTTGCCAATTAGCTTGCAAGTGCCAGTTAGCCAATATACCAATGTGCGGGTAACCCAAGCCGTGCCATTAGAAGTGCCTGCCGATATTACGCTGCCTGGCGTTGGCTACCTCAAAGCCAGCGTGGCCTTGAATTTGCCCGAAGGTTTGGAATTGCCGGTCTATCTGAGCATGACGATTCCACTCGAATCATCAGTGCCGGTCAGTTTAACCGTGCCAGTCAATATTCCATTGAGCGAAACTGAGCTAGGGCCGCAATTCCGCAGTTTAGGTGAATTGGTGCAGCCGCTCGCCGACCTTGTAAATGGGAAACCAACTGAAGAATGAAACTGTTGCTCTGGGATATTGATGGAACCCTGATTCGGGGCCATGGGCGCGGGCTTGAAGCTTTCAAGGCCGCGTTTCAGCGTGTCTACGAATTGGATTTGCCCCTCGGCTCGACCGCCGGCAAAACCGATGGTTTGATCGTGCGCGAATTGCTACATATGTGGCAAGAAGCAGCGATTCTTGAGCGGCTTGAGCAATTTTATGCTGTTTACGAAGGCGAATTGCACTCGCGCTTTGCCCATTTGCAACGTGAAACCACAATTTTGCCTGGCGTACACGCCGCATTGCGCCAATTACAAGCTCACACGATACATTCGCTGCTGACAGGCAATATGCAACGCACCGCCCGAATTAAGCTCGATGCGGTGGAATTAAGCGCTTATTTCCGTTGGGAATGGGGCGCATTCGGCTCGGATAGCCATATCCGTAATGATTTAGTGCCTGTCGCGTTTCAACGCGCACAAGCAGCTGGCTGGCAAGGCACGCTTGATGATGTTGTGGTGATTGGCGACACGCCGTTTGATATTGGCTGTGCCAAAATTGCCGGAGCACGCTCGGTCGCGGTCGCGAGTGGCCAATTCAGCGTCGAGCAACTTGCCGAGCATCAGCCCGATTTGCTGCTAGAAGACTTGAGCGAATTGGCGCAGTTGCAGACTTTTTTAGGAGTTGCCAATGAAACTCTTGGATAAAGTGATTGTAATTACTGGTGGCAGCCGTGGGTTGGGCTTGGCCATGGCCGAAGCAATGCTGGCGCAAGGCGCGAAAGTCGTGATTGCTGGCCGCGATCAAGCTAACCTTGAGCAAGCACTCGCTCAGCTCAAACGTCAATCGAGCCATGTGTTGGCCACTAGTTGTGATGTTGGCGATTTGGCAGCAGTCGAAGCGCTGCGCGATCAAGCCATCGCTCAGTTTGGCCGCCTTGATGTGTGGATCAACAATGCTGGCATTGCTGGCCCGTATGGTGCGACAGTGGCGATTCGTCCGCGTGATTATCGGCGCGTAATCGATACCAATATTTTGGGCACCTATCATGGCTCGATTGTGGCGCTCAAACATTTTCAACCCCAAAACCATGGTAAATTGATCAATCTGTTTGGGCGGGGCGATACTGGACCAGTGCCGTTTCAAACTGCCTATGGCGCAAGCAAAAGCTGGGTGCGCAATTTTACGCTGGCGCTGGCCAAAGAACATCGCGATCAAGGCATCGAAATTTTAGGCTTCAACCCCGGCTTGATGACCACCGAGATGTTGACCGATGTTCAGGTAATGGCAGGCTACGAGGCCAAACTTTCAGCCCTCAGCACCATTTTGCGTATGTGGGGCAACCCGCCAAGCGTGCCCGCCCAAAAAGCGGTTTGGCTTGCCTCCAAGGCCAGCGATGGTCGCAACGGTCTAACCGTCAATCTACTTTCGCCACCACGTTTGCTGCTTGGGGCGCTTAAAGAAGGGCTGCGGCGTTTACGCGGCAAGCCCAGTCCTGAATTGTCAATTAAACTCACCACCTTGGAGTAGCGTTTCGTTCTAATTTTTTGCACGCTGACTTCATGCCCTCACCCCCCAACCCCCTCTCCCACTCAACGCGGGCGAGGGGGAGTACCAATGCATATCAACAACTTGATCAAGAATTAGTTGAACAAATTGTACTCCCACTGAACGCGGGCGAGGGGAGCCGATTGCACCATTGCATCATGACAAAACCACAGGTTTAAAAGCCTCTCGCCCGCGCCATGGGCGAGAAGTTGGGGTGAGGAGATCTTAACGACTGACCCTTGTAACCAATCCCCGCGCCCGCGTTCAGTGATCATAAAGCATGACAAAACCACTATGTTAAGCCCCGCGCCACGGGAGAGGGGTTGAGGTGAGGGGATCTAGAGTTACGTTCAATGCAGGAATCAACTATTTGCAATTTCGCAACAGCTATGCTATACTCTTCCTCGCTACGGGGACGTGGCGGAATTGGCAGACGCGCTTGCCTTAGGAGCAAGTGTCCTAGACGTGAGAGTTCGAGTCTCTCCGTCCCCACCACTCCTACTCCTCACAACTAAATCGCGGGAATAGCTCAGTTGGTAGAGCATCTCCTTGCCAAGGAGAAGGTCGCGAGTTCGAGTCTCGTTTCCCGCTCCACACGATCAGCGCCTTCGGGCGCTGCATTGTTTTAAGCCTCGTTCCACCGTATAATAACCCCAGAATTGCTCTGCATAGTTTGAGGAAATCGCCCATGAAATTTGTTTTCGGCCTGATTGTCGGGATTGGCGCTGGCTTGGCAGCCTCGTATGTGCTCAACACCCGCGATGAAGAAGAAGGTGCATTAGGTTCGCTGCAAGTTAATGTAAAAAGCGCCCTCGCATCGGCCAAAGCCGCAGTTGTCCAACGTGAAAAAGAATTGTGGACGGAGTTCCACGAACGAGTACCAGCCCCCGATCAAACGACGATTGCGTAGCGAGTAGGCATCATGCAAGCTGAATTAATTGCGATCGGCACCGAATTAACCCTTGGAACAACCGTCGATACCAATAGTGCATGGTTGGCGCGCACCCTCGCTACGGTTGGGGTGGAAGTGCAACGGGTAACCTTGGTCGCCGACGATATCGGCGCAATCACCGAGGTCATCGCGGCGGCATGGCAACGTAGCCCATTGGTGCTCTGTACTGGTGGGCTTGGCCCAACTGCCGATGATCTCACCCGCGAAGCCGTGGCCCAAGCAACCAAACGACCCTTGGAATTTCACCAAGATCTGTTTGATGGCATCGCGGCGCGCTTTCGTTCGTTTGGCCGAACGATGAGCGAGAGCAATCGCCAACAAGCCTTTGTGCCAATGGGCGCGCGGCCTGTGCCCAACGCCCGCGGCACGGCTCCATCATTCATCATCGACGAAGGTGCGCGGGCCTTGATGGTGTTTCCAGGCGTACCAAGCGAGATGAAGTTTCTGGTTGAGACTGAATTGTTGCCATTTTTGCGCAACGAGCGTGAGCTAAAATCGGTCTTGTTGGTGCGTTCGATCTGGCTCAGCGGCACAAGTGAGGCTGAGGCTGGCGAGATTATCGCTGATCTGATGCAAGCCGCCTATCCAACGGTTGGCATTTCGGCCAAAGCTGCCCAATACGAAGTGCGAATTTCGGCTCAGGGCGAAGATCCAGCTCAAGTTGAGGCCGATATCGAGGCCTGCGTAGCTGAAGTATCGCGGCGGCTTGATCGCTTTTTGATGGATCGCGATGGCTTAGCAGCCCATGTCTTGCGTCGTTTAGCCAATCGCTCAGCCAGCTTGGCAATTTATGAAGGCTTACGCGGCGCACCAATCTACAATGTGCTGCGTTCAGCCAAACCAGATTTAGTTCAAGCCTTGCGCGGCGTAACAATTCACCCGCTTGATCAAGCAGTTGATCGCGAGGCAGCCGAATCGTTGGCAATTGCTGGAGCCAACACTGTACGCAACAATTGGCAAGCCAGCTATGGCATCGCCGCAGTCCCAGCCCAAATCGGGGCCGATGGCTTTACCGATGTGTGCATTGTGTTGGTTGGCAAAGATTTGCAACGCAGCTTTACCCGCCGGGTGGAGCTGAAGAGCGATGATGCCTTAGGCTTTATCGCCACCGCTGCGCTTGATCTAATTCGACGCAGTTTGGAAGCCTAGCGAAGGAGTGACGGTGGCAGCCGAACAACAATTTCAGCCATTACGCGCATTACAAACCGCCATCCGAATTATTTGGAGCGACCGTTTGTGGTTGCCCAAAATTGCGATTGGTGGTTTGCTTGGCTCAACCATCTTTGGGGTTATTTGGCCTCAGGGCTTGGTTATCGAGCACATTGATAATAGTTCGCGGGGCTATCGGCTGCCACTACCCGCTTGGCGCCAATTTGGCGATAAAGCGGTGATGGGTTTGTTGGCAACCGTGATGGATTTTGTATACTTTGTGTTTCCTCAACTGGTTGCCGCAACCTTGCTGTTTTGTGCAGTGCTACCCTTTATTGTTGGCGAAAACAATACAATTGCCACTAGTCTGACCCTCGCAATTTTTGGCACGCTATTTGGTATCAGCTTCTTAAGCAGTTTCTCACCAGTCAGCAAGCTGTTTTTTGCCCGCGATGGTGCGGTTGAAAAGGCCTTGGGTCGGGCCAGTATTCGGCGGGCACTTGGCCGCAATGGGCGCTGGCTCTACGCCGGAGCACGCTTGGTAACCTTGCCGGTGTATATCCCAGCCCTTGGCGCAGCGTGGTGGCTCTGGCAACTAACCCAAGTTCCAGGTGTAGCGGTATGGTGGATCTTGGCCGCCTTGTGGTTGTTGATGAGTAGTTTATTTTGGGCTTGGCTGGTTGTCGCCCAAGTCTATTTTGAGGCCGACCAAATTGTGGCAGATCGAGAGATCGAGCAGCGTTTAGCTGAACGTAAACGGGCTATCAGCTAACAAACTTCCATCACTTAGGTGGTTGTATGGAACGAGCACGGATTTTACGCTGGCGTTTAGAGCAGCAGATTGAGCGCATCCGCCAAACTGAGAGTGATTCGCATAACCGCGCTACCGCCCGAATTGTGCGTCCATTAATTGAGCTTCAATTACCCCAATTTATGCAAGCCTTAGGTGCCAATCAACTTGAGCATTGCACTGAAATTCCCCATGCTAAAATTCAGGCAGATCGCTATTCGGTGATTGTGCCGATCATCGTGCGCGATCATCTCACCACCAAAGTATTTCAACTTCAACCATTAATCGGTACCTTTGTGATTGCGATTAATGCAACCACGATTGAGTTTCGGTTAGCCTGCAAAGCTGTGCGCTATCGCAGCCGGTTCGTTGGCGATGCCAAAACTGGCGAGTGGCTGGCGCCAGGCGAATATGTCGAAGCCCATCGGTTAGGTTTCGTCGAGCTTGATCTGGCCACGGCTGAGTTGGCCGTCAAGCAGCTTTTTGATCAAGCCACGCGCTTAATTCCCCAGATTCAGCAATGGACGAAACAGGCAGCCAAAACCCAACAACGCTATCGCTGGTATCACATGAGCCGTGGTTTGGCCTTCAATTTAGCCTTGCTTGGCTATTTTTTGGCCTTAGCGCTGATTTTAATTGGGAGCTTGCTAACCATGGGCCGTGGGCTGCCGTAGCCAGAAGTCAAAAGGCAGAGGATGAATCCCATAGTTCATAGCCTATCGCTATCGTTCGCATCCTTCGTGGATCACTACGTTAACGCAGCGTCGCAGAGAGATGAAGGCTTTGGCGCTTGGCTATTGGGGAAGCACCAAGCCAACTCCCCTCGCCCGCGTTCAGTGGGAGAGGGGTTGGGGGTGAGGGAACGCACATGCTTGCCAAGCTAATGAACCATAGCCCATAGCCCATAGCCTATCGCCATCGTTCATATCCTTCGTGGATCACTACGTTAACGCAGCGTCGCAGAACAACCAACCGAAGGATGAATTATGAGGAATGAAGGATGAAAATTGGTGGAATTGGTGCAATTCGTGGCTAAAAAATCAACCTTCGTGTTCTTGGTGGTTGCAAAAACGTACTCATGCAATACGAGCCACTTGACATTTACCCCAAATAAACTTTATACTTAGGTAGTACCTAAAAGAAAGGATTAGTAGCTCTATGCGAATTACGGCAGGCGTTCAAGATTATGTCAAAGCAATTTATAGCCTTCAACAAGAAGAAGCGCCTGTTTCCAACGGTCGGCTGGCTAGTTATTTTGGGTTTAGTGCGCCTACCATCACCGAGATGGTTAAAAAGCTCGAAAGTTTGGAATTAGTCGATTATCAGGTGCGCTATGGCGTGCGCTTGACTGAGATTGGCGAGAAAATCGCCCTTGAGATGATTCGCCACCATCGGTTGCTTGAACTCTATTTGGTGCAAGCGCTTGGCATGTCGTGGGATGAAGTTCACGATGAGGCCGAGGTTTTGGAGCATGTGCTTTCAGAAACGCTCGAAGAACGAATTGCCGAATATTTGGGTCATCCCCAATTTGATCCGCATGGCTCGCCGATTCCTGCCCGCGATGGCAGCATTCCACAGCGCGATTCATGTTCATTGGCATTGTTGGAGCTGAACCAAATTGCACGCATCGTCGAAGTTGATGATCGCGATGCTGCCCGTTTGCGCTATCTCGCCGATCTTGGATTAACTCCCAATAGCATCGTAACGATTAGCGCCCGTGCACCGTTTGATGGCCCCCTGAGCTTGCGGGTTGGCGAGCAGCAAACCCAACAGGTGCTTGACTCACGTTTAGCAACCCGGATTCAAGTACAAATAGAGCGTTCGATTTAGGCGCTCTTTTTTATCGAAGGCTTTTAGGTATGCCTAAATAGTTTGTTGTATAGTTAAAATGAGGTAGTTGTATGCGACGAAAAAAGCTTTTGATTTTGCTGGTGCTGCTGCTGGTAAGTTGCGGCCCGAGCAGTTTTGCCCAACAGCCCACACCTAATCCACGCTTACGGGTTGCCGCAACCGTTGGCATGATTGCCGATGTTGTTAAGCATGTTGGTGGCGAACATGTCGAAGTAATTGGGCTGATGGGGCCAGGCGTTGACCCGCACCTCTACAAACCAAGCGTTGGCGATGTGCGGATTCTCGATGATGCCGATATGGTGTTTTATGGCGGCTTGGAGCTTGAAGGCCGCATGACCGATATGCTCGAAAAGCTCAATCGCCAAAAGCCCACGATTGCTGTCACCAGTAAGCTTGAGCCAAGTCGCTTGCATTCGACTGGTGGTGATTCCTATGATCCGCATATTTGGTTCGATGTGCTGCTGTGGCGCGACACAATTGGCGTAATTGCCGAAACCTTGGCCAGCCACGACCCAGCTAATGCCGCCGAGTATGAGCGGAATGCCGCCGCCTATGCCCAAGAACTGACCGCGCTTGATCAAGAAATTCGCGATTTAATTGCCACCGTGCCAGCTGCAAGTCGGGTGTTGATTACCGCCCACGATGCGTTTGGCTACTTTGGCTCGGCCTATGGCTTTGAAGTGCGTGGCTTGCAAGGCTTGAGCACTGCCAGCGAAGCCGGCGCAGGTGATGTTCAAGGTTTGGCTGAGTTTATCAAAACCCGCCAAATCAAAGCGATCTTTGTTGAATCCAGCGTGCCGCAAACTACGATTAATGCTGTACAGAAGGCAGTTCAATCGCGGGGCTGGGATGTGGCAATCGGTGGGCAATTATTCTCCGATGCCATGGGCAATGCTGATACCAAAGAAGGCACCTATATTGGTATGGTGCGCCATAACGTCACCACAATTGTTAATGCGTTGAAGTAATTACGAGGGTTCAGTAGTTAAGGGCTAGGGGTCAGTTAGCTATAGAAAATAGAAAAAATTTGAAATAGATCTTCAGCCTGACCCCTGATCCCGCATACCTAATCCCTCATACAGGAGCCAAACCATATGAACACAAGTACAAAACCGCTTGCAATTCACGATTTAACTGTGGCGTATCAAGATAAACCAGTGCTATGGGATATTGATTTGAGCGTGCCTGCGGGCGTTTTGGCTGCAATTGTTGGGCCAAACGGCGCTGGTAAATCAACATTAATTAAGGCCACGCTTGGCTTGATGCCGGTTGCAGCTGGCACCGTCCAGATGTTTGGCCAGCCCTATGCCAAAGCTCGCCAGCTGGTTGGCTATGTTCCACAACGCTCCAGCGTCGATTGGGATTTTCCAACCAATGCCTTGGATGTGGTGTTGATGGGAACCTATGGCCAACTCGGCTGGATCAAACGACCAGGCAAGGCCGAACGCGAATGGGCCTTACACTGTTTGGATCAATTAGCCATGGCCGATTTTGCCCAACGCCAAATTAGCCAACTTAGTGGTGGCCAGCAACAACGGGTCTTTTTGGCTCGCGCTTTGGCCCAACGCGCCCAACTGTATCTGATGGATGAGCCATTTGTTGGCGTTGATGCGGTGACAGAACGGGCAATCATCAGCCTGTTGCAACAACTGCGCTCCGATGGCAAAACGGTGATCTGCGTGCATCACGACCTTGATTCAGCACCCGAATATTTCGATTGGGTAGCCTTGCTGAATGTGCGAATGATCGCCGCTGGCTCAATGAAAACCGTTTGGACGCCTGAAAATATCAGCCAAACCTATGGTGGCAGAACCCAAAACTTGATTCGAGGTGCAGCATGAACCTATTCGATTTATTCAGCGACTACACCTTGCGCAACGTTGCCTTGGGAGCGATGGTTTTGGGCATCGTCAGTGGCATTTTGGGCTGTTTTGCAGTCTTGCGCCGCCAAGGCCTGCTTGGTGATGCGCTTTCGCACGCGGCGCTGCCAGGTATCGCCATCGCATATCTCTTGACTGGCTCCAAAGCACCGATTGTGCTCTTGCTGGGAGCGGGTATTGCAGGGTGGGTTGGCACGCTGGTAATCAACCGGATTGTGCGCGACACCCGGATTAGCGAAGATAGCGCCTTGGGGATTGTGCTGAGCGTCTTTTTTGGCGTAGGGATTTTGCTGCTGACCTATATCGCCAAGCGCAACGATGCCAACCAAGCCGGGCTTGATCGCTTTTTGTTTGGCCAAGCGGCGACCTTAGTTGCCACTGATGTGCTGACCATGAGCATTTTGGGTGGTTTGGCACTGGGCTGTTTGGTGTTGCTGTATAAAGAATTTAAGCTGCTGGCGTTTGATCCAGCTTTTGCTGCCAGCCTTGGCTTTCCGCCCAATCGGCTGGGGATTTTGCTCACCAGCTTAATTGTAGTGGCGATTGTGATTGGTTTGCAAACCGTTGGCGTGGTGCTGATGGCTGCGATGTTGGTTGGGCCAGCGGTTGCTGCACGCCAATGGACCCATCGCTTGAGCATCATGTTGCTGCTTTCGGGTTTGTTTGGCGCAAGCGCAGGCATCGCCGGAACCATGCTCAGCCTTGGTCAACAGCATGTACCAACCGGCCCAATGATTATTCTGAGCTTAACCACAATCGTTGCAATTTCACTCTTATTTGCGCCAGCCCGTGGCTTGGTTTGGGCAAAGCTGCGCCAAAACCATGCGATTAACAACGAGCCACGGAACCGCGAAATTCAGCCAGCCAAAGGAGAGTAAGCCATGAGTAGCACGTTTGCAATTATTCTGACCGGAATTTTGGTGGCGGCTGCCTGTGCCTCGCTTGGCTGTTTCCTGATTTTGCGGCGTATGGCCATGCTCGCCGATGCAATTAGCCATGCGATTTTGCCAGGCTTGGTGGCGGGCTATTTCATCGCACAAGGGCCAAGTTTATTGGCGGGCTTTTTTGGGGCAGCGCTAGCTGGCTTAATCACCGTGGGCTTAGTTGAAGTGCTCAAAAATACCCAACGGGTTGGCGGCGAATCAGCGATTGGGATTGTATTTCCCGCCATGTTTGCCCTAGGAACCTTCCTTGTTTCGAAATATTATGCCAATGTTCACCTTGATGCCGATGCTGTGTTGTATGGCAACATCGAATTTGTGGGCTTTGACCATTGGTACATTGGCGAAACCGATTTAGGCCCGCAATCGTTGTGGATTATGGGCAGCTTATGTCTGATCAACCTGCTCTTTATCAGCGTATTTTACAAAGAATTGAAACTTGCCACGTTTGATGCCGGGTTAGCGGCAACGCTTGGTTTCTCGCCAATTCTAATTCATTATGGCTTGATGGGAGTGGTTTCGATTACCACGGTTGGCGCGTTTACCGCAGTTGGGGCAATTTTGGTCGTGGCCTTGATGATTGTACCTGCGGCCACAGCCTATTTGCTAACCGACCGCTTGCCATGGATGATTGGCTTGGCGATTGGGGCTGGAGCGATTGCGGCAGTTGCCGGCTTTGGCTTGGCCTTTGTGCTCAATGGATCGGTTGCGGGCGCAATTGCCACCATTACTGGCGTAGAATTTGGTTTAGCGCTCTTGTTCAGCCCCAAACAGGGCTTGGTTGCCCGGACACGGCGCTTGGCCCGTCAACGGATTCAGTTTGCCGCCGACACGCTCTTGGTGCATCTATTGCAGCATGAAGGCAGCCCTGAAGCCGCCCAAGAAAGTACGATCAGCCATTTGCAAAGCGAATTGCAATGGAATAATAAATTTGCCCAACGGGTGCTTGAACTCGCTCAGCGACGTAGTTTGGTGCGTTGCCAAGGCCAACAACTTGAATTGACGATGAGTGGGCGAGAGCGGAGTCAACAAGTATTGCAATTAGGTCGTGCCTAGATTGTTAAGATCCCCTCACCCCAACCCCTCTCCCGTCCAACGGGCGAGGGGCTTTTTGTTTCGTAGGTTTGCCATGCTTCATGGGCAATCAACAGCTGCTCCCCCTCGCCCGCGTCCAGTGGGAGAGGTGGCTGGGGGGTGAGGGAACGCCTAGCTTTTGCCATGGCTGCTCCCCCTCGCCCACGTCTAGTCAGTTGATCACGAAATGCGTCATCATCCCAAAAAATTGGCTCCCCCTCGCCCGCATCCAGTGGGAGCGGGGGCTGGGAGGTGAGGGAACGCCTACCATCCTTAATTATTAGCCAAAAAAATAGCGCCAATGCAAGCAGCACTGGCGCTAAATCAATCGTTGGTTTAATTAAGGCAGATATTTCAACGGACTCACCGCCGTGCCATCAATTTTGATTGTGAAGTGCAAGTGCACACCCGTTGAGTAGCCACCGCCAGCCCGATCATAGGTGCTGCCCATATAGCCAATCAACTGACCAGCCTCGACTTCTTGGCCTTCGGAAACAACCGGATTCGACATCATATGGCCGTATTCGGTGACCATGCCTGAGCCATGGCTAATTTTGACACAATAGCCATAGCCGCTACACCAGCCGGCCTCAATCACCGTGCCACGCCGTGCCGCCGAAATTGGCGTACCTTTGCGGTTGGCAATATCAATGCCGTTATGGAAACGCCCAACGCTAAAGTTGCGATAGCCAAAGCCCGAGGTTAGGTCGCCATAACTTGGCCAAACCCAGACTGGCGGCGGTGGTGGTGGTGGTGGAAAGTTATCGGTTTCTTGCAACGCCGACCAAACTTCTTCGGGAATGCTCACAACTTCGCGGGCAACCCACGCCACTTCACCATCGGTTTGCAGAATTTTGACCCATTCTTCGTGCTTGGCAATAAGTTCTAAGCGCTCGCCAGCATTCACCTTGAGAATTTTCTCGTAGGCTGTGCCTGGGCCTTCGCGCAAATTAGTGCGATCGGCCAGCACAATCGCTGCTGCTTGCGATTTTTGATTGATTGAATCGATTGCACCGCGTACCGACACATTTTGCACTCCCGCCAATGAAGCACCGGGCACGAAAATTTCGCGGCCAGCAACCAAGGCTTGGCCTTGATCTAAACCATTGGGTGGGAAGGTCATAATCACATCAGCGCCAACACTATAGCGTTCGGCAATATCGGTAATCGTTTCGCCTTCGCTGACCGTGTGGGGAACCCCCGAAAACCGCGGAATCCGCAGCGTTTCGCCAATCGCTACTGGGCCAGTCAAATTATTGGCCGCAATTAATGATTCTGGGGTAATGCTATATTTGGCTGCAATATCCGCGATCGTTTCTTCGTTAGCAACTAAGTGGGTTGCGACGAACGCTGGGCCGCGCTCTGGTGCAGGTTTGATTAAGGCTGGGCCAACATCGACGACAACTTCATGTTCGCCCCCGCCAACACTTTGTGGCTGAGTCGCTGAAATCGGTATCACGACACGTTGGAAATTGCCAGCTTCAACCTCATCGACCAATTGGGCCGCTGCTAAAGCCTCGGGAATTGCTTGATTAGTATGATCAGTAACAGGATTGAGTGGAAAGCCCCGACCCCAAGCCACAATACATGCAGTCAGCAAAATGAGGCTATGGGCAACTAAACGACGTTGAATTTGCAAGCGCTGACGCACCGTTTGGGCGGCGGCTCTCAATGAACGACGTGGTTTTTTGGGCGCGGGAATTGCTTGTGGAGCGCGTGGCGATGTACCAGCGATTTGGGCGAGCGAAGATCGCGCAATCGAAGCTGCGCGTTGTTCTTGCTTGCGCCGTCGTTGGGCAGAGTGGCCACCACGATTGAGTGACTCAATCCGGCCTGTATCAGATTTTTGGCGAAATGCGGTAGTGGTGTGGTTAGGAGCCGGTAGCAAAATAACTTCGGCGTTGTTTTGCGTTTGTGCCCGTTGAACACGTCGCCGCGGAGTTCGCTTCTCTGTCATGGAAAGAAGACTCCTCGAATGGTACTTGGTTGCTGATAGCAATCGCGGCTATCCGCATGCATTTTGGCATGAATGTGCGTTGCCAAGTCCACGCAGTTATGGCAAGCATAGCTTATGCTTAATACTTTGTCAATTTTTGACCCGCTTGCGTGTCGTGGTATCACTTCTCTGATCCCTAGCGACTGACCGCTGCTCCCTCGTTCGTCACCCTTCCGTCCCTCCGCCGAAGGGAAACGCATGGGGTTTTCATCCCCCTGCACCCCCTAATGTTTATTTGCTGGATTGTTGTTGTGATTACTAATCCCCAATTGATCCTTTTTTATTTTCCTTCTTCGTGCTCTTCGTGGATCATACTTTTAATGCAGAGGAAATGAGGCTTTTCTATTTGGATCATCAAACTGTGCCATCTGTGACTAAAAATAAAACTTCGTGGTTTCCTGATCGCTGTCCGCTGCTCCCTCGTTCGCCACCCTTCCGTCCCTCCGCCGGAGGGAAACGCATGGGGTTATCATTCTCTGACCCTTAATATGTGTGTTGTGGATTGTTATTGTGCCTCTCTTTCCCCACCCAATGCTTAGTCTCCTTCGCGATCTTCGTAGTTGCTCGTCGCTGACCCCCTGAACCCTGACTACTGAACCCTGATCCCTGATCCGTTGCCTATGGTATGCTAGCCATGTTTAGTTAGTTAAAAAGGATTCAGTGTGTCACAACGCTTGTTTCATACAATTGTGCTTTTAGGCTATTGCTTGCTGGCAATCATCGCTACCTATCCGTTGATTGGCCACTTTACAACCCATGTGCCTTCTGGCGCTGGCGATGCTGCCCAAGATTTATGGGAAAAGATCTGGAATCTTGATCATGTTTATCGCAGTTTGCTCGCTGGCAAATCGCCTTTTTTTAGTGCTCAACTGTATACCCCAAATGGCGCATCGCTCTATTTTCACCCTTTGAGCATTACCAATGCAATTATTGCGCTGCCAATTATCGCCATCTGGGGCTTGATTCCAGCCTACAATAGTTTGGCGCTTGGCTCGTTTGTGCTCAGTGGCTATGCGGTGTACTTGTTGTGTCGCCAATGGCAATGCTCGCAACGCAGTGCCTTTCTGGGCGGCATGATCTATAGCCTATCGGCATTTCATTTTGGGCATCTGACGCTCAATCACCTTGAATTGTGGAATATGCAGTGGTTGCCACTTTATTTTGTGGCCTATGAACGGGTGCGCCAACAGCCATCGCTTAGCCGGATTGCTTGGGCAATTCTGGCATTGCTCGCGGTCTTGTTTTCGAGCTTGTATATGGCGATGTATGCGCTGCTGTGGACACTGGTCTGGCTTGGGTTTGACTTGGCACAGCAACCACGCAACCTCAGCCAAACTTGGCAACGGCTACGCGCTCCACTCATCATTGGCGCTGTTACATTATTGGTAATTCTGCCGTTGATGTTAATTCCAATGTTACGTGAGGCTGGCCAGAATCCGGTATTGATTCGCAGCGTTGAGGAAATTAGCAAGCGGGCAATTCCACCCTTGGCAATTGTGCAACGCTCAACGTTATCCTATTTAGGCATTGTTGGCTTAGTGTTGGCCATTGTTGGCGTGGTATTGACCAAAAAACAAGGCTTGCGCTGGATTGTGCTGGGAGTGGGGGCATTTTGGCTGGCGCTTGGGCCACGCTATGGCTTGTATCAAATTTATAATCTATTGCCAATTGCCCAATTTGGGCGCTACCCCGATCGCTTTATCGTATTAACGTTAATCAGTTGTGCTGTGCTGGCGGCCATGGGCACCGATGCCATGTTGAAGTGTTGGCAACCCCGTTGGCACTTGTTGGCAAGCGCCAGTTTGCTGCTGCTAATTGGGCTTGATAGTTGGCATGGCCAGCGTCCGCTACTGCAACCAACCCATCACCCAGTCTACGAACAAATTGCCGCCGACCCAACTCCTGGTAGTCTGCTGGAGCTGCCGATTCGGCGCACCAATAGTGCTTGGTTTGCCATGTACTATCAAACAATCCATCAGCGACCAATTATTGATGGGGTTTTGGCCCGGCCTGTGCCGCGAATTCCGATTTTTGATATCCGAATGATTCGTGGTTTAGAGCAACCAGAGATTACCTTACCAACAAAAGATATTTTTCCGGTGCAAGAACCGCTGGCAGCAACCAGCTACTTTAATCTGCGCTACTTGGTCTATTATCGCAAATCGGATATGCCAAACCAGCAAGTGCCTACCCAAGCTCAAGTTGAAGCACTTACCGGAGCAAAAGCGCGCGAAATTGCCAACGACCAAACCTTAGTCGCCTATCGGCTTGATTGGCAACCAAGCAGCGAACCGCTCAATATCTTAATCGAATTAGGCACTGGTTGGTATGATCTTGAGGGCGGAGCAAACGATTTGCACCGCTGGATCAAAGATGCTGGTGCAGGCGCAAACTTAGGCATCTATCCTACGCGCCCAATAGCAGCCCAGCTTCAGCTTAAATTAGTGGCCTTTGATCATCCGCAGGCGGTCGATATTTTGCTCGATGATCAACTGCTGACGACATTAACGGTTGGTACTGCGGTTGAAAGCTTTACAATTCCAATCGATTTAGCTCAAAAAAGCTACAAACTGCGTTTCAAACCCCACGAAGCGGGCATTAATCCAAGTTTGCAACAAGCAGGCGCTGATGATCGCACCTTATCAATTAGCGTCTTTGAAGCGACAATTCAGCGCTAAACAAGCAACAGCTGCTCAGGCGTAATTAATCGCTGAGCAGCTGCCATCACAATTTATTTCTTCTTGGCCCAAGCGATAACACCCAACGCCGCCGCAGCCCCAAGCGTCCAACCAACCCATTGGCGTGATGGCTGACGATCTTTGAGCACAGTTTGGGCAGTATTATAACCCGAGGCCGCAAATACGCCGCCACCAGGATGGGTGCTTGCCCCAGTCAGATACAAGCCCTTAATTCCTGCCACGCGATATTCGGAAAGCTCAGGCAGCGGGCGGAAGGCAAACATCTGATCAAACGACATTTCCACATGCATCACATTGCCGCGCAACATGCCAAAGGTTCGCTCCAACGTCAATGGGGTTTGCACATAGCGATCGCTAATTTTGCCACGCATATTGGGAGCATAACGATACACAACTTCTAAAAGTTTGTCGGCCTCGCGATCAGCAATGCTATCCCAATCCTCGCCATTGCTTAATTCATAGGGATGATATTGGCCCCACAAAAACAGCGTGTGCTTGCCCTTGGGCGCAACATCGGGGTCAATCGCACTAAATGTCATGGCAATTACCGCTGGATCAGTTGCTGGCACGCCACGATCATAATCGCTGACCGCCCGCTTGAGATAATCGATCGATGGGCAGAGCAATTGCAAACCATGATGTGAAGGATGTGGGCGGCCACCAGACGGCGCGGCCAAATAATCGGGCAGTTCATCGGCGGCACAACGCACCGCCATGCCAAAGCCATTACCCACCCGAATTCGGCCAACCCGCTCGGCGAGTCCATTTGGCAGTTGCTCAGGCTCGACCAATTTGAGTAAAGTGGTTTGGACATGAGCATTTGAGATGACCATTGGCGCGCTATAGGTTTCGCCAGAGGTTAATTGCACTCCTTGCACCACCCCATGCTGCACCACAATCCGTTCGACCGGAGCATCGAGCAGCAACGTGCCACCATCGCTTTTGAAACGCGCAGCCATGGCTTGGGTCGACATGCCCGAGCCACCACGGGGATGTTTTGCACCGCTTTGATGCAGCATCGCATGCCAGCCAGCAAAATCGCCAGTGCCAATTTCGTCTGGCGGCGGGCCAGATTGCGCCGCCAACCAGCCCATGGCAGCACGCATCGCCTCGCTTTCAAAGCTTTCGTTGATCAAATGGCCATACGAGGTAAACAAGCGCCGCAGAATATCCAGCGGATGGGTGCCTTTTTCGCCTTTGAATTGGCCAGTGAGCATCTGGCGGCCAAGATTGGCTGGCGATGGCGATTTGAGAAACACATCGAAAACACCTTCGTTGAGCGGCCCCCACAGCGCCACAAATTGGCGATAGGCATGGGCATCTTTGGGCGAAATTTTCTCAATTGAGGCACACGTCTTGTCTAGATCGCGCCAAAACTCGATTGCCCCTGAGCCATCGGGCAATGGATACCAGGCAAACGGGTCCATATCGATATATTCAAGGCCAAATTTGTGAAGTTCAAGGTCGCGCACAACTGGGGTCAGGTGAATCATAATGTGGGCCGATGAGCCAACATCCATTTTATAGCCACCAAACATGGTTTCGGTACAGACCGCGCCACCAACAATTGGCCGCCGTTCGATCACTAAGGTTTTGATTCCAGCTTTTTGCAGATAGCAGGCACAGGTCAAGCCATTATGCCCACCGCCAACAACAATCGCATCAAATTGCGCCATTTTTGTCATCGCTCCAGACTATCGAGGTTGGTTATGCTACGCATGAACTTGGGCTTTGGACGTATCATAGCGCTGCCGCAACCACATAAGAATCAAACCCAGCCCCAGCCATGGCAGCCAGATCCAGCGTAATTCCGAGAGCATCACAGTCCAGCCCCGTTCAGAAAAAAGCCGGGCCGCGCTGATCGGAGCCACGGCAATTGGTCGCCAATCGAAAAAAACTCGCTGGCTACTGAATGGCCACCACAGCGCTACGCCGCTGCCGCCATTGGTAAGCATATCGTAGAGTGGATGGCGAAATGTAGCTAAAAACAACATCAATGCTGCAACCCAGCGTTTGCTGCCCAAGCGCGGCGCGAACACAGCGCCCAAACTTGCCACAATCGCGGCGAAGCCAATTGAGTGGGTAAAACCGCGATGACTCAACAAGGTGCCGCGTGGCATGTCCAGCCAAAAGCTAATCCCATCAAAATCAGGGCTAATCGCGGCAATCGAGGCGCAAAGCAACAACGGGCGGCTAATCCGCTCGCGACCAAGCGCCAAACCAACCACCAAGGCTGGCGCAACATGACTAAATATGGTTGGCATCGTCAGCTCCCAAATACAACGAGCCTCAAGGTATTGCTTCCTTGAGGCTCAGTATAGCAATGATTTCGCCAACAACTTAGGTTTTTTTAGTGAGAGAGCTAGGAGTTGTCCATTTCCGCAGCCTAACCGCTCTCCCTTGCAAGAGTCCGTTTTAATAATTGTGGTTAATGCTAGAACATGAATAGCGGAATCGAGCAGGGATCACCACCCTTCCGTCCCGCCTCAAGGCGGGAGATGCAGCGGGCCTTAATCCCCCTGCACCCCCTCAAGGACAATGGATGGTAGTCAAGAGTCTGCCGCTGAACCTGTCATGGTTTGGTTAAGCGCGAAGTGCTAGCAACAACCGACCTTTGGAATCAACTCCCTCGCCTGGGTTCAGTGGGAGAGGGAGCTAGCTTATAAAGGTCGGTCGTAAAGATTCCCTCACCCCAACCCCTCTCCCGTGGCGCGGGCGAGGGGCTTTAATATCATGGTTGTCACAGGATGCATGGTCAATCCACGGTGGCTCCCCCTCGCCCGCGTTCAGTGGGAGAGGGGGCTGGGGGGGATGAGGGAACAACCCTATGGCTTCAGACTTTAGCCATTGACTTCGTGGGCATTGGCCAACAATATTGCTTGCTGCCGATCGTGGTCGGCTTCGCTATGACGCTCCAATGCTTCCAAGGCAACAGCCCGATTTTCATAAAGTTCAGCAAGATCTGGCTGTAATTCAATCGCCGTATTCAAATCGGCCAATGATGGTTCCAAATCGCCAAGCTGATAATAAAGGATGGCACGGTTGGCAAAAATTGCCGAGTCAGTCGCTTTGAGCTTCAGGCTGGAACTATAATCATCAATGGCGGCTTGGGTTTGCTCCAAGGCTTCGTAGCATTCGGCTCGATGATTGAGCGCCACCAGATTATTGGGATCAATATCAAGCGCTCGGCTAAATGCGCCAACTGCCTGCTCAAAATCGTCTTGCAATTGGTAGCATTGAGCAAGGTTAGTCCAAACTTCAGTATATGGCGGGCTAAGCTCAATCGATTGGCGATAATCACGTTCGGCAGCAGCATAATCACCAATTTGCAGATAAATATTGGCCCGCTCATTGTAATATTCGGCGTAGTTGGGGTCCATTTCAATCGTCAAGCTGTAATATTTGAGCGCATTAGGGTAATCTTTGAGTGAATCGTAGACTTGGGCAATGTTATAAAGCAGTACCGAGCGATGTAATTTATGTTCCTCAGTATCTAAACCAGTTTCTAGCTGTTTATAACATTCCTGGCAAATTTCAATCGCTTCTAACGGACGCTTTTGGAAGTGGCGAATTAATGCCAAGCCATTGCGATTAAACGATGATTGAAATAATTTTTCTTGGGCTGGAATATCAGCCTTGTTAATCGCTTCAATCCCCAAATTAAGATAATGCTCGGCCTGATCATAATCGCGTGGCACAGCAAAGCGCCCATGAATCATCGCAATTAAGTAGTACCAGCTAAATAAACGGGCTGGATTATCGGTGATGCTGACCGCAGTCTCAGCAATAGCCAAGGCTGGTTCGGCCTGTTTCAGCCCAATATAACAATTATAGAGCTTCAAATAGGCACTTAAACGGAAATCAACGCTGTTGGGGAAATCACGCTCCATTGCCACTTGCAGAGGCTCGCCATAATACAGCGCATCGGCATACAAGCCACGGGTTGAGCAGATTGAGAGGCCTTCGTGCATAAAGCCCAAGCGCTTGCGTGGCTCATTCGCAGCAGTCGCCAGCTGAATAAGTTGCGGCAAATGCAATTCAATCTCAATCGGATCAAAAATATGATCACGCTCTAGCGCATCAAGCTGTTGCTTGGCTTCAACAGGATCTAAACCAACCGCCGGCTGATCAGCAATCCAATCGCCATTGATAACTTCCACATGCTCGGCCCAAGTTTGATAGTCGGCCAGCAAGCCTTGATTAGCAGGCTCGATCAAAAAGCCAATCGTCAAACCAAAGCGTTGATCGCCACGACGTAACAATTCTTTGAAGAACATCGTCACCAACGAACCAGCTTGATCAAACTGATCACACAGCAGAATCCAAGGCTCGTCAGGCGCTTGTTGGCGAAACTCATGCAGCATATCGATCAAGCCTTGCACAATCCGAAAGGCTCGATCAGCGGCATAATTGCGGGTTCGCTCTTGAGGGTTGCTAATATCGGTGAGGCTCGGGTTGCGCACTGCCAACTCGCGTTGCAATTGGGGCAGCACCAACGCCAATTCATAATCATATTTGACCAAAAGCTCGGGGTTTTGGGCTTTAATTTCTGGCAAGAGTGAGCTAACAAAGCTATTAAGCCCAGCCCAATGGCCCAAATCAGCCCGATTCATGCTCAGCAGCCATGTTCGCGCCGCAAGTTGTTGGGCTAACCATGCTTGGGCGGCTTGGGTTCGTTGCGCACCAGCATTGCCCACCCAAACCAGTAATTGCTTGCTATTAGATGTCATCAACACTAACCTTTCTGCGGAGCAAACTCCAAAGCCAAAGGAAGATTCCAACGGCTTGGCTAATAAAGATCAAAATCGCTGCCAAAATTGAATCAATCACTTGCAGATTATTGCTTGAACTGCCAAACATGCGTTCAAACAAAATGCTGGCGTAGCTCCAGAGAATTGGCAGGGTTAAGAAGAACAAGGAATAGAAAGCAAGCACGCGCCCGATCAGCCAGAAAACAGCGTAGCGCTTGATAATGGTCTGCTCACGTTGCGGAATCGCCGCTTGATTATGCGGTTCGGCCCGGCCCAATAATCGATTGAACTGATTGATCATAAAATTGGCCGTATCGCCCATCAGATTTGAGCAGCGGAACCAGGTTGAGAGGAAATAGTAGATATCGGTACGTACAAAGAAATAGAGCTGAAACAGCAAATTAAGCAGATAGCTCCACATAAATGCCCGTACTAAAACATAGCCAAAATCAGAAAGATTAATGATTTGGCGCTGGTGCATAAATGCGAGGTAAATCATAATCGCTGCACTGAGCAGATCAACTACCATTCCAGCCAGAATTGGCAAAAAGCGCAAATTGCGTTTAATCGACCAAATTCCCGACATATCGGTTTCAGCTACAATCACCCATAAGCGGCGTCCAATCCCAAAACGCACATCAATGCCCCGTGATCGGGCGGCAACGGCATGGCCAAGCTCATGGAAGAAGGTAATCACAAATCCATGCAGCATGATGATCAAGGTAAACAGCGCCATTTGTTCATCGACAACCATTGCCCGCCAGCCTGCCACAATTGATGGTTGGGCCAAGACAATTGCTGCCGCACCGCCAATAAAAATCGCATACAAGGCCAAAGCGATTGGGCTAAACAACAGTTGTGCTAGCCGCACAGGAAAAAACGTGAAGTGAAAGCGCACAGTGCGTGGTTGATTGGGGTTGGTTGCCACAGCTTGCACGGCATCGGTCGCTGCTTGTTGCCCAAAGCGCACAGTATCCGATTGGAGTGGCTGAACAAAGCCTTCGGATTCTAATTGTTCGAGGAGATCAACCAAATCGGGGATTTCACCGTAGCGTTCGGCATACAGGGCTTGAGCCTCGCCTATTGTTTTGCCATGGGCTAAATCATCGAGGATTTCAACGGCTTCTTTAGGCAACATGATAAAGTTATTGGTATCGACGCGCCCAATTAATAACTCTTCTTCGCTCTCCTCCTGCCGAACAAATGGATACACATCAACATAGGCTGATGCTGTATACAAAGGATTCGTCGAGGCAGCAACCATACTTGTCATAACGCCAGGCCCACCCTTCTAATGTTTGGGATTAACCAAAACCTTCTCCTGCACTCTCACTCACAGGTTAAGCAAGCCTAGAAATCAACCAAGATGGGACCACCGGGGCCAATTGGGTCGCAGGAACCTGCGTAAAAGGCCGCCGTTGTTTTGAGGGTTTCGACTTTGCGAATCGTGATCTTTTTCATGGATACTCCTTACACACCGTCGAGCCACCCAAAATTATGGTTCGAGCACTGGGAATGGGCTGACAACGATTGGGCCACCACAGCCACCAGCATAAAATGCGGCGGTCGTTTTGAGGGTTTCGACCTTACGAATGGTTAATTTCTTCATTGAGCGACTCCTTAACACACCGCTAATTTCAATTATGGTTCAAGGATTGGGAATGGGCTGATTGGGCCACCGCAGCCGCCAGCGTAAAATGCGGCGGTGGTTTTGAGCGTTTCAGCCTTACGAATTGTGATCTTTTTCATTGGAAATCCCCCTCAAACTATTGCAAATGTTGATGTGTATTGACTAGGGTTGGGCGAAAATTGGGCCACAGCTACCAGCATAGAAAGCAGCGGTCGTTTTGAGGGTTTCGGTTTTGCGAATCGTAATCTTTTTCATGACACACTCCTAATTACTAATCCAAAGCAGCTACATCGATCAAGCCGACAAGCTTATGGAAGTGGGCGAGGGCCACCACAGCCGCCAGCGTAGAAAGCGGCGGTCGTTTTGAGGGTTTCAACTTTACGAATGCTAAGCTTCTTCATTGCACACTCCTAATTACAATTAACAACTAACAGCCGGTTTAAACTGCCAAGCCTATGGAATTTGGCGAGGTGGGCCACCGCAGCCGCCAGCATAGAAAGCGGCGGTCGTTTTGAGGGTTTCAACTTTACGAATGCTAAGCTTCTTCATTGCACACTCCTAATAAACCCATTGCGTTAATGGGAAGTTTTATAGCTACTCAATTGGTATCTGTGGGACTATTTGCAGCGGTAGAAAAGAGCAGAAAAATGCAAATAGCAACAAGCAAAACCTATGGGATTAACACACCACCGCGGCCTGGAACAATTGGGCCACCACAGCCACCAGCATAGAAGGCAGCGGTTGTTTTGACGGTTTCGGCCTTGCGAATTGTGATCTTTTTCATGTGACACTCCTAATAAACCCATACAGTTGATGGGAAGTTACTGATGCAAAATAAGAATCTGAAGCACTATTTGCAGAAGCAGGAGGAAAGTTGAAAGCATGCAAATAGATTGACGCTATTGCAGTGCTTATGGAATTAGGATTCGGCCTGGGCCAATTGGTGATGCGCCACAGCCACCAGCATAGAAGGCGGCGGTTGTTTTGACGGTTTCAGCTTTGCGAATGATGATTTTCTTCATGGGGTGTCCTTTAAGATGATAGTTAAGTGTGCGACGATCATCCTCGATTATTTTGAAGCAGTGGAGCAAAATGTGAAGAGGAATTGCTTCAAAATCGTCCTAGCTGATAGTAATTATGGAATCAAAATAATTCCTTCACCACCTAAATTACAGCCGCCAGCATAAAATGCCGCAGTGGTTTTCAAGGTTTCAGCTTTACGAATGGTGATCTTTTTCACGGAATTCCTTCATTGGAATGAAAATGATCGTATTTAATTAACTGGTAAGTTGGGTTTTTGAAGCAATGGCAGCAATTGGAGAAGGTGTTGCTTCGATGAGGTAGGGTTATAAAAACGGGCTTTATGGCTGGATAAGAATTGGAGGGCCTCCACAGCCACCAGCATAAAAAGCAGCGGTTGTTTTGAGCGTTTCGGCCTTACGAATGGTCAGTTTCTTCATTCAACCTCCTTTGGTACTAATTGGGTTAATACCAGTATACCTATACTTATTAACCTTTGTCTACTAGCTAATATTAACCGATGATTAATAATGTTTTTCACAAATGTCACATTCTTAAAATTCGCAAGGTTTAGAGCCACTTTTCATAATAAATAATTGCTAGTTGGCCAATCAAGCCACGGCCAATTTCACGATAGCCATGTTTGAGGTATAGGTTTTGGGCTGGCGCTTGTTGCACCGAGGTATCTAAGTGCAAACGCACCAAACCCAATTCGCGCCCACGTTGTTCGAGCGCGACTAACATCCGCTCACCCAAACCCCGCCGCCAATAATCAGGATGCACGCGCATGCGTTTCAGCTCGGCCTCGCCTGGATTGGTTGGCAATAAACCGCCGATCACAACGACTTGGCCCGCCAATTCGCCGACCAAAAACTCACCGCCAGTCGCCAGATAATACTCCTCAACGGCTAAAACATCGGCATCACGCGACCCATTGCCAAGATGCGCGCCCATCAACTGCAAGCCCAAATTATGCAATTCCCACACGATTGCCGCATCGTTTGGTTGATAACGCCGGATTTGTAACTCCATAGTTGGCTCCTTCGCTAATTAATCAATACAAAAAAACCTGCTGTTGGCTTCTCCGGCAACAGCAGGTTATCGCATTAAAAACCGCTTGGGTTACTCTTGAAAGGTTGTTAAAAAGGTAGTTGGTGGCGATAAACGCACTGATTGCTGCTCTTGCGAATGCGGCAAGTGGGTAAATATGCCATTATCGTACCAAAAAACCTGATTGGAGATCGAGCCAGGCCCATTCAGATACATACCCTCAACCACTGGCAACATGCTCGTCCATGCTTCCAAAGCAATTGGCTCATTAATTGGGTAGCACAACACCACATGGCGATTGGGCACAGCCACCAACGAACCAAAACGGCCTAAACATTGAGGATAGTGCTCCAGCAACAGGCTTTGCGAGCTAACCAAGAAATCATCGCCGGTAATCGCCAGCACATTGATCCCATCATCCAATTCATGTTCAGTCAGGCGCAGCTCGCGGCCCTGCAAGTTTGCCAAGGCTACCGCAAACAATTCCTCATCGCTTTTGCCCCATGCGGCAGCCTCGTCGCTGCTGACGCTCCGAATAGTCGTTGGCAAATCAAAGACCAACACCGAGCAAACATCCTGCAAATCCTCACGATAGATCAACTTTTCGCGCAGTTCAGGCTCCAAGACCCACATGCGAATCGCCAATAAATCGCGAATACTTTCAAAATCGTTTATTTCATCTTGCAACAGCACTTCGTTTTCAAAACCCTTGTGCATTGCCTCAAAGTGATCGTTAACCACTGCCAGCCATTGCGCTTGGGGATGGGCATAACATTTTTGAGCCAGTGAGCTTAGCCCGATGCGGGTATCTTTGGTCCAACCAGCATGATCAGCCAGCACCACAAAACCTTGGTTTTCTGGGCGTACTGGCAAACCGAGGTTTTTCAAATAACGCTGCACCATTTGGCGAAAATCTTGCCATTGCTGTGGACTAAAAAAATTGACCCATGCTGGAGGTGTTGGTAGTTCGCGCTTACCAAACGTTTTTTCCCAGTTGCTCATGGTTCCCCCCTATAAACGCTGACGCTGCTCGCAAAGCCCAAGCACACCCAGTGCTTAGTTTGGTAGCAGGATTACCAAAGTATAGCCGAGCGTTGCTGTGCTGATTAGGGCAAATAAACCGATTTCAGATCGGTCTGAAGCCTGATTAATCAATAACCGCCATGCAGAAAGATTAGTTCCCTCAAAACCAGAAATTGGGGCCATGGTTGGCAGCAAGCCCAAACTGGTTGTTGCGCGCATTGCACCAAGACAACTGGTTAGAATGAGGCGAGATCGTGGTTGCATCGATGGCTTTCTGCTAACAACATCGGCAGCCTACACGTGCTTTCAACCGAAATACGACAATACCTTCCACCTAGATACTATCGCATGCCTCTGTGTCATACAATGTCACCAATGTGAAAAAACAATGAGGCTTTATTAATTGTTGATCGCTTCGCAAACGAGTGCAAGGGTTGGCCGCTAAAAGCTCAATCAGCTAGCTACGTGGTTAGTTCGTAAACGTGGTGGTCGTAGGTTCCTTTACCCCAACCCCTCTCCCGTGGCGTGGGCGAGGGGCTTAACGCCGTGGTTTTGCCGTGCTGTGTGGGATTCTCGACCGCTTCGTGGGCGAAGTGGCTAGCTTACAAGCGTAGGTTGTTAACGAAAAATCACTGGCGTTATTCGCATATATCGGTTTCACCACCCTTCCGTCCCGCCTCAAGGCGGGAGACGCAGAGGGCTTTAATCCCCCTGCACCCCCTAATGCACATTTGGTGGTAAGCACGTAGCTTCCGATGAATCTGCCACGGAGTGGTTCTCAGCGGCGGAATCTTAAGACCACTACTTGGAAAACCCCGCGCCCTTGGCGTGGGTGCGGGGCTTACCTTGGTCATACCATGGTTGGATGGGCAATTCAAGGCTGCTCCCCTCGCCCGCGTGCAGTGGGCGCGGGGGCTGGGGGTGAGGGAACACAACCAGTAAACTCAGAGCCAGCGCCGCCGCCGAAAAAACCAGAGCATTATAATGATAATTGTGAGCATAATTGCCCAAACCATGAGATAACCATAGCGCCAATGCAGCTCCGGCATGAGATCAAAGTTCATGCCATACAGCGAGGTAACGAGGGTCAACGGTAAGAAAATTGTGCTCACAATCGTGAGTGCTTTCATAATTTCGTTCATTTTGTTCGAGGAAACCGAGAGGTAGGTATCCAAGGTACTGCCAACCACATCGCGCACGCCTTCGCTCAGGTCGGTAATCCGCACCAGATGGTCGTAAATATCACGAAAGTAGATTTCACAATTGCGCGAAATCAGATCAAACTCACCACGCGAGAGCCGTTGCATTACTTCACGTTGGGGCGATACGACTCGCCGCAAGGCCAAAATGCTGTGCTTTAACTCTAGAATGCGGCGTAAAGCGCTAGGCTTGGGGTCTTGAATGATGCTATCTTCCAAAAAATCAACTTCTTCATCAATCCGATCAAGGTAGGGCAGAAATTCATCAACAATTGCATCGAGGATTGCGTGAGCCAAAAAATCAGCGCCACGCTCAAGAACCCGCCCATCACGCCCTGCTCGCTGCCAAATTGTATCCAAGGCCGCCAAGCGCACATGCGAGGTGGTTACCACAAAATTGCGGCCTAAAAAACAATTCAGTTCGTCGGTGCTCAAACGCGAAACATCTTCACCCACGGCAATCGCATGCACAATAATAAACAGATGATCGCCAAAATCATCAACTTTGGGCGGTTGATAGCCTGTACTGAGCGTATCTTCGATCGCCAATGGGTGAAAATGAAAAATATCGCGTAAAAATGTATCGTATTCGGTTTGCTGACAGGCATATAAATTAACCCAGAGCATGCCTTCGCCGCTGGCATGCAGTTCGCGAATTTCCTCAATTGTGCTGAGTTTGCGCAACGATCGGTCGGGCAAACTATACAATGCTTGAAACATATGCACCATCTTTTGCTAGCAAAAAGGGCAAGTCGCAAGACTTGCCCCAACCATGGTTCGGTTAAGCCCTACTTGACGCTGGTAATTCCATCGTCGGCAGCAATCAGGCGCGTGCGGGCAGCGTTCGAAAGATCATACAACCACAATTCGCTTGCGCCGCTAATCACGGGCTGTGCACCACGCTCGTTATCTGGTGATTGTAAAGCCCGAACATAGATCATCGTATCATCAACCACCGCGACCGAGCCTAAATCGCCGAGAGTTGCGCCTTTGACAATTTGGCTATCTTTGCTGGCTTGACGGCTGTGCAAGCTGTAATTGAGCACTTGGCCACTGCGACACGCCACATTTAAGTAGTAGAGTGTGTTGTCGTTGTTCCAAGCCAGCGGGCGTACCCACCACTGGCCAGTAATCAGGTCAAGCTGTTTGCCAGTTTGGTCGAGCACCAATAAATCTGCGCCACCATCAGCGCGTAAGGCTTCGACAGCAATTCGGGTGCCATCTGCCGAAACATGGGCTTGGCCAACGCTCTGATACTTGCCCAAACTTGCTTGGCCAAGCAAACTATCAGTGCCACTCAACGGGTTGCTAATCAACAACGCGCCTTGGCCGCCATCGGTATGCCCAACGGTCAAAACTGAGCCATCGGGCAGGGCATGCGGCATACGGCGGCTCCACTCGTCGAGCGGCGAGACTGCGCTCGCATCGCCACCATTGGCGGCAACTTGCCACAGGCGGTAGCTATCGGGGGCAGCATCGCTCCATGGAGCCGTAAACCAAATCACCCCACCATCAAGCGCCCAAGCCGGCTCGGCACAACCACCAATATCAGCAACCAAGGTTTCATTATCACCATCAATCGTGCTTATCCAGAGTGCGCCTTGGGTTGGCAGGCCATCGGGGTTGGCCCGACAGAAAGCAATTTGGGTACGATCAGGGCTGAGCGCCACATCGCTTTCAATTGCCAAGGTTGTGGTAATTGGCACAACCCGCGAGCTTTCGTAGCGATACAAATCGCCCTTGCTAGCAAAAACGACTGGTTGTTTAGGCGCAGTTGCTTTGCCATTAGTCTTCGCTAGCGGATCATCGCCCAAGGTCGCGGTGGCACTATCGGCAATCACCACATTTAAGCGTCCACCATCAAGTTGCACCGTAAACGGCAAGGCCTGATCAAGCCCAATTTCGATTAACACGCCAGCTGAATTGCTGCTCGATTGCGAGACAACCGAACGCACGTGTTGCAATGTATCGAGGCGTAAAACTTTGGTCAGCGTAACAGAGGACGAACTCCACAGCTCATCGTGGCGCCATAGCGGCAGATCGATTTGGATCACGCTAGCAATGGCACTATCGCCAGCAAGCAATTGGGCCGCTGCTGGTGGCACACAACGCACCACCCCATTGACAGGGCCGCTACTTGAGGTTAATTCTAAAAATAACCGATCGCCGTTGGGCGTGCGATCAAGCCCGGCATTATTTAGCCGCGCACTAAAGCGCTCGTCAGTTACCGCGCCAAATGGCTGGGTACAAAAACTACTGCTCTGATTGGCAGTTGGGGTACTCAGTGGAGTTGCCTGTGGTGTGACTGCTGGCGAAGGACCAGTCGTTGGCGAAGCACCTTTGGTTGGCGATGGGCCAACCGTGCGGCTTGGGGTAACCGAAGGCGCGGTCGTTGGCGACGCTGGTGCAGGAGTTAACGTCACCGTTGCCGTTGGAGTAGCCGTGCCTGTCGGAGTTAAGGCGAGAATAGTTAGCTCATTTTGTAACGGGCGAGCAGTGGGCTGTGGGGCTTGTTGACATGCTGCGAGCGCCACAACAACCAAGGCTAAACTCACACGTTGCCGTAACAACAACTTCAAACGACACTCCTTGGACAATCCAAACCGGCGATGGGCAACGCCGCAATTACATCCCAGAAAACGTATTATCGTTTTGCACAATTTTAATCCAGCCACGCTGTAATGCAAATACCACAGCTTGGGTGCGATCATTAACCGCTAATTTGCGCAAAATTGATGAAATATGATTTTTGACCGTTTGATTGCTAATTTCGAGCCGAGCAGCAATCTCTTTATTGGTTTGGCCAGCTGCGACCAATTCCAAAACTTCAATTTCACGGGGCGACATCGGCGAATAGACATGCTCAGTATGGGTATCCATGGTCAATTGGCGAAACGAATCCATCACGGCAGCAGCAACTGCTGGAGTATTCAGCACCAAATCATTAATTGGATAATTGCCTGAGCGCACCATATCGACCGAATTGATCAGATCATCCCAATCGATCGTGCGCGAAAGATAAGCCGCAACGCCGGCACGCAGTGATTTTACAATCCCTTCTTGGTCATTAATATCGCTCAGCAAAATCACGCCAATATTGGGGTGATTCAATTTGACCGTGCGGGCAACTTCGATGCCATTGACACCAGGTAAATCAACATCCATCACGATAATATCGGGGTTGCTATAATCGACCAAGCGAATTGCCTGTTGGCCGTTGCTCGCCTCGCCAATAATTTTATAGCGCGGCACTTGACCAAAGTGATAGCGTAGCCCTTCGCGATAAATCGTGTGGGCATGAACCAAAACAATATTGGTTTTGGCGGCTGAATCGCCCCGCCGGCGCGGGCCTTCCGCAGATGCTTGCATACGATCCACTCTTTCTGGAATCCTAAGCATACCCTCTTTAACGGATGATATGCGCAATTATACACGACGACGAGCATCAGCAATCATGAGGTTAAACGCTAGTGGGATAGCAGATGATGCTATTTGGAGATAATACACTGAATTATAGCGAATCGGCTAGCCTTATTCCCAACAATTTGATGACAAATTAATAATTGCTCATCCGAACTTTAAGCGCGAATTGAGGCCAGCAGTCCCAGAAGCAACTTAAGCCAACTGCTATAATACTGTTGCACATGCTCAAATACCCGATTATTGGCATGGGGGATCACAAGCGTCAAGCCAATATGGTATTATTTTGAGCTAGGAGGTTTATTATGTCCACTAGCATTCGCGCTCGTTCATGGCGCGAGTTTAATCCAATTATGGTTGTCGCTGTGTTGCTGTTGCTAGCAATTAGCTTACCAATGGTCTATACCACGACGGTGGGATCTGCAGGCACCTTGGTGTTTGGGCTTGGCTCATCGTTTGCCAAACATATTGTCTGGATCAGCGTGGGCGTGAGTTTGATGTTTGGGCTGGCGCTGCTTGATTATCAATTACTGCGTTCTTTGGCAATTGTTTTATATGTCGCTGCCTTGGGTTTATTGGGCATGGTGGTGGCGCTAGGCCAAGTCAAATATGGCGCGCAAAGCTGGATCGGCTCAAGCCAGCTTTCGTTTCAGCCAACCGAGCCAGCCAAACTAATGGTCATCATCGCGCTAGCAGCGTTTTGGAGCAAGCATGGCGATGAGCCAAGCCCTTGGAAATCGCTGTTTCTGTCGTTGGTGATTTTGGCCGTGCCGCTTGGCTTGGTGATGCTTCAGCCCGACTTTGGCTCAGGCATGGTGATGATTGGCATTTGGCTGGTAATGTCGTTGGTTGCCAATACCCGCTGGGTGCAATATGGCGTATTAAGCCTGATTGGCATTCCAGTCGTAGTTGCTGCTTGGCTTAAATTTGATCCCTATCAGCGCGAACGCTTGACCGTGTTCTTGACTCCCGAGCGTTGCGAGACCGATCTTGAGTTTCGCATGCGTGCATGTTGGCAAATTATCCAATCACGTTTAGCAATTGGCAATGGCGGGCTTGGCGGTATGGGCTTGTTGCATGGCGTTCAAAGCCAATTAAACTATTTGCCAGTGCAAGAAAGCGACTTTATTTTCGCGGTCACTGCCGAAGAACTGGGATTTATTGGGGCGGCAGTAGTCATTTTGCTGCAACTGATCGTCATTTGGCAGGTTTGGCGGGTTGCTGAACGAGCGCGTGACCCGTTTGGGCGCTTGATCGTTGCCGGCATTGGGGGCTTGCTCTTGGTGCATTGTTTAGAAAACATTGGCATGAACCTGATTATGATGCCCATGACGGGGATTCCGCTGCCATTTGTGAGCTATGGTGGTTCGTTTACACTCACGGTGTTAATGGGCATTGGGGTTGTGCTGAGTGTCTCGATTCGTAGTCGGCGTTGGTCATTTAGTTAGGTACTAGATCAACTGAGGACTATTTGACGAGGCGTATTGGCGGCGAAACCACCCATATACCCAACATTTTAATTAAAATTGCCTAACCAGCTACCTTGCCCGCCTTCGGGCGATTTCGTATAATACATCGTAACATTTTCTTTCTTAACTCTTGATCAACATTGTTCCTACAAAGGTGCCTGGCTTGATTCAACCAGAACCTTTGAAGAAGCTCCTGCGAGATGCAGTAGTTGTAGGTGGGTTTGGATGTTGGTAGCAATTATTGTTATGCTCTTGTTTATTTGCTGTCCTACAACATCACCCCTACTTCGGCAAGCCGCGCATTGATCGTTCCTTAAAGCCAAGGGGGCTGTATGGCGTTAATCAAACGAGGTGGGACATCGCGTTTAACCCCAATCGATGGGCCGGATGGCGGTTCATCAACTGGGCAGCCCGATGATGCAACACGTACTTTCATTCCACAACCAACCAGCGATGACTCGACTCGCGGCTTAGACGCAACCCGCACGATTGCTCCAGCCGATGCCGATTCGACGCGTGGTTTAGTCGCAGCGGGCAATGATTCAACCAGAAGCATTGCTCCACCCGTCAATCCCGATGCTACTCGTGGCATCAACCAAAATCCCGATGCTACCAGTGCGCTCAACCAAAATCCCGATGCCACCCGCAGTGTCAGCAATCGGATCGGCTCAATCTTGCGCAATCAAGGGGTCTCACGGGTTGGCACCGAGGATATTCGCAATCGTGCGCCCAACCCTGATGCAACCCGCTTGCAACAGGCTGGCGCGAAACATGCCGAGCCAACGACACCCCAATCAAGCTCGCCTGCGCTCAAAACTGGCACCGTGCTTGAAAATCGCTATGTGATTGAAGGCGTTTTGGGGATTGGCGGGATGAGCGTGGTGTACAAAGGTCGCGACACCCGCTTTAAGGATGTAACCCGTTTTTGTGCGATCAAAGAGATGTTTCAAAGCTCTCCCGATTCGCAAACCCGCTTGTTGAGTTTGAAGAACTTTGAGCGCGAAGCTGGTTTGTTGGCGACGCTCAATCACCCAGCAATTCCCAAAGTCTACGACTTTTTCGAAGAAGCAGGCCGAGCCTATCTGGTGATGGAATTAATTGAAGGCCACGACCTTGAAACCGTGCTCGAAAAAGCCAATGGCCCCTTGGATGAGCAACAAGTTGGGCGTTGGGCAATTCAAATCTGCGATGTTTTGAATTATCTGCATGGCCACGAGCCTGAGCCGATTATCTTCCGCGACTTGAAACCATCCAATATGATCGTCACACCAACCGATCGAATTGTCTTGATCGACTTCGGGATTGCACGGGTCTTTACGCGAACTGATAAAAAAGGCACGATGATTGGGACGGAAGGCTACTCGCCACCAGAACAATATCGTGGGATTGCCGAGGCCCGTGGTGATGTCTACGCCTTGGGCGCGACCTTGCACCACTTGCTGACCAACATTGACCCACGCTTGGAAACGCCGTTTACCTTCGGCGATCGCCCGATTCGTCAATTGAACCCAAGCGTTTCGCCCGAAGTTGAAGCGATTGTGATGAAGTCGCTCGAATACGATATGGCTAATCGCTGGGGTTCGGCAGCCGAATTTCAAGCGGTGTTGATGAGTGTGCCAGGCTTTGCGCCAGCTGGAGTCGCCATTGCAACCCCAGCAACCCCGGCGTTTGGAGCTGCGATTCGGCGGGGAGCCAAAGGCACCGAGCTGCTGTGGAAGTTTCGCTGCGAAGATGAAGTGCGCTCATCGCCATTTGTGCGCAATGGCACGCTCTACATCGGTTGCTACGATACTAACCTGTATGCAATTGATACCAAGCGCGGCGAATTCCGCTGGAAGAAACCAACTGAGGGCGGCATCTCATCAACACCAACCGTTTGGGATGATATGGTGATTGTCGGCTCGGATGATGGCAATGTCTATGCCTTTGATACCCGTGCTGGCACCCAACGCTGGGTCTTTCGCACCGAAAAACCCGTGCGCTCCTCGCCACGCGTCCAAGATCGCTTGGTCTACTTCGGCTCCGACGATTACCACCTGTATGCGGTCGATGCCACCAATGGTCGCCAAATTTGGCGCTATCGAGGCTGGCAATGGATTCGTTCATCGCCGTATCTGACCAACGACATGGTTATTTTTGGCTCTGGCGATGGCAGTATCGTGGCGCTTGATCTGTTCAAGGGCGGCATTCGTTGGAAACAAAAACTCCAAGGTGGGATTGTTTCGAGTGCGGTCGCGAACGATAAACTCGTCTTGGTTGGCTGTATGGATAACAATCTGCATGCACTCGACCTTGAAGGTGGTTGGCCAATGTGGAAATTCCGCACCAGCCACTATGTTAATTCATCGCCAATCATCATCGGCAATCGTGCCTTTGTCGGCGGGATTGACGGCAATGTCTATGCAGTTGATCTTAAAAACGGCAAACAGGTTTGGCAATACAATACTGGTGCCCAAATCGTTTCATCGCCAGTTGCCGATTCAGGCCGGATCTATATCGGAGCAGCTGATGGCACGGTCTATTGTCTTGATGCTGGTTCGGGTACGCCTGTTTGGACGCACACCTGTGAAGGCCCAATTGTTTCTACGCCAGCGGTCGTCGAAGGGGTCGTCTATATCGGGTCAATGGATCACAATGTCTATGCATTACGTGCTTAGGAGAGTTCGCCATGGGATTTTTTCGTAAATTATTCGGGCGTACTTCAACTGAACCAAGCACGCTTGATCCAGCTCCTGTTGCAACCGATCAACTAGTTGTTGCAGTCGAAAGCCCTGCTACTAGCGAGGCACTCGACCAACCAGCCGCTGCTGTCGTCGCAGTCGAGTCAACTGAACCTGCGCCAATTATCAGTGCTGAGTTACCGTCCGAATTGCCAGCAGCCCAAGCTGCTGGCGCGCTGGCAACCGAACGATCACAAAAAACTACAGCGCCACTAGACCCAGAGCAATTGCCTGAGCGAGATCCCGATGGTACCAATTATCTAGGAACGCGCGATATTAGTGCCGCTCCAGTTGTGGCGAAAGCGGTTTCAACCCGTGGGCTAGCAACCTGGGCCGCCCGCGATATTGGGCGAATTCGCCGCAACAATCAAGATAGCGTCTACTCAATGCTGATGAGTTTGCCCGATGGCGAGCACGATCTCAGCGTTGGCTTGTTTGTGGTTGCCGACGGCATGGGTGGCCACGAAGGCGGCGAAATCGCCTCGCGCCGCGCCATCGAAACCGTGATGATCGCCGTTTTGGAGCAAATGGCGCTCCCAGCCATGGCCGATGAAGATCCCGGTAATCCGCTGCCATTGCTCATGATGACCGCGATTCAAGATGCCAACACGCGGATTTGGAACGAAGCCCAAGCCCAAGGCACTGATATGGGAACAACCTGCACCGCAGCGTTGTTGGTTGGCGATGGTTTATACATTGCCCATGTTGGCGATAGTCGCTTGTATGCCATGAGCGATGGTAAATTGCGCCTGATTACCAGCGATCACTCGACGGTTGGGCGTTTGATTGCAATGGGCCAATTGACTGAAGAAGAAACCCGCAATCATCCCTTACGCAACCAACTTTATCGGACGGTTGGCCAGCATCCTGAACTGCAAGTCGATTCAATCTACCAAAGTCTTGACGGCATCAGCCATTTGCTCTTGTGTAGCGATGGCTTATGGAGTATGGTTGACGACGATGAGATGGCGACGATTATCAATGAAACACCTTGGCCGCAAGATGCCTGCCAGCGTTTGATTGCCCGCGCCAACTTAGAAGGCGGTGAAGACAATATTAGTGCGGTGGTCGTTTCATTGCCACCCTTGCAAGCCCAAGGAGCGCTCCGATGAGTAACCAAGCAATGGTTCAACTGCGCATTACCCCTGGGCGGCCAGCAGTTGCCCAAAGTAGCGATCCGCAAATTGTCTATTTATTGGTCGAAGCGTCGCCGGCAGGCATTCCCGATGCCGACCTGGCGATTCCGGTCAATCTTGGCTTTATCGTTGATCGTAGCTCCTCAATGCGCGGCGAACGGCTCTACCAAGTCAAAGAGGCGTGTAATAACGTCGTTAATCAGCTCAATCGCCAAGATTATTTCTCGGTGGTGTCGTTCAATGACCGTGCCGAGGTGGTTGTGCCATGCCAACGCCCCAACGATAAAGATCAAATCAAACGGGCAATTGGCATGATCGAGGCCAAAGGTGGCACTGAAATGGCCACTGGCATGATGATGGGCTTGCAAGAAATCTCGCGGCCCATGATGAGCCGTGGTATCAGCCGCATGGTCTTATTGACCGATGGTCGGACTTATGGCGATGAAAGCCGCTGCGTCGAAATTGCCCGTCGCGCCCAATCCAAGGGCATCGGCATCACTGCGCTGGGCATTGGCGATGAGTGGAACGAAGATCTGCTCGAAACGATTGCCTCAGCTGAAAATAGCCGCACCGAGTACATCACCAACGCCCAGCAAATTGTTAACGTGTTCTCCGAGGAGATCAAACGCTTGCAAAATGTGATGGCGCATAAAGTTGAGCTACGCTTCCATCTGCACCCTCAAGCTGAGATTCGTTCGCTGTTTCGGGTGCGCCCATTTATTGCCGCGCTAACGCCGCAACTGCACAACGAAACGCTTTGGCGCATGCCACTGGGCGAGTGGGTTGGCCGCGAAGATCAAGTCTTTTTGCTCGAGATGGTTGTGCCGCCAATGCCAGCAGGCTTGCAAACCATCTGTCGAGTCGAAATGTTCTACGAAGTGCCGAGCATCAGCAGCCAAGCCTTGCAAACCAAGGTCGATGTGCAGTTGCCAATTCGGCCTGCCGAGCAAATTCGGCCTGATGTTGATGGCGTGGTTAAGCATTGGCTCGAACGGACGGTGGCCTATCGGTTGCAAGCCTCGGCGTGGCAACACGTTGAGCAAGGCAATATCGAAGAAGCTACCAAAAAGTTGCGCATGGCAGGCACGCGCTTGCTCGAATCAGGCCAGACTGATCTTGCCCAAACAGTTCAAGAAGAGGCCACCCGCCTATTACGCAGCGGTACAACCAGCGACGAAGGTCGCAAACGCATTAAGTACGGTACCCGTGGCTTGGTAGCTCGCGAACGGGGCGGAGAGCAATAGGAAGTTGTTATGATTAAAGTGTCCAGCGTGTGAAACCGAAAATTTACCAGGCACCTTTTTCTGCATTGACTGTGGCTCGTCGTTTTTGCCTTCGCGCATCCGCGAGACTACCGCTTCGCTGGGAGCTGCCTCAATGGCGGGGGGCTCTGGTAATTTGGTCATTCCGCCACCTGCGCCACCGCGTGATACGGCGATTCCGGTCTTGCGGGTGGTGATTCTCAATAGCGGGCGCAAGCTTGGCTTCAACACCAATCAACCAATTGTAATTGGTCGCCAAGATAGCAAAGGTAGTTTTTATCCCGATATTGATCTTTCGACCGATGGCGGGCTAGAGGCCGGGGTTTCGCGGCGCCATGCGATTATCCGAATTCAAACTGGCAATCTCTGTACGCTCGAAGATTTGGGCAGCTCGAATGGCACCTTTATCAACCGCGAAAAGCTTGCCGCCAATAACCCCAAAGCCTTGCGCCATGGCGATGAAGTGCGTTTGGGCAATATTTTGTTACGGATTGAATTAACCAGTCAATAAACCAAGCCATTGTAGCTAGTAGAAGGAGTTTTTTGTATGGGTGCTCGGATTGTTATTTTGCACTTGAGCGGCGAAGATCCAATTGTGGCTGAGATGGAAGAAGATCCCCAGCCAACCGATGCTTTTATTCGGGTAAGCAACATGCGCCGCCGCGATGGCAAAGATGTGCCCTATATTGGCGGCGGGGTGCAATCGGTAATTTATCCTTGGCATCGGGTGACCTTCATCGAAATGATGGTCAGCGAAGAAGAACGCGGCAACGTGATCGACTTCTTCCGCGACGCTTAAACTTAATTCAACAATTTGGTAATTAAGAATCCCTTGGCGCTGATTAATCCAACTATTGTAGTCAGCACCAAGGGATTCTTAACGATTGTTAATCCTAGTTTCTCATTTTTCACGGAGCATAAAAGTGGCTGTGGTATAATGCGCTGTGGCTGAGGCAAGCATGGCTTGTTTCCTACGGACATTCGTCCGATTGGGCCCATGTATAGTGAACATGAGATTGCTTGATGGCAGCGTTGCCATAACTGCACCTTCATCCACTCCGTTCCCCATGGACGAATACCAGCATGCAGACAACCATCATCATGGCACAAGGCAAAGCATGACAAACGCTGGACAAAACAGATTAGGCCTTCGATTTCGCGAAGCCCGTGAAGCCCGTGGCATCTCACTGGCTCAAGCTTCAAATGAAACCCGAATTATCCAACGCTATTTGGCGGCCCTCGAAAATGGTGAATATCATCATCTGCCGGGCGATGTTTATGCCCGTGGTTTTATTCGCAATTATGCTCAATATTTGAATCTGCCCGCAGATGAGTTAATTGATTTTTATCGGATTGAGCGTGGTGCTTCAACCCCGATTCGGGTTGTGCCAGCAGCAGTGCCGCCCCGTCGGAATACAATTTTTCTACCCAGTCTTTGGACAGTCATTTTGGTGGTGCTGGCCTTGGTCGTGATTGGCTATCTGACACTCAATGCGCTTGGGCTTACGACGCTCAATAGTACACCAGTGGCCGGTGGTGCAACCTCAACCTCAATTATTGCCACACCAACATTATTGGCTACGCCAACCGCTCAACCAACCAATCCCGATGGTTCGATACCATCACCAATTAATCCATTAGCAACACCCACACTCACGATAACTCCGACCCAAACCGTGCCCGTGCAAGTGGTGCTGCGAGTTGATGGCGGCTCGTCGTGGTTGCAAGTGCTGGTCGATGGCCAAAATACGATCGAAGGAATTCAAAATAATGGCTGGACGCAGACCTTCTCGGCCCAGCAAACAATTCAGGTCAAGGCTGGTAATGCTGCCGTGGTCGAAGTAATTCACAATGGCAAGCCGCCAGTACGCATGGGTGCGCCCAACCAAGTGATCACCACAATTTATACGCCCAACTAAACCAGCTGATCGGCGCTAGCGATTCTTGGGGTAGAGTTAAAGCTGCATTCGTAAATCGAACAAAATATGGGGAGGCTTTTTGTGGCTGAATTTAGTTTTGATGTCGTTTCAGATTTTGATCGTCAAGAGTTGATCAATGCAGTTGATCAGACCAAGCGCGATGTTGGTACCCGCTATGATTTGAAAGATACGAATACCGAAATTACGCTTGGTGAGAAGGAAATTACCCTAGTGAGCGGCAGCGAATTGGCATTAAGCGCGGTGCGCGATATCCTCGAAACCAAAGCCTTGCGCCGCAATCTCTCGATCAAATTGTTTGATTATGGCGAGCCTGAGGAAATTGGCGGCATGAAGATTCGCCAAGTGATTACGCTGCGCAAAGGGATTGCCGAAGATATTGCCAAGAAAATTCAAAAATTGATTAAGGCCGAGGTTCCCAAGGCTCAAGCGCGAATTCAAGGCGATTCGCTGCGGGTTTCATCGAAGAGCAAAGATGAATTGCAAGCGGTGATGACGCTCTTGCGCGAGCGGGGTGACGATTTTGTGCTGCCCTTGCAATTCAACAACTATCGCTAAATAGATAGCTGGTTTAGCGATTCCCCTCACCCCAACCCCTCTCCCACGGCGCGGGCGAGGGGCTTTTCGTTTTTGCAATTGTTCATGATCTCTCAGCGGACGAGGGGCTTTTATTGCCCATTGAATCTAAGTTTTTTGTTTCATGGCTCCCCCTCGCCCGCGTGCAGTGGGAGAGGGGGCTGGGGGGTGAGGGGATCATGAACTATTACCCATCCACCCATACCATATGAGGAGAGGGCTGGGGTTGAGGGACGTTAAACCGCAATTGTGCGTTGATCTGCGGCACTTTGTTCAGCCAATTCGATCAAGCGAATCACAGCGCGGGCTTGGTTGGCGGTAACAGCCAAATCAGCCTCGCCGCTGATTACCTGCGCCAAATTGCGATAATAGGCTGGGTAATTACCAGCAATAGTTTCAACCGTACCACGCAGCGCCAAACCAGCAACCTCACTATTGATGATGCCCCAATCGGTGGCTAGCTCTTGGCCCCAGGTTGCACTAGTTGGCGCTTGCCCTGCTTTCAAGGCAGCCTCTTGCGGATCAAGACCAGCTTTGAGCCACGAGCCATGCGTGCCATGCACACTGAAACGCGGCCCCACTTCACGCACCAACATGCCAGCCTTGAGCGTTACCTGCACTTCGGCATAGCCCAAACGCAAATCAAAATAATCAACAGTTTGGGCGCCATCACGTTGCTTGGCAAGTATGGCGCTGATCGTTTGTGGCATACCAAATAACACCACGGCTTGGTCGATCAAATGCGAGCCAAGATCATACAAAATGCCACTGCCTAGGCTGGCTTGTTCGCGCCAAGCGCCTTGTTTAAGCTGTGGCCGATAGCGATCATAATGGCATTCGTAGCTGACCAAACGCCCCAACCAGCCGGCATTAATTACAGCTTGGGTCGTCAGAAAATCGCCATCCCAGCGCCGATTATGAAACACACTCAGCACCCGTTGCTGTTGCTGGGCAAGCGCAATCAGTTGATCTGCTTGAACGCTATTGAGGGTAAATGGCTTATCAACCACCACATGTTTGCCAGCATTCAAGGCTTGGACTGCTAAATCGGCATGGGTTTGGTTGGGCGTGGCAATCACTACCAATTCAATCGCTGGATCAGCCAATGCCGCCGCAAGATCGGCTACAACCTGTACCGCTGGATAAGTCTCGCGGGCACTTTGGCTGTTACGTTGCACCACCGTGTGCAAATTCAAGCGCGGCTCGGCCCTAATCAGCGGCGCATGAAACACTTGGCTGGCCATGCCAAAACCAACTAAAGCCACATTAATTGGCATACAACCCCCTAAAATTAACGATCAAGCAGAGAATCGATCACGTTTGTAGAAGCCTCGTATTGGAGCAGATACGAGAATTTTAGCCAAATCGTATCATGAATAACCAAGAAATCCGACTTTTTGAGCTTATTATTTGCAAATTCAAGCTCATTGAGCATCGACAGACAGGCTAATTGCGTCGCGAAATTACAATTTGACAAAAACCGACGTTACGAGTAGAATACTCAAGCCCTAAACCAAATGGCGCATTCGTCTAGCGGCCTAGGACGTCACCCTTTCAAGGTGAAGATCACGGGTTCGAATCCCGTATGCGTCACCATTTGCACTCACTGTCCACGCAGTGAGTGCTTTGTTTTAACCTCCGACCTCGCCCCGTTCTGGCAAAACTTGACAATTCTTAAGCAATTATGGTACTGTCTGTTTACTAAATCCAATGAACTAATAAAGTTCATTCAAGCCCCACAACATTGCCGCACGCATCAACATCAATCAAAAGCTTCAACAATCTGCAGCGTCCTAGACAGGAGTGTGTTATGGTTCGCAAATGGCCTTGGAAACTCGCTTTCGTTAGCCTTTTAACCACAGTTTTAGCCGCGTGTGGCGGCAGCAGTGCCACCCAAGCTCCTGCAACGAATGCCAATCGGGTTACCCTGACGATTGAAAGTTGGCGCAGTGATGACCAAAAGGTCTGGACTGAGCAGATTATTCCGCTGTTTGAAAAGAGTAATCCCAATATTCATGTGGAGTTTCGACCAACCGCGCCAACTGAATATAATGCTGCGCTCAATAGCAAACTTCAGGCTGGCACCGCTGGCGATCTGATTACCTGTCGGCCTTTTGATGTCTCATTGGGCTTGTATACCGCAGGCCATCTGAGTGCGCTCAACGATTTGCAAGGCATACCGCATTTTAGCGATGTAGCCAAAAGTGCTTGGCAAACCGACGATGGCAAGACCCTGTTCTGCTTGCCAATGGCCTCGGTGATCCATGGCTTTATCTACAACAAGGCGATCTTTGCCGAGCTTGGCCTAAGCGAACCCAAAACGGTTGATGAATTTTTTGCGGTGCTCGATAAAGTTAAGCAAGATGGTCGCTATACGCCATTGGTGATGGGCACGGCGGAACAATGGGAAGCAGCAACCATGGGCTTCCAAAACATTGGGCCAAATTATTGGCTGGGTGAAAATGGCCGCAAAGGCTTGATTGATGGCAGCGCCAAATTAACCGATGCCGCCTATGTTTCAACCTTCAAAGACCTTGAGCGCTGGCGCGATTACCTGCCCGAAGGCTTTGAGGCTGTCAAATATGCCGATGCCCAGATGTTGTTTGCCTCAGGTCAAGGCGCAATTTACCCCGCCGGCTCATGGGATATTGCCTACTTCAACCAAAATGCCAAATTTGAGCTCGGCGCATTCAAAGCTCCGGTAGTAAAAGCCAATGATCAATGTTTTATCAGCGATCATACCGACATCGGGATTGGGATTAACGCCAAAACTGCGCATATGGCCGAAGCTCGAACCTTCCTTGAGTGGATGACTGGGCCAGAATTTGCTGGCGAGTTCAGTAATGCCTTGCCTGGATTTTTCAGTTTGTCGGATTACCCGGTGACCTTGAAGAATCCGTTGGCCCAAACCTTTGTTGATTGGCGCAAACAATGTCAATCGACCATCCGCAACTCCTACCAAATTCTCTCACGCGGCGAGCCAAACCTCGAAAACGAGTTATGGCGCACCAGCGTTGGGGTAATTGGCGGTACGTTTACGCCTGAAGCAGCAGCCCAAGATCTGCAAAAGGGCTTGGAAAATTGGTACAAAAAGCCCTAGTTTGCCCAAAGCATTGCCACCTCGCCGAGTATTTCGGCGAGGTGGCCCGCCTTGTTGAAAGAGATGCCTATGTTTGGCCCCAGCAAATCGCGCCCACGTTGGCATATTGCCGTATTTTTAGCGCCAGCTCTGTTGCTCTACAGCATTGTGATGGTTTTTCCACTGCTCGATACCTTGCGCTTAAGCCTGTTTAGCTCCGATGCCACAAATTTTGTGGGGTTGGACAATTATCAACGGCTGTTTACTGATAGCCAGTGGTGGCCCGCTTTTTGGCGGGCACTAAAAAATACTGTGCTCTTCTTCCTATTACACATGCTGTTGCAAAACCCCTTGGGCCTGCTGTTAGCAGCCTTGCTCGATAGCAAAAATTTACGCGGGCGTAGCATCTACCGCACGTTGCTCTTTTCGCCAACCATGCTCTCGTTTGTGATTGTGGGCTTTATTTGGCAATTGATTCTTAGCCCGACCTGGGGCATTGCGCCAGCGATTAGCGAATTTTTGGGCATTCGCTATCGTCCATGGCTGGGTTTAGCCAGCACCTCGTTGCCAACCGTGGCCTTAATTTCAATTTGGCAATTTGTTGGCATTCCGATGCTCTTTTTTATGACAGCACTGCTGGCGGTGCCTCAAGATATTTTGGAAGCGGCGCGGGTTGATGGTGCCAGTGCTTGGCAATTGTTCTGGCGAGTCAAGTTTCCGCTCATTTTGCCGACAGTTGGGATTGTGAGCATTTTGACCTTTATTGGCAACTTCAATGCTTTCGATTTGGTCTATACCGCCAAGGGGGCGTTGGCTGGGCCAAACTTCTCGACCGATTTGCTCGGAACCTTCTTCTATCGCACCTTCTACGGCTTCCAACTCCAACTTGGCGATTATGCCATGGGTACAACGATTGCCGTGGTGATCTTTTTGATTATCTTATTTGGCAGTTTGCTATATTTATTAGGCTGGCAACGTAAGGTTGTAACCTATGAGCTCTAATTCGCTTGTGAGTGAACCACCAATGACCCAACCCAAAACATCACCAAATACCTTGCGCCCAAGCCGTTGGCTCACGCCATTGCTGGTGCATGCAGTGCTGGGCGGCTACACGCTGTTGGCAATTGCCCCAGTGCTATTAGTGGTGATGAATTCATTCAAAGGCTCGCAAGCAATTTTCCAAAAGCCCTACTTGCCACCAATTGGCGAGTTGTTTGATCCAGTTGGCTATGCGACAGTATTCAAGCAAACAGCGGTCTTGCACTATCTTAGTAATAGTTTAATCGTGACGCTTGGCTCGATTTTGCTAATTTTGCTGTTTGGAGCCATGACCGCGTTTGGATTGACCGAATATCGCTTCCGTGGCCGCGGCTTTTTGACGATCTATGCCCTAATTGGCTTGATGATTCCAATTCGTTTGGCAACCGTAAGCATTCTCAAATTGATGGTTGCATTGAATTTACAAGACACAATTTGGTCGTTAATTATGGTCTATAGTGCTCAAGGCTTGCCGATGGCGATTTTTGTACTTTCGCAATATATGCGCCAAGTGCCAAGCGACCTCAAGGATGCAGCGCGGCTTGATGGAGCTAACGAGTACCAAGTGTTTTGGTTGGTGCTGCCGTTAATGCGCCCAGCTTTGGCGACCTTGGCAATTTTCGTGATGCTGCCCATTTGGAATGATTTGTGGTTCCCCTTAGTTTTGGCGCCTGGTGAAGCCTCGCGCACGCTCACACTCGGCGCACAACAATTCCTTGGCCAGTTCCAAACCGATTGGAGCGCCTTATTGGCGATGTTGACCTTGGCAATTGCGCCGGTTTTGGTGCTCTACCTGATTTTCTCGCGCCAACTGATTCGCGGTCTAACTGCTGGTACGGTCAAGGGTTGAGATAGGCAATTCCCTCATCCCCAACTCAACGCGGGCGAGGGGAGCACCGTGCATATCCCACAAATGAACCCGATCGAGGAGGATCAGCCCTTCTTCAACGACGAATTGCCAACAAACCATGGTGTTAAAGCCCCTCGCCCGCCGCGTGGGAGCGGGGTTGGGGTGAGAGGATCGGCCCACATAACATATCCCACAAATGAACCCGGGCACGAGAGAGCAAACCCTTAGATTGCCACCCACCCGAATCAAACTTCCCTCACCCCCCAGCCCCCTCTCCCACTGAACGCGGGCGAGGGGGAGCACCGTGCATATCCCACAAATGAACCCGATCGAGGAGGATCAGCCCTTCTTCAACGACGAATTGCCAACAAACCATGGTGTTAAAGCCCCTCGCCCGCCGCGTGGGAGCGGGGTTGGGGTGAGGGGATCGGCCCAAATCTTTAATTTAATAATCAATAGCCCTAGCCGAATGCGCACTTTCTTGGTAGCATACACACAGATTCGTTAACTGTGCAAGGAGTGCTCATATGCGTTTGCTCAACCGAACTAACGAACGCCATGAAGATAACGCGCATCAACGTAAAATTCTGGTTGCCGATGATGATCCGGCAATTTTGCGCTTGGTTGAAGTGGCGTTAAGTGGTCAGCGCTATCAACTTGTCACAGTTTCAAATGGCCTCGAAGCGCTCAAAATGTATCGCGATGGTGAATATCAGCTTCTACTGATCGATGTGATGATGCCGTATATTGATGGGTTTACGGTTACCGAGCGCATTCGCTCACGTTCAGATGTGCCAATTATTATTATTACGGCTCGCGATGGCACCGATGATGTTGTGCATGGCTTTGAGCTGGGCGCTGACGACTATATTACCAAGCCCTTTCGCACCGCTGAGCTGCAAGCGCGGGTCGAAGCAATTATTCGACGGGTAGAAGGCTATCAACATCGCAAAGCCTCGCCAATCGTGCGGATCGGCGATTTGGAAATTGACGAGCCACGGCATAAAGTGCTGCTCGCTGGCGAGGACGTTAATCTCACGCCGATGGAATTTGAGTTGCTCTATTTTCTAGCTGCCAATGCAGGCCAGGTGTTTGACCGCGAAGTGCTGTTTCGCGAAGTTTGGGGCTACGAATATGTTGGCCAAACCAATTTGGTCGATGTTTGCGTGCGCCGCTTGCGTGAAAAAATCGAAGAACTGCCATCCAAGCCTCGGCGGATTCTGACGGTGCGCGGGGTTGGATATAAATTGGCCGATGGCGGGTCGTTGTAAAAGCTGGGGACTGGGGATTAGGTTAGATAGACATTATCAATACCCTCACCCCCAGCCCCTCGCCCGCGTTCAGTGGGCGAGGGGAGCATCAGTGATCACCTATGAATCATAGTAACACCACAGCGTAAAGCCCCTCGCCCATCTAATGGGCGAGGGGTTGGGGTGAGGGGACAGGGACGATCAAGTAAACAAAAAACGCGCTTGTGGCCAAAAACCACAAGCGCGTTTAGTTTGCGAAGCAAAAATTTAGAGCTTTTCAGCGATGTAAGCGGTGAGGTCGGCGATGCGGGTAGCATAGCCCCATTCGTTGTCGTACCAAGCAACAACTTTAACCATCTTTTCGCCAATTGCCATCGTCAGGCTCAAGTCAACGACGCTTGAGTATGAAGTACCGATAAAGTCTGATGAAACTAATGGCTCGTTGGTTACGCCCAACACGCCTTCCATCGCGCCTTGTGAGGCTTCAATAAAGGCATTATTGATGCTTTCAACGGTTGCACCATTGGTCAATTCGACCACAAAGTCAATCATTGAAACCGTTGGGGTTGGGACGCGCACTGAGAAACCGTCGAATTTACCCTTCAACTCAGGAATAACCAAAGCTACAGCTTTTGCAGCACCTGTGGTCGTTGGCACCATGTTCAAAGCAGCGGCGCGAGCGCGGCGCAAATCTTTGTGTGGGCCATCTTGCAGGTTTTGGTCCATCGTGTATGAGTGAATGGTGGTCATCAAGCCATGCACAATGCCGAATTTATCGTTCAACACTTTGGCTACAGGAGCCAAACAGTTGGTGGTACATGATGCATTTGAGATAATCGTATGTTTTTCAGGGTCGTAGTTTTCTTCGTTCACACCGATACAAACGGTGATGTCTTCGTTCTTGGCGGGAGCGCTGATGATAACTTTCTTTGCGCCTGCATCTAAGTGCAATTTCGCTTTGCTGGCATCAGTGAAAATCCCAGTCGATTCAATCACGATATCGACGTTGAGTTCACCCCATGGTAATTTTGACGGATCGCGCTCGGCCAAGGCCTTGATGACCATTGGCTCGTCTTCATCGGCGAAGGTAACGCTGATTGTATCTTCAGTGGCGGTAACATCGCCATCGAATGAACCATAGGTTGAATCGTACTTGAGCAGGTGGGCCAACGTTTGGTTATCGGTCAGGTCGTTGATTGCAACAATTTCCAACTCATCGCGATAGAGATCCAAGATGGTTTTGAAGCTTTGGCGACCGATGCGACCGAAGCCGTTGATTGCTACTCGTGCCACAAGTGACTCCTTAATATTTCGCACCAAATAAGAATGCTTTCACGGCTCTGGGCCGTTCTTCACCACTATAGCACATTCGTTGCTTGCTGTCATTCTGCTTTGGTGAAGGTTTGTAGGCTTAATCGGTCAAGAATAGAGCACATAGCACCCAGAGCATAGAACAGAGGGATCAGGGGCTAGAGGTCAGGGGCTAGGCATGAGAAATCGAGCAACGAGTATAGCTCTTGGGTGCAAGGGAGAGATCAGGTGTCAGCGTCGGCTATGCCTGATCCCTGACTCCTGATCCCCAAACCCTCATTCTCCATCCTTCATGCCTAAATTAAACTCCTGCTTGGCCCATTCAATTGTGCGTTGGCGAGCCTCGGCTAGCCCAACCAGCGGCTGATAGCCAAAATCTTGGGCGGCTTTTGCGCCCGTAAACCAAAAATCAACACAGGTTGAGGTAACGGTATAGCGGGTTAGGCTGGGGCGTTGTTTGCTGCGCGTGGTGCGATACCAGGTTTCACTGGGCCAAGCCAGCATATGCATCAGCCCAAAGGGGATGTGGCGCTGCGCCATGCGCAAACCCAAGGCTTCAACAATGGGTTTGAGAAACAGAAAAAAGTTATCAGGGTCAGGGTCAACCAAGAAATAGGCTTGACCACCCATCACCCCATCAGCGGTTAAACGTTGGGCCGCTAAAATATGGCCATGAGCAGCATTCTCCACATAAATATGCGAAAATCGGGCCGAGCCATTGCCCAAGCGGGGAATCGCACTGCGCTTGCCTAGATTGACCAATGACGGCAAGCGATGCGAATCGCCTGGGCCATACACGCCACCCAAACGGAGCGAACAAGTTGCCAGCCCAGCTTGAGCATTCGCAGCTAAAACTAAGCGCTCGCCTGCTGTTTTGGTCGCGCCATAAATATCCAAATGGCGCTTGGGATAGGGCAATTGCTCGTCGCCAGCGCTGATCGGCTTGCCCTCGAATACCACATCGACACTGCTGGTATAGATCAGTTGCCCAACGCCCATCGCTTGGCAGGCAGCGACGACATGCTGCGGCCCTAGTACATTCACATCGTGCAATAACTGAGCATTGCCCCAGCCCCAATCGACCGCAGCGGCACATAAAAACACGGTGCCAACATCGCGGCAGGCTTGCAATACCTGCTCGGCATTGCGTAAATCGCCTACCACCGATTCGACTTGTGGGTCGGGATACGGCTGAAGATCAAAGACTCGCACTGGTCGCCCGGTTGCCAAGAGTTGCTGCACCAAATGCTTGCCAACAAAACCACAACCGCCAATCACCAACGCTCGGGTGGATTGCTCAAGCGTCATCACGATTCTCCCAATTACAACGATGTAGGCTACGAATTCAATGCTTGTTCTAAGGTGGCAAACGCTGGCAGCCGCGAGACATCAATCCCAGAGCCAACCAATCCTTGGGCAACATCAGGATTAATGCCAACCAGCGCGGTTTCAGCGCCAACGAGGCTGGTTGCGGCAATTACGGCGGCCAATTCGCCAGCCATATACACATCAACCAAAGGCACGCCGGTTACATCAAGCAGCACTTGACGGGCGCGTTGCTGCACCACCGCCGTAATCACTCGATCGCGAATTGTGGACAAGCGTTCTTGATCAAGTTGGCCAACCAAGGGCACAACCAAGCGGCGACCACCAAGCGGAATAATCGGCACGCCCAATTCGCGAATAACTACCGCCTGTTGCTGGTTGGCCTCAAGCAATTGGGCTTGTTCAGTTGCGCGCTGCTTCAGCTCGGCGAGCGTATTTTGCAAGGTGGCAGTGCGTTCGGCAACGGTTTGCTCAAGGCTTGATTGAAGCTGTTCAAGCTCGGTTTGGCGGATGCGAGCGCTGCTGAGGGCTGTTGATAAGGCGCTGCTGTAGCTCGATAACACCATACCGAGCACCAAGGCAACTGCCGTGTAGCCACCAATAATCCCGCCATAGTTTTTGTCCATCGGCTTGGCAAAACCTGTGATTTGCGGCACAAAAGCCTCGGCAAGTGCGGTTGCAATCAAGCCAACAAAGCCAACGCCAATCATCACAAAGGTCAATTTGCGGCCACTGAGCAAACTTGCCAAGGCCATCGGCACCGCCAACCCAAAAATAATCGCGCCGCTATCGGCTAAACCTGTACCAAGCAACATAATAAGTAAAAAGAACGATAAACCAAAAACGCTGCCAAACAGCGCCAACTTGAAATAATTGCGCCGCAAGAGTAATAAAGCCGCCAGAAAAATCATAATTGCTGCGCCAATTGCCAGCGCAATACCGATCGATTGAACTGTGGTTACTGGAGCAAGAAACGGAACAACCAAAGCTCCAGTGCTGGCCAGAAACGAACCCAAAAGAATGCCCTGCATAATTTGGGCTTGTTGCTGTTGAATGGGGTCGGGATAATTGAGCGAATGAAGCCATTGCTGAAAAAAACGTTTCACGGGTGGCTCCTCAGGATGTGGAATTGTAGGGATTAGTCTAGCGCTATTGTACCACCTTCGTTTCGCAGTTTGGTCAGCATCAGCTTACATGGTGCTGACAGTTGGCAAACAAAAAAGCCAAGCCCATTAATTGAGCTTGGCTGAATATTCAATTTGAATTTAAATGTTTAAACTAAACGTTCGCGAATGTAATTGGCCAGGTCGTTGATTGGAATCCGAACTTGGCTCATGGTGTCGCGGTCGCGCACGGTCACAGTGTCGGTTAAGCTGGGATCATCGCCACGGCCCAAGGTATCGAAATCGACGGTGATGCAGAAAGGCGTACCAACTTCGTCGTGACGGCGATAGCCCTTGCCGATGTTGCCAGTATCTTCGTAAAAAATGCGGCCAATCCCAGTTGCCATCAACAAGTTCTTAACAGCTTTGGCTTTTTCGACGATCTCAGGCTTGTTGCGAGCTAATGGCAACACCGCGACCTTGATTGGCGCTAAGTGTGGCTTGAGCTTGAGCACAATCCGTTCTGAGCCGTTTTCAAGCGTTTCCTTGGTGTAGGCTTCGGTCAAAACCGCCAACACCCCCCGATCAACCCCTGCCGATGGCTCAATCACAAATGGCACCAGCGGTTTTTGGGTTTCTGGGTGTGGAATGGTCAATTTAGCGGTGCTATCTTCGTTGGGATCGACGTTTGCCGATAAGCCAAAATCTGCTTGGCTGCGGGTATGCGAGCCAAGATCAAAGTCGGTACGATTGGCAATCCCCTCTAATTCTTCCAAGCCATGAGGGAATTTATAGAGAATATCGACGCAGGCTTTGGCATAATGAGCCAGTTCATCGCCTGCTTGATGATAGGCTTGCAGATTTTCACTGAGCAAGCCTTGATCGCGCCACCATTGCAAACGAGCTTCGACCCATTGGCCGTGCCATTCGTCGTCGGTGCCAGGCTGCACAAAGAACTCAAGCTCCATTTGCTCGAATTCACGCACTCGGAAGATAAAGTTACGAGGCGTAATTTCGTTACGAAAGGCTTTGCCAATTTGAGCAATCCCAAATGGCAAGCGGCGCGCGGTTGAGTCGACCACATTTTTGAAATTGGTAAAGATCCCTTGAGCGGTTTCAGGCCGCAAATAGGCAAACGAGCCTTCTTCGGCAACTGGCCCAACCGCAGTTTTGAACATCAAGTTGAATGGACGTGGTTCGGTCAAATCGGTCGAGCCACACTTTTCACATTTGTTATCTTTGAGTTGGTCGGCACGCCAGCGGCTTTTACAATTACGACAATCGACCATCGGATCGGTAAAGGTGGCTTCGTGACCAGAGTGGCGCAACACCAAGCGATGGGTCAAAATCGAGGCATCGAGGCCTTCCACATCGTCGCGCTCATAGACCATAGCCCGCCACCAGGCGGCCTTGAGATTGTTTTTGAGTTCAACCCCCAACGGGCCGTAATCGTAGGTTCCTTGCAAACCGCCATAAATATCCGAGCCAGGAAAGATAAACCCACGCCGCTTACATAACGAAACCAATTCATCCATCGTTGTTGCTGGCATAAAAAACCTCCATGAAAGGCAAAAGTCAAAGGGCAAAAGTCAAATTGATCTTTATAAAATTTTGCCTTTTGATTTCTGCCTTTTGCCTTTAAAACGGTCATCCCCAGACAACGCCATTGATAGCATTGTCTGGGGACGAAGAAAACAAAACGCTTCGCGGTTCCACCCCAGTTCCTTGGCTGAACCAAGGCACCTTTGAGATCTATTGTTGTTGGCTCCCCGTCGCCATTCTGCTGGTTCAGGCTTGTGGGCTTGCACTATTCCCACATCGCTGCAAACTGAATTCCAGCATACTTCTACGGTTCATCGCCAAAAGGCATCAGGTTGTTGGGCCTAACTCTAGCATAACTGCCAGAAAGTACATTCAGCCCAACGACTGATTTGGCTAAGCGCTAAACTCGACTTCGGCAGCATCGACAACTTTTGATCGTTGGGCTGCTTGATCGTATTTAACGTTACGGTCGTTGCTTACTTGGGTATAAATTTGCGTTGTTGAAATACTTGCATGGCCAAGTAACTCTTGCACTTCGCGCAGATCCCGGCCTCGATTGAGCATATGGGTTGCAAACGAGTGGCGCAAGGTATGCGGTGTGAGGTCGCTCAGGCCCAAACGTTCGGCGTAGCCCTTCAAAATCAACCAAAAGCCTTGGCGGGTTAAACGCTTGCCACGGTGATTGAGAAACAAGGCTGGATCGCCGCCGTTACGGCTAATTTGGCCCCGCGCAATATCAAGATATTCTTCCAAGGCGGTGCTTGGGCTACCAATAATCGGCAGCGTGCGCTCCTTATTGGCCTTGCCTAAACAGCGAATCTGATGGCTATTCAGATCAACATCTTCAACGTCGAGCGCAACCAATTCGCTGACCCGCATGCCAGTGGCATACAGCACTTCGAGCATGGCTTTATCGCGCAGACCTTCGGGGCCGCTGGTTGTTAGGGGCAATTCAAGCAGTTCGTCAACTTGCGCGACGGTAATCGCCTTCGGCAAGAAACGATCAACCTTGGGCGAATCCAAATTTTCAGTTGGATTCGTAGCAATACTATGTTGGCCTTGCAGGTATTCAAAAAACGATTTAATTGCAGCAGTACGACGTGCGATCGTGGAGGTTGCGTAGCGCTTTTCTTTGAGAAAGAGCAAGAACGCCAACAGGTCATCGCGGGAGACGCTGCTCCAGCTGCCTGTATTGCGTTCGACAATAAAGGTAACAAATTGGTCAAGATCGGTTCGATAGGCGGCAATGGTGTTACCGGTTAAACCGCGCTCAACCGTTAAATAGGCTAAAAACTGTTCTAGCTGCTGCTGCATGAGCACCCTCCAACGTCGGGATATGCGTTTCCAAAATTCCCCGCAGCGCCTATGGTAGCACCAAGAATTGCTTATGTCAAAGATGATTGATGATCAGGTGTCATGGCTCAGAGCCTAGGGGCTAGGAGCAAAATCAGCGGATCATTGGATTCAGCAGCTTGAATGCGAAACTCTAAATCCTATAAATTACTATCGCCTAATCCCTGAGACCTAGCCGCTGAACCCTCATTTATCTGGGCCTGCCAGCTCATCGGAGCGGCCAGCGGCGATGCGCGACCATTGCAAAATTGGTCGTCCAGCGGGCCGATTGACCGCATGCCCATGTTCATCGGTGCGCATTTGGGCCGAGTGGGTGTTAAAAAAGCGCTGGGGCCAACCAGCAGGCGAATCTTCCCAGACTTCTTGCCGTCCATAGAGCGTCATATCGAGCATTGCATATGAACTGCCCAGCTGCTCACTGCCACGGCCAGTCGTCCAGTAGGTTTCAAAAACGCGGCCATTGTTCTGCAGATAGCAAACCCAAATTCCAAAGTGGCGGCCAGCAATCAGCCGATCAAGCGAGGATTCTGGCACCGAGTACCAAGGCATTGGCCAACCCATAAATTCGCGATAGCGGTTGCTCTCTGCAAACGGGCCTTGACAGAACACCGCGAAGGTTACATCGCGTGAGTGCAAATAGCCTAGCTCAAGCACATGCCCAACGTTCATTGAACAGCCTTCGCATTGATGGGCAGCGCTGGCACCGTCGTACCACATCATATAGCCTGCAAACAGCTGACTGCGGCCTTCGAAAACGTCAATCAACGGAACCGGCCCATTTGGGCCAATCACAGGAGTTGTCGCATCGACTTCGACCATCGACAAGCGCCGCCGGGCAGCAGCAATAGCATCGCCCTCGTGGGTATGGGCCTTCTCGCGAACGCGCAGACTATCAAGTTGGGCTTGGAATGCAGTACGATCAACAGTTGCGGGGATACTTGGTGGCTTGGCATCGGCGAGAGGTATGAAGTCCTGAGAGCGATCGTTCATTAAATGCTCCTTCATCACAACAATAAACTGGCCTTGCGTACCTTCGTATCATAGCATGAAAAGCGCACAAATGATCTATTTTTCTTTAGAAATCAGAGGCTAGGGATCAGTGGTCAGGAGAGCATAGAACAGAGAGCTAGGTTTTAAGATCCTCTCACCCCAGCCCCCACTCCCGTGGCACGGGCGAGGGGCTTTAACCAGCTGATTCTAACGCAATTATTGATGAACACTGGCCGGCTCCCCCTCGCCCGCGTTCAGTGGGAGAGGGCGCTGGCTTTCAAGGGTAGGTTTTTAACAAACGGTGTTGTGCATGGACAATGGCAAAGCGTCCCCTCACCCCAGCCCCCACTCCCGTGGCGCGGGGCTTTAACCAGCTGATTCTAACGCAATTATTGATGAACACTGGTCGGCTCCCCCTCGCCCGCGTTCAGTGGGAGAGGGCGCTGGGGGGTGAGGGAACATGGCGGCAAACCTGAATCCTAATCCCCAGCCCCTGACCCCTCGTCGCTACGCCTGAATAATCGCCAAGACTTCGTCGCGCTTGGCTTCCATCAGCTCTTTGTTGCGGGCTTCGAGGTTGAGCCGCAATAATGGCTCGGTGTTGGAGCCACGTACATTGAAGTGCCAATCGGGATAATTGACCGATAAGCCATCCATGGTGTGTTGCTCAGCATCGCTGTATTTTTCGGCCAAAGTAGCCAATACAGCCTTCACATCGGCAACTTTAGTGTTGATTTCGCCTGAGATAAAGTAGGTTGATTCAAGCGGAGCCAGCAATTCGCTCAGGGTTTTGCCCTTTTTCGAGAGCATTTCCAAAATAATCAGCGATGGAATTACGCCTGAATCGGCATAATTAAAATCGCCAAAATAGTAGTGGCCCGTTACTTCGCCAGCAAAAATTGCCCCTTCGTTGGACATGCGCGCTTTGATAAAGGCATGACCAACCCGCTCCATCAGCGGAATGCCGCCAGCAGCGCTAATCAATTCGGGCACGGCCCACGAAGCCCGCACATCATACAAAATCTTGGCTCCGGGGTGTTTTTCAAGGAAGTATTGGCCCATCAAAGCGGTCATAAAATCGCCTGAGATAAATTGGCCGCGATTGTCGATTGCAAAAAAGCGGTCGCCATCGCCATCGAAGGCAAAGCCAACATCGGCATTCTCGCTGATTACCCGGGCTTCGAGCTCGGCGCGATTTTCTGGCTGCAATGGATCAAGCCCGTGGTTGGGCAAGGTGCCATCGGGGTCAAGATACAGGCCAATCAATTCAACCGGCAAGCGTTCGTACACCCGCTGGAGAATCGGCCCGACCATGCCATTGCCTGTGTCGGCAATCACTTTGAGTGGCTTGAGACTGGCTACATCGATCAATTGCAAGACCGATTCGATAAATTCTTCGCTGAGATCAAGCTCGCTCATGCTGCCTTGGCGAGTTGGTTCGGCAAACGCTTCGCTCTCGACCAAGGCCCGCAAATCTTGAATGCCTGCATCGCCTGAGAGCAATTGGGGCATCTTTTTGACCATCTTGAAGCCATTGTATTGTTTGGGGTTGTGCGAGGCCGTCACCATCATACCGGGCAAGCCCAATTGGGTACAGGCAAAATAATATTGATCAGTGCTGACCATGCCGATGTTGATCACATCAGCGCCTTGGTGCATCAAGCCACGGGTCACTGCATCGAAAATTGCTGGGCCTGAGGTGCGCATATCGCGGCCAACAATCACTTTTTCGGCGTGCAAAAATGAGGCGAAGGCGCGTCCAATCAAAAATGCAACATCTTCATTCAGTTCGCTGGGGTAAATCCCGCGAATATCGTAGGCTTTGAAAATCCCTGGATTGACCTGCATCGTCGTATCCTTTCTGTGCAGAGCGATCATGGGCTATCATACGCCAAAATTGTTAAATCGCGAATAGGCTGATTTTTTAGTGATTCGTTGCTTTTAACGTGATTGGATCGTTCCCTCACCCCCTCACTCCCGCGCCCGCGCCACGGGCGAGGGGGAATTAATCCTTGCGGGTCAATGAATCATGGGATAGAACCACGCCGTTAAAGCCTCTCTCCCACTGCACGCGGGCGAGGGGGAGCACCCGTCAATGCCGGTACATCACGGCTAAACCACCACATTAACGCCCCTCGCCCGCGCCACGGGCGAGGGGTTGGGGGTGAGGGAACATATTCGCAACCTAACCTTTCAAGGAGGGGCTAGAGGGTGAGGGAAATTAATTCACCTATTTAGCCCAGATCAACTTTTATGCCGCGTTGCGTAAAGCGTTGTAGCAACTCAGGATCAATTGGATAGGGGTCATTGAGACTGATTTGCAGTTCCTTAAGTTTCGGTAGCGATAGCCATGCATCCAAAGGCAATGGGTGGTAAAGATCTGGTGCAGAGATCCATAGACTTTCAAGGTTCTTTAATTGATTGAGCGATTCAGGCATTACATGGGTTGCCCAGACTCTAATCTCCAAGCTACGTAGTTGATGGAGTTGGCAAATACTACTCGGAAATTGGTCATTACCCGATAAGTGGAGTGATAGATGTTTAAGCTGGATTAACTGTGACAATACATGATCTAAACGTTTTATTGGAATATAGTTACCTGAGACATGGAACGCTTCAAGCTGCTGGAGCTGGCCCAGCGTTGGGTCGAGATCGCTCAACGCGCAATCATCAATCGAAAGCTTGCGCAGCTGCTGCAATTCGTGCAACCACGCTGGTAACTTACCGAGTCTATGATTACCCAAGCTTAATTCTTCTAGCCTATGTAGGCTGCGTAGCCCATCCAAGCTATGGTTGCGGCTACAGTAGAGAGTATGCATCATGAGTTTTCGCAGGCTGTAGTTGGGCTGAGCTGGCGGCAGAATGTGATCAATCCCAGTACTGACAAGATTCAAGGTGTGCAGGTTGGGCAATTCTAAAACCCAGCCGGGCAACTCGCGAAACCCTTCACCAAATAAGTGTAACTCTTCAAGGTGCTGTAATTGACGAATTGATTCAGGAATCGTGGATTCAGTGATGACTATCTCAAGGGTTTTGAGATTTGGTGGCAAGGTCGTCGCATCAACATAATGACATTTGAGTTTTTCAAGCGATTCCCATGTGTGCCAGATTTGGCTTATTTCACTAAAATCGCCGTAACTTTCCAAATACGCGAGTTGTGGTAATTCCATCAGCCAATTTGGCACAAAGATTTTGCTATTAAAATTCAACCAGCGCAAATTATACAACTGCATGAGCCATACTGGAAAAGTCTCAAACTCAGCATTGGAATAACTTAAATCAAGCGCTTCGAGCGAGGTCATTGTGCCAATTAAATGCTCATGGGGGATATTCTTGAGATCAGAGATTAAGCGTTTAAGCTGAAGGCTCGTAAACCACGCAGGTATCGCAGCTATAGTTAAACCACTAATATTGAGTGTTTGTAATTTTGGCAGATTGCCTAACCAGCGAGGGAGTTCGCTCAGCGCGGTATCACTGATGTCAAGCGTCTGCAATTGGTGAAGCAGCGCCATACTTTCAGGGAGTTCGCTGACTGCTACTTCACGGATATGCAGTTCTTCGAGACTTGATAACTGCCCGATCCATGGCTCCAATACTCCAATTTCACCGCTATAGTTAAGATCTAATCTGCGCAACTTGGTTAGCTTGGCGAGTTCAGGCGGTAGTTGCACCAAACGATTCCATGAAAGATCCAAGCTTTCAAGATGGGTTAATTCGCCAATTGTTTCCGGTAGGCTAGTGAGGCGGAGATGGGACAGATCGAGGCTTGGCTCACGGGTTTGGGTATTTTGGGCAATCCGGGCACGGCAAAGTTGCTCACTCATCTTCTGCTCCTTAAAACAAGCGCCACTTCTTAAAGCAAAGAAGTGGTGATTGAATTTCATGGATTGTCATGCCCTCACCCCCGACCCCTCTCCCACTGAACGCGGGCGAGGGGGAGCCCCCGTCAATGCCGACACATCACGGCTAAACCACCAGATTAACGCCCTCTCTCCCACTGCACGAGGGAGAGGGTTTGGGGATACTCGCAACCTACCCTTTCAAGGCTAGGAGTAAGGAATTGTTACACGTTGAACAAGAAGTGGGCAATATCACCATCTTTGACAACGTAGGTTTTGCCTTCCAGCCGCACAGTGCCAGCTTTTTTGGCGGTCGCCATATCGCCAGCCTTCATCAAATCGTCGAAGGCCACGATTTCAGCGCGAATAAAGCCGCGTTGCAAATCGGAGTGAATCGTGCCTGCGGCTTCGGCAGCCCCGATGCCTTGGCGAATCGTCCACGCGCGCACTTCGTCGTCGCCTGCAGTCAAGAAGCTAATCAAACCCATCATGGTATACGAAGCTTTGATCACGCGGTCGCGGGCTGGCTCGGTAATGCCTAAATCGTCCATAAACATTTGGGCATCTTCATCTTCGAGCTGGGCCAATTCGGCCTCAACTTTGCCTGCCAAGGTCACAATCGCGGTTTTGGGCTTGTTGTATTCCAAAACTGGTGGCGTTTTGAGTTGCTTTTCGTCGATATTGACGACAACCAACATTGGCTTGCCACTGAGGAATTGGAAGCCGCGCAGCACTTTGGCTTCTTCTTCGCTCAATTCCTGGGCGCGAATCGGCACATCTTGTTCGAGACCAGTGTACAAACGCTCAAGTGCATTGAGTTCGACCATGCGCACTTCGCGGTTTTTGCCGACCATTTTGGTCACTTCGCCACGCAAGCGGCTCAAACGACGCTCAATAATCGCCATATCCGAGAACATCAGCTCCATATCGACCGAAGCTAAGTCGCGGGCAGCATTAACGCTATCTTGGGCATGCGGCACGCCATCATCTTCAAACGCTCGTACTACATGCAACAAAGCATCAACTTGGCTGATGTAATTGAGGAATTGTGGATTCAAGCCGCCGCTCTCGTGAGCATTGCCACTCATCCCAGCTACGTCGATATATTGTACGTCGGCTGGCGTGAGTTTTTTGGGCTTGTACATTTTGGCCAAGGCATCAAGCCGCTCGTCTGGCACTTTGACCATCGCGATATTTGGCTCGATCTGGCCCGATGAATAGGCGTTTGTTTCAGCGGTATTGCGGGTTAGTGCGTTAAATACCGTGGTTTTACCGCTATTGGGCAAACCAATAATCCCGATTTTCATGAAACCCCTTTATTTATGGTGTTGGTGTAACTTGAACCGTTGGTGTCGTAGTTGTTCCGCCAAGGCTTTCGCGTGGTGGCGGTGGCGATGGCAATACCATCGAATAGATTCGATTGCTATTGGCCAGATACAGCATTTTGCTTGAGCCGCTGCCGACCACAGCCACATCGTTGAGTAATTCGAGCTTAATTGTGCTGGTGCTGGGCATTTTCAGTTGCTGCACAATCTGGCCTTGGCGATTGACCTCGACCACCCGTTGATTGACCGCATCGACAATAAAGAAATTGCCTTGATTGTCGCGGAAAGTTTCGGCGCTAAGTTCTTGCTCAACGAACAAGCGACGAGCACGTAATGGCGGATCAAGCGCTGGCACAGTTACCGTATCGATCATTGCGCCGCCTTCAAAAATGCCAATCGTGCCATCAGGTTGGAGCATATAGATCCGTCCGTCAATTGCCACATCGACCACCGCTTTGGTGTTGAAATCGCCAGTTGATTCGGTAATCCAATTTTCGGGCAGGTTGGCAAACTCACCTGAACGATAGCGCAGAATTTCGCCAGCAGTTGCGCTATCAGTGCGCCCCAAATCGTAGACATACAAGCCGCCGCCGTAGGTCTCAATATCAGGGAATGGCTGGCGCGTCCAGAGTTCGCTGCCTTGAATGGTGCGCGAAACCCAGGTTTTGGTGTCGCGCAAATAGAAATAGATATTCGATTGGGCATTGAGATTAGGCGGCGCGTCGATTGCCGCTAGCTCGCCTTCGCGCAACATTACGCTGCGAATTGGCGCTGCTGGCAGTCCAGCAATTTCGTCGCCATCTTTCAAGAGGCTAATTGGCGGGCTGCTACTGCCTTCGGTGTAGCTGTAGAGCGTGCCATTCTCAGTGCCAATAAAATACAGGTCGTTTTTGCCAGTATTAGGTGTGACAATCAGCTTGCCAATTGTATCGCTGGTTGGCATGGTCGTGACCAATTTGAGATCAGTCAAGAACGAGGTGCGATCAATACTGGCGCGCAAGTTATCGGATTTTTTGCGCAACGCCAGATAATCGGCCTTGCGCGTGGGATTGCTCATATAGCCCTGATCGCTGGCCAAGGTTTCAAGATGGGTGTCTAATTCGCCCAATTCTTCCAAGGCAGCCCGATCATCGGCGGCATTGACCGCAGTTTCAAACTTGGTATTCGCCACATTCAAACTATCTTGATAGGCGGATTCGGTGTTTTGCATGCGCCGATCTTGCACATAGAACCAACCGCCGCCGACTAAGACAATCAGCAAGGCGATTAATGTCCATGGAATGTTACGCCGACGTGAACGCCGATATGACAAATCACCGCCACGCGCTTGGGCAAAGCGAGGCAATGGCGCAGCCATCGGGCGGCTATTGCGTCCGAAATTGGCAATATAGGTGACAATCGCTGCCAACAAATAACGAAATGGCGCAGTGAATTTTTGCCAACCAGTCAACGGCACAACCGGATCACGCTGAGGCACGGGCACAGCAGCAAAATCAATTGGCAATGGCTCCATGTCGGTCAAATCGATGCTCGGCGCGCTGCTGGCAGCCTGAATCGCCGCGACCATGCTGGTTTCGCCCAAATAGGCCGTGGGCAGCCATTGCTCGGCATCGCGCAAGGTACGTGGCCGATAGCGCGGTCGCTCGTTGAGCCAGCCCATATCCCGTGGATCAACATCCTCAAGTTCGGCTGGCATTGGTGGCAGCTCGTCGATTGCTGAACTTGGCTCGCCATGTTCATCATCTTTATCGCGGCGAACCATCAAGGCTGCATTGGCCGTAACATCGCTAATCCATTCGCCAACCACGCTAGCAGCGGCCTTGCCCCGCTCAGCCAAGCCCTCAGCCGAGAGCAATTCGCTATTGGGGTCAACAAATGGCAGCATATCGATGATTGCCACATGGGCTTCATTCAAGCTATTGCGCCGGGCAATTGCATACAATTCTTCCAGCGAAGCTGAAGCCTCGGAAAGACAAAACATGCGCTCGGCATCGGCTCGCCCAAGCACACGTGCCAAGCGGCTTGAACAGAGTACCAACATATCGCCAGCTTCAACCACGTTGCGAAACATCTCTGGCTCGCTGAATAAGCTGGTGCCAAGGGCGTTAGGTGGCATAATCGTTGAACTGCTGACGTTGCCTTGCCATGAAGGATTGGTTGGCAATGCGCGTAATTGGCCACGATGGGCAACATAGGTTTGGGTTGGCTGCACTTGGGCAATATACAAATCGTTATTGCGCAAAACCGCACAGGTACAACCAACCGCCGTTTTTTGGTGATGCGCAGCCTTGAAATTAAATTCATACAGCGCTGTATTGGCAGCTTTTAGGGCATTACGCAAGCCCGAGGTAATACTAAATGAGCTATCGGCATAAAATGTTTTAATAATCGTTTGGGTAACTAAATCACAAGCTTCTTTACCGCGCGCACCTTCATTAACTGCATCGGTTAATACAAATAAATGGCCTTTGCGTGCCTCAGGTGCGAATAAATTGTTGGGCATGGCGCTATTAATGCGATCACTCACATCTTGGCGCAAGCCATTGACAATTCCAAATTGATAGGTTTGTAATTTATAACGTGACATTTAAGCGTTATTCCATATCGCAGTACTCAAGCGTTGCACCCAATCAAGGTTGGTCATATCGAAATGCAGCGGCGTAATTGAGACATGGTTGTTGGCCACTGCGCCAAAATCGGTTCCATCATCGGGCTTGCCTTCGGGCGCTGCCCCGCCAACCCAGTAATACGGTCGGCCACGCGGGTCGAGCCGTTTGATCAATTCATCGCGATAAATTCGATGGCCCAAGCGGGTGACTTTGGCATCGTTGACGATTTCGGCTGAGCCTTGCGGCACATTCACATTCAGCAAAATATCGCTGGGCAATTGCAGTTCCATGGCAGTAGCGGCAATTCGGCGTGCCCAATCGGCGGCCACACTAAAATCGCTGCCAGGTTTGTAGCCGTCAACCAGCGAAATAGCGATTGAGCGAATGCCAACCACCAAGCCTTCCATGGCGGCGGCAACTGTACCTGAATACAACACATCGTGGCCTAAATTTGCGCCAAGGTTGATGCCCGAAACGACCAAATCAGGCCGATGGTCCAGCACACCGAGCAAAGCGAGGCCAACGCAATCGGCGGGCGAGCCATCGCAAGCAAGCGCTGGGCTGCCATCGGCAAGTTGTACTTCGTTGATCCGCAGCGGGGCAAACAAGGTGCGACTATGACTCCCTGCGCTCCAATTGCGCTCAGGCGCAACGACAGTGACACAGCCAAGCTGCTCAAGTTGGCCTTTCAGCGCCAACAAACCAGGGCTATGCACACCATCATCATTGGAAAGCAAAATGTTCATGATCGCTCCTCAGGCCACCAGAGCCTGCTCATTCGCGGGCATTATAGGGCATTATGCCACGACATGCCAAACGCCGAGCGCTTGTCGTGGTCAACAAGCGCTCGGTTGAGTGATTTAAGGCGTTACGATCGGAGTTGGTTGCGGTTGTTCAGGAATCGGCGATGGCTCCACTGGCGGCGGTTCCACGATCGTGGTTGGTAGCGGCAACACTGGCGTTGGGTTATCTGGCGGAGTTGTTGGTTGCGCCGTTACTGGTGGAGCCGTCGTTGGCTGACTGCTCTCAGGCGCACGAATGCCCAAAATAATCACCGTATTCAGGTCAATCGGTACCCCAACTCCAGGTAAACTACTCAAAACCACATAGGGTTGGTATTGATCAAAGACTGGCCCAAGCCGATCGCGGCCTTGGTAATCAACCACAATCTTATCGGGTGTAAAGCCCATGTTCATCAACTGTTGACGGGCTTGATTCTCACCCAAACCAACCAAATTCGGCATTGCCACTTGGCCCGGCCCTAAAATTGGCACAGTTGGCGTTAGCGGGTCTGGCGTTGGGGTGCCTGGCGTTGGCGTTGGCGCAATCGCATCGCAACTTGGCAATTTATCGGGGTCAATCGCCGATGGCGAATTTTCGCCATTATCATTACTATCGGCGGTATAGCCCTTCCATTTGCTCAAATCGATGCGTTCGTCTTCGTTGCTTTCGGGCAACTTCCAAACATAAATTGATGAAATTGCGCCTTCGGGATACTCAGCGCCAGCAACTGGGCGGCAGTAGGCGGTGGTTTCTTTGCCGTCTGCATCAGTTGTTGTGAGCCTAACCACCGAAATTTTTTCGTACAGATCGCATCTGCCGCCAGAATCTAGGCCATCGATAAACAGCTCATCGGTACGCCCACCGAACGGCCCAGGAATTTCACAAATATCCTCGCGATAAACCCCAGGATAGGATTTTTCAAAGCTTTGGGGCATATTGTCGATGCCACCATAGAAGCCGGCCAAGCGATTCATAATTGTTTCGTTGGCGAAAATCCCTTCCATGGTACGCGCCAAATTACCCCACCACCTTGGGTACTTTCAACTTGGGCGGTTTGCTCGTTGTTGTTATTGCCAGTCCAAACGGTGACCGTGACAAACGGCGTAAAGCCCGAAGCCCAAGCATCACGGAAATCGTTGGTTGTCCCGGTTTTGACAGCAACTGGCTGCGAGAGCTTCAAAATACTATTGCTACCGAAGATCGGACGCCGTGCTTCGTTGTCACTGATCATATTGGTGATGATATAGTTTAAGCGGCCATCAACACATTGGGTTCCATTGGGAACTCGCGCCCCCAATTGATAATCTTCGCCCTCAGGAATGACACATTTGCTTGTATCGCTCACTGCATCGCTAGCGGGGTTTGCCAATGGCGTAGGCTTGAATTCTTCCAAGGTTTTGCCACGGGCATCGGTAATTTTGAGAATCGGAGTTGGCGCAAAATAACGGCCACCACTGGCAACCGTATTATAGGCTGTTGCCAAATCCAAAGGCGTAACTTCACCGCCGCCAAGCGTTAGCGCCAAGCCATAATAGCCGGGATCGTTGGCCAAAACGTTGGGCGAAATCCCCAAACGATGCAGCAAATCAAGGGTTTCGGGAATCCCTGCGGCCTTCAGACCTTTAACCGCTGGAATGTTCAGCGAGTTGGCGACGGCAGTTCGAGCGCGTAATGGCCCATGGAATTGATTATCGAAGTTTTGCGGTTCGTATTTGACCCCGCGTGGATTGAAGATCGTCGGCACATCCCATAGCACGCTAGCCGGCGTAATGCCACTTGCGCCTTTGGTCGCGACGTATTGCTCCATGCCCGAAAGATAGGTGAATGGTTTCAATGCCGAGCCTGGCTGACGCAAGGCAGTCGTAACATTAACCTTACCATCAAGCACGTTGCCTTCTTCGCCTGGGGTTGTAGTGGTTTCAGAAAGATCATAGCCGATTGAGCCAACCATCGCCAAAATTTGGCCCGTGTTGGGCTGCATTACCACGACTGCCGCATTGTGAATATTACGTTCAGCGTCGTTGAGTTCTTGAATTCGGGTGTAAGCAACGGTTTGTGCCAGATCTTGGGTTTGCAAATCGAGCGTGGTAGTGATGCTCAGACCACCATTTGAAACCACCTCAGCGCCATAGCGTTGTTGCAAATAATCTTTGACAAAAAAGACAAAGTGGGGCGCTAACAAGCTGACTTCAGGCTTAGCAAACTGTAAATCTTTGGCCACAGCGGTGCGGGCTTCGCGCTCAGTCAAATAATTGTTGCGCACCATTTGGCGTAGCACTTCGATCTGACGGCCTTTGGGTGGCACAATCTCGCCTTTGACATCGTTTTCGAGATCGTACATAGGATCGAGCCACACATCCTTGGGCAACTTGAGGCCTTTGAGCAACAAATTATCATCGAGCCAGGCATGGGATTATAGGTCGTTGGTAGCTGCGGAATCCCACCAAGCAATGATGCTTGCGCCATATCCAAATCTTTGGCATCGACCCCGAAATAATTCTGGGCCGCAGCCTGAATGCCATACGACAAGTTGCCATAGGGAATTTCGTTCAGGTATAGTTCAAGAATTTCATTTTTGCTATAAACCGTGTTTAACTCTTGGGCCAAAATAATTTCTTTGACCTTACGGCTATAGACGTTGGGATCTTGGCGTTCCTCAGGAGTCAGCACAATCAAGCGCACAACCTGTTGAGTAATGGTTGAAGCACCGCCAGCGCCCACGCTTTGCTGCGTAAGATTGGCAAAGGTTGCCCGCGCAATACTGAAATAGTTTACCCCAGAGTTTTCAAAGAACGAAGCATCTTCGGCAGCAACCGTTGCATTAATCAAATCCTTAGAAACTTCATCGAGATTAACTGGTGTGCGCCGGCCTTCGCCGACAAATTCATACAGCAAAGTGCCATTACGATCATAAATTTTCGATGGCTGAAACGCCGTATAGGTATGAATTTGATCAAGCCGGGGCTTCAAGTTGGCAGCAATTCCATTGTAGGTGACTGCCATGGCAATGCCTGATACGCCCAGCAGCACAAAGCCAACTACCAGCACGCCCAAAAAAGCTACGGCGATGCGGCGGCCCATTGAGCGGGGCGCTTGCTTATTGCCAAGCCGCGAGGGAATAAAACGAGTTGTTCGGCGTTGTCGCCGTGATATTGCATTACGAGTTGATTGACGCATAGTAGACACATACCCCTTTGATTCGGTCAACAACCCAAGCCTAAAGACGTTGGGCTTGTCCCTCAATCCTAGGCTAGTAGCTCAGGATCGGACACGATAGGCTGGTTGACGGGCAGCCCACCCAGGCGAGATATACCCCCCTGAGCACGGTACTTGGCCACAATGTTGTAGGCGGCATTCAAATCAGCATGCAGTTCATAGCTGCACATCCGACATCTGAAAACAGCCCTGGAGCGACGGTTGTTGCGGGCTTGATGCCCACAGCAGCTACACATCTGCGAGGTATGTCGCGGGTCAACCGCAACCACCGTACCGCCGCGCTCCTGCGCCTTGTACACAATAAACGCCAGCAATTGCGCAAACGACCACGAATGCAAGCGTCGCTTGGTTGCGGTTCGCTTCTTGCCCTTCATGCGTTTGCGGATATTGGTCAGATTTTCCACGACAATCGTGCTACCGGCTTCGACCGACTGCACGATCCGCTTACTCACGACGTGATCACAATCACGTCGAAAGCGGGCCTGCTTACGCCGCAGCGTTTTCAAGTGCCGTTTGGCCGACTTGGTGTTACGCTTTTGCAAGGCACGTTTGAGCTTGAACAGCTGACCTTCACGGGCCTTCCAGCGTTTCTTGCCCAAAAAGCGCCGCGTACTCGTCACGGCGGGATGACTCAACCCTAGATCCACCCCAACAACCGTCTCGCTTGGCGCGATGGTAGGCGCGGGAATCGTCACCACAACGTGCAAGAACCAGCGCCCATCACGCTCAAGCAGATCCGCCGTATCAACCGGATAGCCCGCGTACTTAGTGGCATAGGCTGGCACGCAAAAGCGGATCGTCTGCCGACCAGCGACCAGCGACAGTCGCACAGTCTGGCTTTCCCAATCCACGCGAAACGTATGCACGTTGTAACGCGGAGGGCAGGAATGCGAGCGGGGCATCGTGACAGTGCGCGAGGGATCTTTGCGTAAGGTAAAGGCACTGCGGAGCGCCTCAGCCGCTTTGGCCCGTGCGGTATTCGTCAGATTGCTGTTGAGCTCGGGAAGCGCTGCGCGGACGGCATAGTAGGCCAGAAAATGCAGCTTCGTCGCATTCGACACGCTGTTAGACCACCCCAACTGCGCAAACAGGTTGAAGGCCGCCGTGAATTGACGGCTGGTTTCCGCAAGTGCGGCAGCCTGTGCAGGTGATGGCTCAAGTCGTAGACGAATAGTTCTTTGCATAGGTAAATTATCACATACACCGAGCGTTTCTGCAAGCTAAAGCAGCTAAAGTTGGGTGCTCCTTCTGAGGCTACCACACCTAAAGGCAAGCTTCATGTGTGATGGTCGCCGGATATATACAACAAGGCGGCTCGCGCCGCCTCGGGTATTCTACCATGCTCATGGTATTGGATTGCACATTTTGGGGCTTTTTCAGCTTTCCATCAGTTGAGCATCAGGCAAGCGCAGGTGCTAAAACGAGCCATGGTATAGGCATCGGCAAGCTTGCCACCACGATAGGCGTAGTTGCGCAAGGTGCCTTCGACCGCAAAATCAAAGCGCTTGTAGAGTGTAATCGCCGGCGTGTTATCGATAAACACCACGATTTCGAGCCGACTTAGGCCTAACCAATTTTCGGCTAAATCGATCATGGCTGCCATCAAGGCTGCGCCAATCCCACGGCCTTGATAATCGTCGCGCACCGCAAGTTCCAAATCGCCAGCATGCCGGCGACGGCCTTCGCCAATCTCAAGGCTAATTACACCAACGACCATGCCATCAATTGTCGCAACCAAGCGCGGTGTTTCAGTGTCAGGGTTTTCAACCCGCCGTCGCCAAACATCCTGCGAAGGAAACGGCACATGCAACGATCCATCAAGCACATTTGGCCCACTAAATACGACCGCAAGGTCTAGGTAATCATCTGGCTCCAACGCCCGAATGATAATATCCAAGGTCTTACTCATGAAACTACTTTCTTGAAAAACTTAGCCAACAGAGTATAAAGGTATTTGGCGCAATTCGGCCAGATTTGCCGCACCAGTACAAAACATACTAATGCGTAATTGATCAAGCATTGCCAAAATGGCAGCATGCACGGCTTCACTACCGCCCTCGTCTTGGGCCAACAAATTTGGAGCCGCCGCTGCGCCTAAATCAGCGCCAAGCGCAATCGCTTTGGCAATATCCAGCCCACTGCGCACACCACCTGATCCAATAATCCCAATCGTTGGCAGCGCTGCCCGCACCTGTTTAATTGCTTCGGTGGTGGGAATTCCCCAGCCGGCAAAGGTAGCGGCAGTGGCTTGGCCAGTTTTGGTATGATGGCGAAAGCGTTCGACTTCGCTCCAACTGGTGCCGCCAGCGCCAGCCACATCAATCGCCTGCACCCCAGCCTCAGCTAGGCGTTTAGCAGCTTTGCCGCCAATCCCGTTGCCAACTTCTTTAGCAATGACTGGCACTGGCAACGCCCGACAAAGCGCCTCAATTTTATGCCATAATCCGGCAAAGTTGGTATCGCCTTCGGGCTGTACAGCTTCTTGCAAGGCATTAAAATGCAAAATCAAGGCATCAGCTTCGATCATATCAACTGCCCGTTGACATTGCTCGATGCCATAGCCGTAGTTCAGTTGCACCGCGCCCAAATTGGCAAACAAGGCAATATCAGGTGCGACCCGCCGCACTTGATACGATGAAGCCAGGCTGGCATCGAAAATTGCAGCCCGTTGCGAACCAACCCCCATGGCCACACCCAAAGCTTGGGCTGCTTCAGCCAATTGTAAATTAATCTTCTCGGTTGGCGCTGCGCCACCAGTCATCGAGCTAATTAAAAATGGCGCTTTGAGCTTTTTACCCAAAAATGTGGTGCTCAAATCAATTGAGCGCATATCTAATTCTGGGAGCGCATCGTGCTCAAAATGATAGCGCCCAAAGCCAGTGGTAATGCCTTTGGCGTTCACATCCTCGTTGATCACAATATTAACATGATCGATTTTGCGGCCTTCGGTTGCAGTTTCTGTCATGATCCAGCCTCGTTATTCCTCATCAGCCCCAAAAAATTCGAGCCATTCGTCGATCTCATCTGGGTGAACCGGCGGCGGTGGTTTGTGCAGCCGTTCACCAGTGCTTGCCTGCGGGTTTTTGCCACCGCGCGAGAGCCGTGGTCGGCCATCAGCATCACGCGGAATCGGATCAGGCTGATCTTTGCGGCGTGGTGGCAGTTGCCAACGCTCAGGCGGTTGTGGCACAACAATTGGTTTAGCAGCCTGTGGCGAGCGGCGTTTGGCTTGCGTGCCAGTACGTTGCAGGCTTGGTTGATTCGGTTTGGGCTTGCGTGTCAGATCAACTTTGCTCTCGGCAATATCTTTATCAAACCCAAAGAAATCCAGCCAATCTGGCAGCTGATCTTGGCGCACATGGGCATGCATTTCCTGATGGGTCGGGGCATTGGGATCAGCCGCGCCCATCGATTCGAGCAATGCGGCAAAATCGCGGGCATTGATTACCCGTGCGCCAACCGCATCGGCCACCGATATCAGCGCCCGATCCGCCGAGACTAAAACCCACTCGCTTGGTCGTGATAAACGCACAAGTTGCGATTTGATCATTGCATCGGCATCGCTTGGTGAACGGGCAAAGCGCACAGTTACGCCACCGCCGCCAAGCGTGCGTTGCGTATACTGACCACGATCAAACACAACTGAAACCGCCACTTTGCGGGTAATAGCAAAGCGTTGCAGCAATTGAACTAATTTTGCTTCATCATCGGGATCATTGAGGCGAATAGTCGCCAACTGACCAATTAAATTATGACCATCAATTAAATAGGGCATACACAGCCTCGGTTGCTTGTTTGTATGATCCCCGTAGCCTACGGGCGATCAGCATGTTTAGTTTTCATTGCTGCGCTCGTAGAACGCTCATAGTTTGGATCTCAAAGCTTGCATTACGCCAGAAGTGCAGTGTGCCAGTGCTTGTCACAATGCTATAGGATATACATCATAACAAATAATTGGCTATCTGGGCGGTCTGTTTCGTTAGTTTGCGATTAATTGTACGTCAAGGAGCAGGATATGCAGCATCAATCTGTGCGGCAATTGTTTGAAGCAGTCGAAATGGCGAGTTTATCGCCATTGGCAGCATTTAGCGCTCACGCCAAACGCGATCAGCCGGAGCCAGCCTCGCCAGTGCGAACTGAGTTTCAACGCGATCGCGACCGAATATTGCATTCCAAGGCTTTTCGACGGCTGAAACATAAAACCCAAGTCTTTATTGCACCGATTGGCGATCACTATCGCACCCGGTTAACTCATACACTCGAAGTGACCCAAATTGCCCGCACCATTGGTCGGGCCTTGCGGCTCAACGAAGATTTAATCGAGGCCATTGGCTTAGGCCACGATTTGGGTCATACGCCGTTTGGTCATGCAGGCGAGGCAGCATTGGCCAAAGCAATTGGGCGCAAATTTCGGCATAATGAGCAAAGTGTGCGCGTGGTTGAGCTATTAGAGAAACATGGCGAGGGCTTGAATTTGACGCAACAAGTGCGCGAGGGCATTTATTCGCACTCCAAATCGCGCAAAGATATTACCACTGCAACATGGGGCACAGCTTCAACCTTCGAGGGCCAAATTATCAAATTGGCTGATAGTGTGGCCTACATTAATCATGATATTGATGATGCAATGCGGGCTGGCATTTTACAGCTAAGCGATTTGCCGAGCGCCTATGTTGCGGTGCTTGGCACAAGCCATGCCGAGCGGATCAATACCATGGTTTGCGATATGATCGACCATAATTGGTGGGCACGCGGCGAGCAACCCGCACCAAGCGAACCAAGCATCAGCATGAGCCCACAAATTTTAGAGGCAACCAACGGCGTGCGCGAATATATGTATGCCAATGTCTATCTGCGCGGCCCCGCCAAAACCGAAGATGGCAAAGTTGATTATGTCATCAACACACTGTATGAGTATTATTGCCAACATCCTGAGGCCTTGCCAAGCGATTTGCTAGCAATTTGTGAGCAGCGCGGCGAGCCTACCGAGCGGGCTGTGATTGATTATATTGCGGGTATGACCGACCGCTATGCGCTCAAAAAATTCAACGATCTGTTTATTCCCAAAACGTGGGATATGTAGCTTGGCGATCGGGGGCAGGTTGCGGGGGATCGGTTGGTAAGATTCCCTCACCCCAACCCCTCTCCCGTAGCGCGGGCGAGGGGCTTAACACCGTGGTTTTCACAGGATGGTCAATCCACAGCGTCTCCCCCTCGCCCGCGTTCAGTGGGAGAGGGGGCCGGGGGGTGAGGGAACACAAACCCTTGTCTATCCTCCCCATAGCCATCAGCCCAAAGCCATACATTCTATGCGCATTGCTCTATCTTCTATATTCTGGTTTATAATAGCGATCTATTGATAATCGACTAGACACAGCCAACTGTGGAGGTTTACAAGGTGCAAACGTATTTGTTTTCGGCAGAAGTTGTTTTGGGAATTGCCTTGATTACATTGGTGCTTTTACAAGCCAAAGGCAACAGCGCCAGCGTTTTGGGTGGCCGCAACACCTCAGCTGCCTACCGTACTCGCCGTGGCGTTGAAAAAACCATGTTTAGTGTAACGATTGTGATCGCCAGCGTATTGATTCTCTTGGCGCTGTTGCATCCTGCCTTAGTAAACAATATTTAGGCCATGGTTCGACGTATTCGCTGGCAAATTGGCGCCACATTGGTTTGTGCTAGTCTGATTTTGTTGTTGTTGGCGCACTTAGCGCTAGCAACAACAGCAGGCGGCGAGGCTGGGGTTGGCGGGGTCTATCGCGAGGCTTTGGTCGGTGAGGTCAACGACCTTAACCCATTGCGCGGTAGCGCCCAAACCCGAGCCGAAGCTGATCTCAGTGGCTTATTGTTCGAGGGCTTGACCCGGGTCGAGGCCACTGGTGTGGTCGTGCCCGATTTAGCCGAAAACTGGCAGGTCAGCAGCAACAACTTGGTCTATACCATGACCTTGCGCAATGATGTTCGTTGGCATGATGCTACGCCATTTTCAGCCAACGATGTAATCTGGACAATTGACTGGATCAAAAGCCCACAATTTAATGGTGACCCCAGCCTCAAGTTGGCTTGGCAAAATATCGCGGTTACGGCACAGAATCCGCAAACCGTGCGTTTTAATTTGCCAGTTGCCTTTGCGCCCTTCCTCAATCAATTGACGGTGCCAATTTTGCCAGCACATCTGTTGCGCAACGCTACACCTGAGCAATGGCAAGCGTGGAACCAGCAACCAGTTGGGACTGGCAGTTTCCGCTTTGGCCAGCGCGATGGCAATCTCTTCGAATTATTGGCCAACAGCGATTATCGCCCCAATATTCCCAATAGTCGCCCCAATTTGGAGCGGCTGGAATTTCGGCTGTACCCAACCATGGAAGCGGCTCACGAGGCCTTGCGCCGCAATGTGGTCGATGCCTTCAGCTACGATGTTACCGAGCAAGGCGAATTGCCCCTACCAGCAGGCTTCCGGCGGGTTCACGCGCCCTTGGCCGATTATGTGGTGCTAACAATTAATCTGCGCCGACCACCACTTGATGATTTACGGATACGCCAAGCGATCGACTATGCGGTTGATCCAGCTAGCTTGATTGCTGACGTTTTGCAAAATCGAGCGTTGCCCTTGACCTCGCCAATCTTGCCCTCATCGTGGGCGGTTGCCGAGCAATTGACCGGCTACATTGATGATGCTGAGCAAAGTCGCGCCAATGGCTTGCTTGACCAAGCAGGCTGGCAGCGTGATGAGCAAGGTTGGCGACGTAAAGCTGGCCAATTGCTGCGCTTTGATCTAGTCAGTGCCAATAGCCCTGAACGCAGTGCAATTGCTGAACGGATTCAAACCCAACTGGCGACAGTCGGCATTTCAACCAGTCTGCAATTGGTGCCAAGTAGCAATCTGCAAGATACGCTTAGTCAACACACGTTTGATTTGGCAATTCATGGCTGGTCGAATTTGGGCAGCGACCCCGATGTTTATGAATTATGGCATTCGTCGCAGGTCAATGCTGCCAACTTTGCTGGGCTCGAAGATCCAGCGATTGATGATTTGTTGGTGCGCGCTCGCCAAACCACCAACCAAGAAACTCGCCGCGAATTGTACGCCGAGTTTCAAACCAAATGGCTGGCACTTGCGCCATCGGTGATGCTCTATCAGCCATTGTTGGAGCAACAAGTTGCGCCGTCGATCGAGGTGCTTGGCCTTGCGCCGATCGATCAGCAGGCCGAAGTGCTCTATCGCTACAGCGACCGCTTCCGGCGCATCGCTAATTGGTATCAAGTAACCACCCGTCAAGTTTTGCCCAACTTCCGCAATGAACCACAAAACGAACGCCCACGCTAAGCAGCTGGGCGTTGCGGCTTTTTAGGGTTGTTGATGAGAAAGGATCAGCCAAATGACTAGCCAAAGCTTACCACACTGGGATCTTTCGGTTATCTACCCCAGCCTCGAATCAGCTGAATTTACCGCAGGCATTCAAAAACTCAAGCAACAAGTCAGCGATCTCAAAAGCCTATTCGATCAAGCTGCTATCCAACGTAGTGAAAACCAAGTGCTTGATTCGGCGACAATCGCGACCTTTGAACGCGTAACCAATGCACTCAACCAGGTTCAAGATTCAGCGACAACCAACTATAGCTACATTATGGGCTTTGTTGCTACCGATACTCGCGATACCGTGGCTCAAGCGCGGTTTAGCGAAATACAACAATTGGGGATGCAGCTCCAACAATTAGGCACTCGTTGGGTCGCATGGATTGGCGGCTTGGATATTGAGCAATTAGTCGCGCAATCGCCCTTAGCCAGCGAGCATGCCTACGCGTTGCAAAAAGCCAAGCACGAAGCATCACACTTGATGTCGCCAGCCGAGGAGGTCTTGGCAGTTGAGCTTAATTTAAGTGGTGCTAACGCTTGGAGCAAATTGCACACCGTAGTTAGCTCACAGCTGAGTGTACCAGTTAAGCTCGATGGCGAAACCAAGCACATGCCCATGAGTATGCTACGCAACTTGGCGTTTGATCCCAATCGTGAGGTGCGGCGCAGTGCTTTCGAAGCCGAATTAGCAGGCTGGAAGGTCGTCGAAACGCCGCTGGCTGCCGCACTTAACAGCATCAAAGGCCAAGTTAATACCTTGGCTGGCCATCGTGGTTGGCAAACCGCCTTGGATGAAGCGCTGACTGATAACAATATTGATCGCCAAACCCTTGATGCCCTGATGACCGCCGCCCGCGAAACCTTCCCAGATTTTCGGCGCTACTTGCGGGCCAAAGCACGCTTGTTGGGCAGCGAACGCTTGCCATGGTTCGATCTGTTTGCGCCAATCGGCAACGATGTCAGCTCATGGGAATATGCCGAAGCCGAAGCCTTTATCTTAGAACACTTCGGCAGCTATTCGCAACGGTTGCGCGATTTTGCTGCCCGCGCCTTTGACGAAAACTGGATCGATGCCGAGCCACGGGCTGGCAAACGTGACGGGGCGTTTTGTATGCCGTTGGTTGGCGATCAATCACGGATTCTGAGCAACTATAAGCCATCGTTTGCGGGAATGCGCACGCTTGCACATGAGTTGGGACATGGCTATCATAATCTTAACCTAGCTGCAGCCACACCATTGCAGCGCCAAATTCCAATGACTTTGGCCGAAACTGCCAGTATATTTTGCGAAACGATTGTGCGCAACGCAGCCTTGGCCAAGGCCGACCCAGCTACCCAATTGGCGATCATCGAATCGTCGTTGCAAAATAGCTGTCAGTTGGTGGTTGATATTAGCAGCCGCTTTATCTTCGAGCAAAGCCTATTTGAAGCGCGCCAAGCCCGTGAGCTAAGCGTGCAAGAAATTAACGAACTGATGCTCAAGGCCCAAACTGAAACCTATGGCGATGGTCTCGACGAACAGTATTATCATCAGTACATGTGGGCTGTCAAAGGCCATTACTACAGCGCTGAACGCTCGTTCTACAACTATCCGTATATGTTTGGTTTGTTGTTTGGCTTGGGCTTGTACGCCCAATATGTGGCAGCCCCCGATGAGTTCCGCGCCAAATACGATGATTTGCTGGCGGCTTCGGGCAAGGCCGACGCAGCAACCTTGGCCGAACGCTTTGGAATTGATATTCGCACACCAGATTTTTGGCGGGCAAGTTTGGCTACAGTTAAGGCCGATATTGACCGCTTCGTTGAATTAAGCGAGCAATTATTGGATGCGCCCGCCCACTAAACGAAGCCACGTCCGCCAAAGCACAAGGAGTTTTAGCCATGCGACGCAGGTTTGTGCTATTGGTGCTCATGGTATTCATCGTTGGATGTGGCGGGACGAACGCGCCCAAGGCCAAAATTATTGCGCTGTTGTTGCCGGAGCAAACCACCAAACGCTATGAAACCGTGGATCGGCCATGGTTTGAGCGCGAGATGAATTTGCTGTGTGATGATTGTCAGGTGTTGTACTACAACGCCCAAAATGATCCGACCTTGCAACAACAGCAAGCCGAAGCGGCGATCAAGGCTGGGGCACGAGTATTGGTGCTTGATCCAGTCGATTCGGTCGATGCACGGATCATTGCCGATAATGCAGCCGAGCAATCGATTCCGGTTGTCGCCTATGATCGAATGATTCTGAATTCGCCTGGGGTCACGGCCTATATTTCGTTTGATAATCAAAAAATTGGCGAATTGCAGGCCGCGAGCCTGATCGCTGGCTTGAACAGTCGCGGCATTAGTAATCCCAAAATCTTGCTGCTACACGGCTCGCTCAACGATAACAACGCCAGCGAATACAAACGTGGAGCCAAGCAGGTCTTTGATCCATTGGTCGCAACAGGCAAATTGACGATTGTTGGCGAGTTTGATACGCCCGATTGGAAGCCAGCCGAAGCTCAACAATATGTCGAACGCATGCTGGCAGCAGGCGACCAGATTGATGGAATTTATGCTGCCAATGATGGCACTGCTGGCGGAGCTTTAGTTGCAGTGCAAGCTGCCAAGGTCGAGCCACTGCCCTTGATTACAGGCCAAGATGCCGAATTGACCGCTGTGCAACGGATCATCACTGGCGAGCAGCATATGACAATTTACAAGGCAATTCGGCCTCAAGCCGAGGCTGCCGCCAAAATTGCCCATGCCTTGCTGGTTGGCCAGCCAATTCCTACTAATTTGGTCAACAATCGCACAGTTGCCAATGGCATCATTGATGTTCCGGCAATTTTGCTCAACCCGGTGGTTGTGACCAAAGCCACAATCAAGGATACAATTATCAACGATAATTTTTGGTCGCCGCAGCAGCTTTGTCCGGTGAAATTAGTACCCGCTTGTGAAGCAGCAGGCATTCAGCCCTAAGCCCAATCAGCATCACATCACAACACCCGATCTGCCTGTGCGGTCGGGTGTTTTTGCGAGGAATAGCTATGTCAACCCGTTTGCGTCGCAGTTTAGAGTTTGGCCTCGGCCTGATTATCTTAATTGGCTTGATTTGGTTAAACAATCAACCCAGCTCTAATCAACCAGCCGCTAGCCCAACCAACACCGCGACAATTGAAATCAGTTCGCGCGGCTTGCCATCGAGCACGCCTCAACGGCAGCAATCAACCACACGGCCACGCCAAACATCTACGCCGACGATCAAGCCAACCACGCGACCCCGCCAAACTGCTACGCCCAACAAACCGACCATACGCCCGACCGTTGCACCAACGGTACGGGCAACTCGCACGCCTGAGCGTGATCCGGCGGGCTTGCGTTATGTAGCCTTTGGCGATTTGCCAATTCAAGCTCAAGCGACAATCGAATTAATCGAGCAGGATGGGCCGTTTCCCTATAGCAAAGATGGTGCGGTTTTCAGCAATCGCGAGCAAATTTTGCCCAGCAAGCCACGTGGCTACTATCGCGAATACACAGTCGAAACGCCTGGCTCAGCCGATCGTGGTGCGCGGCGAATTGTAGCAGGCGATAATGGCGAGTTGTATTACACCGATGATCATTATGCAAGTTTTCAGAGGGTGCGCCGATGAAACTACTGAATTTGGCCCGCGATCCAGCTCAATCAGGCTTATATCGGGTGCAAGCATCGCACATAGCCCGCTTATTGATGGGCGCTCAACAACTGAATCTCCAGATTGTTGAGCTTGATGGACGTGAAATTAGCATTAAGGCCGATTTGCTACACGCGTGTGGCCAAGCTTTGCAATTTCCCGCTTATGTTGGCCTCAATTGGGATGCGCTCGAAGAAGCTTTGAATGATTTAAGCTGGCTGAATGCGCAGGGCTTGCTTATTATTTTTTACGAGGCCGACCAACTACGCCGCCATGATCATGGGGCTTGGCAGATTTTCTGCGAGATTGCCCAAGGTTGTGTTGAGCAGTGGCGCAGCCAAGGTCAGGTGTGGAGCATCTGGTTTAGTGGCTTGGAATATAGCCAGCCTGAGCTGATCGATTTAGCTGAGGTCTTGAACGAGCCAAATCTGAACGAATAAGCCAAGCGCGTTGGGTAGTTATCCAACGCGCTTGGCTGCAAGGTTATTTGATCACAAAGCTGGTGGTGGCAGTTTGGCCTGTGCTAAAGCTAGCGCGCACATCATTGCGCCGGCCACTCGATTGGCTGCCAACCTTGAACTGAATTGTTGCGATGCCACTGCTATCGGTCAACGCAATCAACGATTGAGTTCCGCTGGCCAAATCGATTTCAACCGTGGCGGTTACGCCGCTCTTAGGTTTGCCAGTAATCGTCAAGCGCACACAAACCGTTTGGGTTGCGTTGCTAGCAATTTCGGGATAAACCACCCAAACCTGTGCACCTTCGGCAACGGTTGGTACGTTCATCGTGCAATTGGCGGTAGTTGGAGGCTCGGTGGTTGGTGGCGCTATTGGTGGCGCAGTTGCCCGCACTTCCTTGCCCAGCAAGCCCAACAACACCTTAAAATTATTAGGATTACTCGGGTGCCACTCAAAGCGTGCCCGTTCAAACCACTGGGTTTCGACCAAATCGCCGCTGCTGTTGCGCTCCATTTTTGGCTCGGTCAAGGGCAAGCCAAACAATTGCAACGAACGGGCATAAGCATCTAAGCCATCAATTTTCAAGCCGTTCGATTGCCAATAGCTTTTGAAGCCAATGCCATTGCCTTGGTCGCAGACATTATGGCCAGTTTCTTTGAACCACAAACAGCCTGCTTTTTGGCCAGATTCGGCAGCATCGGGCTGGCGACCAAGCTGGTTCAAGCGATCTTTGCCCAGCAAGCCGAGCAGCACCTCGTAAGGCGTGCCAGTATTTTCGGGATGCAACTCAAACCGATTGCGTTCCATCCACTGGGTGCGATAGACCTTGCCAGTTTCGCGGTTTTGTTCGCGGTTGACCGTGGTGATTGGATAGCCAAAGACGGGCAGGCCGCCATTCGCTTCCCAATAATCGCTAAATGGGTCGCTCAAGCAATGCGGGCTTTGATCTTCGGGAAAGCAGACCTCATGGGCCGCAGTGGCTTTGGGCCAAAGGGTTACCCCCAAGAGCAACACGAAAAGCAGCAAGAGACGCTTTGGCATATTAATCACCTTCCTATCGTACAAGTATAGTTTACTTAATTTAAAGTGATATAGATTAAGTAGCGATAGCTGGCCACCGTAACAGCAGCCAGCCTCACTGGAAACCAAACGCACGGCGAATCAAACAGCGCTATGGCTAACCACAGACAACTGAGACAACCTAGAAAACTTGAGTGAATGGTGGAACTTTGAGCGCCATGTCTTTGCCAAGCAAGGCACGCACGGCATCAGCACCGGGGTAATCGACTGGGCCGATAAATCCTGTGCCACCTTGCAAGAATGGCCCAAGCACCGGAACCGCGTCGGAAACGTTGTAGAAGATTGGGGCTGGTAGGGTATTAGGATTTGGCAAGTAGCCACCAATTACGCGGGTCAAAGCCAAGTGTTCGGCTTCGGTTGCGGCATGCTGAGCGGTTGTGGCGGCAATCCGTGGCTCGCCAAGCTCGGCAAAGCGCCGCGTAGCAGCCAAATAAGCACCAGTAAAGGCCGTTTCAGCCGCCATAAAGGTATTGGTGTTGACCCCAAAATCACTCAAGAACTTAGCTGGAACATAAAACTTATCAGCAAGTGCTTTGCCACCAAAACTTTCTACAACCTCAAGGTGGTGCAATTCTGAGCTAAGTGCATACTTCAGATACAACAATTCTTCGTCGGCCAACCCAAATGGATTGCCCTTGATCGTGTTGTAATACGAGGTGATTGCCAACCGTTCGGCGGTAGCGGCTAACGATACAATCGTTAGTGGCGTATCTTTGGCATCATGGTTTTGCGCGTTGTAATCGGCTGCTGAAACATCATGCAGACCGAACATCGATGCAAAACTTGCTACTGCAACTCCACCACCAACACCTTTTAAGAATCCGCGACGTGAGATACTCATAGGTTGCCCTTCCTAACAAAAAGTATGCTCAAACACCAGTTATATGTGTGATGTTCTTGTGAAGATATTCGCCACGCATCCCATTATGGATGTATCGATTATCTCACCCCTTGGGGGGATATTTACCGCTATCCTCAAAGCAAGCACCATGCTATACTGACTGATGGATGATGTTGTCACGGAGATGATCCATGGAACAAGAAGCCAAATACCGCGCACTGAAACCGATTCGCCCGAAACAACTTGAGGCCGTTAATATTGCGCCTTTTAGCCTCAGCGAGCGGATAACCGCTGAAATCCGCGATAGTATTTTGGATACCGCAACCCGCCAATTAGATCAGCAGCGTTATACCCTCCGCGTTCGCCGCATCGATCAGCAATTGTGGCTAACCCTCAAACTGCCGGGAAAAGTTGAGGGTGCGGTGCATCAACGCCAAGAATTTGAGCATGAAATTACGCCAAATGTGCGTGATCATCCTGAATTATGGCCGAGCGAAATTCGCGAACCACTTCAAGCAGTAATTGGCGACGAGCCATTGTTGCCCATGTTGACGGTGCGCAATCGCCGACGGCTTTGGCGCATCGAGCGCGATGGTCAAGAGATTGCCGAATTGGCGCTTGATCGTGGCTCGTTGATCAGCGGCGAGCGTTCATTGCCGTTCCATGAGATTGAAATTGAACTCAAAGGTGTTGGCACTGTCGCCGATCTGGCGGTGTTGGCAGCGATTTACACCACAGAACTACCACTTGAGCCAGAAAGCCGCTCCAAGAGCCAACGGGGCATGTTGTTGTTGAACCACGCCGAATATCAAGACCAGCTGAAACAAGCGGTTGATCGCACGCCAATGGAATCAACCAGCAATCTGGCTGAGGCAGGTCGTTCGATTTTGGCCAAACATGTGTTCAAATTGCATAAAGCTTGGCCAGTGGCAGTCGTTGGCGACGATTCCGAGGGTGTGCATCAGATGCGGGTGGCAACTCGCCGCTTGCGCACAGTGTTGGCGATTTTGGGCGAAACGCTGTATGAGCCAGAGATTGTAGCCAAATTGCGCCGTGGTTTGCGCCAATGGGCCAGTGTTTTGGGCGCTGTTCGTGATGCTGATGTGTTTTTGGGCAAGCTCGACGAGCATCGGGCAGACCTCGGCGAGGAAGAACAAGCAGGCTACACACCATTAATCGAGTCAATCCGCGAGCAGCGCAATGCGGCACGAGTTGAATTATTGGACTTTTTGGAAAGCCGCAAAGCCAGTAAATTTGCCCAACGCTTGACCGATTTTGTGCTGACCGCAGGCGCAGGCGTGCTCGAAGCTGATGCCAGCGAAGGCCGCGTTGAGCGCAGTTTGGTGCGCCATTGGGTGGGCAGCACAGTTTGGAGCCATTACGAGCGAATTCGCGCTTATGATGTGATATTAAATGATGCACCAGTTGAGAGCTTACATCGTTTGCGGATTGAAATTAAGCACTTGCGCTATACGATTGAACTCTTTAGCGAGGCTTTGGCCGAGGAACATGAATCGTTGCTTGAGCAATTAGTCACCGCCCAAGATTATTTGGGCGATTTGCAAGATGCTGAGGTGGCTTTGGCACTTGTAGCCCAAGCGCTGGCCGAAAATTCCGATAACAGCGCCTTGCTGGCCTACCAAACTGCTAAGCAGCAAGAGCATGATCAACTTCAGCTGAATGCGCCAAAAGTGCTACGCCCGTTGTTTGATCTACCCTTCCGGCGGCGTTTGGCCTCAATTCTTTCAAAATTGTAGGGTCTTTAACGCAGAGGCGCAGAGTTATAAATGGTTGATCTCAGTTTAAATAACTCTCGCCTCTGCGTTAACATTTGTCGTGCTTTGACTCTAAGCCCTAAGTTTATTTCACCCCACCAAAGGCGGCAAAACAGCTGTTTTTGTGCAAAATATCGAGCTTTTGAAAGCCGACGCTGCGCAAAACATCAAGTTGCCAAAGCAATGGGCGCGGCGTGTCTTCAAGCTCAATATAGTTAAACACTTGCTCACGATAGGCCTGATCGCGCAAATCGCTGAGATACTGACCGTAGCGCTGCCACATTAGCGCATGCACAGCCTCGCTGGAATGCTCAACCAGATCGAAAATCCACAACGAGCCGCCTGGGCGTAGGGCCGCATAACATTGGGCAAACACCGCGTGCCATTCAGAATCATCGCGCAAGTGGTGAAACACCGCCGCTGCCACAATAATATCCACTTGTTCATTGCCCAATTCAAGCTGGCGCACATCGCCTTGGAGCGCACGAACCGTGCCGGTTGTGGCTGCGCCAACTCGTTGCTGAGCGCGCTCAAGCATTGGCAAACTCAAATCGATCAGCGTCACATCGAGATTGGGTAATTCTTGCAGCAAACGCAGGCTATAGTTCCCAGCCCCACAGCCAATATCCAAAATATGCCGAGCATGGGGCGTGGTTGCAGCGGCGGCTTGAGCGACAAGCGTCAGGCCTAAGGGCGCATCGACGGTGGCCGATTGACCAGTTTCCAAATTGGAAAAGCGCTCAACATCGGCATCGAAGCGCGCCCGAATAGCCTCAACTGTTGATTTGGCCATGCGAAAATCCTCAAACACAAATGAGTTTCAATGGGGCTATTTTAGCAGGCTTGAGCAGTTTTGGAATCAATTGCAGGCTTAGCGTGGCCCCCAGCCAAGCCCAAATTTATTGGCCTCGGAGATTGTAAACGGTTGGGCTGGCCCGCCCTCGGTTGGTACAACCCACAAATTGAAGCGCGGACGATTATTTTGCAAATCGTCGGGCATACCCCATTTAGCCAAAAAGACAATCCATTTGCCATCAGGCGACCAACGCGGCTGCGTTACGCCACCAATACTCTTGGTCAGCGGATGCGGGTTGGAGCCATCGGCATTCATCACCCAAATTTGGCGGGTGATCGTGCGCTGACTATCGCCAGCAACATAGGCGATTTGGCTGCCATCAGGCGACCATTCGGCATAGTGTTCATCGCGATCACGGGTTGGGTTGATAATTTTCAAGCCACTACCATCTGGTTGGATAATTGCCAAGCCCAATTGCTCGATCTTCTCGACAATATCGCGACTGGTAAACACAATACCTTGCTGGCCCCATGTGGGCATTGTGCCCCACATTTTAGTTAATTGCTGGCCTTCGGCTTGATCAAGCTGTTGGATGTAGATGGTTGAACTATTTTCCTTCAAATCATCCAAGCGGCGATGGGCATAGACCAAACTTTGCCCATCAGGCGACCAGCCAGGGTATTCGCAACGCCCAGCATCATTGGTAATTCGGCGCTGATTGCTGCCATCAACATTCATCACATAGACTTGCTCGCGGCCATCGCGCTCGGATGTAAAGGCGATTTGCTTGCCATCAGGCGAAACCACGCCACCATAATTGGCCCCAAGTGTGGTCAATTGCTGCGCTTCGCCACCTATCGCCGGAATCCGATAGATTTGATACTCACCATCTTTTGCCCGCATGCCGACAAAGAAATAGCCGCTCAAACCAGCAACCAGTGGCTGAATAGTTGCGGTTGGTGCAGGCGTGTTGGTTGGCGCAGGTGTGTTAGTTGGCATAGGTGTTGGCGTGAACAACGGCGCTGAGGTGGCACTATTACTCAACAGTGCTGGAAAATAGGTTTGTAGATTTGGCGAAGCCTCAGCTGCATTTTGTTGCTTCACTAAGCTCCAAATTGTGGCTGAAAAGCCGCCCAAACTCAAGCTGCCAACCAAACCCAGACCGAGCCAATGGCGCCATGTGCGTGGCGTAATCAGTGGTTGGGTGCGAAGTTTAGGCAATTTAGGGCTAGCTGGCTGAATCGCACGCCAAGCAGTCATCAATTCTAAAGCCAACTGGCCCGCCGACTGCTGGCGCGACTCAGGTTCCAAAGCTAGCCCGCGCAGCAATGGTTGATCTAAGGCAGTTGGCAGGCCTGGGCGCAGAGCTGATGGCGCTGGCAACGCTTCACCAATTAGGCGCGCCGGTGCGGCGAGAGGAGCGCGGCCAGTTAATAGAGCGTAAATTGTTGCCGCAAGTGCATAAATATCCGAGCGGGCATCAGTCTGGCCGCGATATTGCTCTGGCGGCGAATAGCCAGCGGTGACCGCGCGGTGCAAACCCAAGCTAGAAACCTTGAGATCACGGGCAATTCCAAAATCGATCAGCACCAAACGCCCATCAGGCGTGAGCTTAACATTCGATGGCTTGATATCGCGGTGCAGCACTGGTTGCGGCAAGGTGTGAATATACTGCACGGCGGTACAGAGCTGTTGCGCCCATTCAACCACCCGCTTGGGCGCAATCCCATCGTGCTCGGTTGCCAGCAACACATTCAGGTCAACGCCCTCGATATAATCCATCACGACACAAGCACGGCCTTCGTGCACAAAGTGATCGCGAATCCGTGGCAACGATGGATGGGCAAGGCCAGCCAAAATTGCGGCCTCAGCTTCCAGCATCTCAGCAACTTCTGGTTCGGCAGCAATACTTTGCTTAACCGCGCATAGCCCGCCGATCTGTTGATCGTAGGCGAGCCAGACGGTGGCAAAACCACCTTTGCCAAGTTGTTCCACAAAACGATATCGTTCACGCATAGTTTTAGTTAGGGGTTGGGGTTTAGGGATTGAGGATCAGGTTTTCGTGCAATCCCATTGCCTTGTCCAAACCCATTAATTGTTCCGATAGTCAATAATCAGTATTGCTCTGCACCGCTACGTTAAAACTTCATCCCTCATACGTTGCCTGCTTTATTATAACGGCATTACCACGAAGGCCAGCGGTCGTGGCGCGTGCCATCAGAGATTGGCTCGACCTTGCCAGTCGCAAGATTTTGCAGATAAATACCCCAATGCTGATTGCGAAAGCTTTCAAAGGCCAAATAGCGCCCATCAGGCGACCAACGGGGCCAACGATTTTTGCCAGCGCCAAGCGTGGTTAGCTCCTGTGGCTCGCCGCCACTGGTTGGCACAGTATAAATTTTGGTGCTGCTGTCGTTATCGCCAGTCATAAATGCGATTGTTTGACCATCGGGCGACCAATCGGCCCAAAACGCACTATCATCAACGCTTGCCAACAAATATTGCTTGTTAGTGGTCAGATCAAGCACCACGATTTCATACAGGTCGCTGGTTTGGCTATGAAAGGCCAACTTTGTGCCATCGGGGGACCAGGCCGGGCCACCTTGCCAGCCACCTTCAGCAGTAACTCGCTGCACATTCGAGCCATCAGCATTCATTATGTAAAGATCAAAACTATTATTGTTGTTGCGATCGCGGTCGCTCTCAAAGGCGATTTTGCTGCCATCAGGCGACCAACGTGGAGCGCGGCTTTCGCCAGGCGCAGTGGTCAATTGCTGCTCATCACTGCCATCAGGATTAATGGTAAAAATCTGCTCAAGCCCATCAACGCCATGCGAATAGGCCACCCGACCATCGCTGCGACGACGTGAAGCAATCGCATTATCATCGTGATGCGGCACAACCTTGCTCACAGTGCCGGATGGAATATCCAAACTGAGCAAATTGTAGGCACCGCTATTACCTTCGCGCGAAGAAATAATCAAATCGCCAGCAGCACTATCGGGCAAGTTGCTGAGTTGGGTTGGAATTGTTGGCGTTTGATCAAATTGCTTGGAATGATTCAGATACCACCAGCCTGCGCCGCCAAACACCAGCAAAACAACCAAGAACCATGGCCAAATCCGCGCCTGTTTAGCGGCAGGCGCAGTTGGCATTGGGGCTGCTTGCACCGGTTGCGGCGTAACTACAGTTTGGTTATAGCGTGGTTGTTGTTGCACCTGAGGATTGACCCGGGTTGGCGCTTCGGCATTCCGATATGGTGCGGCTTGGGGCAGAATTGCAAATGGATCGGCAATTGGCACAATTGGCGTATCGCGAATATGCTCTAGTTCGGTGCGAACAGCGGCGGCAGAAGCAGGCCGTTGATCGATATGTAACGAGGTTAATTGGGTGATTAAAGCATCAAGCGCTGGCGAAACCCACTCGACACTTTGGCTCACTGGTGGCAAGCGTAAGCCACTGGTCACGCGCTCGTTGGTCAGGAGCACATACATCGTCGAGCCAAGGCTATACAAATCGGAGCGTGGCTCGGTTTGGCCGCCATATTGCTCAGGCGGCGCATAGCCAGGCGTGCCAATTTGAATTGTATCTTGATGCTGGCCCTCTTTGAAACGCCGCACAATCCCAAAATCGATCAAAATAACTTTGCCTTCGGGAGTGCGCATAATGTTGGCAGGCTTGAGATCGCGAAAAATCAGCGGTGGGCGTTGGTTATGCAAATATTCCAACACATGACACAATTCAATTGCCCAATCGATCACTTGTTGCTCGCCAAAAGGGCCGTTGAGCCGTTTTTGCAACGCAGACAACGATTCACCTGGTACATAACCCATCACCAACATCCAACCATCATCGACTGCAAAATAATCGAGCACTGGCGCAAGGTTGGGGTGGCTCAAACTAGCCAAGGTATGGGCTTCTTGCTTAAATAAATGAGCCAGTGAATCAAGCTCTTCGGGGCGCATATGAGCCGTAGCAAAATACTTGATCGCCACATTACGCTGCCCCAAGCGACCATCGGTGGCCAAAAAAACCGCGCCAAAGCCACCGCTGCCCAAGGGACGCACAATCGTATAGCGATCTTGAATAATTGTGCCACTTTTCAACATGCCAATTGCCTCATCACAGATTTACTTAACCATAACATTGCTATTATAGTCGATTCATTCAGCAAAATATAGTTTAGCGCACTGGCGATCACAGCAATGTGCACGCAATGGCAACCTGTGGTATAATAGCCGACATGGACGTTTCTTGACTGATAGGTGGTTTCGTCACCCTTATCATGAGAGAAGCGTCCTTTATTTGTACAGGTTTTTAATCCTCGTTGCCTATAGGTTTACATCCCCTAAATCACTCGCATTTGAAGTACGATCATCAGCTGCCAAAGAATCTAAAATCGTGGTTTAACCAACAGGCATAACTCATATTGACTGGAATGCTGTTTTAGGCTTGATTGACGGAACCAAATAAGCGTAATTGTTGCTCGCCTTCGTGAATGATGCGCTCAAATTGCATGCCGATCCGTTCTAGCACCTTAATCGATTGATGGTTCTCAAGATGGGTTGTGGCAATAATTCGCGGTAATTTGAGCGTCTTGAGTCCATAATTGAGGAGTGCTTGGGCAACTTCGGTCGCATAGCCCTTGCCCCAATAGTCGGGCAAAAAGGCATAGCCGAGATCAATTTCGGCTTCCGGGGTACGTTTGATCAAACCCGCCATGCCAATTAATGTGCCAGCTAATTCAACCCCACACAAGCCAACCCCATAGCGCTGGTACATACTGATTGGGCCGCTATTGATGTAGGTTTCGGCAATCGTTTAAGGTGTGTACATTGCGGTTGCCGATCCATTGGAGCCATGAGGGTTGATTGACTAATTGCATAATAAATGCGCCATCGGCTAAACTCAGCCGCCGAATGACTAACCGCGCTGTGCGAATTGTTTGCATACGACTCTCTCTTTCGTTTTTACACCATCGAGCGATAGACCGCCAAGTGTTGTTGGGCAATACTGGCTTGGGTGTAATGGCGCAAAGCCCGTTGGCGACCAGCCTCAGCAATTGTTTGGCGATAGCTTTCATCACTATACAATTTGCGAATTGCCTCAGCTAATGCTGCAACATTGCCTTCAGGAAATACAATTCCTGCTGTATCAATCACATGCGGAATTTCGCCTGAGCTGGAGCCAATCACTGGCACGCCACAAGCCATGGCCTCGATCAACACCCGCCCAAATTGTTCTTTCCAATTGGGGGTGGTGCGCGAGGGCAGCACATAGGCATGGACGCTGCGCATTGCATCGGGCATGGCGCTGGAGGGAATCAACGGCTCTAAGCTAACGCGACCAGCCAGCGGCGCTTTGGCAATCCGTTGTTCAACTTCGGCGCTTAAATCGCCCTTGCCAATCAAGCGGCAATGAATCTCGGCTGGCAGCTGTTCAAGCGCATCGAGCAGATCGAGCACACCCTTGGAGCGCATCAAACGCCCAAAAAAGCCCACCACAAACGGGCGCTTGGGCAATGGCTCAGCGGCAGCCGTGAAGATCGCTTGATCAACTCCAAATTGCGGAATAACGCTAATCGGGCCAGTATAGCCGTGATCGCTGATTAATTGCTTGGCTAAATGATTGCCAGCAATCGCATGGGCTGCATGGCGATAACTATAGCGCTCGAAGAAACTAAATGGCGGTGGATAACGCTGCGCCACATCAGCCCAATTATAAAAACAAAGCTTGGCCTTGGTTTTGCGGGCATGCCAAAAGGCTTGGAAGGTAGCGAGATTGAAGGCTTCTTCATCGGCATGTAGAATATCAGGTTGCTCAGCGGCGATCAATTTGCCCAAGCCCTGCCACCAAAACGTATGATGATGGCCATTGTGACCAAGTGGCACAATCTGCATGCGATAATTGCTTGGTTGTTGAACTTCCAGTCGATACTCGCCAACTCCAGGCTCGAACCACATCGGCGGTACAATCGCGGTCAGTTCAACATCTGGTTCAGCCGCAATCAATTCAAGTTTGCGGTGATAGGTGGCGGCGGTCAGCGCTTTGGAGATAATCAGAATTTTCATGGTAACCCAAACAAGGCTTTGATAATCGCACAGGACACAAAGCAGCAAAGTTAGTGCTTTATGTCCTGTGTCAGCTGATTAAGCGAGGTTCAATTTAGAGATGCAGCGTGCCATCCAGCAGCGCATGACCAGCTTCGTGCATGGCTTCGTACAAGGTTGGGTGGGCGTGAATCGTCGCTAACAACGATTCGACCGTGGCTTCGTGGCTCAAGGCCAAGCCGCCCTCAGCAACCAACTCGGTTACCCGTGGCCCAATCAAGTGGAAGCCAAGGATTTCGCCATATTCGGCATCGGCGACAATCTTGACAAAGCCATCGCGATTGCCAATTGCCGTCGCTTTGCCAACTGCGGCAAACGGAAACTTGCCAACTTTGACGTTGTGGCCACGCTCTTTGGCTTGGGCTTCGGTTAAGCCAACGTGGGCAACTTCGGGTGAGCAATAGACACAGCTTGGAATAATATCGTAGTTGATCGGGTTGGTATGATGGCCAGCGATATGTTCAACCGCGATCACGCCCTCGGCTGAAGCAACGTGGGCTAACCATGGCGTTGGCACAACATCGCCAATTGCATAGATATTGGCAATATTGGTTTGCATGGTAGCATTGACCGGAATATAGCCGCGTTCGTCGGTTTTTACGCCAACTTCTTCGAGGCCAAGATTTTTGGTCAATGGAGCGCGGCCAGTGCCAACCAGCACATAATCGGCTTCCAAGGTTTGCTCTTTGCCATCTGGGCCTTCGAACACCACGCTTGCACCATCGGCACGTTTGTTGACGGCCTTGGTTTTCGAGCCAGTGTAGAGTTTGATGCCGCGTTTGGTGAAGGCTTTGGCCAATTCAGCCGAAATTTCTTCATCTTCGGTGGCAACAATCCGCGGCAGCATTTCGATGATGCTGACTTGCGCGCCGAATGTGCGATACATTGAGGCAAATTCGCAGCCGATAATCCCGCCGCCGATAACGACCAAGTGTTTTGGCACTTCGGGCAAACTCAAGGCCCCAGTGCTCGAAACGACTCGTTGCTCATCGAATGGAGCAAATGGCAAGGCCCGTGGCGTTGAGCCAACCGCCAAAATCACATTTTTGGTTTCGATAATCGTTTCAGCGCCATCGTCGCCTTTGACTGCCACTTTATTGGTGCCAGTTAAACGGCCAAAACCGCGATAGAGATCGATTTTCTTCTTTTTGAATAAGCCTTCGAGCCCAGTGCGCATGGTTTTGACCACTTTTTCCTTGTGGCCCATGGCACCTTTGAGGTCAAACGAGACCTCACCGGTAATTACGCCAAACTTCTTGCCTTCTTTGGTTTCTTCCAACACGTCGGCGCAGTGCAACAGCGATTTAGTGGGAATACAACCAATATTTAAACAGACACCGCCGACTTGTTCTTTTTCGACGACAGCGACTTTTAAGCCCAATTGGACAGCCCGCAAGGCGGCAACTTCACCACCTGGCCCTGAACCAATAATTACAACATCATATTGAGCCATTGAAATATCAATCCTCCGTATGGTAGACGTTTTGTCCGTTGTCTATGATAGCACAGCCAGTGGTTTAACCAAGTATGGGGCTTGGCAACAAAATGAGGATCGGGGGGTGGAGGTCGGGGAAGTTTTAACGCAGCGGCGCAGAGGACTGAGGGATGAAGGATGAGGGATGAAACGGTGGGAAATGCACAAACAAAGCATGATCAACCTTTGCTTTCTTCGCAGTCCCCTGATTCCTCGTTCTCCTCCCTTCCGTCCCTCCGCTGGATGGAAACGCAGGGGGTTTTCATCCCCCTGCCCCCCCTAATATGGATGCTGTGGATTATTGGATGCGTTTCCTCATACCCAATCCATCTCCCGTGCTGTGGGAGCGGTGGCTAGCTTCCAAGGGTCAGTCGTGAAACTCCCCTCTCCCCAACCCCGTGGCGCGGGCGAGGGGCTTACCTCGGTGGTTTCATCGCGTTTGTACAGAGAAACCTACATTTTTGGAGACTCCCCCTCTCCCGCGTTCAGTGGGAGAGGGGAAAGGGGGGTGAGGGAACGGTGCACCACGAGCCATTATTAAAACCTACCATGCTGATCGCGGCCAGCATAATTAATTTGGTTACCAAACTTCGCCTGCGCGCCACTCTGCTGATAGCGGCGCAGCCAAATTGATCGCGCCAGTTTTGGGCAAGCGCAAAATCATCACTTCTTCATCAGGCGTGGCTTCAAGCCCTTGCTCAGTGCGAATTGCCAATGGACCACGCCAAAGCTCCCAGCCAAGTCGCGCGTAAAAACTCGCATCGGAAGGACTAAGCGCGGCTAGCTCAAAATCGCCGATTGCGCTCGCCACATGGCGCAAGATGTCGCTGGCATAGCCTTGCTTTTGATGCACAGGATGGGTCGCAACCGCTTCGATATAGGCCGTGCGGCGCGGAGCTTCGTTGCCAACCTGCAACCAGCGCTCAACCCACATCGCATGGCTGACCAATTCAGAACCAATCCAACCCAAAACATGGACTGGATTTGGATAGATCAGGTACGGCGCAAAATCTTCTGCGTAGGCCAAGCTACAGAGTTCTAAAATAGCCTTGGCAACATCAACTGGGAGGTCGGTACTTTTACAAATTTGCAAGCCTAATTCAGTGGCCATTGCCCATCCTTCCAATCAAAAAAATCTTTGTGCAGCCTAGCATAGCTGTGACGAATTGGCTTACACCGCAAGCCCGATTATGCTGGCGTTCAAGCAGCTACCGCCTAAAGCGAAGTTTGTGTAGTATACTAGGCCACAACGCTATTCTATTCTTCTCTAGCTGGTGTGCTGCTATGACAAACGCTGCGTACACACGCCTAAAACCGCAGATCATCACCGGTCGACGGATTCTGCTGACGGCTTTTGTAACACCCAATGATGATTATTTCGAGCCGCCTGATGGATGGATCGATCCGATTGAAGTTGCGCTTTATGGCTATAGTTTTGGCTGCAATTTGGCAACTCCAAATGGCAACAAACGCTATATCGATTCCTACAACCGCGATGAGGTATTGTGGACGACCAATAGCTTAATGCAAAATTGCCAACTACGGCCAGATTTAGGCTATTCTAATGGTTCAAATCTTGACCTTAATCGTTTAGCTCGCTTTGTAAGTCGGTTTACCAAGGCCTGTGTTGCAATCTATCGCCATAATCACCCGCCTGTTACGGTGGGGATGGCAATTATTCCTGCTCAAGGGCTACAATTGCTCGATACGCAGACCAATTCGCCGTTTGGGCCGTTGGTAACCCAAGCTCGGGTGGTGGCGCAAACGGCGCTTGAGCCAGGAGCCGACGAACGTTTACTGCAAACGATTCGCGATGGTTTATTATCGAGTGCAGGCAGCTAAAATGGTAGCTCAGTTAGCCGCTCGCAGACACAACGAGGTGATTGATGGGCAGTCAAGTTACAACTGATGCTGGCATTCCGGTTGAGCCGATTTATCGTGATAACGAGCGCCAGCCGGAGCCTGATGCTGGCCAATTTCCCTATACGCGGGGCATTTACCCCACCATGTATCGTGGCCGTTTGTGGACGATGCGCCAATATGCTGGCTTTGCCTCGGCTCACGAAACCAACGAACGTTTTCGCTATTTGCTGGGCCAAGGCCAAATGGGGCTTTCAGTCGCCTTTGATCTGCCAACTCAGCTTGGTCTCGACTCAGACGATCCACGGGCCGAGGGCGAAGTTGGCAAGGTCGGGGTTGCAATTGATTCAATCGATGATATGGCGACGTTATTCGCTGATATTCCGCTGGATAAAGTCAGCACGTCAATGACGATTAACGCTCCGGCCAGCGTGCTGTTGCTGTTGTATGAGTTGGTCGGCGCTCAACAGGGCGCAGCCTCCAAAACCCTGACTGGCACAATTCAAAATGATATTCTCAAGGAATATGCTGCCCGTGGAACCTATATCTTTCCGCCACGGCCTTCGATGCGGCTAATTACCGACACGTTTGCCTATTGTGCCGAGCGAATTCCGCGCTGGAACACAATTAGCATCAGCGGCTATCACATTCGCGAGGCTGGGGCAACCGCTGTGCAAGAGTTGGCCTTTACCTTGGCCAATGGCATCGCGTATGTCCAAGGCGCAATCGATGCAGGCTTACATGTCGATGATTTTGGGCCACGTTTATCATTCTTCTTCAATGCCCATAATAATTTCTTCGAAGAGATCGCCAAATTTCGCGCTGCTCGCCGTATGTGGGCCACGATTATGCGCGAGCGCTTTGGCGCAACTGATGAACGCGCTTTGACTTTGCGCTTCCATACCCAAACTGGCGGCTCGACGTTAACCTCGCAACAACCGCTCAACAATGTGGTGCGGGTAACTTTGCAAGCCTTAGCGGCGGTCATGGGCGGCACTCAATCGCTGCACACCAATGGCTTTGATGAGGCACTTTCGTTGCCAACCACCGAGGCCGCAACCCTCGCTTTGCGTACCCAACAAGTAATCGCCTACGAAAGCGGCGTGACTGCTAGCGCCGATCCATTGGGTGGCTCGTATTTAGTCGAAAGTATGACCGACGAGATTGAGCAACGCGCCTTGGAATTGATTCGGCATATTGACGATTTGGGTGGCGCAGTCCGCGCAGTCGAAGATGGCTTTGTGCAAGCTCAAATTATGGATACCGCCTACGATTATCAAAATCGGGTCGAAAGTGGTGAGCAATTGGTGATTGGGGTCAATAAATTTGTCACCGACGATGCGCCAGTGCCAATCTTCAAGCCCAACGAGGCGGTTGCCGCCGAACAATGCGCCAAATTGGCTAAACTCCGCGCCGAACGCGATCAAGCGGCGGTCGATGCCGCATTGACTGATTTGCAACGGGCAGCTGAAGGCAGCGCCAATGTGCTTTATCCAATGCGCGAAGCCTTGAGCCAACGGGCAACAGTTGGCGAGGTTTGCGGGGTGCTGCGCCAAATTTGGGGAGAATATCGACCTGATGTGGCGATCTAAGGGTGTTGTTTTAGCAAGCGTGGTGGTGATCGTGCTGATCATCACCGCACTTGCGCCAAATCTGTTTGAGCGAATTGATGGCAGTGTTGGCAGTTATTTGATGGTTGGCGTTGCACTGGCGGCGATCGCTGCGTGGTGGTGGCGCCGCAAGCAAATCTAGCTTTCAGGCTTGCCAGTAGTAATCAAACTCAGCAAATCAGTGCCCCACTGGGCTAATTTTTGGCTGCCAATGCCTTTGATCGTGCTTAATTCTTGGGTGCTGGTTGGTTGATAGGCTGCTAAATCAAACAACACACTATCGGGAATAATCATATAGTGCGGCAAATTGAGTTTGCGGGCTTGCTCCGAGCGCCAGCTTTTGAGCGCCAGCAACAATTCGCCATCGGCTTGCACCTGCTCAGCTTTAGCCGAATCACGCTTGCCTTGAATATTCAATGGCGGCAAGCTTTGCGGGTCGTTCAAAACGTCGCGGCCTGCGCTATTCAAAGCCAATAACGGATACAACCCCTGTTGTTGGCGATCCAGCAGTTGCGCCTCAATCAAAGCCTCAACCACGACCTCAATTTGCTCCATCGTGGCGTGTGATAAAACTCCGTGGTCGGGCGAACGTTTGGCATCGCTAACGCCTTTGAGCAAACGTACCAAGCCAGTGCGACCCAAGGGATAAGGCAAACGGGTGAGCGTCGCCAGCACTTGCAAGGCAATATCGCGTTGTTGATTGCCAGTGCGTTTGGGAGTCGCCACCACCGCCACCAAAGTTGCGCCTTGATAGGCCAAACTGCCAGCATCAACCAGCACATCAATTTCAGCCCGAATCGAATCGAACGAGCGCTCGGAAAGCGCTCCAAACAGTGGATGCGAACTATAGCCGCGTGAACCAGCCAAAATATGTGCCAAATCGCGGCTGCTTAGTTGTTGTTGATGTTCGCGCACCGCCTCGACAATAATGCGTTGATGGTCGCTGATTGCGCCACCATTGCCCCAATTGGCACCAACTAACGGCATGGTTTGAGGTTGTAAGATGTTTGGTGGTCGGCTGATCGTAATTTTTCCTGATTGGCAAATATCGCAAGCATTGCCACATGCAGGCAAGCGCTGGCCAAACTGAGCTGCCAAAATCCGATGGCGACAATGGCTAGCCTCAACATACTGAGTCAGCGAATCGAGTTGACGTTCTTGAGTGCTGCGCCACTGTTTCAACACCTGATACATACGTTCGCGGGTATCCTTGGGCGATGGCAAGACTTCCAACAAAACTTCGCGAGCCACGCCTTCGTAGCCAAGCAAGCCTTGTTCTTGCCATTCGAGCAGCTTTGGCTCAAGCTGATTGGGTAAAATTCGCAGGGCGGCGGCTAAATCGAGGCTATTAACATCTTGCCACCAACGACCAAGGCTAAACCACTCGCAAAGTTGATTGATTTCAGGTGTTGCTGGCGCTTCGCCACGGCGCAATTTGCAGACTCGTGGCAAATCGAAATGGCGGCGCACCAGCCCAACATGCTCCAAAATGCCCAAGCCAACCCGCAACCGAGTTTCATCGAAACCCGAAAGCTCCATCAAATGGGCTTGATTGATCATGCCTTGGCCTTTGCCAATTTGCCCCAATACAGCTTTGTAGAGTTCGCGTAACTCTTCAACTCCAAAATGGCTGCTTTCGAGCCATTCTTTGAGTTGGCGTTTATCGAAAAAGTTGTAGAGCATAATGCAGCGTGAGATTTGACCATCGCGGCCCGCCCGCCCGGCCTCTTGGGCATAATCTTCCAGCGATTTGGGCAAATTGGCATGAATTACTGCCCGCACATCACGCTTATCAACGCCCATGCCAAAGGCAATTGTCGCCACAATCACGCGGGTCTCGCCACGCATAAACCGATCCTGAATGGCATCGCGGTCGGCGCAGCCAGCGTGATAGGCTTCGGCGATAATACCCGCTTGGCGCAGGCGTTCGGCTAATTCTTCGCAGCTATTCCGCGAACGAGCATAAACAATAATCGCCCCGTTGATTTGGTTGCACAAGCTGAGAATCGCTGTTTGTTTTTTCTCTTTGTTGGAGGCTTTGAGCAACTCAAAGTGTAAGTTGGGCCGAAAGACGTTGGTGCGCACAGTTTCTAAATCGCCAAGTTGCTCACAGATGGCTTTTTCGGTGGCTGGGCTGGCAGTTGCGGTTAAACCCAAAACTAAGGGATTGCCAAGCTCGCGCAGCGCTTCGCGAATAAATAAATAGTCGGGGCGAAACGAAAAGCCCCACAACGACACACAGTGAGCTTCATCGACCACAAACAGCGAGATGCCAACTTGCTGCAAGGCATATAAAAATTGGCGTTGGCGTAATCGTTCGGGCGCAACATACACCAATTTATAACGACCTTCGCTCAAACCACGCAAGCGCGTGCGCACTTCCTCAAACGGAATCGCACTGTTGATAAAGGTTGCCCGTTCGCGTACTGCTTCAGGCAAGCCATCAAGCTGATCTTTCATCAAAGCAATCAGCGGCGAGATCACGATCGTGGCGTGGGGCAGCAGCAGCGCAGGCAATTGATAACACAACGATTTACCAGCGCCAGTGGGCATCAAGGCGAGGGTTGATCGGCCAGCCATTACCCGTTCGATCACTTGTTGCTGACCGCTGCGAAAGCCAGGCAAGCCAAAATGCTCGCGTAGGGCTTCGGTCAACTCATTGGCTAAGGCCGTCGGCTGGGCTTCAGCTTCATCGAAGGTAAAAAGCGGCGTTTCAGGATCAACCAAAGTCATAACAGCCTCAAAAGTAGCAAATCTGTTTGTAAGCATATCACATGATTGAATCGTCGATGGCAGCATTGCAGCATTTTGAGCAGGCTTTACAGGATTCTTGTGCTTCGTATCACCACCCTTCCGTCCCGCCTCAAGGCAGGAGATTCAGGGGGCTTTAATCCCCTCGCACTCTCTAAAATTCAATGTGTGGTTATAAAATGGAGAACAATGGATTCAAACCATGATCGCCTGCGATTCCCCCGCGCCATAGGAGACGGAACTAGTTTTCGCAAGTGGGTTATTAAGATTCCCTCACCCCAACCCCTCTCCCACGGCGCGGGCGAGGGGCTTAACGCGGTGGTTTTACCACAATTTGTGGCCAATACAAGGTTACGTCACCTCGCCCGTGTTTAGTGAGTGCTGGCTTCCAAGGGTAGGTTGTTAAGATCTCCTCACCCCAATCCCTCTCCTACGGAGCGGGCGAGGGGCTTAACGCGGTGGTTTTACTGCGATTTGTGGATAATCCACGACGGCTCCCCCTCGCCCGCGTTGAGTGGGAGAGGAGGCTGGGGGGTGAGGGAACATCCAAACCCATAAATCCTACAAATAGCTTAGATATTAAACACCTGCAGATAAATCGTCAACAGTTGATCACTCGGTTGTAATTGCACAACTAAGATTTGATAACTTTTGCCATTAACAAATTGATCGACAGAGCGATATTGTTCAGGTTTCAGATTTTAAGCGATCAAGCTGCCACCATGATTCAGCTTCAGGATAGGGAGCACGTTCCGTCGCAAAGAGTGTTTCTTTGGTGTGGAGTGGTTCAGTGATTGGCAGGGTCGTCAGCCATGCATCGAGCGCAGTCGCGGGCAAATCGAAGCGCGCAATCACCATCGTATCCAAGGCCGATTCGCCATGGGTATGCAGATTGGTCGCTTCGGCGGGAATTGCAAAGCCCATGAACTGCTCAATCTCAGCCCGACTCAACGGGCTACTAAGATCACGTAAGGCTGCTTCAACTGTGGCATCGTTACGTGGTTGGCTACTTGTTTGGCATCCAACCAAGGCCAAACTTAACAGCAAAATCATCCTTAATCGGATTAATTATTTGCAGCATAGATACCTACTCGACAGGCCATAGATTGCACTACGCATATTTCTTTTACTATTATAACAATCGAGGAAACTCAAGGTCAATGGTAAATTATTGCTAGGCTACCCTAGACGTAAAATAACCAAAAATCCCTGTTTCAAGTACTTGAAACAGGGATTTGGGTAGTCATTTAGTAACTATTTGGTTATACCGCAATTCCGGTTGGACTGAGAATCACCACTTTGGTTTCTTCGTCTTCGCGGGGTAGGGTTGATACGGTGAAACTGACTTTATCGAGGGTTTCGTATTCTTTCAAGCCCATCTGATGCACAAACACGCTCAATGCGTTCTAAATCAAGCGCTTCGAGTCGTTGTTGTTGATTGTCGTTATACAATGGCACCACCACTTTGGGGGCAATTTCGCCGATAATTTCAACCAAGCCATCGGGCTTGATCACATGGTTGCCATTGCCAACTGGCACGAACAATACATCAACAGCGCCAATTTCATCGAGTTGGCTAGCGGTGAGGCCATGGCCCAAATCGCCCAAATGACAGAAGGCCACATCATCAATGTACATCACAAAAATCGTGTTCTGGCCATGCTTTTTGCCTTCGCTATCGATATGTGCCGTGCGAACGCCGCGAATTAAAATATTGCTCACTTCGTATTCGCCCGGCCCATCGGCCACAAAGAGCGTATCGCGCAGCGGCTTAACCGCATCGATATTATTGTGATCAGGTTTTTGATGGCTGACAGTAACAACTTGCGCAGTTGGCTTGCCAATATCAAAGCCCACCGATTGATCGCAGGGATCAAGCACCACAACGCCTTCGCGACCGCGAATCCGCACGCTGGAATGCCCTAAATAGAGTATTTCTGCCATGATTTCCTTCCTGGATAGCCCATTCGTTAATGACGCTTCATCAATAGACGGCTTATGAATGCTTGTTAGAGCTACGATTTCTGATGCTTTATGCTATATGTGCACATCTCAAATCGTCCTTTAGGGGGTGCAGGGGGATGAAAACCCCCTGCGTTCCCCGCCTTGAGGCGAGGCAGAGGGGTGGTGATCAATAATTACCCGCTGCCAGAGACAAGCGTCCACAAACCATATTGCCATTGCAAGCAATGCTTGCGCTAGCACATATTTTCGTTAATAATTCTACCATGCTGCTCAGCGAAACCCACAAAAATGCGTTGATAGAGCGCAAAACTCTACCAACGCAAAATTGTTACAGTTTGGATTTAGGCAACGCTTTCAAACACCAACGGTAGCGCTTCAACGGGGTTTGGGCTAATGACAACCGCCGATTTGAGCGCCGCCAAAGCAACTTCGGCGCGTTCGTTGTTGGCGGCATGCACCGTCAACAGCTGCTCGCCTGCTTGAACTGGCTCGCCAACTTTGCGCTGAAGCACCAAACCCACCGCAGGATCGATCGCATCTTCTTTGCGAGCGCGGCCTGCTCCAAGTTCAGTCGCCACAATTCCACAGGTTTCGGCATCGATGCGTTGGACAAAGCCACTACGCTCCGCCAGCAAACTGATTTGAATTGGGGCAACTGGCAAGCTTTCAGGCTGATCAACCGCCGTGAGATCGCCGCCTTGCTGGGCGACAAACTCGCGGAATTTGGCCCAAGCTTGGCCGTTATCCAAAGTTGCTTGCAACTGTTGGCGCGCTTCGTCAAGGTTTTGGGCTTTGCCAGCCAACACCAACAGATGCGAGCCAAGCGTCAAACAAACCTCAACTAAATCGCTGGGGCCGTGGCCGTGCAAGGTTTCGATTGCCTCGCGAACTTCAAGTGCGTTGCCAATCGTCAAGCCCAACGGTTGCTCCATCGATGATAGGATCGCAGCGACATTACGCCCCGCCAATTGGCCAATCCGCACCATCGTTCGTGCCAAATCACGGGCTTGATCGAGGGTTTTCATAAATGCCCCTGCCCCAACTTTGACATCAAGCACGATGCTTTTGGCTCCAGCAGCCAGTTTTTTGCTCATAATGCTGGCGGCGATCAACGGAATACATTCAACTGTGCCCGTTACATCACGTAGAGCGTAAAGCTTTTTATCGGCGGGAGCAAGGTCGGCAGTTTGGCCCATAATCACCATGCCAATCTCGCGCATCGCATGGCGAAACTCGGCTTCGTTGAGGTCGATGCGCATGTTCGGAATGGCCTCAAGTTTATCGAGCGTACCGCCTGAAAAGCCCAAGCCACGGCCCGACATTTTGGCAACTTGCAAACCAACCGCTGCTAACATTGGCCCCAACACAAGGCTGGTTTTATCGCCAACTCCGCCTGTGGAGTGCTTATCGACGGCAGCGGGGGCAAAATCGCTCAAATCAAGCTGATCGCCCGAAGCGGCCATGGCAAGGGTCAGATCGGTGGTTTCGCGATCGTCCATGCCTTTGAGCACAACCGCCATGGCCCAAGCTGCCATCTGATAATCAGGCACGCTGCCATCAGTATAGCCCTTGATCAGCCATTGAATTTCTTCGGTTGAGAGCTGTGCTCCATTGCGTTTTTTAATAATCAGATCAACCGCACGCATTATTGTTTTCCGCCTTCTGTAAGTTTTCGCCATGCGAAGGGCAGGCGATTAAGAATATCGCTCGCGATGGTGCCACGTTCGCCTAATTCTTCGCGAACTAGCGCGCCAGCAACGCCATGCACGCCAACTGCGAGCTGCGCAGCTTCAAATGGTGCTAAACCTTGGGCTAGCAAACCAGCAGTTAGTCCAGCAAGGATATCACCAGATCCGGCGGTTGCCAAAGCGGGATTGGCCAAGCCATGCAAGGCCAAGCGACCATCGGGGCTAGCAATAATTGTGTGCGCCGATTTCAGCACCACCGTTACACCCCAACGGGCAGCGGCTTCGAGCGCAATTTGTGGATGATCTTCGCCCAGCTTTTCTTCGCCCAGCAAACGTGCCATCTCGCCAATATGCGGGGTTAGCACGACTGGCTGATCGCGCAATTTTTCTTCCCAATGTTCAATTGTGGCCAAAATATTCAAGCCATCGGCATCGATTACCAACGGTGGCAAAACGATTGGGCCTTCGTCCTCAGTTTTGGGTTCTTCTTTGGGGCGAGCGGATAAGCCAAAGCCAACTCCAGCTTTGCGTTTGGGCGTTGTTTCCAACTCGTTGGAGCCAATAAAGCCCACGCTTAAGCGACGCTTGCTCGAAGCCAAGCCAATGAGCGCGCGCAGAAAATCGCCAGTGCCAGCTTCGGTGCCAAGGCCTGGGCCAACCAACAAGGCTTTATATTTGGCTAATTTTTCGTGCACCAATTTTGCGGCGGCTTCGGTCAATTCGCCTGGCTCAGTTTCGGGCAAGGGCAAATAGGTTACTTCGTGCAAATGGGCGGCGGTGCTGCCATAAATTGAGCGTGGGCAGGCCAAGGTTACCACGCCAGCGCCCGAACGCGCTGCCGCTGTGGCCGAGAGCCAAGCCGCGCCAGGATAGAGATACGAGCCAGCCACAACCATCACGCGCCCGAAGGTATCTTTATGGCCATCAACCGGTCGTGCCGGTACCAGCGAACGGATTGTCGCAAGATTGAGTTCAGTTGTAGTCATCGGCTCCTCCATAGAATCTGGTAGGGTAAATGGGGCGATGGCGAGTTTGCCAACATAGGCTGCGCCCGGATAAAGATGATGCCCACGTTTGGTTAGCCCAGCCGCCACTGTATAGGCAGCGTTGATGATTGTGCCCCAAATTTTGCCATTGTCGGCATCGAGGCCCGAAGGCACATCGACCGCCAAAACTGGCAACTTGCTGGCATTGACTAAACCAATAATCTGGGCGACATCAGCGGCTAATGGGCGGCTCAGGCCAATCCCAAACAGGCCATCAATCACAAATGTGCTAGCACCTAAAAGCTGCTGAAGCTGTTGCTGCTGCGGATCATCAGCAGCAAACACCATTGGAATTGCTTCGGCTTGGGCGGCTGCGAAGGGCCAATCATCGGCCTGCGGCTTGCGTTTATACAGATAACAGCTGACCGGATAGCCAGCTTCTCTGAGATGGCGGGCAATCACCAATCCATCGCCGCCATTGTTGCCAGCCCCAACCAACACCAAAATTGCGGGGCTAGTTTGCTGGGCAATGCTGGTTAATGCCAGATCGGCCATGGCCTGAGCAGCTTCAGCCATCAAGCCCGGCCACGTAGCGCCTTCGTCAACTGCACATTGCTCGATTGCCCGAATTTGGGCAGCGGTTGTAATGTGATATCCAGGCAAAATTTTTGGCATCGTTGCCTCACCACACTTAATACTATCGAAAATTATACACCACAGGCTTGGTCAATCTACGCTCGATTTTACAAGGATTAACGAAACACTAGCACAAGCACCAAGCGATCAGATGCTAGGGGTCGGGGATCGGGAGCAGCGCAACCACGAAGCGCACCATGGGGATGAGGAACACACCAAGAAGCCACAGTGTCCATATTGAGTGCGTGCAAGGATGAAAGACGGGGGTAGGTTTTAAGGATTTGGATATGACCACTCACCCCAACCCCTCGCCCGTGGCGCGGGCGAGGGGCTTAACGCCGTGGTTTTCCATGATGCATTGCAGAGAAGTGACTCCTCCTCGCCCGCGTGCAGTGGGACAGGGGGTCGGGGGGTGAGGGAACGGTACACCACCACCCATTGTTAAGAGCCTACCCTTGAAAGGAGCAGAACAAGGGATGAGGAACATCCCAATAATTCACAGCCTCCACATTGAGGGAGTGTAGGGCAAGTTCAAAGCTGAAATCGACAATGGCTAAGCCAGCTTAGCAAGCACTATGCTTGGCAAATTGCCTAAACTTGTATACTTTCCACAACAATTTGGCGCTCAGCTTATGGCAATCTGACCATAGTTAATTGTTTTAAACCAGCCTATAATCGATTTCATAGACCAGAAGTGGTCTGGTGTGTCCGTGACTGGCGTGCGGCGGTGGGAGTCCCGGCCCTCCGCCCTGCCGAAATCAGCACGACCACCCACAAGGTAGCTTTGCCTATGCAACAACCACCCGAACCCGCGAAACTCTTCAATCTACCGCCCCACGATGTTGGTTGGGAAGGAATTTGTTTCTTCAGTGCTGGCTATTTGCTGGCAGCCTTAGTCATGTTTATGATCCTTGGGGTCACGCTGACCAGCATCCTATTGGTTGGCTGCCTGTTAGGTTTTTTAGGCATTAATTTCTGGCACTAAATCGTAACTTAACTACAAAGCCGCTGGATCAGCTTGATCCAGCGGCTTATTTGGGTTATTTCGAAACCAATGGCAAGTAGATTGTAAAGCTTGGTGGAACGGCGGTCACGGTGATTGTTGCCGTCGCCGTGTTGGTTGCGGTTACGGTCGTTGTTGCCGTCGCCGTATTAGTCGCCGTCACGGTAACTGTTGGAGTCGCCGTGTTGGTTGCCGTCACGGTCGCGCTGCTTGTTGGGGTTGGCGTTGCACACAAACTGGTTGTGCCATCCAACTGGCCGCGAATTTCGCCACCAGGGAAATTGCTGGTGTGAATATTAATGTAGGTTTGGCCTGCCAAAATATTGGCCTCTTGGGCTTCGGCATAGCTTATTGAGCCAACTTTGCTGGCGCCAAGCGGCAGATTGAATAATACGCCAGCATTCGTGCCACGTGGCGCAAAGCCGTGAATATGCGCCGCTGTTTCGGCGCTGCTCAAATCGTGATAGGTAATATTGTAACTCAGCGTGTTGGCAACGGTGTCAATTTGAATTGTGCCCATTGCCATGCCATTGCTGTTATTCGGTGGCACTTCCTGTGAGCCATCAGCCATGACCGACATCGTAAGACAGCTTGGTGGCGGCGTAACAATTGGGGTCAAACTTGGCGTTGCTGTCCCCGTTACAGTCGCAGTCGCAGTGCTTGTTGGGGTTGGCGTTGCACACAAACTGGTTGTGCCATCCAACTGGCCGCGAATTTCGCCACCAGGGAAATTGCTGGTGTGAATATTAATGTAGGTTTGGCCTGCCAAAATATTGGCCTCTTGATTTTCGTTGTAGTTGAATGTGCCCACTTTCGGTGAGCCAGTTGCGAATGCAAATAACACGCCAGCATTCGTGCCACGTGGCGCGAAGCCGTGAATATGCGCCGCCGTTTCAGCGCTGCTCAAATCGTGATAGGTAATGTTGTAGCTCAGTGTGTTGGCAACGGTGTCAATTTGAATTGTACCCATTGCCATGCCATTGCTGTTATTCGGTGGCACTTCCTGCGAGCCATCAGCCATGACCGACATCGTAGAACAGCTTGGTGGCGGCGTAACAATTGGGGTCAAACTTGGCGTTGCTGTCCCCGTTGCAGTGACGGTCGCAGTGCTGCTGGGCGTTGCAGTTTCCGTTGGCGTAGCGGTTGGTGGCGGACAATTAATCGCAGTACCATCGATTTGGCCGCGAATTTCGCCCCCAGGAAAACTGGTGCTATGAATATTAACGTAGGTTTGGCCTGCCAAAATGTTGGCTTCTTGATTTTCGTTGTAGTTGAATGTGCCAACTTTTGGGGAGCCAGTTGCGAATGCAAATAAGACGCTAGCATTCGTGCCACGTGGCGCAAAGCCGTGAATATGGGCCGCCGTTTCGGTGCTACTCAAGCCTTGGTAGCTCAAGTTGTAGCTCAGAATATTATTAACAGTATCAACATCGATTGTCCCGCCACCAGTTGCGGTGCTACCACTTGGCGGCACTTCCTGCGAACCATCCAAGCTAACCATAAACCGCAAACAGCTTGATCCTGGCGTTGCAGTATTTGTCGCTGTGTTCGTTGCAGTATTTGTTGGTGTAGTCGTTGGAGTGTTGCTTGGTGTGTTCGTTGGAGTGTTGCTTGGTGTAGCTGTCGCTTGGGTTGCTGCTGGTACAACGATAATTCCACGAACGACCGTGTTGGTTACGGCGGCAGCTATTGGTGTTAATGTGGCTGCATTAATTGGCTGATTATAAGCCGCAGTATCAGTTAATTTGCTGATTGTATTGCCACTACGCGTTAGGTACAAATCAACACCGCTTGCCCCATTATCGTGGGCAGCAATGTGAAATGCGCTGCTCGCAATGCTCCAAACTCCTTGCAAGGCCCAGGTTGTGCCATTGAACGAGAATTTTCGCAAGTTGATCATATCATCGGCTACATATAAGGTATCAACCCCAACAACACTTGGCTCACGGTCTAAAAAGACAAAGCCATAAGGCGAGGTTGCGCTGGCTATTTGGGAAATGCTTTGGCCTGTGGTGGTTGGCAAGCCAGTGCCAATTTGATAAACGCCTCTAATCGTACCAGTATTGGCAGAAAAATAGAGATTGCCGTCAAATACATGGGCGGCGCGGGTATTGGTTGGGGTAATTAAGGTTGTGGTTGTAGCTAATCCGTTGAGATAGCGCACACCTCCGGGCGTACCTGTGCCAACCGACCAAATGCTATTTGCAGTACCAGTTGCACCACGAATATTGCTGCCGCTATAGGCATCAGTGATTACATTGGTCGTATCAATCAAGCCGCTCAGGCTGACCTTGGCAACCACACGGTTGACTGTAGTGGTAGAAGTTCCTGCAACGCTGGCAGTGCCAACATCAGCATCGTAGCCGCCTAACAGCAACGATTGACCATCGCCCGCAAGGCTGAGTGAACCTTCCGAGGTTGATGTTCCCGACATGGTAAGCCGCCGATTATTGCCATTCAGAGCGCTTGGCAGCGGAATAGATTGGACAAAACTTCCGCTAGGTGTGTATTCATCGAGAAAAACTGCGGTTGCAGCGCCTGAAAGCGCAGTTGATCCAGAGCCAATCCGAACTACGACCAGATTGCCAGCAGTAAAACCACCGCCACCTTGGCTGGTGCGCGCTGCGGCTTGGGCAAAATTGAGGCCAATTACGAGGCTAAACAGTGAGAGCAATGTTACGAATGAGAACGTGCGAGGTGTCCGAAATTGATTCAGCACACAGATCCTCCTTATACAAAGGAAACTTCACGTACTTGCGCACTGTGACAACCATTGACACAGGCTTGAGCGATGCTTAAGTTGTATGATATGGGCATGTTGTGAAGATGCAAGAGCAAATTGATTAAGTATGAGGATGATACCAATGGCATTAACGCTTCCAGCTTTGTGGCAACCATTGCTTACCGACGAAACAACCAAGCCCTATTGGCATGATCTTGAAGCATTTGTCGCCGCCGAACGGGCCGAACACCAAGTGTTTCCGCCAGCAGATCAGGTCTTTGCCGCTTTGGAATTGACCTCACCAGCGCAAACCAAGGTGCTGTTGTTAGGGCAAGATCCCTACCATGGCCCAAATCAAGCCCATGGCCTGTGTTTTTCGGTCTTGCCTGGAGTCAAAGCACCACCATCGCTCAAAAATATGTTCAAGGAACTCAAAAGCGATTTGGGCTGTGTTGTGCCAAATAATGGCTATTTGCTGCCTTGGGCCAAACAAGGCATGTTGATGTTTAATGCAGTGATGACGGTGCGGGCGCATACCGCCAACTCGCATAAAAATCGTGGCTGGGAGAAATTTACTGATGCCGTAATTCGCCAAGTTAATGCCAAAACCGAGCATGTGGTGTTTGTGCTGTGGGGAGCGTATGCGCAAAAGAAGGCTAGTTTAATCGATACGAGTCGGCATACGATTATTCAATCGGCCCACCCTTCGCCGCTCTCGGCAGATAACGGCTTCTTTGGCAGTCGGCCATTCTCAAAAATTAATGCTGCCCTAGAAGCCCATGGTCAAAGCCCAATCGATTGGCAAATTCCAAATTTATAGCCTAAAACGTTATCAAGGGCTGATCGCAAGCATCACGATCAGCCCTTAGCGTTTGAATAATCCAATGGTTTGGCTAACGATTGAGGCGGTTGTGTAAAAAGAGCAAAATAATCATAAACAACATCAACCCAGTCAAACCAGCAAACATTGGGAAGGCCAGCGCAAAATTGCCACTGTATAAGCCTCTCACTGCCACAATAAAGAAAACAACCATGATCAGGCCCGTGAGATACATAAAGCGCCGTGGCCATAATGATGGTTTTGGAGAACGCCGAGACATAGCTTGCCCCTTTCAAAAGTTACCAAACGCGGCATGGCTAGAGCCGTAATGCCGTGAGCTTATCGCGGATCTCCTCAATCATAAATGGTTTTGCCAGAAATTGCGTTGTACCAGTAGTACCAAATTGTTGGCTCACATGTTGTTCATTATAGCCGCTCATAATCACCACCCGAATCTCAGGCTGAATTTGCTTGAGCACATGTAGGGTGCTTTGGCCATCGAGATCGGGCATGGTCAAATCCAGAAAAACCCCAGCAATCTCATGATGATGCTCGCGGAACAGGCTTATGCCACGATTGCCGCCTTCAGCCAGCAAGGTTTCGTAGCCCAAACGCCGTAAAATTCGATCAATCACGATCCGGACATCCGGTTCGTCATCGATAACCAGAATTTTGCCTGAGGCTGAAGTGGCCAAATTGGGCTGCTTGCCCGCTGGCGCGGTGGCAACTGCTGCGATCATAATTGGTAGATAAATGCTGATTGTCGTGCCCTGTTGTGGGCGACTCTTCACGGCAATGCCACCACGATGGCCACGAACAACCCCGAGCGTAACCGCTAAACCCAAGCCGCGACCAGTAAATTTGGTGGTAAAAAATGGGTCAAACATCCGCGAGATTGTCGCGTGATCCATGCCAAGCCCACAATCGCTAATTTCAATTGCAATGTAGTGCGCAGGCAAAAAGCTGCCGGTGGTGTAGGTATAGCCTTCGGGCGCGCCTTGAAGCTCGTGCAGGGTTGTTTTTACGGTAATTGCCCCGCTGCTTGAGGCTTCGAGCGCATTGATTAAGATGTTGCTGATTGCTTGGCGCAAATGCTGTTGATCGCCCTCGATTGGCGGCAAATTCGCTGCTAGCTCGCTTTGAATCTGGCGTTGCTGGCTTAATGCTGAGGGCAATAAACGAATGGAGGTTTGTACCAGTTCATTGATCAGCAGGCTACGCCGCACATCAAGATTTTGGCCAGTATAGGCCACCATTTGCTTGGTAATTTGGGCTGCACGTTTGGCCGATTGCTCAATCTCGTTCAAAAGTTGGCGCACATGCGCTTGTTCGGGCAATTCTAGCAGGGCTAAATGGGTATTGCCAAGAATCGACATAAACACATTATTGAAATCGTGGGCAATGCCACCGGCAAATACCCCCAAGCTTTCCAATTTTTGGGTTTCGGAGAAGTGTTGCTCGATTTCAAGCCGTTCTTGTTCGGCATGTTTGCGCTCGCTGATATCGCGAATAATTACTTGCACCGAATTACGATGCTCAAATAAAATCGCTGAGGTTGAGCATTCGCCGTACATCAGTGTGCCGTCGCGGCGCAAAAAGCTGGTTTCAATAAAGCTGGTGGGCAAGCTGCTGGCATGACGAATCAACACATTAAAATCATCAGGATCATGCGGGCGCAAGCCAGTCAACACCGATTGACTCAACAATTCGCTGCTAGTGGTTTGGGTGAGTGCCAAACCAGCCTGGTTGGCATAGACAATCCGATCGGCTTGCACAACAAACAGCGGCAAGGGCAACATCTCAACAATATGCCGATATTCTTCGGAAATATCGATCAGCGTGCCAACCATACGCAACGGCTGGCCACTGGCATCGCGCAGCACATGGCCACGATCGCGCACAAACCGATAGTGCTGGTGCTGATCAAGGAAGCGATATTCGGCTGAAAAAATATCGCTATGACCAGCAAAGATATCACTGGTACGTTGGATAAACAACTCACGGTCATCGGGGTGAATATGTTCATCCCACCAGGTTGAGCTACTGGCCACCTCGGCACTGGTATAGCCAAACACCGTCGTAAAACTACGGTTCACCACTGTCGTTTGCTGAATCATATCCCAATCGTAGATGCCGCCATTGAGCACCGTTTGGGCCAATTCAAAGCGCTCGTTGAGCGAACGCAACTGCTGCTCGACCCGTCGACGTTCGGCCAGTTCAGTTTGGGCTGCGGTGTTAAGCATATGCTTCTCCAGTGCAAGTGAGGCAAAGCGGGCAAATTGTTGCACCATTTCAAGCATCGTAATGCTAATTTGAATCTGATTTGGCTCGTAGATAATCGCCAATGCGCCAGCGACGGTTTGTTCACGTAATAATGGTAAGACCAACAAGCCATTGCCAAAACCATCTTGCGGCGTAAATAAGCGTTCAGGCCATGCCGCATAATCATCAATAATTAATGGCTGACCAGTCAACCCGACTTTACCAACGGCACCTTGGCCCAAATCGATTCGCGGAATCACATCGATTCCGCCGCGATTAACGCTCGATTCCATGGCTTGGCCATCGTCGCTGCGAATGTAGAGCACGCCATACTCGCTGCCAACTAAATCGGTGGCCTTCCAGACAATAATTTCCAGCAAATCGGGTAAGGCTACTTGCTCAATTAATGCCAAGGTAACATCGTGCAGCGAGCCAAGATAGGCATTTTGGCGTTGCATTTGGCGAATCGTTTGTTTGTGGGCGGTTACATCGTGGATTAAACAACACAGCACTGGTTGCTGTTGATAATCAAAAGGAGTGATATAAACTTCAACATCGCAGACCATTCCAGAATGTAAGCGATGGCGAAATTCATACCGATTGCTGCCGCCAAGTTCAGCATTGCGGATAGCCAAGCGTTGTTCTTTGGTTGTTAACACATTGAGATCGCCAAGGCTAAGGCTGCAAAATTCAGCTTGGCTATAGCCATAAAACCGGCAAGCAGCTATATTGGCGGCTAAAATGTGCCAAGTATTCGGTTCGACAATTAACTCAATCACTTGAGTTTGTTGGAAGAACTCAAGTTTGCGCTCTTCGCTCGCAAGCAATGCCTGCTGGCTGGTTGCAAGCTCAGCTTCTAAGCGAGCGATGGTTTGCCTGAGTTCGGTGAGCGTTGTCGGCTCCATGGCTGGTTGGAAGGACGTAGCACTACTATTCATAAACCTGGCCAGTGTGGAAAAAAGCCATAATAGGTTCATTATACCGTGAAGCAACCTGCTTTTGAAACCGCCCGCAGTTCCTATTTGCTTTTGTTACCAATCGGACTGATGTATAATTAAAGCGTTACACATGCGTGGGAGTTTGCAATGGATGAACGTCATGCCTACATTGCCTTTAATCTCACTCCTGGTATAGGACCACAGCGCCTCCAAGCGTTGATTAAGCACTGTGGCTCGGCTACAGCAGCTTGGTCGGCCAGCCTCGACGATTGGCGCGCTGCCGGACTTGATCGGCGCACTATTCAAGCCTTACAGCACGCCCAGCAGCATTTAGACCTTGAGGCCGAGCTCCGCACAATTGCCGAGCAAGATATCAAGGTTGTGTTGCAAAGCGATCCTGAATTTCCAGCGCTTTTGCAAACGATCGATCCAGTGCCGCCATTGTTGTATATGCGCGGCTCGTTGATCGAAACCGATCGCTGGGCGGTGGCGATTGTTGGCACCCGCAACCCCACCCCCTATGGGCGTGAGGTCACCTATAAGTTTGCTGGCGATTTAGCCCGCGCCGGTTTGACCGTGGTTTCAGGCTTGGCGCTTGGCATCGATGCAATGGCTCATCGCACTGCCTTAGAGAATAATGGCCGAACCTTGGCAGTGCTTGGCAGTGGGTTGCAACAGATTTACCCCGCCCAACACCGGCAATTGGCCCATGATCTGAGCCAACAGGGAGCCTTGCTTTCGGAGTATGCGCCGACAACCGAACCATTGAGCGGTAATTTTCCGGCGCGTAATCGTTTGATTAGCGGGCTAAGTTTGGCGACAATTGTGGTTGAGGCGGGCGAACGTAGCGGCGCATTAATTACGGCCCGCTTTGCGCTCGACCAAGGCCGCGATGTGTTTGCCGTGCCAGGCTCGATTTTGAGCCATAGCAGCGATGGGCCAAATCAATTAATTGTTGATGGTGCAACCCCATTGCGCAATATCGACCAAGTGCTTGAGCAGCTTAATCTGCATCAAGCCCAAGCCCAACAAACGGTCAGTAGCATTGTGCCAGAAACACCAGCCGAGGCCTTGCTCTTGCCCTATCTGAGCGGTCAGCCAACCCATATCGATGATTTAGGGCGGGCCTGTGGTTTCAGCCGCCCATGATCTTTCGGCCACGTTGGGCTTGATGGAACTCAAAGGCATGGTTCGGCATGTTGGTGGCATGCATTATGTGCTCGCGCGGGAAACGCCCGCACCCTATGATCTCTCTTAACCTAGCAAGGAATTTAATCTATGGCTTGGGATACCGATGTTTTACGCTCGTTGAATGAGCAAGGCTGCCGCATGACTGGCCCTCGGCGCTTGATTGTCCGCACCATTGCCAATCGCCGCGAACCGTTTACTGCCGAACAATTGGTGACCGAATTGCCCGATATTGGGCGGGCCACAATTTATCGCACCTTGGATATGTTGGCGGCCAGCCATTGGTTGGCACGGATTCACCACGACGAGGGCGATCATGCTTATTTGCCAGCCCATCCCCATCAACATCAATTAGTTTGTACCCGCTGTGGCACTGCGGTTGCTTTCAATACCTGCGATCTCGATGGCATTTTGAGCCAACTTGGTAAATCGACAGGCTTTGTGATTCATGGCCATGCCCTCGAAGCCTTTGGCCTGTGTGGTCAATGTCAACATAATCGCCCAGAGTTACGCCTAGCACCACGTTTAGGCTAAGTTCTTGGAGTCGATGGAAGGTAGCGCGTGTTTATGCCCAAAGAACTAACAGTGCGCGTCAGCGCTCGCACCGTCGGCTGGACTTTGCTGATTTTTTCAGGGGTCTGGATTACGATTCTGCTGCATCATGTTTTGGTGCTGTTTTTTGTGGCGGTGTTGCTGGCCGTGGCAATTTCGGGGGTTGTGCAACGCTTTGAACAATTGCGCATCGCTCGGCCAATTACCATTTTGGTGATTTATACGATCATTATTGCCATGTTTGTTAGCTTGGGCTTTGTGCTAGTGCCAATGGTCAATCAACAAGTGCGCATTTTGGCCCAGCAATTTCCCGCCTTGGTGCGCCAACCAACCCAACAAGTGAGCGCTTGGATCGCCCAGCAGTTTCCGACCTTGCGCGAAACCTTGCCCACCGGCGATTTGGCTGGCCAAGCTGCCCACTACGCCGGCACGATGGTTGGTGGGTTTAGCGGCGCTGCCTTGACCTTTGGTCGCACCTTGATGGGTGTGATTATTAACTTTATAGTGGTATTGGTCTTAGCATTTTTCCTCGTCAGCCGCGCTAATGTTGCCAGCAATTTCATCAAACTCATGATTCCCAATCGCTATCAAACGCGTTTAATTACGGTCACCGACGTCATTGGGCGGCGACTTGGGCGCTGGGTTTGGGCCCAACTCACGGTCGCAACCTTCTATGCAGTTTGTTTTGGCATGGGCTTGTGGATGTTGGGAGTGCCCTATCCGGTAGCGCTGGGGGTTATCGGCGGTTTGCTTGAGCTGATTCCATATGTTGGCGGCTTTGTGGCAACGCTGGTGACCATGTTGGTGGCGTTTACGGTTCAGCCAATTTTGGCAGTCTGGGTTTTGGTGCTGCACCTAGTTGTTGGCAATATCGAGGTGCATATTATTGCACCCAAGGTGATGGGCCGCGCTGTCGAATCGCATCCAGTAATCACGATTTTGGCCTTGTTTAGTGGCATCGAGCTACTTGGCATCATTGGCGGCGTGATTGCGATTCCCTTGGCGGTAGTTGGCCAAGCCTTAGTTGAAGAATTTTGGATCAAACGGGTTCGTGAATCCCAACCAGCTGAAACGCCGCTCGCTGTGCGGCCTGTACCAGCACTTATTCGGCGCAGCCAATTGCGTCGCCGCCCAACATTGCGCAAACGACAAGGCGTTTAACCATCAATTTCCAGCGCAATCGCTACATAGCTATTTAGCTCGGGAACAAATTGAACATTCGTAACGTTGATGCTATAGAAATGTCGCGACAATCCAAAATTTTACCCATTCCGCGAAAGGAAATTGGTATGTTAGCTCAAATTCGTTCACGTAAACGTTTATTGGCGATTGGCGCTGCTGTCTTGGTGGTCTTTTTAGTCGCTACAAATTTATTTAGTGGTTCGGGTAATTCTACAGGAAATAAACTTGCAAGTGTTGGAAGTGCTTTGGATCAAGCTGCAATGCCTGAATCTGCCACTGACTTATATCACCAAGCTGATGCCAATTCAGATCTGTTATTGTCGCAATCGACCGAAAGCACAGGTTCTCCAGCGCTTGGTGGGGCAGCACCAACTGACACTGAAGGCAAGGCCGAACAGCAACAGCAGCCAGGTGCTGCTCCCAGTCAAGCCACTGATCGGCTAGTGATTAAAAATGCTGATGTTGAAGCGCTGATCGAGTACAAACAAATGCGTTTGGCCAGCAGCCAAATTGAAAATATGGTGCTGCGCTTGGGTGGTTTTATCGTTTCGACCGATGATGCCAGCAGCAATATCGAAGAGCAAGCTTATATCTCGCTGGCGTTTCGGGTTCCAGCCGATCAATTTGAAAAAGCTTTGAAGGCATTTGAAGAAAATAAACTCGAAATTGTGCGCCGCGAAGTTTCGGGCCAAGATGTGACCGAAGAATTTGTCGATAATCAATCGCGCTTAGCCAATTTGGAAGCGACCGCCGCTCGGATTCGCGAATTGCTGGCTAAGGCCGAAACCATCGCCGATACGATTAAAATCAACGAAACTTTAGCCCAATACGAAAGCCAAATCGAAGTTATCAAAGGCCGCCAAAAATTCTTGAACGATAGCGCTTCGATGAGCCTCGTTACCTTGTTGATTCGCCCAAAAAGCGCTGATTACAGCATTTTTACAACGATTGACATTGGCCAAAATATCCGAAATGCCTTGGCACGGGCCGAACGTCCAGGTTGGACACCACTCGCCGCCGCTACTGGTGCATGGGATGACGTATTGGAGATTGGCAAAGATTTGGCCGAAACTTTGGTCGTCTGGGCAGTTTGGATTCCAATTTGGTTGCCGTTGCTGCTGGTCGCATGGTTTGGCTGGCGCAAATGGCGCAAATATAGCCAAAGCCAAGTTTCCCCAAGCAATACCCCAAATCCTACCGTCAACCAACCCTAAATTGTGGTACCATTTTGGCAACGCCATCGCAGGGCTAAGAGCTAGTGCTCTTGGCCCTTTGTGTTGGGAGGCTTAAATGTTGCTCGATTTGCATTGTCACACAATTGCTACGCCCCATCATTCGCATTGGACAGCCACCGAATTGATTGCGGCAGCGCAGGCTGCTGGAATTCAGGTAATCGGAATCGCCGACCACAACACGACCAGCCAAATAACGGCGTTTGCTGCTGCGGCCCAAGCAGCAGGCCTGGATTTTATCGGCGGCGTTGAGTTCGATAGTGGCTTCAGCGGCAAGCTTTGGCATACGTTGGTCTATGGCGCAAACCCCAATGATGCGGGAATTTTGGGCTTATGCGAGGCCGTGGTTAGCCGCAACCACGCCGATGCCCAACGCTTGCTTGCGCAAACCCGCAGCGCTGGCCACGATTTGCCCAGCCTTGCTCAAATTGCCATTGATCGGCCTGCCAATTTGGCCGATGTGGCCCATGCCTTGGTGCGTGATGGCATTTGGCCCAGCCAAGCAAACGTCGATCCTGAATCGGCGGGCATGGCCTATTTGTTGACCAACCAGCCTGAAGCCTATAATCCCTTGAGTGTGGCCGAGATTGTGCAAGTGGCCCATGCTGCTGGTGGCGTGGCGATTTTGGCTCATCCTGGTCGCGAAAAAAGCGTGTATGCCATTCCCGCAACTGCCGACGATTTGGCGGCGCTCGCTGCAATTGGGCTTGATGGAATTGAGGTCTATTACCCAATGCACAGCCCTGAACAGGTGACATTTTTTGCACAACAGGCAGCTTTACACGGCTTTTTGATCAGCGCTGGTGGCGATTCGCATGGCCCGCGTGATCGCTTCAGCCCTCAGCCTGCCGAACATTGTAGCGCATTATTGGCCCGATTTGGGATTGATCTGTCATGAGCGTGATTGTCTGTTTTATTGATGGCGTTGGCTTGTTGCCGCACCCCGCTGCGCCTTGGACGACCGCCCATCTGCCAACGCTCACAGGCTTGCTAGGCGAATTGCCCCACAGCAACTTGGCAATTAATCAATTAAGGCTCTATTTTCGGGCGATTGATGCGACCTTGGGCGTTGAAGGCTTGCCGCAAAGTGGCACTGGCCACACCAGTTTATGGACAGGCGTTAATGCTTCGGCATTGCTGGGCCGGCATTATCCGGCTTATCCCGCGCCATCGCAGCGACCCATGATTGCCGAACAAAGTTTGTTTGCCAAAGTACAACAGCTTGGCCGCAGCAGCTTGATTGCCACCGTGCATCGTGATAACTACTGGGATTTAGTCGCCAAACGTGAGCAACGCGCCACCGCCGCCGCCCTCGCTGCCCAAGTGATCAATTTGGAACTTCCGGCGACTGACGCATGGCGCAACGGCCAAGCCGTAACTTGGGATATTACTGGCACGTATTTGCAACAATGGGGTGCGTTGGCTGGTTTGCCAACAATTACCGCTCAGGAAGCAGGTTTGCGGCTTGGGCGTGCGCTGCGTTTGGCCGATTTTGTGCATTACGAGTGCTATTTGCCCGATTTCGTTGGCCATCGGCGGATTGTCGAAACCCCCGAACATACGCTTGAATTGATCGATACAATGCTTGGAGCGCTGATCAGCCAAATGCACATCAACGATAGCTTGATTGTGGTCAGCGATCATGGCAATTTAGAGATGATCGAACACACCAGCCATAGCCGTAATCCTGTGCCATTGTTAGTGGTGGGAGCCAACGCCCAACGCGCCGCCAAGGTTCACGATATTAGCCAGATTACGCCATTGATTCTCGATCTGCTCAGCAATTCGATCTAACGCTATAATAGGCCCAAAATGCTCAGATCTCGCTAAGTTTTCGAAGGAGCAAACCTGATGCAATGGTTAAACGAACCGCAACAATGGTCATACAACGATGAGGTGCTGAATGTCACCGCTGACACCAAAAGCGATTTTTGGCGCACGACTCATTATGGGTTTATTTTTGATTCGGGCCATTTCTACTATCAAGTTGCCGAAAGTAACTTTAGCTGTAGCGTGCGCGTGCGCGCCAACTATCAAAATCAATATGATCAAGCTGGGCTGATGGTGCGGCTCGATGAATATAATTGGCTCAAATGTGGCATCGAATATGTCGATGGCGTTTATCATATGAGCGCCGTATTAACGCTTGAACACTCGGATTGGTCGGTGGTGAAATTGGCTGAAGCCCCCGAAGAGCTTTGGCTAACGGTCACGCGTAACGGCGACACGCTACAAGTGCTGTATGCGACCGAGGCCGATGCCATGCCAACCATGGTGCGCTTAGGCTACTTTCCACCAGCCTTGCCTGTGCAGATTGGCCCGATGTGTGCCGCGCCAATCCAAACTGGCTTTAGCGCCGAATTTCGCGATTTTCGGCTCGAAGCGTTGCCGCAAGAATAGCATGTCTGTGTCAGTATGGTATAGTTGGGCAAATCATCGACCAACAGGAAGCCTATGCTGACCCAAGCCCTACCACAGCTAACGCCACCACTCAAATGGGCTGGTGGCAAGCGCTGGTTAATTCCACGCTTAATCGATTATTGGCAAGCCTATCAAGAATATACTTTGGTAGAGCCATTTGTTGGTGGCTTGGCTGTTGCCTTGGGGTTGCAACCACAACACGCGCTGTTGAATGATATTAATCAGCATGTAATTAATTTTTATCATTGGTTGCAGCAAGGTTTGGTAATTGATTTTGAATTACGCAATGAGCAAGCACTGTATTATCGCTATCGCGAACAATTTAATCGATTAATTCGTGCTGGCAATACTCAAACAGCAGAGGCTGCTGGTTTATTTTATTATCTCAATCGCACTGGCTATAACGGGTTATGTCGCTTTAATCAGCGTGGCTTGTTTAATGTACCGTTTGGTCGCTACAAACGCATTAATTATTGCTCCAATTTTGGCCATTATCGCGAAGCTTTGAGCCAATGGCAATTTCAGCAAGGCCATTTTGCCGCGATTCAGCTCCCAACCAATGCCTTTATTTATGCCGATCCACCCTATGATGTGCAATTTCGTGCCTATAGCCAACAAGGGTTTAGTTGGGCTGAGCAAGTGCAATTGGCCGAATGGCTGGCAGCGCAGCCTGGGCCGGTCGTCGCATCGAATCAAGCAACCCAACGCATTTTGGATCTATATGCGCAGCTTGGGTTTAGCATTGAGATTTTGGCTGCACCACGGCGGATCGCTTGCAACGGCGACCGCCAGCCAGCGCTTGAAATGCTGGCTTTCAAAGGAGCTTAATGATGGCTGTTGTACTCAAACCACCAACTGCCTTGCCCACCACCAAAACCATACCCACCATTTTTTTGGCTGGCTCGATCGAGATGGGCAGCGCCATCGACTGGCAAGCTGACCTAGCCCAAGAATTAGCCGAGCACGATTTGCTGTTGCTCAACCCGCGCCGCGATGCCTGGGATAGCTCGTGGGCGCAAACGATCGAGAATCCCATGTTTCGCGGCCAAGTTGAATGGGAGCTTGATGGCCTCGCGTTGGCCGATTTGATTGTGATTTATTTTGCGCCGCAAACCCAGTCCCCGATCAGCTTGCTTGAACTTGGCTTGTTTGCCAGCAGCGGCAAGGTGCTGGTGTGTTGCCCCGAAGGCTTTTGGCGCAAAGGCAATGTTGATATTATCTGTGCTCGCTACCAAATTCCCCAAGTTGCCAGCCTCGCAGGATTAATTGCGGCGTGCAAACGCTTGGCCTGAGGATATTCAACCCCTCGCCCGTGATCAGTGGGCGAGAGGATGGAAACGTGCTAGTGCAAATATTTTTGTAAAAATGCCACCATTTTGGCCATGGCATCGCTGGTGTCGGCTGAGGCTTTGTAGGTAAAACCATGAGCAGCCTCAGGGTAATCGTAGCATTCGGTTGGCACGCCAGCGTGGTTGAGTAGCGCTTGGTAGCGCAACGCTTCATCGTGCAGCGAATCGCGCCCCGCTAGAATAAACAAGGCTGGTGGCAGGCCAACCAAATCAGCTGGCTCGGCATACACCGGCGAAACATACTGATCTCGCGCTTGGCTAGGTTCACGATAACTATCATCAAACATTGCAGCCATGTGCGGCGGAATCGCCCCCTTAGGATTGGGCTTATCAAACGGGCTGGTCGCAAGATCCAACGGTGGATAATCGAGCACTTGACAGACAAATTGAAATTGGCCTTCGTGTTTGGCTTTGAGGCAAGCCACAGCGCTTAAATTGCCGCCAGCACTATGGCCGCCAATCGCCATTTTCGTGCGATCAATCGCATAGCGCTCGGCGTTAGCATAAACATGTTTGACTACCGCATACACCTGATTGACCGCCGTGGGATAGGGATATTTGGGCGCTTTGGCATAATCGATGCTCATAACTTTGCAGCCAACCTGCTGTTTAAACTGCAAATTCATTGTTTCATCCATGTCGGCGCTGCCAAGAATAAAGCCCCCGCCATGCAAATCAAACAAAATCGGCGTTGGATTAGGATTCTCCAAGCCATAGCCCAACACTCTGACCTTGCCAAATTCGGTCTCGATGGTTAGCTCTTGGCGGCCAACCGAGCGTTTGAAACGATAGAAAAAACCTTGGATTTTGGTTGCAAAGCGTTGTACATTGGCTAAACGTTGAGCTTTTTTAATATGTTGTGCGCGGGTTTGGACAGTTGCCACAGCAGGCCTACCTTCCACATAAATGGATTAATCAGTGGCCATTTTAGCACTAGAAAGGCATGGGAGGCTTTTTACTCACGTTATTGATCTCCATGATTCGCCACCCTTCCGTACCTCCGCCGGAGGGAAACGCAGGGGGTTTTCATCCCCCTGCACTCCCAAATATGTGTTCTGTGGATTGTCGTGACTGCTCATAGCCCATTAGCACTCAAGTGGTGTGCTCTAAATCGGTTCCTCTGAGCCTGCGCGATGTATGGGGAATTTATAATCCTCGCCCGCGTGGGAGAACTAGCGGCGCGCGGAGGGATTGCTTGAGTTTTATAGCGAGATATTCCCCCTGTCCCGCGTTCAGGGGGTGAGGGGGCTAGATGGTGAGGGAACATTCCAACAACCTGCGCAACTTGACAAGTAGCCAGCTTAGCCGTATTCTACACAGCGATAGATTCGACTCCGTAGCTCAGTGGATAGAGCGTTTGCCTCCGGAGCAAAAGGTCGCGCGTTCGAGTCGCGCCGGAGTCGCCAAAAAAACCGTGACGAGCAATGCTCATCACGGTTTTACGTTTTTAGGGTTTAGGGCTGTTTATCGCTGAACTGCCAACAGCTTGGTTTGCTGGGCTTGGTTTGGGCGTTGCCGCTTGTTCGGTGCGCCAAACGTGATAAATCCGTTGGATAGCGGTAATATTGGTGAAAATTGCCAAAATCCACAGCGCTGCCATCAACCAGCCAAAAATCAAACATGTGCTGAGAATCGTGATTCGTTCTGGCCGACCGAGCCAACCAGTTTCACACGGAATCCCCAAGCCTTCAGCGCGAGCACGGGCATAGCTGACCATAATCGAGCCAATAATGGCACAATAGACCAAGGTTAGGGCTAAGGTTGCATGGCCAGTCATTTTGGTATGAATAAAAATCAATAAGCCAAAGAAAACGACGGCCTCGCTATAGCGATCCATAATTGAATCGAAAAACGCACCAAAACGACTACTTTGATTGGTGGCGCGGGCAAGTGCACCATCGAATAAATCGAAAATACTAGCCAAAATCAGCAACACGCCACCGACCTGCAAACTGCCATTGGCCAGCACAGCCGCAACTCCTGCGGTCAGAAAAACGCCGATTAGGGTCACCATATTTGGCGTGACACCTAAACGACCAAGAATTGGAGCTACAAAATCTTCCATTAAGCGACGTGCCCAGCGTTTGATGCCGGTGCTATACATAGAGCCTCCTTGAACATCCTAACCAGAGAGAATGCCACGGTAGAAGGCAATCACACGTTGGGCAACTCGATCCCAGGCATAGAGTTGCGCCTTGATTGTACCCGCCTCTGCCATTGCAGCCCGTAAGGCTTGATCCTCGATCAGTTGCAAGATTGCAACCGCCAACGCTTGCGCATTGCGGGCTGGCACCAGCAACCCTTGCACTCGATGATCTAAAACATCGCGATAGCCAGGGTTATCAGCAGCTACCACTGCTGCCCCAGCGGCCATGGCTTCGAGTAAAACGATGCCAAAGCTTTCGCCACCAGTTGAAGGCGCGCAAAAGAGGGTTGTTTGTTGATACAGCGCAGCAAGCTGGGCCTTGCTCACAAAACCCAACCATTCGACATGGCGAATTTGCCATTGGCGAATCGCTGCCAGAAATGGTGTGGGATCGCCAGTTCCTGCAACAATTAAACGTGCATCAGGCCGAGAACGTTGCACATAGCTCATTGCTTCTAGCAAATAGCGAAAGCCTTTGCGTTCCTCATTGAACCGCCCAACAAACAAAATTGTTGGGCTGCTTGGGTTTAGGCCATAGCTGGGTTGTGGGCTGCTATAGGTCGCTACATCAACCCCATTTGGGATAATTGTATACTCGGCTGGGAAATAGCGATGGGCAAATTCTTGGGCTGCTGCCGAAACCGCAATCCGTCCATGCAATTTTGGTTCCAAGCGGCGTAATAAGGCTTGAATCGTAGTATAGCCAAGCGAGCGCGTACCCGCTGCATGGAATGTTCCTACATTCGGCACGCTTGAACGGCTAAGAAAGGTGGTTGGCAGGGTTGGCGAAAATGGTTCGTGAATATGCGCCAGATCAAAATGATGCTTTTGGAAAATCTGGCGAATTTTGGGGCCAAGGGTTAACGAAAGGCTAACCCGGGCAACCGAGCCATTGACCGCAACTGGCGTAACATGGCCCAGCGGAATAAAATCGGGATCAGGTGGCGTACCTTTGGAGTAGGGCGCAATCAGGCTAACCCGATGGCCCCACGCCCGAAAATAGTGGGTTAGTTGATTGACATGCTCGGTAACACCGCCAGCATAGGCAGCATCGTATGGCCACACGAGGGCAATGTGCAATGAATCGCTGGCCATAGATCGCTCCTCAAAGGCTTTCTCCATTGAGCAACGACTCAATCAAGGCAATTAGTTGCTCGTCGGAGTAGAAATCGATGCGGACATAGCCGCCATTGCCTTGGCGTTTAACTTCAACTTTGGTGCCAAGCTGGCGGGTCAGTTGATCGACCGCATCTGTATCATCAACACTTGGCACAACTGGCTCGGCTGGCGTAACGCTGCGAGTTGGAGCTGGCGTTGGCACGCCATTGCGCCGTGATGCCCGGGGAGCCGCCCCGCGTTGCTGAATCGCGATTCGGGCTTGGGCTGGCGTTTGATCTTCATGCTTGATCAACTGGGCCATTTTTTCAGCCTCGCGCACCGAAAGCCGAAACTCCAGAATTTGCTCCATGGCCAAAATTTGAGTGCGTTCATCATCAATCGTGATCAATTGCTTGAGATGCCCAGCAGTTAATTGTTGATCCATCACTGCTTGTTGCAAGGCCGAAGGCATTTTGAGCAACCGCAAGGCATTAGTGATTGCAGGGCGGCTTTTGCCAACACGCTCGGCAATTGATTGATGGCTTAACCGAAACTCATCGTGCAACAGCTGATAGGCTTGGGCTTCTTCCAAGGGATTCAAATCGGCGCGCTGGATATTTTCGACCAAAGCCAATTCTAAGCGCTCTTGGGGCGTGACCTCTTTGATAATGACCGGAACTTCGCTTAATCCAGCTTGTTGAGCTGCCCGCCAACGGCGTTCGCCAGCGATCAGCTCGTAGCCAGCCGCGGTGCGCGTCACCACCAAGGGCTGTAAAATTCCATGGGTCGCAATAGAAGCGCTCAATTCTTCGAGCGCTTCGGGAGTGAAAATTTGGCGTGGCTGATGCGGATTGGCCTCGATTGATTCAATCGGTACCATATGCAATCCACCCACAATTGGCGCCTGTGTTGCAGGGTCGGGGCGAATTAGCGCGCCTAAACCTTGACCCAAACCACGTTTCTTGGGGTTCATGCCGCCTCCAGCCTGCGACTTAGTTCATCGACCAACATGCTATAGGCCATTGCGCCTTTGCTGGCTGGGTCGTACTCGCGGATCGTTTGGCCATGGCTGGGGGCTTCACTCAAGCGAATCGAGCGTGGAACTAAGGTATTGAAAATCCGTTGCGGGAAATATTGGCGCACTTCTGCCACTACCTGTTGGGCCAAATTCGTCCGACCATCGTACATCGTCATCACAACCCCTAAAATAGTTAGATCAGGGTTGAGCGAAGTGCGCACCAGATCGATGGTGTTTTTGAGCTGAGCCAAGCCTTCCAAGGCCAAATATTCGCATTGCAATGGGATAATCACCCCATGGGCAGCACACAAGGCATTCAGGGTTAGCAAACCCAACGATGGTGGGCAATCGATGATAATTGTATCGAAGGATGGTGCAATCGGAGCCAACGCATCACGCAACCGATGCTCACGCCGATGCTCATCAACTAATTCAACCTCAGCGCCTGCTAGCTCAACGGTTGCTGGCAACAGCTGCAATTGCTCACGCCCAGTCGTATTTAATACAATTTCGGTGGGCGCATTGCCCAAAAGCACATCATACACCGTGGCTTTAAGCGCTTTTTTATTAATGCCCAAACTGGTGGTGGCATTGCCCTGAGGGTCAAGATCAATCACCAACACCCGTTGGCCGCGGGCTACAAGCTCCGCAGCGATATTCACGGTCGAGGTGGTTTTACCAACGCCGCCTTTTTGATTTGCTACTGCAATAATTCGTGGTGTCATACACTTATTTCACAACATATATCTCGCGCCAAATTGTACCATACCATCGCTGATTGGTCTTGTCTAGCATAAGCGCATTTTTGCTAAAATTGGGGTCAATCAGCCAACACCAACCGCTCACGGGCTGCTGCTACTACGATTTGGCTTAGCAAAGCTCATGCACTATTGTTGCAGAAATTGCTCAATTTGCTGCACTGTCGGCAAGCCGGGAATCGCCCCACGCACTAAAGTTGCCAATGCTCCTGCCACGCATGCCAGTTGCAAGGCTTGCTCAAAGGTGGCCTGATCGTGCGCCAAATTAGGTTGCTGAATTAGTTGGGCTAATAAACAGGCCACAAAACTATCGCCTGCTCCAGTTGCATCAATTGCTTGAACCTTGGGCGCTGCCACATGCCCCGATCCATTGGCGGTCTGATACCAACAGCCTGCGCTACCATCAGTCACTACAATGACATGGCTGTGTTCATGCCATAAGCTTTGGGCTGCTGCCAACGGATCAGCCAGCGCGGTCAGAAATTCGGCTTCTTCACGGCTGAGTTTGATGATCTGAGCATAGGGCACGAGTTTGAGCATTACGCTGCGCGCTGCTTCCAACGACGGCCATAGCGCTGCCCGCAAATTGGGATCAAACGATAGCCACATCCCATTCGCTTGGGCCAACTCAATTGCCCGCAAGGTGGTTTGATAGCCCAACTCGTTGCTGGCACTAATCGAGCCAAAGTGGAGCAGTGTGGCTTTGGCAAACTGATGCGGGTCGAGATCGCTCGGCGCAAAAAACATATCGGCACTAGGATGGCGATAGAACATAAAATCGCGTTCGCCATCGGCTTGGAGCGCCACAAATGCTAAGGCTGTTCGTGCTTGCTCGGTGCGGCGCAGGCCTTGAATATCGACCTGTTGTTGGGCAAGCGTATCAGCTAAAAAATCGCCAAATGCATCGGTCCCAACCATACCCAAAAAGCCACTGGCAACGCCCAAACGTGCCAAGCCAACCGCCACATTGGCAGGCGCACCACCAGCAGCCCGTTGCCATAATGGAGTATTGGCAACGCCCAAACCAGCCTCGGTTGGCACAAAATCTACCAATAATTCACCAAGACATAAAACCTGTGGCATAGAATCTCCCATTATGCTTGGTTTGGCTTGGCGCTGCTGGCCCGTTCGATCAAACGAACTGGCAAGGTGTAGAGTGTTGGTCGGCGGGTGCCTTCATTCAAGGCTGCCAACAGCACCTCGGCACCCTTGCGGCCCATCTGTTCCATTGGCTGATGAATTGTGGTCAGACCAACTAACTGCGCCATTTCGAGGTCATCATAGCCAACCACGGCGATATCTTCGCCTGGCTTCAATCCCCGTTCACGCAGCGCGTCAATTACGCCAAAGGCCAGCTCGTCGTTGGCGGCAAAGATCGCGCTTGGTGGTTCGGGCAAAGCGAGTAGTTCTCGTGTGGCTTGATGGCCCCAATCACGGCGATCAAAGCCAGCCCGAAGATATTCGGCTTGCAACGGCAGATGATGCGCAGTCAAAGCAGCTTCATAACCACGCCGCCGATCACGATTGACCGTAAAACCCAAATCTGGCTCCAACTGCCCCGAGACAAAGCCAATCTGTTGATGGCCTTGGCTAATCAGATGTTCAACTGCTTGGAATGCGCCGCCCACGTTATCGACCACCACCGAGGGCAAATTAGCAGCCTGGGTATCGATCATCACTGCCGGCAAGTTGGCAGCTTGCAACCGTTTAATTTCGGGCGCAGCTAAGGGCAACGAAACAATCAACAGCCCATCGGTTCGCCCTAAAAATGGCAAAATATTAAAGTAGCGGGTGCGTTGTTCAGGCGAATCAACATTGAAAATAATTAATTGATAGTCGGAATTGGCTACGACCGCTTCGATACCACGCAAAACTTCAATAAAAAATGGCCGCGTCAGAAAAGGCAGAATAATCGCAATCGCATTGGTTTTGGCGGTTACCAATTGGCGCGCAGCATGATTTGGCCGATAGCCAAGCTCATCAATGACCGCTAAAACTCTGGCCCGAGTTTCAGGTAGCACATGGGGCGATTCGTTGAGCACCCGCGAAACAGTCGCAATCCCAACCCCCGCCTGCTTTGCCACATCTTTAATTGTATATGCCATGGGTGATCCTCTCCAATGAGCCATGGAAACGCTTTCAACGCATCTTATTCTCAATCTAGCAGGCTTGTCAAGCGATCAGTGCTTTGGCTCTTCAAAAGGGCGATTGTTTAGGGTTGGCTGTAAACAATAACCCAATAGTGGCCATATGTGGCTTGGGCATTTTGGCTATGGCCAATCCCAAACTCGCTGATGTTGGAGTTGAGCAGATCGGATTGTAAACCAGGATCGTTGATGATTGCGTTGAAGGCCGCCTGTGCATTGCTATGGCCAGCGCTGATATGCACATTCCAAAAACTGCTGATATAGTTGGCTTGGCGGAGCTGATCGCCAATGGTTTGGCCTGCTGGCGTGGTATTGCTGAAATAGTTGTTGTTGGCCATATCGGTGCTATGCGCTTGGGCAACGGCTTGCACTTGCGGCTGCAACGTGAGTGGCCCAAGCCCATTTTGGCTGCGAAATTGATTGATCAACTGGGCCAATTGGCTAACTTCGGGAGCGAGGGCTTGGGTTGGCTCAACCGTTGGTTCAGCCGTTGGCGGAATTTCAGTTGGCGCGACGCTTGGTTCAATCACGGCGGTCGGCAGTTCAGTTGCTGGCAATTGGCTTGGGATTGGCTCGCTTGTTGGCGGCAGCATGGTAGCGGTTGGTTCAGTTGATGGCAAATTAATAATCGCAATCACCGGTGGCGTAGCAGTGCCCTCAACTGCTCCCGCCGATTGCATCGTCAAAATGACTTGGGTTCCGATTAGCCCAACAATAATTAATAGCCCAATTAGACCCAGCATATACCAGCGCGATTTGGTTTTGGCTGGCCCAACTTCGACGTGATTTGGCCCGTTGAGCGCGATTGTGGCTTTGCCTGCGCTCGAGATCAATTGTGGCCCGCGAATTGTATTGTGTTCGTTGATCGTTGCCGTAGCTTTGGCTGGTTGTTTCAGCAATTGCAAGGCAATTTGCGCCGAATCTGGCCGTTTATTTGGATCAAGCTCCAACAGCTGCAACATCACTGCATCTAACGCTGCTGGCACATTATCGGCCAATTCACTGGGGCGACGCAGCCGAATATGGCCTGAAATTCGCGATTCAGCTGGCACTGGAGCATGGCCAGTTAGCATGTGGTAAGCGGTCGCGCCAAGGCTATACAAATCGGAACGCGCATCGGTGGCACGGCCACGCGATTGTTCGGGCGAGGCATAAAAGAGCGAAAAGGCTTTGGCGGCGGTTTCGGTGCTTTGGCTGCGCTTGGCAATGCCAAAATCGAGCAACACCAAGCGATCATCGGCAGTACGCTTGATATTCTCTGGCTTAATATCGCGATGAATAATATTGAGCACATGCAATTGAGCCAATTGGCCAAGCATAACCGTGAGAAAATGTTCGACTTCGCTTGGCGGCAAGCGCTCTTGGGCCTCGATTAATGATCCAACCGTTGTCCCGCTCACAAACTCCATCACCAAGGCGATGATATTGCCTTCGCTCCAAATATCATACACTTCGGGAATGAAGGGCAAATGGCGGGCGTGTTGGGCCAGAATTTGGGCCTCGACATTGACCTGTTCGCGCATGGCTGGCGAATTGGCCGTAATCAGCTTAATCGCATAATGACGAGCTAAATCAACATCAAACGCCTCGTAAACTACCCCAAAACCGCCTTGACCAAGCAGGCTTTTGACGCGGTAGCGATTGCGTAGCAGCAACGGTTGATGGCATTGTGAACAACGGACATCCGTTGCGGTCACAACGGTTTGACATGCGTAACAGTTGATCGGCATAGTGCCACCTGTCGTAAACCAAGCGAACCATAGCTCTAGCCTACACTACGCAGCTGGGTTTAGGCAATGGATAATCAGGCCTATATTGCAACCCACTACCACCGGTTAAATGCGAGCCTGAAGCGCGGCCAAATGCTGCCGTTGGCGATGAATTCTGCTACAATACAGCTATGATAAAACTACTGATGAGTTGGAATATAGCAGAAGGCCGCGAACAAGCTCATCTTGAGTATGTCACGAGTGAGTTTGTTCCAGCTCTGATGAAGCATGGCGCGATCAGCGATGCTTGGCTTTCGTTGGGTGGTACGGCTGAGGCTCCAGAAATGATCCTCGGCATTACATCGGATGAAGAGATTGAACTACGCTCGTTTCTCCAAAGCAACGAATGGCAAGATTTGAGTGCCAAGCTCAGCCGCCATGTTGCTGATTTTCGCTACTGGTTTACCAACAAAATTCAGAACCCTGGTGGATTTCAGATGTAGCTTAAAAGAATCGAGGCGATTTAGCATCAGCTAAATCGCCTCGATTCATGGTGCCAACAGCAATTGCCTGGCATACAACCGCCCCAACTTGCTTTAGCCTTTTTTGATCAACAAACGAATCGCAGTGCGTTCCTCTTCATCGATGGCAACATCAATAAACGATGGCACGCAGACAATATCGATGCCTTCTTCTTGTAGGTATGAGCGCGCGATTGCAACCGCTTTAATCGCTTGATTGGTTGCGCCAGCGCCGATTGATTGCACCTCGGCATGGCCCGCCTCGCGAATAACTCCGGCAATGGCCCCGGCTACCGCCGATGGGCGTGAACGTGTTGAGACCTTTAATACTTCGGCATCGTTGCGCACTGCTGGTGGAGTGCTAGGAGCGTCGGCTGAAGTGGTCCGTTGGTCGTCGTTGCTAAAGCGATCAAGTTGATACGCCATTGCTGCCTCCTTGAAAAGGAACGGTAGAGATTGCTGTCATGCACGCATCGCGCCTTCTCGGGTTGAGGGGTAAGGGCGATAAACAGCGACGTGCAAAGCCGCATGCCCACGATGGTACAAAAACCATCTTCGCCCCTCCCTCAGACACAGAGCCTCGCCCTATGCTTACCGTGCATAATCAACCGCACGGGTTTCGCGGATGACGGTAACTTTGATTTGACCTGGATATTGCAGGGTACTCTCGATCTTTTTGGCGACTTCGCGTGCCAAATGGATACTTTCAAGATCGTCAAGCGCATCGGGTTGCACCATAACCCGGACTTCCCGACCGGCTTGAATTGCGAATGCCCGTTGAACACCAGGAAACGATGTGGCGACATGTTCAAGAGCTTCGAGCCGCTTAATGTAGAGATCGATGGTCTCGCGGCGCGCACCTGGGCGACCACCAGAGATGGCATCGGCGGCTTGAACAAGAAAAGCCTCAATAGTTTGAGGTTCCTCATCGTTATGATGGGCAGCAATTGCATGAACTACCGCCGCGTTGCGGCCAAGCCGTCGGGCAATATCTGCGCCGATTAACGCGTGCGGCCCTTGGACATCGTGGTCAATGGCTTTCCCAATATCATGGAGCAGGGCTGCGGTCTTGGCAACCTGCACATTGGCACCCAATTCTGCTGCCATCGCTCCTGCCAAAAAGGCACATTCTAACGAATGCTGCAAAACATTTTGGCCGTAGCTAGTACGATATTTCAACCGCCCCAGAATCTTCAAGAGATCTGGATGAAGGCCTTGGACGTTGGCTTCGTAGGCCACCCGTTCGCCTTCTTCGCGGATTATTTGCTCAAGATCTTGGCGGGTTTTATCAGCGACTTCCTCAATTCGGGCGGGGTGAATCCGACCATCTTTCAACAATCGGTTCAGGGTTAAGCGGGCTACTTCACGACGTACTGGGTCGTGACATGAGAGCGTGACCGCTTCGGGCGTATCGTCGACGATAATATCGACACCGGTAATTTGCTCGAATGCGCGAATATTGCGCCCTTCGCGCCCGATAATCCGTCCTTTGAGTTCCTCGCTGGGCAGTTGTACCGTGCTTACAGTAATTTCGGCGACATAATCCGATGCACAGCGCTGGATCGCCAACCCAACGATTTTGCGTGCAATCCGGTCACCATCGAGCTTTGCTGCCGCTTCGATTTCGTGGATGCGGCGAGCAGCTTCGGCACGGGTTTCTTGTTCAACACGAGTGAGAATGATTTCACGTGCTTGTTCGTTAGTGAGACCTGCGACCCGCTCTAGCTCAGTTTGTTGGGCTGCGCGTAGGCGTTCGGCTTCGGTATGTAAGTTTTCGACCGCTCGCTCGCGCTGGCCTAATTGCCGATCGCGCTTTTCGGTTTGGTCGAGCTTACGTTCAAGGGTTTCTTCCTTGCGATTAACCCGTTCTTCTTGCTTTTGCAAGCGGATGCGGGCTTCGCGGAGTTCGTTTTCACCAACTTCCCGCAAGTGTTGTTGTTCTTCGCGGGCTTTTAATTGCAATTGTTTGTACTCAGTCTTGGCTTGTTCTAATTGTAGTTGTGCTGCTGCTTCAGCTTGGGCGAGTGCTACACCAGATTTTTTCGTTAACCAAACATAGGCACCGCCTGCGCCTGCAGCTAGGCCAATGAGTAAAGCCAGAGCTGGAAGGATAAAGTCCACAGGGTTTCCTCCTGGCTCAATTGTTAAGGTTCACCGACGAAATGGCACGATGATAAGCTGTGTTAAGGGATTGCTAAGAATTCCGTTTCCTGCCGTATCATAGACGTTTTGCTAGGTAGTGTCAAGCTGATACGTGATACAGATTAATCCCTTGGTGTTATCCCTCTGATCCTACACCATGAGCAGTTTTGTATCCCCTTTATGTGGGATGATGTACGGGGGATATTTTCTCCAAGTTTCTCTAGATTCTCTCCATTTAGGCGCATTTTTCTCTAAACTTGCTGCAATTGTCGCAAGCATTATGATCATTATGCTAAATTGAACATAGCACCAAGATTAAAATATTTCCTAACAATTATATACATTCAATCGCTAAATCTTTGCTAAATCGTGTTCTTTGCTGCTAGCTGTAACGACCGAGTGTAACCTAAAACATAGCTTAATCATCGTCAATCGGCACATTTGTTTCGCAGCCTTGGGTGAAATTGTTACAAAATTTTAATCAAAGCTCGCATACAGCAGCTGCGAAAATTGTGCTTGCTGCTGGTTGAGCCAGTTTTTGCTGTATTGCATGCGCTGAATTGCTAGCTCTACGCTGCTTTGACTAGGCAGCGTGGGTTTGCTCAAAGCCCAAATCAACGGAATCGCCGTGCGCAAGCTGATCAACTGCGGCATTGCACGAATTTCAAGCGGCGTTAATTTAATTAATTCAGCGTAGCCTTGGCAAAAATGCTCAGCAACAGCCCAAGGATCAACCGGATTGCTATCAAGTTGCATCGTCATCCGTAAGGCCATCGCTACATCAAGCGCTCGCGCCGCCGGGCAGGCAAATTCAAAATACAGGATCGCAGCCACCCGCCCGTCGCGCATGAGCATATTTGGCGGAGCATAGTCGTTATGACAGATTTGCCGGGGCAAATGCGAGTAATCATCAGCAACAAATTGCGCGAGATCAGCAGCCTCACTACGCCACCAAGCCCATCGTTCTGCATGCGCTTGATTGGACGAAAAGCCCAATTGTTCAGCCGATAACTGCAATGGGTCATACTGCGGCTTGGCAAAATTTAGTAGCTCTTGGAATAGCGTGCGCGTTGGTCGCTGCTGGATTGGATAGGCTTGCAGTGCCGTATGCAACTTGCCAAGAGCAACGCCCAGTGCATAGGCCGATTGATTAATCGTAGGCGGTTGCTTGCCATCTAGCAACCGAAATTCTGGTGGTTCGCCAATAAACTTAGGAGTCAGCGTGATCAGCCGATTCGTCGTTTTGCCAACCAGTGAGCCATAAATTGTGGCAATCGGCAATGGCAGCACAAAGCAGAGTTTTTGCTGTGCGAGCCAGGTTAAAAGGCTATGTTCGTAGTCTAAGTCGGTTTGTTGTTGATAATCTGGATAGCATTTCAGCACAAAATCGCCATTGGCGGTTTGAATATGCAAATTGAGATTATTGACACTTGATAGATGGGTAATAATTTGGACTGGCGGGATGAGGCTGTATTGTTGAATCGCATCGTTAAGCAATGCCTCAAAATAGTGCATGCTCGCTCCTCAAAAGAAGATTGTCATGCAGATCTACAATGCGCACTTAAATACGAGATTAATTGAGTAAGCAATGCTTGATCGAAATAGGGTGGGTTTTAAGATTCCCTCACCCCAACTCCGCTCTCGTGGCGCGGGGCTTAATACCGTAGTTTTGGCGTGATGGGTAGCTAATGTACGACTGCTCCCCTGCGAGGGCTGGCTTCCAAAGGTAGGTCTTAAGTTTCGTCTCATGGCATACGGATAGCGCCAATGATTGACGAAAAACCTATTCTTGAAAGAAAGGGTGAGGTAACAGACCATGCTTGCTAAGCTTTTGTACTATTGACTACAATCCAGAAGGTACAAATCCTATTAGTAAGAGGTTGTTGAAATGCGGTTAATTGCCCTGCATGAACGGGAAAAAATTGCAGCATGGCTAAGCCAAAATGCTGATCTTAATATTTATCAAATTGGCGATTTGGATCGCTTTTTCTGGCCTTCAACCATCTGGTATGGGCTTGAGCAGGCAGGCGAGGTCGTGCAAATTGGCTTAGTTTACCTTGGTCATAGCACGCCGATTTGGCTGATGTTTGATGATCAGCAACAGCAATATTCGGCTCAATTGGCTGCTGCGTTGCGTCCGTTGTTGCCGCCCAAAATATATTGCCATTTTTCGCCTGGCATCGCCGAGGGCTTGGCTGATCGCTATCAAATTCACGATCATGGTCTGCATCATAAAATGATTTTGCAAGATTTTAGCAAACTTGATCAGGTGGTGTTTGATCGCGCAGTTGTGCAACTCCACAGCGCCGATCTGCCAGCGATCAATCAACTGTATGCCGCAGCCTACCCCGACAATGCTTTTGACCCGCGAATGCTCGAAACTGGCTGTTGTTATGGTATTTGGCAGGACGATCAATTAATCAGCATCGCTGGGATTCATGTCTATTCGCCGAGCTACCGCGTGGCAGCCTTGGGCAATATCACGACCCATCCGGTCTATCGTGGCCAAGGGCTGGCCAAACAGGTAACCGCCAAACTTTGCCAAAGCCTGCGCCACGACATTAACCATATCGGGCTGAATGTGCATACTGCCAATCACGCCGCAATCAGCGCCTACCAAAGGTTGGGCTTCGCATGGGTTGCCGATTATAGCGAAGTCATGTTGGAGCAACGAAGCTAGTTAAGAAGGAGCAGTAATGGGGGCTGGGGATCAGGCTGGAATTTAACGCAGCGGCCCAGCTCAAGGGTAGGTTGTTAAGTTTCCCTCACCCCCACCCCGCGCCACGGGAGCGGGCGAGGGGCTTAATATGGTGGTTTTGACCTGATTCATGGGCATCAACGACTGTTCCCCCTCGCCCGCGTGCAGTGGGAGAGGGGGCTGGGGGGTGAGGGAATGCTCAACCGTTGCCCATCCACCATACCATGGCTAAAAACCTAGCCTTGCACGGCTAGTGCATGAGGCCAGCTTCATCCTCCAATGGCTAATCGATCCGACGTTCGCTATATTCCTTGCCATCGAAGGTCAACAAGCGTTTTTTATCATCGAGCACCGTTTCAAGATTAACTGGACGTGTCCAGATGGTATGAATATGTTTGAGCGTGTCGCGGGCATAATCGAGGCGCAAATCGCTGCCTTCATGGCGATGGCGCAAATACAACTCGCCACGATTATTGTAATTGCCATCTTCGACGTAGATATAGGGCTGGCCAAAGTTGGTCAAGCCACTGAGCAGCTGCGATTTGATCGCCCCAAAATCACGATTAACGATCTCATATAGATCGGTATCATTATTATGCTTGAAGGTAAACAGCTTGTTCTCGACGCAAAATTCAGGTGTCAGAAACTCATCAAGAAACGTAATGTCGTTGTGGAAACGCCGCACTTCAAAGACCTTTTCCATGCCTTTGCCAAGCTTGAGATCCCATTCGCGCTTTTCGCGCATATCGTCGCATTGCTCCCAATCCTTGCCAAAACGCCCGCGATTCCAACGATCCTCGATGTCGCGCAGCAGCAACAACCCTAGACGATAGGGGTTCAAGCGACCTGGATGGGCTGCGACAATTCCTGCATGATGATCGGCAAAATCTACAATTTCTGAGGTTTCGGCGGCGTGGGTAGTCATAATGCGGCTATGCCAAAAGCTAGCCCAGCCTTCATTGATAATTTTGGTCATGCCTTGCGGCGCGAAATAATAGGCTTCGTCGCGCACAATTTCCAAAATATTATGTTGCCAACGATCAAGTGGCGCGTAATTCAGCAAGAACAGCAGCACATCTTTTTGGGGATTCTCAGGGAATTTGCGCATTTTTTGCTGTTCTTCTAATAACTTCTCCCGTTGTTGGCGCAAAAACTCCGGTGGATTAATATAATTCTTCATGTACGCACGTTCGAATGGTAAGCCCTCAGAAACTTCAACTTCATCTTCTTCAACGATGGGTACGCTAGTTTGTGCTTCTGGACGATTAATATAGGGCGAGTGGTAATCAATTAAGTTTTCAATTGATAAGCAGGTATCAATAAATGCTTCGACTGGTTCATAACCATAACGATCGATATAGCGTTGCACTCGCCCAGCATGATTGGCCATGGTATCAAGCATTTTTCGATTGGTCGGTGCAAACCACATATTGTTTTTGAAGAAATCGGCATGGCCAGCAACGTGCGCCATAACCGTTTTTTGGTCAACAATCATATTGCCTTCGAGTAAATAGGCATAGACTGGGTTGGTATTAATCACCATTTCATAAATAATGCTTAATCCATACACATGGCCCTTGATTAATCGATCATACTCCATTCCGAAGCGCCAATGCGGGTAGCGTCTTGGAAAACCACCCATGGCAGCAACTTCGTAGAGCGTATTATAATCAAGGATCTGATAGACAATTGGGTAGTAATCGAGGCCATAACGTTTGGCATGACCATCAATTTGCTCCCACGCTTTTTGTAAATTCAGGGGTAAATCGTTGTTGCTGAGTGGCATAGAAACCTCTCTTTGAAAGGATGAAAGATGAGGGATGAAGGATGAATAGATTTTTGGAAGGATGAAAGATGCGGGATGAAGGATGAATAAATCCGATTGAGAATTATTCTATTCATTCCACACTTATATCTGTATAGGTAAATGGTATCAAAATAATGATCAATTAGGAACTGCTATTCTGCTTGATCGTCGAAATTGTATGCTGAAGCTGATTCTTTAAGTTGCAAGCGCTTCTTCTTAAGAATTGTTGTAAAAATAGCGATTAATTGCGATGTTTCATCACGTAATGGATTTATAGCTGTGGCAGTTTGAAAGTTTGCTAAAAGTAATAGCTCAAGCCAATAATCAGTTTCCTCAAGTTCTTGTAGGCAGATGCCAAGTTTTGCGACAAACTCATTATCTGAACGTGATCGATGGGCTTCACGGTAATTAGCACCGACTGATGTGGCCGAAAGAAGTAGTTGTTTACCTAAAATAGTTGGTTCGGTTCGGGTTGGCAATGAAGCATAAAATTGAATAATTTGGAGTGCAAAACGAGTGGTACGTTGGCGTAAATCATCACGACCAGCATCCTTTTGCATTGCAAAGCCTCCTAATTTGGGTAGAATGCTAGCCGAAGGTGAATCTTTAATATTCATCCTTCAGCTAGCATTTCATCCTTCAATCCTCATCATTCATACTTCTACTTGCCTTTACCTAAAAAGGCTTTGATGGCATTATAAATATCGTCGCGGTCGGCAATTTCTGAAACGACCATGGTTTCGTTGGCTCGAAAATTTTCGTTCAGATCATGTGCAAAACGGCCTGAACCATACAACGAACGCACTTGGCCATAACAAAAAAGGTTAACTTTGGGCAAAATTTGGTTACGCAGTAGCTCAACACACTCGCGGGTATCGCCACCACCCCAGTTATCGCCATCGGAAAAATGGAAGGGATAGATATTCCACTCGTCGGGCGAATAATGTTCATCGATTAGTTTGAGCACCAAGCGATAGGCCGAGGAAATTTTGGTTCCGCCGCCTTCGCGAATCCGATAAAAGACATCTTGGGTCACTTCTTTGGCTGCTGCGTCGTGCACGATGTAGCGCATTTCGAGATGCTTATATTGTGAACGCAGCCAGGTTTCGATCCAAAATGCGGTTACCCGAACTAGCTCTTTTTGCTCCTGACCCATCGAGCCAGAAACATCCATGCTATAGATGATCACGGCGTTGCTTTCGGGCATTTCGGTGGTTTTCCAGGTGCGAAAGCGCATGTCATCGCGAATCGGCACCACCACCGGATCATCGGGATCGTACTGGCCAGAGGCGACTTGGCGTTTGAGAGCTTCACGGAATGAGCGTTTGAAGTGGCGCAGCGAATTTGGGCCAACTTTAGTAATGCCCGAATATTTATCCTTTTGCGAGATAATATTCTTGCTGCCTTTGGGTTGAATATTGGGCAATTGCAGTTCTTCGCCCAACAATTGCGCCAGTTCCTCGATGGTCATCTCGACATCAAGCGAATGTTGGCCAGAATCCTCGCCCGCCTCGCCTGCGCCAGGCTGCGACCCCTCGCCACGCCCGATTGGATCGCCGTTATCGCCCTCGCCTTGACCAACCCCGCCTTGATTTTTGCCAAAGCGAAAGCGCGGTAAATCGATTGACGGCACGGGGATGGACACCAAGCGTTTACCTTGGCGGCCAATCATCTCGCCATGAGAAATATATTTGCGGAGATCTTTCTTAATTTTGCCCCGCACAATTTGGCGGAAGCGGTTGAGATCACGTTCAACTCGTTGCATAGGCTCACCGTTGATTGTTAGTGGAAGGAACGCACTCAAGCGAGCGGATGCGCCATTGAACCCGCTCGCTGTGTCCGAGCCTACTTGCGCTGAGTTGCATCGCCACGCGCAAAGATGCTCGCAACATAATTCAGCACATCGGTAGCACTTTGATCGTTGTAGCCAAAATCGCGAATTAAGCGCGTTTTGACCACATCAATTTTTTCTTGGGTATCTTTATCGACAACACTCGAAACCAAACTGGTCAGTTTGATGCTGTCTTTTTGATCCTCAAACAGTTTGAGTTCTAAAGCCCGATGAAGTCGTTCATTCGTCCGGTAATCGAATGTTTTGCCTTCAATTGCTAATGCCCCGATGTAATTCATAATTTCGCGTCGGAAATCATCCTTACGATTATCGGGAATATCGATCTTTTCTTCGATCGAGCGCATCAAGCGTTCGTCTGGCTCTTCGTAGGCTCCAGTAAATTTATTGCGCACTTTTTCGCGTTGAGTGTAGGCTTTGATATTGTCGATATAGTTAGCACATAAGCGCTTGATCGCTTCCTCATCGGCAGAAATTGCGCGTTGCACCTCATTTTTAACAATATCAGCGTATTCTTCTTTGACGATTGCCAGCAATTCACGATAGCGTTTGCGATCTTCTTCATTAGTGATTAATGAGTGGGTTTTGAGGCCACTTTCTAGCTCATTCATCACCATAAATGGATTGATTCCGCCATCACTTTGGTAATTAACCAAGGCATTGCTAATTTTGTCTTGGATATAGCGTGGTGAGATGCCTTCCATGCCTTCACGCCGTGATTCCTTACGCAATTCTTTGATATTATCCTCAGTGAAGCCAGGCAATGATTTGCCGTTGTAAAGCTTCATCTTTTGTAATAAGGTCAAATTAGCACGCTTTGGTTCTTCAAGGCGGGTCAGAATTGCCCACATGGCAGCAACTTCGATCGTATGCGGAGCAATATGCACGCGAACATTTTCCGAATTGAAATCCTTTTCGTAAATTCGAATTTCATCACGCAAACGCGTAATGTATGGAATATCAATTCGCACAGTCCGGTCTTTTAATGCTTCCATAAACTCATTATTTTCTAGCTTACGGAATTCTGGTTCATTTGTATGCCCAACGATAACTTCATCGATATGCGTTTGAGCGAATTTCTTCGATTTAATCCGATGCTCTTGTGAAGCGCCAAGCAAATCGTATAAAAATGCTGTATCGAGCTTAAGCATTTCGACAAATTCAATAATGCCACGATTAGCAATATTAAATTCACCATCGAAGCTAAATGCCCGTGGATCGCTATCAGAACCATAGATTGCAATCTTACGATAATTAATATCGCCAGTTAATTCAGTGCTATCTTGATTCTTTTCATCCTTTGGTTGAAATGTGCCAATACCGACGCGATCTTGTTCGGAGAAGACAAAGCGACGCACCCGCACATGGCGCAGCACCTTGGCAAAATCGCCATTGTAGCGGCGCATCAAATCGCGGAAATTATAGCGGCACGAAGGATCAAGATCGCCACTAATCGTGATGTGATCATCTGGTTCGAGATTGGCATTGAATTCGGCTAAAAATGCCTCGCGCATCTCAAGCGGAATCAAGTGCAGTGGGTCTTCGTGCATTGGGCAGGGGTCCCAATCGGCATCCTTCACGTTGCCAGCGTCGAGATCTTCAATATCGCCTAAAAACCAATCGAAGGTATACAGTGCACCTTCTTCACTGCGTGAATAGCGTTCGAGGCCACGTTTCAGGCGGCGGGCGATGGTTGATTTGGCTGAGCCAACCGGGCCATGCAGCAACAGCACCCGTTTTTCTGTGCCATAGCCATGAGCAGCAGCCTTGAAGAAATTAACCAAACGCATGAGTGGAATTTCCAAGCCAAAGATGGCATCTTGCTCGTCGAATTCGTTGGTGGTAAAGAAGTTATAACGAATTAACTTCTTCTTGGCATCGATGAACTCTTCCAGTCCATACGACATAATCATGTCGTAGATCCGCTGGAAGGCATTACGGGTGACCTTTGGATCTTTGGCGACAGTATCCAAATAATCCTGAAATGAGCCAACCCAATTAAGATTCTGATAGTTTTGCTGATCTTGTAAGGTGCTCAGCAAGGACATCAGTTGCGAGCCGGAGGGAGTCGTCATAGTTGGCCTCCTACATCACCGCCACGCGGCGGGAACAGAGCGACGACGGAGGGGTGGGGTCCGCCGATTGATACCGAGGAACGCTGACAAAGCCGACTGAAAATGAGCCAACACCAAAGGACGGCAGTTGTTCTGGCAGGTTGATGAAATTTGAGAATGGTCGCTGCCAGAGGATGGTTAAGAGAGGAAGCGCCGTTGCAACTTCGGCTTTTCAATTATAGCAATCGCAAGATTCAGCGTCAAGAAACAAATGTGCCGCAAAAGTCCCATCTTGGTTGCTTAGCAGAGGGGATTTAGCCAACTAATATGTTACTACGCAACGTTGCTTGTAGCTCTAGAATCTGCTGGTATAGAGCTTCGGTGTTGGGCACGCCTTCAAAAAAAAGTGTAAATCCACTGCTTAAGCCAAAGAATAAGTATTGGGTGAACGCTGGTGTATTATCGAAGATAATACTTTGTTGGCCATTGGGCAGGCGATCAAGCATAATTGATTTGATTCGCGCCAAATCGTAGCTATGTTGATAATCGCGCTTGCGCCAGCGCATGTGAATTAGCACCCGCCGATTGGTCAGCATATAGGTAGTAGCGCGGCGCATTGAGCGACTAAACAAGAATCTACCAATTAACAGGTAACCACCAAAAAATAGAAATAATCCGATCATGATTAATCTCAGCGATATTGGCATGGATTCAGGATGGGCGATCAAGATACATTTATCAATCAAGGTATAAAACCATATTAAGCAAATAATCGTTGGAGCCAGATCAATTGGATAAAATTTAAAGCCTTGGACTGGTCGGCCTTGCCAAAGAATTGCTTCGCCAGGCTGGAGTTTCAAGTGCTGATTGTTTGCTGGCACACGGTAACTCATCTTAATTACTCCAGAGTGCTCAAATCGACTTGATTGGTACGCTCTAACCCGCTTCAGGTTCCAGCGCTGTGGTCTAGATTTCTCTTAACAATTGTTCATCCAAAGCTGCTTGCTTTTGGCTATAGTCATAGCGTATTATTTATGAACGGAATTCATAAATACGTTTTGCGGCGTAAAGATCCCTTAATCAACGACAATACAGCTCATTCAGCTTGGAGGTAGTCGATGACGGTTACGATGTTGCCCGGCCCGAAAGGAACCCGACTTGGTGGCAGTCGGCGCGATTTGCAGAAGTACGGCCCATTGGGCTTTTTTGAATATTTGGCCAGTTATGGCGATTTTACAACCTGCCGCATGGGGCCGTTTCGGGTTTTTCTCGTCAACGATCCTGATGGGATTCAAGAGCTTTTAGTGGTCAATCGCGATAAAGTGCGCAAAAATGCTGGCGATCGTGAGTTGCTTTCGCGCTTTTTGGGCAATGGCTTGCTCAGTAATGATGGCGCTGATCATCAAAAGCAGCGCAAGTTGGTGCAGCCTGCGTTTCATATGAAGCGGATTCAGGCCTACGCTGAAACCATGGTCGAACACACCCAAGCCATGCTCGACCGCTGGCACGATGGCGCGATTCTCGACATGGATCAGGCCATGATGGAATTGACCCTGACGATTGTGACCAAAACCTTGTTTAACGCTGACATCAGCGAGCAAGAAGTTCGCCAAGTGAGCCAAGCCATGGAAGATATCCAGGTTAATTTCACGATTATCTCCGAGCAAAGTCTGCCGTTGCCACGCTGGGTGCCAACGCGGGCCAATCGGGCGCTTGAGCATGCCAGCAAACAAATTGATCAAGTGGTGCAGCGGGTAATTCGCGAACGCCGCGCTAGTGGCGAAGATACGGGCGATCTGTTATCGATGTTGTTGCTTTCGATCGACGATGGCAATGGCCAAGGTATGACCGACCAACAAGTGCGCGATGAAGTGGTAACCCTGTTTTTGGCTGGCCACGAAACCACCGCCAATACCTTGACTTGGTGCAGTTATTTGCTCAGCCAAAATGCTGAGGTGCGTCAACGCTTGCAAGCCGAAGTCGATGAAGTCTTGCAAGGTCGCGCGGTAACGCTGCAAGATTTGCAAAAATTGCCCTACACCGAAATGGTGATCAAAGAAACCTTGCGCATGTATCCGCCGGCCTATGCCTTGAGTGCCCGCGTACCAAACGAAAATATTACCGTGCTTGGCCAAACGATCACGCCACGCCAAGCCGCCATGGTTTCGCCATATGCGATGCACCATAATCCCCGCTATTGGCCTGACCCTGAGCGCTTCGACCCTGAGCGCTTTAGCTCGGAGCAAGAACGGGCACGGCATAAATATGCCTATATTCCGTTTGGCGCTGGCTCGCGGGTGTGTATTGGCAACGTCTTTGCCATGATGGAATCCCAATTATTGTTGGCGACGATCATGCAGCACTACGACTTCACGCTCGATCCAACCCAGCGCATCGAATATGATCCGCAAATTACTTTAGGCGTGAAGCATGGGCTACGAGTGCGGTTGGCCCAACGGCAGCCAGCCGAGCAAAGCCTTGAATTTGCAAAAAGCTGAGAGCTATGGTAGTATACGCGGGCGCGTGGGCGGTTAGCTCAGTTGGTTAGAGCGCCACGTTGACATCGTGGAGGTCAGCTGGTTCGAGTCCAGTATCGCCCACCACTCGCAGTCGCCCTCGTTTGAGGGCGATTTTTTTGTGTATGGTTTTGCGGTGGTTTAGCCCTTTGAGAGTAGCAACAATCTAGCAAGGAGTTCTGGCATGAGTTTGAAAATTGACCCACGCGATTGGGCCACAGTTCAGCCCTACTACGATTCACTTGCAGCCGAGGAGCTTTCGGCTGGCAATGCACCCGCGTGGTTGAGTCGCTGGAGTGAGCTGGAAGCGCAGCTGCAAGAATTTGGCTTTACTGCCTATCGTGCAATGACTGAAAATACCCAAGATCAAGCTGCTGAAGAGCTCTATCTCTACACAATTGAAGAGTTGACGCCTAAATCCAAAGTTGCAGCCCAAGTTTTGAAAGAAAAATTATTGGCGCTTGATTCGGCGCTCTTACCAGTTGAAATGCAGGAAATGCTGCGCCGTGTTCGGGCTGAGGCCGATTTGTTTCGCGAAGAAAATGTGCCATTGCTGACCGAAGTCGAGCGCTTGAGTGCTGAATTTAGCAAGCTGATGGGCGCAATGAGCATCGAGTGGCAGGGCGAAACCCTGACCATGCAAGCAGTGGTCAAGCTATTTAGCGACCCTGATCGCAGTATTCGCGAAGCTGCGTTAATGCCTACTACAGCCGCTTCTTACAAGATCGCGCTGCCTTCAACGAAATTTATCTCAAGCAACTGAAGCTGCGCCGCCAAATTGCCACCAACGCCAACAAAGCCAGCTACTTGGATTACGTGTGGGATTTGTATGGCCGCTTCGATTACACGCCCGCCGATTGCCGCACTTTCCACGATGCAATCGAGCATGAAGTTGTGCCCTTGATTGAAAAATGGTTGGCTGTGCGCCAGCAGGAATTAGGCGTTGATAGCTTGCGGCCTTGGGATATGATGGTCGATTCACAATCGCGCCCAGCCTTGACTCCCTTCAAGCATGCCGATGAGCTTGAAAGCGTCTGCCAAACGATCTTCGACCAAGTTGATCCTGAGTTGGGCGCGCAATATACCCGCATGCGTGACGGCTGGCTCGATTTGGCATCGCGGCCTGGCAAAGCACCTGGCGGCTATTGTGGTGGTATGTTTGTCTCCAAAGTGCCCTATATTTTCATGAATGCGGTTGGCACCCACGATGATGTGCAAACGATGTTGCACGAGGGTGGTCACGCCTTCCACTTTATGGAATCATCAGCAACCAACGACCTGATTTGGAATTACGATGGGCCAACTGAGTTTTGCGAAGTGGCTTCGATGGCCATGGAATTGTTGGCAGCGCCTTATTTGGCCAAGGATAAAGGTGGCTTCTACAGCGAAAGCGATGCCCGCCGCGCTCGCGCTGAGCACCTTTGGAGCATGCTCAACTTCTTGCCCTATATGGCAACCGTCGATGCCTTCCAACATTGGGTTTATATTGAAGCCCCCGAAGATGTGACAGCCGAGCAGCTTGACGCTGTGTGGAAAGACCTCTACCGACGCTTCATGAGCGGCGTTGATTGGAGTGGCTTGGAGGATATTCATACGACTGGTTGGCATCGCAAGCAGCACATTTTTGAAGTACCACTCTACTATGTCGAGTATGGTTTGGCCCAATTGGGAGCACAACAAGTTTGGCGCAATGCCATGAATGATCAAGCCAAAGCGGTAGCTCAATATCGTTCAGCTTTGGCGTTGGGCAATACCAAGCCACTGAGTCAATTGTTTGCCGCAGCTGGCGCAAAATTTGCCTTCGATCGGGAAACCGTTGGCGAATTGGCGCGCTTGGTTGACCAACATTTAACCGCGCTTCGCGATTAAATAAACAAGAATTCCCTCACCCCCCGACCCCTCGCCCACTGCACGCGGACGAGGGGCAGCACTGGTTTTCACCAGCATTCATGGCAAAACCAACGTGTTGAAGCCCTTCTCCCGCTAGGTGGGAGAAGGGTTGGGGGGAGGGAACGTCACTGTTGCCAAGCCAAAACTATTGCCGTTGCCCCAAACTCCCGATAGCCGATAGCCATGCTCCGCTCTGCCCCTCGCCCTCGCCTCTGAACCCTAAAAACTAGCCGCTGCTTCTATCATGGGTATAATTACCGATTATCACGATGATTAATTAAACGACGAGGCATCTATGGAAGACAAACCTCAAGGCTGTTTATGGTGTGAGTATCGCGGGCCAATGCTGGCTGGCGAGAGTATTAGCGTGGTCAATCCTCAAGTGACTTTGCAGCATGAGCTACGACGATGCCCAACATGTCGCGAGCCAATGGTTGATATTCGTTGGCCCGACCGGATTGTGCGCCGCAAAGTACGCGAATCGCCACGGCGTTTTCGGCGCTCGCTGTGGGTGGTAATTTATCCGGTGGCGTGTGCTTGGTGTGGCAGCCAGAACACTGATGCCTATGAAGTTAATGCGACGGTCTCGAATCCAGTCAGCACCCGCTTCAAATACGATATTTATCGCTGCCTCGATTGCGAGCGCCCAAATGCAATTTCCTATCTCGGTGAAGTCTATGTGCATCGAGCTGATCAAGACAAAGAATTCTTTTCGTTGTGGCATTTAGACCCAGAATCTGAGCAAAGCGCAGCCAGCGAGTAGCTGAAAAAACAGCTAAATTAGCTAAAAACTGGCATGGTTGGATTGCGAAATAGCCCTTTATAAAGGCAAAAAATCGCTATGCTCTGCGTTTGACGCTCCTTTGTGCAATGTGTTACAATACCGAGTGACCCCGCCTCAGCGTCTGTGCGCGGTATTTTTTTGACATTGCTACGATATCCAAACGACAACCAAGGCGGCTAGGAGAACCTAATAATGGCTGAAAACCCGAAACAATCTGGAGGGCGGCGGATCGTCTCGCAGGCCGAAGCCGAGGCGGTGACTGCCAAAGCAGGCGTTAGCTCTGTGACCCGTACCAAAGTTGGCAAGCCGGTTGGCGAGCGGCTAGGACTCAATCGGCGCGAATTTATGGCCTATGCTACGGCTGGCTCATTGGCGGTATTAACTGCGCTTGGGCTTGGCTCCATGATTGCGCCCAACGAAGACGACGAGTTAATCAATGAATTGACTGGTGGAGCCGAGTGGGTTACAGGCGGTTTTGCTTACCCACGGATTAAGAAAGGCCAGTTTGGCGGCAAATTTACCCTTGCTCGCGCTGGCGATAGCTACACTGCTGAAGAAGCACCAGAATTAAATGCTGCTGGAAAATTTTACATTGTTAAGGTTGATAAAGCCAAAGGTGCGGCTGAAAATGGAATCGTATCGACCAACGATAACGAAGTTGGGGTCGAAACCAGCGATGGCGCATATTTGATTGCAATCTATCAAGTATGTACCCACTTGGGATGTTTGATTCCATTCCAAGCTTCACAAAATCGTTTTATCTGCCCATGTCATGGCTCGACGTTTGAACGTAACAGCCATTACGTGCTTGGCCCAGCGCCACGGAACCTTGATCAATTTCCGGTTACTGTAGAAGATGGCGCATTGGTAGTAGACACTGGGAAAAAGAAGACGGGTCTAACTCACGGCTAGTTTACCCAGTCACGAAGGAGTTTCCGTATGGCTGTATCGCCTGAAAGCAAGCGCAAGGGCTTGGGTGGCTGGCTAACCGAGGTAGGCCGCTCGTTCTTCCCTTCAATGGGAGCACGTGAGTGGCGCGAAACGCTCCGTGGTGGGCCAGCGCCACGTCCAAACCCACGGATGCGGGTGCACTCAAATAGTTTTTGGTATCACATCCGCCCACGTTCGTTATCCGAAGAAGCAACCGCATGGTATTACACCATGGGGCTTGGCTGGATGTCGTTTTTCTTCTTTGTGCTTGAGGCGATTACTGGTCTCGTTTTGATGATCTATTACTCGCCATCGCCCAACGAAGCCTACGAAACCATGACCAAGATTATGAACGATGTGCCGTTAGGCGGCCTGATGCGGAATATTCACCGCTTAGGCGCGCACTTTATGGTTGCAGTGGTGATTTTGCACATGCTGCGAACCTATTTTACGGCCTCGTATAAAGCTCCGCGCCAGTTTATCTGGTTTACGGGGATGATCCTGCTCTTTATGACGCTGTTGTTGTCGTTCTCTGGCTATCTCTTGCCATGGGACCAATTGGCGTTCTGGGCTGTGACGATTGGTTCGTCGATGGCTGACGCAGCACCTGGGGTTGGGCCAGCAATTGGCCGCTTGCTCCGTGGTGGCGCGGAAATTGGCGCGGGCGCACTCTTGCGCTTCTACTTGTTGCACATCTTTATGTTGCCAATGCTGACGATTATCTTCATCAGTATTCACTACTATGCGGTGCGCAAGCAAGAAATCTCGCCAATTCACGAATTGTTTGAAAACAAAAAACCAACCAAGCGCAAAATCCCTTTCTTGCCAGACCAAGTGTTCTTTGAGTTGGCAGTGATTTTGGTTTTGACCTTTGCCTTTATCTTTATCAATAACTTCTTCTGGGATGCCAAGCTAGAAAATCACGCCAACGCTTTGGAAACCCCACAACACACCCAAGCACCGTGGTACTTCTTCTGGTTGCAAGGCATGTTGAAGCTTGGCGATAAGATCGTTTGGGGCTTGGGTATCGCTGGGATTATCTTCGGCGCTCTGTTCCTCTTGCCATACATCGACCGCAACCCTTCACGCCGCTTCAAGGATCGCAAATTTGCGCTTGCTGGCGGGATTGTTTCGTTGATCGTCTTTGTGGTAGTTTCGTATGGTGGCTTGCCTGCCTTCGGGATTCAAAAAGTCGGTTCGAACGAATTGGCCGTGTCGTATGTACCGGTTGAAGGCGAAGGTCGCGTGATGGAAGTGCCATTCGACCAAGTGCCGCAAGAAAAATTCGTCTACAAAGTCTATTACGATGCAACCAAAGATGCATTTGGTGAAGGCGAATTTGGGGTAGCCGAAGGGCCATTGCCAGAAGAACTCTCGCCTGTCTTCAAAGAAATGTTGCTCGAACTTAAACACGACGTGCAAAAATGGGCTGAATACGACGTATTGTTTGTTCGCCCAGTCGTTACCTTGACGATTGAACCATGGCTCTATCAACAAGATACCGATGCTGCCGGCTTCTCAACAGCAGTTGATGGGCTTCTACAAAAACGTGTGACCTTGGATATGGAATGGACAACGGCGGGTTATGATGCCGAAGGTAATTTGGTTGAAACTCCCGAAAAGAGCCGCTATACCCAATATAAATTCCTCAACCGGAATGGGGTTGTGCACGTTGGCGATACGGAACCACGAAACTAAGTTTTTTATCCACGGCCTAAGTTGCTGCTTGGGCCGTGTCGAATAAGGAAACACGTCCTATGACGAAAAACATTGCAGTTTCGCTGCTGTTTACCCTCGCAACAGTTGCCTTGCTTGGCTTTATCTGGATTGGCCAAACGAATGATCGTTTGGTTGCCACTAATCTACGCCAAGATGCTTTGCAATTGGAGTTCGGGCAGCGCAACTACGAACAGTATTGTGCCACCTGCCACGGCTTGGCTGGTGAAGGCCAAGGCCCAGGCAATAAAGCTGCGCCAAAACTTGCCGATTTGCAAGGTCGGTTAGGCCCAGGCACCGAAGCGTTTACCCGTGAAAACGGCATTCAGAAAAAATATGGCTCGTTGCTCAACTATGTTGAAGCAATTATTTCGTATGGCAAAACTGGCACCGCCATGCCTGCCTGGAAATTGCAAGGTATGCGCGATGACCAAGTTAAAGCCATCGCCGCTTATGTTATGTCGATGCAAGGTGGCGCAATCTCGCCAGTCGCGCTGGATTCAGCCAAATCGTGGGCTGCAACCACCGAAGCTGGCTTGCCACCAACTGCTACGCCGAACGAGCCACCATTGGATAACCCAGTGGCGGAAGCTGGTAAGCAGACCTTCAATACCTACTGTATCAGCTGCCATAACAAAACTGATGCAAGTGGTACTGGCCCTGGCTTAGCAGGCTTGTTTGGCGAAAGTGGTACCAAAGCCTTTGGTACAACCCTGCCCAACGGCAATCCAGTCAACGACGATAATGTCCTAGATTGGATCAAGAATGGTGGCGGCGGCCCAGGCGTTGGCCCAGATCCACAAGATGGCGCTTCGTATGGGGTCATGCCTGCCCAAGGCCAGATCCTCAGTGAAGACAAGATTCTCGAAGTTATCGCCTACTTGAAGACCTTGACTCGTTAAAGCACTAGCTGGCGATGGCATGCTGTCGCCAGCCTAAAAGCCTTCTAAGGAGGCCATTCAGTGAAAAAATGGTTGAATAACATAGGCGTGAGCATGCTTGATCTGATCATCTTTGTGCCATTTGCCTTGGTCTACACCATCTTTGGTGCAATCTGGACGACCAGCAACGGCCAGTATATGGCTGGTGATCTCGCTACCGGCTTGCAAATTAAAAAAGATATCATGTACTACTTGCTGTGGGCTTGTGCAATCGGCTATGCCGTCTTGGCCAATACCGCAGTGCTGTGGGGCAAGGCTGCCCGTGGCGGCTTAATTGCTTTTGTGGTGACGTTGGTAGTCATGGTAGCAGCGTTCTTTGGTTTGACCTTCGGAACCGCAGCGCTATCAGATACGTTGCCAGCTTCAACCAAAGTATTGAGCATCGCAATTGGCGATATTTTGGTGCTGTTGCCAGTCGTTACGGCCACAATCTTCTTCTTTATCGCGTGGATTGTGACCGGCTTTAGCAATCACTTGCGCGGCCAACCAGTTGCTCAAGGCTTTGTGCGCTTGGGCGTAGCCTTGATGGTTATTCCGGTTGTGCAGTTCTTGGTGATTGTGTTCTTGCCACGCTGGGACGACGAAGTACGTGGGGTTGTGTTTGTGCACGCCATGAGCTTGGGTTTGCTGTGGGGCTTGTTCCTCGGCGGCGGGCTTGGCTCGAACTTGCGCAAGCGCGCTGAAACGCCTGCAACCGTCTAAAATTGCCCGCTACTTGAAATAAACCCCTTGGATGATCAATCATCCAAGGGGTTTTGCATTAATTTGCGCTTGCATCAGGGTAGTAGAATAATGCATAATATGCAATATTCTGCATAGAGTTCGCAATGGAGGAGTCATGCCCGAGATCGATTACACGCGCTATTATCGTTTCGATGAGTTGGTGACAGCTTTAGAGGGTTTTGCTGCTGAATATCCCCAATTGATCAGCCTGCAATCTATTGGCAAAAGCTATGAAGGGCGCGATTTATGGCTCGCAACACTGACAAACGATGCAACCGGCACGCCCCGCGACAAGCCAGCATTTTGGGTTGATGCCAATATTCACGCCAGCGAAGTGACTGGCGCGATGGCTGGCTTGCACTTGATCGATACCTTGCTCAAGGGCTATGGCAACGATCCTGAATGCACCCGTTTGCTTGATCGCACGACCTTCTACATTTTGCCGCGCTTCAATCCCGATGGAGCCGAACGCGCCTTGACTACGCCGTATGTTGTACGTTCGAGCGTGCGGCCATATCCCTATGCCGAGCGAATTGATGGCCTGTATCAAGAGGACATCAACGGCGACGGGATTATTTTGCAGATGCGCTTAGTCGATCCTAATGGCGATTGGCGGGTTTCCGAGCATGATCCACGGGTGATGGTTAAACGCAAGCCCTACGAAATTGGTGGTACCTACTATCGGATTTTGCCTGAAGGCTTGATTCAAAATTACGATGGGGTCAATATCAAGCTGAGTCGCTCAATCGAAGGCTTGGATATTAATCGCAATTTTCCTATCGATTGGCGACCTGAGGCCGAGCAATATGGCGCTGGGCCGTATCCAACCTCCGAGCCAGAAATTCGCGCCGTTGTGCAATTTATCGTCGATCATCCCGAAATTCATAGTGGGCTGACCTACCACACCTATTCGGGCGTGCTGTTGCGGCCCTACGGCGACCGCGCCGATGATCAGATGAATATCCACGATCTTGATGTCTTCAAGGCTTTGGGCAAACGTGGCACCGAAATAACGGGCTGGCCCAGTGTTTCGGTATATCACGATTTTCGTTACCACCCCAAAGATGTGATTACCGGGGTGTTTGATGATTGGGTCTACGATCATTTGGGTATGTTTGCCTGGACAGTTGAATTTTGGGATCTAGTTGGTTCGGCAGGCATCAAAGATCGCAAATTCATTGAGTGGTTCAAAGAACATCCCGAAGAAGATGATTTGAAAATTATGCAATGGGTTGATGAGCATGGCGAAGGCTTATGCTTCTATGATTGGCAAGCATTTGAGCATCCACAGCTTGGCGCGGTTGAAATTGGTGGCTGGCATCCGATGTTTGCCTTCCGCAATCCGCCACCAGCCAAATTGCTCGAAACAATTGCGCCAGTGACCCAATTTGCCTTGGAGCATGCGGCAATTGCGCCATTCACCACAATTAGCAATTTCGAGCGTGAAAGCTTGGGCGATAACGTCTATCGCTTGCAAGCAGTGGTGCAGAATGAGGGCTACTTGCCAAGCTATGGCTCGCAAAAAGGCCGCGAACGCAAGGCCACCCTGCCACTAGAGGCGCTGCTGAAACTACCTGAAGGCGCGAGCCTCAAGCTAGGCCAAGCCAAAACCACGATCGGCGATTTGGAAGGTCGCTCAGGCCGGGTTTCATTCTTTGGATTTAGCAATGGCTCGACCACCGATCGTGCTAAAGTTGAGTGGGTTGTGCATGTGCCCAATTCTGGGGTGCTTGAACTGACCATCCAAGGCGGACGCGGCGGAATTGCTCGCGCCAAACTCGAAATCTAAACTCAGGCTTTTGTTTGGCCGCTAACCATGATTATGGTTAGCGGCTTTTTTATTTGCTAGGATTGGTAGGCATTAGAAAAAGACCCAACATTCATAGCTCTCTTGTGCAAAATATACAATATATCTAGCTATAGGTTTGGATACATTGTTAGATAGTTGCTTGAAAACCATCGGATACTATAGATTCAATAGCCCAATTTAGGCAAAATCCACAAATAATTGACTTCTCAACCATGAAAATTTCCCAAGCTATGAGGTAGCTGATGATGAGTTCAACAGTGCAACTGATCTTATTGCTGCTGGTGTTAATTGGCGTAGCCAAAATTGGTGGTGCAATCAGCGCCGCGCTTGGCCAACCAACAGTGTTAGGTAAGCTCTTGGCGGGTGTGTTACTCGGCCCAAGCTCAATCAACATTATGCATTGGCAAACCTTTCAAAGCAGCGATCTGAAATCGACCATCCATTACCTCTCTGAGCTTGGGGTGATTTTCTTAATGTTTATCGCAGGCCTGCGGATTGAAGCTCATGAATTGCGCGAAGCAGGCAAGGCTGCTACATGGACTGCGATTCTCGGGGTGGTTATTCCATTGTTTGGTGGTTTGCTGACGGCTTTGGTTTTTGGCTACAGCATAATTCCTGCGATTTTTGTAGGCTTGTTATTGACCGCCACAAGCGTCAGTATTTCGGCTCAAACCTTAGTTGAGCTTGGGCGACTCAAAAGTCGGATTGGTACAACCTTGCTGGGTGCAGCGGTGCTCGACGATATTATTGGGCTGTTGTTGCTTTCGATTTTTATGGCAACTCAAACCAGTGATAGCAACTCCATAACAATTGTTTGGACTATTGTGCGTTTGGTGGGTTTCTTGGTCGTGGCGTGGTTCTTAGGCCAACGCTACTTGCCGCGTATTCTTGAGCGGGTCAAAAAACTGCCAATCAACGAGCCTATCCTGACATTTGCTGTCTTGGTAGTATTAGGGTTATCGTTTACCGCCGAAACTGTTGGCCACCTAGCGGCAATTACTGGGGCATTTATGGCTGGCGTGTTGCTGAGCCATACCGATGTGCGCGATGAAATTGATCGCTCAATTGCGAGCTTCACCTATGCCGTTTTAGTGCCAATTTTCTTCATCGGGATTGGTCTGAAACACCGATTTAACCAGCCTCAGCGGGGCCGTAATTCCATTGGCGATTATTCTTTGTATTGTGGCAATTGGGACTAAGATTGTGGGCTGTGGCTTGGGAGCAAGAATAGCGGGGCTCAACCAGCGCGAAGCGCTCCAAGTGGGCTGTGGCATGATCTCACGCGGTGAGGTTGGTTTGATTGTAGCCTCGCTCGGGGTACAAAATCACATTGTTGATACGAATGTCTTTTCATTGACTGTGGCGGTAGTGCTGGTGACTACGCTCGTCACACCAGTCCTGCTCAAATGGTCATTCAAAACCGAGCCACTGCCAAGCCGCAATTTGGCACTTAAGCCAGAAGATGAAGTGTTGGCAATTGGCTAAGGCAATATTGAGTTTTGAAGACTGATCGATTGAAGAAGTGTTGGATTCCCCTCTTGCATTCTAGCCGTCAGTGTTGACGTGAGCCGCGTTGCAGCGACATGCATTTGACCCTAATTCCGATACGGGCTACAGAAAGGAAACGCCTGTGGAAGAGCAACTAAACTCATTAACGGTCAACGCAAACATTTTGTGGGTCTTGCTGGCGGCGTTCTTAGTATTCTTTATGCAAGCAGGGTTTGCCTTAGTGGAAGCAGGCTTCACACGGGCAAAAAATGTCGCACATACCATGCTCATGAACTTGATGGTGTTTTGTATTGGGGCAATCGGCTTTTGGATTTGTGGCTTTGCTTTTGCCTTTGGCGGGGTCAATCATACCTACCCTGCTACTGGTGCAAATGCTGAATGGAACTTCGGCCCAGTGACTTTAGGCGCTTGGGGCGATGCGCTTTCTTCAAATGTTACCTTCGGCGATCAATGGGGAATGCTTGGGACAAGCGGCTTTTTTCTCAACGGCATTAGCTTGAGTGCTGCTGGAATTTTTGCCTTCTTTATGTTCCAGATGGTATTCATGGACACCGCAGCTACGATTCCTACCGGCAGCGGGGCTGAGCGCATTAAATTTATCGGTTTTGTACTGATGGGTTTCTTGGTGAGCATGTTCGTCTATCCACTTTCTGCCAATTGGGTTTGGGGTGGCGGCTGGATGGCTAATATGGGCCGCACACTTGGGCTTGGCAACGGCGCAGTCGATTTTGCTGGCTCAGGGGTTGTCCATATGACTGGTGGGGCGGTTGGTTTGGCGATTGCGCTGGTGCTTGGGCCACGGATCGGCAAATTCAACAAAGATGGCAGTGCTAATACCATCCTTGGGCATAACCTTCCAATGGGTGTTTTGGGTGCAATCATTCTGTTCTTTGGTTGGTTTGGCTTCAATCCAGGTAGCTCATTGGGTATCCAAGGTGCATTTATCAACCTCACAACCTTAGCAGCCTTGAATACCTTGATCGCAGGAGCTGCTGGGGGAATCAGCGCCATGACCTACACTTGGCTAAAGCACAAAAAGCCTGATCCCGGTATGAGCGTCAATGGGTTGTTGGCTGGCTTGGTTGCAGTAACCGCGCCATGTGCCTTTATTAGCCCTGTTGCTGCCGCAATTATCGGAGCAGTTGGTGGCATTTTGGTGATTTTTGCCAGCATTCTGTTGGAAAAACTCAAAATCGACGATCCGGTTGGCGCTGTGCCAGTCCACTTGTTCAATGGCTTTTGGGGCGTGCTTGCGGTCGGCTTGTTTGCCAACGGCAACCCCGACACCGCTAGCTGGAATGGCATCGATGGTCAAGCAGTCACTGGTTTGTTCTATGGTGGTGGCTTCAGCCAATTGATCGCTCAATTGATCGAAGGCTTGGGCATTGGTCTGACCACGTTTGCCTTATCATTTGTAGTCTTCAAAGGTTTGGCCAAACTTGGCCTGATGCGTTCACGCGCCGAAGACGAAGTTGCCGGTTTAGATTTGCCTGAAATGGGCATACCTGGTTATGTTTCTGATGGGGCATACATGCCAGAAACTGGCTCAGCTCCTGCTCCAAGCGAAGAAACCACTGCAGTTGGCGTGCCTGCTGGTGTTACTGTCTAAAATCTTCCTATAATATCGAACGTCGTAGGCTCAAACCTACGGCGTTTTTTATTTTTAGTCCGGGATAATCGGCGCAAGCTATGGTTGCAATCGAAATTACTGAGCCACAAGCTGGCTTATAATCATATCTCGATTTAATCATCAATAAAGGGCTTGCACATGGCTTCAGATTCAACAACTCCGCGCCAACCATCGCCGTTGGTTGCCTTACGCCATCGCGATTATCGGCTGCTCTGGAGTGGCCAACTGATTTCGATTGCTGGCTCGCAGATGCACACCGTGGCCTTGCATGTTCAAGTATATCGTTTGGCCAAAGCGATTCCTGGGGCCAATCCAGCGATTTTTTTGGGCTTGATTGGCTTCTTTCAATTTATTCCATTGATTTTGCTGGCCTTGCGAGCGGGCTTATTGGCTGATCGGGTTGATCGGCGGCGTTTAATGCTCGTCACCCAAAGCATTTTGATGGGTTTATCGTTGGTGTTGGCGGTCTTATCGTGGTTTGGGCTAATCAATTTATGGTTGCTCTATGGCATTATGATTATCTTTTTCAGCGCCAAAACCTTTGATTTACCTGCGCGCCAAGCGTTGATTCCGCGATTGGTGCCGCGTGAAGTGCTGCCGACCGCATTAAGTTTGAATATGATTGCTTGGCAAATTGGCAATATTGCTGGGCCAGCTTTGGGTGGTTGGTTTGTTACACATTCAATTGCTTTAGTGTATTTGATCGATGCAGTCAGTTATGGCGCGGTGGTATTGGGTTTGTGGCAAATGCGCGGCAATTATGCGCCAACTGAGGTTAAGGCTGCGGTCAAAGGCTCGGTTTGGGAAGGGTTGCGCTTTGTTAGTCGAACCCCAATTATTTGGTCGACGATGGTGCTTGATTTTGTGGCGACCTTCTGCGGAGCTGCGACCACGCTCTTACCATTGTTTGCCGCCGAAGTATTGAAGGTTGATGAAAAGGCCTTGGGCTTAATGTATTCAGCGCCAGCTACAGGAGCGTTAGTCGCTGCGCTGGCAATGTCGTGGTTTGGCAACCCGCGCCGTCAAGGGATGGTGGTAGTGGTTTCGGTGGTGTTGTATGGCTTGGCCACCATGGTTTTTGGGCTAGCGCCAAGTTTACCGATTGCCTTGTTAGGTTTGGCGGGCACTGGGGCTGCCGATACGGTCAGCGCCGTGTTGCGGGGTACCATTCGCCAATTGAATACACCCGATGAATTGCGCGGGCGAGCGACCTCAGCCAATATGTTGTTTTTTCAAGGCGGGCCATTACTCGGCGAAGTTGAAGCTGGCCTTGTCGCCTCCCAGTTTGGAGCACCAGCGGCGGTTGCGCTTGGTGGGGCAATTTGCGTTGTAGCAGCCGTGATCATTGCCATCCGCATTCCCAGCCTGCGCTTGTACGATCGCTAAAAGGTGAGGGATGAAGCCTCTCGCCCGCCGCCACGGGAGCGGGGTTGGAGGTGAGGGCATGCTTCCAATCCCCAACTAAAACCAAAACGCCCTTGTTCAGTAATTTGAACAAGGGCGTTTGTGGTTGATTTAGCGATTTTTGGCCCATTTGCGATCGCGGCGGCGGTCGTCGGTGTTGAGCAACCGCTTGCGAAGCCGAAAATGCAGCGGAGTTACTTCGAGCAATTCGTCATCGGCAAGGTATTCAATACAATCGTCGAGTGACATATTGCGTGGCACATCGAGCCGCAAGGCATCGTCCGCACCAGATGAACGCATATTGGTAAGTTGTTTTTTCTTGCAGGCATTGACTTCGAGATCTTCGTCACGAATGTGTTGGCCAATGATCATGCCTTCGTAAACATCAACCCCTGAACCAACGAACAACTGACCACGTTCTTGGGCGCTCGACAAGCCGTAGCTGCTGGTTACGCCTTGTTCCCAAGCAACCAACGAGCCAAATTGGCGGGTTTGCACATCGCCAGCGTAGGGTTGGTAGCCAGCAAACAAGCTGTTCATAATCCCCGTGCCACGGGTCGCGGTGAGCAATTGTTGGCGGAAACCCAACAAGCCACGGGTTGGCACGTGATAGACGAATTGCACGGTGCCTGAATCGCTGACGCGCATATCGCGCATCGTACCACGACGCAAGCCCATCAACTCAACCACTGAACCTTGATAATCGGAATCAACTTCGATTTCGACCAATTCATAGGGTTCGTGGCGTGCGCCATCAATCTCTTTATAAATCACTTCGGCTTTGGAGACTTGGAACTCGTAGCCTTCGCGACGCATATTTTCGATCAAAATTGCCAAGTGCAACTCGCCCCGACCGCTGACGCGGAAGGTATCGGCATTGTCGGTATCTTCGACCTTCAAGGCCACGTCGCGCTCGGTTTCGCCATACAAGCGTTCGCGAATCTTGCGAGAGGTTACCAATTTGCCTTCGCGACCGCTGAAGGGGCTGGTATTCACGCCAAAGGTCATCTGAACGGTTGGTTCTTCGACCTTGATTGGTGGCAATGCCACCGGATTATCTTTATCGGCAATTGTATCGCCAATGCTGGCATCGTTGATCCCAGTCATGGCGACAATATCGCCAGCAGTAATTTCGTCGACTTCGACCCGTTCCATGCCATAGTGGGTGAATACTTGCACTACTTTGGCTGGCTTGGGATCTTTGCCAGCGGGGATGTGGGCAACCGCTTGGCCTTTGCGAATTGTGCCGCTGTTCAAGCGGCCAATGATGATTTTGCCTTTGTAATCATCGTACATTGTTGCGGTGACCAGCAATTGTGGCGGGCCATTGGCATCAACATCAGGCGCTGGCACATATTGCAAAATCGTTTCAAACAACGGAATCAACGAATCTTGCATGGCGTGGGGGTCGTGACCTGCCGTGCCGGCAATCCCGCTGGCATAGACAATTGGGAATTCGGCTTGTTCTTCGGTTGCGCCCAAATCGATAAACAAATCGAAGGTTTCGTTGACGGCATAATTTGGGCGAGCGCTTGGGCGATCGACCTTATTGACGACAACAATGGCGCGGTGACCTTGTTCGAGAGCTTTGCGTAGCACGAATTTGGTTTGGGGCATTGGGCCTTCAACCGCATCGACCAACAGCAAGACGCCATCGACCATGTTCAAAACCCGCTCGACCTCACCGCCGAAATCGGCGTGGCCTGGCGTATCGACGATATTAATCCGCACGCCATTGTATTCAACAGCAGTGTTTTTTGCCATAATCGTGATGCCGCGTTCACGTTCGATGGCATTTGAGTCCATCACCCGTTCAGCGACTTGTTGGTTCTCACGGAAAATCCGACTTTGCTTCAACATGGCATCAACCAAGGTCGTCTTGCCGTGGTCAACGTGGGCAATAATTGCGATATTGCGTAAATCAGTTCGTTGCATAACACACCAAAAACCTCGACCACACGGGCCGAGGTAGCTCATTCAAACGTCAGCATGGCTATTGTACCACACGTTGTTTCGTTAATTCGTTCGCAAGGTCGGGTTGCGATACTGCAATTACAACAACACAACCCGTGCCAATCGGTTAAACACCTCGGCGGGCCAAACCAAGCCCGCCGCCCGAGCGGCTCTCCGCCACCGCCCAGACCTACCTTCATGTCTCCAACACCAAAGTAGGCAGCAGCTTTTTTGCTTGCAATAAGCATACCGCTAAGCACTTAATAATGCTATCAGCTCTAAGACTGATTTGTTTGGGTCTGTTTCATTTGCAGCATAACGTTGAGTAAGCGTTCACGATCCCAGAGTACAACGTGGTTGGCTTTTGCCAAAACTTGGGCTTGTTTTGTGTAGTGGCTATTGGTGATAACGATAGCACCTTCACAATGATAGACTTTTTTGGCAGCAACGGCTTCTTGAATTGCGCGAACCCCAACATTTTTGGTGTAGCGTTTGGCCTGAATCACTGTACGGATTTGGGCTTTTTTGATGACTAAATCGGCTCCATAATCGCCAGATTTGCCGGTATGCTCAATGTGATAGCCATATTGGCGAAATACCACACCGAGAAAATGTTCAAATTCTGTCCCACTCATGCGATCAACATCGAAGATTCCAGAACGTAATAATCGTCTACGCCGAATAATTTTTCTAGTAAACTGACAATAATTGTCAGGATAATGATTGCTACTGAAACTGCTATCACCCATTTACCAATACTATTCCATGATTCTGGCAACAAATTCATCATAACTCCTTGGCTTAAATTAGGATGGATGTGTTTTGTTGACGTTGAGTGATCACCACCCTTCCGTCCCGCCTCAAGGCGGGAGACACAGGGGGGTTTCATCCCCCTGCACCCCCAAATATTCACGTGCTGGATGGTTTGTTGTTTCTTTCCATTCCGCAATTTCGTGGAATTTGTGGCTAGAACAGCTTCGCGTCCTTCGCAATCTTCGCGGTTTTCATTTCCTGATTGCTGACTCTAGTTCATCATTTCACCACCCTTCCGTCCCGCCTCAAGGCGGGAGACACAGGGGGGTTTCATCCCCCTGCACCCCCAAATATTCACGTGCTGGATGGTTTGTTGTTCTTGCACTTCCCATACTTTGTGCGCTGCGCGTGCTTCGCGATTCCACCGCTAGTGCGTTCAGTGCCCACACATCACGGCAAAACCACTATGTTAAGCCCCTCGCCCGCGCCACGGGCGAGGGGTTGGGGTGAGGGCATCAATTAATCTTCAATTGTGGCATTGGTTGGTTGATAACGTATTAGCAACCACCACAAGATCAATGCGCCAACCAAGCCCCAGCCTAAAAAGAGCGGCGTGGCAGCGAGATTGAGCAAAAATCGCCAATAGCGCTCCAACACAATCAGACCATAACTCGCCAATAAGCCAATGATCAAATAGGGTTTTTGGTTTGGCGCAAGCTGTTGATAGCGCTGGAGCAGCCATGCCAACGGTATCAGCAGTAGCACAAAGTAATGGCTATGCACCACCGGCAGCAGCAACAATGTCAACATAATGATCAAGCCATAATCAAACCACAAGCGCTCATTGGTTGAAGGGCTGCGCCAACGCCGTAGAATACTGCGTCCTGATAGCAAGCCAATGACTGCCGCCACGCTAGCAGCCAAAATCTTGCCCAGCAATGGCGCTTCGATCACTGGTTTGAGGGTAAGTTCAACTAAATTACTAGCGCTCAAGTAGGCATAGCGATACTGGTGCTCGGTAAAAATGCGCTCAAATACTGGCCAAATCGATTGATCGGCGGCATTGGCAGGGCCACGTAAACTTGGCAATACTTCGCTGAAAAAACGCAGCGTCGTATCCAAACCGCCACCAGCGAGAATACCAAATAGCATTGTACCTGCCACCCCAAGCAGCACGCCAAGGCTAGCAACATACCGACGATGCAACAGAAAAATTAGCCCAAACGCCAAAGGATAGACTTTGATCACCGCTGCAATGCCAATCAACGCACCTGCCAGCAGATCACTACTCGAGCTTGGTTTTGCACGCAGCATCAGGGCTAAGGCACATGTCAATAACGCCAACAGCAACATATTCACTTGGCCAAGTAGCAGCGTATCGTAAAACGGCGGGGCCAACATCAAACCAGCCAAACCAAACAAGCGTTGTTGCCATGAGAGCTGAGCCAAATGACCAAGCAACCACCACATCGCGCCAAATAGCCCAATATTGCCGAGAAACCAGATTGTTTTGGCTTGACCAAAGGGCAAGCTCGCCAATGGCCGCAGCACTGCCGCAAAAAACGGCGGGTAAATATACAGCGGATGCGCCATATGTTGGCCATCAATTGTCGCCGCCCGTTGCATCGCCGCGCCATCGTAGAGCGTTTCGTGCTGGTTCAACGCCCGAGCTGCAACATAGTAGGCCGCAAAATCATAATGATCAGGCACACGCACCAAACTCGGCAGCACCCGCACAAACCCAACCACGGCCAATGCCAAACCTAGCAAGCCCAATATTGCATAGCTGAGATATGGCTTAGCCAACCAACGCCGCCAATTTGCCTGCAAACCTTTCACCATCAGAAACTCCCTAATCCAGTCAGCCAAACTGCCAGAGAGTGTACCACGCAACGAATTAAACAAAAAAAGCTCCTCGCCTGGAATTCAGGCAAGGAGCTTAAATTGATTGAATATTTATGGTTCTTCGCGCAGATCGACGCTAAGAATATTCAGCACCGTCCACGGCGAGGCGATCTCGGTGCGAATCGGGTTGCCAAACCAAAGAACTTTGGGTTGGCCTGCGATTTTTTCAGTAAACAGCTGATTGCCATCGAGGATAAAGCTTTGCTCACCATTGCGTTGTTGAATGATCAATATATGTTCGGTGGTATCGATTTGGCCATTGGTATACGGCAAACGAATATCTTTAACCTCGCTATCGGCAGTTTGGTCACGATGGAATTCGACAATCAGGCCTTGATTTTCATCTTGCCAAATGCCGCTCCAACTGCTACCCGCCCGATCGGTTGCGCCACACGGCGTGGCCATGGCATCGGCTAGGATAAAGCCAGTGCCCAAGGCCGTCACATCGGAATAGCGGAAGGTTACGCTCAGCGTGAAGTTGTTGGCTGGAAAGAGCGTATCGGTAATCGTGCGCACAACGGGATAGCAATTGGCACTGGTTGCAGCAAGTTGCAATTCACCATTATTCAACTGAATTGAGCCATCGCGAGTTTCGCCAGCCCACAAACGAGGATCAAGCGTGCTGGCATTGAAGGTATCGCCAACAATTTGGCCAACCGGCGTGGCAGTGGGGGTTGGTGGCAACGCAGTTGAGGTTGGTTGGGCCACGGCGGTGGCGGTTGCCACTGCAACGCTAGTCTGTTGCAAGCCTGTGGTTGCCGTAGCATCAAGAAAAATCTTAATGCGGTCGCGACGCTGCTGGGTATCTTTGTAGAATGGGTCTTGGCGCAAAATTTCGTCGTATTCGCTCACAGCCAAGCCATATTGGCCGGTTTCTTCGTAGGCTATGCCCCGTTGATAGCGCGCCTCTAAATCGACGTTGAAGGCGGCTTGGGTGGCGGCGGTAAAGGTTTGAATCGCATCGGCAGTCGCTCGTGGCACATCGAGCGTAGGAATTTGGGTTGCTGGTGGAATTGCGGCCAAGGCAGTAGCAGTTTTGGCGCTATCGCTAAGCAAAATCCCTTCATCACGGGTAACAGTTGGCAAGCCATTGTTGGCAATTTCGGTTGCATTCACAAACGGATTGCTTTTGGGCTTGAATAAAAACCAGGCTCCCGCCAATAACGCTAAACCAATAAATACCCCCAACACAATCAATCCAGTTCGATTATTGGTTTCAACTGGACGTTGTGGCAAGCCCGAGGATGCAGGCCCAAGATCGCGATCTGGCACCAACAATTGCTCAAGCATCGCCTGATCATATTGCGCAGTGTTACCACGGCCAGGCGGCACCGGAATTGGCGAGCTTTCCGAGGGTACATAACGTTGGGTCGGCCCATCAGCAGGCGTGCTTGGCAAAATCGACGGCGTAAAACCAATCACTGGTAAATCGCTCGACGATTCGTGGGTGTTTGTGGTTTGGCTCAGCGCCACCACAAATTGCTCGATATTGGCAAAGCGTTGCTGTGGCTGTTGGCTCAGCGCTTTGACAATCGCACTGGAAACCGCCGGCGAAAGATCGGGCCGGCGCACATCAGGCGGCGCAAACGCCATCAATGGTTGAGTATTGGGGTCAGTTCCGGTCAGCAAATGATGCAGCGTCGCGCCCAAGGCATAAATATCCGACGCTGGCGTGGCTGCCGCACCGCTCCAAATTTCGGGCGCAGCATAGCGCGAACCAGCATTTTTGGGGCAACCAGCGGGAAAACCGCCAAGCAACTTGATGCGGCGGCCATCTTGTAACACGATATTTTGTGGCTGAATATCGCCATGCACAAAGCCTTGGCTATGCAAATAGCGCAAGCCTTCGGCAATTTGTTTGGCCCAAGCCAGCACCACGCCTTCGCGCAAACGCGGGCCGAGCGCCACATCAGCCAAGGTTTGGCCACGTGGATACTCAAGCACCAAATAGCGCTGGCCATGCTCCTCAAATAGATCATAGACCGAGGGCAGCGCAGCTTGGTTTAATTGCGCTAAACGCTGCAACGAAGTTGGATCTAAAACACCATCATTGAGTTGGCGTAAGGCAACTTCGCGCCCTGCCATCTTGCCATCGACCGCCAAGTACATCACGCCGCATTCATCACGAAAAAGCTCGTTGCGTACTTGGTAGCGTCCTTGTTGAAACATGGCCTGTCCACTCATAGCTGCTACATCACGCTAGCGTTGCCATTGCAACACACATCGTCCAAAGCGAATTTCATCGCCAACATTGAGATTAACTACTTGACGAGCTTGCAGGCGTTGTTTATTCACGGTTGTCCCGTTGGTGCTATCCAAATCTTCAAGTTGCACCACGCCAGCTCGCACAAAAATTCGAGCATGGCGACGGCCAACGCCATCAGCCAAGCCATTATGCGGATTTAAATCGATATCAGGATAATTATTCGAGACTGCATCTTCGCGGCCAACCACAATATCGGCTTTGGCTGGCAAATTGATGCGCGTGCCTGCTGCCGTAACCAGCACAAAACCGGCCAACGACTGAATGCCAACTGCCGCTGGAGCAACTGGTGCTGCAACCGCAGGCTTGGGCACAACTGGCGCTGGTGGTGGCGTGTACACTGGCGCTGCTGGCACTACCGGGGCTGCCTGCACTGGTGGTGGATAGCTTGGTTGCACCGGAGCTGGCGTAACTGGGCGGGCTACCGGAGCGGCGACAGGTGCGCCAGCCAACAACGATGCCCCACAATTATCGCAAAACGCCTCGCCAGGAATAACCGCCGCGCGACAGCTTGGGCAACTCGGCGCTGGATTGGCCATCGGTTGCGGCGCTGGGTAATTGGGCTGTGGCGCTGGTTGCACGCTTGGCGCAACTGGTGCGGGTGCAATCGGTGCTGCTGAAACGGAAGCCGTTCCAACATTCAGCGGTGTACCACATTCATCACAAAATGCCTCGCCAGCAGTTGCAATATGTTTGCAGGTTGGGCATTGAATACCACCTGCGACGGCCTGGGGTGGGGTTACAGCCGCTGCCACCGTTGGCAAGCGATGCCCACACATTTCACAAAATAAAGCCCCTGTTTGGTTGGTCGCATTACAGACAGGACAAGCAATCATACAACGATCACTCCACAATCATGAAACTCTGTGGCAACGATAGCACGCCGCGTTCCTTGATGTCAATGCAATTTAGCGATAACCCAAATCGGCTAACGCTGCAAGCAAGGCATCATGATGTTCTGGCAGGCCAATACTCACCCGAATACAATTGGCTAGCTCTGGGTTGCGATAGTAGCGCAGCAAAATTCCCCGCTTGGCGAGATCGGCTTTGAGTTGGGCCGCATCGCCCCGCTCAACCCGACACAAAATGAAATTCGCCTGCGATTGAAACGGCGTTAAGCCATCAATTGCTTGCAACGCGGCGAATAAGCGCTCGCGTTCACCAACCATCACCTTGGCGCGAGCATTCAGCGCCTCGGTTTCGGCCAACGATTGCAACACCGCAACTTCTGCCGCTACATTGGTATTGTAGGGTTGCTTGATTTTCCACAAGTGGGTAATTAGCCACTCTGGAATTAGGCCATAGCCCAAGCGCAAACCCGCTAACCCAGCCCATTTGGAAAAGGTGCGTAAAACCACCAGATTGGGATAGTGCCCAACTAAATCGGCAACACTTCCCGAACTAAACTCGGCGTAGGCTTCGTCCAACACGAGCATTGTTGGTAATTCCAATAGCCGTAGGACGTGTTCGCGGGCCAAAAGGTTGCCCGTTGGGTTGTTGGGCGAGGGCAAAAAGACCATTTTGGCTTTATGCTCCAACACAGCATCGGCTACCGCTTCAACATCAACATCGAAGTTGGCATCGCGTGGCACTGGCACAAACCGCCCACCAACAACGCCGGTATTAAACTATACATGCCGAATGTTGGCGGGCAGGCAATCACCACATCATTGGGCTGCACCAGCACCCGCATCAACAAATCGATAATTTCATCCGAGCCATTGCCACACAAAATCCGCTCAATCGGCTGGCCAATAAATGGGCTAATCGCTCGCCGCAAGCGGGTTTGGTCTGGGTCGGGATAAATTGCATAAAACGGGCAATTACGCAGCGCCTCGGCAACGCTGGGCGCAGGCCCGTAGGGATTTTCATTGGCATCAAGTTTAATAATGTGCTCAATCGGAATGCCCAATTGTTCGCTGAGCACATCGAATGGTTGAATTGGTGTATAGGCTTCCAGCGCCGCAATATCAGGCCGCACAAACTGGGTTACATCAGCCATCAGTTGGTTCCTTCGCTGAGGTGGCGTTAATCTGGCCTATGATACCATGCCACGATCAACGGCGCTGCTTGACTTGATTGCTGATTAAATTGCGCCGTGCGCAAGGTCGATCATCGAACGCATGCTGGCATAATTGTTGGTGCTGGCGGCAAATAACGGCTCGTTGGCCGATGAGCCTTGATAAAAACGTTGCCAATCGAATGGCCCGCCGGAGAATGTAGCTAACGTGCCGCCAGCCCGCTCTAAAATTGGCCATGCGCCAGCAATATCCCACAAGCTGGCGTTGCCCAAAATTGCGGCGCAAGCTCTGCTACTGGCAACATAGCAAACATTGGCGGCGGTGCTGCCGAGCGAGCGAGTTTTGCCAGGATAGCTAATTTTGTAGCGCCAATGGGCATTCGATGGCACCGCCATCCAGGCTTGGCTATCGAGAAAATCTGGGTTTTCGGCGTTGATTACTTGGCCGTTTAATGTTGCTGGCCCAGTCAAACCTGCCAAATAACATTCATCAAGCACTGGTAAATAGACACAGCCAGCAGCAGGGTAGCCATCGATCAGCAAGCCAATCGAGACACACCAAACTGGCAAGCGCTTCACAAATGAACCAGTGCCATCAATTGGATCAAGCACCCAAATTCGCCCACTGCTGCTGGCTTGGCCGCCGCCCTCTTCGCCCATAATCAAATCATCGGGAAAGGCTTGGGCAATTTGCTGGCGCAGCATTTGTTCGATGTTTTCATCAACCTCGGTTACCCAAGAATTATCGGCTTTGCGGCGTGGCGCAGCGGCATCATAATCTTGAAAAATCTCAAGTGCATAGGCTCCAGCTTGGCGGGCCCATACTTCCATTAAATGCGCTTCGTTGTGTGATTGCATTGGTGTATCCTTTATTTGCGACCAACAAAGCTACCGCGATCAGCACAATGCTGGTCGCGGTGAGTGGCTTCGTTGTCACAGATTGAATTATTCGTCGTCGGCGGCTTGAATCTCAGGGCGCACAATCCGCACAGCATTGACTGCTGGATCAACCCGTAGATCGCCTAGCTCAGGAAATTGTACCAGTAATAGTTCGCGGCCATCGCGAATGCGTGTTTTTTGCACCACACCCTCGCCATAGGGCACGCAATGCACCCGATCGCCTTGTTTGAAGCGTGATTCGGTTAGTTCATCGGTTTGGCTACTGCTTGGCCGCGTGATTGGTTGGTGTATGCGGGCTTCGGCTTCGCGCTGCTCACGTAAACGGCGAGCTTTTTCGAGCATGGCCTGCGGATCGGCATTGGCTTCCACTGGTTTGGCTGGCTGCTCATTGCGTTGATAGGGCCGGGCTGGCGGCTGTTCGGGCAAGCTTGGCTGAACAGGCCGTTGTTCTCGCGGCATGGGTTTGGTCGGCTGATCGTTGCGTTGATAGGGCCGTTGGGTTGGTTGTTGTTCACGTTGAGCTGGCCGCTGATTGGGCTGGCTTTCGCGTGGAATGGGTTTTGTCGGCTGATCGTTGCGCTGATATGGTCGCGCTGGTTGATTATCACGCTGAGCTGGTCGTTGGGTTGGTTGATTATCACGTTGAACTGGCCGTGAGATTGGGCGTTGCGCCACAGGTTTTTCCTGTGGGTTGCGTTGCTGAAACGGTGGCCGCTCGTAGGGTGGCGGCTCGTTGGCAACTGGCATCACCACTGACCCACGTTCTGGCGGCAATGGATTGCTTGGTGCTGGCGTTTTGGGCTGCACCAACGGCTGGGTTGAACGCTGCGCTTCATTGCGGTTAAGGTTGGCCTTGCGCCGTGGCGGTCGGGTTACGTTGGCCTTAGCTTTTTCTGGGCTAGGCGGTGCTGGTGGCGCTTCGTTGCGCATCGCAGGCCGTTGATTGGTAATCGGCTTGTTGGTTGGCGGTTGCTGAGCAGCCACTCGCATCGGTTGGGCGGGCAAGGCTGGTTGGGTTGGCACAGGGCTAGTTTGGTTGCGCTTGATTGCCTCGCCTTGCTTGGGCAACGAACGTGGCAGCGCAAAAACATTGCCGCGCCCACGCCGCCGCGCATTCAACTCGTTGGTGCTAATCACCATTGATTGGCGGCTCGCTCGCTCGACCCGTGGCGGCGCAACTTGGGCTGGTTCTGGCGGCATATCGGCCCGCAATGGGGCTGCTAGCGGTACCAAAATCTTTTCAAGCCAGCGCAATTCGGCTTGGGCATAACTAGCATACAGTGGGTCTTTGCTGAGCGTGCGCGCCGCCAAACCAGCCAAATGCAACCAAGCCTCGAATTGGCTATACAATTGTTCGACAATCCCGCGCCCGCCTGGCTGCGCCTCGACCAAATACAGTGTTTGGTCGCTGATACAGGCCACCATCGCATCTGGTTGGCAGTGTAACAATAATGGCAAAACCCCAAGTAAGATCTCGCCCAAACCTGACCCAGCTTCTGGAGCGGCTAGCCACAAGGCTGGAGCATTCCACTGGAGCTGAATCGGTGGCTCGAACGGTACCCGCCGAATGCTGCCATCATCAGCAACACTGCGCCGCGCCACAATTTCCTCGGTTGCCACCACCCGCCCAATCGTCAATTCAATTTCGGCGCGTGCTCCATCCAAGGGGCGTTGACCAAATTGCTCGCGCACTGCAACGCTACAACGATGCTCAGCCAAGGTTGGCGCAACATCCTGCAAACGCATGCCCAACGAGCCATCATCATTCCAGCCAACAACGCGCCCGCCCAGCACGCTAGCACCACTAAATAAGCGTCGCTCAACTGTCACCGAATCCAGTTCGGCCAAAAACGTGCCTTCGTGATCGACGATTTGCACTGGCACATCGCTAATCGTAGTTGGATGCAGCGTCGCATAAATATCGCTGCGCTGCTGAAGATTAGCGACTGGTTGCCAAGTTGGGCTATCAGGCAATTGGGCTAGTTGATTGCGCTGGGTCAAACGCTCAACCAAATCGCTGGCTTCCCACGCATTGATTTCGCTTTGTTGTAGCGGGCGTTCTTCGGCAGCACAGCGCAAATGGCTGCTGCTGATGTAGTTGTTTTGAGTGGCAACCGGCAAAGCTGGTGGCAGCGTTGGGGTGAGCAAGGCTGGTTGGGCCAATGCGGTTTGAGCGACAATCGATTGATCAGTCACCAACACCACTGCGCGATGGCCGCTGGCCAATAAACTTGGCAAGCTGGTAGCATTGACCCCGCCCAACATCACCAAAACATGGGCTGGAGCTGCCGCCCGTGGCACTAAACTCAAGCCTTGGGCCGCACCGCGCTGAGCCAAAATCGCCCGTTCTAAGGCATCGGGAGCATCAAGCTGAACGCTCAACCCTGCTTGGCGCAAGGCTAAGGCCAATTTCAAGGCTGCATCAACTGGCTGCGTTCCACCATTCCAGAGTGCCCATGTTAAGGGAATGCGGGCGGTATTGGCATAAACCAGCGGTGGTAAGTGATCAAATACTCGCGCTAATAATTCATCAATTTCGGCAACCGGCGCTAAACTGGCGTACAGCGTCAATGGTCGGGCGCGTGGGCGCAAGCGTTCGACCCGCCGCAACAGCCAACGGCAATGGCCAAAGATCGTGCTACTGGCTTGATCAAACGCTGGCAACACAATCCCAGTGAGCTGTGGCCACATATTCGACCAACCGCGATGGTGAGTACGCAGCATCCGTTGATGCAAAATTGTGGGAGTCGTCAGAATTAAGCGTGGTGGGCTATGTGGCGGGCGTGTAGTTTGCTCGACAACAAGGTGGGGAAAACCGCCACCAAGCAGCGCATCGATATTATTGGCAGTTTGGGCAAGATCCTGCAAACTAGTTGCATCGGGCGCTAGCAGCAACAAACTACCTTGATTGGCGCTAATATGCTCGGCGGCCAAGAGCAACAAACAAGCTGGGCCAAGCGGCGCTGGGGCAACCAAAGCCAAACCTAAACCACGTCGCACCGTCGCCAATGCCTCAGCTTGCCATGGCCAGCCCGTCTCGCCAAGTAAGGCCCGCCAAGCCACCGCCAATTCGGGAGCCAAGGGCAAAGGCTGGGTGCTGGCATCGGGCAAGGCTAATTCGCCACTCCTCAACAAAGGTGAGCGGCTGCTTTGGGCGAAACGTTGGGCAATTTGCTGCAACACGTCACCGATTGGCGTTGAGGCAGACGTTATACTCATAGCACCATTTTAACATGATCCTGAACGATTGTGCGAGGGGTATTTAGACTGATTTTAAGCTGTATGGATATTTAGTTCAATCGATGAATTGTCATGATTCGCCAGCCTTAACCCCTCGCCACGGGAGCGGAGTTAGGGTGAGGGATGCTCCATGCTAATCCATAGCCCAAAGCCTATCGCCGCATTTGCTCGCCCATGACAACAAAACCCTGCATCGCTCATGCTTGTTGTCTGCGCCGCTGCGTTAAACCCTGATTCCTGAATGCTGACCTCTGAGCGCTTTTGACTTTTGCTTTCTGCCTTTTGCCTTGCTTTGACTTCTCTTAGTGAGCCTGATACCATGCCGAGGGGCTAAACTCCTCTGTTTAGCCATCTTGATTAATGCATTTACTCGTGCGGAGGTGCAATGAAGCTCCACGAATATCAAGCCCGTGACATCGTGGCTCGTTATGGCATTCCAGTGACAGGCGGCGGCGTTGCTGCGACGGCGGAAGAAGTTCAAAAAGTTGCCGAGCAAATTGGCGGCCCTGTGGCTGTCAAGGCACAAGTTCATGTTGGCGGTCGGGGTAAAGCTGGCGGGATCAAGTTGGCCAACACGCCAGCCGAAGCCTTCGATGCTGGCAAAGCGATCTTAGGGATGGATATCAAGGGTCTCACCGTTGAGAAAGTTTTGGTTGCCGAAGCGATCACCTTTGAAAAAGAAATTTATCTTGGGGTGATTTTGGATCGTGCGACCAAGCGGGTGGTCTTGATTGCCTCATCAGAGGGTGGCGTTGAAATCGAAGAAGTCGCCAAAACCAATCCTGATGCAATTATCAAATTGGCAGCCGACCCCTTACTTGGTTTGCAACCCTACCAAGCTCAAGAATTGGCCTATAGCATTGGCTTGACTGATGCCAAGCAAGCTCGCCAATTTACGGCGATTGCAACCGGTTTGTATCGGGCATTTGTTGAAAACGATGCTGAATTGGCCGAAATCAACCCGTTGGTGGTGTTGCCAAATGGCCAGTTGCAAGCACTCGACTCAAAAATTGTGCTTGATGATAGTGGCTTGTTCCGCCACACCGAAGTTGCTGGCATGCGCGACATCGCCGGCGAGCCAGAATCAGAAATCAAGGCCCGTGAAAATGGCCTGACCTTTATCAAGCTCGATGGCAATATTGGCTGTATGGTCAATGGTGCTGGCTTGGCCATGGCAACCATGGACGTGGTAAACCTCTTCGGCGGCTCACCTGCCAACTTCCTTGACATTGGTGGCGGTGCTAACGCCCAAAAAGTCGCAGCAGCACTCGATATTATTCTCGACGATCCAAATGTTAAAGTGGTGATGGTTAATATTTTCGGTGGGATTACCCGCTGCGATGAAGTGGCCAAGGGGATTGTCGAAGCCCAAAAGATCATCAAGCGCCAAGTACCAATGGTCGTGCGCTTGGTTGGCACCAACGAAGCCGAAGGTCAGCGCATCTTGGCTGATGCTAGCTTAACGCCTGCTTCAACCTTGGCTGACGCTGCCCAAAAAGCTGTCGATATTGCCAAACAATAATTTAGCTTAGTTGGGCTACCATAGCCTGAATCAACTGGCGCTCATGCAGATCAACACAATTGCGCTGGAGTTGTTCTAAGTTCGTTTGCCAATGCAGCAGCGTTTCGGCTCTGGCGCTTGGTAACCGTTCGCACCACGCCAGATCACGGGCACACAAGGCAAGTTGCAGCTCAACTTCGCTATAGCGTGGCGCAACGCTCGGTAAACGCAGGCTTTTGCCTTCAGGGTAAAACGTATCGGCAACTAACTCATGTGGTTCGAGCCGAAACAAGCCTGCGAGCAAAATGACCGTGCGTTCTGAAGGCGTCGCCAAGCCCATTTCAAAGTGGGAGATCGCGACCCGCGAAAGCGCCAAGCGATCAGCGAGGGCTTGTTGGGTCCAGCCATACAACGCCCGTAAACGGCCTAAACGCTGGCCAAAAGATTCTGGCATTGAACAATACTCCTCGGCATAGTGTCGTTGATCATACTGCACATTCGCCATGATGATTGCTAAGCAACTTAGCAGCCAGCTCAACCATGTCGATGTATGCTAGGCAAAGAGATTAAACCTAGTTCAGATCGAATGAGGATAGCATGACCAATAAAGTCGCAGTGGTGACCGGAATTACCGGCCAAGATGGTTCGTATTTAGCTGAGCATTTGCTAACACACGGCTATCGTGTCGTTGGGATGGTGCGCCGTTCCAGCACAGTTAATTTCGAACGCATCAAACATATTCAAGATGATATCGAACTGGTCACGGGCGATTTGCTCGATGAAGTTTCGTTAATTAATTTGCTGCAAACTTATCGACCTTCCGAGGTTTATAACTTAGCAGCTCAAAGCTTTGTCCAAACCTCGTGGTCGCAACCAGTCTTTACTGGCGAAGCCACCGCCTTGGGCGTAACCCGCATTCTCGATGCGGTGCGCACCGTCGATCCGTCGATTCGCTTTTATCAAGCAAGTTCGTCGGAGATGTTTGGCAAAGTGGTTGAAGTGCCACAAACCGAAAACACGCCATTCTACCCACGCTCACCATATGGGGTTGCCAAAGTGTATGGCCATTGGATCACCGTGAACTATCGTGAAAGCTACAATATGTTTGCTTGTTCAGGCATTTTGTTCAATCACGAAAGCCCACGCCGTGGTCGCGAGTTTGTGACCCGCAAAATTACCGATGCGGTGGCGCGGATTAAGCTTGGCTTAGCCAGCGAATTACGCTTGGGCAATCTCGAAGCTCAGCGCGATTGGGGCTTTGCTGGTGATTATGTCAAAGCCATGTATTTGATGTTGCAACAAGATCAGCCTGATGATTTTGTGGTAGCAACCGGCGAAACCCACTCAGTTCGCCGCTTCTGCGAAATCGCCTTTGGCCATGTTGGCTTGAATTACGCCGATTATGTGAAACTGGACGAGCGCTTTATGCGGCCTGCAGAAGTTGATTTGTTGATTGGCGACCCAGCCAAGGCCAAGCGCATCTTGGGCTGGCAACCAGAAACCCCATTCGAGCAACTGGTGACCATGATGGTCGAGGCCGACCTCGAATTATTGAAACATGAATACCGACTTTCATAAGGATGAAGGATGAGGGTTGAAGGATGAAATTGCTTGATTGCCAAGATTTCATCCCTCATAATTCAACCCTCATCCTTGCATTTGTCAAGGAGGACATTTCCATTGAGTATTTTGGCTGATAAAAATACCCGCCTGATTGTGCAGGGAATTACAGGCCGCGAAGGTGAGTTTCATTCGCGCCAAATGCTGGAATATGGCACAAATTTGGTCGGCGGGGTTACCCCAGGTCGTGGCGGCCAAAAAGCCGTTGATGGCCGTGTACCAGTTTTCAACACCGTCAAGCAAGCCGTCAAGGAAACTGGCGCAAACGCAACCGTGATTTATGTGCCTGCGGCATTTGCACCTGATGCGGTGCGCGAAGCCGCCGATGCTGGCATTCCGTTGATCGTCTGTATCACCGAAGGCGTGCCAGCGCTTGATATGGTCGCAACCTATGAGTTTGTTAAGCTCAAAGGCTCACGCTTGATCGGGCCAAACTGCCCCGGCCTCTTGACCCCCGGCGAAGCCAAATTGGGGATTATCCCCGGCTCAATCGCCAAAGCTGGTCCAGTTGGCGTGGTTTCCAAATCGGGCACCTTGACCTATGAAGCGGTCGATGCCTTGACCCGCATCGGTTTAGGCCAAACCACGATCGTCGGGATTGGTGGCGACCCCATTATTGGCACCAACTTCATCGATGTTTTGGCGATGTTCCAAGCCGATCCAGCCACCGAAGCCATTGTGTTGATTGGTGAAATTGGTGGTAACGCCGAGCAAGATGCCGCAGCCTTTATCAAGGAAAATGTCACCAAGCCAGTGGTCTCGTTCATCGCGGGCCAATCGGCTCCTCCAGGCAAGCGCATGGGCCACGCTGGCGCAATTATCGGCGCTGGTGGCGAAGGCACTGCCCAAGAAAAAATCGAAGCCTTGGAAGCAGTTGGCGCGAAAGTTGCCAAATTGCCTACCGATATTGCCAAATTGGTTGCCGAAAGCCTTGGCAAATAAGCTAACTGTGGCACAAAAAAACCACTCCAGCAATTGGAGTGGTTTTTTGTTTGCGATACCAAAAGACCGCTGAAGCTGATTAACCTTTTACCCCGCCTAAGGTTAAGCCGCCAACGATATATTTTTGCAGCGCCAAGTAGACAATCGAAACAGGCAGCGAAATCATAATCGACATTGCCGCAAAGTTTGACCATGAAACCGTTGTATATTGACCTGTCATGGTTTGCAGCGCAATTGCCAAGGTATAATTTTCGGCCTTGTTGATAAAGCGTGCAGTCAAGGCAAACTCAGTCCAGCCAGCCATAAAGCCGAGGAATGCGGTTACCGCCAGTGCTGGAGTCGCCAATGGCAGAATGATTCGGAAGAAGATTTGGTTTGGTGAAGCGCCGTCAATAATCGCCGCTTCTTCCAACTCCTTGGGAATCGTATCCAGATAGCCTTTGAGATTCCAGATTGCAAATGGCAACGCGCCTGAGATCATCGCCAAGCCTACGCCATACAGCGAGCGGCCAAGATCAAAAGGTTTGGCATTTTTGGGAATGTCAATCGCAGTGCCACCCCATAATAACAAGCCAGCCACCGCCAAGCCACCAAAGACCACAGCGATCGAGCCTGTCCTGAAATCGTCGGAACGAATCCGCGAAATCGTCATCAAGACTAAGCCTGCGATAATTAAACCTGCTAGCACAAAATAGATAATCCGCAGCACTTCAAGGCTGGTGCGAATTTTGGCCAACATCGCGAAAAGTGGCGCTAGCGTGGCAATCCCTGGCATCAGCAAAATAAAGCCAATGCTCAAGAAAATCAGCTTACGGCCTGCAAAATTCAAGCGCGAGAAGGCATAAGCCGCTGCAACCCCAATCATCACCGAGAAGAATGAGACCCCAGCTGCCAAGAAAAAGCTATTGCCCATCAACTTCCAAAACGAAATATCGCCAGCAGTTTTGGAAAGCGGCTGCTCAATCACTGCTTGATATGAGCTAAGCGAGATCGAGCTAGGAAAGATTTCGAGCTTGCTTGAACGCTGACTGCCTGCTTCCTTGAATGAAAGCGTGACAATCCACATAATTGGGAACAAGACGGAAACTGCCACCACCAAGCAAAACGCTTGCAATAACAGTTGTTGCCACCATTCCAATTGACGGCCAGCACCGCGCCCACGAGCAAACAGGCCTTTGCGGCTGGTCGGTTGTGCAATAGATGAATTAGCCATCATACGACTCCGCTACTCGTGAAATTCTGGCGGTAATTGCCGAAATACAGCCAAGAATAATAAAGATAAAGACGCTAAATGCTGCTCCAATCCCAAACAGTGAGTTACCATTGATCAGCTTATAGGCTTGAGTTACCAAGATTTCGGTTTGGCCGAGTGGGCCGCCGCCGCTGATAAAGTAAATCACATGGAAGAGATTGAAGGTTTGAATAATCCCCAAAATAGTTGCTGGCACCATGGCGGGGCGCAGCAATGGCAGCGTAATCGTCCAGAATTTATTCCAGCCAGTTGCGCCGTCGATCGAAGCAGCCTCATATAATTCTTTGGGGATACTTTGCAGGGCACCGGTTGCCACAATCGTCATAAACGGCCAGCCTAGCCAAATATTGGCAATCAGCATGGCGAAATACGAGAGCGGCAAACCTAAAATGACTGGATCGACCCGTTGCAGCCAATCGATACTCGATGTAGGAAAGGCTGGGCCAAGCAGCAGCTTGAGAAACAGATTGACTGCGCCTTCTTGGGTATCGAACATATTGCGCCAAATGGTGGCAATAACCAGCTGTGGCAAGACCATTGGCAAAATATAAATTGCCCGATAGATCTTTTTAAACCACAAACCCTCGACGTTCAACATAACCGCGATGACAATTCCCAGCGAAACGTGAAAAACCACATTCGAGAATGTCCACCAGATGTTGAAGCCTAAGGTGCGCCAGAAGCGAAAACTATTCAAGTCGGCATCAACAGTTGCCAACTTATCTTGCAAAATCAAGCGATAGTTTTCAAAGCCAACATAATTTGGGGCTTTATAGTTGGCAACATTCGGATTGATGCTCGATGGGCCGAAATCGGTTAGCGACATCCAGAATTGATAGACAATCGGATAGAACGTGATGATCGACATCACGATTAATGCAGGAAAAAGATAGGTATAGGCTGTTCGTGACGTTCTGGTGCGCGCCCACCACGATGGTCGTGGAAGGGCACTATCACTAGCACGCTCGACGCTACTTTCTGCCGATGCCATGGCGATGCTCCTTTGCTGACAGGGGCGGGGTCGGATTGATTGGTATCGCGTGAGCGAGGAACAGGTGCAAGACTACGGCATCGTTTACAGCACTATCTTTGGTAAGTCCACCATAGCCTTGGTTCGACCCGTTCCCTCATTGCGAGAGAACGGGTCGTTGATTGTCTTATTTACCGTTAGCGAGGTCCATTGCAGCACAGGCATCGGTGATAGCCTTGGTTGCATCTTCGCCGCCGTCAAGCGCCTTGGTCAACGCGTCACCAACTGGTGTCCAGAAGTTACCAAGTTCTTTGTCTTGTGGGCGAGCATAGCCAGTTGAAGCAGCTTGGCTGAAGCCCAAGACCAACGCATCGGTTGGCACAACATTGATGTCGGCTGGAACGTGGCCAGCTTTTTCAGTGTAGAGCGTTTGTGATTCGGTGTTGGTCAAGTACATTGCCAAGGCAACTGCACCTTCAACGTTTTCGCTGTTGATGTTGACATAGAAACCGTCAACACCGGTCAATGGGCCAGCAGGGCCTTTAGGACCAGCAGGCATTGGAGCAACGGCCAAGTTTTCGGCCAAAGCTTTTTGGTAGTCGGCCAAAACCCATGGGCCGTTGATGATCATGTCGGCTTTGCCTTCGCGGAAAGCAGCATCAGCGCTAGGACCATCGGTGGTGAAGGTTGCGCCAGCAGCTTTGAGGTCTTGCAAATACTTGAATGCTTCGCCGCCACCAGTGACCAAACCACAGCCTTTGTCGGCGGTGAACAAGCTAGCACCGAAGGCTTGGAAGAAGCCAAAGTTGTGGTAAGCGCTTTGGTTCAAGACCAATTTCTTGCCATCTTTGACCAATTGCAACAACTCGTCGGTGGTTGCTGGTGGGGTTGCAACGGTTGACTTGTTGTAGTACAAGGCAACAGCTTTGTATGATTCTGGAATCCCATACAATTTGCCATCAACTGACATACCGGCAACGCCAGCTGGACCGATGTTGGTCAGGTTAGCTTTGTAGGCATCGAGGTCGGCCAACAAGTTTTTGCGAGCCAAATCGCCCAAGCTATCGTTTGGAGCCAAGAACAAGTCTGGGCCGCTGCCAGTCGCAACGTCGTTTTCAAACTTGCTGAACACTTGGTCGAATGGCACTTGCAACACGGTGATGTTGGCTTCTGGGAAGGCAGCCTTCGCTTTTTCAATCAACTCGGTTAAGGTTGCATCTTCGCTGCCACCGGTGCTGTAGGCGTGCCACAAGGTAATATCGCCAGTTGCAACTGGAGCATCGCCGCCAGTTGTTGGGGCGGTCGTTGCAGCAGCGGTTGCTTCAGCAGTTGCATCTGTAGTTGCTGCGGTTGGTGCAGTCGTTGCTGCTGCCGCAGTTGTTGGGGCGGTCGTTGGGGCGCTGGTCGCTGGAACAGTCGTTGAGGTTGAACTACCACAAGCTGCCAATAAGCCGACCATCATGACGCTGACGAGCAGGAAGCTCATAATACGCTTCATTGCTGTACACTCCTTTGTACCAAATTAGGGAAATCTGTAGCGTGCCGATTAGGGCGAACAGGTGAATATCAACTCGTGGCGTTGGCCACGATCCAGCAAGGGCAATGGTTAGCTTGCCAACGACCCAATTTCATTGGAATGCACGCCTAAAGTTGCTGGGCGTTCCAAGGCTGGGGGCGCAAATAAGCGCTCGGTAGCAAGGGCTGCGGCTCCCAAGGCTGCGACATTGCGGCCTAGTGCGCCGGGCACAATCGAGGTATTATTCACAGCAATCGATAATGCTCGTCGCGCTACCGTTGCCCGAATAGTCTCGATCAATAGTGGTGAGGTTTCCGGAATAACCCCGCCAATCACAACCCGATCAGGGTTGAATATATTAATGATACTGGCAATCGCCACACCAAGATAGTGGGCAGTTCGCCGCAAAATAGCTTGAATTTCAGGGCTGCTCTCGGCTTTGCGCACTAAGGCATGCACATCATCATCGGCGCTAATCAGCTTTTGCTCACGCGCAAGCCGTAAAACCGTGATTTGTGAGGCCAGTGCTTCGAGTGAGCCAGCATTAATTGGCCCAAATGATTCGTCGTTTTCGACGCTGAGCGTGGTATGACCAACCTCGCCCGCGCTGCCGATCGAGCCACGGAATAAATGACTATCAATAATCAGGCCAGCACCGATCCCGGCGCTACTCATATATAAATAGACCATGTTTTGCGCACCCTGACCAGCGCCCCAGCGATATTCGGCCATGGCTGCCAAGTTGGCATCGTTATCAATTGATACGGGTAAGCGGAAGGTTTGGCTTAACTCTTCGCGAATTGGCACATTATCCCAACCGGGCATCACTGGCGGCGCGATTGTGCGGCCATTGCGAAAATCCAATGGGCCAGGCACGCCAACCCCGATTGCGCTAATCCGACCTCGCCCAACTGGCGATTCGGTGAGCATCGTGCTAATCAATTGTTTGATCAGCGGCATGCCGACGGTCGGGCCATCGTTCACATTAAGGAGATTTGGCGACGTGAACAGATGCGGGCGTTCAAATCGGTGATAACGGCGCTAACGGCGTTGCGCGAAACATCAAGCCCAATAATATAATTAGCTTGGTAATTGAATTCGAGGATGATTGGCCGTCGGCCACCTTTTGAGGTACCAATGCCTGTTTCCGTAACAAGACTGGCATCAATCAGATCGTTGATGATGCTTGAAACAGTTGAACGACTTAACTTAGTATGCTTAGCAATATCGGCCCGCGAAATTCGTCCTTCACGCCGAATTAACTGGAGTACCAGGGCGCGGTTGAGTTCTCGCATCAAACTCAGATCAGCTGTCAGTGCCGAAGGACGATTCATTTGGAAGCTCCTACTTGGTAAGTGGCTCCGATTTTAGCAACTAATTGGTACTTTGTCAAGACAACAAACAAACATTATTGTTTTATGATAGAATGCGGTTTAGGCCTTTCTAAAGCATTAAACCGTAATTGAGGCTAGTAGTTTATGGATGATCGATTATCAATTCGCTTGGAGCAATCGCTCGATTTTTGCATCAAATGTAATATTTGTACCACGGCATGTCCGGTTGCTGCCGTTACCGATCAATTTCCTGGGCCTAAATATGTCGGCCCGCAAGCCGCCCGTTTTCGCCACGATCAAGCTGAGCATTCGCCCGATCATTCGGTTGATTATTGCTCTGGCTGTCGGGTTTGCAACGAGGTTTGCCCAACTGGCGTGCCAATTGCCGAACTCAACGCCCGTGCGCGTGCGCAGATGGTGCGTGAAAACGGCTTGCCCTTGCGCAATCGGCTGCTTGGCCGCTCGGAGTTGCTGGGCATGCTTGGCACACCCTTCGCACCACTGGCCAACTGGACAATGAGCAATCGGCCAATTCGTTGGTTAATCGAAAAGCTGTTTAAGATCGATCGGCGTGCGCCTTTGCCACAGTGGGCTGGCTATACGTTGCGCGGTTGGGCGCGCAAACATCTGCCCCGCGCTGCCACGCCTTTGCGTTGGACGTATGGTCTGCGTTCGTGGCTCAGTCGCACGGCGCTTGTACCCTTAGAACAACGGCGTTTGATTCAGAACCAAACCCAGCAGCAGCCAGCAACTCCTGCAATTTCGCGCAAAGTCGTCTATTTTCATGGCTGCTCAACCAATTATTACGAGCCACATGTTGGCAAAGATGCCTTAGAAGTCTTGACCCGCAATGGTTGCGAGGTAGTGTTGGCCAATCAAGGTTGTTGTGGCTTGCCGATGCTTTCCAATGGTGAATTCAAGGCAGCGCGGCGTTATCATGCTGCCAACGTTCGTTCATTATTGCCTTGGATTCGCCAAGGCTATGTGGTGGTGGGAACCTCGACCAGTTGTACCTTGACGCTCAAAGATGAAGCGCCCGAATTGTTAGGCTGGCATGATCCTGAGGTTCAATTGGTGGCCGAACAAACCTACGATATTTTTGAATATTTGCGTTTGCTCGACGAATCGGGGAATTTTGATCGTAATTTGGGCGCAATTGACGAACGCTTGCTCTATCACCCACCATGTCAATTAAAAGCCCATCGCATCGGCCTACCAGCCCGTGATATTTTGGCGCATATTCCAGGCTTGCAGATTGAACGTAGTCAAGCAGTTTGTTGTGGGATTGCCGGAACCTATGGCTTGAAAACTGAAAAATATGGCATTGCTATGGATGTGGGCAAGCCGTTATTTGAGTGGGCCAGTGCTCAATCTGCTGATACTGTGCTGTGCGATAGCGAAACCTGTCGCTGGCAAATAAGCCACGGGACGGGCTTGGCGAGCCGACATCCCGTGGAGATTCTAGCCGAGGCCTATCGTCGGTTTGATCAACAGCGCCAACTTAAATAACGCTGGTTTCAACTTTGGCTCGCCAAGCCGCATGCACATAGCCGCCCTCGCGGTCGGAGTGTTCGATCTGTTCAAAGCTAGAGCGTGCGGCATCAACCTGACCTAACGCGCGTTGCAATTGGCCAATGCGATAGAGCAATTCAGCTTGTTGGGGAATTGGGCAACCATTCAAAAGCAGTTCGGCTTGATCCAAGGCTAAGTGCACTTGGCGTTCGTCGTTGGCCAAAAATGCCAATTCGGCGCGGGCAACATATAGGCTGGCTTTGGCGGCAACATGCGGTGCCAAGGCCAAGCCGGCTTCGATCCATTGCTTGGTGGTTTGACTAGCTTCATCAAAATGCAAGCTCAACAAGGCGTTTTGGCTGTAACTCAAGGCCAATTGTTCATCCAACACCAAGGCCATGCTGGCATAATGGCGTGCCTCGTTCCAATCGCCGTGAGCAGCCAAGGCCCGGCTCATTTCTAAATAGATTGGGGCATGGAAGGGATAGAGTTGATCGGCGCGTTCGATGGCTTTGATAGCGGCTTCGGTTTCACCCTGCGCCAATTGAATCGAACCCATGGCCAACCAAGCATCAGCCGAATCGGGATAGATGCGCAGCGACCACAAAACTAAACGTTCGGCCTGGGCATACGAGCCGCGTGCCCAAGCGCGTCCAGCATACCAAACGAGGGCGATGCGAGCAACAAATAAACCAATCAGCAACTCGCTTAGCAAGGCTACGCCAACTGCTTGATTGGTTAAAAAGTACAAGCCACAGAGCGCTGGAAACACCACCAATTCTGGCATGAGCATCACCGCCCGACCAACCCGTATACCCGTGGTTAGATGTCGTCGTTCTTGCCGTTGTGCCGTCATGATTGTCGCCATAGCTCAACCCCTTGTTATATATACTCGTATCAGGATTAAGTATCGCTCAAGGTTGTGACAATCAGTGTCACAACCTTGAAAATTTGTGCTATTTTGCTAAACTCCAAGCCACTGCTGCTTGGCCATGCAACAGGGTTGTATCGAACAGTGGCACAGCGCAATCAGCTTGGTTAATCAACAAGCCAATTTCAGTGCAGCCCAAAATAATCCCCTGTGCGCCAGCCGCTACCAAATCGTTAATCACCGCCAAATAATAGGCTTTTGAGCTAGCTGCGGTTGTGCCAAGGCACAATTCATCGAAAATAATCCGATGAATCTCATCGCGTTGTACTGCCTCAGGCGTGACAACTGCCAAACCATAGCGCTCTCGTAACCGCCCAGCATAAAAATTGTGCTCCATGGTGAAGCGCGTGCCAAGTAAGCCAATTGTGGTTAATTGTTGTTGCTGAATCGCCGCCGCGGTTGGATCGACAATATGAATAAATGGCACTTCGACTGCTTGCTCAATTGCAGTGGCAACTAAGTGCATCGTGTTGGTGCAAAGCACAATACATTCTGCGCCAGCGGCAACCAATTTTTGGGCTGCTTGAGCCAAAATCTCGCCAGCGGTGTCCCATTGATCAGCTTTTTGCAACGCGGCAATTTCAGCAAAATCAACCGAATAGAGCACACACTTGGCTGAGTGCAAACCACCAAAGCGCTGTTTTACCGCTTGGTTAATCACCTGATAATAGCTGACGCTCGATTCCCAACTCATTCCGCCAATCAGGCCAATCGTTTTCATTTAATGCTCCTAGGCACAGTAAAAAATCAAGGTAGAGCAATGGTTAGTTGGCCATATGCTACGCCGCCTATGATACGCGCTTTTTGCTGTGCGTTAGCAAATCGGCGTTTTGCGACAGTTCTACGACATGTTTGTGATTGGTTTGTAACAGCTTGTAATTATGCTCAGGATGTTCGTTTTTACACATAGGAGCATTGCTTTGAACCAGCCTCAATCAGCCCAAGCAACCAACTCAGGCTTAAAAATCGCTACATTTTTGTTGCTAACCACAGTTTTGACTAGTATTTGTTACTATTTTTTGGTTGGCTCAAATCCTCAGGAAGCGTTTGGTTTGGGCTTGATATTTAGCCCAGCTTTGGCCGCGCTGATCACCCAGTTATGGTTTGAACGCCGTTTGAGCGGGTTGGGTTGGTCGATGGCCGCACCCAAGGCTTTATTGCTGAGCTATGGGCTGCCGTTGGGCTATGGCTTGGTGGTTTATGCTTTGGTTTGGCTGGGTGGCATCGGCGATTTTTCGTTGTCAGCCTTGGCAATCCAAGTTGGTTTAGCCACACCGCTAACAATTGGCGCGTTCTTGGTTTATCTTGGCGAGACGGCAACGGTGGGCATGGTGCGCTCGGCGCTGCTCGCTTTTGGCGAAGAATTGGGCTGGCGTGGCTTTTTAGTGCCAGAGTTGCGCAAGCGTTATTCGTTTGCCGCAACCGCAACAATTAGTGGTGTTATTTGGGCAATTTGGCATTATCCAGCAATTTTATTGGTCGAATACAACAATACTGGCGCACCGCTATGGTTTGGCTTGCTCTGTTTCACGCTGTTGGTGATTGGTCTGAGCTTTGTGATGGCATGGCTACGGCTAAAATCGACCAGTGTTTGGCCCGCAGTGTTGTTGCATGCCAGCCATAATATTTTTATCCAGACTGTTTTTAATCCACTGACCACAAAAAATGCGCTAACGCCGTATGTAATCGATGAATTTGGGCTTGGTTTGGCACTCGTAGTTGGGGTATTAGCATTTTTAGTTTGGCGAAGAACCGATCAAAATTATGCGCAGTTTATGCGCCAGAAGCAAAAAGCTCAATAGGTCTGCTAGGCAACTAAATCAGGTTGCAATATTATAAGAGTACCTGATGTTTATGGTAGGGAGAGAACTATGCTTTTCAAACGAGGATTAGGCCGATTAATTGGATGTATAGGATTGGTAAGTTTGGTTTTGCTCAGCAGTTGTGGTCAGCAAACGACCGATCTCAATTGGCCAAAACCTGGACGTTATGCACTGCAATTTGTTGGGTTAATTACAGCGAGTACGCATGAGCGTGTGCCAATGCAATTAGCCTTTATTGAGGTAGGCGATCCATGGCGTACAAGCGAGTTATCCAACCAAGTGACTGACATAACTATGTTGAGTGATAAGGGTGAGTTAACCGTTCGCGCGGCAGGGTACTCGTCACCCGACCCAACATCGCCCGACTATCGCTATTCTACAATTGAGGTAAGTCTCAACAAGCTTGAACCTGGTACCTATCACGTTAGCCAAATGCGCTATCGTGATGAACACAAACAAGAGCACATAATAACCATAGGCGCTTGGGAGTTAACCATTATTGATTCGCCGCCAGCACCACTTGATGCCTATTATGAGAGTGCATCATCACCCGAACTCCGAGACTATTTTAGTGTTACATTAGCGAATACAAGCACTCAGACGATTCAATTGTTTGATACACCAATCAAAAGTTCCAAGTACCCAATTTCATCAACGCTCCATTTGGCTCAAACGAGATATGATGTCAATGGTTCACCTATTCCTAATTCTGCGAACAAGCCATCCTCACCGAGCATTTCGACCATCGATATTCAGTCGCAACAAAACCAATCTATAGCTTTTCAACTGTATGGGCTTGAACAAGTACCAAGCAAGTTTTTGGCAATTCAGGCGGCAATTGAATACAAACAGGGTCAAGCCCCTAGCCAAATGTATATTTTGCCATTGCAATTATTCTGGCCCCCATTTGAGAATGAGCAAGCGATTAAGCAATATCTTAGTACGTTGCCAGCGGATGCCGCTCAACAATAAAACAAGGCTCCTGCCCAACTGAGCAGGAGCCTATTTATTTACAAGACTGGTGAGATGAAGGTTGGTAGCGCGGTTGTTGGGTTGACCATGCCGCGAAACTGTTTGCCATAGAACGAGGCAATCACTTTGATATGGCCAAGAATGCGAGTATTGAAAATATGGAACTCTTCGAGCGGCACTAAGAGCTCGCGATGGCGACGACGAAGGCCTACCGATTTGACTGCAAATTGACGGGCATATTGTTCGCTAATTTCAAATTCGGCCACGAAGCCAGCATAACCAGCCTCGGACTCGCGGGTCTTAATATCTTTGGCAACATGGCTCGCATAGTCGAGATTGAGGATTGGATAGGCAATTGGTGGCTCGGCTAATTGGGCAGGGAATGAACGATAGCCCACTTGAGCAATTAAGGTTAGTTCTTGTAACCCAACAGGTCGATACAGGATCATTTGCTTGTCCTTTCCCTTGTGCCACCAAGGCATGCTTGTCAGAAGCTATAACGTAGTCTCAAAAGGTCTTGTTGCACGAAAATTATTCCACATCTATTTAGATACAATCTAGACTTTAATTTTGCGTTAGAAAAGCTGATTAATCAAGCGATTTTTGGCCTAAATTTGCGCTAGCCAGTACTAACAACCGAACGGGAAATCCGCTCATGCAGCATCCTACCCACGCATATCCCGTGGGCTATCGATCGTATTGGTACTTGGCACTGCGCCGCTGATTCAGCATGGCTTGTACCCCATAGCTTCTGTACCTTGGATTGGCAAGGTATGGATGCATACATTTATTATTCGCGCTAAGGACATTTGATCAATTTCAAGACCCAACATTGTGATTAGCGGCTTGCTTGATAGGCATTCCACGCGGCACAGTAGGCGTGATAAATTGCTGGTTCAAAGCAGATTAATGTGATTTTTTCAGGGATTGGCTGGGTTGCGAGGAAGTTGGCGACGGTGTGGATCGCAATTGGAGCAGCTAATTCGACCGGATAGCCATAAATACCGCAGCTAATCGCGGGAAAGGCGAGGGTTTCGAGCTGATGTTTGGCGGCAAGTTCGAGGCTGTTTTGATAGCAAGCAGTTAATAGTTCAGCTTCTTGCTTGCTGCCACCGTTCCAAACTGGACCAACCGTGTGGATGATTGCGCGTACTGGTAAGCGATAGCCTTTGGTGATTTTGGCTTGGCCAATTTTGCAACCACCTAATTGATCACATTCAGCCTGTAATTCGTCGCCAGCAGCATGGTGAATTGCACCATCTACACCACCACCTGCAAGCAACCACTCATTGGCAGCATTAACAATCGCTGCACCTGTAAACGTTGTAATATCGCCTTGAAGAATTTCGATTCGTTGATTCATACTAACTCCTTTTACTGAAGATTTTAAGTAATATCAACTATTTGCTTGATAGGCATTCCAGGCAGCGCAGTAGGCGTGATAAATTGCTGGTTCAAAGCAGATTAATGTGATTTTTTCAGGGATTGGCTGGGTTGCGAGGAAGTTGGCGACGGTGTGGATCGCAATTGGAGCAGCTAATTCGACCGGATAGCCATAAATACCGCAGCTAATCGCGGGAAAGGCGAGGGTTTCAAGCTGGTGTTTGGCGGCAAGTTCGAGGCTGTTTTGATAGCAAGCAGTTAATAGTTCGGCTTCTTGCTTGTTGCCACCGTTCCAAACTGGGCCAACCGTGTGGATAATTGAGCGTACTGGCAAGCGATAGCCTTTGGTGATTTTGGCTTGGCCTGTTTTACAACCACCAAGCATTAGACATTCAAGCCCAAGTTTTGGCCCAGCAGCCCGATGAATTGCGCCATCGACTCCACCGCCACCAAGCAAAGAACTATTGGCAGCATTAACAATCGCTGCGCCTGCAAACTTGGTAATATCGCCTTGCAGAATTTCGATTCGCTGATTCATTGTTAGCTCCTTCTCAATTGAATCTTGATCTACGAAGCACACGAAAAACGTGAAGTTGGCTATGGGCTGTAGACGATAGGCTAGTGGGTTTGACCAACCAGATCTCCAATAGCCAAGAGCCATGATTCCTTGGCGTCTCTGCGTTAATACGAAGGATGATTTTTAGCCACGAATTCCACGAATTGCACGACCCATGTTCCGATAGCCCATAGCCCTCAGCCACTAGCCATAGCCTTCATCCTTTGGTCGCTCTGCGCCGCTGCGCTAATAATTTCGATCCACGAATTGCACGACCCATGTTCCGATAGCCCATAGCCCTCAGCCACTAGCCATAGTTTTCATAATTCTAACTTTAAATGATAAACCCCTCGCCCATGTGTATGGACGAGGGGCTGCAAACAGTGCTTATGGATAAATCCCACGGATTTGGGTTGCTTCAGCAACACGGGCCACGGCAACCATATAGCCGCCCATACGCATTGAAACTTTGTGTTTGAGCGCTTGCGCCAACACCGATTCAAAACTGTGCTGCATAATCCGCTCAAGCTTGTTATTGATTTCTTCTTCAGTCCAGAAGAATTCTTGCAAGCCTTGGACCCATTCGAAGTACGAAACGGTCACACCGCCGGCGTTGGCCAAGATATCGGGTACAACAAAAATACCCTTTTCAAACAAGATATCATCGGCTTCGGGAGTGGTTGGGCCGTTCGCGCCTTCGACCAACAATTTACAGTTGATGCGTCCGGCGTTTTCCTCGGTAATTTGGTTTTCCAAAGCACAAGGCGCCAAAATATCGCACTCAAGTTCGAGAATTTGCTGATTACTGACCCGTTCGATGCTTTCGGCTTGGTAGCCTTCTAGCGAACGGTTTTGCTTGGTATAGGCAATCATTTCGGGGATATTCAGGCCACGGCGGTTGTAGTAGCCACCTGAAACATCGCTGACTGCAATGACTTTGCTGCCCATGCGTTGCATCATATCGGCGGTTACGCTACCCACATTACCAAAGCCTTGAATCACTACCGTTGCACCTTCGATGCGCAAGCCAAGATGCTTGGCAGCTTCGCGTGCAACAATGCTAACCCCGCGCCCAGTGGCCTCGACCCGCCCAAGCGAACCGCCAACTTCAACTGGCTTGCCGGTAATCACGGCAGGCACAGTGTAGCCACGATGCATCGAGATCGTATCCATAAACCAAGCCATAACTTGGCCATTGGTACCAACGTCGGGAGCAGGAATATCTTTTTCAGCGCCAACCAAAATGCTGATTTCAGTTGCAAAACGCCGAGTGAGTCGTTCTAATTCACTTTGGGATAGTTTCGTTGGGTCGACAATGACCCCGCCTTTTGCGCCGCCATACGGAATATTAACCAGCGCACATTTCCACGTCATCCACATTGCGAGAGCGCGAACTTCATCCACATCGACTGCTGGGTGATAGCGAATCCCGCCTTTGGCTGGGCCACGTGAGACGTTGTGTTGGACGCGATAGCCACTAAACACATGAATCTCGCCATTGTCCATCTTGACTGGGAAATTGACGCTTAATTCGCGTTGAGGTACGCGCAGAACTCGACGCAAGCTTTGGTCGAGATTCAGCTTTTCAGCAGCGAGATCGAATTGACGCTGAGCATTCTCGAATGCGTTGCGATGAGAGTCAGCCATTGACTTGTTCCTTTCTAATTGATCGCCTTTGATCAAAAGAGGCTCCTCGGTTAGACCGAAGTCTCTCTAAGATTATACGACATATAAATCCAACGGCGTTCACCGAGAAACAGCGCATTCCACCATGAGCGGCGCACTTGGCCCTCGCTGAAGCCTAAATTACGGTATAAAGCTCGTGCATTGTGGTTCGATGCACTCACATATAAGCCAAGTTTGCGTTTGCCAAGCTCACGCGCAATGACCATGCTATGCTGCATCATTGCTTGGGCAATCCCACGCCGGCGATAGCGCTCGGCAACCGCAACATCACTAATAAATCCTTCTTCGCGACCAATGCGATGATCGATTTGGGAAAGCGCATGGACGGCTCGAAAAGCACCCCAAGCACCAAGCTCGCGCAAAAAGGCTTGCTCGACCAAGCCAACATCATCAGGGCGCATCTCGATTGTGCGCAAGGTAATTGTGCCTACAATCTCGCTGCCAGCTACCATGACATACATGCCCTGCAAGCTGCTTGGCCCCTGCATCTGATGTGATTGATAGAGTGCCGCAACGCCACGTTGCACGCCACGCTTGCCAAAGGCCGAGCTGAATTTATCGGCGAAAGCCAACGCTTGCAATTGCAGCATTGGCCCAAGATCATCCATAATGGCAGGCCGAATTGTCAACGCCAAATCGCCTAACTGGAAAGGCACCGTTGCACGGATTTGCGGTGATGGTACAATCATTGATATTTTCCAAACAAAAAAACCGTGCAACCTGCACGGATGATTGGAGCGTACCACAATCAACGTTGATCCGGCACGTTAGCTAGGCGCATTCTACACCCGCTCGGATCGCTCGTCAAGCACTATTGGTAGGGTTGGCGAGGTAGGGCGTGGGTGAGTAACAACCCACTCAAGTGTGCTTAGCCCACTGATTTACCGGAATACTATAGGAGGATTGTGTATGTCACTGTTTTGGATTGGCTGTTTCATTATTTTGGGCTTGATTACGATTAGTGGCCTGATTATGCTTTTGATCAAAATTGGTGTGATTGTGCAAAAAGCTGGTGAAGCACCGCACATCGATCATGGCAATTATACGATGGATCAAGGCCGTGAAGTCAAAGCTGAGGATCAATAAATTACCAACAGCGTACTGGATTTATTCAGTACGCTGTTTATTTAATTCGTATGGAGCGTAATTCATGCCAATTATCATCGCTCTTTTAGCGGCTATCGGCTTGATTGGGCTGGCAAAGGCGATCTCGAAACTCTGGCAACGGGTCAGTGTGCTGATTCAAAAAGCCAAAGAGCCACCGCATGTCGATCAGCTGGATTATTCGATCAACGATGTGCACGAAATAAAATCCGAGCACTCGTAATTATAATCAGCTCCCTCACCCCAACCCCTCTCCCATATTCAGTGGGAGCGAGGTCTGGAGGGTGCTTCCAAGGGTCGGTTTTTAGCGAATCATTGACGCTCTCCGCATGGACTGGTCGTCACCACCCTTCCGTCCCGCCTCAAGGCGGGAGACGCAGGGGGCTTTAATCCCCCTGCACCCCCTCAAGGACATTTTTTGGCGAGTACACAGCTTCCGATGAACCTGCCATGGTGTGGTTCGGCAGCGAAGGATCTTACCACCGACCCTTGGAAGTCCCGCGGGTGTTAAATCGATAGTTTTGGGTTGATTCATGGATAATCGAAGGATGCTCCCCCTCGCCCGCGTTGAGTGGGAGCGAGGGGCTTGATTCATTGGTTTTCATCATCCTTGGATAATGTTGCTCCCCTTGCCCGCGCCACAGGAGATCGGGAGGGCTTGGTTTTTAGCGAATTATTGGCGCTAGCACCATGGATCGGTCGTCGCCACCCTTCCGTCCCGCCTCAAGGCGGGAAACGCAGGGGGCTTAATCCCCCTGCACCCTCTCAAGGACATTTTTTGGCTAGTACAGGTCTTCCGATGAACCTGCCATGATGTGGTTCGCAGCGAAAAATCTTACACCGACCCTGGGAAGCCCCGCGGGCGTTAAATCGATAGTTTTGGGTTGATTCATGGATAATCGAAGGATGCTCCCCCTCGCCCGCTCAACGCGGGCGAGGGGGATGGGGGGTGAGGGAACCGATTAATAGATTGACCCAACTTCGGGCATGGCCAAGCCGGCCAAAAATGCCGCCATAATTTCATGATGATCGTCATTCAATGGTTGATTGAGTTGTTGGCTAATTTGAGCCAGCATTGGCTCACGATCTAAATTATTCTGGGTCACAATTGTGCCAATTTGGCGTAATAACTGCGCTTCGGCCTCAAATTCAGCGCGGGTCAAGGGCTGTGGATGGTGGCTGGCACAGTAATACTCGGCAGGCAAGGCCAATAAGCGATCTAATAAAGGGAAAAGTTGGCTGGTGGTTAAGCGTCTTGCTCCATGATACAAGTCGTCGTAGATGCAATCGCCCAAAAATACTACGGCTTGGCTTGGCAGATAGACAATCATTGAATCGTGGGCGTGATCGCCACCAACAACGATTAATTCAGCAACACAATTGCCGAGATCAAGCGTTAATTGGTGCTCGATTGTGGTGGTTGCTGGCACAAGCTGCAATTGGCTACGGTCGGTCAGTTCAGCCTTGATCATATCGCTGCAAAAGGCAATTTCTAAACCAGCGGCGACCCGTTGATCTAAAGCTGCATCGCTCCAATCTAGCGTTGCCAGCACTCGCAAAATCCGGTCGGTCTCTTGCGAGGCATAACTTGGCAGGTCGAGGGTTGCCATGCCAAAGACATGATCCCAATGCCAATGCGTTATGGCCAACAATGTTGGTTGGGCCAAGGCTTGGGCTTGAATTGCTTGGCGCAATAAGGCAACATGGGCTGGCGAATTACCAGCATCAATTAATAAAGATTGCTGATCGCCAACCACCAAACCCAACATCGGGCGGTCGGTGCGCCCATCGGCAGGCAACCAAAAAACTCGTTCGGTTAGCGGGTGTAATTGTTCAAGGGCAAACGTTAAGAATTCCTTCTACAACAAGTGAGGTCAGTATGGGTTCGTGGCAAACTTCTGGGCGCTTAATGATCATAATTCTTGCTTCGATTGGCTTGTATCTTGGCTTTAATCTTGGTTCAATTTTCTTAATTGATCCACGCGAGCACCCAACATTATTCATCGTGGTAACCGTGCTCGGTTGTTTGGGCTTTGGTATAGGGGTTTATTTGGCTGTACGTTGGGCAATCAAACCGCCGCGCTATCGCGAAGCCGAAAAAATTGGGCTGTTAGTTCAATGCCGCATAGTAGAATGCGCTCCCACTGGCTGGAAACACAAGCGCTCACGCGGCTTTTCGAATCGAATTGTTGAAAGCGAATATAAGCTGCAGGTTGAAATCAAACAGCCCAATCATTCAAACGCTCAAAGAACGATTTATGGCTATTTTGGCACTAGTAGCACTCCACGCAAAGGCCAATATGTGAGCCTCAAAATTCATCCGCGCTATCCTAAGATTGTCGTTTTGGCTAAAACAGCCAAGGAATAAAGCGCTTGCTACGTTGTTGATAGGCGGTGTAACTCGGAAACCGCTGCTTGAGTAATTGCTCCTCGTAGCGAGCCTTAAGCCAAAGATCGATCACGAATAGTGCTAATACCAGCCAACGCCAAAGTTGTGGGTCAACCATGACCCACGCCAAGCTACAGATTGCCAAAGCAGTGTACATTGGGTGGCGAATCCAGCGATAGGGACCATGGACGGTTAATTGAGCGTTGCTCAGCAGTTCGGGCATAATTGATAAATTGTTGAGCCGCATGCTGATCATCGCCCATACGCCCAAGCCAAAGCCCAGCCCAAACACAATCAACCAAAACATTGGTACATGCTGCAAAGGTGTACTCACCGCCAACAAACCCAAGCAGATAAATTGAATTGCTACATAGATTTTTGATGCCATATTCTCTCCTGCACATCAATTCCGCAATCAGTTTTAGCTACGAAAACACGAATTAGCTCAGTAGGTTTTGACTTTTGAATTCTGACTTTTGCCTTTTAGCGTCGTACTCCAACGATACTGCCAGCCCAAAACCACTGCTGCACATCATCAAGGCTGAGCTTATGCTGGTGAAGTGCGTGATTGAGGCTTGTTTGGCGTTCGGCGGGCAGGCTATCAAGCCACATTTCTTCCTTATCGATGCGCAAGCGACTTAAACCGCATTCGCGCAGTAATTCGGTTAAATTGCGTTCGCTATAAAAACGAATCGAATGGGCAATCCATTGGCGCACAACCTGCTCGACAAACGAGCGGCCTGGCTCGTCTTCGGGTAATAACACGCTGCGCAACAGCAATTGACCATCGATCGCCAGCGCATCAGCCAAATATTCCACAAAGGCATGTTCATCGGGCATAAATTGAATCACTTGGGTTGCTAAAATAATATCAATCCCGCTGCGCGGCAAATCAAACTCGCGCCAATCGGCTACGCCAAATTGAATCGAGTTGATGCCTGCTTGGGCAGCGGCTTGGCGCGCTTTGGCAATTTGCTCAGGCGAGATATCAATCGCAATAATTTCGGCATCGGGCCAAGCTTGCGCCAGCGCAATCACCACTTGGCCTTGGCCGCAACCAACATCAAAAATTCGGGGTTTAGCGGCAATCGGCTGGCTTTGAAGCAAATGTAATACATCAACGGGGCGCACAAAACTGGTGCCAACCGGAATAGTGGCATAATAGCGAACGAGATCCGATTCATGCATTGACTTTGCTCCTTCTAATGCTTAAGGGCGATGCGCAACGAACGCTGATCATATATCGTATTATTACCTAGAATTATCACATGAAGATGGTGAATGCAATGCTGACGTACAACAGTCGGCTAGCTAGGTGTGTGTGGAGCAACTGTTTATGACCGCAATTCAGGTTGAGAACCTCGTTAAAATCTATGGCTCATTGCGAGCTGTCGATGGAATTAGCTTCGACGTAGCTAATGGCGAGGTCTTTGGGATGCTTGGGCCAAACGGTGCAGGCAAAAGTACAACGACCGAGATGATCGAGGGCTTACGCAAGCCCGATGCTGGCAAAATCCATGTTTTAGGTCACGATGTGGTGAAAAATGTCGAGCCAATCAAACAACGGATTGGCATTCAACTGCAAACAACCTCATTATTTCAAAAACTCACGACCCGCGAATTAGTTAAATTGTTTGCCTCATTTTTCAAAAAAACACTACCAGTTGATGACGTGATTAGCTTGGTTAACTTAGAAGAAAAAGTTAACACACCCTCGAAAGCGCTCTCTGGTGGCCAGCGCCAACGCTTAGCCGTGGCGATTGCCTTGATCAACGACCCCGATATTATCTTCCTTGACGAGCCAACCACCGGCCTTGACCCGCAGGCACGCCGCTCGATGTGGGATGTTGTGTCCAACTTGCAAAAACGCGGCAAAACCGTCTTCTTGACCACCCACTATATGGAAGAAGCCGAGCGGTTATGTGATCGGGTGGCAGTGGTTGATCACGGTAAAATTATCGCCTTGGGCAAACCACAAGCCCTCATCCACGATAACTTCGATGAAACTGCGCTGGAATTCTCCAACGATGAGCTATTGCCTGAAACCTTGCTGACCAGTTTGCCAGCGGTTGAGCGTGTGCAAAACGAAAATGGCATCACGACGCTCTATTCAAAGGGCGTTGCTCGGACCACCAATGCACTGATGGCCTTGGTTGAGCAACAACAAACCGAGCTACGCGGCTTTACGATTCGCGCCGCAACCTTGGAAGATGTGTTTTTGAAATTAACTGGTCGGCGGATTCGCGACTAAGTGTGGGAGCAACCAACCAATGTTTGTGCAATTATATCTATCACAATGGCGCGAATTTGCCCGCGACCGGATGGCTTTGTTTTTTACAATTTTGTTTCCGCTGATTTTTATTAGTATTTTCGGCTTGCTCTACAGCGGCGGCAGCAAATTTGACGAAAAAGTTGGGATTGTGCTGGAAGATCAAGGCCCAATCGGCCCGCAAATCGCCAGTGCCATCGAAGGCTTAACCCAAACCCAAGCAGGCCAAGATGCTGATAAAAACGTCTTTTCGGATATGAAATTCAGCCGTGGGACTGCGAGCGAGCTTGAAAGCCAATTGCAAAATGGCGATCTGCAAGCGCTGGTGATTATTCCAGCAGGTTTGAGCGATCGCATTACCAGTGGTCAAGCTACCAGCGTCACGGTTAAAGTCGATCAAACTAGCCAAGTGTTTGCGCCATTTTTTCAAGGCGTGGTTGACAGTATTATTCAAAACATCGATCAAGGCATTACCCAATCCAAGCCGATGTTGACAATGCAAGTGCAATCGGTGCTTTCGAGCCAAATCCGTGGGATCGATCTCTTGATTCCTGGGATTTTGGCAATGTCGATTATGCAGCTTGGTTTATTTGCAACTGCACAACCGATGATTGCCATGCGGACCCAAGGGGTTTTGAAGCGCTTCAATGCAACGCCATTGCCACGCTGGATGCTCTTGGTGAGCTACGTGGCCATGCGTTTGACGATTGGTTTATTGCAAACCGTGATCATCATTGCCGTTGGCAAACTGATGTTTGACGTGGCAATTCTGGGCAATATATTTGTCCTGATCGGCTGGCTATTGTTGAGCATTTTGATGTTTATTGCCATTGGCTTCTTCGTGGCGGCAATTGCCAAAACCGAAGAGAGCGGTAATGCGATCACCCAGTTGATCAACTTTCCAATGCTGTTTCTCTCAGGGGTTTTCTTCCCGGTGACGGGCTTGCCGGAGTGGTTGCAAGGGGTGGTTAAGGCCTTCCCATTGACCTACACGGTTGATGCCTTGAAGCAGGTGATGATCAACGCGCCGCCAATTAGCACCCCGCTGGTCAATTTTTTGGTGCAATTGGGCTGGCTGATCGTGATGACCGTGCTCTCAATCCGCTTCTTCAAGTGGGAAGCACGTTAATCCTGAGGGATGAGGGATCAGGGATGAGGGTTGTGGTTATAGGCTATGGGCTTTTGGCTATCGCAATTTTGAGATACCATCACAGTATGTTCCGATAGCCTATAGCCTTCAGCCTATAGCCATACGATAGGGTCTAATTGAGGCATTTCAAAAACAGTTCCGATAGCCTATAGCCTTCAGCCTATAGCCATACTATCTCTGCGCTTCTGCGTTAATATTCATCCTTCATCCTTCATCCTTCATAATTCTAAAACAGGCCACGCGCTGGTTGCAGCACTTGCTCGCCTAGGTGAATCAAGATTGAGCGACTGCGCCATGTCTGATAATTGATTTCGGTTGATTGGGCGCGATCGTTCAAAAACATGGCTTCCATTTGGCGCGCAAAGGCTGGATGTTTAATCGTAGCGTTAATTTCGTAATTAGCTGCCAAGCTCCGCGTATCGAGGTTTGCGCTGCCCACGGTTGACCACATACCATCAACCGTCATGGTTTTGGCGTGAATCATTGTGCCGCGATAGAGCAACACTCGTGCGCCATGCTCCATCAATTCCCCCAACAAACCGCGACAAATCCAATCGACGACGATATTATCGGAAATTTCTGGCACCATAATTTGAATATCAACACCGCGTTTGGCTGCATCGATCAAGGTCGCCCGAATCAGCGGGTCGGGCAAGAAGTAGGCGTTAGAAATATAAATGTAATGTTTGGCATCGTTAATCGCATCAAGGTAGGTTTGGCGAATTGGCAACTGATATTCAATTGGGTCGTTAGCACAAATGCCAACATGTTGATTATCGGTTGTTGGATAACTTAATTTAATCTTATGCTTCTTATTATATTTATTCCACAGCGCAATAAATTCATCGGCGATATTGGCGACGATCGGGCCTTCGATTTTTAAATGGGTATCGCGCCAGGTGCGGGCATAGTTGCGGCCAATATTCATGCCACCCAAATAGCCAATTTTGCCATCGATGACCAAAATCTTGCGATGAGTTCGAATCCACATATTAGTATCGAAAAACGAGCGCAGTGATTTTAAGCGGCCAAATTCAAATACCCGAATATTTCGCCGTTTGCCAAATAACTTAAAGCGTTCTGGTACGTGCAGCGTGCCAATTCCATCGAAGGTGACATAAATTTTAACGCCTTCGCGAGCTTTGCGAATCAAGGCTCGTTTAAAGGCAAAGCCTACCTCGTCGCGCTCGAAAATATAGCTTTCGAGCAAAATCGATTCTTTGGCCAGCGAAATATCAAACAACATTTGGCGAAACACCGAGCCACCATCATCAAACAGTTGCACTGTATGCTCGCCCAAATCAATTGGCGGTAAATCAAGCTGCGGAAAGCTATTCTCGACGCTGCGATTGCGCAACTTGGCATAGGCCATGAGCGCTCCCATTAAGCCTAATTGGGCCACAATGCTGGCAATCAGCATCCGTGGCAGTGAAAGCACCCACTCCGTTAAAAACCACAACCCAGCCTTGAGCCAACGCATAGCGATCCTTTCGCAGCTTCGGCCTCAGATCGACGAGGCCAAGCCCGCTTGTCGCAATTCCAATGCCACCACTATAGCACGGTCGCGATTAAACAAAACAGGGGATGAGGGGGAATCAATGCTTATAGTATGATAATTATGTAAAGCAATTCAACCAAAAGCCCCTCGCCCGCCGTGTGGGAGAGGGGTTGGGGTGAGGGAACGTCGTTCTTAGTATGCGCCACGGCCAAACAATACAGCTGGAATCGTCATGATCATAATGCGCACATCGAGCCAGAGCGACCAGTGCTCGGTGTAGTAAATGTCCAAGCGCACCATATCATCAAAGGTGGTGTTGGAGCGACCTGAGGCTTGCCATAAACCAGTCAAACCTGGCGTTACTTCTAAACGGCGGTAGTGCCACTCTTGATATTGGGCAACTTCCTCGGGCACTTGCGGTCGCGGGCCAACCAAGCTCATCTCGCCGCGCAGCACATTGTAGAGCTGTGGCAGTTCGTCGATGCTAAGTTTGCGCAAAACCCGCCCTATTTTGGTTACCCGTGGATCATCTTTGATTTTGAAGAGTGCGCCTTCGGCCTCATTCTGGGCCATCAGGCCTTTTTTGAGCGCTTCGGCATTGGGCACCATTGTGCGCAGTTTGTAGACCATAAAGGGCTTGCCATATTTGCCAATGCGCGGCTGGCGAAACACGACTGGCGCTTGCGGCGCAGAAAGCTTGATCAGTAGCGCTGCAATGCCCCAAATTGTGGCCCAAATCGGAGCGGTGAGGCCGATCAGCAGCAAATCGGTGGCCCGTTTGAAAATATAATTCCAGCCGCGAATGACGTTTTTCTTCAAGCGCAATAATGGAATCGTGCTCAAACGCTGAATGCTGACCCGATCAAAACTAAGCTCGTATAGATCGGGCGCAACCCGAAATTCAATGTTGAATTTGCGACAGATGCGCACAACTTCGGGCAGGCTGGTATGCGCCCAAAATGGTAAAGCAATAATTACTTGATCGACATGGCGCTGACGCATAATTTGTTCAAATTGGCTGAGCGTGCCAAGCCAGCGAAATTGCTCGCTAGGTGCGGCCACATCATCGCGATCATCAGGCGGGCCTTCCACATAGCCCAACAAATGATGGCCATGATCGAGGGTATATTGCAACTCTTCCATCACCTGTTTGGCCAGGCCACGATTGCCAACCACCACAACTTGCTCTAAGCCAACGCCCCGTCGCCATGCCCAACGCCGCAGCATGCGCAAACCAATGCGGCCAATCGTCAAGGCCACAATTACACAAACCCAAACAAACACCATAATCAAGCGCGACCATAGATCGGCGCGATTGATGAATAGCCACATGACAGTTAGGGCTAGGGCAATTGTGGTGCTGGTAACGATAATACTGAACGAATCAAAGGCCGAGGCAGAACGTGGTAGGCGATAAAAACCCCGCCAATGCAGGGTTGTGCTGAGGGTCAACATAAATACCAAGATCATCGGGTAGAAAGCCGATAATTGGCGATACGAAGCAGGGTCGTAAATATCGCGACCTAAGCGAACATCGTAGCGCAGCCAGTGCGCAAGGGCAAAGGCTGCCACAATCAAACATCCATCGAGCAAGGTCAGAGCCAGCCGCGATGTGGTTTGACGCACATCGCGACGCGAAAAAATCGGCTGGCTGGTCGACCAATCGCTCATCATCCAATCGACTCGTCTTGCCATAACAACTCAGCTTTTTCAATCCGCACAGGATCGCCATGGCGTACACCAGCGGCAAACAGCGCTGCTGAAACTCCCATCGCTTCCAACACCCGTTGGAGCCGATCGAGCGATTCGCTTTGGGCAAAGTTCGTCATTGAAACAAGCCGTTCAATTTTCTCGCCATGGACACGCAACACACCATCTTCTTCAGTTTCGAGCCAGAAGTCGTTCGGGTCGATATTGCTGAAGCGGAAGGTCAGAATTTCCTCTGTGTACGGGAGGCGGGTGATCCGTTCGGGCATTTCGAGCAGAATATCGACAATTCGGCGTTGCAACGGTTGGAGGCCTTGGTTGGTTGCTGCCGAAATTGGAAAGATATTCTCAGGCGCAATGCCCCAATCGATAATTTGGGGCCGCATCAATTCATCAAACGCTTGGGCATCGGGTAAATCGGTTTTGTTCAAGGCCACAATTTGTGGGCGTTGGGCCAATTCACTCGAATAGGCTTTGAGTTCGGCGTTAATCGTTTGGAAATCTTCAAACGGGTCGCGGCCTTCTGTACCAGCAGCATCGACGACATGGACCAAAATTCGCGTGCGCTCGATATGGCGCAAGAAATCGTGACCAAGCCCAACGCCACGGCTAGCGCCTTCGATCAAACCTGGAATATCGGCGACGACAAAGGTAAATTCGTTGTACTCCGATACGCCTAAATTGGGCGAAAGGGTTGTAAAGGGATAATTAGCAATTTTCGGGCGAGCAGCGCTGACCATTGAGAGCAAGGTCGATTTACCAGCATTAGGAAAACCCACCAAGCCAACATCAGCAATAACCTTCAATTCAAGCGTGAGTTCGCGCTCTTCGCCAGGCTGGCCAAGTTCAGCAATCCGTGGTACTTGATTCGAAGCAGTTGTAAAGTGGGTATTACCCAAACCGCCCTTGCCACCACGGGCTACCAACAACTTTTGGCCAGGAAACAACAAATCAACAGTTTGAATTTCGCCTTCGATTTCGGCGCTGACCGTAGTGCCAGGTGGAACTCGAATAAAGGTATCTCCGCCAGTGCGGCCACGTTTGCGCTGCCGACCAGCATTCAAGCCTTTGTCGGCTTCATAATTGGTTTGAAAACTGAACGGCAATAACGTATTTAAATGCGGGCTTACTTCAAGATAGATACTACCGCCACGGCCACCATCGCCACCATCGGGGCCGCCACGCGGAACATATTTTTCACGGCGAAAGGTAGCCATCCCATCGCCACCATCACCAGCTTTTACTGTAATTAGCGCACGATCTATAAAATCTGACATATACATTCACCCATTTCGTGTGGTTAATTATTCAATTGCTATCGCCACGCAGGATACATGAAGAATCGCATGCTGTCCAATGCGCTAGACACAAAAACGACGCTCTCGCGAGCGCCGAATAGCTATAACTATACCATAATTTGGCCTAGCCCGGGGTGATTTCTTCGGCTGGCTCGATTCCCAACTCATCAGCTCCATCGCTTGCATTCGAATCTGATTGTGGACCACCAACGGGCACAACTTGATCTTCGGTTGCCCCCTGAGTGCTATCAACATCAGCGTGATCAGGGCGAATCGTGTTATCTTCACCAGTTGTTTGTGGTTGTGGGTCGCTCATTGCATCAACTCCAACTATCAACAAGAATTGCGACTTAATCCTACTGCAACCTTTATGCCATCAATATGACTATAGGCTGAAAGGCTATTGGCTATTGAAAAATACTTGCTACTGGATTGATCTAAAAGCCAAATGATCTCTGCTCCTCTGCGTTAAAAATCTGACAACTGATGCCTAATCCCTCACTTCTTTGTGCACTTAGTATCCTTCGTGGTTGCAAAAACGTACCGCTAAAACACCAACAGCACCGACACCGGAGAACCAGTGATGTCGATGCTGTTGATGAAACAGCCGCCGATTAACGTGTAATCACCGGCAGATAAACTGTTGTTGGCAGGCGACCAACGACGTAGGCTTGGCCTTCGATCTGGCTGCCAGCAAGGTCGGCCCCCAGAAGCAAATCGCCATGTCCGTCGCCAGTAGCATCGCCTAAACCTGCTACGGCCCGCCCAAGTCGGCCACCGCCAACAACACCATCAAGGCTATAGCCCTGTTCGAATGTCAAATTAGCCAGATTAATTGTGTTGCTCATAGGTGGGGTGTTGATCACATAGACCCGACCAGTATCGTTGCCAAGGTTGCTATCAACTCCATAGGCCCCGATAATCAGGCGCTGATCACTATAACCCACCGAAAAACCAACCTCATCACCTGCTTGCTCTCCCACAAAGCGCACAGTATTGCTCAATGGCTGGGCCAAATCGAGCGTGCCGCTCAACGCTGCACCATAGACCAAATCAACCCGGCCAGCGCCGCCAGCAGTAAATTGATCGCTGCCAACTGCGAAATCGCCACGTTGATCGCCATTGACATCGCCAGTGCCAACCACGCTAATTCCAGCGCGATTGCTTGCCCCAGCGCCGGCAATCACAAAGCCGTTTTGCGCCAATGAGCCAATCTGAAATGCGCTGCTTGTGTTGGCACCCCAAACCACGGCAACGCTCCCAGCAGCACTGCGACCCAATGGATCGGCCACATATGAGCCAACCAAAATCTCAGGCTTGCCATCGCCGTTCATATCGCTGGTGCTACCAACGGCGCTTCCAGCGCGATCAGCAGTAGCAGCACCATCGATCCGATAGCCATAATTGCTAGCAGTTGCTAAATCGAGCGTGCTGGTGGTGGCTTTGCCCCAAACCACATAGGCCGCGCCAGCGTTATCGCCGCTCGCATCAACCCCAATCGCCCCAATCACAACTTCGTTTAAGCCATCGCCGTTGAGGTCTGGCACGCCAGCTAGCGAATAACCAAGCCGATCGGCTGCAATCGCGCCGTCGATCCGATAGCCATGATTGCCAAGCGCCGCCAAATCGAGGGTCGTGGTCAGCGAGCCGCCCCAAACCACAAACACACTGCCAGCGGTCGAGCGATCATTGGGTGATTCGCCCCACGCGCCAATTGCAAAATCGTCGATTTGGTCGCTGTTGACATCGCCAAGGCCAGTGACGCTCCAGCCAGATGAAGCACCCTCACTGGCCCCATAAATTGCTACGCCCCGTTCGGCCAGATCGGGGGCTTGCAAGGTTGCGCTTACTGCTTGGCCCCAAATCAGATAGCTGGTGCCAGCACTGGGCCGGCCTAAAGGTGCAGCGACCCACGCGCCGACCAAACTATCGCTCAAGCCATCATTATTAATATCGCCAGCATCGGCAACAGCATAGCCAGCGTGTTCGCTCGCGCCGCCCGTAAATGCGACAATTGTTTCTTCGCCAAGATTTGCACTGCTGTACTGGGATTCAGCATAGGCCCAGCCACTTAATCCTAGGGCGATGCCACAGCCGCATACCCCTAGCAATTGTCGTAATTTCAAACCAGAACCTCCAAGAATGTGTGCTACGATGAATTTAGACAGTTATTTCCGACTAAACTGTTTTTACATCGCGAGACTATACTCGATCTTCAAATACACGTCAAACTGCTATACTAAAGCGTGGTTTTGGCTTGATTAGAGGTATTTAGAAGGAGTGCCCATGATTCGGGTATTATTTGTCTGTTTAGGCAATATTTGTCGTTCGCCGATGGCCGAGGGCATTATGCGCCACTTAGTTGAGCAACGAAAGCTCAGTCATGCGATTGAGGTCGATTCGGCGGGCACTAGCCATTATCATATTGGCGATGAGCCGCATCATGGCACGCTGCGCATTCTGCGCCACAATGGGATTGGCCTCAGCCACCGTGGCCGCCAATTTGGCAAAGTTGATCAACAGAACTTTGATTATTTGATCGCCATGGATACCCAGAATCGCCGTGATATGCAAGCGGTTTTGGGTGCAAACGAGGCTGAAGTCCGCTTGATTCTCGATTATATTCCCGATGGAATCAAAGGCCGCGATGTTCCCGACCCTTGGTACACTGGCAATTTTGAAGAGGTCTATGCCATGTTGAATGAGGCCTGCAATGCTTTGCTCGACGAAATTGTGGCAACCATTAAAGCCTAAATTAACATCAAATGCCCGCTAACTGTTCAAAGCGAGCAGCTAGCGGGCAGATTTAGTTAATTTTAGCCGCGCTGGAGCAAATCGCGCAAAAAGACTGCCGTATGTGAAGTTGGATGCAAGGCGACTTCTTCAGGCGTACCTTCGGCGATAATATAGCCGCCACCAGTGCCACCCTCAGGCCCAAGATCAATAATCCAATCGGCGGTTTTAATCACATCAAGGCTATGCTCGATCACCAATACGGTGTTGCCAGCCTTGACCAAGCGCTGAATCACTCGCAAGAGATTTTGCACGTCGGCGAAGTGCAAGCCCGTGGTTGGCTCATCGAGAATGTAAATCGTGCGGCCTGTGGCCACCCGCGCTAATTCTTTGGCCAATTTGACCCGTTGGGCCTCGCCACCAGAGAGCGTTGTCGCCGATTGGCCAAGTTTGATGTAGTCCAAGCCAACATCGTGCAAGGTTTGCAGCACGCGCTTGATCTTAGGGTGATTTTCGAAGAACTCTAGCGCAGCATGCACATCCATATCGAGCACATCGGAGATCGTTTTGCCTTTGTAGCGCACTTGCAAGGTTTCGCGATTGTAGCGTTTGCCTTTGCATTCGTCGCAGCGGACCCAAACATCGGCCAAAAAGTGCATTTCGATCTTTTGCTCGCCGTTGCCTTGGCAGGCTTCGCAACGCCCACCTTTGACATTGAACGAGAAGCGGCCTGGCTCATAGCCGCGCAGTTTGGCATCGGTTGTGTTGGAAAACACCTCACGAATCTGATCAAACAACTTAACATAGGTTGCAGGATTAGAGCGCGGCGTGCGGCCAATTGGCTGCTGATCGATATCGATCACTTTATCGAGCTGCTCTAACCCTTCGAGCGTATCGTATTTGCCAACCCGCAATTGCGCACGATTGAGCAAATTTGCCAAGGCTGGGTAGAGTGTTTCGGTGATCAACGACGATTTGCCAGAGCCAGAAACCCCAGTTACCGCCACCAATGTGCCCAAAGGAATTGTAATATCAAGGTTGTTGAGGTTGTTGTGGGTCGCGCCACGCAAGGTAATGTGGCCATGAGCCGGGCGGCGAGTCTCGGGCACTTCAATTTTCAAGCGACCCGACAAATAACTGCCAGTCAGCGAGCCATTGCTGCTGATATATTCTGGTTTACCTTCGGCGACAACTTTGCCACCATTGATCCCAGCGCCCGGCCCGAAGTCAACCAGCCAATCGGCGGCTTTCATGGTATCTTCGTCGTGCTCAACCACAATCACGGTGTTGCCAAGATCACGCAGTTTGGTCAGCGTATCGATCAATTTGCGATTATCACGTTGATGCAAACCAATCGATGGTTCGTCGAGAATATACATCACGCCCATCAAACCTGCGCCAATTTGCGAAGCCAAGCGAATGCGTTGAGCCTCACCGCCAGAGAGCGATGGTGCAGCTCGATCGAGCGTTAGATAGTGCAAACCGACGTTCAGCAAAAAGCCCAAGCGCTCACGAATTTCCTTGAGCACTTCGCCTGCAATTTCCAGCTGCCGACCATCTAACTTTTCGGGCGTTGGCGCAGCGGCGAGCAACGGCAAAACGGTAGTATCTAAGCCATCGCGGCTAACCCAGTGGGCATCGCTGCCGGTTAGGCCACAGGCCCACGCATAGCCTTCGGCCACGGTTTTGGCACAAATTTGTTGAACATTTTCAGCGCCAAGTGTTACAGCCAAACTTTCAGGCCGCAATTTGGCCCCATTACAAGCATGACACGGCTGATCGCTCATCCATTGTTGGTAGTGTTCGCGCATATTTTCAACGCCAGTTTGTTGGAAGCGGCGCATAATTTCTGCACCTAAGCCCTCCCAACGCCGAAAATATTCACCCTTGGATTGACCTTCGCTCCAAACATGTTTAACTTTTTCGCCGCCTGAGCCTTGGGTCAAGATTTCGCGCACCCGTGGACTGAGATCTTTCCAGGGTGTATCGAGCGAAAATTCATAGTGAGCGGCGATAGCTTGCAAGGCGCGATAGCCCCAACTGCCAACTTTTTTGCGCAACTCGCCCCAATACGTTACTGCGCCATCGTGCAACGATAAATTAGGATTTGGCACCAGCAGTTCGGGATCAACTTCCAAGCGTGTGCCTAAACCAGCACACGAAGGGCAAGCACCCTGCGGCGCATTGAAGGAGAACATCTGCGGGTTTAGTTCAAGGAACGAAATGCCACAATCAACACAGGCATAATCTTCGCTCATCACAATATCGCCAGCAGCGTTAAGCCCAGTAATGCTCGATTCTTCTTCGGGCAGCAGTTCTTCTTCATTAACCTCAGCGGCAACTGCTTTGGCCTTGGCTTTTTTCGATTTTGATTTTTCGGTTTGTTGGGCAAATTCTGGCAGCGCGATGATGATTGTGCCATTGGCAGTGCGCAGCGCGGTTTCAACACTATCGTTGAGCCGCGAACGAAAGGTCTCGTCATCGTCGGTTGGCACGACTAGCCGATCAACCACAATATCAATCGTATGTTTAACTTTTTTGTTAAGCTTAATGTCATCTTGCAGATCACGAATTTCGCCATCGACTCGCACCCGCGAAAAACCTTGCGAACGTGCATCGTCGAAAATATCTTTGTATTCGCCTTTGCGGGCGGCAACCATCGGCGCTAAAATCATAAAGCGCGTGCCTTTGGGCAATTCGTTGACCCGATTGACCATTTGCTCAGCGGTTTGCGAGCCAATCGCTTTGCCACAGTTATGGCAATGCGGCACCCCAACCCGGGCAAACAAAACCCGCAGATAATCATAAATTTCGGTGACTGTACCAACGGTTGAGCGCGGATTTTTCGAGGCCGATTTTTGCTCAATCGCGATTGCTGGCGAAAGCCCGCCGATAAAATCGACCTTGGGCTTTTCGAGTTGGCCTAAAAACTGGCGTGCATACGATGAAAGCGATTCAACATAGCGGCGCTGGCCTTCAGCATATAACGTATCAAAGGCTAACGATGATTTACCTGAACCAGAAACTCCCGTCAACACAACTAATTGATCGCGTGGAAGTTCAATATCGATGTTTTTTAGATTGTGCTCACGTGCGCCCTTGATGACAATTTTATCCTGCGCCATACACCCGCCTTTATCGTAAATCTATGTTGTTCAAGCGTATTTTTGGTGCTTGAACAGGAAAAAGCCCCTCGCGTTACTCCAGCGGCAGCGCTTGGGGAGCTGATAAATCGAACAGACGTGTTCATTATAACAGAGTTTGCCCGCCACGATCCGCGACTTTCGAATGAGATTCGTTAGATTGAAGGATGAATTATGAATGATGGGGCATGAAATTTTGAGCTTAGCGAAATCATAGTTCTAACCTATTGAACTTCATAATTCATCCCTCATAATTCATCCCTCATAATTCATCCTTTCTGAAATAGTTCTTCATAATTCATCCCTCATAATTCATCCTTTTATTTATGGTATGCTTCAAATGATGATTTGTTGAACTACCTCGTGATGGCAACTGCATGATATTTCTCGCCCTGTTTCTGCTAATTAGTGTCAGTGGCTGGTGGATTGCGCGTCGAGCAACCCTCGATCGGCGGGTGATTGGCCTGCGCCTCGCCATGCTTGGCTCTCTGTTATTGGCTTTGGCCTTGCCACGCAGCCAAGCGAACCAACAAGTTAGCCCTTTGATTTTATTAGTCGATCAATCGGCCAATTTGCCTGCCGAATTGCGTGATGCTGCTTGGAACGAGGCCGTGAGCTTTTACGAACAGCAGATTGAGCAACGCCCGGTGCGCTTGTTGGCCTTTGGGGCCGATGTGCGGGTGAGCCAAACCAACCAGCGCCCAGCAATTGATCCCAATGGCAGCGATTTGGCGGGAGCATTGCAGTTTGCTGGGGGTTTGTTGCCGCAAGGTGGCGAGATTATTTTGCTCAGCGATGGAGCCAGCACAACGGCCAATGTTCAAAATCAAGTCAGTACCTTTGCCCAACGCGCGATTCGTTTGCATAGCGTGCCAATTAGATACCCCGAAACTGATATTCGGGTTGAATCGCTGATTGTGCCACCAGCCTTGCGCGAAGGTGAGCGATTTAGCGCTGATGTGGTGCTCTATTCCAGCGTCAACGGCCAGGTGCGACTGGAATTGAGCAGCGATGGCGTTGGTTTAAGCTGGTCAAACGATCGAAGTTGCGCAAGGTCGCAATCTCGTTTCCTTTCAATCAACTGCTGGCGCGCGTGGTTTTCACAGTTTTCGGGCAACCCTGCTCGCCACCAACGATCAACAACCAGCCAATAACCAACTTGATGCTTGGACGGTGGTTGGTCCACCGCCGCGCGTGCTGATTATCGAACGCTCGCCGGATAGCTCGGCCAATTTGCGTGATGCACTCGAAGCTGCCAATTTGGTAACTGAAGCCTTGCGTCCAGCAGCCTTGCCCACCAGCTTGAGCCAACTCAGCGTCTACGATTCAATCGTGTTGCAAGATATTTCGGCCAACGATTTAAGCCTTGATCAACAATTGGCCTTGCGTGAATTTGTGCGGAGCCTCGGCCATGGCGTGGTGGTGCTTGGCGGCACCAATAGCTACAACTTAGGCAGTTACGAAGGCACGCCACTCGAAGAATTACTGCCGGTTTCGATGGAGCCGCCGCCACGACGTGAGCGGCCAACCGTGACCCTGCTCCTGATTCTTGATCGCTCGGCCAGTATGTTGGGCGAATATGGCAAAGATAAATTTAGCCTTGCCAAAGCCGCCGCAATTGCCGCTACCGATTCATTGGGAGCCGATGACACGATTGGCGTACTGGCCTTCGATGATACCAACGATTGGACTGTCAATTTCACCAAAGTTGGCCAAGGCGTGCAACTTAGCGAAATTCAAAATAACATTGCTGGCTTGAGCGCTGGTGGCGGTACCAATATTTATGCCGCCTTGGATGTTGGTTTGGGTGGGTTGGCTCAACAAACTGGCAAAGTGCGCCATGCGGTGTTGTTGACCGATGGTCGTTCTGGGGGCGAAAGCTCGTATGAATCGCTGATTAGCCCATTGCGCGCCCAAGGTATTACGCTTTCTACGATTGCGATTGGTGGCGATGCCGATACAGTTTTGCTTGAATCATTGGCAAAATTGGGAGCGGGGCGTTATCACTTTGCCTCAAAACCCGATGATTTGCCACGTTTAACCTTGCAAGAAGCCGAAATTGCCCGCGAAAACCCATTAACTGAAGGCCAATTTCAGGCCAACCTCGCCACGCCGCATCCTGCGATTCGTGGCCTAAACCTTGGCGAAATTCCACCATTTGGTGGCTATGTGGCGGTTACTCCCAAGCCTGAGGCTGAGCAGTTGCTGACTACAACCGAGGGCGATATTCTACTCGCCACTTGGCAATATGGCCTTGGCCGAGCAAGCGCCTTTACTTCCGATAGCGGCGAACGCTGGACGGCCTCATGGCGGCCTTGGCCGAATTGGGGCAATACCATGGCTCAAATTATCGCTGCGACCTACCCCAACCCTGCTCGTAGCGAGCTGCGAATTCGCACTGAACTGCAACAAAACCAAGCGATTATTACGCTTGATGCCCAAGCCGAAACCGGCGAATTATACGATTTAGCTGATGTTGGCTTGCGGGTGTTAGCTCCTGATGGGAGTGAACAAGTCTTGCGCGCGCCACAAATTGCCCCAGGCCGCTACCAAGCAGTGGCTGAAGTGCCTCAAACTGGCGCTTACCATATTTTGGCCGCCTTGGAGCAAAGTCAAAATCGGCTCGAAAGCCAAGCCGGAGTAGTCCAACCCTACAACCGCGAATGGGCAGTTTCCGCCAATGAAGCATTGTTGGAGCAACTGGCAAGTTTAGGCCAAGGCCAAATTGGCAGTTTGCCGCAAATCGCCCCCAGTCTCCAAGTTGCCAATCAAACCGCTGGCATCCAATGGTGGCCGTGGCTGATCGCGCTTGCTTTAGGCTTGTGGTTGGTCGAAATTGCAATTCGACGTGGTGTGATTCGTTAATTACTTAAACCATGGTACTCTTGGGCAAGCTTTTGGCTTGATTGACTATCCAAGGAGTTATCATGGTGCAGCCCGTAGCTACCGCTCGCCCCCGCAACTATAGTATCGATGTGATGAAGGGCTTGCTAGTTTGGGGTATGATTCTCGCCCATGTAATTAAATTTAGTGCTGATCGCCAATGGATGCAGGTTCAATTGGGTGAATTTATTGGCGATGCTAGCTCGTTTGCGGGCTTTGTGTTTTGTTTTGGCTATACAGCACGTTTTGCCTACCTCAACGATCAACCACGATATCGCCAAATGCTCAGCACAATTATCAAATTAGTGCTGGCCTATTATGTTTCTGGCTTGATGTCGATGCTGCTGATCGAAAATCAGCCGCTTACTTGGCCGCACTTTTTTGATCTGATCTTGTTGCAAAAATTGCCCATGTATTGCGAATTTTTGATTAGCTTTGCCTTATTGCTGAGCTTTGCAATGCTGGCCCGCACCCCGTTACGCTGGCTCTTACAACGTCCATGGTTAATGCTTGGGTTGATTGGAGCCTTGCTTGGCACAACGTTTTTCCCCTATGCCAATATTACTTCAGTGCCATTGAGCTTATTGGTTGGCACAAATCCACCGCTAGCCTACCCGTTTCCGGTCTTGCAATATAGCCCAATTTTCCTTTTAGGCATGCTGTTTGCGCAGCAGCAATGGCGCGGCTCATGGCACACATGGCTCTTGGGAAGCATTGGCTTTGCGTGGTTGGTTTGGCGCTCGCTTGAACAACAGCCGTTCAACCGTTTTCCACCAAGTTGGCATTGGATTGTTGGCGGCTTAGCGGCGGCGTTACTCTGGTTTAGCATTGCCAGTTTGTTGGCACGCAGCCCATGGTTTGTGCGGCTTTTGCAACCAATTGGCGCAAACACGCTGGTTTATTTACTGCTAAGCAACTTAATTATTTTCAAATCAATTCCATTCGCCCAACCTTTGGGTTTGGTGTATTCAGCCATCTACACAACTATTATTATTGGCCTGATTTGGTTTGTGCTAAGCGTCAGTCGGCCTACGCCCGCAGTTCAGCGCTAAAGTGGGCGAATTTCATCATCGTGAATTTGGGTCAGAATGCCGTTGATATAGGTTGGATCAAGTCCAAAGCGATGGCCACACAGGATGCCAAGCCCTTTGCTGCCGCGCCGATACTCACAACCTAAACATTGCTCAAATTTGGCGGGTGCATCATACAAACTACATTGATCGCTCCGATTGCTGCCAAAACTAATCAGTTTGGGTGGGCTTGATTGCTCGCTCGGCTGATCGTTGAATAAGGCACGGGCAACTTTTTTGCGCATACTAGCCTCCTTGGGTTGGTGCTGTGGCTTATTTTAGCATGTTTAGGGTTGGGCATGGGTTTGCAGCCACATCTGCTGGCCATCGCTGCGAATATGAACCGAGCCATCAAGCCGTTCGTGCAGCAAGCGCCGCTCTTGACTGCCGCGTGCAAAATAGCTGCGCGGATCTTGTTGTTCGACATGGCCTTGGCTGTAAATCAGCGCTTGTGCTCCACACCGATTGGCAATTGCACGATCGTCGCCCCGTGACCATGGCCAAATCAATAATTGACATTTGAGCTGCCCCTCTGGCAATTGTTTAGCAACCCGATCACTTGGATTCAAGCCAATCAGACTATGCCATGCACCAAAACGGAGTTTGATAATTGCTTGCGACTGGGCTTGCGGAGCGGCCACAACTATCAGTTCTACCTGATCGAGGGTTAGCGCTTGGCCGGATTGCATAAACATCACTTTACTGCCTTTTTGCTTCAAGGCTTGGGCTAGCTCAGCAGCCACCGGATCGTGCTCGAATGGTGGGGCTAGCAAAATGCCAATTTTATAACTCCTCGCTAATGCCAACGCGCCACTTAATTGTTGTGGCTCGCTGCTCGTCAAGACCAAAAGATCGATTTGGCGTTGCCAAAAGGGCAAGAGTTCACCCATAATCGCCATAATCGCCACTGGATCGGTGCTAGCATCGATTACTATTTGCTTGGCATTGGGTGTTTGTACCAACACGCTATTGCCAGCAATTGCTGGTACAAACAGGTGCACATTGCCATCACTACGATACTGCCAAACTTGCCAAACGCTGACGACCAGACTGAGGCCGATAATCCGTCCAAACCAGCGCTGCCAAAGCGCCAATTGCTGCCAACGTTGCCAAAACTGTTGCATCTTATCGCTCCTTGGAACGTTAATCAGCTAGAGCCACACATTGCCAAAATTTGGCATGGCTCTCGTATTTTGCGTGGCAATTTGCTAAGATGCTGCCAATAGTGCGCTTGGAGGCTGGTATGACCACAGCATGGTTGACGCAATGGCTGGCAAAACAACGCTTAACGGCCCAATATCAACAAGGCTATGCCTTGCACCAAGCGTTGCAAATTGTGGTATTCGATTGGATTCCAGCGGTATTTGAGGGCTTATCGCAACAAGCTAAGGCCAATTGTTGGCCTGATCAAACATTGAGCCAACGCATTAACGTCAGTGCCAAACAACTAGCACTGTGGCATGGCAATGCTGCACTTTATTGCGAATTAAACCAGCAGCAAACCAACCTGCCTTTACAACTCCCCCCAATCTGGCAAGCCGACCAACCAACGCTGAGCGTCAAACAAATACAAGCAATTCGCTCGTTTTGCAGCAGTGTCAGCAATGATCCACGCTCGGCGAGCTGGACGATCTGCGTTGCCGATGAAGCCGAACTATATGCTTGTGAGTTGCATGCCCATGCGCTTTTCGGCGACATTAAAACACTCTGGCAGCCGATTATCCAAGTTTTGGCAAGCAATAACGAGCTAGAAGCAGTGATTAGTTTGATTTTGCTTCAACGCCAATTGGCCGATTATGCTGGCATTCTTGTTAGTTTCAATCGCGCCCGTGCAGCCCATCCACAAGGCGCGCAAGCAGTTGTGCCTTGGCTCAACGATCAGCTAAAACCAGCATTGATCGATGATCTACGGGCTATGCTTGAAGCAGTTTTGGTGGCTTATCGGCTGCAAAATAGCGCTGATCAAGCCTTGCTCCAATCACTTCAACAGGCAATCAGGGCATTAACTCCAGCCGAAGCCGTGCCCGGTGGCGATCAAGGCGAGCCAGCGCTTGGGCCACAACGGGGAATTCCGCTGCCAGCAGTCAATTTGCCGATGCCGAATATTTTGCGCTTTGCTACGCCCAAAAATGGATTATTGAATGAGCTAAAAGCTAATTGGCAAGCCTTGTTAGCCAGGGTTTTGGTCGATCAGCAGCTTGGTTCGCGCCATCAACTTGTGCTGCAATGGTGGCTAGCGTGGACTGAACATCAATTATTTAACCTGGCCCAAGCCCAACAATTACTCAATTCAATTCCCGCAACAACTGCCCCATTGGGCTTATTGATTGAGGCGTTGCGCGGCGAATTGGCGTTTTTATCAGGCCAGCCAGAATTAGCCCACCAATCCTTTGCTACAACGCTTGCTGACAGCCAACACCTGGTTGCCAACCCAGAATTTGTCAGCCATAGCAGCCAAAATCGGGCCTTTGCTGGCTTGGTGGCCCAATGGCAAGGCAATAGTCTGGTGCTATTGGGCGATTATGCTGCTGCCGAACAATCCTTTGCCAACGTCGCCAAGCTGCTAGCAGCCGATGATGTTGAAGGCCAATGTTTGGCCGCAATCAATCGTGGCAACATTGCCTTTGTACGCAATAATTTGCTCGATCATCGCGGCTATATCAGCTACGACAAAACCGAGCAAGTGCTGTTGCGTGGCGATCAGCCGCCTGAAGATTGGTTGGGATTGAAATATACCAAGCATCGCCAAGCGCTTGCCCAAGCCCAGCAAGCCTATGCCGAAGCTTTGATTCTAGCCGAACAAAACCTAAATTTAGCCCAGTATCGCAGTTTGATCATTGCCAATCAAGCCAATATTGCTTGGCTGCAAGCCAATTTGATCATTGAAGCAGGTTGGTTTTCTAATGATTTAGCGGCTAGTTTGCATGATTCAGGCCCACCAACTCAACTGTATCAACAAGCACTCGCATTGCTGCAACAGGCACTGGCGCTGCTCAATCAGGCGACGGCAGATCGGGTTTTGCAGGCGCTGCTGTTTGCCAATATCAGCGAAGTGCAATTGTTGTTGGCCCAGCCTGCCGAAGCCTTAAATACAGCCCAAAACTGTTTGAAAGCGCTCAATTTAAGCGATCTCAACCCCGAAGCGGCGATCGAACAAGCCCAAATGCGCGGGATTTTGATTCCTGAGGCTGCTTGGCGGGTTTGGCTGACCATCGCCCGCGCTCACGAAGCGCTCAACGATCTGCCCAACGCCCAACAAGCCTATGCCAATGGCTGCGAATTGGTGCAAGTGCTGCGCAATAATGTACAGCAAAGCGATTGGCAAATGGCGGCGCTGCAAGATAAATTTCAGGTGTTTGAATCTGCCATGCATTTTCATTTCAAGCATGCAACTGATCGCAGCAGTTTGCTGCACCTGAGCGAGAGCTTGCGGGCGCATGGCTTTGAGCAATTGCTTGAGGCCAGTCAAATTGATCGCGAGCATGAACTTAGCCCTGAATTGAAGCAACAACGGGTAGCGCTAGCGGCAGCGATTGCAGCCCGCAGCATGGCAATTCGCTTGGCACTGCAACAGCCAGCAGGCGACGATTTGATTACATTATTGGCCGACCAACGGATAGCCTTTAGCGACTGGCAAGCGCTCCAAAGCCGCATCGCCCAAGCCTTGGAAAGACAAAATCAAGCGCTCCAGCCGCAACTGGTAAGCTGGCCAAACTTGCAAACGGCCTTGATACAACGATCGAACACTGTGGTGTTGAGTTTTACGATTGGCAGCGAATGGAGCTATTTGCTGTATGCCGATGGCCAGCAATTGCAAGCATTTGAGCTAGTCTGCCGCGCTAAAATCGAGTATGCCGTGGCGCGCTTGATTTGGTATGCACAACGAGGGGCAGCTCGTTGGCAAGAGTTTGTGCGTGCCAATCGCGAGGTTGTCGCGATTTTGTTGGGGTCGCTTTGGTCATCGGGCTTCAAAGAAACATTACGTGGCAAACAGATTATCATTATTCCCGATGGCATTTTGTATTATTTGCCGTTTGATTTGCTCTTTTTCGATGATCCGATTGATGCCAATCAGCAGCCGATTGATCCAGCGAACTATCGCCAGCAAGCGCCAGACCAAGCCACGCCTGAGCAAATTTGTGGCGATTTAGCGCCATTTTATTGGCTGAATCACGCCACAATTTCCACTGCTCAATCAATTAGCCTCTGGCTGCACCTTCAGCAACAAGCAGCAACTCAAGCACCAAACGTGGCCTTGGGCGTTTACAACATCAACTATCAAACCAATGTGCCAAGCGTTTACCCGGGCCATGTGTATGCCCAAGAATTAATGATTAGCTACAATGATTTGAGCCAAACTAGCGTGCTGAGCAAGGTTTTGGATGATCTAGGCCAGCATGGCACCACGCACCAATTAACCGCTTGGCAAGCTGATCACACGCCCTATCAGGCTGAATTTCAATCGAATGAAGCTAATTTCAAACGGCTATTGAATGAGCAGGCCATGCGCTACATCATTTTTGCTGGGCATGGCGCGTTTAACGATAAATATCCCCAATTTTCGGGCTTGGTGTTTAATTTGGCAGCGCCCGATGGCAGCACCGATCAGAGCGGCCAAGATGGATTTTTGGGCATTCATGATCTTTTTGAGTTACGCATGCCCGCAACTGAATTGATTTTTTTGGCCGCCTGCCAAGGTGGTTTGGGCTTGATCTCACGCGGGGAGGGCATCAATAGCCTGACCCGCGCGCTGATGTATTGTGGTAGTCCCACGATTATTGCCAGTTTGTGGTCGGTTGATGTGTTGGCAACCATGGATTTGGTCGAGGCCTATTTTGGCTTATTGCGCCAACAACCAACCACTGATAAAGCCGAAATCTTAACCAAAGCCAAGCAACAATTGATTGCCCAGCCTAATAAGCCACATTTTGCCCATCCATTGTATTGGGCGGCCTTTATTCCAATTGGAAAACGTTAAAGGAGTAAGTTATGTCGAATCGATTACTGGTCGTGGCGATTGGGATCAGTACCTATGCTAATCCGGCAATTCCACCACTGCCAACCTGTCGTGATGATGCCCAAGCGTTTTTGCATGCGCTCCGTCCGTTGAGCAATCAGCCCTTGCTTGAGCGCAGTTTGTTCGATGAGCAAGCGACCAAAGCCAATATTCAGGCGGCACTGCAATGGTTGGCGGACGCATTAACGGCTGATGATCTGGCGATTTTATATTATTCAGGCCATGGCGCGAGCTTTGATGACGATAATGGCGACGAGCGTGATGGCAAAGAAGAATTTTTGTGTCCCTATGAATGTGGCTTAGAGCAAGGCGTTGGCAGTTTTGTGCGCGATGATGAGCTACGCACATGGCTCACCCCAATTCGCGAAAAAGCGCCATTGTTGGTGGTGCTCGATGCATGTCATAGCGGCACTGGGGCGATGGCTCCCGCTGGCGTGATCGCCAAAGAATTACCAGCAGGCTTGGTGAAGCAGATAATTGGCTCGGCTACGATTCCGGCGAGTAATGCTGGCGAGCCAATTCCTGCCAATCAAGTGCTTTTAGCAGGCTGTCAGGATAACGAACAATCCTATATTTTACCTGGTGAGGCCAACTCGTTCTTTACCGCCAAACTGCTTGAACAACTTATCGCTGGCCAAACGGATGATATTCAAACCCTATTCGATGCAACCTATAAGGCCGTGCTTGATGCCTGCGATCTAGCGGGAATTCTGCAAACCCCAAAGCTTAGCAATGGCATGAATTCCCCACTCGTGCTGCGTGCGAGCTAACCCGAATATCCCCTCTACGGGGTACTAAATAACAGGACAATAATCAAGGCAAATAATTGACAATGGGGGGATAATAAAGCAAATCTAGATAGCTAAGGAATCCCCCCTTATGGTTATGCAATTGCGGGCGTGGCTTCAGCACTTGCCACAACAACATGTGGTCGAACGTCGCCAAGCAATGTTGCTTCAACATATGGTGCTCACGCTAATCCTCGTTTCGGCAATTGGCGTTATCACTGCACCGCTCACCAGTGGCTCTTTAAATCAAATGCTGCTGGCGGCTATTTGCTATGGGGTAATGGGGCTAAGTTCGTTATTGGTGCTGTGGCGCATTCGATTCAACGCCTTGCAGCAAGCAATTTTGATTTTATTGAGCAATTTTCTAATTCAATTGCTGATTTCATTTTGGGCAATTGGCGTATATCGCCAATCAGTTGGTTTTACGCTGGTTTCATTTTCGATGCCAATCGTTTTGGCAGGATTGCTTAGCAGTCGTCGGGTAGTTTTTGGCATGACCAGTGCATCGCTCACGATTTTTCTGCTGATTGGTTGGGCTGAATCGCGGGGCTTGGCGGGCCAATTGCTGCTGCCGATTAATCTTCAAGCAATTGTTGGTACGTTTACCTTGCTGACGATCCTTCAAGTGGTAATTGTTGATCGATTTGGCAGCAATCTGCGCCAAACGTTGCATGAAGCATTAGAACGTGAGGCCACGCTGAGCCACCTTCGCGATTCGCTTGAGACCGCCGTTAATGAGCGTACCACCAGCCTACGTCAAGCCTTGACTGAACTTGAACAGCGTGAACTTGATTTACAACATACGCTAACCACGCTGCAACAGAGCAAACAAATATTTACCCAGCTTAGTGCGCCAGCGTTGCCAATTTTGCCGCGTATTTTGGTTATTCCTTTGGTTGGCGAGGTTTCTGGCGAGCGTGCTGAGGCTTTTGCCGAGAATATTTTCAATGCGATTGAAGCCAACAAAGCGCATACGATTATTCTTGATGTAACTGGTGTGACTACGATTGACACCTTTATTGGCAAATCCTTATTGCATATCGCGAGTACCGTGCGCTTTCTTGAGGTGCGGACAATTTTGGTTGGTTTGCGGCCTGAGGTCGCCGAAACCTTGATTACGCTGCACATTAAATTTCCATCGATTCAGACCTTCGCCAACCTCGAACAAGCAGTTTTATCATTAATCAATCAACGTCTAGTATTGAATTAAAACCAAGAGGAAATCGGCTATGCTGAACCGCTGGCGCTTATGGCTTGATCAACTACCGCAGCAGAAACTCATTGAACGCCGCCAAGCACGGGCCTTCCAAGCGATTGTGCTAGGTTTGTTTGTAATCGCGGTCTTTGGCGTGATCAGCTCAGCAATTATTTTCGTGGCGTTTCCAGCAACCGACGATACCTTCAAGCAATTGTTGATGGCGATGGGTGCTTATTCGATTATGGGCATTGGCGCGGCGATTGCGCTCTATCAGGTGCGCCATAATTCGTTGCAACGCGCTGCAATCATCGTTAGTGCTAGTATTCAATTGATGTTGCTGTTAGGCTATTCGGTGGTTGGCATTTTGCGCGAAAATAGCACCTATGGTTTTGTGTTTTTTACAATTCCTTTGATTATGAGTGCCTTGCTGAATAATCGTAAAGTATTGATTATTAATGCAATTATTTCAATTATAATCGTGGCATCAGTTGGTATATTTGAATATACTGGTATTTTACAGCCCATTGATATGATTGAAAACTTTTGGGTTATTTTTGTAACGATTACGATTGCTATTATTAGTCAAGCACTCTTAGTTGAGCGCTTTGGTAGTAGTTTACATATGGAGATTTATAATTTATTGCAGCGTGAGGATGAAGCACAACAAATCCAGAATCTATTAGAGCAAAAAGTTGTAGAACGCAATCAACGCCTTCAGCAAGCACTGAATGATCTGGCTCAACGTGAAAGTATCTTGCAACAAGCACTCGATGAATTACAAATTAGCCAAACAATTGTAGCGCAATTGAATATCCCTGTGATTCCAGTTTTACCACGGGTATTAATTGCGCCCTTAATTGGTGAAATGACTGCTGACCATGCCCAAAGTTTGAAGCACGATATTTTTGCAGCAATTGAGCGTATCAGTGCGCATACGATTATTTTAGATATTACTGGAGTTTCATTAATCGATCAGGTTGTTGCTGAAACAATTATTCAAATTGCTAGAGCCTCGCGTTTGCTTGGTACCCAAACCATTTTGGTCGGTTTGCGGCCAGAAGTCGCGACCGCGCTTGTTCGCTTAAAATCTACAAATCGACATGGTTAAAAATTATCTGACGCTCGAAAGAGCTATGCAACCACTGCTCAAACCGCATATACAACGGGCGGCTTAATCAAGTTCCTCTGGCTCAGCGTTGGATTGAAGCTCTTGCCAAAGCTGATCAAGCACTGGTTTGATGGTATCGAAACCAAAGCCACGGCGTTGCAACAGGCCGGCCATTTTGCGACTAAATGCCATTTTGGTTGGCTCGTTGGCATAACGCCGCAAGGCGGAACGCGCTACACTAAAAGCCCGCTCTTGCTCTTCATCTTGGTCGGTTAATTCGCTCAGCACTTCGCTAATCAGTTCGCGTTTGACCCCTTTTTGGCTTAGCTCAGCCTGAATTGCGCGCGCTCCACGGGGCCGATGTTGTTGGCGATTTTCGACCCAAAAACGGGCAAACGCTTCATCATTGACCAAGCCAAGTTGGGCGAGCTTCTCAATCGCTAGATCGATATGTTCATCGGGAAACTCACGTTTGCGCAGGCGAGTACGAATTTCTTGGCTGGAGCGCGGTCGGGCAGCCAAAAAAACCAAAGCTGCATTGTAGGCCTTATCAACCTCTTCAGCTTTGGCAATCGCTTGCCAATCGGTCTCACTGAGCACTTTGCCTTTGTACAAGCTTTGTTGTTCCAGTGTTCGCAGGCTGATGCCCAAGGCAAACACTGAATCAATATATAAATTGATTCGTTCGCGGTCGTGTTGTTGAATTTCTAATTGGGTAATGGTTCCGGTAGGCATGGCAATTCCTCAAACAAAAGAGCGTAGCAAACCGCTGCTACGCTCTCTTGATCATCAATCGATTGACTGCGCCGATTATTCGTCGTCGAAAATGCCATCGCCATCTTCGGCAGGTGCTGCACCATTGGCGGCAGCAGCAGCTCCGACAATAACCTTAGCGGTCGGTGCGCCTGGTGAGGCGGCGCGAATCATCTTTTCAACTTCATCGGCTAAGGCTGGATTATCTTTGAGAAATTGCTTGGCATTTTCGCGGCCTTGGCCCAAGCGATCATCGCCAAGGTAGAACCAAGCCCCGCTTTTACGCAGAATTTCCATAGTCACGCCAACGTCGACAATATTACCTTCGCGCGAAATACCTTCGTTATACATAATATCGAATTCGGCTTGGCGGAATGGTGGGGCAACTTTATTTTTGACCACCTTGACCCGAGCGCGAGCGCCGGTTACATCTTGGCCTTGCTTGATACTTTCAACTTTACGAATATCTAAGCGCACTGAGGCATAGAATTTGAGCGCATTGCCACCAGTGGTGGTTTCAGGGTTACCAAACATCACACCGATTTTCATCCGCAATTGATTGATAAAGATCAAGGCTGTGCGTGATTTTGAAACTGCACCTGAGAGCTTACGCAAGGCTTGCGACATCAAACGAGCCTGCAAACCAACGTGCGAATCGCCCATGTCGCCTTCAATTTCGGCGCGTGGCACAAGCGCTGCTACCGAGTCAACGACAATCACGTCGATTGCGCCTGAGCGTACCAAGGTTTCACAAATTTCGAGTGCTTGTTCGCCAGTATCAGGTTGTGAGACCAACAGATCTTCAACGTTGACACCACAGTTGGCTGCATAGACGGGATCAAATGCGTGTTCAGCATCGATAAAGGCTGCGACACCACCCATTTTTTGGGTTTCGGCCACAATATGTTGGGTCAGGGTCGTTTTGCCTGAACTTTCTGGACCATAAATTTCAATCACCCGACCCCGTGGAATCCCACCAACTCCAAGCGCCAAGTCGAGCGCAATTGAGCCAGTTGGAATCGCTTCGATTGATAAGCGTTGATCGCTCATGCGCATGATTGCGCCTTTACCAAATTGACGGTCGATTTGGCTCAGGGCGGCGGCGAGGGCCTTTTCTTTTTCGGGTGAAATTGCCATTACTCAGACTCCTTGTAGATACTCTTGCTTACGAAAAAGTGCGGCAGACTTGCGCGTCGCCACTGCAAGGCAGTATAGCACACTTGTTCGTCAAGTACAAGGCTTTTGTTCCTGTCTTGACTAGTACTTTCTGCTAAACCTACCAATGAAGCAAGCATAATCCTTTGACTTTTAAGCTGATAGCGTTATAATCCATCACCTATAGAGATTAGTTAAATTTGTTAATTACTACTCCGTATCGTCCCCCCTAATTCACTCCTATGGGGCGATGGCATAGTGGTATACTTGCTTGGTCTAGTTTGAAACTAAAACAAGGCGCACCCTATGTACGATTTACACTGTCATATTCTGCCTGGGATTGATGATGGCCCTGCCGATTGGAGCGGTTCGTTAGCAATTGCCCGCGCCTTAGTTGCCGAAGGTGTGACATGTGTGGCCGCTACGCCACACGGGCCTGGCTCGACTCAATCGCGCATCTATTTGCCGTCGCGCTTGCGCGATTTGGTAGTGCAGTTGCGTGAGTATTTGCAACGCGCTAAATTAGGTTTACAGGTCGTTTTAGGCACTGAAATGGTGGTTGCTGGCGATTTGAGCGAGCGTTTGCGCCAAGGCGATTTATTAGGCTATGGTACAAGCCGCGCAGTGTTATTAGAAACTCCAGCGCATATTGTGATCGAGAATTTGCAGCGCTCAATTTTTGATTTACAGCTAGCAGGCCACCGCGTGATCCTAGCCCACCCTGAACGGACTCGGGTTTTTCAAGATAACCCCAATCTCTTGATTCCATTAATTGAGCGTGGTGTGGTGGTGCAAATTACCGCTGCCAGCTTGGTTGGTTGGCACGGTCAACGCCTGCAAGATATCACGACTCAAATGGTTTATCATAATTTGGCCCAAATTATTGCTAGCGATGCCCATGCGCCAACTGGTGCCCGCGCTCCAGCAATGCAAGAGGCATTTAAAGTTGCGAGCCAATTGATTGGTGAGCAGCGGGCACGCCGTATGGTCGAAGAATTACCGCATTTGTTGCTTTCTGATGCCCAAATTCCGCTTGCTGAACCATATTTTATTCAGCCCCAAAAGCAACGTTGGTGGCGCCGACGCTAAGCCAAATCAGCAGAATGAGTTTTAACACGAAGCTTGATTGCATAACGCTTATTAGCGTTGAGCTAAACAACAAAGGTCACCAATTGGTGGCTTTTTTTATTGTAGGCTGATGGAACATATGCTGCGAGTCTATACGTTGTTAAGCTGTACTGTGGCGTAAATATCCTAGTACTATCAGTTTGATGACTAATGAGCTATAGAATATTAATCGAATTCTTAACTTTTTAGCCTCGTCAATCAATGATTAAGCACGTTTGATATGATACGATACAGCTAGATATCCAGTTGTATGAGGGTGTGTTGATGGTTCTTTTTGCAGTGTTATTGATGCTCTTTGGCGGGATCTTATTGATTTCGCGCCAATTTCGTGAGCAATGGTTTTATAGCGATGCCCGTCGTGGCACGGATATGCTATTTACGCAACGTCTACACCAGACATTTCGTTCGGTCGGCGGCGGATTTATGCTTATTGGGGTGCTCATTGTGGTGATCAATACTGATTAAACACAACTGCGCACCAATCCCCTCACCATTGGATCGGTGCGCAGCACATTTTAGGCTTTGATTAAACCCTTGGCAACCATTAATTCGGCGTTGAGCAACGAACCTCCAGCGGCTCCGCGCAAGGTGTTATGCCCCAACAAGACTAATTTATAATCGAGGATTGGGCAACGTCGCACCCGACCAACGGTTGTCGCCATGCCCCGTTCGGCATCGCGGTCACGGCGTGGTTGTGGGCCATCGGCCAATTCGGTGACCAAAATGGGGTGGGTCGGCGCGCTCGGCAAATTGAGCGTTTGTGGCTCGGCCTTGAATTCGCGCAAAACTGCAATCAACTCGGCTTCGTCAGCTGGTGGGCGCTCGAATGCCAAGGATAAACACTCGGTATGGCCATCGATTACTGCCACCCGATTACAATGGGCGCTAATCGTGATTTGAGCTTCTGTTATGCCCTGAGCGCCAAGCGTCCCCAGCAATTTACGTGGCTCCCACTCGACTTTCTCTTCTTCACCTTTGATCAATGGCACAACATTATCAATAATATCGAGGCTTGAGACGCCCGGATAGCCTGCCCCAGAGAGGGCTTGCATGCTGACTAGCAACACTTTGGTAATGCCAAAGGCATCGTGCAAGGCCCGCATTGGCAAAACGGCGTGGGTGGTTGTACAGTTGGGGTTGGTCAAAATGCCGCCACTCCAGCCATATGCTTGGCGTTGCAGCTCCAATAAATTAATATGGTCGGGGTTGACTTCAGGAACTAATAGCGGCACCAGTGGATCACGGCGATGAGCGCCAGCGTTTGAGAATACCAACGCGCCAGCTTTGGCCCAAGCAATTTCGGTTGGGCCAGCAGCATCACTGGGCAGAGCACTGAACACCAAGCCAACATCGCCAACCTGATCAACTGGCTGAACGATCATCTTGGCAAATTGGCTAGGCATTTCGCCACCGATCATCCAGCGGCCAGCTTCGGCCAAGGTCTTACCAGCCGAACGCTCCGAAGCTGCAACGACCGTTACTTCAAAATAGGGGTGATCGATCAACAAGCTCAAAAAGCGTTGTCCAACCATCCCTGTTGCGCCTAGCACACCAACAGGAATCTTCTTCATACCAAAAGCCTCCGCAGTGGGAATATTAAATAGCATCATTGCTCATCAGCTTCGTTGCTGCGGGCATTATAGCAACTCCACGCCGGCCTGCAACGTATCTAGGTTTGATGTTAATAGATTGAAAGGTTTTTGTATGATTAATCCTGATCCTGAAGCCCGAATTACTGCCTTGGAAAAAGAAGTTAGCTCATTACGCCAAGAACTTAGTTCGCTCCGCGCTGACTTGCGCCAATTCGTCAAGCCTCGGCCAATCAATAAGCCTCAACCAACATTTGAGCGCAATTTAGCGCCTGAGCGTGAGCCAGAAGCCTTGACGGATGTCGCTCAACAGCTTTCCGAGCAGGTTTCGATGGATGAAATTGGCGCTTATTTGAAACGTGATCGAGTTAATGCCAGCGATATTCAATTAACTGAGCAAGATATTAAACGCAATCGGCCTCGCAACCACATGGCCCATGAGGGCTATCCCAGCAGGGAGGCTCGGCTAGAGTTCCTTTGGAACAACGCCTCAATATTTATCGCTTTAGCTTTTTTGATTGTGATGTTAATTGTCTTTTTGGTTATCCTTTAATCGAGTGCCAACTTGGCCGCACCAACCAAATAGCTGCGCACTGCCAAATCAAAGGTAGCGCTTAAATCGCCGCCGCGCTGGAGCTGTTGATTGAGTTCGAGCAAGACAAAGCCATGAATCAGCCCCAGCATGCCGCGTAATGCGGCCAGCGAATGTTCTTGGCCACTGATTTGGGCCATAATCGTTTGAATTGGCAAGACCATTTCGACCAACATTGCCTGATTGGCACGTTGTTCGGCGCTAGCAGCGGTCAAGGCCAAGGCATAATTTTTGGGCTGCGCATGGGCAAATTGACGATGAGCATGGCAAATTGCTAGCATTTGGCTGAGTGGATCGCTTGGACTTTCGTTCAAGGCTTGAGCATAGGCCGCAAACAATTGCTGAACCGTAATCGTCACCACGCCTTTGAGCAAAGCGGTTTTATTGGCAACATAGCGATAGAGCGACGGCGCTTTGATGCCTAACTCACTGGCGAGGCCTGCCAAGGCCAATTGCTCAACTCCATCACGTTCAATCAGGCTTTGAGCGGTACGAATAATCGTTGGATAATCGGTTTGGGCTGGGTAGGCCATGAATGCTCCTCTGAAACTCGCCCCAAATGGCTATCTTTGAACTGAGTTGGGTATTTTAGCCCATAGCCAAGCATGCGATCAAGCCCAATATGCGCCAGCCAGATCAAGCTAATTTGGATTCCCAAAGGCCAATTATTTAGTACACCTAATGCCAAAAAGCTTAATGGCACAAGCGTAAGATGGCCGAAATTATAGCAAATGCTGCCGATTTTTGGCCCCCACAGATAGCCAAGCATCACCAGATCAGGCGCAAACAAGGCTAGGCCAAATTGCCACCAGCTAAAGCCTTGCCAACCATAGCCCAATATTGCAATCAATAATAATCCCAAACCTTCGGCATGCAATAATTGCTTGACCAAACTGCTTTTTGCCACGATTCACCTCAAAACTAATAGCATTAACGTTGTAGACTAATGATATTAGTCTTATTTCGATTTGTCAAGACTAAACATATTAGTTTTTGAAAATACTAGGATTGATACTTGCGTCGCCACTCGGCCACGGTCAGAATTTCTTCGCGCAATTCGTACTGAGGCTGGGCCAAACATGCATTAAATTGCTCAGTTAGTTGAACTGAATCAAAGCTATTGCTGCGGCCAATAACCACAATTTGGCTGTGCGGCCCAGTTGCTCCCCACGGCTCGCCGAGCTGCAAGCTAGCCCGTTTGCCTGCTAATTGCACAATTGCCTGGCGCTCAGGCGCTTCGGTCAAATAGACAATGCCTTTGGCGCGAAAAATCGAGTTTGGCAATTGCTGAAACGCTTGTTGCAGGCGACTCAGCGTCAACGGTTGGTCGGTTTTATAGCTCCAAGTTTGCCATTCTTGGTCGTGCTGATGCTGCTCATGTTCAAGCCGATCAGCCAGCAGATCGATGCGATATTGGCCTACGCCCAGTAGCAAATCGATTGGCACAAGGCCATATTCAGCAGTCAGAATGCGGGCGCGTGGCACAATTGCCTGAATCCAAGCAATTACCCGTTGCTGCTGCGCGCCATCAACCAAATCGATTTTATTAATCACTACAATATCGGCGGCAGCAATTTGATCGACGACCTGAACGACTTGCTCACGTTGTTCGTGAATTCGTTCGGCATCAACCACCGCCACAATTGAATCAAGGCTGATCAATGAGCGCAAGGCTGGCAAACGAAAAGTCAAGGCCACCGAAACCGGGTCGGAAACACCACTGGCCTCAACAATGATATATTCGGGGCGATCCTCGCGCTTGAGCAATTCGAGGGTCGTGGTCAATAAATCCTCGCGAATCGTACAGCAAATACAACCATTGGCGAGATTAACGATGTCGTTATTTTCAACTCCAACCACCAACTGCGAATCGATATTGATTGCGCCAAAATCGTTGACCAGCACTGCGATTTTGAGGCAATGGGGTGCGCTCAACAAACGATTGAGCACAGTTGTTTTGCCTGCGCCCAAAAAGCCAGTCAAAATCGTCATCGGAATTGCCGTTGCTGCGGTCATTAGACGCTCCTTATTGTTAACCACAAAGCCACAAGGTACGGCAATTGGCCTTGGGTAAAGAAAATTTGACCTGTAGCCCATAGCCTATAGCCTCTAGCCAAATGTTAAAAACAAAAACCCCTCGTTCACATGAGAACAAGGGGCTGAGGCAAGCCTCAAATTAGCTGACGGTTACTTTGGTCATGCTATCGCCTTGGCGAATGGCATTGACCACATCTTGACCTTCGGTGACCTTGCCAAACACAGTATGGCGGCCATCGAGGTGTGGCTGAGGGCTATGGGTGATGAAGAATTGTGAGCCGTTGGTATTGGCTCCGGCATTGGCCATCGAAAGCACGCAGGTTTCGTGCTTGAGTGGATTGCCTTTGAACTCATCTTCGAAGCGATAGCCTGGGCCACCGGTGCCCGTGCCAGTTGGATCGCCACCTTGAACCATAAAGTTTGAGATCACGCGGTGAAAGACGATGCCATCATAAAACCCTTCGTTGATCAAAAACACAAAGTTATTGACAGTTTTGGGTGCATATTCTGGATACAACTCAATTTTGATTGTACCTTTGGTTGTTTCGATAGTGACGACATAGTGCTTCGTGGTGTCAATCGACATCGCTGGCGCTGACTTCCATTGTTTTGCGGCCACGTGAGACCCCTTTCGACTAAAGAATCGTGAAAACATTATCACCCTAGGGTTATAACACAAGAAAGCGACCGCAAGCAATTGGCGGTCGCTCAAAGCAACATTGGCTACGATGCGTGCTACTCAGACTTGCCTTGGCGAACCAACAGTTTCAAGCTATTGCTGGCTGAGAAGCCAGGGGTTTTTGTAGCTTCGATTGTCATACGTTCGCGCGTTTTGGGATTGACCCCTTGACGAGCTTGGCGCTCGCGGACTTCAAAGGTACCAAACCCAGTTAGGACCACTTTTTCGCCAGCTTGCAAGCGCTCGCTGACCACATCCAACATAGCATCGACAACGCGGCGTGCCTCTTTTTTAGAAATGCCGGTGCGTTCAGCGACCTCAGCAATGAACTCGATTTTTTGCATTGCACGCTCCTTAATCCTAGCGAAGCTACAATCGTTACCCCCGATTATACCATAAGGAGTACGCGCTGTGGAACATTTTAGCCCATTAGATAGGCCAATTTACTCATTATGGTTGCTTGCCCTGAATACCGCAGCATGCTATACTTGCGTACATTCATCGAAGCTACGATGACCGATTATGCACCCGGAGGAAACCGTATGCCACAGACACGCATTGTCATCGCCGATGACGAATCGCTGATTCGCATGAATCTGCGTGAAACGTTAGTTGGCCTCGGCTATCTTGTCGTTGGGGAAGCTGGTGATGGCGTGAGCGTTATCAACCTTGCCCGCGAACTACGCCCAGAACGTAGTGGTGATGGACATCAAAATGCCCAAACTGGATGGTATCCAGGCAGCCAAAGTGCTGACTGAAGAGAAAATAGCCCCGGTCTTGCTCTTGACTGCCCACAGCGACAAAGAGTTGGTCGAGCGCGCCCGCGACGCTGGTGTTGTGGGGTATCTCAGCAAGCCCTTTCGCGATAGCGATTTGATGCCAGCACTCGAAATTGCCCGCGCCCGTTTTGAAGAGTTCCTGACCCTCGAACAACAAGTCGGCGACCTGAAGGAAACGCTCGAAACTCGCAAGATTATCGAACGTGCCAAGGGCATGTTGATGGATTCTCAAGGGCTGAAAGAATCCGAAGCTTTCCGCAAGATTCAGCAATTGAGTATGAATACCCGCAAGTCGATGCGCGAAGTTGCCTCGGCCTTGCTATTGGCCAACCAGATGGAGCAACAAAAGTAAGTGATGATTCGTCGCCCCTCTCAGCAACACCTTGTCGCTGTGCTGCGGGCGACGTTGCCTTTGCTGTTGGCTGCAATCTTGGGCGGCTTGGTCGCCTTGGCGCTCCAACCTGCGCCGCCAACCCAAACCTTAATTCAAGTTGTTACTCCAACTGTACTCAAAGCCGCTGCTACCGAGGTTCTGCCCGCACCCGCCCCTACGCCCTTACCCGCTACTCCCACCATCATCGTCTTCCCTGAGGATACGATTTCCTTGGAGTTGGTGACACTGCGCCGCGATTTGGAGTTTACAGTCGGTAGTTTGCACTTGCTGCGCGCTACCATCCGCATCCAAAATGCTCGCATCGCCCACCACGATTTGCAATCAAGCAATGTCGAAGCCCAGCTTGATTTGGCTCAAGCCGATTTAGATGCGGCTTTTCCACTGGTTAGCGATGAAGTGCGCGCCGCCATCCAAGGCCTCAACGATCAAATTAATTATCTTCGCGATGATCTGGCAATTCGGCCTGAAACAATCGATTCGCGCCTCGCCGATTTGACTGAGCAAGTGTTGGTGTTGGCGAATCGCGATTTACCCTGAACATAGGGCATAAAAGATAGGGCAGGGCTCAGGAACTATAATTAACGCAGAGGCGCAGAGAGATAGAGATGGGGTTATTGGGTACTTCTTGCTCTTCGTGTTCTTCGTGGTTAAATTTCAACTTTGGTTACTCTGCGCCTCTGCGTTAAAACTTCGCTCTTTTTGATTTCTGATTTTGCCTTTTAATGTTCCTTCATCCCTCATACTTCATCCTTCATACTTTCGCTAACCGTTGGCGTAGGTTGAATAAAGCGCTGCTGTACGTTCTTGCGGGTCAGGCCGATGCCTGCGATTGAGCAGATCAGGCTGATCAACACTAAAACCAGCACCAAGCGTAATGCCCAAGGGTTGGGCGGGGGTTTTGGTTCGGCTAGCTGAGATTTCCGTGGGGGAAACAAGACTTTGGCTGGAGCTAGCAAGCGCAATAGTTCTGCCCGTGCTGCATCGCCAAGTTCGCCGTTGGGGTCGGTAAACGACACTTGTTCAAAATGCGCTTTGGCCTGTTCGCGATCATTTAATTCGGCATATACTCGCCCACGCTCAACTAGCGCCGCCAGATCAGCTTGATCAGCAGCCAATAATTGATTCAAAATCCGCATTGCGCTGGCATAATCACCACGGATACGGGCAGATTGGGCAGTTTCAAGCGTCATTGGTGTTTAAAAAGCGCGCTGTGGCGAGAAACCACAGCGCTGCTTGCAACAAAGCGATCAAATTAGAAATCGATCAAAGTGCGGAGTGTATCGACTGAGCTACGAACCAAATCTGCTGATCTGGTCATCAAAGCCTTTTCGTCGTCGCTCAATGGCAATTCGAGAATCCGTTCGATCCCGCCAGCACCCAAGACAACTGGCACGCCGAAGTAGAGATCGTTGATGCCATATTCGCCTTCGAGGTAGGCAGCGGCTGGCAATACGCGCTTCTTATCCTTCAAGATCGCTTCGACCATTTGGATGGTAGCAGCGGCTGGAGCATAGTAGGCTGAGCCAGTTTTGAGCAATGAAACAATTTCACCGCCACCCTTTTTGGTGCGTTCGACAATTTCGTTCAAGCGTTCGGCGCTGATGAATTCGGTTACTGGAATACCCGAAACCGTGGTAAAGCGTGGCAATGGCACCATTTCGTCGCCGTGGCCGCCCATCAACATGGCTTGAATATCTTCAACTGAAACATTCAATTCTTGCGCCAAGAAGGTGCGATAGCGAGCTGCATCCAACACGCCGCCTTGACCCATCACCCGTTCTTTGGGGAAGCCTGAAGCCACTCGGGCCAGGTAGGTCATCGTGTCCATTGGGTTGTTGACCACAATGATGCAAGCGTTGGGCGAGGTTTTGGCCACTTTTTCGATATTCGATTTGGTGATTTCGGCGTTGATTTTGAGCAAATCTTCGCGGGTCATGCCTGGTTTGCGTGGCGCACCCGAGGTCAAAATCACCACATCTGAATCAGTGGTTTCTTCATAGCTGTTGGTGCCGATCACGCTGACATCAAAGCCTTCGACTGGCCCTGATTGAAGTAAATCCAAGCCCTTGCCTTGAGGAATGCCCTCAACAATATCGACTAAAACAACATCGGCGAGTTCCTTGCTTGCCAACCAATGTGCACAGGTTGAGCCAACGAACCCAGCCCCGATGATGGTTACTTTCTTACGGTTAGCCACACATGCCTCCAAAATATCAAGCTGTGGTTACGATTCAAGTGTCGGAGATGCGTCTACGACCCATCTCTCACGCTTGCTCCTTAACCGAGATTTAAGTTCCCTCACCCCAGCTCCTCTCCAACGCAGCAGGAGAGGGAAGTTTAGAAATTCATTTCCCCCTCGCTCGCTTGCGGGAGAGGGGGCTAGGGGGTGAGGAACGCTCCATATAGCCCATAGCCCGTAGCCTTATAGCCTCAATTTATGCTTCGAGCGTTGCTAGCACGCTGCCGGCTTCGATGCTCTTACCGACCTCGCCATTCAGTGTAGCAATTGTACCAGCCCGTGGCGTTGCGATTTCGTTCTCCATCTTCATTGCTTCCACGACAAATACAATTTGGCCAGCTTCAACGGTTGCGCCTACACTGGTTTTAATTGCCACAATTGTACCTTGAATTGGGCAAATCACTGCATTCGGATCGCTCGCTACTTCGCGCTTTTTGTTGGCGCTACGCCGGGTTGGTGCAGCGACTTTGTTGCTGGCAATTGGCGCATTCAAACCTTCGCCTGCAACCCGCACCGTAAAGCGCCGCCCGTTGACCTCAACCGCCAACTCGCGGCTTGGTTGCTCGGCGGCTGGCTCGGCATTGCTCGGCGCTGCGCTTGGCAATTGCTTGAGTTTTGCTTCCAAATAGCGGGGAATAAAGCTGACCGTCACATCGCCATGCTCGAAAGCTGGTTCGGCCAAGGCCAATTTATGGAAGGGAATCACCGTGGTAATGCCTTCAATCGTGTAATCGTTGAGGGCGCGGCGCATCCGTTGCAAGGCTTCGCCACGGGTTGCACCCCACGTTACCAATTTGGCCAGCATCGAATCGTAATATGGCGGGATGATTGTGCCTTGCTCAACCCCGGCATCAACCCGCACGCCATAGCCTTTGGGTTCGTTGTAAAGGCTAATCGTGCCCAGCGCTGGCCGAAAACCAGCCGCCGCATCTTCGGCGTTAATCCGACATTGAATGGCATGGCCGCGTAGTTGAATTTCATCTTGAGTAAACCACAAATGCTCGCCTTGAGCGATGCGCAACTGGGCTTGCACCAAATCGATGCCCGTCACCATCTCGGTTACGGTGTGTTCAACTTGAATTCGGGTGTTCATTTCGAGGAAATAAAATTGGCCATCGGGCGCTAGCAAAAATTCTAGCGTGCCAGCGCCGACATATTTGGTTTCACGGCATAAACGCAAGGCACATTCGCCCATGGCGCTGCGCAATTCGGGCGAAACCGCTGGCGATGGGGTTTCTTCAATTAATTTTTGGTGGCGACGTTGCACTGAGCAATCACGCTCGCCCAGATAAACCACATTGCCATATTGATCAGCCAGAATTTGAATTTCAATGTGGCGTGGATCGAGCACATATTTTTCAACAAATAATTCGCCATTTTTGAAGGCTGCTTCGGCCTCGCGGCGGGCACTTTCAAAGGCAAATTCTACTTCTTCGGCGCTATAGGCTACTTTCAAACCCCGACCACCGCCACCGGCGCTGGCCTTAATCGCAATTGGGTAGCCATATTGTTCGCCAAGGCTCAGCGCTTCGGCGACACTTTCGACCGCCTCGGTGGTGCCTGGCACGAGCGGAACATGAGCGCGTAACGCCACTTGACGAGCGTGAATTTTACCGCCCATCAAATCCATGGCATCAGCAGTTGGCCCAATAAAGGCAATGCCAGCGGCATCGCAGCTACGCACAAAATCGGTATTTTCAGAGAGGAAGCCGTAGCCCGGGTGAATTGCGCCAGCGCCACTGCGCCGCGCCACATCGAGGATAGTTTCGGTTTGCAAATAACTTTGAACTGCCGGAGGAGGCCCAATCAAAAAAGCATCGTCAGCATAGCGAACGTGGAGCGAATCGCGATCCGCTTCTGAATAGACGGCGACGGTGCGTAAACCTAATTCCTTGCATGCCCGCATCACGCGCAGGGCAATTTCGCCACGATTGGCGATCAGCACTGTATCGAAACTCATATGCCGTTGCAACTCCATTGTGCTATGGCAAGTCTTACGTTAATCATTGCCGTATGCGAAATTAGAGTCCCGTAATGCCGTAAAAGCCGCCAGCTGCTCGTCGGCGTAAACGTTCGATGGTAACCCAGCGAGGTTGGATACCAGTGCGCGCTGGCCGCAGCCCTTGGCGTGAAAGTTTGGCCGAGGCTTGCCATGTGTTGGAGGCAACCGTGGTCGCTGGCTCAGCTACCCGTTCGGCCAACACACTCACAACTGCCACACTTAGTGCCGCTAGTTCTGCATCGCTCGGCATTGTTGCGCTTGTCACAATCATGTTCATAGCGCTATTATACTGCACTCGGCGGGCGCTGCCAATATACATCCAATGGCACAAGCTTTGCGTTGAAGTGATCAGAGCAAGTAGAAATAACATGCATAAGGAGTTTCTGATGAACAGCAAAGTTTTGCGGTTTGCCAATGTTGCCGCAATTATCGCCACGATTATTGTCAATGCCTTGGCCAATATTTTGCCGATTAATGGCCGTGATACTGGCTCGATCTCCGATGCCTTTCCGGTGCGTTTCGTGCCAGCAGGCTATGTCTTCAGTATTTGGGGCTTAATTTACTTGGGCCTCAGCGCCTTCGCGATTTATCAAGCACTGCCCAAGCAGGCCAATAATCCAGCAGTTGCTAAGATTGGCTGGTGGTTTGTCGCTTCATGTGTGTTCAATAGCAGTTGGCTTTTCGCCTGGCACTATTTGCAATTCCCACTGACAATTACATTAATTGTCGGCTTGCTGGTTTCGCTGATTATGATTTATCGCCAATTGAGCAGCGTGCGGGCCAAGGCTAGCACCGCTGATCGCTGGCTGATTCATACGCCGTTTTCGATCTATTTGGGTTGGGCTACGGTGGCAACCATCGCCAATGCCACGATTGCACTCTACGATGCTGGCTGGCGCGGCGGCCCGCTCACCGACTCGGTTTGGACGGTGGTTTTGCTGGTCATTGGGGTTTGTTTGGCAGCCTTCATCACGTTTCGCCAACGCGATATTGCGTATGATGCTGTGTTGTTGTGGGCCTTCATCGGGATTGCCGTCAAACAAGCAGACTTTCCAGTGGTGATGAATGCAGCAATCGTCGCGGCGCTGGCAATTGCCGTCTTGATTGTGCTCGCCGTGATTCGTAAATTTCCAACCCAAGGCCGCAAAGCACTGGCGTAGCTATGGCTCTAGGCTTCAGGCCATAGGCTTTGGGAATTAGCTAGTTTGAATATTAACGGAGTGGCGCAGAGATAGATCATGTCTCTGCGCCACTGCGTTAACCTAGCTCTTTGGCAAATCCAAATCGCTGAGCCGCACGGTTTTACGCGTGCCGAATTTGATCGTTTTTTGGCCGGCTGAGGTCATTTGACCATTTTGTTGCAGGTTTTCGATCTCTTGCTGCATGGTTTGGGCAAGGTCGGTTTCGCCTTGGTTGAGCAAGCGCGTGACAGCACCTTGCAGTTTTTGGGTCGCTGCGCCAATGTTGCCCTCGGCCAAATCTTCTAAGGCCCGGGTTTGCAGCTTGTGAGCGCTAACTTTTTCGACGATATTCATTACCTGTGGCACAACCGCAGTTGCTTGGGTCGGATCAGCCACAAAGGTCAACATCACATCATAGCGGGCTTTCTCAGCGACAATCTGCATTTGGGGAATATCGTAGTTGACCTCGATTTGGCCCAGCCGATATTGGCCAGCCTGCTTGGGATCAACCAACATTTCAATCAGCACCATACGATGTTCGTCTTTTGAAACATCGCCAAGACTCACCCCAACCGCCCGATCACTAATTGGGCGATAGGCTAATTGCTGAATTAATGGAGTAACTTGCCAGAGTGCGCGTGGTTCAACCCCCTGCACGAAGCGCAAGGTCAAGGCAGCATTTTGCACCACCGCCGATTGAGCTTGCTGTACCGCGCCTTGGAAGAACGAGGCAATATCATTGGGATTGCTGAAATATTCAGCGACTCCACCTGAACGATTGGCCATTTCGATCAACAGATCTTCGTTCCAATCGTCGCCAACTCCAAGCGCGGTTAGCGGCACGTTGGCCTTACCAATTTCCTCGGCCAAACGCAAACAATCACGCTCGCCTTCGGTTTGGCCATCGGTTAGCAAAATAATCCGGCTAATCGTATTGCTATTTTGGCTGCGGCGCACTTCGTTTAAGGCAGCTTCGAGGGCTGGGGCGATTTTTGTACCGCCTGCATCCTTGATTTTGCCAACTTCAGCTTGCAACGCGGCCACATTCTGCACTGGCTGGGCACTGATGATCGTTTCGCGGCGATGATCGAAAATCACCACCGAAACAATATCTTTTGGCCCCATCAAGCCTAAAGCACGTTGGGTGGCTTCGCGCACACAACGCATTTTGTCGCCCTTCATCGAGCCACTATGATCGAGCACGAAGCCCACATTGACCGGCATTTGAACGTGAGCAACCGCTGGCGTTGCCGTAATATCCAGCAGCAAATAAACAACCTGCTGAGTTGGCAGGGCTGGCAACGCCGGACGAGCCAACGTACCAGTCAATTGAACTTCACCAGCCATGGTGATCTCCTATATAGAAGGCTATAGACTGGAGGCTATTGGCTAGCGGATAAGAAACGTGTTTTCCAAACGCCAATAGCCCAAGGCCTAGAGCCGCAAACTATTCTTCAAGTTTTTGGGTGAGTTTGCGGGTAGCGTAGCGCAGCGCTTTTTGATCGGCGGCAGTGATTTGGCCACCAGCTTCAAGTTGTTGGGCGCTTTGCTCCATGGTTTGGGCCAACTCAGTTTCGCCCAAATCGAGCAAACGGGTGGCGGCAGCTCGCAGTTTTTGGGTAGCGCTGCCAATATTGCCAGCCTCGGCCTCGGAAAGTGCCCGGGTTTGCAATTTGAAGGCTGTCACTTTTTCGACCGTATTCATAATTGGCGGATTAACCACGCTCGCCTTGGGATCAAGATCGAAACTCAATGGAATGTCAATTTTGAGTTTGGCTTCTTTGATGCCCAAAACTGGTGCGTCATATTGCAATTCGGCTTGGGCAATGCGAAATGTGCCTGCTTCACGCTCTGGCAGCATCAAATCGACCAAGACACTTGCCCCATCGCCAGCAATTTCGCCAATACTGACGGTGACTTCGCGCTCGCCAATTGGCTTATAACCAAGATTCGAGATGCTTGGCTGAACGCGATAAACTGCTCGTGGCGTAACTCCAGGCAGCAAACGCAGCAACAAGCGGGCATTAACCACGGTGGTGGTTTGGGCGCTTTGCAAGGTTTGTTGAAAATATTTGCTAATTTGGCTGGGGTCGGCAATATAATCCGATTCGCCGTTGGATGCGGCGGCCAAATCATCGAGCAAGGCTTCGTTCCATTCGGTGCCTAAGCCCAGCGCGGTGATTGAAACCCCGAGATCGCCAATTTGTTTGGCTAAATCGCGACAGGTAGCTTCATCGCCCCAAGTTTGGCCATCGGTCAAAAGCAACACTCGGCCAACCCGATCAGCGGCTTGGAATTTTTGCAATTCGGTGAGGCCGGCTTGCAAGCCCAACGACATTGCCGTGCCACCTTGCTCGCCGATCGATTCGATTGCATTTTGCAAGGCTGGCAGATCATCGGCCAAACGGGCTGGCACGAGAACTTCCAAGCTATCATCGAACAACACAATACTGACTGCATCGATTGGCCGCAAATGGGTCACAATTTCGGCCACTGCTTCGCGCAAATGTTGAATTTTATCGCCAGCCATCGAGCCAGAGCGATCGAGCACCAAACAAAAATTGAGTGGTGGAGCAGCTTGGACGGTCGCCACATTGTTGGGTTTGGCCTGAATCAAGACATAATTAACTTGGCTTGTGCCGCTTGGCAATGGTTCGCGGCTCCAAGTTGCTGAAAGTGCTACTGGTTCAGTCATTATTTGATCCTCAACTTAGTGTTGAACAGTTGGAAGGCTATCAAAACGCACAACCACCACGCTAATGTTATCCTCGCCGCCGCCAGCATTGCCGGCCTCAATCAAGGCATCGCAGAGGTCGGCGGGGTTGGCATGTTCAGCGAATAGCTCGGCCATTTTGGGGTCGCGCACCATCTCCCACATGCCATCGGAACAGAGAAATAGCGCATCATCTGGCTGTAATTGGACTTCAAAGGTATCGGTGCCAGGGTCGCCGCTATCACCAAGCGATTTAAGAATCGCGTTGCGTTGGGGGTGGGTGTAAATATCATCGGGATCAAGCTGGCCAATATCGATCAAGCGTTGCACCAACGAGTGATCTTTGCTAATGCGCTGCAATTTGCCATTGCGATACAGATAGGTACGGCTATCGCCGACATTGCCAACAATTGCCCGATCGCCCACAACTATGGCCATGGTCAAAGTTGTGCCCATATCGTTTTTGCGGCGCACACTTTCGTCATAGACGGCTTGGTTGGCTTGAAACGCAGCTTTTTTAACCAATTCGGCTAATTGTTTGCTTGAAACTGGGCCATTATGCAATTTGGGGTCGAGCAAGGTTGGCAACAGGGTTTGGGCAGTTGTGGTGATCGCCAGACCACTAGCAACCTCGCCGCCCTCGTGCCCACCCATACCATCAGCTACCACATACAGGCCAACATTAACTGGTTTGGCATCCCAGTTCAGGCGCAAATCCCAGGTTAGCACGCTATCTTCATTGTGGTCGCGTACCATGCCCACATCGGTGGCGTAACCAGTGCGCACCCGCAAGCTAATCGGCGTGGCTTGTTCCGCCAGCAAGGTTTCGAGGGTTTGGGCCAAAATGCTGGCATCATTAATCCGCTTGGCCCGCAGATCGCTCAAAATCGTGGCAAATGCGCTATCCAGTGGCGAAGGATTATTGGCATCATCAAGCCGCCGAGTTTGGCGCTGAATGCCAGCCATTTTTTCAAGCACTAAACCGAGGTGCTCAACATCATCGTGTTGATCTTCCTTGCCGAGCGAGCGACGAATGGCCCCAGCGTCGGCTAGTTTGATTTCGCGTTTATTGGTCAAAGCTAAATCAGCCAAGGTTAATTGGCCCAGCGCCAAGCCATTACGATGCAAATAGGCCAAAGCACGAGCAACCTGAATGCCAATATCGACAGCATCAGCTTGATCAACAAAGGTATTTGGCTCGCTCAGCAAGCTATCGAAACGCACAAGGCTGGTGCCATCGGGCAAGACGGCGAAGCGAGAATCGTCACCAACAAATACCTCGCGCACGGTTGGTAAGACTGAGCGCGCGGGATCATCGGGTAAATCATCAAGCAACGCCGCGCCAATCGGCTGAGCAGCAGGCGTTTCTTGCAACAGAGCAGTTTGTTCTTCGACCTGCGACCCGCACTCCTCACAAAACTGATCGCTGGCTTGCAAGGCCGCCCCGCAGCGAGCGCAATGATCCCATGGCTCCAACAGCGCGACCCGATAGACGCGCAAGGTTGGAGTATCGGTCAACAAGGCGGTTACCCGATAGACATCCTTCAAAACAGTGCCAATCGCAAAGGGTTCATTACCCTCGGCTTGATTGTCAGGATTGAGGGGTTGGGTTCCACCAGTCATCGGTTCAGTCGGCTCAGACACAGGTCAACTCCTCTGAATAGGTCTAGAACAATAAAAAATCCTTGTTCTTGGACGAATAACACTAACTGAATGTTTCTGATTATCGTTCTTCTGTCAATCTTCTGGTTGCATAGCGTAGGGTTTTGGTTTGCTCAGGGTTAATTTGGCCGGTTTCTTGCAGCGTTTGGCTGGCAGCGGCAGTTTGTTCGGCCAATTCATGCTCGCCCAAATCGACCAAGCGAGTAACTGCTGCCTGCAATTGGCGGGTTGCTCCCGCTTGATTGCCTTGGGCTGCTTGCTCTAGGGCTTTGTTTTGCAAGCGCCATGCCGTCACTCGCTCTAAAATTGCCACCAACTCTGGGTTGAGCGCTTGATCGGCGCTCGGATGGTACTCAACCACCACATCACGATTGATTGGCTCTAAGCTTTGGCCTTGAGGATCGTCGGCTTGCAACGAAAGCCGCAACAAGCGATAGATATTGGGCACATGGTCGGGGATACGCAGCTCCAGCAGCCACGCGGCTTTGGCCCGTTGTTCAATCGAGCCTAAACTTAAACTGCCCGAACCAGCCTCGATCTCTGGGCTAGGCACTTCGCCCAAGGCTGGCCGAATGCGCAAAACTCGTTTGAGTTCCACATCGTGAGCAAGCCGCAAATCAAGCCGCGCCTTTTGCGCGATAATCGCATGCGCTCGGCCAAACTCAAGGTCAAGCAAATTGGGCAGGTCGCTAGGGTCGGTGATAAAGCTCGATTGACCGCCGCTCTGATCAGCAAAACTCATCAGCAATTGCTCTTGAAACTCGACCCCAAGCCCAATCGTCGAAACCGGAATTGAACGGGCGGCCAAGTGTCGCGCATAGGCCAAGGCTTGAGAATCATCTTCAACAAAGCCATCGGTCAGCACCACAATTCGTTGCGAAAGCCCAGTGCTAGGCATACTATCCAGCAGATCAATCGTGCTGCGCAGGCCAGGGGCGAGGCGGGTACTGCGGCCAAGGTCGCCACGTTCAAGAATGGCGACCGCGCCTTCAAGCCGCACCACATCGGTTGGCGATTTGGCTTTGAGCACGGCATGAGCTTTTTCGGCAAAGCCGATGATCGAAAGCTGATCATCGGGATTAAGCGCTCGGCAGCACCACGGACTGCTTGACCAAGCCAACGACTGGGGCTTTGGGCACGCCGCCGTACTTCATCCATCAAATCGTCGCGAATTTTCCAGACTGGCACGCCGTCAAGCATCACTTCGTGAGCGGCTCCACGGCGCATTAATTCGCGAAACAAGCTGCTATCGGCGATTGGCACCCGCATCGAAGGCGAACAATCGACCAACAGCACACAATGCACCGGCACACGTTGATTGGCCTTGCCTTGGCCAAGCACCTCGGCCAACACATACAACACTTGCTCGCCGGTGTTGGCGGGTACGCTACTGCGTGAAAGGGTGAGCCTGAGATCTAAGCTCGTCATAGGCCTACTCGATTTCTAAACATTGCCGAAGCTTGGCAAAATGTGCTGGATCGCCACTGGTGAGCCATTCGATGCTGCCGATTTGGGTCTGCGGATTGAGCAGATCATCAGCAGCGAGCAGGCGTTGGGTTTGGCGCGCCACCGCTGCACCGGTATCGAGCAAGGCAATGTTTGGCCCAGCGACATCGGCAATTAATGGTCGCAAAAATGGATAATGGGTGCATCCCAACACAATCGTATCAGCCCCAGCCTTGATCAATGGCGCAACATAGCGGCCAACAGCCTCGCGGGTGGTGGCGCTTTGCAACTCGCCAGCCTCAATTAATTCGACCAAACCTGGGCATGCCTGCGGCACAACCTGGACATCACCTGCATAACGGGCAATTAGGCGCTGAAATCGGTCACCTGCAACGGTGGCTTGAGTTGCCATCACGCCAATTACGCCAGTTTTGGTTTGGGCAATTGCTGGTTTGATGCCTGGCTCCATGCCCACAAAGCTGATGCTGAAATGTTGGCGTAAGTAATCAACGGCATGTAGGGTTGCAGTGTTGCAGGCAACGACGATAATTTTGACCTCGCGTTCAAGCAATAGCTGGGTGACACGCTCGGCTAAGGCCACAATTTCTTCGTGCGAACGCCCGCCATACGGGCAATTACCCGTATCAGCATAATAGATGATATTCTCGTGGGGCAAGAGCGTTCGCACATCGCGCAAGGTCGATAAGCCGCCAACTCCTGAATCGAACATGCCAATTGGTCGCTGTTTCATGCCTGAATCGCCTCATTGCGGCATGCTTTGGCAGCTTCAACAAACGCTTTAAAAATAGCTTGCCAGCGCAAATCTTCGCCACGCACCAATTCTTCCGGGTGGCATTGCACGCCAACAACCCAAGGGCGCAGCGGGTCTTCCACCGCTTCGATCAGGCCATCATCTGACCAACCGACCGCCTGAAGTTCAGTGCCTAGATCTTTGACTCCTTGATGGTGCATCGTATTGACGGCGAATGGTGTTGTGCCAAGGAGTTCGGCTAGTTTGGAGTCGTTGCTGAGGCGTAATTCGTGGGTTGGCAAATCGCGTTGTTGGCGCACAAACGACTCATCGTGGTTGAGATTTGGCTGGTACTGTGCGGGCAAATCTTGATAGAGCGTGCCGCCATAGGCCACATTCAACAATTGAAAGCCACGACAAATCGCAAATACGGGCTTAGTAGATTGTTTTGCCCATGCCAAAAGCTGCATCTCAACCCGATCTTGCTCGCGGTTGACGGTGCCGAGGGCGGGGTGTGGCTCTTCGCTATAGTAGGCAGGGTCGAGATCAGCGCCGCCAGCAAATAATAACCCATCGACAGCCTGAAACGCCGCAAATAACGTGGCCTCGTGCTGGACCAACGGAATCAAGAACGGCACACCACCTGCAACTTCAACTGCCCGAATATAGGTTTCATTATTGCCATGAGCGAGAGGATAGGGATGTGGTCGGGCATAGGTTGCGCACGGTATCCCAATAATCGGCAAGGTTGATGGCATAGTACACTCCTTGATTGTGTTGCTCTTGCCATTCTGGCATGACCGCAAAAAAGCTGGCGATTATGGGACGCTGATAACCAGATTACGCCCGGAGTTTTTGGCGCGATACAAGGCTTGATCGGCTTGATCGTGGAGGGTGTGGGCATCCCAATCGTTATTAAGCGTTGCTACGCCCACGCTTACCGTAATATGGCCTTGGCCAAACAGATGCTCGGCAGTGCGCGTGCGCAAGCGTTCGGCCAAGAATATCGCGCCTGCTTGATCAGTTTTGGGCAGAATGATTGTAAATTCCTCGCCGCCATTGCGCGAAACAATATCAACATCGCGCACATTTTCGCATACCAAGCGCGCAAAATCACGCAATAGCACATTACCAACTAAGTGGCCATAGGTATCGTTATATTGTTTGAAATAATCGATATCCAATGCCAATAACGATAATGGGTAGCTGTAACGATAGGCTAAGGCCACTTCACGATCAAGCATGGTAATAAAATGGCGTTGATTGAACAAGCCAGTTAAACCATCGGTAATGGCTAATTGTTGGGTAATTGTATATAAATTGGCATTTTCGATTGCAATTGCTGCCTGAGTAGCAAAAATTTCTAGCACTTGAACCGACTCAAACGAAGGTTTGCGCCGATCACGTGGATCATCAACTGAAAGAATACTAATCAAGTTATTATCGGAATCGTATAGTGGAACAAACAATGCATCATCTTGATGCCATTCATGTGGCCGCCGTTCGCCCAAATCTGCGCGATAGGTGTCGTTGCTATTGCCCCAAATTGCAGTATAGCTAGTATGGCTGTGGGGAATATAATATGAGCGACTAATGCGAAATTCTTCGCGCATCACGCTACGATACCATTCAATTTCTACTAATTGATCACGCAATTCAAACCAGCGCTCATCAGGCACGCCAGCTACCGCTCGTCGCCGCATAAAGCTTGGTCGTTCTTGATCAACTAAGCTCAGCAGTGCAATATTAAAACCTAAGCTTGCTTGAATTGCCCTGACAATTTCTGGCAATAGATCGTTTAAATTGAGGTTTGCACTTAATGCTTGGCTAATGCGTAATACTTCATTGAGTTGTTGTGAGCGTTGGGCTAGCAATGCTTGTTGTTCAACCGCTTGCTGATGAATATGTGCATTATGAATCGAAAGCGCCGCATGATCAGCAATTTGGCTCACAAAACGGGTGGTCTCGGTATTAAATGTACCAACCCGATCACTTTCGAGAATCATTACGCCCAAAACTTTGCCACTATGCACAATTGGCACCGTCATTTGGCTTAATGTTGTTGGACGCGAATTCACATAATAGCCCGAATTACGGATATCGGCAGTCCAATCAGGTTGGCCAGTCCGCGCAACCAAGCCAGCAATCCCACGATCAATTGGCCAGCCCTCAAATTGAAAGCGCCGAACTTCGGCAGGGTAACCCTGAATTGCCCGAATATACAAGCGTTGCTGCTCGGTATCGAGCAAACAAACCATGCCTGCATCGGCGTGCATAATTGGCTGAATGCGGTCAAGTAAGCGATTGAGAATCGTATCAACATCGAGGGTTTCGTTTAAATCGCGGATGGTTGCTTCGAGGGTTTCGAGTTGAGCCACGCGGGCTTGTAGCTGTTGATCAACGGCGGCAAAGCGTTTGGCGTGGGCAATCGCGACTGCTGCTTGATCAGCGATCATGCTCAAAATCTTTTCATCGTGGGCCGAATAGGTCTCGACTCGTTCGACTGATTGAACACTTATGACCCCAAGGACTTGCTCACCAAGCACAATTGGAACCCCTAGAAACGATTGAGCTGGCTGCCCAACAATAATTGGAGCCACCGCAGGATCAAGATTATGCGCGTTGATGCGCAGAGGCCGCCGATGCTGCAAAATCCATTCGGTTAAGCCATTGGCATACGGTCGGGCGGGCCACGAAACGCGCTCGCCATTTTCAACCGCCAAGGCAAATTCGATTAATTCCAACTCAGGCGAGTATAACGCCAAGTAAAATTGGCGAGTATCCATTAATCGCGATGTTTGACTATAAATCTCCTCCAGCACCGTATCCAATTCCAAGGCTTGATTGATCGCATGGCGAATCTCATGAAGCGCATGCAACTCAGTGATCATGCGTCGAATTCGCAAAGGATTAGCTTGAAAGTGGCTTCGTTGCCGCGAAGAGATCCGTAGCACGGGTCGTCGCTTGGTCATGTCGCGTCCAGGTCGTTTTGTGCGATTAGTAAACACCGTTATGGCCTATTATAACAGGTTGATTTTCGGCTTGTCTATGCAATCCCAACGGCGGTCGCAGTTCTTCTCGTGGCTGTATTCTAGCCTACCACGCAAGTGAGTAGGCCTTACGGCTCGCCAACCGTTGCTGCTCAAAGCAGGCTTCATGCCACTAGGTCTGGCCCAAAAAGCGCATTTATACCAGTTTTGAGCCAAAACCTAAGAACTATTGGTTAACCTCTTTTAATTACTATGGCCTATTGTACACTATGTCATGTAGTACCTCCGCTTGCTCAATACAGGACCAAAGTCATAACCCATCTGGTGAGTATTTTGGCTCAAGTTGGCTAGCGTTGGAAGCAAATTAATTCGTGGTATACTGCCCGACGTATGAGTACTGATGGTTCTACAACCGAAGATAACACAAAGCAAGCGGAATTACCTCTGATTGGCTAGACCAGTGAGCGGGAATTCCCGCTCGTTGTGTGTTTGCCACATGGAGGTGTCCGATGACCAAAATCCTCGATATTCGGCCAACCTTAGATGACGTGCGGGCTGCGCTCAATGCTGGCGCAATCGATCAAGCAAGTCAACTGGTTGCCAATCTACACGCTGCCGATGCCGCAGCAATCCTCGATGAGCTCGAATCCGACGAGCTATATGAAGTCTTTGCTCGGCTCAACCTCGAGCATGGCGCCGATGTTTTAATCGAACTTGATACCGATTCGCAAGTTGAGCTTGCCGAAACCCTCACCAGCGATCAGCTTTCCGATTTGCTTGAGCAAATGGAACCAGACGATGCTGCCGATGTGTTGGTGGAGCTAGAGCCAGCCCAAATCGCGGCCACACTCGCCGCCATGGACCCCGAAGATTCTGACGATGTACGCCAATTAATGGCGCACGACGAGGAAAGCGCCGGCGGCTTGATGACCTCGCACGTCGTGACCTTGCGTGATCGATTAAGCTCCCAGCAAGCAATCGATTTATTACGCGGATTGCAGCCCGAAGACGAATCGGTCTACTATTTGTATGTCGTCGATGCCAACGATGGCCTGGTTGGTGTGGTCAGTTTGCGTTCGTTGGTTATGGCTCCGGCCCAAACCCTGCTCAGCGATATTATGGATCGCAACGTGATTACCGCTAGCGTTGAGACTGATCAAGAAGAATGTGCCCGATTACTCGCCCGCTACGACTTGTTGGCCTTGCCAGTAGTTGATGCGCAACGGCGGATTGTTGGCGCAGTTACCGCCGACGATATTATTGACGTGATCGAAGAAGAAGCCACCGAAGATATGTATCGTTTGGCCAACTTGCCACAAGATGAAGATGTTGAAGACTCATTGTTTCGTTCATCGCGGCGGCGCTTATTTTGGCTGTTTGTCAATTTGCCCACAGCAATTTTGGCGGCTTGGGTGGTCAGTAACTTTGATGGTACGGTCGAAAAAGTAACGGCGCTTGTGCCATTTATGCCAATTATCGCCGGCATGGGCGGCAACGCAGGCATTCAAACCTTGACCTTGATTGTGCGTTCGATTGCCTTGGGTGAAGTCGCAACTGGCCAAGGGTTTCGGGCATTAGGCCGCGAGGTCGGCATTGGCGCAATCAATGGTGTGGCCTTTGGCAGTGCAATTGGTGTGTTAGGCTGGTTGTGGCAAGGTAAACCAATGTTGGGAGTGGTTGCGGGCTGTGCGATGTTGCTTAATCTAATCTCTGCGGCAATTGCAGGAACCGTTGTGCCGCTAACCCTCAAGCTGTTTCGGGTTGATCCAGCCTTGGCCTCAGGTGTGATTGTAACCACCGTGACCGATGTAACCGGCTATAGCTGCCTGCTTGGCTTGGCTACACTTTTAATTCGCTATTTAATCTAGGAGCGTGTATGGCTACCGATAACGACCCGCCAGACCAGTAGAACGGCACGAGTTGCAAAGATCAATTGCCTCGTGCCGTTCGTGTTTTTAGGGCCTATTGAGTTGGTACTAAAAACAGGGCTGAACACCACCCCTCGACTTGCGTCTCCACCTCACGCACTTGGAACCACAAAATCCCATCAATGTTTTGCTCATTGAGTTTGATTAATCGAGTCCCTTCAGGCATGGTTTTAACCGATATTTCCGCCTGGCTGATCACGCAGGAACAAGCCATCGTTACCAGTGCCAGTTACCGCAAAGATCGGTCCTTGGCTTGGAATTTGCGCATTATCGGTTGGAACCAGGCCCTCAGCTGTGGGTGATGGCCCAACGACAATTTCCGCAGTTGGTTGGTTGGCGAGATTCAAGCCTTGATTGCCACCATTGGGATCATCGGTTTGGCCAGGGCGATTTGAATACAAGATGAAAATGATTAGCACAATCACCAAAACTGTGGCGATTACGACATAACGATAGCCACCTTTACTGAGCCATGAGGCGACACCTTGGGTATTAAATGTGTCGATCGGGCTGGTGCGGCTGGTATTGACTCGGCGGCGATCTGAGCGCCAATCGTTGTTGACCATACCTTGCCACGACTGATCGTCTTTGCGCAACTCGGCTGGGTCAATCCGACGGGTAGGGGCGTTTGGGCTGGTTTCGTCATCTGGACGGTCATAGGGACGAAAGCGGTTTTGGCTCATCGCCGTCATCCTTTCATCGCTTGCAACTACTGTAGGTCGCGTTACTAGTGCTTATTATCAATGAAGTTTGTTGTTTGGGCAAGAAGCTCCAAAGGATGACGGCGGGAAATTTGCTAAGAAGCAAACTGACATCATTTTAGCTGCTTAATCCTTGCATGTGCTTTCATGGCTCATTTAATGATAGTACACTAGCAGACAAGTGTATTTAACGCAGCGGCGCAGAGCTGAGTATGGCTATAGGTTTTGGGCTAGCGCAACAATCGTTGACATTTACAGTCAATCTCCAATCGCCTATAGCCTTATTTCCCTTAGCGCCCTTCGTGGATCAACAGCTTTTTTTGGAGGAAGCAGAATGCGTTATCGCAAACTAGGCCGAACTGGACTCAAGGTATCGGAGTTGTGTTTGGGTACGATGACCTTTGGCTGGAGCGTTGAAGAGCCAGATTCATTCGCAATTATGAGCCAAGCGCTTGATGCTGGGATCAATTTCTTCGATACTGCTGATGTCTATTCGCGCTGGGACACCCGCTCGTATGCAGGCAAAACCGAGGAAATTATCGGACGTTGGTTGGTTGAAGATCCAAGTCGGCGCGATAAAGTTGTGCTCGCAACCAAAGTTCGCGGCCAAATGGGCGATCAACCCAATGATCAAGGGCTTTCGCGCAAACATATTATCGCGGCGGTTGATGCCAGTTTGCGCCGGCTGCAAACTGATTATATCGACCTTTACCAAACCCACTTTCCCGATGGCGAAGTGCCAATCGAAGAAAGCTTGCGGGCGCTTGATGATTTGGTGCGGGCTGGCAAAGTGCGCTACATTGGCTGCTCGAATTATCGCGCATGGCAATTGATGGAAGCCCTGTGGACTAGCGATAAACTCAATTTAGCACGCTATGATTCGTTGCAACCACATTATCATCTGCTCAATCGAGCCGAATTCGAGCAGGAACTACAACCAGTGTGTTTGAAATATGGGGTTGGGGTAATTGTCTATAGCCCACTGGCTGGTGGCTTGTTGACTGGCAAATTTCGGCGTGGGCAGCCAATTCCTGAGGGCACGCGAGTTGCCGAACGTGGTCGTGATGACAAACGCTTGGGCGAGCCACTCTGGCAATTAATCGATCAACTGGAAGTGTTAGCTGAAAAGCATCACAAAACCATTCCCCAACTGGCAGTGGCGTGGGTTACTGGCGCACCAGCGATTACGTCGGCAATTATTGGCGCAACCAGCACCAACCAACTTCAAGACACTTTGGGCGCTGCCGATTTCGAATTAAGTGCCGAAGATCGGGCGATTTTAGACAACCTAAGTGCTTGGGAGAACGTCTAAGGTCTAAACATCATTCGGATGACCGACGAGGTTCCATCGTAAGATTGGTTTTTGGTGAGAAACGTTGCCAAGGCGTAGGGGCAATGATACAATATCACGGGCAACTACATCGCATCTTCCATGTCGAAGGAGTCTGATCGCGATGAACTCTCCCGTACTCGTCCTCAACCATAATTACGAGCCACTCAATATCTGCTCTGCACGACGTGCCTTGATGCTTGTGTTGGGTGGTAAAGCCGAAGTGTTGGAACACAACCACGCCGTGTTGCACACGACCAACGACACCATTGCTTGTCCTTCGGTCATCCGATTGGGCCATATGATTCGTCGTCCCTTGCCCAATGTCAAGCTATCTCGCCGTGAAATTTTTCGTCGCGATCACTACACCTGCCAATACTGTAATCGGATCAGTGCTGATCTTACGCTTGACCATGTGTTGCCGCGCCATCGTGGCGGTGCCCATAGCTGGGAAAATCTGGTAAGTGCCTGCCGAACCTGCAATCATCGCAAAGGTGGGCGCACTCCTGAGGAGGCACGAATGCGCTTAATTCGGCCACCCTTTCGCCCGTTTGCCAGCCCATACTATTTTAATCGAACGCCGAATGCATGGGCTTGGTCTTGAAGAATGGCGTAAATTTCTGCCTGCGTCCTTTCAAACAGTGGAGGACGATCAATAAGGAGTTGTGGTATGTTACAACGCGTAGCGGTGGTCGATGATTCGAGTGAATTTCAACAATTAATTGATGTGATGTTGCAATATATCGGCATTCATGAAATTCACCACTGGGCTTCAAGCCTTGAAGCGTTGCCAAAGTTGTTACAAAACCCGCCAGAGCTCCTGATTCTTGATGTGATGATGTCGGGGATGGATGGGTTGAATGTTTGGCGCGAATTACGTGCTCAACCGCAAACCAAAAGCTTGCCGATTATCATCTGTACCGCCGCAATTAATAGTATTGTGCATCAAGAAGCGCATCTTAATGACGATCCATTAACCGTGGTTTTGCCAAAACCATTCACGCTCGATGAATTGCGCCAGGCGATGGGGCAGGTCGCTCCACTTTGGCAAGTTGCGGTCTAACGACAAAAAGCCGTAGTTAATTTGGCCTAAAAATGCGAATTAGCGCACTGTAATGCTGTTTCTGCTTGCATAGCATCGGTGGGTACGCTATAATACTTTCGCATTTTACGCCATTATTCTTTTGCAATTCGCCCAAATCCACGATCGTGATTAATCGATCGAATCGGATTATCAGATGCGCTGGATGCACAGCGCAGGGAGGAGCGGCATGGCTCTCACCACGATCCAAGCACTCTACGATGAAGCACGGTCTGCTCTCGAAACGGGGAAGGAGGAGCGTGCCATTGGTGCGAGTGAGCATCTGCTTGAATCGTTTCCCTATTATCTTGAAGCGTACCGTATCCTTGGCGAATCGTACTCTTAACCGCCAAGATTTAGCCAAAGCCGTCGAAGCCTTTGAACGGGTCTTACGTTCTGACCCCGAAAATATCCCTGTCCATGTGGGCTTGGGGGTAACGTATGAACGCCAAGGCAACCTCGCGGCGGCTATCCGCGAATTTGAGCAAGCATTTGAAATTAAGCCCGATTTGCCCGAGTTGCGATCGCAAGTTTTGCGGTTGTATACCGAGGCATGGGCAGCGAAAACGCCCGCATCTTGCTGAAAAAGGCAGGTCTCGGGCGAATGTATGTGCGCGGACGACGCTTCGATAAAGCGATTCAAGAATTCAACGATGTGCTGGCCGATGACCCCAAACGGGTTGATATTGCGGTTGCTCTGGCCGAAGCACTCTGGCGCAATGGCCAAGAGGCCGAAGCCGCCGAAATCGCCAGCGATATCCTGCGCGAGTATCCCGATATGCTCAAGGCCAATCTGATCTTGGGCTATCATCTGTTGTCTGCTGGCGATCCGAAGGGTCGTACTTTGTGGCAACACGCCCAACAACTTGACCCCAGCCAAGGGGTGGCCTATGCCTTGTTCGATGGCATGCTACCACCAGTCGAAGCCCTCGATACCAAAATTGAGGCCTTTGACGAAACCGCTTGGAAGGCTAAAAAAGCCGATAAAGAGCGCCTGATCCGCGAAGCTGCCGAACAAACCGAACGCGAGCGCTTGGCCGCTGAACAAGCGAGCAAAGCTCCTGCCGCCTCTTGGCTGGCCGAAGTCGAAGCCGAACCAGTGGCGGTGGGCGTTGCTGCTCATGCCGATGATGATTTCTTGCGCAGTTTGTTATTTGGCGATTTCGGGGCTACTGCCAGCCCTGCGCCCGCAGCGATTGCCATCGCTGAGCCTGAGTACGATGTCGATTTCAATCTCGACGATTTGGGCTTGGATCTTCAACCATTCTCGCTTGATGAAGTTGATGATACGAGTTCGTTCAGCAATAAAACGACAACTCCTGCTGCCGAGCCGGTGACTGCCCCAAGCACGCCAGAACCAGAACCCTTCGTTGCTAGTGATGACGATTTTGAGTTGCCAAGCGATCTAACGCCCTTCAGTTTTGGCGATTGGGACGAAAGCGATATCGATGATATTCCAGGCATGGGTTCGGATACTGGCAAGTTGCCTGAGCAATTGCAACCCTTCTCCTTGGAAAATTTCGATGATGTGCAGCCTGACACCAGCGCCACAGCTCAAGATGATGACTTGGATTTACCCAATACCTTAAAACCTTTCTCACTTGATGAACTGAGCTTTGATTCACTCGATGATCCATCAGAGCCAAGCATGCCATTTAGCCGCGATTTACCAAGTTTCCCCGATACCGATGAAGAATCAGGCGGCTTTAGCTGGCAACAACCACGCTCACGCTCACGCTCAATCTTCGGCGCCCAGCCTGAACCAGAGGTCAACGAGGACGACGAAGACGACGCTGGGATCTTCAATCGAATGGTGATCAAGAAGCAAACTCAAACTTTGCCACCCTTGGTCGAGCCAGTCTATGATCCAGCCGATTCTGATGATGAAGCCATGAACTTCTTCTCGAATGATGATGTTGAGCTGCGCAATTATGAGCACGATCTGCACACTGCCGATACCGAGCCGGCAATCACGCCATTCTCATTAACCGATTTGGGCTTGGATGCAGCTGAAATTGCCGATTACAACGCAATGGGTAATCTCGATCAACCCCAAACCCAAGCCGATCAAGAATTGGAAATCAAGCCATTCTCATTGGCCGAGCTAGGACTAAGCGATGATGAAATTGCGTTGTTGCAAGCTAGCGAAGATAGCGCATTACCAACCGATCCTACCAATGATGAATTGGGCTTAACGCCATTCTCGTTGAATGAGTATGGTTTCGATGCTCCAGCAGCAAACGATGACCTTGGTTTCAGCTTCGATGAGCCAAATATCACCCCCTTCTCGCTTGATGATTTGGGGCTTGATCCTGATGAGCAAGCACTCTATTCGGGCCAAACAAACCCAACTCCTGAACCTGTGGCTACCCCCAAGGTCGAAGAAGAGCCAAATATGACGCCCTTCTCGTTGACCGATTTGGGGCTTGATGCTGATGAAATTGCTCAATTTGAAGCCATGAATCAAGCACCTGCGGTTGTTGATGATGAATATGGTTTCGATGGCGGTTTGCAGCCCTTCTCACTCGATGATTTGGGCTTCGACCAAGCGCCGCAAGCCTACGAGGAGCCAGTGCGCGAGCTGAGCGATAGCTCACAACCATTCTCCTTAAACGATATTGGTTTATCGGCTGAGGAAATTGCGGCAATCGAGCAAGTTGGTCAACATCAAAACGATCCTGTTTTCGATATGCTCTTGGGAATCGGTCAGGACCAAGGTTATGTTGATTTGACCGATATCATCAATCAATTTGATGATCCCGAATCGCAAACCGAGGAAATTGACCGCATCGCTTTGGCATTGCACGATAATGGCATCCAAATTCGCGATGGCGATGAAGTTATCAATATGGATGAAGAGTTCTCCGGCGATGAGGCTGAGGCCTACGAAACCGAAGAGCCACTAGAAAACTTTATTGCTGGCGATTTCGATCAGCCTGTGGGCTTCGATCAACAATCAACCGAAGCCGAGCCAGAAATCACGCCATTCTCATTAACTGAGTTGGGCTTGAGTGCCGAAGAAATTGCCCTGCTCAATGGTGAAAATGGCGAAACGCCAGCCGCAGAGCCAGCACCATTCTCCTTCGATAACTTCGAGCTTGATGCTCCAACGACCAACGACGAGCCGGAAATGACTCCGTTCTCGTTGACCGATTTGGGCTTGAGCGCTGAAGAAATTGCCCTGCTCAATGGCGAAACGACAGAAACTGCTGCTGAAGAGCCAGCGCCGTTCTCCTTCGATAACTTCGAGCTTGATGCCCCAGCAACCAACGACGAGCCGGAAATGACTCCGTTCTCGTTGACCGATTTGGGCTTGAGCGCTGAAGAAATTGCCATCCTGAATGGTGAAAATGGCGAAACCAAAGCGGAAGAACCAACACCATTCTCCTTCGATAACTTCGAACTTGATGCCCCAGCGACCAACGACGAGCCGGAAATGACCCCGTTCTCGTTGACCGATTTGGGCTTGAGCGCTGAAGAAATTGCCCTGCTCAATGGTGAAAATGGCGAAACGCCAGCCGCAGAGCCAGCGCCGTTCTCCTTCGATAACTTCGAACTTGATGCCCCAACAACCAACGACGAACCGGAAATGACCCCGTTCTCGTTGACCGATTTGGGCTTGAGCGCCGAAGAAATTGCCCTGCTCAATGGTGAAAATGGCGAAACCAAAGCGGAAGAACCAGCGCCGTTCTCCTTCGATAACTTTGAGCTTGATGCCCCAGCGACCAACGACGAGCCGGAAATGACTCCGTTCTCGTTGACCGATTTGGGCTTGAGCGCCGAAGAAATTGCCATCCTGAATGGTGAAAATGGCGAAACCAAAGCGGAAGAACCAGCACCATTCTCCTTCGATAATTTTGAGCTTGATGCCCCAGCGACCAACGACGAGCCGGAAATGACTCCGTTCTCGTTGACCGATTTGGGCTTGAGCGCCGAAGAAATTGCCATGTTGAATGGTGAAACGACGGAAACTGCTGCTGAAGAGCCAGCACCATTCTCCTTCGATAACTTCGAGCTTGATGCCCCAGCGACCAACGACGAGCCGGAAATGACTCCGTTCTCGTTGACCGATTTGGGCTTGAGTGCTGAAGAAATTGCCATCCTGAATGGTGAAAATGGCGAAACCAAAGCGGAAGAGCCATCACGCTTCGGCTTCGATAATTTTGAGTTTGATACACCGGACACAACGACGAATGATGAGCCGGAAATGACTCCATTCTCGTTGACCGATTTGGGCTTGAGCGCCGAAGAAATTGCCCTGCTCAATGGCGAAAGTGGCGAAACCACTGAAACCAAAGCCGAAGAGCCAGCACCGTTCTCGTTCGATAACTTTGAGCTTGATGCACCGGACACAACGACGAACGATGAGCCAGCAATGACCCCGTTCTCGTTGACCGATTTGGGCTTGAGTGCTGAAGAAATCGCCATGTTGAATGGTGAAAGTGGCGAAACCAAAGCGGAAGAGCCATCACGCTTCGGCTTCGATAATTTTGAGTTTGATACACCGGACACAACGACGAATGATGAGCCAGTAATGACCCCGTTCTCGTTGACCGATTTGGGCTTGAGTGCTGAAGAAATCGCCGCTTTGGAAGGCACTCCTAGCCAACCAGAGTTCGAAAGCGCAGCAGACGAGCCAGATATGTCGCCGTTTACCTTTGATCAATTGGGCTTGAGTGCTGAAGAAATTGCCGCCTTGGAAGGCACCGAGGTAGCAGCCGCCGATTCAGCCAACGAGCTAGAGCCAGATCTCACGCCGTTCTCGTTGGCCGACCTTGGCTTGAACGAAGAAGAAATTGCTTCACTGCAACATGGCGATGATGATCGCAGTTTGAAACTCAGCGAAGAAGAATTGATGGGCATCGATTTTGCCTTGCCAAGTGCTGAGCCAGAACCAGAGCCAGTTGTTGCGGAAGTAACTGCTGAGCCAGAAATGACTCCCTTCTCATGGGAAGATTTAGGCTTGAGCGATGATGAAATTGCCTTGATCGAAGCTCCTGTCGAGCCAGTCGTTGAGGCAGCACCAGTTGTGGTTGTGCCAACACCGCCAGCAATTGTTGAAACGCCCGCACCACGAGTCGAGCCAGAACCCGAGACCAAACGCGCGCCGTTGTATTCGGTTTCGCCACGACCACGCGAAGAAGAACAACGACCACGTGATCGGCTGTATAACGTCTCGCCACGGCCTGAGCCAAAATCAACAGTCGACACCTCGGCGGTTGAAACGCAGCCAGTGGTTGCCCAAACACCACAGCCCACAGCTAGCCCAGCGGTAACGCCAAGCAGCGGTGGCGCAAGTGGTGATGGCCCCGACTTTAGCGAATACTATCAACAACTGGAGGCTGATCCAAGCAACCACGGTTTGCGAATGGCCTTGGCGCGGATGATTAGCCAAACCGCCTCGGTTGATCAAGCATTGACCGAATACAAACGACTGATTAAACAAAATCAACTGATGGATCAAGTGGTTGATGATCTGCAAGATCTGATTGAGTCGCACGATGACCCGGGCTTGCTCCAACGGCTGCACCGTGCTTTAGGTGATGCCTATTCTAAGCAAGGACGCTGGCGTGAAGCGATGGATGAGTATGGCTGGGTGCTAAATAAACCACGTCGTTAATGCACCAAGCGACTGAAGAAAGGCTAGACCCTATGCGTCATATCGTTGAAGACTTAATTCGGGTTGAAGGGGTTATCGGCAGCCTGTTAGTGGGCCGCGATGGCTTAGTTATCGCCAGCACCTTAATCGAAGATGAAGATGCTGAAGTATTGGGCGCGATGTCGGCGGCAGTGTTCGGCGAGATTGATAAAGCGACCAAGCGGATTGGAATTGGCACCCTCGTTGATGCAATTATTGATGCAAAAGATGGGTCAATTCTGTTGCTCGAAGCCCGCGACGTAATCTTGGCAGTTGTAACCCAACGCATGGTTAATCTTGGCTTGGTCAAGATTGAAATGCGCCGCGCTGCCAAAAATATTAGCAAGGCTGTGCCATTTTAGGCGTTATTGCTTGATGATTGGTTGGCGAGTCACCGCAGCTGGTGGCTCGCTTTTTTTATAGCCGCTTGGCTAAATATGCTACAATGCCCACAATCGTGTAAACGATTCCTTTATTTTATTAACGAAGCATAGTGGAGGCATTTCCCTGTGGAAAAGTCATTGATCATCTTAAAGCCTGATGCAGTTCAACGTGGCTTAATTGGGCCAATTTTGACTCGCTTGGAAGCTCGTGGTCTGAAATTTATCGGGATCAAATTGTCGCAAGTGAGCAGCGAGTTGGCCAACAAGCACTATGGCGTTCACGAAGGCAAGCCATTTTTTGCTGGCTTGGTTTCATACATTACCTCAGGTCCAGTGCTGGTTGTGGCAGTTGAAGGCAAAGATGTAATCGAAATTGTGCGCTCAACGGTTGGCGCAACCAATCCCGTCAAGGCTGCTCCTGGCACGATCCGTGGCGATTTTGGTGTCAACATCGGGCGCAACTTGATCCACGCTTCAGATTCACCTGAAAATGGCGACAATGAAGTGGCGCTGTTCTTCAGCAGCGAAGAATTGATCCGCTCAGAGCGCTCAATTGATCAATGGATTAGCGAGTAATCTAGCTCAGCGATTGGCCTTGGGGTGTTTGTGCATCCCAAGGCTTTTTATTTTAATCAAGCGTCGCTTGGTGCTTGAGCAGGATTTATGCGTTCTCGCTTGACACAGTCAATATCTATGATTTACCAGCCTTCCATCCATGCGCTAGAGCAAACCGCAGGGGGCTTTAATCTCTTTCATGGTACTTTAAACCAATCATTCGCTAGCAGCGTGGCTTGGTTATCACCACCCTTCCGTCCCGCCTCCAGTCGGGAGACGCAGGGCGCTTAATCCCCCTGCACCCCCTCATTTTTGTTCTGTGGACGATAGTTGTTTATGCTAATTTCCCTTTCGTGCGCTTCGCATTCTTTGCGATCTCGGTCTTTCCACTCCATAATCTCTGATCGCTGTATAAAAACCATCCAACGAAAAAGCTCAACGCCCGCCACGTGGGAGAGGGGTTGGGGTGAGGAGGGCACCCAAATCCTTAAAACCTACCCCAATAAGGGCTTTAATCCCCCTGCAATCCCAAAATTTCGATTTATGATCCACAGATAACCGCAATCTAGAGCAAGCACATTCTATTTAATCTCGACCCGATCGAGCTGAAAGCCCAATAAGCGCAAGGGATCTGATGCCCGTGAACTGACCCGGGTTGCTAAATCTTCTGGGCCGCTGACGAAGGTGCTGCTAATAAATTCAAGCAGCAAATCGCTGCCCTGGGGCTGGGCTGGCAACGCAATTTCGAGCCAGTGCCATGTTGGTTCAAGTTGATACTGATCGATCAATTGGCCATTTAAGCTGACGCTAATCCGCGTTGGTTGCCAATCGTTGGTGAAGCCATTCAGGTGGAGGCGCAAGCTTTGGGCTTGGCCTGTGGCCGCTTGAGGCAAGCGCAGCGCCGATGCTTGGCTGCTCCAACGAAAATCTGGCTGATTGTGCTCGCTTTGATAAAACCCACGCACATAGCCATAATCCAAGCCGCTGCCAAGATCGATTGTCGTGGTCGGCACGACGGTCAAATAGTCCCAAGCCCAATTCAGATCGTTGATAATTTCGACATCACGGAAGTTGAATCGCGCCAAGGCTGGCTCGATTTGGCCTTGGCGTTGTAGCAAATTGCCTTCAAGCATCAAAATGCGTGCCGATTGAATTGGATTATTTTTGGGATTGGCCTGTTGATAGAAGGCCAAGGCTTGATCTGGCTTGCCCTCAGCTTCGAGCAATTGACCATTGATTAAGGCCAAACAACGTCGCCCGGTATAGGCACTGACGCTGGTATTTTCGCTGCGACCCTCTGTATCGATTTGGTCGTGCAACTGCCGCGCTGCACCTAAATCGCCAGTTTGCAGCAACGCCCTAATTGCCTGACACTGATTGGCTTGTTGGACTCCTGCGAAGCCCAAGCGCACATCTTGCCAAACGCTGCGCACGCCAACCGATTCAGGCAAATACACATACGATGGTAAGACGATCAGCCACAATAAGGCTGCGCTAGCCCACGCATAATTCCGTTGGCGCGTGCTGAACCATGGTCGAGACCATTGCACCATGGCACAAGCAGCATAGATTATGATAAATGGAATCAGTGGCTGGCGAAAGCGCGCAATCGCAAAAATCAGCGAGCCAATAATGATGTTATAGCCTAGCCAGCCCAGTACCAAGCCTTTGCCGGCAACGCCTTGCTTGCGCCAAAAACCGAGCACCGCCAAGCCCACAATCACCACATACAGCGTATCGTCGAGCAACAATCCCACAAGATGCGGCACTGGCACCCGCCCATCAACATAGCCATCGGTCAGGTGTTCAGCGCTATCAAAGCGTACCTGCAAAATATCCAATAATTCGAGCGCAGTTTTGCTTATGAAGCGTTGCGGGTTTTCACCAAGCCAGGTAAACCCTTGAGCATAGGCCCGATTTTGGCGCTCTGCTTGCGAACCTTGGCAGACTAAACCATTGCCACCACACAAAATCTCGGCGAGCCGCGTACCATTGCGGCCATCGGGAGTGGCAATTTGAGCACCGAGGGCAAAATTATAACCGCCAGTTGTATCAACCAAAATCAAGCCATCGCCATTGCTCCAACGGCTGGTTGCAAAGGCCGTCCACGGCAAAACAATCACGCAAACGCTGAGGGTGAAGCCAAGCACCGGTTTAATCATGGTTTGCCAGCGTGGGCGATGATTGCGCCAGATCTGCCAAGCAATCCAAAGCGCAGGCAAGGGTAGCCAAGTTAAAATAATTGCGCGGGTTAAGGCAGCGAGGCCAAAACCAATGCCAGCCAACAGCAAATCACGCCAGTGACGGGTGCTAGCCCAACGTAACAAAAACAAGGTTGCAGCCAAAAAGATGCTCAAAAACAGGGTTTCTGAAAGCATAAAATAGCTAAATGCTGCAAAGGAATAGCCCAGCGCCATCAGCCAGCCAGCAATCAGGCTAACTCGCTCCTGGTGATCGCTGGGGGCCAGCCGCTTGGCAATGCGCATGGTCAGCCAAACGCTCAACACACTGAGTAAGGCTTGGCTAAGCCGCGGCGCCCAAAGTGCGCTATTGCCAAAAATTTTAATATGCGCGGCCAAAAAACTAATATACAGTGGTGGTCGCGTCCAGATCCAGCCATCGAAAAACTGGAATCCACGACCTTGGGCGAGCCAAACCGCCGCACCCCAGTATTCGCCTTCGTCGCTAATCCAATCGTTGTAGGGCAGCAACCACCAAGTTGCCAAGCGCAAGCCCAAGGCTAAGGCCAAAATAATGATTGTATGGAGAGTGTATCGTTTCATCGTGTGAGATAGACCATCACTGATCGTCTATGACTAAATGGGTTTCAAGGCTGCAAGCGTAGACCAGATGTTCAAAATATGCAAATATTCCCTTTTATCCAATAATTTAATCACGCATGGGGATTGGCTATGGGCTTGTGGCACTAGGCTGTAAGATTATGTACTTATCAAAAATCGTTCCGATAGCCAAGAGCCTGTGGCTCTTCCTGGGTCTATTTCTCTGCCTTCATAATTCATAATTCATCCTTTTCTAGGGCTTGTCATAGCTTGGCCTAGTGCTTTTGGGGGTCAGCAAACCCTACCATCCAAATGCTTGACATCTGGTCAGGCTATGCTATGCTGTTTAGAACAAATGTACTACGTCGCTTAAAACAATACTTTACGAATGGGGAACCGAGTATGCAAGCCAGACAACAGCTAAAATATGCCTTAGTCGAATATACAACCAACAAAAACTTTTGCAATGTATACGATGCGATGGGAATTGAACGCCTTGAATGGGAAGTTGTGAGCTATGATCGAACGCGTCGCGTGCATCTCGATCGGGCCAATGCCTATCTGCCAATTTTGCGTTGTAAATTGTTGGTCCATCACACCTTAACTGGGAAGGCATTTGAGCCAGGTTGGAAGCTTGAGGTATTTGGTGGCTCAGTTCGCGACGATGGCATTGAAAGTCGTTTGTTTAAGCTTGAGTGCGATCCTGGGGCCGATCAAAAATTTGCGCGGTTTCCAATTCGCTTATCGATTACGATTGGCCCAGGCAAACAAACCGCGACCGGCGGGATTGCCCCTGATGGTAAGCCAACAACCCAATTGGCAATGCGCTTTCCTGCCGACGATTGGCTAGGCATTTGCCTCGAAATTCGCGACTTTTTGCAACAGCATCAAGGCCAACTTGAAGGCTACCGCAAAACCATGCAACGCGAACGGCAAGAGCAACGCCGCAAAGATATTCCTGCTCACAGCGCTGCCGCTTGAGCATTAATATATACCGAGTTTTTACGCTAAAACGGAGGATCTACCACAATGGCCAAGGATTTAAACAAAGTTCAATTGACTGGACGCTTGGGCGCAGACCCTGAGATGCGCTTTACGCCTCAAGGCACTGCTGTCACAACCTTTCGGGTCGCCTCAAACCGCACGTGGAAAACCGCCGAGGGCGAACAACGCGAAGATACCGAATGGTTTTCAATCGTCGCTTGGAACAAACTCGCCGAAATTTGTAATCAATACTTGAATAAAGGCACGCGGGTGTATGTCGAAGGCCGTTCACAAACCCGCTCGTGGGTCGAAGAACAAAGCGGTCAAACCCGCTATAAAACCGAAATCGTCGCCAACGATATGATTATTCTCGATGGCCGCCGCGAAGGTGTCGCCTACAACGCCGAAGACCCAGAAGAAGAATGGGCTAGCCCAGCTGAGCCAGCCCCTGTTGCTCGTCCAGCAGCGCGCACAGCCCCGCCAGTTCGTAGCGCTGGTAATGGCAATGGCAACGGGAATGGTGCAGCCAGCCCTGCCAAAGCTCCAGCTCGTAGTGCAGCACCAGCCGCAACCCAAACTCGGCCAGCTTCACGCAAGCCAGTCGTCACCGACGAAGACGATCTGCCGTTCTAAGATCGTGCAGTAGGCCCAAACACCACCATTCGCTTGAATGGTGGTGTTTGTTTAAGCTCTATACAATCTGCACAAAGCTCTTGACACATTTAACAATTGACAGCTAAGGAAGCGCTTGCATGAGTTGCCACACTATGCCATAATTCAGTATTATATTGTGCAAATTGCTAGAGAGACGATTTTTCACCAAATCGTCGCCAGGTTTAGGTAGCGATCGTGGCAACCCTATATGAAATTTGGCGGCTGGCCTTACCGCCGACAACCAGCCTTCGCGCTGGCGAGGCCAACACCCTTGCGGTGCGGGCAGTTGTGCTGGCACGACCAACTCAACCTGCTCTTCCCGATCTTGCTGGCTCCGAAGTTGTGCTGGTTAGTACAACCGTTTTAGATTCGTTGCGACTTTCGTTGGCGCGCTTGATTGAGCGATTGCATGGTACTTCGGTGCTAGCGGTTGGCCTCACTGGAATGGTCGATGAACGAGCGGTTGCGGCGGCAGAAATCGCCAATATTACTTTATTTGAATTGCCGCACAACGCCGATTTGCGCACGGTTCAGCGCGAAAGCGAGCGCTTGCTCTCTGACCCTGAAGCCCAATTCGAGCGCCGCGCGGCCCAATTGTATAGCGCCTTGACCATGAATGGGCTGAGCGAAGGCCGAACTCCGCTTTTGCGCATGCTTGAACTATGGACTGGTCATAGCGTGGTTTTTCCGGCTGATGCTGGTATGCCAACGACCGTGCCAGTGCTGCTCGACGGCCATCGGGTTGGCTTTCTCGGCAGCATCGGCAGCCATCCGTGGGATGCTGGCGCGCTGGAACAAGGCTCAGCCGCATTATCGTTATTGCTTGATAAAGAACGAGCAATCGAAGCGACCGAGGATCGGCTGCGCGGAAGTGTGCTTGAAGCCTTGTTAGCAGGCATTCCATTGGATGTGCCAAGCCAACGCCGAGCGGCAGAACAGGGCATTTTGCTCGATTCTGCCTATGCCTTGGCTGCTTTACGCCCGCAGGATGCCTTGCAAATCGAGCGCGTGATGGCGGCGGTTCGGCGAGCATGTGACCGTTTGCGCTACCCAGCTTTTATTGCCGATCACGATGGCGTGATTGTATTAGCCATGCCGATCGATAGCCTTGATAACCCCGAACAGCGCTTGCGCGAGGTTCATAGTGCCTTGCATGAAGCCAGTTGGGTGCTTGATGGCGGCTTTGGCATCGCCTCGGAAAATGGAGCTTGGTCGGGAGCTTGGGCTGAGGCAATTGGCGCATTACGGCTAGGCCGCGAGCTATTAGGCTCGGGCGTGTTAGCCGGTGGAGCCGAATTAGGCGTTTATCGGCTACTACTGAGCGTGGCAGACTCTGCTCGTGCTAGAATGTTTTATGATCGGACGATTGGCCCATTAGCTGCTCACGATGCCAAACAAGATGGCGACTTGTTGTATACCCTACAAATGTTCTTTGCCTATCTTGGCAACCATAGCCAGGCAGCAGCAGCTTTGCATATTCACCGCAATACCCTACTCTATCGGCTTGGTCGAATTGAAAATATTGCATCGCATCATCTCGACCGCGCCCCAGATCGGCTGGCACTCCAGTTGGGCTTGGCCCTGCATCGGATCTATCAGAGCCAAAAGCCTGATCTAAAAAAAGCGTAGAATAGAGGACAATCGAAGGAGCAGACGCTATCGTGGCGATAGCGTCCAACATTGTTGTACTCGACACACGATTGTTCGGAGGATTGTATGCGGCTCTGGCGTAAAACAGTGGTACGGGCAACGCTCTTATTCAGCGAATCAGGCGTAATGGTTGAAGCTTACGATGAATATATGTTTAGCGAAACCTCGCCGCCGTTGGTTGTGGGCAAATATCGTGAGATTCCTGCGCCCCGTGGTGCGGCTGTCTTTGCAATTCAATTTACCCATGTGATTACCGATATTTTTCAGGCACTCCAAACCTTTAAACTTCAATACTACATGCCGCAGCAACCCAACTCGTTTCTCGAAGATTTTCTAAGCGGGCCGGGGGCTGATGCCGATTTATCGCTGCGCGCAGTTGCCTCAGGTGCCGATTCACTCAATCGCGATCAAAAACGGGTGATTTGCACCCTGTTGTCGAAAAGCGATCCTCAAGCATGGGAACGTTCACGCGAATTTCGGCAACTGTTAGAAAAGTAGGTATTGGATGCCATTTGACTGTGGCAGCCATCGCCTTAGCCAAATTGACAATGACTCAAGATTTCACCATAATGGTGCAAGATTCACTCATTGGACAATGGTTTAAACGTTATGGCGCAACCAATAGATTTGCTGGTTTTGGCAGTATCACGGGTGAAAAAAGGCGTGGCCTTGGCAGGCATGAGTACCGAAGCCCACCCCATCACTGGTCGGGTGTGGCTCGATATTGTGCGTGCTGATGGCCCGCTGCAACTAAGTGATATTACTTTCGCTGATGGTTCGTTGATTAAGCCCGGTGATGTCGTGCGTTGGGAAGGCTTAGAGCCGCATCCACAACCGCCATTTATTGAGCAATGGGCAATTACTGCTGCAAGTAGCAAAAGCTTGCTGCGACATATCACGCCTGAACGCTACGCCAAATTTCTGCCTGAGCATCTTGACCAAGATCCAGCGGCGGTGCTCGAACGCCGCGAACGCTCATTGTGCTTGATTCAAGCCCATGAAGTGCATGCGATGTTTGAGCGTGAAGAAAAACGCTTCAAAAGTTATATGCTGTTTGATTTGCTTGGCTTGGAAAGTGTCGATGAAACGCCTGTGACCGATGTGGCATGGCGGGCCTTTGGTCAACAATGGATGCAATCGGAAGATGTCGATGAACTAGCGTTTGATCCCGATGATTTACAGGCACGCTTTGGGCCAATTTATCTGATTATTGGGATTCATGGCCATAGTTTGTTGGTGCGTGGGGTGCATACGGTGCCAGCCTATGCTGCGAGGATCGACCCAAATCGGCTGTAAGGGAGGGCATAATGGCACCTAAGCCGTTTCGCCTACGTCAATCAACCATCGTTCCGCTGCCATTGGCTGAAGTTTGGGAAATTGCCGCCCAAACCAGCCAAATTAATCACGCTGTTGGTCTCCCACCAATCACCTACAGCGAACGCACCCGCAGCGATGGTGTACGCGAGATGGTCGGTAATGCCCGCCAATATGGCTTGCCAGTTCAATGGGTCGAGCATCCATTTGAATGGGTTTATCAGCAGCAACTTTGGGTTGAACGAGTTTTCGAGCATTTTCCACCCCTTGATCGGTTTATTGGCGGCACAATTCTCAGGCCGCATACCTCAATCAGCACCGAGGTTGAAACTTTTGTGCAGGTTTTTCCCAAGAATGTGTTGGGCTACCCGGTTGGCTGGTTTGTGGCAACCAAGATGATCATCGGGCAAGCTGCATTTTTTCGTTCAGTTGCCCAAAAGCCCAATGCCAGCAACTATTTCCCCCCAGCCCGCAAAGTTCGGGCTAATCGCAATGTGCTGCAAGAATTGCGCAACCGCATGCGCGATTTACCCTGTGATCAAGCACTGATTGATCGTTTGTTTCAGCTGATTCAAACCCAGCGCGATGAAGATGTGGCAACCATGCGGCCCTTCGTGTTGGCTGATGCTTGGGGCGCAGAACGCTTGAGCGTGCTACGAGTCTTTTTATACGCTACCTGGACTGGATTGCTCGATATGAATTGGGATGTGTTGTGCCCCAATTGTCGGGTGGCGCGCGAACCCATGCCCCATTTGCGCGATCTCAAGGCGAACGCCCACTGCGAAGTATGCAATATTAACTATGATGTCAATTTTGATGAGTATGTTGAATTGCGTTTCTCGGTCAATCCCAAAGTGCGCAGTTCCAGCGGCACGACCTTCTGTGCGCTTGGCTCGCCAGCCTTGAATGAACATATTGTGGCCCAAGCGCGGCTTAAACCCAATGAACAGCGCGAGCTGAGCGTTCAGCTTGGCGCTGGCGGCTATCGCTTACGCATGTTGGGGATTGAACAACGCTGCTCAATTCAAGCCCATGCTGACGGCTCAAGCACTGCCACCATCAACCTAACTGCTACAGGCCCAGATCAAACTGACCTCAATTTTGGGCTAGAATCAGTTGCCCTGTATGTGCATAACACAACTGATCGTGAGCAATTGCTGATTATCGAGCACGATGCCTGGGGCTTTGGTCGGGTTAGCGCCTCATTAGTTTCAACTTTAGCCGAATTTCGCTCATTGTTCTCATCGGAAGTTTTAGCACCTGGCTTGGGTTTGGGCATTAAAAATTTGACGATTTTATTTAGTGATATTAAAGATTCAACCCCAATGTACGAGCAACATGGCGATTCAATGGCCTATGCTATGGTGCGCGATCATTTCAGCGTGCTGTTTAATGCGATCGAACAGCATAATGGCTCAATTGTAAAAACGATTGGCGATGCTGTGATGGCAGTGTTTGCAAGCCCTGCCGATGGTGTCGCCGCCGCCTTGGCTATTCATCAAAATATGCTGCAAGCGAACCGCGCGCGGTCTGATCGCCCGCCAATTGTGATCAAAATAGGCTTACATACTGGTACATGTATCGCGGTTAATGCCAACGAAGTGCTCGATTATTTTGGTACAACCGTTAATGCTGCGGCCCGTGCTCAAGGCCTTAGTGTTGGCGATGATGTAGTGTTAACCTCAGCGGTGATGGAGTCGGCGGGCGTTCGGGCCATGCTCAGCCAGCACGATCTGCTCAGCGAAGCCTTTACCCACAATCTCAAAGGTATCTCGCAAATTTTTACGCTCTATCGGCTCACGCCAAGCCTTCAACAAGAACAGAGCGCATAAGCTGAGGGGCAACGTCGAGATCAGGTTTGAAAGCGCGAAAAGCACGGATTTTACATGGCTGTGATTGATTCCCTCACCCCCCAGCCCCCTGTCCCACTGCACGCGGGCGAGGGGGAGCAGCCGTGAGGTGGATTGACCATATATGCGAGAACCACCATAATTAAGACTGTCGGACTAGTGAGGGGTTGGGGTTAGAGGTGAGGGAACATACCACTCTCCTAAATACGTATGCTCTTTGTTCTTTGCTCTTTGTTCTCTGCTCTCTGCTCTCTGTTCTATGCTCAACTATTTGGGTCGGTGTAGCGACTCCAGCCGCCGTCGTTGGTCATCACCCAAACTCTGGCTGGACGGCCTTCGAGCGCTGGCGAGTGGAGCATGAGGCCATTGGGAAAATATTGCACCACCCCAGTTATGGGATATTCAGGGCTATTGGCCCAACCAAGTGCCGCGCGAATGCTACTGACCGTATGCCAAAGCGTGCCAAAACCACGAATTGGCTCCAACTTGCCATCCGGCGCAGTTTCACGTGGCTCATCATATGAGGGATCGTTGGGATTGGCAAAGCCTTGCCACGAACCGCTGGCAGCAGCGCTATAGTAGATATAAATTTGGTCGCTATTGCCAACCCAATACATCATGCCACCATCAAAATATTGAATTGAGGCGCTGCTGGCAGCTTCACCATTGCTAGGGCAGCCCAAGGCTTCGGCAATGCTGGGATTATTGCGCCAGAGAATGCCAAAGCCACCTTGCAATGGGCCAAGACATGCAGCAACGCTGGTTGGCGCGCTGGTTGGTGTTGGTGGATTATTGGTTGATGCGCTGGTTGGCGTTGGGGCAACGGGCAGCGCCTGAGTGATGATTGGCCGCGTTGTGGCTTGGGCAACTTGGCTTGGTACTTCGCTAGTTGTTGTTGGGCTTGGCGCGCTGGCCTCGACTGTAGCCGTACTGCTTATAACGACGGTTGGAGTTGCAGTTTGGGTGAATTCAGCGGCCATGGCGGTTTGAGTTACCCCAATTTGGGCCACTTGGGTTTGAAATTGACCACGTTCAGCGGCTTCAGTTGCCAGCGTTTGGCGAGCCTCTTTGCGATTATCCAAAACGGTATCGGTGACAAACAGCAGTACGCCAGCAATAATCACGCCAATTAACAATAAAATTGGCCATGTTGCTGGGCGTTTGTGGCGGGTAATTGCAGGTGCTTGTGCAGCACCTTGCGCTTTGGCCACAATTTGTTGGGCTGCCACACTTGGAATCACGACTGATTGCTTGGCCCCGGGTGGTGGGGTTGTGGCAATACCAGTTGGCGAGCCAATCGCCTCATTCAAGGAGCGGGCGAACAAGCCGGCAGCTTTGGTGCGATCGGCTGGATTCTTGGCCAAGGCTGCGCTCAAAACTGCATCGATCGATGGCGGCACATGCGGGTTGCGCAATGAAGCCGCCTCGGGAGCCTGCGAAAGATGGGCGAGCAAAATATCGGTGGTCGAGCCATCGAATGGTCGCACACCAGTCAACATCCGATAGGCCATCACAGCCAACGAGTAAATATCAGCCCGCGCATCAACTGGGCCAATTTTGCTGTCGATCTGCTCTGGAGCCATATAATCAGGTGTGCCAATCATCACGCCGGTGGTAGTCAGCCCAGGCGCATCGAGCGATTTGGCAATCCCAAAATCGGTCAAAACCACCTGATCATCAGCATCAAGCATGACATTGCCTGGTTTAATATCACGATGGATCACGCCGCGACCATGAGCATAATCCAAGGCACTGGCAACTTGACGCACAATCTCGCCTACCCGTTCAGGCGGCATCGCGCTATCGATTAATAAAGTATCTTGCAACGAGCGACCATTCAGCAACTTCATGGCGATATACACGATGCCATCCGATTCGCCAACATCATAAATTGGTACGATGTGTGTATGCTCCAAGCGCGCCGCCAAAATTGCCTCACGCCGAAAACGCTCAACCAAGTTGGCATCGGCAACATATTGGGCATACAGGACTTTGAGCGCAACCGGTCGGCTTAAAATGTTATCGTCGGCCTCGAAGACTGCGGCCATACCGCCACGCCCAAGAATGCGCTTAATCTTATAACGCCCAAGTTGCTTGCCAATTAAATCTTCGATGCGCATGCTTCCTCCTGCCACCGGTTGCTAGAATGAGCCATGATGTCCAACCGTTGTTAGAACTGCTAGTGTTTGTTCGGCGCAACGCTGCCATGTCCATTGTTTAGCCCATGCAAGGCCGCGTTCGCGCAAATCGTGGCGTTGTTGTGGCCTTTGCCAAAGCGCAATGATTGCAGCGCTAATTGCTTCGGTTTGAGTTGGCTCGACCAATAACGCCGCGTCACCAGCCACTTCAGGCAAACTACTAACATTGCTAGTGATGACTGGCACGCCGCTAGCCATGGCTTCCAATACGGTCATGCCAAAGCCTTCATACAACGATGGCAACAGATAGATTGTCGCACCACTGAGCAACGCTGGTAAATCGTGATCGTCGACATAGCCTAAAAAGGCCACATGCTCGCTAATTCCTAACTGTTGAGCTTGTTGGGTTATTTGCTCAGTCAGCCAGCCAGTTTTGCCACCCAACGCCAACATTGGTAAATCGGGGCATTGTTGGCGGGCTTGAGCATAGGCTTCGATTAAACGCACAAGGTTTTTGCGTGGCTGAATGGTGCTGATAAATAACAGATATTCGCCATGCAAACCATATTTGGCTGCTATTTCCTTGGTTTGCTGCGCTGGATGCTGATAAAAACGCTCGTGCACACCGTGGTAAATGACGCTAATTTTTTCGGCGGCAATGCCTGTGTAGTGCAACAGATCGCGCTTGGTGGCCTCGGAGATGGCGATAATTTGGCTGGCCATACGCGCGCTCCACAAGGTTGAGTAGCGCAAATACAGCCGTTGGCGCGTGGGGTGCGATTCAGGATGCAGCTCGTAGCCCAAATCGTGAATCGTGACAACGCTGCGGCGAGGTGGCAAACTCGGCAAGACATGAGCTGGCACAAACGCCACATCTGGCCGATCAAGCTGCCACGTAGGGCCAAGCCGCAGATGCGTCCACAAGCGTGGCGCAGGAATCGACTTAATCCGCCAATTGCGACCGAGTGGTGGCAACGCTGCGGGAAGCTGATTGAAATATAAACAATAGTGGTTGGTACGGTCGGTTTGCGCCAACGCCCGCACTAACTCGGTGGTATATGATTCGGTGCCAGTGCGCTGACCAACCGCCAAACGACTAGCATCAATTGCAATCTGCATACAGCCCTATTTCTCGCCAAAACTAGCTTAGGCATTGTAGCATATCGCATGTTGGCCTGTTAAATAATTAAACCAAAAGCGATTAAAGCTTGAGCAGCCTCAATCGCTTAATATGGTTGGATACAACATACTTATCTCGATCCACGAAGGACACGAAGCGCACGCAGCCTCAATTTAGCCACGAATTTCACAGATTTCACGAATTATTATGTTGATTGGCATCAACCAAGGCTTGCTTCATCCCTCATAATTCATCCTTCATACTTTCTTTTTGCCGTCTGCACTTCATCCCTCATAATTCATCCTTCATCCTTCCGTTTAGCCGCCACAGCGCATATTGACGTATTCGAGCCATTCGCTGAGGCTCATGGGTTTGGGCAGATCGGCGGTTGAAAGCGATTGACCTTGGGCATACAACTCGCCGTAGCGGTCGGTGATAAACCAGCCACCCTTGCCTTCGCCCAAAAATTGAGCCAAAACCTTTGCTTCGGGATCACGCAGGACGATCAAACCTTCGGTTGGTGGCAAGGCTTCAGCTGAAATAACCACAGCTTTTTGCTCATGCGACCAGCGTTGGGCAGCTGTGCTGAGATTGGCCAAGTAGGTTGGGTTTAGGCCATCGTTGGCGGGCAAAAATACAATCACCAGGGCTGCTTTACCGCGGAGATCGCCGCGGCTAAATCGTTCGCCCATAGCCGTTTGAAGCGTAAAGTTCGGTACGATAGTGCCTGCTTGCAGAGTTTGCATCGCTCGTTCCTCAATTGATCGTTGACTGGCTTATCAATTCATTGCATAAAGTGTACCGTGTTTGCAGCTGTTGCAACGTGTTGATCTAATCATCTTTGTGAAAGATTTAACAACCTTTATAGCACACAATTGAGGTCTAGGCAACTGTTCCAAGCAAATGGGCTAGCATTTCTTGTTCGTTGGGGTTGGTTTGGCGTTCGAGGGCTTGTTTGATTAGGCGGCTTTTATTGGGAGCTGCATCTTTGCCCCAAAACAGCCGCGCCACGCCGGCATAGCTGCGCAAGCGTTTATGTTCGATACCGCAAGCGCTGCGAAAAAGTTCTTGGTCAAGCAATTGTTCGGGGCGATTGAGGTGTTGCAGCAAAAGTTGCGCCAAATCATAGCGATTGTAGCTTTGGCTTGGGTTTTGGGCCAGCGCAATCAATGGCTGCTCGGTAGCAATTGGCAAGCTGACAGCCTTGGTTGTAACAACTTCTAGGGTTGGTAATGCTGCTTGGCGCTCGGGCAAGAGGCTGAGCAGTTGTTGGCGTTGGGGTTTATCGATAAAACTGGTACGCACGGTCACAGCGTTGCGCCCTTGAACACAGCTAAACACGCCCGCGCCCGCTGGTGGGCTAGGCAAGCGCGATGGTGGCAAGGCGCTACTGGGGAAGGCTTTGGTTGGCAAGGTTGTATTTGGCTCATCTGCATCATCACGCGGCTGATAGCCCGCCACAGCCAAACTAATTTGTGAACGAAAGCGCGTGCTCAAATTGCTAAATGTTTGGGTTGCGATGATGTAGCGAATGCCGGCGGCGCGGCCACTGGTCAACTCGCTATTGAGCCATTGTTCTAATTGTTTGGCTCCCAGCGCTTGCTCAAGCAAGGTCAATTCGCTAATAAACACCACCAACAACGGCAGATCATGGCCCTGATATTCTTCCCAGCGCTCGCATTCGGCGGCTTTGAGAATTTTTTGGCGCTGCAAACGCTGCTCGGTTAGCCAGGTTAATGCTGGTGCTAATTCCTGTTCAGCTTCAGCAAATAAGGCCACATGGGCTTTTTCGCGCCAACCAAGCCACGACAAACCCGCCTTGCCATCGACCAAGGCCAATTGCAAGCGCTCAGCAGGGTTGGTGAGGCATAGATAGAGCAAGGCAGTGCGTACCCAACCATCTTTGCCACAGCCAGTTGCGCCGCTAACCTGAATATGGGTAAAATCATCGATCAACGAGCCATGCACTAACGAAACCACGCCCTGAACGCTGCGCCAACCCAAGGGCAGCACAAAACGCTTGTTGGTTTGGCGTAATTCGTGGGCTAGCACGCGCAAATCGTCTGGTGGGTTGAGCAAGGCTGTGCCAGCTTGCGGCAATGTCCGTGCATCGAGTGCAGTGGCCAATGGCGTAAACTGGCTGATGCGTGCTGGCTCAGGCTGAATTGCCCGTTGTTGGGCTTGCCATAGCCGAAATTCACGCCAATCGCGGCCAAAGCGTTGGCGAAACATTAAGGACACCAAAGCCATGGCCAAAATTAATGCTCCAATTTGTAGTGCTTCAGCATCCAAGCCCAACCACCTTTATCCAGAATCAGATTCTAAAATTGGCACTATTTTGGTGATTAAAACCCTTGCCAAAATAGAACCTTTGTGCTATTATAGTGATGTTGATTGTTGAAACCGACACGCCAACAACCAACGCAGTCTCCGATAGCTTTCTTGGTCTGGTCTCGAACAAGCCACAAATACCCAGAGCTTTCTAGCATGGGTATTTGTGGTTTTTAAATATCTTCTATCATTCCCTCACCCCCAGCCCCTCTCCCACGAAGCGGGCGAGGGAGAACCGTGCCAGCAAGGCTATCTGTAAATGGTTTGATGAACTTAATTAAATGTCCGATAGCCAATAGCCATCAGCCGATAGACCTTCTTACCGCCACAAACGGCCCAATTCGCCAACTGCGGCGCGCGCTAAGCGCTCAGGCCAAAATGCGCATAATGCTGCAATTATCAAGCTCAAAATCCAGAGCCACGCAGTTGAGAGTGGCAATTGTTGATTGCTTAGCCAGCGCACACAGCCAATCACGCTGGTAATTAGATCCAGGCCACCAACTAAGGCAAATACCGCCAAAACATGTTGATTGATTGCGCGGCGTGGCCAGCATGCTACTTCGATTGCCGTGATGACGATTGGAATAAACCATTGGGCAGTGCCAAGCACGGCTAAATTCAAGCCTAGCCCAGCCAAAAATGCCAAGGTAAACTGTGCGCCGATCCACCAAATGAGGATCGCCAAGCCAAAAATGCTGAGATACGCCAAGGTGCTCAGCCAGCGCTCATACATACTCAGTGGAGCAGTGCGCCGAGGCAGGTTGGCAATCGGACTGCTCGGCACCGGCTAATGCACCAGTTCCTGCAAGAAACTAGCGGTTGATCGGGGTGTGGTTGCAGTCGGCATCAATGGCATCGACTTGGAATCTTTCATGCTTCGCCTCGCAGCCTGAACACAGTTTTTAACCTCGAGCGTAGCACATTTGGCGCATAAAAAATAGCCCGTTTTGCTGGCCTGCAAACGGGCTAAAAATAGATCAGTTTATGGCTTAGGGTTGAGGTTCAATCCAAAAAACATGCAATGTTTTGCCGCGCAACATGCCAACCAACGTCAGCGGACCATAACGAATATTGCCTTGCTGATTGGGCAATTGTTGAATCAGTGGCGATTGGTTGGGAATTTGCTCAATCGTAATTTGGGCGGCATTGGCGGTAGGAACGCCGCCGCTGCCAACTTCTTCGACCAATAAAGCCGCTTGATCTTTGAGCAACAACGTGCCATATACTCGTAACACCTGATTGTTGTAAACTGCCAAATTTTGGTTAAGCTCGCCGAGGCTCATGTTGGTTGGCTCAATCGGCTTGACGGTGATTGGCTCAAATTCAGTGTTGCTTTTGAGCACGCCATTAACCCGCAACACTGCATAATTGTTGGTAATTGCCAAGGTCTGAGAAGGAATCGCCAAGGTTGGCTGATAGGCAATTGGTTGCTCGCCAAGCTCAAGCGCCGCAGCCAGAATCGTGTTGGATTGCGCTACCAATGCAGGCGCTAACACGGTGATTGTACTATTTGAGCCAATACCATCAAGCTCGTTGAGCAGCAAAATTTGGTTGGATTGGTTCGGAGCGACTGGTGGTAGTGGCGGAGTGCTGGCCCCACAACTGCTCAAACCAAGGGTTAAAACCATCAGCCATAATGGCCAAAAACGCATGTCATCCTCCAAAAAAACGCTATCCGCTGCTGGCGATTGTACCATTAGCCGTGATTGATCCACGAAGGATTCAGTTGTCAGGGGTCAGGGATTAGTGGACTTAATGGCGAAGCAGGTTTATTTTTTGCCCCAGATTGCCCAGATTTGGCTGATGCTCTTCATGATAGCGATTGCCTTTGCGTTTCATCCTTTATCCCTCATCCTTCATATTTTTGAGGCTCTGCGCCGACGCGTTAAAGACAGCTTTTGATTTTTGCCTGCTGACGTTTGAGCTTTGCCTTTGGCCAATACTCACACTTTAGTACCGCCGAATGTCATGGGGTCTGATTAGGAGTAAGGCACTATGGTTAATTATGGCTAGGATCAGCATAATAATTTTAATGTTTTTTTGATCACTCGCGGAGGTGAAGTGGTGTTTGTGAATATCCAACTACCTTTTACATCGAAACTCAACCCTCACCTAGAAGCCGTATATGCTGAGCATAGCCAATGGTTGGGGCAATTTTCTCATGGTTTCAAGCACCAATGGGCCGTGTATCAGCGTTTGCGCTTGCCACAATTGTTGGCGCGGGTTTATCCGCATGCCTGTGCCGAGCGTTTTCGCCTCACGCTCGATTGGGGCAGTTGGTTATTTTTTCAAGATCAATGGTTTCGTTCGTTGGTTGGCCAGCCAGAGTTGGTCGCGAGCCTAGCCAACGATCTAATTAATATATTCAATGGTGCAAGCCCGAGCTACCCGCAAAAACCGTTAATTGCGATGTTTGCCGATTGGAGCAGCCGCATGGCCAATATGACATCGCATCAGTGGCGCGATCGCTTTGGCCTAACCTTGAGCACCTATCTACACGATTGGGTTTATGATGTGTATTGCATCAATTACCAGCCCACAATCAATAATCAACTGGCGGTTGAATTGCATCAACGGATTGGTGCCGCCACAAGCTCGCTGGATTTTGTTGATTTTGCGCAGGCTGAATTATTGCCACCCTCAGTCAAACATGATCCAACTTTTCACGATTTGGGCGAAATTACCAATAATGTGGTGTGTTGGATGCACGATATTGCTTCATTGGAGCGTGATTTAACTGCCGTGGAGCCGCAAAATATTGCTGTGTTGGTCAAAGAGCGCGAGCATTGTACCTGGAGTCGCGCAATCGAGCGGGTTGAGCAAATGTGTTATGCCGAGGTTGCCGCGTTTGAGCGGATCGTGGCTGAACGCCAGCATTATGGCGAATTTGAATTAGTCGTCAGCGATTATATTGAGAATCTGCGGGCTTGGATGCAAGGTACAATCGATTGGTTGCGTCTGGATGTTGCAATGGTTAACGAGCCGGCAAATCTTTTGCTAGCGGCCTAAACTGCTGCTTAAGCACGATTGTTTTTGGCAAAGCTTCGAGTATGCTCACTAAGCATATGGCTAGCTTAGTGAGGGTGATGTATGCGCATCGAACAATATTCTTCGGTTGATAGATTTTTAGGTGAGCACCGTGATTTTCTTTTGCAGCACGAAGCTGAGAATAATTTACCACTTGGCCTGAGTATGCGCATTCAGAATGGCTGGTTGCCGGCAAACCCGCCTTTTTTCGCGGCGATTCGCGACGAGCAAGGAGTAGTTGGAGTATCGGTGATGACCTCGCCGCATGCCTTGACGATCTCGGCCTTGCGCGATGTTAGTTTAGCCAATCAAGCAGCTGAGATCTTAGCCAACTACGTGTATAGCCACAAGATTGAGCTATCGGGTGTGCTAAGCGCACCTGCGACAACCACAGCTTTTTGTGAAATTTGGCAAGCCAAAACTGGCAAAGAGCCGCTTTTGAGTATGCACGAGCGAATTTATACCTTGACTGAGGTCATACCACCTGCTCCAATTGCTGGTTCGCTCAAACAGGCAATCACGACCGATGCCGAATGGTTAGCCGAATGGCTATCTGCGTTTCATGACGAAGCGTTACCAACTGAACCACATTGGGATTGGAACGCAGTTGCCGAACGCCAAATTGCCACTGGTAGCGCTTGGTATTGGGAAATTGATGGCAAACCCGTTTCATCACTTGCCTCAAGCCGCCCGACGATTAATGGCATTTGTATTGGTGCAGTTTCTACGCCACGCCAATTTCGGGGTAAAGGCTATGCGAGCAATGCTGTGGCGGCGTTAAGCCAACATTTATTAAATCAAGGCTATCGCTTTTGTATGCTTTTTACCGATTTAAGCAACCCAACGTCAAATAAAATCTATCAAGCGATTGGTTTCAAGCCATTGTGTGATATTGATCAGTATCGTTTTGAGGAGTAATGATGTATCAAGTACCATCAGGTTCGCTGTATGCACCCTGCCCACGGTGCCAGTATGCCATGCCCAGCAAAGTAACTATGAGTTGGTGGGGCGGGGTTTTGGGCGCAAAGATGACCAATTTAGTTAAATGCCCGCAGTGCAAATTGCAATACAATGGCAAAACTGGAGCCAGCGTCAAGCAATTTATTGTGCTGTATATGGGTTTCTGGGTCGTGTTGACCTTGGTGGTATTAGCAGTGTTGTTTTTTGCCCAAAGGTAGGTCAAGATCCCCTCACCCCCCAGCCCCTCTCCCACTAAACCAAAAGCCCCTCGCCCGCGCCACGGGAGAGGGGATCTTAAATACCGACCCTCACCCCCCAGCCCCCTCTCCCACTGAACGCGGGTGAGGGGGAGCATCCATCCAATGCCTACGAATCATGGAAAAACCACTAAACTAAAAGCCCCTCGCCCGCGCCACGGGAGAGGGGTTGGGGTGAGGGGATCAACCATTAGCGCTCAGCGACATCAACCCACGTGCGGTTGCGTTCGCCCGTGTAAATCGATTGAGGCCGAATGATCCGGCCAACGGCCCGTTGCTCAAAGGCATGGGCAATCCAGCCAACGGCGCGGCTGATCGTAAAGGTTGGAGTAAACAGGTCGGTTTCAAAATCGATGCCATGTAACAGTAAAGCGGTATAAAACTCGACATTGGTTTGCAATTTGCGGCCTGGCTTGTGTTCTTCTAGCAAGCGAATTGCGGTTTGCTCAACGTGGCGTACCAGTTCATACAATTCGCGATTGCCATCGTTGGCAAAGAGTTGATCGGCTGCGCCAGCCAACACTTCTGCCCGTGGATCGCGCACTTTGTAGACGCGATGACCAAAGCCCATCAAGCGCTCGCCGCGTGCCAACTTGGCGCGTAGCACTTCCTCAGCGCGATCAGCTGTGCCAATTTCAAACACCATATCCAAGGCTGGGCCAGGTGCGCCACCATGCAACGGGCCTTTGAGTGCGCCAATTGCCCCGGTCACCGCCGAAACCAAATCTGATTCGGTCGAGATGATCACGCGGGTGGTGAAGGTTGAGGCATTCAGGCCATGGTCAACCACGGTGTTGAGGTAGGTTTCGAGTGCCCGCACTTGCTCAGCGCTTGGCTCTTTGCCAGTCAACATCCACAAATAATTGGCGGCATGGCTTAAATCGCTGCGTGGCTCAATAAATTCGGCTTGGTTGCGGGCGCGCCAGTAGGCGGCGACAATTGTTGGCAAGGCCGCCACGATGCGTTGGGCGGTAGCCCGTTCGTCGACTAATGGGGTTAATGTGGCGGTGGCAGCGCGTAAGGCATCCATTGGATCAACCTTTTCACTGCCGAGACGTTGGGCAACATCTAAGGTTAGGGCTGGCAATTGACGCTGGCTGGCAAGGCTTTGGCGCAATTCAGCCAACTCGCTTTGGCTTGGTAAATGATCATTCCACAATAGAAAAATGGTTTCCTCGAAGCTGGCAAAAGGTGCCAAACGCTCCAATGGAAAGCCGGCAATAATTAATTCCCCAGCTTGGCCATCGACACTGCTGAGCCGCGTTGCTGCTGCAACAATCCCTTCTAAACCTACATGAACTTGGGTTTCAGTCGCCATTGACAATCGATCCTTTCAGCGTGCTAGGCCATGTGCGGCAGAATTGCCGCTTGAAATTCCTGCTGCTATCGACTATAAATAGATTTATCAATGTTGTCAATGTTGATTGATGAATCAACATTGGAATGGAGCAACGCAATGACGCGCTATTTGAGTGCTCGCGAAGTGGCCGAGCAACTAGGAATTAGTGTGCCAACCGTTTATGCCTATGTTAGCCGCGGGTTGCTGCACTCGGAGCCAGCCGGAGCGCATGCTCATCGCTATTTGTACGATCAAGTTGAGCAATTGAAATTACGCCGTGAAGGCCGACGCAATCCGGCTAGCGTGGCGGCTGGCGCTTTGCATTGGGGTACGCCAGTGCTCGATTCGGCAATTACCCTGATCGATAATCAACAGGTGTATTATCGTGGAATTGATGTGCGCGAGTTAGCCAGTAGCGCGAGCATCGAGGAAGTTGCCAGCCTGATTTGGACAGGCGAACGTCAGCAGAGCAGCCAATTATGGGCTGATTTGCCTGCACTGAACATACCACATTTGCCAGAGCTACCGTTGATTGAGCAATTTGTGGTGGCCTTGGCAATCGTTGGCAACAACGATCATGCGGCCTTCGATCAACGCCCGCAAGGTTTGCAGCGAACGGCGGTGCGGGTGGTACAATTATTGATCAGTGTCGCCGCCAAACGGCCATTACAAGGGTCAATCGTGGCCCATCTGGCCGAAGCATGGCGCATTCCAGCACACTTATATCCCTTGCTCAGTGCAGCCTTAATTGTGAGTGCCGATCATGAATTAAATGTTTCGTCATTTACTGCTCGCTGTGTTGCTTCGGCGGGCACAACCTTGTATGCTGTGGTGAGCGCTGGCTTGGCAGCACTAGGCGGCGTACATCATGGCAAACAAAGCGAATTAAGCGAGCTTTTGCTCGATGAGCTATTGCGTAGCCCTGATATCTATGCAGCCTTGGCCCAAAAGCTACGTTTAGGCCAGCCAATTCCTGGCTTTGGGCATCAGATGTATCCCAATGGCGATCCGCGTGGCAAAGTGCTGCTCGATCTGATTCGTCAATTAGTGCCGCAGGTGGGCAGTGATATTGATCGGATTATTCAAGCCGTATATGAATTGTTGGGCGATCATCCGACGATTGATTTTGGCTTGGCGTGGGTTGGGCGGGTGCTGAATTTGCCATTGGGTAGCGCAATGAGCCTCTTTGCCCTAGGCCGCAGTGTTGGCTGGATTGGCCATGCTTTAGAGCAATATAGCGATGCACGTTTGATTCGGCCACGGGCGCGTTACACTGGCGAACGGCCAAGCATAATCAAACTTTAACCTGTGCTGCAATGCGTTATTTAGCTCATTAGAATGGGCTAAATAACGCATTTAACCCTTACTTGACAAAATGTCTAAATCGCTCTATCATTCGCGACATTATGAAGAAACAAATGCTCACAACCCTTTTTTCGCCAGCATTGCGGCTGCGTCGTCCCCGTACCAACGAGGTTCGGTGGGCTTGCGCCGTTTGTGCTGCATAACAGGCAACGAGCAAGATCACAAACGCCCAAGCGTTTCCCCCCGAACCTCAGCTGATGGTTCGGGGGGAATCTTTTTTAGCTCGAAATTATGAAGGATGAATGATGCAATGTTTGAATGATGTAACACCCACGTGTTCATCCCTCATCCTTCGTTCTTCATCCTTAACGATAGGGAGTTCGCAATGATTCGTGTTGGTATTTTTGGCGTAACGGGATACGCCGGATACGAACTAGCTCGCTGGTTGCAACGCCATCCCAGCGCCAGCGTTGTTTGGGGGGTCTCGGAATCGTCGGCGGGCAAGCGTTTGGCGCAGGTTGTGCCAGGCCCACTCGATATGCCCTTATTGGCTGCGAATCAGGTTGATTGGCAGGCGGTTGATCTAATTTTCACGGGGTTGCCGCATGGTGTCGCTGCCAAAACGGTGGCAGAGGCTCAGCAGCATGGTGTCAAAGCCATCGACCTCTCCGCCGACCTTCGCTTGGACAGCCCCGCCGCCTATACCCGCTGGTACGACCACACGCATCCCCACCCTGAACTCTTGAACGCTCCCTATGGCTTGCCTGAACTGAATCGCGCTGCATTGGTTGATGTGCCAGCAATTGCCAACCCTGGTTGTTACCCCACCAGCGTGCTGCTTGGTTTAGCGCCATTGCTTGAACAAGGTTGGTGGCAAACCGGCCAAACCATCATTATCAATGCTGCTTCGGGTGTTTCTGGCGCTGGCCGCGCACCCAAACAACATCTGCACTTTGTTGAGGCGCACGAAAATTATAGCCCCTACAACATTGGCCATAGCCATCGCCACGTTGGCGAAATTGAGCAAGAATTGAGCAAGTTGGCAAACGCACCAGTTAACACGATTTTTGCACCACACCTCTTGCCGACCCAACGCGGTATTTTAAGCACAATCTATGTGCCGATTCAGCCAGAGCTTGATTTGGCGAGCATTCATGCGCTCTATCGCCAACGCTATGCCGCTGAGCCATTCGTTAACGTGCTTGATCAAGGTCAATTGGCCAGCTTGGCCCATGTTGTGCATACCAACGATTGTGCAATTGGTCTGACGCTGGCCCAACCTGGCATGTTAATCGTCACCTCGGCGATTGATAATTTGCTCAAAGGCGCTTCGGGTCAAGCAATTCAAAATATGAATATTATGTTTGGTTTGCCTGAAACGACCGGTTTGCGCTAGGAGTGTGCAATGCGAATTTTGAAACTTGGCGGCAACGAAATTGATGATCCAGCGTGGTTGGCACGCTTGGTTGCAGTCATCCAAACCATGGTCAGTGTCAACGATGTGCCAATTTTGGTGCATGGCGGCGGCAAGGAAATTGGCCAATTGCAGCTGGCGCTTGGCGGCGAACCGCAATTTGTGGCTGGCCTACGAGTAACCGACCAAACTGCGCTCAAAGCTGCTACGATGGTGCTTTGCGGTATGGTCAGCACCCGTTTGGTTGCCGCGCTCAATGCAGTTGGCGTGGAAGCACTCGGCTTGTCGGGCGTTGATCGTAACTTGGTGTATGCAACCCGTTTGGAGCATAGCGCTGGCGATTTGGGTGCGGTTGGCAAGCCAGCTCGCATTCGGGCCACAGTTTTATATGAATCCTTGGCAGCGGATGTTGTGCCAGTCTTGGCTCCATTGTGTGCTGATGGCGCTGGTGGCACGCTGAATGTTAATGCCGATGTATTTGCAGGTGCGATTGCTGCCTCAGTCGGCGCTGACGAAGTTGTGTTTATCTCGAATGTGCCTGGGGTTTTAGTTGATGGCGTGGTTGCTCCACGGCTCAACACCAGCGAAATTCAGGCATTAATTGCCAATGGCACAATCAGCGGCGGCATGATTCCGAAAGTCGAATCGGCATTGAGCGGTTTGCAGGCTGGAGTTAAAGTCGTGCGGATCACCAACATCGATCAGCTTGATGCTGGCACGATTATCGAGGCTGACTAATGGCCAGTCATTCGGTCTTCGACAACATTCGAACGCGAGTGATTGTGCTGCGTGGCGATGAACTGTTGATGCTCGCGACCGAAGATCAACCAGAATTAGTTTGGCGCTTGCCAGGTGGCGGCTTAGAACGTGGCGAGTCGTTGGCCGAATGTGCAGCCCGCGAAGTCTGGGAAGAATGTGGCATTCGGGTAGAAGTTGGCAAGGTCGCCTTTTTGCGCGAGTGGGTGATTCCAACCTATGCCATCATCGACCCAAATGATCGCGAGCCAAACTATGGCCTAGAGGTGTTTCTGTATGCTGCGCCGTTAGATTCGCAGGCTACACTATGCGCCGAAGCTGCCGATAAACCAATGCCCGAATGGCGAGCTTTAGCCGAAATCGCTAGTTTGCCGTTTTGGCCCAAAGAGCTTAAATCGTTGGCGACGTTTTTGGCCCAAGGCCAACGGCCAAGTGCGGCTCATTCGTTTGTTAGCAGCTTTGAATCTGGCTGGGCTTTGCCGCCAGCAATCGACTGGGCCTAAATTGGGGATTCCCTCACCCCCAGCCCCTCTCCCACTGAACGCGGGCGAGGGGAGCTAGATCTGCATTCCCCCTCGCTCGCAGGGGGTTGAGGGGATGTTTACTTATTTATTGACATCTGAACATTATCCGGCGCAAGCCGTTTTGGGAGTAACCAATCAATGGTTGCCATTCAACACAGTACACTTTTGGCTCCAATCGATCCTGCGGAGATTGTCGTTCGGCCAGCCCATGAAAACGATGTCGCTGGCATGAGCGAATTGGTAGCCGAAAATGTGCGGGCTGGGCATTTATTACCCCGTTCCGCTGACGAAATTCGTGCTTTTTTAGCAAATTGGGTAGTTGCCTGCCATGGCCAACGGGTGATTGGCATCGGCTCGTTGTTGCTGATGAATCCTGATCTGGTTGAGGTTCGCTCATTAGCGGTTGCAACCGAGTATCGTGCTGCTGGCGTAGGTGCCAAAATTGTGCTCGAACTGGTTGCTCAAGCGAAATTGCGCCAAATTCATACAGTTTTTGCCTTGACCCGCGCTGTCTCGTTTTTTGTCCGTTTGGGTTTTACAATCACCGACAAAGAACGCTTCCCCGAAAAGGTTTGGCGCGATTGTGTCAAGTGTCCACTCGTCACCTGCTGTGACGAAACCGCCGTGGTTTGGGAACACTAGTTTAGAAGGATGAATTATGAGGGATGAAAGATGAAGACGCATCCCTTGGGTTTATCCTTAAATGTGTATTTTGTGAAATGAAGGATGGTTCAGGGATTGCATCCCTCATAATTCATCCTTCATCCTTTCAAATAAGGAGTTCATTGGTCATGTCGAATGCGACTGCAAATAAAGTTGTGCTGGCTTACTCTGGTGGCTTGGATACCAGCGTGATCGTGCCGTGGTTGAAGGAACATTATGGCTGTGAAGTCGTCTGCTACTGCGCCAATCTTGGCCAAGATGATGATTTGAGCGGTGTCGAAGCCAAAGCGATTGCTTCGGGCGCAAGTGCCTGCTATGTCGAAGATTTGCGCGAAGAATTTGTGCGCGATTTCTTGTTTCCAATGTTGCAATCGGGCGCAACCTACGAACGCACCTATTTGCTTGGCACCAGCATTGCCCGCCCATTGATCGCCCGTGGCCAGGTGCAAACCGCTTTGAAAGTTGGCGCTGATGCACTTTCCCACGGCTGTACTGGCAAAGGCAACGATCAAGTGCGCTTTGAATTGACCTACATGGCCTTGGCTCCACACATGAAAATCATCGCTCCATGGCGTGAATGGCACATTCGCTCACGTGAAGATGCGCTGGATTATGCCGCATTGCACAACGTGCCAGTCACCAGCACCCGCGCCTCGATCTACAGCCGCGACGGCAATATTTGGCACTTGAGCCACGAAGGCGGCTCGTTGGAAGATCCATGGCTGGAGCCAGAATTGAATATGTTCCAACGCACCGTTACGCCTGAACAAGCACCTGATGCAGCAGAATATCTGGAAATTGGCTTCGAGCGTGGCATTCCGGTCAGCGTGAATGGCGAGCAACTTGGCCCCGTGGCCTTGCTGCAAACCCTCAACGAGATTGGCGCTCGCCACGGCGTTGGTCGCGTCGATTTGGTCGAAAATCGCTTGGTTGGCATGAAAAGCCACGGCGTGTATGAAACACCAGGCGGCACATTGCTGTATCGCGCGCATCAAGGCCTCGAAGAATTGGCGCTCGATCGCGAAACCATGCACTACAAAGATACCTTGGCGATTCGCTTCTCAGAGTTGATCTACAACGGTCAATGGTGGTCGCCGTTGCGCTACGCCTTGTCGGCCTTCTTCACTGAAACCCAAAAGAACGTGACTGGCGTTAGTCGCCTGAAAATCTTCAAAGGTGGCGTGCATTTGGTTGGGCGCAAGGCTGAACGCAGCTTGTACGTGCCCGATTTGGCAACCTTCAGCGAAGATGCGGTCTACAACCAAGCCGATGCTGAAGGCTTTATCAAGCTCTTTGGCTTGCCCCAAAAAGTTGAAGCCTTAACCTCAGGAGCCGAATAAGCATGAGTATCTTTCGTTTTGCCGCCGGCTTCCGCAGTGCTGCGGGGCGATGTGGCTTGAAGGCCAGTGGTAATCCTGATTTAAGTTTACTTGTTGCTGATAGTGTTTGCATCGGGGCTGGGGTTTTTACCACCAGCCTCGTCAAAGCCGCACCAGTGCTCTACGATCAAGCTGTGTTGGCCGAGCATGCTAGCGAAATTCGGGCCGTAATTGCTAACGCTGGCTGTGCCAATGCTTGCACGGGCGCACAAGGCGACGCTGTTGCGCGTGAGATGGCGCGATTGGCGGCTGAGGCAGTTGGTTGTGAGCCACACCAAGTCTTGGTGCTTTCAACGGGCGTAATCGGTCATCAACTGAATGTTGAAAAAGTGGCCAAGGGCGTTGCTGCAATCGCACCAGAACTAGGTATTGAGCATGCTCCCGCGCTGGCCGAAGCAATTATGACCACCGATACCCGACCAAAAACCGCGAGCGCCAATGTGGTGATCGATGGCGTTGTGTTGACGGTGGCGGGTGTTGCCAAAGGCGCAGGCATGATCCATCCGATGATGGCAACCATGCTTTCGATTGTAACCACCGATGCTGCGATTGATGCTGATTTGGCCCAAAGTTTGCTGCGCGAAGTCAGCGATTCATCATTTAATTGCGTTACGGTCGATGGCGACCCTAGCACCAACGATACGCTGTTGATGTTGGCCTCAGGCGTTAGTGGCGTGACGATCAACGCTAGCAATATTGCCGCCTTCCGCCAAGCGCTCGAAGCAGTCTGTATTGATTTAGCCAAACAAATTGCCGCCGATGGAGAGGGCGCTACCAAGCTCATCACGATCACGGTTGATCATGCGCCAAGCGTTGCCGCTGCTCGCACTGTTGCCCGCAAAATTGCCTGCTCACCCTTGGTCAAAACCGCCATCCACGGCGGCGATCCCAACTGGGGGCGGATTTTGGCAGCGGCAGGGGTGGCGGGTGTGCCATTCGATCCTAGCCAAGTTGAACTTTGGTTGGGCGAGGTGCAATTAGTGGCTGGTGGCACGCCCACCAACTACAGCGAACGCGAAGCTGCTAGCCAAATCAGTGGTCAACACGTTGCAATCCGGTTGAATCTGGGTGCTGGCACGGCCACCGGCTATGCTTGGACTTGCGATTTTAGCGCTGAATATGTGCGAATCAATGCTGACTATCGGACGTAAACGAAGGGCTAGGATTCAGGGGTCAGGATGTTTAACGCAGCGGCACAGGGCTAATATGGCTATAGGCTATGGTCTATCGGGATTTCGTTGGAAAATTAAAGATCAATAAAAAGCCTATAGCCATTTCCTAGTTCCTTGCCCCTGACCCCTGACCCCTAACTAATGAGGTAACCAAACCATGTGGGGTGGACGCTTTAGTGGCTCGTTGGCTGAGCATATGCGCTTATTCAACGATTCGTTTCCAATCGATCGGCGCTTATGGGCCGAAGATATTCGTGGCTCGATTGCTTGGGCCAATGGCTTAGAACGAGCTGGTATTTTGCAAGCCGCCGAATGTCAACAACTGATCGCAGGCTTGCGTCAAGTCGCTCAGGAGTTTGAAGCAGGCTTGTTTTTGCCGTTAACCAGCGACGAAGATATTCATACCGCTGTCGAACGGCGCTTAGGTGATTTTATCGGGGCTTTGGCGGGCAAATTGCATACTGGCCGCTCGCGCAACGATCAAGTTGCCACCGATACCCGCTTGTGGACATTAGGTGCACTCAAACTGGCCGATGATTTGATTCGCGATGTCCAAGCGGCCTTGCTGGAACAAGCCAAAGCGGTTGGCGAGGCAATTTTACCTGGCTATACCCACCTGCAACGGGCGCAGCCAGTCTTATTATCGCACGCACTTTTAGCCCATTTTTGGCGTTTAGATCGTGATCGCCAGCGTTTGCACGACGCTACCAAACGGGTCAGCGTGTTGCCGCTTGGCTCGGGAGCGTTGGCTGGCACTGCGTTTGCCGTCGATCGAGCGGCTTTGGCAGTGGAGTTGGGCTTTGCCAGCATCAGCCAAAACAGCCTCGATGCCACCAGCGACCGCGATTATATTGTGGAAATTTTGGCGGCAACCGCCTTGTTGGGCGTGCACATCAGCCAGCTTGCCGAGGATTGGATCATCTGGAGTAGCGCGGAATGGGGCTTTGTTGCGCTTGATGATGCTTATTCGACTGGTTCAAGTTTAATGCCCCAAAAGAAAAATCCTGATTCATTAGAGTTGGCACGCGGCAAATCGGGCCGTTTGATCGGCAATTTAGTTACCGTTTTGACCTTGCTCAAGGGCTTGCCATCGGCCTACGACAAAGATTTACAAGAAGATAAAGCGCCCTTATTCGACGCAATTGATACATTAAGCCTGACATTGCCAGTGGTTGCTGGCGCGATTCGTACCGCCCGCTTCAACACCGAACGCATGACGGCTGCTTTAGATGATGCCATGTTGGCAACCGATGTGGCCGATGAATTGGTACGACGGGGGGTGCCATTTCGCGAGGCCCATCATATTGCCGGGCGCTTGGTGCGCGAAGCTGAGCAACGTGGCGTTGGCATGCGCCAATTGCCTGCCGAAAGCTTTGTCGCAGCCCACCCAAGCCTAACCGATGTTGCTGGTTTATTCGATTTTGCTCGTTCCGTCGCCATGCGCGACGTACCTGGTGGAACAGCGCCCAACGCCGTGCGCGACCAACTGATTGCTGCTCAACACGTTTTAGCAGAAGGCTGAGGTTGCCCGTAGCTGCCTCGCCCTGCCGTTACATTTAACGGAGGCTTCCAAATGACACACCCACTTCTTGGTCGCGATCTACTAGCCTTGGCGGATTGGAACGACACTGAATTATTCGACGTGCTCGAAACTGCCGCCGAACTCAAGCTACGCCAACAACGCCGCAAAGCCCACCCTCTTTTGGCAAACCGAACCTTGGCGATGATTTTTGAAAAGCCTTCAACCCGCACCCGCGTTGGCTTTGAATCGGCCATGGTACAGCTCGGTGGGCATGGCATTTACCTCAGCCCGCGCGATACCCAAATTGGCCGTGGCGAAACAATTGGCGATACAGCCCGCGTGCTCAGCCGTATGTGCGATGCAATTATGGCGCGGGTCAATGATCATGCAACCTTGGTTGAATTGGCTGAAGCTGCCGATGTTCCAGTGATCAATGGCCTTTCCGATTGGCTGCATCCAGTGCAAGCCTTGGCCGATGCGCTGACAATTCGTGAGCATTTTGGCACTTGCCAGGGCATAAAATTGGCCTATCTTGGCGATCCCAATAATGTTTCCAATTCGCTGTTGGAAATAGCACCACGCTTGGGCATGGATTTTGCGATCGGCACGCCATTTGTTGCCAATGTTGATCAGCAGTTGTTAGCGCAAGCGCGCTTACAGGCCGCCGCCAATGGCACCAAAATCGTCATCACCAACGACCCATTAGAAGCAGTTAAAGATGCCAATGTGTTGTATACCGATGTGTGGGTCAGTATGGGTCAAGCTGTGGCCGAAGGTCATTTGGAAGCCTTGCAACCGTTTCAATTTAACGCTGAACTTTTGGCCGCAGCCAATGCTGGAGCCAAAGTGATGCACTGTTTGCCAATGCATCGCGGCGAGGAAATTAGCGCCGACGTTGCTGATGGCGAGCGTTCGATCGTGTTTGATCAAGCTGAAAACCGCTTGCACACCCACAAAGCGGTCTTGGTTGCCACCGTTGCCGGCTTAGCCTTACGCCGAACCAAGCGCCTAGCTGCCTAAAATTATTTAAGCCTATGGCGCAGTTGTCGGGGCTAGGGATCTTTCAAGGCTAGGTCTTAAGATTCCCTCACCCCAATCGCTCTCTCGTGGCGCGGGCGAGGGGCTTTACCCGGTGGTTTTGCCATGATTTGTGGGCAAGGGGTGAACTTTCATGAAGAATTTGGATGCCTTCCCTCACCCCAATCGCTCTCTCGTGGCGCGGGCGAGGGGCTTTACCCGGTAGTTTGCCGTGATTTGTGGGCAATCCACGGCGGCTCCCCTTCGCCCGCGTGCAGTGGGAGCGGGAGCGAAGGGGTGAGGGGATCATTAATCATGGCCATCAATAAGCCTTGCTGGATTCAATCAAGATCGATAAAACTCAAACTATTTGGCTAAACTGTACTTCATCAGCAAAATAGTAAATGAAATTAATAAATCCTCATCTTGCAAGCCATCCGTTTGCCACCAAACAGGCGTAGACTGAGATATGGCAAGCATTTAGTGTATGAGGATGCCCGATGAATCATTTACAGAAGTATTTGGTCGATGAGTTCGTCGAAGATTATCAGGAAGGATTGCTCAGTCGGCGGCAGGCCTTGAAGAAGATCGCAGGCATTACTGGCATCGTGGTCGCAGGCCAACTATTGGCTGCTTGTGGTGATCCAGCTACGCCAGCTACGGCGACCAGTGCTCCCAATCCAACAGCTGCGCCAACCGCAACCACTGCTGCTGCGCTTGAAGCAACGCCAACGACCGCGAGCGCAAGTGGCAGCGTACCCAACAGCGTCGCCGAAAACGACCCAGCGATCAAAGCGGCGATGGTCGAGTTTGCTGGCGGCGACAGCCAATTGATGGCCTACTTGGCTCAACCTGTTGGCGCGGGCCCATTTCCGGTCGTGTTGGTTTGCCACGAAAATCGTGGGCTGACGCCGCATATTCAGGATGTAGCGCGGCGGGTGGCCAAGGCTGGCTATGTTGGCTTGGCAGTCGATTTGCTCTCGCGTGAAGGCGGCACTGCCAGCGTAACCGATGCCGATAGCGTGCCAGGATTGCTGAGCGGCGCACCACCAGAGCGTCATGTAGCCGATTTCAAGGCGGGAGTCGATTATCTCAAAACCCAAACTTTTGCCGATACCAGCAAGGTTGGCATGGTCGGCTTTTGTTTTGGCGGTGGGGTTACCTGGTTGGTCGCAGCCGGCATGCCCGAATTAAAAGCTGCCGTGCCATTCTACGGCCCGCCGGTGCCAAGCAGCGAAATTTCCAAAATTAATGCGCCAGTCTTGGCAATTTACGCCGAGCAAGATGAGCGGATTACCAGCACGGTTGGCGATGTAGAAACTGCGATGCAGCAGAATAACAAAGTCTATCGCAAAGAAATTTATCCTGGGGTCAATCACGCTTTTCATAATGATACTGGTCAGCGGTATAATGCAGAGGCTGCCCAAGCAGCGTGGGCTGAAACGCTGGCTTGGTTTAAGCAATATTTGGTCTAGTCGATAGCATCCAGCAGCTTTTTCTGCTCGCACTCATCGACAACCGATGGGTGCTTTTTGATCGGCTAAAATAAGGCTTTTCGGCTATACTGCCGCTAGATATTAACCAATTGGAGTTTTAATAATGTATACCTTTGCTCGCTTCGAGCAAGCCATTCGCGAGGCCTTGCTTGCCACCAATTTAATCAGCGCCGCAGATATTGATTTGGGCGCACCGAAGGCTGCTGGCGTGCAGGCCGATTTAGCCTTGCCTTGTTTTCGCGCCGCCAAAAGCCGTGGCAGCAACCCCGCCCAAGTTGCCCAAGAATTAGTTGCCGCACTGCAATTTGCCGCCGATAGTTTGGTGGCTAGCGCAACAATTTCTGGCCCATATGTTAATTTTCATTTGAACCCTCAAGCGTTTGCCAAAGCTGTTTTGGCCGATATTCAGGCTGGCGGCGTAACCTATGGTAGCAGCACCAAAGGCAATAATCGCAAAGTGATTGTTGAATATTCGTCGCCCAATATTGCCAAACGCATGCACGTTGGCCATATCCGCTCAACGATCATTGGCCAAGCGATTGCCAATCTCTACCAACGGCTTGGCTACGAAGTGATTCGCGATAATCACTTGGGCGATTATGGCAAGCAATTCGGGGTCAATATTGCCGCAACCTTGCGCTTTGGCAAGCCCGAAGGCGAGGGCGAGGCAGTGCTCGCCGCAATTGAAGATCAATACAAACGCTACAATTTGCTGATGAAGGGCGCAAACCCCGACGATGCCGATTTTGATCCCGATGCCGAAGTTGATCTCGATGATGAAGCGCGAGCTTGGTCGTTGAAATTAGAGCAGGGCGATGCGCAAGCAGTCGAGCTTTGGCAATGGATGGTTGATCTCACCAAAACCGCCAATCAGCCTAATTATGATCGCTTGGGTGTGCAATTTGATGTGCAACATGGCGAAAGCTTTTACAAAGATATGCTGGCTGAAATTATCAGCGATGTAGGCGAGAGTGACCTTGCTGAGCGTGATGGCAAGGCAATTATTGTCAAAGATTTGCCCGACCATCGCGGCAAGAAATTACCAACCTTTTTGATTCTGCGCTCGGATGGTGGCACGCTCTACATCACCCGCGATATTGCTACGATCAAATATCGCGAGCAAACCTATAATCCTGATGCGATGATTTATATTGTGGGCCAGCCCCAAGAATTGCATTTCCGCCAAACCTTTACGATCAGCAAAGCCTTGGGCTATACCGATGCCGAATTGATTCATATTTCGTTTGGCACGGTCTTTGATGCCAAAGGTCAACCACTTTCCACCCGCAAGGGCAATATGATTTACCTGGAAACCTTGCTGGATGAAGCGCATAATCGGGCCAAAAGCTTGATTGAGCAAAAAATGACTGAAGGTAAAACTCAACTCACCGCCGATTTGATCGAGCAAGTCGCTGAGCAAGTTGGGGTTGGCGCGGTAATGTACAACGATTTGTACCAAGATACGAAGCGCAATATCACCGTCGATTGGGATCGGATGTTGGCATTCGAGGGCAATAGTTCGCCCTATTTGCAATATATGCACGCCCGTTGCTGCTCGATTCTGCGCGATTTTGGCGAACTGCCCGCCAGCTATGATGGTAGCTTGCTGATTCATTCTGCTGAAACTGGTTTGCTGAAAGAGCTAGCCCGCTTACCACAAATTATTGAAGAAGCGGCTGCCCGTTATGCGCCATTCGTGGTCGCCGATTGGCTGTATGCTACCGCCCGCGCATTTTCGGCCTTCTACGATGCTTGTTCTGTGCTCAAAGCCGAAACGCCCGAACTACGAATTGCCCGTGGTCATGTGGTTGCCGCCACGGCTCAAGCATTGCGCAACGGCTTAGGCTTGCTCTCAATCGCCGCTCCAGAACGCATGTAAAACCAGAATGGCGTTTTGGTGCACCGTCCCCTCGCCCGCGTTCAGTGGGCGAGGGGGAGCCGCTGTGGGAGCGGGGTTGGGGTAAGGGAACGGTGCAATTAGAAGGTTTCGCCGCTGGCCAGATCTTGATCGACAAAACTGCGCGGACTCACCACGACATTGCGGCCAATCGTATGGCCTGCGCTAATGCGTGCAGCTTTGCCAATCACGCTCAGGCCAGTGTTGAGCAATTGAGGTTGAGCCGCATTAGGCGTGCTAATCGCGCCTTCGCCCACCCGACAATCGCGGCCAATCACCACCTGTTTATCGACCACGCAGTTATCGAGCACCACGCCTGGCTCAATCACGCTATCGGGCATAATCACCGAATCGCGGATAATTGCACCTGCGCCGACTACCACCCCTGTACCAATCACCGAGCCTGAAACATAGCCGTCGACCCGACAGCCATCGCAAAGTAGGCTGCGTTCGATCCGTGCGGCTGCGCCAAGTTGAGCGGCTGGGCGTTCAAACGAGCGCGTGCGCACCACCCACTCAGGGTCATACAAATCGAGCGCTGGGGTTTCGGCCAGCAAAGCAATATTCGATTCGTAATAGGCTTGCACGGTGCCAACATCAGCCCAATAGCCATTGAAGGTGTAGGCGCTCACATTGGCTTCGCTCACGATCCGTGGCAACATTTCGCTGCCAAAATCAACTGATTGATCACGATAAAGCAGCTCGACCAGATATTCTTTGCGAAAGGCATACACACCCATCGAGGCCAAGGCGCTAGTGGTGCGCCGGGGTTTTTCCTCGAATTTGGTCACGCGACCCTCGCCATCAACCGTGACCATGCCATAGCGATAGGCTTCGTGCGGCGGCACGCTATGCACCGCCAAGGTTACATCAGCGCCCCGTTGCATATGCAAATCGAGCAAAGGCCGATAATCCATCTTGTAGACATGATCACCAGCCAAAACCATCACATAATCAACTGGCCGTTCTTCGATCACATCGAGGTGATAGCGAATCGCATCGGCGGTGCCACGTTGCCAGCCGCCGCCATCGGGTGTTGGAAAAGGGTGCAACACCCGCACGCCACCTTGCAGGCGGTCGAGATCCCAAGGCTTGCCTACGCCAATATGCTCGTGCAACGAACGTGGCTGATGCTGCGAAAGCACACCCACATCGTAAATATCCGAGTTAACACAATTGGAAAGCGTAAAATCAATAATTCGATACTTACCAGCAAACGGCGTTGCTGCTGCCGCTCGGCCAGCGGTCAGGGCGCTTAACGAAGGGCTAGCGCCACCAGCCATAATCAAAGCTAAAACACGCATACGAAACTCTCCCAGCACTAGATCGATTCGCCACTTGCGATATCGCCATTGAATTGGTCTTCATCGCAATCGGATGGAATCACAACATTGCGGCCAATGCTAATGCCTGCGGGAATATGCGCACCTTTGCCAATAATGCTAATGCCCGTGGTCAATTTATCTGGCTGCAAGCGATTGGGAACGTTTTCAGTACCAACGCCAAGTTTCACATTGGCCCCAATCACCACATCTTTATCAACAATCACCCGATCAAGCACCGCACCTGGGCCAATCCAAGTATCGGTCATCACGATCGAATCGCGCACAATTGCCCCAGGTGAAACATAAACCCCCGGCGAAAGCACCGAATGCTCGACCGTGCCACGTACCACGCAGCCATTGCAAATCATCGAGCCTTCAACTTTGCTTTGCGGGCCAAATTTGGCTGGCGGGCGTTCTTCCGAGCGGGTGTGAATCCGCCACTCAGCATCAAACAGATCGAGCGTGCAATCGGGGTCGAGCAACTCCATGCTGGTTTCCCAGTACGATTGCACCGTCCCCACATCGACCCAATAGCCCGAGAATGGGTGTGCATAGACATTATCATTGGCAATCATCGTCGGGATCACATGCTTGCCAAAATCAAGATTGGGATATTGGCTGCTGGTTTCGCGCAGGCGTTCAACCAAGCGTTTGGCATCAAACACATAAATCCCCATCGATGCCAAGGTGCCCTTATCGCGGGCTTTGGGCTTTTCGCTAAATTCAACAACTTGATCGCTATCGTTAACTGTCATAATCCCAAAGCGATCAGTTTCTTCGAGCGAAACGTGCATCACTGCGACCGTCAGATCGGCGTTTTTCGCCAAGTGGGTAGCGATCAACTCACGATAATCCATCTTATAAATATGGTCACCTGAGAGAATCAGCACCAGATCTGCTCGTTGTTCACGGATGTAATTGATATTTTGCAGAATGGCATCGGCAGTACCGCTATACCAACTCTGATCATTGCGACCTTGGTAGGGTTGTAGCAAGCGTACCCCGCCGCGATTGCGGTCGAGATCCCAAGGCTTGCCAATGCCGATGTGGTCGTTAAGCGAATGAGGCCGATATTGAGTGAGCACCGCAACATCGAAAATATTGGAGTTAACACAGTTGGAAAGCGTAAAGTCGATAATGCGATACTTGCCAGCAAATGGAACCGAGGGCTTGGCGCGTTTTTCGGATAGCACGCTTAAGCGTGTCCCCTCACCGCCAGCCATAATCATCGCGACTACGCGCATAGAACCTCCTTTGGTACCGGGGATTCACGCACCATTATAACCAATTTCGCCCGCTGTCACGCCAAAATATGCTAAGCCATTTCAGCCAAATTGTGCATCCCCAAAACTGGCAGAGTTTGCTATGCTTAGAGGGTATTGGTGTGTTACGAGGAAACCCGCATGAGCAACCATGATCAATTAGCTTTAGTGCGTCAACGCCATATTGATCTGATGCAATTGACCCTCGATACGTTGGGCCATGTGCTCAGCAACGTCACCCAAGCCCAAGCCACCAGCTTGCGCGATGGCCCCGATGGCTGGACGGTCGTCGAAGTTATATGCCATCTCCGCGATTACGACCAGATTTTCCTCGAACGAGCGCTTATGTTACGCGATCAGGATTTTCCGTTGCTGCCGAATTACGATCATGAGGCAATGGCGATCGAGCGCAATTACAACAGCAACGATCTGCCCACGGTCTACGCAGCCTTGCAGGAATCACGCCCCCGCTTTATTGCATTTTTCCAAGCGCTCACGCCTGAGCAATGGGAAAAAGCTGGCACGCATCCCGAACGTGGCTACTTTTCGCTGACCGATGCGGCCATGCAAGTGGGTATCCACGATGTAATCCACCTTGAACAAATTAGCCGGATTTTATTACAAGCAAAGGGGCAATAGCCATGACTGATACAAGTTTAGTTGATTCAATGCTGCGCTGGCATATTCCACTAATGAGCCGCACGCTCGAAACCTTGGGGCATATTTTGGCCCGCGTCAGCCAGCAGCAAGCCACAACTTTGCGCGATGGCGCTGATGGCTGGACGGTGCTCGAAGTGGTATGTCATTTGCGCGATTACGACCAGATTTTTCAGGAGCGCGCAACGAGCATCATCGAGCAAGAGAATCCGCTATTTCAAAGCTTCAATCCCGATGCACTTGCCGTTGAGCGCAACTACAACGCCAGCGAATTGCATGCAGTCTATGCTGAATTATGTGTTTCGCGCACTCGCTACGTGGAATTTTTTCAAAGCCTCAGCCCTGAACAATGGCAACGCCAAGGCACTCACCCCAAATTGGGCGCATTCTCGCTAGCCGATGCCTTAATGCAGGTCACTGGCCACGATCTGATTCATATGGAGCAAATTAGTCGAATTTTATTGCAAGCTGAATAGTGCACGAGGGATCAGGGCTAACAATTAGGGGTCAGGTTAAGGCAACCGCGAAGATGAGGCTATTTGCTTTGGGCTATAGGCTGTTGTCCCAGAACGACCAACCGATCCCCATCCCCTGACTCCCAACCCCTCGCGTCGCAACCACGAAGATCGCGAAGGACACAAAGGGAAGCAATTGGGGCTACAGAATCAAGCCCAACATTCCACCAGATAAATATTTGGGGTGCAGGGGCTGAAAACCCCTGCGTCTCCCGCCTTGAGGCGGGACGGAAGGGTGGTGATCACACCCAATTGCGTGAAAAAACCACCCTTTTAGCTTTTAAGCAATCACTTGCTGCTAGGCAGTTTCAAGCGGCGCTGGCGCACCAAATTGCACTACCAACTCACCATTGCGAAACACCGCGCGCAGCGCAGGCCGATCAGCCAACATCGTCGGCAGAATCATTTCGCGCCGGAAGTTGCCAATTTCAATAAACAGCTGATCGCCACGTTTGGTCATATTGACTTTATTGACTTCGACGTGTGGTAGAGGCAAGCGTAACTCATATTGATCGCCCTGCTTGGTGATATCCATGGTTTTGCCCACGTAAAACACATCAAGTGGATTGCGATCGCCAAACAATGCCGCCCCAACATCGGCCAAATCATCAAGCCCTTTGATTTCGCGCGAATACATCGGCGCTTCCCAAATTGGCAGCGGGGTGAAAATATCATGCACTTCAGCCGATAGCTGGCCTGCACTTCTTGCATTTGCTCAATAAAGCTATGGCCACGCACATCGCTGGGCATCACCCGATTGAGCACCACGCCATCGACCGGATAGCCATACAATGCCAAGTAGGTTGCCGCTCGCTGAGCCTCTTTAATCACCATACGCTCTGGATTGACCACCAAACGATAGGAGCTAATTTTGGGGTCGGCCAAGGTTGCACGCAGAGCTTCGACCTGCTCAACAAAGCGTGGCAGCGTATCGAACATATCCGAGGCTGGCACCAAAGCCCGAATCAAGGGCTTGGCTACTTTCATGGTGCTGGTTTCCCATTGCATCACCCGTGAAGCATACCACGTGAAGGTTTCGGGCATGGTCAGCAAACGCACGGTTTCGCCAGTTGGCGCAGCATCAACAATCACCGCATCGTAGTTGCCTTCTTTGGCTTGCTTGCGAATATGCAGCAAACTGACAACTTCTTCCATGCCTGGAATTACCGCTAATTCTTCGGCAGCAACTTCGTTGACACCCTTGCGCTTGAGCAAATTGGAGACAAAGCCTTGCAACTCACCCCAGTGTTGGCGCACTTCCTCCAAGACATTGATTTCTTCGCACCAGAGGTTTGGGGCAAGTTGGGTAGGGCTTGGGCCAACTTGGCAATCGAGTGCATCGGCCAATGAGTGGGCAACATCAGTGCTCACCACCAATGTTCGAAAGCCCATGCGCGCTGCCCGCACGGCGGTTGCCGCCGCAGTTGTGGTCTTGCCAACGCCACCTTTGCCCAGATATAAAATCAAACGCATTGTATCTTCCTTTCGCTGCATTGCGGAATTACATGAATCACTCGCTGCACTGCTATATTGGACGTTATGGTCAACTGGGTAGTTGCAGCTTGCATGTCTTATCGCATATCGTTACTACGCAAGCAGGGTTGGTTAGGTTTTGGATTAAACCCACAGCAACGCCGCGCCAATTGCTGCATAACGCAACGCCTTGCCAAGTGTAATCCAAGCCAAACTTGGCAGCCATGGCATGCCCAAGGCTCCAGCCACGCCCACCAGCACATCGCCAATCACTGGCGACCATGCCAAGATCAAAGTTGGCGTGCCCCAACGCCCAAGCCAACGCTCAGCCCGTTGAATACGAGCGGCCATGGTGCTATTACGTTGATCGATCGCATTACGCGCTCGCTGCCCAAGCCAAAATGTCGTAGCCGAGCCAAGCACATTGCCGAGCGTGGCAATCAACAACGGCAACCACAACGATTCAGCATGCAGCACCATCGCGGCCAAGGCTGCCTCAGAGCCAAGTGGCAAGACTGTGGCCGCCAAAAAACTCACCCCAAACAAACTTAAGTAAAGCCGAATCATGCTGATCTTCCTTGTTGCCAACGTTGCCAGATCAAGCCAATTTCCGGGTTATGGCCCAAGGCCAAAATTGCCATATAGCCGATTAATCCCAATGCCGAAGCGCTTGATAAACTGAGCAATAAGCTGCTAGTGCTGCTTGGTTGCCATAATCGCATGACCAACCATGCCATGCCACCAGCCAAAGCACTGGCACTCAATACGTCCCAAGTAAAACGCCAATTAAGCTTAATTGGTTGCTGCACGGTTTTTTGGGCCAACCATGCCAAAGCCACGGTTTCGGCCCACAACGAAACTGTGGTCGCCCAACCAAGCCCGGCCAAGCCCCAACGCCGCCACCACAAGGCCAAGCCAATTTGCAGCAACGCCCCTAAAACCCGCATCACGCTTGGCCAGCGGGTATCGCCCATGGCATAGCTAAATCGAATCAGCAACGTGCTTAATGCCAAGGCTGGCAAGCCCGGCAAGGCCGCCCACAAGGCTGTGCTGGTCAGCTGCACCGATTGTTGATCAAATGCGCCACGTTGCAGCAACAAGCTTACGATCTGCTGGCACAACACCATGCCCAACACCATCAGCGGCAAGGTCAGCAGCAATGACCAACGCCAACAGCGAGCCAGCCATTGTTGCAAAATGTGATAATTGCGTTGTAGCACCAAACCCGTCAAGACTGGAAACAGCACTCGGCCCAGCACTTGCGGCAACAAAATAATTGGCACTTCGACAATTCGGCGGGCATAGGTTTGGGCCGCAACCGCCCCAGCGCCAACGGTCGAAGCAATCGCATTCTCAATCACGCTAATCAAATGCACCGACACCAGCGAGGTTAATAATAATGGATAGGCATGTTGCAAAACCGTGGTTAATCGCGCTCCCCGCCAGCGCCAACTTGGCAACCACGGCACATCGGCTTGCAACAATGGAATTAATCGCAAAACCGCCCCAACCACCAAGCCCCAAGCTAGGCCATAGACGCTACCCGTCGCCAGCAGGGCGATTACCGGAGCGAGTTTCAACATCAAATCGGCCAAAGCCGGGCGGGTAAATTGTTCGAAGGCTTGATACCAAGCGCCCAAAACAGCCGAAAAACACATCACCGGAAAGGCCAACAAGCCAATGCGAATAATGTTGGCGGTCATCAGCAGGGTTGGTTGATCGAAGCCCGGGCCAAATAAACGCGCCAATTGCTCAGCGTAGAGCCAGCCCAAGCCGGTTAATGGCACCGCCGCCAAAGCCACCAAGCCCAAGCTGGCCTGTAGCGTGCGCGGGCTAGCCGCTTGGTCATGCAAAATCATCGGCACTAAAGTTGGGCCAGCAATATCGCCCAGCAAAAAGCCCATCAATAAAACGACTGCCGCGCCCGCCAAGTAGGCATCAGCGGTGCTGCTGGTGCCAAAAAAGTGGGCTAAAGCAAGTTTTTCGGCAAAACCCAACACTTTATAAGCTCCAGTGGCAGCGATCAAAATCAGCGAAGTTCGGAATATGGTTACAGGCTTCATAGATACTCATTTAATCAAATTGCTCGTATAATTGACATTATGCAACACGAAACCGAACAATTAAGCGCTGGGCAACGCCTGAATGCGGCCCAGATTTGGGCATTTTTAGCGAAAGCGCCGATTGGGCGCTTGGCTACTCACGATCATGGCAGTAATCAGAGCAATCTCACGCCGTTGTTTTTTGTCTGCGAAGCGCCACATATTTATTTTGCCACCCAACCGGGCCATAAGCTGAATCTGTTGCGCCGCCATCCTGAAGGCGTTGGCTTGCAAGCCGATGCATTTGAACCAGCCAATTCGACGAGTGTGTTTGTTTGGGGGCGTTATCGCGATGTGGCGCTTGGCGCGGAGTATGCCCATGCCATGCGCTTGCTAAGCTTCAAATATGGTACTGGCTTTTGGCAACAAATTATTGAGCAAGCCAGCAAAGCCTTGAAAGCTGGGCCACGCGCAGTCATCAACACCATTAGCCAAGCCACAATCGGCTCGATTCAAATCGAACGGATCGGTGGGCGACGCTGGGAGCAAGCACTATGATGCACATTTTAGCTGCTGCCGAAGCGCTAGCCTTGCTCGATGAGCTGCCAGTGCTACGTATTGCTGGCTTTGATCAAGCGCGTGAAGCCAGTTATGCAGTGCCCTTGGCCTTCGCCCGGCGTGATCAAAGCTTGCTGATTGTGCTGCGCGCAGCTGGACGCTTGGCGCAACTTTTGCAACAGCAACCCCAAGGCTGGTGCGTCGAAGCCGATCAAGTCAACCCTGATTGGACATTTCGTTCGGTAATTGCTCAAGCCATTGCTGTGCCATTAGCCGAGCCGCAAATTGCCTTGGTGGCGCTGGCTGAGCGCTATGGCCGCAACTGGCCACAATGGCGACCGAACGCCCCAATTCAAGCCTATTCATTAGAACTAGCGGCGATCCAAGGCCGCCATAAACGCTAAGGAGCGCCGATGATCACTGTGACCCGTGAACGCCAGCTACGCCGCCCAATCAGCGAATTATGGCAACTTCTGGCTAATCCACATAATTTGCCGCGCATTTTGCCCCGGATTGCCCGAGTAGAAGTGAGCGAACCAACCAGCGATTCTCAGCCATTAACTGCCTACTTTGATTTTGGTTCGCAACTTGGCACGCAGGCTGCTCAAGGCACGTTTAGCACAATCGAGCAACAATCAATTCGCTTCGATGCTGAGCAACCTTTGCCAATTGTGGCCCACTGGCAACTCCAAGCCAACGCCAACACCACCAAAGTGCAGGCCAGCCTCAGCTTTGATCTTAAGCCAATTTTGGGACCAGCCGCCAAAGTTGTGCCGATGAGCATGGTCAAAAGTGAAATTTCGCGTGAGCTTGAGCAAACCTTGCGCCTAATCGAGCGCCTAGCGCTTTAGAGGAATAGCATGCAATCCAAGCCGCTTGCACCAAGTAAACGCTGGTTTGATTTAATTGTGGCTGGCTTAGGGCTGTTGCTGCTTAGCCCATTATTGCTCTTAATCGCTTTGGCAATTAAGCTAACCTCGCGTGGCCCGATTTTCTACAACCGCCCACGGGTTGGCCGCGCAGGCCGAGAATTTCCCTTCTACAAATTTCGCACAATGGTCATTAACGCTGAGCGCCAAGGCTTGGGCCTCGAAATCGCCCACAACGATCAGCGGATTACCAAAGTGGGCCAATGGCTACGGCGTTGGAGTTTCGACGAGTTGCCGCAATTACTGAATGTTGTGCGGGGCGAGATGAGCTTAATCGGCCCCCGCCCCAGCTTGCCAGAGCAAGTAGCGCGATATACGCCCGAACAACGCCAACGCTTGGCAGTTCGGCCGGGGATCACTGGCTGGGCGCAAGTCAATGGCCGCAACGACATCGATTGGGAAGCACGGATACAACTCGATTGTTGGTATATTAACCACTGGAGTTGGCGGCTCGATTGGCTGATTCTCTGGCGTACCATCGGGGCAATTGTGCGGCCAATTGGCATTTATGGGCGCGATGGTGTCGCCAAAGATTTGCGGAGTAAATAATGCGCCCAGTAATTTTAATTGGCACTGGTGGTCATGCTCGCGAGGTTGCCGAAATTGTGCAAGCCCAACATGCGGCGGGCAAAGGCGGCCCGTTGCGGGGCATGCTCACCGATGATCTGGCCCAACATGGCACCAGCATTCTTGGCATTCGCGTTTTAGGCTCAATCGATTGGCTCACAACGCGGTTGGCGCAGGTCAATGTCATTATTGCGATTGGCGATAACGCTACCCGCCAACGAATTGCCCAACAATTTGGCGCAGAATTACAAGCGATCAGCGCAATCTCGCCGCATGCGATAATCTCGCCGCATGCCACAATTGGCGCTGGTGCGATGATTTTTCCAACTGCGGTGGTTGGGCCATTAGCCAGCATTGGTGAGCATAGCATCGTTAATCTTGGAGCCAGCGTCAGCCACGATAGCACAATTGCAGCCTACTGCAACCTCAACCCAGGCTCGCGGATTGCTGGCAATTGCCAGCTTGGCGAGGGCGTTGCGTTGGGTATGGGAGCGCACGTCATCCAAGGTCGCAGCATCGGCGCATGGACAGTGGTTGGCGCGGGAGCCGTGGTTATTCGCGATCTGCCAAGCCATGCCAAGGCCGTAGGTGTGCCAACCCGCTTGCTGGAGTAATTTCCCCCCGCAACACCCGAAGCTTGAAACCACGAAGCACGCGAAGATCGCGAAGTTTGAATTTTTAGCCACGAATTGTCCGAATTCCACCAATTGATTTTCCAATAGGCCATAGCCTCACTCTGCGCCTCTGCGTTAAAAGCGCATTCTTATCTCGCCTTTTGCCTTCTGCATTTTTTCATCCCTCATCCTTATGCTGGTTGTCGGTTAAAACGACGAATAGAAAAAAATAGGATGTTTGGTGCTTGCTAAATTTCCCGAATAGTACGATTATGTGTAGAATAGAACATACCCCCAGACTGTGGGTTGACCCAAGAACCGAAGGCTTCGCTAAATCACCGACGATTTTGCCTGTGGGGGTTGCCATGGCAACTCAGAAAAAATTGCTCGTTTCACGGCCTCAGATAGCCTTAGTTAAAATGAGCGAACAATCTGTGCAACAACGAATTACCGGCGCTTTAGCCGATGAAATTGGTGTGCGTCCAGCAACATCAACCGCTGAGGCGCGAGCCGCCGCTGTGATTGCCGCCCAAATGCGCCAAGTTGGCCTCGAAGTTGGCGTGCAAACCTTCGCCGCCGCCGCTGCACCAACCGCAGGCTTAGGCTTACTCGCAGCCGTCGGTTTGGCAGCGCTTGGTTTAGGTTGGTGGTTTCCCTATCCTTCAATCGCTTTGATTGTGCTGCTGCTGCTGCTTGCAGGCCGCGAATTGCATGGCCCGCCAGTTTTGGCAGGCTTGCTGCGCCAGCGTCCTAGCCAAAATGTCATTGGCACCCGTGCTGCCACCCGCACTCCGCGCGCCCGGATTGTCCTTTTATGCCACCTCGATTCACCACGTATGTTTTCGCCACGGCGAGCCACTTGGCTGCGCATTTGGTTGTTGACGATTCCCTTTGGGTTTAGCTTAGGCTTAATCGCGCTAGGGATTGCAATTTTTCTGCCTGCTTGGCATAGTCTGCTCTTGATTCCAGCATTTTTGCTTTTGCTCAGTTTGCTGGTCGTGATTCGCCACGAATGGAGCGCCGAATGGACGGTTGGCGCGGTTGATGCCGCAGCCGTCGGGACGGCGATCGCGCTCGCTGCCGATTGGCCTCAACGTGAAGATGTCGAATTATGGGTGGTGGCGTTGGGTGCTGGAGCCGCCGCTGGCTCAGGCATTCAAGCCTTGCTCAATACCTACCCCTTCCCCAAGGACGAAACTTGGTTTATTAATCTGCCTTGGCTTGGCCGTGGCAACTTGACGATTGTGGCCGGTGAAGGTTTATGGCGTGAGCGCAAGCCCGATCCGCAATTGGCCAAAATGTTCCACGAGCTCCAATCAGCCAGCGCTCCACTGATTCGCTCGGCCTATCGCGGCGAACGGCTGGATAGCGCTCGGCTTTTAGCGCTGGGCTATCATGCCATCAGCGTTGTCGGGTTGAAATCTGATGGCACGGCAGCGGGCTTCCGCCAACCCGATGATGAAACCCGCTTGCTTTCAGTGCCCCAGATGGAATTGGCCTCGCGGGTGTTGCGGCGCGTGCTCGATCGCTTTGCGCGCAACCACAGCAACGAGCCACATCTCCCCTAATCCAACGTGTTAAGCAAACCGCTGCTTCAAGTGTGGCGCAAAACGAAACACCGTTAGATCCAACACCAACATAAACAACAATGAAGCGCCAACCAATGGGAAGGCCAAACTCGCCAGCACCACCAGCAACAGCACTGGTTTCCAATGCGGAAAATTAGCTGGCAAATTCGGCGCGCCCAAGCGTCCAGCGGGCCGCCGCTTCCACCACAACACCACACCCGAAACCGAGAGCAGCAAAACCGTCAGCGCTCCAAACAAAGCCAAAAGTTGGTTGGGCAAGCCAAAATATTTGCCTTCGTGCAGCGAAATACCCATGGTTACTGCTTTGGGAACTAAGGCATAATCGCGCCAGCGAATGTCGGCCAAAATCGCCCCGCTATATTGATCAACGTGAATTGTGGCTTCATCAGCAGGATCATTGGCTACCGCAGCGATCGTGTAGACACCTTTTTCAGAATCAGGCGGCGTAACCGTAAAGCTAGCAATAACCCCACGCGCTTTAGCCACCGCAATCACCGAATCGAGGGTTACTGGCGTGGCGGCTTGTGGCCCTTCAATAGCACTACTTGGCACTGGCGCACTAGCACCATTGCCCTGATGCTCAGCATGATCAGGGTTCGATTGCGGTAATGGCGCTTGCTCAACGGCCCATGGCACAACTTTATCGGTGGTGGTGTTGAGGCTACCAGCCAAAACTGTTGATTCAGGAATATTGCTCCAAAGCTGATTTGGGTAGCCGCTCCAAACACTGGCAAATTTATCGCCCCAATATCCAGTCCATGGCAAGCCCGAGATTAGCAAAAATAGCACAATCAACGAGGCATACATGCCCGGCACAGCGTGCAAATCGCGCCAGAAAATGCGTTTGTTTTTGGTGCGCAACCGTGGTAGCCAAGTGCCCCAGATGCCACTTTTCGAGCGTGGCCACCAGAGATAAATTCCCGAAAGCGTCAACAGAATTGCCCAGCAGGCCGCCAATTCAATAATCCGATCGCCAACTGTGCCAATTAATAACTCGCCATGTAATTTCAAGGCGACTGCTTGCAAGTTCCAATCTTCGTCGCGCTCGCCCAACACTTGGTTGGTATAGGGATTGACAAAAACCGTCAGATTGCGCCCATCGCTGGTGCTCATGCTGATTTCAGTGCTGCGATCGTGCGCATCGCTTGGGCGAATTTTGCCAACCCTTGCAGCAGGATAGGCGGCTTGAGCGGCGGCGACTTGGCTGGTGTAGCTCTGCGCCGAACCACTAGTATGCACCACATTGATCAAATTGCCATACATCAGCCGATCAAGTTGCGGCTTGAACAGATAAATGCTGCCTGTTACGGCCAGCACAATCATCAGCGGCACTACAAATAAGCCAGCATAAAAATGCCAACGCCAAATTGCCCGATAAAAAACTGATTGAGCCCGGCGTTCGTCGCTGGTTGCGCCATCGTTGATAGGTGTCGTCGTCATTCAAAAACCTCGTTGTGCTATACGTGGATAATTGCCTGCCAGCCCTGCGCTGGCTCACTTTTGATTAGTGGCAAACACAGAGCTGGCAGGTAAGAGAAATCAGGCGTAGCGAAATTACTGCAAACTTAATAAATAGGCCACCAGATCATCGACTTGCTGTGGAGTTAAGGCATTGCCATAGCCCGCAAACATCAAGCCTTGGGCAAAGCCATCGACCACAAAGCCATTGGGATCGACAATTGAACTATGCAAATAGTTGGTTGCAGTTTGGCCTGCCACGCGGGTTGCGGCTCGCTGGCCAATGCCAGCCAAATTTGGCCCGACAGTTTGCGGCTTGGCGGCATCGACGACATGGCAACTAAGGCATGGTGGGCCTCCAGCAATTGCGGTTGTGCCATCAAAAATAGCCTTGCCAGCAGCAGCATCGCCAGTGCTCGCACCGTCATTGCCAACTGCGGGCGCAGTCGTTGGCACGCTAGTAAATGTCCCGATATTGCTATCGGTTGCTGCTGAACCACAGGCAACCAAGCCGACAATTGCCAAGCCAGCCACGGCGTAGCGCATACGCAAAAAGCTCGTCATTGTAGAAATACTCCCAAACTCAAAAATGCTCATCGTGCAAGACACGCTGAGATCACCAGATAATAAATTGTGGTTTGAGTTGGGTTTAGCGCGGAGGGGGAGTAGTTAATGGGAGTTGAAACGAAATAAAGGGGCTTTGAATTAGCCAATTCAGCCGACGTAGGCTGCGCAAACGAAGCATGATGCTTGGCCAAAAACCAAGCATTGCAAACATTGCTACCAAACCACTGCCCATGCTGATTGAGCTAATGCCGCTGGGTGTGCCATTGGGCATTGAATCGGCTTGGGTCATAAGTTGGCAAACAAACATGCTGGCTGATTGCGCTTCAGGTTGCATTGGCATTGGCTGGTGTTGCAACAAACAGTGAATCACGCAGCCCAATGGACACACCAAAGCAAGCTGAACAACCATTGCCCAACCTAAAAGAGTGCGCCATGTAAGCATTTTGAATTGTTGCTGGAGCCACCCACGCATAAAGTGTTGTTTCCACCTGATGTTGCCGCTGAACTGCGCGCTATCGTAACACAGTTTCAGCGCACTGCGATCAGGCATTAACTCGATTGTGCTCCCTCTCATGGCCGATGTGATTCAAGCGCCAAGTTACTATGCTCGGCATATTTGCAACCTAATGGAGTTTCAGCAATGCTAGATACAACACTTGGGCAGATTCGCCCCTATACCGAAAACGATTGGCCTGTAGTCAGCCAAATTCACGATGCCGCCCGCCCTGACGAACTGCGTGGCGCGTGCGATCCACGGGCGTTTATTCCGCTTGGCGACGATCAAGACTCGCTGATTGATTTTCAGCAAGCGCAAAAATTCGTCATCAGTATCGATGACGCGGTTGTTGGTTTTGTAGGAATTAATGGCAAATATCTTGGCTGGTTGTATATAGCGCCAAGCCATTATGGCCGTGGCTTGGGTCGCCAATTGCTTAATTTTGCCCTAGAACAGATTGGCGCAGGCGCTTGGACGATTGCCCTTGCTGAAAACCGCCGCGCAGTTGGGCTGTATCAACGGGCTGGCTTTCAGATTAGCAAAACCTTTGAGAGCGACAATGCGGGCTATCCTTGTAGCTGTGTGCGGCTGGAGCGAGCCTAGAAGCTTTTGATTTTGCAGCAAGCACGGTATGATGTTTGTTGGAATAATCAGCTCAGTGCGAGGTAGCGTCAATGCGAATTTTATATTTAGGCACACCCGAAATTGCGGTCGCGCCACTTGAGTTGCTGCATGCCAGCGGCCATGAGATTGTCGGCGTAGTGACTCAACCAGATCGACCTGCTGGCCGCAAAAATGTGCTCACCGCGCCGCCAGTCAAAATCGCCGCCGAACGTTTAGGCATTCCAGTGTTTCAACCAGAAACCCTGAAAGATCCGGCTGCGGTGGAGCGTTTGCGCGGCTTTGAGCCAGAAGTTGGGGTTGTTGCAGCCTATGGCGAAATTTTGCGCAAACAAGTCTTGCAAATTCCAGCCTTGGGCGATTTAAATATTCACCCCTCAATTTTGCCACTCTACCGTGGGCCAGCGCCGATTACGGGGGCAATTTTGGCGGGCGATGATTTAGTCGGGGTTTCGATCATCAAACTGACCGCCAAAATGGATGCAGGGCCGATTCTTGGTCAGGTTGTGATGCCGTTGGCCAAAGATGCACGCGCCGGTGAATGGACGGCGCAATTGATGCGCCAAGGCGGCGAGTTACTGGCGCAGGTGTTGCCAGCCTACGCAGCGGGCCAAATTCAAGCCCAAATACAGGATGATAGCCAAGCCACGTATACCCAAATGATCAGCAAAAACGATGGTTTAATCGATTGGAATTTGCCAGCGCTTGTGATTGAACGTATGACCAGAGCCTACGATCCATGGCCTGGCACTGCGGTAAAACTCAACGATCAACCGTTTAAAATTCTGCGCGCCAAAGCCCATGCAAGTTGGAACGGCACGGTTCAAGCAGGCACACTGATCGAGCAAAATGGCCAAGTGTTGGTTGCCACTGGCAGCGGTGCGCTTGAATTGCTCGAAGTGCAGCCAGCAGGCAAACGCCCAATGGCCGCCAGCGATTGGCGACGCGGGGCCAAGGATGTAGAACGGTTGTAATGGTTGGAGATTGGGGGGCGGAATTAGGGACCAGTTGATTTAAAATTATGAACACCGGCTATTGATGCGTGATCGTTGTTCATTCCAACCCATCTCCGATAGCCCAAAGCCCATAGCCTGATCACCGGCCCCTAATTCCCGATCCCGCGCCAAATTTATTCGGCTAAAGCCAAATTGCCAGCGTGAATCAATTGTTTCAAGCGATCAATATGCGGATACATCACTGTATCCTCGGCCAGAAATGGCACAACTTGGCGGATTGCTTGATGGGCCGGGGCCGTGCCTTGGCCAAGTTGCAAGTGGGTGTGCTTGTGCCAACGTAAATCAATTGCTTGAGCTGCACACAGAGCCTCGCAGGCCAAAATCCCCACCACGTTATCGAGCATTTCGACGGCTTGCCGCGCTGCGGTTGGCCCCATGCCGACATGATCTTCTTGGTTGCCAGAGGTGGGGATGGTATCAGCAGCAGCGGGATGCACTAGCACCTTATTTTCGCTGGCCAAGGCAACGGCGGTATATTGAATCAGCATCATGCCCTGAATGCAAGCCGCCTTGTTCGGTTAAAAATGGTGGTAGCAGATTGCCATTCAAGCCTGCATCGACCAAACGCGCGGTACGGCGTTCGCTGATATTGCCCAATTCACTCAAGGCTACTTTCAGAAAATCCATTGCTAGTGCCAATGGCTCGCCATGGAAATTGCCACCAGAAATTGCTTCATATTCGCCATCAAGTTGATCGGGATCAACGGGCACAATCAAGGGATTATCGGTGGCGCTGTTGAGTTCAATCTCGGTTGCCCAACGCCCGTAGCAGGCAGCATCGCGAATTGCCCCATGCACCTGCGGTACGCAGCGCAACGAGTAGGCATCTTGCACTTTATGCGGCCCATAGATCGCCGGATCAGCTTCAGCGTTGGGATACACAAAGCTACTATCGTGCAATAGGTGACGGATACTGCGTGCGCTATCAAGTTGGCGTGGATGCGGGCGAATCGCATGCAAGCGTTGATCAAAGGCTGATGGCAAGGCCGCCAAGGCTTCCATCGACAAAGCTGCCACGGTTTCGGCAGTCCGACAAAGTTGATCAGCATCGGAAATTACTAAGGCTGCGAGGCCACTCAACAGTGCCGTGCCATTGGTCAGGGCTAAACCTTCTTTGGCTTCTAAAACTAAGGCTTGTTGGCCCAATTGGGCCAAAACCTCGGCTCCGCTCATGCGTTGGCCATGAACTGGCGATTGACCAGGCGCAACTGCCTCGCCCAAGCCGAGCAAAATTAAGCTGGCATGCGCGAGCGGCGCTAGATCACCGCTGGCCCCAAGCGAGCCTTGGCATGGAATAATTGGCAAAATATCGGCGTTGAGCAAATCAAGCAAGGCTTGGGCAACCAATGGGCGAATGCCCGAAAAGCCCTTGGCCAAGGTATTGACCCGCACAATCAACATTGCCCGCACTTGGTCGCGGCGCAGCGGCGTGCCAGTGCCAGTGGCATGGCTCATAATAATATTGCGTTGCAACTCGCGCACATGGTCGCTCTCAATTGTGCGATTTTGAAAATGGCCAAAGCCGGTGGTAATGCCATAGACCACCCGACCTTCGGCCACAAACCGCTCGACGGCGGCACGCGAATAGTGCATTCGTTCGATTGCGTCGGAAGCTAATTCGACCTTAATTGCCGGATTACGGGCGGCAGCCACCAAACTATCAACTGTTAATTGCTCGCCATTGAGCACTAAACGTTCCACAATGCTACCTCGCTAGCTTAATTCGCTTTCGGCGTTAGTATACCAGCCGCCAGCAATTGTTACTGCTTGCGAATCGAGCATAGGCGCGATATGACATGGCACATTCAGATTGGAGTTGGGTTTAGTTGCTATTCACACACAGGGCCATTCGTTGTTGATTTCAGTTCGATAGTTGCCAATAAATCAAACAACGCCTGTGGATCGCCAAGCTGATATTGACCCTGCAAATCAATTGGCCAATTGGGTGTTGATAGATTGTTAAACGCAGCGGTGGCTTGGATGGGGTCAAGATTAAGCGAAATCAGCCGAGTATCTGCTGGCTGATCAAGGCTATTAGTTTCGAATATGAGCAAGGTTGATTCGCTGGCGCTGATTGGTTGGCTGGATTGAGGCTTGCCCATTGTATCGACAAACTGCTTAATAAAGGCTTGATCACGAATCGTAATACAACTTCTTGTGGTAGGGTTATGCCATTCAATTTCTAGCGATTCGCGCAATTTGCTCACGCTCAGAAATTCTTCCAAGCTGGCTGGCTCAACAACTTCGCCTGGAGCAAATGGGCTTGCTTCGGGCGTACTTGTGGGCAGACTGGTTGAGCCACAGCTAACCAAACTTGCCAATAGCAAGCACAGCCACAAATAATTTCGCATGTGCTCAACCTCTCGCGCTTAATCAATGTTTACTTGTTATTCTACAGCCTGCGTGCAAGTCAATTCAACCCTCGTGCGTTGAGGGTTAATCAGAAATTGTTCCATGTCGATTAAGGTAAACAGTTGAAGCCCTTGGGCCACCCTCTCCTCTCAGGAGCTGTTAGGCCTACGCAGGATTTCAGATCGTGAGCACGGTATGGAAGTGGGCGCGATAGGGCGCGTAGCTGGCTAGCTCACGCACATAATCGCAAACTTCACTGCGCAAAATGGGGTCGTTGTAGGTTTGGAGTAACAACTCCAAGGCATTTACCACATAGGCACGCGGTTGATAGTGATAACACGATGACTTGCCTTCGCCGGCGACGGAAAGAATGCCTGCCTCACTGAGCTCTTTGAGCGCCCGCTCAATGCTCCAAATATCGCGCCCTAGCTGGCGAGCGATGTGAGCAGCAGTGCCTTGATTGACTGTTCGTTGCGCAAATAGTATGACACAATGCAGCTTTTCGGGAGTATCGATCGCTTGTTCAAGCAACATATATACGCTTGAAGAGATCATGCTCGCCTCCTTGCAATCCTCTTTGACTGCGCGGAAAAGAGACCCCGCTATCATGGCGGTTTACAGGCTCCTCGGCCTGTTGGTGTATCTTCCGTTCCTTCGCGTTCTGGGTCAATAGATCAGCCGACAGCGGACAGTGGTGGTGGTGGTTTGATGAGATACAGAGGTGGAAAATTGCTGGTATTATGTTATGTCTCCCCGATTATATCACAGTTTCCATGAATAGCTAGATTAAAAATGGGTAAAAAAAGGGTGATCTAGATATGTAGCTGCATGGAAGTTTACCATGCAAAAACCCGCTGCATATCAGGTATGCAACGGGTTTTTGCCAATCGATTTGCTTAAAAAACTTAAGCTGTGAGGGTTACTGTGCCGGGGCTATCGTTGGCATCCGAATCGTCGCTCTTTTCATCGACTGGTGGTTCAGCCGAGACTGCCGCAACTAAATCTTTCTTATCAAGATTGATTACATTAACGCCTTGGGTTGTTCGCCCATACTTGGAAATTTTATCGGCACGGGTGCGCATCACTACGCCGTTGCGCGTAATCGTGGTAACAATATCGCTATCAGTTAGCACTAATGCGGCGGCAATAATATCGCCTGGCTTGAGCCGCATGGTAATCACACCTTGGGTTGCCCGCCCCTTGACTGGATAATCTTCAAGGTCGGTGCGCTTGCCCATACCGTGTGAGGTAATCACCAGCAGTTGTGAATCTGGCCGAACCAAATCCATCCCGACCACTTGATCTTTGGCCGACATTTTGATGCCAATTACGCCACTTGCTGGCCGACCCATTGGTCGCACTTCGGCTTGGCTGAAGCGGATAGTTTGGCCATGTTGGGTCGTCATCAAAATATCTTCATCGCCATTGCTGGTCTTGACCCAGCGCAGTTCGTCGCCAGCATCAAGCCCGATTGCAATCAGGCCATTCGAACGCACCGAGCTGTATTCGCTCAATTTTGTACGTTTGATTCGGCCTTTGACTGTGGTCATCACCAAATATTCGCCATCGTCGAAATCAGGAACGGCAATCAATGATGTGACCAATTCGCCTGGCTCAAGCGAGATCAAGTTGACCAGTGGCAGGCCTTTGGCCGTGCGGCTGGCATCAGGTACTTCGTGTACTTTGAGCTGATAGACTTTACCACGGTTGGTAAAGAACAATAGATCGTTCAGGGTATTACACATCAAGAGATGTGCCACCACATCGTCTTCTTTGGTGGTCATGCCCTTGATGCCACGGCCACCGCGATTTTGCACGCGATAGGTATCGCCAGGCAGTTTCTTGATGTAGCCACGATCGGTCACTGTTACCAACACATTCATGTCGGGAATCAGATCTTCGGTGCTGATATCGCCAGTTGCATCGGCAATAATCCGCGAGCGTCGCACATCGCCATATTTTTCTTTGAGTTCGGTCACGTCCTCTTTGATGATCGTGAAAACCCGTTCGGGCTTGGACAAAATATCTTCAAAGTCGGCGATTGAGCGCAAGACTTCTTTATATTCATCCTCGATCTTTTTGCGTTCGAGGCCAGCCAAACGCCGCAATTGCATTTCCAAAATCGCTTGCGATTGCAATTCGCTGAGCTTGAAGTTTTTCATCAAGTTGCTGCGGGCGGTTTCAGCCGTGCGGCTCGCGCGAATCGTCGCAATCACTTCATCAAGTTGATCAAGCGCGATCTTCAAGCCTTCGAGAATATGGGCGCGGGCCTTGGCTTTGGCCAGATCATACTCGGTACGCCGCCGAATCACGATTTGGCGATGCTCAATGTATTCTTGCAAGGCTTTTTTGAGCGAGAGTGTGCGTGGCTGCTTGCCATCTTCGACCAAGGCCAACATATTGGCCCCGAAGGTCGTTTGCATGCTGGTATATTTGAACAAATGGTTCAGCACCTTTTTGGGCTGAGCATCTTGCTTCAAAATAATCACCATGCGAATGCCTGAGCGGTCGGATTCGTCGCGCACGTCGCGAATACCTTCGATACGCTTATCCTTGACCAATTCGGCAATCCGTTCGATCAAACGCGATTTGTTGACCTGATAGGGCAATTCGGTCACGACAATATGATACGCGCCGCGAGCAGCTTCTTCGATATGGGCTTTGGCGCGAATCAGAATCCGGCCACGACCACTGGTGTAGGCACTGATAATCCCTTCAGTCCCTAAAATCGAGCCACCGGTTGGAAAGTCAGGGCCAGGGATAAACTTAATCAAATCTTCAACGGTTGCATCGGGATTATCAACCAGGTAATTAATGCCATCGCAAAGCTCGCCGAGGTTGTGCGGCGGAATATTGGTTGCCATACCGACGGCAATCCCCGATGAGCCGTTGAGCAGCAAATTGGGCAAGCGAGCTGGCAAGACCAGCGGTTCTTGGTAGCCACCATCGAAGTTGGGGCCAAAATTCACCGTGTCGCGGTCGATATCGCGCAACAATTCTTCGGCAATTTCCTTGAGTCGCGCTTCAGTGTAGCGATAGGCGGCAGCTGCGTCGCCGTCGACACTGCCAAAGTTGCCTTGGCCGTCGACCAGCGGATAGCGCATATTCCATGGTTGGGCGAGGCGCACGAGTGCATCATAAACCGAAGAATCGCCGTGGGGGTGATACTTCTTGAGCACTTCGCCGACAACACCCGCGCATTTGGAATAGCGAACATTGTGCAATAGCCCTTCGCGGAACATTGCATACAAAATTCGCCGTTGCACTGGTTTGAGGCCATCGCGAGCATCAGGTAAGGCCCGCGATACAATCACACTCATTGCATAATCGAGATAGGCGGTACGCATCTCATCGACAATTGCAACAGGCTTGACAATCCCTATTTCCATGAATTTTATCCCTTGCGTAAGCGCTAAATCCCTAAAGTTAAGCTTCCTCTATTATACCGCGAAATAGCCATAATGTCGAATATCTTTAGCACAAATATGCTATATTTAACGAGATAGAGTCAGTGTTTAAGTCGCTTGGTGATGGTTGAGCGTTCCCTCACCCCTCGGCCCCGCTCCCACTCAACGCGGGCGAGGGGGAGCTACCAAACCAGCAATTTTACTTTTGCTGACTAGTGTGGAAGAACCATCGAGCGAAAGCCCCGCGCCCGATCCCGCAGGCGAGGGGTTGGGCTGAGGCAAGCCACGATCCAATTGGCAGCAAAACCCATAAACCCACTATCGTTGCTATACTACAATCAGCAACCAAATTGTTTAGGCTAAGAAATTGAGCGTTATGCTGCGATTGTTTTTCCTCGAACACCACGATAGCGTTTTACGGCGGGTTGAGCCTGAGCATGTGCTTGAGCAAGCTGACCAAATGCGTCAAGCCTTGCGGTTACAAGGCTATACTGCACTCGGCCCAGCTTTGCAAACGTGGAATTCGTATGCTCAACGGATGCTCTATCAGCCCATTGCCCATGTGTTTGACCCTAAACTAGGGCCAGAATATCATGTACACCAGATCGAGGCACGCTTGGTGGCCGAAGTGCAGTTGGCAATTGATCCTCAACAGCGCTACAACCTTGCAGGGATGTATGATCAATTGTATGAACAAGGCCTAGAGCCGCTAGCTGCACCGTTAATTCCGGTGTTGCCATTAGTTGGGGTCGAGCCACGGGTGTTGGCCTATATTCCGGTGTTGCCGCTGGGCACGCGAGCCTTGTGGCCACGCCATAGCTGGTGGGTGCGCAAACTTGGTTGGCAACGGCCTGTGCCTGAGCTTGGGTTGCAATTAACCTGGCGCGATCAATGGCAGCATACATGGCCACCATTTTTACGTTTGCAGCTGGCGGCGATTATCATTATTTTGCTGTTGAGCATGCCATGGGCGCTGATTCAATGGTGGTTTGGGGCTGAGCCACAAATTGTGTTGCTTACCAGTTTTGAGATCTTCACAGCCCTGCGTTGGTTTGGTATGATTGGCAGCATGCTCTTGGGAGTGGTGATTTGGCGACAACGCCGCAGTGCAATCCGAGCATGGAACCGTTTTTGGGCAACGACCCCGACACCACCCCTTTTGATCATTGAGCTAGAGTCGGAGAAACAGCATGAGCAATGATTTTCCCATTGAACAATTAATTGCCCAACAGTTGCCTGAGGCTATGTCCTTGCAACTGCATATCCTACCTGCCCACCAAGAATTGATTGCGCCTTTACCGACGGGCTATGTTGGTCCGGTGATGGCAGCAGCAGAACAATGGCTCAAAGTGCATGGCTATCGCACCTTGGGGCCATGGATGATTGCATGGGGGCCAACAGGCCAGCCTCAATTACGCCGCCCAGTCAGTGGTGCCCTCAAGGCAATCCGCGAAAAAGATTTTCAAACCGTAGAAGTGCCCGAACAATTGCTGCTGGCAGTGCCATTCGTAGGCTGGCCCGTGCTGCCGCATAATTTCACCCAGCCCGTCAATAGCGTTGGGCTGAATATTATGGGTTCGCCCATGTTGCTAGCCTTGACCGATTCGCCGCCAACTATGGCCTGGGTTCCAGTGGTGCCACGGGGCACGAATACGCTTTTTGCAATTGAGCGGAGCAAAATTGGCCTATTGCCAGCCCCACCCAAACCCGGCCAGACAATCGCAATGCTCAATGCATGGCTACGCGCTGCCTATACGATCGGGCGCTTTGTCACAATTTTTGTTGGTGGCATGGGCTTTTTGATCTCATTCTATGTGATTGTAGCAATTCTGATTGGCGAAGCTCAATTTGGCTCAGTGCAATTTTATGCCTACGCAATCGCCTTACAATCAGGCGTGTTAGCGATCGTCCGCAGCCAATTTATTATTATTCCGCTGCTGATTATGTTTGCAGCAGTTGGCGCGTATAAAATGAATGCGATTGCCAATTGGAATCGTTTTTGGCAGCAACGACCAAGCCCACCAGAGCTATTGCTCGGTAGTCGTGGCGATGGCCAAGTTGGCACATGGTTGGGCTAAATTACCAACCCCAATCATCGTCACGGCGACGTTTGCGGCGGCGTTTGCGCCAAGGTAATAAGAGCGATTTGTGATATGGCTCGCGGCCTTCAATCAGCCAATCGGCAATTGAGTGGACTGCGCCGCCAGTGATAAAGCCAACCAAGGCATACAAAATGAGTTGGCGATCGCTATACCACAGTGCTTTGAGATCGGCGATAAATTCAGCGCTGATCGTCGCTGTATCAACCGGCGTAAAACTATTAATTAATGTCATGCCCAGATAAAACGAGAGCCAGACCATCACCAAAAAGTAGCCAATGCGAAAGAGTGGGCCAAACACCAAGCTATGCGAAATTCCAGCGCGATGGGGCACAAACTCACGATATGGCCACCAAATAAAGCGCAACGGCCCCCAACGGTTGTAGGGTTCGGAAGCCAAATCGAGATCGGGCGAGAAGGCCATGCCGGAGACGATATGGCTTCCAGCCCAAACAAATGCCCCCAATAAATCGCTATTTGGCATAAAGCGCCAAATCACTGGAATTCCAACAATGCCTGTAAAGACTGTCAACATATCGTGGGTTTTACCATCAGGCATTGTTCAACGCTCCTAAAAAACATCACAACCATAGTTCAGATGTGCTATTATCTTTGATCGTTGGTTGCAATGCAAGCAGTTTAGGCCGGTTTTTTGGCTGGGGGCTTGTTCAAAACCAGTTCATCAACTGAGTAGGGGCCGCCACCATTCAAACAAATTGCGATACATACCGTCAACAAGGTTAAATCGTATTCCAAACCATTGGCATAATAGAAAAAGCTGCCCCAATGCACCTTAATTGCCCCAAGCATGACACAACCGAGCAATAAGGCCGCCCAACGGCTATAAACTCCGGCAGTTAATGCCAAGCCGCCCAAAAATTCTACCGTCGCAACCAACCATGCCAACACTGCTGGAATTGGCAACTGATACTCATTGCCAAAGGTTGCAGCAACTCCGCCAATCATCGTTACCTTCGACCATCCATGAATCACGAACACACTGCCGACAACGACTCGTAATAGCGTCCAAGCGATAGCACTCAGCTGTGCGCTTTTCATCGCGAACTCCTTGCGACATATCGTAGTAAATGCCGCTATGATACACGCTAATAGGCTTTTTGTGTGCTACACTAGAGGCAGCGAGTACAAAAATCTCCCCAAAGAAAGCAGTTTGACAGGCCGTGTGTAATCAACTACAATGCGACAAAATGCTGACAGGGAACTTTCCACGCTAGTGCGTGCCGAGTTTCTGCCAGTTTTTTCTGTTGCGGTGAGGTGTATGATGTTTGAGAATCTATCCGACCGCTTAACCGATGTTTTCAACCGGTTGGGCAGCAAAGGCCGCCTAACTGAATCTGATGTTGATGCGGGCTTGCGCGAAGTGCGCTTGGCCTTGTTGGAAGCAGACGTTAACTTCAAAGTCGTCAAAGATTTTGTGGCGCGGGTACGCGAACAAGCGATTGGCGAAGAAGTCACCAAGAGTTTGACTCCTGGTCAACAAGTGATCAAAATCGTCCACGACGAATTGGTGCACTTGCTTGGTGATGCCAACGTCCCAATCAATGAATCGAAAAACCGTGAGCAACCGACGATTGTGATGTTGGTCGGGTTACAAGGTGCTGGTAAAACAACTATGGCCGCCAAGTTGGCGCTGTATATGCGCAAAAAAGGCAAAACGCCATTGTTGGTTGCCGCCGACATCTACCGACCAGCCGCAATTAAGCAGTTGGAAACGCTTGGCAAGCAATTAAATATTCCGGTCTATAGCGAAGGTACCGAGGTTTCGCCACCTGATATCGCTGAGCACGCTTTGCGCCAAGCTCGGATCAATGGCAACAACTTTGTGATCGTTGATACCGCCGGACGTTTGCAAATCGATGAACGCTTGATGGCTGAGTTACAACAAGTTGTCGAGCGCGTCGGCCCAACCGAAATTATGTTGGTCGTCGATGCCATGATCGGTCAAGAATCAGTCAAAGTTGCCGAAGCCTTCCATGCCAAGGTGCCGCTGACTGGTTTGATTATGACCAAAATCGACGGCGATGCCCGTGGTGGCGCGGCGCTCTCGATGCGCGAAGTCACTGGGGTGCCGATTAAGTTCCTTGGAACCGGCGAAAAAACCGATGCCATCGAACCCTTTCACCCTGATCGTCTAGCCCAACGAATTTTGGGCATGGGCGACGTGATGACCTTGATCGAACGTGCCGAACAAGTTTACGACAAAGACGAAGCCAAGAAAATGCAAAAGAAGATGCGCAAAGGCACCTTCGATTTTGAAGATTTCCTTGGCGCGATGAACTCAATGCGTAAACTTGGCCCGTTACAACAAATCTTGGGCATGATTCCGGGCATTGGCAAGCAATTGCGCCAAATGAAAGATCTTGACGAAGCGCTTGATGATCGCGAGATGAAACGCATCGAAGCAATTATTCAATCGATGACGCTCAAAGAACGACGCAACCCCGACCTGCTCAAAGATCCAAGCCGCAAGCGCCGGATCTCGCAGGGCAGTGGCACGCGGATCGAAGATGTCAATGCGTTGGTCAAGCAGTTCCGCGAAATGCAACGGATGATGAAACGCTTCGGCAAGGGCGGCCAAAATCCGCGCGACCTGATGCGGATGTTTAAATAAAACCGAGGCGCTCGGCTACAGTTTGTAGGCGAGCGCACCCAATGACTGATTACTTAGTGGATAGCCTATAGCCTTGAATCTATAGCCACTTGCCACTTTTGGAGGAAACACTCGAATGGTTCGTATTCGTCTACGCCGGATGGGCATGAAGCACAAGCCCGCATATCGTGTTGTTATTGCAGATTCACATGCACCACGCGATGGCAAGTTTATCGAAACAATTGGCCACTACAATCCTCAAGCCCAACCAAAAGTTGTGTTTATCAAGGAAGATCGCGCTCGCTATTGGCTGAGCGTTGGTGCGCAACCATCAGATACCGTAGTGCGCTTGTTGAAAAACTTGGGTGTGGTCGATGCTGAAGGCAAATTGATTGGCGAAGCTCCAGCTAAGGTTGAAGCTCCAGTCAAGAAGGCCAAGAAAGCCTTGAGCAAAACCGCTGCTGCTCCAGTTGCCGTTGCTGCACCAGTCAAGGCCGAAGCCGAAGCTGGCGAATTTGCTGGCAGCGTGCGCCCATTGGCCGATGGTAGCGCCCCCGAAGGCTACGCCATCAAAGGCAACCAAAACTCAATGTTGTACCACGTTCCAGGCAGCCGCTACTACAATTCAACCGTTGCTGAATTGTGGTTCGACACCGTGGAAAGTGCCGAAGCCGCTGGCTTCCGCGCTCCTGGTCAAAAAAGCGCTGAGTAAGCTCGCGAACAGGGTGTGAGGCAAGTCAGCCTCACACCCGTCTATTGCGCAAGGATGCAGCTATGGAAGATTTATTGAAGTATATCGTCGAAGGCTTGATCGACACCGACGAGATTAAAATTAGCAAACGCACTGGTCACCACAGCATTACCCTCGATCTGCGCATTCCCCAAAGCGAAGCTGGGAAAGTCATCGGGCGCAATGGGCGCGTGGTCAAAGCCATTCGCGATGTATTGGGCATCGTTGGCGCACGCCAAAACAAACGGGTCCACCTAGAGGTTAATTCGTGACAGCTCCAAATATTGATGATTTCTTGTTAGTTGGCCGCATTTCAGCGGCGTTTGGTGTGCGCGGCGAGTTGAAGATTTCAATGATCTCATCGCACCCCGAACATATTCAAAAGCTTAAACAATTGTTTGTTGGCAACCTCGATAAGCCCTACACAATTGGCCGTTTGCATCAACACAAAGGTAGCTTGTATTTGTTGCGGCTGAATGAAGTTGAAACTCGCGAAGCTGCTGAAGCCATGCAAGGCCTCGAAGCCTATATTCATCGCAGCGACGCAGCACCGTTGGCCAGTGATGAATATTTCTTGCACGATTTAATTGGCTTGCAAGTGCAAACTGAAGCCGGCGACAACATTGGCCAAGCAGTTGAAATTATTGAAACTGGCGCAAATGATGTTTTAGTGGTGCGCAAATTAGGCCAAGCCGATGTTTTGGTGCCAATGGTGCGCACGGTCGTTCGCTCAATTGATATTGCTGGCGGCACGATCACTGTAACATCACTAGCCGATATTGTGCCCGAATAACTACCTCCAGCGTGCCACCAATCTGAATTGACAGCGGCTCATTGCACTGCTACGATGAAGCCGCAACGTACTTCTATGCCTCAGGTATCAGTCGGAGAATACAGCTATGCGGCGGATCATCTGGTTGACCCTCGTCCTTGGTTTATGTTTTTGGGCCTTTCGCACTTCCCAAGCAGTGACCCCTGCACTTACCGATACCTATGGTTTTGCCTCGTTTTGGCAAATCAATGGTGGCGAGATGATTTTTGGTCAGCCAATTACCGACCCCGTAGAGCAAGATACGCTGGTTGTGCAGTATTTTGAAAATGCGCGCTTCGAGTATGATCCACAAACTGATAGCGTTGGCTTGGGTTTGGTTGGTCGCGAACGCACTCAATGGCGCGATTTCGGCCCACAACCACGCCTCGCTGGCGCAAGCATCCGTCCCGAAGGCTCCAACTACGATCTCGCTGGCAGTTTCCGCATATTTTGGGAAACTAATGGTGGCGCGCCAATCTTCGGCTTGCCAATTAGCCCAGCCCACTTTGAAGCCCGCCCAACTGGCCGTTTCAAGGTGCAATATTTTGAGCGGGCTTTGCTGATCGAGCATCCACTGTTGGTTGGCACGCCTGAGGAAATCGAGCTAGCACCGCTTGGACAAGAAGTTGCCGCGGCCCGTGGCTTGATCGAAGGGATCAGCTACGAGCAACCATATTTGTTTGAATTTGATCCAGTTGCGCCTGCGCCAGTCCAAGTTGCAGCACCCCAACCGGTGGCTGAGCCAACCCAAGTGCCGCCAACCGCAGTCCCCGCCCAACCGACCAACCAACCAGTACCAACCGCCACGCCAAAGCCCACCAATCCCAACCTTGGTAAGCGCATCGAAGTCGATATTAGCAAGCAATGGCTGTATGCCTACGAAAATGGCACAGTTGTGTTTGATGCGCCGGTTGCGACTGGTAAAGATGGCTTCAACACCCCAACTGGCAGCTATGAAATTTATGCCAAAGTGCCGTTGCAAACCATGCGTGGCTCGCTTGGCGGCGAAACATGGGTTGTGCCAAATGTGCCGCATGCCATGTATTTTAATGGTAGTGTGGCTCTGCATGGCACCTACTGGCACAATTTGTTTGGTAGTGGCACCCGCATTAGCCATGGCTGTGTTAATTTACCACTTGATGCTGCCGCATGGATCTACGATTGGGCCAGCGTTGGCACGACCGTCCAAGTCTATTACTAACACATTAGCATATCGTGCGGCCTGCTACGTGTTGTTGAGGAGAATTATATGACCCAACACGTTGGGATTATTGACCTTGGCTCCAACACCGCCCGCATGATTGTAATCCAATATCAGCCCTATCACTCGTTTAAACTGGTTGAGGAAGTTAAAGAGAACGTGCGTTTGGCGCATAATGTTGGCCCTGATAATCAATTGCAAGCCGAGCCAATCGCGAAAGCAATTGAAACCCTGCGCATGTTTAGCAATTTTTGCCGCGCCATGGGGGTTAGTGACGTTGTGGCAGTGGCAACCAGTGCCGTCCGCGATGCAGCCAATCAAACGAGCTTTTTAGCCCAAGTTAAAGAAGAAACTGGCCTCGATTTACGCGTGCTCAGCGGCGACGAAGAAGCCTACTACAGCTATCTCGGGGTGATTAACACGCTTGGGGTGAGCAATGGTTTTATGTTTGATATTGGTGGTGGCAGCGTCGAATTAGCCTTAGTTCGAGGCCGAGGACTAGCTCATACCACCTCACTACCGCTTGGTACCGTTCGCCTCACCGAGCAAATTCTGCGCAGCGATACACCCAGCAAAGCCGAACTCAAAGCGCTCGACCGCCATTTGGATGAGGCCTTAGTTGGGCTTGATTGGTTTCGGCCTCAAGGCAGCAATTTGCCATTAATTGGAGTTGGCGGGACGGTGCGCAACCTTGCCAAACTCGAACAACGTGCTCAACGCTACCCACTTGATATTGTTCATGGTTATACGATGTCATTGCAACGGGTCGATGAATGGGCGCAGCGATTGAGCAAACTCAATCGTCATGAGCGTGAACAACTCGAAGGCCTGAATAATGATCGCGCCGATGTGATTACCGCTGGCGTGCTGTTGATTCGCGCCTTGATGCAACGCTGTGGCGCTGATAGTTTATGGATTTGCGGCCATGGCCTGCGCGATGGTATCTTCTACGAGCAATTTCTGCGTGGCTCGCAACCGCCCTTGCTCAGCGCTGTACGTCAATTTTCGGTCGAGAATTTAGCGCGGATTTATGGCTATAACGTGGTGCATGTGGCCAAAGTGCGTGAACTAAGCCTCGCATTGTTTGATCAGCTGCAAAGTTTGCATGGCTATGGCGCGTGGGAGCGCGAATTGCTCGAAGCGGCAACCATGGTCCATGATATTGGCGTAGCGGTTAATTTCTATGATCATCACAAACATGGGCTCTATTTGATTCTCAACTCGATGTTGAATGGCTATACCCATCGCGAAATGGCCTTGATTGCCTTATTGACACGGCATCATCGCAAGGGTGGCGTAACCGATGCTGGCTTAGGTGGCGTTTTGGCCGAGGGCGATCTTGAGCGGCTAGGCAAGTTAAGTGCACTCTTACGGATTGCCGAATACCTCGAACGCTCAAAAAGCCAAGTGGTGCAAGGAGTGGTTTGCAAAATCGAGAAAAATCAGGTGCGGATCAAAGTGCAAGCGGTTGGTGATGCCTCGATTGAAATTTGGGATGCCAATCGCAAGACCAATCTATTTCGCAAAGCCTATGGGGTTGAGGCAGTGATTGAATAGCCCCAGCAAAAAATAAAGTTTGCTAGGGCTATTCGCTAGAAAATAGCAGGAACAACTGCTAATTGATCGCCTAATTGGGTCTGAGATTGTTGAATAACCCCAACTGGCAATTCGAGGGTATAACGGGCCTTGGCAGCACCAGCAAATGGTCGCCAGGGCTTGAAGTTCTCGCGCAGGCCAACGACCTGATGTTGACGATCAACAAAAATCACATCGATGGCAAAGCGCATAAAGAACATATGAATATTATTATTGGGATAGAGAATTAAGCCCGTGTTTGCAGGCAAATCCTTGCGTCCCATCAAGCCCATTCCACGGCTCAAAAAGCTATTAGCAAACTCAGCATATTCGACCAAGCTGCTATTCCGGGTTAGATTCCGAATGGCGTGTTGCGACACTAGAGACCACCACCGAGCAAACGTGGGATTGCTGGCCCTAAGATAACCACAAACATTGAAGGGAAGATCAAGAATACCAAGGGAAAGAGCATCTTAATTGGTGCTTTTTGGGCTTCTTCTTCAGCTCGTTGGCGGCGACGCAAACGCAATTGGTCGGATTGGATTTTGAGCATTTTGCCCATGCTAACCCCAAGTTGGTCGGCTTGAATCACCGCCGAGACAAACGAGGTCAAATCATCAACCCCTGTTCGGACAGTCATGGCGCGGAAGGCCTCGTGACGTTGGGTACCTAAGCGAATGTCGGAAAGCGCCCGGCGGAATTCGCGACACAACTCGTTATCCCATTTTTCAGCAACCCGTTGGAGCGCCGCGTCGAAGCCCAAACCAGCAGTAACACTAATTGAAAGCAAATCGAGGGCATCGGGTAAGGCTTTGAGAATCATTTTTTGACGCTTTTTGATTTGGCGACCAAGCCATGAGGCTGGCAGCAAAAACCCTAAAGCTCCACCAATCCCCGACCATTGCAGCATACTCATCGTTTCAGCGTTGGCCAAGATACAGACAGCAAGACAATCCCAAACAGCGCAAGTGCAATAAAAATCCGCATGCCGGTAAACATTGCTGGAGTCAAATTGCCAGGATTGCCTGCGAGCATGAGGTTGGTTCGCAGTTTATCGTTACCTTTTGCCGATTGCCCAAGCTTGACAAACACATTATTCAAGATTGGCGTCACAATCCGTTGCATAAAGGGTAACTGTAACTCCAGATCTTCAAGGTTCATGGAGCGTTCAGTAAATTGAGCCAAGCGATTAGAAACAGTATCGGTTTGTCGGCGTTGGTTGAGCATCATAAACCCAACTGCGCCGACAATCACAAGAATAACTAAGCCAATAAGTAAGGGCATAGCAAGCTCCCTTTAGACTTCAATATTAACGATGCTTTTGATTGCAAAGAACCCAGCAGTCATCATCATGATACTACATACGGGCATACAGCACCAAGCATCAGGTGGCATCCCAATCGTCATCAGTGGGGCCATATAATCGGGGTTGAGCAAGGTAATAATGATCGCAATTGCAATTGGGAGCAGCGTAACAACATAGCCCGAATATCGAGCTTGTGAGGTAAGCACCCGAATTTGGCCTTTGATCCGAACACGCTCACGAATCGTATGCGCAATCGTATCAAGGATTTCAGCCAAGTTACCCCCAACCTCAGCCTGAATATTAATTGCCGAAACCATCAAATCAAGGTCATCGCTTGGAACCCGTCGCAACAGGTTGTTCATGCCATCTTCAAGCGAGAGGCCTAAACCAACCTCTTGAACCACCCGCCGAAACTCAACTGAGATTGGTGGCGGAGCTTCGCGCGAGACCAAATCCATTGATTGTAATAAGCTATAGCCAGAGCGCAACGAGTTGGCCAACAAACCAACTATATCGCCTAATTGATTATTGAAAGCCTTCAAGCGTGAATCTTGTTTAAAACTCACAACTTTATCGGGCACAATAAAGCCGACAATCGCCCCAACGACCCCGCCAGCGACAATTGCCAAAAAGCTGGCGCGACCTAAAAAGATGCCTAAGAGACCAAACAGAATTACCGAACCTAATTTGATCATCAGAAATTCGGTTACGGTTAACTTAAGGTCGGCTTGGGCTAAATCGCGCGCCAAATCTGAGCCTTTTTGACCACGGTTGACCATCGAATCAACCCGGCTCGCCAAGGCGCTCATACCACGTTCGTTACTGTCGGTCTGATTGCGACTACGTTCGGCAAAGGTAGCAAGGCGGCCATCAACCGAATTAGCCTTGGTTTCTCGCAGCTTGCGGTAGATAATTGCCCCAGCTCCAAATAGAACGATTGCAATGATTAAGGGAATTGTCCATGGCGGTAGATTTTCCATGGCACTAGTTCCTTTCTAGCGAGTAATGCTGGTTAGTAAAAGCGCTCTGAACTATTGCCAAAGACATTAGGTGGCAGGTAAATATTCGAGGCTTCAAAGCGATCAAGGAAGCGTGGCCGAACACCAGTTGGGCGTAGCGACCCCACAATCTTACCACGTTCATCGAGACCAGTTTGCTCAAAGACAAAAATATCTTGGAGCACAACCAAATCGCCTTCCATGCCGGTAACTTCGGAGATGGCCATGACCCGCCGTGAACCATCTTTAAGCCGCGCTTGTTGCACAATCAGTTCAATCGCCGAGGCCACTTGTTCACGAATAGCCTTCAGCGGCAAATCCATGCCCGACATCAAACACATGGTTTCGATCCGCGCAATTGCGTCACGGGGCGTGTTGGCATGCAGGGTCGTCATTGAACCTTCGTGACCAGTATTCATGGCCTGCAACATTGCCAAGGTTTCGCCACCACGACATTCACCAACAATAATGCGCTCAGGGCGCATCCGTAGGCAGTTGATAATCAAATCGTTGATTGAAATTTCGCCCTTGCCTTCAATGTTGGCTGTGCGTGATTCGAGCGAAATAACGTGATCTTGTTGCAGTTGGAGTTCAGCAGCGTTTTCAACCGTAATCAAGCGTTCATCTTCAGGGATAAATGAAGAAAGGACGTTCAATAAGGTTGTTTTGCCCGAGCCTGTACCGCCAGACACCACCACATTGATCCGGGCACGGACACTGGCCGAAAGAAACTCCATCATCTCGTGACTAATCGCCCCAAACCGAACTAAATCTTCGGGGCCAAGTGGCTTTTTGGAGAATTTCCGAATGGTGATGACGGGGCCAATCAATGAAATAGGCCGAATAACTGCGTTGACCCGCGAGCCATCTTTAAGCCGCGCATCAACCATGGGCGAACTTTCATCGACCCGCCGGCCAAGCGGAGCCACAATCCGATACAGCACCCGCATCGCATGTTCATCATCGATAAAGGTTGTGCCCGAAAGGGTGAGCTTGCCACGCTGTTCGATGTAGATCTTGTTTGGCCCATTGACCATAATTTCCGAGATGCTATCGTCTTTGAGCAGTGAATCGAGTGGCCCAAGCCCAACAATATCCGACATCAACGATTCGATCAGTTGCAGCCGTTCAACCCGACTCAAGACAATATTCTCACTATCAAGCACAACGCTTAATAGATCTTCGACTGTTTGACGGATTTTGGTTTCACTGGTGCTGTTAACATCGCGGACTTCTTCGGTCAAGCGACGTTGGACACGATGTCGCACATCGAGTAGGCGATCTTGGGATGAAATTGCAGCAGAGCGCGGAATAGCTCCATCAGGGCGTGTGGCAGCAGCACTTGGTTGTGCTGCTGCTGTAGGTTCGGAAGCCGAGGATGGGGACGTATTTCCTGCAATACGCTTTAGGAGCGACATAAGCCACCCTCCATGCGTCTAACGTTTCGTTAATCGGGCGAAGAGACCTTTGGGTTCTTCTTTTTTCGGTTGCTGTGGGCGTGCGCCTTCACGGCTCGTGCGGGTTGTACCGGAAATCAGATAGGCGAGATTGGCGACGTCGATTGAAATTTGATGGCGTGGCTGATCGATCATCAATGGCACACCACGGTTAATCGCATTGACCATTTCATAGGGGGCATTGCCAATTTGCGCGGCGACCTTATGTTGAATATTAGCCTCGACTTGATCAACCCGAATGCCGAATTTGGCATCAGCTTTGTTCAAGACCAAGACCAGTTTTTCGTCGTTGTACCCAAGCAATTCGGCAACTTCCAGAAACTGGCGAATATTCTTAATCGATGAGAGTTCCATCGTCATCAACAAGACAATCCGATGGGCGGCATCAAGCACAGCCATGGTTTGGTCTTGGAAGGATGATTGGGTATCAACCACCACATAATCATACTCACGGCGCAAGGCTTCAAGCACCGTGCGAACATGATCAGCTGTAACCAACTCACCCATTTGGGGGTTCGCAGGAGCCAACAAAATCTTGATTTGTGAGGCGTGCGTGGTCATAACATCATTCAACAGCTCTTTATCAAGATCATCAATCCGTGAGGTTAGATCGTTGATAGTTTTGGTGCTATTGATATTGAACATGACTGCAATATCGCCAAACAGCAAACTGGCGTCGACTAAACAAACTTTACGGTTACCAGGCAACAGTTTTAGAGCAACCGCTAAATTCGAGGCGATTGCACTTTTGCCAGTACCACCTTTGGGGCTATAGACAGCAATAATTTGGCCGGTTGATTGATCATGTTCTTCGACCTGCTGGGCGGCTACCACAAAGCGTCGTTGGGTTTGTTGCAAACGATAGACTTCGCGGATACTGCCGGCGAGTTCATCGCCACCAACAGGTTTGGTGAGGAACTGACGTGCTCCAGCCAACATTGCACGGCGCAGGTAATCGGTTTCGCCTTGCACACTCATCATAATGACTTGGGTGTTGGGCACCTGCGCCATGATGGCCTCAGTTGCTGCAATGCCATCCATATCGGGCATGTTAATGTCCATCAACACAACATCGGGTTGAATTTGCTTGGCCTGCGTCACGGCCTCGCGCCCCGTTGCTGCTTTGCCGACAACTTGCATATCCTTCTCAAAAAACAATAATTTTTCGAGGTTATCACGAGTATCTGCAATATCGTCAACAATTAGTACGCGAATCTTATCGGACTCAGCCATGCAATTCTCCTTGGTTGTATTAAGGCGTTTGAGTTGGCACTGCTGTTGGCAATGGTTGTTGTTGTGGTGCGTTCGGTAATGGGAATGGAATCACAACTGCTGGTTGTTGTGGTGGCTGTGGTGGTGAAGGAGCTTCCAACAGTTTCACAATCATGTTTGGTTGTGCATAGATTTGTGGTACGCCATACAAGCGCATCAAAAGATCCATGGTCACCCCAGTTGTTGCAATTTGATCATCTTCATCGTCAGCACGCCGCACGACTATATTCAGTGTACTACCAGTTTTAGCTTTTGTATATTCCAAAAGCTCGGCTTGTTGGGCAGTTAAGGCTACCACAATTTGCCATTGTGAGCCTTGGGTAAAAACTGGCTCTGGCGTAGCTTGTTGCTGAACAGGCTGACCATCAACCACAAGCTCGATTGTTGGTTGGGCTGCAGCCGGCGCAGCACCAGCTTGTTGGCCATCAGGTGAAACTAATGGCGGTGCCACAACCTTCAAGACTGGCACATTTTGGGCCAATACATGCGTGCTAATGTCCAGATATTTTTCATCCGCGAGGGTAACGACATTTTCAGGGGAAATGCCTGTGAACCGCAGGTATGGTTGCTCAAGGCTGTAACTACCAATAATATCAATGCTGTTGCCTTCAGCAACAATCCCACCAATATCACTGATAAATAAGTTATAGGCTTTGGGTGATTCCTCACCTGGCTCAGGAGTTGGTATTTTTTCGGCAATCCCAGCGTTACGGAAGGTCGATTTTTTGATCCGCTCGCCACCACGAATATTGGCGGTGGTTACCTTGCCTTGGATCGCGCTATAAAATTCCGTTTCAAGCACATCGTCGGGGGTAACTTCGCTTGGCTGAACTTCAACAACATTAAAATATTGCTCAAGATCACTGCCCATTAATTTGTTGGCTTCAATATCCGTCGCTGCTTCTAAAACCGGGACATTTGGAACCGGCATAGGGGTTGGTTCAAGTGATGAAGGATCACCTGGTTGGTTGGTCTGCTGCTTGGTTATGTAAACATAACCGCCAGCAAGCGCTGCTATCAAAACAACGACGGCAATAATCATGCCCAGAGCTGAGTTTTGGCGCATAAAAATACGTCCTCCGAAACAATATTGGGAGCTCGTGAGGCAAGCGTGCCCCCGTTTTATGGTGAGGTTCGCGGCTATTATACACGATTGAGCAACTCTCCATCACAACCTTGCAAGCAGATCAAGCTTGCTAATGATTAAAGAGTGGTTAAATAATCAGCCAGCATCGACGATGCTGGCTGATCGACAACGAGCTTATTTGGCAATCTCGCGCGAAATCACCAAACGCTGAATTTCGCTGGTGCCTTCGTAGATTTCGGTAATCTTGGCATCACGGAAGTAGCGCTCAACCGGATATTCTTTGGAGTAGCCGTTCGATCCGAAGATTTGTACGGCTTTGGTGGCTGTCCACATGGCGGTTTCCGAGGCATTAACTTTGGCCATCGCCGCCGCCGCAATATAATTTTCACCTTTATCTTTAAGCCATGCCGCATGATAGGTCAACAGGCGGGCCGCTTTGATCCGCGTCGCCATATCAGCCAAGGTAAAGCCGACCGCTTGAAAGTTGATGATCGATTGGCCGAATTGCTCCCGCACTTTGGCATAATCCAAGGCCGCTTCGTAGGCTCCTTGGGCAATTCCCAAGGCTTGCGAGGCGATCCCAATTCGCCCACCATTTAAGATTGTCATGGCGATTTTGAAGCCTTCGCCAGGCTGACCAAGCATGCGGCTCTTAGGCACTCGTAGTTCATCGTAGGACATTTGAGCCGATTGGGCCGAGCGAATGCCCAATTTATCTTCAACTTTAAGCACCGAAACGCCTGGCTCACTGGTATCAATTAAAAAGGCGCTGATGCCTTTCACGCCCTTTTCAGGCGCAGTCATGGCCATGAGCAAAATCGTATTAGCCTTCGAGCCGTTAGTAACCCAGTTTTTGGTACCGGTAATCACATAATAATCGCCATCTTCGACAGCACGGGTTTTCTGAGCCGCAGCATCCGAGCCAGCTCCCGGCTCCGAAAGTGAGAAGGCACCGAGTTTTTGGCCGTTGGCCAACGGCATCAGAATCTCACGCTTTTGTTCTTCAGTGCCAAATTTTTCAATCCCAGCACAAACTAGCGAGTTATTGACCGAGGCAATCACCCCAACTGAGGCATCAACCCGCGAAAGCTCCTCAATCATAATCGCATATGAGACATAATCGAGGCCCGCTCCGCCATAGGCTTCATCGATCGCCACACCCATAAAGCCCAATTTGCCCATCTTTTGCACAATCTCAGTCGGCCAAATTTTATGCTCATCACGCTCAGCAACCGTTGCCCGAATTTCACCTTCGGCAAATTCGCGAGCTGCCTTACGCATAAATTCCTGATCGTCCGAAAGCTTGAAATCCACGTTGATTCCTCCAAAATGTGTCGAATAGCTGCCTAATTATACGTGAGGATCGTTTGATCGTTCGAGATCAACCCAACGCACCAAACTGCGTAATGGATCACGCCCATCATGATGCCAAGCCGCCTGCGGAAAGGCCTGCTGCCCCGCATGGCAGATGCGCATGACACCGATCGTTGCCAGCACCTCGGCCAATTCATAACGCTGGGCCGCACTACATACCAGCGTAACACTTTGCAAATGTTGATGCAATGGCTTCAAGCGACGCTCAAGTTCAGCCAGATCTGCCACTGGCACTAGTTTGATCAAGCGGCCTGCTGCTGTTGTCAAGGTTTCGCGCTGATCAACCACCACAAGCCATGGCTGATTTGGCTCGCTCAAGAGTTGAATTGATTGACCACTCAAGGCTTGCCATTCATACTCATCGCCACTGCGGCGGGTTGTTGCCAGAATTGGCTCACTAGCCGCATAACGCTGGCTTAGATCGGCTAAGGCGTGGTTGAGCAACACTCCAAATTGGAGCAACTGCGCTGGCGTTGGCGCTTCGACGAACAGCGCTTGCGGCGAGACACAGCCTTGTTGCTCAAGCATCAGACTATCGGCTGCCAATTTACTGGCAATCTCGGCTAAATTCGGCTCATCGAACATGCTTTGAGTAAGATAGCCAAATGAGTAGCGCGATCCATAATCAAGCCAGCGAATCTGGGCTGGGCTGCGTTGGCGCACTGCAGCAATTGCTTGGTCGCTGGCGTTGGCAATAATCGCCTCAGTCGTGGCCAAAATTGGCTCCTCAAGCGCCTGATCACCACCGCTCCACCAGAGCACAGCAATACTTTCCGCAAGTTCAGGCAATTGTTCGATTAGGCTGGTGGCAAATGCCGCTGCCCACAATGGCTCGCCGCGTGCCACTTTAACCAAACTTGGCGACTTGACCAACAACGCATCGATTAAGCTCTGAATTGCAACTCCAGGTACATTGCCAGCGCAGATATGCCAGGTCAGCCGAGGGCCAAGCAGGCGACTTTCGCCAATCACGCTTGGTCGCCAATCATCAAGCAATAACGGATCGCCAAATTGCTCATTTAAGCGTTGCCACAGTAGCGGGGCACGCCAATCGGCCAGCATCCGGTCGAGCACATCGCTCAACATGGCTGGGTTATAGCCATTAATCTGGGGCAATTGATTGAGTAATTGAAAACGCGGCGGATAATCTGGCGCAAGCCATTGCGTTGCGGCCCGATCAATTGCCGTAACAATCTTGGCGATTGGCACCTGTTGCAACGTTGTCGCCCTCGTTCGCAAATGCTCAGCCAGTTGCAGCATGTGATTGGGGCTTGGCTGGAGGATTGCTAAACTCAGCGCGCCAAATTGTTGGTTGGTTTGCGGCCAATCGAAGCTTGGCGGCAAATACCACGCTGGCCAGCGAGCGCTCATTGACTTAGCGCAGCCATACATGCTTCACGAATCGCCCACGCTTTGGTAAGGCTAAGACCTTGGCTAGTGGCCCATTTCAAGAGAAAATTACGATGCACCGTGCGTTTATAATCGCCAATTTGATCGGGCGTAATTTGCTGCTCTTCAAAAAATTGCAAAATTGGCTCGGCTTTGGCTGAACGGGTTACATCAATATTCCAGCGGCCATAGCGCAAAAAACAGTGGGCTTCAGGAATCGAGCTTAGTTTATTTGATTCTAATGTTGAACCAACGCCGGGGGTATTATTGCCATCCATCAAATAAATGCCAAAATACAAATTAATTGGCAGCGCTAATTCGCGAGCCAATTCGGCCAAGAAGGCATGTTTGGTGCTGCTAGTACCGCGTTTTTCGCTTAACACCAAGCGCCAATCAAGCGGATTGGTATTGCGCCCAAACGGCAAGGTGGCGATCCAGCGGGCAACTGCCTGATAATGTTCTAATCCTTGGGAGATTAGGCTCGCGCTTATTGGCAAATCGGCATCGAGTGGCACATCAGGCAAGCGTCCAACAATCATGACATCATCTCCATTGAATATTTGGCAGTAACCGGAATTGCTTCACGCGCAAGTAGTTGTTGTTGGCGCGTGCGACCCCAGCGATAATAGCGTAACCCATGCGGCGAACTCGCTAACCGATGACAGGGAATAATTAATGCCAAGGGATTACTACGCAACGCTTGGTTGATCGCGTGGGCTGCGTGATGGGGCCGCGGCAACAGCGCAGCAAATTGTTGATATGACCATTGCTGGCCATAGGGAATTTGGACTAAGTGTTGCCAAACTGCTTGCTGTTGCGCCGAACCTTGCCAGGCAATTGGCAGCGAAAATTGGCTGCGTTGGCCAGAAAAATAGGCTTGATACTGCTCGATAGCCTGTTCAAGCACCCCATTCGGGCGATAAATCAGCAAGCGATCAGGGTAGGCTTCAGTTAATTCAGCCAACAATTCGCTATCATCGTCGGCAAAACTGGCCAATAGCAAGCCGTCGGGCGCAGCCGCAAGCAGCAAACGCCCAAAAGGCGTAGTTTGAATCAGGTAATCGATCGACATAGCTGCTATTTTCTAACTAGCGGCAAATAGATTGGCTGAAGTTGCTCAACCACTCGTAGCGTTACTTGAACCGTGCGTGAAGCAACACCATCGCCATTAACCGTAAATTGATAGTTATAGGTTCCGGCACCTAGGCTACCAACTTGTGCCCTGATCGTCAAATTGGTTGTGCCAACCACGCTGCCGCTGCTGGGCGTAACGCTCAAGCCAGCCGAAACATTGCTCACATTCCAATTCAGCGCCGTTTCGCTGTCGCCATTGCTGAGCGGAATATCGGCCCGAGCCTCGCCGCCGCCAACTTCGGCCAACAAACTCAGCGAAGCCTGAATATTGAGGCTAGCAGGCGTTTTTTGCACAATAAAAATCGGATCGTTGGTCAGCACAATACTAGCGGTTGTGCCATTAATCGTTGGCGTAAACGATTGATTATTGCGAGTGCGAAAAAACCACTGTTTGCCAGCAGTCAGCGGAAACTGAATCGTGGTATTCGCGCCAGGTGTCCAAAGTACATCAATTTCGGTGCTACCCCGGCTATAACGATAGCCATACACGCCGCCAGTGTTATTGCTATTGGCCACGTAACTGTGCGTATGCACCCCAGCGCGGGTTCCCAATGGCGTGGCGTTCGTCAACAATCCAGCCATGGTTTGGAAGGCGGTATAGGCAGATTTTGTGCTGTAGTTATTCTGCGATAAATTGCCAAGCAACTCCGAGCCACTGAATGGATGTGAGCCATTGAAGGCATCTTCGAGTTGCAACCAATTAAATATGTTGCACACCCAATTGTTGGGCCATCACAAAACTACGAATCAGGTAGCGCGCTTGATTTTCGGCGCTAACCGCAGGGCAACTTGCGGAGCCAGGGCTGGTGCACCAGCCAATCTCGGTAATCCAAATTGGCGCGTTCGAGCGGCCAATATCGTTAGTTAGCCAATTGCGGGTGTTGAGCAAGCGACCTTCTAAGGTTACGCTCGAAAATGTGCCAATTGAATCGGGGGCAATCGTGGGCATGTAGGGGTGAATCCCTAGCACATCGAAGCTATTTTTGGCCGCCGGCACTTGGCGAAACGCCCCATTGTTGCCATTGAGAAAATCGAAGCCATCGCTAAAGCCATCGAACACATAAACCCCGCCCGCGACCACGATCGCCGTCGGATCGGCTTGCTTGATGGCGTTATATGATGCGACCAGAATTTCGCCATAACGGCGGCGGCGCAAGGCTTCGTTATTGTTGATTGAACTCCAGGTTTCAAGAAAATTTGGCTCGTTCCAGATTTGCCAAGCAGCGATGCGTGGCGAACCGGGGGCGTCATTAATTCCATCTCCATCGTAGCGCTCGACCATCCAGGCTGCAAACTCGGCATACTGCGCTGGATCGCTTGGCGGACACCAATAATTATTGTTGCCAGCACACGATGCTTCGCGCGCCCAAGCTGGGGTGGTCAGGAGCATGCCAATAATGCCAAGATTGGCATCGGCGACGGTTTTGATTCGGCTATCGTAGGTGGTGCGAAAATTGCCATTATTTGGTTCGATTTCAGCCCATGGCAACTCTTCAAGCGACCAATTCGCGCCCGATTGAGCCATTTTTTGGGCTAATAACGGCACATTATCGCCAGTGGTGATGCGCTCATTTTTCGTGAGGTAACCATTAATACCCCACGGCGTAATTACGCTCGGCTGCGCTGTAGGAGCATCGGGAGTAGCAGGCGCAGGAGCGACAAACCCAAACAATAAGACAACTAACAAACCTAATTTACGCAAATTAACAACCTCGTGAACAAAAAAAATCAACTGTGTACATTATACACAGTTGATCGATTTGGTGCCGAAGGTGGGAGTCGAACCCACATGAGGTCGCCCTCAATGGTTTTTGAGACCATCGCGTCTGCCATTCCGCCACTTCGGCTTCTTGAATTTGTTAACTGGTCGGGGCGCCGCGATTCGAACGCGGGACCTCTTGAACCCCATTCAAGTGCGCTACCGGGCTGCGCCACGCCCCGTCAAGTTCTTTGGCTCTCAATCACGACAGCCGCATTAGATTACCACGAAAGCCCTAGCTTGTCAAATGTGAGCTTAGCGGTCAGAGGCTAGATGTCAGAGGGCGGGGATCAGTGAGGAGGGGATTTTTCAACCACGAAGAACACGAAGAGCACGAAGGGGAAATGACTATAGGCTATGGGCTGTTGGCTATGGTCATTTCCTCCTTCATAATTTTTTAGCCACAGATTGCCACAGATAAGTATGATTCTTCTGCTATGCTACTAGTTAAACATACATATTCAAGATTATCGTTTTATATGCACTCGTTTAGAGGTATTGATGAACTATCATGTGCCCAACAATCCACGAGATAGTACCCGAATCAGAAAGATTATTCTGATTATTTACCTATGTTTATGTATAATCTCAATGCCTATAGTTTTCTTTAGTTATCAATCATCCAAAACTATTCAGGATTTTTATTTTGGAGCAAACTCAAATGCTGGTGGTATTGGCTGGCAGGTTTTCAGCCTAGGTAGTCTGGTCAGGCTCAATCAAGCGCAAGTGGCCAGAATCGAAACGTAAGTATAATCTGATGCTATGTTTGCACCTAGTAAGTTTAAGTTGTCTAACCCTGAGTATCTGGAATGTGCTCTATCTTAATATCTTTTTTTAACCACGAATAATGTTCCGATAGCCAATAGCCTAATCCATCATTTTTGCCTTTTGCCTTCTGCCTTTTGTTTTCATCCTTCATAATTCATCCTTTTCAACTCTGCGCCTCTGCGTTAAAAACCTAGCCCCTGAATCCTGAATCCTAGCCCCTGAACTCTGACCCCTTGATATGGTACAATAGCCATGTGCGTCAACCGTTGGCGCTTTTTTTGCCATTTAAACACCTAGTAGATGCTATGTACGCGATTCTAACCAAACAATTTCGCTTTGAAGCAGCCCACCAACTTCCCAACCATCGCGGCAAATGTGCGCGGTTACATGGCCATTCCTATTTATTGGAGGTCAGTGTGCGTGGGCCGATTCAGCCTGCCCGTGGCCAAAGCGACGATGGAATGGTGATCGATTTAGAACAGATTAAGCATGTGGTCAACGAAATTATTATTGCGCAGGTTGATCACTATAATCTTAACGATTTTTTGAGCGTGCCAAGCACTGCCGAAAATATTGCCCATTGGATGTGGGACCAGCTTGAACAGCAAGCGCCTGATTTTGCCGCATTGCTGTGGCGCATCCGACTGTGGGAAACTGCCAGCGGCTACGTTGAAATTAGCCGTGCCGAACGCGAGGCCCAGCCATGAATGTGATGGAAGTCTATCGCTCGGTGCAAGGCGAAGGCACATTAATGGGCGTACCAACCACGTTTGTGCGCTTTTTTGCCTGTAATTTGCGCTGTAGTTGGTGCGATACCAAATATTCGTGGAGCGTCAAAGAAGGCGGCAAATGGGAAGATCTACCAATCGCCACGCTGGTCCAACGAATTGCCGACCAAGGCGCACGCCATGTGGTGTTGACTGGCGGCGAGCCAATGTTGCAGCGCGAATTGCCAGCCTTAGCCCAAACCTTGCGCGCAGCAGGCCATCATCTGACGGTCGAAACCAATAGCACCATTTTTCGCCCCGAACTGGTCGAGCAGATCAATCTCTGGAGCTTATCGCCAAAATTGGCCGGAGCCAACACTGGTATGTTGCGGCTCGAACCACTACGCCAATTTATGCAATTGCCAGCCAGCACGCAACAATGGAAATTTGTGATCACTGGCGAGAGCGATTTAGCTCAACTACAGCAATTTGTCAGCGAACACCAAGCCTTTGCCGAGGCTCAATTGCCGATTATTTGGCAACCAGAAGGCCGCTGGGCTGAGCGCGATTATGCCCATGCCCTCGAATGGCTGGCTGAACGGGCTCAATTGCCAGAGTGGCGACCCTTCAATGTACGCGTGCTACCCCAAATGCATGTGCTAATCTGGGGCCAAAAACGGCTTGTCTAAATTCTTCCAAGGGAGTTGTATGTGGCAATACGATTGCTAAGCCTGCCAACAGTTTCGTTAGCAAGCTGGATTCTGGTGGTCTTATTTAGTTTGGGCTTAGTTGGTTTATTGGGCTTGACCTTGGCTGGAATTCGGCGTTGGAGTAAGCCACGCCAAGCGAGCGATGACCATTTGAGCACCATCGGTCGCAACGCCAGCATTCCCTTTGCCCTACAAATGGCCAGTCGCATGCTCGATTTGGTCTTTGCAATGATTCTGTATCGTTTTTTGGCAATCGAAACTGTGGGAGCCTACGATTTTGCTGCGGTGATTGTGGTTAATTATTTTGGCGCAATTGCCGATTGGGGCTTAACCGTTTTGGCAACTCACGAGATTGTGCGTCAACCAAGCCAAGCCCCCCAAACTTTTCGCACAACCCTCTGGCTACGGTTACGTTTTGCAGTTTTAGCCTTGCCTGTTGCCGTAATCTTTGTGCTGATCTACAACGGCTTGGCTGAGGCAAACATTACAGCGGTTGGCCTAACCCGCGAGCAAATTACGGTTGTCGGAATTTTGCTGCTGACATTGTTTCCGGCGGCAATTTCAGCCAGCGTCACGGCATGGCTCCAAGGCCATGAGCGCTTGGTCGCTGCCGCAGTGGTTAATCTGCTGACCAACATTGGCAGCGCTGCATTTCGCTTAATTGGCTTGATTTTGGGCTTTGGGATCATCGGGATTGCAACAGGCGCATTGGCTGGAGCTGTTCTCAGCGCAATTTTGTTTTGGCTAGCAATGCGCCGATTTTTCCCCGCTGTGACTTGGCGTGGCGCAACCTTGCCCTCCAAACCCTTGCTCAAAGAGGGTTATCCGCTATTACTCAATAGTTTGTTGATGACGATATTTTTTCGTTTTGATACGATTTTGTTGAGCGCCATGCATGGCTTTGTCGTCTCGGCAACCTATGGCGTGGCCTACAAACTAATTAATTTCACTCAAATTGTGCCGCCAATCGTGGTCAATGCAATTTTCCCCACTTTGATACGCCGTTCTGGCGACGATCGGGCTGGCATGAGTCGCGCCTATGCTGGCACCTTGCGCATGTTGCTCAATTTGGCCTTTGGCATCGCCGTGATTGCCACGATTGTGGCTGTACCACTGACCACATGGCTTGCCGATAAACCTGAATATTTGCCAGGCAGCGTCTATGCCTTGATGATTACGATTTGGTATTTGCCGGGCAGCTACCTGAATGGCCTCACCCAATATGTGATTATCGCCTTGGGCAAGAAGCAGGCAATTACCAAGGCCTTTGGCTTGACAGCCATGGTTAATTTGGGTTTGAATATTTGGCTGATTCCACGCTATAGCTATTTTGCTGCTGCCTCAATCACGATCGTTTCTGAGCTTGTGTTGTTCGTGCCATTGTGGTTGGTGCTTCGCCGCGAAAACATCAGCATCAATTTAGCGAGCCTTTTTTGGCGGCCTGCGCTGGCAGCCTTACTGGCAGGCGGCGTTGGTTGGTTGTTGCTGGCAATCAATGTGTATTTAGCAGGCGTAGTGACCGCATTAATCTATGGCGCTGGCTTATGGTTTAGCGGCAGCATCGGCCAAACCGAACGCGAATTGGCTGCACGCATGCTCAAAAAATTACGGCCCCAAGCATCAAGCTGATTCAAGCGGCGCTAATACCCGATCGCCATGGCTATTTGGCTGAGAGATTAGTAAAAATGTTAGCTCATCTGGGCCATGGTTGTGCAGTTGATGGGCTACACCGACCGGAATTGTCAATGAATCACCTGAACGAAGTTGGTGAATTAGGCCATCAACTTCTAGCGTTGCAATCCCTTGCAAAACATAAAACACTTGGTTGGCGTATTCGTGGTAATGGCGCACTTCGGCCTTACCTACAGACACACGCTCTTGAATCAGCGTACATGCTGCTGATTTGTGCAAAAACCAACCATCGCAGCCATCGCCCCATTGGTAATGCTCAGCATTGTCGAGATTGATGATCATCGAAACTCCTACAATGGCAACATCCGTTTGCGCATTGCCCGTCGGCGGTCGATATTCCAGGCCAAGCCCAAACCAACCAGCACAATCAGCACAATGCCAACAATTTTTAGGCGCAAATTAAGCGATTCGAGCAATTGTTCGGCTTGGTTGCGGCCATTGCTATCGCCAAGTTGGCTGAATAGATTGGCAGCATGCTCGATATTTGTGCGCGCTGCGACAATCCGAATGCCGTTCAAATCGCGGCGAGCAGTTTCGAGCAATTGTTGGGCTTTTAGGCCTTGATTAGCACGTTGCAGATAGTCATTGAGCACTTTTTGGCGATCAATCCGCGCCAAATTGGCAAACAGCGGTAAGCCTTGCTCTATTGCAGTTTTGGCTTCAGCATAGCGGCCTTCCAACAGCGCCACCCGTGCGGCAGCAGCAGCGTCTTCGGCCTGCACACCTTTGCGAGCCTGTTCGCGCAAAGCCGCAATCGCTGAATCATCCTTGATTGTCAGGGCAGTTTCGGCGGCAGCCAAAGCTTCACTATAACGGCCAGCAGCGAGCGCGGTTTCGATACTGGTTTGATCAAAGGCCACACTTGGCGCTTGCTTCCAGCCACTATCGATCCAAGTTGGCAGTTGAGCAAGCCATTCGCTTTCGAGGCTTTCGGCGCTGAGCGCATAGGCTTGACTGAGAGCTGAACGATAGCCACTGGCAGTCTGCAGCGCTTCTAAAAAGCCCAAAAAGCGGGCCATGCCATAGCGCTGAATCAAAAATGAAACCATCGACCAGCTTTGGGGATAGCCCAAGGCCGGATTATCGTAGACTGCGCCAGTGCTATCTAAAGCACGCCATGTTGCTAGTTGGTTATTTTCCAAGGCCTGTTTGAGCAAGGCAATTTTGTAGCCACTTTGGCCCGTCGGAACTTCAACATACTGAGCAATACCTTCTTGCCACATGGTGCTTAAACGGCCATCGGAAAGCTCAGCGGCAATAATATGCATTAATTCATGGCGCACATTGTTGCGCAATTCTTCATCGCTCATGCCAACAGTTTGTTGCACAGCGATGCTAATTTCGCGCCGCCCAGTGTGGGCATGGGCCACAATTCCTTCGAGCCAACGTGCCGCCGGATTGACTTGTTCGTACAGTTCTTTAGTGGGGTAGATACGCAGGGTCAACGGTGGCGCAGGCCGATAGCCAATTACCGCCGTAACTTCTTCATAAATTGGATCGCTATAACCAGCGTAGCGTGCGGCCTCGGCCTCGCTACCTTGAGGATACAAAATTGAAATATAGGTGGTTTTGCGTTCGAGCCATTGGGGCAAGTTGGTTTGAGCAACCGCAGGCTGCGGCCAAACCAGCAGGATTAAGATTAAACACAACAATCGGCGCATTGGTAGATCCCTTTCCTATGCGCCAATTGTACCATGGCTCAACGTGGCATTACCACGAACCGCTAGAATCGCCACTCTTGCCAGCGGAAGAACTGCTCGAATTGTTCGACCACGAACCGCCTGAATCAGCACTACTTGGATTGATCACCTCAAGATCGAAAAAGTCAGGATCAATCGGATTCCAACGCACGTCTGGTAATTGAACCGCTGGATCTTGATAGGTATTGTAGCGCCAACGGGTCTTTTTGCGTGGAATTGTTGGGTCGTGCGCCCGGCGAGGCTCTAAGCGATTTTGCAATGAGCGTGGCCGAAAAAAGATCACCCAGAGCGCATAACTCGACAATAGAAACCCTGGAACTGTAACGATTGCCAAAAGCAGATTCAGCATGCTCCATGGCCAGAACAGTTGCACAATGATCAAGCTTAATGAACCAAGCCAAACGATCACAGTCGGTTTATAGGGAGCAAGTTTTTGCACTATCACAATCGTCATTCCTTTTACCACGAGCCGCTTGAATCGCCGCTATAACTATCGGAGCTGGAAGAACTACTCGAATCGCTTGACCACGAGCCACCTGAATCGCCGCTTGACGATGAGCCGCTATCAAAACTAGATGAACTGCCCGAATCATTATTCGACCATGAGCCACTATCAAAACTAGATGAACTGTCGTTCGACCAACCAGGATTATTGTTGGAATCCATCGACTGGGCGATATACATCCCAGTCGCTATATCAACGCCTGTATGCGAATGATCAGAATGATTGTGACTGTTATGAAATGATGAGTTATTGTGATGATGATGGCGGCGACGTTGCCCATTTGAGCGATATTGCGAATTACCACCTTTTAGCAGGTTACTCACAATCCCCACAAAGGCAATAATAAATACACCGATCACAAGCACAGGTACAATGCTAAACATAATTGAAGGTTCACGATACATTGAACTTCTCCCTTGCTACGTTTTACCACGAGCCGCTTGAATCGCCACTGCTACTATCGGATGAACTGCTTGAATCACTCGACCACGAACCACTTGAATCACTGCTAGAGTTATCAGAACTCCAGCTTGAATCGCTGCTCGTACTCGAACCCCAATAGCTAGAGTTATCGGAATCGCTGGTGGATCTGTTATTGTAGCCAGCACCCCAATAGCTTGCACTATGCGAATTTGTTTGATCAGGCAAGCTATAGCGTTTTTTGATTACAGCAAAAAACAAGAAGGCGATGAACAATAGAGGAATACAACAGCAAAATCCGCCATCAAGTTGAAACGAAAAATTCATACCTTGCTCCTCTCAATAAGGGTTACAAGCAGAATAGTGCTAATTTCTAATCGTCGTCGTCATCGTCGTAATCATCATCGTGATCGTGGCGACGGCCATAATAATGTTTTTGCTTGTGCTTCGGGCGATAGTGATTGTAATCGTGGGATTGATAGTGCTGGTTTCTTGGTTGATAGGGATACTTTGAGCCTTTGAAGCGGTAGGCAAATTGCTGATAGACACCCTTGAGATTGCGGGTGTGTAAGAGCTTTTTGGCAACCAACGCCACAATGACCAGCGTAACGATGCCAATAATGGCGCAGAGCACCAACCCAAGTAGGATAATTTTCATTCCGACACTCCTTTGTTGTGGCTCTCGTGCTTCTGTACGCGAGTTTGCGCCAAACGTTACAGCCGGAGCATGCTTGTTAGCTATGCAGCATTAGAGGAGCAGCAATGGCCAATCGTTGCAATTGACCATTGCCACAATGTGAGGAATTTAGATTCGTTCAGGCGCAGCAATTGAGAGCAGGTCCAAACCGTTGCGCAAAGCTTGAGCAGTGGCAGCAACCAATTGACCACGCGCCGCGCGCAATGCAAGTGTTTCGGCCTTCAAGACTGGGCAAGCATCATAGAAGATTGCAAAGGCTTTGGCGGTGGCATACAGCCAATCGGCGACTACGAATGGTGCATAGCGCTCAGCCGCATCAACAATTACCTGTGGCAAGCGAGCCAGCTCTTTCAATAACGATTGCTCGGCGGCATGGGTTAATACGCGGCCATCGTAGTTTTGCGGCAAGCGGCCAAAATCGCGCAAAATCGAGCAGCAACGGGCATGCATATATTGAATGTAGGCAGCACTATTGCCCTCAAATGCCAGCATCCGATCCCAATCTACCACCACATCGTGAGCGGGGTCGTGCTGCAAATTGTGATAGATGACTGCGCCAACCCCAACTTGTTCAGCAACTTCGTTGAGCCATTCGGTCGTAAACGCAGTTTTGGCCTCGATCGCCTTTTGTTTGATCAGGGTTTTGGCGCGAACACACGCTTCATCCAACAATGGCTCCAAATAAATCATGGTGCTAAATCGTGGGCTAGGATTCGCGCGGCCTTCTGGCCCTAAAATCATGCCACAGGCCACATGGGCCAAATCGGCTTTGGTGTAGCCCAAGGTTTTGCTGATAGTGAAGGCTTGGCGAAAATGCAATTCTTGGGCTTGCTTGACCACATAAATAATTTTGCTTGGTTGGTACAGTTCCTCGCGATATTTAATTGCGGCAATATCGCGGGTAATGTACAACGTGCTGCCATCGGAACGATTGAGCAACAAGGTCGGCAAGGCTTTGCCCTGTTCATCGAGCAAATCTTTGACAATCGCCACATGGGCATCGATATGGGCAATTTGATAGTGCAAGGCCTCTTTGATCACAACTTGGGCTTCGCGAGCATAAAAACTTTCGCAATGCTGCACATCAAAGGCCACGCCCAACCGTCGATAATTAGCTTGGTTGGCATTTAATGTCAAATCAACTAATTGTTGCAACAGTTTGATCGCTTGTGGCTCGCCGCTGGTGAGTTTGCTCGCCCAAGCTTGGGCTAAATCGTGCACTTGATCATCGGCATGATATTGCTGGGCTTGTTGCTCCAACGAGGCCAACATGCTTTCGCCATTGCCGTTGCGATGCTGAAAATGTTGCATTGCCGCCAGCGAAATGCCTAATTGAGGATCATAATCGCCAAGGTGGTTCATGCGAATCACCTGATAGCCCAGCGACCGGTAGATATTGACAATTGCTTGGCCGATCATGGTCGAACGGATATGATCGACCCGCATACGTTTGGCAATATTAGGCGATGAATAATCGACCACAACCGCTTGTTTTTGGCCTCTGGTGCTGCGGCCATAATCAGCTTTGCGCTGGCCAATATCATGTAATACCGATTGAGCAAAGGTAATCGGGTTGAGCGAAAAGTTGACATACGCGCCCAAGGCCGAGGCTTTTAATACGAGGCTATCTGGGGTAAACTTAAGCGCATTTGCTAGAGTCTGAGCAAATAAAGCTGGATTACTTCCGCGCATTTTGGCCGCCCGAAAACATGGCAAGGCAAGATCAGCCTGCACGCCGGTGGCTTTGGGAGCAACTAAATCGATCAAATCGGCAGTTATTAGGGTAGTGTCAAGCAATGCGTCACGAATGGCTTGCTCAAAACGAGCAAAAGTCTCCATTTCAGGCTCCAAATCAGTCTAGCAAATGTTGGTCGTATCGACGTTATATCCTAACATAATGTCAGCGATTCGTAAGGCCTAAATTGGTCGGGCGCAAGACGGATTTTTCAAAGCATGAATGATGAGGGATGCAGCATGAAAAGTAAAGGTCAAAAGGTAAAAAGGGGCCAAGTTTAACCCAGAGGCGCAGCGATATATTGGAGGAGCGCTAACTTTTAACCACGAAGGATACTAAGTTATTAACCTTCGTGGTGCTTTGTACTCTTCGTGCTTAAAAAATTAGGCTCTTACTTGTTGCTCAATGCTCGATTCGCGCACAATCAGCTCGCCTTGGAGAATAATTTTGCGGGTTGGACGCTGTGGATCAGCGACCCGTTGCAAAAGCAATTCGGTCGCCGAGCGGCCAATCTCGTCGGTTGGTTGCGCTAAAACAGTGATCGCAGGTTGAACCAAACTGGCCCAAGCGGTATCATCAAAGCCAACCAAGCCGATTTGCTCAGGAATCAGCAAATGGCGTTCGCGAATAGCTTGCAGTGCGCCAGCAGTCAGCAAACTATTGCTGGTAAAAATTGCCTCTGGTGGTTGCGGCAGGCGCAACAACTCCAAGGTTGTGCTATGGCCAGCCTCGCTCCGTGGGCGCACAAAGCGCAAATATTCGGGCTGAATGCTTAATCCTGCATCGCGCAAGGCATCTTCAAAGCCACGCTGGCGTTCGCGCCCGGTGGTGCTGGCCTCGCCAAAAATCGCCCCAATTCGCCGATAGCCTTGGTTAAGCAGATGTTGCGCCAGCGTATACCCAGCGCTGACATTATCCAACAGCACCGCATCAACATCGCCACTGCGCAACGAACGGTCAATTAGCACGGTTGGAAAATTCAAATTAAGGTCTTGGAAACGGTTGAGGGTTTGCAGCGTTGGCGAGAAAATCACCCCAGCCACTTGTTCGTCGCCCATTAATTGCAAGTACAGCAGCTCTTTCTCGGGGTTCTCATCGGTGTTGCAGAGCAGCACATTATAGCCATGGGCATAGGCCGTATCTTCAACCGCCCGACTGACTGCGGTAAAAAAAGGATTGCGAATATCCGAAACAATCAAGCCCAAGGTATTTGATTGCTGCGAACGTAAATTGCGGGCAATCAAATTGGGCCGATATTCGAGCTGCGCCACAGCAGCCAGCACCCGTTCGCGCACCTCTTGCCGCACATGGGGATGGTTGGCGAGAACCCGCGAAACTGTCGCCGTCGAAACATTCGCTGCTTTGGCAACATCTTTGATGCTAGACATGGCTAACTCCCCGTGGCAGTAGTCGATCGCAATGCTGAAAACGATTGCGGCATTATAGCAGATTATAGGCTTGTTTCTTGAGATATATTGTAATCGATTTCACAATAGAATTCTAATAACATCGGTGAATAGTGCCCTCATAGGCTTATTCTACTGAAAAAATTACCAAAATCAAGCCCTCTTGTGAAAAGTATTGACAAATTCTTTGTAATCGATTACATTAATTTCAGCAAATACAATCAAAGCTCTCCCCCGCAACCCTACCTGAGCCGCTACTCACAACGGGTAGAGATCAGTGACAAAGGAGTCCGACGTGATCGAGCTACAGCAGCGACATATCCAACTCAAGAGTCAGCCCGCCAACAAGCAAGCCGCAATTCAACAAGCAGGCCAATTGTTAGTTGCCAATGGGCAGATCGAGCCTGGCTATATTCAGAGTATGCTCCAACGTGAAGCGCTTTCCAATACATACCTTGGCAATGGCATCGCAATTCCCCATGGTTTGCCCGAAGCCCGCGACTTGATTCGCCAAACTGGCATTGTGGTGGTGCAAGTGCCCAACGGGGTGCAGTGGAACCCCGGCGAAACTGTGCATTTGATCGTTGGCATTGCCGCACGCTCCGATGAGCATATTGCGATTTTGCGCCAACTTACTCGCGTGCTCGGCAACAAAACCTTGGTTGAGCAACTAAGCCACACCAATAACCCCGATGATCTAATTGGTGCCTTGACTGGAGTTGAGGTTGCAACCGCTGCGCCTGCTGCGGCTCCAGCTAGTAGGGTGACATTCGCCACCAATCTGCCCTTTTTTGAAACCAAGGTTTTGAATCCAACTGGCTTTCACGCCCGACCAGCCACCACCTTCGTTGATCGTGCCAAGCAGTTTCAGGCCGAAATTCGCATGTGCTATGGCGCGAATGAGGCCAACGGCAAAAGCTTAATCTCGCTCTTGCAACTTGGCATTCCCCATGGCGCAACGATTCAGGTGACGGCCCAAGGTGCCGAGGCCGAGGCTGCCTTGCTTGGGTTGCAGCAAGCGCTGGCTCAAGGCTTAGCCGACGAAGCAGCGGAAACGCTTCCAACGCGAGCGGCAGTCGATGTACGCTGGACACCCAACGCCGTTGAGCAAACGATTCATGGCATTAGCGCCGCGCCTGGCTTGGCGATTGGCTTGCTACGCCGTTATAGCCATAGCGAGCTGATCATCGAAGATCGGCCAAGCGACCCGATGGTTGAGGTTAATCGTTTTGAGCAAGCTTTGGCTGCCGCCCAACAAGAGCTTGAAACGCTCTACAACGAGGTGCAAGCACGAATTGGCTCGGGCAAGGCGGCGATTTTTCGGGTGCATAGCGAAATGTTGAGCGATACCAGCCTCGTGCAACAAACCGTTGGCAGTTTATTTGAAAAACATAGCGCCGAATGGGCTTGGCATCAGGTGATCAGCAGTCGGGTTGCCCAAATCGAAAAGCTTGATGATCAAGTGTTAGCTGGCCGTGCGGTTGATCTCAGCGATGTTGGACAACGGGTGTTGCGCCAGCTCATTGGTGGCGATCATCAACGGCCCTTGAATGCCGCTACGCCAGTTATTATTTTGGCCGATGATTTGACTCCCTCGGATACTGCGGCCTTTGACCCCGATACGATTTTGGGATTTGGCACGGTGCGCGGCGGCCCAACCTCACACACCGCGATTTTGGCTCGCTCACTGGGGATTCCGGCAATCGTTGGGGCTGGCGCAGGCTTGTTGGATCTACCCGAAGAAGCAATTGCAATTCTCGATGGCTACAACGGCAAATTGTATCTCAACCCTAGCAGCGCCGATATTGAGGCCGCCACCAAACTCCAAGCCGAATTGGCCGAGCAACATGAACGAGCACAAGCGACCCGTTTCGAGCCAGCCCAAACCAGCGATGGTCATCGGGTCGAAATTGCCGCCAACATCAACCGCGTGGCCGATGCGGGTGTTGCCGCCGCTGCTGGAGCCGAAGGCGTGGGCTTGATGCGTACCGAATTTCTGTTCCTTGAGCGTGATAGTGCACCAACTGAAGAAGAACAATTCGCAGCATATCGTGATATGGCGCAAGCCATGGCTGGGCATCCAGTGATTATTCGCACGCTCGATATTGGCGGCGATAAAGTTGTGCCATACCTCGATTTGCCCAAAGAAGATAATTCGTTCTTGGGCATTCGCGGGATTCGGCTCTGTCTTGCTCGACCTGAATTATTTATCCCGCAACTGCGGGCAATCTATCGCGCCGCAGCGTTTGGCCAAATTAAAATCATGTTCCCGATGATTGCGACCTTGGAAGATTGGTATGCCGCTCGTGATATGGCCGAACAAGTGCGCCGCGAACTCGACGCGCCGCAAGTACCGCTCGGAATTATGGTCGAAGTGCCATCGGCGGCAATTCTGGCCGAACAATTTGCCCAAGAAGTTGATTTCTTCTCGATTGGCACCAATGATTTGACCCAATATACCCTTGCAATGGATCGTTTACACCCACAATTAGCCAGCCAAGCCGATGGCCTGCATCCGGCAGTGCTGCGGATGATCGACCTGACCGCCCGCGCCGCCAACACGCATCACAAATGGGTTGGCGTATGTGGTGGAATTGCCGCCGATGCCCGTGGTTCGTTGATTCTCGTGGGCTTGGGCGTGCATGAACTCAGCGTCAGCGTGCCAGCGATTGCCGAACTCAAAGCCGCCATTCGTCAACATAGCTTGGCCGATTTACAAGCACTGGCGCAACGTGCCTTGGCATGTCGCAGTGCTGCCGAGGTACATCAATTATGAGTATCGTGACATTAACCCTCAATCCAGCCATTGATCAAACCATTTTCATCAACGACTTTCAACTTGAAACCGTCAATCGGGCCTATGATCTCAAAAACCATGCTGGTGGCAAAGGCGTAAACGTAGCCTCGCTGCTGGCAGCCAACGGCCATAAGGTCGTGGCAACTGGCTTTTTGGGCGACCAAAACACTGAATTGTTCGATAAATTGTTTGCTGAAAAACAGATCGACGATCAATTTATTCGAATTCCAGGCCAGCCACGGGTCGGCATCAAAATTAGCGATCAACAAACCCAACGCACCACCGAAATTAATTTGCCTGGATTAACGCCTACCACCGACGAACTCGATCAGATTCGGGCGACAATCACGCGTTTGGCTGCTGCCGATAATCAGTGGTTTATCTTGGCTGGCAACGTGCCGCCGGGCATTCCCAGCACAATTTATGGCCAATTGATCGAAATTATTCGCGCGGCAGACAAGCATGTCGTGTTGGATACCAGCGGCGAAGCCTTGCGCTATGGGCTTGCTGCCGCTCCCACGATTGCCAAACCCAACCTCGCCGAACTCGAACAATTCGTCGGTTACCAACTTACCAGCGAACAAGCCGCCGAAAAAGCAGGCCGCGAGTTACTGAGCCATGGCATCAAACTCGTGGTTATTTCAATGGGCGAGCATGGCGCACTCTTTATTGATGGCGAACAAAGTTTGGTGGCAATTCCGCCCAGCGTTGCGGTACAAAGCACCGTCGGCGCTGGCGATGCCATGGTTTCGGGCTTGGTTGCGGCCCAAATTCAAGGGCTTGATCTGGCGGCAAGTGCCCGCTTGGCAACAGCCTTTGCCGCCGCCAAAATCACCCAACTTGGCAGCAACTTGCCTGCTAGCGAGATTGTCGAGCAAATTCGGGCCAATGTCGTGATTCGACCATGCAACGCCCAACACGATGCCTTGCAACGTGGCGCAAGCCAACTCAAAGGCGTTCCGTTATAAATTTACACAGAACAAGGGGTCAGGGGCCAGTTTTCAGAGAGCAGACGTTGAAACCGCGAAGGCTTTAACGCAGCGGCGCAGAGCAGGCTTTTGGCTAGCGGAAAATGAGCGGGTTTGGCAACAGGTGATTGGTCTTGAATCGGATACCGATCCCCAACCCCAACCCTCTCCCACTGAACGCGAGAGAGGGTGCAGGGGGCTTTAATCCCCCTGCGTTTCCCTCCGGCGGAGGGACGGAAGGGTGGCGAACCATTTCAACAGCTAACGGCAGGTTATCGGGAATACAAAGGAGCATCCCATGGCACGCATTGTTGCGATCACCTCATGTCCAACTGGCATTGCCCACACGTTTATGGCAGCCGAAGGCGTTCAACGCGGCGCAGAGGCGCTTGGCCATCAGGTCAAAGTTGAAACCCAAGGCTCGGTCGGAGCACAAAATGTATTGACCGAGGCTGATATTCGTGAGGCCGATCTGGTGATTATTGCCGCTGATACCAAAGTTGATCTCGGTCGCTTTGGGGGCAAGCGGGTTTATGAAACATCGACCAAAGCGGCGATTACTGATGGTCAGGGGATTATAAAAACCGCCTTTGATCAAGCCAAACTGTACAGCACAAGCGGCTCGGCCAATCTCGCTGATACCGTCGAGGATCTCAAGGCCCAACGCTCAGCCAGTCGTTCTGGCCCCTACAAACACCTGATGACTGGGGTTTCGTATATGCTGCCGTTTGTGGTTGCGGGCGGCTTGCTGATTGCATTGGCCTTTGCAATTGGCGGCATTTATGTCTATGAAGATCAATATGCCAACACACTTGGTTGGTCGTTATTCCAAATTGGCTCAAAAGCGGGCTTTGCACTCATGGTGCCAGTTTTAGCTGGCTTCATCGCCTTTTCAATTGCCGATCGGCCTGGCTTAGTGCCAGGGATGATTGGCGGCATGTTGGCGAGCAGCAATGGCTCTGGTTTCTTGGGCGGCATCATTGCTGGCTTTATTGCCGGCTATGCCACCGAATGGCTTAACACAAATATTAAGCTGCCTAAAACGTTGGCAGGTCTCAAACCAGTGTTAATTTTGCCATTGCTCAGTGCCGCGATTGTCGGCTTGTTGATGATTTATGTGATTGGCAAACCTGTTAGTGCAGTCAACACGAGCTTAAATGAGTGGCTGACTGGATTACAAGGCACAAATGCGATTTTGCTGGGCTTGCTGCTTGGAGCAATGATGGCCTTTGATATGGGTGGGCCAGTCAACAAAGCCGCCTATACCTTTGCAGTTGGCTTGCTTGCCAGCAATGTTTATGCGCCGATGGCCGCCGTGATGGCCGCAGGCATGACTCCGCCACTTGGTTTGGCCTTAGCTTCAATTCTATTCAAAAATCGCTTTACTACCGAAGAACAAGAAGCAGGCAAAGCGGCGGCAGTTTTGGGCATTTCGTTTATCACCGAAGGCGCAATTCCCTTCGCTGCCCGCGATCCATTGCGCGTGATTCCGGCGATTATGCTTGGCTCGGCGGTGACTGGCGCACTCTCGATGAGCTTTGGCGCAACCTTGCAAGTGCCTCATGGCGGCGTGTTTGTGCTGCCAATTCCCAATGCTGTTGGTAGCCTTGGCTTATATATTATGGCAATTGTAGTTGGCACGCTGGTGACCACCGCAGCCTTGTATGCGCTCAAACGCCCACTGCTGCAAACGCCAGTCGGCACCAGCGAAACCAGTGCCAATCCAAGCTCAGCCGTGAGCGTGCGCTAAAACGCACATTCATTCCCTCACCCCCAGCCCCTCGCCCACACTGCGGGCGAGGGGATTTAACACCCTAGTTACATCCTGATTGGACGGTGAATCCAACGAGGAGGTTGGTGGGTGAGGGAACCAGCACCTAATTTACGGAGCGATGCTACAAGCAACGCCATTTAGGCTAAAGCTGGTTGGAATGGCATTTGTGCCACTATAACTGGCTTGGAAACCAAACGAAGCTGAGCCTTGGGCGGCAATCAGGTTGTTCCAGCCAGCGTTACGGGCTGTCACCACGCTGCCAGTTTGGGTTAGGCTGGTATTCCAGACATTGCTAATTTGCTGATTACCAGCAAAACTCCAATTGAGCGCCCAGCCATTAATCGGCGTGTTGCTGGCATTGGTCACGCTTACATTCCCAACAAAACCGTTGCTCCATTGGCTGGCAATCGTGTAATTGACACGGCAAACACTGCCAGTTGGAGTTGGGCTAGGGCTTGGAGTTGGAGTCGGCGTGTTGGTCGGAATGCTATCAACAATCGTGACGCTGACCGGATTTTGGGCTAGCGCCCCGCCCCATGTCCAGCCGCCGCCAGCAATCGGTACTTCACCCGTCGCACTCGCATTCAATTGCACAGTACCCAATGCAGTTGCGCGGAAGCTAATCTTTTTACACTGGGTTGGGTGTTGATTATATTTACATGGCATGCTCAACGGTGGATCAAGCTGAACCAAGCCAGCCGGGCTGCTAGTGACAGTTGTGTATTGCAAGCCAATATTGACATACTGAATCGTCAGGGTAAAGACTTGACCAAGCGTCACTTGGCTGGGCGCACTCAAAATCAACTGTGGCTGAGGCGCAGTTTGGGTTGGGGTTGCGCTAGACGTTGGCGTATTGGTTGCCACCGCCGTATTGGTTGGCTGAGCAGTTGGCGTGCGGGTTATTGTGGGTTGGGCTGTTGGCGTGCGGGTTGCAGTTGGGGCACTGGTTGGGGTTGGCGTGCCGCCGCGACCTTGCAACAAGCGATTGTAAATGGCAGTGTAGGCTGGCTTAGGATTGTACTGCTCATCGTAAATCAGCGCAGCACCATAGCCAGGGAAGGTACTTGGAACCCACGAATATTTGTCGTTGAAGCCCCAAAATTGGAAGGCTTGGCAGGCTGGTTGGCGCAAACAACGATCAAGCACATTTTGATAGACCGTGGCTTGTTGGGCCAAACTTGTGCTGGTCGCGGGCAATTGCAGCCGTACATCGGCCTCAGTTACATAAATTTTCAAGCCCAAATCGGCAAAGCGCTGCATATTTTGGGCAAAGCTATTGTAATTAATGCCTGAGCCAAGCAAGTGCATCTGAAAACCAATCCCATCGATCGGAATGCCCCGCGCCAAAAAGCTCGTAACCATGGCATATACTGCATTCGATTTGGCATTAATTTCTTCGATGTTGTAATCGTTGTAAATCAGCACCACATCCGAATCGACTTGGCGAGCGCGTTGGAAGGCCAACTCAACATAGCTTTGGCCGATGGTGTTATACCAAAACGAGCGCCGATAGGCTCCACTATCATCAAACACTTCGTTGGCGACATCCCAAATTGAGATGTCGTTTTTGTAGCGCCCAACCACGGTATCAATATGCTCATACAAAATGCTGGTCAGTTCGCTGGCAGTCCAGGTTTGGTTGGCAACCCAGCCGGGGTTTTGCTGATGCCAGAGTAAGGTATGGCCATGGATTTGCTGGCCATAGCTTTTGGCAATTTGAATATGTCGATCAACGGGAGCAAAATTGTAAGTCGTGCGCTGCGGATGCACCGCATCCCATTTCAATTGATTGCCCGGCGTGTAAATATTAAACTGACCGCCAAGAATCGCCTCATATTGGGCAGCATCGCTAAAATTCCAAAAATCGCTATCAGCAGCACTGCCAATCAGAAACGAGCCAGCAGCAGCCCGTAAAGTTTGGGGATTAGTTTGGCCACTGCTCGATTGCCACCAACTAAATTGTCCAACAATCAATCCTAGCATCAGTGCCATCCACCAGTAACGTCGTCGGCTGTTCATCGATCCTCCTTGATCAAGGGTGCAATGCGGCAGGTAGCACGATAGCTGGCTAGGATGTTTTGCACAGCATCACGGTTAAGCTTTAATTTGAGACCGCTCCCAAAGTAAATATACGTTAAGAAATAGCTGGTTGTCAAGCAGTATTTTAGAAAAACTTAAGGATTAGTAGGTAGCAAAATTGGCGTAAAGCCGAGGGCATCGCAGGCAGTTAATTGATAAAAGACTGTATCGACGTGGCCAGTTGTGGCGTTGGCCCATTGTTCAGCTTGGTGCAGATGGCCGTAAACACAGGTATGGGCCTTGGCAGCAGCGATCCGTTTGGCAAATTCGGTGGGCTGGCCATCGCGGAATGGCGGAAAATGCAGCAGCACATAGATTGGACGTGTGTCTTCGGCCAGTACTTGCGCTCCGGCCAAGGCGCGCTCCAAGCGGCCAAGCTCGCGCTCATAAATCCGCAGATCGGTAGTTTTATCGAAATCGCGGTCGCCTGGCACGGCCCAACCGCGGGTACCACATACCACAATCTGATCAACCACAATTGCATCGCAATCGACAATTTGCAACGAAGCTGGCAGGATGGCGCGAACCTTATTTTTGCTGCTCCACCAATAATCGTGATTGCCCTTGCAAAGCACCTTCTTGCCAGGCAGAGCATCGATCCAAGCGAGGTCGGCGCGCACATCGTTGAGGTGCATTGCCCATGAAATATCGCCAGCAATCAACACCAAATCATCAGCGGCAACACAGTCGTGCCAAGCCTTGGCGATGGTTGCGGGATGATTGCGCCAATGAGCGCCAAAAACATCCATTGGTTTATCTTGCCCGCCAGCAAGGTGCAAGTCGGCAATAGCCCAGATTCGCATAATATCAGCCCTAGCAGATTGTTCTAAGCTGCTATTGTAGCATAGCTCGCTTGATCGAGGCCATAATGGCTAATGGGTCAGCCCAAGCAAACTTGGCTTGACTCCATACACAATCGCATCGTACCAACCAGATAAATTATAAGCATAGAATATTAACACAAGCGCCATCAACAGATAGCTTGAATAGTTAAGGGCAGGTAATTTCTGATCAATAAATAACAGCATAATTATGCATAAAAATGGCACCATAAAATATCCGTAGCGTACTTGCACCGTATGATTTCGCTACGCCATTAGCACAAAAAAGCACTCCATTAATCGCAGGCAGCCATCAACGCTCAATATAGTGCGTGGTATTATAGCCCATATCATTTTCAGACTGCGGGAGAATTTTGTCGTGTCAAGCAAATTGCTGAATAAGCAACACCTTTATAGATTAATTGGCGCATGGATTCTATTAATTTGTTTGATTGTGATTGGCTGGAATCAATCAAGCCATTATTGGTTTGATATTGGTTCGGCTACTGATCAGGATGGATTAACTGGCTTTAACGAGCGCGAAAAGAACGAATATTTTAGTTATCGCTGGACTCAAGAAAAAGCTAAAATTACCGTACCGTTTCACCATAATCCAACAGTATTAACATTTAATAGCACGATTCATCCAAATGCCCAACAAGTACAGCTAAATTTTGGCAATCAACAATTAATTACCTTAGATCCACAAAAGCATGATGATTTAGCGATACGCCGCTATCATGCGTATATTCCCAATCAAAGCAATGTATGGGGTCATATCACGCTTAATATTGATAGTATTATTGCGCAGCCAAGCGATGATGGACGGAAATTAGGGTTATTATTTGATGTATTTGAAGTTAAAAATCTTGCGACAACCTGGAGTTTACCACCATTAGGGTTTTTGATAACCAGTTGTCTTTTGCCTGGCTTTTGGCTCTGGCTCTTATTTCAATTATTTCCACGCCATTTTTACCTTGTTACCAGCCTAAGTTTTCTTAGTATCTTGAGTATTATTGGTTTATGGATCTGGCGGGCACCATTAATCGAACCACACTTAGTAAGTCTTGCGATCGGCAGTTTTGTTTTAGCTCTATTTATATTTTGGCTAAAATACCTTTATCAAGCGCATTTTTCAGCAATTCAAAAAATGATTATATTAATGATTAGTGCTAGTAGCATTTTATCAGGCTATCTATTATATTCCTATGGATTAACTGATTGGTTTACATGGTGGAATTTTGGCACTATCACTGGCATTGCAATGCTGCTTCTACCGATAGTTCCATCGAAATATCATAAACTATTATGGTCAATTTCGATCGTATGTATTATTGGCTATGGTATTTTAAATTATATTCAAATATTTGAACGTGATTATGCCGATGACTTTAAAGCCTTATATCGTGGACCAAGTTATTATTTTCAAGGCAAAGGCCTTTACGATTTTGAGGCAATAGCTGCAAATCCATTTAGCAATACGTATAAATACCCACCATTTTTTGTTTTCTTTATGGCTCCATTTACTTCATTAACATTTACTCCAGCTATCCAATCGTGGCGGGCTTTTAATATTGTGGTTATGCTGATTGCAAGTGCTAGCTTGATGCGCGGCTATCAGCAACATTGGCGTTCTTGGGTCGCTTTTGGGCTTGGGTTCATGCTCTTGGTATTTCAGCCGATCAACGATAGCTTGCGCTATGGTCAAGTTGATATGTTGATGCTGTTACCGTTGGTGATTGCCACAATTGGCTTGTTGAAAGAACGCTGGCATTGGTTTGGAGCAATGATTGCCATCCCCACAATGCTCAAGCTGTATCCAGCCTATTTGCTCGTGCAAGCGGTTATTGCTAAACGCTGGCGCGCAGTAGCCATCTTCATCGTAACCTGTATTGGATTAACCACATTAAGTATGCTTGTTTTTGGTTGGGATGTGCATGCCCAATTTATCCAACACGTATTACCCACAACCAGCGGTGGTACCGGCTGGGTCGAAAACCAAACTTGGAATGGCTTGATTAATCGCTTAATCAACCCAACAATTGGCTTAACTCCTGATACGTTGATTGTTGTTAAACTAGCAACCTATTTGATTGCATTTGGCTTTAGCGTTGCAACCTGGTGGTTTAGTCGCAAGATGTCAGCCGCCAACGGCTTTGGCTTGTGGATTATCACCATGTTAATGATTTTGCCATCGACATGGATTCATTATCAAGTCTTGTTAATTATTCCACTATTTCAATTATTAGTTCGCATCCATCAGACAAAGCAACTTCCATCATGGACAATTTTTGCGCTCTATGGCTTAGCATTGGTCATTCTAAGTATTGGAAATCAGTGGACATTCTATGATCGGAGTTATCATGGCGTTTTTTGGGCGCTGCTCCTTTCCTATAAATTATATGGATTAATTTTGCTCTGGTGTGCACTAGCATTTGATCCCACTGCCCGTTTATTAATGCCAGATTCAAAGCTCAAGCCAGCCCTAGGTTAGCGCTTTAAGCAAGCCAAGCTTGCCGCGACTTGCGTCGATTGGCAAGCTTGGCTTGCTTGAAAATATGATAAATTGATACTTGCAAATTGTTAATCTTTTGCTATACTTGCTGTAATGAGTGATTAAGAGTTTGCAAGGATGTATTGTTAGAGTATTGAGAGTACCTACGAAGGTCTATTTAAGGTATGATTTTGAGACAATCACACCTCAATGAGACAGAGAGTATAATTTCAGCTACACCTTCCCTTCAATTCAATAACTAAATCAACTACCGCATGGTAGTTAATTTTTGATGTTTGCATAACAAGATTATGCTGCTGTGTTAGCATAATTCTGTTGCCGTTGCATATTTTCTTATCTGAGAGAATACTATGTTTATTTCTTCGCGCCTTAAGCGCGCTGTTTCTGCTGCCTTATTGACAGCGGTCACAGCTTCCATGTTCCCATCCACAGCAATCCATGCTCAAGATAACACTCGTACACCCGATCAAGCGCTAGCTGATCAAACTCAACCAATTGTGGTTGCCCAACCTGCGCGTTATGCCAGCATTGCGATTAATGTCAGCGCCACTCAAGCGTTTGTCCAAGTTGGTAGCCCAACAACATTTAAGATTAATCTGCGCAATGTCGGAGCGCTTGCTGCTTCGAACCTCGTTGTTTCATTGCCTGTGCCCAAAGGTGTAACTCCAAGCTCAAAAGATGGGCTTAACGCTGACGGAACTGCATGGGTTTGGCAACTTACCACCCTAGCACCAGCAACATCGCATGAGCTTTCGGTCAGCGTGCGAGTCACAGAGAATGTTCCCACGGGAGCGGTTGTTGCCACAGCCACCGTAAACAGCCCACAGATGGCTCAGCCGATCACGACCAAAAGTGGTTTTGTGATCATTCCTAGCACAGCCGAGCGCAGTCCAACCTCAACAACCTCTACTGATGGCCGGGTTTCACTAGCCCCAAGCAAAGCCGTTGATCCGACTTGGACTATGGCGACAGATGTATCAAAAGTGCATCCAACCCAACGCGGGCTTGCTCCAGTGGTTGTTTCAACATCAGCCCGGACACGAGGAATAGCTGAAACTCCAGCAACATTGGTATGGAATTACACTGATACCTAACTAGAAGCCTTAGGGCTTGATGCTGCCGACCTAACGCTCTACCATTACGTTGCCGAGCAAAATCGCTGGGAAGTGGTTAATAGTGATGTAGATTTGGTCAAGCACCAAGTAATAGCACGGATTACCGCCCAAGGACCATATCAACTTGGCGATGGCTCGACCCCTTCTGAGGCATTCCTGCCAACACTTCAAGCTTGGCAAACGAGCCTTTTCACTGGAGCGGCAACCGCATCATATCCGATCGATGTGCCAGCAGGCCCGGCTGGAATCAAACCAAATATTGCCCTTTCCTATAACAGTACGGGCAGCGATGGCCGTGGTGGGATGCGAAAAAAACAACAAGCTAGTTGGGTTGGGCGCGATTGGAACCTTGATACTGGTTCGATTTCAGCCAACGTTATTAGTGTCAACCCAGCAACATTAAACATTATTAACTATTATTCATTGAGCGTCAACGGAATCGCATCCGATCTGATGCGTGGTGATGCAGTAGTTGCGAATCCGCAATTGAGCAACCCAACCCATTGGGCATGGCGTATGACTGATGAGTCGTTTGCTAAAGTTCAAGTTGCTGCCAATGGTGTTTCAACCAGCACCCGTGGCGGGGTTGTTAATGGTCAGGCCCAAGCCCGTTACACCTGGACGATTTGGAGCAAAGATGGCACACGCTATGAATTCCAAGACGATCTATGGTGGGGCTGGAATGACTGTAGCATTTCGAATAAAATGCGACTCGAAAACTACAAATGGTTACTAACCCGTACCACTGATACCCATGGCAATAGCATTAACTATACGTATGGCCGTGATACGTTTGCTGGCGCTTTTCGCTCGTGCGACCCTACCAACAATGCCCAAGCAACTGTGGATCGTGAAGTTTGGCCAACTGAAATTACTTGGGGCGGCAATAGTAACACCGGAGCGATCGATCGCTATCGGGTAGTTTTTGATGTCGAAGCTCGTACCGATGATTTGAGCTTTGATAATGCGCCAAATCAATATGAAGGCCTCAATGGTGCTGTTCGTCAAAGCAAGTTGCTTGATCAGATTTTAGTCTATAGCAAGCAAGCAAACACATGGGAGCTAGTCCGTGGCTATGATTTAAATTATGATTACAGTACCCGCTCAGATATTACGATTCAAAATGGTTCGACTTATACTGACGACGTAGATACCAAAAAGCTAACCTTAACCAGTATTCAACGCCTTGGTAATACAGGTACCACAGGATTACCATTAACAACGTTTAGTTATGGTATTCGTGGTATTGCCCAAAACCCCAATTCGAACTGGAATCGCTTGACTCAAGTTAATAATGGTCAAGGTGGAACTAGTAGTTTTGCTTATGAAACAATTGGGCTGATCAACGGTAATAATAAGTTTATCAATAATCGTCGCGTTACCAAGAAAACGATTACCGATGGTCGTGGTAATAGCTACGACACTACTTATACGTATACTAATGCAGCCTACAATTCAATTGGAACGCTCTTAGATACAATCCAATCCTCAGTACAACCATATGCAAACTCGGCAGTCCTATACTACAACCTCAAATTTGATCAATCACATGATAATAGTGTCTGGTTACAACACCAAGCCAACACCGAGTTTCGTGGTCACTCGAAAGTCGTTGAACGTGACTCGAACGGCAATGAAAGCGACCACTATTTCTATCAGGGCGATGCTGGTTGTAATCCTACCGCCACAGGAACTGGCTCGCAAATTTTCAACGATCTCTGTTTCCAACAAATTCGCGATCGTGAAATTCTCAAAGGCAAAGAATACCGCACCGTCCAACGCCAAGGCATAAGCAGCACGATGCTACGAGAGAGTATTAATAACTATACGGTTGAAATGTATAGTTATGGCACAACGCCACTCTCAGGTTTGTGGTCGGCATTCAACTATACCAACGAAGTCTACAGCATCAACTATGATCCTGCACCTTCCGGTGGGCCAACCGCGACGGTCAACCGCACTAAATATTACTACGACCCAACCAACCAAGGTGGCGTGCAATACGGCAATGTCACCAAAGTTGAAGAGTTGGATGTCAGTGGCGCGGTCTATCGCTCAACCACCAATACCTACAGTCCCAACACCAGCACGGCCTATATCGTTGATCGTTTGGTAACCCAAACAATTCGCGATGGCCAAAACCGCTTGTTGGCTTTAACTGAAAATCGCTACGATAGCGCGGTAACAACCCAAGCAGTGGGCACTCGTGGCTTGCTGACCTTGGTGCGCAAATATACCAATGTGCCACTCTCGAGCAGCACCACTGGCGTAACCTTAGTCAGCAGCGATACGAGCCTTGGCTATGATGCCTATGGCAACCAAACAACCATAACCACCTATGTCCAGCCCGGCACGCGCTTGTTCAATGGCACTACCTCAACATTTAGTGCACCAGGCAATGGCTCAACCAGCAGCACGGTCACCACAACCTATGATTCAATTTTCCATGCCTTCTCAACCAGTGTGAGCCAACCAACTGGCAACACCAATAGCCCCGTCTTAAACGAAAGCGCTGGCTACGATTATCGGATGGGCACGTTGACCAGCGTGACCGATGTAAATGGCGTTATCACCAATGCCGAATACGATGGATTTGGTCGCATGACGGCTTTAATCAAGCCAGGTGATACTAGCGCGTTGCCAACGGTCAAAGCCCATTATGAAGATGCGAAAATCCCTTTCCAGTATTGGATAGAAACTCGTGAGCATAGCGGGTTGGGAGGCGTTCGCATTGAAGCTCAGTTCTACGATGGCATAGGCCGCAAGATTCAAATCAAACAAGAAAGTGTTAATGCTAGCCAAAATATCGTAATTGATGCCAAATATGATGGTTTGGGCTAAGTTACCCATCAATCCCAACCACGCTATGTGGCAGAAACCAGCGGCTCGTTCTGGGAATATACTGCGATTCCAGGCACCGGGGTCAACTGGGCAACCAATACCTACGATAGCCTTGGGCGCTTGTTAACCTTGACGACTCCTGATGGAGCTAAAACCACCAAACGCTACTGGCAATACAACAACATGAGTCTGGTCGATACGATTGATCCCAATCGCCATCGCACCCAACAGCGCAGCGACCAATTTGGCCGCTTGGTGCAAGTGCAAGAATTAAATGGCAATTGTACGAGCTTTGCCTTCTTCAGCGATTTTAGCTGTACTGGCAGCAATACAGAAACCTGGACCAGCTATAGCATGACGACCTATGCCTATAGCCCACTCGATTTGCTGACCACCAGCACCGATGCTAACAATAACATCACCAGCATGACATACGACTCGGCTGGACGCAAATTGACCATGAGTGACCCAGACATGGGCGCGTGGAGCTATGCGTATGATGTTGATGGCAATCTCATTAGCCAAATTGATGCTAAGAACCAAACCTTGAGCTTCGAATACGACTTGCTCAATCGTGTGACTGCTAAGAAGCAAGGTATAACTACCGTTGCGGGCTACAGCTATGACCAGTTTGGGAACGGATATCCCGCTGGTAAAGGCCAACTGACCACAATGACCGATGTCAGTGGCAGCACCACCTTTGGCTATACGCCACGTGGCGAAATTGCGAAAGTAGCCCAAACCATCGATGGCACAACCTATACAACCTATAATAACTATCGAGCTGATGGTAGCCCATATATCACTGTTCATCCAACTGGCGAAATGATTACCTATAGCTACGATGCTGCTGGTCGCCAAAATGGATTAACCTCAAGCCTTGGCAAAATCTTCCAAACCAATGTTACCTATGATGCCCTTGGCCAAAAAACCAACGAACTCTTGGGGAATGGGCAACAATCGAACTATAGTTATGATCCGCTCTCGCAACGCTTGACCAGCATGCAGACGTATGACGTGGTACTTCTGCAAGAGCGCTTCAGTCGCGCCTTTACCTATGATCTGGCGGGCAATGTCCAGACGATCACATCGCGCGATGCCTTGAACGCGAACGAAATCATGCGCTACAACTATGATCACCGCGATCGGGTGACCAATGCCTGTGCCGTCAGCAGCGCTAGTAGCAGCGTGTGTATTGGTGGCGCAACCTTCAATCAAAGCTATAGCTATGATGCAATTGGCAATATCACCACGAAGGCCGGGGTAAATTATAGCTATACCAATGGCAAGCCCCACGCTGTTTCCAGCGTTGGCAGCCAAAGCTATGGCTACGATACCAACGGCAACATGCTCAACGGCGGCGGTCGCAGCTATGTTTGGAACATCGAAAACCAACCAACCCAAATTAGCACCGGTACGATCACCGAAACCTACAAGTATGACGGCAACAACGATCGGGTGAAGAAAACCACCACGACCAGTAGCACGGTCAAGAGTGTGGTGTATGCTGGAGCCGTTGAGTATTGGAGTGATGGTAAGGTTGTTTCCAACTATGGCGTTGCGGCTCGCACTACCACCGGCAATCCCAGCACGAGCAATCGTGGCAGCGTAATTTACTTCCATACCGATCATATTGGCTCCGTTGGGGCAATTACCAATGGCAGTGGCACGGTGATCGAAGCTGAGCGCTATGACCCATGGGGTGCAACCCGCAGCGGCAACCTCTCCAGCACCGAGTTTGGCTACACCGGTCAACGCAAAGATGACGGCACTGGTTTGCTGTTCTACAACGCTCGCTACTACGATGCTGCCATTGCCCGCTTTACAAGCGCTGATAGTATTGTGCCAAATGCATCTCATCGTTCCCTAACTATTGATTTCCATGAGGTTGCATTCTTAGCGAAATTAGCCCAGGAAAATAGCCAAAAATTCTGGTTTCAGATGGATTCACACGACATGCAATCATCGATGCCATCATGGGGAACCGAAAATCCCCAAGCGCTGAATCGGTATAGTTATGTGGCTAACAACCCATTAAGATACGCCGATCCTAGTGGTCATGAATGGAAAACTATCTGGGAGGGTGAGCTTGAAATTTGGGAAGCCCAAATAGTTGGTGGATACCTAAAACAATTGGTTGACAAAATGCATGCTCGAATTAAAGAAATCGATCAACAAATAGAAGATATTGAGGATGGAGGAGATGTTGATGAAATTATTCAAGGTGGGATAGCTGGGGCTGGAGGTGTTGCTGTAGGTGAACTTTGTAAGGATTTTTTCCCTGACTCTGAAACTGTATGTAACTTAATTGGAGGATATGGGGTTGGAGCCGCTGATAAACTTGTTGAGAAAGGTCAGGAGGCAAGAAGAAAAGAAGCCATTAGTAAACTGAAGTCTGAACAGCAATACCTACGAGGCTCAATCTTTTTCTTAAACAGTGTTATTGGAGGTTTGCAATCTGCAATCGCTGATGCGAAAAAGAACGGTAAAAAAACCATATTCTTTGGAGTTTACATTGATTATTCGAAGAATGGTATACCGTGGAATATTAAGGTTCGCACTGGTGAAAAGGAAGTCAGGCTCTTTAAGTAAATGCTAATTCTCTATCATCAGTAACGTAGGTATCAAAGAACTCCTGCTAGCGCATGATTGCTGGCAGGAGTCTTTTTTATATCTTAACTCATATCAAGATCTATTTATCAGTATACTGAGCTTAGTTCGGTATACCACTTGGATCTTGGATTCTCATTGGATATCATGCTTAAATCGCATAATCACAAAAGCATTCTAATACCACAACATCAATCCATGAAGGAGCCTAGAAATGAAATATGTGCTGACAATCCTATTGACAGGGCTACTGCTTCAGGGCTGTGGAGCAAGCAGCCCTACCATTGTGATCGATGATCTGCGCATTGCCAGCGAGCAACTCCAGCAGACCGACATTGTTCCCTCGGCAACGGCAATTCCTCCCTCAGTGGCTCTGCCAACCCCAACTGAAGAATGGTATGAATACGCTGGCTGCGAAAACTTATCCCGCCCGCTGTATCCCCAACGACTGCTCTACCCCGACTATCGTGATCTCACCCAGACAGACATACCAACTCCTCCAATCGAGGTTCGGCACACGACATTCAGGAGTTCCGCCGCTGCAAGCACCATCTTAGCATGGTATCGTGAACAGGCCCTTGCCGATGCTTGGCAGGAAAAGCAATTTACGGCAACGATGAGTCGGTATGAATATGGCAATGGAGTCTGTGGGCCTGCATTTGAAATAACGATTACTGTAACCAGCGATGCTACTGATTCGATAGTAACCATGACACGAGAATTTTCTGGCCCGTTTTAATAGAGGATTGGCCCAAAGATTAACGCTCTCGAGCAAACCAGCGCATGCTTGACCCAACCTAATCAATGCTCCATCAATTAATCGGTGGGGCATTGTAGTATCTTTAAAAATCGCTTAATTGTACCTAACATACTCAAGGGTAAGTTGCTAATTGAAAGGCAAACCATGCCTACCGCGCAAACCTACATCAACCTTGGATACTACCTTTCGCACGCAGGGCCATTTTGCGATCATTACAGCATCACAACCCCTCATTTTTTCTTTACCGAAGATGCCACGCATCCATTGCTGCTTGAGCCTAGCTGTATGGATAAAATCATCAATGTTGGCGCGGCAACCGATTGGCTCGGCCAAAAGCTCAATGTAGGCTTTGAATTTCCATATGTGTTTACGGCGTTTGAGGATGCTTTGGAGTTTGCCGAACGTTTTTGCAGCAAGCATTATCAATGGCAAATTGTCAGTCCGGCCATTCCCGCTCAGTTTGCCACAATCTCACTCGCCGCGATTGAAGAATTGTATCGCCAGCCAAAGCCTGCACTCTATGCTATGCTCCAGGCCCAACAACCGCTGCATCCAGCCATGCAGCCACGTGGTTTTGATATTCTTGCGTTTGATATTTTTTGTTGGGAATCATATCTCTATCGGCGAGTCTTGCCTGAAAAACCAATCTTGCTTGAGTTAAATCAGCATCAATTAATCGAAGACTACTCCGATGCGGTACGCCTGACCCGAACAATTATCAATCGCGAAATCGGCTGGGATGGCTTTCAGATATCGTTGGGCAATTGGACTCCATGTTTAATGCAGGCCTTCGTTGTAGAATAGCAGCAGATTCCTCCACGATCCTTTGGCCTAAATTCTATGCGGAGCACGATTCTTGAGCCAACTCAGCAGCATCAAATCAACCCTTCGCCAGCTCAGCGGTGGTGCATTGTGGTATCACGGTGCAAGCTGCGACCTCGAAAGTTTTGTCATTCGCGTTATCGAGCCAACCACCCGTGAAATTCAATATTATCAATTGACCATCAACTGTGCTTGGCGCTTGCGCCAACAGCACCAAGTGATGCTCAGCAGCAATGATTACTGGTTTGAAGACGATAACTCTATTAGCTTCGAGCCAAGCGTCGCGGCATTTTGGGCCAAGCACAATCCTGCCAGTTTAATCATTTGGGCGATAGAAGTGCAGCCCCAAAGCGGCGATCTATGCTTTTCAATCAATCACGATTATCAACTCGACATTTTGATCAATGCCGCATCCGGCGAACATTGGGTTTTACACCACGATGGGCTAGAAATTTGCAGTTATCGTAGTTAGGGGTTTATGCACGAAATTTCGATCATTCAACAAAAACTGGCAACGTTGCTCGGCCAAGAGTTGTGGGATGGCTTTGATGTTGCTGGTATCTTATGCTTACGGATTGGCGAAAAGCGCATGGTTATCAACCACAAGCAAGAAGAAGTTGAGATTGGCCGCTATGCCTTGCATATTAGCGGCCAATGGCGCTTCTGGCAAAACCAACGGATTATTATTGGAAGTGGTGATTGGTTTCAGCCTGACCCAGCTGGCGTTGAACGTTCAGCTCTGCACAGTTTTTTACAAAGCTTTTGGCCCCAATCGTTATTTATTCGCAGCATTCAAATCAATTATATTGGCGATGTTAAATTGCATTTGAGCAAAGATTATTACTTAGAATTATTGATTAGTTCAACCAATAACGAATATTGGCGCTTGATCGATAAAGATACTGACGAACATTTTATTGTTGAAGCACATGATGACGAAGACGATACCGAAATAACCTAATAGTGCAAACAATCGAAGAAACTGAAACCGACAGCGCTGTCGAAATGCAGGCGATGGCGTACCACTCTGATGTTGAACAAGGCCAAACAATTGCCTACGATAATCCACGGGCGATTTTGGCCTTAGAGCCATTGTTGGACGATCAGGCTCAAACCTACACACCCGACTTCGTTGCAACTGCTCCTCGCAAAGCGCTCAAGCGACTACAAGCCTAGCTTCTAGGCAAAGCAACCTTGCAAGCACTTTCGCGTACAATCAGCGAGTTTAGTGTGCATTGAATGGAGTGGTTATGAATCAGCAGCAGCTCGACAAACTGTACCTAATTGTCTGAGCATTCTTAATCCCTACGGGAATTATATTCATTTACCAGACTTTAGCGAACAATATCTCTTGGAATGGAATTTTTGGTGGGATTGGGTTTATTTTATTGGGATTAAGTTATCTTCTTCAGAAGAAAATCAATAGCACTGCTAAGATCATTCTTAGCGCTAGCGCACTTCTATGTTTCGTGATTAATGTTGTTATTACGTTTGTTTAATCAGAAAGAGATTTCGCGATGCGCACGATGCGATGGATCATTTCCGGTTTGCTCGTCATAGTGGCAATAATCGGCATCTATGTTTGGTCAATTCAGCCAGTGGCTTCAGCAAGTCCACCGCTAGGCTGGCAAACATTTAAACAAGGCAAGTTAAGCGTTGTGCTGCCACCAGAGTTTATTGTGCTTGATCCAAATCAGCCTAGTGTCAACCAGAAATTTACCAAAATCTATAGCGGTACACTCGAAAGCTTGGAAAAAATTAGTAGCAGTTCAGTTAAAATCGAATTTCTGGCAGTTAATCTTGAAAATGGCGATATGCTTATGCTGATCGATAAAGCTAATCACAAAAATGAGTCAGCAGTCCTTGAACAAATAGATAATGTTGCTGAATTATTGTTTCATATTCGTAATCATAATAAAATGAATACAGAATCATTTTCAAGAACTGGTGCTATATCTATCAGTAAAAATATAGTATTTTATGCTATCAGTGAAAAATCCCAATATACTCAAAGCTATGATGCATTTCAATTAATTCGATTACAAATTAAATTAGAAAATAATTAATTAAAAATAGCAGGATAAAAATTATGCAAGAATTCATCGGTCGATCTTTTTCACATAACGATATATCAGTGAATCTCGATCAATACAATTTAATAATTAAGACATTTGTACTGTTTATAAATCCAAAAATCCAGATCCCAATTGAGCAAATTAGCTATATCAAGTTGCGCAAGGAATTTGTTTTTTGGGGCAAGCAAGGTTTTGAAATTAATTATCGTCTTTACCCAAAGGGTGTGTTACTCGGCTTCTTTTTCGTTTCAAAGCAGCCTCAAGCATGGATTAACGCGTTTACCGCAGTAGGCATCAAAATTATCGATTGATCAATTCTAGAAAAAAACAATGTAAGAAACAATAAAACCCACAACTTCTCGTCACAAGATAATGATCAAATTTGATCAACAAGGCTTAGTAATTAAAGAGCTTATGTTTTTTATAAACCCAAAGCTTCAGATTCTAATCGAGCAAATTAGCTATATTAAGCTGCGCAAACGCTTTATTTGGTTTGGTAAGCAAGGCTTTGAAATTAATTATCGCCAGCATCCAAAGGGTGCATTACTGGGTTACTTCTTTGTTTCAAAGCAGCCACAAGCATGGATTGACGCGTTTAGCGCAGCCGGAAATTAAGCTGATTCCTGATCTCTAAATACTAAAGGATTTTGGATGCTTTCAAAAATGTTTAGCTGGCTCGCAGGCCAAAAATCGCCAGCCAAGCCTTGGCATTTGCAAACCCTAAATTGGCAGGTTAAGGAATATCAGCTTGATTGGGAATTAGCCGAATCGGCAATAAACTGGCTTTCGGTGCGCGATACAGCCAACCTGCTCGATCAAATTGTGCAGGATCAGCATTTAATTGTGTTTGGGTTTGACGGTCAGCAATTTAGCCAATCCGATTATATTTCGTTTGAACTGTTGGTTGAGTGTAGGTTGGTGTTTATTCTCGCCAACGATGCCCAAACCATGTTTGCGCCGCTGGCGCAGCAATATCGTAAGCTCGGCACTGGCATCATTCGCGATAATCGCGCAAATGATTTGCTTGGAACACATGATCTGCTGGTGCCTGAAGCGCTAATCCAACATAAAGGTGAATTGGTGATTGTCAGCCACGATGCTGATAGTATCTTTTAATTCAGCAGGTGCAGCAGCCAGTTCAGATTAATCCATAATAGAATTGATGACTGAGCATTCTCGCTTCAATTCCTCATTCACCATGGCTTGTATCCCTTTCGTCCGCTACGGGGAAACGCTGCACACCCTAAATCACCATCGCACAGTTCATCCAAAAGCTCATTCGCAACGAACTATTGCTGAACAATGATCGAAAGGTTGCTCATGGGGTTTCGGCTCAAACACGAATATTTGGTAAGCAGCGTGTTGTATGGCGCAGCGCCATTGTTGCTGTATGCCTTGCTGGATTCGTTGTGGCTCGGCTTATTTTTGGGCTTTTGGCTGGTGGTTGGTCTCATTCGCTGGTTCACGGCGCTGGTTTGGCGGCCATGGATGGTGGGGCTGGGCTATGCCGCAAGTTTTGGCTGTGCCAGCTTGATTATCGCGCTGGGCCTGCATCCAACCACAGTAACATTGTATTTTCTGGCGTGGCTCGCCGCAGGTGTAGTAGCGAGCATGCTGTTTAATCGTTATTGAACCGCAACGACCTCTCCCACAAGGGTAGGTTTTTAACGAATCATTGGTGCTAGCAGCATACATCGGTGGTCACCACCCTTCCGTCCCGCCTCAAGGCGGGAGACGCAGGGGGATTAAAGCCCCCTGCACCCCTCAAGGACAATTGGTGGCTAGCACGCATCGTTCGATGAACTTGCCATGGAGTGGTTCTCAGCGGCGGGATCTTAACACCGACCCTTGGAAGAACGACATCCCCCCATAGTTAGGCCTAAAGAACGCCCGCGCATCAGCAATTTTCTGCTAAGATAGCCCTTGGATAGAAATTATGATTGTTACGTTGCAATGGGGAGCTTTGAACTATGACACTCGGTGTGGTTGTGCTTGCTGCTGGTCAGGGAACGCGCATGCGTTCGAGCTTACCGAAAGTTTTACATCCTGTTGCCGGATTGCCATTAGTTGAGCATGTTACCCGTCTGGCCGATGCGGTTGGCGCACAGCAGATTGTATTGGTCGTCAGCGAAGATACTTTAGCGCCAATCAGCGCCGCCTTTGGCCAGCGCTATCGTTATGTGGTGCAGCACGAGCGGCTTGGCACGGGCCATGCGGTCGCGCAGGCGCGGGCCGAACTCGAAGGCAAGGTCGATGAAGTGCTGGTGTTGTATGGCGCAGATCCGTTGATGCGACATGAATCGCTGCTTGAATTGCTGGCAGTGCGCCGCACAAGCAATGCCATGGCTGCCATCGTGACCTTCCAAGCTGAGCCGCCAACTGGTTATGGCCGAATTGTGCGCGATCCAAGTGGCGCGGTTCAGGCGATTGTCGAAGAACGCAACGCCAGCCCCGAACAACGCCGGATTACTGAAGTTAACCAAGGCGTGGCGCTCTACGACGGCGCTTGGCTTTGGAAAGCCCTCGATCAAGTGCAGCCCAATAGCTTAAATGGCGAATATTATTTGACCGATTTGGTGGAGATTGCGCTGCGCGACCATGGCGCTGGCGCAATAGCTGCTATTCAGTTACGTGACCCCGACGAAGCGTTGGGAGTTAACGACCGGATTCAACTGGCCCAAGTTGGGGCAATTTTGAATGCGCGCAAACTTCGCGATCTTATGTTGGCTGGCGTAACCATTGTTGATCCAGCTACAACCTTTGTTGATCACGATGTGCAGATTGGCATGGATACGACCTTGCTACCGGGCACAATGATCAAAGGCAGCACCACAATCGGGGCAAATTGTACGATCGGCCCCAACAGCACGATTGAAGCTTCTCAGATTGGCGACCATTGCAAAATCAGCTATTCGGTGGTTGAGCAAGCGCGCATGGATTTGGGAGCCAACATTGGGCCATTTGGTCACCTGCGGCGGGGAGCGCACCTGATGGAACATGTCCACATGGGCAATTTCGGCGAGGTGAAAAACGCAACCCTTGGCCCTGGCACCAAGATGGGCCATTTTTCCTATATTGGCGACGCGACAATCGGCGAGAATGTTAATATCGGCGCAGGCACCATTACCTGCAATTTTACTGCTGACGGCAAGAAGCATCGCACCGAAATTGGCGCGAATGCATTTATTGGCTCCGATTCGATGTTGCGTGCGCCAGTGAAAATTGGCGAAGGCGCCATTACAGGAGCCGGTTCAGTTGTAACCAAAGATATACCTGATGGCGGCGTTGCCGTGGGTATGCCAGCCCGCGTCATTCGCCACCGCAAGCTTGAGCAGAGTGAGAACGAGTAGGCGACGGATTCTTTGATTGACCAATTACTAACTTGGGGGGCATCGAATGGACGGGCGATTGCAGATTTTTACGGGTAATGCCAACATCCCGTTAGCTCGCAGTATCGCATCGCATCTCAACTTGAATTTAGGTCGAGCAATTGTCGGCGTTTTCAAGAATGGCGAAACTCGCGTGCAACTTGAAGAAAACGTGCGTGGCTCGGACGTATTCATCGTACAATCCTTAACTACGCCAGTTGATCATCACCTCATGGAGTTGTTGTTGATGATCGATGCCCTACGGCGAGCTTCGGCTCAACGGGTAACAGCGGTTATTCCTTACTATGGTTATGCCAAGCAAGAGAAGAAAACCACTGGGCGTGAGCCAATCTCGGCCAAATTGGTCGCTAACTTGGTTGCTACCGCTGGAGCCGATCGGGTGCTGACCATGGATTTGCATGCGCCAGCAATCGAAGGCTTTTTCGATATTCCGGTTGATCACTTGCAAGCTGGGCCATTGATTGCCGATCACTTCCGCAGCCGCAACATGAAAAATGTAGTGGTGGTTTCACCTGATGCTGGCGGTGTAGGACGAGCCAATAAATTCCGCGAACGGATCGGCGCAAGTTTGGCGATTATCGCCAAGCAACGCCCAGCGCCCGATGTTTCCGAAGTTGTCGAAATGGTCGGCGACGTTACTGGCAAGCATGCGGTGATTTTCGACGATATGATTTCAACCGGGGGCACGTTGGCCGAAGCCGCCAAAGCACTCAAAGAGCGGGGCGCAATCAGCGTGATGGCTTGTGCAACGCACGGCATCTTTGCTGGCAACGCCGTTGAATTGCTGGGCGATTCGGTAATGGAAGAGGTGTTGGTTACCGACACAATTCCTTTACCACCAGAAGCCAGCGCTGCGCGAATTGCTCAAATTTCGGTGGCCTCGTTGTTTGCCGAAGCGATCATTCGGATTCACAAAGACCTTTCATTGAGCGCACTCTTTAGCTAAACTCAACTTACAGATACACTTAATCAAGCGCTGCTAGCTTTATTTCTAGCAGCGCTTTTTTGTTTGGCAATGCAAAACTTGCCCTCCTGATGAGATGCGTTAGAATAGCCCTGACCTTAAAGGAGTTTCGTGCATGGGTTACACCATCCTGAGCATTGCCTCAACCTCGTTTTTTGCAGATTACGGCGCACACGTTCGCATTTGGGAAGAAACCCGTTCGCTGCAAAAATTAGGCCATCGCATTGTTATTGCAACCTATCATAATGGCGATAATATGCCTGGCTTTGAAATACGCCGCTCATGGGATGTGCCATGGGTCAAGCGCACGATGGTTGGAGCTTCGCATCATAAAATGTATCTGGATGTGGCACTTTCGTGGCGGGCCTTACGGGTTGCCATGGAAATCAAGCCCGATTTAATCCATGCCCATATTCACGAATCGGCATTAATTGGCAGCGTCCTGTCGCGCATGTTCAAGATTCCGCTAGTTTTCGATTATCAAGGCAGCCTGACCGCCGAAATGCTTGATCACGGTTTTCTCAAACGCGATGGCATGTTTTATAAGCCATTTCACTGGCTTGAAAATAAAATTAATCGCACAGCCGATGCGGTGCTGACCAGCTCCTTCAATGCCGCCAATATGCTGCGCGACGATTGGAAGTTTCCGGCTGATCGACTCTATACCGTGCCTGATAGTGTCAATACCGATCGCTTCAAGCCGTTCGATGGCTCAGCTGAATGGCATGCCGAGCGCGAGCGGATTCGCACTGAGCTTGGCATTCCCGCAGGCCGCAAAATTGTGGTGTATTTAGGTTTGTTAGCGGCTTATCAAGGCACAAACGTCTTGCTTGAAGCAGCAAAAATTATTCGCCAGCAACGTGACGATATCCATTTCTTGATTATGGGCTACCCCGATGTGCGTTCGTATTTGGCCTTAGCCGAATCGCTGGGCGTTAGCGATATTGTAACCATGCCTGGCCGCATTTTATACAAAGATGCTCACGCATATCTAGCCTTGGGCGATGTGGCAGTTGCGCCCAAGATGTCGGCAACCGAAGGCGCTGGCAAAATTCCTAATTATATGGCCGTTGGCTTGCCCGTAATCACCTTTGACACGCCAGTCAGCCATGAAATTTTGGGCGATGCTGGGGTGTATGCCAAATTTGGCGATGCTCAATCGCTGGCCAATGAAATTTTAGGCTTGATCGATAACCCCGAATATCGGCATAATTTGGCCCAAACAGTGCGCACCCGTGCGGTCAACGAACACTCGTGGGAGCTAGCTGCACGCCAAATCGAGGCAATTTATGAGCGAGTGTTAGCCAAACGGGCTGGCAATCCATTGCCCGAATTTCCCACCAGCCTGCAACGCGAACAAGGCTCATAATTGGCAATTATTAATGATCACCACCCCGCATTTCTCGGTTCGCAACGAAGAGATATTAACAACCGACTCTTCCCATTTGCGTCCGCCTAGCAAGCGAGGGGGAGCAGCCGTGGATTGCTCACAGACCAACCATTCCATGACCTATTCAACTCTGCGCCTCTGCATTAAAATTGCGCTCACCTGCGAATAATGCGCAGAAGAATCACCAAATCAAGACTCCCCTCGCCCGCGCCTTGGGAGAAGGGCTGGGGCTGAGGACTAATTGACTCGCGCCAGAAAGTCTAAGGTAATCTTATACAGCTCATCAAGCTCTGGCGATCGGGCAACTGCCTGCAAATAATGTGACATGCCATCAAAAAAATAGCTCTCAACATCAATCCCCAAGCGACGCCATTGCGCAGCCAAAAATTCCGATTGGCTGGCGGGCACAACTTCATCGGTGCGGCTGTGCATCAACAGAATCGGCGGCAGATCGGCGCGAGGATGCAATTGGGCCGAATATCGCGCATACCGCTGAATCTCCTGATCAGGATAGCCCAAGGCAATCAAGGCTTGATCGAGGCCAAACGGCGGAATGAAGCTTCCAGCCACAAAACTCTCACGCATGGCAAATAAATCACTAATTGGCCCCAGCAACACTACGCCAGTAAACCCAACATCATCTTGCAGCAGGCGCAATACGTGCAGGCTACTATAACTGCCAGCCATAATTGCGATCCGGCTGCCATCAACCCCCACGAATGAACCACCGCGAGCCAATGCCAACAAGCGTTTGAGATCAGCAATATCGGTTTCGAGATCGAGGCTATAGGCTGGGCCAACCGCCAATACGCTATACCCACGCTCAGCTAAGGGAATACTGACGCTCTCCCATTCGTCGGCTGCGCCAGGGTAGACCGCCAACATCAAGGGTAGATTTTGGGTCGTGGTCATTGGCCGATAGAGCAGGGTTAATTGTTGCTCGCCGTTATCGCCCCACACTTGGATTTGCTCACGCAGCGCTTGGGTTGGGTAGGGCGTGGTGCGGCTAACTACACTAGTCGGGCCAATAACCAATTTTTCAACTGGCGCGTAGCTGGGAGCAATTGCCGGCGCAAGTTGCACATGCTGCTCAGTTTGGGCATTCTTCAAATCAATAGCGCCCAGATAATCGCCATAGCTCGACGCAGTTACCAATAATTGATAATCGTTGGCTGGCAAATTGGCAAGCGTATAACAGCCCTGATTATCGCTACTAGCTCGATGTAATCTGCCATCGCGCTCACTAACTGCCACAATTGCCCCAACGATTGGTTGCTGATGGACATCGCTAATACAGCCAGCAATCCTGTGATCGGCTGGTTGCGGAGTATGCATTTGGCCATCAGCACGCCATTGATCGAATTGATAACGCAACGTATTGCGAATTGGCCAAATTGCGACATTATCGGTAGTAGCAAACCAAATCAAGCCAATTGCCAATAAGCCAACTATAATTCCCAAAAGCTTGCGCCAAGAACGCTTGAACCAGTGCATAGCTTGCTCCTTTGATGAAGGTTTATGTGTTCTCGCTGCAATCATTGATGCTATCCGCATGGGATCAGTGGTCACCACCCTTCCGTCCCGCCTCAATGCGGGAGACGCAGGGGGATTTAATTCCCCTGCACTCCCTAAAATACGCTTGCTGCCTTAGATCGGCTTAGCGATCTATCCAAAAGGCTGTTTTTGCGACAAAGCCATAAAAGCTTACCCCTTACAATTGAGTATGACTTAATTATGCTGGCTCAACTAGTCTGGATGCTGGCAATTACTGTACACTAAGGCTGCTAACTACTGGATATAGCTTGGCAACTGCCAAAAGTCACGCATAATAACACTATTCATGGCAAGAAATGCAGCTAGGCCAAGGGAGAAATGTTGATGGTCGAGGCACATTTATTTGGATTTGGCGGCGCACTGTGGCTGGCCTTGTTTATCGCCACCCGTACCCCCCAACGTTCAAGGCTTTTTTGGGCAAGTATTGTTAGTTTGGTGGGCTTGATGGGATTTTTTGGCTCAGGCGTGATCGGCGGTGAGGCGCTGAATCTTGAGCAATTGATCAGGCTTGAGCGCAGCTTTTGGTGGAGTTCGGTGCTGCCAATGAGTGCATGGCTTATGGTTTGCAGCCTCATCCACCAAACCTTGCAACCAACAATTACCAAGTTTGCCAGTAATGAACGGTGGTTGGTGGGAATTATTGGCTTCCTGATGATCGGGCTGGGTAGCTTCAGCAATAGCCTGTTGAATTATGCAGAGCCAATTATGCTTGCCAGCGGCAGCCAGATTATTGGCACTGGCCAAGCTTACCCAATGTATAGTGCCTATGTGATGGGTTGTGTCAGTGCCGCACTTTGGCATTTGGTGGCAAGTTGGCGGATTGCCGAAACTGGCATTGCCCGCCGCAGTTTGGCCAGTTTGGTGCTTGGGGCATTATGTTTCCTAATTGGTACAAGCAGTTTGTTGGCGCGGCTGATCAGCACTGGCACATGGTCAATGTTGTATGGCTATGTGCCGATTTTTGCTGGTTTGTTGATTACGGGCTTTAGCTGGGTGCGCTTCGGGCTGTTGCTACAAGGCCAAAATGTGCTGCGCGATTTAATCTATAGTTTTTGCGAAATCAGTATCCTAGCATTATTGTATTTGGTCAGCGTGAACATCCTCGATCTGCTGCGGCCAAGTCAATTGGCGCTGCTTTTGGCCTGTGTGATCATCAGCCATACTGGGCTTGATCGTGGGCGACGCTGGCTTGATCGTTTATTTTTCTCCCGCGATGAGCAAGCAGCCCGCAGCCAATCGCGTGAATTTGCCGTTGCCTTGGCCTCAACGCCCACGCCCATGCCGGTTCCAGCCATTGTCGAATCAAAACCAGATAAAGCGTGGAACGATGCTGTGCGCCGTGCAATTAGCGGCTTGAAAAATCCAGTTCAACTAGCCCAAAATCCCCTGTTGGGCAGCTCTTTGGTCAGCAATGGCTTACAGAGCAAACAGCTTGAGGATAATCGTTTGAATCGTAGCGCGATCACCCGCGAACTCTTGTTGCAAGCGATTGAGCAACTACGGCCTGATGCTAGCCAAACCTTGGGTGCTGGCGATGCATGGCGCTGGTATAACGTGCTGTATCTGCCATATGTGCGCGAGATCAACCGCAAAACCGCGATCGATTGGTTGCGGCGCGGCCTCAATGATCCATTAATTGATCCAAGTGTGTTGAGTTGGCTCGCCGATATTGATGAGGATACGTTTTATAAGTGGCAACGCCGCGCCTCGGATGTGATTGCGGCGCAATTGTGGGAGCAACAGATGAAGGTAGCGGGACATTGAGTTTTAAATTCCCTCACCCCAGCCCCCTCTCCCACGGCGGGCGAGGGGCTTTTTAGTTTAGTGGTTTGTTCAGAATCTTGCAGCAAACCAGCTCCCCCTCGCCTCGCTAGGCGGGAGAGGGGGTTGGGGGGTGAGGGGATGCTCTATGCTCTTTGGCTAGCCAATCATCGTGCCAACGACCGTATTTTCGCGGCGAGCCTCGATAACATCCTTGACACGATTCAGTTTATCTAAAATGCGACTTAGTTGATCGATGCTCTCGATGCGAATCGTCGCCAGCAGGGTTGCCCGGCCATGATGTTTGTTATCCAATTGTTGCACAGCTTGAATGTTGATATTGCCATCGGCAATCGCATTAGTCACATCACGCCAAAGCCCAACCCGATCCCATGCTTCGATGCGAATTGGTACAGGATACGACTGCTTTTCAGTTGCTCCGCCCCATTCAACATCGATCAAGCGTTCGCGGTTGCGTTCATGCAAAACGTTATAACAATCCATACGGTGAACCGTGATGCCATGGCCACGGGTTGTATAGCCAATAACCGCCTCAGGATAGACGGGATTACAACAATGGGCGATGCGGGTATACACATCGGCCTCGCCGCGAACGGTAATTGTGCCTGGTTTGACGGGCTTTGAGGGCGGTGCAATCGTGGGAATTGCCGCCAGCGGCTCTTCTTCAGCACCTTTATCGCTGATGACGCGCTGAATTGCTTGGCGTGGCGAGAGATCGCCATTGCCAATCGCCGCCAGAAAATCCTCGCTATTTTTCATGGCATTAGCGCGAATCAACTCTTCCATGGTTGGGCGCACGCCCAAGCGTTTGAGTTCTTTTTCAATTAATTCGCGGCCAGCGGTGATATTTACATCGTTTTCTTGGCGACGGAACCAGCGTTTGATATGGGTGCGTGCCCCATTCGATTTAACATACTCAAGCCAATCGCGCGAAGGCCCACGCGGCACTTTGCTGGTTACAACATCGATAATTTCGCCGTGTTGCAGTTGATAATACAACGGCACAGGTTTGTTGTTGACCCGCGCACCAATACAGCGATTGCCAACCTCAGAGTGAATCCGATAGGCAAAATCGATGGGGGTCGAGCCTTTGGGCAGATCAATAATTTTGCCCTTGGGAGTCAGCACAAACACCTGATCGCGCAGCACGTCTTCTTTAACCGACTCGAAAAACTCGGTCGGATCAAGGTCGCGCTGGCCGTTGATCGCTGAGCGCAGCCACGCCAATTTGGTTTCAAATGATTGATCGTTCTTGTTGCCAAAGCCTTCTTTATAGCGCCAGTGCGCGGCAATGCCATACTCAGAGACTTCGTGCATCTCGTAGGTACGAATCTGCACTTCACACGGCTGCTCGCCTGGAATCACCACAGTTGTATGCAGCGAACGATACATGCTCTCTTTGGGAACAGCAATATAATCGTCAAATTCGCTCATAATTGGAATCCAAGTCGAGTGGACTAAGCCCAACACACGATAGCACTCATCAACAGTTGTAACCATCACCCGCACTGCCAATTGATCATAAATTTGATCAAGGCTAACACCTTTGCGCTCCATTTTGCGCGCAATCGAATAGATGTGTTTTGGGCGGCCTGTAACTTCAGCTTTGATGTCGTCACGGTCAAGAATCTGCTTGAGCCGCGCAATTACCCGTTGGACAATCCGTTCGCGGGTTTCGCGGCGCAAGCTGAGTTGGCGACCAATTTCGCTATATTTCTCGGGGTTCATGTAGCGAAACGAAAGGTCTTCCAGCTCCCACTTGAACTGCCAAATCCCCAGGCGATGGGCGAGCGGGGCATAGACTTCGAGGGTTTCACGGGCGATGCGTTGTTGCTTATCGGGGCGCATTGCACCAAGCGTGCGCATATTGTGCAAGCGGTCGGCCAGCTTGATCAGCACCACACGTGGGTCATCGGCCATCGCAATAAACATCTTGCGATAGGTGATTGCTTGGGCTTCTTCGATGCTTTTGGCTTCCAGCTTGCTCAGTTTGGTCACGCCATCGACGATATGCGCCACTTCGCGGCCAAAATCAGCCCGAATTTGATCGAGCGTAATCGGCGTATCTTCAACGACATCGTGCAAAAGCGCTGCTGCCACCGATTCGGGATCGAGCTTCATATCAACCAAGATATGGGCCACTTGCACCGGATGCAGAAAATACGGCTCGCCCGATTTGCGAACTTGGGGAGCATGGGCTAGCTTGGCAATATCCCAAGCGCGCTCGATCAATTGAAACTCATCAAGCGGCCAATAGGTACGCATACGGCTGATCAGCGCTTCGCTTTCGTGCAATTGCGGCGAACTAGCGGGAGTCGCTGTAGCATGTTTTGGGCTCTCGCTATGGGTAGCATCATCATTATAAGAACTAGGCATATGAGGTGCGAGGTCCATAATGACCCTCGTTTCTAGCGGCATTGCGCTGTTGTATCGCGATCCATTTTCTGCTGACTGTAGCGAACAGATTAACACGCCCCTATACACATGTCAAGCAAATTGTATACCACGATGACGCAGTGTGTTATGCAGTTTACCCAAAAGCCAATTGACACATTGCACAAATTACCATAGAATACCGTTAACTCTGATTTAACACACCTCTGGTCTAAATCCAACTGTTCGCCAACTTTTTTGCCCAACCAATAAAACTCAACTCGTCAACCTGACGAATTAGGTTTCCCCTCCTGCAACGACGCAGAATGCACCAATGAAGGCTCTCCCGCAGCGATGACGCTGGTGGTTTACCCAACGTTTCTTTGTGCTACCTAATAGAATGCGCCAAGGTATAGGGCAGCGTTGCTAACGCCGTCGCGTATTTGGCAACTCCCTGCGCGAAAGGAAACCTCGCATGAATCGCCTGTTGTATGACCCCCGCTTTGAGCACGACGCATGTGGCATTGGCTTTGTCGCCCGAATTGATGGAAAACCAACCCATGCAACAGTGAGCTTAGCCCTCGCGGCGCTTGGTAGTCTGACCCATCGCGGTGGGATTGCCGCCGACGGTCTGACAGGTGATGGCGCTGGCCTCTTAACCACGATTCCACGGTCATTTATGGCCCGCGAATTAGCTGCTCGCCGCATTTTAGCCAATCCGCAACGGATTGCAGTTGGCATGATCTTTCTGCCAACCACCAACACCGAACGTGCCCGCGAACTGATTGACGATGCGCTGGTCTGGCGAGGCTTACGACCGCTTGGTTGGCGTGAAGTACCGCTTGATCGTGAGCAACTTGGACCGATTGCCCGTGATATTTGCCCACAGATTGAGCAAGTTTGGGTCGATCGCCCCGCCACGATGGATGACGATAGCTTTGAACGTGAACTCTACCGCGCCCGCCGCCACGCCGAACGTACCGCCCGCGCCGAGAACATCGAACTCTACATTCCTTCACTTTCTTGTCGCACGATTGTTTATAAAGGCTTGATGCTGCCAAGTCGCCTCTCATTGTTCTACCCCGATTTGGCCGATCCCGACTATATTGCCAGCGCTGCGGTCTACCACCAACGCTATTCAACCAACACCATGCCAACCTGGAGCCGCGCTCAACCCTTCCGCGTCGTCAGTCACAATGGCGAAATCAACACCTTGGCTGGTAATGTGAACTGGATGCGTGCCCGCGAAGCCCATCTCTCAAGCCCAATGCTTGGCAATATCCGCGAACTCGCACCAATTGTTGACGAACGTGGCAGCGATTCGGCTCAATTTGATAATGTGCTGGAGTTGTTGGTGCGGGCTGGCCGCGATGTCCGTCACTCCTTATTAATGATGATGCCCGAAGCGTGGGAACATATCGATGATCTCCCGCAAGATGTGCGTGATTTCTACCAATGGCACGCCAATTTGATGGAAGCATGGGATGGCCCCGCCGCCATGACCTTCTGCGATGGCAAAATTGTTGGCTCAGCGCTGGATCGCAACGGCTTACGCCCAGCCCGCTATATCGTCACTGATGATGGTTTAGTGGTGGTCGGCAGTGAAGTTGGCGCAACGCCAGTCGACGAAGATCGAATTATTCGCAAGGGTCGGCTTGGCCCAGGTCAGATGATCGCCGTTGATCTGATTAAAGGCCAATTGCTGGATAACACCGCGATCAAAGCGATGTTTGCCGCCCGCCAACCCTACGGCCAATGGTTGGAAAACAAAAGTGTCGATTTGGCTCAGCTCGTTGCGGCCTACAATGAAGCCGAAGTTGAGCTAAACTCTGATGATTTGCTGCGTTTGCAAGCTGCTTTTGGCTACACCGACGAAAACTTGGCAATGGTGCTCAAACCAATGGGTCGCGAAGGCGCAGAACCAATTGGCTCAATGGGCGACGACACGCCAATGGCGGTCTTCTCGAACCTTGCCCGCCCAGTTTATGGTTACCTCAAACAACGCTTTGCCGAAGTAACCAACCCACCAATCGATCCACTGCGCGAACAACTGGTGATGTCGTTATCGATTCGCTTAGGGCCACGCCACAATATTTTGATCGAACGCCCCGACCAAGCCCACCAAATTGCCTTGGTCAGCCCAGTTTTGCGCAATTACGAGCTAGCGGCCTTGCGTGCTTGTACCGATCGCAGCTTTGGCACGGCCACCTTGGATACCACATTTCCAATCACCGACGATGCCCAATGGATCGAACATGCGCTTGATGATTTGTGTAGTAGCGCCGATCGCGCCTTAGATACTGGCGCAACCATCCTTGTGTTGAGCGACCGCGAAGTTGCAGCTCAACGGATTGCCATTCCAACGGTCTTGGCACTCGGCGCAGTTCATCATCACCTCATTCGCACCGGTCGCCGTTCAACCTGCTCGTTGATCGTCGAAACTGGCGAGGCACACGAGGTGCATCACGTGGCGGTTTTGGTTGGTTTTGGCGCTGAAGCCGTCAATCCATACGTTGCCATCGCCACGATTCGCGAAATTGCCAAAGAACGCTCACGTACCCCAATCACCGCCGAGCAAGCCGAAGATAACTACCTGCATTCGTTGGAAAAAGGCTTACTCAAAGTTATGTCGAAGATGGGCATTTCAACCGTCGATAGCTACTGTGGAGCGCAAATCTTCGAGGCAATTGGCCTGAGCGATGCAGTGATTGCCCGGTGTCTGACTGGCACACCCTCACGCTTTGGCGGAGCCGATTGGCAGCGCTTAGGTCGCGAAAGCTACCAACGCCATGCCCAAGCCTTTGGTTTGGAAAAACCAACCCTCAACCACCCAGGTTTGTACAAATTCCGCAAAGATGGCGAATATCACGCCTTCCAGCCAGCAGTAGTGCATGCTTTGCAAAAAGCCGTGCGCGCCGCCGTCGATAATGGCGCAGATTTCGCGGCTGGCTATGCGACCTATCGCGAATATAGCAATTTGCTTAACCAACGCCAACCATCAGACCCACGCGATTTGCTCGATTTTGTGGCGACCGAACCAATTGCAATCGACGAGGTTGAGCCAATCGAAACGATCGTCAAGCGCTTTTCGACCGCAGCAATTTCCTATGGCTCGTTGAGCGCCGAAGCTCACGAAACCTTGGCAATCGCCATGAATCGCCTCGGCGGAATGAGCAATAGCGGCGAGGGTGGCGAAGATCCCGCACGCTTTGGCACTGAAAAAGTCAGTGCAATCAAGCAAATTGCTTCAGGTCGGTTCGGCGTAACACCAAACTACCTCATGAACGCGCGCGAACTGCAAATCAAAATGGCGCAAGGCTCCAAGCCCGGTGAAGGCGGCCAAATTCCCGGCAATAAAGTTACCGAAGATATTGCCCGCACCCGCCACACGATGCCTGGCATCACCTTGATTTCGCCCCCGCCGCACCACGATATCTATTCAATTGAGGATTTAGCTCAGTTGATTTACGACATGCGCTCGATCAACCCCACTGCTGCGGTTTCGGTCAAGCTGGTCTCAGAAATGGGTGTTGGCACGATTGCCGCAGGCGTGGTCAAAGGTGGCGCTGATGTGGTGCTGATTAGTGGCAATTCGGGTGGCACTGGTGCTTCACCCTTGTCATCAATCAAAAATGTCGGCATTCCATGGGAAATAGGCTTGGCCGAAACCCAACAAACCTTGATGCTCAACCAACTACGCGATCGGGTGCGGGTGCGCGCCGACGGTGGCTTGCGCACAGGCCGCGACGTAGTAATGGCAGCTTTACTTGGCGCAGATGAATATTCCTTCGGCACTTCAGCGTTGATTGCCGAAGGTTGTGTGATGGCGCGTGCCTGCCACAACAACACTTGCCCAGTCGGGATTGCCACCCAACGCCCTGATTTACGCGCCAAATTCCCCGGTAAGCCCGAGCATGTAATGGCTTTTATGCAGTTTATCGCCCAAGAAGTGCGCGAATTGCTGGCCCAACTTGGCGCTCGCAGCCTGAACGAAATTATTGGCCGGGTTGAATTATTGCGCCAACGCCAAACCAACAACCCCGACCACGATGCGCTCGATCTTAGCCGCTTGTTAGGCTTGGCCAATGCAGGCCCACGGCGCTTCAACGGCATGCCACAGTTGGTTGGCATCGATCGGCTGAATCAATTTTTGGTCGATAGTGCCTTGCCAAGCGCCAAAGCTGGCCAAGAAGTGATCATCAATGCCGAAATTAGCAACGAAGATCGCTCAACCGGCATGAGCTTGGCAGGTGAATTGGCGCTGCTCAAACAGAACGGCCATGTCACGATGAATTTTGCTGGCAGCGCAGGTCAAAGCTTTGCCGCATTCGCAACGCGCGGCATGCAACTCAACTTGGTTGGCGATGCTAACGATTATGTTGGCAAAGGCTTGGCTGGCGGCGAAGTCATCATCAAACCACGACCAAACGCCCAGTTTCTTGCTCACGAAGCCACAATTATTGGCAACACAGCGTTATATGGTGCAACCAGCGGCAGTTTGTATGCTGCCGGGCGAGCGGGCGAACGCTTTGCTGTGCGCAATAGCGGCGCGGTTGCCATCATCGAAGGCATTGGCGAGCATGGCTGCGAATATATGACTGGCGGCACGGTCGTTGTGCTCGGCAGCACTGGCAACAATTTTGGCGCAGGTATGAGCGGTGGTCAGGCCTTTGTCTACGACCCCAACCAACGCTTGCTTGGCCGGCTCAACGACGAAATGGTGATTGCCGAACGGGTCGAATCACCATTAGTTGCCGATCACTTGCGAGCATTGATTGAGCGCCACGCGGCACTAACCGGCAGTGTCCAGGCCAACGAAATTCTCGCCAATTGGGAAGATCAACAAGCAAACTTCTGGCACATTATGTCCAAGGCGGCCCACGCTGCGGCAGCCCAAACAAACCAACCAGAATTGGCCAAAGTCGCCGCTTAACGCTATTACTCCACACACACCAGAGACCAGCGATCATCGATGATCGCTGGTCTTTGTTTAAGTTCTTTAAGGGCTAGGCTAGTAGCTTAAGCACAGAAGTAAAAATTTAATAAAGAAGCGTAAAAGCGTAAGCATGCTCGTAAGGTTCGAGCTTTAGGCTGCTTGTTAATGGGCACCATAGATTAAACGATCAATTCAGCTATTTTAGAGAACATTATGAGCGACCAATCCTCAGTGGCAGGATCAACCTCGACAATCAAGCTTCAGTCGGCCCTCAATGCTGAGGTTGCGTTTGCTCTTCGCCCAACCGTAACAGGCTTGGGTTTTTTATATTTGTTATTCAGCATCGCCCATGCGCTGGTGTTGCCAAGCGCAATTAAGCTACCAATGGTTATTGTGGCCTTGCTCAGCGTCATCTTTTTCGCGTTTTGGTGGTGGCGCTTGCAACGCTGGCAGCCATCAGCCGAATTCGCCCATCCGTTGGCAACGCTGTTTATTGTTGTAGCAGGCTTCAACAGTATTTTGCATATTTGGCTTAGTGGCGAAATTCACCAAAGCACCAATATTGCCTTTATTTTGATTGGCGCAGGCTGTTTGTTGCTCTCGTGGAACTGGTTTTTCGTGGCAATTGGCGCAACCTTGCTGGCTTGGATTGCGGCGATCAGTTGGGTGCCAACCTCGCCATTAACCATGCATTTTATTTTTATGCTGGTTAGCGCCACGATTGCAGCAGCCACGATTCTGGCAATTCGGTTGCGCACAGTTCGTGGCCTGATCAAGCTGCGTTTGCAAGAAAGCACCTATAAACAGGAACTGCAAGAAGCACTGATTCAAATCAAAATGAGCGAAGAGCGCTTCCGAGCCTTGGCCGAAGCAACCTCCGAAGGCGTTGTGTTGCAAGATGAAGGCGTGGTGATGGATGCTAACGAACGCTTTGGCGAGATGTTTGGCTATCATCGTGATGAAATTCTTGGCCACTCGCTGCGCGAATTTGTCGAGGCCGAATCGCTGAAAAACGCCATGGAACAATATAAAGATGGTGCACCTTATGAGGTTACAGCGCTACGCAAAGATGGTAGCACCTTTATCGCCTTGGTTTTAGGCACAAATCTGCCCTACAGCAACCGCGTGGTACGGGTAGCCGCAGTGCGCGATATTACCGAACAACGCCATTTTGAAAACCTGCTGCTCACTGCCAAAGATGATGCCGAGGCCGCTAACCGCGCCAAAAGCACCTTCCTCTCAACCGTCAGCCACGAATTACGCACGCCGCTCAACGCCATTGTTGGGTATAGCGAAATGATCTATGAAGATTTAATCGATCGCAGCATGCCCGAATTAGCGCTGGATATGACGCGGATTCGCAGCGCCAGTGATCGGCTGCTCAGCTTGATCGATGGCGTGCTGACGATCACCGATCTTGATGCAGAAGTGGTGCGTTTGGAGCATGAAACAATCGATTTGGCACTCGCTATTGGCAGCGTCAGCGACCAACTGCAAACCAAAGCCCAAGACAACAAAAACACTGTCCAATTGTTGGGCAGCCCAAACTGGGGTTCGGTTGTAACTGATGATCATAAATTACGCATGATCATCTACCATCTACTGGATAATGCGATTAAATTCACCCACGCTGGCTTGATAACTATCTCAGTGCAGCGCTTGCAACACGCTACTGGTGGCTGGCTCGAAATCGCCATTCGCGATACCGGGATTGGCGTGGCTCACGAACAATTCGAACGCATTTTTGAGCCATTTGTTCAAGCTGATTCCTCGGCCACGCGCCAATATGAAGGCACTGGTTTGGGCTTGGCGGTCAGTTTGCGGCTTGCCAAAGCATTGGGCGGCACAATCGAGCTTGATAGCCGTTTAGGCCTTGGTTCAACCTTTACCTTACACCTGCCCGAACATCCCCCACACCCTAACCAACAGTTCACCCAAATGTCCCACGCAAAAGCCTAGGTTTGGGCTAGTAATCAGCAGTAAAGCTCCTATAATACAAACTAACCGCATGAGATGAAGCGGGCAGGATTTGTGCACCCCAATTAATTCTAGTTACGCTTTAGCATGTGCACCCAAATTGAATATTGCGCGTAGATCGATTGATTGAATATTCGGATCGTAGGGAGAAGATCAATGCTTCGTTTCAAACTACTTTTGCAAGCCACTGGCTGGCTTTGGCTTGCCATCGTGGCGTTTGCGGGCTGTGGCGCACAACCAAATTAAGCCCCAAGCTATCGATTTCAGATCGTCGATGCCCAACAAAAGCCAATTTTAGCAGCCGATGTCAGCCTGCGCTGGAGCGAAGAACCAACCCCATTTAGCGTCACCAAAACTGATAATCAAGGCATCGTTGCTGGAACGATCATACTCCAAACTGCATCGGAGAATTGGTCGCGCGAATTGGTTGTGATCGCAACTGAATCAACGGTTGATTATGATACCGATTCAATGCGTAATAGAGGCACAACCTTAACGGTAACGATGCAGCACGGCAAACGCGTCGAACAAACCATCATCATTGATTCAAATCAATAGTTTTTAGCATGGAGAGAAGTAATGAAACCGTTGCAACGTTGGCTAATGGCATTCTTAGGCATTAGCTGTTTAGTGCTCAGCTTGTATAGCTACAGCATCCATCAAAATTTGCAGGTAATCGAGAAACGTCAGCGGGTTCAAACCGCTACCGCTGGCCAATGGTTATGGTTCAGTTGGTACAATTGTGTTGAAGAGCTTAATTCTGGCTTGCAGGCGGCTACTGAATCGAATCAGGTTGGTGTTCTAACCAATCTTTCAAAAGCTCAGATTTACTGTCGATCAGCAGCTGAATTCATCTATAACTATAACGCCTCTTTGGTTCTTCCAATCGAGCCTTGGTGGAATTTGAATCAAACACGACCTGAGGTAATTGGTTTTGTCCGCTTGTTTGACCACTATTCGGCCCAAATAGGTCAAGTTAAGAGTGCAATTGAAAACGAAGGCTCAGTGAGTGTGGCTAATCGTACTCGGTTGCAACAATTGCATGATGATATTAAAACATTTGCCAAGCAAGTAACAGAACCTATGCTAAAAAACGGTAATATTGTTGAAATCCACCAAGCAATTGCAACCTGGTGTGGCATGGTCACCGATGTTGATGCCAAAAAGACCATTATGCTGACTGAAGAGCAATATGCGGGAGTTTGTAAATAAATTTTGATTGAAAAGTTGTCTAAGCAAGCAGAGGGAGAAGATTATGCGTCGCCAAGCTCAAAAATTCGCTATGCTCATGCTGTTACTCCTTGTTGCATGTCGCAACCAAGCGGAAACGCATGGAGCACCCAGTACAGATATAACAGTGTGTTTGTTGGATGGTCAACAGCAGCCGATCGAAAATCAAGAATTTCGCTTTGCAATTCAGCTTGATGATGACCAAGTTCTTACATCGGCTATGGCGAGAGCAGATGAGAAGGGATGCAAAGAGTATTCGATCGGCGAATTCACCAGCACCTATCCACAACCGTTCATGGTGCAGGTTACTGTTGATTATGCTGATACGGTCTATTATTTTGAGCAACGGCCTGGCAGCCCAAATACCGTCTTTAATATTGTGCTTCAATAATCACCTACATTGATCAATGAGGGGCAGGATATGTACAACGTGTCAAAAGCCAGCAAATCGCAGCCGAGCAAGCTAAAAAAGTATCTGTATTTGGTCAATATTGGGTTGTATGCCCTAGCAGCGTATCTGAGTATTTTTACAGCAGAGAATATCATAGGTTGGTGGCATAAAGACTCGCGCTATGAATTAAATTATGCCGCGTTTATTGGGCTGCCAATCGGCTTATTGCTGCTCAATCTCTTTATTTGGCGCAGAGTGTATCTAACACTCAGCTTGGAAATTGGCGCTATCGGCTTGCTGTTACTGAATCTGTTTTTATTAAGCTTTATGAGCAGTGGCTATCGCGTCAGCAACCTCGTTGGCTGGGCGGTTGTCACATTGATTTCAACCGCGATCACGCTTTCTACAGCGTATCGGGCTAAGCCATGGAATAGGCCTAAGGTCGCTAATCAATAAACATCGGAATAGGAGTGGGAGAATCTATGTTGAACCGCAAAAACAGTATCGCTTATCCGCTAATTGTCTTCGCCATTGGAATGAGTGTGGGATTATTACTTCCTCTATTATTCAAAAATGATAATGAAAATACAAAACAAGCTCAGAAGGATTATATTGCAGCAATCTTGGCAAAACAATGGATTACTGCGCATTGGCATATAGCAACTGCATATGATTCGTTTGAAAAAAACGATCAATCTAATGCCTATAGGCACTTAAATGAAGCTGTCACTCAATTATATCAAGCACAATCTATTGGTTCGATCTATCACCGTCTCTATCTCGATAGTTCTAATACTGAGCATGATTTATATGTTGTTGATTTACCAGGATATTACTTAATGGATATCAACGAAATCATTAATCAACCCTATGGAGAATCACAAAAACAACTCTTAGCAACTATTAGTAGTGATGTAGAAAAATATAATACCTATATGACTAGCGAAATACTATCACGTGAAGATCCAAGTATTATTGAGAAAAGTATCCAAAATTTACGCTTAGAACTGCGAAGTTCACATCTACCAAATTACTTAGGCAAATAATACAAATTAGCTAAATTAGATATTTTTCGAAACTGGCGAATGAGAATCACTATAGGCTACAAGCTAATGTACGTTTTATCTCTACATTGGCCTGTCTCAGGCGGAATTCACAAAAGCTGAGAATGTACAGAATATTATTCAACAAGATGATAGATTTAGGTTGACCAGTATTGTTAATGACGAGTGTCGTTAAGCATGGCAATATTTGGGCCAACTATGGCTGAAGTTAAGTAAACTACTCAAAAATTCAACTTGACAGAGTATCGCTGTATGTGTATACTCTGCACAAATAACTTTTGTAGGAAACTACCAAATGAGCAATCGTCCCGCGTTTATTATTATTAGCAACCTCCTTAGCCTCGTAATCGTCGTTATTACGCGGTCACTTTTATGTGGGAGGGGCTAACAAGCCTCGCGGGTAGTTCAAAAGAACTCAAGCCCCTCCCAATCGGGAGGGGCTTTTTGGTTAAGTTAGTTCGCTTCTGGAGGATAAACACATGCGGAACTTGTTGACACTTCTCGTCACCATGACCACTCCTCGTCCGCAGTTTATTATCTTCCAACCCATTCCCATTTGGTCGTATCGCGTAGGCCGTCGCCTTCGCTAGAGCGATAACCCGAAGCGTTGCAATGATTGCAACAAACCTCTGAGCAGTGTCGCTCATTCGTTCAAGCTCATTGTCGAGTATGTTCGCCCATCTTTTGCCTATGTTCAGCATCGGGACTGACAAGGCTTGCTTTCTTATTGCCAAAAATCGAGCGATCTGTGGCCAAGCCAACTTGAGCATTGGCCCAATCGAGCTTATTGCTGCGATGGCCAGTCCAGCCATCCACATTCTCTATGCGGGGAGCATCTATGCGTTCAGATACGATCAAGCGGGGCTTTGCACGCGCTCCACATCGTTCGCTATTACGTGCCACGGGCCAAATTCAAGACGATAGCGATTTTCAAAAGCCATTTGTGGCAATCTGCAATTCGTATATCGATATTATTCCTGGCCACGTTCACTTGCATGAGTTTGCCAAGATTGTTAAAGATGCAGTGCGCGCTGCGGGCGGCATTCCCTTTGAGTTCAATACCATCGGGGTTGATGATGGCATCGTCATGGGCCACGAAGGCATGCGCTACTCGTTGCCTTCGCGTGAGTTGATCGCCGATTGTGTTGAAACAGTCGCGGCAGCCCACTGCTTCGATGCGATGATCTGCATCCCCAACTGCGATAAAATTGTGCCTGGTATGCTGATGGGCGCTGCCCGGGTCAATATTCCCACCGTGTTTGTATCTGGTGGGCCAATGCAGGCTGGCCGTGATAAAGATGGCAATAAAGTGGATCTGATCAGCGTTTTCGAGGGCGTTGGTCAACATGCCTCTGGCCGGATCAGTGATGAGCGGCTGCTGGATTTGGAGCGTAATGGCTGCCCGACCTGTGGCTCATGCTCCGGCATGTTCACCGCCAATTCGATGAATTGCTTGTGTGAAGCGCTGGGAATCGCCCTGCCATACAACGGTTCGTTACTAGCCACCGACCCCGCCCGCCACGAGTTAGCCCGCACCGCCGCAAGCAAAGTCCTCGAATTGCTCCACAAAAATATTTCCTTCAGCGATATTGTCACTCCCGAATCAATTGATAACGCTATGGCACTCGACGTTGCCATGGGTGGCTCGACCAACACGGTCTTGCACGTTTTGGCCTTGGCGCGTGAAGCCGGCTTGGATTATCCAATTAGCCGCTTTAATGAGATTGCCGCCCGCGTGCCGCACTTGGCCAAAGTTAGCCCAGCCTGGGATGGCGATCGCCAATGGCATATGGAAGATGTGCATCGCGCTGGTGGCGTACCAGCAATTATGGCCGAACTGGCCAAAAAGCCCGATGCCTTGCACCTGAATGTGCCAACCGTGACTGGTCAAACTTTAGCCGAGCAATTAGAAGGCATCGTCAACGAAAACCCTGAGTGCATCCGGCCAATCGATGCTCCACACTCGGCCCAAGGCGGTTTGTGTATTTTGTTTGGTAACTTAGCGCCCGAAGGCTCGGTGATCAAAATTGGCGCAGTCGATCAACATCAAATGACCTTTAGCGGCCCGGCCCGCTGCTTCCCCAGCGAAGAATCCGCGACCTATGCTGCCCGTTCGGGCGAAATTCAGGCTGGCGATGTGGTGGTTGTGCGCTACGAAGGCCCACGCGGTGGCCCAGGCATGCGCGAAATGCTGGCCTTGACCTCGTTACTCAAAGGCATGCCACTCGGCGAACAAGTGGCGTTATTGACCGATGGCCGTTTCAGTGGCGGCACACGCGGCCTGTGTATTGGCCATATCTCACCAGAAGCCGCCGAAGGTGGCCCGATTGGCCTGATCGAAAATGGCGACATCATTCACATCGATTTAGCAAATCGCCTGTTGGCAGTCGAACTCAGCGAAGCGCAATTTGCCGAACGCCGCGCTGCGTGGCAAGCCCCAGAACGCAAATATCGTCGCGGCTGGTTGGCGCGCTACACCCGTTTGGTGACGAACGCCAGCAATGGCGCGGTGTTGGAAGCATAGATCTGCAATGTATTGACATTAACCCTTACGCAAGGCGAGGTATACCAATGAAAACGCTAACTGGTGCTCAAATGATGTGTGAAGCGTTGATAGCCGAGGGCGTTGATGTGATGTTTGGCTATCCTGGTGGGGCAATTATGCCGTTCTACCATGCACTGCCCGAATATCCTCAATTGCGCCATATTTTGGTGCGCCACGAACAAGCAGCTGGCCATGCTGCCGAAGGCTACGCCCGGACTAGCGGCAAAGTTGGGGTTTGTGTCGCTACCAGCGGCCCCGGCGCAACCAACTTGGTCACCGCAATCGCCGATGCGATGATGGATTCAATCCCGATTGTGGCAATTACTGGCCAAGTGGTCACAGCATTGATTGGCAAAGATGGCTTCCAAGAAACTGATGTAACGGGGATCACCCAGCCAATCACCAAGCACAATTATTTGGTGACCGATGTGCGCGACCTGCCACGGGTGTTTAAAGAAGCCTTTCATATTGCCCGAACTGGTCGGCCCGGCCCAGTATTAATCGATGTTGCCAAAGATACCCAAAATGCTCGTGGCGTGTTCGAGTATCCAGAAACTGTCGATTTGCCCGGCTACAAGCCCAACTACGATGGCAATCGCCGCCAAATCAAAGAAGCAGCTAATTTGCTGAATCAAGCCAAAAAGCCGTTGATTATGGCCGGCCACGGCATTTTGCTGGGCCACGCCAGCGTTGAATTACGCGAATTTGCCGAAAAAACTGGTATTCCGGTCACCACGACGCTGCTAGGCATTAGCTGTATTCCCGAAGATCATCCGTTAGCGTTGGGCATGCCCGGGATGCACGGTTGGGTCCATGTCAATCGCGCAATTCAAGAATGCGATGTGCTGTTTACGATTGGCGCACGCTTCGACGACCGCGTGACTGGCAAATTAGATAGTTTTGCTCGCAACGCCAAAATCATCCACGTCGATATTGATCCAGCTGAAGTTGGCAAAAACGTAGTGACGGCTGTGCCAATTGTTGGCGATGCTAAGCGCGTACTGGAACACTTGACCGAAATTGTCAATGCCAACGACCACAGCGAATGGGTCAACCATATTCGCGACGTTCAGGCAACCCGCTCCAAGCGCCAACGCGACCCTGAAAATGGCATGTTCACGCCGCATCATGTTTATGCCGAATTCACCCGAATTATGCAAGGTGAATTTCGGGTTTGCACCGATGTAGGCCAGCACCAAATGTGGGCTGCGCAATTGATCGAATATATGAAGCCACATACCCACATCACATCGGGCGGGTTGGGCACCATGGGTTTTGCCTTGCCAGCAGCGATGGGCGTGCAAGTGGCCTGCCCCAACGAAGAAGTTTGGGCAATTGCTGGCGACGGCGGCTTTCAGATGAATTTGCAAGAGCTGGCCACGGTGGTGCAAGAAAGCCTGCCATTGAAGATTTGTATCATCAATAATGGCTACTTGGGCATGGTTCGCCAGTGGCAAGAGCTTTTCCACGAACGCCGCTATTCGGCAACCCCAATGTGGAGCCCCGATTTTATCAAGCTGGCTGATGCGTATGGCATTCCTGGCGTGCGGGTCGAACGGGCCGAAGATGTGGCTGAGGCGATTCATCAGGCGCGAGCAACCAACGGCCCATTCTTGATTGAATTTGTGGTTGAACGCGAAGTCAACGTTTATCCGATGGTAGCGCCGGGTGCGAGCATCAGCGATATGTTCGAAGATCCCAGCGAAGTCGAAATCGAAGACGTTGTGGCAATCAAATAGGCTCAGGAGATTTTTGCAATGAAACATACCTTAGTTGCTTTATTACGTGACCAACCTGGGGTGCTGAACCGCTCTGTGAGCCTGTTTCGCCGCCGTGGCTTCAATATCGAAAGCTTGACCGTTGGCCACACCGAAACCGCTGGCATCTCGCGCATGACCTTGGTGATCGATGGCGATACCACCAGCGTCGAGCAAGTGATCAAACAATTGTATAAATTGATCGATGTGCTGAAGGTTAGCGATGTAACCCAAGACCCGAATGTTACCCGCGATTTGCTGCTGGTTAAGGTGTATGCACCGCCAGCCAAGCGCAGCGAATTGATGCAATTAGCCGATATTTTCGGCGCCAAAATTGTCGATGTTGTGCCCGATGCCATGATGATCGAACTCAGCGGCAGCCCTGAACAACTCGACCGCTTTGTTGACCTAATTCGTCCGTTTGGGATTCGCGAAATGGTACGCACAGGCTGCGTGGCAATGACCCGTGGTGCTTCGACCATCAGCGGGCCATATCAAAACCAAGAATTTCGCGCTGCTTAATTGAATTCAACGAGGCCAAAGCCTCTTCATTGATAAAGGATCACGACCATGCTGCAACCAATGTTTGAAGAAGAAACCACCGCGACCGCTGAAAAAGCCCACTATAGCGACGAAGATGTCAATTGGGATACCTGGTGGGGCGATTACGGCGAGACCATGGAATAAACACGGGTAGCAATTGTTCATCGTTCAACCCATTTCCTAGTTATATTGAGGAACTCATTCAATGGCAAAGCTTTATTACGATAACGATGCAGATCTTGGACGCTTGGCTGGCAAAACTGTGGCGATCATCGGTTATGGCTCACAAGGCCACGCCCATGCCTTGAACTTGAAAGATAGTGGCGTGAATGTGGTGGTTGGTTTGCACGAAGGTAGCAAATCCAAGGCCAAAGCCGAAGCTGCGGGATTGCAGGTCTTGAGCGTTGGCGAAGCCACCAAGGCTGCTGACGTTGTCATGGTGTTGGTGCCAGATACCACCCAAGCCCAACTCTACAGCGATGAAATTGCCCCCAACTTAAAATCCAATGCAACCTTGATGTTTGCCCACGGCTTCAATATTCGCTATGGTCAAATCGTGCCGCCTGCTGGAGTTGATGTTTCGTTGATCGCGCCAAAATCGCCTGGTCATCGTGTCCGCGAAGTGTTCGAGCATGGCGGTGGCGTGCCAGGTTTGGTCGCTGTCTATCAAGATGCAAGTGGCGAAGCCTTACAAAACGCTTTGGCCTATGGCAAGGGCATCGGTTGTGCTCGGGCAGGCGTGCTCGAAACTACCTTCGCCGAAGAAACCGAAACCGACTTGTTCGGCGAACAAGCGATTCTGTGTGGCGGGGTTTCGGCCTTGGTCAAAGCTGGCTTTGAAACCTTGGTCGAAGCTGGCTATCAACCAGAAGTTGCCTACTTTGAATGTATGCACGAACTCAAATTGATTGTCGACTTGTTCTACCAAGGTGGCTTGAGCTATATGCGCTACTCGGTCAGCGATACCGCCGAGTGGGGCGATTACATTGCTGGCCCACGGATTGTGACCGGCGAAACCAAAGCCGCCATGAAACTGTTGTTGGAAGAGATTCAAAATGGCGCATTCGCCGAAGATTGGATCGAAGAAAACCACACTGGCCGCGCTCGCTTCAACAACTATCGCTCGACCGATGTCGGCCACCAAATCGAGCACGTTGGCCGCGAATTGCGCGCAATGATGCCATTCGTCAATCCAAAAGAAATTAACCCAGGCAGTTAATTTAGGGAACGAGGGTTGGAGGTTTACGCCCCCTCACCCCCTAGCCCCTCTCCCGCCCAAGCGAGCGAGGGGGAACCCAGAATAAATGCTCACCTCTCCCGCGTGAGTGGGAGAGGTGGCTGGGGATGAGGGAACAATGCAAACCCTCACAATCGCCCTCATTACGGAGAATTTTATGACCAGCGATTATGTACGAATTTTCGATACAACCCTGCGCGACGGTGAGCAATCACCAGGCTGCACCATGCATCTGCACGAAAAATTGGAAGTTGCCAAGCAATTGGCCCGAATGGGCGTGGATATTATCGAAGCAGGCTTTCCCGCCGCCTCACCTGGCGATTGGGAAGCGGTCAATCAGATTGCCAAGAGCGTTGGCACTGCCGATGGTCCAGTGATCTGTGGCTTGGCGCGGGCGGTCAAAAGCGACATCGAAGCTTGTGCCACGGCAATTGCCCCAGCCGCCAAAAAGCGGATTCATACCTTTCTCTCAAGTTCAGATATTCATATTGAGTATCAATTGCGCTCGACCCGCGAGGAAGTGCTAGCCAAAACCCGCGAAATGGTGCGCTTGGCAAGCTCGCTCTGTGATGATGTTGAGTTCTCGCCGATGGATGCGACCCGTTCCGACATCGAATTTATGTATCAGATGCTAACCGCAGCGATTGAAGAAGGCGCAACAACCTTGAATATTCCTGATACCGTGGGTTATTCCACGCCTGAGGAATATGCAGCGTTGCTTCGGGGCATTATCGAAAACGTACCTGGTGCTGCTGATGTAATTATCTCGACCCATTGCCACGACGATTTGGGCTTGGCGGTGGCTAATTCGTTGGCTGGAGTTCGGGCTGGCGCGCGCCAAGTCGAATGTACAATCAATGGCATTGGTGAGCGGGCTGGCAACGCTTCGTTGGAAGAAGTGGTGATGGCCTTAGAAACCCGCAAGCAATTTTATGGCTTGAGCACCAACATCGACACCACCCAATTAACCCCTAGCTCACGCTTGTTGAGTGCCTGCACCAACACCCAAGTGCCACCCAACAAAGCGATTGTTGGGGCAAATGCCTTTGCTCACGAATCGGGCATTCACCAAGATGGTGTGCTGAAGCACCGCATGACCTACGAAATTATGAGCGCTGAATCGGTTGGCCAAGATGGCAATGCCTTGGTGTTGGGCAAACACTCAGGCCGCCATGCCTTCCGCCATCGGGTGCAAGAGCTTGGATACAGCTTCGACGAAGCCACGATCAACCACTTGTTTGCGCGCTTCAAAGATGTGGCTGATCGCAAGAAATATGTTGATGATCGCGATGTTGAAGCCTTGGTCACTGATGAAGCAGGTCGCCCAAGCCCAGTTTATGAATTGGAGCATGTGCAATTTGCCTCTGGCGTGAACGCCATCCCAACCGCAACCGTGCGCATGCGCGGCCCCAACGGCGAAGTCAAAATCGAATCGGCCCAAGGCACAGGCCCAGTCGATGCAGTCTATTCGGCGATCAACAAAGTGGTGCTAACACCCGTTACCTTGTTGGAATTTGCGGTCAACGCGATTACCGAGGGCATCGATGCGGTTGGTGAAGTCAGCGTGAAAGTGGTTGAAGGCAGGCATAAACATGTGCGTGGCGTGCTAACCGATAAAGCAACCGATGCCAAAGTTTGGCGTGGCAATGGGGTCAATGTTGATATCATCGTTGCTGCCGCCGAAGCCTATGTTGGAGCCTTGAACAAACTGCTCAAAGCGCGCCAAGAACGGCTCAAGCAAGAAACCACCGCCCGCTTGGAAGTCGCTAGCGCTGCGCCAGGCGTGGATTTGTTCGGTGGCTCGACGCTTGGTCGTTACGAATAATTTGCGGCCTTGGTTCGAACTGAATCAAGGCCACTAGCTCAAACGAACATATGAAAATTGCTTATCTTGGCCCGGCTGGTACGTTCAGCGAAAAAGCAGCGTTGGAAGCGGGCGACCAACAATCCACCTATTTGCCAATGGCAAGTATGCCCGCTGTAATTACGGCTGTTGAAACTCGGGCAGTTGATTTGGGCATTTTGCCAATTGAAAACTCGCTCGAAGGCGCGGTCAGCATCACACTCGATGTGCTGATTCACGAAACCCGCTTGCGGATTTGCCGCGAAATCGTGATTCCGATTCGGCATATGTTGGTGGCCAAGCCCGATGTGCAACTCGATACGATCGAAGTGCTCTACACCCACCAACAACCGTTGGCCCAATCGCGGCGTTTTATCGAACGCTGCTTGCCGAATGTACCAACCGTGGCCGCGTTAAGCACTGCTGCTGCACTGGTCGAAGCGCTCGCCGATGAGCGCCGCGCCGCCGCATTGACCACCTTGCATGCTGCCGAACGCGCCCAAGCCAATATCTTGGCCTACGATGTTCAGGATAACAACAACAATCGCACGCGCTTTGTGGTTTTGGCTCCTGAGGATGCCGCGCCAACTGGCGACGACAAGACTTCGCTGATGTTTACTGCCAAAATTAATCGCGCCGGAGCATTACACGAAGCCTTGGCAATTTTCGCCCAAGCTGGAATCAATTTGAGCAAAATTGAATCGCGGCCAGCCAAAGCCGAGCTTGGCGATTATGTATTTTTGGTCGATATCGATGGCCATCGTCATGAGCCAGTGGTTGCCGAAGCCCTACAAAAGCTGGCAACCATCGCTGGCCGGGTCAAGATTTTTGGTAGTTACCCAAAATTCAGAACATAGAACAGAGAGCATAGAACATAGGAGCAGTTGATGAGTGAAACATATTCATATCGCAATTTGATTATGTGGAACAAAGCTCAAGAATTGGTTATGGATGTAATTCAATTGATCAGTAATCTACCAAATTCTTGGAGTAATGCAGTCATTGTGCGCCAAATTGTTAGTTCTGCTACATCAATTAGCGCCAATATTGCCGAAGGCCATGGTCGATTTAGTCTAGGTGCGCATAAGAATCATCTTTCAATTGCGCGTGGTTCTGCTGCTGAAACTGATAATTGGGCTAATACATTATTTTGGCTTGGCTATATTGACGATGATGCAGAAAAGCGCATTCAAAAACGTTGCAATGAAATTATTGCAATGCTATCAAGCAAAATGCGCAAACTTGAACAATCTCAACAAAACTTGCATGAATCAACAGCACAATATCACGTTGATGATCAAGCTAATCTCTTTGATGCTGATGACTACACTGATTGAGTTTATGTTCTATGTTCTATGTTCTAGGAGTGTGACAGATGCAAATATTTTTATATGATACAACGCTGCGGGACGGCACTCAACGCGAAGGGCTTTCGTTATCTTTAGCTGATAAATTGAAAATCGCTCGCGAACTTGATCGCTTTGGCATGCACTATATCGAAGGTGGTTGGCCTGGCTCGAACCCCAAAGACGCTGCATTTTTTGCCGAAGCTGCCAAAATGGAGTGGAAGCACGCCAGAATTGCCGCCTTCGGCTCAACTCGCCGCGCCCACAGCCAACCAGAAACCGATGCTAATCTCAAGGCCTTGCTCGATGCCAACACACCTGTGGTAACCTTGGTTGGTAAGTCGTGGACCTTGCATGTAACCGAGGTCTTGGAAACGACGCTCGAAGAAAACTTGGCCATGATTCGCGATAGCGTAGCGCTGATGAAGGCTCACGGCAAAGAAGTAATTTACGATGCCGAGCACTTTTTTGATGGCTTCCGTGCTGATAACAGGTATGCACTGGCCACAATCACCGCTGCCGCCGAAGCTGGCGCAGATTGGATCGTGCTCTGCGATACCAATGGCGGCTCGTTGCCCGATTGGATCAGTGCCGTGGTGCAGCAAGTCAAGGGTAAAATCAAGACCCAACTTGGGATTCACACCCACAACGATAGCGAGTTGGCAGTTGCCAATTCGTTGGCAGCGATTGTCGCCGGCTGTCGCCAAGTACAAGGCACGATCAATGGTTATGGCGAGCGCTGTGGTAACGCCAACTTAATCTCGATCATTCCCAATTTACAACTGAAAATGGGCATGTTCTGTGTGCTGCCTGATCAATTGCAACGCTTGACTGAACTTTCGCGCACAGTCAGCGAAATTGCCAATTTGAACCCCGACGAACATGCCGCCTATGTTGGCAACAGCGCTTTTGCGCATAAAGGCGGAATTCACGTTGCGGCAGTGGCCAAAGTTGAACATTCGTATCAGCATATTGAGCCAGTGCAAGTTGGCAATCGCAAGCGGGTGGTGATCAGCGAGCTTTCAGGCCGGGGCAACATCAAAATGCGCGCTGAAGAATTGGGCGTGGAGAGTGCTGGCCTCGAACGCGGCGTGCTCGAACGAGTCAAATTGCTGGAAAGCAAGGGCTTTCAATTCGAAGCAGCCGAAGGCTCGTTTGAATTATTGGTGCGTCGCGCCGCCGCCGATTACACAGCGCCCTTCAAATTGCTCGATGTGGTGACGATTGTTGAGCAACGGCGGGGGGTTGAGATGCAGGCCGAGGCCACGGTGAAGCTGCAAGTTGGCGATGAAATTTATCATACAGCGGCTTCGGGCAATGGCCCAGTTAATGCGCTTGACCAAGCCATGCGCAAAGCCTTGCTCTCGCGCTACCCCGAATTGGCCGATGTGCACTTGGTCGATTACAAAGTGCGGATTCTCGATTCGGAATCGGCGACTGGCGCAACCACCCGGGTGTTGATCGAGGCGGCGATGGGCGACGAACGCTGGACAACCGTTGGCTGCTCAGAAAATATTATCGAAGCCAGTTGGCAAGCTTTGGTCGATTCGCTAGAATTGCCCTTGGTTCGCGCCCGCAGCAACCAGCCGATACTACTCAAACACGCCGAAACTGTAGCTGTTTAAGTTCACGCACCCTTCATTGCTATAAAAGGAAGACTGCATGTCAATCAAACCGACCAAGTATATTTGGATGAACGGCGAATTGGTGGAATGGGAAAAGGCCACGGTGCATGTGATGAGCCATGCCTTGCACTATGGTTCATCGGTTTTTGAAGGTATTCGGGCCTACAACACGCCCAATGGCCCAGCCTTCTTCCGTTTGCAGCCCCACCTGCGCCGTTTATACGATTCGGCCAAAATTTATCGCATGCCAATTCCTTTTGATCAAGCACAATTGGCTGATGCCTGTCATGCAGCAGTTCGCGAAAATGGCCTAGATTCGGCTTATCTGCGACCCTTGGCTTGGCGTGGTTATGGTGTGTTGGGTGTCAACCCGCTGGCAGCGCCAGTTGATGTAATGATTGCGGCCTTGGAATGGGGAGCCTATCTTGGCCCCGAAGCGCTGGAATTGGGCGTTGATGTCTGCGTTTCATCGTGGAATCGCACAGCGCCCAACACCATCCCGACCATGGCCAAGGCTGGCGGCAACTATCTTTCATCGCAATTGATTGTGATGGAAGCGGCGCTCAATGGCTACGCCGAAGGCATCGCACTTGATGTGAATGGCGTATTGAGCGAAGGCAGCGGCGAAAATCTGTTCATTATTCGCGACAATGTGATTTACACCACGCCTGTGACGGCGGCGATTCTGCCCGGCATCACCCGTGATAGCGTGCTAACCTTGGCTAAAGAATTTGGCTACGAAGTGCGCGAACAATCCCTGCCGCGCGAAATTCTGTACCTCGCCGATGAAATGTTCTTCACTGGCACAGCCGCCGAAGTTTCGCCAATTCGCTCAGTCGATGGTGTGCAAGTTGGCGAAGGCAAGCGCGGGCCAATCACCACCGTTTTGCAAGAAGCCTTCTTCGGCTTGTTCAATGGCAAAACCGCAGATAAATGGAACTGGCTGGAGTATCTGCGATGAGCATTCGCTATAGCAGCGACAGCCAGATTAGCGCCGAGCAATTTGTGGCTGTGCTAAATGCCTCAACCCTTGGCGAACGCCGCCCCGTCGATGATTTGGCGCGTATGCAAGCAATGCTTGATCACGCCGATTTGATTGTGACGGCATGGGATGGCGAGAAGCTCATCGGCGTAGCCCGCACGATCACCGATTGGTGCTATGCCGCTTATCTTTCCGATCTTGCGGTTGACCAAAGCTACCAAAAACAAGGCATTGGCCGCCAATTAATCAACACTACCCGCGAAACACTTGGCGATCAATGTTCCTTGGTGCTCTTAGCAGCACCCGCCGCCGCCGATTACTATGCCAAAGTTGGCTTCGAATGGATCGAACGCGGCTGGCAAATTAAGCGCATTCGTTGAGGAAGCCGAAACCGCGAAGTTAAGGATGAAGAGAAACAAAGTCTAATTTAACGCAGGCGCAGAGTTGAGAAAGCTGAGGGATGAAGGATAAGCGATGACCATACGTGGTGGAATTCGTGGCTGAAAAGACAGGTAACTGACCCCCAGCCCCTGACCCCCGACCCCTACTATACAACTGGAGAACCCAATGGCCAAGACATTATTTGAAAAAATCTGGAATGCTCACGTTGTTCAAGCTGCTGACGCTGAGTCGCCAGCAACCTTATATATCGATTTGCACTTGGTGCATGAAGTAACCTCGCCGCAAGCTTTTACGATGTTGCGCGAACGCGGCTTGAGCGTGCGGCGGCCAAACCAAACCCTAGCCACAATGGACCACAGTACCCCAACCACACCACGCGGTGCTGATGGTATTATTCCAATTACCGATGAAATTGCCCGCAAACAATTGAATCAATTGATTCAAAACTGTAGCGATTTTGGCATCCCGTTATACAACTTAGGCACCGAAAACCAAGGCATCGTCCATGTGATTGGGCCAGAACAAGGCTACACCCAGCCTGGCATGACGATCGTTTGTGGCGATTCGCACACTAGTACCCACGGCGCGTTTGGTGCATTGGCCTTCGGGATTGGAACCAGCGAAGTGGGCCATGTACTGGCAACTCAATGTTTGTTGCAGCAAAAACCCCAAACCGCCGAAGTTCGCATCGATGGCACGCTAGCCCGGGCGTAACTGCCAAAGACATTATCTTGGCGATTATTGCCAAAATTGGGGTTGGCGGCGGCACGGGCTATGTGCTCGAATACACTGGCTCGGCCATTCGCGCCCTGTCGATGGAAGAACGCATGACGATCTGCAATATGTCGATTGAAGGCGGCGCACGAGCTGGACTGATCGCCCCCGACGAAACGACCTTTGCTTGGTTGAAGGATCGCCCACATACGCCCAAGGGCGACGCATGGGATGCCGCCGTGGAATATTGGCGCACATTGCCCAGCGACGAAGGCGCAACCTACGATCTGCAAGTGGTGTTGAATGCCGATGAATTGGCGCCGATGATCACCTATGGCACCAACCCAGGCATGGGCATTCCGGTCACAGGCAATGTGCCAGCCCCAAGCGATTTGGATGACGATAGCCAACGCATGGCCTTGGATAAGGCCTTGAATTACATGGGCTTGCAACCAAACCAACCATTGATTGGCCAAAAAGTCGATGTGGTGTTTCTTGGCTCCTGCACCAACTCGCGAATCTCCGATTTGCGAGCGGCGGCTAAGTTGTTGGATGGCAAAAAAGTTGCCGACGGCCTGCGCATGTTGGTCGTGCCTGGCTCGCAACAAGTCAAGCGCCAAGCAGAAGCCGAAGGTTTGGACCAAATTTTTCGCGCAGCAGGAGCCGAATGGCGTGAAGCTGGCTGCTCGATGTGTATCGCCATGAACGGCGATCAACTGCAACCTGGTCAATATGCGGTCAGCACCAGCAATCGCAACTTTGAAGGTCGCCAAGGCAAGGGCGGGCGTACTTTCCTCGCCAGCCCATTGACCGCCGCCGCCACTGCCATCAACGGACATATCGTCGATGTGCGAGAAATTTTATAGAATTATGAATTATGAATTATGAGGGATGACGCTGGAGAAGGATAACGTATAAAGTATAGGGATGAAGAATATATTGATGATATTGATGAATTCGATAATATCTATTCATAATTCATCCTTCATAATTCATCCTTTCAAATAGGGGTTTAAAAAAATGGAGCCAATTAATACATTTCAGGCCAAAGCAGTGGCCTTGCCAATTGAAAATATCGACACCGACCAAATTATTCCTGCTCGCTATTTGAAGGTTACTGATAAAAATGGCTTGGGCGAAGCGCTGTTTACCGATTGGCGCGGTGAGCCAGATTTTGTGCTGAACCAAGCGTATGCCCAAGGTGCTGGCGTGCTTATTGCAGGCCATAACTTTGGCTGTGGCTCTTCGCGTGAGCATGCACCGTGGGCCTTGCAAGGTTTTGGCTTTCAAGCCGTAATCAGCACCTACTTTGCTGATATTTTCAAAGGCAATGCCTTAAAAAATGGCCTTTTGCCGATCGTGGTCGATGCTCCAACCTTGGCCCGTTTGACTGAGCAATGCTTGGCCAATCAAACCATCGATGTCAGCGTTGACCTTGCCAACCAACAAGTGCAAGTCGCAGGCGAAACCATTAGTTTCCCAATTGATGCCTTTTCCAAACATTGCTTATTGCATGGAGTCGATCAATTAGGCTATATTCAAGCCCAAGAAGCTGCAATCCAAGCCTATGAAGGTAGCCACACCGCCCGCGTCAACACCGTTGGAGCTTAATGAGGTTATAGGTGTTGGGCTATGGGCTATGGGCTATAGGAAAATACGATCCAAAAGCCTATAGCCTATAGCCAAATTTTGGATTGACGGTGGGGTATTTACTCCACCGCTTGTTGGTTAAATTAGCAAGGAGTGTTTTGATGCAAGCAACAATTGCTTTATTACCTGGCGATGGCATTGGCCCCGAAGTCGTCGCCGAAGGGGTCGAGGTGCTCAAAGCCGTGGGCGAGCGCTACGGCCATAGTTTTAGTTTCAGCGAAGGCTTGATTGGCGGTTGTGCGATCGATGCGCATGGTACAGCGCTACCTGAAGCCACGATCGCAATCTGCAAAGCCGCCGATGCGGTGCTACTGGGCGCGGTTGGCGGCCCAAAATGGGATGATCCCAAAGCCAAAGTTCGGCCAGAACAGGGCTTGTTGGGCATTCGCAAAACCTTGGGCTTGTATGCCAATTTGCGCCCCGTGACTGTCACGCCAGCCTTAGCTAGCCGCTCGCCCTTGCGCCCCGATTTGGTCGAAGGCGTTGATTTATTGGTGGTGCGCGAATTAACAGGCGGGATTTACTTCGGCGATAAAACGTGCGTCTACATTCGCCCTGATGAAGAGCAAGCCGTCGATACCTGTGTCTACACCACCAGCGAAATCGAGCGGGTTGTGCGCCGCGCCTGTGAGTTGGCGCGCGGTCGGCGGGGCAAAGTTACCTCAGTCGATAAAGCCAATGTGCTCGAAACCTCGCGCCTGTGGCGGCGAGTAACCAGCCGCGTGGTGGCCGAAGAATTCCCCGATATTCAGCTTGAGCATATTTTGGTCGATGCTTGCGCGATGCACTTGTTGCGCCGCCCAGCCGATTTCGATGTGATTGTGACTGAAAATATGTTTGGCGATATTTTGACCGATGAGGCTTCGATGTTGGCTGGCTCATTGGGCTTGTTGCCATCGGCTTCACTAGGCGCGGGCAAAGCTGGCTTGTACGAGCCAATTCACGGCAGCGCCCCCGATATTGCCGGCAAGGGTGTTGCCAATCCATTGGCGACCATTTTGAGCGTCGCCTTGCTGTTGCGCTATTCCTTGGGCTTGAATGCTGAAGCCGAAGCAGTTGAAAAAGCAGTTTATGCCACAATCGATGCTGGCATTTTAACTGGCGATTTAGCTACTGCCGGGGAAGGTCGCTCGACCAAAGAGGTTGGCGCAGCGGTCTTGGAGCGTTTGGGCTAGGCAGTCAATTACGCCCCTAGTTCAATGGCGAGCGAGGGGCGTTTGAATTTTAGGCTTGTTGGCCTACTAATTCATATAAGCCTAAAACCCCTAAGCCAGTACCTTCCCAGGTGAATTTGGCTGCTTGGCGTGGGCCAGCTTCAGCCAAGGCTTGGCACAATGCAGGCTCGGTCAATACTTTTTGCAATGCCGCCGTGAGCGCCGCTGTATCGTGGGGATCGACCAGCAAGGCCGCATTGCCAGCAATTTCTGGCAAGCTGGAGATGGTGGAGGTAATCACAGGCGCCCCACAGGCCTGAGCTTCAACAATCGGCACACCAAAGCCTTCGTAGAGCGAAGGATAGACCATGGCAGTCGCGCCGCTGTAGAGTTTGGGCAAATCGCTGTCGCTGACAAAATCCAAGAAGATCACCGACTGGGCTAAGCCATAGCGTTGGACCGCAGCATAAATTGGCTCGGCCAACCAACCGCGCTTGCCGCCAATCACCAAGGGCTGACTGCGCAATTCGGCTGGCAACTGGCCAAAAGCTTCGATCAGGCGTTCAACATTTTTGCGTGGTTGCACCGTGCCTACATTTAAGAGATAGCGCTCGGGCAAACCAAGCCGCTGGCGCATTTCGGCAATTTCTGCCGCTGGCCGAGGGTAAAAATCGCTGCCACTGCCTGAATAGACAATTGTCGATTTATCGCTAGCAGTGCCAAGCAAGCGCTCCATATCGGCCTTAGTTGCCCGCGAATTGACGTGAATATGATCGGCGCGGCGAATATTACGCGGCACAACACTACCCAAATAGCGCCGCAATTCTGGTGGCGCAGTTTCGGGGTGAATAATATAAGCAAAATCGTGAATCGAGAGCAGGGTTTTGGCTTTGGTTGGTGGCAACACAAAATCGGTGCCATGCACCACATCAACCGCCCCGACAATTCTTTCAACCGGCAATGGGAGACGCAAGCGCTGCCAAAGAATCGTCAACAAGCGCTCAGTAATCGGCATCGGGCGCGGCTTAATATTGGGCAAACGCCGTTGAAGCTCATGCAAGGCCTGCATCTGAGCACTTTTGGGGTCAAGGCCACGGGCGGCGTACCACAGCGAAAATCGATGCTGCGGCGCTGCCTGCGCGGCAACTTGAGTTATTTCACGGACAAAACGGCCAATTCCGCCGCCTTGACGCACTGCTGCATTGTAATCAATTGCTATGTGCATAAGTTAAAAATAGAGAACATAGAACCTAGTGATTTTGAGCTACAGGCTATCGGCTTTGGGCTTTTGGATCGCATTTTCCTATAACCGATAGTCCATAGCCAATAGCCTTGCTTCTTGTGCGTTAAAATTTCATCCCTCATCCCTCATCCCTCACTCCTTGCGTGGATCACTTGGCCGCTGCGAGGGTTTGGCTAATTTGCTCTAGGTGTAACTCACCATGGCGAGCATAGTAGCGGGCAATCTGCTCAAGCGTAACTTCGCCATTTTCAGGATGCCAGCCAGTACGTTCAAAACTGGCTAAATCGAGCGAGTTAACCAAGGTTGCTGCACGTTCTTGCAAGCCTTGCAAAATCGTTAACGATGGTTCGATTGGGCCAACGCTATCGGCGGTCGCCACCCAGCTATCTTGGTCGAACGGCTTGAGCGTTGGATGATCTTCCAACAACAGCAATTTCATGCGAATAAATAAATTCATCTGACCATCGGCAAGATGATGAATATTTTGGGCAATTGTCCATTCATTAGCCAAATAAGCTGTGTTTAATTGCGCAAGATTCAACGGATCGACCAACACATGCAATTGGGCTGGTAAATGTAAAATCGTCGCTACAAGCGCATCGCGTTCGCTAGCAGTTACCATGGCTGGCTCACTTTCGTTTGCTGAAGAGATACAAAACCAACCCCAAGATCACAATGCTCCAATAGTTGATGATCCGATCGAGGAAGGCGACGGCGGTACTGGTGGTTTGGCCGACGCTAAACAACATCATCACGCCAGCAATGCCGACCTCGACCAAGCCCAAGCCACCAGGCAAGGCTGGCACGGCAGTCAACAATGAGCTAGCCAAGGCGACAAAAATAATTGCTGATAACGATAAGCCTAGGCCGCCCATCGCCTCAATCACAAAAAAGAGCCGCATCGACTCGCCCAGCCAGACGACAATTGTCAACAGCAACAGAATTGGCAAGCGTGAAGGCCGGAATGAGGAAAGCGTACCTTCCTCAAAACGAGCATAAAAATCGTGAAAGCGTTGGGGTAAGGCGCGGCGAATCAACGGGCTAAGATAGCGCATCGACATCAAACCAATCACCAACAAGATCGTCAAGACGATGCCAATGATAAACAGGCGTTCTGTCCAGCTATTGAGATGGCCTTGAAAGACCAACAAGCCCGAAACCACCAACATGCCAAACAGCACAATCATATCGACGATGCGCTCGGCGAAAATTGTGCCAAGCGTGCGCGAAAACGAGGCATTGCCATTTTTCTTGACCAAATAGCCACGATAGGCATCGCCAAGTTTGGCTGGCACAACGCAGTTGGCAAACCACGAAAGCCCAATAAACTCGCTTAATGGCCCAATTCCAGCCCAACTTTTGCGAGCTTGTGGGCTATCGACTTCAAAGCCAGCACTGCGCAGAATAATGCGCCAACGCAAGGCCCGCACTGGAAAAAGACCATAAAAAACGATAAAGCCAGCGCCATAGAGCCAAGGATTGGTCTGACCAATCTGCCGCCACATGTCGGCAAGGTTAATATCAGCGCGCCAAAAGGCAAAGCCAAGAATCGCAAAGGCAATGCCAAATGAAGCCAACGATTTAATGTTCAGAAATTTATCGCGCAGCGAAAAGCCACCAGAACGAACATCGGCCAAATCTTCGGGCAGTGCATCGGCAGATAAGGGAGCAGCCTCAGCCGCCTGTTCAACCAATTGCTCAAGCGCTTCGGTTTCAGCGGGGCGCGGTAAGCCTTGGTTGGTTTGCTCAGGGCGGGCGTTAGCAGTATTTGCTTGAGATTGCGATTTCATAATAATCCAATTGTGTATAACACTAGGCCAAATGCCAGCCAAGCTAGCAACCATACTCGGTTTTGTACCAATGCCAATAGCGCTCTAGGCCATCCTCAATATCGGTGGTTGGTTTCCAGCCCAGCAATTGTTGCGCCTTGGTGGTGTCGGCAAAGGTAATCGGCGGGTCGGCAGATGATAACGGCTTGGCTTCGATGATTGCTTCCAACCCAGTAATTGCTTGCAGGGTATCAATAAAGCTGCGCAGCATCACTGGCGTTGAGTTGCCAAGATTAAAAATATCAAAGGCCTGATCGCTATCGAGTACCGCAATCACCCCCGAAACAATATCGTCAACGTAAGTCCAATCGCGGTAAACATCAACCCCGCCATTGTAAAGCACAATTGGTTCTTTTTTGCGCATGGCCTCAACGAAAATCGTTGGGGTCATATCGGGGCGGCCTTTGGGGCCGTAAACCGTGAAAAATCGCACCACGCGGGTGGGAATTTGGGTTTGATAATGGAAGGTGTAGGCCAGCAACTCGGCGGCTTTTTTGGTCGCTGCATACGGCGATAATGGCTGATCGGTGGCTAAGGCTTCGTGCCATGGCGTTGGCGCAAGCCCATACACCGATGAGGTTGAGGCCTGCACAAAGGCCTGAATGCCATATTTAATCGCCGCCTGCCAAACATTAACCGAGCCTTCAACATTCACCGCACTATACAACGCCGGGTGTTGCAACGAATAGCGCGGATTAGCCATGCCGGCCAAATGCGCCACATGGCTTGGGCGATGTTGCTCAAACAGCGCCAACAAACTGGCTGGATCACGCAAATCGCCTTCCCACAGCACAAAATTTGGGTGATTGAGCAACCTTGCCAGGTTGCGGCGTTTGCGTTCAGGGCTGTAATAGTCGTTGAAATTATCGAATGCAATGACACGTTCGCCACGCTGCAACAGTGTTTCGCACAAATGCGAGCCAATAAAACCCGCACCACCCGTTACTAAATATGTCATGCACGCCACCCTTGGCGCTGTGTCAGAACCACACATAAGGCCCACACCGCGCTCAAATGAATTCCAAAATTCAAGACATGGAGGTTATCGAAAATGTTGTGCAACTGAATGGCGGTTATGATACCACAGCAGCCAATTGCTACCATTTGCCAAACTGTGCCACGAGTGGCTTGAATCGCCAAATAGGCTTGACGATACACCGCCCCAATTAGCACCAAATAGGCAATCAAGCCCAACAGGCCAGCCTCTGCCGCAATATGAATGTAGTAGTTGTGCGAGTGGCCTTGCGATTCCGACCAGCGACCAACAAAAAATTCAGGATAAGCCCGATTGAAGTTGTCGGGGCCAACGCCGAGCACAGGATGGGCCAAAAACATATTTGCCCCAGCTTGCCAATGAGCCATGCGTTCGACGACCGCAAAATTTTCATCGGTCACCGTCACCCGACCAGCATCAAAAATGCGCAAATTGTTGGTCAAACTGCTAATCCGCTCGCTAATCACAGCGGGAAATAGCTCTGGCTGGCTGATAATCGCCAGCAGCAATATTCCACTAAGCCCAATTAATGGCAAGGCCCGCCGCCGATCAACCGCCAGCAGCATCACTGCCAGCGCACCCATAACGCCAATCCAAGCGCCGCGCGAAAAACTCACGCCAATCGCCGCCAGAATAATCAGGCTGGCACCACCACTCAAGGCCGCGCCCAGCAAATACAACCAGCGTTGGCGCTGTTGCCACCAAAACCAGAGCAAGCCCAAGGCCACGCTCAATGTTAGCGGCCAGATCAATTCCAAAAAGCCAGCAAAGGTGTTGGGCTTGCCAATCGTGCCATACGCACGCACAGTTTCGCCAATGGCAAACGGGCCAGCACCAAGCCGATATTGCTGAATCCCAATGAGCGCCTCGATCACGCCAACCGTGAACATCACCATAATCAAGCCAATTGCTCGTTTGGGGGTGGTAATTGTTGCAACCGTTACCACAAAGGCCAGAAAGGCCATAAACCAACGCACCACCTGCTTCAAGGCATCAACCGCGTTGTAATCGGTAAGGCCCGCCGAGAGCAGCAGCGCCATCAAAAATAAGCTCCATGGCACCAGCAAGGTTGTATCGATGTTGATTTTGCGGCGAGCCATACCATACAACAGCCATGCCCCCAGCGCCATGATCCCAATTACATGGGTTGCCGTCAGCCCAAGCGGAAAGGCGAGCAACTCTTGGATCATGACGGTTGCCACGGTCAGGCCCAAGCCCACAGCAGGCTGAATCAGCATACCGATTAACAGCATGCCACCCATAATCAAACCTACTGCCTGCGTGAAAGGCAGCAAGCTAATAATTGCCACTCCTGCCAGCCCCAAGCCAGCCAGCAGCCAATCCAATGGCTGCACGGAGCGCCAGGTTAATGCTTGACGCTGCATAGCTTTGCTTGGCTCCTCTGTCGATTGAGATGGATATGCCAAAAACCTGAGCCATCCACGCCGATGCTCAGGAGGTACGAATTGCCAAATTGGAGCTTATTGAATTTCGCCACGTTTGCGCAATTGCTCAGCAAACCAAGGAATCGTTTGTTCTAGGCCCGATTGCAAGGTTACTTGTGGCTCCCAGTTCAAGACCCGTTTGGCTTTGCTAATGTCGGGCTGGCGATTTTGCGGATCGTCTTTAATCCGCAGTTCAGGTTTGACCACGGTGCCAGCAGGATTGCTGGTAATGGCATTGATAATTTCGGCAAATTCGCGCATATTGAACTCATGAGGATTGCCAATGTTGACTGGCTCAACCTCATCGGAGAGCAACAAGCGATAAACGCCTTCGACCAAATCGCCAACGAACTGGAACGAGCGGGTTTGCAAGCCATCGCCGTAGAGGGTCAGCGGCTCGCCGCGCAGCGCTTGTTGAATAAAGTTTGGCACAACCCGACCATCGGCCAAGCGCATGCGTGGGCCGTAGGTGTTGAAAATCCGCACAATCCGGGTTTGCACGCCATGGTAGGTGTGGTAGGCCATGGTCATGGCTTCAGCAAAGCGTTTGGCTTCGTCGTATACGCCGCGTGGCCCAATTGGGTTGACATGGCCCCAATACGTTTCAGGTTGGGGGTGAACTTGGGGATCGCCATACACTTCTGAGGTCGAGGCGATCAAGAAGCGTGCTCCTTTGGCTTTGGCCAAGCCCAAGGCATTATGCGTGCCCAAAGCACCTACTTTGAGCGTTTGAATCGGCAGTTCAAGATAATCGATTGGCGAGGCTGGCGAGGCAAAGTGCAGGACTGCATCCAGCGGGCCGGGCAAGAAAATATAGTTGGTCACATCGTGGCGAATAAATTGAAAGCCCTCTTGACCAACTAAGTGTGCAATATTTTCCGGATTGCCAGTGATGAAATTATCCATCCCAACAACCGAATGGCCTTCGGCAAGAAAACGCTCACACAAGTGTGAGCCTAAAAACCCTGCTGCTCCCGTGATCAACACGCGCATCGTGAACTCCTTCAAACAGAATATCGGCGCAGAAGTCGCCCTATTCTAAACGCAGATTGCTTGGCTGAACATTAAGTATCTCTAAGCGTTGCTTCGTGGAAGCATGTCGCTTATTCATTGGCTGCCGATTCTGATTCAAGCTCAGGATCGGGGCGTTTTTTACGCGCCAACAAACCGCGCCGTTTGAGGCGGGCACTATCACTTTCCTTGCGATAATCAACTAACTTGCTTTCTTCAGTCATATGGTCGGTGAACATAATCCCATCAAGGTGATCTATTTCGTGCTGGGCAATATGGCCAACCTTATAATCTTCGGCTGGAATATGCCGCAAGCGTTGTTCGCGACCTTTTAAATCAGCGTATTTAATCGTCACCCACGTATGACGTGGGATTTTAGTGTAGCGGCCAGGAAAGCTCAAACAGCCTTCTTGCAGCATATGGGTTTCTTGGCTGGCTTTGATAATCTCTGGATTGACCATCACATACAGCACCGCTGGCGCAATTTCGGTGCGATTGCCACCATCCTCGTCTTCTTCGTATTGGGCTGGCTCTTCAACCACTACCACACGCCGCGAAACCCCGACTTGCGGCGCGGCAATGCCTACGCCACGAGCTTCACGCATGGTTTCAATCATATCGTCAACCAAGCCGGCTAAGCTTTGGTCAAAACTGGTAATCCGTTTCGCTTTGGCTCGTAACACCACTGCATCGGTTGGATCTTCTATCTGCAATACCCGACGTACTGCCATGGGATAACCTCCTTATTGTTGCTAGGGTTCATTATAGCACCGTCATTTCTTAATCTGATCTTTACATACTGATGAGTTGGGCTTGACATGGCGTAGCTAGACTATGGGCTGTGTCCAGTCACAATTAATGGTGTGTTGCCAACTTGGAGGGATTTCAATGACCAGCCACGATCAGCGTGCAGAGCGCAAAAGTATTTGGCACGATTTATTAGAACGTCGGATCAATCGCCGGAGCCTTGTTGCCACCGGTGCTGCCGCCGCTGCGGTTGCGGCATTGCCCTTAGATCTGCAAACTGCTGAAGCGGCGCATTATAACGCTCCTTTGTCAGCTCCCGCCTTGACCCAACGCCAAGCTCAAGGCTCGTTGCCATTCAAACCAATTGGCACCAGCACCGCCGATGATTTGCTCTTGCCCGAAGGCTTTCGCTACGATTTGTTGGCCCATCGCGGCCACGATATGGGCAATGGTAGCTTTTTTGGCGAAAACGCCGACTTTTTGGCCTTCTTCCCAATCGATATGCTGGAAAAAGGCCTCGACCAAAATCGCCCAAACTTTGGCTTTACCCGCAGCGATTTATCAAGCAGCGATGGCTTGTTGCTGGTCAATCACGAATATATCAACCCCATGTTTATCTCGGGCTACACTGGCTCAGGCGCAAAATCTGGCGATCAAATCAACGCTGAAAAGCATATGGTTGGCATGAGCGTGATTCGAATCAAGCGCAATAGCGATGGCCGCTGGTATTTCGACCAAACTGATGCCGCTCACAATCGCCGAATTGACGCAACCACGCCAATTACCCTAACCGGCCCTGCTGCCAACATCGATGGCGGCCCAATCGCGATTGGCTCACTTGGCAATTGTTCAGGTGGCGTAACGCCTTGGGGCACGGCGCTCAGCTGCGAAGAAAACTTCCAAGATTATCCCAACGCTGCGCCAACTGGCTATGGCTGGGAGCCAGAAATTTATGCCAAGCGCCATTATGGCTGGGTGGTCGAAGTTGACCCATTTGATAAAAACAGCACGCCACGCAAACACACAGCCTTGGGTCGCTTCCGCCACGAAAATGTGGCCGTGCGGGTTGGCGGCGATGGCACGGTTGTAGCCTATATGGGCGACGACAAAGCCGATTCATGTGTCTATAAATTTGTGGCCGAGCGCAAATTGACCAACTTGGCTGATCGCCCAGGCAATATGCAAATTCTCGAAAGCGGCCAACTCTACGCCGCCGACTTTGCCAATGGCAAGTGGATTTTGCTCGATTACAACAGCCAAAGCGCATTGCAAAGCGCCAAAGATAGCAAGGGCAATTTGCTGTTCACCTCGCAAGCTGATGTGCTGGCCGATGCTCAAGCCGCTGCTATGGCACTCAAAGCTACACCCGTCGATCGCCCAGAAGATATCGAAATTCACCCGCTTGATGGTAGTGTCTACATCGCCTTGACCAATAATACTGGCCACGGCAACTTCCACGGCCAAATCGTGCGCTTAGCCGAAACCGATGGCAACCCTGCCGCCGCGAGCTTCGATTGGAGCATTTTCGCGGTTGGTGGCTCACAAAGCGGCTTCTCATCGCCTGACAACTTGGTATTCGACGGCGAAGGCAACTTGTGGATGGTGACTGACATTTCATCATCGCGCACCAACAAAGGTATCTACAAATTCCAAGGCAACAACGGTCTCTTTTTCTTCCGCACCAGCGGCCCCGATGCCGGGATCGCCTTCCAATTTGCCTCCGGGCCAGTGGAAAGCGAGCTGACCGGGCCTTGCTGGTCGCCTGATGGTCGAACCCTGTTCCTCTCGATTCAACACCCAGGTGAAGAATCCAAGAGCCTCACCGAACTGAGCAGCCACTGGCCAATCGGTGGCAACGAAGTACCACGCTCAGGGGTCGTTGCAATTACTGGGTTCAAGCGCTAGAAAGTAGATCGCAGTTATAGCGCAGCCTCCAATGATGTGGGCTGCGCCTTTGTTTGAACTATTGGGAGTCACAATGACGATGCAAGAACTGTTGGTTCACGAACGCACCTTATTAGGAGCGTTGGATAGTTTTAGTGGCACGTTGGTGCGCACCCGCCCGCAACTCGCCGCTGATTACAACGAATATCTCGACGATTTTGCCCAGCGCTGGCTCGATAGCGGCTATCCCAACGAGCTTGATAGCATCTCGACCTATTGGGTACAAGCCTATTTGAGCAGCCTGAGCTTGGTGCAACGCGAAGTTGCCAAGGCCGCATTGCATAGCTTTTTCGATTGGGCTATCAGCCAAGAGTTAATCGAGCAAGCGCCATTGGGTGGTGGCTATCTCTCTTGAATTGATCTAGCCTATACCAAACCACAATCTGCCCAGCACCCCCAAATTCTTTATTAAATACGTTATTAATGCCCCAACCCCCTCACCCCCTAGCCCCCTCTCCCACTGAACGCAGGCAATGGGGATTATCCCCAACAATTTCTATCCTGTACGAGGACAATAACAATCCAATAGCCAAACATTAGGGGGTGCAGGGGGATGAAAACCCCCTGCGTTTCCCTCCGGCGGAGGGACGGAAGGGTGGCGAACCAGAAATACATAGTTCACACTAAAACCAATTGCCTCAACCGCCAGCCTCGCGTACAATCGCCGTATGTATGAACGCTGGAATCGCTTGTTGTATAACCGTTGGTGGTATGCGGCAGCCTTGATCTATCTGGCTGCTGCGCTAATGTGGCCGGCACTTGGCAAACGTTCAGCCCCAGTCAGTCGCTTGGTTGAGGTGATGATTTTGCTGGTGTGTGTTGGGCGTTTTTGGCTGCCTGCGCTCCAACGACCGTATTCAGCTTTGGCCAAAGGTTGGCGCATTTTAGCGCTGCAATGGGGCATGTTGGCGCTTTATCGCGGCTTGGGTGGTTCGCTCACCAGCATCAAAGGCTTGAGCCAAATTGTGCTGCCATTGATTGTGTATGTGCCAACCGTGGTGATGGCTGGCGCTTTTTTTGTGAGTTTACCATTTAGCCAGCGCCGCCGCAGTAGCATTATGCTCGATTGGTTTGGCTTGAGCGTTGGCCTCATGATTATTACCACGATTGCGATTCGCCAAGTTGTGCCCAATGTTGCTTGGTACGATGGCCTGTTTGTTGGCGCGGATCTTTCGTTGCTGTATGCGCTGGATCTGATTCGGCAGCAACAGCCCACGCGTTGGCAAGCATTGTTTCGCCAACTCAGCAGTGGTATTTTGGCCTTGAGTTTGGTCGATTTGGCTTGGATTTTCGACCGCAGCAAATTAGTTAGTTTACCAATTGGCGCATTATATTGCGTTGCTTGGCTCATTTTAGCCCACGCTGCGGCGATTCATCCCAACGACAGTAGCCCGCGCAGCGATCAATTAGCACTCGATACATTTGCCAAGCGCAGCATTCCGTATGTGGTTTTGGTCGGCGGCTTGGGTTTTACAATAGCCACCAGCGAGCTGAATTTTGCCCTGCTGCTGCTGCCCTTCTTGTTGCTGCGAATTGGCGTTGAGATGAGCGAAGCCCAACAACTTTCGCTGCGGCTTGAGCAAGCGCGGCGCGAGGCAACCCATGCCCGCGATGAGGCCGAGTTTTTGCGCGAACTGCTACGTTCATCAATTCATGATCTGCGCTCGCCGATCGATGGAGCTAGTGGTTTAATCAATGTGTTAGAAGTACAACCACAACGCCCGCAACTGTGGAATTTATTGCGGGTGCAAATTGAAGCGATTGGCGAGCAAATGCACGATCTGTTGGATATTGCCCGCGCCCAGACCAAGGCCATGTTGCAACAGACTCCAGTTGATTTAGCTGAACTGTGCAGCGCCGAAATTGCCCGTTTAGCAGCCAGTGCCGCCTTTGCCCAAAAAGCCAACAAACTACAGATTCAAAGCAGCATTCAGCCCATCCACGTGCTAACCAATCAGCGTTTGCTTGGCCGGGCAATTTATAATTTATTGAAAAATAGCCTTGATCATGGTGGCGATCACGTTTGCTTAATTGTTGAGCCAAGCGCCGAGCAGATTAACATTATTATTCACGACAATGGAGCAGGGTTTCCGCAGCATGTGCTCGATTTACAACCAAGCACGAGTGACGGGCGTGGCTATGGCTTTGGCTTGCGCGGAGTTTTTGCCAATCTTAGTTTGATTGGGGCCAAGCTCCTGTTGGAAAATCGCCAAGGTGCTTGGGCTTGTATCCAGCTACCACCAAGCTAGCGATTCTAGGAGGATTTAGCAGTGAATTATCGGGCATTTGTGGTCGAAGATAGTGAGGTTCATGCCACCTTAGCTGAATTGCTGTTGCACGAAGCGGGCTTTGAAGTAACAATTTGGCGTTCAATTCGCCAAGCCTGGCACTGGTTTGAGCAGGATCAAACGAAGCAGCCAAGCCTCGGTTTGCTCGATATTAAATTGCCCGACCCAAGCTTTCCGCGCTTAGAAGGCACGGTGCTGGCAGCAGCCATCAGCGATGCAGTGGCTCAAGGTCGCCATGCCCCAATGCATTTGGTGGCAATTAGCAGCGAGCTAACCCCCCAACGTGAATGGGCGGCACTTGCCACTGGCTGTAGCGCGGTGCTGAGTAAGCCATTAACTCCGCTCAAAGCCCAATGGCTAGCCGAATTAATCACCCAGCCAGTCCCAACCCTGAGCGATGAAATTAGCGCCCTAGCCTTTCGCCAAGGCCAACTCGATGTGCTGAATTTGTTGGAGTTGCAGCAACGGCCAGCGCCACGTTTATGGACGATCGACGATGTGCGCAATCTTTTGGCGGTACTGACTGCGGGGTTTCATGTGGGCGAGCAAGGGCGGCAAGCAGGTTTAGGCTTGCAACACGAGTTTGGTGGAGCTACCGCCGCCCATGTTGCCTTGCGTTCATGCTCTGCCATTACTAGAGCGAGACCAAGCTCAGCTGCTCGGGCTGTTGCTGCATGGAGTTGGTCAACAAACGATTGCTGGCCGTTTAGGCCTTGGGCGGCGCAAACTTGAGGGGCAAATCGAGCAACTTTTGCAGCAGCTAGCGATATTGCTGAGCCAGCGCTAAGAGCCAACTCAATGCTCGTTCATGGCGTGGTGTTCGTCTTCGCGCGAGAGATAATAGGTCATGCTATGCAGCAAAGCCACTGGATCGATATGGCGCACCCAAACATTATCGGGCGTTTGCACCACAATCGGCGCAGTAGTTTAAAATGCCTTGCACGCCGTTTTGCACCAAGACATCGACCACTTCTTGGGCACGAACCGCTGGTACAGCCACAATTGCCAAGCGAATGCCATGATCTTGCAAAATCTTAGGCAGGTCTGAATCGGGCTGAACGGTATTGCGGCCTAATTGCAAGCCAATTTTCGCGGCATCGTTATCGAAAACCCCAATAATATCGATGCCACGTGAGCGAAAGCCCTCGTAGCGTGCGATCGCCTGACCAAGCGGCCCAACCCCAACCAGCACGACTGGCCAAACCTCGTGCAAACCCAAAATTCGCCGAATATGACCCAGCAAATACTCGACGTTATAGCCGATCCCTTGCTTGCCAAATTCACCAAAATAGGAAAGATCTTTACGAATTTGCGCGGCAGTTACACCAATCCGTTCCCCCAACTCTTGCGAGGAAACTGAGCGAACACCCTCTTCGGCCAAATAACTCAGGCTACGTGCGTAAATTGGCAATCGCCGCACTACAACATCGGGAATTGCGTTGGGGGAGATGTCCATCCCGCACACTCCTTTGAAAACACCACAAAACGAGCCGCTCTGGCCATGCACAGTTGAGGCTGCTCAAACTAGGCTGGCGCTGCATTGCGCATCTTAATTGATATTGTGAAGTATAGTGCAAACTATTGATATGTCAAGCGTTTTTAGGCGATTCTAATGCTTTGTTTAGCTACGGCGATCAAGAATTTTTGGGTTTATTGTTAATAGAGATCGCTTGCTATGCAGCAAGAATTGAGCACTTAAGAGCACAGGGTTACGGTGAACTGTTCCCTCACCCCCAACCCCCTCTCCCACTGAACGCGGGCGAGGGGGAGCAGCCGTTGATTCCACACGACGCAGGCAAAACCACAGGATGAAGCCCCTCGCCCGCACCACGGGAGAGGGGTTGGGGTGAGGGAATGCCGCTGTTACCAATCCAATCAATCATCGCCCAAAGCCAATAGCCTCCAGCCAGTAGCCCTGCGCAAACTGATCCCTGACCCCTGATAACTGGCTCCTCCGTTACAACCGTTCGATACACGCGGCGACTGAAGCGACCGGCGGCCCAACCCGATTGAGAAATTCGGCTGGATGCACCGCAAGGATGCGCCAACCACGCTCAACCGTGAAGCGGCTGCGAATTTCTACCTCGGTGATTGCCCGTGGAACATTGACGCTCGCAAACTCGATGCTAAATGCCAACAAATAATAACGTCCTTGCGGTTGCAAGGCTTGGGCTAATTCAGCAATAAATGGCTCAGTCTCAGCGTGATTAAACAAATGATAAAAGCCCGTATCGACGATTGCGCCAAATTTGCTTGGCAATAACGAGGGCTTGAGGCCGTCGGCAACCTTAAAACTCAGCCGTTGCGCCACCTCGGCAGGCAAGGCAGCGGCTTTGGCGCGCGCTTGCTCAATCGCCGTGGCCACAAAATCGACTCCAACCACGCTATAGCCAAGCTGGGCAAGGCCGATCGCCAAATCGCCCGAACCACAGCCAATGTCAAGCAGCGGATTGCTTGGTGGAAAGGCTTTGATCAACTCGAGCAAGGCTGGCTGGGGAGCAGCAACATCCCATGGCGGTACATCGGTATAAACATGCTTAAAAAATTCCAGCGGTTCTTCGCCAAAACGGCCCATCACACACCTCCTAAACAGAAACCTTTGATCACTATAGCAAAGCAGCCAGTACCCAATCTCAGTCTTGATACCGAGTTTGCTAAACATTTTATGCAAACTATTTAGTTATAATGCAGCGCATTATGCTGCTATAATGCAAGTGGAAGTCCGAGAGGCATAGGTTCTAACCAGGGCAATCAAAGGAGCAACTGGATGAAGATCTTTTTGGATACTGCTGATGTAGAAGAAATTCGCCAAGGTGTGGCGATGGGTGTGGTTGATGGTGTGACCACCAACCCTTCATTGGCAGCAAAAGCAGGCCGCAACTTCCGTGATGTGGTTTTAGAAATTGTTGAAATTTGTCCCGGCCCAGTCAGTGCCGAAACCGTGGCATTGCAAGCCGATGAAATAGTGCGCGAAGGCCGAATTTTGGCCAAATGGGCACCAAATATTGTGGTTAAGGTTCCCTTGATGTCCGAAGGTTTGAAAGCTGTCAAACAACTGACCAGCGAAGGCATCAAAACCAACGTAACCTTGATCTTCTCGGCTTCACAAGCCTTGTTGGCAGCCAAAGCTGGCGCAACCTTCGTTAGCCCATTCCTTGGGCGGCTCGATGATATTGGCCAAGATGGCATGATTTTGATTCGCGATATTGTGCAAATTTTCAAAAACTACAATATCCAAACTGAAGTTTTGGCGGCTTCAATTCGCCACCCAGTTCACGTACTGCAATCGGCATTGGCTGGCTCGCATGTTGCTACTATGCCATTCAAAGTGCTACAACAACTGGTCAAGCACCCGTTAACCGACAAAGGCATCGAAACCTTCTTAGTCGATTGGAAACAAGTTCCCGATGCCGCAACCGTGTTTGCTGAGTAATCAATGAGTAATGCACCTTCATCAGGGCAATCCCCGGCACCGCGTTTTCAACGCAGTAAACGCCCCCCGCTGCTTCGTCGGAAGGAGCGGGCTGGGCGTAAGCCTTGGGTCAACCCATGGAATCGGGCCAACATTTTAAGTTCGATCCGCATCATCGCAACGATTCCGTTGTTGATGTTGCTGCTTAATGATACTGCCGTCAGCTATTTCTGGGCATTTTGGTTTTATGCGGTCGTGGCGATCACCGATTTGCTCGATGGCCAATTGGCTCGCAAATATGGCTGGGTCAGTAATTTAGGCATCTTCCTTGATCTGACCGCCGATAAAATTTATACTGCCGGAATTCTGATCTGTTTGGTTGCAACCAATCTGCTTGATCCATGGGCAGCGATCATTATTTTGGTGCGCGAATTTGTGGTCACAGGCTTGCGCTCGCTCGCCGCTTCCGAAGGCGTCGTGATTCCATCGGGGCGTTGGGGCAAGCTAAAAATGATCATCACAATCATTGCGCTTGGCTGGATTATGGTTCGAGCCAATCTTGATCGGGCTGGCTGGTTTAACGCAATTGATCTTGGTGGCGGCTTGACATGGCTGAGCCATTTATCCTCAATTGTGTTGTGGCTGGCTGTCTTGCTCACGATTATGTCGGGAGTTGAATATATCTGGGGTGCTCGCGAAATTTTCCGTCAACCACCACGCCAACAACAAGACTAAGGAGGCTGCGTGAATTACCTGCTGATTGCTGTAATCAGTTATTTGCTTGGGTCGATTCCCTTCGGGTTGTTAATTGGACGGATGGTCGGTGGAATTGACGTGCGATCGTATGGCTCCAAGCGGACAGGTGCAACCAATGTGCTGCGCACTATGGGGCCACGCTATGGTGGTTTAGTCTTTGTGCTTGATGCGCTCAAAGGTATTGCCGCGATTTGGGCAGCGCGTTGGCTCTTGCCCGATAATGCTTGGGCCATGGCGCTGGCTGCGACAATTGCCGTCGTCGGTCATATCTACCCAATTTTTGCAGGCTTTCATGGCGGGCGTGGCGTAGCAACAGGCTTGGGCGGTGTTTTAGGCATCTTTCCATGGGGCTTTTTGGCGGCGGCGCTCGTGTGGTGGGCGGTGGTTTTGCTCACCCGCTACGTTTCGTTAGCTTCGATTTTGGCCAGCATTGCTGCTGCGATTACCGCTGGCGTGTTTTTTGCCCTTGATAAAAGCCATATTGCGATTGTGACCTACTGTGGCTTGATCGCCTTGGCAGTGGTTGTATCACATCGCGATAACATTACGCGGCTGCGCAACGGCACCGAAAGCAAGTTTGGTCAGCGCGTTAGCGTCGAATAGCATATCGAAAATCAGACAAGCCTAAATTCGTGTACAATATCAAGACATGATTCGTAGGTTGTTGAGCAACGCTGAGTTTAATTGCGCTTATGACCGATGCAGCAGCAACACTTGCGGCAATTGCTGAAGAAGTCGCCCAATGCACTGCTTGCCCACTTTGTCGCACCCGAACCAACGCAGTGCCAGGCGAAGGCCCAGCCGATGCCGAGATTTTGTTAATTGGTGAAGGCCCAGGCCAACGTGAAGATGCACTTGGTCGGCCTTTTGTCGGGCCTTCGGGCGATTTATTGGAACAATGGTTGGCTGAAATTGGCCTAACTCGGCAACAGGTGTTTATTGCCAATGTGGTCAAATGTCGGCCACCTGGCAACCGCGACCCTGAGCCAAGCGAAATTGCCGCTTGTGCCAATTTTTTGGATCGCCAAATTGCGGCCTTGGCGCCCAAGTTAATTGCGACCCTTGGGCGGCATTCGATGAATAAATTTTTCCCTGGTGGCAAAATTACCAAAATCCATGGCATTCGTGGCGTGAAACGCGCTGGTCAAACCGTCTTTTTGCCGTTATTTCACCCAGCCTATGTGCTGCGCAACATGAACGCCATGCCCGATGCAATCGCTGATATTAAGCTCATTCCACGGCTGATTGCGCGGCTCAACCAGCGATTGCAAGAAGAAACCAACGAACCAAGTCTGCCCGAAACCGACGAGCCAACAACGCCACCACAACAAATATCAATGTTTTAAGGTCTCACCGCCGAAACCCCAGAACATCCGATCGGTTGGTTGATTTAGTGGATGAGGATTATTAATGAGCTTTTTTCGGCAACGCAGATCATTAATTGTGCTTGGCTTGCTGAATAGTGGCTTATTAATCGCAACATGGTGGCTGGTTTTCAAACTCTTGGGCTTAGAATTGACGACGTTGTGGAGTTCATGGCAGCAGCAAGCCCCAACCTGGACTGATGGCCAAAAAACTACGGCCTTTCTCTTGGTAAGTTTGGGCCTAAGCCTGCCACGCATGCTCTGGCAATTGCTGTTGGAATGGCAAACCAGCTATCAAATTAATCCTGATGGCTTAACAATTCGTACAGTTGGCTTGCTGCAATATTATCCGTGGCAGGCGCTGGCGCAAGTACGGCCACAGTATAGCTATGACGATTACGTTCAGCGGATTGATGTGCTGATTGCGGCGGAGTTTAGCAACGCGCCATGGTATCGGCGCTGGTTTTATCGTCATTATGCCAACAAAGTGCCGTTGTATGCCACATCGGGGCAATTAGCAAGCTTGCTAAGCCAAATAAAACACTATGCTGGCTAAATTATGCATCGTAGGTCAACTGATCTATGGTGTGCTCTAAAGAACTGCTACCCATCGTTATGTGGAGTGGTACGACCAAGAAGCTTTATTTAACAACCTATCTCAGCCAATGGGGTTGGGATTATCCATGAAAGGAGCCATGACGACAGTGCGAGCATGCTTGCACTGTGGTTTGTATTCGTATGACTAAAAACAAATTACGGGTTATCCCACTTGGGGGCGCATCAGAAGTTGGCCGCAACATGTGGGTTTTTGAGTATGAAGAAGATATTGTCATCTGCGATATGGGGGTAATGTTTCCCGAAAGCGAGATGATGGGCGTTGATTTGGTATTGCCCGACATTACCTATTTGCGCGATAAAGTTGCCAATATTCGCGGCGTATTGCTAACCCATGGCCACGAAGACCACATTGGCGCTGTGCCTTGGTTGATTGGCGATTTGGGCTTCCCAACCGTGTATGGCACAACCTTGACCTTGGGTTTGCTCTCAAATAAGCTCAAAGAGCATCGTTTGACCGATAAAGTTTCGACTAAAACGATTGCCCCAGGCGATAAATTGCAGCTTGGCTGCTTCACGATTGAGCCATTCCACATTGCCCACTCCATCCCCGATTCGGTGGGCTTTGGTTTGACCTCGCCTGCGGGCTTGGCCTTGTACATCACCGACTGGAAACTTGACCATACGCCGGTTGATAACTGGCCAACCGAAATTGACCGCTTGGTGGATTTTGGCCGCCGCAACCCAATCGTGTTGGTAACCGACTGTGTACGGGTCGAGTCGAAGGGCTACACGCCATCGGAGCGCGTGGTTGGCGACGCATTTGATCAAATTTTCGCTACTGCTCCAGGCCGGGTAATTATGGCCACCTTTGCCTCGAATATCTCAAGGGTGCAAATGGCGATTAATGCGGCGATTGATTATGGTCGCAAGGTGGTGCCAGTTGGCCGCTCGATGGAAAACAACACCTCGATTGCGCGTGAATTAGGCTACTTGCAAGTGCCCGATGGGGTACTGATTCGACCAGGCGATATGAAAGCATTGCCCGACGATCAAATTGCCATTGTCTGTACCGGCAGCCAAGGCGAGCCGATGGCGGCACTTTCGCGCATGGCCAATCGCGATCATCGCCAGATTTCGATTCAACGTGGCGATACGGTGGTAATTTCAGCTTCGCCAATTCCAGGCAACGAAGTTTCGGTCTACAAAGTGATCGACAGTTTGTACAAACTTGGCGCGAATGTGATTTATGGCTCGGATTTGCCAGTCCATGTTTCGGGACACGCGGCCCAAGAGAGCTCAAAATGTTGCTCAACTTGGTGCAGCCGCAATATGTCATCCCCTTCCATGGCGATTATCGTCACCTTGCCCGCTACAAGCAATTGGCCGAGGGCATGGGCTTCAATGGCGATAATGTGCTGATTGCCGAAGGCGGCTCGATTATGGAATTCAGCCAAAACTATGGCAAACAGGTTAGCCGTGCACCAGTTGGCCATGTCTTTGTTGATGGTGTTTCGGTAGGCGATATTGGTGGCGCTGTCGTCCGCGACCGCCAAATGTTGGCCAAAGATGGCATCTTGATGGTGGTGGTCTCGGTTGAATTACAAACTGGCAATTTAGTCGCTGGGCCAGATATTGTTAGCCGAGGTTTTGTATCAACCCGCGACTCAACCGATTTGATCGAGGGCGCTAAAGAAGCGGTTCGAGCATCGTTCAGCGAAAGCTACGTGGTGCCAGCACGGGCGTTTAGCGATGGGGAAGAAACCGCTGAGGGCAACTCGCCAGCAGTTTCATCGCCAGCAGCCCGCAAAATCAAAGAAGTGGTTGGGCGTTACCTCTACGAGCGCACGCGCCGCCGCCCAATGATTATTCCGGTGGTGATGGAAGTCTAAAAAACTAGCAACAAAAGGCCGCCTTGGAGCAATTCCAAGGCGGCCTTTTGTTTAACCAAATCAAATCGGTTGGCAGCTACTGAGCTTGCTCAGTAGCTGCCAATGTGTTTTAGTTCTTGTTCACCCAAGGCAAGTAGACCTTGCGAGTTGGGTCAACATTCTCAGTCACGTTGATCGTCACTGGAATTTGAACGTTTGGTTGAGTTGAGTCATTCGATTGAATACACAGGTTGACCGTATGGAGACCAGCGGCCAAGCCATTAGTATTGAATTCGAGTGCCACATTGGTTGAGCTATCGGCTGCGATCGTGCCGCTATTTGGCACTGCGCGAACCCATGAAGCTACATTTGGCGAACATGACACACCCAAATCGAGCGAAATATCGTCGAGGAAGAAGTTGCTATTACCGCCAGTTTGAATAACTGCTTCAACCCGCAATGTGTGGGTAGTACCAGCATCAAAGTCTGCTGAATCGATTGGAACTTCAACCAAGGTGTAGGTTGGGAAGCCGGTTCGTTCTGGGTTGGTTACTTTATACACTTCGTTACCATCGATCAAGACGCGCATATAGTCGTTTGGTCGGTTGGTAGTAGCAGTGATGTACATCCAGAACGAAAGCGTGCCTTCACTATCGGCTGAGGCGGTGAAGGTTTGCTCAAGTGAAGCTTCCTCGGTTGGTACCGTTGTATTGATACCACCGAACCAAGCATAGAAATCGCCAGTGTGAGGAACATCAGTATTTGAGTTTTGATCGCAATCGACTGTACACATCACCAAGTCATTGAAGTTAGTTGAGGTTTGTGTCCAGAATGGATTACTGCCATCAGACTCAGTGGCTTCGAAGCTACCGTCTTGAACCACTTCAGCTGCCGGAGCGGTTTGCTTGGTAGCAGTAGCTCGTTGGTTAGCTGGAACTGGCTTGCGGACAGCGACTTCGCCGTTGGCTGGAGCTTGGCGGCCACTGGCAGCCAACTCACCGATTGTCCAAGTCAATGGTGCAGCACCATTGTTTTCCAAGGTGAGGGTTTGGGTCGTGATGGTGTTAATGCCAACGGTTTCGCTGATTGGCGTGGTATCCACATCCAAACATGGCGCGTTCAAGCGCAGTTGGGCATTTTGGGTCACAGCACCACTTGCCGGAACCGTCACAGTGAAGGTTTGGGTCACATAGTTAGCTTTAGCAATTGTAACCGTGTAGCTACCAGCAGCCAAGCTATAGCTGTATGAACCAGCAGCATTGGTTGTCAAGACGGTTGGGGTTGCAGTGTTGATCGTCACGGTTGCGCCACTTAATGGAGCAGGTGAGACATCACATGCAGCCAAGCCTTGAACTGTGCCACTCAACGTACCGAAGTTCGGTGGTGAAGTAACGGTCAGGGTAACCGGAATGGTTACGGCTGGTTGAGGGCTATTGTGGGTCAAGACCAGGTTGCCAGTGTAGACCCCAGCTTGGGTCAGACCGGTGGTCGAGAAGACCACGTTGACAACTTGGTTGCTTGGTGGTGTACCAGCCAAGCCAGTAATCGTGGTTGGCGATTCGCTCAACCAAGAAATACCATCACAGGTAGCTGAAACACACAAGGCCAATTCGTTGCGCAAACGTGGTTGGTTGAAGCTAAATTGAGTAGCTTGCGCCGCGCTTGCTCCACGAACGCCGACGGTTGCGGTTGCACCATTGTTAAAGGTTGCATTACCGTAATCGACATCCTTGTATTGGTAGACCATCCCACCTTGTTCTTTGATCACAACTTGGAACGTGCCGCTACCAACATTATCGTAGTGTGGGCGATTTTCCCATTGAACAACCAATGAGCGGGTTGGAGCACTACCGACAACTTTCCAGAAGACTCCACCGGTTTGCTCGTCAATGTCATCCCAGAATGGAGCAATGATGTTATTGACGGTACCGCTCAGCAACGATTCGTTGGTTGGAACAACATCGCCAGTCGTCACACCGACCAAGATAGCACCGTTATTGCCAACCCGGAGGTTGCGGCTACTGGTGTTGAAAACGGTTACGGTGAATGGGCTGGTGATATTAGCTTCCAAATCGTCGGTCAAGGCCAAGTTGGTGCCATCGTTGGCTTCGATCCAGCTATATGGAACTTCAGCGATAGTATAGCCAGCTTGGCTAACTGCGCTGCGGCTTTGTTCGCTGATAGTTGCATTGAGTGGCAATGCGCCCTTGCTGGTCACAACCAAGGTTTGGGTTACTGGAGCAGCACCCAATTGGAGTGAAGCACTCAATGAGCTTGGGCTCACAGTCACACAAGGCTTGTTTAAGCGCAAGGTGAAGTTTTGAGTAACGTCGCCACCATTAGCAACCGTGACGCTTGCTGATTGACCAAGATGGTCAACGGCGCTAGCAGCAACGGTGTAGGTGCCACCTTGTGGTACGAAGAAGGTATATTGACCAGCAGCGTTGGTGGTCACTGTTGCAGTAACCCCGCTGGTGTAGGTAATGATGATTTTCGCGCCACTTGCTGGAGCAGGCACGGTATCGCAGATACCTGATGAGGTAACCGTACCGCTAATGCGGGCTTGGGTTGCAGCTGGGTTGACAACCATGGTCACTGGAATATTGAAGGTTTGGCTAATCACTGAAGAATAACCAAGGCTCAAGCTACCAGTGTAGGTGCCTGGTTGGGTTACAACCGTTGGGTTCCAGCCAATTGCAACATTGGTGGTAGCGCCACCAGCAATCACGCCGGTTGCAGGAACTTCTTTCAACCATGGAAGGCTATCGTTGCCGCCAACAATGGCTTGCAAGACCCGCTCAAGCACTGTGCGCTCGATCGTTTCGCCGCCAGCACTTGTGCCAAGGTTAACGAAGTCGGTTGCGAGGTACACAGCTTTGTAGCCATTGCGCTGGATAAAGCTCCCGCCAACTGCGTTATTCACGTAGCGGAAGATCACCGTTGATGAGCTACCTGGGGTGTAGTAGTCAGGGAATGAATCAGCTGATGCTGCATTTACGCCAGCCATGAAGTCGGCACCAGTTAAGGCCCGGTTGGCTGCGCCTGGATCATCGCCACCATAGGTTGAGTCAAGCATGGTCTTGTAGAACACGCCTGGATTGGTGAAGAAGCCAAGATCGTTATCGGCGATAAACAGCTTACCACCAGCATTCAAATATGCAGTCAATTTGTTTTCGCTAGCGTTAGGGCTGCTGCCTGTACCGCCAGTTGATCCAAGGTAAATAACTGCATCAAAGGTTTGCAAGTTGGCCAAGGTACGGGCTTCGAAGGCAACGTTATCGATTGACTCGAAGGTATAGCCAAGTGCGGTCAAAGCGGTGGTTGCCGCAGTCGCCGAACTAGCTGAAGTACGTTGAACCACCAATACTTTACCACCAGCTTGGGCAGCTGCTGGCGTAAAGCCAGTTGCGCCATTTTCGCGGATGGTGTAGGTAAATGGTTGGGTGCCATTGTTAGTCAAGGCCAAACCAACCGTATCGGTGAATGGTGCATCACCAAAGGTAAAGGTACGGCTCAAGCTGGCTGGGGTGTAACCAAAGGCTGGCGTAATGGCCAGATTTTGGGTTGAAGTAACCCCATTGCTAATAGTCAGATTTGCGCTATTTGCAGCAAAACCAATCTTCGAAGCCGTCAGGGTATGGCTGCCTGGCTCCAAGCGAATTGCAAAGCTACCGTCAGCTTTGGTCTTCACATATTGGTTGCTAATCGCCACCGTTGCATCGGCAACTGGTGCACCGTTAGCACTGTTGGTCACAATCCCTGCGACAGCACCAGCAGCTAAGGTGAAGTTTTGGGTCGCGTTGGTTGCATCGACCACCGTCACAGTTTGCGATTGGGTCACATACTTCGGAGCGCTAACCGTAACCGTTGTTGCACCAACATTTGCCACCGGAATGGTGTATTGGCCAGCAGCATTGGTCGTCGTGGTATAGCCAGGCACCGAAACGGTTGCACCAACAACACCGTTGCTTGGGGTAAAGGCATCACGCACCGTACCACTGATTGAGCCATAGCTCAAGGTAAAGTTTTGGGTCGTGGTGACATTTTGGGTAATCGTTACGCTTGGAACGGTTTGGAAAGCACCTTGCAAGCTGGCGGTCACGGCATAGGTACCAACTGGTACAACCATGCTGTAGTTACCGCTGGCGTTGGTCAATGCGCTTGAACCACCGCTGGTGCGAACGGTTGCGCCGACAACTGGGCTGTTGTTGCTTTGAGCAACGCGACCAGCCAAGGTACCGGTTGGACCAACTGAGCCGTTGTAGACATACAAGGCAAAGTCTTGGTCAGTGGTATCAGCATTGCCAGGAATTGCATCGCCAGCAATGTTGCGAGCAATGACTTTGACCTGAATCGCGCCACTTGTGCCTGCTGGCAAGTACACACCTTCAACATTGTTTTTGTTATCGGCGGTACCACCAGTGGTTGAAAGCGCGCCACTGAAGACGTTACCTTTGTAGGTTTGGCCGCCAACTGTAACTTCTAAGTCAAGGTCGTTGACATAGCTGTTACCAGTGGTGCTACCAACTGCATCAGTCCAAGCCAAGGTAATCCGGACTGGCTTGGTTGATTCGGCAACTTGACCAATTTGGGTGAATTCTTCACCAGTCGCACCAAAGGTGCGGCTTTGGTCAACCACGATCCGTGGCGTGCTATCCAAAGCTGGTGCTAAGTTTACATCGCCCCAACCTTGGGTATTTGATGGCAAGGTGCCACCAGTATTTTCCCCATTCAAGTAGCGAGTTGAAGCCAAAAGATAGGCTTTCAACATGGCTGGACTTGGAGCAACCCCACCGCCGAAGCTGGTGCGATATTTGGTGTAGAGCAACGAAGCCGAGCCTGCAACTGCTGGAGTTGAGTGGCTGGTGCCGCTCGACCAGGTATACAGGGTTTGGCCATTAGGATAGTGGGTGCCGCTGGCTGGGCCACAAACGCCAGTCCCGTCAAAGGTGGCAATCTGTGAGGCAGGTCCCATGACGTGAGTCCCAGGTGCCATAATGTCGGGTTTTACCCGAGCATCATCGGTTGGGCCACGGCTTGAGAAGGTTGCTAAATCATCGGCGTTATCACCTGCCGATAGGTTACAACCGTCAAGCACGCCTTCGTCGCGCACGTTTTCGGTTGCGCCAACGGTAATAACGTTCTTGCCAGTACCAGGTGAGCCAACGGTGTTAGCTCCTGAACCAGCATTACCTGCAGCAACAATGTGGGCCATTTCTTGGTTGCCAGCGGTTGTGCTGCTCGCATCGCGAGTACCTTGGTCGTAGGCTTGTGATGAGGCGGTGTATGCGCCACCACTGTTTGAGCCCCAACTGTTGGATGAGATTGCAGCGCCATGGCTGTAGGCCATTGCAATAATCCCAATGTAGTTGCTACCGCCACCACAATTGGTCAAATCAAAGCTGCCACCATTGTTGAAAATCTTGGTGCTGGCAATCCGGCTAAATGGCGAAATGCCTAAGCCAACGCGATAGCCACCAGCAATCCCAGAGCTAGCACCGTCAACGTGTGGCGAGCCAGTCAGGGTATTGTAGCTACCGACAATCCCAATATTGAGATTCCCGTGGCCTGCTTGGCCATCACCCAACGCATCGGCAGTACAGTTGCCAACGGCGGTGATCCGTGAAGTACCAGGTTTCACGCCATTCACATAGAAGTTCTGGGTGAATTGGCGAAGTCGTCCCGTTATCCAAACCATCATCGATAACATCGACAATTGGGTATTGGGTTGGGTCGCTTGGTACGCCTTGACCTTGCAACCATGAAAGGTAGCCAGGTGCAGTTGGCACAACTTTGCCACCAGCGGTGGTTACGTTGCCAGCCAGAATCTGGCCTTGGCGTTCGTCAAATTTTTGAGGTGCTGACCACGACTCAATGTTGTAGACATTGGCGCGGCGAGCAATTGGGCCTAAGGCTTGCTCGCTCACTTGCACCGAAATTGTGGTGAAGTTGAGCACTTGCCATGGGGTTGCATAGACTTGCGCGCTTGCATCAAGCACTTCGCGCACATCACGCTCAACCGTTGCACTGTTGTAGAACTGAATCGTAACATCGACCAGGCCCTTTGCGTCGGGTGTGCTGGCTTTTTGACGCAACTCAGGGGCTAAGCGATATTCGGGGTGGTAGGCACCAGCCCATTGAATCGCAACGTTGCTCTTGCTGAGTGCATCGAGTTTGGCCAAGGATTGGCCGTTTGCCCAAACGAGGTAGGCGTTGTTGGGCATATAAATGACCCGTTCAGCGCCAGCTTTGGTGACTTCATCTAACCAAGCATCCTTGAGCGGCCCCGCAAATTGCACCAACCACAGTTGATGGTCGGCAGTTGGGCTTTGGCTCAAACTTGGTTGAGCAGCAGGAACATTCTTTAAAGGATTAAAGCTAATGCCCCGTAAACCAATCGTATCGAGATCAGCGGCTTGTGCGCCAGCGAGTTGGTTTAGGCCATTAACATTGCTATCAGCAACTTGCCAAACCGAAAAAGAGCCATAATCGGCAATTAACGTACCATTCGCGCGGACAAATTTGTTGGCTGGGCTGTTGGGTTCAACGAGGAACTTGGTCGTCGCAGTCGGAGCACGCATTACTTCTGCACGGGCTGGTTGCGCCGCACCTTGAAGTCCCAATGAGAGCGTCATTGCAATGAGGGCTGCTTGCCGAATGAAGGGGAATTTGGCCATGCCATCCTCCACACACAAGTGTGTATGTAATACCAGTCAATTTCCAAGAGGGACAATCGTGAGCAAGTGGCTAAAATATTAAACTAAAAATATTAAGCTGCATCCCTCCTTTCAACAAAAGGGGATTGTCGCGAGTCGGTGAGAGAGTTATAGCTTAAAAAAGCCCGTTCACTGGCTATGGGCGTATGTTAACGCTTCAGTTTGAGGCGCTATGGGGCAACAATCTCTTTAAATTCATATCCCGTTGGGGATAGGACTATTGTACTAGCAAGCATTTCTTTATGCAAATTTAACCTAATTGGCCATTCTAATCAGCAAAATCTTAGCTTTGCTTAACTTTAAAGCCCCTGTGAAGGCTAATTCACAGGGGCTTTTTAGCACGAATTTCAAAATCAGGATACTTAGTTATTCATAATTATAGGTAGATAGATTGTACGATTCGCTACAATTGCTTCGTCAACGCTCAAACTCACCGGAATTCGCAGATTCTGCCGATTGGGATTGTTGGTGATCAAACAAAGACTTGCAGTATGCGTGCCAACTGCCAAACCAGTTGGCTCAAGCACGACGTTGATCGTTTGGGCGCTATCGCCAGCAATGCTGCCACTGCTCGGTACAACGCTCAGCCAATCAAACGCATCGCCGTCACAACTCTGCAATAAATCAAGGCTCAAATCATCAATAAAGAAGTTGGTGTTGCCACCTTGCACAATTTGCGCTTCAAACCGCAAGCTATGCAGTTCCCGACCACCCAATACTTGTTCATCGATTGGAATGCTGACCAAGCTATAACTGCCATAATTGGCCCGCTCAGCGTTGGTCACCCGAAATACTTCTTGATTGTTGATTAACACCCGCAGATAATCATCAGGTCGATTCGCTTGCGCGGTGATCGACAGCCAGAAGCTCAGCGTACCGTGGCTAAAGCTGGTTTGGCTAAATTCTTGGCTGAAATAGCTCGTTTCGGTGCCCGCATTCGGCCCAATCCCACCCATCCAAATAAACCAATCGCCAGTGTTCGGCACGGCATTGCCACCGCTAGGGTCACAATTAATATCACAGAGCAAGCTGGCAAAGTTACGTGAATCTTGGCTCCAATAGGGGTTGGTTGCCACATTATCAGCAACCGTGGTCGCCTCGAAACTGCCATCAAGCAAGCGTTCGCTGGCTGGAACTAGTTGCTGCTGGGCTGCTGCTTGGCCGGTCGTTACGCGCTGGGCGTTGGCTGCTAAGATTTTTTGTTGTGGCAAGCGTTCTTCAACCTGCCAATCGAGCACGCCTGCGCCAAGATTGCTCAGGCTAAAACTGGTCGTAATTGGCGTGTTCAATGTCGTTGTTGCGCTAATCGCTGGCGTGCTGCTGGTATCCAAACATGGCGCTTTCAGCCGCAACATGGCATTTTGCTCGTAGCTTTGGCCTGCTTCAACTGTTAATTGATAGCTGGTGCTGGTAAACGCTCCCGGAAAACCTTCAACTAACACGTTGTAGCTGCCAGCTGGAATTGGTCGGCTGTAGTTGCCCAATCCATCGGTGTATAAAATGGTCGGCGGCTCGGTATCAATCGTGATCTTAACATTCGCCAGTGGAATTGGATTGACATCACAAACCAAGGTTGTTTGCACGAAGCCACTGAGCACGCCAAAGCCTTCGGGCAAGGTCACGTTCACAGTAATTGGAATCAGCAATGGCGGCTGTGGCGTGGTGTGGTTCAGCACCAAATTGGTGGTATAGATCCCAACCGTATCAAAGTTGCTGGTATCCAAGGCGATAGCGACCTGTTGGAAACCTGCTGGTGTGCCTGATAAATTGCTAATTACATTCGGGCTAACGCTCAGCCAATCCAAGCTATCGCAGGTTTGCGAGATACACAAGGCCATTCGGTCGCGGAGCACTGGCCGATCAAAGCTATATTCGGCAAGCTCGCTGCGGGTACCGCGCACCCCAATTGTGGCGCTGGCCCCAAAATCTAAGAATGGTTCGTTGAAATCAACATCCTTATATTGGAACAAAATCTCGCCTTGTTCCGAAAGCACTGCTTGGAAGGTAGTGTTATCCCAATTGTTGTAGTGCGGGCGATTTTCCCATTGCACCACAACTGCACGGTTAGGCGCTTCGCCGATAACTTTCCAATACACCCCGCCACGCTCATCGTCCAAATCATCCCAGTATGGCGCAATTACATAGTTATTAAAGGTATTGGCCAAGCTTGGATTGTAAATTTCAACCAAGTTGGTCAGATTGTTGAGCAGCATCACACCATTATTCGAGATCCGCAGATCGGTGCTGCTCACGCCAAATAGGCTAATTGGGAATGGCGTAACAATATTGGCCAAATCATAAGCACCCAAATTCAGATTCGTGCCATCGCTGGCCTCGATCCAGTTGTAATCAACTTCGGTCAGCGTGAGATCACCACTGTTGACGGTTGTTGCGCGGGTTTCGCTAATTGCCGCGTCAATTGGTTGCGCCCCAGTGCTGATCACATACAGCGATTCAGTTTTGCTTTCACCAAACACCACGCTGGTGTTGATCTTGTCGGGGCCAAGAATCACACAACCTTTATCAAGCCGCAAGTTAACATCATTAACGCTTGGCTCAGCATCGGCAACCGTAAGCGTTTGGCTGCTGCCAACATGATCAATCGCGCTAACTTCGAGGCTATATTCGCCGCCTGCTGGCACAAATACCACATATTCGCCAGCGCTATTGGTGTTGACCGTAGCGCTAAACCCTTGTTGATCGCTCACCGTCACCAGCGCATTAACCAGTGGCGCTGGATAATTGCTACAAACTCCCGAACCGTTGACAACCCCGCTGAGCCGCGCTTGGCTGGCGTTGGGCGTAATCGTGATGCTGACTGGAATTTCGGCAGTTTGGGTGTAGACCGCCGTTTGAGCCAAAACCAGCGTGCCAGTGTAGGTGCCAGGCTGAGTTAAGCGATCAGGGAACCAGCTCACGGCCACAGGCTTGGTTTGGCCAGCAGCAACTTCGCCACGCAGCGGCGCAAGCTCCAACCAATTAATATGATCAGCACCGCCAAAGAGTTGATCAAGGCTGGCTTCAACAATATCGCGTTCGATCCGCTCGCCAAACGCGCTGGTTCCAAAATTATGGAAATCGACGGCCAAATAAATCGCTTTATAGCCGTTGCGCTCAATATACGAGCCACCAACCGAGCCATCGCTATAACGGAAGATCGCCCGCGATGAGCTACCAGGCATGAAATAATCAGGAAAGAAATCGATCACCGCCGGATTAATTCCGGCCATGAAATCGAGTCCAATCAGGTTGTAGTTGGCAGTCTCAGGATCATCGCCGCCAAAGCTGGCATCAAGATATTGTTGATAGAAACTGCCAGTGCGGGTGAAGTAGCCCAAATCGTTGTCGGCAATCAATAATCGCCCGCCAGCATCGAGATATTCGGCCAATTTGGTTTCTTGGGGATTGTTGGCGGAAGTATCGGTTGGGCCGAGGTAAATCACCGCATCGTAGGCTTGAATATCGGCCAAACTCATAGTCGCAAATGCGCCAAATTCAATCTGATCGTACTCATAGCCAAGCTGGCCTAGCGGAATTGTGACTGCATTAGCATCGTCGCTGCCAGTACGCAACACCACCAAAATTCGTTGTTGGCTGCGGGCAGGCGTAAAGCCAGCATCGCTCAACTCGCGTAGGCTATAACTAATTGGTTGGGTTGTATTATTGGTTAACTGCAAACCCATCGTATCGCTGAACGGAGCCGCAGCAAACTCAACGCTCTGGCTCAAATTGCTCGGCGCATAGCTCAACAATGGAATCAAACTCAGGTTTAATGTGCTGGTTAGGCCATTGCTCAGGCTCAAATTCTGCGCTTGGGCAATTAAGCCAACTTTGCTCGCGCCAACACTATAGCTGCCCAAAGGCAAGCGCAAGCTATAGTAGCCCGCCGCATTGGTTTTGACCGTGTAACTACCAATGGTTACTAGCGCATCCTTGACTGCTAGCCCACTGCTGGCATCGCTAATCGCGCCTTCAAGTGCGCCCGCAGCCAGATTAATGTTGCCTGTAGTTGTGGCATTGGCAACCACCGTCAGATTTTGCTGCTGGGTGGTGTAACGCTCAGCCTGCACATTAATCGTCACTGTGCCAGGCGCAGCCACCGGAATCTGATAGGCACCAGTGTTATCAGTAAATGTGCTATAACCAACGGTTGAAACCAACGCACCAACAACCGGCTGGCTTGGGCTGAAGCTATCGCGCACCACGCCACTAATGCTGCCATAGACCAAAGTGAAATTTTGGCTAATTTGGGCATTTTGGCCCACATTAATCGTCGGCACGCTTTGAAACACGCCATTTAAGCCAGCAGTCAGCGCATAAGTACCAACCGGTAGCACCAAACGATAATTGCCATTAGCATCGCTCAGCGTGCTCAAATTGTTGTTGGTGGCAATTCGCACATTGGCAACTGGAGCGTTATTGGCATTGCTCACCCGACCAGTCACCGTGCCAACCGCGCCTTCAGTTGCATTGTAGATGTACAGCGCAAAATCTTGGTCGGTTAGATCACTATTGCCAGGAATAGCATCGCCAGCAATATTGCGAGCAATGACGCGAACTTGAATCGAGCCTGTTGCCCCAGCAGGCAAATAGACTGATTCAACGGTATTTTTGGCATCAGCCACGCCGCCAGTTGTTGATAAAGCGCCGTTGAAGACATTGCCTTTGTAGCTTTGGCCGCCAACACTCACCTCTAAATCGAGATCGTTGACAAAGGCATCGCCTGTTGTGCCGCCAGCAGCGTCAGTCCAGGTCAAGGCGATGCGAATTGGTTTGCTGCTATCGGCCACTTGGCCAATTTGACTAAAGCTTTCGCCACTCGCCCCAAAGACCTGACTTTGATCAACCACAATCCGTGGGGTGCTATCGAGCGCGGTTTTAAGGTAGACATCGCCCCAACCTTGCTGATTGGTTGGCAAATTGCCGCCAGTGTTCACGCCATCCAAATAGCGGCTTGAGGCCAACAAATAGGCTTTGAGCATAGCTGGGCTTGGAGCAATACCATTGCCAAAACTGGTGCGATATTTGGTGTAGAGCAACGAGGCTGCGCCCGCCACTGCTGGGGTTGAGTGGCTGGTACCGCTCGACCATGTGTAAAGCGTTTGACCATCGGGATAGTAGGGATTGCTCAGGCCACCACAAACCCCATCACCCCAAAAGCCCGATTCTTGCGGAGCTGGGCCAATAACGTGGGTGCCCGGAGCCATAATATCAGGCTTGATCCGGCTATCATCAGTTGGGCCTTTGCCCGAAAAAATCGCCAAATCATCAGCATTATCGGCCTGCGAAATATCACAGCCGTTGCCATCCAAAACCCCTTCGTCGCGCACGTTTTCGGTTGCGCCCACCGAAATGACATTTTTGGCGGTGCTCGGCGCGCTAACCGTATTCGCGCCTTGTTCGCCAACATTGCCTGCCGCAAAAATATGCAACATGGCTTGATTACCAGCAGTATCAGCGCTGGCATCGCGGGTCAGTTGATCGTACAGTTGCGAATAGATGTTGTAAGCACCAAATGATGCAGGTTGACCCCAGCTATTCGAGGTAATTGCTGCTTGATGATCATAGGAGGTGGTCACAATATCAGCATAGCTATCGCCGCCGTAGCAATTACTAATATTAAATGCGCCGCTATTACGAAAGATTTTGGTGCTAGCCATGCGAGTGAATGGCGCAATCCCAAGCCCAAGATTATAGCCGCCAGCAATCCCTGAGCTGGCTTCATCAATATAGGGAAAGCCAGTCAAGTTGTTGTAGCCGCCGATAATCCCAGCATTGATCTGGCCGTGGCCCGCTAAACTATTGCCACGCGCATCGTTAGTACAGTTGGCAACCGCAGTAATTCGCGATGTGCCAGGCCGCACGCCATTCAGATAAAAATCAGGGTGTAATGGATTGACCGTGCCATCATCAAAACCATCATCAACCACGTCGATAATTGGATACTCGGCGGGATTGCTGGGCAAGCCTTGGCTTTGCAACCAGCTCAAATAACCCGGCCCGCTTGGCACAGTCTTGCCATTCAGTGTGGTCACGTTGCCAGCGATAATCTGGCCTTGACGTTCATCAAACAGCTCAGGCTCGCTCCATGGCTCAATATTGTAGATGTTGGCGCGTTGGGCCAAGGCTGCTAGCTCAGTTTCGCTCAGTTGCACCGAAAGCGTGGTGAAATTGAGCAGCTGCCATGGCCGCGTGTGTACTTTGCTGCTTGCCGCAAGCACCGCATCGATTGAAGCTTGCACATCGCCAGCATTGTAAATTTGCACGCTCACATCAACCAGTTCCGAGCGTTTAGGGCTAATTGCCTTATCGCGTAGCTCTTCAGCCAAGCGATATTCAGGCTGATAAGCACCCATCCATTGAATAATGTGGCTACTTTGTTGCAATTGATTGAGCTTGTTCAGGCTCGCACCATCAGCCCAAATCAAATAACTATTGCTCGGCACATACATCACCAATTCGGCTCCAGCCTTGGTGAGTTGCTCCAGCCAAGCATCTTTGATCGGGCCGATAAATTGCACTAGCCACAATTGCTGCTCGGCAGTTGGGCTTTGGGTCAAGCTCAAAGTCGGTTGGGTTTTGAGTGGATTAAAGTGAATGCCGCGAAAATTGAGCGTGTCCAAATCGCGGGCATATGCCCCAGTCAATTGCTTCGCTTGGTTCAGTTGCGTATCTGGAATTTGCCACAAGCCAAATTCGCCGTAATCAGCTAACAAGCTGCCATAGGTTTGAGCAAACCGACTAGCCGAACTATCACGATCGATCAACAATTTACTGCTCGATTGGGTGGTTGGCATTTGGGCGGCGCTTGGTTGCGCAGCCGGCAAGCTTAATCCCACGACAGTTAATACCAACAACAGTTGGCGCACCAAAGAAAATCGGGCCATGCTATTCCTCCACACAGCGAGATCACAGCAACAAGTGCCAGCCACAGCAAGCTCAATCTGCCAAACCAGAGTGATTGGACTTGCCGCCCTAGGTTTGGATACAGCAAAGCCAACCCCAGCGGGTTGTGGTTGGGCCAAGCCTTGAGTATTTAGTTAGTGCAGCATTGCAGGGAAAGGAGCCAAACCAGCATTCGTAACCCGAACTGTTCGCTAAAGAGACCGGTTCCAAAAAACGTCGATCCATCGGTGTTGAGTTAAAGAATGCTTGGTGATATGTCCGCCAATGGACGAATTAAGCGAGCAGCCTTCCTCGGGCGGTGCGTGGTGTAGGAGCAACAGCGAGCCTAGATGACGCGAAATGTGAGGCACTTCATCGTGGGGCTGAGCAATAATCGTGTTTGATTATTGGGATCGGTCTCATTTTACTAAAATTTTTGGTTTTTGCAACTAGCTCAATCCAAAGATTGATGTTTGCTGATCAAGCCGTGGTATAATCGCGATTAATTGATATTGGTTCGCGGGAGTATTAAGCGCGTTGTTGCAGAGAGTAGCTGGCTGGTGCAAAGCTACACCTAGCGCCCAACTCGCCCGTTTATTGCCCCACCAGGGAACAGCTTCGGCTGCGTAGTTGGTGGCGGGTGCGCCCGTTATTGCGCCTACAAGTGATGTGCTTCGGCTCATAAGCAGGGTGGTACCACGGGGTTTTGCTCCGTCCCTCGCATGAGTTCGAGGTTTTTTGTTTTAGATTTTGCCGATTTTAGACCCCTCACCCTCTCGCCATCCTAGTAGGCGAGTCGCGGGGCTAGGATTGAGTTTCCAAGGGTTGGTTGTTCAGAGCGTGCCGCTGTGAACCGCGCCATGGCAGGTTCATCAGCAAACGTATTCCATCCACCAATTGTCCTTGAGGGGGTGCAGGGGGATTAAGGCCCCCTGCGTTTCCCGCCTTGAGACGGGACGGAAGGGTGGTGACCCCCAATCCATGCGGATAGCTTCCATGCCATTGTTAACAACCGACCCTTGCAAGCTGAGGGTGAGGGATTACAGTTTAGATTTTGCCAATTGTTCAATACAAGGAGTTTCATATGGCCACTCGCTATGATAGTAGCATCACCGAGCCAAAATGGCGCGAACGTTGGGAACGCGACGGCATTTATCGCTTTGAGCCAAATAGCGATAAACCCAAACATTATGCCGTGACCATGCTGCCCTATCCATCGGGCAACTTGCATATTGGCCATTGGTATGCAATGTCGCCCAGCGACGTCCATGCCCGCTTTATGCGCATGCAAGGCTACAACGTCTTTTTCCCAATGGGCTTCGATGCTTTTGGCTTGCCCGCCGAAAATGCCGCAATCAAAAACAACTTAGATCCACGCAAATGGACCTATTCCAACATTGAATATATGCGCGGCCAATTGCAATCAATGGGTATGATGGTCGATTGGAATCAGCAAATTATTAGCGCCGACCCTGAATATTATCGCTGGAACCAGTGGTTTTTTATTCAGTTTTTCAAGCGTGGCTTGGCCTACAAAAAATTCTCAGCCGTCGATTGGTGTCCCAAGTGTAATACCACTTTGGCCCGCGAACAGGTTGTGGGCGATGAGCGGCACTGCGAACGTTGCGATAGCTTAGTCACCAAGCGCGATTTGGATCAATGGTATTTTAAAATTACCTCGTATGCCGATGAATTGCTGGATTTCTCAGGTTTAGATTGGCCTGAACGTATCACGTCGATGCAACGCAACTGGATTGGGCGCTCTGAAGGCGCCGAAATTACGTTCAAATCTGAGGCTGGTGATCCAATTACGGTCTTTTCAACTCGCCCCGATACCTTGTGGGGTGCAACCTTTATGGTGTTAGCGCCAGAGCATCCCTTGGTTGCCAAATTGACCAGCGCCGAGCAAAAAGCCAGCGTCGATGCCTATGTGGCCGAAGCAATTCGCAAAACCGAGGTCGAGCGTCAATCAACCGATGACGAAAAACCCAAAACTGGGGTTTGGATCGGTGCCTATGCAATCAATCCAGCCAGCCAAGAGCGCGTGCCAATTTGGATCGCCGACTATGTGCTGATGACCTATGGCACTGGCGCGATTATGGCTGTACCAGGCCACGACGAGCGCGACTTTGCCTTTGCCACTACCTTTGAACTGCCAATTAAGCGCGTGGTTGTCCAAGCCGAGCAAACCGCCGAAACAGCCTTGGAAGCAGCCGAACCAGCCTATGGCACGGTGGTTAATTCTGACCACATCGATGGCTTAAGCTCAGCCGATGCCAAAGCAGCAGTCATTAATTGGTTAGAAACTGAACAATTGGGCAAACGAGCAATTAATTATCGTTTGCGCGATTGGCTGGTCAGCCGCCAACGCTATTGGGGCACGCCGATCCCGATGATCTATTGCCCAACATGTGGTACTGTACCGGTGCCAGAAGATCAATTGCCCTTGTTGTTGCCCGATGAGGTCGATTTCAAGCCAACTGGCGAATCGCCCTTGAAATTGCACCCAACTTGGCGCTTTACTACGTGTCCAAACTGTGGCGAGCAAGCTGAGCGTGATACTGACACCATGGATACATTTGTGGATTCGTCGTGGTATCAAGTGCGCTACTTAAGCCCGCACGAAGCCAATGCGCCCTTTACCAAAGCCATCGCCGACAAATGGCTGCCAGTCGATCAATATACTGGCGGACGTGAACATGCGGTGATGCACTTGTTGTATACCCGCTTTTGGTGGAAGGCCATGCGCGATATGGGCTTGGTCAGTGCCAACGAACCAATGACCCGTTTGATCAACCAAGGGGTGATTTTAGGCGAAGATAGCAACAAAATGTCCAAATCGCGCGGCAACGTGATCGACCCCGATATGCTGGTAGCCCAATATGGTGCCGACACGGTGCGCACCTTCTTAATGTTCATCGGCCCGTGGGAGCAAGGCGGCCCATGGAACAATCGCGGCATCGAAGGTTGTGTACGCTTTTTGGATCGAGCTTGGCGGGTCGTGACCGATACGCCGCCACGCCACGATGCAGCGGGCGATGCCAGCGGCTTGGAACGCCACACCCATCGGATTATCAAAAAAGTTGGCGACGATGTGCAGCGGTTTGCCTTCAACACGGCGATTGCTGGCTTGATGGAGTTCGTCAACGAATTGATGAAGGCGCGCGAAACCGATGTTTATGGCACTGAAGTATGGCGCAAAGCCAACGAAACCTTGACCTTGTTGTTGGCCCCAATTGCCCCCCATATTGCTGAAGAATTGTGGGAATTTTTGGGCCATAACGAAAGCGTGCATCTGCAAGCATGGCCAAGCTACGACGAAAGCTTATTAATTGATGAAACGATCGAATTGCCGGTGCAAATCAATGGTAAAGTTCGCGGTAAAATACAGGTAGCCGCCACCGCCGACGAACCAAGCATTATTGCCGCTGCTTTGGCTGATGAAAAGATCGCCCCGTTGGTCGAGGGCAAAACCATCGTCAAGCAAATTGTTGTACCAAATCGCTTGGTCAATATCGTAATCAAATAAGGGTTTGGCACTCCAACGGAAGGGCCGTAGAGAAACCCTTCCGTTGGCCAAATCAAGAAGTGAGATATTTTGGCAATCGAGCACAATTGCCGCCAATTCAAGGAGCCTGCATGACCAGCTACTATGAAATGTTCAAGCAGCACGAAGCAGCGATCGTCGATAAAGTTATTACCAGCTTGCAAACCCAAATCCCAGTCTATGGTTCAATGCCCCGTGACGATGTGCGCAAACGGGTAATAGCAGGGCTCGACCCCTATGCCCGCGATTTAGATAGCGAGCAACCAAAGGCTTTTCCTGATTATTGGCGGCAAACCAGTTATTTACGCGCTCAACAAGGCATTCCGATTGGCGATTTCTTACAGGTATTGCTGATTTCCGCCGATATTATGCTTAAAAGTTTGCGTCAAGCCTACGCCGATAGCAGTGTCGATCAAATTAATGTGATTGAAAAAGGCCATCAAATTACCACCGCCGCCATTGCCGCCGTCTACGAAGGCTTCCAACAACACAAAGATGAAATAATTTCGTCACAAACCTATGCCTTGGCTGAAGTTTCATCGCCAATCGTGCCGGTCTATGAAGGAATTCTGGTTTTACCCTTGATTGGCTCGATTGATTCGATGCGCGCAGGCCAAATTATGGAATCGCTGCTTGAATCAATCAACAGCTATAGCGCCGATGTGGTAATTTTAGATATTACTGGCGTTCCAGTTATCGACACTGGCGTGGCCAATTATCTGTTGCAAGCCGCTCGGGCTGCGCGTTTGCTTGGCTCAACCGTCGTGCTGGTGGGCATCGGGGCTGAAATTGCCCAAACTATCGTGCAATTGGGCATCGATTTAACGGGCATTATCACCCGCGCCAACTTGCAATCAGGCATCGAATATGCCTTAGATTTACAAGGCTTAGCCATTCGCCCACGCTAATTAGGCCCAAACGCTGTTAAATCAGCATAGTTAGAGACTCGGCAGATCGCAGTAGGTTGGTAACTTTTATCGCAATCCCCCAAAACCTAACTTTAGGAGGACTCGCAACTGTGGCAGATTTAGCAGCTTTTTATACCAAACACTTCGATGAAATTATCGAAGCCACGATCGGATTAATCCAAAGCTCATGTGGTTGAATATAGCCGAATGCCACGCGAAGAAGCTTAAAAAACGCACCGTTGCCTCGATGGATGCACTTATTCAAGATTTACGCGATGCTGACAAACATGCTTATCAACAACATATGCGCGATATTAGCTATGATCGTTTTCGCCAAAACATTCCGTTAAATAGTGTGCAACAAGTGCTGCGTAGTGCCAACCAAGCCACTGCTAGCGTGTTCCGCAGCGCTTATGCCGATGATCCGGTGTTCTTGCTCGAAATGCTTGGTCGCTTGCATGAACTAACCGAAGAAGGCATGATGGGCATGTTCAATGGCTACGAAGATGCGCAAGTAGAAATTATCTCCAACCAAGAATCAGCCTTAGCCGAGGTTTCATCGCCAATTGTGCCGGTTTATGGCGGTATTTTGGTCTTACCTTTGATTGGCTCAGTCGATTCGCGCCGAGCTGGCCAAATTATGGAAGCCTTGCTCGAAGCGATCAATACCTATAGCGCCGATGTGGTGATTTTGGATATTACCGGTGTACCAGTAATTGACACTGGCGTGGCCAATTATCTGCTGCAAACTGCTCGCGCCGCACGCTTGCTTGGCTCAACCGTCGTGCTGGTGGGCATCGGGGCTGAAATTGCCCAAACCATCGTCCAATTAGGCATCGATCTCACTGGCATTGTAACCCGCGCCAACTTGCAGGCTGGGGTTGAATATGCGCTCGAATTGCAAGGCTTGGCGATTCGCCCACGCTAACAATTAATCATGATAGCCACGCTAAGCGCTAATGTTTGGCGTGGCTATCATTGCGCAATGATCTTGCCAATTGAATCCTGCAAAGTTGCCGCCGTCGCTACATTATTCAAATCAGCTCCCATGCCAACCAAGGCTTGGGCAACATCTGGTCGTATCCCAATTAATGTTGTTTGCGCGCCAAGCAAATAGGCAGCTCGCAAAATTCGTTGCATGCCAATTACCCCCTCGCCATCAATCAACTGTACCCCGGTCAAATCAATTAATAAGCGTTGAACTGGCTGCTGATTGAGCGACTGCATCAGCACCCGTTGACATTCTGCAATCCGCTGCCGATCGAGCACGCCAATCAATGGCAGCACCAATACGCCAGGCAAAACCGGAATCGTCGGAAACGAAAGCGCCTGCACAGCTTGAGCCAATTGATTGCGCTGAGTTTGTTCTTGCTCAAGTTGTTCTACCGTGGTACTTAGCCGTCGCCGTTCCTGCTCAAGCAAAGCCGTGCGTCGTTCAAGTTCGGTAATATCGCGAATAAATAACATTGTGCCTTGGCTCTGCCCAGTGCCATCCAACACTGGCGATACCGCGTTTTCCAGCAAGCGCAATGGGTTTCCTAGCGCCAGCACTTGAGTAAATGGCCGTAATTGATCGTGTGATAATGCCTTACTCAGAGCATCAACATCATCAGCAGCAACCCCGATTGTTTGAAATGCATGATGAAGTGGTTGTTGATTGTGCAAACCAAGTTGGTGAGCTGCATTATTGAGATAAACAATCATACCATCGCGATCGACGACAACCATGGCTTCACTCATTGTTTGCAAGGCCTGTTCGACCGCCACTTGTTTGGTTTGAAAGACGCTACTACGCAGCACAATATAGGTTAAACTCAACACCAACGGCAAGGTTTGCAATACACTTGCTAGTTGGCCGCTTGGCTCAAACTTGATGATTCCCAATACTGAGTTTGTCAGCGCGGCAAAAAGAATCGCGAACATCAATAAACTAATTGAACGTCGGGTTGTTGGATAGCGCCAAAATGCCGTTGCCAACAACCCAAGTTGCACCAACCAGCCAAGGCTGAATAATCCCAACATCAAGCCAGCCGCCGAGCCAGCCACTGGCCGATACATGCCTTTTGATAATTCAATGCCTGCGGTAAACCAACCAAATTGCCCAATCAGATCAATTAGCAACAAGCCAATCGCCAATCCATAGCCTAAGGTAATTAGGCGAATTGGGCGTTGACCTTCCCACCACTGTGGCATAAACAGCGCGGCAAACAACAGCAGCATTAATAAACAGAGCAAACTCAGGCTAATCAGCGCAATCCCTACCAGAACATAGCCAGTGGCGCGATCAGTCACCAAGCTACGGGCAAGCGCAGTGCTATTAATCACGACCAAGCAAAGCGTTAAGCCAAAAAAGATTCGAGCCGGGCGATAATGGCTTGCTCGAGCCAAAATAAACGTACCCAACCCTGTTTCAAGCACAACAAAAACCAAGTTTATCCAATAGGCAATCATGAACTGTATCCTAGGTTGATCGGTGTAACGCTTGTATGATAGCGGATCACCTAGGGCTTGCCCAGCTTCTACAGAGGCCAGTTGAGCCAAATTTTTCCAATTGTAATGCTTTGCTCATCAAGCAATTGCCGTCAGCCTTCAGTTTGGCTCAAACGACAAACGATAAGCAGCTGGCAATAGCTTGCTTTTCAAACCAGCGCTCCGCATTCGATCAATTGCCTTATTCGTTAGCCTGACGTTGGTTCGTAAAACGCGCATCGTATGCATGAAACGACCTTTGAGCACTACCAACCTTGTGCCATGGTTTCGCGCGATACCATGCATACAACGTGAACATAACAGAGATCAGGGTTACCACACCCCAGCCAAGTTGATCCATCACCCGATAATCAGGCTTGAGAAATGTCATTAAAACCAGATTCAAGAGCAGCAAGCCGATCCCAACAATTTCCAAGCTGATCGTTGGATAAACCCTGCGCCAAATCAAGGGATTGAGCAGCAATAAACCGATTGGCAGCCAAATGAACGCTGCATAATTTAATGCATATCGAAGATCTTCCTGCCACCAGCGCATAATCGCATGCGCTGTAAAGATAATAAGATAGACTGCTAATGAATAGAGCCCAATATTGGCCAAATACAGATACTTTTTTAGGTTGCTGGGCTCTGATTTAGTTGCTTTTGGTAGGCGATTCATAGCCAAATACTCCTATTTACAGACATCCTGATATTGCTCTTCTCGCAAATGGATTGCTTCTTTGGCATCAACATCAGTGATCATGCCACACCAGGTTGCAATCGCTTGGTGAATTTGGCTGATATCACCATGCTCGAGCATTACTTGAGGCAATTGTTTAGCAAACGTTTTCATATCATCATGTAGTTGTTGGATTCTAGCACGACTTGCTGCACTAACTGAGCCTTCCTCTTTAATTGTGCTACTAACGTGATTTATTTCCACGGCATAATAATCAAACAAGCGCACAAATCCAATCACATTGCCAGAGCTAAGACCTAAATTCCACCATGGTTTGATCGGCCAATCTAAAGCGGCATTATAGTTATAGATAAAGTAGGTTGATAATCGACAATAAAGCTGGGCATTCGCAAGATAGTTCATGACATTTGCTTGATTATGTTGATCAGATGCACTTAAGGTAAAATTAAGCTCTTCAACACAATTGTACCAACTGAACCATAACGACTGACCTGTTGTGAAAATCTGTCCACGCTGACGCGATTCTACTACCTGCAAATTACGATTGATTGTATAGCTATAAAAACTGAGAAATAAACAACTAAGTGCTAAGGCCGCCATTAACCACCGTTGAAATGATGTCATGTTGAATCCTTTGCTACTCGTTGAAATTAGCCTACTCCTAAAAGGTAGGCTAATTTCAACGCTAATCAAACGAACTATTTATTACAAGGCCCACTCTTATAATCAACCAAAAAGTTTTTATTATACGAATTAATGTTTAATTCTTTTTTTGAAACATTATCATAAAGTGGAATATCCCAATATATTTTCAATTGCATATCTCGATTAACATTCTGTTTCTTGCAAGCAACAGTCACAAAGATTACATAATAATCTTTTTGCTTAACTAATACAGATTGCTGAAATGGAACTCGCAGAACTTTTATTTTTGTAGTAGGGTTATCATCCCAATCAGTCAAGATCATACTATTTGATAAAGATGGATCTCCTCCCATATCTGGTGTACTTTCGGGGAATAATTGAGCTACATCGCCAATAGTGATTGGAACTGAAAAGAGTTTTGAAACCATATCTATTGATTTAATCAAATCACCAATAAATTGATCAAACCAAAGTTGATCATTTTTAAACCTAGTTGCATCACCCCCAAATACTGCATGACTCAGGTAATCGCCTTCTGCCGCATTTCCTTTTAGACCATTACCCGAGGATACAAACTTAACCGTGACAGGATCATGCTTGGAACCCAAGGTAACGCCAGCATTATCGGCATCATATATATCACATGAGTCTGTAGGCCAAGACTGTCCAGGTGTAACATAGCCATTCGATATTGATCCAAGCACTTCTAGTTGGCTACCAAAAGCCCTCTCACTTACACCTATATCAGCCGGATTAGTAATCACTACACCAAAATCTAATCTTTGGACTAATGAACAATCTTTGCCAATAGTTGTACGTTTCCATGTCCACTTCTTTTCATCTGGATCACCCAATGCTTCAATAGTTGATTCAGGTTGGAGGAGCTTACCAAGCCAATAATCGCTCCCATAATCTGCATTGCTCAGCGATGTTAACTGGAAGATTGGGGATAGTAATGGATTGAGTGGATTGTTCAGACCTAAATCAATCAAGGCGGCTTCGCGGGTTCCTTTACGTTGAAGATAAAGCGCTAGATTTTCGTGAGTTATTGAAGGATTACTTTGTGGTCCAAACGGCTGTTGTCGTACCGCAAAATATAAAACTTCAAATGTATCGGTCGTATCTTGAAGTTCGGCCACAACATCACCAGCTGTTCCAAGGTTTGATTTATATAAATCCCCAGTCAAGGCAAATGCATAGGTTGTATTGCCATAACTCACCGTACCATTCAGATCCATATATTCATCATAGACAGTCATCGAGTTGATAGTTAAGCTGGCGGTTGTCGTAATTCCAGCTAATTCGGTGAGTGGCACATTCAAATACGTCACACCAGCAACACCAATTGGGCCAGTGATGCTTGCGCGTGGGCTGAGCAAAGCGACCTTATCAATCCGCACGATTGGTGCAGAAACCCAACCAGGTGCAATAAAGCGAATTTTGATGGTTTGATTTTGAAATTGCTGAATTGGTAATTGGGCGATCTTCCAGCCATCGTTCAGCGAACGATATAGTTGATACTGATCGATCCGTGAGACCGTTGTAAAATTAGCCCCTGAGAGCACTTCAACTGCTAAATGATGGCGAGCATTACCATGATCTTTATTGCCAACTTGATAGACAAAGCGCAAGAATTGGCTATCGCTTGCAAGCTCAAAGCTAGAACTGGTAACGTGCTGACCTGCACGTGATAACTCAATAAATGCATTATCAGGAGCATGTTGGATTACTTGGTTGGCGCGCATTTCACCAGCAACTAGCTGAAGATTATCGAGCCAAGAGGTCGAATAGCCGTGGCCTTGATGCCGAAACTGAAGCTTAATCGTTTGGCCTTGGAATTGAGCTAAGCTAACAGTTGCTTCATGCCAGCCAGCATCAGGATCATTGCCAGTACCAGAGACCAAACCGGCATCAATTGGCGTAACAATCCCAAAATCATCACCACTAAGCACGTATACTTCGATGAATGAACGCCATGATGGATCAGGGTGTTGCGTTTTATAGCTAAATTGAAGTGCTTCGGTATCCGATAGAACTGTCCAGGCATCGCTGGTAAACCGAGCATTATTACCAGCAAAGCGTACAGCCTGCCCATCAACCCCTGTGGTTTCTAAACTCATTGGTTCATGGGAACTACTCGACCAACCAGCTAAAACTTGGCCCACTTGAAGATTATCCAAGCGTAAGTAGGCTGTATTGTGTGCTTCTAATTGGAAGCGTAGTTTGATTTCTTGACCTTGAAAACGCTGCAAATCAATCGCTAATGATTGCCAACCTTGATTCGTCGCGCTAACCAAGTAATAGTTTGGCAGGAAAGTAACAATCTCAAAGCTAGCACCACTCAAGATCGTTATTAACACATGCTGACGAGCAGCAGCATCGTTGGTAAAGCCAGCTTGATAATCGAACCGCACCTGTTGTGCAGTCAGAGGAACAGTAAAAGCAAGCGGCGTTAGCTGGGTAGCATTGCCATGAAGGTAAAGATGATTACCTTGCTCTTGCGTCGTATCAATCTTGAGTAATTGATGATTAGAAGTTAGCCAACTAGGGATATCCTGCACAATTTTTAAGTGGTCAATCTGGCTGCTTGGGCTACCATAAGCATCATTGATAAACTGCAACTTTATCGTTTTACCCCGATAGCCAACCAGATCAATGCGGCCCTGTTGCCAGCCAGCTTGGCTCGAACTTAGAAAAGCACGACCTTGCGGAAACTCAAAGATCTCAAAGTTTTCACCGCTTAGAATTGTCACGAACATATGCCTTACATCGCTGGGATTACCAAGATCACCAATCAGGTATTCAAAATGAGCGCTGGTAGCCGTTGGTGGCACAGCAAATTCAACACTAGTAGCCCGTATATTGTTTCCGTCAAGGCTGATTGTGGATTGCGATGGCTCGGACAGCACAACCATAGATTGCTCAAAATCAGCATTTTCTATCACATCAAAGGCGTTAAAACTTTGCTCAAAGTCAGCATTGAATGAATTATTTTCAGCATTGACGGGAATATGTGATGTATTTGTTCGGACGAAACTTGCATCTGAAATATCCCATCCAGGCACAGCCCAATTTAATTTAAAACTATCAATCGAGGTAACTTGTGGGTGGTGAGGCCACCAATCGTTAATAACTTTAATTTTGATAGTTTGCCCACGAAATGCTTGAACATCAAGCACTGCTTCACGCCAACCATCAGTTAATCGTCCACCTAGTTTCCATTGGTCAATGTTGGTTATCGTAGCGAAGGTTGAACCACTCAAAACCTCAACAAACAGCGGTGCATGGCTATCATTAATCCAACGGCCAATTCGATAACGAAACGAAAGACTTTGAGTTTGGTGAGTAATATTGATTGGAGCCAAGGTTAAGGTAGCATTTGCCCCAGTAATGACTGCATAAGCTCCAATCAAACCATCATTGCGAATCGCAAATTCACCAACATTCGATAGCTCCCAATCGGGAATTTCTTGGGTCAATCGTAAATTACGCACTTGAGCCGATGGCTGATCGGGCCACCACCAATCATTAATAAAGCGTAACTTAATGGTTTGGCCACGAAAGGCTTGAATATTTAACAAGCCTGTTTGCCAACCAAGCTGATATTGACCCTTGATACGGAAATTGCTAATGTTGGTAGCAGTTGTAAAGGCTGCACCGCTCAAAACTTCTACGTGTAATGGGGTTATGCTATCGGCAGTTTTGCGCCCAACCAAATATTCAAACATCAGCATTTGGGTGGCTTCAGGCACAACCAATGGTTCGGTTGTGAAGGTTTGACTAGCATTTTCGATGCTAAATGATTCGGGGCTGAGTGTTGCCAAAATTTCCCGACCGCGGGCAAATTCGCAGTTAAGTGGGTAATTTGTGCGTGGCAACGCTTGGTTGGTATGTTTAACTCGGGCATTTTGGGGCTGGTTGGGCACCGATTCTAAATCAGGTAGATCAAGGCTTGCCGCAAGCTCAGGGCAGGGATCTGCTTCAAGATTGAACGCTGACTGCTCAGCCGCTGTAACCAATGGCTCACTCACCGTCGCAGTAATTTGATAGCTACCAGTACGTGTACCAGCATGATCGCGCACCCAAATCGCATAACGACCTGTGGTAGGTGCAAGCGTCGGGCCAATGCGAGGATTACCATCAGTACCACTAGTATCATCGCTGGCAATTAAGCGATCGTCTGGGTCAAACAGTGATAACTCACCATTTAATAACACTTGATCAGCAGATCGTTGCATTGCTATGTTAATTTCTTGCTGCGCCTCAGCATCAATATAAAAGATATCTTGATCGGTTTTAGGCAAAATCGTTGCTACGTTCGAAGGCTGGCCGCTGCTAAGCACTTGATAATCATCGGCATCAAGCAAAATATCGTTGGCAGTTGCTCGATTGGCGACTGGGTGGGCAGTGGGCGCAGTTGATTGAACAGCTTTTGAAGGGACGATACCAATCATCATACTACTTACAATCAACATACTCATAACACGGCATATTGGAATCATCTGAGCCTTCCTTGTTTTGCTAGAAGTTGACAATCGTAGCGCTACACCAACCCTAGATACACAAAGCACTTATTTCTGGCATAGTAGTGAGACCAATTTGCAAAATTGGCTAAAATTAAGTCGATTGGGCTAGTACGAGGTACCCACATGAAACGCTATAAAAAATTACTTTGGGGTGGATTATTAGGGTTCGTTTTGATCACAATCCTTGTGATCGGCGGATTGAAATTTACCGCCAGCAAGCGCAGCAGCTATGCCTATGATCCACTTTATCGCTTGGAATTTAGCTATGCTCAGCCTGGTAGCTTGGCAATGAGCCATAACGAGGTAACTTTGGCTGATCAGCAAAAAGCAATGATCTATTATCCAAAAGATCTCGCTCACGCTTACCCAGCAATTATTTGGGGCAATGGCACGATTGCTGCGCCAGCAAACTATGCTGGTTTATTCGAACATTTGGCAAGCTGGGGATTTATTGTGATTGATAGTTACAGTGAAACAACAGGCGATGGTGCCGCAATTATTCGTACACTTGATTATTTAATTGCGGCAAATAGCGATCCAAAAAATAATTTGTTTCAAAAAATTCAGCTTGAACATATTGGTGCGGTTGGTACATCGCAAGGCGCAACTGGGGTAATTAATGCCTACAATCGCTATCCACAGGGTCAGATGATTACAACCTTGATCACCAATGCGCTGCCACAACAACGCTGGACTGATGAAACCCATCGCTATGATCCGAGTTTAATCAAGGTTCCGTGGTTAATTATGAGTGGTACGCGCGATGTGATTGTTTCGCCTGCTTCAGCCAATCAAGCGAGTTTAGAACAATCGAGTGCTACCAAGCGCTTCTTGGCCATGTCAGTTGGGGCTGGCCATACCGAAATCGAGCAAGATGGTGGCAGTTATCGCGGCTATTTAACCGCTTGGCTACGCGCTTTTCTCGTCGCCGATCAACAAGCATTGAGCATATTTCAGCCAACTCATGGCGAAATTTGGGCTAATCCACATTGGACGCATGTCGTAGGTTATTCCGGCGATAAATAAACCAAAATTGGCTTTACGACAACCAATCAAAGAGTTAACGAGCAAAAAGGCTGCTTTTCGCTTGACACAGAACGCATGTTCTACTATACTCACAGCCAGCATATTTGTTCTCAAATGGTTGACTCACAGGAGGTTCGCTATGGCCATTACAAGTCGCGATCTACGTTCAGCGGAGGTTGTGCGCCGCACGAGACCTACCACCGTGATTACCTTACCGCAAACGCGGCAGCGGTACGCTAGTCGCTCAGTGTCATTTGGTGTGCATAATAAATTCGCTTATGCTATCACCATTATTTTGGCCTTGATTTTGGCCAATGCCATGTTCAGCCCAATTGTCTCGTGGTTCAAAGTTAAGTACGACGATGTAAAGTATGGCCGGCCTCGCACCATGCAAACCACAGCGTTTGTTGGCCACGATGAAACCAACGGTTTACCTTCACACTTTGTCGCAATGAATATGGAACGCCGAATCGTAATTGTTGAAATGCCAGGTGGCGACCCTGCCAAAGCGCGCACAATCGTTGGGCCATATCTCTTTGGTTCGGGCGAAGATTTGACTCCTGTCAGCTTACGCTTTGCTGATGTTAATGCTGATCAACGTTTGGATATGTTGGTGAGCGTCAAGCAAGAAGAGATGGTTTATATCAACGATACCAGTAGCAATCAATTTCGAATGATTACCAGCGAAGAGCTAGCCAAACTGCAAAATTAATTTTTGAAACATTTCAGGGCAACCGAGAGTCAACAGCAAATATGTGAGTATCTACACCAACTCAGAGTCGCAACTGCGGCTCTGAATTGTTTTAGCGGCAACTTGCACAATCGCAGAACATTTGCTATACTTGAGAGCGTTGCTTTAGCAGCAAATACCTTAGCCGATGTGGCGGAATTGGCAGACGCGCTACGTTCAGGGCGTAGTTCTCGCAAGGGAGTGTGGGTTCGACTCCCACCCTCGGCACCATCAGACAATCGCGATTATTCGCGGTTGTTTTGTTTTAAACTTGCTACATCAGCCATAAACGGCTGTGATAAGATAATGAATATTATTTGTTTAATGCCAAGGTATAGGGATGAAACCACTTAACCTCATCCTATTTGGACCCCCAGGTGCGGGGAAATCGACTCAAGCAGCGTATTTGGATAAATTAGCTGCGATTGACTCCATCTCAACTGGCCAACGCCTGCGTCAAACCGTCGAAACTGGCTCTGATTTAGGCCAAGAGGTCGCTCAGGTGATGGCCGCTGGCCGCTTAGTTGACGATACCTTAATGAATAAGCTGTTGAACGAATGGCTGTTGACGATTCCGAGCGAGGTTGGCGTGCTACTCGATGGCTATCCACGCACGCTCAGTCAAGCCCAAAGTCTTGATCGATTAATGCAGGCAATTGGTCGCCCGCTCGAGGTGGTAATTGCGCTCACGCTTTCGGATGAGGAAGCAATTCGGCGCTTAAGTGGCCGCCGCATCTGTCGCATCAAAGGCCAGCCCGACCAAATTCTGCATATCAGCGATCAAGCAGCTTTAGACGAATGTCGTGCCAATGGTGGTACGCTAATCGAACGCGATGATGATCGACCGGAAACAATTAAGCGGCGTTTAGCTGAATACAATGCCAAAACAGAACCACTGCTGCAATTCTATGGCGAACGTGATTTGCTGATTTTAATCGATGCTGATGGCCCACCGGATCAAATTTCTGAGGCGATTGAACAGGCCTTGCAACAACGCTTTAATGGCGCATAAGAGCACGCAAAGATTAATATAACGCTTATTAGCTTTTATAAAAAACGTGCTACACTACATGCAGGTGCAGCAATGCACAAGCTATCAAGGAGGACTTTCAATGGCCAAGCCATTAGCAGTTAGCGATGCCGAATTCGAAACAGCAGTGATTAATTCCGATATTCCAGTCTTGGTTGATTTTTGGGCACCTTGGTGTGGGCCTTGTCGCTCAATCGCCCCAGTGCTCGAAGAATTGGCTGATGAATACCAAGGCAAATTGTTAATTGCCAAAGTAAACACCGATGAAGATAGTGGCAACGCCATGAAATTTGGGGTTCAAGGTATTCCAACCTTGATCTTCTTCCAAGGTGGTCAAGAAGTTGATCGGATTGTTGGCGCAGGCCCCAAGAAGATCTACCAAGAACGGATCGAATCCATTCTCAACCCAGTAACCGAAGCTTAATTCAGGTTACTCGTAAGCGACAGCAGCACTGATCATGATGATCGGTGCTGTTTTTATTGCCCAACATTCGTTCGCATGCTAAACTGCCATTAGCATGATTGATCGATCTAAAATCATGGGAGTTTGGCTATGCGACGAGCATTCAATCAACTTGGGGCTTGGTTGTATCGGGCAATGCCTGGGCTTGGTCAACGGTGGGCCAAACGCTTTCAGGTGCAATCAGTTGAGCAACAGATTCCATGGACTGCGGTGCGTGGGACTTTAGCGCAACAACGAATTAGTTTGATTACGACTGGTGGTGTGCATCTGCGCACTGATCCAGCATTTGATATGCACGATCCCCATGGCGACCCCAGCTTTCGTTTGATTCCGGCCACAGCAACGCCCAGCGATTTGATGATTACCCACGATTATTATGATCATCGCGATGCTGATCGTGATGTTAATATTGTGCTGCCAATCAGCCATTTTCAGCAGCTCGCCACTCGCGGTACAATTGACAGTTTGGGGCCGTGCTACAGCTTCATGGGCCATATTACCGATCAGCATATTGACACATTAATTAAGCAAACCGCGCCAACAGTTGCCCGAAATTTACGTGAAGCTGGGGTTACGGCGGCAGTGCTCACTCCTGCCTGAGGCATTTGTAATCAGTCCGTGGGACTGATCGCACGGGTGTTAGAGGCGGCTGGGATTAGCACAGTCAGCTTTTTTCTCTTAGCCGAAATTGCCCAACAGTTAGGCATTCCACGCGGCCTAAGCGTCAAGTTTCCCTTTGGCCATGTGCTGGGCGAGCCAGATAAGCTTGTGCAGCAACAACTCTTAATTAATCATGGTTTAAATTTATTGATGCAAGCCACACAAGCGGGCACATTCGTGCAGTTGCCCTATCGCTGGAAGCGTGAAGATTGGGATCGTTTAGCGCAGGCGCAACAAGCTGATTTAGGTCAATCTAACGCACAATAATTACAAAAACATGGTATGATTTTGAGCCATAATCAAGCATTTGTTACGCAATCAAATTAATGCAACTGAACGGTGGCCCCACCATGGAAGAACGCGATCAAATTGATGCCAGCCTTCAGGAAAACCTCCTATCGTTTCGGATCGACACACTCACGATTTTGGTTTATTTGTGCTTGGGGTTTGGCGTACTTTGGTTTGCCATGCTACTGACTCAAGTTACCGGTAACGCAGGTGATTACACCCGCAGTGGCCCACCATGGGCCTTGTTTGCGGCTGGCACGGGCGTGGCATTTTTGGGCTTACGCTACAACAAAATTCGCTTGGCACGCGGAGCATTCTTTTTTTCAATTGTTGGTACGCCAACAATTAGTTTGTTTTTGCTGCCTGGCACAACCCAATTTATGGCCTACTCGCTGGTTTTAGCAGTGATCGTAGCGGGCATTTTGTATTCGCCACGCGCACCATTTACGGTGGTTGTGCTCGTCATCATCATCTTTTTATCGGTCGGTTTTGCTTCTGCCACCAATTTTACCAATCACTATGGCTCGATTACCCAATTTGTTACGACCTTTACGCCGCCATCGGTCACACTAATCTTGGCGGCACTTACCAGTTGGCTAGCCACCCGCGACTTGGTAGCAACCGTCGAATGGGCGATGGAAAGCCATCGTTTGGCTGAGCGCCGTGCCGAACGTTTGCGGGTCAGTGAAGCACGAGTAGCGCGCACGCTCTTGGAGCTGGAAGGCGCGTATGAGATGCAATCACGCTTGAATAGCCAGTTGCAAGTGCTCAACAAAGAGCTTGAAGTAGCCCGCACCGCCGCCGATGAAGCTAATACCTTGAAAACTCGGTTCTTGGCTAATATGTCGCATGAACTGCGCACGCCGCTCAATGCGATTATCAACTTTACCCAGTTTTTGGGCAAACCACGCTATGGCGATCTGACGGCGCGCCAAATTGAGTTGCAAGAACGGGTATTGGTTAATAGCGAACATCTGCTCGGTCTGATCAACGACATTTTAGATCTCTCGAAGATCGAAGCTGGGCGGATGGAATTACAGCTTGAATTGCTCGATTTGCAGCCAATCTTCCATGGGGTTATGGCTACTGCGGTGGGGCTGACTAAGAGCAAAGGGCTGAATCTCGAATCGGATGTTGAGGAAGAAATACCACCAGTTCGCGGCGATAAAGTGCGGGTACGCCAGATTTTGCTTAATTTGCTTTCGAATGCCGCCAAATTTACCGATAGTGGTGGCATAACCTTGCAGGCCTTTGAAAGCAATGGCATGGTTCAAATTTCGGTGATCGATACTGGGGCGGGCATTCCAGCCCACGAATTGCCCTTGGTGTTCGAAGAATTTCACCAAGTTGAACAAGCCGCATCGGCGCAACGCCAACAAGGCACCGGCTTGGGATTGCCAATTAGCCGTCACTTGGTAGAATTACAAGGCGGCACGATGTGGGCCGAAAGCCAGTTTGGCAGCGGATCGAGCTTTAGTTTTACCCTGCCAATTGCCGAAAATCTCATGCCCGAAGTTGTGATTTTTGACCCGCAGACGAAACAGACAGCACTATGATAGACCCAACATTTGCCCATGTGCTGGTGGTTGAAGATCGTGATGATACCTTTTTCGTGGTGCAGGATATTCTGATCGCTGAAATTGGCGTGCGTTCGTGTGTCCGTTGCCGTGATGGCCGCTCGTTAATTACGATGCTCGATGCTCCAACATCAGGTTTATTTGACTTAATTTTGTATGATATTAAGCGGCCTTTACGTGCTGCTTTTGCCCAATTGCCCATTTTACGGCTGCATCCAAAATTGATTGGCACGCGGATTATAGCCTTAACTGCCAATATCATGCCCGACGATGTCGAACGAAGCCGGAATGCTGGCTTCGATGGTTTTATTGGCATTCCCGTTAAACAAGATCGTTTTCCCAACCAAATTTGGCGCATTCTCCATGATGAATGGGTTTGGGAACCACGCTAGCAAACCCAGAGGTCAGGAGGCGCTTTTATGCAAACAATGTGGATGCTCGCAGCCGGAGATTTGCTGACATTTTCGTTAACTACTGCGGCTTTGTGGTGGCTCACCGGCATGATTGGGTTGATGGACGAGGAAAGTGGGTACTTAGCAGCCCTCGGCGCACTCATGATTAGTCTTGGTGGGGCGTTATCGTCGCTGAACCGTTTCAATCGCTTAGCCACTGGGCAAAATCTTTTTGGTTGGTCGATCGATCTGTTTCAATTTTTAACTCCAGGCTTTGTCTGTTTAGCCTATGCCCTTTGGTATGGCCAACAAGCCTTGCAGTTGCGACGCTCGGCCCACATTTGGCTGGCCCCAATGCTAACAATTGTCGGCATTCAGGGCCTAACATCCTTGATGACTGATACCCAAAATGGCCCCAGCCAATTTATCGTGTTGCTGAGTTTTACCAGCATTGCCAGTTTTACGCTGCTTGGTTTGTGCATTCGCCAAGCGCACTGGCAGCGCTTACGCACCGTGATCATCTTCGCAGTCGCCTACCTCACGATGCTGAGCAGCATGAATATTATTGCGCATAGTTTTAGCCAGCAATCGGATTTGATGGTTTCGATGGTGCTGACCACCAATATGCTGGCAGCGTTATTTTTCGCCGGAGCTGGTTGGCTGTTGTATCAAGCCACCAAACGGCGGCAACAGTTGCAACGGATGATCGCACTGCTTGATGATACCTTGGCCCAACCCACATTAAATGGTCGGGCTGGGCCAGTTCATTAATTAAAGATGATTGCGATCGATAAATTCGCCAAGAATGCGATTGAATTCTTGGGGCTTTTCGAGGCTCACCATATGCGCCACATCGGGGAAGGCCACATATTGGGCATTGGTTACATGTTCAGCCAGATATTTGGCTGCTTCAACACATTCACTCTCATCAAGCAAGCCAATAAAAATCAACAATGGCACTTGAATTTCAGCCAAACGGCCAACCGCTGGTGGGTCTAATGGTTGGGCATCGGCTTCAACCGGTTGATTGAGATAATTTTCGTGGGTCATCGAGCGCACGGCTTCATAGACAGCATTATCAGCGCGACCCGCTGGCTGATTTGGCCCATCGGCCCAGAAGCGGGCCTCTAATTCCGACAATAAAGCCCAATCTTTGGCTTCTTGGGCAGCTTGCATTTTACCAATTGGTTCAACTAACTCAGGCGGAATTTCTTCGAAGCCAAATCCACCCAAGCCCGAGCCAAGCACCACTAAGCCTTAACTCGATCGGGAAAGCTCAAGGTTGAATCAATCGCAATGCTGCCGCCGCGTGAGTTACCAATCAAAATCGCCTGATCAACCTGACAATGATCAAGCACTGCCAAGAGATCTTGGCGATTGGCAAAACTCACAGCTTCAGTTTTGGAGCGACCAAAGCCACGGGTATCGTAGCGGATCACCCGATAGTTGGGCGAAAAATGGGCTACTTGGGCATCCCACATCCGCGAATCGGCCACTCCAGCGTGGATAAACACCAATGGCGAGCCGCTGCCCGCTGCTTCGTAGTATAATTCACCACCATCAACCGCAACATAGCCTGTTTCAAGCTCCTGACTCATCAAGAGTCCTCCTCATACAATGGTTTATTGGCTCCAGTATAGCCGCACAATTGTTCGTTTTCTAGTACCAAAAGGCTGATATTTCAGCCAATTAGCTGAGTTTATGGTACGATCAAGCTAGAACATTTTAGAACAGAAAGCGCTATGAACCAAACAACCGCATTGCAAACCGATTTACTGACTTGGTTTCAAGCTAATGGCCGCGATTTACCATGGCGACGCACCCGCAACCCCTACTATATTTTGGTGTCGGAAACCATGCTGCAACAAACCCAAGTTGATCGGGTGATTCCAAAATATGAGGCTTTTTTGGCGTTATTTCCTACTGTCGAGGCCTTGGCAAGTGCCTCAACCGCCGATGTAATTCGTTCGTGGCAAGGCTTGGGCTACAATCGCCGTGCGGTTAATCTGCAACGCGCCGCCCAAGCAATCGTCGCAGCGGGCTATCCCGCCGATTCGGCTGGGTTCCCCGATACGCCCGAAGGCTTGCGCAATTTGCCAGGCATTGGTGCTTATACTTCGGGAGCTGTTGCATGTTTCGCCTTCGAGCGTGATGTGGCGTTTCTCGATACCAATATTCGGCGGGTCGTTCGCCGCTTGTTAGTTGGCCCTGAAGATGCGCCGCCCGCAACCAACGAACAAACGCTGATCGATTATGCGCAACAATTAATTCCCAAAAGCCAAGGTTGGGCTTGGAACCAAGCAATTATGGAGTTGGGAGCGTTAATTTGTACGGCAGCTAAGCCGCAATGTTGGCGCTGCCCAGTCAATCAGCATTGTCGCGCCTATGCAATTTGGCGCGAAGCCAACACCCAGCTTGATATGTGGCAACCACCAGTGATCAAACTACGTAAAAAAGCCGCCGAGCAGCCGTTTCATAGCTCCAATCGCTATTTTCGCGGGCGAATCATTGATGCGCTGCGGGCGCTTGAGGCGCAACAAAGCCTCGATTTGGCCAGCTTGGGGCCACAAGTTCAACCAGAGTGGCTTGGCAACGAAGCGGATCTGACATGGCTCGCCAAGTTGGTTGCTGGCCTTGCCCAAGATGGCTTGCTGATTTGGCAGCAACAGCCAGAGCAGGATTTGGCTGGGTGGAGCGTGCGCTTGCCAGCCTAAGCAGGTGAAGGACTCGCTACGATACGTTGCGAAAGTGTTTCATTGCTTATAGGTAAGTAGCTGTATTCTAAACCTATAAACAAACGAGGCCAAGTGAACCATCATCACTGCTGGACACAATCGCTAGAGCAATTTTGCTCAACGAACGATGATAGTTTCACCAACTGGTTTCAGCAAAGCCCTTCATTTGAAGGCAAGCACCTTACAAGCATCGCCGTTGTTCGTATTCACCCAGTAGTCAATGCTAGGCCATTGCTGCTGCCTGAATACCCAGCAAAGTTCGAGAGTTGGACCGTCGCAATGCCTGAACAGAGGATCGATCAGCACTTCAACTGGTTCGCAAAACCTGAATTTGGTCGCCTCATTCGGTTCACTCGAGAGCTTGGTGCTTTTATCGCAGTTGCTACCAATAATTGGTAGTTTGCTGAGCTAGAATTCTATAATCACCGGTACGCGGCCAAGGCCCTCCTTTCCACGATCGCTATCGTGTTGCTATTGGCCGAAACGTTGCCGGATGCTATGGCCTTGATCGTTGGCTGTTGCCGTGACTTGGCACCCCATGGATAGGCGCAAATTCCACCGCGCCTCCTGCTAAGCCAGCAACGGTGTAGACACCTCCTTCCGCCGCACCTTCGCCCAGCGTCCCCCTCGCTGGGCGAAGGAATTTTAGTGCCCTAAAAGATCAAGCTGTTCTTGCTCGAGTTTGACGTTCTGGGCCAACATCGCCGCAATCAAGGCTTGGCAATCGGCAAGCAAAGGCTGCTGTTGCAGTTCGGCAAGGCTTTGACGTTCTTTTGGATTCAGTGCTTGGGTGGCATTGGCTACTCGTTCAAAGATTGCTGGATCAGCCTGCCACAGCTGAATTTGAGCAACCTGCTGGCGTAAATGAGCTAAAATGCGCAAACCACCAACGTCGTAATCGCCCCAGTGATACCAGCTTCTTGTGGGCAAGGCCGCTGCTAGTTTGCCCAGAAATTGGCTTAGGCTTGGGCTAGCAAAGCCACCAGTGTAGATCAACAAAGCCTGTGGTTGGCGTAAAATCATGCAGTGAAAGCTGGTTAAATTTTCAATTGTGATAATTTTTTCGCAGGTTGAATCGAGCACTGTGGCTTGGCGCAACATCGAGCTAGGCAAACCCAAACTTGGCTGAAATGCACCTAATTCCAAAACTCTGGCGTTCAATTCCAAACGCAGATCGCCAGCGATCAACACATATTCCGGTACTTTTTCAATTCCAAAGGCTTGTAATAAAGCCCGATCATCGTCGCCAAACGGTGTGGCTTGCGCGGCAAATTGGCGTAGAATACGCAAAATTGCGGTTTCTAGCTCGCTAAACCGTTTGCTCTGGCCCAGCCAAGCCACGCTAAATAAGCGTTCTAAGATGGGGGTTTGCAGTTGGGTCAAGCCATAGAGTGTGCGCAACAGATCGTGATTCCAGCTTGGGTCGTTTAAATCGAGTGGTTGAATCGAGCGCTGCTGACGCAATTGCTGTTCGAGCCAATTCAAGCACTCGCCAAACCACCCCACCGCCGGCAAATACTCGCTCAACAATTCACGCAAACGTTGCTGCTGCTCAGCCAATGGTTGGCGCTTCAATAACGCATAAATCGCCACTGGATCGAGCAAATCGACAGCTTCAAGCCAATTGTACTCCTCCCATTTTTGCCAATGCAGCTTAATCGCCTGTGCTTGAGCCAATTCAACCAAGAATGCATTGGTTTGCAAGCGCTCATCAACTTGCTTGGGATCAAAATAGTGGGCAAATTTGGTCGGCTTAATCTGCACCCGATTGACTCGCTGGCGATCAAGTTGCTCATGTCGATTAAGCAATTGCTGCAAAATCGTGTTGCTAGTTTTGTTCAGCTTGATCATTCAGCACCTCTAAGCGAGCGGCATAATTACGATATGGCTCAACCAAAACTCGATGCTGGCGATCTTTCAGGCCAGTCAAAACAAGCGTTGTACACATTTTCGGCACTAAATATTCGCAGCGTTCAATCGGCGTGGCGGTGATAATTTGCAAGCCAAAATGGTGAAATAGATCAAGCGTCGAGCCAATCCGATCCTGATCCATTTTGGAAAACGCCTCATCGAAGGCCACAATGCGAATCGTCGAGCGTTTGCTGCGTTCATTAATTTTATACAGTTGCACAAACGAGGCCGCAATCGTCACATAAAAGGGCGTTTGGGTTTCGCCACCTGAGGTTTGGCCCATAATTTTGCTCAAGCGCGAACGTGTCCCATCGCGCTCAATCACATCAATATCGTAGCTCAGATAGCGCCGATAATCAGTAATTTGGGCTTGCTCAAGCTTTTCTTGGTCGGTCAGGCCAGGCTGAATTAATAATTGAAAGAACCGATCAAAGCTTGCCTTGTGTTGTTGATAAAAATCACTATCCTGAATCATACCGCTGGTAACATTCGCCGATTGTTCGATCAATTGATAAAAATCGCGCAATGAATCGGCAACTTCATAGCGAAAATGATAGCGCTGACCATTGAAATCTAAGCCTTGCAACGCATCGTTAATCCGATCAAGCTCGGCTTTGGCACGGCCAATATTTTCGCGTAGTTTATGCAACACATGTTCGCGTAGTTCAATTTCAGTTTCGTGTTTTGCTTCGGCAATTTTTTGCACAAAATCTGGTAAATCAGTCGCTTCTAATTCAGCACGTTTTGCTTGGAAGCTAGTTTGCTCAATATCGGCTAGCTCTCGCGCCCGAAAATCGCGGTTATACAGAATTACTTGTTCGCGTAACTGTTCTTGGGTATTATTGAAGCGAGTATAATAGCCACGACCCTGTTGTTGCGCTGTTTCCAGCAAACGGTTGAATTGTGCATTATCGATGTTCTCGCGCTGAAAATCGTTGAGCGCTTCCTCAATTTGGTTGGGATATTGCTGCTGCATATGTTCAAAAATAGTTTGCTCATGCAATAATTGATGTTGATTATGCTGAAGTTGTTGTTCAATTTGGGTTATTTGATTATTCAATGTGCCAATGATACGCTCAAAGCGGCGAATATTTTGCGTATATTCCTCGTGAATCGTATTCAAGCGTTTAACTTCAGCTTCAAGTGCTGCGACACCACTGGTATCAATGCTATCATGTTCGTTCTGCAATTCTGCCAGCATATTTTGTAATTCACTGGCATCAAGCTCTTCCTCGAAATAGGAATCCAAGCCTAATAAAAGCCGCTGTAATTGACGTAATTGATCTTGATATAGGCGTTGGCGTTGTTGCTCTGGGCGCAATGTAGCTAATTCGGTTTGAATTGCGGTTAATTGTTGGCGGCGGCTTTCAATTTGTGAGCGTTGCGTTCGCTCCCCGATAAACCAAGGCCGAAATCGCTGTGGATCAATCGAACGCGCCGTCCATTCTTGATATACCATCACTTCGGCGGTAATCGCCCGGCGATGTTGGCGCAAATCTTGAACATGCTCACAGGTGATAATATCGCCCAAAATTGCGGCAATATATTTATCGATTAAGCCAGTTTTGGCCTTAACTTTAGTAGCTAATGACAACGGACGAGCAGGACGCGCTTCGTTGCTGGCTTGTTGTAAATCAACCAAACCAACATCGTAGAGTCGTTGTTTTTCACGCAATTGGTCAAGTAAATCAAGTGCTTGGCTATAATATTTTGGCTCGACGATAATATTGAAACGGCGTTGACCGAGCATTGCTTCAACCGCATCTTGCCAATGCTCATCGGGAATTTCTAAAAGCTCACAAAGCAAAAATAATTGGGTATTTAGTTCAGAAGTTAAGAAGTTACGCACATTTTCCACATTTTGTGGATAATGATTTTTACGATTATGTTTCTCAAAGCTTTCAATTTCTCGAAATAATGCTTGTTCTTGCTCAATTAAACGATTAATTGTATCAGTCGTTCTGGTCATGGCCTGTTGATGCAGATCCAAGGCAGCTTCAGTTTGGGCGCTTTGTTGTTGCAATAATGGCAAAATCTGCTGCGCTTGAGGAATATGCTCAGGCTGATTCAATAAATTAACTAAATCGTGCTCGGCAATTGGTTTTAATTGGGCTAATAAGCTAGCAATTTGGGTTAATTTGGTTTGAACTTGTCGCCAACGTTGATTGATTTTTTGAATATTTTGCTGCAATTGCTGAATTTCAGCAGCAAGTTGGTTTTTACGTCGCACTACATCCGATTGACTTAATTGGACTTGGGCTTCAATCAAAGCAACGTGAGCATTTTGTTGCAAGCCAAGTTGTTGCTCAAGATCAGTTTGATTCGATGCATAATCATGGCGTGTAGCAATTAATCGTTGCTGTTGGTGATTAATCTGTTGCTGGATCGCAGCAACTTGATAATGAGTTGCAAGAATTTCAAATTTGCCATGCAAACCACGCAAACGTTTAGCTTCATCTTGGGTTTTGATAATTGCTGTGAGGCTTTTTAATTGCTCTTCTACATCTTTAGCTTTCCGCTCCAAATCGCGCAGCCGCTCGACCACGCTTTGTAAGGTGTGAACATCAAGCGTATTTGGCTCTAGCAGCCATTGCTCGACAAACTCACGGATATTACGAATTGGCTGGAAGGTCAATGCACGTAGAAATAAATCGAAAAAGCGCTGATTAAGTCCGCCTAAGCGATTCAGTAAATCTGCCTGATATTCGCCTGTTTGATCGAAACTGCTAAAACTTGAGCGATTACGTGCCAGTGCTTTGATCTCGCGGCGCGTGCGTGGCTTGCCTTGATCGATAAATAAATCGGGATTCAGCTGGCCATCGCCGATGAAGAAGGTTTTTTCAACACTTTGAGTTGCGGCGCGGGCTTCCAAACAAACGCCGCTGACAAAGGCTTGATGCTTGAGATCATCAGTCCATTCCAGCACCACATAACCAATCGTATCGCCAGGTCGCAGCCAATGTTGTTCGCCAATTTTGCCACGCACATAGCTATCGAGCGAACGCTGTGAACGATCTTGGGCAGCACTATTGAAACGCACCCGACCCAAATCGGCCACCAGCACCAATTGCAAAGCATCGAGAATCGACGATTTGCCAGAGCCATTATGTCCAGCCAAATACAAACTATCTTGCACATCCAACACATGCCAATCGAAGCGATGCCAATGATACAAAAAAATGCGACTAAGCTTGATCATGCTTACTCCTCGTCTGCATTGTTGGGGCGTTGATATTCGGCTAAGCGTTCAGCCAAGGCGGCGATGCCACTGGCTGGCACAATCACCTCAAGCGCAGGCAATAATTCAATCACTGCATCGGGATCGTTGGCCCGCAGCACTTTGCTATTGGGAGCACGAACTAATTTGAGGCTATTGAATAGGCGCAAAGCTTCATCGAACACGCCTTTTTTGCGCAGCGTTTGGCCAGGAAAAAACTCGCCATAACGACTATACACATCGCTAACAGTCGTGGTTGGATAGCGGGTCAAACTTGGATTGAGTGATTCATATTGTTCGGCGTAGATCAAACGCAGCAATAAGAGCCATAAGGTCGTATCGCGGTTGAAGCGGCGGCGATGGCTGCCATCACGATGAAAGACATGGAAAATATGTAAATTTTCGGCGTAATGCAGTTCCCAGCCTGCGACCGCCAAATAATCGCGCACCAAATCGATGCGGCGCACCAACCAAGCAAAAATCCGGCGATCCTGTTCATCTTCGCGCCAAATCAAGCCATCGCTGAGCAAACGCCGCACACTATCGGCAAATAATTGCTGTTCGGTTGATGAAAGTTGGCTATATTCTTCAGCAAAATTGACTAAACTCATGCTGATTGCTCCGTTGAAACCCGCCGCACCAAGAAATCGCGAAAGCCTACGCCATCACGCTCGACCCAGCTGGCATCATCGATTGGCTCAACCGTGTAACCCAACGAGCCATCGCCATACGAGCGCAAATAGATAATCAACGATAAATCGTCAACGCTCTCAAGCGCAATCTCCGAGCCGCGTCGTTGTTCAGCCTCGCCTAAAAGTTGTAAAGCATAACGCCGTACCCGATCGCGGCTGATCGAGCGGCGCAGTTGGCGCAATGTAGCGGCTTGGGCTTGCGCAATTTCTTCCTCGCTGAGCGGGCTATAGCTCTCGGCTTGGCTTTCGAATGGCACGGCGGCGCGTGTTGGCGCACTCAACGATTGCTGGTCGGTCAACTCAAATTCGTAGATGCTGAGCATTTGGCTAATTTCTGGGCTGGCTTGCTCGTAGACTTGTCGATTGGGCAACACTTGGCTCAAAATGCGGTGGAGTTGGCCACTGGTACTGGTGCTCGCACTCAAAAATAATTCAATATTGCGCACTGCCGAATCGACAAATTGGCTATGCCGCAGATCAATCACACCAATTAATTGATCAAGTTGGTCAAAATGGTTGCGAATCGTATCAATTTGGTCGGTTAATCGATTGTAGGCTACTTCAAAACTAGTTGCTTCGCCGCGACTAACCAAATGTTGCGCCGATTGCGTCAAAATATTGGTGCGCTCGATTTTCTGCAAAAATTGCAAAATTGCAGGCCGATAGCGCGAAAGATGGTCGGATGTGCGCAACTGATGATAGGCTTGATCGACAATATCTTTGCGATAAGTGCCAAACACATGCTCAAGCACATCTTTGGTTTTGAGGGTTTGCAGCACTGTTTGAATATGCAAGCCAATGTTATGTTGCAATTCTTTGAGCGCCTGGGTTAGAAAAAGCGTTTGTTCATAGGCATTCGAAAGCCGATCGTGGGGAGCATCGCCAGTACAAGCTTTTTCGAGCACATCGTGAATGCCACAAATCATGCCGCGCAAATGTTGGCGCTGCTTGCTCGCCAGATCTTCAAACAGTTGCAGCAGTCGAAAGGCATAATCGGGCAAGATAATCGCCGAGGAATAATCGCTTTGTTGCTCGAAGCGCAACCAGCCCCATGCCCGCAGCGAGCGCAGAATCGCCGAGGCATGGTTATTCTGCTCAAGCTCCGATTCTGCTTCGCGGGCATCGCTGGTGAGCGCTTCGGCGTTGGGTTGCTCTAATTGTTGCTCAACGATGCCCAATGCCCGTTCGCGGCTGAGTGGTTGCGATTGTTGTTTAGTGGCGGCAAACAAGGCCAGCAAAACCTGGCTGTAAATAGCAGCACCAGGGCTAGCCAAGGGGCGAAAAAGGCTGGCTGGAATGGTCTCGAACAAACTCATGGCGGCACGCATTTCTCTAGCGGATGCATGGTGAATCCATGACCAAGTGAGGATTGCCTCATCATAACAAGCTTTCCCCACCATCGCAAGCAGCGACTTCGTAGCAAAAATCTCAATCTTGACAAACTATAACGCGCTGCGTATAGTTAGTTTGTGTACGGACTATTTGTACACGAGGGATAAGGGAGCAGGGGCTAGAGGTCAGAAGCTGGATAGCTTTAGAGAGGAATCAGGCTTTAACACAGCGGCGCAGAGCTAATTGTCTAGAGGTTATTGGCTAGCGGAAAAGCAACAGACAACAGAGCGTTTGTGAAGCCTAGATATTACCAATTGGTTCTAGTACAAAAGTCTATAGCCTATAGCCCAAAGTCTATAGTCATCAACCCTACAAGGACGTAGCATTGTGGAAGCTCACTATCATTTGTGTTTTCAAGTTGGGCGAGTAGCCCGCCAATTGATCAGCCACTACAATCGGGTGTTGGCTCCCTTGGGGCTAACCACCGCCCAATACTTCGTTCTCGTAGCCATGAAGCCCGATGAAGCCCCAACCATGGGCGAACTTTCCAGCCGCACCTATCTTGATAATTCGACCCTCACGCCTATCATCGACCGCCTTGAGCGCGATGGCTGGCTTGAACGCATGCCCGACCCCAACGATCGCCGCTCAACGCGCATCCAACTGACTAGCAGTGGTCAAGCACGTTTGCCCGATGCCCGCCAACGTGGCGATGCTGTCGAGAACGCTATGCGTGAGCAATTAGGCGATCCGTTAGTCGATTTGCTAACCGATGGCTTACGTAAAGTTGCCCGGATCGAACTTTAATGCTGTTTCCAACGCTGCAATTAGCCCAAAAAAACTCAAACTCCTAGCTGATTGCAGCTGATCGTTTATACAATCGCTTCCAACCAGAAAGAAAGGTGGTTCAATGACGTACCGCATTCAACGTGCAGTGGTAATTGGCTCAGGCACAATGGGTGGTGGCATCGCCGCACATCTGGCCAATGCAGGAATTCGCACCGTGTTGTTGGATATTGTGCCAAACACGTTAACGCCTGAGGAAGAAGCCAAAGGTCTTTCGTTGCAAACCAAAGCCGTGCGCAACCGCGTTGTACAAACCGGCTGGGATCGAGTGGTCAAGAGCAGCCCTGCCGCCTTGATGAATAAAAAAGCTGGCGAATTGGTCCAGCTCGGCAACCTCGAAGACGATTTTGCAGTGATCAGCGAAGCTGATTGGGTGATCGAAGTTATCGTTGAGAAACTCGAACCCAAGCAACAACTGATGGCGCGGATCGACGAAATTCGCAAAGCTGGCAGCATCATTTCATCAAACACCAGCGGGATTCCGATTCATAAAATTGCCGAAGGCCGCTCCGAAGATTTCAAAAAACACTTCCTTGGAACCCACTTCTTCAACCCACCACGCTACCTCAAATTGCTCGAAGTGATTCCAACGCCTGATACCGATTCAGCGATTATTGAATATATTCGCAGTTTTGGCCAAGAACGCTTGGGCAAAGGCGTGGTGATCGCCAAAGATACGCCTAACTTTATTGCCAACCGCATCGGCACCTTCGGCGGCGCATATGCCATGAAATATATCGTCGATAACGGCTATTCAATCGAAGAAGTCGATGCCTTAACCGGAACCTTGATTGGCAACCCCAAATCGGGAACCTTCCGGCTCGGCGATTTGGTGGGTATCGATGTGATGGTTGGAGTTGCCCACAACCTCTACAATCTCGTGCCCGATGATGAATCACGCGATGCCTTGCTAGCTCCAGCTCCGGTTAAAGGCTTGTTGGAACGCGGCTGGCTCGGCCAAAAATCTGGCCAAGGCTTCTATAAAACGGTCAAAGGAGCCAATGGCAAGGAATTTTGGGTGCTCGATTGGGAAACTGGCGAACATCGCGCCCCGCGTGAAGTTGATTTGCCAATCATCAAGCAAGCTAAAAAACAAGGCAATTTGGCTGCACGCTTGCGCTTCTTGGTCAACCAAAGCCAAGATCGTGGCGGCAAGTTGATTGCCGATACGTTGCTACCATCATTGGCTTATGCCGCTCGCCGCGTACCAGAAATTAGCGACCATCTTTACGATGTCGATAATGCTTTGCGCTGGGGCTTTGCCAAGGAGCTGGGGCCATTTGAAATGTGGGATGCAATTGGCATCGCCGATGGTGTGAAGCTGATGCAAGAACGCGATATTCAAGTGGCCGATTGGGTGCTTGAGTTGCTTGAAAAAGGCAATAACTCGTTCTATCAAAAGGTCGATGGAGCCAACCAAGCCTATAGCCCGGTCACTGGCGAGTACGAAGCAGTCCCAAGCTCAGCCTTGAAAATCGAGCTTGATGAATTGCGCAGCACCGGCAAAGAAGTTGCCCGCAACGATTCAGCTAGCTTAATCGATTTGGGCGATGGCGTATTGTGCTTCGAGTTCCATTCCAAAATGAACGCGCTGGATAGCGAAATCACCGAAATGGGCTTCAAAGCGCTGGAATTGCTCAAAGACGATCGCTGGACAGGCATGGTGGTTGGTAACCAAGGCTCAGATTTCTGCATCGGTGCCAATATCTTTATGCTGATGATGGCTGCTCAAAACGATCAATTTGATCAGCTTGAACAAATGTTGAAAACCTCACACGACCTGATGCAAGGCATGCGCTTCTCGCCGAAGCCAATCGTTACTGCACCGTTTGGGCGAGTGCTCGGTGGTGGCGCTGAAGTTTCGATGCACGGCTCACGCATGTGTATCGCCGCCGAAACCTACATGGGCTTGGTCGAAGTTGGGGTTGGCTTAATTCCTGGGGCTGGCGGGGTCAAAGAATTTGTGCGCCGCGTCATTACTCCGGCAATCAAATTGGCTCCTGAAAGCGATCCAACGCCATACTTGCAACGAGTATTCGAGCAAATTGGCATGGCCAAAGTTGGCACCAGCGCCTTTGAGGCACGCGATCAAGGCTTTGTAACCGAGGCTGATCGGATCGTCATGAACGGCGATGAGTTGCTAGGCCGTGCCAAGCAATTTGTGCTCGATCTGGCTGCTGCTGGCTTTACCCCACCAGCCCGTGAAAAACTGTATGCCGCTGGCCGCGATGGCTTGGCAGCAATGCGGGTTGGCGTGTGGATGATGCAACAGGGTGGCTATATTTCCGAATACGATGCCTTGATCGGCAATAAACTAGCTTATGCAATTGCCGGCGGCGACCTCAGCAGCCCACAATGGGTTGATGAAGAGCATTTCTTGGCGATGGAGCGCGAAGTATTCTTGGCACTTTGCCACGAACCAAAGACCATGGAACGAATCATGTTTATGTTGCAAAACAACAAGCCGCTGCGGAATTAGTAGCGTTGGGCGTTGGTTGTTAGGGATCGGGGTAGCGCATTCCCTCACCCGCACGCGAGGGTGAATACAGATCCAAATCCCCTCGCCCGCTCCGTGGGAGAGGGGTTGGGGGTGAGGGAACATACAAACTGCAACCTACTAAACCCTGATGCCTAGACCCTGAACCCTGATCCCTTATCACAAAACTACGTTAAAGGAGTATTCAACGATGAATGAAGCTGTGATTGTTGCTGGTGCGCGAACCGCCGTCGGCAAATCCAAGCGCGGAATGTTTCGCAATAGTCGGCCTGATGATTTGGCAGCGGCAGCGATTAAGGCTGTGGTTGAGCAAGCACCCGGCCTTGACCCACGCGAAATCGAAGATTTGATTTTGGGTTGTGCTATGCCTGAAGGCGAGCAAGGCCTGAATATGGCGCGGATTGCATCCTTACGTGCTGGCTTGCCAATCGATGTGCCAGCTCAAACCGTCAATCGTTTTTGTGCTTCGGGATTGCAAACCATTGCCTTGGGCGCTGAACGGATTATGGCTGGCGGCGCTGATGTGATCATCGCTGGTGGCGCTGAATCGATGAGCATGGTGCCAATGTCGGGCAACAAGTTTGCCCCCAACCCATGGATGGCCGAACACTACCCCGAAATCTACATCAACATGGGTCTGACCGCCGAAAACGTCGCCCGCCAATTCAATATCAGTCGCGAAGATGCCGATGCCTTTTCGTATCGCTCGCATCTGAAGGCGCTTGATGCAATTCAGGCTGGGCGCTTTTCCGACGAAATTGTGCCCGTTGATGTTGAGTTTGCCGAAGCCGAGGCTGGCGGCGCGATCAAACGTAGCAGCGCAACGGTCAAGGTCGATGAAGGCCCACGTCGTGACACCACCTTGGAAGGCTTGGCCAAATTACGCCCAGTGTTTCACGCCAAAGGCACAGTCACTGCTGGCAATTCATCGCAAACCAGCGATGGCGCAGCCGCCGTGCTGTTGATGAACCGCCAAAAAGCCGATGAACTTGGGCTAAAACCCTTGGCGCGCTTTATTGGCTTTGCAGTTGGCGGCGTTGGCCCCGAAGTTATGGGCATCGGCCCAGTCGTGGCGATTCCCAAAGTTTTGAAAAAAACTGGGCTGAACCTCAGCGATATCGACTTGATCGAATTGAACGAGGCCTTCGGCGCACAAGCCTTGGCGGTGATCCGCGAGCTTGGCATCGACGAAAGCAAAACCAATGTCAATGGTGGCGCCATCGCTTTGGGCCACCCACTTGGCTGTACCGGCGCAAAACTAACCGTCCAAATCATCAACGAACTCCGTCGCCGCAATGGCCGCTATGGCATGGTGACGATGTGTATCGGCGGTGGCATGGGCGCTGCGGGCATTTTCGAGTTGTTGTAAGACCGGAAATCACGAAGGACACGAAGAGCACTAAGAACCATTAACCAAGGCTTTGTGAAACTTCGTGTCCTTCGTGGTTAAATAAGCCTAAAACTCAAGCTCGCGATAGCCGACTTGGCAGGGTGCGCCAAAACTATAGGCCACCCGTTGCTGAGTTAATCATACAAGCCCGACCAGAGCGTGCTCGAAAACTCTTTATGGCAACACACCGGAGCCTGATGATCGCTCATGGCTTGCGCCGTTTGCAACCAAGGGTCGCCATGTTCCTGGCTGACGGCGGCACATAAAAAGGCTTCGCGGGCCTTGGAATCATCAAGTTGGCGGCGGCCTTGTAAGCGCACCAAATCGGGGTGATTAAAGTGGTTAGTGGTCGCCAGCAGCGTATCTGATTCTAAAACGCCAATTGTTTGATCAGGATAGCACTCCAAACGAGCAAAATGGCCATGGCGATCAGCAACGGTGTAATTAAAGGATGCAAGCTGAGGCAAATCACGAAACAGGCTGATCACTTCGGCGGTGCTGGTGCATAAATCTAAGGCCAAACGCGGCAGCAGATGAAACGGTACGCCAGGTTGTAATTGATCTTGCCGTTCAGCCATCACTTTATGCAACCCGACAAACAGGCCATGTTCGTTGATACCATCATAGCGGCCACCAACTAAGCCGCCGTTCATGCCAATATGCTGATAGCCATAGCTGCTGTTGGTGGCTAGCAAATCGCGAGTTGGCATATTGATATAAAAATCGTAGTTGCGCCCAACGAATACTTGGCCGCTGGAATGTTGCCACGCCACAGCCGAACACGCTTGGGGCAAGGCCGCAGCCCGCAAAAACAAGCTGCGTTCTACTGGCGCATCAAAGGCATCAGCAAACGCCGCCAATTCATCCCACAAGGCCGAATGGGTACGCCGAATAATCGTGGCGCACTCGGCCAAAAAGGCCAAATCGTGCTCCCAAGCACTTGAGCGAAACGGCGATGTAACCCGTTGCAACCTACTCGCCAAATAGCGCCCAATCTCGCTTGGCGAGCCAACTAATTGTAGAAAACGATACATAGAAAATCAGAAGGATGAAGGATGAAGGATGAATCGATACTGGATACATAAATATTTTAGCACGAAACTGATAAATTATGAGGCTATTGGCTTGAAGGCTTTTATCCCAACTATCAATATTTTGATAGCCTACAGTTTTCATCTCTCATCTTTCATGCTTCATCCTTTTTTCATCTTTTATCCCTCATCCTTCATCCTTACTATTAGGAGGTTTCCCAATGGAACTCAACGAAGAGCTACGCATGCTGCGTGAAACCGTGCGCGATTTTGCCATCAAGGAAATTAAGCCCATCGCCCGTGAGGTCGACGAAGCAGAACGTGTCCCATTCGAGACGATTCGCAAAGCTGGCAATTTGGGCTTGCTCGGCATTCCCTTCCCTGAGGAATACGGCGGCGCTGATGCAGGCATCGTCGGCTATTGTATTTTGCAAGAAGAAATTAACCGCTATTGCGCCTCAACTGGCACGATTATCGGTGCCCATGCTCAGCTTTGTGGGATGTCGATTTATCTTTCGGGCAACGATGAGCAAAAATCACGCTACCTAAGCAAACTCAACGAAGGCAAATTGTTGGGTGCGTGGGCCTTGACCGAGCCGAATGCCGGTTCCGATGCTGCCAGCATTACCACCACCGCTACCCAAGATGGCGACGATTGGATCATCAACGGCGGCAAGATGTGGATTACCAATGGCTCGTTTGCCGATGTGATTGTGGTCTTTGCTTCGACCAATCGTGAGCGTGGCGCACGTGGTGGCATCAGCGCGTTTATCGTCGAAAAAGATTTCGCGGGCTTCAAAGTTGGTAAGGTCGAGGAAAAAATGGGCTTGCGTGCTTCCCACACGGCCTCGATTTTCTTTGAAAATTGCCGTGTACCCGCCAAAAATGTGCTCGGCGAGATTGGCGCTGGCTTTGGCGTTGCCATGAAAACGCTCGATATTGGGCGCTGTGGCTTGGGCGCAAGTGCGCTTGGTTCGGCCAAGGAAGCCTACGATTTGGCCTTGCACTACAGCGTTGAACGCCAACAATTTGGCCGCCCAATCGCCGATTTCCAAGCGATTCAGATCAAATTGGCCGAAATGCGCACCAAAATCTATGCCATGGAGCAAATGGTTTATCACTGTGCGGCCTTGGTTGATGCAAAAAAACCAGCCACGCTTGAATCGTCGATGGTCAAGTTGTTCTGCACCGAAGCTGCTTCGCAAATTATCGACGAAGCAATTCAAATTTACGGCGGCATGGGCTTTAGCCGTGAAATCCCGCTCGAACGCATGTATCGCGATGCGCGGGTCACGCGGATTTTTGAAGGCACCAACGAAATTCAAAAATATGTGATTGCTAGTGAAGAACTCAAAAAGCTGGGCCATAAAATCAAAATGTAGTAGCCTTGGTAGGCGATAATCAAGCAGAATGACACCGTGAGCCACGCTTATGGTGTCATTCTGCATTTAAACAAGTGAGAGCATGTATGCGTCGAATGTGGCAGTTGGGCTGGTTGTTGATACTTGCACTGTTGGCTAGCTGCGGCGAAGCGACCACTATTGGTTTTGCCGAGCTATGCCAACAGTCCAACAACGACAATCACGTCAAAACGGAAGGCTATTTAGCAGTTGCTTCGTCAATCTTTTGCTCGAATATTGGGGCCAGCCAGGTGCAATGTGGGCTTGAGTTGGTTGATGATGCTAGCAACACTAGCGGCATTGCGGCTGAGATTAACGAAGGCACTGGCAAGAATCAAATCGTAGTGCCAGAAAATTATACCAAGGAGACCATTGTTGTTCACGATGATACGGGAGCGCTCGTCAAACTTGGCGAAAAAGTCCAGCTTGAAGGCAAAATCGTGGTTAATCAAATCAATGGTTGCCTAATCAAGGTCGAAACCATTAAACGCTTACCATAATCAGCGAACCAAAGCCCAAACTAACTGTTGATTACAATCGTAGCTTGAAAAGTTATGATTTTTTGAGTTTGCTGCAACATTTGCTAACAAGTACCGTAGATATATCCGAGCAGAAGCGAGTTCAGCAATGAATTCTCGTACTTACCCGCGCCATGGTTTTGGCGCGGTTGTATTTTAAAGCACTTGATGATTAACCAAGGCCGCAACTACGGCCAAAACCAACATTTCGCTAATTTCACACAGCGCTCCATACGTATCGCCAGTTAATCCACCCAATGAGTGCACCATCCAGCGGGCAATGATCATCGTCGCCACTATCACCACTGCGAAAACTAAACCCGCCCACCACCAGAGCAAACCCGCTGTTACCAAGACAGCAAAGATCGTTGCCCACCAAAAATCGCTGCGCCGCGTATGGTCGTGAAACGTGCGCCCAAGCCCACCTTCAGCCGCAGGCGGAAACCAGAAAATCCCAATGATATCGACCCAACGGCCAATTGTTGGCGCGACAATCAAGGCGCGCCAAGCATTCTCACCACAGCCAAGCGCAAACAGCCACTTCAACAGCACAATGCTAAGCAAGGCAATTGCGCCCATCGTGCCAATTCGGCTATCTTTCATAATTTCGAGTTTACGCTCACGCGAACGCCAACTAAATAGCGCATCGGCACTATCAGCAATCCCATCCAAATGCAGGCCGCTGGTGATTGCGCCCCAGGTTAAAATTGCACATAAACTGCCAGTTGTTGCGCCCCAGAACCAAGTTGCACCCCACCAAGTTGCCGCAACCAAACCACCAATCAGTGTGCCAGCTAATGGAAACGCCACCATCGAACGAACCAAGGCTTGTTCGCTCATCGCTGGTTTACCAGGCACAGGCAAAATAGTGAGAAAACGCAAGGCTTCGGCAAGCTGCTTGAACACAGCAATCTCCTTTAAACAGCGACGCAAGGCCTTATCGGTGGGCGATAAAACCTTGCGTCAGTAGCGAGAAATTTAGGCTACTTCTTCTGAAACCGCAATTGGCAGGGTATTGCTGGCATAACTGCAATCGGGGTAGCGTGTGCACGAATAGAAGGTGCGGCCACCGCGAGCGCGTTTGGCCACCACTTTGCCCTCGCCACATTGCGGGCAGGTCGGGGCATCGTTGGGAGTTAATCGCACAATCGAACGGCATTCAGGATAGCCAGTGCACGAAAGGAATGGCCCGAATTTGCCCTCTTTCTGCACCATTGGCCGGTTACATTTGGGGCACTTTTCCTCGGTTGGTTTGGGCGGCGGAATTACCACAAAATCTTTGCCCTGCGCCCGTACCTTGCGAATACCTTTGCAGGTTGGGTAGTTGTTGCAGGCCAAGAATGGGCCAAAACGGCCTTTTTTGAGGCTCATTGGGTTGTCACATTCAGGGCAATTGGTGTTGCCAAAAATTTCTGGCTGTGAGGCAATGTGAATTCCGCCATCGCCATCACGCTCTAAATCGCCAGTCCAGCTACATTCAGGATAGCGCGAACAGGCCAAGAATTCGCCATTACGGCCCCATTTGATGACCAAGTGGGTGCTACATTGAGGACATGGCAGCTCGGTTTTGATTTCTTCACGCTTGACGTTGCGCATCTCGGTTTCGGCAGCATGCAAACGCAAGGCAAATGGATCGTAAAATTCGCGCAGCACAGGCACCCAGCGGCGCTGGCCTTCGGCAATATCATCAAGTCGCTGTTCCATATCCGAGGTAAAGTTGTAGTCAACAATATCCTTGAAGTGCTCGACCAGCAAGTCGGTGACAACCCGGCCCAAGGTTGTTGGTAGCAATTTCTTTTCAACCAACTCAACATATTCACGAGCAACAATCGTCGAGATTGTTGGCGCATAGGTTGATGGGCGGCCAATGCCTTCGCTTTCCATCTGCTTGACCAAGGTTGCTTCGGTGTAGCGTGGCGGTGGAGTGGTGAAGTGTTGCTCGCCAAACAGATCGTGCAAATCAAGCGATTGACCTTCGTTAAGCAATGGCAGCAAGGCTTCTTTATCTTCGTCCTCGTCGCCTTCATCAAGGCTCACGTTATAGACCGCCAAAAAGCCATTGAATTTGAGCACCGAGCCAGTTGCCCGAAAGGTAAAGGGCGCACCAGCAGCGGTTTTGATCCCAAGGCCAGCGCCAATATCCACGCTAGTGCTATCAAAAATTGCCGAAGCCATCTGCGAAGCCATAAAACGCTTCCAGATCAGATCGTAAAGCCGTAACTCATCGCGGCCAATGGAGGTTTTTAATTGGTCAGGGCGGCGCATCACGCTGGTTGGGCGAATAGCTTCGTGAGCTTCCTGCGCACCTTTGGCCTTGGTTTTGTAGATATTGGGCTTGGCTGGCGCATATTCCTTGCCATACAGCTCGGTAATCAGGCTGCGCGCCTCATTTTGGGCATCAACCGCAACGTTGGTAGAATCGGTACGCATGTAGGTAATCAGACCAACAGTGCCATCCTTGCCGCCAACATCAACCCCTTCGTAGAGCTTTTGGGCCACTTGCATGGTGCGCTTGGAGCTAAAGCCAAGCTTGCGGCTAGCTTCTTGTTGCAAGGTGCTGGTGATAAATGGGGGCGAAGGCGAGCGCCGTTTATCTTTGCGCGTAATCGTGCCAACAATATAATTTGCCCCCTCCAACGCTGCCAAAATCGCATCAGCAGTATCTTTGCTGGGAATAGCAAATTTATCGAGTTTTTTGCCATTACGAGCGTGGAGCATCGCACGAAAAACATCGTTTTTGGCCAGCTTTTTCAAGCCAGTTGGCGATAAATCAGCTTCGATCGTCCAATATTCTTTAGGCTCAAAGCTTTCGATTTCGCGTTCGCGCTCGACGACCATGCGCACAGCAACCGACTGAACCCGGCCAGCCGAAAGCCCACGCCGCACTTTAGCCCACAAAATTGGCGAAATCTTGTAGCCGACCAAGCGGTCAAGCACCCGCCGCGCTTGTTGGGCATCGACCAAGTTAGCATCGATTTCACGCGGATTACGAATCGCGTTCTGAATCGCTTCCTTAGTGATTTCATTAAAGGTAATCCGATAGACTGGCTTGCGCTTACCAATATTGGCAGCTTGCAAAATATGCCAAGCAATTGCTTCGCCTTCGCGATCATGGTCAGTTGCGAGGTAAATCGCAGCCGCCGCTTTGATCTCGCGCTTTAATTCGGCAATGAGCTTATCTTTGCCCTCGCTAATTTCGTAGACAGGGGTAAAATCATTGTCAATATCAATCCCAATTTTACTCTTGGGCAAATCGCGCACATGGCCCATGCTCGCTGTGACGCGATAGCCAGCGCCCAAATATTTTTGAATCGTTTTTGCTTTCGCTGGCGACTCAACGATCACCAATTTAATATCCATAGGGTTTTCCTTAAAAGTTCACACTTATGCCACCAACCGACGCATTCGAAACGCGGCGAATCAGTTCAAAGTTGACGTGTACTGGAGCAGCGTCGCTTAGGTGGCCTCGTTGAGGCACGATCTGGAATTCGTGCGGCGTGAAGTACAGTGCCACAACTATCCACTTCTGTCAACAGTCACGCCGAACAGAACACATACAACAGCGCGCACCGATACAATGGCTCATTGCATCAAGGGGAGCGTTCCCTCACCCACCAGCCCCCGCTCCCACTGAACGCGGGCGAGGGGGAGCACGACGAATCACGGCAAAACCACCGCATTACTTCCTTCTCCCACGGAGCGGGCGAGAGGCTTTAACCGCGTGGTTTTCGCATGTTTGTTGCAGGATCAATCCACGGCGGTTCCCCTCGCCTCGCGGGCGGGAGAGGGCAATTTAGTTGCGTTGATAATTTCAATCATGGTGCCACGGCGGTTCCCCCTCGCCTCGTGGGCGGGAGAGGGGGCTAGGGGGTGAGGGAACACAAATCCTTGTCAATCCAATGAACCATTACAGCTCTGGGCTGGTCGATCATGGCATCCCCACACCTAGTCCGATCACCCAACATCCTTAACCTAACCCCTAATCCCCGACGCCTTGTCTGCTCCGATTTTTGACCTTGCATTGCCTTCTCAACTAATAATCGGCTATAATCCTCTACACGTTGCTGCACTTCGCCGTTCTCACTCCATACTCTCAAGCGCGATTGATCCAACCTCCGGTTCGCATGGCTTGCAATGAGGATTCAGATATGAAAGAAGTAGTCTGTATCACGCTCGGTCGTTCGCGGCGTGACTTTAGCTTTACAACAACGCTGTTGGGCCAAGAGATTCGGGTGCGCCGGATTGGAGCCGATGGCGATGTCGAACGGGTCAAGCAGTTGATTCGTGAGCACGATGGCAAGGTTGATGCAATTGCCCTTGGTGGCGTGATTGCCAATTTTCGGGTTGGCAAGGCTAGCTATCAACATAACCAAGCCTATACGATCGTCAATCAAGCACGGTTTACCCCAACCGCCGATGGCGTGCTGCTCAAATCGACGCTTGAACGCTGGACAGTCGCCCAAGCAGTTTCGCGCGAGCCAGGCCGCTTCAACTATCGGCGGGTTTTGGTATTTTCGGGCATCGAGCGCTATTCTTTGGCCGAATCGCTGAGCAGCCATAACGTCGATTTACGATTTGCTGACCCCAAGGTGCATTATGGTTTGCCCTTTACGCTAAGTTCGTTGAGCCAATTGGAGCGCTACGCAAAGTTTGCCATGCCCGATTTGGTCAAAAAGCCCTATCGTCGCCTCCACCCAATTGGCAAGGGTGCAACCCACGATAGCCGGCTCGAAAAAGATTGCGCTTGGGCCGATGTCTTGGCTGGCGATTTTGCCTTCATTCGGAGGTATGCTCCCCAAGATTTACGTGGCCGCACAGTTTTGACCGATGATCCCTCGCTGGCTGAGATTGAGGATTTGCGCCAACGGGGAGCACATACCTTAATTACGCTCACACCAAAAATTAGCGAGGAGCATCCGTTTGTATCGGCAGATGTGCTCGAAGCCATGATTTTAGCGGTCACTGGTAAGCGCACGCTCGATGAAGCAACCGTATTGCAAATTACGGCTGATGCCAATTGGGAACCACATATTCAGCGTTTGACCAACGATGAAGAATTAGAAAAATTTGCCTTTGTCATTCACCCGCTCTCAACCAAATTTATCTATAAAGATCCACGCTTTAAAGTTTTCAAATTTGTGCCGCAACGCTGGGTCGAACGCGCTATGGCCCACTTGCCACCGCTGTATCTGTCACGCATGAAGGGCATTAAATCGACGGGCACAGGCAAAGAGATTGAAGGTATTTTGCTGACCTTGGGCGCTACGCCACGCGAATTAATGCGCCGCCCAACCGCCTTTACCTATCGTCGTTTGATCAAAGCTGCCCGCATGGCCGAGCGGATGGGCGCAAAGCTCATGGGCTTGGGGGCGTTTACCTCGGTGGTTGGCGATGCAGGCATTACGGTGGCCCAAAAATCCGATATTGGCATCACATCGGGCAATTCGTTAACCGTGGCTGCAACTCTCGAAGCTGCCAAACAAGCAGTGATTATGATGGGAGGTCGGGTTGATCAAGGCACAGCGGTCGTAATTGGGGCAACTGGCTCGATTGGCGCGGTTTGTTCACGATTGCTGGCCCAAGCCATTGGCGATGTGGTATTGATTGCGCCACGGCCTGAGCGCTTAATCGCCTTGAAAAAGCAAATTGAAGCTGAAACCCCCAATGCCAAAGTAACGATTGCCACCAAGGCTGATGATTATGTTGGCAGCGCCGACTTAATTGTCACAACCACTACCGCGCTCAATACCAAAATTGTCGATATCGAGCGCTTGAAACCTGGAGCAGTGGTTTGTGATGTGGCCCGCCCACCAGATATCAAAGAAGAAGATGCCGCCAAACGCCCCGATGTGTTGGTGATCGAATCGGGCGAAATCAGCTTGCCCGGCGAGGTCGATTTTGGCTTTGATATTGGTTTGCCGCCAGGCACAGCCTATGCATGTCTCTCGGAGACGGCATTGTTGGCGCTTGATGGCAAGTTCGACGATTACACGCTTGGCCGCAATATAGAGATGGATCGGGTCAAAGAGATGTATCGGCTGTTCAAAAAGCATGGCCTGAAATTAGCTGGTTTGCGCACCTTCGACGAGTATGTGACCCCCGAAATGGTGGCCGAAAAGCGCCGTTTGGCAGATCAGCGCCGGCATGATTTAGGTTTGCCAGTGACCACTGAAGCCGAAACCATCGCCAGTGAAATGCCGCTTGAAGTTGGTGGCTCCAAATAAATTCGCTTCAACGGCGTTAGCATTAGGCTTGCGCCGTTGATGTTCCTGCGTCACTGCAACACTCGCTTGCTGCCAGCGTATAGCCTTTTGCTTGAAATTGCCGATTACTAGCGAGAGATTGATTATGCAAGCATGTAGTTATTGTGGCGCTGATGTCCCCGACGATTGGCAAGAGTGTAACACCTGTGGCTGGCTGCGCGATGGCTCATTGGCGTTGCCGCTTGATCCTCCCAAATGCCCGTATTGCGATGCCGATGTAGCTGAAGATTGGGAAGAATGCCAAAGTTGTGGTTGGTTGCGTGATGGCTCATTGGCAGTTGCCCAAACCACCACACCGCCAACTGTACGCCAACTGATCTGCCTGCGTTGTCAGGCCCAAATGACATTTTTGGGCTTCAAGCAATTTCGCGAAAGCTCGAATTCGCTAGATATTTTGCAAGGCCGTTTTGGCTCATTTCGGCATGATTTTCAAATTTTGGAGCTACACGGCTGTGGCTACTGTGGCTATGCTGAATTAGCCTTGCCGCATATTGGCAGTTAGTTGCCGATTGGGAACCGCAAAGAGCGCGAAGACCACGAAGGCGGGGAATGATGAACCATACCAATAATCCACAAAGTAAATATTAGGGGTGCAGGGGGATGAAAGCCTCCTGCGTTTCCCTCCAGCGGAGGGAGAGGGACGCAAGGGTGACGAAAATAGCATCCATAGCCACAACAATCCGCGATCTGCACTAGATTAATGGTTGAGTTGAATGAAGTTGAGAATGCAAAGCTGTAGTTATTGTGGCGCTGATGTCCCCGACGATTGGCAAGAGTGTAACACCTGTGGCTGGTTGAGTGATGGCTCGTTGGCCTTAGCCAGCCCAATCGGTGAACGCCAAATCGCTTGTCTACGCTGCGATACAGTGCTCGAATTTCGCGGCGTGAAATATTTCCACGAAGGTTTGACCTTGACTGGAGCCTTAGTTGGCACAGTCGGCACATTGATCAAACGCGAACGACTTGAAATGTATACGTGCCCAAATTGTGGCAGCTGCGAATTATTCGACCCTGAGCTTGGCCGCTAACGCAACAATCACTCGCTTGCGGCGTATAACCCCATAGCGAACCACAACAGGAGGAACCACTATGGGATTATTTGATGGATTAACGGGCAACGCTTCGGAAATCGATCCGCAAGCAGCACAGCGCGATTTTGCCCAACTGCTGGCCTGGGGCGAGCAAGTGCAACGCGCCTATCAACTGATTCGCGATTTCTTTATTTTTACCGATAAACGCTTGATTTTGGTTGATAAACAGGGTATTACTGGCAATAAAGTTGAATATCATTCAATTCCCTATCGCAGTATTACCCACTTTAGCATTGAAACCGCTGGACACTTTGATCTTGATGCCGAGTTGAAAATTTGGATTTCAGGCAATCCTGTGCCAATTCAAAAACAATTCAACAGCCGAATCAATATTTATCAATTGCAAGCTGTTTTAGCGGCGTTTGTTGCGCGCTAAATAAACGATGCTCGCATGGGAAATCCATGCGAGCATTATTAATTATTATTCGGCGTGAAACTCCAAAATATACAAACCATAATTAAAATCGCTAACATAGACAAATTGATCACGTACTTGCACCCCCCACAGACTGACACTAGGCGAGTTCTTATTTGGCCATGCGGCAACCTCTTGGGGCTGGCTGGGATCGCTGATGTCGAGCATGCGCAAGCCATCTCGATACCACGAGGCATACAAATATTGGCCTTGCACCTCGGAGTTATGCACGGTTGGATTTGAGCGCAGTGACTCGTTGATCGAATTTGGCGTGTTGTAGCGGCCAACTTCGACTGGCTGACTAGGATTGCTCAGATCAAAGAATTGAATTGCGCCGCCGCCATCAAAATAGCTTTCGAGCGTAGCCTCAACTTCAGGTTGGCTTAGCAACGCTACGGCGGTTGTGCTGCTAATCGTAAACATCGGCAGCTCAACCCCATCAATCAGATCAATATCATCGCCAAATTGCAGCTCTTCGAATGGCTCGTTGGCATACATTAACAGTGCCGCTGCTTTGCCATTTTGGGCAACTTGCAGCTTTTGCTCAATTGAACAGCCTGCCATCTCGACCACCACAAAACTTGCCTGAAAATCGGGATATTCGGCCTTCGGATCGCAAGCTTGGCCAATTGCCAGTACTTTAGCACTCAGCGGCGCATCGAGTTTGATTCCAGATGGCAATTCATGGGCATACACTGGCTCGGCCAACCCCGGATGGCTAATTTTCGTCTGACTGGTGCTAAAATCCTCGTTATTCAACGCCAATAATTGGCCATCATTCCAATCGACGACTGAGTGCGCATCACCCTCAGCCAAGGCTGGATATGGCGTTTGGCCAAGGTACGTTGGTTGCTTAGGATCTTGAATATCCAAGATGATTACGCCAGCATCCCAATATGAGAGATAGGCGCGTTGGCTGTTGCTGCTGGCTCGCACGCTATGCAAAAAGATCCCCGGAAAGTTACCACGGGTGAGATCGGCATAATCGAGCGCTTGCCAGTCGGGCTTTTGATCAATACCCCAACGACTGAGCATGGTCGGCTCACTGGGTTTGCTAATATCCACAATCCACAATTCAGCGCGATCTTCGGGCTTTGGTGTTACGCCAAAAGCGTTGTTGGTTGGTGCAGCGAGCAAGGCCAAGGCTTGGCCACTGGCAGTCATCGTCACATCAAGTTCATGTATGCCAAGGTTTGTTTCAAAACGGGCTAATTCCAATGGCTTGGTTGGATCAGTAATATCCAAAATTTGAATACCAGGTTTGGTTTTATTGTTACAAGGCTGGATACCTAAAACTGCAATATCCTGCGCGCCAATCCGCACCACATCCATATCTTCGAGCGAGGCATATTTGACGCTTGGCGAGTAGCCCGCAACTTCAGGCTTGCGGGGATCGCTGACATCGATCAAGGTTATTTGATTTTCGGCCTGACATGAACCTGGCTGTGTACCCACCAGCACCAGATCGTTATACAGCGTAAGATCGGCATGGCGACCATTGGTTGGTGGCTTGAGCCGCAAACCGCCAACTTGCTCAAAATGAGGCCCGGTAATGGTTGGAGTCGCAGTGGCAGCAGGGCGCGGCGTTTTGGTTGGGCGTTGATTTGAGCCATCTTTATCCACAAGCGCCTGCTCACCAACCTTTTCAGCAGGCGCAGTGGCTGGCACCAAGGTGGCAGTTTGGTTGGCGCAGGCAGTGATCAAACTTAGGCAAATTGCCAAACTGAGATAGCGTAATGAATGATTTAATCGAGACGACATGACTTCTCCTCTCAGGATAATTGTTAAGCGCCAATAGCTCGTTGTTGGTGCATAAATTGATAAATTGTACGAATGAATTTAACTGGTTCCTCGAATGGTGGGCAATGGCCGCTCCGTTCGAAGTGCACCAAAGTCGATTGCGGTAAATGTTCGTGTAAATATTCGCCAACTTTGCCGGGGTAGAGCCAGCTTTGCGAGCCATAGCAGAGCAAAATTGGCACATCCATACTTGCCAACAGGTCGCGATAATCACGATCGGCCATATCTTCGGCCAACGGCAAAAGCGCCTTGCGATCGTAGTTGACCCGATATGGTGAGGTAAGCCAAGTGGCAAACCGCAACAGTGAACGATTGGGATGGACTACACCCATGGCAAAACGGCGCAACACCCGTCGTTGTTGGGTTTCAAACAGTTGGCGCATACTGCTGATATGGTCGGCGGTGTAAGCTCCAAACAAACCCATGGTCCAGTCTGTGCTGGTTTGCATACATGGCGTTTGATCAACGAGGACAATGCTTTTGAGATTGCTAACCCCAAATTGGCGCGCATACTCAAAGGTTGTCAGGCCGCCCATCGACCAACCAACGATTGTTGGTTTCTCAAGTTTGAGGTGTTCGATCAATTGATGCAGATCTTGGGCCAAACGAGCGATTGTCAGTTCGCCTTGGCCTGGTGTGCGCCCATGACCGCGCAGGTCGATCGCAATACAGCGATACCAACGACGCAGTGCGGTGGTGATGCCAACCCAGTGTGAGCCAGCGCTTGTCCGAACCATGGATGAAGATAATTGCTGGTTTTTGGCCGCCAGTGTCGCTATAAAAAATCAGGTTTTGGTCATCGGCAAGAAAGCTCGACATAGCATCCTCCATAGTTTAGTGGTGTTTCGCGGCCAGCAAGATCGATTTGTGACGTTATTTGACACAATCGTGAACTATACTCATCACATAACCAAGCGGGTCTTGATAGTAAACGCTGGGATGAGTATTAAACGATTGAACTGGAGTACAAACGATGGAACAGGAAGCTTTAGTAACCCGCACCTACCGCGCTGCAATTCGCTCTGGAGATGATTATATAACGATTGAAGAAACAATTGCACTCCCTCCAACGGCTGATGATGCAGCAATCAGTCAAGCTGTCGAAACTGGCTGGCGCATATTTCGCGCTCAGCAAGCAGCGGTCGAGGCCCAAATTAATGCCTTGCGTGATGCTCACCCTGCGAGCAATACGCCACGCATTGCCGATCCCGACTCGCCTGCCAGCGAAAAACAACGCTCGTACTTAGATTATTTGATCAATGCATTGGCGATTAATGATGGTCAGATGCAAGCAACCTTGCAAGAGCACAATGCAAGCTACGATACGCTGACCAAAGGCCAAGCCTCGGAAATTATCGATGGCCTGAAGCAGCAATTAGATCAAAAACCAGCTACCAGCCAAGCGAACGTACCAGCTGCGGCTAGCACAACCGCTAGTAACGGAACCAGTAGCATGCTCGAATCGACGGCCAGCGAGCCACCAGCCAGCACGCGCCAATTGGCAGCGTTGCAACGGGTTGCAGGCCAGCAAGGCGTTGATCTGAACAGCGAAATTCGCCAACGCTTCGGCGCACAACAGCTCGATGATCTTTCGGTCAACGAAGCAGGCGCACTGTTGCAAGAACTGCAACAACGCAGCTTGCGGCGCTAAAAGTCCTACGATTGGCTAGCCCATGAATCTCGCAAAACAATGACTATTGGTTAGCCGAAAAATTCGCAAGCTTCGCATCTAGATATGGGCAACTGAGTAAGTACATTAAACCAGAGGAGTTTCAAATGAACGTCAAAGGCACGGTAAATCGGGTTGAATTGATCGGCTGGCTTGGTGGCGAACCTACCCAACGCTTCTTACCATCGGGGGTTGGGGTCTGCGATTTCAGCGTGGCAACCAAGCGTTTTGGCAGCAAAGATGAACAAGGCGAGCAAACCTTCGATACCGAATGGACAACCATCGAAGCGTGGAACGGTTTAGGCGATCTTTGCCAAGATCGCTTGCACAAAGGCAGTCGGGTACGCGTGGTTGGCAGCTTGCACACCCGCTCGTGGGAAGACAAAGAAAATGGCCAACGTCGCTCAAAAACCGTTGTCCGAGCCGATGAAGTCTTGTTTCTCGATACCTATGCGAACGACGAATAGCTGCTAAAAGCCAAAGCCCTCAGCAACTTTGCTGAGGGCTTTTTGGTGTGGAGCCGCATGTCGGACTTGAACCGACGACCTACCACTTACAAGGCGGTTGCTCTACCACTGAGCTAATGCGGCTTAACGCGAATTATTATAGCATGAATCGTGGTTTGGTCAAGACGATAATCATTGTGAACAAAGAGCATAGGACAAAGATGAGGAATGCGATGAAACTTCGGTAGCCTATCGCCGCAAAAGTAGCTAGCCGAGCCAGCAGAAAACTTATACAATGAGCCATTGAATATTGGTTAGGGGAGGCATTGCATGAAACGAACCGCAGTTTCTTCATCAAATTTAGCTTCGGTTGGCTATGATGAGGCAAGTAAAATCTTAGAGATTGAATTCAATAATCGCTCAATCTATCAATACTCCAATGTTCCTGAATCAGTCTACCGTGCGTTGATGCAGGCAGCTTCACACGGCACCTATTTCAACCAGAACATCAAGGGGGCGTATCCCTATCGTAAACTCTAAGTCACAGCTGAAAATGGAGCAGGACTGGCAACTAATTGCCAGCTCTGCTGCGATCAATACCGATTCGATTATGCGAATAACCTAAACATCCAAGTTCTTCACATCAGCGGCGTGGGTTTGGATAAAGCGCTTGCGTGGCAACACGATTTCACCCATCAACATCGAGAAGGTTTCATCGGCTTCCATCGCATCCTCAACCGTCACTTGCAAAATCATGCGATTACCAGGGTTAAGTGTGGTATCCCACAATTGGTCGGGATTCATTTCGCCTAGCCCTTTGAAGCGCTGAACAATTACCTTGGTACCAGTTGGCAACGAGCGAATGTACTCATCGCGGGTGGCTTCGTCGTAGACATATTTGTAGGCCTTGCCATGTTGCACCCGGAACAACGGTGGTTGGGCCACATACAAGTGGCCATTGGTAATCAAATCACGCATATGCCGGAAGAAGAAAGTCAACAGCAATGTACGGATGTGACTTCCATCCACGTCAGCATCGGTCATAATCAATATGCGATGGTAGCGTAAACGTGATATATCGAAGGTTTCGCCAATACCCGTGCCAAGTGCGGTGATCAATGCGCGAACTTCGTTATTGGCTAGCATTTTATCCAAACGTGATTTTTCTACGTTCAGAATTTTACCGCGCAACGGCAAAATTGCTTGGAACCGACGATCTCGGCCTTGCTTTGCGCTTCCCCCGGCGCTGTCGCCTTCGACGATGAAGATTTCGCAGTGAGCAGGCTCTTTATCGGAACAATCGGCAAGCTTGCCAGGCAAGGCAAAGCCTTCAAGTGCGCCTTTGCGTTGTACCAAATCGCGGGCTTTACGGGCTGCGTCACGGGCGCGCGAGGCCAACAGCGATTTTTCGATAATCCGGCGAGCTTCGTTGGGATTTTCATCTAAATAGCCGGAAAGTGCTTCATTCAGCACCGTTTCAACCGCACTTTTGGCTTCTGGTGTAGCAAGTTTCGATTTGGTTTGGCTTTCGAATTGAGGGCGGAACAGCTTGATGCTGATAATCGCGGTCAAGCCTTCGCGCACATCTTCACCAGAAAGCGCATCGCCTTCTTTGAGCAAGCCTTTGCTACGGCCATAAGCATTGATTGTTCGCGTCAAGGCGGCGCGATAGCCGGTGACGTGGGTACCGCCATCGGGGTTGGCAATATTGTTGGTGAAGGCTAGAAGATTTTCGTTGAAATCGCCTGTGTATTGCATTGCAATTTCGACATTGACGTTTTCATAGGGCTTTTCAACGTAAAATGGTTGAGCCAGCATTGGACCTTTTTCGCGGGTCAGGTGACGCACGAAAGAGACAATCCCGCCATCGAAATAGTAGGTTACTTCACGATCACTGTTATAATCGACCAACTTGAAGCGCAGGCTTTTGTTGAGGTAGGCCATATCGCGCAACCGATTAGCCAAGGTGCGATAGTTGAATTCAACCGTGGTAAATAATTGGGCATCGGGCTTGAAGATAATCGTTGTGCCTGTGCCTTCGGCATCACTAACCACATGAACTGGAGCTTGCGGCATGCCTAAACGAAAATCTTGCGCCCACAATTTGCCATCGCGTTTGACTTCGGCCCGCAGAAATTCGGAGACTGCGTTAACTGCCGAAACCCCGACCCCGTGCAAACCACCTGAAACTTTATAGCCCTGTGAGCCTTTGAACTTACCACCGGCGTGCAGCTCGGTGAGCACAATTTCGAGCGCCGAGCGGCCTTCGACTGGGTGAATATCGGTAGGAATCCCGCGCCCGTTGTCGATGACAGCAATTGACCCGTCAGTGCGCATTTCGACAATAATCGTATCACAGTAGCCTGCCAAAGCTTCGTCGACCGAATTATCGACAACTTCATAGACCAAGTGATGCAAGGCCGATGTGTCTTGACCACCGAGATACATCCCCATGTTTTCGCGTACTGCTTCCAAGCCGCGCAACATTTGAATCTGAGCGGCATCGTATGTACTCTGATTGGAATTTGTCGCCATCGAATCGAACCTCACTTTTGTGTTAGGGCAACAGGAAAACGGTGGGCAAGTGAGCCAACACGTTCGCTATAAAAGATTAATTTTGCTGCTTGTAAGCTACAGCTGAGCAACCCAAACAGGGCGCTAGCGGCAAGAATGCTCATCAGATCGGTGGCCAGTGGCCGTAGCAAAAAAGCTGTGCCATGGATCAAAACGCCACTCGCGATGATCAGCGGTAGGGCTTCACGTGGTTGTTGGCGGATTAAGTTATAGCTTTGGTAAAGTGCAACTAATGCTGATTGTTGGCCAACAATAATTGCGGCTGGCGCAAGGCTGGCATAGAGCCACAGCGCAATCAGCACGACCCCAAAACCGGCCAAGACTAATTTGGCCCCAAAAGCGCTGGCAGCAAGCAGAAAGCTGGCAGCAACAAACGCTGGGATCCCAAACAATAAGCCAAGGCCAACGATAATCAAGCACATCTTGGTTAAGTTCCAGAGTTGGTTGGGTAAGCTCGACCAAGCAGGCTTCGCCGTGTCGAGATTGCGCCCCAGCCAGAGCAAGACAACCGCGCTTAACCCAAGCCCAATAACATTCAACCCAAGCACTAAGAGCAAGGTCAACCAACCGTTGAACAGCCATGGCGCACCGTTGTGAAGCGAGGGCGAGCCATCGCCGCTGAACAAACTTGGCACAAGATAGGTTCCGACCGCGCTTGAGCGCAAATCGATTGTTTGCAGCAGCTCGTTAGCTTGCGACCAAAGCTGTTGACCTTGAGCTTGGCTAAAACGGCTAATCACGCTACCAATGCTGGCAAGCCAACGATTGGGCGCTAAGGCTGGCAACAAACTAAGCCATATATCAAGCAAAATTGGCATTAAAATAACCCAAGGTGCTCGACGAACGACACGAAATCCTTGGCTTAGACGCTCTGGAAGATTACGCCGTTGTGGCTCTTGGGCTTGTGGTTGTAAACGTCTATTCATGGCTTTATTATACCACAAAAGACCTATTATACCATAATATTTTAGCACATATTTTCTAGATCAAATTTTAGGTTTGCGTGAAAAATGCACGACGATCCAAGGATAGAAACGCTCTACGAAATTTGAGAAAAATACATGTGGGCTGATTTCCATGGCAGCCTCAAAGCTGCGCAGTAATCCCCAGCGATTGGGCTTGAGATTATGAGGTGAACGCGTTGTAACAAAGCGATGATTCTCGGCTTTGCACAACCACGAATGGGGATGGGTCGTATCAAAGCCAATTAATTCAAAGCCTAGGATGTTGCCGGTTATTGTATCCACCGGTTCTGCTTGTTGGAGCATATGATAAATGCCGCCCGATTCGGCAGAATATGGATCTTCATAATAGGTTTCTCGCAAAAACTCGCTAACCAGATCTTGACGTAAACCCCAGTTAAGAATTACTAAATCTTCGCGATCAGGGTAGAAGCGCTGCAAAAATGCTCGCGCTCCAGCTAATGAATAAAAAATATTGTTGAGGCCAATCGTTTTTTGATATTCTTGGTAAACCCAATCAGTAAACTCACTTGGATTTGCCGGAGGATCGCTATAGTCGTTAACATCTTGAAACCAATGGTTGATTGGCGGCTCAGCTAAACAATCACACATACTAATCATCGCTCGTGAGCGAAAAAGCATCTTTTTGAACGCTGTTGGCCGAGGAAATATCTTAGTGATTATGTATCCAGCTGAGAAATAAATTGATTCTGCCATCAATCTGCCTCCTCTTCAACTATACCGAGTCATAATGCAAACACCATGCTGAATATTCTAAATTGCCGAACCAAATCAAAATAGCGACGAATGGTGGCTTGAAGGCAGCATGGCGCTCGCACCTGTTGCCGAATGATCAAATACAATCAAACATTGATCATTCGGCAACTCCCAAGTTGCTATGACCGTTTTGCTCCGCCGCGTCTAATCGCCTCGATCTTCGTGCAAGGCCCGTTGCAACTCTTCGATCAGGCCCAAGGGCGCTAAACGCACTCCCAACAAATTGCTAATCTCAGCCGGATCGGCTCGTAACAGTTCGTCGATGCTGCTAAAGTGTTCAGCCAAGGCTTGGGCTAAGCGTTCGCTCACAAATTCGTAGCGCAGAAAATCGGCGGCAGTTAGGCGGCTGGCGGCTTGGGTCAGATTCAATTCCTGCAAGGCGCGGCGCAACGCATCAGCTCGCACACCCAAATCATACACCGCATCAATCGCCGGAATTGCCAAGGCATCGGCTTCGCTAGAGCGCAAGGCGATAATTGGCACATGCGGGCCAATTGCCCAGACCGCGCCCAAGGCCAACAAACTGGCTTGGGCTGGCTCGCTAGCATCAATCACAATACAGGCGGCCTGCTGCAAGCTTTGCAAACTATGTTCAGTCAACGAAAGCGCCGCATCAATCCCAATCACCCGCAAAAAGAAGGGTGCGCTTTCCAGCACATGGCGCAATTCACGGTTGGTTTGATCATTGCCAAGCGCGTTGATCAACAAGGCATAGGGTGCAACGGTCGTTTGGGGGGCATCAACAGTCCCAGTTGTACCAGTAATCGCATTCATCAAGGCGCTGGCCACCCGATTGTTGGCATCGAAAATTTGCTTGGCATGCTCAGGTTTGACGATGCGCTGCGCACCTTGAGCACTCAACATCAACGCATTGTTGTAGAGAAAAATCAGCACATCGCGCATCTGTGGGTCGGCATAATGGTTTAATTGCGCCACTTGGTTAATTACCGCATTGCGAGAATTTAAATAGAGCATGCCTTTGTTGCCAGAACTTTTGCGCTCAGCCTTGCGCTCATCGAGCATTGCCCGCAGCAATTGCTTAATCGATTGGCTCAGGTTGGGATCGGCCAACAGCGTGTCAACTTGCTCAGTCGTTTCGGCATTCTCAGGGAAGATCAAGACCGCTGGAATTGATTCGGGCAGATATTGGGCAACCAGAGCTTGCACGCCCATTTCGGCGTAGCGTTCTTCGAGCTCCAACCAGCGAGGATCTTTGTTGGGCATGGCTTCGAAGATAAAATCGCCGCCAACATCTAAGCGCCGCAGCCCTATGTTGGGAGTCAATTCAGCGTAACGGCGCAAAAATGGCTCATCGGGGAAATACTGGGCATCGATCACGCGCAAGCCTTTGGCCGCAAACAACACCGCATGTTGGCCAATGCCGCCGGGCGTGGTGAAATAAAACAACAAACGCTGATGTGGATCGTCGCTGTTGATGCCGCTGCGCGAAAGTTGCGATTGCTCAAAGTAGCGCGGTAAATTCATGCGCCCGGCATCGGTATCAAACAAGACAATATCTTTGATCCGCGCAAACAGTTCATCAGAGATTAACGCCCACGACTTGATTACTCGATTGTGTTGGGTGACGATCTCGCGGAATAAGCGTTGATCATTGAGCGCCAGTTGCTCAAGATAATTCAGAATCACTTGGCCAAGCGTGCGCTGCACCCGCTCGAAATGTTCATCACGGCGCAAGGCTTCGCGCGAGGTGGTTTCGCGCAGATTAGGGCTTTCGACCACGCCTTTAACGAATTTAGCCCACTCTGGCAGCAGGCTGCGCTCACCACGACAAACAAACATGCGCCGCACATACACAATCAAATCGCCATGTTCG
>CAVYBW010000002.1:0-279701 GCA_963767035.1 uncultured Chloroflexia bacterium | reverse complement strand
AAGGCCATCAGCATTGCGGGGTGTTGGTGGTGCGCCCATTAACCGCAATTGGGATTATCGCTACAGCGCTGTATGAAATTTGGTATTGTACAAATTTGGCAGATTGGCTCAATACCTGCGAGTGGATTCCACTGTAAATCAGCAACAGCGGCTTTTGCTCAAGGCAATGCGAGCTATGCTGATTAAACCAACTGCAATAAATCGCGCAAATCGTGCAAAATTGGGCAATCGGCTTTGGGCACCCGCTTGTGGCGATCGATCAGAGCTGCCTGCATGCCGACTGCCCGCGCTCCCAGCACATCAGCGTAATAGCTATCGCCAATATGAATTATCTGTTCGGCAGCAACGCCCGAGCGTTTGATTGCCAGTTGATAGAGGTCGGTCATGGGTTTGGCATAGCCAGCATCAGCCGAAATTACCGCAAAATCGAAGTAGGGCAGTAATTTATTGTAGGTCAAAATTGGGCGTAAACTGCTAGCCCAATCCGAGACAATCCCAATCCGAATGCCTTTGGCATGCAGACTATCGAGGGTTTCGCGCACATCGGCGAAGGGCACCCAATTTTCGGGCTGCTCGTAATGCTTGATCAAACGATCGCCGAGGGCTGCGTGATCGAGGGATGGGTCAATTTGATCCAACAGGTGTTGATAAAATTCCAGCCAGAGCGTGCGAATCGTGGCATCGGAACTCCAATCATCGTTATCGAGCGAATGATAACGCTGGTGATACCAACGATTGGTTGCTCGGCGGGCATCGCGAATTAAGCTTGGCTCGACTTGTACGCCAAATTCTTGCAACACCTCGCCAATTAAATCGTGAGCATCAATCCGCTCGTCAAGCAAGGTAAACCCAACATCAAAACAAACGACAGGAAAACGCAGCATTGCAACCTCGGCTAAATAAACAAGAGGGACACGGAAATTTCCGTGTCCCTGAGGGTTAATTGACTTGCTTCAGAACTAACCGAAGAAATCGATGTTCTTTTGGGTGAACGAAGCCCATTGTTCTGGCACGCTATCGCCTGAGAAGATTGCGCTGACTGGGCATTCTGGTTCGCATGCGCCACAATCGATACATTCGTCAGGATTAATATAGTATTGGTCTTCACCTTCATAGATACAGTCAACTGGACAAACTTTGACACAGGCTGAATCTTTGGTGCCGATACATGGTTCTGCAATTACGTATGCCATTGTTGATACTCCTTCGCGCTGGGGCGGTAACTTCATACTTGTTTTCTAAATGTAGTGTAGCAAGCTCCTCGCCATGCTTCTGTAACTTTAGTCACATAATGAGAATGATTCTAATAAAGACGGTAAAATCAGGGTTTTTAGTCTAAAGTAGGGTTAATTGCCAATTTTTTGTTTGCTAGCCTGCCATCGCACTGCTGGCCGGAGACTAAGGATTGTTCCCTCATCCCCCTGCCCCCTCGCCCACTGAACACGGGCGAGGGGGAGCCGTCGTGGATTGTGACCAGCATCATGCCAAAACCACAGCTCTAGCCCCTCGTCTCGCGGACGGGAGAAGGGATATAGGGACAAGGGTGGGTTGGTCATAGCGTTCCGCTCCGAACCACGCCCTGACCGATTCATCGGAAGGTGATTGCTGACCAACGAATGTCCTTGAGGCGATACGGAAGGGTGGTGAGATCCATGCGGCGAGCGCTAATGATTTCGTTAAAAACCTATCCTTGTAAGGCTAGGGTGTGAGGGGATGCGGCTCTTGCGAATCGAATCAATGAATACTGATAAATACTAGCTAGCCTCGTATCTATGGAATTCACTTGCCCCACTATGCTACAATAATGCTCATTATGTGATTGTTCCTGCAATGAGGGTAGTCCATGTCAACCTATGTCATCGACGGTCAGGAACTGCATATCCGCGATAATCGCCGCAATGCCCCAGTTGCCCTGTTAATTCATGGCTGGTCTAGTTCGTGGTTTACCTGGACACCGCTGCTGCAAGCCTTGGGCACGCGCTATTCGTATATGGCTGTCGATTTACCAGGCTATGGCCGCTCGCCTGCGCCTAAGCACCCAATTACAATTGATTGGTATGCCGATTTGATGGCCAAGTTGATCGAGGAAGCCAGCGATCGGCCTGTAGTGGTGCTTGGTCACTCGATGGGTGGCCAAATTGCCATGACTTTGGCACTGCGCCATCCCATGTTGGTCGAGCGCTTGATTTTGCTCAATCCCGTGGTCAGTGGTCGTCTATCAACTTTTATTAATTTATTTGTAGCTCCGCATATTTTGCTCGAACGCACCAGATTGGGCGGCAAAATATTGAGTTACCTCGAAAATACTCCTTTGAGCTACATCAATCAGTTGATGAAGCCGATTTTATTTGCTGAACGGGCAGCGATTTCGCAGCAAGATTATGATCGGATTCGGGCTGATGCGCGGCGACCGGGCCAAGGTGCAGTGCGTGCTGCCTGCTATGAAGCGATGAAAATGGGCGATCTGCGGGGAAAGCTCAAGCAAATTCAGCCACCAGCCCAGGTGATTTGGGGCGCTGAAGATAACACCGTGCCGTTGCGTGATGCTGGCGTGGTTGCCGACGAATGGCCTGAAGTCGATTTGCGTTTGATTCCGAATGCTGGCCATTGGCCGCATTTTGAGCAATACGAAACCACCATGCGCTATATTGCCTCATTTTTGGGCCTGCCAATTTTGCCAAGCCTGCCTAATGCTCAAATCCACCAACAACGCGAGCTTGATGTGGGCGAAATTGCGCAATTTCTCTCGAATACCGAGCTTGGCCAAGATTTAAGCGAATCGCAGCGGCTGCGCGTGGCGGGCTTGTGCCATCAACATCATTTTGCGCCCCAAGATGTGCTCGCCTTAGAAGATTCGAGTGGCGATGAGCTGTTTATTGTGCAAGATGGCCAAGTTGATGTATTGGTACGCATCAGCAACGATCTTGGGATTGATGAATCGCGGCGGGTCAATGTGCTGATGGCTGGCCAAATCGCTGGCGAAATGGCCTTAATTCAAGGCAAAGGTGGCCGGCGCACTGCCGATTTACGCGCTGGCAAATCGGGGGCAACTGTGCTTTCGATCGATAGTCGCTATCTGTTTGCCTTATTTGAAGATGATGCCTCGCTTGGCCTGAAGTTGATGCAAAATCTGGCCCGTTCGTTGGTGCAACGTCTGAGGGTGCAAAATTGGCAATTGCAATTGGCTGAACAACGCGCCGAAGTTCATCGCTAATGCTTTCCCCTCACCCCCAACCCCCTCGCCCGCGTTCAGTGGGCGAGGGGGAGCCGAACCAGCCACGCTAGTTGCTCCGTCCAATGTCGCTGAAACCCCCGCGTGAAGCCCCTCGCCCGCGCCACGGGAGAGGGGTTGGGGTGAGGGAGTTTTACAACCTACCCTTGCATGCCAACCACCGCTCTCGCCCGATCAGGAGGCGGAGAAACACAAATCACGATCATCCATTATGAAAATTGAGAACCTATAAGCCGTATGCAAATCAACGTCACTGTTTTACCAGTGGCGTTTTTCGTGTACCATTTGCCATGAACCTCAGATTGCAGGGTGTTGTGTATGAATCGTCAACGAACAATTGGGCTTGGTGGATTGCTTGGGGTAGCGGTTTTGATGTTGATCTTGCCACATAGCCGTTTTTGGTTTGCGGCACTGGTTTGTACGCTTGCTCCCGGCTACTTACTCGAACGCTGGCTTGATCTCGAGCTAGCGCCATTAGTGCGACCAAGCCTCTGGATTGGATTAAGCCTTGCGGTTTGGCCATTGGCCTATTTATGGCTAACGACGCTTGGGTTAAGCTTAAGCGTTGGCATGATTACGTTTGCGGTCTTTGGCTTAGTTGCTGGTGTGCTTTGGCGCTTATGGCGCGAAGCTGCACAAACTTGGGCTTTGCCAGCACCCTTGCCCATTCTGGCCTTAGCTGGATTTATTTTGGCCCTGGCAATCAGCACCCGAATTAAACATATTAGCAATGTAGCTTTTCCACCGTGGGTTGATTCAATTCACCATGCCACCATTATGCGAGTGATCGCTGAGATTGGCCAAGTGCCTTACTCCTTACAACCCTATTTGCCAGTTGATAATTTTGGCTATCACTGGGGCTTTCACGCTACCGCAGCGACAATCTACAATTTGAGTGGCATGAGCATTCCGCAATTTATGTTGTGGTATGGTCAATTTTTAGGCGTATTAATTGTGATCTCGGTTGGTAGCGCTACAATTGGCCTAACCAAAAGCCCAATAGCTGGCTTGACTGCCGCCACTATGACCGGCTTTATCTCGATTATGCCAGCCTACTACCTGAGTTGGGGACGCTATACCTTGCTTTCCGGCTTGGCAATGGTTCCGGTTGTGCTACTGCTGGCCTGGATTGCGATGGATCGCAGCGATCGCAAGGGCATTATTTTACTGACGATTCTGCTTGGTGGGCTATTGCCAACCCACTTTGTGGCGGCTGGCTTTGCTTTGTTGTGGTGTGTGGCGGTCTGGCTTGGCCGCGATGTTTGGACTGAGCAACGCTGGCGGGTGCTTGGCAATCAAGCGGCAGCGGTGGGCATGGCGATTTTATTGATGTCGCCATGGCTGGCGTTATTGATTCGTGAAATTCAGCCTGCTGGCAGTGGCACGCCCAAACAATTGGTTGGCGGCGGCTACAACACCTATGAATCGGCCAAAGGGCTCTATTGGACATGGAATAACGGCTTTTTATTGCTCACAAGCATGGTTGCGTCCTTAGTTGGTTTATGGCGACAATGGCGTTTGGTGCTAATCAACTGCTTATGGGCGATTCTCGTGATGCTGTTTGCCAATCCAGTGGTGCTTGGCCTGCCCTATCTCTCATTTTTTAATAACAACATTGTGGCCTTGGCAATCTTCCTGCCAATTAGTTTATGGGTGGCTTTTGGGGTTGCCTCGCTTGATCAAGGTTTGAGCAAGTATCTTAAGCGTGGAGCTGCCCGAGGTTGGCGGGCGATTCGCACGGCAATTTTGGCGGTGGTGATCCTGATTTCAGGCACAAAAATGCATAGCGTGATTAACGATGGCACGATCATCGCCAAAGCCGATGATCTACCCGCGCTGAATTGGATTGTGCAGCGGATTCCTAAAAATGCGCGCTTTGCGATTAATACCGAAGGTTGGCTGTATAACGTGGCGCGAGGCAGTGATGGTGGTTGGTGGATTTTGCCCTATGCTGGCTTGCAGGTGAGCACACCGCCAGTTGTGTATAACCAAGGCACGGCTGACTATATTGCCGCCGTTGAGGCTGAAACAAGCTGGCTGCGCAATGCGAATGACAAAACCGCTAGCGAGCTAGCCCAGTGGATGCGCGAACATAACTATGATTATGCCTATGCGACAACCACTGGCAAGATCTTCAATCAAGCCAAATTAGCCAATGCACCGGAATTTGAGCTGGTGTATGAAAATGCGAGTGTGGCGATTTATTTGCGGAAATAGTGGGGCTAGGCTGCCTAGCCCCTAGCAATGGAGAGCTTAAGCAGCGGGAGCTGCCGCGTAGGGCAATAAATCGTAGCGTTCTTGTAACCGGTCGATATACATCATTTGATAGAGCACAGCATCTTCGATGTGATCATGTTGTTGGCGAAGATGCTCCAACTCTTGATGCTTATTTGTATCGAGTGCATCGGTTAATGTTTGTTCTAAATCGACGACAGCATGTTCAAGATCATCGAGTTCCCATACGAGATCTTGCAGTTTGCTGCGCTCATCTTTGAGTTGTCGCAAAAGTTGAGTATGGGCAGCAGGCAATCGCATATGCATCGGGAAAACCCTCTTGGTAGTAGAGAAAGTGCCAGTGTGTAAAGCTAACAAAGTGCAACAGGTTACTTAACAACCTTGCTACTAGTATCATATCACGTTCCAACAAGAGACTTTGGTATGATTCTGTTAACGATAATCAGGTAGGCAACTGTAAGTCTATGGGAGCGTTCCCTTACCCCAACCACTCGCCCATGGAGAGGTCGAAGTGCTTAATTCCGTGGTTTTGCCATGATTGTGCAGAGCAACCAAGGTATGACTCCCCCTCGCCCGCGTTCAGTGGGAGCGGGGGCTGGGGGGTGAGGGAATCGATAGAGCAACCAAGGTATGGCTCCCCCTCGTCCGTGTTCAGTAAGTTGAGTCATACACTGCTTTATCGAATATAGGTTGCTCCCCCTCGCCCGCGTTCAGTGGGAGAGGGGGCTGGGGGCTGAGGGCTTGGTACCTTGGTAAAACTTACTTCGCCATTTCGCCTTCGCCTATTCGTCCACCATAACGCCGTTCGCGATTGCCAAAATTGCTGACCGCCTCGCGGAACTGGTCGGGGCCGAAATCGGGCCAGAGCAATGGCGTCATGTAATATTCGCTATAGGCAGCTTGCCAAATCAAAAAGTTGCTCAGGCGTTGCTCGCCGCTGGTGCGCACAATCAAATCGGGGTCGGGAATGCCCGATGTATACAAGTGTCCAGCAATCATTTCATCGCTAATATCTTCGGGATTAATGCCCTTGGCAACAATTTCGCGTACCGCATTAACAATATCAGCCCGCCCACCATAGTTGAAAGCGACCGAGAGCGTCAAGGCAGTATTATTGGCAGTGAAATTAATTGCATTTTGAATTTTCTTAGCGAGCGCTGGATCGACCCCATCGAGTGTGCCAAGCAAGTGCAAGCGCACCCCTTCGGCGTGCAACTCGCGCAACTCACGATCGAGATATTCGGCCATAATTCGCATCAATCCGCGTACTTCCCACGATGGGCGCTTCCAATTTTCGGTTGAAAAGGCATAAATTGTAAGGTAGGGAATGCCCAAGGCAATGGCCTCGCGCACGATCCGTTTGATATTGCCTGTGCCAGCATGATGACCTGCCAGACGGGGGAGGCCTCGGCCTTGTGCCCAACGGCCATTGCCATCCATTATTATTGCGACATGTCGGGGAGCGACAGCAGTTTCAAGTTGTTGTACGGTCATAGATCTAAAGACCTCATCAATTTAAGCGTTTGTCTAGCATTCGTTGTAGGGTAGCGAATATACTACCACCGATGCAAGCACTCGCGTGCAATCTATGCGAAACTAGCCCTAATCGATCGTTTTATAGAAGCGAGGGAATGGCGATGTTGCTCAAAGGGCTGATTTTAGGCTTTTCGATTGCCGCACCAGTGGGGCCAATTGGAGTGTTGTGCATTCGACGGAGCCTGATTAATGGATGGTTGGCGGGCGTTTTATCGGGTTTGGGAGCGGCAACTGCCGATGGTTTGTATGGCATGTTGGCGGTGTTTGGTTTAGCGGCGGCGCTCAATAATGTCAGCCAAGATTCAGTTTGGTTGGTGGTGCTGCGCATTATTGGCGGGCTTTTTCTGGGCTATATGGCCATCAAAACCATGCTGAGTCGCCCAGCGACCGAGGGTGCAAATGCCCAAGCCGATAATTTATGGGCCATGTATGCATCGACGCTCTTTTTGACCTTGACCAATCCCCTGACAATTTTATCGTTTGCCACGGTTTTTGCGGGCTTGGGCATTACGGCATATGGCTGGGATAGCATTTGGTTGGTGGTTGGGGTGACCGTTGGTTCGGCCTTGTGGTGGTTGCTGCTCTGTGGCAGCGTGAGCTTATTGCGTGAGCGCGTGCAAGCTTACAGCCTGTGGATTAATCGAATTTCTGGTGTGATCATCTTGGGTTTTGCGATTGCGATCTTGCTTGGCTAATGCTTAAATAAAAAGTGGGTGTTGGTGCAAACCAACACCCACTTTTTCAAAAACTATTGTTTATTCATTTTTGCTTTTAAGGCTGCCAATTCATCTTCGACAGCGGTATCGCGTTCGAGGTCGGCAAAGCGAGCTTCGAGCGAACCACCTTCGAGTTTCGACATGGCATCGGCTTGAGCCAAACGATCATCGACCCGTTCTTCCATTTGGGACAATTTGTCCATGGCGTTGAGATTGCCCAAGCCTTGAACGGTGCGTTGAATCGCTTCTTGGGTTTCGGCGCGATTCTTCTTGGCGATAATCAATTCTTTTTTGGCTTTAGCTTCCGACAAGCGTGATTCAAGACTGACCAAGGCTTTTTGGAGTTGTTCCACTTGCTCGTCTTGTTGTTCGTATTGTTGGCGATAGGTATCAGCCATTTTTTGAGCATTGGCTTTGCGGCCTAAGGCAGCTTTTGCCAATTCATCGTCACTTGCGCGAACCGCAGCTTCAGCCTTGGATTGCCATTGATCAGCTTCGGTTTGGAATGTCACCATTTTGTTGTGCAATTTGGTTTCATCGGCCATGGCGGATGCAACAGCGGTTTTGGCTTCGTACAGTTGTTCTTGCAATTGCCGCATGTACTCATTGACCATTTTTTCAGGGTCTTCGGCCTTATCCAACATCGCATTGAGATTAGCGCTAACCAAGTCGCGAACACGGCTCAACAACGACATAGGAATTCCTCCTTAGCTAAAACACAAAGACTGTGTGAATTCATTCTAGCACACCGCGCTGGCGGTTCTCAAGTAGTACGAGCGTTTTTGCCAAAAAGTTACAATGGCTTTTTGGATGGTGTGCCAACGGTCCGTGGGTAGGTCAATGGGGTTGAAGCTATTTTGTCTACGACGACAAGCGAACGGACAGGTTCGGCTGGAATGTTGACATTATAGACCGCCCGTAATTGACCCCCAAGAATGGTTATGGCCTCTTCGGCATCTTGCACTTCAGGCTCAATTTCAAAACCTTTTGGTGCAAGCCACATGCCACCAACTTTGCACAAGGGCAAACAGTATTCGGCAAGAGTTGCTAAATTGGCGACCGCGCGGGCAGTAACGAGATCGAAATGCTCGCGCCAACGCCGTTCGCGCCCAACAACTTCAGCCCGTTCGACTTCAACCAAAACATGCTCAAGCTGTAGTTCTTGAACAACATGGCGCAAAAATTCGGCCTTCTTGCCAATTGATTCAACTAATAACACTTCGGTTTCGGGCCACAAAATGGCCAAGGGAATGCCTGGCAAGCCTGCGCCTGAGCCAATATCGACCAAACTGGCCGGCACTTGCTCGCAGGTAGTTGCCAACGAAAACGAATCTAACAGATGACGGCGGGTTACTTCGGGCAAGGTCGATGGCGCAACCAAATTCATGCGCTCATTCCATTGCGTCAGCAACGCCACATACTGTTCAAGGCGGTCGATTTGGCTGGTGCTAAGGGTTAGTTCCCACTCAGCCAAGGTGGTTTGTAGCAGCTCACGATCAATCATTTTTGTTTTGATAACCTATAGTGCATTTCAGCTTGCTCGTATAACCCTAGATTATCATAAACCCGACCGATTGCTGCATGCAGGAGTTGCGGGCGACGGCTGGTTGGCAGCGCGGCTTTCCATTGTTTGACTGCGGCAGCTGGAAAATCGCGATCGCTATACATTTGTGCAAGCCGTTCGCGATCAAGTTTGCGTTCAGGCGTAAGAAAATTCTCGAAGGAATGGCCACACTCGCAGATCCAATTTTCACGTACATCGAGCACATGACCACAGTTGGGGCAATCGAAGGTTTGTTCCATGCCACAATTGCTACATTCGCCAGTGCTTTGGGTGGGCGTAGCACAAAAAGCGCATGGTGCTTCGAGATTTTGCGGTGGTTTGGGCACATTGCTGGTTGGGCTGCCAAATGCGGGCGCTGATTCAGCGCTGACTTCGCTTACCATCGGGGTAAAACCAAAGCCTGGCATTGGCTGATCAAGCTCGATTGGGATAGGTTCAAACATCGCCGCAGGTGGTTCATCGAAACTTGGCATGCTGCTGACAACTGGTGCTGGCGCTGCTGCAATTGGTGGCGTTGGCGCTACCGGTGGTGGCGTTGGTGCTGCAATTGGTGGTTTGTATGGCTCGAAGCTCGAAAGAAAATCTGCGGCTTCGCTTTGGGCTAGCTCTTCGAGGCCCCGTCGCGCAGCATTATTATCGGGATTAATTGAAAGCACAATTTGCAGACAGTCGCGTTTTTGGGTGCGGGTTTCGACAACGCCGCTGAGCCAGAGCCAAGCAGACTCGTTTTTGGAATCGGTTAATAATACTTTTTGCAGGTGCTGGCGAGCAAGCTCACGTTGGCCTGCTCGCACAGCGGCGATGCCTTTGGCAAGTTCATCATCGATTGTCATAACGGTAATCCATCGCTAAAGAGACATTCATTGGCTTTTTTAAGGATACACCGATTGTGACATAAATTTGGCTTGATGCAAGTAAAGATTGGCTAAGGAATTAGGATTGGGCCACTTGGCGATGAAATTCGGCCTCTTGGTTGCGACCAATCTTGTCGTAGGCTTGAGCCAACTTTCGGTGCAACATCACCACATGCGAGCCATCCTTGAGCGCCCGATCCCATTGACGAGCGGCAGGCTCCCAGCGCTCCATCAAGGCATAGCGTTGGCCTAAGCCTTCGTGATCAATGCCATCGGGAAAGAAGATGTAGTGACGTAAACCCTCGCCGCATGGGCAGCGGGTGGTTTCCCATAAGTTAATCGTACTATCACATGAGGGGCAGGTGAGGATGGTATTTTCGCCACAGACTTGGCAATCAAGCTTGCTACTATCGGTATCCGAATGGCAGAATGGACATTGAATGAGCTTGCCATTGCTAGCCGCAGCAACCGAGATGATCGGCGGCGCAGGCGTAGGCTTGGTGTGAACTTCGAGCGCCGCAATGCCTCGTTGGGCGGCTTCATTGCTGGGATTGATCAACAAGACCCGCACGAGGCAATCGCGGCGTTGCTCAGGCGTATCAACGACCGCACTCATCCAGAGCCACGCTAGTTCATTCCGTGCATTGAGGGCAATCACTTGGGTCAGAAAATCACGGGCTGTTGCGCGCTGGCCGGCTTTGGCGGCAGTAATCCCTTCAGCCAATAAATGCGTTTCATGCACGGACGACATAGGAACTCCTTCTATCTATAATCTAACGTGGTTCGAGGGCAATCCATTCTTGCACAGGGCTGGCCACGTCGCTGCTTGGTTGATGGTGGTGTAACTCCCCGGCGTGAAATGATGAGCGGATAAACGGCCCAGCAAAGGTGGCCCGAAAGCCCAATTGCTGGCCATAGCTGCGATACAACTCATAACGCTCAGGGGGAATATAGTCGCTGACTGCCACATGGTTCAGCGATGGTTGTAAATATTGACCAATTGTCACCAGCTCAACCCCAACCTGTTTGAGATCATCCATGGTTTGGTAGATTTCGCTGGTTGTTTCGCCCAAGCCCACCATAAAACCCGATTTGGTGGTGATCTGTGGGGCAAACTCACGACTGCGGGTTAACAATTCTAACGATCGATCATAATCGCCTTGTGGTCGCACACTCTTAAATACGCCACGCACCGTTTCGATATTATGATTGAGCACGTGTGGCTCAGCGGCGAGCACCGTTTTGAGCGCATCGGCATCGCCCTTGAAATCGGGAATCAGCACTTCGACTTCGGCCTCGGGCAGGCGTTGGCGAATCGCGCTGATCGTGCGAGCAAAGTGGCGCGCACCGCCATCCTTAACATCATCGCGGGCAACTGCGGTTACGACCACATAGTTCAAGCCCAAGCGAGCGGCGGCTTCGGCGACATTGCTTGGCTCACGCGGATCAAGCGGAAAAGGCTTGGCGGTGGTGACATCACAATAATGGCAACGGCGCGTACAGCGATCGCCGCCAATCATAAATGTGGCAGTGCCTTGGCCAAAACACTCGGCAATATTAGGACACGATGCTTCTTCGCACACAGTATTGAGATTGAGATCGCGCAGTAATTGACGGACATTGCGCAACTCTGGTGAAAGCACGGGTTTGCGTAACCACTCTGGTTTACGCTGACGATGCGGTGTTGATGGCATACCAACCTCACGTTAAGCAGCACATGCAGCATTGCAGGTGACGGCAGACGAATGTGGTACCAGCTTGCCCTTAAGCCAGCGATAACCCTCACTCGCTATTGTAAAAAATTATTTAAGCGATTGCGATAACCCAAAAGCACCACTTTATGCCAGCGGTGATCCTGCCCGTATGGGTGACATTGCAGTGAGTTCTAGGGCAGGCGAGCGGCAAAAAGCCTAGGCTTAGGCTTGACAATTTGCGCCAAGTATAGCATGAACTTGGTGCATTCGACCAAGCGGCTGTGCTATAATTTAACTATATGCGGCAAGCAAGGAATATGTGACTTCATGGCCAAACAACGTACAATTTTCGTCTGTCAACAATGTGATGCGCAGTTTCCCCGTTGGATGGGCCGCTGTACCGAATGTGGTGCTTGGGATAGTCTGGTTGAGCAGATTATGACGAAAGCAACAGGTACGACAGGTAGTAGTACTCGTTCACCTCTGGGAGTGAGCGAGCCATTACGCTTGCCCGATATCCAACTTGGCGATGTTCAGCGCTTGCCAGTTCGTGGCAGTGAATTTGCTCGCGTGCTTGGTGGCGGGATTGTGCCAGGCTCGTTGGTGCTCATTGGCGGCGATCCTGGGATTGGTAAATCGACGTTATTGCTTGAGCAAAGCGCTTCCTTAGCCGAAACTGCTGGCGATGTGCTATATATCTCCGCTGAAGAATCGCAGCAACAAATAAAATTGCGGGCCACCCGGCTTGGGTTATCGGCTGAGCGCTTATATATTTTAGCCGAAACCAGCCTTGATACGGCAATTGCGATGATTGAACGCATGAAACCGGTGTTGGTGGTGGTTGACTCGATTCAAACCGTTTATAGTGAATCGGTGACCTCGGCAGCAGGCAGCGTTTCGCAAGTTCGCGAAGGCGCGTTGCGGCTCCAACGTGTTGCCAAGCAACACAATATCTCAATTATGTTGGTTGGCCATGTGACCAAAGAAGGCGCGATTGCTGGGCCACGGGTGCTTGAACACATTGTTGATGTGGTGTTGTACCTTGAAGGCGAGCGATTTCATCAATATCGCTTGTTGCGCAGCGTCAAAAATCGTTTTGGCTCGACCAACGAAGTTGGGGTCTTTGAGATGAATCAAGGTGGTATGGTTGAAGTTACCAATCCATCGCAGATTTTCTTAGCCGAGCGTAGCACCAACTCGCCTGGCTCGGCAGTGGCAGTGATGTTAGAAGGGACGCGGCCATTATTATTGGAAGTGCAAGCCCTCACCAGCCATACCGCCAATGCGCAACCGCGCCGAACCGCCAATGGCTTTGACCAAAATCGTTTGGCAATGATCATTGCCGTGCTCTCAAAGCGGGTTGGAGTGCCATTGTTCAATCAGGATATTTATGTTAATGTGGTAGGCGGTTTGAAAGTGACCGAGCCAGCGATCGATTTAGCAGTGGCTACGGCAATTACTTCATCATTTCGTAACCAGCGAGTTGAACCAAATACGGTTTTAATTGGCGAAATTGGGCTTTCGGGCGAATTGCGTTCGGTGAGTCAGCTTGATCGGCGCTTAAATGAGGCGGCCAAGCTTGGTTTTCATAATGCAATTGTGCCCCAGATCGATGCCTTACCGCAGATCGACGCATTTCAGGTTACTGGCATTCGTTCATTGATTGAAGCGGTGCGAGCTGCTTTAATCGGTGCGCCGCGACCATCACCTGGTGAGCCGCCAACCGCGAAGGCCGCAACTGACCATGATGATTAAGCGTAAATTGTGGATGTGCTCACGAGGAGATTTATGACGATTTCGGAAAAAAAGCCTGTAAACAGAAATCGCTTACTTAGCATTGATTTTTGGGTTCGGATTTTGGGCATGGTCGTGTTGGGCTATATTGGTTGGTATTTTAGCTCACGTTCGGCGAGTAATCCAGCAACTGAAGATGAAATTTTAGCAATGCAATTGCTAACGCTTTCAGGCGCAGGTTTGGGCTTATTAATTACCCATCGTGTGACGTTATATCCAATTCGCGATATTAACCAGCGTTTGCGGCGTAGTACTGCGCAAGAATTGATCGCATTGGCCTTGGGGATGCTGTTGGGGGTGGTGATTGGCGCACTGTTAGCGATTCCACTCAGCCATTTACCTGGTCTTTTAGGCAATTATTTGCCGGCAATTGCCAGTTTTTTTGCAATCTATTTTTGTGTTATCGCTTTTGAGTACCAAAAGAAAAACTTGGTTAATTTTGGCGTTTCGCTGCAAACATCCAAATCGCGCCCGGTTAAAGAAGCTGTGCCACTCCGTCGAACCTGTTTGGTTGATACCAGTGCGATTATCGATGGTCGGGTTTTGGCGGTTGTGCGCAGCGGCTTCCTCGATGGCGTGTTGGTTGTGCCACGTTTTGTGCTCAATGAGTTGCAACTTTTGGCCGATTCCAGCGACGATATGAAGCGCATGCGTGGTCGGCGTGGCCTCGATATGCTGGAAGAAATTCGCAAAGATGATCAACTGCGACTTGAAATGCCTAATGAAGATATTGCCAATGCCCGTGGCGTTGATCAGAAATTGGTTACTTTAGCTCTGCAAGATGGCCATTCGTTGATTACCAACGATAAGAATTTAAGCCAAGTTGCCGAATTGCAAGGCGTGCAAGTGTTGAACTTAAACGTGCTTTCCGATGCAGTGCGACCACCGGTTGGCGCTGGCGAAATGTTGGTGGTGAAAGTGCGCGAAGAAGGTCGCGAGCGCGAACAAGGCATTGGCTATCTTGAAGATGGCACGATGGTGGTTGTCGAAGATGCACGCGAACGGATTGGCGATGAAGTGCGGGTGATCGTAAGTCGGGTTTGGACGAACGATCGTGGCCGCATGGTCTTTGGCCGCATTATGGGCAGTGCCGGGGCATTTTACGGGGGCAAAAACGATGCGGGCAATTATACAGCGCGTAGCTAGTGCCAGTGTCACCATTGCTGAGCAGATTGTTGGCCAGATTAACACTGGTTTGCTGGTGTTGCTCGCGGTTAGCCCCAGCGATAGCGCTGACGATTTGCACAAACTTGCCGATAAAATTATTAATTTGCGGATCTTTCCTGATGAGCACGATCGGTTTGATCGCTCGTTAATCGATTGTCAAGGCGAATTATTAGTTGTTTCGCAGTTTACGCTGTATGCCGACACCAAGAAAGGCCGCAGGCCATCGTTTATTGGGGCGGCAGCGCCAGCCTTGGCCGAACCAATGGTCGAGCAGTTTATTGACTATTGCCGTCAGCAAGGCATTACCACCGCCAGCGGCCAATTTGGGGCGGCGATGCAAGTTCAACTGGTTAATGATGGGCCGGTGACGATAATTTTGGATACGGCGGAGTGGCAGCATGGCCGAGGTTGATGATCCTGAGCAGGTTTTAGTTCAATTAGCCCACAGCCTGCATCGGCATCGGCTCAACGGCGTAGCCCAATTGTTTCTGCGATCGGGTCATGTTGCCAGTATTGTTTTGAGCCAGCTGTGTTTATTTGGCCAAGCGTTTGTGCCAAACCAGCTACGACAGCGGCTCGCAAGCTATGCCAACGCCTTAGAAACCGAGGCTAGTTGGCAACGCTTAATTGAGCATCTGAATGCCCTAGAAAGTTGACAAAGCATTAACGATGGGCTACACTCAGCGCAATTACGCCTATTCAGCCTACTTGCTGCAAGCTGTGTCAGTTGTGAGGGCCAACCGTGTCTCCCTTTGAGATTCTTGTCGTGTCACTCATCTTAACCCTAGCAATTGCCTTGCCTTTTGTGTATGCACGGCTAGTTACTGGTGGACGTAAGATTTAACCGCCGCCCTCTTCCCCCAATTGATTTGATCAATAGTGCTTTGGCGCGTGCTGCCGAAACCGGCCAGCCGATCCATGTGTCGCCTGGCAGTGGCTCGCTTGATGGCTCAACGATCAACCCAGAAACTTTAGCTGGTTTGGTGTTGGCGCAACGAATCACTGATATTGCTGCACGGCGGGGCGCGGGAATTTCGGCCTCAAGCGGTGATCCAATTGCCCATTTGGCCTTACGCGGCACAGTTCGGCGCGCCTATCGTGATGCTGGCTACAGCGAAGATTATCGGCCTGAACTGATTCAGATGTTAGCTGCCAACGATCCAATTGCCTTTTCGGTTGGGCTGAGTAATCGCGTGACCAGCGAACCAATGGAGGCGAGTATTACGGTTGGTTCATTTGAGCAAGGCTATTTATTGTTTGCTGAACCAGGCCGGGCCCACAACATTTTGCAAATTGCTGGAACCACTGATCAGCAAGCCTTAACTGCGGCGCTGCTGACTGCGAATGGCACTTTGTTGGGTGAGGAAATTTATGCCGCTGAGGCCTATATTGCCCCGACACCTTTAGGTTTTGCCCGCATCTTAACCCATGATGTCCTCCGTTCGGTCATTATTGGGGTCATTATTTTTGGGATTATTTTGGTTTCTTTAGGCCAGTTAGCAATCTTGCCACAAGATTTTCCATTGCTGCCTAGATAAAGGATGGGTGGGATGCGTCGAATTGACCTGCTCCGCAATCCAAAGCGCTTAATTCCTATTTTAATCGGCAGCGTTGCCGGTATTTTCGTTTTAATTGATCGCCTTTTTCCTGGGATTGGCAGCATTGCCAATGGTAGCCAAATTTTGCTCAATTGGGCAACGGTTATTGCTGCTTTTGCCCTGGTTGCTGGTTCAGCCAATGTTATTATTCATCATATTAAACGTTTAGCCTCAACCGATCCCAAACGTTGGTATAGCATTGCCTTGCTGTTGGGGGTCATTATTCCACCAGCGCTAGCCGTTTATGGCTATAGCACCCAAGGCCGGGCCAATGTTTTAGAATTAGGCTTGTTCCAAGATGTGATTCGCTGGGTGTATGCGCCAATCAGCATTAGCCTCTTGGCATTGCTGACATTTTTTGGTTTAACTGCGGCGATTCATGCTTTTGGCGCTGGTCAGCGCGAAGCAATTATCGTGGTCAGTGTGGCCTTGGTATTTCTGGTGTTGCAATTGCCATTGCTCGCTGGTCTGCCCTATCTGGGCGAAACCTTAGGCTGGATTCAACGCTACATTGTGATGGCTGGTCTGCGTGGACTCATTTTTGGGTCGGCAATTGGCGCTATCGTTGCTAGTATTCGCATCTTACTCGGGATTGATCTCCCGTATTTGGATCGCTAGGAGGCGGCCTCAATGAATTGTCCTCGCTGTGGCACGCCCAATACCCCTGATCGCCAATTTTGTAGCCAATGCCAAGCGCCTTTGGCCGCAACGCCAAGCGCCAACAATGATTTACCACCATGGCTGCAAGATCTTGATCAGCAACAAACCGTTGTGCCTGCAAAACGTGGCACATCGAGCCTACCGCCGTGGTTGCAAGAAGAAAGCCCGCCGCCAATTGCTGCGAGCGCCGAAGCCATACCTGCGTGGTTGCAAGAATCTGCTGCACCACCGTCTGTCTCGGATGTTGCACCTGCCCCCGCCAATAGCGAGGAGCTTCCACCATGGCTGCGCGATTTGCAGGCAACGGCTCCGGCAAAACCTGTTGATGAGCCACTACCAGTAGTGCCTACGAGCACTGAGCAACCTTTGCCCAACTGGTTATCGGATTTACAAGCGCCTCCTGTTGCGCCTCCAGCAGCGGCTCCTGCACCTACAGCAAGCAACGATATTCCATCTTGGTTGCAAGGTTCAGTCGAATCAACACCGCCAGCAGCGGCTCCTGCACCTGCAGCAAGCAACGATATTCCATCGTGGCTACAAGGCTCGAGCGAATCAACGCCAGCAGCGGCTCCTGCACCTACAGCAAGCAACGATATTCCATCGTGGTTGCAAGGTTCAGTCGAATCACCACCGCCAGTACCAAAATCAGCGGCGAGCAACGATATTCCATCGTGGTTGCAAGGTTCAGTCGAATCAACGCCAGCAGCGGCTCCTGCACCAAAACCAGCGGCGAGCAATGATGTACCGTCGTGGCTACAAGGCTCAGCCGAACCTGCGCCGCCAGCACCAAAACCAGCCGCAAATTCCGATGAAGAACCTATGCCAGCGTGGTTGCAGCAGTTGCGTCCGAGTGAGCCAGCACCACCACCAGGGATAGCATCGTTCGTTGAAGATAACGACGAACCTGTGATTGCCCGACGTGCTGGCACCGGTAATTTGCCTGATTGGCTCAAAGATTTTGATACTGAGCCACCAGTAGTCCAATTATCTGATGTTGATTTAGATGCCGCAGGCTCAAGCGATGATGTTCCGCCATGGCTTAAACCTGCAACAGCACCATTAAATTCGCCACCACCAGTATCACCAGCGGCAAGCAGTGATGTTCCGTCGTGGATGCAAGCGGATGCCCAACCAGCGGCCCCAACGCCAGCGGCCAATGCGGGCGACGATGTGCCAGCGTGGTTGCGCGGCGACCTGAGTGCTGCCCAACCAGCGGCCCCAACGCCAGCGGCCAATGCGGGCGACGATGTGCCAACGTGGTTGCGTGGCGATCTCAGCGATGCCCCACCAGCGGCCCCAACGCCAGCGGCGAGTGCAGGCGACGATGTGCCAGCGTGGTTGCGTGGCGATCTCAACGATGCACCACCAGTAGCACCAGCGGCAAGCAGTGATGTTCCGTCGTGGATGCACGCGGATGCACAATCGGCTCCAACGCCAACGCCAGCGGCGAGTGCAGGCGACGATGTGCCAGCGTGGTTGCGTGGCGATCTCAACGATGCGCCACCAGTAGCACCAACGGCAAGCAGTGATGTTCCGTCGTGGATGCAGGGCGATGGTGCTGATTTACCGCAAGCAAGCCCAACAATTAAACTTGATGCTGCTGATCAGGATGCAAATGTACCAGCGTGGTTGCGCGGCGACCTGAGTGCTGCCCCACCAGCGGCTCCAACGCCAGCGGCGAATGCGGGCGACGATGTGCCAGCGTGGTTGCGCGGCGATCTTGGTGTTGAACCACCAGCGGCCCCAGCGGCAAGCAGTGATGTTCCGTCGTGGATGCAAGCGGAAGCCCCACCAGCGGCCCCAACGCCAGCGGCGAATGCGGGCGACGATGTGCCAGCGTGGTTGCGTGGCGATCTCAACGATGCGCCACCAGCGGCGAATGCGGGTAATGATGTGCCAGCGTGGTTGCGTGGCGATCTCAACGATGCGCCACCAGCGGCCCCAGCGGCAAGCGATGATGTTCCGTCGTGGATGCAGGGCGATGGTGCCGATTTACCGCAAGCAAGCCCAACGATCAAGCTTGATGCTGCTGATCAGGATGCAAATGTACCAGCGTGGTTGCGCGGCGACCTGAGTGCTGCCCCACCAGCGGCCCCAACGCCAGCAGCGAGTGCGGGCGACGATGTGCCAGCGTGGTTGCGTGGCGATCTCAACGATGCACCACCAGTAGCACCAGCGGCAAGCAGTGATGTTCCGTCGTGGATGCACGCGGATGCACAATCGGCTCCAACGCCAACGCCAGCAGCGAGTGCGGGCGACGATGTGCCAGCGTGGTTGCGTGGCGATCTCAACGATGCGCCACCAGTGGCCCCAACGCCAACGGCTAATGCGGGCGATGATGTACCAGCGTGGTTGCGCGGCGATCTCAGCGATGCGCCACCAGTGGCCCCAGCGGCAAGCAGTGATGTTCCGTCGTGGATGCAGGGCGATGGTGCTGATTTACCGCAAGCAAGCCCAACAATTAAACTTGATACTGCTGATCAGGATGCCAATATTCCTGCATGGCTGAAGGCAGATTTGGATGTAGCGCCAACAGCGGCTCCGGCGGTGGTTGGTGATGTTCCCTCGTGGTTGCAAGCCGATGCCGCAGCAGTTCCACCAGTGGCAAGTGCCGGTGATATTCCGTCGTGGTTACAAGGCGATGTTGCTGATTTACCACAAGCAAGCCCAACGATCAAACTTGATGCTGAGAATCAGGATGCGAATGTTCCAGCATGGCTTAACAATCTTGAAACGCCGCCAGCGGTTGCGCCAACCGATACACCAAGCTGGTTGCAAGAAGATGCGCCAACAGTTAAGCTCGATAATCAAGCAGCAGGATTGCCAAGTTGGTTGCACGAAGATCTGCCAACGGTTAAGTTGGATAGTCCAGCCAGTAATGTGCCAACATGGCTGCAAGATGATGTGACTCCAATTGCGCCAGCACCAACCAAGCCTGAACCTAGTGCCTCGCCAACCCCAAGCAATAATCCACAAGCGGCAAATGTACCGGCTTGGTTGCGTGATGATTTGGATATAGAGATTCCTGCTGCTGCGGCAACAGCTGCGCCGATTATTCCTGGTAGCTCACCTTCGTGGTTATTGGATGATGAGCCGACCCAAGCCAACCAAGATGACACCTTGTTGGGCAGCGTTGATCTGCCTGCTTGGTTGCGCCAAACAGTTAAAAACGACGAGCCAAGCCCTGTTATTGAGCAAGATGCCGCTCCGGCTATTGCTGAATCAGCCGATTGGTTAAAGGTTTTAGGTGAGCCAGAGCCGGCTGCTGCAACTTCGTCAACGACTGGGCGGTTGCTTGATAGCGCACCTCCAAGATTGCTTAACCGAACTCCCGAGCGCGTTTCGGCTATGCATTTGCTGCAAGAGCTGGTGACGAAACCTCTGCCAGAGCCAGCCGAGGCTCCGATTGTGGTAACGCCGCCATGGTGGCAACGGATTGGCACGCAGCGGATTGTAGCCTGTTTGATGTTGCTAAGCTTAATTGTTGGCTTATTGGTGCCAAATCTGCTTGACATCAATACCCAAGCCTTGACAATTGGCGGCAATACCAGCGATCTCTATAATTATGTTGAAGCACTCAACCCCGAAAGCCGTGTGCTGATTGCCTATGAGGGCGATTTGCGGCATAACGCTGAGTTGGGGCCGTTGGAACAAGCAATTTCCCAACATTTGATCGCACGTAAAGTGCCAATGTTGTTGCTTTCGACCGATACTGAAGGCAGTTTGCTGGCAAGCCAACGCGCTGCACAGTTTCCAGTGATCGATGCCACCACGGGCTATACCGGCGAAGGTGCCGAATATCTCAACCTTGGTTGGATCAAAGGCAATGAACTGGGGATTTCGCAGCTTGGCAGTAATTTGCGCGGCTCAATTGCTGACCTTTTGCGCAATCGCGAGGGTGCTGATGTTAATTTATTGCGCATTATGTCGAAGCTCAATTCGAATAATCAGCTTGATCGCCCGCGAATTACCACGATCAAAGATCTTGATCTCTTGATTGTGGTTGCTGATGAGCCAAGCGATGTTCAGCGCTGGATGGAACAATTCTGGTCACGTGAACCATCCTTGCCAGTGGCAATTTTAACCACCAATGAAGTCTTACCCCAAATTCAACCCTATGTTGATGTGAGCGTCAATGGCACACCTGCGGCGATCTATACTGCTGCTGGCTTGGTTGGCGAGCAACAATATATGGCGCTGCGTTCGGTCAACACCAATAGCAATGGCGCGATCAATGCCCTTAGTTTGGGCATGATTACCACCATTTTGGTGGTGTTGGTTGGTGGTTTGCTTCAGTTGCAACGGCGTATCCGTGGAAAGAGGAATAGCTCGTGACAACGCTTGGCCCTTGGATTGCCTTTGGCTTGACCTTAATTGTGCTCAGCCGTGCGTTTGGCGAAAATCCACTATTTCGATTTAGCCAATATTTGTTTGTTGGTTTGGCGCTTGGCTATACCTTAACCGTGGTCGTTACAACAGTGTTTATTGTGCCAAGCGGCGATATGCTCGATAACCCCAATAGTGTTGGGACAGCGTTGTTTATTGTGCCAGTGCTGATTGGCTTGTTGCTCTTGACCCGCTTGCGCACCCAGCAATTCTCATGGCTGGCAAATATTCCGCTGGCACTATTGTTTGGGGTGGCTGCGGCGATTGCGATTACGGGCACAATTTTAGGCACGTTGCTGCCCCAACTCCAATCGTCGTTTTTCTCAGTCACAAGCTTTACCGATGGCAGCAGTTTAGCGGCAGCACTTGGTAAATTGGTCTTGGTGATAGGGGTTGTGCTTGTGTTGCTATCGTTTCGCTTTAGCAAGGCCGCAACGCCCGAAGCCGCTGATCATAGTGAAACATTAAAGCCCACTTTGGTGGCAAAATTTGGCCGAACATGGCTCTTGCTAAGTTTGGGGGCGGTCTTTGCCGCTACGTTGATCACCTATCAATCAGCCTTGATTGATCGAATCCAGTTTTTGCTGCGGCAAATAGGCGTGATCTCTTAGGGGTTGCGAAAGGATTGATATGACGACCGCTGATCCTGCTGCACTGCTTGTCGTTGATATTGGCACGTTGTTTACCCATGTGGCCTTGCTCGAACTGGTTGCAGGCGAGTATCGCTTGTTGGGTCGCGCCCAAGCACTCTCAACCCTTGAGCCACCAATTGCCGATGCTTGGCAAGGAATTCTAACGGCAATTCGCGAAATTGAGCAACTTACCTTTCGAGCGATTGCCCATGTTGATGGCTTGATGACTCCCCACCGGCCCGATGGTTCGGGCGTTGATGGCATGGTTGTTAGCACCAGCGCTGCCGGAACCTTGCCAATTGTGCTAGCGGCAATCTCGAATGATACAACTGGCGCGAGCTTGCGCCGGGTTGCCCGTTCAAGCTACACCACTGTGCTCGATATGGTGACGCTCGATGAATTTGGCGAGCCTGATTTGGCCGAAGGCGAAAGCTGGATCGACTATCAGCTGGCCAATTTGGTGCGCTTGCCAGCAGCAACGGTGTTGATGGCTGGTGGCATCGATGGCGGTAACGCCGCGCCGCTTGAGCGATTGGCGCACATGTTGGGCTTTACGGTTTTACGCCTCGAACAAATTAATTCACGTGAGTTTGCCCATGTCATTTTTGCCGGCAATACAGCGGCCTATCCTGGCATCGAAGAGGCGCTTTCAACGATTGCCCCAATTACCGCAACCGCGAATGTGCTGCCAGCAATTGGGGTCGAACAATTGATGCCTGCGCGCTTGGAATTAATTCGTTCGTATAATGATCGGATGTTGCCAAAGCTGCCAAGTTTCAACCGCATGCGCGCGATGAGCAGCGATTTTGTGCGCTGTACGAGCGATGGTTTTGGGCCATTGGTGCGCTTTATTGCCAAACACCATGGCCGCAACACCTTAATTGTTGATGTTGGCTCGATGACCAGTGCTGGCTATGCCTCAGATGGCACCCAATTGCATATCACGGTTGAAACCAATTGTGGCACTGCCTATGGGATTGCGGGCTTGGTTGATCAAGCTGGGGCTGGCAATATTACCCGTTGGCTGCCGTTTGAAATGAGCGATTCGGCTCTGCGCGAGCATATGCTCAATCGGTTGATTCGCCCGCAAATTGTGCCAATTGATCGCGAAGGCTTATTGATTGAGCAAGCCTTGGTGCGTGAAGCGCTGCGAATCGTATCCAATGATTTGTTTGATGAACAGCCGCAATTAGCCAGCGATTTGATTATTGCCACTGGTGGCGCGTTGGCCAATACCATGCATCCAGCCCAGACGTTGCTGAGCATTGTCGATGGACTTGATTTTGGGCGACTTCAGCAATATCGCGATCGCAGTTTGTTGATTAGCGATATTTATCTTGATCGCGATGGTCTGTTGGCGTTGTGTGGCGCGACCGCTTGGAAGTACCCTGATGCAAGCTTTTGTTTGCTCGAACAAGATGTGTTACGCAACGGCGCATTAGCCAGTTATTTGTCGATCAATAGCTCGTTACGCTTGGGTGATTTGGTGGCTGAAGTCGAGCTTGTGCCGGTCAGCGGTGCGCCGATTATTCTGCAAATTCATCATGGCGAGATTCGGCGCTTGCCATTGGCGCTTGGAAAGCGCGCTACCCTGCGTTTGCGCCCAACCAAACAAGTGCAAATTGGCGCAAACCTGCCTGGCGAAGTAGTCGAAACCGCCTTGGCGGCGATTACCGGCAGCACACTTGGCTTGGTGATTGATGCCCGGCCACGGCCTTTAGCCCAACGCAACAGCGATCTGCAAACGCGCAATCAACAATGGCAATGGCTCAATCAATTGGGCGTGGTTGATGGGCTTAATCCGTATGCGCCGCAATATGATGAGCAACCGCTGCCGTTTGAAATGGCTCCCTCACTCACGCGTATACCCGAACCAGCGCCTGCGCCAGCCCAAATGTTGCCAGAACGCGAGGAACCAAACGCAATTCCCGATTGGTTGCGTGAAGAAGGCGAAACATCGAATGAGCTGATCATGCCAGCACCCAGCGATTTTGGTGTCGAAGAACCATTGCCCGATTGGTTGAGCGGCCTTGATGTGCCGGTCAGTAGCGAGCCGGTCTTAGATTTGGGCGAACGTCAAACATCACAACCGGTTGCTCCCGCCGACTTTAGTAGCTTGCGCAACGAGTTGGAAGAGCAAAATAAGCCAAAACGTGGTTTCTTCCGGCGCAAGTAAATCAATGCCAATGCGATCAGCTCAATGTTGGGCTGGTCGCATTGGCCTACTCCCGCTAAAAATCCCCCACAGAATGAGAACTTATCCCACAAAAGGGTTTGACAGCGTTTGATGGCGCGTGTTATGCTGATCGCTAGTTCACAGTGTTTCGCGATCAACGAGCGAATTGGCTTTAATGCCATTCTAAAGCGCTATGCTGCTTTTGTAGAAATCTTTTTCGTAGCCATTTTTTTGCTTGATATAGCTATAAGGAGCGAGCCATGCACAAACGCCTTCAGCGGGTACTAGGAACCATTTTCTGTGTACTTGGCTTGGGTTTGGCGCTATTTGGCTTTGACGGCGCATGGCGTGCCTATGGTCAAACCGCAGGCCCAACCCCAACTCCTGATTTTGATCTGCCAATTACCAAAGCCGTTAGCCCAAGCAATGCCTTGCCCGGCGATACGGTGACCTTTTCAATCAATGTCACCAACGATCAGCCCCAAGCACAAACCAATGTCGTGCTCACCGATAGCGTCGTTAATTTCTTAGAAGTCGTTGCAGCCAGCAGTAGCAAAGGCACAGCCAGCTTTAGCGGCCAAACTGTGCGCGCCGATGTTGGCACATTGGCCAGCGGCGAATCAGTAACGTTGACGATTACCACGCGGGTGCGGGCTGACACGGCGGCTGGCACAATCGGCCAAAACGTGGCGTTTGTAAATACTGCCAGCGGCTCCAGCTCCTCCAGTAATGTGGTGACGGTCACGATTGGCGGCGACGGTACGCCAACCCCAAGCCCAACTCCGCTGCCTGTCGGCCCTAAATTGGTGGTTGAAAAGTCGGCTAGCCCTGCCAGTGGCAAAGTTGGCGATCTGATTACCTTTAAAATTGTGGTGCGCAATACTGGTGGTTCAACCGCCCCAAATGTTGTGGTCAACGACCGCATTCTCGATTTCTTGGAAGTTGTGAGTGTGCAAACCAGCAAGGGCAGCGCTACGACAACTGGCCAAGCGGTCAAGGTAACGGTTGGCGATTTGGCTGCGGGCGAAAGCGTCACGATTGCCATCACCACCAAGATTCGGGCTGGCACATCTAGCGGTCAACAAGGCATCAACATTGCCGAAGCGGTCGCTAGCGATGGCAGTGGCGGTTCGTCAAGTACCCCCAGCAACCCAGTGGCAATTGCGGTTGATCGCAGTGCTCCAGTCGGTTTGCCCGACACCAGCGCTCCCAATCAAGCCTCGTGGATTTTCTGGCTCGGTTTGGGCTTGGCAATCACTGGCGGTTTGTTGTTGATGGTTAGTCGCCGCCGGAGCGTGGCTTAATCAATGAACATCTTCCGTCGCTACTTAACTGGATTACGTCGCTGGCTCTGGCTGTTAGTGCTAGGGCCAGTTATCGCTGCTGGTGCGGCCTATGCGATCAGCAGTCAACAAACACCGCGTTATGCCAGTAGCACCCGCGTGATTGTTGGTCAAACCCTCAAAAACAGCAATCCTGATTATGGTAGTTTGGTGGCAAGCGAGCGGTTGGTGGCAACCTACGCCCAAATTGCCCAAAGCCGCACAACCATCCAAGCGGTTGAACAGCGTTTGAATCTAGGCGATATTGCGAGTTCGGCGATCATCACCACCCGCCCAGTCCAAGAAACTGAGTTTTTGGATATTGCGGTTGAGGCGAATGACCCGCAACAGGCTGCCGATATTGCCAATGCGATTGCTGAACAACTGATTTTGACCAGTCCGGCGGGGCCACAGAGCGCCGAAGCCAAATTGCTTGATGAAGTGAATCGGCAGATTGCCACGCTTAACGAGGAAATTACGCGTACCGATGAGGAAATTAAAAGCCTCAAAGCCGAAATCGAACAAATTGGCGCTGATAAACCAGCAGCTGAATCGTTGATTGCCAATCTGCAACTCAAGCAACAGAGCCAAAATCAAAATCGCCAAACCTTGAGCACGCTCTACAGCACGGCGCTTGGCAATCGCGCCAATTCAATTAGCGTGGTTGAAGCGGCGCTGATCAACCCTACGCCGATTGCGCCACGGCCAATTCGCAGCGCAATTTTGGCTGGCATTTTGGGCTTGGGCTTGGTTTTGGGATTGGCGTTGCTGCTCGAATATTTCGATGATAGCGTGCAAACGCCTGATGAAGCTGTTGATTTGGTTAACGCTCCGTTGTTGGCGGCGATTGTCAAGCAAGAAACCAAAGTGACCAAAGCCTCACAACGCTTGGTTTCGCGCTTAGATCCCCGCTCGCCAACTGCCGAAACCTTTCGCACCTTGCGCACCAATTTGCAGTTTTCCAATGTCGATACCAAAACCCGCACGCTGATTGTCACTAGTAGCCAACCTGAGGAAGGCAAAAGCACGGTCGCGGCAAACTTGGCGTGGGTGCTGGCCCAAGCAGGCCAAAAAGTTGTGTTAATTGATGCCGATTTGCGTAAGCCAATGATGCATCGCGTATTCGAGGTCAGCAGCGAATATGGCCTGACCAATTTACTGACCAATAACGAAGACCCGACGATTCGCGACCGCACGGTGCTGCCAGTGGCTGAGAATCTGTGGCTGATTCCTAGTGGCCCGTTGCCGCCAAACCCCTCGGAATTGCTTGGAAGCAAGCGCATGGAAATGTTGATTTGGCTCTTGCAACAGGAATACGATTGGATCTTGTTCGACACGCCGCCAATTTTGACCGTGACCGACCCAATTGCTTTGATTCCACGGGTCGATGGTGTGGTGCTGGTAGCCGAAGCTAAGCGCACGCGCCGCGATATGCTATCCAAATGTCGGGCCGCAGTTCAAACCGTTGGCGGTCGGGTAGTTGGCTTGGTCTTCAACAAGCTTGATCCACGCTCCGAAGGCTATGGTGTGTACTATACCTATTATTACGACCAACACCATAGCTCCAACCGTGGGCGGCGTTTTTGGAACCGCAAAGACGATCATCAACCAGTAGCGAATATGAGCGAGCCAGCTCCGTTGGATTTACCTGATTCAACGCTTGATCGCTCGGAAGCCGCCTATGAGATGGCCAGCCATGAGCAAACCAAGTAAGCCACCAGCAATTAATCGAAGTTTGGGGAAACGCCGCTTGCGGCGTTTTTTCCTGTTTGGCTTGGGCTTGGTAGGGTTGTGGTGCATGCTGATGGCGTGGTTTGGCTACCAACTCTATGCTCAAGGCCAAACGCTAAGCAGCTTGCTGCAAACCCGTCCCTTGCAACGCACGCAAGCCCAAGCCATCTGCGCTGAGTTTTCCTCAACCCAAACCAGCATCGTTTGGCTACGCCGATTGAGTTTGCCGTTGCATCCCATACTGCGCCAGAGCGATAGTTGGCTGGGTGCGTTGCCCTCCGCCAGCGATCTTGCCCAACAGGCAGTTGGCTTAGCGCAAGGTTATTGCCAACAGTTTAGCCCATTGATCGCGACCTTTGATCTTCCGGCTGAGCAACGTAGCACGGCAATGCTCGATTTATTAATTGCCAATCCGCCGAATTGGTCACAGTTGCAGACCGATTTGAGCCAATTGCAGCAAACATGGCGCAGCGTGCCACATAGTTTGCAAGCGGCTCCCTTTTTGAGCAACGATCAAGCCCAAGTAGCAAATGTTGATCACTACTTGACTTCAGCCCAAACCAGCCTTAATTTGCTGGAGCAAGCATGGCCCTTGATCGCCGCTGGTTGGGGCACGCAAAAGCCATTGCGGCTGCTAATTGCTGGCCAAAATCCCTTGGAATTACGCCCCAGTGGCGGCTTTATTGGCAGTATTGCAACTATAACGCTTGAGCAAGGCCAAATTCGCCACATGGCTTACTTCAATAGTGCCGATTTTGCGGCGATTGCACCGGCTGGCTCGGCCATGCCCAAGCCCTACAACCAGTATTTGCGGGCCTCGATTTGGGCTTTGCGCGATGCTAATTGGTGGCCCGATTGGCCAACCTCGGCCCAAAGTTTGCAAACATTTTGGGCGTTAAACCAGCAGCCTGAAGTTGATGCGGTAGTTGCGCTCGATTTGTATGCGTTACAAGGCTTGATTCAGGTTTTAGCACCCTTGGAGATTGCTGGCTACGGCCAAATTGCTCAAGCCGAGAGCCTTGAGCAAATTTTCGGGCTGTATGATGGGCGCAGCATCACGGGCGATAAACAATTTTTAGCAGCCTTGTTCAGCAGCACGCTGGAAACCGTGCGCCATGCAAGTTTCAGCCAATGGTTGGATATTGGCGCAAACTTGCAGCAAGCCTTGCAGCAACGCCATCTGAGTATCTATTTCAACGATCAAGCTAGCCAAGCAGTGCTATTGGCGAATGGCTGGGCTGGCGCAATGCCCGAGGTTGAACACGATGTGCTGGCCTTGGTCGATGCCGATTTATCTTACAGCGATGGCCAAAACTTTGTTGAACAACGCATGCACCTTGAAGTACAGCTTGATGCCCAAGCGCGGCCATTAACCAACACGCTTACAATTACCTACACCAATCGCTACGACGATTGGCGCGCCGATTTGAGCAAGCACGCGGTCTATGGCTATTGCTACAATCTTGGTTTGGCAGTGCAGCAGCGCATTCCAGGCTGTTATGGCGATTATGCTCGAGCCTATTTACCGATTAATGCGATTCCCTTGAGTTTGGATGGCGCTGATACGCCACCAGATATTGGCCAAGAGGGCCAATTGACCAGTGTTGGTTGGTATATGTTGCTCTATCCCGGCCAAACGCGCAGCATTCGTCTGCGCTACTTGCCAAATATTCAAAGCCAACCGTATCGATTAACCTGGCTCAAACAGGCTGGTACGCTTGGGCATCCAATCAGCGTCAGTATCAAACAAGCTGGCCAACAAACGCAATGGCATGGCTCGTTGCAGCACGATCGCGAGTTGAGTTTTAGTGATGCTGCGATTCAAGCGCCAGCAAGCGATCTGCCAGCAAGCGAGCAGCAACAAGCAGCCGAGCAGGCTTGGAAACTCTGGCAGCAACAGCAACCGACAGCCGCCTTAGAACTTTGGCAACGTAGCAACACGCTTGATCGGGCTTTGGATTCGGTGGTTGGCCTGCGTTGGACGCACGATCCGACTGCTGCTAATCAGTTATTGAACCAACTGCGGCCATTAATCCCAACTTCAGGCCGGGCGGCGTTTTTAGCTGGCTGGCTGGCTGAGCTAAATAATGACGATCTCGTAGCCGTGCAAGCCTATCAAACAGCGTTGGAGCACGAACCAGCTAGCCAAGCTGCGCGTTTGGCCTTGGCCTTGCTGCAACTCAAACGTGGTGACACGAATGCTGCTCAAGGCAGTTTGCAACAGCTTGAAAATCCCCGCTTGGCCTTACAACGCTTGGCCTTTGATCAACGAATGGCTGGCGATTTGGCCCAGGCTGAACGTTATTATCAATTGCTGTTAACCCTCGACCCAAGCGATCGCGAGGTTTGGGAAGAACGTTATTGGCTGCGGCGCTATACCAGCGACCAGCCCGATTGGCCAGCGGTTGAGCAATTGGTGAATCAGGCAGTTGCTGTGTTTGCGAATGATGCCCAGTGGTTGAGCCGCCGCGCCGAGAGCTACGAGCGCCAACATTTGCCGCAACAGGCGATTGCCGATTGGCAGCAGGTTACCACGATTTCGCCAACCAACAGCTTAGCTTGGTATTATTTGGGCTTGCAACAACGCGCTGTTGGCGATTGGCAAGCAGCCCGAACTTCACTTGAACAATTGATTGTGCTCGATCCGCAGGCTGATTATTATTTGGTACTGGGCGATACGCTGCGCGAATTGAATTTAGTGGCTGATGCCCGCAACGCTTATGCTGCCGCCGCCAAACTCAACCCCGAACATCCTGGCTTGGCTGAGCGTTTGCGGCTAGCGGAAGCTAGCCCGTGAGCCGTCGCCTGCTCAAAGATACTGCGCTCTACGCCCTGACTGGGGTGGCGACCAAAATGATTGGGGCCTTGCTGCTGCCATTCATCACCCGTTTGCTCAGCCCTGAACTGTATGGCAGCGTCGATCTGATCAGCTTAGTTGGTTTGTTTGCGATTGAGTTGGTGACGTTGGGCAGCGATTTTGCGTTGGCGCTCTATTTTCAATGAAGCGACGATTGAGCGGCGGCGCTTGGTTGGCTCGCTTTGGCTTACACGACTGTTTTTGGGCTTGCTGATTGCATGGATTGGCCATTTGCTTGCGCCGTGGCTGGCGTTGCAACTCTTAGAGCGCAGCGATGCCCAAACGATTTTAGCTTTGCGCTTGGCTTTTTGGGGGCAATTGGCCAATGGAATTATCAGCCTGTGGTTTACAACCTTGCGCCAAGAGAGCAAAGCGCTGCGCTTATTTGGCCTGACGGTGCTACGAGTTGGCGCGACTGCCTTGCTGACAATTGGTTGGATGTTGCAAAGTAGCCAGCGTTTGAGTAGCTATTTTGGGGCAATGTTGCTGGTTGATTGTTTGCTTGCGCTGGGTTTGAGCATTCAAATGCACGATCAACTAGGCTGGCCTGATTGGCAATTGCTGCAAACCTTGTTGCGCAAAGGCTTGGGCTTTTTGCCACGCTCAATCTATTTTGTGGCCATGACCTTGATCAATCGCCAAATCTTGTTGCATTTTGGCTCGTTGGAGCAAATTGGCCAATATGCCGCTGCTACCAAAATTAGCTTCATCGTGTGGATTGTGATTAGTGCTGCGAATCAGGCTTGGCTGCCCTATAGCCTATCGATTGCCAACATGCCGACCGCTAACGCCAGTTATCGCCAATATCTGACCAGTTATACGATGGTGATGGGCGCTGCGACCAGTGGATTAGGCTTGTTTGCTCCAGAACTGCTGCGTTTATTGACCACTAGCAACTATCTCCCAGCGGCTCCAGCAGTTGGCTGGTATGCGATTAATTTGATGGCGATTGGCTTATTGACGGTTGTGGCAACCGGCCTGACGATTACCAAATCGACAGCTGTTTTAGGCCAAACCAGTTTATTTACCGTCGTGCTAAATGTGGGCTTGGCGATTGTGCTTGTGCCCTGGTTGGGCCTGGTTGGTGCTGCCATCGCCGCAGCAGGCGATCAACTGATCGCGGCAGGTTTGGTGTATCGTGCGGCCCAAAAGCGCTATCCAATCGATTTTGATCTCAAGGCGGTACTTGGCTGGTTAGGCTTAACAGTAGGCTGCGTGGCCTTGGCAAGTTGGTTGACATTGGATTTTAGTTGGTCGCTAATCGGGCTAAAACTTGCGATTGTAGGGCTGTGGTTGGGCTGTTTATGGCGTTGGGGTCAGCCAAAAGCGCTATTGGCTTTGCTGCGAAAATGATATTACTATAGTGCCAAAATTGATCCGCGAACCCACAAAGATCATAATGCAAAATCAAAAACACAACAATAATCCACCAGACGAATATTAGGGGGTGCAGGGGGATGAAAACCCCCTGCGTTTCCCTCCGGCGGAGGGACGGAAGGGTGGCGATCCATGATGATTGCTTAGCTGCAACGCAATACGCAAGCCTTCAATATTGAAACAATCCAACTTTTATTGCTCGATGGCTCGTTCGCGGCCTCGTCCGGTTACATGGGCGTAACTCCATGGTTGGATGTCAGGTGGCTCTATTCCCAAGTGGGTCAGAATTGCACAGATCTGCTCGCGATGGATGTTGCTATGGTGAAGCGCCTGTGCGATCAATGCCCCAGCATGAATCTCATAGTCGCCTGGTTCGAGGATGCGTAGCTGCTCCGCGTCGAAGGGTTCAGCAAGGAATTGGCTCCAATTATTGGCAGCTTCTTCAGCCCGCGCCTCAAGCAGCGCGAAATCACTGCTCCGATCGCGATTGATTAGCCAATCGGGAGCGTTGCCAGAAAGGTGTTGCAGGTAGCGGGCATCGGACAGAATAATATGATTGAAGGTTGCGATGATGTTCCCGTAACTGCCAACAACGGTTGTAGCTAATTGATCCTTCGGAAAGTTGGCTACAGGTTGTAAGTAACAATGCGGTTGCCCAGCGATTATGTTGGAATGAATCGAACAGAAGTCCATTCATACGATCTCCTCTGATAAAGAGATTGAATAGGACAAATGTACTATACCCACTGAGCATGTGTCAACGCGAGCACGCAGCCGCAGTGAAACCAGCGATCACAGCATTATTTAGCTGGTGCTGGTAAACGTTTTATTGTGAGGAATAGGCTTTATTGTTGGGGTTTGGAGCGTTGGGCAAGCAGTTGTTGGCGGACAATCTGTTGCTTGAGGCTTTTGGTTGAACGCGGTTTGCTCTGGCGGGTCAGCTTAAAACTGCCAATTAACAAGCCACAGCCAAGCACAAGTTGCAAACAACCAAACAGGAGATCAACCATCGCTGCCTCAATTAAAACAATTGAATCGGAATAAACTGTAGAATCAAGTATAGCGATGGCTCATCTGCTTGTCAAATCATTCCAAATGTTTGAAGCTTAGGTCAATCGACTGGGCATGCATGTGTTTAACCGCCAAGGTAGCCGGATGGGTGCGCAAAAATGTTTCAAATTGCTCAAGCTGCTCAGGATGCAAACACCACTGATGGCCATGAGCCAAACGATTTAACTTCAAATTTGAAATATAGCGAAACGTCAGTGAAAGCTGCTTGACCGAATCGTCGATCCATTCGCCATCATCGTCAACATAGGTTTTTTCAACCACCAAGTGGCGCGTCAAATTATACCGAAAGCTCGAGTTTAAGCCGTTCTGTTCAATACCCCATTGAAACAACAACATATCACCATCATTGGCCAGATCACAATCGTCAATCCGAATTTCGCGATAGAATCCAAGCATCAGGTTGAGCGCATCTTCAATGGCAAGGTATTCAAGCACTTTATCAGATTGTTCTAGCCACAGGTTAAAGCGGTCTAGCACATGTTTTGCTTGCATTCCATGTTCCTATTCTAGGTCTATGATTACGATCCTTGCATGATGCTGTATTGTAAACTATTTATTGTCGTAATTGAAAATGGCTTGGATACATCGGACTAAAATGGAGATTATCTATTTGTAAAGTATTTTTCACCACCCCTCCGCCCCGCCTCAAGGCGGGGAACGCAGGGTGTTTTCATCCCTCTGCACCCCCTAATATTCACTTGCTGGAATGTATGAGTATGCTGAGGTACTCAAAACTGTGGTATTCGTGACTAAGACTTTTACCCTAAAATAAAAAACCCCTTGACTTAATTGCTCAGCCAAGGGATGGAGCATAACGCTCTGCTGTATTTAAAAGTAGCGAATAGGATTTTGACCCTCGCCAGCAAACTCTGCCCAATTTTGTTCAGTTTTGCCTACATATTGATAATGCTCAAAATAAACACAATAACGGCCATCTTCAACTTTTTCAGCATGTTTATAGGTAGCAAGATACAGTTTGTTGCTATTACTTGCATCATCACGAAGATAGATTAATACCCGATCGATCTTACGATTACTGTCCATTTTCCAATTACCGCTGCTGCCGGTTGCATCATTATTGAAGGTTAATAGGTGTCCGTTGGTAAGCAGTGCTAGTACTTGTTCGCCTGGTTGAACAAAATCGCGTGCATGCATAGGCTACCTCATATCACTATCAGCATTTTAACGATAGTCTACAACCTACTATAGAGAAATTTAGCGCTATGGTCAAGCATTAATTGGTATTGAACTGTTGGGCTTATAGGGTTATTCTCGCTGTGGATTCGCCACCCTTTCGTCCCTCCGCTGCAGGGATACGCAGGCATTTTCTGATGCAAAATTAACATTTTCAAATTGATTTTCTCTTTGATTGAATCTCATTTGCTGATTGTTTAATCCAAACAGCGTCAATCTTCCAATAGTTTTGGAGTATCGACGCTGTTTTTAGCTGCGTTGTTGAATTTAGGCTTAGTTTTCGCCCGCTTCGCCAGCCATAATCACGGCGATTGGCTTCATACGCGCCAATGGTTTGATCAGCTCGGCTTCGATTTGCAATTCCATCACTCGTTCGATGTCTTTGTAGGCTAACGGCGATTCATCGACACTCCAGCCTTCAACCTGCACGCCATGGGCTTTGATTAGTTTTTTGGCCTCAATCGGGTTGATCGTGGCGCGGGCTTTGGAGCGGCTGAATAAGCGGCCTGCTCCATGCGAGGCGCTATGCAAGGCTTCGGGGTTGCCCAAACCTTCGACCACATACGAAGCTGAGGCCATGCTGCCAGGAATCACCCCGCGCATGCCCACTCCAGCAGGCGTTGCACCCTTGCGATGCACAATCAAATCGTCTTCGCGCCAAGCAAAATTATGATGATTTTGAATTGTGGTTACTGGTTGAAGTTTGGTGCGTTGGGCAAACAAGCGGTGAATAATTTCATGATTGGCCTGGGCAAACGCCCCAGCTAATTCCATTGCCGCCCAATACTCTTGGCCTGCTTCGCGATCCAAATCGAGCCATTCGTACATTTTTGGGATGTTGGCTTGGCGTGCAGTTTCCTGCACTGCAATATTGCTATAGTGCTTGGCGATTGCATAGCCAACGCCACGCGAACCACTATGGGTCAGCAAGCCCACAAATTGACGCGGCAAATCGTTCTCACCCATTCGCTCGCCAATGACGATATTGGCAAAGTGGTTGCCACCGCCGCTCGTGCCAATTTGTGCGATGGCTTTTTCGCGGAGATTACGCGTTTGGGCGGTCAAATTCCAGTGCTTTATGCCCAAAATTGGGTGATCAGGCCCACGTTTGCGGGTTGCGCCTGAGCCAAATACGGTTACTTCGGTTAAATCCCGGAACAATTGCTCGCGATGGCGTTGAATTTCCATGGGTGCTTCAGCAAAAATCGTGAGATGCATGCGGCAGCCAATATCGACCCCAACCATCATGGGCGAGACGGCATTGTAGGCGGCAAAAACGCCACCGATTGGCAAGGCAAAACCAGGGTGCGCATCGGGCATCAAGGCTCCCCGGGCGGCAATTGGCAAACGCAAGGCCAATTGCAATTGATCCAAGGCCGCAGCTTCGATATCAACCCCAATTTGGCCATAGGCCTTGTAGGCTTGTGGTTGATCGTTGAGTCGGGCTAATTCGACTGGTTTGCCAAATTCGGCTTCCACTTGGGCCACAATTTGCAGCTCCTTGGAGCCGCTTTTTTTGAGCGCGGCGGCATATTTGGCAATCGCCGTGAAGCGTTTATCGCCACGCCATGGCTTGAGCAAAACGTTGAGTTTCATAAATCTGAGGCTCTATTCTAGGCCATAGCGTTGGGCTACAGGCTGTTGGTGAATCTACAACTACTATACGCAAAGGATGCATACTGAAGCATCAGGCGGAATGTTGACCTGTGCTCAGCCTAAATCCTTAGACGTGGCTCAGCCCACAGCCATGACCCGCCGTGCTAGACAGTTTTGCCATAGCGCAAACGCAGCATGGTGTTGAGGTATTCGATGAAAACGGGGATGTCAAAAGGTTTGGAGAGGTAGGCATCTGCGCCAGCGTCGGCTCCACGTTGAAAATCAACTTGTTCGGAGCGCACGGTGAGCATCATCACGGGAATGGTGTAGTTGGTTTTGATTCGACGGCAAACTTCGGTGCCCTCAATCATGGGCATATTGACATCGAGAATCACCGCATCGGGGCGTTGGCTGGCAACTTTTTGCAATGCCTCTAAACCATCGCGCGCAACCGAAACCCGATGCCCTTCGAGGGCTAAAACCTGTTGAACTAAACGAAGAATATCTTGACTATCATCAACCAATAAAATGTGCATACGGCCTCCAAAAAGTGCAATGAAGCCATTATACTCAGCATGTCCCCCATGACGGTGATGAAGTGTCCCCCAAAAGTCCTGTTTTCGAGCATGACACTGTGTTGGTTGCAACTGGTGCTTCGTGAGCATGGCTCTGCTGTTTTAGTTGATCAGCAGCCTTGGCATAGCCGCCATGGTTGCCATCGATAAAGTGAACTTGGCGGCCCATGCGCTCGAACACAATGCAGGTCATCAAGGCGCTATCGGAAACATGAATGCCATAGTTCAACCGACCAGCCTGTCGTTCACGCTTCAAAAAGACCTCAAGCTGTTGGCGCTGGGCGGGCGTGCCCGCGATCACCATGCGCAACATCGCATCGTATTTGCGATAGTCGGTGCTGGCTTGCAAAATCTGCGGGTACTCAGCCCAATCGGTTAATTCGGTTTTTGCGCCGGTTGCCAGCAACACTTTGCCAAGCACATTCAGCCACCAAATATTATTGAGGTAGCGCAATTGCTGAAGTTTGCTGGAGCCACCACGCAAACGCGCTTCGGCCCAAAGATCGTGCGGGCGCAACGATAAGCTAAGTTGTTTGACATCAACTGGATGATGCGCTGCATCTGCCCCATAAATCGCCTCAATTTGCTCAATTACATGGCGATTGATGCTGTTGCGCTCAGCGCTCGTGGCGGCTTCGGCCCGCACCAATAACGAGACTGTTTCGCCATACCGGCTGGGAATCTCTTGCCAGCGACATTCGAGGCCATCGAGCAAGCCTGGTTGATCGCTAGCTTCGGGCTGGAGCAGATAGCGCTTACCCAGAATTGGGTCTTTAATCGTTTGTTCGACGAAGGCCAAGCCATCGCCATTAATCATCGCTTGAGCATAATTATCTGAAACAGCAAATTTGGCAATTTCGAGCTGATAGCGATGGGCATAGACTTCGCTGATTGGGATAATGCCCACCCGTAAATGCAAATTGTAGCTTGATTGACTGAGCTGTTGAACTGCTTGCAAAGCGGGTTTGGCTTGTTCAATCAGCCATGGTGGTAGCAACAAGGTTGCGCCATCGCCACCGAAAATAAACGGCAAATCGAGGTTGGGTTGCAAATTAAGCAAGGCCACAATCGTGCTAGCCCCAATGAAATTCACATCTTTATAGCGCCCTTCGTTAATCGCTTTGGTCGATTGCTCAATATCACTGACGATAATATACCAATCGGCAGGGACTTTTTGATAGCAACTGGCATCAGTAATTTGGACAAAATCGGTGATAATAGGTAAGGTTGCATAGAAGTTGTGCGCCATTGTTGACCTCGATTGTGAAAGAGTTGCCAACCACGTTTGGCCGGGCTATAAAGTCTTAGATTATATAATAGACATTACAATAGAGTTTACGCAATTCGCGCCAATTGGATGGATTGCTTACGAAGGAGTTTTTTGGCATGCGTTTGATGATATTCGTGTTCCTGAGTTGCTTGCTGATTGGCTGTGGTGGTACAGCGGGCAATCCTAGCCCAACCCCTATGCCTAGCCTTGAACCAACTACTCAGGCAGTGGTGGCAAGTGTTGTGCCAACGAATACGCTGGTTGCGACGGCTGCTGCTAGCCCCACTCGTTTGCCAACCCAAACGGTTGCGCCTGAAGTGACCAGCAAACCAGCTGAGTTGGATACACCGACCTTGAATGACCAAAATGCGCCGCCAACCGCCGCGCCGCAACCAACCGCTAATCCGAGCAGCAATCCTGGTCAGCCAGTGCGTATGGTGATTGATGCAATTGGCTTGGATCTTGCGCCAGTTTCGGTGGGTTTGGATCAACGTAATGTGCCAATTGTGCCCAAGCATGATGTTGGTTGGTACAATTTGAGCGCTCAGCCGGGCCAGGGCGAAAACGTGGTGCTTTGGGGCCATGTGTTGCGCTGGAAGAATGCGCCGAATGTGCCAGCGCCATTTGCACGGGTCAAAGATGTGGCGATCGGTGAAACAATTAAGCTCTATAGTGCCGATGGCAGCGAATATCGCTACCGCGTGACCGAGCAAGTTTGGGCTACGCCTGATCAAGTGCAATATATTTTGCCCGTTGGCGCGGAGCGTCTGACGCTTGTTTCATGCATTGGCGATCAAGTAATTGTTGAAGGCAATTTAGAACTGAGCCACCGCTTGATTACGATTGCCGAGCCAATTCGTTGAGGTTGAGCGTATGGCTGAAAACCTACCAAACCTGCATGTTCCATCAGTTCAGACCCTTGGCGAGCGCTATGACAAGGGTCGCTTGTGGTGGTATATGTTCGTTGTGCTATTTGTCGGCGGATTCGGTGGTGTGATGGCGATGATGGGGATTAACGATCTCAATCTTAATATGCGAATCGGCGTGCTCTGGCATTTAGGGGCGCAACGATTAAGTATTGTGAGCATTGGGGTTGCTTGCGCTGTTTTTGCCAGCTTTGGCTGTTTAATCGGCTGGCTATTGCGACAGGTTTCCCGCTGTCAGATTCGCTGGGTCGTGATTGCAACTGTATTGGGCTATTGGGTGATCTATATTCTTTTTAATTGGCCACCAAGTGGGCGTTGGATAACCAACGTGGGCAATACAACCTATTATCGGCATATGCTGAGCACCATGCTGATTCCAATTGGTTGTTTAGCTGGGCCAATTAGCTTGGTTATGCGACCAGTCAGTTGGGCGGGGGTTTGGCTCGGCAGCCAACTTGGCGCAGGGTTTGCGATTGCCAGCATCGCACATTGGCTGGTAATTCACGCTATGGATGGGCTTGGATTGACCTTCTTTATGCTTTCGCTCCTGTTTATCTATCCAATTGGCTTAGGCTGGTGGTTTAGCTATTATTTACGTCGCCAAATTGTGCCCTTCTAGCAGCCATTTGGGCCTATAATTGGGGAACCATGAAACAATCTGTACCGCGATCTGCCCGAAAATTATTGGATAGCCGCTGGCTTAAAGTTGGGATTGGGGTCAAGCGTTGGCTGGCGTTAATGCTCTTTGGCCTGATGTTTTCGGCGCTTGGCTTGGCCTTTGGCCTGCGTGAGTTGTATACGACGGTTGAGTTACCGGCGATTTTCTATTATCTGACGCTGCAATTCTGGCCCCGCACCATCCGCATGATCATTTTGTGTTTGGTGGGAATTTTGGCGACTGGGATTGCGTTTCGCCATCTCAATCGGGTGTTGCTTAGCGCCGCATTGCCTCGTAACACCGCCCCAATCGATTTGGCCGAAACCTTGATTGGTCGCAGTCGCACTCGCCATGGCCCCAAGGTGGTGGCAATTGGCGGCGGTCATGGTCTTTCGACCTTGCTCAGTGGCCTCAAACAATATACCGATAATATTACGGCGATTGTGGCGGTTGCTGATGATGGTGGCTCCTCAGGCCGGATTCGCCAAGAATTTGGCATTTTGCCACCAGGCGATATTCGGCGATGTTTGGCGGCCTTGGCCGAAGCCGAACCATTGATGACCCGCCTATTTGAGCATCGTTTTCAGGCTGGTAGCCTTGAAGGCCATACCTTTGGCAATTTATTCATCACTGCGCTGGCCGAAGTGACTGGCTCGTTTGGCGAAGGTGTGCGCGAGGCCAATCGTGTGCTGGCAGTGCGCGGCCAAATCGTGCCAGCCACGCTCGATGATGTGGTGCTTTGGGCCGAATTGGAGAATGGCGAGCATATCAGTGGCGAATCGCGCATTGCCAAAAGCGGCCAGCGGATCAAACGGGTCTATTTGCAACCACACGGCGCTTTGGCAGTGCGCACCGCAATCAAAGCGATTGAAGAAGCCGATTTGATTATCGTTGGGCCTGGGAGTCTGTATACCAGCCTGCTTTCGAGTTTGATGATTAGCGAAGTCAACCAAGCAATTCGCGAGGCGAATCAAGCAGTGCGGGTCTATGTTTGTAATGTGGCGACCGAGCCAGGCGAAACCGACCATTTTGGGGTGCGCGACCACTTGCAAGCGCTGGTCGAACATGTTGGTCCCGATGTGTTTGATGTTGCGTTGGCTAATAGCGATGATCGCCAAAACCATCGCTTTGCTCCAGAATGGCAAGGCCGCACCAATATTGTACCGCTCGATCAAACCCAAGATTTGCCAATTCGGGTGCGGACTGCCAACGTGATTAACCCAGCCAATCCGCTGCGCCATGATCCGGTGCGGTTGGCCCGCGAACTGATGCGGGTATTGGAAAAAGAACGCCAAATGGGTCGTTTGTGACAGACATTGACACATGACTATGCTAGGGTCGGGTGAATCGCGATCGGGAATGCTTCATTACATGGACAAATATTGATTGTTCCCTCACCCCCCAGCCCCCTCTCCCGCCCGCGAGGCGAGGGGGGAGCATCCGTTGATTGCCCATGAATCATGGCAAAACCACCGATTTAAGCCCCTCGCCCGCGCGACCGGAGAGGGGTTGGGGTGAGGGAACTGCTTGATCAAGCCAACAAGTGAGGAGCACGTCATGCCACTCGATTTTAATCAGGTTGGCCAACAAATTAAGCGTATGGGTGGCGATTTGCGCCAAAGTGCCAATGAACATGACCAATTGGTCGCCAAAGCCTGGAAGGATTTGGAGCAACAAAGCCCACGTTGGGAGCATTGGGCACGTCATGCTGAAGAAAACTATCTGCGTAGCCCATGGCTGTTGGCTGCTCCCGCTGAGCCAATTATCAATCGCTATCGCTTGCCCAAATTTCCGCCAAATTATTGTTTGGCAGCGGTTGATGGCTCGCAGATTGACCTTGACCGACATTGGGCGGTCGAGTGTTTTTTGATTAATCTCGGTTTAGTGACGATTCAATATGGCCAACAACCCTATTCTAAATTGCATTCGGTGCCAGCCTTGCACTACAACGATCAAGAATTGTTGCTGCGCGATAAAGATGGCCGCAGTTATAAAATGGCTGGAGCCTTGGTGCATGCCGAACGCGACACTCGCGAAGGTATTGCGCTGGCGCGGCTAGCCCAAGAAATTCTGGAGACCAGCACTGCGCCGTTGGTGGCGATGCAAGATGGCACGTTGATTCGCTGGTCGTTGAGTGGGCTTGATCCATGGGTGCGTTCGCATTTTTTGCAGCGCTATCTTGATGAGGGCTTGGCGGCGTTACGCGCTGCCGATGTGCCAACCTGCTCCTATATTAGCCACCCCAAAGCTCCCGAAGTGACCGGCATTGCGCGCTTAATTGTCAACCCGACATTAAATAACACCAGCAAAGCCGAAGGGATTATCGATCCTTATCCTGGGATCAACGACACCAAATTGTTTGGCAATGGCTGGTTGGGCGATGGCGAACGCAGCGCTTTATTCAAAAGCCTCTCCAAAATCAATGTAGAAGAATATCATGAACATGCGATTTACTTCTTTTATTTGAATGTTGGGGCCGAATTGGCCCGCATCGAAATGCCTGAATGGGTGGCGCAACGCCCCGAATGGGTTGATTTGATTCACGCAGTCGCGTATGATCAAGCGCATCGCGGTGGTGGCTATCCGGTGGCGTTGGCGCGGGCGCATGAGCAAGCCGTGGTGCGCGAAAGCGATCGCCGGGTGTTTCGCCAGATGATCGAGCAAGCACTTTGGCATGCTCGCTTGAATAATGGTTCATCATTAAACAAGATGCCAAAGCCCAAGTTCGGGTTTAACTCTTTTAGCTATAGCCTATCCTCGATAGCCTATACCCAACGAATATGCAAGAACAACGTATTGGTGAAGTGATCGAAGCAAGCTCGACGCAATGGACAACTGGCGCATATGAGCTTTTGAATGCGCCGCCATTTGGCGCGTTGATCAAAGCTGGTTGCCATGACAATGATTTATGTGTTTATGGCTTGGTCTATGATATTCGAACTGGCAGCCGCGATGTTGGCGGCAAAGCCATGGTGCGTGGTGGGCGACGCTACGATGGCAGCGAATTCTATGACGACCAAATTTACAGCGAACACCCTGATCTGGCCGCAGTGCTGCAAACTGAGTGGAGCGCGTTGGTGATAGGCTACGAGCGGGCAGGCCGGATTATTCATTATCTGCCGCCACAGCCGCCAACCGTGCACTACAGCGTGCATTTATGCGATGATGCAACGGTGCAACGCTTTACCCATCACTGCGATTTCTTTCGCATGGTGTTGCATGCGAATTTGCCAATTGTCGATGAGCTGCTGGGGACGGCGATTCGCAATGCTGCCGAGTTGCAAGATAATCGGCGTGAGTATGAGTTGTACGCAGGCCGCGAATTAGCCCGTTTATTGCGCGACGATTATGATCGTTTGCGGATTTTGGTGCGTATGTTGACCAGCTAATCGGGAGGATATATGCCAAGTTATGTTGTTAATGGGCGTGAATATCGCAGCATTGATGAAATGCCCGCCGAAGATCGCCAAGCCTATCAGCAAGCGATGGGCTTATTGGCGGATCATGATGGCGATGGATTGCCCGATATTTTCAAGCAAGCTGGCACAGTTCAATCAGTCAATCTGAATCAACATAACGTTAATGTGATGCACGGAGCCAACGATCAACTCAAGCATGTCTTTGTTGATCTCGATGGCAATGGTATTCCAGATATTCTCGAAGGCCAAACCAATTTTAATTCCAGCCCAACCTCAACCAATGCAACCCCTTGGCAACCACCTGCACCAACAGCGAATCCGATTGGCAATTCGCCGCTACCATGGAACCAACCAAAGCAAGGCAATTCATTTATGCTGGGGTTGGTGGTTGGTGGGGTGGTGATTGGGGCTGCCTTGCTGGTGTGGCTCGTATTGCTGTAGGTGTAAATCGAGACTTTTAAACGACAAAACCTCCTCAATTACTGAGGAGGTTTGCCTAACGAAAATTTACATTTAGTTGTGATGTTGTACTCGTACAACATTGAATGGCAGATCATCAAGGCCACGCAAAATCAGGGTTTCATTGACCAGATCGCTTGGGAGAATCTCGGCTACGCCCGGAGCATCGAACACTTGCTGGGTGACCACCAACTCGGCATAGTTGGCGCTCGATTGCACCCGGGCTGCTGCATTGACCGTCGTGCCAAAGTAATCAAGCCGATCATTCAGGGTAACGGCGAGGGTTGGCCCAGCATGCACGCCAACTTTGAGCGTCAAACGCTCGTCATCGGCCAATTCACGCTCACTGTTGAATTTTTCAATTGCAGCGAGGGCGTTTTGGCCTGCTTTGACTGCCGCCGCACCATCAACAAAGACTGCCATAATCGCATCGCCAATGGTTTTTACCACCGCACCGCCTGCTTGATCGACCACACTAAACAAGATGTTGAAATGTTCGCGCACCAAGCTATAGGCCCGCGGATCGCCTTTGCGGGCATACAAGGCGGTCGAGCCACCAAGATCAGTGAACATCAAGGCGGCCCATTTGATTTGAAAGCTTTCGCCATCAGGTAATGGCTCGTCGATAAATAAATCGCGGAAGGCCTGCACTGTCAGCAATTCATGCGAGGTTGTTACGCCCAAGCTGCGATCAGTTGCCTCGCGCCAGACTTCATTATCGATACCTGCTGGCAAGCTGCGCACGCGCTCGGCTACGGTGAAGGTCACATGAATACCATCATCGAGCTTGGCCTGAAAATCATCGCGGCACATGGCACAATACTGTTTCGAATGTGCTTGGGTCAGTTTATCGAATGCATGGGCTTGGTAGCCACAATAAATACAGCGCGCTTCCCAATTCAGGTTGAATAGACCAACTTGAACTGCTGCGGCCATCAGTTGCAAGCCCGCTCGCCGCGAAATTCCGACTTCTTCGGCCAAATAAGCCGGATTAAAGCGATAGAGCATCGCGCCTGGAGCTGTATCCACCACGCTGGTCAAGGCAGTGCGAACCGTTTCGGCAATGCCATAATTAGCCAATTCCGCTACCAACGCGCTACTTGATGTTGAATCGTGTGCTTCGTCTAAAGCCATACCATAGCCTCCTAGATACCTATGAAATTGTAGCACCTTCTTGCTACTCTGGGCAGCCCCAAACGTGCACTATTTTGCTAAACGCTGCGAACTGCGCCGCGCGATTCGATGTAGCTCAGCGATTGATGGCGGAAGTAGGTATCGTATAAATCGGCGTAATGGCCAGCTTGTTGCATCAATTGTTCGTGGCTGCCTTCTTCGATAATTTGGCCTTGATTGAGCACAATAATTCGGTCGGCTGAGCGCACGGTCGAAAGTCGGTGAGCAATCAAAATTGCTGTCGATCGCGATAGAATCAGATCCATGGCTTGCTGAATTTGGGTTTCAGTAAATGGGTCGATGCTCGCGGTCGCTTCATCCAAAATGAAGATCGCCGGTTGCGCCGCCAAAACCCGGGTCAAGGCCACCAACTGGCGCTGACCAAGCGAGAGTTTGTTGCCACGTTCGCCAACTTGCGATTGCAAGCCTTGGGGCAAGGTTTCGAGCCACTCGCCGCCGCCAATTTGGGTCGCAACTGCTTCAAGTTCGGCATCGCTGAGATCTGGCGCGGCATAGCGAATATTGTCGGCAACCGTACCATCAAACAAAAATGGGGTTTGGGTAACAATCCCCAGTTGTTGGCGATAGCTGCGCAAATCCAGCGAACGAATATCATGGCCATCAACCGTAATTTTGCCAGTTTGAAACTCGTAGAAGCGAGTAATTAATTTGGCAATGCTCGATTTGCCAGCGCCAGTATGCCCAACTAGCGCAATGCTTTCGCCGGGAGCAATGTTGAGGCTGAAATCGTTGAGCACCGGCTCTTTGCGGCCATAACGAAACTCAACATGATCAAACACAATCTCGCCACGCAGGCGCTTGGTGGTTTGCTGATCGGTCTGTTTGACGCTATGCTCGGCATCAATTAGGGCAAAAATCCGTTCGGCAGCGGCCAAACCAGCCTGAAATTGGCTCCAAAAGGCTGAAATGTTCAGCAATGGAAACCAAAAGAGGTCAACTGAGCGCACAAATACATACCACGCCGCCAAACTAATTGTGAGATCGATGACCGACAAGCCGCCCCAATAAATGAGGGCTGCGGTGCCAAAGCCAGAAACAATGTTCAACGTTGGGAAAACATTCGAGAGCACAAAGCCCCGGCGCAAATTCACCCCATACGATTGTTGATTGATCTCGCTGAATTCGCCATAGATTCTGGCTTCTTGGCGGAAATTTTTGGCGATGCTAATGCCGGTTACTGCTTCTTGAATTGAGCTATTGACTTCGCCCAAGACCTGAAAACCCTTGCGGGTGACGAAGCGGGCCAAGCGTCGAAAGCCTAAAGCAAGGCCAATTACGATTGGCGTAAAGCCAATAATTCCCAAGCTCAGTGGCACCGAAACACTGAGCAAATAGATCAGCAAGGCAATTACGGTTAGCACTTGGCTCACGATTTCAATGATCAAGCGTGAAACTTGGGCAAACTCTTGGGTATCCGAGGTAATTCGGCTAATAATTCGCCCAGAGCGTAGATCATCGAAAAATGAAAGATCATGGCTGATTGCTGCATTGAAGGCATCGTTGCGCAAGGCACTAATCACATCGGCCACGATTTTGGCGGTTAGGCGTTGGCGCACCCAGCCCATGGCCCATTGCAGCACGCCAAAAACCACCCCGCCACTGGCGAGCAACCAAATAAAGTTCCAATCGGGGTTGGCTTCGCCAATCCGCTGAACCGCTTGGGCTACCAAAAATGGCGGTATGGTATTGAGCAAGCCCAAGCCACAAATCAGGAGAATTGTCCAAAATGCTGTGCGCCGATCAGCCCGAAAATAGCTCAACATCCGGCCCATTAATTCGCGGTCGCCATATTGGCGATCATAGTTTTCGGTATCTAATCCTGCAAACATAAGCACCCTTTTTGAAAGGATGAAGGATAAGAAATGAAGGATGAAGCATTGCATCAATGGCTATTTTGCAATCATCCTTTGTAGTTCTTCCTTCATTATTGACATTTTAATCTTGAAGGATCAATGACTCTAAAGTCTGATCCCTGATCCCCAACCTCTGAACCCTACTTTTATAATTTGGCAAAAATTGCCCGATAGGCTTCGGATTGCTGCATGAAGATCTTCGTGGGTACCAACGGCGCTAATGGTGCCTTTGCGAATCACGATGATCAGGTCGGCCCAGCGAATTTGCGAAAGCCGATGGGTAATTAAAATCGTGGTGCGATCTTGCGAGGCTTGTTCAATTGCCTGTTGAATCCGATCTTCAGTTGCGCTATCGATGGCGCTGGTCGAATCATCAAGCACCAAAATCGTGGGATCGGTCAAGAAGGCCCGGGCCAAGGCTAAGCGTTGGCGTTGCCCACCAGAGAGCGTCACGCCGCGCTCGCCAATAATCGTATCGTAGCCATCGGCCAAACGCCCAATAAAATCGTGAGCCTGAGCAGCTTTGGCCGCCTCAATAATTTGTTCACGGGTTGCGTTGGGCACTCCAAAGCCAATATTATCGGCAATCGAGCGCGAAAACAGGAAAATATCTTGCTCGATGATCGAGATTTGGCGGCGCAAAGCTGCTAGGTTCCAATCACGCACATCAACGCCATCGATCAAAATGCGACCTGCGCGGGTATCGTAGGTGCGATTGAGCAACTTGGTGAGCGTGGTTTTGCCAGCGCCAGTTTGGCCAACCAAGGCCACAGTTTGGCCGGGAGCGATCCGGAAACTGACATTTTGAATCGCATCAACATCGCTGTGATAACCAAACGCCACGTTTTCAAACACAATTTCGCCGCGCATTGGCTCGGCGAAACCTTGGGCATTTTCGTCAAGCTCAGTTTCAGTTGTAATCAATTCTAAAATTCGCCGCCCGCCAGCCAGGCCGCTCGAAAGCTGCGAGTAGGCAAATTGGGCGGTAAAGGTGGGGAAGCCAAATAAGAGCAACAAACCGTTGAACGAAACCACATCGCCAACGCTAATCAGGCCGTTGCGAAACAAAATTAGGCTATGGATAAAGCCCAAACCTTGGCCCAAACCGAGCAATAAGACTGGCAAAAAGACCGCTTCCACATTGCCCTGCGCGACAAAAGCATTGCGCCATTTGGCAACGGCAGTGCGAAAACGGCTGCGCTCACGATCTTCTTGCGCTGTTGCTTTGACGGTTTCTACGCCGTCGATTGCTTCGGCCAAGGTGGCATTGAGTTCGCCAAAACTTTGGCGTACAGCGGTGGTGACGGGCTTGAGTTGGCGCAAATACTGCCACACCAGCAGCCCATAAAAGATCAAATAGAGAATTGGCACAACTAGCAGTTGCGGGTGCGGCGAGGCGATCAGCGGCATAATTAAGAACATCGCTGAGCCAACCACCAAATTGACCCCGGGATTGAGCATCAAGTTCATTTCGCGCACATCATTGGTGGCGCGGGCCATTACATCGCCGGTTGGTTGGCTATCGTGGAAGGCCATGCTTTTGCCCAATAAACTGGTGTAGAGTTCATCGCGCACATCGCGTTCCAGTCGTTGGCCAATTACTTCCGAGGAAAAATTGCGCAAGAGCTGCACAAACGCCCGTAAAAATTGCCCGCCAACAATCAGCAATGCCGCCCACCACAGGCCAGATTTATCGCCTGATTTGACCGCCTCGAAGGCTTGGCCAGTGACGATTGGCACTTGGGCGGCAAATAACGCGTTGCCAAACGCCCCAACAAAAAGTCCAATAATCCACCAAAGATTGCGCCGCGTATGCGACCAAACCCAGCGTACCGGCGTTGAACGATTGATCTTCCACGATCGTTCAACCACAAATTCACTATTCGAAAGCGCCATGAAATCCCTTTCCAGTTGGAAGCATCTGCTGAATATTCTACCATTGAAACAGGCTTGCTATCCCCGACTTATGACCGATTGCACATAAGCAGATAGATTTCGAGCGAGGGATCAGGGTTCAGAGAGTAGGGTTTAGGGACGAATGCTAATAAATAGCCACTGATCGTTATTTCTGACCCCTGACAACTGAATCCTGATCCCTCGTTGCTTCGTGGATCGGTATTTTGACTGATTGACAAGCAAGCCAAGGCTGAATAGAATAGCGCCACAAATTGAAACCAACGTTGACGCGGAAGAGTAAGCAAAAGTGCACTTGTCCAGAGAGTTATCCCTTGGCTGCGAGGATAATCAAGCTGTCTTTGCTGAATGGCCCGCTGAGTTGCTCACCAAATCTGGGTTGCTGCCCAGTAGTAGGCTGAGCCGTGATTGCCTACGTTAGCGGGCTGCGAGCGCGTAACTGTTGCTATGGTTACGAATTCGGGTGGTACCGCGAGAATCAAGCCGTCTCTCGTCCCGTTTGTGGATCGAGAGACGGCCTTGTTTTAGTTACGCGGAGTGATCAGCTATGAGTTCGTTACCACGGGTCTTTTCGGGCATTCAACCATCGGGCAACTTACACCTTGGCAATTATTTGGGAGCGATTCATACCTGGGTGCAAGAGCAAAATCAATACGATAATTTCTTTTGTATTGTCGATTTGCATGCGATTACCGTACCGCAAGACCCGACTGAGCTGCGCAAAAATGTGCGTGATTTAGCTGCGTTGTATTTGGCAGCCGGGATTAGCCTTGAGCATGCGACGATCTTTGTGCAATCGCATGTGCCAGCCCACGTTGAACTGGGCTGGGTCTTAAATTGCCAAACACCCTTGGGCTGGTTGAATCGTATGACCCAATTCAAAGATAAATCGCAAAAGCAAGAAACGGTCGCCGCTGGCTTGATGAATTATCCAACCTTGATGGCTGCCGATATTTTGCTCTACGATACCCAAGTTGTGCCCGTTGGCGATGATCAACGCCAGCACATTGAGTTAACCCGCGATATTGCCGAACGCTTTAATCATCTTTACGGCGAGACCTTTGTGATTCCAGAGGCCTTGATTCGGCCTGTGGCGGCGCGGGTGATGGGCTTGGATGACCCGACCCAGAAGATGAGCAAGAGCAACAAAGCCGCCAATCATTCAATTCCCTTGTTGGGCGATTTGAAGGCTACGCGTAAGGCAATTATGCGGGCGGTTACCGATTCTGGCAGCGAAATCACATTCGACGAAAATCGGCCAGGGGTCAATAACCTTTTGGGGATTTACCAAGCTTTGACTGGCAAGGATAAAGTCGCGATAGAGGCTCAGTTTGCAGGCCAAGGCTATGGCAAACTCAAAGGCGCGGTCGCTGATGTGGTGCTGGCAACCTTGGAGCCGTTGCAACAGCGCTACAACGAGCTAACTGCCGATCCAGCTGAGCTTGATGGGATTCTCAAGCGCGGAGCTGAACGGGCCGCTGAAGTTGCTAATGCAACCTTGTTGCGGGCCTATCAACAACTTGGCTTGCGGTAATTTTTTAGAGGTCAGGGGCTAGGGACGAAGGATCAGAGGTGGGAATTGTTTAACCATGAACGTCGGGAATTATATTTTTTAGCCACAGATTGCCGCAGATTTTTGTGATTATGCTTTTGTGGATCGCGACCTAAATTTGAACAGCAGGCTATAGCCAAAAGTCCATAGCCTGCTGTTCATCCTTCATCCCTCATCCTTCATATTTTACGGCAGCCACTCTACGATTGATCCGTTAACAAATGGCGCTGGAGCCTTGCCTGAGCCAATTTCATAGATAAACGAACCTTGACCAATTGCCTCATAGGTGACATAACGTCCGTCGGGCGACCATTTGCCCCACACTCGTACTTCATATGAGGCCCCGCTGCTCGGCGGAGCGACCAACTCTTTATCGCCTGTATCAGCATTGATAATTAGCAACGAGCCATCGCTATAATTATCGAGCATATACCAGTTTGCATCAGGCGAAATACCACTGAGATAAAAATCGCCAATTTTTTGCAAGGTTTCTACATCGCCTGTAGCCGGATCAAGCAAACAAACCCCACGATCAAAGGTGCCGCTATCACAAAAATCGTCATAGATAACTTTGCTATCTTTGGTCCACCATGCATCGGCAGTATACACATCGGCAAGCTTGGTTTGATTGCTGCCATCGGCCTTGATCGTATTCAATTCAATTCCATCAGCGCCGACCATGAACAAGAGCGTTTGATTATCGGGTGCCCAACTCAATGGCTCAAAATCGATCATGCCAGTGGTTGTCAGTTGTTTTTGACTATTGCTCGCAACATCAAAGACATAAATATTTTGGTCGTCTTTGGTTTCAAAATCGATGTCGCCAGAAACAAAGGCAAATTTGCTGCTATCAAGCGACCACTTCAAGTTTTGAGGCGCGACATCCTGCAATTCGATCACGCTGCGGGCATTTGTGCCATCGCCATCGGCCAGATAAATGGTTGTTTTTGCGCCATCACGCACATAAAAAACCATCGTTTTACCATCGGGCGACCAGCGCAAAAGATCGCTGTAATAATTGTATTCGCTCAGATCGAAGGGTAAAACCACGCCATCATTCAAGGTTTGGCGCACAAGTTGAAAGTTATCGAGATAAATCAGATTGCCACTGAGATCGGTTGGCACACTGCCGCCTGCTGCTTGGGTTGGTAAATCGCTCGATTCATTAGTCGGCACTGGCTCGGCGGTAGAAGTATCACTGGCTTGAGTTGGCTCACTGGTTGGCGTTATTTCAACTTGGGGGTTGGCAGCGGTTTCCTCGGTTGGTTTGGCCAGATTGGTTGGTATTGGTGTCCAGGTTGGGGCATTGGCCAAATTGCCATTTTCGCCACCGTTTGAATCTTTGTTGGCCAGGAAATATGCACCAGCACCACCCGCAACTAATACTAAGGCCAAGCCACCGCCAATCAACCAGCGGCCTGTCTTGTTCGATTTGGCGGCAGGTTGGGCATAATTTGCTTGATTGGTGGGCGGAAATTGAGGCAAAGCAAAATTAGGCTGGGTTGATGGCCCTTTGCCAAAGCCGCCCGAAGTACTGGTTGAGCTAGAATTTTGGTAGTTTGGTAGGTTCACCACTTGAGTTGGTGGATCATTCAGCGGTTGAGTGCCACTTTGGCCTTGGCGACGTGGCGCATACGGCGAATCATCGGTTGTATCGCTCGTTGGTAACGGCTGTGAGCCAAAAACACCACTGCCAATCGCTTGGGTTGATTGACCAGCTTCAGGTTGACGCGAGCCACATTCAGAACAATAGACCGAGCCATCGGCCAGCGCCGCTCGACAAACCACACATGATTGAGCCATAACTACTCCTTACACATCGGCCTCACTTGAAGCCGTTACGCTACATTTGCACTCCCAAGACATCTGCAACGGTGAAAATATCTTTATCGCCACGCCCCGACAGATTGACCAAAATAATGCTTTCTTTGCTCATTGTGGGCGCTAAGCGCACGGCTTCGGCAATCGCATGCGACGATTCCAAGGCTGGGATAATGCCTTCGGTGCGACAAAGGATTTGAAAGCCATTCAAGGCTTCTTCATCGGTGGCATAGGTATAGAAAGCCCGTTCTTCGTCGTGCAGCCAAGCGTGCTCTGGGCCTACAGCAGCATAATCAAGGCCAGCAGAAATGCTATGGGTATTGGCAATTTGGCCATCGCTATTTTGTAACACATAGGATCGGGTGCCTTGGAAAACCCCCAAACGACCGCCAGCAAAACGGGCGGCATGGCGACCTGGCTCAATGCCATGGCCACCAGCTTCAACGCCCCGCAGATCAACCGATTCATCGTTGATAAAGGCGTGGAAGATGCCGATTGCGTTTGAGCCACCACCAACACAAGCAATAATTGTGTTTGGCAGCTTGCCAGTTGCCGCTAGCATTTGCTCGCGGGCCTCGATGCCGATCACGCTTTGAAATTCGCGCACCATCAGCGGGTAGGGATGCGGGCCAAGCGCCGAGCCAAGCAAATAATACGAATCGGGGTTGCTGACCCAATCGCGCATGGCTTCGTTAACCGCATCTTTGAGCGTTTTCGAGCCAGTGCTCACTCCGCGTACATCGGCTCCTAGCAGGCGCATGCGAAAAACATTCGGCTTTTGGCGCTCCATATCTTCGGTGCCCATATAGACCACACATTGCAGCCCAAGCAAGGCACACACTGCCGCCGTCGCCACGCCGTGCTGGCCAGCCCCGGTTTCGGCAATGATCCGTTGCTTGCCCATTCGTTTGGCTAACAGGCCTTGTCCAAGCGCATTGTTGATTTTGTGGGCGCCGGTGTGGGTCAGATCTTCGCGTTTAAGCCAGATTTGTGCTCCGCCAAGTTCCTCGGTTAAACGTCGTGCATAGGTCAATGCGGTTGGGCGGCCAGTGTAGGTGCGGTGCAAATGCTGCAATTCGGCTTGAAACTCAGGATCGGTGCGAATGCGAAAAAACGCCTCGGTTAATTCCTCAATTGCCGCGATCAAGGTTTCAGGCACATAGCGCCCACCAAAATCTCCGTAGCGGCCATTTAACTCATCAAGAACAGCGTGATCAGTCATAAGTGTTCCTTTAGCGTGCTTGGATAAAATCTTCAGCGACCCAGCCTTGGCCAATTGCCGATTCGATCAACCACCACGTATAGTCATCGCCTGAGCGTGGCCCATCGATGATCGTAATCACTTCGCCAGGATCAAGCGCCCCAATTGGTTCGCCTTGGATGCTTGGGTCAGGCCGTATGCGAACTTGTTCGAGCGTAATCGCCTCGCTACCAACCTCAAGGATTAATTGAGTTGGGGTTGGCGGAGCAGGAGTGGCAATTGCAAATGGTGGGAAGGTTGGCGACGCAGTGACTGGCGTTACCGTCACCATCATCACCACGGGCGTTGGTTGGGCGCTCAGCACACCGCGATCGCGGAGAAACCAACCACCAGCAACCCCAACCAGCAACAGCGCCGGAATCAAGAAATACAGGAAATTTGGCTTTGGTTTGGGTGGGCCATTTACAATTTCGTCATAGCCACGCTTATAATCGTGGTAGGTGTGATAAAACAATTGATTTAGCGTGCCTTCTTCAGCATCACGCCGTCCCTGATCATAATATGGCGAGGGCATATCAACACTCCATAAAAGCCATGTTTGACCTTAGTATCATTGTCTGGCAATTTTGTCAATCGATAAAGGCCGCTAACGGCTTAAACGAGCGTCGATGCAGCAGCGATGGGCCATGGGTCGCCAAGGCTCGTTGATGTTGGGCCGTGCCATAGCCTTTATGCGCCGCCCAGCCATAGCGTTGGTCGCGTTGATCATACTCGTGCATTAGATTATCGCGATAGACTTTGGCCACAATCGAGGCTGCTGCCACCGAAATGCTGACTGCATCGCCCTTGGGCAGCGAGCGTTGTAATAATGGCAATTCGGGCAATTTAACCCAATCGATCACCAAGCCATCGGGCAGCATTGGCAGGCTCAAAACCGCATGCATCATGGCCCATTTGGTGGCTTGGGCAATCCCAAATAAATCGATCAGATGGGCTGAAACCACGCCAAGCCCAATCCCACTGGCCAATTGACGAATGCGTAGCGCCATGGCTTGACGCGCTTCGGCGCTCAAGGTTTTGGAATCGTTGATGCCAGCCAATGCGGTTGGGTGGTTGAGCATGTGTTGCGGAAACGTGACCGCCGCCGCTACCACCGGGCCAGCCCAGCAGCCACGGCCAACTTCGTCGACTCCTGCTACCAGCTGCGCACCGTTGTTCCAAAGTTGTTGTTCTTCGTAAATTCCGATTGTCATAAGTTGGTTGTTGGGGCTGGGGATCGGGGGCTGGGGTGAGCCAGTGTCCAATCCAGGCTAATGATCAATTGGTTGTTGCTTAGATTTTTCGGCGATGAAGATTTGGACTTGCGAGCGCCCAACCTGTTTGATGTGGTTGCTGACGCAAAAACCTGCTGCTTGCAAACGCTGAATCCGTGGGTCAAGCTGGCTGGTTGGGGCATCATGGTTGGTTTGTCGCCCAAACACAAGCCGATAGATCAGGCCAATAATTAACGCATACAAGCCATTGGGAATGCTACCGCCATCGACAATATACAATTTGCCATCGGCGGTGAGTACCCGTTGAAGCTCGGTCAATGTGCGCCAATCAAATAAATAGGGCGCTGGAAAAGTCGAAAGCACTGCCGACCAACTGGCATCGGCGTAAGGCAAGGCTTGGGCTGTTGCCCGCACCAAGCGCGCTTGGTGCGCACGCCGACGGCTCAAACCCAACATTTGGCGCGATTCATCAAGTCCAATCGTTAGGCTCGGCTGATCTTGACGCGCTTTTTGGACATAGCCCGTGCCACAGCCAAGCTCAAGTAAAGGCTGAGCGTTAATCTCAGGTAATGCTGCCAAGACCCATTGGCTCCAATAGCCTTGCGACATCAGCCAGGCCACGAGGTCGTAGCTAAATGCGCCTTCGTGGTAAAAGCGCTCAAAAGCCCAAATCACCAAGCGTTGAATTGGTTGCAGCATGGTGCAAGCTCCCAAAAATACAAACGCGAGTGCAGGCTTGGCCCACACCCGCGCAGGGTTTTGCAGTTATACCGAAAACGATTAACCGCGGCGTTCTTTGATCCGGGCGGCTTTACCGGTACGACCACGCAGGTAGTACAGGTTCGCTTGGCGAACTTTACCAGTCCGTACCAACTTCACGCCGTCGATCCGTGGTGAGTGCAGCAAGAATGTCCGCTCAACACCAATACCGTGTGAGGCAATCCGGCGCACGGTGAAGTTTTCGTTCACACCCATGCGGCGGCGGCGAATCACAACACCTTCAAAGTCTTGAATCCGTTCGCGGGTACCTTCAACAACTTTGACGCTCACGCGAACCGTGTCGCCAACGCGGAATTCTGGCACATCTTGGCGCAGATATTCGTTTTCAATTTCGTGAATAACGGGAGCCTGTTGCATTACTCTGCCTTTGCATTTCTAACGCGTAGAGCCGCATCTCTCGGCGCTGATTGAATAGTTAAAGTTCATTGGCATACAGCGGATACGGTCGCTGGACAAACAACAAGCGTGTGAATCTTCACACGCCGTTTCTTTTCGTGCCAATCAATTGACCGCGCGATTATAGCATAACTGGCTAGTTATGGCAACTCCAAAAGGCCTTGCGGAGCGAGGGGATCGGTTGTTAACAAATGATGTTGAGCGTTCCCTCACCCCCCAGCCCCCTCTCCCACTGAGCGCGGGCGAGGGGGAGCATCTGTGGATTGCTCATGAATCATGGCAAAACCACCACCTTGATCTACTCGCCCGCGCGACGGGAGCGGGGGAAGCACTCTTTTTTCAATCAATCACGGTAAAACCAGCGCGTTAAAGCCCCGCGCCCGTCGCCGTGGGAGCGAGGTTGGGTTGAGGGCACTAAAACTCAACCATGCTATACTTGGCCAATTCTGGCACTTAATTTCAATAGGATCACGGTTATGCGTGCATTATTGTTGGGCTTGTTGGCCTCGCTCTTTTTTGCCTCAACCTTTGTGCTCAATCGTTTGATGGAATTAGCTGGCGGCCATTGGCTGTGGAGCGCGAGCTTGCGCTATCTGTTTATGCTGGTGCCACTGTTGGCGATTGTGGCCTGGCGCGGCAAGCTGGGTTTAGTGTTGCACGAGCTACGTCAACAACCTTGGCAATGGCTGTGGTGGAGCACGCTTGGCTTTGGTCTATTTTACGCGCCGCTCTGTTTTGCCGCCAAATATGCTCCGGCTTGGCTGGTTGCCAGCACTTGGCAAATTACAATTATTGCAGGCGCACTGGTTGCCCCGTTATTGCAAGCCAAATCAGCACCGAATCAAACAGTTTGGCACTGGCGAAGTTTCGCAATTTCAGGCCTAATTCTCTTAGGCGTGGCTGTGATTCAATTGCAACATGCCGCAACGATTGGTTGGCGCGATGTGCTCTTGGGCTTTGTGCCAGTCGTGATCGCGGCCTTTGCTTACCCGCTTGGCAATCGGGCCATGATGCAACTTTGTGGTCAGCGTTTGGCTACCTTCGAACGGGTGTTGGGCATGACGATTGCCAGTCTGCCGTTTTGGCTTGTTTTAGCAGCTGTGGCCGCAACCACGGTTGGTTGGCCAAGCTCAAGCCAAATCTCTCAATCGTTGCTGGTTGCGCTGTTGGCAGGCGTGATTGCCACCGTGCTATTTTTCAAAGCGACTGATTTAGCCCAGCACCATCAAGGCCAATTGGCAGCGGTTGAGGCGACCCAAGCAGGCGAAGTTGTCTTTGCCTTGGTTGGCGAAATTGTAATATTGAACAGCCCTGCGCCAACTGCCCTAACCTTGGTTGGTATTGGCGTGATCATTGTGGGCATGGTTTTGCACAGTTGGCTGAGCCACTAAATCCATTTAACATCCATTTAACCTTGCTATGCTGTTTCTAGAACCAATTTAGAAGGAGCAAGGTGTATGCTACGCCGCTTAATGCTGTTTGGAATGGTGCTGCTATTAGTTGGTTGTGAACCACCGCAGCAACTTGAATGTTTTCGCCCACTGATAAATACTCCAACCACGCAACTGGCAACAGGCCAACGTTTGGTCATGATTGATCGCATTCTGGCGCTTGAACCAGCTTCCACCAAACCAATCACTTTACAATTTGCCTTAGTGAACGATCCTGTAACCCGATTTAGTTTCAATTTCGACCAAAGAAATAACCACGTTAAGTTTGTTGATCTAGAAAACTTTTTTCAAATCAAGCCTGCGGCAACGCTTGAATGTCAAGATACCTTGATGCCACAAACCTATTCATTTGTGTTAGAGGTTATTTCCAACACCAAAACCTATACTCAACCATTGGAGGTTAGTTATAAAGCCGATATTAATGATTTTAACTATTATGAGCTACAATTTACTCAACCAATCGAAGGAATAATTGTAACTGTAGCTATTATTGGTATTGGATTGATATTTTTATTGACTATATATAGTGTTATCTTGGTTACGATATTGAGAAATAAATTATATATTAATAAATTAGTAATAACTGTATTATTAATTAAATTATTTTTAATAATATTTATTTTTCATATTGATTTTTATAATTTTAATCAAAAAACAACCCTTTATTGCTCTTCAATGATTGCGGTTGCAAATGAGAAATATCAACCGTTCGGTGAGGGAATAAAAATGTTTCCGAATGCAATTCAAAGTCAAGATCCTGATCTTGAGTTTTATCCAATGTATACAGATCTCTATGATGATAATGAAAGATATATGTATAACAATTATAAATATATTCATCGATTTTACTTCAATCATATGCCGGAAATTAGTTCTGTTCCTACTTATCCTAATTATAATCGAGAGTTTGATTTTACCTATATTGATATGTATCTGTTTAAGCAAAATAATGAAGTTAGTACGATTCCAATTGTAATCAAGCCATTTTATAAAGATCAACTAGATAATAATATTGGTTTTATTCGCGCCTATGATTTTGCGGGAGCAATGTTAACCTTATCAATCTTTTCAATTCCAATGCTGCTGTTTATCCGTTCGAAACGTTCAGCTACTAAAGCTGATTTAACCACTTTTGCTCATTGAAAGAGCAAAACAATAACCAACTAGGACAAAAATTGACGATAATGACGATTTTTGCCCATGACAGCGCATTGCATCGAACGGATGTCCTGAAAATACCGTCTCTATTCCGTTCGTATAGTTTACCCGCCGTCTTTTTTGTCTGATCGGCCCAAAAAAGATAATTCCAAACGAGCAACAGTGGTTATTTAACATCCATATTAGGTTTGCTAGGATCTGCTTTCAATTGTCATACTGCCCTTCATTCGCTCGAAGCGCTGAGTAGCGCCTGACATTTGTCGCTGAATTTGGCTTGCGCATCTGCTAAACTGGGGCCACTGGATTATTGCAGGCTGCGAAAGGATCGCTATGAGCAAGCCGATTAATCTCCACGAGTATGAGCAACAGGCAATGACGCTGTTGGAAGGCCCAACCTGCGATTATTATGCAGGTGGCTGTGAGGATGAAGTGACACTACGGGCCAATCTGCATTCGTTTGAGCAGGTGCGCTTGCGACCACGCTTTTTGGTTGATGTGCGCGAAGTTTCAACCGCGACAACCCTGCTTGGCAAGCCGCTTGGCTCGCCAATTCTCGTCGCACCATCGGCCTATCATGGCTTGGCCCATGCCGAGGGCGAATGCGAAACTGCGCGCGGCGTGGCCCAAGCTGGCTCGCTATTCACTGTCAGTACCTTAGCTACTCGTTCGTTGGAAGAGGTTGCTGCTGCTGCCGAATGCCCGCTCTGGTTTCAATTGTATGTCTATCGCGATCGCAGTGTTTCGGAGCGCTTGATTGCCCGTGCCGAGGCGGCTGGCTACCAAGCAGTGATGCTCACGATCGATCGGCCTTGGCTTGGGCGACGTGAGCGTGAGTTGCGCAGCGGTTTTGGCGTGCCAGCCCATTTGAGCATGGCCAATTTTCGTGATGTGCCAGCTGCCCAGAATTATCGTCGCGCTGGACCGAATGCCTTGCCCGACCCCAAAGCCGATATGTTTGATGCTGGCTTGACATGGGAATCGATCGCATGGTTGCGCTCAGTCACCAGCTTACCAATCATTGTCAAAGGCATTTTAACAGCTGAAGATGCGATTTTGGCGGCTGAAGCAGGCGCGGCGGCGGTAGTAGTCTCAAATCATGGTGGCCGCCAAATCGACGGTACGCTGACAACGCTCGAAGCTTTGCCCGAAGTTGCCGCAGCCTTGGCTAATAGCGCTTGCGAAATTTATATCGATGGTGGGATTCGCCGTGGCAGCGATGCACTCAAAGCCTTAGCCTTGGGCGCACAGGCAATTATGCTTGGTCGGCCAGTGTTGTGGGGCTTGGCGGTGGCTGGCAGTGCTGGCGTTGCTGATGTGCTAACAATTATCCAGCGCGAATTGCAACGCTCGATGGCGCTGTGTGGCCGCCCCAATTTGGCTAGCATTGATCGCAACCTTGTCCGACCCAGCGGCATGATCTTCTGAAATCATAGCTAACACAGAGAGTAGGGTGAGGGATGAATCAAAGCGGTCAGAGGCTAGTTTTCAGGGGTCAGGCACGTGGGTATTGAAGAACAATTAGATCAATCTGTGGCGAAAGAAACCTTCGTGCGCTTCATGTCCTTCGTGGATCAAACCTTGATTCCTAAATCCTGACCTCTGATCCCTTATCCCTATGTTCTTTGCTCTCTGTGCTTACGAGGCTCTGCGCCTCTGCTTAACATTCTCCAATGTTTGGTTGGCTCCCTGACCTCTAGCCACTGACCTCTGACCCCTCGATCACAATGGTATAATTCATGGGTACTAGGAGGTCGCACCCATGAATGGTTTTGTGATTGGATTAACCCTAACGATGATCATTGGTGGCTTGATTTTAATTGTCGGGCCAATCTATTTGCGCCGTCGTTGGGATAACGAGACCCAGCGCAATTGGGAGCACGATGAGTTTGATCGCAAGGTCAAGCGCTATAACGATGATATTGCCAATCGTCAGCGCGATTATGATATTGTGAATGTGCTGAGTGGCCGTGAAACGCCAACCGTGGTCGATCGCTATCGTGATAAAGAATAAGCTGAATTGAGCAGGGCGTGATTGATTTTCAGCAGGTAAGCTATTACTATCCCAATGCCGCAACGCCAGCCCTCGATCGCTGTAGTTTGCAGATTGCCGAAGGCGAATTTGTGTTGGTTTGTGGTGCTTCAGGCAGCGGCAAATCAAGCCTGCTACGAGCAATCAACGGCTTAATACCCCATTTTCATGGCGGCACTTGGCAAGGCCAGTTGAAGGTTTGTGGCCGCGATACCCGTCGTTATGCGCCGCGTGATTTGGCTGAGCATGTTGGTTTTGTGTTTCAAGACCCTGATGCCCAGTTCGTGGTCGATATTGTCGAGGATGAATTGGCCTTTGCCATGGAAAACGCTGGGCTGCCCCAAGCAACCATGCGCCGCCGGATTGAAGAAGCCCTCGATCAGCTTGAAATTGCCCATTTGCGCCATCGCTCCTTGGCAAGCCTCTCTGGTGGCGAGCGCCAGCGGGTTGCAATTGCCGCCGCATTAACCGTTCAGCCCCAGATTTTAGTCCTCGATGAACCAACTTCACAGCTTGATCCTCATACTGCCGAAGAAGTGCTGACCGCGTTGCAAAAGCTCAACGCCGATTTGGGCTTGACGATCGTGCTTTCGGAGCATCGCTTAGAGCGGGTCGTGCAATATGTTGATCGGATTGTTTGGATGCACGCTGGCACGATTGCGCTCGCCGATCTACCGCGTAGTGTTTTGGCCCAAATGCCATTTACCCCGCCATTGGTCGAAGTGGCTCGCCATTTCAATTGGCAACCCTTGCCGTTAACCATCAAGCAAGGCCGCGCTGCCGTTCGCCAACAGCCAATTATGGCCCAACCAAAACTGCTAACAACGCCAATTATTGGGGCTGAATTGCTGCGTGCTGAAGCCTTGGATGCCAGTTATGCCGAGCAACCAGCCTTGCAAGCAATCAATCTGCGTTTGCATGCCGGCGAGATTGTAGCAATTATGGGGCGCAATGGCTCTGGCAAAACCACACTTCTGCGCCATTTGGTTGGCTTACAACAACCAACCCGTGGGCGCGTGTTGCTCCAGCAACAGCCAATCGCCAATCGTCCAGTTGAGCAGCTCGCCCAGCAGATTGGCTTTGTGCCGCAAAACCCCAGCGATATCTTGTTTCACCCCAGTTTGGAGCAAGAGCTAGCTTGGACGCTCAAAAATCATGGCCAAGCGATCGATCAATCCCAAATTGAACAAACCTTGCAACGCTTAAATTTGCTGCATCTGCGCGAGCGTCACCCGCGTGATCTTTCTGGCGGCGAGGCCCAACGGGCAGCATTTGCCGCAATTGTGGTGGCCCGGCCCCAAATTCTCTTGCTCGATGAACCAACGCGCGGCTTGGATTATGCCGCCAAACAGCAGCTTGCTAGTTTTCTGCAAGCCTTGGCAAGCGAACAGCACGGCATTCTTGTAGTAACGCACGATGTCGAATTTGTGGCGCTGTGTGCACAGCGGGTGGTGCTGCTGGGCGAGGGCGAGATTGTGGTTGAGGGCACGCCGCAAGTCGTTTTGGGCGATTCACTGCTTTTTTCGACCCAAGTTGGCAAGTTGTTTCCCAAACTTGGTTGGCTGAGTGTTGCCGATGTGCTTGCTGGCACCTAAACTTAAAAAGCCCTCTGTTTACTTCCAACAGAGGGCTTAGCGCACATTCAATTAGCTTTGATTGACTTTGGCTTTGAGCGCAGCCAATTCAGCATCGAGCGTAGTTTCTTGCTCCAAATTGCGGAATTTATTATCCAACGAATCGGTTTCTAATTTCGCCATCGCTTCGGCTTTATACAAGCGATCATCGATCCGTTCTTCCATAGTTCCCAACCGATCACCCAATTCGCCGGAGCCTTGCATGGTTTGCAATGCGCGGGTTGTGGCTTCTTGTGAATTGGCGCGGCTACTTTTGACTTTGATCAAATCGCGTTTGGCCCGCGCCTCATTAATTTGCAACTCCAAACGACTGATCGCATTCCGGAAATCCTTGACTTGGGCGCTTTGAGTTTCCGATTGGGTGGCATATTCGCTGGCAGCGGCGCTATAGTGGCGCTTGCGCTCCAAGGCTGAACGGGCCAATTGTTCGTCGTTGCGCTCTAGGGCATTGGTGGCTTTACGTTCCCAATCATCGGCTTGCTTACGATTCTCATCGCGCTTCTGCTCCATACGGGTGGCTTGGGCCATGGCCATGGCGGTTGCGCGTTTGGCCTCGCCATATTGCGTTTCAAGCTGGCGAATATATTCATCGGCCATGGTGACCGGGTTTTCGGCCCGATCAAACAAGGCATGCAACCAAGCGCGTACAAGAGTTTTGATGCGTGTCCACATAGTTATCATGCTCCTACTGACTACTGTTGCGTAGTACGTGTCACTGCTCGGAATGTTGCTTAAGCATACCTGATCTGCAAGAGCAAACGCAAGGATCAACCATTGCATTGTGCTCGTTGGCATCTATAATGCTTATATATGCCTAGGTTACAATCGCTTGCTAAAGGAGTTGAACGATGGCCGACAAGGAAAAAAAGGGCTTTTTTGGTAATTTAGCTGATCAGATGAAGGATGCGCTTGACCAAAGCCGTGAAAGTGCCGAAGCCGAAGCCAAACCTGCTGCGCCTGCACCTGGGAATGTGATTGGTCAAATCCGAGAGCGTTTGAACGATCTGCACGAGAAGCAAGAAGAAGCTGCTTCATCATCAGTATCCAATGCAATGAATGTGATTAAGGATGCTCAAGAAGCTGCCAAAGAGGCCCGCGAAAAGGCCGAAGCCCAAACTGCCGCTACCAGCAATGCCTTAGCCGATGCGGTTCGTCATGCCCAAGAAGCCGCCAAAGCCCAAGAAGTTGCTAAAGCCGAGGCCGCTAAAGCTGAAGCTGCCGCCGAACAACGCTACACCGTCCAAGGTGGCGATACGTTGGGCAAAATCTCAGGCCGTTTCTATGGCGATCCCGCTCAATGGCGACGAATTTACGAAGCCAATCGGGCAATCATTGGCAATAACCCCGATGTAATTAGCGTTGGTCAAGAATTTGTGATTCCTGATGCAGGCACGCCGCTGCCAGCCCAACGAACTTACACCGTGCGCTCTGGCGATACCATGCGCGCAATTGCCCAACGCTTCTATGGCGATGAAATGCAGTGGAAACGCATTTATCAAGCCAATCGCGATCGCATTCCTAATCCCGATGTGATTCACGTTGGCCAAGAATTTATTATCCCCGAATAACACTCAACGTACTGAGGTTATTGGGGTATTGGTTCATTGGCTTGGCACTGATGGACGTTCCCTCACCCCCCAACCCCCTCGCCCACTGCACGCGGGCGAGGGGGAGCCTCCGTTGATTGCCCATGAGTCATGGCAATCTCTCTGTGAAAACTCTCTCCCACTGAATGCGGGCGAGGGGGAGCCTCCAAAAACGCGGGTTGCTCCGTGCAATCGCGCTGAAACCACGGCGTTAAGCCCATCGCCCGCGCCACGGGAGAGGGGTTGGGGTGAGGGACTTCACCCACAATGGTTATGCGACGAAGCATTAGAGCTATAGGCTTTGGGTGCTAAAATGCTAGCCCCTGATCCCTGACCGCCAGCCCCTTCATCCCTCATTCCTCATCCTTCATCCTTTTCTCGATGTTCTATAATGCTGATACAAATTCTTTCAGCGAGAGCATAACAAACGTCCATGAAAATTCTGCATGTTTATAAAGATTATTTTCCGGTCCTCGGCGGCATGGAAAACCATATTCGGGTGGTCGCCGAGGGCTTGGCTGAACGCGGCCATCAAGTAACGGTGGCAGTCAGCAATACCTATCCCAAAACCGAAATTGAGCGCCGTAATGGCGTAGCAATCATTAAAGCATCCCAGTGGTTGCGCAAAGCCTCAACTCCCATCAGCCCCATGAGTTTGCCGCTCAGTTGGCGCGTACCTGCTGATATTATCCATTTGCACCACCCATTTCCACCAGGCGATTTGTTGTATTGGCTGCGTTATGGCAAAGCTAAGTTGGTGATTACCTACCAGAGCGATATTGTGCGCCAGAAGCGTTTACTCCAACTCTATCGACCATTGCTGACCCGCACCTTGCAAGCCGCCGATCGGATTATCGCGGCTAGTCCGCAATATATTCAGACATCGCCATGGCTCGCGCCGCATGCCGCCAAATGCCGGGTGATTCCGCTGAGCGTCGATAGCGCACGCTTTAATCAACTTGATTACCCGGCCATCCAAGCCCTACGCGAACAGGTTGGCGCACCCATGCTGTTGTTTGTTGGGCGCTTTCGCCACTACAAAGGCTTGCACTATCTACTTGAGGCGCTGCCAAAAATTCCTCATGCCAAGTTGGTATTGGTCGGGATTGGCCCTGAGGAAGCGCGGCTGCGCGATTTGGCGCAACGCTTAGGTATTGGCGAACGTATTGTATGGGCTGGCGAAGTCCCGGATCAAGCCTTACCAAATTACTATGCCGCTGCCGATGTATTTGTGCTACCATCCCATTTACGAGCAGAAGCATTTGGCATTGTGCAACTTGAAGCCTTAGCGGCTGGGATTCCAATTGTTAGCACCGAGTTGGGTACTGGCACAAGTTTTGTCAATGCCCACGGCGAAACTGGTTTTGTGGTGCCGCCAGCCGACCCTGCGGCGCTAGCCCGTGCAATCAATGTGCTGTTGGAAAACCCAGCCTTGCGAGCGCAATTTGGGGCCAATGGTCGCCAACGTGCTAGCAGCACATTCAGCCCGCAGCGTATGCTCGACCAGATTGAAGCACTCTATAATGAGATTGTGAGTTAGGTATGTTGTTACAAGCAGGAACCGAATTGTTGGGGCGTTATTATATCGTGCGGGCAATTGGCCAAGGCGGTATGAGCGCGGTCTATGCGGCCTTTGATCGCCAATTGAATACCCCAGTGGCGATCAAACACTTTCGCAATCACGATCCTGCTTTACATGCCAGCCTCGACCGCGAAGCCCAAATTTTGGCGCGCTTGCAGCACTCAGCCTTGCCACGGGTCTACGATATTCGCCGCGATAACGATGATGCTTATTTGGTGATGGATTTGATTGAGGGTGAGACGCTTGGCACCTTGCTCAGTCAACGCGGCAGTGGCTTTGATCCAGCAACCGTGGTTGCTTGGGCTGCCACCTTAGCCGAGCCACTCAGCTATTTGCATCAACAAACGCCACCAGTGATTCACCGCGATATCAAGCCGCATAACGTGATGCGCACTCCTGCTGGCAAGTTGATATTGCTTGATTTTGGCTTGGCCAAACAATGGTCAACAGGTCAGCAAAGCGTGATTGCCTATACCCTGCCCTATGCCTCGTTGGAGCAAATTCAAGGTACGAATACGCTCGATCAGCGCAGTGATGTCTATGGGTTTGGCGCGACGCTCTATCATTTGCTAACCAATCGTGAGCCGGTTGATGCCTTGACGCGGGCCAGTGCGCAAATTTATGCCAATCCCGATCCCTTGCCCTTGCCAAGTAGCCTGAACAACGCAGTTACCCCAGCGCTTGATCGGGTGATTATGGATTGTTTGGCCTTACGCGCCCATGAGCGTCCAGCCAGCATCAGTGCGGTCGTGACGTTGTTGCAAACTGCCCAAACTGCAACAGTTACGGTGCCAATGATGGCGGCCAATAGCGCTGGTCAGCCAACGATTCGGGTTGATGCTCAATTGCCTGATGGGGTGAGTTACGCTCCGCCACGGCGCTTTGAGCCACGGCCTGCCCCAGCCTCAACTCCTGCCGCACCACCACGCCCACGGCGCTCAATCTCGCGCTGGAGTGCGGCTGAGCAAATGAACCGAGCGCAGTGGAGTATGCCCAACTATGAACAGTTGTATCAGTATCGTGAAGCGCCAAAGCCATTCAGTCCGCTCAATAATCCACAATGGATGATTGCTCAAGATGCAACCAAGAGCAGAATTAGCTCGGCACTCGATGATGATGACGATGTTATTAGCCCAAGCCAAGTTGTGAATGTTATCTTCTTTCTTTTAATTATCATTGTCTTAGGGTCATGCCAATTTTTCGGCTAAGGAGAGGTTATGAGTTTAGCTGTAGGTTCAACCTTACTTGGGCGCTACCAAATTTTGCGTTTAATTGGCCAAGGTGGTATGGGCACGGTCTATGCCGCCTTTGATCAACAACTTAAAAATCAGGTGGCTATCAAATATTTTCGTGGTCAAGATACGGTTTTTCAACATAATTTGGAGCGCGAGGCCCAATTATTGGCCCGTTTGCGCCACCCAGCCTTGCCACGGGTTTACGATTTGCAGCGGGTTGGCGATGCGGCATTTTTAATTATGGATCTGATCGAGGGTGAGAATCTTGGTACGTTATTAGCCCAACGTGGCACTGCCTTCGAGCCAGATGTGATGCTGGCTTGGGCCAAGGCGCTTGCTCCGGCAATTAGCTATTTGCATCATCAAACGCCACCAGTAATTCATCGCGATATTAAGCCGCAAAACATTATTCGCACGCCCGAAGGCCAATTGATGTTGGTGGATTTTGGCTTGGCCAAACAATGGGCTTCATCAACCCACAGCGTTGTCGCCTATACCTTGGCCTACGCCGCCTTAGAGCAAATTCAAGCCACTAGCCCAGTCAATCAGCGCAGCGATGTGTATAGTTTTGCTGCCACGCTCTATCATTTGCTCACCAATTGCGAGCCAGCCGATGCACTTACCCGTGCCAGTAGTCTGATCAATGGTCAAGCCGACCAATTGGTCAACGCTGATCTATTGAATCCTGCTGTTTCGCCAGCCTTAGCCGCAACCCTACATAACGCTTTAGCATTGCCTGCCAATGAGCGGCCTGCCAGCATCGATCAATTAATGAGTCAATTGCAACAAAGCTATAGTAATCAACCTAGTTTCAGCAGTGCTGGCCAAGCTACGATTGTGCAACGCCAAGCAGTGCAAACAATTGCCTTGCCCCATGCAACCAAGCCTGCCATTACGGCGCAGCAAATACTCCAGCCGCAAATAGCACCACAACAGATGACCTATCAAGAAACCACCGACATGGAAGATCCTTTAACGCGCTTTATTCTCTTTGCATCAGTTTTTATCATTCTTGCCTTGGTTGGACTGTACTTATTCGCTCGTACATTCTAACAAAACGCAGTTTTCGCTCGATCTGCGCTGGGCAACGTTTTGTGGTATGCTTGGCATATTTGAGCTTTAAAATCAAAGGAGTCGCTTCCGTGGCTGATTACAGCGCCTATATTGAAAAAAGTTTTCGTGAACATATTGCGATGGCCGAGCGCGTCTTGGCCGAACAATCAGCAACGATTAATACCATGGCCAATGTGTTGATCGAATGCTATCAACATGGCCATAAGGCGATTTTTTGTGGCAATGGTGGCAGCGCCGCCGATGCCCAACACCTAGCCGCCGAATTTGTTGGGCGTTATTTGATCGATCGCCGCCCAATTCCAGCGCTGGCATTACACACCGATACCTCAACCTTGACCGCTGTGGGCAACGATTATGGCTACGATCAGGTGTTCTCACGCCAAGTCAAAGCCCATATGAACCCTGGCGATGTCTTGGTTTGTTTGACCACCAGTGGCAATTCAGTCAATGTGATCAAGGCTGCCGAAGTTGCCCGCGAGTTGGGCAACCCGGTTTTGGCTTTGCTTGGCGGCGATGGCGGCAAGATTTTGCCGTTGTGCGATCATGCTTTGGTCGTGCCATTCAAATTGCCCTATTTAGTGCAAGAAATTTCGATGGTGGTCGGGCATTTATTGTGCGACCTAACCGAGCAAGCCTTGTTTGCCAAATAAGCAGCTTGATCGACGCAATGGCGCAGAGATTGAATGATCTCTGCGTTTTTTAATTAAGTTTTTATAGATGAGATAGCTATATGAGTCAACCTGCTGTTTTTATTGATCGTGATGGCACAATCAATGTTGAAGTTAATTATCTGCATCAGCCAGAGCTTGTGCAGCTTGAGCAAACCGTTGGCCAAGCAATTGCTCGCTTGAATTACGCTGGATTTCTGGTCTTGGTGGTTACCAATCAATCGGGGATTGCCCGTGGCTATTATCGGGCTGAAGATATGCACGCGGTGCATCAGCAGATTAGCATGTTGTTGCAGCCCTTTGATGCCCATATCGATGCCTGGTATTACTGCCCGCATCATCCCGAGGTGACTGGGGTTTGCGCTTGCCGTAAGCCCAATTTGGGTATGTTTGAGCAAGCGCAAGCCGAATTTGCAATTGATCTCAGTCGTTCGTGGATGATTGGCGATAAATTGCTCGATGTGCAAGCAGGCATCAATTTGGGCGTGCCAGCGATTATGGTTGCGACGGGCTATGGAGCGCAGCATCACCACGATTTGCCTGAGCATGCTATGCTGGTGGCGAATCTCAACGCTGCTGTTGACCTGATTGTGCAGGAGTAAGTATGCAACCCCAACCACCTCAACCACCTCAACTTCAACAACCAACCGTTCAAATTGTGCCACCATGGATGATCTCATCGACCTTCGATTTGCCAGGCTTTCGCGTAGTGCAAAATCGTGGAATTGTGCGGGGCATTGTGGTGCGTTCGCGTTCGGTTTTTGGCACAATTGGCGCATCATTGCAAACTTTAGTCGGCGGCAACATTACCATTTGGTCGAAGTTGTGTGAGCAAACGCGGCTCGAAGCTTTTGAAATTATGTCGTTGCATGCCGCTGAAATCGGTGCAAACGCAATTGTTGCTATGCGCTACGATGCCACCGAAATTAGCGCTGGCGTGACTGAAGTGCTGGCATATGGCAGTGCCGTGATCGTCGAGCCAATTCGTTAATTCGGAGCAACAGCCAGACGCTGTTTTATTGCGTTTGGCTGTTGCTTTGGCTGATTGCTTTTATGCCTGACGTAACCAACGCCATGTGAAAATCACTAAGCCTGTCAGACTGATTGGGATTGCCCACGAAAACACGATTAAGATCCAAACCCAGAACCATTGCCACCGCTTACTAAAGCGATTGAGATTGGCATTGACCTCAAGCATTGGCGCATTGGGGAGCGCTTGATGTGCATATTTAGCCAGATTATCGGCTTTGGCCGCATTATAGCGCTCAAGATACAGTTCTTCAGGAATAATTGCGCTGCTGATCGCCGCATCCCAATCGTAGCAAGCGATCGTGTAATCGGCATTGCAAGCAGCCCAGGCTGGCACAGGGTCGCCAGCTTGCCAATCGCTGGTGGTGAGCGGTGCGACGCTGTAGTAGCTGTAGGTTACCTGCGAACTTTTGCGATCTTTGCTGGCAACTTTGCGCACTGTGGCATAGTCTGTTTGCACAATTGCATCGCTCAAACTGAAGGCGGCGGCATTAGGATAATTGGGAATTTCGGCGGCAGTGATATTGTTGATCGTTGGTTTAGCATAGGTATAGCGCATATAACGCCAGCCCATGCCTGCAAACATCAAAATAACCACATGCCAAATGATAATCATGCCAGCAAATCCATCGCTGACCCGGCCATCGGTATAGCCTGCCCAATAGGCACTAATGCCAAGCCATGCGATCCCAAGTAGGGCAAATGACCACGGCGCTGGTGTGAGCCAACCCAAAACACCGCCAATAAGCACACATAAAACACTGTTGTAGAACCCTGCCGCAAGGTGAAAGCCAAGACTCCGCCATGAATCAAACATGCGCTGGCTCCTTTTTATTGGGCTAGTTGTGGTGCTCGATACGTAGCTAATTAGTAAGAGTTTTAGTGTACTAGCACATTGCTAGTTGGCGGAATAGCACAAAAACACCGTTGGATTGGCTCCAACGGTGTTTTGATGATTGAACTTTTGGGCTATTGCTTAGACGTTTTCTTCGTCTGCGTCAGTGCCGAGCAGTTCGTTCAAGGTTGGTTTACGGCCTTCTTCCGCTTGCAAACGCGCCATCGCTTGAGCAAACAAGTCATTCTTCGGTCCGTTCCCACTGTCGATATTGGTGACAGCGGTCAAGGCTTCGTCGAATGAGCGTGGTGGCACTGGCTTGGGTTCGTTAGCGATCGCTGGTGCTGGCGTTGCCGCTGCGGTTTCGCGCTCTGCTTGGGCGTTGGTAATTTGCGCAACCCGCAAGGCGGCTTCTTCGGCCAACTTGCGTCGTTGCTCCATACCCGTCCCTGCTGGGATGAGTTTGCCAATAACCACGTTTTCTTTCAAACCACGGAGGTAGTCGATCTTGCCATTGACGGCAGCTTCGGTCAACACCCGAGTGGTTTCTTGGAACGAGGCCGCCGACAAGAATGAGTCGGTCGACAACGAGGCCTTGGTAATCCCCAACAGCACTGGCACTGCCAACGCTGGGTCGCCACCTTGGCTCACAATTGAAGCATTGATGCGATTGAGTTCGTGGAGTTCGACCAATTCACCTGGCAACAGCTCGGTATCGCCTGGCTCCTCGATGCGCACCCGCCGCAACATTTGGCGCACAATTACTTCAATGTGTTTATCGTTGATCCCCACACCTTGTGAACGATAGACCTTTTGGGCTTCGTTAGTCAGGTATTCTTGGACTGCTTCGCGACCACGCAATTGCAGCATTTCTTGGGGGTCAGACGAGCCTTCGGTCATTTGCTGGCCAACTTGGACTAAATCGCCATCTTTGACCCGCAAACGAGCGGCGTGGGCAATAACTTCTTCATGTTCTTCGATGTCTTTGGCTTGAATTACCAAGCGATCATCGTCAACATAGACACTGCCTGCCAAACCTGCGACCAATGGTGGGCGACTATCGCCATCAACATTGCTTTCGGCCAAGAGGTTACCAATTTCGACGGTATCGCCATTTTTGACCACCACGCGGTAGTCTTTGGGCAACATTTGCTCGTCGGTATAGACTTCCTCAGAGACGATTCGCAAGCGCCGAATGCCTTCTTCTTCGCGCACAATCTGGACGCGGCCAGCAATTTGGGCGAGCACAGCCTTCCCTTTTGGAATCCGGGCTTCGAAGATTTCTTGCACCCGTGGCAAACCTTGGGTGATGTCGGTATCGGTTGCCACACCACCGGTGTGGAACGTCCGCAGGGTTAGCTGCGTGCCTGGCTCACCAATCGATTGAGCTGCGATGATCCCAACGGCTTCGCCAATTTCAACCATCTTGCCAGTGGCAAGGTTGCGGCCATAGCACTTGCGACAAATGCCATAATCGGCGTTACAGGTCAAAACTGACCGGACATAGATGCCGAATTCAGCTTGAGCTTCTTTATCGAGCGATTTCATCACGTTGGCGATGTGCTTGCCATCTTCTTCGAGAATTTCGCTATCGGTATCGAAAATGACTTCGCCAGTAACTGGATTGGTGACCGGAGCTACGGTTACGCGACCAATAATGCGATCTTCGACCGAGGCCAAAATATCGCGGCTGACGCGAATCCACATGCCTTCGGTGGTGTTACAATCTTCGATCGTCACAATCACATCTTGGGCAACGTCGACCAAACGGCGGGTCAAGTAACCAGCATCGGCTGTCCGCAAGGCGGTATCAGCCAAACCTTTCCGACCACCGTGAGTCGAGATAAAGTATTCGATAACGCTCAAGCCTTCGCGGAAGTTAGCGGTAATCGGCAATTCGATAATCCGTCCGGTTGGGTCGGTGGTCAAGCCCCGCATCCCAGCCATCTGGCGAATTTGCTCGACGTTACCACGCGCACCGGAGGTTGACATCATCGAAACTGGCCCGAATGGGTTCAACGAGCGCTGTACTTCGACTTTGATCTTGTTGGTCGCATCGAGCCATGCCGAAACCACTTCGCGATAGCGTTCGTCGTCGGTGATCAAACCACGCCGCTGCATCTTTTCGATATCGTGCACCTTCTTATAGGTTTCTTGCACAATCGCATCTTTGGTATCGGGTACTTCTACGTCCGAAGCCGAGAAGGTCATCCCGCCCAAGGTGGCGTGCTTGAAGCCCAATGCCTTGATCCGATCGGCCAAACGTGCCGTCCGTTCCGAGGCATAGAAGCGCAACAACGATTCTTCCGAGGTCTCAGGGCCGAAGCGCTCAATTAGTTCTTGATAGACGTCAGCAATGATGTTCTCGCTTTGTGAGTGGAAGCGATAACAGTCGGCGATCAAGGCTTTCAAACCCGATTTGCCAACCAAGAAGTTGCGATAGTGCAATGGTGAGTGATAGCCGTTTTCGCCAGCTTTTGGCTCGCCTTGGTAGCGCAACGCATTGTTGAAGATGATCCGCCCAACGCTGGTCTCAATCAAGACCCGTGGGGTTACCCCATCCAACGATGGCAATTCTTTATCGCGCAAATCGCTGCCTGGCAGGATGTAATCTTCGATCACAATCCAGACTGGCGCTTGAATATGCACAATCCCGTTGGTATAGGCCAACAAGGCTTCGTCAATTGAACCAAAGCGCTTGCCGCCACCCTTGGCTCCAGGTCGAACCTGGGTCAGATAGAAACAACCCAACACGATGTCTTGCGATGGCGTAATGATTGGATCGCCAGTCGCTGGTGACAACAGGTTGTAGGTCGAAATCATGCGGCGACGCGCTTCTTCTTGGGCCTTGCGTGACAATGGTACGTGAACCGCCATTTGGTCGCCGTCAAAGTCGGCGTTAAATGCGGCACAAACCAAGGGGTGCAATTGAATCGCCGAGCCTTCGATCAGCTTAGCTTCAAAGGCTTGAATCGACAAACGGTGCAGCGAAGGCGCACGGTTCAGCAATACCAAGTAGTCTTTGATGACTTCTTCGAGCACATCCCAGACTTCAGGCCGGACTCGCTCGACGAAGCGCTTGGCTGATTTGATGTTGTGGGCAAAGCCTTTATCGACCAAGCGGCGCATAACAAATGGCTTGAATAATTCCAAGGCCATTTTCTTAGGTAAACCACATTGGTGCAATTGTAGGGTTGGTCCAACCACAATCACCGAACGACCCGAGTAGTCAACCCGCTTACCCAAGAGGTTTTGGCGGAAGCGACCTTGCTTGCCCTTGAGCATATCGCTCAAGCTCTTGAGGCGATGCTTGCCCTTGCCACTGACTGGGCGGCCACGGCGACCGTTGTCGATCAAGGCATCAACCGCTTCTTGCAACATCCGTTTTTCGTTACGCACGATGATTTCAGGAGCGTTCAACTCCATCAAGCGCTTGAGCCGGTTATTGCGGTTAATCACCCGTCGATAGAGGTCGTTCAAGTCGGAGGTCGCAAAACGACCACCATCAAGCTGCACCATTGGGCGCAAATCCGGTGGAATCACTGGCAGTACGGTCATAATCATCCATTCAGGACGATTGCCGCTCTTGCGGAATGCTTCAACCACGCGCAGCCGTTTGGTGGCTTTCTTGCGGCGTTGGCCCGATGAGCTTTGGACTTCAGCTTGCATTTGATTCGACAATTCGTCGAGATCAACCATCGAGACGATATCGCGCACCGCGCCAGCACCCATATCAGCCTTGAAGGTGTAGGGCGCTAAATCGCGCAGAATCCGATATTCGTTTTCCGAAATGATCCGGTGCAATTGAATATCATCCAAGCGATCAAGCTTGTCTTTTTCTTCTTTGTTGAGATCTTCAAGTTGTTTGATCAAGGCCGTGGTCAGCCGTTCTTGTTCAGCATCAGCTACCGATTGGCGTTGATCACGCTCGCCGTCGGCCAACAAGCGCACGTTTTCAATTTCGTATTCGCGCCGTTGTTCGAGCCGTTCGCGTTCTTGATCGATCAGTTGTTCGAGTTGCTCAATGCTGCGCTCGCGCACTGGCTCGTTTTCTTCGAGCAGCACAATGCCTCGATATGAAATATCTTCATCAGCTAATGCGTCGATGCCGATCAGTTCTTCGAGGTGTTCGCGCAATGTATTGGCTTCGTCTTCGATTTCTTGACGTTGCCGCGCAAATTGTTCATGGGTGCGCTCCAACGTGCCTTCCATGGCGTTATCCATCGCTGCAAGGTCTTTGCTTAAACGGGTTGCCTTTTCGCCACGTTGTTCAACGATTCTTTCTTCAAGATCTTTGCGCCGCACGCCAAAGTCGGTCTTCATTTGCTCACGTACATTGCCCAATGCCAGATCATCGACATCGGTGATAATATACGAGGCAAAATAAAGCACCCGCTCAAGATTACGCGGTGAAATATCTAAAAGTAAACCCAAACGCGATGGTGTGCCTTTAACAAACCAAATATGCGATACAGGCGAGGCAAGTTTGATATGACCCATGCGATCGCGTCGCACTTTGGATCGCGTGACTTCTACACCACATTTATCGCACACAATGCCTTTATAACGCACACGTTTGTATTTGCCACAATAGCACTCCCAATCGCGCGTAGGTCCGAAGATTTTTTCACAGAACAAGCCATCGCGTTCAGGACGCAAGGTTCTATAATTAATCGTCTCTGGTTTTGTTACTTCACCGTGCGACCAGCCCAGGATGTCTTCTGGTGAAGCGAGACTGATACGAATTGCATTGAATTCATTAATTTCGAGCATGCTTGAACGCTCCTCGGTTAAGGAAGATAGTTTGCAAAATGCAAGCGCATCTTCTCGGTAATTGTTCCCCGCTCAGGCGACTTCTTTGGTTGCCATTGCTCAAATTGCTGCGCGATAGCAGCTTTACGTGCTAACATCAGGCTATTATTATTACCATATAGCCAAATTGCTAAACACTTAGCACGAATTGTGCTCCACTTGATGTAATAATTATTGCGATTAGCAATAATATTTGGTGCTGGAATTCCAGTTAATGATTCGATCCGTTGGGAGAAACCACCTAATAATAAGGTTGAGCCAGAATAGAGATGCACGATTGGTCGATCTCCATTCCATCCAACAGTACCATCGCCATCAATTACTCCACGAACAAAATCACTCAGATATTCGTCTGGCACATCGGGCATGCCAATTGTGCGTGATTTGCGAGGAGTACCACCTAATGCTAATAAATCGGTATACATTTCCTTGCTACAAAATTCGACGGTGAAGGTTTGTCCATCTTGGCGAACTTTGCGTAAGTAGTATTTTGTGCCAATTGAATTAGCAAGTTGTTGCAAATGATCAAGATCATTACTGGCAATCTGTATTTCATGAGCGCCAGTGCTTGTTTTGATCCTCATCATTCCATCGGCCCACCAATAACCTAAGATATAGGCCATGGTTGGCGACCATGTTCGAAAGAATGGATTGCTAGCAGCAGGTCGAGCCATGGGTAGCACCGTGCGATAGCGAGGCGGTAGTTCACGTCATTGGGAACTACCGCGAGAGCAATGGATCGCAACCGAAGTTTAGAGTTCGCCTTTTTCCATCCCCGACAGGTTAATGCCGTCGAGTGAGATTAAGTCATCGGCTTCGCTATCGGTTAGCTCAACCGGGCGTTCATCAGCGGTCAACACATCGACCGACAGACCAAGCGATTGCAACTCTTTGATCAAAACCTTGAACGATTCTGGCACGCCGGCTTCGTTGATTGGATCGCCCTTGACGATCGCCTCATACGTTTTGACCCGACCAACCACGTCATCGGACTTGACCGTGAGCATTTCTTGGAGAATGTACGCTGCGCCATAGGCTTCGAGCGCCCAAACTTCCATTTCACCAAAGCGCTGACCGCCGAACTGTGCCTTACCGCCAAGTGGCTGTTGGGTCACCAAGCTGTAAGGGCCAGTTGAGCGAGCATGGATCTTATCTTCCACCAAGTGCGCCAACTTGAGCATATATTTGTAACCGACGGTCACCGGATTATCGAATTTCTCGCCGGTACGACCATCGTAGAGATCGATCTTGGCATCGGATGGCAAGCCTGCCTCAGCCAATGCTTTGACAATATCCTCATCGCGTGCGCCGTCGAAGACAGGTGTAGCGATGCGGAAGCCCAAGCGTGAAGCAGCCCAACCCAAGTGGGTTTCCAAAATCTGGCCGATGTTCATCCGGCTTGGCACAGCCAACGGATTCAAGACGATATCCACAGGTGTGCCATCGGGTAAGAATGGCATATCTTCGATTGGCAGCACACGGCTGACCACGCCTTTGTTGCCGTGGCGACCGGCCATTTTATCGCCGGGGCTGATTTTGCGCTTTTGACAGAGCATAACCCGCACGGTTTGGTTGACCCCGACTGGCATTTCGGTGGTTTCATCGCGGGTAAAGACCTTGACATCAATGACTTTACCTTTGACCCCGTTTGGTACGCGCAAGCTACTATCTTTAACTTCGCGTGCCTTTTCACCGAAGATTGCCCGCAAGAGTCGTTCTTCAGCGGTCAGGTCAGTTTCGCCCTTGGGTGTGATTTTGCCAACCAAAATATCGTTTGGCTGAACATCAGCACCAACATAGATAATCCCACGTTCGTCCAAGTTTTTAAGGCTATCTTGGCCGACGTTCGGAATATCGCGGGTAATTTCTTCGGGGCCAAGTTTGGTATCGCGCGCCTCGACTTCATATTTTTCAATGTGAATTGAGGTGAAAATATCTTCGCGTACCAAGCGTTCGCTAACCAAAATAGCATCTTCGAAGTTCCCACCTTCCCACGGCATATAGGCCACGAGAATGTTTTGGCCAAGCGCAAGCTCGCCATTTTGGGTCGAAGAACTATCGGCGATTACCTCGCCAGCCCGAATTTTATCGCCGATAAAGACGCTTGGGCGTTGGTTGATACAGGTATCTTGGTTCGAGCGTAAGAACTTGAGCAATGGATAGGTGCGTTCAGTGCCATCGTTTTCGCGCACCAAAATGCGTTCGCTATTTGATGAAAGCACCACGGCATCGGCGCGGGCCACGACCACCTGACCGGAGTCGCGGGCGGCTTTGTGTTCCATGCCAGTACCGATAATTGGCGCATCGGGGCGCAACAACGGCACTGCTTGGCGCTGCATGTTCGAACCCATCAAGGCGCGGTTGGCATCGTCGTGTTCCAAAAACGGAATCAACGCGGTTGAAACACTGACCACCTGCTTGGGTGAAACGTCCATATAATCGACCGAGGCGATTGGTGCTTGGACGAAATCTTCAGCATGGCGGCATGAAACCGTTGGGTCGATAAAGCGATAGAGATTATCGAGCAAAGCGTTAGCTTGAGCAATGATAAATTTATCTTCTTCATCGGCGGGCAAATAGTCGGTTTCATTGGTAACAACTGGGTGAATCTTGATCGCGCGGAGTGGCAAATCGGCAATTTTAGTTGCCAAGGCCCGGTCAATTTCAGTGCCAGCTTCAGCGATCATATCGCCAGTTGCTGGGTTGACAATATCTTCGCGCAGCAATTGGCCATTGAGCACACCGATGGCAATGATCTTGGCTAATTCAGCATCGACCCGTGCGCCAGCGCGAGCGATCAAATCGCCAGTGCTCAGGTGCAGTACATCGCGGGTGGTGATGCCTCGTTCGAGCCAGAGCGGGGTGTTATCAACTTCGCGATACACGCGACGATATGGGGTTTCTAGGAAGCCCATTTCGTTAACGCGGGCAAAGGTTGACATCGTACCGATCAGACCGATGTTCGGGCCTTCAGGAGTTTCAACGGGACAGATCCGGCCATAGTGCGAGTGGTGAACGTCGCGGACTTCAAAGCCAGCGCGATCGCGGCTCAGACCACCAGGGCCAAGCGCTGAAAGCCGGCGTTTGTGGGTCAACTCAGCCAATGGATTGGTTTGATCCATGAACTGGGAAAGTTGCGAGCCACCGAAGAACTCACGCATTGCCGCAACCACAGGCCGGATATTGATCAAGCCGTTGGGCGTTGCAGCTTCAGGTTCTTGCAGCGACATCCGTTCTTTGATCACCCGTTCCATGCGCAACAAACCGACGCGGAATTGCGTTTGAATCAATTCGCCGACCGTCCGCACGCGGCGGTTGCCAAGGTGGTCAATATCATCGGGGTGGCCAATCCCATTATTGAGATCGATCAAACGCTCGACGATTTTGAACAAATCGGCTTTGCTGAGTACGCGCATGGTGAGGCTGGGAATTTCTTGGCCTTCGAAGAGCCGGCTTTTTTCCCAGAGATTGCGATTTAATTTATAGCGACCGACTTTGCCCAAGTCGTAGCGGCGCGAGTTGAACAGCAAGGTTTCTAATAACGAGCGAGCGTTATCAACCGTTGCTGGATCACCTGGGCGCAAGCGCTTGTACAATTCCATAATCGCTTCTTTGGAATTGGTTGATGGATCTTTATCCAAAGTTGAAGCGATATATTGGTGGTCGCGGTTAACATCGACATTCGCGAATAAGGCCATGACATCTTCGTTCAGCCCACACTGATCGAGTGGTTTCTCGCCGAACAAGCCCAGCACTGCGCGAATCAAGATTGTGACTGGCAACTTCCGTTTGCGGTCAACCTTGACGGAAAGCACATCGCGCTTATTCGTTTCAAACTCCAGCCAAGCACCACGGTTGGGGATCAACTTGGCGCTATGGAGCGAACGACCGCTGGTTGGCTCTTTTTCTTCCTTGAAATAAACGCCAGGTGAACGAATCAACTGCGACACAACAACCCGTTCTGCGCCGTTGATCACAAACGTCCCATTATTGGTCATCAATGGGAAGTCGCCAAGGAAAATATCGCTTTCCTTGATTTCACCGGTAGTTTTGACCTTCAAACGCACGCGGACACGGAGTGGCGCGGCGTAGGTCATATCACGTTCACGGCACTCAAATTCGTTATAGCGGGGTTCGCCGAACTCATAATCGCTAAACGAAAGCTCTAAGTTTTTGCCCGTAAAATCGTCGATGGGATTAATTTCATCGAGCAACTCACGTAGCCCCTCACGTTGAAACCAGCGAAACGAATCGATCTGAGTTTCGATCAACTTCGGTAATTCAATCGCATCGGTAATGCGAGCAAAACTCCGACGTGTTGCGATCATCGCACGACCTTGGTCATCGCGGAAGATACTGGACGTGATCAGCGGTGGCAGGATAACAGTTGACTGAACTTGCGGCATCAGCTTCGCTCCCTAGCCCCGCAAAAGCACAAAATGCTCACCTCCAAACACCCGTAGTCAAAAATGCGACTTGTGGTTGTCCGGCTGCGAGTTTGACTGCTTTTGGCGGCAGCGCAACGAAAAATACGCCCAATGGCGTGGTATTGGTATAAATTTTTGGCGTGGATCGAAAGCCTCGTCCAAACACTACGAAAAGCTATTTTTGCAAAAGGGGATTATAACAGCAAGGGTTGAAGATGTCAAGAGACAGTACGAGGTTTAAACTTGCGGGCATTATACTCTTTCGCTCGATAGAAGTCAACCCCTTTTTTTAGAAATTCGCACATATGTTTTGAATTCTAAAAAGGGGTTGGTTTGGTTTAGTTTTTGGTGAGCCATTCGCGGGCAAATTGTGCATCGTGGCCAATTTGAGCCACCAATTGCTCGATCCCGGCAAATTTTTGTTCGCCACGAATGCGCTGCAAAAAGCTCACCCGCAATGGTCGACCATAAATATCTTCGTTGAAATCGAAAAGATGGGCCTCGACTGCCCGACCAAGCACGCCAAACGTCGGTCGGACCCCAATATTGGTCACGGCACCAAAACTACGCCGATCATCAAGCAACTGAACTTTGCAAATATACGCGCCATGGGCGGGCAGCATATGGTTGCTGGCAATTTGCACATTGGCTGTGGGAAAGCCAATCTTGCGCCCGCGCTGATCGCCTGGCACAACCGTGCCTTGCAAACTGAACGCTCGCCCAAGATAGTGATTGGCGGTTTGCACATCGCCAGCAGCCAAGTAACTGCGAATTGCTGTCGAGCTAACAATTTCGCCATCAAGCGTCCAATAGGGAATTGGCTCAATCGTAAAGCCAAGTTCTTGCCCTAAATCCTGCAAAACTGGCATTGTGCCAGCGCCACGATGGCCAAGCTTGAAATCTGGCCCAACCCACAACTCGCGCACCGGAACATGATTCAACAACTGTTGTAAAAAAGCCTTGGGGCTAAGCTGCGAAGTGGCCTGATTGAAGGGCAGCACCGTCAATAGATCGATGCCTAAGTCTTGCATTAATGCTGCACGCTCGTTGATTGTGGTCAAATAGCGAATCTCGCGCTCAGGCCGTAGAATCTCATCGGGATGCGGATCAAACGTCAGCACCGCGCTATGACAATCGAGCTGGCGAGCGCGTTCAACCAAGCGGCGTAAAATATGTTGATGCGCTTGATGCACGCCATCAAACTTTCCAATCGTTAAGAGCGTCGGAGTTTCATAGTGCACGCTGGCAAGTTCAGCAAAATGCATGGCCTAGTTCCAATTCAGTAAAGTTGCCAATATCGCCTCAAAAGATACCATTGTCACTGGTAAATAGCAAAGGCTGGCGATCGAAGGGAGAGGGGCAGGTGTAATGGTTGATTGGATTAACAACAGCGCCATTCCCTCACCTTCTAGTCTTACTTTAACCCATGATCGGGTGGTGGAGCGTTCCCTCACCCCCAGCCCCCTCTCCCACTGTATGCGGGCGAGGGGGAGCACCCATTTTCTAGCACGCATTGCCACAGAACCATGATGCTAAAGCCCCTCGCCCGTCGGACGGGCGAGGGGTTGGGGTGAGGGCATCCTCATAACCTATCTTGATTAAATTAGGCCTTGGCTTTGGAGCGCAACAACATGCCACCAAGCGTAATCAACCACAGTTGCCACAAACTGCCACTAATAATCAACATTGGCCCAACGCTGACATTATAAATTTCAGCCAGTGGCAACAAAACGCTGATTGCGACGACAATGCCGCTATAACCAAACCAACGCGGCAAGCGGCTATGCCATAGTATCGTCAACGCCACGCCTGCAGTCCACAAACCAGCAAAGAAGGCTACTCCAAGCTGTTCGCCAACCCCGCCAGCATAATTATTGAAACTGGTGTAGATCAACTCAATGCTTGCCCGCAGATTGGGATCGCTGGTGGCGCTGTATTGTTCAGCCAAACTGGGCATTAGCAGCAGCCAACGGCCAATTCCTAGCAATTTAGCAAAGCCCGCCAGCATGCCCAAGCCTGCGGTTACTCGCATCAACGCACTTTCGCTAGCCAGAATATGCCAAAGCAATAACGAAATTGGAATCAGCATCGTAGCCGAGAGAAAATAGGCCGTATAGCCTAGCGCAACTGCCGAACGTTCTTGTAGAATCAAGGGCAAGGCTTGTGATGCAGGGTTATCGAGGCTTGCTGGCCAATCGATTGCGTTGCCAAGCACCAAAAATGCCACAAAAAAGCTCCCAAATTGGGCAAATAGCAGGCCAGCTGCCCAGCGATAGCTACTGGTTGCGTTCCGTTCAGCTTGGTTGGTGGATGCATAAGCGTTGGTGGCGATCATCATGGTTCCTTTCAGATTTTAAGTTGGTTGGGCGATTGGTAGTTGCAGCTCAATCACCGCTGGCTCGCGAATGCCGCCTTGTGGATCATGAGCTGGCCCAGAGCGATGAAACTCACGTAGCGGCCCAATAATTTGGTAGTTATGCAAGGCTACCCAGCCAAGCAATGCCAACACGGCGGCGTGAATTTCGCGAAAACTACCTTCGTAGGCCAAGGTTGCAGCCAGTTCGACACCGGGCAGGGTTTGAAATTTGATGCTGCTATCGGCTAATTGGGGTAAATTATTTTCAGCCAATGTGACTGAAACTTCTAATTCAACTTCGGTTTCAGCAAACTCCTGACTGTGGTAGGTGGTAATTTCTTGCTCAAGAATTGGAATGCGATGGATCTGCAATTGTTGATAGAGCGATGTATACAGCCGATGGCAATACTCGCCCATTTGATCAATCCTGGGAACAGTCGCCCACATGCTGGCAATCGGCTGGGCTTCGGTCGATTTCAGCATCATGGCGTAGGGCCATGGCTGTTGCTCATGGTCAATTTGGGCTAAGCGCGCGCTCACTTCGGCCAATTGAGCTTGTTTTTTGGCTAGCTCAGTGGTGAGGCGAGCTTCTTGTAAGCGCAACATACCGCGCAATTGATCAGCAGAAAGATCGTCATGGTTCAATAATTCGCTAATTTGCTGTAGACTAAGCCCCAAACCGTTGAGGGCAACAACCCGATGCAGCCGTGGCAATTGCTCAACCGTATAGTAGCGATAGCCCGTCCACTGATCGATGTGGTTGGGGATGAGTAAGCCCAATTTGTCGTAGTGGCGTAACATGCGCACCGAAACTTGGGCCAAGCGTGAGAATTCACCAATCTTGAACATTGCAACCATCCTTGTATAACCTATGCTGTTGATGCTACACCTTATCACAGTGGTAGAGTCAAGCAGCAATTAATTGCCAGATTATGATGCAGAGAGGAAGAACGCCATGCAATCTTGGCTTAAAGTTACGTTGTGGACGTTGTTCGGCGTTGTTGCTAGCTGTGGTTTGGCACTCGGCTTTGTGGTTTATTCAATTAATAGCTTTTTCGATCGAGATACTCCTGAAAATGCTCGGCTTGCGCCAATTATTATTGATGAACCAATCCATGAGTGTAGTATTTCGCCAAGACGTAACTTTGTTGTAACTGAGACGATAGGGGAGCGTGGTTCTTATCAAAAAATCTATAACCTAAAAACCGGTGACGAAATCGACTATCCTGCTATATCTGAAGCCAATATTTACGATAACAATACCTACGGCGACACCATAGGCTGGCTTAATGATTCAACCCAAGATGTTGTTTTAGTACACCCACATTGGATGATTAACATAACGACAGGGATTGTGACAAAAGCCAAACCACTTGCTAGTCAGCAGTATTCCTCTTGGTGGGAACAACTCTTAATGCCTGATGATCGTGAACCAGATTTAAAGTCACCAGATCAACACTATATTGCAGACTCAGGCAGGATTTATCGAGCAACTACGGGTAAATTGTCAATGAGTGATTTAGTTGTGGCATACTCAAATGATTATCCTGAGATTTGTAGTAATGCGTGGGAGCCAGATAGTAGTGGCTACTACTTCGCCGATGTTTATTGGCGCGTCAGAACGAGCGGGCCATTGCGTTTCCTCAAAAATCCTGAACGCTAGACCATAGCTGAATTTTGCGAAAACTATTTAGAGAGGAGTTTCATCATGCCATCTTGGCTTAAAATTATGCTGTGGATAGTATTAGGAGTTATTGCTAGCTGTTGCGTGCTAATCAGTTTATTTAAGCTGTTTTCTAGTCAAAATACGCTCAAAGATATGCTGATTGCACCGATTGTTATTGACGAACCAATGGATGAGTGCAGTATTTCAGCAACGCGTAACTTTGTTATAGCGACGACAATGCTAAACAAATGGGAGCAAAAAATTTATAACCTGAAGACTGGTGACGAAATTGAGTATCCTGCTGCTCCTGATCCCGAAGGTTATGGTGAAATCTTGGGTTGGATTAATGATCCAGCCCAAGATGCTTTCTTCATAGAACCGCACTGGATGGTTAATTTGATCACAGGAGTTGTGTCGAAAACCAAAACGCTTGGTTGGGAGCAGGATAATTATTGGTGGAGCTCCCTCGTAATCTATGGTGATGGTAAAGTCTATTCAAAATCGCCAGATCAACAGTATGTTGCTGGTTTTGGCTCGATTTATCGAGCAACTAATGCAGATCCTCCCTTAGGTGAAGTCGTTGCGAGATCCTCGTTTAGTGCCACTGAGCGATGTATTAATGCGTGGGAGCCAGATAGTAGTGGCTACTACTTTATTGATGTTAATTCACGCTTCCGGATTAGCGGCCCATTGCATTTTGTCAAAAATCCTGAACGCTAGGCTGGTTTAAACCCTAATCTTCACCCACTAGGCAATAGTGTATGGTAAGAAAGGAATGAATTATGACGATCACAATTGAGCGGCTTGGGGTTGGCGACGAGGCAATTATTCAGCAGTTGGCACTTGATGATGCTGCGTTTGGGCTTGAGCCTGATGACGATGAGCCATTGATTGCGCTTGATGATCAATCAGCACGGCAGTTTTTGGCTAATCCAGCGGTGTTGTATTGGGTGGCGCGTGACGGCGCAGTAATTACTGGCTTTTTGTATTGTGTGGTTGTGCCGCTGCGTTCAGGTGAGGGCAGCGAAGTGCTGTTGTATGAAATTGGTGTGCATCACCAATGGCGACGGCATGGTATCGGCCATAGTTTAATTCAAACAATGGAAGCGTGGATGGCTGAACATGCAATGAGTGCGGTTTGGGTTCTGGCCGATAATCCCGCTGCCACAACCTTTTACCAAGCCTGTGGCTTTGCAATCGAGGATGAACAGCCGACCTATTTGGTTAAGAGCGTAGAACGAGGGGAGAGGGTCTAGGAGTCGTGGGTCAGGGTTCGCGTCATCGCGGTTTCGTTCTTTCGTGGATTGGGATTTAACGCAGAGGTGCAGAGAATTGAGGCTATAGGCTATCGGAGCTTGGTTGGAATAAACCATCGCCAAAAGCCCAGAGCCTATAGCCCATCTTCGTGCCCTTCGTGTCCTTCGTGGATCAAATGTTATTGCCGACGGGCACGGTTTTTGGCAGCCCGCAAGCGTTCGATTGGATCTTCGGCTTCATCCACTGTTTTTGGCGCACTTGCTGGTGTGCTTGGCAATGGCGTGGTTGGCGGATTGTCCTTGGGCTTGACTTCGCGCTCGCTCTTATCGCTGAACATTTGTTGGCGGGCACGACCTTTGGCACCTTGCAAACTGTTCATTGTCATGGTTGGCGCGGCGGCAGCAGTTTGACGCTCTTTGCGAGCTGCTTGCAAGGCCGTAAAATCCTTGCGCCGCAGATTAAGCCGCCGAACCGCAACATCAAGCAGCAGCAAAACGAGCGCCGCAAACAACAAACCTAAATCAATTGGCGTAGCGCGCCGCACTGCATCAAGGGTGTGCTCAAAGGCTTGCATTGGTTGGCTCAAACTGCGGCCTGAGGTTGCTTTGGCCAAGGTGCTGAGTAATTCAGGGTTGGCTTGGCCTTGGCGATATTCAGGCGAGTAGGGCACGATTAAACCCAAGGTGCGGGCAAAGGCTGGCTTACCATTGGCATCATTACCAATAACTTGAATCAAATAAGTGCCAGCGATTGGGCTGGCGATGCGAGCGCGATATTGGCCTGGGCCAACTTCGGCCAAGGTTGCATCGATCGCCTCACCGGTTGGCCCAACCATGCGGGCATTGACATTCATCGCAGTTTGCGGCGTGCCCTGCTCGTCATTGGCAACAATATCAATTTGCACATCGCTGCCAATTAATGAAGCCTCGCCACTCACACTATCGTTGCTAATCCGTGGCAAGAGCCAGCCAACCAATTGCGCCGTAAAGCGCGGAAATTGATCCCATGTGACCCAATTACTGGCCCACTTGCCCTTGAGATCGCTCGTCCAAGCGATGCTACGGCCAAGCCCAAATTGCCATTGCGCCAGCACTGGCGAGCCATCGGTGGCGGTCAAAATCACTTGGGCAGTATCTTTTTCAACTGTGCCGTTGTAACCCAAAAGGCTTGGTAATCCAGCTTGCAAATCAGCCAGCACTGGGCTATCGCCAGAATAGGCTGGGGTAAATTGCTCTTCAACGATATAGGTACCAACCGCTTGAATCGTTTCTTGCAAGAAGATTTGCGGTACTTCTTCCATCACGCGAGCTGGATAATAGCGTCCGCCGCCCAGTTCGGCGTAGCGTTGCAAGGAATTATCCGAGCCATTGCCAGCAGCAACGACCGAGAGCGTAATCCCATCTTTGTTCATATTTTCGGCAATGTTGCCAATATCGGTGGCATGGCCCCAGCCATCGGTCAGCAAAATTGCATGTTTAATTTTGGCATCGCTTTTGAGCAATTGCTCATAGGCGGCGTTCATGCCGCTGACCACATTGGTTTGGCCGCTTGGTGGCACCGGAGCCATCGCCGCGACGACATCATCTTGGCTTGGCACTTTGCCAAGTTCAATCGTCCAGTGCGCCGAATCATCAAAAGTTACAACGCCTAATTTATCGTCTTTGCCGAGCACGGCAGCGGCTTGGGCCACGGCCTCTTTGGCAATGTCGATTTTGCGGGTGCCGCCACCTTCGCGGGCTGACATATCGCCACCATTACAGTGACAGGCATCCATGCTGCCCGATTTGTCGATGATAAACACCAAGGCAATATCAGGGCGTTGCTGGCGATTGCGCACATCCATGCTGACTGGCAGCGCTTCTTCGATTGGTGTCGCGGTATAGCCGCCCACCCCAAAACTTTGGCGACCGCCGATCATCGCCAAGCCTCGCCCAAGGTCGCCAACATACGAGCGCAGCAATTTTTGGGTGTCTTGATCGATATCACGCGAAGGCACATTCAGCAACAAAATCGCTTCATAATCGCTGAGTGAGGCTAAATCGGTGGGTAAGCCAGTTGCCGGAACCACCACCGGCACCAAATTGGCTGCTTTGAGGGCTGGACTGAGGGCGCTGGCATCGCCAACTTCGCCTTCAACCAACAAGACTTTGGGTGGGCCACCAATTTGCACCAACGAAGCCGCCACATTATTTTGGGCGCGGGTATCGTTGGTTGGCACAACTTGGGCACTATAACGATGAAAGCCTTGATCATTAGCAACCAAAGTTGTGGTAAAACTGCTCGTGCCAACCGGCAACGTGATCGCTTCTTCGAAAACGATTTGTTCATCGGCACGCCAGCGCAATTGGGCCGATTGTGCTGTGTTGCTTTCAATTGTCGCGATCAGTTGAATTTCTTGGCCTGAACGTGCAGCTGATGGCGCACGAAAGGCGCTAATCGCGACTTCGGGGTTACCTTGCTCAATCCCAGTGGGCACAATATCGATTGGTACGTTGCGACGTTGCGCTAACGGAATCATCTCCAGCGCGCGGCCACTGTTCTCGCCACCATCGGAGAGCAAGACCAAGCGTTTTTGGGTATCGGCGGGAAACAGCGCTAAACCTAGCTGAATCGCCTCGCTAATATCGGTGCGCGCCGCAATTGGCACCGATTGAATCGTGCCTAAACGCTGAATTTCTGAAGGAACCCGCTCGACTAGCGCATTCTCACCAAATACCACGACTGCGGCTTTATCGCCCTCTTGCATGGCTTCGAGCGCTTGAGCGATAAATTGCTCGTTGTTGGAGCGTTGGCTAGGGGCGATCGAATCGGAGCTATCGAGCAAAAACACTGTGGTGAGGTTCTGGACTGGTTGGCGAATTTGGGTGCCAGCGAGGCTACCAATCAAACATACCAGCAACAGCGTGCGCAAACCCAGCGCCCACCAACGGCGTTGACCAGTGCGACCACGACTATTGAGCCAGCCTAACAGCCACACCAGTGGTAGTACCAGCAAAAACCATAGATATTCTGGTCGGACAAACGATAGCATAACTTCACCCTAGCAAGGCCAAATGCCAACGGCATCGGGAGCCTCTCCATAAACAGCCTAGCCAGCAAAAATGCCGGACAGTTGAATAGTTGCTTCGATCTTGATTTCAGCTGGATAGCATACCGCTACACCATAGATATAAAGCATTAACGATTACTTTTGTTCCCTCACGCCCTTGCCCGCCCGCCTGCGTAACCATCGGTTTTGCGCCCCTCGACCGCAGTGCGGGCGAGGGGCTGGATGTGAGGGAATTCCTCTAGGCTGCACTCCGTCGTGCATTCCACCAAAGTTTGAGCCGTGTGAAGGCGCTGCGTTGGGCAAAGACCCATTCGATCAAGACGAAAATTAATGCTGCCAAGGCCAACCAACGCCACCATTCTTCGCGGCCTGCTTTGGCTTGGGTGGTTTCGCTTGAGCCAACCTGCCCACCACCAATTTGGACCACATCGAGCACTTGCACTGGCGTGATTTTGGCTTCGCTTTCGCGGTAGGCGTTCACAACATAGCGTTGGCTGCGCGCAACGACCCCCTCGCGCAGTAATTCGACGCTGTAAATGCCAGCTTGGTTCATTAAACTACCATCGAAGCTGATTAAGCCATTGCTGGGCGTAGCTTCATGGGTTTCACCATCGGGCTGAATCAGCCGCACGCCACTAATATCGTTGGTTACAGCAAAGGCTAATTCTTGGTCTGGCGGCAGAATCGCCGAATCGCCACCAGTACCAGGTGCCAAATAGCCAACCAAATTGGCAATCAGCAACGGAAACGAAATGTTCAAGGGCAAATCAGAATCATGGGTATCAAAACCGAGGATGGCAATCCGTCGCCCATCAACTTCGCCAGCAATCAACAACGGGCCAGATGCACTATCAATCACCGTATGCGCCCACGGCGCATTTTCAATTCGCGCCGATTTCAAGATGTTGACCTCGCCAAGTTCGACGTTGCGCAACAATGGATCATCGGTTGGCGCTGGGCGTGGCACTGGCCGATCCAAAGTTCCGGTAACTGAAAAATATTCAGTTGAGCGATAGGGCGCGATAAACAGCAAGTTGCCCGGCGGTAATGGCTCTGGCAAGCTCGCATCAAGAATTGTCAACAAGGCCGTATCGGTGAAACTCGCGGTTTCGGTGAGATAGGCCGAAACCTGCACCCGTGGCATCAAGCCCAAAGCCGTGGCCAGAAACCGATTACCCGGCGTGACAAAGCGCACCGGAATTCCATCGCTTGATGGCCGAATCGCCCAAGCCACATCATCGCTGGGTAGGCTATCGTTACCATCCAGCCGAGCCTCAACGGTCGTCGCAGTTGAAGGTACATCGATATTGACGGTTTGGTCTTGACCAGGCAGAATTTCCAAATCATAGGCGTTGAACAAGGTGCCATCGAGGGTGACCAACAAGCGCCGCGTAACCCGCTCTTGGCCTTGGTTGGTGACGCGGGCAAAAAATGTCAGCGTACCAGGCGCTAGCTCGTTCAAGGCAATCGCGGCAATCGCTTGGTTGTTATTGCTGCTGCCAACCGGAAAATAGCGAATTTTGGCGGGCAAGGTGGCACTCATTGGTACAGTCACTTGGCCGTCGGTCAAAATTGCCACTTCCGATTCTTCTTCGCGGGCGGCCAATGCGCCAGCCAAACTCAAGGCTTGCGACATATCCGAGCCACCGCCCAAGCGCAATTCAATCCCATCGATTGCATCGCGAATTTCGCGGCGGTCGGTGGTGGCGGCAGCAGGCACATCAAGCTCGCCGCCGATCGCCATAATTGTGGCGCGAGCGCCATCGGGCAATTGGTCGACCAAGCGAATCGCTTCGGCTTTGGCTGCCTCAAGACGATTGCTAGCAACATCGGTTGCACCCATTGAGGCCGAGCGATCGATAATTACGATCAGATTTTGCCCACTAACCCCAACGGTTGGGCTGAACGGTCGGGCGATCGCAAACGCCAAAAGCAAGGCAATTAGCAATTGCAGCCAGAGCAACCAATTATGGCGTAGGCGTTGCCACGGCGCGTTGGCCTCAACATCGCGAACCAATTGATTCCATAAAAAGGTTGATGAAACCGTTCGTTCCTCGCGGCGTAGGCGCAAAATGTACATGGCCACAATGCCGGCGAGAACCGTACCGCCTGCGATAAACATTAATGGTGCAATAAATCCCATACTTATCTACTCACTCTGCTAGCTGGGCATCAGCATGATATTGCGCAAATTGTTGCAACGCTATCTGCTGATCGGCTGGCGATTTAAAGGCTCGCTTGGGAATAACAACCACCCGATTGTTATTGCTAATCAAAAGAATATGCTCTGTTTCATTTAGAACTGTCTGAATGAAATTCCATTTAAAATCACTAATAAAGCAAGGATTGGTTTCTTTGATATGCATTGAATCACTCATAAAGGTTGTTGGTAGTTCAAAACTTGCTTGCTCATTGCGATAATTATTTTTCAAATATTCTAAGGTGAATTCACGCATATCACGATGGTTATAAACAATCCAGCTACTCAAGAGTATTAAACCAAGCACAATCAGCCAGATAATCAGATGATCGACCTTAATTAATGCAGCAATAAAAAAAGCAATTGATGCAGCACCCAAAACATACAGTAACAATTCATAATAGCGATTTAAATTCAGTGCTTGCTGATAGCGCGGGCTATGCTTGAACATTGCTAGGTTTGCCGCTTGATAATCGGTAAAATCAAGCTGATAATTTAATATAATTGGTTCCATAATCTACTTTCAATACAAAAATTGAATTGATTTAGCGCACAATTTGGCGCTCGCGTAGCACTGAAACCAGCAATGTTTCTAAGGGCAGGCTGGTATCAACAAAAATATAGTTGATGCCGCGAGTTGTGCAAAAATGCTCAACTTCTTCGCGCCATGCTTGCAACCGTTCAACATAGCGTTGCAATAAATCGAGGTCGGCACTCACATCAAGTGCTTCGCCACCTTCAGCATCGAGCAATTTCAAATCGCCTTCGAATGGTGGGTTTAGCTCATCGGGTGACAGCACATGCAGCACGGTGATTTCAAATGGTCGGCGGCCAAGCGTGCGCAGCGCTTCTTCCCAATCGGGCGTGAGCAAATCGCTACACAACAGCAGCGGCCCTGCAACCCGCGCAGTTTGAATATAGCGGCGACTGGCTTGGAGTAGGCTGGTATTGCCACTGCCCTTGAGCTTATTCAGCAAATTGAATAATGGTGGTACGCCCGCGCGCCCGCGTCCAGCTGGAATCCGCTGCTCATTGCCGCCACCAAAACTGGTAACTTGGGCACGATCAAGGCTCGCCAACGCGATATAACCCAAGGCTCCGGCTGTTTGCGCCGCATAACGCAACTTATTTGGCTCGCCCCAATCCATCGAAGCACTGGTATCAATCAGCAGGTGGAGCGTAATTTCTTCTTCAGCGACAAACAGTTTGAGGAAAAACTTCTCCAAGCGGGCATATAAATTCCAGTCGATTTGACGGAAATCGTCGCCGGGCGTGTAGGGCTTGAAGTCGGCGTATTCAACCGACGAACCACGACGGGGCGAGCGCCGTTCGCCTTGCATCTGGCCGGCAATATTGCGGCGCGTCAGCAGCGCCAAACGATCCAATTGTTTTAAGAATTGTGGTTCAAATAGCGCTGCTTGTTCGCTCATGTCAACATCTCCACACTCAACCAAAGCTTATTGATTTTGGTTTGCCAAAGCGATTGCGGCATCGAAGCCTTCAATCGGGTAAGCCCCAGGAATGATGTAATTGCCAATGAAGAAGGCTGGCGTGCCAGTTGCTTGGGCCGCAACGGCTTCGGCTGTTTCCGCATTAACTTTGGCTAAAACGGCTGGGTCGGCTTGGCACTTGGCAAATGCGCTGCTATCCAAGCCCAATTCTTCGGCATACTTGAGCATGGCTGTTGGGGCAATCGTTGGGTCAATGCTCCACTCGCTTGCTCGTTCAAACAAGATGTCGTACATCTCCCAGAACTTGTTTTGATCCATGGCGCAGAAGCTGGCAACCCCGGCGGCTGGCGCTGAGGTGTGGCTTTCAACCGCGATATAATTGCGAAATACATAGCGCACCATGCCAGTATCAATATATTTTGCCTTCAATTCGGGGTAGACCGAAACATGATGGCGTTGGCAGAATGGGCATTGGAAATCGCTATATTCGACAATTGTTACTGGCGCGTTGGGATCTCCGATTGAACGGGGGTCGTCGGCTGGAATTTGGGCCGGCTTGGCCAAGGGAATAAACTCACTCGCAATGCCCAACGGATCCTCGGTTGGGCGTGGGGCTGGAGTTGAAGGCACAATTGTTGGGCGAATGCTGACTTGGCGGCCACTATCGCTGGCATAGCTGCCACAGCTGGCCAAGACAAAGGCTAAAATGATTAGGGCAATACGGCGGGTCATGCTTCTTCCTTAATTGATTCTAAGATGCTATTGACAATACTTTCGCTGTTAACTCCCTCAGCTTGACCCTCAAACGACAAGATAATCCGGTGGCGCAATGTTGGGGTTGCCATATCGCGCAAATCGCGGTAGGCAACGTTGGTGCGGCCATCAAGCAATGCGCCAATTTTGCCGGCTAAAATCAAGGCTTGCATGCCACGCGGGCTAGAGCCATAGCTCACATAGCGCTTGACTTGTTCGGGCGCGAGTGGGCTATCGGGGTGGGTTGCGCTAATAATTCGCGCGGCATAGCTCAGCACATGGGTCGCAACTGGCACCGAACGGGCCATTTGTTGCAACTGAACCAAGGTTGCCCCATTGATTACCTTTTGTGGCTTGGCTTGATCATTGCCTGTGGTGCGTTGGGCAATTTCCACCAATTCTTGCGGTGATGGAAACGGCACATTAATTTTGAAGAAGAACCGGTCTAACTGCGCTTCGGGCAGTGGATAGGTTCCTTCCATTTCGAGTGGGTTTTGGGTGGCTAGCACAAAAAACGGCTCTTCAAGCTTATAACTCGTGCGGGCAACACTGACCGTATGTTCTTGCATTGCTTCGAGTAGTGCCGATTGGGTTTTGGGCGTAGCGCGGTTAATTTCATCGGCAAGCACGAGGTTGGAGAAAATCGGCCCACGTTGAAAGCGGAACTCTTTTTGGCCTTGCTCGTCTTCGGCGATGATCGTTGTCCCAATGATGTCAGCAGGCATCAAGTCGGGGGTAAACTGAATCCGACTAAATTGGCAATCGACGGCATCAGAAAGGGTGCGAATCAGGGTAGTTTTGGCCAATCCAGGCACACCTTCGAGCAACGCATTGCCACCAGCCAGCAACGTGATTAATGTTTGGCGGATCAAGGCGCGTTGACCCACAATCACTTTGCCAATTTCAGCCTCAATTGCGGCGGCAGTACGCCGGAACATTTCGGCATCGCGTTCAGTGTATTGCATCCAAACTCCTTATCAACAAAAGGCTATAGGTCTCTGAATCATAGCTGATTCAAGGAAAAACCTATAGCCTCGAACCTAAAACTCTTGCTCTTCGCTACGAGAGTTGTGTTGTGGCATAAACCAACAGAGCAATTGTGGTGAGCAAAAAGCCCATCCAGCCGAGCGCAGTAGCAGCAAACGAAATCGTCATTGCACGTTGGCTGATGTTGAAACGTCGCGTTGCGACCAACAGTGTCCACATACCGCCTGCGAGGAGGCTTAGAAACACAAACTCAAGGGCTAGAAACATAGAATCCTCTTACTGTTCCAATTGGTTAAAGTAGTCGCGGATAAAGTTCTTCAGTTGTGGTGGGATGTACCCGCTATCTACTGCCCGACCTGCCGATTCTTGGTAATTCGGGTTGGCTTGATTATAGGGCACTTGCGAGCCATTGGCGATGCCAGGCCCAGTGCTGCCGCTTGGTTGGCTTGGTGCACTACCGCTGCCATTGGGCTGACCAGTCACATTACTTGGGTTGTTCGCATCACCTGGTTTCCAAGGTTGATACACAAGACCCTTATCATTGCCAGTGCCTGGGAAGCTGCGATTGTCGCGGCCCGTGCCGTTGCCACTGTTTCCGCTATTGCCTGAGCCAAGATTGCTGGATTGGCTACCGCCGCCTTGACCAGCGCCATTGCCCTGACCTTGACCCTGACCCTGACCCTGACCTTGACCCTGACCCTGGCCTTGACCCTGACCTTGACCTTGCTGGCCTTGTTGACCTTGTTGACCTTGCTGGCCTTGTTGACCTTGTTGACCTTGCTGGCCTTGTTGACCTTGTTGGCCTTGTTGACCTTGTTGGCCTTGTTGACCTTGTTGGCCAGCCTGTTGATTCTGTTGGCCAGCTTGAGCAGCTTGGTCACGGCTATTTTGTACTTCGCTCAAGGCTTGTTCAACACCTTGTTGATCCTGCAATTGTTCAGCGCTTTGGCTGGCTTGGTTGCTGGCTCGTTGCAAGGCCGAGCGGGCATCGGCAAGGTTGCCAGCGCGTAGTGCGCTCGCAGCATCGCGCAACGATTGAGCCATTTCAGGGTTGGTTGCAGCAGTTTGGTTGGCTTGTTGCTCAAGCGTATTGGCCAATTGTTCACGCTGTTCGGGTGTCATCTTTTCGGCATCTTGTGCCGCTTGTTCCAACTCTTTGGCGGCATCGCTAGCCTCAGGCCGTTGCTCTTGGCTCGCGCCACGTTGGTTTTTGAGCGCTTGAGCTAACTCTTGCAGCGACGCTTGGCGTGCGCTAGCCCGTGAATCTAAGCGCTTTTGCAATTGTTGCTCAGTGCGTGAGATTTTGGCGAGCGCATCTTCACGTGAGCCAGTATTTTCACGCAAATCTTTGGATAATTCAGCCAATTGGCGATCCAATTCAGCGCGTTCTTCAGGCGAAAGTGTTTCGTTTTTGGCAATTTCTTGGCGCGTTTGATCGATGCGATCGGCAATTCGTTCGAGGTCGGTTTTGACCGACTCGCGTTCAGCTAAGACATTGCTTTGAATATTCGGCAATACAGCTGACGTGATGCCAAGCACGAGGAACAAAGTTGCCAAACCCCACCATAGGCGATGTTTGCGTGGAGGTGCAATCCGAATATCCTTGGCATTGGCGTTGCGTGCTTTATCGAGTGCATCAGTGTATTGCACATCATCAAGTGGCCCGCGATCATCGCGTTTGTGCAATTCGAGCGCGGTTGATAAGCGTTCGCGTAAATCGAGCGCAAGATCGCTACGTTGAGCGACACGGCTGCTCGATTGTGGGCGTAGCGCTACCACCAATAAGGCAATTAGCCAAATTGCAAAGGGCACCAATGACCATAATGTCCAGTTGGGAATGGGAAACAGCCGGCCTGCGCCTTGAATTAAAGCAAAGCCAAGGGCAGGGAGCCAGAATGTGCGACTCAGCCATTGCAATGTGTCGGCAAGGCGTAAGCGCCGCCCAAATGGGCGTAGCAGATGAACAATCTCGGTTGGTTGTGCCATACCTAATCTCCTTCGCCGCATTATACACGACTCATGTGCTGAGCGAGATTAATATTTGGCGACAGTCAATTTAGCTGCCGCTGACAATTGCATATAAAAAGGGTATCGACAGAAGCATAACGACGAATAATGCGGCTGAAATTTTGTCTGACAATCGTTCCATTGGGAACCCCCTTTGTGTTTGCGTATCAATATAACGTCAACCATGCACAGATTGTTCCACGCCCTATCCTAGAAGCTTTGCACCTGTTTGAGAATGATGCAAAGCTGATGAATACGTGAAGCAGGGTATAATAGCGACGTTTGATTTTAATATGCATATGAAAGGGCTTTACGTGAAACGGATTCTACTTTCGATGATGGTTGCGGTGGCATTGATTGGCTGTGGTGAGATTGCGCGCCCCGAAAACCCAACTGCTGCGCCAACTTCAGCCACGAGTGGCGTGGATATTTCAGATGTTTCGGCAGTTATTCCTGCGCTGCCCAATGGCTTAGAAGTCAAGCAAACTACCAGTGGTTTGCGCTATGTTGATGTTGTGGTGGGAACTGGTACCGAGGTGATTGCTGGCTCAACCGCCGAAGTCTATTACACTGGCTATCTTAAGTCTGATGGCTCACAATTCGATTCAAATGTTGGTTCAGGCCAGCCATTTGCTGTCGAAAATGTCGGCGCAGCCATGGTTATCGATGGCTGGAACGAAGGTTTGGTTGGCATGAAGCAAGGTGGCAAACGCCGCTTGATCATTCCTTCAGCACTAGGTTATGGAGCACAGGGGCAAGGGCCAATTCCAGCCAATGCCGATTTGGTCTTTGATGTCGAAGTAACTGCTGTACGATAGGCATGAGGGGTCAGAGGTCAGGAATCGAGTTTTTAACCACGAAGGACACGAAGCGCATAAAGGTTTTTTCGCCACAGATTGAACAGATTATTATGCTGCTGTAGTTGCTTTAGCCTGATTCCTGACCCCTCATATGCTCTGCGCCGCTGAGTTAAATTCGGTCGCCCCGCTCATCCCTCAATCCTAGCCCCGTTGTTCGATGGTCTTTTGTGAGCGCCGATGAAACACATCAATCACTAAGACTAAAACCAACGAGATTGCGCCAAGCAATAAGGCCGCGCTATAGGCTCCAGCATATTGCCGGTCATCGAGCGCTCGGAAAATATAGACAGTCGCTGTCTCGGTGCGGCCTTGAATGCCACCACTAATCACCAACACCGCGCCAAATTCGCCTAAGGCGCGCGCACAGGTTAGGCCTAGGCCATACAAAAATGCCCAACGCAACGCAGGAAATGTGACTAAGCGGAAGGTTTGCCAGCCACTTGCGCCCAAGGTGGCCGCAGCCTCTTCTTGTTTGCGCCCAAAGGCTTCGAGCACCGGCATTAACTCGCGAATCATAAACGGCAAGGTTACAAACAAGGTTGCCAAAATCATGCCAGGCAAGGCAAAGGCAATTTGCCAATCAAGCGCCTCAGTCAGCGGTTTGAGCACGCCATTGCGCCCAAATAACACAATTAAGGTGAAGCCGACAATCACTGGCGACATAGCAAATGGCAAATCGAGCAAACGATTGATCAAGGCCTTGCCAATAAATTGATGCCTCACCAGCACCCACGCCACCATTGTGCCAAAGATGCCGTGAATCGCCACGACCACCAAACAGATAATCACGGTCAGTCCAAACGAACGCAACACATGGCGATGTTGCAATGCCGCCAGTACCGCCGGCGCACCTTCACGAAACGCTCCAAACACAATCGCCCCCAACGGGGCAATGATCAAAATGCCCATGTAGCCCACGACAATGCTAATTAATAGCCATTTGCGCCAGTTCATGCTCTGCACCTCCTGCCGCCGTCGACTGAGCCAATCGACAAAACTCATGGTGCCGAGCGCAATCGCCAACATAACCAACGACATAGCACTGGCATCGCGTTGGCTGCCCGATTCAATTTCGCCATAGACATACACAGCAGCGGTTTGGGAGCGCAAGGGAATATTGCCCGCAACCACCACAATCGCCCCGAATTCGCCGATCGCACGGGCAAAACTGAGCAATGTGCCCGAAACCAAGGCTGGCAATAGCGCTGGCAGGGTTACGCGCCAAAAAATTTGCCAAGCTGGTGCGCCTAAAGTGGCAGCAGCCTCTTCACTCGAACGATCAAGATTAATCAAGACTGGCTGGACTGAGCGCACCACAAACGGAAATGAGGTAAACAGCAGAGCCAAAATAATCCCTGAGGGCGCGAAAATCACTTGCCAGCCAAATTGCTGATCAAGCCAGCTGCCAATTGCTGCTTGTGGCCCATACAAAATTACCAGCATCACGCCTGTGACCAAAGTGGGGATGGCAAACGGCAAATCGACTACCGCATTCAACAGGGTTTTGCCGGGAAACTCATACCGCACTAAAACAAATGCCGTCAATAGGCCCATCACGGCATTAATCAACGACATAATCATGCCTGTCCAGATTGTCAGCCAAATGGCGTGACGGGCAATCGGCGAGCTAATTACGCTTGTGATCGATTCAACCCCAGCGCCAAGCCCATCGACGACCACAACAATTAACGGTAATAACAAAAACACTGCCAAATAGGTTAAGGCAGCGCCGCGGATACTCCAACGACCCCACGGTAAACGTGGGGTCGTGCGTTCGATTGTTTGGGTTGTCATTGCTGTACCTGCGCTAGCACTTTGGCATACACGCCATCATCGCCAAAGTATTCGGGCGTGGCTTTGCTCCAACCACCAAATTCATTGATTGTAAACAGATCAGTGATCGCAGGATAGCGCTCAGCGGTGGCTTTGGCAACATCGGCATCTACCGAGCGCAAGCCAAATTCAGCAAAGACTTCTTGGGCTTCGCGGCTATGCAAGAAATTAATGAAGGCTTCGACCGCTTGGCGATTGCCATGTTTTTCAACCGATTTGTCGATCAAAGCAATTGGGTTTTCGATCAAAATGGTTGACGATGGAATGACCATCTCATATTTCTGGCCGCCTTTTTGGCCAACCAGCACTTCGTTTTCATAGGTGATTGCCACATCGCCAACGCCTTTTTCGAAGTTGGTAATGCTTTCACGTGCGCCTTTATCAAATACGACGACATTTTTGAGCACGCTGGCCAAGAAGGCTTGGGCCGCAGCTTCATCGTTGGCGGGCACACCAGTGATGTGGCCGCGCTTGGCAGCGCCATACAACGCCAAAATATTCCATTGGGCGCCGCCGCTGGTGCGTGGGTCGGGAGTCAAGATTTGCACGCCTGGTTTGGCCAAATCAGCCCAATCTTGAATGCCTTTGGGGTTGCCTTCACGCACTGCAAACACCACGACTGATGTGCTGACCATACCTGAATGCGCGCCAGCTTTCCAATCGTGGGTAATCAGGCCTGCATTGGTGATGCGATTAATATCGGCTTCGAGTGAAAGTGCTGCCAAATCGGCCTCAAAACCTTCGACGATTGCCCGTGATTGCGCGCCCGAACCTTGATACGATTCTTCGAACTTGACCTCACCGCCAGTATCGGTTTTCCATTTCGCTTGGAACAGTGGAATCAATTTGGCATACGCTTCGCGTGGCGTGGTATACGCGCCCAGGGTAATTGTCGTAACTGCACCATTGCCGCTGGTGGTGGTTTGGCTGGCTTCGCCACAAGCTGCCAACAAAGCGACCACTAACAAGCTCAATAAACTGAAATGTAAGCGTTTCATCATGCCACTGTCTCCAAAACATTCAAAGCCAGCCGTTCAGGCATTGGCTGAAGATAACTAGAACGAATAATTAACACTGGTACGCTGAGTTGCCCCAAGAGTGGGCCAACCACGCTCCCAAGGTCGTAGTTGCTGCTATACGCTCCCAACGGTGCACCCACAATCACCAGATCATAGCCCCCGCGTTTGATCTCGGCGTTGATAGTTTGGGCTACATTGCCAACCAGCACCTTGGTATCGGTAACAACTTCATGGCGGCGTAAGCTAGCAGCGCTGCTTTGCAGAAAACGCTCTAGGCGTTCAATATCATTGGTTTGGGTTGCCACCGAAACGAGGGTGGCACTTGCGCCAACTGAACCAAGCAAACGTCCGGCAAAGGCCACATCTTCTTTGCTTGGCTCGCCATCGCTGACACAAATTAAGGCTTTACTGCAAGCTTTGGCGGTTGGCGGCACCAGCAAAACATGCTGCTGGGCAACGCTCAACAATTGGGTTGCATCATGTTCGGCGTTACGCGGTTCAGTGCCCAGCACGACAATATCGCATGGTTCGTGTTCAGTTTCGCGGCGCACAGTTTCGATCAAACTGGTCGTCGATAAACGGGTTTGTAAGTGTGGCAAGCCAGCCCCAAGTTGCTCGCGTACCGCTTGGATTCGGGTGCGCAAACCAGCTTCGTTGCCATCGCGGGCCACGACTGTGGCGCGGGCATGGGCAAGCCGAGCCAAATTGCCGCCAATATTCAAGGCAGTTTCGGCAACTGGCTGGTTATCGGAAATCATCAAGACATTCAGGCCACGTTGACTGAGCGCATGCAAACGGCGCACGCCAATCCACAATTGGTCACCGCTTTGAATTGGCAAATTACGGGCTTCGTCGGGGTTGCGCAGCGCATCGATTAAAATGGCGTGCTCGCCAAAAGGCCGTACAGGCGCAATCGAATGCACATCAGGCAGCGCTGGCAAACGCAGGCGAATCCGTTCAAATGCGCCGACAAAGGTTTGGGTTTCGACCGTGGCCTGACCCAGCGCTGGACAACGTAAGGCAGCTTCGGTTTTGGCCAAAACCACATCTTCTGGGCGAATGACAACTTGCACAGCGGGATGATGCTCGGCAGTGCTTGAGGTTTGCAGCGGGAAGGTCATCGACCCGACCTGCACCCCAATATCGTTGCACTGGCCAAGTAGCACATTGGCGCTGCCAAGGAAGGTTGCGACATATTCGGTTTGTGGGCGTTGATAAAGCTCATTGGGCGTACCAACTTCGAGCAAACGCCCCATATTCATCACGCCGAGACGGTCGGCTAATTCAAAGGCTTCTTCTTGATCATGGGTAACAAAAATCGTGGTAATGCCAAGTTCACGCTGAATATTGCGCAGATTGCGCCGCAGATCGGTGCGAATTTTAGCATCGAGTGCGCCAAATGGCTCATCGAGCAGCAAAACAGCGGGGTTGTGGGCCAAAGCGCGGGCTAAGGCAACCCGTTGTTGTTGGCCGCCCGAAAGTTGGCGTGGTAACCGCTTGCCCAAACCGGCAAGCCCAACCAGTTCTAACAATTGGTCGCGACGTTCAGTGCGTTGCTTGCGCTCAACCTTGCGAATGCGTAAAGCAAATTCAACATTTTCGGCCACTGTCATATGTTCAAACAGGGCATAATTTTGAAAAACAAAGCCCACATCGCGGGCCTGAGGATTTAGATCAGTAACATCACGGCCATGCAGCACAATCCGGCCAGTATCGACCGGAGCTAAGCCAGCGATCATGCGCAAAATAGTGCTTTTGCCACTACCGCTCGGCCCGAGCAGCACAAAAAACTCACCATCGTGAATCTGGAGTGCTACTCGATTAACCACCGCATGTTGCTCATAGCGTTTGGTAAGTTGATCAAGCACAATCGACATCGCACCCTCCTTATGGTTCCAAGTATGTTCCAGCTATGTTCCAATTCGGTTCCAAATTGGCTAACTGGCGCGTCGTTGGGCTAGTTGCCTGTTTGATCGATCAACCGAGCGCATCCGTGGGTGATGCTGCTAAGCGAGTTCGCCATACCGCATAGGCGTTCCAATTCGATCAAACGTGTGGTGTTTCTAGCTACCTTTATCATCACACTTGGCAATTCCAAAGCCTGTTCCAAGCAGAAATTAGCTTCCCTAACCTCCCAATCCCCTCGCCCACTGAACGCGGTCGAGAGGGCGCATCTATGGATTACCACGCATCATTGCAACACCACCGCGTTAAGCCCCTCGCCCGCCACGTGGGAGAGGTGTTGGGGTGAGGGGACACTGATTTTTGCTGATTCAAAATTTTTGTGCTATTGTGTGAGCAATTACAGATAACAACCGCTAGGGGTGCCACATGGCTGAGATTTCGCAACGGCGAAAGACCCTCTGAACCTGATCTCGTTAGTCCGAGCGAAGGAAAGCGGCGTGGTTTAATCCCGCCGTGCGCGGGATTTTTGCATGTGCCCTTAGCCAATGTTCAAGGAGTTTACTCGTGAAGCGTTGGTTACTATGTTTTTTAACAATCAGTTCATTGGTTTTAGCAGGCTGTGGCCCAGCAGCTACGCCAACTGCCGAAACGGCAATCCAGCCTACTCCGGCCACAACTGCCGCTGCCGAGGTTACGCCAGCGGCAACCCAGGCAACCCAAGCACCAACCGATAGCGGCCAATTTGCTGGCCAAACCTTGGTGGTCGTCTCGCACGATAGCTTTGCAATTAGCAGTGAAGTTATTTCTGGCTTTGAGCAAATGACCGGGGCAACGGTGCAAATTCTTGAATCGGGCGATGCTGGCGAGGCACTCAATAAGAGCATTTTGGCCAAAGGCGCACCTTTGGGCGATGTGTTGTATGGTGTTGATAATACCTTTTTGAGTCGGGCGCTTGATGCTGATATTTTTGAAGTTTACGCTGCCAAAAATCTCGACCAAATTCCAGCCGAATTGAAGCTCGATAGCCAAAATCGGGTCTCGCCAGTTGATGTTGGCTATGTCACGATCAACTACGATAAAGCTGCTTTAGCCGAGGCTGGCTTGAGCTTGCCCACCGATTTGCGCGATTTGACCAAGCCTGAGTGGAAAGGCAAGTTGGTAGTTGAAAATCCAGCTACCTCATCGCCTGGCTTGGCATTTATGTTGGCAACGATCGCTCATTTTGGCGAGAGCGGCGAATACACCTGGCGCAATTTCTGGAGCGACTTGCGGGCCAATGAAATCAAAGTTGCCAGCGGCTGGGAAGAAGCCTACTATGGCGATTTTAGCGGAGCCAGCGATGGCCAATATCCCTTGGCAGTCAGTTATGCGACCAGCCCAGCTGCCGAAGTGATGTTTGCTACAACGCCCTTGACCGATGCGCCAACTGGTAATTTGTTGCTGCCCGGCGGCTCGTTCCAACAAATCGAATTTGTGGGCTTGTTAAAAGATGCTAAAAATCCCGAATTGGGCAAAGCATGGATCGACTATATGCTCAGCGAAAGCTTCCAGAGCGATATTGGCGGGCAGATGTTTGTCTATCCAGCCTTGCCAAGCGCCAAAGTACCAGCTGAATTTACCCAATATGCCCAAGTGCCAAGCGAGGTTGTTACGCTTGCGCCAGCCGACATTTCGGCCAATCGCGAGCGCTGGCTCAACGAATGGCAAGAAACCGTTTTACGCTAATTAAACGCAAACCTCCCCTGCAACGAATTAAGCATTGCAGGGGAGGTTGTTACTTTAGAAGGCTATGTTTTAGTCGCCAGTAGTTTTGACTGCTGGCCAATCGCCAACCATCAAGCCACCAACTAAACCAATAAAGACCCCAAACAAACCGCCGATTAGGTAAGCACCAGTGACGGTTGCCAAGCCCAAACCGATCACACCACAGAAGATAACCCCAACGATAATCCGTTTCAGCCGACCAAGCATGGTCAGCGAGATAATCGAATTGGCGCTGATTGAATCGTTGCCAGTGCTGGCGGGCGCGGCTGGTTTTGGTGCGACTGGAGCTACTGGCGCGGCGGCAGGTGTGGCGGCAACCACAGGTGCAGCGGCGACCGGCGTTGGCGTTGCAGCAACCACTGGCGCAGCAGGTGCATCAGTCGCAGCAGCTTTTTTGGCAGCCCGAATTGCTTCCAAACGAGCTTTTTTATCATCCGACATATTGGCACCAACCGCAGTGCTCGCTGGAGCTTCGGTGGTTGCCGCTACGACCGGCGCAGCAGGTGCAGGTGCAGCCGCAGGCTCTTCGCCATCAGCAGCTTTTTTAGCGGCATTGGCTGCGCGAATCGCATCGAGCCGCGCCTTTTTTTCATCGCTTGTATCAGCCATGTGCGTCCCTCAGATAGCAAAGATTAAATTGATCGACACAGTAAGTTACGATAGCACGTTATTTTCAATCGCAAACAAGCCAGTAATCCCAAACTCAATGAGTTAAGGCTTCCAACTCGCGCTGTATTGTATCATGCTTGGTTGGTCTTGGTGCAGCTATTTAGTGAGGAAAAAAGTTCCGTTGAGCCAGCCGTGCCGTTCCACCCAAGAGCACGGCTGACCTTTTCGGATTGAGAGGAAACGCACCTGTAGTATGCCGTCAACAGATGAGTATTAGGTGAGGATGATGTCAATAAGCGATTAACAATCTTGGCCCTAGGTTTAACCAAATTCTCACCATCTGAGCTATACTTGGGCGGTTGTCGTTTGTCAAAGGAGACATCAATGGGCTTGGTCGAAAGTATTATGAATTTTAGCGAAGGCCGACGCACTGAAGTTGTGAACGCCATTCGTGATGCTATTACGGCAGTTGCCGGCGTGCAACTGCTGGATGTTCAATCCGATGCTGATCATAATCGCACGGTGATTAGCTTTGCGGGCGAGGCCGAGGCGGTTGGCGAAGCTGCCTTCCAAGCCACTCGCACGGCTCAAAATTTTAATCAATTTGGATACCCATCGCGGCGAGCATCCCCGCATCGGCGCGACCGATGTTGTGCCATTTGTGCCGCTTGGCCAAACCAGCATGAAACAATGTGTGGCCTTGGCACGCAAAGTTGGCAAACGCATCGGCGAAGAGTTAGGGATTGCGGTCTATTTGTACGAAGAAGCGGCAACCCGCCCCGAACGCCAGAATTTGGCCGATGTGCGCAAGGGCGAATACGAGGCTTGGCGCAAAGCGGTTGGGGTTGATGCTGCCCGTCAGCCAGATTTTGGCCCAGCCGTAGCAACACCAGCTGGCGCAACCGTGGTCGGCGCACGCCAACCATTAATTGCCTATAACATCTATTTAAATACGACCGATGTGGAAATTGCCAAAAAAATTGCTAAATCGATTCGTTATCTTGGCGGTGGCTTGCGCTACGTCAAAGCCTTGGGCTTGTTGGTCGATGGCCGCGCTCAAATCTCGATGAACTTGGTGAATTTTCGAGGCACGCCAATTCATCGAGTGCAAGAATTGGTGCGCGCCGAAGCGCTGCGTTATGGCGTAACGATTACCGAGGGCGAAGTGATTGGGCTGGTGCCACAAGATGCGCTATTTGATGCCGCTGAGCACTATCTGCAACTCAACCGTTTCCGCCGCGACCAAGTGCTTGAGGCAAAATTGGCAGCACCAAGTGCCGACAATTGGGTTCCAGCGAATACGTTGCAAGCTTTTGCTGCTGGCACACCAACGCCTGGTGGTGGTTCGGCAGCGGCGTTGGCGGGGGCGTTGGCTGGCTCGTTGGGCCAAATGGTTGCGAATTTAACTGTCAGCCGCAAAAAATACGCAGCAGTTAAGCCAATTATTGCGGCAGCTTTGGAGCGCTTGGGCGAAGCTACGGCAAATTTGGCCAAATTGGCGTTGGCTGATAGCGCAGCATTTAACGCGATCAGCATCGCTCGTAAATTACCCGATGATCAGACTGATCGGGCGCAACAGCTTGCCGCCGCAATCGTCCATGCCTGTGAAATTCCGTTGCAAGTGGCCCAACAAGCTGCCAGTTTATTTGATGATTTGTATTGTTTGGCGACCCAAGGCAATGTCAATGCCCGCACCGATGCCCAAGTTGGCGGCTATTTAGCCTATGCGGCGGTCAATGGCGCTGGCTTAAATGTGTTGGTCAATCTTGGCGATTTAAGCGATAGCCAACAGCGCGACGAGTTTAGCAGCAAGGTTGCCAAGCTGCGCCAACAAGCCGAACAAGGGCTGCAACAATTGGTGACACTCTAGGCGGGGTTATGCTACAATGAGCACATAGATCAACTTCTGCGTATCGCGAGGAGATTTTTCAATGGCTCGTTGGCTTCTGATTGTCGTTGGCTTAGCTGCTTTGGTGCGCGTCATCGACTTACAACGTAAACTTGATGCCGCCCGATCACGTGGCGATATGTACCGCGACATCTCAGCCCGCCTTGATCGTCAATTGGCGGACTTGCAAAAGCAAGCTAAAGCATAACAAATAGGCCTTTAAACGTGGCGACCACTACCTCAAACAGAGGTTGGTGGTCGCCACGTTGTTTAATCGGTCTTGCGGCGGAGTTGTCATTCAGCCATCAGCCGCTCGTCAGATCAGCATACTGGTGTAGCATGAAGATATTGAGTACGCTGCCTCTGGAAACACAAGCCCATGGAGGTCGCCATGCTGACGACATTATTTTTTGTTGCGCTCCTGCTTGTGGCATTAGCCGCATTGCCCTATGTTTCGCGTTCAACGCCGCTGGTCGAAGATGATAGCGACGAGCCACAATTACGCATGAAGCCGACGCGCCAGCGCTAAGGCGCTTTCACGGTCGGTCACTTCGCCAGCCGCTTGGGCCTCACGAATCGACTCAAGCAAGATGCCAATTTGTGGGCCGGCTGGTACACCTAGCACCTGCATCAACGTGTGCCCATCAACCAAGGGTACACGTTTTTGTTCGGCCTCAGCATCCCAATGAAACCCCAACATTGCATCAGTCCAAGCCGCTTGGTAGGCCCAATGATGTTCTTGCAGCATTGGCCCACGGGTTGCCATATGGTCGGCCAAGGCATGCAGCAAGGTATCAACGGCACTTTCCTTTAAATCGCGAAAGAAGCGATATGCCGCTTTGGCGGTGGTTTCGGGCTGCGAATACAGCTGGCCTGGCCGCATATGGCCCGCAATCACCTTGCACATATAGTCAATTTCTTGGTTACTAAACCGCAGGCGTTGGTAAACTCTCCGCGCAATTTCGGCTCCCACCGTTTGATGCTCATGAAACGATACGCTGCCATCGGGCTTATCGACGCGGGTTGCAGGTTTGGCACAATCGTGCAGCAGGATTGCCATTTTCCAGAGTGCCCGATGGCTGGCGGTGTTGCCAATTGGCTGGTGGGTTTGCGCCACAACTTGCTCGGCCCATTGCAATTGAAGGGTTAGGTTTGGCAGCATGCGTAAGGTTGCTGGGTGTTGAAAAAAGGCTGGTGGATGCCAATCGTCGGCAATTGCTGGCGGTGCTGGCGGCGCTGGCTGGTGATCATGGTCTAGCTGGGCCAACAGCCATTCGCCAGCAGTCATTGTTTCCAGCGAATGTTCCCAGACATCCAAAAAGTGAATATTGGGCTGGGTGTGGTGATACATTGGGCGAATTTCCGGAATTAGGTTTGGCAAAAGCTGCACTCGATCTAAATAACGCAGCCAACTGGCGCTCCAACGGGTGGCTAAAATTGCCAATAATTCAACTCGCACTCGTTCGACTGCCACCTGCGTGATTGCTTCGGCGTGAGCGCGAATTGCTTGATCGGTGGCAGGATCAAGTTGCCAGCCAAGTTGGGCGGCGATCCGCACAGCCCGCAGCATGCGCAAGGGATCGTTGGCCAAGGCGGTGGCCTGAACCATGCGCAACGTGCCAGTGGCAATATCAGCCAAGCCAGCGTGTGGATCGATAATTTGACCAAGTTGGGCTTGCTCGTAGAGCGGCGCAGCCATGGCATTAACCGTGAAATCGCGGTCGGCCAAATCGCCAGCTAAATCGGTTGCCCGCAGATGCGCCAGATCGAGATACTTGCCATCGTGGAGCACCACCCGCCCAATATCGCGTTCGGCATCGAGCACCACCAAACTGGCATTGAGTTGGTTGGCAAGGCGTTGGGCCAAAGCGATCGCTGGTTGGTTGACCACCAGATCAACATCATGCAATGGTCGACCGATCACCAGATCGCGCAGCGTACCGCCAACGACCCAAGCGGGCTGAGCGCCTAACTCCTGTTTGAGCAGCGTCAAGGCTTGGCGTAAACTTAAGTAGGCCGAAGTTTGGGACAACTGAACATGATGTAGCTTCATATAAAACTCACTTTGGGCAGCTATGCTCTATAATTGTGGGATATCGAACCACAGAATGGCGAAAGGACTAAAGGCAATGAGTTTGACCGTAACGCAAACGGCGCTTGCTGGCGTTGTCATTATTAAACCAAGCGTGTTTGCCGATGAACGCGGATTCTTCCTTGAAACATACCATCAGACCAAGTTTGCTGAACTCGGTCTTCCTACCGATTTTGTTCAAGATAATCACTCACGTTCCAAACAAGGGGTGCTGCGCGGCTTACATTATCAAGATGAGCGCCAGCCAATGGATAAATTGGTGCGCTGTAGCGTTGGCAGAATTTTCGATGTAGCCGTGGATTTGCGGGTTGGTTCGCTAACCTTTGGCAAATGGACTGGGATTGAGCTGAGCGCCGATAACTTTTTACAATTTCTAATTCCATCTGGCTTTGGCCATGGCTTTGTGGTGCTCTCGGATGTTGCCGAGGTGCAATATCGCTGTACAGGTTTATATGCGCCTGAAACCGAGGGCGCGGTGCGCTGGAATGATCCGCAAATTGGCATCGAATGGCCAATCAGCGAGCCAACTTTGTCGGGGCGTGATCAAGCTGCAATGAGCCTCGCAAGCTATCTTGAAAATCCAGCATTTCAGTATCGCGGCTAAGTTTCCTGCGTTCTGCTTGCTAGGGGTATTTGGTTGGATGGGCATCAGCTAGTGTGGATCTATGTTTGAGCACCACCCTTCCGTCCCGCCTCAAGGCGGGAAACGCAGGGGGTTTTCATCCCCCTGCACCCCCTAATAGTGGCTTTGTGGATTGTTGCAGTGGCTAGGTTTCCTACGTTCTGCTTGCTAGGGGTATTTGATTGGATGGGCATCAGCTAGTGTGGATCTATGTTTGAGCACCACCCTTCCGTCCCGCCTCAAGGCGGGAAACGCAGGGGGTTTTCATCCCCCTGCACCCCCTAATAGTGGCTTTGTGGATTGTTTCCACTGGTACTGCTTCTCAACCCTAACCCCAAATTCCATGCTGTAAGACGGAACCAGCTGTATAAAAGCCAAAAGCCCTTGGCCTCACGATCGGGCATGGGCTTAATGCCGTCGTTTTACCGTGATGTGTGTGGTCGGTAGCGATTGCTTCCCCTCGCCCGCGTTCAGTGGGCGAGGGGCGTTAACTGCGTGGTTTGTCATGATGCGTGGCCACAATGGACATGGACTCCCCCTCGCCCGCGTTCAGTGGGAGAGGGGGCTGGGGGGTGAGGGGATGCTGAATGCTTGTCCATCCACCATGCGATTATTAAAAATCTACCCTTGTAAGGAGGGCGTGAGGGAACTACATTTCAGGCTTGCTCGACCAATTCGTGCACTAATTTGCGCACTAATTCCGGGTCGACATGCGATTCAACTTGGGCATGGCCAATTCGGGTTGGTAGCACCCAGCGCACGCTGCCTTTGGCGCGTTTTTTATCCAAATTCAAGGCGGCGAGCGTGGCCTCGATATCTAAATCTCGCGGCAATGCGGTGGGCAGATCCAATGCTTGCAACAAGGCGCGTTGGCGCTCAGCCTCTGCGCTTGTCCACATGCCTAGTTGCAACGCAAGGTTAGCGGCAAAGGTCATGCCAATCGCCACTGCTTCGCCATGAACATAGCGTTTGTAATGGGTCGCGGCCTCGACTGCTTGGCCTAGCGTATGGCCATAATTCAATAGCATCCGCTCGCCAGTTTCGCGCTCATCGCGGTTAACTACGCCAATTTTGACTGCTGCCGAGCGCACCAACAGTTCGCTGGTGATATTGACAGGCACATCATTTAAGCTTGCACCAGCACGCTCCAAATCATCAAATAAGCCTGCATCGGCAATGATGCCATGCTCGACGGCTTCGGCCCAGCCTGCGGCCCGTTCGCGGCGCGGTAAACTGCTCAACACTGCATCATCAATTAATACCAAACGTGGCGGATGAAACGCGCCAATCAAATTTTTGCCCCGTGGGTGATTAATCCCGGTTTTGCCGCCAATGCTACTATCGATCATCGCCAAAATTGTGGTGGGCAATTGCACTACCGCGATGCCGCGCAAAATTGAGGCCGCGATAAAGCCAGCCAAATCGCCAACTACGCCGCCGCCCAGCGCTAATACCGTATCGCCACGCTGCACGCCATTTTCCAGCAGCCAGGTGTAGATCTCGCCTGCTTGTTGCCACGATTTGCTGGCTTCTTGGGCTGGAATATCGTAGCGTTGACAGCTAAAACCTGCATTCTCCAAGGCTTGCATGACGCTCGGGGCATACATCGGCCCAACATGGCTATCGCTGATCAGCCAGCAAGTTCCGCTCAATCCAAGATTGGCTAATTCGTTGGGGAGTGCTGCCAGCGCGCCGCTTTTAACATAATAACGGCTATTGAATGAGCTAAATACTTCGCTGACTTGCGGTTTGCCAACTAAGCCCCAAGCCCGAATCAATTGTTCGACCACAATTTGCGGGGCTAAACCATCGGTTTGAAGCGTCCAGTTGGCAAGCGTGCTATACAGCGGCAAACGCTCTGCTAGTTGAATCACCAATTGTTGGTTAATATCGTCGGCCAATAATGGCCGTGGATTGGTTTGATCGTCACTTAACCGTTTAACCAAAGTGCTGATGGCACTGGTGAGATAGACACACCAAGCCTGTTCGCGCAGCAATTGGCGATTGACTTCGCGCAACACAATGCCGCCGCCGCACGCGATGACTGCTTGCTCGGTTTGCAACGCTTGAACTAAGGCGGCGGTTTCCCGTTCGCGAAAGCCAGCCTCGCCCTCGTGGCTAAAAATGTCGCTAATACTTTTTTCGGCTCGTTCGATAATGAGTTGATCTAAATCGATAAAATGCCAGCCTAGGGCTTGAGCCAAGCCTACGCCAACCGTGCTTTTGCCTGCGCCGCTGGGGCCAATTAACGCAATCGATTGCCCAGATGGTTGCATGTTTGTATCCTTCCATTACCAATAATGCCAAACTTGGCATCCCATCTGTGGCGAATGGTAGCACCTTTGGCGATGCTCAGGCAAATTGCTGAAGCAACAGCTGGCTCGTGATCAGCGCATTGGTTTGATCATCGCCGCCGAGTGCCACGATCAACAAAAGAATCAAGAGTATAATAACCACCAACAAAATAAAAAAAATCACACCACGATCCACAATCCAACCTCCTTAGGAGTATGCAACAGCCTGCCGATGGAGTGGCTGCGACGCTTCGTTTGCCCCTAGCGCAATGATGCCTGATTCGCCGAGGAGTCTCTAGATGTGCAGATTACGAGTGCATTACGTAGGGATCGCAATATGCTGAGGAATTCCTAAAGATGGCTACACCAACTTTGCGCGAGGCATTAACTGAGGCAACGAGCCAATTGATCAGCGTTTCGCTGACTCCGCAACTTGATGCGCGAGTATTGTTGGCACATGTGCTTGGCCTAACGTCAACCCAAATCTTAGCCAAACTCAACGAGCAGCTTTCCACCGAGCATGCCGCTGCTTTTCAGCAGTTGCTCAAACGGCGGAGCGCCTTAGAGCCAATCGCCTACTTGATTGGTTCACGCGAGTTCTATGGCTTAACCTTTGACGTTGATCGGCGGGTTTTAGTGCCACGGCCTGATACTGAGATTTTGGTGGAGCAAGCATTAACCTGGATCAAACAGCAAAAACGGCCTTTGGTGGTTGCCGATATTGGCACTGGCAGCGGTTGTATTGCGGTGGCGGTCGCCAAAAACGCCCCCAATATCAAGCTGTATGCGGTTGATCTTTCGCCTGATGCCTTGGCTGTAGCTCAACATAATATTGAGCGCCACGGCCTGCAACAACAGATTCAGCTGGTGCATGGCGATGGTGTGAGCCAATTGCCTGAGCCAATTGATCTAGTGCTGAGCAACCCGCCCTATACCTTGCTCGATGAAATTGAGCATGGCGTGCGCTTACACGAACCAACGCTGGCGCTCGATGGCGGCCCTGATGGCCTCGAATGCTATCGCCAATTGCTGCCTGCGACTGCCGCAATCTTGCGTCAAGGCCAACCTACAGCAGCGTTATTTGAGATTGGCGCTTGGCAAGGGCCAGCAGTGGTTGCCCTTGCCCAAGCCAGTTTTCCGCATGCCAAGATTCAACTTGTAAGCGATTTAGCGGCGCGCGATCGGGTGGTGCAGATCGAGCAAATCTAGCGCGCAGTCCCGAAGTTGGCTGTCCAATAGATTTTATAGCTGGTATTGGGATTACGGGCGATGCCAATTCCAATTTCGTTGACATCAGCTGAGAGAATGTTGTCGCGATGGCCGGGGCTTTGCATCCACGCATCAATAATTGCTTGGGCATCGGTATAGCCAGCCGCCAAATTTTCGGCCCATGCCCGCCAATCGTAACCAACTCGTTTCATACGTTGGCCTGCATTGGAGCCATCGCTGCCAGTATGTTCGAAGAAATTGTTGCGGGCCATATCATCGCTATGAATTTGGGCAGCTTGGTTGAGCGTTGGGTTGACCGTTAGTGTGCTTAACCCCTGTTGACTGCGCTGGCGATTGATTGCATCGACCAAGGCAGTGACTTCACTGGGATAGCTAGGTGTTGTTACGGGTTTGAGTTCTGCGCCCAAACGGCCAAGTAAAATGCCCTTGGCATCGTGATTTTCGAGCCGAGCGCGCTCAAACCACTGAGTCATAACCCAATCACCATCGGGGTTTTGCTCGAGGCGTGGCTCGGTCAGCGGCAAGCCCAACAAACTCAATGATTGCTCGTAGGCATTCAACGAGCCGTCGAGCAAGCCATGATTAACCCAATAGCTCAAATATGGTTCACACACTGAGCGCCCAGTTTCATTAAATACTAAACAACCTTGGGTGCTTGGGTTGGTTTTGGGGGCATTGCGCCAGTTGCCGTGCCTTCGCTCGTAGATTTCAGCGCCCAAACGGCCTAGCAACACATCGTATGGCGCTGCCAATTCGGGATGCAATTCAAAGCGCTGGCGTTCAAAATATTGGGTTGTAAAGCTACCATTGGCGGTTGTTTCAGTTTGAGCGGGCGAGAGCGGGTAGCCAAATACCGCCAAACCACCATTTTGTTGCCAATAGCTTAAAAACCGCCCACTAATACAATTGCTAATGCCTGGCACATCGGCAAAACAGAGGTTGGTTTGGGCTGTGGTGTGCTTAGGGCTAAGGCTCAAACTGCCGAAAATCAGCAACAGCAGCAATAAAAAACGTAAATTCATCGTTGCTCCTTAGTAAAAGGTTCGCAATCAGTCGATCCATTGTACCCAGATATTGATTGAATCGACGGAGTACTTTCTGGCTAAAAGGCGCTAGCACACGCTGATCTCAAGGCATAGTGGTTTTTTGGAAACCACGCTGCTTGATAGTTCGTCAGTTGCGTGGCAATTGATTCCCTCACCCTAACCACCTCTTCGGCTCGCGAGGCGAGGGGGAGCCGGATTGTCGAGCAGATGTTCACGTCAGAACCAATGATTGACATCCCTTCGCCCGCTGCGTCTCCCGCCTGGAGGCGGGACGGAAGGGTGGTGACAACATATGCAGCTTTCCAATGATTCGTTGAAACCCTATTGAGGGTGAGGGGCTAATTCCCATCAGCCCTAGTACGATTGGCAGATTTAAGCCAGACACGACCTTTGTTTTTACAGCGTTTTTGCGGCATACTAAACAATCAAGCTACGGGAGATCAGGTTATGCAACGCATTGGGTTTCCAACATTCACCACACCGTTGATTGGCCGCGATGCAGATGTTGCAGCGCTTGTAACCCGGTTGCGCCAATCGCCAACCCGTTTTACCACCTTGCTTGGCCCAAGCGGCACGGGCAAAACTCGCTTGAGCATTCAAATTGCCGATCGATTGTATGCTGAGTTTCGCGATGGCGTGGCCTTTATTTCGCTCGCCACTCTTGATGACCCCGATTTGGTGATTCCAACGATTGCTCGAACTTTTGGCCTGGCTGAGCGCGGCAGTTTGCTCTACGAAGAAGCGCTAGTGCAATTTTTGCGCGATCGCCAGTGCTTAATTGTGCTCGATAATATGGAGCAAGTGATTGAAGCTGCGCCGCATGTGATTGGCTTGCTTAGCCAAACTGAGCATGTGCGGGTTCTCGTTACCAGCCAACAAGCTGCCAATGATCCCAACGAAGAAGTTATTCCAATTCCGCCGTTGGCAATTCCACTTGGTGGCTCAGTCCAAATCGAAACCATCAGCATTAGCCCAGCAGTAGCGCTATTTTTGGATCGGATTCGGCGGGTACGGCCTGAATTTATGCTCGATCAAACCAACGCCTTGCATATTGTTGAGATTTGTCGGCGTTTGCGGGGCTTGCCATTGGCGATTGAGTTGGTCGCTGCGCATAGCGATAAACTGCGACCAGCCGATTTGCTGCTGCTCTTGCGCAATTATCTGCCGGCTGAGCAAAACGTGGGAGCCGCGCCAGCCCCCGAACAAGTGCTGCACCCAGTCTTAGATTGGTGCATTTCCTACAGTATTCCGGCGATTCGCTGGTTGTTGCCACGTTTGGGCGTGTTTCAGGGCGAATGGACGTTAAATCAAGTGCAATTATTAGCCAGCGAAGCACCCAACACGATTGATATTGCCAAAACGCTCGCTGCGATGGTTGCCAAAGGTCTGTTGCTGAGTAACGCCGCATTGGAAGAACCAACCTATAGCATGCTCGATACGATTCGCCAATATGCGGCGCGTCAACTCAAACGCAACGCCCAACTTGATTATGCTTGCCACGATGTCCATGCCAAGGCGTTTCAACAATTGGCGCTGGATATTGATGCCGGCATTCGCCAAGGCCAAGGCATGGTTTGGAGCAAACGGCTGAATCAAGCAATGCCCAACATTCGCAGCGCCTTGCAATGGCTCTATCAACAACAACGCTATAGCGATATTGCTCGCTTTATTTCGAGCATGGTGCTGCCCTTGTTTCAACAGGGTTATATCCGCGAAGGCCTAAGCTGGATTGCCCGCGTTGGCGCGCATGCTGCCAGCTTCGAGCCGCTGATTCAGCTGCATTTTGGCTATGCCAATGGCTTGCTTTCATATGCAATTAGCGATTATCCCTCGGCATTACAAGCCTATGGTCAAGCACTACCGCATGCCAAAGCGCTCAACGATTTGGATTATCAGGCGCGTTTGTTGAACAATCAGGGGCATGATTTACGCTGAACAAACCAATTATGCTGCTGCCCGTGAGGTCTATGAGGCGGCTTTGACGATTCGCCAGCAACAAGCCAACTTTTGGGGTGAAGCAATTATCTTGAATAATCTTGGCTCAGTGGCACAATTTCAAGGAGAGCATCAGGCTGGCCGTGATTATTTTCAAGCTAGTTTGGCAATCTACCAACAGCTGGGCGATCAAATGAGTCAAGCAGTTTCGTTTCAAAATATTGCTAGCACCCAGCTAAATATGCACCAATATGCCGAGGCCGAGCAGCTGTATCGTGAAAGTATCGCGATTCATCGCCAAAGCGAAGAATCATCGCCGTTAATTATGGCTTTGTATGGTTTGGGCTTAGCCTTATTGCGGCAAACTGATACACAACGCAGCGAATCTGGCGAGGTGTTGCATCAAGCAGTAGCGATGGCTGCACGCTTGAATGTGCAACGCTCGCTGGCGATTGCGCTCGAAGGCTTTGCCGAATGGCTTGCGCCAACAAATCCCCAACATTCGGCCTATTTGGTTGGCGGTGCGGCGAGCTTGCGCCAGGCCTGCGATGTTGGCTACTCAAGCGTCAGTTTGCACGATGTAACTGCCATTCGCCAACAACTTGATCGCAGTTTGGGCCAGACCGAGCGCCAAGCTGCTGAATCGACCGGCGAAGCGCTGAGCCAAGCCGAGCTGTTGATGCTGGTTGCTCAGGCTTGAGCTTGCTCTAAATCAAGCAGCCATGCACGCAATAATTCGGCTAATTGCGCGTGTTGATCACTACTCAAACTGGCAATCAGCCGCTGTTCGTTGGCCAGATGCGCTTCCACCGCTTGATTGATTAAATCCAAGCCCTGCGCTGTGAGTTGTACCAATAGGCTGCGCCGATCGTTCGCATCAGGAATACGCTCGATCAAGCCACGGGCTGCCAAGCGATCAAGCCGGTTGGTCATGGCTCCCGATGAGAGCATGAGTGTATTGAATAGGGCGGTTGGGCTGCGCTGATAAGGTGCGCCCGACCGCCGCAAGCTTGCCAGCACATCAAATTCCCCACGTTGTAAGCCAAATTGGCTAAATACCCGGGCCAATTCACGGCTCAAATGTTGTTCCAACCGCGCAATCCGCCCAATTAAGCCAATTGGCGAAGCATCAAGCTCCGGTCGTTCCCGCTGCCACTCAGCAATAAAACAATCAACTTGGTCTTGCATAATATATCTCAACCTAAAGATACTTGACATCAAGATAAATTACTTATATCTTGATGTCAAGATACATTATCAACACCATCAGAATAGCACAAGACACAGCGCTGATGGAATTTAGCGAAGGTGGCGGCGATGCAACGGCTTTGGAATATGCTCTTAACGGCGATTGCTCCGATTTTGTGGGGCACAACTTATGTAATTACCACCGAGTGGCTGCCAGCCAATCGCCCATTGTTGGTGGGCTTAATGCGGGCCTTACCGATTGGCCTGATCTTTTTGGCTTGGGGGCGGCAACTGCCCAAGGGGATTTGGTGGTGGCGTTCGTTGGTGCTGGGCGCTTTGAATATTGGCTTCTTCTTCCCCTTATTGTTTATTGCTGCTTACCGCTTGCCTGGTGGCATCGCCGCCACATTGGGCGCGTTGCAGCCATTTATTGTGGCTTTTTGGGGCTGGGTCGTGCTCAAAGAGCGGGTTACTTCGCGCTTGTTGTTGCTGGCAGGCTTAGGTGTTTTGGGCGTAGCCATGATGCTGCTCGGCCCAAAAGCCCAGTTTGATGCTTGGGGCATGCTTGCCGCGTTTGGCGGCGCGATGCTGTATGGCGTGGGCATCACGCTCAACAAGCATTGGGTGCGACCAGTGCCATTAATCACCTATACCGCTTGGCAATTGGTGGTTGGTGGCCTGATGATCGTGCCAATTGCTTTGTTGATTGAAGGCCCGCCGCCAGCCTTTACGCCAACCAACTGGCTTGGCTTTGGCATTATCGGGATTGTCAATACTGGCATCGCTTATCTGTTTTGGTTTCGTGGCATTGAACGCCTGAAAACAACCACGATGTCATTTTTGATTTTGCTCAGCCCTGTTTCGGCCACGATCCTCGGCTGGTTGGTGCTTGATCAGCGCTTGAGTTGGCTGCAAATGCTTGGGGCGTTGGTTGTACTCGCGAGCATCGTATTGAGTCAAATGCCAAATGGCAAGCCAGCCCAGCGTTTGCAAACACAGCCAGTGGCTGAATAGTTTCGGTAGGCTTGAGCATGCCTTCACCACAACTTTTCAAGGATAGGTAATGAAGATCCCCTCTCCCGTGGTGCGGGCGAGGGGCTTTACCCGGTGGTTTTGCCATGATTTGTGGGCAAGCCACGGCGGCTCCCCCTCGCCCGCGTCCAGTGGGCGAGGGGGCGGGCTTACAAGGGTAGGTAATGAAGATCCCCTCACTCCAACCCCGCTCCCGTGGCGCGGGCGAGGGGCTTTACCCGGTGGTTTTGCCATGATTTGTGGGCAAGCCACGGCAGCTCCCCCTCGCCCGCATTCAGTGGGCGAGGGGGCTGGGGGGTGAGGGAACCCAACTGAATTGAATATCCCAGCCTTGATGAGAATCGGGACTAAAATGTAACTCGCCGTGAGTGAAGTATAATGCCATGATCAAAGCGCGCTCAGGGTCTTCGTGCTCGAAGGTAATTTCAGCCTCAATATCATATATATCATCCATGCTCATCTGTCTGTCCCTATGATTAAATTCGCTTATGAGCCAGTGCTGCCATAATTTCTTAGCCCCAACACCCAAACTCGATAGGCAATTGTGATGCAGACCAGCGCCACCAACGGAGCCAGCCACGCCATCCAGCCAATCTCGTGCCCAAGCAAATAACTTGCTGGATAATAGGAAGCAAAGCCATACGGTAGCAGCCACGTCAACAAAACCCCGATCGAACGATGATAAAATGTCAGTGGATATTGGGCAAACTCGTTGGTATGAAACACAACATTGGTTACAGCAATCGAATCCATAATCCAAAATGATGTAGCCGCAGTAATTAAATTCAGCGCAATAAAAATAATCCCACCACTAATCACCATTAATGTGATAAAGCCAATGCTTGCTAAATTAATTGGCAATTGTAATTGCACCATTGCATAGCCCACTAAGCTCAAGCCAACAATAAAATCACCAATTGCATCATGACAAATCCGATCGGCTAATAAATGGAATAATGGATTAATTGGCCTGACTAAAAAGCGATCAAACTGCCCAGGTCGAATATAATCACGACCGACTACCCAGAGATTATCGGCAAAAAGATGATTAATGCCTTTGGATAAGGTCAATAAGCCATAAATTAACAAAATCTGCTCAAATGTCCAGCCTTGGATGCTCGGAACTTGGCGTAAAACTGCCCATAATGCTACAAGGCTCGCTCCTTGAAACAGTACAGTTGAAATCGAGCCAATAAAAAAATTCAGCCGATATTCCATCAAAATTTTGAAGCGTTGAATTACGAAATACCAATAAAGTTTTGTATAACGCAGCATTATTATCCACCCTGCACTGTTATTTTGCGCACGCTGAAATTGAACATTAACCGTGAGAGCGCAAACATTACAACCAGCCAAACTACTTGTTGCAGCCAAATACTGCCAAGATTGCTCAATGGAGTCATGCCCGCTAATAACGATACGGGAATCGACACACTTTGAGCAAATGGCAACCATTTGGCAATCGTTTGCAATTCTGAAGGCAACATCGTTAATGGCAACAATACACCACTAAATAGCAGTAAAATTGAGCCGCGCACAACTTGCAAACCCCAAACTTCGGTTGAATAAAAAGCAATGCAACCGAATATCCAATCGAAGCAAAACAAGATACTACAGCCAAGCACTAACGAAATTATAAAACCAAGCCAAACCAGCGGATCAGTTGGCAAATTAATCTTAAAAACAAAGACTGCAAGGCTGCCAATAACCACTAATTGCTGAGCTAATGATACAAACGTGCGTGTGAGATGCCCAATAAAAATCCGTTCCTGAAAATCGACAGGCCGCAATAATTCACTAGAAATCGTGCCTTCGCGAATCCAATAGCCAAATTCTTGGGTATACCCCCATTGCACCAATGGCATCACCATTCGCGCCAAGATGATATAGGTTAGGGTTTGTTGGACATTTAATCCGGCAATCGATTCACGCTCAGCATAGAGTGCTTTCCAAAATGAAACGTAGGCAATTGTGAGTAAAACATGGGCGCCAATTTGCGACCAAAACCAAAAATTATAGGCTAGCACTTCTTTAATATTCATGCCAACCACACTGCGATAGATGCGCAACCGATAATAAAGTTTATCCACGAGCGCCAACCTCATTATAGGCAGTTGGGTTTTGATACAAATGCTTGATAATGCTCTCAAGATCTGGCTCGTTGAGCGTGAAATCGGCTACATCAAGCTGTTGCATCAAAGCTGTCGCAACTTGGCTGGCACTTAATCGAGTACGATCAAACTTCAATTCCAATTTATATTCGCTTAAGCTCAATTGCTCGCATGCTGGCGGCAAATTCACGCTAGTAATTGGTTGATTGGTCTCAAACGTAATTGTGCGATATTTGCCAAATTGCTGCTTGATTGCGGTCAACGGGCCATCGTAGACCTTGCTGCCATTATCGATAATGATCACCCGCGAACAGAGTTGCTCAATATCGCCTAAATCGTGGGTCGTGAGCATCACCGTGGTATTGTGCGTTTGGTTGTAATCTTTGATAAATTCGCGAATTCGCTGCTTAACCATTACATCGAGACCAATCGTTGGCTCATCGAGATAAACCACTTTGGGTTCGTGAATAAAAGTGGCGGCTAATTCGGCCCGCATTTTCTGGCCCAGCGACATCGAGCGAATTGGCGTTTTCAAAATTTCATCAAGCTCTAAGACTTCGCTAAAATGGCTGAGCAATTGTTTGTAACGGCTTGGCTCAACTTCATAGATATTGGCAACCAAATTGAGCGATTCGATCAGCGCTAAATCCCACCATAACTGGCTGCGTTGGCCAAACACGACCCCAATATTGCGGGCATTGGCTACGCGCTCACGCTGCGGGTCACGGCCTAAAACTGAAACCGAGCCAGTGGTCGGATACAGAATGCCAGTCAACATTTTGATCGTGGTCGATTTACCAGCGCCATTGACCCCGATATAGCCGACAATTTCGCCAGCATCAATCTGGAAATTCAAGTCGTGGACGGCGACTTTTTCGCGATATTGGGGCCGAAAGAGCGCCTTGACCGCGCCTTTGACTCCACCTTCTTTCTCAATGGTGCGATAGGTTTTGCCCAAATTGCGAACATCAATAATAGGCACCGTGGCCTCCTCTAGCATGGATGATGAGTGGGTATGGCTCAGTTTAAGCCGCTTGACGTAAAAGCTAGCCCATCGAATGATGGAGTGCTGCTCAGTCGCAAGGCTGATTGTTTGCACGCAACTTGCAATAGGTTACTTCTGAAGACTGTGAACTGAACGAAGGAGCATGATCATGCACTTAAACGATACAGTGGCCTTGGTAACGGGTGCAGGCTCGGGGATTGGCCGAGCAGCAGCCGTACATTTGGCGGCTCATGGCGCCAAAGTCGCTGCACTTGGTCGCACCGAAGATGAGCTGGCTGAAACTGTTGATACGATTAAACGCGCTGGTGGTGAGGCTTTGGCCCTGATTGCCGATATTAGCCAGCCCGCCGACGTGCAAAAAGCTGTCGATAAAACGCTCAAAACATGGGCAAATTGAATTGTGTCTTTGCCAACGCTGGGATTAACGGCGTTTGGGCACCAATTGAGCAACTAACCCTCGAAGAATGGCAAAAGACGATCGATATCAATTTAACTGGAACTTTCTTGACGATTCAAAAAGCTGTGCCTGCGCTCAAAAAACAGGGTGGCTCAATTATTGTTACCTCGTCGATCAACGGCACTCGCACCTTCAGCAATGCCGGCGCAACCGCCTATTCGACGACCAAAGCTGGCCAAGTTGCCATGACCAAAATGCTGGCCTTGGAGCTTGGTCAGTTCAATATTCGGGTCAATGTGATTTGTCCTGGCGCAATCGACACCAGCATCGAGGAAAGCACTGAGAAACGGGCGATTGAAACGGTGGCTGTACCCGCCGAATTTCCCGAGGGCGATATTCCACTAACTCATGGCAAGCCTGGCACATCTGAGCAAGTGGCCCAATTAGTTGGCTTTTTGGCTTCCGAGGCATCAAGCCATATCACCGGTACCGAAATTTGGATCGATGGCGGCCAATCGTTGTTGCGTGGTTAACTGAATAGAAGCCCTCACCACAACCCCGCGTCTATCCGATGGGCGAAGGGCTTTTGATGTAGTTGCGCTCCCCTCACCCCAACCCCGCTCCCCTCCCATGTGAGAGGGGCTTGGACTCCGTGGTTCTGCCACAATGTGTGGTACAAAACGGGTGGTCCCCGCGCCCGCGCTCCGTGGGAAAGGGTAGGTCTTGAAGATCCCCCCTCACCCCGCGCCCGTGTCACGGGCGTGGGGCTTAATCTGGTGGTTCTCACATGATGCATGGTCAATCCACGGCTGCTCCCCCTCGCCCGCGTGTAGTGGGAGAGGGGGCTGGGGGGTGAGGGAACTACTTAAATTGCTTGCAATAAATATTGTTCGCTATTATCTTCATTGGATCGAAACGCCCAAACCCGGCCTGCCTCAACATTGCCCGCCAAATAATCGAGCAATGGCAGGCGTGTGCTTGGCCAACGCAGCGATTGCACCAATCTGGGAATTTCGTCCAGATCAAACCACGCACATTCTTCGATCTCATTATCGGGATCGTTGATGGCGATTTCGCCCTCGGTTGTGCCTTCAAAGGCACAAAAAACCACAGTTTGGGCTTTATCGACTAAATAAACTTGCGACATATAGGCTAAAGTGCTGGCGGCAGCGACCAAGCCAGTTTCTTCGCGCACTTCACGGGCAAAGGCTTCGAGCCAATGCTCACCAACTTCGACCTTGCCGCCAGGAATACTCCAATAACTGCCATTTTGGCCCTGCTGGCGCACCAATAACACCTGATTTTCACGCCGCAATAAGGCTAGAACAATATGCACAATCGGTTCCATTTCAATGCCTCCGTATGCTAGCGTAATGCCTGCCATAAGCCGCGTAACGAAAATTTACTGCCGCGCAGCAAAATGGTGGCGCGAAATAACCGGGCGGTGAAACTGAGGGTTGCCACAACTGCTAAGGCCAGCAAACCAATACTTAATCCAATTTGCCATGCCGGTACAACCGTCATAACTGAACGGAGCATCATCGTTGATGGCGCAGTGAAGGGGATAATGCTGAGAATTAATGCTAAGGTGCCGTTGGGTTTGCTCAATAGCGAGGTGATAAACATCAATGGAATCATCGCCGGAACGCTGACCAAAATAATTAATTGCGATAATTCGCGCATCGATGGGCTAATTGCCCCAATGCCTGCGGTCAAGCTAGCATAAAATAGGTAGCCAAGCAGAAAAAAGATGCCAAGCAGCAGCCATGTCAATGGGTCAATTTGCACTTGATTCAGCGCTGCCCGAATCGCTTGGCCGCGTAAAAACCCAAGCGCCAGCACTGCCCAAAATCCCAATTGAATAAAGGCTACAATTCCCAAGCCAATCATCTTGCCTGTCAGCAATTGACGCGGTGAGATTGAGGTGAGCAGCACTTCAAGCGTGCGATTTTCCTTCTCCTCCAAAATGCCCTGCATCAACAAACTTGCGCCCATAAAAATTGAAATATAAATTGCCATTGCAAAGCCAATTGGCACCATCGAAGCAGCAAAGTTTTGGTTGATATTACCAGCGACGCGCACATTTTGACCAATCGCTTCAGCTTTACTGAGGCTAATTGGCTCAAACAAAAGCGGCACAAAATCGATATGCGGCGATTTGAGCTGATTGACTGCCAATAATGTGCGCATGGCATTCGTATCAGCTTGATCGAAAATGCTCGCGGTGCGGGTGGTGCGGGTGACAATTCCCGATTGGTGATAATCGGCGGGAATGATAAACAGGGTTTCGATTTCCTCTTGACGTAAAGCACTTTCAGCGGCGATTTGGTCGCTAAATTGGAGCACTACAGTTGGCGAAATCACCTCGAAATGTTGCCTGAGCACCGCCGCTTGATCAACCACCCCAATGCTGTGATTACGATCATTGTTGGGAATAAACAGGTTGGCTGTGGTTTGGCCCGATGGATCGCCGCCGAATACTTGGGCAAACAAATAGATTGCGCCAATCAACAATGGTACGCCTAAGGTCGACCAATAAAATTCCTTTTTACGAATGTGATACAGCAGATCTCGGTGGGCAACAAACCAAATTTTAGCCACGACGCGCCTCCGTTCGCTCAAGATGATGAAGCTCGACTAAAAAAGCACTTGATCGTGGAAAGCGCCAAACGCCCAATACTTTCCAAAGATCATTGGTGGTGAACCCAAGGTTGACCGCACCCCACAAGGCCAGGTAGCCCGAAAGTGGTTCGATCAAGAGACCGAGAAATAACAAGCCATTCAAGGCCAAGGGTGCTAGCAAATAGCCAATGACTTGCCGCCGCGAAAGGGCTTGGCTTGGGCGTACCCTTGGATAAACCAAACTGCGTTGCAGTTTCCAAGGCTGCTTTTGCAGGATTAAGCTAAGCACATGGCTTAACGTGTGAGCCAATGGCGCAATGATCACAATAATCACCGCATCGATGATGAGCCAAACCTGAATTCCTTCAAAATCGATTTGGTGAGCGCTAACATGCAGCATATAACGAATGCGCATAAATAAGATTAAGCTTAAAAAACTAACTAAACTCCCCATCAAGAATGATAAGCGCCCGGTTAATCCTTCAACGATGCTAGATTGAGCTTGCGGTTCGTTTGCCATGCTGATCCTCATTTGTCACAGACGCAGCGAATGAGCAACTACCCTGCGTCGGCTTAATCAATGCTAGCTTATTATAATCAGTTCCTTACAGAATTGGCATGCAAAAGCGTCGTTATGCTGCATAACGACGCTTTTGGCCGAATTTTTCGGTTAAACTTAAACCTTGGAGTTTTGTTTGGGCCACAATGCGTTGGATATTACGCCCAACTGGAAGCATAAAAAATCAATCATGGTTCGCTTATTCTAGATTGCATGTGGTGAAAGAGCGTTTGATTATGGCAATTGCTAGCTGCCAAGGCTCAATTTGTTACGAACTAATCCAGTGTTGAATGAAGGTATTGCAATGAGGACTGGAACGATCGGCTCAATACGGGTTAATACCAACAAACCTTGCTGTAAGGTTGGAGCCTTACAGCAAGGTTCAGTTAATGTTTTTGCCAGAGCAATGCACCTAAAGCGGCGAATGCTGCCACAACTGTTACAAGCTGGGCAACATCACGCCCAAGCACTACCAAAACTGTCACAGTGATGCACATAATCATCATTGTGAGCATAAACATCAGCCGTAATGGCCGATTTTGTTGCTGTTGATCAGGGTGTTGACTCACCGCAATACCTCCTTCGTCCAGAACTTGTATTTGTTATAGAACACAAGTTCTTGTTTAACTATAGCGGATATTGCTGCTTGCTGTCAATCAACGACATTAAATGAGTTTTAATTCTCTCACTTTAAGCAGCTATTGGCTCGGTTCATCCCACACGCGGTTGGCATTTTTGCGCAATTTTGCTCGTACTGCTTCAACCAAATTGACGTTGGTGGTATCGGCTAATTGCACCAAATACAGCAACACATCGGCTAACTCGCCCTGCCATTCAGCGTGATCAACAATTTCTTCGCGCCATTGCAGGTGTTCGAGCACTTCGGCGGCTTCAAGCGTCAGCGAAATAGCTAAATTGCGCGGGGTTTGCGGGCGTTTTGAGTTGGCCTCGTACCAACCTTTGGCGCGTACAAAACTATGCATCTCTTGGGTTAATGCTGCCACTGTCGCATCGGCGGGTTGCTGCAATTGAGCCAAAACCAAGCCATCGTGGTTGAAGGCCAAGGCTGGTAGGCGATCAAGCGCAAAAAACTGGGCCAAATCAACATCACCACCAGCCTGCAAACTGCCGCCGCTGATTGTTGCCCGCAGCCAAATCCCAACCGGATACGGCGGCTCGCGATCGAGATTCGAATGCACAGCGATGACCTCGCCAATCTCAGCATGCAAGCCAGTTTCCTCCAGCACTTCGCGGGCAAGGCCTTGGCGCATTTCTTCATCGTACTCAAGGTAGCCACATGGCAAACACCACAAGCCAGCCCGAAACGAGCCAGCCCGCCGCACCAACAAAACCTCACCAACATCATTTTGGATAATGGCGGCAACCCCTGCTGGAGCGCTATTAAAATGCACCCAACCACAGTCAGGGCAGGTCAAGCGTTCGCGACCGCCGCGCAACTGTGGCTCCAAGCGATGCCGACAGTGTAGACAATACATTGCAAAATGCTCCCTTACTTAAATGAGATTTTATAAGCCCCTCACCCCCAGCCCCTCTCCCGTGGCACGGGCGAGGGGTAGTTAACACCTTGGTTTCATCAACATTGTACGAACAAACCAGCGTTTGATCAGGTGGTTTCCCTCGCCTGCGTCCAGTGGGAGAGAGGTTGCTTACAAGGGTAGGTTGTTGAGATTCCCTCACCCCCAGCCCCTCTCCCGTGGCACGGGCGAGGGGTAGTTAACACCTTGGTTTCATCAACATTGTACGAACAAACCAGCGTTTGATCAGGTGGTTTCCGCTCGCCTCGCGTGTAAAAGCAGGATTGTTCGTTTTCTAGCTCCCCCTCGCCCGCGTTGAGTGGGAGAGGGGGTTGGGGGGTGAGGGAAAGCACCACGGTACACTTGCCCCAAAGCTCAGGCCATAGCCCGATTGTTATTTTGTAAAATCCATGTATACTACAGCGTAACACATGGCAGCGTGGCCATATGACCGGGCAATGATCGCCTACTCCTCTCCGGGGTGGGATTTTTTAATTTCGCCACTTCCGGACACACCACCCACACAAGGAGGCCCGTCATGGAAAATCGTTCGCTCGAAGAACGCCGCTGCCCCGATTGCGGTGACCGATTGGAACTCGTTGATGATGGCTCATATCGCTGTATCGCAGATGAAAGTGTTTGGATGGCGTATGGCCCCAAGCTCTTGCTTCGGCCTGCCTTGGTAACTGCCCCTCGTTTAGCGCTCGATTTGCCTTGGGAATCGCAAAAGGTCGCTGCTTAAGTTAAAAAGCCCATGGTTAACGCTGCGGGAGCAGAAACCATGGGCTTTGTCATGCAGTGCTTATTTTGGTGGATTATATCGCGCATAGCGTTCGAAGAACCAAATCCCAACCACTGCAATCCCAATCAATAATGCTGCGAGGGCATAGGCTTCCTGCACATCGGCCTTGCTCAACATGGTTGCGGTAAGCCCACAACCAACGCCCAGCATATAGCAAATTAGCACGGCCTCACGTCGTGAAGCGCCGAGCGCAACCAAGCGATGTGAAATGTGATCTTTGCCTGGCGTATTGAATGGATTCACGCGCCGCCGCAAGCGTGCCACAATCACCATCGATGTATCAAAAATTGGCACGCCCAACACCACAATCGGAATCATCCATGTGACGATAATGCTATTGCTGGGGAAGCGTAGCTTAATGCCCAATACAGCCAAGATAAAGCCCAAAAACAGGCTCCCAGTGTCGCCCATAAAGATCTTGGTTGGTACAAAATTATGGCGTAAAAAGCCCATGCATGCGCCCATGGTGGCCGCCGATAGCGCTGCTACCAGCACTTGACCATTTAAGACCGCCAGTTGCAGAAAGAAGGCCGCTGCCACCGCTGTCAAACCTGCCGACAATCCATCCATGTTGTCGAGAAAATTAATCGCGTTTGAGATGCCTGCTACCCAAGCGATTGTAATGAGCGCATTGAGCAATGGTGAAGCGAATAATTGCACTTGAATGCCAGCGTAGATCAGCACAAAACAGGCAATAATTTGGCCGAGTAATTTTAACGAGGCCGATAAACCCCATTTATCATCCAGTATGCCACAGGTTACTACAATTGTCGCGCCACCTAAAATTGCTGCCAACTCGCGCAGAATAAATTGTTCATCCCAAATCAGCAGGGTAACCATCACCCCGCCATAAATTGCCAAGCCACCAAGCAAGGGCACAGGGTTGGTGTGCACTTTGCGCGCATTAGGCTGGTCGATAATGCCAACCGCAATTGCCAAGCGCCGAACCAGCGGTGTGCTGACAATCGACATAATTAGCGCCGAAAGGAAAATCAGAAAGATTTGGGCGAGCGAAACACTCATATAATTTCTCTTGATGAAAATTAATCTTCAGAAGGTAAGCTTCCCCCTCTCCTCGCTGGGCGGGAGAGGGGGCTAGGGGGTGAGGGAATTCCGTTATGGCGTGCTTTGGCCAAGTTGGCTTTGAAAAAAGCTAACCAACTTTTCAAAAGCAGTCCGAGTATCAGCATAGGTGGTGTTGAAACTAGGATCTTGCGCTCCCATTTTGTCCATCTCAGCCAAAGCCAATTGAACTTGCGCCAAGCCAACATCATAGCGCTTGCTATCGCTCAACACTTGGGTGTAAATCTGGCGATACGACATATCGCCTGGTTTGCTGGCAATCGCGCGCTCAAAGCCGGTTAAGAAGCTATCGAACACCGCTGGATCGCTTTGCATCGAGGCAAATGTGGCTTGCATTCGAGCACTACGTTCAGCAGGCAATTCGGCTACGTCAACCAAACTATTGCTGTTCAGCGCCCGTGGATCAAGCGCCAAGGCATTGGCAAAAGCTTGGGCCGCATTTGGCAAATCGCCCTTGCGACGATAGGCCTCGCCCAAGCGAATGAAATTGATCGACCACAACGGGTCAAGCGTCGTTGCCTTGCTCAATTCGGCAATCGCTGTGTCGTATTCTTGGCGATACAAGTACAACATTGCCCATTGGCCAGTCAATTCAACATCCTGCGGAGCAATCGTATGCGCTTGTTTGTAGGCTTCGATTGCTGCATCAAGGTGCGCGCGTGCGCCCTCAGGATCGCTTTGCTCGGTGTTGCGGAACCACGATGAATGCAAGCGACCTAAGTTTGCTGGATGATCTTTGTTTTGTGGATTGAGCCGCTGAGCTTCTTCCAAAGCCAAACGAGCGTAATCTAAAACTTGCAATGGCCCGAACTTGGTCAGGAAATCACGGGCGGCAGTTTGCAAACCAGTCGTGCTATATTCGGTCTTGGGCAAATCGGCTAGCTCTGCATCGGGCAGTGGACGACTATTTAACACTTGGGCAATCGCCTGATTTTGGTTTTCGCTCACCAGCCTGTTTTGCTCAACGCTCAAATCGGTGGCTAAGGTCATCAAGGCCCGACCATACATTAGAAAATAGAGATCTTCATTGGGTGCATGCTCAACGGCATCTTGAATTGCGGCAAAGCCGAAGAGATGTTGTTGGAAGTCTGAGCCTTGGTCGATAAATTGTTTGCCTTGCAAATAGCGCATATCGGCAAAAATATTATCGAGGTTGAGGAACCACACCAACAACAACACAATTGGCACAACCACTGCATACAGAATGCGGGCTGGGGCTGCTCCAGTTACGCCGCTGCTCGAACGCCCACGACCTACGCTGTTGCGACGTGCATTTTGAGCTGCTTGACGTTTGGTGCCAGCTTTGGCTGGGGCAACTTCAGCAACTTCTTCCACTGTTGTAGCGGCAACAACCGCTGGCTTTGTGCCAAGTTGGAAGGCTCCTGCTTGGGCGCCAGCAATCACGCCAACTGCCATAATCACCCAGGTATACAGCAACGATGAAACAATTGGAATTCCAAACAGGGTTTCGACAAAATTAGCTGTAACAGCCGAAAGGGCTGTGATAATCAATAATTGCCAGCCAAAGCTGATGGGTTCATCCAAGGGCTTGGCATACCCCAGCCATGTGGCAAGGCCAACCACCAGCAAGCCAACGCCGCCAGCAATCAAGCCTAATTCAAGGCTCTTCAAAAACACTGCAAAGAAGAGGCCAATCCCGACCATAAATAAGGTTGTAACCCCTAAATTGATGAGGCGCGGAATCCGTAGCAGCCGCAGCATGAGAATCAAGAACGAGCCAAACAAGAACAAATGGCTAAACAAGCCGATTGCACCTTTGGTCACCAATTCGTCAAGCAAGGCTTGGTGCGAACGATCGGGCGACGCGCCGCGCGATTCATAATTGGCCAACCGTGGTGGGTAGAATGGGTTATAGGCCACAAACATCGATTCTGGCCCCCACCCAATGACGGTGCGCAGCGGACTGCTCAAAGCCAAGCCGACAGCGCCTTTGGTATGCTCGTCGCCCCGCCAAATCAGCACCCGCACCAATCCAGTCCCAGCATCGGTTTCAAGCAAGTTGCCCAACCGATTGATATAGCGATTACTTTGGCGCAAGCCACTAAAACTGCTTGAATCGGTATTGAGCACTACCAAGAAGGCAGCACTTGCCAACGAAAGCACCATCCAAACGCTTAATATCGACCCAAAAACGCGCTTAAACCGCGTGCTACGCAGTCCTTGGAGCAAGAACATGGTGAAGAAGACAAAGATGCTGACAAACATGCCAATTTGTGGCCCACGGCTTTGGGTAAAGAAGATAATGACTACGGTAATGATGCCGATCCCAGCATAAACCGCTGCGCTGAGCCATTGCACAAGCGCATGCGGCATTGCTGCACTGCGGCGTGGCAAGGCTACGACCAAACCATAGAAGCCAAAATAGGCCGCCATCGCCAACAAAAACCATGTGCGAAAGTTGGTCGCACGATCAGCCGAACCCATCTCGAGGTTATAACAGGTGGCGCTAATTGCACCTTGGCAGGCATCAGCGGTCAAATAGCCACCGACCACCAATCCCAGCATATAGAGCAAAATTAACCCGCCAGGCAGATACAAACGCCAATCGTTGCGGCTGCGGGTGCTGGTTATCCACGAGATTAATGGCAAACTGCTGCTGGTGACAATCACTGCCAGCGGAAAAATCCACCAATGGCCAATGCCCAGCAAAGGCGCTTGCAGCAAGGCTCCAAGTTTGAGCGTGGCATACAACAAGCTTAATTGCCCTAGTGGAATTAAGCCCAAGGTGACAAACCACGCTGCATCTAAGCCCGCTGAACTTGAGCCATCTGCATCAGTTCGTTTGGTCGCCATCAGGCTGGTAATCAAGCGATAGAGCATAAATGGCAGGGTCAGAATCAAATAGGCCGCCACAAAGATCGAGTTGCCCATGCTTGAAGCAACCCGCGCCGCCGTATCGCCGGCCCATGGCAAGGGGTCGCTGCGCTGATATTGAACCCAACCATAGCCCAAGGTGGGCAGGGTTGTGGCAACAATCACCGTAATAATTCGCTCAAGTTGCTCGCGTCGCCGCACATGCGCCAGCATCGCCCCAAAAATTACTACATAGCAAAAATTGGTGTAGAAGCCTTGAAGCCGATTATAGCCGCCAAAAAAGCTAGTAAACACTAACACCGAGGTCAGCGTTGTAAAGAAAAAGACCCCAACATAGACAATCGCCGGCGCAACCAGCGGCGAGCGCCACCAATCACGCCAACGCGGCCACAAACGAAACACTTGGCCTCGTTCAAGCCAATTGATAATCCACGCACCGCCAAGAATCATCGCGATTGAGCGCAAGGCCACCGCTTTATCTGGCTCAAAGTGGCGGTCACTAAGCAAACTAAAATAGATTGGGATCATTGCTAAAGCCAGTAGCCAGCAGGCTTCCATCACCCGCCGCGACCACAGGCTGATCGTTGTCTCGCGTGAATCCAAGGCAGACTCCTTCAAAGGCATGGGTATCTGAATTTCAATTATGAGTTGCTGATTGCTAGTTTGTAGTTGGCAGCCCGATCCAGCATTGCGCTTGCCGATCGTCGACTGGCTTCGCTCACTGGTGTTCCGTCAAGCATTGCCGCAAGTTCTTCGATGCGCTCTTCCTCGCTGAGTGGATGCACCAAGGTTTGGGTGCGTTCATTGACAACTTGCTTGGCAATTGCAAAATGGCAATCGCCAAAGGCCGCAACTTGAGGCAGGTGGGTAATACACAATACTTGATGGGCATCGCTAATGCCCCATAATTTTTCGCCGACTACATGGCCTGCACGGCCCCCAACTCCCACATCAACTTCATCAAATACTAAGGTCGGTACGCTATCGACCGCCGAGAGAATCGATTTCATGGCCAACAGCAAGCGTGCCGATTCCCCGCCAGAGGCAATTTTTGCCAATGGTTTGAGCGGTTCACCAGGGTTGGGGCTGAGTAAAAACTCAATCTGGTCAATCCCCGTGCGATCAAAGGCCAGCTGACGCTGATCGATTAAGACACCCTGTGGATCAGGGCGCTGGGATACTTGCACATGAAATTTGACATGCGGCATGGCCAAATCGGCCATGGCTGCGGCAATCCGTCCAGCCAATTCATCGCCTGCGTGGCGACGACGGCGGCTCAGTTCAGCAGCAGCAATGCCAATGCTGCCCAAGAGTTGCTGCTCTTGGTGCACCAATTCAGCAATATGCTCGGCGCTGTAATGCAGGGTTTCTAGTTCCTCGCTGGCGCTAGTCAAGCGTTCGAGCAATTCGCCAGCATCGGCAGACCGATACTTTTTGGCCAAATCGCGCAGCTCGGCCACGCGATCCTCAATTATTTCCAAGCGTCCTGGCTCAAATTCCAGTCGATCGCGATAAACCCGCACGCCCTCGATCACATCATCGAGCCGATAGCGCACTTCAAGCGCTTGCTCGTTTAAGCCTGCCAAGCTTGGGTCAAGCCGCAGCAGTTCGCTCAACACATTCGCCACATCATCAAGGCTATCGACGATTGAACGAGTGGCAGAACGACGCTCGCTAGCAGGCGTGCCAGTGCGCAGCAACCGATACACCGTATCGACCATGCCGGTAATTTTGGCGCTATTTTGCAGCAAACTCCGTTCGTTGGTTAAGCTTGCTTCTTCGCCAGCAATCAATTTGGCGTTGGTCAATTCTTCGACCAAAAAGGTTAATTCTTCAATCCGTTCGATGCGACGAGCTTCAGCATTGCGCAAAGTACTGATTTGGCTGCGCACTGCCTCAACCGCGATCACCTGTTGGCTAAGTTGTTCGCGCTCGGCGACTACTCCAGCATAGCGATCGAGCATTTCGGCGTGAGTTCGCACATTAAATAAGGTTTGGCTATCGTTTTGGCCGTGAATATCGACTAAACGCCCGCCAATTTCGCGCAAAACGGCGCTACTGACCGCACGACCATTGATCCGAGCGACGCTGCGGCCACTGGCTCCATGGATTTCACGGGTCAGAATAATTTGATCATCTTCAGCACCGTCAAGGCCGTATTCCGCTAAGATAGGCAGAATATCGGGGCGATCAGCTAACGTGAAAATACCTTCAACGCGAGCTTGATTACTGCCAGCACGCACAAAACTCGGATCGCTACGTTCGCCACGCAACATGCCCGAGGGCGTCAATCATAATTGACTTACCGGCTCCGGTTTCACCCGTCAGCACATTAAAGGCTGGGGTAAATTGCAAGCGTACTTGGTCAATAATTGCGAAATCGGCAATAAATAATTCTAGCAGCATAAACTCTCGTATTTGCCCTAAAAAAACAGCCGTTTGCGAACGCGAGAACGGGCTGCATATAGACCAATTGTACCATATCCGCTTTGGATAGCCCATTTGATTCAATTGGCAAACTGTCGTTATCAGCATTGGTTTGCTGGTCACGATGGTGCTCTAGATATTTGAACTTGCTTTCTCTGGTACAATGCGAAGGTTGCGATTGGCTTGATTGCGCGCAACAGCATCCTTATTAATGCTTATTCGAGATTAGACGATATGACTGATCAATTACCACCATCACAGCCACGCCAGCCTCAGCCATCGCAGGCTCGGCCCGAACCAGCGCCACCACAAGTTGCCGATGCGCAATTACGCCAGTTGGTCGTAGCCCTAGATAATGCGAATGATCCCAACCACGAACGAGCCGAAGACGATTTGATTCGTTTGGGTGCGCAGGCCGTGCCCTTGCTAATCGATGCGCTTGACCCTCGTTATCCATGGTTGCGGGCTTATCGCGCTGCCGAGGCATTGGGCCAAATTGGCGATGGCCGTGCTAGTCGTCCATTGAGCCAAGCGCTCAATCACCCCAACAGCAATGTGCGTTGGGCCGCAGTGCGCGCGCTCGGCAAAGTTGGCGATGGTCGGGCCTTGTTGGCGTTACGCCGGGTTGCCCGCGATGATCGGAGCCGTACCAGTTGGGGCGAGCCAGTTGCCACAAGTGCTGCCGCTGCGCTGCGCGAAATGCAACGCAGCAGTACCATCCTGCGGCTTTCTGACCCCATTCGAATTGCCTTGTTGGTTGCAGTCGCATTCATTGCCTTGTTCTGGGCCAATGATCGCATCACCACAGTGCGTGGCGCAATCAACCAAGCGAATCATGCCGTTTGGGGCACAGCTGTTACGCCAATTCTGCCGACGGCAACGCCGGTAAGCGAAGAGCTGAGCGGCGAAGACGATCCTGACGATCAAGAGATCGAAGCAACTGTTACCGTTGATACTGCTGCAACTCCAACCGTGGCTGCTGCGACGGCCACAGTTGTTGCACCAACCGCCAATGTTCGTCCAGCACCCAATACTAATAATGATCCAATTGCTCAGTTGAAAGCTGGCGATAGTGTCCAAGTGCTTGGTCAATCAGGCGATTGGTATCAAATTCAGTTGCCCGATGGTACTGGGCGCGGCTGGGTTGCCTCAAGCGTGCTTGGCCCGCCAAGTGGCCCTGTTCCAACAGTCACCAACTAGCGAACATAGAACATAGAACATAGAACATGATGGCTCGTCCGTACTTTGTGCGGGCGAGCATTTTTTAATCTTAGAAGTCAGAAGTCAGAAATCAGAAATCAAAAGCCCAAAAATTAGGCTTTAACGCAGCGGCGCAGAGTAACTGAAGGCTGAGGGCTGAGGGCTGAAAGTAAAAACAGAGAACATAAGGTAAGGGTCGAGAATTAAAGACTATGAATTAAGGGCGTTTAATAGCGCGGTTCCCCCTCGCCTCGCTTGCGGGAGAGGGGGCTAGGGGGTGAGATAACACCCATGCTTGCCAATCCAATTAACCATTTCCATACAGCCCAAAGCCCCTTCGTGTTGCCTCGTGTTCTTCGTGGATCAATCCGGTCTCAAACGCTTGGTATAGGGTTTGCTATAGGTTCAGTAGATACATGCTCGAATTGTAGAGCAAAGGAGTTTTTGATTATGAAAGAGCAACAAGAACAATCATTAATAACCGCAGCCTTGGTTGCTGGTGGGGTTATCGGTGGGGTATTAGGTGCCCGTAGCCGTCGCAATCATCCTACAAGTTTGGGCGAAAAAGTAACCCTGTTGACCGAAAATCTTCGCGATCAAGTTGAGCATCGCACTGCTGATGCCAATAGTTATCTGCATAGCCTTAGTAAACAAGCCCGCAAAGAACTTAAACGCGAGCAAAAGAAACTGCGCAAAGCTGGAAAGCATGTCAATCAACAGTTGAATGCAAGCTTGGAAACGGGCCGCGAACAGGTCGAACATGCCGTTGATCAACTTGGCAAAAAAGCTGCTCAAGGTCGTGATAAAGGCAATTCCTTGTTTAGCGCTGCGACTGCCGGCTTGGCCGCCGTTGCTGCTGCTAGCCGCGACCGGGCCAATGATTTGGGTGACCAAACCAAAAGCCGCTTGGCCGATGTCCGTGAACAAGCAGTCGATCAAAGCGAAACGCTGGCCGATAAAGCCAAAAGCCTGCTTAATGAGGTACGCGATCGCTTGAGCAGCACCAGCGAAACGGTGATTGAGCAAGCCGACGATTTGCGCCATCGTGCAGCGAATGTGGCGAGCAGCAAAAGTGCCGATGCCCGTAGCCGCTTGGTCGACGTTCGCGATCAAGCGGTTGATCAAGGCGAAACGCTGGCCGATAAAGCCAAAAGCCTGCTCAGCGAGGTGCGTGATCGCTTGAGCAGCACGAGCGAAACGGTGCTTGAGCAAGCCGATGATTTGCGCCATCGTGCAGCGAATGTGGCGAGCAGCAAAAGTGCCGATGCCCGTAGCCGCTTGGCCGATGTCCGCGATCAAGCGGTTGATCAAGGCGAAACATTGGCCGATAAAGCCAAAAGTCTGCTGAGTGAGGTGCGCGATCGTTTGAGCAGTACCAGCGAAACGGTGCTTGAGCAAGCCGATGATTTGCGCCATCGTGCTGTTGATGTGGCGAGTACCAAAGGTGCCGATGCCCGCGATCAGGCTAGCGATTTGGTGCAACGCCTGAGTGGCATTGTGCAAGAATTCTTGGCTACGACGACTGAACGGGCTAAGGAAGCGCGTGAACATGCTCCCGATGCCTTGCGCTCAGTCGCCCAAACGGTTAGCGCCAAAGCTCAAGATGTCAGCGCAACGGTTATTCCGGCAGTAGCTGGCGCAGCCTCAGTGGTTGGCGGACGCGCTAAGGAAACCGCTTCGGTGGTAGGTGAACGTGCTAAGGATGCTGCCAATGTCGTTGGCGAACGCGCCAAAGATGCAGCCTCAGTGGTTGGTGAACGCGCCAAGGATGCTGTTTCGGTGGTAGGCGAACGTGCTAAGGATGCTGCCAATGTCGTTGGTGAAACGACGCAACACGCGGCTCAAGCTGTAGCAAACAAGACTGGTGAAGTTGCAACCGAAGTTGGGCGCAAAGGCCGTCGTGCTCGGACTGGTTTACGCTCATTTATTTTGGGGATTGTGGCTGGTTTATTGACCACGCCTGCCAGCGGCGAGCAAGTGCGCCGTGATCTACGCCAAAAACTCGAAGCTAATCTCAATCGGGTGCTTGGCTAATTGCTAGATTAGTTAATTATTTTCTAAGCGCAACAAAGCCCCTGCAACCGTCATTGCAGGGGCTTTTGGTTAGGCTAAAATGCTGGTTTAGAAGTGATGTACTTGATGACGACGCACAACCATGCGACGGCGACGAATCAACAAGAAGATCCCGCCACCGATTAAGAAAGGAAACAGCAAGAAGCCAAATGGTGCTCCATTGCGATGGCGTGGGCCATGCTCAAAACGTGGGTCTGCAAAACCATTGGCTGGCATTGCATTGCGCATTTCGGCTTGGGCATCCTGCATTTCAGCGCGTAGGTTGGCCATTTCTTCGTGGAATTCGGCAGCATTTTCTTGCCAATTTGAGTTAACTGCTTCGTTGATGTCGGCTTGTACGTCGCTCATTTCGGCTTGGAAATCACTCATTTCAGCATGAAAATCAGCCATATCTTCGCTGAACTCAGCTCCACCTTGATTTATGCTGTAAGCTACGTCCGAGTTCCATTCGCGATCATAACCATCGCGATCGCGGCCAAACATGCCATTGCCCATATTGCTAAATAGTGCGATTATCCCTGCGCCAATTAACAGCAAGCCTAATGTTCGTTTTGTCATAATTTGCCCCTTCGTGATCGTATATCATTGTCAATAGCTATTCATCTGACGATAGGGTGCAAAAATTTGTTGCAGTTGATTTAGCGCATCAGCCAATTAGTGCCTGCTGGTTGCTTGGAAGCACTGGTGTAGGGCACTGCCCGCACAATAATTCGTTGATCAAACGCATTGGGGCCGGTCGGCGGCCAACAGGTAATTAGGGTAATTGTTTCAGTTGGCGTTGGGTTCATGTAGCTAGCATTGGTTAAGCGCTGTTCTGCCGAAACGCCAACTTCTTGCACCCGTTCGTTGGATTGCACCACATACAGATATTGTTGATCGTTGCTATACAATACAATCTGGTCGCCGGGCTGGGTTTCAATCAAGCGATCAAAGACTGGCGCCGAGCCACCAACATGGCCTGCGAGCACAATATTACTGGGTTCGCCAGGGTTGGCACTGCCTTGATGATGCCCGACTGCATATTTGGCAACCTGCCATGTTGCCACGTCATCCTGCAATTCCCAACCGACTTCGATGACCTTTTGATCAACCTCGATGCGCGGAATTTTAATCCGACTGATGCTTGAATGCTCGCTTGGTGCGAGGCTAGGAGCTTGATCGATCGGCGTGTTTTGATTGAGGCTGGGAGCTTGGAATAGGCCAATTTCAGGCTCGGCGATAATTACTGGTGCCGCAATTGGCAGCGTGCTATCACCACGGGCAGCGCGTTGATTGTAGAAGTCGTCGGCATAGATTCCACCAACATACAACAACAAATACATGCCCACAAAAGAGCAAGCAATTGCCTAAAGTCCAAGCGATAGGATGCGCAGGTTGGGTCGTTTTTAGCATAACGATCATCGATCTAAAAAGGCATAATGAGCAAATGTGCCCACAATGCCTTTCAACTTACAGCGCCACGCCCATGTCGGCGATCCGTGGCGTAACGAGGGTTGTGGCATTGCTGGTTTGCAGCCGTTGGCGCAAATAATCAAGGTCAATTTGTTGGCGCTTGATAATGCCTTCGCAATCGACAATATCGAAGCGTTGTTGGTCTGAGCCACGATACAAAATTAATTTATGCACTAAAATATCTTCGGGAGCTAAAAACAACACCCGTGAGCCAAGCAATGGCTTGCGTTGCAAACGCTCAATCATCGGTTCATCAAGCCCAAATGGATAAATTGACCCATTTTGGCGAATCGTTAGATCTTCTTGGAGAATGATCCCTCGCCAGAGAATGCGACCGCCATCGTATTGCACGGCTTTTTGGCCTTGCTGCAACAAGCGGGCAATTTCGCTCAGCTTATTGGCTGGCACCACAATATCAATATCATTAATTGGGCGACGGCTACCATAAAAGTGGGCTGCGGCTCCGCCATAAATACCCCACGCCATCTGGGCACCGTCGAGTAGTTTTTGAACGACCGCCAAGTTTCCTGCAATTAGCGACATACTGCTTCCTCTTATTGATTAACCTGGATAACTGACCGATGTTGAGCCGCTTGCCAATCACTCCGTTCGAGCGTCATGTCGTAAAATTGCACCCACACCCCATGGCGACCTTCCTTGATAAAGGGGGCGATGCGTTCGCGGGTGGCTTGATCGAGCATTTGCATAAAACGCCAGCCGGCATCGCGCCAATGATGGCCATTATATTGAAAGCCAAGCCGTCGATAGCAGCGCACAGCCCGTTCGTTGACCGATGCCACATCGAGCACCATCGTTTGAAAGCCTAGGGTGGTGAAAAATGCTTGCAGAAATGCGGCCAACCCTTCTGTGCCATAGCCTTGGCTCACATATGGTGCGCCAATTGTAATGCCAAGCCGTGCCGAGCCACTGGCCGAATCAATATTGCGTAACGTGATTCGCCCAACTAAGGTATGATCACGTAAAACGATCGCATAGGTTCGCCGAATGTCGTTCATCCAATCGCCGCCAACCGTCACCCGATCGGGTAAGTTCCAAATGCTGCTTAGCGGCTCGGTGAAGGGTGGCCAACGATCCATGGTTTGATAATCTGCCCGTTGCCAGCGACGAATTACAAGTCGTGGTGCGGTTGCAATGATTGTATCACTCGTCATAGGCTGCCTGTTGCTGATAACCGTTTCCAGCATTTATTATAGCATGGTGATATGAAACGATTCTATATTGTTTTGGTACTAATTGGCCTGCTGTATGGGTGTGATCTCGCCCAGCCGCAACCAACCGTTGTGGTTATTCCAAGCTTGGAGTTGCGGCCAACCCCAAGTTTGCTTGCCAGTGCCACCAACCGTCCAACGCCAAGTATTCGTTTGGCTACAAGCACGCCATTGTTGAACCCAACTGCTCGTGCCCCCACCAATAGTAGCGCTAACGATCAATTGTTGGTAGCGGCCAATGGTCCTGTTCGCAGCCAATTTGGCCCACTCGCACCCAGCCAGCAATGGCTGATTACCCAATCAATCACCCAAGCGCAGTTTGAATTGCATGCGCCGGGTTTGAGTTTTATGCCACTAAGCCGGAGTTATCAAGGCCAAGCTTTGGGCTGGTCGAGTGATGGGGCATTATTATTGTGGCGCTCGCAACAACAACCTGATCTGCTGCAAGCCATCGAGCCATTTAGCGGCCAACAGGCTAAGGTGCTTACCTCGACCAATGACTTATTGCAGGCGGCGCTGATGACCCAATCGGCCTTGTATTATGCTGCTGGTGATGATGATTTGCGGATTATTCAAGTGGGTGGGGATGCTGAAGAACAGGTGATTATTCGGTTGCCAAAGCGCCAATTGGTTGCTGGCGGCTTGCAACTTAGCCCGAATCGCGATCAATTGGCCTTGCTGGTGCAAGTGCGCGATCAAACAGCTTTAGAGTTACAGCTCTTTGATCTGGCGAGTAATCAGCTTCGCTTGCTCGATCAAAGCCAGCGCGGAACCAGTACGCCACGTATCGTTTGGAATGCGCGTGGGGCCTTGGCCTATTATTTGGGTGATGATTTTCGGGTCTACGAGCCAAGCCTGAATACGATTCAAGCGACAAATTTAGGAGTTGAGCCATTGGTGTGGTATAGCGATGGGATTTTGGTGCGCAGCTTGGATAGCAATGCCTTAGTCTATTGGTCGCCGACCCACGTTTATCCAATTAATGATCCTTCAGGGCAACCGCGCTATGTCAATGATCTGCAAGCGCTCAAGCAAGGGCAATTTTTGTTGTTGAATCAAGGCGCGATTTGGCAGATTGAGCTTGAATAAGCATTCCCTCACCCCCTAGCCCCCTCTCCCACTGCACGCGGGCGAGGGGGAACCGATTGCTGCAGCCCATGCATGGCAAAACCTCCGCGTTAAGCTCCTCTCCCACTGCACGTGGGCGCGGGGAGGTTTCACCATAAAATATAGGGAAACCACGATATTAAAGCCCCTCGCCCGCGCCACGGGAGAGGGGTTGGGGTGAGGGGATCGTAATATCTACCCATGTGAGAGCCCTGCTCCCACTGCACACGAGCGAGGGGAGAATCCATTTTCACCATAAAATATAGGGAAACCACGATATTAAAGCCCCTCGCCCGTCGAACGGGAGAGGGGTTGGGGTGAGGGGATCTTACTTTTGTAAGCTATCGCGAATTTCGCGTAGCAACAGCACTTCTTCGCTTGGTGGTGGGGCGGAAGGTGCTTCGGCTTCTTGCTTGCGACGGGTCGCATTGATCGCCTTGACGACCCCAAACAAGACTAGCGCCACTAAGATGAAATCGATCACGGCCTGCACAAAAAGTCCATAGACAATCGGCGTTGCGCCAACCATAAATTGCAGCCCATCAACTTTGGGTTGGCTAAAGATTGCGGCGATCAACGGCATCAAAATACTATCAACCAATGCCGTGACAATTTTGCCAAAGGCGGCCCCAATGATCACCCCGATTGCCAAATCGAGCACGTTGCCTTTGAAGGCAAATTCCTTGAACTCTTTAAACATCGCGTTCCTCCAGTACTATGCCACGCTGGGCTATCGATCAAACCAAGCGTTTGCATAAAGCTCCGCTTGACAGAAAAATAACGCTGATTTAAGCCAAATGCAGGTGGGTACGATATGGCTTGCTGCGCGCAGAAGCTAAAGTGAGGTGCTGCCATAGGTAGTTTCGGCTTGGCCTATGGTAGCATGAGCAGTAGCAAAAGACAATTAGATGAGGTAGTTCATGCAATCACCAATTTCGTTTACTCAATTAACTTTAGCTGCTACTAAACTTGAACAAATGGCAGCATTTTATAACGCAGTCTTGTTCACCAATTTTCGTAAGATCACGCATGGCGAGCATACGCTGTATGAAGGCTTTTTGGTCAATATTCCCTTGTTGCTCTGCCCAAATGCGATTGCTGGTGTCGTTGCTGAGCAAAGCCGTTTGCAATTGCACGTTTGTGTGCCTGATTTAACCCAAGCACTGGAAAAAGTAGTGCAACATAATGGCACAATCATCACCCCGCCAACTGAGGGCGGCATCAAAGCGGCAATTGTGCATGATCCCGATGGCAATAGCCTTGAACTGATTCAAGAATAATTAATCGTTGCTCAAGACTGTCGTCAGTACCGCCACCGCCTGTAAATATTCGGCCAAAGCCAAACGCTCTTGAGGCGTATGATCAAGCGCGGCATCGCCTGGGCCATAGGCTACCACTGGGCAACCCCACGCTGGCCCAACCACATTCAGATCAGCGGTGCCAGTTTTTTGGACATAGCGCGGTTGCTGGCCGTTGGCCCGAAATACCCGCCCAAAGCGCCGCGCAATGCTCGATGTACGTTCGCTGTTAAAAGCGGGGGTTGCACCGCTAACCTTTAAATGCGCATAGTTTGGCAAGAGTTGTTGCAGCATCGCAGTATAGGCCGCTGGATCAATCTCCAATGGCAAGCGGGCATTAATTAGCAACTCGCACCAATCACGCAAGCCATCGCCGCCCGATTCGATGCGGACTAGGCTTGGTAGTAGTTGATCGAAGGCGCGTTCACGACCTTGATTGATCGCGGCGGCATGCTGGGCAATTGTTTGCCACAATTCACAGCCATGCTCGGCGGCAGTATGGCTGGCATGAGCCGAATGGGCCGAATCTTGCTCGATCCGAATTTGTGCTCGCAAGTTGCCCTTGTAGCCTAAGGTTATTCGATCTGCGCCGCTTGGCTCGCCCACGATGCACCAAATTGGCGCAGCCATCGTTTGGGCGATAAAATGCGCACCTTTAGATGAAGCAACTTCTTCTTCGACGCAACCGACCACAATCACCCGATAGGCCAGCCGTTGCTCGGCATGTGCTCTGGCGGCAGCGGCGATAAACGTGGCTAAGGAGCCTTTGGCATCAACCGAACCTCGCCCCCACAACTCGCCGTCGCGCACTTCGACCGGAATTATGCCAGGCACGGTGTCCATATGCCCAAGCAGCACCACGGTTTCAGCCGCAGCGCCAATCACGCCAACCGCATTGCCAACCGCATCGATATGCGCATCGAAGCCGTGCTGGTTCATCTGTTCGACCAATAATTGGGCCAGCGCAGCCTCGTCGCCAGAAACGCTAGGCGTTGCCACCATTGACTCAATTAACTGCAAGGCCTGTTGATCGTTCATGCTGCTGGCTCCTCGAAGATGCTGCGTAAACTTGCAACCACGCGCTCTAGTTCGGCCCACGAAATGACCAGCGGCGGGAGCAAGCGCAAGACATTGCTGCCAGAATTCAGCGCAATAATCTGATGTTGGTTCATCAGCTTTTGTAGATAGGGCGCAACTTTTTCCTTGAGTTCAATTCCAATCATCAAGCCTACGCCACGCACTTCACGAATTTTTGGCGAGCGAATCGCCCGCAGTTGTGCCAGCAACCAAGCGCCTTTTTCGGCAGCTTGATCGACCAATTGTTCTGCATGAATCACCCGTAGCGAAGCCCGCGCCGCCGCACAAGCCAAGGGATTACCACCAAAGGTCGATCCATGAGTTCCGGTTGCTAATTCGCCAACCCGCTGGTTGATCACAACTGCGCCCATTGGCATGCCACCACCCAAGGCCTTGGCCAAACACACCAAATCAGGTTCTAAGCCATAATGTTCAAAGCCAAACATGCGTCCGGTGCGGCCAAATCCGGTCTGCACTTCATCGAGAATCAACAGCGCTCCCCGTTCGCGGCAAATTGTTTGAGCTGCTTGCAAAAATTCGGCGCTTGCCAGCCGAATACCGCCTTCGCCTTGGACAATTTCGATGATCAAGGCGGCGGTTTGCTCGTTGATTGCGCTTTGCAAACGCTCAAGATTATTGTAGGGAATATGGCTGAAATCGGGCACAAGCGGCATAAATGGCTCGCGATAGTGGCTTTCCCAAGTGGCACTCAATGCGCCAAACGTGCGGCCATGAAAGCCACGCATGGCTGCCACAATTGCGCTGCGGCCTGTGGCCATGCGGGCAAATTTCAAAGCGGCCTCAACCGCCTCAGTCCCGCTGTTGCACAAAAATACCCGTTGAAATTCAGCGGGAAATAATTGTACCAGTTCAGCTTGCAGCAAGGCCCGTTGATCGTTATGAAAGGCTTCGGGGCAAACCGTCAACGTTGCGGCTTGCTCAGCAATTGCTTGAACCACGCTTGGATGACAATGGCCGATGTTGGCTACGCCAATGCCTGAACCGCAATCGAGATAGGCCTGACCGTGATCGTCGTAGAGGGTTGCGCCTGTGCCACGCACCAGCGTAATCGGGCGCTTGGCGTACACGCCCGCGCTATGAGTAGCTTCCAAACTGGCAAAAGATTGTTGTTCAGTCATAGTTTGTTCCTACCAAATATCCTTATTCGATGATGGTTCCGTGGCCAGCGAGGGCGGCGCTAATTGGTTGCTCGCGGCGGCCATCGCCGATGATCACCCGGCGCACGCCAGCTTCGAGTGCAGTTTGCGCTCCCAGCAATTTTTTCTTCATGCGACCTTGGGCTAGGGTTGCGCTGGCTTGGGCTACTTCTGTTCGTGGCAAACGCTCGATCAGGCTACTTTCATCGGGGAAATTGCGATACAAGCCGCTTACATTAGTTAGCAGCAACAGGGTTTCTGCTTCTAATGCGGCGGCCACGCTGGCCGCGCCACGATCGCCATCAATATTTAATGGCTCGCCTGCGGCACTCACCGCCAACGGTGCAATTACTGGCAGATAGCCAGCGTTTAGCAACGTTTGCAATAAACTCCGATTAACCTGGTCGATGCTGCCAGTCCAATCATCGCGAATGATGCGTACCCGACCATTCTCGACCGCTCGAACATTGGTTTTGCGCGTGCCTTGCAATAAGCCGCCGTCGATGCCTGATAAGCCCAAGGCGTTGACCCCAAGCCCGCGCAAGCGCTCAACAAATTGGCGATTGAGCAGAGCCGTCGCCATCATAAAAATTTCCAAGGTGCGCCGATCGGTTTGGCGGCTGGTGTGGCCTGAGGGCGAGGTGATGAAGCGTGGCGGGTGACCAAGCTGCTCACCGAGCGTGTTGGCACCATCCGAGCCGCCATGAAAAAGCACAATTGGTTGGCCTTGGGCTGCAAGTTGGGCAATATCAGCGCAAAGATTGCTATAATCAATTCCTGCCGCACCGCCAATTTTTACTACAAGCATGTCTATGATCCTTTTTGATCCACGAAGGACACGAAGGGCTAGGGGTCAGGGATCAGCTGTTAGGGGTCAGATTTAGGATTCTGAGCAACAAAATCTTCGTGGTTAAAGTCTAGATCTGATCTCCGACCACCGATTGCTAGGCGCTTTTCATCCCTCATCCTTCATCCTTCATGCCTTGGTACTCTGCGCCGCTGCGTTAAAATCTTGCTTCCTAGCCCCTGATCCCTGACCTCTATGTTCTATGCTCTCTGTTCTATGTTCTTACACCGGATGCAACCCCGTAAACTCAAGCCCTAAGCGTTCGTCGAAGCCATGCATCAAATTCAAGCATTGGATGGCAGCTCCGGCTGCGCCTTTCATCAAATTATCGAGCGCACACAGCGCAACCACGCGGCCAGTTGCTTCATCGAGCGCCCAGCCAATATCGGCGTAATTGCTGCCAGCCAAGATTTTTGGCTCAGGATGACGGTGCAAGCCACTGCGATCATGCACAATGCGCAGGAAGGGTTGGTCGGCAGCGGCAGCGCGATAAGCTCGCCAGAGATCGCGCTCAGTCACCGAGCCTTGGGTAAAAACGTGGCAGGTTGCTAACGCACCACGCACCATCTCCACCGAAGTAATCGAAATATGCACCTGTTCAAGCCCATGCGCTTGCACAATTTCGGCGGTATGGCGATGACCAACTGGGGCAAACGAGCGCACCACGCCCGAACGTTCAGCGTGATGGCTGCCATCGTTAGCAACCGCGCCTGCCTCGGACGAACCAACTTTTACTTCAGCCACCAGCGGCTTGGTTTGATCGATTAGACCTGCTTTGACCAAAGGCAACAAGGCCAAATTAATTGCTGTCGCATTGCAGCCAACGCCGCTAACGTAGCGCGTGGAACGAATTTGCTCACGATATAACTCTGGCAAGCCATAAACAAAGCGATCAAGCCATTGCGGGGCTGGGTGATTTTCGCCATACCAACGGCTATAGGCTTCGGGGTCGCGCAAGCGAAAATCAGCCGAACAATCGATTAATGCTTGACCAAGGCCAGCATAATGCTCAATATTTTTGGCAGCTGAGCCATGGGGCAGTGCCAAAATCAGCACATCACATGGCTCTAAACTGCTTTGCGGGCTATAGCGCAACTCAGTGCGACCACGCAAATTGGGGTGGGTGCTGTAGACATATTGGCCTGCTAAGCGTTCGCTGGTGACCTGACGCACCTCGACCTGGGAATGCCCCAACAATAAACGCAGCAATTCACCACCAACATAGCCCGAGCCACCAACTATCGAAACTGAAAGCATAACAACCTCAAATGGCTACAGCCCGCCGCCTATTGCGCTTGAGCTAGCACGTAATCAACAATTCGTTCGGGAATATTCACGCCAGTTGTGCTGATGCTGTTGCGAAATTCCATGGTGTAATTAACTTCGTTGACTAAATAACGGCCTTCGGCAGTCTCAAACACATCAATCGCAACCACGCCGCCACCAACCGCATTCGACGCGCCGATACAAATATCGGCCAAAGCTGGCGTGATTGGGCAATTGGAAGCCTCGCCGCCCCGCGCAGTATTGGTGATCCAGTGGCCGCTGGTGCGATAAATCGCCGCAATGCACTGATCGCCAACCACAAACGCCCGAATATCGCGGCCACCTGGCTTATGCACATATTCTTGAATGTAGAAAATTGCATGCTGATAATTGCCCAAGGTGTCGCGATGTTCGAGCACTGCCTCGGCAGCTTCACGATCGTTTATCTTCGAGACCAAACGACCCCACGAGCCAATTACCGGCTTCAACACCACTGGATAGCCCAAGCTTTCGATCGCTTCGAGCGCTGAATCTTGGGTGTAGGCCAGCAAACAGCGTGGCGATGGCACGCCGTTGCGCAATAGCGCTTGGGTCGTCAAAAACTTATCGCCACAGGTCAAGGCTACATCGTAATTATTGACCGTGGGAATGCCTGCATCGTTCAACGTTTTGAGCGTGTACAAGGCTCGGCCATGGTGCAACGAACGCTCAATAATCACATCAGGAAACTGTTCGCGTACCTGTCGATCAGTTTGCAACGCGTTCAAATCAAACCATGTCTGATCATCGTCAATCCGCTCAAATTGGACATTGCGTCGCTGAAACTCAGTTATCAGCAGCTTTTCTTCAACCCGAATTCGGGAACATAACATACCTACACGCATTGACATAACTCCCTTACTCGCCCCAGTCTTCTTCGACTTCGGGTGCTAATTCCAAGACCACTGGGTTGAGACTGACGACTTCCAGTTCTGCGCCGCAATCGGGGCATGGCACAATCTCGCCATCCAAAATATCTGCTGCCAACGCGATCGTTCCTTCACATTCTGGGCATACTGCGCTCATTGTTTGTAATCCTTTATTTAAGTAGGGGTCAGGGGCTGGGGATCGGTATCCCGTGCATTGATCAACCACTGTTCCCAAAACTATGCGTTGTTCTGCTAGTCAAAAGCCGATAACCTGATCCTCTCTGTTCCGCTGCGTTAAAACCTTCTTCGTGCCTTTTGTGTCCTTCGCGGTTTCTTCAGCTCTTCGTAGATCAAAATTGGGCGATGACCGCTTGCACCACCTCGGCGGTTGTTGCTGTGCCAGCAAGATCAGGCGTGTGTGGGCCATTGGCTAATACATGTTGAATTGCAGTGTGCAAACGCTCGGCGTAGCTGTTCAAGCCCACGAATTCCAGCATCAACACACTGGCGCTCAACGTTGCCAATGGATTTGCGATGCCTTGACCAGCAATATCGGGAGCGCTGCCATGTACTGGCTCGAAGACCGCCGTGCGCGTGCCATAGTTGGCCGAAGCCGCCAAACCAAGCCCGCCGCCCCAAACGCTGGCAACATCCGAGAGAATATCGCCAAACAAATTGGTGGTGACCAGCACTTCAAAGCGTTCGGGCGCACGCGCCAATTGATAAGCAGCGTTATCAACCAACATCTCTTCAACCTGCACATCGGGCGCATCGGCCAACACCCGCAGCGCAGTTTCGCGGAACAAACCACAGGTTTCGCGCAGCACATTGGCTTTATGCACCACCGTGATTTTGCGGCGACCAGTGCGCTGAGCATAGTGCAGCGCCCATTGCACAATCCGTTCGCTAGCTTGGCGGGTGATAATTCGTTGCGCTGTAGCTCGCTTATCGCCCTCGCGAGTTTCTTGGCCGCTATACAAGCCCTCGGTGTTTTCGCGCACTACCACCAAATTGACTCCAGCGCGGGCATTGGCCAGCGGCGGCGTTTGCACTGGCCGCACACACGCATACAAATCAAGGGCTTTGCGCATGCCAACGATTGGGCTGCGATAGCCAGCGACCCGTTGCGATGGCGAACTAACTGCGCCAAACAAGCTGGCGTTGGCGGCTTGGACAGCAGCTAAAGTTTGCTCAGGCAAGGCATTGCCAGTGCGCTGAAAGGTTTCCCAGCCAGCCTCGGCCTCGATAAATTCGGCTGGCACGGCCAAGGCTTCGAGCACTTGGCGGGCTGCTTGCACCACTTCGCGGCCAATGCCATCGCCAGCAATCAAACACAACCTGGTCATGCTCAGGCTCCTGTCGCGGGGAAGCGACCATGGCGGCGATAGAATGGCACGATTCCGCCCTCGGCCCAAACATCACGCATCCAGGCTTCTGGTGGTGGCAGTTGAATTTGGTTGCTATTGTTGGTAATCACGCCAGCAGCCAAATCAAAATCCACAAGATCGCCATCGGCAACCTGCTCGCGCAGATCGGCGGTAAAACAAGGAATCCCCAAGTTCAAGGCGTTACGGAAGAAAATCCGCGCAAACAAGGGAGCGATCACAGCGCCAACGCCGCAACGCTTCAAGGCCAAGGGTGCATACTCGCGGCTTGAACCACAGCCAAAATTTGGCCCAGCAATAATCAAATCGCCTGGCTGAACGTTGGGCGCAAAATCAGGCCGCGCCTCGATAAAGGCATAGCGCCGAACATCATCATTTGCGCCGAGCATATAGGGAGCATAACGGCCTGGAACCATCTGGTCGGTATTAACATCATTTCCAAAAACCCAAATCCGTGGCATAGTGCTGACTCCTGTGCAATTGCAAAAATTAGGCGAAAACTGCTTGCTCAGTGCTTTGGAGCACATTGCGCGGGTGGGTGATGTAGCCCGTGATGGCGGTGGCGGCGGCAACTTCCGGCGAAGCCAAGTAGATATTGGCGCCTGGGCTGCCCATCCGTCCACGAAAATTGCGATTGCCAGTGAAGACACAGACTTCATCGGGAGCCAACACGCCCATATGCCGGCCAATGCATGCGCCACAACCAGGCGTGCCGATGGTTGCACCAGCAGCCAACAAGGTTGCTAACGTGCCATCGCTGGCGGCACGATGCAGACTTTCGCTCGAAGCAGGCACGACAATCATGCGCAGATTGGGAGCCAACCGCCGCCCCTTGAGAATGCTGGCCGCCGCCGCCATATCTTCGTAATGGCCATTGGTGCAGGTGCCAAGATAAACCACATCAACCGCCACCCGCCCAAGATCAGCCAAATCGACCACGTTATCGACATAATGTGGCACGCTGACTTGCGGTTCGAGCGTGCTCAAATCGCATTCGACAACGCGACTGTAGGTTGCATCGGCCTCAACCCGCAACCATTCTGGCACTGGATGTTCAGCACCCAAGCCAGTTGGCGCGACGATTCCGGCCTTGGCTCCGACTTCAATCGACAAGGTTGCCAAGGTCATACGTTCGCGCCACGAAAGAAAATCAACGCCATGCCATTCGACGCTTTGATAGGTTGCGCCATCAGCTCGTAGCGTGCGCGCCGCCCACAAGCCAAAATCTTTGACGCTCACCCCAGCTTGAAAATTACCAACTGCATTGACCCTCACCGTTTCGGGCACTCGAAACCAAGTTTGGCCAGTAGCAAGTGCCAGTGCGATGTCGGTCGTGCCCATGCCTGAGCCAAAGGCCGCCGCCGCGCCATAGCCAGTGCTATGCGAATCGCTACCAACCACTGAGCATGCCCGGCTGTACAAGGCCTTCTTCGATCAGCACGGGGTGCGAGATGCCACGACCCACATCAAACAAATGACTGATGCCTTGTTGCGCTACCCAGCGCCGTACTTGTTGTTGTTGTTCGGCTTGGCGCACCGTGGCGGCTGGCGCAACGTGATCAATCACCACCGCCACTTTGTCGCGATCCCAAACTCGTTCAGCGCCCAATTCGTTGTGCAGGGTTTCGATAATGCTTGGCGAAAGGCTATCGTGCATCATTACCAAATCGACGTTGACCACTACCATATCGCCTGCTTGCACCGCGTCACGACCGGAAGCATGCCCTAAAATTTGCTCGGCAAATGTCTGACCCATGAGAAAAATCTCCAAAAATAGCTAAAAAATGGCACATCAAGGTATAGCAAGCTTCAGCATTGAAATAGTAATTTCAATCGCCTGCTTGAGCTAAATCGTTAGGCTGCTTGGAGGGTGCTTGAGCGCAGGAGCGCATCCACCTCGTCGAGCGTCAACGGGCGATCATCGGCGGCAGCTTTGAGTTGAGCTGCAAGCGCAATAATCGTGGTGTCGCTCAGATCCAAACCCAGGGCGTTGGCGCGGCTTTGCAAGGCATGGCGGCCAGTTAGGCGATGACCAATCAGCACATTGCGTTCGCGCCCAAAAGCCTTGGGATCGATCGCTTCGTAGGTGCTGGGATTGGCCAAAACAGCCTTGGTATGTAGGCCAGCTTTGTGGGCAAAGGCGGTTTCGCTGGTGATACAGGCATTGAACGGCACTTGAATGCCCAAGATTGCAGCAACCGTATGATCGAGTTGCGCCAACATTGGCAAGACGTAGCCTGCAACACTGGTGGGTTCGGAGAGGTAGAGTCGGGCAATTAAGCCGCTGAGGGCGGCGATGCCATTGCGTTCGCCAATCCCAAGAATCGTTGTATCGATGTGGGTTGCGCCTGCTTCGAGCGCTGCATAGGCATTGGCAATTGCACAGCCGCCATCGTTGTGGCCATGAAATTCAATGTCGCAGCGGACTGCATTGCGGACTGCACCAACCACGCGCTCAACATCACGCGGCGTTGCAATGCCCACGGTGTCGGCGATGCCAACTCGCTGCACACCAAGCAAATCAACAGCTTGATAGACGCGCAGCAAATCGGGTAGCGGAGTACGGAATGAATCTTCGCAGGAGAAACGGACTTCGATCTGACGTTCTTGCAGGAAACGCACAACTGGGCCAACTTCGGCCAAAATCGCTTCAATTGAGCGACCATGGCTCCATTGGCGGAGATAGGGTGATGTGCCAAAGAGGATATTTACGCCAGCAACGCCACATTCAGCGGCGAGCCGAACGTCATCAAGATTACAACGGGTGTGGGTCAGCAGCTTGGTGTTGCCGAGCGGCAAGGCTGCGATGCTGCGCAAATCGGTCGCACTTTGCGGCGAGGCGCAGGGAGAGGTCATTTCGATGTATTCAACGCCAAATTGCACCAGCAAATTAGCGATCGCTAGGCGATCTTGACTGCTGAAATGGGCATTGGCCCATTGTTCGCCTTCGCGTAAAGTCGTATCAACAATTGCAAACTGACGTGTCATGAAAGCACAATCCTTCCGCAAGAACATCCGGTGAACAATTCAGGGCGAACAGCCGCAGGGCGGTGGAGATGGCTAATGCGTTTAAGTTGCTTGAGTGTGGCCATTGGAAAAATCCTTTCAAAACCGACATTTGGTACAAAAAAACTCGCCGTTTGTTGCGGCGAGCCTTGGTGTTTATTGAGCGCGTGGAGTGTTGCTTAGACGCGACGCAATAACCCAGACTCGCTGCCTGGCTTTTTTGCGCTGCGTTTTTTCGAGTTCAGAACCAATTGTTGACTGAACATAGTAAGAAACTCCACAAACCAAAAGTACTGCGGCGAAGCATAGCAGGCAGTTTTGAGTTTGTCAAGCGACGATTTTCCGAGGGGTTAGGGGTTAGGATTCAGGGGCGAGGGAGTTTTAACCACAGCTGTAATGGTTGATTGGGTTGGCAACAGCGGCGTTCCCTCACCCCAACCCCTCTCCCGTGGCGCGGGAGAGGGGCTTGAATCTGATGGCTTGTTCATGATTTTGGTTTAAACCATGGGTTCTCCCCCTCGCCCGCGTTCAGTGGGAGAGGGGGCTGGGGGGTGAGGGGACATGATGTTAATGCTATGAACCAGTACAGTTATGCTCTCTGCTCTATGTTCTTACTAGATATTTTGCACAATTGCCTCGCGCATGGCTTGGCCGACCGCTTCCCAGCGATAACGTGACGCAATTTCGACACTGCGTGCGCCAAAACGCCGACAGCGCTCAGGATCGCCAACCAATTTGATCAAGGCTGTCGCCAGTTGATCGACCGTGCCTGGCTCAACCAAATAGCCATTGCCATCTTGCTCGATGAAATCGGGCATGGCTCCAAGATTGGTCGAAACCACGGGCAGCCAATAATTCATGGCCTCAATCGTCACGATGCCAAATGGCTCAAGTTTGGTGGGCATGCAAAAGACGGCGGCCCGTTGGTAATACTGCGGCAATTGCTCTACCGGAATCCGCCCAATCACCTCAACCCCGGGCTGGTTGGTTTGCGGCGTTGCGCCGATGATCGTCAAGGTGGCATTGGGATAAACAGCCCGCACTTGGGCGAAGGCTTGCAGCAATTCAGGGCCGCCTTTACGCTCCCAATCTATCCCAACATAGACAATATTTTGGCTGGCATAACGAGCTGGATCTGGCGCTTCGCTGATTATAGGGGCATTGCTGCCAGCGTAAACACAGCGCACTTTGGCCGGATCGCAAGCATAATCTTCAACGAGTGAACGTGAAACATGATTCGAGCGTGTAAAGACTAATTTGGCATTTTGATAAATTGTTGGCTCTAATTTCATCCATTCTGGGTGATAGAGCGAAGCTGGATTAAAGCCTGGATATTGGCGATTTGCCAATAATGTGTGGTCGGTATACACAAAATGAGGGATATTTGGCACGCTAGCATCAAATAACGATTGCATCTGAAAACTAAACAAATACTCGTCATCGCGCAGCAAATCGGCGACTAAATGCTTGACAGCACGAAAAATATAACTGGTAATCAAAAAAGCATCTTTGGGGCTACGACGGCGCAGCGCCAAATCGCCAGCATATTGACGTAACGTCCACCAGCCATTCAGTGCGACTAGCGCAGGATTGCGTCGAATGATAGGGATTAAATCGATCTCGCGCAGTTCGTATTCGGGGAATTGAGCACGTAAGGTTTCGGCGGTTCGCACATTGGCCAACGGCCAGCGCCCCTTACGAATAAAGGCAATTTTTGGAGCCACACGCACCTCCAGCACAGATCACGACCGACAGCAACCCAAGGCTACTGTCGGTCTCAATTGCAGATTTTAATTTGAAAAAGCGGCTACTGATTTGGATTAATCACGGTTACATTATAGGTGAAGCTGCGTGGTTGTGAATTGACGATCACATTGCCAATCGTGATCGTATAGGTGGTATCGGCGGTTGGCTGAGCCAGCTTGAGCTATGATTGTAGCCTTGTGGAATCCAAACCAGCGTATTTTCGCCATAACCATTGGTAACAGTTTCTTTGGTGACCGGGATATTGGTGCTGCCTTGGCTCATCGTAATAGTTGCATTGGCAAGATTGCCATTATGCAAGGCAAACGACCAACGCCCAAACACCACTTGGTAGGGCACAAAACCTTCTGGTGGCCATGGGACATACTCGGTGCGCGTGGCTGGCCGTGCCGTGCCATAATCGCTGGTGATAACATACAAGGCATTCGAGCCTGCATAGCCGCTGCGGCTTGGCACATCGCCGGTGCCAATCGATTTGGTTTGGGGATAGAGAATCCAGCGGCGGTGACCAGCTGAACTATTGCCAGCACCAGGATCGAGCATATAACCCGTAATTGCGCCTGGCCCAAGTTGACCCAAATAGAGATTCGATTTGCCAGCGGCGGTTTTGCCAGTGGCGGTGTAACAAGCCCACGACGTTGGCGGGCTATGATTAAGGCTATTGTTGCGGCTCATCATCAACGCGGCTTGTTGGGCTTGGCTATTGTAGCTATCATTGAGGGTTACAGCGGCCATGCCTGCCATTTTGCGAAAATAATTAACCCGCAACAGAATTGCATCGCGATAGGCTTGGCTGGTTGTGCCAGCATTACATGTGGCTTGACTGCCATTCCAGCCATCGGCAACATTATTGCTTGGCAGATAAAAATTGGTATAGAAATTGACCACCGATTGGCGATTGCGAATATCAAGCTCAGGGTTGGACATGACTGCTGGGAAATAATTTGTGCTGCCGCCAGCAATCGTTTGCGGTTCTTGGGCGGCAAGCGGGGCAACCAAGCCAAACACCACCAAACCTGCGATCATCAAACTGGTCCAACGGCTGCGCCGCCAGTATTGTGCCACCTGCATACCATGCCTCCATTGATTGATTAGTTAAGGAATTTTGACAAAGATTTGGCGATTTGGCTATAGCCCATCTACCCTAACGACTTGGGTCGATTATGGTGACTTGGTAGCTGAATGAGCGGGTTTGGCCGTTATGCACCACATTGCTCAGATTGACGGTATAGGTTATGTCGCTCGCAGGCGCTGGCCAAATAGCATAGCCTGTGACATCCCAAACGATTGTATTATCGGCGATGCCGCCGCTGCGTGAAACAATCGTCAGTGCTTGCGGCTGATTAGCTTTTTGCATCGTGACCACCGCATTAGCAAAATTGGCGTTGGGCAGGCCAAACGACCAGCGTTTATTGGCGTTGATAAATGGCACAAAGCCCGCTGGTGGCCAAGCGATATATTCAGTGCGGGTTGCAGGGCGTGGGCCAGTGTTGCCAACTACCCACAAACTATTGGCATCAAGCGTGCCGCTTTGGGCCTCGACATCGCCGGTGCCCATTTTGAGCGTCGGCGGATACAGCAGCCAACGCCGGTGGCCAACGCTCGGCGTGTTATCATCGGACATATACAACCCAATTGCTCCCGTTCCGTTGGCGGTTACACCAGCCGCCAAATTTGATTTGCCAGCGGCTTCTTGGCCTTCGGTAGTGTAACAAAACCACGTTGCGGGAGGATTATGGTTGAGCGTGCGATTACGGCTCATCATCAACGCCGCTTGCTGTGCCTTGGCATTTAAGCCAGCATCAAAGGTGACTGTGCCCATGCCTGCTAAGCGGCGATAATAATTAATCCGCGCCAAGACTATATCGCGGAAGGCTTGAGTCGTTGTGCCAGCTGTACATGTGCTTGCGTTGCCGTTCCAGCCAGAATCGACAGCCATCGACGTGGGGTAATAATTTTGATAAAAATTGACCACCGATTGGCGATTATGAATATCTAAATCGGCATTGAACATGATGGCTGGCAGATAATTCATGCTGCCGCCAGCCAATGCTTGTGGCGTTTGACCAGCAACCGAGCCAACCAAACAAAAAATCAGCGCACTAACAATCAACCAACGCCGTTTAGGGCGCAACCAATAGCGAACAACCTGCATACACACTCCAACAGAATAACATTATGCAGGGGTACTATCACAGAGCTAGGCTGAATTGGCTATAGCCCAATAGCCCTAATTTTTATCTGTGATTAATAAAATCGCGCCATTCCTCGCGCAGCCAAATCATTGTCCGTGAATCCGCGTGCAAGCTCCTCATAGTTAGGGTCTGATCAAAATTGTGCCATAGATGATCGCACAATTCAGTCCAGCCAACAAGCCATAGACGATTAAATTGAGCAATAACGGCCTGTTCGCACCAACATCCACCCGATGATTAAATGGCACAGCCAAGCCAGGTTGTTGGTTGACAGGCCTTACAATCCGCAGCAGCAGAATATCGCGAGCCTTGTAGCCAGCCTCGGTATAGCGATTGCGCAGCATTGGGCCGATTTTACGCAGCAGAATCAGGCCAATCACGCCAAGCAGCACCAATTCAGGATTGGTCATCGGCCATACTCCTACCGCCAGCAAATAGCCCAGCAGCCACAGATATTGGCCAATAATTAGCCAGCGCAAACTATGCAGCAAAAACCAGCGAATCGCGGTTTTGAAAAAGGCATAGCCATAGCCAAGGCTTACCCACAAGGCTAAACCGATGCCAATCAGGTTTAGTATGAGCATTGTTACGCTCCTTCAATCAAACATAGCGTAGGTTTCTACTATCTCATACTGCTCCGTTCTTGGTTGAATCGATTGCCTGTATGCTGAGATGTAGCCGAAATAGTGTTATTGCTACGCTGTAATTGAAGTATTGGTCGCTTGAAAATAATTGAACAAATATTCTGATAATGCTATAGTAATTCAAGTCTGAGTAATTTGTGTTGAGGAGTAACTATGGGCGCATCAGGTTGGAGCTATTTTGTCCCGTATCAAGCCGATCTTCAAGCAGCGTTTGAGCAACTGCAAGCGGATGAATTGAAGAATGGCGAATTTAGTAAGGGCAAAGCATGGTGGGAAGGCTTAACTTTAGAGGATTATCTTCCGCCCGATCGGCTGAGCACTGACGATATCGAATCTTATCGTCAAGAGCTTGAGGCTTTGCAACGCTTGACGTACCCAACCACCATTGAGCAATGGCGTGTGTGGAATGGACCTGATGGCACCCATTCGATCCTCGATATTGAGCGGATAGTTGCGCAGATTGCTCCCTTACCACGATGGTCAAGTAATCAAACTGATCCTGAGGCGTGGCATCAAGCCTTTTCAGAACAGTTTGCTGTGATCGCCCCAATGCCTGACGACCTGCAACACGAAATTTTTGGCACAACCCGCCCGACCAAAGCCCAAATTATCGCCCAAGAGTCGGCTATTTCCGACCACTACGATAGTGATCAAGGCTTTATCATTACTGCTTATGAAAACGATCAGCCTCATGAATTGTGTTTTATCGGCTTTTCAGGCGATTAGGCTTGTTCTAAACAACAAAAAGCTCTTGTATGGCATAAGAGCCGCGTTGAGATCCGCAAGATGTACTGCTTCCCCTCGCCCGCGTTCAGTGGACGAAGGGGTTGGATGGTGAGGGCACGATTCACAAGAACAAAAAAGCCCTTGCATCGAGCAAGAGCCTTTGAAGGGAAAACTGATTGATAATTAGGCTTGTAATAATTCAACCAACTCGGAATGCACTGCGCCGTTGGTTGCCACCAAGCGATCAATCCATGGATTCCAATCGGCGCCAGTCCATGTACTCAGTTTGCCGCCTGCCTCGCTCAAAATCACCGCTGCCGCCGCAGTATCCCACGGCTTGAGGCCAAGCTCCCAGTGTCCTTCGCTGCGTCCAGCCGCCACATAACAAATATCCAAGGCCGCCGCGCCACCGCGCCGAATGGCTTGAGCTTTAAGCACGATGCGGGTAAATTCAGCAATATTGTTATCAGGATTGGTGCGGATTGTGTAGGGGAAGCCGGTGCTCAACAAGGCTGCATCAACAGTATTGGTGTTGGTGACACGTAATGGCTGATCGTTGAGCCACGCGCCAACCCCGCGCTCACCGACAAAACACTCATCGCGCCATGGATCATACACCACGCCAATCGTTGGCTGATTGTGGTGCAGCAAGGCAATTGAAACCGCGAAGAATGGAAATCCATGGGCATAATTGGTGGTGCCATCAAGCGGATCGATCACCCAGCAATATTCAGCCGTCCGGCCATCGTCGCCTGATTCCTCGGCCACAATCCGATGATCGGGAAATTGCTCGTGTATTTTACTAACGATCAATTTTTCGCTGGCTAAATCGATGTTGGTAACCAGATCGATCGTGGCACTTTTATGTTGAATCTGACGCTCATTGCGTAATCCATCGCGCAGAATTTGGCCTGCGGCTTTGGCAATGGCAATCGCATGACTTCGCATTTGTGGTATCCTTTGGGCTATGAAAAATTCATGCTCTCGTCGTTGGCGACAGCGACTCAATTGTACCATTGCTCTGCTGGCAAGCCCATGGCTGTTGATCGGCTGTGGCAGTGTTGATCGACGATTACCAACTATCAACCCAACTATTGTTAAGGCGCAGGAGCAAATGATGACCAGCCAACCGGTATCGGCGAATGCGCAAACCGTAATCAGTTTGCATCAAACCCAGTTTGCTACGCCCAGCGAGCAAATTAAGGTAGTGGTTGATGAAGCCATGACGTGGCCGGCGAGCAATCTTGGTTGCAGCGATAATGGCGGTATGGGTCGGGCGGTGCTTACACCTGGCTTTCGCGTGGTGTTGGAAGTTGATGGCGTGCGTTTTGCCTATCACGCAGGCCGCGATGCGCAATTCTTTTTATGTAACACACCAGAGTAACCAATGCGGATTTTGTTTCTCACGCCATACCCTGCTTACCCTGCCAATAGTGGCGGCACGCAACGCATGTTTCAGTTGCTGCGAGAGTTAAGTCAGCCAGCATGAATTATGGTGTTTAAGCCTCTCGCCGAGCCATAAGGCGAGCGCCGCCGCCCAGCCACTCAATCAATATTGTCATCTAACCCTCGTTCCTGCGCCACAACGCAGCTTGGCCCAACGTGCTTGGCAAACCCTAACCTCGCCATTGCCAGATATGGCCTTGCGTGCGCCCTCTGCGATGTTTCGTTCAGCCTTGGCCAGCTTGCTCAATACCAATCGCTTCGATTTGGTGCAAGCCGAAAGTATTGAGATGGCCCAATATGCCTTGCAAGCGCAACGCTGGGGCGTGCCCGCGACGCTTGATCAATGGAATGCTGAATATCTGCTGCAACAACGCGCCGCCCAAACCGACCGCCAACAGCCAAAGCACTGGCATGCCGCGCTCTACTCGGCAATTCAATGGCGTAAATTGGCCCGCTACGAACGCCTAGTTTGCAACCAGCTTGATCAAACTTATGTGGTTTCGCCCGAAGATCGGGCCATGTTGCAGAAAATTGGGGTCAAAAAGCCGTTGTATGTTGTACCAAATGGGGTTGATAGCCAGCAATTTAGCCCGACCACGCCGCGTGAGTTCGATCCAAATAAGTTGCTTTTTACCGGCAGTTTGGATTTTCGCCCGAATATCGATGCCTTGCGCTGGTTTGTTCAGGAAGTCTTGCCACTGATTCGGGCTGAACGCCCAGCCACCAAATTAAGCATTGTTGGGCGTGCGCCAACGCCAGCGGTCTTGCAATTAGCCCAGCCTGGCGTGATCGAGATTATCCCCAATGTGCCCAGCGTACAGCCCTATTTCAACCAAGCAGCGGTTTTTGTGCTGCCAATGCGCATGGGCGGCGGCGTGCGGCTCAAATTGCTTGAAGCCTTGGCCACTGAAACTCCGCTGGTCTCAACCACCATGGGCGCTGATGGCGTAACTGGGTTAGTGCCAAACCAGCATTGTTTGCTGGCCGATACGCCCCAAGCCTTTGCCCAAGCCACGCTCAAACTGCTGCATGATCGCCAATTGGCTCAAACGCTAGCGCTGGCGGCGCGGAGTTTTGTGGCCGCCAACTATGATTGGCATGCGATTACTGGGCGCTTACAACAAGCGTGGGGCGAAATAAGTCATGGGTAAGACTCACTAAAAGAACTATAGACTGCTAGGAAACAAGCCACTATACTCTGTCGTTGTGTCCCATCCTGATCTGGGGAGGACGTATGGATTCGCACCATGCTAGCGAACAGCCGACAGTGGCCTTACATGCGAAACTTGCTCGACATGAATATTCTGCCGATGCTGTTCAACACCAGCCTAATCGTGATGGCTTACTTGAGCAGATTCAAGCGATTCTCAAGCAAAACCTACCCTTAGATATGCTGTATCGCCACGTTGTCACAGCAATTGCCAGTAGTTTTGCCAATAGCTTAATTAGCATTTACGCCGCTCACACCGACATCCTTCAACTGCAATGTCAGCATGGTTTTGGGCATAACCCTGAACAATTGAGCTTTCAGCAAGGCATCGTTGGGCGTTGCGCTCGCACCAAGCAAGCTTATTTGGTCGCCTATGTTGATCAAGATCCCGATTTCATTCGGAGCCATCCGCATATTCAATCGTCGATCTGCATTCCACTTTTGGCGGAACAGCAATTATTAAGTGTTTTGATGGTCGAGAGCATTGTTGATACTTTTAATCAAACCGATGCAGCAATTTTAACAACTGTTTGTCAGTACGTGAGCAAAGCGATTGGTCAAGCTGCACTCTGGCGGCCAAATAGTCTCATCGATCAACACTATCGAGCGATGCTCGATGCGCTGCCTGATGGAATTGTCGTGCAGCAAGCAGGCCGAGTTGTCTATCTTAATGCAATCGGGATCGAATTGTTGGGCTTTGAAAATCGCTATCAGATTCTTGGGAGCGATCTTACCACGGTGCTTGATCAAAGCTCAAATGCCATTCAACAGCTATTTGATCAAGCGATTACCACCAATCAACCAATTAACCATGAGTTACGCTACGATACGACCAAAACGCCAGAAATCCCCCTCAGATTGACCATCATTCCCATAACTTTTGCTGGTAACTCAGCGGTACAGATAGTAATTCGCGACCATACGGCCATCCAACAACGTGAAGCTGCTCAACAATTGGCCAACGAACGGGAGAAACGCAAAAGTCTTGGCCTGCTTGCCGGAGGCATCGCCCACGATTTCAATAATATTCTGATGGGCATTCGTGGCAATGTTAGTCTTGGATTGCTCGATCTCATTCCGACCCACCCAATCTATCATCAACTGCAAGAGATCGAAAACCTCGCGATTCGGGCAACCGAGCTAACCCAGCAAATTGTCGCCTATACCGGAGGCAGCCACTTTACCAGTAGTACGGTTGATTTGAATGCGCAATTGCGTGAGCTAACCACGACGCTTAGTGAGCAGGCGCATCCGACAACCAGCATAACTTACGAGCTTGATGATCAATTAGGGCTACTCAAGGGCGATGTTAATCAACTACGCCAAATGATCTTGAGTATCTTCAAAAATAGTGTTGAGGCGATCGAGCATCGCTATGGAGCAATTCAAATTACCAGCACGCTCCAAACCTATGTCCAAGCTCCGCATACCGCTACTGGCTTACCCAAACTTCCCGCAGGCAGCTATATCACCCTGAGTATTCGTGATAACGGCGTTGGGATGGATGTTCGCACCCAAGGACTTATGTTTGATCCCTATTTTAGTACCAAATTTGCCGGACGCGGCCTTGGTTTGGCCGCAGTTTTAGGCATGGTACGAGCGCATCATGGCTCAATTGCCGTGTGGAGCCAACCCCAAATGGGAACGGAGGTCACTGTGTTATTACCACCACATTCGATCTTGCAGCCAACCCCCGCAGCAACGAACGAAGATGTTCATTCAGTTCACAATGTCGTCATGCTGATCGATGATGAACCAGCAGTTCGCACAGTTACTGAACGCATGCTGCAACGTTTAGGTTTAACGGTTCGAGGATTTAGTGATGGTGAGAGTGCAATCAAGGCATTTCGCGAGCATGCCAGCGAATATCAGCTTGTCTTGCTTGACCTAACAATGCCCCAATTTAATGGCATTGATACGGCGCATGGCTTGCGCACGATTCGTGGCGATGTGCCAATTGTCTTGATGAGCGGTTATAGCGTCGATTCGATGCTCGACCCATTGATCAACGATGGGCTAGCGGGCTTTTTGCAAAAACCTTTCACCCTCAGCGATTTGCAACGCACGATCAATAGTGTTGGCGCAGCAAAGTCACGCAATTAACCTTGAATATTCGCAGTCGGAGCGTGGGGATCGGGCAACTGATCCCTTTTTTTGATCCACGAAGCATACGAAGGAGCGAGGGATCTGAAATGAATTGTCAGCGATGGCTGATTTAAGCAGCAACGATTAGCGTAGCGCAGATACGATGGAGTAGATTATTCCCTCACCCCAACCCCTCGCCCGTGGCTTTAACGGCGTGGTTTTGGTCAATCCACGGTGGCTCCCACTCTCCCGCATTCAGTGGGCGAGGGAGCTGGGGGGTGAGGAGTCGCTCAACCACATCCACCAGTCCATTGTTAAAAACCTCCCCTTGTAAGGATAAGCGGTTCCGCATTGCCTGCGGGTGAGAGGACAACCGACGCTATTTTAAGTTTGCTTTGGGTCAATAGCTAAAAACATCGGGCGGGTGCTATCAGTCGATTGCACCCGCCCGTGTTTGCTGTGTGGAGAGGTCTGGCATAAGGGAAACCGTGCAGCCTGCAAAAAAGATACGGCTCGCGATCCAGATTCTCAAAATATCCCCCCAAGGGGTGATAAAATTGGCCTAACCCAACGGTTTTAAGGGCGTGCCCCCAAGGTTACCTCAATCGTTTGTTCCTTATCCCCCCGAATAATTGTCAAATTTACTGTATCGCCAACCCGTGAATCGTTGATATGGGCAATTAGATCGTCGCTTGAGCGAATTGTCTCGCCATTGAAGGCCGTAACGATATCGCTATCAATAATTAATGCAGCACCCTCTACTTCAATTGTGGTCGTGCCCAATTGAATGCCTGCCTGATCGGCGGGGCCGTCGGTGACGACATTGGTAACCAACGCGCCTTGGTTAACTGGCAATTTCAATTGTTCAGCCAATTGAGCGCTGATTGTCAACATGCTCACGCCCAAATAGGCCGAATCGTGCTTGCCAGTTTTGATCAAGTCTTCAACAATCACTTTGACCGTATTCGCCGGCACGGCGTAACCAACCCCTGCAAAGGCTGGGGCTGCAGTTGGATCGCTGACCCGAATCGCGGTGTTGATGCCAATAACTTCGCCTTTGCTATTGAGCAATGGCCCGCCACTATTGCCTGGATTGATGGCGGCATCGGTCTGAATAATGCGGCTGATGCGGAATTGACCGCCGTTGTTCAAGGTGCGTCCAGGCAACGAACGCCCTTCGACAGCGCTAACAATGCCCAAGGTCATGGTATTTTGCAAGCCAAAAGGGTTGCCAATCGCAATGGTATCTTGGCCAACTTGAACTTCACGCGAGTTGCCAAACGCCATTGGCACAATGCTGCTAACTGCCGCCGCATCGACCTTGATCACCGCAATATCGTTGTCTTGGTCGGTGCCGCGCAAGGTTGCTGGCACCTGTCGCCCATCAGCAAAGGTCACGAAAATGCGAGTCGCACCTTCGATCACATGGTTATTGGTGGCGATATGACCTTGATCATCGACCAAAAAGCCTGAGCCAAGCGCCTCTTGCGTAGCTTCTTCAGCGCTTTCGCCAGCAACTTCGGTGTCGATACTCACGACTGCTGGCCCAACCCGCTTGTACAAATCGATCCGGGTTTGTTCATCGCTTAATCCATTGCTGGGCGCAGCGTTGATTGGGCTGACAGCAACCGGAGTTGGATCAGCTGAAAGACCTGTGTCGGTATTTGTACTTTTCTCAGGAGCCGCTTGTTCGTTTGGCGCAAAGATCCAAATTAATAAACTGGCCAGCACACAAAGCCCTAGTGGAATAAGAAATGCTGGAATCAAAACACGCATGCTGCGTTGCTTCATGCAAAACATCCTTTCTGCATAATCACCTAAAGATGGTGTAGGCTGCATGCTATAATTTTATCGCAAAATTTATTTGTGGGGGTTGGGGATTCGGGATTGGTTATGGCTTGTTGTGAATAACCCGAGCCACGAGCCAATAGCCCAAAGCCTCCAAATACGACTATGGCACAATCAAACAGCGAACAACTACAATTAACGCCCCGTCAAGAACGGCGTTTGGCGCGGGCTGCCCGTCGTCAGGCACGCCCATGGTGGCTCAATGCACTCATCCTCTTGGTTGAACTGCTGCTCATTGGGCTATTTTTGGCGCTTGCCGCAGGCTTGGGTGGCTACTGGTATTTCAGTCGCGATTTGCCCTCGATTGATAATTTGGGTACTCATCGTGCGTTTGAAACAACCAAACTCTATGCCCGCGATGGCTCAACCTTGCTGTATGAAATTTTCGATCCGAATGCTGGGCAACGCACAGTTGTGCCATTCAGCGCCTTCTCCGAGTATCTTAAACAGGCAACGATTGCGGTTGAAGATAGTAATTTCTACACTAATCCGGGAGTTAATTTGCCCTCGATTGCCCGGGCTGCGCTAGCCAATTTGACCGATCAGGAGGCTGGCCAAGGCGGGGCTTCGACAATTACCCAACAATTGGTGCGCAATGTATTGCTTTCGCCCGAAGAACGGGGCCAGCAAACGCCCAAGCGTAAAATTCGCGAGGCGATTTTGGCCTACCAAATTAGCCAACGCTACTCCAAAGATCAAATTTTGGCCTTGTATTTGAATGAAATTCCCTATGGCAACAATGCCTATGGTGCTGAGGCCGCTGCCCAAGCCTACTTTGGGGTTAGCGTTAGCGATTTAACACTTGCCCAAGCAGCGATGTTGGCAGGTTTGCCCCAATCGCCATCACAGCTTGATCCATTGATTAATGCCGATGCGGCCAAACAACGCCAAGAGATTGTTTTGGCGGCGATGGTGCGGAATGGGATGATTACTACCCAGCAAGCTGAGCAAGCTTTTGCTGAAGTCTTATATGTTAAGCCATCGCAAGTTAATTTAACTGCGCCACATTTTGTCTTTTATGTGCGCCAATTGCTCGAAGCCCGTTATGGCCCCGAACTGCTCTATCGTGGCGGTTTGCGGGTTACCACTACGCTTGATCCAGCTTGGCAGGCGACCGCCCAGCAAGAAGTGCAACAACGGGTTAGCGAAATTGCGCCCCAAAATGCTACCAATGGCGCAGTTGTGATGCTTGATCGTAAAACCAACCAAGTGTTGGCGATGGTTGGCTCTGCCGATTACAACAACACGGCGATCGATGGCCAAGTTAATGTGGCCTTGGCCGAACGCCAACCTGGCTCAGCGCTCAAACCATTCGTCTATGCTGCGGCGATGATGCGCGATTGGACGGCTGCCAGCGTGCTTTGGGATGTGCCAACCGAATATAGCTTTGCTGGTGGCGAGGTCTATGCGCCCAAAAATTACGATCGCAATTTCCATGGCCCAGTTTCAATTCGGGTTGCTTTGGCCAATTCATTCAATGTGCCAGCGGTCAAAACACTTGATCATGTGGGAATTGACGAGTTTTTGCGTCTGATGCAGCGGGTTGGCATCAGCACCTTGGATGATCGTCCACGCTATGGTTTATCGCTCGCGCTTGGTGGTGGCGAAGTAACCCTGATGGAATTAACAACAGCCTACAGCGTTTTTGCCAATGAAGGTAAGTATCGCCCTGCCTCAACCATTTTGAAAGTCGTCAATACCCGTGGCGAAGTACTGGAAGCATGGAGCGAACCGCCAAGCCAGGATGCTTTAGGGCCAGATGGCAATGGTTTGGCGTTTATTGTTTCGAGCATGTTGAGCGATAATCAAGCCCGCGAGTGGATGTTTGGGCCTGATAATGCCATGGAATTGCCCAACGATCGTCCTGCAGCAGTCAAAACTGGCACGACTGACGACGATCGCGATAGTTGGACGGTTGGCTATACGCCGAGCGTGGTGATTGGTGCATGGGTTGGCAACAGCGATAATAGTCCGATGGATGCCGTGCCTGGCTCGTTTGGCGCTGCCGTGATTTGGAATCGGCTCATGACCAAATATCACGAAGGCTTGCCCATCGAGCAATTTACACCACCATCGAATGTGGCCGAGCATGAAGTCTGTATTCCAACGGGCACCAAGCCATCGAAAGCCTGTCCCAACATTCGGACTGAATATTTCGTCAATGGTACTGAGCCAGTAGAAACCGAAAATGTCTATCGTACAATCCGGGTGGGGCCAAACGGCGATTGTGTGGCCTTGCCAAATCAGCCAGGCGAAGATCGGATTTTTGCAATCTATCCTGATGAGGCTGGCAATTGGGGCGAAAACGGCGGCTTGGGAACCCCCCCAACCAAACCATGTGCTGTAGTCAATCCAAGTAGTGAGGGCAACGCCAATGTTGCGATTGCCTTGATCGAGCCAAGCGATGGAGCGGCATTAGCCTCGCCAATTCGGATTCGCGGCAGCGCTGCTGGTGATTACAGTGTTGCTTGGGGCACAGGCCCAAATCCGAGCAGTTGGACGATGATTATCGAAGGTTTTGGTGGTATTTCTAACGGTTTGTTGGCCATTTGGAACGCCAATGGTTTGCCCGAGGGAGCGTATAGCCTGCGCTTGTTGGTCAAGCAAAGCAATGGCATGAACGAACAACGAGTGACGATCTATCTTGATCGGACTGCGCCGACGATTAGCATCACTGTGCCAGCATCAGCTTTGCGTGGCCAGTCAGTCCAATTTCAAGCCAATGCCCAAGATGATCGTCAGTTGGCCAGCGTCGAGTGGACAGTCAATGGTGAGGTTTTTGTGCGTGATCAAGCGCCCTATAGCCTTGATTTCAGCCCAACTCAGGCTGGCACCTATCGAGTTGTGGCCAAGGCGATCGATCAAGCGGGCAATCGAGTAACCAGCAGCGTAAGCGTCTTGAGCGTGAAATAAGTGTAGGGGATGAGTTATTCCCTCACCCCAACCCCTCGCCCGTGACGCGGGCGAGGGGAGCCAGCTGATCAAACAAAACGCCTCGAATCAATGGGAATCCACTAAACGAAAATCCCTTCGCCCATACAGCGTGCGAGGGTGTCCTTCAAAGGGTGGGGTTGAAGATTCCTCCGCTGCGAACCGCCGCCTGAAAGGTTCATCGGAAGACGCGTGCTATCCACCAATTGTCCTTGAGGGCGTGCAGGGGCTTTAATCCCCCTGCGTTTCCTTCCTGGAGGCGGGACGGAAGGGTGGTGACATCCGAAAAACCTACCCTTGGCAGATTCCCCTCTCCCGTGACGTGGGCGAAGGGCTTTAACATCGTGGTTTTCCATGAATCGTGGTAAAAATGATCAGCGCCCCCTCGCCCACTGAACGCGGGCGAGGGAACTTTAATCTAAACCAACCAGCGAGCGGCAGTCGTCGCTAAATCCGCCAATGGCTTACGCTGGATTGTGCAATCGGGCAATGATTCGAGGAATTGCCGCCCATAATTTTTGCTGAGCAAGCGCCGATCAAGCACCACCACAATCCCACGATCATCCTTTGAGCGAATGAGGCGGCCAAAGCCTTGTTTGAAGCGTAAAATTGCTTGGGGCACTGAATATTCGCCAAAAGCATCATCAAAGCCCTCAGACCGCGCCGAAAATACTGGATCATTGGGCACACTGAAGGGCAATTTGGTAATCACCAGCACGCTCAAGGCATCGCCAACTACATCCACGCCTTCCCAAAACGAGGCCGTGCCAAGCAAAACCGTGCGTGGGTCGGATTTGAAGCGCTGGATTAATGAGCGGCGTGAGCCATCCATGCCTTGCGCCAAGGTCGAAATATCGGCTTGCTCAAGGCTTTCGCTAATGCCATGATAGGTTTGGCGGAGCGAGGCATTGGCGGTGAACAAGGCTAAGGTTCGTCCACCAGTGGCTTTACATAAATTTATTAACGCATCTTCTAAGGCCCGCTGATAGTTGCGCTCGTTAGGTTCGGGCATATCGGTTGGCAAATAGATCAGCGTCGATTTGCTGTAATCAAACGGCGAATCGAGCTGCATAGTTGTGGCTTGATCTAAGCCCAAACGCTGCTTGGGATAATCGAAGCTATTGCTGACCGAAAGCGTGGCCGAAACCAAAATATTGGCGCGTTTTTTCAGCCACAAATCTTCAGTCAACAACGGCCCGACATGAATTGGTGCTGCTTGAACTAACAATTCGCGGCGACGTTGATCGGCAGTCAGCCAAGCCACAGTTTCTTCATTGCCATAAATGACGAGATCAAATTGACGTTGCAATTCGCTGCAAGCATTCACGATGCCCTTGACCCGCATCACCAAATCGTCGTAGCCATTAATATCGCGGCCTTCGAGATTATCCAAAATCGCTTGGAGCTTGCCAAAACCATCGCCAATTTTGCGCAAATTAATGCTCAAGTTTTCCCAGGTTTGCTCAACTTGAGTCCATTCGGCGTGGCGGCGAATTTTGCTGGTGATGCGCAATTGAGGATCGTATTGAGTTACGCTGCGATCCTTGGCCATAATATCGTTGAAAATGCTGAATAATTGCTGAGCTGCCTCGCGGGCTTTTTCAACATTTGGGCGCAAGTCGGCGCTGAGATCTTCAAGTTTGCGCTGCTCTTTATGATCAACTGTGCTCAAACGGAAGAGCTGCGACCATTCGTTCAATACGCCGCCAGCCAAGCGGGCACCACCAGTGCTGTGCATATCGTTGAGCAAGCCATTCAAGCTGTGCTGCGAAATCGTAAAGCCCAATTGATCGGTGGCAACATCTTCAAGGTTATGCGCTTCATCGATAATCAAATGATCGTAGCGTGGCAAAATGCCAGGCGATTTGACATCCGCCATCAACAAAGCATGGTTGGCGACCACGATATGGGCATTTTCGGCTTCGGCCCGCGCTTTGAAGAAGAAACACTCGTTATACAGTGAGCAGCGTTGGCGCAAACATTGGTCGGGATCAACATTCACGTTGTTCCAAACCTGCTGTTCGCCTTGAATTAGCATCAATTCTGAGCGATCGCCATTGTTGGTCGAGGGAAGCCAAAGCTGAAGCTTCAACAAACCACGGGTTTGATCTTCGTTGTGGTCGGGTTGCGCCCGAAACGATTCATAGCGCTTCAAACATAGATAATTGCTGCGGCCTTTGAGCTGCACAGCGCGCAAGGTTGGTGCTTGATCGGGATGTTCGGCCAGCAGTGCTTGCACAGTGGGAATATCTTTGGAGCAAAGCTGATCTTGCAAGTTGATGGTGTTGGTTGAGATGACCACTCGTTCGCCACGCTGGCGTGCCCATTGGGCGGCTGGCACGAGATAGGCCAAGCTTTTGCCAGTGCCAGTCGGCGCTTCGATCATCAAGGTATCGCCTTGATTGAGCGCTTCGGCAATCGCGACGGTCATTTCGATTTGTGGTTGGCGTGGCTCGTAGCCAGGAAACATGCCGACTAAAGCCACCTTCAGCGCCGAACATCGCGCCAATCGCTTGGCTATCGAGTTCCTGTTGATTGCCGGTTGGCTCAAGGGCAACGGGGCGCACAATGGGCTTGGGCATAAATTCAATTGGTGCTTGCCAGACGGTTTGGACTCGGCGTTTGGCAATTTCACCAAATAATTTGGCCAGTGGCCACTGCAATTTTTGGGTCGTTTGAGCGATGCTATGCAACTCAGCGGCAGATAATGCGGCTAATTTATCCAAGAGCACGGTAAACACCAAGCGACTGGCTTCGGCATCGGCCAAGGCGCGGTGTGCATCGGGGTGTTGAATTTGCAAATGTTCGGCGATCGTTGAAAGCGAATAATTGGGCAATTGCGGAATCAACAAGGTCGCCAAATCAAAGGTATCGTAATAGGGTTGGGTGACTTTTAGGCCTTGGTGTTGCAAAAAGCGCAAATCACCATCAACCGAATGACCAATAATCGGGTAGCTTTTGAGAAATTTGGCTAATTGGCCACCAATGCTATTAAATGTTGGAGCCGTGGTCAATTCGTGGGCATCGATGCCAGTTAAACGAGCAATTTTAATCGGCAGCACCTGTTTAGGTTTGACCAAGGTTTGATAGGTTTCGAGAACCTCATTGCCCCGAAATTTAACTGCCCCAACTTCAATAATCTCATCGCGCCCTGGTTCTAAGCCAGTTGTTTCCAAATCCAAGGCGATATATATCGGTTCCACAGATGCTCCTCGCTAGCAAGCTCGATGTCGCTCAAATGTTTTGCCATTATACCTGTTCTAGGCTCCAAAACAAGTCGATCGCTTTGCAATTACAGTGCTTGTGAGTTCTCGATTCTCTATTTGTGGATACGTATGATTCGCCTCCCTTCCGTCCCTCCGCCGGAGGGAAACGCCGGGGGCTTTAATCCCCCTGCACCCCCTAAAATTCAATTGATAGTAAGTTCCACACCCATGCAACGAACCAGCAATCGTGGAATGAGTCACCTTAGCCCCTCGCCCACTGAACGCGGGCGAGGAGAAACATCCATGCATGTGTGCAAAAATCATCGCAAGTCACAGAGCCAAAGCCCCTCGCCCGCGCCACGGGAGAGGGGTTGGGGTGAGGGAACCTAAACAATCCGCAACTAAGCCGCAAGCAAACCGTTATATTCAATACTAACCCTTGGCAATGTTCAACCAACCACCAGTTTTTTTAGCTATAACTTTCTAATCTAAAATTAATATAAGATAGATTGACACTTATTACTAGTTTAGGTTACACTTATTCGCAGATGAAATGATACTTCGCGAGGTATTGATGAATCCTATCTTGACTCAATGTCCGGTTTGTTCGGGCGAACTTACCAGCACCCGGTTGGAATGTGCAATTTGCAACACCGCGATTGAAGGGCAATTTACGCTTGGGCGGTTGGGACGTTTGACTCGTGAGCAACTGAGTTTTGTAGAACTCTTGGCGCAACATCGAGGCAACGTCAATCAAGTGGCGGGATCGTTAAGTGTCTCGTACACCACTGCTCGTATGCGAATGGACGAAATTGCCGCCGCTTTAGGTGCACCGCCTTCAATCTCACGGCCCGATTCGCGTGAGGTGTTGCGTCAACTTGAAACAGGTGAACTGAGTGCTGAAGAAGCGCTCAAACTGTTACAAGGCTAGGAAGGTATTCAATGGCGACCGAAGAACGCATGCGCATTTTGCGCCTGATTGAAAATGGCCAATTGACTGCCGAAGAAGGTGCGCGGTTGCTTGGCGTGATGGAGCCAAACAATCGGGTTTCTCGCCCAGTGCGTGCTCAGTGGGTGCGCATCCGGGTAACCGATTTGAAGTCCAACCATCACAAAATCAATGTCAATATTCCAGTTGGCTTGATTAGTATTGGCTTGAAACTCGGCGCGCGTTTTGCTTCCAACAAACATACAACGCTTAACTTCGATGAAATGTTAGAAGCAATTCGCGGCGGTATGACGGGCAAAATCGTTGATATGGAAGATCTCGAAGACGGCGAACGAATTGAAATTGTGGTTGAATAAGGAGTTTGGACGATGCAACAACGAATTAACATCGGTAGTAATCCAACCGTGGCGGTCCGCATTTGCGAAGGTAATTTACGGGTTATTGCCCATGATTTGCCCGAAGCCTGGTTTGATGCTGATGAAGATACGATTAGTTTTCGGGCCAAGAAGGCCATCTCTCGATTGAGCGCTGCTCAGATGATTTAGAATTGCGTTTGCCTCATGGCACTGTCTTGACGCTTGAAATTATTCAAGGCGACCTCGATATTGCAGGGCTTGCAGCAGTGCACACTCGCCAAATTGAAGGCGATATCAGTGTGCGCGATGTGCAAACCTTTGAAGGCGCTTCGGTTCAAGGCGATGCGCTCTTTACTAAAAGCGCCAATATTAACCTTGCCAACGTTGATGGCGATCTCAAAATCTATGAGAACGCTGATACTATCGTGATTAAAAATGCCAATGGCGATGTTAAAGTTGGCCAAGTGCATAATCTGACGATTATCAATATTCATGGCGATTTGAGCGCGAGCGATATTACTGGTGATGTGGCAATTACCCACGTTAGTGGCGATGCAACCTTGCGTGGCATAATCAAGAGCCTTGCGCCGATTCATGTTGATGGCGATTTGAAATTGGGCATCGCTTGGGTGCCTCAGCAAGTCTATCACGCCAATGCTAGTGGCGATGTTGTTTTGGAAGTTGCCGACGACGCTAATTTTACCGTCAATGGCTTTGTTCAAGGTGATGTCACTGGCGTTGCTGAGCGCGAGCCTGGCGCGATTAATCTGACGTGGGGCGATGGATCAGCCCGCTTAGAATTGAATGTTCAAGGCGATTTGAGCATTCGTGGCGCAGCCGCCGCAGGCCAATCGCAAAGCGTTGGCAGCAATAATTGGGGTGGCAACTGGAATTGGAAGAACGACGATTTCAATCGGGCAATTCGCGATTTTACCGACGACTTAGCCTCAATGGGTCGTGATATTGCCGCCCAATTTAGCGAAATGAGCCGCGATTGGCGAGCTGGTGGTGGCGAACGGACCGCTGAACGCGCTCGCAATGCAACCGAACGCGCCGCTGAACGGGCTGCCAAAGCCGCCGAACGAGTCAGCGTGCGGATCAACGAACGCGAGTATCGCTTTGACCCTGAGCGGATCGAGCGTTTGAAAGAGCAAGCCAAGCGGGCTGCTGATGAAGGCATTAGCCGCGCCTATGAGGCGATTGGCCAAGCGTTGGGCAATATTGAGAAAAACGTAGCACGCCCAAATGCTCCTCGCCCGCCAGCGCCACCAGCACCACCAGCACCGCCAGCAGCACCAAATGCGCCACACCGCGTGTCGATTAGCGAAGATGATGGCTCATCGTCAAGTCAACACGTGGCCTACACTGGCGATACGGTGCGGATTTCGCCTGAGCAAGCAGAAGCCGCCGCCAAGGCAGCACCTGCGGCTCCAGCAGCCGAAGCACCAGCGGTTGATAAAACTCAAGAACGATTGGCAATTTTGAAGATGGTGCAAAGTGGCAAGATTAGCGCCGACGAAGCGGCACTCTTGCTCGAAGCATTAGGCTAAAATTCGCTCAACAGGCGGGCTAGTTTGCTAGCTCGCCTGTTTTTTTATTGTTCATTAACCGTATTGCGCACCTCGGCAATTGTCATGGTTGTGAGCAATTGCAAAAATACCTCAACCACCAATGGGTCAAAATGCTTGCCCGATTCAGTCGCCAAATATTCCATAATCCGTTGATCCGACCAACCTTTGCGATAAGGTCGATCGGAACGCAAGGCATCCCAGACATCAACCACCGCAAAAACCCGCGCCGCCAACGGAATTTCCTCAGCCTGCAAGCCTTTGGGATAGCCCGCACCATCCCAGCGTTCATGATGATAATGCGGAATATCGAGCGAGCCTTGCAAGTAGAGAATTGGCGCAAGCAGTTGGTAGGCATAGACGGGATGCCGCCGCATAATCACCCATTCATCATCATCGAGTGGCCCTGGTTTGTGCAAAATTGCATCGGGCACGCCCATTTTTCCAATATCGTGGAGCAAGGCACCGCGCCGCACATGAATTAATTCTTCTGGGCTAAATTTGCCGATCGCTGTAGCCAGCCGTTCGGTCATCCATGTTACCCGTTGGGTATGGCCTTCGGTCTCGTGATCACGCAGATCCAAGGCCCGTGACCAGCCTTCAATTGTCATATCGTAAGCGCTAGTTACTTCGCGATTGATTTCTTGCAAATGTTGGAACATGAAGGCATTATCCAAGGCAGCGGCCACTTGGCTGGCATAGGTTTGGAGCATATCGTTGCGCTCAGCTTGGAAGAAATCGGCTTGGTCGCTTTGCAAATTGAGCATGCCAAAGGTGTGATTATGACTCACTAAAGGAAAAGCCATAGTTTGGATTGGGCTATTGATTGCCGGCTCGAGCGATTCAATTTCAATTTGAATGCTGGGCAATGCTTGTTCGCTTTGGTGATCGTGATAGATCAGTTGATCGGTTTGATTCAGGGTCAGCCAAGCCCGTTGGGCACCAAAAATATTGACACAACTATCAGCAATATCGCGTGCTAGATCCTCGACTTTGAGTTTGGTGGTCAAGCGTTGCGAGCTGTAGTAGAGCGCAGTCAGGGTTTGCATTTGCAAATCGAGTTGAGCTTGGGTCGCTTTGTACGAGTTGCGATCTTCGATCATGGCAATGGTAAAGAGTGGTTGATGGTCGCCATCTTGCACCAATGAGGCACACAAGCGACCCCAAACAATCCCGCCATCGGAGCGTAAAAAGCGCTTCTCAATTTGATACGAATCGCACTGCCCAGCCAATAACTCCTGGTTTAAACTGATTTCAAAGGCTCGATCGTCGGGATGGGTGAAATTAATAAATGGTTCGTGCTGCAACTGGCGTTCGCTAAAATTCAGCAGCATACAGGCAGTTGGGTTTGCGCGGAAGGCCACTCCATTCGTATCAATCAAGACAATCCCAATTGCAGCGTGCTCAAACATTGCCCGAAATCGAGCCTCGTTGGTCAGCAAGGCCCGTTCGGCAGCGCGTTGCGTGGTGATATCGCGCAAGGTAGAAATCGTCACCAGCTCATCGTTGATCGATTGGAGATCAACATTAACCAACGCCCAGACTAAATGACCATCACGATGCCTAAACGCCATCTCATGATCGCGAATCTTGCCAGTTTGCTGCGCTGTTTGGATGAGTTTGCTGCGATCTTCGGGTTTGGCATACAGACTTTCGAGCTTAATCTGCATAAATTCTTCGTGGCTATAGCCCAACATCTGCGTCCCAGTAGGGTTGATTGCGATGACCGTGCCATCGAGTTTAGCCATGCCAATGCCCATTGGGATGGTTTCGAAAAGTAGGCGATATTGGGCTTCAGAGTGACGTAATTCAGCTTCAACCCGTTGGCGTTCGAACAATTCAGTTTGGGCTTTTTGCAAGGCGTTATACACCAAACGCCCACTAACTACTTGAAATACCAGCATTAGGCCAAAGTAAAAGCTATAGCTCAGCCAGCGCGAAAAGGGTGTGTAGCTAATTACTGGGCTTGGCAGCAGTTGATTCACTTCGAGTAATACTGCGGCTAAGGTTGCGCTTAAACTCACTAGCGCAACCAGCAGGCTAGCACGTTCGCTTAGCAAGAAACTCGCAGCAAAAATAACGAAAAAATAGGCAATGATCGAAGGCGATGCAATCCCACCAGTGCTGAGCATTAAACTTGTGAACACCAGCCAAAACAATCCAACAAACAGCTTGCCTGCCAGATCAAGTTTGTTGTGTTTGACCAAATGCCACAGCCAGCCACAAATCAGATTGACCACCGCAATGACCGCCAGCCGTGGCCAACTAATGTTTGCTTGGATCAAACTTAAGCTGATTTGGACAGGTGTAAAAACAAAGAAGACACCCTTCAGCATCACAAGCAATAACTGTTGCCGTGATTGGGAATCGCTTAATGTTCGGGGAATAAACGAGCGCCAATGCATAACTCTCACCATCAATTGAACGAAACTAGCGTGATTGAGCAATGTTGGGCGGCGATGAAGCTAGATTATTCGTAAACATAATAGATTAAGTATACTATAGGCTTGGTATAAGTCGAAGGTCAATCTTGCCCTGTTCTTGACAAACAGCCCAAAGCGACAGACCATACCTATTGTTTGTGTGAGGAATGTTTCCATGCATTTTCCAAGCGATCTCCGCGCCTATGGGATAGAATCGCATTGGCTGAATACCGCGCCAATGACCCGCCGCCTGCTGTTTGTCTATGCCCACCCCGATGACGAGAGTTTTGGTAACGCTGGCACAATTGCCTACTATGCCCATCATGGGGTTAGCGTGCACTATATTTGTGCTACTCGGGGCGAGGCTGGCGATGTTGACCCAAGTTTATTGCACGGTTATGGCGATATTGCCACCCTCCGTTCAACCGAGTTGGGCGATGCCGCCAATGCAATGGGCTTGGCGGCCTATCACTTCTTAAATTATCGCGATTCGGGCATGGTCAATACGCCTGCTAATGCGCACCCCGACGCTTTGGTGCAAGCCCCTGTTGCAGCAGTTGCGGCCAAAGTAACCGCCGCAATTCGGGCGATTCAGCCGCAAGTGGTGATTACCTTTAATGAATATGGCGGCTATGGTCATCCTGATCATATTGCCATCCATCATGCGACCCATTTGGCCTTCGACCGAGCTGGCGATGGTTCGTGGTTACCCGAACAACTTGATGCCGGACTGCCAACCTGGACGCCACGTAAATTGTATTATTCAACCTTCAATCCATTAATGATCAAATTGTTGGTGCGGGCATGGCGACTTTCAGGCCGCGACCCGCGTAAGGGCGGCAATAATGGCGACGTTGATTTTGTGAAGATTTTGGATGCGGTCAACCCGCCAACCGCCAGCGTCGATTGCTCAAGCGTGGTTGACCAAAAAGTTGCTGCATGGCAAGCCCATCATAGCCAGTTGGGCTCAATGGCCATGAGCTTCAAATTACCCCGGATTGTGCGCCAGCGCTTGCTTGGCCGCGAGCAATTTAGCCGAGTTGTGCCAGCGCCAAACGGCCACGAGCACGATCTGTTTGAAGGAATTTGATTTGGGATGCTGAATGAGATTGATTGCTGCAATTTAACGCAGCGACGCAGAGGATGAATGGTGCTAGGCTGCTGGCGTTTGGCATTCCCATAATCGCTGATTCCAACAGCCTATAGCCTATTGGCAAAACCTGGCAATGTGAATAATTGAGCAGGAGAGAAAGCGATGCAACCACAACGTGAGCGAGTCAAACTGGGGTCTGATCGCAATTGGTGGAGCTTGTTGCTGGTGCTGGGAGCACTTGGCTTAATTGGCTTGATGTTGGTGCTCACTTTGATGCCCAGTGCAGTTGATGATGCTCAGCTTGAGCCAAGCCAAGTGGCCTTGCTTAGCTCACCTACGCCCAGCATTCAGCCAAGTGCTACTTTAATTGGCGCACCATTTCCAACAATCGTGGCTGAACCACCACCAATTAGTGATTTTCCAGTGCGTCCAGATCTGATCGATCAAGCTTCAGCCCGACCACTGACGGTTGTCCCAAGCAATGAACTGAATGCTACGGAGCTGCTGCCCACGATTGTGCCAGTGGTCAGTGAACCAACCGCAAGTTTGCCAGCCGCAACGATCGATGCTCAACTTACGCCATTGCCAGCCCCAACTGCCCGCCCAACTCTGGCCACGCAAAGCCAGCGCTATGCGATTGTGCACAACCTTACGGGCCAACACTTAGCGCGAATTGAATCCTCCATGTGGACTTCAATCGCCGCTGTTGATGCCTATGCCGAACGCTTTATGGCGATTTTGCCTGAGCAACAAACCTTGCTGATTCCCCGTAACCAGCAATTGGTTGCGATTGATTTGGCGAGCAGGGCTGAACGTTGGCGTTATGGGTTGTTACCCAAAACCATGCTTGATTATACAAGTCGCTTGACGGTTGATCAGGCTGGCACTGGCGTGTACCTGATAGAGTTTGATCAACAAACGATGATCTGGCGATTGAGCCATGTTGGTCTAGCCGATGGCAGCTTGCTCCAAGCGGTGCAAAACTTCAAACTGCCTGCGGTTGACCAACTGCTGCTGACGAGTGATGGCAACGTCTGGTTTACAACTCCTGAAACGCTTTTTCACTATGACCCTGCAAGCCGCGCCTACCAAGAATTTGGCTCGCTCGGCAACGGCGCAATCTTGGGCGATGGCCGCCAACCGTTGCTTGGGGTGTTTCGTGAGCCAAGCAAGTTCAGCCTGATCGATTGGACTACTGGCGACGAGCGTTCAGTCGAATTGGCGGCACCATTTGAGGGCAGCATCAAAGCAAGCTTTTTATCCAACGACCAAACTATTTTAGTTATTGACAGCGTTGATCCGCCTAGCAATTCGCAAATCAATGCTCCTGAGCATTATTCGGCCTACGATTTACACAATGGCCGCTTAATTGCCACGATCGAGCACGATATGTTTAGCAACCTTTACCCAACAACGATTGCTGATCAATGGCTGCTGGTCAAACCTGATTATGTGCGTGCACTGTATGACATTAGTCTTTGGAACCTTCCAACCAATAGCTTGACACCCGTGGTTAAGTCTGGGATATTTGCCGATATTGGCATCGTTTGGATGGGTGAGGTTGCTGGTGCGTCACTTGAGCCGCTTGGGAATAATTTCCATGCAGCGCTTACGCCTTTACCCAGCCCTGTATCGGTGTATGAACAGACGGCATTGCCAACGATCTTGCCTGCTACGATTAAGCCCGTGGCCCTAGTTTTTGGTGGCGGTGGCATTCAGCGGCTCGATAGCGATCAACACATGCAGCCGCTTGCCGATTTTGTAGTGCGCACTTTTCCACGCTACAATCAAGCACCATTATTGCTGCAACGGCCACAATCGCGGCAGTGGCAATTGCTCGACCCGATTACCCAGCAAGCAGTGGAATGGCAATTCGAGCAGGTTATCAGTCCTGAGGAGTCGAATTTTAGCCCCTTGTTGGCGCCCGATTATCAACGGTTACTCGTGGTTGTTGGCCAAGATCTCCGACACAACGATCAATTTACTGGTGCTAGTCAGTTAGTTGAGATTAATTTGCAAACCAGCGAATGGAGCGTGATTGCCGATTCGCGCACATGGCCTGAATTGCGATGGTCTAAACCAATCGCGTGGCAAGGCGATAGCGTTTATTTTTTGCAAGCCGATGTCAACCCACAGGGAATTTGGCGGGTAGAGCTTGGCCCACCCTTCCACGCCGAAAAGATTGTTGAAATTCCCAGTATTGTCGCAAGCGATCCCAGCGTTCATGATATGCCAATTTATGCCCGGATCTATGTTTCGCCCAACCAACGTTGGTTGTTGTATCCAATGGCGGCCAGCTACAAAACCATGGTGCTGCGGGTGCTCGATTTGGCCAACCAACAAAGCCATGATATTGCCCTACCATTGATCGATTTAGTAAACTTGAGTTTTGCGCCCGATGGCAATCGCTTTGGCTTAATCCTACCAGCATTGAATAACCCAGCTGATCGCTATGTTGCGCTGTATGAGCTTGAGCAGCAACGCTGGTATCAGCTTGATACTGGATTTTATGCCCATGGCCAAGACCAGTTTGTATGGTCGCCCGATGGCCATTGGCTGGCGGTCAATTTTGGCTATATTGGGCTTGAACGGCGGCTGAGCATCTACAATACGCTTCAACCAAGCCTCGCTTTTCGTTCACAAATTAAGCATACTGAGCGGCAATTATTAGCCTTAGATAACGATGGCAAAACGATCTTAATGGGCCAGTCATGGCAACCAGCCTTTACCCAATTGACCTGGAGCGATCAAGAATGGCAAACCACGTGGCGCATGGCACCGCTCGAAATCTATACTGAAGCGCTGCGCTATGTGTATCCGCGTTGATCGAGCACAGAACAGAGAGCATAGCTTGAATGGTTGATTGGATTGGCAAATGTGGAATGTTCTCACTGCCCCGCTCTCACGGCGTGGTCGAAGGGCTTAGTCCTGTGGTTTTAGCCTGATTCGTCGTTGAACAAGGGCATCTCCCCCTCGCCCGCGTCCAGTGGGCGAGGGGGCTGGGGGGTGAGGGAAACCAAATTCTTGAGCTGATTGAATGTAGAGGAGAAAACCATGCAACCACAACGTGAACGAGTCAAATTAGGCAAGGATCGTAATTGGTGGCGGGTGTTGCCAGTCGTGGCAGCGCTAGGCTTAATTGGCTTGATGCTGGTGTTGACCTTGATGCCCAGTGCAGTTGATGATGCTCAGTTTGAGCCAAGTGACGTTGCTTTGGTTGGCTCACCTACGCCCAGCAGTGAACCAAGGGCTACGTTGAGCGCCGCACCATTTCCTACTAAGCTACCTGAGCCGCCGTCAATTGACCTGTTGCCAGCGGGGCCAGGCGAAGTCAAGCTCGCTACAGCCCTCCCAGCCAGCACGACCACCGTCGGGCCAACCAGCCCACCAAACGAGCCAGTGCTGCTGCCAACGATTGTCCCAGTCATTGATCCAGCGACGGCAACGGTGCCAGTTGCGACGATTGTTGCGCAAACGTCTACGCCAATGCCAACCTCGACGGCACGGCCTAGCCAAACTGGTCAAAGCCATATTTATGCACTTATTGCGCGCGCTGATTTGGAACAACATCAATTGGTGCGGGTTGAGACGACGGGATTGGTCACCATTGCCACGGTTGATGACTATGCTGAGCGCGTTATGGCGTTGCTGCCCGAACAACAAACCCTGCTGATTCCCCGGAACCAAAACTTGGTTGCAATTGACCTCACAACTGGTCAAACCCGGTGGAGTCATCAGTTGATGCCAAAAAACGAGCGTGATTACGAAAGTATGCTGACGGTCGATTATGCTGGAACTGGCGTCTACTTGCTTGATCGCGATAGTTTAGCGCAACATTGGAGCTGGAGCCATATCGCCATTCAGGATGGAGTAATGCTCGAAACCTCACAAGCGGTAAGCGTGCAGGGGCATAGCCTCAGGGTGAGCGGTGATGGCAAAATTTGGTTGATTGAAGCTGATAAACTGTATCAATTTGATCCTGTAACCAGCGCTAAACGCGACTTTGGCGCACTGAGCCATAATCAAATTATTGGCGATGGTCGGCAACCATTGCTGGGCGTTTTTCGTGCGCCATCGACAGTAAGCCTGATTGATCGGGCTACTGGCAACGAGCAGCAGGTCCGGTTAAATCCGCCGTTTCAGGGCACCATGATTTCCGCTAACCTCTCTCATGACCAAAGCATCTTGGTCGTTGAGAGTATCGTTAGCAATGATGATCCCCGTGCTGATGACAGCTATCTCAACTCGGTCTACAACCTGCAAACTGGAAATTTGATCGGAATCGATGAAGCTGGAGACTTTAGCTCGATGTATCCCGGGATCAACGCTGATCAATGGTTAGTTGATACATTCGATTGGGATAGCGGGCAAAACTTGGTTACCCGTTGGAATGTTGCGACCAATCGTTTGACGGAGGTCGTTGCCGCGACGGTTTGGGCTGATCATGGGCTTGCTTGGCTGGGCGAGGTCGCTGGCCCAGCGATTAATCTGACTAATACCGAGTTTCAAGCAGCGGTTACGCCATTGCCAACCGAAGTCCCGAGCTTTGAGCAACCGAGCTTGCCCACGATTCTGCCGCCGAGCATCCAACCAGTGGCCATTTTTGGCGATTTTCGGGTTACGAGTTTGCAATTGCAGCGGCTTGCTAGCGATGCATCGCTTGAGGTAATTGCAGAACAAGGCATGACCTTGTTTCCACGCTACAATCAGCCGCCCTTAATGCTGCAACGCCCTCAATCGAAAACTTGGCAATTAGTCGATGTCGTCACCCAAGAAACCGCAGCATGGCAATTTGAGAAGTTGCTCAGTGGTTTTATGAGCCTGCTCGCGCCGAATGATCAAAGCTTGCTGGCGATTGCCGAGCAAGATTTGCGCACTAACGATCTATTTACCGGCGCAACCCAACTTGCTCAAATCAATACCCAAACCGGTGATTGGAATGTGTTGGCCGACTCGCGCACATGGCCAGAATTAAAATGGGCCAAACCAATCGCGTGGCAAGGCGATACGGTTTATTTTCTGCAAACCAGCAAAAATCCGCACATCCTTTGGCGGGCACAGCTCGGGCCACCATTCCAAGCCGAACAGATTGCTGAAATACCATCGATTGTGGCAAATGTGCCTGATGTTGATACGGCGATTCTTACGCGGTTTTATGTTTCGCCCAACCAACGCTGGTTGGTGTATCCGTTGGCAGCAGCCAATAAAACCATGGTGCTGCGCGTGTTAGATGTGGTTAATCAACGTAGCCATGATATTGCCTTGCCCTTAATGGAATTGAATGACCTCAGCTTTTCGCCCGAAGGCAATAGTTTTGCCTTTATGCTGCCGAATAGTGACCGTGGAAAATCTCCAGCATTGTATCAACTTGAGCACCAACGCTGGTATCAGCTTGATTCCAAGGTCTATACTGTCAGTGGCGAAAGCCCATTTTTATGGTCGCCTGATGGCCACTGGTTGGCGATAGATTTTAGTCATATTGGCGGAGAATCACAGTTCAATGTGTATAACGCGCAACAGCCAAGCCTCGCCTTTCGCTCAAACTTTGATTCTACCAAAGAGCCATTGGCGTTGTATAACGATGGCAAAACAATTTTGGCTCGCCATTTTTGGCAATCAAGCCTTGAGCAACAGACATGGAATGATCAACAATGGCAGATCAATTGGCGAATTGATGCACCAATCAGTCATTCGGAGCACATATATTATCTCTATCCACGTTGATCGAATATAGAACAGAGCACGTGCTATTCTCTCAATCCCTGCTTCCTCGCCCGCGTCCAGTGGGAGCAGGGTTGGGGAGAGGGGATCGCTAGTTTGCTGCCCTTCGTGCTGAGCGTTCAGTTTGGCATCAGTTTGGTATCATTGTGGAGCATATGAATTTTGGGCTAGGCTTGGTGCATCACATGTACCGAGTGCGAGTGAGAGGTATTGTTGATGGAAGAGCATTCTAAACGAGCCAAGATTGGTGGTTCAGGGCGGCGCTGGCAGCTTGTGCCAGTTATGGCTGGGGTTGGTTTCTTGATTGCCATGATCGCTGCCGCCCAAACGCCTGCGCCACCAGCAGCCGTGCCAACTGCCACAATCGTTGCTGAAGCGATCGTAACCCCGAGTATGCCAATTAATCCTACGCCAAATGAGCCGATTCCCAACCTTCCGACCACCGATTTATCGGATCAGCAATTACTTTTGGTTGATGATTATGGTGAGATGTTGCTATGGGATGGTGTTAGCCCCACCCAAAATCGTGGAACGATTGAGAATATCTTTACTCTGAGCGATTGGCAATTAACTGTTGACCAACAACGTGATGTGCTTTTCATTCGAACATTCTATTGGCTCGAAGCACGTTCGCTGCGCGATAATCGGCGTTTGTGGCAACTCCCAATCATTGATCATCAAGCCAACCCTGAAACCACGATCTTGGATGTTGTCAGTGATCCGTTTAATCAATTAGTCTGGTTAGTCGAAAAACAACGGACTTCTGATCCGTTTCAGGCTGCGACCGTGCGTCTGCGTGGCCTTGATAGTGTCAGCGGCTTGGAGTTACGTCGTTATCAAGCTCCTGCGACAAACTCATACCCGCAAGTGTTGCCAAGCGCCTATGGCCCATGGCTTTTGGCAGATGGTCAGTTATTTCCGTTTAATCAAGAGGCCGAGATCTTTGGCGATCCAGTCTTTACACAATTGGAGTTTGCGCAAGTTGCGCTAGATGGTGAGCAAGCCTTGGTCTTTGGCAACGACGGCCTGATTCAGGTTAAATCTTTCTACAGGCCAAATGCTTGAGCAAACGATGCTAGAAGAGCTACCCAAAGTAAATCATATCGAGTCTATGCTTGCTAGTCCTGACCTTAATTTTGTGGTTGTAATTGGCACGGTTTTTGAAGTTTCAGATTTATCTCAGCAAATTATTGCCTATGATCGGCAAGGAAACATGGGGAATGGGTGGCAACGCCAATTACTGAAGTCTCGCTTGCATGGCGTTGAAACTGATGTCAGTAAGCACCTGCGTTTCCTAGATAATCAACGTTTAGTGCTATTGCAGCGGACTGGTGATTTAGAAATTATCGAGCTTGCAACTGGTAAAAATCAATTGATTGGCTTGCCGCAAGCTTCCGAATCCGATGCTCAGCCCAAGAGTTGGGCTGGATTTGGATTAATTCCAAATTTGAAGCCTCAAACTTTGGTCGAAAATCCAGCCCTAAAATCTTTGGAGTTTACGCCGTTTACCAGCGCTCCACTTACCCCAACAACAGAACCACAACCGCTCGGTTTGGCCACAATTGATGGTCAAGTCATCCAACTTTGGAATGATGGTAGCTCCAAGCATCTCAAACAATCAAATAGCTACTCGATTGACCGTGCTAATGCCCCATCGTTGCTTGTTAATGTTGTTGATGATACTTTGGCAATTTTTGACCCAACCAGCCAAACTACAATGACCATCTCTTTGGAGCCAGCCGAAGCTAAAAGATTGGCTGATTTTGCTGGAATCATTGCACCTGATAGCCAAAGTGCCGTGCTTTGTTACAGCTATCATTTCGATGCTAGCGCTAATTCACGGGTCAACCGTTGCCTTGAGCTTGATTTACAAACTGGCCAAACTAGGCTTTTTGCCGAATTACCTGCCGCTACCTACTTAACCCCAATCTACTGGGATGGGCGGCAATTGACAATTGTTGGCAGAACTAGCCATGAATCGCAACAACCTGATGAATATCTGGTGTGGCAAACCTTAGCTGATGATCGTTCGCAAGGCCAAATCCTATTGCGAACGCTTGATCTGCAACAACTTTGGTATGTGGTTGGCTCGCCCACTGTCATCTATCAGACGCAGCGTGATGAGATTTATAGCTACCAAGTGCTTGACCAAAGAACTTGCTTTCTCACTCAGAGTAAGTTTAACCATAGTTTGCAAATCGATTTGGCTCCTGACGGCCAGAGCATTGTGTTGGCTGAGCGCCAATATCCTTTGAAATACGGCATGATATACATGATCGATACAGCGACGGGAGCCGAATTATGGCGTGATAGCTATATTAACTACCAATATGGCCAGTGGTCAGGTGATAGTCAATTCTACCTGACGAGCCGCTATCAAACCATTAATTCAAGTGTCAATACCTACACCCGTCAAGGCAAACTTGGCCATTCATTGTTGGTTTCAGAGCAATTTGGTCAGTTTAAGAGCGATTGGTCAGGGCAACGGGTTGTGCTGCAAATGTATAGTGAACTGTTTTTATTAGAGCGCGTCAACGACCATTGGTTGCCCTTGAGCAAATTCCCTAACTTTCAAGCAATTTATGCATCGTATTCTACGCCGACGATTGCCTATGTCTATCCACAGCAATAGATAAACGCAGCTTTCCTCTCAAACTACCCCCTTTCCCAGCAAACGGGAGAGAGGTTAAAGCGCCAGAATTAGGCTAGTTAATAATGAGGAATTGAGATGCAGAAGCTTTATCGAATTGTTTTAGTGGGGCTGTTGCTGGGATTATTGAGCACGTGCCAAACGCAACAGTCCACACCAACCGTCGTTATTCAAGCTAGCCCAACCACCGCCCAGGCTAGCCCAACCCAACCAATTGCCACCCCGACCCAAGCCTTGAGCGTACCAACTAATGAGCGGGTGTTGGTGCAAGTCAATCAATTGGGGGGCGTGCTTGATCAGCATTATGCTTGGTTAACCGCAATGAGTACATTAACACCCCTCCGATTTCATGAGCCAGCGATGATTTTTGCGATTCCAAGCACATCAATGATGATTTGCCGTCAATCTGAAACAATCTGCATGGTTGATCTTGACCACGATCAGCTTATTTGGGAGCAGCCAGTTCCTGAAGCGTTTAGTTCTCCATTGGTTGCCCTCGATGAGAATGGTCAGGGTGTATATATCGCGTTTAATCGGTTCAAAGGGGAAAATTCGTTTTCGGTAGGAATCAGTTGGTGGCATGTGCGGTTAAGCGATGGGGCAATTTTAGCGCAAGCAATCCTCGATAACATTCCTACTATCACCAGAGGTTGGCTTACCGCAACCGGTGATCTTTGGTATGAAAATGATCTCAAGCTTTGGCATTATGCACCACGCGATCAACACTTAACCTTGGCCAGCGTCGAGGGTTTTGCTGCGTTGAGCCAACAACGGCTGTTTGTGCTAGCCAATACCCAAACTGTGGTCGAATTGAATGCACGCGATGGCTTACCAATTCGAAGTATTGAGCTTTCGCCACCACTGGCTAAGATTACCCACGATATTATTGTGGCTCCAAATCTCGATCAAATTGCGTTTGGCTATGGGGGTAAGCAGTGGCAAATCTATAGCCTTGACACGGGATTTTTGCTCGAAGAATATCACCTTGATCACGCCTTTGAGTTGTTACCAAGTTACCAAGCGGGTTATTGGTATGCCTATAGCAATGCCGCCAAACTGATCAAAATCTGGCAACCAGCCAATCAACAACAAAAAGATCTTCGGGTGTTGCAAAATTATGGGGATAGTGTTAGTCATTTGTGGCTTTGGCCCGAACAGCCAATCCCAATCAATCCTTTACAAATAACCCACCCAACGCCAATTACTCAGGTTGTGTCAACCGAAATCGAGCAAGTAGCACTTTTCTCAGAATGGTCGGACATGCTGCGTACCCATTCAACTGTTTGGAGTAATCAGCAGTTTGAGACGCTTGAACTTGTGGATTACTTAATCAAGCGACCTAGTTTACCTGCCTTGGTGCTGTATCGACATTATCATCCAAGACCGCAACTTAGTGAACTATGGCTCTATGATCCGCAAACTCGCATCCATAGCCACCTTTCGCAATTCGAGGAAGTGTATAGGAATAGTTCGCAGATTCAAATGCTCACTAACCCCAGTTTTCAGCAGGTACTAATTGGAGTAGCGCCAAATCAAGGCGGTTTTAAGTTGTTGCGTTTGGATTTAACGACAAATCAATTGTTGGAAGTTGAATCGCGATTGATTATGCGCGATCTAGAGTGGATTGAGCTATTGGCGTGGAATCAAGAAACGGCCTATGCTTTCTTGTATATGAATCCAACTGGTGCTTTGACTCAAAAACCAGTTTTAGCCAAAATCACGCTCAAACAACAAGCTGAGATTGAAATTTTGGCCGAATTGCCATATCAGCCTGATTACTGGATCAGTGCCAATCAACAAACATTGGTTTATCGCCAAAGCCAAACTGCCAGCGAGCAAAACTTGGTTTGGTGGGATTTGACCAGCCAAACTTCAAGCACGCTCAAATTACCCCTAAGCTTTGAACATGCGCTTGCTTTGGCTCCCGATGGCTCAGCCCTAGCTGCTGTTACCATTGATCCCGGGCAGGGTATGGCACAACTGCGGCGTTATGATCACGCCAGCCAAACATGGCAGCTGCTTGATCAACAGGCAAGTGGCCCAATTGTACCCACCAATCCAATTGTTGGCTGGTCGGCTGATGGTGAGCGTTTGTGGTGGCAACGCAGTTTGCAACAGCCGTCGCTCAGCAAGCAATATCGGCTTTATGCTGCCGCAACTGGCACATTGCAATGGACTGATGATCTGCCTTTGCACAATCATTCAGTGGTCAGTGCCGATGCTGAAACGCTGGTTTTGGTGGGGGTGGCAGGCAACTTGATTCAGCAGCGTGAGCATGGCCAGATTACAGCCCAGTTTCGGCTACCCGATGCGCTATTGCGCCAACGAGCGCTTAGCGGAGTACAGCGCTAAATAACGAATGGGAAATTGCCCCGCTGCCCCTTGCCCGCGTTGAGTGGGCGAGGGGCGTTAACTGCGTGGTTTTTTATGCTACATGGCAACAATGGACATGGACTCCCCCTCGCCCGCATACAGTGGGAGAGAGGGCTGGGGGGTGAGGGAACGGTGCGCCACGAGCCATTGTTAAAAGCCTACCCTTGTAAGGAAGGGGGTTGGGGTGAGGGAACGATCAACCGCTCCCCTTCGCCCGCGTGCAGTGGGTGAGGGGGCTGGCTTACAAGGGTCGGTCGTGAAGCTCCCCTCACCCCAACCCCTCTCCCGTGGCGCGGGCGAGGGGCGTTAACTGCGTGGTTTTTTATGTACATGGCAACAATGGACATGGACTCCCCCTCGCCCGCGTACAGTGGGAGCGGGGGCTGGGGGGTGAGGGAACGGTGCGCCACGAGCCATTGTTAAAAACCTACCCTTGTAAGGAAGGGGGTTGGGGTGAGGGAACGATCAACCATTACACAGCACTAAAAAACAACGGCCCCAGTTTGGCAAAACCAGACTGGGGCCGAGTGATTGAAGTGTTACTTAATGACCGCAGGCAGATACACGCCTACGCCACGGCATTGATTGGTTGCAGTAATCAAACTGATATCATCAATGCTAAAGCGAATGTTAGCGGTAGTCGAATTATTAACCGAATCGAAACGCAAGACATGCTCGCCTGCTTCGAGGTCGGTCAATGGAATCGTGACTTTGGCATAGCCATTGTTGTATTCGGTGTTTGCGTCGGTAACACGGAAAATTTCTTCGCCATCAATACTAAGCTTGACGTAATCTTGCGTGCCACGACCGTTGTGGGCATAGATCGAAAGATAGAATTCAAGCGTTGCGTCGCTCGCGGTTGAGGTGAAGGTTTGCTCGGCAAAAGCGGTTTCGGTTGTGCCAAGGCGTGCGCCGAAGCGCAACCAGCTATTTCCGGTGCGTGGCGTGCCAGCGCAGCCAGGCAAGAAACACAATGGTGGCGAAACGTCGCCAAACGAGCTTGAGAAGGCTTCCCAGCCTTCGCCGCGTTCAAAGCCACCATCAATCACGCTTTGGCCAGCGGTCTCAACTTCAACATTGAATACTTGGCTGGCGGTGCGGTTGCCGCTGTCGCGGACGGTTACGGTAATTGGGTAGCTGCCAACTTCGGTTGTACAAGCACAATTGACCGTAGCTTTCAAGATCCCTGCTTGGTTAGCGATGTTGACATTCAAGCCTACTGGTGCGCCAGCAACGCTCACGGCCAATGAACCAGCCAAATCAATATCGTCCGATGCCGTACCAATTACAGCGCTGCTGATCTTGCCTTGTTGGGCCAAGACATCGCTCGTTACGAACAGGCTTGGTGCCGTTGGAGTTGCTGGGCCATTACAGCTATAGATTGCAAAATCGTCAATCGACCAGGTGACTGAGCGACTTGGGGTTGGCGTATCGCCGAGCGCAACTTTGAAGCGGAAGCGCACTGATTGACCAGCCAAGCTCGCCAAATTCAAGCGGCTCGCGCTGTAGCCATTGCTGTTGCCAACATAAGCTTGTTGGCCTTCAAATGCGCCATCTGCTGCAACGTTGTTTGGCCCGTTATAGCTAAACAAGCTTGCTGCTGATTGCCAGTTGCTGCCGTTGTTGGTGCTATATTCAACCACGCCTGCATCGATTGGCGCATAGAAATCATAGGCATGGCGGAAGAAGGCAAATCCATTGGTTGGCACCGTCACGCCTGCATTTTGGGTAAAGGCCGATGCTTCAACTTCTTGACTGAGACCATAAACGCCATTGTAGTTGGTTGCCGAGCCGCTACCGCTGGTTGCATAGGCACCAACGATTGGAGCTGGATTGGTTGTCCATGTTTGGGTAGTGCCGCTCAAGGCGCTTGCCGTCCATTTATTGTTTGGCAAGGCTTCGAAATCATCGGCGAAAACATTAACCTGGGTTTGGCCCGTGCTACAAGCCTTGATATCAGGCGCTGGAGCATTGGTTGGCTGTAGATCCATTTCGGTGGCCAAAATGGTTTTACTAACTTCAGCACAATCAGCTGCCGTAATGCCATAGCTGCCGGTCAGGCTGCTACAAGCTTGGCGCAATGCCGAAGCCAAATCAGCATAATCGCTGCCCGAAACCAACGAGCTAATTTGGGTTTCATAGAATAAATGGGCAGTTTTGGTGATGCCAATCGAGTTGATCGTTTGGCCATTGAAGGTATCGCCATCGGTCAACAGATAGGTAGCTTTGTTGGCAATCCCGCTGTTGGTGTGCACGCCACCATTATCACCCAAGCTTGCATCAAGCACATACAATGGGCTGAGCATCCGATCAGGTTGATCGCCTTGGGTTGGGTCTTGCATATTGCGAATGCCGCCCAAATCTTCACCCATAATCCAGCGGGTGGTTTCGTCATCGTCGGCGCTGCCATTGGTTTGATCCATAAATTCGCCGAAGATATCTGACATGGCTTCGTTAATCGCGCCTGCTTGGAAGTAGTAGAACAGGTTTGAGGTATATTCGGTTACGCCGTGCGACAATTCGTGGGCAACCACGTCGTCGGCAGCAGCAAAACCTTCGCCGTAGGTCATTTGGCGACCATTCCAGAAGGCGTTGCCATAAGGACAGCCAGCGCCAGGTGGGCAGTGGTTGACCAATGAAATCAAGCTCATGCCGTTGTTGTCGATGCTGTTGCGGCCAAAGAACAGGTTGTAGAAGTCGTAGGTATCGCCCGAATAATCGTAGGCAGCATCAATATCAGCATCGTTACTAGCGGCTGAGCCTTCGGTGCGTACATATTCGCTCGGTTGATCACAGTTATTATTGGGAGTGTTGTCGTTATCAACCACATTTTCGTCGTCGCAGACGAAGCGGTTTTTGGCGTAGCCAATTTGATTAAAGGCTAAACTGATATCGCCCGACTGTGCATTGACAAACACATACTCGCGAATTGGTTCGCTGTTGCTTGATTCAACCGCGACAAACCACACCAAACTGTCTTTTTGCACGCCTGTGCCACCCAACAAAGCTGGGTTGTAAATCGCCAATTCGCTTTTGCTAATGTTCAAATTTGCTACATTTGCATCATATTTACTAGCAACATAGCCTTGGGCTGTGCGATTGGCGTTGGCTTGGCTCAATTTGGCGCTGGTGCTCAGATTGAGATTTGGCAACACTTCGCCATTAATGCTGAGCAACTCGCCAGCTTGGTTCAATTGCACTTGCAATTCGCCAGCAATCACTGGCACACCTTGGTAGCGTTGTTGATAACGCACAACCTGGCGACCATCTTGGGTGGTGCTGGTTTTGGCAACCGTAGCATCGCTGGCTTGGGCTAAACCAAACAAGTTGCCATATTCAGCCAAGTAGGCATTGGCAACATTAACCGTATCAGCCCGATTCAAGCCCGTTGGCTGATCGAGGGTTGTGCCAGCGGCTGCGCCAATCCAACGCACATAGCCAGTTTGGCTGTGGCGAGCGATATTGGCTCCTTGGTTGAGCAACCGATTGATTGGCGAATTGGCGGTTGGAGTTTGGGCATTGCTTCGGCTTAATGGAAGACATGCTCACCACAATTAACACTGCAAGTAAACGCAGCATACGCATCGAACGCATAGACCTTCCTTAACACACTAAAACGATTACTTCTCAGCATCACGCTATAAGGACGAGTTGCCAGACCCCTCCTGATGCTGCCTGCTCCTCAATCAGCAGAGTTTCCCTCCGACCCAATATTTCGAAACCTCCTCATAGCGCTTGATGATCATATCAGCAATAGCGTTTGTCGATTATAGCCGATTATTCGCAAATTAGCATAGTCCTTGCGATATAGTTCTCACGAAATTCAGACTATTTTTTGAGATCCAGTCGCGATTGTTTATTAATTCAACTCAATGTTAGAGCGATGTAAGAGTTATCTGAAATTTATATGCTTGCTTCAGCAGCAGCATGATGGCTTGATCCTTAGGGGTTGATGATCCACACAATGTAAATTAGGGGGTGCAGGGGGCTGAAAACCTCCTGCGTTTCCCTCCAGCGGAGCGACGGAAGGGTGGCGATTGATACTAGCGAAGTGAATTAACCCCTCATGCTTCTGAAGGTATAAACTTGCCCCGTTGCTAGCTCCATCACGGCGTGTTACAATATTCAGCGGCGTGCTGACAAGCACGCCAATCTTATAACTTACCGAGTTAGCACTCGTCGACTAAGAGTGCTAAAGCGAGGTGAGCGATGAATCTTGAACTCAATGAGCGGCGACGACGGGTGCTCAAGGCAGTTATTCAACAATACATCGATACGGCAACCCCGGTCGCCTCGCAAGATCTTGCGCGGAGTTTAGGGGTTAGTTCGGCGACTGTCCGCAATGAAATGGCGGCATTGGAAGATGCTGGCCTTTTGACCCATCTGCATACCTCGGCTGGGCGCTTGCCCACTGATGCCGGCTATCGCTTTTTTGTCGAAAACTTGATGGATCGCGCAGCGCTTTCGACCCAAGAACAGCGCATGATCCAACATCAGTTTTATCAAATCCGCTCGGAATTGAACCAATGGATTCATTTGGCAGCAGCGGTTTTAGCCCGAACTGCCCAAACCGCAGCTGTGGTTACGCCGCCGCGCGCCTATGAAAGTCGCTTCAAACATATTGAATTGATTTCGATTAACGATGCCTTGGTCTTGATGGTCTTGGTGTTGCATGAAGGCTCGGTTAAGCAGCAAACGCTGCCCGCCGATCCTAATACAACCCAAGAGCAACTGAGCCGCATCGCCGGACGATTAATGAGTTGTGCCACGAAGCCTCAGCCAAGGCAATTACCACCATCACCCATTCCCATCCGACCAATCAGCCGCCACTCAGCAGCTTTGAAGTGCTGGTGATCGAGAGTGTGGCTCGGGCAATGCAACAATTTGAAGAGCATGTCAACGAGCTAATTCATCACGATGGCTTGCTTGAGATGTTGCATCAACCAGAGTTTGTGCAGGTGACGCGGGTGCGCGAGGTGCTTTCGATTCTCGAAGGCGGCACGATGCTTGAGTCGCTGATTCCGCAAGCCTTGGCCTCGGATGGCGTGCAGGTGATTATTGGTGGTGAACATAGCCGCGATGAACTGCGCGATTACAGCGTGATTCTTTCGCGCTACGGGGTTAACGGCGATGTTGCCGGGGTAGTCGGCGTTTTAGGGCCGCGTCGGATGGCCTATCCACGCTCGATCTCCAGTGTGCGCTATATCGCTGGGGTCATGAGTGATTTGGTTGGCGATTTATACGGCGAACGCAAAATAGAACCAACAGAATAGGCTTTTACTGCTACCCTGTTTACGCGAGAAACCTAAACGCCCCGCTCTCGCTTCGTGGGAGAGGGGTTGGGGTGATGAAACCTAATTCTGAAATTTAATATATGTTTGATCTTTACGGAGGTATGGAGTTCTCATGACCGAAGAAGTGCAAGCACAATCAACTGACGATACCAATCCTCAAGGCGAGCCAGAAAGCCTGAACGAACGGATTGCCACGCTCGAACGCGAAGTTGAAGAACACAAAACCAACTGGATGCGTGCGATTGCTGATTTTAAAAATTACAAACGCCGCACCGAAAGCGAACGCGAGGAGTTGATTCGCAATGCTAGCGCTGGTTTGATGTTGAAATTGCTTCCAGTGCTCGATGACCTGCTCTTGGCGATGGGCCAAATTCCCGCTGAAATTGAAAACAATCAGTGGATTGGCGGCGTTAAACAAGTACAACGTAAATTTGAAACGGTGCTTGAAGGCGCTGGCCTGCAACCAATTCCCGCCGTTGACGAAGAATTCGACCCGAATGTTCACGAAGCGATTATGTTTGAAGAAGGCGATGAAGCTCAATCAAACAAGGTTGTGGCCGAATTGCGCCGCGGCTATAAGCTCGGCGAACGGGTCTTGCGTCCAACGGTCGTCAAAGTCGGCAAGTAGGAGCAACTAGGCAAAGCATCGTTTAAGTGGCATCGCTGCCGTAATTGGCCGTCGCTTAGCGGTGCTTTGTCGCTGTCTGTGGAGCAATAGCTATATGGGTAAAGTGATCGGTATTGACCTTGGAACAACCAATTCAGTGGTTGCGGTCATGGAAGGTGGCGAGGCGGTGGTGATTCCCAACGCCGAAGGCGCGCGCACAACGCCTTCAATTGTTGCCTTGAGCAAAAACGGTGAACGCACGGTTGGCTTGGTTGCCAAACGCCAATCGGTCACCAATCCCGAAAATACGATTTATTCGGTCAAGCGCTTTATTGGCCGTAAGTTGGATCATCCCAGCGTGCAACGCGACAAGGATCTGATTCCCTATCGGATGACCAGCGCGCCCAATGGCGATGCCCGGGTCTTGATGGGCGGTCGCGATTATTCGCCGCAAGAAGTTTCGGCCATGATTTTGCAAAAACTCAAAGCCGATGCCGAAGCCTATTTGGGCGAGCCAATCACCCAAGCGGTGATTACGGTTCCAGCTTATTTTGATGATTCGCAGCGCCAAGCGACCAAAGATGCTGGCAAAATTGCCGGCCTCGAAGTATTGCGCATTATCAACGAGCCAACCGCTAGCGCCTTAGCCTATGGCTTGGATCGCAACACCAACGAATTAATTGTCGTTTATGACCTTGGTGGCGGCACCTTTGACGTTTCCATTTTGGAGCTTGGCGACGGCGTGTTTGAGGTTCGGGCAACCAATGGCGATACCCACCTTGGCGGTGATGATTTTGACCAAAAGATTATCGACTGGCTGGCAAGTGAGTTTCAGCGCGAAAATAATATCGATCTGCGCAGCGACCGCATGGCCTTGCAACGCTTGAAGGAAGCTTCTGAAAAAGCTAAACAAGAGCTTTCGAGCGTGTTGCAAACCGATATTTCGCTGCCGTTTATCAGCGCCGATGCCAGCGGTCCCAAACACTTAAATACCACCTTGACCCGCGCCAAACTTGAGCAATTGACCGCCGATTTGGTCGAACGAACGCTCAAGCCAATCAAATTGGCCTTGCAAGATGCTGGTTTGAAAGCCAGCGAAGTCGATGAAGTGATTTTGGTTGGTGGCCAAACCCGCATGCCCGCAGTTCAAGCCGCAGTCAAAAAATTCTTTGGCAAAGACCCACATAAAGGTGTGAACCCCGATGAAGTGGTGGCGATTGGCGCTGCGATTCAGGCGGGTGTGCTTTCAGGCGATGTCACCGATGTGCTGCTGCTTGACGTAACGCCATTAACCTTGGGCATCGAAACTTATGGTGGCGTGATGACTCCTTTGATTGATCGCAACACCACCATCCCAACCAAGCGCTCACAAATTTTCTCAACTGCCAGCGACAACCAAAACAGTGTTGAAATTCATGTGATGCAAGGCGAACGCGCCGAAGCACGCCATAACAAATCCTTGGCCCGTTTTACCCTTGATGGGATTCCCGCAGCCCCACGTGGAGTGCCACAAGTTGAAGTTGTTTTTGATATTGATGCCAACGGGATTGTTAACGTCAGCGCAACCGATAAAGCTACTAATAAAGAGCAAAAAATTACAATCACGCCATCGTCGGGCTTAAATGATGATGAAATTTCGGCCATGATTCGCGATGCCGAAAATCATGCCGATAGCGATGCGCTGCGTCGCGATCAAATTGCTACGCGTAACAAGGCTGATAGCGTAATCTACGCTGCCGATCGCATGCTCCGCGAAGCTGATGATACGGTTGATTACACTGCCCGCAACACGGTTGAAGATCGGATTGCGGCGCTACGGGCGGTGCTCGATGGCGATGATATGGAAGCGATCAACAATCGTGCAGCTGAATTGAGCGTGGCAATGCAACGACTCAAGCCAGCTCCCGATTTTGGCATCGAGCCAGAAACCCCCAACCAAGAATACGGCTCCGCCGACGAGGTGGAACTGTAAGCGAAAGGATGAGGGATGAATTATGAGGGATGAGAACAGATTTTTATGTATTTGAGTGATTATTTGCATGCTGCAAAAGGCATGAAGCTATGGGATGTTCATCCTTCATCCCGTATCCTTCATCCTTATATTACACACTGATTAACCAAGGTGTGAAGACTTGAGGGTTTTATCCTTCATCCCTCATCCTTCATCCTTCTACATAAGGGATATGTATGGCAACCGAGGCAAAACGCGACTACTACGAAGTTTTGGGTGTGGGCAAAAGTGCCTCACCTGACGAGATCAAAAAGGCCTACCGCAAGTTGGCCATGCAATATCACCCCGACCGCAACCCTGGCAATGCTGAAGCCGAGAACAAATTTAAAGAGGCGACCGAAGCCTACGAGGTGCTTTCCAACGACCAAAAGCGCCGCATGTACGATCAATTTGGCCATGCTGGCAGCAGCGGTCAAGGCTTCGACCCATTTTCGGGCTTTGGTGGTGCTGGCGGCGATCCATTTAGCACGATCTTCGATGCCTTCTTTGGTCAAGGTGCGCGTGGTGGTAGCCGTGGCGGCACGCGCCAAGGTGCCGATTTACGTGCCGACTTGGTTATTAGCTTCGAAGAGGCCATTTTTGGCACCGAAAAAGAGCTAGATTATCGTCGGCTTGAATCGTGTACAACTTGTGGCGGTAATGGCGCAGAACCTGGTACCGACCCAACTCGCTGTCCCAAATGTCAAGGTTCGGGCGAAATGCGGGTGCGCACCTTCCTCAACATGGTCACGGTAACCACCTGTGATCAATGTAACGGTCGTGGCGTGATTATTCCGATTCCTTGTAAAACCTGTCGTGGCGAAGGCCGACTGCGTGAAAGCGTCAAGCGTAAATTAACCGTGCCAGCAGGCGTTGATGATGGCATGCGCATTCGGATTGGCGGCGCTGGTGATAGCGGGCCAAGCGGCGGCTCGGCTGGCGATCTGTATGTGAATTTACGCGTCCAGTCACACGATTTCTTTGTGCGCGAAGAAAACAATATTCTGTTGCAACTACCGATTAATATTGTTCAAGCGGCCTTGGGCGCGCAATTGAACGTGCCAACCGTTGATGGCGATGAGCCGTTGAATGTGCCATCTGGCACCCAGGATGGTACCGTCTTTACCTTGCGGGGCAAAGGCGTGCCGTATATTGATTCATCGGGCCGTAATTTAGGCCGCCGTGGTGATCAAATGGTAGTAGTGAAAGTCCGCGTGCCAACCAAACTCAATGACGATCAGCGCGAACTCTTCCAGAAACTTGGCGAAACCATGGGCATGGATCATTTCGAGCAAAAAGAGCGTGGCTTCTGGAGCAAAATCTTCGGTAGCTAAACCACGCTAAAAGAAAGGGTAGGCTTAGGCTAACTAGCTACCTACCCTTTTTCACCCATGGTTTAACCACTTTTTCACCCATTGCTACCACTTACGATTAAATTCATGGCTAAAAAGGGCATTTTGCCTCTTGTCAGTCGTGCGATCCTTTGGTACAATAGCTATGTTGACATGGTTTGGTTCCTCACATTACCTCGGGACTGAGTGGATATGCAATCTCTTCCCTGAGCTTCGTGACTCCAACCTGAAACAATTGGATACATTACCATAGTTGGAGAAACAAGCGAATGAGCTTTACCGACAAAACGTTGAATTGCCGCGATTGTGGCAACGAGTTCGTATTTACCGCTGGCGAACAAGAATTTTACTCACAAAAAGGCTTTGACAACGAGCCAACTCGCTGTTCAAACTGCCGCCAAGCCCGCAAACAAAATCGCGGTGGCGGGGGCTACGAAAGCTCAAGCCGTGGTGGTGGCAGCAGTGCCGGCGGCTATAGCCGCAACAGCTACGGCTCAGATCGTGGTGGTTACAGTTCAGATCGTGGTGGTTTCAGCGCAGATCGTGGTCAACGCGAAATGCACACCACTACCTGTTCATCATGTGGTGGCCCTGCACAAGTGCCATTCGTACCACGTGGCGACAAACCAGTATACTGCCGCGATTGTTTCCAAAGCCAACAATCATCATCACGCTCGAACCGCTGGTAAGACCCCTGGGGAATCAATCCTCACTCTTATAAGCAAAACCTGTACTCTTACCAAAGAGTACAGGTTTTTTGCTATCCTCATCATGTTGCTCTAGTCCTTTAGTACGGATCACGGCGTAGTACTAGTGCTATCCTGAAATAGCTGCGTTATACTATAGCCCAATAATAGTAGGCACTTTTTACTGTGCTTCAGCGATTGATTAACGACAGCGACTACCGTTGGGTAACCTCTTGCAGCGGAGGTTTTCAGCATGCGTCGATTTTGGTGGAGCGTTGTTGGCTTACTGCTGATAGGAATCACCACTGCTTTGATTTGGTGGTTGACAACGCCTCCTGAAACAACCTTAGAACGTGCTCAACGCACGGGCATGATCCGCATTGGCTATGCTCCTGAAGCTCCCTTCGCCTATCGTAATGCTGATGGCGACGTGATTGGCGAAGAGGCAGTGGTAATTAGCTGGGTTATGCAGCGTTTAGGTATCTCCCAGCTTGAATGGGTTCAAACCGAGTGGGCCGATTTAATCCCTAGTTTGCAAGCAGGCAAGTTTGATCTGATTGCTAGCGGAATGTTTATTACCTGCGAGCGTGCCCAATTGCTTGCTTTTAGTCAGCCAACTTTTGCGCTTAGCCCTGCCATGTTGGTTCGCTTTGGCAACCCGCTGCAAATTAGTAGCTTTAGCGATTTTCGGCGGCCTGATCGGCGCTTGGCAGTGATGCGTGGTGCCCAAGAAGCTACGATCGCCCAAAGGCTTGAGATTGCTGCTGATCAATTGTTATTTGTGCCCGATGTGCAAACTGGCTTAGCAGCGGTGCTTGCCGGTAAAGCCGATGCCTTGGCCTTAACCGATATTAGTATTGATCGGTTGGTGCTGCAAGCGCCGGATCAGGTTGAGCGCGCGATGCCGTTTGTGCCGCCAATTATCGATGGGAATTTGAGTATTGGCTATGGAGCATTTGCAATGCGCCACAATGATAGCCATTTGCGCACTGCGATTGATCAATTGCTGGTTGAATTTATTGGCAGCAACGAACATTATAATTTGATTGCGCCCTTCGGTTTTGCGCGTGAGCAATTGCCCAATCGCTCAACTGCTAGTATTCTCCATGGTTGTGAGCCTGGCTCATGAAGCATCTAGCTTGGTTATGGCGCAAAGAATTACGCCCATTAATCGCCTTATTGAGCGTGGCATTGATTTCAATTGCCTTGTTGCAAGCGAATTATTATCAAATGCGCACGATGATTCAATCGCAAATAACTGCATTTAACGGCATGACCCAAGCCCGATTGAATATGAAACGCGGTTATTTAATTGCCGAACAAGTGTTGAATGGCAATCAAACATTGCTTGCTCAAGATGCGATCGCCTATCTTGATCGGGCGATTTTAGCGGTTGATGATTGGCAACAGGGTAAAAATCCAGTATCAGCCTTTGATCAATTATTGCCTTCAGAGCCTCCAATGACCCAAGCCCTCGATGAATATCGCCACGATTTGGTGCGTTTTCGCGGGTTGTTATTGCAACACTTGAATCGCCCACAAGACCAAGCTCAAACTACAATTGACCGCCGAATTGCCTTCTCGGAACTAGAATCAGAAGCCGAGCAGTTGGAAAATCGGTTATATCTTGATTTAGAATTGGCGATTAAACGTCAATCCGAACGCTATTCGTTGATGTTGGTTGGCTGGTTGATCTTCCTGCTGATTATTGCTAGCGTTGTCTATCGTTTGTTGGGTTTGCAGCGCTTAGCAGTCGCGCAATTGGTGGCTAGTGAAAACCAGTTTCGGGCACAATATCGTGGCATTCCGATTCCAACCTATACTTGGCGCTGCCTTGATAACGATTTTATCCTCGAGACGTTTAACGATGCGGCAGTTGTGATTACTCAAGGTGCAATTAGCAAATTTGTCAATCAATCGGCACGAATTGTTTACCGGAGCGAGCCTGAAATTCTGAGCCATTTTGAGCGTTGTTATCGTGAAAAAACAACTATTCATCAAGAATTGCGTTACGAATTTAAATTTATTGAACAGTTTAAAGATTTATATGTGAGCTATGTTTTTATTGAGCCAGATTTTAATTATGGTGCACACTGAAGATCGCACCGATCGCAATCAGTTACAAATGCAATTAATTCGTGCTCAAAAGCTGGAAAGCATTGGACGTTTAGCTGGTGGGGTAGCGCATGATTTTAATAATTTGTTGACGGCGATTAGCGGCTATACCACGCTTGCGATCGATAGTTGTCAACATGGCTTTCCGGTGATCGAAGAATTAACTGAAATTCAACATGCCACTGATCGTGCTGCTTTGCTCACGAGTCAGTTATTAACATTTGCACGTAAGCAAAACTTACAACCAAAAATTCTCAATATTAATGAATTGATTCATTCAATGGAGAAATTGATTAAGCGTGTGTTACCTGAATCAATTCAATGGAAAACTGCACTTAATCCAGCTATAGATTTAGTTTTAGCTGATGCTGGTCAAATTGAGCAAGTATTATTAAACGTGGTGGTCAACGCACGTGATGCTATGCCAAATGGTGGTCATTTGGTGGTTGAAACCACCAATATTGTGGTTGATGCAGATTATAGTCGTAGCCATATTGATGTGCCGATTGGCAATTACGTGTTATTTGCGGTGAGCGATACTGGCGTTGGTATGAGCCAAGCGGTGCAAAGTCGGGCATTCGAGCCATTTTTTACGACTAAACATGATCACGAAGGCACGGGGCTAGGTTTAGCAACCAGTTATGGCATTATCAAACAACATGGTGGACATATTGGCTTATATAGTGAAGTCAATCATGGCACAACCATCAAAATCTATTTGCCACGCTCGGAGCAAGCGCCTGCACTTGCTGCACCACACTTAATCCAAAGCCTGCCGCGTGGCAATGAAACGATTTTGGTGAGCGAGGATGAGCCGCAGGTGCGAGCGGTTTTGGTGCGCATGTTGCAAGGCTTGGGCTATCGCGTGCTTGAAGCAGCGCATGGTTCCGAGGCTTTGGCGATCTTGCAAGCGCAGCCGATTGGCTCAATTGATCTCTTAATTACGGATATGGTTATGCCCCAAATGGGTGGTTTTGAGCTAAGCCAGCGGGTCAGCGAGCTTGACCCAAGCCTCAAAATGGTGTTTATTTCAGGCTATTCTGAGCATAGTTTGGCCCAACATCAGCAATTTGCCCAACAACCATTGCTGTTGAGCAAGCCATTTTCGTTGGCGACCTTGGCGCAGACAGTCCGCAAAGTCTTGGATGGTTAGATTAATGTGAATGCTAATAGTTGAGTTTCGTTGAGTAAATACGATTCGCCACCCTTCCGTTTCGGGGGTGTTTTTTTGCCAATTATTGGCGCTACCCGCGTGGATAATGGTTCGCCACCCTTCCGTCCCTCCGCCGGAGGGAAACGCCGGGGGCTTTAATCCCCCTGCACCCCCTAAAATCTGAGTAGCGGAACGCTTCTGGCCTGTGGATGGAGCCAAAATAGGGAGTGGTGGGTTTGTGCAATCGAAAGGGCAATAATGCCGTGTCGGCATATGCGTAGCTCAGTAATTTGTTCACTCGCCACTATTATTGAGCAATCCATTTTGATTGGCGACCTTGTGCAAACAATTCGCACAGTGCTGGATGGGTAGATCTCATGGTTCGCCACCCTTCCGTCCCTCCGCTGGAGGGAAACGCCGGGGGCTTTAACCCCCTGCACCCCCTTAAGAATTCGAGTAGCGGAACGCTTCTGGCCTGTGGATGGAGCCAAAATAGAGAGTGGGGCTTTGTGCAATCGAATTGGCAACAAAGCCTTGGCAGGGTATGCTTAGCCCGAAGCAATTTTAGTGGTGGCTACCCGATGAAAAAATACGAATTGATTCTGTTTGATTTTGATGGGACGTTGGCCGATTCAATTCCTTGGCTGGTCAAGGCGATCAATGGTGTGGCGGAAAAATATAAATTTCGTCAACTTACGCCCAAGGAATTTACCGAATTGCGCGGCCAAAATCCGCGTGAGGTGATGAAATATATGCAGGTGGCATGGTGGAAAGTGCCATTAATCGCCCGCCATATGCGCCAACTGGCAGCCCAAAATATTCGCAATATTCAGCTTTTTGAGGGCATGGACGTGATTTTGGCTCAGTTGAGCGCCGCTGATGTGCGCTTGGGTGTGGTTAGCAGCAATAGCGAAGCCAATGTGCGCCATGTGCTGGGCGATGCCTTGGCTAATGTGATTGAGTTTTATGAATGTAGCGTGCCGATTTTGCGCAAACGGGCCCGTTTTGAGCGAATTGTGCGCAAAGCTAACCTTGAGCGCGAAAAAATTCTCTGCGTTGGCGATGAGGTTCGCGATGCTGAAGCCGCGAAGCAAGCTCAATTGGCCTTTGGCGCGGTTGGTTGGGGCATGAGTCGCATCCAAGATTTTGCGCCCTATGCTCCGCGTGAGGTCTTTTTTCAAGTGGCCGATATTGCCAGCCGTTTGATCGATGATTAAATTGCTGCTGAACAAGCCTGAATTTTGGCTTTTTTAGGAGTACAATAAATGGAGTTCCGTACTGAACGGTATTGATTGTGTTTTGGAGGAAGCTCGATGAGCCTCGGTTCTTTAACATTTCGGCTTGGTGGCGATCTCGAAATTCGGCGGTTGGGCTTTGGCGCGATGCGCATCACTGGCGATGGGATTTGGGGTGAACCAAGCGACCCCGAACAAGCCAAAGCTGTGCTGCGTCGTGCTGCTGAGCTAGGCGTTAATTTTATTGACACCGCTGATTCGTATGGCCCCGATGTGAGCGAACGCTTGATCGGCGAAGCGCTGCACCCCTATTCGGCAGATATGGTAATTGCAACCAAAGGCGGCTTGCTGCGTGGCGGCCCGAACATTTGGTATTCCAATGGTCGGCCTGATCATTTGCGCATCTCGGTCGAAAAAAGCTTGCGCCAATTGAAACTCGAGCGCATCGACCTGTATCAATTGCACCGGATTGATACCCAAGTGCCGTTGGAAGAATCGTTGGGAACGCTGAGCGATTTACGCAATGAAGGCAAGATTCGCCACATTGGCCTGAGCGAAGTGAACAACGAAGAATTGGCCCAAGCCCAAAAAGTTGTGCCAATTGTCTCGGTGCAAAATCGCTATAGCATTGGCGATCACGAATGGGAAAGTATGGTCGATGCCTGCGAAGCGCAACAAATTGCCTTTATTCCGTGGTTTCCATTGGCGGCTGGCAAGTTGACCGCACCTGGTGGCACGCTTGATCAGATTGCCAAAAAACACGAAGCCAGCGTTGGCCAAATTGCCTTGGCTTGGTTGCTCAAACGCTCACCTGTGATTTTGCCAATTCCTGGGACTTCCAAGGTTAAGCACCTTGAAGAAAATCTAGGCGCTGAAAAAATTGCCCTGAGCGATGAGGATTTCCAAACCTTGCGCGAATTGCAAGCCTAAGCCGGAAGGCAAAAGGCAAAAGGTAAAAAGGGTTTAGGGAGTAGTTAACGCAGAGGTATTTATTCCCTCACCCCCCAGCCCCCTCTCCCACTGAACGCGGGCGAGGGGGAGACGCCGTGGATTGATTCCTGTGAAAACCACGATATTAAAGCCCCTCGCCCGCGCACGGGAGCAGGGTTGAGGTAAGGGAATCAACCCAACCAAACCCCTCTCTGGCTGAACGCGAGAGATAATTGATTGCATCATCCCACGCATCACGACAGAACCACAAGATGAACTCCCCTCGCCCGCTGCGTGGGATCAGGGGCTTGGGGCTAGGGTTCGGGAACGAAGCAGAAGAAACCTGCTCATCTGTGTGAATCTGTGGCTAAAAACGATTTGCCTTTAACGCAGAGCCGCAGAGGGTAAAGGGCTTTTGGCTCGCGGCTATAGGCGTATGGATGCTTATTTGCGGTGAAACTGATCCCTGACCTCTGATCCCTCATCCCTTAACCCATTTTCGTGGGTCAAAACCTAACCCTGATTCTACCCTCTGACACTTGATTAAAAATAAAGAGGTAGCAATGCTACCCCGATCAACCACCACGCATATCACTTCCACACGAGCTATTTCGCACCCCTCACCGACTATTGTAGCAACTTCCTACGTAGCTGCCTAGCACCTCTGTGTAACAATCAGGTAACAATTGGCTGATAAAGCGCTGATGGTGTGCTGATAGCGAGGTTTTATGGCTAAAATAGAGGCTATGCAACAGTTTGGAGGTTTGGGCTATGAGTGGTCGCATCCTGATTGTCGATGATGATCCAGCAATTTTAAGTGGGGTGAGCACCCTGTTGGAGCAAGCAGGCTATGAGATTGCTCAGGCGGCGAGTGTGGCGCAGGCGCGGGCACAATTGCAAGCATTTAATGCCCCAAGTTTGGTGATTCTCGATTTTAATGTTGCCCGATGGTGATGGCTTTGAATTGTGTCGTCAAATTCGCCAAGGTAGCCAATATTTGCCAATTTTGATGCTTTCGGCCCGTGATGAATTACATGATCGGGTTGAAGGCTTAACGGTTGGCGCTGATGATTATTTAACCAAGCCCTTTGCGCCAGCCGAATTGTTGGCGCGAGTACGGGCGATTTTGCGTTTGGCCCACCATCAACGTGAGACCCTTAGTTCATTGGAATGTGGTAAATTACGCTTCGATTGCGAGGTGCAGCGGGCCTGGTGGGATGAAGAATTGCTCGAATTAACGCCCAAAGAAAGTGGCGTTTTGTTGCAATTAATGCGCCAGCCTAGCCATGTGTGGGGCCGTTTGGCCTTGCTGCAAGCGGTTTGGGGTACTAATTTCTTGGGCGATTCGCGAATTGTTGATGTGTGTGTGCAACGCTTACGTGCTAAAATCAATCAGCTTGATCCCAGCGCCGATCCGATTCAAACGGTGCGTGGGTTTGGCTATCGCTTGAAGTGTGAGCCATGATTGTTCTACCGCTCAAAACCATTATTTTTGGCAGCTTGCTGGTGCTATGGCTGGTTGCAAGCCTTGGCTGGTGGCTGGGCCAGCGCGGCAAGCGCCCAATTATTCAGCACAGTGCTGATCCGGTATTGCGCCAGCAAATTGCCCAGCATCGCGCCTTTATCGGCACGCTTTCGCATGAATTGCGCACGCCTTTGACGGCACTTTTAGCCCATACCGCGATTGTGCGCAACCAGCAAAGCGAGCTAGCAGTACGCGAACATTCGTTGCTCACCTTGGAGCGCGAAGCCCAACGTATGGCGCGTTTGGTGCGTGATCTGTTGGAATTGCATCGTTTGGAATTGAGCGAAGAATTGCCGTTGGTGCCAGTCAACGTGGCGCTCTTGGCCGAAGAAGCGCTTGCCAGTATTTGGGTGATGGCCGATGAAGCTCAAATTGAACTCCAATTTGAGGCCGACCCAACCCACAAACGGGTTTTAGCTCATCCAGATCGCCTGAAGCAAGTTTGGTTGAATTTGTTGATCAATTGTTTGCGCTATTGTCGGGCTGGCGATCTGGTGACGGTGCGGGTACAGGCGAGCGAGCAGGGTTTGCGTTGTAGTGTTGAAGATAGTGGGCCGGGGATTGCCGCCGCTGATTTGCCCCATGTAACCGAGCCACTGTATCGTGGCGTGCTCGATAATCAGGGTAGCGGCTTGGGCTTGAGTTTGGTCAAACAGATTTTGGCGCGGCATCATAGTAGCTTGCAGATTGAAAGTAGCACCAGCTCACCGACTGGTACGCATGTATGGTGGATTTTGCCCTATGACTAAATTGCGTTGGCTTAGCCTGCTCGTTCTTGGCTCGATCATCTACTGGCTGCTGCCAATCAACGGCAATTTAGTGCTTCAAACCAATCAACAGGCTGGTTGGCCGCAAATTTGGTTTGAGCGCGACGCTGACAACCAGCAATGGGTCTATGTGCGCGATAACCAGCCATGGGTCTATGTGACCTTGACGATAGATGGTACCAGTTTGAACCGCGATCAACAATTTGCCACGGGTAGCGAGCCTTGGACATGGCGTTGGAGCGCCACTAGCAGCAATTTAGCCCAAGCCGATATTCGCTTTTACCATGATTGTGATCGTGGTTGCCAAGAGCGTGGTAGCCTTATGCTAGGCCAGCCTGCGCCAACTCCAATGCCCCGCCAAAGTACCTTGCTAGGTGCAGTATTCGCCAATCCAGACCGCGATTGGCATGGTCGGGCGGCTTGGACGATTGAGCTGGCCTATGCGTTGCGTGCCGATGAGAGCCAATGGAGTGTCGATGCCTTAGCTTCACGGGTAGCGGCAGCGCATAAAGCTGGCTTGCGGGTAATTATTCGGGTAGCCTATGATCAAGGCCAGAGTTTGCCGCCGAATGATGATGAAACTGCCTTGGCAATCTTTTTGCGTTTTTGCCAGCGTTTGGCCCACGATCAGCGTTTGCAAGCAGTTTATGGCTATAGCATTGGCAATGGCTACAACAGCCTGAGCGAAAATACGCTCACGCAAGCGCCATTAACTCCCGCTTGGGTTGCCCGAATCTTGGTTGGATATGGAGTTGCTATCGAACGCCACGATAATGTGATTGAAACCATGCGCGGCTTGAATCCGCAGCTCAAGCTTTTGGTGGGGCCGGTTCGGCCATGGAGCAACGATGCTGATGGCGAGTCGTCCGACCCACTGAATCAGCCATGGCTTAATCATTTTAATAGCTTGCTGGTATTAATTGATCAAACGATTCATTTGAAGCATCAGCAGCAAATTAATGTTGCGCCCGATGGCTTTGCAGTCAGCACGTTTGGGTGGCCTGAACAGCGCGCCGACCCGGCGCAAGAGCCATTGAACGATTTGTATTTGGCCCAATCGGGCAAGGCTCAGCGTGGTTTTCGGGTTTATCGCGATTGGCTGGCGATTATCAATCGCTATCCAAGCACCGCCAATCGTCCAGTCTATATCACGGCGACCAACACGTTTCACCCTGAGCAAGCCCAAACGCCGCTGGAAAATTATCCCAATGGCTGGCTGAGCAATGCGCTTGCGGAAGTCAGCAGCAACCCGCAGGTGCAAGCCTTATGTTGGTTTGTGGATCAGCCGTTTGGCCAGCAATGGCGCGAATGGAGCCTGAGCGAGCCACAAGGCAAAATGCATGCAGCCGCTCAGGAGTTTGATCAATTATTGCGTTAGGCTTGTGGCTCGATGCTAATGTGGGTATGTACCGAATTGGCAATAAAGCATTTGTCGTGGGCTTGATGATGAAAGTGCGCACTTTGCTCAGCGCTTGGAGCTGGCTCGACCCACGTGATGCTTGGGCGCAGCGTTACTTTGGTCATGGCGATTTTGCCCGCACTATTTTTGCCCATGTTGCCAAGCGCTTGATCTGCATAGCGTTCGACCACAAAGCCAGCCTCGGCCACGATTGATAAAAACCACAGCATATGACAGCTTGATAGCGCTGCCACGAAAGCTTCCTCAGGATCAACCGCCTGTTCGTCGGAATAGGGCAGTGGCACGACATGCGGCGATGAGGAGCCTGGCACAATCTGGCCGCCATCGAAAATCCAACGATGAGCACGGCTATACTTGCCATCGCTAAATGAGGCTGCTTGCCGCTCCCATTCGATTGTAACGCTGTATCCAGCCATGCTTAGCTCCTGATAAGGATGAAGGATGAATTATGAGGAATGAAATTTAACCGAAGTGATTAGGCTATCGGCTTTTGGCTGGAGTCATCATGGAGATCCCAATGATTATTCCGATAGCCCAGAGCCTTCAGCCAAAAACCATATTTCTCTGCACCTCTGCGTTAAAAATCTATCCAACAAAGGGCCGAAACTGTGAAAGCCGCGAAGATTGCGTAGGTTGGTTTTTAGCCACGAAGTGCACGAATTGCACAAATTATTTCTTGCATAACTCCAGAGTATTGCCAGATACCATGATCGCAAATGATATGTTCTATGCGCTTCAGCTTGCTTTTACAATGTTTCGATTAAGCGTGCAAGCAGCGCAGCGCGCGGGGCAAATTGGCTGATCGAAAGCCATTCATCGACGCTATGCGAATCGCTGCCCCAGCCCCCAAGCCCATCGAGGGTTGGCACGCCGATCGCCGAGGTGAAATTGCCATCAGAGCCGCCACCCGTCCCACTCGGCTTGACTGGGATATCCAATTGATTGGCAATTTGCTCGGCAGCCACATATAATGCCATCGTAGCTGGCGTTTGTTCCATGGCTGGGCGATTGACGCCACCTTCCAAGAGTACGTTTGCTCCCGCTAGTTTTGGCACTAATTGATGCAATGCTTGATCGACACGCTCGGCCTCGCCAACTTTTAATGCGCGTACATCGATTGTGCAATGGGCCTCGGCTGCAACCACATTGGCGGCTGTACCACCGCTAATTTTGCCAATATTGATTGTTGTGCCAATCTCAGGTCGCGCCAATGGCAAAATTTGGCCAATTTGGTAACTTAATTCATGAATTGCGCTAATGCCAAGCTCTGGAGCAACACCCGCATGCGACGATTTGCCAGTAATCATTAAATCGTACATACTGACACTCTTGCGCCATGTTTTCAACCAGCCACCTTCTTCCGCCGATTCGATAATCAGCGCAGCGCGACAACCGCGCGCCTGTTCTTCGATATAGCGGCGCGAGGTGGGGCTGCCAATTTCTTCATCGGTGGTAATTAAAAATTTCAAGGGTCGGCTGGTCCAGCGCCCAAAATGGCGTAAGGCTTGCAATGCGGCACATGTTAGCAAAATACAGCCTTTCATATCGCTGACTCCCGGCCCGCGCACCACATCGCCATCGATCCGGAAGGGAAACTGATCAATCGTGCCTGGCGGATAGACGGTATCGACGTGGCCCACAATCAGTAATGGTTCACCCTCGCCAGGCCAACTGGCTAACAAATGGTCGGCTTGGGGCTTGCCATTGTATTTGCGCACGCTTGCTCCAAGCTTGCTCAAGCGCTCGCCAACCACATTGACCATCCAAGAGACCGCCGTAATATCACGGGTAAACGACTCAATTTCGATCCATTGACGCATTTCATCCAACAGATCCGGCAGGCACGTATCAAGATAGGTTAAAAGCTGACGAGGCATAGTCTTCCTCCATCACAAAGCTGTCATAGCTGTATTGTACCGCAGCCATTGCCTATCCCAACGCAACCGTAGCAATTAAGCTTGTCTTGCATCAGCGTAGCGAGCGTGCTATGCTGGATTTTGGTCGTTGCTAGGAGGTGGGTATGTCCCAAATGGAGTTCCTACGTCGAGTCCCCCTATTTGCTGATCTTTCGCCTGAAGGATTGCAAATGCTCGATAGTCAGGCACGGATTCGTGCGTTGCCCTCAGATGCGTGGTTGTTTCACCAGCGTGATCGTGGCGATGCTTGTTATGTAGTGGTCAGTGGCACCTTGCGGCTTGTCTTGGAGCAAGGCAGTTCTGAGGAAACGACCCTTGGTTTATTGGGTGTTGGGGCATTTTTTGGCGAGTTAAGTTTATTAGAGCCTGATGGTACCCGTGCTGCTGGGGCAATTGCGGTCGTGCAAAGCGAGGTTTTGGAGATTCCAATTGCGGCTTTTGAAACCTTATTGCATACCTACCCAGCGATTGCCTACAATATGTTGCGCCGGGTAGCTGCCCATGTGCGGCGCTCCGATGAACGGCGCTTAGAAGATTTGCGGCATAAGAATCGGCTTTTAACTGATGCCTACACTGCTTTGGAGCAAGCCCAAGCCGAAGCCTTACGTCGAGCGCGTGCCGCCCGTGAGTTAGAGTTAGGCCGCGAATTGCAGCGGCGGCTGATTCCTACCACCTTCCCAACGCTCCATGGCATCGTGATTGCCGCAGCAACGTTTCCTGCCTATGAGATGAGCGGCGATTTCTACGAGGTGCGCCAACTGAGCGAGCACATGCTCTCGATTGTGATGGCCGATGTGTGCGATAAAGGCGCAGGCGCAGCCTTGGTGATGGCGATGGCCAAAGGCTTGCTCCTCGGCATGGATCAGCGCCAGCCGCTAGCCTTGGTCGAGCGGTTTAATCAATTGATTCGCACCACCAATCTTGATGCTGCCGTGATTACCATGGTCTATTCGCATTTGGATATTGCGCGGCGGCGCTTTACCTATGTGCGGGCTGGCCACGATTGGCCGTTGCATTATCGCTCCAAGCAAGGGCGGGTTGCTATGCTTGAGGGTGGTGGCATGCCAGTTGGTATTACCGAAGAAGCCTTTTTCGAGGAGATGCACACCGATTTGGAGCCAGGTGATGCCTTGGTGTTCTATACCGATGGCTTATGCGATGCCCGCAATTTTGCTGGCGATACCTATGGCCGCGAACGCTTGATTTCAGCAGTTCAAGCCTATGGTCGCCTACCAGCCCATGGCCTTGCCGATGCCATTCTTGGTGATGTTCGCGCCTTCCAAAGCGGCACGCCGCCAATCGACGACTTGACGTTGTTGATCGTCAAGTTCAATCCTGAAACCGCGTAGCGTCATCAGCATAAACGAATATCGTTATAATGCAACTATATTCTTGGCCACAACGATGGTGTGAAAACGCTATCGTGGCGATGTTGCGGAGATACCATGCGATTTGTAACGCTCAAAACAGCGGTTGGGCCACGCCCAGGCATTGTGCTCGGCGATCGGGTGATGTTGCTCGATGGCTATCAATCATTACAGGCTTTGATCGAAGCCGGTGACGCTGGCTTAGAAACCATCAGCTCGGTGTTGCCCGATTATCAAAGCCGGGCGGGCATTCAGCTCAATCTGGATCAATTGTTGGCTCCTTTGCCCCGCCCATTAAAAAATGTATTTTGCGTGGGCTTGAATTATGCGGCTCACGCCCGTGAATCGTTACAAGCCAAAGGCCTTGAAGTCAAAATGCCCGAACATCCAGTCTTTTTCACCAAGCCGCCAACCGCGATCAATAGCCCAACCGGCGAAATCGTGATCGATCCGACGGTTTCCGAGCGGATTGATTGGGAAGTTGAGTTGGCTGTGGTGATTGGCAAAGCTGGCAAAAACATTAGCCGCGAGCAGGCCATGGAGCATGTTTGGGGCTATACCGTAATCAACGATGTTTCAGCCCGCGATTTACAAACCCGGCATCAGCAATTTTTCAAAGGCAAGGCGCTCGATGGCTCCTGCCCAATGGGGCCGTGGATCGTTACTAGCGATGAGTTGAGCGACCCGCATAATTTGGTTGTTCGGCTACGGGTCAACGGCGAGATCAAGCAAGAATCCAATACTAACGATCTTATTTTTGATATTCCCACATTAATTAGCGTGCTCTCGCAAGGCATGACCCTTGAGCCAGGCGATATTATTGCCACTGGCACTCCTGCTGGGGTGGGCTTTGCCCGCACCCCGCAAGAATTTTTGCGCCCAGGCGATTTGCTTGAAACCGAAGTTGAAGGCATTGGGATGCTACGCAACCCTGTCGTAGCAGGCTAATTCAATTAAAACAGCATTCTGGGAAATAATATCCTTTTGTCAGAATGCTGTTTTTTTGTGACTCAGAACAGCTATTTAATCAATCGATCAATCATAAATCCCCATCTAGCTAGCTAATAGCTGTATAGGTGCAACTTCAACCAACATCAATATATATCGGCTTATCGCGATAAGGCAATAGTTAACAAATTTGACAAATTGGCTAATTATTTCTATATTAAGCTTATTAACAAATCCTCTCTTTTCCCCTCAACGTTGTGTGGAACACGCCTCAGGAGGTTATGGCATGGTTCGATCCCGTTGGATATTTGCCTTACTAGCAATTACCGTCTTATTGTCGGTAATTGGATCTAAGGTGCCGTTCACTGCTGCGCAAAATCAAGCCAGCACTTCCGCCCGCCCATTAGCTTTGGCCCAAGGCCTCAAGGATTTGGCAACAGTAGCCCAGATTGCTGTTCCAGAACTTGATCTTGCCAAAGAACGGGCAGACGCTGCCAAACGCCCAAGCAATACGCCAATCCGCTTTGCCAAGGACTATCAAACGACGCTTGATATCAAGCAAGTTTCGACGATCGAAGTGGTTGGCAATCGCACGGTAGCTCGCTTGCGGATTAACGCACCGAAGGCTTTGTCGATCAACCTCGGCTTTACGAGTTACAATTTGCCCAAGAGTGGCCAATTGTTTCTGTACAGCCCTGATTATCGCTCAATTGTCGGGCCATACGGTGCTGCTGATAACGAAGATCATGGCCAATTGTGGACGCCAATCGTTGCTGGCGATGACATGATCATCGAATATAGCGCCGATAGTGGTGAGTTTGCCTTAGCCGACCTGAGCTTGAGCGCGATCAACCGTGGCTTTAGTGGTTTCGGGGTTCCCCGTGATCTCCTGGTCGATAAATCAGGCGCATGTAATGTCGACGTCGTTTGTCCTGAAGGTGACGACTGGCGTGCCGAAATCAACGCCGTTGCCGCCTATACCCGCAATGGGATCGATATGTGTACGGGGTCGTTGGTCAACAACACGGCCCAAGATCAAAAGCCTTACTTCCTGACCGCCGCCCACTGTGGCGTCACAGCAGCGAATGCATCAACCGTTGTAACCTATTGGAATTACGAATCAACCCTGTGTCGCACGGTTGGGTCGGCTGAAAATGGCACGCCATTACCCAAACCTAACACGACCATGACTGGTTCAACACTGGTCGCCAATTATGCGCCATCAGACTTTGCTTTGCTCGAACTTGATGATGCAGTTCCAACCGAATACGCACCATACTGGGCTGGTTGGAACGCCCAAAGCGGCGACTTTGCCAGCGTGGTGGCGATTCACCACCCAGGGGTTGAAGAAAAACGGATCAGCTTTGAAAACCAAACTACCCAAACCACCGGCTACAATAGCAACACCGTTCCTGGCGATGGCACCCACATTCGGGTTGTCGACTGGGATCTAGGTACAACCGAAGGTGGTTCGTCAGGTTCGCCATTGTACGATCCTAACCATCGCGTGGTTGGCCAACTGCATGGTGGCGGCGCTGCCTGTGGTAACGATTTATCAGACTGGTATGGACGGGTTTCAGTTTCATGGAATGGTGGCGGTACCAGCGCAACCCGCTTGAAGGATTGGCTTGATCCAACCAACTCAGGCGTATTGGTGCTTGATGGTAATGGTGGTAGCCCAGCATTTACCGTCAACCTCAGCCCTGCAAGCTTGGCAGTTTGTGCCCCAGCTTCGGCCCAAACCACGGTTAACTTAACTTGGATTTCAGGCTTCAGCGAACCAGTAAACCTTTCGGCAAGCAACTTGCCTGCTGGCGCAACTGCAACCTTTAATCCAAACCCAGTGATTTCACCAACTTTGAGCAGCCAACTAACCATTGGTAACGTGACTGCTGCCTTGGCTGGCGATTATACGGTTGTGGTTCACGCCGATAGCGCTAGCATCACCCGCACCGCCGACTTGGATCTCAGCATCTCAGGCGGTATTCCAAGCGCTGCACCTAGCTTGACCGCTCCAGCGAACAATGCTACTGATGTGAGCGATACCCCAACCTTTAGTTGGTCAAGTGCTGCCGGAGCCGACAACTACCTGCTGGAAATTGCTAGCGATGCCAATTTCAGCAATTTGGTCTACACGGCAACCACCGAGTTGACCAGCTTAACCAGCGCTCCATTGAGCACCAATACCAAACACTACTGGCGCGTTCGCGCTGCCAATGCGTGTGGTTTCAGCGCCAATAGCGCTACCTTCAGCTTTACCACTGAAGCAGCGCCTGGCGATTGTACAATTGGTACCGAAACCGTGGTTGCCTTCGAAGAAGACTTCGAAACCAATCCAAACTGGACCCACGGTGGCACTGGTGATACTTCGGCCCATGGTGCATTTGGCTTCAATGGCTCATCGGGTATGAAGGCGATTGATCCTGCGACAGTATCAGATCAATGGCTGACGACGCCAGCAATTAGTTTGACCGCAGGTGTCACGCATACCTTGCAATTCTGGAACTCACAAACGCTTGAAGATCGCTCAGCTGGTGGCTGTTATGATGGTGCGTTGATTGAAGTATCAACCAATGGCGGCTCAGCATGGAATCAAATTCCTAACGCTGCCTTGTTGACTGACCCCTATAACGGGGCAATCAATGCCTCTACAAACCCACTCAATGGTCTCCAAGCTTGGTGTGGCGACCCACAAGAATGGCTCAAGAGTGTAGTTGATTTGTCAGCTTACAACGGCCAAAGCGTTATGTTCCGCTTCCGCCTTGGCTCGGACGACTCAGTTGGTCGCCCTGATGGTTGGAAGATCGATAACGTCAGCGTCAAGGCTTGTGTCGAAGAAACTGTGCCAGAAGGTCCAGCTTTGGTCTTCTTGCCAGCAGTTACTAAGAACTAAACCTACTCAGCTTAATCACAAAAAAGCCCCATGCTTGGTGTAAAACCAAGCATGGGGCTTTATTTTTAGCTTAATTTATTGATTTTCGAGCGCGATCACTTTATCCAAACGGCGGGTAAAGCGGGCTTCGTTGTGGAAATTGGCGCTCAAAAAGGCCTGCACAATTTCATCTGCCAAGGCTGGGCCAATTACCCGCCCACCCAAGCAGAGCACATTTAAATCGTCGTGCTCAACCCCTTGATGGGCTGAATAGGTGTCGTGGCACAAACAGGCTCGTACACCTTTAATTTTGTTGGCGGCGACAGTTACGCCAACGCCACTGCCACAAATGGCAATTCCACGTTCAGCTTGCCCGCTAACCACTGCATTGCCAACGGCGGCGGCAAAATCGGGATAATCAACTGAGGCCGGCGAATCGGTGCCAAAATCGAGCACTTCATGGCCAAGCCGCTGCACCGCTTCAATCACCGCCTGCTTCAACAGTAAGCCACCATGATCGGTTCCCACTGCAACTTTCATGCTTCATGTCCTTTCAACAGCACAACGCGAAGCACGAATTGTTCGTACTTCGCGTCAAATGTTCTATCAATCAACGATTAACCAGCCAGCAAAGCCTTGGAACGGGCAATTAGATTTTCAGCTGTAAAGCCAAATTCCTTCATCAAAATATCAATTGGCGCTGAAGCACCGAAGTGATCAATCCCAATAATATCGCCCTCGGTGCCAACATATTTATACCAAGTAACTGGATGCGCTGCTTCAATCGCAATCCGTTTGGTCACAGCCTTGGGCAGCACGCTCTCGCGATACTCCGCCGACTGAGCATCAAACAAGAAGGTTGATGGCATGCTCACCACCCGTACCTTGACTCCTTCGCCACTCAATTGCTCGTAGGCTGCGACCGCATGTTGCAATTCCGAGCCGGTGGCAATGATAATCAGCTCTGGTTGACCAGCGCTATCAGCCAGCACATAGCCACCTTGATCCACTCCCTCAGCCGAGGCATAGCGAGTACGATCAATAGTTGGCAAGTTTTGGCGAGTCAAGGCCAGCAAGGTTGGGCCTTTATGGGTCACTGCCACGCGCCAAGCTTGGCTGGTTTCGTTGGCATCACCAGGTCGCATCACATTCAAATTGGGAATAATTCGCAACGATGGAATATGCTCGATTGGCTGGTGGGTTGGTCCATCTTCGCCAACGCCGATGCTATCGTGGGTAAAGACTTGAATTGTGCGAATGCTCATCAAGGCTGCCAAACGAATCGCGGCGCGACAGTAATCGCTAAAGACCAAGAAGGTTGCGCCGTAGGGAATCGTGCCGCCATGCAAGGCCATGCCATTGACTGCGGCAACCATGGCGTGTTCGCGAATCCCCCAGTGCATATTGCGGCCTTGCGGCGTGGCAGGTTGGAACGATTCAGCATGCTCAATCAAGGTAAAGGTCGATTCGGCCAAATCTGCCGAGCCGCCAATCAAGGCTGGAATTTGCTCGGCCAAGCCGTTCAAGGCTGCTTCTGATGATTTGCGGGTTGCTACGCCTTTGGCATCAGCTGGCCAAACTGGCAGTTTGCTATCCCAACCTGCTGGCAATTCGCCCGATATCCGTTGCTTGAAATCAGCAGCTTTTTCAGTATGCGCAGTAGCATAGCGTTCGAACAGTTCATTCCACGCTTGTTCGGCGGCAGCGCCGTTGGTCAAAGCCTGGCGGAAGTGCGCCAATACTTCGTCGGGAATGTAGAAGGTTGGTTCGAGTGGCCAGCCCAGTGCTGCTTTGGTCAATTTAACTTCATCAGCACCAAGTGGCGAACCATGGGCTTTGGCCGTGCCAGCCCGATTGGGCGAGCCATAGCCAATCACGGTGTGGGCCACAATCAACGATGGTTGGTCGGTTACAGCTTTGGCAGCATTCAAAGCTGCATCAACTTGCTCCGTATCAAGCCCGTCGATCTCTTGCACATGCCAGCCATAGGCGCGAAAACGAGCTGGCACATCTTCGGTAAAAGCAATTGAGGTATCCCCTTCGATCGAAATTTCGTTATCATCGTAGAGATAAACCAACTCGCCTAATTTGAGGTGGCCAGCCAAGGAAGCAGCTTCGGCGCTAATTCCCTCTTCCAAATCGCCATCGGAGACAATTGCATAAATATGGTGCTTGACGATTTCGAACTCAGGCTGATTGAATGTGCCAGCCAAGTGACGGGCGGCAATCGCCATCCCTACGCCGGTGGCAAAGCCTTGGCCAAGCGGGCCGGTTGTGGTTTCGATCCCAGCGGCATAGCCATATTCTGGGTGGCCAGCAGTTTTGCTATGCCATTGGCGGAAATTCTTCAAATCATCGAGCGACATATCACTGTAGCCCGTGAGATGCAATAAACTATACAACAGCATTGAGCCGTGGCCCGCCGATAAGACAAATCGGTCGCGGTCAGCCCAATCTGGATTAGCCGGATTATGCTTTAAGTGGCGCGTCCAGAGCACATAAGCCATGGCCGCAGCCCCCATTGGTAAGCCTGGGTGGCCCGAATTAGCCGCTTGGACACCATCAACCGCCAACATGCGGATTGTATTGATGGCCAGTTCATCGAGTGTATGTGCTTGAGTCACAATTCCTCCTGCGGTGGTCTAGTAGTTCCAATTGTCAATTATAGCAGAGGCCGATCCATCGTAATTCTATGGTACACTCCTAAAGACAACCGCTTGGTTGTACTTTCCACGCCTCAGTGCATGCAGCTATTTACCATGGCGCAAGCCTAGGAGCGCAATGATGACTCTTAATCAACAAATCACTCAATTACATAGTGAACTCCAACGCTATCAGCGCCAGCGCTTGCTGATTCGTGCCGCATGGATGGCTTTGGCTGTGCTCTGCCTTGGCCTGATTGGCCGAAACTGGCTAGCTTGGCCGCTCTCATGGCCAATTTTGGGGCTAATTGTGGTTTTGGTAGCTGCTCTGGGCGTGGTCTATGAGTGGAATTCAATTCTGCCACCAGCTCGATTGGCGCAGTTGCTTGATCAGCAATATCAATTAAATGCCCAACTTGGCACTGCCAGCGAGTTTCAAGATCAACGTGATGGATTTCACGGGGTTAATCTTGAACGGGCAAAGCGGCGTTTGCCCAGCGTTGCCAGCGATGCCACCAGCCGTGTGCTTGCGCCAATTGCGCTTGAATGGCAAAGTTTGGGGCTTGCTGCTGTGTTGGCTACCGGCTTGTTTGTCTTGGGCCAAATTAATGCTGGCTTGCCTGCTGCTACCACCGAGCCATTAAGCGAATTGGCCAGTTTAACCACTACCGAGCCGCCCCAACAACCTGCCGCCGAGCAAGATCCTGCAGCTGATCCGAACCAACCAGTTGGCAATCAGCCCGATCAACAGCCAGAAATCAGTCCTGAAGGTCAAGAAATTGCCGATGCGTTGGCCGATGGTTTAAGTGATAATGGTGCAACCCGGGCCGCAGCCGATGCCTTGCGCCGTGGCGATGTGCAGCAAGCAACCGAGGAGCTGGCCAAACTGGCCGATCAAGCCGATCAGCTATCGCCGCAAACCCGCAACGAAATTGCCGCTGGGCTTGAGCAAGCTGCCGCAGAATTACAAGCTCAGCCAGAAGTAGCTGAACGCTTGCGCAGCGATGCGGCCCAACTACGTGGCAACCCCGAAAATGCCGCCGATGCGCTTGAAGATTTGGCCCAACTGACTGATCAGCTTGATAATGCCCAACCTGATTTAGCCAATGGCGATCAGCAGAATGGTCAAGTTGGCAGCGAACCTCAAGCGGGCAACGAGCCACAACCGGGTCAGCCCGGCCAAGCGCAAAACGGTCAACCCAACAATAATGGCGCTGGCAATAATCCTGGCACTGGCAGCCGTTCATCGCCAGCGCCTGCCGATGCGCTTGGCCCCGATGTGCAATTGCCTGAAGCACCAGCAACCGGCGAAACGACGCTAGGCACCGGTGGCGATACTTCGATTACGCTGCCTGGTGGCGAGGGTACTGGTGGCGGGAACACTGGCAGCAGCGGTGGCAGCGTACCAAGCGATATTAGCGATCCATCCAATATTCCAGCGGAGCTACGCGATGCGATTCAAGACTACTTCGGGCGCTAGTGGCGATCTCTTCAATCCTGAGTTTTTGGCGCGGATCGAACGCTTAGCCTTGCGTTCGCGGCGCAACCTGCGTGGCGGCTTGAGTGGCGAACATGCCTCGCGGCGGCGTTTGCCTGCGCCAACCTTTAGCGACCATCGCGCCTATAGCCCCGGCGACGATCTACGTCACGTCGATTGGTTTGCCTATGCGCGGCACGAAGATCTGCATGTGAAGCTTGGCGAAACCGAGCAAGATATTAATCTCACGATTGCCTTGGATTGTTCGGCTTCGTTAGATTGGGGCAACGGCGAGTTACATAAAGGTCGTTATGCTCTACGTTTGGCGGCTATGCTCGGCTACCTCGGCCTGACCTCCAACGATCAAACCACGATTTGGCCGTTTACCAGCAAGTTGCTCAAGCCGTTTGGGCCGGCAGTCAGTCGGGCGCGTGGCCCTGATATGTTGCGCTATTTGAGCAATGTTAATTGGGCCGAACAAACTTCATTTACGCCAATTACTCAAGCTGTTCGCCGGAGCGCTGGTGGCATGCTGTTGATCATATCCGATTTATGGGCGAGCGATTTAGAGCCATTGCTGCGAGTGGCAGCGTCACCAATTTGGCAAGTTGTCGTCTTGCACCTGCTGCACCCCGAAGAAATCAAACCGACCCTGACTGGCCCGATTGAATTAGAAGATAGCGAAACTGGTCAAGTGCTGGCGCTTGAGCTTGATCAACAGACCCAAAAAGATTATCGCGAAAAATTAGTGCGCTGGGTGCGCATGCACGAGCAATTATGCCAGCGCTATGGCGCAACCTATGCCGGTATTCGCAGCGACCGCCCACTCGAACAAAGTATCCTGCCATTTTTGCGCCGCCGTGGGATCATTGGCCTCTGATCGAAATATGAAATATCAAGTCAGAAAGCAAAAGGCAGAAGGCAAACATCAAAATCGTATCGGTGGCGTTTGAAAAGTAATTGGTGCAATTCGTGGCTAAAATCAGCCTTCGCGTGTTTCGTAGATTGATAGTTAACGCAGAGCAGCGAAGGATGAAGGATGAGGGATGAGGGATGAAGATACTTGGTGGGATTAGTGGCTAAAACGTGATCTTCGGGTGCTTCGTGGATTGACAGTTAACGCAGCGGCGTAGAGAAAATAATGATCGCGACTAGGAGCATAGAAAAGTAATCAAGTAAATCTGTGCTAATCTGTGGCTAAAATCAGCCTTCGCGTGTTTCATAGATTGATAGTTAACGCAGAGCCGCAGAGCAAGAAGGGCTGATGGTTGATTGGGCAATTCAATAGCCTATAGCTTGATGCCTATAACCTCATCTCCTTCGTGGATCAAACTTAATTATCTAGCCCATATCGGCTATTGCTTATTGGCTGCGAAAAAACTACCATCAAGCTGTAGCGTCGTGGCTGTTACTGATTCAGCCGCTGCTACGGTTTAGGAGGATGGTATGAATTTTATCGCACGCTCAGGCCCTATCCTTGTGATAGTGCTGATCGGACTGTTCGCCGTCGGAATAATTGTTGCGCCTGGCAATGCCAATTCAGCAACATCAACCAGTCCTGGTCACTCCTTTGGCGGCCCAACCGCAACCCCAGGGCCAGAACCCACCTTGCAGTCACCAGCTGATAATGCCGTTTTACCCCAGCCCACTGCCCCAAACAAATGGACGTTTAATTGGCAAGGGCCACGCTGTGGCCACACGATCCATCTCGATGGCCCAGGTAATCGCGACTATATGTTCAACGGCACTATGGGACAAGGCCAGCCACCAGTATCGTTTACCTACAGTTACACCCAAACCCAAGCTCTGCCAGCCGATGCGCTTGGGCCATGGACTTGGCATGTTGAGTATGATTGTTCAAGTTTCCAAGGCCAAAGTGCAACCCGCACCTTCTCAGTTGCGCCTGCTAATTTCATTTATTTGCCATACACAACGCATTAGGCAATGAGGGAGCAGGATTCAGAGGGTGAGGGATCTGGAGATTATTAACGCAGAGGCGCAGAGCACCGAAGGATGAAGGATGAGGGATGAAGATGCAGAGAGTACGAAAGGCTGAAATCACGCAGAGCGCGAAGATTCCTTTTTTGCCATAGATTTTGCTACAGATTTGCTCTGATTGGTTTCCTAATAACCTTGTTTCTTTTCTTGTCTGTTTTTCATCCCTCATCCTTCGTAATTCATCCTTCATCTTTTATTTCTCGGCGGCAAACACCTTAATTGGCTGATAGCCGGTTGCGCAGAGCACTGCAATTGCTACCAATTGGCCCGGCTGATCAAGCAAGCCAACCCGCTCGGCATTACTATCAAGCTGAACAATCCGCCCCATCCGCAGATCAGCTACCAGCGGATCATTGACGGTGATCAATGGCCAGTTGGCAAGTGCTGCCTGTGGTGGCAATAAAGCTGCTGCCAATGCCTCAGGCTGTTGATCAAGCTCAGCCAGCGGAATGCTGTTGCTCAGATCAAACGCTCCCGCTCGGGTCCGCCGCAACGCAGTTAAGTGTGCTCCACAACCGAGCAAGGCCCCAATATCACGGGCAATCGCCCGAATATAGGTGCCTTTGCTACAATCGACAGCAATCGTTAATTGCTGAGCATCCCACGCCAATAATTCAAGCTGCTCGATCGTGATTGGGCGGGCTGGCAACTCGATGTGCTTGCCCTCACGCGCATATTCGTACATGCGCTTGCCATCGACCCGAATCGCCGCGTATTGTGGTGGCACTTGCTCAATCGCTCCGCGAAATTGGCTTAACACACTTTCAAGCAACGCTGGGTCAAGTGGTGGAATCGCCGATTCGCCAATCACCGCGCCCTCAGCATCATCACTATCAGTTGTGATTCCAAGCCGGATTGTGGCGGTATAGGCTTTACGTTCTTCCTCAAGCAGGTACTCGAGCAGTCGGGTGGCATTGCCCACGGCAATTGGCAACACACCAGTTGCCATCGGATCAAGCGTGCCACCATGGCCGACGCGCTTCTGGCGAGCAGTGCGTTTGACTACTCGCACCACGTCGGTTGAAGTGATGCCTTGCGGCTTATCAATGTTTAAAAATCCATGCAACATATACAAAAGTGGCCCGTTGATCGACGTGCCATTAACCTTTCGTTAATTAGGCCAAGGCCGCCCGTAATTCGCCCAGCACCAACTCGCGTGCTTCGTCCAAGCCCATTTGCAAGGTTGCCCCAGCTGCTTCGCGATGGCCACCACCACCCAAGGCATGGGCAACGCTGCCAACATCAATCCCTGGCTTCGAGCGTAGGCTGATTTTGACCGTGCCATCACGTCGCTCTTTAAACAACACATAGGCTTTGGCGGTCGCTACTCGGCTGAGATAGGCGGTAATTTCATCGCCAGCCTCATCATCAGCGCCCGTGCCTTGTTGCATGGCTTGAGTAAATTCAGTCCAGACGATATCGCCCTCGTCGTGCATGCGCTCGATTGCCAAGCCCAAGGCTTTGGCATGGGCAAACGGCTTGCCATACATCATCGAACGCATGACATCGTTTAAGCGCCCGCCAAGCGCCAACAAATCGGCGGCAACCCGCAAGGTGCGCGGGCTGGTATGCGCGGTTTGGAAGCTTTGAGTATCAGTTACCAAGCCCATCAATAAGGCAGTTGCCGTTTCAGCATCGATTGCTTGGTTCCATGCTCGAGCCAGCAAGCCCAGTATTTCGCAGGTTGCGGCGGCCTCGGTCATAACCAAATTTAAAAAGCCCTCGCCGCTATTGGTGGCATGATGATCAATCACCAACAATGGGCGCTGAGCTAAATAGGCGCGTTCGGCACTAAAAATCGGCTCAATCCGCGAGATGCTGCCAGTATCCACTAAAACCACTAAATCAACATCGTCGGGCAAGGCCGCGCCTTGGCTATACACCCCAACCTCGGGCGCATCGGGCAAAACCACCGCCAAACTTGGCAGATCGGTTGGCAAAACCATGGTTACATGGCACCCCATCGCCCGTAAGATGCGGGTTAGCCCAATGCTTGAGCCAACAGCATCGCCATCGGGGTTGATGTGCGAAGTAACCAAAATATGGCGTGCGGCGGTCATGGCATCACGCAAGGCCGGGGCCGCTTGTTGAATAGTGGTATACAGCATCGTGGTATCCTTATTCGTCGTCTAGTTTCGGTGGATTAACCCGCCGTTCCTCATCAACCTGATTAAACAGCGTATCCATATGTTGACGGGTATCAATCGTCACGTCAAGGTGGAAATGCAACTCTGGCACAGCTCGTAGTTTCATTTGCTGGCCAAGCTCGCGCCGCAAAAAACCTTTGGCCCGATCGAGGGTTGCGATCGAATCTTTGCGTGCTGCATCATCGCCCATCACACTCACATTGATATTGGCATGATACAAATCAGGGCTAACATTCACGCTGGTTAGGGTTACAAAACCCAAGCGTGGATCTTGAATTTCAAATTGAATCGCATTGCTCAAAATCGTTTTAATTTCTTCGGCAACTTGTTCAACGCGTTTGCCTTTTGCCATAACAGCAACTCCCATGGTAGTGATAATACACAATGGAGACAAACATACCTGTTGCAACCAACAGATCTATTTGTCTCCAATCTGAAAGTTTAATTAATGCTTACGATGTGCGAATAATCTTTTCTTTGCGATAGAATTCCATCGTATCGCCAGCTTCGATGTCGTTGAAGCCATCGACTTGCATCCCACACTCGTAGCCCGAAAGCACTTCGCGCACGTCGTCTTTGAAACGGCGTAGCGAGCCAATCCGACCATCGTGTAGCACAACCCCTGAGCGCAAGACCCGCACCAAGGAGTTACGATTAACTTTGCCGTCGATCATCATCAAGCCAGCCACAACTTCGCGTGATGGCAAGCGGAAGGTATTGCGCACTTCAGCAAAGCCATCGGTCACTTCCTTGATCTCAGGATCGAGCATCCCGATCATAGCCTTGTTGAGGTCTTCGATCAATTGGTAAATGATGTTGTAGAAGCGAATATCAATCCCGTTGGCTTCGGCGCTGCGGCGGGCGGCAGCATCAGGTCGTGCATTGAAGCCAATGATAATCGCGTGTGAAGCGACTGCCAAGCTTACGTCCGACTCGCTGATTGTGCCCGTACCACGGTGCAAAATCTTGATTTGGATCTCGCTTTGTTTCTCGTTCAATTGCGCCAATGAGTGTTCGATTGCACCAATTGAGCCTTGAACGTCGGCTTTGAGAATAATGTTGAGATCTTTGATTTTGCCTGCTTGAATTTGTTTGTAGACTTCATCAAGCGTGGTTGCTTTGCCAAGCTGGTTGGCCATATGCTCCATTTGGCGTTGGCGTTGGCGCACCGTCGCGACTTCACGGGCAATCCGTGGGTCATCAAGCACTTGCAAAATATCGCCAGCTTGCGGTACTTCCGAAAGCCCGATGATCGAGACTGGCGTTGCAGGCTCAGCGATCCGAATCCGACGGCCAATGTCGGTAAACATCGCCCGAATCTTACCGTGAGTTGCACCGACCACAACAATATCATCTTGACGTAATGTGCCGTTTTGAATCAGCACCGTCGCGACTGGGCCACGGCCCTTGTCGAGTTCGGCTTCAACAATTGTGCCGATGGCTGGTTTATCGGGGTTGGCCTTCAATTCTTGCAAATCGGCAACCAACAACACCATGTCGAGCAAGCCATCGATATTTTTCTTGTGCTTCGCCGAAATTTCGACATCAGGAACGTCGCCGCCCCATGTTTCTGTCGCAATTCCTTCGACTGCCAATTGTTGGCGCACGCGGTCGGGGTTGGCACCGGGCACATCGATTTTGTTGATCGCCACAATCATTGGCACACCAGCAGCCTTAACGTGGGCGATAGCTTCCGCCGTTTGGGGCATCACACCGTCGTCAGCAGCCACCACCAAAATAACAATATCGGTGACAGTTGCTCCACGGGCGCGCATAGCGGTAAACGCTTCGTGGCCAGGTGTATCCAAGAACGAAATTTTGCGGCCATGGATTTCAACTTGGTAAGCACCAATGTGTTGGGTAATCCCGCCTGCTTCGCCTTCAGCAACGCGGGTTGAGCGCACTGCATCGAGCAATTTAGTTTTACCGTGGTCAACGTGACCCATGATTGTAACGACTGGTGGGCGAGTTTTGAGATTTTCGGCGGTTTCTGCGCGCAGCGCATCGCCAATATCATCAACCAAGCCAGCCATGCGTTCGGGCACATGCTCACTGGTTTCAATATCAAATTCTGCGGCAATCACCGCAGCGGTTTCATAATCAAGCTGTTGATTAATATTCGCCAAAATGCCTTGCTTGAGCATTTCTTTGATAATATCGGCTGCGCCAACGCTCAGCGCCTCGGATAGCTCACGCACAGTCATGACTGGCCCAAGCTCAACCGGCCCACGTGGTCGGGCTGGAGCAACTGGCCGCGCCATCATTGGTGTGCCACGGCCACGGCCACCTTGCTGATTGTTGTTTTGGCCACGGCCACTACCACGAGGTGGAACGCCACCGCTACCACGAGGTGGAACGCCACCGCCACCGCCGCCGCCACGGTTGCCACCAGGGCCGCCGCCACTACGGTTTTGGTTATTATTACTGCGGTTGCCACCAGCGCCGCCGCCAGCGCCACCACCGCCACCAGTTCGGTTACGGTCGTCTTCGCCGCTACGGGCAGGGCGCGCGCCACCAGGCGATTGGGGCCGATTGCGGTTGCCGCCGCCGCCGCCACCACGGTTGCCACCGCCACCACCGCCGCCACGGTTGCCACCGCTACCGCCGCTACTGGCAGAGAAGCCTTCACGGCTTGATTTGCGATTGTTTGCGCGATCACTTACGCCATCGCGAGTATTTTTTTGAGAAACTGGCATCTATGGTCCTCCTAATGCCCAACGCGAAGTTTGCGTCAAGGCTTGGGAAGCTGAAGCCAGAGGCGAAGGCAGTGATGCGGCTTAGTTCATCGCAGCCTCCACCGCTGGGTCAGCATCGGGAAATTGATCAGCAATGGTTTGTAGAGCCTGCTGATCAATTGCGCTCAATTCGACGCGCAAGGCTCGCTCTAGGCCCCGCGCTTTAGCGCATTGGTCCAACATGGGCGTTCAGCACAGAGATATGCACCACGGCCCGCTTGCTTGCCACTTGGATCGACCACAACACTTTGGTCGGTCAAGCGTACAAGACGTACCAACTGACGTTTACTATCGGTACGCCGGCAAGCAACACACATGCGCTGTGGCACATGGCGTGGGCGCGGCGACTGCTTTTGAGCAGCCATAGGCTATGCCTCGGTATCCGTCTCGTCGCTCGTGCCAGCTTCATCATCGATGATATAGCTAGCAATGAGCTTGTCATTGAAGTAAATATTGAGTTTTTGGGCGGCGGCACGCAATGCGACTTCTTCACCAATGATCTCCGCAGGCAAGGGGCCATATTGCCGCCCTTGATAGGTGACCAAGGAATCGACGCGCACCTTGCGGGTTTCGACTTTGGCAGTTGAAAGCGCTGCTTCTTGCAGCATTTGTTCCGACGCGGCAGCTTCACGCACTTCGGCAGCAGCACGCTCTTCCTCAAGGAGTGAAGATGCGCTCTTAATGTCGATGCGCCAGCCAACTAATTTAGCTGCCAAACGAACGTTTTGGCCCTCCTTGCCAATTGCCAACGACAATTGTTTATCTGGCACGATCACCGTAGCGGTTTTTTCGCCTTCATCAAGATGAACTTCGACGACTTGGGCCGGGCTGAGCGCGTTAGCAATAAATACCCGCATATCAGCGCCCCATTGCACCACGTCGATCTTCTCGCCATTCAGTTCATTAACAATATTTTGAATCCGAATCCCACGCATCCCCACACACGAGCCAACCGGGTCAATGCCTTCTTGACGGGCATGGACGGCAACTTTCGAGCGCAGACCTGGTTCGCGGGCAATCGATTTAATTTCAACTGTGCCGTTGTAAATTTCTGGCACTTCCATTTCAAACAAGCGTTTGATCAAATCTTTGTGGGTGCGCGAGGCTACCAAGCGTGGGCCACGGGGATCATCACGGCGGGCTTCCATCAAATAGACTTTAAGCCGCTGACCATGGCGATAGTTGTCGTGGCTGATTTGCTCTTTTTGGGGCAAAATTGCTTCGGCCCGCCCAACTTCCAAAATCACGTTGCCTTTGGCGGTACGCTGCACGGTGGCGGTAACAATTTCGCCTTCACGATCAAAGTATTCGCCATAAATATGGTCGCGTTCAACTTCTTTGATCCGTTGCAACACCACTTGTTTGGCGGTTTGGGCGGCGATCCGGCCAAAATCGTCGGGTGTGCTTTCAACGTACACCGTCTCGCCAATTTCGACATCGGCGCGCACGTTACGGGCATCTTCAATATCAATCTCGAAGCGATCATCCATCACTTCATCAACAACTTGCTTTTCAGCGTAGACCCGAATCCGACCAGTATTTGGCTCTAATTCAATCTTAACATCAACTGGCGGTGGATTATTGCCCAAATACCGTCGATAGGCTGAAATCAGGGCTTGCTCGACAACATCCTGCACCGACTCGCGGGGAATGCCGCGTTCGGCGGCAATCTGTGAAATAGCTGCGTAAAAATCACTTTTCATATCTAGCCTCGCCTAGGGGTGCAGTGGTTCCAGATATCAACATAATATCTGGCTTTGATTGGAGCCACCCTGCGTTGGTTAACATCGTTGACAAGAAGAAACGTGGGGGACACCCACGTTTCGGTTTGTGTACTTCATACTACCTATAGTATAGCACTACCACTAAGGCCGTGCAACCCTAGGGAGTTGGGTAGGCCGTTGGTTGCGCGTTGGGCACTGGGTATTGACCAGGCTCCAACGTAGGCTCCGCTACCACGTTGCCATCAGCCGGTGTTGGGTAGGTTGCCGGTGTTTGAGCCGGGGCCGGATTGGTTGGTTGGCTGACAACGGGAGCCGTCGTTGGGGCTGAACCGGTGGTTGAACAACCAGCTAAAACAGCTAGCACTAAGAGACTAGCCAAAATGTGTTTGCGCATCTGTAAGGAACCTCCATGGGTTTTCAATCGCTAGGTATGCTACCGTAGCGCCGATAAAAAGTCAAAGCTTTGGTTTAACCGCCATTAATCTTTTGGACTATGGCTTGAGCGCCAGTCAGCACCTAACAAGCCAAAAACCACTGTATCCGTAAACTGTTGCTCAACCAGATCAAAATAGTTCTCGCGCAGTAACCCTTCTTGCTGAAAGCCAACTTTTTCGAGCACCCGTCGTGAACCTTGGTTTGAAGGATGAATCTGGGCTTCAATGCTATGCAGTTTAATCGTTTCAAAGCCAAATTGCAGCATCGCCTGCAAGGCTTCGGCCATAATGCCCTTGCCCCACCAAGCCGAGGCCAATTCGTAGCCAATTTCGGCTCGGGCATGCTCGCTCATAAAGCGCCAAAAACCACCGGAGCCAATCAATTCGCTGCTCTCACGCAAGCTGATCGCCCAACGAATACCGGTTTTTTGGGTAAACGCTTGGTTGATATTATTCAAACGGTTTTCGGCTTGCTCAGCCGTTTCCATTGGCAATTGGCCAAAATAGCGTAGCACCTGCGGATCAGCCATAATCGTAAAAACTGCATCGCGATCTGCCAATACGGGCTGGCGCAAAAGTAGGCGCTCGGTTTCTAACACGGGAAATTGGGCCAAAGCACGCTCTAAATCAAGCATAACACCTCATGTTGGATTGTGATGGCAGCAAGCTTTCGCATCGGGATTAACGCAAACGACGAAACTCCAAAGAGCCTCGTCATTGCACGCTGGTTAATTGAGCCGATTAGACCCGTTTTTTGATCAAAACCTTATCAATCCGCCGACCATCCATATCGATCACTTCAACATCGTATTCATCCCACGCCACATGATCGCCCACATTCGGCAAACGATGCAGTTCGTTTAACACGTAGCCGGCAATCGTCACAAAGTCGTTGGCATCATTAACAGGAATACTCAAGCGATCTGCAATTACGGCGTATGATTCAGAGCCGTCGATCAGCCATGAGCCATCATCGCGCTTGACCATGGTTTGTTCTTCGTTGGAATCATATTCGTCGCGAATATCGCCAACTAATTCTTCGAGTACATCTTCAAGCGTCAAAATGCCAGCAATCTGGCCATATTCATCGACAACCAAAGCCATGTGCGAGCCAGTCCCGCCGAAAGAGGGTCAGCATCTTGGAAACCGGTTCGTGCTCCAAAACATAGGTTGGCGGGCGCACCAATTCGCGTAGTTGGCGTTGATCGTTGCCCAACATCGATGGCAACACATCCTTAATATCAGATCGTGCCAACCGCTCGATCGAGCGAATCACCTTCGTAGACTGGCATGCGCGAATAGCCATGCTCGACCGCAATTCGCGTAATTTCGGCTAATGGCGTGTTGGCGCTCACCGCAACGACATCGGGGCGGGGAGTCATTAGCATGCGGGCTGTGCGATCAGAAAAATCAAACACCCGCGAGATCAAGGCTTCTTCGTGCAAGGCGACTGTGCCACCAGCCCGCCCTTCACGGGTCATATACAAAATATCATCTTCGGTCACGCTGGAGTCGGGTTTTTTGTTCTGGCCAATCAACATCAAAATTAAGGTTGACGAATTGGTCAGCACCCAGACGATTGGTCGGGTTAGCCACGAAAGCCACGAAAGTAACGGCGCTAAATTACGGGCAATTGCATCGGCATGCAGCAAGGCTAGCCGTTTGGGCACAAGCTCACCAATAATCAACGAAAGATAGGTGATGAGCAACACAACCACCGTAAAGGCAATTGAATCGGCATAACTCTCGAGCGCAGGAATCGTTTTCAGGTATTTGGCAAAGGGTTCGCTGATGTTCGCGCCCCCAAAAGCTGCTGCAAAGGTACTAATTAATGTTATCCCAACTTGAACAGTTGCTAATAAACGATCAGGTTGGTCGGCTAGTTGCAGGGCTTTCTTTGCCCGAAGATCGCCATCGGCGGCTTGTTGTTCTAAGCGAGAACGCCGCGCCGAAACCATGGCTAGCTCCGATGCAGCAAAAAGCCCGTTGGCAACCAGCAATACCAAGACAATGCCTAGCTCGCTGGCTATGTCACTTAGCATTCAATTGTTCCTTTCTCAAAATAGAATTGCTCCAGGATGGCACTTCATTTAAATAGGAATACCAGCGCTGTATTATCACAAATTGTACCATTGACTCGCCCGAGCGCTGAAGCCTTTTTAGTGCTGTTTAATCGGCTAAATCTAAGAATGATTCTCGTTTGACAGAACCAACTACGCGACGTATACTCTGCCAATCAGAATAAAAACTGTTTTTTCCGTACTAAATGATTTAACCATATACTCTAGGCATTTGGAGGTTTCTGGCTCATGTATCGTTGGCTTTGCGCATTAACTCTGGTGGTAGTTCTCGCTGGCTGTGGCGCTGAAACTGCTCCTACCACTCAACCAACTCAAGCTACCGCCGCTGGCGAACTTGGGGCAATCAAGACCTATCTTTTGGGCAAAACTGGCGATTTGATCACCAGTACCACGGCTTTGGAAACTGCCAGCCAGCGCTATTATGATTTGGCCAAAGCTGCCAATTTCGATTATGCAACGCTCTGGAGCAGCAAACAAGCCGAGGTTGGCACAGCATTGAACGATGCCAAAGCTGCTTGGCTGAAATCCAGCCCTACCTACGAACAAATGGAAGGGATCGTTGCTGGCGTAAGCAGTTTGGCCGATTTCGACGTGACGCTTGACGCTGGTTCTTCAGCTGAAGAAGGCGGCGATAGCGTGGTCAATTATGATTTGACGTTGGCTGATGGCCGCACGATTGCCAAACCTGGCAATTTGTTTGGCGTAACCGAAAGCACGCTGTGGGGCACCTACGATGCCTTCCGGATCAGCGATGTCGAAGCCGACATTAACGGTAATGGCACGGTTGAATTTGGCGAAGCTTTGCCCGAAGCAAACGTATTGCTCTCGGCTGCTCAAAAGCTCAAAGCCACCGCAACCGAGCTTGATACCGCTGCCAAGGGGTGGGAACCAACCGACAGCGACGCATTTAGCGCCTTGGTCGTGATGGTGCCGACCATGAACGAATACTTCGATTCGTGGAAAAACTCGCGCTTTGTTGCTGGCGATAGCAGCACCCAACGCGATTTTGTGGCAATCTCACGCTTGGCCGATATTGGCGATATTTTGAGCAGCTTGCAAGTGGTCTACGATAGCCTTAGCCCTAAAATTGCGACCCTCGATGCCGACCAAGATCGCCAAATCAAAACCAATTTGCAAGGTCTGCGTGATTTTGTAGCCGATGTCTACAAGAAAGAGCAAGCTGGTCAACGCTTTACCGCTGAGGAAGCCGATTTGCTCGGTGCTGAAGCCCAAAACCGTGCTGATGCAGTTACCGGTCAAGTCAGCCAAATTGCTGCGCGCTTGAATGTTAAAATCAGCGAATAAGCACATATAAACGACACACAATCTAAAAATCGGTTCGTGAACTGATTCGCGAATCTAAGTAAAATAGGTATACTGTCAATACCACAGTTATATCTTGGTTATCAATGAGTAAGCAGTTGCGACGGAGCAAGGTTGATGGAGGCTGGGTGTGCATCCCTCCATCAAGCAACTTAATCTACAAAGGGCGTGAACTGTTGGCATACAGTTCGCGTCCTTTATGAGTTTATTATGCTGTTGTTCATCGTGAAGAGCAGCATTCCACAATTTTAGGAGCTTGTATGTGGTTGCGTCGTTTTTTGCTGGCGTTGGTCATCGCCTTATTGCCATGGTCTGCTATGGCAGCCGAACCATCACCAGCCCAAGCCAGCGAATCGGTGCGTTCGTTGTTGGTGCAAGCCCAATTATCGCTTAATACTGATCCTGCCAAAGCGCAAAGCTTGGTGAGCGAAGCTCAAGCATTGTATGATCAAGCACTAGCCAAGGATTTGACTAGTTTGGCTCCCGCTCAGGCTGCTGAAATCACAACCCGCTGGGTCGATTTAGCCCAAGCCTTGAGCGCTAATGATGTTGGCGCATTTGCCCAACAACGGGCTTTGCTCTGGGGCCATTTGCTCAAAGCGAGTTATAGTATCGTCGGCCAAGCCATCGAGACTGGCAAACCTGAGCAAGCGCTACAATGGTTGCCAGTGCGCGAGTTTCGCAATGCCACGCGTTTCTCACGCCCCAACGGCGATGCTGCGCGAGCAATCGATCAATGGAAACAAGCTGCCTATAGTGCCACCGATGCCCGGATCGCGCTCGATGCCGATTTGTTGGATACCTATCAAGCCAAGCTTAACGAAAGCATGCGTACCTTGCGTAGCGCTGCCCAAAAAGGCAATCGCATCCAACAGGCCGAGGCAGGCGCGGCAATCCAAGGCTATTTTAATATTTTAGAGCCAGCCTATCGTGCTCAACACCCCGACAAGGCCGATAGTGCGCTCGCCAATGTGCAAGCCTTGCGTGAAGCCGCTTTAACAAATAATCAGCTTGAAACGGCAATTACCACATTTGAAACGGCGCTCAGTGGTTTTCGAGCCGCTCCGCTTAGCCCATCAGAGCAAGTGCGGCGTGCTGGCCAATTGCGACGGTTCTTAAGCTTAGTGCCGGTTGAATACGAACGTGGCGTGCGCAACGGCCAAGTTACGCTTGATCTCGAAATTCAAGAAGCCACAACCTTCCGCAATGGCGCTGCTGCTGCCTTCAGCGACCTCGAAAGCCTGTTGGTCGAAATTGATGCCACCAAAACTCAACAAGTTGCTGGCGATCTGCGCGAGCTTGAAACGATTTTGACTGCCGCAGCCCAACGTACTAGCGTCGCCGAGCCTGATTCGGTGCAAGCTAAGGTCGATAGCATTACCACAACCTTGGCCTCAATTATGCCAGCCGAATGGCAAAAATCGAGCCTTGAAGGCGATTTCGATGTAATCGATTCAATGCTTGATCAGATGGAAAATGCCGTGGCTGGCGATCAATATGAGCTGGCTGAATCAGCACGTTTGGAAGCCTACGCGGTGCTAGAATCTGGCCCAGAAGCGCGCTTGATTGTATTTGCACCAGAGTATAAAGCGCCAATTGAAAATTTATTTTGGTATGGCAAAGACGAATTTACTGGCCTAGCCGAATTGATTCGCCAAAAAGCGCCGCTCAACGATATTCGCGCCAGCCGCCAAGCCCTCGATAAACAACTGGATTTAGCCCAAGATGCCTTAGGTGGCTCAAGCACACCTGAAGCAGTTGCGACCAGCGCTGCCGTGATTGTGTTTCGCGAAGGCTTAGAGGCCGTGTTGATTTTGGCCTCGTTATTAGCCAGCCTCAAAATTGGCGAACAACGCAGCTATCGCAAACCAATTTGGATCGGCGCAGCCTTGGCGATGATTGCTACTGCCCTGACTTGGATGCTGGCGCGCGGCTTGATTAATGAACTGATTCGCCGTGGCGATCAAGAAAAGATCGAAGCGATTGTTTCGCTGATTGCGATCGGCGTGCTGTTGCTGATCACTAACTGGTTTTTCCACAAAGTCTATTGGACTGGCTGGATGGCCAATTTTCATGCACAAAAACGCCGGATTATTGGCGGCAAGGCTGGGCTTTGGCTGGGTTTGATCACCTTGGGCTTTACCAGCATTTATCGCGAAGGCGTTGAAACTGTGCTCTTTTTGCAAGCGCTGGTGCTCGAAGCCAGCACCCAAGTGGTGCTTGGCGGGGTTGCACTTGGGCTTGGCGGCACCGCCTTGATTGGCGTGCTGGTCTTTGGGCTGCAAGCCAAATTGCCCCATAAGAAGATGTTGATCGTCACTGGGGTGATGATTGGCGCGGTGTTGCTGGTTATGGTTGGCAACACTGTCCACATTATGCAATTGGTTGGCTGGATGCCATTGCACCCAATTCGGAGCCTCGAAATTCCATATTGGGCTAATATGTGGCTGGGCTTCTATGCCACTTGGGAAGGCATTGCCTCACAAATTGCGGCGGCGGCCTTCGTAATTGGCTCGTATGTGATCGCCGAACATTTGCAACATCGCAAAACTGATGTGGCTGTCAAACGCCAAAGTGCTCCGGCCAAGTAAATAGCGAGAACATGCCCTCACCTCAACCCCTCGCCCGCCGATCGGGCGAGGGGCTTAATCCTGTGATTTTCGCCTGATTCGTGTGTAATCGGCTCCTCTCCATCTCCCGCGTTCAGTGGGAGATGAGGGCTGGGGAATGAGGAAACTACCACAAACCATTGGCTAAAAACCGACCGTTGAAAGAACCCCTCTCCTGCTCCACGCGAGAGGGGTCTTTTTATTGAGGTTTGATGTTTTTAACAGTTATTGGGCATTTAATCCTAAAATTTAAGTTTGTTAGCTAAGATTCTCAGCAATCTTCATCGCTAGTTCATCGTTTATTAATCTTTTATTGACCTTTGGGACATGGGCAAGGACGTTGTTTCGGACTATCTAGCTTTATAGTGACCAAGGTTTGAAATTCACCACTGCTTGAAAGGAGCACACGGTTATGGCAAGCATCAATAAATTACTCGATAAGCCAGGTTTTGGCATCGCCATTTTGCGGATTGTCGTTGGTTTTATTTTCTTTATGCATGGTTTGGATAAATTCAACGGCGGGATTGACGGCACAGCAGGCTTCTTGGGTAGCCTTGGCATTCCCTTGCCAACCTTCATGGCAATTTTGTTGATTGCGACTGAATTAATCGGTGGGATTATGTTGATCCTTGGTTTATTCACGCGCTATGTGGCAGTGGCTGAAGCAATTGCCATGGTTGTGGCCTTGGTCACCGTGCACTCCAGTAACGGCTTCTCATCACAAAATGGTGGCTACGAATACGTATTGGCCTTGATTGGGGCTAGCGTTGCTTTGGTACTGCTTGGCTCAGGCTCATTGGCGCTTGACAACTTGCTCAGCCCACGCTTGACTGGCCGCCAAATTACCGCTCGCGCCTAAACAACTACAGATAAACATTCGACCCCGCCATGCAGCCTAGACGCATTGGCGGGGTTGGCATTTAACTAACAATCACAACTACAGCAATCGCCGCATTCGCAGCAGCTGCCACATTCACAGCAGCCACAACCGCCTTCGCAGGCATCGGTTACATCGCAGCATAAACACGAACATTGACAACAATCACAGCAATCACTATCACAACAGCGACTCCGTGAACGATGCGAATGGCGACGGCGGCTTTGGCAGCAACACAAGGCCGCTCCCATGGCGACATCACGCTTGCTATCCTGATAATGCCCCTGTGGAGCGGGATGCGAACTGGCAGGCGGTAACGTGCCAGGTGGCAACATCGAAGGATCGTTTGGATTGTACTGTGATGGATACTGGGGTGGATATTGTTGGCCTTGATAAGGTGGTTGTTGCGGGTATTGGCCTTGGTACTCTGGGTTTTCGTGGGGTTTGAGCGCGCGAGTTGGCCCAGTGTAGGCGCGGTTGGGGTCACGCCGCGATGGATCATCGTCGTAATCGCTGGCCATGGCTGGAATTAATGCTGCTGCAATCGGCAAGGCTGTTGCGCAGGCCAAACTATGGCGTTTGCAAGCGCCAAAAGCTTTTGAGCCAATTGCTGGCAACATATTGAGCAACAATACTTCGACCAAATGGGCTTGTAGCAAACTCAAACGCTGCCATTGTTGACGTAATGTTGCAAAAGCGTCATTAAAGATTTTATGGGCTGTGTTGCGCAATTCAGCTTGGGGCGTGGCACACAAGGCATTAAAATGGCCACGGGCTTGATCTTCAGCAACATCACTGTAACTATCGAGCAGCAACATCATGCGTCCATACATGCGGCCCATTTGCTCCAGCGGCTCGGCGTTGCTTGGCTGGTTGGCTAAAATCGCGGTATGCCGAAAGGCTGCGCCCACAGCGGCCTCGGTTGGTGCTGAGTAGGTGCAAAAATCGGCATTCGGCAAGGCTTCAACCGCAGCTTGAGCCACTGCTTGTTCGCGCAGTAAGGCTGGCTCGAAGCCCAATTCACGGGCAGTTTGCTCGGCCTTGGCATCCCAACGCTTGGCCACACCATTGGCAACAAATGGCACTTTACCAGCCCAACCATCACGATCAGCCACATTATCGCGTAGCCGAATTGCTGCCATCAGCAAGCTGACCGCTGCGGCATAGCGCGAACCATGATCATCAGCCGCTACCACATCGAGTGCTCGAAAACTACGCAGCGCACAAACGCTGGTGCGACGCGCGCCTTGCTCAGGGCGCTGGGCTTCATACAAGGCCGAAAGTAAGGCTGCATCATAATTAGTCGTAATGCGGGCAACTTGGCCGTGCTGATCACGCAAAGTTAGGCACATGCCACAAATATGGCTCCACCAAGCGGCATGGGTTGGCTGATCGAGGTGCGGTGAGCACCCACGCAAAACTCCAAACATAAGAGACCCTTTCTCAAAAAGAACATCGCAGGAAATGGCCAGAATTAGGAGGAAATCTTGCAAAAGATACGTGGCGTTGGGATTGATGGTTGCTAAAGAAGGAGCTTGAGGTTAATTCCCAAGCCCCCAATATCGATTAAGCCGCAGCGCTGGTGGTTTCGGTTGGTGCTGGTTGCCATGGTTCGTCCCATTGTTGGTAGCTGCTGGCTGGTGGATTGCGCTGCAACACGCGGCGCAACACAAACAAACTGCTACAACCAACAATCAAAACAATGCTGGTCAAACGGGCAGTCGAGAGGCCATCGCCACACGCAGCGCCACCAACTCCGCCAGTACACAATTTATCAACCCGCAGATCTTCGATCCAAAAGCGGCCAATCGAGTAGAGCACGCCGTAAATTAGCAAGGAATCGCCATTGCGCAAGCGGCCACGGAAGCGCCGTTCGATGAAAATAATTGAGAACAACACGCCCAAATTCCAAAGCGATTCGTAGAAAAAGGTTGGGTGAAAGCGAGTCGCAGCATCATACTGCTCGGTGCCACGGATGCGATATTGGGCCGGAATGTTTAAATTCCAAGGTAAACCATTATTAACTGGGCCGCCATAGGCTTCGTTATTGAAAAAATTGCCCCAGCGGCCAATGGCCTGACCCACGCTCAAACATGGAGCCATCACATCCATCCAAGTGAGAGCATTGGTTTTGGTGCGCCATGCGGCGATAATTACCGTGAGCACTGCGCCAACGATTGCGCCGTGGATGGCCAACCCGCCTTTGGTGGTGTTGATCATATCGAGGAACGAGCCATCGCGATATTGCGGCCATGAAGAAGCCACATACCAAATCCGGCCACCAGCAACCCCCAAAATCAAGCCAACGATCAACCAATCCCAGACGATATTGGGGTTGTAGCCACGGGCGCGGGCGCGATACGCACCCAGCCAGCCGCCCAGCATTGCGCCACTCAAAATCGCAATCGCATACATACGAATAATAATCGGGCCTAATTCAAGCAAATTTGGACCAAACGGCGGTTGCATAGACTCTCCTTAGAACAATTGCTTGGGCCATTGTAGCACGGCCTAATCGAGTGTTTGCCGCCATTCGGCCTCTAACAAACCAAAGGAACGATTGTAGATCGCAGCATAATTCGCTGCCCCAGGCTGACGCTCGCCGCCTGAAACATACAATTGATCGAAGGCTTCGCGGCCATAACTGTTAATCAAATAATCGACAAAGCTCGCCCATTGGTAATAGAGCACATTCATGCCGTCGATGCCAACGCTGGCATAATGAGTGTTGAGTGGTAGAGATTGACCATTAGCTGCATATTCGCGGGCAAAACTGCTAAAATCGCTGGCGCTGCCAAGCCAATAACGGCCAGCGCCCCAAGTTGCAAAGCCCTCGGAAAGCGCCAAATCAGCGCTCAAATGCGTCGAACCATAGCGATCCTGCTCCAATTGATGCCCAAATTCGTGAGCAGCAATATTAACCACTCGACTACGGGTAACTCCAGCACAGCTATAAATATAAATCACCCGCACATCGGAATAGGTTACGCCATGGAAGCCACATTGGGCATCTTGGCTAATTACCACCGTCACCCGTTCGGTTAAGCGAATATTGGTGCGTTCTTGGACATAATCGAGCGCAGTTTGCAACTCGCCCGCCAATTCGTTGCTTTGATCTTGGTAAAGTTCGGCCTCTAGCACCAAATCAATTTGGTTGGAGCTACCAGCGGTGTTGCTTTGTTCAAGCGCTTGCAGGGTGGTTGGGGGCAGCGGGGTAACTTGGCTTTGGGGCACGCTGGCAGCAGCATCGTTAAAATAGGCACTCAGCGGTGCATAGCGAGTTTTTGGTTGATTCAGCTGGTTGACAATTAACAACAATAAGCCCAATAGCACCGCAATTGGCCCAAGGGTCGCCCAATCTAATTGTTTTCGTCGCCGCATCGCCTGCCCCAATCCACACATCAGCAGCGGCTATTGTACCATCGTCGCACTATGCTTAGGAGCAGGTTATAGGCTCAATATGTGTCATTCGCCACCCTTCCGTCCCTCCGCCGCAGGGAAACGCAGGTGATTCGATGGTAGGTTGTTAATCAAGGCTCGGGGTGTACCGTTCCCTCACCCCAACCCCTCTCCCACTGAATGCGGGCGGGGGGGCTAATTCAGCTAATGAACTTGTAGCCATTGATGAACCCCAACCCCTCTCCCACTGAATGTGGGCGAGGGGACTAATTCAGCTAATGAACTTGTAGCCATTGATGAACCCCAACCCCCTCTCCCACTGAATGTGGGCGGGGGGGAACCCTCAAATGCCCACAAATCGATGGTAACACCACCGCGTGAAGCCCCTCGCCCGCGCCGTGGGAGAGGGGTTGGGGTGAGGGGATATTCCAATCAATCTACAAAGTTACTCGACCTCAACCAGCGCTAGCAGTCGCTCAAGCTCAGGCAATGGCGCTGGAGCAATATCATCAAGCATTGACGTTAATTGCACCATTGTTGCAATGAGATGTTGAATTGCCTGTTTTTGGGCGTGGGTTGTGGTGGCAAACTGGCTGCGCGAGCCATGCTGATAGTGCAATGGCCGTTTTTGAATTAAGCGCTCGACTTCAAGCCCAATTCGTTGCAATTCCTCCAGCCAAATCATCACAAACACATGGTCATGCCGAATCAGATACTTAATCGTAACCGCGCTCATCATCCAAAAGAACGCTACTCGTTCTTTGATCAATTCAAGTGGGTTTGGCTCAGCCAGCGGGGCAGCAGCTAAGGCAATTGGCTCATGCTCAAACAAGATCAGCGCATCGACTGGGCACTGGGCCTTGGCAAATGGTACCAACGTCCAATCGACGATTAATGCGCTGGCTTGATAGCACACAAAGCTCTGGGTTCCGCCTGCTGGTGCATTTTGATGGGACTCGTAGAGCGTGGCAATCGGGCCAAATCTGCGAAACAACGCCGCCCGTTCAGGCGTTGTTGTCGAACGATTAATCGCTGGTTTGGCACATAATTGGTCGCTCGCAGCTTCAGTTACCACTAGCATAAGATCAAGATCGCTGACTGCATCAGCTGTTTGGCGGCCAAAACTGCCAACCAGCCAACCCGCCACAAAGTGCTGATCAGCTGCGAGTGTCGTTTGGAGCTGTGCAAGTAATGCAGCGCGCTGGGTTTGATATTCAATCAGGCCATTCATCAATTAGCATCCTGCAAATCCAATTCAATCACCGTAATGCCCTTGGCATCGGCCACCGCAAACCGCCGATTGGCTTGGTCAAAGGCGATTGAGGGCAAGGCTTGGTCGAGCCTGCCGATCATGCTGTGGGTTTGGCGTCCGGTTGCTAAATTGGGCCAGCGCTGCACCACAGCACCAGTCGTGCAATCGAACAATTTGGGATGATCAAAAAAGCCGACCAGGTAGCGCTCGCTCACGGCCATGGCCGTTCCCACAATCTCCTCGGCCTCAACCGTTGCCCGAAACTGGCGATTTGCCAGATCATAATAGCCGATGCGGTACGATCCACGGCGCTGCACCAGCGTATCAACCAAGTCCGAGCGTAGGTTGGCAAATTCATCGGTGATAATGAGCAGGGTTTGTTCATCTAAGAAGCTGACCGAGCTAATATCGACCTGAATTGGTGGGCAAAACCCTTCAGTATCGAGAATTTGCGGCTGCGCCCATAAATCATCGACTTTGTAGATTGCCACGGTATGCGCGGGCTGCCACTGCCAACCAGCGCTCACAACCCACGTTCCTTTGGGGCTGACACTCAGCCGCGAATGAAAAATATCCACCGGTTTGCGCTGCCAACCTTCGGTTAAACGCCGCCCAGTCGCTCCATCTTCAAGATCAAGCTGGTTGTGCTTTTCGGGGCAATGCAGCAACACATCATTCAGATCGGCATGTTGCAGCACTGCCAGCGGATACTCATAGCTATCGGCGTAGTAATAACTGCGATTAATTTCACGCACAATCTTGCCATGTTTGAGCACTAAACCTTTGGTGCCCAATCGCTGATAGATCACCACTAGCTCGCCTGAGGCCGATTGCACTGCTGCATCAAAGGCATAGGGATAGACCGTCGCCGAGCGTTTGATCGTGCCATCAAGCTGATAGCGCGTTCCACCAGCAACCCAATCGATCAAGCTGTGGTTGTTCCAGCATAACGAGCGCACATTTGGCGCATTAATTCGATATTCACGATAGTTCATACAAGCCTCATCCGTGCCGTACCGAGGTAGGCTATAGCAGCAGTTGTGCCGCGTTATTCAAATCATTGTAATAAGGTTATTGCATAGCCTTTGCCAATATGCTATACTTCTGTAACGTTTCAGAAACACTGTCGTTGTTTAAGCGTTTCGCCTCATAATGGTCTTTGTAGCATGTGCGGCAAACACAGTACAAAAACCTTGATTCGCTAGCCTCGCGTGTTCGAAGCATACTCTCCTTGCACTTCCAGGGCATGAGCTTTGATTCTCCCGATGAGAGCCATGTGCTGGGAGTGTTCAATTTTAGCAGTCATGTTCGCTGGGCTGATCTGGCATAGAGCCATGATCGCGAAAGGAACCCAATGTACAGCACGACTAAAAATGCCAAAACCCGTGAACAAATTGCGATAATGGTCGCCCATGCCTTCGATGGTATGCTGCTCGCGCCGCACGAACAAGCGATTCAAGAGCTAAAAGATGGTTGGTTTAATGCTGCTTACTCCATCACACTCGCCGATGGTCGCGAGCTTGTGCTCAAAATAGCTCCAGCGCAAACTGTCGATGTGATGAGCTACGAAAAGCAGATTATGCTCACCGAGGTTGCCGCCATGCGCTTAGTGCAGCAAAATCCAGCGATTCCGGTGCCACACATTTACTTTTTTGATCAAAGCCTAAGTGTCTGCGATTCGGCCTATTTTTTTATGCAAAAAATGCCAGGTGCGAACCTTGAACAGCTGCGAGCAACGCTTGAACCGACGCTCCAAGCAGCTGTCGATCGCCAAATTGGGGCGATTATGCGCGAAATTAATAGCTTCACTGGCAGCTATTTTGGCTACGAGGGCAACCCTGAGTTGCGCGGCACTAGCTGGCGAGCCACCTTTATCAAAATCATCGATGCCTTATTGGGCGATGCCAAACGCAAAAACGTTGAATTTGACTATAGCTATGCTGAGATTCGCCACGCGGTGCTAAACCATGCCACTGCCTTAGATGAGGTGACGATACCTCATTTAGTGCATTGGGATGCCTGGAATGGCAACTTCTTTGTGCAGGATGCCCAAATTGTGGGCATTATCGATTTTGAGCGAGCACTTTGGGGTGATCCCTTGATGGAAGCCCAATTTCGACCATTCTACAGCGAAAGTCTGAGCAATTTTATCCAAGGCTATGGCAAAATAAGCTTTACGCCTGCAGAAGAGCAACGGTGTCAGCTATATTCACTCTATTTGGCCTTGGTCATGGCGATTGAGTGTTATTACCGCAATTATGATAGCGATTTTATGAGCACGATTGCCCGCCAATTGCTAGCCACAACCATGGATTGGCTCACGCCAACCTAGATGGTAGCACAATCAGGATTGAAAACGAGAGACCGCTCTCATCGAAGAGCGCTGGTTGACCTCGTAGCGGTTGGTACAGTTTGGCGTACATGGATTGGGTTGAATAGAATTTGAGTCGCTGAAGCAGGTTCAGCATTCTTGCTTTGTGGCAGCTTGTTGTGGCTTTTGAACCAACTTTGTTGGCAAACCAGTCAGTTGATTGTCGCAGCAGCGGATTAGAGGACACGCGATGGCATCGCTCACGATTGAACAAATTGCCGAACTAGCTCACGTCTCGATTGCGACGGTTTCGCGGGTGCTGAACCAGCAGCCCTACGTGCGCGCCGAGGTGCGTGAACGGGTGCTCGCAATTATGCAGGAGCACCATTATACTCCGCAAGCTGCGGCCCGCACCTTGGCTGGCCAACGGCCTAAAGTTATTGCGGTATTCATTTCTGAAACAACCGCTACGATTTTTCGCAACCCGACCTTTTCGAATCTGCTGCAAGGCATGACTGAGGCCTGTAATGCCAAAGGCTATGTCCTGATGGTTTCGCTTGATAGCGCCAATCGCGTCGATGATCCGGCGAGCAAATTATTGCATGGGCGCAGCGTTGATGGCCGAATCGTGATTCCCAACACGATCAACGATCCAATCTTACCGCAACTAATCGCCGATCGTGTGCCAATGGTGTTGGTTGGCAAACATCCAATGCTACACCATATTGTGACCGTTGATATTGATCATTTTGCTGGTAGCTATCAAGCGGTGCATCATCTACTGACGCTGGGGCATGAATCAGTTGGCATGATTATTGGCTCGTTGCATACGCCAGCGACCATGATCAGATTGAGGGCTATCAGCAGGCTTATCGTGAGGCTGACCTGCCAATTCACCCAGCCTTAATTGTGACTGGGGCTGAAACCGAACAGGGTGGCCAAAGCGCAATTCAGCAATTACTGGCACTCCAACCGCGACCTAGCGCACTTTTTGTGAGTAGTGCGGTGATGGCAACTGGCGTATTGCGCACCTTACATGAAGCTGGGCTGCGGGTTCCCGATGATATGGCTGTGGTTTGTTTTGATGATGTGCCAACCGCTGCCAGCCTCAACCCGAGCATGACATCGCTGCATCAGCCAATGTACGACCTTGGCACAACTGCCGCCAACGTCTTGATGGATCTGATCGAGGGCAAAGCACCAAGCAGCGAAAACACCATTTTGCCAATTAGCATGATCGTGCGCCATGAAACCGACGAGTGTTGTGATGACGCATGTTAGCGCTTCTAGCGAGGCTTCGTGGTACGCTGCTCGCCCGTTTCGTAGCCACGAGCAAGACGGCGGGGTATGTTTGCGCCTTGCGTTTGATCCTTCGCTGCACGCCGCTGCGTGAAATATCGTGCACTTCTTTTAGCTCTAGATTCAGCTTGAGCAAGCCAGCTTAATTTCCCAATAGGCTGATTGCCTATGTTCGCTGTTCTTTGCGCTGTGTTCTTCATCCCTCATCCCGCATAATTTATGTTCTGCCTTTTGGCATTGCGGCACAAGGCTGGGCCAATTGTGCTCTGCTCACGCTATGATTGCCTTTGGTTTGTGGAATTGCTTGCGGTGTGAGCTATATACCAAACGCAGAGGCCGTTTAAAACCCAACAGCTAGGCTGCGATTGACATATTTTTGCAGCAGCACTGCCGAATTGAAGCTATTTTGGCTATATTTAGCCAGCTATTTTAGCAGTGACGCTAAAAATTAATGGTATAGATTGAATGTTCGTTTTGCGAAGACTTTTTTGGGCCTACAGCGCTAGAATAACCATAATGTCAGCCTATGGGTTAGGACTAAGGTCATGCTTTGCAGGCCGAAGGTTAAACCTTTTAGGCGATTAAGGGGGGGATAGCTATCCCCCTTTAGTACCAAAGAACCATTAAAATTTTTGACAAAAAAATAATCTACGCGTAGAATAAACCTAACAACCCACCTACGATAGACTGTAGAAGCCATTTTTGTTGCCGATCGTGGCTATTCGGCCTAGGAATCAGTCTGATCAGCGATTAATGGTTTTATGTGAGCGGTCTCTACGATTAAAGAGCAAGCTCACGCAGCATCCAAAACATACCTACAGCTAGCGTATCGCCCAACACCATGACACTCCATAGAATCTGCCCAATTTACGGGGGTTTGCCTGTAAATTGCCAGGGAGGCTAGTATGATCATTATCTTCTAGATCAATGTAGCATTTGCAACTGGACACTATTTTAGGGACTTGTTTATGGGTGTAATAATCTTCTAAGATTGAGGGTGTGCGAGCCTCGAAGCCAACTGTTGCTCTGCCCAATGCAGGGTAGAACACTACCGATGATTGAGATTCATCGCTGGATTAACGAGGTGTTGTGAATTCACAGCTATATTTGGTTGTGTTGAGGCCATATGCACTATCTTGGGGAGGATTTCATGATCATTATTTTCTAAATTAATCAGCACGTAGAAACTACCAAACCACGCAGCATCTCCGGATCGTGCGTGGTTTTATTTTTAGGGCTTTGCAAGCTATAACAAATAAATATTAATAATTTTGACAAATTGGTTAAAATGATTTAATATATGTTTAGTACTCAACCAACCCGAGTACCCGACGTTGTTCGACTGGCCACTTACTTTCATCCACAGAAAGGGGCATGCGACTTCGGAAGATCCCAACGGCCTCACCGATTCCTTCGAAACAATGATGTGCATGTGCGGTAATCCAACCACTGTCGGTTTTGGGATTGCCCATGGTAAATTTGCAACCCACATATTGAGGAGGCACCCTTGAAGCGTCTGTTTGTTTCATTTGTCTTGATCTGCAGTCTGGTTATCATCTTCAGTGCTCCTAACCCTTCATTTGGCCAAAGCCGCAACCCGGTTAAGCCGGTCGAACGAATTGATGTTGCTGCTCCGGCGGTGGCTGGTCAATTTGTGGTCAAATTCAAAGCTACGACCAACAAAGCCAATCGCTCATCGGCGCTCAAAGCGCTTGGTGCTGTGCAAATTGATCGCATTGCAGCACTTGATGCAGAAGTAATTGAAGTTGCGAACCTCAAGAGCAACGATACCCTCGCAGGTCGCGAAGCTGTCTTAGCGAGCTTGAAGCAAAATCCTAATGTCGAATATGCCGAACCAAACTTTATTTATTCCGTGAATTTTACGCCCAATGACCCAAGCCAAAGCACACAATGGGCATGGGGTGTCATTCAAGCATATACCGGCTGGGATATTACTCAAGGCAGCAGCAGCGTTGTGATTGCGGTTGTTGATACTGGGATTCAAAGCACCCACCCTGATCTTGATGCCAAGATGGTGGCTGGCTATGACTATATCGACAACGATGCAACCCCAACCGACGGCAATGGCCACGGGACTCACGTTGCAGGCACAAGCGCCGCTGAAACGAATAACAGCACTGGTGGTGCTGGTACATGTCCAAATTGTAAATTGATGCCAGTGCGTGTGTTGGGCAACGACGGCAGTGGTACCTTGGCTGGAGTAGCCAATGGGATCACCTACGCCGCCGACAATGGCGCAAAAGTCATCAACTTGAGCCTTGGTGGTGGTGGTTCAACCGCGTTGCAAAATGCTGTTGATTACGCTTGGGGCCGTGGTGTATTCTTGGCGTGTGCCGCTGGTAACAGCAACACCTCAAGCACCACCAGCTCGTACCCAGCTGCCTACACCAACTGTTTTGCAGTTGCCTCAACTACTTCAAGCGATGCTCGTTCATCGTTCTCGAACTACGGTTCGTGGGTTGAAGTTGCTGCCCCAGGTTCGAGCATCTACTCAACTTGGATCAACAGTGGCTACAACACGATCAACGGTACGTCGATGGCTACTCCTCACGTTGCTGGTTTGGCTGGCTTGTTGGCCTCACAAGGCTTGAGCAATAGCCAAATTCGCGACCGCATCTGCTCGACCTCAGATACTATCTCAGGTACTGGCAGCACTTGGACTTGTGGCCGGATCAACGTTTACCGTGCAGTCAACAATGGTGGGTCAACCCCAACCCCAACGCCGCCAACCACCACCCCTCTACCAACTACCCCAACCGTGGTTCCACCAACCGCAACCCCACCTCCAGGCGGTGCTACCATCGTCAATGGTGGCTTCGAAAGTGGCACAACTGGTTGGACCCAAGCATCGAGCGGTGGTTATGGCTTGATCGATACCACCCGCCCACGCAGTGGTAGCTACGGTGTTTACATGGGTGGCTACAACAATGCCAATGAAGGTTTGTATCAAACCTTGACTGTGCCAGCAGGCAAAGCCTTGAGCTTCTACTGGTACCAAACGACCGCCGAAGGTAGCAGCACTGCCTACGACTACCTGCGCGTGCGGGTCTACAACACCAGCGGAACCTTGTTGGGCACCTTGGCTACCCGCTCAAACGTCAACACCAAAAATGCTTGGGTTGCCGAAAGCTTGAGCTTGGCAGCCTATGCAGGCCAAACGGTGCGCATCCGCTTTGAAACCACAACAGACAGCTCATTGGTTACATCGTTCTTTGTTGATGATGTAAGCCTACAATAAGCTGAACGTTCTTCCGTCGTTTGCAATTGAACAACGTCAGTCGCACCCGCCAACAGCAATGTTGGCGGGTGCGGCGTTTTACAAGCGCACTGGGTTACGCTAAAATAGAGCGTAGCAACCACCAACCATGTTTAAGGAGTGATCGATCAATGGCCAGTGAGTCAAACAACCATGTGACCAACAAGCGTAGCTATTCAGTGATTGGCACGCTGTTTGTACTTCTTTTAGCGGTGCTCTCGTTTATTGTTGTGCCAACGATGTTGTTTGCTGATGATTCGCCAGCAGGTGCTTTGGCATTTTTAGCCATTACACTGGGCTTAGTGATCACGATTATTGCTTCGATTTTGGCTCCACTCAAGCAACAAGAATATACCGATTTTGCGGTACGCCCACCAATGGAGCTTGATTTGGAAACCTTCGATGCCAAAAAAGATGGGGTTTCGTGGTAGAGACTGTGGGTTTGTAAACCTGCCAGTAATTATCCCCTCACCCCCCGCCTTTCTTAAGATCCCCTCACCCCAACCCCTCTCCCGTTCGACGAGAGGGGCTTCACATGATGGTTTTGGCATGATTGATTGGCGATCCACGCAGCATCCGTGGAGCTTAACACCGTGGTTTCAGCGCGATTGCACGGAGAAACCTGCATTTTTGCAGGCTCCCCCTCGCCCGCATGCAGTGGGAGAGGGGGCCGGGGGGTGAGGGAACGCCATTTTTTAGCTGGCAGTATCAACTTGGGCGCTGGCAAAGGTTGCCATTTCGCCAAGAATGTGGCAGGCTGCCTGCACCAAGGGAATTGCCAACGCCGCTCCGCTGCCTTCGCCAAGTCGCAAATCAAGTTGCAGCAATGGCCGCAAACCAAGCTGTTGCAAGGCAATTCGATGGCCTGGCTCAGCCCCGCAATGGGCCGCAATACAATAATCAATTGCCTTGGGCGCGAGCGCTTGCGCCACCAACGCTGCCGCTGTGGTGATAAAGCCATCAACCAGAATCGGCACGCGCCGTTGGGCTGCTCCCAAAATAACTCCTGCCAAAAGGCCAATTTCAAAACCACCAACTTCAATCAATGGGTTAAGCCCAGCACTATTTTCGCCAACCCGCGCCACTGCTTGGGCGACAACTTCGATTTTGCGTTGATACTGCGCCGCCTGCACTCCTGTGCCATGGCCAGTCACCGCTGCTGCTGTTTGCTGGCAATAGATCGCGGTTAAACATGCGGCGGCGGTGGTATTGCCAATCCCCATTTCGCCTAGCGCAATCAAATCGTGGCCTGCATCGGCCAATTGGTTGGCAAGCGCAATGCCCCGTTCGAGGGCAGATTGGGCTTGAGCTTGACTCATCGCTGGTTCAATTGCCAAGTTTTTGGTTCCAGCCCCCAGCCATTCGCTGCGAAAATGAGCGGCAGCGCTGCTGATTGCGGTTTGCACTCCAGCATCAACAATTAACAATTCGGCCCCGGCATGGCGCGCCAACACGCTTACCGCAGCACCGCCGATCAAAAAATTAGCCACCATCTGGGCTGTCACGCTTGAGGGATAGGCACTCACCCCAAATTCGGCTACCCCATGATCGGCGGCAGCAACGATAATTATTGGTTTTTGGATGCTTGGTGGGCATTGTTGAGTAATGCCTGCTAATTGAATCGAAAGCGTTTCAAGCAGGCCCAGCGACCCTTGCGGCTTGGTCAGTTGGTCTTGGCGTTGTTGCGCTTGCTGGATTGCCGCCTGATCGAGATCAGTAATTTCGACTAATTGATGTTCAAACTTCACTACTTGCTCCAGGTATAGGTTGATCGCCGCGCAGAATAGCATCAATCTCATTCGAGGACAACCGTTGAACATCAGCTGGACTTGGTGTGGCTTCGGCTGGGTTTGGGCTGCTGGCGGGAGCTTCGACACTTACCCGCGTGCCAGTCAAGGGCATTACCATGGTCAATTTCGGGTCGGGGATGTTTGGCTCAAGCCCTTCGAGGGTGTCGCGCAAGGCTTCATCATAGACTACTACTGCATCACTGCCAATGCCAGCAATGCCAGCACTGAGCACATATTGGCGTTCGCCCTTCAAGACGCCACGGGTAATCACATAGCCGACGATTAAGCCCGTTTCATCGAGCAATAATTCGCCAATTGTGCCCAACTTATTGCCTGAGCGGCCAATTGCTGCGGTGCCAGTTAGGTGGATTTTCTTTTCTAAGATGTTATGGAAATGGGGGATGGCGTTGGCGCGCAACACTTCGCAGCCAGCTTTGACCAAAATCGCATCGCCAGCCCAAACCAGCACTTGCGACCACTCAACCACGGTGGCCTCGCGAAACAAGCCGCCAGTACTGGTAAGCAGCCCGACGATCCGCCCAGCATCGTGATCGACCAAGAGATCGGCAACCGAGCCGATAATATTGCCAGTATCCACCCGAATAATCGATTTTTTGACCAATTCTCCAGCTTTATACATTGCCATAACTCCATAACTAAATCTAGGCGAATGACGCGCTGCGTAGTTGACGAGCCGCTAAAGCCTGCGGTATGCTTGGCCAGATTCCAGCATCTCGAATGGAGGCGAGCAGCCACCATGCATCAGTTAGAGGTCGTTTCTTGCACCAGCACGATACTCGATATGGTTGTGCCGATCGCAGTGCTTGTGCCGCCCGACCATTCACCAAATGGGCCAGCGTGTCCGGTCGTAACCTTGCTCCATGGGTTGTCAGATAGTTATATGTGTTGGTTGGATTATACAAATATCCGGCAATATATTGCTGCGACGCGCTTAATTGTGGTTATGCCGCATTGTGGGCGCTCATTTTATGCCAACGGCCTTGGTGGCCAGCAGATTGAGGAGTTTCTCAGCGTCGAGTTGCCTCAATTTATTGATGCTCAGTATACGACAATCAGGCAACGCGAGGGACGGGCAATTGGCGGTGTTTCCATGGGTGGCTATGGGGCGATGCGCTTAGGCTTACGCTATGCGCAGCATTGGAGTGTAGTGTTTAGCCATAGTGGGGCAGTTGATGCCCCGCGCTGGATCGACGATCCCTCAAATATGGTGATTTTTGGGCCAGTTAATAGCCCAATTCGCCAAGAATATAGCCTTTTTCGGATGCTCGAACAGTTAATTGCGCCGATTCCGGCAATTCATTTTGATTGCGGGCTTGACGATTTTTTAGTTGAGGAGAATCGTTTATTTCATCATGCCCTGCGCCAACAGCATATTCCACATATTTACCGCGAACGGCCAGGTGGCCATACATGGCGTTATTGCGATGAAAATTTAGCGGCCAGTCTCAATTGGGTTTGCCAACAATTCGATCTGCCAACTCGCTCCGAACCGTGATCATGCCGTTCAGGGAGATTGACAAGTTTTGTCATATAGTTGCCGTTGCGGTTTGTTACAGTGGTGATGTGCCACTGAACAAGCTGCTCGTTCAGGAGACACAATGGATTTGCTCAAAGGGAAAAAAGCTTTAATCGTTGGGATTGCCAATGATCATTCAATTGCTTGGGGGATTGCCCAAGCCCTGAAACAGGCTGGCGCAGAATTGGCCTTTTCGTATGCTGGCGAAAGCTTAGAGCGCCGGGTGCGCCCATTGGCCGAGCAGCTTGGCGTGAGTTTTGTGCAGCAATGTGATGTGAGCGACGATGCCCAAATTGCTACGTTGTTCGAGCGGCTTGGGGCTGAGTTGGGCTCGTTCGATATTTTGGTGCATAGCGTAGCCTACGCCAAACGCGAAGATCTTTCGGGTCGTTTTATCGATAGTAGCCGCGATGGTTGGCAGATGGCGATGGATATTAGCGCTTTTTCGTTGGTAGCATTGACCAAAGCTGCCTTGCCATTGCTCAACCCCAACGCCAATATTCTGACGCTCAGCTACTACGGTGCCGAGAAAGTTGTTGCCAACTACAACGTGATGGGCGTTGCCAAGGCTGCGCTTGAGGCCAGCGTGCGCTATCTGGCCGCCGATCTTGGCCCCGATGGCTTGCGAGTAAATGCGATTAGTGCTGGGCCAATTCGCACCCTTTCGGCCTCAGGTATTGGCAACTTCCGCCGCTTGCACAAGGCCTTTACTAATGCCAATCCGATGCGTCGCGCAATCACGATTGAAGATGTGGGCAATACGGCCTTGTGGCTTTGCTCGGATCTTGCCAGCGGCGTGACTGGCGAGGTGGTCTATGTCGACGGCGGCTTTAATGTGCTCGGGATGAGCGAAGAAACAACAGCTTAGCAAACAGCGATACATCAACCATCGCTGTTGTAAGCAAGGAGTACAACAATGCGACGGTTGAGTTTATTGATGCTTTTCGCAAGTATGCTTGTTGCTTGTGGTGGTAGTGTAAATCCACCAACCACCCAATCCAGCCCGCCAACTATAGCGGCGGCAACTGCCGCCGCCACCAATACCCCTGATAATACGGTTGCCACGGTTGATGCTAGTGCTAGCAACACAAGCTTTGCCAGCGCAGCCCCACTTGATGGCCAAATCAAAGCCAGTGTTAAAGAATCAAGTTTGTACTATCGGCTTGACACGCCAATTGGTGGTGTGGTCACCAGCACGATCAAAGTCGATGGTCAATCACCTCGCGGTCTTAGCGTCATTTTATTCGATAAAAATCAAAATTCGCTGAGTGCGCTCAACCTTGCGCCCGGCGAAACTGGTATGCTTGGCTATCAATTTGGGATTCCTGAGGGAGGCCAAGTGGTTTGGGAAATTAGCGGCAACGCTTTGTTTAGCCTAACTGGCTCAACCGCTGCTCAAGCCGATGCTGGCAGTAAAGGCGATGCTGGTGCAGAATTTGAACAAGCCACCAACAGCAAATTAGGTACAATCACTGGCAGCCTTGGTGATGCCGATCGTACCGATTTCTTCAGCCTTGATGTGCCCAAAAATGGTGGTATCTTGGCGTTCGAGGCCACCACTGGCGGCGATGTGCAGTTTCAGCTTTTCGATGACAGCCAAAACTATCTTGATAATGGTAGCGTCTTGCCAACTGTGCCTGCTCGTTTCAGCCGCATTTTGAGTAGCAAACAAGGTGGCCGCTGGTTTATGCGGGTTGATGGCACCGGGAGCTATCGTCTCAAACTCGCATTTACGTCCCAAAACGATGCTGCAAGCGCTGGCGATGCGCCCGACGAACTTGATCAGGCGATCACGGTTAAGCCTGGCACGATTACCGGGATTGTTGGCAATGATGATCGTGAGGATACTTTGGCCTTCGATGTGCCGCAAGCCGGCTTTGTTTACACGATCACTGCCACAACCAAACAAGGTAACTTGACCATCCAAACCTTGGATCAAGCCCAAAATTATATGGATCAAGCTGAAGTGACCAGCGATGCGCCAATTGTGATTGGCCGTACCTTGCCGACTGAGCGTGGGCCGCGCTGGTTTATCAAGGTGTTTGGTGAAGGTGAGTATAGCCTTGATTTGGCGGTTGTGGCGCAAAATGATGCAGCCAGCAACAACGATGCAGCCAGCGATATCCCAACGGCGATTGTTGCCAGTAGCGCATCAATTGAAGGCCGAGTTGGTAGCGATGATCGCAATGATTATCTGCGAATTCCCGCCAGCCTTGGGCGCACGATCCGCGTGACGGTGATTGGCGATGGCTTGATCGATATTCAGCTCTACAATCAAGATCGCAACTACGCTGAGCAAGCCAATTCGATCATTGCCGGCTCACCAGCAATGTTAAAGGCTCCTGAAGGCACTGGCGATTACTTCATTCAAATTAGTAATGGCGATATTCCAGCCAACTATTGGATTGAAATTCAACCCTAATACCCAGTAACGCCCCGCTGCTGGATTTGCCAGCGGCGGGGCGTTACTGGGTGTTGCGCGGCTTAATCGGCTGCTGTCCAACTCACATGAATATCGCTAAATAAACGGCCATAACGAGCTAAACGCTCAGGGGCTCGTTGAAGGCTTGGGCATCGTTTTTGCGCCCAGCCTCGCGCACGATTCCGCGTAATTCCTCGATATTGGTATATAAATCACCAAGTTGGGCTTGGATTGCCTCCAAGCGTTCAACCCATTCTTGATCGGTATCGCTCATCTGAGTCTCCTTGTAACCAATTGTAATGCCATTTTAGCACATTTGTATTGATTGATCGTAGCGCTTGATAACTATACGCTAGTGATGAGGTCTGAATCAAATGACTCTATTTGATTGACATAATATAGATAGGCCGAATTTGGCCTAGAAATTAAAAATCCCTCACAATTACCCAATAAATCCTCTTGACAAAGCCCATAGGCTTTGGCTATGCTGAATACGACATCGCTCCTAAGCCCAAGATTAGTGCCTCTGGCGTTGAGCAGCAGCGATCAAACCTCATGCTGCTCGTATAATTATCCCTATTTTATTGATTCTGGTGACGAATGTTGGGTTATTTAGGAGGATGTTCGTTTCCTCTTTTTTTGGTTTGCAGTGCAAACCCGCTATTTTAGCGCCATGAACTATTCCATGGCGACCACAAGGAGCCAAGATGGCAGCAGATCTCGTACAAAGCGATTACGAACGGATCGGGCAGGTGGCGACGCAGTTTCAAAAACTGCACGATCAACAAACCCATATGGAATCGATGTTGCGCCAGACCTACCAACAATTGCGCAGCTCATGGCAGGGTGATGCCGCAGTCGCCTTTTTTGGCGAAATGGATGAGACGATTTTCCCAGCCCTCAAGCGCTTGCAAACCACCTTGACCACGGCGAGTGCTATGACGACCCAAATCTCGCAAACCTTCCGCCAAGCCGAAGAAGAAGCCGCAAAATTGATGAAATTTGATGGCAGCAGCGCGGCGGCTGGCGGTGGTGGTGGTAGTGGCGCTGGAGCCAGTTTTTCGGCTGGTGGCCCAAGCTTCGATGCTGGTGGTGGCAGTGGCGGTGGGCTTGATCCCGCAGTTAATGCCAAATGGGCAACCCTCAGTGCTGATCAACAGGCAGCTGTTTTGCAAAGCATCTCCAACAAAATCTGTGATGAATATGGCATTGAGCATGTGCCAGTCACCGTCTCCGATTTGGTTGATCCCCCAGGTTTAGACCTTTTTGGCTATCGCAATGATCAAGGCGTGTTTATCGACCTTGATAATATGGGCGATGCCGATCGGGTGTTGAATACGGTGGCTCATGAAGTACGCCACGAAGTTCAGCGCCAAATGGGTCTGTTAGCCAACCCCAGCGGCTTTGATAAATTCCTGCGTTCGATTGGCATTCAAGAAAGCCCCAAATGGCCAATTAATGATGTGACTGAAGCGATGGCCAACGAATGGCACGAAAACTTCGCCAATTACATTAGCCCAGAAAGCGATTTTGCTGGCTACGAAAGCCAACCGGTTGAGAGCGATGCGCGCAATTATGGCGAAACCTACCGCGATAATTTAACCTTATCCGAGTTTGAGACCCATATTCCTGCGCCAACGCCGCAACCAGTCCCAGTGCCAACCCCCGGCCCAACGCCAGTACCACCAACCGCAACGCCGACCCCAACGCCAGTCGGTAAAACCAAGTAGCGGTTTAATCACAAGGACAGGTTATGACATTAAATGACGCAGCTTATCAATATTGGACTGAACCAACGCGCGAGCATTTTATGGCTTTGCGCGAGGCGGTCATGGCCAGTGCCAATTATTCGCCGCAGCTCTCGCCCAGTGAAGTAGCCAGTGCTGCCTTTACTAAAGGCGATTATCCAACCGTCATCCGGCAGTTGCGGGGTTTGTTACCAGGTGCATTGCTCAGCCCGGGCTTGCATAATCTTTTGGCAATTGCCTACAACGAGCTTGGCGACAAGGAAAATACGGTGCGCGAGGCGCAATTTGCCAAAACCGTCATCGATGGAATTTTGATGACTGGCGATGGCAGCCGCGAACAGCCCTACTATGTGCTCTCAGTTCAAGATGAGTACGATATTTTGGGCTTTTTGGGCAAACAAAGCCAACGCCAAACCCTCGTTCATGATCACAACCTAAACCTCGATTTACACATCTGCGAAGATGAAAGTTGGGTTTGGTTTGAAGTAAGTTCGCTGATTGTATTAGAAGGAAACTAGGTTCATGCGCTACGTTAACCCCTTGCAGACAATTTCGCGCGTTGTGTGCAATCGACTTCCAATCATGCTACTGGTAACTATCGTGGGCGCATTCTTAACTGCTTGTAGCTCATCAGGAGGAAATCCAGTGCCAACAATCGGAATAAATGTCGCGCCAGGGGTTAACTTTCGTGGCGATATTGTGTCACTCCAGTTTCAAGCCAATGGCCAGCTTTTGGTGGGGGTTGGCTACGATGGAGTGTATCGCTGGAATCTTGCAACTAGCTCCATCGAACAAAGCTTTGCCGCTAAACAAATCTATCTAGCTTTTTCCAGCAGCGATCCATTGGTTGCCACAACCGATCGTAAAAGTATCACGACGTGGGATAGTAGCACTGGCAAACAATTGGCTTCGTGGAACGCCAAACCACGCCAACTTGATGCTCAAACCAACGTGTTTGAAGTTAGTGCCTTGGCCATTACGCCCGATCAGCAGCAATTAATCGCGGCCTACAACAAAGGCAGTATGTTGCAAGCCTGGAATTTGGCAACAGGCGAAGCCACCACGACCTTCGGCGCACCTGCCAAAACAGGTTCGATTGTTGAAATTGCGCTGCAGCCCTGATGGGCAACTGCTGGCGAGCAACGATTTTAGCGGTGTTGTGCAGATTTGGGAGCTTGCCAGCGGCCAGCAACTGCATGCCTTCAAAGCAGCGAACCTCAAATATCAACCAGGCAAATTGGCTTGGAGCCACGATGGCAAGTGGCTAGCAGCGAGCAGTGGCGACAAAAACGGCGGTAGTGTGCTGATTTGGGATACCAGCTCGTGGTCAATCGCTGCCACCCATACCAGCGACCAACACCAATTTGTTGGCTTAGCATTTCAGCCTACGACCAATACTTTGGCTATTGGCAGTAGTAGCGGCTTAATCGAGCTGTATGATCCTGCCAGCAACCAAGTAACCAGCCAGCTCAAAGGCCATGCCGAGCGGGTTACAACCCTCGCGTGGAACGCTGATGGTAGCCAATTGGCCTCAGGGGGCAAAGAACCACTGGTGATTATTTGGGATAGTACGACCCTAACTGAAAAGCAACGGCTCGTCTTGCCAGCTACCACGCTGCGATAATTTCAAGCCTAAGCCAACCTCCGATCCTCACACTTTGGGGGCAGATTGGGTGCGGTTCCCTCACCCCCCAACCCCCTCGTCCACTGAACGCGGGCGAGGAAGAGCATCGGTTGATTGCCCATGGATCATGGCAAAACTACTCTCCCGCTGTGGGGTTTAAGATTTTTCCGCTGCGAACCACGCCATGGCAGGTTCATCGAACAATGCCTGTCTACCATGAATTGCCCTTGAGGGAGGGGGATTAAAGCCCCCTTCGTCTCCTGCCTTGAGGCGGGACAGAAGGGCGATGACCACCGATCTATAGGGAACGATTCATGCACAAGCTTCGCAGCGCAGAAATTGGCTCTTGACAAACCATAAGATCGTTGGCTATGCTGCATGAGACATTACTCCCAGTTGCCGATTAGTACTTCAATATGCGAGTACCATACTTGGCCTGACGTTCTGCCCCGATCGCGTATTTCGACTGCTTGCGATTAATCTGCAATCCCAAAGAGTAGGTCAAGCTATGCTTTTGGTTTGCAGTGCAAACCCGCTATTTTACGGTCATGGCGACCCCATGACACCCCACAAGGAGCCGATATGGCAGCCGATCTCGTGCAAAGCGATTACGATCATTTAGGCCAAGTCGCGACGCGGTTTCAGAAACTATACGATCAACAAAGCCAAATGGAGTCGATGTTGCGTCAGACCTACCAACAGTTGCGCAGTTCATGGCAGGGTGATGCGGCAGTGGCTTTTTTTGGCGAAATGGATGCGACGATTTTTCCAACCCTCAAGCGCTTACAAACCACCTTGACCACGGCGAGTGCTGTGACCAGCCAAATTTCCCAAACCTTTCGCCAAGCCGAAGAAGAAGCCGCCAAAGGCATCAACTTCGACGGTGGTGGCACCCAAGAGGAAAATGCTGGTGGTGCTGGTGGTGGCAGTGGAGCCAATCCAACGCCCGAAATAGGTGGCTTGGGTGCGGTCTTTGGTCAAGTGCAAAATGCGTTGGATGCAGCCTTTGGCACCAATAACAGTGGTAGTGCCGACGTTAAAGATCGCATTCGTGATGCAATCGGCGGTATGGGCTATGATGCTGAAGCAATCAAGGATATTATTGCCAACGCCACGCCCGAACAGCTCAAAGAAATTTGGTCGGATTCGGCATTGATGGAGCAATTGCATCAAGAATTAGGCACCGATAATTATCTCAATTTGGTGGTGAGCGTTGGCATGAACCACAGCGGCACGGTTGCCCATACCAGTGCGCCTGATGCTGACACGGCGATTCGCGATCATCTTGGGCCATATGTTACTGAGGCCGTTGCCGATAATCGCCAAATTACTGGCAAAGTTGCCGTGGTCGATGATGCCAACTGGGATATTGCTGGCATTAATCGTTACGGCAAAGCTGTGTGGGAATCGGGCAAACGCGATAGCATCAATGGCTTTGTTGATACTGAAGGTCGGGTCTGGATTCATGAAGATAAAGGTAACTCTGGCACGATGATCCATGAAGGCATGCATAAATATTCTGATGCTGCCATGATTGGGGTTAGTCAGCCCTTAAATGAAGGTGTGACTGAATACTTTACCCGCAGCACAACCGATAATCTAGGCCTAACTGGCCGTGCTAACTACCAAGAAAATTATGAATTTGTTAGTTCATTATCGAGCCTCGTTGGCGAAGATGTGGTAGCCGATGCCTACTTCAATGGCAATATGGATGGCTTGAAGGATGCCTATGTGAATGCTGGCTACACCGAGGCCCAATGGGATACGATGATTGAACACACTGAGAAGAATGAATGGGCTGATGCAGAATTGTTGACAACCCCAATTCCTGCTCCGGGAGCACCTTAATGCGTTGGTTGATTTGGCTTAGTTGTTTGTGTTTGCTGGCCAGTTGCACAGCTACGCAGCCTACCTTACAAAGCATCACCCCAACTAGCAGTGATCATGAGGATACGATTATGACTCAAATTACGAATCCACATTTGGAACGATCGGCCCGCGTATTAGCAACCAGTGACCTTACTTTGACCCAAGAACCAGCCTTTGTGCCAGCTCAAACGCTTGGTGCGCAAGAGGCAATCGGCTTTTACAATGAGCCTTGGCAGATCCATGTGGCGTTGTATGCCTTTGAAAACCAAAATCAACATCAGGCGGCCATTCAAGCCTTGAAACAGCATGTGCCAAGCCAAGGGGTGTATAGCAGTTTTGGCAGCAATGGCGCAATCTTGTTCGCTGGCTACGCCCCAAACGATGGCTCAACTGGTGAGCCAATTCGGGCCAAACATCAAGTTGCCAAGCTTGCTTCACTGTTTGCTGGCGAGGAATAAGCCAAAGCTTAGCCAACGCTCAGACCATGACTGATTCATGGTCTGAGCGTTGTTTTTTTATCCACAGAGGGTTGAATGAACTATCTCAAACTAGTCCTAAAGTTGCTTGACTATGGCCTACTTGGTTTGCTGCTTGGCTTTTGTTACCTCTTGCCGAGCAGCGAATATCGTTCAGCCCAAGGTATTGCGGTCTATGATCCTGATACGGTTTTGGTAATCATGTGGTTTGTGGCGGGCTTAATTGTGCCGATTGGCCTGCTGTTGATTCGGGCAATTCGTCAGCGCAATGGGCGTTTTGGTTGGATTAAATGTGGCTTACTACTAACTGCTTTAGCCTTGCTAAGTTGGCGTTGGTTTGCATTAAATAGCTATCCCTATCCCTTCCCCGAAGCCTTGGGTTAAATTACAACCCCCAGCCCAAAAATTGCCCCTAAAGCTTCATAAAAATGTGTTGACAACTAATGACTTGATTTAGTATCCTAATGGGGTATTAATCCCGTTGAGGGATTAGTACCCATCGTCTTTTTCTTGTCCAAAGTCTTGGAAATCCCATTTCGTATGGCCCGTCTTGTGAGAGAACAAGAATCGTGGAGGGTTCGTGGTATTTTTTGTTGCCGTCGCATTGGTGACGGCGCTCGCTAGGAGGCTGCATGGCCGCAGATATCGTACAGAATAAGTTTGAAGATGTGGAGCAAGTGTCCAGTCGGTTCCAAAAACTGCACGATCAACAAGTGCAAATGGAATCAATGATTCGCCGCATGCACGACCAGCTTGTGAATTCTTGGGAAGGCGATGCAGCGAAAGCATTTTTTGCTGAAATGGCTGATAATGTATTTCCAGCCTTGAAGCGCTTGCAAACAACGTTGACTGTTGGCAGCCAAGTTGCCAAGCAAATCAACCAAATCTTCCACCAAGCTGAAGAAGAAGCTTCGAAGATCGTCACTGCCGCAGGTGGCGACTCTGCAAATGGTGGCGGTGGTAATGGCACTGCTAGCGCTGGTGGTAGTGGTGGTAGCGCCGATGGTAGCAGTGGCAGTGGCGGTAGCAGTGGTGCTGGCGCTGGGGTGGCTACTGGTGGTGGTGGCGGCGGTTCATCGTCAGGTGGTGGTGGCGGCGGTTCATCATCAGGCGGCGGTGGTGGCGGCTCATCGTCAGGTGGCGGTGGTGGCGGCTCATCGTCAGGTGGCGGTGGTGGTGGCGGGAGCGCTACTGCGAGCGCTGGTGGCGGCGGCGGCGGCGGTGGCGGTGGCGAAACCAGCCAAAGCCCAATGTCACCTGATCAAGTCTTCAATGATAAATACATGGGCGGTTTGGTCGGCCAACAATTCCAAGGTGCTGGCAACCCTGAGTTGAACTCGGCCATGGAATTGCTCACCAGTGGCAAGGCGACTCCTGAACAAGTCGAAGAAGCCCTGAAGAAAATTGCGGCAGCCCGTGGCTTGCCAATCGAAAAAGTTCAAGCCGACTATGGCAAGTTCCTCGAACTACGCGATCAAGCAGCTAAAACTGGCGCAGCCAACGGTCAATCGGCAGTTGAAGCAATTAACCAAACCTTCCATGGCGATTTCATGGGCAGCACCTCAAGCTTGCGCTATGGCAAAGTCGTCGGCGATGTTTTGGGTATCGACCCAGTATTTGCTTCGATGCTCAACCCAAGCGGTGGCTTGGTTGGCCCTGGCAACAAGGCAATTGACTTGGGCGATTCGCCAGTCAGCTATCACGGCGCAGTCCATGATGCTGCTGGCTATCTCTTCAACTACCACGATAGCGGCCCAGGCTACAACTACCTTGGCTTGGAACGTCGTGACACCGCCAACCCATTGACCGGCCAAGAATCAGGTATCCGCTACTGGAACGAAAAAATGGGCAACACCGGTATCGGTGCAACCATCAGTAACGGTGCTGGTAGCTTAATTGGCAAAGCCCAAGATGCGGTTAACTGGTTCGGCGATGTCAAGAAGGATGTTCAAAATACCTGGGGTGGAGTCAAAGATTGGTTCTCCAAAACCTTCTAGGTAATCCTTAAGATCAACCGTATAATGGGCAGTGGCTTGGACGTTGTTGCAACGCCGATCCACTGCTCATTTTAGCAGGAGGCCAGGATATGGCACAGACACGCGAATTAACTTACCCATTACAGTTTAGTACTGCTCAACTCTCGTATCTTTTGGGCATGGTCCATGCTCAAAATGTGATCGGTGCCGATGATGCCGCTCTGTTCCCCGCTGATCCGGCCCAACGCCAAGCGCAATGGGATCAGGGTTTGGCCGAGTTACAAGCCGATCAGTGGATTGTTTGGGATGCAGATGCTGGCCATTTTTCAATGACCGATCCTCTGATGATGGTGATTGCAACCGTCGCAGAACCAGATATTGTGGTGGTCAGCGAATGGCAGCATCAAGCGAGTGGCAACCAAGGTGTAAGCCACTATTTCTCGCCCAGTGGTATCATTGAAATGAGCTTGGTTGGCAGCCACTATACCTTGGTTGCCTTGACCAACACCGATGTGATGACCGAGCGCTTGGCGCATAGTTTGGGCTATAACGATACAGCGCAGCCCGATGCTGGCTTCAACTTTCCCCGCGAATTGGTCGAGCAAGCCCGCAATAATCCCGACCCACGCTGGTTGTCCCAACAAGGGTTAGCGCCCGAAGCTGCCCAATATTTTGCCGAAACCTTACGCGCAACCGTTGGCCGTGGCACAGTGACTATTTTGCGTACAATTGAAGCCAAAGCGGTTGGCATGCGCTTGGTTGGTGCATTAATTGGCGCTGGTGGGCAACAATGGCTGGCCTTGCCACATCCCAATCAAACAATTGACTACTTTACTGCCACCACCGCCAATTTTATGGGTGTAACCAGTTCGTTGATTAGCGAATTGCTCAATACGCCAATTGAAGAGTTAGTAGCTGGCTAAACTATGAAAACTGTTCGTTTGTGGGTGCTTTTCAGCCTGTTATTAATCAGCCTTGCTGGCTGTGGTGGTGATGACGTGAATAAAGTAAATATTCGGATTCGCAACGATAGCGATATTGATATTGAGAATTTTTGGCTTGGAGCTGGTGGTGTCGGCCAAGAAACAACGCCCTATGGCGCAATTAGCTCTGGCCATATCACCGAGTATCAAGCGCACGAACCAGTGCTAGCCAACTATCGCAAGATGAATTTCATCACGGTTGATGGCAAACAATATCTCGATGTGATCTACCCTGAAAAACATGTTGGTACGCCTGAGCTAGCGCCTGGCAACTATACCTTTTCGTATTCAATCGTTGACGATAAACCAGTGCTTACCTTAACCAAAGATCAATAGTACCGCTCAAGAGCGTTAGGAGCACCGCAGTTTTAAGCGATTACTGCGGTGTTTTTTTGGTTATTCGTCGCCAAATATAGCCTAAGCCGACTGCTACCAATACCACAAAGCTGCCATTGACAAACAACCACTTGCTTAAGCTGGACCATGGCGTCAGCCAATCAATGATCGCTGTGCGCTGAGGATATCGCCCCATCACCAGCGCTGCGCCACAATTTTCGGCATAATCCAGCCCTAAACCGATAATTGGCACTAGATTCAGCAATCGCCAACGACTGCCAGTTGCAAATGTGCGCTGGCCCAACCAACTAATTGCCGTCGCCAAAAACAACGTATAGGCCAACGGCCAGATCAGATCAAAGCTAAACCGTGCGGCAACGTATTGTGCCCGACCTTCCGTGCCATAAGCTTCGGCAAAACGATACAAATCGGCGGCAGAATAGAACAAACTGCTATCAGGCGAGCCAATGCCTGCGCTATATTGCTGGGCCTTTTCAGCTTGTTGCGGCAACACGAAACCCAAAAAGCCAATAAAGATTGCCAGCCCGACTACTACCAACCAACCCTTGCCTTGGCGTTCAAGCCATTGAGAAACTGCACGCATTGCGCTGCTCCAACTAAGCTGCTTATTCTTCCTACGCACAATCAGTATCTTTGGATCACGCCTGACGGCATAGTCTGTGCTTGAATTCAGTAGGTTACTTTGCGGAGGAATATGCATGCAGATTTTAGGCCTCGATATTGGTGGCACGGGCATTAAAGCCGCTCCTGTCGATTGTGAAACTGGCAAATTGTTGGCCGAGGTGGAGCGCCGTGATACGCCCCAGCCCGCTACCCCCGACTCAGTGCTGGAAGTTGTGCAAGAATTGGTTGAGCATTTTGATTGGCAAGGCCCGATTGGTTGTGGCTTTCCGGCGGTCTTACAACGTGGCATTGTGCGCACGGCCTCGAATATTGATCAACGCTGGTTGCATTGCGATGTGGCGGCGCGTTTCAGCAAACATTTTGATCGCGAAGTAACAGTAATCAACGATGCTGATGCTGCTGGCTTGGCTGAAATTACCTTTGGCGCAGGCCGTGAGGTGATGGGAACCTTATTGATGTTGACCTTGGGCACCGGCATTGGCACTGCCTTGTTTCATGATCACGATTTAGTGCCAAATTTGGAGCTTGGCCAGATTATTGTGCGTGGCAAGCCCGGCCACGAGTGGGCTGCCGCCAGTGTGCGCGAAGATCAAAACCAAAGTTGGGAGCAATGGACGCAGGGAGTAGAGCTGTTTTTGCAAACAATTGAAGTAATGCTCTGGCCCGATTTAATTATTCTTGGTGGTGGCGTGAGCAAAGATGCCGACCAATTTTTGGATCGGATTCGGATTCGTGCCAAATTAGTGCCAGCCCGCTTGACCAACGATGCTGGAATTATTGGTGCTGCCTTGTTTGCGGCTCAAACTAGCCCCGAATAACATTGCTGCGCTTCGGGGCCATGTCGAATTTAAATCTTTTTGCGGGCCAGTTTAGCAGCTAAGCCAATGTAGGTTTCGGGGCGCAATGCATGCAGTTCCTCACGCACTTCGGGCCGCACATCAAGCTCGTCGATAAAACTATACAAATCTTCAAGCGTAATTTGGCGACCGCGCGCCAGTTTCTTCATGGCTTCGTATGGCTCGGGGTAGCGTTCGCGACGCAAAATCGTTTGAATCGCTTCGGTTAATACTTCTGGATGGCCGGCCAATTCGGCGTAGGCTTTATCGGCGTTGAAGGCCAATTTGCGCAAGCCTTTGAGCAAGCGTTGATAGGCAAATAAGCTATGGCCGAATGCCACACCCAAATTGCGCAGCACAGTGCTATCCGAGAGATCGCGTTGTAAGCGCGAGATTGGCAACTTGCGGCCAAAAAACTCCAGCAAGCTGTTGGCAAGCAACAAATTACCTTCAGCATTTTCAAAATCAATTGGGTTGACTTTGTGGGGCATGGTCGATGAGCCAACTTCGCCAGCCACGCTCGCTTGGCCAAAGACCGAATCGGAAATATAGCGCCACATATCCTGCGACAGATCAACTAAAATCGTGTTGACCCGCCGCAACGCATCGCTGACCTCAACTAGGCTATCGTGTGGCTCGATTTGGGTGCTCAACAAGGTTGGTTCTAAGCCCAAAAACTTCACAAATGCCGAGCTAAATGTGATCCAATCGACATCGGGAAACGCGGCATAATGCGCGGCATACGTGCCAGTCGCTCCATTGAGCTTGCCAGTTAAGCGAATATGCAACAGTTGCTCGATGCCACGATTGACCCGCGCTGCAAAGACCGCAATTTCCTTGCCCATGGTGGTTGGGGTGGCTGGTTGACCGTGGGTTTTGGCCAATAATGGCGCTTCGGCATGCTCAATCTGCATATCGCGCAACTGGCCGAGAATATGGCCTAATGCTGGCAAAAGTATCACATCACGCGATTCTTGCACCATCAAGGCATAGGCAAGATTGTTGACATCTTCCGAGGTGAGGGCAAAGTGAATTGCCTCTTTATACTGGCCTAGCCCAAACTTGTCGAGCTTTTCGCGTAGCCAATATTCGACCGCCTTAACATCGTGGTTGACTTTACGATCCCAGGTCGCAATTGCCACGGCATCATCAACGCTGAATTGGCGATATAAATTGCGTAACGCTCCAGCCAACTGGCCATCGATGCCTTCGATGAGGCCAATGCGGGGTGCGCGTGCCAAAAATAATAAATATTCAACTTCAACCCGCACGCGATAGCGCCATAAAGCGGCTTCGCTAAAATGGCCACTAAGCGCCTCAACATCTTTACGATAGCGGCCATCAAGCGGCCCAATCGCCAGTAAAGCCTGTTGATTAATCTCGCTCATGAGAATCCTCACTATGCTTGGATAGAATTAAATGCACTTCATTGTAGATCAAAAGTGGCAAGAACAAAGAGCAAAGAACATAGAACATAGATGGAATGGTTCATAGCATTAGTGCAGCGCTGCGATTCGAGGGAGCATCACCAATTCAACTCCCCTCTCCCGCGTTCAGTGGGAGAGGGGTTGGGGGTGAGGGAACGGACATCCGTGCCGATCCAATGAACCATTACCTAATAGCGCATAAGGTTAGAGGATTCGGGAAGCTCGAGGTTAGGATTAAGGGTTTAGGGGCTAGGCTTAACGCAGAGGCGCAGAGCAAAAGGATGAATTATGAGGAATGAGGGATGAAACTGAATAATCGTTATATTCTCTTGGCTCAATAATCAAATAAATCTGTGGAATCTGTAGCTAAAAATGCATATTTCAACGACGAAGAACTCGAATGATATTATTTCATAATTCATGATATTGATCACTCATTCAACAATTGTTCGAGGATTTGCTGAAGCTGCTGATAGTGTTCAACCTTGATCTTGAGCCTGAGATCAATCCCTCTCAGCCCGAAAACTGCTTGGCTTGCTGGGTTGAAATCAAGCTGTAACCGTTCAGGTTCAAGCGTCCAACGCTCAATACAACCATAATCAGTCGCGCCATCGGACAAACTCACAGAATACGTATCCAGCCCCAAGTCTCCATCTTTATCATCAGTTTCAGCAAAACTACGCTGAATCGTTAGGTATTCTTCTGGTTTATCGGCATTATCCGCCAAGCCTAAAATGACCAAATCTTCGTCAATATCTTGCTCAATTGCAACAACCGTGACAGTAAAATGCCAAACCTGCATGCCAACCCTCCGCTAGCTGCTATTGCTGCAAGTATATACGATCAAGGCAGTGATAATTAGGGTGGATTAACGAGCACGCAAGGATGAATTATGAGGGATGAAAACGGATAATCGTCATATCCTCTTGGCTCAATAATCAAATAAATTTGTGAAATCTGTGGCTAAAAAATCTGTATTTCATCCACGAATTGTACCAATTCCAGCGATTAATTTCCCCAAAGCCAAGAGCCAAGAGCCAAGAGCCTACCATCTTCTATGCGCTCTGTGTGCTGTGCTTTCTGCCAATCCCCGATCCCCAATCCCCGAATCCCGAAAAAAACCTTGCCTTTTGGATACGGCTTCTGTATAATTTTGATATCGGGTTCACGCTGTCCGCCCTTCCTCGGGAATCCTCTTTTGGCAAAAGGACGACGCATTATGGACGAGCAAACACAACCGGGCATGGATCAATCAGATGTGCTTCCTAGCACAGGATTGGACGCGACCCCAGAGACCGATCATTTTGGCGATGATGATCGAGCTTTGCTGGAGGAGTATCTCCGTGATCCAGCCCACGATTATCGCAATCTCAAGTATGGAGATTCGGTCGATGGCACGATTGTTCGCGTTGATCGTGACGAGGTGCTAGTCGATATTGGCTCCAAGTCTGAAGGCGTGGTGCCAGGCCGCGAGATGACCAGTCTGTCGTCGGAAGAACGCGCCGAACTCAAGGTTGGCGATGTCTTGCTTGTTACAGTCGTTCAAACCGAAGACGCTGAAGGGCGTATCGTGTTGTCGATAGATAAAGCACGCCAAGAAAAGAGCTGGCGCGCCTTGCAAGTCAACCATGAAGCTGGCGATGTGATTCACGCTGCCGTGACCAACTACAACAAAGGTGGCTTGTTGGTTAACTTAACTGGCGTGCGTGGTTTCGTGCCATCGTCGCAGGTCAGCAGTGTTAGCCGTGGCTCCGATGTCCAAAAACAATCGGATATGGCAAAACTGGTTGGCCAAACCTTGCCGCTGAAAATCATCGAAATCAATCGCTCACGCAATCGTCTGATCTTATCCGAGCGCCAAGCAGTTCAAGAAGTCCGCGATTCACGTAAGGATCAATTGCTTGAAAAGCTGGAGCCAGGCGCAGTCCGCAGTGGCCGCGTCACCAGTTTGTGCGATTTCGGGGCCTTCGTCGATATTGGCGGAGCTGATGGTTTAGTTCACCTTTCAGAGCTTTCTTGGAGCCGCGTCAAGCATCCAGAGGAAGTATTGAAAGTTGGCGATGCAGTCAGCGTCTATATTCTGAGCGTTGATGAAGATAAAAAACGCATCGCACTCAGTATCAAACGGACGCAAGCCGAGCCTTGGACAACCGTCACCGACCGCTATCAAATTGGCCAAGCAGTATCGGGCGTTGTTACCCAATTGACCGCGTTTGGGGCGTTTGTACGGCTCGAAGATGGCATCGAAGGCTTGATCCACATCTCAGAAATGAGCGATGAACGGATTCAGCACCCGCGTGATGTGATCAACGAAGGCGATACGGTTTCAGCCCGCATTATTCGCATCGATCCATCGCGCAAGCGGATTGGCTTGAGCATGCGCAATGGTAGTGCTGAATCAACCACTGAAACAGCATCCGAGGCAGTTGCCGAAACCACGCCTGAGGCAGAACCAGTTGAAGCAACGGCTGAGACCAAACCAGTTGAAGCAGTTGCCGAAACCACGCCTGAAGCAGAACCGGTTGAAGCAACGGCTGAGCCAAAACCTGCTGAACCGTCGGCTGAATCAACTGATAGCGATGCTGAAGAAGCATAAACGGAATGGGTGAGGAGAAGGTACTGGGGTAGGTAAAAGCCCTGCTGGTTCCCCTGCTGCAACAGTCATGTCTATTTCAAGCAAAACGCTAACTCAAACAGGCATGACTGACACGAAGATAGTGATACAATTAAGGCACGACGCTTCCGATGCGGCACACCCATTGCCAAAGAATGAAGCCGAGATGCTGCCCCAGTTTCGAGCACTCTCCCGACCAACATTGTACGCCTATCGATACTCAGCAGCATCGACTATTGTCATAGATAACACGCCGAGGCTTAATCTTACTTATCCTAAGGTTGCCTTGCTTTGGAGCAAACATATGGGTGCATACGACAAAATGAGCCGCCGCGCTAAGCAAGTGATGAGCTTTGCCCAAGAAGAGGCGCGAGCGTTTAATCATCCTTATATCGGCACCGAGCATCTTTTGCTGGGGTTGATTTTGGAAGGTGAAGGGGTCGCCGCTCGTGTGTTGGCTGAACTTGGTGTTACCATCACAAAAGCACGGAATGCTGTTGAATTTATTGTTGGTCATGGCGATGGCCCACGCTCAACTTCAGAAATCGATTTAACCGCCCGCGCCAAAAAAGTTTTTGAGTATGCTATCGATGAAGCTCGCAAACTCAATCATACCTATATCAGTACCGAACATATTTTGCTTGGTTTGGTGCGCAATGCCGAGGGTGTGGCAACTGGTGTGCTCGAAATTATGAACGTTGGGCTTGACCAAGTGCGCACCCAAGTGATGCGCATGATGCGCCAAGGTGTTGGCGGCAGCAGCACACCAAGCCCAAGCGCTGGTGGCGAACGCCAAGCCAAACAAAGCAAAACGCCATATCTCGATGCGCTTTCAACCGATTTGACCGAATTGGCCGAGGCTGGCCGACTTGATCCGGTGGTTGGTCGCAAAGACGAAATTGAGCGCGTGATTCAAATTCTGTCACGCCGCACCAAAAATAACCCAGCCCTGATCGGTGAACCTGGGGTTGGGAAAACTGCCATCGCCGAAGGCTTGGCTCAACGGATTGTTGCCGATGATGTTCCAGATTCACTCAAGGGCAAGCGTTTGGTAACGCTTGATATGGGTGCCTTGGTGGCTGGAACCAAATATCGCGGGCAATTTGAAGAACGCCTCAAGCGGGTGGTTGACGAAATTAAAGAAAGCCGCTGTATTTTATTTATCGATGAATTCCATACGATTATTGGCGCTGGCGGAGCCGAAGGCACGCTCGATGCCGCTAATATTCTCAAGCCAGCGCTTTCGCGCGGCGAATTGCAATGTATTGGCGCAACCACGCTCGATGAGTTCCGCAAATATATTGAAAAAGACGCAGCGCTCGAACGCCGTTTCCAACCGGTGATGGTCGATGAACCAACCATCGAGGAAACAATCGAAATCTTGCGTGGGATCAAAACGCGCTACGAAGATTTCCATCAATTGCAAATCGAGGATGAAGCGATTACTGCCGCCGCAGTGCTCAGTGCTCGCTATGTGCCCGATCGTTTCTTGCCCGATAAAGCCATCGACTTGATCGACGAAGCTTCGTCGCGAGTGCGCATGTATCGCTCAGCCACACCATCGGCTCTACGCGATGCCTTGCGTGGGCTTGACGCGATTCGCAAGGAAAAAGACGCAGCGCTCGAAGAAGGTCAATTCGAAGTCGTGCAAGATCTACGGATTCGCGAAGAGCGTATGCTCCAACGGATCACCGATCTTGAGGATGAAGAAGAAAAGACCCGTGGCTCGGAGCAACGCAAAGGCAAGCCTTACGTGACCCAAGAAGATATTGCCGAAGTTGTGGCAATGTGGACTGGTATTCCCGTAATGCGCTTGGCCAGCGAAGAAACCGAGCGGCTTATGAAGATGGAATCCTATCTGCATGAGCGGGTGGTTGGCCAAGAGGAACCAATTTCGATCATTGCTCGGGCCGTTCGTCGCGCTCGCGCAGGCTTGAAAGATCCTAAGCGCCCAATCGGTTCGTTCATTTTCTTGGGACCAACTGGGGTTGGTAAAACCTTGCTGGCCAAGGCCTTGGCTGAGTTTATGTTTGGCTCAGAAGATGCCTTGATCAAAATCGATATGTCAGAGTTCCAAGAACGCTTCAACACCTCGCGGTTGGTCGGCTCGCCTCCAGGCTATGTCGGCTATGGCGAAGGTGGTCAATTAACCGATGCTGTGCGTCGTCGGCCCTATAGCGTCGTACTGTTCGACGAAATCGAAAAAGCCCATCCCGATACCTTCAACTTGTTGTTGCAAGTCTTGGAAGATGGCAACTTGACCGATGGCAAAGGCCGCCGGGTCGATTTCCGCAATACCGTGATTATTATGACGTCGAACGTCGGGACTGAGCAAATTCGCCGTGGTTCGCGCATTGGCTTTGGTGGCAATCGCAACACGATTGATATTGAGGACACGCGCAAGAAGGTCGATGATGAACTGAAACGCATGTTCCGCCCTGAGTTTCTCAACCGGATTGATGGCACGATCATTTTCCATCCATTAACCGATATTGAAATTCGCAATATTGCGCGTTTGGAAGTAAACCGCGTGCGTAAGCAATTGGTTGATCATCAAATTGATCTGTTGGTAACTGATGAAACCTTGGATCTGTTGGCCAAACGTGGCTACGACCCAACCTATGGCGCGCGTCCATTGCGCCGCGTCATTACCAATATGATCGAAGATGGCTTGGCTGAAGGCTTGCTCCAAGGTCGCTTCAAAGATGGCGATAAGATCTCGATCGAACTTGAGGATAACGAAGTGGTCTTGCGCTCTGAGCGCGAGGCTGCCGAGTTGGAAAATCCCAGTGTCGAGCCAGAAGCAGAATTAGTCTAACCAATCAAAAAAGCGACCCTGATCGAAATGATCAGGGTCGCTTTTACATTTCCTCAGCAATTGGTTCAATTGGTTTATTGGGCAACCGCTGTGGCAACCAAGTCCAATGTCAACAAGACTTCATCTTCGGCCTTGAGCATGCCGCCGATATCAGGTGCATCAACGTTGAAGCTGCTCATGTTGAATTTGGTAATGGCTTTGCCAGTCAAGGTATCGCCATTCAAGGTTGCGGTTACATCGAAGGTCATTGGATTGGTGGTATCGTGAATCGTCATTTCGCCAGTGATTTTGAAGGTAAACTCGACACCTTCTTTGAGATCGCTTGGCAAATCGCTAATCACCGCATTCTTGAAAACAGCGTTTGGATAGGTTGACGATTCCAGCCATTCGCGGCGAATTGCATTGTCGCGGCGTTCGCTATCCGATTGCAATTGGCTGATGTCGACCACAATTTCGCCAACCTGTGAGTTAGCTGGGGTTGCAGTATCAATCAAAATATCGCCAGCGATGGCTTTGGTTACGCCAACTGCATCAACGATTTGGTTATCTTTCAAGAAGGTTTCGCGCACTTGATAGCTAGCGCTTGATTGGCTGGCATCAATGCGGTAGATTTTAGCACCAGCAGCGGCTGGCTGTGAAGCATCTGTTGTTGGTTCAGTGCCGGTCGTGGCGGTCGCAGCAGCAGTGGTATCGCTGGCAGTGGTGGCGGTGGCTGGTGCTGCCGCAGTGGTTGGTGCCGTCGTTGGCAAGACCAAAGTTGCGGCTACTGGCGTGCCAGTGCCTTTTTCGGCATCAGATGTGAGCCATAAACTGTAGACAATAACGCCAATGATTGCAAAGGCGATAACGCCGCCGATAATTAATCCAATTTTCTTCATCGAAGAATCCTTTCGTGAGCTAAATTATGCAAAAACTCGATCTGTTGTGGGAAACTGGCGATGCCGTCCAAGCGTTACAACAACGCTTTGGCTGGGATGCAGCCAGCGCAAGCACGTGGGTGTCCGCGTTGCTCCACGAGCACTATGGCCTTGATGACATCCAAATAGTGCGCTGGAGCATTAGTGCTGGCAATGCAATTATTTGGGTCAACAATCATCTGGATCGCTGGATTTTGAAAATCAGCGTTGATCATGGCCGCCATGCTCAAATCGAACAAAGTGTTGAGATTCAACACTGGCTTTCAGTACAACAAATGTCTGTCCCGTTGATCGTCCCAAGCAAGGCTGGGCAACTGGTGCTTAAAGATTAACGAACGATGTGTATATCTTCAACCATGGCTTGATGGAACACCTCCTGACCCTGAGTCTACCCGGCAGTTATGGAGAATTGGTGAAGAAACTGCCAAGCTTCAGCAAACATTGGCAACCTATCCCGCTGCCGAGCAGATTCCGCCGGTACTGTTGCCCTTAGAACAAGTCTGCATGGGTTTGGCGGCATGGTTGGGTGATACACCAGGCGCTGCGCCATTGCAGCAGCAGCTTGATCAACTGACCAAACAAGGGCTTGAGCATTTGCCACGCGGTGTGTGTCATAACGATATTCGCGCTGCCAATCTTTTGTTCAATGGCGATACATTGCAAGCCGTTTTAGATTTTGAAGAAGTTGGTTGGCGTTGCTATGTGTTGGAGTTGGCTTGGACGGCGGTGCATGGCTTGACCATGTATCACAATTGGCAACCATCCACGGCGGCTCAGCAACAAGCAATGATTGCTGGATATCAATCAATTCGAGCTTTGAATGCTGATGAGCAGGCGATCATACCAAACTTGTGTTGTTTACAAAGCCTTTACCTTTTATGTTCGCAAGGTGTCACGGCAGCGGATGCAATTGAGCGCTTAAAACAATTAAATTGAGCTTAAAATCACCCCTAAATCACCACTAAGTGGGATGGCGTTTCAGTCGAATTGCGCTATACTAAATTCAAACCTTCTCCTCTCTCTTCTCTCCCACAAGCGGCTCCATTATGCGAGCCGTTTGTGGTTTTAGGCGTTTTCTTCACTCAACAAAAGCGGCGTGCTATAATCGCAAGTAGGCAATGTTGCCTTTTTTGCATACGAAGGAGCACACTTGTGGATTATGGCTTTGCAACCCGCGCGATCCATGCAGGGCAAGACCCTGAATCAGTAACTGGCGCAGTCATCGTGCCAATTTATCAGACATCAACCTATGCCCAACGTGGCGTTGGCGATCATACAGGCTATGAATATTCGCGTACCGATAATCCAACCCGCACAGCGTTGCAAACATGTTTAGCCGCTTTGGAAGAAGCTAAACATGCCTTGGTGTTTGCCTCAGGGCTGGGTGCTTCAACCACCTTAATGTTGATGCTCAAAGCTGGCGATCACGTTATTTGTGGCGATGATGTTTATGGCGGAACCTATCGCTTGTTCCAACGGGTGATGACCGACCATGGCTTGAGCTTTGATTTTGTCGATATGGCCGATCCAGAGGCAGTTCGGGCGGCGATTAAGCCCAATACGCGCTTGATTTGGCTGGAAACCCCGACCAATCCGTTGTTGAAACTGGCTCCGATTGCGGCCATTACTCGGGTTGCGCGCGAGCATGGCATTTGGACGATTGTTGATAATACCTTTGCCTCGCCCTACAACCAACGCCCAATTACTTTGGGAGCCGATATGGTTTTGCATAGCACAACCAAATATATCGGCGGCCATAGCGATGTGGTTGGCGGCGCGATTATGACCTCGAACGATGAGCTGTATGAGAAATTGAAGTTCTTGCAAAATGCTGCTGGAGCGGTGCCAGGCCCATTCGATTGCTGGTTGGTGTTGCGTGGGGTCAAAACCCTGAGCATTCGCATGCGCGAGCACGAGCGCAATGCCTTGGCAATTGCCCAATTTCTAACCGAACATCCTGGGGTGGAAAAAGTAATTTACCCAGGCTTGCCATCGCATCCTCAGCATAACTTGGCGCGCGAGCAAATGCGCGGCTTTGGCGGCATGATCTCGATCTTGCTCAAGGGTGGCGCTGAGGCGGCCAATACGATGGTGACCAAAACCAAGCTCTTTACCTTGGCCGAAAGCCTTGGCGGGATTGAATCGTTGATTGAAGTGCCTGCTGGCATGACCCATATGAGTGTTGCTGGCTCGAAACTTGAAGTACCAGCCAATCTAGTGCGGCTTTCGGTAGGAATCGAAGATATTAATGATTTATTGCGCGACCTTGAGCAAGCACTTGCGTAGTAGTAACGGTTAAGCCGCTATAGCCATGGCTTGGATTAGGCTATGGCTGTCTTGCTTCCTAATCCAAGCTCGGTTCTTTCTTGTTGGAGGTTGGCTATGAGACAACGTCGCTGGGGCATATTGATGCTCTGGGTTCTCAGTTTGATGCTTTTTGCTGCGCCTAGTTTTGCCCAAAGCGCGAAAGTGGTGATCGATAACAACGGGGTTGATGTTGACGAAAGTCGGATCAACACCGCTGCCCGTCAATTAACCGATAAAGGCGCGTTGGTGGTGGTGGTGCTAACTGATAGCACCGGCGGTCAAAGTGAGACCGCCTATTTGGATAGCCGCCTAAAAGATCTTGGCATTGGCAATAGCTCGAAGGCTGGCGATCGCCCAAGCAATGTCTTGATTTACTATGTTTCGTTTGACCCACGGTATAGCTCGATTTTGCCTGGGAGCAATTATAATCAAGCGCTAACTACTGGTGGTCAATCCGATTCAATTCGCACGAACCAACTCAATGCTGGATTACAACGCAACGATACCACTGGCGGCGTGGTCAATGCCCTAACCGCAACCGCTCGGGTGATTAGCGACCCTGCGGGAGCGGCTTCGAGCAGTAGCAGCAGCAGTAGCAGCAGCGGGCTTGGCTCAAGCCTCGTTTGGATCATTGCGATTATTGCATTGTTGGCAATTGGCTTCTTTGTGGTGCCGGGCTTGCTCAAGCGTCGTTCAGCTCAAGCTGCTGATGCTGGAGCGCAAGCGAATACCCGTGCTCGCTTTGATCAAGCCAAGAAAAATGCTGGGGTTGCGATTGCTGATTTAGCGCAGGCAATGCGTGATGCTGGCGAAAAACAACGCTTCGATAAAATTAGCTATCCATCAACCCAAGCCAGCGAATTAGAACGTCGGCATCGGACGGCTGAAAGTAGCTTTACCCAAATTAAAGTTAAGTTTGATGATATTAATGAACACATTGACAACCTAGCAAATCCTTCGGTGACCGATTTGGAAGGTAGTGCTGGTGGCTACGATGGGATTACCACCCAAGTGCGCCAACTCACTAGCGAATTGCAAGCAATGGATACCTTGCGCAAAGAGCTTGATACGATCAATGCTCAAGCGCCAGGCGAGGTTGACCGCGCAAAAAAATGGTAACCGACGCTGCCGATTTGTTGCAACGGATTGGTGGTCAACAGGCACAAGCCCAAGTTGCCACGATTCAACAACAAGTAGCGCAGGCCGCAACAGCCTTAGCATCACAACATGCTAACGATGCTCGGCAATCTGCTAGCGTAGCGTCGGAACAATTGATCAAACTTCAACCATTGCTTGATAGGCTAAAAAGTGCCGAAGCCCAGCTCAATGCCGCCGAGGAAAGCTTAACGGGCTTAACGGGCAAACGGGCTAGCGGGGTGAAACAGCTGGTCGCTGAAGGTCAGCAAGTCTTGCAAAATGCTGCGGTGCAAATTAACGAAGCTGATGCCAGCGATTTGGTTGATGAAGCTGAGCGGATTGCCCAACGGGCTTATAAACTCGGGCCTGATTTTGCCAGCACTCAGCAATCGTTCAACCAACGGCTTGAAACCGTCAATACTCGTGGCTTGGAATTGAATAGCCGCTTGGAAGCCAGCCGCAACGAGTTTGCCGAAGTCAACCAATACGCGCCAGAATCGTGGAGCGATATTCGCGGCAATGGCAGCGAAGCGGCTTCGGCAGTGGCACAAGCCCACCAACTCTGGCAAACGGCCCAAACCAAAATTGCCCCCGAGCAAGATGATTGGGCTGGCGGTTTGGAAGATCTTGAAACAGCCGAAGCTCGTTTGGTGTATGCCGATACTTTGTTGAACGCCATTAGCCAGCGTTTGGCCGATTTGCGCGAAGCCCAAAAGAATGCAACCCATCAGATTGAAGATGCCAAACGGGATATCAAGCTTGGTTGGGGCTATGTGCGCAACAACGATGCCGACGTAGGCAAAGCGCCAGAAAAAGCCTTAAACCAAGCCGAAGCCTTGCTGCAAAATGTCGAAAGCCAATTGACCCGTGAAAAGCCCAATTGGATTAGCGTCTTGCAACAGGTGACCCAAGCACGTCAATATGCCGACCAAGCCTTGGCTGGAGCACGTTCTGAAGTCGAAACCATGAATGCCAAGCGCGCCCAAGCCAAGGATTTGGCCAAGGCAGCCCAGGCCGAGCTTGGTAAATTGCAAAACTTTGCCCAATTACATCCTGTTGATGCGACACCTGAGCATCGTAAAAAAATCGATGCACTTGGACGCACATTGGCCGAAGCCGATACCTCGCTCCTTTCGGCAGATCGCAGCGAAGAAGAAGCGCGAACTGGGGCTTTGGATGCAGCGATTGGCGGTTATAACACCGTCATCAGCCAAGCAGCGCCATTGTATAGTGCCATGTACGAAACCTTCCAATCGTTGGAAGTGTTGCGCAACGAAGCATCAGAGGCGGTGCAAGTTGCCCAACAATCGCTCAACAACGCGAATCAATGGTATACCCAATATGGCCATGTACTGCCCGCCAATTCCAATGGGCGCAGTTTGCTGACCAAAGCGCAACAAACGCTGCGGCAGTATAATCCCAATGCGAATGCAGCGGAGCTCAAAAAGATTGCGGCTAGTGCACGCGAGGCCAATGGCTATGCCCATGAAGCGGCCCAGATTATTCAAACTGCATCTCAGACCTATCAACAAAGCCATCCGCAACAGTATGGCGGCCAATATCAAAGTGGCCAATATTCTGGTCGACGCGATAACGATGTTGGCGATTTGCTAACCGGCATGTTTATCGGCTCGATGATGAACGGTGGCCGTGATCATCACAATAGTGGTGGTTGGGGCAGTGGCGGCGGCGGCTGGAGCGGCGGCGGTGGTAGCTCTGGCAGTTGGGGCGGTAGCTCCAATAGCAGCAGCGACTCCGGCGACTCTGGCGGCGGTTGGGGTGGTATGTTTAGTGGCGGCGGCGACTCCAGCGGCGATTGGGGCGGCGGTGGCGATAGCAGCTCCGGCGATTCCGGCGGTAGTTGGTAAATAATCAACGAGCGCTGTACTCGATAATTGAGTGCAGCGCTCTTTACTATTAGAACAAAACTCTTGGAAATAGGATGATTACCATCAGGATTGGAATCAGTGGTAGCCCGATGGTAAACCAGCGCATAAATGGCGAAGTGCGGGTAATGCTCAATAAGCCATTCAAAAATAAGATTGCTGCCAACCCACCGCTCCACAAGAGTGCCATTCCTGACATTCCGCGACAAACAGCTTCTCGATCAACTCCACAGGCTCCGCCATAAACCAACGCTGCAACAATAATAAAGAAACCAGTATTCAGAATATTAAGAATAACCGAAAATCGCCATTCAAATTTAGGTTTTTTCGGGTTTGTTGGAACATGATATTCAGGCTTTTGCATTGTACGCTCTCAACAATTAACAATATCGCTCAGTGCTGAGCAAAATAATAGTTACAGATACTCACTGGTGGTTTCGTTGAGCAAATTTGGCAAGACTAAGCGCGCTAGCCCACCGCTAATCACAATTGCGATTGGGTGCAATATCAAGGGCCACAAAGCTGTATCACTGGGATCGGCGAGGATCAATAGCCAACGAATACCAAATAGAATCGCGATGATCGTTGCTGGCAGTAGCCATAGCAGCCATGTTTCGGCTCGCTGTTGTGGATCGAGCCAGCGTCGCCAACTGTAAATTCCTAGCGCTAAGATTAAGCTCTCCGCTAATCCCAAGCCCAAGCCAAAAATTGCCCCAAAGCCCATTGCCAATGCCGCCGCCGCCAAAAACGCCGGATGGCTAATGCCAACTAAACTAATGCAGAGGCCATAGGCTGCCCCGGCAAGGCAGCCAATCGCGAGGCCAAAGCCTAAACTGAATTTGCTAATCGTCCAGAGATTGGGCTTGGGATAGGCTGCTGGTGCTGGTTGAATCATGCCTGCTCCTCTTCAATCATACTGGTTCTACGTAGTACCTTGGGTAGCGCAATTACAATCGTTATACTCATAATAACGCTAGGCCATGCCATCAGAATCGTCGTATCATTATCAGGTTTGACCACGCTTATCAGCACATCCCCCATATAGATTATAAATGGCAGATGGCTCTCAAGTGGATACCAAATGCCAATATAGCATAAACTCAGTAGGATTGGTGTCAACCAACATAAGTGAAAATCGCTAATGTTGCGCGGGCTGAGCCAGATCCGCCAAGCATATATGGCAAGTGCGATCATAAATCCACCGATGATTCCAGTTAGAAAGCCAATGATAAGACCAAAAAGGAATCCAATAATAAGCCCATAGCCTGCTCCTAGACTTGTGCCTAAACCTATTCCCCATGACAAGCATATTCCCATGATCGTACCAAAACTATCGTTTGTTACCGAATTTTTAGGAACTTGATCCATCGCACATACTCCCAATTAAAGCAGATTCTTCGCTCAAAAGGAAGTATGCCAAGTGTGTGTTACAGCAACGTTACACGTTTTTAATCTCTAGCAACAAAGCGTTTTGGGTTATTAAGAGCTTGGGCATGATAAGCAGAATCGTCATCTCAACCACCAACCAGCATAGCCAATCATCAGACCGAACTCCCTAGCATAGTTGAGCCATTGGCCAGCGAAATAGTTTGTGGGGTAAATAGAACCTGATCAATAAACGCTACTTGCTGATTTGCGACAGAAGCTTTACTTATGCAGCTTGGATTTTCGTAAGGATGATTGGCAAGCCGAGCAAGGTGTTAGCAGTGATGATCAAGCTGGGCCAGACGACTAGCCTGCTTAAACGATTGTTATGGATGCGATTTAACAGAAGATTATAGAGATATTCATCAAGGCTCGTGTGGTTGGCAAGTAGGCCATAACTGATCAAGAGGTAGCTGGCCGCAATGATCAGTGGCGCGAACCAATGCAAAGCGGAGAGTCTACGCTGATGTGACGGAAACAATTGTTGCCAGCCATAAATAATGCTGGCCAACATCATGCTCCCAATAATCCCAACGATGCCACCAACTACACTGCCAACGATAAAACCACGCGCTATGCCGAGATAGTAGCCATAGATTGCGCCGATGCTTACGCCCAAGCCAGGCCCGCGCTGAATACATTCATCAAAAATCGTAGCGAATGCTGATTTGACGTTGGGATTATTGGGAACATGATACATGGCTCATACTCCTTGATTGGATTGAAAATCTTCGCTCAAAAGGAAGTATGCCAAGCGCGTGTTACACCAACGTTACAAGCTTAAGGCCTACGAAAAATCTATTCAATGGGACTACCAACGTTTTAGACCCATGAGCGTATTGAAACTAGCTCATGGATTCACTAGGATGAAGTTTGTACGTTTTTGGGCGTGACGATGCTGGAATTATCATGAATCGCAGCCTGCTGGATTGCATCATACTTGGTTGTTGCTAACTGAACATGGAGAGAGCTACGATGAAGAGCATGCGTTATGTGCTTGTAATTGCACTAGGGTTGATCGTGATTGTTGGGGCCTTGTATATTGGACGTAGAAATCAAACCGACGATGAATCAATTGAAGTTCCTACGGGCAAGCCGTTTGATTTTAGTCAACAGCGCTGCGAAGAGATTCTCTATAATCCTATCTTTCGTGGGCAACAAGTTCTTTATCCTAAAACTGAAGTAGAACCTAAACCAAAAGACCAAGTTAGCTACGTAATATCGGGGACGGTAGGCTATACACTTTGGTTTAGTCATAAAGGCTATAATTATCAAAAAGCATGCCCAGATCAGCCTAATATTCTGAATACCAATATGGAGGAATGGGGAATCGTTAAAGGGCAACAGTATGAAGACATAATCGGTACTGCTGTTGTTGCTGCCGGTTTTGATAAGCCAGCAAGTGGTTTTTCTATGTCTAGCAGCCGCCACGAACAGCTCTTTACCCTTGAAACCGAGTTGGTGATGCAAGATGCGCTTGACCCAGATACGAAAGAACATTCCGCTGGCTTAGTATTTCGCGTTCCTGCCTTTGCAAACCCTGAACGGGCAACTGGGTATGGCGTTGCCTTGACCACCAAAGGTTCAACTGGCCAGTCAGGGGTCAAGCTATTCACATATGATGCAGCTAATACGGTGATACAGTTTGTGCCATTTAATGTGAACATAGGTCGACTTTACCAGCTCAAAGTTGCTGTATCCCCAGCGCCTGATCCACGGATCAAGGTTTGGGTTGATGATAACTTGACGATTGATGTGGCTGATCCTGATCCGAATATTGTTGGATATGCAGGATTAATGGTCGGTAACGAAATTGCGCATTTTGACCATGTGTATCTTACCAATCAAGGCTCGCCGCTCGCTGCCAGCGCGCTTAACACCAATCTTCCCAGCACCTTGGGTCAAACTCCCACTGGGCGATTCGTGGCTTGAGCTTGGCGATAGCTTGCGCGGCACTGGCCAGGACGATAGTTTTTATATTAGCGATAGCAAAACCGCCAATGGCCAATTGAGTGCTGATATTCGCTTTGATGCCCAGCCAGCGACCGCCGCCTTGCTATTTCGGGTGCAAGATAAACTTGCACCAAGCAACGGAAGTTATGCGGTTGGCATTTCGACCGAAAGTGGCGGCGAGCTTAAAATTATTCAAATTTCCCTATCAACCAATCAAAATCGTCAAGACCCCAATTGGGCTGAATCAGCAGTATCGGCTGCAGGTTGAATTTATTGGCCCATATATCAAGGTGCTGCTCGATGGTCAGACGTTGATCGACTATACAATGGATAGCACCTATATCGAGGGTTTTGTTGGCTTGAATGTCTATCGTTCAGCCGCAAGTTTCCAAAATATCCAATTAACCCAGCCTCAATTGATTGAGAACTTCGCCACCAATTTGGCCGAACCATGGCAGGTTAGTGATCTTTTGTGGCAAGCGAATGCCCTAACAACCCAGAAAATCAAGCGTGGTTTGTTGGTCTCAGCTATTGATCATGGGTTCTACCTATCCAATACACAAACCCCTAATGAGTTTATGCTTGAAAGTGACATCATGTTGGTTGCTGATCCAGCCCATGAACAAGCGACAGCTGGTTTGGTCATGTTTGGCCATGATTATCGTACTAGTCCATTTCTGATTGTGAATATAACGACCAACAACGGTGGTGAGGTAAGTTTAGTGCAGTATCCTGATGAGAAGCAGGTAGGGACAGTCAAGTATGCTGAAGCGCCCTTGGCTAGTTGTAAGCTCCCAATTCAAAAAGATGTGGTCTATAAACTTAAAGTCACATTTAATGATGAATATCATGAAATTAAGATTGTGCTGGATGGCCAAACTTGTGTGAGCCAGAGAGCATCGTCATATAATAATGGGTACTTTGGGTTGGCGGTGAGCGAGGGTAATGCGCTGTTTAATAATACCTTTGTGCTCACGCCTTTGAACTAGAACCTGATTGATCAAGCGGCTACCAGCAAACCATGCAATTTGGGTAATTCAGGGTTTGCTGGTAGGCCAGCGCTAAACTTGTAAAATAGAATGAGCTGTGCTATACTCTCAAACGTTGCTGAAAGGTAATGCAAACCCAATGCGACTCCGTAGCTCAGTGGATAGAGCGTTTCCCTGCGGAGGAAAAGGTCGGGCGTTCGACTCGCCCCGGAGTCGCCACTTTTTTACAATCAAAACCCACTAGGGAAGGTGGCAGAGTCCGGTTGAATGTACCGCCCTCGAAATGCGGCAAGGTGTAAAAACCTTCGTGGGTTCGAATCCCACCCTTCCCGCCACCAATCTGGTAGCACTCCAAAGTGCTTTTTTGATTCAATGCAGGGCATGCGATATAGCCAAGCCTGCAAAAATAATCCGATTCCGTAGCTCAGTGGATAGAGCGTTTCCCTGCGGAGGAAAAGGTCGGGCGTTCGACTCGCCCCGGAGTCACCACTTAAAAAAGCACCCTAGGGTGCTTTTTTTGTTTAACGCGCTTTACGCCATAAGCGCCAACCATTAATTGCCAATACCAAAAAGATCGCATACAGCAGCGCTACCAACAGCGTGCCCTTAACCGCATACAACCAAATCGCAATCACATCGACGGTAATCCAGTAATACCAACATTCGATGCGCCGTTGGGCCATCAAAATCGTAGCCGTAAAGCTCATCACGGTGGTCAACGAATCAATATAGACATAGCTGGCTGGTACCGGGAAATATTGCGGCAGCCATTGATCAATGTTGCCAATGATATAAGCGAGCATCAATGTGCCGACCAAGGTAACGCCCAACGCTAGCAGATTGTAGTTGCGCGAACTGTAGCGCGGTTTAATTGCGACTTGATCTGCTGGACGCGACCAATGCCACCAGCCATAAATTCCTGTGAAAAAATAATACACTTGCTCAAAGGTATCAGCATACAGCTGAATCTGGTAGAACAGCACAAAGAACAGCACCACGCCAATTAAGCCAATTGGCCAATTGCTAATCCGGCCACGCCCAACCAGCCAAACCGACCACAAATTGAAGATCGTTCCAACCAATTCGAGGTAGCTCATGGGGTATCCAAAGAGCGTGAAGGCAATCGTGTTAATATCGAAGAAGCTCGCAAGATTCATAAGCACCTCATTCTGAATCGGCTAGCAAATTGTGATACAGCTGATGGCGTTGTAAAAGCGCTTGCACTTGGGCGATGCGCTGCTCAAGTGTGCCGCGAATCAGATAGTAGGGTTGACGACGTTGCTGCAATTGTGCTAACAGCTGTTTTTGGAAAATTGTGCGCTGCACAGCGCCCGATCGATCCCATGTATCGTCGTAGGGAATATCAGTATCGCAAACCAACACCAAATCATAGCGTTGTTGGGCTTGGTCGGCCAATTGGCCCAAGCGTGGCTCGGCCATGCCATGGTAACTTAGCGCAAAATGGTAGGTGGTTAAGGCATTGGTATCAACAAACAGATAACGATTGCTTGCCAGCAAACGCTGTTCTTCACGCGCCAGATGACCCTCGGCAATTTCGACCAATTGTTGTGGCGTGAGCCGACGATTGCTCTGATGTTGCTCCCAATATTCGCGGCCATACTCTGGCATCCATTGGGTTGCAAAACTTTCGGCCAAGGCAGCGGCGAGAGTGGTTTTGCCCGTCGATGGCGCGCCAAGCAGCACAACCTTCATAATCAGATCGCGATAGACCCGCGGATGCAGAAATTCACGATAGCGATAGGGATCACTACGAATTTTGGTGGCTGAAATTGGCACTTGGCTGCGGGCTGGATCAACTTGGCGATTGATTGCGCCTAGCGCTTGGCTCATATGCGCGCCATAAAATTCGCTAGAATAAAAATGACTAATGTTGGTGATGCCAAGCTGCTGAATGACATAATCTTCGTGGAGTTGCTCAATCTCACGGGTATTGCCGATCGCGCTTGGCCCATCCCAAGCCTCAATCACTTGGGCTTGGGGGTAAAGCTCACGCAGCCAAGCGCTACGGATTGATAGTGGCACGCTGGTTTGTTCAGGGCTATCGTAAATGATAATTTGCAGCTCAGCCACCTCGCTGAGCGCCGTTTCAATCATCAATTGATGACCTTTGTGCAAGGGGGCAAATTTACCGAGAGTTAAACCACGCATCCAAACTCCCTAAACTTCAGGTTGAGTCAATCCACTATCAATTGTTTGATCATTGTTTGATTGATGCACATGCAGCACGATTGTATTGCTCTTGTTGCTATCGAGGGCTTGCAACACCCGCAAATTCATCAAGGCTGGGTTGCGATCGAGCATGCGGGCGGCGTTGGCCAAACTACGCAGCACTGCTTGCTCACCACGGGCTTGCTCAAGTGCGGCAGCGGCTTCGCGTTGCACTTTGGCTTGTTGCAAAGCGGCCCGTTTTAACTCTGTGGGCAAGCTAAAATCTTTGATTTGGATATTGCTAATGCTTGCGCCAAGTTCAGTCGCTTTGGCTTGCACCAGCTCCAAAATTTGTGGTGCCATGCCGCTGCGATCTGCCAGCAGCTGATCGAGGGTATAGTTTGCAACAACCTCACGCAAGGCTACCTGTAAATCGTTATAAACCACAGTTTGGGCTTGGGCATGGCTATGTTTCCAACGATCAGGTTGGTTGATTTGCAACGTCGCAATCAGATTGAGTTTAACGCTGATCAAATCGGCGCTGAGCATTTCCTGGCCACTCAAATTCAGCAGGCTTGGCCGCACATCGATATTTGTACTATGATAGCTATTGCGCATAAAGCGATATTTACCAGGCTCAAGCACCCGTTGAAAAACCCCATTTTTATACAGCAAGCCGCGTTCATGCTCATAAATGGTGGTTGGCGGAAAGAGCCGTGCCACCCCAACCGCGATAATCATAACCAATACAACTGGTAAGACAAACGCTTCCATCATTCTCTCCCTTAAAAAAGGTGTTACACGCCGACCCTTATGCTGTAATTGGCGGAAAGCCCGTAGCTTTACAGAGCCAATTGCAGGTACAATAGTGGATAAGCGTGTAACGTGTCAGGATTCGAACCTGTCAAAGCCATAGTGATAAGCCAAAGTGGCAATTGATTGGCCGCTACGCAACCAACAAGCATAAGCTCATCCACCTAAGCATAACAAAAAGTTGGCAATAAAAAAAGCCCCAACGTACCGAAGTACGCTAGGGCTTGCGATGGAATTATCGTCAATCGTTGGGCTTATTGCAGGGTTACATCGTCCACGAAGAACGAGGTAGTCAAGCTGCTGTCGGTGGTACCAACGAATTGGACGCGCACGGTTTGGCCAGCGTATGATGCTAGGCTAATGCTATCAAGCGTCCAAGTGTTCTTGGTGCTTGCATTGCTCCAGGTGCGCAAGGTGGTGATCAAGCTGCCGCTGCTGCTGTAGAGGCGAACATACAAGCGGTCGTAGACGGTGCTACCACTTTCTTGGGTGGCTACGTACCAGTAGTATTTCAGCACACCATTTGATGGTACGGTTACGCTTTGATAAATGTTATCAGTACCGTTGTTGTAGCCACCTAAGAAGGCGCTGTAGGAGCCGCTGCGTGGGCGGGTGCTTGAGATGATGTTGCTTGGTGATTGAACCCAGTTAGCGCTGGTTTCGAAGCCACCATTTTGCAAGCTGCCACCTGGCACTGGGGTGCTGGTTGGTACTGGAGTGCCTGGGATGCTGGTTGGCACTGGGGTACCTGGGACTGGAGTGCTGGTTGGAGTTACTGCACCAACATAGCCATTGATCCAGCTAGTGTAGTTGGCAACTTTAGTGTAAACACCATATTTGTTTGGCTGAGCACAACCATCGCCCCAGCTAACGATCCCGGTCAACTTCCATGCGCCACTGCTTTGAGCGACGAATGGACCGCCGCTATCGCCTTGGCATGAATCTTTGCCGCCAGCAGCGTAGCCAGCACAAACCATGTCACCAGTGATTTGGCCATTGTAGGCATTTGATGCGTTACAGGTAGCGGTTGAAACCACAGGCACTTGCACTTTGTACAAGACGCTTGGTGATGAACCACCTTCGGTCAAGGCACCCCAACCAGTGACGGTTGAGACAACGCCGGCATTGTACAAGGCATTGTCGACAGTCGTGGCGAATGGAATCACCGCAACCCGACTGTTGAGCGTTACAGCGCTGCTGAGTTTCAACAAGGCCAAGTCGTTATCGTAGGTTGATGCGTTGTAGCTTGGGTGCACAATTGCTTGGGCAATTGTGCGGCTTTGCTCGGTGCCTTCGCTGGTCGTCCAGTTATGGTCGCCCATTACGACGCTGAGCGATGAGACCGAGAAACCTTGGACACAGTGGGCAGCAGTCAAAACCCATTGTGGGGCAATCAACGAACCACCACAATGCAGGCTGCTATTG
>CAVYBW010000001.1:2095000-3688802 GCA_963767035.1 uncultured Chloroflexia bacterium | reverse complement strand
ACAGCTAGCCTGGAGGTAGCCCGCTATAGTGTGTTCGCCAGTTTTTCCAGGATGTCGATCAGCCAGGCGGCCGACTGCAGCACCGCGAGTTGCTGCGCCAACTTTTCCTTACGGTAGATGTTGTTGAGCAGCTTGAGCGCCCCCTTGTAAGCCGGGTGCTCCTCCGCCTTGTGCCAGAGCGTGCGCAGCCGCTCGCACAATTCGGCGCGGCGCGCTTCCAGGTCGTCATATTGCCGGCGAAAGCTTCGCCGCGGCGCGGTCGCCGGTCTCGATCCGGTTGTCAATTTGGTACGGCGGCCGGGCATGCGATTAACTGTATAGATGCGCTATTTGCGGCAAAAGCGAGGATGCCAGCGATAGGCGCAAAGCAAAAGCGCCGCAAGTGCCCGCCGCCCCCGTTCGCGGGTGACCCGGCGCCCTCGCTCGCGCAACCGAAGTAGCTCTCTCTATCATTGCTATGTGCTCTGCAGCCGACGGCTCGCGACGTAAAGCGCGAGCGCGGCGGCGTTGGACACGTTGAGACTCTTGATCTCGCCCGGGACGTCGATGCGGGCCACGCGGTCGCAGGTCTGCTTGGTGAGCTGACGCAGGCCCTTGCCTTCGGCGCCGAGCACAAGTGCAAGCGGCGCACGTAATGCGACGGCGCCGAGGTCGGCATCGCCTGTGCTATCGAGGCCGACCAGCAGGAATCCATGCGCTCGAAGTTCCTCAAGTCCGCGCGCGAGATTCTGCACGGTGACCAGGGGAACAAGCTCGAGCGCGCCTGACGCCGATTTTGCCAGCACGCCGGTTGCCTCCGGGCTGTGCCGCGCGGTGGTGACGATCGCCTTCGCCGCGAAGGCGGCGGCCGAGCGTAAGATCGCCCCGACATTGTGCGGGTCGGTGATCTGGTCGAGGACAAGAACGATGCCGTCCTGCGCGATCTCTGTCAGCGCAGGCGCCACGAGAGAGTTTACTTCAGCCAGCAGGCCCTGGTGCACGGCGTCGGGGCCGAGCTGTGCGTCGATAACGTCGGGCCGCACCAGCTCCGGCTTGAGCGGCAGCGCGACGCCGTCGTCGGTGAGGCGGCGCAGCGCGTTCTCGGTCGCGAGCAGGCGGCGGAAGCGGCGCGCCGGGTTTTCGAGCGCGGCCTTGACCGTGTGCCAGCCATAGAGGATGGCGAGCCCGGTTGCGTCGCGGGCGCGCGGGCGTGCCGCCGGTCGCTTGCCACGGTGCCGTTGTGCACGAACCTTCAAACGATCTTTGGGTTGCCAGGATTTGCGGGCCATGCCGCGTTATTCCCATGCGTCCTGCGGCTTTGCAAACCGCGGGTTCCACCAGATTTGCGGATGTCTACTGCGAGGTGGTGGGGGAGGCAGGACTCGAACCTGCGAAGGCATAGCCAGCGGATTAACAGTCCGCCAGCGCCCCCCAAAAACTACGGGAAACACCGAGTTTTGTTGCACTCTTGTTGCATCCGTTCTAATGATTTGCCGGAAATCGTCTGTCGAAGGGAAATTTGATGTCAGTTCGAAAACGAAAATGGATGACGCGCAAAGGCATCACCGCGGTCTGGCAGGTCGACTACACCGACCAGAACGGGGAACGCGCGTCAAAGCAGTTCAAGCTCAAGAAGGAGGCCGACGACTATTACGCCACGGTACGCGTCGACATCCGCAAGGGCCTGCACGTCTCGCCGAGCAAAAGCCCGACCGTCAACGAGGCCGCCGAGTATTGGCACAAACGGGTCGCGGCCAATGGCATGAACGGCGATGGCCCAGCCGAGGCGACCACGCTACGCCAGTATCGTCAGCACATTGACCTGCACATCGTGCCGCGCATCGGCGAGGTGAAGATCGGGGAACTGACGCAGCTTGTGATTGAGAGCTTCCGCGACAGGTTGATTGCCGAACTCTCTCGCCCGCTCGCCCGCAAGGTTTTCACCAGCTTCAAGTCGATCCTCAAGGCTTCCAATTGCGGCCACCTCGCGGCCAATGTCTCAATGGGCCGGGAAAAGCGCCGCAGTAGGCTGGAAGCGGGCCGCGACATTCCTACTCCGGAGCAGGTCAAGCGGCTGATCGCGGCATCGCTCCCGACGATCTACGCGGCCGTGCCCTGCTCCTTACGGTTTCGTTCACCGGCTTGCGTTCCAGCGAGTTGCGCGGCCTACGCTGGAAAGACGTTGATTTCAAAACCCGCCAGCTGCACGTGCGGCAGCGAGCCGACCGGCACAACGAGATCGGGCCGCCCAAGTCGGAAAAAAGCGTCCGTACAGTGCCACTCGATGAGATTACGCTTGAAGCATTGCGCGAGTGGAAGCTCGGAGCCAGTATAGCAAGCCGGATGACTACGTTTTTGGCACGCGCACCGGCCACGTGTTCAGCCAGGACAAGATACTCGACGTTTTGTCGGCAGTAATGAAGGCGGCAAGCCTGGTCGACAAGGAAGGCAACCCGCTCTACGGGTTGCACGCCCTACGCCATTTTTTTGCCAGTTGGTGCATCAATTCGCTAGAGAGCGGCGGACGTGAATTAGCACCCAAGAAGGTGCAGGAGTTACTCGGGCACAGCACCATCGCCATGACGCTCGATCTCTACGGCCACCTTTCCCCGGAAAAGGGCGACCGCAGCGAATTGAACGCCTCCGTACGCCTACTACTTGGCTAGATCGGGATCGCGATTTACGCCGCCGCTGTCGGCGTCTGCACGAGCCCGCATGACGCCAGCCGAACCACGTCGGCAACGTCGTCGTCGGTGAAGGGGCGGCGCAGCCTCAGCATTGGCGCGGTGCGTTCAAGGAACACGCTGCGGTGCTCGACCGGCACAATCCGCGCCGCGCCCATGACGGCAGGTGCGCCCGAATTGAAACCGCCGCCTCCCTGGCAGGAGGCGGCGGCAGCGGGGGGAAAATCTAGACGCAATCTTGCGTACCGCAACGCACACCTTCCGTCCACCTGGCGGGCGCTCGGCGATATCGTTGACCACAAATTTCTGCTCGGCATGTCGCCTGTTAATTCGGGCGGACAGGGCAGTATCACAAGCAAACGCTGATCGAGCGGTTCGGCCCCGACATCCGGCTGCCTGATCTGCGCGAGTAGATCGCCCAATGCGGGCGCACATTCAAATAGGGTTGTTTGGGGATGAAGAGCACACCGCCAAGCTTGAATGCGCCATTATCTTCCTCAACATTCAGCGGAATTACCGCCAGCACCGATTCGCTGGGATAAAGCTTGTTCAAATAGCGAATATACTCGCTTTCGCTGGCATCGCTATGCCATGGAGCTTGCATCACATTAACCGGGCGCGGCGATGGATCAAGGTAAATTGGCACGCTGAGCAAATCGGCAAACAGCCGAATCAGCCGACTCAGTTCATCTTCACGCAGCAAATGCACTTGGCCGGGCTTGATCGCGACCGTGACGGTGGTGCCAGCGCTGGCGCGGGTGGTTTGGCCCATGCGATACGATTGTTCGCCTGTACATTCCCACCAAACGGCGGCATCGCCTTCGCTGCGAAACGAGCGAGTCACAAACTCAATCCGTTCGCCGATGATAAACGCTGCCAGCATGCCCAAGCCAAAGCGCCCGATCAAGCGCTCGGCCAAGCTGCGCTCGCCAATCGCCTCAAGCCGCAAACGCACAGCATCGGTGTTGCTTGCGCCAATCACCGAGAGAAACTGCTCGACTTCGGCCTCGGTCATGCCTGCGCCATTATCTTCGATGGTTAGACTGCGACCAAATGGGTCGTAGCGTACATGGATTTCGGGCAAAGCGGCGTTGGGATCATCGGCTTGGCGCACAAGGCAGGTATCGTGAGCATTTTGCAGCAACTCGCGAATCGCCACATGCGGATCGGCATATAAACTTTCGCCCAGTGTTCGAATCACGCCGGGCACATTAATCGTCATTTGACCTTGGCGAATCCCATGTGGTCGTTGCATAACAACTCCTTAGCGTTGGGTAAGAGCCAGTTCGAGCAGTGAAGTTTGGGCTTTTTGCACCGCCTCGCCCAGTTCGAGGGTTAATTCAACCCCGCTGGAAAGCAAAGCATAGCCCCACAAAGCCCTTACGACGGTTGCCCAGGTTTGGTCGCTTGGTTGGCCAGCGCGCAACTGCTGAATCAATGGATTAAGCGTGTTGACGCAAAGTACATAATCATCACTGCGATTACGCCCCACCGATTGCACAAAACTGAGCAAACTTCCACTGCCTTTCAACAGGCTATCCACAACTTGTTCACGTTTATAATCGCTGGCACGCATGGCCAACGCCGCCAAATTGCTCGGCTCGAAGCGCACAGCATGGACTTGTATACCCAATTGTTCGCAATGTTGTTCGAGCATTCGCCATTGAGCATCGGTTTCGGCTTCCAGCAGTTCGGCAATCCCAGCGGTTAGTGGCTGAAAACTCACGCCATGGCGCACGCTACAATATTTTTTCAAAAATTTTTCTTCGATTGAATTGACGTGTAATACCGGCACGCCGCGTGCGCCGACGATCGCTCGTTGCTGGGCGCTGGGCGGCAGATCATTCAAGACATAGAAAATTGTGCGTTCGCCAGCACCGCGTACTGGAATGCGATCCAAATAACGGGTCAAGGTAATTGGGCCAATATCGCTCTCGAAGGTCAGCAGATCAGCGACCGCAGCAAAAAACTGAGCATCATTCACAGCCGCTTGTTTGATGCCGCTGTTGTATTGTTTGACCACTTGCGCAAACGTGGCAGGCTCGCGCTGAGCCAAACGAATTAAGAACGCACGCACTGCATCGACCAAGGAGTCGCGCAAAGCTCGATAGTTGGGCCGATCGATCATAAAGCCTTCGCGGCTGGCAACCAACTCCAACAAAGGCGCATCGAGAATGCCACAGACAAAGGTCGCCCAATCGGGCAGCAATTGCAAATCTTCACAAACATACATCCGCCGCTGAAAGACATCAAGCCTGCGTGGGCGAATGGTGATGGTTGCTTGCACAGGCATAATTGCCAACACGCCAACACACTCGGCATTCTGCTGTTTGATTGCGATTGGCTCAACTGCCAATGGCACCGAGCCATAGCGATGCTTCACATAGTCAATATATTCATGCTCTGAAGCATCCAAATGCCATGGCCCATTCATGCGCATTGATCGGGCGCGCATCGTCGCCAAGATAAACCGGAAATTGAATAAAATCGGCATAGCGAATGATCGTGGCGCGTAATGTGGCTTCATCGAGCAAATTGTAGAAGGCTGATTCCAGCTCAATCGTGACAGTCGTGCCAATGCTCTGGCGGGTACCAAGCTCAAGGCTATAATCGGCGCTGCCCTGCGAACGCCACAATACCGCTTGCTCGCTACCCTCGGCCAAGGTATCAACCGTCACTTGGCGGCCAATTACAAAGGTCGAAAGAAAGCCAATGCCAAATTGACCAATCAACATCTGAGCGGCATTTTGATCGGCGGTCGAGAATTTGACTTGGCGGGTTTGGCTTGCGCCAATCGTTGCCAAATAGCGCACCACATCGTCGCGGGCCATGCCAGTGCCATTATCTTCGACCACCAATAAGCGTTTGCTTGCGTCGATCCGCACATGAATTGATGGCTTAAAAACGACCTGCTGGGTCAAACGCCGCACACATGAATCGCTGGCATTCTGAATTAACTCACGAATTGCCACATGCGGGTCGCTATACAAATTTTCGGCCAACAAACGAATCAGATGTTCAAAATCAACTTGAAATGTTCCGGTACTCATCACTCAGCGCTTTCCGATTAGACGATCAAACCATTAGCCTTGTTTAGCTGCTACTGGCGCGGTTTGTTTCGTACTCAGCGTTTCGATCCACTCACGCGCCTCGTTCAGGCGATGCTCAAGCTGGTTGGTTTGGGCAAATTGATACGCCTCATTGGCAAAATACCACGCTTCATCACGCCGATTCAATCCATACAATGCCCGCACATTCGCCAATAAAGCCCAAGCCTCATCACGAATATGCAGCCGTTGACGGGCCAACGCTAGTGCTTCTCGAGCAAAATCCAAGGCCTGGTCGCCCATCTTTAATTGTAGGGCAATTTCGGCGCGCCACATGGTCGCATCCTGATGATCGCTGGCACAATCGTAGGCTAGCGCAGTGGCCACATTTTCGCTAAACAAATTAAACGCTTCTTGGAGATTGGCTTGTTGATAGTGGAGATGGGCCAAATAGCGGCGAGCGAGCACAACCCAGGCTGGGTTGCCCTCACGCTGAGCATACTCAAATGAAAGCAGGCCATAGCGCAAGGCATCGGCATGTTCTTCACGTTGCGAATGCAGTCGTTGCAGCACGCGATAAAACACATAGCGGTAAAAATCAGCGGAGTAGGTATCGTGACTAATAATGCTCAAGCCTTGTTGGGCATAACTTAGCGCATCATCATACTCTTGCATGGTCATGGCATTGCTAGCCAGCAAGCGCAAGCAATCGAGTTGCCAAGCACTGGTATTGCGCGCTTGGGCCTGTTGCAACGAATCGAGCAACAGCGGTTTTATTTCATGCCAACGACCTTTAAGATCAAGATCGATCAGCGCACTACACAGCCGAATTGTGGCAACTAATTCATAGTGTGGCTCGCGAAGGTGGCGTGCCCGTGCCAACATTGTGGTTGCCAACTCAAACGCCTGCTGACTTTGATCCAGATTCATCAAGGCTGCGCTGAGCTTTTGGTAACACAGCAATTCGCTATCGCTATCGGCTTCCTGCCGTGCAACTGCAATCCCTTGCTCCAACAAACTCGCAGCGCTGCGAAACTGACCTTGCCGAAAAAGCTGAGTTGCTTGATTGCAAAGATCGGCGGCGTAACCCATCGCACCAACCTCCCGCCATTGGACAACCTGAGACCAGCATGCTGTTAGGCGGGTGCTGGCCTCATTGTCGGTTTAGTATTGAATTTGGGCGTAACATGGCCGATCGCCAAGTTTTGCGCGCCCACCTAAAAAGGTCAATTCAATCAAAAATGCTGCCTCAACCACCTCAGCCCCAAGCTGATTGAGCAAATCGCAGGCCGCAACCACCGTGCCGCCTGTTGCCAAGAGGTCATCAATAACCACTACCCGATCGCCAGCATTCAAGGCATCGTGGTGAATTTCCAAGCGATTGGTGCCATATTCCAAGCTATAATCTACGCCGATGGTTTGGGCTGGCAATTTGCCCGGCTTACGAATTGGCACAAAGCCAATCCCCAAGCGCAACGCTAACGGCGCACCAAAAATAAAGCCGCGTGATTCAATTCCGACAATCGCTTGTAATTGCTGATTGGCATAGCGCTGGGCGAAATGCTCAATCGCTGCCTCAAACGCTTGAGCATTGCCCAAGAGCGGCGTAATATCTTTAAATTGAATCCCTGGAATTGGAAAATCGGGGATATTGCGAACAAACTGAGTTAAATCGAGGCTCATTCAATAATTTCCTTGGCCGCACCTGGCCCGGCTTCAATATAACGACGAGCAGCAATTACTAATTGGGTTAGCCGACCATCAACAATCTTACGCCATTCGGCTGATTCTTGATCAGTTAATGCGCCACCGCCATAATGCAACTCCATGGCCAGCTCCCAGCCGCGGCGTAAGGCAAATTTTTCAATAATCGCCTGACGATCTTCGGGCCAGCGCTTGATATAGCGTTGAAACGCGGTTACTAATTTTTTGGAGCCATCAGCGTTGAGTGCGGGCAAGTCGAAATAGTTCTTATTGGCATCTTCCGGCGCAGGGCTTTTGGCGCTCGAAAAGTAAATTGTTTGGGTTGTAAAACAATAGCGTGCCTGACCTGCCTTCTCATAATCGCCGGGATTGCTGGCAATTGCCCCAATCAACATGCGATCAGTGATTGTCATAGGCTACTCCTGTCTGGATTGTGCTATATCGAGTCTAGCATAGCCAACACGCCATCGCAAGTTGCTCAGCAGGCTGCTTGAATTGATATAGCTTCAGCTACTAGCGCAGTTCGAACCGCTTGGGCAAAGCTTAAGGCTTGCGGGGTATCGCTATGCAAGCACAAACTTTGCACGGTTAATCTCATTGGTACATTAGTATAACTTGGAAATGGCATGCCTTTGGCAAGCGCTAAAGCCTGTTGGAGTGCCACCGTCTGTTCATGATGCACGGCTCCAGCCAAACTGCGCGATCGCAATTGGCCATCAGTTTCGTAGGCGCGGTCGATAAAGCCTTCGGCTATCGTCTGCAAACCTGCCGCTGCCGCCTGTGCGAGCAACGCGCTGCCTGCTAAACCCATCAATGCTAAACTTGGATCGATCAGTTTGATGCTGGCAATCAGCAATTGGGCTAAATCGGCATCAGTTGCAGCTTGATTATATAAAGCGCCATGCGGTTTAACATAGCGTACCTTAGTCCCTTGCTGCACTGCCAAGCGTTGTAACTGCTCAATTTGCTGGCTGATGCTGGTTTGCAATTGGCTTGGCTCAAGCGTAAGCTTCACCCGCCCAAACTGCGCCCGATCAGGGTAGCTTGGGTGGGCGCCAACGCAAACATTGTGTTGTTGGGCCAAACTCAGGGCAATCCGCATGCTCTGTTGGTCGCCAGCATGGCCGCCGCAAGCAATGTTGCACGACGAAAGTAGCGGCATGAGTTGGGCATCAAACGCGCTGCCTTCGCCCAAATCGGCGTTGAGATCGATGTTCATGCCAGCCAATCTTCGACTAAGGCTTTGGTTCGCAAACGCTCAGCCAAATTCGAGCGCACCAGATTACTGTCCACGCCCTTGGATGGCAGCCAAAACCGAGTTTCGATAATTAACCCATCGGTTTTGACAGCGGTAATCAGCACTTCGGCGGCGGGTTTTTCCAGCACATGCTCGGTGGTGCGGGCAATTTCAGCCAAACTCGCCAACACTGGCGTAAACTCAACATCGCGTTTGAGGGTTAACTCAACGCTATGGCGGCGTTGCACGTAGCGGGTCAAATTAGTGATTGTGCCAGTGTAAATCGTGGCATTGGGCACCATTACTTCGCGGCCATCGGCAGTGCGCATGGTCGTGGCACGAATAGCAATATCAGTTACGGTGCCTTCATCATTGCCAACTAAAATTCGATCGCCAACCCGAAACGGGCGTTGAAACAACAACAAAATGCCAGCGGCTAGGTTTTTGGTGATGTCTTGCAGCGCAAAACCGATAATCAAGCCGCTAACGCCCAAGCCTGCGACAAACGAGAGCGCTAACTGACCCCAACCCATCACCAGCAACACAATCACCAAACCGGCGATGATCACCAAAATGCGCACCAAGCGCAAAATCAAGTTTTCGGCTTCGCTTGGTAGCTCAACGCGGCGCAACACCCGATTAGTTGCACCATTGGCTAGCCGAATTCCATAACGCAAGGTCAATAAGATTACGATTGCGGCTAAAACCCGTGGCAACACCCGAATTGCAAACTCTTGCGATTGTTGCGCCCATAGATTCCAATCCATACAAGACCCTCATACTTGGCTTATTGCGGTTTCGTTGAGTAGAGCACAGAGCCGTTTGAGGCCCGAATAGTGATGTTTGTATAGCCAACATCAGTTAACAAGCGTCCAAGCTCCTCGCTAGCTTGTTGTTGCGCTTGTGAAAGAATGCCTTTTTCGAGCGCATCCTTCGTAACTGAATCTCTCAGTAATTGTTGTGCCTCAAGCGTCATATTTGCCATATCATGCGAACAACCAGGTACAAACACAGGGCCATCTTGGCCAAGAATCCGACTATTTTGAGTATCTAACTCAACGCTAAGAATTTCAGGTTCAGGCAACTGAATTTGTACAACAGCAGTATCAAGATTCCCATCATTCTCTACTTGAAGTTTATCTTCCTTGATTTGTTGAAGATCAATGCCAGCTTGAATATTAAATGAAGCAAAGTAGGTTACTTTCTCAGTGCATAACCCAAGGAATCCTTTTTCTTTTTCGATTTCGATATTTTTGCTCAAATACATATTCATTGTTGATAATTTAGCTTGACGACGAATTGCTTCAACAACAGTTGTACCATTATTAATTGTTACCTTAGGTTCTGGAGAAAAAATGTTCATGCCGCCGGTATAAGCACTATAAGCACCATAAGCCAGTAGTCCAAATAGCGCTAGATAAAGCACCAGTTTTATCGTCTTCATGAATTACTCCTTCTATTGATATTGATATTATTGATCAACCTTACGAATCTGAGTCCCATCATGATTGAAAATCGTAATATTTCGGTATCCAACATTTTGAAGAATTCCAATAATTTCTTCTGCCGAATTATATTCGGCATTCTTCAAAATACCTCCATCCTTAGCATCCTGTAATGCTTGTTCTTGTAGTTTTTGTTGTAACTTAGTTACTAATTCAGCAGTATTATCATTACATAAGGGTACTGATGCACCATCTGTACTTACAATGCCACTATTCTTTAAATCCAACTCATTACTAACAATTGTTGGCTCTGGCAAATAAATTTTAACGATTGCATCTTGTGGATAGCCATTTTTCGTGATTTCGTATCGAAATAAATTAAGGTTTACCCCAGCCTTAATATCAAAAAAAGCCCGATATTGAACATCATTTTGACAAAGATCCAGCCATCCAGATTTACTGCTTTCTATGTCAATTTTGGGTATTCGAGTTGATGCCGCCAAGAGCATTGATTCACGCTGAAAAATTTGTTGAACAGTTGGGCCTGGAGTTGGTGTTGGCATTGGAGTAGACGTTGGAATGGGTGTATTAGTTTTGGGAACTATCGTTGGAATTGCAGGTTGACTATTGCTTCTGAAGAATGCAAATCCCACACCTATCAATATAGCTAAGGCAACTAATGCGAAAATCATTGAAAAACGGCCCGAAGATTCTCCTGTCGAAGCCATAAGCAATTCTCCTTTTGATATGGAATTCGAGCGTATGTAGCGATATAGTAGCCGAGATTAAGCCAAAAAACAAAAGAAGCGTTCCACAAATTGTGGAACGCTTCTTGCATCTAGCCTAATTATGAAACAGCAACTAGCGATAAGGTCGCAACGCGCCGTAATAGTGATTGAGCCAATAGCTGCTATAGATGCTGACTGCACCGACACCAGAAGCGGGGGTCATTGCATTGACCATCACGCCATCGCCAACGTAAATGCCTACGTGGCTGATGCCAGGCCCAGAAGTGCCAGCATAGAACAGCAAGTCGCCTGGTTGCAGGTTGCTCATGCTGCCGATGAACGTACCATACGAGCTGCTATATTGGCCAGCGGCACTGTGTGGCAAGCTCACGCCAACTTGGCGATACAAGTACTTGGTCAAGCCACTGCAATCGAAGCCACCACTTGGGCTTTCGCCACCCCAGCGATAGCTGTAGCCAACATAGGCCCATGCCATCGAGGCAACGTCGCCACTAGCAGTACCACCGCCACCACCGCCGCCACCAGCAGGCTGAACTTGCTTAGGCGCGCTCTTTTTAGGCGCAGGCGCAGCAGGCAAAGCAGGAATATTGGTGGTAAACGGTACACGCCGGAACACAAAGTTGCTCACATCAACAAGGTCTTGCGAAATCCAGCCTTTGGTACCTTTAGCGGTTTCAACTTTGACCCATTCTTTGTAACGAGCTAACAAGCCTAATTCAGCCCCTTTGCTCAATTTGCCCAATGAATCAAACTTGGTGCTTGGGCCAGAGCGTAAGTTTACGCCTTCATCAGTTGCCCAACCCACCAAATCAGGGCTGGCTGATGGAATCGACTCGGCTTCGGCGATACGATCAGCGACGCCAGCTTCGAGATTCAAGAATTCAGCTGCAACCCAACCAACATTGCCTTCACCAGTTTCAATTTGATACCAGCCTTGGTAGCGGGCCAATAATGAAACTTGGCTATCAATGCCCAGCTTTTTCATACTGATGTAGTCAGTACCAGGGCCATCACGCAAGTTCAAATTATCTTGGGTGATTTTGCCCACTTTGGCTGGTGGTGGAGTTGGCACGTTTTGGGCATCGGGCAAAGCATCGATCACCGATTGCTCTAAATCAAGCAAATCAGCGGCGAGCCAGCCTTCTTGGCCACCCTCAGTGCGAATTTGCACCCAATCGGCATGGCGCGCCATAACCGTTACTTTGGTGCCAGTATCTAATTTATCTAAGCGATCGAATTCAGTGCTTGGGCCATTGCGCAAATTGGCAATATCGCCAGTAATCACCGATTCGGGATAGGTCGGGGTATTATTGACAGGTCGTCCTACAGGAATGACCAATGAATCATCAAAGTCTGGGCTGTTAATTGGCCCATCGCCAACACCTGGATCAGGCGTAGCCTCTGAATCATTGAGGACTGTCAACGGTGCTGGTTCGTTGCGATTGGTCATGGTCATCAAACCGAGTGCTGGCCGAACTTGGCGTTCAGCAGTTGGTGATGCGCTGACCAAGATTGCTGTATCGACCTGCGGCGTGGTAGCATTTTTGTTGACCACTAAACCAACAGGCAACAGCGAAAGCACCATAAGATGAAGTAGGTAGCGACGTGGAGCTTTGCGCAGGTACGATGGAACCGCACGAAGTGCAGAAACTGAACGAGTATTCACACGTTGGCGAAAACTGGTCGTTCGTAAAAGCGAATTTTCGTTGTTCACAGCCCGCTGCTGGAAGTCTTGTAGATCATGATCTGCTTGGATCAGATCGTTCGAGGACTTAGCATCTTGCATGCAGCTGTAACCTCCCTATTATCGAACGCGGCTTAACGATATCGCGCCGACAATTAATAATTAACGTTTATGCATCGTGCAATGCCGAAAGGGAAGTTAACATATTTGTAGCATGTTTGCAAATCTCAGCTATTTTTCAGACTACTGGCTTAAGCTTTTCAGCTGTGTATCAGATAGGACTTTTAGGCCATTATAAAGCCATAAAGTAGCTATTTTTTCACAAAATTAGCACATATTTTCTTGAAAATGGATGAGAAAACTCTAATCATTATGTGATGTTAGGCACAAAGTTGACCATAATTTAGCAGAAAAATTAAGCTGTATTTTACCACTTTTCGTAACTTTATTAAGAATCATTTAACCAAGAATTTGAGCGTTTAAACAATCAGTTTGGCGAAAAAGCATTGATTTAAAGGAATTAGCATGGCCTGAAACATCCCAGTATGATCAAAGATTAGGCTTTCTCATAAACCTTAATCATTTGGGCGGCAAAGTGTTGCCAGTTAAATTGGCTGGCTCGTTGCAAACCACGTTGCCGATATTGGTCATTTAATGATTGATCATTTAACATTCGCAGCATTGCCATGGCCCATGCCTCGGTATCATGCGGCGGCAATAAAATACCAGCCTCACCAACGATTTCGGGCATGCTGCTAGTATTTGAAGAAATAACTGGCGTACCACAACTCATCGCTTCTAATGGTGGCAAGCCAAAACCTTCATAGGTCGAGGGCCAAACAAATGCACTGGCGCCTGCAAATAGCGCCGCATTTTCGGCATTCGTCACGCGCCCAGTAAAAATAATATCGGCAGCTAAATCTTCATCAAGAATTGTCGTCTCCAAAGCTGGGAAAAATGCCGAATTCACCTTGGGTCGATTGCCTGCGATCACTAATTTAATTGGTTGATCGATGCGTCGCAAAACACGGCCAAATGCACGTAAGAGTGTGGTAAGATTTTTACGCACATCAAAGCCACCAATGTAGTAAAAATAAGGCTGAGTGATATTAAAGTGTTGCAAGGTTTGGCTAATTTGCTCAGCAGTCTGCGGTTGATAATCAGGTGCAACGCCTTCATAAATCGTATGCACTTGTAATGCATTAACTTTCAAAATATCAATAATATCATCGCGGGTATGGTCGGAGACAGCGACTAATTGACGGCAACGCCGCACTGCACTGGTTGCGAGGGCAGTATAGGCACGCATGGCAAGTGAGCCACGATACACTGGCAAAATTAATGGAATCAGATCGTGTACGGTCACAACAGTTGGCACTAATTGGCGCCGTGGCGGAGCATAATAGGGCACATGCAACATATCAACTGCTAATCGCAACGCTGCCCGAGGCAATTCAATTTGCTCATACCAAAGCTTGGCTAATTTAGGATGCAGCTTATCGAATGGAGTTGGCACACGATCGACCGCAATATGGGGAATTTGAGGAATTTCGGCATCAGTGTAGGCTGGCAGAAATAACACATATTCATGCTGCGGCCCAACATGGGGCAAATGTTCAATTAAATGTCGTAGATACTGGCCGCTGCCGACCATTGGTTCAGCCCAGAACGTGCCACTAATCCCAATCCGCACGATAGATACTCCCATTGCTGCTAGCGATCAGGCTGCATTATACCAGTGCTCAGGCCAAGCTTATTCGCCAAACATCGCCACAACCCAAGTAATTAGAAAAATCGATCCAATCGTTGGAATCGCCGTAATCAATGGAAAGATGCTTTGTACGACTTGAAAACTAGCCCGTTTGCCAGCACTTAATTTGTTTGCATCATTCGGATGAATTTCCCAAGTTTTGCCTTTGAAGCGTTCGCTGCGTCGAATTACAACCTGCCAACGCTGGCTCAACCATTCGCCAAAAAACCAATTTTCAGTTGTACTCACCCCGCGTAACCACCACAGCACATTGCCGGCCAAAATCAAGCCAGTTAAAAACAATTGGGTGCCATTCATCACCATGCTCCTAAAAATCAAAGGCAGTGGTAGATTGTACCACTGCCCAAGCCCAAGTTTACTTATAACCCATGCGCAGTGCGCCATCCAAACGAATGGTCTCACCATTTAACATCGGGTTTTCTAGAATATGCTGCGCCAACATGGCAAACTCAGCTGGCTCGCCCAAGCGTGATGGGAAGGGCACTTGGGCCGCTAAGGTTTGGCGCGCTGGTTCGGGCAATCCTGCCAACAACGGCGTATCAAACGTGCCTGGAGCAATCGTCATCACCCGAATGCCGTGGCGGGCCAATTCACGGGCGGCAGGCAAAGTCAGACCAACAATCGCACCTTTTGAAGCACTATAGGCAACTTGGCCGATTTGGCCATCAAACGCGGCAATCGAAGCAGTGTTGATAATTACGCCCCGCTCACCGGCTGCATTCGGCTCATTTTGGCTGATACGTTCAGCACCCAAGCGCAGTGCATTAAACACGCCATTGAGGTTAACTTGCAGCACTCGATTGAATGATTCAAGGCTATGCACCCCGTTGCGGCCTAGAATCTTCTCGGCACTACCAACCCCAGCACAACTAATGACCGCTTGCAACAGTCCATTGGTTGCAATCGCTTGATCAAAAGCAGCAGCCAGCGAGGTTTCATCGGTTACGTCGCAAGCCACAAACGTGGCATTTGCCCCTAGCTCATTGGCAAGCGCTTCGCCAACCTCGGCATTACGATCAGCAATAACAACCTTGGCTCCAGCGCTATGCAAACGGCGCACAGTTGCTCCGCCCAAACCCGATGCGCCACCGGTCACTACAACACTCAAAGCTTGAATTTCCATTAATGTTCCTTGTTAGCTAAGGGATTAGAGGTCAGAGATTAGGGATCAGTTTTGAGTCACGAAGCGCGCAAAAACTGGCATTGGGCTTTATGGGAACACTACAAAACGTTCCGATAGCCTAGCGACTATAGCCCATAGCCATTATTGCTCTGCGCCGCTGCGTTAAATTCAATCTCTGATCCCTGAACCCTAACTTCTGACCCCTACTTTCATACCCGCTCAATAATCGTGGCGGTTGCTTGGCCATGGCCGATACACATTACCTGTAGGCCAAATTGAGCATCGCGGCGTTCGAGTTCGTTGAGCATTTTACTCATCAATACGGCCCCTGTTGCCCCCAATGGATGACCATGGGCAATCGCGCCGCCGTTGGGATTAACCCGGCTTGGATCAAACTTGAATTCGCGGAGCCAAGCCAACACGACTGAAGCAAAGGCCTCGTTGATTTCGACCAGATCAATATCGTTGATGCTCAAGCCTGCCTTGGCGAGCGCTTTGTGGGTTGCAGGAATCACTTCGAGCAACTGCATGCGTGGATCACCAGCGGCAACTACCCGGGCGCGAAATTTGGCACGCGGCTTGAAACCATCAGCCAGTGCTTGTTCATGCTCGCCAATTAATACTACTGCTGCACCATCGGAAATTTGGCTCGCATTGGCGGCGGTAACCACGCCATCGGCACGAAAAACCGTTTTGAGCGTGCCCATTTTGGCCCGATCAGCCTCGAAGCGAATACCTTCATCGTAGATTAATTCGTGGGCATTGCCAGCTTTATCGCTGCCAACGATTGGCGCAAGTTGGCTCGTAAACCAACCAGCCTTGGTTGCGGCAGCAGCCCGTTGATGGCTCTCGAAACTCCAATCATCAAGCTCAGTGCGTGATAATTGATATTTGTCAGCGATCAATTCGGCTGATTCGCCTTGATGCACCAGTTGATATTTTTCGCTGATGGCAGGATTAAACGTGGCAAAGTTACCAGTTACATCGCTGAACATCGGCACGCGGCTCATCGATTCGACTCCACCAGCAATCACATAACGCGCATCGCCAGCGGCGACCGCCTGCGAGCCAAAATGAATCGCCTGTTGAGCTGAGCCACACATCCGATTGAGGGTCACGGCGGGAACCGTGATTGGTAAGTTAGAGAGCATCACGCCCAAACGGCCAATATTGGCACCTTGCTCACCAGTGTTGGTAACACAACCAGTCACCACATCTTCAATCAAACTGGGATCAATTTTAGTACGTTCGATTAGGGCATTCAGCACATGGGCATATAAAACATCGGGGCGCACGTCGCGCAATGTGCCTTGTTGGCGACCAATCGGCGTGCGAACGGCATCAATTAACACTGCTTCAGCCATGAGGCTACCTCCTTGGAGCTACTGACCACCTGTGTTATCAGCGAGTATAGCAGATCTCGCCTTGGAATCAGTTGAGTAAAGTTATGTTCCCTCACCCCCAGCCCTTCTCCCCATAAGGATAGGTTTTTAACCAACTCATTGGCACTAGCAGCATGGGTCGGTCGTCACCAACCTTCCGTCCCGCCTCACGGCGGGAGACGCAGGGGGCTTTAATCCCCCTGCACCCCCTCAAGGACACTTGGTGGCTAGCACGCAATTTTCGATGAACCTGCCATGGCGTGGTTCGCAGCGAAGCGATCTTAACACCGACCCTTGGAAGCAGCCCTTTCCTCACTCAACATTATAGTAAGGTGGTTTTGCCATGATGCGTGGGAAATAGAGCAACGGTTCCCCCTCGCTCGCTGAGCGGGAGAGGGAACTACATTCTTGTCAATCCAATCAACCTATCTCATCTATGTTCTATGCTCTGGTCTTAGCCAATCCGTTCGATGCCGCCCATGTATGGCCGCAGCACCTCGGGAATCGTCACGCTGCCATCGGCATTTTGATAATTTTCGAGAATTGCGATAATCACCCGTGGCAAGGCTAGGCCCGAACCATTCAGGGTATGTACAAACTCTGGCTTTGCTCCAGCTTCGGGGCGATAGCGAATATTGGCGCGACGCGCTTGATAATCGCCAAACAAGCCACACGACGAAACTTCAAGCCATTCGTTCATGCCAGGTGCCCACATTTCCAAATCGTACTTGACGGTTGCAATACCTAAATCGGCGGTGCACAATTGCAACAAGCGATATGGAATTTTCAAGCCTTTGCAAACATCTTCGGCATTGCTAATCAGCGAGAACAACTCATCGTAGCTGGTGGCTGGCTCGACCATTTTGACCATTTCAACTTTATCGAATTGATATAGCCGCTTGATGCCACGAACATCGCGTCCAGCGCTCATTTGCTCGTTGCGGAAACATGGAGTATGCGCAACGTAGCGTAATGGCAATTGGGCTTTATCCAAAATTTCTTCGCGGTGCAGGTTGGTTACTGGCACTTCGGCGGTCGGAATCAGCCACAAATCGGTGTCTTCGATATGAAAAATCGTGTCGGCAAATTTGGGCAAGTTGCCAGTGCCAACCATCGCATCGGCCTTAACCAAGTAGGGCACGGCCAATTCGGTATAGCCATGTTGATCAACGTGCATATCGATCATCCAGCTAATTAATGCCCGTTGTAAGCGCACGCCCAAGCCCTTCATCACGAAAAAGCGCGTGCCGCTCATACGCACGCCACGCTCGAAATCGAGAATCCCAAGTGCTTCGCCTAGCTCCCAGTGTGGCTTAACCGTAAAATCTGTTGCTTTGATTGTGCCTTCGACCCGCACCACAACGTTATCGTGTTCGTCCTTACCGACTGGAACTTCGGGCAATGGCAGGTTGGGCAAATCCAGCAATAGATTATGCAGCTCAAGATCAATTGCGCTGGCTTGGGCATCAAGTTCGCTAATTTGATCGCCAACAAGTTTCATGGCTGCAATTTTGGCATCGCGTTCGGCCTTATCTTTGGTACGGGCAACATCTTTCGAGCCAGCATTGCGCTCGGCCTTGAGCCGTTCAACTTCGGTAATTGCCTCGCGCCGTTTAAGATCTAAGGCAATCACCTGATCGACCAAGCTTGGCTCACGGCCAACTTTGGCAAAACCTTCACGCACGACATCGGGCTGTTCGCGGAATAAACGAATATCAAGCATGGACACACTCCTTGAATAACTATGCGTCGGTTGACGCAGAAATTTGGTCTAATTCTTCGATTGCCAACACAATGCCTGGCCGAATCACGCCAAATGTGACATAGAAACGATAGGCTTGATCGGGATTGGGCAAGGTTTTGCTGTGTTGATCGTTGAGCAAAAACATATATAAACTATCGCGATGCAAGGTGGCCGAAACCGCCTCGGAACGATGCACTTTGACCTGATTGACGCTACCTTCGATGGTTTCGACCTTGGCTTTGCGCAAGCGTTGACGGGCTAAAGCGCCATTAATCGCACTAATCAAAGGAAACAAGGCGATTGCCAGCGGAACCCAAAATTGCCACGAATCGGTGCGTTGGGTCAAGGCAAAAACTAGAAAGAACCCACCAAACGCCAAGCGAATCCAAATCTCAAAGATTGAAATTTTCAAAATCCGCTTGATTTGATCAGGATGCAACTCGCCGCGGCGATTACTTTGCAACTCAGCTTTGATGCCCCAAACCAGATCAATTGCTTGATGAGGAGCAAGTTGGGCGTTGTGTTCGAGAATTTTCAGTTAATGCTTCGCCGCTTGGGCGTTTGGATTGACGCTTGCTCATGCTGTTTCGACCGCCACGATAATGCCCATGCGTGAAACGCCTTTGGCCACATAAATTGTGTAGTTTTGGCCGACAGTAAGCGGTTGAGTGCCCAATTTGGCCATCAGCGCATACGAGCGTCGATTGATCACCAACTCCGATTCAAACATGGCAAACGGTACTGGGCGAATTTTTTCAAGCTGGCCGCTAATGGCTTGAACAACACCTGCTTTGAGCGCAACTTGGCTTTGGCGACGCGTCCAAGCATTGAAAATCAGCACCGCGCCCAAGCCCGCCACAACCCAGCCAAGCACATCGAAGCGCAACGTGCCATAACTAATCAGGGCTAGTCCAACCAGCAACATGGGCAAAAATGGCACGCGAAATGCCCGCATTGCTTGGAGTTGACGTTGTTGGTCGGGTGCTAAGCGTCCTTGGCGATTCTGAATTAAAATCGGCTTCATTGCCACGAATAATCATACAGGTTCCTCTGGTTCTGGCTCATTCAGCGCTTCGGCAACCAAGCCACGAAAGGGCTGGGGAATTGCGATCAATGAGCTATAGATGATTGTTTCAACTTCGTATAAGCGGCGTTGGCCACGGCGTAAAACCGCAAATCCAAGCGTTTGTTGACTGCCTTGATGTTGAATTGCTTGGCGAATCCAGCTTTGCAGCACGCCTTCGCAATGGGGACAGATTGATTTAAGCTCGCCGCTTTCGCTGCTGGAATGGGCAACTGAGGCCAAAAAAGCTGGCATTTTGCTAATATCAGGCAGCGTATGACTAAAACTACATTGTTTACAGCGAACCACAATCGATTCTTGATCCGGTTGGGCAAATTGGGTGCTAATTGGACGTTCTTTGGTGGGGTTGAGCAGATCGTATGATGCTTCTTGCATGCCACCGCCCCACGCCAAACGACTAAAAATCCATAAAATAATCACCAAACCAACAATGCTACCGATCGTAACTAAGCCGATTTCCCATGACATAAAAACCTCAAACAATACGTTGAGAGAAAAATTCGACATTAAAAACGCCCCTCGTCCCTAGAGAAGGACGAAGAGCGTAAACTCTCGTGGTGCCACCTTCGTTCGTCGTTGCATGCAACAACCTCGAAAAGCTTGCTAACGGAAGCAACCCGAACGCGGGGCGTTATGACTCAGAAATTGGATAGATTGGCAGTGTTCACCGCAATCACAGCAGCTGCGGCTCTCTGAAGAACAAGGGTGACCAATCCACGGATTTCGTCAACATCAGTAGCGTCATTATACCACGAAGGCTCAATAGCCCATAAGGCTTACTGGTGATGCTTGTTCCGCCAAAAGTCCGATTTAGCCTGAAACTTTTGAGTTCTCTCGCCCCAACTGCGCTCTCACTGAACGCGGGCGAGGGGCTTTTAGATTTCGCGCTTGATCCTGCGCCGCTGCGTTAAAACATTGATCCACGAAGCACACGAAGGACACGAAGAACGATTTTTAGCCCTAGTTTGGCACAGATAACGAAGATTTTGCATCTATCCATCATCCCTTATCTTTTCCCTTTTACTTCATCCCTCATCCCTCATCCTTTCAGAGATTGGTTCAAAATAAACCAGATCGCCGGCATTCAACAGGGCCGGCGGCTCGACCTGCGGATCAAATAAGCGCAACGGCGTAGTGCCCAAAATATGCCAGCCACCAGGCGAGCTTTGGGGATAAATGCCAGTTTGATCGTTGGCGATCGCGACTGAGCCAGCAGCAACTTTGGCTCGTGGAGTAGCGCGGCGTGGCAGATGCAAAGCAGCAGGCAAGCCATCAAGATAGGGAAAGCCTGGCAAAAAACCAACCATTGCCACCCGATACTCAGCACTTGAATGCAGATCAATCACTTGCGTGATCGTTAATTGGCAGCGCTCGGCAACCTCAGCCAAATCAATCCCATCGTAGCAAATTGGAATACGCTGGATGCGCGGCGTTGGCAAGGCTTGCAAGCTGAGCTGGAGCCGATTAATCTGGCGACGCAGCTGGCGGCTATTCGTCTGGGCCAAATCAAACAGCACCGTGACTGTTTCCAAACCTGCAACCACATCAATAACCCCAAATAAGTGGGCATTTCGCAGCGCCAAGGCCAATTGGGCTGGCTGAACAGTAGTGATCAATAAAGCACTATCGCCAAATACTTCAATCTTCAGCATAAGCATTGATAGAACATAGAGCAAAGAACATGAATGTGGCTATTGGCTATTGGCTATAGAACCGCTCGTTTGAAAGACCACAGCATGTTATAGCCTGTAGCCCAGAGCCATAATTTCGCTGCGCCGCTGCGTTAAAATCAACCAACTCTTGGTTTTTGCCTTCTGCCTTTAATTTTCATCCCTCATCCTTCATACTTTTTAAAACGGTTCCGGTGGGCGAATTTTGTAGACCATCGCCGCAAACCAAATGATCATGCCAAAAATTGCACAACCACTGGTAATTAGAATTGCTGGCCAGCGACCCCAGCGCGTGCGTTGCCACAACCAATCGAGGGCAATTCCAGTGGTTAGGGCAATTGCCCAAGCGCTAAACATCAGCCAACGGGTGGTGATCGTCGAGCCATTGATAATTGGAAAAGCCGCCAAAATCAGGCTAACCACAAAGGTTGCGCCAGCCACCAATTGCAAGCCGCGATGACCGCGACTGAGCCACCAGCCAAAGGGCGCAATCAACACTGGCAGCAAACCATAGTGCCGCCAAAACCCAAGATCAAGCATATCCCACAGCAGTTGCAGCCGTGGTACAGCTTCGCGCTGATTAACCGCGTTCATGCCACCTTCGGCAAACGATTGGCCTTGCTGCAAAAATAGCCCAATAAAGCTCGAGTAATACACGGCCCACACAAGCACTTGCGTTGCCACAAGGCTGGCTAAAAGTGCCCAGCCTTGCGAACGCGGGCCGCGCCACCACAGCCAAAGCACTAATAATCCACCCATCAGGCCAGTATTAAGGTAAAAACCAAAATGGCCGAGCGCAATCGTGCTCAAACCGAGGGTAATCCAAAACCAATTGCGGCGTTCATGCCAATGTTGCCATGTCCAAACCATAAACGTGGCGAGCAGCAAAGCCACAAATTGGCTAAAAATATGCGAATCAAAAGACCAAGCGCTGGTCATAAAACCTGCTGGCACAAGCCCATAGATGATCGCGCCGATCAGCGCCCCACGACTTGAGCCAGTTGCCCGCAAGCCTAAGCAAAACAACACTGGCAACGCCAAGGCTTCGCAAGCAGCGGCAGTTAATTGCAACAACCATTCGGCTGAAATTCCGGTCAGGGTCAGCGGTTGCAATAAAGCATACAGCACCGGTGGATAGGGGAAATCGATGCCGCGATGGCGTGATGGTCGAAACAAATCGCCAAGGTTGGTGGCATGAATTCGGTTGCGATGAAAGCCAATATCGCCTGGCATATGTTCGAGCAGCAAACGCCCGCCCAATTTGAGCGACCACACCAAAACAGTGGCCAAAATTAACCAACGCAGTATATCGCGGCTAACTTCTAATCCCAAGCGCTGCAAGATTGGCGTCAAAGCCCAACGCAACAGGGCAACTGCTGCCAAGCCATACAGTGTGGTTTGGGCAATCGCAGGCGCGGCGTAGCTCGCACGTAAAGGCGCAAACCACGTTGCCGCTACAATCCCCAAACCAGTTAATCCAACTGCCAAGCCAACTTCAAGGCTTGAGCCACCAAGCCAGATAATGCTCAAACCAAGCGCAGTCAGCAAAAATAGCCAAGCTAGCGTGGGCCAAAGCGCAGGCCAAGCCCAACCACTGCTGCTCAAACGCCCACCACTAAACGCAGCGCCCAGTTCACGCGGATCATCGCCAGCAATCGGTTGAGCGACCGAGATTGCCACTTGCCCAGCGGCATCGGCAGGCAATAGCACATGCAATACTCGCCCAGCAGTGCTCGTAAATTGGCTGCTGCCGATGATCAAACTAGCTGGATTGCCAGTGAGTTGCGGCAAATCAAGCCAGTAGTGACGTTGCGGCACATGTGGAAAGCGCAATTGGGCATTCAGGCTTGACCAACGGTAGCGGGCTGAACGATCGGGCAATTGTTCGCCAGCATTAAAGCCTACGACAAATGGCGCATCGTTATTAATCCCCTCTTCCAAACCGATATTCAATGGCACTTGCCATTGACGATTGGAAACAAGCCCCAAGCCAATTAATAGCCCAATTAATAACGTAACCAGCGTCAACCATTGGCGACGCTGGCTTAATACATTCAGTGTATCAACTACCATGCCGCTTGCAAAATCCCCAGTAAATCTTCAACCGATGGTGCCAGCGGGTTATGGTAAACCGCACCATCGCTAAATGCCTGTTCAGCTAACATTGGCAAAGCATCTTCGGGTATGCCCAAATCGCGCAATTGGGTAATCAGGCCACAATCGCTCGCCAACTGGCGCAAGCCTGCAATCAAATCGTCGATCACCTCTTCGCGAGGCCGCCCACCAGTGTTGATGCCAAACGCACGGGCAATCCGAGCATAGCGATCGGGCACAGTGTTGGCGTTGAATGCCACCACATGCGGCAAGAAAATCGAGTTCAGCAAGCCATGATGCAAGGGAAAATGGCCACCAGTGGCATGCGCCAAAGCATGCACCGCACCCAAATATGAGTTGGTGAAGGCAATGCCTGCCATACATGAGGCAATCAGCATTTGGCCGCGTGCTTCTTCATTGGCTGGGCCGTGGTGGGTCGCATCGCGCAGATAGTTTGAAACGATCTCGATTGCGCCTAAGGCCAGTGCATCACTCATTGGCTCAGCTTCAGTGGAAACATAGGTTTCAAAGCCATGGGTCAGGGCATCCATCCCGGTCGCAGCGGCCAAATGCGGTGGCAAACTTTGGGTCACTTGCGGGTCGAGAATTGCCAACTCTGGCGCAAGGTAGGGGCTGGTAAACGAGAGCTTGACGTTATTAACTTCATCTTTAATCACGGCAAAGTTGCTGGCCTCGGAGCCAGTGCCAGCCGTCGTTGGAATCGCCACCATCGGAATTAAGCGCCGTTCGAGCACATTAATTCCTTCGTAATCGAGCAATTTACCGCCCTCGGTAATCACAATCCGCATAGCTTTGGCGGTATCAATCGGCGAGCCGCCGCCAAGCGCCACCAACAGATCAGCGCCAGCCTCGCGGGCTTGGGCGGCGGCTGCTTCAACGACCGCAACTGAGGAATTCGGTGGTACATCGCTATACACGCCCACAACTTCGACGGTTTCGGCCAAGGCTTGCTCTACTTGCGCCACCAAGCCCGATTTTACCAACCCAGCATCGGTCACAATAAAGGCCTTGGTTGCGCCAAGCGAGCTTAATTCAGCTCCCATTTCAGCCACCAAGCCAGCTTTATACAGCACCCGTGGAATCAAACGAAATTCAAAAAATTCTTGCATATTCAATGCTCCTTATACGAGGGGCCAGCATTCAAGGCTAGGGTCTAGAGGTTGAAACCACGAAGGGCTACTTATCTACACGACATTCTTAATTCCCGTGGCTGACCCCTGACCCCTAGACTCTGACACCTAATCTCTATGTTCTTTGCTCTTTGCTCTATGTTCTCGGTCTAGCGTTCGCCGCGTAAAACAGCCCGGGCCTCGCCAATTAATTGAGCTGCGCCTAAATCGCCAACATCACGCAACGCCTGTTGATCTTCGGCCAACCAAGCATCGGCATCAGCACTGGCCAAAATGGGATATTCAGCCCGTAATGCAGCCAGTTGGCTTGCATCTTCACAGGCCAAAACCGCCCGCCGAATGCTATGCCAATCGGCTGGTGGTGGAGCGCTCGCTTGCACAACCGCAGCCGCAGGTTTGGCGGTAGCTCGGGTTTGGCTGGCTTGATCAAGCGTTTGGCGCAGTTGGGTTAGGCTAATCCGAGCACGCTCAAAGGCTTGGCTAATTTCAAATTCGCCAGCATCAACCGCCGCTTCGGCCAAACCAGCCAAGCCCTCGTCCATGGCTTCATCAAGCAAGAAGGGATATTCATGCAACACAGCTTGCAATTCTTCAGCGGTATCGGCGGCAAGCATGCGCATAATCGCTTCGGCCAAGGGCGGCATACTATCGGGATCATCGGAGCCAAGCGCATCGCCAATTGCCTCAGCCGCTGATTGGGGCGTGTAATTTAATTGATCTAAGGCCTCGGCCACGCCAGCCACGCCATCTTCGGCTTGTACATTGCCAAGGTACGGCAATTGATCCTCGCGCGGCAAAGCCCCAATCAACATCCACAACAGCCCTTGAGCCAATTCATTCCATTCGGCTTCGGGCATTTCATAGGGAACGCCAAACAACACTGCCCGCGCGCGGCGATCATGCAGCAAGACTGGCGCAGGCACAACCCCGGTTTGGCCACAACTTGGGCAACGGGTGTCGTGCAAACTTACATCACGAATCGCCTGCACTAAATCAGGGCGTTCCTCGGCATCGACAATCAACCATGCTTCGGCCACAAACGGGGTTTGGCAGGTTGGGCAAACAAGTTCATATGGTTGGCTATACGAAATTGGCATGGGCGGCACTCGCTAGGCTATTAATCGACGCAAAAAATCGCCAAGCCCACTGTCCATCGGCACAACTGTGGCTAAGCGATCGAGCATCAACGTTAAGTCAGATTGTTGAGCAACAGTTAAGCTTTGCCAGAACACTTGCTGCTGATCAGGATCATGGCTTTGCAACAATGCTTCGAGCAAATCAAGGCTTGCTGGTTGCGGCCACGACCACGCTGATGTCGCAATCAAGGCGAGCAATTCGCGCTGGTTGGCAGCATGAGCAAGCATTAATTGCAAATCATCAAGATCAGCTGCAAGCTGAACATGGCGCAAATACGCGGCATCAGCCTGTTGTTCAAGCACCAATTGGCTAGCCAACAAGCCAACCAACTGCTGCGCCAACGCTTCAGCCTCGCTCGCACTCGCAACCGACAATGGCAAAGCCAAAATCAGTTGCTCATAGCGTGCATCGTGGTAAAGCAGTGGCGCAATCAACGCACCGAGCGCATCGCAATAGGGGCATTGGGTTTCACGCAAACGGCCATCAAGCAACTGCTGCACTAAACCAGGCTGTTCCTCGGCATCGAGAATCAGCCACAAGGGCGCATCGAATTGCGCTCCACAAGCGGGGCATTGCACTGCGGCAACTTCATGGCGAGAACGCATATTCCAACGTTAGGTTTGGCCTAACTTGCCTCCTGCTGCATTTGCTGAGCTTGCTTTTGCTTTTCCATCTCGACCAAAACCCGTCGTAGCACTTTGCCAACTTGGGTTTTGGGCAGTTCCTCAATAAATTCGACTTGGGTCGGAACTTTATAGGGCGCGAGATTTTCTTTGCAAAAGTCGCGAATTTCTTTGGCGGTGACTGTCGCATCGGGCTTGAGCACGACAAACGCCTTAACTGTCTCACCACGGTAGGTATCGGGAATGCCCGCCACCGCCGCTTCAAGCACGGCTGGGTGCATAAACAGCACTTCCTCAACTTCGCGTGGCACAATATTATAGCCCGAAGCGATAATTAAGTCTTTCTTGCGATCGACCACATAGAAATAGCCATCGCTATCGGTTTTGATGATATCGCCTGTGCGCAACCAACCATCTTCAGTTAACACTTTGGCGGTTTCATCTGGCCGACCCCAATAACCCTTCATAATTTGCGGCGCACGAATCAGCAATTCGCCTTCGCGCTCCGAGCCAATCGGCAATGGTTCTTCGGTCTCAAGATCCAAAATTTGCACTTCGACATCGGGCATTGGGATGCCGATTGAGCCAGATTTGCGCACACCAAAGACTGGATTACAGTGGGTTACCGGAGCCGCCTCGGTTAGGCCATAGCCTTCGACCAAGCGTCCGCCAGTTAGATCACCAAATTTCTCTTGCACTTCCATGGGCAAGGCTGCCGAGCCACTAATACAGGCCTTGATCGAGCGCAAATTGTATTTATCAATATCTTTGTGGTTGATAATGCCAATATACAGTGCTGGCACGCCGGGGAAAATCGTCGCACGCTCGTTGTGCAACGCTTCGAGTACCCCATCAACCGGGCGTGGATTTGGCACGATAATCATTTCGGCGCCAATTGCGACCGCAAAACACATGCCAACCGTCATGCCATAGACATGGAAAAACGGAATCGCACACATGACCCGCTCTTGGCCCGGCTTGAGGCCATTCATCCAATTCAACAATTGGCTTGTGTTGGCCAAAATGTTGTAGTGAGTTAGCATTGCAGCTTTGGGAGCGCCAGTTGTGCCACCGGTATATTGAAACAGCGCCACATCATGGCCATCAATCACAACTTTGGGTGGCGCAGGTGGATATTCGGCCAACAATGTGCTAAACAACAAAGTTGTGCGATCAGGAGTAATCTCAACCCAGGTTGGCTCTTTTTGCTGAGTACGTCGCACCAAAACACTTTGAGGGAAGGCCAAAACATCGTGAACATAGGTCACGATCACTCGTTTGAGCGGCGTTTCGGCCAAAATTTCTTGCACTTTGGGGTAGAACGGGCTAAGTACGAAAATCGTCTCAGCGCCTGAATCGGCCAGTTGTTGCTTGAGTTCGCGTGGCGAGTAGGTTGGATTGATATTGACAATCGTTGCACCTAAACGCAGGGCAGCAAAAAAGCCAATCACAAATTGGGGCGTGTTTGGCAGCATAATCGCAAACCGATCGCCCTTGCGCACGCCTAAACCATGCAAGGCCGTTGCAAACCGATCAACTGCTTCCTTCAATTGCCGATAGGTGAGCGAACCACCAATTGCCACCCGACCACCAAGTACATATTTCAGCACAAAGTTTGTAGCCACATGATTGGGATAATTGGCAACGGCAGCATCCAATAACGAAATCAACGGCTCGTTGGAGTATTGCAATGAGGGCTTGACCGTTGGCTCGTAGTGTGTTGTCCATGGCGTATCCACGATGATACCTCCTCAACAGCGGACAAGCGAAAGATTTAGTGAGGCAACCGGGCGAACAAGGTGGTGGTTAAACTGCGGGTGTTTCCTCAGCGTTGGGGTCGAACCAGCCACGTTCTTGGGCAATGAATTTAATCGTGGCATCATCGGGGGGATACAAACCCGCCACTTGATAGGCATAGGCAAGCAAGGCCGCGCCGCCAACTAAACCCGCAACTGCGCCAATTAAAAAGGCTAAAATCGCTCCAAAACGCCGCATGCTGGAAACTCCTTAGTGTGTCGGTGGAGACCATTGTGATGGCAAATTCAGCCCATTCACAACGGTAGAAACGCGCTACCATCATAACGCATAGCATCATTAAGCGCAACCAGCCGTTGAATTTTGGCATCTGATACTTACGGGCAGTCTGCGCACCCATGCGATGGGCATAACATCATTGCCAAGCTTCATTCGGCTAGTAAGATTTGGCGGACATGACACAGATCACTGGCAACCGCATGGCACAACGCTCTAATGTTAGCATCTGGCAAGAGGACATCAGGAACCATAATAACCGTACAGCCAGCTGCATGGGCCGAGCGAATTCCATTAAACGAGTCTTCAAGCGCGATACAGTTCGCTGGTGAGAGCTGAAGCTGTGCTGCTGCCCGCAGATAAACATCAGGTGCAGGCTTGCTTTGCGATACGTCATCGCGGCCAACCACCACTTTGAAGAATGACCGAATATGCGTTTGATTGAGATGATGCTCAGCATCCAATGTGCGCAGCGAGGTTGCGACAGCGAGTGCAACTCCACGCGCTGCCAAAGCGGTCAGCAACTCTACAGCACAAGGTTTAAGTGCAACACCATCCTGAAATAGACTGGCTAGTCGCGCTTCGCTGATTCGCAGAAAGTCTCCGAACGGAAACATAGGACCAAGATCGTCAACCAGCCGATTGCGCAACTCGATGCCTAATAACCCGATCAATGATTTAACATAGGTCTCTGAAATTGGGTGACCAATCGCATCGCTAGCATGGATCATCGCTGCAATATACAACGGAACAGTGTCAATCAGCAGCCCATCTATATCGAAAATAACAGCTTGCGGTGGCTCTAAAAAACGCATATATCCGTCCTTTTAAAATATATTAGTCCTAACGATTCGGCGCTTTAACTTCGTACTCGCCAAGACAATTGAGCCGCGTTATTTCATGATAGCTGCGATCGGTTGCTTGCAAGACATCAAGATCGTAGGCCTCGCCTTGGAAAATAATCAAATCATAGGCTTTGGCATCAATTGTTTGAATAAACGCATCAACTGGCGCATTCCAGCCTTTGCGGCGAAAAAACTTGAGCACCGCTGCATTTCCAATCACTTCTTTGCGATTGATCACGGCAAAACCAGGGTTTTCAACTAAGATTTGACCAGACGCACTTTGAATATAGTCATTGAGTTGATTACATGCCTCAAGATCAGCTTGGCTTGGATTCAGGCCAAATTCTGGCGTATGTTTGTTAAACAAGCTAATGGGTTTTATTGTAGGGAAAGCAAAAAAGAAAATCTGAACCAAGATCAGCCCAGCAAAACCAACCCGCAATTTTGGCAGCGAGCTTTGCTCTAAAATATCATTACTGATAAAGCCAAGCAGAATGGCGGTAATCGCAATTGATTCAATAAAATAATTGGTCGAAGCACCTTCGCGTCCGGTTGTAATGGTTGTTAGCAAGGCAAATGTTGCATAAATTAGCAATAGTGGGGCACGTTTGAAATGACTAATCGCAAAATAGCCATAGGCTAATACAAATATAAAATGGGTAGCCATAAAGTTATTTAATTGGCCAAGAAACACTCGTGGATACCATTCCAATTGATTATAGGTAATGATATGGCGTAAAAACTCGCCGTTGGTACTGAAATTCAACCAAAGCAATGTTGGAATCAGCAGCCCAAACCAAGCAGCCAAAAAGATCATCAACTGTTTACGGTCGCTGATCAGCAAATAGAGCGCAATTGCCGCAACTGCTGATAAGGCACTCTGTTTGGTTGCAACCGCCGCAAAACAAGCAATTGCCGCGAAAAGCGTTGATCGGGTACTTAATTTAATCTCGATCGCAATAATTGCGATTAAACTAAAGCAGACTGCCAAACCATCAACTCTGCTCCAAGCACCCCAATAATAAACATAGATTGAACTGAAAAAAATTAATCCGCCAAAAACACAATACCTAAATGGCAGATTCTTTTTATGCAGCAAATAGCAGATTGATCCTGCGATAGTTATAAATGCTAGCGCCGAGATAAGTCGGGTGGCAATGAATGCCTCTCCGGTTAGCAGCACGAGTTTGGATGCCAGCCAGGCAAATAGTGGAGGATAATTTGAAACTAGGAATGGACTACGATCAATTGGTTGATACATCGATGAGCCTTGAAACAGCATTGCTGCATCGCGGAGCACAAAACCTTCACCGTTGGTAATATCGTATGGAAACGAAATAACCGCGTAGATATGATAAACGCCACGAATTGCTAAAATGATTAGTAAACTATTGATGATTAATAGCATCAACTTTGCTGGTTTTATTTGTTTCATTCGAATCCCATTCTCTCAAGATTGTGGTGCTATCTTACAATAATTTCGTAATTAATAGGGATACTCAATCGAGTATCAATCGCCATAGACCTATTTTAGCCCAAATCGGCAACCAACCTAGCAACCTTTGGGCAAGCACGGGCGTACTAGACGAAGGTTGTACAATGAAATTACCTATCGTGTTGCACTTTTTTTGTGCTAGCATTGAGGAGCGTGTGATGTCTGAGAACGATTATCGGCCTAAATTTGATCCACAAACAGGTCAACCAATTCCGAACCAACCAAACTACAATCAGCCTCAAGGTGGCTATCCACCACCACCACCACAACCAAACTATGGTGCTCCGCCAGAGGGTGCATACACCATGGCCAGCGAGCCAGGCCGCCCACTCGATTTGCCCGAGCCACAAGTTGCCTTGAGTGGCCGTGGCATGACCACAGGTTTACGCTACAAAATTATTGGCTCAGTGCTCCAAGCAGCAATCATCGAGCTTGATCCAGGCCAGATGATCTTCTCGGAAAGTGGCGGGATGTCGTGGATGAGCGGCAACGTTCAAATGAACACGAATTCTGGCGGTGGTATCGGCAAGATGTTCAAACGCGCCTTCTCGGGCGAATCGTTGTTCATCGTCGATTTCACGGTTGCAGGCGGCACTGGCTTGATTGGTTTTGCCAGCGAAATGCCGGGCAAGATTGTGCCATTGCACCTTGCCCCTGGCCAAGAAATCATCATGCAAAAAGACTCGTTTATGTGTGCCGAAAAGTCGGTACAGCTTGATATTCACTTCCGCCGCAAATTGGGCGCAGGCCTCTTTGGTGGCGAAGGTTTTATCATGCAACGAGCAACTGGCCCTGGCGTAGTCTTTGCCGAGCTTGATGGCGAAGTTGTTGAATACTACTTGCAACCAGGCCAAGTGATGAAGGTCGATACTGGCCACGTTGCGATGTATGAGCCAAGTGTCCAATTCGATATTGAAATGGTGCGTGGTTTCAAGAACATGCTTTTCGGTGGCGAAGGTTTGTTCCTTGCAACCCTACGTGGCCCTGGCAAAATTTGGCTGCAAACCATGCCGGTCATGAACGTGGCCAAGAAATTGGCCGAGTACATGCCTGCAAGTGGCGGCGGCGGGAGTGCTGGTGGCAACATCATCGGCAGCCTGCTTGGTGGCGACTAAGCGGTAAGTCGGTTTTCAGCGATGAAGGAATACCAACCTTCATCGCTTTTTTTTAAGCTTAAGTTGTCGAGGGTTAGGGATCAGGTTTTGAAACCACGAAGCACGCGAAGGGGCATCTGGCTCTAGGCTATGGGCTTTTGGCGCTTGGTTTCATCCTTCATCCTTCATAATTTGGAATAGGAGTTCGATAATGGCAACGATTCGGTTAGAACCAATCACTGAGGAAAACTTTCGGCCTGTACTTAAACTCAAAGTTCGCGATGATCAAACCCAATTTGTCGCCCAAAATATGTTTTCGGTGGCCGAAGCCTATGTTCACCCCGATTGGGAACCACGGGCAATTTATGCCGATACCGATTTGGTTGGTTTTGTGATGATGGGCCGCGATATCAAAACCGGCCACGATTGGATTATTCGCTTTATGATTGGCGCTGAGCACCAAGGCAAAGGCTATTCCAGGCCTGCGCTGTTGGCAATCATCGAGCATCTCAAGCACAAATCATATCGCAGCGAAATTCGCCTGAGTTATGTGCCAGGCAATGAGATCGCCGAAAAGCTTTATCAAAAAGTTGGTTTTGAAGCAACGGGCGAAGTTGAAGATGAAGAAATCGTTATGCGCTTAGTCGAAGCATAATCACCCTATCAGCATAGCATCATAGCGATGTCACCCCAAACCGATCGCAGGCGGCGTATACTGCACGATGAAAGGAGGCCATCGTGCACCGTTATTCACGCCTGATGATCATTTTGGGAGTTTCCTTGCTTACGGCCTGTAGCAATAGCACCCCAGCAACGATACAACCCCTACCCGAACAACCAACCGCCAGTATTCCCGCTACCAGTAGCGAGCCAAACCAGCCTACACCAACAGAAGTCGCCGCTCCAGTAGCAAGCGAAACTGCGGTTGTTGCTGCTGAATCAGCACCGCCAAGCAAAGCCAATTTGGCGGTTTTCGAGGATCGTCAAGATCCTTTGAGTTTGGTGGCAAGCTTTTACAACGCTGTCAATCGTGCCGAATATCAACGCGCCTACGACTATTTTGAGGTTGCGCCAATGCCATTTGATCAATTTGAACAAGGCTACGAGCAAACGCTCAGTGTTGATGTGTTGATCAATCCACATTTTACGATTGATGTGGGTGCTGGCAACCAAAATGCGCGGGTTGCCGCTGGCTTGATAGCCTACGATCGCCAAGCAGGCTGGCAATATTTTGTTGGTTGCTACGATTTGCATCGAGTTAATATCAATGGCCCAGACGAGCCTTGGCAAATTCGCAGCAGCCAATTCGAGCTAGCCAATGATTTGCAAGCCATGGGCCGGCGAGTTGGCCAAATTTGCCCAGCAACCAGCCAACCAAGCGCAGCCCAAACACCCGAACAATTGCTAACACTCTATAGCAACGCGCTCAATCAAGCCGATTATGCCCAAGCTTGGAGCTATTGGCGCGAGCAACCAGCCAGCGATCTAGCAACCTGGAGCCAACAATTTGATGCCAATCAATTCAACCAAGTGTTGATTAATCCTCAAGCCCTGAGCGATGCTGGCGCGGGCAATCTGTACTATTCGACCAATCTAGTTTGGCTTACCACAGATCAAGCTGATCAAGTGCAAGTGCAAGCGGGCTGTGTCACGCTGCATCGCAACAACACCGAGCCAAATCAGCCTTGGCAAATCCAAAGTTTTGCGCTGCAAGCACTTGAACCAAGCCCAACAGTTCTCAATCAAGCACTCGCCGCAAGCTGCCAATAAACCCAGCTATTGTGCGAATCACTCAATAGCATCAGGCTATTGACAAAAAGTGGCCTTTTTTGTCAATAGGAATTGACATTACGAGTGAAAATAGCTATCCTATTGACAAAAAGTAGTCTTTTTTGTCAATAGGATAGCTATATGGAAACTTCAAGTGGACGTTATATTCGATCAATGGCAGGACATCAAACATTTTTCCCAAATCCATTGCCTCCCGAACTGATTATCCCATCTGCATTACAGAATAAAGTTGAACAAACGACTCATGCGCTTGGGAAAGTAGAAATGTGTCGTAAATTACTGCCAAATGCAGATCTCTTGATTTATAGTTCATTACAACGCGAGGCGATTGCCAGCTCTACAATTGAGGGAACCATAGCCTCAGTTGATGAACTTATCCGTTTCCAAATCATTGAGGATAGTGAACGTCAAGCTGTTCGCGAAGTTGCAAACTATGCCGAGGCCTTACGCTGGGGAGTTATGGAACTTGAGCGTATCCCCATTTCAATTAACTTAATTTTCAGGCTCCATCAACGGCTTTTACATGGGGTACGAGGCGCAGGCCAAGCAGGGCATGTTTAAACAAACCCAAAATTATATCGGTAGTACAGATCAAAATACCATTGACAAAGCTACATTCGTCCCGCCACCACCAGAATTGGTTTTATTATTGATGTCTGGATTAGAATCATATATTAATAGTGATCAAAACGAATCGCGCTTACTTCAATTAGCATTAACACATTATCAGTTTGAAACTATTCATCCCTTCCATGATGGCAATGGTCGAGTTGGCAGATTATTAATCATTCTACAGTTAATTCAACAAGGCTTACTTACAGCACCATTAATCTACCCTAGTGTCTATTTTGAAAGTCGTCGTGATACTTACTATACATTATTACAGTCAGTACGCGAAGAAGGTAATTGGCTAGAATGGTTTGAATTTTTTATTGATGGAATTTATACTCAAGCTCAATCAACTATTCAGTTAACAGATATCATTATTGATTTACCTAAAATAATATTAAAAGATATTGCACCACGCAAGCGATCAATTACCCAAGAGGTTCTAGAAGTATTTTTCCATCACCCGATCAGAACAATGCGCGAAATAACCGATTATACTGGACGATATCATACATCTATTCAACCTGTGATTGATGAACTCCAATCTCTTGAAATTGTTGAAGAGATTTCTGGTAAGCAAAAAGGGCGTACATATGCATGCAGACCAATTATTGATATAATTATTCGAGGATAAATGGATACGATTAAATGAATCAAACGTTGAGGAACTATATTCATGCCAGTTGCTAAACGCCTACGGGGCTTATGGGTTGATGCAGTTTTATTAGTGCTCGCAATTTCACTTTTTATTCCAGCAGTTGGCGTGGCCCAAATGGCAGGCTTTTCACTTGGCCTAACGATGACGCTCTTAATTGGGCTGATTGTGGGATTAGTGATCAAGGCAATTCGCCATGGGATGCAGCTCTACAGCCCGCCAGCCGAGCGCGAAGCCAAACTCAACGGCCAAATTCGGCAGGCATTCGTCGTGAGTGCCACGCCAACAGGCTGGTTGCGTGGTACCTATGGTCGGCGTATTTTCGAGTTTGAGCTTGAATTACGGCTCGAACAAACGACGCTCACAATTTATCCCTTCCTCGAACTGCTCAAAGCTCCTGATGCAGGCGCTACCGTTCAAGTCAAAATCCACCCGCACGATCCCAATGTGGTGGTACTCGCTTAATCAATTGAAGCGCTCTTGTTGCCAATCCAACAAGGGCGCTTGGTTTTAAGCAGGGATTGATCCGATCAAAAACGCAATAAAAAGACCAATAATTCGCTAGGATGCTGGGGCAATTATGAGAGCAAGGCTTCAGCATCGATAATCGTTTGGGCAACATCTTTGAGCTTGACGCGCTTTTCACGGGCACGATGGCGCAAGCGCTCATAGGCATCGTGTTCGCTGATATTCAAACGCTGCATCAAAATACCCTTGGCCCGTTCAATCAATTTGCGTGCTTCCAGCGATTCGTGCAAGGCATCGACTTCTTGGCGTAAAGCCCGAATTTCAGCAAACCGCGCCAAGGCAATATCAATTGCTGGAGTTAATGCTTCCATCGTAACTGGTTTGACCAAATAGCCCAATGCACCAGCTCGTTCAGCCTTACGAATGGTGTCACGATCGGTAAAGGCAGTTACCATCACAATTGGGATTGGGCGCTCGGCGTAGAGCCGGGCGGCAACCTCGGTTCCTTCCAATTCTGGCAACTTAACATCAAGAATCGCCACATCGGGCTCTAATTGCCGTGCCAGTTCCAAAGCTTGGGTTCCGGTGCGGGCAACCCCCACAACCTGAAAACCTAAATCGGTCAGATATTCTTCCATGGTCAAGGCCACAAGTTCGTTATCTTCGGCCAATAAAATCCGAATCGTGGCTCGCTGCTCGTCAGACATAACAAGGCTCCGTCTTCACTAGAAATGGCTACTACATCCTAGCAGACTTTAAAAAGCATTTACACAGATTAGTTAGCACAAAAATAAGCATCTAAATATGCAGATAGGCTCAATAAAATCGTGGTTTGGGCCAAATTGATTAAGCATCGTTGAATTTTCAGTTTGTTGAGTTTCCAATTGGTTTAATCCAATGCGCAGCATTGGGGATATCCCCACTATATTATTTAATAAGGATCATGAAATAGACGTTAACAGTAGAGCATGTGGATTTGTGGAAAGATCGCGTTTCATGGTGTTGCAATCAGGCATGATTGATCGGGATAGATCGTGGACGAGTTTCCCCATGTTCCCCATGGTTTTGGGGATAGGTCGCGGCTGTGGATTACTGTGCACGATCCGCCAACATGGTTTCCCCATGTCTGTCCACATGAGCAGGAGTTTTCCACACCAAAGTGCTACTTATCCACAAATTGGGGATAACTTTGGGGAAAAGCTGCGAATAAAGCGGGATAACGCTATATCTAGGCTAGCTAGCACGTACATGGCCCTAGATATAGTAGATCCTCGTAGTGGATTATTTGTGGAAAAGCTGCTGATAACTCGGTGGAAAACATCTGCATAACATAAGCAGCTAATGGGCATGTGGATAGCTGTGGAAACTTGTGGATAAAAAAGCACCGCATTTGGGCCAAAAAAAGCCCCAACTGAAGCTTCAGTTGGGGCTAAAGGAGCAGGCAATGGGTTAGTTACTGATCAGTTTCGGGATCAATTGAGTCGATGAATTTGCGGAAGATCGAAAGCTCTTCTTCGTCGGTGGTTGGGGCAGCTTCAGGTTCAGCCTGTGAAACCGACGTTGTTGGAATATCTTCACTTTCGTCTTGGTCGTCCATCATATGGCCCAATTCATCCATCACATGGTCAGCGACGAAAATTGGGGCTTCGGCACGAACTGCCAAGGCAATTGCATCGCTAGAACGTGAATCAAGCTCGATCGCTTGACCATTATTATCGATAACTAAGCGGGCGAAAAAGGTGCTATCGCGGAAATCGCTAACAACCACTTCGCGAATTGTGCCGCCCAGTGCTTTGACCGTTGCCAATAGCAGATCATGGGTCATTGGGCGTGGTGGTTCATGGCCTTGGACGGCTAGTGCAATTGCATCGGCTTCAAACGGGCCGATCCAGATTGTCACATAGCGACGGCTGTTAAGCTCCCGTAGGACAACAATCCGTTGTTGTGTGAGTAGACTAAAGCGTATGCTATCAACCTGGACACGAACCATAACGCTGAACCCTTTCTATGCATCATCGTGGTGCATACTTATGAGTTAATGCCGCTCCCTTGCGTTGCATCTTACCACGCCATATTGGGCAACGCAACCAGTTATGTCATGCTCTGGTGTCATCTTGGTTTTGCCATATGGGTGACTCGACTTCCCCTGTGTAGTGTTAAATGGCTGACCCCACCGCTGCTTGAATTGAATTAAAACCATCACGCCGCAAGAGTGTCGCTAGCTCACGGTTAATTGTGCCAACCAATTGTGGCCCAGCATAGATCAAACTGGTATACAGTTGGACTGCACTCGCGCCTGCCAAAATCCGTTCGTAGGCCTCCTGTCCATTAGCAATGCCGCCAACGCCAATCAAGGGCAGTTTGCCATTGGTGGCTTGATAAATATATTTGAGAGTTTCTAGGGCTTTGGTTTTGAGCGGTGCTCCGCTTAATCCGCCAGTTTCGTTTTGCTGGGCCGAACGCAGGCCTTCGCGGCTCAGTGTGGTATTGGTGGCAATAATTCCGTCAACACCAGCATCAAGCGCTGCGCCGATTGCTGCATCTAAGCCTGCTTGATCTTCGTCGGGCGAGAGTTTGACGAACAATGGCGCTTGATGGCGTAATTGCTGGCGGGCAGTTTTCACCACCTTCAATAATTCAGTTAATGGTTCGCGCCGACTAAGCTCGCGTAAACCTGGCGTATTGGGCGATGAAATATTGATCACGATGTAATCGGCATATTCGCCAAGCAGATTAATCCCTTGGCGATAATCATCAGCGGCTTGTTCATTGGGCGTTAGTTTATTTTTACCCAAATTAATCCCCAGTGGAATTGTACGTGGCTGTTTGGCTAAACGCTGAGCTAATGCTTCAATCCCTGCATTATTAAATCCCATACGATTAATTAATGCATGATCATCAACTAAACGAAATAAACGTGGCTGTTCGTTACCAGCTTGCGGTTTCGGTGTCACTGTGCCTAATTCCAAAAAACCAAAGCCTAATTGGCGCATACCATTGATGTGAGTACCATCTTTATCGAAACCTGCGGCTAAACCAATAGGATTCGTAAAGTTTAAGCCACACAGATTTGTTTTAAGCAATGGGTCATTGTGATGGAAGGAACGGAATACGCTTGAGGAAAATGGTAAATAAGTGGCCAAATCAAGGCCAGTAGTGGTGATTCGATGAGCTTTTTCCGGCGGTAAACGAAATAATAAGGCCTTTGCAAGCTGATAGATGCGCATAAATTGCCTCAACTAGGTGAAATGGCAGCGACTATTGCTAGCCTTGGCGATTATACACAATCATTTGCGGGCCATGAATCTATCCCACATATCCCAAGTTTCCCACATATCCCACATGGTTATCCACATTTTGGGGGTAACTGATAGAATTTGGGGATAGCTTTCAGAACATGTGTTTTTATTAACAATCGGGTTTTGGAATTATTTGGAACATTTGTGTTATTGTAGCAGTGGAAAAACAATTAATTTGACAAATTCCAAAAAGTTATCCCACATTATCCCACACTTACCCACATTTTAGGGCTATTGTTTATTTTTGCACAATCTTTTGGGGTTACTTTGGGTTAATGCTAGATGTTGGCAGCAATAAAGTTGGGTTCTGGCTCGAAGTTGGTTTTGAGGAGATTCCGTTGTTCTGCAAAAGCGCGTTCGGCTAGTGTAAGCCTAATCGACTGAAATTGCAAATACTCCGAGGGCAAACGCTGGGCAAGTTTGGGCAAATCGGCACGAATTACTACCCCAAGCACAGGATAGCCGCCGGTGGTTTGGGCATCGGCCAAAAGCACAATCGGCTGGCCATCTGGTGGCAACTGAATTGTGCCTGGCACAATCCCAAACGATCGGATTGCTTGACTGGGTGCGGCTAATGCTTGGCCTTCACAGCGATAACCCATGCGATTGCTTTTATGACTGATGCACCACACTTGGGCTTGGAATTGGCGCTGGAGTTTGGTGGTAAATTGGCGATTGGGCAGGTAGCGAATTGGGTCTTGGTTTGAGCGAGTGGACATTGTGTCCAATCCGCGCCCAGCAATGCTTAAATCTGGCTGGTTATAGCTTAATTGGTCTCCAAGTTGCAGCGGACGAGCTAAATAGCCTGACCATGGTGCGCCGAGCAATGTGCTTTGCGAGCCAAGTTGTGGCGAAATGTTGAAGCCGCCAGCAATCGCCAAATAGCAGCGTGCGCCATTGGAGCGTTGGCTAAAGTACAACTCACTATCGGGCCGGACCAACCATGCTCTGCCAAGCGCAACCGCTTGTCCGTTGAGTTCTGCACCTGAAATCTGCCCCAACCAAGCCAATGATTGTTAACTCGCTGAAATGCAAGCATGCTCCAGCGCCGGTAATTTCGAGGCTTGCCAGATCGGCTGAGTTTCCTACTAAGCGACTTGCCAAACCATGAGCTAGCCAATCGATCGCTCCGCTGGCAGGCACGCCCCAATGGCGCAGGCCTGTGCGCCCTGAATCCTGCAAGCTTAGCAATATTCCAGTTTGGCGAATCGTCAACATAGGGCTAAGTATAAGCGAAGGATGAGGGATGAAGGATGAAGGTAATAATCAAAAACGATAGCTTTAACGCAGAGGCACAGAGCGACCGAAGGATGAAGGATGAGGGATGAAGGCAAAAAGAACAGAGAACATAAAATATAAAAATGCTGGTCGGCAATTGGGCACCGGATTTAACGCAGCGGCGAGACCCTATGGCTATGGGCAATCGGCTTTCGGAACAATGGTTATGATTTCCATGATCCAGTCCTATAGCCTAGATGTACTGGTTCATTGGATTGGCAACAGTGTCGTTCCCTCACCCCCGGCCCCTCTCCCACTGAACGCGGGCGAGGGGAGAACAGGTTTTGAGGTTCTCCCGCGCCTCGCGGGAAATCGGAGCCAATAGGTTAACGTAATGAACCAGTACACCTAGAGCCGATAGCCTAATACAATGCCTGCGTGCGCTTCGTGGATCAGTTCGCATCGTTTGGCTAGCGATTGCGCGTATAATAACGCTAACCACTTTTTGTTAAGCTGATTATCTACTATCGTTGTTGGCAATTGTACTTGTTGGAGGCAAGCCCATGACTACTCGTACCCTTCGGATTGTGCTCCTGTTGGGGTTGTTGCTGCTGGTTTTTGGCGGCTCGTACACCCAAGCGCGCGAGATTCAGCGGCCACTGCTTCAACCGCAAACCTTGCTTGTGCCAACAACCTATGTCAACGAAAGCTTCGATAGTGCTATCTTTCCACCGCTCAATTGGTCAACGACGATTATTACCACAACTGATACACCCGACCCTGAGTGGACGTATGTGACGAGTGCTACGCGCCCAACTGCTCAGCCGCACACCGGCACAGGCATGGCGCATTTCAATAGCTATGCAACGATTAATGGGAATGCAGCGCGCTTATCAATAGTGATAACGCCAACTACTACTGTGCTGCGGGCAAGCTTTTGGTACTACCATAGCGCGATCTTTCCAACCTCGGCGGATAAACTGCTTGTTCAAACCAGTAGCGATGGCCAAAACTACACGACGCACGCCAGCTATCCACGCTATCGTGCAACCGATGGCTGGACCCAATATCAACTTGATTTGCCATTTGCCAACCTAGGCCAGCCGTTTTACCTTGGATTTTTGGGTATCAGCGATTTTGGCGCCAACCTACTGCTCGATGATGTGGTGATTCAAGATACGCCGCCGATTGAAATTTTCGGTACGACCAGCAGCCAAGGCTGTGCAGGCGATACGTTGCTTTACCCATTGAGCGTGCGCAATAATTATCCCAATCCCCAAATGCTCAATCTCAATCTTGCTGCGAGCGCTTGGCCAAGCAGCCTGCCTTTTAGTTCGCTCAGCATTCCTGGCCAAAGCAGCCGACCAATTACGGTTAGCGTGAGTATTCCAGCAACCGCTCAGGCCCACACCAGCGATCAAACGACGTTGCAACTAAGCAACGCCTTAGTTGAACTTAATCAAGCAATTGTGACCAATTGTGGGCTTGGGCATTGGCTTGATCGCGAAGACTCATTGGTTATGGCGCGCTATTCCTCGGTTGTTAGTGCCGATGGTGCATTGTTTCAAATTGGTGGTCAAGGGCCGAATAATAACTCAGCTGCGTTGCCCAATACCCTGCGCTATCAGCCAATTACTGGTAGTTGGCAACAACGGGCCGCGCTGCCTACGCCAACATTTGGCACTGATGCAGCCACGCTGAATGACGAAATTTATCTAGTTGGCGGCTATCGTACTGGTGGCGGTTCAACCACTACTGGTTTGATTAGCGATTTACAAATTTATTCGCCAACGCTTAACATTTGGCGCAGCGGCCCGAGCCTGCCAACTGCCTTAGCCTATTATCAATCGGCAGTCGTTAATGGCAAACTATATATTATTGGTGGCTCGAATGGCAACGCTGCTTTAGCGAGCATGTGGATTTTTGACCCAGCCAGCCAGCAATGGAGTGCTGGTGCATCGATGGCTACTGCTCGTGCATTTGCCTCGGCTGGCGTGATTAACGATAAAATCTATGTCGCAGGCGGCACAGCGACGATCAGCAATCAAACAGCAATGGACACGATGGAAATCTATGATCCTGTCCAAGGAATTTGGATGGTTGCGCCAAACCTGCCGCGTCGTCAAATGCAGGGCGGCGATGCCCAAATTCTCGACCGCTTTTTTGTGATTACCACCGGCTATTCAATGCCAGTTGTGGCCTCGAATTCGAGCCTAATATTTGATCAGCATACCAATCAATGGTCAGAGGTATTGCTGAATAGTTCGCGTTATGGAGCTGAGGCCGATAGTATCAACGACACGGTATTTGTGGTTGGTGGTCGCCAATTTGCCAATAATGTGTTTACCATGAGCAGCCGCAACGAATCATTCCAAATTTGTCGGTTTGTGCTTACCACCGCCACGCCAACTGCAACTACCAGCAATACGCCAACCGGCACCGCAACGAACACGCCGACGAACACTGCAACTGCTACCAATTCACCAACTGCCACCAATACGCCGACAATCACCAATACACCAACCAATAGTCAAACACCAACGGTAACTAACTCACCAACGATCACCATAACGCCAACTATAACTACGACCCCGCCGAGCAATACGCCAACCCATTCGCCAACCGCGACGCTGAGCCAAACTCCGACAAATACCAATACGCCAACTGCAACCCAACCTATTGAGCGCCCAGATGTTTTCTTGCCGCTTGTGGGTGTTCAGTTGCACTAGCCAACGCTAAATCAAAAGGCAGCAGTCAAAAATCAAAAAGCAAAGTATGGGAAGGCTTTAACGCAGAGGCGCAAAGCAGATAAGGGCCAGGATTCAGGGGTTCGGGGGGCAGCAGTGAAGAATTTCAACACGCTGGCTCCTGATCCCTACCCTCTGATCCCTCGTCCTGCGTGTCCTTCGTGGATCAAAAGCGTCTGGCACCTAGTTCCTACCCCTGATCCCTAAAAAATAGGTTGACAATAAAAAGTTATGCATGGTACAGTTTGTGATATGGTGATAACGATTGACGACATTCAATTGAATCGGCCAGGAGGAAAGAACGATGGATGATTTGATTGAGGATCTGCTTGGGCATCCCAAAGTGTTGGAAACTCGCAGCCATCTGCATCATGGGATTGCTAAATATGAGCATTTGATTCGAGTTACCCGCTATTCTTATCGAATTGCCCGTTTGCTCAAGGCCGATGTCCGAGTTTGTACCCGGGCGGCATTGCTGCACGATATCGATTCACGCTATGGAACGCTGGAAAACCATGGTGCTGTAGCCGCGCGCTGGGCCGAAGAGCAAGGCGAAGATCCGGCTGTATGCCAAGCGATTGTTGGCCATATGTACCCGATTGGCCCCGCACCCATTACCCGCGAAGGTTGGATTTTATCGCTGGCCGATAAAGCTGCCTCGCTGGCCGATTTGACCGCCTATGTACGTGGCTTGGTCAATGGCCGCTCGCAACAACTCAAACGCGAATTGCAATCCAGCGATCCTTTCTATCGCCCACGGCGCAAACCAAAACGCCGCGAACAATTGCGCAAAATGCTCGATATAGATATTTAGTTGCTCGCAATAATTCAGCAATTAAGCGAATTGTGTAACAGCTTTGTTGCACAATTTTTGTTTAATTGATTGCTGGATGATTGTGCTGATTAACGTAATTATGCATTACGCTATGCCTTGGCTAGCCAATGAAAAAATAATTGATCAGAAATTAATATTTTTGACCGAATCTACAGAGCGACGTATGATAGCACTATATGCTTTGATCGCAAATCGAGCATAGCAGTGTTTGTAGGAGGATTGAATTATGCGTTTGCTACGTGCGTTCGCGTTGTTGCTATTGGTGGTAATTTTGGCCCCGCTCGGCTTACAGAGTGGTGTCGTCAGTGCCCAAAATGAGCAACGCACGGTCACAATTTTGGAAACCAGCGATATTCACGGCAATTTGATGGCGTGGGATTACTATACTGGCAAGCCTGCTGAATGGGGCATGACCAAAGTCGCAACCCTAATCAAACAAGAACGAGCGATTGATCCCAATTTGTTGTTGGTCGATAGCGGCGATACGATTCAAGGCTCGCCGTTGACCTACTACTACAATACGATCGACCAAAATGCGCCCCATCCAATGGCGGCGGTGTTTAATACGCTCAAATATGATGCAGCAGCCTTGGGCAATCACGAATTCAACTACGGCTTGGATGTTCTGAATCGCTATAGTAGCCAAGCTCAGTACCCAGTGATGAGCGCAAATACCCGTAAAACCGATGGCAGCGAAGCCTTCAAACCCTATACAATCAAAGATGTGAATGGGGTAAAAGTTGGTTTGTTGGCTTTGACCACTCCCGCCGTGCCAACTTGGGAGAAACCAGCCAACATTGCTGGCTTGCAATTCGCTGATCCAGTTGAAATTGCTAAGCAATATGTACCACAAATTCGCGCCGAAGGGGCCAATATTGTGGTGGTTATCCAACATATTGGTTGGGAAAAACAGCCAGCCGATGCCACCAAGCCTGAAGCATGGCTGACCGACCACAACACGTGGCGCGACACTGGCTCGTTGCCAGGCGAAAACGTTGCGATCAAACTGGCCCTAGAAGTGCCAGGCATTGATGCAATTTTGACGGGCCACTCGCACTTGAACGTGCCCAAGGCCGTGATCAATAACGTCTTATTGACCGAGCCATCATATTGGGGCCGTAATTTGGGCAAAGTTTCGATTACGGTTGAGAAAAATGGCGATGGCTGGAATGTGGTTAATAAGGATTCAACCACGCTTTCAGTCACCAATGTTGCCGAAGATCCAGAGATCAAAGCGCTAGTCCAGCCCTATCACGACCAAACGTTGAGCTATATCAGCCAGCCAGTTGGTACTGCTAGCGCCGAATTTGCTGGCGGCCCTAAGGCACGTTATCGCGATAGCGCTTTGGCCGATTTGATCAATAATGTGCAAAAGCAGGCTGCTGCTGATGCTGGCTACCCTGTTGATCTCTCGTTGGCGGCAATTTTCACCGATGGCGGCATGATTCCCGCAGGCCAAATTACCCTGCGCGATGCCTACAGCATCTACATTTACGATAACACCTTGTATGTGGTTGAAATTAATGGCGATATTCTGCGTCGAGCCTTGGAGCGCAACGCCGAATATTTCCGCCAGCTTGACCCCAATGCCTTGCCCGGCGATCCCAAGGCGGTAGTCAACGATAATGCCCGCGATTACAACTGGGATTTGTATACCGACATCGACTATAGCTACGATTTGACCAAGCCAGCAGGCCAGCGCGTGACCAAACTTCAATTAAATGGAGTTGATATCACGCCCGAACAAACCCTGCGGATTGCGATCAACAACTATCGGGCTGGTGGTGGCGGCGGCTTTGCGATGTTCCGCGAAGGCAAGATTTTGTATCAATCGACCAGCGAAATTCGCGACCTGATCGCTGAATCAGTCAAAAATGCTGGCACGATTGATCCTGCGGTGGTAAATAAGGTTAAACTTTACTTTAGTGCCAGATTTATATGCTCACTATTTTGGCAATGCAGCTCAACCAACTGCAACGCCAGTAGCACCAACTGCAACGCCAGCGCCAGGTGTGCCAATTACCTTGCCTGATACCAGCGGCAACCAACCAAGCTATGGCTGGGTTTGGGCTGCGGTTGCCATGGCCTTGCTCGCTTTGGGCTTGGTTGTGCGCCACAAGTAAAGGCAGAAATCAAAAGTCAAAAAAGGGGAGAGAGCAGGGATGAAGGATGAGGGATGAAGGAGAGCAAGGCTTTAACGCAGAGGCGCAGAGAACGTATGGCTCTGGGCTATCGGCTATCGGAATTATTTATAGGTACTTTCATGATCAATGATGTCAAAAGCTGATAGCCTTCAGCCCCATTCGTGTTGTCCCCTTACCCCCTCGATTTTCGAGGATAGGTTTTTAACAATGACCTGTTGGATGGCTCGTGATGCATTCCCTCACCCCCAGCCCCCTCGCCCACTGGACGCGGGCGAGGGGGAGCATCCGTTTATTTTCTAGGAATTATGGCAAAACCACAACATTAAGCCCCTCGCCCGCGCCACGGGAGAGGGGTTGGGGAGAGGGAGTCTTAACAACCTACCCTTGTAAGGATGTGGCTAGGAGGTGAGGGAAAGACCATCCTTTCCACGCCAATAAACCAAAAGCCCAGAGCCTATATGTAATGGTACATCACGTTAACGGCGTGCCCCTCGCCCTCACTCCCGCCGGCGATGGGGAACTACGGGGCCAACGCTCCCCTCGCCCGCGTTCAGGGGGCGAGGGGGCTGGGGGTGAGGGAAAACGGTTGTCAATCCACTGAACCATTACACCTATAGCCTTATTCGTGCTCTTCGTGTCCTTCGTGGTTAAAACCCTTATCCTAAAATCCTATGTTCTCTGCGCTTGCGCCTACACATCCTCAAGCAACAAGCGCAATGAAGCAGCATCGAGATCTTTTTTATCGAGCAAGGCCACCGCGCCAACCGCCAAACCGCGGCGATGGAACTCACGATCAGGGTAGGCGCTAACCAGCAATACGCGGGTATTGGGCGATTGCTGCTTAATTTGGGCTGCGCAACCAATCCCATCCTCGTCGCCTAGCACCACATCAACCAAAGCCAAATCGGGTGCGCGTTGGCCAATTGCCTCCAAGGCTTCAGCTTGATGTGCGGCCTCAACCACAGCACAATTGGGCTGCATTTTGCTAATCATGCGGCTGACATGTTGGCGATAGCGCAAATTATCATCCACAATCAAGACATTCAGGGCTGGGCTTGGCACAAGGGTTTGGCTACTGGTTGGCATCATTGGCAATTGCGGATGTTGGGCAGCATAATGCACTGCTTCAAGCCGACTTTGCACCCCAATTTGGCGATACAGCCGCGTCAGATGGTTTTCAACGGTTTTGACGCTCAGGCCAATTCGGCGGGCAATCGCATGATTATCGTCGCCCTGCTGCAAGCACCAGAGCAATTCGCGTTGACGTGGGGTTAGCCCAGTATCAACCAAGGGCACGCCGCGCATGAGTTTCGAAAGCAATGGCGTGCAGACCCAGCGTTCGCCAGCCAACACCCGCTGTAACGCCAAACGAATATCAGCCAAGGGTTGATCTTTGAGTTGGTAGCCATCAACTCCAGCCTGCAAAAGCCCCTGCACATACACATCATCGTCGTAAGCGCTGACCACCAGAATTTTGAGCTGTGGATAGTACATGCGAATTTGGCGAATGGTTTGCAGCGGCTCGAATTGCGGCATGCTCACATCGATCACCAAGGCATCGGGTTGCAGATCAAGCGCCGCTAAAACACCAGGGCCATCGCCAACCTCAGCAATAATTTCAACATTGGGCAAATCGCTTAATGCGGTTGAAATGCCAGCCCGCACGACAGCATGGTCATCGGCGACCACAATTCGGATCTGACGCTCGCCATTGAGTTGCATGAAATTCCTCGCTTTAGGGGAAATCCCCCCATTGAACTAGGGGAAAGACCCTAGGAAGATTGGGGGATTGGGGGTTTTGTTGACCAACAGCTTTGGCGTACACTAGCGTTACATCAGTCAGCAAGTAATATCGTGCCACAAGCGGCGTATTTACGCAACTTAGGCAACCCGCCACCAATCAACTATCCATCATGGCAAAACTACACCTACAGAAAAAAGCAATGGTTCGCTATCGTAGCGTTTGATGATGGTTTAGGCATTGGTGCGCTCCCTGCAAACAGCAGGTTTGGTCGAATTTCGTTGGCTTTTGGTTCGGACAACTCGGTATCAATGATGATTGTAGGTCTTAACAGACGAAGGAGTCCACTGTATGAACGTGCGGCGTAGCGCATTCACCTCCCTCTTGCTTGTCCTCATCTCCGGTGTGATCGCGGCCTGTGGTAGCGAAAGCAGCACGACTGCTCCAACCACTGGTAGTGGCGGCACCACCAACAGCGGTGGCAAAGTTGTAGCCTTATTCTTGCCCGATGCTAAAACTGCCCGCTATGAAACTGCCGATCGCCCCTACTTCGAAGCCAAAATGAAAGAGCTTTGCCCCGATTGCCAAGTGATTTACAACAACGCCAATCAAGATGCTAGTGTGCAATTGCAACAAGCTGAAGCTGCTTTGACCAACGGTGCTCAAGTTTTGGTGCTTGACCCAGTTGATTCAGCTGCTGCTGCTTCGATTGCCGACAAAGCCAAAGCCCAAAATGTACCAGTCATCGCCTATGATCGCTTGATTCTCAACTCAGATGGCGTGAGCTACTACATTTCATTCGACAACGAATCAGTTGGCAAGTTGCAAGCCGAAAGCTTGGTCGCAGAATTGACCACCCAAGGCATTGCCAACCCAACCATCGTGATGATCAACGGCTCGCCAACCGATAACAATGCTAAATTGTTCAAAGCTGGCGCACACAGCGTGTTTGATCCATTGGTTAGCGCTGGCAAATTGACGATTGCCAACGAATACGACACTCCCGACTGGAGCCCCCGACAAAGCCCAAGACCAAATGCAACAAGCCTTGACCAGCCTTGGCAACAAAGTTGACGGCGTGTATGCAGCCAACGACGGCACTGGCGGCGGCGCAATCGCAGCTATGAAGGCCGGTGGTCTCTCACCATTGCCTCCAGTAACTGGCCAAGATGCTGAATTGGCAGCAATTCAACGGATTCTGGCTGGCGACCAATACATGACCGTTTACAAAGCAATCAAGCCTCAAGCCGAAGCTGCCGCCGAATTGGCCTTCGCCTTGATCAACGGCAAAACCTCCGACAAGGCTACTGGCAAAGTCAACAACGGCAAAATTGATGTTCCTTCAATCTTGCTGACCCCAATTGCCGTCACCAAAGCCAACGTCAAAGACACCATTATCAAAGACCAATTCCACAAGGTTGATCAGATCTGTGCTGGCGATTTCGCCAAAGCCTGTACTGATGCCGGCATTCAATAGTTGAACTCCTCGCCGCTGGGTTGGCATGGCTTCCAACGCCAGCCCAGCGGCCACTCCACTGACCCACAGCAAAAGGAATAGAGTCATGACAGCAACAGAAGCAGCGATGCCTGTCTTGCAATTGCGCCAAATTAGCAAACGCTTTGGTGCGGTTCAAGCCCTCTCCAACGTCGATTTCGAGGTTTACCAAAATGAAGTGGTGGCGCTGGTTGGCGATAACGGCGCAGGCAAATCGACGCTGATTAAAACCATCGCTGGTGCCTACAAACCCGACCAAGGCGATTATATTTTTGAAGGCAAGGTCGTTTCGATCAATAGCCCACGCGATGCCACCGACCTCGGGGTTGAAACGGTCTACCAAGATCTGGCCTTGTGCGATAATCTCGATGTGGTTTCCAACCTCTATCTTGGCCGCGAAAATGTGCGCCGCAGCGGAGTCAAATCCTTAGACCTGCTGAATGAAACCGAGATGGAGCGGCGAGCCAGCGAAGTGCTGCGTGATTTGAGCGTCAAGATTCCTAGTGTGCGGGTGCAAATCGCCAATCTTTCTGGCGGTCAGCGCCAATCGGTGGCGGTTGCACGCTCGGTGATGTGGAACTCCAAAGTTGTGTTGCTCGATGAGCCAACTGCTGCGCTTGGCGTTGAGCAAACCCGCCAAGTCAAAGATTTGATTCTGCGCTTGCGCGAACGGGGCTTGGGCGTGGTGGTGATTAGCCATAATGTCGCCGATGTTTTTGAAGTCTCAGATCGAATTATTGTGATGCGGCTAGGGCGGCGGGTTGCTACCTTCCACACAGCTCGCAGCACCAACGAACAAGTGATTGGCGCGATTACTGGGGCAATGCTGCCCACAAATGTCTATGGAGAGGCCGAATAATGAAAACCCAACCAACCAATCTTGCTGCTGCGCCCAATAATTGGCGTGAGGCCTTAGCCGAACGCTTTCGCCAAGGCAATTTAGGCTCGTTGCCGGTTATTATCGGCTTGATGATTATTGCAGGTGTTTTTCAAAGCATCAACCAGAACTTTCTCACGCCACTCAACCTGACCAACCTAATGGTGCAAATTGCCGCAATGGGCACAATTTCAACCGGGGTTGTGCTGATTTTGCTGCTTGGCGAGGTCGATCTTTCGGCTGGCCAGGTGAGTGGTTTGGCAGCAGCAGTGATGGCGGTGTTGGTTTCGCGCCATAATTTGCCGGCAGGTGTGGCAATTATTGGGGCGATTGTAGTTGGGGCATTAGTTGGTTTATTGCAAGGCTGGTGGATTGCATCCTTCCGTGTGCCCTCGTTCGTGGTGACCTTGGCTGGCTTGCTGGCTTGGCAAGGGGCGCGCTTATGGGTGCTTGGCGATACCGGTAGCATTAACATCACCAACAAATTTATCATCGATATTGCCAACTTTCGTCTGCCAATTTGGCTGGGCTGGGTTTTGGGCATTGTCAGCGTCGTGGTTTATACGCTGATTGTCTTCAACGAATATCGCAAACGCCGTGCTGCCGAGTTGCCAGTTGGCACGCTGAACGGCGTATTTTGGCGAGTTGGCGTGATTGGTACGAGCGTCTTGGCCAGTGTCGCAATGATGAGCGTCAATCGTAATGCCAACGCTGCTGGTAATCCAATTCAAGGTGTGCCAAACGCAGTTATCATCTTCCTAACCTTCTTGATTATCTTTGATTTTATTACCCAGCGCACTCGTTTTGGTCGCTATGTCTACGCGGTTGGTGGCAATACCGAAGCGGCTCGTCGCGCAGGGATCAACGTTAATCGAATTCGGATTACGATTTTTATGCTGGCCTCGGCGTTGGCAGCTTGTGGCGGGATTTTGGCGGCCTCGCGTTTGAACGCTGCCAATCAATCTTCAGGCGATGGCGATGTACTGTTGAACGCAATTGCAGCAGCAGTTATCGGCGGCACAAGTTTGTTTGGTGGGCGTGGCCGCATTTGGTCGGCCTTGCTGGGCGCACTGGTGATTGGGGCAATTGCCAATGGCATGGATTTGCTCGCGCTCAAGTCATCGATCAAATTTATTGTGACTGGTGCGGTATTGTTGCTGGCGGTCACGATTGATGCAGCTTCACGCGCTCGCCGCGAGAACAGTGGACGCTAGAGCCAATTTTCAATCATTGTGAAATTGTGGGTTCCCTCACCCCCCAGCCCCCTCGCCCACTGCACGCGGGCGAGGGGGAGCCATGATTCGAAATCATTTATTGATGACCACCCACTGAACGCGGGCGAGATTGTGGGTTTCCTCACCCCCAGCCCCCTCGCCCACTGCACGCGGGCGAGGGGGAGCCACGATCTGAAATCGTTTATTGATAACCACAGTGTCGAATTCACTGAACGCGGGTGAGATTGTGGGTTTCCTCACCCCCGCTCCCACTGAACGCGGGCGAGGGGGAGCCACAATCTGAAATCGCTGGTTGCTCCGTCTAACCTCGCTGAAACCACGGCGTGAAGCCCCTCGCCCGCGCCACGGGAGAGGAGTTGGGGTGAGGGGATCAATCCTTATCTTTGGTGTGCTTCGCGGTTGCTTTTCGCTGATCCCTCATCATCGTTTCGCCACCCTTCCGTCCCTCCGCCGGAGGGAAACGCCGGGGGTTTTCATCCCCTGCACCCCCAAATATTGGTTTTGTGGATTGTTATTGTGAATGCTAAACCCCAAGCCTTGTTTCGTTTGCTTTGTGGTTCGTTCTCGTATAGCCCATGCCCATAACCTATAGCCCTTCATAGCATTGGTGGTTTCGTGCTAAAGTGCTGGTAGCGATATCTACCAGCGAGTAAATCTATGAGCAATGAATTTTTGACGGCAATTTATCAAACCCTCAAGCAAGTACCCACTGGCCGAATTGTGAATTATGGGCGTTTGGCTTTGGCGGCTGGCTATCCTGGATATGCGCGAGCTGTCGGCAAAGCCCTGCACAGTTTGGATGAGCAATATCCCGATGTAGCTTGGTGGCGGGTGGTTAATCGCGAGGGCCGAATTTCGACCAACTGTCCGGTGCATACGGCAATTGAGCAACGCCAACGCTTGGAAGCCGAAGGCATCGAGTTTGATGATCGTGGTTATATCAGCTGGCAACGCTATGGCTGGCTTGAAACCAGCGAGCTAAGCTTTTAAATTTGCGCTTCTCATTGCGTTTAAACATAATTCAGTGCTGCAAAACGGGGTATTGCGATGGCTAAACCATCAGCAATACCCCGCCATCATTTAATCTTCAATTCAACCAGCGAACAAAAACTAGTTGGCACGCCCAACAATTGGTAGGAAGGTTCGCAATTTACCAACGGTAAAACGTACAACATAGCGCTGTTGCATTGGCGATGGATCACCAATCACCCGCCGAACGTTGAATGCGGTTAGGGTGTAGCTGCCATTCGCCAGCGGTGCTGCGGGAATGAAACTGAAGGTTGTCGGGCTGGTAGCGACCACTGTTCCAGCAACTGGCTGATTTTGGGCATTGGTCAATACCAACACTTGGCTGATCGGTGTTGTTGCCGTAACAACTTGTGACCATGTAATTGAGAGATTGGCGCTTGGGGCAACGTCAATCGTGTTGTTGGCAATTGAGCTGCTGCTGACCAATGGGTCGCGCCACGCTTGGACAGCCTTGCGGTTGTCGTCGCCAGTGCCCCAACTGGTATCCGTATTGTTAACAATGAAATGGCCGTTGTTGCCATATTCGATTGTGACGCGGCGATTGTTGAAGCCTTCAATCGTACCCCACGATTCGACCCGATCCCATGTGCCACGGGTATATTTGTATTCCAAGGCTGTGCCTTCGAGAATCGGCTTGCTAAATTCCCAAGTATCGGTCAAGACGCGTTGCAGAATTTGGCCGTTGGCCGACCAAGCACCGTTGAATACCGTGCCATCGTTGCCAGCGATATAGACGCTTTCGTTTGCAGGCGTTTCGGCTGGCACTTTGACCCGGAAAGTCACATCGACCACCCGTTGCTCAGCGCGAATTACGACGCTATTTGAGAAGCCCGATTGATTGAACGAGCCATCGAGCGCCTTCAATTGATAGGTGTAGGTAATGCCTGCGGTAACTTCGGTATCAGTAAAGATCATTGTTGGGTGCAATACTGAGGCAATCGCGTTGCCATCACGATACACATCGTAGCGATAGGTATCGCTTGAATTTGAAACATCCCAGCCAATTACAATTTGTGAGGCCGAGCGACGTATTTCATGCAAGTTGAGTGGTGCCGTTGGTGCAGTTGTATCGCCGCTGGCTTGCACAATTAAGCTGGCTGCCTGATCTGGCGAGTAGCCATTATCCGTGCTATCAAGATCAGCGTAAATCCAGCTGACACCGCCATCGGTGCTATAGCGATAGGCAACATCGAAGGTGCCAACGCTGGTTGGCAACAAAGTGCCCATAAATTCATCGTTATTGCCAATTTGCATGTTGAAACTGGTATCGAACCACTTCCAGCTAGCAGCGCTTGGCTGCGAACCATCGGGGCCGTAGCCAACTTCGGCCAAAATGCTGGGGGTTGCACCTGGCTCACCGGTAATATTCGCAATATACACTCGGCCATAGATATTGGTTGTTGGGTTGGTGATGCTGATCGTATGGTTGATCAGGTTAGGGAATTGCAAAACCGCCCAGTTGATTACATAGGCTGGCAAGCCTGAAACTTCATTGCTGGCTTCACTTTCCAAACCATTGCGCACCGCTTTGACCACATAGTAGTAGCGTTGGCTTGGCGTTAGCCCGGCATCGCTAAAGTTGGTAGTGGTTGTGTTTCCAACCAACTCGTAGCCACCACCGCTAACAAGTGAGCGATAGATATTGTAGCTTTGGGCAGTTGCCACGCTGTTCCAACTTAATTCGATGCTTTGTGACAATTGGTTGGTCACTTGCAAATTGGTTGGCGCAGCAGGTGCGTCCATATCAACACTATCGGGAGTCAACCAAATGCCAACGCTTTGTGGTGCAACGCTGAAGGTATAGGTTGTGACATCGGTCGCTGGCAATAAACCTGTTTGGGTTAATGGCATGGTGCGAGTTAACACAGTGCCGGTTGGCACGTAGCCAGCCAAGTTCAATTCGACAGTATGGGCTTGGCTATCGCGGTTGAACACCACAATTGCTGCGCCATTTTCATCCTTGCGACCATAGGCCAAGACTTTATTGGCATCGTCGGCGGTCATTACATCGAATGAGCCAGTGCGCAGGTAGCTATAATCGCGGCGCAATTGGCCAAGTCGTTGATAGGTTGCCAACAAATTGGTGTCGGCTTTGCGCCATTCAGGCAGAGCATTGTAGCCTGCTTGGTCTGTCCATGGGTAGGGTTGGCGGTTGTATGGATCGTCGCGGGGAATATCGAAGCCATAACCTGTCAAACCAACTTCATCACCATAATAGATGGTTGGCGCACCTGGCAAGGTCATTTGCAAGGCTGCAACCAACGACAATCGATGGCGGGCATTAACAAAATTATCGACTGGTTGGCGATCGTAGCCTGTGCCAGTAAAGCCCACTTCGTTCAGCACATGCACGGCCCGATTGGTATCGTGGCTGTCGATTAAGTTCATGGCGGCGTTATAGGCTGGCTCGGGATAATCCTCGCGGATGGTTTCAAAGCTGTTGACAAACTGGCTTGGCAAGAGCGGATCGATCTCTTGGCCACCGTCGCCGTCGACCCAGCGCGTATCGCGCAAGAAGCCCAAAACCGCACGGCGATAGCGATAGTTCATCGTGCTATCGAATTCATCGCCAAGCACCCGATCGCGCACATCGCCTTCGCTCCAGGTTTCGGAGTAGAGCACAGAATCGGGATTGGCGGCTTTCATCACGTCGCGCCAGGTTTCAAAGAAGGTTGGGTTGACCCCAATCACATCAGGCACAACGTCGATGCGCCAGCCGTCTGCTTTGTTTTCGCCATCGACCCAATAGCTGGCCGTGTTGCTGGGCAAATTGGGGTTGCCGCCAGCAGTGCCGAACCAATAGGCCATCACTTCAGGATGGTTGGTATTGATTTGGGGCAAGGTGGCTACGCCAAACCAACCACGATAGTTGGTATCGCCAGCACACACGCCGGTGCCTGGCTCGGCGGCTGGTTCAAAGAAGAACCATGAGCGATAGGGGCTATTGATGCTTTCGCATGCGCCAACTTCAGCGTGGCGGCCAAAGCGATCAAAGAAAGGGCTGTCGCTGCTGACGTGATTGGGCACGCCGTCGAGCACTACAGTCATGCCACGGCCATGGGCATCGGCTACCAACGCATCGAATGCTGCTTGGCCACCAAACGCTGGGTCAACTGTGCGATAGTTGCGACCATCGTACTTATGGTTGGATGGGCTATCGAAAATTGGGTTGAGATAGAGCGTAGTCACGCCCAAATCTTGCAAATAATCGAGTTTATCTTGCACCCCATTCAAGTCGCCGCCATACATCGTGCTGCTATAGGTTGACCACCATGGGTTGTTTTGGTCGGTGAATGGCTCTGGATCAGGCACAATCGAGTTCCACGGCGTGACCGGGAAGCGATGGCCGCGCTCGGTTGGGTAGAACCAACCGCGACCTGGATAGGTCGTGTCGGTCGCTACGCTAGTTGGGTCGTTGCCAGCGTCGCCATTACGGAAGCGCTCAACAAAAATTTGATAAATCGTGGCGTTTTGGGCCCATTCAGGCGTGGTAAAGGCAGGGTCGTAGATATAGATGTTCCACGAACGATCAGCGCTGGTGTTGACCACCTCACCTAATCCACCATCGAACAAGCTATCATCTTCATAGAATACGGTTGTTGCGCCATCTTCGAGAATGAAACGATAGTAGACCACGCCCAGCGTAGTTTGGGCTGGCAGCGTGTATTCCCAATAATCGTAGCTTTCATCGCTGGCTACTTTGGTCATCCGTTGGATGCTTTGACCGTTACTGGCGGTGTAATACAAGCGAATCCGGGCTTGGTTGATGTCGTGAGCGGCGGTGCGTAGGCGCAATTTGACTGCTTGATTGAGCGGAGCAGCACCAAATGGCACACGATAGAGCGATTCGCGGCTGTTATGTTCAATCGCATCACGATTGATCAAACCATCGCCAATTGCTGAATCGGGCACTTGGCCATCGCGTTGGGGCGTAATTGCCAAGCGGCCTGTGCGATTATCCAAATAAAACACGACGGTTTCATTCAGGTTGGTCGTAGTAAAGCCGATTGGTGCCAGTCCACTTTCCAGCGGATCTGCACTGAAAATACGGCCTTGAGCATTGTATTGTGCATTGGAAGCACCAGTGCGGGTGAATTTGGCAGCATAATTGCCAGGTGCCGCTATCGTATAGCGCAACACAAATTGGTTTGGCGCGATTTGGCTCATCTTGGTGGCTGGATTGTTGTTGCTCCAGCCTTGGAATGCCCCAACCACCGTGAAATCATTCGATGAATCCAGTGCATTGAGGATATTTTGGCTTGGAATTAGATCCCAACCATTATCATTTGCGTGATTATTGCTATCGAACAATAATTTGACGGTTTGATTAGGCTCGGTGGTGTAGATCCATGCGTTGGCTGGTGGGAAGGCAGTCGCCCAGTTACAGGCATTGACCTTCCATTCATAGGTACCAGCGGTTGGCACAACCACATCGAGACTGAAAACCCCATCGCCACTAACCAAGTCGCCTTGGGTTCCGTTATCAACCAAAGGACTACCAGTTTCTTGCCAAACTGGCGTTTGATATGAACCGGGGGCGCACCATGGGCCAGCGTTGCCAGCGGTTTGCGGGCGAATCGTCAGTCGACTGGTGTTGGTATCAAGCAAAAATACCACCATTTGCCCAGCCTGGGTGGTAGTAAAACTGATATTGCCTTGATCGACGGCGCGGCCAACACCGGTATATTGAGTTGTCCAATCGCCAGTATGCACCACTTTAGCTTCATACGTACCAGCAGCCGGAACGCTGTAGGCCAAGTAATACCAACCATTGTCAAGGTTGGTCATGGCTGTTGCAGGGTCTGCATTATTCCATGTGCCTTGGAACGATCCAACCGCCGTCCAGTTGGCAAAATCTGAATCGTAGGCGTGAATAATATTTTGGCTTGGCACGCCGTGATTGCCAGCATTGCCGCTGTAATTATTGGTATCGAGGGTCAGCTTAACAGTTTGATTGGCTTGGGTGGTGTTGAGCCAAGCGTTAGGGCCAGCTGGTACAGACGTATCCCAGCTACCGCAAATGACCGCCTTCCATTCCGATCGGCCTGCGGTTGCAATGACAACATCCAACGAATAAATGCCGTCATTAGCGACAAGATCGCCGCCAAGACCTTCGTCATTCGCTTGGGTTGCGCTATTGTTCCAGCCTTGGAATGCGCCAGCGAAACACCAATTAACTTGGGCATTTGAAATAGTTGAAGTTTGGGTTGCAGCTAGGTCGAATGTGGTGGGCTGAGCAGCAACCACCGGTGTTTGTTGGCTGATGGTGGGGATTAATAACGACAACAGCATACAGATCAGCAGCACACGGCTGATCAGGCTCCGGCGATGGGCAGTGTCACGCATGGACGGCTCCTTTGGTAAGGGGTTTTATTTGAACTGCATTGTTCACGATTTGTTGTGTCATCAAACAAACTTTATTGATACTGCGATCATAGCCTAGAGCCAATACTTTGTCAACTGAACGAACGAGGTTTTAAATATAGTAAAAATCTTGACACTACTTTTGAAAATATACCTTTGTGATAATGTAAAATGGTAATATATGTCAGTAAATTTACTGATTTGAGATGCTATTTATACAAGCAAATTGAGCAGCTCGATCTTCATGTTTCACGTGAAACGTTGATTGGAATGATTAACCACGAAGGCATACGAAGGATGCCAACCGTGAAGAGCGCGAAAGGAATTGGCTCTTAGCTATGGGCTTTGGACTCTTGGCTATAAGCATCAAAGAAGCATTTGAATACGCTGATTTTTCCGCTAGCCTACAGCCTCGCTTGCTCTGCACCTCTGCGTTAAAAAATTGATCCACGAAGGTTCTTTAGACCCAGATTGCCACAGATTCGTTTGATTATGTTCTATGCTCTATGTCCTGGACTCCAACAACTGATCCCTAATCCCCAACTATAATAGGCTGCAAAGATTAATCGTTGCGCGAGGCTTTTATGACATACACACTCGAATCAACCGGTTTATTAGTGTTTCAACGCGATGCTGAAGAAGTGTTGACGATTCAGCCCTATTTGGCGGCATATGGCTCGCAATTCGTCGCAATGGGCGTGCAAACCAATCCTGAAACAGTGCAATACACCAGTTTCGATAACCAAAGCTTTGAGCTTAAACTCGAAACTACGCCAGCTGGCTATCGTTTGGTGTTTCACGTGAAACATCAAGTTGCTCAAATTGGCTTAGCGATTGGCATTCAGCCAGCTGGCTCGTGGTATGGCATGGGCGAACGGGTCATTCAAAGCTGGCCGCTCAACTTAGCTGGTGTTCAAAGCCAACCTTTTATAACGTATGATCACGCCGATGATGGCACACTCAATATTGTTACTCCCGTGTGGATTGGTGCAAACGGCGTGGCCTTTAGCGTTGCCGAAGATACCGGCCCACTCCATGTCACGATCGATAGCGATCCATCGGGTGTGATTCGGCTGTTGCAATTTCCTTCGCCAACTCCGTTTGGTGCTGGCTTAGATGGCAGCGAAATTCAGTACGCAGGCACCCGCTTGGTGCTCGATCTGATTATTGCTGAGAATGTTAGCCTCGCGGCACAACAGATTATTCAGCAACTTGGCTATCCCAAAGCTGCACCACCGTTGGCAATGTTCAGCAAGCCGATTTGGACAACGTGGGCACGCTATAAAATGGATATTGACCAAGCCCAAAGCTTGGCCTTTGCGCAAGAAATCATCGACCACAACTATCCCTACTCGGTGCTAGAGATTGACGATCGCTGGCAAACTGCTTATGGCGATTTGGAATTTGATCAAATCAAGTTTCCTGATCCCAAGGCGATGGTCGATCAGTTGCATCAACTTGGCTATAAAGTGACATTGTGGATTCCACCATTTTTCGATCCCAAAAGTGCTGCCTTTGCTGAAGCCGCAGCCAATGGCTATTTGGTCGAACATCCCGCCAATGATCAACCTTATTTAACGCGTTGGTGGCAAGGTTGGGGCGGCTTGTTGGATGTTTCGAATCCAGCGGCTTTGGCGTGGTGGCAAGCAGGCTTGGAACGTTTACAAACGCTATATGGCATTGATGGCTTTAAATTTGATGGTGCTGAAGGCAACTTCTTGCCAACCGAAGCCAAAACTCACCTGCCAATGACCCCCAATCAATATAGCGACCGCTATGTCGCCTTCGTCGCCAAATCGTGGCAATGGACAGAGGTACGCACAGGTTGGCGCTCGCAACAACAGCCAATTTTCTTCCGCGAATGGGATAAATGGAGCCGCTGGGGCATGGATAATGGCTTGCACGCGGTCATCACCCAAGCACTGGCCATGAGCGTAATCGGCTATCCCTATGTTTTGCCCGATATGATTGGCGGCAATGCCTATAACGGCGAGTTTCCCGAACGCGAATTGCTGATTCGCTGGACGCAAGTTACGGCACTTTTGCCAGCAATGCAATTCTCAATCGCGCCATGGCAATACGATGCTGAAACCAGCCAGATTTGCCAACGCTATGCCCAATTGCACGCTGAGCTAGAGCCATATATTGCCGAATTGCTGCAAGCGACAATCGCCGATGGCACGCCGTTGGTGCGGCCATTGTGGTGGCACTACCCCGACGATGCCAGCACGCGCTTTATTGGTGATCAATGGTTATTTGGCGAGCAATATTTAGTTGCGCCAATTGTCCAAGCCAACCACTATCAACGTGATATCTATTTGCCCGAAGGCGGCTGGCGCGATTACTGGACAGGCGAGAAATTCGATGGCGAAACCTGGCTCTACAATTACCCTGCGCCATTAGAAACCATGCCCTTATTCGAGCGGCTGTGGTAGAATTTTTAGCGAGTAGCGTATTTGGTGTGTGTAAGGAGATTATCTCATGGCCAACACGACCATCACTTGGCTTGGTCACGCCAGCTTTTTATTCGTTACGCCCGAAGGCAAACGCATCATTCTTGACCCGTGGTACGAAGGCAATCCCAGTTTTCCTGAGTCTGCCAAAGCCGAGCTTGAACAGATCGATGCGATTTTGTTGACTCACGGCCATAGCGACCATACTGCCAACGCTGTTGCGCTTGCCAATCAAAGCAAAGCTCCAGTTGCTGGCATCGTCGAATTGATTGGTTGGGTTCAAGGCCAAGGTGTCGCAGCGACACAATGTATTGGCTACAATAAAGGTGGTTGCATCGAAATTGCGGGTATCAAAGCAACCTTGACCACCGCTCATCATAGCAGCAGCATCACCAGCGGCAGTATTTCGCTCTATTTGGGTGATCCATGTGGTTTTATCCTCGAATTTTCCGATGGCTGCGTGGTTTATCATACTGGCGATACCTGTGTGCACAGCGATATGGCGCTAATGGGCGAAATTTATCAGCCGAACGTGGCAATTTTGCCCATTGGCGATTTTTACGCCATGGGGCCACGCCAAGCAGCCCATTCGCTCAAGTTAATTGGTGCCCAGTTTGCCATTCCCGAACACTATGGCACCTTTCCGGCATTGAATGGCAACCCTGAAGCCTTGCAAACCGAGCTGAATAAGCTCAACCTCAACACTGAAATAGTGGCTTTACAACCAGGCCAAGCGTGGACATACCAAGGCTAAATGTTTCCCGTGAAACATGTTAATCGTGTGGGATTCAGTTCGTTGACCTGATAGCTTTTCTACAAACACAACAAACTGGGTCAAATGCCGATACCTTAACAATTCAGTCAGTAAATATTCGGGGGTGCAGGGGGATGAAAACCCCCTGCGTTTCCCTCCAGCGCAGGGACGAAAGGCTGGCAAATGACGAATAGCGCCCGCTAAATCAACTATCGATGCGTTCTATTTGCGCCAAGTCACGCCGCTTTTTTGATCAGAAAAATTTTGCTGCGCTTGTGAAACATCTGAGCAATGATCGTCAGTTGCTTAACATCGAATTAACCTTAGCGCCTAAATCGCCTAAGTTATGCACATTTCCCACAGCTTTTCCACATTAGCAATTAACCAAAGTTATCCACATGCTGTGGATAACTTCTTGATAACTAAAGCTCTTTTGGGCGATATTCAATGGTTTCACGGGAAACATTAGAACATATTTGCGAACAATTGGTCAAATTTAAGTAAATTGCCGCTCCGACCAGATTGAGGTATCATGACAAGCAAAATCGGCACGAGAAGTCGAGAGTTTTTGGCAAAATAAAAACATTGATCTTGATGGAGTAAAACGGAAAATGACCTTTAGCGATGAGCAGGTATCTGCGCTTTCCGAGCGATGGATGCGTTTAGATTTACATATCCATACGCCAGCATCTGAAGATTATGCCCAACAAGAGGTAAGTTATCTCGATATTTTACGGGCAGCGGCAGCCCATCAACTGGATATTATTGCCTTTACCGACCACAACACCATTCGCGGCTATGAGCAATTTCGCGATGAGTTAGCCGTGCTCGAACGCTTTGTGCAAGCCGACCGTTGTACGCCTGAGGAGCGCGAACGCTACGGCGAATATCAACAATTGCTGGCTCAATTGACCGTACTGCCAGGCTTTGAGTTTACTAGCCACTATGGTTCGCATATTTTGGCACTTTTTGCCCCTACCACCCCACTGAGTGTGCTTGAAGCAGTCTTGTTGCAATTGGGGATTCCCGCGCAAGAATTAAAGGCTGGCTCGTGCTCAATCTCCAACACTGAACATGTAACCGATGCCTATGAACTGATCAATCGGGCTGGCGGGATTGTGATTGCTGCCCACGTTAATGCTCACGCTGGGGTAGTTAGCGAATCAATTCGTTTTGGCAATAGTGGTCAATCACGGGTCGCCGCTACCCAAAGCCCATATTTGCACGCACTCGAATTTGTGCATTTTTATGCCTCACACGAAAGTTACCTCAGCCCGAATTTTTATAATGGCCAACACACCTATTACGAACGGCCAATGTTTTGCATCCAAGGCTCCGATGCCCACCGCATCACCCGAGCTGATGCCGACGATCCTGAAAGTAAAAAAATCAATGGCGTGGGTGATCGCTATTTCGAAGCACTCTTGCCCGAAGCTTCCTTTGATGCATTAAAAGCTTTGTTTACCAGTAAGCAAATCGATAAGGTGCGCGTGCCACGCCGCGACCAAAAGCAATGGGAGATTGATAACGTGCGACTGAATGGCGATTCGCGCCACTTAATTGCCCGTCCGGCAACCGAGGAATATTTGGCGCAAGCATGGCACGATGTAGCTGCCCTCGCCAACGCTGATGGCGGGGTGTTGTTAATTGGCACCGATGGCGAACAAACTGTGTCGTCAACCGTAATCAGCGAACAGATTAAGCAGCTTGTAGCCCAACACCTCGACCCACAACCTAACCTAAACTTCGAATTAATGCAGTATCAAGAGCGTGATGTGGTGCGGATAGAAGTTAAAACCGATGAATTGCCGCCCTATGTGGCAAGCAATGGCACGGTCTATGTGCGCCGCGATGATCAAACCCACGTTGCCAATCGCGAAGAATTGTTGCAACTGGCTCGCCGCGCCTTGGTTCGTAGCACCATGTCGCCGCTTGATAATGGCGAAGATTTGGAATTGCCACGCTCAGGGGTCGAGATTGTCAGCGAGCAAAAACGCAACGCAATTTGGACTTACGAAGTGCGTGATTTGCGCACTACCACTGGGGTTGAGCGCGATCGGGCCAAGGCTTGTGGGCCTATGCTATCGCACGCCACGAAGAATTACGCGATGCCAAAATCGATCTCAACGAAGATGTGCGCTGGTATGGGCGGCTCGGCGTTTGGCGCACCTTTCAACAAGGCAATCGCACCAAATACGATCTGATTCATCGTGATGCTACTGGCGTTATCGACCATATCTTTTATGGCGTTTCCGAGTGGGGCCTTGGCGAGGGTTGGCGCTCATTGCTCGGCATCAACGATTCATTTGCAGTTGATCTCAACGACAATGACGATCACGCCCCAATTAGCCCACCACGCACCTTTACTGCGCCAATCGACGATCAAGAATCGAGCAACGAAGACGATTGGATGCCATGGGGTGACCGCAAATATCGCTGGAAGGGCCGTGGCGGGCTTTGGCGCATTTACGGCAACGACGAAAAAATGCGCTTCGACCTAGCCATGAAAAACAAAGAAGATGAAGAGTTTCAAACTTTCAACGATGTAACTCGCGCCAAATTGACCGAAGCATGGCTCAATTTGATTCGAGTTAAGCCACCAACTACTGGCATCGAAGTTGTGGCGATGGAAGAAAGCGATTTTGGTCGCTCGTTCCGCTTCCGCAATTTGCGCAGCGGCGAAGTCAGCGACCCATGGCGCGATTTGGATCTTGAGCAAGGCACAGTGCGTGAATATGCCGCCCGCATGTTCCTCGAAGATCTGCCAATCGACGAGGCTGCGGTGCGCTGGTGGGGCAACATTGGCTATATGCGGCCAATGCGCTCGCAAGTCGATTTAGTCTATCGCGATGAAGATGGCGTTGACCATATCTACTATGCTGCTCGCCGCGAAGAACTCGAAAACGAATGGCGCGAATTGCTGGAGCTATGGGACGATGAGTAAGCGTTTGCCTGTGGTGGTTGGGGTTAGTGGGGCGAGCGGGGCGGCCCTCGCCAATCGGGTTATCGAGCGTTTAATTGCGCTCGAACACCCAATTGAGTTGGTCGCTACAGCCTCAGCCCGAATTGTTTGGCGCCAAGAGCAAGGCGATTCTTGGGCCGAAGCAGTTGCTCGCTGGCAAGTTTCAGGCTTAATCACCGAACATAATCCCAACAATCAGGCCGCAACGATTGCTAGTGGCTCGTATCCGGTCTATGGCATGCTGATTGTGCCCTGTTCAATGGGCACGATTGCCGCGCTGGCCGCCGGCTTTGCCAACAATTTGTTGCTACGGGTTGCTGATGTGACCCAAAAAGAGGGACGGCGCTTAGTCGTCGTCCCTCGCGAAACTCCACTTTCTAGCGTTCATTTGGAAAATATGCTGCGCTTAGCCCAACGCGGCGTTCGGCTAGTGCCGCCCATGCCTAATTTTTATGCGCGCCCAACCACGGTTGCCGAGGTGGTCGATTTTGTGGCAGCGCGAGCTTTAGTTGCCTTGGGGCTAAGCCCTGAGCTTGATAGTGACCAGCAATGGGCTGGCTTGGAGCTTGAATAATGTCTGTCTTGCCACAATCCGCTGAAAAAGCCGTCTATGTCAATGCCATGTTCACAGCCATTGCCGAACGCTATGATCTGATGAATCGGCTAATGACCTTTGGGCTGGATCAAGGCTGGCGACGTTGGGCAACTAAACGAATCAAGCAAAATCAAGCTACTTGGGCCTTAGATGTTGGATCTGGCACTGGCGATTTCTTGCCGATTTTGCAACAAGCCATGCCACAACTTGGCGTGGTTGGGCTTGATTTTACCTTTGCCATGATGGCGGCAGGCCAAGCTAAACGCGATCAAGACACAATTGGCCATAGCTTTATCAATGGCGATGGCATGCAATTGCCGTTTGAGGATGCAGCGTTTGATATTGTGACCACTGGCTTTGCCATGCGCAATATCGTGGATATTCGCCAAGCATTTAGCGAGATGGCGCGAGTAACCAAGCCTGGTGGCAAATTGGCATGCTTAGAAGTTGCGCGGCCCAAAAATCCCTTGGTACGCTGGGGCCATCAATTCTATTTCAACAACATTGTGCCGATTATTGGCAGCATTGTGGGCGGTAACAATCGCGCCTACACCTACTTGCCGCAATCAGCCACAATTTTCCCTCAACCACCTGAGCTAGCCCAAATTATCGCCGAATGTGGCTGGCGCGATGTGACCTGGAAGCAATTGGGCTTAGGTGCAGTTGCCGTGCATATCGCCACGAAATAGATCTACAAAAATTGTATAGCCGCATCAGATTTTGAAATTGATATCAAGAGGGTTTTCTACTCTAGAAACTTTTGTTGTTTCATATCAAACAAAGTGTATAAATTTTTCCTAACACATGCTATAGTGTGAAAACTACATCTTTGTTGCCTGAATATTCAGCCATAATAGCCATCAATCGGATTTCGAGTAAAACTACCTTTGTGTACAAGGTGCAATAGATTCTATTTCTAACTATGGAAGGATAGTGAAATGGAAAATATAGTAACGTGTCCCTATTGTAAAGAAAATATTATCGCTGGAGCACAGAAATGCCGCTATTGTGGAGAGTGGCTTATTCATCGAAAGAGTTGGATTTCATTGTCGGATTTATTAATTATTATGTGGAGAAGTGATGGTAAATATTGGATATTATTCACAATTATTGGTCTTATAATATCTCCCTTTGGGGCTATAACGGTTCAATCTATTTATGAATCTCTGAATATACCTCAAATTCAAACTAATCCTTCAAATGTTTTTAGAGGAATGAGAACTGATTATACTATTCTTGCAGTTACAAGTATGGCAATTATATTTAGCTTTACACAATGGATTATGCTTAGAAAATATATTAAAAATAGTTATTTATGGATTATTTTTAATTCTATTATACTTCCAATAATCTTTATAAATTTTGGGAATATTTATATACCATCAACAAATATATCTTTATTCTTGGTTATCTGCATTTTCTTGAATTTTATAGTTGGATTTCTCCTAATTGCTAATTCACCCAAAATTAGTAATTGATTGCAAAATCATAGAATATAACTATTTTTTTGTAAAAAATAAACAAGCCCGCAGGATTCGTAGCGAATCCTGCGGGCTTTGTGTTGTCTGCCAAAACTAGGTTGAAAACTAGGCTGCGCTTGGAGCAAATTGGCGTTCTTGCTCCATTTCGTAGCGGGCCTTCAAGATATTTTGAATCTCATCTTCGGAAATTCGCCAACCACGCCCAAGTTGATATGCACCAATCAACTTTTTGCTCACCCAACGCCGCACGGTATCTTCGGAAAGCTGCATTAATCCGGCGGCTTCTTCGATTGAATAATCATAGGAACGCATATGCGCCTCCTCTAGATAGCTCATCGTTAGAATCCACCACATTGGGGTTCGTTGCCACCGTTGGCATAAACTTACTATAGCATAAGAAGATTAAGCGCTTGTTATGCAGATTACACAAAAAACAGCCGCATGGCTGGTACTATTGCACAGTTTGGGCCATAGTTTTTTTGTAGAACTCCATAATTTGGTCGCCAATCACCTGCCAACTATAACCTTTGGCAGCTTGTTGATTGCTTTGGCCAATCCGTTTGCGGGCAGCGGGGCTGGCAATAAAGCTGGCAATTGCTCCAGCCATCGCCCGTGGATCGCGTGGTGGCACGGCTAAATTGCCTGGATGATTATCCAAAACTCCGGCATAACCTGCATTTGCCGCCGCCACAACTGGTAACCCAAGCGCCATTGCCTCAACGATCACATAACCAAAGCTCTCTTGGCCAATCGCTGGGGCGCAAAAAATATCAGCGCTGGCCATTAAATGCGGCAATGCCAAATCAGTCACATAGCCTAGCCATTCCACGTTAGTCAATTGCAACTGCTTGGCTAAGGCCTGCAATTCTTCGCGCAACGGTCCGTCGCCAGCAATCACTAAGCGCAATTGTTGCGGATAATCCTTTTGGAGCAAGGCATAAGCGCGTAGTAAATATTCCACGCCCTTGCGTTGCTCCAAGCGGCCTAGGGTAAACAGGGTAATTTTATCATCGGCATATTGATGCAAGCGCGGTAAATTCACCGCTTCCTCAAAGCGATCAAGCGTGATGCCACTGGCAATAACCGTATATTCAGCTTTTGTGCCAAAAATAGCCTGAGCCGTCTCCAATGCTGCCCGCGAGCCAGCGATTCGGCCATGAATATGCCGATACAAATCGGGGCCAATCGTGGTAGCCAGCCGCAAGGCCCGCAACTTCCAAGCCTCATCGACCCGAATATGAAAGGTTGAGACATGGCACGCTTTGGAATTAGCCAAGAGCCTGCCGCTCATTGTGGGCGAGTGCAACGACTGCACATGCAACACATCGCAGTTCTCTTCGGCCAAAATCTCGCGTAAACGCCGATTGGATGCCAAGCAAATTGGCAACGATGTGTTTGAGCCACTGCCATAGGTTGGGATGGAAATGCCCAATGAGATAATCCGCTCGGCCAATGTGGCGTTATCAAACTGGCTACCACCAGCAAAAATCACCACCTCATGACCTTGGCTTTCAAAATAGCGGTACAAGCCGCGAACATAAACCTGAATGCCACCAGCGCGGTGCATATGATCGTCAATTAAAAAACCAATTTTCATAGATCAACCTAAATCAAAAGAATTCTGCTTCAATCTGCGTCACCATGGCTGAAAATGTCAAATCGGTTGTTGTGGATCAGGTTTGATCCACGAAGGACGCGAAGGGCACGAAGGTTTGAGATTTAGGAAACACAATAACAATCCACATAACAACTATGAGGGGGTGCAGGGGGATGAAAACCCCCGGCGTTTCCCTCCAGCGGAGGGACGGAAGGGTGGAGAAACAAGGATTCATGGATCTGCGAAAAGGAACCACGAAGACCACCAATCACACAAAGTCTTAGCCACGAATTGCACGATTTAGCCACAGATTTTGATGCTTATGCTGCTGTTCCCCATTGGTTCACAGCATTCCCGTTGCCCATTCTGATCCCTGTTCCCTCGCATCCTCTGCGCCTCTGCGTTGAAATTCGATGCCACGAAACACACGAAGACTAAGAATATGAATCAACCCCAATCAATTAACATTCTGCTAGATCAGGCCTTGATTGGATTGACAAGCACTAAACAGCGTGCTATCGTATATCCATACCCCCCCGGTAGGGGGTATCTAATCTAACAAGGAGTACTGAAATGAAAACTGAAAACTTCAACGTACCAGGCATTTCATGCCAACACTGTGTCAATGCAATCAACAACGAAGTCAGCGCGGTCGCCGGAGTTCAACATGTGCTAGTCGACTTGGCCAGCAAAACCGTCAAGGTTGAAAGCAACGAGCAAGTGAGCCGCGACCAGTTGGTTACGGCCATTAGCGAAGCCGGCTACGATGTTTCGCCATTTGCGAATACAATTCCCTTAAATTAAGTTTTGCAGTTGGCTCGGGTTGCCTAGTCAGCCCGCCACGCTGCTTAACTTACCAGATCTGAAGGTATGGTATGGATACAAAGACACTTACGTTGCCAGTTACCGGCATGACCTGCGCCGCTTGTGTGACGCGCGTCGAACGCAATTTGAAGAAGGTAACCGGAGTTGCCGAAGCCAGCGTCAATTTAGCCAGCGAATCAGCGACCGTGGCATTTGATCCGGCAGCAGTTACCCCGAACAGCTTAATTGCCGCTGTCGAAAAAGGCGGCTACGGGGTCATTACCGCCGAACGCACCCTGCCAATCACCGGCATGACCTGCGCTGCCTGTGTGACGCGGGTCGAAAAAGCTGCGCGCAAAGTCGATGGTGTGTTGGAAGCATCGGTTAAACTTGGCAACTGAAACCGCAAGTATCCGCTACCTGCCGGATCAAGCGAGCCTTGAGCAAATCAAAGCTGCTATAACCAAAGCAGGCTATGGCGTTATCGAAACCGGTGAAGCTGACGATGCTGAGGATAGTGAAACCCAAGCGCGTCAAGCTGAACTCAAGCGCAAACGCACCAATTTGATTGTGGCGCTGATGCTTGGCGTGCCACTGATGATCATCTCGATGATGCACGATTTTGGCCTAATCAGCCCAATTTGGCTGGGCAGCGCGCGCAATATGAGCGATATGGGTCATCATATGCCAGCATTTTACAACCTCTGGCCATGGCTTTTTGGCTTTTTGGCAACGCCAGTGGTGTTTTATAGCGGGCGCGATTTTCTACGCGGCGCGTGGGTCAACCTCAAGCATGGCAGCGCCAATATGGATACGCTGATTGCCCTCGGCTCGCTTACAGCCTATGGTTTTAGCTTGGCGGTGCTGCTGTTCAAGCTGACTGGCCACGTCTATTTTGAAACTGCGGCGATGATTGTGGCCTTGATTTTGGTTGGCAAATATCTCGAAGCCCAAGCCAAAAGCGCCACTTCATCAGCTATCCGTGCCTTGATCAACCTGCAACCGCCAACTGCCCGCGTCTTGCGCGGCGGCGTTGAAGTCGAAATGCCAGTTGCTGAAGTTCGCGCTGGCGAGATTGTCGTCGTGCGGCCTGGCGAGAAAATTCCAGTTGATGGAATTGTCACGCTGGGGCAATCGGCAATTGACGAATCGATGTTAACTGGCGAATCGTTGCCAGTTGAAAAACGGGTTGGCGATAGCGTGTTTGGCGCGACGCTCAACAACTCAGGCAGTTTTCAATTACGTGCTACGGCGGTTGGCAAAGCCAGCGCGTTGGCTCAAATTGTCAATTTGGTCAAAGCCGCTCAAGGCTCCAAAGCGCCAATTCAACGCCTAGCCGACCAAATTTCGGGCGTGTTCGTGCCGATTGTAATTGTGATTGCCCTGCTGACCTTCGGGCTGTGGTATTGGGTTGGTGGTGTTGGCTTTACCCAATCGCTGATTTTTGCCGTCGCTGTGTTGGTGATTGCCTGCCCGTGCGCCTTGGGTTTGGCCACGCCAACCGCAATTATGGTTGGCACCGGCGTTGGCGCACAACATGGCATCTTGATCAAAAATGCTGAGAGCCTTGAACGGGCGGTGCGTTTGCAAACAATCGTGCTCGATAAAACTGGCACGATTACCGAAGGCAAGCCAACTCTGACCAACATTTTGGCCTTGGGCGATGAAGCAAATTTGCTTAATCTGGCTGCTACAGCTGAACGCGGCTCGGAGCATCCCTTGGGCAAAGCGCTGGTACAAGGTGCAACTGCTCGTGGTGCAACTCTTGGCCAAGCCACAAACTTCAAGGCGATTATTGGCGGTGGCATCGAAGCCGAGGTCAATCAACAAAAAGTGGTGATTGGCAGCCCGCGCTTGGTTCGCGAACAAGGCTACGATTTGAGTGGCATTCAAGCCACGATTAATCAATGGCAATCGGAAGGTAAAACCGCCATGGTCGTGGTTGTTGATCAACAGCTTGCTGGTGTGTTGGCGGTTGCCGACACGATCAAAGCCTCTTCGCCAGCTGCGATCAAGCAATTGCGCAACTTAGGGCTGAAAGTTGTCATGCTGACCGGCGATAATCAACGGACTGCCGAGGCGATTGGCCGCGAAGCAGGAGTTGAGCAAGTGATTGCCGACGTGCTGCCAGCCGATAAAGCCGCCACGATCAAGCAATTGCAAGCCAACGGCGGATTGGTAGCCATGGTTGGAGATGGAGTTAACGATGCGCCCGCCTTGGCCCAAGCCGATGTTGGCGTGGCGATTGGCACTGGTACTGATGTGGCCATCGAAGCCAGCGATATCACCTTGCTGCGTGGCGATTTGGTTGGCGTTGCTCAAGCGATTGAACTCTCGCGCCGCACCATGACCACGATTCGTTGGAACCTATTCTGGGCCTTTATCTACAATGTGATTGGGATTCCAATTGCGGCGGGCCTGTTCTACAACCTAACTGGCTGGCAACTTTCGCCGCTCTTGGCAGCTGGCGCAATGGCCTTCTCATCGGTCTTTGTGGTCACCAACTCGTTGCGGCTGAAACGCGCAGCCAAATTGCAAAATATGCAACCTAGCTCAACCAACGAGCCACTACAACCAGTTCGCGCTTAATCAATCGCAAGGGTGCTGGATCAATTGATCCAGCACCCTTATGTTTTAGCCCCAAGCGCTAGCTAAAATGGCGTAGCGCCACCACGGCTGCAAGCGCGGATCAGCCCCATTCAATAGTTTGTGGCTTGGCAAGCAGGTTTCTAACATGGTTTTGCGCCAAACACTCGGCTGCCAATGCCATTCAATTGGCGATGCAAACCATTGCTCGGCCAAGCGCAACACGCCCCAAACTCCATGAGCCAAGCCCCAGCGTTGCGCTTCATGCCAAACCTTGTGCCAATCGAAGTTATAGATCGCGATCAATCGATCAATATCAGCTAACATGCGGCCAATGCCTGCCCCATATTGATTGCCAATTACCAAATGATGCGCAGTGTGCAAGAGTTGGCTAATTGGCTCCAGCACTGGCAATGCAAATGTTTGATAATTGGCTTGCTGAATTTGCCATGCCGGATACTCATGCAAGCCCGCCCAGCGTGACCAATGGCCAGCAAACAGCCACCAATGCAATTCTAGTGTTGCGCCACTAGCGGTTTGGAGCCGTACCTCGCCGCCGCTGCGCCGCTGTTGCTGCCACGTTGCCAGCGTGTATGGGCTGAGGCCATAGCCCGCAGCAAACAATACAGCACAGGCTCGTTGTAAATCAGCCCGTTGAATCAAGAGATCAATATCGCCCATTTGGCGCTGACCAAGCGAGCGGTAGATTGTTGGGGCAAAGGCCATGCCCTTGAGCAACGCAACCTCGATTGATTCAGCCCTGAGCAATTGCTGAATCCGTTGGAATTCTTCTAAACGCATATCGTTGCGCAAGGCCGTAATGTAGTAGCGCTCGCGCCAATGCTCGGCCAAGGCTGGTGGCAAACTTTGGTGGCGTAAGGCCGACCACAGCAAGCCCTCAACTTCGTGGTAATCGGCTAATTGAGCGATCGCTTGCCAGTCGTTTGGGCCGCAGGCAGCAGCTAATTCAGCCAAATTAGCGGTAGGCTGGCTCGCCCAAGCCGCTACTAATAATGCCAAAGCAGGCTGGCTGCTCATTGCTTAATTGGCTCACGCTGGTTGGCCCATGGCGTTTCCAAGCGCAATAGTGGCGCATTATCAACGTTGGTCAGGAATTTATGGTTGTTATAGGCTGGGTCGTAATAATCGCCAATTGTGCCATCGCGCAACGCTGTTGCAATCTCCCGCACCCCATCCTCAACCGTGTATTGAGGGCTGAAATTGAGCACTTTGGCAATTTTGGCAAACGAAACTCGATAATTGCGCTTGTCGACATCGTTGCCTTGCAACACCAACTCGGCATCAGGAATCAACTGCCCAATCAATTCGCCAATCGCGCTGATGGTGTAATTTTGGCTATCCGAGCCAACATTAAACACCTCGCCGCGAACCGCTGCCAGCGGCGCATTCAAGCTCATCACGACGGCGCGCGCAGCATCGTCGGCATGCACAAATGGCCGCCATTGATCGCCGCCAAATACCGTAATTTTGCCTTCGCGCACAGCTTTGGCGGTTAGCAAATTCACCACCAAATCAAAGCGTGGGCGTGGCGATAAGCCATAAATTGTCGAAAAGCGCAAAATCGTTGGAGCAAATTGTTGATCCGCCAAACCCAACAAAATTGTTTCTGAATCGATCTTGGTTTGCGCGTAGAGCGATACCGGATTGAGCGCCGAGCGTTCGTCGAGCAATTCATCCGATGCGCCATACACGCTGCAGGTCGAGGCAAAAATAAAGCGCCGAATGCCATAGCCTTTGCAGGCTTCAGCCAACATTCGCGTCGCAATCAGATTAATTTCGGTGCTGAAATCGGCATCAATCGCGCAAGCAGGGTCGCCGACAATCGCCCCAAGATGAATCACCGCATCCATGCCGACTAATGAGCGCACTACGGTTTCGATGTGGCGCATATCGCCATGCACAAACTCAAACTGCGGGTGATTGTATAGCTCGCGGATTGCCCCATCGCCATACATCAGCGAATCGACCAACCGCACATGATAGCCTTGATTGAGCAAGCGGCGCAGCACAAACGAGCCAATATAGCCCGCCCCGCCAATCACCAACACATGCTTAATTGGCTGATCAGATTTGGGCGTTTGGCGCTCCAAGGCATCAACGGCCAGCACCACATTGCGGGCAATCCGAATGCCAATTACTAGCGCCGAGGTAAAGACCCAACTGAGCACCACCACCCCACGCGGAACAAACGGCAAGAAGCGCAGAAAGAAAAAGCTAAATCCATAGGCAAGGTGGGCTAAAGTGGTGGCTTGCAGCAAGGTGATAACTTTAAACCGCCGAGCATAACTGCGCACATGATGATAAACCCCAAACATCCACAGCAAGCCCAAGGCGAGGCTGGTCAATAACCAGCTAGTGCTCAAAAATTGGTTGCGATAATCCACGATCAAGCGTTCGGCTAAACTTGGCTCATGAATTACAATCGTGATATAGCGCACTACAAAGGCCAATAACAATCCACTATTAATTAGAATTGCATCGACCAAGAGCCGCGTAGCAATTGCGCGTGAGAATTTCAAGGCAGTGCTCCTTTCGCTAGTTGCCACAACGATAGCCTTGAATCAACCTTGTTCAACGCAGAGGCTCAGAGCTTTTAATTTTTGATTGTAATTATGCTCTGAGCCTCTGCGTTAAATACAGCATTTTTATTGCTTTGCCGCTATTTCCTCGCCATAGGCACAGATTAGCTTGATTGCATTGCAGACGGTTTCGATTGTGTCGAATTCCATCTCGGAGTGGATTGGTAAGCTTAGGCTGGATCGGGCGAGCCAATCAGTTTTGGGCAGGCTGCCCTCGGCTGGGGCAAATTGGGCATAGGCGGCATGGCGATGCACTGGTGGATCGTAGTAAGCACGCGTATCAATCCCCTCAGCAGCTAGCGCTTGGCTGAGCAAATCGCGACTTAGGCCAAATTCGCTGGCTTCGATGCTGATCGAATAATCTTTGTAGGAACAGCGATCAGTCGGGCGCACCGTTTGGAAATTAACCCCCGGCAAGGCAAATAAGGCAGCCCAATACATCGCTGCATATTGGCTGCGCTGTCTGGCTGCTTGCTCTAATTGCTCAAGGCTATGGCGACCGAGAATTGCGTTATACTCGGCCATGCGAGCATTCAGGCCAGCCCAATCGCTGCCGTATTTGCCATCGTTGCCATACTCGCGGCCTGTGCGAATTTTGTGAGCTAGTTCGTCGTTGTTGGTGGCGACAATCCCGCCCTCGCCAGCAATCAAGAGCTTGGTTGGGCTAAGGCTAAAACATTCGGCGGTGCCAAATCCGCCGACAGGTCGCCCATTGTATTGCGCCCCAAACCCATGGGCCGCATCGAAAATCAAGGGAATTCCGGCCTCGGCGGCGAGCGCCTCAAGCTCGGCAATTGCCGCAGGATTGCCAAAATTGTGGACTGCAACGATCGCCTGAACCTCTGGCGTGAGCGCAGCCCGCACCGCCGCCACATCAATATTCGTAGTTGCAGGGTCGATTTCGACGAATCGCGGAGTTGCACCAGCCCAAATCAAGGCACTGACCGTAGCCATAAAGGTAAAACTTGGCACGATTACTGGCCCATTCAAGCCCAAAGCGCGATAAGTCAAGGCCAAACCGGTGGTACAGCTTGAGACCGCAATTGCGTTAGCAACACCCAGATGGTCGGCCACTGCTTGCTCAAAGGTTGCCAAATGCTGGCCCTTGGTGACCATACCGCTCACTAAAGTTTGCTCGACATCGGCGGCTAGGGTAGCGAACTCTGGTAAAACAGGACGAACTAAGCGGATTGGCGACGGTGCCAAAGGCGTGCCGCCAAGAATTGCAGGACGTAAATCAGCCATAGATTACACTCATTAACTAGCTATGATTAACCTCAGGATAGCATAGCCGGGCAAATGCTGGCTATCCCCTTTGTGTGTTTAGCAACGATTAGTGCTTTAGCCGTGGGAGGGTATCAAATGAAGTTTTTTGTACGAGTGGCGGCGATTATTGTGCGCGATCAACAGGTGCTGGTGCATCGCGCTGAGCAGCAAGGCATCAGTTATTGTGCCTTACCTGGTGGTCACCTCGAAGTGGGTGAGACGACCGAGCAATGTTTGGTGCGCGAGTTTGCAGAAGAGTTTGGCGTGGCAATTCAGCTTGAGCGGCTGGTCTATATTGCCGAGGGCATGTTTATGGCGGGGCGCAAAAAGCCCAAGCCCAAACACGAAATTGTATTTTATTACCGAGCGCACTTGCAAGATCCCATGGTTGTGGTGCGCTCTCGCGAGGAACCAACACTGTATGCCGATTGGCTAGCGCTTGATAGCGATTTAGCCGAGTTGTATCCCCAATGGCTGCGTACAATCTTGCCGACCGATTATCAACAAGCTTGGCAGGCTTGTCCACGCCAAATTATTGCCAATGAGCTCATTCAGCCGCCAGTTGCCAGCATGCGCCAGCTTTATTCAGGCGAAGGCAACACAAAATCGTCGTCGCTGGATGCAGGCGTGGATAACTCATAACGCATCACCATTGCCAAGCGATCAATATCGCTAATCAGCACTTCTTGCTCGCCGCGAGCCTCGCTTACCAACAAGCCGCTATCGCCAACTTTGATATCGTAGAGTGCCTGCGATTGCAACACGACCAACCGATGATTCCCTGCGGAGATTAACACTGGCACTTTGATTTTATTGACCGACAAATCGCCATCAATCAAAACCCGTGGCGTGTTAGGAGGAGGAGTATCTACTAGTGTCATAACCGGAACCCTCATTGTGTAATTGAGACGCATCATACCATAAAGCTTTTGGGGCTTCGCAGGCCTGTATCCAAGTATCCATCAAACGGATCAAACGCTTTGTTTGTTCCCAAAGCCCTAAAAGCTTAGAGCTAGCTTTAATCAAGGCCTGCAAGCCTATTTAAAGATTCCATCAAAAGTCGGATCAAGCCTCATTCGGTGTGCCTAGCAGCCAGTAATTCCAACAAACATCTGACACGTTTGCTTCAAAAACGCTATGCTGCTTGGATTTGGAGCACAACAATCATCGATAAAAGAAACCGCGAAGAACGCAAAGACCACGAGGCAGGGTTTCTCGCCACGAATTGTACGAAGTTGATAATCAGCATAAACAGCTATCATCCACGGCCTAAATATTAGGGGGTGCAGGGGGATGAAAGCCCTGACATTTCCCTCCAGCGGAGGGACGGAAGGGAGGAGAACCTAGATTCCAACAAAAATCGTATAAGTTTGTTCAAGTGCGCTATGATGGTTGGATTTGGAGCGCGACAATCATCGATACATGATGTTTTAGAGGGATGAAAGCCCTGACATTTCCCTCCAGCGGAGGGACGGAAGGAAGGAAAACCTAGATTCCAACAAAAGTCTGATAAAAATGCCGGGTGAATATGCTATAATGCAAAGACCTCGAACGCAGAGGCCTCAATCCTGGGGATGCTTGGTTTCGACAGGAAGGGCCAATCGTAAGTGGCAAGCCGAGACGCTGAGCCTCGTAAAATCGGCAACGCCATTAACTGGCAAAAACACTTTCCGCGCTCCTGTAGCGCTTGCTGCCTAATTAGGCAACACGCCTCTGCTAGCCTCAGCCCGATGGGCTTGTAGCGGCGACATTTAGTCGGGTCGCTCCCTTAGTTGTGTCTGTGGGCTAGGGGCTAAGATTAATAGGCTGGTCGTAACCCGCTTTGTCTATCGTGTGGTGCTACGATAAGATTTAATCAATAGACTACGCTTGTAGATGCTTGCGGTTTAACTTTTTGGACGCGGGTTCGATTCCCGCCATCTCCACCAAGATCAATCAAATCCAGCCAGATTAATGGCTGGATTTGGTGTTTTAGAGCTTATGAAAGAAGTAGTGATAGATGGCATTGCAGGCCAAACTGCCACCTAGCGCATAAAAGAAGGCCGCCAGCGAAAATGGATTGAACGCGCCAGCAATATAAATCGCATAGACAATGCCTGCCATCAGCGCGCCGCCAATGCTTAGCAACAGATGAAGGAGCACAGCGGTTTTGCGCTCGGCAAACATCATCGTCCAAATAATGCCGATCAACGAGCCAACTGCTGCCTCAATCAACAATGTATTATTGGGATGATAAACTACTGCCAAGATGATGCTCAGCAGTCCGGTTCCACCACCAAAGCCTGCAATCAAGGGCCATAGATCGCCACTATCGGGCTGAGGCAGTGTGCCTTGGGCCAATTGGATTTTTAATTTGCGCCGTTGCGGCTTCTCATCACCAATCCGAATTTCAAAGCTTACGCTGGCTGATTGGCCGGGCCGTGGGTTGCGATCAAGGTCTAAGCCAAATTGAAATTGTTGGGGTTGTTCTGGCACAACATATAATTCTGGCGGTCCGACCTGCAACCAACTCGGCGCATCAACGGCTTTGATATGCGCTGCCCGATTGCGAGCAGTAACCGTCAAGGGCGTAGCAGTGATGCCATCTAATGGCAAGATCACGGTGTTGTATTCAAATTTTACTTCAGCCGCCAGCAGATTGGGCGCTAAGCTGCCAACCAAAAAATCAAGTACCCGCTCTGGGCGCTCGTTCTTCACAATCATGCGATGAACTTTGATCGCGAGTTCAGTTTGTTGATGTTGGCGCAACCAGGTATTGAGATCGCCATTAACTAAGGCATGCAAGCCATAGCCCCAATCGGCCTGAATTGCTTGGGCTAAATCATGGCCAGTATGCGGGGTAACACCACTTGGGAATTTGAACGGCTGTGCCAGCGTTGGCTCAAGTGTTTCTTCTAGCAGGTCACGAAAAATTGTTGCGTTAGGCCGTTGGCTTAAATCTTCATTCAATGCTCGCCCAAGCACCTGCTGCACCCGTGATGGCAGGCTCGCTAGTTTGGGAAACTTCAATGGATGTTGACAAGGATCATCATCGGTCAGTAGATGATAGATTGTGGCTGCTAAACTATAAATATCGCTGGCCGGATAGCGTTGATTGCGATATTGCTCCGGCGCGGCATAGCCCGGCGTGCCATAGGTTTGGCCAACTCCGCTGGTCGCCGCAGCTCCAAAATCGACCAGAAAAAGCTCGTTGCTCTCGCGATCGCGAATCAAGTTGGCAGGCTTAATATCGCCATGAACAATCGCTGGCTTGAGCGCATGCAAATATTCCAAAATTTTGCAGACCACAATTGCATCGCGCAGCACTTGCTCGAATGGTCGTGCCTTGCCTGCCATAAACGTGCCATCAACCAGCGTGTTGCTTAGCCCATGCTCCAAATCGCGGCCCGCCACATATTCCATCACAATCGTGGCAATCCCAGCATCTTCAAAATAGGCAAATACTTGGGGAATTTGCGGATGGCGCAAGCGGGTCAGCAATTCAGCTTCGGTGGCAAAAAGCCGGCGCGATTCGTTGCCACCTTGCAAGAGCGTGCGCTTCAAAATACATTGACGATTGAAGGTTCGGGTATCTTCGGCCAAGTAGATTTGGCCAGTGCCGCCCTCGCGCAAAGGCTGAAGCACCCGATATTGGTTCATCACCAGCGCACCAGCTACCAGCAGTTGCGGTAGTGGTGCGCCACATTGATCACAGGTAGAGTTATGAGCATTGGTCACGGTTGCGCCACAAGCAGGACATTGCATAAGTTGGTCTCAATCAAAGGCTGTATAACTATGATACACGTCTACGCAAGCCAGCCCGAAATGTAGCTACTGCTGTCGTTGCTCATTGGCTAAAATCGCCAAGACCTCTTGCTGCAAGGCGGCATTGGTAGCCACGGCATCGGCACCCCAAATTGTGGCCTCGCCGGCCCAGGTTGTGAAATGTCCGCCAGCTTCGCGCAAAATTGGCAGCAATGGCCCACAATCCCAAGGGTTCATGGCTGGGTCAAGCATAATTTCGGCGCGGCCAGTTGCCACCAACACATAGCCATAGCAATCGCCCCATGTGCGCTGGAGCTTGGTTTTGGCCACCAGTTGCGCATAGGCATCAGAGCGTTTCATGGCCCAGGTTACCGAAGTGGTTAACAAGGTTGCATCGGCTAGTTTATCAACCTTACTCACATGCGCAGGTCGGCCATTCCAGCTACAGCCCAAGCCATCAGCCGCCGCCAGCATCTCATCGAAGGCTGGCAAATAGACCGCGCCTACGCTAGCTTGGCCCTTAACTTCAAGCCCAATCAGTACGCCATAAAACGGCACCCCATGAATAAAGGTTTTGGTGCCATCAATCGGGTCAATAATCCAGCGATAATCAGCATCGCCCCGCTGCTCGCCATGTTCCTCGCCAATAATTGTATGGCTTGGGAAATAGCGCCCAATACATTCGCGAATAATCGTCTCGGCCTCGCGATCAGCCCGGGTAACCGGAGTCGAATCACCTTTGGTCTCAACCTGAACATCGGCTCCAAAATAGGCTAGGGTCCGCCGTCCGCCTAAATAGGCTGCTTCAGTCGCAACATCCAACAATTCACGCAAACTTGGCATGGCTCGAATCCTTCCATGGCAACACAATTAGCGTGAGCCATGGTAGTTGGCCGAATCCAAACGAGCAAGTTCTTGTACAAAACGCTGCACAATATCGGCCAATAAGGCTAATTCGTGATTGTTAAATTGTTCCATTAATTGCGACATATCGCGATAGCGTTCAGCATTAATTGCTTCAATCTTTTTTCGCCCAGCATCCGTAAGCTCTACGAAGACCACTCGTCGATCTTGTTCATCGCGCTCGCGAGCGACTAAATCGTTGTTGATCAGTCGATCGACAATGCCAGTTAAGGTTGCTGGCGCATGCTGGGTAATCCGGCCAAGATCGCTCATTGTGGCGCGGCCTTGGTGGGCATCGAGGGCAATTAACAAAATTGCCTGCGAAAGTGTCAAGCCCAAGCGTTCCATGGTTTGGCTGCTTTGGCGATGCGAAAGCCAGGTCAATTGACGAATCATATCGGAGATCGAGCTAAGCAGTGAACTACGATGTTCATCTTCCATAACGTTTCCTTGTTGTGAACAATTGTGAAAAACCGAAGTACCAAGCCATTTTAGGGCTTTTGGCATCTTGACACAAAATTCACAAATCCTATAATAGTTCGGGTGCCGAAATATTCTCGACATATATAATCGTAGCGACAAATAATCTTGCCGTCAAACATTTTCGTGCCGAAAGGAGCCACGTAGTGTTGTGGTTTACACGTCAATCGCTTAAGCGCTCGCCAATTACGATCATGATCTCAGTGGTCTTGATCATTGCGGGGCTGGTTGCTTCAGCAGGGCTGAAACGGGAACTCTTCCCGGATATCTCATTCCCCATCGTCAGCATTACCACGATCTATCCGGGGGCTTCTTCTGAAACCATGGATAGCGAAGTGACATCGGTGATCGAAAAGGCCGTTAATGGCTTGTCGGGCGTTCAAGCAGTCCAATCAACATCCTCAGAAAGCTTTGCTTTTACGATTTTAACCTTTGATGTTGATGTTGACCCCAAAGATGCCAAGGTTGAGGTTCAAGAGAAAATTAGCTCGTTGGCCTTACCCGATAATGCTCAAAAGCCCACAATTGGCACCTTCAATTTCAATTCGTTGCCAATTGTGGTTGCCAGCGTCAGCGGCGCAAACCTGAGCGATGTTCAAGCTAAAGTTGATGGCGAACTCGTTCCAGCATTGTCGGCGATTCCTGGCGTGAACAACGTGGCGGTCACCGGCGGCCAACAAGAAAAAGTCTTGGTCACCCTCGACCCCGAAAAGATGGCAGCTAACAACTTAACCCAAGCCCAAGTTGTGCAATTCTTGCAAGCCAATAACTTGGTCTTCCCTGTTGGTACGATTACCGACGAAGGCCGTTCATTGCCCTTGCGGATTACCCACAAATATAGCTCAACCAACGAAATTGAAAACGTCGTGGTTGGCATCAAAGGGGTTGATCTGAGTGGTGGCGCAAGCGCTGGCCTTGGTGGTGCACCCGGTGGCTTGGGTGGCGCTGCGGCTCAACCAACTGCTGCTGCGACTCCTAACCCAACCCAAACTCCAACCCAACCAGTCACAACCAGCTTAATTCCGGCTGCATTGCAAGGCTTTGGCATTACCAGCCCCGATCAAATTACGCCAGACGTAATTGGTCAATTTCCTGCTGCTGGTTTGAGCCAAATTACCTTGCCATTGGCTTTGGAATTGAGCGACGCAAGCCAAGCGGCTTTGGCCGAACGCTTGCCTGAAGCTGAAGTGCCAACCGAATTAGTGGCATTTGGCATTACTGCGCCTGAGCAAATTACGCCTGCGGTGATTGGTCAATTGCCAGCTGCTGGTTTGGCTCAGTTCCCAGTCAACTTAGCATTGGCCTTGCCAGAAGCTAGCCAAACTGCTTTAGCTGAAGCCTTGGCCGCTGCTCCTGCGGCTACTCCAGCCCCAAGCACTGGCGCAAGTGCTTTGCCAGCTGAATTTGCTGCGTTTGGCATTACCTCGCCTGATCAAATTACGCCTGAGTTGATTGATCAAATTCCAGCTCAATTCTTGAGTGCTTTCACTCCTGAATTAACCGCCTTGCTTTCAGCCGAAAGCCAAGCAGCCTTGGCGCAAAAGCTCAACAATCCCGATGCTGCTGGCAGCACTGGGGTACCTGAAGCATTGTTAATTCGCTTGAAGGATGTGGCAACGGTTGAAGTTGGCGCAGTTGGCGGCAGCACCGTTACCCGTACCAATGGTCAAGCCAGTTTGGGCTTGGAAATTTCCAAAGATACCACCGGCAACACGGTGGAAATTGTCGAAGCTGTCGAAGCTGAGTTTGCTAAATTCAACGATGGTAGTTTGACGATTCGTGTTGTTAGCGAGCAAGCTACCCCAATCAACCAAGCTGTGAGCGCAGTTTTGACCGAAGGCGCAATTGGCGCAGTCGTGGCGATTGTCGTGATCTTCTTGTTCTTGCGTTCGTTGCGCACCACCTTGGTAACCGCAGTTTCAATTCCACTTTCAATTATGGTGGCCTTGATTCTGATGCGTTTGCAAGGTTTCTCGCTCAACGTGATGACCTTAGGTGGTCTGACTGTTGCGGTCGGGCGGGTGGTCGATGACTCGATTGTGGTGTTGGAAAACATCTATCGCTACTTGAATAAAGGCACAAATCGCCGCGAAGCAGTGATCGAAGGTACCAAAGAAGTTGCTGGCGCGATTACCTCATCAACCTTAACCACCGTGTGTGTGTTCTTGCCGTTGGGCTTGGTTGGCGGGATCGTCTCGAAGTTCTTCTTGCCCTTCGCTTTGACTGTAACCTATGCATTGTTGGCTTCGTTGGTGGTAGCAATCACGATTGTGCCGCTCTTAGCTTATCTCTTTATTCGCAAAACCAAAGAAGAGCCAGAAAATACGTGGATGCAACGCGCCTATACCCCAGCCTTGACATGGGCTTTGCGTAACCGCGCTTGGACTTTGCTGATTGCATTTGCCTTGTTGCTGGGCAGCTTTGGTTTCGTCAACTTCTTGAAATTCACCTTCTTGCCTGATAGCAGCGAAAAGTTGATTTCGATTCAGATCAACACTCCATCAGGTACCGACCTTGACACCACCGTGGCCAAGGCCGATGAAATTGAAAAATTGTTGTTGCCGCAACGTGATGCAGGCAAAGTGCGCGATATTCAAACCGTAATTGGTAGCGCCAGTGGTGCAAACCGCAACCGCGATCAATCCGGTGGAGCTAGTGCTCCTGATAGCGCCCGCTTCAGTTTGACAATCAACAACGACAACGTAACTGACCCAGCTGCCTTCGCCAAAGAGTTGGAAACCCAAATCAAAGGCGTTGCTGGCCTCGAATCAGTGACTGCTGAAGTTGTTTCGCAAGGCGGCGGCCCAGGTAATGCAGGCCTTGATATTACCTTGGTTAGCTCAGATATCAACAAACTGCGCGAAGCCAACGATAAAATCATGGCGGCCATTGGTGGCAATAAAGTTAGCGATAAATTTGATATTGCCAACGTCAAGAGCAGCTTGGCCGAAGTTCAGCCTGAACTTGAAGTTGCAGTTGATCCCAAAAAAGCGATCAACAGCGGTACCAGCACTGCCCAAATTGCCTTGCAAATTCGCGCTATGCTCACTGGCGAAAATGCTGGTACGGTTCAATTGGATGGCACGAATAAACCGCTTGATATTTACGTTCAAGTTGATCCTGCGGCCTTGGATGCTGAAAAATTGAGTGCTTTGCAAGTCGGTACAATCAATACTGTGCCACTTTCCCAAGTTGCCACGATTAGCGAAGTCCCCGGTGCAAGCAGCATTGTGCGCATCAACGGCGACCGTGCTACCTCGATCTCAGGCCAATTTACCAGCGATGATACCTTCTCGACCCAAGCAGCGGTTGAGGCTGAAATTCGCGATAACATTGGCTTGCCCGAAGGCGTGATCATTCAAGCTGGTGCCCAAGCGCAATCACAAACCGACACCTTCAATGATATGTTCCTCGCCTTGGGCGTGGCAGTTATCTTGGTGTATTTGGTGATGGTGCTTTCGTTTGGCTCGTTGATGAATCCGTTGATCATTCTCTTCTCGTTGCCATTGGCGATTATCGGGGTCTTGACCTCGTTGTTCCTCACTGGCAAGCCACTTGGCATCACCACCATGATTGGGGTCTTGCTGCTAATTGGGATTGTGGTGACTAATGCAATCGTGTTGATTGAGTTGGTTGAACAATATCGTGAAGAAGGCAAATCAGTCTACGATTCATTGGTGCAAGCGGCTCGCGTGCGGCTCCGCCCAATCTTGATGACCGCAATTGCCACCATGGTTGCCTTGCTGCCATTGGCGTTGGGTCTCAAAGAAGGCGGCTTTATTGGCGCAGACCTTGGGATTGCGGTCATTGGTGGCTTGTTCACCTCGACCTTCTTGACCTTGCTAGTTGTGCCAGTGGTTTATAGCTTGGTTGAAAGCCTCAAACGACGCTTCGGCTTTAGCGATAAGCATGTTGCAACTGAAACCGAAGCTGAAGCTGCCTAATTAGCTGCTTGTTTCTGGTTACGACGCAGGTTACCATCACGGTAGCCTGCGTTTTTTTGTAGCCAAAGGAATGAGCATGCGTGCAATGAATGAAGCCGATTTCTTGCCCATCCAAGCCGTGATTGACCACTGGTGGGGTCACCCGTTGAGCAGCCTACTGCAACGCTGGATGTGTCATTACTTGAGCGCTAGTAGTTTTGTGGTTGAGCACGATGGCGAGCTAGGAGGATTTTTGGTTGGGTTGATCGATCATGCCAAAGCTGAGGCCTATATTCACATGGTTGGAGTTGCGCCAGCGCTGCGAGGTACCGGTTTGGCCCAACAACTGTATGAAAAATTCTTTACACTGGCCATTAGCCAACAATGTCGTACAGTTCGTGCAATCACTGCGCCTGTCAACCAACGCTCGATCGCGTTTCACCAACGGATGGGCTTTGAGCTTGAAGTTGGCGATGGCGAAGTTGCAGGTCTGCCAGTTGTGCTTGATCATGCTGGGCCAGCGCAAGCCCGAGTTTGCTTTCTCCGTTGGTTATCCGTACCATGAGCCTCGTCCATGGTCACAAACGTGCGCATTTAGCGCAACATAAGCCTTGTTGTGTGTAGGAGTTATGGCTATGTCCAAGAATTTTCGCAATTGGTTAATTGGTTATTCGATTCTATTTTTGGTCTTGGTGATTGGCATGATGTTTCTTGATGTGCCGTGGTATGTTGCGGTAATTCTGACCGCAGTTGGCATGATTTATCAAGCAGGCCGCTATTTCTTGTGGGATTAGAGGATTGAACTGCGTTCCCTCACCTCCAACCCCTCGCCCGCATTCAGTGGGCGAGGGAAGTTAATGCTGTGGTTTGGTCGAAATTGGATGGAGAAACCAGCATGCTTGAGGGTGAGGGGTGATCGCGGTGGTTTTGGCATGCTGCGTGGAAGGGAGTAATCGAATCCCCCTCGCCTCGCGTGCGGGAGAGGGGGCTGGGGGGTGAGGGAACGCAAAACTATGCCCATCCACAACACCATTTATTGAAAATCTACCTTTGTCAGGGTTGGGGGTGAGGGGATCATGAACGATTCACCATATTCAATCAATCATGTCACGCAGCAAATTAAGATATTCGATCTATAATACTCGCGATGAATAGTGCGCCTGGAAAACTTATTTTAGCTGGCGAGCATGCCGTGGTGTATGGCCAACCAGCTTTAGCTATGCCAATTGCCGCCTTACGGGCTAGCGTCGTGGCCGAACCAGCCCCACGTGGCGCTGGCATGACTGTGCATGCGCCCGATTTAGGCTTGGTTTGGCGCTTGCGGGCAACTGCTCCGCTCAGCGATTTGGCCCAGCGTAGTTTAGATTATTTACAATTGTCAGAGCCAGATTTGCGCTTGACCATTAGTTCTAGTATCCCAATTGCTAGTGGCATGGGTAGTGGCGCGGCGGTTGGCGCGGCCTTGGTTCGTGCTTTGGCCGAACAGGCAGGCCAGCAACTTTCAGCCCAAGTTATCTCTGATCTGGTGTATCAGAGCGAAAAAGCCTTTCATGGCACACCCTCAGGCATTGATAACACCGTTGTCGCCTACGAACAACCAATTTTGTTTCAACGCCAAGCTCAAGGTAACCCACTAATTGCACCGTTAGCGGTGGGCACTGAATGGCATTTTGTGGTGGCCGATAGCGGCATCGCCAGCGAAACCAAAGCTGTGGTCGGCGATTTACGCCAGCGCTGGTTGGCCAATCCAGAGCTGTATAATGGCCAATTTGTAGCGGTTGGCAATTTGGTTCGTCAAATTCAAGCAGCTTTGGCGGGCAACGATGGCCCAGCATTTGGCCAATTGCTCAGCCAAAATCATTACTTATTACAACATTTAGCTGTTTCGGCCCAAAAACTTGATCAATTGGTGCAAGCCGCGCTTGATGCCGGCGCGTGGGGCGCTAAAATGTCGGGGGCTGGATGGGGCGGAATTATGCTGGCACTGGTTCCCGCTGAACGCGCCACTCAGATTCAACAGCAGTTGCGAGCTGCTGGCGCAGTCCAAACCTGGCAAACCAGCCTTGCGCCTGCTCCAGCGGCTGAAGAGGTTTTCCATGACCATGCTTGATGCTGCGATTATTGTTGTAACCTACAATCACGCGCGCTATATTGGCGATTGCCTCAATTCGTTGCTGGCGCTTGATCCTGCGCCTAGTGAATTGGTGGTGGTTGATAATGCCTCGCGTGATGAGACTGCCACGATCGTCAAAAACCAATTTCCTCAAGTGCGGTTTGTGCAAACCGGAGCCAATTTGGGCTTTGCTGGTGGCTGCAATCAAGGGGTTCGATTAACCGCAGCTGAATATGTTGTTTTGGCGAATCCCGATTTGATTGTTCAGCCCGATTGGATTGAACATTTGATCGCGCCATTAGCGCGTTGGCCAAACATTGGCGCGGTCGGCGGCAAATTATTGTATCGCGATGGCACAACGCTGCAACATGCAGGTGGGGTTTTGCGCTTGCCTTGGGGCTTAGGTCATCATCGTGGAGTGGGCGAGCCTGATCATGGCCAATACGATGCACTCGAAACAGTCGATTATGTGACTGGTGCGGCTTTTGCCTGTCGGCGCAGCACATGGGAAGCCCTCGATGGGCTTGATGAGCAATTTCACCCCGCCTACTACGAAGAAGTTGATTTTTGCACCCGGCTCCGGCGCGACGGGCTTGATGTTTTGTATACGCCACGAGCGGTTGCAACCCATATCGAAGGCTCAAGCGTGGGCCATCGCAGCGCAGTCTATTTGCAACTGTATCATTTTAATCGGTTGCGCTACCTTTTTAAATATTTCAACAATACTTGGCTGATGCGCACATGGCTGCCTGCCGAAATGGGCCATATTCGGGCTTGTGCCAGTGACGATGAAATTCAAGCCCTGAAAATTGCCTATTTGGCCTATCAATCGGCTTTTCTGAACCATGAATCGCAGCCAGTCATCAGCGAACTCGATATTTTTCCTGATGAAACTGCCGAGGGTGGCGAGACTGAATTGCAATGGATTGAACGCCAACTTCGTGCTAAAGTGAAGCTAGAACCAGCGCCGATTCCAGCGCGGCGACCTTGGTTAGGGGCGATTCGCAACGGTCTATTACGCTTGGCCACCCGTGATTTTGTGGTTCCAATTGTCCAAGCCCAAAACGATGCTAATGCTGCCATATTAGAATCGATTCAAGCATTGAGCCGCCAACGTCGTGCCGCCGATGCGACAATCCTACTACAAGGCATGCTATTAGCCAAAAGTCTCGATCAACAACCGAAGGCCTGAAATTGCCCCTCTTGATCACCACGTTATGATAGTGTTAAGCCAATGTTTATGACATTGGGTCTTATTTTGCTTTGGTCTGCGACGACTATTATTCATTTTTCGTTTTTAGGAGCGTCAACGATGACCAAGATCCATCCACCGAGCCATCGGGTAGCGGCATTTGCGATTATTTTTAGTTCCAATGGCGCAGTGTTGCTTTCACGACGGGCTGATAGCGGCTGGTGGAATTTGCCAGGTGGTGGTGTTGAAGCTCACGAAAGTGTCAGCGAAGGCATTATTCGTGAAGTGCGCGAAGAAACAGGCTTAGAGGTTGCAGTAACTCGGCTGGTTGGGGTCTATTCCAAACCCCAAAAGCATGAAGTAGTGCTAACCTTTGAGTGTCATGTGCTTGGCGGGGAACTCCAAACAACTGAGGAATCTTCGGAACATCAGTGGTTTGCCCCTGAACGCTTGCCTACCGAGCAATTTCTGCCAAAACATCGTGAGCGCGTGCTCGATGCCTTGAGTAATCAACCAGCAGCGATTCTCCGCGAACAACGTTCACCTTCAGTCGGCGACCATCAACCCAATCACAATCAATGAGGTGAGCTGTGGCCATTCTCGATAAGCTCCTCTCGCGCTCTGATGATGCCGATAATTTAAAGGGCGTTGAGTTTAAAGTTGGCGATATTATCGACCAACGCTATTTGGTGCGCAATGTGCGCAAAGGGTTTATGGGCTTGGTCTACATTGCCCGCGATTTGCGTTCGGAGCAGACCGTGGCAATGAAAACGTTTCAAGCCAAATTCACATGGGTCGATAGTGCAATTGCCAATTTCACCCGTGAGGCCGAAGTCTGGATGCGGCTTGGTTCGCATCCCAATGTTGTCGAAGCAACCACAATTGTTATGATCGCAGGCCGTCCGCATATCGTAATGGAGTTTGTGCCTGGGGTTTCGCTGCGCGAGATGATGCGCCGAGGCCGTTTGCGCTTCAAACACATTCTCGATTTTGCCATCCAAATTTGCTGGGGCATGCAATACGCCTACGATCGTTGTAATTTGATTCATCGCGATCTCAAGCCCGATAATGTGATGGTTACGCCCGAAGGCATTGCCAAAGTAACCGACTTTGGTTTGGCCCAAGGTGCCAGCGTTTCGACCAAAGTGCGTTGGGGCCACGATTCGCAGCATAACGATAGCAAAATTGTAACCCACGCCAGCGATTTATTTGGTGGCTCGCAGCCTTACATGTCGCCAGAACAACGAGCACCAGGTACGCCGCTTGGCACAACCAGCGACATCTATGCCATGGGCGTGATGCTGTATGAGATGATGATCGGCGATTTGCCCTTCAAGGCTCCCACCGTTGCCGAACTGACTCATTTGCATTGCAACGTGCCGCCGCCAACGCCATCGGAAGTGCGGCCTGACCTCCGCCGCGGCTGTGACCATGTAATTTTGCGTTGTTTGGCCAAAAAAGCCAACGATCGCTATCAATCGTTCGATGAACTAGAGCACGATTTACAATGGCTGCGCAAATATCACCTTGGCGAGGAACTAGCCCGGCCAACGGTCTCGATCAGCAGCGAAACCCAAGCCGCTGATCTGAATGCCAAAGGGATTGTGCATATGTCGTTGACGGAATATGGTGCAGCGCTTAAATGCTTTCGCCAAGCAACCGAGCTGGAAAGCAGCCGCCCAACCTATTGGCTCAATTTGGGCATGTGCCAAGTGGCTTTGTTGGCCTACAACGACGCACTCAAAAGCTATGAACATGCCTTGAGCTTGCGACCAAGCCGCGATGAAGAAGTGCGCTTGCACTGGCTTTCGGGCGAATCGCACGAATATCTGTATCAATTACGCGAAGCCTTGGCAGACTACGACGCAGCCTTGAACTTGGATAAAAAAGAGCGGCGGGCTTGGCTTGGCCGTGGTCGGGTCTATAGCGCTTTGGCCTTGCCCAAAGAGGCTTTTCAAGCCTATGAATACGCTTCCAAGCTCGATCCCAACGATCCAATTACCTGGCGCAGTATGGGCTATGCCTCGCTCGAACTCAATCAAGCCAAGCAAGCCTTGTATTATTTTGATCAAGCGCTGAAGGTCAACCCGCGCGATGCTCAATCGTGGTGTGGCAAAGGTCAAGCCTTCTTCGATTTGCGCAAAAACAACGATGCCTTGCAAGCTTACGAAAAAGCCTATAAACTCGACGCGAATTTAGCCGAAGCCGTGATGGGCATGGCGAAAGTGCGTGGCAATGGAGCTTTACCAAGGTAGGCAATATGGGGCGCGAAGATCAAGGGATTAACAACAATCTCCATCGTTGGCAGACGATTCCACGGACGTTGTGTTTTGTAACCTATGGCAGCGGGGCTGAGCGCCAAGTGTTGCTTTTGCGCGGCGCTCCAACCAAACGGGTTTGGCCCAATCGTTTAAATGGCGTTGGTGGCCATATCGAGCGCAACGAGGATTTTCTTCGCGCTACGCTGCGCGAGGTGCACGAAGAAACCGGTTTGACTGTGGCTACACCACGCTTGTGTGGCATTGTGCATATCGATAGCGGCGCTGAAGTTGGGATTGTGATGGCGGTCTGGACTGCTGAGGCCAGCAATCAAGCCTTTGTGCCAAGCATTGAAGGCAGCTTGGAATGGCACTCCGCCGCGCAATTACCAACCAGCGATTTAGTTGATGATTTGGCGATTTTGTTGCCAAAAGTGTTGGGTATGCAAACCCATGATCCGCCATTTTTTGGCCATTATTCCTACGACGAGCACAATCAATTGCGGATTGCTTGGCAAGCTTAATGCAGAACTGAATTTAATCAACTCGTAACAGGCACGGATTTCCTCCGTGCTTGTTGCATGCAGGAGACATGTGTATGCCACTGACACCCTATGGCAACCCCAACGATGCGCCTGGAAAATTGTTTGGCTCAAAATTATTGCTGGTTTTTGGGGCGATTTTGGCCTTGACTGGGCTTTTGTTAAGCATTTTTGGCGATCTCTGGACTGGTTTGATGTTGCTTGGTGGCGGGATTAGCTTTGGCTGTTTTAGCGTTATGCAATCTAATGCCCAACATACAACGCGCAACCGAAACCTACTTTTAGGCGTAGGTTTGGTGGCGGGGATTGTGGCATGGCTGGCGGCAATCAAATTAGCGCTTTAGAATCGGCTCGTTGCGCCATGCTATAATTCAGGTGGCGGCACTGCTGCGGCCACAGTTCGCAGACTACATTCTCAATCACTAGGAAATTTAGGTATGGTGGCGGCGTTTTCGTGGACTAATTTTTTGCTTGCGGCCAACGACCTAACGCTGGCTGCAATTGTGGTCGTAGGTTTCTCGTTATTTGCCTATATTGCTCTGCATAATTGGCGCAATGGGGTAGCTCGCTCATTTTGTTTGCTGATCGTTGGTTTAATGATTGTGCTTGGGGGCGCAATTCTCCAACGCCAAGCCCAAACTGAGGCTACGCGCCATGTGCTTTGGCGCATTCAATGGGCAGGTATTAGCCTTGTGCCTGCGGCCTACTACCACTTTGCTGAATCATTGCTTCGCAGCACTGGTGATCCACGTATGTGGACGCGGGTGCTGTTACCCTTATTTTATACATTTAGCGTTGGGTTTTGGTTGGTGGCGCTCACTAGCAATCTGTTGGTGATTGATGTGCCAAGTCAACCATATGTTGGCTTTGGCAAAGGGCCATTGTTTTGGTTCTTCATTAGTTATTTTGTTGCCGTCTGTTTATTGGGTGTGTGGTGCATTCGCCAAGCCCATCGCCGCTCAATTACTCCGGCCAATCGCCGTCGCTTATGGTATTTAAGTACTTCTTTTTTAGCGCCATTTTTGGGGGTATTTCCCTATTTAATTATCGCCGCCAATACTAAGGGCGTGCCATCCTGGCTTTCGTTGATGTTACTAGGCGCAAGCACTACCGGCGTGGGAGTGATGATGACCCTCATGACCTATAGCGTAGCTTTCCATGGGGTGATTGTTCCCGATCGCTTAGTTAAGTATAATTTCTTAAGGTATATCTTATATGGACCAGTCGTTGGCGTAGCCTTAATTATCTGTTTGCAATTGGTCGAGCCACTGAGTGCAGCGACAGGCTTGCCACGGGCAACAATTACGATTTTTGGGGTAATGTTGATGACGGTGGTGATGCCAATTTTTATTGGGCGGGTGCGACCAACCGTCGATACCCTAATTTATCGCCAAGATAGCGACGAAGTGCGCTGGATGCGGCGCTTCGAGGAGCGCGCCTTCACCCGTCAAGATTTACGCCAATTGCTTGAAAACACCTTGGTGGCGGTTTGTGGCTCGTTGCGGGTTGAATCGGGTTTTGTGCTAGCTCCCAATGACGAGCAATTTACAGTTCAAGCCTCGTGTGGCCCTCGCCGCACGATCAAACAGTTTTTGAATGTCAATAATATCAGTGAGCTATTGCAAAATCTGCCGCATGGCGCTTTTCGCAACGATCGCATGCCCGATGTTGAGGATTTTAGCATTCACGATGGTTTTTGCTTGTTGCCACTGTACAATAGCCAGCAAGAGTTACTTGGGGCAATTGGCATCGGTTGTCGGCCAGAACAACTTACCGTTTCGACGCGCCAGTTGATTGCAACCTTGGCGCATCAGATGGAATTGGCGCTGACCCATATGCAATTGCAACAGAATTTGTTTAGTTCGTTGCGTGGGCTAGCCCCACAGAGCGCTTCGCTGTTACAATTAACCAGTGAGATTGAAACGCCGCTATCGGAAATGGCCGATGCAATGGCCGATGTGGCGTTGCATCCCGAGTTTCCGCAGTTGGTCAAGGATGCACTGTCGCATTATTGGGGTGGCCCAAAGCTCAGCGATAGCCCATTGCTCGATTTGCGCACGGTGCGCCAATTGCTCGATACCCAAGGTGGCAGCCCAACCCGCGCTTTGCAAGGCGTGTTGCGCCAAGCAATCGAAAACATTCGGCCTGAAGATCAGCTTGATCCTACGGCTCCCGAATGGATGATTTACAATATTTTAGAGTTACGTTTTCTCAAAGGCTTACGGATTCGCGAGATTATAGATAAGCTCGCAATGAGCGAATCGGATTTTTATCGAAAACAACGGGTGGCGGTGGAAGAAGTGGCCCGTCAGTTGGCGCTGATGGAAGACCAAGGCGATCGCCCTTCCGGCTCGGTTGAGCGACAACGTCCCTAAGCGCAAGGCATCTGGAGACACCTGTATGGATAGCTACGAACGCCGTTCTCGTTTTGTTCATCGTTTTGCAACACCATTAACTACCTTGAATGCGGGGTTGGCGTTGCTTGAACGCTATTTAGCTGAAAGTAATGCAAATTCGGCCCAAGTTGCTGAAGTGATGGGGTTGCTCAATCGCTCGGCAACCCGCTTGGGCAGCGCAATTGATGTGTTGCAAGAATATATGTTTGATCATCCAACTGGTATTCAGGTGATCATTCCCGATGAGGTGCTGGCCCAGCGTCCTAGTCAGTCGGCCCAAGTACCCACCGAACAGCCAAACTTGGCCTTGCCCAAATATCCCCCAGATATCGATACCAGCAAACCCTGTGTGTTGTTAATCGAAGATTCGCAGACCTATCGCGCGGTCGTTTCAGCACGCTTGACACAATCGGGCTATAACGTGGTTACGGCTCCCGATGGCATGGCAGGCTTAGATTTAGCCCGTGCCTATCAACCAGTCGCGATTATTCTCGATCTGATGCTGCCGTATTTGAATGGCGAGCAAGTAGCCTTTGTGCTGGGCGAAGACCCGGAAACCAAGCATATTCCGATTATTATTTATACCGGCTTAGAAGCCAAACAAACCGAAAAACTTGAGCTTGACCCACGCCTGCAAATTATTCGCAAAGACGAGGCCTTGGATCGTTTGCCAATTATGATCAGTGAGTTGGTGATTAAAAGCCGCAAGAAAACGATTGCCGAACTTTTGGTCATTGAAGATGATCATGAAATTCAACAGATCGTGAGCCAAGGTTTAGCCAATGCTGGCTATTCGATCACCGTCACCACCAGCGGCGAGGAAGGCTTGCGGCTCGCCATGCGCCAGCCGTTCGATTTAATTATGCTCGATTTGATGTTGCCTGATATTGATGGCTGGACGGTGTTGCGCCAATTACGTGAACGCACCCAAACTGCCACGACACCGTTGATGCTGGTTTCGGCGCTGGGCAAGCCCGAAGAAAAAGTGCGCGGCTTTCAACTGGGCGCAGACGATTACATAACCAAGCCATTTGATTGGAACGAATTGCTAGCGCGAATTAGTGCCTCGTTGCGCCGCCGTGAAGTCGAAGGCAACGCCAATCCATCGACCATGTTGCCGGGCAATCGGGCGATTGAGCGGGCAATTGCCGCCCGACTTGATCGCAAACAGCCCTTCGTGGTTGGCTACTGCGACCTTGACCACTTTAAAGCCTACAACGATGAATATGGCTTTCTCAAAGGCGATGCGATTATCCACCAAACTGCGCGGATCATCACGGGAGCGGTGGAGCGTTCGGGTGCGGCTGGCGATTTTGTGGGCCACATCGGCGGCGATGATTTTGTGTTTTTGGCTCATCCCGATAATGTGGCGGCAATCTGCGAATCGATCATTCGCGAGTTTGATCAGCTAGCGCCGCTGTATTACGACATCGAAACCAGGCAGCGCGGCTTTATTCGTCAAAACGATCGCGAGGGCAATCCCAAGCAATTTCCCTTTGTCAGCATCTCGATTGGCGTGGTTTCGAGCCTCAATCATCAAATTACCCACTTTGCCGAGTTTGGCGATTTGGCCGCCGATGTCAAAAAACGCGCCAAAGCGCATAAAGGCAGCGTGTATCTGATTGAAACTGGCGACCAAGCGACCGTCAAAGCAGCGGGCTAGATTTGAGATTCCCTCACCCCAACCCCTCGCCCGCCACGTGGGCGAGGGGCTTTAATTTGGTGGTTTTAGCGTAGTTTGGGGAGACTCGCGCTCGGGAAAGGAGATGCGTATGGCTCGTTGCTGGCAAGAATACTATGACCCTGATGTGCACCTAGATTATATGTCCTCAAGCTGGATTGGCGGTCTGAAAGCAACGCGTAAAGCGACACCGCTTGCACCTCAGTGGGTCTATTGTGTCCATGTCTGCTCGTTTACCTTCCTCTTCCATTCACTTGATCAGCTTCGCACCTGTCTCGGCCACTTTGAGCAGAAGTTGCACCCAAGCAGCCGTGAGCCAGGGCATAGCTTTGAGCATTATTGGCAACGCTGGTATGAGCGTCTGCCAGCTTATCTATTTAAAGAGCCGAAGCGCCAACGGGTTATTCGCGCTCTGCGGCGGGCCTTGAACGAGTTTGATTGAGCTGAAATATTGGATGGATTCGCTAGGCTACGGGCGAGGGGCTTTTTTGTTTTGTTTGAGCTAAATAGGGCTAGCGATGGATATGAATAATTAAGATAAAACTTATACTAACTGTGATGATTAACAATGTGAGGGTACTATGATTGAGTGCGTTCGTATCGCCGACATTATGACTCCCGCCAACAAAGTGATTTTCTATGATCCAGCCATGGAAGATGAATGTGTAAAGTTTTGTAAAAACCGAAATATTGAATATTTGCCTTCCCTTGAAGATCCTAATAACAGAGTATATTTTAAAGACAAAAATGGTTACTTTGAAGAGATGATAATCGATGAATCCTTAAAAATCGATGTAAATTTAGACGTGTTTAGTGAGCAAGCTCTTAGTAAGTTTAAAAAGAATAATGTTTTGTTTGTTTATAATTACGGTGAATTCTGTGGAGTTATTCATTTTTCAAATTATAATAGTGATAAAATTAAATTAAATATCTATTCAATGATTCTTATATACGAAACATCACTAAGGGAAATCCTTAATATAAATAAAATACAAGATAAAAAAGATAGGAAATTCGAAAAACATTTTATAGGGGAATTAATTGATGATATTTCAAAAAATGAAGAAATAAAAATGAAAATAAATAATAAAGATATACTAAGAGAATTTAGGAATAGTATAATGCATTTTCATACAACAATTAAAAATAAAGGAGAAAATTCAGAAGAGTTTATCTATCGTGAAGAAGATTTTCTTTCGTTTATGAAAAATATAAATATATTGATGTACGAGATTAGAAGAGTGCAAACATACCTATTAATTAGATAATCTGCATCACAGTATCACTCTTACATTTGTAATAGTGATACTGTGATGTTTTTTCTTTTGGTAAGATTAGATATAAAGAAATATTAAATCTTCGCCTCGATCAAAGGCAACAGGAAGTACACCAAGAAGGCTACGGCGACGATCCAGAGCAATGGATGGACTTGCTTGGCCTTACCCAAGGCCAATTTCAGCACCACATAGCTGATAAAGCCCGCGCCGATGCCATTGGTGATGCTATAACTGAATGGCATAATCGTCATGGTCAGCAAGGCGGGAAAGCCCTCTTCAAGATCGCTAAAGTCAATTTCGCGAATGCCGCCACACATCAAAAAGCCCACGATAATCAAGGCTGGTGCAGTGGCTTCGCTTGGTACAATCCCCGCAAATGGCGCGATCAGGATGCTCAGCAGGAACAAAATTCCAGTGACCACCGCAGTCAGCCCAGTGCGCCCACCCTCTCCAACCCCAGCCGCGCTTTCGATATAGGTGGTGACCGATGATGTGCCGAAAACGCCGCCAGCAACCGCCGCAACTGAATCGACCATCAACACCCGATTGGAGTTGGGCAAATCGCCATCGGCTTTGACAAAGCCTGCTTGTTCACCCACGCCGATGATTGTGCCCATGGTGTCGAAGAAATCTGAGAGCATCAGCGAGAAGATGACCAAGACCGCCGAAAGCACGCCGACCAACTTGAATACTTGGAAATTGATGCCTTGGCCAATAGTTTCAAAGCTTGGACTAGCCAACTCGCTTGGGAAGGCACCTTGAATGCCTGCTTGGGCACTGGCATCAGCGCCAAACAGATAATGGCTGGCTACAGCAATGATGGTTGTCGCCAGAATGCCGATCAGCAAAGCGGCCTTAACTTTGCGGGCCAGCAAAATCAGGGTCAAAAACAACCCCACCACGGTCAGCAAAATTGAAAAAGTGGTGAAATTACCTAAAGCCATCGGTGTGCCAGCACCACGCTGCACAATCCCCGCATTATTCAATCCAATAAACAGAATGAACAAACCAATGCCAACGCTAATTGCGCGTTTTTGCGAAAGTGGAATCGCGTGCATGACTGCTTGGCGAAAGCCGGTTAGCACCAGTAGGGTGATCAAAATCCCTTCCAGCACAATCACGCCCATTGCTGCTTGCCATGGCAGGCCCATGGTCAAAATCAATTGAAACGCCACGACGGCATTCAAGCCCAAACCGGGAGCCAAGGCAAATGGATAATTGGTAAATAAGCCCATTGCGATACACATCAAGGCCGAAACCAAACAGGTGGCGGTGAGGGTTGCATTGAACGGCGGGCCAGCTTCGGCCAACGGGCCGCTCGATAAAATCGAGGGATTAACAAAAATAATGTAGGCCATCACGAAAAAGGTTGTTACGCCAGCCAGAATTTCAGTCCGAAGGTTCGTTCCACGTTCGGCAAAGCGAAAATAGCCCGCTAAGCCAGCGTCAAGCCGTGAATTGCTGCGTGCCACAGGTCAACTCCTTTGAATCAAGCCAACAACGCACGCCCGGCAAATGCTGGCCATGCCCAAGAAAGCTCCATCCAGCAGGCTGCCGTAGGCTTCAAGATGGGGAAATAGGTTAAATTAGGCGTGGCACTATTATACGATATAACCAAATCTGCATATCAAGAACATATGGAAAATCAGAAGGCAAAAGTCAAAATCAAAAGCAACCAGTTTTAACGCAGAGACGCAGAGTTGATAGGGCTATAGGCTATTGGCATTGGCTAGCAGGAATTGTTTGGACCAGTCAATAGCCTATAGCCACACGAGTGTTCTTCGTGGATCAAACCTGATCCTCTACTAATAAGAAAGATGGTATCATGGGGCGTAACAAACGAGGAACCCATGAATATTTACGATCTTGATTTGAAGGGCTTGACCGCACAATTAGCAGAATTAGGCCAGCCAGCCTTTCGGGCGCGTCAAATTTATGCCCATTTATATAAAAAACTAGCCAACGATTTTGCCGCCATGACCGATTTATCTGCGACTTTGCGTGAACAATTGGCCGCAAATTTGCAGCTAGGCAGTCTTGAATTGGTGCGCGAACAAACCACCGACGATGGCCTGACCCGCAAGGTGCTTTGGCGCTGTCCAGGCAATGCCGTGATTGAAACGGTGTTGATGATCTATCCGCCCGATCGGGCGACAATTTGTGTTTCGACCCAAGCTGGTTGTGCCATGGGCTGCGTATTTTGCGCCACTGGCAAACTAGGCTTGCTGCGTAATATCTCCAGTGGCGAGATTATGGAGCAGGTACTGTATTTCGAGCGTTATCTGCGCACTGAAGGCGCTGCGATAGCCAAACGCCATGGAGGGCCAGTGCCCGACCATATCACCAACCTCGTATTTATGGGCATGGGCGAACCATTTGCCAACTACGAGCGTTGGTGGGCGGCAGTCGAACGGCTCAACGATAAACAGGGCTTTAATCTTGGCGCCCGCAATATGACGGTTTCGACGGTGGGCTTGGTCAAAGGCATTCGCCAATTGGCCGATGAAGCTTTGCAGATTAATTTGGCGGTTTCGTTGCACGCACCCAACGATCAACTGCGTAGCGAATTAATGCCAGTCAACGATCGCTTTGATATCAGCGATTTGATCGATGCTGTGCGCTATTACACTGATAAAACCCATCGCCGAGTTTCGTTTGAATATGTGTTGCTTGATGATAAAAACGATACGCCAGAGCTTGCGGCCCAACTTGCCAGTTTGGTCAAAGGCATGTTGTGCCATGTCAATTTGATTCCGTGGAATCCTGTGCCTGGTACGCCCTTGACGCGTTCGCATCGCGAGCGGGTGACGGCCTTCCAACGAGTGGTGCAAGCGGCGGGCATTTCGTGCACAGTGCGGGTCGAACGTGGCCTAGAAATCGCCGCCGCCTGTGGTCAGCTAGCCGCTGTTCCCGCGCCACCCAACGCGATAAACCTATATTAAAGTCAGAATTCAGAAGGCAAAAGGCAAAATAGTTAATCAATAAGCCACTGTATTTCTGTGTTCAGAACAATTGGAATTAATTATATCAAGGTAAGTAGGTAAAATGTGATGGGCAGCATCAACCGTTATTTGCCCTTTGCCTTTTGCCTTTTGCCTTTCTAGGGGATTTTTGTGCTTGATACCTATCGTGTTTTAATTCAGTGCTGCGCCCGAGATGCTTGAGGCAGCGATAGATGAAATTCGTTATGGCAAATATGGGGTTGCAGTGCAACGGCTTGCGCCAGAAGTGGCCTTGGTTGAGCTTGAGCAACCACTGGCTGAATGGCACGCCTTCTTGCTCAAACGGCCAGCCGTTTTTGTGCGCCATATCGCGCCAGTTCACCGTGAAGTAGTGTTGGATGGCACGCCTGATGACTTAGAACGCTTGACCCAAGTTGCCTTGAATCTTGCGCCACATTTGCCAGCCCGCAAGCCCTTTGCGGTGCAAACCCGCTTGCTCGATGACCATGTTAAATTAACTCGCTTTGAAATAAACGAAGCATTGGCTGATGCCGTCTCGCAAGTCAGTGGCTTGCCCTTGGATGTGCGCAATCCTCAGGGCGTGCTTTCAGTTTCATTGAGCATGGATCGCGCCTATCTAGGCGTTTCGACCGTGGAATTTAACCGCTCGGCCTGGGCTGGCGGTGCCCATCGTTTTGCTCGCGAACAAGGTCAATTGAGCCGCGCCGAATTTAAATTGCTCGAAGCCCAAGCGCTCTTCAACATCGATTGGCCCGATCATGGCCAAGCCTTGGATTTGGGCGCTGCACCTGGCGGTTGGACACGAATTCTGCGCCGAGCAGGCTTGCCAGTCGTGGCAATTGACCCAGCTGATTTGCACCCTAGCTTGCGCTATGATCAAGGCGTGCGCCACTTGCAAATCTTGGCGCAGCGCTTTTTACCCACCCAAGAGCGTTTTACCGTGATTGTTAATGATATGCGGATTGATGCCCGTGATTCGGCATGGTCGATGGTTGATGCTGCCAATGCTTTGACTAATGATGGCTTAGCAGTGGTAACGCTTAAGTTGCCGCACGAATATAGCGCCCAAATTGCCTATCACTCGCTGAGTATTTTGCGCACCGCCTATTGGGTGATAGGTGCCCGTCAACTGTTTCACAATCGCTCGGAAGTCACCGCTGTACTGCGTAAAAAGCACGAAAAACGCCCCAAAAACGATCACGCATCAAGAGATCAAGCGTGATCCACGCAGAACAGGAATCGCACCAAGAATTTTAGCCACGAATTCCACGAATGACACGAAACATTATTTGATAGCCACGATGGGAAATAGGATTAACCATCACACTCCACGCAATGAATATTCGGGGGTGCAGGGGGATGAAACCCCCTGCGTCTCCCTCCAGCGGAGGGACGGAAGGGAGACGAATATCTTAATTAAAACAAAAATGCTGAGAGCTGTACATGCCCGATAATCCCCTCTATAGCACTAGTGCAATTCAATTTCCATCGGATTTTAACCCAATTCTATTCCGCCGCGAAAACCTGGCGATCTACTATGGCGGCAATACTGGCAAAGCACTGCAATGGCTGTTAGTTAAATATATCGACTTTCTATTGACAAACCAGCATGCCCAGCAGATTCAATTAACCATATTGCCAGAAGGTGGATTTATCGTTCAAGATGTTGGCGCAACGATTGAATCGATTGATGTTTGTGGATTGCCCTCAGACGATCTCTGCCATATGCTTGCGGCTGCACAACATTGCACAATCGAGCTGCATCTTGGTGGTTATCATTATCAATTAAGCTACAATGGTGAGCCGATTGTGCCTGCATTACAGCAACTTGACCCAAGCCAACAGGCCTACCGACGAATTCAGTTTGAGCCAGATCAGACGTTATTTCGCAATCGCTCCGCTTCAATCCATCAATTACTAGGCTATTTACGTGGCTTAGCTGTGCTGTTTCCCGGTTGTCGGATTGAAGTCATCGATTCGGCTAATGCAACTACCAACCAGATTTTTTACCCCAATGGCCTACGCGATTACCTCGATGAGCTAATTTATCACGATTTGAACCCACAGCCATATCTGGAGTTTGAGGGTACTAGTGAGCATGTTCAGGTCAAACTTGGCATCAGATTTAGCTATTTCAGCCAGATTGAGCAATGTTTGTTGCGCTATCGCCATGTTCCGTTTGAACCAAACTATCGCCGAGGGTTGCTCAATGGTTTGGCCGCAGGTTTAACGAGTTATGGCCGCAACCATGACAAACTCACTGCATACCAGACAGTTGAAGCCGATCACATTTGTAGTTTTGGCTGTTTGATCGTCTTAGATCAGTTATCAAAAAAATTCCAAGATGCAGCTGGTCGCCCAAGTGATCATTCAGCAATCGAGCTGGCAATTCAACAAATTGTGCAGCAACAGTTGCCCGGAAAACTCGCCGCATTATCCGAATCTGAAGTCGATGCTCTCGTTATGTGGCTATAAGTCCCTCGAGCGCTTGATTATGATGCAAGCGGGACTAAAGCGCACGAAGGTTGAAACCACGAATTCTGGGCGGTAATAAAGGCTCGTGGTGCCTCGTTCCCTCACCCCCCAAGAGGGGGAGCCGATTGCTCCATTCCACGCATCATGCCCAAACCACAGCATTAACTCCCCTCGCCCGCAGCGTGTGAGAGGGGCTGGGGGTGAGGGAATGAAAACCAATGCTTGAAGCCCTAAAATCCCCTGATAGCTACTTATTTTTATAAATTTCGATTCCGCCACTGCTTGTAGTATGGCAGGTATTTTGCTCCATAACCACCCATGGCTTAAAATACAGGGTTTTGAATTTTGCATCTAACGATTTGGAGAACTCCAATGCACGACCCTTGGGGCGATACATTTACACCTGAAGAACAGGCGATTCTAGCACCGTTCGTCACCAACCTCGATCAGCCAATTTTTGGCTTGCGCAACCTACCCGAAGTTGTCAAAGGTGCGTTGTTCTCGCGCTATAGCCGCAGCGACAAGAGCCTTCGCCGAATGTTGCTCGATGAATTTATTCACGCACCAGAGGCAGGGTTTCAGGCCATTGTTGGCCATGCCGCAGCTAATAGCAACGATCAATTGGTGGCAACCAAACAGGCCGAAGCCTTCTATGAGCGGGTGCTGTTGGGCTATGGCGATGATTCGGTCGCCGAATTGGGCGGGGCGCATGTGGCCTGCGAGGGTGTCAGCAACATCGTCGCCAAAGCGCTCGAAGATAGTCGCTTGGGCCTTGATCCGCTGGAAAAATCGACGCGTTATGTGCCATTCGATCGCCAAGTGGCGGGCAAATATCGCTATCATCGCGTCGCTGAAATTATGCAATCACCTCACGCGGCGTTATATGAACAAACCCTTGATCACTTGTCCGATACCTATCGCAATTTGATCGAGCCTGTGCAACGTTGGGTGCAAAGCGCAACCCCGCGCGATGCCAAAACGAGCGAACGGGCCTACACCAGCGCAACCCGCGCCAAAGCCCTCGATTTGCTGCGCGGCTTATTGCCAATGGCGACCTTGACCAATGTTGGCTTGTTCGGCAATGGCCGGGCTTTTGAATATTTGCTGACCAAGCTGGCTAGCTCAGAGCAGAGCGAGGTTCGCAACGTTGGCCTGAATCTGCAACATGAGCTTGATCAACTGATACCTTCATTCGTTAAACGGGCCAAAACTGAGCGCGGCGCGGCCTATAGCCAGTATCTCGCCACAATGCGCCAAGCCGGAGCAGCATTCAAACCTGAAATTCCAGCCAACAGCGAGCAACAGATCGTCACATTAGTTGAATATGATCCTGCTGCTGAGGCCAAAGTGGTGGCCGCGATTCTCTATCCCCATAGCGACCAACCCTTGGAAAGCCTTCAAAGCTGGGCACGAAATTTGCCAACTGAACAGTGCAGCGCGATTATTCGAGCCTATGTTGGCGAACGCGGCTCACGCTTTCATCGCCCGGGCCGCGCCTTTGAAGAAACCTACTATACCTTTGATTTTCTCGCCGATATCGGAGCTTATCGCGATTTGCAACGCCATCGGATTTTGACCCAAGAACGCCAACGCTATAGTGTAGTTCATGGCTATGCGGTTGCCCCAGAACTTGAGGCCGCCGGAGTTGCCGAGGCTTATTGCACAGCACTTGATCAAGCTGCAGCAGCAGTGCAAACCATCGAAGCCGATGTTCCTGCCGCTGCGCAATATTTGGTGCCGTTTGCCTATCGGGTTCGTTGGCGCTTTCGCTTGAATTTACGCGAAGCCTATCATCTGATTGAGCTGCGCGCCGCACCCCAAGGCCACCCAAGCTATCGGGTGATTGCCCAACACATGTATTTGGCCTTACAAAACGTCCACCCAAGCCTGATCGAAGGCATGCAATTTGTCGATTTGGGCGAGCATGCCTTGGAACGATTGGCAGCCGAACAACGGCTCGACCAAAAATTGGCCGAGCGTCAATAATCAATAGGAAGCAACTATGTGGCGGCGTGAGTTTGAAGATTTGCTCAATGGGGTAGCTGGAGCGTTTTTGTTTGGCGTTCCGTTGCTCTACACAATGGAAGTGTGGGATATTGGCAGCGATCTCACGCCGCTGCATATGCTGTTGTACCTTGGCTTAACCTATATCGCCTTAGTTGCGCTCAATCGAGCGACTGGCTTTCGGCGAAATAGCGACGACACTTGGCGCCGCTCGCTTTCGGATAGCATCGAAGCGTTAGCCTTGGGAGCCTTAGTGGCATGTTTTAAGTTTAATCGTTTTGCGGCGCGTCAGTTTTGATCTAACCTACGATGTGATTCTTGGCAAAATTATTCTCGAAACCATGCCTTGTGCAATTGGCGTAGGCATGGCCAATGGCTTGTTGCGCCGCGAGGATAACGACGAACAGGAAGCGGAGCAGCGCGGTTTTTGGCATGCCACGCTGGTTGATGCTGGCGGGACGATGCTTGGAGCAACCGTGGTTGGGCTTTCGATTGCACCCACCGACGAGGTTGGCGTGATTGCCGCCGCCTTGCCGCCATGGTGGTTATGGCTAGTTATGGCAGCTTCGTTGCTGATTTCCTATATCATTGTGTTTCAAGCCGATTTTGGCGATCATCAGCAGCGTAAACAGCATCGTGGCTTGTTTCAATCGCCGCTCAGCGAAACGATTGCCTCGTACATTATCTCGCTGCTGTTTGCCTTAGTCACGTTGCGGGTTTTTAACCAAATTGATGCTGGCACATCGCTACATCAAGTGATCGATTACACGATTGTTTTGGGCTTGCCAGCCACGGTTGGCGGCGCGGCAGGGAGATTAGCAGTATGACACGCGCAGCTCGCACCACCGCCGAATGGATTTCGTTAATCATCTCAATCTTGCTATTAAGCTGTTTAGTTGGTCTAATTGGTTGGCTTTGGGCCACCGAAGGTGATCAACCAGCCCAATTCAGCCTTGAGCGTGGTGCGGTACGCCAAGTTGGCCAACAATTTTACCTCGAAGTAACCGTGCGTAACGATGGCGATCAGGCCGCCACGGCGGTCGAGGTCGTTGGCACATTGGATGATCAAGAATGCAATGTGACGCTTGATCTGTTGCCTGGCCACGCTGAGCAATCGGCAACCTTGATTTTCAACAGCGATCCTCAGCAAGCCGAAATTGCGGTTGTTGGCTATAGCGAACCATAAAATAAGGCTATGGGCTATGGGCTTTTGGCTGTTGATTCACAAAGAATGAAACCACGAAGGACGCGAAGAGCGCGAAGGTTAAGTTTTTAGCCACAGATTGCACAGATTAGCTTGATTATTGTTCTAATAGCCCATAGCCTACAGCCTACAGCCAAGAACCCCTCAATCCTAAACCCTGACCTCTAACCCCTGGTGCCCAGCCAATCTTTCAGCTTTTTATCAGCAGCAAACCAAGGCAACCATGGTACACTACGCAACGTTGAGATGAAACATGGATTGTACAAGGGATAAACTGCAATGCACAAACGCTTGCTCCCTCTGGTGCTGGCGCTGGTGCTCGTCGTCACACCGTTTTTGCTGGCCAACCCCGCCACTCCCGCCAATGCTGCCGAGATTCCATGGGGCGATAAAACAACGCCATTTGGCATGGTGGTCTCATTGGGCAACCGCGTGCGCTCCGATGAAATGCCGACCATGATTCGGTTGATGCGCGAAGCTGGTGTTCAGTGGAACCGCGAAGAAATTTGGTGGGATCAGGTTCAGTTTGAGCCAGATGGCCCCTTCCGTTGGGATGGCGATAGTTCGCGCTTTTATAATTACGATCGGGCAATTCAGTTGCAAGCTGAGGCTGGGATCAATGTGTTGGGCTTGCTCGACTATAATCCCGCTTGGTTCAAGGGCCGTAATCCTCACCCCGAAGAATGGCTTAGCGATTGGGGCGATTATGTCTATGCTACCGTTGCCCGCTACGGCCGTGAGCGTGGCCAGATCAAATATTGGGAAGTTTGGAACGAGCCAAATTTAGTGCCATCGGGCTATGAAAGCGGCTTGTACAACGTTAATGATTTTGTGCGTGTGCTGCAAACTGCCAGCGCCGCAATTCGGGCGGCTGATCCCGAGGCTAAAATTGTGTTGGGTGGTGTCGCTGATATCTGGAGCGAAATTCCCGAATTTGCCTATGACACTCCTGATTATCTGCAACGTTTGTATAACTTGGGTGCCTGGCCGATGTTTGATATTTTGGGCTTGCACCCTTACCGCCCCGATGCGCCCGAAGTGCCAGTATTGCGCCGCGATCGCAGCCAAACCTACCGCGAACAGGCCGCCGAAATTGATGACCTGTTGGCGCAATTTGGCAACAAGCCAATTTGGTATACCGAGGTTGGTTGGTCAACTGAAAATGATGGAATTGTTGATGAAACTGAACAGGCGGCTTGGCTGCAACGCTTCTATCTGCTGGCGATGACCCACCCAGGTGTTGAGAAGATCTTCTGGTACGATTTTCGTAATGATACTGGCGATAACAGCAATTACACCCGCCCGATCAACGACCCAACTGAAAATCAGTTTCACTTTGGCTTGTTGCGGCGCACCTACCCGTTGAATGTTGATGATCAACGGATTCGCAAGCCCAGCTATAGTGCCTATTACCATCTGACTCATAATTTGGGCGGCTTGAGTTGGCAGGCCAATTATGCCTTGCCCTATGATGGTGGGCTTGGCTGGCAACACTGGAGCAATGGCGATCGCTCGGTTGATATTTTGTGGTGGGTGCACGAAGCCCAATCACCGCCCTACCTTGAAATTAATTGCGATTGCAAACACGTGCAAGTCCGGGCCTATGATGGCACCTTGCTGCGGGTAATAAACACCGACACTGGCACGGTCAAAATTCAGCCCGATCAACGTGGCATGCCAATTTGGGTCGAGTATGGTGGCTATAGCAACGAGGGCCGCAGCTTCGACGAAACGCCGCACACGATCATTGGCGGTTTTCGAAGCTATTGGGAGCAAAACGGTGGTTTGGCGCGCTTTGGCTTGCCCTTGACCGATGAATTGACCGAGCCAGGCGCGGGCCGCATTCCAACCAGCGTGCAATATTTTGAGCGCAATCGGTTTGAATTGTATCCCAACAATCAGCCTGAATTTCGGGTTCAACTGAGTTTGTTGGGCGTGCGCTCGCTCGAAAGCAGCGGCGTTGATTGGCGTGGCTTGCCGCCAGCCCAAAATCCACCGGCTGAATGTAGTTACTTCGTGGAAACTGGCCATAGTTTGTGCTATCCATTCAAAGCCTATTGGGAGCAAAACGGCGGAATTGCGCTGTATGGTTTTCCTGTGAGTGAGGCATTTTGGGAATACGACGCGGCCCAAGGTAAGGGCTTTTTGGTGCAATATTTTGAGCGTAATCGCTTCGAATATCATCCTGAGCTTGCAGGCAGCGCCTACGAAATTCAACTTGGCTTACTTGGCCGCCAACTCTATCAGGGTTGGGCGCAGTATCCATAAAAGAGCACAGAGGTAATAGTCATCAGATTGACAAGGATAGGGTGATTCCCTCACCCCCAGCCCCTTGCCCATGCTGCGGGCGATGGGAGTTAAACGTTATGGTTCTGCCGTGATGTGTGGGTAATAAATGGATGTTCCCCATCGACCGTGTTCAGTGGTCGATGGGGCGAGGTTCCAAGAGTAGGGTTTTTAAGACCCCTCCGCTGCGAACCACACCATGGCAGGTTCATCGGAATATGTGTGTTGGCCAACGAATGTCCTTGAGGGGGTGCAGGGGGATTAAAGCCCCCTGCGTTTCCCGCCTTGAGGCGGGACGGAAGGGTGGTGATCACCAATGGATTTCGATCACCACCGATGCGGTTAATAACCGACCTCCGAACGCAGTGAAGCAGTGTCGGCCATGACCACATTTATGAAAAATCTACCCTTGTTTAAGGAGGGTGTGAGCGAACGAAGCCAATCCTCAGACCGATCTCCGCAGCTCAGTTATGTTCTATGCTCTTGCTCGATGTTCTTAATTGAGGGAGTGTAATGCCAATTCACTACAAGCGCGATTTGAATGATGTCGATTGGACCCAATTAAAAGCTGATCTTGCTGCCGATGATTTTGATAATGGCCGCACGCCTGAGCAATATCAACGTTCGTTTGCCGCCAGCTATAGCGTCTGTTTTGCACTCGATGGCGAGCGGATTATCGGCAAAGCGCGGGCTTTATCCGATGGGGTGTGCAACGCCTATATTGTCGATGTCTGGACGCGCAGCGATTATCGCCGCCAAGGCATTGCTAGCAGCTTGGTTAAGCAAATTTTGGCCGATTTACAAGGCCAGCACGTTTGTTTATTTACCGACGATCAACAAAGATTCTACCTGCAATTAGGCTTCGCCGAAGAAACCACAGGGATGTCGCAAGTCATTGGCCAATGGCTGCATAAACAATAGGCAAATGTGGCGCAATTGGTGAGATTGCGCCACGTGATGAGTGATTATGGCCGAATATCTTTGACCAAATGCAGGCCTTGAGCATCACTAACCCAAAGCTCTACGCCATGTTGTTGATCTGGCAAGCTAAAGAAGCTGTGCTTAGCATTGGTTGCCCGATGGGCTGGGCTGAATACGTTGCTTTCAATGCTCATTACCGAACCTTGATAGTTCATTGCTTGATAATTGGCAGCGCTGCGATAGACTCGTGCTCCCTTATCGAGCAATTCCCAGCCAATCAACCCATTGCCTGTGTTTTCTAAAATCAAGTCGAGTGACGTGAATTGGCTCAGGGTTGCGTCTGAATTAAAAATCCACCATCCAGCCTGTTGGGTTTGGTTATAAAGCTGGACAAACAGTTGATTATTGGCACTGAGCAAACGATAGGGATTCAGGCCATTCAGGTTTTGTTGCTTGGTTTGCTGCGGCTGGCCATTGGTGCGCCACAGGCTTGCGCCAACGCCTTGGGTCAGCACTTCGTAATAAACCTCGTTATCGACCTGGGTTAACTGCGACGCTGGTAATGGGTTGCGAATACTGCCAGTAATCCAAGGATAAGTAGCCAGGACGTGCTGCTCGCCGGTGTTGATATTCAAATTCCACATGCCGAAGGTGCCTTCGTTGCTGGCGGCCACAATCAAATGGTTGGCATCCAATGGCTCTAACTCAAAGAGATTATGCCACTCGCCAGTGAAATTGCTGATTTGGCGGGTGCCAGCTTCAGTGCCGTCAGTCCACCAGACTTGTGATCCGGCCTGATCATTTTTGGCTAAGAAGGCCATACCTCCCGCCAACGGCGTGTATTCTGCCCAAAAATAGCTATAACTGTTTTCCACGTTCGAGTGGGCTGGGCCTGGATTGATGTCGCGTAATAGATGCGTACCCGAATCGCTACCATCGCTATACCATGGCTCAACCCCAGATACCCCGTCGTTAGCAAAAAAGAGCACGCCATCGCCAAAGGCTATCAGGTTGGTCATATAGGTAGTTGTTCCGCCGACAAGTTGCTTAACCACGCGGGTGCCAGCCTCGCTGCCATCGCTAAACCAGAGTTCATAGGTATCATTGGCATAGCGTAGGAAGAAAAGCCCATGCTTGCCAGCAGTAAGCTGATACGGCATGCTTCCTTGTGGACTAAGATCAATATCTTTGACTAACCGTGTACCTGTTGCTGTACCATCGCTCGCCCACAACTCCTTGCCATGAATTCCATCGTTGGGGATAAAGAAGAGCGTATCATTGACAAGGGTCAAATTATATGGCCATGAACCTTCACCATAGACCAATTGTTGCGATTCTTTGCCAACTAAGCCCAGCAGCACCTTAAATTGATCGGGCTGGTTGGGATGCCACTCGAAGCGCGCGCGTTCGAAATGTTGGGTCAATACGCGATCGCCATTGGCATTGGTTTCGAGCGCTGGCTCGGTTAGCGGGTAACCAAACAGTTGCAACGAACGACCAAAATTATCAAGTTGGGGGTCATTCAAGCCATGGTTTTGCCAATAGGCCATAAAGCCCAGCCCATTGGCTTGATTGCAAACATTGTGACCCGTGGTTTCAAACCACAAACAACCTTGTTTTGCGCCAGCCTCACGCGGCAGCATCGCGCTATCAATATTGCGATAACGCAGCAGATCATCGCCAAGTCGCCCAAGCAGCACATCGTAGGGTGCGGCAAACTCAGGGTGCAATTCGAAGCGTGCCCGCTCAAAGTGCTGCATCAGAAAAAATTCTTTGCTATCTTGGTTGTAGGCACTTTCGGCAATACTCAACGGATAGCCAAAAACCTGCAAGCCGCCATTTTGCTGCCAATACTCCAAAAAACGGCCTTCGATACAAAAGCCGGTTTGCTCGAAACATTGCTGCTCAGCGGCCTGACTAGCCTGTGGTAGTGCCAGACTAGCAATCATTAGTACGAATACTATCAAACGTTTCATCGCTATTCCTCCAATACATCTATACATTCAGTATAGCGATTGACATGGGTTTGCACGATGAATGGCGTGTGGCACGCAACTGCAAATCAACTTATAAACTGGCGATAAGCTGAAATTTGGCTGATTAGCAAGCAAAAACTCCACATGGTGCATCATGTGGAGCTTGGCATTACTGCTGATTAACGTTATGGGCGAATATCTTTGACCATGCGCAGCGAGCTGCCATCACTATACCAAAGTTCTTTGCCATGCTGAAAATCGCTCAGATCAAAAAAGTGCTCGTGAGTTGAATATGGGAAGGTTGCGCTTTTGCCCATAACCGAGCCACGATAGCGCAGTGGCTGATTCAGTCCGTCATTGCTATACAAGCGTAAACCGCTGGAAATCGATTCCCAACCAAACACCCGATTGCCAGTCGCATACATTCTCAGTGGCAATGCGGTTAATTGGGTCAAGGTATTGCTTGGATCGAAGTACCACCAGCCTGCGCGAACCCCTGCTTGACTGCTGAGCGCCAAGTACAGTTGATCATTTGAACCTAAGATGTTTTCAGCTTTATACTCTTGAAGATTGGTTTGGATCGTTTGATCACGCTGACCATTGGTTTGCCATAATGTGGTCATACCACTTTGGGTTTTGCTAAGGTAATAGACCATCCCGCCAGCTTGGGTTAGCTGAAGAACTGGCGCTGGGTTACGGGTCGTAGCAATCAGGGGGTAGCTGGCTAATAATTGAGGATCGCCGTTGGCAAGGTTAATATTCCATACTCCCATCTCATATTCCAGATGGCCTGAGGTTGCAATCAGATGCAAGTCATCCAAGCGTTCTAACTCGAAGCGCCCAAACGATTTGGGCAAGCGGCTTACTAGGCGTGTCCCATTCTTTTCGCCGTTCGTCCACCAAATCTGAGTACCATTTTGGCTGTCGTAGGCAATGAAGGCCATGCCATTATCAATCGGGGTGTAATCGATCCAATAACTTATATAGCCATCGGAAATAGCTGAAGCTTCGATGCCAGGGTTGAGATCACGGAGCAAATAGGTTCCCGCTTCAGTGCCGTTGCTATACCATGGTTCTAGGCCATGCACGCCATCATCGGCCCAAAAGATAACCCCATTGCCCAAGGTTTTAAGATTGGTGGGTTTGGCTTTGGCCCCAAACTCTTTAACAATCCGCGTACCTAGCTCAGTTCCATCGCTGAACCATAATTGATATGCTACTTGCTGATTGAGAACAAAAAATACGCCGTGATTGGCAGGCTCTAATTGAGTTGGCCACGTCGATTCTTCCCCAACCACAATATCTTTGACTAAGCGCGTGCCGCTCTCAGTGCCATCGCTGACCCACAACTCTTGGCCATGAACACCATCATCGGCGCTAAAAAAGAGTGTATCGTCCACTACCGTCAATTCAAATGGGCTTGAACCTTCGCCATAGACCAATTGTTGGGTTTCTTTGCCCACCAAACCAAGCAACACTTTGAATTGATCGGGCTGATTGGGATGCCACTCGAAACGCGCACGCTCGAAATGCTGGGTCAACACGCGATCGCCGTTGGCATTGGTTTCGAGCGTTGGCTCAGTCAGCGGGTAGCCAAACAATTGCAACGAACGACCAAAGGCATCAAGTTTGGGATCGTTCAAGCCATGATTTTGCCAATAATGCATAAAACCCAGCTCGTTGGCCTGATTGCAGACATTGTGACCAGTCGTTTCAAACCACAAACAGCCCTGTTTTGGCCCAGCTTCGCGCGGCAATAGTGCACTATCGATGTTGCGATAACGCAGCAGATCATCGCCAAGCCGCCCCAGTAACATATCGTAGGGCGCGGCCAATTCGGGGTGAAACTCAAAGCGAGCGCGCTCGAATTGCTGAGTCAGAAAGTGCAGCCCGCTATCATTATTGTATACAATGTCGATTGTGGTCAACGGATAGCCAAAGACCTCCAAGCCACCATTTTGCCGCCAATACTCCAAAAAACGCCCGTCAGTGCAAAAGCCAGTTTGCTCGAAACATTGCAGTTCGGCGGCATGGCTGGCTTGCGGCAACACCAAGTTTGCGACGATCAAACCCAACAGCATCCAGCGTTTCATTGACTGTTCCTCCACTACAATTGATAGCGTGAGTATAGTGATCTGGCTGGCTGATAAGGATGCATGGCGACTGGTATCCATCTGCAAATTGGCTTATAACCTGAAATTAAGCTGATTAACCATGAACAAAAGCTCCACTTGGTAGACCAAGCAGAGCCTTTGCCTATACGATGCTTAGGGATTATGGCCGAATATCTTTGACCAAGCGTAATGTTGTGCCATCGCTATACCAAAGCTCCAAACCATGTGCCAAATCGGGTAAGGCGATGAAGATGCCATGATTGGTGCTGAAGCGGCTGATATGGGCCAAAACAGGGCTATTACTCAACGTATGAAAGCCTGAACCTGCGTATTGCAAGCGTTGTCTGGTTGGGTTATTGGCATACACGCGGTAGGGTGATTTTTCGCCAGCGATGCCAAAGATCCGTTGGCCATTATCGGCAACCTGTTGGAACTCGAGCGGGCTAAGCTGTTGCGGATTAGCACCATCCCACTGCCATAAGCCAGCCTCGCTGCCATTGTCATTGAGCAATTGAAGATACAATTTGCTTTGCACTGGGCCAGCTATGCTGCGTTTGAATTGATAACGACCCAAATTAATTTTGGTCGTGACTGTTTGGCTATCGATTAGCCAAAGTTCCGGGTGTTGCTCGCTATCAATAACGCTGTAATAGACTTGACCATCAATATTGGTCAAATTATAGGCCGAAACGACTAAGCGAGTGCCAATATAAAAGCGATCGTATCTTGCTATGAGCATTTCTTTGCCAGTGGCTAGCTCGATTTTGATAATTTCTACCACCTCAGGCTGTTGCACCGCCACGATAATATGTTCATTATTAAAGGCTTCGATTTCAGTAATTAGCTCATTATTTGCGGCAAAATTGCTAATTTGGCGAGTATTTTGCCCATTACCATCGCTAAACCAAATTTGGTTGCCAGTATTGCCCTTCGCCATAAACAAAACACCATTGGCAATGGGGGTAAATTCGGTCAGGAAGTAGTAACTGCAACATGTGGCGACGCGAATTTCTGCGCCTGCCCGCCCTGGGTTAAGATCACGAATCAGATTGGTTCCTGATTTACTGCCATTGCTGAACCATGGCTCAATGCCAAATTCAGCAGTGTAGCCCAAGACCAACACTCCATCAGCAACCGCAGTCAGATCGATAATGCCTGGTTCTTCAATCGCTGGGCGAATAAACGAATAAACCAGGCTTGTACCAGCCTCAGTGCCATCGCTAACCCACAATTGATCGCTCGTGCCAGCATTAACCACAAAGAACATCTTGCCAGCAGCGGCGGTTAATCGATATGGGTATGCCGAGCTAGTTGGGTTAAATATCTTTGACCAATCGGGTACTTTGTTCAGTGCCATCGCTAACCCACAGTTCTTGGCCATGAATCCCATCATCAGCGGTGAAAAATACCCGCGAATCGATCATCGTCAGGTGGCTAGGATTAGAACCTTCGCCATAGACCAATTGTTGCGATTCTTTGCCCACTAAGCCGAGCAGCACTTTAAATTGATCAGGCTGATTGGGATGCCACTTGAAGCGAGCGCGCTCGAAATGTTGGGTCAACACCGTATCGCCATTGGCATTGGTTTCGAGTGCTGGCTCGGTTAGCGGGTAGCCAAACAATTGCAACGAACGACCAAAGCCATCAAGTTTGGGGTCATTCAGGCCATGGTTTTGCCAATAGCTCTTAAAACCAAGCCCGGCTGCTTGATCGCAGAGCATGTGGCCCGTGGTTTCAAACCACAAACAGCCCGGAGCTGCGCCAATTGGCTGGGGTAGCATTTGGCTATCGATATTGCGATAGCGCAGCAGATCATCGCCCAAGCGACCGAGTAACACATCATAGGGCGCTGGCAATTCGGGGTGCAACTCAAAGCGTGCCCGCTCAAAGTGCTGAGTCCAAAAGCTTTGCTGGCTATCTTGATTATAGACATCTTCGCCAATGCCAAGCGGATAGCCAAAGACCGCCAAGCCACCATTTTGCAACCAATAGCTTAAAAATCGACCTTCGATACAAAAGCCAGTTTGCTCAAAGCATTGCTGCTCGACAGCTTGGCTCGCCTGAGGCATCACCAAACTTACGATAATCGCTACTAATCCTATCCAACGTTTCATCGCTATTCCTCCAATACCACTATCGTTTGAGTATAGTAAGTTCGGTAATTAATAACGATGAAACGTGGCTATCAACAAGCTTGTAATTGACTTATAAACTGACCTTTGGCTGAGAATCGGGTTAATGCTTAGTGGCTTTGGATGGTTTGGCTTGGCGCGCTTCAGCCAGCGCAATTAGCACTTTTGGTGGTAGCAGCCAACTAATTTGACCAAGCTCGCCCTGCATTTCAACCCGACAAACCGTGCCTTTTTTGAAAATCAGGTTGGTGCCATAGCCAGCAAGCTGAGCCACATACTCGCTGAGATTCGGCTGATGCCCAACAATCATAATGCTATCGCAATCGGCATTGAGCCATTCGGTGAGCAACTCGCTATGCGCTGCCTCTGGTTGCAATTGCTCCTTTAGCACTGGGGGGTCGGTGCCAAGGGCTTCGGCAATAATCAAGGCAGTTTCGGCAGCGCGTGGGAAAGGGCTGCTGAAAATAATAGCTGGTTTAATCTCCAACAAGCGTAAAGCCTGCGCACATTGGCGAATCCGCTTCCGACCGCGCTCAGTCAAGCGCCGATCCTGATCGAGGCCACTTTCAGCCCAATCTTCGGCAATTCCATGGCGCACAAAATAGAGAATCATGGCACACTCCCGCAGACAAATAATTAAGGCCCTTGCCATTATGCCCGATTAAAGCAAAACAGGGATCACACATGCATGTGATCCCTGTGGCAATCAAAGTGTCCTAGCGGGGCATGATCAAGCCATAATTACCGTCGTTACGGCGATAAACCACCTGAATTTTTTCGGTTTCAGCATCGCGGAACACAAAGAACGAGTGGCCCAGCAACTCCATTTGTTCAATCGCTTCATCGCTAAACATAGGCCGTAAGGTCACATCCTTAGCGCGAATAATTTGGCGTTCTTCTGCTTGTTCGGCATCTTCAGGCAAGGCTGGCAGTGGTGCGGCAATCATTTCGCCTGCTGAGCGGCGCAATTTACCACGGCGATAATGTTTTTCCTTGAAGCGCCGAATTTGGCGTTGCAAATTATCGTGAACTGCTTCGACAGCGGCATACAACTCACGATCGTGCTCTTCTGCCCGTAAAATAATCCCATGATCGGCCAACAACGTTGCTTGAACGGTATATGTTTCGCCGCTACCTCGGAGTGTTTCAAAACGGCATTCCACTTTCCAATCGTTAATTCCGTCAAGGTAGCGTTCTAATTTGCCTAATTTTTCTTGAATAAATGCTTTTTGCGCATCGTGTAGCTTAATATTACGGCTCTTAATGTTCCATTCCACGGTACGCCTCCTTACAAAAACCTAAAGTACGCCAGCTTCTTACCCAAGCAAGGTAAGAAGCTGGCAATGAGCTGCTCCAAGTGGAACGTTATTCAATTGGATGCTGCGATTTTGCATAATCCTCAACCCGCATCAAAGCCCCATTGCAAACCAAAGGGCGAGGAAATTTAACCAATTTTCAATGCTGATTGCATTGACCGTTCACGATCCAAGGGTTGCCAAGTTGTGTTGCTAGCTCGTAGCACCCAATTTGTTGCTTAGCCCCAGGCTGAATGATCGATCTGGTTGATTGACCAATTGGCCATGAAGCTCACTTGGAGCAGTTGCCAGTATTGTACTATGCCCATGAAGTGAACGCAATAGAACCAACATCCGATTGTAAAAGCGCCGGACTAGATGTTAGGGATCAGGGTTCAGGGATCAGGGTTCAGGGATCAGGGTTCAGGGTTGATGCCTTGATCACATAGAGCTTTGACTGATGCCTAACTTCTGAACCTTGACTCCTAGAATCGCTATTGACAACTGAACAATTCATGTTTATACTTTGTGTCATAATAACACTATTAGGAGCAGCTATGACAGAAACTGCTGAAAACTATGACGCGACAAAATATGAGCGGCCTTCTGTAACGGTCGACGTGGTGATATTTGGCTTACGCAGTGGCCGTTTGCATGTCTTGATGGTGCAGCGCAAACATTGGCCTTACGCCGAACATTGGGCAATTCCGGGCGGCTTTGTCAATATGGATGAATCGTTGGAAATGGCTGCTCGGCGTGAGTTGGAGGAAGAAACTGGCGTTCACGATGTGTATATGGAGCAGCTGTATACCTTCGGCGAGCCTGGGCGTGATCCACGGACGCGAGTGATTAGCGTGGCCTATTTTGCCTTAATTCGTACCGAAGAGCAAGCCTTGCAAGTTTCCGACGAATCCAACGCTGTGCGCTGGTTTCCGGTCGATGAACTGCCCAAGGATTTGGCCTTCGACCACGAGAAGATTTTGCGCTTTGCAATTGATCGTTTGCGCTCGAAACTCGAATATACCACCTTGGCCTTTCAATTGTTACCCAAAGAATTTAGTTTGCCCAAGCTCAAACGCATTTATGAGGAGATTTTGGGCGAGCAGCTCGATAAAGCCAATTTCTATCGCAAACTGCGCGATTCTGATTTGCTCGAAGATACTGGCAAATTGCTCAATAGCCGTGGGCGGCCAGCTCGGCTCTATCGCTTCCGCGATTCACGCATCGAGGGCGATTTTGTCTTTCGTTATCGCGAAGCCAAAAAGAAGGACGAACAATAAATTATGAGGGATGAAGGATGAGGGATGAAAAAGCTTTCAAACTTGAATGTTAAGCCTTAATTCAAGGCTTGATACAAAAGTAACCCACAAATTGATCATCTTTGCTCATTCTCATGCTAGATAAGCTGAAGGCTGATTGAAAACGATGAGGCTAATTACTTCATCCTTCATCCCTCATCCTTCATCCTTACGAATACGGGGTGTTTATGTACACTTTAGCTTTAGCTCAATTTCGCCCGCGCAAAGGGCATTATGCCGCCAATTTAGCGCGGCTTGGCGAATTATTCGCCCAACTTGGCACCAGCGAGCGGCGGCCCGATGTGCTGATGCTGCCTGAAACTGCCTTAACTGGCTATTTTCTCGAAGGCGGCGTGCGCGAACAAGCTGTGACCGCAGGCCAGTTGTTTCATGATTTACAACAGACCTATTTGGCAGCCTGTGGAGCCGCTGCACCAGCACTTGATATTGTGATTGGCTTTTATGAGCGTTGGCGCGAGCGTTTTTACAATAGCGCTCTGTATGCCACGCTTGGCAGCGAGCCAAATTTGGCTGGCATTCGCCATGTGCATCGCAAGATGTTTTTGCCAACCTATGGCGTATTTGATGAAGCCCGTTTTGTCGAGGCTGGTCGCCAAATTGCCGCTTTTGATACCCGCTTTGGTCGCGTGGCAATCTTAATTTGCGAGGATGCTTGGCACTCGCTGAGCGGCACGGTGGCGGCGCTCGATGGGGCACAGATGCTGTATGTCGTCAGTGCTTCGCCGGCGCGTGGCTCAAACGAAGATCGCCCAAGCAACCTCGCCCGTTGGGATGATCGGATTCGTGAGATTGCTGGTGAGCATGGCGTGTATCTGGCGGTTTGCCAGATTGTCGGCTTTGAAGGCGGCAAGGGCTTTGCTGGTGGCTCGGTCGTGGTCGGGCCGCGCTCCGATGAACGTGCGCGCGCTCCGTTGTGGTCGGAAGCAGTGATGCTGGTTGATATTGATCTCAGCGATTTGATGTTGGCACGAGCTGATTTGCCCTTGTTGGCCGATTTGGAAGAACGCTTGCCCTTTATCTTGCACGATGTCAACGCCGCAAGTCAGGGCCAGCTGCGCCACAGCACATGGGATACAGCGCTTTCAAGCGATTCGCAAGGGCTAAACGATGCTAGCTCGTATCAACGCACCGTCGATAGCGAGGGCGAAAAACGGGCCAAAGCCACTGTTAGCAAGCAAAGCTTTCCGCTGATTGTGGCTCCCCGCTTTGATCCTGATAGCGATGAGCCATTGCGGATCAATCCCGAACTCACAATTAAGTGGTTGGTCGAGTTTTTGCGCGATGAAGTCGGCTTTCGCCGCGGCTTTAAACAAGTCGTAATTGGCCTGTCGGGCGGCGTTGATTCGGCCTTAACCACCTATTTATGTGCTAAAGCGTTTGGCCCAGAAAATGTGCTGGCCGTGCGCATGCCCTATCGCACCTCATCATCGGATAGCTTAGACCATGCTCAGTTGGTAATCGATGATTTGGGCATTCAGCATCGCACGATCGAAATTACCAATGCAGTTGATGGCTATTTGGCCTTCGAGCCAGATGCCGATGGCCGCCGACGCGGCAATGTGATGGCGCGCACCCGCATGATCGTGATGTTCGATCAATCGCAGAAACTTGGGTGTATTCCAATTGGCACTGGCAATAAAACCGAGCGTTTATTTGGCTATTACACCTGGCATGCCGACGATGCACCGCCAGTCAATCCGTTGGGCGATTTGTTCAAAACCCAAGTTTGGGAATTAGCTTCGGCGATTGGTGTGCCTGATGTGATTGTGCATAAGCCAGCCTCGGCTGATCTGGTGGTTGGTCAAACCGACGAGGATGATTTTGGTATCTCGTATCGCAAAGCCGATCGGGTGCTGGCCTATTTGCTAAGTGGCTATCGGCCTGAGCAATTAGTCGCCCGTGGGTTTAATGCCGATGAAGTGGCGATTGTGCAACGGCGAGTTAATTCGACCCACTGGAAACGCCATTTGCCCAGTACCGCCATGCTCTCAAGCACCGCAATTGGCGAATATTACTTACGGCCAGTCGATTATTAGCAAAGATAAGGGATGAATTATGCAGGATGAATTTAGCCTATTAAACCTTTCATCCTTCCTCCCTCATAATTCATAATTTCAAAGGAGTTTTTATGCTCGCGAACAACAGCCAAGCATTTTTGGAATATTTAGATAATTGGTATGCCAACTTGCCCGAATTGCCACTCGACGATTTATTGGTCGCTGGCGCTGATCGAGTGGCAGTGACCTGTGTGGATATTATTGTGGGCTTTTGTACTGATGGCGCTTTAGCCAGCCCACGGGTGCAAAGCATTGTTGCGCCGATTGGCGAATTGTTCAAAACCGCCTATGCTGGTGGCGTGCGCCATTTCATCCTACCCCAAGATGCACATCCGGTTGATGCAGTCGAATTCGGAGCGTTTCCAGTACACTGTTTGCGTGGCACCAACGAGGCTGATACCGCCCCCGAACTGCGGGCCTTGCCGTTTGCCGATAACTTCACGATTTTTGAAAAGAACTCGTTGAGCGCCGCTTTGAGCACCGGTTTTCCAGCGTGGGTGGCTGCGCATCCCGAAGTTGATACCTACATTGTGACTGGCGATTGTTCGGATTTATGTGTCTATCAATTGGCGATGTTCTTGCGCTTGGATGCCAATGCGCGGAATGTGCAACGCCGGGTAGTTTTGCCAGCCGAATGTGTTGATACCTACGATACGCCGCTAGAAGTGGCCAGCGAGCTAGGCTTATATGCCCATCCTGGCGATTTCCACCATGTTTTCTCGTTGCACCACATGGCCGCCAATGGTGTGGAAGTGGTCAAAGCCCTGAAATAGGGTTTGGTGTTCCCTCACCTCCTCGCCCTCTCGCGCGCAGAGCGAGGCGAGAGGGAGTCCATGTCCACATCATGACAAACCACGCAGTTAACGCCCCTCGCCCGCCGCAGTGGGAGAGGGGTTGGGGGGTGAGGGAACGGTGCGCCACGATTCACGAGCAAACCACAGATCATGAGTAAGTAAACCACAGAATGAAGAAACTTGCCCGCATGTTAGCCGCGATTTGATTCGTAAAGTTTTGCAGGAAGAAAAAGCAGCTGGGCGAGTAGAGCCGCTTGGACGTGGGCCAACTACTCGTTGGCGCAAAATCACTCAGCCTTATTAGCTTGATACCATAAACATTGCTCGGTTAGCGGGCATTGGCTGCAACGCGGGCGCTTGGCTAAGCAGATGCGTTGGCCATGGCGTAATAAAGCAACGTGATAGTTAAACAGCCATTCGGCATCATGCGGCAGCAATTGCCAGAGAATTTCGTGGGCTTCGGTCGGCGTTTTAGCATTAACCAAGCCCAAGCGCTGGCTGACCCGATGCACATGGGTATCGACAGGCAAAATCGGCTTGCTAAAACAAAACAGCAGCACCAATGATGCGGTTTTAGGGCCAACCCCGCGCAACGAAGTGAGCCACGTCATAGCATCATCAGTCGATAACTCAGCCAGAAAATCAATTGCAATTTCGCCGCGCTCAGCCAAAATTTTAGCCAAGGCTGCTTGAATATTTTTGGCTTTGGCTGGGGCATAATTGGCTGGCTTGATCGCTTCTGCCACTGCTTCAAATGGCGCTGCTAACACCTCCTCCCAGCTTGGAAACAAGGCACGCAGATTTTGGTAGCCGCGTTCTTCGTTGGCCTCGGTGGTTTGGTGCGAAAGCATGGTCGAAATCAGTTCATGCATTGGTTCGCGGCGGGGCACAAGTTGCTGAAAGCCATGCAAGGCAACTAACTCTCGATAGACCAACTCAGCCTTGGCGCGTAAATCCTGCATAAACATCCTCCATCATGCTTCAAAGACACGCCGAGGCGTGCCTTTGAAGCAATAGTTCTGCGATTAATGGCTGGCTTCGGCAACCTGATTGAATGATTCGCTGGTTGTACTTGGAGCTACAGGCAAGCGATATGCCAGCAAAACCAAGGTCATCAAACAGCCGATGAGCAACGAGCCAACAATCAGGTGAATTGCTTGCAACGGTGGTGGCAAGGCTCCATAAGCCAAACCAATGCCCGCTGCAACTTGGGTCAACACCAAACCGCTGGCAATCCAAGCAGTGCGATGAATCCACGGGTGCAAATTGCGATTATGCACAATTGCATAGGTTGCGGCCAGAATCGCAATTGTGAAAATGAGCGCTCCGGTGCGATGCAACGGGTCGGTGATGCCAACCTGAGATACCCAATCGCTACGTGGAATATTCAGCTTGGAGCTAACATCGTCGATATGGCCACGCACCAACGCGCCCAAGGTTAATTGCACCAAGCCAAAGCCAACCAAGGCTTGACCCCAACGTGCCACCGTGCGCCGATCGTGCGGCACATTGGCGATTGGGCGACCATTGGGGAAGAAGGCACAAACCGTCGCATACAGCAACAAGCCCACAATCACCAAGGCCAAAACCATGTGCAATGTCACAATCCAGCCTTCGAGTTCAAGGTGCACAACTTTGCCACCAAGCCAACCTTGAAACAAGGTCAAGGCCAATGCGCCAAGAATTGACCAAAATACGCGCTTGGAATTGCGGTAGTGGCGCAACATCAGATAGGTGGTGATCAACAAGAAAAAGCCAATCAACATCCCAATCAAACGGTTGATATACTCGATCCACATCAGAGTTGGGTTGAATTGGCTGGCATCGAAGCCATGTTGGGCAATCATGTCGGCACTGGCTGGTGGAATCCAATAGCCAAAGCATTTTGGCCAATCAGGGCAGCCTAAACCAGCACCTGAGGCCCGCACAATCCCACCAACAAAAATCAAGAAATAAGTGGCAATGGTGGTAATCATCGCCCATTTTTGAAAGCGATCTAAACGCCGCCAAGAAAAACGCACTTGGTCGGTCGGAACACGCTGTTGTTCCATCACTATGGCTCCCGCATGAGATAAATGTCTAGTATTGGGATAGTATCATATGCCAAGCGTGGCCTGACTGTATCCCATCACGACCTGATGTTAGCAATTTTTAACGACTTCGCAGCGCTTGAATAGCAATTGATCGGCTTTTTGCCAGATTAATTGTGGCACTTTGAGTTGATCAGCGAGCATGGTGTTCCAACGCAAGCCCGGCCCGCGAATCTCGCGATCAGTCGCCGCTTGGAAAATTAAGCCGCCATTCCAGAAAATGAAGAGCAGCGCGAGTGTGGCAATCGCTGCCTTGGGCCAACGAATGCGCTCGATCAATATAGCCAAGCCAATAATGAAAATCGGCGCGCATTCGATCAAGCGCCGAAAACCAAATGAGCCTTGTAAATGCCAAGTCGAGCCAAACGCCCCATTCAGGTAGATTTGGGCAAACAAGCCCAACCCCAGCAAACCTGCGATCAGCCGATCTTTGCGCCAAAGCCAAATGAGGCCAACTAAGCCGACCAGCAACAGCGGATGCCACATAAACGCGCCGCGCCGTGGATCAAACAGCGTATGGAAGAATTTATAGCTGATTAAATTCAGTTTACCCGAAACCGTGCCTGATGGCTTGGGCTGTCCATACAAAATATTGTAGCTGATCAACTGTGGAATTAATGTCAGGGCAAATATCACCACAAAAAACACATGCTTGGCGAGCAATTGGCGCACTTGCGGCCATTGGGCTTGGCGAATCAGGCTCGCATAGGCAATTAAGCCCTCGACTGCTGGCAAGAGCAAAAATAGCCCAAGTTGCTCGCGCGTCAGTGTCATCAAGCCGCCAACGATGGCCAAGGCCAGCCAGCGCCACCATGAACGCTGCGATTGTTGTTGTTGCAATGGCTGATCGGCAGGCCCAAGCCAGATTGTGATAAACAAGGCGACCATGGCAAAGCCAGCGCCATGCGACCACGGCACCTGAATATAGGTATACCAGATCAGCGGCGAGGCCAGCCAAATGCTTAATGTGGCAATTGTGGCTGCCCACATGCCGACCCAACGCCGCGCCAAACGATATGAGAGCAACAAACCGAACAAGCTATAACACGCCGAGGCCAAGCAAACCGCAATGATATAGGGCTGGCTAAATCCATCGCGCGGCACAGCGCCGAATACGCCAACGCCAACCAGCCCATCGGCTACCACATACCAAGGCGACCACAAGATTGCCGAGCCAACTGGCGCGACATTGCGATATAAACCAGTGGTTGGGTTGAGCGGCGGATCGCTTGAGCGATCCTTGAGCAGCGCATTATAGACCGCTGGATCATCTTTTTGGATGCCAAGCTCAGCAAAATAGCCATATTCGTTGGCAAAATCCAAATCGCCATCGAAATAGACCGAGCGTAAATAGGCAAAATACTGCACTTCGTCGGTGGCATACAGCCGAAACAAACTGATTGGCAGCAAAGCCAGCCAGAGTGCTACAATCACGACTGGCCCGGCCTGAGATAAAAGACGCTTCATAGTTGGGCCTAGATTCCTCAAATGTGTAATGGTTTACGTTCCCTCACCCTAACCACTTACCCACGGCGCGAGAGAGGAGGACTCGATTTAGATTATAAGGCTAGGTTTTTTGCTTCGAGTCAATGATTCCCATGGGATTCGTGCCTTCCCTGATTGCACTTGAGAGGGTGCAGAGGGATTAAAGCCCCCTGCGTTTTCCGCCTTGAGGCGGGACGGAAGGGTGGTGATTAGGATTTTGTTACCCAACAATGTGGCAAAGACCCTCACACCAAAGCTATTGAGCCATCAGCAACCATACTCCAGCCACCAGGTTTATTTAATAACCTAACCCTTGTAAAGCCTGAATTAGGAGATCGAAGTGCTAGCTTTTGGGCTTCGTGCCAACGATCAACAGCATCGAACGCCACTCAGGCCGCAGACTGGTGAGCAACCATAAACCGGCTTTGGTGGCAACCCGCAATGGGTGGCGTAAAATGCGGCCTTTTTCGATGCCGACCCGCTCCCAAGCATCGCCAAAAAATTCCTTGGCAACCTTGAATCCAGCTTGTTCGAGCATCCAACGTAGCTCGCTCATGGTGTAGAGGCGGCTGTGGTTGTAATAGCGTTGCGGTCCATCGAGTTGCATCGAGCGGGTAAATTCCTTGAACGATTCAAATGGCCGGGCTAGCACCACATCGCCGAGGGTTTTCATACGGCTTTTGAAATAAAATTGATTGGGCGTGGAGATAATCACCCTACCACCTGGTTTGAGCACGCGCAGCATTTCGGCCAGCGGCTTGAGCGGCGAGCCAGCTAGGTGTTCAATCACCTCGGAAAACACGACCGCATCGAATTCGCCATCGGCATAGGGAATTGGCTGCTCGTCGAGGTTGCAAAATTTCACCTCCACGTTGAGCGTTTGCCAAAGCTCAGCCCGATCTTGAGGAAACAGATCGATGCCAGCGACTTGGTAGCCTGCTTGGCGCAAAATTCCGGTGAAGGTACCAGGCGTTGTGCCAATTTCGAGGATGCGAGCTGGCGCTGCTGGCAAAGCGCGCAACAAGGCCCGAAAGCGGTAGCGATGCAAGCGGAAGTAGGCTGGCTTGGCCTCGTTGGGCATGGTGCGCCCATAATCTTCGACAAGTTGATCTAAGGGATGCATACAATCCTTATCATTATTGAATAGCAATGCTGCTACTTGGTTTTTTGGCTAATCTGTTGGCACAACTCTTTAATTCGGCCTGCTCTGGCCCGATACGTATGCGCTTGCACACATTGGCGGCCTGCTTGCTCGCGCTCAGCACGCTGCGGATCAGTCAAGGCATCGGCGAGGGCTTGCTCCAAGGCTTGGGTATTGCCGCGCTCAAAATAATACCCGATCTGGGCAGGCAAAATTTCGCGCAAGGCTGGAATGGTGGGCAAGACGACTGCTCGCTCAACCGCTAAATATTCAAATAATTTGAGTGGCGAGGCTGTGACATCGGTTACCGTATCGGGAATCACCAAAGCATCGGCAGCGTGTAAATAGGCTGGCGTAGCGCTTTGGGGCAGTGCGCCTAGAAAACTCACGCTTGCGCCAAGGCCCAAGTCATTGGCTTGCTGGCTGAATTGGGCAATCTCGGCTGGCCGACCGCCAATAAACAACAACTGCGCATTTGGCAGGTTTTGGCGCAAACTGGCAAAGGCATTAATCAAGCGATCAAGCCCACGGTAGGAGAAGGTCATGCCAGCATAAACAATTAATGGCGCGATTGGATCAAGCCCAAGCTGTGCGCGGGCCTGTTGGCGATCATGAGGCTGATACAGCGTATCGTCGAAGGCATCGGGAATTACCGCCACATCACTGGGTTTGCGCCAGCCTAAACGCGCCAACAATTGGCGGAAATCATCAGTTAATGAAGCCACGGCAGCGCTGCGCCCAAGCGTCAAGCGATCGAGCAGATTGAGCACTGGCTGAACCCATGTTTCTTTGGCGCGTGAAGGATTCCAGCTTTCGAGATCATGAGCCTCGTAGATGACCGGAATTTTGAGCAATGGCCCCCAAAGCGTTGCCCACCAGCCGGCAGCAATTACTTCGCGCACATAGACCACATCAATCGCCTCGCCACGCCAACGTTGGCTGGCAACGACTGCGGCAGTCATGGCAGCAAACACACTGCGCTCAGCGTAATACCACAAGGTTGATTTTTTTAAGCGTGAAAGCTTACCAATGGCTGGGCGTTGCAAATGCGTTGCACCCAACTCTTTAAATCGGCTTGGCTCACGCAACCAGCGCGGAATAATAATTAAGCTATTGGGCGCTTGTTGGCGCAATTCGCGTAAGGTTGTCCAAGTTTGAATCGCATTGGCCGAAGCTAGCATCAAACTGGTTGGATAAGCAATATAAGCAATTCGCATAAGTTATTTTAAAGAGCCATGATTAATTAATATTCAGGATTGGCTCAATCGCAGCGACTAGCGCCATGAACCTTGCGGTAAGGCGCATAATCGTGCTAAGAAGCAGGCTTATAGTACCACTATTGCCCAAAACTGGCGCACTGCAACCATGGTGGCTGAGATTTCGATTGGGTTTAGCTAAGCATTGAGGCGTTTGGGTATTTTGTGGCTACGAGGTTAAACAAACAGGGACAGCCAATGGCTGCCCCTGTTGGTACGATTTATTGATATTTGTAAATCAATGGGAGATAGTTTGGCAAACCAGTATAGTTTGGCTGCAAGCTAATTGCCTGCGAAGTCAAACCAGTGGTGGTGTAATTGCCTGCTCCATCAAGGAAGCGCAGGTGCACGTAGCGTGTGCCGGCTGATGTGCCAGTTAAGGCATTGACCAAACGCACATGGTTTACGCGGGTAGCTCCATCGGCCAAACCAATTACATCGCCATATTGCAAGAACTCTTGTGGGCTTGGGAAGGTGGTGTTGGTTGTTGCAACGGCCCACACGCCCCAATAACGCTTATCAGCTGGCGCTGTATTCATATAGCCATCATCAGTCACAACCGCTGTGAAATCCAACGGAATAACTGAGATATTGGTGGTTGTGCCATTTGGTAAGCTGATGCTGCCGCCAGCGGTCAAGACTGGTGCGTCATCATCATAGGTAAATTGCTTGCTGATTGTGCTTTGAATGCCAAGCGTATCGGTCAGAATCACGGTTGCATTGACCGTTTGTTCTTCAAAACCGGTGCCTGAGCTATCGTTGCCAGTTACAAAGCTATCGAAGGCTGAGAAACCTGAGTAAGGATAACTTGAACCATTGACGGCAAATGGCCCTGCTTTATGCCGCGCAATACCCGAACAACCACCAGTTTCTTGGGCGATTGTATAGGCGAAGGTCATATTGCGGGTATATTTTTCCGAAACCCGATCAGGTGCAAATGGCTGCACTTGGGCTTGGGTCAGGTTGGCTGGGCGTGCGCTTGGCGCAGTTTCCATGGTGTAGATTTGCGGTACGCTTTGAATCGCAGTGTCAATCACGGCGCTAACCGTTTGCACGCTGGAAACGCCACCATTGCTACTATTACGTAACTGCACATAAATTGTCGTATTACATGCATTGACCCCAGCGCCAGTAGTGACAACTTTGCTGGTATTCAAGCCTTCCCAGATTGGGCCAGCCGAGTCGGCTGCAAAGGCACTGGTGCTCACCCGCATTTGGTCGGGGTTGCCAGTCATGTTCGAAATCGCCAAGGTAACGCTTGGGTTGGTGCTTGGGCTAGCGCTGCTCCGTGCAAGCGTAAAGCCAACAGGTGGTTGAGTTGGGGTTGGCGAAACGGTTGGGGTTGGAGTCACGAGGTCTGAGCCACCAGTATTGCCATCAATCCGATAGACATTAAATGGCTGGCTTGATACCGTTCGATGATGCCAAACAACCGTGACCCGTGCGCCACGGGTTTCGATTTGGGGCCATGCCCGACCAACAAGCGCGGCATCAATCTTTTGAACCGACGCGAAGCTAATTCCAGGATTGATTTCTTGGGCTACCAAGGCTTGGGATGTATCGCTTGGTCCGCTCAACCAGGTTGCATACACCCGATCAGTTTGTTCGTTGTAGGTCACAGCCGGAAACTCATCGTAGCTTGAGCCGCTGCTTAATTGAACCGGATTGCTCCAATTGCCGTTGGTGCCTTGTTTATAGTACACAATGTGGGTGGTAGGAGCCAAAGTATAGACCGCAATAACCGTATTGCCCTTTGAAGTTAAGGCCGCAATTTTGGTTTTGCCAGTTTCAAGATTGCCTGCAGAAATCCATGTAGTACCATTGAAAATTTGGTATGGAAACTTATTTTCACCAAGGAAGGTCAGGTGAATCTGGCCATCGCTGGTTGCGGTTGCCCGAGGGTATTTTTGGTTCGACCCATCGTTGCGAACAACCCGCCCAGTATTTGATTCCCATGAGCCGTTGGCCCAAATGCGGTGCACAATTTGAGCCGTAGCTCCTGCGCGGCGGTCACCCCAGAAGGCGTGAATCCGACCAGTTTTGTCGGTAATAATCTCGGGCGTTGAGCTCTTGGTTGAGCTTAAGTTGGTTGCGGCACTAGGAACAACCGAGCTGCCTGAGAAGGTTACATAGCGGTGAACCGCAATCCCGCTAAATGAAATAAAGATGAAGTGAGCGCGATTAGATTCAATTGCCAACGAGACAAATGGGTCGGCTCCGTGGCCAGCGCTACCGCTGACAACATATGGAGTCAACCATGTGCCGCTCACGTTATTGGTATATAACACTTCCGATTCATCAGAGGTGCTGGCTGCGAGCCGAATCCAAGTAATGTGAGTTTTGCCATTGCTATCGATCGCAACGTCGCTATGCAAATTTTTGAGCGCACCCGCCGCGACCACTTGCGCCTGTCCCCAGCCGACCGCATTTGGTGCGGCCTTGACTGGGGTTTTGGTGCTCAGCATCGAAGCAAAGAGGCTTGCTACTAAGATACCAAGCAAGGCTATGGATTTTTTCGAGGTCATTGATTTCATTGTGAGTCCTTATTGTTGAACAATGACATTATCAAACGTAAGCATGCCTTCGGCAAATCCATAAACCCCGGTTTGCCCACTGCTGAATTGATCATCCTTGGCTTCGAGTACAGGCACACCATCAAGGGTTGCTGTAATCGTTGTGCCCTTAAAGCTCAATCCAAGCGTTGTCCAATTCTTCAAATTCCAACCTTGATCGTTAATCGCTGCCAGTTGGGTAAAGATTTCGGTTTTGCTATCGTAGCGTTGAATGGTGATGGTTTTGCCACCTTCGGCGCCAGCTGGTCGCACTGCTACAACATAAAAACCATCTGGATTAACCCGACCAACCAAGCCCATGACGCTGTTGCCCCATGAATAGCCTTGAGCCGTAATGCTATAGTCGGTCCAGTTTTTATCGCCAGTTACGAGGGCGGTTGGGGCAACTGCTGGCCAGCCTTCAGGCCCAGTCACTTGCTCAACGCGACCTTCTTTAATTTCCCATTTGGATTTTTCAGTTGAGTTCATCCAAACGTCGACCACTTCCCACTGACTCAGATCAGCATCAAAGCTGCTGCGAAACAGTTCAGGAGCCTTATTTGGATTTTCAATGACGGGCGCTACTGGAACGACCTCAGTTGGTAATGGCTCGTAGGTTGGCGCTGGTGGGGCGGTTGGTAGCTCGCCTAATGATCCCTGTTGGGCACTGGTATATGCGCCACAAGCACTCATGGCTGTTGTGAGCAAAAGCAGCCCACACAAGGAACCCATAATATTTCGTCGCATTGAACTCCTCCTAAGTTCTGGTGAGAGTTTGGTATGAATACAACATTGCCGGTGTATTGCAGTTCATGAGCGTAGCACGATGCTGTTGATTCTGTCAACGTAAAATTAACGTTCTTAGTAGGTTAAAAGATGAAGATTAGCTAAAAGTTCCCTGATATTGGCTGATTCGCTAAAATTGCTGTATAAAGTCGGGCCATCCGTTGGGCAACCTGAGGTGAATAAAATTGTTGGGCTTCTTGTTGACAGCTTTGGCTCCGTGCCTGGGCTTGTTCGGCGGTTTCAGTTAAAATGCTGGTTATGCCAGCCCAGAGTTGATCAGGCCGATGGGGATCGATGTTAATTCCAGCCGCAGCACTAAAAAATTCGGGTGTGCCTGCGCTGCGGGTTGCCACAAAGGGCACGCCCAGCGTCGCTGCCTCTAAAACTGTGCGGTTGCCGCCTTCAATAATTGATGGCACTGCCAGCACATCGGCTCCAGCAAAATACTGTGGCATCTGTTCACGGGGAATGCCTCCGGTAAAGATTACGCGATCGGCGACACCATGACGATGGGCCAATTGGCCCAAATACTCGCCATAATCGCCAAGTTTTTCATCAACCCGATTTGGCCCGCAAATCAATGCTACAGCCTGTGGTAAACCAACCATAGCCTGAAGCAGATCATCAAAGCCTTTGACTGGCAATAAGCGACCTGCCGCCACGATGACTTTGCGCTCAGCAATCGCTGGGTACGTTTGGCGCAACCAGGCCCGACTTTCAGCCCGAAAGGCCGCTTGATCGCGCTCAAAGTATTCATCACGAATGTTGCGTCCGATTGTGACGATTTTTTGGGCCGGGCAACCAAATTGCTTGGCCATCGCACTCGCGCTTGGCGAAACTGAACGAATCGCCGCTGCCCGATCAAAGGTTAATTTCAGCAAGGCGCGCACCCGTTTGTAACGCGCAAAGCCATAGCTAATTGAATCATCAGCAATTAAGTCGCCACCACGAATCGTTGGCACAAATGGCCGCCGATCAACTAACGAAGCCACAGCGGCAATCGCCCCCAACGGGTAAACCGATTCGACATGGATGATCTCGATTTCCGGGTGTTGGCGCAAAAAGCTCAGATAATCGCGCAACAAACTGAAAAAATAGCTATATTCAGTTAAGCGGCGACCTAGATTATTTCAGCAGCCGATCGCTGCGCAGCATGCTTACCGCTGGCCGATAAACCTTAATCGCTCCGTCTTCAACCAACCAGCGGCTTTGGCGTTCGCGGCTCGCATCGGGCACCAGAATGCTGGCTTCATGGCCAAGTGCCTGCCAGCGCAGCAAAAACTCTTCATGCACCCGGTCAAGCAAGGCGGCGTTGTAGGCGGTGGTGAAGTAGAGCATGCGCATGAAATTTAGGCTCCCTGAGTGCGATACCAATCGAGCGTGCGAGCAATGCCGGTTTCAATATCGATGTTTGGCTCAAAGCCGAGCACCGCCCGGGCGGCACTAATATCAGCCAACGAATGCTCAACATCGCCAGTGCGCGCTGGGCTATAAATTATGGGCAGCTCTTGATCAACCAATTTATTCAGCAGCACCACAACATCGTTGAGACTAACGCGCACCCCACAAGCAATGTTGAACACATGGCCAGCCGCGGCTGGCACACTGGCCGCCAGCAAATTTGCTTGCACCACATTGGCAATATAGGTGAAATCGCGCGATTGCTCGCCAGTGCCATTCATGGTGTATGGTTCGCCCTGCAAGGCCAAGGTCATAAAGCGGGCAAGTACGCCCGAATATTGCGAGTTTGGGTCTTGGCGCGGCCCAAACACATTGAAATAGCGCAAACCAACGGTTTCCAAGCCATAGACATGGTGAAAGACCTTCAAATAGCTTTCAGCCGCCATCTTGCTCACCGCATACGGCGATTTAGGGCGCATCGCCATGGTCTCGACTTTGGGCAAGGTTGGCGTATCGCCATAGACTGATGACGAAGCTGCAAAAACTACCCGTCGTGCGCCATGCTGCCGCGCTGCTTGCAACACGTGCAACGAGCCACCAGTATTAACCGCATCAGTCGTGATGGGGTCGCTCACCGAGCGGGGCACCGAGGGCAACGCGCCTTCGTGAAAAATCACTTCACAGCCAGCGACTGCTTGGCTTACCGCCTCAGCATCGCGTAAATCGCCACGCACCAATTCAATTTCATTGATGCAATGGGCCAAATTATGCTCATAGCCAGTCGAAAAATTATCGAAAACCCGCACGCTATCGCCGCGTTGCAACAGGGCATCGACCAAATGCGAGCCAATAAAGCCTGCTCCACCAGTTACCAAATAACGTGCCATAAATGCAAATCCTTTTTAGTTAAGTTCAAAGATGGCAATCGGATTATTGCTATCGTTTGGTCGTTGGAAGCGCTGAATTACCGTCGTGATGCTGCTAAATGGCTGATTTGGTACAAAGCCATCACGCCGATCGAGCACTGGTTTATCGGCTACTCCCAAACTGCTCAGCAACAATTGGCCATAGATTTTAAATTGCGTGATCGTTGTTGGCACGCGGTGCTCAGGCCTTTCGCCAAATTGCTGGCTATAAAACTGAATATGATCAGCCATGGTCGATTCTTGATCGATCAAGTGGGTCACGCCTTTTTCACGCAAATAATCGAGCATGCGCCGCTGATCGTAGACCGCGAGAATGTCGTTATTCAATTTGCCATCGATATTGAGCACATGATGGCCTGAATAATATTGATAAATGCCCGAATTTTTGGCTCCAATCAAGGCATCGCTAGGCAGATTATCGCGCATCCATAAGGCTGCTTGATACATTGTAGGCTGCGATTGACTAGGCGCGGTTTCTTTCTCCTGCCAAAAGCGCGAGCTATCAAGCGTTTGGACAATCAACACCCCAGCGATAATTGCTGGCACCGCCAAATAGCTAATTGATGGCAAGCGTTGTAGCAGCGCCGCCAAAGCCCAAGCCAGCAAAATAATTACTGCCAGCGACCATGGCACAAAGTGGCGCGGGTTATCTTGCTGCATCATATAGCCATAGTAAACCAAGGGGATTGGCAGATACAACAATAATGGCAAGCCTAGCCAGAGTTGGCGGCCAACCGAAAGGCCCACAAAGATACCGAAAATTGCCAAACAGATTGCCGCGCCAACCACCGAACGCCCCAACACTTCCATCGAAATCGCGCTATTGACATACCAGCCATCGATGCCATTGGAGATCGCATACGAATTGGCATAGCTGTGCAAGTAAGTTAAAGCTTTGCCGCTGCTTGGTGAAAACGAACCAAAGACCATCAGATTGCGCCAGAAATAGGGTACTAACAGCGTGAACGTCACCACGACATAGGTCGTGAGCATGGGCAATTCGCGGCGCACACGCTTGGCGCGCCAAGCCCAAATCAAACGAGCCGCAGCAATCGAGGCAAATAATAATGCCCCATCCAAGCGGGTCAGAATCATGGCGGCGGTCAGCGCAGCCAAGCCTAAATTATGGCTTAATTTACGGGGGTTGATTTTGACTGAAACCAGCAAGGTCGTGACCCACATTAACAAGGCCATCGAGGTTTCCATGCCGTTGACGGTCAGCCGCACGAGGGTTGGGTTCAACGCATACAAAATCAAGCCAAACAATCCAGCCTGCCAGTTCATCCAATGTTTGAGCAAATGCCACAATGGCCACATCACGGCGCTGGCCAGCAAAGCACAAATCACCAAATTGGCCGTAAAGCCAAGCGCCAAATTATCGGGCGCTAGCAGATAGGGAATTGCCCCCAAGGTTAACGGATACAGCGGATGAAATCCATTGGTTGGGGTGATGCCATCGGCGGTGATGCCTTGGCCCATAGCCCAATTGCGGGCAATTGCCGTGACCATCCAGGCATCATCTTCGAGCACCAGCAAATGGGTTTGCAAGGGCAACAAGGCAAAAATGAGCCGCAAAAGCAGGCCAAAAACGCTAACTGCAATGATTAACCCTCGGATCGCTTTAACTGAAATGTTCATAGTTATTGCTCAAATAAGCCACTATCGCGGCGAACAAACATGCGAATGCCTCGGCCTTCAGAGCCACTTGCTTCAATCAGCCGATAGTTTGGCTCGAATAACGGATGGCTGGTAAACATCGGCGCTGCAACCCATGGAATCAAACTCGGCTTACGGTCACGCAGCACATAATCGGGGTCTTGCTTTTCATGGCCCGGCTTGCCAGCCTTGCTGGGATCAATCGGAATATGCGCAATATGCAGGTCGGTCAAGCCATGGGCATCAATCGTTGTGCGTTCGGCATAGTAGGGAATTGCCCCTGCTGCGGTTACCGTCAACGTCGTATCGGCTGGCGTACTATCCTTAATCCATAAGCCAACTTCGCGATAGCGATTGACCACATCGGTTTCGTACCATGCCGCCGAACCAATCGTCAACGGGCGTTCTTGTTCAAGCGGTTGTAGCAACAATACTAGCAAGCCACTGATTGCGACAATTGCGCCGGCCCCAAGCCAACGCCGATAGTGCCAAAGCTCGCTCAAGCCCCAACTTGCCAAAAGCGCAAACCATGGCACGGTTGCCACCATAAAGCGATAACCAGGCATCCAATCGCCGCCAACGCTGATCGTATAGCTGGTATACAGCCCGACAATTGCCCAGGTCAAGACTGCCAGCAGCGGTAGCTTTTTGTTGCGATACCAGCCAATCAGACTGGCAAGTGTGCCTAAACCCAAACCAAGCCAGCCTAAATAGTAGCTGCTGTTGAAATCGATAAAGTACTTGATGCCACGTTCGGCTTGTTTGGCAGTGCCACCAACCTTGGCATAAAAGGTATTGGGCAGTGGATAGCCATAATACCACCAGCGCGCCAGCCAATAGGGAACGAAGGTTAGGCCCAAAACCCCAGCATAGCGCAAAAATGGCTGCCATTGCTTGGCCCGCCAGCTTTGCCAGATTGCCAATAAACCAATAATTCCCGCCAAAAGCATGGCATCAGGTCGGGTCATAATGGTTAGGGTTGTGGTGATTGCGGCATAAGCCCACGCCTGATTAATCGCCAAGAGCACTGTAGCTAGAATTCCGGCGCAAAACAGCGCGGTTTCCATGCCGCTGCCCAAGCTGGTGTAGAGCAACAACGGCAAATTCAGCAACATCAATGGCACAACCAAGGCCATCCAAGCACTTTGATGCAGCCGATGGCCCAGCTGTAACGTTAATATTACAATCAGCATGCCTAACAGCAAATTGGTTGCGTGGGTTACCAAAATTGGGTCAGCGCCAAGTTTGATTGTGAGGCTACTGAGCAGTGTCCAGAGAAAGTTGGTAAAGCCCTCGACCCGCTCATCAAAATTGAATACTAGCCCATGGCTATTGGCAAAATTGGCGGCATAGCGAAATGAGATAAACGCATCGTCCAAAATCCACGAGCCAAGGATTTGTGGGCTGCTGATTAGCCAAAAGCTGCTGATTGGCAAAGCAATCCAGCGCCAAAGCTGCGGCAAGTTGCGCAAACTGTACCAACCAAGCAAATTGGCAAACACCAAGCTCGTCAGCAAAAAGTCTTTGGGCAAGAATTGCGGCTGATAGCCATAAAACCCAATTAGCCATTGGCAAACGACAATACATGCAAAGCCAAATGGTAGCTCCAACAGCACCATCAGCCCCAGCCCAAGCGCCAAACTTAGCCAAGCCAGCAACGATTGCGCTGGTTCTGGCGCCAAAGCCTCAATTTGCAGGCGTTGAGCGACAATACCTAAGCTGCGTTGATCAGGGCTTTGCCATTCTTCAGAAGTTAAATCGAGCAGAATATCATGGTCGGGGTGGGTTAAACCGACTGGTAATTGCACCCGATACCATTGCCATTGATTGCTCAGATTGATGTTGAGCAGCTGTTGCTGATTAACCGTCACGGTCAAGGGCATGGTTTGTCCATCGGTGCGGCAACCACACAGCAACATGCTGATTTGCAGCGGAGCCTCAACATTCTCCCAATACGGAAAAGCAATGCTGCCGCGACCGCCAGTCCAGCGAAATACGCCTTGCTCAGTGCGCTCAACGTCTTTGAAGCCATAGAAATTGCGAAAGCTTTGCGTTTGGCCTTCAACCAAAAACTCGCCTTCGCTGCCCATGACGACGTTGATGCTAGGCCGCGCCGCTGGCAGCAAAAAAATAATGGCGCTTATGGCAATCAGCACCAGTGGTAGAAATCGTTTAAATCGCTGCATAGCTATAATACGCGCCGAAGCACGCCCTTGAATGGAAGTTTCATGGCCAATAAACGCTCACGCTCAGCTGGATCAAGCCCGCCAAGCAAACGTAATGTTAGCAAATATAAGCCTGCCCCAATTGCTGCAAACAGCATGAGTGGCAGGAGATTGAATAATTTGGTTTGCCAGCCTGCCGCAGCTTCGGGAATTGGCCAAAGTTGCATCAAGCCAATCAGCGCAACCGCAAAACTAGCACTGGCAGCACAAACCCGTAGCCAAAAGCGCCAAGGCAATTGCAAGCCCAAATTGCGCCACCCATAATAGAGCGTGATCAAGCGGGTGGCAACTCGCACCGCGCCAACCGCAATCGCCACACCCAGCATGCCGTAGCGCGGCAAGAGCACAAACACCAATGGCACGCTGATAAAGGCAAACAGTCGCGAAATAATCACCGCGCGATATTGCTCATAGACCATCAAGACATTATGCGGCACACTCAGCAACGATTCGCCAAAGGTAAAGGCAATAAATACAATAATTAAGCTGCTGGCATCGGTGTAAAGCGGATAAAGCACCGCCACCATGCGCGGCGTTAACAGCGCTAAACCCACTCCTGCTGGCACAATCAACAGCCAAATCATGCGTGCTAAGCCGCCATGAGCATCCTGCAACGATTGCGGGTCACGGCGCAATTTGATCCGTGAGAGCAGTGGAGTCATCACACCATTGAGTGGCATCCAAATATAGCCAAGGTAATCTTTGGCAAATTTATAGGCAAAGGCCAAAATTGCCACATCGCGGGCACTCAGTTGGGTCACCGTAAACAGCGTCACAAACTGAATATCATAGACCCAGGTGGTAATTTGCATTAAATAGGAGACGGCGGCGAATTTGACAAAGCGCTTGGGCAAGGCTGGGTCAGCGGCCTCGGTCTCGCCAGTGTTCGATAATTCGCGGCTCGCGCGTAGGGCTTGCCACGCTGCCATCACCACGCTAACCAAGGGCGTGAGCACTAAGCCAATCAAGACCCCAGTAATGCCCCAACCCAGCAAAATAAAGATCGTAACCAAAATTGGCTGGAGCAGCGTCGTGACCAAGGTAATCAAATTCCACGCCCGTTGTTTGAAGTAGGCAGTCAAAAACTGCATAAACACATCAAACAGTGCGCCCAAAATCAACAAAGCGCTGACCACCAGCATATACCAGTGGCTTTGGCTTTCAATTTGGTCAATCACTGCCAGCGTGCCTGTGCGTTGATTTTGTAGTTTGCTGAGTTTCGTAGCTTGGTCGGGCGTAGCTGGTTGCTGCGCAAGAGTGCTAATTTGGCTTTCGAGCTCGACAATCTCGCTGCGCTGTTGCTCAATCAAATAATTGCCCATTGGCTGGGCTAGGAGATTGAGTGCCAGTACCAGCACCGCCATAATTGCCAGTTTAAGCCCAATCATGCGCCAGAGAAAGCGCAAAACTCCTTGGCGACCTTGGCTTTTTTCAACTTCGGGAATGAAGCGGGGCAAACTACGTTCGATCCCAAGATCGGCGTAGGTACCAATTGAAGCAGCTAAACCAGTCAAGAGAAAAATCAAAGCGACCTGCTCAGGTGCAAGTCGCCCATAATAAATCACACTGGTGATGATGCCAACTAAAAAGCGGGCTGGAAACAGCAGCGTATTCCAAAGCGTTGCGCTCCAAACCTCACTGGTGAGGCTCCGCTGCGGTTTGTTCGATTGCACTTAACGTACTCCAGTGGCTACCATCCCATTTCCGATCAATGGTGGGTAGGGAATAGCAAGCGGGTTGCGATGTGGTGGCAACCAGCGAATTGGTTTAAAGCCAGTTTTGATCCGTGGTTGTTGAAAGCCTGCGGTTTTGAGATCTTGCCGCAAGCGCCAAGGAGTATACAAATTAATATGGGTGGGGTCGGTATCGCCCGACCAAACTTTGCCAACCAATGGAGCTAGTACCCGCCGAATGTCCCAAAGATTAGGTGTGGTCAAAAAAACCATGCCACCAGGTTTGAGCACTCGCGCACATTCAAGCAGAAATTCCACCCCATCGGGTACATGTTCAATCACTTCGTTGGCGAGCACCATGCCAAAGGTTTGGTCTGCAAAGGGAAATCGCGGCGCAGCATCCATCTGCACCAAATCGACTTGAATTAATTTTGCTGCTTCACGCAAGGCATAAATGCTGGGGTCGGCTCCGATTGCGGTCGCGCCACGGCTGCGAATATAGCGCAAACCTGGGCCTGCGCCACAGCCAACATCAAGCACTGGCCCTTGGGGTAAGCGCTTGGCCAAGCCACCAAAGGCAAACATGCGGCGGTATTGCACGGCAATTTTGCGGTCGGATTTGCTGACCTGCGGCGCAAAATAGCTAGTTTCGTCGATCTTAGTGCTCATTGATTACTCGCGTATAGACCTGCTCTAAGGCGGTCGTCCATCGGGCCGGATTATACCATACCTCGCATGTTTGCTGCCCATTGCTGCGTAGTGTTGCGGCCAAACGTGGCTGATTAAGGATCAAATTGGCGGCTGCGGCTAAGGCTTCGGGGTTGTTATAGGGCGCTAATAGGCCGTTTTGGCCATGGCGCACAATCTCGTTAACCACTGGAATATCGCTGGCAACCAAGGGTGCGCCCGCCGCCATGGCTTCGAGCAAGGTCAAGCCAAAGCCTTCGTAGCGCGTCGGCGTGAGGTAAACATCGCAATGCCGAAACAGATTGACCAACGTCGCATCATCAACCCTGCCCAAAAAGTGAATCTGTGGCTGAATATTCAGTTCTTGGGCGATGCGCTCAACTTCAGCCCGTTCGGCGTGGTTGATTCCCGATACCATTAGTAAATTGGCATTTGGATGTTGCTGCAAAATTGCTGGCATCGCCCGTAGTGCCAAATCGTAGCCTTTGCGCGGAGTCAATTGGCCAACGAACAAAATCCATGGGCGGCTAACGCTGAGATCGGGTATTACAACCGGAGTTGTGTTAATCGCCGAATCATCAATCCACAATGGAATCACACTTGATGCCTGCATCAAACCCATGCGTTTCAGCTCATCAGACTCAAACTGCGAGCATGGAATCAGGTGATCAGCTTCCCACAAAGGGCGGTGTAAACGCCAATTACGCAGATGATCGCGCATGGTTCGCCACGAACGGGCAGTTTTGATCCGTTGCCAAAATTGCTGTTTAGTCCAAATTGGCCGCTGATAGTAGATGGTGGTTTCAAATGGCCGCTCACGGTCATCGACCAAATAGGCATCGTGATACGGCCCCAGCCATGTATAGACTGTTGGAATCTTGTGGCGTTTGGCCCAAGCGCTGGTTTGGGCGGCCAGCACATTGCGCGGATGCATAAAATGAATCAGATCAGGCTTTGGGCCTTGCTCCAAGGCTTGTTGCAACTCGCGATTGGGCGCATAGCCCGAACGCACCCGCTGCACTGTCACACCTTCGATGATTTCATGGCGTGCAGCCAAAGCCGGGCGATTGGGATCATGAGTGCCAATGGCTCGGACATTATGACCACGTTGGGCCAATCCCAGTGCGACAATTCGCTCTGGCCAATTACGGAAGGTTGCGGTTACTCCGCCTAGCCCAACGATCAAAATTTTCATCGATCTATCCTTAGTTTAGAGGGATCAGGTTTCAGAGTCTAGGGATCAGGTTTTTAATCACGAAGCGCACGAAGTATATTTTAGCCATAGATGAGTACCGATATACAGAGTCATAATTCTGATTTTACGAGTTACGCTGCTTTTTAATTTTTGCCCGCTCCCTTTTGCGCTTCATCCCTCATCCTTCATCCTTTCGGTTGCTCTGCGCCTCTGCGTTAAAAAACTCTCTCTTCGTGGTTTTCTTATGTTCTATGTTCTATGTTCTATGCTCTATGTTCTTATTGCTGCTTCAATAAGGCAAAGTCTCCAGCCTCGGCCACAATCACCCACGCTGGGTCGTTCAAATACTGATCGAGTGCCGCGCGAGTAACTGAGCTATTGCCCGGTGGCCGTCGATCAACCACCAAATACTCAGCGCGAGCAATATATTCGGCAGGATACGATTTATTGCCGGGAAAAAAGTAGATTTCTTGGCGTTGGGCGAGGTGTGGCGCAAGGAAGGTGCTGGCCGCCACAGCCGCATCGTCAGGCACTTGAGCCAAAATTGCTTGGGCATCAGCTACCCGCGTGGCATTTTCACGGTTGCCCATGGCAGTTTTTACCACATTATTCAGGGTTAAATTGCCAATAATGCTAATCAATAATAGCCCCAGCACAACGCCATGAACTGCTCGCTCGCGCCATAGCTGGTTGCGAATCGTCCAGCGCGTCAGATTCAGCAAGCCCTCGACCGATGCCACAATCAAGAATGGATAGACCAGCGAGCCATATTGATAATTGAGACTAAATTGCACAGCATTTGGTGAGATTAAGTTGAGCGCCAAGACGGGCAAGGCCAACAGCAAGGTTGGGCTGAACAAGGCCAAAAAGCCACCAAGCCCAAATAATTGCCACAAATATCTGAGTTTGGGTAGCTGGGTCATGACGCTGAAGGCCAGTGCTGGGTTGGTCAACATGGTTTTAATCACATCGCCAACATTAGCCCCAAGCCTGCCATAACTATAAATATTGGCAATAAAATCGCCTTCGCTGAAGGCTGGCACAATCACGCCCAAGGCTACGCCGACCCAAGCCGGCCCCAGCACCAACGGGAAAACAATGAATTTCCAAGGCTTGCGTTGCCATGCTGCGTACAAACCAAAGGCAATTAATGTAAATCCTGCCTCAGTTTTAGTACACAGCATCAAAAATAAAAATAGACAATACAAACCTAAACGCTCACGGCGCAAATATAATAACGCTGCCAAGGCAAACGGAATCATAAATGAGCGTAATTGAAACTCATACATATTGATATGCTGTGTAGTAGGATGCAATAAATAGATCGCGGCAATTATCAATGCATGCCATGGTTTTGGCAAAAGCTCGCGCACAATCAGATAGAGTGGCCAAGCGGCAATCCCTAAGGCAATCGATTGTAAAATCAATAAGGTATAGGGCGATTGATGAATGCCATACAATAATGCTAAGGGCAATTGTAATAAAACTGGGCCATCATCAAAATCGTAGCGCATCATGGCAAACACCGAAATTTGGAATGGTCGGCCATGCAAGGTATTCCAAATTGTTTGCTCGTTGCCGGCCATATCGAAGCCTTGGCGAAACCAGGCCAATTTCAGGCACGATAAGGTGGCGAATACGCCGATATAGCCCACAATCATTGCTGTGAGTAGCGCCTTGGCATGTTTATCGATGGTTGCAAAAAATCGTTGCATTGTTATTCCATGGTGAGGCTATTGGCTATCGAGCAGTAACCCAATGTTATAAACCTTTACCCAGAGCCAATAGTCGATAGCCTCAATTTTATCTGTTTTATGCTCTATGTTCTATGCTCTGATACACCATTTCAACTCGCTCGGCCACTGCCGACCAAGGAAACAATTGCTGTACCCGTTGGCGACCAGCCCGCGCTAGTTGCTCACGATAGGCTGCATCATTACAAAGCTGGGTAATCACTCGCGCCAAATCAGCAGCATCTTGGGCAATAAAGCGTTCGCCAGTGCTGCCAGCCTGCACCACATCATCGTAGCCGCGCCACGACGAAGCGACTACAGCGCGGCCACAGGCTTGGGCCTCGGCTAACGCCATGCCAAAGGTCTCTGAGATGTAGCTCGTGCCAAGCACTAAATCGGCGCAAGCCAAGTAGCGAGGTAGTTCGCTATGGGCAATTGTGCCAAGGAAATGCACCCGATCGGCAATAGCTAATGCTTGGGCATAAGCAGCCAAGGCTTGGCGGGTTTCACCATCGCCCAAAAATGCTAAATGATAATTATGATCGAGCAAACTCAAGGCGGTAATTGCATCACGCTGAGCTTTCCAAGGCATCATGCGCCCCGGGTGGATCAGCAGCCATTTGGCATCACCAGCGATCGCTTGGCGGATGCTTGGATCTGCCGCCAGTGGCCGAAAATGCTCAACATCCACCCCGTTGTAGACCACACTTGCCGAGCGCCCATAGTGCTGCTCCAAGGTTTGAGCATTGTAGCTAGAGCACGAAAGCAATGCGGCGGCTGAGTTCATCAGTTGCTTATCGCCGCGAAAAAAATCTTCGCCATGGCCATGATACACCGTCGGAATGGCGTGGCGTTTGAGCAATGGAGCCACCACTAAATCATAGGGCTTATGAATATGCACCAAATCGGCGGTTTTCAATATTGGCCAAGCCCGTGGTAGCAACGACAAGCGTTCGGCCAATTTGCGCCACACATAGGCGCGACGCAACGGCCCCCACGCCAACCGTTCGCGATCAATAAACGGGAAGGTTAATACCCGCAAGCCGTGGTTTGGCCGTTGAATCGCGCCTTCGCCACCAACAATTGTCACTCGATGGCCGAACCGAACTTGCTGCTGCGCTAGCTCCCAAACAAAACTTTCCACCCCGCCAACTTTGCTGGTTGTGGTCAGATTGTAGTGAATAATATGCATTACCACAGCACCAATTCGTAGGTTCCCTTGACCCAATCACGATACATATAGTAAGCAGGCAAGCCTAAACCAAGCCGATAAGCCAGATCGCGCAGCTTACCTTTAAGTCCTTTGGCGCGGCGTTTGCTGCCATGCTGAATATCCAGCGCTTCCATATCGGCAACCTTAAAGCCATGTTGTTGGGCCAAATCACGAAATTGATTCATTGTGTAGTAGTGCATATCGCTCAAACGCTGGCGATCTTGCAAGCCCATAGCTTGCTTGCTTTTGAGCCGTGTAGCAACCAAACGATCAGCCAATGTGCGTGGCAACCAATTAATGCCCCGAATATGGTAGTGCGGGTCGCGCCAAGCCCAACGATTGATAATGGTGAGCAATACCCGACCGCCAGGCCGAATCACGCGCCGCAATTCCGCCAACATCGCCGCTGGATCTTGCACATGCTCGACAATATCCCAGCAAATTGCCAAATCGAAGCTATTATCGGCAAACGGCACAGCCTCACCAACTGCATTCAAAATTGGCAAATTCAGATCATAACGGGCTGCGCGATGCTTGCTAATCTGGCAATAATCACGATTGAATTCGGTGGCGACTGGCTGAGCGCCGGCTTGGGCTAGGGCCACCAAGGTGCCACCCATACCGCAGCTAATCTCCAAAATCCGGGTGTTGGCTAGCTCGCCACCAAAGCGCTTGATTAATGCCAATCGTTCAGTTTGATAGCGCTCTTGCCAGATGCGTTTTTCGCGCCACGAAGCATAATCTGGCCGCCAGTTCATTGGCTCAACCCAGTGGTCAATTTGCTCGATCAATCGAACTTCATTTGGATCAATTACCATATTTGTTTCACCGCTGCAATCCGCCGTGTCCATAATTCAATCGACATAGCAAACAACCCAAGGTAGGCCAAACCAAAAATAATGCTGCTCCAGCGCCAACGTTTCAGCGCCAAATCCATCAACATTGCCATCAAAATCGCCCAGACGGGAATCAAGAAAATAATATGTTTATCGACCATCGGCACAGTTCGATCGATTACCGTAAACAGCAACGACACAGTTACCATCGCACACATCCAAATTGATCCCATCCACAGGCGGGTTTCTGGTTGGCGCGTGCGCAAACGGGCAATGACCCACAAGGCAAAAGGCAACAACAAGAATGGAATCGTCAAACCATGGTTCCATAAACGAGTGCGATAGGCAAGAAAATTATCGTAAGCAGTCGGCTGGTATTGAATTGCCCCAACCGCTGCTTGGCCTTCAGTAAAGGTCGTGGTGAAATAGGGAATCGTCTTTTCGATGATGCCTGGAATATACAACCCATAATATACCAGCGTTGAACCAAGCACCCCCACCAGCATTGCTGTAATGACTGAGCGTGCTTGGCGACGTTCGCTGCGCTTGGTGATGGCGATATAGCTCATCCAAATACACAGCAATAAGCCCAAAAACACCGCCATCACCGTGTACATCAAAAATGCTACAGTCAACAATGCGGCGAAACTCCACCACACTTTACGCTGATCGAACTTGCCCCAAGCGCCAATTACAAAGGCAATGCTCATAAATGTCCACCACATGCCAAACGTCGTTGGCACATTGCCCCATGAATGTAGCAAATAGGTTAATGGCACAACATTATAGAATGCTGCTGCCAACAGCCCGACCCGCCGTGGCAAATCAAACGAACGAGCAAAGAAATAAATCAAGAAGATATAGTTCGAATCGATAATCGAGCTAAATATCTTGGCAGTTGTCTCCATTTGGAAGGGCAACAAGGCAAACGAGGTGGCAAAAATATGAAAAAACGGCGAATACGGAATAATTGGTCGATCCTTGCCGAATTCCTTTTCAGGCATGACCGATTCGTTGAATGCGCCTGGTTGGTACATCTCTCCCAAACGCCCATCCAAAATCCAGCGCACTCGCTCCATATGCCAATGAATATCGATCGCGATCATATAAGGATAGACTTGGCCCGCCGCTTTGATCCAAAAGCCAAATAAAAACAAGCCAAGCAAAATTGTTAAAGTTTGTGGCTCTAATTCGATGCCACCTTTACGCATTAACAACGGCACCACATCACGCAGAACTGCAATCAATCCAACACTTAGCACCGCTAAAACTGCCAAATTTGCTAACCAAAAGGTATGCGGCACGCGAGCCAACATCACTGGCACGGCCAAACCTACGCCAAGCGCCGCACTTAGACCAATTGCCCAAGGCCAATTAATCCCAGTCAGCAAAATACTTAATCCAACTCCAAGCAAAATAATGCTCAGCAAAACCACTGCTACAAATGGTGGCAACAATGGCCGACCTTGGGTTGAGGCGACATCCACATTGAATAGCGCAACCCCGAGCGTTCTGGCGCTAGCAGTTTGCTCCTGATATAAATTTGAGCGCAGCCCGATTGCCAAATTGCCACTACTTGTGGCGCTTGCTGGAATCAGGGCATGAATAATCCGGGTTTCATTACTATCGGGTAAAGCTAGGGTAACATCTGGAGCAAAATTTAATACCGCATCAACCGGACTAGCATCAGGATGTTGGGTCAACAGATCGATTTTAGTTGTCCAACTGCCGCGACCAGCCAAAGGTACGGCAATCGTAGCATCGCCAGTTGTCCAGCGAAACGATTGATTATTGCCCTGACTGACCTCGCCAGGCGAGAAATTACCTTGCAGGAATGGCGGATCATAATAATCGCCAAGCTTGATTGTTGTGCGAGCCTGCCACTGATAGCTAATAGTCAATATGAACAAAGCCCAGAGCACAAGCCCACCGATTGCAATCAACCAATTGCGCCATGTATAGGTGGAAATCGTTGATCGATCTTGAAACAAATTAGAACCAGCCAATTGCATACGCTGTTACTCAATCACTAAAAGGTGTGTAATATCATATTTTGCCTGAGCAATTATAGGCGATCACCCTACCTTTGCAACCAATTTGACAACCTATGCCATCTGCGGTAGACTTCACGAGCTGTCAACGAATGACTTAAATACAGTCACGACACGATAAACCAAATGAAATTCACCACAAGCAAGGGTTTGACAAGAACGATTGAGTGTGGTAGACTTCACGAGCTGTCAACGAATGACTTAAATACAGTCACGACACGATAAACCAAATGAAATTCACCACAAGCAAGGGTTTGACAAGAACGATTGAGTGTGGTAGACTTCACGGGCTATCGAACGATAGCAACGATGTGAGATAAACATCAAACAATTGGCAACAAATTTCCGTTTGGTTAGTAAAATGAACCTGCGGATTTTTTATCGCCAAACTGCACCTTTCCAACTGATGGGTGCTGCGTCCGCAGCACATTCCATGCATCAAAAAATATTTGTTTCTTTGTCACCGTCAATACGATTGGTTGTTAATCTACCAATTATGAGTGACCGTGCTACCGCTCACTAAATGAGTAGCACACGCAGTGACTTCGGTCACTTGTCGGCGAGTTTGATCCTGGCTCAGGACGAACGCTGGCGGCGTGCCTAATGCATGCAAGTCGAACGCATTCTTCGGAATGAGTGGCGCACGGCTGAGGAACACGTGACTAACCTACCCCGGTGTGGGGGATAACGGGTCGAAAGACTCGCTAATCCCGCATACGATTCACCTTGGTGAAGGAAAGCCGCAAGGCGCACTGGGCGGGGGTCGCGTCCCATTAGGTTGTTGGTGTGGTAATGGCGCACCAAGCCGATGATGGGTCTCTGGTCTGAGAGGACGACCAGACAGATTGGGACTGAGACACGGCCCAAACTCCTACGGGGGGCAGCAGCAAGGAATTTTCGGCAATGGGCGCAAGCCTGACCGAGCAACGCCGCGTGGAGGATGACGGCTCTTGGGTTGTAAACTCCTTTTGGGGGGGACGATAATGACGGTACCCTCCGAATCAGGCCCGGCTAACTACGTGCCAGCAGCCGCGGTAATACGTAGGGGCCAAGCGTTGTCCGGAATTACTGGGCGTAAAGCGTGGGTAGGTGGTCGGTGATGTGCCGCGTGAAAGCGCCGGAGTAATGCCGGCGAGGTCGCGGTAGACACATCGACTTGAGGCTCGCAGAGGAACGTGGAATTCCCGGTGTAGTGGTGAAATGCGTAGATATCGGGAGGAACACCAGTGGCGCAAGCGGCGTTCTGGGCGAGACCTGACACTGAGCCACGACGGCGTGGGGAGCAAACAGGATTAGATACCCTGGTAGTCCACGCAGTAAACGATGCATACCAGGTGTGGGATGGCGTTCGCGTCGTTCCGTGCCGCAGCTTACGCGATGAGTATGCCGCCTGGGGACTACGAGCGCAAGCTTAAAGCTCAAAGGAATTGACGGGGGCCCGCACAAGCAGCGGAGCGTGTGGTTTAATTCGACGCAACGCGAAGAACCTTACCTAGTCTTGACATAGCACTGCAAGCTTCGGAAATGAAGACGCCTTCGAGGGTGTGCTACAGGTGCTGCATGGCTGTCGTCAGCTCGTGTCGTGAGATGTTGGGTTAAGTCCCGCAACGAGCGCAACCCCTGTGAGGTGTTACAAGTGTCACCTCAGACTGCCGTTGTCAACAACGGAGGAAGGCGGGGATGACGTCAAGTCCGCATGGCCCTTACGACTAGGGCGACACACACGCTACAATGGCTGGGAGAATGCGCCGCGACCAGGTAACTGGCAGCGAATCGAGAACACCAGTCACAGTTCAGATTGGGGGCTGCAACTCGCCCCCATGAAGGCGGAGTTGCTAGTAATCGCCGGTCAGCCATACGGCGGTGAATCAGTACCCGGGCCTTGTACACACCGCCCGTCACGTCATGGAAGTGGGAAACACCTGAAGTCCGTGGGCTAACCGCAAGGAGGCAGCGGCCGAGGGTGGGGCGTAACTGGGACGAAGTCGTAACAAGGTAGCCGTACCGGAAGGTGTGGCTGGATCACCTCCTTTCTAGGGATAACAGACAAATCGCTAGAGACGATGACAAAAAGCAAATAGATGCACGGAAGCCGCCGCGGCGGCAGCACCCATCAGTGGGCAAGGCTCACTGGGATTAACTAAGGGCGTATAGCTCAGCTGGTTAGAGCGCGATCCTGATAAGATCGAGGTCTCTGGTTCGAGTCCAGATACGCCCACCAGTCAATCTTTAACGATTGACAAAACCCATGAAAATGGGGCGCTGGCGCAATTGGTAGCGCAACGGTTTTGCATACCGTAGGTTAGGAGTTCGAGTCTCCTGCGCTCCACCAGAACCTTAACAACAGATATAGCGACAATAACTATAGTCAAGAAATTGCATCTATACAGTACAGGTTGTCACGCTGCCGAGGCGCGACGACCGATGATCAGCAGGAATGCGAGTGATGGATGCCTAGGCGCACACGACCGAAGAAGGACGGGGACTCCCGCCGAAACGGGTAGGCGAGCCGGAGTCAGGCTGTGACCCTACCATCTCCGAATGGGGCAACCCCACCACCGTGATGGGTGGTGATCCTGTGGTGAATCTATAGTCACAGGAAGGGCACCGGGGGAACTGAAACATCTCACGTACCCCGAGGAACAGAAACAATTCCCGAAGTAGCGGCGAGCGAACCGGGAAGAGCCTAAACGGCGCACGTGTCAAGCAGGACAGCGTTGCGTGTGCCGGGTTGCGAGACCTCCAGGTGGACATGTCCTTGTCCACAGCAAGTAACCAATGCCAGTGTTAGGGGAATGGCCCTGGAACGGCCAACCAGAGCGGGTGAGAGTCCCGTACCCGACAATGCTGGCACTTGCGTGAGGGATCTCAAGTACGACGGGACACGCGAAATCCCGTCGGAAGCGGGGGTGACCACACTCCAAGGCAGAATATCGTGGGCGACCGATAGCGCAGAGTACCGTGAGGGAACGGTGAAAAGCACCCTGGCGAAGGGAGTGAAACAGATCCTGAAATTGCTCGCAGACAAACCGTGGGAGGCGCAAGCTAACCGCGTGCCTTTTGGAGTATGAACCGACGAGTTACCCTGTGTGGCAGGTTAAGGCAGCAACAGCCGGAGCCAGAGCGACAGCGAGTCTGAATAGGGCGATTTGGTCGCACAGGGTAGACCCGAAACCAGGTGAGCAACCCATGGTCAGACTGAAGCGACCGTAACAGGTCGTGGAAGGTCGAACTAGTGTCCGTTACAAAGGGCTTGGATGAACTGTGGGTAGCGGAGAAATTCCAATCGAACCTGGAGATAGCTGGTTCTCCCCGAAATGTATTGAGGTACAGCCGTGGAACGGGGCTGCTGGGGGTAAAGCGCTGTTGGCGTGCGGGGGGCGCGAGCCTTACCAAGCGCTGGCAAACTGGGAATACCAGCAGCCTACACCACGAGTGAGACGGTGGGTGCGAACATTCATCGTCAAGAGGGCAACAACCCAGACCCGCCGCTAAGGTCCCGAAGTATCGGCTCAGTGGGCAAGGGCGTGATCGGACGGAGACAACCAGGAGGTTGGCTTAGAAGCAGCCACCCTTGAAAGAGTGCGTAACAGCTCACTGGTTTAGTCCGGTTGCATCGACAATCCACCGGGGCTAAGTCGATCACCGAAGCGCGGGATGCAGGTAACTGCATGGTAGGGGAGCGTTGTGGGGGCGTCGAAGCGGGCGCGGAAGCGCAACCCGTGGAGCGACCACAAGTGCGAATGTCGGTATGAGTAACGATACGAGGGGTGAGAACCCCCTCCACCGAAAGTCTAAGGGTTCCGCCGCACGGGCACTCCGCGGCGGGGAAGTCGGGCCTAAGGCGAGGGCGCGAGCCGTAGCTGATGGACACGCCGTTGATAATCGGCGACCACACCCAGAACGTTTGAACGTGACTGAGATGCTGATGGGGAGTCCGAGCGACGAGACGAGCGTCGTTCACGCTGGTAGGGAGGATTGTGTGGCAAATCCCACAATCCGTTGACCGAGAAGCAAGTACGAGTGAATTCTTTCGGGAATTTGCGAGTCGGATGGACCTAGGCAGCCGCGAAAGGCTTGGGCACGGAGGACTGGGTGTGCCCGTACCGCACACCGACACAGGTAGACAGGTCGAGGAGACCAAGGTGGACGAGCGAATCCCGGTTAAGGAACTCGGCACGAATGACCCCGTAACTTCGGGAAAAGGGGTGCTCGCGATGGTGAAGCCCATACGGGTGGAGCTGAAGCGAGTCGCAGCAAAGAGGCCCAGGCGACTGTTTAACAAAAACACAGGTCGGTGCGAACGCGAAACAGCGGACGTATACCGGCTGACACCTGCCCAGTGCTGGAAGGTTAAGGGGAGCTGTGCAAGCGGTGAACCGAAGCCCCAGTAAACGGCGGCCGTAACTATAACGGTCCTAAGGTAGCGAAATTCCTTGTCGGGTAAGTTCCGACCCGCACGAAAGGTAGAACGATCTGGGCGCTGTCTCAACCGGGAGCTCGGTGAAATTGCAAGGGCCGTGAAGATGCGGCCTACTCGCAGCAGGACAAAAAGACCCCGTGGAGCTTGACTACAGCTTGCCATCGGCGCGTGTGTGGCGCTGCGTAGGATAGGTGGGAGCCAGAGAAGCCGGACTTGCGGGTTTGGTGGAGGCAATGGTGAAATACCACTCTGCGACAGATATGCGCCTCACCCTTGACCATGAAACTGGTAAGGGGACGGTGGCTGGTGGGTAGTTTGACTGGGGCGGTCGCCTCCCAAAAAGTAACGGAGGCGCGCAAAGGTAGGTTCAGGCCGGATGGCAACCGGCTGGGGCGTGCAAGCGCAGAAACCTGCTTGACTGCAAGGCAAACAGGCCGCGCAGGGACGAAAGTCGGCGCTAGTGATCCCACGTGCCTGAGTGGAAAGGCCGTGGCGTAACGGATAAAAGCTACCCCGGGGATAACAGGCTGATCCCGCCCAAGAGTTCACATCGACGGCGGGGTTTGGCACCTCGATGTCGGCTCGTCGCATCCTGGGGCTGGAGTCGGTCCCAAGGGTTGGGCTGTTCGCCCATGAAAGCGGCACGCGAGCTGGGTTCAGAACGTCGTGAGACAGTTCGGTCTCTATCCGCTGTGAGCGTAGGATGATTGCGTGGGGCTGGCCCTAGTACGAGAGGACCGGGCTGGACAGACCGCTGGTGGACGAGTTGTGGGACGACCCGCAATGCTCGGTAGCTACGTCTGGGACGGAGAACCGCTGACAGCATCTAAGTGGGAAACCGGCCACAAGATCAGTCATCCAAGTACGCAAGTACGAGAGGCACCGTCGAGACGAGGCGGACAACTGGGTTGCTGTGGAGGCCGTGTGAACGGTAGAGCAGACAACTACAGAGAGCCAAGCGATCATCGGTTGCCGCGCGTCGGCAAGCATGAAATCTGTACCATATAGTTGCAATTTTCAAAACTATAGTTATCAAGCTTATCTGTTGTTAGGTTTACCATTGGTACGTGTCGAGGTGGTTGTGACCCACGCTGCTCCATCCCGAACCAGGCCGTGAACGCGACACACACCGAGGCTACTGCAGCACCCGCTGTGGGAACGTAGGAGGATGCGTACCATCCAAAAAGAAAACACGCTCGATGTTTTTGAACATCGAGCGTGTTTTCTTTTGCGTTAAGCCTATGGTTTATCAGCTTCGACTTGCTCTAGAGCCTAAAATCTTACCCATCATTAGCTTAGTTGTCTGTTGCCCTCTCGCTCAGTTGATGACTAGGCGAACAGCGCTAAAATGCAAAACCACCAGTTCAATGAACTGGTGGTTTGCTTTCGTCTTTTTGCTTCACGATAGGACTAGCGAAGTCCCTCCGTGACGCTACAATGACTACTATCACTCATTAGCATCACCTCCTTTATCCCTTGCGGTAGGTATCAATAAAGGTTATGCACGAAGTATAGCACGCTGAAAATCATTGTCAAGGTGTTGGCGTTAGGTCTTTAGACTGATCTAATGGCATTGTGATTGTCAGATTACTGGTGCCACTAATGAGTGATGGAATAATCAGCGGTTGCCCAATCGAAAGAAGATTGATATTTTCAAGTTTATTGGTTGCTGAAATTTCTTCCACGCTGGTATTGAAGGCTAAGGCTATCGATTCAAGCGTATCGCCATCACGAACAATATACAAGCCTAATGGTTGCGCTGTTGGCTGTAACTGATTTTTATATGCTTCACGGGTTGCATCTAAATCGATAGTTGGAGCCGCTGTTAGATTAACAATCGGTTTTGGAGTTGGACGGCTCGCAACCGGCGTGCCGCAGCCAACTAAAGCTGCAAAAATTAAACCAATTGCTAATTGATCTCGTCGTTTCATCATGATCCTCTAGAGTGCTGGGGTTTCAAGCTTTAAGGCGCTTGCTTCAGCAGATTCTTGTTTTTGGACATTACGTCCGGCTAATAAAAGATAGGCATACATACTGCCAGCACTGATAATACCAACTGCAATCTTAAACCACAATGGCAGATATTGGGGCGAGATAAACCCTTCAATCAAACCTGCCAAGATCAGAAACATAATGATTGCACCCGATATTTTGAAGGCCCGTTGGGCCGCAATTGCCAAGGCGGCTCGGCGTGAAATCATGCCTGGCCGTAAAATTGCCCAAGCAAGTTGTAAGCCAGCACCACCTGAAAGAAAGATGATGCTAAATTCAACCGGACCATGAGCTGCAACAAAATCCCATAAATTATCAGCAAATCCCATGTTTTGGGCAGCACCTGAGACAATCCCAAAGTGTAAACCATTGTAGTAAAGCCCATACAAGGTGAGAATGCCTAAACTCAAGCCGCCCACAAATACTTGAAATGAAACCATAATATTATTGGTTAGAATCATGGTCGCACCCTGCGCATTGTTATCGTTTAAGCTTACGCCACCATTCGGTATTGGCCTGAATATGCTCAATCGTTGCTTGATTTTCTGGCTGGAGTGCCACGCCACGCGCTGGATCTTGATAGCTGATGATCCAGGCCACGAGGGCTGGAAGAAAAAACGCCAAAAATGCTATACCAGTAAATGGCAGTAGCTCGCGAAATGCTTGGGGCAGTTGATATAAAAAGTAGTTTTTTAGCCCAGTAAGCGGAGAATTGCGTTCGCGATAGATGCTACTATGCCCACGCGCAACGAGGTCGTTTAAATAAATGGTCAGTGGGTGGCCTGGAAAATCACGCCGTGCTTGAGCCAAATCGGAAGTAGCTTGGCGATATAATCGGCCTAGCTCTTGCAATTCTGCTGCATCCATGGCAATAATATTACTCTGAGCACGACTGGTAAGCTGGGTTAATCGCTCCCAAGCCGGATGTTTGGCATTGATAAAATCTTCTGCTACCATAAAGCAACTCCTCTACTGATTGTTTTGTTGGAGATAGAGATGATCGATAATCGCATGAATGATCGCTATATTATTGATACTCCGGAAAGTATTGAGTTTGGTTATGATGTGGCTGGTATCGGAGCACGCTTTGTTGCTGCATTAATCGATACTGCGCTCTTCTCAATCATTTTATTTATTGCCTTTCGGCTGTATATTGACGACCCCACGCTAACCCTTATAACCAACCCAATGGCCTTTCAAATTTTCTTTGCTTTCGGTCTTTTTACGGTCTTGGTTTATTATATCGCCTTTGAACGCTTTTGGAATGGTCAAACTCCAGGCAAGCGGCTTTTGGGTATTCGGGTGGTACAAGAGGCTGGTAAGCCCCTAACCTTCACCGGAAGCCTGATTCGCAATTTGCTTCGTTTGGTCGATTTTATTCCAGCCTACTATTCAGTGGGTTTGCTAACAATGTTGATTGATAAACGCGCCCGTCGTTTGGGCGATTTGGCGGCAAGTACGTTTGTGGTGCGCGATCGGCAACGAGTGACGCTTGACATGTTGTTGCAATCGACTCGCAGCGATAAAGTTGCCAGCGCATTAAAAGATAGTGGCGCAACGCTGCCAAATATTACAGCCTTGCGCCCAACTGATATGGATTTAGTTCAAAACTTTTTGCTGCGGCGTGCCATCTTAGCGCCTGATCGCCGCTTACGCATTGCGACCCAATTGTCGTATGCCCTGTTTGGTCGGCTTGGTTATAGCGTGCCTGGTGATCCTGAGCAGTTTTTGCAACAAGCTAATGATCAATATGTGTTGCTTCGGGCGCAGACATTGCAGCAAGCAGCGCCGCTACCTGTGGCAGCAAATCGCTATGACGAGCATCGAGGCTAACTCGATTGGGTAAGCGCCGAAACCATGTGCCTTGTTTGCGAGCAAAGCGATGGGTATTATATTTGAGTTGGGTGATGCAACTGCTAGCGCTTTGTTGGCCGTGCCAAAGTGCGCGAAATTCGGCATAGCCCAACCCCGACATTGCTGGCAATTCCCAAGCATAGCCTTGGCGAATCAAGCCCCAAACTTCGGCAATTAATCCTTGCTGCACCATTAGATCAACCCGTTGATCGATGCGCGCATACAATTCAGCCCGTGGTCGCTCCAAATCGAGCGTGAGCATACGGTATGCTGGTGGTTTGCGCCGTTGAAGTTGGCTAATCGGTGTGCCGGTAACCTCAAAAACCTCTAATGCACGAATTACCCGCCGCACATTGGTTGGGTCGATAGCTGTAGCAGCCTCTGGATCAATTGTTTGGAGTTGTTGATGCAGGGCTATATGGCCTTCAAGCGCAGCCTGCTGCTCATACCGAGCGCGTAATTCGTAATTGGGCGCAACCTCAGGAATGCTCCATCCCTCTAATAATGCCGCCATATATTGGCCAGTGCCACCAACCAAAATTGGCTGTTTGGCTTGTTGCACAATCTTGGCAATCGCAGCGTAGGCATCAGTCTGATAGATTGCTAAACCATAATCCTGATCGGGATTAACTACATCGATTAAATGATGTTTGACCAGCGCTTGTTCGGCAGGCGTTGGTTTGGCTGTGCCAAGATCCATTCCGCGATAAACTAAGCGTGAATCGACCGAGACGATTTCGCCATTCAAGGCTTGGGCTAAATCAAGTGAAAAGGCGGTTTTGCCAACCGCAGTTGCGCCAACAATGGCGATGATTAAAGGTTGTGGTGCTTGCATAGCCGCTATGATACAAGCCACAATCAATTGTTGCAATATTAATTGCTATCTACTGCTATTTTAGCCATTTTTGAGGTACAGTAGTACAGGACTCTTTTGTGTTAGAGGATCAGATCATGACCGAACAACCACCCAAACGTGATGATGATCAAGGCTTCGAGGGCCAAGCTGGCTACGATAGTGGCTTTCAAGATGGTAAATATACCAATCCTGACATCGCCGAATCGGGCGGCGTGGAGGATCGGGCTGGCTCATATGAAGATGGTTTGCGGATTGAACGTGACGATGCCCTTGATCAAGCGCTCGACAACGATGGGGAGGCCTAGGCGTGTTGCTTTATGATACCCTGCGCCAAACTCCTGTCGCCATGGAGCCAATCGATGGCTTTGTGCGCATGTATGTGTGTGGCGTAACGCCCTACGATACCACGCATATGGGCCATGCTCGCACGTATGTGGTCTATGATACGATTCGGCGCTATTTGGAATGGCAAGGCTTGCCAGTTATCTATGTGCAGAATGTGACTGATATTGATGACGATGTGTTGCGTAAAAGTGCTGAGCTTGGCCTAAGCTGGGATGAATTGGGTCGGCGTGAAACTGAGCGCTTTTTGCGTGATATGGATGCGTTGAATGTGCGCATGCCTAATCACTATGTCAAAGCAACCGATGCGATTGCCAAAATTATTGAAGTGACCAGTGGCTTGATTGAGCGTGGCGTGGCCTATGAGAGCCAAGGCAATGTCTATTTCAACGTCCATGCTGATCCTGATTTTGGCAGTTTGGCCCATAGCGATTATGCCAATATGTTGGAGATTGCCAACCAACGCGGCAATTTTCCCAATGACCCGCACAAAAACGACCCATTGGATTTTGTGTTGTGGCAAGCAACCAAGCCCGGCGAGCCATGGTGGGATAGCCCATGGGGTCGTGGTCGGCCAGGCTGGCATATTGAATGTACGGCTATGGTGTTGGAGTACCTTGGCCCACAGATCAACATTCATGGTGGCGGCAGCGATTTACAATTTCCGCATCACGCCTGCGAATTAGCCCAAGCCGAGAATTTTACTGGCCAAAGCCCGCACGTTGCAGCTTGGTCGCATATTGGCATGGTCTATTACGAAGGCGAAAAGATGAGCAAATCGCTGGGTAATTTGGTGCTGGCTAGTAAAACCCTCGAACACTACAGTGCTGATGCCATTCGGCTGGGCTTGCTCAAATATTATTATCGCGATCAATTTGAATATAGCGATGATGATGTAGCGTGGGGCGAACGCACGGTCGAGCGCTTTAAGCTGGCAGTCAATAGTGGTGTTGCTGGTGGCGCACTTCATGCTGAAGAGCTGCGCAATGAGGCAATTGCAGCACTTGATGCCGATTTTCAAACACCAGCTTGTTTGCAAGCGTTGATAACGCTCGCCGAAGCCAGTATCAATGGCGAAATTGATGACGCTGATCTCGCCGCTACAACTTTGCGTGAATTGGCCGCAGTGCTTGGTTTACGCAGCGAATTGTGGTAATTGATCGCTTGCCAACAAGGGTAGCCAATGAAACTACCCTTGTTGGGTTCATGCTTACTGGCTTGGTGTCCCTAAATTTTCCTCAAGTGCCCGCACCAATTGTCGGATATGCCGACGATTTGCCCCAAGATCTGCACCGCCAACCTTGGATAACGATTGAACATCGACGCGAGTTTGCCCGCCTTCGTCAATAAAGGCGACGGTTATCTCATCGGTGAAGATTCCAAACATCACGTCAATATTGGCCTTGAGCGATTTTTGGCTGTCGGAACGATTGGTAATCGTCCAGCCACGTTGAGCTTGAATTGTGCGAACAGCTGCTTGATAGACCGTATTTTGATCTTGGGTAAAGCGTGGGGTCATTAATTCGGGCACAACCGGAGTATCGCTGGTTGCTGCACGATTGGTTGTTAGCCCAAGCTCAAATTTATCGCGAAAGTTTGGCACAAAGCGAAAGGCATAAAACACCAAGCCGAGACAAATCACAAACAGTACGATCCGTTTGCCTGGAAACATTTTGGGTTGTGGTCGAAAAATCCAACGAACTGTTGAGAAGAGTGACATCGAAGCTAAAAGAACCGAGCTTGTGACCACTACTTCCCATGGAAACACATCCTGATAGTAATTCATGCACCCTCCTAGGCAAAAAGAACGAATGGTACAAACATTGCCTTGGTCTTTGGTCGATAATTGCTATGCTACCACATTCAGTGCACGCTGTTGACGCGCCACAATTGCTGACTACACGAGTGATTGTCGTTGATCGTGTACAAGTTTGTTTGCAGTCTCATATGTGCCCCACGTTCCACACCACAACTCGCTGATTGGGCTTATTTTGGAATAGTGAGGATTACATGAATACAAAACGCCAAGCACGCGGGATTAAGCGTTCATCGGTAATGAAGGTGCAGCGGCAGATGCTGTTGCTGCGCTGTTTGGGCAGCGGCCCCAAAACCAGCGATGGCTTGATTGCTGAGGTTAATAGCCAAATGCTCGAAGCCTATCCCAAAGCCGCACGCGAGGCACTCCGCCACGATTTGCGGGCTTTGCGCGAAGTTTTCGGCTGTATTATCGAATACACCGCTTCAGTTGGCTATCGTTTGGTCAGCGTTGGCGATTTAGCCTTGCTCAATTTATCGAACGATGAAATTGCGGCGCTGCGGTTTCTTGATGCCAGTTATTCTGCCGCCAGTACCTTGCCTGATCATCAACAGGTACGGCGTTTGATTGAGCGAATTATTGATTTCTTGCCAATTGAGCGGCGCGGTTCGTTGAATGCTGGCGAACCAATTTTGCATCAGGCTGGCCCAGTTGCGCCCTACGATCACGATGCCCAAATTATGCGTAGTTTGCGCAAAGCGCTGGCGCAACGCCGTGAAATTCGTTTTCGCTATAGCTCAAGCCAGCGTGAAGGTGAAGAGACCCATCGGGTTGGGCTAGTTAATATTTTCACTCGCGATGGCCATGCCTATGTGTTGGGCTATTGTTTTGATGGCCCGCAACAGATGGTTGAACGAATTGGCCGCTACGTTGATTATCGAATTGACTATATTAGCAAAAATAGCTTGACGATTTTGCCACGGGTTTTGCCGCCAGCGTTGCCCAAACGGCCAACGTGGATCGTCAAGTATGAGTTGCGCGATGTGGTGGCGCGGAATAAAAAGGTTGCCCATTGGTTCGATAATACCCAAATTGAATATCGTGATGATGGCTCGGCTGTGGTGACGGCCACCGTGCATAATCTCTGGCAAACCCGCCAAATTCTCTTGCGCTACTTGGATAACTGCCGCGTTTTAGAGCCGCCAGCATTGATCGATATGATGCGGGCAACTGCTCAAGGCTTACGTGATTTATACCCGCCAAGCAGCAACGAAATTGGTTAATCATATTCTAGTGTTGGGATAAAACAATGCTATTTTTGCAGATCTGAGTGGGCTATAGTACAATAAGGCGCACCCTTCGCTGTACGTGCGGTGGGAATTAGTTTTGAGCCAACACTTTATGAATGGGAGCTGGGTTCCGCGACTAGTGCGGCTGGTGCTGTACGACTCAAGGGCTGGCACCCACCTGCGAAAGCAGGTTCAAAACTACCCCGCTCACGGCTGATAGAAGGGTGTTTACTTTTATGTTATATCTCTTTTTTGGCCCCGATGATTATACCCGCCAAGCGACGATTAACGCGCTGAAGGCGGCCTTCCCACCTGATGCCGCTGCATTCAATGTGGTGGTGCTCCATGGCAAATCCATTAAATTAAACGAAGTACGTACTGCCTGCGAAGCCTACCCTGTTTTTCATGATCGCCGCTTGGTGATTGTGCATGATTTGCTGAAACATGCTAAATCGGCTGAGCTGCGCGATGGCCTAAAAGCCTTGATTCAGCGCTTGCCCACTACCACCGACCTTGTGTTGAATGAAAGCGATGCGCCGGATAGCCGCTTGACCGTTGTTAAAGATATTCAGGCTTTGGCCAAAAACAAACAAGCCGAGTTGCGCGAATTCAAGCTCCGCGAGGGCAATACGTTAATTACGTGGATGCAGCAAGAAGCTCAATCGAATGGGGTGCAACTACGCCCCGATGCCGCCCAACATTTGGTTGATTATGTGGGTAGCGATGGCTGGATGCTGCATAATGAGATTGCCAAATTGGCTGCCTATGTTGGCCAAGCCGGCACGATTAGCAATCGCGAAGTCGATTTGCTGGTTGCCGATGAGACTGAAACCAATTTATTTAATTTTATTGATGCGCTGTGTGCGCGCCGTGGTGCGGCAGCAGTCCAAGGCTTAATTGGCTTGTTGGCTGATGATGCCGCGCCACTATATATTTTGACCATGATTGCGCGTCAGGCGCGTTTGATGTTGGCAGCCCAGAGTGCTGGGCGGGTTGCTCCCGATGAATTGGCTAAGCTCTTGGGCCAAAAGCCATTTGTCGCGCGCAAGGCGGCGGAACAAGCCCGCAACTTTAGTCCAACGGAGTTGCGTTTGCTCCACGAACGAGTGGTGCAGATTGACCACGGGATTAAAACAGGTAAAATCGACGCAGCAGGCGCACTAGCAAGCCTCGTTGGCGATTTTGGCTTTGCGCCAAACAGAAAATAACGATTTTAAGGCTTAGATTGCGGTTAACCCTATTGCGTAGAGCGATGCGACTCGTTAGAATAGCTATGAGTCCAACAATCTACCCATGCAACACGCAACCACACGCGAAGGATGTCCCATGGAAGAAATCCTCATCATCGACGATAGCCGTCAGATAGCCGATTTTTTGGCTGAGACGGTGCTGCCATACTATGGCTATCGTTCGCGCGTCGTACCCACAGGCTGGGAAGGTCTGGCCTTTTTAAAACAACGCCAGCCCGACCTGATTTTGCTTGATCTCCAACTCCCTGATACGTCAGGGCTTGATGTGCTTCGCCAAATGGGCGAACTTGGCTACGATATTCCGGTGATTTTGATGACCGCCCATGGTACCGAGCAAACTGCTGTCGAGGCCTTTCGACTTGGTGCCAAAAACTATTTGATCAAGCCGTTTGAGGCTGCGGAAGCAGGCACGGCGATTGAACGGGCCTTGCGTGAACGGCGCTTGCAGCGCGAAAAAGAGGTGCTTACTCGCACCTTGCAACAACGCTTGCAGGAGCTGACGATTCTCTCGAGCGTTGGCAAATCGGTCACCTCGCTGCTCGACCTTGAAGAATTGCTCGAACGGATTGTCGATGCCGGGGTTTATCTGACCCACGCCGAAGAAGGCTATTTGCTGCTGCGCGATGGCGATGAATTGTATCTGCGCGCTGCCAAAAATCTTGGCGAGGAGCGTGTTCAGCGCTTTCGGGTTAAGATGGATGATAATGTGGCCGGCCAAGTGATTCGCACGGTCAAGCCAATTCGCCTCGATCGCTCGCAACATCAAGATTTGAAGATGCGCACCGGGTTGCTGGTGCAAGCGATGTTGCAGGTTCCCTTGATTGTTGGGCGGCATGCCATTGGCGTGCTGGCGGTTGATAATCGGGTGCAGCAGCGCACATTTAGCGAGAACGATCAATATTTGCTCTCAGCGATTGCCGATTATGCAGCGATTGCGATTGAAAACTCGCGACTGTTTAAATCTACCCGCGACTCTGAGCAACGCTACCGCGAATTGTTCGATAACGCCAACGATATGATCTTCACGCTTGACCCGCAGTTACGAATTGCCTCGATCAATCGTCAAGGGGTTAAATTGTTGGGCATGGCCTTGCCTGAATTGATGCAGCGCACCTTGATTTCGCTGTGCGTGCCCGATGATCAGGCAGCAATTGAGCATCAACTGCAACGCCAATTGGCCAAAGCCGCAGGCGATGGCGGGGCATTTCCATTAACCTTGCGCCGGGCTAATGGCGACGATTTACATATTGAAGTTAGTGCCCAACTGATGCAGCGTGGCGATCAGGTGATTGGTCTGCACTGTATTGCCCGTGATGTGACCGACCGCCGCCGCTTGGAATTGCAATTGCTGCAAGCCGAAAAACTTTCAGCGATTGGCCAGTTGGTGGCTGGGGTTGCCCACGAGTTGAACAATCCAATGACTAGCATCAAAGGCTTTGCTGAGCTATTGCTGCGCCGCAAAGATTTGGATGACGATGCACGCACCGACCTCAATTACATCAATAACCAAGCTGAGCGGGCGGCCCGAATTGTGACCAACCTGTTGACCTTTGCCCGTGAGCATCAACCGCAGCGGGTGTTGGTTGATGTCAATAAAGTGATCGACGACACCCTCAGCTTACATAGCTATCACTTGCGGGTCGATAACATCAAAGTACAACGCCAGTTCGAGCCAAATCTACCAACTACGGTTGCCGACCCCTATCAACTGCAACAGGTCTTTTTGAACCTGATTGGCAACGCCCACCAAGCAATGGCCGAAAAAGGTACTGGTGGCTTTTTGACGGTCAAAACCGAGCGGGTTGATGATGAAATTCGGATCAACATTGGCGATACTGGGCCTGGGATTCCCCAGCATTTAGTTGGCCGGATCTTCGATCCATTTTTTACCACTAAACCAGTTGGCAAAGGCACAGGGCTTGGGCTATCGATCTGCTACAACATTTTGCATGATCATGGTGGCAATATTTGGGTTGATAGCGTGGACAACGAAGGCACAACCTTCCATTTGGCCTTGCCTGTGGTTCAGGGCGATAATGAGAATCCTGAATTGCTCGACGATGACCGTGAAAGCACGGTCAAGCCCGACCAAGCCTACAATATTTTGGTGGTTGATGATGAAGAAGGCGTGGCGCAGGTCATTCAGCGCTTAGTGCGCGATTTGGGGCATCAGCCAGTGGTTGTGGCAAGTGGCGAGGCAGCTTTGCAGGCAGTCGATCAAGCCCCGTTCGATTTGATTCTGAGCGATGTGAAAATGCCAGGCATGAATGGTTTTCAGCTCTATCGGGCCTTGCAACAAAAATCGCCTGAACTGGCCAAGCATTTTATCTTCATCACTGGCGATACGATGAGCCCAGCGACGCTGACCGCAATGCGCCAAATTGGCACGCCGATGATCGCCAAGCCCTTTTCGGCCAAAAAGCTCGAACGCACGATTAACGAGTTTATGGCCCGTGAAGCAACGCTACAACGCGAGGCCGAAATTCAACAGTAATTGGAAATCGGAGGTCGGTTATGGAGGATCGGGCCGCATGGCCTGATCCTTTTTTTGATCCACGAAGGACACGAAGAGCAAGAAGAACAGACAGCAAAGAGCATAGAACATAGAAATGTAACCAGGAAGAACCTGAAGATCGCGAAGGAATAAGGCTATGGGCTGATGGCTATGAGCTATTAAGATTGTAATCCACGAAGGATACGAAGAACGATTTTTTAGCCACAGATTGTTGTGATTAGACTACTGTGCTAAAAGCTTAATCTCCAATCACCAACCACCGATCCCCAACGGCTGTGTGTAACGATTGAGTCGATTAACGAATGTGGATAATACCCTCACACCCTAGCCTTACAAGGATAGATTTTAAGATCCCCTCACCCCAACCCCTCGCCCGTGACGCGGGCGAGGGGCTTTAACGTCGTGGGTCTGTCATGCTGCGTGGAAGGGAGCCACCCGAACAACAACTGCGATTTGTCGATGATCAACGGTAAACCACTAAACCAACTCCCCTCGCCCGCGTGCAGTGGGAGAGGGGCTGGGGGTGAGGGAACGCCCAGCCCCTCTCCACCTCTGTTCTTACTTTCATCCCTCATCCTTCATCTTCATCTTCGCTGCTCCGCGCCGCTGCGTTAAACCTCACGCTTTTTAATTTTTGCCTGCTAGCTTTTGATAGTATGTTCCTCCCTCATAATTCATCCTTCATAATTTTCTTCCTTGTCATCCGATTGTCATTTAAAGAGCTGCTTTTGGTGTCAGGCTCATGCTACTGTGTGTAGCAACAGCTACGATTTAACCTAGTTCTGGGGGTTGCGATGAACCGAGTAGCATTTTGGTGGGTAGCATTAGGACGTATCATTCGTCAGCCATTGCATTGGCTGGCTTGGCCTGTAGCTATTATTGCAGCATTATTTGTTGTTTCGGCTTCGGCCCAAACTGGCCAACGTAGTTCAACATCATTCGAGCCTGTAGAAACGGTTTTGGATACAAATGCCTTAGGTCGCGGCAATGGCCAGCGCACGCGGGTCACACCCGATGGCATTAAGCCCGACGCTGCTGGCGGACATGTTGATCACCGTGCCACAGCAGGTCAATCAATTTAGTGATTTGCTAGCTTCATGGCGCGCCGATGAGCCACTCTCGGCAACCTTGCAGATCTCACTGCGGGTTTCTAGCGATGGTAACGATTGGTCGCGCTGGGCCTTGATCGAAGAATCGCATGATTTCTTGGATGAACGCGATGCCGCCGATTTGCATTGGGGCTCGCCAGTCTTTGCTGGCTTGGCAACCTGGTGGCAAGCCAAAATTGAGTTTGGACCTGCGCCTGATGGCAGTGTGCCAACCCTGCGCGAACTGCGCGTTAATACCGTCGATGTTGGGGCATTAACCCCAGCTACACCAGAACCCAGTGCTGAACGTGCGACCGATGTTGCCAAGCCGCCGGTGGTCAGCCGAACTGGCTGGGGCAGCCCTGATGGTCAAGGCAGCCGCGTGCCGCCCGCTTATTACCCAGTAACCCATTTGGTGGTGCACCATACCGCCGATGCGAATAGTTTGGGTGGCAGCGAAGGCTGGTGGGGCGATCGGATTCGGGCAATTTGGTCGTTTCATACCTTTACCCGTGGTTGGGGCGATATTGGCTACAACTACCTGATTGCGCCAGATGGCACGATTTTTGAAGGTCGGGCTGGCGGCGATAATGCCGTAGCCTTTCACGATACTGGCAACTATGGCTCGATGGGCGTTTCGATGGTTGGCACCTATGCCAGCGTGCCGCCAACCAGCACCGCCCAAAATAGCCTGGTCGAATTGTTGGCTTGGAAGGCGGAGCAACGTGGGATCGATCCGCTAGGTCGTTCGTATTATTATGGCTGCGATATTTCGCGCTATTGTGGTAATCCCGGGGCAATTACGCCCAATATTGGCGGGCATCGCGATGTAGCGAATGATCCAGTTGGCTATACTTCCTGCCCTGGCCAAAATCTGTATGACTTGTTGCCAACGATTCGCTCGCGGGTGCAATCGCGGTTGAGCAGCACGCCCGATAACGGCGATATGACGATTGATGATCTTGAATCGAGTTTTATTCGCTCAACGGCCCAATGGTATGAGGCTGGTTGTGGCGATGGCGGCCATATTTTCTACACCTATGCCACTAACGATCCACTTGAGAGCAGCAATAGTGGCCGCTGGCGCAATGCGAATATCGTGGCTGGCAATTATCGCATCTTTGCCCATGTGCCGCAGAATTGTGGTGCGCTCGATGCAACCCAAAGTGCACGCTATACGGTTTGGCAAAATGGCGTGCAAATTGGCGAACGGGTGTTGAGCCAAGATACCACCACCGAGTGGATTGAAATTACCACTAATCCACTGGCCTTGTCTGGCGAGCCGGTCGAAGTTCACTTAACCGATTTGACCAACGAGCCATTGAGCGCTAATCGCAAGGTGATTTTCGATACCGTGCGTTGGGTCAAGCAAGATAGCCAAGTTAATGTTGCGCTCGAAGCCGTTAATTATGATCGCACGACCTTGGCTGGCGGCGAGTTGCTCAAAGTAACGTTTCGGGTGCGCAACACTGGCAATGTGGCGATTGAAACCCAAGCCCCCGATGCTGGCAACCCCAGCGATAGCACTACTGGCTATACCTACGACGAGGGCGAATGTTTTCTTGGTAATGGCAACGATGGCTACCCGAGCTACCCCAAAGAATCTGGGCGCTTTCGGGTGGTGCTGGGTGGCGAGGGCCTGACGCTCGCTTGTGCTGGTGATACTGGCGGCTATCCGTGGCGCTGGAGTATTGGCGGCGACCTTGCGCCAGGTGAGGCGCGTGATGTGGTGGGCTATGTGCGCTTTCGTAACCATACAACCAGCCCTCGCCAAGTAACCTTGAAAGCTGGCTTGGTGCAAGAATATGTGCGCTATTTCAGCCAAAATCAAGCCAGCCAAACCATCACAATCAATCCCGAAAACGATGCGCCGCAATCGTTGATCTACAACGATTGGCAACCACAGGCCTTGGTCTATGAGTTGGGGGCGATTCCCGATGATTTTTTGGCGCGAACTGCTAATCCGCTTTCGATACCCGAAGGCGCATTTTTGGGCAGTTTTGGCTGGAGTGGTACACGCTTGGATTTAGCCGATAGCGGGCTTTTCGGCCATGATGATCGCTTTGTAGTGCGCCAAACTCGGAGTTTTGTCGCACCGGTTGCTGGCAACTATCGTTTTCGGCTGACTTCTGATGATGGAGCTTGGCTCTGGATTGATGGGGAATTGGTGGCCGAGGCCCATGGTTTACACCCAGAGCGCGAGGTGATTGGCGAGCATTGGCTGAGCGCAGGCGAGCATTCGCTTGGCTTCAAATATTTTGAGCGTACCGCCCAAGCTGTGTTGAGCTACGATTGGCAAATGCCTGACAGCAGCGAATTTAGCCCAATTCCGGTCACTGTGGGGGCGGGAATCCCTCGTTATGGCAACTATTTTGCGCCCGATGTTCAAATGACAATTGTAGCTGATGATCATGGTGGCTCGGGTGTGGCGAGCATTCGCTGGCGCGTGAATGGCAGCACTTGGGAAGAAGATGCGGGTAGTATGCTGACCTTTACACCTGGCGGCGGCAACTTCAGCTTGGAATATGCCGCCCGTGATGCTGCTGGCAATTTGGAGGCGACCCGTAGCTTCAATTGGCTGGTTGATGGTACGCCGCCTAGCTCAAACATCACCAGTGCGACACTTGAGCCAAGCGGTGCGGTGCGGCTGAACCTGAATAGCAGCGATTTTGGCAGTGGTGTGCGCCAAATCGAAATCAGCGTGCGCGATCAGGCCAATGCTCAATGGTATGTTTGGGCAGTGTTGCCGCCAAACAGTTCGACCATATTTATCGGCCAGCCCAATCATAGTTATGATTTCCGCAGCCGTGCGATCGATCAGGTCAACAATCGTGAGCCCGAGCATATCGGTGTTGATGTTAGCGCCACTGTACCAAGTGACGCTAGTTTCTACCAAATCCATGCTCCGCTTGTGAACAAAAACTAAGCGGCGTTGCAAGACCCGCTACTTGAGTTGTTTGGCTCGAGCAGCGGGTCTTCAAAAATCGTAGACCATTCGGATTTCCTCAATCTGTTGATCAGGGTATTGCTCAAATCTAGCCTCAGCTGCATTGATTGTATACAGGGTGCTAGAACGCCGTAACTCAGTTGGCGCAATTGTACTCACCGCATAGACCTCAGATCCATCCCAATTAGTCGTAAAACTATCGATCGAGCGCAACAACGAATTCTGCCATAGTTGTTTGCCAGTCTGGCGATCAAAGGCATAGAAGCTGGTGCTGTAGCCATCGCTATCACGAATAATGATTGTTTGTTTATTGCCACTGATCTGAATATCTGCAATGCTTTTACTCGGGTAATTAAATGCGCTATTGAGGCCAAGCATGCTAAATTGAATTGATCTGTGTAGATTTTGGTTGAGTTGCTGATTAACTGCTAGTTTGGTGATATTGATGGTTTTGCGCTGCTGAATATCATAGCTCATCACCTGTTGATCAGCGGTGAGGATAGTAAGCAGATTGGGGTTGGTTGGGGAGATAGCATAATCAAGGTAATTGCTCAATGGAAACGCTTGATCAAAACGATATAAGGTTTGATTGCTCTCAAGATAGCGACAATTGCATTGTTCAGCAGGATTTTTAATTGCTCCGCTGTTGCCATAAATAATTAAGTCTTGTTGCTTAAGTTCAATCGCTTGCGCAAATGATGCTTGGCCTTGTTGTGGTGCTTGAGCACCTGCTGTATCGGTTGGACTGATTACCATCCCACTCGAACTTGCGACATGATTAAGCACAGCATCGATCGATTTTGATTTGTCTTCGATTAGTTGGCTGGACTCTAATCTATAGCTATTTGATGTCAACTGCTGTTTTGGAATGATGTTGAGCGTTTGACTGGGATTCGCTGAGTGATCGACGGACTGCGATGTATAGGCGGTCAGATATAGTTCAGTTTGGTCGGGGCTACTATAGAACCCAAGAATTGTGCTCGAATCTGATTCATAAGGGAGCGATTGCTGCCATATCGGGCTTTGATCGCTACTGCGCCGAGTTAATACATAATTGGTTTGATTTTTGCTTACTTCAAAGCGATCGCCGTTATGAGCGATAATTAATGCCTCGACATTATTGGCTTGCCACATCATTTGAGCATTGCGCATGGCCTGCACAAAATAATTTTGCTCGTGATCAAGGCCTTTGAGCAACAGGGTTTGATGCTGAGGCATTGAAGTTTCTTCGCCGTCTAAGGCTAAATAATTCAAATTGTTGCTAGCTTGGGGATAGCCATTGATTTGTTTTTCAACATAAATTCCAGCCAAAAGCAGCACAACTATCAATAATGCATTGATCGTATGTTTGTAGCGCGCGAATTTGGTTAACCGCTGGACGTTATGGCTTGGCGCAACCAATTGCTCGCTCTGGCCAAAGATCGAGCGTAGGTTGCGCTGCATGGTTTTGGTTTTTTCGAGCAGCTCACGTAAATGTGGTTCCTGCGCAAGCCGTTGTTCAAAGGCTTGCTGATCGGTCGAGCCAAAACGCTGATCAAGATAATCAAGCACTGCCGCTAGATCGTGATTCATACATCCTCCAAGTGGTTGCGTAGTTGGGTATGGGCAGTGTGTAAACGCGACCGCACTGTACCAATTGGGCATTCTAGTATTGCTGCGATTTGTTCGTAGCTTAGGTCGTGAAAGTAACGCAACACAATGACGCTGCGCAATTTCAACGATAAATTGCCAATAGCATTCCAGATAACTTGCTCCTCCTCGCTGCGCAACAAATTATCAAGGGTCGTGGATTGGGGTTGTTCTGTCTCGGGGCGCAGTTGTTCGCCCAGCCAGCGGCTTAGCCGTTTGCGGGTGCTTAAACAGCAATTAACCGTGATATGGTGCAACCACGTTGACCATGCTCCTCGTTCAGGATCAAAGCGCACCAACGCCCGATTAACCCGCATCCAGACCTCTTGGGCGACATCTTCAGCATGGCCCCAATCTGCCAAGATTAAATAGGCAGTTCGAAGCACCATTGCGTGATAGCGACTATGCAATGATTCGAGTGTTTCGCTGTGCAATTGCTGAAATTCTGTCATAACAGATGAATTCATCGGAGCTTTCCCTCATGCATGCTTGCTCAACTATACTGAAGACTGGGTGAAAAAGTTCAGTCTTAAGCGTGATTAAATGCAAAACCTCGACGATTAATCGCAATCGTCGAGGTTTTTTGGTTAAGTTGCTGCGTTTTTAGCTGCGATGCTGATCAACAATGCCGATAAAGCGCCGGAAGTGCTCATCACCATCGTGTGGGCCTGGCCCAGCTTCGGGGTGATATTGCACGCTGAAGACTGGCAAACTGTGATGTTGCAAGCCTTCGCAGGTTTGGTCGTTGCCGCTGACTTCAGTCACCTGAACATCACTGGGCAAGCTGGCAGGATCAAGCGCAAAACCGTGATTTTGGGCCGTGATTCGCACTTTGCCTGTGCTGGTATCAAAGACTGGGTGATTGCCTGCGTGATGGCCAAATGGCAGCTTAAAGGTCGTGCCGCCAAGCGCTTGGCCAATCAACTGATGGCCTAAGCAGATACCAAAGACTGGCACTTGACCGATCAAATTGCGAATGGTTTCGACCGCATAGTCCAAGGTTGCTGGGTCGCCTGGGCCATTCGAAATTAAGATTCCATCGGGTTTCAAGGCCAAGCTAGCTTCGGCTGAGGTGCGATTCGGCACAACCGTGACCTTACAGCCAAGGTCGACTAAGCGGCGCAGGGTGTTGCGCTTGACTCCAAAATCGTAAACCACTACATGCCGATTGTGCAATTGCTCAGGAATCGCCAATTGCAAGGTAGTGAAATCGTCAGGCGTGCCTTCATTCCACTCATAGCTGCTTTGAGTGCCAACATCGCTGGCCAAATCGCGGCCTTCCATCACTGGGATGGCTTGGGCTTTGGCGACCAAACTCGCTGGGTCAAGATCCTCGGTTGAGAGCACCGCTCGCATTGCGCCTGCTGCCCGAATATGGCGAGTCAAGGCACGGGTATCTAAATCAGCCACTGCCATAACACCGCGCCGTGCTAAGAGCTCGCTGAGTGATTCGCTCGAACGCCAATTGGATGGACGCTCGGTAAATGAACGCACAATCAGTGCTTCGGCCCAAGGCATGGCTGCCTCAAGATCAACCTGATCAATGCCATAATTGCCAATATGCGAGGCCGTTAGGGTGACTAACTGACCGCGATACGACGGATCGGTTAAAATTTCAGCGTAGCCGGTCATGCTGGTATTGAACACAACTTCACCTGCACGTTCGCCGCGTGCGCCGACAGCCCGCCCCCAGAAGGTGCGTCCATCTTCCAATGCCAGTAATGCGCGTGTCATGGCAACTCCAAGCTAGAAGCAATCGGGTGGTTCAGCCAAAACTGAGTACCAACCGAGTATTATAACCCAAGCAGCATTTTTTTTGGTTGCTGGTTGCGTTGACGCTCTGCGTAAGATAGCCTATGATTAGACCAAAACACTGCCTTTTCCGCGCTGACCCCAACGTTCTTTAGCACAAAGGAAGATCGTCAATGACTGACACGCTTCTGATTAGCAAAGCCGACAATGTGACCACCTTAACGATTAATCGCCCTGCTGTACGCAATGCTGTCGATCAACCGACCATGGATGCACTGCGAGCAGCGATTGAAACTTGCGAAGCTGATGGCACTCGTTGTATTGTGATTACCGGTGCTGGTGGCGCGTTTTCATCAGGTGCCGATATTATGTCGGCCTTACAATCTGGTGGCACGGCAAATGATGTATATCGCGTTTTGACTGAATCGTATGGCCCAACCCTGTTGAGTATTCGCCAATCGTCGTGGCCAGTGATTGCTGCTGTCGATGGCGTTGCCGCTGGAATTGGCTCAGATTTGGCCTTGGCCTGCGATTTACGCTTGGTATCGAGCCGTGGACGCTTCTCAGAAATTTTTATCAAAGTTGGCTTAATTCCCGATGGTGGTGGGACCTATTCGTTGCAGCGCTTGATTGGCCTTGGTCGCGCCATGGAGTTGATGTTGACTGGGGCGATGGTTGAGGCTGAGCGCGCGTTGGCATGGGGTATGGCCAATGCAGTGTTTGATGAAGCAAATTTTGCCAATGATGTGCAAGCTTATGCTGCGACGATTGCAGCACAGGCTCCTTTGGCGTTAACTCGTGGCAAACGGGCAATGCTTGCGGCGCAAAACGATCAGAGTTTTGCCGATGCGCTGCGCCGCGAAGCCGAATACCAACGCGAAATATTTAATAGCGAGGATGGTTTCGAGGGCTTTCAGGCCTTCTTGCAAAAACGCCCACCTGTTTGGAAAGGACGATAACCAGTGATAGTCAACCCGCATAGCTCAGATCAGCCACGCTCACGCTTTGTCTGGTTAATGGGAATCCAAGCCGTTTTGGTGGTTGTGTTGCTGATTGCCTCAACCCTCTTGACGATTGGCATGAACCGTTTGCGTAATCGTGATGAAACCCTGCTGAGCTATCGGGTGCGCTTAAACGATGTGCATATTGCATTATTGAGTTTGCATAATAATTTACGTGGCTATACCAGCACTGGCTCGGATATTTTCTACGACGAGATTCAGAAACAAGAAGCGATTGTGACTGAAGGCTTGCAACTGCTCTTGGTTAATCCGCCCGATTCGAGCATTCCCCAAATTGTGCAGCAAATCGAGGAATGGTTGACTACTACTTATCAACCAGTGCTCGATGAAGTTGCCAAGCAAGAGTCGCTCTTGGCCCAATTAACGCTTGAGCAAGGCCGCCCTCAAATCGAAGCCGTGATCGATACCACCACCAATTTACGCTCACAGTTGCGCGAACGCTCGGAAAGCTATCGCCAGCAAATCGATACCTATAATTGGATCAAGCTGGCCTCAATTGGTTTGTTGTCGGCGTTAATCGTGGTTTCGATGATCGTCACCATTCGTTTTTGGCGCACGCAACAACATCTTATTCACGAAATTGAAGATAAAGGCAGCCAACTGCTGCAAAGCAACCATGAATTGAATTTCAATACCAATCAGTTATCAATTATTAACACTATTTTGGGCGTGCGAATCAACGAGTCGCGGGTGCTACGTGAAATCAGCGATTATTTGGTCAGTAATCCTACGCCATCTGAGGCTTATACATTTATTGCGCAAACTGTGGGTAATGTGTTGAATACATGGTGCAGCATTGCCCTGCGCTTTCCGCCACCGCGCGAGGAATTTCTCGATGTGGTGGCTTCGTATCATTCCTTGCCCAGCCGTCAAGCCTATATCGATCAAATGGTGCAAACTGTTCAATTTCGCATTGATAATGGCTTGTATTCGCCGCTCTTTATGCAGCGCGCGACCTTAGTTGAGCTATTTAATGTGCCGGTTGAGCAACGCCATCCTAGTTATCTAACCAATGAGGTGCGCGAAAAGCTTGAGCCATTCACGCTCTATTCGTATATCGCTGTGCCAATCAAGATTCAAGATCAAGCCTTTGGGATCATTTCGGCAGCCTCAGATTCGCCCGAACGCTTGCTTGACCACGATCAAACCTTGTTCGTGCGCCAAGTTGCCGATCGTTTGGCAGCATGGCTCGAAAATATTCAACTGTTTTATTTGCTCAAGCAGCAGGCCAACGAACTGCAAACCAGTTTCGATAGCCTCGATGATATTGTGGTGGCCTACGATAGCCGTGGCCATCAAACTCGAATCAACGAGGCTGGAACCCAGTTTTTTGCTGGTCGTCACTTCGATTTTCTTTCGAATAATCTGGTTTGGCGCACAGCCAAGGGCAATGTGCTTGGCTTCGATGAGCATCCAATTCAGCAAGCCTTGGCTGGCACAACCGTGCGTGATGTTGAGGTTTCACTATCACGCTCCGATGGCGTGCCGATTATTCACGAAGTCAGCGTTTCGCCGCTCCGTTCTGGCGATGGCACGATCGAAGGCATTGTGTTGGTGGCGCGCGATTTAACCGCTCGCAAAGATCTTGATCGGCTCAAAGAGGAATTAGTGGCCAATATGAGCCACGAGTTGCGCACGCCGCTAACGGCAATTTTGGGCTACAGCGAATTGTTGCTCAAACGCCGAACCGAAGTGCTCACGCCATGGCATACCACCAAAATTGATGGTATTCGTACTGGCGGCCAGCGCTTGTTGAGTCTCGTCAACGATCTGCTCGATATTGCCAAACTTGATGCTGGGCGAATTGAGTTGCAGCGCCAAACAACTATGATCAATAGCTTGTTGCAAGAACAAGTCACGCTGTTGCAACCGATGATGCGCGAAAAAGATCAAACCTTGGTGCTAAACCTTGGCGAACAGCTACCATTATTGATGATCGATCCTGAGCGAATTGGCCAAGCAGTGACCAATCTTTTGAGCAATGCCAGTAAATTTACACCTGAGCACGGCACAATCACGCTAACCTCAACCGCGTTGACCATTAATGAGCAAAGCCAGATTCAATGGGTAGACCAAGCTATCCAAACCGAAGTGCCGCCGATGTTAGCTGGCCAATATGTGCTGGTGCAGATCAGCGATAATGGGGTTGGGGTGCCAGCGGAAGCGCTTGCCAAGCTTTGGGATCGTTTTTACCAAGTTGAAGGTGGCTCGACGCGGCGCTTTGGCGGCACTGGTTTGGGCTTATCAATCGTTCAGCAATTAGTTGAATTGCATGGTGGTCGCACTTGGGCAACCAGTGCTGGCGAAAATCAAGGTAGCAGTTTCACAATAATGTTGCCTGTTAGCCGAGGTAGCCAGTTTATTAGCCTCAATCAAGGCATGCGCCGCTCGATTCTAGTGATTGAGAACGATCAACATTTGGCGCTACAACTTGAAGAACAATTGCAACGGGCTGGGTTTGAGGTGATTGTGGCTGCTGATCGTCAGAGTGCATTGGCGTGGGCCAAACAGCATTCACCAGCGGCAATTACCCTCGATTTAGTGATGCCTAATAGCGATAGCTGGGAAACCCTCTCGGCCTTACGCGAAATTGACCATTTATCTCAAGTTCCTGTCTTGATCGCAAGCGATGCTTCGTTATACAATGAGCTACCAGGAGTTGGGGTCTCCACCTATGTCGTCAAGCCAATCGATAGCCAAATTCTGATTCGGATTATTCGCCAATTGCTGGGAGTGCAAAGCCAATCAGGCTTCATCTTGGTTGTTGATGATGATTATGAGATGGCTGAACTGCTGTGTGCAACCTTGCAAGAGCATGGCTATCTGACCCAAGCCTCGTATGACGGGGCTGCGGCGCTTGATCTGATTCAATATGGCAATTATCCCCAGCTGATTTTGCTTGATCTGATGATGCCCGTGATTGATGGCTTTCAACTACTCGAAAAACTGCGTGCCAATCCTGAGACCCGCAATATTCCGGTGATTATTGTGACGGCACGCGACTTAACCAATGACGAAATTCGCCAATTGCGCCACGCAGCGCAAGCCATTCAGACCAAACATACCCTCAGTATGCGTAAGCTGGTTGCTGAAGTCCAACGGTTTGTCCCGTTGAAGGAATCGGATACTCCATGAACAAACCAGTTTTCTTGCTGGTCGAAGACGATCCATACAACCGCGATATTTTGCGTGAAATTCTCGAGGATTATACCGATTGTGAGATTGTAGAAACGACCAATGGGCGTGAAGCGCTCAATTGGCTCTTACATCAAAGCAAACTGCCAAACCTCGTTTTGCTTGATATGATGATGCCTGAGATGGATGGCTTTGAATTTCTGCAACAGTTAACTCAGCACCCCCACCATCAACAGCTACGGGTGGCTGGAGTAAGCGCCCGTGCCCATAATCACGACCGTGATCGGGCACTCCAAGCGGGCTGCTGGCGCTATCTCACCAAACCCTTTGATATCCAAGAAATTGAATCAACAATTGCTGCGGCGCTGACAAACTAAAATTTCGGCAGTGCGGTAGTAGATTTTTCTATATTGGGCTTTTTAGGAGGTTTCATTGATGATTCCCCAGACGGCGACGACGCTTAATTTGGCCACGATGCTCGACGATCATGCCCGCAAACGCCCCAACCGCACTGCCCTAATTTTCAATGACATGCGCTTCAATTATGCTCAGCTCAATGCCATGACCAACCAAATTGCCAATGGCATGCTGGCGCTTGGCATCAAGCCAGGCGATCATGTGGCGCTTTCGTGCCCCAACTTGCCCTATTTCCCCATGGTCTATTACGCCGCGCTCAAAGTTGGCGCGGTGATCATCTGTTTGAATATTATGCTGAAGCCGCGCGAAATCGCTTATCACCTCAACGATTGTGATGCTAAGGCCTTTTTCTGTTTCGAGGGCACTGCCGAGTTGCCATTGGGTCAAATGGGCAAGGCGGGCTTTGATGAAGCACCAAACTGCGAGCACATGATTGTCCTAACCGTCAATCCTGCTGCCCCATCGCCGCTCGAAGGGGTCAAAACCTTGGGCCAATTGATGTACAATCAAGCCCCAAGTTTTAGCACCTATCCCACCAAAGCCGATGATACGGCGGTGATTTTCTACACCTCAGGCACAACTGGTCAACCCAAAGGCGCTGAGCTGAGTCACGCCAATATGTTTTTCAATGCCATGGTTGCCCGCGATTTGGCATGGCCAATTCTTGATAATAGCCTCGATGGCTCAAATGTGGTCTTGATTACCTTGCCATTGTTCCACTCGACTGGCCAAACTGCCCAGATGAATGCCAACATTTTTGCTGGCGCAACCCTGACCTTGCTACCACGCTTTGAGCCAGCCACGGTTTTGGCGGTGATGGAGCGCGATAAAGTTAATCTTTGGACGGGCGTGCCGACCATGTTTTGGGCGTTGTTGCAATACATCGCGGCCAATAAAATCGATCCCACCCCAATTGCTGCTAACTTGCGTCTGACCTCATCTGGTGGTGCGCCCATGCCAGTCGAAGTGATGCGTCAATTTGAAGCAGTGTTTGGGGTGCGGGTGCTCGAAGGTTATGGGCTTTCGGAATGCTCGCCGATTGCCACGTTTAACCATATCGATCTGCCTTCGAAGCCAGGCACAGTTGGCCAACCAGTTTGGGGGGTTGAAGTGCTCTGCGTCGATGAGGCTGGTAATCCAGTTGCCGCAGGCGAAAAAGGCGAGATTCTGATTCGCGGCCATAATGTGATGAAGGGCTACTACAAACGTCCCGATGCGACTGCCGCTGCGATTCAAGATGGCTGGCTGTATACCGGCGATGTTGGCACGATCGACGAAGAAGGCTATCTCTCAATCGTTGATCGCAAGAAAGATATGATTTTGCGTGGTGGCTACAATGTCTATCCCCGTGAGATTGAAGAAGTGCTGATGACCCACCCAGCGGTTTCGTTAGTCGCAGTCTTGGGCGTGCCCGACGAAAAACTTGGCGAAGAAGTTAAGGCGTTTATTGTCAAAAAAGCTGGTGCCGAAGCAACCGAAGCCGAAGTTGTAGCGTGGTGTCGCGAGCAACTAGCTGCCTACAAATACCCACGGATCGTCGAATTTCACGAACAATTGCCAATCAGCGCCACTGGCAAGATTCTCAAACGCGAATTACGCTAAACTCAGTTGATTAGCATGAAGGACGATCCCTCATCCCCCAACCCCCTCGCCCACTGGACGCGGGCGAGGGGGAGCACGCATCTATTGTTCAAGAATTATGGGAAAACCACGGGATAAAGCCCTTCTTTCACTCAATGCGGGCGAGGGGGAGTAGAAGAACCACCGAAAAAAGCCCCTCGCCCGCCGCGTGGGAGAGGGGTTGGGGTGAGGGGACCTTACACCAACTTAAAAAAGCCCCTCGCCCGCCGCGTGGGAGAGGGGTTGGGGTGAGGGGATCTTACACCAACCCTTCTAAGCTAGCCCTCTCTCGCGCACGCGAGCCGAGAGGAAACCATCCAGAATTGTAAGCGATCCACCGTGCAATTGCTCTCCTCGCCCCTGATCCCTAACTCCTACGCCCAACGATTGTTATAATACTGATTAACTATCGTTGTTTTATCCGCTGATGGAGGCGTGTTGTGAAGTTTCTGATTGCTCTTGATCAAGCTGGCACGGTTGACCCTGCGTTGGTTGGCCTAACCGCTGTAAACTTAGCTGGTACGATCCCTGGTTTTGTGCTCGATACCAAGGTTTATCATACGGCGCCGCATGGCGAAATTACGCCCGATGTTGAGGCCGAAATTGCCCAAGCCTACGCTGAGTTGGGCGTTGAGCACGTTGATGTGCTTGCCTCGCCAGCAATAGTTGGCGCTGCTCCTTCCGATGCCGTCATGGCTTTTGCCAGCTTCTCGGCTATCCAAGGAGTCGATAAAATTGTCTTGGCAGCTGAACGCTGCTGGCAATCGGCAACGAGCGAGGATGCACGCAAATTTTATAGCGAGCATGCCGTTAATCCTGATGATGTGCAAATTGCGGTGGTGATTATTCCGAGCCGTGGGGAAGCATAGTGCAAGATTTGGCTGTGGCTAGGCTCTTTGCAAAACAATCGAAGATTGATAGGTTTTGAGCGTTCATCCTGCTATAATAGTGCTATGCCCGCCGAAACGTTCAATTTAATCATCAAATCAGTTTTGTCGAGAGGTTGCTTATGTTTCGTCGTTTCTCTGGTTTGTTTGTTGCCGCCTTGCTCGGAGTGTTAAGTTTGGTCTCCCTCCAGCCAGCAGCCGCAAGTTTGTTGGCTCAACCACCGCGCCCAACCTTAACGCCTACGCCGCTTCCAACAGAAACGCCCTTACCGACGGCAACCCGTTTACCTGCAACAGCGGTTCCGGTTGTTACCAGCGAACCAACTACGATTGCCCCAACGCTTGAGCCAGCTGCCACGCTTGAACCAACCGCGATTGCCCCAACGGCAACTGCTTTGCCAAGCGCAACGCCAATTCCGGCCACTGCGACCCCAAAACCACCAGTAACCTTGCCTGATACAGGGGTGGTTAAGCCTGCCCCAATTGCCTTGCCAGTGACCAGCAGCCCTAAAAACTCAACTGTTTGGCTGTGGCTGGGCGTGGCCTTGGTTGGTTTGGGTTTGGCTGGGCGCTTTGGGCTGAAGTTGCTGCGCTAAACCGTGAAACGACGCTTAGCTCCGCAGACTGACCACCCGCCTGGTTCGTTTGGGTTGCCTGTGATTGGTGAGATTCGCGAGTGGGCGGCTGATCCATTACAATTTGCCCAAGAACGCGCTCAACGCTATGGCCCAATTTGGTCGACCCATCTTTTGGGTCGGCCTTGTGTTGTTTTATTGGAGCCAGCAGGCAATCGCTTTATGCTGAGCCAAGCCACTCAGCATTTTTCGTGGCGGGCTGGTTGGGGCCGCGCCATGTTGCGGCTCATGGGTGGCGGTTTATCGCTAAGTGATGGTCAACAGCATGATCAGCAACGTCATGTGCTCAAGCCAGCTTTTGCCCATGCCTCGCTCCAGCAACTGCAACCGCAAATCCAACAGCTGATACAGCAGCAAATTCAAACCTGGCTCAACGCTGATCAGGTTTGTTTATTGGAACGTTTGCAAGCATTAGCGTTTGATGTGGCGCTCTTGGTGGTTTGCGGGCGCACGCCAGCCCCGATTGCCGAGGCCTTGCATCACGATTTTGCGGCTTTTACCGCTGGCTTGTTTACGCCGGTTCCTTACCCAATTCCCGCCACGCCCTATTATCGTGCTCAACGGGCGGGGCAGCGGTTGCGCCAAACGCTTAGCTACTTGATAGAGTTACGTCGATTAACCCTAGAACCAACTGCTTTGGATAGTTTAAGTTTGCTGTTGCACGCTGATCCAACCCAGTCCGATGATCAATTAATTAGTGAATTGTTGCTGCTGCTATGGGCTGGTCACGATACAGTGGCCTCGCTCCTGACTTGGATTTGCATCGAATTAGCCCAACATCCGGCAATCATGCAACGTTTGCAACAAGAAATCAGTACTAATCAGCATAGTTTGCTTGATCATGTGTTGCGTGAAACTGAGCGCCTACACCCGCCTGCGCCTGGTGGTTTTCGCGGCGTAGTTGAAGCATTTGAGTATGCTGGCTATCATGTGCCACAGGGCTGGCTGGCAATGTATTCATCAGTCTATACTCACCAAATGCCAAGTCTGTGGCATAATCCTACCCAGTTCAATCCCGATCGGTTTGCTGCACCCTTGAACGAAGGCAAACAAGCCTATAGTTTGGTTGGTTTTGGCGGCGGGCCGCGCATTTGTATTGGTTTGGCCTTGGCCCAAATTGAAATGCGGCTTGTGTTACGCGAGTTGCTTGCCAACTATCAATGGCAACTTGTGCCAAATCAAGACCTGCGGCCAGTCTGGTTGCCAACCAATCAGCCGCGCTCAGGTGGCCTGATCAGCTTACAGCGGGTTTAGAGGAAGCGGTTATGGCCGAAATTGACCAGATTCAGATTGTTGGCGCACGCCAGCATAATCTCAAAAATATTAATTTAGCCATTCCCAAGGGCAAATTGGTGGTGTTTACCGGGCCATCGGGGGCTGGCAAATCGACGTTAGCGTTTGATACGATTTATGCTGAAGGCCAGCGCCGCTATGTTGAATCGCTTTCGAGCTATGCCCGCCAATTTTTGGGCCAATTGCCCCGACCTGAGGTCGATAGCATTCGCGGTTTAGCGCCAGCGATTGCCGTTGCTCAGCAAACGATCAACCGATCACCGCGCTCAACGGTTGGCACAATCACCGAAATTTATGATCATTTGCGCTTGCTGTATGCGCGAATTGGCAAACCGCATTGCCCAATTTGTGGCCGCTCAATCGAGCAACAAACTGCTAGCCAAATGGTCGATATGATTTTGAGCTATCCCGATGGCACGCGGCTGATGATTTTAGCGCCCTTGGTCAGCGAAGCAATAGGCTCGCATGCGACGGTTTTGGAGCAAACCCGGCGGGCAGGCTTTGTGCGGGTGCGGGTCGATGGAGCAATTCTTGACCTTGATGATCAGATCGATTTAGATCATCATGTGGCGCATAGTATCGATGTAGTGATTGATCGCTTGATTATTCGCCAGAGCGAAGCCGCTAGTATGAACGACCATCCTGATCGCGTGCGGGTCAGCGATTCGATCGAGACGGCCTTAAAAACTGGGGTTGGGATGGTGTTGATTCAGCCGATTGATGGCCAACAGGTGCGTTATAGCGAACATGCTGCTTGCCCTGAACATGGGCCATTGGCCAGCGGAGCCATAGAACCACGCATTTTTTCATTTAACAGCCCGCATGGTGCTTGCCCAGTTTGTGATGGTTTAGGCACAGTTGATGATTTTGATCGAAACCTGTTACAATCCAACCCAGCGCAAACCCTTGGCGAACTGCTTTTGACCCCACTGCGCACCAGCACGACAACCAACCAACAATATTGGGAAGAAACAATTCAGGCTGTAGCCGAAGCTTTAGCAATCGATCTCGAACAGCCTGTTGACACAATGGCTAGCTGGGCGTTAGATTTATGGCTAGAAGGCACGCTGCCAACCGACGAGCAACTGCGTTTAAGTAAAGCATTACGTCGCCAATTAACCAATTGGCCTGGTTTGCTCGGTTGGTTGCGCCAATATTGGCAACAATCAAGCGAACAAGAGCGCGAAGCCATTCGCCACTATCGGCGCGGCACCGTTTGCTCGGCATGTGAAGGTTCGCGCTTGCGACCAGAGGCGCGGGCAGTTACACTACAGGGGCTAGCAATTGATCAAGTCACGGCTATGTCGATTGAGGCAAGCTTTGCGTGGGTCAATCAACTAGCAACCAAACTCCAGCGCGAACGTGATCAGCAAATTGCTGCGCCAATTGTGCGGGAAATGAGCCTGCGATTGCAGTTTTTGCGTGATGTTGGTTTAGAGTATTTGAGTTTGGCGCGCACTGCTGATAGCTTATCTGGTGGTGAATCCCAACGGATTCAGTTGGCAACCCATATTGGGGCTGGATTATCAGGGGTATTGTATGTGTTGGATGAGCCATCGATTGGTTTGCATCCACGCGATACTGAGCGTTTATTACAGACATTATTGCAACTCCGCGACCTTGGTAATTCGGTTTTGGTAGTTGAGCATGATCCAGCGATTATTGCCGCAGCGGATTGGGTGGTTGAAGTTGGGCCAACTGCGGGCTTGCAGGGTGGGTATATTATTGCTAGTGGCACAGTTGAACAACTGATTGCCCAGCCCACTTCGCAAACTGGTCAATATTTAGCTGGGCAACGGCAGCTCAACCTGCCTCAAACACGGCGAAAGCCAACCCATGCTACACTACTGCTACGTGGAGCCAAACATCATAATCTAAAAGATCTTGATGTCGCGATTCCGTTGGGATGTTTGGTAGCGATAACAGGAGTTTCTGGTTCGGGAAAATCGAGCTTTATTCATGAGATTCTCTACCCACGGCTGGCCAACGAATTGCATGGAAGCCGCCTACCTGTGGGTCGCCATCGCAGCCTTGAAGGGCATGATCAACTTGATAAAGTCATTGCGGTTGATCAAACGCCGCTTGGGCGTTCAGGTCGTTCCAATGCTGCCACCTATACTGGTATTTTCGACGCATTGCGTCAATTGTTTGCTGGGACAGCTGAAGCCAAAGTGCGGGGCTATGGAGCCAGTCGATTTTCCTTTAACGTTAAGGGAGGGCGCTGCGAGCAATGTCGTGGCGAAGGTGTGGTAACGATTGCCATGCAATTTTTGCCAGATTTAGCGGTGACCTGCGACGCATGCGGCGGGTTGCGTTATAATCGGGAAACCCTTGATATTCGCTATCGTGGGTATACCATTGCTGATGTGCTCGCCATGACCGTAGGCCAAGCCCTAAGCGTTTTCGAACGCATACCGGCCTTGGCGCGGAAACTTGAGAGCTTGGTCGAGGTTGGGTTGAGTTATTTGACCCTAGGCCAGCCAGCGGCGACTCTTTCGGGGGGCGAAGCGCAGCGGGTAAAACTAGCGGCAGAGCTAGCCCGTCGAGGGACAGGCCAAACCCTGTACATCCTTGATGAACCAACAACCGGACTCTACTGGACGGATGTCGAACGGTTGATTGCGATACTGCAACGATTGGTTGATACAGGAAACAGCGTTGTGGTGATTGAACATCACCTTGACGTGATCAAGACCGCCGATTGGGTGATCGATTTAGGGCCTGAAGGTGGGGACACTGGCGGCCAGCTGGTTGTGGCTGGGCCTCCGGAAGCAGTCGCGATGAATCAAGCTTCATGCACTGGCCGCTTCCTTCAAACCGTGTTAGCTTGACGGCATGCCCAAAGCGTGAACAGCAACTGTGAATTTGGGGCATTATAAAGGCACATTGTGTTGACGAAGGTATAGCCTTAATGTACAATGTGCGTGCTGGCCGGGCCACGTTCCGAACCACGCCGTGTTGCCCCACTGCGAAGCTCACAGCATAGTGCAAGGAGTTACTCATGGCAGAAGAGCGCACCAATACGTCTGACGAGCTTGAGCGCCTGTTCTACCCCAATAAAATCGCACGATTGTATCTTCTCAGTTTGGAAGATGTTATGGGCCGCACGGGGGTCAATGCGCTGCTGAATATGGCAGGGATGAAACACCTCGTCAATAACTATCCGCCCAACGACTTAAAACGCGAATTTTCGTTCTTTGATCTCGCAACGATCAGCGAAGCTACCGAAACAATGTTCGGTCCACGGGGTGCGCGTGGGATGGAACTGCGGGCCGGACGGTATGCGTTTAGTCTTGGGTTGAAAGAATTTGGCCCACTATTGGGGATGGCCGACCTTGCGCTCAAACTGATGCCCATGACCATGAAAATGAAGATCGTTTTGAATGCGGTAGCACAAACTTTCGACCGCTTCAGCGATCAGCCGAGTCGGGTAGAAGATCAAAAGGGTCGTTTCCTCTATTACATTGATAAATCACCAGTGTTCTGGGGACGCGGCAATAGCACCCCGATCTTCTATTTGGCGCAAGGGATTATCGAAGAAGCCTTGACATGGGTGACCGGTGGTCATAATTTCAAGGTCGAACAAGTTGCAAGTCCACGCAATGGCGACCCATACTGTGCGTTTGCCATTGACAAGGAGCCAATAGATTAGGACGATGTAAGTCTGCCAATCTGTGCGCTGGCGACGAGCAGGACGCTCACAGACATCCAACTGTAATCTGCTGGATTCCCATATTCGTCTAAATGCGAGTATAGTAAACGGTAGATACCAGGTGGTTTCGGTGGTCGAAACGTCTTGAGCTGCAGGGACTCGTTATGAAACGGATTGTTCTCCGCGATCCTACGCTTATCGCTCCCTTTGGAGAACCAGCGCGTGATTTGCGGATTCTCAATAAGCCGCTGTGGCTGCTACATCGTGATCTGCTTGCACGCCACTGCCAAAGTGTTGCGGAAGTAGATGATTGGTCTGAAATCTCACCAAGTAGTGATGAACTTTTGGTGCATAAAGATAATCTCTATTTCAACCGCGATTTCATTGAGACGTTTATCGCTGAGGCACGCGCCACTGGGCAACCTTGCCAAGTGGCTTTTGCTGCTGATGATGCGATGATTACGGCCCATGCTTTGCGATTACAAGAGGGTATTCGCAAGCATGGTAACCATTATATTGCCGACCTCTACTATTTCCCTCGCGGCGTTGTCCCGAATCCACAACCGCTGGTTATCGATACCAATGCCATGGAGATGGGCTACTACCATATTCCAAGCTATATGGCGCCCAACCAAGGGGATTTGGTATTCCAGGTGCCAATTCGTGCGTTTTGTTCAATCGAAAGCTGGGTCCATATTTTCATGACAAACTCTCCGCTCGGGGTGTTTGCATGGGGTCGGAAGCTCGAGCAAGAAGTTGCCGCGAGTTGGCGTTTGAAGTTGAAAATTGGCTTTCGCTCGTTTATCGAACGTAAGCACTTTCTTTCATCATCTCCCGTGGTCAAGATTGGCAAGAACTGCTCAATCGACCCATCGGCGATTATTCAAGGGCCAACTGAGATCGGTAACAACGTGAATATTGGCGCTGGAGTGGTGATTACGAATAGCTTGATCGGTAATAACGTGACGATTATGCAAGGCTCCCAAGTGATGCTCAGCGTGGTCAGCGATCGTTGTTACTTGCCATTCCGGGCCGCCTTGTTAATGACTGTCTTGATGGAAAATTCGATGGTGGCGCAAAATACCTGTTTGCAGTTATGCGTCGTTGGCCGTAATACCTTTATCGGGGCTGGCAATACCTGTACCGATTTCGATCTGCTTGGCAAGCCAATCAAGACGCTCCATCGCGGGCGCTTGGAAGAAGTTGGCCTGCCAGTTATCGGCTCGGCTATTGGCCATAATTGTAAAATTGGCTCAGGCTTTGTCATTTATCCAGCCCGTAATATTGAATCAGGCACGGTCTTGATTTATGGCGATGACCATTCGGTCATTCCTAAAAATGTTTCGAGCGGTATTTACACGCGCCCACCAGTTTTCTATCCCGACCGCGATCCCCGCGTTCAACGCATTCCTGTGGGTGATCGGGTCGCAGATGAGTACCCAGCAGAACAATTCCGTGATTAACGCTGCATCGCACGCGGCGTGCGATGATGGAGGATACTGTGAGCAAAGAACGCATCTTAGTCGTCGAAGACCAAGCCGATATCTCTGGCTTGCTCAAAATTTACTTCACCTCGCAAGGTTATGAAGTGATGACCGCGATGCGCGGGCAGGTTGCGCTCGATCTTGTGAAACGCACGCCGCCGCATTTGGCCTTGCTTGATGTGAATTTGCCCGATATGACCGGGTATGATATTGGAAAAGCACTGCGTGCCAATGCCCGTACAAAGCATATTCCGATTATTTTCTTGACGGCTCGTGGCGAGCGTGGCGATAAAGCCGAAGGGCTTGGGGTTGTCCAAGCCAATGATTATATTGTCAAGCCGTTCGATATCGAAGAAGTGCATATGCGGGTGCGTAACAACCTGGCTTTGGCCCGCGAAAAAAGCCGCACCCACCCCGTAACTGGTTTGCCAACCGCCGAATTGATTAACGAAGAACTTCGGCGCTTGCTTTCTGCCGAAGTTTGGACTTTAGCAACGGTGCATATCAATGGCTTCGATACCTTTACCCAAGTCTATGGCTCGGTTGTCGGCGAAGATGTGCTGAAGTTTGGTGCATTGCTGATCAACGAAGTCGTTAGCGAATTGGGTGGCCAAGAGGAATTTATTGGTCAGTTGGTCACTGGGCCAGATTTCTTGATTACATCGATGCCTGAGCGCGCTAAAGCGATTATGGATCGGATTGCCGAACGCTTTGACCAAGAAATTGGCTTGCACTATAGCTATCCCGACCGCAAACGTGGCTATATTTTGGCCAAAAACGCTGATGGGACTGAACGCCAAGAATCACTCATGACGGTTTCAATCGGGGTGCTCGAAAGCGCCGATGGGCCATTCTATGATATCCGTGAACTCAGCGAAACGGCTGAAAGTGTGCGCCCATTGCCAAGTCTGCAAGATGGTTCCGTTCGTAGCGCTGTGAAATTTGGCCGCTAAGCCAGGAGTTACTCCCTGTGCCTAAAAGAACACAAACGCCCATGAAAATCTCTCCTCCTTCCACCGCAATTTGGCACGTGTTAACAGGTATTGCTCACCTCGCCCGTGAGCAATTGCCTGATTTGCCAACGTTCGCGCAGCGCTGTGCCGATTTGCTCAAACAAAGCGGCATGTTTGCTCAAGGGGCGATCCTACGCCTTGGTCAACAACGAACATTGTTGACTGCATGGGGCATGAATAAACGCGCAACCAATCGGTTGTTGCCCGCTCGCGTTTTAAATGGTGGAAGTGAGGTTCGGCTGCCCGAAGGCTGGCAGATGTTCGAGATTGGTACCGCCGAGGTGCCTGGGGTTTTGGTTGCACCAGCTACGATCGAGCCTGAGCCATTAACCGTTTTGATGGCTCAATTAACGACCTTGTGGCAGGGCGTTGCCTTGCAAGAGGAGTTTGCGCGCCGCGAACGTACCGTCGCCGCAATGACCGAATCGTTGCAGGGCTTGGCCCAACAACTTAACGCCGACGAATTCTTGCAAACCTTGGTAACCCAAGCCACCGAATTGCTCGGTGCTGCAGGTGGCGGCGTTTACATGACCGATTCCAACCAGCAGTATTTGGAGTTGCGCCAAGTTGTGCAGTTTCCTGCTAATTGGAACGGTGCACGGATTCAGGTTGGCAAAGGTGTTGCCGGTATGGTTGCCCAAAGTGGCAAGTCCATGCTGGTCAATGATTATGCCCAAGCCAAAGAACAATATGATAATTTGCCTGAAGGAATTAACTTCACTGCGGTGATGGCGGCTCCATTACGGGCCGACGAGGCAATTACCGGTGTTTTGGTCTTGGTGCATATCGAGCCAGATCGCGGCTTTCAAAACGCCGATTTGGCCTTGCTTGAATCGTTTGCGGCTCAAGCATCGTTGGCAATGCGTACCGCCAAACTCTTCGATGCCCAACGTCAACGCCAACGCGAATTGTATTTGTTGTATGAAAATAGTTTGACGGTTGGCTCATCGCTTGATCTCACCCACATTCTCAATCGGTTGACCGAAAATGTATTGCTGGCCCTTGGGGTCGAGCAATGTTTGTTGTTGCTGTGGGATGATCGGCGTAAGATTTGTGAGTTGGTGGCTCAAGCTACCGATGACGATGCAGCCAATTCGCTCGATTTGTCGATTGGAGCAACCTATGAGTTGCGGCCTGAATCGATTTTGAAAATAGCCTTCGAGACCCAACAACCAGTCGCGGTTGTCGATATTGATGCCGACCCACGGATTAATGCCCAACGCTCGTGGCTCAAAGCTCGCGGTATTCGCAGCGCTCTAGGGCTGCCTATGCTGCTCAAGGAGCGGGTGATTGGGATACTCTTGTGTACCACGACCAGCCGCGTGCGCAGCTTCAACCCCGGCGAAATTACCTTAGCCCAAACCCTAGCTGCGCAAGCGGCTACGGCAATTGGCAACACCCGCTTGTTGAATGATGAGCGCCGCCGCAATGCCGAACTCTCGGTGCTGCAATCGCTTAGTGCCAAATTAACTTCCGGCGTGAGCCTGCAAGTTGCGCTCGAAACAATCGGCGAAAGTGTCGTCCAGCTTTTCGATAATATTGATCTTGAAATTTGTGTCTACGATCCCCAAACCCAGGTCTTGAATAGCCAATTTGCCACTCCCCGCACGCGCCAGTATTACGCCAGCGAGGGCGGCTCCTATGGCATCGATCAGGGCTTGACCGGCTGGCTGGCACGCCACCGCTCAACTTTGCGCATCGACGATCTGCAACGCCAAAAAATTGTTAAGCCAATTCGCCCACACGAAACCGAAACAGGCTTGGCCTTCCGCTCATTCTTGGGCGTGCCAATGCTGATCGGCGACCAATTGATTGGTACCTTGGAGCTTGGTTCTGGCACGGTCGGGCGTTTTGATGCTGAAGATGAGCGCTTGCTGAATATTATTGCTTCACAAGCAGCCCAAGCCTTGCGCAATGTTCAGCGCTATGAAGCGACTGACGAAGTGTTGCGCGAACGGGTCCGCGAACTCTTGGCGCTGCAACGGATTAGCCGCGAACTTACCTCGACCTTGCAGCTTGAGCAATTGCTGCCAGCAATGTTGACCGAAATCACCCAAGCTACTGGCTGTGGCTATGGGATTGTCGTGCTCTATAACGATGACGAATCGCTGCATGTTATCGCCCAAACGGGCTACAATTCGGCTGAGGATGCCGGATTCTTGGCGCTGCCATTGCTGAATAATGGCTTGCTGAGCGCTCCCATGCAACGTGCCGAAGCATTGATTTATGATGATGTAGTGGTACTTGACGATGGCGTTGATTGGGGCGAGATTCGTTCGTTGCTCATGGCGCCGATCTTATATGAAAATCGGGTGGCTGGGGCAATTATCGCCGGCGATGCCAAAGGCTATTCGTTTGATCATGCGGCGCTTGATTTTGTCCGCGCCGTGGCCGACCAAGCTGCCTTGGCAATCGGCAATGCCCAACATTATGAGGAGCAAGTTAAGCAACGTGAATTGCTGCAACAACGTGCTAGCCTCTTGAATGAAGTGTTGGAAATTGGTAACGCGCTGCGGGCCGATATGGAGCTTGGCAGTCTGCTTGAGCAAATTGCCTTTAGCGTGACCGAAGCCGCTGGCTATCGTATGGTCTTGTTCAACCTGATCGATCTTGTGCGCCCGACGATTATGCGCACGGTGGCAGGGGCGGGGATTGCGCTCTCCGATTTGGAGCAATTGCGCACTGAAGATATTTCGATTGAAACTGTGCACCCGTTGCTCGACTCACAATATCGGATTGGCCGGGCGTACTACATTACCCGTGGCAACGATTCGAATGCATGGCACGATGGCGACCAACTTTTAGTGCCGTTGTATTCAACTGAACGTGAATTAATTGGGATTATGCGGGTCGATGATCCGTTTACCCATGAAGCCCCAACCCGCCGCACGGTCGAAACACTGGAAATTTTTGCCAACCAAGCGGCAATCGCAATCGAAAATGCGCGGTTGTTTGATCAACGTTCACGCCAAATTGCTGAACTGGATATTATTAACCGGATTAGCCGTGCTGCCACCACCAGCCTTGAGTTTGGTGATTTGGCGCGTGAAGTCTACAACGTGCTGCGTGAAAATCTGCCAATTCGGGCCTACTATTTGGCAGTGTTCGATACTCAGCGCAATAGTGTGGTCGAATCGTTGGCGATCGATGATGACCACTTTATGCCTGGTGTGGTCAACGGGCCAATTAACGAAAGCTCGTTGATGGCTAGAATCATCAAGCAACGCAAAACGCTGTTCTTCAACGATATGACTACCGAGCTGCTCACCAACGATGATAATAGCCCGCCTCGTAATGATGACGGCAATAAAACCGATGTGCCACGTTCGTGGATTGGTGTGCCACTCTTGCTTGGTGATGGGACGGTGCGGGGTGTGCTTTCGCTGCAACATAACGAAGTTGGCCGCTACGGCGAACGTGATGCAGCGTTGCTCGATACGATTGCCAACCAATTGGCAGTGGCGATTGAAAACTCGCGCTTGTATGGCGATAGCCAATCGCGCTTGGGTGAGTTGGCACTGATCAACAAAATTGGTAGTCTGACCAACTCGACGCTTGATTTTGTAGAAATTCTCAAGGGTGTTTACGATTCGCTTCGTACAACCTTGAAATTAAACGTGTTCTATAGCTTCGTCTACGATCCGACGCATGGCGAGATTGTGCTGCGGGTGAATGTTGAAGAAGGCAAGTTGTTTATTGAAGAACAACGGGAAAAGCTGCTGCCTAATTCGCCTTCTGCCCATGTTGTCAACACCCTTGAGCCTTTGGTATTCCGCGATATGCCGCAAGAAATTGAGGGCAAATATACAATCAAGCGCTTTGGCAACCCCGATAAATGGGTGCGTTCGTGGATTGGCGTGCCGCTGAAGATTCGTGATGATACGGCTGTCGGGATGCTCTCAGTGCAGCATTACGAGCCAAATATCTATAGCGAACGTGAAGCCGAGCTGCTCCAAACGATTGCCAGCCAAGTGGCCTTGGCAGTGCAAAATGCCCGGCTCTTCGGCGACCGCGAGCGCCAAATTCGCGAATTGGATGCGATTAGCCAAATTGGCCAGTTGATGAGTGCCTCGCTTGATCTGAGCGAAATGCTGGGCTTAACCGCTGAATACTTGCAAGAAGTAACCTCAGCACCAGTGTTTTACACGATGATTTACGATGCTGAGCACGACCAAATTACCGATGGCTATGCTGTGCAAGAGGGCGTGCCTGCCGAACGAACCCCACGTGGCAAGCCGCGTCCAGGCAGCCCCAGCGCTTGGGTCGTGCAACATCGTACACCATTAATTTTGGCCGATGTGACCAATAAGGCTGAGTTGGAGCAAAAGGGCGTTCAGCCCATGGCCAACCCAATCGAGGGCAAAAATAAATCGCCACGCTCCTGGGTTGGCGTGCCAATTATTGCTCGCGACGGCGCACCAATCGGGATGCTCTCGTTGCAGGATTATCGGCCAAACGCCTTTGATCAGCGCACGGTAGCCTTCTTGACCAACGTGGTTTCGCACATTAGCTTGGGCATTCAAAAAGTACAGCTTTTCAACGAACGTGATCGTCAAATCAAAGAGCTTGATGTGATTCGCCGCGTCGGCCAAGTCACAAGCTCGACCTTGAATGCTGATCAATTGATGCAGGGCGTGTATAACGTGCTGCGTGAATTCTTGCCGATTGATATTTTCAATCTCAGCGTCTTCGATAGCGATCTAGCGGTGCGCAGCCATAGCTTTGTGATTGATCGTGGCCTGATTATCCAATATCCTAAAGCTACGCCAATTACTCCACACTCGCTCACCGCTTGGATTCTGGAGCATCGTCAGCCGTTGCTGTTCAAGCACGTTGACGATGAAATGAAAGCCTATCCTGATATTCACCCACGGGTTGCCTCTGCCGACACAGTGCTTTCGCAATCGTTGATGGGCGTGCCATTGCTGACCAGCAACGACGAACCACTTGGGATTTTGCTGCTGCAACACTACAAGCAAGCGATGTTCGATGAACGCGATTTGCAATTGCTGATCAACGTGGCCTATCAGGTGACGTTGGGGATGCAAAATGTGCTGTTGTATAGCCAAACTCAAGATGGTTTGGAGCAACTGGCGACGGAAGCCGAACGCTTGGCGCTGATCAATCACGTTTCGGATCTGACGGCCTCAACGCTTGATGCTCAAGTGCTCTACGATTTGGCGGTCGAAGAAATGGCCCAAGTGACCGATGCGTCGCAGGCACGCTTGGTAGTTTTTGATTATGATGCCAAGGTTGGCTACACGCGGGCTGAGTTTCCCAAAGGCGATCTGAGCATCGAAGTTCCGGTTGCCAACAACGGCACAATTCCATGGATGCAGCGCCATCGCCGCCCATTGGTCATCAACAATCCGCTTGAGCACGAATTGACCGAATCGTTCCGCGAAACAACCAAGCAATTGGGTATTCAATCGCTGATGTTGGTGCCATTGATCGTCAAAGGCGAAGTTGTTGGCTCGATTGGGCTTGATCATATTGGCCAAGGCCGCCATTTCAGCCAACGTGATGCCGAAACATGCCAAACGATTGCTAACCAAATCTCCCAAGGTTTGGAAAATGCCCGCTTGTTTGCCGAGACTGAGCGCCAAGCCCAAGTACTGAGCCGCAAAGTCGGCGAATTGTCGGTGCTCCTGGAAGCAGGTCAGGCGCTTAGTTCGATTCACGAACCAACCCAAGTCTTGGATACCTTGGTTCGCTTGGTGGCACGCCAACTCAACATCGAAACTGTGATTCTGTTTACTGGCGATGAAGAGCTTCAGCCAGTTGCTTCGATGGGCTTGCCAACTGATTTTGTTCAAGGGCTACGGGTCAAACGTGGCGAGGGCTTGGTTGGTACGGTCGCTGAGCTACGCAAACCGTTGACAACTAGCGCAACCGATGGCGAAGCACCGATTATTTCGCAGTATGTCGAGTTCAATCGCGATCATGGCCTCTCGGTCTTTATGGGTGTGCCGATTGTTTATCGCAATGAATTGTTGGGTGTGCTGAGCGTTATGTCAGGCACAGGCACGGCCTTCAACGAAGACGATACCGCCTTGTTGAGCGCTTTGGCCGACCAAGCGGCAATTGCGATTGAAAATACCCGCCTGTTTGTCGAGCGCGAACGCCAAATTACGGTGCTGCAAGCATTAAATGATGTCACGCAAGCAATCACCTCGACGCTTGATCCGCAAACCTTGCTGCGCCAATTGCATTTGCGTTTGAGCAGCGTGGTTGATACCCGCCACTCATTCATTGTGCTTTACGATAGCGACCATAATGTGCTGACCTTCCCAGTGGTAATGAATGCTGGCCGTGAAGAGCGGCTTGAGCCACAGGCACTAGCGGAGGGTGTGCTCAGTCGGGTTATTCGTGGGCGACGCACGATTGTGCTAAACACACTTGAAGAAACCGCCAATGCCTCGCGCTTCTTGCTCGGCCACGATACGCCAATGGCTTCGTGGGTTGGGATTCCGATTATGCTTGGCGATATGGTTTTGGGGGTTATCACCATCCAAAGCCCGCTACCACGAGCATTCAGCACCGAAACCATTCAATTCTTGCAGGCGGTTGCCAGCCAAACCGCAATTGCGCTCGAAAATGCGCGGCTCTTTGCTGATCGCGAACGTCAAGTAACCGAAGCGGCGATTTTGTCATCGATTAGCCAATCGATGACTGCGACGCTCTCGCCAGAAGAATTGGCCAGCTCGATTTTGAAGGGCTTGACCGAAATCTACAATACCGACAATGCCTATATTGTGTTCTACGATGCTCCAACCAATATGATCTCAACCACGGTTGGGTTTAGCAATGGCCAGCAGTATTCGTTGATTTCACATGTGCTGAGCAATAATTTCCTTAAAACAATGTTGTTTGAGCAACGCCCATTGATGTTCAACAGCAGCAGCGATTTGCTGAGCGAACGCTACTCGCCACGGCTTGAAGGCATTCCCAATGCGATTGAGCCAGAATCGGTGATTGCCGCGTCGATCACGATGGGTAGCCAAACCTATGGCATGAATATCAATCAGCCGCTGGGTGTGCTTGTTATTCAAAGCCCACAGCCAAATACCTTTAGTCGTGCACAACTCCAATTCCTCGAATCGTTGGCCAATCAATCGTCGGCAGCAGTGCAAAAAGCTATGCTGTTTACCGAACGCGAACGCCGGATTCGTGAATTGGATACGCTCAACCGGATTAGCCAAGGCATTACCTCGACGATTAGTTTGGACGAAATCTTAGAGCGCTTATATGCTGGCTTGGGCGAAATTGTCGATGTGAGTACAGCCTTTATTGGCTTGTATGATCCCCAAACCCACTCGATGGAATTCCGTGAGGCCCACGACCGAGGCGCACCAGTCAACATTGGCACTCGGCGCTTATCGGTTGGCGTGCCAGCGTGGGTGATTGAACATCGCCAACCACTTTTGCTCAACACATCGGAAGAAGCCAACGAATATCGCGATGCCCAAACCCAATTGACCTCGGAAAAAAGCGCCATGCGGATTGGCGACCAAGGCGAACTTGAACAATCGTATTTGGTTGTGCCAATTGTAGTTGGTGTCGATGTGATTGGGATTATCAATATTCAGAGCTACGAGGAGTATTCCTTCTCTGAATATGATATGAGCTTTGTGACCACGGTTTCGGCCCAGGCCGGTGCGGCGATTGCCAATGCGCGCTTGTTCTCCGAGCGCGAACAATCGATTCAACGCTTGAATACCTTGAATAATATCGGTCAAGCCTTGAGCTCGACGGTGCGCTTCGACGACTTGCTACGGGTGATTTACGAACAAACTGGCAAGTTGGTCAAAACCGAAAACTTCTACTTGGCGCTGTATGATGATCGCAACAAGGAAGTGACCTTCCCGCTGTACTACGAGCATGGCGTTTCGGGCAATGTGCTGCCGCAGCGTGGCGTAAACGGTTTAACCGAATATGTTATTCGCAAGCGTCAGCCGTTATTGCTGCAAGGCCCGCACATTGCCGAGCGTATGGCCGAAATGAAGGTCGACCAAGTTGGCGATATGGCTCGCTCATGGCTGGGGATTCCGTTGATTGCAGCGGATAAAGTCGTGGGGGTTATGACGGTTCAGAGCTATGAGCAAGATAATGCCTATAGCGACGAATTGGTGCAATTGTTGCTGACGATTGCCTCGCAAGCCGCCCAAGCTTTGGAAAATGCCCGGCTCTTCTCCGAATCGCGCCAAAGCGTGCGCGAACTTTCGACGCTTTCAGAAACCAGCGTTTCCTTGGCTAGTACCTTGGAAATCGACGAATTGATGGCGATTAGTTCATCGAGCGCGATTGAAATGTCGCGGGCTGATTTTGGCGGGATTATCGTGGTCGCTGGTGATGGCTATAGCATTACCAACTCATTGGCGCTCAACCGCGACCATATGGAGTTGGAGTTGCCCAATGCCAACGAGCTTGATGTTAGCAGCATGGAGATTCTGCGGCCACTGCGTTCTGGCCATCCGTTGGCCTTATTCGATGCCAGCACCGACGAAACGTTAGCGCCATTCGTCAATAGTATTGGCATGCGTGGCTCGATCTTCTTGCCAATGTTACGTGAAGGCTTGCGCGGCGTGGTCTTTGTGGGGATGGACGAACCATTTACCTTCAACGAACGCACCATTTCGAGCTTGATGATTTTGGCGACCCAAATTGGCCAAGCGATCAACAATGCCCAATTGTTCGATCAAATTCGCCGCTTCAACCTTGAACTTGAAGAAATCGTTGATCAACGGACGTTGGAACTCAAGGGCGAAAAAGAACGGGTCGAAGCGCTTTACAACATTGCGACCGAACTTGGGACGACCCTCGACCGCGATGAACTGTTGCTGCGAACGCTTGATTTGGCGGCTTCGGCCTTGATGGTACGCCGTGGTGCAGTCTTCTTGCTCGACCGCGAATCCAAAGATTTGGTCTGTCATGCGGTGCTCAACGAAGAACTGGGCTTGAAATCGATTGAAACCCGCGTGCGCTTCCAACACCCAGGCTTAGCCAACTGGATTATCGAGCACAACGAAGGCGTGGTGATCTCCGATGTTTGGCTTGACGACCGCTGGACCAATGCCCAAAGCGGGCGTGGCGACGATGTTCGTTCGGTGATTGCCGTACCATTGCTATCGAGCGACGCACCACAAGGGGTGCTGATGCTCTATAGCAACGAAATTGGCTTCTTTACCCAAGATCACTTGCGCTTTCTCTCGACGATTGGCGGCGAAGTTTCATCGGCCTTGCACAACGCCGACCTTTACACCTTGGTTTATGATTCGGCAGACCGGCTCTCGGATGCGATGTGGCAACAACGTGAAGAAGCCAGCAAGACAGCCGCTATTCTCCAGAGTGTTTCTGAAGGGGTTATGGTGCTTGACCACCAAACCGAGAAGATCATTCTGTATAATCCAGCGGCAGAAGATGTGTTGCGGATTCCTCGCTCGGAAGTGATGCACAACAGTTTGCAAGTAATTGCAGCGCCGCGCAACGAAGAAGAACTGCATGAAGAAGGCCGGGCCTTGCTGCTGTATGCTGGTTTGCACGAAGGCATTCAAATTGTGCAACGCTCAGAAGGCGTGCATCGCAGCATGCTCGAATTGCCAGGCCAATCGATTGCGGCCAACTTTGCGCCAGTGGTTGGCGAAGAAAGCTCACGCTTCGGGGTTGTGGTGGTTTTGCGCGATATTACCCGTGAAGTTGAAGCCGATCGGGCCAAGCGCGACTTTGTTGCTACCGTTTCGCACGAGTTACGCACACCGCTCACGCCAATTCGTGGCTTTGTCGATTTGCTGCTGTTAGGCGCAGTTGGTCACATGTCCGACCCACAACGCGAAATGCTCACCACAGTCAAGACCAACGCCATGCGCATGGTTGGTTTGGTCGAAGATTTGTTGGAAATTGGGCGCTTGGAAGCTGGCAAGATTGTCTTGAACACAGCACCAAGCAATATCAACCAATTAGTTCGCGATATTGTGGCGACATGGGACCTTGAACTCAAGAAGAAGAACATGACCTTACAACTCGAACTTGACGACACATTGCCATTAATCGAGTATGATAGTAAGCGGATTGGACAGGTCTTAACCGAACATGGTTTCTAATGCGATCAAGTATACCTACGCTGGTGGCGATGTGATTATCCGCACCTTCATCAACGAGGAAAGCATGGTCCAGCTTGATGTCAAAGATACCGGGGTCGGTTTGACAGCTGAGCAACAAAAGAGCATGTTCAAACGATTCTATCGAGCCGATAGTCCCCTACGTGATGAGGTTGGCGGCACAGGCTTAGGGCTTTCAATCGCTAAGTCGTTTATCGAATTGCATAATGGCGATATGTGGGTGCAAAGTATTTATGGCGAGGGCAGTACATTTAGCTTCTCGCTACCAGAAGTGCAACCACGCCCCGACTTAGGCGAACGTGATGAGGTCTAGCATCGGCAGAACACAGGAGCTTCGATGGGCATGATCAAAATTCTCGTTGCAGACGATGAGCCAGATGTGCTGTTTATGACCAGCTTCAGCCTGCGAAGCCTTGGCGGGTTTGAAGTGATCGAAGCACATAATGGAGCGGAAGCGGTTGAACTAGCCCTTCAGGTTACTCCACAAATGCTGGTTCTGGATATCAAAATGCCACGGATGACCGGCTACGAAGCATGTCGTGAGTTACGCAGGTATCCACAATTTGCTACGACGCCAATTATTTTACTGTCGGCCAAAGGGCAAAAAACCGAAATTGAGGAAGGCTGGGAATCAGGCGCGACTGAGTATATACTCAAGCCCTATGCCCCGGCGACACTCATTGGTCGGGTGCGCGAATTGTTGAGTACGCGGGCATGAGCGCAATTTTTATCGAAAATCGGGTTGTGCATTACGAGGTTTTTGGCCGTGGCCAGCCAATTATCTTTTTGCATAGTTGGCTTGGTTCTTGGCGATATTGGATGCCATCAATGGAGATGGTCTCGGATCGCTTTCGGACGTATGCTCTCGATTTTTGGGGTTTTGGTGATTCGGATCGCTCGATTGGCACCTACAACATCGATGCCTATGTTGAGCAATTATTGGCCTTTATGCGCGAATTGGGGATGGTTCGCACCAATCTCGTCGGCCACGGCCTTGGCGGCATGGTCGCAATTCGGGCAGCAGCGCAATCTCCCAATAGTTTCATTAAAGTCATTACATCGAATATGCCAGTCCATGGCGAGCCGTTGAGCAGCTTGGTTAAGCCCAGCACGCTCTCGCGCTTGATGGGCAAGGCCAACCCCAATGAAACCTGGAGTAAATTGCTCAAAAATATCAAAATCGATGATGATACCTACCAAGAAGTGCTCGAAGATACCAACGCCACTGCTGGCGATGTGATTCAGCGGGTGTTTGATTCGGTGCTGGCTACCGATTTGCGCTCAAGCCTTGAAACCCTCAAAACGCCAACCTTGGGCATTTATAGCGGCAACGATCAAATCGTGGCTCGCGATCATGCTCAGTTGTTTGAAAATGCGGCCATTGAGCATCAAGTATTGACCTTGGAAAACAGCACGCACTTTCCATTCTTGGAAATCAATTCGCAGTTCAATCGCTTGATTCTCGATTTCTTCACCAGTCGCGGCGCAAACACTGTCCAAATCAAGGAAGAGTGGCGGCGACGCATGAGTCAATTCGAATATTTGTAGGCGCTTAAAAACGATGATTCGTAGCAACCGTCACCACGACTGTGGTTGGCGGTTTTTTTATATGTTTAGCGGCTTGGGGATTGGGAAAGCGCATAGAACAGCGTGCTTTGGGCTATCGGCTATTGGCTTTGGGATTGTATTTTCCTTTAGCTGATAGGTCATAGCAGTAACAATTCGATCGATTGGGTGTATTCCCTCACCCCAACCCCGCTCCCGTGGCGCGGGCGAGGGGCTTTAACTGCGTGGTTTTGCCCTGATGCGTGGAATGGAGTAATCGGCTCCCCATCGCCCGCGTTGAGTGGGAGAGGGGGCTGGGGGGTGAGGGAACTAAAAACTTGCTCCCCTCGCCCGCGTTGAGTGGGAGCGGAGGAATGCTATCGGAACAATTGTTGCTTTGCTCATGTCGAATTAATCCAAAACCCAAAAGCCAATAGCCACAATTGCTCTGCGCCGCTGGGTTAAATCAATCTCAGCTAGCCAAAGCCTGCTAGCTATTCATAGTTAATTAGGAAGATCATGCAACTGCTGCTTGGTGGAACAATTTTTGGAGCCACGCTTTTGGGCGTGATGGTTCGTCCGCGCAATATTTCGGAAGCTTGGGTCGCCTTACTTGGCGCAATCGCCATGCTGTTGGTGGGTATTTTGCCACTTTCGGCAATTGTGCCAACGCTGGCCCGCGAATGGAATGTCTATGGGTTTTTTGTCGGCTTGATGTTAATTGCCTTTTTTGCCGAGCAAGCAGGGGTGTTTCAAGCCTTGGCGTTGAATGCAGCGCGTTGGGCCAATGGCTCAGCTCAGCGCTTATATCTCGCTGTGTTTGTGGTTGGTACCTTGATCACGGCGGTGCTTTCGAATGATGCAACAGCCTTGATTTTAACCCCAGTGGTTTGGACTTTGGCCAGCCGTTTGCGCTTGAAGGCCTTGCCGTTTATGTTTGCCTGTACCTTTATCGCCGATAGCGCCTCGGCCTTATTGCCCGTCTCCAACCCGATTAATATTCTGGTGCTAACCCGGTTTAATCGCGAGTTGTTGGAATATTGGGCCTATTTGCTCGTACCATCGCTGGTGTGCATTGGCTGGAATATCGGGTTATTTGCTTGGTTGTTTCGGCGCGATTTGCAGGGCAGCTATGATTTGGCGCTGCTTGATGATTTAACTATCGCTAACCCTCGGCTGTATCGCATGACCCTCGTTGGCTTGGCAATGATTGCGCTAGCCTATGTTGGCGGCTCGCTGTGGCACGTGCCATTGGCTTTTGTGGCCTTGGCAGGCGCGGCACTCTTGGCCGTAATTAGTTGGTTGGCTGGTAGTTTCAAGCCCAAGCAAGCACTGCATGAATTGTCGCCAGCCTTGTTTGGCTTTATTAGCGGTATGTTTTTGGTGGTACGGGCGATTGAACAATTGGGCTGGACTGAGCGTTTTGGCGCAAGCTTATTGCATGGCAGTAGTGCCAGTTTGGGCAATATTGCGCGGGTCATTTTCGGCAGTGCGCTTGGCTCGAATATGATCAACAATGTGCCGATGACTTTGGTGATGACCTCGACGCTTGAGCATTTGCCCACTAAACCTGAGCCAGCCTTGATCTACGCCACGATTTTTGGCGCCGACCTTGGCCCAAATTTGACGATTGTTGGCTCGTTAGCGACCATGCTCTGGTTGGTGATTCTCCGCCGCAAAGGCATGGAAATTAGTGCTAAACAATATTTCAAGATGGGCTTGCTCTTTGTGCTACCATCATTGTTAATTGGTACGTTTTGGATGTGGCTGATGGCATGAATTATTATTTCTTTGATCAATTAACCAGCTGGTTGGAGCGGCGTGGCTACGCCTACACCCTCCCAATTCAAGCCAACCCCTCTGCCGCAGATGTGCAACTGCGTTGGCTTGAAGCGCTGCCGTTAATTGGCAAGGTTACCAATGATCTGACATTTTGGGATTTTGATCGGCTGGCGATTGGCCACGATCAACAGGCTCATGTGCTCAAACAAGCCAATTTAGCCCAGTTAAGCGTGGTTGAGGCAAACTTTACCCGTAAGCGTTTACTGCGCTTGCACATTCCCAATGCAATTACGGTTGCCGTTAGCGCTCGCCCATTTAGCGCCGAATGCGTTAAACTTGCGCAATTGCCTTTTTTTACTTGGAGCGGCGGCTATTGCTGTACGATGATTTTGCTCAATCCACGGAGTTATAGCACGATCCAGCAAGCTAGCTGGCCTGGTTCGATTTTGCCCTCCAAGTCAGCGCTTAAATTTATCAAAACCATGCTGAAGAGCCTGGCTTAGCACTTGAGGTATCTATGCAATTGATTGAGTTATCCGATGAAACTGGATTTTTAGAACGCTACGCCGATGTGGCGGTTGCTGGCCTGCTGCCGCGCCATGTTGATGTATGGCTGCCCGCCAACTACCAACATACCGACGAGTCTTTTCCTGTGATTTATATGCACGATGGGCAAAATTTGTTTGACCCAGCGCATTCCTATATCGGGGTTGATATGGGTGTTGATGAGGCCATTGAAAATCTAATTGCCAGCCAAACGAGCAATGGCGCGATTGTGGTTGGCATTTGGAATAGCGAGCAGCGGATTCGCGATTATTTACCAGCCAAGCCGCTTTACACCACCAGCGCTGCCATGCAAGCCCAATTTGCGGCAGCCGTTGGAGGCCCGCCGCTCTCCGACGAATATTTGGCTTGGCTGGTCAATCAACTTAAACCGCAGATTGATGCGACCTATCGCACGCATCCCGAGCCTGAGCATACCAGCATTATGGGTGCAAGCATGGGTGGCTTGATTTCGCTGTATGCCTTGGTGCAATATCCTAAGGTTTTTGGCAATGCTGGCTGTCTTTCGACCCACTGGCCGATTGGCGCTAGCCCGTTGGTGGCTTGGTTTGGCCAACATTTGCCCAAAGCTGGCAAGCATCGCATTTATTTTGATTTTGGCACCGAAGATCTTGATGCTGAGTATGAACCATTTCAACGTGAGATGGATGCCTTGATGCAAGCTGCGGGCTATCGCCAAGGCCGTAATTGGCTAACCAAAAAATTTGTTGGTGCAGGCCATTCCGAGCGAGCTTGGCGCGAACGAATTGAGCTTCCATTGGCCTTTTTGCTAGGAGCCAGGGTGTGAAAATATTAATGATTGCGCTGGGCACGCGTGGCGATGTGCAGCCAATGGTGGCTTTGGGCTTGGCCTTGCAAGAGCGTGGCCATCCAGTTACGCTCTTGGTGAGCAGCAATTTTCAGGCGTGGGTTGAATCGTTTGGCTTGCAGGTGGCAATCGCCCGCGTCGATATTCAACAGCTGATGCTGAGCGACCATGGCAACGATTGGGTCAAACATGGTGCAAATCCTGTGAAGCAAATGCAGGCTATGCGCCGCTTGTTGGCGCAACATGCATTAACTATGATTGAAGATGCATGGCAAGCCGCCCAACACTGCGATGTGTTAATCAGTAGTTTTACCTCGGATACCTTTGCAATGACCTTGGCTGAGGTTTTGGGCTTGGTGCATATCAGCACCCCATTGCAACCAGCGATGTTAGCCACTCGTTCTGGCCCAGCCAGCGCCGCCGCCTTGTTGGAAAACCACGATAGTTGGCTTAATTATTGGTTTGGGCGCTTGGCGATCGAGCCATTTACTTGGCAAGTTGGTGGTAAATTTGTCAATCAATTTCGCCAGCAGCAACTCAAGATTCCAGCCCAAACTCAGGCCGAATATCTACGCCGCTTGCGCCAAACCACAATGATTCAAGCCTTTAGCCCAGCGATTATTCCGCACCCAACTGATTGGCCAGCCAATATTCAAACCGTGGGCTTTTGGCGTTTGCCAGCTGATGAAACGTGGCAAATGCCATCGGAGCTTGAGCAATTTTTGGCGGCGGGGCCAACTCCAATTTACCTTGGCTTTGGCAGCATGACAGGGGCCAACCCCGATGCCTTCACCGAATTGTTGCTCAAAGCAGTGGCGCATAGTGGGCAGCGGGCAATTATCCAGACTGGTTGGGCTGGCTTAGGCCAAATCGAGCTACCAAAAACGGTTTTTCGGATTGGCACAGCGCCGCATGAACGGCTTTTTCGCCATGTTAAAGTGGCGGTGCATCATGGTGGTGCTGGCACAACTGGCGCGAGTTTGGCCGCTGGTTTGCCAACCGTGATCGTCCCGCATTTGGGCGATCAACTGCGTTGGGGCCAGCGAGTTGCGAGCTTGGGCTTAGGGCCAAAAGCGATTCCACGCAATAAATTGACGGCTGAGGGTTTGGCATGGGCAATTGCGCAAGCAGCCAATACGCCCAGCATGCTGCAAAAGGCCCAAGCCATGGCAAAAACCCTACAAGCAGAGCAAGGTATCATCAAGGCAGTTAGCTTAATTGAACAAGCTTTGATCAATGCTTAATCGCTTTCTACTCCTGATAGAGCATTTTTGGGCGAGCAAATATACATAATCTGAGTACTAGAATATCTAGGCATAGCAGATTATTTTTGATATAGTAGCAGCTGCTTGATTGAGAACTGTTTTTACAGGAGGATTTGGTATGAGCCCAGAAATCGTTCAGATTGATTATGAAATAGTCCAAACGATAGCTCAGCGCTTTGCAAAACAACGTGATACGATTAGTCAATTAAAATCAAATTTGGCAAAAACGGTCGATCAATTAAGGCAAGACTGGCAAGGCGATGCGGCAGTCGCTTTTTTAACCGAAATTCACGCTGATCTATTTCCTGCTCTTGATCGACTGCAGCATACGTTTGAGCAAGCTCAAGTGGTTAGCTTAGAAATTAAAAAGCTGTTTGAGCAAGCTGAGCGCGAGGCCGCAGCCCAAATAAACTTTGGTGATAATGCAGCCAATCAACTACCTGCGAGCGTTCCCATCACTACCATGAGTGCCACAACTCCCCCCAATTCTAAACCAGACGATGATGATTGGAGCTTTATGGGCATGCTCCACGAAGGCCTTGATTGGGCTGGATTCATCCCTGGCTTGGGTGCAGTCCCCGATTTGATTAATGCTGGTTTATATGCAATTGAAGGTGACTGGGGCAATGCGGCATTTTCAGGTGCTGCGGCGATTCCCATTATTGGCGATATTGCCAAGGGTGCTGATAAAGTTCGTGATGTTGCGAAAATCGTAGATAAAGCTGATGGTTTAATTGATGCAGGGCGGGCAATTGATCGGGCTGATGACGCAGCTGATCTTGCCAAGAAGTTTCCAATTCAAAAACCACATTGGAAGGGCCTTGATGATACCGAAGATAAAATTTTTCAACACTGGGATGACCCCAAAAAACGCAGTTTTTTTGAAAATCGCTATAATCAGCGCTATCAAACCCATGCCAACAATGTTGATGATGCAATTGCCAATGGTCGGCTGGCCGATGCCCAAACCTCATACCCTGGGGCGAATCTTAACGATCGGCGTTTACAAGAACTTTCATTAGACCCATCATCCAAATCCTTTAAGGTTGACGAAGGGCTTTCGGCATTGCGCGCAGAAGAACGCGGTGTCTTGCCAGGGCCAGTGCGTCGTAGTCTAGATGGCTCAGGTGGTGAATCGGGCTTAGATTTGGTTGATGGTAACTTTCGGCACTGGGACGTGAAGGATGCGCGTCACGGGTCTGATAAAATTGCTGAAACGATTCGGAATGGTGAAAATGTTTTAATTGATGACCGTAATTTTACGCCGGCCCAGCGCCAAGAGCTTTTTGATCAACTGAAAACCCAATTTGGCGGGCAGATTGATCCTGAAAAAGTTCGCTTTGTTGAATTTAATCCATAAGAGGAGAGTTGCTGATGCAAACTTTAGTTCAAGCTGAATTCGATGCAATCCTTGATGCTCATGCTGCATGGCTCAAGAACCCAATTGGCGAAGTGCAACAGTTAGTTGATTATGATTTGCGTGGCCTTTCGTTGCACCATCGAGTTTTTGCCAATATGCAGCTGCAAAATGTTATTTTTGCTGGAGCCGATTTAGAGGGCTGTAACTTTAATCGCACAACCTTGCAAGCCGTTCAATTTCAAGCTGCGAAACTTCAGAAAAGTTCCTTTGAAGGAGCGTTTATGAGCCAAGTCGATGCCCGCCAAACAGATCTGCGGGCGGCAAATTTATCGGGGGTCATTTGTAAGTTTTGCAATTTTACCGAAGCAAACTTAAGTCAAGCTAATTTGGTTAAAGCGGATTTCGAAACAACCGTGTTAGATCGGGCAATTCTTAGTTATGCGCAGGCAATTCGGCTAAATATTAGCCGCAGTTCAGTTCGAGGGGTGCAGCTTGATCATGCCATTCTTGATTTTGCTGCGATTTATAATAGCGATTTGCGTGGTGCGAACTTGAACGCAGCAAGTTTGCGCAAGCTCAAAAACTTTGAAAATTTGGCGGTTGCTGGCTTACAGGCTGACGAAATTGTGGTTGAAGCTGGGCGCTTTAGTGGCTGGTTCGATGCTAGCCCTGAGGCTGATGGCAGCCAACGCCACGATGCTGATTGGATGCTAGCTCATTTTGCCGCAGCGGCGAAATAAATCAATAATTAAGCTTATTTGCAATTGAGCCATCATGAGCTCCAAAATCGTACCAGCGCTGGATTTGGCTGCAACGCTGGACAACCAATTGAGCAGCTCCGCAAACTATGTTGCTCAACGCAAACGCGATTCACTCAACCAACACGATGCGTAAATGGTTAAGCCTGCTTGAGAAGTGGCGGCTTGCAACTACGAAACCTCCAACGCCTCCATATGGTTTGATTTAGCCCCTTGATCCATCGATCAAGGGGCTTGCTTTTTTTTGCATGGTCTTGTTCTTGCAACGTTTTTGGCAGCCTGATCTAGGCAAATTTTACTAAGCTAACAATAAAACTCAACAATAACTAACTAGCTAGCTGTTAGATTCATACTTTTTATTAATAAAGATCTTGACGTAAGTCTGTTTTTATACGATGATACTGCTACATTTCGGTTTTTTACCCCACATTTGGTCAACGAGAGTAAGAATATTCTAGGGGTTGAAGCGCACTTTTAAGGAGTATTGGCATGGGAGCTGAAATCGTTCAAGCTCAGTATGACCAACTCACTCAAGTTGCAAGTCGGTTTGGCAAGCAATCGGAGGTAGTTGATCAGATCAACAGCCAGATTCGTCAGAGCTATGATAGTTTAGCGAATGGCGCATGGATGGGTGATGCAGCAAAGGCATTTTTTAACGAAATGCAGTCGGAAATCTTTCCCGTTATGCAACGTCTTACTAGCGTGTTGCGGGAAGCCCAAACAGTGACCCAACAAATTAGCACGGTGTTTCAGCAAGCTGAACAAGAAGCTGCTAAGGTTATTTCGTTTGGCGATGGCGCAGCAAGCGCTGGCAATGGCTCGTCGTTCAGCGCTGGAGCCCAAGGCTTTGCCGCAGGTTCGGCTGCTGCTAGCCAATTGCCACCACCACGGATGTACATTGTCAACGGGATTAATGCGACCGAAGCCGATGGCACACCAGGCGCTGGCCCACAAGAACTGGCAAGTTTGTTGGCCTCTAAGGGCTATGATCCCAGCCAAATCAAGGCTATGCCAGCAATCTACAACACCAATTATGTGACCGACCTGAAAGGGACTGACTTAAAAGGCACAAATCATGGTGGCTGGTTGTCACCAGTCGATTGGTTAACTGGCGCTGGGGCTGGGATTGTCAACAAGGTCAGTGGAGCCGGCGCAGGCATCATCAACGGTGGCTCACAACTGTTCAATACGGTCGTTGGGGTCAGCGAAGTTGTGCAAGAGTATACAATGCAAGATCAAGGCAAGTATACCCAAGAAAGCTACAACTTTATCAAGCAAGACCTTGCCCGCAACCCCTTGTTACCTGGTCAGTCGGTGATGCTGCTTGGGCATAGTGGTGGCGGTGCTGTTGTCAGTAACCTTGCGCCGATGCTCGAAAATAACATGGGCGTTGATGTTTCTGGGGTGGTTACGATGGGGTCGCCAGTTGCCAATGCTGATCGGGCGATGCAATATTCGAAGTTCCTGAGCATTAGTGACAAGGGCGATTACATTGGGCAACCATGGATTCGCTCCGACGAAGGGCGTAATTTCATCACTCCAAGCTTGATGACTGGTATTTTAGCACCAAAATCGTTGCCGTTAGTCGTGCCGGGCGTACTTGGCGCCGATCGTGGCTTCCGCGATGCTGGGATTAACTACTTTACGACCAATGCTAATGCTGGCAACCCAATTAGCAATCACAACTCTTATTGGACGAGCAACGATGTGGTTAGCATCATTAAAAACAGCTATCCCCAAGTTGCGCCATATCTGAAATAACTCATGAACGTTGTGTACAGAGTATGGTGGAGGATGCTTGCAATGGGTTTGTTGGCATCACTCTTTGGATGTGGATCAAGTGCTGTTCCCGAGGCCGTGCGTAACGGCCTCGACGAACAGTCGATTCAGACAATTGGCACGCTTGATATCAGCCCGTGGTTGGGTGACAAGCCACGGTATCGGCGTTTAACCTTGATCCAAGCACAAACGCAAGCCGGTCAGCCCACAACCCTGGCCTATCTTGAGCCAAACGAAGGCGCGGCAGTTTTCTCGCTCGCGTTGAGCCAGCAGTTTCCCGAAGCGCCTTTACAAACGGCTTTATTCGAAATTGATGGCTATCGGCTGATTGTGGGTTTAGTCGATGCCGATGTTCAAGGCGAACTCACCACGATCGAATTTGAACGGGAAGAACCAAATCAGGCCCAATGGTTAGAAGCATTAAAAGTTAGCAAGCTTAATAAGCGTTCATTTGTGATTCCAATCGCCCCGAATGAACAGGCGCAATGGTCAACCATCCAACGAATTGCGGTCAATACACGCGAATCGCGCCAACGTGGAGTCGATGATCGCAATGCTTCTGGCAACGAATGGGAACATCGATACTCAGATCCTATTGCAATTGACAGTACCTTTGCGGTTGTACCGTAGGAGATTAGGGCATGACAACCCCCCAACCCTTGGTCGCAGTAACACTTTCACGCAGTGAACTGCTGTTAATTAGTGCACTCTTAAAAGCTCCAGCTTTAATGGGTGTCGAAGCGACCACCGCCGATGAGAATCAACGCGCTTTGGAGTTGTTGCAGGCTGAACATTCGCTCCGTGCTCGCAACGCTGCGGCGGTCGATGAAAATGGTCAATTATTAGTTGTTCGAGATTTACTTGGAGTTGTGGCAAGTTGCGCGTATCCACAACGCTCACTGGTGGTTTATCATACTCGTGCCGATGGGGTGGTGCTTCAAGGGTTTGGCCATGTGCGCGATGAATTTTTGGTCGTGCATACGGTGATCAACCCTGAAGTTCACAACCTTGCGCAAATGCCCAATCTTGATCGGTTGATTGAAACGGTTTTTCAACTGAGCGATTATGCAGCCAATACTCCCTCGGTTAATTTACATGTGGATATTAGTCGCGAAAAATTAGTGCTGGCCCGCCAATTGGCCGAGCAAGGCCAAACTGCGCAATCGGCAGACACCTTGGTTCGGAGCGGTGTTTCGCCGACCGAGGCCGAATTGCTGGTGCGTATGTTTAGCTTGCCTTCTACAACCACGGTTTTTGTCACCATTCAATATAGTGGCAGCCATGCCATGGCCCGTGAATATACCTTGTTTAAAAATGAACTTGGCTCGTTTTTGATGACCCAAACCGACCTTGAGGTTGAACGCTATCAACTCAAGGGCATCGATTATATGGGGCTTGGTAGCCTCTTATATGAGTCGCTTTCATAACACGTGCTCGCCTATACCAAACCGCTCATTCACGCGAATGGGCGGTTTTGGCGTTAATTGTGATCAATCGTTCGCTCTAGGGCTTGGATTTGTTGCCACTTTGCTGGGCTAAAAGTGCTAAACTGCTTGGTTATGGAGTTCAATTTAGCATCAAAGCAGGCTGATCATGGAACTGACATTCACCACTCCGGCCCTCTTGTTTCCAGCAATTTCGTTGCTGTTTTTGGCCTATACCAATCGCTTTCTCTCAATTGCCGCCCTTATGCGCGAACTCAAAACCCGTTATAAACTTGATCGCGACCCACGGATTCGTGGCCAATTGGAAAATTTGCGCTATCGGATTGGGATTATTCGCAGTATGCAAATCTGCGGCGTGGCAGCATTTTTCTTTTGTGTGTTGTGTATGTTTGTGCTATTTGCTGGGCAAGAATTGTTGGGTAAATTAACCTTTGCTGGCAGTTTATTATTACTATTAACGTCGCTGGGCTTATCGTTGCGCGAAATTCAGGTTTCAATCGATGCCTTAAGCCTAGAAATTGCCGATCTTGATGAATAAGGCTAGAATTGGCAGCTATGAAACGTCAAACGATTAATCAATCGATCAATCAGCTCTACCGAATTGCGACAGTCCTTGCGATTGTCGTGATCTATTTGCTTGCTTTTCCGTGGCTTTATGGCTTGATTGGTGGCGCGGCTGGATCGTTTGTGTTGATTCCGATTGGCTTGGTTGCATGGTCGTTTGGCTGGCGTAGAGGCTTGGCTGCGGCGCTAATCGGCATGTCAATTACTATGGGCTTGCTGCATTGGTTTGGTATGGATTGGGCGCAGTTGCGTGCATTGTGGCCGCCAGCGCTGATGAGTTGCTTGTTGGTTGGGATGATTGGCTGGTTGCGTTCGTTGCTCACGAAAATTCAGGCCCAAACTGGCGAGCTTGAGCGCGAACGCGAATTATTGGCCAACGAAATTAGCCAGCGCAAGCAAATTGAGCAATCGTTGCTAGCAGCCAAAGAGGATGCCGAGTTGGCGAATCGTTCGAAAAGCCAATTCTTGGCGATGATGAGCCATGAGTTGCGCACGCCGCTGAATGCAATTATTGGCTATAGCGAATTGCTGCAAGAGGAGGCTGCGGCTGAGCAATTAACCAGCTATGGCCATGATCTAAAGATCATTCACAACGCTGGCGTGCATTTATTGGGGCTCATCAACGGCGTGCTTGATCTGGCTAAAATTGAGGCTGGGCGCATGGAATTATTTGGCCAAGATTTTCATGTCCACGAGCTGATCGATGATTTGGTGCTGTATTGCCAGCCGCAACTGGCCAAAAATAATAATCGTTTGGTGCTGGATATTGCCGAGAATCTGGGTTTAATGCACAGCGATTTGCAAAAGCTGCGCCAAATCTTACTTAATTTGCTGAGCAATGCAGCCAAATTTACCCAACAAGGCACAATTACTTTGCGGGCTAAGCGTGATGGCAACTGGTTGCATTTCGAGGTTGCTGACACGGGCATTGGCATGAGCAGCGAGCAAGTTGCCAGCTTGTTTCAGCCATTTGTGCAGGCCGAGCAAGCAACAGCGGCGCAGTTTGGTGGCACAGGTTTGGGCTTGGCAATTAGTCGTTCGTTAGCTAAACTTTTAGGTGGCGATGTTATGGTTGAGAGTGTTCGTGGGCAAGGATCGTGCTTTCAGTTAATTGTGCCAGCATTCCAGTTGGCTCCGGTTACGGCAATGTAGTTAGATTTAGGCCATTGTGATGGGATACAACATCAAGCAAATATCCCACATATGGCTGCTCGCATTCATACGAATTGTTTATTTGACAAGCACCAAAAGTACGCTAAAATAAGCAACGGTGATTTAAATTCACCAACGGTTTCCGTGCCTTCTCGGCACTCATCGGCAGCATGTGGCTGCATCAATTGTAACGATGAGTGGTAGTTGTTTTCTGGGGCGCATCACAACGTTTTGAGCGCTGGTTTTTGACTTCGAGCGGGCTTTCAACGAGGCTATATGAACGGTAGACAGAATTTTTGCAGGCTGCGACACATTGCGCGGCGCTGTGCTGAACCTCCCTCAATCTAGGTTGGTGAGCTTTAACATCATGCTAGCAGACTAGCGATGATGTACTGTCTATCTCCTCACCTGCCACGATTGGGCAGGTTTTTTATGCCCAGTGCTTAGGCCAAATGTCGCCATGACGCTTGGTTTTTTTATGCCCAAAAAATGGGCAAAGCACTTGGGAGTCTCCGTCAATAAACACACAAACAAACACCAAAAATTTTGATTGCCCGTTGTTCTCTCGGTCCATGTTGTGGCTGAGCACTATCGTCGTGAGCATCACGGCTTGGAGGGACATGTCCAGTTGATCGAGCAAACCTATGCTGGCTACCTGAAGGATTCATTTGGCTTTTCGGGTGCTGGGGCTTTGACCGATTTTCTAACGCGCCGCAACGAGCGCTTGCTCTTAGGCGATACGGTCGATCTGGGTGCATTGGTTGAGCAATTTGGTGCACCCCTTGAGGTTTCGTTCTGCCCGCAAATTACCACGCAGGTGCAGAATATGCTTGATTATGCGATGGCTGCACAGGCAGCAGCAGGCTATACAGGCTTGTTCTTGTATGCCTATGCTACCAAAGCCAATTTTTCGGAAGAAGTGGTTCGCACAGCACTGACAGCTGGTGCGCACTACGAAACCTCGGCTGCTGCCGATGTGGTGATTGCCCACCATCTCTGGCGGCAAGGCGTGCTTTCCGAAGATCGCTATATCTTCTGTAATGGTTCGAAAGAGCCGATGTATCTCGACGGGATTTTGGCCTTGCGCCAAGCTGGCTACGAGCGCGTAGTCACGGTGCTTGATGATCTCGATGAACTTGATTATCTATTGACCCATTGCCGGGTTCCAATGTTGTTTGGTGTTCGTGAGCGCCACGCCGCTGAAGTTGTGGATCGTAATCATGCTGGAGCCGAGCGCTTCGGTTTAACGCCAGCTGAAATGCAGATTGTCGCCCAACGCTTGGCTGGCACAGCCCATCAATTGGTGGTCTATCACGCTATGGTTGGCTCGCAAATTGAGGATGCTGCCGCGTGGGAAGCCCGTTTGGCGCGTTCAGCCAACGCCTATGCTGCTTTGGCCAGCACCACCCCAAGCTTGACGATGTTCAATTTTGGCGGTGGCATGCCAACCTCAGGCTACGATTTGAACTTCCAGTTCGATTATGTTGGCTTTTTGACCAACTTGATGGCCAATACCCAAGCGATTTGTGCTGAGCATGGCGTGGCAGCACCCATGATCATCGCCGAATGTGGCCGCTACACCGTTGCCAACCATAATCTATATTTGATTGAAGTTGGCCGGGTGAAGGAAGCTGGGGCAATTGAGCCTTGGTATTTGTTGAATGGCTCGTTGATGGTTTCGGCTCCCGATACCTTGATTGTTGATCAAGAATTTGTGGTTGTGCCCTTAGATGGTTGGGATACAGCGGTGCAAGCAGTTCGCTTAGGTGGCCGCCGCACTTGTGATTCCGACGATCTGTATCCACGTTCGCATCGCCCAGCCTTGATGTTGCCTGAATTCCAAGCAGGCATGGTCTTGGCAGTCTGTGGTGTTGGCGCTTACCAAGCGATGATCGGCGGCAAAGGTGGTGCTCACCACTGTTTGAACCCCGAAATGCGCCGGATTATCATCGAGCAAGATGGCGATCAATTGGTGATGCGTGAGATTGCGCCACAAAACTTGATGGCGCAGATGAGCGCCTTGGGCTATAGCATTGCCACAATCGAGCAACCAGTCCGCAAGCCCCTGCCAGTGCGCACAGAAGTGGTTCGCGAGCAATTGCCTGTTCGTCCATTGCGAGCTGCCCGTCGCCGCCAAGCACCAGCAACCTTGCGTACAAATACAAACCGTTTTGCAGCCAGTGCCTAACGAGGGGCCAGGATTCAGGGGTCAGCGAACATAGAGCATAGAGCATAGTTCCCTCACCCCAACCCCGCTCCCGTGGCGCGGGCGAGGGGCTTGACATGGTGGTTTTCGCATGATGCATGGTCAATCCACGGCTGCTCCCCCTCGCCCGCGTGCAGTGGGCGAGGGGCTGGGGGGTGAGGGAACACTCTATCATTCCAAATCCATAACTCCTCTCCTCCAATTTAGATTGTTAAGTTTGTTGCTTAAAATTAGTACTTGACGAAATGGCGAGCCATGTGGTATGCTCGCGCCAATCGTAATTGACACAAGGTTTTGTCGACCATGCAATCTTTCAACAGCTATAACTCATATGCATTCTTTAGCAGCTATTTTTATTACTTTAGCTGCCATATTGAGTTGTCGCTGCCTACGAAGGATTAGACACACCTTTACTGATTTTTGGAAGAACCCTTCGGCGCGGAGCGACAAGCTCCGCGCTTTTTGTTGTGCTTCAACTGGAGGATGCTATGCTCGTTTGTCGTGGAGTTCGCGGTGCAACGGTGGCGGTGGAAAATAGTTCAGAGGCGGTGCTCGCCGCAACCAGCGAGTTGTTGTTGGCCATGGTTCAAGCCAACGAGATCGATCTTGACGATGTTGCATGTGTCTTTTTTACCACTTCCTCCAATCTCAACGCGCAATTCCCTGCCTTGGCTGCTCGTCAGCTGGGATGGAGCGACTTGGCCATGCTCTGCGCACACGAAATGGATGTTCCTGGCAGCTTATCGTTGTGTATTCGGGTGCTGATCTTGTGGAATACCAGCCGCAAACCCAGCGAAATCATACATTGCTATCTTGGCGATGCCGCTAAATTGCGCCCTGAGCGCGCTCAATCAACAGCGTTGTTGAACATGCCCACCTGGCAACCTGCCTAAAACTGGCTGCCAACTGTCCGCTTTGGTATGGGGTATTGGAAATTAGGGTTTGTCAATTTGGAGGCATTTGATCATGATTGTTGTAATGAAGGCCCACGCTGACCTCGCCGACCGTGACGCTGTTTTGGCTCGCTTAGCTGAAAATAATCTCAAAGGCCATTTATCCGAAGGCGAAGAACGCACAGTCATCGGGGTGGTTGGCGCAAAATTACCGGTTGGCTTAGAAGAACAATTGCAATCAATGAGTGGGGTTCAAACCACGCTACGCATCACCCGCCCCTATAAATTAGCTGGCCGCGAGTTCCAACAACATAACACGGTGATTCGGGTTGGCGATTTGGAGATTGGCGGCGGTACGCCAGTTGTGATGGCGGGGCCATGTTCAGTCGAAAGCGCTGAACAATTATTGAGCACAGCTCATGCGGTCAAAGCTGCTGGAGCCAATATTCTGCGCGGTGGCGCATTCAAACCACGCACATCACCCTATGCCTTCCGTGGTTTGGGCGAAGAGGGTTTGAAGATTTTGGCCCAAGCACGCGAAGAAACTGGCCTGCCAATTATCACCGAAGCGCTCAACACCCGCGATGTCGAATTGGTTGCCCGCTACACCGATATTATCCAACTTGGCGCACGCAATATGCAAAATTTCGCCCTCTTGGAAGAAGCTGGCCAAACTGGCAAGCCGATCATGGTCAAACGTGGCCCTTCAGCTACGGTCGAAGAATGGTTGTTGGCGGCTGAATATATCCTCGCCACTGGCAATCGCAACGTGATTCTCTGCGAACGTGGTATTCGCACCTACGAAACTGCGACCCGCAATACCCTCGATTTGAATGCGGTGGCAGTTGCCAAACGCCGTACCCACTTGCCAGTGATTGCCGACCCCAGCCATGGCACTGGCAAATGGTACTTGGTTCAGCCAATGGCCTTGGCTGGCTTAGCCTCCGGCGCAGATGGGCTGATGATCGAAGTTCACCACGACCCCGACCGCGCTTCATCCGACGGCCCTCAATCACTCAACCACACCAATTTCGCCCAATTGATGCAACAAGTTCGCCGCCTAATCGCTGCCTTAGAGCCAGAATTAGCAGTGGCATAAAAGGATAAGGGATGAAGGATGAAGGATGAAGGATGAACTTAACCACGAAGGGCACGAAGAGCACGAATCTTGGGTTAGTTGAAAGTATGGATTTTGTAGAAATAACTGTAATCCAATTAATTAATCTTTGTGAATCTTCGTGTTCTTCGTGGTTAAAAAGCCTAATTCGTTAGTTTGAAGCGTTGGGCTGCGCTGCTATTCCACGTCCATTGCTGAATATTGGCATTATCAGCGCTGCTGCCATCAGCAACATCAACAACTTTGCCAGTTGCCCGATTGACAAAACGCATAAAACCATCGTCGAGCAGTTCGAGTCGCCATTGTTGGCTAGGGTTACTGACTGCCGCCCAGAGATGAATATTGGCTCCATCGGTGCTCGAATCGCCAGCAATCGACAGCATTTTGCCGCTGCTGGGATGACGCAATTTGTAGTAGCCATTATCGCTATGCTGAAATTGCCATTGCTGAGCCGCTCCAGCGTAACAGGGCCATTGCAAAATGTTGGTGCCATCGGCGCTGTTGTTGTTGGCAACATCAACGCATTTATTGCTATTTTTGTTGGCAATATGTAGCGTGCCAACTGGCTGAATTCGCCATTGTTGGTCGGAGTTGCCAAGCCATGGCCATTGATGGGTCGCCGCCCCAGGCTCGACCGAGCCATAGACGATTGAGAGATATTTGCCACTGTTGCGGTTAGCAATCCGCGTCCAGCCATCGCTGACAGTTTGGAAATTCCACTGCTGATTCGCTTGATTATTGCCGCAACTCCACTGATGGGCAATCCCACCATCGGTAGTGCTCCACGCATCGAGATCCAAACATTTGACCGTTGCCCGTGAAACTACTTGATAATAGCCGCTATCGTTGAAGCGCAATTCCCATTGCTGCGCTGGCGAGTTGTTACATGTCCATTGCTGCACTTTGCTGCCATCGGCGGAATTCGCATTGGCAACATCCAAACACAGCCCACTACTGCGATTGATCAGATTAAAGGCTGCTGCGTTGCTTGGCGGTGGCGGCGGAGTTGGCGTTGGTGGGTTATCTCCTCCTGGCAGGGCGCGATAGACCAACAATAAGCGTTCGTTGCGGTTGCGATAGGCGGTTGCCACGAGGCCAAACGTGCCATTGCCCCAATTGGTCACATGGCTGCCATCGCCAACAGCCCGCCATTTGCCATCGGTGCCTTGCTGATAACTCAAGCCGCCCCAATATTCCATACCAGTTGGCCGTTGAATCCATAGCTCAACTTTGTAGAGTTGTTGGGCGCTGACGCCGGGCTGCAAATTGAGATCAACAAATTCGTTGCCATGCGAAATGCCAGCCCAAACTTGGCCATTATCACTTTCGTCGATTTTAAAGCCACCAGTATAGATTTTGCGCTTACTGCCGCCGGGCGCATCGGCTTCCCAATCTTCCACATCGCGCACATGCTGGCCTTTCAATCCCCAATAAATGTGGCTATTGCGGTTGTCATAATGTTTGTATTTGGCAGTTAGCACACCCGCCGAATGTGGCAAATAGGTGTTGCCTGCGTAATAATCCTCATCGCCAGGAAACAGCACATCGGTGACGGCCACAATCTCGTTGGTGATGTTGATTGCCGTTAGGCTTTGGTTGGCATCCCAGGTTTGTTGGGCGGCGGCGGGGGCTTTGGGCACACGCACCTTGCCATCGGCTTGGATATAAAAGCCAGTGGTATTGCGCTGCAACGTCCAGCCACAACAAGGCGTGCTGGCATTCCATGGCCCCAATTGATAGCCAGGCATGGTTTGATAGGGTGCATACAAACCGCCGTTGGCTTGAGTCAATGCCCGAATATCATACTCGCTATTAATTGCCCAACCGCGATTTTTATTGCCAGTTGACCACAGAACGCCAGTTGTGATGTTGGGAACGTTGGGCAAACTGTAATCACTGTTGACTAAATAATAGCTGCCCAGATCGCTATATGAATGCGTGACACTGGGAACATATTCGTTGGCAACATTACTTTGCACGGCGTAGCTAATGCCTTCAAAGCTGACATTGCCATAACTGCGGCTGGTATAGCCTTCGGCATTGACCGCAATTGGCTCGGCGGCGCGTGATGGTTGAGTCAACAATGCCCCAAATAGCAGACTGCCCAGTCCACTGAGCACCAGCCCCCAACGCCAATGACGATGATTTATACCCATCATCACAACTCCTTTTGATTAAAATTATTTAATTAATCATAGGCTGGGAGCACAATGTATTTCAATGACTCAAAGAAGCTAGATTGGAGCGGGTAGGCACGAGAAGTATCACAATGGCGAAATTGGGGCCTTTGGAGGGCTGAAATAGTGCGATCGCCACTTGCAGATTTGGCGCGGAATGGCTAGAATTGCGACTGATAGATCGTGGATTCATCAAGCCTTAGTGGGCAATCTCGCCTGATCACTCCTTTGCCCGCCCACACCATGCATCCTTCAGCGAGCGACATCCTAATTGAGCCAGATTAACGTAGATCCTTGCACGTTGGGTTGGTGGCGTAGCTTTTGCTCAAGAGCCAACAGCCAACAAGCCTTTAACCTGCTGCGCAATTGATCATCATTACTGATTCGTTGCGCTGATTACGCAATTGTTGCAACGATTAAGCTATTTTTGATTAATTGCTGCATGTGATCGTTCTCATTTGTAAATTGATTTATTAATTACAAATGTTAACATTAAATGATTAAATTAGATCAATGATTAATAAAACCATTGTTGATTTAAGTATTAGGGTCAATAAATGAGTTGTGCAAGCAAGTTTGGGTTGGATGCTCGCTATACGTCATAACCATTTAGTCTGGATGCATACTGATTATCTTTATGGCGCATCGCATCCATTTTTTGCTGGATGACGAACATAAGATAAGAAAGGATTTCAGTGGCAAATCAACCAGCTTCTCAGGCGGCACGGGCCGCGGCATCGGGTGATCAGGCTGATTTAGCGTTGGCTGCACAACTTGCCGCAGGCAACACTCAGGCCTTAGAAACATTGTATGCGCGCTATGCACGACCAATTTTTTCGTTGGCACTCCGGATTTTAGGCAATGAAGCCGATGCCGAAGAAGTGATGCAAGATGTTTTAGAACGGGTTTGGCGTTATTCTGGCAGCTTTGATGCCCAACGAGGCCGCTTTGGCTCATGGGTTCTCGGGATGACCCATCACGTCGCAATTGATGCAGTTCGCAAGCGTAGCCGTCGGCCTCAAGCGGTCGATGCTGAAGCCAGCGAACTCATGCTTGGCCTTATTTCCGACCCAAATCAACCTGATATGACCGATCAAGCCATCCAGCATGAACAAGCTGGACAGGTTCGTGATGCCTTGCGTAGTTTGCCTGAAGCCCAACAACAAGCAATTGAGCTAGCATTTTTTCGTGGTTTGAGCCATCTGGAGATTGCCGCAACCACTGGTGAACCTTTAGGGACGGTCAAAACCCGCATTCGTCGGGGCATGGAACGGCTGCGTGCTGTTCTCTCCAAAACAGGGGTATTCAATGACTGACCATCGTGATGAACTTATCGAACTTTATGCGCTTGGCGCTCTGCCTGCTGATGAAGCAGCCGAAGTTGAGGATTATTTGGCCTCAAATAGCCAAGCCCAACAACGCTATTCTCACTATCAACGTGTTGCCCAAGCCTTGTTATTGAGCGTCGACCAGCACGAGCCACCAACAGGGGCTTATGAGCGTTTTCGCGAGCGCTTGGATAAGCCCTCAAATGTGGTTGCAAGCCAGCCTGTCAATAAACCAGCTCAACGCCAATCGTGGTTGGCAAACCTGTTTGGTCGCCGTTTCCATTTAATTGCAACCGCTCTCATTATTTTCTTGGTGCTTTTGGCTGGGGCTGGCGGGCGAATTTGGCAATTGCAACGCGAAGTTGCCACCTTGCAACCATTACTTGTCCAAAACGAGCAATTAACTGCCTTGCTGGCCAAATCGGGTACTCAATTGGTGCCTTTGGCTGATACCGGGTCGGGCATTGCTGGCGGCACGATTAATATCATCGTCAATCCCCAAACCGGCCAGAGCTATCTGAGCGCCAGTCATTTGCCGCCTTTGGCCGTCAACCAAAGCTACCAACTGTGGCTGATTGCCGATGGCACGCCGCAAAGCATGGAAGTGTTTGGGGTTGATACCAGTGGCGATGCCTTAATTTGGATTGATCGTTTACCATCGACCGGAGCCGAAAATTTACTTGGAATTACGGTTGAGCCAGCGGGCGGCAGCCAACAGCCAACCTCAAATCCAGTCGCAGTCGGCACAATCGATGCCTAAAATAGTTCAACAGCCAGCCATGAACCATGGCTGGCTGTTGTTATTTAACCTAAACGCTGGTTAGCTCGAAAATTTCCTTGCCTGATTCGTGAATTGGGAAAGGATATTTGCCAGTGAAGCATGCTCCGCAGAAACCATTGGGATCACGGCGGGTTGCTCGTAGCAAGCCATCCATTGAGAGATAGGCCAGCGAATCAGCACCGATGCTTTCGCAAATTTCAGCCTCGGTTTTGTTGAAGGCAATCAATTCGGGCTGAGTTGCCATATCAACGCCCATAAAACATGGGTGGCGAATTGGCGGCGCAGACACCCGCATGTGCACTTCGGTTGCTCCAGCCTTGCGCAACAGTTTAATAATTGGGCCGCTGGTGGTGCCACGCACAATCGTATCATCAATTAAAACGACCCGCTTGCCGTTGAGCACATTCGGCAATGGATTGAGCTTAAGCGCAACCCCTTGCTGGCGCAGCCGTTGATCGGGCTGGATAAAGGTGCGGCCAATATAGCGATTTTTGATCAAGCCATCGCCATAGGGAATGCCGCTAGCCTGCGAAAAGCCAAGCGCTGCTGGCAATGCCGAGTCGGGCACGCCGATCACGACATCGGCATCGGCGGGAGCTTCACGCGCCAATTCATGGCCTAAGCGCATCCGCACTTCATGGATCAATTGGTTTTGCAGAAAGCTATCGGGGCGCGAGAAATAAATATATTCAAACAAGCAGAAGGCTTGCTGGGGCGCAGGGTGTTTGGCAATCGTGCGCGGGCCATCACGATCGATCTGCACAACTTCGCCTGGATCGATTTCGCGAATAAACTCAGCGCCAATCGTATCGAAGGCGCACGACTCTGATGCCACCACCCAGCCAGAATCGCCGAAACGACCAAGGCATAATGGCCGCAAACCCCATGGGTCGCGCACGGCGTAGAGTGCATCGCGAGTCAAGACAGTCAGACAATAAGCACCTTCGACACAATTGGTAAAGGCATCGATACGTTGCGCCCAGGTATTACCCTCAAGGCCAGCGAGCAGCATCGTTGCAACTTCACTATCAGAAGATGTCATTAACCCGACACCACGTTCCATCAATTGACGGCGCAGCGAACCAGCATTGGTTAGGTTGCCGTTATGGCCAACAGCCAGCGGGCCAAGCAACGTATGCATCGTAAACGGTTGGGCATTAATTACTTGTGATGAACCAGTAGTTGAGTAACGGGTATGGCCAATCGCAATATGACCTTTGAGATAGCGCAGCGAACGCTCATCGAAAATCTGCGATACCAAGCCCATTTCTTTGTGGGTATTGATGGTCTTGCCATCGGAAACCGCAATCCCTGCGCTTTCCTGACCACGGTGCTGCAAAGCGTATAAACTGAAAAATGTGATACGTGCTACATCTTCGGTGGGAGCGTAAATCCCAAAAACGCCGCATTCCTCGTGGGGCGAATCACTGAACATGGTTAGCCCTTCCTTGATTCCAAGCTACGGTTGTCGCCGCGTCGTGCGACGGATCGTGTAAGCATTATACAACTGTTCGGCTGCTTCCCCCACATGATTTACAATACTGGCCAATGATTAAGTTTGCGCGGAGGCTCAATGCGCTACCTGTATTGCCATGGCTTTGCTTCTGGGCCGAGTTCGCAAAAAGCGACATGGTTTGCTCAGCAATTTGCTGACCAAGGCCATGAATTGTTGATTCCTGATTTGAACCGACCTTCGTTCGAGCACTTAACCATCAGCGCCCAAATTGACTATTTGCAACAACTAATTGGCGCTTCGACTGAGCCGTGGTGTTTGCTTGGTTCGAGTTTAGGCGGCTTAGTTGCCCTACACGCCGCAGCAGCAATTCCCCAGATTAAACGATTGATCTTGTTGGCTCCGGCACTCTATTTTGCCCAAAATCGGCGTTTGATGCTGGGCGAAGCAACGCTCAACCAATGGCAAACTAGCGGCTGGCTAGACTATTACAATTACCGTGATCAGGCTATGCGAGCCGTGCATTATGGCCTGATGCACGATGCCGAAGCCTACAATAGCGACAATTTTCAGCGTACTATGCCGATTTTGATTGTGCATGGCACTGAGGATGAGAGCGTTAGCCATCAGCAAAGCCAACGGTTTGCCCAGTCGCGCGACTATGTAACCCTGCACACGCCAGCCTGGGACCACGGCATGCTTGGGTATTTGGCCGAATTGTGGAGATTAATCGAGCATAGAGCTTTTTAACCACGAAGAACACGAAGGTACACGAAGTAGGGCTTTGGGTTATTGGTTCATTGGATTAGCGGGATGTGTGTTCCCTCACCCCCAACCCCTCGCCCACTGCACGCGGGCGAGGGGAGTTGATTTGGTGGCTTCGCGGCGAATCGAGGCTCTGCGTACAGCTAATGACTATTGGCCATCAAAATCTCTGATAGTCTATAGCCTGAAGCCTAGAGCCATTAACCCTCTGCGCCTCTGCGTTAAATTTCGATGCCGATTTTGCCTTTTGATTTTTGCCTTCTGATATTCAAAGAGGAATTTCATCCCTCATAATTTATCCTTCATCCTTCTAAAACGGGCTACAATAGAACAATGAACTCTTTTTGTGTGAGGCTTTAGCTAATGACACCATTAAACGTTGGCGATCTTGCGCCCGAATTTGAATTGCCCGCTGATACTGGAGAAACGATTCGTTTGAGCGATTTTCGCGGCAAGCGCGTGGTGCTCTATTTTTATCCCAAAGATGATACGCCTGGTTGCACAACCCAAGCCTGTGGTTTCCGCGATGCCTATCCCCAAATCGAAGAGCAAAATGCCGTCGTAATTGGGGTCAGCCCTGATTCAGTTGCTTCGCACCAGAAATTCAAAACTAAGTTTGATTTGCCATTTTTGTTGGTTGCCGACGAACAACATAGCCTTGCCGAAGCCTATGGCGTTTGGGGCGAAAAATCGATGTATGGCAAAAAATATCTGGGCGTAACCCGCTCGCACTTTATCATCGACGAAAACGGCTATTTACTTGATGTTCAAGGCAAAATTAGCCCTGCCGATAGCGTCAGCGGCGCGTTGAAGTTGCTCAATAAGTAGTTGGTTGAGCGTTCCCTCACCCCCCAGCCCCTCTCCCACTGGACGCGGGCGAGGGGGAGCACCCGTGGATTGGCAATGCAGCATGCGAAAACCACCGCGTGAAGCCCCTCGCCCGCGCCACGGGCGAGGGGTTGGGGTGAGGGAACCAACTAAACTACTTTCATGAGGCTATCACTTCGCCTTCATTGTTGTGCTAGTCGTAAACTGTTAGAGTACAATCTGAGACCTCAGCAACCTGAGGAGATTGTATGCTGCGGATTGTTCGACTTAGCTTGCTGATCATGCTGGTAGCAGTATTTGGCGCATGCACCCCGACTCCAACAAACACTGAACTGGTGGCAACTGCGCCAGTAGGATCGACCACAACGACGATTACTCCGGCTATGGCCGCTGCAACTCCCGCAAGCGCCACAGCGACTACAACGCTCAACACAACTGCCGATCAACTGTTGAGTGCTGAACCAAGTGATTTTTGTTCTAAGCCAGCAACGCGCGGCTGTGGCAAGCCGTTGGTGGTGCTGATTGCCGATTATCTCCAGCGTCACCCAACCGATCCCCAAGCCTTGGCGTTGTGGCGGCGGATTATAAGTTTGGGCCAGCCCACGATGGAGCATGGAGCAGAAGATCCACAAAGTATCGATATTACGTGGGCTTTTGATGGCTGGGCGCAGGCAGAATTCTTGGCGCTCCAGCTGCCTAGCGATCTTGCGGCGACCCAACCAGCAGCCTTAGAAATGGGCAAACTCACGATTATTCCTACTAATCTTGATGGCGATGACAACCAAGATTACCTGCTCAGCGCCACGATTTCAGGCTCTACCAACAAGATCGGGCAATTGCGCTGGATGCGCTGGCAGCAGGGCGCATGGGTCGGTGAGCATGTGTTGAGTTATGCAAATGATCATGAAGCATTCATCAAACTTGGCGATGTGACTGGTGATGCTCAGCCAGAGTTGTTCGTTCACTCAAGCAGTTGTGGCTCAGCATGTTCGGGTAGGCTGTATGGCTGGACGTGGCGCGCTGGCATGCTAAAGCAGTTGTTTCCGCCTTGGGCCAACACCAGCGATCTGAGCATAACCAAAACCGATGCCACACTTAGTATCGCCAGCCAAGCTGCCCGCTACCAGTTTGATGGTCAGTATTTAACTCCTGTCGAACTTGCCTTACCATCCGGCCCTTACTCACAGACGATTGGTGCTCAGCTGCGTTATGCTCATGGGCTGACGCTACTTGGGCACTTTGCTCAAGCCATCGCTCAGCTTGAACAAGCCGCCTCCCAGCCAGATGGCAGCACTGAGTATGGCCACAACCAAACATTGAAGGATGCTCGTCCTATCGCGTTGTTTCGCGTTGGGGCTATTCATATACTCAAGCACGATTCAGCGGCGGCGCAAGCTGCTTGGAATCATGTCGTGGCGGCATTTCCCCAATCGTTAGCGGCAGCAGTTGTGCAGGATTTCAACCTTACGAGTTTCAATGGCTCGATCAGTCAATGGTGTGAGTTGCTCGCCGCCGAACGCCCATTAATCATGGAAGGCTATCAGCGCGAATTGCTTGATAAGCATCCTTTCAACGAGTTTGATTGGCTGCCATTATGTCACCCGCGTTTGTTGCTGCCGCTTCAAGCGTGGACGCAGGCCGTGCCGCTGGCCAACCAGTTTGCAGCGCTTGGTTTGCCATGGCAAGTGTTCAGCGAAGCCTACGATTTAAATGGCGATGGTCTGAATGATCCGTTGGGTGTGGTCGATTGGCTTGGGATCTATACGCCGTGGGTCATGCTCTCCAACGAAGCTGGCTATCAGCCGTTGTATGTGAACCAACCTTGGAGCAGCGCCACCGCACTGACCAACCTGACCGACCCTGATTATTTTTTCAGTCGGCCAAATGCAGTCTCGATCACCGATCTCGATGCTGACGGTTCGCCCGAATGGCTGTTTGAATATGGCGGCTATTTCTCGTTGCTCGCATGGGTTGAGCAGCGCTTTTGGAAGAACGAGGTTTCCATGCAGCAAGGAACGAGCTTCTACACAGCCACGATTAGTTTAGCGCCACAGCTTGACGGTACGCAGCGGCTGATCGCTGATTATGTGCCGAATGCTGCTGGACAACAGCCAGAACCCAACCATGTTGAATATAATTTGCGGGCTGGGACACTGATTCAGCAAATTCCTAAGCCGCTTGATACGAGCACCAGCTTCGGCTATCAGCATAGCGATCGATCAATCGCAACTGCCTATGTGGCCTTATTTGGCAACAACGATCTAGCCCTGACGCTTGATATAGTATCGCTGGTTGGCGATTCGCCGCCAAGCACATGGGCACAACACGAACAACGGGTGCTGCAAGCATTGGCGTTGGAGTACAATGGCCAATCTGCCGAAGCCCAGCGTTTACTGAATAGCGTTGCCAACGCCAGCGAACCCACAGGCTGGTCGCGATTGGTTCAGCAACGCCGCTAAGCCCAGGTATTCAGGAGCAAATTGTTATGGCGATTGTGGTTATTCACGGTGAAAGCGATTGGTCAGCCTATTTTGCTGGCTATGATGTCGTTCAATGTCGCTTAAACCAAACCAAATGGCTTGTTCAGGATAATCAAGTTTGGGCATTTAGTGAAAATCGGCGGATTCAGGTTGAGGCTGTGCTTTGGCGGTTAGGTGCAGTTCGCCCACAACCACAACAGCAGATGCTTTTATCAATGCTGGATTTTGCAGCGATTGCATGTGTAAATCCAACCGCTGTTCTATTAGCTTGTTATGATCGTTTGACGATGCTGGCAATGCTCAAACGTTTGGGTTTACCAGTGCTAGCACAAACAATTAGCCTAGGCGATGGCATGATTGAGCGCATTCAGCCAGATTTGCCAGTTGTTGCCAAAATTGGCAGTTATCATGCAGGTTATGGCAAGATGCGGATTCAAACCGCTGAACAATGGGCTGAATTTCGCGATTTAAGTTTTGTTAGCCCTGATTATTGCAGCCTCGAACCCTATATTGAGTATGTTCGCGATATTCGTTGTTTGCTGATTGGCGAACAATATTGGGCGATGGAACGGCGCAGCAATGGTTGGCGGGCGAATGTTGCGACCAATGCTTATCAACTGATTGATCCGCCAGCTCAGCTTTTGGAATATAGCCAACGGGTAATGCAGCATCTCAAGGCTGACATTCTCGGAATTGATTTTATTGAAGATCAAGCGGGCACGTTTTGGGTGTTAGAATGCAATGAAATCCCCGGCTTGGCTGGGTTTCCCGCTGCTGCCCGCGAAGTATTGGCAGCCAGTTTGCTCAATAAACTATGAGGATTGTGTGGCAAAACGTAAATTTTATGCTGTCGTCAAAGGTCGCCAACCTGGGATTTATAACGAATGGTTTGGCAACGATGGTGCAGAAGCTCAAGTTAAAGGTATCGATCAGGCGGTTTTTAAGGGGTTTGCCAGCTTTGCTGATGCCGATGCATGGTATCGCGAGCGGGCTGGCCGTGCGCCGCAACGGATTCCCCAAAATGTTGATCTGACTCCGGTTAGTTTGGCGATTGACCCGCAAGCTGCCTTGGCCGAAGGCAAAGTGGTGGTGTTCAGCGATGGCGGCAGCGATGGCAACCCTGGGCCTGGTGGCTATGGCGTGGTGCTGCGTTCTGGCTCGACAGTGCGCGAATTAACTGGCGGCTTTGCCCGCACGACCAACAACCGAATGGAGTTGATGGGCGTGATTACGGGCTTGCAGGCCTTAGACCAAGCAAGCAAGGTCGTGGTGTACAGCGATTCAGCATATGTGATCAATGGCATGCAAAAAGGTTGGGCCGAGCGTTGGAGCAAAAATGGCTGGCGCACCACGACTGGGCCAGTCAAAAACCCTGACCTTTGGCTGCAATTGCTGAAACTCGCCCAAGGCCATACGATTGAATGGGTGCAAGTGCCTGGTCATGCAGGGGTCAAGGATAACGAGCGCTGCGATCGTTTGGCGGTGCAGGCAGCGCATCAAGCAAATTTGCCAATTGATCAAGGCTACGAGGCATAGTTTATAAGGGCTGGTATGGCAAATCGATTTCGAGAATCAGGCCGCCGCCAGCCCGATTATGCACCCTGAACCGCCCACCAACCAGCGCCACCCGTTCGCTCATACCGAGCAAACCATAATGGCCAGCATTGGCTAGCGCCGCCAGATTAATTTCCGCTTGCAAGCCGCGCCCGTTGTCGGCAATCGTCAGGAGCAGGGTGCGGCGGGTGGTCGCACGCAGGCTGATGCCAACTTTGCTGGCTTGGGCATGCTTGCGCACATTGCTCAAGCCCTCTTGGATCATGCGAAAGGCCGAAATTTCTAGCATTTCAGGTAAGCGTTCCAAATTGTCGTCGAGATCAAGCTGTACATTGATGCCGCTGCGGCTGCTCCAATCGCGCACAAATGATTGAATTGCCGCATTAACCCCAAGGCTATCGATAGTTGGCGGGCGTAAATTGCCACAGATTGCCCGCACTGTACTAACCAGTTGGCGAATGTTATCGCGCAAATCATCAAGCCCAATACTGGCCTGCTCTGGATCATCAATCTGGCTGCGTAAATTATCAATATCATAATTGAGGCTCACCAAATCTTGAATCACTTGGTCGTGCAACTCGCGGGCTAGCACTTTGCGCTCGCCTTCGCGCTCGGAAAGCAGCCGGCGTTGGGCTTCTTGCAAGGCTGCATTAGCCCGATCAAGATTGCTCACTTGGTGATCAAGTTGGCCAATCAGTTGACGATTGAGCTGATTTTGGCTGGCTAAATCGTGCTCTAGGCTGGATTGACTTTGGCGCAAGGCCTCGGCTTGTTGGCTGGCGCGATGGTAATTTTCTAAAGCCCAAATAATTGGCGTAAGATGCTGCTGATCGCGTGCGCCGATTTGCGCCCGCACAACTTCCTCTCGCGTGGTTTTTTCGCTGGTTGCCTCAAACACGAATCGCCCACGCCGCAGCACTAAAATGCGGTTGCTCACCGCAAACAGGTGGTCGAGATTTTGGCTGCTAAACAACACTGCCACGCCTTGGGCCTGCCATTCGCGAATCAATTCGAGCAATTTTTGTTGATATTCGTAGCGTAGCAGCGCCGTTGGCTCATCGATAATCACCACTTGCGGTTTGCGAATCAGCACTTGGGCGATCGCCACCATTTGACGTTCTTCGCTGGACAAATTGCCAACGTGAATCCGCAACGAGGGTAATTCCACGCCAAGTTGGGCTAAAATCTGGCGTGCCATCTGATCATGCTGCCGCTGATTGGGCAACGACAACCAACCGAGCCAACTTTGGCCAACCTCGTGGCCCAAAAAAATCGCACTCGCCACATCCAAATGGTCAACCAACACCGGCTGTTGATGAATCACGGCTACGCCAGCCCGAAAAGCACTCTGCGTCGAATTAATTAATTGACCACGGGTAGAAATTACGCCAGTATCGGGCTTTTCTAAGCCTGCCAACAAGCGCACAAGCACCGATTTACCAGCACCACTTTGGCCAGTCAGGCCAACTACCTCGCCTGGGGCAAGATCAAAACTCACTTCATCGATCACAGGCAGCGTACCAAATTGCTTGGAAATATGGCGGCAGGTAAACATCAAACCCAGCCAATCGTTGCTTAAATACAAACGCTATGGACGACCAAGCATCCATAGCGTTTGCGTTAAAACCGATTTAACAGCTAATGGAATTTCGACCTGTTTGGCTTGACGTGGCTGTTTGATGCCCATTGATGGCACATTTTCGCTATCTTTGGGATCTTCAAAGGCTTGAATCAAGTTGTAGTGGGTATCGCGTTTGGCTGGAATAAAGCCAGCATCGCGTATAAAGCCATGGATTTCGCGTTCGCCCATACATTGGTAGGTATCGTGGGCGGCGTTTGAAACCACATTTTCTTCAAGCATAGTCGAGCCAAAATCGTCGATGCCAAACTTCAGCGATACTTGGCCAATCTTTGGCCCTTGCGTAACCCACGAAGCCTGAATATGATTGAAGTTATCAAGCATAATCCGACAAATCGCGGTATGGCGTAAATATTCGGCAGCGGTCGCGCCGTAGTCATCCGAGAACTTCGAGCGGCCCAGTGAGGTCAATTCCGATTTCTGGACAGTCCACGAAATAAAGGCAATAAAACCATTGTTATAGTCGCGCAGCGAAACATCCTGCAAATCACGCAATTTGATCAAGTGATTCATGCGTTGTTCGAGAGTTTCGCCAAAGCCAATCACCATCGTGGCGGTGGTTGCCATGCCGAGTGATTGGGCAGTGCCCTGCACTTCGAGCCAACCAGCGGCGCTTTGCTTGAGCGGGCTAACCCGTTGGCGCACGTCATCGTCGAGAATTTCTGCGCCACCACCGGGTACGCCAGCCAAGCCAGCTGCTTTGAGCGCAACTAAGACCTCGCGAATGCTCATGTTTTCGACCGTGGCCAGATTATCAATTTCTGAAGGCGAGAAACAATCAAGCTCGATGCTCGGATAATGTTCGCGCAAATAGCTTAACAGGCCGGTATACCACGAAAGCCGTAACTCAGGGTGGTGACCACCCTGCATCAAGACCCGCGTGCCGCCAAATTCGACAAGCTCGGCTAAGCGAGCACCAATTTGTTCGTAGGTTTGTACATATGCTTCTGGGTGGCCCAATGGGCGATAAAAACCACAGAATTGGCAATTGGTCGTACAAACATTACTATAGTTTACGTTGCGATCAACGAGATACGTTACTACGTTGCCAGGTACAAGCCGTTGGCGAATCGCATCAGCAGCCATGCCTGAAATCGAGCAGGTCAGCTTCACGATACAAAAACAGCCCTTCATCAGCCGAGAGACGCTCACCATTGACTGCTTTTTCAAGAAGCACTTGTACATTCATAATTAAAAAAGCCCCCCATTGGTTTTGCTGGCGGGCTGACTCATGCAGTCCGTCATCTCAATTGTATCATATTTCACACGGCGATTTCAGGGCTGGTTGGCAATACGAGATCTTAATAAACAGCCTGATCGATGGACTATGGCTTCGCGTTGTTTCACTCCTAGTCTCGTTCCCGCCCGCACCGTGGAAACAGGTTGGGCGGGAGGGAAATCAACGATCACCTGATTTTATGATTATCCAAATATGAAAGGTATTTTATGACCGATGAACTTGATCAGATTCCATGGCACACATTCTACCAGGGCTATCCCGCTCCTATTGATACAGCGCAGAAGCTTCGCAACCTGATCAATCCTGATCCAACGGTGATTGATAAAGCTCATTCGGAGTTATTGGATTCCATCTTCCGTTACACTTCGATCTCGGCTCATGCGGTTGCGGCGTTTCCCTATCTTTTTCAGTTGATGCTGACGGCTAACGGTCGTACCCTTACCCACGTCAGCGACTTAGTGCTGCGGATTATTGAAGGAATTTCTCGACCATATCCATCGATCATTCATTGGTCTGATGTGCTATCTTCAATTGATCATTTTTATCATATGAGTGCTGCTGCACGGGCAACGATCTATCCGATAGTTATTCAGAACTTCTCGACGTTATTGCGATTGCTGCATGACCCTGATGAAGATATTGCTCACAAAACCTTGCGGATTGTTGTCTATTTTGTAGCGGCTGATAGCACATTATGGTCGCAGACGTATCAGTATGCGGTTGCTGAACGCCGTCCGTTTCTTCGGGCTGGCTACCAGCTTATCGCATGGGCGAGCGCTAGTCCGGTTGCGCTGGCATGGGTGGCCGAGACATTTGAGCAAGCGCAGGAGCCGCTTGTGAAGTTGACGGCGGCGCTGGTTATTGCCCAAACCGTGAAGCCGGTTCCTGAAGCGATCTATGTATGGCTGATCGATACTATTTTGCTCAACGATCTAACGCTGATCGAAAGCTATAATGCGCTTGGATTAACGCGACGCTATTGGTTCGATTGTGCCTTTGTGCTGCATCATCGGCCACTGAGCGAGCGCACTCCCCTTACTGAACAATGTCTTGCATACCTCGATCTAGAAGGCACATCGTTTAATCAGGAGGATTATCGTGGACTGGTAATTCTTGCCTTTGGCGCATTTCAATATAGGCAGTCAGCGATTGAGCGAGCCGATATTCACTCAAAAGTGGTGCTGTGGCTTGCCCAAAAGGCATTTGTGACCTTCGATACTGATTATGGAAGTCCCCTCCGTATCCTGCAAGACTTTCGTCTGCCGTGGAGACCATCAACGGTTAATGGCTATTTACGTTTGCCGAATGCGACGCATCCTGGCTTTCCCGAACGAATCGATGATTGAACTCTCCACATGTGATGCGGCTCAACCAAGGTTAAACACAAAGCCCCAACCATGCTTGGCTGATTGCAGCGGCTTGGTTGGGGATCGCAGCTTAATTCAAAATACTCATTCAATCAATTGCAATAAACCAGTGGATTACTCACCGTTTTGTTGCATCATCCATCCGCCAGCGGTGGCCGCGCCTAGGGCCAGGATTGACAAGTAGAAACCAAAACTAAATCCCGCTTCAACTCCGTCAATTCCTGGATCGCTTGGGCTAACAATAAAGCCACCAATTAGTGCGAAACCTAGGGCCGCAGCAAGCCCATAAAACGCTGCCTTACCGAGCGATAGATTTTTCAGCGAATGCTGAAATTTTGCATAGATCTGTTGGCCAAAGAGCGGAGCGATTAGGTTTACCAATACCGCTGTTAAGGCCAAAAATCCTAGCCATGGTAAAAAGCCACGCAAACCATTAAATGTGGTGCTATCGTTAATATCAAGAAATACAGTACTAACGTGATACCACGGCAATAAATAGCTGATCCATGCCACGAGGCCGCCACCAATTGCCAACCGTCGGCCAAGCGATAAGCCTTTGAAGCCACTTACCAATTGATCGCTACTTGGCACCACAAATTGGCCTTGCGGTTGGGTTTGTGGCCCTTGGCTATACGGTTGATAGGGCTGATACGGTTGTGGTTGGTTGGGCGGTGCTTGGTTATATGGTTGATACGGTTGCGGTTGGCTGGGCGGTTGCGAACCCTGATAATTGGGATCAACCGGCGGTTGGTTGGAATATTGATCATTGCTCATGGTAAATCCTCCATCAAAATATACTGGGTTCTACCACACACGTTCTAATTACTCAATCTCGTGAGTCAACTGACAGTGTGTCCAGATGAATCAGTTTGATTCGGCTCAGCCTGATGCTCGTAGGTTTGTTCAAGCGGCTGTTGACTGGTGGCTTCAAGCTCAGTGCTTGGTTGGTCAGCAGCAGTTTCTTGCCACGTGATTGTCGTGGTAATTGTGGTAACCGTGGTTACTGTGCGTCGAACGATTCGTCGCATAGCGCAACTCCTTTGGTATAACTGCTGCTGAAGCTCGTTTACGCACGAGCATAGCAAACCAAAGGCTTAAAAATCTGACATATCTTGCCAAATAGCTGCGCTTTGCTGGATATGGTAACGTGTGTTGCCTGAAGCACGTATGTTTAATGCTCTTTCCACTTGCATGACGATTCAGCGCGACAACTATTTCCCCATTAATCTAGGAGGCTTGCCATGCCAGCAGTTACCCTCGACTCGTTCGCTACATTCGGTGCGCTGCTGCATTTTCTCCGGCGCAGAGCACGCCTCACCCAACGCGATTTGGCAATTGCCACGGGTTATAGCGAGGCCCACATCTCGCGCTTGGAAAACGATCAGCGTTTGCCCGACCTAACAACCTTGGTAGCATTAATAGTGCCAGCCCTTGATCTCGACGACGATGCGGCCAGTGTTGCCCGTTTATTGGAGCTAGCAGCGGCAGCTCGCGGCGAATCATTGGTTGGTACCAGCATCACGGTCATAAAAAAAATCGAGCAGCAACAGCATAGCGAACTTGGCTTGCTGGAGTTGCCACCACCCTTGCCAGCCTTGTTGATCGAACGCCAAGCTACCAACCAAGTGCAACTGCGCTTAGCCAACGAGCGCTGTCTATGCGTTAATGGCATGGCGGGAATTGGCAAGAGCGTGATCGCCAGCCAAATTGCCCAAGCTTGGGGCGATCGTTGTTTTTGGCTTAGTTTTAATCCTACGATTAGTCTTACAAGCGAAATTCTGATCCGACAGCTGGCGCTTTTTTTGCTAAGTCACGGCGATGAACAGGCTGAGCCATTGTTGCATTTGCCACGTGATGGCGAGGCTGGCTTGAGCTTTGAGCGCCAACTTGGCTTGTTGATCAATGGTTTGCAACAGCTTCCGGTTTTGTTGTGCTTTGATAATGCCCAACTCTTGATCGATCAACCGCAATTGCGCCTGATTATTGAACAGCTAGCTCAAAAAACCAGCAGCACGATATTGGTGCTCAGCCGTGAGCAATTCAGCCTGCAAGGGTTTAACTATTGGGCTTTGCATGGCTTCGAGCTGGCTGAAGCGCAGCGCTTGCTCACGCATTATGGGGCGCAACTTAGCCCGGAACATAGCCAACAGTTAATTGCCCGAACCCAAGCCAACCCAGCTTTATTGCGCTTAACCATTGGCTTATTGGGCGATCGTGGTGGTGATCCCACGCTCATCCAGCATCTGATCGACGAGCCACATATTGCCAGTTTTGTGCTTGAGCAGATTCTCGGTCAGCTTCCCAGTAGCAGCGAACGCTTGCTAGCGCTCTTGGCGGTTGCCGCCCAACCGCTTAATCTGCACGCTGAATGGCCAATGGAATGTAGTTTTGCGGTCGATGGGCCATATCAATGGCCACAAGCAGTCAGCGATTTGACCCGCCGCCAGTTGATTGATGCGCCCAGCCATGCCCATGTGCTGCCGTTGGCGCAAGACTATATTTATGCCCAGTTGCGGAGCCAACCAGCCCGCCGCAAAGGTTTGCATCGCCAATTAGCTAGTGCTTTAGAGCAACAACGGCTTGACCCGATTCGTGCTGCCCAGCACTATATCTCGGCTGGCGATATTCCAGCTGCCCTGAATTGTTTGCAGCAACAACTTGATCCATTAATGAATCAAGGGTTATCGAGCGCTGCCGCAGCGATGTTGTTGAGCATTCGGCCAGCAATTGAACAACAGCATCCCGAATTATTGTTTCCATGGCTGCAACAGTATGGCGAATTTTTGATGGCGACCAGCCAAGCCAGCGAAGCCGAAGCCATGTATCGCGAAGCCTTGGCCTTGGCATGGCAGCCAACCCAACGAGCGCATTTGGTTTGGCGCTTAACTGGCGCTATGTTGCATCGCAATCAGGCTGCCGCTGCCCAAAACCTGCTTGAACAAACCATTGCCACGCTTGATCAGAGTGAAATTCGTTTGCATGGGCTATTGCACATGGCGCTGAGCAAAGCAATCTTAATGCAATCGCAATTTGCCCTCGCACGCCAAGCTGCCGAACAAGCGATTGACTTGACCAGCCAACTTGATGTTGATGCAATTGCCACGATTGCCGAAATTCGGGCGCGGGCTGGCGGCACGTTGGCAATTGTGCAGCAATACACTGGCGAAATCGATGCTAGCATTCAAACATGGCTCGATGTGATTGCCCAAACCAGAATTGCCCGTTTGGAGCGGGTGCGCCCGCGAGCCTTGGCAAATTTGGCCAATCTCTATTACACCAAAGGCAATTTAACCCATGCTGAAGCCACAATTGAGCAGGCAGTCACTGGTTTACGCCGAATTGGCGATGTCTATGCTCAAGCGCGGATGCAACACACCCAAGCCATTATTCAACTGATGCGTGGTCAGCCACACGGAGCTTTAGCAACCCTCGAACAAGCCTGTGAACTCAAACGCCAGATCGATGATCAACAGGGTTGGTCCAATTCGCGCAACCAAATTGCCATGACCTTGCTATCCTTAGGCCAAACCGAACAAGCCGAAATCATCGCTCAGAATCTATTATTGCTGCTCGGTGAGGGCAGCGAACCATTTTTTCGGGGCGTGATTCTGGATACGGTGGTGATTTGTCAATTATTGCGTGGCGATCTTGGACTGGCACGTCAAAGCCTTGATCAGATTGCCACCATGCCAATTGCCCAGAGCAACAACGTATTGCGCATGGCGTGGGAACGGCGCTTGGTTCTGCTGAGCTTGCTGACTGAGGGCGCGGAGTCTGCACGGTTGCTGTTTGATCAGAGCTTAATGGTAGCAGGCACGAGTGAAATAACGCTTGAGCACGCTAGCTTGGATGCGCTAATTACCCAAGCCTCAGGCGATCTGTCAGTTGCTCAACACCAATGGCAGCAGCTTGCCCAGCGTGCCGCTAGCAATGGCTATGAATATTATCGGATTGTGGCCGAGGCCCAGCTTCAAGCTCCCAGCAATGCTGGTTTGCAGCAACGGGCGCAGCAAATCTACCAACCCTTTGCAATTGATTGTTGGTATCGTATGCCGCTAGCGCAAGCGGTTAATGATTAGACAATAATTTATGCCCTCGCCCCAACCCCCTCCTCATGGTAGATGCGTTGCTCGTCCCCTCACCCCCCAGCCCCCGCTCCCACTGCACGCGGGTCAGGGGGTTGGGAAATATTAAAACCTCTCCTTTATTGGAATTAAACGCAGCATAACATTCCAAAACCTAAATATTAGGGGGATGCAAACCCCCTGCGTTTCCCTCTGGTGGAGGGACGGAAGGGTGGCGCAAAATGTCATGAATGAGATCAACACCCCAATAAGCTCTACTAAAACCTTAGCCGCTGTGGAGGTTTACTTACAAAATGCCATAGCGTTCGCGCCAAAAATCAAGCACCTCTTGGACAATTTGTTCCATGCCCGATTTGTGGCTCCCAGCCTGTAGCTTGGCGCAACTTGCTATTATCGCCCTGCAAAATTGGCTCATCAACAGGCCGCAAGCGGCTGGGGTCGAGCTTGATTTCAATTGGCACACGCCCGAAGCGCCGCACTAAATCGACAATATCGCCAATCCGCGTAGCTACACCTGAACAAAGATTATAGACCTCGCCAGGTGGCGCTTTTTCCAACAACAGCCATAACGCGCGGGCTACATCGCTGAAATGGCTAAAATCGCGCTGTGGCTCCAAATTGCCAACCTGCATCACTGGAGGACTATGGCCGGCCTCAATTGCTGCCATCTGCTGGCAAAATGTTTGGATCGAGCAACGATCGCCTTGGCGTGGCCCAACGTGATTAAAGGATCGTGTGACGACCACATGCAAGCCATATGATTGATGATATTGCAAACCCAGCATTTCGGCGGCGGCCTTGCTCACGCCATATGGGCTACCTGGGCGCAACGGGTGGCTCTCTTTAATTGGCACATCAGCAGGATTAACCATGCCATACTGGGCGCTGGTGCAGGCAATATGCAAGCGGGCTTGGGGTGCGGCGGCGCGCAAGGCCTCTAAAATATTTAACGTGCCTTCGGTGTTGGCGCGCAAGGTTGTAACTGGCGCATCCCATGAGGCGCTGGGGTAGCTTTGGGCCGCAAGGTGAAATACCCGCTCTGGCTGAACCCGCCGCATCAGTGTGGCCATCGAAAAAGCATCTTCGATATCGCCTTCGTGGAAGGTTAGCTTGCCCTGCAAATGCTCAATCGGGCGTGGATCAGAGCGCCAACGCTTGAGCGCATGAATCTCAAGCTCGGGCAAGGTTAGCAGATAATCGGCGAGAAAACTACCAACTGGCCCAGTAATGCCAGTAATTAAAACACGCATTAGAGTTCCTCAGTAGGCACATAACAGCGTAAGAGGGTTACCGATTGGGCAACTTCGTAGGTATATCCGCCTAAACTTGCCGGCAAAACCAAGGTCGTGCCAAGCGTTAGCTCCCAAACCCCGTGAAATGAACGCAAGGTTGCCGCGCCATCGATGACGGTGATAATTTCAAAGCTGGTGGGCAAGGTTGCCGAATCGACCCGACCATGCAGTTGCCAACGCTCCATCGCAAAGTAGCGACATTTAACCAGCAAGCTGCGACGTGAATCAAGCTGAGTTGGCGGCGTTTCGGCTGGTTCAGCAGCCCGATAATCAAGCACATCCAACGCCTGCTCAATGTGCATCTCGCGTGGGCGACCATAATCATAAATTCGATAGGTCAGATCGGATGTTTGCTGAATTTCAAACAGCATCACGCCAGCATTAATTGCGTGGATTGTGCCAGCAGGCACAAAAATCGTGGTTCCGGCGTGGGCTGGTACAGAGCGCAGCAGCTCCGGCAACCGATCGGCGGCGATTAATGCTCGACATTCTTCGCGACTAGTTGTTTGCTTAAAGCCATGGATCAACTGGGCGTTAGCTTCGGTTTGCAGCAAATACCAAGCTTCAGTTTTGCCATTGAAGCCGCTGGCGGCCTCGACCGTGTGGGCATAGGCATCGTCGGGGTGGACTTGCACCGACAGATGATCGGCTGCATCAATGAATTTAGCCAGCAATGGAAACTGATTGCCAGAGCGCTCAAATGGCACGCTGCCAAGCAACAATGCGCCATAGTGCTCAGCCGCAGCGGCTAAAGTTTGGCCTTGCAACGGGCCATCAGCAATGCGATTTTCGGCATAGACGAGCCAAATTTCACCCAGCGGGCTTGGGGCATCGGGCAAATTGAGCCATTGAGCCAAGCGATTGCCGCCCCAAACACGGCTATCGTAGCGGGCTTCGAGTTGGAGGGGTGGTAAAGTTTTCGCTTCCATAATCTATCTTCTTAAAGATCGCAACGACGCTGAGGCTCACCCCAGCGTCGTTCCAGAGATCAATCGTGATAACGCTAGCGATGAATAAAACTGGCCCATGTGCGATATTCGCGGCCTTCAAAGGTCGCAACTATTTCAACTGGAATCGTGCCAATCGGCAGATCGCGCACATGGAACACAAAACTGGCAGTGCCATCAAGCCCAGTCGTATGGCCGGTGCCTGGAATCCGCTCGTTGCCAATATAGCGGTAGATATTGACAAAAGCTGGATGCGCGGCTTCGCCATTGACGATCAAGCGCACACAAATCACTTCATCCTCAGGCGGGCTAACTTCGGGCAAGGTGGCCCATGCTTGAATACCCTCGACTGGCGCTGGCACATTGATATGACAAGGCCGATCAGGGAATGGCACGTTGATTGGAATTGGTAAAACCGCCGTTGGAATGGCGGTTGCCTCGATTGGCACTGGCGTGGGCGCGATTGGCGCAATCGGTGTGCTGGTTGGCCGTGGCGGTTGCTCGCGATTACGATACTCAAGCCCAACCAAGCCCAACACCACCAAATTCGTTTGATGCAATTCCATGCGGCCACGTTCGAACCATTGAAACGAAATTGGGTTGCCTGCCGAATCGCGTCCAATCAATAATGGGCTAATTGGCAAGCCATAAATTTCCAGGCTGGTTGCGCCTGGGGTTGTGCCAACGGTTTCCCATTTGGTGCGAAACGGTTCACAAACATTAAAGCCAGTGCGCTCGAAATAGCGACAACCAGTGCGGGCAGTTTCAGGTTCATTGCGCACAAGATAGAGCTCTGCGCCTAATCGCCCAAGCTGCACCTCGAATTGGCGTGATTGCTCAGGATGATATTCAAAACGCGCTCGCTCAAAATATTGAGCGGTAAAGATGCCATTGCTGGTTGTTTCACGGATTTCAGCAGTAATTGGATAGCCGAATTGACTTAGACCGCCGTTGGTCTCCCAATAGCGCCGAAATGCCCCATTGATACAAAAGCCTGTTGGCGAAAAACAGAGCGGTTGTTCAACAGCAGGCGGAGGATCATCATCTTCGGGGTTTTGGGCCGCAACTGGTTGCCAGCGCCAACTTGCCACGCTGATACAGATGATCATCAAGCCTAGGCCAAAGGCGAGCCGCCAACGGTGCATAGGTCAATCTCCCTCTAGGCAATAGTGGTTTGAGCGCTCAACGCGGTCAATCGTCCGCGTAATGCGAGCATCGCGGCTAAATTGCGCATCAAACGATAGCCAAATATTGGATCTTGCTCACAACGATTAAGAATTGCAGCCTGCGAAATGCAAATCACCCGCACGCCTGCATCGCCTGCTTGGAGCCGTGCCGAACGCACGCCGCCATCGACCAAAGCCAATTCTCCTGCAATCTCATCGGCAAATAAGGTTGCCAATTTGCGCTCTGGCCCTTCGGCCCCGATGCTGCTTGGGTCGAGCCAAACTTCCAAGTGGCCACGAACCACCACATACAGATCGTTCTCACTGGCTTGTTGGGCCGAAAGCACAACCGCAGGATCAAGTTGCTGAACCTGGGCATTGACGGCCAAGAAATCAAGATCATCGGGCCGCATTTGTTCAAACAATGGAACATCGGCCAAACGCTGGGCGATTTCGGCTGCGGTTGGTTGCTCAGCTGAATCTGGTGGCAATGCCATGGGGCCTCCAAACTAGGTTCATGCCTGTATTCTAGCGGTTCTTGAAGCGATCGGCAACATTGGCCGAATTTTGGCGTACAATGCGATAGATCGTTGGTCATCCCCCAAAATCGTGGTTAAAATATGCTACTATCCCCATACTGCCGATTTTGGCGGGACTCTGGAACTATATCATGCGGCGCGGTAATGGCATAGTCTGTGCTTTATAGCTAGCCATATAATCGAAGTATAAAAGAGACACAGTACAAACAACGTAAAAAATAGGAGGTCACAGGGTGCACTGTCCTCATTGTAATGCACCCTGTCGCTACATAGGTGAGCAACGGGGCGCAGAAAAATATAGTCGTGGCCGAAAGATGTTGTTGTGGACGTGTGTTGCTTGTGGTTCAACGTTAAGCCAATTGGTGGATAAGGACACGCCTATTCCGTCGGTTGGCACGCTTTCATCGCAGCAACAAACCAAAACAACCGTCGTTAGTGGTCGCTCTGCACGAGACTAAGCTGCTGGGGATCGAATGTTAGGTCGAGGGTTTGGTTTTGGTTCAATTGATAGCTACTTGGCAAATCAAGCTGGAGCAATCCATGCTGATAACGCCAAGCAATGCGTTGATAACTACCACGGAAACTCTGCTCGACAATATTGCCCTGATAGCTTGGAATTGTCGCTTGGGCTACTTGCGCAGCTTCAGGCCGAATCAACAAATAGGCGGCATTGGTTTGCGAGCTTTGAATTTGGAATGTGCCTAAATTGGTTTCCACAATTTGCAGATCAGCGCTCGGACTTGTTTGGCGCTGAATTGGTAGTAAGTTTGTGAGGCTAAGGAAGCGGGCAACAAAGGCAGTTTTGGGGTGTTGATAGATCGCTTGGGGGGTGGCAAGTTGGACAATCTGACCTGCATTCATCAGCGCCAAGCGATCAGCCACCACAAAGGCTTCATTCTGATCATGGGTGACGTAGATCGCCGTAACTTCTGCTGCCTTGATAATCTGGCGCAATTCCTCAGTTAAGCGTTCACGCAACGTCCGATCCAATGATCCCAATGGTTCGTCGAGCATCAATAATTGTGGACGGGGCGCTAATGAACGCGCCAAGGCCACCCGCTGCCGCTCACCCCCCGATAATTCCAGCACTGAACGTTGTTGATATCCAACTAAACCAACTAGTTCCAACATTTCGGCAACCCGCTGTTGGCGCTGAGCTTTGGCCATGCCTTCCATACGCAAGCCAAACTCAATATTCTCGCCAACATTGCGATGCGGAAAGAGCGCCCAATCTTGAAACATCAGGCCAAAATTGCGCCGATGGATTGGGATTGGGTTGAGCGGTTGGCCATGCAACAACAACTGGCCTTGATCAGCAGCTTCAAGGCCAGCAATAATCCGTAACAGGGTCGATTTACCGCAACCGCTGGGGCCAAGCAAGGCCAGAATTTCACCACGATTGAGCGTTAATTCAATATCGCGTAAGACGATTGTTTGTTCAAATTGCTTACGAATGCCTTGCATGTGCAACATAGTTTGGTTATCCGCGACTGCGTTGAGTGAGGCCAATGCCAAGCAACATAATAGCAAGAATGGCCGCACCAAACCACCAGTTGCTTTGTGGTGCTGAAGGTGCGCTGGTATCAGGCAAGACTGCTGGAATAACTGTTGGTGTGGCGGTGCTGCCGCCTTGTTCTGGCGTAAGCGTCGCAATCGCTTCAATCGTGGCAGTGCTACTGATTGAAACGGTTGGGGTTGTAATAACTACTTCGGTGGCGCTTACCACGCTTGTGGCAGTTGCTTGAATAATTGCGGTTGCGGCTGGAGTTGGGCGTGGCGTGCGGGTTGGAGTTGCCGTGCCGGGCGCGCCAATAATCCGAATTGGCACATCATCGGCGGCAGGCGCGAGATTGTTGCCAAAGCTATCGCCAGCGCCAACTACTCGTGCGCTGTTGGTCGTTTCTTCGATGCCTTTGAGTGCGGTAAATACTGTCGTGATTGAGATAAATTCGTTGGGCGGTAGGCGCATTGGGCGCGGTGCAGTGAGTATATTGTCCCAGGTCAATTTGCCTGGCTCAATCGTATCGGGCATTGGCTCCGAGGCGATAAATTGCAGCGCAGTGGGATCAAAGATATCTTCCAAGGGTAAGCGCACCACATCAACGAGGCCAGCATTTTGCACCCGAATTGTGAAGGTAATGCGTTGGCCTGCTTGAGGCAAAACACCTGCATCAAGCGTTTTTTCAAGCGGCGTTTGACCGCCAACCGCTTCATTATCATGTTCGGCCTCGCCATCGCCCACCAAATTGCCCAATGAATCATAGGCATCGTGGGTTGCGGCGTGGTTGACGACCCGTGGCGAGGGATGCTCGGCGGTGAAGCGCACCAAAATCACTACTTGTTCGCCGGGTGCTAATGGCCCAGTCGTTGCCAGAATATTATCCCAATTGATAACGCCTGTGCTGGCGTTGTGGCTGTCTTGGGCTGGGGTCGCATTCATATAGCCCAACACTGAACGATCGTAGGTATCAACCACGGGCAGGGTGATCACGGTGGTATGCCAGTTATTGGTGATTGTGATGGCAAAGGTCAGGGTTTCGCCAACCATCACCACATTGCTCGATTTGAGCAAGGTTTTTTCAACTCGCAAGCCATTGCTTTGGGCGGCAGCAGAACGAACTGAATGCCCAAAAAACAAAACTCCGACTACCAAGAGAAAAAGTGCGGTCGTTATGGCCAATAATAAACCAAGCATGCGCGAACGAAGCATAGTGGTGCTCCTTGGCGTGAATTAAAAAGTGGTTAAATACTACCATAGAACGTATCGGGCAATGTTGCGATGATTTTAGGGCTTGATTGGTGATTGATCCCCTCACCCCCAGCCCCTCGCCCGTGGCGCGGGCGAGGGGAGTTAACGCTGTGGTTTTGAAGCTTGCGATTTTGAAGCTTGATTGGTGATTGATCCCCTCACCCCCAGCCCCTCTCCCGTGGCGCGGGCGAGGGGAGTTAAGACCGTGGTTTTAGCACGATTCATGGTCAATCCACGTCACATCTGCTCCCCCTCTCCCACTGCACGTGGGAGAGGGGGCTGGGGGGTGAGGGAACGGTGCACCACGATCCATTGAAACCTATCCTTGCAAAGATTCGTGCTCCCCCTCGCCCGCGTGCAGTGGGAGAGGGGACTGGGGGTGAGGGAATTTAATCGGGGCTTTTTGACATTCATCCGTGAGACAGGTAGAATCGCGGTAGCCTACGAGTTCACTCGAACAGGAGTCAATTGTGTCCGCATATTTGGTCACTGTTTGCCCACGCGAGGCCGACAACCACGAACGGCTGTACCTTCTCGCCGGCGATCTTTCCTCAGAAGATGTCCAACGCCTGACCCTCGAATTATTGCATGATCCCGTCGCTCATACTGCTACTTGGCAAGCGCTTGACGTTGAGCTAGCCGCTCCCAAAGCCGGAGCATTAGTGGAGATTGCCTTTCGACCAGGCGTGACCGATAACGAAGCTGAGACGATTTTAGTTGGCGCGCGCCATATTGGGATTAACGGCTTGAAACAAGCCAAAACCCTGCGCCGCGTCTATGTGTCCGATGTGCAAGACGAAGCTGTTTTGCGTCAATACGCTGGTGAACATCTTTTAAATGATTTGATTGAAACTGCTTATACTATGCTTGAAGCTCGTAGCGCTGAACGCTTGCAGTTTTATCAACACTTGTTGCAACTTCCGGCTCCGCACACGCCCACGATTACCCGTGTGGCCTTGCGTGGAGTCAGCGATAGCGAACTCGAACGGATTAGCCGTGAAGGGATTTTGGCCTTGAGTTTGGCCGAAATGCAGGCAGTTCGCGATTATTTTGAAGATTTGGGCCGCGACCCAACCGATGGTGAGCTTGAAACCCTGGCTCAAACATGGTCGGAACATTGCCGCCATAAAACCTTCCGCGCTACGATCAGTTATCAACAAGCCAGCTCGGATGGGGCGATTGACCCAACCTTGCACCCAGCTTTGGCAGAATTAAACGCTGCTAATGGCGCAACGATCAATGGTTTGCTCAATCACTATTTGCGCAGCGCCACCGATGCAGTGAGCAATGCGTCGTTGCTCTCGGCCTTTGTTGATAATGCTGGGATCGTCGCCTTCGACGATAACTATGAAATTTCCTTCAAGGTCGAAACCCACAACCATCCTTCGGCGCTTGAGCCATTTGGTGGCGCAAATACCGGGGTTGGTGGGGTTGTGCGCGACGTGTTGGGGGTTTCAGCCAAGCCCATCGCGGTCACAGATGTGCTGTGTTTTGGCTACCCCGATTTGCCTGAAAGCGAGCTTTCGCAAGGTGTGCTGCACCCGCGGCGGATTCGCGAAGGTGTGGTGGCTGGGGTGCGCGATTATGGCAACAAATTGGGTATTCCCAATGTCAACGGTGCTGTTTGGTATGATCATGGCTATACCGCTAATCCGCTAGTGTTCTGTGGCACGCTGGGCATTGCGCCACGCGGTAGCCATCCACGCGGCGTGCAAGCTGGCGATGCAATTGTGGTAATTGGCGGACGGACTGGCCGCGATGGGATTCACGGTGCAACCTTTTCCTCGGTGGAATTAACTCACGATACCGCTGAAACCGTTGGCGCTGCAGTGCAAATCGGCGATCCGGTGACCGAGAAAACTGTGATCGATGTGTTGTTGCAAGCGCGTGATTTGGGCTTGTACAGCGCAATTACCGATTGTGGCGCTGGCGGGCTTTCATCGGCGGTTGGCGAAATGGGCGAAGAAACTGGCGCAGTTGTGGAATTGCGCGATGTGCCGCTCAAATATGCTGGGCTGCAACCATGGGAAATTTGGATTTCCGAAGCCCAAGAGCGCATGGTTGTTTCCGTACCACCACAAAACGTCCAAACCTTACTTGATCTTTGCCGCAGCGAAGATGTTGAGGCGACCGTGATTGGTCACTTCACCGCTGATGGCGTGTTGACGGTCAAACACAATCAATTGACTGTAGTTGAACTTGATATGGCATTCTTGCATAGCGGCGGGGTGCAGTTTAAGTTGAATGCCGCTTGGCAGCCAGCAACAGCGCCCGCTGATCAAGCAGCCAACATCGATCATAATGCTTTGCTTAAGGCTACATTGGGTCAGCCAATTGTTGCCAGCAACGAAAATATTGTGCGCACCTACGACCACGAAGTGCAAGCGGCCACCGTGCTCAAGCCTTTGGTTGGCGTGAACGAGGATGGCCCAGGTGATGCCGGGGTGTTGCAACCACTGGTCGATTCACGTCGTGGCGTGGTGCTAGGCTGTGGCCTGAATCCATTGTATGGCAAAATCGACCCCTATTGGATGGCCTTGGCGGCAGTTGATGAAGCGCTGCGCAACATCGTGGCTGCTGGTGGCGACCCTGAACAAACCTGGATTTTAGATAACTTCTGCTGGGGCGATCCCAAATTGCCTGACCGTTTGGCAGGCTTGGTACGGGCATCGGCAGGCTGTCACGATGCGGCTTTGGCCTATCGCACGCCCTTTATTTCGGGCAAAGATTCGCTGAACAACGAATATCGTGATGCTGATGGCAAGCGGGTGGCGATTCCGCCAACGCTGCTAATTTCGGCTATGGCCTTGGTGCCCGATGTGTTGCAAACAATCTCGATGGATGCTAAAGCCGCTGGCAATGTGATCTATCTGGTTGGTTTGACTCACGACGAACGGGGCGGTGCGGTCAGTGGTTTGGTTGGCGGAATTGATAATGGCAATTTGCCCAAGGTCAATTTAGCGACTGCACCAACTGTCCATAAAGCTGTGCATGCGGCAATTCGCGCCGACAGCGTGCGTGCCTGCCACGATTTGAGCGAAGGTGGCTTGGCGGTTGCTGCCGCCGAAATGGCCTTTGCTGGCGGTTTTGGTTTGGCCTTGGAACTAAGCGCCGTGCCAACATCCACAGCCCTGCGCGCCGATGGACTGTTATGGAGCGAATCGACGACTCGATTCTTGGTTGAGGTCGCGCCGGAGCACGCCGCCACTTTTGAAGCGCAGTTGAGCAATATTGCTTACGCCAAAATTGGCCAAGTGATTGAAGAACAACGCTTGATCATCAACGATTTGGCGGGCAAGCCGATTATCGATAGCGATTTGGCAGCACTCAAAGCCGCATGGCAAGTTTAGATTGGCAAAGGCTTAGCGTTTTGAGCGCTAGGCCTTTGGCTTTTAACCTACAATAAGGACGAGGTTATGGAAGAACGGCCACTTTTAGATCAAGAAGAATTTGGCGATGTTGTTGAAGAAAGGCTTGAGCAACTTGGCGGCATCGAAGAACTCAACCGCGAAGGCATGGAAATTCGCTTTCGCTGGCATGGACGCTCGGTCGTTTCTGAGCTAGAGCATTTTTACAATGCCTATCGCCGCTCGCCGTTGCAGCTCGAATCAATTTTGCAATCGCTGGAAGCAGCAGTGCGCTCATTCGCGCCTGATCGCGGCCAAGAACTTTGGGATGAACTGGAAGATCGAATTTACCCTATGATCAAGCCAGTTGCGATGTTGGCCGAAGTGGCTGAGCGCAATTTACCCCAATTGATCTATCGGCCATTTCTTGGTGATTTGATCGTTTGCTATGTGATTGACGAGCCAGAGAGTGTGGCCTACATCAACGAGGAGCATCTCAAAACTTGGGGTGTGCTCGAAACCACAATCTATACCAAAGCCGTTGATAACTTGCGGATCAAAACCCTCAAGCCTGGCATGGCCCAAGTGGTGGGCGAGGGCAATCAGATGCTCTTTATCTACTCAACCAGCGATGGCTATGATGCCTCGCGCATTCTTTTGACCGACGTTTTGAGCGAATGGGCCGATTTATTGCCTGGTAATTTGGTGCTGGGGATTCCCAACCGCGATTTCTTAATTGGCTTTAGCGATGCCAACCCTGAAATTTTGCAACGCATCGCCATGCAAATTGCCCAAGATGCCTACAAACTTGATTATGGCCTGAGCGATCAGCTTTGGACGATCAAACAAGGCCAAATCTTGATTTATGAATACGATTGGTCATCGAGCGAACGTAAAAATTAGCACGAGGTTTTGGTGCATGGCAACAATCTTCATTGGAATTACGGTCATTTGTTATGCCGTAGCAATCATATTGTGGCTGCGCTTTCGCTCATACCGCTATTTGCTGGTGTTGATTGCCAGCCATTGCACCATTTTGGCAGAGCCGATTTTACAACGTTTCTATAGCCTTACCTATCCCGCTGAGGTTGCGGCAATGACGCTGTTTGGCAATGCCGTGCCGCTGTATGCCTTGCTCGCCGCCAGCTGGATTGGCTCGCTGCCAGTGTTGTTGATGTATTTTGGTCAGCAGCAACACTGGTGGACGCGTCATTATCTGACTGGATTGGTGGCCTATATCGCGCTTGTGCTCTATCACATTATTATTCAAGGTTTGGCAGCGCGCACCGGTTTATGGCGTTATAGCCAAACCATCGGGGTTTGGGGCATTAATTTCTATCTGCTGATGGCGATATTTGCTGGGCTAAGCTCACTGCTGTTGTTCTATGCCATGGTTGCCACCCGCTACTATGCGGCAGAAATCGCTGTGCCAACGCTGTTGGCGGCAACCGTGCTCTCGCCCTTGGTTTGCTTTGGTGTGTTGGGCGCACCGTTTTGGCTGCCACGCTTAATCGGTAGCAGTAGCAATTTTACCAAGCCAGCTTTGGTGGTAATCGCTGGGTTGGTGCTGTGGGTGGTGCATTTAGCCAGCGCTGGCATCCATAATTCGCGCCAACAGCATGTGATTGAGCGTTAGCAGAACATAGAACAGAGAGCATAGAACATAAACATTTGAATAATCGACCTTCACGATAAGGAACTCTGATTATGACAAAGGTATTGGTGCTGCGAGCACCGGGGATTAACTGTGATGCCGAGGCCGCCGAAGCCCTCGAATTAGCGGGAGCCAAGGCCGAGCGGGTTCACGTTAACCGTTTGGCTGAAGGCAGCGTTCAATTGGCTGATTATGGCATGCTGCTAATTCCTGGCGGTTTTGCCTATGGCGATCATCTTGGAGCTGGGCGCATGTTGGCGGTCGATTTGATTTATCGTTTGCGCGAAGATCTAAGCCGCTTCGTGGCTGATGGTCGGCCTGTGCTTGGCATTTGCAACGGCTTTCAGGTGTTGGTGAAAACTGGCCTCTTGCCAAGCGATACTGTCGGCCAAGCAACCTTGATCGACAATGCCAGCGGCCATTACGAATGTCGCTGGATCAAATTGGGGCTTAACAGCGCTAGCCCATGTGTCTTTACCCAAGGCTTGAGCGGCACGCTCGATTTGCCAGTTGGCCATGGCGAAGGCCGCTTTTTGACCGACCAAGCCACGCTTGAAAAGCTCCAAGCCAACAACCAAGTTGTGGTGGAATATCTTGATCAAGCGGGCCAAGCAACCATGGAATATCCTGCTAATCCCAATGGCGCATTGCATGGGATCGCTGGAATTTGCAACCCAGCGGGCAATGTGTTTGGCTTGATGCCACACCCCGACCGGGCCTTTTTGCCGCAACATCATCCCCAATGGCGACGACGTGGCCTCGATAAAGAAGGCCCAGGCATGGCAATTTTTCGCAATGGCGTGCGGGCAATGGCCTTGGTCTAAATCAACAATGGCGCAACGGCATAAACCTGTTGCGCCATGTTCAAACTGAATTAAAATTTCTCGAGCGTGGCAGCCTGATTACGCGGTGAGCCACCCCAATTGTCGATTGCATCGAGAGCAGCACCGCTAGCAACAAGCATGCGAGCAGCCGCAAATTGCTCATGCCATAGCGCCAAGGTTAATGGCGTACCCCCATCAGAGCCACGCGGCTCCAAGCCAGCACCCTGTGCAATCAGATATTCGATCACGGCGAGTTGACCGGACTTGCTAGCCCAATGCAGGGCAGTATAGCCCCACTGATCGCGCTGCTGTAAAGCACTGCTATCAGCTTCGACTAAGGCTTTGACACGGGCAAGATTGCCCATACCTGCTGCCATCCACAGGTCGGGCTTCACTCCGCTGGCCAGCAAAACATCGACTACTGCCGATTGCTCGCGCTCGACTGCTATCCGCAACGGCGTGCGTCCATAGCGATTAGCAGTGCTACCAGCCGCTGGATCGCGCTTCAGCAATTGTTCGAGTAAATCAATCCGGCCAAGGATTACAGCGGTGAACACATCAGGCGTTGCGCCATGGTTCAGCAGCATCTCGGCGGTTGAATTATGGCCATATGTTACTGCAAGTTGCAGCGGCGTTTCGTTGCGCTTGGTTTGGGCTTCAACATCAGCCCCATGCGCCAACAATGCTGCTACAGCGGCATCGTGGCCATTCCAAGCCGCCAGATGCAAGGCGGTATGGCCACCCTGATCGTGAATATGCACTTGCTCTGCAGCTTGCACAAGCAGATCGCGTAACGCTGCCTCAGATCCAAGCAAACTAGCATTGAAAATTGCCGCAAGATTGCTATGCGCTAGCAAGCGTATCACTAGCTCAGGCGTTGGTGCTAGCTTACGGGTTCCGGCGGCATGAGCAGCCAGATAGAGCGGCGTTCGACCACGAGCATCCAAACTGTTAGGATCTGCCCCATGTTCAAGCAGCAATTCAGCCATGGTCTGCTTGCCCCGATCGGCGGCAATATGCAGTGGTGTGGCGGCTTGCGGGTGAGTCTGGTTGCCGCTGGTACGGGCGTGGATTAATGTCGGATCGTTTCTGAGGAGCGTGGCAGCCTGATCAGTCAGATTGAGCATACTCGCTGAGAAAATATCGACATGTGCCCCCTGCGCAATCAAAAAATTGGCGAGATCGGAATGATTGCCCCACTGATGACCAGGCCGACGAATACAGCTGGCGGCTAAGTGCAGCGCAGTCTGATTAGCATGATCGATTGCGTTAATCTCAGCGCCATATTTCAGCAATCTGCTGACGATATCAGGCCGAGTGACCCAGCGCACCATGGCATGCAACGGCGTGCCACCATGCAGGTCACGAGCGTTGGGATCAGCACCAAGCTCAAGCAGCCGTTCAACCAACCCAAGCTCACCATTCCACGCTGCTAGGTGCAGCGGAGTCTGGCCAATCGGCGCATTCGCATATTGTTCAGGATGCGACAGCATTGTGCTGGCAGCGATTGCTGGATTGGTAGGATTGAAGCTGATGGTTGCTAGCTCTGGCTGTGCGCTCAGAATCTCGCTAGCGATTGCGCTTTGGCCGGAGCGCAGCGCTACAAAAAGCTGCTCTTCGACTGGAATTGTAGTCATTGAAACTCCTTTTGTGCTCGATAAATCGATTTTGGGGGAGTTCAACTATAAGAGATCAGCATAAGTACGTCAAAGGCTAGTTTTGTAACCTTTGGCACTTCAGCTGGCTAAAAAACGGCCTTGATCAATCGAATTGATCAAGGCCGTTTGAGGATTTAGGCTCATTTGCGCAGGCGCAGGCCAACCAATGCACAGGTTGCCAGCACGCCAAGAATAATGGGTAGGGTCAGATTTGAGCTTGAGCCAGTATCTGGTAGCACAACCGGAAGCTCAGGCTGGCGGTTTGGCGTGGCCGTCGAGCCATCGGCTGGAGCCAAGGTTGGGGTAAGCGTAATTCCAACCTGAGCAAGCTCAATCAAGGGATAGGTTTTATGCAGCAAGGCAGGGACAGCCGAGCAAGTTGAGATCGTATCTGGCTGTGGGGTTGATGAATCGCGCACAAAGCCACCATTCGCAATCTGTAAACTACTCAAGGCTTTGAAGGGATTTGAGTTGGCATCGGCCCAAGGTGCTTCATTGGGGTTACCACCGGTTGCTAAAATCGCTTGGATAGCCAAGGCGGTTGAAACAGCATCCTTGAACGCAGACGGCGGAAAGTTACGATTGTTCATAAACCCGCGATCAAAATCTTGTTGGGTTTGCAAGAAGGCCAAAGCAGCGGGAATTACAGCAGATTGCTTTTGATCAGCCGCGACTAAAGCCTGAATTTGTAAGGCGGTGCTTTGAGTACTGGTATTCCACGACCCATCTGCAGCCTGTTGATCAAGAATTGTCTGGATTGCTTGGGGCTCAATCGTCTCACCAGCAGCATTCAAGGCCATAATTACTAAAGCATGCTGGTGCAAGTCTTCACCATACATGCCAGTAGCTGGATTATAGCTCTTAACTATTGCCGCTACCAAATCGATCCCGCCAACCGAGCGAGGATCACGGCCTGTGAGCAATTGGGCCATAACAAATGCCGCCGCCCGATCAGGATAACTTGCGTAGCCCGCAGCATTTTGCTCAATAAACTGCTGCGTTGCTGGGGAAATTTGATAGCCGGCAGCATTCAAGGCATACACCGAACACGCCGTTGGGTCAAGTGGATAGAAATAATACGAATCAAAACTGCCGTCTGCCTGCTGTTGACTTAACAACCACTCAGCCCCGCGATTCTGTTGCTGCGTTTGCGCAGCTATTGGGACCGCTACCAAGAGACCGACCAAGACCAACAGCCAGCGATAACGAGCCAAGGTTTGAAGCATGCCAGTACCTCCTAGAACAAACAGCTCAGCCCAAGCAGGGCTAGATTGTTAATTAATTCTTGGGCTGATACAAACATTATCAAAAATTAATGACTATCTATCTATAGAACTAAGGTCATGGTTTTGTACGTAGCGAAAAAAAAGACCCTCAGTGCCGATAAAGCGCCGAGGGTCGAAATTTAGGTAGCAGTGCAATTTATTCGCAGGGTGCGCGATGTTGGGCGTTGATCGTTTCGCGGTAGGTCAGGGCATGAATTGCTCGCACCCCAGCCTTGGCGCTATCGCCCGAAACCACGAGGCTAATTGCACATTCGGATGAGCCTTGGGCAATCGCAATCACATTAATTTCGGCATCGCCAATTGCGCTAAACACTCGTTTGGCCACGCCAGTTGTGCCGCGCATGCCAGCGCCAACCGCCGTGATAATCGAAACGCCTTCTTCAAGCGCAATCGTGTCGATGTCGCGGCGTTCTAATTCAACCGCAAGCTCTTGATTGAGCGATTGAAAGACCCGTTTTGCGCCGCCATCGGGAATCACGAAACAGATGCTTTGCTCGGATGAAGCCTGGGAAATCATCAAAATACTGGCATCTTCGCGGGCCACAGCGCCAAACGTGCGGGCTGCGATGCCAGGCACGCCCAACATCCCACGGCCTGCCACGGTAATCATGGTCAGATTGTGAATTGCGGTGACCGCCTTAATTGCCCCGACAATTGGCGCAGTTTTGCCAACAATCACGGTGCCAGGGTGGCTAGGATTGAAGGTGTTTTTGACGCGCAACGGAATGCCACGTTCAACCACTGGCCGAATTGTTTTGGGGTGCAGCACTTTCGCGCCATAATAGGCCAATTCGCTAATTTCGTTGTAGGAAAGTGTGCTGATTACATGGGCATCGGGGGCAATCCGTGGGTCGGCGGTCATCACGCCATCAACATCGGTATAGATCCAGACTTCGCTGGCTTCGAGGGCCGCGCCCAAAATTGCTGCGCTCCAATCGGAGCCGCCGCGCCCAAGTGTGGTTTTTACGCCAGCCAAGGTTGCGCCAATAAAGCCAGTCACCACCGGCGTAATGCCTTGATCCAAGACTGGGCCAAGGGTTGCGGTGGTGCGCTCGGTGGTTTCGGGCATCAACGGCGAAGCATCTTGATAGCGATCATCGGTCACGATCAAATCGCTAGCATCGAAATGCTGAGCTGGCACACCTTGATGGCGCAGCGTTGCGGCGACGATGCGGGCACTCATGCGCTCGCCCAAGCCAGCAATCGCATCGAGCGTGCGCGGAGTCAATTCGCCTAAAACCCGCACGCCTTCGCATAAACGAGCACATTCATCAATCAAACCATCAATTTCAGTTTGCATGGTGGCTTGTTCAGCATCGAGTAATTCGCCGATAACCGTATGATGGCGTTGGCGCAACTCGGCCTGCAAAGCCGCAACCGATGCAGCATCGCCCGTCGTTTGGGCAACCCGCACAATATTCAATAATTTATCGGTGACACCGCTGAGGGCCGACACCACCACGACAACTTGATCCCAGGTAGTGCGATTAGTGGTAGTGATTGCAGTTAAGCCACGAATAGCTTCGGCTGAACCGACCGACGTACCACCAAATTTCGTCACTAACAAACGCATAACATGCTCCAAATGAAAAATTGAAGCCACGTTGCAGGCGAGCAGCAACCCAACAACTTTTTTGCCCCCAGCAATTAAGTTGCCACTCATAGGCCTGAATGTGGCTTGATCAATATGCTTAAAACCTTGCTCACTCTCAACGCGCCACTACCAAACTTACAAATTTAAGGCTGCCACAACTGCGCTCAATTCAGCAGGGATGGCCTGCGGAACTGAGAATTGTTCGACTGCCAATTGTGGGTCTTTCAAGCCGTGACCGGTGATCACTGCCACAAAACGACCGTTGGGATCGATGCTGCCAGCTGCCAAGAGCTTGCGAATGCCAGCTACGCCCGCAGCCGAAGCTGGTTCGCAGAAAATGCCTTCGAGCGCTGAGAGATCGCGCCATGCCGCCAGAATTTCTTCGTCGCTGACATGATCGATCGTGCCTTCCGATTCGTCGCGGGCATTGACTGCCAAATGCCACGAAGCTGGGTTGCCAATCCGAATCGCAGTTGCCACGGTTTCGGGATAGGCAATTGGCTCGCCGCGCACGATTGCTGCTGAACCAGTTGCTTCAAAACCTAAAATTTTGGGCAAACTTTCGGAGCGATGGGCTTCGTAATAGCGTTTGAAACCCATCCAATAGGCCGAAATATTGCCTGCATTGCCAACTGGCAAGGCCAAGTAATCGGGTGCATCGCCAAGCACATCGCAAATTTCGTAGGCAGCAGTAGCTTGGCCTTCCAAGCGATAGGGGTTGACCGAATTGACCAAGGTAATTGGGTGTTGATCGGCCAAGACGCGCACCATATCGAGAGCTTGGTCGAAATTGCCTTCGATTACCAGCAATTTGGCTCCGTACATCAAGGCTTGAGCCAATTTACCCAAGGCAATTTTGCCTGCTGGCACAACCACAACACATTCCATGCCCATCCGGGCGGCATAGGCTGCTGCGGCAGCACTGGTATTGCCAGTCGAAGCACAGACGACAGCCTTGCTGCCAGCCTCTAAGGCTTTGGCAATCGCCATCACCATGCCACGATCCTTAAACGAACCAGTTGGATTCATGGATTCCAATTTGAGCCACAATTCGCGCACACCCAAGTGAGCTGCTAAGCGTGGCACATTGATCAGCGGAGTATTGCCCTCGTGCAAGGTAACAATTGGAGTTTGGGCAGTGATCGGCAAAAATTGGCGGTAGCGTTCGAGTAACGGCACCGCCGATGCATGGGTGGTTAGCTGACTCATAGCTGGTGTATCCTACAAAAAAGCCCCTTCCCAATCAGGAAAAGGGCATCATCGCCGATAGCGCTGATTATAGCATACTTAGATTATTGTTGAGTTAGTTACTGAAGATTAGCATGAACCAAGGCTGTAGTCTATTGGCATTTGGCTAGCGGCATGAATATTTCAACCAAAGCTCCAATAGCCAATAGCCCAAAGCCCTTAGCCATGTCTTCTCTGCGCCTCTGCATTAACAACTCCGCACACCTTGAATGATTATTTTAGCCACAGATGAGCATAGATTTCTATGATTAGATTCTTGCTAGCCCAAAGCCGATAGCCTACCTAATTCAAGATCAGATTGCGCACCAGGCCAACTGCCAGCAAGCCAACCACTTGGCAACCAACAATTAGCCAAAAGCCTTGCAGAAAACTGGTTTTTTGCGATTTATGCCGAAAGAACCAGATGCCGATGACTGCTCCCAAGGTGCCGCCAACTGCCACAAACCATAGCAACATGCGCTCAGAAATCCGGCGGCTGCGACCTTGCGATTTTTGCTTATCAACAATAAACACAATTAATGTAATAAATGAAATGACGATCAGCCCAATTAGGCCATAACTATAGCCCAAATTAAACGCCGCACCTAATCCAAACGCCACCAGAAAATGGCCTAAACCTGCTGGAATTCGCCCACGTTGCGCCATTGTTCAACCTCAATCACAAACGATGCAGGCTATTATAACGAAAAAAGGTGGTGCTCTAGTAGCACCACCTTTGAAACAGCTAGCGGATTGTAAATTAGTTACAGTGGCCTGGGCCAATCAACCCATTATTGTAGTTATCCAATTGGGTTGCATAGTTGTTGCCAGTGGTGGCGGCTGTGCCGGTTGGCTTGCTGCCTAATGGATATTGTTGCAACCAAGCATCAGCAGCAGCAATCGTCGCGTTAATCGTGCTGCCATTGGCACCTTGAGCGGTATTCAACTTCGCAGCAATCAATTGATGGATCAAGATGTAGGTGGTATCGCCACGTGGTGACGTGTTGAAGATTGCCATCAATTGGCTTTGGTTGTAGCTTACGCCACCAACAACCAAGGTCGTTACCGGCCAAGCACTTGGGTGGTTCTTCCAGTAGCCTTGGGTATAGCTACAGTTTTTGCCCACAGGCGTGCTGGTTGCGGTTGGTGCTGGCGTTTTGGTCGCGGTTGGCACTGGTGTTTTGGTTGCGGTTGGTGCTGGCGTGTTAGTCGCCGTTGGTACTGGTGTTTTGGTTGCGGTTGGTGCTGGCGTGTTAGTCGCGGTTGGCACTGGTGTTTTGGTCGCCGTTGGCACTGCGGTTGGCGTTGGATACGCAGTTGGTTCAGCAGTTGGAACGGTGGTTGGAACCGTAGTTGGCTCAACAGTAGGAACCGTAGTTGGCTCAACGGTTGGCTCAACAGTAGGAACGGTGGTTGGTTCGACGGTTGGCTCAACAGTAGGAACGGTGGTTGGTTCAACGGTTGGCTCAACAGTAGGAACGGTGGTTGGTTCAACGGTTGGAACCGTGGTTGGTTCTGGTGTTGGTTCTACCGTTGGCGTTGCACCACAATAGTTGACCCCACCAGTGTGACGAGCAGTGATCAAGCGATCGCCATAGCGTTGGCCATCGAGTGAGTGCAAGACCGACCCGTAGAACAAGTCGATTTGGGCAGCACAATCGGGCACTGCAACACCCAACGCTAGAATTTGGTTTGGCCCAACGCGGCCAGTTGTCCATGAATAAATCAATTGATGATCGATCACTTCATCGAATTTTTGATATGAAGCCATGCCCACATCGTAGGAACATGTAGTTGATTTATTTTGAATTTTACCAACGGTATTGCTTGAGAACCAACCCGAAAGATCAACTTTTGGGTTACACACAGGTACCGCAGTTGGTGCAGTGGTTGCGGTTGGGGCAACTGTTGGCGCTGTGGTTGGTTCAGCTGTTGGCTCAGCCGTTGGCGCTGTGGTTGGTTCAGCCGTTGGCTCGACCACAGTATCAACGATTGCTGATGCTTCGCCTTTGCTCACATTGGCAAAAGTGGCGCTTGGTGCACCAGCGGCCAGAATTGTTGCAAGTAGTACAACCCGTGTTGTCCATCGTCGCAGTGTCGGGGTCATAGGAACTCCTTACAATAAAAAATTAGTTAAAAAATAATAAAATAGTTAAACCATGAATATAAACTACGCTACTAGCTAGTATAATGTAATCAATTTGTAATCGCTAGTTCAACATGAGCGTGATCTTTTTATGCTGAAGGAACTATCTTATGCCGGTACTAATGCTAATTTGCTTCGTAAGGTTCCTCGTAAGGTAATATATATTTTGATACTACTCTATTGATAGAATAGCTGTGTAGGGAGTAATTAAAACAATTATTACTGTTTTTACTTGTTGAAAAGAGCTGTTTTTTTCAAATGTGATCACCCAATCATGCTTCTATTTATTGATTAAACATATTAATACAATCAGCATGCACTTGATTAAATTGATCAACGAGTACTAATCAAAAAAACCGTAGTTACTCCTCCTTTTGCTAGGAGTTGCTAACTACGGTTCATTACTCAGTTAGGTGATGGTTAGGCGATTTGCAACACGATTCGACTAGCTTGGGTTTGCTGTTCAATCAGTTCATGGGCTTGGGCAATTTCATCCAAACGCACTTCTGTAATTAGCTCAAAACCTGACCAGCCTGCTACCAAGGCTGCGGTGATTGCTTTGGCAGCAGCAGCTTTAATCTCTACTGAAAGATCATCGCTGCCCACCAAGCAGATGTGGGCATTCTTGAAGAGCAACGGCCAAAAGGGGATTTGAGGCTGGCTAATATCAGTGGCATAAGCCGCAATCGAGCCGCCAATTGCCAACACTTGCTCGTTAATCGCAATATTGCTGCCAAACGCCAGATCAATAATATGATCAATGCCAGTTGGCGATAACGCTTGAATCTGCTCAACCAGCTGATCGTTACGCAGCACAACATGGCTTGCGCCCGCCCGTCGAACAGTTTCAGCATCGGCTGCTGTGCGAATTGTGGCAATTACGATTGCGCCAGCTCGGGCAGCTAGTTGAATTGCGCAGCGACTAACCACACCCGCTCCACCATGGACCAAAACGCTGCGGCCTTGCAATGGGCCAGCAAGCTGTACTGCTTGGTAGGCAGTTATGCTGGGAATTCCCAAGCACGCGCCTTGGCTAAAGGATACTTGGTCTGGCAGTGCAACAACCTGTTGCAGCGGCACAACCGTATATTCAGCAGCGGTACCAAATGGGCGATAGGTTTGCGCTCCATAACACCAAACCCGCTGACCAAGCCATTCGGTTGCCACGCCAGCTCCCAGCCCATCGATTACGCCTGCGCCATCGCTATGTGGAATAATTCGTGGATAAGGCATGCCATAGTTGAAGGCATTTTGGCGTTTTTTAATATCACCAGGATTAATGCCCGAAGCCATAATCCGAATCCGTACTTCGCCTGCGCTAGGCGTTGGCGTTGGCATTTCACCAACTTTGAGCACATCGCGGGCAGCGCCTTGCTGTTCGTACCATGCTGCTTTCATCACGCCTCTTTTCTAGGGTCGAGCTGAATTTTTACTGCTGGATCGAAGCTCAATCGCAATTGAGTATTACATGGAATAACGATTAATGCTAAATCCTAGGCCCAGACTAACGCAGGTGGTGAATGCTCTATAATTGGCTGCTTAGAAACATAAGCTCGATTTGTTGATAGGTGGATTATGCTGCTTGGTTTGCGTTCGCGTTGGGGAAGTATCGCGCCGTTACTGCTTTTGTGGCTGGTAATCGGCTGGTGGGCTAATGCCCAACCGACCCGCCAAGCTGATGTTTTGCAGCACGCTTCAACCAGTGTTGGTGGCTTGTATGGCCTCGAACAATCGAGCACCTTGCCGGGCGCCACCGGCCCCACAACCCGCAGTTATCGCTGGAGTAATGGCAATTTGCATGTGCCACTCTGGCCTGCTAGCGCCCATGCGCGGGTGGTTCAGTTTGAATATTTAGCACCATTCAGCCCAACAAGCGTGCAATTTGCCCAAACTCAAGCGCTTAGCCTGCCAATCCAACCTGAATTACGCCAACTAACGCTGTTTGTGCCAGCCGATGTGCAGCAGCTCGAATTAATTAATCAGCCAAGCGAGCAAAATGGCCGTAAATTAGGCTTATTGTTGAGCAACCTCAGTTGGCAAGAACTTGGCCAAACTGGCTGGGCTGGTTTGCGGACTGCTACTCCATTCAATGCCAGTAATTTGCTGTTGATTTGCGCTGTGGCAATGTTGCTTAGCCTTGGCTTGGCGCGGCATTGGATCGCCCTTGCAGGCAGTGGCTTGAGCCTTGGCTTGGCAGTGTTAACCTGGTCAGGCAATTGGCTGAATCGAGCTGCGATTAACAGCCTGAGCCAGTTATTGTTGGTAGCAGTGCTGGCGGTTGGGGCTTGGTTTGGTTGGCAGCGCTGGCAACGCCCAGTCAATTGGCGCTGGGTGCTGGTGGCAATTTGGCTGATCACCACAATTTGTTTGTGGACACCAACCGTGCAATATGATGGCGTTGGCTACTATGCCTATTTGCGTTCGGCGGGGATTGACCATGATTTTGATTTTAGCAACGAATTTAGCCAAACCCCATTAGAACTGAACACTGGCGTGAAAATAACCAAAACTGGCTATGCCGCCAATCCTTGGAGCGTTGGGCCAGCGCTGGCTTTTGCGCCGTTGTGGTGGCTGGGTCATGGCAGTGCAATGCTTGGCAATTGGCCAACCGATGGCTATAGTCAACCCTATTTAGCACTAACAACGTGGGGCAGCGCCTTAGCTGGCTTGATATTTATTTTGAGTTGCGAGGCACTGCTACAGCGACAATTCAGCCCTAAAATTGCCGCCTTGGCCACAATAAGCGTCTATCTGGCGAGCAATTTGCTCTACTACAGTCTATTTCAAGGAGCTTACGCCCACAGCCTTTCGGCAGCTTGCGTGAGCATGATGGCGCTGGCGAGTGTGCGTTTACGCGAGCATCCAAGCCTTGTCCGTTGGGCGCAACTTGGTTTGAGCATGGGCGCAAGCATCATTAGCTATTGGATTGGCGCATTGGTGCTGATTTTGCCGGCGTTGATTGTTTGGCCCTTGCTGGTTGGCAAACAGCGCCTAGCATGGCCGAATTTGATTAAAGGTTTGCTGATCGCAGCGCTGGCTGGCCTGATCGTTGTATTGCCGCAATTGGCAATGTGGCGTTTGCTCTATGGCTCGTGGCTGACAATTCCGCAAGGTGGGAATTTTGCTACGCCCCGCGCGAGCCAACTTTGGCCGATGCTAACTGGCTCGCTGTATGGCATGCTCTGGTGGACTCCAATCTATGTGCTGGGTTTGCTGGGGCTGGGTTTAAGCCTGAGGCAGCGGCAAGCATGGCCGTATCTGGCTGCGGTTATTATCTATTTGGTGTATATTTCGCGCTTGCCCGATTGGCATGGTAGCGGAGCATTTGGTTTGCGCCGCTTGACCACGATAGCGCCATGTTTCGGCGTGGGGCGTAGCGGCCTTGCTACAACGCTGGCGACGCTGGCCGGGCGCAGCAATTGGCTTGATTGCTAGTTTAATTGGTTGGAATCTAGCACTGATGGCCCGCTACATTACCTATGCAATTCCGCGCGGCTATCCGGCGATTGCCGATCTGCCACTGAGTGCAATTTTGCTTTCCGACCAACCGCTGGAGTTGCCACGGATCGCAATGTTGATGGGTAATGGTTGGTTTGGCAGTCAATTGAGCAATTTTCAAGGGCGCAGTTTGTGGGTGTTGTTGGGGTTAGCTGGCAGTTTAGCCGCAGGCTTGGCAATTTGGCGCTGGTTGGGGCGAGCCAACTCGCCAAGTCTAAATCAATAGACCAAGCGAGTTGGCAGAATTGATTGGCCTACTTGTGGGCATTGCGTAAAAAGCGTCGCACAACCTCGCGCACTGAATTTTTATCAGTCGCCGTGCACAAGTAAATATGGATTTCGGGTGAAAGATTCAGTTGTTGGCGCAGCTCAGCTTGGCTAATCACGGTGTTTAAATCGCTTTTATTGGCTACAACCGCATATGGCACCTCGCCATGATCACGGAATTGAGCCAAAATTGTCGCTGCATCGTCGATCGTTGCTGGCTGCGAAAGATCGACGAGTACCAAAAAGCCGTTCATGTTTCTGGCCAAAATGTCGCGCATAAACTCGAAACGGTTTTGGCCAGGCGTGCCATACAAACGCAAGGTATAATCGTCGAGCGTCACCCGTCCATAATCCATCGCCACCGTTGTATTGGCTTTGACGCGCTGCTCTTCGGGCGATGAGGTGGCTTTATCGGTATCGACAACGGCAATATCCGATAATGATCGAATAAAGGTGCTTTTGCCCGTGTTAAAGGCTCCGGTGATCACGAGCTTAAATGGTTCCACAGGAATGCTCCTTTCATTTAGCGCAAGCTCAGCGCCCAACGGTAAACATCTTCGTAGCGCGTTGCGGCGGTATCCCAGCTAAAATCGTGGCTCATGGCTCGCCGCATAAAATAGCTCCAATCATTGGGGTAGCGATAGGCGGCCAGTGCTCGGCCTAGGGCATGCAGCATCGCCTCAACGCTGTATTCGCTAAAAACAACCCCAACGCCTTCTGGTTGGCTCATATCGGGCACGGTATCAACCAAGCCGCCAGTTGCCCGTACCACCGGAATTGTGCCATAGCGCATTGAGATCATTTGGCTCAGGCCACATGGCTCAAAAGCCGAGGGCATGAGGAAAATATCAGCTCCAGCATACACCCGTTGTGCTAAGGGCGCATTAAATCCAATATAATTTGCCACCCGATCGGGCGCAGCGCGACTGGCATCGCGAAAGGCATCTTCGTAGAGGCCATAGCCAGAGCCAAGCACCATCAGTTGGGCATCAGTTTCAGCAATAATTTGGCCTAGGCCTTGCACAATCAGATCAATGCCTTTTTGACTGTCAAGCCGTGAAACCACCGCCACCAAGGGCACGTCAGCCCGCTCGGGCAGGCCAACCTCACGTTGCAATGCTGCCTTACACACCGCCTTGCCAGCCAGATCATCGACGCTAAATGGTTGGGCAATATGCTGATCAGTCATCGGATCAAAGTGGCGTGGATCGATCCCATTCAAAATGCCAATCAAGCGATCTGAGCGTTCACGCAGCATATGGTCAAGCCCAAAACCATATTCAGGCCGCTTAATTTCATCGGCATAGGTTGGGCTAACGGTAGTAATTACATCGCTGGTGTAGAGCGCCTGCTCCATCAAATTCAAGTCGCCAAAGGCATCGTAAACGCCGACCAAGGGCCATGCATCATTGGCAAAGCGACCTTGATGAGCCAAATTGTGAATCGTAAAGACTAATGCTGGCCGCGCAGCATTGCCCCAAGCAACCCGAATTGCTGCTGCCGCATGCCAATCGTGGGCATGGATCACATCGGGCCACCAATCCATTTGGCGGCAGGCTTCTAAGGCGGCGTGGCAAAAGAGCGCAAAGCGCAAATCATCATCGCCATGGCCATAAATAGTGCTGCGCGACCCAAAGAAATATTGATTTTCAATAAACCAGGTTTGTTGATCGGCAGTTGCCCAAAGCTGACACGCTTCAGTGCGCCAATCCAAACTGACTGGGAAATTATCGCGTAACTGCCCCAAATTCCAGCGCAAAGGGTCAGATCGTACCATATCGTGGAATTACGAGCCGAACATCCAGCCCCCGCCGACGAAGTGCCTCTGGCAATGCACCCGCCACATCGCCCAACCCCCCGACCTTAACAAATGGAACGCTTTCCGCTGCCAGAAACAAGACCTTCATGGTTGCCCCTTTGCGCTCGCAACAGGAAAGGGCATCCTGTGCTTGCCTGCATTATACTCGCTCAGTTGGCTTGATAGAAGATCGCGGTTACCACTATTTGGGTTTATAGATTTTGGTTTTTAGGCTCTTTTGAGGCGTGGGGGTTATTGAATTGGATTCGTTCCCTCACCCCAACCCCTCTCCCGTGGCGCGGGCGAGGGGCGTTTGGTTCGGTGGTTCCCCCTCGCCTCACGGGCGGGAGCGGGGGCGAGGGGGTGAGGGCGCTAAAATCATCAAGCATGCTCAGCAATTTACTTGGTAATCCGTTGTTCTTCGTCGCCAAACACAATCCCCAACGAGCGAGCAGTGCGCACCAGTTGGCCATCAACTGGCACTGGCTTAATTTTATTGGCGCATTCAAGCAATGGTACAGTGATCAATTGATCATTTTGAATCGCCACTAGTTGGCCAAAACGCCCTTGTGAAATGGCCCAAACCGCGCCAACCCCATAGCGCGAAGCCAAAATTCGGTCAATCGGAGTTGGCGAACCGCCACGTTGAATATGCCCAAGCACTACAGCCCGTGTATCTTTATCGGTCAAGGCTGCTAATTGATTGGCAACATAATAACCAATTCCGCCAAGCAAGCCTTCGCGTTGGTAAATTGCCTCGCCGCCTGATGGCATGGCTCCTTCGGCCACAATAATGATGCTAAACGACGAGCCAACTGCATCGCGTTCGCTAATTTTGTGGGCCAAAGCACGCAAATCAAACGGAATTTCGGGAATCAGAATCGCATCAACTCCACCAGCCAATCCCGCATGCAAGGCAATCCAGCCCGCATGGCGACCCATCACTTCCAGCACCATTACCCGATCATGGCTTTCGGCAGTGGTGTGCAGGCGATCCAAGGCATCGGTTGCAACTCCAATCGCGGTATCAAAACCGAAGGTTTGATCGGTGCCAACCAAATCGTTGTCGATGGTTTTGGGTACGCCAACCACTGGCAAGCCAAAATTGCCCAAATCGTGGGCGATCGATTGACTGCCTTCGCCGCCTAACACCACAACTGCATCGATGCCCTCGGCCTTGGCGTTGGCCACAAATTCTTGGTAGGATGCATCGTTGCGCACCAACTCGCCTTGGGCGTTTTTATGCCAGCCAAAATTGCCTTTATTGGTGCTGCCCAAAATCGTGCCACCCCGACTGAGCAAGCCACGAACTTCTTTCAAGCCCAAAGGTAGGAGGCGTGGCGTACCAACCAAGCCTTCAAAGCCATCTTCAATCCCAACGACATCCCAACCATGTTCGATGACTGCCGATTTTACAAATGCCCGAATAACACCGTTTAAGCCTGGGGCATCGCCACCACTGGTTAAAATTGCAACTTTGCGAATGGCCATGGCACAACTCCTTAATATCTATATCTGCATGCAATCAAGCACAATTAATTAAGGCTATCCTAGCACTATCAGGTTAGCTATGGCAAGGAATATTCATACGACCCATGGTTATGGTTTAGTTACCGATTTAATCAGTCGCATGGCCGACTAGGATCAGCTTAATCAGGGGTAGGCTAAAATCAATTCAATCTATGGAGGCAAATCAATGCCGTTTGGAATTCTCAATGTTGGCTACAATTCAACCAATTATTATCTGGTTGGCTCGACCTATGGCTTTTTGCTGATCGACGCTGGCTGGCCGGGCACTTGGGGCAAATTGATGGCAGTGCTCAAACGCAATGGTATTGAGCTCGATCAAATTCACTCAATGCTGATCACCCATTATCACCCCGACCACGCTGGCTTGGTGCAAGAACTCAAGGCCAAAGGAATTGAGTTAATTGTGGTTGAAGAGCAGCAACCAGCGATTCCCTTGCTCAAAAGTTTGATCAAACCCGACCTGAATTATCAGCCAATTACGCCCGAAAACACCACGCTGATCAGCACTGCCCAAAGCCGCGAGTGGTTGGCTTCGTTGGCGATTGTAGGCGAAATTATTCACACGCCTGGCCATTCTGCCGATAGCATTAGTTTGGTGCTCGATCAAGGCATTGCCTTCACTGGCGATTTACAACCCTACGCCGCTGATGAAGCTGGCCAAGCTTTAGTTGAGCAAAGTTTTCAGGCCTTGCGCGAGCGTGGCGTTGAATGGATGTACCCCGGCCATGGCCCGATGCAACCATTAATTTACGTCAGCCAACAGGTCAAGCTTTGCCCCGACGACCCAGCCTAGCTCAATCTTAGGTGAGATCGTAGCTAAAGAATAGGGCAATCTCACGTGGATCAAGCGCCGAAGGATCATACAATTGCAAATCGATGCCACACCAACCGAACCCGACTGTACGATAAAACTTAATTGCTGCTGGATTGGTAGTTTGCGTTTCGAGCCAGACACACCGAGCCGATAATTGCCGCGCTGCCGCAATCGCTGCCGTGAGCAATTGTCGGCCTAAGCCCTGCCCGCGATAGCGCCGCTCTACATAACAATGCTCAAGCACCGCCCTCCGATTCCATTGCTGATATTCCAACGCCGCCAAACCCACCAATTGGCCTTGATCCTCGGCCACCAGCACCCAATCGTGCTGCGGCAAATGCTCACAAGCTTCGGCTAAATCGTAGCGCTTTTCAAACGGACTCGCTAATTCCACTAAACTCAAATACATGCTTAACTCAGTTTGCTGTACCTGATAGATTGTCGTGGTGCTAAAACCAGTGTCGAGTGCTGCAATCGCCGCCTGATCGTGGGGCCAATTTAGTGACCGAAAGCTTATTTTGTTCATAGAGCCTCACCTGTTTTATCGTTGAATGAGCGCCGAAGCTGAAACTTGCTGGTACAATAGACACATCGATCTTAATTATTTATCAACGAGGCTTGCCTCATCGAGTTTATACAACACATGAAGTTTCATATCATTACTTTAGGTTGTCCGAAAAATACCGTCGATAGCGAAGGCATGCATGGCATTCTGACCCGCGAAGGCCACACCGCCGTTGATAACAGCGATGGTGCCGACGTGGTAATTGTCAATACCTGTTCGTTTATCAACGCTGCCCGCGAAGAAACCGTTGGTGTGCTGCAAGAGCTTGCCAACAATAAAGCGCCTGGCCAAAAATTAATTGCGGCTGGCTGTATGGCCGAAAGCCATGGCGATGTGTTACGTTTACGCGTGCCCAAGCTCGATGCCACACTCAGCACCAAAGAATGGATGCGGATTGGCTCAGTTGTGGCTGGCAGCACTGCGCCAAGCAAAACCACAGGCTTTGGGATTCCGTTGATGGGCGGCGCACCAAGCGCCATTCCAATGACGGGGCTTAATCTTAGCCTCACGCCTGCATCAACGGGCGATAGCCTTGGGGCGTATGGCGATTGGCGCACGACCGCAATTACTCGCAATAAACGCGGCCCTTCGGCCTATCTCAAGATTTCCGATGGCTGTAACTTGCGCTGTGCCTTCTGCACAATTCCCTCATTCAAAGGCGATATGCGCTCGAAGGCGGTTGGCTCGATTTTAGGCGAAGCTCGTCAGTTGGTCGAGGCCGGGGTGCAAGAAATTATCTTGGTTGCCCAACACCTGACCGATTATGGCCGCGATTTGGGCATGAAACAAAATGGACTGGGTGTCTTGCTGGAAGAATTGGCAGCAGTTGTGCCCGCCGATCGCTGGATTCGGCTGATGTATGCCTATCCGCAATCGGTTACGCCTGATTTGGTCGAAACCATGGCCCGGCTGCCGCAGTTGTGTCACTATGTTGATATGCCATTGCAGCACGCTCACCCAGATACCTTGCGACGCATGCGTCGCCCACCTGATACCGATAAAACCAAGGCGATTGTACATTCGTTGCGCCAAGCCATGCCCGATTTGTCGTTGCGCACGACGTTTATTGTGGGCTACCCCGGCGAAACCCGCGACGAATTCAAAGCCTTGCTTGAATTTCTCGAAGAAATGCAATTTGATCGGGTGGGGATGTTCCGCTATTCGTTGGAGCCAGGCACGGTTGCTGGCGAATTGCCAGATCAAGTTGCCGAGCGGGTCAAAGAGCGACGTTGGAACGAAGCCATGGCCGTGCAGCAAGTAATCTCACGGGCGCGGACTGCCCGCTTTATTGGTCAAACCATGCGCGTGTTGGTCGAAGGTAATGGCAGCGATGATGATGGTCGGGCGATTGTGGTTGGGCGTTCGTATCGCGATGCGCCTGAAGTCGATGGCTTGGTTTTTGGCTATGGCACTGCCGAAGTTGGCCAATTTGCCAATGTCGCGATCAATAAAACCACCGATTACGACCTTTGGGGCGAGATTGTCTAGTTCTCTCACCTCCCAATCCCCTCATTTGCCGAGCGAGCCGAGGGGGAACAAAAAGCCCCTCGCCCGCCGCAGTGGGAGAGGGGTTGGGGTGAGCTTTCAAAGGTCGGTTTAAGCTTCCTCCACTGCGAACCGCGCCATGGCAGGCTCATCGGACAATGCCTGTTGAGCACATATTGCCCTTGAGGGGGTGCAGGGGGATTAAGCCCCTGCGTCTCCCGCCTTGAGGCGGGACGGAAGGGTGGTGACTACCAATGCTGCTAGTCAATGATGATTTAAAACCTACCCTTGTAAGCTTAGGGTGAAGGGATCTGAACTTTAGACCCGGGCATAGCGATTTTGAGCATCGCGGCTGAGTTGCTTGAGTTGGGTTGGGTCGTTACGAGCCAAATAATCAACTACATAACTCAGGGTCATGTCAGGATAATCATCGAGCAAACCATCGAGCACTTGTTGCACAACCATTTGCACAAACTCATCTTGGGTTAGCTCAGGGCTATAGACATAGGCCAAACCATCGCGGGTGCGGCGCAAAATACCTTTTTCAGCCAAACGGCTCATCGTGGTCATCACCGTGGTGTAGGCAATATCGCGGCGATGTTGCAACGAACGATGAATTTGCTTAACCGTGCCTTGAGTTTCTTTCCATAACAATTCCATAATTTCGGTTTCCAACGGGCCAAGCACCTTAACTAAACCATCTTGGGTTGGGCTGAAACGAAAGCGCATTTTCAAACTCATCATCAGGCTCCTTATTTTTATTGAGATGTGGGGCAACGCGTTGTTCTTAGCTGCTTTGAGTGTACGCCCTTGCAATAGTTGGTGCTAGAGCTGAAGATTACAAAGACATTACGTAGTACGAGGTTACTATGAAACAAATTTCTGATGAATCGATTCGCCAGGCGATGCAAAGTGCCTTCCCACCTGCCGATGCCCGGGTTAGCCTGTTTTATGAGATGCAGGAATATCATTTGGGCTGGCGCAATGCTCAACTTGAGCCAACCCACGCCGATAGTGGCAAGTTACTGCGCCCGCGCTTTTGTTTGCTAGCGTGCGCGGCGGTTGGCGGCGACCCAACCAAGGCTGAGCCACTGGCGGCGGCAATTCAACTCTTGCATGATTTTTCGCTCATCCACGACGATATTGAAGATCACAGCCCAACGCGACGTGGCCGCGAAACGGTTTGGAAATTGTGGGATGTGCCGCAAGCTATTAATGTTGGCGATGGCATGTTTACCCTCGCTCAGCTTTCACTGTTTCGCTTATCCGACGTTGGGGTCGAAGCATCAGTCGTGGTTGAAATTGCCCGGCGTTTTAATCAAACAATCATTCGTTTATGCGAAGGCCAATATCTCGATATGTCGTTTGAGCAGCGCCTCGACATTAGCGAAGGCGATTATCTGGCCATGATCAGCCGCAAAACGGCGGCATTAATTGCTGCTGCTGCTGGTTTAGGGGCAATTTTAGGCAATGCCAACCGCGAACAAGCCGCTGCCCTGTATAATTGGGGTGAAGCGCTCGGCCTCGCTTTCCAAATCGAAGACGATATGTTGGGGATTTGGGGTGCAGAAGCAGTTACTGGCAAGCCCGATGCCCACGATATTTGGGGCCGCAAAAAGAGCTTGCCCATTATCCATGCGCTTGCTCATGCCGATGCTGACGATGGCCAAACCCTCGCGGCAATTTACCAAAAAACCGAGCTTGAGGCCAGCGACATCTCAACCGTCTTGACGATTTTAGAACGCACTGGCTCGCAAGGCTACACCGCTGGCGTGGCCAAGTTTTATCACGAACAAGCCTTAGCAGCCTTAGCCGATTTACAAGGCGAGGCCGAGCCAATCGCCGAGTTGTACGGCTTAACCAAACAGTTATTGGGACGAGTGAAATAGTTGGGCGATCGCCAATGCTGCTCTAGCCCAGCTATCTGCTAACCAAGGAGTAAGGGTTGAGCTATGGCCTTGCTAATAGCCACCGATCATTATGATGCGAATTTTGTTGCTTACCGCCGAATATCTGCCCCAACCTGGGGGCGTAGGCGATTACACTGCTAAATTAGCCGAGGCGTTGACCGCGATCGGCTGCACGGTGTGTGTCTTAACTGCTGGCGAAGGCCCTGAACAAAGCGAGCCATGGTTGGTTTGGCGACGCGTGCGCGGCTGGGGCCGCAAGCTGCATCAAGATGTGCGCAACGCTGCCAAGCAGTTCGAGGCCGATCTAGTGCATATTCAATATCAAACTGGTGCATATGCCATGAAACCAGCGGTTAATTTGCTGCCTGCGGCACTCTCGTTGCCAACGGTCGTTACGCTGCACGATTTACGGATGCCCTATTTGGCTCCCAAAGTTGCGCCATTACGCCGCTACGTCACCCGTTTGTTAATTGAAAATGCGCAGGCAGTGGTTGTCACCAACGCCGAGGATGAATCGCGCTTGGCGGGCGATGCGCCCAGCAGTAATCCCGATATTTATACCTTGACCCAGCCGTTGGAGCCGCCTGCCCACTTGATTCCGATTGGCGCGAATATCGAAGTTGCGCCATTAGCCGACCGCGAGCAACTGCGCCAACAATTGGGCGCAAGCGCCGAAACCCTGTTACTAGGTTATTTTGGCCTGCTCAATAGCACCAAAGGCGTGCATACAATCGTTGAAGCCTTGCAATATTTGCCAGCAACCACCCGCTTGGTGATTATTGGTGGTGGCACAGGCTCGCCCGAAGATGAAGCCTATGCCGAGCAATTACGGGCTACAATCAGCCGCCTCGAGCTGGATCAGCGCATCCATTGGACGGGCTATCTCAGTGCCAGCGAGGTCTCACGTACCTTGCATGCCTTGGATTGCGCCGCCCTGCCGTTTAGCGATGGTGCATCGTATCGGCGCGGCAGTTTATTGGCGATGTTGGCCCATGGTGTGCCAACGATCACGACACCGCCGCATGTGCCAATTGATCCCTCGCTGCGCCATGAACGTGATGTGTTGTTGGTCGAGCCAGATGATGCAATTAATTTGGCCTTGGCCGTCGAGCAACTTGCCGCCAAACCTGAATTGTGCCAACAACTCAGCCAAGCAGGCATCCAAATTGCTCGCTCATTTCGCTGGGAAACCATTGCCCAACTGCATAGTACGCTTTATCAACAGCTGCTTGCGGCTCAACAAACCAAACTCAACCAAGAATTGTAGCTTCCCTCACCCCAACCCATCTGCCACGGCGCGGGCGAGGGCTTGTGTGCGTCGCTATATTTTTAACGCAGCGGCGCAGAGGAATAGCGTTGGGAATCAGCATAAACAGCCATAATCCACAACATGAATATTCGGGGATGCAACCCCTGACAAGTTAAGGATTTTGGGATGTTCCCTCACCCCAACCCATCTGCCACGGCGCGGGCGAGGGGCTTATTCTTGTGGTTTTAGCATGCTTCGTGGGTACTGAACGCGGTGTCCCTCTCGCCTTGTGTGGAAAAGCAAGATTATGCGTTTTTCGACTCCCCCTCGGCCGCGTGCAGTGGGGCCGAATATGGCCTGAAATCCGCGATTCAGCTGGTCATCAACGGGTACTCCCCCTCGCCCGCGCGCAGTGGGCGAGGGGGCTGGGGGGTGAGGGAATCTTAAAATCTAGAACGATCGATCAATTGTCTTGAGCACACCTAAACCCTAAATTTTTAACTGAACGATGCACGCCGAACATTCCACATCTGCTATACTGACACAGCGAATGCTTGGTGAGGATTATGCAACGCTTTAACCCCAAACGCTATTTTGATTTACGCAATCGCTTGCAAAGCGATCAACAACGCCTCTGGGCTTTGTTCAGCACATTAATCATCAGTTTGCTCCTAACCACACTGGTGCTGCGCATTGCGCCGCCAGCGAGCGAAACTGGGCGGCTGATTTTTCGGCCAGTTGATTCGGTTTCTGAGGATGACCGCAACCAAGCCCAGCAACCACCACCAACCTTGCCCCCAGCCGTCGAGCCACAAAATTCGGTCGAAGCCAGCGCAATTTTACCGCGTGCCGCCGAACCACCAACCCTGATCGATGATATTCGCTTTACGTCCGAGCAAAATCTGACAGTCGAGAATATTCAGACCTTGTTGGATGGCCAGCCTGGAACGCTCAAGGCAGCATTGGTCACAGTTGGCGATCGTAATTTATCATTGGCTGAAGTAGTTGTGGGCCAAGCCTATCTGTACAGTTTGAATCCCAAATTATTATTGGCACTGCTCGAGTTTCAACAAGGCTTGTTGACCAACCCTACGCCCAACCCTGACCAACTTGATTGGGCCATGAAATATCAGGGCGAGGATGAAAATTGGCGGGGTTTGCATGGCCAAATTCGTTGGGCAGCCCGTGAGTTGCGCCGTGGTGTGCGCGATTTCGCCTATGTCAGCGAATTGCAATATCGCGATAAAGATGTCAAAGGCCCAATTCCCGCCGGCTTGAACCCTAGCTCCTATGCGGTGGTGCGCTTGCTAGCCCGAACCATGACTCCCGAAGAATTAGCCAAAATGCTCAGCGATGGGAGTTTTGTGGCGACCTACAGTAAGTTTTTTGAAGATCCACGCCAAACATTGGGCCAAGTGCCTGCACCAGCAACGCCATTTTTGCGCTGGCCGCTCCGTAATGTCACCTATATCACTTCGTTTTTCGATCACGAGTATCCCTTTTTGACCCCCAACCAATCGTTGGTGAGTTGGTGGGGTCGGCGTGAAACCCAAATTTCCTACGATGGTCACGATGGCTGGGATTATGGTGCGCGACCACCAGAGGCCGTGGTTGCTGCCGCCGATGGCACAATAGTTTGGGCTAGCAATTCCGATGATGGCTGTGGTGTGCCCGCCAAAGGTGTGGTAATCGATCATGGCAATGGTTATCGCACGCTCTACTGGCATCTTAGCGAAATTTCGGTCGAACTTGGTCAAGCGATTAAAGGCGGCGAGCAGTTAGGGATTGTTGGCTCAACTGGCTGTGCGATTGGTCCACACCTGCACTTCCAAACCCAATATCTTGGCCGTAACACCGACCCCTATGGTTGGTGCTCAGGCGATCCAGATCCGTGGAGCACCTATCCCGTCGGTACCTCCTCACGCTGGCTTTGGGCCGATCGTCCCAATCCTTGCGATCTTGGCCAAACCATCGCCGTTCGGCCAACCGACGAGGGATTTAGCCGCACTGAAGGCAATTGGCAGACTGTGCCGATTGGTGCTGGCGCTGAAACGCTTTGGATTACCTCACAAATTCCGATGACCACCGATACCATGACTGACACGATCTCGGATTTGGCAGGTGTCGCCACGCCGCAGCCCACGCCCAATCAGCCGCCGAGCACCGCAACATGGCAAACCAGCCTGCCCAGTGCTGGTCGCTATCGGGTGCTAACCTACATTCCCTACTATTACAATGGCCACGATGATGCGATTTCGGCGCATTATGTGGTTGAGCATGCTGAAGGTCGCAGCGATGTTGTGATCAATCAATATGTTTTTGCCAACGAATGGGCTGACCTTGGCACCTACAACTTCGACCCTAGCAAACCCGCCAAGCTTGAGCTTAGCAACGAAACCACTATGGCCGATCAAGGCATTTGGGTTGGCACAACTGTTTGGGTACCCGCCGATTAACACATAATTATGTTGCTCATGTCCACACGATCGGTGCAGGGATTAGTTTACCGGGATAAAGGGCTGGATTAAAACGTTCCCTCACCCCCTAGCCCTCTCGCCCACTGCACGCGAGCGAGGGGGAACGCTTAACATCACAGCAAAACCACGGCCTGAAGCCCCTCTCCCGCAGCGTGGGAGAGGGGTTGGGGTGAGGGAATGCAATCCAATTACACTCGAAGTCCTAATTCCTAGCCCCAGACCCCTAGCCCGCTAAAACGTTTGACGCATGATGTCATGCGTGCTAAACTCGGCCTATCCTCTTTTGTAATACAATAGACCCACACCGTGTTCAACCAGTTCGATGAGGAACGCCCATGCACGATATCTTATTTAACAGCCAAGTTATCGCCGTTCGCGAGATTTACTGGAACTTACCGCATGCGGTTGAGTATGTGTTGTATCTGTTTGCCATCGCCGCCATTGGCACGATGTTCTACAAGATGTATCAAGACATTCTGTTGTGGCGACGCGGCCATGCAACAGTGCGCTCAACCAATTTTGCCAGTCGCTTGTGGTCAACGACAACCGAGGTTTTTGGGCAGAAGCGCGTTTTGCGCGACCGCACTCCAGGCATTATGCACACCTTTATTTTCTACGGCTTTTTGGCGCTGTTTATCGGCACCGATATTATTGCCGCTGAAGCCGACTTCACCATTCCAATTGCTGGTGAAGAGCAAGGCAAGATTTTAACTGGTGGCTTTTATCAGTATTACGAGCTGATTCTCGATGTTATGGGTGTGGTTTTTCTGGCTGGTTTGCTGTGGGCGCTGTGGCGACGCTACAAAACCAAGCCAACCCGCTTAGATAATCGCCGAACCGACGCTTGGGTGCTTTGGTCGATGATTTTCATCGTCGTTGGCGGTTATTTTATTGAAATTTTGCGCTTGGCCAACCAAACTATGACCGTTGGCGAGGGCGCAAATGCCGTAACTGCGATCGTCTATGAGCAAGGTTGGGCCAAATGGGCGATCTTCGGCTATCCTGGAGCGGCAGTTGCCCGCGCCATCGGCCTTGGGGTCGAACGAGCTGCCGATGGTACGCTGATTCATAGCCAAGTTGCCTTATGGATTCACCGCGTGCTTTGGCTAAGCCATATGGCCGTCGTATTTGCCTTTGTTGGCTCGATTCCCTTCACCAAATTCCGTCACATTTTCTATACCCCGCTCAACACCCTGTTCCGCGATCGCGACCCCAAAGGTGCGCTTGATCGGATTCCGAATATGGAAGAAGAACTGGAAAAAGATGAGCCGCAATTGGGCGTTACCAGCCTAAGCGACTTCTCGTGGAAGCGCCGGATGGATTTTGATGCTTGTATGCGTTGTGGACGCTGTCAGGATAATTGTCCTGCCTTTGCCTCTGGCTCTGAGCTTTCGCCCAAATGGCTGATTACCAAAATGAGCGATTTGATGCATGGCGGGCCAGTGATGAAGCGCGATGGCACGGTGGTGATGGTGCAGCCTGCTGGCTCAACCGCAGCCGCGCCGACCATGGGCAACGGTGTGAAAATCGAATTGCTCGAAGGTACACCCGAAACCTTGCCATTGTATGAGCATGGGATCATCACCGAGAACGAATTGTGGTCTTGTACCACTTGTCGCGCGTGTATGACCGAGTGTCCAGCAACGATTGAACATGTTGATGATATTATCGATTTCCGCCGCAACTTGACCATGGTAATGGGCGAAATTCCATCAGGGGTCAAAACGGTATTGCAAGGCATCGAACGCAACGGCAACCCATGGAAATTGCCACAACGCAATCGTACAGCTTGGGCCGATGGCCTCGAAGTGCCAACCTTGGCTGAAAAAGAAGAAGCTGAGGTGTTGTATTGGGTTGGTTGTGCGCCATCGTATGATGATCGCTCGAAGAAAACCGCCCGCGCAATGGTGCAGCTGATGCAAAAAGCTGGAGTCGATTTTGCGATTCTTGGCGATGAAGAAACCTGTACTGGCGACCCAGCCCGCCGCATGGGCGAGGAACTGTTGTACGAACAACAAGCCAATACCAACATCGAAACCATGGGACAATACAAGTTCAAGAAAATTGTAACCACCTGCGCCCACTGCTACAACACCGTCAAAAACGAGTATCCGCAATTTGGCGGTAAGGCTGGCGTGGATTACGAAGTGGTGCACCATACCGAATTCTTGAATGATTTGGTTGAAGCTGGCAAGCTCAACCCAACCGTGCCAGTCAACGAAAAAGTTGTCTACCACGACCCCTGTTACATTGGCCGTTACAACGATATTTACGAAGAGCCACGCAATGTGCTCACTAGCATTCCTGGCTTGGAGTTGGTCGAGGCTGGCCCACGTAATCGTGAAAAGGCTATGTGCTGTGGTGGTGGTGGCGGTAACGCTTGGCTCGAAGGTTGGGGCGACAAACACGTCAATGTGATTCGGCTTGAACAATTGCAAACCGAAAAGCCCGATACGATCGCGATGGGCTGCCCATTCTGTATGGTGATGTTCGAGGATGCTGCCAAGAACACCAACCAATCGGAAACCCTTGGCCGCAAAGATGTGGCTGAAATTCTCTTGCAATCGGTTGGCGAGCAACCACCAGCCGCCTAAATCCCGCTGGTCTAACAACAACCCCCCGCCATTGAGAAAATGGCGGGGGGTTGTTTATTCTTGAAACATAAAATAATTAGCCGGATCTAATTTGGCTTCGATCAATAAGGCTTTGGCTTGTTCAAAATCTGCTTCCTTAAAGAGCGAACTAGCCCAATACACAACATCACGATCGGCATCGTCGGTAATCGCCCAAATCGCAATTTGTTTCGCTGTAAATTGATCATGCGGTTTTTGAGCAAGCACATCAATCAGCGTTTTTAAATCAGCTTCTGCAAAGCCATCGAGTCGGAATGTATCGGTAATTGCTGGCGAATCTGTATATGCCTCAATACTATAGGCCTCGATCAAGCCATAGCTAGCTTGATCTTTGTGCGCAGTTAATGGCTCCTCAAGTTGCGGATCGATTGCATCAGCGGCGCTGAGTGAGCCTTGGTAGCGCACCAAGATGAAATCCTCATCAGATCGTTCATTTTTAACGATTAACCCACTGGGAATGGTCAATTCAAGCGAAGCATTGGCTTTGCCATAAACCGTGGTTATGATTACATCGCCAAAGGTACCAATATTCGTAAATTCAACATCAACCAAACCCTGATCGATCGCTTGATTCAACGTTTTGGGGTTAGTACCGAAGGAACATCCGCCAAGGATTATGGTTAACGGCATGAATTGAGCTAACCGATATTTAATCATTCTAAACATAAAAATCCTTATCTATTCTTCGGTAAACATCAAATAATCTTTGGGATTCAAGCCTGACTCCATCATTAATTCTTCTGCTATCGTGAAATGATCAGATCGAATATTTGTATAATATTCTAAGACCTCTTCTTGAGTGACATCATACGTAATTGCCCAAATTGCTAACTGTTTTGAAGTATCATTTCCATCTTTTTGATCTGCTAAGAAATCAACAAATTGTTTCAAATCACCTTCTGCCATCCCATTGATCATAAATTGGTCATCAGTTTGAATATAATCTCTATCAAAGTTTGTACTATAAACTTCTAACACAAAATGCACAGTTTGTTTCTTTTCAGCATTAAGCAATCCTTCGGCAACAAGACTATATTCCTCTACATCAGTTGATTTTACACGTCCCTTATACCGAACCGCTACCAAATCTTGGCGCTTATTGCGATTGCTTAATCAGATTCCATGCGGAATAGTTACATTGGTTGGTTTATTAACTTTACCTCTCATGGTAACGATCATTGAATCACCAGTGAAGTCTTTAGCCATAAAGCGTATATCAATTCGTTCTTGGGCAATTGTTTCTTGAATCGTCAGTTGTTCGTAGCTAAGCATACAACCAGCAAGCAGCAGGCAGAAGCTCAAGCCAAGCCAGATTTTGGGTAGTTTGCGCATAGGAGTTTTCTCTCAAATCTCGATTAATTGGTTATTGTTCAAACATCAGATAATCGGCAGGATTCAGTTTTGCAGCTACCAAGAATGTGCGTGCTTGCTCAAGATCATGGTCGCTAAATTCCATGGCATCGAAGACTATCTCGCGATCGGGGTTATCAGTTAAGGCCCAAATTGCCAATTGTTTGGCCATAAACTCATAGCTATTTTGTTGGGCCAAATAATCAACCAGCTGTTGCAATTCAGCATCAACAAAGCCATCGAACTCATATGTATCGTCCTCAGCACCTGGTTCGGTATACAATTCAAGGCTATAGGCCTCGATTGTTCCATAGCGAGGAGTAGCTTGTTTGGTAACTAGCGGCAGGCTTGATTCAAGCTCTTCCGAGCCGATGGTATCAATCCGCCCTTGATAGCGCAGCAGCACCATATCTTCGTGATAGAGCGTTTGGTTATCCAAAATTTGGCCCGCAGGAATAGTTATTTGAATGGAGCGATCAGTTTTGCCAGTGACGATCATGGTCAGCACGCCGCCAGCAGTGCCCTTGGTTTTAAATTCCAAATCGATTAAGCCTTGATCGTAGGCTTCTTGGATGGGCAACGGCTCAGCTTTGAGCGAACAGCCAGCAAGCACGATTAAAAACAGCCCAAGCCAAATTTTGCGGAGCAGTAGCATATTCAACTTCCCTCAAATGTAGATTAGAGGTAGCATAATCGGTCTCTGCGCAGGCTGTTACCGACCAAAGACCGATCTTCCAGCCCGTTTAGAGCTGCGTAGCCCAATATCGTTGCGATAGATTGACGATGCGATGCGCAAGCGTTTGAGATTACTATAGGCTTTTTCATGGGCCGCAGCCAAACTAGGGCCTTGCGCCGTCACTGTAACAATCCGTCCAGCCTGGGCTGATAAGCGATTTGGCCCGATTGAGCGCACCAAAATTGCATCGCTTAGCGCATCACTGACGCCGCTGAACAAGCCGCGTTTTTCGGGCATGTGCATTTCGTCGGAGACATAGCGCAACCCATTGGGATTCGCAGTTTCGTTTTGAAAGGCCACAACCCCTGGTTCAAGCTCGGTGGTTCCATCAATTGCCATGCCAGTGCTGAAACTATGTGGATAGCCACCGGCTACCATGGTCACACCCACGCTGGCTTCAGGCCGCCAACGCAGGGCTGGCAGATTTAACAAACTCCGATTATTGGCAGCAACCAGTAACGGAAATAAATCATCTTCCAGCAAGGGCAATACTATCTGGGCCTCGGGATCACTGAGCGTCGTGCGAATGCGCAACACTTGTGGCCCGCTGGCCGTAATTGCACAATCGACGCCCAAAATACCCCACCACGGCATTTTGTCGCGCAGCAGCGCAGCCCGAATTGGCTCAAGGATGGTAGTGCTCAGATAATCACCAAGTTGCTTGAGAATTCCGCTAGGAGTCGTATGCGCACCCATGCCTTCGGCGGCCCACCCTTGATCATGATCCTCAAGCCGATCGTAGATTCGCACAGCTTGCAAGGGAATCAGGGTTGTGCCATCGGTCAGCGCCGAAAGGGCCACCGTTGGCCCGAGGGCTGGTTGCTCAATCACCACACCGCGATAATGGCCTTCGCGTGGTGGCAAGGCAAAAATACCAGCTAAGGCAGCCAAGGCTTCGGAGCGGTCGCTATAGGCTCCATCATATTCGGAAGCATAATCGCCCCAAAGCATGATTGGCATTGGTTGCGAGGCGACATAGCGTTCAGCAGTTGCCAAATCGCCCAAGGCTCGCCCAGTTGAGGTGGGAATTTGGTGGCGATTGAGAAATTCTTTAAGCCATAAACGTGATCGTTCAAGCACTGCTGAATTTTTGGGCGGCCCACAGACTGGAATTTTATAATTGAGTGCAGCATCAGCCAAGCCACTGCTAAGATAGCTACCCTCAGCCGGCACAATTACCTGAAAGTGCTCATCGTAGGCCCACTTGGCCAACTGATTGATATTTTCAAGCTGCTCAGCATTGGGTACAAGCAAACTGGTACCACCATTGCCGGGCATTGTAGTTAAACTATCAATTCGTTGGCTATTAAACAACTTCCAGACATAGGCATGGGCTGCACCATTTTTACCAAGCACTAATACTTTCATAGGCCTAAATCGCTAATAGAATCGCCAAATCAAGCGTGATTCAGCGATTCGCAAATGCTTCATTCAGATCCGAGGGCCAACTGGTGTAGCCGCTAGAGCTTACACCAGTTGTTGAATTGTTTAGGCTACCAAGCCTTCACGGGCAGCAAACACATGATAATCAATCGTGGGGAATGGATTATCAAGGTCGTTGAAACTGGCAGTGAGTTCGCCCATTAATCCTGCATCATTGGCCTCAATTGCATCAGCCAATTGGTTAAACCGATCGACATGCTCATTAAAACGCTTGGTGGCGTAATCTTGAGCTTGGCCAGTAGTTACCAAGAACGGCCAATCGCTTGATTGAAGCAAGAGCAATTCGCGGGCAGTTTGAGCCAAGGCCTCAGCCAAATCGCCAGCGGTTTGAGGATAGGCGGCGACTAAGCCTTCCATGCGCTTTTCAGCAGCATGAATAATTGGCCACATCCACTCGGTTTCTGGGTTGAGCCAGGTTTGGTGGGTGCCGTTGGAACCCCACGAGCTTTCGGGCAAGTTCAACGATTCGCGCGGTGGATTGCTAGCGATATATTCCGAGGCCGTGGTCAGATCAATATCGGGGTTTGCAGCCAAGCGCCGCAGCACTTCGCGCATCCAATCGATACCTTCAAACCACCAGTGACCAAACAATTCGGTGTCGTAGTTTGATGAAATCAAGCCATAGCGCCCAGTTTGGCCACGATATTCACTGATCACCTGATGCACCAAGCCAGTGAAGTGCTCGGCGTGAGCATTGACTTTATCGTTGATCCAATCGGGATGATAGTAATCTTTATAGCCAAGGTCAACTTTTGGCCCAGTGATGCGCCAATATTGCATGCCACTTTCGCTATCTTTGCGATGAAACTCGCGATAGTTGGCATCGCCTGGGTAGCCCCATTCTGCCGACCAGACCTGCAAGCCGGTTTTGTGATGGCGACCAATTGCGGCGACCTTATCGCTCAAGCCAACCAAATACGGTTGAAGCGTGCTATTGCCAGTTGGTGGAATTTCGCGGCTAACTGGCACGACATAACTGCGCAAGGTATCGCCATATGGGCCAAGAATCTTGCCTTCGGCCTTATCCATTGGCGCGCCACCTTCGATGGTGGTAGTTTCGACGAAGAAACACTCGATGCCTTGAGCTTCGAGAAATTCTTCGACCCCTGGTTTGCGCTCAGTTTCGCTGCGATCTTCGGGGTAATAGGCTGGGCGATAGGCGCACTCAGGCAGCCAAATCGCTTTAGGCTTACGGCCATAGTGGCGCTCGTAGCTTTGCACGGCAACCGCAATTTGGGCATAAATCGTTGAATCGCGGCTCACCAATGGCAAGTAGCCATGGGTTGCGCCACAGGTGATAATTTCGATATAGCCAGCATCTTGCAATTGGCGGAAGGCTCCGATAATATCGCGATCATAGCGCTCGATAAATGAACGCTTGATCATACTGTACCAATCGCGATACCACTGAGCCAAATAGGCTTTATGCGGATCGGGCTGCTCTAAGGGAGCAGGTTCTTCAAGCTCGGTTTCAGCCTCAAGTTCTTCTTCGGCTACTTCGTCAATTTCCGCAACGTCGGCGCTAGCATCAATGGTGGCGCTCAACAAGCCTGCATGGAGTGGGGCTGGCGCATCGCCAGCGGTTGAAGAAAGCAGGGCATCACTTTTGGGAATCAGGCTTTCGAGCTCTTCGCTTGAAAGCAGTGGCGTTGGCTCAGACTCTGGCTCTGGTTCGGCTACTTGGGCGGCATCCCAAACGGCTTGAACATCGGCCAACCGATCAATATCGGCTTGGGCTGCAATAATCTTTTCGTCGAGATACTCTTCAAAATTGTGCAAAATCGTAGGGTCGGCCAGTTGCTCGGTGAGAATTGGCGTAATGCCAATCGTCAAGCGTGGTGTAACCCCATCGTTGATCAGATCATTGAGCGCATTGAGTAGTGGAATATACGTCTCGGAAGCGGCCTCGTGAAGCCATTCTTCACCGTGAGGCCAGCGGCCAGCCTTGCGACAATAGGGCAAGTGGCTATGTAAGACAAACGTGAACGCACCTTGTTTTGGCATAGATGCTCCTTCTTTGCGGACATCCGGGACATGTTGCAGAGGTCGGTTCCCATTATAGCAGGTGTTCGCAAAAAGGCGCTTGAGCCAGAACTGTGCCGCGAGGCTTGCTTGGAGCGGTTTCGAGCAAATGTGGCTAGGTGGTAACGTTCCCTCACCCCAACCCCTCTCCCACGGAGCGGGCGAGGGGCTTAACGCCGTTGTTTTGCCATGACTCAGGGCCATTCACGGATGCTCCTCCTCGCCCGCGTGCAGTGGGAGAGGGGGCTGGGGTGAGGGGATTGCAGTGGTGCTCCCCTCGCCCGCGTGCAGTGGGAGAGGGGGCTGGGGGTGAGGGAACCTTCAACGAAGCTAGTAGCGGGTGCCAACGGCAGCATCAATTGGCAACACTGCATCAATTGCGGCTAACTCAGCGGCGCTGAACTGAACATCCAGCGAACCCATATTCTCTTCGAGGTAGCGGCGACGCTTGGTACCAGGAATTGGCACAATATCGTCGCCTTTGGTTAAGACCCAAGCCAAGGCCAATTGGGCTGGGGTGATGCCTTTTTGGCTGGCAAGTTGCTCAATATGCTGCACTAAAGCCAAGTTTTGCTGAAAGTTTTCGCCTTGGAAGCGTGGTGAATGGCGGCGATAATCATCAGCGGCAAAATCATCGACGCTGCGAATTTGGCCAGTCAGGAAACCTCGGCCAAGCGGGCTATAGGCCACAAAACCAATTCCCAATTCGCGAGTTGTCGCCAAAATATCAATTTCTGGCTCGCGTGACCACAACGAATATTCGGTTTGCAAGGCGCTAATGGGGTGAACCTGATGCGCGCGCCGAATCGTTGATGCATCGGCTTCGGATAAACCGATGTAACGCACCTTGCCAGCCTGCACCAGCTCGGCCATTGCGCCAACGGTTTCCTCGATTGGCACATTGGCATCAACCCGATGCTGATAATACAGATCAATATAATCGACACCCAAGCGTTGCAATGACGCATCGCAGGCGGCTTTAACGTACTCTGGGCGGCCATTGATCGAGCGTTGGTTATCTGGGCCACGTTGAATGCCAAATTTGGTCGCCAAAATAACCTGATCGCGGCGGCCTTTGAACGCCTTACCAACCAATTGCTCATTGATAAAAGGCCCATACATATCGGCGGTATCGAAGAAATTCACGCCCAATTCTAAGGCGCGATCGATCGTTGCCAGCGATTCGGCCTCGTCGGTTGGGCCATAAAACTCCGACATACCCATACAGCCTAAGCCAATGGGATTAACTGTGAGACCTTGCGTGCCAAGTGACCGTTGTTTCATTCCAGCCTCCACCTATGTGTAATAAACCGATGCACGCAGTCTACACCTTTGAGTGTGCTCAAAGTCAAGTGGCACATGCTGGCAGGCGTAGCGGGCTACGACAGCTTGTCAGTAAAGCCTGAGCATGGTATACTTTTGATGATTCGTTGGCGTTTTATGCCTTTATAATCAGATAAAACGCAATTAACGAAAGAACGGGATACACCCATGAGGGCAGTATGGCGGTATTTTAGCCTTTTTATGATTGGGATTTTCATTGCTGCTGGTTGTAGCGCAACAAGCTATGATAACACTTTGTTAACCCCGGGGGCTACCGCTAATCCTCTCACACGCACGCAACTGGTAATTTGGCATGGAGCCGATGCCCAACGAAGTGAACTTTTCACCCGATTGCTGTTAGAATATCAACGTGAACATCCAAACGTTGTGATTCAAATTGTTAATCGTGGGGCCAACCTTCTGCACGATTATCGGGCTGCATTGCTTGAAGGCACACCACCAGACCTAATCTGGCTCAACGAAAATCGTTGGGTAGGGGAACTGGCAGATCAACAACTGATTATCGATCTGACAGAACGACTACGTGATGCTAAGCTTGAGCCAATTGCGCTCGCTGCGCTTGATGGTGCCCGTTATGGCGAAAAATTATATGGCTTGCCATTGACGCTTAATCTACCTGTGCTGTACTATAATCGGGCAAACTTTGTGAGCACACCGCCACAAAGCACGGCTGAATGGCTTGAGATCGCTCGCGGGTTTAGCGATGATCAAGGACAGTACGGATTAGCGTATAATTTATCGCTATACTTTACCCAACCTTACCTCCCAGCCTTCGGGGGCGAAATCTTCGATGAGACTGGTGCGGTGGTACTGGGAACCCAAAGCTATACCCCAACATTACAGTGGTTGACGTGGGTCGACGAATTAGCCCAAGACCCACGCTTGTTAGCCCGTGATGATCATCGACTGATAGCTCGCAGCGTGAGCCAAAACAGTGCGATTATGACGATTGACTGGGCAGATCAAATCGGTACCTATCGTCAATTGTGGGGGGAGAACGTTGGCGTGCAACCATTGCCACGCCTGAGCCAAACCGGCCAAGAACCGCAACCCTTTGTTCGGAGCAGTGTGCTTGTGATCAGCCCACGCAGCACCGAACAACAGCAAAACGCAGCGCTTGACGTGATGCGGTTTCTTGTGGAGATGAAAGCGCAAACGGCTTTTCAAGCCGCTGATATACCAAGTGTCCGTAGCGACTTAGCCAGCAGCGACCCACTCTACCCACAAATTCAGCTGGCAGTTAGTCGGGCGAGTGCTTGGCCCACCACCCTCCGTTTCAACAACGGATGGGACATCCTGATCGCTTTGGTGCGTAATAGCTTAAATGGCGCACCCTTGGAAGAAAGTATCGCGAACGCCGATCGCCTGCTACGGAGCGAGTAGCCAACCCAGCATATTACAGCGAACCACTTGACAAGCAAGGGCTAAATTAGCCCGTTGGGGTGGGATCTGTAGTTGATATTTGGCAAAAGATGTAGTAGAATGGCGCAGACGGCCAACCCGCTGAAGGCTGATCGTTCCAAGCAAGTCATTCATTATAGATTCCACGCCGGCCTACGGCCTAAGGAGGAGTTGCATGGCAACCAGAACCGAAGAGATGGTGCGGCATCTCAAGGCACTGCAGATGAATACGCCTGACATCGAAGCCTCGGCGGTCGTCAGCGTTGATGGTCTCATCATGGCCTCGAATCTTCCGAACGATGTGGAAGAAGATCGTGTGTCTGCTATGAGTGCCGCGATGTTGTCTCTGGGCGAACGAATCGCTGGCGAGCTTCGGCGTGGCGCACTTAACCTCGTCTTTGTACAAGGTGAAGAAGGCTACGTTATTCTGATTTCGATCGGTGAAGATGCAGTGTTAACTGCCTTGGCGCAAAGCCGGGCAAAGCTTGGCCTGATCTTCTTGGACATGAAGCGTACCGCTAACGAGTTGGCCCATTTCGTATAAGTCTGCCGACCTCCGAACGACCGTTCGCGGGCCAGAATCGGTTCTGGCCCCCTTTTTTGCTATAGGCTAACGCTAGCGTGCCATGTGCAGGTGGCCTGCTGGCGCTTTTTTTATTTAAGCCACTTTTTGCTCTGTTACAATCTTGCAATATTTGGCTATTGTGCTTGGCATGCCATCACGATGTATGGTAGCGTAGAAGAACATAGAGCATAGAGGTCGGGGGCTGGGGTCAGGGGTCGGGGCGAAGAGCATAGAACATAGTGCATAGAGCAGGCAAGGCAATAGGCTATCGGAAGCTGGTTGGAATTCACGTAATCGATTAATTCTATAGCCAAAAACCTATAGCCTATTCATACTTCGTGCCCTTCGTGTGCTTCGTGGATCAAACATTAATCCCCGACCTCTCATTATAAAAGGTACATTGGCATGTTTGCAACATTCGATCAGCATCGGCGGCGCGAGCTTGGTTTGATTCTTGGCGGCACCTTGATTGGCATTGGATTGGGAGCAGTTGCCGCTTTCGTGCCTGGCTTTTTGGTTGTCGCAGGCTTGCTGGGGTTGTTGGTCGGGGCATGGTTTGCCCGCTCGATCCATGCGATGCTTACTGCCACGGTTTTGGTTGCAACCCTCTTGCCATTTGGTACCTTGCCCTTCAAAGTTGGCCTAACCCCGGCTTTACTTGAACTGGCCTTGCTGGCACTGTATGCCATGCTGGTGGTGCGAAATTTGGTTGACCCTGAACGCAGCTGGCGTTGGGGCAGCCTCGCGCCATGGGTTATTCTGCTGCTTGGCAGCTCATTTTTCTCCTTCATCATTGGCTCGAATGGCGCGCCTGATAGCCTGCTGCTGCATAATTATTTTCGGTTGCTGCTAGGTATTTGCTTGTTCTGGGGGGTACAAAATGCCCTCGATTCACTAGAGCAAGCCCGTTGGTGGCTACGCTTGCTTATTCTGGCCGGTTGGGCGGCGGCTTTAGTCGGCATTGGGCTGCGCTTTGCGCCCGATGGCTTGGCGTTGCGCTTCTTGACAGCTTTAGCTCCGATTGGCTACCCCGCTAGTGGCCGGGTCTTGCGTTATGTTGAAGATGACCCTAGTGGTTTTGAGCGCGCAATTGGCACCTCGATTGACCCCAATGGTTTTGGTGGGATGATGGCCTTGCTGGGGGCGATTGCGCTTGGTCAAGCCTTGGCGCAGCGTCCAGTGATCGGTCGCAAGTGGCTGTGGTTGATCACCGCAACCTTTGGTTTGGCGGTCTTTTTAACATCGTCGCGAGCGGCACTTGGCGGTTTTGCGATTGCCGGGCTATTTTTGGCAACTGTGCGCTATCGCCAATTGTGGTGGCTGATTGGCGCTGGTGGCTTGGCTGGAGCAGTGGCAATTGTTGGTTTGGGCAAGGGTGGCGATTTTGTCGAGCGGATTGTCGAAGGCATTCAATTTAAGGATCAAGCGAATCAGATGCGCTTGGCCGAGTTTCGCAATGCCGTAGCGATTATGCGTGAGTATCCGGTGTTTGGGGTGGGTTTTGGGCGCGCTCCTAATATTGATCTGACAACTGGGGTAAGTAGCGTGTATTTGGCGCTTGGCTCGCGCATGGGCTTGGTTGGTTTAGGTTTGTATATTTTGACCGCAATTGCCTTTTTAGTGCTGACGACTCAAGCCGCTCGGCGCAGCGAACGCTCGGTTGGCGATGCGATTATTGGCTTGCAGGCAGCAATTTTGGCAGCGCTAGCGGTGGGTTTGCTCGATCACTACTTCTTCAATATCGAGTTTCCGCATATGGGGACGCTTTTTTGGGGCGTGGTGGGCTTGGCCATGGTCTTCATGCGCGAAGCAAAAGCTGATCAACACATTAATCATTAAGCGTGAGCAAAGGTTAGCGTTTAGGTGTGCTTAGTTGGATGGATATAGGGTTGTTTGAGTTCCCTCACCCCCCAGCCCCCTCTCCCACTGCACGCGGGCGAGGGGAGCAGCTATGCAGTACATATTGAGTTGTGTCGTTGTTAATTCATAGCATGGAAAGCGGGCGAGCGGGAGCAGCTGTTGATTGCCCATGCATCAGGCGAAAACCTCAGGATTAAGCCTCTCGTCTGCGCCACGGGAGCGGGGTTGGGGTGAGGGAATGCACCTAATCTGCACCGCCTACTAGGTGTTTTGCGGATTGTTGTGCGTTCTCATCCTTCCTCTTCCCTGATTCCTAAGTGTGGCGAGGAGAAGTAATAACCTCACATAGATCAACGAAACGATAATAAATTACGCAACGAAAAACCCCTCACCCGCGCCGTGGGAGCGGGGTTGGGGTGAGGGGATCACCTAATTGTTATTAGCGATCAAAATCGGGATTATAAATATGCTCGGTGGTATTGCTCCACTGCTGGCCAGTTTCGTTGCTTGCGAAACTCGCGTTATTAATGATTTGGGTAAACGTGCCACGAATTGATTCCTTGACGATCACATGGAAGGTCGCATTAATCCGTTGATTGGGCTGCAAAACGGGAATTTGCCAGCCAATTGGGCCAGAGCCATTGGGGCTTGGCGGAATTTGCGGCGCTGGCAAGCTTAGCCCGCTAAAGCTGGTAGCATTCGAGAATGGATCAACGATTTGCACATTGTGCAAGGGCATATTGCCAGTATTTTGAATGGCGAGGGTATACGAAATGGTATCGCCTGGCCGCACAAAACCATCAAAATTATTGAGCTCATCACCCCGATTAGTATCCCAAATGACCAATGAATTGAGCACAATTCGCGCCCGATAGACTGGGATTGGCGTAGGTGTTGGCGCTGGCGTAGGTGTTGGCAACGGTGCACTAGCAACTTTAAATTGAATCGTTTTGCTATCGCAGCGAGTGCCTTGGTTGGCAATATACGAGGCTTTGAGGGTGTAATCGCCAGCGGGCACTGTGCTTAAATTCCATGTGTTGCCAGTAAACAAATAAGGATCGATCTGCTCGATGTGGGTTTTGGTCATTGGGCCAGTTAGGCGAAACTCAATTTGCCATGGCGGTATGCCATTGATTTTCATGCCGATGCGAGCTGAATTTTGCAACACTGCATTTGGGCTTACACCAACCCAGCCAAGCAAATGGCCAGAATCGCAATTACGCAAACAATAATTGACCCCACCATAATGATTGACGGCCAATAATCGCTCGTGATAGCGCTGATTCATGAGATTTGGCAAAGCCGGCCCAAAAAAGGCGCTCATTTGGCCAGCACATGTGGATAAGGTTTGGCGATAGGTGCGTTGGGTGTTGGGGGGTAATTGATCGCTTTGGGCAGCCAAAAGCACCTGATGATCGGTTACGGCATCAAATTTTTTATATACAGCCGTGCCAACTTCATAGGTACAAACACTCGAACGATTGATAATAACGACTTCGTTTTCGGCGCTGAACCAAGCACCAAGATCGCCCAAGCCAGGGCAATCGGGAGGCGAACCTTCGCTATCTTGAGCGAAGCTAGCGTGCGGTTGACTAACCATGAACGCCAGAAAACCAGCGATCATGAACGTCAATAGAGCAGGAATGCAGAGCGAACGTAGCCGCATGCTCCATTGCATAAAACACCATCCTGCGATGATTGGTTGGTATGTCGGTAGAACTATTATGACTCAGGCCTTAAGTCATGTCAATGCGTAGCTAGCTATTTAGCGGTCAACAAGCTGATCAAATCACTAGCCAGCATTAATCCTAGACTAAACTCAATCATGGAATATATCTTGATAAGGCGTACCAACCAGCCAAACGCAATTCAACTGGCAACAAGCCAGCAACGAATCCAAAAAAGAATACTAGCTAGTATAGCAACACTTGGGGTAATTGTGCAGTCTGATTAACAAGCGTGAGTCCCATTCGTTGAGACGACTTATAACTCACCCCTAGAGGTGAGGATGGCGCATGTTGCTGGCCTAAGGTTTTAGCCCATTAGGAGAGTATAAAAAATCTTTATCCAAGGAGGAGTTGTTGTCAAATAGATAACGCGAGGCTATAATAGCCAAGGTTTTGACATGTGCGATCGACCGATTGTTGGCCTATGCCAACGCTACCTATAGATAATAAGGGATGCTTGTGAGACGTTTAATTCGAGCTTTGTTGATTGTTGCCACCATTGGGGCACTGGTTGTCGCGTGTGTTGCAACGCTGTTTCTGCGTGAGTTAACCCAGCCTGCTGGTGATAGCGATATTGCCAAAGATTTTATAATTACCCCAAGCGAAAGTTTGGCTGTGATTAGTAGTAATCTAGAATCCGAAGGCTTGGTTCGCCGCGCAATTGTCTTTCGGGTTTTCGCCGATTTACGCAACGCCGAGACTGATTTGTACCCTGGCACCTACAAAATCAGCCCCAACATGACCATCAACCAAATTTTGGAGATGTTTCGGGTTGCGCCTGAGGTCCAAACTGCCGTGCGCTTTACCGTGCCCGAAGGCTTGCGCATCGAAGAAATTGCCGCTGTGATTGAATCAACTGGCGTGGTAAGTGCTGATGATTTCTTGGCTGTAGCCCGTAATGGCTCGCAATTCAAGGCCGATTATAGCTTTTTAGCCAGCTTGCCAGATAGCGCCAGCTTGGAAGGCTATCTCTTCCCTGATACCTACGATATTTTCTCCGATGCTACCAGCGAAGAGATTGTGCGCAAAATGCTTGACACCTTTGCACTTCGCTGGGCCGCTTCGCCGTTGAGCAGCGCCACAACCGGACGTTCTGTCCATGAAGTGGTCACGCTGGCCTCAATTGTGCAGCGCGAAGCCAGCAACAACGAAGAAATGCCACGGATTGCAGCCGCCTTCTGGAACCGCCTGAAACCAGAGTTTGCCGGCAATCAGCTTGGCGCTGATCCGACGATTCAATATATTTTGGGCCAGCCAGGCGATTGGTGGCCAAAACTCGATCAGCTCACGATTGAACAAATTAATAGTGCCGCTGGCCCCTACAACACGCGGGTCAACCCTGGCTTACCACCTGGGCCAATTAGTACCCCTGGTTTGTTTGCCTTGCAAGCAGCGGCTGCACCAGCGGATGAGGATGTGACCTATTTTGTAACCAAATGTGTTGCTGCTGGTGAACGCCCAACCCACAACTTTACCAACGACTATAGCGAATTTTTGCAATTTCAAGAAGAGTTTTTGGCGTGTCCCAAATAGCCGCCCTTGGCATTATTGGCGATCCGGTCGCCCATAGCCTTTCGCCTGCAATGCACAATGCTGCCTTGCAGGCGAAAGGCATTAATCAGCAGTATGCGCGTTGGCACACGCCTGCCGCCGATCTGCCCGCTCGGCTGCAAAGCCTGCGCTCCGAGGGCATGGTGGGGGCAAATGTTACCTTGCCGCATAAAGTGGCGATTGCTGCATTGCTTGATCGCACGGTGGCAATCGCCCAAGAACTGGGCGCAGTCAACACCATTGTGCGTGAAGTCGATGGCAGTTTGACTGGACATAACACCGATGCGCCTGCCTTGCAAGCCTCACTTCAAGCCTATGGCGCTGATTTAGCGACGCAGCGCGCAGTGATTTTAGGCGCAGGTGGCGCGGCCCGAGCCGCGCTTTGGGCCTTGCGCAACGCTGGTTGCCAACAAATTAGCCTGATCAATCGCACGCTCAGTAGTGCCCAAGCCTTGGTATTGCCGCATGAGCAAGCGCTCGCCGCCGCTGATCCACAGGTTGCTGATTGCCTAGCCGATGCCAGTTTGTTGATCAATGTGACTTCGTTGGGCTGGAAGGATAGTGATCCTGCGCCGCTTGATTTAGGGCTATTACACGCCAAGCTTTTGGTGTACGATACAGTTTATCGCCAAACTGCATTGCTCAAAGCAGCGGCGGCCTGTGGTGCGGCCCATTACGATGGCCTCGATATGCTTGTGCGACAGGCTGGCTTGGCTTTTAGCCGATGGTTTGCTCTGCCTGCACCATTAGACGTTATGCGCGCGGCGGCTCTAGCAGCGCTACAAGGATAAGCAGCCTATGTTGTCAGCAATTGTGATTGTGGTTGGTCTTGCGATTGGTTTTGGCCTAAACCCATGGATTACTCAAATTGCCACCGATCCCAAAGCTGCCAACCCATTGCCAACTCCACGCCACCCTTTGCTTGGTGGCCCAACCTGGGTTGGTTTATTGATTGCTGCCGCCAGTGGGCTAATGGCCTGGGTTTGCTATCGCGATTATGGCCTTTCACTGCGCGGCCTGTATTGGTATGCGATCAGCTTGGTCTATATTGTGGTTGGGGCAGTCGATTGGAAAGTGCGGCTGATCGATGTGCTATTGGTGTTGATTGCAACCATTGCTGCCTTACTTGGCTCGGCCTTTTTAACCATTAGCTTCAAAGATTCGCTGATTGGCTCGTTGATTGCTGGCTTATTGTTCTTGCTCTTTTTTGCTGGCTCGCTTGTGCTTTTCCCCGATGATGAAGCGCCGTTTGGCTTGGGCGATGTCTATTTGGCATTTTTGATGGGTGCTACCGTTGGTTGGCGCCATCTTGGCGGAGCACTGATGTATGGTATGGGTTTGGCGGGGATCGCCTCAATTGGGATTTTGGTGGCGCGCCAAATCAAAGGTGAAGGCACGCTGTATATTGCCTATGGCACCTATTTATGCCTTGGAATGTTGCTTTATCTGATCAGGTTTGGGCCAATTTAGCTGGCTGGTCGATTGGAACCATGCGACCGCACGGATGCGTAGATGTGGTACGATCAGCATGAACTTGATTCAACACCAAGGAGGTCGTTATGACCCTATTACAGGTGCCAATCACCGAATTTTTGGATCAGCTCGCTACTAAAGAGCCAGTGCCAGGTGGCGGCAGCGTTGCAGCCGTATCTGGGGCAATGGCCGCAGGCTTGATTTCAATGGTTTGTTCGTTAACCCTTGGCAAGAAAAAATATGCCGAGGTTGAGGATGAAATTCGCGGCTTGATGGATCGCTCAGAATCGTTGCGCCGTGAATTGCAAGAGCTGGCCGATGCCGATGTTGAAGCGTTTCGGCGTTTGAGCGCAGCCTATAAACTGCCCCGCGAAACTAGCGCCGATATTGCGATTCGGCGTGATGCAATTCAAAAAGCAACTCGAATTGCAACCGATGTGCCATTGCGGGCGGCTCAAGCTGCTGCGGCAATTTTGCCATTGTGTAGCCCAGCGGCCCAAAAAGGCAATTCGGCTGCGGTGAGCGATGTTGGCGTGGCGGTGCTGCTGGCCCAAGCTGCCGTGCGTAGCGCGTTGCTGAACGTTGAAATTAATCTGAATACGCTTGAAGATCAATTTTATGTGCGCGAAACGCGGGCCGAAGTTGCCAAGCTCACCGCCACGCTGTACGCAGATACCGAGGCCGTTATGGCCTTAGTCAACCAACAATTACAAGCCTAAAGAATCCCAACCATTGCGGAGCAGCTGCTCCGCTTTTCTATGTAAAGGATGTTATGACAGCGCTTTTGCTTGATGGTCGCGTGTTAGCGAAAGAATTGAAGGCTCAGATCAGCCAGCAAGCGGCTGAATTCAAAGCTCGCACTGGCTATGCGCCCCAATTGGTCGTCGTTCAAGTAGCGGGCAATGCTGCTTCCGATTGGTATGTGCGTTCAATTCGGCGCTCGTGCGAAGGGGTTGGCTTTGGCTTTGCCCTGCAATTGTTGCCCGAAACCTGCGATCAAGCGACCTTAGAATCGGCGATTCAGCAAGCCAGCAATGATCCCAATATTCATGGCATTATTATTCAAATGCCTTTGCCAAGCCAGCTTTCGGCTGATGGGGCGGTAGCTGCGCTCAATCCGCAAAAAGATGTTGATGGCTTGCACCCAACCAATGCTGGCCGCTTGGCGCAAGGGTTGGCTGCGCTGGCGCCAAATACGCCAGCTGGCGGCATGGCCTTGCTCGATCGCTATAAAATTAGCTTGGCTGGTAAGCATGCGGTGGTGGTGGGTCGCTCGAATGTGGTGGGCAAGCCTTTAGCGCAGTTATTGCTGGCCCGTCATGCCACTGTAACCATTTGCCACTCGCGCACTGCCAATTTGGCCGAAGTGATTCGCCAAGGCGATCTAGTGGCGGCGGCGGTGGGCAAGGCTGGCTTGGTAACCGGCGAAATGCTCAAACCAGGTGCGGTCGTGCTCGATTTTGGCATCAACGAGGTGGCCGAAGGCCAAGTGGTTGGTGATGTCGATTGGGCAAGTGCTAGTAAGGTTGCGAGCGCAATCACGCCTGTGCCGGGCGGTACTGGCCCGGTCACCAATATGATGTTGTTGCAAAATACTTTACAAGCAGCTCAATGGTTAGCCGAACAAGCCTAAGCCCTCGTTAGGCTCAACGTTTCTTGGCTGGCAACAATTAATGAATGGAGTTGTTGCCAGCGCTCAGCCATTTCGTGAGCTGGCAAGGCTTGTTTTTGCCAATCTGCTACACATGTTTGGCGATAGCTCAGGCCAGCTTGTTCAAGCACCCAGTCTTCATAGGTTGCAATCCATGTGCAACAAGCGCAAAGCAGGCTGGTCATGCGCAGCCATTCGCTGAAATGTTGCGGCATTCGTACCGGCGGCAATGCGCTCAACGACCAAACATTGCATAACGGTGCAGCCCGATCAAGCAAGCCGATTTGCAGCTTGTCGCGGCGCAAAAACAAACTTGATGCCAAGCCATCGCCATACCACAAGCCCCAACCCCATAGATCAAGCGTCGCCCCATTTGCCAGCTGAAAGCGATAGTTACTGCTGCCACGTTGATCAGTTGGCATGCGGCTGCGCTCTGCACCATATTCAAGCAGCAAATTGCCTGCATTGCGCCGCACATCGTGGCCCCAACACCAACATTGTTGCTCAAATAATGGTCGCCCTGCGCGCTGAACTGAGTTGGGCAATGCATAGCTTGGTTTTCGTTGATTCATATTGATACTGTATATCATCAATAAGTGAGCAAAAAAAGCGACCGCGCCAAGCACGATCATATATTGATATAATGTATCATTATTGATATAGAATGTCAATTGATAGGGTTTTAACCAGGTGATTATCCCCTCACCCCCCAGCCCCCTCTCCCACTGAAGGCGGGCGAGGGGTTGGGGTGAGGGGATCTCGCTCATCCCTCATTTTTCATCCTTATGCCTCTATTCTGACTCTATTAATCTAAATAGCTAGATTGATCGTCAATTGACCATGGGTCGGTCGTAAGCCTGAACCTTTTGTTAAGTGGGTGAGTAATATACACAATACCTCAATGCTCATCCTCAGGGCTAATTGGAGACTAGACTTATGAGCCGACTTGTATTACGCAAACTTGGGTTATTGATCGTGTTAGTGCCGGTATTGCACTTTTTCGGAGCGTGGTATGCCTATAATCATACAGGCTATTTTTACCCGCCCAAACTAGTGATTACCGTATTTGAGAATGGCTATAGTGAAGGTTATGAGTACGATACTCAACCATTTATGACCCGCTATCGCGAAACGCTTGTTGCGATGGCTCAAGGAGATCTCGGTCGAATTAACGAAGATCGCACCAAAGTTTAACGAATATATTGATGATTTTATTGTGCGCTCGGCTAAATTGTTGGGTTTGGCTTCTTTAGCGACGATTGTTTTTGGTTTAGGTATGTGTTTGCTGGCAATCTCACCACGAACTGGTCGGGTATCACCGGTTATGGTCACGATATTTACGCTTGGCAATGCAATCCCAGGCTTTTTCTTGGGTTCATTGCTGATCTTAGGTTTGTTGTATGCTAGACGCGTTGGCTGGACAAGCCAATTACTGCTGCCAGTTCAAGGCTATAGCACCTCCAAACACTTAATTATGCCAGCGCTCATTTTGGCATTGCGTCCGACTTTTTATATCGCCTCAATTGGTGCGAGTTTGCTCGAACACGAATTTCAACAAGATTACGTGCGGTTTGCGAAAAGCAAAGGTTTGCGTTGGAGCACGATTGTGCGTCGCCATACAATCCCCAATATTGCTCCTGCCGTCTTTGCGAGCTTAGGCCGTGGTTTGCAGATGGTTGTCGGCAGCTTGATTTTGGTTGAATCGTTGTTTGATTGGCGCGGCATCGGTTGGCTGTTATTTAATACCCTGACCAAGGAACCGTCAATTACCTTCTTCAATCCGCTGATCTTGGGGTTGTTGTTGGCCATGCTGGGGGCGGTATTGATTGTGGTTGATTTATTGGCCTCGGTTATGAGTCTCTGGATTAATCCGATTGGGCGGCAAGCTCAGGGAAAGGCTAAATGAAAAATATTCCACTGACACTTGGCTTGTTGATCGTTGGGTTTATGCTGCTGATTGCCATCTTCGGTCCCAGCCTTGCACCGCATGATCCGCTGCTGGAAAATCGCTCGTTTCGCTATCAAGGGAAATTCTATGGTGGCCCGCCACGCGAAACCTTGCCACCGTTTCTTCACCCTGAATACCCCTTGGGTTTTGATGATATTAGCCGCGATTTGCTGAGCCGTTTGTTATGGGCCGTTCGGCCAACCTTGATCTTATGTAGCATTATTGCTGCCGTGCGCTTGATCCTTGGCGTAGTCGTTGGTGGCATCGTAGGCTTGTTGGGCCAACGGGTAGTATGGTTGCTCGATACATTCATCACCATCACCAGTGCCATACCGATTTTAATCATTGCCTTGGGCTATTTGATCTGGACGAGTGGGAATGCCTTGATTTTCTATGAGGGTACTACGCCGATGGTTGCCAATAAATCTGGCTTGGCAGCATTCTTGGTGGCCTTATGTTTGACTGGCTGGGTGAATAGCGCCAGTGTGGTGCAAGGCTATGTGCAGAAGGTGTTGCAGGCACCCTATTTGGAAAGTGCCCAAGCAATTGGCCTCAATCGTTGGCAAATTGTCTATCGCTATATTTTGCCCCAACTGGTGCCGCTGCTACCTCTGTTGCTGGCCAGCGAATTAACTGCCGTCACCTTAATTGTGGCCGAGCTTGGCTATTTGGGCTATTTCATTGGCGGGAGCTATGTTTATAGCGATTATACGAAAGATGTGCCCTTGCCCGATATTGTGAAACAAAAAGCCAGCCAACCTGAACTGGGCCAAATGCTTTCAGATTTCTTTGGTCAATACAGCCGTGCACCATGGGTTTCGATCTTTGCTGGCATTTTAATGGTGTTGCTCTTAATTGGCTTTACGCTCACCAGCGAAGGCTTGCGCCGCTCGTTGGATATTACGCGGCCCCGCCGTTGGAGTTGGCGCAATCCGTTTCAACGCAAAACCAGTAAATCTAAGCTGAATCAAGTAGCCTAAGCTTTGCTATCGGCAATCATTTTTTGCTGTCGCTCACCTGTTTCAACTCAGCGCCGGAACGGGTACAATAGAGCTTGCAAGATTGACATATATCACGGTTGTCGACCGTCATGTAAGGACTAGATCAATGACTCACCCGCTGCTGATTGGGCTGAATGCTCAACAACAACGCGCAGTCCAAGCGATTCATGGGCCAGTGTTGGTGCTGGCTGGCCCAGGCTCGGGCAAGACCCGCGTGCTCACTCATCGAATTGCCTACTTAATTAATGAAGTTGGGGTGCGCCCCTATAACATTTTGGCGGTTACTTTTACCAATAAAGCTGCCCGTGAGATGCGCGAACGGCTTGGCAATCTAATTGGCGAAAGCCGCGCCCACGATGTGATGATGGGCACGTTCCACTCAATTTGTGCCCGTTGGCTACGCCGCGATATTCAGCATCTCCAACGCGCCAGCGATTTTGTGGTTTACGATGCTGATGATCAGCAGCGTGTGATGAAGCAGATTTTGCGCGAATTGGATTTAAGCGAGAAGCAATATAACCCGCGTTCGATTCATGCCCGCATCTCTGCCGCTAAAAACGAGATGATTGGAGTGGCCGAATTTGCCCGCAGCGTTAGCAGCTACTTCGATGAAATTGTGCTGCGCTGTTATGAACGCTACGAAAAACAATTGCTCGCCAATAATGCGCTCGATTTTGATGATTTGCTGCTCAAAACTGTCAATTTGTTTGAATATCATCCCGAGGTGCTGGCTCGCTATGCTGAGCGCTACGTTCATGTGATGGTCGACGAAGTGCAAGATACCAATCGGGTGCAGTTTTCGTTGGTCAATCATGTTGGCGCAGGCCACAACAACTATTTTTTGATCGGCGATATTCAGCAATCAATTTATGCCTGGCGTGGGGCGCGTTTGGCCAATGTGCGTGAATTTGAAGAAGCCCACCCCGATGTGCAAATTATTCCATTGGAGCAAAATTACCGTTCGACCCAGCCAATTCTTGATGTAGCCCAATCAATCATCGATGCCGCCTATGATCGCCGTCACACCACCAAAATCTGGACAGAGCAGCAGGAAGGCGAGTTAGTTTCGTTGGTCGAGGCTTACGATCACAACGAAGAAGCACGTTGGGTTGCTGATGAAATTATGCGGATTCGTGCTCGCGAAGGCTGTTCGCTCGATGATTTTGCCGTGATGTATCGCACCAATGCTCAATCGCGAGCCTTTGAAGAAGCGATGATCAGCCGCAGCTTACGCTATAAATTGGTTGGCGGCACGCGCTTCTACGAACGCAAAGAGATCAAAGATATTGTGGCCTACCTGCGAATTATCCATAACCCGCACGATGAAGTCAGCCTGTTGCGCGTGATTAATGTGCCAGGCCGCAGCATCGGCGATCGCACCCAACAAGAGCTGCTGCAATGGGCGCGCAATCTCGATATTTCAATTTGGGATGCTCTTGAGTTGTTGGTCACCAACGAAGCCCAAAATCCACCAATTGGCGGTCGCGCCCGTAACGCAGTCGAGCAATTTCAAAAGCTAGTCGCTGGTTTGCGCGATCTACGCCACGATTTAATGTTGGGCGAGTTGATTCAGCGTTTGCTTGAGCGCGTACCATTTCAAGAGTTGTTGGTGGCCGAATATGGCGAGGAAGAAGGCGCTGAGCGCTGGGAAAATATTCTCGAATTGCAAAACGTCAGTATGGAATATCTGGCGCTGCCAACCGAGGATCAATTGCCGCGCTTTTTGGAAGAAGTCGCCTTGGTCAGCGATGTTGATAGCCTTGACTCCAGCAAAGCGCGTGAGCCAGGCGTAACCTTAATTACCCTACACCAAGCCAAAGGTCTTGAGTATCCAGTGGTATTTTTGGCTGGGCTGAAGAAGGCTTGCTGCCCCACGGACGCTCGGTTGACGATCCTGAGAGTATCGAAGAAGAACGCCGCTTGTTGTATGTTGGCACAACTCGCGCCAAACAACGCCTATATATGTTGTATGCCTTCAAGCGAGCAACGTGGGGCCGCACCGATATCACCATTCCATCGCGCTTTCTGGGCGATATTCCCAAAGATTTACTTCAGCGCACGCCGACCCGTGAAATCAAACAGATGCCAGTGCATGCTGCGACCCAATGGCAAAGCAGCACCCCGCAGCGCACTCGTGGCGCTCAACCAAGCACCAGCAGCATGTGGAGTGGTGCGAGTGGCCCGGCCCGACCCAAACGCCCCGAACGCGAGCCAAGCGCCGCCAGTTATAGCGCTGGCGATAAAGTGCGCCACGCCAATTTCGGCGAGGGAGTTGTCGTCAGTAGTAAAATGGTTGGCGACGACGAAGAAGTAACGGTAGCGTTTCCTGGCAAAGGCGTGAAAAAACTACTTGCCGCCTTCGCCAAACTCGAACGAGTTTAGCTGTGGTGGTTTTAGGAGGAAGCGATGAATCAAACAACATGGGATGCAGTTGATCACTATATATCGGACACGTTGGTGCAAGCCGATCCAGTCTTGGATGCAGCTTTGCAAGCCAGTGCCGATGCTGGCTTGCCGCCAATCAATGTTGCGCCCAATCAAGGCAAATTGCTGCACATGTTCGCGCTCATGTGTGGCGCAAAACGTATTTTGGAAATTGGCACCTTGGGCGGTTATAGCTCAATTTGGCTGGCCCGCGCCTTGCCTGCCGATGGCCAATTGATTACCTTGGAATATGAGCCACATCATGCCGAGGTTGCCAAGGCTAATCTTGCCAAGGCAGGTTTGAGCGCCAAGGTCGAGGTGCGGGTTGGCGCAGCCTTGGATAGCCTAGCCCAATTGGCCAGCGAAGGCATTGAACCATTCGATTTGATTTTTATTGATGCTGACAAACCGAATAATCCCCATTATTTGGCGTGGGCACTCAAATTTGCCCATGTTGGTACGGTAATTATTGGCGATAATGTGGTGCGCAACGGTGCAGTCACCAATCCCGCTGATCCTGATCCAGCGATTCAGGCCACCCGTCAATTATTTGCAGATTTGGCAAGCAACCCACGTTTGACGGCCACCGCGCTGCAAACCGTTGGCAGCAAAGGCTACGATGGCTTTGCCATTGCGATTGTCCAAGCAATCTAGCTCTGATTTTATAAAGCTTCATTGGCGAGCCAGTTGATTGTTCAACCCAATCAGCTGGCTTGAGCGTTTAATTGATATCGTTAGGCGATCCAATTAAACTGGAGTAGTTTTCAAGGCTTTCCCTATCCCTCAGCCCCTCTCCCAAGGCGCGGGCGAGGGGAGTTTGGTTTTGTGGCTTAATCACGATTTGGGCTGTTGGCATTAATCGGTTCCACCTCGCCCGCATTCAGTTGGAGAAGGGGTTGGCTTAAAAGGGTCGTAAGATTCCCTCACCCCAACCCCTCGCCCGTGGCGCGGGCGAGGGGCTTAACTCTGTGGTTTATTTATTTTTCCTGGGATGGAGCAATCGACTCCCCGCTCGCGTTCAGTGGGTTAATAATTTTATAAGCTGGGAGCTAACTTAATCTGCATTAATCAGCTCCCCCTCGCCCGCGTTCAGTGGGCGAGGGGGTTGGGGGGGAGGGAACATAAAACCACAGCTCATCCACACTCAATTGGGTTGACAATTGTCCCTGCATAATTCAGTCGTTGGGCGGTACAATCAGCGGATTGCAATTGGCATAATGCAATCGATCAAGGAGGATAGAATGCTCGATGATCAAACGGCGATTCGTCAATTGGTACAAACATGGATTGAGGCCACCGAGGCTGGCGATGTTAGCAAAATTGTAGCCTTGTTAGATGACGATGTAATCTTTTTGGTGACTGGTCAAGCACCGATGCGCGGCAAGGGCGCCTTTGCCGCAGCGTCGGCAGGTATGAACCAATTTAAACTGAAAATCGATTTTGCAATTCAAGAGATTAAATTCAATGGCAAGTGGGCTACCTGCTGGAATCAACTGCGGGTTCATATTCAGCCACCACATAACCAACCGCCGCTGATTCGGGCTGGCGATAGCTTTTCGTTATGGCAAAAACACGCCCACGGCTGGCTATTGCTGCGCGATGCTAATATGCTGCAAACATTAAAAGAGGAATAACCATGTATATACCCAAACATTTTGCCGAGCCACGTCTCGAAGTTTTGCACGAATTAATCCAACGCCAACCCTTGGCGACAATTATTACTCTCAATAGCAGCGGCATCAACGCCAACCATATTCCGCTGTATCTCGACCCGCAAGCTGGTGAATTTGGCACGCTCTATGGCCATGTAGCTCGCGCCAATACCATGTGGCATGAGCATAATCCGCAACAAGAAAGTTTGGCGATTTTTCATGGTCCAGATAGTTATATTACGCCAAGTTGGTACGCTAGTAAAGCCCAAACTGGCAAAGTTGTGCCAACCTGGAATTACGCCGTAGCCCACGCCTATGGCTATTTGCAGGTGATCGATGATCCTCAATGGTTGCGCCAACAACTTGAGCAATTAACCAACCACAATGAAGCTGGCTTTGAACATCAATGGCAGGTTGGCGATGCGCCGCACGATTATACCGAAGCCCTGCTCAAGGCAATTGTTGGCATCGCGATTCCGATTACTCGCTTATTGGGCAAATGGAAAGTCAGTCAAAATCAGCCCCATGCCAACCAACAAGGCGTGATTACTGGTTTGGAGGCTAGCACAGAACCCAAGGCCTCGGCAATGATTGAGCTGATCAAACAACGGCAATCATAGCTACAAACCAATGTAAGATGCCGCCGATTGTTAGACCCTTCCTTGAAACTATCCAACCGATCAATCAGCTCTTGTGCATTGACCTACTGCGCCATATCTGCATTTGAGTCAATCAATTTGAGATTCTTTTTAGCAAGGAGCATGGGTATGTCGCAACGAGTAGCGCTACGCCGCTGGGCTAAATTTCAGGCAGTTGGGCTGATCACGGCCATTTTAGCTGCTTGTGGTACGAGCGCAACCGAAGATCGCACGATTGCACTGGCGACTGTGCCACCAACTGCTACCGCCACAACCGTGCCAACCGATGTGCCACCAACCATCACGACCGCGCCAACCGCCGCCGCTACCAGCCTACCAGCCGCCACGGCCACCAACGAGCCAACCGCGACCGCAACCTTTACGCCTGAGCAAGCCGAACTCGAACGCCGCTTCCGGGCTGCTGTCAGCGATGCCGAAATTGCCGAACCTAGCGAAATTTCAGATCAGTTGACGATCATCGATGCAAGCAATAGCAACCTTGTGCGCGATGCAGCAACAGGCCGCGTGTTGGTTGCAACGTGGACATCGTGGAGTGGCTATGATGCCTTGGTTGGCCAAGAAACGACGACAACTCGTGAAACCTGGGTCACAGTTGTACCGGAGATGCAAAATTTCTGCAAAGCCTATCCTGCAACTGCTGATGTACCCCTGAATTTACGTTTGGAGCAATTACTGGGCTTGCCTGCCAACAATGGCAAAACCCGGGTTGTGCAGCTGTGGGTGCCAACTGAGGATCTCTTTCGGCCTAGCCCTGACCCTGAAATTACCGATAGCGTCGCCCAATTGGAAATGCCTGAAGCCAGCGCCTTTCCATCCCAACAAGATTATGAATTTAGCCGCGATTGGTTCAATCTCCAACGCAGCCTCTCGTATGATGCCAAAAATGGCTACCCTTGGACGCGCCTCGGTTATACCTATGATTGGGGTAATCCAGAGAGCGAGGTTGGCCTGAGCGAGTTTGTTGTTTGGGCTAAAACGACGGTCAAAGTCGAGAGTGTTACCCAAAACGCGCAATATTGTCAGCCATAATAGAACCAAAGCACGGCGTTGGATCTACGAAACCAGATCCAACGCCATGCTTGCATTGATTAGACAGCTACGTCGCGCCGTTCAAATAGCTTGACCGCAGCCAATCCACACAGCACAATCACGCTGCCCAAAACGACAAATGGCAGATAGTGAAAGCCATGTTTTAGTGGTTGGTTGTAATCGGCATAATAGAATGGCGAGAACTTTTGAAACGGCTTAAGCCACTCGATCACACTGGCCAGCGAATTTACAAAGTAGCCAATCACTGCCAAAATCGTGGCTACGGCCATGCTCATAGCCCGCTTGCCCGTAGCCGCGCCGATCATCAGGGCAATTGCGCCAAAACACAGCGCCATCAAACTCATATTGAATGCTGCAGCACCTAATTCAGCAGCGCCAATCTGCATATCAAGTAACACCGCGCCAAGCCACAAGCTCAGCCATGTCATTAAACCCATCGCCATCGATAACACGTTCAACGCCGCGAAGCTTTGCCAAACAATCGTCGAGCGGCGAATTGGATGCGCTAAAATCAAGTCAAGCGTGCGTGCTTCTTCCTCGCCAGCGATCACCCGCGAGCCAAGCCCAATCGTAAAAATCATGACGATCAGCGGCAGCATAAAGCCAAACAACCGCCCTTGGATATAGCCAGCTGGCGTGGTCAAATTGGCCACATCGGTCACCCCGAAGGCTGCTAACATCTCTTTGGGCATGGCTTCCATGGCTTTGGCGAGCTGCTCGCTGGTTTCAGGGTTGTTCATCGCTGGGTAAAAACCAATCAGCATGGCGACCAATAATATAACTCCCAGCCCCCACCACAGCAGTGAGCGGCGGCGTTCGTAAATGGTTTTGCTAAAAATATTACGCAACATCGCTCACCTCGCCTTTGTAGTAGGCCAAGAAAATATCTTCCAAATCGGTGGCTTGGCTGACCAAATCACGCAATTCAAATTGGGCAGCGGTTTTGATCAACTGATCAATCGAGCCAGTCACGGCGCAATGCACATGATTGCCAAGCACTTGCAAATCATCAATATTGGCAATATGAGCAAAAGCGGCAGGCTCAACTGGTTGGGCAAAATAGAGATCAAGCGTGCGCCGCGCTCGCTCCTTGAGTGCCTTGACCGTATCAATTGCCAACAACTTACCAGCCCGAATAATCCCTACCCGATCGCAAATATGCTCAACTTCCGACATCACATGCGACGACAAAAAGACGGTGCGGCCAGCAGTTTTGGCTTCGAGCACAAGCTGGTAAAAGGTTTGTTGCACCAATGGATCAAGCCCGCTGGTCGGTTCATCGAGAATTAAAAGCTCTGGCTGGCCCATAAATGCCTGCACTAAGCCAACTTTTTGTTTATTGCCCTTGGATAACATACGAATTGGCCGGTTTAAATCAAGCTCCAAGCGTTCGGCCAATTGTTTAATTTCTTGTTGGCTAACATTGCCGCGTAATTGGCCAAAATAATGCAACAACTCCATGCCAGTCATTTTTTCATACATCACCAATTCGCCGGGCAAATAACTAATTTTCTGATGAATCGCCACCGAATCGCGCTGCGAATCGAGGCCGAAAACTTGGGCGCTGCCGCTGGTTGGCCGAATAAAATCTAAAATTGTGCGAATGGTGGTGGTTTTGCCAGCGCCGTTTGGCCCCAAATAACCAAACACTTCGCCTTGCTGCACCTGTAAATTTAAATCATCAATGCCGCGATTTTTGCCATAGCTTTTGCTCAGATTCTTAGTTTGAACAACCGTGGTCATGGTCATTCCTTTCGTTCGTTGCGCCATTTTTCAATGAGCAACGGTAATTCACGCTCAAAAAATGCGTATAAATCGCGCATTTCGCGCAATCGTGCGCCTTCTTCGCCCTCAGGATCGTTTAACAACGCCAAGCCTTGGGTGGCTAGCTCGCGAAACGCCCCGACTGCTTGAAATTGTTGGGCTAGCAAATCAGCCCATGTGCCTTGGCGAATTTCAAAATAATCGCGCCGTTCGCCGGGAATTGTGGTTTTGTTGATTAGGCCAATGTGCAGCAACCAGCGCGTCATGGTGCTGATCGAGCCTTTACTGGCGCTCAACACCTGCCCAAGCTCCGCCGCGTTTTGCTGCGGTGGATCGCAAACCAACAACCAGCCCATAATTCGACCAGCCATTCGTGGTATTCCCCCAGCTTTTTCGTAAAAAACCGCAATCCGTTCGGCATAGGCTAAACGCGCTTGTAGATTATCTATGGCCATAGTTTATCCTGTTCAGTCCCGATTAAACAGAATCTAGCACGTTTAACAAGTTCAGTCTTGACTGAACTTGATGAAATTGATACGTGGTCTAAAACAAAAGGTTGCTAAATGCTTGACGAACGAGTTACGATTTGATAATTTAGCAATTGTGCAATCGTTTATTTGAGGCTTGGGCTATGCATGAACATGATCACGCTGGAATCAACCCAGCCATGGTTGAGCGTGGACGGCAAACGCTTCACGACGATCAAAGTTATTTCTTGATGGCTGAAACCTTTCGCGCCTTGGCCGATTCGACGCGGGTTAAAATTGTCGGCTGCTTGCTTGAGCAGGAGCTTTGTACCGCTGATCTGGCGGCGATTCTCCATTATTCTGAGTCGGCGGTTTCGCAGCATTTGCGGGTGCTGCGCCAGTTGCGTTTGGTCAAACAACGGCGCGAAGGCAAAATGGTCTTTTATAGCCTCGACGACGACCATGTGCGGGTGCTGGTCTTGGTTTGTCTGAATCATATTCGCCATGGCGCAACGCCTGATCCCTCGGTTGCGCCAATTTTAGCTGTGTTGGAGGAAGAACGATGAGCGGAAATCACGACCACCATGGACATCATCATAGCGTGCCTGCCGATGCTGGTGGCCGCCTGATTTGGGCCTTGGCAATTACCTTTGGCTTTGTTGGGGTCGAAATTGTGGCTGGTTTGTGGGCCAATAGTTTGGCGCTCCTAACCGACGCAGCCCATAATGCCAGTGATGTGCTTGCCTTGCTGATTAGTTGGATTGCCTTGTGGCTGACCCGTCGTCCAGCCCATTCGCGCAAAACCTTTGGCTACCATCGGGCCGGCATTTTAGCGGCCTTCGTCAATTCGTTGACCTTGGTTGGCATCGCCTTGGGGATTGGCTGGGAAGCGATCGAGCGTTTGCAAAACCCCTTGGCGGTTGATGCGCCGATTATGATTGGCGTTTCGTTATTGGCGGTGTTGGTTAATGCTGGCACGGCTTGGCTGGTGCATCGCGGCAGCGAAAACGACCTTAATCTGCGCAGCGCGTTTGTGCATTTGATGGGCGATGTGCTTTCGACAATTGGCGCAACAATTGCTGGGGCTGTGATCTTCTTTACCGATTGGCGCTGGCTTGATCCATTGGTTTCGGTGCTGATCGCTGGGTTTATTATCTGGCATGCATGGCACATTCTGCGCGATTCGATCGATGTTTTGTTGGAAGCAACGCCGCGTGATATTGATGTTGAAAAAGTTGTCAGCGATTTACAAACGATTCCTGGGGTGCAAGCGATTCACGATTTGCATATTTGGAGCATTACCGCCAGCATGCGTGCGCTTTCAGCTCATGTGGTGACCGATCAACAAGGCCCAGAGCGTAGCCCTCAACTGATCAGCTCAATTAATGAATTGCTTTGCCATAGCTACAATATTGGTCATGCCACCTTGCAACTCGAATGCTCGTGCAACACGCCGCAACTCTATTGCAGCCTAAGCGAGCAACACCAACATTAACAAGTCAAAAGGCAAAAATCAGAAGGCAGAAGAATTAAAGAATCAGATTTAATTCTTCTGCCCAGAAAAATTAATATTTTGAGTTTTGGGAATTAAATGATCATTCTATAAATCTGTGACTTAAAAACTAGCCTTTGTGTTCCTTTGTGTCCTTCGTGGATCAATTCTGACTTTTGCCTTTTGATTTTTGCCTTGCCAGAAAGTGCTACAATGCACGCCAATTGATCTTTTGCTAGCAGGGGATGGAACCGAGGCCATGACACAAAGCGAACAAGAAGCGATTATTGCGCAGAGTGATACATTTTTGTTGCCGCTCTACAAACGAGCCAAACTCGCTTTAGTTGGTGGCGAAGGCGCATGGTTGCATGCCGCTGATGGGCGACGCTTGTTGGATGCAACTGCGGGAATTGCTGTCAATGCCTTGGGTTATGGCGATGCCGAAGTGGTAGCAGCGATTCAGCAAGCAGCAACTGGTTTACTGCATACATCGAATCTCTATTACACTGCGTCGGTAGCCGAATTGGCCCAACGCTTGATCGATTTAACTCCATGGGCAAGTAAGGCATTTTTCTGTAATTCTGGCACCGAGGCCATCGAAGCCAGCCTGAAATTTGCCCGTCGCTACACCCACAATCAACGTCCGGAGCAACAAACTGGCTTTGTGGCGTTTCACGATTCGTTTCATGGCCGTTCGATGGGTGCGTTGTCGGTTACCTCGCGTGAAGCCTATCGCACACCCTTTAATCCATTGATTCCAGGCGTGCGCTTTATTAGCCTTGAGTGCGACCAAGCGACGCTTGAAGCGACGATTGATGCCAGCGTGGCAGCCGTGATTGTCGAGCCAATTCAAGGCGAGGGCGGCATTCGACCCATCAGCCCTGAATTTGCCCAAGCCTTGCGTCGCCGCTGCGATCAAGTCGATGCCATATTGATTTTCGATGAGATTCAATGTGGTGTGGGCCGAACTGGCGATGTTTGGCGCACGAAGCCTTGGGCATGAATCCCGATATTATGGCGCTGGCCAAGCCGCTTGGTGGTGGTTTGCCAATTGGTGCGGTATTGGTCAACGAACGGGTGGCCAACGCGTTGAATTATGGTGATCATGGCACGACCTTTGGCGGCAATCCCTTTATTTGTGCCGTTGCCAACGTCGTTCTACAAAAACTCACCCATCCCACGATGCTTGAGCATGTGCGCTCGGTTGGGGCAGAATTGGGCGCTGGGTTGCGCGATTTAGGCGAACGCTTCGATGTGATTAGTGCTGTGCGCGGGCGTGGTCTTATGTGGGGTGTTGAATTCAATGGCCCAACGGCAACCCAAATTACCGATGCTGCTTTTGATCAAGGCTTGCTGTTGGTTGGTTCTGGCAATGATGTGGTGCGGGTCATTCCGCCCTTGATTCTTGGCCATAACGATGCTGAAGAATTGGTTACCCGCTTGGGCGATGCGATTAGCCAAGTTGTAAGCTAAATAACATGAGATCCCCTCACCCCAACCCCGCTCCCATGGCGCGGGCGAGGGGCTTAACACAGTGGTTTTGGCGTGATTTGTGATGAAAACAATGGCTCCCCCTCGCCCGCGTTGAGTGGGAGAGGGAGCTGGGGGGTGAGGGAACGTAACTGGCTCCCCCTCGCCCGCGTTGAGTGGGAGAGGGGGCTGGGGGGGTGAGGGAACACATTTGCCTTAGAAAATGTCTTGCAAGGTTACCATCTGCTCACGCGATGGGCCGACCGAAATCATGCCCAAGCGCACGCCAACCAATTGGCTTAAGCGCCGCACATAGCGTTGAGCCGCTTCAGGTAATTCATCCAAGGTGCGGGCGTGGCTGGTATTGCTTTTCCAGCCTGGGTATTCTTCGTAAATTGGCTCGACTTGGCTCAGCACCGAAATCGACGCTGGAAATGAATCAAGTTCGGTATCGTTCCAGCGATAGCCAATACAAATCTTCAAGGTATCAACATCATCAAGCACATCGAGCTTGGTTAGCGCGATAGAGCTAATGCCATTGATTTCGGCAGAGTAGCGGGCCGCAACTGCATCGAACCAGCCAACCCGCCGAGCACGACCAGTGGTGGTGCCAAATTCGTGACCTGATTGGCGAATATGCTCGCCCAGATCGTCGGTCAACTCGGTTGGGAACGGGCCGCCGCCGACGCGGGTGGTATAGGCTTTGTAAATTCCGACGACGCCATTCAAGCGCATTGGTGGAATGCCAGCGCCTTGACAAGCTCCGGCTGAGCCAGTGGCGGTTGAAGTCACATACGGAAATGTGCCATAATCAACATCCAACAACGCCCCTTGATTGCCTTCGATCAAAATTGGAATATCGCGGCGCAAGGCATCTTGAACCATGGTACTGAATTGGCACAATGTGCGCTTCGAGTTGGCGACCAAACTCCAAATATTGCAAATACATATCGTGCAACGAAGCGCCTGGCGGCGTGCTATACATTTTGTTGAGCACCCGGCCTTTGTATTCCAACACGCTGGTTAGGCGGCTGAGCAAGGTTTGTTCGTGCAGCAAATCGCCCATGCGAATGCCCATGCGCGAGGCTTTATCGACATAGGCTGGGCCGATACCGCGTTTGGTTGTGCCAATTTCGTTCGCGCCACGATCTTTTTCTTCGAGCGCATCGAGCGAAACGTGATACGGCATCACCACGTGCGCCCGATCGCTGATATACAGCTGATCGAGCGAAACATTGGCCTCGCGTAAGGCTTGTAACTCCTTCAACAACACCGCAGGATCGATCACCGTGCCTGCGCCAATAATATTAACTACATTAGCATCGAAAATTCCGGCTGGCGTGAGGTGGAATTTAAATGTCCCAAGCGGGTTAATCACGGTATGGCCGGCGTTCGAGCCACCGGCAGCGCGAATAACCATTTTGGCTTTGGTTGCCAATAAATCGACAACACGACCTTTGCCCTCGTCGCCCCACTGAGCGCCAAGAACTGCAACGACTGGCATATGTATCACCTTTTCTGTAAGAGGAGCAAATACCGTGGTTATGGGCGACCGAGCAAACGCAAACGGAATAACGCCCAAACCGTCAAAAAGCCATATTTGGGGTGCATTTTCTTACCTTCTTCGTAGGTGCGCCCCAAGTATGTAATTGGCACTTCAAAAATTCGCTCACCCTGCATCAGAACCTTAGCCGTCATTTCTGCCTCAATCCGAAAATCATTGGAAACCAAGTTCATCGAGCGCATAATATCGGTGCGCATGACCTTGTAGCAGGTTTCCATATCGGAGATCCAACAGTTAAACAGCAAATTGGTTAAAAGGTGAGACCTTTATTGCCAATAGCATTCCAAAAATACATGCCCGTATGCCGACCCATAAAGCGCGAACCAAACGCAACATTGACCAAACCAGCTTCAATTGGTTTGATCAATTCATAAAAATCCTGGGGGTCATATTCGAGGTCGGCATCTTGAATGATTACAATCTCGCCAGTAGCGTGGGTTAGCGCTGTTCGGATTGCCGCCCCCTTGCCGCTATTTTGGTTATGGCGGACAACCTGCATGTGTGGGTAGATTGCAGTTAATTCTTGTAATACCTGATAGGTAGCGTCATGTGAGCAATCATCGACGGCGATCCATTGCATTGGAATGGTAATTTGAGCCAAGCGCTCGAGCATTTTTGCAATCGTTGCTGCTTCATTGTAGCAAGGAATTAACACAGATAAAAGCATCATTTTGTCCTAAAACTAACTCCCAAGCATCAATGCAGCTAGAGCACAACCAATACAATCGCAATCAGGATGGCCAAAATGGCGACCGCAACGCCCAAGAATTTAAGTTGTTCGGTTTGGCGTTGCTTGGCAATAATCACCCGACATTCTGGGCAGTAGGGTACGTCGGGCAAGGTTGCGCTTAGCAACGAAGGGGTTTTAATCGCTGCTTGCGCCAGCTCTTTGAAGGTGATCAATGGCTGCGCCATGCGCACCTCATCGGGCGTGAGCTTTCGTTTACAGCGGGTACATTCAACAGGTGATTCGGTACTCATGACGCATCCTTCTAAAACTTACAATGAACGAACGTAGCGCTCGATTCGTTCTAAGGCGGTTTCGATATTATCCATACTGGTAGCGTAACACATTCGCACGAAGCCAGCGCCGCTTGGGCCAAAGGCATCGCCGGGCACAACCGCAACTTTCTCACGATAGAGCAAGCCTTCAACAAAGTCTTCACTGCTGAGGCCAAGGCTGCTAACTTCTGGAAAGACGTAAAATGCCCCTTGTGGCTCAAAGGTCGGCAGGCCAATTTGGCGCAAGCCAGCCACAATTACTTGGCGTCGGCGATCGTATTCGCTGACCATGCGTTGCACATCGGCTTCGCCGGATTGCAGTGCTTCCAAGCCAGCATATTGCGCGACCGTTGGCGCAGACATAATAGCGTATTGATGGATTTTGCGCACAGCATTGGCAATATCGGCTGAGGCAGCCAACCAACCCAAGCGCCAGCCAGTCATAGCATAGGCCTTGGAAAAACCACCGAGCAGAATCGTGCGATCACGCATGCCAGGCAGTTGGGCAAAGCTGGTGTGCTCAACCCCATACACCAAACGATCATAAATCTCATCGGAGAACACCAAGAGATCATGCTTCTCCGCCAGCGTGGCAATCTCCATCAAGCGTTCACGGCTCATGACTGCGCCAGTTGGATTATTGGGATAGCCAATTAAAATCGCTTTGGTTTTTGGCGTAATCGCGGCTTCAATTGCCTCGCGGGTTACCTGAAACTGTTGTTCAACTGATGTACTTACATACACCGGAACCCCACCGGCAAACACGACACTTGGGCCATAGGCCACAAAACAGGGCTGAGGAATAATTACTTCATCGCCAGGATCGATCGTGGCTAACATGGCATTTTGTAAGGCTTCGCTCACCCCAACCGTGATCAACAACTCGTTCTCAGGATCATAATTGATCCCATATAACTGATCGAGATGTTTTTGCACAGCTTGGCGTAATTCAATCGTGCCAGAGTTCGAGGTATAGGCAGTTTTGCCTTGTTGCAACGAACGAATCCCTGCTTGGGTAATCGTATATGGTGTAACGAAATCTGGCTCGCCAATTCCTAGCGAAATCACATTCTCCATTGTGGCAGCAATATCAAAAAACCGCCGTATCCCTGATGGTGGCACGCTCTGCACCCTTGCAGAAAGTCGTTCACGCGTCATGGCTGCCTCCTTGGCTGCTTGAATTTGGCTTGCGGGTGTATGATACCACAGTCGTTTTGCAAAAAAACATCCCCCTGAATCGCCGAAGCAACTCAGAGGGAGTGTATTGGTATATCGAGCCAATTGCTTATTTAGCAGCTGCCTTGATGATGATTACCAAAATGCCATCACCCATGCTCATGCTGCTGCGATCGAGGGTCATAACGACCAAGGCTTCGCCAGCGCTCATGTTGGTGTAGGTCAAGGTTTGTGAGCCAGCCATGCCGGTAGTATCGCCACTAGGCACAACCGTCCAGCCGGCTGCTTCCAACTCGGTATCATAGAAGCTTTTGATATCTGCAGGAGCAGCGGTTGAAATATAGGCTTGTTTGCCCAAAATCGTGGTATCGCCAGCGCTGCCAGCAAAACCTTTTTCAAAGCTTTCCATGAAGGTGTCGGTCATGACATCATCGCCGGCTTGGTATTCTTCGCTGCTTGGTGGAGCAGGAATATCGCTCAAATCGCCAGCTGGCATTGGATCGGTGCTGCCACCAGTTTCAGCTGTCGCATCAGGCATGGTGCTGCCGCCACCCAAGCGACCAACGGTCGTGAAGATGATCGATTGTTTCATGCTGGTGTCAACGGTTGAAAGATCCAACACACCAATCATAGCGATGGTGGTTGCTTCGCTTGCGCTTGGGTAAACCAAAACTTTACCGAAGTTTTGATCTTGGACTTGGCCCGTGCCCCAGTTGTAGCTTGCCATTTCACCTTCGTAGAAATCCACAATCGTTTGAGGAGCTTCTTCGGTGATGTAGTAGGTTAGTGGCTCAAGATCCAAGCCAGTTTGTTTTTCTTGGTTCTCGAATTCACCTTCCATGCCACCGATAGCTGCGTCAATAATGGTGTTTTCACCTTTGACGTAGGGTTGGCTTTGGGGTGGAGCTGGAATTTCAGCAGCGGCTCCGCTTGATGGCTCATTGGTTGGCGCAGCTGCTGCTTCGGTTGCGGTTGGAGCCGCAGCTTCGGTTGGAGCCGTCGTCGCCGTTGGGGCCGTCGTTGCCGTTGGGGCTGCAGTGCTGCCACAAGCGCTTAATGCTAGGGCAATTAAAATTGCGCTAATCGTCCGTTTTGACATGAGGGTCAATCCTCCTAAATAAAATCTGTTGCTGGCCTTGCTATTGCCAAAGGCTTTAACTTTAGCAATGATCGCGCCACCCATTCATCCTAACTCTCAAATCACAAACGTGCTCTACCAAAAACAGTGTGGTAATAATCACAAGCTTTGGTACGTCGATAGCTATAAAAAGGTTGCGATTTGCCCAAATGCTTGCAATTTGTCACACGAAGCCCTCAGCCTAAGCAATTGCTCAACACTGAGGGCCACCGTAAACTCAGTTGATTTTGAAGCTTATTTGACGCTGGTGCCAGTTGTGATAACGAGAATTCCAGTGCTCCCAGTCATACTCAAATCAATCGCATTGATTGAGGCCACATTGCTATCAGCTTGGAAATTGACTGATACCGTGTTGGGCACTGCTGGTGATTCGATAGTTTTCCAACCACGCTTGGGCATTTCAGTTGTATAGTAATTCTTAATTTCATCCATACTAGCGGTTGAAATATAGAATTTATTAGTTGTATTGGTGCCGACACCGGCTGAACTTTGCTTAAAACTGCCAACCGCAGCATCAAGAATTTGGTCTTGACCTTCTTGATATTCGCTGCTGCTCGGTGGAGCTGGAATGGTTGTATCGGTTACACCACCACCACAGCCAACCAATCCAACCATCAGTACGACGAGCAATACATACCCAAAAAACCGTTGCATGTGACTATCCTCCAAATGTTTGTTTGTTGTTACGCCATCATGACGTATCAATTTTGCAAACCGTTCCTTAAAAGGTAGCCCAATTGCTTGGCAAGCTGTTTTTGGTTGTTAAGGCAGATCAATGACGATGAGTGTAGAGTTGACGAACGCATCATACACGCCTTGTCAACCCCTTGAGTAAAGGGCTGAAGTCAAAAGGCAGAAATCAAAAGTCAAAATAGGCACCAAGGATAAACCGCGAAGTGCGCGAAGGACGCGAAGCAGGATATGTCCAAGCCCATAGTCTATAGTTGTAATGGTTGATTAACAAGGATTTGCGTCCCCTCACCCCAACCCCTCGCCCACAGTGGCGGGCGAGGGGCTTAACGCGGTGGTTTTCCCCATGATTCATTTGAATAAGGGATGATCTTTCGCTGCCGTGGCGCGGGCGAGGGGCTTAATATCCCCTCACCCCCAACCCCTCGCCCACAGCGGCGGGAGAGGGGCTTAACGCGGTGGTTCATGCTGCATGGTCAATCCACGGCGGCTCCCCCTCGCCCGCGTTGAGTGGGAGCGGGGGCTGGGGGGTGAGAGACTTAACGCGGTGGTTCATGCCGCATGGTCAATCCACGGCGGCTCCCCCTCGCCCGCGTTGAGTGGGAGCGGGGGCTGGGGGGTGAGGGGCCAATCCAGCATAGCTCATAGCCCTCGTGCCCTGCGTGGTTAAAAACGCCTAGCAGCATGAAAATGTTAACGCTTGGCCTCTTGCATTCACCCTCAATATGCCGCATACTGCATAGTACCGAAATATACTCTAGTTCGAGGAGGAAGAAGGCAACAATCTGGATTATTGCTGCTGCGTCTACCACCAGCCTGCAATAGTAGCGCCGTAAGGCCCGATTGAAGCCGATAGAACCCATGGACCCTGCATCTAGTTTGGAGCTGCTTGGGCTGGCGATGTGTCTCATTGTTGTGAGTGTCGCCTCAGCAGCCGAAGCAGCGCTCTCTACTATCTCACGCCACCGAATGAATACCCTATTGGAGAACGGCGAACGCCGTGCCAACGTGGCCATGCGTTTGTTGGAAGACCCTTATCATTTGCGAATTGGCACATTGTTGCTGAGCACGGTTGGCACAATTGGTGCAACCGCATTGCTCTTAACCTTCGTCGCTAATCGCACCGGCTGGCAGCAAGCCTCATTTTTATTGGCCTTTTTGCTGGTTTGGCTCACAATCGGCACGACCTTACCCAAAACCCTTGCCACGGCCTACCCCGATAGCATGGTGCTTTGGACTGTGCGACCACTGCGGATTTTGCTGTGGTTGGTGGCTCCAATGCAATGGCTTTTGCGCCAAATTGCCCGCCCAATCGGCTTGGTAACTGGCCAAAATGCTAACCTCGTAACTGAAGAAGAACTTAAACTCATGGTCAACGTCGGCGAAGAAGAAGGCGTGATCGAAGCTGAAGAACGCGACATGATTGCGGGTATTTTTGATTTTAGCGATACTGCCGTGCGCGAAGTGATGGTGCCACGGATCGATATTGTTGGCTTGGCCGCCACCGCAACCATGGAAGAAGCACTCAATCTGTTTATTAGCGCTGGCCACTCACGCCTGCCAATTTACGATGAGTCAATTGACCAGGTGCTCGGAGTATTGTACGCTAAGGACTTGTTTCCGCTGTTGCGCGATGGGTATCGCAATGCCCCATTACGCTCCTTGGTACGCCAGCCCTATTTTGTGCCCGATTCGCTCAAAGTTGATGATTTGATGCGAGCATTGCAAAGCCGCAAAGTGCATATGGCAATTATTGTCGATGAATATGGCAGCACGGCGGGCTTAGTGACAATTGAGGATTTGCTGGAAGAGATCGTTGGCGAAATTCAGGATGAGTTCGATACCGAAGAAGCACCAATTCAACAGCTTGGCCCTAACGAATGGCTGTTCGATGGTCGGGTCTCGATTGATGAAGTCAATGATGCCACAGAGTTAACATTAATCAATGACGATGTAGATAGTCTCGGTGGCTTCGTTTTGTCGATGTTAGGCTCGATGCCCAACGTTGGCGATGTGGTGCATGTCAACGACACAATGATTGAAGTTGTGACTATTCAAGGCTTGCGACCCCAACGCCTGCGCGTATCGTTGGCCCATAGCAAACGAGAACTTGCCGAGGTTGGGAGTAATACCGATGATGGTTGACTACCAAAACCTCTTGGCCAACGCCAAGACCGCCCGCGAGCGAGCTTATACTCCATACTCACGTTTCAAAGTTGGCGCGGCAGTCCTAACCGCCAGCGGCCACATTTTCCATGGCTGTAATATTGAGAACGCGGCCTATCCAGTTTGTTTATGTGCTGAACGCTCGGCCTTAGCTGCTGCTTGGAGCGCTGGCGAAACTGATTTTATCGCGCTAGCTGTGGTTGCCGATACGCCTGGGCCGGTTGCGCCCTGCGGGATGTGCCGCCAATTTATGTTTGAACTAGCTCCGGATATGGCTGTGCTGCTGGCAAATTTGACTGAGCAAACCCAGCACACCACGCCACGCGATTTGCTACCTGGTGGCTTTGCACGCGAAAGTTTAACCATCAACGATTAGCCTTATTGCAAAAAGAAGCTTGATGAAGCCCCTGTCGAATCAATGGCAGGGGCTTTAAATTTTTCTCTGCAAAATTGAGGTCTTGACTTAGAGCGCACGCGAATGTTTAGAATGCTTGCAACGACGACTATCTAGCTGGGAGACACACGCATGCAAAAGCGCACAATCGGCAAGAGTGGCATCGAGGTCAGTGCTTTGGGCTTGGGCTGTTGGGCGATTGGCGGCCCTTTCAACCACAATGGTAATCCTTCTGGTTGGGGCCAAGTTGACGATGCTGAATCGATTCAAGCCATTCACGCCGCGCTTGAACTTGGGGTCAACTTTCTTGATACTGCCAATGTCTATGGTTGTGGCCATAGCGAGCAGATTATTGCCCAAGCAATTGCTGGCCGACGCGATCAGGTAGTTTTGGCGACCAAGTTTGGCAATAGTTGGGCTGAAGGCAGCATCGACTCGTTTGAGCAAATTCCGATTAGCCCAGCTGAAATTCGCCAACAACTTGAAGCTAGCCTCAAACGGCTCAACACCGATTACATTGATGTATTGCAATTTCACTTGTGGGGCTATCCAGTTGAGGATGCAGCGCTAGTACGCGATACGCTGGAAAGCTTGGTGAGCGAAGGCAAAATTCGTGGTTATGGTTGGAGCACCGACCGCCTCGACGCAATTAAGCTTTTTGCCGAAGGCCCAAACTGTATTGCAGTCCAGCAACAATTGAATTTGTTGCATGGCCATAGCTCTGGCGAGAGCGATGCAATTATTGCCTTTTGCGAAGCCCACAATTTAGCCAGCATCAATCGTGCGCCATTGGCGATGGGCTTGTTGACTGGGAAATTTACCCCCAACACGAGCTTTAGCAGCGACGATGTGCGTAGCAAAGTCGAATGGTTCGAGGGGTTTCAGGCTGGCAAGCCCAACCCAGAATGGCTCAAAAAACTCGAAGCGTTGCGCGATGTGCTGACCAGCGAAGGCCGCACGCTGACCCAAGGAGCTTTGGCATGGTTGTGGGGCCGCAGCAGCCAAACCTTGCCGATTCCAGGCTTCCGCACGGTAGCCCAAGCCAGCGAAAATGCCAAAGCACTGCAATTTGGCCCCTTGACTGCCAGCCAAATGCAGCAGATCGATAGCATTTTGCAACGCTAAACTATTGAGCGTGGCTACAGGCTGAAGGCTCTAGGCAATTGGAACATGTTGGCGGATCTCAATAATTTCGCTAGCCAAAAAACTAGAGCCTAGAGCCTGCTCATCTTTGTGCGCTTCGTGGATCAAACTTCATCCTGCATAATTCATCGCTCATCCTTTCAATCTGTCCCCCATGAATTCACCTTGACAAAGCGATCCATGTTTCATACTCTAGAAGTAGATTATTCTACTACTAGGATATATGTGCTATGAAAAAGTTGACTCAGGCTGAAGCGGCGATTTTAAGCTTGTTGGCGGAGCAGCCACGCTATGGCTATGAGCTCGAACAAGTTATTCAGGCGCGGGGGATGCGCTTGTGGACGGAAATAGCGTTTTCGTCGATCTATTATTTGCTCAAAAAGCTTGAGCAAGCGCAATTGGTGGCGGGCCAAACCTCGCAAGGCGATGGCCGACCATCACGGATGGTCTATAGCATTCTACCAAGTGGGCAGCTTGCTTTGCAAGAGAGTTTGCGAGCAATGTTGAGCATGCCGCAACAACGCTATTCTTCGTTGTTGTTGGGTATGGCCAATTTCCCGTTGCTCGATCTCAACGATGTGATGATTGCTTTAGAGCAGTATTGTGAGGAATTGCGGGCGCAAATTGGGCGGGTGCAGCAACGCCGTGCCGAAGAGCAAACTCAGATTTGGCATATTCAAGGCTTGTTTGATTATACCGAAACCATGATTCAGGCTGAGCACGATTGGCTGACCAAGTATCTGATCCAAATTCGCCAACAGCTGGATGCGGCTTGAGCTGTGCGAAATGGCCCACGCTCCCTCGACATTGATCAAAGGAGCGTGGGTTGCTTGGGTTTATTTGGTGACGTGGGGGATAAATTGGCGATAGCTTGGGCTGGCGGGAGCTTCATCAATCGCGAAGCTGGCTACGCCCAGCGCTGGAGTTGTGCCAACATGGGTAAATTTGCCAGCAATATGCACATTCTCAGCGGTTACCGCCAGTTCGTAGATTGCACCATTCGGCGCAGCCTCAAAACCTTGCCATGTGGTTCCATCCCAGCGGGTAAGCGAGCCGACAGTTTGCTCGTTGACTTTGGTAAATTCACCGGCAACATACAAATATTCGTCATCAACGCTGCGTAAGAGATTTGGTACATCATCGAAGGTTGCAATTGGTATCAGTGTTTGAGTCGCAAAATCGAAGCGACGTAATTCATTTTTATAGAGCAAATATAGCCCATTACGCCAAGTTACAAATTCCGCACTATAGCGATTATCGAATTGCTGCCATGTTGTGAGATATTGCCAACTCGTACCATCCCACAACGAAACAGTAACAATCCACGATCCGCGATCTGCTTCAGCGCGGACTGAATAGATTTTATGATCAACAACATAGATTTCGCCATCGTTATAGGTAGTCGTAAGCTGCTGCCATTGATCGCCATCAATCGCGACCGCACCACTAATCGGCTGATTATTAATCGTGCCTGATCTCATACTTGCAACGACCTGCGTCCCAGAGATGGCCCAAGTAAACGATTGAGGATCGAGGACGACTGGTGCAGTCAAGCTGCCAGTTGGCTCAAATTGCCAGATTGCACTTGCGACATTTGAGTTGACCGTAAATGGGCTACGGGCGACCAAATAGGTATGCTCGGCATCGGTGGTTAATAATTGGGCATTATAGGGTGTATTCCCAAGCTGTTGCCATGCCGTGCCATTCCAGAACTGCAGCGTGTTTGAGCTTAATTGACTATGGCTGACCAGCGGATTGCCTTGCAGGTTTGCAATATCACTAACCCAACGAGGCTGAATGGTTGTGGCTAAATTGGTAAGATTATTGCCATCCCAATAGACTATTTGGCTTGGTTGGCCGTTAACCGTAAAATTACCAGCGAGGTAGATTCCATTGCTACTGGCTTCAATCGCGCTAATAGTGTCAATCGTCATTGGCAGGTTGACAATGCTCCAGCCAGTATTGGTGCGTTGCCAGAGCTGCGTATCGGTTGCGGCATACAATTGGCTATTCAATTGCACTAAATCACGCGCCGAGCCAGTAATTAGTGATGTATCGGCGATCCAGTTGTTGGCTTCCAAATGATAGATTTCGGTTTTGGCACCTTGATCATAGATCGATTTGCGTGTATAGAAGGTATTACTCAAAACATGGGTTTCTTGAAAAGGATAAACGTACTCAGGCATTGGGAGGTTACTCCAAACGCCCTGTTGCCAGAGAGCAAAATAATCAATCGCCGTCTGATCAATCGATAGCACTTCACCTGATACCAGAACTGCCTCATCAGTGGCTGCAAATCGATAGAGCGAGCTATCAATATCGGCGACCTTGCGATAGCCAGTTGGCTGCCAAGCGAGCAATGAATTAACCGCTAAACTATTGAATTGCGAGAAATTGCCGCTGACATACAAGGTATCGCTCACAACATCGAGATCATGCACTTTCGAGATATTTGAATAATCGTAGAAATCGCTGGTGCCCCGAAATCCAGTACCAAACGACTCAAAGGCTTGGCCATTCCAACGGGCAATCCCGTTCATTGGCTGGCCCGTAAATTGGCGAAAACTACCACCAACAATCAATTGATCATGGTACGTGATGAGCGTTGAAATCGCCCCAGAATCATTTGGTTGTAAGCCATAGCCTTTCCATGCTGTGCCATTCCACGAGGCCAAGCCATTAACTTCCTCGCCATTCAGATAATTGAACGAGCCAGTGACATACAGCTGATCATTATCATCGACAAATAGTTTGCTAATGCTGCCTGGAATCTGAAGATTGTTTTGGAGGGTCGTGTTCCATGTGCCGGTAATCACGCTACTGGTGGTTAGTGGGGCAGCCTGCAAACTGGCCGGATCGTGCTTGAGGCTTGTATCTGTGGATGCTCGCCCTAGGCCCGCAATGCTTGGCGGTTGTGCTTGGGCTGTGGCAAGATTGAGTAACAATCCAATTAAGATTAAGCAAAACCCGATTCTTCTTCCAACGGTCCGTTTCCGCGCCATGTGGAATCCAATAGGCATTTTATCAATGCCACTAGCTATTTCTAGCCAGGTGTAGTGGGCTGCGATGTTCCAATACGACTACCCTGTCTCGTAGACAGTATAAAAAGCTTGTCAATGCATTGATTAAAAATAGTTTGATTTAGTTTAGCTTTTCAAGCAATAAAGTATCTAGCTAGCTGTAATTATTTTGGGTGATTGATTAAATAAAAACAGCCTGTTATTGCAACAGGCTGTTTGATACTGACATGCTGAATCTGATTAATCGAGCCGAACTTTGGCACCGAAGTTTTTGGCTTCTTTGCTCACAAAGTAGGTTCCACAGGCAGCATCGATCAAATCGGGATTGAAGGTTACTTGTTCCATATTGTATTTGGCGATGCTGATCATCTGATCGAGAATGTCACGCGGTTGGCACATGCGGAAGGGTCGGTCTTCGGGTTTGTACCATTTTTCAACCAAATAATCTAAGCCTTTGGGGTCAAGGTTGATCTTGCGGCCTTTGCAGACCAACGACCAAATTTGGCGCCATTGCGATTCGTCGGGGTCGCGCACCTCGATTTTGAATTTGATCCGGCGCAAGAAGGCTTCGTCAGCAACTTGGCTGGGGTCGAGGTTGGTCGAAAAGATCAACAATTGATCGAATGGGACTTCGATTTTTTGGCCAGTGACGGTGGTCAAATAATCGTAGCGCTTTTCGAGCGGCACAATCCAGCGGTTGAGCAAGTCCATCGGGCGACATTGTTGGCGGCCAAAGTCATCGATCAAAAAGATACCGCCGTTGGCCTTCATTTGGAAGGGTGCTTCATAAAACCGCCCAGTTTCGTTGAAGGTCAAGTCGAGCGCTTCAAGCGTCAGTTCACCCCCGACCACAACGACTGGCCGTTTGATTTTGGCCCAGCGCAGATCATAGGCCGAGGTGCCAATATTGGCCTCTTTATCGACCAAGGTATGCACGATGCTATCGTAGACCTTGATAATTTGGCCATCGGCATCAATCGCGTAAGGCACGAAAATATCATCACCCATGAGGTGGGTAATGCGTTCGGCGATACTGGTTTTGCCATTGCCAGGGTAGCCAAACAAGAAGATCGACGCGCCTGAATTGACCGCTGGCCCAACTTCATTCAACACTTGGTCGGTAATAATCAAATCGCTGAAGGCTTTGCGAATATTGCGCCGCGTGATCACCATATTTTTGATCGTTTGGGCTTTGACTGATTCGAGAAATTGCGCGAATGGCACTGGCGATGGGCCGCTATAATTGCTTTTCTTCATCGCATCTTCGGCGGCCTGCGAGCCACGCGGTGTTAAAATCTATTCATAGTTGGTATCGCCAAAGCCGCGTTGGCCGGCAATATCAATATATTCCGAGCTCCGCATTTGGGTAATCACCGGATCGAGCACGCTATAGAATAAGCGCACTTCTTGGGCTAGCTCCATCCCCGTTACCCGCGAGCGGTTATAAATTACCCGTAGCAATTGGTCCTGAATTTGAGTTCGATTGAGGCCAGTTTCTTCAATCGTGGTTGGTACCGGGGGGTGATAGCTATTCCCCGATGGGGCTGAGCCATCGTCACTCGGTACATCCCCCCCTAAAACGCGAGCACCGCTCAACTTGCCACTAGCTTGAGCTTCGGCCACTAAGGCATCGAGCTGTTGTTTGTGCATGTTTAAGTGGCGGGTGGCCTCGTAGTCATTTTGCTCACGGGCATCTTTCAAGCAATCGTACAATGCTCGGGCGACGGCATACTTAATCCCATCGACATACATATGATGCAAATATTCGCCCGGACGCACGTAGCAGTCGGGTGTATGATCATTTCGAGCTTTCATTTCGTCATACGAACGCGCATCCAGTAAAAATCGCATGCCTCACATCCCTTCGTTTACTGCCGTTGCAGCACGTGTTGCTAAATTCGCAAAATCATCTAGGTTAATTATAGGGGCCAAAAATCATCCCATGCAAGCACGACTTTGGGGGGAAATGGTTAAAGTACCTTAATCCCCTCTGATCTGCCTACTATGGCTTATGTTCAGGCCAGACCAACCCTGCTTCGCGGGCTGGAGTGGTCAATCCAACAAGCGGCTCGCTGCAATATGCTATCGTATAGCCAGTATTGTACTACTACATCATATCGTAATTGAACCAAGTTATTGAGCTGTAGCAGCATGAGTTGGGTAAGAACTCGTGTAGGATGGCAAGGAGCGCCAGTATGTTTCAATTAACGCCGCAGAGCGCACAAATCGTGATCATTGAAGATAGTTCGACCGTGCGCGATATGCTAGCCCATATCATTCGCGATGAAGGCTATCAGGTGGCAACCTATACAACTGCCGTGGATGGGTTAAAATACTTACAGTCCAGCCAACCACCGCGCCTGATTTTGCTTGATCGGGTCTTGCCGTATATGTCGTCGGATGAGTTTTTGCAAGCCTTGCAAGCCGAGCCAAGCCTCAGTGCGATACCAGTTGTGATGATTTCGACCTATTTATACGATCAGCCAGCGCCAATGCCCTATACGGTTGGCTACCTCGAAAAGCCAATCGCGATAGATGATTTGCTGCGCGTGGTGCGTCGCTATTGTGATTAGGATGCGGCCAGCGTGCCGTTATGGTTTGGAGTGTGGCGATGTATACACCTGAAACCGACCGCACGCCGCTTTCAATGCTGATCCATTCCCTCGGGCATGTGCTTGGCGATGTGATTGTGGCGCAAGATGGGGTCTCAGCGTTTGAGCTTGAAGAAGATGTGCGCCAACGCACGAAGCAACGGCGGAGCGATGGCAATCTGCATGAGACTCAGGCGCTGACCGAGTTAATTAGCCAATTGCCAGTCGCCCAACTCATGGGCTTGATCAAAGCCTTTACCCATTATTTTGGCTTGGTCAATTTGGCTGAAAGTGTCGAACGCTTGCGGGTGTTGGCCGAACGCGACCGCCAAAATGGCGATGCGCCACGCTCAGAATCGGTTGAGTTGGCCTTGCAGGAGTTGCGCGACCGCGGCATTACCGCTCAGCAAGTGCAAGATTTGCTTGACCATGCCGAAATTCGGCCAGTTTTTACGGCGCACCCAACCGAAGCCAAACGCCGCACCACGCTCAAAAAGCATCATCGGATTGCTGAGGCTGCGCGGCAATTAACTGCCGAAACCACCTTTCAGCGTCAACGCGAACGCTTGCTCGAAGCGATTCGCGAGGAGATTGTGGCGCTCTGGCAAAGCGATGAAGTGCGGATTATCAAGCCAACTGTGATCGACGAAGTGAAGAATAATCTTTATTACTTTGAAGAATCGCTGTTTGATATGATTCCGCAACTGTATCGCGATACCGAAGCCTCGTTGCGCCAAATTTACCCTGAGCACGATTGGCAACTGCCAGCATTCTTGCGTTTTGGCTCGTGGGTTGGCGGCGATCGCGATGGCAATCCGTTTGTGATTCCATCGGTGACGGTTGAAACGCTTAAATTGTTGATGGGCCGCTCATTGCGTGAGCATATTCACTCGGTCGAGCGCTTGAGCCATCGCTTAAGCCAATCGTCGCGCCAAGTGCCGATCAGCGAAGAATTAGCGCAATCGTTGCTGCACGATGCGCCGTTGTTCCCCGAATTAGCCCAAGTGCTGGAGCGTCGCAATCCGCACGAGCCATATCGCCAAAAATGCTCCTATATTCACGCCAAATTGCATGCGACTTTGGCCTATGTCGAGCGCTACGAGCCAGATTGGGCCCGTGGCGGCCATCGGCCAACAACTGGAACGTGGTATGCCAACGCCAACGAATATCTCGCCGATTTAGCGACCATGGAATATAGTTTGCGCATTCATGGCGCGGCTTCAGTTGCCGATGGCTTTTTGCGTGATATTCAGTGCTCGGCCAAAGTTTTTGGCTTGCACACCGCGACGCTTGATATTCGTCAACATAGCAGCCGCCACACCAATGCCTTGAGCGAAATTTTTGAATATGCAGGCATCTGCGATGATTACGCTAGCCTGAGCCAAACTGAACGCACAGTCATTTTGGAGCGTGAGCTAGCCAATAATCGTCCCTTGATTGCGACGCATCTCTATTACAGCCCCGAAACTGTTGAGATTATCGAAACCTTCCGCACGATTCGGGCTGTGCTTTCGGATTTGAATGCTGAAGCAATCGAAACTTACATTATTTCGATGACCGAAGGCCCAAGCGATATTTTGGCGGTGCTGTTGCTAGCCCGCGAGGCTGGTATTTATCAGCCAGGCGAGCATAGTTGGCTGAATATTGTGCCATTGTTTGAAACCGGAGCCGACCTGATTGCCGCGCCGGACATTATGCACACGCTGCTTTCCAGCGACGTGTATCGCCAACATTTGGTGTTGCGCAACGATGTGCAAGAAATAATGTTGGGCTATAGCGATTCCAACAAAGATGGCGGGTTTGCCGATGCGCACTGGGCGCTGTATCTGGCCCAAGTTGCCTTGGCCGAAACCTGTTTTCGTCATCGGGTGGCAATGCGTTTGTTCCATGGTCGTGGCGGCGCAGTTGGGCGCGGTGGCGGGCCAGCCAATCGAGCAATTTTGGGCCAACCACCAGGCACCGTCGGCGGACGAATCAAAATCACAGAACAAGGCGAGGTGATTAGCGACCGTTATGCCGAGCCAGAAACCGCCTATCGCCATCAAGAGCAGATTATCAACGCGGTGCTGCGCTCATCGTTGGGTGTGAGCATTGCCCATATCAGCCAAGAATGGCACGACGCGATGAGCAGTTTGGCTCAGGTTTCGCGCAAAGTCTATCGCGGCTTGGTCTACGATCATCCTCACTTCTTGGAATATTTTCGTAATGCTACGCCGATTACCGAAATTAGCCGGCTAAATATTGGCTCGCGCCCAGCTAGCCGCAAAGCCAGCGATCGGATTGAAGATTTGCGGGCGATTCCGTGGGTTTTCAGTTGGATGCAAAGTCGGCATACCTTGCCGGGTTGGTATGGCTTGGGCAGCGCCTTGGAGCATTTAATTCAAGCTGATGCCAATGGCTTAACCACGCTGCAAGGCATGTACAACGATTGGCCATTCTTCCGCACCATGCTGGATAATGCTCAAATGATTTTATCCAAGGCCGATATGGATATTGCGGCTCAATATGCCTTGCTGGTGCCCGACCAAGCCCTAGCCAACGAAATCTTTGGCCTTATCAAAGCCGAGTATGATCGCACGGTCAAATGGATTTGCGAGGTGGCCCAAATTAACGAACTGCTGGATACCAGCCCAATTTTGCAGCACTCGATTAAGCAACGTAATCCCTATGTCGATCCATTAAGTTTTGTGCAGATCGAACTATTACGTCGTTTGCGCACCGATCCTGATGGGCTTGAGCACGGCGATCTTGAAGATGCGATTTTGCTCAGCATCAATGGCATTGCGGCTGGCTTGAAGAATACGGGCTAGATTAAGGATGAGGGATGACAGGATGAGCTTTTAACGCAGAGACGCAGAGGGTTAAGATTCCCTCACCCTCCAACCCCCTCTCCCGCCCGCGAGGCGAGGGGGAGCCGCCTGATCAACGCCCCGCTCCCGTCCGACGGGCGAGTGGAAGCAGCCGTTGATTCCACACGAATCAGGCTAAAACCACGGGAGAGGGGTTGGGGTGAGGGATTTACTTCATTGGTTAAAAAACAATCCCCATGCTATCCGAAAATAGCATGGGGATTGTTCGTGTTAGCAATTAGGCAGTTTTGGCCAATTGGCGTAGAACGGTGTGCAGAATCCCACCATTCTTGTAGTATTCGACCTCAACAGGCGTATCGATCCGCACGACGGCTTGGAAGCTTAATTCGCTGCCATCGGGGCGAACTGCACGCACGGTCAATTCTGAGCGGGCTTGCAAATCGTCGTTGATCCCTTCGACCGAGAAGCTTTCGTCGCCCTTCAAACCAAGGCTCGCAGCCGATTCACCAGCGCGGTATTGCAATGGCAACACGCCCATGCCGACTAAGTTCGAGCGGTGAATCCGTTCGTAGCTTTCGGCGATGACGACTTTTACGCCCAAGAGATAAGTGCCTTTGGCAGCCCAGTCGCGTGAGCTACCAGTGCCATATTCCTTGCCAGCCAAAATGACCAACGGCGTGCCACTCGCTTGATAGGCCATTGAGGCATCGTAGATCGATTGTTGTTCGCCGGTTGGGAAGTAGAGCGTATAGCCGCCTTCAACTCCATTCAACAACAGGTTTTTCAGGCGGATGTTGGCAAATGTGCCACGCATCATCACTTCGTGGTTGCCACGGCGTGCGCCATACGAGTTGAAATCTTGAGGATCAACGCCGTTATCAATCAGATATTTGGCGGCTGGGCTGTTTTTGGCAATTGAACCTGCTGGCGAGATATGGTCGGTGGTTACCGAATCGCCCAACAAGGCCAAAACCCGTGCGCCTGTGATATTGCCGATTGGCGTTGGCTCAGGCTGCAAATCTTGGAAGAATGGTGGATGTTGGATATAGGTCGAGTCGTTGTTCCAGGCATAGATGTTGCCGGTTGGCGCTTGCACCCGTTTCCAAGCATCGCTGCCAGCAAAGACGTTGCCATATTGTTGGGTAAACATTTCAGGCTTGATCGCTTTGCGCATGGTTTCTTGAATTTCGCTTTGGCTTGGCCAAATATCACGCAAGTAAACCGGATTGCCTTCTTTGTCGTTGCCCAATGGCTCGGTTGCCAAATCAAGGTTCATTGTGCCAGCCAAGGCATAGGCTACAACCAATGGTGGCGAGGCCAAGTAGGCGGCCTTAACCAATGGATTGATCCGGCCTTCAAAGTTGCGGTTACCGCTCAATACGGCGGCAGCAACCAATTCGCCTTCTTGCACAGCGGCAGCGACTGGCTCTGGCAATGGCCCGCTGTTACCGATACAGGTGGTACAGCCATAGCCAACAACGTGGAATCCAAGCGCTTCGAGTGGCTCGATCAATTCGGCTTGTTCGAGGTAGCTTGAAACCACCCGCGAGCCTGGGGCCAAACTGGTTTTGACGTATGGTGCAACGGTCAAGCCTTTTTCAACAGCTTTTTTGGCCAACAAGCCAGCACCCAACATGACCGATGGGTTTGAGGTGTTGGTACAGCTGGTGATTGAGGCAATCACGACTGCGCCATGGCCAATTGTTGCCGAGTGACCGTTATTTTTCACGGTGGCGGTGCTTTCGGCCTTTTCGGTTGACAAGGCAAAACCACGCTCAGCAATTGGGGCGGTCAAAGCTTTTTGGAACGAAGCCTTCGTATTTTGTAATTCGACCCGATCTTGCGGGCGCTTGGGGCCAGCGACGCTTGGCACAATCGTCGAGAGATCCAAATGCACGGTGTCGGTGTATTCGGCTTCAGGCGAGTTGACATCGAGGAACAAGCCTTGGGCTTTGCTATAAGCTTCGACCAAATCGGCCAATTCATCCGAGCGTCCAGTGCTGCGCAAGAAGTGGATGGTTTCTTGATCGACTGGGAAGAAGCCCATGGTTGCGCCATATTCTGGAGCCATGTTGGCAATCGTCGCGCGGTCAGACAAGGCCATATTGGCAACGCCTGGGCCATAGAACTCGACGAACTTACCAACTACGCCTTTTTTGCGTAGCAATTCGGTGACTGTCAAGGCTAAGTCGGTAGCGGTAGCGCCTTCGGGCAATTGGCCAGTTACCTTAAAGCCAATCACTTCGGGCAACAACATGTAGATTGGCTGACCGAGCATGACTGCTTCGGCTTCGATGCCACCAACACCCCAGCCAACCACGCCAAGGCCGTTGATCATAGTAGTGTGCGAGTCGGTGCCAACCAATGAATCGGGCAAGGCTACCAATTCGCCTTCTTCGGTGAATACTTGAACAACTTTTGCCAAATATTCAAGGTTGACTTGGTGCACAATCCCAGTTTCGGGTGGTACGACGCTGAAGTTATCGAAGGCTTGTTGGCCCCATTTCAAAAACTCATAGCGTTCGGCGTTGCGTTCAAATTCGCGCTCGGCATTGAAAAACAACGCCATCTTTGAGCCGAATTGATCGATTTGCACCGAGTGGTCGATCACCAAATCAACTGGAACCAACGGGTTGATGCGTTGCGGATCGCCACCTTGTTGGGCCATTGCAGCGCGCATTGCGGCCAAGTCAACGACGGCAGGAACGCCGGTGAAATCTTGCAAAATTACCCGCGATGGTTTAAAGGGAACTTCAATTTTTTCTGGGCTGGCAGCGTTCCAGCGCGCCATGTTCTCAACATCTTGTTTGGTTACGGCAAAACCATCGTTGTTGCGCAGCATGGCTTCCAACAACACTTTAATTGAGAATGGCAATTTGGAGACGGCGGCAATCCCATCTTCTTCGAGTTTGTTGAGCCGATAGTAAACCAACGACCGATCACCGACGGTCAATGTAGCTTTGGCTCCGAAATCATCTTGGCGTTTGTGCGTCATCGCAACCTCTCTAGGCACTAATGGTTAATTCCCAAGCATCAGGACATGCTGGGTCTAGAACGATTTCTCGTTTCTATCTCTAGCTACTATGGTACTCGCCGCCTGCCGTTCCTGCAACTAGAGAGACCCTTGGTTTAACATAGGCATCATCTATGCTTAATTGAGTTTGTAATAGATATTTGTTGTAGCTTTAAGGATATGGATGTGTTCCCTCACCCTCCAAACCCCCTCTTCCACTGCACGCGGGCGAGGGGGCGCATGCGTTCCCTCACCCCAACCCCTCTCCCACTGCACGCGGGCGAGGGGGCGCATGCTTGCAGTAACCACGCATCATGGCAAAACCACCGCGTTAAGCCCCTCGCCCGCCACGTGGGAGAGGGGTTGGGGTGAGGGGGCATACTCATTCCTTAAAACCTAATCCCTCATAATTGCTCTGCGCCGCTGCGTTAAAACTGACCCTTGGCCTCTGATCCCTAGCTAAAACTCGCTCGAATCGGCTAGCAAGGATGTGCTATGATGAACGTGCGCTGTTTTGTGTGAAGAAAGCAAGCTCGCTGCTATGTATGCCCACGTTGCCCTAAATGCCTATTTGCCCGATAACCCCAGAGGCGATTCTGACCTATGCTGTGCCGCCGCATCTGCGGCCTTTGAGCGTTGGCGCTTTGGTTTGGGTTCCGCTTGGCCCACGACGGGTGCAGGGCGTGGTTTTAGAATTTAGCACCCAACGGCCTCAAGGCTTTGTGGTACGCGATATTTTAGAGCACGCCGACCCCGAAGCTATCGCCGCGCCAGCCCAATTGGCCTTGGCTCAATGGTTTAGCCAGACTCAAGCCGTGCGGCTGTGGGAGTCGGTGCAATTGACCATGCCGCCAGGGGTTAAGCAAGAGATTGAACGCACATGGCGACCAACCGAGCATGGCCAGAAAATTGAACTTGGCGTGCTCGACGAGCGCGAACGGGCAATTTTGTTTCATTTGCGGCGGGTTGGCGAGCAAAGCGAACGGCAGTTACGGGTTGATTTGCGTGGCTCTGATGCTGATCTGCGCCGTAGTTATACCGAGTTGCATGAACGGGGATTGATTGCCTTGGGTAGCTTGGTTTCGCGGCCTGCTGCCAAACCCAAACGCGAATGGAGCGTCCAACCAACCAGCGCTAACCCTGCCGAGGCTTTGGCCGAATTGAGCAAAGCACCCCGTTTGGCGGCAATTTATCAAGCAATTTTAGAGCAAGCGCTTGATGGCGAATTGGTGCTGCTGCCAGAATTACGCGATGTTGGCGCAACGCTCAATCATTTGCGCGGTTTGGCGTTGCGCAATTTGATTCAGCTTGAGCAAATTGAGGTGCGTCGCGACCCGCTCCTTGGGCGCATTCCACCCTTGGAGTTTCCGCCAGAGCTAACGCTTGAGCAAGAACGTGGTTGGCGCCAAATTGTTGAGGCCCAAGATACTGCTGGGCGGACTGGCAAGGCCAAACCAATCTTGTTGCATGGCGTTACTGGTAGTGGCAAAACCGAGCTGTATTTGCGGGCAATTGGCCGAGCCTTGCGCAATGGCGGCCAAGCCTTGGTGCTGGTGCCCGAAATTGCGCTCACAACGCAATTGGTGCGCCGTTTTGCCGCACGTTTTCCCCAGCAATTGGCGGTGCTGCACTCCGAATTGAGCGTTGGCGAGCGCTATGACGAATGGCGACGTTTGCGCCGTGGCGATGCTCAAGTGGCAATTGGCTCGCGTTCGGCGGTTTGGTCGCCGTTGAGCAAATTGCAATTAATTATTGTTGATGAAGAGCACGAACATTCCTTCAAGCACGAAGCCACGCCCTACTATCACGCCCGCGATTTGGCGGTGAAATTGGCCGAATTGGCGGGTGCAGTGCTGATTTTGGGCAGTGCCACGCCAGCCTTGGAGAGTGCCTACGCCGTGCAAATCAACAAATACGATGTGCTGGAATTGCACGAACGGGTTGGGCGCAAAACCGTGGCCGGCGTAACCAAAGCTGATCCCATTCCTATGCCGCCAGTCCAAATTGTTGATATGCGTAGCGAACTCAAGGCTGGCGTGCGCTCGATGTTTAGTCGCCCATTGCAAAGCGCTATTCAGCGCACGCTCGACAAAAAAGAACAAACCATCTTGTTTTTGAATCGGCGTGGGATTGCCTCGTTTGTGATGTGTCGCGATTGTGGCACCTCAATTCAATGCCCGCGTTGCGCCGTTTCCTTGGCGGTGCACGGAACTGAGGGCGATGCTGCTGCGCCTGCGACCTTGCGTTGCCATTATTGTGGCCATGTCGATTGGGTGCCGCGTAATTGCCCAAGTTGTTTTAGCACCCGAATTCGCGATTTTGGGGTTGGCACGCAGCGCGTCGTCGAAGAGGTCAAATTGCTCTATCCCGAGGCGCGGGTAATGCGCTGGGATCGTGATGTGACAGGGCGTAAAGGTTCGCACGAAGCCTTGCTCAACCAATTTACCCAACACGAGGCCGATATTTTGGTGGGCACGCAGATGGTTGCCAAAGGCTTCGATTTGCCGTTAGTGACCTTAGTTGGGGTAATTACCGCCGATACAGCCTTGAATTTGCCCGATTTTCGTTCGGGCGAGCGCACTTTTCAATTGTTGGCCCAAGTGGCAGGGCGAGCTGGGCGGCGGGCGGGTGGTGGTCAGGTGATTATCCAAAGTTATAATCCTGAACATTATGCGATTCAGGCGGCGGCGCAGCACGATTATCGCCAATTTTATCGGGAAGAAATTGCCTTTCGCCGTACCGCCCACTACCCGCCATTTAGCCGCTTGATTCGCTTTATGACCCAATCGCCATCGAACAAAACCGTTGAGCGGGTTGTGCGCCAATTCGATACCCAACTGCGCGAAGAGCTAGAGCGACGGCGCATCCGCGATTGGGCGATTATTGGGCCATCGCCGGCCTTTTTGCAAAAAGTGCGCGATCTCTATCGCTGGCATATTTTGGTGCGTCTGCCCGACCCCACCGATTTATTGCACGATTTGAAAATTCCCTCAGGCTGGACGATCGATGTTGATCCGGTGAGTTTGTTATGATCCACGAAGGGAAATTGGCTATGGGCTATAGGCTGTAGGCTATTTGTAATGCTTCATTGGATTGGCAACCATGTTCCCTCACCCCCAACCCCTCGCCCACTGAACGCGGGCGAGGGGAGCATTGGCTCCGTGGTTCTCCATGGCCGGCGGGAGCGAGGGCGAGAGGCACGCCGTAGTTAAGTGATGGGCTATTACCGCTATTGGCTATAGAAGGTGAATTAGTGTGATGCTCTAAAATGTTCCGCTAGCCCATAGCCTACAGCCCTACAAACGCTGCGCCGCTGCGTTAAATTCTGGCTACCCACCTTATTTTTCGTTCGCCACCCTTCCGTCCCTCCGCCGGAGGGAAACACAGGGGGTTTTCATCCCCCTGCACCCTCAAATATTTACCCTGTGGAATGTTATGTTTCTGCTAAATTTCCCACTTCGTGATCTTCACGTGCTTCGCGCTTAACAATTTACCCTTGATCGCTGACCAACACGGCTTTGCGGCGGGTAAACAGCTTGGCAATTTGCAGCACTAGCCAAATTAACAAGGCTAATACCGCCACCAAGGCATATTCGATCACCGGAATACGCACAATTTCATCGATTTTGTTCCAGCCGCGCCACGTGTAAATGCCAATTACCAGCAGCAGATAGCCGCCGCCCAGCAGCCAGCGCCACGCTTTGCTTAAGCCCAAACCATGCATTTGGGTGATCACGAAAATGCCGAAGAAGCCAAAGAAGAACATTGGCCAGAAGCCGGTTGGCCCAGCTTGAACCAAAGCCACCATCGTGCCGTGAAACAGTACCATCACCTCTTGGGTCAATATCCACCAGCGATTAACGTGGATGCGAGTGAGAAACAGGCTGCCTTGGAGCAGCAAAAAGAACATATACACAAATCCAACCAAATGGCCGCTGCTGGTTTCCATTGGGTGATACCAGAAGGTGTAAATTGCAGCCCACGAGAAGACATAGCCATGATATTGACGTGCAGCCCGCCCAATTTCCTTGCCAATTGGTGCTCGTTTGCCCATAAACAAGCCGCGTCGGCTATTTTCCATCAACAAAATCCAGACCAACATCACAATCACTGAACCTTGCGAGCTGAAGATCGACACATCTTGAGCAAGGCCGTCATACCAAAAATGGGTCTGGATAAAGTGCAACACAATAAAGAGTGCATTCGCACCAAGCGCAAACCGATTAATCGCTTGCAAGCCTTTGGTATATTTTTTGACCCGGGTTTGGGCATAGTAAATCGCGGCCCAAATCGTCACTTGATGCAGCAAATAGCCGCCCCACGCGGTTACCCGCGACCAAAGCGTGGGGTTTGGCAATTGCCAATAATACCAACTTGCGCCTTGATCAGGCAGTTTTTCGATCGCATGCAAGCGCTGGCCAGCCCACCAAATCAGCGCCGTAAAGCCAAAACTAAACAAAATGCCCAGCCACAAGGCGGTTTGGGCCGAGCGCGGTTGCGAACGATCAAGCGACGGTTCCATGCAAAACCCCCTTTGCTAGAATTATGAAGTCAGAAATCAAAAGTCAAAAGGTAAAATAGATTCAGGATTTAACGCTGAGGGAAATAGGGCGATAGGCTTTGGGCTTTGGGCTATAGAACACGAGATCATGGGAATCCTAAAAATCGTTCTGCTCGTCAATAGCCATCAGCCTATAGCCTTCCATGTTCTGCGCCGCTGGGTTAAAAAGCTTGCCTCTGCTTGCTCTATGTTCTATGTTCTTTGCTCTAACCCCGTCTACGCAATGGCTTGCTATTTGGATTGAACAATGCCATGATACCCCTGAAATCAATTAACACCGTAATAGTCGCTTCTTGGTATAATGGGGCGCACCAAGGCCGAGGCACATATGCGAAAATCGTCAACCAATCGGCTACTCCTGTGGGTAGCAATCGCAATCGTTTTGTGGGTTGTAATCCGGCGAACTTCAATCGTCATTGTCGTTCCAGTAAGTGGGTTTGGTTTTCTGGGGTTTCTGGTGGCGAGTGTGATCTTGGTCTGGTGGATTTTACGAAAAGTGTTTTGAACCCAATGGCAAGGCTGCCATCGACGGCAATGTCGCCGCTTCAAGCATAATAACTTCAATGAGGTTTGATCATGCATCGCATTGCCGTTTTAACCAGTGGTGGCGACTCCCCAGGAATGAATCCCGCAATCCGTGCTGTGACGCGGACTGCGCTCCATGCAGGTTGTGAAGTGTTTGGCGTGTATCGAGGCTATGCTGGCCTGATTCAAAATGATATGCGGCGGCTTGAATATAAAGATGTTGGCGGGATTATTCAACGTGGTGGCACGATGCTGCTCACTGCCCGCTCACCCGAATTTATGACTCCCGCAGGCCGCGAAAAAGCGATGGAGAATTTGCGCTGGCATGGCATCGAAGGCTTGGTGGTGATCGGCGGCGATGGTTCGCTGCGCGGTGCCGCTGCCCTGACCGCCGAACATGGCTTGCCAACAATCTGTCTGCCCGGCACGATCGATAACGATATGTATGGCACCGATATGAGTATCGGCGCTGATACGGCGCTTAACACGGTGCTTGAAGCGATTGATAAAATTAAAGATACTGCTTCGTCGCATCAACGGGCTTTTATTATCGAAACCATGGGTCGCCATTCTGGCTACTTGGCGTTGATGGGTGGCTTGGCTGGCGGCGCTGAAGCAATCTTGATTCCCGAAATTCCCGATACAACGATTGACGATGTGGTTGAGATCATCAAGCGCTCGTTCCGCAAAGGCAAAACCAACTGCGTGATCGTGGCTGCCGAAGGCGCGCATTTGAACGCCCAAACCATCCAAGACCAAATCAACCAGATCGATGCTGAGGAAAGTGGTTTTAGCTTTAGCTTCCGCACGCGAGCTACAATTTTGGGCCATATTCAGCGCGGTGGCTCGCCATCGGCCTTTGATCGCACCTTGGCGACGCGGCTTGGTTCGGGTGCGGTCGAGTTTTTGCTCTCAGGCAAAAATGGTGGTTTGGTTGGCATGCAATCACGCAAATTAACCGTCACGCCCTATGATGAAGTGCTGGCGAATCCCAAAGTGCTTGATGCCAAGCTCTACGAACTTTCAAAAATTCTTGATCGCTACTAACAGGCTATGGGCTATGGGCTATGGGCTATTGGAGATAGATAGGCCATTAGATCATTGCTAGCTCTACCTGAAAGAACATTGTAGGTTGTAGGTTAATCGCTATGGTATCAATAGCCTCTAGCCTACAGCCTCTAGCCTATCTGAAGGTACTGGCTATGCAACGCCCAACCTTTATTCCGCCAAGCCCGACTGAGCCACCAACCATGCGTGGCCCACGGGTGACCACAGCCGCACCTATGCCCCGTGCGCCGCTGCCAATTACTCGACCACTCACGCCAAATGAATTTAATACCGCCTTGGTGCACTTGTATCGCGGCGAATTAACCCGCGCGAACACGTGGCGGGTACGGCTTGATGGCACGACCAACTGGGCAGTGCTGACGACTGGTGCGACACTATCGTTTGCCTTCAGCAGCGCCAGCAATACGCCGGTGATGATTCTGCTTAATTCGCTGTTGATTATGTTTTTCCTGTTTATCGAGGCCCGGCGCTATCGCTTTTACGATTTGTGGCGCACCCGCGTGCGGGTGATGGAAACCGAATTTTTTGCCGATATGCTTGCGCCTGAGCCAGATAGCGATACTAGCGGGCCGCATTGGCGCGAGCTTTTAGCCCAAGATTTAACGGAGCCACACTTTAATATCAGTGTGATCGAAGCCATGAGCCGGCGCTTGCGGCGCAATTATGTCTGGATTTTCGCCCTCTTGGCCTTGAGTTGGGTCACCAAAGTTGGCATTCACCCAACAATTGCCCAATCGTTTGGCGAGGTGTATGATCGAGCGGCAGTCGGGCCGCTGCCAAGTTGGTTTATGCTCTTGTTTGGGCTAGCCTTCAATGGTGGCTTGGTCTGGCTTGGCTGGCTCGGCGAAAAATCACAAGAATCAAGTGGCGAAATTCTCAGTCGTAACGAGGCCCGCGATAAAATGGGCAGCGGTACGCCAAACGAATAACCGCCCAATCAGTGGAGTTCTACATGTCACGGATTGTGATCAAAAACGGCTGTATCATCGATCCAGCCCGTAAAACTGCGACCGTCGGAGATTTGGTGCTGGAAAATAATCGGGTGCGCGAGGTCATCGAGTTGGCCATGGCTCCCGATTCGTATGGCGATGATGTTGAGTTTATCGATGCGTCGGGCTGTTTTGTGACCCCTGGTTTTATCGATATTCACACCCACTTGCGTGAACCAGGCTTTGAAGGCAAAGAAACGATTGCCACTGGCATGGATGCTGCGGTGCGCGGCGGCTATACCACGATTTGCCCAATGCCCAACACCAATCCTTCGCTCGATTCGGCTCCGCTGATTCGCCAACAATTCGATATTGCTGCCCGCCATGGGCCAATTCATGTGCTGCCAATTGGCGCAGTAACCCTTGGCCGCGAAGGCAAGGTGCTGGCCCCATTAATTGAGCTGGCCGAGGCAGGCGCACATGGCTTTAGTGATGATGGCTCGCCAGTCTGGGATGCCCACATCATGCGTCAAGCCTTGCTGTATAGCAAAATGACAGGCCGCCCAGTGATGAACCACTGCGAAGATTTGAGCATTGTACGTGGTGCGCCGATGAACGAGGGCGCAGTCGCCACCCGTTTGGGCTTGAGTGGTTGGCCCGCCGCTGGCGAAGAGGTGATGATCGCCCGTGATATTGCCTTGGCCGAGGAAACTGGTGGGCGCTTGCATATATGTCACGTCAGCACCGCTGGCGGGGTGGAATTGATTCGGGCGGCCAAGGCGCGTGGCGTGCGGGTGACCGGCGAAGTTACCCCGCATCACTTGACCATGACTGATCGTTGGGTGCTGGGTAATATGGAGCCATGGGATGGTCAAGGCCCATATGATCCCGCTCGTTTGGCACCTTACGATACACGCACCCGGGTCAGCCCGCCATTGCGCACCAGCGAAGATGTGGCAGCGCTAATTGCAGGTTTGCGCGATGGCACGATTGACGCAGTGGCCACCGACCATGCGCCGCATACCCACGTCGATAAAGAATGTGAATATGGCTTTGCCGCGCCTGGTTTTACGGGCTTGGAACTCGCCTTGCCCATGGTTTTGACCTTAGTCCAGACCATGCAAATCGATATTGTGGAATTGATTTCACGCATGACAATTGGCCCTGCGGCAATTATTGATGTGTTGCCAATCTCGTTGGGGCCAAACGATCCGGCTACGCTCACGATTTTTGATCCGGCAGCAACTTGGACGGTAACCCCAGAAGCCTTGGCCTCGAAGGGCAAAAACAGCCCTTTGATTGGTCAGGAAATGCGCGGTCAAGTAATGTTGACCATGATGGAAGGCCAAATCGTCTATCGGCGCGAGCAGTTTGGCGAGTCTAGCCGCCGCGAACATGGCGGAGCCGTTGGCAAACTCAGCGGTGTTTTCGATGAGGAAGAGTAGTTTTTAGGGGTTAGGGATTATGGTCTAGGTTATTAACACAGAGGCACAGAGCATGTAGTGTGAGAATATCTCAAACTTAACATCCTCTGCGCCTCTGCGTTAAAGTTCGTTTCCCACCAACAAGCCCCTGCTACTAATAAATTGGCAGGTAGCGATCAAGCTCCCATTGCGAAACATGGCGGCGGTAGGCATCCCATTCTTGGGTTTTGGCCTCGATATAGCGTTCGTAAATGTGCTCGCCCAAGGCTTCTTGAATCACACTATCACGCTTCAATTCTTCCAAAGCCTCGCCCAGCGAAACTGGTAAGGTTTTCAAGCCACGGGCCACAGGGTCAACGTGATACAAATCTTCTTCGGCTGATGGCGGTGGCATGAGTTTGCGCTTAATCCCATCTAACCCGGCGGCCAACATCACTGAGAAGGCCAAATAGGGGTTGGCTGATGGATCGGGGCAGCGTAGCTCGATGCGGGTGGCTTGGTTCGAACGGCCTGCGCTGATGCGTGGAATTCGCACTAAAGCTGAGCGATTGGTCCGGCCCCAACTGACATAGATTGGCGCTTCGTAGCCAGGCACCAGCCGTTTATACGAGTTGACCAACGGTGCGAGCACGGCGGTCATGCCCCAGGCATGGTCGAGCAAGCCAGCGGTGAAATGCTGCGCCAGCAACGATAAATTATTAGTTTCGTGATCATGAAACTCGTTGCGACCCGTTACGATTGATGACAAACTCTGGTGAACATGCATGCCCGACCCGTTGATCCCAGCGATTGGCTTGGGCATAAAGGTGGCGTGCAAGCCATTCAATTGGGCGATTGCCTTCAAAACCGTGCGAAAGGTCACGGTATGATCAGCCATTGTTAGCGCGTCGCCATACTCAAAATCAATTTCATGCTGGCCAATCGCTACCTCGTGATGACTGGCCTCAACCTTGATCCCAAAGGTTTGCAACGAAGCAACCATCTGGCGGCGAATGTGAGTCGCATAATCAGTTGAAACATCAAAATAGCCAGCTGCATCGTGGGGAATGGGCACTAACTCGCCGTTTGGCCCAGGCTTAACAAGAAGAACTCTAATTCTGGCCCAGTATTGTAGATAAAGCCCAACTCAGCGGCTTGAGCTAAAGTGCGTTTGAGCACATGGCGCGGGTCGCCAGCAAACGGTTGATCATCGGGCGTAAAGACATCGCAAATAAAGCGAGCCGTAATATAATCGCCGGTGCTCTCCCACGGAATCACCGCATAGGTGGTGAGATCGGGCACCAAATACATATCGCTTTCGGCAATCCGCGCAAAGCCTTCGATCGACGAACCATCGAACCAAACCCCATGGTCGAGTGCTTGATGAATTTGCGCAACAGGAATCGTCACATTTTTAATAATCCCAACAATGTCAGTAAATTGGAGATTAATAAACTGGACTCGTTGTTCAGCGATTTTTTCTAAAATTTCTTCTTTTGTGACTGGCATAGCCTGAATGCTCCTTCACTGACACCTAGCCACTGTGCATGATAGCCCAGTTGAGTTTGTTCATTATAGGGCAAAATAGCCAAAAATAATCGTTCAAGCTTTGGGCAACCTGCCCGAATTGGCCTTTTATGCAGTGAGTTGCGTTCCCTCACCCCCTAGCCCCCGCTCCCGCGCGCGCGGCGAGGGGGAACCTCGTTGACATGTGGGTTAATGTGGGATATGTGGAATCCTAGCCCCCTCTCCCGCGCGAGGCGAGGGGGAACGGATTTGCTAGCATGGCAAAACCAATAACTTAAGCCCCGCGCCCGTGCCACGTGAGCGGAGTTGGGGTGAGGGGATGTGAATAATCTACCCTTGTAAGTCTACTCCCCCGCGCCCGCGTGCAGTGGGAGAGGGGGCGGGAGGTGAGGGGATCGGAACGACCTACCTTTGTAAAGTTACTCCCCCGCGCCCGTGCCACGTGAGCGGAGTTGGGGTGAGGGGATGTGAACAATCTACCCTTGCAAGGCTGCTCCCCCTCGCCCGCGTTCAGTGGGAGCGGGGGCTAGAGGGTGAGGGAACACTTAAAGACCCATCGTTTAACCCAAAGCCTCAGGCTAAGGCGACCATGCTATAATCAAACCACGTTCTGAACCACTTCTGCTCTTTTTTTCAGCGTGAGCGCAGCCGAACTATGCTTAGCAACCAAGCAATTGCCCAAGTGTTTGCCGATATTGCCGATGCGTTAGAAGTAATCGGCGAAAACCGTTTTCGTTTGGCGGCCTATCGCCGTGCGAGCGATACGCTTGCTGCCCAAACCACCAGCCTTGCCAGCTTGCGTGAACAAGGCTTATTGACCAGTCTGCCCAATATTGGCGAAGCTAGCGCCGCAATTATTGGCGAATTGCTCGATCATGGCCATTCGGCCTTGGCTGATCAGCTGTTGGAAAAGGTACCAGCTGGCTTGTTGCAGATTTTGCGCGTGCCCGAAATTGGCCCCAAAACCGCTGCCCGCCTCTTTCACGACGAAGGAATTCAAGATCTTGAGGCCTTGTTTGCGGCGGCTCAAGATGGACGTTTGGCCAAAATCAAAGGCTTTGGGCCTAAAAGCGCCGCCAAAATTCTGAGCGCCCTTGAAGCCTTGCAACAACAAGTGCTACGCTTGCGCTTGGTCGATGCCTTGCCAGTCGCCCAAGATTTAAGTGCTACGCTCGCCGAACTGCCGAGCATCAGCGCCGCCCAAGTCGTTGGCTCAACGCGGCGTTATCAAGCAACCGTTGGCGATTTGAATTTCGTCGTGGCAACCCTTGATCAGGCAGCAACCTATGCCGCGATTGGCGAATTGCCCCAAGTCGCGCAGTCAACGCCGAGCGACAATGGGCTACGTTTATTGCTGCACAATGGCATGAATGCGTGGGTTGTAGCGGTTGCGCCAAATCAATGGGGCAGTGCTTTGGTCTATTGGACTGGCTCGCCGAGCCATGTGGCGGGCTTGAATCAATTGGCCGCAGCGCAAAATTGGCAGCTTGACCCAAGCGATTTGCCCGATTTTGCCGCCGAAGCTGAAGTTTATAGCGCCTTGGGCTTGGATTGGATCACGCCCGAATTGCGCGAAGCTTGGGGCGAAATTGCCCTAGCTCAAACCAAGCAGTTGCCAAGCTTGCTTGAACAATCGGCGATTATCAGCGATTTGCATTGGCACACAACCTGGAGCGATGGCAGCGCAAGCCTGCGTGACATGGTGCTGGCGGGGATTGCCAAGGGTTATCGCTATATGGCGGTCGCTGATCATAGTGCCTATTTGGGCGTTACTGGTGGGCTTGATGGCGAACGCTTGCTGGCGCAACGAGCCGAAATTGATGCGCTTAATCAGCAATTGGCTGCTGAAGGCCATGATTTTCGCCTGTTGCAAAGCTGCGAAGTCGATATTTTGCCTGATGGCAGTTTGGCCTTGCCCGATCAGGTGTTGGCCAAATTGGATTTAGTTGTGGCCTCGCCGCATGTGGCCTTGCGCCAAGCCCGCGCCGAATCGACAGCCCGTATGCTGCGCGCCATCAACAACCCATTCGTCACGATTATTGGCCATCCCACTGGGCGCATTTTGAATGGGCGAGCTGGAGCCGATTATGATATGGCGCAAATTATTGCGGCAGCGGCGGCGACAGGCACAGTTTTGGAAGTTAACGCAGGCCCAGAACGGCTTGATCTCGATGCTGCCCATGTGCGGGCGGCGCTTGCTGCTGGCTGTCGCATCAGCATTAATACCGATGCCCATGGCACTGGCGGCTTCAATAACCTTTTCTATGGGGTTGTTACGGCTCGCCGGGGCGGAGTTGTCAATCAACAGGTAATCAATACGTGGGATATTGAGGCTGTGCTGGGTTTGCGCCAACAAAAACTCCAAAAACTTGGGCTTAGTAGCGAATCGTAGTCTGGAGGATGATCAGATGAATGATATCTTTAGCAAAATCGTTCGCGGCGAGTTGCCATGTCATAAAGTGGCCGAGGATGAACAAACCCTAGCCTTTTTAGATATTAATCCGGCTGCACAAGGCCATAGCTTGGTAATTCCTAAACGCTTTGGCACCGATATTTTCGATACTGATCCTGAAGCGGTGGTAGCGGTGGCGCGAATGGTGCAAACTGTAGCTCAATTATTGCTGCAAACGCTCAATCCTGATGGCATTAATGTCTTGCAAAACTCACGTCCCGCCTCTGGCCAGGAAGTTTTTTACTATCATGTCCATGTTATTCCACGCTGGGAAGGCGATGGTATTTTCAAATTATGGCGACCAAACCAAACCGATCACGCAGCATTTGCCGCTTTAGCCGAGCGTTTGCGGGCTAAACATCAAGCATGAGGAACTGCCCATTAGCGACCGCACTCCCCCAACCGACGTTTTAGAATTTGAGAACGATCTTGAGCCGGACCCCGAACCCGAAGAGGTGCCTTCAGCGATTATTCAAGAGGATGAAGCGGTTGCCCCCCAAGGCATGACCATGCAGGCTTTGGTTTTTGGGGTGGCAATTATCTTAATTATCTTCTTGGTTTTGTTGCTGGCCAGCGGCAATAATATTAATTTGTTTGGCCTGTTTGGCAGCGATAATACCACTCAACCAACCTTGCAACCATTGCTGAATAACGTCCAACTCCAATCGAATCGATCATTGGATGGTGAGTCGGCGGCGCTCGAAGGCCAACGTTTTTATGGGGTTGATGGATTAAATGCCTTGCCAAGTTATGCTGCCGAGATCGACCCGCTCTTTTTGCCATACTGGGTGAAAAATGGTGGCGAGCAAATCTTTGGGCGGCCAATCAGTGGCTTGCTCGAAGAGAATGGCCGTCAATTCCAATGGTTTGAGCGATCACGGCTTGAATGGTGGCCTGAGCATCAAGGTACCAAATATGAAGTTCAGCCAGGTCGGGTTGGCATAGAGTTTACCAAAAATCGCGATTTTCCTAACCAACAATTTTTTGCCAATCGCCCTGGTTTGCGCTATAGCGAAGCGACCCAACAAGGCTTGCGCGGCTTGTTCCTCGAATTTTGGGAAGCCAACGGCGGCATCGATCTGCTTGGTTGGCCGATTAGCGAGGAATTGCAAGAAGTTTTGCCCGAAGATCGCGCACTGCATACGGTGCAATATTTCGAGCGCGGGCGGCTTGAATTACACCCCAACGATCCTAATCAGACGGTCAAAATTGGCTTGTTAGGTCGGGCGCTCTATTTCCAAGATAGCGAGCCGAAGTATATTGAGCCAGTTGCGCCTACGGCAGTTCCGGTCATTCCTTTGCGCTGAGAATCGTATGAAACTTGAAACCCTGTTAATTCATGCTGGTCGCGGCGTTGATGCTGCGACCAGTGCTGTAACGCCGCCGATTCACCTTGCCAGCACCTTTGAACGGGCGGCTGATGGTAGTTTGCCCCATGGTTTTGTCTACACTCGTTTTGGCAACCCTACCCGCCAAGCCTTAGAGCAAGCATTGGCAGCACTCGAAGGTGGTGTCGAAGCAGCGGCGTTTGCTTCTGGTTCGGCGGCCACAGCGGCGGTCTTGCAAAGTTTAGCGCCAGGTCAGCGCTTGTTGCTGCCACGTGATTGCTACAATGGCACGGCCAACTTGGTACGCCAAGTGTTTGCCCATCTCGATACTCAATTTGTCGATATGACTGACTTGGCCGCTGTGCAAGTAGCTTTGGAGCCAGCCCCAGCCTTGGTTTGGCTCGAAACGCCATCCAACCCAAGCTTGCGGCTCACCGATTTAGCTGCGGTCAGCAATTTGGCCCATGCCGCTGGAGCATTGGTGGTTTGCGATAATACCTGGGCCACGCCGCTTGGCCAGCGGCCCTTCGAGTTGGGCGTTGATTTGGTGATGCATTCAACCACCAAATATCTTGGCGGTCATAGCGATGTACTGGGCGGCGCGTTAATTACCAACGTTGCTACGCCATGGTGGCAAACGCTCAAGCAAATTCATGTGCTGGCAGGAGCCGTGCCCTCGCCATTTGAGTGCTGGCTAATTTTGCGTGGCATGCAAAGTTTGGCCTATCGTATGCGTGGCCATTGCGCCAATGCCTTGGCGGTAGCCGAATGGTTGGCCCAGCATCCTAAAGTGCAGGTAGTGCATTATCCTGGTTTGGCGAGCCATCCCCAATATGAGTTGGCCCAACGCCAAATGCTGTTGATGGGTGGCATGGTTTCGTTTGAGGTAGTTGGCGGGGCAGCAGAAGCAATTGCGGTTGCCGCTCAGGTACAATTATGGACACGGGCAACCAGCCTTGGTGGCCCCGAAAGCTTGATCGAGCATCGCGCTACGCTCGAAGGCCCAGATTCGCCAACTTCGCCAGCGCTTTTGCGGCTCTCGGTGGGCTTGGAACATAGCGATGATTTGATTGCCGATTTGGCTCAGGCCTTGGCGGTGTTGTAGCTACCAGACCAAGCCAATCAGCAGGTCGTTGACGTTGGTTAGGGTTGGGCCAATCTCGATTGCGCTGCCAAGCGCCTGCCAAAAACCATAGCTATCGTGGGTTGCCAAGGCTGCCAGCGGATCAAGCCTCAATTGGCGGGCTTGGGCGATAGTTTGACCATTAGCAATCGCTCCCGCAGCAGGGCTTGAGCCATCGCCGCCATCAGTTGCCAAGGCAATAATTTGGCAATTGGCGCAACCATCAATCGCCAAGGCCGCCGCGAGCGCTAACTCGGCGTTGCGGCCACCGCGTGAGTTGGGCTGAATGCCAGCCAAATTGACCGTGGTTTCGCCGCCTGCAAGATAAAGCGTCGGTTGTTGCACTGCTGCCGCCAGTTGCCGCAGACGTTGGCCAAGTGCTGCCCCAACCTGTTGCGCCTCGCCGGTCATTGGTTGCTGATCGTGCAACACTTGCCAGCCTTGAGCCTCTGCCGCTTGCTTGATTGCGCTTTGGGCCATTTCGTTACGGGCAATAATCGCCGTATGCACTTTGGGCCACCATGGCTCGCTACCGTTGGGATGGGCTGGCACAAGCCCACACATGCCACGTTGCAGATAATCAACAATGCTTGCAGGTATTCGACCTAGCAAATCGTACTGTGCGAGCATTGCCCAAGCCTCGCCAAAACTGCTTGAATCGGGTACGCTCAGACCTGAGGCAATAATGCTCAGCGGCGAGCCAACCACATCGGAAATCACCAAACTCAACATGCTTGCGGGCTGGGCCAAGGCCGCAAATTGGCCGCCCTTCAAGCGATCACAATGCTTGCGAATTGGGTTAATCTGCTCGATTGGTGCGCCGCAAGCCAGCAACGCCTTGGTTAGTTGTTGTAAATCGGCGAGGCTAATGCCATCTGCTGGCGCTGGCAACAAGGCCGAAGCACCGCCCGAAATCAGCGCAATCACCAGATCATCGGCTTGAGCTGCAAGCAACCGAGTTTCGCACTGCTGTGCTGCATTCAGCCCTCGTTGATCAGGCATTGGGTGGCTGGCTTCAAGCAGTTGGATGTGTTTGAGCGCAAAATCGCCACAATGAGCATCTTTCACCACCACCAAACCTGTGCTGATGCGCTCACCCAGTATTGTTTCTAAGGCGGCAGCCATTGGTGCGCCTGCCTTGCCAGCGCCAAGCACGCTGATCTGGCCTGTGCCAGCCCATTGCCAAGCACCACACCGCAGGCTTGTACCATCCCAATCCAAGGCTTGTAAAACTGCCTGCTGTGGATCGACGGCACTAATCGCGGTGGCAATCAGGTGCTTGCTAAAGCTGGTGATCGTTGCTGCGTCCATGGCTATTGCTCAAGATACCAATGTTGCACGTTGTAAAGCCAATTGGCGCTGTTGAGCCGAATTTCGCCTTGGGTTGAACGCACCTGCTTAGCCAAGGCGACTGGAATTCGATCGGCCCACAGAAACAGATACGGATATTCGTTTTGAATAAGCGCATTGGTTTCTTGATACAGTTCGCGGCGGCGTTCAGTGTCGTAAATTGCCCGCGCAGCAGTCGATAAACTATCGAAACTGGTGTTTTGAAACCCGCCATAATTGCGCAAGCCGGGCCGTCCGTCGGCAACGCCTTGGTAAATTTGGCTCGAATGAAACAGCGAAAAATTATCAGGATCATAGGCGGTGTACGATGGTGTGCCGCCAACCCGACTATTGCCCCAACTCATCAAGGCCAGATCGAAATCGAACGGCGTAACCAGTTTTGAGCGCATCACACTCTCAAAATCGGCTGGCGTGACCACAAGATTAAAGCCAACTGGGCTAGCAGCGGCGGCGATGCGTTGGGCAACCTCGATCCGGCGTTGGTCATCGCCGCGCACATACAGCGCCAGCGAGAGCGTGATGCCATTCGAGGCTCGAATCGTCGCGCCTTCTGGCAAGACCCAGCCAGCCTGATCGAGCAATTCGCGCGCTTTATCCAGGTTACGTTTGGGCAATTCGCCGGTTGAGGCAGCCCATGTGCCGGGCAAATGATCGCTCAAAATGGCTTGAGCTGATGGGCCAGCAGTTTCAACAAGTGTATCGAGATCGAGGCTTAATGCCAAGGCCTGGCGCACCCGCAGATCGTTAAAGATTCGCCCTTGGCGCATATTGAAGGCGACATAATAAAAACCATTTTCGGGATAATTGCCAGTGCTGACATCAGAACCCAAGCCTTGGCCCTGCTCCCACGGCAACTCGGCTGCCAGCAGATCGCCATCGCGCACAGCATCGCGGGCAACTTGCGGATCAGGTGCGACTACAAACGCCACGCGATCGAGATATGGCACGCCATCAACGGCGTTATTATTACGGATTAAGCTAATCGCAGAGCCGGCTGTACGTTCTTCGAACATGAAGGGGCCACTACCAACGGGCTGTGTGAAAAGATTAAGTTGATCAAGCTCAACTGGGCTTAATGCTCCAAACAGATGCTTGGGCAAAATTGGCATGCTCAAGGCCGAAAGCAACGGTGCATACGGTTCGCGTAAGCTAATCACCAAGGTCGTGGCATCGGGTGCATCGACACTGCGCACCAAGCCCTGAAGATCAGCTAGCAACGGGGTGGTTGGGCTAATGCTTTGCATGGCGTTGATTGTCCAAGCGGCATCAGCCGCAGTCAACGTGGTATCGTCGTGCCAGCGAATATCGCTGCGCAAGGTCATGGTGAGCGTTTGGCCGATGCTATCGCTTTGCCAACTGCTGGCAACATCGGGCTGCGGCGCAAGATCTTGATCAAGCTTGGTTAGGCCGCGATAAAGCAAACTGAGCAGTTGGGCCTCTTCGTGGGTCGTTGGCTTCCACGGGTGCAAACTTGGCATATCTTGGGCCGTGCGAATTGTTAACGTGCCACCTTGAGAAATCTGCATTGGGGGCGTAGTTGGCTCGCTGGTCGGGGCTGGTGTGGAGCCGAGGCTACATGCTGTCAGCAAAACAGCCAATAATCCGAGGGTTAATATTCGCATCATACGAGCTTGTTACTCCACAAACGGGCCGAAATGGCCATATAAATCAACTAAATAGGCCCAGCGCATAGCCCAAACCCATATAGGTAAGCACCCATGCGACTAAGCCGCAACCCATGCCAAGGGCAAAACGCGGCCATGGCATGCCCAAAGCACCTGGAATAATCGTTGTACCTAAGCGAAAGGTTGGCAATACCCGAATCACAATCAACCCAAGCACCGCCCTCCGTTCAAGCCAGCCGATGATCCGATCGCGTCGCCGTTGGGATAAACCTATTTTAGGGCCAATTCGATTGAGCAATGGCAAACCACCGCGCCGCCCAATCCAAAACATGGTTACTGCCCCTGGTACTAAGGCCAAAATGGCTAAGACCATGAGCAAAATAGGAATATCGCCTTGGCGACCAAGCAAGTAGCCGCCAGCAACCAACACAAAATTGCCTGGGATTGGCAGCGGTGCGCCAAATTCACTCAGCAATAAATAGCTCAAGGTTAGCCAATAGACATTGGCCTCAAGTTGGGTAACCGCACCATTAAATGCCTGAACAATCGAATCCCACATGCTTGTTTTTCCAGCTAAATAACCGCTAATCTATCATACACTGATTTGGATGGCTTGGGGATCGGGTGTTGGAGGGTGGATTTAATCATATGGTTGAGCGTTCCCTCACCCCCCCAGCCCCCTCTCCCACTGGGCGCGGGCGAGGGGGAGCCGAAGAACCACCGAGTCATGCTATAAACGATTAAATTTATGTTCTATGTTCAATGCTCTCACTTTAGCTTATTCGTGCTAGAGAATGAGGCGATTTGGCGTAATCCTGTTATGCTTAGGGCAAGCTTAGAGTGGTGATTTATTGGAAGGAATGGGCTATGAGTCAGATTGACGATCAAGCTGAAATCACGGTGGCAAATTTACAAACCCAGATCGCCGCGAGTTGGCAATCATTCCAAACGTTTCTACATGGATTAACCCTGAACGATTAACTGGCCCGACTGATGCTGAAGGCTGGACGATCAAAGATCATGCTATTCACATTTCGCTATGGGAAAAAAGCCTGCTAGCTTTGCTCAATTCAGAATCACGCGCTGCAAGCGTTGATATTGATCAGGCAGTCTGGCAGCAAGGCTACGAGGAAATTAACCGCATTCTGCAACAACGCTACCACGATCTGCCGATCGACGATGTGTACAAGACCCTCGAAACCAATCACCAAGCAGTTTTAGACCGGATTGCGCAATTTAGCGATAGCGATTTACTGCGCCCACACCGTGAGTTTCAAGCCACATCAACCCTTGATGAGCCAATTATTGGTTGGATTGTTGGCAATAGCTTTGAGCATTATGCCGAGCATCTGCCATGGATGCAGGCCATTTTAGCAGCTTAATTTAAACTAAGGCCACAAACTTTTTAATGTTTGTGGCCTTGCTATTTTAGCCAATAAACTCAGCCAAAGCTGCTGTGATCGCTTCAGGTTGCTCTAAAACCGACATATGGCTAGCGTCATCGATATAGCGCAATTGGGCATTGGCAATCAATTGCTGCATCTGCTCGCTCTTGGCTGGTGGCGTGGACATATCGTCAACTCCAACCACAATTAGAGTTGGCACCGAGATTTGGCTGATCGTGTTGGTCACGTCGTCGCGATCAATCACTGGCATAATTGCTTTATACAGCGATTCGCGGTCGGCGTTGGTCCAGTAGGCGTGCCAATAGGCTAGCACTTGCGGCTGGCGCTCGGCCATTTTGGCGGTGTAAAACACTGCGTCCAAGCCCTCTTGCAACGGTTGAATCAAGCCATAAGCCAAATACCCTTCGCCCATTTGACGATACGCATCGAGCAATTCAGGCGCATCGCCAGCTGACGAATCAATCAAGGTGAGTGATTGAAACAGTTCAGGGTGTTTGGGATACAACCGCAGGCCAATCATGCCGCCCATCGAAACCCCAACCCAGTGCACCTGCTTGATGCCAAGATCGCTCAACAGTTGGTAGGCATCGTCGCCCAAACGATACATCGAATAATCATCGGGCGTGCCGCCGCCCTCAGTTTGGCCTTGACCCCGCCAATCGATCGCAATACAACGATAGCCTTTAGCGGCGAAATATTCCATTTGTGGCTCGAAAATGCGCCAGTGATACATCAAGCCATGGCCGAAGAAAATCACCTGATCGCCACTGCCACGCTCTTCGTAATAGTAATGAACCCCATTAACCAGATGTGAAGCCATACACACTCCTTGATCGTTCGATAAATTCTCTTGCTATTGTAGGCGAAGTATCAGCCAATTTTCAATCGATCATCAGGGTAATTTTGGCCATGTTGGCTACAATAAGCTCTATCACCCAACCAATTGAGGAGGAATACCATGCGACGGATCGCCCAGATGCTTGGGTTGGGGCTGTTACTGACCGCTTGTGCCAATCAATCTTCAACCCTGCCCAGCCCAATGCCCAGCCAAGCCCTGCCTGCTAGCTCATTGCCCGAACGCCCAACCGCAACGATTGCCGATTATGCTGCCGAGCCAGCGGTTACAACTGGCTCAGTTATTTTCGATTTGCCTGCTGATGGCAGTATTGGTGCCATCAGTTTGGCTGGCAACAATTATCAATTAGCCAACCCAACCAAACCGAATGCTCAGCTGCCGTGGTCGGCTTCGCCCGATGGCAAGCAGCTAGCAATTGTGATCGTCAACGATAATCATTTCAAAACAGAGCAGCTTGATTTGGCTGAGTTGTGGATCGTCGGTGTTGATGAGCAAAACCCGCGCCGCTTGCTGAATTTGCTGCCAGCATCGCCACCTGATCAATCACCGATTTTGGGCCGAAAAAGTGCCTTGATAAGCCAAGCTCCGGTTTGGTCGCTTGATGGCAAAACGATCATGTTGGCTTCGGCTCACGAAGATCAAGTTGATTTGTATGCTGTGGATGTGGCAACTGGCACAGCGCAACGCTTGACCAACACCCCTGAGTTAGAGGTGAATTTGGTATTATCGCCCGATGGCCAAGATTTAGCCTTTGCTTCGGCCAACAGCTTTGGTACTGGCGGCGGTTGGGGCAACCCAACGGTGCAAGTCTATCGCTTTGCCGATGCCAGCTTCACGCCGATCACTGCCGATCCGCTGGCGATGTCGTCGCGGGTGGTTGGTTGGCTTGATCAGCAATTAATCGCCCAATTCAATAGCCAACCCGATGGTCATGCCAGCTTTATCGTGTTTGAGCCAACTACTGGTTCAATTACGCCGCTGGCGCAGGCCATGGCCTTTGAAGCCGAGATTAGCGCCGATACATTGATCTATACTGATCAGCCGCGCGATGGTGTGCCAAGTGTGCATCGCTGGCAAGGCAGCGGCGCGGTGCAGCCAGTCGAGGGCGTGATTGGAAGCGACGTGTCGCTCAGCCCAACTGGCCAAGCCATGCTGGTGTGCCATTACGATCAGCCCAGCTATGTGCGCAATGGGGTATTAAGTGCACTGCCAGTCAACAGTTGTCAGCCTGGTGTTTGGGCAGCTGATGATTGGCTCGCGATCAGCGGCACTGAATATCGCCAAGGGCTGATTGTCAATCCCGAGGGCCAAAGCCAAGTTTTGCCTCAACATGCCTTGATGGTTGGTTGGAATGAGCAAGTGTTGTACTTTTTTGCGCCGCAAGCTGATGGTTGGCAATTGTTTCAAGCGCAACGGGCTAGCAGCCAATTACAACCAATCGGCCAGCCACTAAGCAAGATGCCGAGCAATCCACGCCTGATTTTAGCACCCTAGAAACCGTTCAGTTTTCTCACCCCAACCCCGCTCCCATGCTGCGGGCGAGGGGCTTAACATGGTGGTTTGGTCAGGATTCGTGGGCAATCCACGACGGCTCCCGCTCGCCCGCGTGCAGTGGGAGAGGGGGCTGGGGGGTGAGGGAACGGTGGACCACCAGTCCATTGAACGCTACCCTTGAACGGAGGAGACTGGAGGGCGAGGGGCTTAACATGGTGGTTTTGCCAGGATTCGTGGGCAATCCACGACGGCACCCCCTCGCCCGCGTGCAGTGGGAGAGGGGGCTGGGGGGGTGAGGGAACGCTAACCTACAACAAACTACTGCTTGCTAAAAGCCTAGCAACGGGCGATAATCGCCATACCTGTTGAATTAGCAGGTATGGGCCTGTTTTTTATGATAGCCTATTGCTGATAGCTATCCAAGGTGTGTCTATGGCTATATCTGAAGGTCGCAGCATAGAGATTGATGCCCGTTGGGAAAACCTCGCCGCCCTCACCGATTACACCACCGAGATCGAAACTGATTTTGCCTTGACCAGCGAGCAAGCTTTCGTGCTTGGCTTAGTGATTGAAGAGATTGTCACTAACATCATTAAATATAGTTATGCCGAGCAAGGTGGCCCGTTGCAACTGCACAGCACGCTCGAAAATGGCGAGTTAGCGATTCGAATTCTTGATCGTGGCCAGCCTTTCGATCCTGATGATGCCGATCCGCCTGATCTGTTTGCCAGCATTCATGATCGCCAAGTTGGTGGCTTGGGCGTGTTTTTGGTGCGCGAAATGGCCGATTCGATTACCTACCAGCACGACATTGCCAGTGGTTGGAACACCTTGATCGTGACCAAAAAGGCTTCTACTGAGGCAAGCACTACGCCGTTGGTTGAATTTTTGGAGCAATTGCCACTATTCCATGATGTTGATCAGGCGATCATTCAAAATCTGGTGCAAACTGCTGAGCATGTGCGTTTGGCTCCAGGCGAAACTTTGTTTAGTGAAGGCGATAGCGGCGACGATTGCTATATCGTCATGGCTGGCGATGTTGATGTGATCAAAGCGCTGGCCACCGAAACCATTTTGCTCGAACGCTGTCGGCCTGGGGCCATTTTGGGCGAAATGGCCTTGATCGATAATAGCCCACGGGCTGCCAGCGTGCGGGCGCGAACCGCCGCAACGCTCTTGCGCATTACCGAGGCCGAGTTTGTGACCTTGATGCATGCCAACCCCACCACGGCCATGGCTTTGCTGCGTGGTGGCACAAGCCGTCTGCGTCAAGCCAACGCCCAAATGCTTGGCGGGCTTGAAAAGAAAAATGTCGAGTTGGCAAGTGCCTATGAAGAACTCAAATCGGCGCAACAAGAGCTATTACGGCTTGAGCGGATTGAGCGCGAGTTGGCGATTGCCCGCGAGATTCAGCGCTTCTTCTTGCCGCCAAATATTCCGCAACCTGAGGGCTGGCAAATTGTGGCCTTCAATCAAGGTGCTTTAGAGGTTGGCGGCGATTTCTACGATGTGATCAAGCTTGGTGGCGATAAAATTGGCTTGGTCGTGGCCGATGCCTGTGGCAAGGGCGTGCCAGCTGCCTTGTTTGTGGCCCTAACCCGTTCATTGTTGCATTCCAATGCCCAATCGCTGGCGGCGCGACCGGAGATTGCGACTGATCCATTGGCCTTGTTGATCGCGGCAATTACCGTGACCAATAACTACATTTCACGCGAACACGGCGCAAGCAATATGTTCACGACGCTCTTTTTCGCGGCGTTCGATCCCCACACTGGCGAGTTGGCCTATGTCAATGCTGGCCATAACCCACCAATTATTATCAATCGTACCAGCCGCACTTTGCGCTATTTAGAGGGCACTGGCTTACCTTTGGGGATTATGGAAGATCTGCCCTACAAAGCCAAGAGCACGATTCTGGCAGCCGATGAATATTTCTTGGGCTTTACCGATGGGGCAACCGAGGCCTTTAATTTGACTGGCGAAGTGTTTGATGATGCAGCCTTGACCAATGTGCTCAAAACTGGCAATTTCCACGATGCTCAATCCTTGCTGAGCTGCGTTTGGCAATCGATTGAACAGTTTGTGGGCGAGGCCGAGCAAGCTGACGATATTACCTTGCTGACGGTTAGTCGTTCAATCTAATTAGGCGATGCTGCTCGCGGTAATAATCGAGTTGCTGTTCGCGATTCGGCTCTGGCGTAGTGTGCGCTAGAGCCGCCAGCAAGGTTTTGGTTGCTGCTGCTACCGCCGTTGCTTGGCTATTCCATGGCAGCGTAGGCTTTTGAATCGGCAGCCCAATCAGATCAGGAATATCATCGAGCAAATCGGGGGCACTTAGCATACTCAGGGCAAAAATACAATGTAGCCCATCCAATTGCTCAGCGATAGCCTCTAGCATTGCGCTTTGATTAAACTCGGCCATCACCACCAAGGTTATTTTTTCGGGGTCGCTTGGTTTTTGAATATATGGGCGGTTTAGCAGTTGCGCTAGCGCTTGCGCCAATGGCTTGCTCATCGTATCCAAGGCCAATACTTGATCGCAGCGCCAAATATGGGCTTCGGCCAACACTGCTGCCCGTTGTAAGCTTGTGGCAATCGCTTCGAACGACCAAGCAAACTCGGCGTGCGGCTTGATCGTCAGGCCATCATCAACTGTGCTCCCAAGGCAGATCACGCCATGAGTGGCATACCAAGCATCTTTTTCGTTGCTTATTAGCCCAAATTCTTGATAGCGGCGGGCGATGCTGCCCAAATCTTGCAATTGCTCGATCTGCTCATCATCCTCAACCAAGAGAATTGCGCGACCAAAACTGGCCAAGGCTGCATCATACAGCTGCAACTTAATTTGGCAACGCCCGATTAATTCGTGAAATTCCCATTCATCGTTATAAATTGGCCGCACATCGATTAATTGATCAAGCGCTTGTTGATACAAGCCTTCAGCAAAATCAATATAAGCCAATTCGTAGGTTACAAACGTATCGAGCGGAAAAAGCTCGACACATAAGCGCAAAATTCGCCGTGCTTCATGATAATGCTTTAACTCAATCAACACAGTCGAATAATTGGTTAATGATTCGTAATCAGGCTCGATTGCCACGACAGCATGCCATGCATCAGCAGCTTTAGTTAATAAGCCATTGCGCAAATAATATTTTGCCAACGCCACATGCGCAACTCGAAGCTGCGGATTTTCTTGTAATGCTTGCCGATACTCTTCAACTGCCTCGGTGATTCGCCCAGCATGTTCAAGTGATAATCCACGTCGATAATGTAATTCTGCTTGTCGGAATTTATCAGCCATAGTTTTTTATAAGGATGAATTATGAAGGATGAATTATAAACTACTAATTGATGAGTTTCATCCTTCATAATTAACTTCATCCCTCATCCTTCATCCTTCATAATTCTACAAAAGTCCCACGTCGGAGTTATCGCCGAGCATGAGGCGGTAGGCTTTGGGCTTCATTGGCGAGGTATGCAGTTTCACATTGCGGCCAATCAAACTATCTTCGATGCGGTTGGGCAGGCGAATAATTTCGCTATTCTCCAACACAATCGAGTGCTCAATCTCGCTTTCCTCTATCGTACAATGATGATAGATTGAGGTAAACGGTCCAACGTATGAGTTTACAACCCGCGTATCTTCGCCAATAATCGCTGGCCCACGAATCACGCTGTTGATGATTTGGGCACCTTTTTCAATCGTCACTTTGCCAACTAATTGCGAATCGCGATCAACAAAGCCCGATACATGGGGCGTGATTTCTTCGAGAATTAAGCGATTGGCATCAAGCATATCGGCCCGCTTGCCAGTATCAATCCACCAACCTTGGTGAATATGGGCATGAACATGGTAGTTATGCTCGATTAGCCATTGAATTGCATCGGTAATTTCTAGCTCACCCCGCCACGAAGGTTTAATTGCCTCAACCGCTTCCCAAATATTGTGATCGAACATATAAATGCCAACCAAGGCCAGATCCGAGCGTGGTTGGCGTGGTTTTTCAGTCAAGCGTTCAATTGAGCCATCGTGGCGCAATTCGGCTACGCCATATTGCTCGGGGTTGGCCACCTGCTTGAGCACAATTTGGGAATTGTAATCGGAGGTTGCAAAGCCTGAAACCAACGAACTAACCCCGCCCTCGATACAGTTATCGCCCAAAAAGAGCGCAAATTTATCGTCGCCAATAAACGGGCGACTAATTTTGACCGCATGGGCCAAGCCGAGCGGCGCTTCTTGGGGAATATATTCGATCTTTACGCCCCAGCGTGAGCCATCGCCCACGGCGTTGCGCACTTCATTGCCAGTATCGCCAATCACAATCCCAATTTCATCGATATTGGCATCGCGCAGGGCTTCGATTACGCGAAAGAGCACAGGTTTGTTGGCGACAGGCACCAATTGCTTGGCGCTGGTATAGGTGATTGGGCGGAGGCGTGTGCCTTTACCACCACTCAGAACTAAACCTTTCATGAAATTCATCGCCTCCTTAGGGCACTAGGTTGTTGGCGCTGGCGTAGTAGCTGCGCTTAATCGCCATGCTACCAGCAATGCACCGAAACTTTGCAAGATAATCGCTAAAATTAAATAGCTGGCGTGCCCATTGGCTGCGGCAGCTTCTTGGCCAACAAACATCCGCTCTAGGCGGGCAGCAGCAAACAAACTGAGCACGTAGGTTAACCCAAGCCAGCCAGCAAAAGGCCGATACAAGCGCCATTGGCCAACCAAACTGCCAATGAAACTGCCAAGCGGTACAGCGACAACGGCCCAAACATAGGGCTTAACTTGCTCAGGGCTTGGGGCAATTGCCCGTGATTGATAGGCCACGAAGGCTGCAATCGCGCCCAGCAACGCCCCCAACGCCACCAAACCAATTAACCGAATGGATGGTTTTGCAATCATGGTGTGGCTGTAACCTCGGCTGTTGGCTCAACGGTTGGCGTTGGGCTTGGCGTGGGTGTCCATGTCGGCGATGGCGATGGCGTGGGAGTTGGCGGTGGCTGATAATTGATGCGATAGATGCCATTGCGGGCGTTGGTTGCTCGCACGCGATATTGCACATCGCCAACATCATTGCTCATCACAATGCCCCGTTGGCTGCTGCCCTCGGCTGAAGCTACCACGGTAAAAGCCAGATTGGCATCCTCGCCAGACAAAACCTCAATCACCAACTCGCCGCTAGCAACTTGGGCATTAAAGGTTACATCAAGCAACATTGGCTGCGTGCCAATATCCAGCGCTTGCAACACCGCTTCGCCGTTGGTATCGCTGCTCACAAACTCGATATTTTGCGAGCCAAAATCAGCGGTGATCGTGGCCTGCTCGTTGCGTCCAGCCATCAGCAAACAGCCTGTCAGCAATGGCGCTAACAGGCCGATTAACAGCAATTGACGAAGTTGGGGTAATGAGCAATTAGGCATAAGATTCTGGTTTGCTATCAGCATTGAGGGTTGCTGATGCAGCAATTACCTCAACCTTATCGGGATTCCGACTGACGATTTTGAGCACATTATCGCAGTTGACACACCCAACTTGGGCGCCAACCCGCATCACCGGGCTAAGTTTTAGGGCTTTTTTACATGCGGGGCATAACAATTTTGCCATGTTATTCCTCCTCGAACAGCGCATTAACGAATGATTCACCATCAAACAGCGCTAAATCGTTGATCGTTTCGCCGGTGCCGATATATTTGATTGGGCGCTCAATTTCTTGTACAACTGCGAAAGCGATGCCGCCTTTGGCGGTGCCATCAAGTTTGGTCAATGCCAAGTGGGTTACTTGGGCGGCTTGGGTAAAGGCCCGTGCCTGAATTAGCCCATTTTGGCCAGTCGTGGCATCGAGCACCAATAAAACCTCGTGTGGTGCATATTGCCAACGCTTTTTGACCACATTCGAGATTTTCTCAAGCTCTTTCATCAAGTTGTGCTTGCTTTGCAAACGTCCAGCCGTATCGATAATCAACACATCGGCTTGTTGATTGTAGGTTGCTTGGGTTGCATCGTAAGCCACTGCGCCTGGATCGGAGCCTGGTTGCTGGCTAATCATTGGCACGCCAACCCGATCGGCCCAATGTTGCAGTTGATCAATCGCCGCCGCCCGGAAGGTATCGGCAGCAGCCAGAATCACATTTTTGCCCATAGCTTTATAGCGATTCGATAATTTGGCGATGAGAGTGGTTTTGCCAACCCCATTGACCCCAACGACCAAAATTACATAGGGCTTGGTTGAGCGTTCGGAATATTGGGGCGTGTCAACGTCGAGGCGGCTAACTAGCTCGCTTTTGAGCAACGAGCGAGCTTCGCTTGCAAACTTAAAGCCTTTTTTCTCGCACTTTTCGCGCACGCGCTCGACAATTTTTAAGGCATTTTCAGCCCCAACATCGCCGGCAATCAACAGTTCCTCAAGCTCGTCCCAAAGCTCATTGGTAATTGGGTCTTCGCTGCGGAACATCGCCGTAATTTTGCCAAAAAAGCCACTACGGGTCTTTTGAACACTTTGTTCAATCTTTTTTTCTTCTTGTTTAATTTCTTGTTCGGAGCGTTCTTCACCACCGAAGAGTCGTCGAAACATACAGCACCTAACTTGTCATGGAATTGTAGGCAGAGCAATGCCCAATGCATTGCCGCCAATCCTCTGGCAATAATACCATGCTTAGGCTAGAAGAGGGAATCTTCGCAGCATGGCATAGGGCTTAGACGCTTTCCAATCACAATATGTTGAGGTAAGCCCTCTCACCCCAACCCCCTCGCCCGTGGCGCGGGGCTTAACGCCGTGGTTTTGTCATGCTTCATGGGATGGAACAATCCGTTCCCCCTCGCCCGCGTGCAGTGGGAGAGGGGGCTAGGGGGTGAGGGAACGACTCACCACGATCCTTTATTAAAAACCTACTCACAAAAGGAGGGTTGGGGTGAGGGGATCTTAATCCTAGCCCCATCCCAAATCGTTGCTCGCCGCGCCACCAGTTTGGCCTTCACCCTCGCCGCCCATTTCTTCATCGATCATCTGATCGACCATTTCATTCCAATCGCCACCAAGATCATCGCCAAGCTCGCGGCCCATTTTCTTGGCCCAGCGGGCGACTGAGCGTGGGTCGTTTTCATTCAGATCATTGAACATCGACGAATCGGCCATTGCATCCAAGCGCGCATCTTCGCTGCGCACCACCGAAACCCGCGAAATAGCCCGCCGCACCGCTTGGCTCGCACAACGTGGGCATTTTAAATCGCTGGGATCACTGAAACCACGCACTAAGCGGGCAAAACGCCCTTGGCATTGCGAACAAAGATATTCATACACAGGCATGGAGTGCTTCCTTTATTTATTGATTAAGTTGGTTGAGCCAATGCTCCAACCAACGTGATAAACCAGCAGTATGGTTCGGCGTGAGGCCAATCGCCGCAATCGGGCCAAAGTCTTCTAAAGTTTGCTGGGGGTAGAGCACTGCAGCAGCCACGACGCATGGCTGACCAGCATAGCCAAGACTGCCACGATAGGCATAGGCATCATCGAGCGCACTTTGCGGCACCCGCTGGTCGGGCGCACGCCGATATTTGGCATCAAGCACCAATAAATGCTTGCTGGAATCAGTTGTGGTTTGTAAGACCAAATCGGGTATCCGCAGATAACGATCAAGGCTGTAGAAACCATCGCGATCTGGCTGGGCACTAAATCGGGCTTGATAGCGTAAATGCCAAAGCTGTTGGCCGATGCGCACGCTCAGCAAGGGCTTAGCCGAATTGAGCGCAAGCACCCAACGCTCACGCTGCGGATTTTCGAGCAGCAATTGTTGGGCTTCGACTTCACCAAGTTGGGCAAGCACCTGCGCAACGCTCAAGCCACACCATTGCTCATAAAGGCTTGGCAGATCGGCCAAGGGTAGCGCCAAACTACCAACTTCCAAGGTCAGCAAGGGCTGTTCGTGCAAACTGCGCGCCAATTGGCGAATTGGCCGATAGCGCGGATCGCGATTGATCAATTGGCTTTGTACCGGCTGCTGGCGTGCTTTCAAGCCTGCCAATGGTTCGGCTTGGCGTAATTGGCGCAATTGGCCGAGCCGCTGCTCAATTGTCGTTTGCAGCGCACTCAGATCGATTTGACGTTGTTCGCTGGCGAGCCGACGCAAATTGCGCAAGCGGCGCTCAATCTGTTGAATTAAGCTAACCAACCAGCGATGCTCTGGCAAATTAAACGAAGCGTGGGCATGCTCAGCTTGCACCTGTTCTGGCAATAGGCCATACGGTTCGAGCAGCTGATAATTGGCGCTGGGCTGGGCCAATTGATCGAGCTTAAATTGCTGGGCTGCGCCCAAATCGATTGCTTGTTGCTGTTGCTCAAGGGTCGATTTGGCGTGGCGTTGCAGGCTGCGTACAATGTGGCTTGCTTGCTGGCTGCTTTGGTTTATCAAGTTCAGCGCTTCTAAAAATGGGCTAGAATCGTGCGCTAACAACGGCACTAAGACTGCGTGAGCAAAGCTGGGGCTGGCAATTTGGAGCGCCAACGAGCGCGCGAGGCTACTAAGGTCGTTCAATAATGCTTGCCACAATTCCACATCAAGCAAATGCGGGCGTAGCTCAAACTGAAATTGTTGCTGCTGAATTGAGCCATCAGCCCACTCGATCTGCAAGCTGCCATAGATTGTGCCAGCATGGCCGCGTGGCAACCACGTCCAGCGCCAAGTTGGGTCGAATGGGCTACTTTGGGGTACGCCCAAATGCTCAGCGCCAATCGAAAGCTGGGCATTGCGCACATTGGGCTGGGCAGGGCACGCCAAATTAACTGCTGCCCATTCATTCCAATTGGTCGCAGTTAATTGCACTTTGGCTTGGCTATCGATGCCATTAATTGTCAGCGCAATTAGCTCTGCCACCGCCCAATTGCTCCTGCTAAACCAGCTAAATCTTGAGGATCGAGGGGTTGGACCACGCGCCCGACGATCTCGCGCAAAATTGCTAGCTGATTGTTGCTGAGTGGCTCGCTGCCAATGCCTAGCACTCCACCTAGCATCGCCAAGGCCGCAGGCCGTAAATCGCTGGGGCCAGCACTAGCAGCGAGATAATTGCTGAAGCTTTGCATGGCCTCGCGTAAACTATTGCGAGCCTTGCCCCAATCAACAACTTCGGGGATTCCGGCAATCCCAAAGGCCAAAATATGCAAGCGCCGATAGGCTGGATGCACCTCTGCGCCAAGCTCCGCCGGACTGGCCAGTGCTCGATCGGTTGTTGCCACGATTGGGGTTGGGCTATTTGGCTGCATTGTTTCGCCTTGGCAATAGGCAATAATTTTGTTCAAGCTCGCTTTCAATTGGTGCTCAAGCTCACGGCCATAGATCAGCCACGCATCAAGCGTCATGCGAAATGGGTCAAGCACTTCGCGCGGCGTTTCGGCCAAATCGGGCAGCGCTTGCCAACGTCCATTGGGGTATTGCAACTCCAAGGCGCGGCCAACCCCACGATCAACCGCCAACAACAAATCAGCCTGCATTGCGAGTTCGGCGCTCAGTGAGCGGGCGGTGTGGGCTGGTGGCACTGCACTCAGATGTTCCAAGGCCATGCGGGCTTCTGGTTGCCACGTATCGCCATCGTGGCCCAAAACTCCGGCTGATTCGATTTGCCATGTCGGATACAATTCGAGCAATAAACGGCGCAACAACACCGCACCCATTGGAGCGCGTCCAGTGTCGGCTCCTCCAACCACAACAATCAACGGCATACGCTGCTCCTGCTAGAAATTTAGAGTGTTTGTAGCATAAGTCCAATCCCAAGCAATGTCACCACGCCAGCACTGGCAATTGGCAGCCAACGCACCCAACGCGCTTCGGGCTGGCTAATGCGGATGAGGCGTGAGCCAAGCGTGACGAGTACAATCCCAATCCCAATTAATACTGCTGCCAAGCCCGCACTAAATGCGATGATCATGGCAAAACCAAGGCCAATGCGGCCAAGGGTGGCGGCGACGATCATAATCACCAAGGCTTCGGGGCATGGCACTAAACCGCCTGAAATACCCAAACCTAACAATTTGCGATTGCTAACATGGCTATGGCTAGCCCCACCATCAACATGACTGTGAAATAACCCGCCATGAGCATGGCTTTGGTTGCCAGCACGTAGCGCTTGCACTCGCTCCCAGAGCATGCGCAAGCCCAAGCCTGCCACCAAAATCCCTGAGATCAGGGTCAGAATTGGCACAAAGCGTTCAGGTGTAACCCATGCACTGAACAGCAGCATCAAGCCGCCAAGCGCAAACACACTCGCCGTGTGGGTCAGCGTCACGATTGCCCCAAGCAAGGTAGCTTGTTGAATTGTGCCACGACTGCCAACTAAATAAGCGGCAACCAAGGTTTTGCCATGGCCTGGTTGCAAGGCATGGGCCGCGCCAAAGCCAAATGCTAGCCCAAGTGTGGCGGCAATTAAGCCAAACGAGCTATCGCCAGTTTGCAAACGGGCCACAAGGCTTGAGCTTGGTTGTTGGGGCGCGCTTGGTTCAGCACTTGGCAAGGCAATTGTCCCATCGCTACGAAAACTGCTTGGCCATTTAATTGGAAATTGGGCGCTATGCAAATCCATGCTGCTCGCTTCTTGGGCCACAACCCCTGCTCTCCCCCGGGTTTTGCTCCAATCGACCACACTTATATCGTGATAATTATTGGATTTCAAGCTAAGTTGATAAGCGCCTGGCGCAATTGAACCAAGCGTCGCATGGGCCGTCCATGTAAGATTTGTCGCATTCGAGCCAATAAAATCAGCCTTGGTGCTGGGAAACTCGCTCACTTCATAGAGCGTTATTTGGAGTGGCTGCTGATCAAACTTCAGCTCCAAATTGCGATTAAATTCAGCACACCAACGCTCAATTTCCGCTTGATCAAGCGTTTGTGAGCGATCGCTATCGAGCTGCTCCCAAAGGCGCGGCGTAATTAACGGGCCTGCAATCAAGTGAACCGTAACGACAATTTGGGTTGGCTGAATCTGCACCCGCATATCTTGAAAAAGCTGATCGAGGGCGTGAGCCTGAGCCGATTGTGGTTGGCTGAGCAAGAGCAGCAGCCAGCATGCGCATAAACAACGTTTCATAACCCCATGATAACAAATTTAAGCCCAAGCATTTGAGCGATGGCATAGCGATTGCCAACACCAAGTTTAGCTTTATCCAATAAGGAGCTTGATTATGGCACGCTATCGTGTTATGGGTATTTTGACTGATCGAACGGCGCTTGATGGTTTGATGGCGCAATTACACCAAGCCCAAGTTAAACCCGATGATATTGGGGTGTTGTATGCCTCGGATCAGGCAGTTGAAGATAAGAAGGATCGGACTGATGTGGCTGCTGGAGCGGCTGCGGGTGCGACAGCTGGCAGCGTTGTGGGGGTTGTTGCTGGCTTAATGTCGTTTGCAATTCCAGGCATCGGCCCAGCTTTGGGCGCAGGGATTCTTGGCTCGACCGTTGCCGGCGCGGCTGCGGGCGGCGTTTTAGGCGCATTCAGCCAAATTGGCCTTGGTAACGATTTGGCCGCCTCGTATGAGCAGTCGTTTAAAGATGGCGAAACAATTTTGGCAATCGATAATGACGATGCTGATCAAGCTGGCGTGGTCGAAACCCTGCTGCGCGAACGCAATATCGAGCTTGTCAACACATTTCAGATTTAATGAGCGGGATTGGTTTATGCCCTCACCCCCCAACCCCCTCTCCCGTGGCGCGGGCGAGGAGGAGCCGCCGTGGATTGACCATGCATCCTGTGAAAACCACGATATTAAAGCCCCTCTCCCACAAGCGAGGCGAGGGGTTGGGGAGAGGGGATCTTAAATACCTACTCTTGAAAGAGTCCCCTTCCCCCGCTCAGATTTAACGAGCGGGATTGGTTATGCCCTCACCCCCCAACCCCCTCTCCCATAAGCGAGGCGAGGGGAGCCGCCGTGGATTGACCATGCATCCTGTGAAAACCACGATATTAAAGCCCCTCTCCCGCGCCACGGGAGAGGGGTTGGGGAGAGGGGATCTTAAATACCTACTCTTGAAAGAGTCCCCCTCGCCCGCGTGCAGTGGGAGAGGGGGCTAGGGGAGAGGGAACGATTTTTTAGCCTTCGATAAAGCGATAGCCAATGCCCCACTCGGTCTGAATCAAATTCGATTCAGCGTCGATCTCGCTTAATTTAGAACGTAAGCGCCGAATATGCACATCAACCGTGCGGGCATCGACATATTCATCGTAGCCCCAAACTTGGCCCAACAATACTTCGCGGGTGAAAACTTGGCCTGGATGCGAAGCCAAATAGGCCAAGAGATCAAATTCTTTGGGCCGTAAGGTTAATTGCACATCGCGGAAGGTAGCACGGCGGCGCGCATTATCAAGCTGAAGTCCATTTGAGGTTGGTGCTGCATCGCCAATTTGTTGGCGCAAACGGCTAGCTTCGGCGGTTCGGCGCAACAAGGCCCGTACCCGCGCCACCAGTTCACGGGGCGAAAATGGCTTGACGACATAATCATCAGCGCCTAGCTCCAAGCCTACCACCCGATCAACCTCATCGGCACGGGCGGTCAGCATAATTACTGGTTGCTCGAAGCCCTCGGCCCGCATTTGGCGCAACACCCCAAACCCATCAATCCCCGGCAAACCAATATCGAGAATCAACAGATCATAGGTTTCGTTGCGCAAGCGCACCAAGGCATCTTCGCCAGAGCCAGTTTCGCCAACTGCAAAGCCCTCACGCTCGAAGCGCGAACGCACCACATCAACCACGCTTGGTTCATCATCAACAATTAAAATACGTTGCATTAGGCATCCTCATTGGTCATGACTTCGCTCAAAATCCAATTTAAAAAGCGCTGCGAGCCATCGACAATCGGCAAAGCAATAATTTCGGGTAGCGAATAGGAGTGCAATTGTTCAACCCGCTCGATCAGGCTGCCCAACGCGTCGGCGCGGGTTCGCACAATCAACAAAATCTCAGATTCTTCCTTGAGTATTCCTTCCCAATGATAAATCGAGCTTATTTGCGGCAAAATATTGACGCTGGCCGCTAAGCGTTCAGTCACCAAGGCTCGCGCCAACGTGCGGGCTTCGTCAAGGTTACTCGTGCTGATCAAAACAACCTGAGCTGTATTAGACATAACGCCTCCCGATTGATTAACCCATTGCTGCGTTCACTCTACCCTAAAGCCGTCGATCTGCAAGTGGTTTAGCTGTTACCACTTGTTAATCGTGCATCACCGAGCAAGCGCTACGCTGCTATTGCGGCATGGGTTGGATGGCTGCTGAAGGTTGAATTTGGCTATTGATTAGGCCTTGGCTTGGAGTTCGGCTAAAACAGCGGCCAAATTGGCATATTTGGCCACTGGCGGGAATTCCAAATATGTGGTGACGCTATTGGGCACGGCATACACGGTTGCCTCAGCCGCCAAACCTGCTTGCACCCCTTGCGGCGAATCTTCGAGCACAAGGCTGGCTTTGGCGCTTACACCCAACAATTCGGCTGCCCGCAGAAAAATATCAGGCGCGGGCTTGCCGTTGGCTACTTCCTCGCCAGTGACGGTTGCGCCAAAACAATCGCTCCAGCCAAATTTTTGCAGCACCATGCGCAAGTATGGGCGTGGCGACGAGGTTGCCACCGCAATTGGAATCTGTTGCTGATTGAGCCAACGAATAATCTGATCGGCATGGGGCATGGCTGCGGCCTCGCGCTCGACCAGTTCAAAAATAAATTGGCGATGCTCAGCAATCACCTGCTCGATGCTCAATGGCAAATCGAAACTTTCAATCATCGTTTTGGCATTATCATAGGCCCGACGGCCAACCATGCGATGGCCCCAATCGGGTGCAGCTTGTTTGCCATAACGCGCCAAAAACACATCCAATGCGCGCATACTAACTGGCTCACTATCGATCAGTACACCATCACAATCGAACAAAATCGCCTCAAACTGTTTCATTTGGTTCCTGCTTTTTAAATATTGCTAGCGGCGGTAATTCGGCAATGACAATGCCAAGCATCATCAATAAGCCGCCCCACACAAAGGTTGATGAAATTGTTTCATTGCCAAATGTTGCGGCAAACAGCGCGGCAAACACTGGCTCTAGCACGAAAATTAAGGCTGTACGGGTTGGCGAAGCATAGCGCTGCACGATAATCTGAATTGCCAGCAACACGGCTGTACAGATAATACCCAAATAGGCGCCAGCCCAAAAAACATCGACTGGTAAGGCTGGCACGGTTTCAAACAAGAGGCTGCCAAGCGTGGCAACGATTGCCACTACCGCCACTTGAATCAAATTCATGGCAATGGGCGAAGCCTTTTTGGTCCAGTGGCCAATCGCCAGAATATGGCCAGCAAAGGTGATTGCACAAATAAATACCAAGAAATCGCCCCAGAGCGAAACGGGCTGTGAGCCAGCTTGGGCAGCGGGCGCTAGCGAAAGAACATATAAGCCGACGACAGCCAAAACGACTCCAACCCAAACTTTGGCGCTGATTTTGGTGCGCCACAGAACTGCGCCCATCAACGGTACGAAAATCACGTTCAAGCCTGTGACGAAGCCAGCCCGCGAGGCCGTGGTCATGCTAATGCCAATCGTTTGGGTAATGTAGCCAACGCAGAGCAAACCGCCAGTGATCAAGCCAGCTTGCCAATCGGTGCGCGTCCACTGGCGAAACGATTTGATTGCCCATGGCAAGAGTGCCAAGGTTGCCAAACTAAACCGTAATGCCACAAATGCCAATGGCGGCCAATGATCGGTGGCATCGCGGACCACAAAAAATGTGCTGCCCCAAAGCATCACAATCAACAAAAGAATCCCATCGCTTTGCCAGCGCTTCATTGCAGCACCCTTTCTAGAAATCAGACCATAGTCATAGTATACGGAGATTTCGCTGGCATATGATTGGTCGGTTGAGTAGCTTCCAAGCGTAGGTTGGTAAAATTCCCTCAGCCCAACCCCTCTCCCGTGGCGTGGGCGCGGGGCTTAAGGTTGGTGGTTTTGCCATGATTCATTAGTCAATCAACGGATGCTCCCCCTCGCCCACGTTGAGTGGAGGTGACTTCCAAGGATAGGTTGGTGAAATTCCCTCATCCCAACCCCTTGCCCGTGGTTTTGCCATGATTCATTGGTCAATCAACGGATGCTCCCCCTCGCCCGCGTGCAGTGGGAGAGGGGGTCGGGGGGTGAGGGAACGTTCTAACATTTTGTGCTGCTTGTTGCAATCCCCAAAATTGTGCTTTTAGCGCGCTTCGCAGTTCCTGATCCCTAGCTCCTGACCGCTAACCCCTCGCTTAGGCGAGCGCTAGCTCAACTATCGGGCAAATGCGGGTTTGTTGGGTTTTTAGATCGTATAGGGTCAGGCAATCGTTGTTAGTATCGTAGATGGCGCAGCTATGGCTATCGCGGATGGTTACGCCATAGACTGAGCCAGGGTTGAGCACGGTCAGATGACCACAGCGCACATGCATCGGGCGATGGGTATGGCCAAGCACAATGATCTGATCGTTGGGATGTTCGCGGACCAGCCGTTGCCATTTGCTGCTGCGTGCTTCGGGCAACATATCGACCACATCGCTCCATGGTGCGCCATGGGCTAGCACCAAACTTCGATCCGCGACCGCTAAACGTAGGCTGGTTGGCAGGGCTGCAACATAATCTAAGGTGGCTTGGGTGACGATTCGGCCACGGCTGGCTAAACGGGCGCGCTGGCTACTTTGGCTCCAACGGCTATGTTCGCGTAAGAGGGTAAACTCGTGGTTGCCTTTGATGCAAGGAATTGAGCGTTCGATCAAGACTTGCACAATCGCATCGGCATCTGGCCCGCGATCAACCACATCGCCAGCACACAAAATCTGATCGATTGCTTGGCTAGCAAACCAATCTAAGGCTTGTTGAAAGCCGATACCATCGCCATGAATATCGGCTAGCAACCCTAAACGCATCTAGGCAACTCCAATAAACTCAAATGCCCGTTGTAAATATTCCAAGCTATTGCTGGGGTAGGCATGGCGCAAGCCGGGGATAATTTCCAGCTCGCAGGGAATGCCATGATCATTGAGAAGCTTGACCATGCGCTTAATTTGATCGTGAGGAATCGTGCGATCATGCTCGCCGACCAAGATATAGCCGCGTAAGTTGCGGCCTTTGGCCTCGCGAATTTCGGGCAACCATTCTTCGGGGTCGTCAATTGTGGGGCCGCCTGGGCCAAGCAACACAAACCCACGCGCCTGAATTGGGCCGATTAAGGCCAAGCGCAAGGCTGTTTCGCCACCCATCGAAAAGCCGGCCAAGATAATTCGTTCGGGATCGACTTGATATTCGTTGTCAACATCGGCGTATTGCTGCACCAATTGGCGCAACGCTGCCGCTTGATTATTCCAAACATAGCCATCTGATGATTCAGCTTGGGCCGATTGAGGCGCTGCCAAAATCCAATCAATATCGATCAGGTTATTCCAGCCATAGAGCGTGTGCATACTATTATCGCCGTTGCCGTGCAAGGCAAAAAACAGCGGATACGGCCCTAGCTCATCTGGCCCCAAAATATACATCTTGGGATCTTTGACCGCTTCCATTTGGCGTTGGAAACAGACAGCGGCTAAACGCTCAAACTCAGGGTCGCCTTGCAGGCTGATCCACGATGGCGTTTGGCGGATCGTTTCCGCGCCATACCAAAACCCACGGGCAACAGATTCGCTCAGAATTTGAATCGCATGTTCGGGCAAGCCAATGCGGGCAGCCATACAGGAGCGCAAGTAGGCAATCATTGACGCATGTTCGGGAAATTTCGCTCCCTCTGCATCAAGTAAATCGAGCGTTTCGCGGTATTTTTGAGCCGTGTACAGCTCAGATACCGCTTCAAAGAGGTCGTCGTATGTTTCGAAGCTCATCGTCGTGGAACTCCTTTTAGCAAAATTCACTATGCAGGGAGCGATGTCAGTATTGTAGCGTTAATCGGGCCGAACGAAAACATGGATTTTTGTCCTGTGCTTTGGGTATGACCTTGGTTGATTGACGAAGGGTTGCAAAAGCGCGGTACAATACTTGGTACGATTGTGCTGGAGGTTGATAATGTTTTCACAGCGACTCAATAGCCCACCACCGGCGCTGATCGGGGTGATTATCGCACTGGTTTTGATTTTTTTGGTTTCAACTCGTTCTTGTAACCCTGACAGCCAGCAAACGCTACGTAGCCGTTTTGCCGAAGCTAACGCAACCCAGGTTGCAAGCCAAGATCTTGGCACGCCGATTTTGCCCTTGCCAGCTCCGGTGCAGGAATGGGCTCAACCGCAATTGCCCGGCTCCAAGGCGGCGAGGCCGTTGTGCCAATTACCCCAGTTGTCACCAACGATAAGCTCAAAGTCGATATTCAATCGCTCCAGCAGGTGGGCGATGGCTTACAAATTAAAGGTGTCGTCACCAATATTAGCAGCAAAGAATTGCGTGTGCCGTTGTCTGCATTTCGCTTTACCGACCAATCGGGCACGGTGTTTGCCGCTCAAGGCGATGCGGCGGCCAATTTGCCACCTAACGCCAATACGACGCTTGATCTGACCTTGCCGATCAAGAATCCGACCGCATTAACTATGGTTGTCGAAATTCCCGCCGAGGAGATTCGGCTGGAAGTTAATTTACTTGCTCAACAACAATAAACTTAAGGAGTTTTCATGACCCGTCAAAAGGGACGTGGTGCGCGTGAACAGAATCGGGCTGATCGGCGCAACGAATATGCAACTTTGGTTGCTCCGCATTTTAAAGGTTTGGTTGTGCCCGAATCACCAGCCGACCGGATTATTCTGTTTGGTGATGAACTGGTGGATTTGGCGCTCCAGTTGGTGCGCCAAATTCCCGATGGTCAGTTGGTGCTAATTACCAGCGAATTTGATCGTTGGCAGGCAGCTAGCGAAGCTCTAGCCCAATTTGCCAATGCAACAGTCTTGCAAGAGCTAGCCGAATTGCGCGACCCCGATGGCTTTCCAACCGAGCCATGGTCGTTGGCTGTCATGTTGGTGCCATTTCAGCTTGGCCCCAAAACCGTGCTCGATTTGATGCGCGACTTGTTTAGCTGGCTGCGCTCTGGCTCGCCGATTTACCTTGGTGGCAGCCGCATGCACGAATGGCAAGTTACCAGCGAACGCTTTAGCGCCATGGCTGGCCCGCTGACCACGCTCTACAATGGCGATCCAGTCAAGATTGCCAAGGGCATGGCCCGTGGCGGTAGCCTAATCAATCCCGAAATAATCCTGTAGCTTGGTTCCCTCACCCCCAGCCCCCTCGCCCACTGACCACGGGCGAGGGGAGCATGCGTCAGTGCCCACGAATCATGGCGAAACTACCAACCTTAAGCCCCGCGCCTGCGCCACGGGAGCGGGGTTGGGGTAAGGGTATCTTTAGCGTTGCACTGCTGGCATAAACACCTCAGCGGTTGGCAAGAATGGATTTGGCTCCTCAAAAATTGGCCGTGGTTGCTTGCTGCTCACCAATTCTAAGTTGCGCCCAGCTTGAGGGTTCGGTATTGCCGTGAAAAGATAGCGACTACTATCACTACTACTGACTTGTACAATGTATTCGCCAGCTAACGGCGTTGAATTGTAGCTGATCAAATCAATTCCGTTGCTGGTTGATTGTTGGGTTGGGGCTGTCCAGATGTGTGGCTCCCAGGCGTGCAAGTTGCTGTTACCCTGTTGGCTTTGCAGCCGAAAGGCTTGCACTTGATCGCGTTTGAGCGTAAAGCGGAAAATATGCTTTTGAGTTTGATTGATTGTTGCTGGCAACGGTGCGTAATTCGTGCGGATAATCGCCGGAATCAAACTAGCACCATTACTCGACGCTCCCCACACATACAACACAACTGCACCTGGCTCTAAGCCCGCGAGACTGAGCTGCACCGTGGGCAAGCTCAATTGATTGATGCTGGTCGTTGATCGTAAGACTGGGATTTGCAACCGTGGGTTGGCGGCACTGCCCTGATATTGATAGGCTTGGATGATCAAACTTGAAATTGGCTTGCCACTGTTGGTTTGTTGTTGCACATTCAAAGTCAGCGTCGGGCTATTACTCAATTGAAGGTTGTTTAGTGTGCTGGCATTCAGGATTGGGCGACGTGGAATGCTTGGGCTAATGCTGATCGAGCGACTGAGCAGATTATTGTTTTCGTTACTTTCTTGCACATGCTGGCCGCTATCGCCAACTATGCGCAGCGTATACGTACCAGCCGTAGTTGGTTGCCAAAGTTTTTGGGCAAAGATGCGTTGGTTGCCAGCTTCAAGTTTGGTTAAGAGCAGGCTATCGCTAAATACGAGCGTGCCATTATTGAATACCTCAAAGCGCAGATCGCTGCGTTGCACAGCGCGGCTGGCACTCAACACCACATTCAAACGAATTGATTCATTCAGCGCCAAACTGCTTTCGGTCGGGCTAAGTTGGCTCAGACTGATGTCGGCGCGTGGCGTGGCTTGATCGCGGGTAGCAGGCAAACTTGGCGTACACAGCGCGGTTTGCAAATCAACATCGCGCCAATACTCCTGAAACACCTCATCCCAGCCATTGCGTTGCGTAATATCGGCTAAAAATGCCAACGGATTAGGATTATCGGGCTGGGTCGGATCATCGTGATACCAATGGGCATGCCAGCTTAATTCGGTTGCGGCGGCGATTGGCAAGCCTTGCAAATCGGCGTATAAACTCAAGCCAGCTGCATCATCGTCGATGCCAATCGGGTTTGCGCCATCGAACATCCATTGGGTTGGGGTTGGGTCAAACCAAGGATAATCGTTATCAGCCACGCGATAAACCACAACCATCGGGTTGCCAAAGCTATTGCGAATGCGATCGCGGGTTTGCGCCGCCAGATTGGCAATTTGTGGGTTGAGCGTGCTAAATGTTTGACTAAGGCCATGGGCAAAGGTGCGCAAATCAACCAAACCATCAGGTGCATCGAGCGCCCAATCGCTTGGCTCGCAATAGGTCAGATCGTATTTTTTGCTCTGTAGATAGGCATTGAATAGCGCTGTGCGGGTAGCTGCACGCTGGCTTGGGTTGAGCAAATTGGTATACATTGCATTTGATACGCTATCCCAACTGGTTTTTAAGCTATTTAATTGATCAGCATCGATCACGCTCAAAATCCGTGGATGATCGCTGCTAGGCAGTTGGTTATGATAGCTGTTGACAATATGTTCGGCCATGTGCTGCGGGCTGGGATTGGTGTTAATCCAGCCAAGGCATTACCAGGCATCGTCGGGTCGAAAAAGGCATAATTGGGCGAGGCGGTGAGATATTCGGCATACGGCGCGAGCGGATACAAGGCCTCAATCGAGCCAGCAAAACACATCAGCACATCGATTACTGCAAAGCGTGGGCCAACCGAGGCGGCAATTGATAGCGCCAAGGCCAAATCGTTGGGCGAGAGCGCGCTATATTCGGCGCTACTGTTGGTTAAGGTATGGTCGGTCACATCGGCGTTGGCTCCGATGCGGGTTGGCAATGGCGGTAAATTGATGCTGCTCGCTGGTCGTTCTGGCTCGCTGATTGCTGCAATATCAATATCGGGCATTACCGGCACACCATGGCCAATGTAACTTAGGCTATAGATTTGGGCATTGTAGGTGCTCTTGGCCCAGAGCAAAAAACCACCCAAGGTTCTGCCGTCGGTCACATCATATTCTTTAAGGTTGCTATCGATAGTTCCATCGCTGCTGGGTAGGCCAATCAGCGTGTTGACATTACCATTCTGCACAACCCGCACATGGGTATCGCCCATTCCGGCGAGGTCGGTCAAGATAATCGCGGTCAGGTCGGGCTGGCCAACGGTTGCATTGGTAATGCTCGTAAGTGTTTGGGCATAATAAGGCGTTAAATTCATTGGGCTATCGAGGCGATTATCGTAGGCCAAAATATAAATGGCCACCAATGGCGCTGCTTTGGGTGCTGCATGGCTCACGATTGGCGGGAGCATGGCACAGAGAAGTAAACCGATTAGCAAGCAGCACCGAAGCAGGCGGGTTGTCATGGGATTATCCTCCGCAAACGCCAACGCCTGCCCAAGCCAAAACTGGCTGAGCAAGCGTCGGTAACTTCATTGTTTAAATTGGCTAGCAGTGCCAGTTATTTTTTGCGGGTCGTTGGATCTGGGTCTGGCTCTGTTTCACCGTTGGATACGAGCGTCACATCAATTCGATTGACTCCAAGTTCGTCGACTGAGATCGGCTGGGCTTGGTCGGCAGTAGCTGCATTTTTGTACCAAATTGATTGATAGCCAGCCTGCTCGACAAAGACCAGATATTCGCCGCTGGCTTCGCCGCTCACTTCATAATTGCCTTGTTCGTCGGTTTGGGTGCTGGCGACAAACTCAGGAGTTGGGTTGCCAGCATTGCCACGGCGATACAAGTAGACATTGGCATCGGCAATTGGCAAGCCTGCCACATCGTGAACATGGCCGCCAACCACGTGGGTCAGCAAGACCTTCAATTGATAATCTTCGGTTTCGCCATGCGCCCAGCCAGCAGTTGGGCCACTACCATCGGCTGAGGTTGCTGGTGTGTTGCTGATCGTAATTCGCAGCCAAAGTGGCTTGTAGGGCAGGCTTGGTTGATACGAATAGAACACTGGCGTTACCAAGCTGTAGGTGTTAGGGCCGCTCAGGTTGATCACCTGATTTTGCACGGCCCACTCGCGGGCGGTGCGGGTAACACCTAATGCATCGATACAGCTATAGTTGGTGCCCCATTGGCCATTGACTCCCCAATCGATCCACACGTTGACATAGGCGGTCGTCGAGCCAGTCTGTGGCGGGTTGTGGGGCAAGGTCACGTTGTAGGGCAATTTATTGGCGCGACAGTGGCCAAGGCTATTGGCGGTTGGCAAGCCACCACCGAAGGCATCGTCGGCTCGATCGTAATTGCCGCGATTGAGCGCGGTTTGAATGTTGGTTGTGGCATCATCATCAAGCCCAACATCGGCCTCGGTTTCAGCAGTCAAGGTCTTGCCAAGTACATAGGGCAGGCCTAAGTTCTGGTGTAATGGGCCTTTGGGCAAGGCGGCTGGAACGCGATTGAAAATAGTTGGGAAGAAGCCTTGGGTTGCTGGCGAATAGGCCAGAATATTGGCGGCTGCACTGTTATTGCTATCAGGTGCATCGCCCAAATCGGGCATGAAGATATAATCCTCAGTTTCGCCAAACTCCCAGCCACCGGTTGGGCCACGGCCATCAGCTGCTGATGCTGGGGTTGGGCTGACCGTCATGCGGAACCAAATACCTGCCCGTTGGGCTGGATGGTAGGGGAAGAATGTAGGCGTGGTAAAGGTATTGATGCCAGGTGCGAGTACAATCGCTTGGTTTTGGACAGCCCATTCATTGGACAGCCCATTCGGACATTGGAACGTACCGCCCCAATTGCCGCTACGATTCCAATCCCACCACGAGTTGAAATAAACTGTCAATGGCGACGCAGTATTATTGGTGACGGTATATGTAAACCGCGTAGCACTACAGTTTTGATACGCCTGCAAGCTGCGTGGGCTAACTAATCCATCATCAGCGCGATCTTGGTCGTTCATGTTGAGGGTTGGCGAGATGTTATGGGTATAATCGATGTCGAATCCAACATCGGCTTCTTTTTCAAAGGTTACCTTGCGGCCAAGGTGGAAGCGCCGCGCATCGCGGTGGTAAGGGCCAATTGGGGCTGGGCCGCTAAACACGGTTGGGAAGCGGGCAATCACGCCGCTCACATAGGTGGTCATGTTGACCCCAAAGTTGTTGCTTGAATCGGGAGCATCGCCCAAATCGCTGATTGCTGGCGGTTGGGTTGGAGTTGGGGTAAAGGTTGGGCTTGGCGTAATACTTGGAATAATGCTTGGGGTTGGGGTATTGGTATTGGTTGGAGTTGGCGTGAAGGTTGGGGTTACATCAGTAATCTGGCGCAACAAATAATCTTCGGTTTCGCCATATTTCCAGCCACTGCTTGGGCCGCGGCCATCGTCATTGGTTGCTGGGCTTTCGCTGATCGTAATCCGCAGCCAGAGTTCGCCAGGGTTCGAGGCTTGCAAGCCACTTAAGAAACTGGTTGAAACATAGTTGCCGCTGGTGACGGGAATCATCTGGTTTTGCACGGCCCATTCACTGGTTAAAGCACCAGGACATTGTACCGAACCACCCCAGAAACCACTGCGGTTCCAGTCGATCCAGACGTTGACATACAAGCGAGTGACACCTGCTGGCACGCTGTTGACCGTTACCCGATAATCGAGCGTTTCGCTTTGGCAGGCGGGCGCAAAACTATTGACAGTTGGCACGCCTAAGTAGAAGGTATCATCGGCTTTATCTTGGTTGGGCAGGTTGGTACTTGGCAGAATATTGTTGACCCCATCAGCATCGGGGCCGGTATCGGCTTCACGTTCAAAGGTTGATAGATTACCAAGCACAATTTGTTTGGCATCGTAGTGGAACGGCCCTTCTGGCAAGCCAGTGCTTGGGTCGAACACGGTTGGGTAGCGTGCGCCAGTCGAAGGGGCATAGGCTAACATGCTGGTTGAGAAGTGGTTGGTCGAATCAGGCGCATCGCCAAGATCGGAGATAATATCATTGGCGGGCGTTGGGGTAGGCGTAAAGGTACGGGTTGGTGGTGGCGTATTCGTTGCCGTACTGGTTGCCGTACTGGTTGGCGTTGGGGTAAAGGTGCGGGTTGGCACTGGCGTTGGGGTAAAGGTGCGGGTTGGTTCTGGCGTAGGCGTAAAGGTCTTGGTTGGTTCTGGGGTTGGCTGATCAGTGCCAGTTAATAAATAATCTTCGGTTTCGCCATATTTCCAGCGATTCGCTGGGCCACGGCCATCGTCGTTGCTGGCTGGGCTTTCGCTGAGCGAAATCCGCATCCACAAAGGTTTGTTGCTATTGGTATTGACTGGCAAAAATGCCGAGGTGCTGAAAATATAGGTTCCAGGCCCGGTAATCACATTGATATCATTTTGAACTGACCATTCGGTGGTGGCGGTATTATTACAGAAGAAGGTTGCGCCACCCCAATAGCCGCTGCGATCCCAATCGAACCACAGATTGGTATACAGCTTGATTGTGCCACCAGTCCAACTTGGGTCGACTGTTACTTGATAGCGGATTTGGGTTGGCTGGCAGTTGGGCAAGCTATTGATGTCCAACGGGCTAAGGAAGGCGTTGTCGTAGCGATCTTGGTTGGGGGTATTGGCGCTGGGGTCGATGTTATTTGGGCCATCAGCGTCAAAGCCAGTATCGGCCTCAACTTCGGTGCTGACACCTGGGCCAAGGTGAATCAGCTTGGCAAAGATGTGCGAAGGGCCATTGGGTACGGTCGAGAACACAGTTGGATACTTGGCGGGCACACCGCTGTAAGCATCCATCAGCAAACCAAAATTGTTGTTCGATGAAGGCGCATCGCCCAGATCGAAGCTTTCATCGGCCAGCGGCGCGGCTTTGGCAGAACTGCCAATGGCTAATGCTAAAATGAACATGATCATAAAGGCGATCATGCCAAAACGACGTAAAACTAACGACATACAATCCTCCTTGAACACGGGGTCGAATGTAGCTATGGCGGGGACGTAGTGGAAGCTGGTTTTAGTATCGCAGGCCCACTCGATCAACTCAATCAAAATAGCTCTATAGTTTTTGGCTATTTTTGGCCTACTCGATTCGTCTCATGACCTGATTAGGCGCGAAGGACGAGCACGATGGAAATTTTAGTCTGGTTGGGGTTTATTGCTGGTTTGTTGGGCTTGGCTTGGTATAACCTGGCCTATCTGGTGGCTTGGCGGCGCACGAAAACAGCGGTGTGGCTGTGGTATGCAATTATGGGCTGGTTACCGGTCTTGTTTTTTGCTTGGGTTGGCTTGAATTGGCTCCCGCAGTTCCCGCCGCGCTTTCAATTTTTGTCAGCCTGCTTACCGCTATTCTTAGGCTTAATCCAAGCGGGGCATAGCTTACGCGGCCAAGTAACCAGCGGCTATCGCGATAGTTTGGATCTGGTGTTGTTGCGTCAACCAAGCCACTATTCACCCCAACATGGAGCCTCAACTGATCTGTTTGTGCCAGCAATTCATGATCATGTAACGTGGGCAAATTTGAGTATGGAGCGGCGCGCAGCGGCAATTGTGGTCTTTGTTGTGGCCATAACCCTAATGCTGTATAACGCGTATCAACTGCTGCAAACTATCATCTAGCCAGCGATGCGATGAGAGCGAGGAGCGTGCGCTATTTGGACAAGGATGTACCATGAATCAGCCTGACTTGTTGGCCTCTGATCTGCCAACTTTAGAAAAAATGCTGGCAGAAGCGCTGCGCCATGCCCGTGAGGGTGATCTGTTGTTTTTGGCGAGTTCGCCCTTAGCAACCTGCCATGTGATCGAGCGCTGGTATGTTGGTGATACGCCCCAAGGTTTGGCTGAGCTTGGGCGAGCGGTGCAGGCCTTATTGTGGTGGCTGATCGAGCGCATTCGACCGCATGGCGAGCGCCATTGGCTGGCCTTGCCATGGCGCCAATATAACGTTTTGGCCGGCTTTTATAGCGAGGGCTTGCGAATTGCCGACCTTGCCGAAGCTATGGGCGTGGTCGAGCAAACGATTTATCCAATTCGCAACCAAGCCATCCAAAGCCTTGCCAAATTGCTGACCGAAGAATTTCACCATGCCGCGCCAAGTATTCCCAACTATGCGATTCTTGGGCTGTATCCCCAATTAACTGTTGCCGAACAAACCCTCGCCCGCATGCTGGCCTTCAATCATCAACCATTGGCCCAACGCTGGCTGGAGCGTTGGCTCGAAGTCAATGCGATTGCTGAAACTACAATTCAAGCTTTAGTTGATTATGGCCTGCTCAAGCACAAAGGCTTCGTTTTGGTCGAAAAACTACGGCCTTTTTTGCACAGCCAAATTAGCGCTCCTGAACGCCGCCGGTGGCATCAGCAATTGGCCGAGTTGTTGCAAAACAGCGAGCCATTGCAAGCAACTCAGCATTGGTTACAAGCCCAAGCCTACGATCAAGCAGCCAGCCTGATTATCGCCGAGCATCAAACGATTGTTGATAATCTGCAAGGCCGCGCGCTCGGTGCAATGCTGGCGCAAATTCAAGCCCACGATATTCAGCAATCGCAGCTTTGGTTTCGGCTGAAGTTGGTTAGCGGCGATGTGGCCATGACCATGAACGATGTCCAAACCGCCTTGGGCGAATATCAAGCTGCTTTGGCCGCCCACGATCCTTTGCTTAAAGCTGAAGCCTACTACAAACGCGGCAAGGCGTTTCGCTCTCAGAGCACGATGGAAGCCCAAGCCCACTTCAATTATAGCCTCGCGATTGTGGAACGGGCCGCACCCAACGATCCGCTACGCTATCGGGTTTGTTTAGAGCAAGCATGGATGTGGTTTCAGGATCAACGCGATTTTGAGCAAGCCCAAGCCAGCCTTAATCAAGCCGCCGCTTTGATCGATCAGTTTGATCGTGGGGCGTGGGCCGAATTAGCCAATGCGCGGGGCATGTTCTATGCCCATCGTGGCGAGCACGCCGAGGCAATTAACCAACATCAAGCGGCTTGGTTGGCGGCCAACGAAGTTAACGATAGCTTGTTGATGACCCATATTGCGCATAATTTGGGCTACGATTACCTCGATCTCGGTCATTATGCCCAAGCGCTTGATTATTTTGAGCAAAGTTTGAACTTGGCCAATCGCACTGGCAATCGGCGGATGCAGGGCTTATGTCAAAAAAGCATTGGCGCATGTTGCTTTTGGATGCAAGAATTAACGCTTGCCGTCGAGCACTATTTGGCGGCCTACCAGATTTTTGCCGCCATGCACAACCACAATTGGCAAGCCAATACTTGCTACGATTTGGCCGAAGCCTACGCCGAACTTGGCCAAACCCAGTTGATGCGCCAGTATTATGCCGAGGCAATTCAGTTAGCCCAAGCCAGCGGTTTGGATCGATTGTTAAACGATTTGCATGGCCTTGCCGAAAATTACCCTGGTTTGTATCCGCCAACGATCGAATTAAACGAGCGTCAGCAACGGATTTTCGATTATCTCAAGCAGCACGCGTCGATTACCAACCGCGATTACCGCGAGCTAACCCAAATTTCGCCCAAGCAAGCTGCCCGTGATCTGAATGATTTGGTTGAGCGCAATGTGCTAGTGCGGGCTGGCGATGGCCGTTCGACCAGCTATCAATTGCCGCAATCGAAGGTAAATAAAGTCTGATTGGCATAATTTGACCAACGATTAACGTCGACATAATCCAAGCGTGGTCTGATAAAGCCTAACGGCGTTGAATTGCGCAATTGCGCATCACGGAGGCTTGATCGCTTATGGTTTATCTCGACGATGCTGCTAAACGCTTGGAACTTGTGCGCGCTCATATGCAGCAAGGTTGGCAAATTGATGCGCCAGTGCTTGGTCGGCATGCCTACCTTGATCAACGGGGCATTATTCGGGCGGTTGAAGTTGTGCTTTCGCGCTTGGATGTACGCCAAGTCGTGGCCTTGCCCGATACCCAATCGGTACGCGAATTTCTACATTTCTATGGTTTAAATGTGATTGATGTTTAAACCGAACGATTAAGCCACTCCACCCAGCAACGCACAAAGATTTAATCGGAACTTAACACAGCGATCAAAGCAGTTTAAGTATAGCGATTTAGACTGCTTTTACGTGATGCACACAATTCAATTTGCATACAACAGAAATTTCTTTTTCGGAGGAATCCAGATCATGCGGAAACTGCTGAGTTTAATGCTTGCCTCAATTATGTTGCTGACAATGCTCGCAGCATGTGGCGGCGACAGCACTCCAACCACTGCACCAACAACCGCAGCGACAGCCACCACTGGCCAAGCTGTTGCAACTACTGCACCAACCACTGAAGCTGCTGCAACTCCATCAGTTGAAGCAACCGCTGAAGTTCCTGCTGGTGGTTTGGCCGAAGTTGACCCAGCAACGGTTCAAGGCGATATCGTGAGCGCAGGTTCATCAACGGTTTATCCGTTGAGCGAAGCCGTCGCCGAAATCTTCGGCGAAGATGGCTACAAAGGCAACATCACGATTGATAGCATCGGCACCGGTGCTGGCTTCGAACGCTTCTGTACCGCCGCCGAAACCGACATCGCCAACGCGAGCCGCGCGATCAAAGACGAAGAAGCTCAAGCCTGTGCCGCCAAAGGCCGCGACGTGATTGAATTCCGCGTCGGCACCGATGCCTTGGCCGTCGTGGTCAGCAGCAAAAACACCTTCGTGACGAACTTGACCGAAGCGCAAGTTGCTGACATCTTCTCCGGTACCTACAAAACGTGGGACCAAGTTGATGCCAGCTACCCCGCTGAAGCAATCAAACTGTACAGCCCAGGCACCGATAGCGGCACCTTCGACTACTTTGTCGAACACTTCTACGCCAAAGAAGAAAAATTCATTTTGGGTGCGAACCCCCAATTGAGCGAAGATGATAACGTGTTGGTGACCGGGATCGAAGGCGATGCCAACGCCATTGGCTACTTCGGTTATGCCTACTACAACGAAAACAAAACCAAACTCAAAGCCTTGACGATTGACAGCGTGGCTCCAACCGAAGCAACCACGGAAGATGGTAGCTATCCGTTGGCGCGTCCGTTGTACATCTACTCAGCCAAGAACATTTTGGCCGAAAAGCCTCAAGTGGCAGCCTTCATCAACTACTACTTGAGCAATGTCAATGACGTGATTGTGGAAGTGGGCTACTTCCCAGCCAGTGCTGAAGCATTGGACGAAGCCAAACAACACTTGATTGATGCTTTGGCTGGTGGTAGCAGTAGCACTGGTGGCAACACTGGTAGCGCCGTTGCTCTCGAAGAAGTTGACCCAGCAGCAGTGCAAGGCGATATCGTGAGCGCAGGTTCATCAACGGTTTATCCGTTGAGCGAAGCCGTCGCCGAAATCTTCGGCGAAGATGGCTACAAAGGCAACATCACGATTGATAGCATCGGCACTGGTGCTGGCTTCGAACGCTTTTGTACCGCCGCCGAAACCGACATCGCCAACGCGAGCCGCGCGATCAAAGACGAAGAAGCTCAAGCCTGTGCCGCCAAAGGCCGCGACGTGATTGAATTCCGCGTCGGCACCGATGCCTTGGCCGTCGTGGTCAGCAGCAAAAACACCTTCGTCACCAATTTGACCGAAGCGCAAGTTGCCGATATCTTCTCTGGTACCTACAAAACGTGGGACCAAGTTGATGCCAGCTATCCCGCCGAAGCAATCAAACTGTACAGCCCAGGCACCGATAGCGGCACCTTCGACTACTTTGTCGAACACTTCTACGCCAAAGAAGAAAAATTCATTTTGGGTGCGAACCCCCAATTGAGCGAAGATGATAACGTGTTGGTGACCGGGATCGAAGGCGATGCCAACGCCATTGGCTACTTCGGTTATGCCTACTACAACGAAAACAAAACCAAGCTCAAAGCCTTGACGATTGACAGCGTGGCTCCAACCGAAGCAACCACGGAAGATGGCAGCTATCCGTTGGCGCGTCCGTTGTACATCTATTCAGCCAAGAACATTCTGGCCGAAAAGCCTCAAGTGGCAGCCTTCATCAACTACTACTTGAGCAATGTCAATGACGTGATCGTGGAAGTAGGCTACTTCCCAGCCAGTGCTGAAGCCTTGGACGAAGCCAAACAACACCTGCTCGACGCAACCAAGTAAGCACCAAGGGTTTATGGTACCATGGCACAGGCTGCGGAGTTTTGCTTCGCAGCCTGTTGACCTACACAAACCCCGATTCAAACCCGGGAGGTTTCAATGGACGATAAGGTGAGTATTGGTATGGATAGCCGTCGTATTACGACCTCGCAACGTGAGACAACTCGCCCGTTTAGCCTGAAAAAGCAACCGCGCCTTGGTGAAACCATCATCCAAGGATTTTTGCTCTTTTGTGGTGTGCTTTCGATGTTCACAACCATCGGGATCGTCGTTGTGCTTGGCTCAGAATCAATTGCATTCTTTCGCCAAGTTAGCATTGTCGAATTTGTGACCAACACCGTTTGGTCGCCCCAAATTGATGAGTTTGGGATTCTGCCATTGCTGCTCTCAACGTTGCTGACTTCAACAATTGCAATGTTCATTGCATTGCCAACCGGCCTCGCAGCGGCAATTTATCTCAGCGAATACGCTTCACGCCGCGCTCGCAGCATTCTCAAACCAATCCTAGAAGTTCTTGCAGGCGTGCCAACTGTAGTCTATGGCTACTTCGCGCTTAAGTTTATGACTCCATTGCTCAAGTCAGTCTTTGGTGAGTCCAATGTCAATATCTATAACATGGCTTCAGCTGGCTTAGTGATGGGGATTATGATTATCCCGCTGGTGTCGTCGATGAGCGAAGATGCGCTCAGCGCTGTGCCACGGACGCTGCGTGAAGGTGCCTATGGGTTGGGTGCAACCCGGCTTGAGACCGCTATCAAGGTGGTTTTGCCAGCAGGGATTTCGGGCATCATTGCGGCCTTTGTGGTGGCAATTTCGCGGGCAGTTGGCGAAACAATGATTGTCGCAGTGGCGGCTGGCGCAAAACCAACCTTCACCTTCAATCCATTTGAAGCCGCCGAAACCATGACTGGTCACATCGCACGGATTAGCGGTGGCGACCTAAGTTATGCCAGCATCGACTATAACAGTATCTTCGCGATTGGCTTGACCCTCTTCTTGATGACATTGGGTCTCAATATGATCAGCCGTCGCTTGGTACGCCGCTTCCGTGAGGTATACGAATAATGTCAACACTGAATGATGAGATTAAATCAGGGTTGCCTCAGGGTGAAGCGGCACGCCGCAATGTTGCCAGCCGCCGTCGCACTGGCGCAATCTGGCGAGCGGTCTTTCTTTCGGCCACGATTTTTGGCTTGATTGCCCTCAGTTTGTTGGTTTACAACGTTGTCAACGAAGTCTTTGGCTATGTTGCCACCGAATACGCAGTTGATCCAGCCACACTTAGCGATAAACCACTTGATGACCTCAGCAAGGATGAGTTGGTCGCGGTGTTGCAAGGTAATATGCGTAAAAATGCCTTTCGTACCTTGGAAAACGAAAAACCCATGGCCGACCGCAGCGATAGTGAAGTCTACGATTTGGTGGTTGAACGGGTGTTAAAGCCCCAAACCCTCGAAACTTGGACATTGCGCGACTCATGGTTCAACAAATCGGCGATCGATGCTCGGGTTGCCAGCGAGTTTCCCGAGGCCAAGCTTGAATTCCGTTCATGGATTTCGGCAGGCTTCTTGGCAACTCCTATGTCGAGCGACCCGCTGCGCGCTGGGGTGCGTACCGCCTTACTTGGCTCGCTGTGGATGATCGCGATCACGATTTTGTTTGCCTTCCCAATTGGGGTTGGCGCGGCGATTTACCTCGAAGAGTATGCCACCGACAATCGCTTTAACCGCATCATTCAAACCAATATTAATAATTTGGCTGGTGTGCCATCGATTATTTATGGGATGCTTGGGTTGGTGATTTTCGTGCGCACGCTTGAGCCAATTACCAGTGGGCGCATTTTTGGCGCTGATAGTGGTAATGGCCGGACAATCATCGCTGCCTCGCTGACCATGATGTTGTTAATTTTGCCGATTATGATCATCAACGGCCAAGAAGCGATTCGGGCTGTGCCGTTGTCATTGCGCCAAGCTAGCTATGGCCTTGGAGCAACCAAATGGCAAACAATTTGGCATCATGTGTTGCCAAACGCCTTGCCTGGGATCTTCACCGGCACGATTTTGGCAATTTCACGGGCAATCGGCGAAACCGCCCCATTGATTGTGGTTGGTGCCTCGACCTTTATCGTGACCGACCCCGATGGCCCATTTGCCAAATTTACCGCGCTACCAATTCAAATCTACAACTGGACATCGCGACCACAACCAGAATTTGCCCACATTGCGGCATCAGCAATTGTGGTGTTGTTGGTGATGTTGTTATCGCTCAATGCCATTGCCGTCGTGTTACGCAATCGCTTCAGCAAACGAGGTTAAGCCATGACTGAGAAACAAACCGACACTGCAAAATACAGCTTAACTGTGCGCAATATGAATGTCTACTATGGGGCATTCCGTGCGATCAACAATGTTTCGCTGAATATCGAACGTAACAAAATTACCGCCCTGATCGGTCCTTCCGGCTGTGGCAAAAGCACAGTGCTGCGCTCGCTCAACCGCATGAACGATTTGGTCAATGGGGCGCGGGTCGAAGGCGAAGTGCTGTTCCACGAGCAAAATCTGTATGATACCAATGTTGATGCGGTTGAAGTTCGGCGCCGCATTGGCATGGTTTTCCAAAAGCCCAATCCCTTTCCCAAAAGCATCTACGATAACATTGCCTTTGGTCCACGGATAAATGGCTGGAAGGGCACCAAGAGCGAAATGGACGATTTGGTTGAGCACTGTCTGCGCCAAGCCGCCTTGTGGGATGATGTTAAGAATAAATTGAAGGAAAGTGGTTTGGCGCTTTCTGGTGGCCAACAACAGCGCTTGTGTATTGCCCGCGCCTTGGCCGTCGAGCCAGAAGTTATTTTGATGGACGAGCCATGTTCGGCACTCGACCCAATCAGCACCTTGAAAATCGAGGAACTGATGATGGAGTTGCGCCAACGCTATACGATTGCCATTGTGACCCACAATATGCAACAAGCTGCTCGCGCCTCGGATTACACCGCCTTCTTTTTGATGAACGATCAACGCGCTGGCGAGTTGGTGGAATATGGCCCAACCGGCGATTTATTCACCAATCCCAAAGACAAACGCACCGAAGATTACATTACCGGACGCTTTGGTTAATTTGCCAAGGATGATCAAAATCGAGCAATGAGCAACGGACAATGTTCGTTGCTCTTGTATATCTGCCACCACGTGGCCGCGAGGTTCGAATGCGCGAACATTTTCTGCATGCCTTGGCCGAGCTAGAAGGCCAAATTCGTGATATGGGCAATCGGGTTTCTTTGGCTGTTCGAGATGCCTTGTGGTCGCTTGAACGCAACGAGCCGATTTTTGCCCGCCAAGTTATCGCCAACGATAATGTGATCGATGAATTGCGCTATCAGATTGAAACCAACGCCCTGAGCGTTATCACCCGCCAACAGCCAATGGCTCGTGATTTGCGGGTCGTTAGTATGTTTTTGGAGCTAGCCTCGGAGCTTGAACGGATTGGCGATTATGCCGAGGGCATTGCCGAACTGGTAGTTCGTTGTATTGAATTGCCCCAACTAGCCCAGCCACCGCAGATTAAAATTATGGCCCTGAAGGCCCAGGCAATGCTGCGTGATGCCCTCGATGCCTTACATTAGCGCGATCCGCAAGCCGCCGAACGCTTAGAACACTCCGATGATGAAATTGATAATTTGTATCGTGAAACCTTGGCTTGGACATTCGCCACCATGCGTAGCCAACCAGACTATGTTGAACGCGCGATGTATTATTTGTGGATTGCCCACAACCTAGAGCGCATCGCCGACCGCACGATCAACATTGGCGAACGCACCAGCTTTATTGCCACCGGCATTATCGACAAACATCGCACCCGCAAAGATGATGCCGACCGCGCCCAAGCCTAGATAGTTTGCGCTAGGATTGCAGGCTGGCGACGAGGAGTTAGTTGTTAGAGCTCAGAAATGTGGAAGCATACGAAGAAAGTTTCTTAGCCACGAATTACACGAAAGCATGAATAATAGAGGATGAAAATCCCCCTCACCCCAACCCCTCGCCCACGCGGCGGGCGAGGGGCTTTAACCCCATGGTTCGTTTGCAATTCGTCGGTGAACAATGGCACCCCCTCGCCCGCGTTGAGTGGGAGAGGGGGCTGGGGGTGAGGGAATGTTTAAGTCTGGCACCCCCTCGCCCGCGTTGAGTGGGAGAGGGGGCTGGGGGGTGAGGGAATCTCTCAACCAAATTTAATATAATACCCATGCAACGGCTGATAGCCACGCACATAATCAATTTCGAATTGATGCGGATAGGGCGTTGCATTTGGCCCGCTTTGGCGCTGGGGCAAATCGTAAATGCCCAACATAAATTGCATTGGATAATTGGGCGATTGTCGAATCGTGCGCAATTTGCAATTATCAAGGTAAATGTCGATCTGGCTGGGTGTCCATTCGGCAGCGTAAATATGATATTCGCTCAGATCGATCGCCAAATCATCTTCAAAAAACTCGTCAGTTAGCTGCGAATCGCCCCACGGATGCACGCCATAGCCGAGTTTCAAGCTCTCAGCTGCCATATTCCAGCCTTTGATCTCCATAATTGCCAACTCGCCTGAAGCTTCGGGCTGATCTTCAAAGCCAATCATCCACAAAGCAACCACATTATTTGGGCCAATTGTGGCTTTGGCTCGCATTTCAAAATAGCCATATTGCGGCGTATACGTCCGAATCGAATCTTGCAGCTCACGCACCACACAGGCTTGATTGAAGCGATGTTGGCCAAATGAACTGCCCAACGCTCCCGCAAACAGGCCAGTTTGCAACGACGAGCAGCGAGTTTGGCCATCGAACTCAGGACACCACGGCGCTTGATCGGCCTGAATTTCAAGCGTCAAGCTGGTGTTGGCGAGGTGATAACGCGGCGTTGAAAGCGCACGCGAACTCCATTGTGGCAGATAAAACGGCAGCCACTTGGCTTGATCAAGCCAAGTGGTTGTAAATTCATCCTGAAACTCTAGGCGATAGCCAGCTTTTTCAACTGGGTTTGCGGGCATTGCAGCGGTTAAATCCATAGCCAAACATCCTTTGCTTACAGCATATATGTGCTATTGTAGGGTGCTTTGGCGATTTTGTTAAGCCTCAAACGGCGGTTCATGCTATACTCGCTGTGATGGTTCTCAGTGTGAGGAACGCCGATGCATCGTTCATATCATCGTTGGCATAGTTCAGCGCTTGGCCGCGACATGGAGTTATTACTGTTTGGTCATCATGGCGCGCCAGTCTTGGTTTTCCCCACCTCGATGGGGCGTTTTTTCGAGTTTGAAGATCGCGGCATGACGGGGCTTTTGGCCGAGCACCTTGAGCGCGGTTGGCTGCAATTGATTTGCGTCGATAGCGTCGATGCCGAAAGTTGGTATTGCAAATGGGCGCATCCCAGCGGGCGGATTGGCCGCCATCTGCAATATGAACAGTATTTAATTGGCGAAGTAGTGCCATGGCTGCGTAATTTCAATCAAAATCAATTTTTGATGAGTGTTGGTTGCTCGTTCGGGGCGTTTCATGCCGGTCAATATTGCCCTGCGCTACCCGCAGCTATTTCGGCGCTGTTTAGGCTTGAGTGGCCGCTACAATATGCGCTCATTTATGGATGGCTATAGCGATGAGCAGGTCTATTTCAATACACCGACCGACTATACCTCCAATTTGCACGATGCCAACCAACTAGCTCATTTGCGCCAACTCGATATTATTTTGGCGATTGGCCGCGACGACCCCAGCTACCACAGCAACCAAGTGCTCTCAGATAATTTATGGAACCATGGTGTGGGCAATGCCTTGCGGGTTTGGGATGGTCTGGCCCACGATTGGCCATATTGGGAGCAAATGTTGCCCAAATATATTCAAGGCCATGATTAACCTGAGGTTTGGCTCTGAATTGGCTCTGGCAGTGCCAAACCATGGGCTTGCAGCTGCTTGGCATAGGTCAATAGCACCCGATCAAACACCAGTTGTTGATCAAACTCTCGCTGAGCAACCTGCCGCGTGAGTTGCCCAAAGGCCTCGCGCAACACGCGATCGTCGATCATGCGGCCAAGGCTATGTGCCAAGGCCGCTGCATCACGGACTGGCACCAACATGCCATTGCGGCCATGCACAACCGTTTCGCGACAGCCACGAATATCGCTGGCGACGACTGGCACGCCCATGGCCGTCGCTTCCATCGGCGCGCGCGGAAAACCCTCACGATACGAGGGATGCGCCAAAACATCCATCAATCGATAGAGCACTGGCATATCGCGGCGCAAACCTGCAAAATGGGTGCGCTCAGCAATGCCATACTGGGCTGCGCTTGCCGCCGTCAAACCATCGGCTTTGTTGGGTTCTTCGGGGCCGACCACCAGCAAATGCAAATTTGGCCGCGTTACCATGAGCTGTTGGCAAGCCTGAAACAGTTCGTGATAGCCTTTTTCTGCCACCAAGCGCCCGACAGCGCCAATCACTTGCGCATCGGCGGGAATTCCCAAGGCTTGGCGGGCAGCTTGAACCTCGGCTTGGCTAACGGCCCGTCGATCAAATACTTGCAAATTGATGCCATTGCCCAACAAGCTCATTTGCTCTGGTCGGGCAATCTTGTGGGCCAAGGCTGTGTTGAGATCTTCGCGGTTTTGCGAAAGGATCGCATGCGAACAACGGGCAGCGATTTTTTCCATGGCAATGTAAAAGCTGCGCTGCTTGGCGCTCGAATGTTCATGAAAATAAAAGCCATGAATCGTGTTGATGATAATTGGCACGCCAGCAATGCGGGCTGCCAGCTGGCCAAGCAAGCCTGGCTTGGGATTATGGGTATGCACAATCGTTGGCTTGCGTTGGCGAAACAAGCGTACTAATTGGGCTAACGCCCCTAAATCGTGGGTTGGAGTGACTGAGCGCGGCATGTTCACCACATCGACCGGAACCCCAGCGGCCTCAACCTCGGCGCGATACGGGCCGTCGCTGGCAACCCCGCGCACTTGATAGCCTGCCCGTTGAATTGCCTGCAGCTGTTCGAGCAATAAAAAGCGCAAACCCATGTCGGCAGTCGCAATATGCAGCACTAACGGTTGATTCATAGCCGTTCCTCGCGGTCAAGATAGATCCGTTGCCAAAGTTCGATATTGAGCAGTAACCACAATAACGTATCTGCAACTTCTTTGCCATTGCGATGGGCTTGATAGATCCGTTGGACCTCTTGAGGATTGAACAAACCACGACTTAGGGTACGTTGATCAAACAAAATCTCGGCTGTCCAGTTGCTTAGTGCGCCGCGAAACCATGGATCGGTTGGCACGGCAAAGCCATGTTTGGGCTTGCGCAGCGTGCGTTGGGGCAACATCTCGCCAAATACTTGGCGCAGCAGCCATTTGGTTTGAGTGCCGCGCAATTTTAAGTTATTCGGCAAATTCATCGTCCATTCAACCAAGGTATGGTCGAGAAACGGTACCCGGGCCTCAATACTAGCGGCCATCGACGCTTTATCAACTTTTTCCAAATAGGTGTCAGGCAACCATGTTTGCAAATCGGCCAAGCCCATGTTGGTCAATGCGGAACCACTGCGCGGATACACTTGGTCATAAATTTGCTCAGGCGCATAATCGGCCAATGCAGCATTTAGCTGCGGTTGTAGCAACCGCTGGCGCTGTTGCAGATCGGCAATCGTCAGCCATGCGGCATAGCGCCGCCCAGAATCACGCTGCTCCAGACTGCGAATTGCCTGTTTCAGCCGCCGATTGCGCGGCAATTGGCGAATCAGTGCACCAAGCGCTTGCTGTCCAGGCAAATATTGAACCAGCCGCGCGATTAATTCGGCTTGATAGCGCCGATAGCCAGCCCATTGTTCATCGCTGCCCTCGCCGGTCAACACCACTTTGACATGCTCGCGAGCAAAACGTGAAACCAGATACACCGGCAAGCCCGCAGCATCGCCAAATGGCTCATCGTAGTGGTAGACCAATGTTTGCAGAGCTGAAACCAAATCATTGGAGGTGAGCCGCAATTCGTGGTGCTTGGTGCCAAAATGCTGAGCTACCAATGCGGCATCGGGCAGTTCGTTAAAGCCCTGTTCATGCTCAAAGCCCACGCTAAATGTGTTGATTGGCTCGGCTCCCAAGCGGCTCATCAAGCCCACGATAATGCTCGAATCGAGGCCACCACTGAGAAACGCGCCCAACGGTACATCGCTAATCAGTTGCAAGCGCACAGCCTCGCGCAAACGGCTATAACATTCGGCGGCGGCCTCGGCGGCGGCAATTGGCGTGATACTCGGTTGCAATTGCCAATAGCGTTGCGTTTGCATGGTTTGGCTGGCAACATGCCATGTTCAGGATGTGTGCCGGCTCGACTTTATAAATATTTTGGAGCATGGTTTGGGGTGCGAGGCTATGGCCAAAACTAAGATAATTGGCGAGGCCATGGAGATTGATTTGGCGTGGCACTGCTGGATGTGCCAAAATTGCCTTGATCTCCGAGCCAAATACCAAGCGTTGGGCATCGGCATACCAATAGAGAGGCTTGATGCCAAGCCGATCGCGCACCAGCGTCAGGCGTTGGGCTTGCTGCTGCCAAATCGCCAAAGCAAACATCCCATTTAAGCGCTCGACACAGCCCAGAATGCCCCATTGCTCAATTCCGCGCACAATCACTTCGGTGTCGCTGTGGGTATCGAAGCGGTGGCCAAGTTGCTGCAATTGTTGGCGCAAGGTTTGAAAATTGTAAATCTCGCCATTGAAGACCAATGCCAAATCGCGATCACGGCTAAACATCGGCTGATCGCCACTGGCTAAATCGATAATTGCCAAGCGACGCATGCCTAGCGCAACCTGAGCACCACAAAAAAAGCCTGCACTATCCGGCCCACGATGGCGAATCGCCTCGGTTTGTTGCTCAAGAATTGTTGCTTGAGCCATGCCATGCCATTCGAGATGGCCCGTAATGCCACACATACAACGCTCCAAACGTGGGTAATGGTAGTTGCGCAATGCTGGAGCAGAATTAACAAAACCCCTCTTAGATCAACAAGAAGGGTCGGTTTGTGCTTAATCAGATAGGTTGCCCCCTCACCCCCCAGCCCCCTCTCCCATTGGACGCGGGCGAGGGGGTGCCAGATTTATAATTCACCACAAATGATAGTACCAACCTGATTAAGCATCTCACCGACGTAACGCGGGCGAGGGTGAGCACCTGTTGCGTACCACGAATTATGGAACATCTATGGATTGAAGCCCCTCGCCCGCGCCACGGGAGCGGGGCTGAGGTGAGGGAATCAAAACCTATCCTTAGTAGCGAGCGTAGCGTTCGCGTTCAAGCTTGGCGTTGGTCAAAACGACCCCAACCACATGCGCATTGACCCGTTGCAGCAACGCGACGGCTTCGCGGGCACTATCGCGGCGGGTTTTGCCAGCGCGAGTTACCAGCACCACTCCATCAACTTTGGTTGCCAACAAGGCTGCATCGCTGGCAGCCAAAACTGGCGGCGCATCGATCAGCACAATATCGGCTTGTTGCTTCAGGTCGCGCAACACGCTATCGAAGCGCTTGGAGCTTAGTAAATCGGCAGGGCTGGGTGGGGTTGCTCCAGCAGGCACTATTTGCAAGCCATCAACCTCAGTTTTGAGCAATGCTAAATCGCTGTTTTGGCTCATGGCTTGGCTCAGGCCACGATCATTGCTGACCCCAAATAAGCTGTGTAAACTTGGCCGACGCAAATCGCAATCGAGCACAATTACCCGTTGTTCAGCTTGGGCAAAGGTTACGGCCAAATTGGCCAAGGCGATGCTTTTATCTTCGTCGGGCACGCTGCTGGTGACCAAAATTGTATGCAGTTTGCGCTCAATCGATGAAAATTGAATATTGGTGCGCAAGGTACGATAAGCCTCGGCGGCGGCGGCCCGTGGATCGCGCAAGGTGATTAAATCTAATGCCACAATAACTACCTCTATCTAGTTGGTTGGCTTAGGCCGATGCTTAATGTTCAGGAATGCTGCCCAAAGTTGGTAGACCTGTCCAGCGTTCAATATCGTTGTTGGATTTGATCCGATCATCGAAATATTCAAGCGCGAATGCCACCAAAATACCAATAATCCCGCCCAAAATACCGCCAGCTAGCACGTTGATTTTGGTTTTCGGCGAGGCTAATTCGATATATTTGGCTGGTTGCTGCACCCGAATATTAATTGCATCGGTGCTCAACCGCAGCGCATTCAAGCCAGCAACTTCGCTTTTGAGCGTTTCGCCAAGCGCATCGGCCAATTCAACAGCTTTTTTAGCATCGGGATAATCAACATTGATCGTCAGCAGTAATTGGTCGGGTTGCGGTTGAATCGCAATATATTTGCGCAAATAATCGGGCGTGCGATCCAATTGCAATTGGTTGCTAATTTCTTGCAAACGCGCATCGGTCAGCTGGCCAGGCCAGTTGCCCATAACGCTGGGCAATTGCATCGTCAAGCCTTGATCATAGCGGCTGGTGATGACATTATAGGTGGTTTGGGCGCGATACAGCGGTGTTTGTAATTTGCTGAAGCCATAGGCCGCACCAGCGCTGGCAAAACCAATTAGCACAATCACCCACCAACGCCGTAGCAAAATCACCAAATAATCTTGTGGTCGAAGCATTACGACTCCTTTGGAATAGCTACAAGCACTGGCAAATCAAGCTGCGCCAAATCGCTTTGTTCGCGCACGGTATTATCGAGGTAATGGCGCAAGAAGGCTAAGCCCAACCCAGCGACCAAGGCCAAAACCAAGCGCAAGGCCAAACGAGTGATGGGCTGCGGCCAGCGACTTAATGCGGTGGCAGTGGTTGGTAGTTCGAGCGTTTCGACCGCCAAGGTGCCCCATTGCGCCCGATCCCACCATTGCAAGCCCTTTTCTTCGAGCACCGCAATGCTACCAGCAGCAATCGCCGTGGCCTGTTCGGCGCTATCAGCATCAACCAAAATCGTGGCAATCCGATGTTCTTGCTCAACTGCGGTGATCATGCCTTTGACTGCGCCAGCGTCGAGTTGCAAGTTGCGATTGCTGGCGATCCAAGTGCTGACCGCTTGGGCAAAGGCTTCGGATCGGACGACGCTCGGCAAATCGTCAACAATAAATTGGGTGCTTTGCCACGAATTGTAAATATTCATATCGGGCAAGACCTCGTTGCCGCCCACTGGTGCATGGGTAACCGCAAACTTAGCGTTGACCCGATAGCGTTGTGGATCAGGCTGAAAGCTGATCAGCGAGACCAACAGCACGAGCAGCGGCACACCAAGCACCAGCCACCACGAACGTTGGATAATCGCAAAATATCGGCGTAATTCCATAATTTATCCTTTTTGATCCACGAGGGACACGAAGGGCACGAAGGACTGAAAACGCGAAGATCGCGAAGATTTCTTAGCCACGAATTGCACGAATTATCCTTCTTATTCCCGACCCCTAGCCCCTGACCCCCAACTCCTATGTTCTATGTTCTATGCTCTATGTTCTAACTTAGCTCAATAGCGTTTCAATTTCGGCCCGAATGCGGGCCTCGAAGGCTGGGCGGGCAAATTGCTCGGCGTGAGCACGAATCGCCGCCGACTCGTAGTGATCGCTTTGGCTAGCAAGAATGGCGTTGGCCAAATCTTCGACGCTTTGTTGTGTAAAGAAGCGCCCAGTTTGGCCTTCGATCACGCTATCCAGTGCGCCGCCTGCTTTGTAGGCGATCACCGGGCGGCCTGCGCCCATGGCTTCGAGCGGCTGAATGCCAGCATCTTCTTCGCCTGGCATCAAGTAGGCCCGGCAGCGAGCATATAAACTGCGCAGCGTTGCATCATCGACTTTGCCAACAAAGCGCACGCTTGGCCCAGCTACCTTTTCCAGCTCGGCCCGATCGCGGCCATCACCAAAGATCACCAAGGGCAAGCCCAACTTGGTACAAGCTTTGATCGCCAAATCAAGCCGTTTGTAGGGCACTAAACGCCCGCCTGCCAAATAGAAATCTTCGGCTGGTTGTGGCTCAAAAGGCTGCAATTCAACTGGCGGCGTGATAATCGTTGAAGGGCGTTTGTAGAAATGCTCAATGCGATCGGCAACCGTGCGCGAGTTGGCAATAAAGCGATCAACCCGGCTTGACGATTGAACATCCCACATGCGCAAATAGGTCAAAAAGAAGGGCAGAATCGCCCCAAAGATTCCGCTGATTTGCTCGCGTTTGACATAATCGTCGGTGCGCCAAGCAAAACGCATGGGGGTATGGCAATAGCACAAATGGCGTGCGCCAGGTTTGGTAATCACGCCCTTGGCATAGGCACTCGATGAGCTAATCACCAAATCGTAGGCGCTGAGATCGAAATGCTCAAAGGCGCTGGGATAAAGCAAAAAATATTTGCGAAAATGCTTGCGCCAGCCCGGCAGCTTTTGCATAAACGAGCTGCGAATATCCCAACTGCGATATTGGCTGGGCATGGCTTCGGCATCGTAGATCGATGTATAAATTGGGGCTTGCGGAAACATGGCGTGCAAGACTTCAAGCACCCGTTCCGCGCCACCATATTGATTCAAATAATCGTGAACTAAAGCTACTTGCATGGAACCTGACTTAAACAAAAAGCCCATGGTTGGGCTATCCTGTGGGGTCATTATAGCGCACAACCAGGGCTTCAATGCTGAAAATTAGGTCACAATTATGTAACTATGTTGTTGCAAAGGCTCGTTTCATCAGCCTGCGGCCCGATGCAATATGCCAGTTAAAAATGCGCTGCGTTCGCTGCCAAAGCGTTCGGCATATTCACGCGCCGCTTGCACAGCCTGAATTTCCACGCCCTGCCCACGCAGCATATGCAAATAATCAGTAATCAGCAAATACAGGTCGCCAATCGTATGCCGTGGGAACATCTCACCAATGTGTTGTTGGGCAATCGCTTGGGTCACTGGGCGATACACCGTATCGTACCAACTTTGCACAGCTTCCTCGAAGGCCACTTCGCGATCAAGATCTTTGCCCATAAAATATTGATGATCGATCACATGCAATTTGATTCGCGCATAATCGTTATCGTTACTGAGTGGTATGCGCACATCTTGGCGCAGCAAGTTGAGCTTGCTCCAATGCAAAAACTCTACTTCAACTGCACTTGGTGGATCAGGCAACTTAACCCGATTTTTGCGCTCGCCATAATGGCGCGTATAGTCGATCGCGGCAGTTTTTGGGCCGGGATCAATCCCTTCAGTTTGGGTCAGATAATGGCGATGATCCATAATCCACAGATACAAGTCGGTGGCGGTGCGCTCAGGGAAGGCCGCCAAAATCCCAGTATCGTAAATTTCGTCGATCAATGGTTTATAAATATTGTCGTACCAACTTAAAATCGCCTCTTCGCTGGTTGGGTCTTCGCCAAGCTCCAACGATTTGAAATAGCGATGGCCGTTGATATGCCGAATCAGATCCAAATAGCCGCCGGGCGTGGTTAGCTCGATAAATTGAGCCTCAGGCCGCAACTGGGCTAAATTAGTCCATTCCAGAAAATCTGAGCGTTCTTCCAACTGATTCAATTGATTTTGAGTCATGTTTGGCTTGATTGGCACATCGCTCAGCAATTCGATGACGTGCGCATCGATAAAATCTTGGCCTTGTTGGCGTGCGACTGAGACCCGATGATTGCCATCGCGCACAAAATAAACCTCGCCAATTTGATATAGCTCGATTGGCGGCAACAGCACATCGCTATAATGCGCCCGATCGACGTTTTTCCAACGGGCTTTAGTTACTTCGTGACGCGGCAAAAATTGGCGGTCGAAATCGCTATACCGGCCTTCGCTGCCAATAATCGATTGCAGCGGCACGATTTGCATGCCGCGGTCGGTTTGGCTGCGAATATTTAGGCGGGCGCGAACCTCTTCAAACGGTAAAAGCGTTTGCGGTTCGTCGCGCAAACGCGATTTTATTGCATTTAAAAAGGCGCTAAATCGTGCTTTTTGAAAATCACTATCAACTTGCTGATCGATCCATTGATTGTAGCCCATCTTGAGTTCCTCCCTGGTGTCGGCGAGCTTGGCCTTATATGACACCGTTGTGTATGGTTGCTAGGTTGATGTGTTACCACGATGGAACAATCTGCTGTGGTTGGCCCTCGGTAATTCGCCATTCGCGAATCTCGTAGGAATCCAAACCACGTGCTACTAATGGGTCATCTTCGACAAGATCTCTTGCAGCTGCCAACGAATCGGCCTGCAACAAGACAAAGCCACCCCGACGATCAGTGGCGGGGCCGGAGAGCAACAAGTGGCCAGCGGCTTTAAGCTGGGCCAAATATGCTAAATGATCAGGCAAATGTGGTTCATAGATTGCCCGATCCACGATAATGGTTAGCGTGACCAAATACGTTAGCATTGTTGACTCCCAAAGAAAAAACGCTCCCTTGGGGAGCGTCGTTGCATACTGTTCAACTTTGACATCATGTTAACTGGCTCTGGCATTGCTCAAGGCCGCCATTGGCTCAATATCGAGCAAGCGATACCCATGGGTATTTACAATAAGTGTATCACCATATTGCAAGGGCCGTTGGTCGCCATAGCCATAATTTAAATGCACATGGCCATGAATAAGATAGCGTGGTGCAATGCGATCGATAAAGCGCCGTAGCGCTTGTGGCCCGCGATGTGCGCCGGTGCCATCGTGCAAGCCTGCTGGCGGAGTATGGGTAATTAGCACATCAAGCCGTTGGCGATAGCGCATTTGGGCAAAAAAGACCCGTGCGCTCAGCATCGTCATGCGCCATGCCCATTCAGCCTCGCTATATTGATGTTCGCCTGGCCGATAGCGCAACACGCCACCAGCCCCAGCAATTAATAAACCGCCCACTGCTTCAACGCGTAAATCGAGGTTATCGCAGCCCTGGGGTTTGGTTGTAACTCTGCCGTCTTCATGTTGCTCAGGCGCATCATGATCGCCGTTAACGTAAAAGCAGGGAACATTGAGCATCGAAACCAGATACTCAAGGTAACTTGGTGGTAGATCACCACAGCCGACAATTGCATCAATCGACCCTACACGCTGGCGCAGCGCCGATGTTTGCAACATGCTAACTACTTCGTCACTAACCGACAGGAGCCTCATCGCGCCCTCCAGAACTTCCACGATCCACACTTATTGCAGCGTTGCATTGCTTAGCAGTATAGCACAGGTCATTCCAAGGATGAATTCAAAGGGCAAAAAGAACAGAGAACATAGCCTATAGCCTTCGTGCCCTTCGTGGTTAAAAATTTATGCCTCGTTGATGATCCGCAGGGCTTCGCTGATGTGCTTGTTGGCGTTGAGCATCGACGAGAAAATATGCTGAATCGCACCCTGTTTATCGATGATGTAGGTGACGCGGCCAGCCAAAATGCCCAAAGTGGTTGCGCCATACAGCTTGCGCACTGTGCCATCGCGATCGCTCAACAAGGTAAATGGCAGCCGATGATTGGCGGCAAATTGCTCATGCGACTCGACTGAATCGCTGCTAATGCCAATGACTTCCGCGCCTGCTTGCTTGAACACCTCGTATTGGTCGCGAAACGCACAGACTTCGGCCACGCAGCCAGCCGAATGATCCTTGGGATAGAAAAACAAGACGATTTTCTTGTGGCCAAGCAGGCTTTGAAGATCGACAAGTTGGCCAGTTTGGTTGGGCAGACTAAATGCGGGGGCTTGATCGCCAACGCTTAATTTACCAGTGGTTTTCGTAGTCATTGATTAATACTCCAACTCAGTCATTATTGTTGTTGCAAAATGCGTAACGATTCGTCGATGTGTTTTTGGGCGTTCAGTCGCGATGAGAAAATATGTTGAATTGTGCTGTGTTGATCGATAATGTAGGTCACGCGGCCCGTAAAAATGCCCAGCGTGGTTGCACCATACGCCTTGCGCACCGTACTATCGCCATCGCTGAGCAAGGTAAATGGCAAGCGATGTTTGGTGGCAAATTGCTGATGTGATTCGACTGAATCGCTGCTCACGCCAATCACTTCCGCTCCTGCTTGCTTGAACACCTCGTATTGGTCGCGAAACGCACAAACTTCGGCCACACAAATCAGCGAATCATCTTTGGGGTAGAAAAAGAGCACAATATGCTTTTTGCCCAGCAAATCGTCTAAATCGACGATTGCGCCAGTTTGATTGGGCAGCCGAAAGCTGGGGGCACGGTCGCCAACGTGGAGTTTGCCAGCAGTTGCGGTCGTCATTGGGTGTTGCTCCAAGATTAATCACTATTCACTCAATCGATTATCGCTGCGCGCTTTCCCGTTTGGTTTCCCTAGTTGGTTCCGGCAGTTGGTGATTTTGGTTTAAAATGGATGCCTAGGCAATTTTGGGTTGGGAATTGGCGATGGAGCTACGCTGTTATTTTTTGGGTCAGCCGCAAATCTTCGGCGATCAGCAAGCGATTAATTTGACCAATGCCAAGGCCTTGGCGCTCTTGGCCTATTTGGCATGTCAGCGCCAACCGCAGCCGCGCGAGCGAATTTTGGGCTTGCTGTGGGCTGAAAGTAGCAACAGCGCCGCGCGCAAAAATCTGAGCAATTGTCTTTGGCTATTGCGCCAACAGCTTGGCAACGCTTGTATTCTCAGCCACGATGATCGCTTGAGTTTGAACAGCGAGTGCTGGAACGATCTGCAAGCACTGTGGCAATTGCACCAGCCTGATCTGGCAACGCTGCTTAATTGTTATCGTGGCCCCTTGCTCGATGGCCTGAACCTACGCGATGCGCCTGAGTTTGAATTATGGCTGTTGCAAGAGCGCAATCGCTTGCATCACCATTATCTACACTTAATTGAGCAAGCGCTGCAAACTTCCGCCGATTGGCAGCAAACGCTACAACTCGCCAACCATGGTTTAAGCCTCGACCCGTTGCATGAACCATTCGTGCAAGCGGCAATTAAGGCATGTTTGGCGCTTGACCAGCGGGCGAATGCGCTGCAACACTACACCAATTTTCACTACCAATTAGCGCAACAATTAGGTTTAGAGCCAGCGGCAGCAACCCAAGCCTTGCGAATGCAGATTCTTGGCCCACTAACAACTCCAAGTATCCAGCCACCACGCTTGCCAACCCCAACCAATACCACCAAATTAATTGGCCGCGAACGTGATTACGCCTTGCTGCATCGTGCATGGCAAGCGAGTTTACAAGGCCAAGTACAAGTTGTGTTGCTCACCGGCGAGCTGGGCATTGGCAAAACCAGTTTATGGCAAACATGGCTCGGCCAAATTCGCGAAACCCATCAGGTGATTGTGGCGCGTGGGCTTGAAATTACCCAATTGCTGCCATTTGCGCCATTTTTAGCCTGGACTGACCAAACTGCGCTGCTCGATTGGCTCTTTGGCGAGCAATCGCCGTTATCGCCCTACTGGCAGAGCGAATTGGCGCGCTTGATACCCGATTTTAAGCAACGCGAAATTATGCCGCCAATCAGCAATGCCACGCCTGCCGAAGAACGCCGCCGCATCTTTGAGGCAATGTTGCAAGTATTGCTGCTTTTTGCCGATCAGCCGTTGGTATTGGTGCTTGATGATGCGCACTGGGCCGACCAACTTTCGCTTGGCTGGCTGGGCTATGCCGCCGAACGCTTGCAACAGAAGCCAGTGCTGATCATCCTGACCTATCGCGCCAATCAGGTGCAAGGTGAATTGGCTAATTTGCTGTGGCATTGGCAGCGCAACCATTTGGCCCAACGCCATGAGTTACAACCGCTCAGCCCACTCGAAAGCGAGCAACTGGTGCTGCAACAAGGCGGCGATATTCAACGCAGTGCCCAGCTTTATCGGCGCAGCCAGGGCAATCCCTACTTTTTACACGAATTATTGCATGCGGCAGCCGAGCAAATTCCAAGCTCGTTGGCCGATGTGGTGGGCTTGCGCTTGACCAATCTGCCGAGTGCTGCCCAAGCCTTGCTCTCAGCCGCCATGATTTTGGGCATCAACAGCACGCTCGAATTGTTGCAACAAGTCAGCCATTGCGCTGAAGATCAAGCGCTCGATATGCTTGATCTGTTGTTGCAGCAGGGCATTTTGGCCGAGCAAGCAGGCCAATATCAAATTGCCCACCCGTTGATTGCTGAAGTTTGGCAGCAGCATATCAGTCCGGCGCGTCGCCAAGTGTTTCATCGCCGGGCTGCCGAAGCCTTGGCCGCAAGCTATGCAGGCATGCTCCCAATGGTAGCAGTGCAGTTGGCCAGCCATTACGAAGCCGCAGGCAAGGCTCACGAAGCTGCGCGCTACGCCGAAATGGCCGGCTACCATGCCTTGATTATGGCATCGGGTCAAGCAGCAGTCATTCTGTATCAACGGGCAATCGATTTAGAAACAAGCCCAATTCGCCTGCTTGGTTTGGGTCAGGCGTGGGTATTAGAAGGTGATTTGCTGGCAGCCCGCGCTAGTTTCGATGCTGCGCGTCACGCCTTCGAGGCGCTTGGCGATTTCACTGGAGCTGCCCAAGCGAGCCGCCAATTGGCTGCAAGTTATCGCTAGTAGTTGGGACTCGGCAGTTTTGATCCACGAAGGCCACGAAGCGATCAGGCTCTAGGGTAGGGGCAAGAGGCTATCGGAATACTGGTTGGCTTCAAACCAAGAGCCAAGAGCCCAACGCCAATAGCTGTACTGATTCGGCAATAGTGGCATTCCCTCGCCCACGACCAGTAGGCGAGAGGCTGGCTTACAAAGATCGGTTTTAAGCGTTCCCTCACCTCAACCCCTCGCCCGTGGCGCGGGCGAGGGGCTTAAATCTGATGGCGTGTGGATGATTCACTTGGAAACATGGATTCTCCTCATCGCCCGCGTTTTCGTGGGAGAGGAGGTTGGGGGTGAGGGAACGCTCCATCTCCGAATCTCCTACCAATCTTGGCACCCCCTAGCCCGCGTTTTCGTGGGCGAGGGGGTGAGGGGCTGAAAATGCTTACCAATTCAATAAACTAGTACCCATAGCCAATAGCCCGATCCCCAACACCTGATCCCCAACCCCCACCTTCCTAGGTTCTAGGTTCTTTGCTCTATGTTCTCTGTCATAGCTTTACAATAAAATGTTTGACAAGCATATTTGATGGCATATATACTACACAAAGCCCGTTGGCAACCCCAAGCGGGCTTGTAGTGTGCTGAAAGGCTGGTGCGCGGTGTCTCAAGAACGGCTCGCAGCGTTGCGGATGCTTTTTGAAGCAGCCCAAATCGATGGATTATTGGTCGCTAATAGCCAAAATCGGCGTTATCTGAGCGGGTTTACTGGTTCGGCGGGCTTGTTGTTAATTGATGCTCAACGGGCATTATTACTGACTGATGGCCGCTATACCGTGCAAGCAGCGCAAGAAGCTGGCCAATTTGAAACGATCACCCGCACGCTTGATGAAACTTTGTATAGCTGCGTTGGGCGGTCTGTTGCACCAATCAAGCGCTTAGGTTACGAGCCAGCAACCTTGAGCGTCGCCGATTACAATGCCTTGCGCCAAGCACTACCCGGCGATATAACGCTGGTGGCAGTTGGCGCATTGACCGAGCAACTGCGCGCGATCAAAAGCAGCGAAGAAGTTGTTGCTCTGCGCCAAGCAATTAACATTACCGACCAAGCCCTAGCAGCAGTTAAGCCAATGTTGCGCCCAAGTATGCTCGAACGCGAAGTTGCTTGGGAATTGCACAAGGCAATTGTTGAGCATGGCGGCGATGGCTTAGCCTTTGAGATTATTGTGGGTGCTGGCTTGAATAGCGCTTTACCCCATTATCACGCTGGTAATGCCCCGCTTGGCCAAGGCCAACCGATTGTGATTGATTTCGGCGCGCTGTATGCTGGCTATCATGGCGATATGACCCGCACATTGGTGCTGGGCCAGCCCGATCCAAAATTCGATGAAATTTATGGCATCGTGCGCCACGCGCTTGCGGATGCAACCAACGGCATCAGCGCCAACACCACTGGCAAAGAAGCCGATGCTCTCGCTCGCGCGGTGATCGAGGCCTCTGGCTATGGCGAATATTTCAGCCATGGCACTGGCCACGGGGTTGGGTTGCAAATTCACGAAGAGCCACGGCTCAGCCGCGTTCACAACGATCTGCTGCCAGTCGGCTCGGTTTTCAGCATTGAGCCAGGCATTTATCTGCCCGATTGGGGCGGCGTGCGGCTCGAAAACTTGGTTCTGCTCAATGCCAATGGCGTTGAAACCCTTACACAATCACCACTTGACCCGATTATTGTGATCGAGCAAGCCTAAAATTTATTACAACCCAAAGGGAGTTCTTGTATCATGGTCTCAACAGGTGAAGTACGCAAAGGTCTCACCCTCATTATTGATGGTGACTTGTTCCGCGTGATGGAAGCGAACCACGTCAAGCAAGGTCGTGGCACGGCTTTCTTGCGCCTGACCTTACGAAATGTCCGCACCAGTGCAACAACGGTTAAAACGTTTATGGCTGGCGAACGCTTTGAAGTTGCCCGCTTGTCAACCCGCAATGTGCAATATCTGTATCGCGAAGATAATTACATTTATGTGATGAACACCGAAAGCTACGACCAATTCCCCGTCAGCGTGGATTTGCTCGAAGATGCCTTGCTGTATATTCGCGAAAACGAAACCTTCGATGTGTTGACCTATGAAGACGAAGTGTTGGACATTTCGTTGCCATCATCAGTCGAGATGACTGTGGTCGAAACCGAGCCAAACTACAAAGGCGATACCGCTTCAGGTGGTGGCAAGCCCGCAACGACCGATACCGGTTTGGTGGTGCAAGTGCCATCATTCGTCGCTGTTGGCGAACGGATTCGCGTTGATACCACCAACGGCAAGTACCTCACCCGGATCTAGGTGTGGCTTGGCCGATTATTTTAAAGCTGATAATCACGGCGCTGGGCTATATTCCCTGCGCCGTCGCCATTTCTAAAGTGTAGTTGAGGATGTTAGCCCATGAGTGAGCAAACGCCAGAACATAATTTACTCACCGAAGATGTGCGTGAGTTGCTCCGTTTAATCACCCAAACCGATATTACCGAGCTGAGCCTTGAGCGTGGCGATGCCAAGATTAATGTTAAGCGCACACCCTATGCCGTGGCCGCTCCTGTGGTGGTTAGCAGCGGTACGGCTGCTGCTGCAACGGCTGCCAGCGCCGCCGAAACTCCAGCCGCCCCCATCGGCCAGCCAATTACCTCACCAATGGTTGGAACCTTCTATGCCTCGCCATCGCCCAAAGATCCAGCCTATGTCAAAGTTGGCGATGAAGTTCATCCAGGCGATGTGATCGGCATTGTTGAAGCCATGAAGATGATGAACGAAATCGAGAGCGAAATTCATGGCCGCGTGGCAGTGATTCACGTTGAAAATAGCCAGCCAGTCGAATATGGCCAAGTGCTGATTTCAATCGTGCCGCTCGATTAAGTTTAAGATCCCCTCACCCCCCAACCCCCTCTCCCGCCCGCGAGGCGAGGGGAGTCGCTCAAACCATGAACGATGGTATAGAACCAAACTCGCCCGCGCCGTGGGAGAGGGGTTGGATGTGCGAGGATCTTAAGATCAGACCTTTGACTTGCAAGGCGAGGGGGAGTTAAATAATGTAATGATCGCGAGTTCGCCAGCAATCATGGTTAATCACAGCATGAACACCCCTCGCCCGCGCCACGAGCGAGGGGTTGGGGGTGAGGGCACATTCAGCATGTCTAAACCATCTAAGATTGTTTTTTTGCCTAAATCCTCGTACAATTGTGCTACTATCCTCAGCAAGCAGGCCAATCCATGGAACAACTTTCAGTCAGCGAATTATGTGGCTATATCAATGCGGTGCTCACCAGCGATCCCATTGTCAGCGATGTTTGGGTCTATGGCGAGGTTTCTAACTGTAAACGCCATTCATCGGGCCATTGGTATCTAACTCTCAAGGAAGCCGATGCGCGCATCGATGCGGTGATTTGGCGTTCAACCGCCTTGCGTCTGAGCTACCTACCCCAAGATGGCATGGCAATTTTGGGCCACGGCAAAGTCGAGCTCTACAATGGCCGTTTGCAACTCTATCTTGATTTCATCACGCCTGCTGGCGAAGGCCTGTTGCAAGCCCAATATGAACGGCTCAAAGCGCAATTAGAAGCCGAGGGCTTAACCGAGCGCAAACGCCCATTGCCGCTTTTCCCCCAACGCATTGGCATCGTCACTTCGCCAACTGGAGCAGCCTTGCAGGATATGTTGAATGTGCTGCGCCGCCGTTTTCCCTTAGCCGAAGTCATTTTAGCTCCAGCCTTGGTGCAGGGCGAAGATGCAGCGCCCTCAATCGTCGAGGCCTTGTATGAGCTATTCGATTTCGAGCCAGATGTGATTATTGTGGCGCGTGGTGGTGGCTCAATTGAGGATCTATGGGCCTTCAATGAGGAAATTGTAGCGCGAGCGGTTTTTGCCTCGCCAGTGCCAGTCGTCACGGGAGTTGGCCACGAAACCGATACCACAATCGTCGATTTTGTCTCGGATATGCGCGCGCCAACACCTTCTGCCGCCGCTGAGTTGGTCACGCCCGATCTAGCCACGCTACGCGATGAATTGATCAATCAGGTTGGATTGTTGCATGGCTTGTTCCAAGGGCGTTTGCAATTACTGCGCAGCGAACTGAGCCAAAAACATCACCAACTATTGCGCCATGATCCACAGTTACGGCTACAACAAGGCCATGAGCATATCAACGGGCAGCACCAGCGTTTGCAACGAGCGATGCAGCGCATGCTCGAAATGGCTCATTTGAAGGTTCAAGTGGCTGAGCGCAGTTTAGTGGCGCTTAATCCTGAACGCACACTGGCTCGCGGCTATGCAGTGGTGCTGCACGAAGGTCGCGCCCTAACCAACATCAGCCAAGTAGCAGCTGGCGATAGCATCAGCATTCAATTGCATCAAGGCCAAATTCAGGCCACAATTGATGAGCTGCGAGATTAAGCGATGTTACTAGCAAGCCTAAAAGTTAAACAGCCTGCCGTTGATGATCGCGAGCAATTTCCCTTGAATGTTGCTGCAATTCAAGCCTTGGTTGGCCAAACCATCGATTTTAATGCACCAGTCACGATTATTGTTGGCGATAATGGCTCGGGCAAATCGACATTTTTAGAAGGCTTGGCCGTGGCATCCCGTTCAATTGCGGTGGGAACTTACGATCTTGAGCGTGATCAAAGCCTAACTTCGGCACAGCGCTTGGCCAAATACCTGCACTTGAGTTGGCATAAGCGCTCTGGGCGCGGCTTTTTCTTGCGGGCTGAAGATTTTTTTGGCTATGCACAGCGCTTGAATCAATTACGCATCGAGGCTGAGGCTGGCTTGCGCGAAGTTGAGGCCGACACCACACTTTCGCCGTTGGCCCGTGCCCAAGCGCGTCAAACCCATTCGCGCACATTGGGCGAGTTGCGCCAGCGCTATGGCGATGGGCTGGATCATGCGTCGCATGGTGAGAGTTTTTTGCGTTTGTTTCAATCGCGTTTTGTGCCAAATGGCTTGTATTTGCTCGACGAACCTGAAGCGCCGCTGGCCCCAATTCGCCAATTGAGTTTGTTGTCGCTGATTCGCGATGCAGTTGAGCAGCAACAAAGCCAATTTGTGATTGTGACTCACTCGCCAATTATTATGGCCTATCCCAAGGCTCAGTTGCTGCAAATTAGTGCTGCTGGTTTGCAACCAATTGAGTACAATGCAATTGAGCACGTCACGCTATTGCGCGATTTTCTCAACCAGCCCGAGCGGTTTCTGCGCCATTTGTAAAGGTTTGATCCACGAAGGACACGAAGCAATACGAAGTTCTTTTTAGCCACGAATTGCACGAATTCCACAAATTATATTTTTCATTCTTCATCCTTCAGTCGCTCTGCGCCGCTGCGTTAAATCTCCAACCCTCGATCCCCAACAACAAAAAACGCCCGACAATCAACAAAATGCTGATTATCGGGCTGATTCTAGCCATTTGGTTTAGCCGCGGAAGCCGCCACCACGGCGGTCGTTGCTACCACCAGTTGGGCGTGGGCCACGGTCGCCTTCGGGGCGTGGGCCACGGTCGCCTTCGGGGCGAGGACCGCGATCACCATCAGGACGAGGGCCACGATCACCATCAGGACAGAGGGCCACGATCGCCGCCTGGGCGTGGGCCACGGTCACCACCGCCGCCGTTACCGCCGCGTGGACCGCCTTTGCTACTGCTGCTCTTGCGTTGTTCAGCGGTTTCGCCAGTCAGAATTGCGCGCCGTGAGAGGCTTAGTTTGCCAGTGCCTGGCTCAACATCAATCACCATCACGGTCAGTTCATCGCCAATTTTGACCACATCTTCGACGTTTTCGACCCGCTTTTCATCAAGCTCGGAAACGTGAACCATGCCATCTTTGCCAGGCAAAACGTTGACGAATGCACCATACGGCATAATCCGCACAACCTTGCCAGTGAAGATTTCGCCAACTTTGGCTTCGCGAGTTAAGCCTTCGATCAACGATTGAGCCAAGCGTGCGCCATCAGCATCAGGCGTGGTCACGAATACGCGGCCATCATCCTCAACGTCGATTTGCGCCCCAGTTTGCTCGATAATTGAGCGAATCGTCTTACCACCAGGCCCAATCAAAGCCCCAATTTTCGATGGGTCGATTTGCAGGGTGATAATCCGTGGTGCAAATTGCGAGATATCGTTGCGAGCAGCATTGATAATTTCATTCATCTTATCAAGAATGAATATCCGCCCTTGGCGAGCTTGCTCGAAGGCTTGCTGCATAATTTCGTAGGTGATACCCGTGGTTTTGATATCCATCTGCAAGGCGGTGATGCCGGCAGTTGTACCAGCAACCTTGAAGTCCATATCGCCTAAGGCATCTTCCAAACCTTGGATGTCGGTCAAGACGCTGAACTGGCCAGCTTCTTTGCCAGTGATCAAGCCCATTGCCACGCCAGCGACAGGAGCTTTGATTGGCACGCCAGCATCCATCAAGGCCAGTGATGAACCACAAACTGAGGCCATCGACGATGAACCGTTGGATGCCAAGACTTCCGAGACCAAACGCATGGTGTAAGGGAAAGAGTCTTTTTCAGGCAGCACTGGGACTAGCGCGCGTTCGGCCAACTTACCGTGGCCAATATCGCGACGGCGAGGGCCACGTGAAGGCCGAGCTTCGCCAGTCGAGAAGGCTGGGAAGTTGTAGTGGTGCATGTAGTGACGCGTGGTTTCAATCCCCAAATCATCAAGCCGTTGTTCATCGCCAGGCGAGCCAAGCGTTGCCACGGTGAGCACTTGAGTTTGACCGCGGGTAAACAAACCTGAGCCGTGAACCCGTGGCAAGACCCCAACATCAACTGAGATTGGGCGAATTTCGTTGACCTTACGGCCATCGACCCGAATCCCTTGCTCAAGAATTGAAGAACGAACTTCGTTTTTGACCAAGGCATCGTAGGTTTTGGTGACGATCTTGACGCGAGCTGCGAGTTCTTCCTCGGCCACGCCAGCGCTGAATTGCTCCTGCACTTCGATGCGCAAAGCATCGGTTGCATCTTCGCGAGCGGTTTTGTCGCTGTTGTTCAAGGCTTGCAAGAAGCGATTGCCCAACCAAGCTTTGATTTCATCTTGCAGGCTGGTATCGACGACAGGTGCCACAAATTCTTTTTTGGGCTTGCCGCATTTTTCGGCCAATTCAAGCTGCGCTTGGATGACCGATTGCATGGCTTCGTGACCGCGCTTGACTGCTTCGAGCAATTCGGCTTCGGTCAGTTCGTAGGCGCTAGCCTCGACCATCATCACCGCGTCGCTGGTGCCTGAAACGACCAAATCGAGGCGACTATTTTCCATCAAACCCATGACTGGATTGATAGCAAACACACCATCGATATGGCCCATTTGGACTGCCCCAACCGGCCCGGCAAACGGAATATCCGAAATTACCAAAGCTGCCGAAGCGCCAATAATTGCCAATGGGCCTGGATCATTGACTTGATCGGTTGAAAGCGTGGTGATCGAGACCTGCACATCATTGTGATAGCCTTTGGGAAACAAAGGCCGCAATGGGCGGTCGGTTAGGCGCGAAGTTAAAATCGCGGTTTCGGTTGGTCGGCCTTCGCGCTTGAAGAACGAACCTGGAATTTTACCAGCGGCGTACATTTTTTCTTCGTAATCGACGGTCAAAGGGAAGAAATCAATCCCTTCGCGTGGCTCGGTTGAAGCAGTAACTGCTGCTAACAAAACCGTATCGCCGTAACGAACTAAAACTGCGCCATTGGCCAACTGCGCAACCCGGCCTGCTTCAATCGTCAATGGGCGACCGGCAAGCTCGACGGTTACGCTATGAACTTGGTGTTCACTCAAAATATGCCTCCAAACACCCCACTTGGGTGCTTCACAACGTGGATCGTTAGGCACTGGAGCCTGCGCAGCACCACGCGGTCACTGTTCACGCGCCAATTCCTAACGTCCACAAAACCATCAGTGCGCCTCTTTTATTGCAATCATTGAGCCAGCGAGGCTAACTTTTGACTCAACACAAAAACGTTCTGGGAGCAATTGTACTCCCAGACGTGTATTTTAGCATGCTTTGCAAGCACTCTACCCAAGTTATGCTTTGATCCGCAGACCCAAGCGTTCGCTGACAGCGCGGAACCGAGCATTATCTTTTTTGCTCAGGTAGGCCAACAAGCGACGACGACGACCAACCAACTTCAGCAAACCACGACGTGAGTGGTGATCTTGCTTGTGCAATTTCAAGTGTTCAATCAATTGGTTGATGCGGTCGGTCAAAAGGGCAATTTGCACATCTGCCGAGCCAGTATCTGATTCGTGCAGTTTATAGTTATTGATAACGGTTGATTTTTCTTGATCCAGCGACACGGTGTGCCTCCTTGTTAATTGGGCATGGGAATGCCGGTTTTCCCACCCTTCCCTGTGCAACGTCATTCGCGGCACATTGGCTGCGAGTATACCAGCAAAATCGATTCTGTGCAAATCGATATGTCAAGCCGATTTAACATTTGGGATGAGAAATCGATGGGAATCTTAAGCGAAATAGCTCATGCTAGTGGGCTAAAAGCTATGTTACTGCTAACGTGGGTAGTTGTAGCAATGGGTGCTGCGTACCAAGCCGCTGGCTGGCGCAAAACCACAACGCTCATATAATTGCGCCGCCGCTGGATTGCTGGTATACAAGCTGATTTGGGCAAAATGGCCTGCCGCATGCGCAAGGCTATGCAGCACAATTTGCTGGGCCAAGCCATGCCGTCGCCACGCTGGCAACACATAAATATGGCGAATTCGCCCCAAGGTGCTGGTAGTTTGATATGGGTCGCGACTGATGCCGCCAATTGCCCGTAAACGCTGGCCTTGCCAAATACCCCAAAAGCCTTCGCCTGCTTGCGAAAATGTTTGCACACCGTTCTGCCATTCGGCGTAAAGGCGTTGCACCATGCTATAGCCTTCGGCAGTGCTGGCGGCAATCAATGGTGCCAATTCGGCCAAATGGTCTTGGTTAAATACGCGTAACTCCTGCATTCTCCACTCCCTTGGTTAAATTGAAAATAGCCCTTGCAAGCCTGCTAATTCATTTTTGGGGTCGCGCTGCATCAAATCTAGCCCTGCTTGTTGCGGCGATTTGCCCTCAAACAACACGCGATATAACTCATCGGCAATTGGCAATTCGACCTGATGTTGTTGGGCTAATTGGCGAGCGGTAGCAGTGGTGTTCACGCCTTCAGCAACTTGGCCCAGCTGAGCCAAGGCAGTTTCCAGCGATTGACCACGGGCTAGCGCTTCGCCCAAGCGCCGATTGCGGCTATGAGGCGAGGCACAAGTGGCGATCAAATCGCCCAAGCCTGCCAAGCCAGCGAAGGTCAGTGGATGGGCACCCCGAGCCATGCCCAAGCGAGTCATCTCGGCCAAGCCACGGGTGATAAAAGCCGCCTTAGCATTATCGCCCAAGCCCATGCCATCGCAAATGCCAGCGCCCAGCGCCACAATATTTTTGAGTGCGCCGCCAAGCTCAACTCCAATCACATCGCTTGAGCGATAGATCCGCATTAATGTGGTGGTGAGCAAGCTTTGCGCCCGCTGACCAGCCTGATCATCGCTTAATGCCACGACGCTGGTTGAAGGCAAGCCTTTGGCAATTTCATTGGCGATATTTGGGCCTGAGAGCGCGCCAATCAAGCCCCGTGGATGCGGTGCGAGTGCTTCGGCCAAAACTTCGCTCATAGTTTCAAGGCTACCAGCCTCAATGCCTTTGGCGCAGCTTAGCACAATCGTATCGGCGGCGAGCTGGGGCGCAAGTTGCAGCGCATTGCTACGAATCGTTTTGGAAGGCACCGCCAACAGGATGAGCTGAGCCTGGGCGGCGAGCGCAGGCTCAAACGCCAAACCCAAATTGGCTGGAAAGCGCTGGCCAGGCAAAAAACGGCTGTTTTCGCCAGCAGCCTGGAGTTGCTCAACTTCGGCTTGGTTGCGGCCAAACAGCGTGACATTGCGCCCGCCGCGCGCTAAAACCAAAGCCAAGGTTGTGCCCCAATTGCCTGTGCCGATAACTGCTACGTCAAGCCGTTGGATCATAATTGTGCCTCCCATATTGCGATTCAGCTATGCTTAGCATACCATTAGTCTAGTCCCACATTGCATAATCATAAACCAGCGATTGCAGATTGTAGCCTCAGATTGGCATTTTGGCGTTCGGCTGTCGAGGTTTGGCTGAATGTAGCGAAATGTTTACAGAAGTTTGGGGTTAAAAAGCGGTAAAATCAAACCAGCGACAAACTTGCAATTAGCATTAAAGGTGGTCTGGAATGGCACCGGAAACAATTTATTTAGATCATGCTGCAACCACTGCGACTGATCCACGGGTGGTTGAGGCCATGTTGCCCTATTTCAACACGGCCTACGGCAATCCATCGAGTATTTATCGGCTTGGCCGCGCTGCGCTCGAAGGCGTAGACGAAGCTCGCGAAACGGTCGCTAGCCTGTTGGGCGCAAAACGCAAAGAAATCGTTTTTACCAGCGGCGGCTCTGAGGCCGATAACTTGGCGATCAAAGGTGTGGCGTTTGCTCAGCGCGATGCAGGCAAGGGCAATCACATCATCACTAGCGCGATTGAACATCACGCAGTGCTGCATGCGGTGGAATATCTCGAACATTTTGGCTTTGAAATAACTATCTTGCCAGTTGATAGCACTGGCTTGGTTTCAGTTAACGATTTACGCGCCGCAATTCGCCCAACCACGATTTTGGCCAGCATCATGGCTGCCAATAACGAGATTGGCACGCTTCAGCCAATTGCCGAATTGGGCGCGGTCTGCCGCGAACACGATGTGTTGTTTCACACCGATGCAGTCCAGTTAATCGGAGCGCAACCAATTAATGTCAAAGAGTTGAATGTTGATTTGTTGAGCCTAACCGCGCATAAATTTTATGGCCCCAAAGGCATTGGTGCGCTGTATATGCGCCGAGGTGTGCCGTTGCTGCCGTTAATTAATGGTGGCTCGCAGGAACGCCGCTTGCGGGCTGGCACCGAAAATGTGCCTGGCATTGTAGGCTTGGCCAAAGCCTTGCAAATTGCCGTCGATGACTTGCCCCAAGCCAGCAACCAAGCCACCATGCTGCGCGATCGGCTGATTACGGGAATTGAAGCCACCATTCCCCATGTCTATTTAAATGGCCACCGAACCCAGCGTTTGCCCAATAATGTCAATATTTCGTTTGATTTTATTGAGGGTGAAAGCATGTTGCTGTTGCTTGATCAACAGGGCATTTATGCCTCAAGTGGTTCGGCTTGCACCAGCGGCTCGCTTGACCCATCGCATGTGTTGATGGCCTTGGGCATTAGTGCCGAACGCGCCCATGGCAGCCTGCGCATGACCCTTGGCCGTGATAATACTGCTGAGCAAATTGAACGGGTGCTGGAGTTATTGCCGCCAATTGTTGAGCGCTTGCGAGCAGTTTCGCCGATGTATCGCCATTTCTTGGCTGAGCAAACTGTGTATTAAGCGGACAACAATTGAGTTGTTAATGTGCGCTATAGGTGATATTCCCTCACCCCCAGCCCTTCTCCCATGCTGCGGGCGAGGGGAGTTAAACGCTATGGTTCTGCCGTGATGCGTGGGCTATGAACACATCCTCATCCTCGCCCGCGTTCAGTTAGGAGAGGGGGCTGGGGGGGTGAGGGAACACCCAAATCTATTGCATGCAGCTTAATATTCGCCCAATTTGCTAGCTGCAGCTGGGCGATGTTCTGGTATAATGTCACGCTAGACTGCCTTCGTTGGCGATAGTTAAAGATCGCTTAAATAACATATACTTTGGAGATCGTGTGAAAGTCACAACTGAACAATTACCAAAGCGCATTGTTGCGCTTGAGATCGAGCCAGACGCAGCGACGATAGAAAAAGAGTTGAACAAAGCCGCCCAACGGATTGCTAGCAAAATTGCGATTCCAGGCTTCCGCAAGGGTAAGGCTCCTCGCTTTATCGTTGAAAATTATTATGGCAAGGCCGCGATTTTAGAAGAAGCTACCGACGAAATTATTAATGTGGCCTTCCGCGCTGCCCTCGAACAAGAAAAAATCACACCAGTGGCTCAAGCTTCCTTGGAAAAAGTCGAAGCTGAACCATTCCGCTTCCGCATCTTGGTTCCGGTCGAGCCTGAAGTGAACTTGCCTGATTATAAGGCGATCACGGTTGATCTGACCGAAGAACCAGTGACCGATGCAACCTTGGAAGTGGCCTTGGATCAAGCTCGCGAAAAACACGTCGTGTTGAGCGCTCCTGAAGGCGAACCAGAAGCAGGCGAAAGCGATCAATTGACCGCTACCGTCCAAACCTTGGTCGATGGCGTGCCGTTGCACAAACTCGATGATGACGACGATGATGACGACGAAGACGATGATGACGACGATGATGACGACGAAGACGATGATGACGACGATGATGACGACGATGATGATGATGACGATGATGATGATGACGACGATGATGATGACGACGATGATGATGATGACGATGATGATGATGACGATGATGAAGGCGAACCAACGACCTTAATCATGGAAGAACGTCGGATCGTGCCAGAACTGTATGCAGGCTTGAAAGGTATCAAGGCCGGTGAAACCCGCGAAATTAGCGCGCTCCTGCCAGCTGATCATCCTGATGCCCGGGTTGCTGGTAAAGAAGTTGTCTTCAAAGTAACCGTCAGCGAAATTCAAAATCGCCAATTGCCAGCATGGGAAGAACTCCCAGGCTTAGAAGAATTTGAAGGCGATTTGGAAGCCTACAAGCTTGACCTCAAGGAACGCTTGGTCAAGAATTCGGGCGATCACCATCGCCGCAACGTGTTGAACCAATATCTCGAAGCAGTTGTTGCGGCAACAACCTTCGATGTGCCTGATGCTTTGGTTGCCGATCGCGCCCATGAATTGCTCCACGAGCAAGTCGAATCGTTGACCCGCTATGGCATCAACATGGAGCAATACCTGCAAATTGTTGGCAAAACCCACGATGAAGCAGTCCAAGAATTGTTGCCCCGTGGCGAAGAAAGCCTGAAATCGTCGTTGGTTGTGCGCAAAATCGTTGAAGCCGAAGGCTTGAGCGTTGACGAAAGCGAAATCAACGCCGAAATCGAACGCATCTTGAACGACTTCCCAGAAGCTCAACGTGGCCCAACCCGCCGCCGCCTCGAAAAAGAAATGCGGTCGCAAGTTGCTGGCTCGTTGCTCGACAAGAAATTGCAAGATCGCTTGGTCGAATTGGCAACTGGCACTAGCGCCGCTTAATTTCATACGCAACTCCGACCCCTTGTCCAAGCAATTGGGCGAGGGGTTTTTGGTTTAAAGTATGAAGGATGAGGGATGAAATCAGCAGGCAATAGAGAGTAATATTTGAGTTTTAGCGCAGTGGCACAGAGCACCAAATGATGAAATCAGCAGGCAGAAGGCAAAAATCAAAAGGTATAAGGGGTCAGGATTCAGGGAATAGGGGTCAGAAGTCAGAGGTCAGGTTTAACGCAGCGGCTCAATTCGCTGCGAGGGAAAACCACGAATCCAACTCCCCTCGCCCGCGTCGAGTGGGAGAGGGGCTGGGGGTGAGGGTAGGCACATCCTTATCAATCCAAAGAACCATTACACCTTCAACAGCATCTGCGCAATCTGAGCCAATCTGGGGCTAAAAAACAGTTGTAAATGTCGTTAACGTAGCTGAAGGATGGCTGATGGTGAGAGGCTTTGGGTTGAGAAAAATATCAATTGGTGCAATTCGTGGAATTCGTGGCTAAAAATAACACCTTCGTGCGCTTCGTATGCTTCGCGGTTAAATTCCATCCCGCATCCAGCATCCCTCGTCATTTTGATTGTTGGCATTTGAATTCTGCCTTTTGCTTGGTTTTTCTTGTACAATGCACACAAATCGCAACCGAATTAGCAGCAAGATTGGAGATCGGCATGGCTAGTTTGAGTGAAGCAATTGGCGCAATTATCAAACGCAAACGCACCCGTGATCGCTTAACCCAGAACGATTTAGGCGCGAAAGTTGGCGTTTCTGGCTCGTATATTAGCGCCGTTGAGGCTGGCAATACCTCGCCACGGATTGCTGAAGTCGAAGGCGTAGCCCAAGTTTTTCGCACAACCGCCTTGGAAATGATTAGCGAAGCAGCCTCGGCTGAAACCAAAATCTACTCCGATTCACGCCGTGAACAAGAGGCCTTGCTCTCGATTTTTACCACACTGAGTCCCGATCGTCGCCAGCAAGTCTATGAGTTTGTGCTATTCCAGCGCGATTTACAAGATCGCAACGATGATAAGCGCAACAATTAAACCGAAATTGGTGGTCAAAAATCTGCTTGTAATTCAAACTGCATGCGGCAAGCATGCGCTGGTATTTTGCCGAAGCAACGCTTGATATGCTATGATGCGCCTCGCAACGAAGCAGCATCCGCAAAGATACCCACAGAATTTTCCCTCAAAGCCTAGACCGATACAAGGAGGTTTTGCTTGGCAAAAGCAAAAAAAGCTGACAAGAAAATTGGGGTCATGGTTGGGCGTGAATGGTCGTGGCCACCAGCATTTATCGAGGAAGTCAATCGCCGTAATCTTGGAGTAACTGCCGAATACCTACAATTGGGCGGCACATCCATGAACGAGCCGAATGAGTACGCTGTAATCGTTGACCGCATCTCCCACGAAATTCCCTATTATCGCACCTATCTCAAAAATGCTGTGCTCCAAGGCACGGTTGTCGTCAATAATCCATTTTGGTGGAGCGCTGACGATAAGTTTTTTGGCGCTTCGCTTTCCGATGCGATTGGGGTCAAACATCCGCGCACAATTGCCTTGCCATCACATTCGTATGTCGAAGGTGTGGTTGATGAATCGCTGCGCAATTTGATTTATCCGATTCCGTGGGAAGCACATGTCGAGGCCGTTGGTGGCTTTCCGGTAATTCTCAAGCCAGCTTGGGGCGGTGGCTTCAAGCAGGTTTTCAAGCTCTACACCTACGATCAGCTGTACGATGCCTATAACACCACTGGCACCGAGTGTATGATGCTGCAAGAGTGCATCGAATGGGAAAAATATGCCCGGGTGATGTGTATTGGCAAAGAGCATTTTATGGTGATGAAGTTTGATGCTAACGCACCATGGCCTCATCGCTATTTCCACGAGCCAAGTTTCCTTACGCCTGAAGAAGGCCAACAGGTGTTGGATGGAGCACGTAAGCTCAACGAAGCGCTTGGCTACGATATGAACACGGTTGAGTTTGCAATTAGAGATGGCCTCGCCTACGCGATCGATTTTACCAACCCAGCGCCCGATATGGATATTAACTCGTTGACCGACCACTACTTTCCGTGGGTGGTCAATGCCATGGCCGATATGTGTATCGAGTATGCCTTGGGCAAACGCAAACAAACCAAAGTTAGCTATCAATGGAAGCTCATTGCTGACAGCCAGTAGCAAACCGAAAGCTCGTTCAAACCCAACCAGCGAATAATATATGGTTCGGCAGCAACGAACATAGCAGGCTTTTTTACCTCTGCGGCTATGTTCGTTGTTGCTATTGATGGAGCGGCCTATGTTAGAGCAAGCGATTCGTGATTATCACGCCCTCCTCACACCCGATCTCGCTCGCGCTTCTCAAGAACGATTGACCACCCTACAACAACAAGAAAATCTGTTTTTTGGCACTCGGCCATTGTGCAATGTATTGCGACCACATTTTCTCAGTCACGAGCAATCGGGCTTGATTGAGCGGGTTTCGCAGCTAGTGGCCGAGGCTTCGCGCAGCGTCGTCGAGTATGCATTGCGCACACCCACGGTGCTCGATCTGCTGGCCTTAACTGAGGGCGAGCAACAATTAATTAGCTATGAGCCTGGCTACCGTGAATTAAGCGTTTCTTCACGCCTCGATTCATTCTTAACCAGTGATAGTAGCTCGTTTCAATTTGTTGAATATAACGCCGAAAGCCCCGCCGCAATTGCCTACGAGGATATTCTTTCGCAGGTATTTGAGCAATTGCCAATTATGCAGGAGTTTCAGCGTCAGTATCGGGTTGAAAGTTTGCCTGCGCGCCAGCGGTTGCTAGCAGCATTTTTGGCAATTTATCGCGAATGGGGCGGTAGTGACGAGCCAAGGATTGCGATTGTCGATTGGCATGGCTTGCCAACCCGCTCAGAGTTTGAATTATTCCAGCAGTATTTTGCTGAGCATGGCTTGCAAACCGTGATTTGTGCGCCGGAAGAATTGCGCTATCACGCTGGCACGCTGTATGCAAATAACACGCCAGTTAACTTTGTGTATAAGCGCTTGTTGACGACTGAATTTTTGCAGCGTTTGGGCAACGAAGCCTTTGAACATCCGTTAACCCAAGCCTATCGCGATGGCGCGATTTGCCTAGCAAATAACTTCCGCGCCAAATTGCTGCACAAAAAAATGCTGTTTGGCTTACTGTCTGATCCAGCAATCACCAGTGCTGCCGGCATTAGCGCGGCAATCCAACAACAGCTGGCGCAGCACATTCCATGGACGCGCCGAGTAGCGGCGGGTCGCACCGATTATGCTGGCACAGAGGTTGATCTGCTTGATTTTATGCGCCAAAACCGTGACCGTTTGTTGCTCAAACCCAACGACGATTATGGTGGCCATGGAATTACAATTGGCTGGGAAACCGAGGCCGAAGCATGGGATTTGGCAGTGCAGCAGGCGTTAACTGAGCCATTTGTGGTGCAAGAGCGGGTTGTAATCGCCTACGAAGATTATCCAGCGATTGTCGATGGACAATTGCAAATTAGCCAGCGCTTGGTTGATACCGATCCATTTTTATTTGGCACCGAGGTGCAGGGCTGCCTAACACGCTTATCAACCGTAACCTTGCTGAATGTAACTGCGGGCGGCGGCTCAACCACACCAACCTTTCAGATCGCTAAGTCGAGCTAAATCTCACCATAGACAAGCAACAAAACATCAACTATGCTAAAGGGCATTCCCACTGGCATCAATCCACTCAAAGCCCACTCTCAACTGACAAACCAATGGGGGATCTTATGGAATATCGTGATCCAGGGCATGCACATTTTCCTTTTACGATTGGGATCGAAGAAGAATATCAAATTATCGATCCTGAAACCCGCGAATTAAAATCGTACATTACCCAAATTCTTGATGAGGGTCAGTTGATTTTACGCGAGCAGATGAAGCCCGAAATGCATCAATCGATTGTCGAAGTGGGCACCCATGTCTGTCGCACGGTTGATGAAGCGCGCGCGGAGATTATTCGCTTGCGTGGGGCGATTGGCAGTTTGGCTGCCAGTAAGGGCTTGCGAATTGCCGCCGCTGGAACTCACCCATTTTCATCGTGGCAAAAACAAGATATCTATCCCCACGAGCGCTACTATGGCGTGATCGAGGAGATGCAAGAGGCTGCGCGGCGTTTGTTGATTTTTGGCATGCATGTGCACATCGGCATGCCCGATAACGAAACCTGCATCGAAATTATGAATGTGGCCCGCTATTTCCTGCCGCATTTGTTGGCGCTTTCGACCTCATCGCCATTTTGGATGGGCCGCAAAACTGGCTTCCAATCGTATCGTTCGATTATCTTCACCAACTTCCCGCGCACCGGCATCCCCGATACCTTCCAGTCGTATTCTGAGTTTGAGCAATACATCAATATTTTGCTCAAAACCCACAGCATCGACAATGGCAAGAAAGTATGGTGGGATGCACGGCCACACCCGATGTTTGGCACGCTGGAAGTGCGGATTTGCGATATTGCCACTAAAGTTGATGAAGCAATTATGATTGCTGGCTTGGTTCAAGCAATTTTTGTCAAAATTTATGGCTTATTCCGCCAAAACCAAACCTTCCGCGTCTACAGTCGCGCCTTGATCAACGAAAACAAATGGCGGGCTGCACGCTATGGCATGGGCGGCAAGTTGATCGATTTTGGCAAGCGCGAAGAACTATCAGCCCATGATCTTATGGTCGAATTACGTGAATTTGTTGATGATGTCGTTGATGATCTTGGTTCGCGGGCAGCGATCGATTATATCGACCAAGTGATCAAGCATGGCACCAGCTCCGAGCGCCAACTCCGAACATATGAAGAAACAGGCGATCTCAAAGCCGTGGTCGATCAACTGATTCGCGAAACCATGGAAGGCGTGCCAGTCGATCAAGCAACTCAAGCAGTGAGCGGCTGAGAAGATCGCCTCACCCCCCAACCCCCTCGCCCACTCAATGCGGGCGAGGGGGAGCCGATTGATCTTTGAGATTCTGCGTTATAAACTCTGGGATACAAGCTCCCACTCAATGCGGGCGAGGGGGAGCTAAAATTTAGCTAGGACTGATCAATTTGGAGGAAAGCGGTTCTGCCTCGGTACAGTTTAAACGTGTACCAATCCAAATCACATTCTGATTTGGATTGGCTGTTACCGGCAAACGCGGATCAACATAGCGCGCATACACCTCATTCCAACCAAGCCTACACCCGCCGTGATGAGAAATTGTCAGCTCGACGAAGCCCTTGATCGATGAATGTTCAAAGCGCATGCTTCCAGCTGGTTGGTTAGCCAAGGTTGGTCGCAAGTGCCAATCGCGTTGGGTTAGGGCGTTAATATAAAATTTTTTAAGTTCACTCCCGACACAAGGGTTTAACAAAACATAATGCACAGCTTGGCCATTATGCCGCAGATTAGAGCTACCGGCGTAAATTGGAAAATCGTCGATTGGGCCAAGTGCTGCATACGCTTGAAATGGCTCGAACACTATCAGCAACACCAATATCAGAACGCTCCCTCCTATGATTGCGATGATACTTTTTTTCAGCATGCTGCGCTTCCTTTCAAGCGAGTTCGCTATTCCACTCAGGTTTGAGTATAGCGATTTGGCAGCGAGCCAAGTAGCAGATTAAAAGCAGAATCGTTGCAAGCATGGAGCTAAAAAGCCAAGAGCAGCGCCATAGCACTGCTCAACCGATCGCATTACCGATGAAATGTCAGTTATAGTTTGAATGTTTGATAAGGCTGCGAGCCATGACACCACAGCGTGTCATTGTTGCGCAGATTCTACTCATTGCTAGAGCCTCTCACCGCACTAGCTATGAGTCACGGTAGCGCCTCTCACCGCACTACCATCCAAACCCCTTATCAAGAACTCAGACCTCCTTGATTGCTGATTAGTTTGTTTTCCAAAGTGCTTCGCTCACAAAAGAGTATAGCAGCGAGCAAGCCTAAAAAAGATCGCAAAAAAGTCGCAGCTTTGGTTGCGATCCCGCGACTTTTGATCCACGAAGGGCACGAAGCGCACAAAGGCTATAGGCATTTGGCGCTAGGCTATGGGCTATTGTGAGCGACGAAGGGCACGAAGGCTTAATGTTTTTAGCCACAGATTTCCTAGATTGATCTGATTATTTTTCCGTTAGCCAAAAGCCCATAGCCTAGCGCCATGATATCTCTGCGCCGCAGCGTTAATCATTCCCTTACCCTAACCTCTCTCCCGCACGACGTGATTGTTGTTAACCCAATGAACCATTACATATAGCCAATTTTCTTCGCAGTTTCATCCCTCATAATTCATCCTTCTCATGTCATGTCAGGCTAATTAGTTTTTGGCGTACAGCGATGCTGACGGCCTCGGTGCGATTGGTCGCGCCAAGTTTGCCCAAGATATTTTGCACATGGACTTTGACGGTGCGCAAGGCAATATCCAGTTCGAGCGCAATCTCGCCGTTGGAACGGCCACGTCCAAGCAAGTGCAGCACTTCCAACTCGCGTGGCGTTAATGATTCAGGCTGGGGATTGCTCACCCCAGCCACCAGTTTGGCGGCAATGTCGGGTGCAAGATGGGTAATGCCACGGGCAACCGCTTGAATCGCCGAAACTAGTTCATCAGCCGAAGCATCTTTTAGTAAGTAGCCCTTGGCTCCCGCTCGCAAGGCCGCCCAAATAAACTCATCGGTAGCATAGGTTGTTAGCACCAACACTTTGGCTTGCGGCCAGCGTTGGCAGAGCTGGCCAATCGCGGTTGGGCCATCCATCACCGGCATTTGCAAATCCATTAATACGACATCGGGTAGTTCTTGGGCATAGAGATTGAGCGCCTCTTGACCATTGGCAGCCTCGCCAACAATCGCGATCGTTGGCTCATCCTCTAAAACAGCAATCAGACCCTCGCGAACAATCCGTTGATCTTCAACAATTGCAACTCGAATCATGGCAAAATCCTCGACGATGGCGTTTTTAGCGCCTTGCTATCAGCTAGCTATCAGCTTAACACGGGTATTGCCCGATCTGATTATGCTATAATGGCGCTTATACGAGGGCCAAAAGCCCTTCTTTTTTGGATAAAAAACCCGCTTGCGGGGCTGTGGCTCCGGCCTGCACCTTGACTTCTTGCCAATCATCCACGCGAGCGCTGCAGCAGAAAGATCGTCGCACTATATATGTTTAGATCATTTTTTCGCTCATTCAGCCGCGATATTGGCATGGACTTAGGGACTGCCAATACTTTAGTCTATTTACGCGGCAAAGGCATTGTTATCTCTGAGCCATCGGTGGTGGCCATTGATAAACGCACGGGTATTCCCCAAGCGTTTGGTGCTGCGGCTAAAGCCATGGTCGGTAAAACCCCCGCGAATATTGTTGCCGTTCGCCCACTGCGCGATGGCGTGATTGCCGATTTTGATGTTGTCGAAAAGATGATGAAATATTTTTTCGACCAAGCCCATAAACATGTTGGGGCAAGTATTGCTGGCCGCCCACGGGTGATTGTCGGCGTACCCTCAGGCGTGACCGATGTGGAAAAACGCGCTGCGCGTGACGCAGCCATGAATGCTGGCGCTCGTGAAGCCTATGTAATCGAAGAACCAATGGCTGCCGCAGTCGGCGCAGGTTTGCCTGTCACCGAGCCAACTGGCTCGATGGTGGTCGATATTGGTGGCGGTACAACCGAAGTCGCAGTGATCTCGCTCGGCGGGATTGTGATTAACCACTCGTTGCGCACCGCTGGCGACGAAATCGACGAGGCCGTGATCGCCTTTGCCCGCCGCGAATATAACTTGCTGATTGGCGAGCGTATGGCCGAAAAAGCCAAAATCGCCGCTGGCTCAGCCTATCCCCTCGAAGAAGAAATCAAGGTAACCTTGCGTGGCCGCGATTTGCTGACTGGTTTGCCTAAAGCGATTGAAATTAGCAGCATTGAGTTGCGCGAAGGTATCGCCGGCCCGGTTGCCAATATCGTTTCCGAAGTGCGCACCGCCTTGGAAGAAACTCCGCCAGAGTTGGTTGCCGATATTATGGAACACGGCATTACCTTGGCTGGTGGTGGCTCGATGTTGCGTGGCTTAGATCGACGGATTGCCGCCGAAACCAGAATGCCAGTCCATATTGCCGAAGATCCCTTATCGTGCGTGGCTCGGGGCACTGGCAAAATGATCGAAGAATTTGATAAATACCGTGACACGATTCGGCGTTCGCAGGAATCGCGTCGCATCAAACGTGGTTAGTCATGTTAAGTCGTTCAGGCAATGCCCAACGTGCAACCAAGCTCATTATTTGGCTGGCATGTATTGTGGTCGTGCTGTTGCTGCTCGATCAGCAGGGCATTCTCACCCCAGTTACCGCTAGCACAGCCCGCGTTTTGACTCCGGTTACCCGCACGTTGACGAATATTCGTTTAGCGATTAGCGATACCTTTGGCGGTATTTTTGGCTCGTCGCAAACAGCCCAAGATTTTGCAGCCTTGCAAGAGCGGGTGACCGAGCTTGAAAACGAGAATGTGCAATTGCGCAGCGCCGCCGCCGAAAATGCCACCTTGCGCCGTACTGCTGGAATGCGCGAACGCTATGGCTGGCGCACCGTGATTGGCAATGTGGTCAGTCGCTCCGCCGACGCTGGCAATCGGCTGATTAGCATCGATCGCGGCACCGACGACGGGCTTGCCGTGGGCATGCCAGTTGTTTCGCATGTTAACGGTAGCCCCGATGCGCTGATTGGCTTGGTCGATACGGTCAGCCAACACAACGCTACGGTTTTGTTAATTACCGATGCGCGTTCGATTGTGAGTGGCCAAGTGCTGTCTCAAGTTGCCACCGAGCAAGAAAGTGGCAGCATCAGCCAACCAATGGGCGATGTGCTCGGCCAATGGCAACTTGGCTCACGCCTCAGTATGCGCCACATCGATCGTGATGCCAAATTCAGCGTTGGCGACGATGTGTTAACCGCTGGAATTAGCAAAGCTTTGGCGTTCGATGCACCTGCGGCGCGAATTCCACCGGATGTGCCAATTGGCCGGATCAGTGCAATTCGCCCTGACGGCCACGGCCAACAAGCCGATATTGAACCATATTTTGATCCTGATGTGGTGCGGACTGTATGGATTATCGTCGGCGAAGATTAAGCGAACGGCTGCGTGGGCAGCTTTGGTTGGCGTTGCTGGTTGGATTAACCGTTATCGTTCAAACAACGTTGTTGCCAACGATCTTTAATGCCCACCTCAATCTGGTGTTGTTGGCGGTAGTTTGTTGGACCTTGCTGGCTGAGCCAGCCAAGGGTGCGGCAATTGCCATGTATGGTGGCTTGTTGATCGATGTGGTGGGCTATTCGCCATTTGGCAGCCATGCCTGGCCTTGCTGCTGGTAACATGGCTTTGTAGCCTTGCTGCCGAGCGTTTTCCGCCCGATACCTGGCCAACATCGCTGTTACTCACAATCGTCGCAACGCCGCTCTATCACTTGATAACCCAAGTGTTTCGCGGTGGTACCCACGATTGGTTGAGTTGGGCGATTGTGGTTTTAGTGCCAGCCATGATTATTAACGCGATTGCGGTTTTGCCAACCTTCCTCGTTTTGCAATGGTGGAACGAGCGGCGGATTCGCCACTAATTCCCTCACCCCCAACCCCTCTCCCACGGAGCGGGCGAGGGGAGCCATCAATTCGGATTCTCCATCGCTCATGGGGCGGTTGAGGGGATCTAAGCGTTCTTGTTTTGCAATGGTGGAACGAGCGGCGGATTTGCCACTAAACTTTATCATCAAGGAGAACCCTTATGCGCGGTCGCTTGATCGGCTTACGGGTCGTGAGCTTAATTGTCTTTATTGCCTTGCTCGCCCGTTTACAGCAATTACAATTTGGCAGCAGTGCCGCCACCTCGCGAGCTTCAATTGAGCAAAATATTAATCGCCGCGATTATATTGCGCCGCAACGGGGCGAGATTTTTGCTAGCGATGGCACAACTTTGCTAGCAGCCTCGGTTCCAACCTCGATCTTAGGTATTCAAGCTGAATCGCTGCCGCGCAAACGCGCCGACCGCAATGCCGTCTATATGCGGCTCAGCATGTTGTTGCCGTTTAGCGATACCTTTACACTCTCGCCAACCACCAAAATGCAAGAAGACCCAGCCTTGGCAGCGGCAATTTATGCCATCTCGCCAATTTTGCCCGCCGATACAAGTTTCGCGCCGCATCAAGCGATTACCGTGACCGTGCCAATGGGCAAGGCTTTGACCGCCTTGCAACTTAGCAAAGCCTATACCGATGTGATTACCTTGCAGCCAGGGGTGGAAAAAGCGCTAGCCAAAGCCAATTTGCCATCGTATTTGGTCGTGCCTGTGGCCAAAAATATTCCCAATGATGTGGCGCTTGCAATTCGCGAAAATGCGCTTGCCTTGCCCGGCGTGCGGGTGGTTGATGGTTTTCAGCGTGATTACCCGCTGAGTGCCGATACCCAATCACTTTCACATCTCTTGGGGTATATGATTCGGATCAACGATAAGCAGCTGGCACGTTACAATCCCCTCAAAGAGGTTGATGGCCCACGCCAATACTTAGAAAGCGATCTGATTGGGGTTGATGGGATTGAAAATTATTACGAATCAACCTTGCGCGGCAAACTCGGCACCAATCAAATCTCGGTCGATGTGTCCGATCGGATTGTCGGCGAGCCAACCATTTTGCAACCAATGGAAGATGGCAAAAATCTAATTCTCAATATCGATATTGATTTACAACGTGATACCGAGCAGATTTTGCAAAAATGGCTTGATATTGCCGATCAACGCCGCGTGCGTTTAGCCAACACACCGGGCAAAGATCAAGTTAAATATGCCTCGTATGACCCAATCAACAAAGGCGTGATTATGGTGATGGATGTTAACACCGGCGCTATTTTGGCCTCGGTTAGCTTGCCAGCCTACGATAACAACGCCTTTAACCGTGGTGAGGTCGAGGAAATTACCGATTTATTTACCGATGAAGAAAACACACCTTTGCTGCATCGGGCGATTGCTGGTAAATATCCACCAGGCTCAACCTTCAAGCAATTTACTGCCGCCGCTGCCTTGGATAGCGACATTATCAACCCTGATTCGCGGATTCAAGACCCGGGCTTTTTGATTGTGCGCAACGAATATAACGAAGCGCTGACCAACCAATATCCCAACTCCAACCGCCGTGCCAATGGCTTGATCAGCGTTTCCGATGCCTTGAAGGTTTCATCGAACGTCTTTTTTAATACGGTTGCTGGCGGCACCGATTATGTGACCAACCTCAAACCAACCGATCCCCAGATCAAAGGTGGTTTGGGGATTGACCGCTTATATGAGACAGTTTCGGGCGAGTTTGGCTTCGATAAATTGACTGGGATTGATCTGCCTGGCGAAGATTCTGGGATTATTCCTAACAAAGAGTGGAAGAAGCAACGTCGTGAACGTTGGGGGGTTGGCGATACCTATATCGCGGCGATTGGCCAGGGCGATGTGCAAGTTACGCCATTGCAATTGCTTCGCGCCACGGTTGCAACCGCCAATCGCGGCACGGTCTATCAGCCACAGGTGGTCAAGGCAATCACCGATTTAAACCGTACTGACACCATCACGCTCACGCCGGTGATTGAGCACACGATTGAGCTAGCGCCTGAACATTGGGCTGTGATTCGCGAAGGCATGCGCCGCTCGGTGCGCGATTCCGATGCCTATAATCGGATTGCCAATAGCAACAACAAACCAGCAGGCGCAATTTTATCCGATATTGATCGGCTGGATTTGGCGGGCAAAACCGGAACCGCCGAATATGCCGAAGGGCCATATTTGCGTTCGCACTCGTGGTTTGTGGGCTTTGCCCCATTCGATAATCCCAAGGTCGCGATTTTGGCGATGCTCGAAGGCACTGGCGATTTGGGCGACGGTTCGGGGACGTTGGCCTTGCCAGCGGTCGTTGATGTGTTACGCGCCTATAACAATGAAGTTTTTCCCGATATCAATGGCAACATGCCTGCGCCTGCTGCTGGCAGCACTGGCCAATAGAGGATACAGCAATGCAATTGACGGTTGCGCTTGGCCAAATTGATTTAGTTTTAGGTGATCGCGAAGCCAATTTGGCAACTGTGCGCCAACTCGCCGCCCGCGCCGAAATGGCAGGCGCAGAGCTTTTGGTGCTGCCAGAGTTGTGGGGCACTGGCTACATGCTTGAGCAAGCGCAGGCCTTGAGCGATCCGCTGGGCAAGGGTTTGTTTGAAGAAGTGGCGATTTTGGCGGCGCGGCATCATCTGGCGATTGTTGGCTCGTTGCTTGAGCGTGATGGCGAGCAGGTTTATAACACCGCCACAATCTATGATGCTCAGGGCAAACGGCTGCAAAGCTATCGTAAAACCCACCTGATTGGCTTGATGCACGAAGATCGCTACTTGGGTGCTGGCCAGCAAGCCGATGTTGTTGCAACTGCGTGGGGCACAAGCGCCTGTGCAATTTGCTACGATTTGCGCTTTCCTGAGTTGTTTCGGCGCTATGCCTTGGCGGGCGCAGCAGTCATGATTATTCCTGCTGAATGGCCAACGGCGCGAATTGAGCATTGGCGCACCTTGCTGCGAGCGCGGGCGATCGAAAACCAAGCAGTGGTAATTGCCTGCAATCGGGTTGGTAGTGACCGTGCCAATCAATTTGGTGGCCATTCAGTCGTCATCGATCCGTGGGGCAATGTCTTGGTCGAGGGTGATGATCAAGCAGGTTTGCTGACCGCAACCGTTGATCTCGAGACCGTTGCCAAGGCCCGCGACTTCCTGCCAGTTTTCCGCGATCGGCGGGTTGATTTGTATTAGAACGAGGGGTCAGGGGCTAGGCATCAGGCTTCAGGAGAAACCGCAATGGGGATCGAGTTTTGATCCACGAAGGCCACGAAGGGCACGAAGGAGGAGAGATAAGGCGAGGATGTTATGGGGTGGCTAAAGGGACTCGAACCCTCAACACCATCGTATCGTAGCGCACAGTGATGGGGAGCCGACGATTGAAAAAGCCCCTCGCCCGCGTCGTGGGCGAGGGGTTGGGGTGAGGGAACAACACCTTGATTCAACTGCTGCCTTTACTTCATCCCTTATCCCTCATCCCTCATCCTTCGGTCGCTCTACGCCGCAGCGTTACAGCCTCGATCACTCATTATTTTGGCTTTTGATTTTTGCCTTCTGCCTTTACCTCATCCTTTATCCTTTCAGAGGGTGGTTGCGTAGTTGCCCTGAATGGTGGATAATCAACCAGCGGAATAGTGGCAGCGTCAAGTGTTGGAATCGTGTTAACATTGTGATGCGAACGAATGGCCGACTGCCATAGGCAAGGTTTTTCGGGTAGACTAGAAGCATCGACCGAAGTGCGCCGATGCGCACCGTTGCAAGGAGGCTTGCTATGTCCTGGTTTCAATGGCTCTCACCTGCTCACGACATTGTGGCAGCGAAATCGCCCTCGATGGTTGTTCCCTACGTTGTAGAAACAAGCAGCCGTGGCGAACGAGTTTATGACATCTACTCACGTTTGCTCAAAGAGCGGATCATTATTCTCGGCACGCCGATTGATTCGCAAATTGCGAATGTGTTGGTAGCTCAATTATTGTTCTTGCAACACGATGATCCTGATCGCGATATTTCGATCTATATCAACAGCCCTGGCGGCGAAGTCAATGCTGGGCTTGCGATCTACGATACGATGCAGATGGTTTCACCTGATATTGCTACTTGGTGTGTTGGCTTTGCTGGCAGTATGGCTACACCAGTGCTCGCTGGCGGCACCAAAGGCAAACGCTATTCCTTGCCCAACTCAACGATTCACATGCACCCAGCTGGTGGTGGCGCTCGTGGCTATGCTCCCGATGTTGAAATTCAAATTAAAGAGTTGTTGCGCTTGCAAAACATTGTGCGGGGCTTGCTGGCAAAAGATACCGGTCAGCCAATCGAACGCATCGCCCGCGACTTCGACCGTGATTTATTTATGACACCAGAACAAGCCAAAGAATATGGTATCATTGACGAAATTACGACCCACATCGAAGCTGGGCAACAAGATTAATTGAGAAACAAGGATGATGACGCGAGCAACGAGGCTCGCGTCGTCACAAATGGGAGCAATTCCAATGGCGCAATCCGCCTTCATGCCACCGACCTATTACTGCTCGTTTTGCGGGCGGAACCAAGATGAAGTCGATCGCTTGGTCTCAGGTCCGGGGGCATTATTTATTTGCAACGAGTGCATTGAGTTATTAAGCGCAATTATCGCCAATGAGGAGCGTAAAGATGCTCCTAATTCGCCAATCCTCCCACCCACGTTGCCGATTCCCCATGCCATTCGCGATCATCTCGATGAGTATGTGATTGGTCAAGAACGCGCGAAAAAGGTGATGGCGGTGGCGGTTTATAACCACTACAAGCGGTTGCGCGCCCAAGCTCAAGGCGATACCGATGTCGAGATTCAAAAAAGCAATATTCTGCTCGTCGGGCCAACTGGCTCTGGCAAAACGCTGTTAGCCCAAACGCTGGCGCGCATGCTTGATGTGCCATTTGCGATCGCCGATGCCACAGCCTTGACCGAGGCTGGCTATGTTGGCGAAGATGTCGAGACAATTCTGTTGCGCTTGATTCAGGCCGCCGATGGCGATGTTGATCGCGCTCAAATGGGTATTTTGTATATCGACGAAATCGATAAAATCGCCCGCAAAGCCGATAATCCATCAATTACCCGTGATGTTTCGGGCGAAGGCGTGCAACAAGCCTTATTGAAAATTCTCGAAGGCGGGGTGGTCAATGTGCCGCCAATGCCAGGTCGCAAGCACCCGCAACAAGAATTTATTCCCTTTGATACCACCAATGTGCTATTTATCTGTGGTGGGGCCTTCGAGGGCTTAGAGTTCCACATCGCCCAACGCTTGGGTAGTGGCGGCACGCTAGGTTTTGGCAAGGCGATCGTCAAAGAAGAACGGATCGAGCGTTCGAAGAAATTGCTATCGTTGGTTAATCCCGATGATTTGCTGCACTTTGGCTTTATTCCCGAGTTTATCGGGCGTATGCCAGTTGTGGCCGCGCTCACGCCACTGGATAAAGATGCGATGATGCGGATTTTGACCGAGCCGCGCAACGCCATCATCAAGCAATATCAAAAAATGTTGGCGCTTGATCATGTGCAGCTTGAAATCAGCAGCGATGCTATGGAAGCGATTGTTGAGCGAGCCTTGGCTGGCAAAACAGGCGCACGTGGTTTGCGTACTGCCGTCGAAGAAATTTTGCTCGACGTGATGTTCGATTTGCCTTCGGAAACCGATGTTGTGCGCTGTGTCATCACCGTTGAAACTGTGCGTGATGGGGCAATGCCAACTTTGATTCGACGCACGAACACGCGTAGTCGTGCTGGCAAGCAACCAACCACCAAAGCTAGCTAGGCCGATTTTGATGCGATGATGCCTTGTTCTCACGGTAGAACGGGGCATTTTGTTTAGCATTTGTTGCCATGGCTCGACACACTGCGTAAATCGCGGCATCCTGCTAGTAGCACACGTAATTTGTGGCTTTTATGGAGGCTCTATGAAGGGTAAAGTTTGTTTGGTCACTGGGGCGACTGGTGGCATCGGCAAGGTGACGGCCTTAGAACTCGCTCGCCAAGGCGCAACGGTGGTGATTATCGGGCGGCATGCATTGCGCACCGAAGGCGTTACCGAAATGATCAAACGTGAAACTGGCAATCCCAATGTTAGTTATATTCTGGCCGATTTATCCAAGCAGGCCGAGGTGCGCCGCGCCGCTGAAGAATTCCTCAGCAAGCACAATCAATTGCATATTTTGGTTAACAATGCAGGCGCGTTTTATAGCTCACGCCAAGAAAGCGCCGATGGCATCGAATTGACTATGGCACTCAATCATTTGGCCTACTTTTTGCTGACTGATTTGCTGCTGGATACGATCAAAGCTAGTGCTCCGGCCCGCATTATCAATGTCTCGTCAGAGGCCCACCGCATGGGCACGATGGATTTCAACGATCTCGAAGCCACACGCAAATGGAGCGGTTGGCGCATGTATGGTCGTTCCAAATTGGCCAATATTCTGTTTACCAAAGAGCTAGCGCGGCGTTTGGCTGGCACCGATGTCACGGTCAACTGCTTGCATCCTGGCGTAGTCTCAACCGGCTTTGCGGCCAATAACGGCTTCTTTGGCATTGCCATGCGCAAGTTGATGGATCTTGGCTCGATCAGCGCCGAAAAAGGTGCTGAAACGACCTTGTATCTGGCCACCTCGCCCGAAGTTGAGCATATCACGGGCTTGTATTTCGATAAAAAGAAGCCCCGTGAATCAAACCCAATTTCCCACGATCAAGCTGCTGCCGAAAAGCTCTGGCAATGGAGCGAGGAAAAAATTAAGCAAATTAGCGCCCAGCAAGCAGCCTAAGCAAGTATGAGGGATGAGAGAAGAGAGGGATGAGAACATAGAACATAGAGCATAGAGCATAGAACATAGGCAGAGGCGCAGAGAACGAATGGATCATGGCTTTTGGCTGCTGAAGATTGGATTGAAGCCAACCAGTATTCTGATAACCTCTTGCCCCTTGCCTTGAGTGTGATCGCTTCGTGGCCCTGCGAGTCCTTCGTGGATCGGATTCTAATGCTGGGTATCAAGCTGATCGGCGATTTGATCGGTAAACTCATACCAATCCCACAGATTAAGATAGCTGGTATCCCATGGTTTGCCATGATAGCGAATCAACAATGTATGCAACTCTGTGCCAATCGCCCGCACGCTGTTGGCATCGGCCTTGATCAGTGCCTCGACGAGCCGACTTGCCCATGGCCGAGCAGGGTGTTTATATGAGGCTAGCGCCGCAACCTGCTTGTAATAGATGATAGCCTCTGGTAGATCATCCTCCATCAGCGCCGCCAAAATCCGCAAATTCCAATAAAAGTCAATTGGGCTTAGCCAATGTTGCCAGGCTTCATAGGATTCAAGCTCGCGCAATTGATGTATGCTTGTTGTCATCTGCGCATGATCACCAACCAAACGATATAGATTCGCGCTATGCGACCAAGCTGTGGCACTGAACATCAGCCCTCCAAGCGGGACTGGATCAATAGTAACCAACGCTTGTTAGACCAAGAGTGCTGCTTGCCGAAGATACTCGCTCGCTCGCGAATCACCGAGATAATAGTAGCAGCGCCCAATTTCCTCGAAGTCGCTCCATTTTGGACTAGAACCCTCTGGCTTTGCTTTGTTCGATTCGGCTAAACCCCTCGTGCAATCGTTTTTTCAAGGCCTTGGTTTTTGGCAGCAGTATCGCCATCTCCTTTCGCTTCTCAATTTCAAGCTACTTCGTGCTCTTCGTGGTTAATTACTGCCAAGCATACAAGGTGGTGATAATGCTGGAATAATCATCAGTCCACAAGCGATCGTTTGGTCGATTCTGCAAGGCTTGCCATTGATATTGCGCGATAAATTGTTGCTGGATAGCTTGGTTTTTGGTGAAAATTACCCATTTTGTGCTGATATTGCCTTCTTCAAGCACTGATTGATCGGTGTTATATTCACGTCCTAAAGCCAATAAACCAAGCTGCTGGGCCAGATCATGCAACACTGGCTCTAAATTGAGATAGCGATTCGAGATGTGAAAGGCGATAATGCCATCGGGCTTTAGTTTACTCAGGTAGAGCTCAATGGCCTCCACCGTAATTAAGTGCGTCGGAATCGCATCTGAGCTATAGGCATCCATCATCAGCAAATCAAATGCTTGGGTTTCGTGAGCTAGCGAGATGCGCGCATCGCCCACAATAACTGGTGCTTGCGGCGTACATTGGCTGAGATAGCTAAAAAATTGTGGGTTTTGGGCAATTTCAATCACCACCGGATCAATTTCAAAATATTTCCACGTATCTTCAGGCCGCGCATAGCAGGCCGTCGCACCACTTCCCAAACCTACAACCCCAATCGTTTTGGGAGCTGATTGTTGATTCACCAGCTGAAAAATCTCATTCAGCGGCCCATTCAAACTATAATAGGTCAATGGTTGTTTGCTTAACGTTGGATCAAGATATTGCATACCATGCAAGGTTGTGCCGTGCATCAATAAATGAAACCGATCGGCTGAATTAACAATCCGGTTGACTCCAAAAAAACTGCGTTCTTGATAGATAACCGTCGATTGACTAAAGCCAATAATTGAGACAACGCTGAAAAATCCACCAAGGCTTAATCCAAACGCCAATGGATTACGCGATTGGCTATAGGCAATCAACATTGCCACCGAAAATAAGATTGCAAACCCAACTGATTGACCATGATAATCAAAAGCTTTAATGCCTAGCACTAAGAAAATTGTAATCAAGAGCATCAATCCTGGAACACGCAATAATTTTAGCCATTCTTGGCGATTGGTTGGCTTTGGTTTGCGCCATGGTGCCAGCATTAATCCCAAACATAACATTAATGGATATTCCCAAACCGCATCAAAAATGAGTGGAGCGATTAATCCATTGAAAATACCACCAATCACCCCACCTAAAGACATCAACAAGTAAAATTCAGTTAATTGTTGCGGTTCAGGTCGATCATCGGCTAATTGTTGATGTAAGACCATCGTTACCACAAAAAGACTGGCTAAATGTAAAATTAATAGCAGTAGAATTGGGCTATTCGCCTCAGAAATCATCGTCAGCAAAATTAACATCACTAAAATTGGCATTAACCAAATTAATGCTTGCTTGGGAATAATAACTTTATTTGCAAATACAAAAATAAAGGTCAATAAATATAATGCTAAAGGAATAACCCATAACAAAGGCATTGCCACAATATCGGTGGTAATAAAGGTTGTAACGCTAACCAACAAACTCGATGGCACTGCCGACCACACAATCCACTTGAGCCGCCGTTGCCATATAATTGCTGAATTCGATTGAGTGTTTTGGCTGGTAACAACCTGCGGCGCACGTCGCCAAACCCGAATGCCACAGCCAATAAATAACAGCACCAGCAGCAAATAGCCCCAGCGCCAACCAGCGCTTTGTAATTTTAGGCTGGTATTTGGCTCGATAATCAAGGGGTAGGCCAATAGTGCCAACATACTGCCAACATTACTCATCGCATACAGCACATACGGGTTGCGATTTTGCTCGCTGCTGCCAAACCATGCTTGCAATAATGGGCTGCTCGCCGAAACCACAAAAAATGGCAAGCCCAAGGCAACCGCAAATAAACTCAATAGCCAAGCAATTGGGAAATCCGTGGTTGGTGCTTGCCAACCAGTCGGAATCGCAATTGGCAACACTAATAATGGCGTGAGCAATAGCCCACAATGAATGAGCACTTGCTGGCGTGGTTTAAAATATTTCGTTAGTAGGTGCGAATAGCCATACCCTAGCAATAACACTGTTTGATAAAAAACTAACGCCGTGTTCCAAACCGATGGCGCACCACCAAGTAATGGCAACGCCATTCGAGCAAACATTGGCTGAATGACAAATAATAAACTAGCGCTGGTAAAGATGGTCAGTGCAAATAATAGTGGCATAGATCAATCCTATGGCTGAGGCTAGCTAATCAAAAATTACCGTGCGATTACCATTTAGAAATACTCGTTGATCAAATACTAATCTCAAAGCCTTTGCTAGCACATGTTTTTCTACATCACGCCCAGCTTGAATCATTTCGTCAACACTATGGCTATGATCGATTGGAATAACATGTTGGGCGATAATTGGGCCTTGATCAAGCTCATTGGTTACAAAATGGGCGGTTGCGCCAATAATTTTCACCCCACGCTCAAATGCTTGACGATAGGGATTAGCACCGATAAAGGCTGGCAAAAATGAATGATGAATATTGATAATGCGCTGCGGAAATTGAGCTACGAACTCTGGTGAAAGTACGCGCATATATTTGGCCAACACCAAATAATCTGGTTGAGCAGCCTGAATTAATTCCAACAAGGCTTGTTCATGGCCTTCACGCGTATAGGCTTGATGCGGCAGATAATGAAATGGCAAATCGAAACGCTGAACTAATTGGCTAAGTTGTTGACGATTGGCAATCACGCCAATAATTTCGGCATTGAGTTCAGCAAAGGCATGCAGGATTAGCAAATCGCCTAAGCAATGATGTTCTTTGGTTGCTAAAATAACAATTCGTGGTTTATGCGGTCGAGCAAAGCCAATGTTTGCATTAATCGGCAAGAGTGTTTGTAATTCAGCTAAAACCAAATTTTGATCGAGCTTACCTTGATATTCAGTGCGCATAAAAAACTGCTGCCGCTGATGATCAACAAATTCCTGATTGCTAACAATATTAACTCCATGCCGATACAGCACACCCGTAATCTGATGAACCAGCCCAATTTGGTCGGCACATTCAATCAACAACGCTTGGGGCATAGCACCCTCCAACATGCCCATTGGACTAGTTTTCCAACCCAATCGGCATGACCGCGACCTGGCCTATTTGGCTAGCCGTTCAACTTCAACTAAATTATCGTAGAAGGTTGCGCCGCCACCCATATCGGAAAGGGCTTGGGGCGTGGTATGGTTGACGTTGCGGCCATCAACGGTTAGCTCCGACCACCAAATTGATGGCGCAACTACCACTCCTTGGCGCACCCGGTCGGTCACCACGGCCTTGGCCTGAAAGCCACCGCGATCATTGCGAATCAACAATTGATCGCCATCGTCAATGTTGCGTTCGATTGCATCAAGCTGGTTTATTTCTAGGCTTGGGCCGCTCTCGTAGCGCTGCAAAATATTACCAAAGGTGCTATTCAAAAAGTGATGCGCTGGCGGCGAGATTAAGCTTAATGGATAACGCTCAGCCAAACGTGGGTTGCTCGCAGGGCTTTCATACGGTGCGGTGTAGGTCGGCAATGGATCAAAGCCATCGGCCAGCATGCGCTCGGAATACAGCTCGCACTTGCCCGACGGCGTGAGGAAATTGCCCTCAGCAAAGGGTGCCCAATCGCTTGGCACGTTCAAACGCAGCCAGCCTTCTGCTTGCAAGCGTTCGAGCGTGATGCCAGCCAAAGCTGGGTGCGTTGAATCCAGCGCTTGCCGCGCAATCGTCTGATCATCATCGCTAAAACATGGCTCCTCAAAGCCCATTTTGGCTGCCAAACGCCGAAACAATTCGGTGTTGGGAATCGCCTCGCCCAGCGGCTCAATCGCTTGGTTGCTCCAAGCCAGGTACCAATGACCATAGGCTTTATGCAAATCAACATGCTCAAGTTGGGTCGTTGCCGGCAGAATAATATCGGCGTAGCGCGTGGTGTCGGTATAAAATTGCTCATGCACCACGGTAAATAAATCTTCACGCTCCAAGCCGCGCTTCACTGCTTCTAAATCGGGAGCCACACTGGCCGGATTGGAATTGTAAACAAACAACGCTTGGACTGGCGGATCATTGACTTCGGTTAATGCCTGCCCAAGCTGATTCATATTGATCATGCGGGTGCCTGCAGGAATCAGATCGGGGCGCTCCAAGGCTGCATTATTAATGGGAAATGTGCCGCTAGTGGAAAGTAAAATACCGCCTGCGCGCTCGCGCCAAGCGCCAATGACCGCTGGCAAACATGCCAAGGTACGCACAGCCATCCCGCCGCCAGCATGGCGTTGCAAGCCATAGTTAATCCGAATTGCAGCGGGAGCAATCGTGGCATATTCATGGGCCAATTGCTCAATTGTCGCTACATCCAAGCCCGTTAAATCGGCCACATGCTCCGGCGGATATGCCTGCACTCGCTCACGCAGTTGCTCGCCACCAAGACAATAATCATCAAGATAGGCCTGATCGTGCAAGCCATCGCGAAAAATAATATGCATCATGCCGAGGGCGAGGGCTGCGTCGGTGCCAGGCAAGGGCGCAATATGCCAATCGCATTGGGCAGCGGTGCGCGAACGCCAAGGATCGATTGCAATCACCCGTGCGCCAGCTTTTCGCGCTGCTTTGATAACTGTCCACAAGTGCACATTCGATGTGAGCGTATTTGTTCCCCACAGAATAATTAATTTGGCATCAACATAGGCTTCGGGGTCGGTACCAACGCTTGCGCCAATGGTATAGCGATAACCTGTTGCGCCGGCACTGGCACAAATTGTGCGATCGAGCAGCGAAGCACCTAAATGATGGAAAAAGCGGCGATCCATCGAGCCATAATGCAACAAACCCATCGTGCCAGCATACGAATAGGGCAAAATCGCCTGCGGCCCATGACTGCTGCTAATGGCTTGCAAGCGTTCGGCAATTGTGGTTAATGCTTCTTCCCACGAAATGCGCTCGAATTGGCCAGCGCCTTTGGCCAACCCGTTTGGCCGGATACAACAAGCGGCCTTGATGATAGGTTCGCTCGACATAACGCGAAACCTTGGTACATAAAAAGCCATTGGTAATTGGATGTTCGGGGTTACCTTGGATTTTAATTGCCTTGCCATCCTGCACTGTGACTGACATGGAGCAGGTATCGGGGCAATCGTGGGGGCAAACCGCGTGAATAATCTGCTGATCAAGGGCAATCGTTGTCATGGCATTACTCGGGCTAAAATACCCGCCTCCTTCGCAGTTGTTGCCAAATACTATACAGCGTTTTGCTGGTTTCAACGAATTATCAGCTTCATGTTATGGAAACTTCACCCCCAATGTGCTTGAATAGGGTATTGAATAGCAGATCTATCCGTGATATAGTGGTCTATCATTAGGCTTTTCTATAGCAGTAGAAAGTCGGTGCTTCCTTGAAAAACGTACTCGAAGTTCTGATGGGGGCCGCCCGTCAGCATCGTTATCTAACGCACGACCAAGTGCTGCTTCATCTTCCTCCCTCCGACAAAAACACAGCGCTGTTCGACGAATTGTGTGTCCGCTGCCAAGCAGAAGATATTCCAATTTTAGAAGAACCGCCAACCGCTGCCGTGCATCTCCGTTCACGCGATGTCGCTGATGACGATCTCGAACGGTCGCTGATTCGCGAAGGGGTAAGCCTCGATGATCCGGTGCGCATGTATTTGCGCGAAATCGGTCAAGTGCATCTCTTGACCGCTCAAGAAGAAACTATGCTGGCGAAGCAATTGGAACGTGGCGAACGTGCCATGATTCGGCTAGCCCGCCACGAATATCTCCTCGAAGAAAAAGCTCGCCTGCAACAGCAAGTGCTCGAAAGCGAAGCCGCTCGTCAACATCTGATCCAGGCTAATTTGCGCTTGGTGGTGTCGATTGCCAAAAAATATGTTGGCCGAGGCATGTCGTTTTTGGATTTAATCCAAGAGGGCAATATTGGCTTGATGCGGGCAACCGAGAAGTTCGATTATCACAAGGGCTTTAAGTTCTCTACTTATGCAACATGGTGGATTCGCCAAGCAATTACGCGCTCGATCTCCGATCATAGCCGCACGATTCGCTTGCCAGTGCATGTTGGTGAGACAATCAATCGAGTTAAGCGCACAGCCCATAAGTTGCAACAAGCCTTGGAACGCGAGCCAAGCGCCGAGGAGATTGGCGAAGCGCTGGGCTTGCCCGCCGATAAAGTGCGCCGCGTGCTTGAAGTTGCCCGCCAACCAGTTTCGCTCGAAACCCCCGTTGGCAGCGAGGGCGATAGCGTGCTTGGTGATTTTATTGAGGATGATCGCTCATCCGAGCCGCTTGATCACGCTACCGAGCATTTGTTGCGCGAGCAACTTGACGAAGTGTTGTGTAAGCTCGATGAGCGCGAACGCCGGATTATTGAGCTGCGCTATGGCTTAGTCGATGGTAAATATCGCACGCTTGAAGAAGTTGGCCGCGAGTTTGGCATTACCCGCGAACGGATTCGCCAAATTGAGGCCAAGGTGCTGCGGAAACTGCGTCATCCAGCCTTTGGCGGGCGTAAATTGCGAGCCTATCTTGAATAACTAAGTTGCAGATCAACGGCAAAGCAACACACGCGAACCGCGGGTATTAGGCCGTGATTCGCGTGTGTTAGTTTTAACCAACACCACTGTGGAGGTAGTCCGATGGAAACGATTCAAGCTGATGCTGCATTGACTCAATTAGCCAGTCTCTGCCATGCCCTTGGCCATCCGTTGCGCTTAGCAATTGTGCGCTATATCGCTCAGCATCCACGTTGTATTTGCAATGATATTGTGCAGCGTACCAATCGTGCTCAATCGACAATCTCCGAACATTTGCGGGTGTTGGTGCAAGCTGGCGTGGTTGAAAGCGAACAGGAAGGCCAAACGACGCTCTACTGGTTGGCTCCGCAAACCTTGAGGCTATTAGAGCAAGAAGTTGAGCAACTGTGTGATCATGCCCAACAAAAAACGGTCGCTGAGCGGGTTGCTCAGCGACCGTTGTGGTATCAACTCAATCGCTAGATTAGTCGTTGATTGGTTGACCAGTGTATGGGTCAAAGCGTGGTTTTTCTGGTTGCACTACTGGCGTTGGGTTGATTGGTTGACCGGTTTGTGGGTCGAATTTCCAATCGCTTTGAGGCACAGCCGTGCTGGCGTTGTTGGTTTGGGCATTGTTGACCGCAGTTTTGACCTTGTTGAATACATTTTGGGCTTGGTTGCGCATTTCATCAATACCGCTGCTAATGGCTGGGCTAGGCAAACCAGGCGCAGTTACCACTGGCAAAACTGCCCACAAGATGATGTATAGCAAAATGCCCGAACCGCCTGCCAAGGTTATCAGCACAAACGCCAACCGAACCAAGGTTACATCAAAAGCGAAATATTGAGCCAAACCTGTACTCACACCGGCAATCATTTGATCTTGTTGAACACGCACTAAGCGATTTGAATTTTGCATTGTAGTAAACTCCTTATTTGGGTGCAACTCATCGTTGCGTATCTGTTATCTAGGACGCAGGCCAGTGAAAAATTGTTGCAGCCTGCTTGCTGAATTGCTCAGCACAAGGATTTATCCATGTCCGATTTCAGCAGTAGTTGGTGTTCTGCCACCGTTTACTGTAAGCAAGATCTATACTTGCATAAAATACGAACGTATGGTATTTTACTGGTATGAGTCGTAAAGATAGTGCCAAAGAACTAATTCTGAATCAAGCAGTGCAAATGGCTTCGGTTGCTGGCCTAAATGGCCTGACGATTGGGAGCTTGGCTGAGGCTGTCTCAATGTCCAAAGGTGGCATCAGTGCGCACTTCAAATCCAAGACTGAGCTGCAAATTGCCACGGTTGAACGTGCCTTCGAATTGTTTCAACAGGCAGTTGTAGCCCATGTCGTTGCGCAGCCAATTGGAATTGAACGCTTGCATAGTTTATGCCAGTCATGGTTTCGCTATCTTGATCAAAAGATTTTTCTAGGCGGTTGCTTTTTCACCAATGCTGTGCTTGAGCTCGATGATTTGGCTGATTCAGCAGTTCGGGAAAGCGTACTAAGCCATTACCAAAATTATCTGAATTTTATCGAGCAGTGCATTGCCGAAACCGTGCAGCTTGGCCAATTTCGCGCCGATACGCCAATTGGCGAGCTAACGTTGCAGTTTCATGGAATTGAAATGGCCTCGTTAATCTGGCGCGCAGTCCGCCCAAATGAGCAACAATTTGCCACTGCTCAGGCTGCCGCTCAGCAATTAATTGAACACTATCGCAGCTAAAATTTTTTAGCTGCGATAAAACACGAACGTCCGTATTTATAAGGAGTTTTTATGCAGATCAAGGTGACCTACATCGGCACAGCAACCGTTTTATTGGAAATTGATGGCCTGCGGATTTTGACTGACCCGGTATTCGACCCAGCTGGTAGTCGTGCCTCTCTGCCTGTTGTGCCTGGGATTAAATTTGGTCTGCTGAAAAACCAAGCTTCGGCCATCACGGCCCAATCGCTGCCGCCGATTGATCTGGTATTACTTTCGCATGATCATCATTATGATAACCTTGACCATGCTGGACGCGCGTTTTTACCGCAAGCAAAGCAAATTATTACCACGCTACCCGGCCAAAAACGCTTGTCAAGCCAAGGCTTATACCAAACCCAAGGGTTGGCTCCATGGCAATCACTGACGCTTCAAACGCCGAAAGGCTTGCCGTTAACCATCACTGCTTTGCCAGCACAGCATGGCCCCAAAGTGATGCTGCCAATCGTCGGCGAGGTAATTGGCTTTATGTTGGAATATGCCGATTTTGAACATGGCGCACTGTATATTTCTGGTGATACTGTGCTGTTTAATGGGGTGCGCGAGGTTGCCAAGCGCTATCACGTTGGCACTGCCTTTTTGCATGTGGGAGCGGCGCGATTTGGGCTTACAGGGCCAATTAAGTTTACGTTTGATGCTGATCAAGCTCAGCAAGCAGCACAATTGCTCAAAGCAAAAACGCTGATTCCGATTCACTTTGATGGCTGGCAGCACTTTAGCCAAGGCCAAACCGAGATCGAGCAAGCCTTTGCCGCTAGCTCAATTCAGCCAACATGGCTTACGCCCGGACTTGCCACACCGCTAACTGTTTAAATTAATCGGGCGGGTGACCAATAGTTAATTTACTGATCACCCGCTTTGTTAAATCACGCCTTTGGTGCTAGGAATCGCATCGCCCAAGCGTGGGTCATGCTTGGTGGCGCTATCGAGTGCCCGGGCCAAAGCCTTGAACAACGCTTCGGCCTTGTGATGGTCGTTGCGGCCATATTCGATCTTAGCATGCAAGTTCATGCGGGCATGAATCGCAATACTTTCAAACACATGCTCAACTAAATCGCAGGTCAAGCCACCAATACTGGGGTTCGTCCAGTTGAAGTTGAGAACATGAAACGGTCGGCCACTGAGATCAAGCGCCACAAACGCCAGCGCCTCATCCATTGGTACATAGGCATGGGCGGTGCGGGTGATGCCAGCTTTGTCGCCAAGCGCTCGATCAATCGCCATGCCCAAGCAAATTGCCACATCTTCGACTGAGTGATGATCATCGATATGCAAATCGCCATTGCAGGTTACATCTAAATCAAATTGGCCATGGCGGGCAAAACTTTCAAGCATGTGGTTGTACATGCCAATGCCCGTATTAATGGCCACTTGGCCTGAGCCATCTAGATTGAGCGTAAGCGTAATTTGAGTTTCGCGGGTGTTGCGTTCAATCGTTGCAATCCGAGCCATGATCATTCCTTTCGCTAAAGCTGCCCGATCGTACCTGTTATGCCAGCTTTTGCCAAACCGCTGTGATAACGATTTCAAGCCGTGATCTCATCGCGATCTCATCAAATTTTCATCATAATTTCAGATTGGCGCAGCATACTAGATTGGCCTGAATCAGTATTTGGGCTGTAATGTTGTGAAACAGGTGCTATTATGAAGGTTAGTCTCAATCGTCGCTGGTTCCCGCTGTTGGGAGCTTTTGCTGCCTACATCGCCTGGGATCTGGTCGATCATCAAATTCTCACGCCACGCTCGCCAGCATGGTTGTGTTATTTGATCGATTGGGGCGTGGCTGGAATGGCAGGTTGGTCGATATTTTTGCTGCTTGAACGCCAGTATCGGCATAAAAAACCGCTTATCGATGCCAGCACGATTAATTTGCCGCCAGCAGTTTTTGCCCAACTGACTCAGGCCTCGCAAAGTTTGCACGGCGAAATTCAAGAGCTGCAACAAGCGATTGGCAATTCGATGAATGAAGAGGGCATTCAACAGCAACGTAGTTTGCGTCATGCCTTGGTGGCCAGCTATCGCGCTCAAGCAATCCTTGAAGAAGTGAGTGGGATTGTCGATAAACCGCAGCTTGCGCCGCCGCCGGTTGAGCAATTGATTACACAGCGCTCCTAGGCTTGTGGTAGCATAGCAGCCATGTTTAGCTACGAGGCTGCCGATGATTGCGATTGATGCGCGTTTGAATGCCTACCGCCATGGTGGCATCGCCCATTACACCCAAAAATTATTAACCTACTTGCCCCAAATCGCCCCTGAGCAACAGTGGTTGGTGTTTGAGCATCGCCGCAGCCCCAAGCCACTCGTCATTGGCCCCAATATTCACCGCGCACGCTTAATCACTCCGCCGCATCATCGCTTCGAACAGCTGCTTTTGCCATTGGAAATTGGCCTGCGCCGCCCCAAATTGCTGCACTCGCCCGATTTTATTCCACCGTTGCACCGCATATTTCCCGCTGTGATCACAGTCCATGATCTGGCGTTTAAGCTGTTTCCTGAGATTTTGGATGCTAACGCTAGCCGTTATTATGGCCAAATTGAGCGTGCGCTGGCCTCTGCTAATGCAATTATTGCCGATTCGCATAGCACCGCCAATGATTTGACCAAGCTATTAAATGTTGATCCAGCTCGGATCGATGTGATTCATCTGGCGACCGATATGCAACCAATGACGCTTGCTGCTGATGCCCAACGTCAAATTGGCGGCCAAACTTGGCAGGCTGATCAATTTATGGTCTTTGTTTCGACCTTGGAGCCACGCAAAAATATTCCAATGCTGTTGCGGGCCTTGCGAATTGCGCTTGATCGCAAGCCGCAAGCTGGTTATCGTTTGGCCTTAGCTGGGCGGCGCGGCTGGCTCGATGCCGAAATCTGGCAAACCCTAGCTGAATTAGATTTAGCAGCTGCGGTAACCTGGCTTGATAGCCCAAGCGATGAGGAAATTCGCTGGTTATTGAGTGGCTGTCGCTTATATCTGAACCCTTCGCGCTACGAAGGTTTTGGGTTGCCAGCCTTAGAAGCCTTGGCCTGTGGCGCGGCGGTAGTGGTTGCCGATGCCTCAAGTTTGCCCGAAGTGGTTGGCGAGGCTGGGCTGAAATTGCCAGTTGATGACCCAAGTACCTGGGCTGAGGCAATCGAACGCCTGTGGCATGATCAGGCTGCCCGCCAAGTTTTGCGCGATCAAGCGCCAATACAGGCTGCTAAATTTTCGTGGCAACGCACTGCCGAGCAAACGTTGGCGGTCTATCGGCGGGTGATTGAGCAAACTAGCTAGTTGGTGTCTTGGGTTGGCAAGGAATTATATCCTTACATTTTAAAGGTGATAATCATCTTTCCGTCCCGCCTCTAGGTAGGAGACACAGGGAGCTTTAATCCCTTTCAAGAGGAGTGCGTTAAGATCCCCTCACCCCCCAACCCCCTCTCCCACTGCACGCGGGCGAGGGAGGAGCCGAACCAGCCAAAAACGCTGGTTGCTCCGTCCAATGTCGCTGAAACCACTGCGTGAAGCCCCTCGCCCGCGCCACGGGAGAGGGGGTGAGCTTACAAGGGTCGGTTTTTAATCATGGCATGGGTGGATGGGCAAGCGTTAAGATCCCCTCACCCCCCAACCCCCTCGCCCACTGAACGCGGGCGAGGGGGAGCCGAACCAGCCAAAAACGCTGGTGCAATGAACTTAACATGACTCGGTTCGCAGTGGAGCACTATGAAGAACTGCCCTTGCAAGTTTTACATTGGTTAATGTTACGAACCATTAGCAGCAGGTGTTTGCAGGGTAAATACGAAGCGAGCGCCATGTTGCGGTTGGCTTTCGACCCACACATTGCCGCCATGGGCCTCGACAATTGCCCGCACAATTGCCAAACCCAAGCCCGCCCCGCCATAATCACGTGAACGCGACTTTTCGCCGCGATAGGTGCGCTCGAAAATGTGCGGCAGATCGTCGGGCTGAATACCTTCGCCTGTATCGCGCACTTCGACATGCACGGTTTGGTTGATCGTTTGGGCTTGAATGGCGATTGTGCCATCGCTAGGTGTGTGGCGCAGCGCATTGCTAATCAAGTTATACAACACTCGTTGCAATTTGGGCGCATTCATCAACACCAAATCGGCAGCTGGATCAACCTTGCCAAGCAACTGCACGCCATGAGCAGCAGCGTGCGGCTGTAAATTGCTCAGCGTATCAGAAATTAAATCGCCCAGTGAGGCGCGCTCTAATTCCAAGCGCAACACCCCAGCATCAAGCTGTGCCATCTCAAATAAATCATCAACTAAGGTGCTAAGGTTGGTTAATTGGGCATTGGCTGAATTTAGATAGCGCTGCTGCATGGCTGGCTCAGTCACTACGCCATCAGCTAAGGCCTCGATCATTGCGCGAACAGCGGTCAGTGGAGTGCGCAAATCGTGCGAGATTGCGGCAATCAAATCGCGCCGCGATTGCTGAAGCTCTTGTTGTCGCTCGGCACTTTGGGCTAGCTCATCGGCCATCTGGTTAAAATCGGCAGCCAGCAAACTTACTTCATCGCTGCCATGCTCAGGGATGCGCAAGGTCAAATCGCCCTTGGCCAACGCGGTGGCTCCGGCGCGCACCTCGGCCAAACGCGCTACCAGCACATTGCCCACTGCGATGCTGAAACCCAAAGCCAGCACCAACATAAAAATCAGTACCAACAGCAGCAAGGGCAAATCGTGATCGGTGCTGATGAACATGGCGCGGGCTACGCCTTGTAACAACGCCGCTACCAAAATGCCACCTAAGCCAATTGCGGCGATAATTTGTGCCCGCAAGCTGCGCAACAGATGCAGCATACGGCTTTGCAAAGCGACGATTGCCACGATGCCAGCCCCAAAACCAAGCGAACCAAATAGCTTAATAATGCCTTCTAATTCGCTCATTGGCAGCATCAAGCCAAAGTGTCCAACCAAACTTACCAGGGTGAGTGCAATCGCCAAGGTCAGAATCAATAGTCCAGATTGATGCACAAAGCGTCTCATTGCTCGCCTGCACTCAGTTTATAGCCCACCCCCCAGATTGTTTGCAAATAACGGGGCGCAGTTGGGTCATCTTCGATTTTTTCGCGCAGCCGGCGGATATGTACAGTGACGGTGCTGGTATCGGCGGAAAATGTATAGCCCCAGACTAATTCCATCAATTGGTCGCGGGTAAACACCCGTTCGCGGTGGCGCGCCAAGAAATAGAGCAAATCAAACTCACGCGCCGTCAAGCTAATCGATTTGCTGGCAACTTGCACATCGCGAGTGCGCGGATCGATGCGTAACGCCCCTAGCTCGATTGGGCGTTCATCTGGCGGCGGGGCATCAGGTTGGGGCTGAACACGCCGTAGCACCGCTTCAACCCGTGCTACAAGCTCACGTGGGCTAAATGGCTTCACCACATAATCGTCAGCACCAACGCCAAGGCCGATAATCCGATCATTCTCTTCGCTTTTGGCGGTGAGCATAATCACTGGTGTGCGGCGATCGCTCTGCAAGCGCCGACAAACTTCTAAGCCTGTAACTTTGGGCAACATCAGGTCGAGCACCACCAAATCTGGTGGTTGTTGACGAGCTAAGCGCAAAGCAGCCTCGCCATCGCTAGCTTCAATCACGGTATGGCCTTCGCGCCGCAAATACAGCCCAACCACCTCGCGAATATTTGGTTCGTCATCAACCACCAAAATATTGGCCATACATAATCCTTAATATTGATCCACGAAGGAATGAGGCTATGGGCTATTGGAATTATTGTAATCCCACAAAACGTTCCGATAGACCAAAGTCTTTAGCCCATAGCCAGTTCTCGCTCTGCGCCGCTGGGTTGAAATTCGATGCTAACAAGCGCTGCCCAAACATAAAGTTTTGTTTTTAGCCACAGATTGTATTCCTGATAGCCTAGCGCCTTCAGCCCATAGCCATGCTCTGATCTGCGCCGCTGGGTTAAAATCTGCTGCCTATGTTCGATACTCTTTGTCCTATGTTCTCAATTCATCCCTCATACTTCATCCCTCCTCCTTTCTAATATTCTACTGGATTGGTGCAACTGCCATCAAGACTTGGTATTTTTCGCACCAGATCACCACATTGCGATAGAGCGCTGGGTCGAAATCGGCGGGCAGGCTATAATTTTGGTTGCCCTCGGAGCCTTTGAGTTTACCTAATTCAAGGTAGCCCGCTTGCAAATCGCTTGGCTGGTTGATTTCGCCAGATTGAGCAACAAAAATATACATAGCTGGCCCGGCTTCAACATAGAAATCGCTGAGCCGCAACAAATTGCTGCCATCTGGTTGACGATAGAGCGTCGCCATTCCGCCACTTTTATGATCGATGCCGCGAAAATTGCCAGCTCCAAGTACGATTGGTTCGGCTGGTGCAGCGGTTGGCTCAACTCGCGATTCAGTTGTTGGTGCAGCGGTTGGTTGCATCATATCGTCAGTCGTTGGTTTGGCAGTTGGTTGCATCATATCGTCAGTCATTGGCATTGTGGTTGGTTGCATCATATCGTCGGTCATCGACATCGCATCGGTTGGCTGCATCATATCATCGGTCATTGACATCGCGTCAGTTGGTTGCATCATATCGTCGGTCATTGACATGGCGTCAGTCGGTTGCATCATTGTATCCATCATTGGTTGGCTGCTTGGCATCGTTGCGCTGCTGGTGGTGGGAAAAGGCTCATCAACCTTGGTTGGCTCGGTGCCACAGGCTGCTAACAAACCAAAAATAATAATTGTTGCCATAGCGCGTAATTTCATTGTCGCTAACCTCCATAAAACGTTATGATTTAGTTATAACCGCCAGCACTTAACCACGGCTTGCAGAAAGCTTACAAAACCCTAAACAAACTATCATTAGACCTAAAGTAGGATATGCATTTATCAGCATAGCAATATACTAATCCAAGCAACTCTTCCAACCTTGATTGCAGCATGAAGGAGCCGTAATGTCTGAAGCGACGCGCAAGCAACCAAGTGGCATGCTGGCATTTAGCATTATGTGGTTTGGCCAAGTCGTTTCATTGCTTGGCAGCGCCATGAGCAGCTTTGCCCTGACAATTTGGGCTTGGCAAATTACCGGTCAAGCTACTGCCTTAGCCTTGGTGGGCTTTTTCTCGTTTGCCCCGAGTATTTTAGTTAGCCCGTTTGCTGGAGCCTTGGTTGATCGCTGGAATCGTAAAGTTGTCCTGATTTTGAGCGATTTAGCCACCGGCGTATCGACAATTGCAATTTTATTGCTCTATTACAACGATTCGCTGCAAATTTGGCATTTGTATGTGGCTGGAGCGTTTGCTAGCATCTTTCAATCGTTTCAATGGCCAGCCTATTCGGCGGCGGTTTCGACGATGCTGCCCAAACAGCACTATGCCCGTGCCAGCGGTATGATGTCGATGGCCGAATCGGCGGCAAGCATTGTGGCCCCAGCCTTAGCGGGCTTTTTATTGACCGTAATTGGGATCAATGGCATTCTGATTATTGATATTGTGACGTTTGTATTTGCAGTGAGCGTCGTGCTATTTGTGCATATTCCTCAGCCTACGCTTAGCGAGGCAGGCACACAAGGCAAGGGCAGTTTATGGAGCGAGGCTGGGTTTGGCTTTCGCTACATTTTGGCGCGGCCAAGCCTTTTGGGTTTGCAACTAACTTTTTTTATGATTAACTTCGTTGGCTCGTTTGAAGCCACCATGACCGCCCCCATGATTCTAGCTCGCACCAATAGCAACTCGACGATTATGGGAACAGTGCAATCGGCAATGGGAATTGGCGGGGTGCTTGGCGGCTTGATGCTGAGCGTTTGGGGTGGGCCGAAGCGCAAAGTCCATGGAGTGCTTGGCGGTATGGCGCTCACCAGCTTTTTTGGCGGCATTCTCATGGGCTTGGGCCAAAATGTAATTGTTTGGTCGATTGCAGCCTTTGGCTTGCTATTTGTGCTGCCGGTGCTCAATGGCTCGAATCAAGCAATTTGGCAAGCCAAAGTACCACCCGATATCCAAGGGCGGGTGTTTGCAGTGCGCCGTATGATCGCCCAAATTTCGGGGCCAATTGCAATTTTGATTGTTGGGCCATTGGCCGATAAAGTGTTTGAGCCACGCATGGCCGTTGATGGCGCTTGGGTCGGGATGTTTGGCAGTTGGGTTGGCAGTGGCAAAGGCGCAGGCATCGCGTTAATTATGGTCTTGAGTGGCATCGTCGGGATTGCAGTGGCCGTGATTGCCTATGGCGTGCGGGTCGTGCGCCAGGCTGAGGAGCTGATTCCTGACCATCAAGATAGCCCAATCAGTAGTCCTGAACTGCAAGCCGAGCCAGCCTAAAATTGACATCATTTGAGACAAAGCTTGTTACAATCAACCTGATTTGGATGATATGGTTCTAGTGTGAGGATATACACGCTATGGCAGACGCAGGTAGCACTGAAAAACGCAGCGATTCGGAAACTCCCAAGCCACCGCAAGAAGTGGTTAGTGTAACCCATGGACGGGTAAAAATCGATGGTCGTGAAGTTCCCTACACCGCAACGGCTGGCACAATCGTGCTCTACGAGGACGATCCGGAGTTTAAGCAAGCACCCAAGCCCAAGGCAACGGTGTTTTATATTGCTTACACCCGCAGCGATGTTGACGATCAAACCACCCGCCCAATTACCTTTTCGTTCAATGGCGGGCCTGGCTCGGCCTCAGTTTGGATGCACCTTGGCTTGTTGGGGCCAAAACGGGTTTTGATGGCCGATGAAACTGGCAATTTGCCAGCACCGCCCTTTCGCTTGGTCGAAAACGAATATTCATTGCTTGATCACAGTGATTTGGTGTTTATTGATCCGATTAGCACGGGCTACAGTCGCGCCGCCAATGGCGAAAATCCCAATCAATTTCATCAATTTACCAAAGATATTGAATCGATCAGCGATTTTATTCGGCTCTACACCACGCGAGCTAAGCGTTGGCTCTCGCCAAAATATATCATCGGCGAAAGCTATGGCACAACGCGTGGCTCCGCCATTACCAACTATCTGCAAAATCGCTATGGCATGTATCTCAATGGAATTATGTTGATCTCCTCGATTCTCGATTTTCAAACCGTCGAGATGGACCCAGGCAACGACCTTGCCTACGTCGTGATTTTGCCAACTTACACCGCCACCGCGTGGTATCACACCAAACTTGATGCCAAATTGCAGCTTAGTTTGAGCGATACCTTGGCTGAAGTCGAAGCGTTTGCTACCGGCGAATATGCTGCTGCGTTGTTGCAAGGCGATAGTTTGGCCGAAGGCAAACGCCGCTCAGTCATCCGCAAATTAGCCCGTTACACGGGTTTGAGCGAACGCTTTATCGATCAAAGCAATTTGCGGATTGATTTGATGCGCTTTACCAAAGAACTGCTACGCGATCAGCAACGCACGGTTGGCCGCTTGGATAGCCGCTTTGTGGGCATCGACCGCGATCCAACCCGCGAAGCCTTTGAGTATGATCCTAGTTATGCGGTGATTCATGGGCCATACAGCGCCACCTTCAACGATTATGTGCGCCGTGAGCTGAAATTCGAGAGCGACGACGTTTACGAAATTCTGACCTCGAAAGTACGGCCTTGGAAATACGATAAACACGAAAACCAATATGTCAGCGTGACTGAAGCCTTGCGTTCGGCAATCGCCCAAAATCCCTATCTCAAGGTGTTTGTAGCCAGCGGCTTCTTCGATTTCGCCACGCCCTACTATGCAACCTTGCACACCTTCAACCACCTTGGCTTAGAGCAAACCCTGCGCAACAACATCGTAATCAAACATTACGAAGCAGGGCATATGATGTATACCCATCTGCCCTCACTGGCAGAGCTAAAACGCGACCTCGAAGCGTTTGTTAGCCAAACCAAAAATGTCTAGTTAAATAGCAAGCCCACGGTGATCGATCAATCACCGTGGGCTTTTTTTTGATTAAGCGATGGTTGTATCGAACAATTTCACAATTGTTTCGGCGGTCGCTTGGGCTTGGCGCACACAATCGGGAATGCCCACGCCCCGAAAGCCGCTGCCACATAGTAACAAGCCCTCTGGGCACAAGGCTTCTAGCTGATCCATGCGCTGAAAGTGTCCAACATCATACTGTGGATTTGCTTCGTTCCAACGAGCTACGCCGCTCCAAACTGGCTCGGCAACTAGGCCAAAAATCGATTTAAGCTGATCACGCACCAACTGAGTTAACTGCTGATCATCCAAGCGCAGCACTTCGGGGTGTTTCGATCCGCCAACAAAGGCTCGCAGCAGCATATAATCGGCGGGCGCACGCCCAGCAAATTTACGCGAGTTGATCGTGACGGCGTTGATCAAGCGATGCTCACTGCGTGGAATCACCAAGCCATAACTATCGAACGCCATGGTGCTTTTGCTGCGGCGAAACGCCAACGAAACTGTGCCAGTGCTGACATAGCGAATGGCCTGCAATCGCTCAGCGAGTGCTTCGGCCCACGGCTGCACCAATTGCGCCGCTGCATAACTGGGCACTGCCAACACCACTGCATCGGCTTCAACCCGCGTGCCATCATCGAGGGTTAGTTGATAGGCTTGCGCATTGGTTGGGTCGTAGCGCAGCGATTGCACTCCGCAATTGGTTCGAATCTCAACCTTCAACTGTGCCACTAAACTGGTAATCAGTTGCTCGATGCCACCACGTAAACTAATAAACGGGCTTAATTGTTGGCCTTTGGGCTTGCCTGCTTTGGCTTTGGCTGCGCGAATGCCGCGAATTACGCTGCCATGGCTACGTTCGGCTTCGATAAAACGCGGAAACGTTGCTTCGAGGCTTTGGCGATCCGATTCGGCATTGTGAATGCCCGCCATCAACGGCTCGCCCAATTTATCCAGTGCTTCGGCACCAAAACGACGACGCACAAAATCGGCCAGTGATTCATCGGCATTATTTTGGCGGGCAGGCAACACCAAATCGAGCAGCATGCGCAATTTGCCGGGCCACGAAAGAATTGGCGTGCGCAGCAGTGGCCAAAATTCAGTTGGCACGACCAAGTTAATTCCGTCGGGCAATGGCTCGGGCTTGCCACGATGCAACACAAATACCTTGTGGCGAGCTGGCTCAGTTGAGATCAACTGATCGTCTAAGCCTAATTCACGCGCCAATTGCAAGCCCCATGGTTTTTGGCTAATAAAAGCATCTGGCCCGGCTTCGACCAGCAATGCGCCAGCGTCGTCGGGCAAGGCAACATGCTTGGTCAGCAATTTGCCGCCAAGTCGTTGATCGCGCTCAAAAAGCTGTATATTGGTCAGACCTTGTTTTTGTAAATACCATGCTGTACTAAGGCCAGCGATGCCACCGCCAATAATGGCAATTCGTGGCTGATCAGCAACATCCATTGCAAACCTCATCGTATTGAAGACTACCGCTAGTGTGCAGTGCTTGCGGAATTCTGTCAATCAGTTGTTGAATGGATTTGGTGGAGATTAGACAACATTAAGCGGTAAGATTCTTCGCCCGCGCAAGCCACTGAGCAAGACGCATAGCCCACCAGCCATCAGCCAGATTAATTGGCCGCCAGAGCTTGGTGGCAATGATGAACTTTGACCAATAACTGGCAGTGTTGGCTCAAGCGTCGCTTTTGGCTCAGCGGTTGGCTCGTCGGTTGGCACAGCCGTTGGGGCAATCGTTGCGCTTGGTTCAGCCGTTGAAGTTGAGGTCGCGGTTGCAGCAAGCGCTGGTTGCTCTTGCAGTGTGTTGGCGACTCTAAAGCGACTATCAGCGTTGACCGTGTTGGCGTTGCTGGCACCAAATTGGGTGCGGAACGAACACGAGCCAACCGAATTGCCAGTAACTACGACTGACAGTGAACGATTCGAACCGCCGTTCAAATCGCTTGAATCGCTTGAGCCAGGCTGGGCACTAATACACGAACCAGCATTGAAATTGAAATTCAAGCCAGTTGCTCGTGAGCCACTTGCATTATTACCAAACACAACCGTTACATTTTCTTGTGCGCCAGCTGCCAACGTAATCGTGCCCGCTGGGTTGACCTGACCATTGATGATGTGAAACACAAACAGATCAGGTGTTGGCGTGGGAGTTGGGCTTGGCGTAGGCGTTTCGCTTGGCGTAGGCGTTTCGCTTGGTGTTGGTGTTTCGCTTGGCGTAGGCGTTTCACTTGGTGTTGCAGTATCCGTTGGCAACGGAGTATCGGTTGGCGTTGGTACATCGGTTGGCGTATTGGTTGCCGTAGGTGTGTTGCTTGGCGTAGGCGTATTGGTCACCGTAGGCGTGTTGCTTGGTGTTGGTGTATTGGTAATCGTCGGTGTAAATGTTGGCGTGCGGGTACTGGTCGCCGTAGGTGTGTCGCTCGGCGTTGGGGTATTGGTTGGTGTGTTGGTTGGGGTACGCGTATTGGTCGCCGTAGGCGTGTTGCTCGGCGTTGGGGTATAGGTCAACGTTGGAATTGTCGTTGGCGTGCGGGTATTGGTTGCCGTAGGCGTGTTGCTCGGCGTTGGCGTATTGGTTGGTGTATTACTTGGCGTTGGTGTGTTGGTCACTGTTGGCGTAGCTGTACGGGTTGGCGTTGCCGTTGGCGTGCTGGTTGGCGTTGCCGTTGGTTGGGGCGTTACTGTCGCACAACCATCACACACAATTGTCCAGTTTAAACTTGCCTGAGCTGGCGTTTGCCCAGCAGCAGATAACACCGCCGTAATCGAACAATTACCAACATTATTGGCCGAAATAACTGGCGAGAGCGTAAAGCCTTGATGTGCGCCAAGCGTAATTTCGGCACCGCTAGTGCTAATACTTGAGTCAATACAGGTTCCGGTAATATTGATATTTACCTGTGCTTCGGTGGCGGGTGCATCGCCAGCATTGCCAAAGACCACAAATACCTGTTTGGTGGCGTTATTTTCCATGGACGGGTTGACTGGGTTGACAATCGCATCGACGCGCCACGCAATGTATAACTCTGGTGCTGGCGTTGCGGTTGGCGTAGCCGTATCAGTTGGTGTGTTGCTTGGTGTCGCCGTATCAGTTGGTGTGTTGCTTGGCACAACTGTCGCCGTATTGCTTGGCGTAGCCGTATTACTGGCTGTCGCGGTTGGTGTATTGCTTGGCACAAACGGCGTATTGGTTGCTGTTGCAATCAATGGCGTGTTGGTTGCCGTCGCTGGCACAGGCGTGATCGTTGGCACGTCAGTTGGCGTGTTGGTCGCTGTCGCTGGCACAGGCGTGATCGTTGGCAGATTGGTTGAGACCGTGGTTGGCGTGTTGGTCGCAGTTGCTGGCACAGGCGTGATCGTTGGAATTCGCGTGCTCGTTGCGGTTGGGAGTGCTGTCGACGTTGCCGTATTGCTCGCAGTTGCGATCGCCGGAACAACCGTCGTTGCCACAACGCTGGTACGGGTTGGCGTATTGGTTGGGGCTGGTTCGAAGGTTGGTCTGGTTGGATTCACGGTTGGATTGACAGTTGGCGTTGTGCGTGAGCCAGCCGTCGCGCTTGGATTCACCCGTGGCGTTGAGCTTGGCTCGGCGGTTAATGCTAAAGTTGGCTCAGTTGTTGCCGCCGTTGCGCTGCCAATCGGAATGCCCTCATCCTTGGTTGGCGTGGCGGTGCTGGTGCTCGTACTGGTTGTTGAAGCATTGTTTGCTGGCGTTGGTCGGCCAGTTGGCGTAGCGGTTGGCAGCAAATCAACAATCCCAATTGGCACTGGGGTTTCAGCCGACACCAAATTTGGGTTAGCTGGCTGATCGCTGATTTTGCTGCGAATTGCTTCTTGGCCAATTGGAAATGGTGCTGTGCCATTCCAGGCCTCATAATTGGCAAATGGCGGCTGCAATACCTCTGGGCCAGATGCATTAATTGGGGTTGTCCAGCGGACAACCATTAATGATGAGCAGCTCATCACCAACAACACCGCTAAAATCACAATTGAACCGATCGTTAATAACAATCGGTCGCGTGGTTCTTGGGTATTTGGTTGTGGTAAGACGCTATTGCTCATACGTTTGATGCCGCCGCATTAACTAAATCATAGTGACTAGGCTCAAGCTGCATAACGGGAAATTGCATAATGAAGCTTGACCCAACTCCTTGAACGCTCTCAACCCAAATTTTGCCATTATTGCGTTCAACCAACTGTTTGGTAATCGCCAGACCAAGGCCAATGCCACGCTCTTTCGATGTGAGGCCGCTTTGCTCGCCGCCGCGCTGGAAGCGCTCGAACAAGCGCTCAAAATCTTGGCTAGCAATCCCCGGCCCAGTATCAATCACTGCAATTTGAATCTGACCATCAACCGGTTTGGCTTGCACCGTTACCGTACCTGTTTGGGTATAGCGACGGGCATTTTCCAGCAGCTGGGTCAACATAATTTTGAAGTGATCGCGATCTACTACAATGTACGGCATGTTCTCTGGAATATCAATGAGTAATTTGAGTTGTTTTTGCTCAAATCCCTTTTGAAAGGCTTGGGCTATTGGTGGCAATAGTTCGCTGATCAGATGTTGCTCAATTTGTGGTTCCATGTTGCCGGCTTCGATGCTGGCAATCACAATCACATTTTGCAACACTTCGACCATGCTTTGGCCTTGTTGGCGAATCGTGGTCATAAATTGGGTTTGTTCGTCGGTCAACGGCCCAACAAAGCCACGCAACAGCAAATCGGCATAGCCACAAATCGAGGTCAATGGGGTGCGCAACTCGTGTGAGATCGTGGCGATAAAATCAGTTTTGGCCCGATCCATCGCCCGTTCTTCGGTCACATCGTGCAGCACCAAGACTTCGCCCGATGGAAAGCCTTCGCGCTCAACTGGCGCAGCATTGACAGTCAAAATCCGCTGATCACTGGTCTCGTAAAAGGTTGTAGCTGTGGGTGTGGCAAACAGTTCGGCTCCGCCCGACAACGGTGTGAGGCTGAATTCAGCAAAGCTTTTGCCAAGCACCTCGGCTTCGCTCGCGCCTAACATTGCCGTAGCAGTGTGGTTAACCAAAATCACCTTGCCATCGGGATCAAGCACAATCACCCCATCAGCGATACTTTGCAAAATTGCCTGCTTACGGCTAGCTTCATCTTGCACCGTGGTGTAGAGCACAGCATTTTGCATGGCCGTGGCGGTCATGCTGGCAATGGCGCTGAGTGGCTCGCGAATGCTACTTGCTGGTGGCAAGGCTTGATCGTTCTTGACCAACAAGCCGCCAATCACCTGCTGCTGGGTACGCAACGGCAGCACCAATTGCACATTTGGCGCAAGTGGCCGCAAGGCGCTATCCAAGGCCGGATTTTCCGTAATTACGACCATTGGAGCGAGAGTTTCAAGACTGGTCGCCGGAAAAGGCCGGGCAATTTCGCGCACACTCTCGGTGGTCACATAGTGCCAAACCCCTTGCTCAACCACTAAGGCATCAACCTGCGAATTGGGAATCAAGCGTTGCACGGCGGCGGTAGTTTGGGCCAAAACGCCATCGAGGGTCAATTCTGTACCCAATTGGCGGCTGGTGCGATACAAATCGAGCAGGCGATCAGTCATATCATTTAAAACTGTCGCCAATGTGCCTAGCTCGTTTTCCTCGGAAACAAAACTACGGCCTTCTAAATCGCCGCTTTTGATCCGTAATGCGGTGCTCACCAGCTCGCCAAGCGGCACGGTGATGCTCCGCGTTACCCGCACGCTGATCCAAATAATTGAAACCAGCGAAAGAATGCCGAAGAGGAAAATCAATACGCGCGCTTGCTGCCAAGCCCGATCGATATTGCTGCGCGGTAGGCCAACCGCAAAATAGCCATTCAACGCCCGCCGAATCCGCATTGGGCTATACATCACTTGATAGCTGGTATCGCCACGTTGAATTGTGGTGAATAATGTGCCACGGGTTTCGGGGTCTGGATTGGCTTGGCTGGCCTTGATTTGCTCAATCTGCTTGGGATTAATCGCCAATTCAGCCGCTTCTTGCGGTGGATTGCTGGTTAAAACGCTCCCATCGCTATTGAGAATTGCGGTCAGGGTTGCGCCGTTGCGTGGTGGTAACTCCTCGTTGACAATGCGCTCTAATGGCTCGGCATAGATAATTGCTCCGACCACTTGTTCGCTGTTGCCGACCGTTAATTTAACCGGGGCAACCACAAAAAACATGGTGTAAGGCGGATCAGCGCCGATGCGCAAGAGGCTGGCATATTTATCGCCATAATCATCAACTTGGCCGCGTAATACGGCCTGAATCAGCGAATCTTTGGCCAATTCGGTGCTGCCAACCAACGATGGGCTACGGCTCAGCACGGTTGAACTGGCTGCATCGACCAATACTTGACCATTGGCATTGAGCGCAATTAAGCGTGAGGGCTTAAAATAATTAAAGGCATTGTTGACGATCTTCTCGACCTGATCAACATCATTTTTGCTAAACGCCTCGGCGGTACTCAGCAAATCTTCTTTTTCGTTGGCCGGCGAGGTAACCAGCAAGCGCAGGTTATCGAGAATTTGGGCTTCGATTGTTTCCAAGCCTACGCCAGTGTTGGTGGCGCTGGTGCGCAGCGATTGATTGAGTTGGTTCTGCAAGCTTTGGGCATACAGCCAAAAAATAATCACAATCAATAAGCCCGACAAAAATGCTAGCAAGAGCAAATATGGCAGGGTAATTTTATATCGAATGCGACTTTTAAGCCGTCGCCGCAGGTTGACAAACATACTAGGCTATTTCACTGTTGGCTCATATGGAATCGTAAACGAGAATGTACTGCCTTGACCTTCAGCGCTTTCTACCCAAATTCGCCCGCCATGGGCTTCTGAGGCAAGTTTGGCAAAGGCTAAGCCCAAACCGGTGCCTTTGCGCTGGCCGGCAACCTGCACAAATTTATCGAAAATTCTGGCACGGTAGCTTTCAGGAATCCCTGGCCCCGCATCAATCACACTCCAGCAGATCGTCTGCTGGTTATTATCGGCTAATTGGCGCACGCGGATTGTAACACTTCCATCAACTGGCGTAAATTTAATCGCATTATCCAGCAGGTTTTGCAAAACCCGCACAATTTTATCTTGGTCAGCATCGATAATTGGCAAATTCAGCGCCATATCAAGGTTGATGCTGATGTTAAGGCTACGTGCCGAATTGATCAGCCGTTCGGAAGCTCGATCAACAATTTCGTAGGCCGAGCATGGCGCCCGATTGAGCACCAATTCGCCAGCTTCCATCTTGCTAATATCCAGCAAGGTATTGATCATGCCAACCATTTCTTGGCTACTGTTGTTGGCAATATCGAGCAATTCGCGCTGTTGATCGTTGATCGGGCCAGCAAAACCACGCCGCACCATGGTCATACCATTGATGATCGCGGTGAGCGGTGCCCGTAAATCGTGCACCAACATGCCCATATAATCTTCGCGAATTTGGGCGAGTTGATATTCCTCGCTAATATCGTGGAACACAATTAGCGTGCCAATCACATTGCCCAAATTGTTGCGCACTGGCAGCGACTCTTGACGAATATAGCGGGTGCGGGGCCGCAGCACCTCAATTTCACACGCCTCGCTATTGGGCAACTCGTTGACTACCCGCGATTGTTCTTTGATCCGGGTCAGAATTGTGCTGCCCACTTCGCCGATAATATGGCGCCATTCCCAGCCAAACAACTCGCCAAGCATGGGGTTGGCAGTCAGCACCACATCATCAGGGTCAATCATCAAAATACCGTCGGTAGTGGAGTTGAGCAGAGCTTGCAAGCGGTTGCGGTTTTGCGAAACTTCGTGAAACAGATTAGCGTTATCGATTGCCACGCCCACCGTGTTGGCCATCGCTTGCAGGCGTTGGGTATCTTCGGCGTTAAACACGCCTTCCAGCTTATTCAGCAATTGAATCACGCCGATTTCACGATTTTTCACCAGCATGGGCACGCACAAGGCTGAGCGAGTTACAAAACCCACATCTTCGCTAACCCGCCGATAGAAGCGCGGATCATTTTGGGCATCGAGCACGACGACTGGCTGGCGGGTCGTAATTGCCGCCCCAACCAAGCCTTGGCCTGGTGGAACCCGCACCCCAGCCAATTTTTCCTCGCCTGCCTCAAGCGTCATCACAAACACCAACTCGTTGGTGCTTTGATCGAGCAGCAGCAGCGAACCAGCCTCAACCTGAAAATACTCGTTGATCTTCTTGACCACCAAGCGATAGACTTGGCGTGGATCAAGCGATGAGGTGATGGTAGCGGCAATATCGTTGAGCGTATTAATTTCTTGATTACGTTTGGTGGTATAGGCTTTAAGCTGCAATGCCGACACTGCCAAGGCCACATGCTGGGCCAGCAATTGGGCGGCCTCGATTGCATCGCTTGACCAGCGAGCTTTTTTGGGCAACAGCAACGCCAAAAAACCCACTAATTGTTGGGTCGCCAGCAAGGGCAACACCAGCAATTGGGCTTGGACGCTATCATCATCATTACTTGGCAAATAGGCTGTTTTCTGCTCAATCGTTTGAGAAATTGCCTGATCAAGCAACTTTTGGGTGGCTTTGCTAGGGCTACCATAAAGATAGGGAGCAAGCGAGCCGCTGTGATGCTCGTTATCGAGCAGCCCCAGCTTCACAACTTCGACCCCAAAACTAGTAGCACATAACTCGGCCACTGTAGCTACCAACGTACCAAGATTTGCTGCGTTGTTGATTGCCTCGGCAATTGCCAACAACTGAAAACCGCTGATTGGACGTGCGTGATTTTGGCTAGTTGCAACGTCAGCCATATGTATTGTGCTCGAATCGTAGATTTCAGGCTTCTCTGAGGAAAATTATACTGTAGAGCATGCCCCAAACGCAAGGAGTTTTACCAGCAAAATTAACTCCACGCTAGTGCTGCAACCAGCGTGGAGCCACATCATTTAGGCGATAATTACCACAAAATCAAGGGTAAATTATTTTCGATACTATGCTGGGCAGCAGCACGTAGTTCGTGCAATGCTTGGTGCGCAGCTTGGCCTTCAGCACTGCGCAAATTGTGAACTTGGCCTTCGAGTTCGGCCAATTCGCGGGCCAATGCGACCGATGAACCGAATGAGACGACATCTTCGCTGCCTTCTTCCCATTCTTCTTCGTCGGTTTCTTCGCCTTCGTAGCTCAACCAAATTGGCTCAGCAAAATCGACTGGCAAATAGTAGCCACCTTCGCCTTGATGGTTGATCAAGTGAGGATACTTGGTTTGGCTTTCGCCTTCCCAAATATTGGCCAACACCGGGTCAACTTCATCATCTTCGAGCGGAGCTGGCAAGTTTTCCAAATCGCCGCCTTTTTCTGAGTGGGCAGCTAAGCGGCGCAAATTGTAGAGATCGGCAAATGTCGCAATGCCGCCGTTGTAAACTTCGGCTCCAGGCATTGAAAGCAGATCAACCTCAACGCCTTCTTCGCGCAATAGGTCTTGAACATCTTCAACCCAAGCTTTTTCTTCTTCAAACATCGCTCGATCATCTTCTGGGCTGACGGTGATCATCGAGCCTACTACTAAATCTGGCTCATGAGTTGGCATGCCATCGGACATGAGTGAGTCTCCTTGTTATGTGCAAACACGCCCCTAAGTCAAACTTAGGAGCGTGTCCATTATACCATGCTCGTTGTTACTTATGCCCGAACAACCAAGGTATCGGCAATTTTATCGTGCAGTGATTGCTTTTGGCTATCCCAGAGAGGCCAGAGATAGTCTAATAAGATTCCAATGCTTACGACAAAGTTGATAATGCCTAAGAAGCCAAACGATGATGTTGCTGCTGAAAGATTACCAGCGGCAATATCATTAATCGTATTGAATGAAATCATCCCAAGGATCAAGCTCAAGACAGAGGATGCAATGGTGATGGCCATACGCTTAACCGCAATTATAAAATCCATTGGCTGATTGTTGCGCCGAATAACTCGAATATTCAATACTTTTTTGCCAAGCGTTTGGCCCGTTGTACCATGGAAATAAGCAAAATAGGCAGTATTAATGATCAGATTTAATACCGTGCCAATAATATACATGCCCAAACTGCTTGCGGAACTTGAGCTACCAGTGAGATTGAAACTCGCAGTAAAACCAAGCCCGGTAATCAAGCCCACAATCACACTTGGAATCAGTAAAATCAGCACATCTAAGATATAAGCACCTAAGCGCGCACCCCAACTAGCATACATGCCAGCGGCATTGGGTACCGCATAGCTCCCTTGGACAAATGGTTGTTGGCCATAAGGTTGCTGGCCATAGGGCTGTTGTGGTTGTTGACCATAGGGCTGCTGGCCATAAGGCTGTTGTGGTTGTTGACCATAGGGCTGTTGTGGCTGTTGGCCATAGGGCTGTTGTGGTTGTTGTGGCTGTTGGCCGTAAGGATTGTTAGGATCTTGTGGTGGATATGGATTACTCATAAGGTCGTTCCTTTCAACACAATCAACGAAGGCTTACTTCACCTAATCTTCTCTAGCGACGACGGCGTTCGCGTTGATCATCGCCATCACCTACAACAGCGGTCAATACAATACTAATCAACGAAATAATAATTGAGCCAATTAGTGCTGTTGCAAAATCTTCAACGTAAAATTGCAAGCCCAAATCTTGCGCAATGGCTGAGGTCAATAGCAACATTCCTGCATTGATCACAAAGATAAATAGACCGAGCGTCAAAAATACGAGCGGGCATGATAAAAGTTTCAGAATCGGTCGCACTAAAGCGTTAACCAAGCCAAAAATTAAACTAACCGCCAACAAGGTCTTAATATCAATACTTAGCGATTGATCAACCGAACCACCACTAATGCCTGGCACAAAGTAAACGGTGATGCCAATCGCAATTGCGTTAATCAACCAACGAACAAGTAAACTCATTCAACAAACCTTCCTATGCCAAACCAAATACCGGCTGATGCGATTATCGCACGCTGGCTAGGCCAATTGCAAGCCTCTATTTAGCCGAGCTTTACCAATCACATGATCTATGGATCGGCCAAAGGATTACTAATTACAATCGTATTGGCGTAGGTGTGATAGGGCGCTGGTTGTAAAACTGCGTTTGTCGTTAGTTCAGGTTGTGGCTGGCGTGGATCATTGCTGTTAAGCTGCACAACGCCAACTGCTGGCTGTTGAACCCAACTAAGCGCGCCAAAGCCGTTAAGCTGAACATTTAGCGTCGCTTGTTGATTGGGTGCGATGGTCAAACTGGTTGGGGTAACACTCAGCCATTGCTGGCTGGTTGGTTGATTGAATAGTTGCCAATTGTGGGTTGCGATCGATTCATGGCTTTGATGACAGCCCAAGGCTTGCGCGTTACTACTATTGCTATGGGTGCCAACACCCCAGCGGATTGGCAGATAGCCCATCGCGCCATAGCGATATTCGACGCGACCACTGCGCTCGATAATTAATTGAAAGCTGTAGGTTGGAGCTAAAGTTGGCACGTTTTCATCTTGCCAAAGTGGCACTTGCTCGTAGCTGGCCACAAATGTATCGGCATTGAGTTTGCCAGCCCGGATAATTCCACCCTTGGAAGGATCAAGATCAGTCCAGAAAGGGGCGAGCGTGGCATTGGGCAAATTATTAGCTGGAAAACAATTGGAACTCGCAGCCGCATTGCGACTTTGGTTCAACGAAACCCAGCCATTTGAGCTAAGGTAGACCCTGCGGGTCAATGTGCCAAACAATGGCGCATTAAAACCCAAATCTAAAGCATCAGTATAAATTTGATCGTCGCCGAGTTTCAATTCGGTCAAACCGACTGTATCGTACAACGCAGCACTGGGCGCTGGCGTGATCTGCCATTCGCGGTTGGGCACGTGTGGTTTAACCACTAACGGCTGAGTTCCAAGATTGGTCACGGTAATCGGAAATGTGCGTTGTTCAGCAAAGGCCAAGCTTGCACTGATTGGCGGCAATTCAGCGAGCAGATGCGGAATATCGGGTGTTAAGGTCAGGATATTGGTGCTTTGCAAACTCACATCAAGCGTTATCGTGCTCGGATGATAGCCACTGGACTGGGCTGCTAGTTGATGGCTTGTTGTTGTCAGGGTCATTGTGTAGCGACCAGTCTGATCGGTGTAGACTGAAGGCCCATTGCCAATGCTTACCCGCCCATACACCCCGCGTCCATGCCATAAATCCACCAGTTGACCAGTAATTTGACTGGTATTCGGCGCTGCTTGAACCAGCAGTTCCAATTCGATTGTGCTGGTGCTTGAGCCGACCATAATCAGCACATTGGCGCGATAGCTCCCCGCAGCGCTAACCTGACGCGTATCCAAACTAATTGGGATTGTGCCAAGACTATTAGCGGGAACGACTAATTGTTCCGGTAGGCCTAACCACGCCACATCAACCCGCGCATCGCGAACCGCAGCATAGGCATCAACATTGCCCCACCCATAGACATTATTTGGCCGAGCAGTGATTGGATCGCCACATTGGGCCGAATAACGCGCCAAACTTGTATTATTCAGCAAGGCTTGGGTTGCGGCTAAATTACCGATGTACTGCGGGTTGGCCGACCAAATTAGCGCTGCAATGCCGCTTACATGCGGTGCTGCCATTGATGTTCCATCAAGCATTGTGGTTGAACCATCCGGCCAGGCCGAAGGAACCCGCAGGCCCGGCGCGCTTATATCGGGGTTGGTTCGGCCATCGCTGGTTGGGCCGCGTGACGAAAAACTCGCAATCAGGTTATTGTTATCGACTGCGCCCACACTAAAAACATTGGCATTATTGCCAGGCGCAGTGCTGGTACGGCAACCAGAAGCGCCCAAATTGCCAGCAGCAAAGATACTCAAAATGCCAGCTGCATCCCATGCGGTGATATAGCCGCTATACCAAGTGCTCTCGCCTTGGCCACCCCACGAATTATTGATGATATGCGGACGCAGGTCTGGCCGAGGGTCGCAGGCAATCTGTTGATTCCGTTCGCAGCCAACGCGCGTTGGTGCCAGCATCCATTGGGCGCTTCTGATCAAGGCTAGTTCGTCGCATGTCAAGGCTCCACAGGCTCGGGCAGCGATCCAACGGGCGGCTGGTGCAACTCCCAAGGCCATCCCTTGGCGATCGTTGGCTCCAACCAAACTGCCCATTGTGTGGGTACCATGGCCGGCAGGATCGGTCGGCAAGCGATATTGATAGGTTGGATCAAACCAGTTGTAATCGTTGCTGAAACCTGTGGCTGACCAGCCGCGATAGTTTTTGAGTAAGGCAGTATGGCTGACGGTAACGCCAGTATCAATATTGGCCACCACAATGCCTTGCCCACGCACGCCCCAAGTGTTCCAAACCTGCGGTGCGTTGACTGCCGTCACGCCCCATGCCACGCTTTCAGCAGTTGTCACCGGAGTTGCTGCTAAATCTGGGTTGCTAAAAGCCTGGTTGGCAGCGATGCTGGCGACTGCTGGATGCTGAGCCAAATCCAAGGCCAATTGCTGATCGCCCTCGACAATCAGGCCATTGACAATCCACAACGATTCTGCGGTTATACCTTGTGAACGCAGTTTACCAACCAAGGGTGCTTGGGTTCGTTGGGCATGCTCAGTCAAGGTTTTGTAAACGTAATCGCCACGTTCAGCCCAATCGTCAATTGTGCTGGCAAGGCTCAAATCGGCTTGGTTGGCCAAAAAAACTAGCATTGTTTGCGGTTTATAGGCGGCATTGCGCCAGTGATTGAGTAAGGTTGGATCGATTCGTTGCGGAAAGCTTGGCACTGCAACGCGGAGCGCCGGATCAGGTTGACGTTTGGGTTGGCTTGCGGGCCAAGCCTCGTACAGTTTCAGCGTGCGTTGGGGTTGACCACGATTATCAAAGCTTAGTGCGCTGTTGGTCACGCTGGCAATAGGCATAATAAACTGAATGGGCATTGTCGTTTGGGCACTAACCGAGGGGAATAGACTAAAAATGAGCAGGCCGATCGCTAAAACTTGCCACATAGCACCACCTCACAGTTACAGCATAACCATGATTAAACCATGAATTAGGGTGAGCGGCTATATTCCAATAGGCCTATTTCGCAGGGCGACAGCCACACCCAAGCCGAGTGTGGCTGCCCAATTTAGAGGTTTCCAGCCAAAACTGTGGTGCCGGGGGCAGTTTGCGTGCCGCCAGCCACTTCAATCGTGACCATCACTTGTTGAAAATCGTTGACTTGGCTATCGGCGGTAATGACTAACTGAGCATGGCCATTAGCGCTAACCGAAAATTGATCGCTGGGAATTGGCTCTTGGCCAGCACGCGCCAACCAAAATTGATACACTTGGCCTTCGGGCAAGGGTTCTAGGCCATCGACCACTAAAACAGCAGTTTGATTGCCAGGCTGCATATACATTGTGCCAACTGCTTGCGACGATTGTTGCGTGCCCGCTAATTGGCGTGAGGTTGTGGTTTGGGCTACCACAAAAGCAACAGCTTGCTCGGCTTTGGCAATGCGTTCATCAGCCTGAACCCGCTGAATTCGTCCGTTGGCAACTTCGCGTTCAAGCCCAGCCACATCGGATCGTAACTGATTATTTTCGCCGCGCAGGCCAATATTCCAGCCGCCTAATGCTACCAACAGCGCTAAAGTTACCGCCCACGCCAAAGAAAGCCGACGGGTCGCTGGGCGATTTAATCCACTCGTCTGCTTGCTGGCCCGTGCCCGCGCCAACAACTGCTGCTTAACAATTGGCGCTGGCTGAACCAGTGGCGCAGCTAAAGCCAATTGATGCACAGTCCGTTGCAACTGCTGAATTTTCGTGCGCAGCAGTGGATTATTTGCGATTTGAATTTCGACCGATTGTTGCTCATCGGCACTCAACATGCCGAGCGCATAACCAATCAACAGTTCTTCTAATTGTGTATCCATTATTCGTTCCACTGTTGTGTACCCAAAAGATCACGCAGTTTTAGGAGGCCGAGCCGGACGCGAGTTTTGATTGTGCCCAAGGGATTGCCTAACTTGTCGGCAATTTCGCGTTGCGTCAGCCCACTAAAATAAGCAAGCTCCAAGGCTTCACGTTGTTCGGCAGAAAGCGACTGCATGGCCGAGCGCACAACTGAGCGTTGTTCGCCAAGCCACACCACTTCTTCAATATCGGCATCGTCGGCAATTGCATCAAGCAAAGGACGCTCGGGATCTTCATAGGCAGCTTGAGGCCGCGCTGCTCGTCGCCGCAATTCATCAATGCTCAGGTTGCGGGCAATTCCAAACAGCCATGGGGCAAAATTGCCGCGGCTATGATCAAACGTGCTTGCCCGTTGCCAAACCCGCCAGAAAGCCTCTTGAGTTATTTCTTCGGCTATCTCGCGTTGGCGCACGATTTTGAGCGCAATCCCCATCACAGTGGCGGCATAGCGGTCGTAAAGCTGTGATAGTGCTTGCTCATCGCCTTGGGCAATCCGCCGAATTAATACATTATCGCCGAGCGGATCACCTGGCATTGGGCGTTGATTATCGTTAACAGGCACTACGTCCGATGTATCCGAACGGATGGGTGAAGCCGCCCACCACAAACCAACTCGCTGGCCCAGCTGGGCCAACCATGTGGGGCTTGAGGTAGCTCTAACGTCGCCTAAACGAATTGTTGGTCGTGCAAACACCATCAGTACCTCAACTTTGGGTGATGAGTACACGCAACATTAAACACGAAAATCTGGAATTGGTACTCAGCAACATTTGGTTTCATCGTGAATCATTGTATCATACTCATTAATCGGTCCATGAAGCAATTTTCGGCTCCCCTTGTGGCTTGATACTCGGTGTTATAATTTCAAAACAAAGACGCATAGCTGTGGAGTACCCTATGGCCGCGAATGAACCTGGTCAGGTGACAAGCCCCGATGATTCATATCAGCGTTTGCGAACCGAGTATGAACGGTTGCAGTTGCTCTATAGCCTCGCTCAACAGTTTGCGACGATGTTAAGTTTGCCCAATGTTTTGCAACATGTGCTTTCGGCGACGACGCGCTTTACCGCTGCAGTGCGCGGAAGCATTTTTCTCTATGGCGAATACGATGAAGTGCAAATGCACTTGCTCTCCGAGCGTTTTCAGCAAGCCCGATTAACGCCCTTTACCAACCGCATTTTGCGTGAAGGCTTGGCTAGCTGGGTGCTCAAACATCGCCAAAGTGCCTTAATTGCCGATACCAATCTCGACGAGCGCTGGATCGATTATCCCAGTGATACCTTAGATGTGCGCTCGGTATTATGTGTGCCGTTGTTGCGTGGGCGGCGGGTGCGCGGTGTCTTGACGCTAGTGCATCCTGAAATTGGTTTTTTTACCACCGATGATGAGGCGCTGCTAAATGTGATTGCCCAGCATGCGGCGATGGCGATTGAGAATGCCCAACTGATTGCTGATATTAATGATGAGCGGCGCAAATTCGAGGGTGCTTTCACCGCCATGGAAGAGGGCTTGATTCTGGTCGATGGCGATGGGCGCATCCACTTTGTCAATCCCCAAGCCTTGGCCTTCTTCGCAGTTACGCCACCGGTTCCCGAGCATCTTTAAAGATCTTTCACAACCAGTTTTGGCCTTGTTCAAGGAAGCTCAACAAACTGGTGATAGTGTGCGCGCTGAGATTGTGCTTGAGCAAAATCCCACTACTGATCTGGCCATCCACATCGCCTATATTCCGATTTTCAGTGAGCAAGAAGATTGGTGGACGATTGTGCTCCACGATATTACACGGCTGAAAGAGTATGATCGGCTCAAAACCCAATTTGTCGCCAATGCTTCGCATGAATTGCGCACGCCTTTGGCCAATATTAAGTTGTATGCCCGTTTGGCCCAGCAAGTTAAGGCTAAAACCAGATTGCCCCAATATCTCGAAACTATTGCGAGCGAGGCAGGCCGCTTAGAGGCAATTGTTGAAGATTTGCTGACCCTGACCCGTTTGGATAGTGGGCTGATGCACAGCAATCCTGAGTGGGTTGATATTATTGAATTGTTGCGCAATTTGGCCCAAACCTATCGTCCATTGGCCGAGGCGCGTGAACAACGCTTGATTTTTCAAGAATGTACCAGCAACCTGCCCAAGCTTTGGCTAGCCCCTGATCAATTTATGCGGGTGGTCGTGAACTTGCTTAGTAATGCCCTAAAATTCACCCCCGATGGCGGCACGGTCACCCTATCGGTTGATCGTCAAATTAATGCTGGACGGGTTGGCACAATTATCATGGTGGCTGATACGGGGCCGGGCATCGCACCTGAACATCAACAACGCTTATTTGAACGTTTTTATCGCGGTAGTAACCCAACCGAGAGTGGTAGCGGTTTAGGTTTAGCAATTGTCCGTGAGTTGTTGGCCTTGATGGGTGGCACAATCTCGGTAGCCAGCACCGTTGGTCAAGGTTCGCAATTCACCTGTTGGTTGCCCTTAGAACAACACACGCATACCGCATGATTACTCACTTAATCGTAATTCTGTTCGTAAACTCTCACCCCTAGAGTGGATATGCATTGTCTGTTTTTTGAATGTTTTCGCATCTGTTCTGAAGAAGGAGTACCCCATGCGGATCCTGATTGTTGATGATCATCCGGTGTTTCGTGAGGGGGTACGTGCCCTGCTCGAAACCCACGATGAGATGGAAGTTGTTGGCGTGCTTGGGCATGGGCGCGACGCTGCTGTAGTTGCTAAAGATCAAGCTGTTGATGTGGCCTTGCTCGATGTGAGCTTGCCCGATATCCCTGGTTATGAAGTGTGTCGCTCAATTGTCGAAGCGTCGCCACGCACCCGGGTATTGATGCTGACTGCCAATGACACCAATGATGTGATTCGCCAATCGTTGGCCGCTGGAGCCGCTGGCTATGTGCTCAAAACCGAAGATCCCTCACGCCTGATTAGCCATATTAGTGCGGTTGCCCAAGGCGAAACGGTATTGGCTGGCCCAATTGCCCAAAAAGTTGTGCGTCAACTGTTGGAAGGGCCACAGCCAACTGTCTCGACAAAAACCAACGATGCTCTGAATGCCCTAACCGAACGCGAACGCCAAGTCTTTTTCTTGGCTGCCGAAGGTCGGCGCAACAGCGATATTGCTCAGCAATTGATTCTCAGCGAAGAAACAATTAAAACCCACTTACGCAATATTTATAGCAAATTAGGTTTAGGCAATAAAGCTGAATTACGCCTATTTGCCGTGCAAGCCCGCCTCGCGCCACCGCAAGTCTAAGCTAAAATTCCCACAATCGAGGGATATAACGGGGCTTGGACGTGGAGATTAGTTCATGCTAAGATGAAAACCATTGTAATTGCTAACCCTTGTGGTTTGAGTACACACTTATGAATGAGCACGCTCCACAACGATTTGTCCGTGATCCAGCGATTGTTACCCGTAGCATTGGGAGTGAAACGGTGTTGGTTCCTGTGCGACCAAACACCGCAGCCCTCAATGCTATTTTTGCGCTTAACGAAACAGCCGCGCTGGTTTGGCAGGCTTTGGCAACACCCCAAAGTTTGGCCCAATTGATCGACCAACTGTGTACTGAATACGATGTTGAAGCGCGCGCAGCCCAAGATGATTTGATTCCGTTGTTGGAATCGATGCTTGAAGCTGGCGTGATTCAGGAGGTTGCCTGAGCATGGAATTATGTGCAGAAACCAATGATGCGGCGTTCAATGTCCGATTATCAGCCTTAGGTCGCGTCCCTGTTTCGATGTCGTTTGAGTTGACCGAGCGCTGTAATTTAAATTGTCAGCATTGCTATATCAACTTGCCGGTTAGTCATCAAGCAGCCCGCGAACGTGAGCTTTCAACCGCTGAATGTAAACGCCTGTTCGACGAAATGGCGGCGGCTGGTACGCTCTGGTTGTTGCTAACTGGTGGCGAAATTATGGTACGGCGCGATTTCGAAGAGCTGTATCTGTATGCCCGCCAACTTGGCTTTGTGATTTCGATCTATACCAATGCAACGATGGTTACACGCCAACGAGCTGAATTCTTAAGCCAATACAAGCCCCACTTGGTTGAGGTAACGCTGTATGGCGCAACTGCCGAAACCTACGAAACCGTGACCCGCGTGCCTGGCTCGTTTGCCAAATGTATGCAAGGCTTGGCGCTACTGGCCGAATACGAGCTTGACGTGGTGCTCAAAACCGTGCTGCTGAATATTAATTCGCATGAATTTTTGGCGATGAAAGCGGTAGCTGAGCATTATGGCTGGGATTTTCGCTACGATGGCATGATTCATCCACGCTTGAATGGCGACCGCTTCCCCACGACCTTGCGGCTTAACCCCGAGGAACTGGTTGCAATTGAAAAACTCGATCCGCAGCGGGTTGAAGAATGGCAGGATTATTGTAACGGCTTTTTGGGCTATCAAATGAAGGGTGGCGAAAAAACCTTCACCTGTGGCGCTGCCAATAAGTCGGGTCATGTCGATGCCTATGGCATGATTAGCCCTTGTATGATTACCCGTACCCGGGCTGTCGATTGGCGGGCAAGCGATTTTATGGAAGTTTGGGATGGCTACTTGGCTGAAGTGCGCGAAACTCGCAACACCGAAACCACCGCTTGCCACTCCTGCGAAATGTCACTGGTTTGTACCAATTGCCCAGGTTGGTCAACCTTAGAACGTAACACATTAGAAAATCGCCCGATTGATTGGGTGTGTGATAGTACGAAGGCGCGAGTTTCGGCCTTTGCCGAAAATGCCGATCGCTGGATCAATAATGCAATTTGTCTAGAGGTTCGCTAACCTCGTACCGGAAGGAATGTCTCATGGCACAACAATCATCAACCAAGCCCGAACGCAAGCCACGTAAAGCCTATATCAAACCAACAATCGAAACGGTTGGCTTGCGAATTAAAGAAGATGTGTTGGCAGTTTGCCGCACTGGCAGCAGTGCCACATCTGGCACAAATTGTAAAATCACACCCTGCTTTAGTTAAGCGTTATTTTTTGCAATGTTGATGCTTTCAATTGGCGGTTGTCGAATCGCACTTGATCTGCCAAGTTGGCCAGCAATGGTCGACCAACAATTTCAAACTAGTAATTCAACCGTTGATCTTCAGATTCTCACCAGGGCTGCCGCTGACCGCTATCCGCTTGGTCAGCGGCTTTTTCAGGCCGATCAGGTTTGGGCCTTGTGGCAGCACGAGCATATTCGCAGTATCGTTGGTCACCCACCAACCCATGCCGAGCCATTGTGGATGCTGCAACAAACAGCCGCCGATACATGGTTACTCAGCCACGATCCGAGCATTAGCGCTGCTGAGGTTTTGTTCGATTACCCGGGCTTGCAGTTGATCTTAATCGAGTGGTTGAGTGCGCATCAAGGCGGCTTGTTGCACGCTTGCGGCGTGGTGGATAACGCTCAGGGTTTGCTGTTGGTTGGCCCGCCTGGTGTTGGCAAATCGACTTCAGCCCGCTTATGGCATAGCGCTGGAGCAAGCATTTTGAGCGATGATCGGGTAATTGTGCGTTGGCAGGATTTGCAGCTTTGGGCCTATGGCACGCCATGGTATAGCAGCGCTGGCTTAATCGCCGCCCAAGCTGCACCAGTGCGGGCAATTTGCTACCCAAGCCATGGCCAAACTAATCAAGCAACCAGTTTGAGCAGCGCTCAAGCTTTGCGCCATTGGCTGCCTGAGCAATTTCTGCCCTTGTGGAACCCGCTAGCCCTCGATCAAGCGTTGCAACTTGCCGATTATGCTACCAGCAGCGTGGCGCAATGGCACTTGGCGTTTGTGCCCGATGCTGAGGTGATTGGCTATGTGCGCCAACTCCTTGGCTGAACGAGTGCTGAGCGCCGCCGAAGCCTACGAATTAGCGCAGGTTGTGGTAACCGCAGGCGGTCAATTACAGTTGCAAGTGGCGGGTCGTAGCATGCATCCAATTCTGCCTGATCAAACGTTGGTGACAATTGCTGGCTTGCCCGCGGTTATTCCGCTGGGGAGCGTGGTTTTGGCCAACGTTGGGCAGCGGGTGGTGATGCATCGTTTACTTTGGCGTAAACAGCAGCATTATCTGATTGCTGGCGATGCCTGCCCCTATTTCGATGGTTGGATCGAGCGCTCGGTAATTGTGGCCCAAGCCGTTAGTTGGCAAACTACAACCAAGTCGTTGACGCTCAACAACGTTTGGCGTTGGTATCAATGGATCGTGGCTTGGCTGCGCCATGGACGGCGTTGGTTGATCAAACATCAGAGGTAAGTATGCTACAACGTTGGTTAATTGGCTGTTTGGTCGTGTCGATGTTGCTGATTCGTCAGCCGATAGTTGCGCAAGTAGCCGAGGCTCCGCTGACTATGCAACGCCACGGCCAACAATTGCAGATCAGCCTTCAATTACCCAAGCCAACGTTGCAGCCCAATGCCATCACGCTGGTTGGCTGGCAGCACGATGCCACACCTGATCAACCGGCCTTGCCGCGTGTAGCCCATTGGTTGGTTGTGCCAACGGGCTATCAACTCCAGCTTAAATCGATAGTCGTGAACGATTTGCAGCGCTATCAGCAACAGTTTAGCCTCAATCCAAGCAGTGGCTGGCACGTTGACCCATTGCGGCCAAGCCAAGCCAAGCCGATTAGCGCCCCAAGTTCAGCCGTCAAACAAGCCCAATATCCCACGGCTTGGGCCAGCCTTGGTCAGAGTGTCCAAGTGCGCGAACAACAGCTAGTGGCCTTGACGATTTTTGGCGCGCAATGGCAATCAGCCCAGCAGCAGGTGGTCGTGCCACGTTCAATTGAGATTACGCTGGAATTTGTGGCTGATTCCAAGCAGCGAGATTTGCGGCCTGATCCATTTTGGAATCAACTGCTGCGCCAACAAGTGCTTAACCCCAGCGATGTTCAAGATCCGTTGATCGAGCAGCAACTAGCTAGCACTATACCTTTAACTAATGGTTTACGAGTGAGTTTTGCCAACCCCGGCATTAGCGAAATTCGTTGGAGCGATTTACAAGCGGCGGGTGTGCCAAGCGAGTGGATTAATCAATCAGCCAATTTACAGCTTTGGCAGGGCCGCAAGCAACTGCCACGGTTGCTCACCGCCACGGGCCTGATGTTTTATCTGCCGACTTACAATCGCGATCAAAGCGATCAAGGCAGCGTAATTGTGCGCTGGAATTCGCAGCAAGTAGGCACAATCTTGGCCAGCGAATCAGTTAATTCAGCCAGCCCCAGCCTCAACTACTACAGCGAAACGCTGCGTTTGGAACAACAAAAGCTCTATCTGAGTGCCTTTCCGGCTAGTGGTAGCAATCGTTGGTGGTGGCAATATTGGTATAGCCCAGGTGCTGGCCAAACTGCCCAACCCTTGCACATTAACTGGAATCTTGATAGTGCGACGCGGTTTGATCAGCCTGCGCGTTTGCGTTTACGTTTGCATGGTGGCAATCTGGGCAATCGCCATCAGGCCGAAATTCGGCTTAACAATCGTTTGCTTACAACAATCACGATTACCGGGCATCAATTATTAGAGCCAACGATTAATTTGCCAAGCGGCTGGCTTAGCCCAACCAATCAACTGACGATTACGCCAATTGGCAACGAGCGCGAAACCACTTTTCTCGATTGGGTGGAGCTTGATTATCAGCGCCAATTGCAGGCCATTGCGGGCCAATTACAATGGTCGAGCAATCAACCAAGCCAAACGATTAGCACCATTACGAGCGAAAATCCGTTGCTCTTCGATGTGCAAACGCCGTTGGCTCCCCGGCGTTTGGTTGGCTGGAATTTGCAACAAGGCCAATTGAGCTGGCAAACAACCGGCAATCGGCGCTATCTGCTGCAAAGTCAACGCCAAACACCCTTGAGCAGCACCTGGTTTAGTCAGCCCGATTTGAGCACTATCAGCCAGCAAGCCGATTATTTAGTGATTAGCTATAATCCTGCCAACTCCAACAGTTGGAGCAATGCGCTGCAACCATTAATTCAGCAACGTGCCAACCAAGGCCTCAAACCATTATTAATTGATGTGCAGCAGATTTACGATCAATTTGGTGATGGGCGAGTTGATCAGCAAGCGATTGCCGATATTATCAAGTATGCTTACACCAATTGGCGTGCGCCAGCGCCGAGTTTTGTGCTGTTGGTAGGCGATGGCACGGCTGACCCGCACGATTATGCTGATGTGATTGGCCAGCCAGTTACCAATTTTATCCCGCCTTATTTGGCCGATGTTGACCCGTGGCTGCGTGAAACTGCCGCCGACAATCGTTATGTGACGGTTGCTGGCAGCGATAATCTGCCCGATTTGTTTTTGGGGCGGATTCCAGCGCGTTCGCTGAGCGATGTTGAGCACGTGGTTAGCAAAATTTTGAGCTACGAAGCTACACCGAGCGATGCTGCATGGCTGAATAATCTGCTGTTTATTGCTGATGATCCTGATTCGGCTGGCGATTTTCCAGCGCTTTCGAATGAAGTTGTGGAGATTTTACCGCCGACAGTTCATGATCAATTGCTCTATTACACACCAAATGCCAACCTGACGAATTTTCGCGCTGAAATTGTCAACACAATTAATAGCGGGCAATTTTTGGTCAATTATGTTGGCCATGCGGGGATTGATGTCTGGGCTGAGCCGACGATTTTTAATCAGCAATCGGTGGCAAGTTTAAATAACACAGCGCTACCCTTGGTGCTTTCGTTGAGTTGCTATGCGGGCCATTATCAACAAAACGAGCTTGAATCGTTGGCTGAAATGCAGCTTTTGAAGCCGCAGCATGGCGCAATTGGGATATGGGCAGCTAGTGGTTTAGGCATTGCCCATGGCCACGATTACCTTGATCGTGGCTTTGTGAAGGCGATTATCAATGATGGTTGGCGTTTGGTTGGGCCAGCAACGATTCAAGGCAAGCTCGATTTAGCAGCGGCGAATATCTCGCCCGATCTACTTGACACCTTCACTTTTTTTGGCGATCCGGCGCTGCGTTTACCCTTGCCAACAGCCAATCAATGGCAACCAAGCGCCGATTATTACGAAGTATTGCAATATTCGCACGCCAATCGACTGACGCCATTGAGCAATGATCAAGCCAATTTTAGCCAGATTATCAGCCTTGAACAGCCGCAGCATGGCCCAGTGTGGCTCGATCCTGATCAACGGAGCATCCGCTACACGCCCAATCCCGTCTATAATGGACTCGATTCATTTGCCTATCAGGTGCGTAATCTGGGCCTCAACCAAAGCTTGACCGCAACGGTTACAATAAGTGTGACGGCAGTTCCGCCGCAGCTTTATCTACCATTGACCGTCGCAGCTTATTAAGAATTTGCTTTACAATAAGCGGCTGAGATAGCGCTTTAATGCGATACGTAGCCTTTTAGTCCTATTGCGCAATTGTAAAGAGAGCTATATAATTTGCGCCATTCTAGGGATGATTGAAGCATAAAGAGTACGAGTTTGTAGTGGTACAACCGCCAACCATCAATTCGACACACGACGATTTGGGCTTGCTTCAAGAATTGCTGGCAGCACCACCACCAGTGCGACCGTCATTGCATCGACCTGCCCAACTCCGTTCGCTCAAAGAAGAGCGTAAGACTGCACTTCAAGGCTATCGTTTCCGTGGGGTGCTTGATGCTATTTTAGTGCGTTCGGAACGCCTATTGATTCTCGGTGTGCTTATTTTCTTTGGCTATTGGGTGGTTAATATCTACGGACGTGATTGGTGGTATGCCCAGACCAATCCAGCGGTATCAGCACCAGTGTGGGAAGCACTCGCACCTGGCGCCAGTGCTGCTGAGCTTGATCAAGTATTAGGCCAACAACTGCCGATGATTGCCCCATCCATGAGTGCTGCTGCACCCGATTATCTCGTGCCTGCTCAGGCGTTTATTTTACCAGCTGCAACTGCCACCCCAACGCCTGATCCTACGACCTTCGTGCCGAAACGGATTATCGTACCAACGATGGAACTCGATAGTGCGGTACGCGAAGTATTTTTGCGTGATGGGCTTTGGGAAGTTGCCGATTATGCTGTGGGTTATCATCATGGCACGGCATTACCAGGCAAGGGCAATACGGTTTTTGCCGGGCACGCAGGCATTCGCGGCAGTGTTTTTGCCCGATTGAATGAACTTCAAATCGGTCAAGATATTTACGTTGAAACGGGCGATACCCGTTATCATTATCAAGTCCAAACGATTCAACAAGTTTGGCCAAACCAAGTCGAAGTTATGTATCCAACCGAGCAAGCCATTATCACCATGATTACCTGTACCGCTTGGGATACCCAACGGTTGGTTGTCAAAGCTCGGCTGATTGATCAGGCAGCGCTCTCCTCTTAATTGCGGAGGCAATAGATCGAGGGGTTTCGCATGAAATCTTTTTTTCGTCGGCAACGCCCGACATCCCTCCGCGAACGAGGTCGAGGCAAGGTTCGCTGGACAATCTGGGAGTTAACAGCGCTGGTTGTTAGCGTCATTATGATGGCAACACCATTGTTGGCTGCGATTAGCAGTGCTATTTTTCCATTTAATGCCCAAGGGCAAAGTGTGCCAACCAGACGGCCAACCTCCCAGCCTACGCCAATAACGCCACTGCCAGCAACGGCCACTCAGACCTATCCGGTGCCAACCGAAACGCCGCTGGTAACACCATGTCCAACGGTTGCGCCAAGCAACACACCGACCGAGACCGCAACATCCTATCCTACACCCGGCACCCCGGGCACACCAACAGATACGCCAAGTGTGACCGATACGCCAACGTCGACCAGCGTGATTACACCAACGGATACGCCAAGTGTGACCGATACGCCTGGGGTACCAACGGACACGCCAAGTGTGACCGATACGCCTGGGGTACCAACGGACACGCCAAGTGTGACCGATACGCCTGGAGTTCCAACGTCAACCAGTGTGGTTACTCCAACGTCAACCAGTGTGGTAAGCCCAACTGCGATCCGTGGTGGGATGGGTGGTAGTACCCGTTTGCAACGACCTTTGGCGCAAACGCCAGATCCATGTACAACTCCAACCTCAATTATTATTCCAACTGATACCATTCCTCCAGACGAAACTGCAACCAGCACGGTCACCGATACAACCACGGTTACTCCCATTACGCCAACGGTTGATCCATGTTTGATTGCAACATGTACACCGGTTGCAACCGTGCCAACCGATATTGCGACTGCAACTGAAACCACGTTGCCGGCCAATGAACCGATTGCTGTTGCAAAGAGTAGTTCGCGCTCGCTGCTTCAGCCGGGAGAGACGTTTAGTTATATCATCACGGTTAGTTTCCAAGATAACGGTGATGGTCAAACGTCACGCTCAGTCACGATTAGCGACCCATTGCCAAGCCAAGTGACCTTTATTGGTGTTCAGCAACTTGGTACGGCTACCTGTGTTGGCGGTCCAACCGTCAACTGTAATGGTACGGTTAGCGCCGGCAACCCAATTGTGGTCACCATCCAAGTGCAAGTCAATGCAAGCGTTGCTTTAGGCACGAGTATTGTCAATACGGTTAGTGCTTCAGCCGCGAATCGTACCTTGCAAGCAAGCGATACCGTAATTGTTCCTGCTAACTTGCCAACCAGTACGATTGGCACGGTTGGCCCAAGCTTTACGCCAATTGTAATCACCACTACACCTGGTGTTGGTGTAACGGTGACTCCTGGTGGCGGCTCGACGATTACGCCTGGTGGCGGCTCGACGATTACGCCTGGTGGCGGTTCAACGATCACGCCTGGTGGCGGCTCGACGATTACACCTGGCGGCGGTTCAACGATCACGCCTGGTGGCGGCTCAACCATCACGCCTGGCGGCGGCTCAACCATCACGCCTGGCGGCGGCTCAACCGCTGTGCCGGTTACGACGCGGCCAAGCAATACGCCACGGCCAAACCAACCAAGCAATACGCCACGGCCAAACCAACCAAGCAACACGCCACAGCCAAACCAACCAAGCAACACGCCACGGCCTGATATTACATCAGTGCCAGCAACCAACGTGCCAGTTGCCACGGTTGTACCACCAAGCAACCCAACTGCAACGCCACGGCCAGGTGCGCCAGTGCCTTCGGCTACCCAACGCCCAGGCGGTGGTTCAAACCCAAGCGCAACGCCACGGCCAGGTGCACCAGTGCCTTCGGCCACGAATGTACCTGCTGGCAGCCAACCGACCAATGCTCCAGCCCCAGCAACGGCTACGCCAACCAATCCTGCTGGCTTCGTCACTGATCCAATTGTGACTGGCTTGCAGTTCCAAAAGAAGAGTGATTGGGGCAGCCGCTTTGCAGGCGAAAGTTTGGTTTACACGATTACAATCATTAGCCCAACCAACTCGTTGAATGCGGGTACGATGCGCGATGTTGTGGTCGTTGATCAATTGCCAAGCAACTTGGAAACCAATGGCCCAATCAAGGTCAGCGACCAAAATGCGCGGGTTGAACAACAAGGCAACCAAATTACTGTTCGGGTCGGTGTCTTGCCAGCTGGACAAACCTTGACGATCATGATTCCAGTCAAGATCAAAGATGGTGTGGCAGCACAAACCCGAATTGTCAACCAAGCACAGTTGAACTTCACTGGCTTGGCTCAGCCAATCTACTCGAATATTTCGAGCGTCTTGGTGGTGGGTGCAGCTCCAGCTGGTAGCACCACAACTGTGCCGAATGCGACCGCTGGTACAGGCGGAGCCGCAACTGCCAATCCAGCAACTGTCACGCCAAATACTGGGGTTGGCGGCGGCCAAGGCAATGGCGATGGTGGCACAGTTACCGATGTCGGTACAATCAACCCTGCTACCAACATGGGTATTCCATCAGCTGGCTTTGTGCTCTTCGCACTGACCATGTTAGTTCACGTTGTGCGGGTTCGTCGTGAAATGACGCGGATCTAATCGATACGTCGGCCAAGCAAAAACCCCGCTCGTGTGAGCGGGGTTTTGTTTTACACTATTTAATTAATACTTCCCGATCGTGTTCAAATTGCCAATCGCTGAGGGCTTCTAGCTCGACTTCGAGCCGAGGGTGTAGCGGATCGATGCGTTTGACCAGATGAATATCAACAACCCGATTATCGTTAATCCCAAGGCTAGTGCAAATGCTATCTTGGGTGATTTTGAGGCCGCCATCAAGGTCGCGGCGGAGCGGAGTTTCAAAATAAAAATCGAGGAACATCGCCAGATAGCCTTGCTTGGCGAGTGCCAGAAATTGCTCAGAGATGGTATCGCGTTGCTGCAACATGGCAAGATGGCGTTTAACTTGGCGTTTAAATGTTTGGGCTTCGCGGCTTAGTACGCGCCGATTGCCAACCGATACATATTGGCTGTTGATTGATGGTGGTAATGGCAAACTAAATTGAATAACCACAGGCCCCTCCAGGCAACGCCAAACGTAACGATGCTGCTAGTATAGCACAGGCTTGTCAAACATTTGTGTTATTTAATTGAAATCAAGCGGGTTAGGCTGCAAAAGCTTTGACTTATGGCCGAAATTATGCTATAGTGGGCAGGCCAACACCCTAACGCTGATGAGGTCGCGTTTAGGGCTTTGTTGTGTTTTGATGTCCTTTTTTGGAAGGAGCCTCCTATCAGAGACAAGCTACGAATCAATAATCGGATTCGCGTGCGTGAAGTGCGTCTGATCGACGAAAACGGGACCCAAGTTGGGATCATCACAACCCGTGATGCGCTCGACATGGCACATGAACGTGATCTCGACTTAGTTGAGGTTGCCCCGAATGCTAGCCCGCCGGTTTGTCGTTTGATGGATTACGGCAAGTACCGCTACGAACAAACCAAGAAAGAACGCGAAGCCCGCAAGAATCAAAAACAGGTCGAACTGAAAGAGATTCGCATGCAGCCGCGCACCGACACCCATGACTTGCAGGTTAAGGTGAACAATGCTCGCCGTTTCCTCGAAGATGGGCACAAAGTGAAATTCTCGGTACGTTTCCGTGGGCGCGAAATTACTCACCCTGAAATTGGCCGCGATATGCTCGAGCAAATTGCCGAGGATTTACGCGATCATGGGGTGCTTGAGCAAAAACCCACGCTCGAAGGTCGGGCCTATTCGTTGATCATGGCCCCATCACCAAGCAAAACGCAACAACCTGCGAAACGTAGCGATAAACCGGCTCCACCATTATCATCATTAGGAGATATTGATTTCGATGCCGAAGATGAAGACCAACAAGCAGGCCAAGCGCCGCTTTAAAATCACTGGCACCGGTAAGATTATGCGCACCAAGGGTGGCAAAAGCCACTTCCGCCGCCGTAAATCAACCCGTGTCAAACAGGCTCTCGATAAGATGTTCCCAGTGAGCCCATCAGACGTGAAGCGTCTGCAACGCTCATTGCCTTACGGCCTGAAGTAGTTCGTCCGTCGGAAAATTGGTGCTGGCTAGCAGCGGGACCAGGGTTACAAGCTTTGCAATGCTCCTGTACCGTCTCGCCAGCATTTTGACTGTACTCTTTTGGAGGTATCTCGATGGCACGTATCAAACGTGGCATTATGACGCACAAGCGTCACAAGAAGCTTTTGAAGCAAGCCAAGGGTTTCCGCGGCAGTCGTTCACATAACTATAAGACCGCGCACGAAGCCGTAATGAAGGCACTAGCCTACGCTTACCGCGACCGCCGCAACCGCAAACGCGATTTCCGCCGCTTGTGGATCGTGCGGATCAACGCTGCCGCTCGCTTGAACGGCGTAACCTATAGCAATTTGATCAATGGCTTGAACAAGGCTGGGATCGTAATCGATCGCCGCCAATTGGCCGACTTGGCTGTACGCGATGCTGCCGCTTTCACGGCAATTGTTGCTCAAGCTAAGCAAGCATTGGCTTAGTTCAGGCATGGTGCTGTGTGCTTGACCTCATTACCAGCACCAGCAATCATCACGTTAAATACCTGCGTTCATTGGTGCGTTCCCGCAAGGATCGCCACAACGAGCGCAGGTTTGTTGTTGAAGGCGTGCGTTTGGTTGGCGAAGCACTTAATTTTGCCCAACCAAGCTTGTTGCTCTACGTGCCTGAGCAATTAGCCAGCACTGAACGCGGCCAACAATTGCTCGATCACATTCCTCAACTCCCCAATGCTTTTGCTACTACGCCAGCAATTTTAGCTGACCTGAGCGATGTTGAAACTCCCCAAGGCATTATTGCCGTTGTGCCAATGCCGCAATTGCTCAGCCAACCAGCATCGTTAATTTTAATGCTTGATGGGGTGCAAGATCCTGGTAACGTCGGCACGTTGTTGCGCTCAGCCGAAGCGGCTGGAGTTGGCCAAGTGCTCTGTTTGCAAGGCACTGCCGATGTCTGGAGCCCAAGGTAGTCCGGTCGGGTATGGGCGTGCATTTTCGCTTGCCGATTGTCGATACCTTGCAATGGGAAAGCGCGTTGCCATTAATTGAACATTGCCAACAGCGCTTTGCTGCGGTACAAGTTTCCCCATTGGCCTATGATCAAGCTGATCTGAGCCAACCAACGGTGCTGATTATCGGTAATGAGGCCAATGGCGTTTCCAGCACAACCCTCACGTATGCCACGACCATCACCATACCCATGCTTGGTGCGCTCGAATCGCTGAATGCCGCTGTTGCAGGCAGTGTGCTGTTGTTCGAGGCTGCCCGCCAGCGAAGAAAAATGATGAAGAATGAGGAATGAAGCAGTATTAGGCTATTGGCTATCGGCTTTTGAAAATTCATCCTTTGTTGCTCTGCGCCGCTGCGTTAAAGAGTTTTTAGCCACAGATTCACCCATATTCCACAGATGAGTTCTTGCATCCTCCGCTTTCATACTTCTTTCATAATTCGTCCTTCATATTTTGCTTTTCGTCTTCATCCTTCGTCCTTATAATCACTGCCTTTTGTTTTTCGTCTTCATCCTTCATCCTTTATCCTTCGTCCTTATAATCGCTGCCTTTTGCTTTTCGCCTTTATCCTTCATCCTTTATCCTTCGTCCCTCATCTTTCATAATTAAAAAAGCCCCTCTCCCACCGTAGCAGGAGAAGGGTTTGATTCAGGCTATGGCCGATGGTTTAGAGCAACAGCTTGAATGGATTTTGCAGCAAGTTCTTGAGTTCAACCAAGAACTGAGCGACGGTTGCGCCATCAGTAGCGCGGTGGTCGGCTGAAACTGTCAGATTCATCAATTGGCGAATCACAATCTCACCATCGCGGACAACTGGGGTGGCAATTGTGCTACCAACCGCCAAGATTGCGCTTTGTGGTGGGGTGATAATCGCAATGAAGTTGGTGACATCGAACATCCCCAAGTTGCTGACGGTGAACGTGCCGCCTTGGAGATCGTCGAGGCCAGCCTTGCCATCGCGGGTACGGCCAATCACATCGCGCATTTGGCTAGAGATTGCGCCGAGGCTCAAGCTATCGCAATTGCGCACGACGGGAGCCAACAAGCCAGCATCGGTTGCTACGGCCACGCTGATGTGAACATCTTTGTGAACCAGCAATTTATCGCCAGCAAAGGTTGCGTTGAGCGAAGGGAATTTCTTCAAGGCAATTGCACACGCTTTGAGCAACAATTCGGTGACCGAAAGCTTGCCGCCGTGAGCTTCACGCAGTTTGGGCAACAAGGCCTGAATTGCATCCATTTCAATCGTTGAGGTAACGAAGAATGGCGGCACTTGTTGTTGGCTTTCGACCATGCGCTTGGCAGCGGTTTGGCGCAAGCGTGAAAGTGGCTCTTCGGTATAGACTGAATTTGGTGCTGGCGGTGCAAAGACCAAGCCAACTGGAGCTGGCACTGGTGATGCTACTGGTGCAGCAGCGGCTGGCGCAGCTTTTGGTTCGCTGGCAGCAGGTGCAGCAGCGGCGGCTGGCGCAGCTTTTGGTTCGCTGGCAGCGGCCAACACATCAGCTTTGACGATCCGGCCATCGGGGCCAGAACCCTTGAGACCAGCCAAATTTACGCCACGTTGCTCGGCCAAGCCGCGAGCGACTGGCGTTGCAAACAAGCGGCCAGTTGCTTCAGCGGGTGCGCTTTCGGCTGGAGTTGCTTCAACTGTTTCGGGCTGGGCGGCAACTGCGGGAGCGCTTGGAGCGGCCTCGCCACCTTCGCCGACCGCAGGCGCATCGCTTGATGGCGTAACGCTGGCGTTGGCTTCCTCAGATTCTTCCGATTCGTCATCGCCTGAGCCATCGTCAATTTCGGCAATTGGCGCACCAACTGGCACGGTATCGCCTTCGTTGACCAAGAACTTCACAATTGTACCAGCCTCAAAAGCCTCGATTTCAATCGTGACCTTATCGGTTTCGACTTCAGCAATTGGTTCACCACGCGCAACTTCATCGCCTGGCTTTTTCAACCATTTGGCCAAAGTACCTTCGACCATATCGTAGCCCATTTTGGGCATTTCTAGTTTCTTCGCCATCGTGAGACCTCGTGTGTTGGTGGCTTGGCAGCAGGTTTGAAAATTCGTGAAACCGTTTTCTTTAGCCAACTGCGAAGCCACCCAACCTCAACACTACTGCTGCCGAATCTTTTGGGTCTTGCCTGCCAGCACATTCTTGACTGCTTGAATGACTGAATCGGCGTTTGGAACCACATGGGCTTCCAAGTTTTTGGCATATGGCATTGGCACTTCGTCAAAGCCTACGCGCCAAATTGGAGCGTCCAAGTGATCAAAGCCTTCGGTATACAAGCGAGCGGCAATTTCCGAGCCAACGCCAACTGAAGTCCACTCTTCGGTGGCAATCACAGCGCGGTTGGTTTTGCGGAAACTTTCCAAGACTGGCTCCATGTCGAGCGGACGAATGGTGCGCAAGTCGACCAAGGCAGCGTCGATGCCTTCGCTGGCCAAGGTTTCAACTGCTTGTTGGCAGTACGGAATCATGCGGCCATAGCCCACGATCGTCACATCTTTGCCATCGCGCAACAAGTTTGATTTGCCAATTGGTACGGTGTAGCTTTCTTCTGGCACTTCGCCCTTGATGTTGTAAATCCCAGTGTGTTCGATGAAAATCACGGGATCGGGATCTTCGATGGCGGCCTTCATCAAGCCTTTGGCATCGTATGGTGTGCCGGGCACAACCACTTTCAAGCCAGGCATGTAGGCATAGTAATTATCGAAGGCTTGCGAGTGGGTGGCGCTCAATTGACCGTAGCCGTTGGGCATGCGGAAGACAATTGGGCAGGTAAATTGGCCACCGAACATATAGTGTAATTTGGCAGCGTGGTTGATAATCATATCCAGCGCCAAAATTGCAAAGTTGGTGGTCATCATTTCAACGATTGGGCGTAAGCCGTTCATCGCTGCGCCGATGCCTAGGCCAGCATAGCCAGCTTCAGCAATTGGCATATCTTTAATGCGTTCGGGGCCAAACTCTTTTAAAAACCCTTTGGTCACACCGTAAGCGCTATCGTAGTGAACAACATCTTCACCAATGATAAACACCCGTGGATCGTTGGTCATTGCTTCGCGCAATGCTTGGCGCAAGGCTTCCGAGTAGGTTATAACGGGCATTGATATCTCCTTAGAGCGGTTTCGAGTAGATTTCGGTCCATGCTTCGCTCAGCTCTGGAGCAGGGCTTTCTTCGGCAAATTGCACCACTGCGTCCATTTCCTTTTCAACTTCTTTATCAATTTGTTTGGCTTGTTTTTCAGTCAACAAATTTTGGTCGATCAGTTTTTGCTTGAGCAAAGCAATTGGGTCGCCTGAGCGCCGAGCGTTAATGTCGTCGCGAGTACGATACATTTGGGGGTCGGCAGCCGAGTGACCACGCAGACGGTAGGTCATCGCTTCAAGGAAATACGGGCCTTCGGTGCGAGCATGGTTAACGGCGTAAAGGGCGCGGGCGCGCATTTCTTCAACATCGTTGCCATTAACCCGCTCGCCTGGCATAAACGGCGAAGCTTTTTTGTGAATTTCGGTGACCGAGGTGTGCACGCTAAGCGGTGTACCCATGGCAAATTCGTTGTTTTCGCAGAGGAAAACGATTGGCAATTTATACAATGCAGCCATACTGACGGCTTCGTAGAACTCGCCGCCATTGGTTGCGCCATCGCCAAAGAAACACATGACAACGCCATCTTGATCAGTTTGGCCAAGCACATCGCGCTTGTATTTGATCGAGTAGGCAATGCCCATAGCCAACAGCAAGTGTGCACCAACGATGGCGTAACCGCCCCAGAAATTTTTATTTTTATCAGCAAAGTGCATTGAGCCGCCTTTGCCTTTACCGGTGCCGGTGCTGCGGCCAAACAATTCAGCCATCAAAGGTTTTGGTTCCAGGCCACGAGCAAGGGCGTGACCATGGTCGCGATAGTGAGTTACCAAATGATCTTGTGCTTTCAAGGCACCAATCGCACCAACCGCGACTGCTTCTTGCCCAACATATAAGTGCAAGAAGCCACCGATTCGAGCACGGGTGTACTGCTGCTGGCAATGTTCTTCAAATGAGCGAATCAGCACCATCGTGCGGTAATCGGCAAGTAAATCTTGCTTTTCCATCAAGGCTCCTTTATCGAGGGTTGCAGAAGAAGAAAAGCCATACCATGGCCGTCCTATCAACACGGATAGAACGTCTCTTAAAGAAGTAATTAAGGTGATTAATGTCGTCGTTGACAGGGCCTTTTATACCATTGGCTATTATAGCATATCGCATTGCATGCCGTCAGATAGCTTTATTTTTAAACACACTGCGTCATAAAAAATCAGAAGGCAAAAGTCAGAAGGCAAAATGAATCCACTGTATTTCAGAGATCAGGAATATAAATCAGTAGATGGGCTTCGCGACCACAATCACTAACTTGAACGTTAACCCTAGCATCGCTTCTATAGGTTCTCTGCGGCTCTGCGTTAAAGCTCTTAGCTGCCAATTCCTTTTTGATTTTTGATTTTTGCCTTCTGACTTTTGGCTTATCTTGTATAATGCTGATTGGCTTAAACTACTAGATACGACGAGGTAAAACCGCATGCGAGTACCGCTTTCGTGGTTACGCGAATTTGTTGATATAACGATGAGTCCTGAAGAATTGGCCGAGCGTCTCACGCGGGCGGGCTTGGAAGTTGCCAGCATTGATTATGTCGGGCTGCAAGCACCAACCGGCTCGGCGTGGGCACCAGATTTGAGCAGCAACACGCCCCCAGAGTATATTCCATGGGATCGTGAGACGATTTTCGTGGGCCAGATTGTTGATGTGCAACCGCACCCCAACGCTGAACGCCTGAAATTGCCCAAGATTGCCTATGGTGAAGGTCGCGAACTGACCGTGGTAACCGGCGCACCAAATATCGAGTTTGGCATGAGCGGCCAAAAAGTGGTACTCGCCACCAAAGGCGCACGCTTGCTCGATGGCCATAGCGAAACGCGCCAATGGTTGACCCTCAAGCCGACCAAATTGCGCGGCGTGCCATCAGAAGGCATGGTCTGTTCCGAGATGGAATTGGCGCTTTCCGACGAACACGAAGGCATTATCTTCTTGCCCGATGATGCGCCAGTTGGGATTCCCTTGGCCGATTATTGGGGCGATGCAGTTTTAGAGATTGAAACGACTCCTAATTATGCCCATACCTTGAGCATTCTTGGGGTAGCGCGCGAAGTTGCGGCCTTTACTGGGGCCACAGTCCGCCTGCCCAGCTTCGATTTGCCAACCAATGGCCCTGCAATTGCCGATAAAATTCAGGTCGAGATTGTTGATTCGAGCATTTGCCCACGCTTTGTTGCTGGTTTGATCGAAGGTGTCACGATTGCGCCATCGCCATGGTGGATGCAACGGCGCTTGCGCTTAGCTGGTCAACGCCCAATCAACAATATTGCCGACATCACTAACTATGTGATGTTGGAACTCGGCGAGCCAAGCCATGCCTTCGATGCCGATCAGGTGGCCGAAGGCCGCTTGATTATTCGTCCGGCAGTGGCTGGCGAAAAGCTCGAAACGCTTGATCACAGCGTGCGCGAATTGCGCCCAATCGATACGGTTGTGGCTGATCCCAATGGCCCATCGAGTTTGGCTGGGGTAATGGGTGGCGCAGCCTCTGGAAATCAGCGACAGTACGGTTAATGTGCTGTATGAAGCGGCTTTGTGGAATCCAATTGCGATTCGCCGTACCGCTCAGCATTTCAAACTTTTCTCCGAAGCCTCAAAGCGCTTCGAGAAGGGCGTTGACCCAACCTTGCCACCACGCACAACGATTCGTGGTTTGAACTTAATTCAACAAATTGCTGGCGGCACGATTGCCAATGGCTTGGTTGATGTGTGCCCTGTGCCTTTCACCCGCCGCGAAATCGAGCTAGCCTTGGGCGAAGTCAAGCGCATCTTGGGGATTGAGCTTGAACTAACCGAAGTTGCCAACTTGCTGAGCCGCTTGGGCTATGAATGCGCCGTGGTTGAATCGAGCCGTGGCCCAGCCTTGCATGTGCTCGTGCCAGCCCATCGCACCGATGTTGAGATCGAAGCCGATTTGCTCGAAGATGTGGCTCGTATGTATGGCTACGATGAGATTCCCGAAGCCTTGATGGCCGATACCTTGCCAACCCAACGCGCTAATCCATTGTTCGAGGCGACCGAACGACTGCGCGATATGTTGGTAGCAGCGGGCTTGGATGAAGCGATCAGTTATTCGCTGAGCAACGACACCCTGCAAAACTCCATCTATGTCAGCGAGCAAGGTGCAACCGCCGCACAATTTGTGCGCTTGGAAAACCCATTAACTCCTGAGCGCTCGGTGATGCGCCGTTCGATGTTGCCCGAATTGTTGAGTATCGTGGTCGGCGATTTGCGCGAACGCGAACGGGTAGCCCTATTTGAGATTGGCGCGGTGTTCCAACCTGTTGCTGGTCAATTGTTGCCCGATGAACCACGCAACTTGGCGATTGTGCTTGCTGGCACGCGCCAAACCAGCACTTGGAGCCAGCCCGAGCCCGAAGGCTTCGATTTCTTCGACCTCAAAGGTGTGATTGAAGAACTCTTGCGCCGCCATGGCTTGCGTGAACGAGCCAGCTTCCAAGTGGCCAGCGACGAGCGTTTGCACCCAGGTCGTAGCGCCAAAATCGTCGTCGATGAGCTTGAAGTTGGGGTGTTTGGCGAGTTGCATCCATTGGTGCGCGATCGCTTTGGCTTCAGCGTGCCTCGGGTGTGTATTGCCGAATTGAGCGTTGATCAATTGCTCAAGGTCAGCACGCCAACCAAATATGCCAGTATCTCGCGCTTCCCTGCGACTATGCAGGATTTGGCCTTGGTTGCCAACGACGAACTGGCGGCTGATCTAATTGCCAAAACGATCAAACAATATGGTGGCGAATTCTTAGAGGATGTGCGCTTGTTCGATGTTTACATCGGCGCGCCAATTCCTGCTGGTCAGCGCAGCTTGGCCTTTCGCCTACGTTTCCGTGCGCCCGACCGCACGTTGGCCGATAAAGATTTGCTCAAGACTCGCGAAAAGCTGCTCAAACAGCTTGAACGCGAGCTAGGCGTGCAAATTCGCAGCTAAAAACGATTTTCCAAGGCAGGCATGCTGTAAGTACGGCATGCCTGCACTTTTTAGCTTTGGCGAATGTGCTGAAGCGCCAAATCGAGCGCTGCGGCTAAATCGTTGGCATTGGTAATTCCGCCTTGGGCTTGTTGGGCGCTACCGCCACCTTTACCACCAAACGCTGCCACAACTTGTCGCAAAAGTGCACCACAATCTAAGCCTTGGCCAGCAAAGATTAATTGTGGTTTGCTAGCAGCCACGCCAAACAAGGCAACCCCGCCTGCCTGCGCTACCAAATTGGCTAGTTGGCGCACGCTTTGTGGCTCACGCTGCCAAATGTGTGCCACTATTTTTAATTGGCCAATGGTTTGGGCCTGCTCTAACAGTGCTTTGGCCTCGAATTCCAATAATTGTTGCTCGGCTTGCTGAACCTGTTTGCGCAGTTGTTGTTCTTGTTCGCGCAAACGCTCCACTGCTTGCTCGGTTTGGCTGGGGGCAACACTAAAACTTGCGCTAATTCGCCCAAGCATGGCATTCTTCCAGCGCAAATCCTGCAAAGCTCGCCCACCACAGACAAATTCAATGCGCAGGCTATCGCCGCGCTTTTCGCTGCGCCGAATGTGAATCTGACCAACTGCGCCAGTGGCGTTTGGGTGGGTTCCACCACAAGCTGAATGATCAAACTCACCGTCTGAAACGACCCGAATTGCCCCTGTGACGCTGGGGGCTTTGCGCAAGGCAATGCTTGCGAGTTGCTCGGCATCAACAAAACGGGCCAAAATTGGCAGATTTTGCCAGATCACATCATTGGCCAAGTCTTCTGCTTGGGCTAATTGCTCTGGGCTGGCTGCGCTGGTTGCCAAATCAATCGTGACATACTCGCTACTGAGATGAAAGCCAACTGTACGCCAATTGAAGAGCTGATCAAACGCCGCTGAGAGCAAATGTTGGCCATGATGTTGCTGCATATGATCAAAACGTCGCTGCCAATCCAATCGACAATCCACGCTAGCAGCATCAATTGGCTCAGCCAGTGTATGCCACACCAAATCGTGATCATCAACTTGAACATCGACCACCGCCACCTGGTTAATCCAGCCATGATCGGCGGGCTGGCCGCCACCTTCGGGATAAAAAGCGCTGCGATCAAGCGCAACTCGTTGTGGTTCACGGGCGATAATCTGGGCTGACCATTCACGCAAATAGGTATCGTGCCAGTAAAGTCGTTCAGTGCTCATCGACGGCTCCTGCAAAACAGAATATGCTATGATAGATCAATCTGGCTAAAGGAGGACTATCAATGACGAGTAAAGCCGCCGACTATTACGCCAAAGAAACCGAGCTGGTGTGGAATATCGTTGCTCAACAATCTGATGCTAATTTACATAAGCCAATTCGTGATGATGGTTGGAGCACTTGGGACATTGTGGCCCATATTGCATTAACCTCACGCCAACTCTTGCGCTTGGGCCAAAAGCAACAGCAGCAAGCCCAAACAGGCGATACAAGCCCAATTTTCGCCCCCGATTTTGATGTTGACCGCATGAATATTGAGCAAGTTGAGGCATGGCGCGGCAAAAGCTTTGCTGAAATTCGCCAACATTGGGATAAAACTGGGAGCCAATTGGCTGAATATTGCGCCAGTTTGCAAGCAAGCGATTTGGAATTACCGGTAGAGTTTGTCAAAAAGCAGCAAATGACGCTCGATCAACTATTAAATCGGATTTCACTGCATATTCGCTTACATCGCACCGAAATAGAAACGGGCTTAAGCTCGCTAGAATGAGGCTTCATGATGCTCGTTGATGCTCACCTCGATTTGGCTTATAACGCCATTAACCTTGGCCGCGACTTAACCCAAACGGTCGATGTTGGTCGCCAACGGGCTACCGAACACACCTCCGAATGGATTGCCGAGGCTGGCACATTAACCACCACCTTGCCAGAAATTGGCTTGCACACGCCCAGTATTGTCTGTGGCACGATTTTTATTTTGCCAGCAGATGCCCAAACGACGCTTGATGGCGTGGCCTATTCAACCCCCGACGAAGCCCACGACCAAGCGTGGGAGCAACTGAATTGGTACAAACAGCAGTGCGCCGCTGGCCATTTGCATTTTATCGATAATCAACAAGCGCTCCAAGCAATCCAAGCTCAGGGCGGCTCGGTGCCTGGCTTGGTGTTGTTGATGGAGGGTGCCGATGGTTTGCGCACGCCCGATGAGTTGATCGAGTGGCATGCTGCTGGTTTGCGCTGGCTTGGGCCTGCTTGGCAAGCAAGCCGCTACGCTGGCGGCACGGGCGCTGCTGGCCCGTTCACTGCTGCGGGCTTTGAATTGTTGGCAATGATGCAACAGCTCGGGGTTGCGCTTGATGCGAGTCATCTGGCCGAGGAAAGTTTTTGGCAAGCGATCGAGCATTTTCAAGGGCCAATTTCGGCCTCGCACTCCAATTGTCGCAACTTGTTGGCTGGAGCAAGCTACCAAGATCGCTATTTAAGTGATGCGATGATTAAGGCCATTATCGCGCGTGATGGCGTGATTGGCATTGCGCTCTACAACCGCATGCTGCGCGCCGATTGGGATGGTAGCAAAAACCAAGTTAATTTGGCCCATGTTGTGGCGCAGATTGAGCATGTTTGTCAATTGGCAGGCAATAGCCGCCATGTGGCGCTTGGCTCCGACCTTGACGGCGGCTTTGGGGTTGAAATGATTCCCGCCGAAATTGATCGCTGGAGCGATTTGCCCAAAATTGGCGCGGCCTTAGCAGCATATGGCTGGCCCGACAGCGATATAGCAAATCTGCTTGGCCAAAATTGGCTACGCTGGTTCCAACGGATTTTGTGAAGGTTAGGGGATCGGTTGTTGAGGGCTTGGGAGCGGTTGTAGCTACGAAGAACACGAAAGGGAATTGACTAGAGGCTATTGGCATTTGGCTATCGGAACGTTCTGTGGAATTTCTAACTAATCCTCGCTAGCCCATAGCTGTAATGGTACATCACGTTAATCACGGCCTCATCCCCTCACCCCAACCCCTCGCCCGTGGCGCGGGTGCGGGGCTGTAACGGTGTGGTTTTCGCATGATTCATTGGCTCCCCCTCGCCCGCGTGCAGTGGGAGAGGGATTGGGGCGACCGATAGCAGCCTAGCATCCAATGTAGCTCCCCATCGCCCGTGGAGCGGGCGATGGGGTTGGGGGGGTGAGGGAACGATGAAACACTGTTCATCCACTCATGCCATTGTTAAGAACCTACTCCTCCAGCCCCAATAGCCTATAGCCTTGACTTCTCCTGACTGCTGCGTTAAATAGTCGCCTTCTACTGTACTTTGCCTTTTGGGTTCATCGCTCATGCTTATCTATGTTCTATAATAAGCCATCAACCAAATCAATTCGGAACTGGAGTAGACAACCATGACCACCTATAAGGATGCTGGCGTTGATATTGCAACCAAAATGGCTGCGATCCAACAGATGGGAGCCGCAGTTAAGGCCACCCATACCCCAGCAGTGTTGGCCGGTTTAGGCGCGTTTGGCGGCTGTTTTGATCTAGCGGCGGTCAACACAAGCCATGCTCAGCCGGTGTTGGTGGCCTCGACCGATGGGGTTGGCACCAAAACAGCGGTTGCCGCAGCCGTTGGCGATGTAGCCACAATTGGTGCAGATTTAGTCAACCATTGTATTAATGATATTTTGTGCCAAGGCGCAACGCCACTCTTTTTTCTCGATTATATTGCCGCCTCAAAACTTGAGCCAGCCATGGTTGTTGCAGCGGTTGAAGGCCTGGCTGCGGCCTGCCGCGCTGCCGGAATCGCCTTGCTTGGCGGCGAAACTGCCGAAATGCCAGGTGTGTACCACGATGGGGCCTTTGATGTTGCAGGCACGATTGTTGGGGTGGTTGATCGAGCCAATATGCTCGATGGCAGCGCGATTAAGCCTGGTGATCTGGCAATAGCCTTGCCTTCGACTGGACTGCATACCAATGGCTATTCGTTGGCGCGCAAAGTATGCGCTCCACTTGGTTATGCCAGCCAGCCAGCAATTTTAGCTGGGCAAAGCATTGGCCAAGCCTTGTTGGCTCCGCATCGTGCCTATTTGCATGAAGTTCAGGCCTTGCGTCAAGCTGGAATTGCAATTCATGGCTTGGCCCATATTACTGGCGGCGGCATTTGGGATAACATTCCCCGGGTGTTGCCTGCTAACGTAACTGTTGAATTGGTGCGTGGCTCATGGAACGTACCAGCAATCTTTCAATTAATTGTTGAACAAGCAGCGCTTGATGAACACGAAGCCCATCATGTGCTCAATATGGGCTTGGGTATGATTCTGTTTATTGGGGCTGAACAGGCTGAGCAAGCGCTGGCAACCATCAGCGATGCCCAACTGGTTGGACGAGTGATTGAGCAAACTAATCAAGCGCGAGTAGTGCTAGTAGATCGCTAGCAACTGTGCTATACTGCCAACCATAGTTTGCCAAGCGTGGTATTAATTATGGTTGGCAAACGAAAGCTAGTTGTCATCTTCATCACTGTCGCAGCCAAAACGGAAACGCTATAATGAGTCGTGAACCTCAGACCCAAACGATTGCTCGTGAGGTTGATGTCTACATCGCTGTAAGCCGTGGACGCGAATTATCGCGTGCTTTAGGCTTCGATGATGTTGATCGGACGCGAATTGAAATTGCGATTCTTGAATTGACTCGCAATATTTTGGCCCACGCTGAACGTGGCAGCCTGACAGTTCGCGAAATTGAAACCAATCAGCAACGTGGTATTGAAATCGAGGCAAGCGACATTGGACCCGGCATTGCAGACACAGACCTTGCCTTACGTGATGGCTATAGCACCAAGCAAACCCTTGGCACGGGCTTGCCTGGGGTTAAACGTTTGATGGACGAATTCGAAATTGAATCCCAAGTTGGTGTTGGCACGGTCGTTCGAGCACGGCGGTGGCTCCCTCGTCGGCGCGAACGCGGAGGACTAAAATGAGATTAAATTGGAGCGCCCAAACGCGCAGCAAATATGGTCAATCGGTCTCTGGCGATGGCTATGCTGTGATCGAAAGTCAAAATAACATCCTAATTGCGGTGATCGATGGCCTTGGTGGGGGCGCTGAAGCAGCTAAGCCAACCAAACTAGCCTTAGAAGAATTGCATCAACATCCTACTCGACCCCTCAAGGAATTGATCGAGCGTTGTCACAAAGCGCTTCATGGCACACGCGGCGCAGTTATCGGCCTCTTACGTTTAGAGTACGACCACCTTCGCGCCAGCTATATTGGGGTAGGCAATATCGGGATTCATGTGATTAGCGATCGAGTGATTAAGCCTATTTCCAAAAACGGTATCCTCGGGCATAATCAGTTACCAAGCCTATTGGAAATGACCTATACCTTTAACATTGGTGATATTTTTGTCTTGTATAGCGACGGTATTTCAACCCGGATGATTACCGATTCGGCGTTGCACCACTCAATTGAAAACCCAGAAAGCTTGGCGCTTGGCTTGATGGAACGCTATGGCAAAACCACCGATGATGTAACAATTTTGATTGCCCAAACTACCTAGTTTACCCTCGCGTTGTGCCCAGAAGGATGCCCTATGCAGAAAACGTCTACGACTCAATTGCGTCAATTTCTGATTGATAATGCTGAGCAAGTAATTGCCCGCTGGGTACAACGCCTTAGCACCGTCGTGCCCAAAAATGAGGTGCAATTTCCCTCTGTCCATGTGCGGCGTTTATATGAGTTGCTCTTGACGTTACCTGCTGAGCAAACCGATCTCGAAATCGCTTTGATCGAGTTGGGCATCGATTGGCATGCCTTTGAATTAACTACCCTGATTCAGCTTAGTTTTCAATTGCGCCCAGCAATTGTCGATGTGCTGCAAACCCACAAACTGACCCGTTGGCAATCGGCAAGCGAGCTTGATCAATTGGTCGAGCGCTGTACGATTTTGCTGACCAACCACCACAACACCACAGTCCAAGCAGAGCTACGCGAACAGGTTGCCCAAGCCGAATACTTGGTTGATCATCAAGCCCAAATGGCTTCAGAATCCGATTACTTTGCCTTGCAGATGTCGACGCTGTATGAGCTTTCGCAAGCCATGAGCGCCTCGCTGGATCGTGAGATTCTTGAAGATATTGGCCCACGGATTCTCTCAGCATTTACGGTTGAACGCTGTGCGATCGTTTTGCGGATTGACGACGACACATGGCTGATCGAACATGCCTGGGGTGACGATTGGTCTGGGTTAACTGGCCAGCCGCTTGACCCGCAGAACTTGCCCGAATCGCTCAAATTGGCCACGGCTCAAGGCATGGTGCAATTGCAACCATTGATCGAGCCAGACAGCACCTCGTGGATGATCGCTGGTCAAGGAGCGCTGTTTGTGCCGCTGCGCCAAGAAAAGCATGTACTTGGCTGTTTGGTGGCGCAAGGTTCAACCTTGATCGAACGGATCGACGATGTAATGATGAATCTTTGGCGCACCGTCGCCAACCAAGTTGTTGTCACGCTGCAAAATATCCGTTTGTATAGCACAGTCCAGCAATTAAACGCCGACCTCGAACGCAAAGTTGCCGAACGCACCGCCGAACTCAGCGAAGAACGCGACCGACTCGAAGCAATTGCTGATATTGCCCGCGATATTTCAACCCTCGAAATTGATGTGTTGCTCAACCGCATTTTGCAAGCCTTAGCCAATCTCACAGGCGTACATCATGGCTCAGTAATGCTGATCGATGCAGCCACAGGCTTGTTGGTCGACCGCGCAACTTTGGCTGGAATTTCGCATGTGCTTGGTTCACGGCGCTTCCAAGTTGGCGAAGGCTTGGTCGGCTGGATCGCTCAACATCGCCAGCCAGCCTTGGTTAACGATGTCACCAATGATGATCGTTGGGTGCAAGTTGATGCCTTTGGTCAAGAAGTTGGCAAAAATACTGGCTCTTTGGTCGGCATGCCGCTGATCGCTGGCGATGATATTGTGGGTGTGTTGATGCTCTCGCATCCAACCCCGCATTTTTTCAATCAAAGCCATATGCGTTTGCTCAAAGCGATTGCTGGCGAAATTGCAATTGCAATTTATAACGCCCAGCTTTACGAATATTTGGCCGAACGGACAATTAAGCTTTCAACCATGCTGCGCCATCAAGAAGAAGTTTCGAGCCAAAACAACGCTATTTTGCAATCGCTCAACGATGCGGTGATTGTGTTCAATCTTGATCGCAGTATTATTTTGGCCAACGCCGCCGCCGAATCGATCCTCGACCGACCACTTGATGAATTGGTGACGTTGAGCTTTGATGAACTGCTTGAATCGTTGCAGATCAAACTGCCAGGCGATCCACTCGGCGTTGTATTGAATAACCCTGATACCGCCCAAACCCAAAATATTATCATCAAGCGCGCGACCCAATCGATCAGTGTGACCTTGGTTCCGGTGATGACTGAGCGTGGCGAGTTGCTTGGCGCATGTTTAATTGGCCGCGACATTACCCGCGAAGTCGAATCGGATCGCTTGAAAACAGAGTTTATCGGCACGGTTTCGCACGAATTGCGCACCCCGATGACCTCGATCAAAGGCTATACCCAATTACTGGCGATGGGTTCGTTGGGCGAGGTCAATCCAACTCAAAAGGAATTTCTCAACACCATTGCGCATAATTCAGAGCGTATGATTGCGATTATCAACGATTTGCTTGATATTACCAAGATTGAAACTGGCAGCGTTGAATTGCAACTGGCCCGGCTGATGATTGCCGATGTGATGAGCAGCGTGGTTGGTAATGCGCGGGCTGAAATTAGCCAACGCCAGCAAGAATTCTCGCTGAGCCTCGCGCCTAATTTGCCTACCATTTGGAGCGATATGGAGCGGATTCGCCAAGTGGCTTCGAATGTGCTGTCGAACGCAATCAAATATACGCCCAATGGTGGCAAAATCAGCGTGCGCGCCTACGAAATCAACTTCAACGAAATTCCGCCCAAGCAACGCGAAGGCTTGCCCGTTGGCCGGCGCTATATTGCAATCACAGTCCAAGATAGTGGCGTGGGCATCGATCCCAGCGAGCATGAAAAAGTCTTTGAACGCTTCTATCGCACCGAAAATCCCTTAAAGATTGAGGCTGGTGGTACGGGCTTGGGGCTTTCGCTGGTTCGACCATTAATCCAACTGATGGGTGGCCGAATTTGGCTCGAAAGTGCGGTTAATCAAGGCACAACTTTCTGCTTTATTATGCCGGTTGCTACCGATTAGGTGATTTTGAAGCGGTTGGGATAAAAACGTAGCTGCTGCGTAGGCTACGTTTTTTGCATCTTCGGGGCGAGCCGCCTATAATCAGGCGACGAACAAGCATCCTCAAGGACGTTGCATGGAATGTCAAGACGTGCGCCGCCAACTCGCGGCAGGAATTCGTCCGGCGGTACGACCGCCCGAACGCGCCCAACTCGGTTTCCACATTGCCAATTGTGCCGATTGCTATGCGCTATTGGAAGTACTGAAGGTCGAGGAGCAGCGCCAATTATTAGCGACTCTACTGGCCGAACCAGTCGTTGCAAGCCAAACAGCTGCGTCAACCGCAGCCAAATCAACGCGGCGGCGCTGGCCAGTAGCGATTGTTGGCATGCTGCTGCTGCTTATGCTGGGCAGCGGTTGGTGGTGGTGGAGCACACCTGCTCAGGTCGTTGGCGTACAAGCCGAGCCAAGCAGCACTCCGCAACTGGTAATCGCCGGCGGAGTTGCTGAGCCAAGCCAAATGCCAGTGATTCAGCCAAGCGCAACGCTTCAAGCAACGGCGATTGCAACCCTTCAAGCAACGCCAACTCCGCGCCCAACCAGTACTCCGCGCCCAAGTGCCACGCCGCGTCCATTAGCACAAATGACGATTGCGATTTTGGGCTTGGATCGACGGCCTGGCGAGACTGAGCCAGCCCGGGCTGATGCCCTGTTGATTTTGCATCTCAACCCAAACAGCCAAAGTGCAGCCTTAGTTTCCTTACCCCGCGATTTGTGGGTAGCCTTGCCGCCAGAATATGGCTTCTCAGTCAAGTTAAATGCTGCCTATATGTATGGTGAAGGTGATAATGCTGATGCCAAGGCTGGCGCCGAGTTGGCTCGTCAAACGCTCAGTGAAACCATTGGCCAACCGATTGATGCCGTAGTGGTGACAACCTTTGCAGAAATGATCACTATGATCGATTTGATTGGTGGGATTGAGCTTGATGTAGCCAAGGAAATTTACGATTCGCGCTATCCAACCTTCGATTATGGCTATATGGAAGCGCACTTTTTGCCAGGCGTGCAGCATATGGATGGCACAACAGCACTCATTTATAGCCGCACGCGCCATGCCGACAACGATTTTGAGCGTGGCAAGCGCCAACAACAGGTGCTACTGGCAATCTTTACCCGCTTGCAAAGCCTCATCCAAACCAGTGATAGCGTTGCGAGCATCGAATTGGTTAGCTCGTTGTACAATAGCTTAGAATATACCAGCATCGATTTGCCAACGACCGTGCGTTTGGTGCTGGCAATGCAAGATTTTGAGCCAAGCACAATTCAGCGTGAATCGATTGATTTGAATTATGGCTACGAAACCAGCACCAACGATGGCGCTTACATCATTCAGCCTGATTTGCCAGCAATTCAGGCCCGAATTGCCGAATTGTTTAAATAGATTATGCCACGCATAATCCTAGCGATAGGCTAGCATAGCATATGAAACTTACACCTCGTTTTGACCGCATGTTGCCCTTGATCAGTTTAGTGGTTTTGGGCTTGATGGTGGTCTTTCTGCTCGAATCCAACCCCGATTATCCTTTGGTTGCGCGGATTAGCAACGACCTGCCAGTAATTTCGGTGGCTTGGTTTATTATCGCCTTGCTGGTAATTATTATCAGCACTGGAGCCGATTTATTGGCCAAAGCTCATCCCGCCTTAGAGCATCGCGAACTCTTGCGCTTGCCAGGCCCACTGAGCAAAATCGAAATTGTGCCACTATTTTGGATCTTGCCCTCAGCGGTCGTCGTTGGCTCGTTTGCCTTCTTTCGGCTGTTTCAAGAAACCTTGCAAGGCACGGCCTTCATCTTGGTGTTGGTGGTTTGTGGTGGCTTGTTGATTGGCACCCTCGTTGCCCAACATTATGTGCTTGATCGCGATGCTGAAGTGCGCGATAAGGCCCGAATTGGCTTGCAAGCAGTGGCCTATTTGGTGGCATTTGGCATGTTCAGTGCAATTGCCAACGCCCACTATCGTATGATTTTCACCGGAATCTTGGCATTTAGCGCCAGCGTGCCCTTGGCCTATCGGCTGCTAGCGCGTAACGTCAACGATCATCAACGCCCGTTATCATTGGCGTTGACTGTGGTTGGCGTGGTTATCGCTGAAGCTGCGGCCATGCTCAGTTTCTGGCCTGCGCCATTTCTGATCGTTGGTACATTGCTGACTGCACTCTTTTATGTGATGTTGAATCTGCTGCATCATGCCCAATCCGGCACGCTCAATCGGCGCATCGGCTGGGAATTAGGCATCGTTGGCGCAGCTGTATTTGTGATTTTAACTGCCACAACCTTATGATCACGCACATTGCTGATTTTGATGATGCAGGTTTGGCCTTAGCACTACACCACTTGCAGCAAGGCCAAATTCTGTGCTTTCCCACCGATACAGTCTATGGAATTGGTGGATCGGCCTTGGATGAAACGGCGATTGCCAAGGTTTTTCAGGCCAAAGCTCGCCCAGCAACGGTTGCCTTGCCTGTACTTCTCGCTGATCTTGCTGACCTGCCCAAAGTGGCGCGCACTATTCCCGATTTGGCGTGGCGTTTGGCCGAGGCGTGGTGGCCAGGTGGCTTGACGCTTGTGCTGCCAGCAAGTACCAAACTGCCTCAATTATTGACTGCTGGCAAAAACACGATTGCCGTGCGAGTGCCGAACCATGCGCAATTACGCAAGCTGATTGGCCAATTTGGTACGCCAATTGCTGGAACCAGCGCCAATTTGCATGGCCAGCCAACACCGAGCACAGCCCACGCGGTGGCCGCCCAATTAGCCGAACGCGTGCCGCTCGTGCTTGATGGTGGGATTGCCACAGGCGAACAACCCTCAACAATTGTTGATTTGAGTGCTGAGCAGCCAACGATTTTGCGCCAAGGCCTAATTTCCGCCGCTCAACTCCACCCTTGGTTGGAAGCCTAAACCGCTCAAAGGCTGAGTTATAACTTCGATACGTTTGTTAGAATGACTGGGTAATGGGGGCGGCATAGGCAGTCCATCAGTTAAAGCCATCGCGCCATGATGTCCTTTGGGTGCAAGTCCCAACGTCTCCACCAATCCTTATTTATCTCGCTTCATGTAGCCCCATTCCTCGTGATAATCTCCCTAAAAGTACCAGCCAAATTACCCACGTTTGGTGCTCTAATTAAGTCCATGGGTTGTATTGATAAACATGGAGTTCTAGCTGAAGGCTTTGCTGTCTTGTTATACGACTGAAAGATCGCAAGCTATAAAACTGCTTCCGAGGAACCACAGGTTCTCTGTAACTTTGGGGTTTTGACGACCGGATTTGATGCACCTCAAACCAGTGCAGCTTTAATCGCTCGTCCAACTCGCTCTTTGGTGCTCTATAGTCAAATGGTTGGCCGCGCAATTCGTGGTACGCGAGTCGGTGGAAATGCCAAGGCTGAAATTGTTACCGTTGTTGATACAGGGTTACCCGGTTTTGGAAGTGTTGCCGAAGCATTTACAAACTGGGAAGATGTTTGGAGTGAATTATGAATGAGATTGTACCAGCCCATTTAGTTGTTCATGCAATGCGTGATAATGGCTATAAAAATGCCGCTTATGCACTTGCGGAATTAATTGATAACTCAATTCAGGCAGGAGCCACAACTGTTGAGTTACTATGTGCAGAACGTAATAGTAATGTAGGTCAGCGCCAGCGCTCACGGATTCATCAAATAGCTGTACTTGATAACGGTAAAGGGATGGATAGTGATGTACTCAAAATTGCATTGCAATTTGGCAATGGCACCAATCTAGCCTCAACGAATCAAACGGGCATGGGAAAATTTGGCATGGGTCTGCCAAGTGCATCGATTTCGCAATGCACACGAGTTGAAGTATGGTCATGGCAAAATGGGATTGAATCTGCTTTATACACCTATCTTGATGTAGAACAGATTAGAACTGGCCAACAAAAAACTATTCCTGAACCAAGCTATCATTCAATTCCTAATTTATGGCGAACAGTTGGACAATCATTTGGCAAAAGTGGCACACTGATTGTTTGGTCTGATCTTGATCGGATTCTATGGCGTACCGCCCAAGCTATTATTGATAATTCAGAGTTTTTAGTGGGCCGTATGTATCGTCGATTCTTAGCAAATGGAGATGTTGTTATACGATTAGTTAATTGTGATGCTGATTATCCTACTAATAAAATCCAAGAGAAAAATGCGCTTCCGAATGATCCGCTATATTTAATGAGCAAAACTTCATGTCCTGCCCCTTTCGATAATAAGCCTATGTTTGAACCATGGGGAGGTGAAGATTTTGAATTCAACTATACTATCAATTTTCGTGGTGAAAATCATGTCGTTACTACAAGATTTACGATTGCCAGCGAAGAAGCTCGTGAAGGATTCAATCCTGGAGCTAAGCCTCATGGTGAACATGCTGCAAAAAATGTAGGTGTATCGATTATACGAGCTGGTCGAGAGCTCGATCTCGATCAAGGCTGGATGATTCAATATGACCCGGTAGAGCGATGGTGGGGAGTAGAAGTCGAATTTCCACCAGCTTTAGATGATTTATTTGGGGTAACAAATAACAAACAAGCGGCGCGAAATTTTTCTGAATCACGAAGATTAGATTTAGAGACTCTGCAAAAAGATAAAACAACTGTTGAAGCCATGCGTGAGCTTGAGGAAGATGGAGATCCTCTGGGCACAATTATTAGAAATTGTTCAGAGAGTCGATACTAATATTCGATCTATGCGGAAATGGTTGCAGCAACAAACACGTGGTAATAAAATAACTACAACACGCCATGATACATCCGAACCAACACCTGAAATTGTTGCTACAGAAGCTACTCGCCAACGACAGCAAGATGGTCATACAGGTGAGAGTGATAAAGATGAGCAATTGCCAGCTTCACAGCGCCAAACAGCCATTGCTCAATCGTTAATCGACGAAGGTATTACCGAAAAGGTAGCAAACCATTTAGCAGCCCGAACTGTATCTGATGGATTAAAATATATTTTTGCTACGGCAGATGTTGAAACACCAGCCTTCTTTTCGGTAAAGCCACGTGGTGGTGCGCTGGTTATTACATTAAATACGAATCATCCTGCCTACTCACATTTGTTAGAGGTTCTTGATCAAACAGAAGATACGAATGATATTCAATCATTACAAAAACGTTTGAATCAGGCAGTTCATGGCCTTAAGATTTTGCTTTCGGCTTGGGCGCGATATGAAGATGAGCAGCGTGATCAAAAAACTCGAAATCTTGCTCAAAATGCACGTTTCGACTGGGGGCGGATCGCGAATGGCTTCTTTGAACAAGAAGATTAATTAAACAGACCCTACCACGGCAGCAGTTTTTGCTACCGTGGCGAGGTTTTTTTGCTAAAACCCTAACTCCTACTCAACTGTCACCGATTTGGCGAGGTTGCGTGGTTGATCCACGTCTGCGCCGCGCCGCACGGCCATCGCATACGAGAAGAGTTGCATTGGGATTACGTTCAAGACTGCTGCGAGTAATGGCGTGGTTTCGGGTACTTCAATCACATGATCAGCCTTGGATCGCACAAGCTCATCGCTTGGATTAACCAGCGCAATCACTTTGCCGCCCCGCGCCAGCACTTGCTCAACATTCGAGAGCATCTTTTCGTACACATGATCTTTGGTCGCAATACAAATCACTGGCATGCGCTCGTCGATCAAGGCAATTGGGCCGTGTTTCATCTCGCCAGCTGGGTAGCCTTCGGCGTGAATATAGCTAATTTCCTTCATCTTGAGCGCACCTTCGAGCGCAATTGGAGCATTGACCCAACGCCCAAGGTAGAGCATATCGGTCGAGTGATGATACAGATCAGCCAGTTGATCGTAGACCGTCGTGTCTTTGAGCATGGTGTCGATTTTGGCTGGAATTTCGATCAGCGCTTGGATGTGTTCGCGAATTTCGGCGCTGGTCAGCGTGCCACGGGCTTGGGCCAAGCGCAATGCAAACAGATAACCCGCCATCAACATGCCCGTAAAGACTTTGGTCGAGGCAACCGAAATTTCTGGGCCTGAGTGAATGTAGATTGCGCCACCATCAGCTAAGCGCCCTGCTTGCGAGCCAATTGCGTTCAAAATCGCTACACTTTTTACGCCTTGTTCGCGGGCTTCGGCCATTGCCGCCAAGGTATCGACGGTTTCGCCCGATTGGGTTAAGGCCAACAATAAGGTGCGTTCGTTCATCACAGGGTTACGATAGCGAAACTCCGAGCCGTAATCAACTTCAACTCGCACCCGAGCCAAGGTTTCGATAAAATATTTATTGATCAAGCAGGCATGCCAAGCGGTACCACACGCTACGGCATAGATGCAATCGAGCTTTTGCATTTCAGCATCGGTCAAGGTCAGGCCATCAAGCTCAATCCGCCCTGTTTCGAGATCGACTCGCCCGCGCAGGGTATCGGTGGTTGTGCGTGGTTGCTCGAAAATCTCTTTGTGCATAAAGTGCTTGTAGCCACCTTTAGCAGCTGAAATGGGGTCCCAGGCAACGGTGGTGGTGGTTTTGCTGATTGGCGTACCATCGAGCTTGACATATTCCACGCCAGTTGAGCGTACCAAGGCCATCTCGCCATCTTCCAAGAAAACCATTTGTTGGGTGTAATCGACAATCGCTGGCAAATCGGAGGCGACGAAGTTTTCATCATCGCCATGGCCAATCACGACCGCGCCAGCATTGCCAATTCGGGCCGCCAAAATCAAATCAGGCTGGGTTTGATCCATCGCCACAACCGCATTACCACCGCGAAGTTCACTCATCACTTGGCCAAAAGCCCGTTGAAAATCGCCATATTCCTCGGTATATAAGCCGAGCATTTGAGCGATTACTTCGGTATCGGTTTGCGAATGAAAGGTGATACCCTGCGCCATCAATCGGCCTTTGATTTCGAGATAATTCTCAACAATGCCGTTTTGAATCACGACGACGCGCCCGCTGCTATCGCGGTGCGGGTGGGCATTGGCTTCGGTTACCGCACCGTGGGTTGCCCAGCGCGTATGGCCAATGCCTTGATGCCCAGCGGTTGGCTCGGTATGCAAACGGCGGCGCAAATTGACCAACTTGCCAACCGAGCGCCGCATCTGAAATTCGGCGGAATCCAAAATGGCGATGCCTGCTGAATCGTAACCGCGATATTCCAATAATTCCAAGCCACGCACAATCACATCGGTTGCTTCGCGCGGGCCAACGTATCCAACAATACCACACATAAAATATATACTCCAACCATAAAAAGTAAGCTAAAACACAACATAGCACCACACCGCACCAACCCGTGTCGTCAATGAACGGGGGTGGGGCATGCTGCTATGTAACTGGCCACAAGGTGCTGATTGTGCTTGCTGTTGCCAGCAAGTTTTGCAACACCCTTTTGGGCTGTGGTGTACCCAAGAGGCATCCGCTGATTATTCGCTTTTCCCTACCAACCGAGCCAAGCCTGTTTCCGTGGGCAGCAGCGGGAAGGCTATTCGAGCCGCCAGCCTCACGCACCAACTTGGAGTTTGTAGGTTAGCACTCGCCCTGCGGCGAGGAACCTCTACCTCGTTTTCTGAATCGAAGTGATATCGAATCGATTCAGACCGTTGCGCTTAAGTTGTGTAGCTTTGATTGCTCCTTATACAAGCGATGGCAATTCGGCCACGCTTGGGGCATTATACTGCATATTGGTATTTTGCAAAGTGTTTGTGATCCACGAAGGGCACGCAATGCGGTTATGGGCGATAGACTTTTGGCTATCGAGGATTATTGGCCGACCACAACACGTTTCGCTAGCCGATAGCCTTCAACCAATAGTCATGGCGGCGCTGCGGTAAAAAGATGCCCATTTTTTAGCCACAGATTGCCCAGATTGTTGTGATTATGGTCTTACTAGCCCATAGCCCAAAGCCTATAGCCCTTACTTCTCTGCGCCTCTGGGTTAAAACGAGGTTTTTATGTTCGCTGTGCTCTGTTCTATGTCTGTGCTTGGTTAACAAAAAACACCCCATTGTGATGGGATGTTTTGTGATGGAGCGGGAAACGGGGTTCGAACCCGCAACCTTCTGTTTGGGAAACAGATGCGCTGCCAATTGCGCCATTCCCGCTAATCAAGCTCTGTGAGTATACTCAAAAGCTGGCTAGCTGTCAACTTAATTGTAATTATTAAAAATAGTTGCCTGACAAATAAATACCGTTAAACGTATCTAACTAAATATGGTACACTAGCGCCATAAGGCTGTTTTTTCGTGCGAGGGCATCGATGAGTGTTCTTCCATCAGGGCTTGTGCTGAACCAACAATATGAAATTGTTGAAAAAGTTGGTGGTGGCGGAGGCGGTAATGTTTACGAAGCGTTTGATCAGAATTTAACCCGCCGGATCGCGGTTAAACATTTGATCTTGCCAAGTAATGATGCTGTCAAGCACTTTAAAAAGGAAGCGCGATTATTAGCGAACCTCGAACATGCGTGCTTGCCCCATGTGTATAACCTGTTTGAGAATGATTATGGCCATTTTTTGGTAATGGCCTATATCGAAGGCAAAGACCTTGATCAATACCTGTGCGAACGACCCGGCCCGCTAAATGTACAAACGGTCTTGAGTTGGGCTGATGAATTGCTCATGTTGCTGGATTATTTGCATAACGCGCCGAACCAGCCAATTATTCATCGTGACATCAAGCCTGCCAATATTAAACTCAGCACAACTGGCCAATTGAAATTGATCGATTTTGGCTTGGCTAAAAGTGATTTATCAACTCAACTCAATAATGTCTATCTGAGTGTTCGTGGTTATACCTCGACCTACGCACCCTTAGAGCAACTTGTTGCCCAAGATGGTGAACCCACCGACGAGCGTAGCGATATTTTTGCTTTTGGGGCCACGCTCTATCATTTGCTCACTGGCTATGTACCAATTAATGCCAATCAGAAGCCAATTGATGCAACGAACCGCAATGCGATGGTGATTCAGTCGAAGCCTGACCCGCTGCTTCGGCCAAAACTGTTGAACCCTGAAATTCCTGAGTATGTTGATGCAGCTATCATAAAGGCAATGGCAATTAATAAGCCTGACCGTTTTGCTTCAGCATCAGAATTTCGCCAAGCGTTAAATCCTACGACCGTCATGAAACTTAGCTCAAGTCTTTCGGGTATGCTTAGCCCACGGCCTAAATCTCAGCCTACTGGTAGCAAATCAACCCAGCCATCAACGAGTCAAAGTAGCCAAGTTGCAAACTCAACCAGCCCACCAGTTCAGTCAACCTCAAATGCACAAATTTCGCGCCAACCAAGCGACCATTTGCCCATTCTCATTGAACCAACGTCAGTAGCAAAGCCACTTAAACGCTTTGTCCCGCTCTTGGCGTTGCTGTTGATCAGCTTGATTGGCGGTGGCTGGTGGTGGGTTAATGCCAATCCTAGTGTCAATCCAACTACTGTTCCTAACCAAGCCAACCAACCGCCTGTATTGAATGCAGAGCCAAATCAAGCGCCAACTAGCACTGTCAGCAGTGGTAGTGGTAGTGCAGCTCAACCAACTACCACATTAATCCAAGCAACTGCAACCCTGTTTGAGCCAAGCGCAACCACCACCGCTGAGCCAACCATTGCCGTGGTCGTTCAGCCAACTGCACGGCCAGCAACTGCCCGACCTGTCGTTCAGCCAACCACCCGACCTGTCGTTCAGCCAACTAACCCACCACCGCCACCAGCTGATCGTGATGGTGATGGCGTGGCTGATGCCAACGACCCTTGCCCAGATACCAATGGCCCGAACAATGGCTGCCCTGCCCCACCGCCACCCGACCGTGATGGTGATGGCGTGGCTGATGCTAACGACCCCTGCCCAGATACCAATGGCCCAAACAATGGCTGCCCAGCCCCAGTCGAGGTTGCCGACCGCGATGGCGATACAATTCCTGATGATCGTGACGATTGCCCGAATGATCCAGGCGATCCATCACGTCGTGGTTGCCCCAAGCCAGTTGAGCAACCACAGGCAACCAATACACCACGTCCAACGGTACCATTCCCAACACCAGCAGTGCCAACCAAAATTGTAGAAACACCAATACCGCCACCGCCACCAACGCCTGCTCCATAGTAAAACCGCAAAATACGGTATAATCGGGCGAGTAGCGTTGTGTAGTTTCAATCAACCTCGTGCTACTCGCCCAAATTATGATTAAATGATGATTGGTTCCCTCACCCCTAGCCCCTCTCCCACTGCATGCGGGTGAGGGGGAATCACATCAAGCGATATCTCGATTCCCGCTGTGGACGCGGTGAAAACTAAGGCTGAAGGATGCCGGTTTAGCAGCAGAATCATGGGCGAACCACCAAACCAAAAAGCCCCTCGCCCGCGGCGTGGGAGCGGGGTTGGGATAAGGGGATCTTAATTAACCCCTTGCATGATTAGAACTGACGAGGCAGGCTATGTTTCCAAATGGCATGATCCTGAATGATACCTATGAAATTCGTGAGCGGATTGGCCATGGCGGCGGTGGCGCGGTCTATGCCGCCTATGATATTAAGTTGCGCAAATTGGTTGCGATCAAACACCTGCACCTTGAGGGCGAGCATGCGCTCAAGGCCTTTGGCCATGAAGCGAGTCTATTGGCCAATTTGCATCACCCCAGCTTGCCCAAAGTCTATTTGCACTTTACTACCAACGCTGGCCAATTTTTGGTGATGGATTTGATCGATGGTGATGATCTCAGCACGATGCTCGAACGGCGAGGTGGCCCGCTGCCAGTTGATCAAGTGCTTGGCTGGGCTGATCAACTGCTCAGTGTCTTGACCTATTTGCATAGCTTCTATCATCAGCCAATTGTGCACCGCGATATTAAGCCTGCGAATATTAAAATTACCACCCGTGGCGAATTGAAATTGCTAGATTTTGGCTTGGCCAAGGCCGAAATTTTTACCAATATGCGCAGTGCCATGCACAGTGTTCATGGCTATACCTTGACCTACGCGCCACCTGAGCAAATTAACCAAGAGGGCACTGATCCGCGCAGCGATTTATATTCGTTGGGCGCAACGCTCTACCATTTATTAACCGGGCGCACGCCAACCGATGGCGATGGCAAAACTGCCGACGCTTTGGCCAGAACCTTAGCACTTGCTAAACGCAAGCCCGACCCAATTATCGCCCCAAAATTGCTCAATCCTGCGATTCCTGAACACGTCAATCAGGCGATTATGCGATCGTTGCAGATTGATGCCGATGAGCGTTTTGCTTCAGCCGAGGAGTTTCGGCAAACATTGGCCCAACCCTATGCTCCAGTCAATCCTGCCCAAACCCAAATTTTGCCAACCACAATTAGTTCGCGGGCGATCACTGGGCCGCCCAAAAACCCTGCAACCCGTGAAAGTAGCCAGTCTAAATTACCTATTAGCAAGCCGAAAAGCAATTATCCACTACAACCAATCGCTGAGCCAATAATCCCACAAGCGCAGCCAGCAGCAAGCTATAAACGCTTTTTACCGTTGCTGCTCATTTTATTACTTGGCGGTGCAGGTGGTGGCTGGTGGCTTAGCCGCGACGATCAAACTCCAATTGTCACGCTTAATCAGGCTACGAATACCGTTGTGCTGGCCCAACCAAGCCAAAGCGCTCCAACCGTAACCTTGATGGATGTGGCTGATCAGGCTACCACTACCTTGGGCGTGGCAACAAGCGAGCCAACCAGCAGTGCGGCAGATCTAGCAACTACCACCAATCAGTCAGAGCAGCCAACCAATGCTGCACTTCAGCCAAGTGTGCAGCCTGCGACCACCCGACCTGCAGTTCAACCAACCAATCGGCCTGCGACCACCCGCCCAGCGGCGACCAACCCGCCTGCACTCCAGCCGACGAATCCACCAGCAGTCCAGCCAACCAACCCGCCAGTGGTGCAACCAACTAATCCGCCAGTAGTTGGCGATCGCGATGGCGATGGATTTAACGATGATGTTGATGGCTGCCCTGATGTGGCTGGGCCAAACAATGGCTGCCTAGCACCCGTTGAGCCAACCAACCCACCAGCAATCGCCGATAGCGATGGCGATACGATTCCCGATGATCGTGATGCTTGCCCAAATGAACCAGGCGATCCGTCACGCAATGGCTGTCCCAAACCAGCTGACCAGCCACCTCCAACCAATCCACCACTCCCAACAGATGCACCAGTGCCACCTACGAGAATTCCACCAACGGTTCAAGCTGAGCCAACCAGACCACCACCGCCACCAACCATCAGACCATAATCATTGACATAAAGCTCAGGGGTGCAACATTACTGCTGGGCTTTTTGCTTCATTCAATCAACAGAATCAAGTATAATCGCTGCTGTTTGCTAGGCCATTTGGCTTGAGCAGTTGTGAAGGAAGCACTATGCAGTTGATTCTTGGTTTGCTCCTAGCCCCAGTTTTGCTTTATCTGCCCGGCCTCGTTTGGGCGCGTTTTGGCCATCGCCCGAGCGATTGGCTTGATCGCCAATTTGAGCGTATGCTGGTCAGTGCGCTTTGGACTGGCTGGTGGGGCTTGGTTTTGGCAAGCCTTGGTTGGTATAGTTTGCTGCATTTAGTGCTTGGCACTGCCCTATTTTGCGGGCTTGGTTGGTGGCTTAGCCACAAATTTGGCCTTGCTCCACTAGAACTTATTAAAGCTCGCCCACGCTGGGAGCGTTGGGTTTTTATCATTGTGCTGGCAATTTTTGCCGCAATTGTCGCCCGACCTTTTGAAACCGTCTTGGGTGGGCGTGATGCAGGCATTTATACAGTTACCGGCTTTGCGATCGAGCGCACGGGCAGCATTGTGCAACATGAAGCCTTGGTTGCCGAAATTGTGCAAGCCATGAATTCCACTGATCGCACGATTTCTGAGCCTGCCAAACAAGCCTATACCAACCTGCTTGGTAAGCAAGATCCAGCGCGTTTTCTGAGCACGCGTTTTCATCAGCCGAGCTTTTTTATGACCGAGGAATCGGCGGCGGCTGGCAAATCGTACCCCAATAACTTTCACCTTTACCCAACCTGGATCGCCATTTGGACGAGCTTATTTGGCGTGTATGGCGGTTTGTTGGCCACTGGCTATTTGGGCTGGTTGGGCGCTTGGAGCGTAGCCATGGTTGGGCGGCGGGTAGTGCAAGGCAAGGCCAGTGCTTGGATGGCTGTGTTAGCGCTGGCCCTCATCAGCCTTAACAGCTTGCAAATTTGGTTTAGCCGCTATTCAACTGCCGAAGCAGGCGCACAATGGACGGTTTGGAGCGGCTTGGCAATGTGGGCAGCCTATAGCCACAGCGAGCCAAACCAGCGCAGTAGCCGCCGTGGCCTTTGGTATGCAGCCATCTGTGGCATCGCGCTTGGCCAATTGGCCTTGATGCGGCTCGAATTCTATTTCGGGGTTTTTCCTGTTGTCTTATATTTGGGCGCGGCCCTGATTCGGCGACGTTGGGGGCGGGGCGAAACAGCAATGGCCTTGGGCTTGGGCACGATGTTGGTGCACGCTGCAATCCACATCAGCACCATTGGTTGGCTCTATTTTATGAACAATACCTGGGGCAAGTTTCAAGATTTTGCGATTATTTCGCGCTTGGCGCACCCGTTTTATCCGCCAATTTTGCAAGATCGACGTGGCAACAACGCTAAAGCCTGGATTTTAGAGAGCAACAGCCGTTTAGCGCTTGAGTTAGCGATCGTAGGAATTGGTTTGCTAGCGCTTTGGGCCTTGTGGCGTTTTCCGCGCTTGTTGAATTGGGTCGAAGTGCAGGCGCAACGTTGGCAACGCTGGTTATTAGGTGCGGTGGCAATTGGCCTCGTGCTGATGGCAAGCTATGCCTATTTTATTCGGCCACAGCATCTTTCAAGCGCCGCACTTTTGCACCCGATTGAGCAAGCTAGCACATGGAATAGCTATATTGGTGGCATTTTGCCGATTCCCGATGTTAAGCCTCGCCAAACGGCGATTGCCTATGGCAATATGGTGCGCTTGGGCTGGTATTTTTCGCCATTGGGCATTGGCTTAGGCATTGCTGGCTTGGCGCTCTGGATTTGGCGCGACATGAATCGGCGCTCATGGATGATTTTGCTGCTTGGCATTTTATATGGTGCGTTTAGCGTTAATGATTCGTATGGCACTGCTGAACAAGCCTATATCTATATTGCACGACGCTTTTTGCCTGGGGCCGTGCCAATGCTTAGCTTGGGGATGGCGTGGCTTTTGGCCAAAGGCATTGTCCGATCAAACAAGCTTTTGCGCCTAACCAGTGGGCTGGCGGCGGCGGCAATGCTGCTGTTTTTTATTGCAACTGGTTGGCGCACGATTGCCCATATTGAATATAAAGGTGCTTTGGCGGCCCTCAGCGCACTTGCCGAGAAAACCGAGCCAAATGCAATTGTGCTCATGCGCGGCGGCGATCGCGATTCCTCGACCAATATTGCTACGCCAATGCACTATTTGTTTGATCGTGATTATTTGGTGGCCTACAGCGATGATCCCACGCCATACCGCGATTTATTGGCCCAGCAAGTGCGCAATTGGCAAGACCAAGGCCGACCGGTGTATTTGATGCTTGGCTCGCGTGGTGGCATGCTCAATTTGCCGGGCTTTCGCTATGAAACCGTCGAGCTCTTCGACCTACCATTAAAAGAATGGCAACAATTGCAATTGCAAAAGCCCTTTACCGCTGGCGATATTCGCTTTACCTATCGGATCTATCGGCTTGTGCCTGATAGTGCGCCAGTTACCGGCCAGCAAATTATTGCGATTGATGATTACCGTTGGCAGCATAGCGGGATTAATCCAGTTGAAACCAACCCCAAAACTGGCCAACGCTACACATGGACTGCTGGAAATGCCAGTTGGATAATGCCAGCAATTAAGACTAGCTCAAATCTCAGCTTTAGTGTAGGATTAGGGTTAGTACCACCATCGCTCGTAAACCAACCAGTTGAGCTTTGTTTAAGTGCCAGCTATTTGATCAAGCAGCCAATCAGCCAGCCATTGGGCTGTCAACAACTCAGGGGGAGTGAGCCAACCCTGCTAAAATGGCAGCTTCCGGCGCTACCAGACCACGATTGGTTATTGCAACTGAGCCTCAGTCGAACTTGGACACCCAATAATTATGCTGGTGAATACGCCAGCCCGCCGAACGATGCCCGCAGCCTTGGAATTCAATGGAGTGGCACAGTCTGGCAGATTGATCAATAATAGCGTAAGCGAATTCTTAAACAAAAATTGGTACTATCGCACTATAGGCGAATCGACATTGACCTGTGTATACTAACCTAAGATCCAAACGTGGAATGTATGCGCATAACCAACACGGGAGGTACGTATGAAACGAAAATCGCGAGGGCAAGCCCTTGTTGAGTTTGCCTTGGTTTTCCCCCTTATTATGACGTTCTTATTCGCAACAATTGAATTGGGCTATTTTGTTTATTCCTGGTCGCAAGCCAACTATGCCGCGCGCCGTGGTGGCGAGCAAGCTTCATCGGGGCCACCACTCTTGGCGCTCTCCAAGGCTGGATACCAGCAAGTTAATAATGGCCCAAACAACCAACCTGATCCATGTGTTTCGCTGATTCGAGCTGCTGCAATGCGCACCACGCTTGGGCTTAATCAGTCAATGGTTGATATTTCCTACTTTACCCAATATAACGCTATTACGCCTGCGATTGACAATACACTACCAAACGATTTTCGGCGGGCAGGCAATATTATTCAAGTTCAAGTCAATTATGTGTATGTGCCTTTAACTCCAGTTGGCACGGTATTCCTTAATAATCGCCGCATTGATGCAACCTCACGGCGCACAATCATGCGCTACGATTTCTCGAATATCGATCCATTATCGGCATGTCAATAATTAAATCAGCGAGGGTAATTGACCATGCACAAACTCAAACACAAACGCAAACAAGCAGGCCAAGCCTTAGTTGAGTTTGCACTGACTATAACAGTCTTATTTTTCTTCCTAGCTGGCATTATTGACTTCGGTTTAGCCTTCTTTGCCTTTCAAGGGTTAAAGGGTGCGGCCCATGAAGCAGTTTCATATGGCTCACTCTTTCCACTCGATAGCGCAGGGAATTTCAACGAACAGGAAATTCGCAATCGCTTACGCTATGAAAGTGGCGCCCCAGCCGATATTGATGTAGATGGCAATGCTGCTGGGTTACGCTTTGTCAATTTATTTGACCTTGATAACGATAAGAATCCAGACGGCCCTACAATGCAAGCAACGATGATGCCGATTACGTTTGTCAAAGGTTCGGTCACTGGTGAGAGTCCACTTGATTGTACAACTCCGCAAACCTTAGCTCGTCAATATTGCGATATTCGGGTTAAGGTGCGCTATATCTATAAGCCTTTATTTCCCTTTGCCAAGCTAATTGTTGCCACTGGAATTGAACTATCGGCAACCCAACAACTTACCATACCCTAGTTAATTAGTATCACGATAGAGTGGTATCAACTTTATTCACGGAGGATTGGCTATGAACTTAAGTCGCAAATTGCGACATGTAACACAACCAGTCGCAGGACAATCATTAGTATTCTCTGCTATTTTGTTCTTCGTCTTGATTGGTTTTGCTGCATTAGCCATCGACACAGGCGAGGCGTTTAGCCGCCAACGCCAACAACAAGCAGCCTCAAACGCTGCCTCGGTTTCTGGCCTCGAAGCAATGAACAACTTGGTCGATGGTACTGACCCTGGCGTTAAATCAGCGATTGAACGCGCATTGGCAGCCAATGGGATTACCGGTGCAGTCTATATTATTGGCGATTGGGGCAACCTTGACCCTACTCAAAATTACTATCGGGCGTTCTATACCCAACGTGGCTCACGGGTCGAGTACCCAATTGGTAGCGGCGGTAATGTATCAACTGAGTTCACTGGGGTGCGGGTTGAAGTTCGTTCAGCACGCAACACCATTTTCGCTCAAGTTATGGGCGTTGATACGCTCGAAGTGAGCGCAGATGGCCGGGCAACCCTGTGTCAATGTGCCACCAATATCTTCCCAGTTGCGATAGCTACCCAAGTCTTTAATGGCGCAACCTATGGCGCGCCGCTAAGCGCTACTTGGACGAAGACCAAAGTTACCTCAACCAATGAAGTTAAAGCAGCTGTTTGGGCTGAATGGCGCTCAGCAACCAATGTAAATACCAAACTGCAAGAGTCATTGACTGGTACTGGCGATTATATTTTGGGTTATGGCGAAGCCAGCCCTCCGCCAGGTTACAGCAACACCAGCAACAATGGTGTATTGAATAGCCAAGATTGGACGAAGGTTTCAGATAGTACCTCAACTCCTAAAAACCTTGATAGTGGCTACTTTAGCAAACTGGTAGGCAAACGGGTGTTGGTGCCAACCTTTGATAAGCTGGCCTACTCTGGGGCTTCTGGCAGCGAAAAGTACACCTCGTTCCGCTCAGCGGGTTTTGTAGAAATTCAAATCACTAGTGTTGGTCGAACAACACTAGGAACAGACATAAACTTCAAGTATATTAGCTCGAATGCAATGTGTCCATGTGTTGACGTTCCACCACCAATACCACCACCAAGCGTCAAATTGGGCTTAGATCAAAAGTTGGTTTGGTATATGCCAAGCACTCAACAATTGAACTACGATATTTCGCTCGTAGTTGACATTTCTGGCTCGATGAAATCGTGCTGGGACAGCCCAACCGGGACTGGCACCTGTAGCAGCAACGCAAATTCCCGTTGGTATAAGATGAGGAGATTCATCTCCGACTTCGGCTTTAGTATGATTACTGCTTGGAATGCTCCAGTTGGTAATACGATGACAAACCCGGTAACTGGCAATACTTACGAAACTGAGGGGGGAGACAATCGGATTGCTGCGATTCGCTTTAGCGGCAATGCAGATGGCAGCTCACCGTCGTTTCCCTTCCCTTCTACAGCTGGAACGATTGCAGATCGTACTCTTAATCAAACAACCCAACTCAATACCTTGGTGAATTGGATTACCCAAAGCAATATGGCCGGCAGTACCTCTGGTGGTCGTGGTTTGCGCGAAGGTGTTCGTTACTTTGATAATGCTGGCCCGCCGCGAACTGATAAAAACGGCAATCCAGTTAAACTGGTTGTCTTGATGCTCACCGACGGTTTGACCAACGTGATGTATGAGGGCAACCAAGTTAACTCCCAAAATACCCAAACGCTTAAGCATACTCGCTCTGGTGGCTATAAGTATTGTAAGGCACCAAACGATCCTACTGCTGGTAACGTGTTGACTCCTGGTGGATCAAGTTACCCAATTACCGATAACCCAGAAGTCCAAGCGACCTGCCCATGGGATGGTCAAGGCAGTGGCAACGGCTATGCCAAAGCGCCAATTGTTTCCTTGGTTGAAGTTGCAAATGCGGCTAAAAATCGCCAATCGCCGTTGCGGCCCATTAATATCTATGCGATCTTGATGGGCAACCAAGGCTTGTATGATGCAAGCGACTTGCGGATTGACCAAGTTGCCTCGCCTGGCGGAGCCTTCTATGCTTCAACGCCAACAGCGCTTGATCAAGCCTTGGATGCCATCGTTCAAGATTTAGGTGAATTGTGTTATCAACGTGATGCAATAGTTGTGGGGTCAGCGGCCCAAGTTAAGGTTTATGATGCTGCTGGTAATCCAATCGCCGGCTTGACTAACCTGCGCACCGCAGCCAATGGTGAAGTGACCTTTACGGTGCCCGAGCCAGGCAACTATAGCTTTTCAGCATCACGCTCACTTACCAGTTGGAGCGAGTTCCCAATGGGTAGTGGCGAAACAATGAACCCAAATGGCTATAACAATGATCTTCGGCCAGGCGTTTTGCCCTACATTCCACAATTTGCTGATCGCTTAAAGGCACCTGAAGCAACTCAACTCCAAAACCGAATTTCCTTCAATGTGCCTGAAGGTGCCGAAAACCTGATCGATCTTGGCAAATTCACCTTAAATATTTCACTATTGCAAGAAAACAAGGGTATTTGTCCGGAATAGGTTACATTCTAGTACAATTATCGAGAGGTCATGGAATACGCACAGCCAATGGCTGTGCGTATTCAATAGTAAGGAGTTTACTATGGGTCGCAATAGGCAGCGCAAACGAGTACTATCGATGGGCTCGTTCCTTATTACTGCTACGCTTTTTATTACCTTGGTTTCTTCGGTGGCGGCAATTTCGCTAAACGCCACTATTTCAGTCAGCGCCGGGGACTTTGCGAGTGGTTATTTCGGTTTGACAGGCTTAACCCAGCAAGACCAAGTTATTGACGGGGTAGCCTATGGTGGGGTACAACTTATCCCCCAAGGGGCGTTGTCTCAATGGCAAGATGCCAACAATACTCTTTGCCGACGTTTGGCCGACATGGGCACAGCCTCGTATAAGAATTTTCTGTATACAATTGGCGGCTCGGGAGCATCAAGTGGTAACGTTGCACCAACCAACGAGGTTTGTTCAGCCCAAGTTATCGATACTGGGGGCGATACGAGTGCTTGGGCGCTCAGCCCACGCTTGTTGCCACACCCACTAACGCGGCTAAGTGCGGTGGCCGTTAACCATCCAACAATTGCCAACAAAGGGATTATTTATACCTTTGGTGGCCAAAAAATAACCTCTGGCGATCAACAATATACCAATACCATCTACTCATCGGTTATCAATGCCGATGGTAGCCTTGAAGCATGGCAAACCCAAGCATTAACAACTGGCGAAGATTTGATCTATAGCAGTGTTACGGCCTACACGACCCCAAACAATCAAACCTATATTTATCTGGTTGGCGGTCGCTCCAAAGATTCAACCGATCTCTTCGCGCCTGAGTTTGTGCGACGTTCAGTTCGCCGCACTTTAGTTGGGGCGAATGGCGTGCTTGGGCCATGGCAAGCAATGCCCGATTTGCCAATTACGTCTGATATGTTTACCTCTACCAATGGCTGTGATTCCAAGGTTGGCTTGCATAGCATGGATGTGACCAACTTTGATGCAATAACTATCGAAAGTGGCCAAAGCACCTATCGAGCCTTTTTGGCGGTTGGGGGAACGTTTGAGCTTGGTAACGGTGACCGTGCTAATGAGTGTACCTCAACGATCGAAGCATCGGCCCAAGTTATGCTTGGTAAGCTCGATAGCAATGGTATGTTAACTTGGCAAACTCAAAAATATGTGCTGCCCGAGCCATTGAGCGGGCCACGGGTTATTGGGGTCAACCAAAAAATCTATGTTGTTGGTGGCAAAAAAGGAGCCTTTGGCGAGCCAACTAACCGAATCTATTCATCGTTTATCAACATCGACTCATTCTCGTTACCACTCTTTGGCCAAAGCAATTTCCGGGTCTCGGAAAACGCGCTGACTGCCCAACAAGCTCGCTCAGCTCACGGCCTTGAGCTGGTCTATATCAATAATCGCCCAGTTGCCTATATGTTTGGCGGGATTCGAGTTGGCAATACGTATCAAGATGATGTGTTGTTTGGCTTTGTTGGCACTGATGCCGATATTGATCTCACGGTAGGGGGCTATCCTTCGCCAGGGGTTTATCGTTCTCCACCGATTCAATTACGTGCACCTGGCTTTATCGAGCAAATATTGTGGGATGCCACCCTGCCGAATGCACCAATTAACACTGATATTCAAATTGGATATAAACTGGCACCAACCCGCGCAGCTTTGGACACAATACCTAATTTTACCTATGTCGATGGTGATACCAGCTCAGATAAATATTCGATCCAAGGTGCTAATACTGGGGCTGGCAACCCTTCAGTTCAAGGCCGATGGTTCCAATATGAAGCTCAGTTGACGACCCAAAATGCTTCCGAGCCAGGGGCAACCCCAATTTTGCGCAATCTGCGGATTCGCTATAAAGTCGATGGTCACCCAAGTTTATATGTTGATACTGCTACGATGTCGACTGTTACCCCAGCAGGCATTACAGCCTTTACCACAACCTTTAAAAATGGTATCAAACCTGGCTCAGGTGACACCGAAAATGTGCTTGATGCTGATATTGAAGACGAAGGTAGCTTATTTGTCGATATGTATCTCTTGCCACCAGGATCGCCTGATGTAGCACCACGCCGTAATAGTGATGGTACCTATCCACTAGGTGTGGTGTTTACCGAAATCAATCGTTCGAATTTGCCCCAAGATGGCAGCATTACGCTTGATGGGTTTAGTGATAACACCCTTTGGCGTAGAACATGCCCGCAGGCAACTGTCGATTGTCCATTAGTCGTCTGGCAATCACTGCTCAACCAAACTGGTGCTTGGAAAGTCTATTTGGTGGTTGATAGTGCTAATAATGTTAACGAAGCCGAAACACCTGCTGGTCAGCGGGAGTTGGATAACGTTTATTCATTCACTGTCAACTCAACTGTTGCTGGTGGTACCATTCGCCTACCAGTGGTCGGGATCAACTTCTTGGCCACTCCAGCCACTCCATAATCCGCTTAACGGCAAAGCAGGGATTGGGCAATCAGCCCAATCCCTGCTTTTTTGTTTAATCAACGCTAGAACTTATCGTGTCCAGCGCACGCTATCAAACCAAATGGCTTTCATGCGATCGTCGGCTAAATCGGCGAGGCTGACCGCGCCTGTGCCATCAAAGCGATAGCGCCCAAGCTCAACCCAATTGCCAGCGTGCTCTGCTTGATTGACCACAACTTGGGTTTCGCCATCGGCGTGTTGCACGACATAACGGGCCGCCGTTGTGTCGCTTTTGCCATTGGGGCAATAGGGCACAAACACGCTCACGCTATAGTCGCCAGCTTCCAGCGGGGTTGTCCAACGGGCAGTATTGACCGATTCTTCTGGCTTGTCGGTCGAGAAAGTCCAGAAGGAATGGCGATTTTTGCCACACGAAAATTCATACCATTTTACATCAGAGCGGCTGAATTGTTCGGTTTGATTATCGACCTGAATTGTGCCAGCTGGCAATTCTTCAACCGGAGCTGGCTCTGGGGTAACACTGCCTACCGGCATTGGGGCGGGGTTATCGCCAGGGTCGCGGCCAAGCCACAAGAAGCTAATATCTAATTCTTCTTGTTCATCGTTAAACGGAATGCCCAAGGCTGTCCATGCGCCATCGCCAACATCGGCAGCGGTTGGAAAACGCACGCGGCCTTTTTCAGCCCAACCACCATTGTAGCCATCAAAATAGGCAGCATGATCTTGCGGCCAGCCCACAGGCAGATCGCCAAACTTCTCACGCTCAACATTCCAATAATCATCGTGAATGTTCCATGGCCCAACTTCCCAGACTGGCACGACAATCGAGGTGCCTTTGTAGGATAAGCGGGCCATATATTCGCCGCCGCCGCGCGATGAGAGCGAACGGAACGATGGCAATGAAACAAACCAATCATTCGGCTGAATGATATGGCCGTTGGCAGTGCGATCGCCGACCAGGCCCATGCGGGTTGCCCGAATGTGATAAGTTGGGGCAATTGGCTCGTCTTCCATAATCCTGATTGCTTCGTCTTCGGCGATGCTATTGGGCGCAAGTTGCACAAAATCGACCACAGGTGCAGCCTGATTGGCCAACAGCACCACACGATATTGAATTTGGCGGGCAATTGTCGCAAACGCCACGCTTTGGCCCGATTGCACATCGAGCGTCCAATCGCTCCAGCGCTCGCCATTGAAGCCACGCAGATCGACGCGTAGACTGGCGTCAGCGGGCACAGTTGCGCCCCAGGTGACAGTGACTTGATTGGCGGGAGCAATGCTTTGGGGTGCGCTATCGAACATGCCAAAACGCGCATACGAGCCATAGACAGCAGCCGCTTGGCTGGCAGTCGCGGAGAGGGTCAATTGACCAGAATCGAGAATGAGGGTATCAGTTGATGCAGCAGCAGCCCACAAGGTTGGGGTAGCCTGCGCTCGGAGTGGGGTCATGCCGACAGTCAGCAGACAGCCAAGCGCCAATAAACGGGCAATGTGTCGCAACACAAACCTCCGGAGGTACGCGGTGGATGCAAAACTGGGCATCAGGGAATGCAGCTTGGTGGTAGCAACACTGCTACGATTCAGGGAGAGATGCCACAACGGCGGCATCGGCATTCCACACCGACTCTCTTGATACAACCCGCCTTCGTGGCGTGAGGACTGCGCTAAAGCTGAGTTTCCAGCATTTAACACAGCGTCAGGATTATATCATAGCTTTTTCAGATGTAAATCAGCAATTTATCAGGTTGCTATCAGCTTGCGATTTTGCTCGAAAAATCACAACTTTCGATGGAGTGGTTTCGGCGCAAATATCGGGTAGAGTAGGCGCGAGAGCTATACATCCTCATGGAAAGTCACCATTTAAGGAGCAGCTGAATGGGAATGCACTATGAATATGATCCATGGCTTTTAGCTGAAACCAAGCAACGGAATGCTCCGATTGTGCTTTGGCAAGTAACCCAAAAGCCAGGCAAACTCTTTTATGCCCAACTTGAAGCCTTTGAAAAAATTTTTCGCCAACCAAGCGACTTTTATGATACTAAGGCCGATGTGATTCTTTTGACGGAGCCTACCAAATTAAAGGCTTTAATCGAAGAAATGCTTACCTATTGGAGTCCAACATCATATCCACTGACACCACTTATGTTCAATTTGCCAATCCAAATGTTGCTAGTGTTGTATCGACGGGCGATGGGCGAGTGGTTGCCAGCGCCAGCAGCACTGATGGAGAATATTGAAGAGGTTGAACATACAATGACTGGCTGGGAGCACGATGATGATGAAAGCAAAGGCAATGAGTTATGAGTAAATTACTCTGTACATGCGGCAATATTATGTATGAATAAGAGACGACGATTCGTTGCATAATAAAGGCTGGATGGTGCCATTTTATGCCTATCGCAACCTAAACGAAGTCTATATTCCAATGCTATTAGGCTATGTAGAGGCAATTCAACAGGGCAAAGGTGATGAATGGATTGCAGCCAATTACCCACCGCAATACACTATTACAACGCTTGATGTTGTAATGACCGCGACATGGCGAACTGATCAATCACTATTTCTTTATGAATGCTCGCAATGTCAACGTTTATGGATTAGCCATCCGCATGCTGAAGGCTATTTTGCATTTAAACCAGAGTTTCCCGAAACAACGCCCCGCAATTTCTTGCGCGATCCACAGGCTGAAGCAGATGAATCTACGTCTGCTGGGGAATAAGGTTAATCTATAGAAGCTTAATATTGAAATGGATTGAGACATGTTTAGGAGTCTAGATGCGATTTCTGTGTTTATGTGATACTGCTTTAGTAAATACCAGCACGACCGATTTATTCTATAACAAGGGCTGGATAAAGCCATTCTACGCGGCATTGGAGTTTTATGAGGATTACATGCCGGTAGCAGTCGATTATGTTGAGGCTGTAGAGCAAGGCCGCAAAGCAGAATGGATAGCCGCACACTATCCGCCTGAACATCTGCCTATCTCACACCGTGAAGTGCTCGTTACTTATGCTGCTTGGAATGATGATCAGGGAGTATCGATCTATCAATGCCCCACCTGCGCACGCTTATGGATGTTTCATCCTGTCAGCCATCGGCTTTATAGTTTCAAACCGGATTTGCCCGAGCAAACTCCGCGCGATTTCTTGCGTGACCCACGGGTTAAAGCTGATGAGTCAAGCTCACAAGCTGATTCAGCCGCTCAATCGGAACCCGAACAAGCATAAAATTTATTGCTCTTATGATTGCCACTAGCTATGCATGCTCTTCGCCTCTGTGTTGAGCAAGGCTCGAGGCTTTGGGCTGGCGGCTAGTGGCTTTTCATCCTTCATGCTTTTGATTTTTGCCTTCGGCCTTTTGCCTTATAATTTTATCCCTCATCCTTAATACTACTGATCCTCAATACTTACAATTTAGAAACAAATGTGCTAAAATGGATTAATTCGCATCATTGGGGGGGAGCCGATGTGCTATACTGCCGATGGAACGTGCAACTAGAGGAGCGACCGCAATGACTGCCCCTGCATCTCGGGCTAAACCAAATGCGACACCGCGCCGCGAAGATGATCATGAACTGCGCAATTATCGCTTGGAAGAGCGAATTGGTCAGGAAGAATTGACGACGATCTATCGCGCTCGCCACCTAACCCTTGATCGCCCGGTTGAGGTGCATGTGTTACGCCGTTCAGACTGGGTTTCGGTCAGCCGATTTGGGCAGGCCGCCCGTTTGGCTGCTCGGCTCAAACATCCAACGATTGTGCCAGTCATCGATGCTGGCCACGATGATCGCTTTGGCTACTATTTGGTTACGCCGCCGCTTGGCGGTCGCTTGCTGCAAGAAGTGCTCGAAGATGGTGCGCTCTCGATCAGCGATGCCGTGCGGATTTTTAGCGATATTGCCAAAGCGCTCGATATTATCCACGCTGAAAAAATTGTACATCGTGATATTCAGCCAGGCACGATTGTCGTCACTGAAGCTGTGCATGATCAAGCAGTCAGCCGCCATGGCTTTTTGACCAACTTTAGCTTGGCGTGGAGCAGCGACGGCCCCGATCTCTCGCAGCTGGAAGAGGCCGATTATCTAACGGCCTACGCTGCGCCTGAGCAAGATTTTAAACAAAATGCCACCGAGCCAAGCCTTGATATTTATGCCTTGGGCGCGGTGCTCTACCATATGTTGACTGGTGAAGTGCCACCAGCCCCCGGCCAAACCCCCAAATCGTTGGCCGATTTCAATGCAGCGCTCGCCCCAGCCGATCGGGTGCTACGGCGGTTGCTCTCGCCCCAAGCCTCAGTGCGTTATAGCTCTGCCAACCAAGCAGCGGCGGCCTTGCGCCAAGCCTTGCGCGAAGCTATGCCGACTGAAACCAGCACGAGCCTCGCACCAATTGCCGCCAGTAGCGTTGAGAGCGAATGGCTGGAAAATCCGGTTGAAACGGTATTGGTCGGGATTCTCGATGGCGATTTTGTGCAGCGTGGCCGCGAGTGGGGCCGACAGTTGCACGAGCCAAGCAATTTGCGCACGGTGCTCAATCGCTGGAGCAGCCAAAATATGGTGCGGCGGCGCGATTTGGGCAATGCAATTATGCCTGAGCGTGTGGTCAGCTATAACTTCTATACCTACGAACTGCGGGCTTATTACGAAACCCGCACAACGCCTGAGCCACGCGAAAAGCCCTATCAAGGCAGTCGTATCAGCACCAGCCAAAATCCACCTGGGGTTTGGCAAGTGATTTTGCCCGATCCACAGCCATTTGATGAGATTCGTCCAACCGAGATGGTTATTCCCAACTCCGAGCGGGTCGAGATGTGTATTTATTGTGGTGGCAAGGGCGATTTACACTGTACCAAATGCCATGGGCGGGGCTTGCTCGAAACCAAGCGCGTGCAGACCAATCCTGATGGCAGCAAAGAGCGGCGTACAATCACCGTCGATTGCCCTGAATGCGAAGGCGAAGGTCAGGCTGATTGTGGGCGTTGCCAAGGTTCGGGCCAAGTGCTGACCGAAGATGTGTTTTATTGGTCGCGTTGGGGCAAGCTGTGGGAAAATACCGATGATGAGGCGGGTTTGCCATTGGCCGATATTCGCGAAAAATCGCAGCAAGTTTATACTGCGCAAATTGATGTACGCGATACCAAGTGGCATGCGATTGCGCCATTGCATGAATTATTGCAAGCTGCGGAAAATGTTGATGCCGAGCAACAAACCCGCTTGCTCCACGCTGAATTAACCATTCATGGCACGCCCGTCACCGAGGTTGATTATAGCGAGCGCAGTCAAGCCCACACCTTGTATATGATTGGCTTCGAGCCAACGATTATTCGTGGCAACTTTACCTTGTTTGATCGCGAGCGAATTATGCTGTATAGCGTGATTGGGGTTTTGGTATTAGTTGCGGTAATCGGGGTTTTAATCTTCTAACTCAAAGCGCCGTCCTCAATTTCTTCCTCCTAATCGAGGACGGCTCAACCTCTGCTCAAGCCTTCAATCCCACAAGCGTTGCTACTGCTCGCTTAATTAGGGCCATGATGCTCTTCCTTTAGCGTTGATATAAGCGCATAAAACCAACCCGGCTTTGTGGTTGGAGTTGTAATGGCGTATCTAAATTATGCACGGCTACTCCATCGAGCATCAACCAACAATCGCCAGCGCGAAACGCGGCTTCAGCTTGACTGCGCACCTGATCGGCGGCAATCATGGTTGTAGGCATGGGTTTGGCAATCAGATAATTGAGGGCGAGGCTAGGGCTATTGGCTTGATCGCTTTGGCTCAGTTCATGTTGCACATGCTCTTGCAGCAATTGGCGGGCCGAAATTTGGCCTTGGGGCAGGGGAATCAGGCTTGGTGCGCTGCGAAGCTCATTGCCAAGTCCAAGCAGGTGGGTGGTCACTGCGACACAGTTCATACTCATAACACATCCTTCAACACAATTTGCGTGACGAGCTAAAGTATAGAGCACAGTTGTGTCAATGAGTGTCACAAGTCAAGGCATAAGGCAAAAATCAAAAGAGCTATATTTTAACGTAGAGGTTGTGAGACTATGGGCTATCGGCTTTTGACTATAAGAACTCATGATCAATGCCAAACAATGCTGATAGCCTATAGCCGATAGCCTGATTCCCTTCGTGGTTAAAAAACGATCATGCAGGGAAAATCTGGCCATGATCGACCCGCATCCTGGTGATTTGGTTCAAAAAAGTCGGCGAAAAATCATCAAGATCGGTTGCCGTAATCAGGGTTTGTTGCTGTGGACGCACAATCGTGGTCAATAAATGTTCGCGTCGTTTTTGATCAAGCTCCGAGAGCAAATCATCGAGCAGTAGCACTGGCCGATCGCCAGTCCGAGCATGCATCAATTCGGCCTCGGCAAGCCGTAAAGCCAAGGTCGCAGCCCGTTGCTGGCCGCGTGAGCCAAAGCTGCCAACTTCGCGTTCAGCCAATTGAATCGAGAGATCATCGCGATGTGGGCCGATTAAGGTCACGCCCCGTTCACGTTCCTCGCGACGTAACTGCTTCAAAGCCGCTTGAAAACTCGCCAAATCGTGCGCTGGGGTCGTATCCAAGTAACTCAAGCGCAACGCCAAATCGTTGCCGCTAATCTCGGCATACAAGCGCTGGGTCAGTTGATCAAGCTCGGTGACTGCTCGCCGGCGCTCGCGTAGCACATATACGCCAGCTTTGGCCAGCTCTTCATCCCAAAAAGCCAAGTCTTGCTCGCTGGCGGCGCGGCCTCGTTCGCGGCTTGAGCGCAACAAGCCATTGCGCTGAGTCAGCACTTGGTTGTAGCGTGAAAGCGCCCGCACATAGCGCCCATCAATCTGTGAAAGCGTCACATCAAGGTAGCGCCGTCGCTCGGCTGGCGCACCCGTTACCAGTTCTAAATCTTGCGGTGCGAACATCACAACCCGCAACTGCCCAATTAAATCGAGTGCGCGGCGGGCAATTTTATTAATTCGAATAGTTTTGCTGGTGGTTGGCAATAAATCGCCATCTGCGCCAAATTTGCGTTGCAATACAATTTCAATCGTTTGCATTTCGGCCTCGGTTTGGGGTTGCAAGCTAGCGACCAAACGGGCAAATGGAGCTAAACCGAGGTCACCTGTTGCTTCAAGCGCAATCAATTCGCGTTCGACTGAGGCGCGTAATGAGCGGGTTGTGGCCAAATAGTATAATGCCTCTAGAATTGTTGTTTTGCCCGCTGCATTCGAGCCATAAAATAAGCACACGCCTGGCGGCAAGGCTAAATTGAGGCTGCGATAAATTCGAAAGTCTTGAAGTTGCAGGCGTGAAACATACATACACGGTTACCCAAACGCTAAAATGCAAACAATAGAGCTATTTTAAACCCAAACCTGATTAATAAAAAGTCAAATAGGCTGGTTGCGTGATAAGGATGCTCAATGGAATCGTTCAATCGCTTAATTGCTGGCTTTGCTGGGCGCTGGTCGGTTGATTTTCGCAGCAGCACTGGCCCAATCTATTATCAATCTCAACCAGCGATTCAACTTCCCTCAGCGAGTTTGATTAAACTTTTCTTGGCATGGCAATGGTATACAACCAATCAGCCTAGTTTCAACGTATTGATTAGCGAGCATATGCTTGATGATCAGGCTGGTTCGTTAGCTCAGGATGTTGGCATCATGCTTGCCAGCGATCAACTGATCCAGCGCATGCTCAATCAATCGGAAAATAACGCGACTAACCTGATTTTAGCCCAACTTGGCGGGATTTCGGCGGCAAACAGTTGGTTGCAGCAGCAGGGCTATCAGGCAACCCGTTGGGGTCGGGTTATGCTCGATTTTCAAGCTCGTCAACAAGGCCTTGAAAACTATACTAGTGCCGAAGAGGTAACTCGGCTGTTACACACCATGACCGATGCTATCAGCAAAGGGGGATCAATGGCTAGTACCATCGTAAAGAGTCTCGTTAACTCAGCAAGTGACGATAAAATAGCCGCAGGCCTACCATCGACGGTCGTATGTGCCCACAAATCGGGTGAGCTTGACGATGTTGAACATGATGCTGCCTTGATCTTCAATGCTGGCATGGGGGATAGTTTGGTGATAATGGCGGCAGATGTGCCCGAGCCAAACCAAGCACGGCAGCAGATTCGCCAGCTTACCAGCGCACTATGGCACAACAAAAACCTGCTCCACCCAACGGGTGAGGCAGGCAACATGGATAGGTGATTGAACGGCCATTGGCCTATTGCGGGCCGTAAATATCAAGTGCAATATTATTACGATTGCTTGGATCAATTTTGACTGGCAAGACGGCTCCGGGCTGAAACTGAGGAATCGATATCATCGGAATAACCGCCTTGGTTTCGGTCTGATATTGACCTAAAGGGCCATTAATTTGCAATACTAAGCCAATTTGCGGATTATTATTGATCATCATGCCAGTTTGATAGACATTGACAATTGTGGCTTGCCCAGGTAAACCCTGTTGTAATAATTTTTTATTCGGGCTAAATACTCGTCGGAGGATAACAATCAACACAACTGTAAAAACTAAGCTACCAACCGTCCAAAGCATGATCGAGTTCATGGTATCACTAACTATGTTCTGCATACCTACCTCCATAGCGAAAAAGTACTAATAAGACCAGTACCGTTGTGTACGTGCTAAAGGTTAAAATGTCGCAGCTAGCTAGATGGCTATTGTATGCTTTTTGATCAGCAAAGTCGAGAGCTAATTGGGTGGCTTTAAGGCTTGACGTGATCGCTTTACATTGATTTTAGCAATACGGTATACTAATTAGAATCGTATACCTGCGCAGGGACTACTCCATGCTGAATGCGCCATCTGTTGCATCATCATCACTTGATCCTGAGGCTTCCTCACCGCTTGTTCGTATCCCCGGTTTAGTCGGGCTGCCGTTTTTACAGCATGGTTTTTCGACCCGAACCTGTGGGAATCTCGCAACCCGTTATGGACCGCCTGCCGAAGTTGGGGCAGCGCGGCGTACCTTTGCGCGGGTTGCCGGCATTGATGCTAGTCGCGTGGCTCATTTTGCCTTGACCCATAGTTCACGGGTGGGCTTGGTCAGCGACCCCGATTGTATGGCGATCGATAGTACACCGCATCGGATCTCGGTGCGAGGTTTATTGGCCGATGCTGCGCCACGCGACCTGAGTTTTATCAATGCGCAGGGGATTCCCAATCAACAAGGGGTCGATAGCCTGATCACGACCACCCGCAATTTGGCCTTGTTTATGGTGGTTGGCGATGCAGCTCCAGTAATTATCACCACGCGCCAAGGCAAGGCGGTGGCTTTGGTCAATGTCGGCTTGGTTGGCACCGTCAACAACATTTTAGAGCATACGATCGAGGCTCTGTGTCATTTGGTCGCGTGCCAGCCCAGCGATTTAATTGTGGGGATTGGCCCAACCGTCGGCCCTTGCTGCTATGCTTTAGCCCAATCGCTAACCTGGGCCAAGTTGTTTCGCCAGCCTTTTTTCAACAGCACGGCCCTAACGCGCCAGGCATTATCATCCGCGACGAACAATATTTCTTCGATTTACCACGCATGATTGGCTTTTTGCTCGAACAAACGGGCGTGCAAAGTAGCAATATTCATTCGATTGACCGCTGCACTGCCTGCCCCGATACGGCATTTTTTGGCCATTATGCGGGCGTAGCTGGGCGATTTGGCGCATTAGTTGCTTTGCGTTAGGGCAAATAAGCAGCAAACAAACCTAAAATCAATTCGGGCCGAAACAATAACGGCGCAGGAATTATGACCCAACTCAAGGTCCAAATGATTTGGCGATAGCTTGAACCACGCAACCAAGCACGCAAACTGCGCTGGCGCTCCAAACTCGTAATGCCAAATTGCAGCACAAAATAGCTCAACGGCCAGCCCCAGCCACCTGCCGCCGGATAGCTCAACAATAATTCGTGCAATAAGCCTGAGGCAATAAATACCGCTGCGGCTGCCCAACGCCAGCCAAGGATTGGCTTGAGTGGTTGCCAAACGACTATGCTCAACACCTCATGCACGGCCAAATTCCAGCGTTTGCCCCACCACTCGCTGACCGAACGGGCATAAATTGGCTCTAAAAATAATGGTTGCACTTGCCAACCATAGGCCTGCCAAATTGCCAAATAGAGCCGCGTAACCCCAAAAAACAGCCCAATTACCAAGCCGACTAAGGCTATCCAACAGCGCCATAAGAGCCATAAACCAGTGCTTGGCGCAGGCCACCACCACGCAAGCCAGCCAATTGCCGCGCCAAAACTCAGCCACAGGGCACTAATCGCCAATTGTTTGCGCCAAGCAAGATCTGGCTTGCGTGGCAATAACCATGGCTCAAGCTGCATTCCTAACCAAAATATAAACCCCACGTTGCGCCAAAACCCAAGTTGCTTGGTTTGCGAATGTGGGCTGTAGAGCAAGCGCCAGCCTTTAAACGCCAAATAGCTGGGAATCCAGATTGCGATAATTCGACCCCAGAGCGGCCAAACTTGGCTCAGCCAAAGCCCATTACCAATGGCAAATAGCGCTAAAAACCAAGCTGCCCAGCGTCGTTGCTGAGCACCTCGGAGATAGTGCGGTAGGCTCAAAAGCGCCACCCCAGTACCAATCAGCAGGCTGAATAGCCAGAGTAGCCTCATCGAGCGTCGTTGCCTTGAATTGGCTCTCGCTGAACGATGGCATGGCGCAACTGAGCCATATAATCCATTTCTTCAAGGTCGAGGTTGGCGCGTTCGACTGCCAATTGGCTTAAACTTACCAAGCCACGCTCAGGATCATTGACTTTGCGCTCCCATTGGTCGCTGGTCAGGCCGCGCAATAAGCCTAAACTGGTTTCGCGGGTATCCATAAAACTGCCAAGTTCCTCGGCTGGATTAAGCACAAAGCCCTTGGGATAGCGGTTGAACTGCGTGTTTAAACTGGGATTTTCAGTTTTCAGCGCTTGCTGAAATACGCTGATTAATTCAACTTCACCTCGGCGCAGGCTGGTAATTACATGGGCTAATGAACGACCAAAGCCTTGAGGCCGTTCTTGTTGAACATCTGGTTGCAAGCCAGAAACCCGCACCCGCACATTGTCGAGCGTGCTGGCCATAACTGATAAAGCCCAAAGTTCGTTATGAAATGGATCGTAAACATCTGAATGTGCCATGATCAAGTATCCCCTTAAATTGGCAATAGACATGCAATGCTAAGTATAGCAAAGACTTGCTAGCTAGTAGCGGATTTGGATGCATACGTAAGGGTTTTTCGTCCCCTCACCCCCCAACCCCCTCGCCCACTGCACGCGGGCAAGGGGGAGTTCCTCACAGCTTGGCAAAACCACGCCGTTAACGCCCCTCGCCCGTTGGACGGGAGAGGGGTTGGGGAGAGGGGATCTTAACGACCTATCCTTGTAAGAACCCCCTCGCCCGCCCAGCGAGCAAGGGGGAGTTCCTCACAGCTTGGCAAAACCACGCCGTTAACGCCCCTCTCCCGTTGGACGGGAGAGGGGTTGGGGTGAGGGGATCTTATAAATCCTCAATTGCCTACCCAGCCTACTTGCCGCGCAGTCTAAAAAACTGTATCATAGCTCTAGATTCCACCACAATGCATTAATGGGAGCCTTCATGCAGGTTTTTGTCCACCTCGATGAGTTATTAACGCCAGAATTGCTGCAACAACATCAACGCCATATCGTTGATTTCTTGGAGATGGAAGGCATTACGCCTGAAGCCGAGGTTGGGCGTACCAAAATCAATGAACGCGCCGTCAAAGAATTGCTCGCTGAATTAGCCCATGATCTTGATCAAGCTCCAGATAGCGAATAGTTAATCAGTCTTCTTCCTCGGCGCTCTAGCTGCCACACGCAGGCGAGGGGCAACCACCAAACGCGCCCCTCACCTGTTTCGTGGGAGCGGAGATGTGATGAAGGAATCCAAAACCGTCAATGGCATGTTGCCACTGATCGTTGTTTAATCTACGCTGAGCATCCCCAATAAACTAGCTTGCTGACCACAGACGTTGTCGTTCGCCGTTGAATTGTTGCAAAGGTCTTTGGAGGTAGTCTATGTCGTTTCGTAACCTTGGTGAGTTATTTCGCGAGCGTTCACAAACCTTTGCCCATCTCAATCGCTGGCGAACTCGCCGCAATGGCGAATGGTTGACCTGTACCAATGCCGAACATCAACGCCATGTCTATCAGTTGATGGCTGGTTTTCAAGCGTTGGGTCTCCAAAAAGGCGATCGGGTGGGCATTATGTCCAATACCAGCGTCGATTGGGTTGAATCTGATTGGGCATTGGTTTGTTCAGGCGCAGTGCCAGTTTCAATTTATCCCTCGTTGCTGGCCGATACCGTGGCGTTTATCGCCCAAGATGCCGACCTCAAATTTCTGCTGATCGAAAACCGCGAGCAATACGACAAATTGCAAAAAGTGCGCTCGCAGCTTGAGCATATCGAGCGCGTGATTATTTTTGATGGCCACGATTTGCCCAGCGACGACCCTTGGATTTTATCACTGACCAGTTTGCGGCGCATGGCTAGCAACGATGTTACAGCTCAAGAGGTCTTTGCCACTACCTGTGCCCAACAAATCGAGCCAGAAGACCTTGCGACAATCGTTTATACCTCGGGTACAACTGGCAATCCTAAGGGTGCAATGCTGGCGCATCGTGCGTTGCTAGGCGAATTAACTGCCATTCGCACAACCATGGCCATGAAATCAGGCGATGATGATGTGCTGTTTTTGCCAGCAGCGCATATTTTTGGCCGTTTGCAGCATATGTGCGGGGTCGATAACGGCCTCAATACTGCGATTATCGAATCGATCAAGCAGGTGCTTGAAGATGTGCAAACGATCAAACCAACCTTCTTCTTCAGCGTTCCACGCATGTACGAGAAGATTTTCAGCGCAGCTCAAGCCCGCGCCGAAGCTAGCCCAATTCGTAAACGGATTTTTGCATGGGCGCTGAACATCGCGCGCCAAAACAGCCGCTACAAAGGTCAAAAAGCTGCTATTCCTGCAAGTTTCAAATTGAAATATGGCTTGGCTGATCGCTTGGTTTTAAAGAAGGTTCGCGCATTGCTCGGCGGTAATATTCGCTATGCAATTACTGGCGGCGCACCGCTCGACATCGAAATTTTGGAATTTTTCAATGGCGCGGGTGTGTTGTTGCTCGAAGGTTGGGGCTTAACCGAAACCTCGGCAGCTGTAACCGCCAATCGTCCCGATGATTATCGACTTGGCACGGTAGGCAAGGTTTTTCCTGGCAACGAAATCAAAATTGCCGCTGATGGCGAGGTGCTGGTGCGTGGCAATCTGGTATTGAGCGGTTACTACAATAACCAGCAAAAAACCGATGAAGCCTTGATCGATGGCTGGTTTTATACTGGCGACATTGGCAAAATCGATGCTGATGGCTTTTTGAGCATCGTCGATCGTAAAAAAGATTTGCTGATTACTGCATCGGGCAAAAATATTGCACCGCAAGCAGTCGAAGCAGCGTTCAAAAATAGCCCCTATATCTCGCAATGTGCAGTGTTTGGCGACCGCCGGCCCTATTTGGTGGCGCTGTTTACGCTCGATATCGAAGCTGTGACGGCTTGGGCCAATCGTGAGCATGTGACAGTTGATGCCAATTTGCACAAACATCCCAAGTTGGTAGCAGCGATTGAGCACGAAGTGCAAACGATCAATCCAAGTTTGCCCTCGTTTGAGCAAATTAAAGCCTATGAAATTTTGCCCGAAGATTTTACAATTGAAAACGATTTACTCACGCCAACGCTCAAAATTCGTCGCCGTCAAATCTATGATCGCTTTGCCAAGACGTTTGAGCAATTGTACAAACGCTAGAGGATTGTTGTGATTACGATTCAAACCCTGGCCATCGGCCAACCCCAAACCTACCACGATGCCAAAGGCGCTTGGTCGTCGGCGATTAGCCGGCAAGCTGTTGCTACGCCGGTGCGCCTAGAAACGCTGGGTCACGTTGGCGATGCGGTTGCCGACACCAAAAACCATGGCGGGCCTGATAAAGCTGTGTGTTGCCAGCCGGCCAGCCATTATCCGCTGTGGCAAGCCGAATACGATCTTGCCGATGATCACCCGATGTTGCAGCCAAGCGGCATCGGCGAAAACTGGACGCTGAGCAATGCGACTGAGCATGATGTGTGCATTGGCGATGTGTTCAAGGTTGGCACGGCGCTGGTGCAAGTGTGTGCGCCGCGCTACCCTTGCACCAAACAAGACCGTAAACTAGGTCTCGATGGCTTGCAACAACGCACAGTCGCCACCTTGCGCAGTGGCTTTTATCTACGGGTTTTGCAAGCTGGCGAGGTCCAAGTTGGCGATCAATTGGAACGAATCGAGCGTCCGCATCCCAACATTACGGTGCATAAAGTCAACCAACATTTGCACCATAATCGCGATGAAGCCTTTGGGCGAGAGCTTTTGGCCGTGCCCGAACTCGCCGCCAGTTGGAAACGCATCATTCAGATGATTATCCCCAGCTTGGCAGAATAAGCATTCCCTCACCCCTAGACCTCTCGCCCACTGCACGCGGGCGAGGGGGAATAGCCATCGGATGATGTTCACCGAAGCCGCCACCTTCGCGCGATCCCACTGCACGCGGGCGAGGGGGAATACTTCATCTATTGCGCACACGGCAAAACCACGGTGTGAAGCCCCTCGCCCGAACGCTGGGAGAGTGGTTGGGGTGCGGGGATTTAAATATAGAAACTTATCAACTGATCAAGCTCAGCGCGCATAGCCACGCGGGCGCTTGCTGGCAAACCAGCGGCGATATGGCTTTGAGCAATCGTCGTTAATTCAGTGCCACATTCAGCCTCGGTCAACGCCCGAAATCCCAAGCGAGCATAGAACAAAGCATTCCAAGCAATATCGTTGAAGGTCAGCAAGTTCATACTGCAATAACCCTGCGCCTTGCCCCAAGCAGCAACTGCGCCGATCAATCCTCGCCCCAAGCCTCGCTGTCCATGAGCTGGATGCACGTCAAGCTCACTCAGATAGACTTCATGATCAATAATGTTGGCCAAAGCAAAGCCAACGGGTATATCGTGGGCATCGGCGGCAACCCAAACCCCATTCCAAGCAAAATAAGCGTGTAAATCGTCGAGGCTTGCTGGTGGCCATGCAGCAATAAAAGCGTGCTGGGTTGGCAAGAATAGCTGAGCAGCTGCCACCTCAATTGCTGGCAACAAGCTTAATTCGGCCTGAGTTGGCCGCCGAATCGTATAATTTGGTTGCATCGATACAATTACCATTTGAGCTAATTTACTGTAGTTTGGCTGATAATACAAGATCTAGCGGCAAAATGTTACACTCTTGACCCATTGATCACATTTACGCTAAAATAAATACCTGCATGGGCTGCAACGCATTATCAAGCAACCAATGCAGGTATTAAATTGAAATTGGGCTAACTTCTAGGCGGTTGGTGGGCGCAAGTAGGTGCGACCTTGCATGTTAGCCAGCTCGTTTTCCTCAGTTTCGTCATCGTCATCAAGCTCGGGCATTGGGGCTTGAAAGCTATGCAGTGCTTCGAGCACTTTACTGACATTTTTCATCAGGTCGCGAATTTCTTGGCGCAGTTCATGTTCTTCGTGCAGCGCTTCGCCAAATGGCCACGACTGGCGGCCAGTGACTGTGCCAACAAAGGCCATATATTCGCCAGTGAAATGCAATTGCACATCAATATCAAGTGGCTGAAAATCGAAGGTTTTATCTTTGGTCGCTGCTTGAATCGCTTGGGTCAATTGGGGAATATTGACCACATTGAAGCGCTGTTCCTCAGTCAACGGAATCGCATAATTCAAATCAAAATCGAGATCGACGTTGTAGGCACAGCCTTCAATCGCGTGCAAACATGGCTCATCAGTATCGTGATACAAGGCACACAGCGCATCGCTGCCCATGACTGAAATCGCTGTCAGCGCTGAATCCCACGTAAAACTAATTGTCGCAACCACATGTTCCATGTGCTGATCGCGCTGCTTGACAGGTTGGCAACTGACGCTCAACGTCCGCGCCAAGGAATGCGGGTCTAGCTGTTCCTGCGAAAATTGAATCGCTAAACCTGCTCGCTCCGCCTCGCTAATCAGTACCGTAACCACTGCTTCATACGTTAACATCTTCGCTCCTTTCAGCGAGGCTTGTTGTGTCCATGGTCATTATAGCACTCTCGACCATGAGCAAGCATTCGCCGCACAGTTAGGAATTTTAGCTTTTTAGGCTAAAACTTCAGCTAAAAAGCAATCGGTCACGCGCTCCCAACTATATTGCTGCACATGCTGCAAGCCAAATTCGCGATAGCGTTGTTGCAACTCAGGGTTTTGGAGCAGTTCGATAATTGCCTTGGCGATTGCCGCCACATCACTTGGCGCAACCAACGTCCCAGCTTGGCCATGCGGCACGACTTCGGGAATCGCCGCTGCGTTGCTGCTGACAATCGGTAAGCCGCTGGCCATCGCCTCTAAAAAGACAATCCCAAAGCCTTCTTGGACGCTGGGCAAGCAAAAAATGCTGCTGCGTCCATACCACGCCCGCACTTCAGCATCGTCGGCGAGTGCACCAAGCATTCGCACCGAGGCTTCAAGATTGTAGGCGCGTACCACGCCGCGCAGCAGATCGTGATCAGGACCATCGCCAATAATCACCAATTGGGCTTGCGGCACATGTTCGGTCACGCTGGCAAAGGCTCGAATCAAATCGATCACATGTTTGCGCGGATATTGGCGGGCGACACACAAAACCGTCAATGGATCGCGCTGGCTGCTGTGTGCTTGCTCCTGCCACAAACGCAAATTGATGCCTTCGGGCACAATTCCAATTTTGCTGGTTGGCACGCCGTAATGAGCATGAATCATTTGGCGGCAATATTCGCTGGTTGAAATGACTTTGGGTGCACGCCGAGCGTTAATCAACTCAATTCGCGAGAGTGACCACAGCAAGGCGCGAATAAAGCCCTGTTCATGGCGCTGCTCCTCGGCAATTACGCCCTTGATGCTACAGATATAGGGCACATTTAAACGCTGAGCAACCCGCACCCCATCAATATCGAAGCCAACCACCAAATCGTATTCGTGGTTGGCGAGACGCTGGGGTAGTTGCCAGTTGTAATATAAACGACGGAGCGTTAAGTTACGCGGCCAATTGCCAATTGGCACGATACGATCAACGATGTGTCCACGAGCTTGCAGCGTGCGGGCCAAGCCGCCGATTGCCGCCGCCGTACCACTGCCATCAACCACCGCCTGTAACCACGAATCTAAAAATGCAATTCGCAATTGCTGCATAGTACCTACATCTATTCAAAGCCAACGCACTTAATCAAGGCCACTTTTTAGCGTCAGCATATAGCCAATCAGGTCGTTAATATCTTGGGTTGATAATTTTTGGGCATAATCGCGCGGCATAATGCCTTCTTGAAAGCCGCCAACCAATTCTTTATCTGGCTCGGTCAGCGAGAGCCGCAGATAATCGATTGCGCTAGTGCCATCGGGGCGTTGGGCGGCGCGATTGCCAATATTTGAGAGATTTTGGCCAATGCCTTGGCCTGCTTCGCCCGCACCATCGCTATGGCAATCGACACATGCTTCGAGTTGATCAAGCGTGAGCACTTCGGCTCCCTGGAAAATTCGCTTGCCGCGCTCGGCATTGCCAACGCTGGTGCTATCGTTGGCAGCACCACAGCCCAGCAACAACAAGCCCAGCATTAGATAACGCAATTGTCGCATTAACGCGCTCCATTATAGGTGATTCGGTAGATGGCACTTGTGCCAAAATCGGCGATATACAAGTTGCCGTCGGGGCCGGTAATCACATCGATTGGGTAGAGCATGCCATCGGCAAAGGTGGTTGATTTGGCCAAATAATCGCCGTTACTGGTTTGGCCAACCTCAATGTGTACAACCTCGCCCGTCTGCCAAAGCGTCAAAAAGGCGCTATCGCTATAGATTTGCGGGTACTGGTTGCCGCTATAAAAGGTCACGCCGGTTGGCACCGAGTGGGCAGGAAAGCTAATCAACGCGCCGCGGGTGCCGCCATCGCTGGGTGGATCGCCAAAATAGTAGGGGTAGCCATAATGTTGACCCTCAACCAAATAATTAAATTCATCTGGTGGATCGTTGCCCTCAACCGAGCTAGGGCCATTATCGCCACCAAACAACGCGCCATCGGCATTGAATGCCACATCGAACACATTGCCCAAGCCACGGGCATACGGGCGTAAATCGCTGCCATCGGGATTGACCGATAAGATGCTGGCGGCTAATTCATTATCCTCAAATTTCCCGTCGGTGGTGCTGCCAACCCCAAAATACAAGCGGCCATCGGGGCCAAAGGCCAAACCATTGTTGGAGTGAGGCTGCAAAATCATCGACGGCAAATTATCGACGACGATGCGGCGACTTTCGGCCACGCCATCGCCATCGCTATCACGCAGGGCCTCGATTTTGCCTGAGCTAGCGCAATACAACTCGCCATCACGCCAAATCAAGCCAACCAACAACTCAAAATCGCCAGCCCATTTGCTCAAACTATCGATCTGCTGGTCGTTATTTTGGTCGCGGCCAATCCACAGATCGCCAGCAATATCGGCGATATATAGTTCGTTTTCTGGGCCAAAAGCAATTGCAGTCGGATTATCCATCGTGCCACGGGCGAAGATGCTCCACTCAAAGCCTTCTGGCAGATTGATCGCGCGCAGATCGGGGTCGCGTTGGCGTTCGCGCTCAGGGATGCTGGTTTGCCACATGGCATAAAAAGCTGGTGTAGCGATTAAGGGCATGCCTAAGAGCAAAAACAGCGCTAAACCACGGCGGCGCAATTGCTGATCGATGCTATAGCGAATTTGTCGAGCTAGCCACCACAAACCTGCTGCAACTACTGCCAACGCACCAATAACAACTGCCGCTTGACTGAGCAGATCCCAAAATTTCACCCGAATTAGCGGATCGCCAATCCCAATTGGATAGGTGCTGAGCAAGCCTTGAAACACCAGCAAGATCAAGCCTTGCACTGCAATGGCGAGGCCAATCCAGCGCCAGCGGCCTTTTTGACGCACCAACACCAACCCGCCAATAATCGCGCCAACCCACAAGGTTAGCAGCACCAAGCTCGCAATATTGAGCAGCATTATGATCAATCCTTTGATTGTGTTTACATAAAACTATAGCCTGCAATGCAGGCCAACGGTGGTTTTTAATATATTCAGTGGTAGCAAGGCTACTAGGCTCAGTATATCATGGCTGCTGGAGCGATTTTGGTGAAGCATTAGTCCTGAAAGCGTGGCGAATTTGGGCAATTTGGCGCTCGCAATGTTCAATGCTCAAGCGCTCAACCGCTAGCTCTACTCGTTGCCAACTGCTTTGAGCTAGTTCGAAGGGCAAGCTTTGGCCCGTTGCCTCCCTGATGGTTTGCGAACGCGGGGTTGTGCCAAACCAAGGGATATCGCCCTGCCAAAGCGCCGCTTGCTCGCTTTGCAAGAAATGCTTGAGATGTGGGCGATCGGGAATGCTCAGCCACAAATGATCAAACAAACAATCGCGATCAAGCGCATCGCGCAGCCGATTGGGATGGCTGGCGTGGCGCAGCAAAATGGCGTAACTGTTCGATGGCCGCACAATCACCCGAATCGTCGTATCGGCGCACGCTGCCAAGCCAATGCTCAATACATCGGCTTTTGCCGTGAGCAATGCGGCATAGGTGCTGCGAAAGCCTTGCTCAACCTCGGCGGCATACTCCAAAGGATCGATTTGGAGCTTGCTGCATGTTGGCAGGTTGTGGGCGGCTTGCACAGCAGTGGGAGCATAGCGCAGGGCCATTTGGTCAGTATTAGTTTCATCCCAAATTGGTTGGGGCAAGGGCAAGGTTTGCTCGGCGTTGCCAGCGATGCCGCTGAGATCAACGCCTGGATGCTGCTCGGTGGCGAAGTGCAGCCGTGGCAACAAGCCAACTTGTTCGGCCTCAACCAGTTCGTTGGTGCTGCTCGATAACAGCGGATGGCACAAGCCTTCGAGGTCAATTAAGACCGGATATTCGCCCACGGCAATCACATTTTCATAATGCAAATCGCAGGCTTGCAACACTAAAAGCAAGGCCAACAATGCACCGTGGCGTAGATAAAAGCGCTGGACTGCCGCCGAATCGGCGCATGGCACGGCTTGCAACCATTCAGTCCAACCGTAGTTGCCACAATCAAGCACCTTCAAACCGCGCAAGTTAATCGTTTCAGGTTGTTGGTTGTGCCAGGCTAAAACCTGATTAAAGGCGGCTTCGGTGCTGAGCGAGCGTGGTTTATAGGCCAAACTCACCCCGCTGGCAAAATCCACGCGGCAAACACTTTGGCCGGCATGGCGGTCGCCTAAGCTTTCCAAGCCATTCCATTCAGCTAAATCAAGCTCAAAATGGCTTTGGATTTGCTGCCAATCTTGGGCTAGCTGCTGGCCAATTTGGCTGACAAAATTGATGATCGTTTGGCATTCGTGCACCAAACTGCGCAATAGCACCGGATAATTGGCTAAAAGATCGAGCAGATCGTTGATCTGGCTATAGCGTTGGATGAAATATTCAAAGCGGGCTTGGCTGGTTGCGCCGTGCAGCTCGCCACGCAAACGAGCCACATTCAGCTCTAAAACCATGGTTTGGGCGGTTAATTGGGCGAGACGTTGGGCCAAAGCCTTGCCGATTGCCGCATGTAAGCTTGGCCAAGCGTGCTTGACCTGCGCTTGTTGCAAGGCTTGTTCAATCTGCACTAAACAATAATCGACGAGCGGCCACAGCGGATAGCCCAAGTTTGGCTGATTGAGCCAGCGTGGATGCGGGTTGGCCTGCCACTCACGCCATGCTGCGAGCATTGCTGCCCAGGCTGGGGGTTCAAGGCTTATAGCGGGGTCAAGCAGTGCTTGGAATTGCTGCTCATTTAATTCATCAAGCGCCAGCCGGGCTTGCCACCACAATTGCTGCTCGAAGGGTGCTTGTTTGCGCCAACGCTGGTAACGCTGGGCGGCGCGTGGGCCAAGCTCGCTCAAACCAAGCTGTTGGCGTTGGCGTAAATTCAGACTTGCCAACCAATTCATGTGTGCAGCTCGTGCAATTGCAGGGCTGGCATTTGGGCGATCAGTTGTTCGACGATTGGCTCGGGTTGCTCAAGTAATTGTGGTGGTTGGGTTAATGCTTGCTGAACGAATTGCCAACGGGCTTGCTGATTGAGCCAGCGGCGCAGGCCATATTCGCGGCGCAATTGTTCTACTGTGTCCACGACTGGACTGATTGCGCTGCCATAGCCCATGGTTGCCAAGCAAAAAGCCAAGCTTTCGAGCGCTTGGGTCAAGCCTTCGGGGTTGCCAATTGTGCGATAGCCTTGAATCGCTTGGTTGATTTGCTCCAAAGCTGGGCCATAATGGCCTTGAATACAATCAACCAGCGCCAAACCGCGCAAGGCACTGGCAATGCCAACCCCAAATTGCATGCTACGGCCTAACTCCAGGGCTTGGGTAAATAATTGACGGGCAGCCAGATATTGGGCCTGCTCGACGGCCAATTGTGCTTGCACCGCCAACACCATACACAACATATGCTTGCTGCCAAGATCTTGGCTCATTTGGGCAGCTTTGTCCAGATAACTGCTTGCTTGCTCCAATTCGCCTGCTGCCAGCGCGGTATAGCCTTGATACATCAGGGCAAAACCAATTACCGTTTTGTTGCTCATCTGCTCGGCGATACTGTAACTTTCGCTAAAACAACGCTGGGCGGTGAGGTAATCGCCGCGATAGAGCGCCAATTTGCCTTGATGTTGCAGCACCATCGAAATACGATTTTCATACTGATGTTGCTGACAGAGTGCCTTGCTTTGGTCAAGCAACTCGGCAGCTTGGCTTAATTCGCCGCGATCAAGTTGCAAGGCCCCAAGATTGCAAATTAAACTACTGATTGCCATTGGTAGATCGAGGCTACGCCAGATTTCGAGGCTATCGTTGAGTAAGGCTTGCGATTGGGCATACTGGCCTTGCCAATGGGCAATTAAGCCTAAATTATTGTAGACGCGAGCCATGCCTACTTGATCATTCGCGGTTTCAATCAGTTGGCGACTTTGCGAGAAACTTTGAGCCGCAGCGCCATAATCGCCTTGATGATAAGCGAGATAGCCAGCAGCGTTGAGCGCTTCGATCCAGAGCGTCGGTTCAATCGTGGTTTGGGTGGTTTTGGCTTGATCGATGGCTTGCGCCAGCCAACGCCGACCTTCGCCAGCATAGCCGCGCAAATACCATAGATCGGCCAAATTGGTCGCCAGTTGTACCACGTGCTCGACCTGCTTCTGACCAAAGAAAAACTCCAAGGCTGAGCGGAAATTGAATAAATCGCGCTCAAACCGATCGCCAGCAGCAACATGATGGTTATGTTGGCTCAGATCGGCCTGCAAAGTGTGGGCCAATTGCAGATAATAATTGGCATGGCGTTGGGCCGCTTGGATGAATAATCCAGCTTGTTGCAGCATCTCACGGGCATATTCGCGCAAGACATTCAACATTTCAAAGCGGGTTTCATCTTGTTGCTCGGCCTTGGTGTAGAGCAAGCTTTTATCGGCCAAGGTATTTAAGCCGTCAAGCAAATCGAGCGCCCATGGAAGCTCGGCCCCAACTGCGGCCAAGGCATCGATGGTACAACTTTGTGGAAACACCCCGACATGCATAAACAACTGCTGATCACTCGGCTCAAGCAGATCGACGCTCCAACGAATGGCATCGCGCAGGGTTCGTTGGCGTTGGGGGTGATCAGCTGATCGGCTGGTTAAGACAGTTAATTGATGCTCAAGGTGGCGCAACATCGCCTTGGGTGAGAGCAACATGCTGCGAGCGGCAATCAACTCGATACTCAACGGCAAGCCATCCAGCTGACGACAGACCGCGCTGATATCGCCAAGAGTGGTTTGATTAATCTCAAAATCGGGATTAACCGCTTGGGCACGCTCGATAAACAAGGCTACTGCTGGCGATAGAGTTGGGCTTGGATCGCTATTTGCAGGAGTGGCAAAGGCCAAGGGTGCAACCGCAAAGCGTCGTTCGCGGCGCAAGCGCAAGGCCTCGCGGCTGGTAACCAAGACCTTCAAGCCATAACAGGCCTGAATCAATTGGTCGATTGAGCCAGCGGCGGGCAAAACCTGCTCGAAATTATCGAGCACCAGCAAGATTTCACGGTCATACAAAAAATTCTTAAGATCTTCAAAACTGCGCCGAATGCCAGTTTCTTTGATCCCGAGCGTTTGGCCGATCACGCTGAGTACATCTTGGGGATTGGTAACGGGCGCCAAGGAAACCACAAACACGCCGTGGCGAAAGCGCTCAAGCTGCTGGGCGGCAACCTGAAGTGATAAACGGGTTTTGCCAACTCCTGGTGGGCCAACCAAGGTCAACAACCGCACGTGCTCGCTGGCTAAGCGTTCATTGATGGCCGCAACATCAAGATCGCGACCAATCAATGGATTGGGTAAATCAACTAAATTATGCGGTGGTTGATCGACCACAAAATTGACCCGCGCAGCACCTGGGGTTTGATCCGACCAAATCGGCCCAGTGGTTGTTTCCGAACGGGCAAAATGCACAAATGCTGTATGTTCAGTTTCAGGAACATTACAACATTGGGCTAAGCGCTGAGCAATCTGGCTAGAAGGCTTGAGCGTATTAGCTTCAATTTTGCGAATCGTGACAGTGGCACAGCCAACCAAATTAGCCAACTCGTCTTGGGTCAGATCGAGGGTTTTTCGGCGTTGTTTAAGCCACATTCCAAAAGAGGCATCAACCTTAGTCATAACGCTGTCCAGTGTGCTGTGGAGAGGGTCATCAAGTCAGGACATTCTTAGGGTGAATCGGTTGCCGATTTATTGTTGTTCTTCGCCAACGACGCAGGGAACCAAACTTGTTACCGATGTCATGGTTGGGATGATGCTGCAATCTAAGGTACCGCCTTGAATTTGGCGCAATTCTTCATCGCTCAACTCAGTCATTCCGGCAGGATTGGCAGGCATGGGCTGTGGTTTGGCGGGTTCGCTCTCAGGATCGTGATCAGCATTATTCCACGAGTTGATCGTTTCTTCATGCGACATGCTGGGACTCCTTTGATTGTGTCGGGTGGGTTTTAAATTGGGAGGTTGTTAGATGCCCTAGTATACGGTTAAAATATGGTTATTGGCAAGCGTAGTTTGAGCGATAGCATTATATCGGTTTTTATATCGGTTTTTGGCTAGTTGGCAAGCGCCAACTGTGGTTAAATGGGGCCAGCTTTTCAGGAGGACACCCCAATGAATGACCACAGCCAAACCGCTCTCATTCCAAATACCTCAATCTTTCGCTCGGCTGCGCTGACTTCATATGTTGCTTATCATCAAGAGCAGGTTGTCCCAGAGCGAATTTCGCCGCTATTGCTGCGTAGTTTGTGGTTGCTCGTCGCGCTACTTTCAGTCAGTTTAGTTGTCATTGGCGCACCGATTATCAACCTCTAGCCAGCGGACAACCTTGCGCTACTAGCAAGGTTTGGCGCTATTGAAACGTTGGTTTGCACGCCTCAAACGGCGGCGGGTTCCTGTTTTACTCCAATTAAGTGCAATTGAATGTGGTGCTGCATGTTTGGCAATGGTGCTCTCCTACTGGGGCCGAGCCACCAGTGTTGCTGAATCTCGCGAAGTGTGTCGTCCATCGCGTGATGGCTTGAGTGCCCAAACGATTGCTGCCGCTGGCCGTCAGTATGGCCTCGTTGTGCGGGCTTTTGCCCTTCAAAACCTCGATTTTGGCTCCCTGCAACTCCCAGCAATTCTGCATTGGAATTTTAACCATTTTGTGGTGCTTGAGCGCTGGTCGCCACGCGGCGCTACGATCGTTGACCCAGCCTTAGGTCGGCGTTTTGTGCAGTTAAGCGAGCTTGATCAACGCTTCACTGGGATTGTGTTGAGCTGTCAGCCTGGCCCCAATTTTGAGCAGCGCCAACGCTCCAACCACAATCAATGGCGGTTAATTCGCGCGACGCTTTTCGCCAAACCAAGTTTATTGGTGCAAATTATTGTGGCCTCAGGCTTGTTGCAACTGGTCGGGCTGGCGCTGCCATTGCTCACCAAAAGTTTGGTGCAGCAAGTAACGCTGCCCAGCTTTGATGTTTTGCTGGGGCGGGTATTGATTGGCTTGGGTTTGATTATCAGTATTCGCTTTTTGATGCAATATATGCGCAGCCTCTTGCTGATTCAATTGCAACTGCGTTTTGATACTGATTTAAGCGAGCATTTCTTGCGCTATTTGTTGCGTTTGCCGTTGGCCTTTTTTGAACAACGGAGCAGCGGGGATTTATTGTTACGGCTGACTAGCAATAGCACAATTCGCGAATTAATCACCAATCAAGTGCTTTCGGTGGTGCTTGATGGTGGGCTGATGTTGGTTTATGGTGGGTTGCTGTTTTGGCAAAGTGGCAGTTTTGGGCTAACCGTAACGATTATTGCCCTGCTGCAAGTAGCAATTATTTGGCTAACCCAAGGCCGCTTGCGCCCGCTGGTCGAGACCGATTTGTTGGAGCAAAGTGAGGCCCAGAGCTATTTGGTCGAGTTGCTCAGTGGCATTACCACGATCAAAGCCATGGGTGTTGAACATTCTACCTTTGGCTATTGGCAAAATTTGGCTCGTCGCCAGCGCAACACTAGCCTCCGCCGCCAACGCCTAAGCGCGGTAGTCGATAGCATTTTAGGCACCTTGCAAACTGCTACGCCCTTGATTTTGCTGTGGGTTGGCTTGCGCGAAGTCCATCAAGGCAGTATGGATTTAAGCACCATGCTGGCATTAAATCGCAATTGGTACCTTAGCCCTCGCGCCGCTGGTTACATTAATTAGCCAAGGTCAGCGCTTACAATTATTAACCAGCTACCTCGAACGATTAAATGATGTCTTGATGGCGCAGCCTGAGCCAGATGGCAGCTTCGCGCCTGAACAAACCTTGCAAGGTGCAATTCGGCTTGAGCAGGTCAGTTTTGGCTACAACTCGCATGCCTCGCCAATTCTGCGCGATATTTCGTTGCAGATTCAGCCAGGCCAAAAAGTGGCCTTAGTTGGCCGTACCGGCTCGGGCAAAAGCACCTTGGCCAAATTATTGTTAGGGCTATATCAGCCAAGTAGTGGCCAAATATGGATCGATGAGCGGCCAATTGAGCAGTATGATCGCCAAGCCTTGCGCCAACAATTTGGCGTGGTGTTGCAAGACGCATTTTTATTTAGCGGCTCAATTCGCCAAAATATCAATCTCCAACGGGCGGCCATGCCAGCAAGCCAATTAATTGCTGCTAGCCAACGGGCAGGCCTGCATAACGATGTTGTGAGCATGCCAATGGGCTACGAAACCCGGGTTGGCGAAGCGGCTGGTGGTATCTCAGGTGGGCAACGCCAACGGATTGCGCTTGCGCGGGCGGTGTTGCGCCAACCGGCGATTTTAATTTTAGATGAAGCAACCAGCCAACTTGATACCCTGACCGAACAGATTGTTGAGCAGCAACTCAACAGCCTCAACTGCACCCGCATTGTGATTGCCCATCGGCTGAGCACGGTCAAAAATGCCGATTTGATCATCGTGCTCGATCGCGGGCAAATTGCCGAGCAAGGCACACATGCCGAATTATTAGGTTTGGATGGAGTGTATGCCAATATGGTGGCTAAGCAACAAGCGAGCTAGCAGGGGAAGTTCCCTCATCCCCAACCCCTCGCCCGTAGTGCGGGCGAGGGGCTTAAGTTGGTGGTGGTGTCGTCATGCGTGGGCACTCAACGGGTGCTCCCCCTCGCCCGCGTTGAGTGGGCGAGGGGAGGGGATCTTCAACCGTTGCCCATCCACCAGTCCATTGTTAAAAACCTACCCTTGAAAGAAAACCCCTCGCCCGTAGTGCGGGCGAAGGGCTTAAGGTGGTGGTGTCGTCATGCGTGGGCACTCAACGGGTGCTCCCCCTCGCCCGCGTTGAGTGGGAGAGGGGGCTGGGGGGTGAGGGGATCTTCCTCTCCCAATTCATGCAACGTTTTGCGCCGCAACAACGTCTATACACTAAATCTTTTGGCCTATAACTTGCTCGCCAAAGGGGTTAAACCTAACCCAAAATAAACCCTTTGGTGTATTCCCAAAATCAAGGCCATATGCTATGCTGAAGCTTGCAGCGTAGCATTGAAGATATTAAAAATACTGTGCGGCTGTGTGTAGATGAAGCAAAGGAGTCTGTATGTCGCGTCGCAAGGTGCGATTATTTTTTTGTCTGCTGGTTTTAGCAGTTTTGGGAGTCGATGGCATGCAACGGAGGCAAGTAATTGTCGCGGCAGCACCAATGGTTTTTGACCAATATGCGCCACCGCAAACCCACAGTTACTATCTGCCGAATGCGCCAGCGATCGTCGGTTGGCCGAGTGCAACTGCACTTTTTTATGCCGCAGGACGGCCTTACCCAACTGATGTGCCAGCGGCCTATTATGATCCAAGCTTTAATTTGACCATGTTACGTTTGCGTTCCAGCATTATTGCTAGCGCCAAACGCCATAATCGCCAAGCCATTACCCAACTTACAGATGATCAATTTGCCGTGATTATTGCGGCGCAACTTTATTTTGAATACAACAGTGCCTTGGCGACCCGTGGCAGTTTTGGGCGGGCAGTTACGCCAGTCTATCAAGAAGCGCAAGGCGTAGCCAATTCGCTTGGGCTGGGCAATTTTAGCGTTTGGCCGGCCAATTTGCGGCCTTCTGTTGGCAAGAGTTTATTGAATGGTGAAATGCCCTACGTTAATTCACTCAACGAGCCAACGACGCGCCCAATTCCACTTGCTATTTTTGGCAGCAAACTGCAAACTCAAATGCAGCGCTACAGCGATTGGCAACCAAGCGAAACCGAAGTTGCCAGTGAAATTAGCGATCCCTTTTTGGCGGTCGAATATTTGGCTGCCAACTTTGAGGTTGCTAGTTATCGCGCCGAACACGATTGGGTCACCGTCAACTGGATGACCTTTGTGGCTTGGCATAATCAAGGGGTGGTTAGTCCTGGCCATATCACGAGCAATGGTCAATTGGCAAATGTATTGCCAATGTTCGAGCGGTATATTCCTGGCGCAATGGCCTTGATTTACACGCCACCTGAGCTTGGGCCAAGCATCGTGCGCCAACCAATTGCCAAATAAGCCGAGGATGCGATGACCCATGAGCTTGAAACGTTAACCGATTTACCCTATGGCAACGCCGACGGCTATTGGCTGTTTCTCGATTTGTATCGGCCTGAGCCAATGCCAAACCAGCCCTTGCCAGTGATTATTTATCTACATGGCGGGATGTGGCGGCGTGGCGATAAAGCCCTTAGCAGCGATCCGTTTTTGGCCCAAACTGGTCGCTATATCGTTGCCAGCATCAATTATCGGCGGAGCGATCAGGCGATTTTTCCAGCGCAACTCCACGATGCCAAAGCCGCTGTCCGTTGGTTGCGGGCTAATGCCCAACGGTTCGGCATTGATCCCACCAGAATTGGGGTTTGGGGCCATGATGCAGGCGGCCATTTGGCAAGTTTGTTGGGTGTCACTGGCCATGTGCCCAGTTTAGAGGGCAGCAACGGTAGCGCCAACCAATCAAGCACGGTGCAAGCAGTTGTAGCTGTGGCGGCTCCCAGCGATTTGAGCCAGCTTGGCGATTGGCACGACGAGCCAGATTCGCCCGAATCGTTGCTGGTTGGCGGTGCCTTGCCGACCCGTAGCGAGTTGGTGCAACAAGCGAATCCCTTGAACTACCTTGATCAGCCAGCGCCGCCGTTTTTGCTGATTCACGGCGAGCACGATCAGACCGTGCCGATTAGCCAAAGCTTGCTATTGCAGCAAGTCTTAGCCGCCGCCAATGTCGATGTAGAAGTATTGCGTTTGCCTGAGGCCGAGCATAACTTCGGCCCCAACAGCCCCTATCTTGAGCAAATAAACCAGCAGATCTTGGCCTTCTTTGATCGAGTTTTGCAGGCATAAAAAAACAGCGCAGCGAGTACGGCTGCGCTGAATTATTTTAGCTGCGACTGGTTTCTGGCTCAGCACGCGGAACCGTGAAGGCAAAGACATTGCCTTTGGCCAAGCGTTCGATCGCGACCTTGCCACCATAGAGCTCGACCAACGATTTGACGACTGGCAAATCTAAGCCCAAGCCATGCTGCTCGCGTGATAGTGGCAAGTTTTGTGGCACAAAAAACCGATCAAAAATCCGCGGTAAATCTTCATCGGTCAGCGGCGCACCCTCGACCGTAAAGACCACCGCCACGCTATCGGGCATTGTGCGCGTTTGCACCACCACCGCATCGCCAGCGTTGCGCACGAAGCGCAAGGCCACGCTGAGCAAACGCTCGATAATTAAGCGTAAATGGTCGGGATTGGCCAAAACCAGAGGGCATGGTTTCGGGCAAATCGCTGACGACCTCAACCCCACGATCATTGCTTTCAGCGCGAACCTCAAGCAAGGCTAAATTGAGTGGTGGCAGCACCGAGGTTGGCTGAGCGACTTTCTCCTCGCTCAAAACCCCATACTCACCCTTGGCCAACAAAATATAATCTCGCACAAGCCGATCAATCCGAGTGCCACCACGCCGGATAATTTGGAGAAAATTGCGTAAATCGGCCTGGCCAATTTGGTCGGCATGCATCAACAAATCGGTACAGGTTTGGATCAAGGTCAGCGAGGTGCGAAGCTCGTGGTAAAACGGGTCGAGTGTGGCTCGTTCAAAGCTGCTGGCGCGGCTCATCGGTAACTCCTTGGGTGCGCCGTGTTTCCCATCTAACACGTCAAAATAATGCTAAGCGTAGCTGGGCATCATAGCAAAAATGACTTACCCAGTGGGGGCTGGATAAGCGCGTGAATCAAGAGGCCATGCTACAAATAACCAACAATTAACTACGATTTTACGAGGCGGTATCAATCTCTGTCAAGTTGATACTGTCTCACCTGCGCGGTACAATGAGCTACAACGCAAACAGGGGGTTTTATGCCCAGTAGTGGGAATCAATCAGCACGCTATAGTCGCCAAACTCGTTTTGCTGGGCTTGGCCAAGCTGGGCAGGAGCGGCTGGCCCAAGCACGGGTGGCAATCGTGGGCATGGGCGCAACCGGCAGTACTATCGCCCATGGCTTGCTGCGAGCGGGCCTAGGCTATTTACGCTTGATCGATCGCGATTGGGTTGAAACGCACAATTTGCCGCGCCAAAGTTTTTATACCGAGGCTGATGCCGCGCAGTTGCAGCCCAAAGTTGTGGCCGCCAAAGCCCATGCACTGCAAATCAATAGTGCCTGCACAATCGATGCCTTAGTGCTCGATCTGCATGCTGGCACGATCGAGCAAGCGCTCGATGGGGTTGATCTGGTGATGGATGGTAGCGATAGCCTAGAAACCCGCTTGTTGATCAATCAATGGTGTGTGCGTGAAGCGCGGCCATGGATTTATAGCGGCGTGCTTGGTGGTCATGGCATGACCGCCAATTTTCGGCCCCAACACGCCTGTTGGCGCTGCCTTTTCGCCACCTCGCCAGACCCAGGCAGCATGCCCACCTGCGAAACTGCCGGCGTGGTTGGGCCAGTCGTTGGCGTAATTGGCAATTTGGCGGCGACCGAAGCGCTGAAATTGCTCAGCGGGCAGGGCCAAGCCAATCCCGATTTATTCATGCTTGATCTGTGGGCTTGGCAATTTGAGCATTTACCGATGCCAGCGCCACGGCCAGATTGCCCAGTCTGTGGCTTGCGCCAATTCGATTTGCTTGATCACGCCAGTGCGCCGACCGTGAGCTTATGTGGGCGTAACGCCATTCAAATTCGCCCGCAACAGCCAACAACCATGGGTTTAGCGCATTTAGCACAACGCTTACAACATGCCGACCTGCGCGTGGTGCAAACCGAGTATCTCTTGCGCTTTGCGGCTGAAGAATTTCAGGCAACCGTGTTTCCAGATGGGCGCGTGATTGTCAGCGGCACCGATGATCCAGCGGTGGCGCGTGGGTTTTACAATCGCTGGATTAATCGTTAAGCTATCGATAACTTAATCTTCAAACTGGAAGTTCTATGTTGGAGCAGTTATGATTCTGCGATTTGCGCTGGTATTAGCCCTTGGCACCAGCATCACCTTCATTTTAACCCCTTTGATTCGGGCGTGGGCGATTCGCCGTGGCCTGTACGATATTCCCGAAGCGCGGCGGGTGCATCGGATTCCAACGCCACGGCTGGGTGGAGTTGCAATGTTTGCTGGCTTTATGGTTGCTTTGGGGGCGGCGGTGGTCGTGCCATGGGGCGTGCCGCAAATGCAGCGTTTTCCAATCGAGAGCTTTCGGTTGGGTTTATTGGCCGCAGGTGCAACCTTAATGTGGGTTGTGATGACGATCGACGATCTTAAAGAGCTTTCGGCACGCTTTCGCTTGATCATTCAAATTCTGGCAGCATTAATTGCGGTTGGCCCTTATTTATGGGAATGGACGCTGCATCCGGCGGTTAATGGCGTGGATGTTGGGGCGCGGGGGATTATTGCCACGGCGGTTAATACGCCGTTTAATCCGCCATTTGATCAGATCAATTTTCATCAACTATGGCCGCCACTGGCAATTGGCTTCACAATTTTTTGGATTGTGGGCATGACTAATGCACTTAATTGGATTGATGGCTTGGATGGTTTGGCTGCTGGCGTGACATTCATCGCCGCGATTGTGCTAGCGATTCACACGTACTCATTGGGCCAATATTCGCTGGTGTTGGTACCATTGGCCTTGGCCGGGGCATGTTTGGGCTTTTTGCCTCACAACTTCCACCCCGCCAAAATCTTTATGGGCGATGGCGGAGCCATGGTGATTGGTTATAGTTTGGCAATTTGCTCGATCATCGGCGGAGCCAAATTGGCCACGGCCTTATTGGTATTGGGTGTGCCTTTGCTCGATGGCGTTTGGATGATTATCTGGCGGCGGGTGCGTGGCGCTGGCGCAAGCGTCTCGGATCGGGCGCATCTGCACCATCGCTTGCTCGATTTGGGCTTATCGCAACGCCAAGTTGTGGCCTTCTACTACACGGTGAGCATTTTATTTGGCAGCCTTGGTCTGTTGCTGCCCGATAGCTGGTGGAAGTTGGGAGCGTTGGCCATTTTGACCAGTTTGATGATTGGCCTCTTATTCTATTTGGCGCGCAAACAATCCCAAGCGCAAAACTCCCATTAAACGCTAAGGCCACAGGCATCACACCTGTGGCCTTTTGTTGCCGATGAGCGCTTAATTCTTGAAGGCAACGGGAAGATAGAGTGAGCGCATGCCGGTGGTATACCAAATCCGTGCGCCACAGAACTCGACCGTGTTGCTTGGGTTAAGCAATGCAAAACTCAAGGAATGACTCACATTGCCATTCGAAAGATTATAGTGCGAGCCAGCATAACTGACTATGTGCGAATCATAGTTCGTTGTTGTTGGAATTGGGTAGGCAAAGATTGGATTAAACCAGCCCTTGCCATCATAGGCCCAAAAGCGGGCAGTTGCCCCATTGCCTGCTAAATTACGATAGTAGAAGCGCACCCCACGAATACCGCTGCCCGCTGGTAGTTGGAAGGTATAGGTTATTTCAGAATCAGTATCAAACGAAACACAGCCTGCTGAGTCGATTTGTTGGATATAGGCAGTATCGCGTGGTACAAATGAATAAGGGGTCAAAAATTGATATTCATCAGTAATCAGTGGGCTGGTAGTTTCTTCAACTGTGCCAATATCCAGGTTTTGGAGTGGGCTGGCTTCGGTCGTCGTTGCGCTTAATAATGTCCCCTGTGCATCACGATCTGGTGCTGGTTGCGCGTCGAGGTTGGTCTCCACTGGCATTGGGCGAGCTTGAACTGGCAACGTATAAAATGAGCGAACCCCACACATTTTAGCCGAATTGGTTGTGCCGGGTCGGATATACAGCAAATAGCCTTTGCTAACTTCACTAATAATTTGCGGACTATCGAAAGTGAAGTAATCCTCGCCATAACCAGTAGTAACCGTCGTGTTCTTGATTGCGATTGTTGTGGTTGAAGAGCCGTTAACGGTGATGAGGTTCGCATTCATAATTTGGCCGCTAGCGTTATTGTAATAGAAGGCACGATAGCCGCGAAACTCCCTTCCATTGGGCAAATCGACTTCAGCCGATAAGTTGAGACCTTGGGTTAGGATCATACAGCCAGCGCCGCCATAGCTATAACGGCTGCTTGCGTCAACCCCTACAAAATCACTTGCCGCCGTGAAGCTATAGCCGCTCGTACCACCTTGCAAGGCATCAGGCTGGTTGGCTGGGGGCATGCGAAATGGCCGGGCAACTGGTGGGCTGTAGGCATATTTCACCCGCACCCCACAAAGTGCATGGTTGATGCCAACTGCGCCGCTATACCACACCATGGAATAGGAATAGGTAAACGGATCGTAGGCGTTACCGATAAAGCTACTCGTGGTATAGCTTGAGCCATAGCCGCCATTACCGCTGCTATTGAGGAGAGCAACTGTTTCGACTCCGCCTGCACCATCAAAGCGATACAGATATAAACTTGAATTATTTGCCGCATCGGTATCACGATATTGAAACTCAACCCCAATGATCACGGCTCCCTCAGGGATATCAAGCCGAGTACTTAACGCTTCGTTATCACCAATTGAGGCTCCAGGAATCGCTGAGATGTAGTTACAACCACTGCCGTAATAGGCATAGCCAACGCTCGAATTGCGCCGATGAAAGGCAATCCCAGGGTACGAGGCGGTTGCATACGCTGTGCCACCATTGGCGCTGCTCAAGCCAGCCTCAAACTCTGCTTGGCTGGCTTCAGTTACTGGGTTTAACAAAGGCGCTGCTCGATCGCCAGTTAACGGAGCTTGGGCGGCAATTGGCTCAGGTCTGAGCCAGACACTGGCAACCATACTCAAACATACCAACGCGAAACACACTCTTCGGATAATCCACATACACAACCTCCAAGAGTACGACGAAAAGATCGGTAGGTTAACGATATGTCATTAACACGATCCTGACATGCCAAAACTTGCCAATTTGGCTGGGTTGGGTTTACTGGTTTTTGTAGTAGTGATCATACCGCTGGAGCAGGATTTTGCTTTGCGCAGGCCAGTTAAAGTGGCGCTCAACCCGAGCTTGGGCTGCCAACCCCAAGTGCTGGCGCTGTTGCGGCTGATTTAATAGCTGAATCAGGCCTTGGGCTAAGGCACCACTATTGCTTGGCTCAACCAATACGCCGCTGTTGTGGTCGAGATATTCGGCTACTTGCCCAACGGCTGCGGCCACAATTGGCAAACCTGCTTGCATTTGCTCGGTCAGTTTGGCCGAACATTTGGCCCGATTAAGCAGGGTATCATCCATCGGATAGAGCGCCACATCTGCCGCTGCTAGCGCTGCATCAATCGTAGCTTGCTCGCTCCAACCACGGTTATCAAGCGCATGACTGATGCCTGCCCGTTGGGCCAAATCGGTTAATTGCTGTTCTTCGCCATGCTCGCCAGCCCCAATCACCAAAAGCCGCGCTTGCGGAATTTGCGCCAGTACCCCAACCATTGCTGCCACTACATCACTTACTGGAAACTCCCAAAAACGGCTATACAACAAAATAATTGGTTCGTGGTTGAGGCCAAGCATGGCTCGCGCTGCGCTGCGCTCAGGCAATTGGCGGCGTGGCAAATCGACGCTATTGGGCAGGTATAGCACGTTTTGGGTTGGCAAGCCAAACAAAATCACTTGATTGGCCAAAGTTTGCGATGCCACCGTGACGCAATTGGCCAATTTGGGCAAGTTGCGCTCTTGCCAGTCGATCAAGGCTTTGATATGCTGCGGATAGTTCAAGCGATCGTTCCAGCCGCCCGTGCCTTCCCAATCATCAGTATCAACAAAGATTGGCAAGTTGGGGCGTAAACGGCGAATCAAGGGCAAGGCCATTCCACCATAGCCCTTGGGCTTAAACAAGTGGATGAGATCAGGCTGAAGTTCCAAACATCGTTTAAGCATCCAGAGCACTGAGCGTAGCATCGCCACGCTGCCTTGACCAAAAAACGGGCTATGCTCAACCGTAATCTGCTTAATCACGCTGCTCAAGCCAGCATCGGCGGGGTAAAGATCGCTTGGCGCAAGCACATGCACCACATCACCACGCTCGGCAGCGGCTTGCAGCATAGGCAAAGCTCGGCGGCTCAATGTCGCCTTGGGGCGCAAGCCAAATGGTGCCAGCGCAACAATTCGCATGGTCAAAGCTCCTCGCGCAGCATCGCCCGTTCATGGGGTTTGAGCACGCCCAAACTGCCAAGTTCATCGATCAAGGCTTCGCTGGTGGTGAAATGAACCGTCGGCAGACCGAATGCTCGTGCTGCTAGCACATTGCGCAATTTGTCATCAATAAAAACGATCTCACGCATTGGCACGTCCAAGGCTTTGACCGCTAATTCAAAGGCCTGTTGATTGGGCTTGGCAACGCCGACTCGCGCCGAATTAATCACCACATCAAATAAGGTATCAGCATTCCAGCGCTCAAGAATCGTCTCGAGGTCATCAAGCGCATTCGAGAGCAAGCCTGTGCGATAGCGCCGATGCAAGACTTGAGCAATCCGCACCATATGTTGATTAAGCTGTTCGCCAGCAAATAGCTCACCCATAAAGCCAGTTAGTTCGCCAGTAACGCCTAATTTTTGCTGCATGCCCGACCAATAAGCGTGGCTGGTTAGCTGACCAATGCGGGCTTGGCGCCATTCATCGCCGTTATAGAGCAAGGCATACAAGGATTCTGCCGAATGTCCATAGCGCTGAGCAATCCTGCGATAGCCTTCAAGCGATTCATGTTGTGGATTGAAAACTCCGCCCCAATCGAATAGGATGGCTTGGGTCATGGTTTACCTCGGGTCTAGGCATTCGGCAATAACGCGGCATGCATTTGAGCGCTGCCAACAACTAAATCGGGATTTATGCGTCTAAGTTACAGGTTTATGGGCAAACAACGTGGCATAATTGTAGCAGATACCAAGCCGATCTATCCGTGCAATCTAGATGAGAATGGGAAATCGATGACAAGCCGTTTGATTCCACCAATTCGTAGCCAACAACTACCAGATAAAAGCCAATGCGCCTTATGTGGCGAGCGTTTGACGGGGGCGTATTATTTCTTGCCCGACCGCCCAGAACGCTATTGCGAAGCTTGTATTGAGCAACGTCCGCGTTGTACCAGTTGTGCTGCTCCGGTCGGCAACGATGGCTGGACGCTGCACGATGGGCGGGTGCAGTGCGGTAGTTGCCATCGTAGTGCGATTTATGATCCGCACGAAGCCCAAGCCTTGTATGCTGCCACGGTTGCCTCGCTGGCTCAACACCCAGGTTTGCAAGTGCAAGTTGGGGCCAGCTTTCGCCTAGTCGATCAGCCAACCATTCAAGATTTGGCGCGCCAAGGGGCAATTGCGACTGAAGGCCAGCAAATGCTGGGCTTGTATCTGCGCCAAGGTCGCATGCGGGTGGTGTATGCGCTGTATGGCTTGCCGCGCTGGCGCTTTCGCTTGGTCGTAGCCCATGAATTTGCCCACGTTTGGCAGGGCGAACATTGTCCGTTATTAACTGATTATGATTGGGTCGAAGGCTTTGCTGAGTGGGTTGCCTACCAACATTTGCTCTTTTTGGGCGCAACCAAAGCCGCTGAAAGATTACGCAATGGCGAACACCCTTATCGCAAAGGTTTGGAGCAATGCCTCAAACTGGAAGAACAAATTGGTATTCGCGGCGTTTTAGCAGCAATGCGTACCTTGGAATAAGCCAATAAGCAACATTTGGAGGAAGTATGCACTGGTTTGGGGCGATTTTTCTGGCCTTTATGCTTTCGACAACTGGCTTTTTTACGGTTCTGCCAAGTGCGGCAAAACTAACCACGCCGCTGGTTTGTAATGGCGGCACAATTATCTTGCCTGAACGAATTAGCCGTAAAACCAAATTTTATTGCGCAAAAAATGGTCAGCAACACGAAATTAATGCGTTTTGGCTTTTAACCAGTGGCGTTTTGATCTACACGCCGCTGTTTTATCTGCCATTATTACTGCTTGGACGCAATGCTAAAGCGTCGTTTGGCGGCCAACCAAAACGACCCAAGCAATCACAGGCCAATCTCGATGCGTTGCATCAAGCCCAATTTGCCCGCTCAATCGCCGCTAGCGCCACGGTTATCGATGCCGAAAAAGGCAAGCATGTTGCGAGCAATGGCTTTCGGCGTGATGTTGAAGTGATTTTGACCTTGGATGTGCAACGCCCCGCTGGTTCGCGCTATCAAGCTACCAGCGCGTGGATGGTCGAAGAATTGCAGTTTGCCCGCATCGCAATTGGCCAAACTGTCGCCGTGCAGATCGATGCCGACGATCCACAGGTGATTTATCCCAGCCGCAAGCTACGCCAGATCAAATATTCGCCATGGTATCGAAGCAATTACGTTTAATTAGCCAACACTGCAATTAATAATGCCACTAATGCTCCCGCTCCAGTGCTAATCAAATTAACCCAATCGTTATTCAGCCATTTTAGGCCGCGATAATGGCGAGTTTGGTTACCACACTTGTGGATTGTGCGCTCGGTTTCGGTGGCACACTGCTCGCACCAGCGCATTTGCTGTACCGTCGCGCCAAGCAAACTATCAGCCAACGAGCCTGCAATGCCGCCAAGCGTCGCTGCGACCACAAACCACAACTGCGCTGCTTGCCCATTGCCAAGCCCCAAACTGGTCAGGCTCCAAGCACTTAGGCCAATCATTAATGCGCCAAGGCTGGTGGCGGCCATACCCAAACCCGAAATTGCCCCCGAACGCCCGCGTTCGACCTGCTTAAACGTTGTGAGCATAAACGGGCGGCCTTTGCTGAGCGTGCCGATTTCGGTGGCCCATGTGTCGGCGGTGGCGGTAGCGGTTGCGCCCAAGGCCAAAGCCCACCAACTAAAATGTGGTTGCCAAACATAGCCCAATGCCGTCAGCAAGGGAATTCCGCCATTGGCCATGGTTTGCCAGACATCGCGGCGATCATCTTTACTAAATTTATCGAGAGCTACGGCCTGCTTGCGTCGTTTACCAACTTTGGAGAGTAAACTTGAACTAGCAAAAAATAAAATAATCAGCCAGCCCCAAGCCCAACTACCAGCACCCACCGTCAGCGTGCCAATCAAGACTGCGCCCAGCCAGCCGCTCAAACTCAGCGAGCGCCGCCAGTAGCCAAGCCCACCAACCAGCAGACTCAAGCCAAACCCCGCCAACAAACGCACAAGCATGCCAATTACCTCAAACTAAATCGCCCGCGCCCGCCGTTAAGATTCCCCCGAACCCCGCTCCCGTAGCGCGAGCGAGGGGCTTTAACGCGGTGGTTTTGGCCTGAATGCTGGTGAAAAACCGGTACTCCCCCTCGTCCACGTTGAGTGGGCGAGGGGCTGCTCTCAATGCTTTCGGTTTAGGCTGATTGACCAGCCTTGATATAATCGACAGTTGTTTGATCAAGTTTGCGTACAACTGCTGCCAGCAACGTTACCACCTGATCAAAATCATCGCGGTGTAATAACGAAGCGTGAGTATGAATGTAGCGGGTTGCCACGCCTAGCGCCAACGATGGCACGCCAACATGATTTATATGGAAGCGACCAGCATCGGTACTGCCGCCAGTCATCGTATCAAACTGATAGGGAATACCCAATTCTTCGGCGGTATCAACAACCAAATCACGCAAGCGGCGATTGGGAATCATGCTGGTATCAAACAGCAACAAGACTGGGCCGCCGCCCATTTTGGCTTGCGCCTCATCTTTGCTCACGCCCGGGGTATCGCCAGCAATACACACATCGATCGCAAAGGCAATATCGGGCTTGACCACATTTGCAAGGGTAGCTGCGCCGCGCAAACCAACTTCTTCTTGCACGGTCGCGCCAGCGACAACTGTATTTGGTAAGCTTTCATTGGCCAATTCATGCAGCACTTCGACCGCCGCCGCACAGCCAAAACGATTATCCCACGCCTTGGCCATCACGATTTTGGGGTTTTGCAATGGCGTAAACGGGCACATTGGAATAATTGGATCGCCAGGCCGCACGCCCCATTCACGCGCCTCGGCGGCTGAGCTAGCCCCAATATCAATAAACATATCTTTCTTTTCGACTAATTTCTTGCGGGCTTCTGGCGAGAGCACATGCGGCGGTTTTGAGCCAACTAAGCCGACAATTGGCCCATTGCGCGTTTCAATTTGCACCCGTTGCGCCAGCATCACCATTTCCCACCAGCCACCGAGGGTCTGAAATTTTAATAAAACCATCATCGGTGATGCGAGTTACCATAAAGCCAACTTCATCGAGGTGCCCAGCCAGCAGAATCGTGGGGCTGCCATCGGGGCCAGTTTTACGGGCAGCAATACTACCAAGATTATCATGGATTAATTCGCCAAAAGGAGCCAAAGCCTCGGCCATTACAGCCCGCACTGGCCCTTCGTTGCCTGGTACGCCCGACGCATCGGTCAAAGCCTGCATAAGTGCTAAGCGTTCATCCACAGTGGTGCTTCCTTTGCAATAAAGCGGTTGCTAGCAGCATTCTATGCTAATTTGCACATAACGACAATTGACAAGCGCTGCAAAGCCGATTATGATCGACAGCTGTGCATAATCATAGCAATGTAGCCGTCGCTGGCGCAAGCTAGAGGCAACTTCCCGACCCTTCCGACCACCTTGCGGTGGACAAGTTACCCTGTGAAACCGTAAACAGGGGCGCGAGTCTGGGTAACTGGCTCGTGACGCAAGCCGACAACAGCAAATATTCCCGCCATCGGTCATTTGGCTGGTGGTAAGGGCTGAAACGGTGGTGTAAGAGACCACCAGCATGTTCTCAGCAATGAGCGTGGCTAGGTGACTGCGCTAACCCTTGAAGGGCAAGGTGTGTGGGACGGGCTAAACTAGTGAGAGAGGCAACTCGTTTGCATCACGGCGTTCGTTCACATCGCAGCGAAACCGGAACGTTGGATGACACCCAATCGACTAGGGATCGCCCGCAACTGCGGAGATAGATGGCGGCTAATCCAGAATCGGGGGTATTGCAGCGCTGTGATTATGCATATCACTTGTTTGCACCACATACACTACTCGTGTCGCCTGAGCTGCATTTACTGGCTCACCATCGCGACTCAACCGCGCAACTATTGCCAAACCAGCCGCTGCCAATAGCTCAATAATTTGCTGATCGCTATAGGCGGCTTGCAGATGGGTTTCGCTGCCTCGTTGCCAGCCAGCATTCTGGCGTTGAAACCAGACAATCTTGCCAATTCCAACCTGGGCTTCTTCATCAAAATCTAGCGCATTGTAGATATATAAATCGTCGCGATCAACCACTACTTGGTTGCGTTCAGGCCATGTTGCATACAACAAGGGCATATTCAGATCAAACACAAACCACGCATGTGGCGCGAGCGCTGCGGCGATTTGCTGAAAAATTTGGCCAAGCTGAGCTGGTTCAAGAATATAGTTGAGCGTATCAAACAGGCTAATAATTAAATCGTACTTGGTCGCAGCTTGCCATGTGGTCAAATCAGCCTGTTGCCAATCAACCGTGGCGTGCTGTAACTCGCCATGCAACTGTGCTTGGGCTAACATCGGCTCGGAGCGATCGATTGCTGTCACCTGATAGCCTTGCAAGGCCAAAGCCACGGCGGCATCGCCCGTGCCACAGCCGAGATCAAGCACCGTTTTAGGCTCGCAACCTTGCTGTTTAAGCCATGGCAAGAGCCAATTGAGCATGTGCAAGCTCAGCCAACTTTGGCCAGCCTGCCGATAAATTGTGGCATATTCGGTATACATGGCTGCTATTGTACCCGACAAAGAACAGAGAACAAAGGATGAGGGATGAAGGATGAAGAGCAAAATGCAAAGAGGGATCAGTGGCTAGACTATAGGCTTTTGGCTATGGGCTATCAAGCAATCAATCTGAGTAATCTAAGCAATCTGTGGCTAAAACGTAGCCTTTGTGCTCTTTGTGCTCTTCGTGGATCAAACCCTTAACGTAGAGGCGCAGAGAACGAAAGGATGAAGGATGCGTGATGAAGCGTGATCATTCGTGTAATTCGTGGCTAAAAAACAAATCTTCGTGGCCCTTTGTGTCCTTCGTGTCTTCAGGCTTTTGCCTTCTGACTTTTGCCTTTTGCCTTTTGCCCTTTGCCTTTCCTCCCGTGGCACAGCATTTGCTTTTACAACATAGCAGATGACAGATTCAATCTGAAAGATACAATCTAGGAGGAAACGCATGGAATTCTCAGTTGTTGGTTTATTGCTCATGTTGTTGATTGCCGCAGTATGTGGCGCAGCTGGTCAGGCAATTGCTGGCTATAGCATGGGCGGTTTGTTGGCCTCAATCGGGGTTGGCTTTATCGGCGCATTGCTTGGCTCATGGATTGCAACCAGTGCTGGGTTGCCTGAACTTTTGACCCTTGATATTGAAGGCAAGCCCTTCCCAATTATCTGGTCGATTATCGGCGCAACCTTGTTTGCCCTGTTGATCTCGTTTGTGCGTGCACCACGTCGCCGCCGCCGCGTCTAAACCGCGTAGCGATTGACTAAAACAAACTTCAAGCGTTCTGTCGTCATACGACAGGACGCTTTTTTTGATCCAAACCAGAATGAGCGTTTGATTAACTTAGGCTTTGTAGCCTGCCATAGTAGCCTAAACCTTTGTTTTATGTCATGCCAAAAGTTGTCAAAAGCAGACGAGACCGCTATACTGCCGTATACGATATTTGCTGTGGATGCCGCAAATATCAGCTTTTCGGCGGAGGTTCTGGATGGCTGGCCCGTTGGTTTTGCAAGTTGGTGATTGTACGGTTGCTTGTTCGTATGCCTTACCACATCAGCGTGGCGATGCCTTGCTTCAAACCGGTTTGCGCAGCATGTTTGCTGATGAAACGCTGGTCTGTAACGAAGGCTTAGATGGCGAAGCAACCGAGGATTTTCTCAAACGCTATGATCGGACAATGGCGCGCTATCCTGAAATCGATTTGATTATCGTGCGTTATGGGGTCAACGATCGCAAGCGCTATGGAGTTGGCCCGTTCGAAGCCAAACTCATCGAGCTTTGCGATTTATTCGAGCGTGATTATCCGCAGGCCAAAATTATGTTGGAAACCGGCATTTACGTCGATTATCCGGCCCATTACGCCTTTGATCGCAACTCCAAACTTGAGCCAGTTTATCGCATGATTGCGAAACTAGCCCAACAACGTGGCTATACCCTCGTCGATATTTTCGAGCGCATGAAACGCGAAACCCAACAAGGTAATTGGGATTTGCGGGCGCGGGGCTTTGGCTCAGTCGATGAGGATTTTCCGGTATTGGCGCCGCACTTGATCATATTCATGGCCATGATGTGCGTTGGTTTACCAATATTCACCCAAATATCCAAGGCATCCAAACGATTGTTGATGAAGAAATCTCCGTAATTACCCAAACCTGGGCAACTGGGTTGCGGGCAATAGCGTGAGGAGTATTATGCAGCAGGTATCTTCGACGCATGTGCGTCATCCAATGTGGCCAATTTATCTCTGTGTTGCAGTTACCGCGCTTGGCATTGGGATTATCAATCCGTTGATTCCCCATTTGCTTGAAGAACATGGCGCTGATGAATTTATTGTTGGCCTAAGTACCAGTGTGATGTTTGCCAGTCTTGTGCTGACAGGCATGCCGATTGGCCGCACAATTGATAAATTTGGCATTCGGCTCTTTTTGATTGTGGGATTAATTTCCTACACGGTTGCCATGTTGGCAATGCCTTGGACGAGTAGTATTCCGCTGTTTTTTATGTGGCGGATCTTTGAAGGGATTGGCTGGTCGTGTGTTTGGACTGCCGCTGAAACCTATGTCAGTCGGGTCAGTTCGCCCGATCAGCGTGGTCATAACACAGCAGTTTATGGTATGTCGCTGGCCAGCGGTACAGCCGCAGGCCCGATTATCGGCACCGCAGTTTTACAATTGACTGGTAGCCATATCATGCCATTTTTTGTGGCAGTTGGCTCGGCAATTGTGGCAACCATCATTGTGGTGTTGGTTGTGCCTGAACCGCATGTGGCCCATAGCGAGCATGAAAGTGGCGGCGTGAGCTTTAAGATCACCCGACCATTGGTTTTGCCGCTAGCCATTGCCTTCCTGTATGGCTATGGCACCTTGTCGCTGGTTTCGTTGCTGCCAACGCTCAACTATAACAATTGGGAGCTGGGCACGCTGATTTCAGTGACGGTTATTGCCAATATTGTGGCTCAAGTGCCAATTGGCCGGATGCTCGATCGCTTTGGTTATCGGCCATTACTAATTGGCTCGTTATCGTTGCTTTCCGGCGCGGCCCTCTTTGCCACGCTGCACCCACCATTTTTGCTAACGCTCTTTCTCGGCATGTTGCTGGGAGCGTTCGCTGGCACACTCTACCCAATTGGCTTGGCAGTTTTGGCAGCGCGGGTTCCCCCAGCTAAGTTGGGCGGCGCCAGCGGCATGTTTACGGTCTGTTATGGCCTTGGCAGTTTTGTTGGCCCAGCCCTAACTGGCGGTATTATGGCCTTGGTTGGCGAGAAACATAGCGATCAAGCACTGTTTGGTACGATTGGCTGTTTGGTTTTGGCGCTGTTGGTCTTAATTATGACCGGCATTGATCGACTCAATGTCAAAGAGGAACATCCAGTCAGCGTTGCCTCAACCGGCATCAAACCACCAATGTAAAGCCGTCAATTCGATGATCAAGGGCTGGCAATTCGCCAGCCTTTTTATGTTGTCCAAAAAGTACGTTAAACAAAAAACTCAGCACGTGTGCTGAGTTGGTTGGCTGGCGGACCAGGATTCGAACCTAGATAAACAGTGCCAAAAACTGTTGTCCTACCTTTAGACGATCCGCCATCACCGAGTTATCTTCAACGTTTCCGTTGACTTTGATAGTATAGCATAGCTTCTGGATTTTTGCAAATCGGACGAAAGTCGTAACTTGCGATCTAGCGAGCCGCTGCCAAACTACTGCCCAAATTGCTGGTTTGAGAATGCCAGAAATTGTCAATCTGTGTATCTAGTCATGGCTATTGGCGCTTCAATCGGGGGTAACTATGCAACGATATTTTTGGCTATTGCTGCTAGTTGGTTGGCTCTGGCCGCTACCAACCAAGGCCCAAACCATTCCAACAACGGTTGTGCTTAACGAGTTTTTGGCGATTCCGAGCAGCGGCAATGAGTTTGTCGAGCTATACAACCCAACCGCAACTGCGCTTGATTTAAGCGGTTGGGCGGTTGATGATATTGAAGGTGGCAGTAGCCCTAAAATTTTGCCGAGCGCTACAATTCTTGCGCCAAATACATGGTTGGTTGTCTCGCTGAGTAATGTTTTGAATAATAGCGGCGATCAGGTGCGCCTAATCAATCCGACTGGTCAGATCATCGATCAGTATACCTATACCAGCGCTAGCCTTGGCCTTGCCTGGAGCCGCATGCCCGATGGAGTTGGCGCATGGCAAACAGCCACAACGCCCACCCCAGGCAATGCCAATAGCGGCCAAGTCACACCTACAGCACCACCGACCAGTATTGTTAATCCAACCAGCACCACGGTGAGCCAAGTCACGCCTACATCATTACCAACCAGCACCGCCACAAGCGTACCAACCAGTAGTGCTACAGCCCTCCCCAGCGCAACGAACACTGCAACCACAGTACCAAGTATCGTTCCATCTCCAAGTGCTGTGCCAAGCACAACCCCAATTCCAAGCCCTGCGCTGATTCGGATCAATGAGTTAATGGCCGCTCCAAGTACTGGTAAAGAGTGGGTCGAGTTGTATAACGCTGGTGAACAGATAGTCAATTTGCATGGTTGGCAGCTTGACGATGCCGCCGATGGAGCTAGCCCAATTTTGCTAGAAGTGAGCCTTCTGCCGGCGAGTTGGCTGGTGATTTCGATGACTAATGTGTATAACAATAGCGGCGACGATGTGCGTTTATTCGATACAACTGGCCGCTTGATTGATGCGTTCAGCTATAGTGCGACGATCAGCAACCGCACTTGGGCCAGAATTCCCGATGGCACAGGAACTTGGGTAGCCAATCGAGCGCCAAGCCTTGACCAAAGTAATCCAGTTGATGTTCCTATTGTGCCAAATCAGGCGCGAATTATGCTCAACGAAATAATGAGCCAACCAATCAGTGGCACCGATTGGGTCGAACTCTACAATCTCGGCCCTGATCCGCTTGATCTGAAAGGTTGGAAAATTGATGATCAGCTTGATGCTGGCGGCGCAGCCTATACAATCCAAAGCTCAACAATTATCAGCCCAAATACATGGCTGCTGATTCCGCTTGGTACTCTATTGAATGCTGAGCTAGATAGTGTTCATTTAATTACGGCTCAAGGCGTTGTGACTGATAGCTTCGATTACACTAGCAGCCTGATCGAACGCACATGGAGTCGGATGCCTGATGGTGTAGCAACGTGGCAAGCTGCCTCGCGGGCAACTCCTGCCGCCAGCAATCGCCAAAATCTTAGCCTTGAACCAAACCAATTAGTGATCAACGAAGTGTTGGCCTGGCCAACCACTGGCGAAGAATTTGTCGAATTGTATAACGCTGGAGCCACACCAATCGATTTGAGTGGTTGGTGGCTTGATGATCAAGCAAATGCTGGCGGTGCAGCGGTTCGCATCGTCGACGATACGATTATTGCACCACGCAGTTGGCACACAATCTCCAGTAGTAGTTTGTTTAACGATAATGGTGATCTCGTGCGCTTGCTCGATTACCGTTTGCAAGAATATGCAGTTTGGAATTACAGCTCAGCCTTGCAGGGATTGTCGGCTGGGCGTTGGCCTGATGGCAGCCAACATTGGTACAATGGCATGCGCGCTAGCCCGAATAATCGCAATCGTGAGTTAGCTGCCATGCCCACAGGCTTAGTCATTAATGAAATTTCGCCGTTTGGCCAAGAATGGCTTGAACTCTATTCAACGAATCCGCAAGTGATCGATTTGGCTGGCTGGAGCATCAGCGATAGTTCTGGCACAACAATCAGGCTAGCAGCCAATACCCAAATCAGCCAAGGCCAATTTCTAACCATAACCATGAGTAATCTGCTCAATGATAGCGGCGATAGCGTGCAATTAGCGATGACTGATGGCCGGGTGGTTGATCAATTGAGTTATACCAAGCCCTTGGCCAATACTACTTGGAGCCGAATCCCTGATGCTGGGAGTTGGCTAAATAATGCACCAGCCACGCCCAACCAGCCCAATCGAGCGTCGCAACCAACTGCTGTGCCCGCGACCAAAACACCCAAACCCACCGCCACCAGCAAACCAACGACAACCCCAAGAGCAACCGCCAAACCTAAGCTATCGAAAGCTAAACCCACCACCCAGCCAACAATTGGCCTGAAAACTAACTATCCTCAGTTGCAAATTAACGAAATAATGCCAGCGCCACGGGCAACCGATTGGAACGCTGATGGTGAGCACAACAGCAACGACGAATGGATTGAACTCTATAATCCGAATAACTATCAGGTCGATTTAATGGGCTGGCAATTGGATGATCAGGCTGATGCTGGCTCGCGGCCATGGCGCTTGCCCACTGGAATGAGCATTGCAGCCCATGGTTATGTGGTGATTTTTGCCAGCCAAAGCAAATTAAGCCTAACAAACACTGGCGAAGCTGTGCGCTTGATCCAACCAAATGGAGTGATTGCCGATACGATTAGCTATGCCAAATTGGACGTTGATCAAAGTTGGGGTCGGCATCCCACGAGCCAACAATGGCAGCTTTTTGCCCAACCAAGCCCTAATCAAGCCAATAACTCAACGCAACCAACATTAGCCGCTAAAAAAATAAGCTTGCGCGAGGCCCAGCTAGCGCCAATCGATAGTCAAGTGCTTGTTGAAGGAGTGGTTAGTGCTGAAATCAATCTATTTCGCCAACGAGCGTTTTATCTGCAAGATCCGACCGCTGGAATGTTGGTGTTTATCAGCAATAAACTGGCCTTACCAGCATTGCGACAAGGCATGCATCTGCAAATTCAGGCAACAGTTGGTAGTTATCATCAAGAGCCACAGCTGATTGTGGCAGAGGTCGTCGATCTTAACATTATCAAGCAACAAGCAGCTTTAGCGATTCATACACCGAACAAACTTGAACAAGCCAATCTTGGGCAGCTGGTTAAACTTAGCTTGCGCGCCAAACAACGTAATACCGATAGCTTATTGGTAGAGTTTGGTTCGCAACAATTGCAGCTGCGTTTGGCTCAAGGACAAACACTGCCACATATTCCCACAGCGATGCAATTAAACGTTACTGGGATTGTTAGTCGCTACGATGATGTTTGGCGCTTGCAGGTGCGCCATGTTGCCGATTTGGGTTTGCCGCAGCGCTTGCCCACGACCAGCCAACCAAACCTGCCAAAGCTCTGGGCTTGGATGCTTGGCTTGATAGGGCTTGGCTGGCTGATTCGCTGCTATGGATTCACTGGCGGAATAGTTCCCAAACGAGGTGTTTTAGCTCAGGCAGAATTAATGATTCTAGGGCCAAGCGGACTGCGCCCGAGGAACCAGGCATACAAAAAACCAACGTTCGGCCTGCGATGCCCGCAATCGCGCGCGAAAGCATGGCTCCTGCGCCAATTTCGTTATAAGAGAGCATGCGGAAAATCTCGCCAAAGCCAGGCAATCTTTTATCGAGCAACGGTTCAATCGCCTCAATCGTTGCATCGCGGCGGGCGATGCCTGTGCCACCATTGGTTAATACTGCGTCACAATCGCTGCGAGCAATACATTGTTGTACAAACTCGGCCACCTGATCTGGTTCGTCGGGAATAATTCGATATTCGACGATTTGAAAACCTGCGGCGATTAATAATTCTTGGGCAAGCGCTCCGCTCTTATCGGTTTCGATGCTACGAGTATCGCTAATTGTAATAATTGCGCAGCGCACTGGTGCTTGATGTCGCGCCGCTGCCTCAGCATGATCGTTGTAGCCCATACGGCCTCCTTCACTAAATTGGGCATTCTGCTTATCGTAGCGCATTTGCTCAAAGCTGGCTATAGGGTGATAATCAAGCCAAGTATGCCCAAGGAGTCGTCATGGATCAGATAGGTCGTCGAACGTTAACCAGTTTATCGGTGGGCTTGGTGGCAATTGTGATTTTGCTGGTCACAATTGGCCAACAGCCAAGTGCCAGCCAAGGTTCCACCACTTCCAATCAACAGCAGGTCAGTGGCATTTTATTTTTGCGTAATCCTGCGCAACAAGCTGAGTTGTGGCGTTCTGATGCAAATGGTCAGGGCCAACAATTGCTGGTGCCGCAAGTTAGCGATTATAGCCTTAGCCCCGATGGGCGCAAAGCTGCTTATGCAACCCAAGCCGAAGCCCAACCCAGCCGAATCGAAATTTTCGACCTGACCCAAAATCAGGTGATTACCAGCACTGGCTCGGCTGATTGGACTGGCTATACGCCCAATTGGTCGCCTGCTGATACCGCAATTGTTTACGAACGGCGCACGATCAGCAGCGGTGGCGTTGGTTCGCCCAAACTCTGGCTGATGCAGCCCGACGGAACGCAAGTTAGTCCAGTTGTTAAAGGCGGCGATGTTGTAACCTTTGGTGCCCATTGGTCGAACGCTGGACAGAGGTTGGGCTTTACCGATCCGTTGCGCAACGAATTGGTCTTGTTTGATTTTAGCGATGTGCTGCGGCGCATTCCATTTAGCGGTGATTTCGATTGGTCGCCTGATGATCAGCGTTTGGTGATTAGCGTGTTGCGCGAATCGCAGGCTGGCTTTCGCAACGAGTTGGTGTTGTTTGAGCTTGCGAGCGAGCAGCAAACGCCCTTGGTAAGCCAAATGGATACTGACGACTTTACGCCAACCTGGTCGCCTGATGGTAAAAAAATTGCGTTTGTGCGCCGTACCCGTGAAGTGCCACGCGGCGAGATCTGGGTGGTGAATGCTGATGGCAGCGAGCCACAGGCAATTACCGCTGGGGGTGGCTACGATAATGTTGATCCCCAGTGGACACCTGATAGCCAACGATTGCTCTGGACACGCTTGACCGTTGGCTCGGCCAATGTGCCCTCGGCAATTTGGACTGTTAATTTGGCTGATAATTCGGAGCCACGGGTGCTGATTGAAAATGCCACCCAAGCTCGTTGGATAGTTGAGTAACCCGATGCAAACAGCAATTCATTTTCTCTCAGCCGATGGCAACACCTTGTTAGAAGGTAAATGGTTAGCGCCGGCGCAATTACCTGAACGGGTTGCCGTGTTGGCGCATCATTTTCCGCCAATGTCGAATATGGATCAGCGGGCGATTTTCGCTACGTTTAAAGTGCTCCGCGACCGGAGTTGGGGCGTTTTGCGCTACAACTCACGCGGCGTTGGCAAGAGTCAAGGCGAATTTAGCGGCGGCCCAGGTGAAGACCTCGATTTGCAGGCAGCTTTGGCTGAAGCACGCCAACGTGCTCCCCAAGCCCAAATTTGCTTAATTGGCTGGTCGTTTGGGGCGCAGCTTGTGCTGCGGGTGATGGCAAGTGATCCAACGATTCGGGCAACGGTGGCAGTTACGCCTAATCCAATTGGCTTGCAGGAAAGTGCCCAAGGCCAGCATGGGCCGTTATTGGCCATAATCGCCGAGCGCGATCAATTTTTTGATTTGATTGAAACGCGCACGGCTTTTGAGCAAGCCAGCGAGCCAAAAACCTGGCATTTGCTCAAATGGGCTGACCATTATTATCTGACCCGTGAAGATGAAGTGGCTCAGATGACTGTTGATTGGCTCGAACAGGCGCTTAAGATAAAAACACGGAGCAGTCTCGCTCCGTGTTCTGCAAAAAAACTAGGCTAATTTGCGCCAGCGTTCAACATATGGGCTACGCTCGATCCAAAGTGCGCCAGCCCAAACCGTGCCCAAGAGAATTGCCGCAATCGGCAAGGTATAGGCAGGCACTACCGGCATAAGGGTTATGCGTTGGCTAACCTCTGCGCCAATATAGAACATGACGAGGCTACCGAAGGCTGCCACGAAGGCATTAATCCGATAGGTAATGGCCAAGTCGATTGCGAGCGCCGTACCAAGCATAAAGATTGGCACAAACGATGGTGGGAACTCAATGCCGCGCAGAATGTAGAATGTAACAACCCGATACACCAGATAGGTACCGGCAACTAAGGTTGCCGTCCAGCGTCCGCGCATAATCAGGCGCGCAGCCAAGAGCACCAAAACGACTGAGGTCAGTAACCACAACGGATACAACCAATCGGGCACAGGAATCGCAAAGCGCTCAGGGTTGGCGCCTGCTTCGAGCATCAATTCGGCATCGGCGTAGGGCTTGCCAAGCCGAATGGCTTCGATTGCGGTAACGCCATATTCCTGTTGACCTAGGGGGAACAGGAAATCTTCGAGTAAAAAGGCCCAAAAGCCAATCCCAAAGACCGTTTTGATGCGACTTTCGGGAGTTAATAAGAGCCAACCACGCAATACCCCAAAAAGCATCACTGCTGTACCAAGGTAGAGCAAGGCATGGGTTGACCAACTGGTAATATCAAGCCCAAATAAACGGTGATTAATCAAATCTAAAGGAATCGCCAGCAAGAAGATTGAAATACCCGCCTGCATCAAGCGCAAGGTCAGCCGATCAACCCCATAGCCAGTCCAGGTATGGAACATTACCAGCAAGACCACGATCACCGTCCCAACCGTGTTGATCATATGCGGTGGGGCTAAATCATCGCGTAAAAAGCGGAAGTGCCACGCTACATCCCAGCCCGAACCCATCAATTTGAGCACAAATGCAAACAACCAAATGCCATAAATGGTGTGCAATGCTCGCGTATTTGTCGGGCGAAGTGGTTGCCCTGGTGAACTGTAGGTTTGCCAAAGCGGCATCACATAGCGATCAAGATACTGGCGCATACGTGCAACCCTTTCTGAATTAAAACGTGTTGAAGTTCTCTCTGATCGACGTTTACAACGGTGGGGTTGTTGCACGCACAACAACCTTGAAGGACGTTTAATTGCTCGTCAATTTTGATTGGTTTATTCTATGGATGCGATCAAGGCTTGTCAATCCCTTGCAACGCAAGGTGTCATGAATCGGATTCATAATCGCTAACTGCGGTTCATGGCACGCCAACTGCAATATCCAAGAAGTAGATTGGCGTTTTTGATAAGGAGCACGATTGACATGGATAAACGCTTAAAAACCCCGACTGATTTAGATTCTAAAGCAACTGGCCCAGTCATTGAAGCACTCAATCGCAGTTTGGCGAATTCGTTTGCCTTATACATGAAATATAAAAATTTCCATTGGCATTTGACTGGTCGCCATTTTCGCGATTTGCATTTGATGTTCGATGAGCACGCCAACCAAATTTTTGCTACAACTGATATTTTGGCCGAGCGCGCCCGCCGGATTGGTGGCACCTCGTTGCGCTCGATTGGCCATATTAGCGAGTTGCAAACGATTGACGATAATAATGCTGAGTTTGTCGAGCCAGCTGAAATGCTCAGCGAGTTGGTTAGCGATAATCAAACTTTGGTCAAAAACTTGCGCAAAGCCCATGATGTTGCCGATGAAGCCAATGACGTGGCGACCGCTAGCGAGCTAGAGCCAATGATTGATCTGGCTGAAAATCGAGTTTGGTTTCTATTTGAACTTTCTCAGGAAACCAAAGGTTAAGTAAGCGAGCGAAGACATAACAGATGTCAAGTCAAGAATGGGCTGGGGCTATTTCCCCAACCCATTTTGATTTAACCCCAATGTTTGGCCAGCGCCAAATACATCTTAAATTCATACCAACCCATCACTAGGGCCAAAAGCATGCCCAACAAGCCATCGTGATAGCCGCCCCAAGTAATATAGCGCCGCCAAATTGCGCGTAACGGCTGCAAAAGATAGTTTTGCGGCTTGACTCGCACGCCATTGCGATAGAGTGTGGCAGCCTCGGCTTGAGCATACCGCTGTTGTTTTTCGCGCAATTCAGCCCACGATTCAATATTAATATGCTCAAGATGCTGGGTTAGATAGCCTTCGCTACCATCCAACACAACCAATTCGTGCACCAAACGGGTTAGATCATACTGCGCTTTGGCGCGTTGGACTAAGCGTAATTGATGATCAGGATACCAACCACCGCCGCGCAAAGCCCGCCCCCAATAGCGGTTGAAGCGCGGAATCCAGTAGCCGACGTGGCTTGGTTGGCTTGGCAAAAGCTGGCGGATTGCTTGCTGTAAGTTGGGAGTTACCCGCTCATCAGCATCCAAAAAAAGCACCCATTGGCCATGACATTCGGCCAAGGCTCGATTCCGCTGGGCGGGAAACGACTCGAATGGTGCATCAATCACCCGTGCTCCCGCTTGCATGCAGATCTCAGCGGTGCGGTCGCGGGTGCGCGGGTCGAGCAAGACCACAATTTCATCGGCCAAGCCGGCAACTGAGGCCACGGCTGCGCCGATATGGCGTTGCTCATCGCGAGCAATAATTGCAACAGATAACAGCATATTAACGCGGCTGCTTCTTTCGAATCAAAAAGGCTATCGTTACAATCAATGAAAGAGCAGCGCTAGCGGTCATTATAATCAAGCCTGAACCAGCTTGATCAATATCCTCGCTGACTGCCGCGCCAATCAGTAAAAGCCCAGTGATACCCAAAACAAATAAACTTGGCACAATATTTAAGCCGCCCCACAGGTTGCGTCGTTTGATATAGGCCATAATACTGAGCAATAAACTAACTCCAGCGCCCGCTGGAATGCCATAAATAAATAGTGCAGCACCTTCGCTCATCACATCTTCGGCATATTGCGGATCGATCATTTTAAACAAACTGATGCCTGTGCCACTTAATACGATTAATGGTAGAAACATCCCCAGCAGTATGCCCAAAGCACTGAGAATCATCAAGATGGCCGGCAGGCTACCGTTGCCTGCGGGAATTGCAGGATAGCCGGCTTGATTTGGCACTGCATAGCCGATTGGAGCTTGGCCATAGCCTGGTTGCGGCACTTGGCCGTAGTTTTGGGGTTGGCCATAGGCTTGTTGCTGGTAAGGATTTGACTGGGAATTTTGGGCATAATTTGATGGTATTGCTGAGCCATAATTGGATTGAACTGGTGATGATGGCCCATAGTTGGGTTGGGCTGTGGGTGGCACTTGGGCTGGATTGATCGCTTGAGTTTTATCAACCGGATTGACCATTGGCGGCAGATTCGACAAGACTAGGGTTTTATCGATCGCGGCTGGTTGGGTGATCGTCGCACCGCACGAAGGGCAAAAACGGCTACTATCGGCGATCGCGGCTGAACATTGAAGACATTGCATCGCGCTTCCTTTCATTTACGGGATACCACTTGAAATAGTGTACTTGTGGTGGTCAAGGTGAAACTACCGAATAAACCTAGCCATAAACCCAAAGTAGGGCTGTAACCTGAATCGTTGAATAGTATGTCAGCGCCAATGGTTGCAAGAATTACCACACCGGCGATGCCACCTAGCATTGCACCTCGTGCCAAGTTGCGGTTTTGGCTAATCATGCAACCAATAGTGCATAAAAATGCCAGCAAGGCCATAATTAAATAACCATAACTCAGGCTTGTCCATAACGAGGGCCATTCGCTGCTAGGGTTGTTGATGATCGTAAGCATGCGGAAAACTTCGCCATCGCTCTCGCGTTGGGCTACGCCTAATTGGATTGCGGCCAACATCAGGAGCGCATCCGTGAACATTGATGCACCAAAAGCTACTAGGTTCATGCGTTTTTTGGCTTGGATTTGGGTTAGTTGTTTGCCGCAATATGGGCAGCTGGCGCTAGCAACTGGTAGCGTCATGGCGCAGTGTGGGCATTGCATGGCATGCTCCTTGAATAGTTGTCTTCTCATCCTCCAACGCCTTACGAGAGTAGATTTTTAATAAATCATTGGCCAGCAGCATGGATCGGTGATCACCACCCTTCCGTCCCGCCTTGAGGCGTTTATTGGCCAGCACACATCGTCCGATGAACCGGTCATGGCGCGGTTCGGAGCAGAACGCTCTGAACAACCTACCCTTGAAAGAGTCCCTCGCCCACGGAATGTGGGCGAGGGGATGCCCATGAATCATGGCAAAACCACCGTGTTAACTCCCCTCGCCCGCAGCGTGGGAGAGGGGTTGGGGGTGAGGGGGAGCTTAATCACTACCCCTGAAAATAATCCCAAATTACTCGATGTGGCACAGCGCGAAAACGACCCCAATCTTGCCAGTTGCCTGCAATTTCGTGGTCTTCACTGCCGCTTAGGCTTTCGAGGTAGGTTGCTAGTTTGGGCAGATCGGCTATTTGAGGGAAACCAAAGGCTGCAACCTGCTCCGATTCATCGACTGCGCCCAAGGTGCCGCCCAATTCGCGCAGCAAAAAGGCAAAGCTGTAGAAGCTTGGGTTGGGGCTATTGGTTGGGCGGTAGCTGATTGCCGCCAAAAAGCGCTCAACTTGCACATCAAGCCCAGTTTCTTCAGCTGTCTCGCGCAACAGCGCTTCGTAGACTGGCTCATCATGATTAATTCCGCCAGTCAATAAGCGAAAACAATCAGCGGGATAATACGCTTTGCGGGCGCTGATCAAGCTGCTATCAGGCCGTTGCACCACCATACAAACCTCGCCGTAACGGTCGGCCTTGCCAAATGGCGCAAACAAGCCTTGCACGACAATCGCCTGTTCATCGGCTGCGGCTGGATATTGGCCATCGGATAAGACCAAGGCAACTTGGTGTACGCGTGGCATGCCAAAACGCGCAACCAAATCTGCCAATTCGCTACTGACGTGATTGGGCAGTTGAAACTGATCGAACATAAAACAATCTCCCACACAACAAAAATCTCCTCTCAGTATAGAAGATTAAGTTGAGCATGCGAATAGCTTTAAACATCATCTTGCCAACAATCTCAACTCGCAGTATAGTGCGCGCTATGACACGAGCATTAATTACTGGCGCTAATGGCTTTGTTGGCCAACATCTTGTTCGCTATTTGCAGCAAGCAACCACATGGGAATTATGGGCGCTGGGGCGTAAAGCCCACCCAGAACTCCCCAGTGTGCTGGCTGATCTGCTTGATCGTTCGGCGGTGGCCACAGCGGTGGCGAATGCAGCCCCCGATGTGGTGGTGCATTTAGCGGCCCAATCGGCGATTCCCCAATCGTTTCGCGACCCCGCTGGCACATTTAATAGCAATGTGCTTGGCCAATTGCACCTGTTTGAAGCGATCACGTCGGCTCAGCTTGATCCGCTGGTCTTGGTGGTTGGCTCGAATGCGATCTATGGCATGGCTCATCGTTCAGGCTTGCCTGCCGATGAAAATACCATGCTCTGCCCAGCTGATCCGTATGCTGTTTCCAAGGCAGCTCAAGATTTGCTGGCGGGGCAATGGTGGTATAGCCATGGCCTCAAGGTAATTCGTGCTCGACCATTCAACCATACGGGGCCGGGCCAACGGGCTGATTTTGTGGTGCCAGGCTTTGCTCACCAAATCGCCCGGATTGAAGCAGGCTTGCAACCGCCAGTGATTCAGGTTGGCAACCTCTCGCCACAGCGTGATTTTAGCGATGTGCGCGATGTTGTGCGTGCCTATCACCTGCTGCTCGAACGAGCGCAGCCTGGTGAGATTTATAATATTGGCGTAGGTCAGAGTGTCTCAATTCAGTCAATTCTTGATCGCCTCATTGCACTCAGTGGCCAAACGATAACGGTCGAAGTTGATCCTCAACGCTTGCGTCCGGTTGATGTGCCAATTGTGGCATGCGACGCAACCCGTTTGCGCAGCCAAATCGGGTGGGAGCCGCAGTATCGCCTTGAAGACACCTTGCGCGATATTCTGAATGAATGGCGCTGCCACGTTGCTACCGAGGTCGAGAGAGTTGGTTCCCACATTAACGAAACATAAGAGGATTAACGATATGGATATTTTAGTGCTTGCCGGTGGGACTGGCTCGCGATTGTGGCCTCGCTCACGTCGCACCAAGCCCAAGCAATTTCTACCCTTGCTTTCAAATCGCACCATGCTGCAAGAAACCGTCGATCGCGTGCGGCCCTTGATGGAAGAAGGTCGGGTTTTCGTGGTAACTGGCTCGGATTACGAGGAATTGATTCGCGAGCAGTTGAGCGATGTTCCGCGCAATAATGTTATCTTAGAGCCAAGTGGCCGTGGCACGGCTTCAGCAATTGGCCTGGCGGCAATTCACATGCGCCGCTCGGCTCCTGATGCTGTGATGGCGGTGCTCAGTGCTGATCACTTAATTTTACGGGGTGAGGCCTTTCGCCAAGCCTTGCAATCTGCCGAAGTTGCCGCTCGTGAAGGCTATTTGGTCACATTAGGCATCAAGCCAACGTTTGCCAATACCGGCTATGGCTATATTCAATGTGGCGATTTGATTACCGAAACTACGAATCACAAGATTCATCGTGTTCAGCGCTTTGCTGAAAAGCCCGACCAAGATACCGCCGAGCGCTACGTGGCCCAAGGTAATTATTTTTGGAACGCTGGGATTTTCGTGTGGCAAACCAAAACCTTTCTTGATGCAATTGGCAAGCATATGCCCGAATTGCGCAATCAACTGAACCAAGTGCAGGCCTCGTTTGGCAAATCGCGCTACCACGATACCTTGGCCCATGTCTGGGATAACGTCGAAAACATCACTGTTGATTATGGGATTATGGAGCGAGCGCCGAATGTTGCGGTCGTGCCAGTTGATATTGGCTGGAGCGACGTTGGCGATTGGCACACCCTGACAACCTTGATGAGCGACGACGATTCGGCCAATGTCGTGATTGGCCCGCACGTCGAGGTTGATACCAAATCGACCTTAATTTATAGCGATTCAGGCCGCATGATCGCGACAATTGGCCTTGATGGCTTTTTGGTGGTCGATACAGGCGATGCCTTGCTGATCGCTCCCCGTGATCGCGCTCAGGATGTCAAAAAAATCGTCGATCAGTTGCGGACTGAAGGCCGCAATGATGTGTTGTAAGTTATAATGCAAGTGCACGGCAGCAGGTGGTTAGCGATAACCAAACCACTGCCGTGCTTTGATTGAAAGCAGATCTATGCGTGCAGTTATTTTAGTTGGTGGTTTGGGTACGCGCCTGCGACCATTAACCAACCAGCTCCCCAAACCATTGGTGCCAATTGCTGGCGAAGCCCTGATGAGTCGCACCCTGCGTCGTTTACATAATCAAGGTGTGCGCCATGTAATTTTGGCCGTGCAATATTTGGCCGAGCAATTTTTGGCTGCCTATGGCGATGGCTCAACCTTTGGGCTTGATTTGCAGATTGTGCAAGAACCTGAGCCGTTAGGTACGGCTGGTGCGGTGCGCTACGCCCTAAGCCAAACCAATTTGCTAGAGGCTGGCCCGATTTTGGTGCTGAATGGCGATGAGTTGACCGATTTTGATGTAGCCCAATTGTGGCAAGCGCATCAACAATTTGGCGGCATTGCCACGATTGCCGTGCGCCAGGTGGCCGATACCTCAGCCTTTGGCGTAGTTGCCAGCGATCAGCAACAACGGGTCTATGCCTTTCAAGAAAAACCCGCCGCCGGTACAGCGCTCGCCAACACGATCAATAGTGGGGCCTATGTGTTTGAGCCAGCGGCCTTGGCCCAAATTCCTGCCGAGGGCTTTGCTATGCTCGAACGTGATCTCTTCCCCACGTTGCTGGCGGCGCAAGCCCCAATTTATGCCTACCAACACAACGCCTACAGCCAAGATATCGGTACGTTAGCGGGCTATTTGGCGGCTAACGAAGCTGTATTATTGGGTCGTTTGCCCCAAGAAGCAGTGCATGGCATACAATATGCAGCAGGAGTGTGGGCTGCGGCTGATGCTCAAATCAGCCCTAGCGCCCAATTAATCGCCCCCATTATGCTTGGTAGCGGTTGTGTGGTTGGTGAGCATGCCCGGCTTGAACGGGTTATCGCATGGGAACGTGTTACAATTGAGGCCGCTGCAAGCTTAAACAATGTCGCTCTTGCCAGTGATGTGCAGGTTGCCCACCATGCAACTGTCGAAGGTCTTGCCCTTGGTTAACAGCATTCCAACCCAACGCATAGAATTCGCTATTTTGTTGGATTGACGATCTATCGTCAGCAATCTCTTTTCATGGGAACCCAATTTCAATCGCAAGCTCAGGAGCGTGTATGGCATCAGCAATCAAATTTGGCACCGACGGTTGGCGAGCAGCAATCGCTGAAGAGTATACCTTTGATAATGTGCGCATTGTCACCCAAGCTGTTGCAGATTATCTGCATGAGTCGGGCCTCGCCCCGCGTGGGTTGGTGGTTGGTTATGATACTCGTTTCGGTTCCGAGCGCTTCGCCGCCGCCACCGCCGAGGTGCTGGCTGCCAATGGTATTCACGTCTACTTAACCGAAAAAGCGACACCTACGCCGGTTGTTTGTTGGAGCATTTTGTGCAAAAAAGCTGGTGGTGCTTCAATCATCACAGCTTCACATAATCCACCAAGCGATAATGGCTATAAATATAAGCCCGAATACGCTGGTTCGGCCTCGCCCGAAGTGATCGCCCGCTTGGAAGATCGCTTGGAAAAAGCCCCTGTCAAGCGTATGACGTTGCGCGATGCCGAAAAACAAGGCTTGGTCGAACGGATTAACGGCACGCCTGATTACGTGGCCCAAATCAAACAGTTGGTTGATTTAGAAGCGATCAAACGTGAAGGCTGGACGATTATCAACGACTCGATGTATGGTGCTGGCGCTGGTTTCTTGCCATTATTACTTGATGGTGGCCAAACCAAAGTTGTGCCAATCAACGATACTCGCAATCCGTTGTTCCCTGGGATGCGTTCGCCCGAACCAATCGACGACAACTTAACCAAACTCAAAAATGTGGTTAAGCAAAGCGGTGCGTTCGCCGGCTTGGCCTACGACGGCGATGCTGATCGGGTTGGTTTGGTCGATGAAAAGGGTAAATTTGTTGATCAGCTGCGAGTTTTTGGCTTGCTGACCTATTATTTATTGGAAGTTAAAGGCTGGCGCGGCCCAATCGTCAAGTCGCTTTCAACCACATCGATGGTGAATCGCTTGGCTGAGCTGTACAATGTGCCAATCTACGAAACTCCAGTTGGCTTCAAGCACATCGGCCCCAAGATGATCGAAACCAATGCGATTATTGGTGGCGAAGAATCGGGCGGTTTTGCCTTTGCCAAGCATTTGCCCGAACGTGATGGCATTTTATCGTCGCTGCTGTTGCTCGATTTGTTCTTGAAACGGGGCAAAACACCCAGCGAAACCATGGAAGAATTAATTGGCAAAGTTGGGCCACACTTCTACGATCGTTTGGATATTACCTATCCTGCCGAGCAGCGCGATACGATTCTCAAGCGGGTTGATGCTGCGCGCCCCGATGCCTTGGCTGGGATTACCGTTACTTCAATTAATACCCAAGGTGGCTACAAATATTACCTGCAAGATGGCAGTTGGCTGTTGGTTCGTTTCTCTGGCACTGAGCCATTGCTGCGGATTTACACCGAAACCCGTTCACCAGAGTTGGTCGAAAAACTCTTGGCTGAAGGTCGGGTCATCGCTGGGGTTTAAGCACTGTTGGGTTGGGCCAAAACCACGAAGAGCACGAAGGGGCGAGAGTGCCAAGGATCAGGGGCTAGTTTTTAACGCAGCGGCGCAGAGAGAAGAAGGCTTTTGGCCATCAGAGTATATTGTGGTTTGCTTAATGCTTTGAGGATCAGTAAATAGCTCACCCATAGCTGCTGAACCCCGATGGTTAAATTCGAAACTAAGAAGGCCAAAGCATCATGCTTTGGCCTTCTTGTATGTTTAATCTGCAAAGGACATAAAGATCAAACGGTGTGATCTTCGTGTCCTTCGTGGATCAACCAAACTTAGTCGATGAATTGGGTGATTTTTTCGACTTCGTGGCGATGGTGTGGGTAGCCTTCTTCAGCGCCAACGCCCAAAGCAACCAACCCAGCCAATTGAACGTGAGCTGGCAAGCCCAAAATTTCCTTGACTTGAGCTGGGTCAAAGCCCAACATCAACGAGGTGTCGTAGCCCAATGAGCGAGCTACCAATGAAAGATAGCCAAGCGCGATGTTGGTTTGACCCAAACCCCAAGCTTCTTTTTCTTCTTGGCTGCGTTGAGCGAAAGCACCCAAAACGCCATCGATAGCGCCTTGGCGTTGTTCGGCTGGCACGCCTGGGTGAATCACATCGGCGAGGTTGGCCAAAGCGTCGGTGGTGTCGCTATAAACAGCAATCACAACTGGTGCATTGCCAACTTGGCCTTGGCCATAAGCAGCTGCTTGCAACTTAGCTTTAACTTCTTGGTTGCGAACTGCAACGAAGCGCCATGGTTGGATGTTCCACGCTGAAGGAGCTTTGCCGGTCAATTCCAAAATGGTTTTGAGGTCGGCTTGGCTAACTGCATCATTGGTATATTTACGAACTGAGCGGCGGGTTGAAATGGCATCTGCGACGCTCAAGGCATTGCTAACGGCTGGCTGAGTCATTGGTCTAAGCTCCTAGAAAATAGTGCAGCACCTGCGTTTGGGCTGCGTCTGCTGTATCTGTAACTATCATAATTACATATTGTCCTTGGATTTATCTATCGGAGCGTCCTTTGGCTCGTCCCAAACCTGCTTAGAGCTGTCCTAATTGGCAGCAATTTGGGGCAGTTTGGCTTTTTGGGGTACAATCCTTGTGATATGTGTAGGTTCTAAGGAGCAAGTATGAGCGATATTAAACAACTTTTGAGCACTGCCAAAACGATAGCCGTGGTTGGCCTCAGCAATAAACCTGATCGGGCTAGCTATGGCGTTGCCGAATATATGCAACGAGCTGGCTATCGGATTATCCCAGTCAATCCGGTGTTGAAAGAGCCAGTGCTTGGCGAGCAGCCAGTTGCTTCATTGAGCGATATCAAAGAGCCAATTGATATTGTTGATATTTTTCGCCGCGCCGAAGATGTGCCACCTGTGGTTGAGGAAGCGATTGCCGTTGGTGCCAAAGCAATTTGGATGCAACTTGGGATTGTCAATCAAGAGGCTGCCGCCGCTGCCGAAGCTGCTGGCTTAGAGGTAGTGATGGATAAATGTATTAAAGTTGAGCATATGCAGCAGCTGTAATTCCTTGGATGTGGGGGAATCGGGCTATCTGTAATGGCTTATTGGCCGTACAAGAGTTTTACATTCCCTCACCCCCCAGCCCCCTCGCCCACTGAACGCGGGCGAGGGGGAGCCATACAACAATATTGGTGTTTGCTCCGCGCAATCACGCGGGAACTATCCAATCAAAAGCCCCTCGCCCGCTTCGTGGGAGAGGGGTTGGGGTGAGGGGACACACAACCATACTCCATCTACAACACCGTTTGTAAGAAACCGACCCTTGTAAGAACCTCCGCTCCCACTGCACGCGGGCGAGGGGGAGCCGCCGTTGATTGCCCATGAAGCATGGGAAACCCACGCCGTTAAAGCCCCTCGCCCGCTCTGTGGGAGCGGGGTTGGGGGTGAGGGAATGATCTACATAGTTGGAAATTGTTCAATTTCTGACCTCTGAAACCTAATCCCTGACCCCTCGTCCCAAAATATCAAGTTTGCGGTACAATAAACTATCGTGTTCTTCACTTATGTCTTGTTGAGCTATGCTAAATTTAACTTATGATGTGGTCGTCGTTGGCGGTGGACATGCGGGTTGTGAAGCGGCTTTGGCTGCTGCACGTATGGGTTCGCAAACCCTCTTGCTAACGATCGATCTTGATAAATTGGCGCACATGTCGTGCAATCCATCAATTGGTGGCCCCGCTAAAGGCAACCTTGTGCGCGAAATCGACGCACTTGGTGGCGCGATGGGGGTCATTACCGACCGCACCTTAATTCAAATTCGGCTGCTGAATGAAACCAAAGGCCCAGCTGTACAAGCCTTACGCGCCCAAAGCGATAAGCGTTTGTATGCCAAGGCCATGAAAGAGTTTCTGGAGGCCCAGCCGAATTTAGCGCTCAAACAGGCCATGGTTGAGCGCATTATCCCCTTGGCTGACCAAGCTGATGGGGCACACTTTGCTGTCGAAACCCAAACCGGCTGGCAATATCGGGCCAAAGCCTTGGTTCTGACGACTGGCACATTTTTGCGTGGCCGCGCGATCACTGGCGAATCGATTATCCCTGCTGGCCGCATGGGCGAGCAACCATCGATCAATCTTTCCAGCGATTTAAGCCAGCTAGGCTTTCCATTGGTGCGCCTGAAAACTGGCACGCCACCACGGATCGATGCTCGAACGATTGATTTTAGTGGTTTGGAAGTCCAGCCTGGCTCCAGCACGCCGTTGTATTTTTCGTTTAATTACGCTGGTCAGCGGCCTGAATCGCTGGTGCATGGCCCGCCTAACCCAATTTATCCAACGCCGATGCTTGATGGCTGGCAACCACAATTGCCCTGCTACCATATTTATACTACGCCCGAATTTCATCAACATATCCGCGACAATTTGCATCGCGCACCGATGTTTAGTGGGGTGATTGAGGGCGTTGGGCCGCGCTATTGCCCATCGATTGAAGATAAAATTGTGCGCTTTGCCGATAAAGAATCGCATGGCTTTTTCCTTGAGCCAGAAGGCTGGGAAACGCTCGAAATCTATGTGCAAGGCTGCAATACTTCGCTGCCAGAAGATGTGCAATGGGCTATGTTGCGTTCGATTCCGGCTTTGCGCAAGGTCGAAATTATGCGGGTTGGCTATGCGATTGAGTATGATGCCGTCGCGACTGGCGAAATCACGGCCTCGCTCGAAGCCAAACGCTTGCCGCATCTCTTTTTTGCTGGCCAAATTAATGGCACAACTGGCTATGAAGAAGCTGGCGCTCAAGGCTTGATGGCAGGGATCAATGCTGCTCTGAAGGTTGCCGAGCGTGCGCCATTCATTTTGCGTCGCGACCAAGCCTATATCGGTGTGATGATCGACGATTTGGTGACCAAGGAAATTCGCGAGCCATATCGGATGTTTACGTCGCGAGCCGAGCATCGCTTGTTGCTGCGTGGCGATAATGCTGATCTGCGGCTAACCCCATTGGCAGCTGCGCTTGGTTTGGTTGATGCCAAACGCGCCGAACAGGTTGAACGCAAGCAATGGGCAATTGATCAAACAACCCAGCAATTACGCGGTTTGCGCTACACGCCAAGCGCTGAAACCAATGGCCGTTTGCAAGCCGCTGGCATCGAGCCATTGTTGCAGCCTGCCTCAGGTGAAGATATTCTGCGGCGGGTCGGGGTCAAGTATGCGCAGTTGGCCGAAGTTCAGCCTGATCTGCCAGCGGTTGAGGCCGATGTCGCCGAGCAAGTTGAGCTAAGCGCCAAATATGCGATTTACATTGCCAAAGAGCAAGCCTCGGTTGAGCGGGTGCGCAAAATGGAAGATCGCCGTTTGCCTGCCGATTTGGATATCGAGGCCATTCCTAGCTTGCGAATCGAGGCCCGTCAGGTGCTCAAACGCTTCCGCCCTGCAACGTTGGGCCAAGCTTCCCGCTTGTCAGGCATCAATCCCGCCGATATCGCCCACCTGCTGATACACCTCGAACGCCGCGAGCGGGCAACAGTAGGGTAGGCTACGAACTATAGGCTATCGGAAGATCTGTGGATTTAGTAACGGAATGGGGAAGTAAGAAATTGAATTTTCTGCTTCCTCATTCCTATTACACTCTCCGATAGCCCATAGCCTCTAGTCTTTATGGATCAATCGCCTAATTGCGGGCGAAATTTATAGCCATAGACCAATAAATCATCCTCGCCGACCTTGCCCCAACTGCGGGTGACGGTTTCCATAGCCATGCCAATCTGCAACTCGCTCGGCGCACAATCGGTCAACTGCGCAGTGATCAAACAGCCATCAGCCAGCTTGATGATGCCGACAATCACAATTGGCTCGTGGTCGAATTCGCTGCGATTGCTACGTTGTGCTGTCCACGAATAAAGTTCGCCAGTTTGGGCTAATTGATACGACTGCCATGCATCCTGCGCCTCACCCAATTTGGCTGGCTGAGCCGGAAACCGCACCCTACCATCGCTGTGACGTTGACCTTCGAGGCGGTAGCGTTGGCCTTTGAGCCGCCATTGTTTGGGTAAATTCATCGCTAAACCTCCGCTACTTGCAAAATATGGGTGACTGCGGTTGCGCCCACGCCGCCCAAACATTGGGTTAAGGCAGTTTTGGCATTGGCAACTTGATTGGCGCCTGCCTGGCCACGCAATTGAGCGACCAACTCGACTACTTGATAGACTCCGGTTGCGCCACCAACATCGCCCCGCGCTTTGTAGCCGCCAGCAATTGCCAGCGGTAACGCGCCGTCTTTGGCAATCACGCCCTCGGCGGCAAGTTGGGTTGATTGGCCGCGTTCGGCATAGCCCAAGGCTTCCAAACTGAGCGCTGCGGCAATGCCATGCGGGTCACTTAATTCGATAAGATTGATTGCATCGCGGCTGAGTTTGGCTTGTTGCAAGGCTTTGCTGCCACTTTGAGCCGCTGCCTCAAGCCATAGCAAATCAGGGCGTTGAGCCAAGGCCACGTTGCTGCTACTGCTAGCACTGCCCAAAATTGCGATTGGTTGGGCTACTTCGCGCGCATAGCGTTCGCTGACCAAGACTACTGCCGCCGCGCCATCGGCAACTGTCGAGCAATCGAGCATATTCAATGGTTCGGCAATTTGGCCTGCATTCGCCCATTTTTGAGCGTTAATCGCAAAACGATACAGTGCATTGCGATTGCCAGCGCCATTGGCATGCGCATTGACCGCAAATGGAGCCAAGGCGGTAGCTGGCAGTTGATATTCGTGCAAATAGCGTTGCATCAACAAAGCCCAGCCGCCAGTTAAGGTCAGGCCGACAGCCCTTTCAAGCTCGCCGTCCAATCCCAAAGCCAACGCAGCTTGCACGTCGGCATCAAGTTTGTCGGTGGCTTTTTCAACCCCAAGCACCACCACAATATCAGCTTGGCCGCTGGCGACGGCCAAATAGCCTTGACGCAAGGCCAACCCACCACTTGCGCCAGCGGCTTCAACACGCAGCGCTTCACAATTCAAGCCAGCTGCGCCAGCAATATACGCGCCAAGTTGGCTTTGCTCGCTGAGCGTATCGCCAAGCGCATTGCCAACATACAAGGCTTGAATCAAACGTGGATCAAGCGTGCCAACCGCGCCATGCAGTGCTTCTAAGGCCAAATCGAGCAACGAACGATCGTAATGTTCGCGAACGGCGGTACAGGCTGTGCCTGCAATAAAAACCTGTTGCATACTCCTACCCCTTTACTCAACAATTTTGCCGCGCCACTTGGCATAGGTGGCATAATCGATTAATTGCCGCCGTTTGAGATAGGCGCTGGTGCGTGGCGCTAAATTGCGAGCCGCCGCCAAAGCCTCAGTTACCACCAAGGAATAGGCATCACTGCCAGCGCCGCTACCATACGAAGCCAGCAAAATTCGATCGCCTGCTTGGGCAACATCGAGCACAGCGCACAAGCCAATCATCGAGGCTGCCGAATAGCTATTGCCAATTTCGCCGGCCAACAAGCCAGCTTGGCATTGTTCGAGCGCAAATCCGACTTGTTTGGCCACGGTTTGGGGAAACTTGACATTCGGTTGATGAAAAACGGCATATTGATAATCGGCGGCAGTCCGGCCCAATTCAGCCAACAATTGCTTGGCAGCAGTGCTGACATGGTGAAAATAGGCTGGCTCGCCAGTAAAGCGATTGCCATGCATCGGGTAAGGTCGATCGGCGCGGCGAAAGAAATCAGGGGTATCGGAAACATAGGAAAGCGTTGCTTCAATTGTGGCGAGCGCTTGCTGGGCTGGGCCAACGATCAAGGCTCCAGCAGCGGCAGCGGCGGTATATTCCAAGGCATCGCCGGGGCGACCTTGAGCAGTATCAGCGCCAATCGCCAGCACATAATCGGCCATGCCACTGCCAACCAATCCCATGCCTGCGCTCAAGGCTTCGGTGCCAGCTTTGCAAGCAAATTCCCAATCGGCGGCGCTGATCCAGCGCGAAGTGCCTAAGGCTTCGGCAACGATGGTGCCGCTGGGCTTGACGCTATAGGGGTGGCTTTCGCTGCCAACCCACACGGCGGCTAATTGTTGCGGGTCAATTTGCGCACGATTGAGGGCATTGCGGCCTGCTTCAATCGCCATCGTAATCGTATCTTCATCGGGGCCGGGCACACTTTTGGCTGTAATTGGCAATGCTCCTTCGCCAGCGGCCCACACCCGTGCAATCTCTTGGGCTGCGATGCGATAGCGAGGAACATATGCTCCATACCCAACGATCCCAACTGGACGTTCAGGTTGACGCATGAGTTTGTCCTTTCAACAATGGTTGGTGGTGCATCGTTGCAACCGCTAGCGGCATTGCCAGCTCAATTTCTGCTAACACTCTAGCACGCCAAAGCTGCCAAAACCTGTCAAGCCAGCCATAAAAGCTTGATGAAAACTCTCAACTTCGCGCAAGCTGTGGTATGCTGATGAAAATTTAGGTCTTTTAATTGCTGATCATGGCTGGAATAGCAATCTGGTTTGCTGCGCAAACACCTGGTTGCAAGCGCCGATCAGCGCGAGATGTTGTATGTATTACGAATATCACCATGAGCAAAATCTGGTTGTGAGCACGATCGAGATGGAGTTGGGCTTTTCGACATCGACTGGAATGCTGACGCTGCTGCGTCGTCCGCATCAAGCCAACATGCTCAATATTGGCAGTGTTGGGTTATCGGTCGATGTGCAATTAGCTGATGGTTGGGTCAGCGAAACCCATTTTCCCCGTTACTTGAGCCATCATGGCCGCGAAGTTGATGGGGTAACTGAGTTGACGATCAACATTGGCTTAGGCTTTTTGCGCATCAGTGATAGCTTTCAAATTACTGGTACGCTGATTCGGCGCTCGGTGGTGGTGACTAACAGTGGCGGCAACGAGGCGCGGGTGCATTGGGTGCGACTCAGTTGGCCTTATGCCCGAGTTGGCAGCTATAGCGAAGCCCGATTTGAAGCGCCAAGCAATAGTTTTCGGCCACGGCTTGATATTGCGGCAGTTTCAAAGTTGCGGCGTGGCACATTGCCGACCCAAGCGATTGCCCCGGCGATTCGGCGCGGACGTTTATTTGAAAACGCGCCTGATCGCGGGCCGGGCTTGTTGGCCTTGCACAGCACCAGCGAGAGCGATAATTTGCTGTGTTGGTATTGGAGCAAAAATCAATCGGCATGGCCCGATATTGATGGCAACGACTTGGCATTAACTGTTGGCCACGAGCTTGAAATCGCGGGCTGGTTGGCTCCCGATGCCACGCTGAGCGGCGGCACCCAATATTGTATGTTGGTGCATGGCAATTGGTACGATGCGATGCATGCCTTTCACGACACATGGCCGGTGCTGGGCGTGCATAGTTTGCCCGATGTGCCAGATTGGGTTTGCGCTGCCAATATCTACGAAACCCACGTTGGCTTATGGGGTGGCTTTGCCAAATTTGGTCAAGAGCTGGCCCGTTTGCGCGATTTGGGCTTCGATACGATCAATCTGATGCCAATTTGGCGCTACAACAATCTTTCAGGCCAGCCTTGGGATATGAACTGGCAAACGTCTGGCTCGCCATATGCGATCGAAGATTTTGAGCAACTTGAGCCAACATTGGGTACTGCCGACGAATTCAAGGCCTTGATTGATCAAGCACATGCTTTGGGCATGCGTGTGCTCTGCGATTTGGTGGTGCAAGGTTGTTCGCGGACGGCGCGTTATGTGCAAGAGCGGCCTGGTTGGTTTTGCCGCGATGAGCGCGGGCGCTTGGTTTCATCGCACGGCTGGAACGATACCTACAGCTTCGATTGGGCCAATCCTGAGGTACAAGATTTTTATGTGGATTGGACGACCCGTTTTGCCCAAACCTATCAAATTGATGGTTGGCGGGTTGATGCGCCGCACCGCAAAGAGCCAAATTGGGATCGACGCTTAGACCGCATGGCGGCTAGCACCTCGTTTGGGGTATTGACGATTGTTGATCGGCATGCGCCAAGCTTTGCGCCAAATTAACCCCCAAGCGGCTTTGTTGTGCGAATTGTATGGCCCGTTGTTCCCGACCAATCACGATTTTGCCTACGATTATCTAGCGCATCTGATGTTTTTTCACGCTGGCTTGGGCGTGCTCTCGCCGTATGAGCTTGGCGAATGGCTCGAAGATCACTTTTTGGCTTTGCCCAAGGGTTCGATTCGGGTTTGTTTTACCGAAACCCACGATACCCGCGATGTTAATCCGATTGCCGATGCGGTGCGTGGCTCGCGTTTGGCCCGCTTGCTGCTGACGGGGATGGTTGGCTGTGGTTTTGTGCCGATGCTTTGGACAGGCCAAGAAGTTGGCCAAGAAGCGTGGCTCAAACAATTATTCAGCATTCGGGCCAACTATCCAATTTTGAGCCATGGCAAGCAATTATTCAATGTTATGCCCTGCGATGTGCCCTCGGTTTGGAGCATCTTGCGCGTTTGGCACGAAGAACGCTTGGCGGTGGTGTTGAATATGGGACCACATCGGCGCACCGCCACTCTGAGCATGCCGGTTGATCGGATGAACAACATGGCCGAGGGCGAATATCATTTGTTTGATCTCGTGCGCGAGCAAGTGCTGGAATACGCAGGGCGACGCACATGGCGACGTGATGATTTACTGAATTTGAGCTTAATTTTAGAGCCATTCGATAGCTTGATGCTGCATATTCGAGCTGGAGCAGCACCTGCGCCTGAGCTTGCCACGGCTGAGCAATCCACCCCGCCAACCACCACGCGGCGGAAAAAAGCATAGAACATAGTGATTGGGAAATTAAAACCGCGAAGCACGCTTTTAACGCAGAGGCGCAGAGTGAACGAAGGATGAAGGATTGGGCTATGGGCTATCGGAACGTTTTATGGTAGATCAAGAATTCCCGCGAGCCAAAAGCCCAAATTCTAGATGTACTGGTTCATTACGTTAATCACGGCCTGTCCCCTCACACCCCAACCCCCTCGCTCACGAAAACGCGAGCGAGGGGGAGCACCCGTGTTTCACCAACGTATTGCGCAGAACCACGGGATTAAAGCCCCTCGCCCGCTCTGTGGGAGAGGGGTTGGGGTGAGGGAATGCCACGTTTGCCAAACCAACGAATCATTATGCGGCGCGCCAAAAGCCAATTCCCCTTCGTGCCCTTCGTGATTGAAAAATAATAAGGTCTCGTTTTTAGCTACAGATTGGTATTCCCAATAGCCAAACGCCGAGAGCCAAAAGCCAATTTCCTTCGTGGTTAAAAAGCTCTGCGCCTCTGCGTTAAAATACTTATCCTTTTGCCTTCTGACTTTACTCCATCCTCGTCCCTTGAAGCTTGTATGGTAAGATAAGGCAAGATTTGATTTTACTTCACGGAGGACAACGATGTCGGATCATAAGGTGTACTATAACTACATTGGCGGCGAGTGGGTGCCAGCGCGTTCGGGCAAGACCTACGAGAACCGCAACCCCGCCGATACCCGCGATGTGATTGGCATCTTCCCCGACTCTGGTGCTGAGGATATTGCCGATGCGGTTGCTGCCGCCAAAGCTGCCTACGATGCATGGCGACTGGTGCCAGCGCCCAAGCGTGGCGAGTTGCTCTATCGGGCTTCGCAAATTCTTCAAGAACGCAAAGAGCAATATGCCAACGATATGACCCGTGAAATGGGCAAGGTTTTGGCCGAAACCCGTGGCGATGTGCAAGAAGCAATCGACATGGGCTATTTTATGGCTGGCGAAGGTCGGCGTTTGTATGGCGTAACCACGCCCTCGGAATTACCGAATAAATTCCAGATGAGCGTGCGCCAACCCTTGGGCGTGTGTGGCTTGATTACGCCATGGAACTTCCCAATGGCCATCCCATCGTGGAAGATCTTCCCAGCCTTGATTTGCGGTAATACCGTGGTGATCAAGCCTGCTGAAGATACGCCGCTCTCAACCTACAATTTTGTGCAAGCCTTGGTTGATGCAGGCGTGCCAAAAGGAGTGGTCAATATTGTTTCGGGCCATGGCCCAAGCGCTGGCGAGCCACTGGTACAACATCCCGATGTTAAGGTGATTTCGTTCACCGGCTCGACCGAAGTTGGCCGCCATGTCTCAACCCTGTGTGCCCAACAAGGCAAACATGTGTCGCTGGAAATGGGCGGCAAGAATCCGATGATCATCATGGACGATGCTGATCTTGATTTGGTCTTGGCAGGCGCGGTTTGGGGTGCGTTCGGCACCACTGGCCAACGCTGTACCGCCACCTCACGGATTATTGCCCATCGTTCGATTGTTGATGAACTGACCAGCCGCATCCAAGCCGAAGCTAAAACGATTCAAGTGGGCAATGGCTTGGTCGATGGCATGCAAATGGGGCCATCAATCAACGAAGGCCAATTGGGCGTGGTTGAAAAATACGTCAAGATTGGCCGCGAAGAAGGCGCTGAATTAGTGCTTGGCGGCGAACGCTTGACCGACGGCGATTTGAGCCATGGCTTCTTCCACCAGCCAACGATCTTTGGCAATGTCAAACGCAATATGCGGATCGCGCAAGAGGAAATTTTCGGGCCAGTGGTTTCGATCATTCCTGTGGATAGCCTTGAAGAAGCGATTGATGTCGCCAACGATGTGCCATACGGCTTGTCATCATCGATTTACACTCGCAATGTCAACAATGCCTTTATTGCCATGCGCGATCTCTACACTGGGATTGTCTATGTCAATGCGCCAACGATTGGGGCCGAAATTCACCTGCCCTTCGGCGGCACCAAAGGCACTGGCAACGGCAAGCGCGAAGGCGGCACGCAGGTGCTCGATACCTACAGCGAATGGAAATCGTTGTATGTCGATTACAGTGGTGGCTTGCAACGCGCCCAAATCGATAACGCCGAATAACAATTATTCCAGCCGCGAGCCAGTCGTTTGGTTGGCTCGCGGTTGGATGTTTGAGCGCGTTAAGACTTTGTTTCTTGTCACTCCCCCCTCGTTAGAGTACAATACGGAAAATTCTGTCACATTTCGTTGTCTCAACGAGCAGTGCTGCTCCAACCCCTTAGCAACGACACAGAGAACACACACTTATGATCGCAACATCTTCACGACAGGTAGCCGTGCCACGCACACAACGTCGCCGCTTCACGGTTGAACATCTGGCCTATATTGGCCTCGGCTTGCTCTCGGTGCTCATGCATCTGTGGGCGCTTGGCGGTCGCTCATTGCACCACGATGAAACGATTCACGCGTACTACTCGTGGTTGCTCTATCGCGGCGATGGCTATTTGCACGATCCGTTGACTCACGGGCCGTTTTTGTATTATTGGACAGCCTTGCAATACTTTTTGTTTGGCGACAATGATTTTACGGCTCGTTTGGCCGCCGCGACCTTTGGGATTGGCCTAACCCTCACTCCATGGTTGTTACGCAAAAATATTGGGCGTGGCACGGCCTTGTTGATGGTGGGCTACTTGTTAATTTCGCCAGTAACCCTATATGTCGGGCGCTTTATTCGCCACGATATTTTTGCAGTTACCCAAGAAATTATCTGTCTGATTGCGATCATTCGCTATATTTCCACTCGCCATGTGCGTTGGATTTATACCTTCTTTGCCTCGTTTGCTTTGATGTTTGTGACAATTGAGACATCATATCTGTTTACCCTGACGCTGGGCAGCTTTATTGTCTTGGTCACGCTGTGGCAGGTCAATCGTAAGCTGCTGATTCTATTTGGGGTTTATGGCCTGTTGGCGGTGGCATGTCTCAAGGGTATTCCTGATCATCGTGGCCTGTTGGTAACGGCCAACGGCAATCCCGCCCCCGTGCTCGATGCCAATGGCCAAGAGCAATGGTTTCCACTGCCCTTGGTAACCGAAAGCCAAGCCTTAGTGGTGCGCAATCAAAACGATGATCTGTTTTTCGACGACACGGCCAATGGTGGCTTTCGCCAAGGCTACTTCTCGAAGTTGCGCGAAACCTTGTTTGGCATCAACGACGCAGAAGTTCAGACCAACCCCAGCCGTCTGTATCATCAAGTCAAAAATCAAACCCTGTATGGCAATAATGGCGTGTTTATGCACATGCCAATTACGGCCTTGACGCTGCTCACAGTGGTCTTTTTGATCGTTGTGATTGTGGTTATTTGGTTTTATAAAGCCAAAGATCAAACCCAAACTATGTGGAAACGGGCAGTCAACCAAGCGCCAGAACGCAGTTTATTGCCAGCCTTGGATTCGCTGTGGAGCATTCACGGAGCCTTGGCAGTGGTATTGGGCTTGGTGATTTACGCCGCCTTCTTCACCTCGTTTGGGGTGCATCCGGTGGGCGTAGTTTCGGGGATTGCTGGCTCGCTGCTGTATTGGGTGGCCCAACACGACGTTGAGCGTGGTGGTCAGCCCAGCCATTATTATTTTGTGCAACTGCTGGTGTATGAGCCATTGTTGCTATTTGCTGGCTTTGCCGCAACGCTCGCTGGGATTGGTCACTTGGTCTTGCAAATCAAGCGTGGTGCGGCCTTGACGGCGCAGCGCATGGCTCCTGGCTTGTTGGCATGGTGGGCTGCTGGCTCGTTTGCGCTGTATAGTTGGGCCGGCGAGAAAATGCCATGGATCACCTTGCACGTTGCTGTGCCGTTGATTTTTATTGCGGCATGGGGTATTGGGCGAGTGTTTGCTTGGGGCTTTCAGCCAATTCAACGGGCTTGGCTCAGCAAAGAGCTACCAACACGCCGCACTGAATGGATGGGGTTGCTTGGCTATTTGGCGGTTGTTGGGCTAGTGGCAAGCTACGCCGTGATGCAATTAACCAGAATGGTTCGTATCCAGCCTAATATTGCGCCAACTGGGAGTCCTGCCACGCCAATGTTCCTGATCAGCATGATCGTGATTGTGTTGGCAATTACCGGCTTTTATAGCCTGTTCCACGGTTGGCGGCGGGCATTAACCGGCTTGACCTTAGCGCTCACGATAATCTGGAGCATGTATTCTTTCCGCTCGGCGTGGCGCTTGAATTACCAAAACGGCGATATTCCGGTGGAAATGCTGGTGTATGTGCAAAGCTCGCCTGATGTTGGCCGGGTGATGGACGATTTGCGTAAGGTTTCACTTGCCGAGACAGGCCGCATGGAATTGCCGATTATGTACGATAACGAGCAAATCTGGAAGTGGTATGTGCGCGAATATACCAAAGCAACGGGCTTTTCTGGCTCGATGAACAGCGCAGCCACGCCGGAAACTGCGGCAATTTTGATGATTGATAGCAACTGGACAACCAACGAAGCCAATGTGCAAGGCTTTGTTGAAGGTCGTTTCCCGTTGCGCTGGTGGTTCCCTGAATCGCAGTTCTATCGGTTTGCCGAGGTTCCTAAGCTTGATGCGGCGGGCCAAACCATGCGCGATAGCAGCGGCGAACAGGTGATGCAACCAGCACCATACGATCAAGATTCGACGATTGGGCGAGTGCTACGTAACCCATTTGATGCCAAAACCCAAAATGAGCTTTGGCGCTACTTGCTGTTCCGTCAGCCACCAGGCCAGCTTTCGTCGGTTGATTTTAAAGTCTATGTTCGTCCACGCTATGCCCATGTGTTGGGCGTGCAAGTTCAAAATGTGAATGGCCAATCGCCGGTGCGTTAGGCCGGTCTGTGTTTCCACTTTGTAACGAGATGATTTGTTGCTTATGACCACACCTGACTTAACCAAAAAGCGTCTGCGTCGCGCTCAGCCACTGCAAGTACGCCGTCGGCGGAATTCATCATGGTCAGATCGCTCGATTGCGTTTAGCTGGCTGAATAGCGAGTTAATCGGCTATGTTGTGTTGATTGCGCTGAGTGTCTTTATGCACGTCTGGCAATTGGGCAATATGGCGATGCACCACGATGAATCGATTCATGCCAAATATAGTTGGCAATTTTATACTGGTAAGGGTGGTTTCCAATGTGGCATTAGCAATGCCAGCTCGGATACCTATTGCTATAACCCAGTTTTTCACGGCCCAACTCTGTATCTCAGCACCTATCTGAGCTACTTTTTGTTTGGTGCTAGTGATGCGACCGCACGTTTGCCAATGGCGATTGCCGGCATCGCGCTGGTTGCTTCGTGTTGGATGCTGCGGCCATTAGTTGGCAAGCGTGGAGCCTTGCTGAGCGCAGGCTTGATGCTGCTCTCGCCAACCTTGCTCTACTTTACGCGCTTTGCTCGCCACGATGCCTTGGCAATTCTGTTTACCTTTTGGCTGATGGTGGGCTTGTTCCGTTTTTGGCAATCAGGTCGCAGCCGCTGGCTGAATTTGGCGATGGCAAGTTTGGCAATGCTTTGGGCCACTCACGAGTTGGTCTTTATCATTGGCTTTATCATCATCAGTTTCTTGGTGCAACGCTGGCTGTGGGAAGCCCTTGGCTCGAAAAAATTTGTGATTGGTTCAGGTATTCTGATGGCAATCACCGGGGTCTTGATGATCTTCCAGCCCCACGTTAACCTGCCAACTGCCGTTAATCAAGAGGCCAATGTCTTCAATTTTGGTGGGATTGGCCTGATTGGCTTTTCGACCTTGCTGTTTGGTCAATTGGTCAGCCTGCGTTGGAGCGAGGCTCCGTTATTCCGCCAAGGCTTGCGCTATGTGACCAAACGGGTGTTCTGGCAAGCGTTTGCCGCCTTTGCCGTAACCTTTATTGTGCTGTTTAGCACCTTCTTTACCTACCCACGTGGGATTTTTGATGGCCTGTTTGCTGGAATTAGCTATTGGCTTGGCACACAGCAAACCTATGCGCGCGGCGACCAACCATGGTTCTACTATTTCATGCAATTGGGCATCTACGAGTTATTGCCTGTTAGCCTAACCTTGGTTGGCTTAGGCGGTTGGCTGGCCAAAATTGGCTGGCGCAAGGCAGTGACCAACTCAAGTGTGTGGGATGAAGCGAGCGACGAAACCGCTAAACCTGCTGATAGCGCCGCAATCAGTGCTGAAACCGAAGCAACTCCCGCAGTTGTAACGATTGAGCCGATCACCGATGGCGTTCCAGTCGGCGAAAACCCGGTTGTTGTTGCAGGCCAAACGTCTTATATGGCCCAAGCTGAGGCTGAAGTCTACGCAAGCGAAACCGGTTTTCAAGAATCTGTGCCAGCAATTTGGCTGGGCTTTTTGTTCTACTGGTTCTTGATGGCCTTGACCTTGTTTTCGTGGGCCGGCGAAAAAATGCCTTGGCTGACGATTCACATGACCTTGCCAGCAGTGTTGGCTGGCGCTTGGGCGCTCGATAAAATCGTCGATCGCACCAACTGGGCTGAAACCAAGCGCAGCATTGCTTGGCTAGCGATTCCGCTTGGCAGCATCGCGTTTGCCCTAATTATTGCCATTATGGGGGCGATTGGTGCGGCTACTGGTGCAAGCCAACAGGTAATGAGCACCCGGGTTAGTGCCTTCTTGCTGGTGGTGTTGCTGCTAATTGTCGGCGTATTGCTATGGATGTTGGTTCAACGTGCGCGCTTGCGTGTGATTGCTGCCTGCGCGACGTTGGGTATTTTGGCGCTGTTGGGGCTGTATAGCTTGCGCTCAAGTGTGGTCGCAGCCTATATTCAACCAGATGTGCCAGTCGAATTTTTGGTTTATACCCAAACTGCGCCCGATATGCCAGTGATTGTGCGCGAAGCTGAGCGCTTGGCAATTAGCCAAACCCGTGGTAGCCGCTCAATCGAAGATCCCACTGGCGGCCATACCATGAAAATTCTAATTAGCTCCGGCGATGATTCTAGTGCAAGCCTTGAAGGTGGCTTGCATCAACCGCTCGATTGGTATTTCCGCGATTGGACGAATATTCAATGGGTTCGCAAGAGCCAAATCGCGACGCTCGACCAAACCATGCTCGATGCGCCAATGGCGATTTTCTCCAAATCGAATTTAGCTGCCGATACCACTCAACGGATGGAACAAGCTGGCTATGTGCAGCTTTACGATACCTATCATAATTGGTGGTTCCCCGAGGGTAGCAGCGATGGCTTATCGAGCTATAAAGATAAACTGTATGATCCAGCCTATGGTTGCGATCCAGCCTTGAAAGGCCAGCAGGATGTCAATGGGCGCTCGAAGTTTAACTGTACGCTTGGCGGGGCATTCATTCTGACATGGCCGCTGCGTCCATCCAATTGGGTCACGATGCGTGAATATATGCTTTCACGCAAGTTGCCCGACACCGTTTCATTGGGTGGCCGCGAAATTGTGGTTTTCGTCAAGCGCGATTTGGCAAACTTGCCAGTGGGCGAAGGTGGTGCAGTTGCTGGCACTGGCAGCACGCTCAAGTTGGTTTCAGAAGGCCAATTATTGGGCGATGAGCCAGCCGAGCCACGCGGTATTGCCACTGGTCCAGATGGCTCGGTCTATATCGCCGATGCACCAAATAATCGAATTTTGGTCTATCAAACCGATAGCCAAACCCGCATTATTAGCGGCACCAATACTGGTGCACTACTCGAACCTTCGGGCGTAGCCGTCGATGAACAAGGTTTTGTTTATGTTGCTGATACCTGGAATGCACGGATTGCCAAATTCGATGCTCAAGGCAATTTCGTCACCAGTTGGGGCAGCGGCAGTGAAGAACTGCAACCTGGCTCAGGCAAGCGCTTGACCCGTACTGGAGGCACGACTGAAGGCAATAGTGCCAATCCATTGGGCTTCTTTGGGCCACGCAACTTGGTGGTCAGTGGTGGGCGTGTCTATATCGCCGACACTGGCAACAAACGGGTGGTAGTGACCGACACCGATGGCAACTATCTCGGCCAAGTTGGGACTGCTGGCGCAGGCGTTGGTCAATTCAACGAGCCAATTGGCTTGGGTACTGCCAACAATAATTTATATGTTGGCGATACTTGGAATGGCCGGATTCAGGTGTTCCCACTTGATACCAATGGCGTGCCTCAAGGAATTCCAAGTGTGCAATGGCCAGTTGCTGGTTGGCAAACCGATACTTACCTCGACCCATTTATTGCGGTTGATAGCCAAGGTCGGGTAGCCGCAGCAATTCCCAGCAAGAACCAAGTTGCCTTGTATGGGGCAACCGGGCAGTTGTTGTTGGTTTGGGGTGGTCAAGGCACCGATGATGCCTCGACTGGTCAGCCTAGCGGTATGGCCTTTGCCCCCGATGGCAGTATCTATGTCAGCGAAAAAGGCAATCGGCGGATTCAACGCTGGATTTTGCCCAAAGTTCGCTAACGCAGCATGATGGTGCAAGCCCATGGTTTTGGCCATGGGCTTGTACATTAACCACTATTGCTATGCTACAATGGCGTTAATTCCAGCCCCATTTTTGCGATCTGCTGCTCTTTTTGTAGGTGTAAGGTGTGCTATGACTCAGCCACAAACCACATATGACCCCGACAGCGACAGCTTATTGTTACGCTTGGCCTACGGCGATGAATGGCTACAGTTTGATTTAAACGACTATGTGAAGCTCGAGACCGATCCCCAGCTCCAAACCTGTTATGCGCTAATGCTTAACGATTACTCCTTATTGATTGCCCAAACCAAGTTTGGTCAGCGCTTCTTTCCGTTGGATGGCTTGCAAGGACTGCAACAAGAGCAACAGGAACGGCTGCTTAAATTATTGTTGAGCCAAGGACTGCAACCATTTTTAAGTGTTGCCGCCTTTACCCCATCGTTGGTTGATACGGTGCCAATGATCAGCATCCACGATTCGATCAGCTTCGATCAAACTGAATGGCAATCGCGCTTTGGTCAATATCCTTAATCGGTCAAGTTTGTTAATTGCATAGAATTGAGAGAAATTGCTATGACGACCGATCTGTTTCAGTCTGCCCAACAGGCATTGCACGAACGTAATTATCCGCTTGCCCAACAACAACTGCTCACGCTTGTGAATGCCAACCCCAGCCATGGCGAGGCTTGGTGGCAGCTCGCCCAAACCTTTGATGATCCCCAGAAACGTCAGGATTGTTTGGATCGTGCAGCGCGTCATGGCTATGTGCCAGCAATTCAGCAAGCTGAACCAGAGCCAGCTGTGTTGGCAGGAGAACAAGCGGCTATGCCGGCAGAAAATCCACAGTATGCAGCGCCAGTCGGCGCATTTCAATTGCCAGCTGCGCCACCTAACCCAACCTTGGAGCCTGCCGATCTGAGTCAAATCGTCAAGATTCTGAAAAGCAAAACTGATCGCCAGCAGCAAATTCAGAGCGTCATGAGCAAATTTGATTGTTCAGCTGAGCATGCCGACATGCTTTTGCAAGGCGTTGCCTACCATTATCCCCAACTTTTGCGGCCATCCCAAATCAATTCCAAGCGCTTGGTGCTCGAAATTGCGAGCATGATCTTTGGGATTGTTTTAGCCGTGATCGGTGGTTTTTTGCTGTTCAATCCTATCGGCCCCATGAGGCGTAAATGGCCATTACGGCTTGGTCTAGCGGGTATCATCATCACATGTACCGCTGGTTATCGCCTATTTATGCTAACGCGTAATCCTAGTTAATAGATCGTGGCACAGCACTTGCTTTTATAAAATGGCATAAAAGACAAATCGTAGTGTTGTCGTGATAACAAAGGAGTTAGCAATGGGTAACTTAGGCGAACGAATTAAAGGTAAAGCTGAAGAATTATATGGCGATGCCAAAGAACGCGTTGGCGATGCTTTAGATAACGAACAAATGCAGGCTGAAGGCCGAGCAACTGAGCTCAAAGGCGAAGCCCGTCAAGAGGCCGCCAAAGCTGCCGAGCGTCTTGGCGGCGTGGCTGACGAAGCCAAAGGTAACCTCAAGCAAGTTGCTGGCGATTTGTTGAATAACGAACAAATGCAAGCCGAGGGCGTAGCCGAAGAACTCAAAGGCGAAGCCCGCCGCAAAGCCAACCAATAAGCTGTTGATTTCCTCCTAAGGCTCAATAGCTTACCTAACACCGCCAATCTACGGCGGTGTTAGGCATTTAGGGTGATTTTTGATCTAGTACCTGCCCAAAATGCCTCGCTTGTGGCTCTATCTCAGCTAGAGCAAAACAAATGGAGGCATTTATGAATCGTTTGATCTCGCTATTGGTGCTGTTAATTGGTGCTATCTGGCTTATTCCTGTTGTTTCACAGGCAACCACAACCTCAGCCAAGCGCTTTATCGATCAGCCATGGTTGAATCTTTATTACACAAATTTGGTATGGGAAGATAGTGGAACATGCCGCGCAATGTTTCGCATAAAGAACGCTGATTTATGCACCCACGGCCCTGATGCGGTTGAGCCACAAATGACCAAAAGTTGGGCTGACGAATTAATATATCCTGACAATCAAATACATGTGTCAATAGAGCAATCATCCCAAACTTGCCTTGATGATAGTACCAATCCCTATCGCACTCAAGTTTTATATGTGCGGGCTAGTGATGCCCAAGACAATAGTTCGATTATTGTGCCAGTGTTGCGTAAGCATTTAATCGGGGTCGATGCGATCTATAACCAAAGTGCTCAACTGACCAATGGTCAACGGCATATTCGTTGGCAGCTTAATCAGGCTTGCCAAATTGATGTGCAGCATGTGGTTATTGCGCCAGCAGCTGATAATGATTTTGGCTCAACAATTGCCGCCGTGGCAGCTCAAGGCTTCAACCGTAACGATCGTAAATATCTGCTGTTTGTTGAGGCTCGTTATTATTGTGGCATTGCTACCGTGCAGCACGATACGCAAGTGAGCAGTGCCAATGTCAATAATCACACGGTAGCCTATGCCCGAATTGATGCTAACTGTTGGAATGCACGCGTGGTCGCCCACGAACATATGCACATGATTGGCGGGGTGCAGCCAAGTGCTCCAAATACGACCAACAGTTGGCATTGCACCGATGAATGGGACATTATGTGCTACTCCGACGCACCATCGTATCCACAATTAGAGATTGCCTGCCCTGAGCATAGTATTCGCGATATTTTTGATTGTGGCAATGATGATTATTTTCATACCAATCCGCCAGCGCAGAGCTATCTTGCCAACCATTGGAATAGCGCCAATAGTTTGTTTTTGAGCCAGCAGAGCCAATTTTGGCGGGTTTATCTGCCAAATGCTGCGCGTTGATGGGCCTGGCGAATCATATCAGTCCTTATGCGATCTAGGAGTAGTATTGCGCGATGCACTGACCTGTAGTGCAAGCAAGATATGCCTTAAAGGCTATAGGCAGGGTAGCGATTAAGCCGTAGCCTTAGATTTATTGATTGAATAAGGCAGAATGGGCACATGTATGAACACTTTGGCTAATGCTGCGTTGATTCCGCTACTTGTTGCCGCCAAACAAGCAGACCGAGCTGCGTTCGTCCAGATTTATGACCATTATCGCAATCCGTTGCTGCGCTTTTTCTATGCCCATTGTAGTAATGTCGATCTCGCTGAGGAATTGAGCAGCGAGCTATGGTTACGGGTGGTAGAGCATCTGCCAAACTTTAATTTGCCGCTTGAACATGCCGATCTCGCTTTTACTGGCTGGCTATTTCAAATTGCGCGGCATCTGCTAACCGATGGCTATCGTCAACGGCAGCGCCAAAACTATCAACCACTGAACGAGGCAACCGCGTTGGCAAACTCTGATCCCACTGCAATTAGCGAGTTGCATGCAATCCAAGCATCGTTGGTGCATGCCTTGGCAACCCTTACTCCCGAGCAACGCGAAGTGGTGTATCTGCGCTTTTTTGCCCATTATACAAGTGCCCAAGTCGCTGTTTGCACTGGGCGTAGCGAATATGCCGTGAAATCATTGCAGTATCGTGCCTTGCATACGCTCGCCCGTTCTGCCGAGCTTCAACAGTGGTATCTCGGCGATAAAGCGCCGCTACGTCAATTGAGCATGTAATGAAAACCTTTCCAATATAGGACTCATGGACTATCACGAAGCCATAGCGAAAAGCTACTCCTCACGTTTGACTTAGCAGAATAGCATCAGAAGGAGCCACCCATGCCAGCACATCCAACCACTGAATGGCGTTTAAAAATCTTGGTTGCGAGCCTCGTGATTATTTTTATGTTTGCGGGCTTGAGCCAAGCCAGCGGTAAAAATAGCCCATTGGGTCAATCTATCGAGCATCCATATCCGATGCCGCCAATTACCTCAGTTGCCTTTGTTACGCGTACACCAGAGGCAACTCGCTTACCAATTACGCGCACGCCAAAACCAACTCGCGTGCCAATTACCCGTACCCCCGAAGCGACTCGCCCACCAGAGGCAACGCGCACGCCAGCACCAACGCCGCTTGCGACGCGGACACCAGAATCGACCCGTGTACCGGAAGCAACGCGCACGCCAATGCCAACGCCACTTGCGACGCGGACACCAGAATCAACCCGCGTGCCAGAAGTGACGCGCACACCAATGCCAACGCTACTGGCGACGCGCACGCCCGAGGCAACTCGTGTGCCAGAAGCAACGCGCACGCCAGCACCAACGCCGCTTGCGACGCGGACACCAGAATCAACCCGCGTGCCAGAAGTGACGCGCACGCCAATGCCAACGCCACTGGCGACGCGCACGCCCGAGGCAACTCGTGTGCCAGAAGCAACGCGCACGCCAGCACCAACGCCGCTTGCGACGAGGACACCAGAATCAACCCGTGTGCCAACTCCTACCCGTTAAGAACACGAGGAGTAGGTTAAAAGAAAACACGGGCGATCAATCGTGATCGCCCGTGTTTTGGAGTTAATCGATTTAGAGTTGTTCGAGCACGGCGCTTTCTTGGCCAAGCATCGAGTAGAGATTGCTGAGCAAGCCCTCTTGTGGATTGATGCGATAGCTTGGCTCTAACATGACTTGGCCCAGTGGGTTGGGTAGGTAGATTGTAATTGGTTGATCGCCTTCATAGCCACGCAATACCCGATCAATTTCTTGCATGCGGCGAATATCAGTTTCGTTATCGCCTGAACGTGGCAAATAGATGTGCAAGTGGAACCTTGGGCCACTGGTAATTGCTACGTTGCTACTATCTTCAGAACTTGCGGCTGGCGCAACGCTCACTTTGCGCCGTGGCCGTGGCACAATGGTAACGGCAGCTGCAACCGATTCTCCATGCCCATTGCCATTGTTGCTATGCTGGCCGTTGCCGTTGCCATTGCCGTTACCATTGGCATAATGCCCGTTGCCATTGCCGTTACCATTGGCATGATGCCCATTGCCATTGCTGGCAGGATAGCCATTGCCATTGCTGGCAGGATAGCCATTGGTTGGTGCTGAAACGCTCGCTGTGCTCATCGCTGGACGTACCTCAACATACACATCTTCATTGAAAGCTTCCTCGGGCATTGGCGCACCATCATCAAGATAGGCGGGGATTTCATCGATCACACCAACTGAGCGCCGTACCGCTACGCTTGCAACGGGCGCAGCCTTGGTGGCGTTTTGCTCAACTGTGAAGGCGCTGACCGATTCGAGCATCAATTGCATTTCGTCGCGACGATTGTCAACTTTGGCGGTGATTTGGACAATCGCATCATCAACCAGTAACGCCGAATATTGCTCTAAAGTCCTTGGAAAGGCCACAAATTCGATCTCGCCTTCCAAATCCTCGACCTTGCCCACCAACATCGAATCGCCTTTTTTGGTTTGGATGCGCTTGGTATTGTTGATCATGCCGATCAGCCGGATGGCTGTGCCAATATGTTTTTTACTGATCATGCCAAGGCTAATGCGGCCTGGATCGTGCGGCGCATTGGCCAGTGCTTGGGCCATGGGATACTCGGAAATGTACATGCCCAAAAGCTCTTTTTCCCAGTTGAGCAGTTCGCGCTGCATTTCAAGGCCAGTGTTAATCGGCGGAAAGGGAATTGGCGAAATGGTTGGGGTGCTCGATTGTTCGCCACCGCCAAGCATATCAAATAAACTATTTTGGCCTGCTTCACGGGCTTTTTGCGATTCATGGCCAGCGCTAATCGCCCGATCAAGGATGGCTAGTTTTTGGTGACGCGTTCCCGGCAATGAATCCATTGCGCCACATTTGATCAAACTTTCCATCACCCGCTTGTTGAGCACGCCACGATCGACGCGGGCACAAAAATCCTCGATGCTGCTGAACGGGCCGCTTTCATCGCGCACTTTCAAAATGACCTGAATTGGGCCAATCCCAACGTTGCGAATGGCGCTCAGCCCAAAACGAATTCCACGATTGTATTTGATGCCTTCGGGCAATTCGCCATTGATCTCAACAATCGTAAAGCCTTCTTTGCTAATGTTTACATCGGGCGGCGAGACTGCCACGCCCAAGCGCGAAGCTTCGGCCACACTCTTTGCAACTTCATCGATTTCGCCCGAAGCTGCCGAAAGTGTCGCGGTCATATACTCGGTTGGATAATTATTTTTGAGCCAAGCCGTTTGATACGAGAGCAACCCATACAGCGTTGAGTGCGGACGGTTGAACGAATAGCCAGCAAACGGCAGAATTAGTTCCCACAATTCGTCAGCTTGGGCTTGAGTTAAGCCTTTGCGCACACAACCCTCTTTGAAGCGCACCGAGTTTTCGGCCATCAATTCTTTGTTCTTCTTGCTGATGGCTTTGATCACGATATAGGCTTCGCCAAGCGTGTATTCGGCAACTGCTTGTAGCAATTGCATAATTTGTTCTTGGTAAACGATAACCCCATAGGTATCCTCAAGAATCGGCTTGAGAATCGGGTGAATATATTTGATCGCGTGGGGATTATTTTTGTTGTGAATATAAACCGGAATTTGTTCCAGCGGGCCAGGCCGATACAGCGCTACCATACCGTACAAATCATCAACCCGCGAGGGCTTGAGTTGCACCAAGTAACGGGTCATGCCTGCCGATTCGAGCTGAAACACATCGACCGTTTCGCCACGGCCCAAGGCCTCAAAGGTTTTCTTATCTTCCAGCGGAATATCCGAGAGCCACATGGGCTTGCCGGTGGTTTGCTCGATTAATTGCAAGGCTTCGGCGGCCACCGAAAGGTTTGTCAAGCCCAAAATATCCATTTTGAGCAAGCCCATTTTGGCGAGGGTTGGCCCTTCAAAGGCTGCCATCACGCCATGTTCATCTTTGGTGGTACGTTGCAATGGCACCATGTTTTCAAGTGGATGGCGACTAACGACGACCCCACAGGCATGGGTTCCGACGCTCTTCATCCGTCCCTCGACCTTTTGGGCCAATCCATCAACTCACGCAATTTTTGATCAGTGTCGTAAATTTGCTTGAGTTCGGGCACTTTAGCCAGCGATTTGGCGATCGTCATGCCCACGGGTAAGGTCGGAATTAATTTTGCCACCCGATCAACCTCGCTGAGCGGGATATCGAGTACCCGACCCATATCGCGCAGCGCAGCTTTGGCTCCCAGCGTGCCATAGGTGATAATTTGGGCCACATTCTCGCGGCCATATTTGGTGGCAATATAATCAAGAATTTCGCCGCGCCGCGCATCAGCAAAGTCGGTGTCGATATCGGGCATTTCCAGGCGTTCGGGCGAAAGAAACCGCTCGAACAGCAGCTTGTTTTGCACGGGATCAACATCGGTGATGCCCAAACAGTAGAGTACCAACGACGCGCCCGCCGAACCCCGAGGCAGACATGGAATCCCATTCGAACGGGCAAATTTGACATAATCCCAGACGATCAACATATAATCGGGAAAGCCCGTTTGGTTGATCACATCAAGTTCGTAGCTGAGCCGTTGCACATATTCCTCGGTCGGCTCGCCGTTGCTGCGCTTGATCAGGCCTTCTTCGCAAATTAGGCGCAAATATGAGGCAGCGTCATGACCTTCGGGAATATCAAATTCAGGCAATTCGACCCGTCCGAAATCCAACTTGAGATTACACATATCGGCGATGCGGCGGGTATTTTCCATCGGCGCAGTGCCATAAATCTTGTAACGATCCCACATTTCGTCGCCCGACATAATGTGGTAGGTTTCGTCCATTTGATAATTTTTCGAGCACAACTCTTGGAGCGTCAGGTTAAAACCCATCGCCATCACCCGTGAGTGGGTGTCAACATCTTCGCGGCGCACAAAGTGAGTATCGTTGGTAGCAACCAATGGCACATGCATCTCGTTGGCAATCCGCACCAGCTCTTGGTTAATTTCGATCAATTCAGGCGTATTGTTGTGGAGTTGCAGTTCGATGAAGTAATTCTCAGGCCCAAATAAATCGCGAAACCAAGCCACAGTTTCGATCGCTTTTTGGCGTTGTTTGGATTGAACGTTCTGAATAACTTCGCCAGCGATACACGACGAAGTGACGATCAAGCCTTCGTGATATTGCTCAAGCAACTGGCGATCGATCCGTGGGCGGGCAAAAATACCTTTGCCCATACCATCGAGGTGCGAGCGCGAGGTTAATTTGACTAAGTTGCGATAGCCAACCTCATTCTGGGCAATTAGCAGCAGGTGATAATAATTTTTGCCACCCTTGACCATCGGATCTTTATTGGAGTTGGGGGCGATATAAGCTTCCATGCCAATAATTGGCTTGACGTTGGCTTTTTTGGCGTTGGCATAAAACTCCATTGCGCCATACATCACACCGTGATCGGTTATGGCGATGCTGTCCATCTGAAGCTCAGCCGCACGTTCGGCGATGGCTTTGGTTGTGGCATAGCCATCAAGCAAGCTATACTCCGAGTGAACGTGAAGATGGACAAAATCTTTCATAACAAACCTCTTCTATAGCTAGGGTTGCCCATAACGAAAGCCGCCCCAAAACTGGCGGTAAAAAAAGCAAAAAATGCTTTACACAAATTAAGCACGAAAGGTGGTTTTTAGGCCATCGCTATGGTAGAGAAAGCGCCTATTCTCAGCTTGGTGTGTCAAGGGAGCATGTAGTTTACTCAGAATTTGAGGTAAAAAAGCCCGTTTTGGTGGCTCCCGCTTAGTCTTTGCATTATACCATAGCTGCTTGTGGATAACTACGTGAATAAGCTGTGGATTAAAGGTGTAAAACATTATGTCGAGGTTTCTACCTAATCGTAGCTAGTAGCTTAAACGCCAAGTGGGTTTGATCAAATGACCTCAATCAAACCCACTTGGGCAGCATCAACAGCTATTAATCAAAACCTTATTTAGCGTACAACTTGCGGCAAATAGAACAGATATGTTTCAACTTCGCTTGGGCCAAAACGAAGTGCCGCCACCCCCAACGAGGGCGTTGCCCCAACATGAGTAAATTTGCCGGCAATATATAAATGCTGATCGTTGACACTAATTTGGGTAATTTCAGCATTCGCAGGCTGGGCTAAGCCTTGCCACGTTGTGCCATCCCAACGGGCTAGCGTGCCAGTTTCAACGGTATCGACGTGCTCGAATGGCCCACCAACATATAAAAAATTATCATCATCGGCAACCAACACATTTGGCACCTGATCGAAGGTTGCAACCACTTGACAGCTTGTTCCAGTGAAACGGCACAGTTGATCGTGGGCTAGGAAATAGAGCGAGCCGCGCCAACCAACAATTTGCAAATTCTTTTGGCTACTGGTAATTCCCAAAATGGCAATTTGTTGCCAGTTTGTGCCATTCCAGCGCTTAAAATAGGTGTGCCAATAGCCGCGTTCATCGCTTGGCTCAACTGCATACAGTTGATTATCGGTCATCAACACCGTATCGAACCAGCCCAAGCTGCCGCCATTATGGGCGAGATTGCTAATGTTGCCTTGATCAAGCTTGATCACGCCTTCCAATGAACCACCATCGAGATTACCCAGAAGCTGGGAGCCAGAAATAGACCAGGTGCTAATCGTCGCACTCTGGCTTAGCGGATCACTGAATGAAACGTCTGGCTGAATTTGCCAAAGGTTGCGCTTAACGGTGTCGGTCGTCGTAATGGGGGTTTCAGCAGCAAAATAGCTGGTTTGATCATCAACCGATAGCACTTCGAACGACGCTGAGGTTATTTTGTGCAGCAACGGTTGCCAACTCTGGTTATGCCAACTTAAAAGCTTTTGATCAGACCATGAAATTAATGGGTTGTAGTCGCTCGTAAGCGCAATTGGCCGACCTTGCTGGCCGCCAAGGCTCGCAACATTGGCATAGCGCATGGTTGTAGCAAGTGATTCAAGCTGGGTTCCATCCCAACGGACGAGGCTGCTTGGCTGTCCATTGAGCGTAAAATCACCGGCAAGATACAGGATATTGTTATGGCTGGCGAGGGTCTTAATCTGCCGAATTTGCATTGGCAAGTTGACCAATTGCCACGCATCGGAGGTAAGTTGATACAACGCTTGGCTATCGCTCACATACATTTGCTGATTGGCGAGTTGGGTCAGGCTCATGGAATCCAATTTAAGCGACGTTGAAATGCCATTCGTCCAATCATCGGTTTGCCAAAATTGTAATTGGCTCATCGTGCGGTTGGAATCAGCAAATATTGGGCGATAGAAGCCATCGTTGCCGGCAAAAATCCAAGTGAAATTATAGCGTTGTTTTGGCTCCGGCCAAGGCGGATTACTCCATTCATTATTTTGCAACAACGCATAGCTCAGCGGATATTCCTCCTTGCCTGGATAGACATGAGTGATCATCATGCGATTATCAACAAGCGCCATTTGGCTTACTGCGGCAATTGGATAGTCGGGTAAGCTTATAATTTGCTGATTGCGCCAGCCAACGATCCCTTTGGTTAGTTGATTATTGAAGCGATTGAAATTACCTGCTAAATAGAGCGTATCGCTCATAACCCCTAATTGATTAATTCTCGCTGGGTCACCATTATCGTACCTAATTCCAGTCCCCACTGCCTCAAAACCTGTGCCATTCCAAAGGGCAATTCCGTTCAGTGGCGTTCCGGCCAAGCGCTTAAACTGACCACCAAGATACAGTTGATTGTGATAGTAGGCTGCTGTAGCAACCGTGCCACTTTCCTTTGCATGCAGCCCATAGCTTTGCCAAACTCCTTGCTGATTCAGGCTGGCTAGCCCATTAACCAACTGACCATTGAGATAGTTGAAATCGCCCATAATGGTTAATCTGCCATCGTCGGCAAATACCAAATCGGTGATCGTACCTGGAATATTGAGCTTGCTGTCCAACTCAGTATCCCACGTTCCGGTGATCGATTGGGTATTTGGGAGCGGTCTCATACTTGGGTTGAATTGATGCGAAGCGCTAGGAACCGCAGATGATTGAGCCGCAACCACCGACGATCGCCTACTAGCGCCCAAAATTGCTAACTGCAGAACAACGAACAACAACAGCATCCGCCAGAGTGATGAACGGGTTGGCAGCATTGACAAACTCCTTAATAATTGTTGAGTAGAACAACTAACTATATACTGGTATATATCAGATCTTTGACTATTTGTAAACATTGTAAAGTGAATAAAAAAACCCTGCTCCAACTATGGAGCAGGGTTATCACAAAGTTGCTCAGCCAATGGTTTTAGAGCCAAGCCACCAGCACATAATAAACCAACGGCGCAGTGAACAGCAGCGAATCGACCCGATCAAGCAAGCCACCATGGCCAGGAATCAGGTTGCCAGAATCTTTGACTCCGGCTTGGCGTTTTAACAACGATTCAGCCAAATCGCCCAGCGTTCCGCCGCCAGCCCCAATAATCCCAAGAATAATCGCTTGCACAAGGGTTAGGGGCATGCCAAGCAAGGCCACAATTCCAATGCCAGCGGCAATTGAGGCCAGCGTACCACCAACAAAGCCTTCCCAGGTTTTTTTAGGGCTAAGTAAGGGCGCCAATTTGTGTTTGCCAAAGGCGCGGCCTGCGAAGTACGCTCCGGTATCCGAAGCCCACGTTACTGCAAAGGTCGCGTAAATCCAAGCGGCCCCGGTTTCGATATTGAGTGAACTTAGCGGGCCACCACTCAATGTTGGGCTGGTTGCAGCACGCAGCAAGACAAAGTGGCTAAGCATTGCGCCAGCATAAATTGCGCTGCCCAAACTCGCCGCCCATGCATCCAGCGCACCCGTGCGATCACGGCGACTGATCTCATAGATCAAACTAGCCATTGCGCCAAGGGCAACCACTGCACCAGTCAAATTGATGCTGGTACGCGGTTGGGCGACTGTCGCCGCGACAAAGGCTAAGCCAAGGCCAATCGCTAATGGCAAACGTGGATGATAGCCACCAGCCCGCAAAATCCGTTGAATTTCATAGATGCCGATGACAACTGCAATGGCAATCAGGCCAGTTGTCCACCAACCACCTAACCACACAATGATCAACACGACCGGAGCTAATACCAAAGCGCTTGCAATTCGCGTGCCCAACGTGGCCTCCTCTTATGCGTTTAAAGGCTGAGAACGTTGGTTAGAATACCACGAATTAACGTCCCCAAAAATGAGTCACAATATCTTGATCGAAGGTCTTTTGACCGTAATCGTGCAATATGCGCAAGATTTGGGCCCGATGATCGGTGGCATGATTGGTGATTTGGATTAAAACCTGCCAGCGTGCCAACGGTATATTCGGCCATACATCGTCCAATTGCTCATCACTAAGCTGATCGACATAGCTGATTACGTTGCCGCGCATCTCATTAAACAGTTCGCGCACCTCAGCAATTGTCGTATATTCCAATGGATCGAAATGCTTTGGGCGCTCGCCAGTTTGCAAAGCGGTGAGCCATCCGCGTTCGACGCTGGCGATATGCACCAAATGGTTGCGCAACGAGCCTTGCGAATAAGCGTAATCGGCGCAAAATTGTTCGTCGCTCAATCCCTCAATGCTTTGCCAGATTAGTTGATCAAAATCGGTGTTATAGGCCAACAAACTTTTGATGATCGTTAGTGCTTGCATCAGATACCTCAACACAAAATCAATTCAGCGCCATCATAGCTTAAATGCCTGCATTTGGGAACATTTGTACGCAATTGCTGCTCCTTCGTTTGGCCGATGGAAACGTTCCCGGAACGATTATAATGCGTTTATTGGCATAATATGATTTTGCGAGCTAGGCTAGGCAGGTTATGGAGCAGCAGGATATCAACGCGAACGTTCGACATAATGTTGTGGTTAATGTTGCCGATGGGGCGTTTTTTGGGGCTGCAACCGGCATTGCCTCATTTGTGACGGTGATTCCGTTATTTATGCATACCTTGACCGATTCGGCCACCTTGATTGGCTTGGTTTCGGCAATTCACTCGGTGGGCTGGCAACTCCCGCAATTATTAACGGCGCGGCGAGTAGCCTCGTTGCGGCGCTACAAACCAATGGTGCTGCTGATGACGATCAACGAGCGCTTGCCCTTTTTTGGCTTGGCTTTGATTGCCTGGTTTGCTGCTGGCTTAGGCCGCGAATTAGCTCTCTGGCTGGCTTATATTTTACTTATTTGGCAAGGCTTGGGTGGCGGCTTGACTGCCACGGCATGGCAAACCATGATCGGCAAAATTATGCCTCAGCGGTGGCGCGGCACGTTTTTTGGAGTGCAATCTGCTGCCGCCAATTTGCTCGCCAGTATTGGCGCAGTCGTCGCAGGGATTATTCTGGATAAACTGCCATCGCCGCTTGATTTTGTGCTCTGTTTTGGCATTTCGGGCGTGGCGATGTTTATTTCGTGGTCGTTCTTGGCTTGGACAAAAGAACCAAGCCGCGAGCCAGAATACACCCATAGTAGCCAACGTGATTTTTGGGCCAGCATTGCCACGATTCTCAAACGCGATCGCAATTTTCGTTGGTTTCTGGTTGCGCGAATTATCTCGCAGCTTGGCTTGATGGCGACCGCCTTTTTCACGGTGTATGCGGTGCAACGCTTTGGGCTTGATGATCAGACTGCTGGGATTATGACCGCCCTCTATTTTAATTATCCAAACGCTAGCCAACCCAATTATGGGCTGGTTGGGCGATCGAATTGGCTATCGGCGGGTGATGGAAGCGGGCGCGATTTTGGCCTTGGCTGCTGGCTTGGGAGCTTGGTTAGCGCCAGCCTTGGGCTGGTTTTATCTGATTTTTGCGCTGGCTGGGGTTGCGAATGTAGCGTTTTGGACGATGGCAATGGCCATGACTTTGGAATTTGGTAGCCTTGCCGAGCGACCTAGCTATATTGGCTTGGCCAATACTTTGGTTGCTCCGGCGACCTTGGTAGCACCCTTAATTGGCGGTTGGCTCGCTGATGCTGCTGGCTATAACTATACCTTTGCGGTTGCTGCTGCTGGCGGTTTGTTGACTTGGCTGATTCTGCGCTTTGCCGTGCGCGATCCACAAGCTGTTGTGGTTATTGAATCGCCAGTCGAGCCACAAGTAGTGGTGGTTTCCTAGCCGTTTTTATATTGATCCACGAAGGACACGGAATTAAGGCTATAGGCTTTGGGCGATTGGCTATTGACGTTCCAACCAGCCCAAAGCCTATAGCCATATTTCTATGTTCTAGGCTCTATGTTCTGTGGTCATCCTCGGCGGGCGAGTTCGGTGGCAATTGGCAAGGTTACCCAAAAGGTTGTGCCTCGGCCAAGCGTGCTGGTGGCCCAGATGCGCCCGCCATGCAACTCGATCAAGGCTTTGGTGATTGATAAACCTAAGCCTGTGCCACCAATTTTGCGGGTTGTCGAGTTGTCAACGCGGAAAAAACGCGTAAAGAGTTTAGGTAAATCGTCCTCGGAAATCCCCATACCTTGGTCTCGCACCGCAATGATTACTGAGCGCTCGTTGGGCAGCGGCGGTGCTCCAGGCGGCACTTTGCGCAATTCGCGCACAATCAGCGCCACTTGCCCGCCATTGGGCGAATATTTGAGCGCGTTTGAGAGCAAGTTGGTCAAAATCTGGCGCACTTTATCTTTATCGGCAAAGATCGGCGGAATGCCCTCAGGAATATCGATTAACAAACGGTGCTTTTCAGAAATTGTTTCGTTGAGTTGCTTGGTAATTTCACGAATAATTTGGTGCAGCGATACCACCCAACGATTAAGTTTGATCTGGCCTGCATCCAAACGCGAAAGATTGAGCAAATCATCGACCATCTTCGAGAGTTGGTTGGCCTGATCATAGACAGTTTGGATAAATTCTTGGCGTTCGACAGGTTTGAATTCGCGGGCTAACAACAGCTCGGTATAGCCCAAAATCGAGGTTAGCGGCGTGCGCAATTCATGGGATACGACCGACACAAATTCGTTTTTCATCTTGTCGATTTCGCGTTCGCGGGTTACATCTTCAATCACTACCAAGCGCCCAGTTATTTGATGTTGGGCATCTTTGACCGGCGTTGAACGTAATTTCAGGTCTTGGAGTGGTTCGCTCAAGCGCAAGGCCAATTCAAGCGTTTCATCGGGTTGGGCTTGGCATTCAGCAAAGAAATCGGTCAATTCCAACGGGTGCGACAGCCGTTTGAGCAGCAAGGGCAAAATATCCCACGGCAAATAAAGTGCGGTTTCATCTGCGGGCTGCTCAATTTGCCAAAGCTGATACCAGGCTGGGTTGGTGCGCAAAATTCGGCCTTCGCTGTCGGTTAGGGCCAAGCCAAGTGGCAAGCTGGCCAAAGTTTGCTGCAACTGCATGCGTGCTTCGAGCAATTCGCTATAGCTGGTTGCCCGTTGTAAAGGCCGGGCTGCAACATCGGCCAAGGCTTGGATAAAATACAGATCGCGGGTAGTGAAAATTGGCTCACGATTGGTTGAAAGCACCAGTACGGCCCAGGCCTCACCCTCAACCCTCACTGGCACAACGATTTCGGCGCGCACATCGGGTGTCGAAAGTTGCCATTCGCTATCGTGGGCAATATCGGTCAATAAGGCGGCCTTGCCAGTGCGGGCTACCCGCCCAACCACGCCCACATTCCAAGGCCACGAGCGCCGCTCGCTGATCCCGCTGGCCGCCGGATACCCTTGCGATGCGACGAGTTGATATTCGCCATGCTCGCGATCAACCAAATTGATTGCCCCAGCGCTGGCTTTTACGCCGTGGATGGCCCGCTGCAAAAGCGTAGTTAATAGGCTAATCACATCGGGCGCAATCTCTAAATCATGGGTCAATGCTCGAACATCGAGTTGCTGTTCGCTATTGGTGGGGTGTACAGGCCGCCCCCAATGGCTTTCGCCGATGGCGGTGGCCAACAACGGCAACAAATTGCTCAATAATGTGCGTTCGCTAGCGCTAAATGTGCCGTTGCGGCGGGCTTCCAACACCCCCCACAAGCGACCTTCCCACTGAATTGGCAGCCCCAAATAACATTGCATATCGGCTTGCCATTCGCTGGCAACGATTGCGCTGGTAGTAAACGGGCTAGGTGGCAAGGCTGGCGCAGTATGTTGATCGATGACAACTGGTTGCCGTCGGCGCACCACCTGCAACATCCGCGTGTTATCCCAAACGGCGCTGGTGCGATGCAACGGCAAGACTACCTGTGGGCGAGCATCTGGCTCATTAAATAACGTTAAGCGTAAATCAAGTTGAGGATAGGTATCAGCCAACATCCCAAAACAATGTTGCATACGTTGTTCAAAGGGTGTGGTTGCTAGCAAGGTTTGAGCTAAGCTACTAAATAAAGCAAGCGTCGACATAGAATCCTCAAAGCTGTAACGTTATTCAAAAGCTAGTGGGCGTTAGGAATGTGATGGCCTTGCTCGAACAGTTCGCTCGCGGCTAAGGCGGCACCGATAATGCCAGCATTGTTTTGCAGCGTAGCAGGCACCAAATCTGCTTTGGTTTGCAACAAGTGGCCAAATTTATCGAAGCGTTTGCTCACGCCACCGCCAAAAATTAGCAAATCGGGCGAGAATAAGGCTTCGATGCGGGCTAAAACTTCGTTGACTTTCTCTGCCCATTTTGGCCAATCCCAGCCTTTTTCTTCGCGCACCCGATCCGAGGCCCGATGTTCAGCGTCTTTGCCGCGAATTTCCAAGTGGCCAAGTTCAGTGTTTGGCACGAGCAAACCTTGCACAAATAAAGCGCTACCAATGCCGGTGCCAAAGGTCAGCATCATCACAACGCCATTATGCTCTTTGCCAGCGCCATATTTCATTTCGGCCAAGCCAGCGGCATCGGCATCGTTGAGCATATGAAACTGGCAGCCAGTCGCTTGCTCGAAGAGTTGATCTGCATTCGCGCCAATCCACGCCTGATCAACATTCGCAGCACTGAGTGTATAGCCATTTTTTACAATTGCGGGAAAGGTACAGCCAATTGGCCCATGCCAATTTAATTGTTGAACTAATTCCTGAACGGTTTGGGCAACTGCCTCTGGAGTTGCTGGTTGCGGTGTACTAATGCGTAGCCGCTCGCTGGTCATCGTGCCTTCTACAACATCGACGATCGCCCCTTTAATGCCTGAACCACCAATATCAATGCCCAAAATTGCCATTGCCCTACCTCACTACACGACGATCCCTGAATTGCTCTATTGTACTACGCTTGCAAGCCAAAACCAGCCATGCTGGATTACCAAATGCCAACAATTACGGGTCAGAGGCTAGGGATCAGGGGTCAGGGCTTGGAGCGAGGGATTGGGGATTGGGATTTTAACGTAGAGGCGCAGAGGATGTGAGGCTATCGGCTCTCGGCGATGGGTTGGAAGATTCAAAAGCCAAAAGCCTATAGCCTAATTTATTTCCTTCATGGATCGTGGCTTACCCTCAAGGATTAACCATCTTCTCACCAAAACAGGACAATTAGCGTGCATTTTTTGGCGAAGCCTTTGTTACAATAGATAACACGATTATTGTCAAGATTCATGAAGGGTAGCCCATGGCTTCATCAAGCAGTTTTATCATCGTTCTTTTAGTAGTGGCAGTGATTGGCTGGTTAGCTACTGTCCATTGGATTCGTACTCACGAGCGGTTCTCCGAGCGGATCAAGCGCCTTTTGGTCTTGCCTGCTTGGTTTCCATGGATGGGCGCAGCGCTTGGTGTGCCGGTGATGCGTGGCGATATGTTACTCGGTGATTTGGGCAAGGCGATTGCCAGTTTTGTGGTTGGCTTGGGCGTATTTTTGCTCACTCGCCGCGAAGGCTAAACTTTTTTAACCTCTGTGCACCTCAATCAGCACCAACAAACAGCACTTTTTAGCCTAATTTCGTTTGCTGCATGAAACCCATGGTTGGTATGCTTCAACCATGGGTTTGGCCATGGCTAGCCCTTGAATAGGAACAATGGGGTGGTATTCATTGATTAATTATATGCAAAAATTAGCATATCGTGATATGATTATCCTATTGCTGCTTAGACAGGAATCGTGCAGATGCTTGAAAAACGAACTTTAGCTCAAAGCTTACATATCCCACGGCAATGGCCGTATATGTTTCGGGCGCTAAACCACCGCAATTTTCGCTTATTTTGGTTTGGCCAACTTATTTCGCTGATTGGTTCATGGATGCAATCGCTTGCTTTGCAGTGGTTGGTCTATCAACTCACCGGCTCGGCCTTTGCCATGGGCACGGTTGCCGCGTTCACGGCATTGCCAGTCTTGTTGCTTTCGCCATTCACCGGTGTCTTGGTTGATCGCTACTCCAAGCGCATGGTGGTGTTTTGCGCCAAATGGGTGCAATGGTCTCATCGTTGCTGTTGGCAATTTTGACCTTTAGCGATAGCGTGCAATATTGGGCATGTTTTAGCGTTGGCGCTGGCCAATGGCGTGGTGAATGCTGTCGATATGCCTGCCCGCCAAGCCTTTACCTCCGAGATGATCGGCAATAAAGATGATTTGATGAATGCAATCGGCCTGAATGCCTCGATTTTCAATGGCGCACGGGCGATTGGGCCAGCGGTTGCGGCAATCTTGGTCAGCGCTGTGGGCTTGGCATGGGCCTTTTTGCTCAATGGCTTGAGCTTTATCGCGGTGCTGATTGGCTTAATGATGATGACTGGTTTGATTGCGCCAGCCCCACGCAAAAGCAATAGTTCATCATTCAACGATTTTATGGATGGCGCACGTTATTCGTTGCAAACGCCCTTGATTCGGATCATTTTGGTTTTGGTGTTGGTTCCGAGCATTTTGGGTTTTGGTTATACCTCATTGCTACCCATTTTTGCCGACCAAATTTTGCAAACGCCACTGATTCCTGAAGGCTCGACCCGCTTGGGTGCAATGATGGTGGCAAATGGCATCGGTGCCTTGTTGGCGGCGCTGCGGGTTGCACGCACCAATGCGCAAACTGATCGACGTAAATTATTGCTCAATGGTGCGCTTGGTTTTGGCGTGGGCATCTGTTTACTAGCCTTCAATCGCTCGTTCTGGTTGGCTTTGCCAATTATGACCTTCACTGGGTTTTCGATGGTCAGCTTTTTGGCAACCGCCAATACCATTTTGCAAACCACTGCGATTGATCGTTTGCGTGGGCGCGTGATGGGCTTTTATGTGATGACCTTGGTAGGGTTGGGCTTGGTTGGTAGCTTGCAAGCGGGCTTTGTAGCTGAACATTGGGGCACGCCAATCGCAACTGGGATTGGCGGCTTGGCTTGTATCTTCTCAGCCTTGCTTGGTTTACGTTCCAAAGCCTTGTTGAGCTTGGTTCCGCGCAACGAACAAGCGTAGTTCGGGGGTACGCAATGGCGCGTGCGAAAACGCAGTGATCGATTTTTTAATCGATCACTGCGTTTTTATTTAACGACACACGAATAAGCCAACCACTTTTTGAATTGGAAAAACTCCTTGATTGGCAGCGAGTTGGTCGCTAATCAACTCGCGACAAGCAGCTATATGATCGTCGCTCAAGCGTTGGGTTGAGCGCACATAAGCCACAATTGGCTCCACTTCGGTGACTGCGAGATTATTAGCGAACTTGATAATTTCAACCTGTTCGAATTGGGTCTGTAATAAAGCCGCGCCATTTTCTAGGCTAAAGCTAAGGCTAAACGGCGTAACATCGGCGCTTGGATCAACTGCTTGAATCAATTCTTTGATTTCGCGCATATGCTGGTTGCCATTGGTGGCGGCAAAAAAAGTGCCATTGGGTTTGAGCACTCGCCGAATTTCGGCCAAGGCCACGGCTTGTTCGGCAACGTGATAGAGCATATGGTTGGCAATTACCACATCGAATGAGCTATCGGCAAACGGGAGTTGATGGGCATCAATTTGGCTGAAATTCAATTGGTTTAGATCTGCGAGTTGAGCTTTGGCAGTGTGCAGCATGCCCAGCGAATGGTCGCTAAAGCTGATCTGCAACTGGCCTAAATCGTTGCGATGCTCGTGCCATAAGCGCCCAGTCCCGCCGCCTAGCTCCAAAATTCGGCCTTGACTGGGCAAATTCATGGTTTGCCACAGCCAATCGACCCAATCTTGCGGGTTGGTGCTAAACCGCTCGTGAATTGCAATCCGGGCTTGGAGATTATTGCTGGTGCCATATTGCTGGGCTAATTGCTGGCGCATTGTCATAATCAAGCTCCCCATAATCGATCCTCGCCTCGAACAATGGCTGATTGTACTAGAGCAAAAGGCTGGATCAGGCTGAAATTGCTCAGACAGGTTCAATCTGCTGATGCTACGACAATCATAGATCGTTGCTTGTCAATCTAGCTGAGGATTTGATGAGGGTTACACTAAAAAGTTCTCTTGGAATCGACTTGATCGGGATTTTGGTGGGCTAAGGGTAGCGTTCCCTCACCCCCAGCCCCTCTCCCACGGTGCGGGCGAGGGGAGTTCATTAGGTGGATTTGCCATGATTGCTAGTAGAATCGACGATGTATGTTGCATGGTTCACCCCCAGCCCTGATTCCACGGCGAGGGGAGTTCATTAGGTGGATTTGCCATGATTGCTAGTGGAATCGACGATTTATCTTGCATGGTTCGCCCTCTTCCGCGAGTTTAAGGGTGAGCAGGTTGGATGATGGATGTCGATCGCTGTCGGGCAGTGTCCACACCAAGCGGGCGAGGGGAGTTCATTTGGTGGGTTTCGCCATGATTGCTAGTGGAATCGACGATTTATCTTGCATGGTTCTCGCTCGGGAGTGGGGTGCTGAACCCGATGGTTTTGCTGTGATGCGTGAGCATGGATAGTGCTCCCCCTCGCCCGCGTGCAGTGGGAGAGGGGGCTGGGGGGTAAGGGAACCTTACCAATCTATGACCTAAAACTACGCTTATGGGCAGCATCATTGCATTTACGTTAACTTCTGAAGCCTATTTGACAAGGCTGATGGGCACTGCTATAATTTTCAGCGCACATCAGCCGATGTAGCTCAGTTGGCAGAGCAACTGTTTCGTAAATAGTAGGTCACGAGTTCAAGTCTCGTCATCGGCCCCACTTAATCACTCGCTTCGGCGGGTGATTTTTTATTCGGCTTTGGCGGGCCGAAAGCCCTCACCAAGCACCTCGACCGCTTCTGTCATGACCACAAACGCCCGAGGATCGATGTTGTAAATCATCTTTTTGAGAATCGCAATTTCGGCTTGGCTAATCACGCACATCAAGACGGCTCGTTCGCGGCCACTGTAGCCACCACGACCTTCGAGCATGGTGACCCCACGATCGAGATCATGCAGCACTGCATCACGAATCGCCTCAGGTTTATCTGAAACGATTAAGGCTGAGCGGCCATCGCTAAAGCCTTCCAACACAATATCGATCACGCGGGTTTCGATAAAGGCCAGCAACAAGGCATATAACACTGGCGTTGCGCCGTAAATCCAGCCTGCTGCGCCGAAAACCACGACACTGGAAATCAACATTGATTGACCTGGGCGAATGCCGCGCCACTGTTGCAACAAACGCGCAACGATATCGACTCCGCCGGTTGTGCCGCCAACTCGTAACACCAAGCCAGTGCCAATGCCGCTAAGTAACGCTCCATAGGCAATGTAGAGCAATGGCTCCTTCTGCACAAACTGGCCCACGCGATTGGCCGTGAGATCAATAAAGACCGACAGCATGACCGTGGCAAAGATGGTGCGTAAGCCAAACACAAAGCCGCCTAAGCGCTTCAAGCCAACGATAAACAGCGGAATATTGAGCACCAATGAAGTTACGCCAATTGGCAAGCCAAATAGCGTTTTGAGCATGGCGGCAAGCCCCGTAACCCCGCCAAAAATCACATTATTGGGTTCGAGAAATATATTCAAGGCGAGCGCGATACACAAGGTACCCAACGTCATCACCAGATAATCACGCAGAATGCCGGGAATTTGTTCGCGGCGAATAGCTAAACGGTGCATAAAAACCTCAAGATGCTGATACCCAACCAAAAAGGCCACCTCAACAAGGTGGCGCATCAATGGCTCGCTATCAGGGTAGCTGTTGATGCTGCTATCCTACCGCGAAACAATTAATTTTCCAACCCATGCCAATGCGCCATTGGTCCTGAGCAAAGGCCGCACGCAGGATGAATGATGAGGGATGCAGGAAATTCAGAAGTCAAAGGGCAAAAATCAAAAGTATGAATGATGACTGATGGAATTTAACGCAGAGGGTTAAGGCTCAAGGCTATGGGCTATTGGCTATTGGATCATTCAGCCAAAAGCCTTGAGCCATGCTTGGTGGTTGCATCTAGCTCCTGATCCCTAATCCCTAGACCCTGACGCTTAGTTTACAACGGCAAATACAAGGTCAACAACGTGCCAGCGCTTGGCTGGCTTTGAATCGAGAGCGTGCCATGAATCAGTTGGGTGCGTTCGCGCATGTCAGTGAGGCCAAAGCCGCTGCTCGCAGTTTGTTGGACGGTCGCTAATTCAAAGCCTTGGCCATCGTCGCTGACCGTAACTTGGAGCTGGCCTGCGGCAACGGTTGAGCGAATTGCCACATGCTGGGCTTGAGCATGCTTCTCAACATTGCTGAGCGCCTCATTAACCACTCGCAGCACTTGAATCGCCATATCGCTAGGCAGGGTCAGCTCTTGGCCATCGTGGCTATATTGGCTTTGGATCGCGGTGCGCTGATGAAACGTATCAACTAATTCGGCCAACACATCGCTCAATACTCGGCCATCAATCGCTGGCGCCGATAAATTCCAAACACTGCGGCGCAGATCGTGCAGGGCTGCCAAGGCCAAATCGTAGGCTTTTTGCAGCCGAATTTGGGCTTTTTCGGGCTGATGCAGATTGCGCATGCCAGCCTCAATTTGTAAGCGCAAGCCGGTTAATTGTTGCGCCAAAGTATCGTGAAAATCGCGGGCCAGTCGGTTGCGCTCAGCAAGCGTGGCCGAAAAGCGTGCTTGCTCGTAGAGTTGGGCATTATAAATTGCCAGCGCAGCAGCATCAGCAAATGGCTGAAGTGCTTGGCGCAAGGCTTGATTGGCTGGTTGCAGGCTCCAGCAGGTCAAACGCCCAATCACTTCGCCCTTCGCATGAAGCGCCAGCTCGAAGCTTTGTAGGTTTGGGTCGGGGTTGCCAACGCTGGCAGCGATCCGCCATTCTTGATCTTCGTGTAGGGCAACGCTCACCGCTTGGGCATTGGCGAGCGTGCGGCCTGCCTCAGCCACTTGGGCTAAAACTCGCGCTAGCTGAACCTCGCTGGATAAAGCGGCAGTAGCGGCGCTAAGTTGGCGTAAATAATCACGTTCTTTGGCCAATTCTTGAGCCAATTGCTCAACTTGCTGGCGGGTTAGCACCGATTCATTGGTCACATAGCCAAATAGCGTGACAAATAAGAGCAACACAATCTGGCTCGATAAGGCTGCTAACCCCATACCATTGAGTGGCAAGCCCGCCGCAATAAAACTGGCACTCATCAAAAGTGCAATCAAGCCAGCAATGATAAGGGTTTTGGGCAATGGGTAGGTTCCAGCGATAAATACCATTGGCACCATAAAGGCAATTGGCTGGGTCGTAAAATCGCCACTAATGACTTGCATCAAGGCTGATAGCCCAAACACCACGCTAATGAGTAATTGTGGATTGAGCCGCATGCGCAAGCTAAAGGCCGTTTCAGACCAAAAAATGCGTTTCAATAAAAAATAGCTGACCGCCGCAACAATATAAATCACTAATGGCCAACCGCGCAGGCTGCCATTACTCACGCCAAGAATCAGCGGCACACCACAGGCCACCAAGGCGGCAATAATTCCCGACCACAACAAACTTTGGTTGTGAATCAGATCTTGCTTCGTTTGTTGATCAATCGTAATTAGCTCTGGCAGCATCATAACGCGTACACTCACCTAAATCTGGCTTAACTATAGCATTATTGAATATTGCAATCGCGCCGTGTTTACCACCCTTCCGTCCCGCCTCCAAGCGGGAAACGCCGGGGGATTAAAGCCACCTGCACCCCCTCAAGCACAATTGGTGGTAGACAGGTATATTTCGATGAACCTGCCATGGCGCGGTTCGCAGCGGAAAAATGTTAATGACTCTTGGAATTCAACTCATCGCTCACGAAGCAGGCGAGGGCTTGCATTCAATTAAGCTTTAGTTCTAATTACTGGCGGCTTTGCCCAATGTGGTGGGCTTAGGCGCAAAACCATAACGTTGATCAAGCTTTTTGCCTACATAGGGCAAGATCAAGAACGGCAACGAAACCTCAAGCGCAAAGATCCAAAACGTAATCTCAACTCCCATTCGGGCAATCAGTTGGTTGAGCGTTGCCACACACACAAAGGCATACGATTGGCTCATCCATTGATAGTGCAGCCGCAACCAACGCCGCCCCAACCGTTTGCGCCAGAAAATGACCCCATAGGCAAAGGCTGCCGAAGCCATACCTAAACCATTCAATACGTCAGGTGCGGTAACCCCTTGCCGGCTAATGATGATGCCTGTGCTAAACAGCGTGACCCAGCCCAACAAATAGGCTTTGCCAATCCAGCGATGAGTTTGGGTGCCATTGGGCCAGCGATAAGCTGCTAAACCAGTTCCAAGCGCTACAACTGCCCCAATAATATGCAAAACCAGAAACATTGCCATACCTCGCCAGTAAAGAATTTTAAAATTCGATATGTAGAGTGTAGCAATCTGCGCGGGCTAGGCCATCAGTACTAAGTGTTATGGCCAAACTAGATCAAAAGAACTAGCCAAGGTTAGCCATAATCTTACCTACTATTGTGTGTCGGGCGATGGTATCGTATGCCTCAATACTCCTATTTACTCCACGAGGAACATAGTGATATGGATAGCTCTTTGCCCCTGATTGTAATTCGCGATAGCTATAACCAGAGTTTACCGTTTGGCTCATTGTGGCACGATCAAGCAGCGCTTTTGGTGTTTCTGCGCCATCCTGGCTGTGCGGTGTGTCGGCGCAATCTGCTCGATCTGTATGAGTACACGACGGCTTTTCGTATGTTAGATATTAATCTGGCGGTGATTACGATGGCTGAGCCAGCCGCAGCCCAAGCATTTTCCCGGCTCTATCGTTTGCCCATCCCAATCTATAGCGATCCTGAGCGCCAGATTTATCGGGCTGCTGGTTTTGGTGAAGGCAGTTTGTATCGTGTGGCAAGTCCGCAGGTGATGGTGCATCAAGCGTGGCAATTTCTGCAGGGGCATTGGGTTGGCGGTGGTGATGGCCAATCATTAACCCAATATGGCGGTCACGCCTTGATCAAAGCTCGCGCAACCGCCCCAAGTTATATCCATGTGGCCAATCCGATTTATCGCTATCCAAGCTGGCAAAGTGTCTTGGAATACACCCAACAAGGTTTTTATGCCAGCGAAGAAATCAATCCGAGGCTTGCTCGTCAATTGGCCTAAGCGCTACCAGCCTTGGTCATCGCCTGATTGGCTATCATTCGGCTTTCCATCGGGATCAACCGCGTAATTATCGTATAAATCTTCACGATTACGCTCTTCAGTGCGTTTTAATTGATCGAGCTGGCGTTCAGCTTCACCAGGGTCCATGCTCGATGGTGGCGCTTGTGGGCGCTCAGGTGGTTCTTGGCCACCGGCGCTTGGGTCTTGATTTTGCTCAGGTGGCTCTTGGCCATCCTGTGGTTGTTGATTGGGATCTTGCTGGCCATCCTGTGGCTGTTGATTGGGATCTTGCTGATTGTTGGCTTGTTGTTGCTGTTGTTGCTCTTGAATTTTTTGGGCTAGCTCAAGATTGTATTTGGCATCAAGATCATCGGGATTGATGCGCAAGGTTTTTTTATAGGCTTCGATCGCTTGATCTAGCTCCTCAAGCCGAAAATGGGCATTGCCTTGGTTGTAATAAATAATTGCTTGGGTTGCAGGGTCGGCAGTTTGCAAGGCATTATTGGGAGCTTCAACTGCGCCTAAATAATCGCCCATTTGATAGCGCGTATTGCCCAAATTAACATGTGGCTCAGGTCGATCGGGCGCCATCAGTGCCGCTTCTTTATATTGATTAAGCGCCTGGCCATAAACGCCTTGCTCGTAGAGCGCGTTGCCTTCAGCATTAACATCTGCGGCAGACGGCGCACCACAACCAGTGAGGGCTAATAACAGCAAGCCCGTGCTTACAAGCGTTGGTGTTCGTTTCATGCTGCTACCACCTTTCGTTGGTTCAACCGTCCAACATAGACATCAACAAGCAATAAGATAAAGGCCAGTCCGGCAAAGATATAAAAGCGTTCGGTCTGAGTTCGGCGGGTTTGATCAGCCATATCAACCGGGGCACTTTGTTCGAGCACCGTTTGTAATTGGTCAAGATCTAACGAACTGCCATCGAAGTAGGTTCCACCAGTGGCCGAGGCAATTTGCTCAAGTAATGGTCGATTGAGTTTGCTAACCACCGCTTGGCCTTGATCTTCCACATAACTAATGTTGCCAAGTTCATCATACACCGGAATTTGGCCGCCAGCCTCGGTTGCCATGCCAATCGTATGAATTGTCAGGCCCATTTTGGTGGCTTCACGGGCGGCGGCAACGGCCTCGCCATCACTTTGCTCATCAGAATCGCCACCATCGGTGATCAAAATCATGGTGCGGCCTTCAATTTGACCAATCGGAAATGAGCGTACACCCTCGGTGATAACTTCTTCAATATCGGTGCCACCAAGCGAAAGCCCGCGCGGATTGATTGGTTCAACTAAGGAGCGAGCCGCCGCAAGGTCGCTGGTCAAAGGAAATTGCACATAACTTGATGAACCAAACATCAGCATGCCCACCTGATTGCCTTCTAAGCGATCAAGCGTTGCCAACACGATCCGTTTGCTTGCGTCAATCCGCGATGGTCGAATATCTTGGGCCGCCATACTGCGTGAGCCATCGAGCAAAATTAACACTTGCAAGCCACTACGTTTGAGCGTTTCATCGCCGCTGCCCCAAACCGGTCGGGCTAAAGCCACAATAATTAAGCCGACAGCACTCAACTGCAAACCAATGCGAATTCGGCGTTGGGGTGTAGGCAGCATCGTGAGCAACGCAGCAATTAAGCCTGGGTCGCCGAGGGCCGCGCGATCACGCTCTTCAGCGCGACGCGCTAGCCAAAAAACGCCAGCCAATGGTAACAAAACCAATAAGAGCCATAAATTTGCAGGAACAAGTGCCATTAGCCAATACTCCGTAGGATGGTATTGCGTAGCAAAATTTCAATCATCAAGAGCAACAGTGCGCCAGCAGCCCATGGTCGCCACGCCTCGGTGTAACGTACCAGTTTTTCGCTGGCAACTTGTGAGCGTTCCATTTTATCGATTGTGTCATAGACATCACGTAACCCTTGCTCATCGCCAGCGCGAAAGAAAATGCCCCCAGTTTGTTGGGCAATGTCGCGCAGCGCGACTTCATCTTCTTCGGTTGGTGCAGGAATGAGGTAGGTTTCATCGCGCCAAGGATCATGCACCGGATATTCGCCACCACCTGGCTTGCCTACCAAAATCGTGTAGACCCGCACATCCAAGGCGCGCGCAATTTCTGCGGCTTGGGCTGGCTCGATATCGCCGCGATTACTTGAACCGTCGGTGAGCAGAATGACGACTTTGCTTTTGGTGGTGCTGTTGCGTAAGCCATTGACTGAGTGGGCCAAGGCTGTACCAATAGCTGTACCATCGGGGCGGCGCACGGCCTGAACTTGACCTAACAAGGTTTGCAAAAAGTCATAATCAAGTGTCAACGGCACTTGGGTAAAGGCATTGCCCGAAAAAACCACCAAGCCAATTCGATCATCTTTGCGACCTTTGATAAATTCGGCAATCACTTCTTTCGCTACCGTAATCCGATCTTTGGGATCGAAGTCGCCAGCCTTCATACTGAGCGAAATATCTAAGGCTAGCTGAATATCAATGCCTTCGCGAATCACCCGTTCCGAGCTTTGGGCATATTGTGGTCGAGTGAGCACAACGACCAATAAGCCAATTGCCGCAGCGCGGAGCGAAATTAACAGCGGACGCATGCGAATCCGCCACGATGGCTTGGCTCCACGCAACATCCCCAAATCGGAGAACCGCATGGTTACAACTTCGCCCCGACTGCTACGATACATCGACCACCAAACAATCGGTACAATCGGCAACAACCAAAATAACAATGGATAAGCAAATGTCATAAGCAACTCAATCTAAGGGTGAGGGATGAAGGATGAAGGATGAATTAAGCATCTTCACGACCTTTATCGTCAATTACTAATTACGCATAATTTTCGAATACTGTCCCAATTGCATAGTTTCATCCCTCATAATTTATCCTTCATCTTTCCGATTAGCGTGTTGCCAAAATCGCTTGGCGGGCGTTATCGATGCTGGCGTGGGCTTCGATTGGGTTTGGTAGTTGGCGGGCAAACTTCACGCCATCGGATTCAGCCAACAAACGCAAAAGCATATCGCGGCGTTGTTGCATGCTTGGGTGCGAGAGCGCCAAACGCACCTCATTCGTCGTTCGCTCAAGAGCTGGCACCGAGAACCGATCAGTGATGAAGGTTCGCAGCACATCAGCAATCAAGGCATAATGTTCAACAATTCGGCCTTGATCGATCAAGCGTAAACTGGCAATTCGTTCAAGCTCAGTCATGGCGATGCCAAATGGATCACGCACTGGTTGTGGTGCTTGGGCTGGCACAGGCACTGGCCGATGCTTGCGAAAATAGGTAATTGCCCAAGCTGCAAAGCCCGCCAACAAAACTGCCAACAACGAAAGGCCAATAATCAATAAATAATTTGCTTGTTCATTCATAATCAGTTGTGGTTTCAATGGTTTAATATCTTGAGCATTTTCATCGAGCACCGACGCTACTTCGACGCTCACTGGCTGGGTATTGGCTCGGCCAGTGGTTCCATCAGGATTGGTTATTTTGACCAATTGGGTTGGAAAGGCGTGAATCCCCACATCCCAATTGGTTAATTGACAGCGCCAACCTTGGCGTAGCCCATCGGCAACGCTTGTTTCGCTCAGTGGCGCACACTCGCGCACTTCCCACTCGCCAAAGGTTTTGGTTGGCATAGCTGGGAGTTCGCTTTTAAAGCCGTTGGGCGTAGTCACTTGCAATTCGTACTCCAACAAATCGCCGACCGTAATCTTGGTGCGATTAAGTTGGGCACGCACGGCTACTGCTGGCTCGGCGGCTGCTACCGGCGCAATCAAGAGCAAACAACTGAATCCTAATAACCACCACAATTTTGCCATAGCTGTTCCTCTAGCCGCGTTCACGGCGTTTCATCCGACGATTAAAGAAGCTTTGCAGCGAATCGGCATAACGCCCATCGGTTTGCAAACTCATATGATCAACGCCAAGCGCACGTAGCTCGGCAACATGGCTTTGATGCTGGGCTTCGGCCTGTTTCTCAAACATGGTGCGTAATTTCTCGTTGCGCAAATCAACAACCAATTCTTGGCCAGTTTCGGTATCTTGCAGCCGCACCAAGCCAACTTTAGGCAATGTGCGTTCGCGCGGATCTTCGACCCGTACCGCCACCACATCATTGCGCCGAGCAGTAATGCGCAACGGGCGAATCCAATTATCCAACGAGCGAAAATCCGAGATGATAAAGACCAAAGCTTTGCCTTCGACCACGTTATTGAGGTAATCCAAGGCCTTGGTAATATTGGTGCCACGATGCTTGGGATCGGCGGTCAGTAGCGAGCGCACAATTTGCATCACATGGTTGCGGCCTTTGCGTGGCGGCACAAAGCGCTCCACCTCTTCGGTAAACAGCACCATGCCCACGCGATCGTTATTGCGTACCGCCGAAAAGGCCAAGGTTGCGCATAATTCGGCTTCAAGCTCGCGTTTAAGTTTACGACTTGTGCCAAAATCAGCCGAAGCGCTCATATCAACTAGCAGCATCACGGTCATCTCGCGCTCTTCAACAAAGCGTTTGATAAACGGACGGCCTGTGCGCGCGGTTACATTCCAATCGATTGCTCGCACATCATCGCCAGGTTCGTATTCGCGAATTTCATCGAACTCAACGCCACGCCCCTTGAAGCTGCTCATATACATGCCAGCAAACACACCAGTTACCAACTTGGTCGTTTTCAATTCAATGAAGCGCACTTGGCGCATGAGTTCTTGTAAATTCATAATTGTTGTTAGGGGCCGGGTCTAGGGGTTGGGGCCAGTTCGGCTTGCCTATCACCTAGTTCACGACCATATCCACTAAAATGCATCTGAGTTGTGCCATGAAGGCTGAAACCGCGAAGCACACGAAGGTTCATTTTTTAGCCACAGATTGGCACAGATTGGTTTGATTATTCTCCAATGCCAATAGCCTGATCCCTGATCCCCGACAACCGATCCCCAATGTCTATGCTCTATGCCCTTTGCCTAGGGTACCCGCACGCGATTGAGAATTTGGCCTACCAAGTTTTCCGATGTGATATTTTCGGCTTCTGCTTCGTAGGTTGCAATCAAACGGTGGCGCAATACATCCAAGGCCATGTGCTTAACATCATCGGGTGTGACATAAGCGCGCCCTTGCAAGAAGGCAGCACCTTTGGCGGCCAAGGTCATAAAGATAGTTGCCCGTGGTGATGCGCCAAATTCAATATAGGGCTTGATTTGAGCCAAGCCATATTGCTCTGGGTTACGGGTTGCAAACACCAAATCCAAAATATAATGCTTGACCCGATCATCAATATAAATTTGATGGAAAATCTTGCGCGCGTTATCCAGCTCCTCGATCGTCATGGTTGTGGTCATGGTCGGGGTGGTTGCCCCAGTCATGCGATTAAGAATTTCGTATTCTTCTTCGCGGGTTGGGTAATCGACTACCACTTTGAGCATAAAACGGTCGACTTGCGCTTCGGGCAAGGGATAAGTTCCATCGTTTTCAATTGGGTTTTGGGTTGCCATCACCAAATACGGGTGGGGCAATTTAAAGGTATCCGAGCCAATCGTCACTTGGCGCTCTTGCATTGCTTCGAGCAAGGCACTTTGCACTTTAGCTGGCGCACGGTTAATTTCATCGGCCAGCAAAAAGTTGGTAAAAATCGGCCCTTTTTTAATTGAGAAATCGCCAGTGCGTTGATTGTAAATTTGGGTCCCAATCAAGTCGCCAGGCAACAAATCGGGCGTAAACTGAATCCGTTCAAATTGGGCATGAATCCCTTCGGCCATGCTTTTGACCATCAAGGTTTTGGCCAAGCCGGGCACACCTTCAATTAATAAGTGCCCATTAGCCAGCAACCCAATTAAGATCCGTTCAGCTAATGCCCGCTGTCCAACAACAATTTTTCCTACTTCGCCGACAAGGCTTTGCAAGGCCTCGCCGGCCCGGCGTACATCGCTACTATTTGTTTCCAAAGTGAACCTCGCACGTCAACAACGGGGAGCCCAATCGTTCTGTTGTGGATAATACCATAACCTTGGGCCAAAAACCTGCTTTTTTAGCTGCGTCTAAGCCAATTCTCACCATAGTTAAGCTATGAAGAAACGATGAAGATCCGCGGGCTGAACCAACTACTTAAAAAGCTCAGCACGGTGGGACTGAATTGTACAATCAGGTTAATACCTGATACCCATACCCAGAGGGGGATGGTATACTCAGTTTGAGCCTTCCAACCGTTGCCAAATTGCCAACGGTTGTTTTAATGATAATGCTTGAAAGGATGCTTCTGTGAAGAAGTTGAGTATTGCACTCCTACTTGTCGTTTCGCTAACCTTAGCTGCTTGTGGCGAAGACAAAGCCACCACTGCTCCAACAACAGATAACGGCGCTGCAACCAGCGCACCTAGCACCGGCGGTAGCTCGGCTATCACGATTGACGCTGCTGATGCTGGAACCTTGGCCTACAAAACAACAGCAGTCGAAGCAACCGCTGGCGAAGTTACCGTAACATTTAACAACCCAGGCGCTTTGGCCCACAATGTGGTAATTGTTAAAACTGGCGAAGAACGACCAGCCGTTGATGCCTCGATGGCTTCGGCTCCCGACTTCTTGCCACCAGCTGATAAAGCTTTAGGCCATAGCAAAACGATTGCAACTGGCGCAAGCGATAGCTTTACCGTCAGTTTGCAACCAGGCACCTATAGCTTTATCTGTACCTATCCTTCCCACTATGATGCTGGCATGAAGGGTACCTTGACCGTCAAATAACCCACGAGTAACCCTCGTAGCAACCAAGGCGAATGGAACTTCCATTCGCCTTGGTGTTTAATCAGCAGCAGTCATTTTTCGGATTCTTAACCTCGATATGACTAACATTTAACAATTGGCAACTACCCTACAAGCTGTATAGTTTGTGGAGTGTGGCTGTGCTACAACGATTTCTTTTGCTTTGCTGCCTATTGACGTTGGCTGGTTGTGGTGCAAACACCGCCCAACCGACGGCTACAAGCCTCCCCGCGACATCCCTACCAACTACGCTCGCTCAGGCAACGCCTTCACCGGCGGTTACCGTCAATCCAGCCTTACGTGGCTCAATTGTGATTGATGGTTCAAGCACGGTGTTTCCAATTACCGAGGCGGTTGCTCGCGAGTTCGCTCAGATTGCGCCCAACGTTCAAGTGCAATTGGGTGTCAGTGGCACTGGTGGCGGGTTTAAAAAGTTTTGTGCTGGTGAAACGGTGATCTCCGATGCTTCGCGTCCCATCAAACAGAGCGAAGCTGCCGAGTGTGCCGCCAATCAGATTGATTTTGTGGAAATTCCAGTCGCCTTCGATGGCCTCTCATTGGTGACTAACCCGAGCAATAGCTGGCTCGAATGTATTACCCTAGCTGAGTTGAATACGCTCTGGCAGCCAGCAGCGACCAATAATATTACCTCATGGCAGATGGTGCGCTCAAGTTGGCCAACCAGTACTGTGCAATTGTATGGCGCTGGCCAAGATTCAGGCACCTTCGATTATTTTACTAGCGCGATTGTCGGAACTGAGGGTTCAAGCCGCAGCGACGTGATCAGCAGCGAAGACGATTATCTGATAGCTCAAGATATTGCTGGCAACCCCAATGCCTTGGGCTATTTTGGCTATGCCTACTATCGCGAATACCAAGAGCGCTTGAAATTGGTGGCGATCGATGCTGGCAATGGTTGCGTGTTGCCTTCCGAGCAAACGATTGCCGATGGTTCGTATCAGCCGCTCTCACGCCCAATTTTTATCTATGTTCGGGCCGATGCTTTAGATCGGGCCGAAGTTGCGGCCTTTGTCGATTTCTACCTGAGCGATTTGGCGCGGGTGGTGGCTGATGTGAAATATGTGCCACTCCCAACCCGTGCTTATCAATTTGCCAAAGAGCGGGTGCAACAACGCAAACCTGGCTCGATGTTCGAGGGCGGCTCGCAAATTGGCGTTTCGATTGAACGCTTGCTTGAGCTAGAAGGACAATAGGCGATGCGACTTTCTTTTCGCGCAAAATTGCTTGGCTCGATTGCCCTCGATTTGGCCTTGATGATTGCCTTAGGCGTTTTTGCGTTAAACGGCTTTAGCAGCGTTTTTCAAAAAGCCTCGATGATTGAACAAATTACCATTCCTTCGCTCGATTTGAGCGATCGGATTAATTTTATCAGCACAAAATATCATGCTCTGCAGCTTGAATATATTATCAATAATAGTGTTGCTGATAAATCTCGCATCGAAGGCGAGATGCAAGCACTTGAGCAAGCTATGGCGAATGCTTTTGCCGCATATCAACAGCTTGATACCACAATGGTTGAAGGCGAAACCCTCAACGCCGTTGCTATGGCTTGGCAGCGCTTTGTGCAAGCAACCAACGAGCAATTTTTGCCAACCGCTCGTTTGAGCAATACCGGCAGCGTTCAGCCTGTGCTCAACCGCTTAATCCCTATTACGAAGATGTGCTCAGCGCAACCGATATTTTGGGCCAGTTGAGCCAAAATCAAGCCAACGAGGCGTTGGCTTCGGTTGAACAAACCTTCGAATCATCGCGCTTAGTGATTTATGGTGAAATTGCCTTTACGGTGTTGCTCTCGGGTGCAATTGGCTTTATGCTGGCAACTCGCACGGCGCGGCAAATTCGCAATTTAACCGATGCCACGGTGGCGGTAGCTGGCGGCGACCTTGATCGCACGGTTCAAGTGCGCGGTGGCGATGAATTGCAAACTTTGGCCAATAACTTCAACAGTATGGTGCGTAGCTTGCGCGAACATCGCGATATGCTCGAATTGCGCAATGCTGAATTGGCCGAGAGTTTGTATGTGCAGCAACAATTAACCGAGGATATTATTCGGCGCAAGCATGCCCAGGAAACGGCGTTACGCGCTCAGGCAGCAGCAGAAGCCGCGAGCCAAGCCAAAAGTATGTTTGTGGCAACCATGAGCCACGAATTGCGCACGCCACTAAACGCGATTTTGGGCTACACTCAATTATTGCATCTGGGAGCCAAAGCCCGTGGCCAAGCCGATGTGTTGCCCCAGCTTGAACGAATTCGTTTGGCGGGCAAACATCTGCTGACCCTTGTATCAAACGTGCTCGACTTCTCCAAAATTGAGCATGGCAAGATGAACCTTGATCTTGGTGATGTGCAGCTTGCCAGCTTGGTTGATGAAGTTATGGGGATTGTGCAGCCGTTAGCTGAGGCTCGCTTCGACCAACTAACAACCGAATTTGCCAGTACCAGCCTGATTTACAGCGATGGCGGCAAAATTCGCCAGATTTTATTCAATCTCCTGAGCAATGCGATCAAATTTACTGAAGCTGGCACGGTGACCCTGCGGGTGTGGGATGAACAACGTGCTAGCGAGCCATGGATTGTGTTTACAGTGAGCGATACTGGAATTGGGATGGCTCCTGATCAATTACGGCGTTTATTTAAGCCATTCGTTCAAGCCGATGAATCGACAACCCGCAGCTATGGCGGCACAGGTTTAGGTTTGGCGCTTAGTCAGCAACTTGCAGCAATGCTGGGTGGCGCAATCAGCGTCGAAAGCTGCCCAAATGTTGGCTCGACTTTTACATTGCAAATACCGGTTCAATGTCCAACCCAATCCGAAGACTCGTTGCTGATGGCAGCATCAGCATTGGTTCCTTCGCGCGCTGTGGCCTGATACCCAACCAACGTAGGAGGATTCCCATGGGGATGATTTTAGTTGTTGATGATAATGGCGATAACCGTTTCTTGCTCCAACAGATGCTATCGTTGAATGGCTATAGCGTGATTAGTGCCGTCAATGGCCAAGATGCGCTTGATAAAGTGCACAATACGACTCCCGATTTGGTGTTGATGGATATGGCAATGCCGGTCAAAGATGGCTGGACGGCAACTGCCGAATTAAAGGCCCAAAGTCGCTATTCGCATATTCCAGTGATTGCGGTGACGGGTCATACGACCTACAACGAGCTATCGCGAGCAACTGCTGCTGGCTGTGTCGATCATCTCGAAAAGCCGATTGACTATGAAGTTTTAGTTAATAAAGTAGCGCAGTATCTAAAAAAAAATGAAAAACAATTGGCGGTAGGCGCTTAATCAAGCGTTTATCAACCAATTGCTATGCGCCCTATCACGCTTGTGATGGGGCATTTGGCGTGTTGTATACTAGGCCAATACAATCAATCCAATCAGGAGGAATCTGATGGACCCAATTAGCATTGGAATTATTGGCGGCAGCGGGCTTTATGCGATGGAAGCCTTGACCGACCGCAGCGAAATACAACTGACTACGCCATTTGGCGAGCCGAGCGATGCGGTGATTGTGGGCAATTTGGCCGGGCAGCGGGTGGCCTTTTTGCCGCGTCATGGTCGTGGCCATCGCTTCACACCTTCAGAAGTGCCCTATCGGGCTAATATTCATGCGCTCAAACAATTGGGTGTGCGTTTTATCCTTGGGGTTAGTGCGGTTGGCAGCTTGCGCGAAGAACTTGTGCCAGGCCATTTGGTTATTCCCGATCAGGCGATTGACCGTACCAAGGGTGTGCGACCTGCGACCTTTTTTGGCGAGGGTGTGGTGGCGCATGTGGCTTTTGGCGAGCCAGTTTGCCCGCATCTGAGTGCATTGGTACGCCAGGCTGCCCATGCAGCGAGCGGCGCAACTGTGCATGATGGCGGTACCTATTGTTGTATGGAAGGGCCACAGTTTTCGACCAAAGCTGAGTCGGAGCTTTATCGCAGTTGGGGCTGTTCGATCATTGGTATGACTTTATTGCCTGAGGCGAAGCTTGCGCGCGAGGCCGAAATTGCCTATGCTAATCTTTCGTTGGTTACCGATTATGATTGCTGGCACCCTGAGCATGAGAATGTGACGGCGGCGATGGTGGTTGAAACGATCAACCGTAATGTGGCTGCGGCCCAAAATACGATTGCCGCGCTGATTCCTTTGATCGATCCTGCGGCGGTCTATCCAGCGCACTCGGCCTTGGAGCATGCGGTGATGACAGCGCCAGAGGCGATTCCAGCGGCAGCCCGCGAACGTTTAGCCTTGCTCTATCGCAGTTAAACCGAGCTTGGATCAGACGAACAATGGGTTAAACACAAAACCAGCACCAATCGGTGCTGGTTTTGTATGTTCTTCGGAAGAAGAACTAGTTCAAGGTACTGGCGACGCTACCCAATTTGTTGTTGACGTTCTTGCCGAGCAAGGTCAAAACAGCGATAACGACGATAGCGATCAAGGCGAGGATCAAAGCGTACTCGACCAAGCCTTGGCCTTCTTCTTTAGCAAAAAATGAACGAAACATTGCGGTATCTCCTTACGAGAGAGAAAATAATTACGATGTGTGCATCATAGCCGACCTAAGCCTTAACGACAATAGGATGTTGGTACTATCAACAAGGGTGGGTTTCAATCAACCATGGGTTATGATCAAATGTGAGGATTATGCGGGGTTGTGAGTGATGTGAACAATTGGTTAAACACAAGACCAGCACCGATTGGTGCTGGTCTTGTATGTTCTTCGGAAGAAGAACTAGTTCAAGGTGCTGGCGACGCTACCCAATTTGTTGTTGACGTTCTTGCCGAGCAAGGTCAAAACAGCGATAACGACGATAGCGATCAAGGCGAGGATCAAAGCGTACTCGACCAAGCCTTGGCCTTCTTCTTTAGCAAAAAATGAACGAAACATTGCGGTATCTCCTTACGAGAGAGAAAATAATTACGATGTGTGCATCATAGCCGACCTAAGCCTTAACGACAATAGGATGTTAGTACTATCGATAGGGGTGACTAGGGTGCAGGTACAACTGCCACGACCCGCGTACCCCGGCCTACCGTGCTCTCTATGCCCATTTGGCCACGTAAGAGCACTTCGGCCTGTTGGCGCAGGCTCGCAATGCCCATATTGCGCTTTCCAGTGGGATCATTGAGTGTTTCGGCCACGTGAAATCCAGCCCCATCATCCTCGATCGCAATTTGAATTCGGCTGGCATCAGCCTCAAGAATAATGCGCACATGCGATGCATTGGCGTGACGTTGCACATTATTCAGGGCTTCTTGCACAAAACGGAAGAGCGTTACTTCATAATGGCTTGGCAAGCGTGATTCCAACCCTTGGACCATCAAGTTAATTTCGATGCCATTCTTATCGCCAAATTCTTGGCTATAGCGCTTAAGTGTTGGTAACAAGCCAAGGTCATCAAGCGTCATTGGGCGCAGATCAAAGATAAAACGACGGGTATCTTGCAACACCGTATTGATCGCCGTTTTAAAGGCTAGACATCTCTGAGCGTGCTTGATTGGTATCATGGTCAAGGAAGCGTTCGCAAATCTCCGCGCGTAAGACCAAATTGCTCATCGATTGGGCTGGGCCATCGTGCATTTGGAGCGAAATGCGCAGCCGCTCTTTTTCTTGCGCCTTAATAATTGCCGCGATTTGCTCTTGTGGGTCAACGTGGGGCAAATTGGAGATGATTGTTTCGGCCACAACGCTCACTTCATCGAGGCTTTGGATGAGTTTTTGCAGAGTATCTTGTTGTTCGCGCAAGACTTGTTGCTTGGTTTGTAATTGCTCAACTTGGCTGCGCATCATCTGGACGCGGGTTTGAACTTCTTGGGCTGAGGTATAGAAATTCTTAATATCAACTTTTTCATAGCGCTCGAAATTGACTTCCATATCGCGACGACGGCTCGAAACCGACATTTCACGTTGCGACATTTTATCGACTTCGGCTTGATTTTGGCGAATCAAGGAATCAAGTTCGGTCATTTGGCGACGAATGCGGTCTTGTTGGTCACGCAATTCTTTTAATAATGCGTCTTTATCGGCTGCCATAAGCCCTCCAATTTGCTGGTGGTGCGTGGGTAAGAATTATACTGGTGGCAATTTTACTGCGTCAATTATACCCAGCGACGCAGCACTAAAACAGCGTTTGAGCCACCAAAACCAAACGATTCTTTAACGGCAAGGTTAATTGACTGTTTGCGAGCGCCTTCAACCACAAAATCCAAATCGCAATCTGGGTCGCCTGCCTGCCAATTGATCGTTGGTGGCAGCACTTGATCGCGTAAGGCTAAGATGGTGGCAATTGCTTCGAGCGCTGAACTTGCGCCCATCGCATGGCCAGTTGCACCTTTGATTGCTGAAATTGGCACCTGCTGGGCGCGTGCGCCAAAAACTGCCTTAATCGTAGCAGCTTCAGCAGCATCGCCAAGTTTTGTGCCAGTCGCGTGAGCATTAATATAATCGACATCGTGAATGCTTAATTGTGCCCGCGCTAAAGCTTTGGTTAATGTTAATGTTTGATGCTCTAAATCAGGCGCAACGATACTGCCGCTAGCAGTTGTCGCGGCTGAAGCGACAATCTCAGCTAAAATCGGCGCATTGCGGGCTTGGGCATGCTCAAGGCTTTCGAGCACGAATGCGCCAGCACCCTCGGCCAACACCAAACCATTGCGATTAAGGCTGAATGGACGACAAGCACCGCCTGGATCGCTTAAGTCGCTAGCGAGCACGCGTAAGGGCTTCCATGCTGCATACATGCCTTTGGTCAGCGGCGCATCGGAAGCACCTGCAACCGCGGTTTCAATCACGCCAGCCCGAATCAGATCGGCGGCAATCCCGATTGCTTGTAAACCAGAGGCACAGGTTGCCGAAATCAAGGTACTTGGGCCATGAAGATCGAAGACCGTACACAGGTGTGGCAGCACGGCTGCTGGCATACAGGCTGGCACGGTATCTGCCCGGACTTTGCCATTGGTAAACCAATTTTCATAACATGCTTCGATAGTTGAAATCGTGGTATAGCCTGTGCCCCATAAGACGGCGGTATCTTGGGGTAGGCTCTTGGCCATGGTGATGGCTTGCGCCACCGCATGATGCGCTAAGCTGATCATGCGGTCGGGCTGGCGGCGATGGCTGGTGAGTAAGGCTAAATCGGGGGTTGCGCCACCAACCACCGGATCGTTGTAGGGCGCAAGATCTGGTTGGAGCTTGACCCCACTCTGGCCGGCGAGCAATGCTGCCCAATAGCTTTCTATATCATTTCCAAGGGCGCTGCAAATCCCGATTCCGGTGATGACAACTCGCTGTTTCATAGAGGCTCCTTTGGGCTGCCGACCTACCACAGGCTCCATTGTCGTGGTATGGCTTGGTGGTTTCGGGGTTATCATGCTACGCTCATTGTAGCGGGGAGTGTATCCAATGTCGAATATCTATCTTGGCTGTGCGATCTGGGGCTATCGGCCTTGGGTTGGCCAATTTTTGCCTGCCGCAACCAGTAATGCTGAAATGCTCAAAGCCTATGCCGAACGCTTAACGACGGTAGAAATCAACGCTACCTTTTATGCAGTGCCCGATCAGCCGACGGTATTGCGCTGGGCTAGTGATACGCCGAGCAACTTTCGATTTTGCCCGAAGATTCCCAAAGCGATTAGCCATAGCGGCAATTTAGCTCAACATTTGGCAGCAACGCAGGCCTTTGTGGCTCAAATGCAATTATTGGGTCAAAAACTCGGCCCGATTTTTCTGCAACTTGGCCCATCGTATAGCCCAGCCAACTTCGCCGATCTCCAGCACTGGCTCGCAGCCTGGGATTCTAAAGTTGCGTTGGCGGTTGAAGTGCGCCATCGGGGTTGGTTTGCGCCGCAAGCGGCACAGCGCTTGAACGGTTTATTAGCTGAGCATGGTATTGGCCGGGTATTAGTTGATGTTCGGCCAATTAACACTGGTGCAACCAGCGATCAAGTAATTTTGGATGCACGGCGCAAAAAGCCCAGCGTACCCTACCATATTGATGTTACTTCGCCGTTTGTGTTGCTGCGCTTTATGGGCCACCCCGATTTGGCAATTGACCATCCGCTGCTTGAGCAATGGGCTGATACGATTGTGGCAATGCTGCATGATGGGCTGACGGTGTATGGCTTTATGCATTGCCCAGTTGAAGAGCGGTCTCCAGAGATGTGCGAAATCTTGGCACAGGCCTTAGTGGCGCGTGGCATTGACTACCCACTGCCAACACCGCCAGCGCCAATTCAACAACTTTCAATGTTTTGATCAAATCAAGGCTTCGTGGTACTGTTGCGTTTGGGAGTACATGGGGTCTGGTGGCCTCGTCAGTCTTCAAAATTGGTCGGCGCTATGCCGAATAGCGTTGGTGTGTTCGATTCGCACGTACTCCCGCCAGAGGCCGATTGAGACGCTGGATTTCAGAGGAAATGGCTATTTGCGTTTCCGCTAAAAGGTGTGTTATAATCGGCTTTCGTGCGAGTTGTAGCATTTAAACAAGTCAACTTTATCTGGGTAAGTGTACCCCGCACACCATAACGTAGAACCACGTAGGGAATGGTCAATTAAGGGGCCGCAGGGCGCGACTACCAATTTTCCATTCCTGTTCCGTTGTCTTTTTGTCAGCGGCTAACGGTATTTGTAATAGCAGGAGCCACAACCGACATGGCTAAGCAAAAGTTTGAGCGGAATAAGCCCCACATCAACATTGGGACGATCGGACACGTTGACCACGGCAAGACCACCTTGACTGCTGCCATCACCAAAACCATGGCACTGCGTGGCCGCGCTGAATTCCGCGCCTTCGACCAAATCGACAATGCACCAGAAGAACGCGCCCGTGGGATTACGATTTCGATTTCACACGTTGAATACGAAACCGAAAATCGCCACTATGCCCACGTCGACTGCCCAGGCCACGCCGACTATATCAAAAACATGATTACCGGCGCAGCCCAAATGGACGGTGCGATTTTGGTCGTGTCGGCTCCCGACGGCCCGATGCCCCAAACCCGCGAACACATCCTCTTGGCTGGCCAAGTCGAAGTGCCCGCGATGGTGGTCTTCTTGAACAAAGTCGACATGATGGATGACCCGGAGTTGCTCGAACTGGTCGAAATGGAATTGCGCGAGTTGCTGTCAAAGTACGGCTTCCCCGGCGACGAAATTCCGATCGTGCGCGGCTCGGCCAAGGGTGCCTTGGACAGCGCGTCAAGCGATGCCAACCAACCTGAGTATCAATCAATCCAAGAATTGATGCAAGCGGTTGACGATTACATCCCAACGCCAGAACGGGCGATTGACAAACCATTCTTGATGCCAATCGAAGACGTGTTCTCGATCAAAGGCCGGGGCACCGTGGTGACCGGACGGATCGAACGCGGGATCGTCAAAGTGGGCGATACGATTGAAATCATCGGGATGGGACCAGACGTGCGCACGACGGCAGTGACCGGCGTGGAAATGTTCAAGAAATTGCTCGATGAAGGTCGCGCTGGCGACAACGTTGGGGCACTCTTGCGCGGGATTGAACGGACGGACGTGGAACGCGGTCAAGTCTTGGCGAAACCAGGCTCGATCAAGCCCCACACCAAGTTCAAAGCCGAAGTCTACGTGTTGAAGAAAGAAGAAGGTGGCCGCCACAGCCCATTCTTCAGTGGCTATCGCCCACAGTTTTACGTGCGGACAACCGACGTGACGGGTGCGATTGGCTTGCCCGAAGGCGTGGAAATGGTGATGCCAGGCGACAACATCCAAATGACGGTGGAGTTGATCGTTCCGGTTGCTATCGAACAAGGCTTGAAGTTTGCGATTCGAGAAGGTGGCCGCACCGTGGGTGCTGGCATCGTGACCGAAATCATCGCATAAGCTATAAAACGGCTGGCAGGTGTGCCCGTCACACCTGCCTTCTTTTGCGCTTAGGAGTAATGACGTTGGCAAAGCAAAAAGTTCGCATTCGCCTCAAGGCGTATGACCACAAGATCTTGGATCAGTCGGCACGCCAGATCGTGGATGCGGCAGAACGCACCGGTGCCCAGGTCGCTGGCCCAGTGCCGTTGCCGACCAAGATCGAAAAATATAGCGTGTTGCGCTCACCCTTCATTGACCGCGACAGCCAAGAACAGTTCGAAATTCGGACCCACAAGCGTCTGATCGACGTGATCGATCCAAGCCAGCAAACAATCAATGCCTTGATGAAGCTGAACTTGCCCGCTGGTGTGGATATTGAAATTAAGCTCTAAACGGAACCCCCGCTTGGAGCCATAGCCAATACGGCTGGGCTTGGTCGCCCAGAGGCTCCGCACGCTATGGACTAAGGAGTAACCAATGCTCAATGGTATTTTGGGTCGCAAAATTGGCATGACCCAGATCTTCACCGAAAAAGGTGAAACCATTCCTGTCACCGTGATCGAAGCTGGCCCATGTGTGGTGACCCAACTTCGCACCAAGGACAAGGATGGCTATGAAGCAGTCCAACTCGGCTTCGGCGAAATCAAACCACGAAAAGTAACGAAGCCAATCCAAGGACACTTGAAAGCTGCTGGTCGGTTGGTTCGCTTCATGCGTGAAGTGAAAACCACTGACCTGAACGCACACACTGTCGGCGACGTGGTAAATGTTGATATTTTCCAACTCGGCGAAAAGATTGATGTCGTCGGCACAAGCAAAGGTCGCGGTTTTGCTGGTGTTGTCAAGCGCCACGGCTTCCGTGGTGGCCCAGCAACGCACGGTCAAAGCGACCGCCATCGCGCCCCAGGCTCGATTGGTTCAGGCACCACGCCAGGCCGCGTATGGAAAAACATGCGTATGGCTGGTCGGATGGGCAATGATCGCGTAACCGTTCAAAATTTGGAAGTGGTAAAAATTGACCTTGAACGCCACGTTATCTTAGTTAAAGGCTCAGTGCCAGGCGCTAAGAATGGTTTGGTAATGGTCTCACGGGCAGCTAAGGCCACGAAGAAATAGGAGTTGACGCATGGAAGCCAAGCTTTATAACCAAGCCGGTCAAGCGATCGGCACGCTTGAGCTGCAAGACTACATCTTCGGCATCGAGCCTAACATTCCCGTGATGCACCAAGCAGTCATTCGCCAACTGGCCAATGCACGTTTGGGCACTCACAGTACCAAGACTCGTGGTGAAGTACGTGGTAGCACGCGCAAGTTGTATCGCCAAAAAGGTACCGGTCGCGCTCGCCAAGGCGCTATTCGCGCCCCCCATCACTCAGGTGGTGGTGTTGTTCACGGGCCAAAGCCCCGCAAGTACACCAAATCCATGCCACGCAAAATGCGTCGCTTGGCAGTACGCTCGGCGCTTTCGGTCAAATACGCAGACAACCAAATTATTTTCTTAGATGATTTGAGCTTGAATGCACCAAAAACTAAAGACTTCTTGGCGTTGTTGAAAAACTTGCCTTTAGTCGGCGAAAAAACGCTGGTGGCATTGGGTGAAAAGAGCGATAACATCACGTTATCAACCAGCAACTTGCCAAATGTCAAAACCTTGTTGGCAGCCTACCTGAATGTTCGGGATCTGTTGAACTACGACACCTTAATTTTGCCCAAGTCGGCACTCAGCGTTGTTGAAACAATTCTGGGCAAAAAGTAGGAGATGCAACCGATGAACGCGCACGATATTATTATTCGCCCTGTCATCACCGAAAAAAATACGGCGTTGATGGAAGAGGGCAAATACACGTTCGAGGTGGCACAAGAAGCCAACAAGCCAATGATTAAGGCTGCTGTGCAACAGATTTTCAACGTCAACGTGAAAGCTGTCAACACCATGAATGTCAAGGGTAAGTTGAAAGTTCGCCGTACCCGCAATGGCCAACAAAGCGGTTATAGCCGCAGTTGGAAAAAAGCCATCGTTACCTTGGCTCCAGGCGAACGGATCGAAATCTTCGAAGATCTCTAGGAGGTACCGCAGTGGGCATCAAACGCTATAAACCGACATCGCCGGGTCGGCGTGGCATGACCGTCTCGGACTTCGCCGAAATCACGAAGTTCGAGCCAGAAAAATCACTTACCGAGCCTTTACAGAAGCATGCTGGCCGTAATAACCACGGTCACATCACAACCCGTCACCGTGGTGGTGGCCACAAACGTCGTTATCGCTTGATCGATTTCAAGCGCAAGAAATTCGATATTCCAGCAAAAGTGGCGGGGATCGAGTATGATCCAAACCGCTCAGCGAATATTGCGTTGTTGCACTACACCGACGGCGAAAAACGCTATATCATTGCACCATTGGGCTTAAAAGTTGGCGATATGTTGATGGCTGGTCCTAAGGCCGAAATTCGGATTGGGAACGCGTTGCCATTAGCCAACATTCCAATTGGTTCGCAAATTCACAACATCGAATTGACCCCTGGTCGTGGTGGCCAAATGGTGCGGAGTGCTGGGAACACCGCCCAATTGATGGCCCGCGAAGGTAACTATGCCACTGTGCGTTTGCCATCTGGCGAAATGCGCATGGTGCACATCAAGTGTATGGCTACCTTGGGTCAAGTCGGCAACGTCGATCACCAAAACATCATGATTGGGAAAGCTGGTCGCAGCCGCTGGTTGGGCCGTCGCCCAGTCGTGCGTGGTTCAGCAATGAACCCTGTTGATCACCCACACGGTGGTGGTGAAGGTCGCGCCCCAACTGGGATGAACCCCAAAACCAAATGGGGCAAGCCAGCAATGGGTAAAAAGACCCGCCACAACCCCCGCACCGAACGCTTTATCGTGCGGACACGCAAGCAAAAATAATCCCTGGGGAGCGCTTCGTTGTGATGGCGCTCCTCACCTTGGAGCAAGGGCGGCGCGACCGCCGCTGCACTGGGTTCCGATAACTCGTGCAGCGCCTTCTCCCTCGTGAGTAGTGACAACAACTACTGCAACTAAAGGAAGGAAACGAATGTCTTGTTCAACCAAAAAAGGTCCATTCGTTGACGTTCGGCTCTTGAGCCGCGTTGAAACGATGAATCGTGGCAATGAAAAGCGCCCACTCAAAACGTGGTCACGCGATTCAACCATCTTCCCTCAGATGGTTGGTCATACCATCGCTGTCCATGATGGCCGCCGTCACGTGCCAGTGTACATCACTGAAAACATGGTTGGTCATAAGTTGGGTGAATTCGCGCCGACCCGCACATTCCGTGGGCACGGTGGCAAAAAGGCCGACAAGCGCGGCAAATTAAAATAAGAGGTGCGCAATGCAAGCTAAAGCCATTCTGCGTAACTTCCGCATGTCGCCGCAAAAAGTTCGGCTGGTTGCCGACCTCGTGCGCGGTAAAAATGTGACGGAAGCGCTGGGGATTTTGCAATATCTGCCCCACAAGGCAGCCCCAGAAATTGCCCGCGTGATCAAGTCGGCCAAGGCCAATGCCGATCACAATTATCAAATGTCACCCGAGGATCTGGTCGTTAAAACGATTATGGTCGATGCTGGTCCAGTGCTCAAGCGCTATATGCCTCGTGCTCGTGGCCGTGGTGATCGTATTTTGAAGCGTTCGTCACACATTACCGTGATCGTCGATGACGGCGAAGTCTTGTAGAATATAAAGTATGAAAGATGAAGGCATCTGGCATTGTGCAGTGATGTCCTTCATACTTCATCCTTAGTGTTCATCACTATCTTAGGAGGATCTCTTGGGTCGTAAAGTGCATCCGAATGGATTCCGCCTCGGCATCATCAAAGATTGGAAATCGAAGTGGTTTGCCGAACGTAACTATACCGAACAATTGCATCAAGATTTGGCCCTGCGTAAATATATCGAAGGTGCCGATGAGTTGAAAAACGCCGGTGTAGCACTGGTTGATATCGAACGCTCAGCCAATCGGGTTGAAGTGACTATCCACACGGCCAAGCCAGGGATTGTCATTGGCAAACGGGGCGCGAACGTCGATACCCTCAAAAACCAAATTGAAAAACTCACAGGCAAAAAGGTGCGCTTGAATATTCAAGAAATTCACCAGCCTGAATTAAATGCTTACCTGGTGGCCGAAAGCGTTGCTGAACAAATCAGCAAGCGGGTTTCGCACAAACGGGCCATGAAGCAAGCAACCCAACGGGCCATGCGGCTTGGTGCTCAAGGCATCAAAGTCAAATGCTCAGGCCGTTTGGGTGGCGCTGAAATGAGCCGCTCATTGTGGGAACGTGAAGGTCGGGTGCCGTTGCACACCATTCGCGCAGACATTGACTACGCATTGGTGCACGCGCATACCACCTATGGCCGTATCGGGGTTAAAGTTTGGATTTATAAGGGCGATGTGCTTGGTCAACGCGAACGCCAATCTGCTTCAGCAGCAGCTGCCGATGCGCCAAAAACCACCACTCGTTCGGGCAAGGGGTCGTAAACCATGTTAATGCCCAAGCAGATGAAATATCGCCGCCCACACCGCCCTCGTAACATCAAGGGTATTGCTCAGCGCGGCGCAACTGTGGCATTCGGTGATTTTGGGATGGTCTCACTCGAAGCTGGCTGGATCACCAGTCGCCAAATCGAGTCGGCTCGTCGGACAATCACCAACTACGTGAAGCGGGGCGGTAAAGTTTGGATTCGGATCTTCCCAGATCGTCCAATTACCCAAAAGCCTGCTGAAACACGGATGGGTTCTGGTAAAGGTTCGGTTGAATACTATGTCGCAGTGATCAAGCCAGGTCGCGTGTTGTTCGAATTGAACGGCGTGCCCGAAGATGTGGCCCAAGAAGCACTGCGCCGCGCTGCCCAAAAATTGCCCGTTAAGTGCAAATTTGTCACCAAGGCATCGCAGGAGGTTGGGTCAAATGAAGGCTAGTGAACTGCGCGATCTCAGCAACGCTGATTTGGAAAAGATGATCAACGATAATAAACAAGAGTTGTTCACCATGCGTTTCCAAAAATCAGTTGGCAAATTGACCAACACCGCTCGTGTGCGGTTGTTGAAAAAAGATATCGCCCGCGCCAAAACGGTCATCCACGAACGCACCTTGGTGGCGGAGGGAAATTAATGAACGAGCATTTAGCAACAACTGACAGCCGCAAGCAAAAAGTTGGTCGGGTTGTCAGCAGTAAAATGAACAAAACCGTGGTGGTTGCAGTTGATTACTTGCGCCCCCACCCGTTGTATCGCAAAACTGTGCGTCAAACCAGCAAGTTTTACGCCCACGATGAAAACAACGAGTGTCATGTAGGCGATACCGTGGTGATCGAAGAAACCCGCCCCTTGAGCCGTCTCAAGCGCTGGCGCGTGGTTGAAATCGCCACCAAGAACCGCCGCGAAGGCTTGAATGTCTTGCGCCAAGACGTTGTTAACGTTGAAAGCGAAACCGAGGAGGCCTCGTCGTGATCCAGCAAGAATCTCGTATGCGCGTTGCCGATAACACAGGCGCCAAAGAGCTGCTGTGTATTCGGGTGCTCGGTGGTACCAAGCGGCGCTATGCTAGCGTTGGCGATACCATTATCGCAACCGTCAAGCAAGCCAACCCAGGTGGTTCCGCCAAAAAGGGCGAAGTTGTTCGCGCCGTGATTGTTCGGGTCAAAAAGGGCTATACTCGCCCCGATGGCTCAATGATTCAATTTGATGATAATGCCGCCGTAATTATCAATCAACAAGGCAACCCCCGCGGCACGCGTATCTTTGGGCCGGTCGCCCGTGAATTGCGCGAAAAACAGTATATGAAGATAATCTCACTTGCTCCAGAAGTGTTGTAACATTCTTCACGAGCTGTGGTACAATACAACGCTTGTGGGCAACCGCATAGCGTTGACTATGGAGGCAAAACCATGCACGTCAAAAAGGGCGACCGCGTAGTGGTACTTAGTGGGCGCGAAAAAGGCCGCGAAGGTGTAATTAAGCAGTCTTTGCCTAAAAAAGAACGCGTCGTCGTTGAAAATGTCAATATTGTAAAAAAACACGTTAAGCCGATGGGCAATCGCCAAGGCGGCATCTTAGAAGTTGAAGCTGCGTTGCATGTCTCAAAAGTCATGTTAATTTGTCCAGCGTGTGGCAAACCCTCACGGACTGGCCATCGCGTCAATGACGAAGGCAAAAAAGTACGTGTTTGCAAGCAATGCAATGCCGACGTTGCCTAATTAAGCAAGGTCGAAGACAAATGAGCAATGAACAACCGTTGGTTGCTGACTACTCATTTGGTACGGAACTATCGTATTTTCCATCTGGGCTGGCGCAGTTGTGCCGCAACCGTTTGGTAGCCTTGGTTACCAATGCTGTCGCCGAACCCCAGAAGTGAGGAACCCATGGCACGTCTTAAGGATGTCTATTTGAAGACCGTGGCTCCTGCATTGTTCAAAGACTTTGGTTTTAAGTCGCCAATGCAAGTGCCCCGTATTACCAAGATCGTCATCAACATTGGCTTAGGTGAAGCGTTGCAAAACCCTAAAGCGGTGGAAGCAGCAATTGGCGATTTGACCATGATTGCAGGTCAAAAACCAGTTGTGACCCGCGCTAAGAAATCGTTAGCAGCCTTCAAACTCCGTCAAGGTATGCCGATTGGCGCAATGGTAACGCTGCGCAATGAACGTATGTACGATTTTTATGATCGTCTGGTCAACTTGGCGTTACCACGTATCCGCGACTTCCAAGGCTTAAGCCGTAAATCGTTCGATGGTCGCGGGAACTACAGTATCGGTATTCGGGAACAAATCATCTTCCCTGAAATCGAATACGATAAAGTTGATAAAATTCGTGGGCTTGAGGTGGCGATTGTTACCACCGCTCCAAACGATGAACAAGGCTTTGCTTTGTTGAAGGCGTTGGGCATGCCGTTTCGTGACTAGAGTTGGCAAGGGACTACAGGGGTAGTCAACCGACAACTCGTAACTGGGAGGCCAAAACAGTCTATGGCTAAGAAATCGATGATCATCAAGGCGAATCGCGCACCAAAATTTTCAACGCAGGGATACAATCGCTGCAAGCGCTGTGGTCGGCCTCGGGCGTACATGCGAAAATTTGGTATCTGCCGGATCTGCTTCCGCGAGTTGGCTTCACAAGGGCTGATTCCCGGTGTAACAAAATCAAGCTGGTAGAACCAGGAGGACGAGCTAGTGAGCGTTAATGATCCAATTGCCGACCTGCTGACACGCATCCGCAACGCGGGTATGGCACGCCACCAAACGGTGACGATTCCATTGTCGAAAATCAAGCGCGGCATTGCTGAAATTTTGCAAGCCGAAGGCTATATTAAAAGCTTTGAGGTTCAAGAAGGCACACCATTCTCAAATTTGGTGCTGACTTTGAAGTATGCTGCTGACCGCAAGCCCGTGATTACCGGCTTGAAGCGGGTTAGCCGCCCTGGTTTGCGGGTCTATACCAAGCGCAACGAGATTCCTCGGGTGCGTAACGGTTTGGGCTTGAGCATTCTTTCAACTCCCAAAGGGTTGATGACTGGCGATGCCGCTTGGAAATCGGGTGTTGGCGGCGAAATTGTTTGTTACATTTGGTAATACTAAACGAGGACAACGGTAGCATTACCGTCATCACTCGTGGAGGAAATGACCCATGTCACGTATCGGTCGCAAACCGATTGAAGTTCCAAGTGGCGTAACTGTGAGCGTCGACAGTAATAACCTGGTGACGGTCAAAGGCCCCAAAGGAACCTTGAGCGAAGTAATTCGCCCTGAAATTACGGTTAGTATCAATGGCGCAACGGTAGATATTACCCGCGTCAACGATAGCCGTCAGGCTCGCGCATTTCACGGTCTCTCACGGACGCTGGTGGCCAATATGGTCGATGGCGTAACCAAGGGCTTTGAAAAGACACTCGAAATGAATGGTACAGGGTATCGCGCTACCCTTGATGGTAAAATCTTAGTGCTTTCACTTGGCTTCTCGCACCCAGTGCGGGTTGAGCCCTACGAAAGCAACAGCTTTGAAGTAGCCGAGCGTCGGGTTGTGATCAAAGGCCCCAACAAGCAAAAAGTTGGCGACCAAGCAGCCAATATTCGTAAGCTGCGTCCACCCGAACCCTACTTAGGCAAAGGCATCAAGTACAGCGACGAAGTGATCCGCCGCAAGGCCGGTAAAGCTGGTAAGAAGTAGGCTGTTGGCGGCGGCGTAGCGTGGTAACACTAACGCGCCGCCTAACCCACCTACAGGAGAAATATTGCAATGTCGAAATTTTCATCCCGCGAATTGCGCGCCCGACGGCATCGTCGGCTTCGTGGCCAACTTAGTGGCACACCTGAGCGCCCACGCTTGAATGTGTTTCGCTCAGGCCTGAATATCTATGCCCAAGTGATCGATGATCTCGCTGGTCATACGCTTGTTTCCGCGTCAACAATCGATACCGAATTACGCGGCAGCCTTGGTGAGCAACGCAAACTCGAACAAGCACATTCAGTTGGCAAGGCCGTTGCAGAACGCGCTCGCGCCGCTGGGATTACGAAAGTGGTGTTCGATCGCGGCGGCTACAAATATCACGGTCGTGTGAAAGCTGTTGCCGAAGGGGCACGCGAAGGCGGACTTGAATTCTAAACAACTCTGGAGGCAACGTGGCGAAGCGAAATCGATCTAACGCTGACGAAGTTGAACTGGACGAACGAGTTGTCCAAATCAACCGCGTCGCGAAAGTGGTCAAGGGTGGCCGCCGCTTCAACTTTAGCACCGTCGTCGTCGTTGGTGATAACAACGGCAATGTTGGGCTAGGGATGGGCAAGGCTTCTGAAGTGCCTGAAGCGATCCGCAAGGGCGCTGAATCAGCCAAACGTAATATGATCGCGGTTTCCGTTATTGGAACCACCATTCCCCATGAAATTGTGTCTACCTATAAAGCATCCAAAGTGTTGCTTAAACCAGCCTCGGCTGGTACCGGCGTTATTGCTGGTGGTGGCGTGCGGGCCGTGCTTGAAGCCGCTGGCATCAAGGACGTTCTGACCAAATCATTGGGCAGCAACAACTCAGTCAATGTAGTGCGAGCTACCTTGAAGGCGCTTTCCGAATTGCGCACCCCGCAAGAAGAAGGTCGCCGCCGTGGTCGCGCTGCATCGTCATTCCGCCTGAGCGGCCAAAGCCGCGCCGTTATCAGCGGTACGGAGGAATAACGATGGCAAGCTTGCGTATTACTTATAAAAAGAGTTCAATTGGCTATAGCCAAGCGCAAAAAGATACCGTACGTTCGCTCGGTTTGCGCAAATTGAACCAAGTGGTCGAACTTCAAGATACTCCGGTTGTCCGTGGGATGATCTTCAAGATCAAGCACTTGGTAACTGTCGAGGAAGTGACTGCGACGGAGGCCAACTAATGAAATTGCATGATCTGAAGCCAGCACCAGGCTCGACCCGCAAAAGCAAGCGCGTTGGCCGTGGTCATGGTTCGGGCAAAGGTAAGACCTCTGGTAAAGGTATGAATGGTCAAAAGGCTCGTTCAGGGCCAAACCCATACCCACACTTTGAAGGTGGTCAGAATCCTTTGGTCCGCCGGATGCCCTACAAGCGTGGCTTTACCAACATTTTCCGGGTTGAATATACCATCGTCAATGTTGGTGATTTGATCGAATGGAATACTGGCGATGTAACGCCTGAAGCACTGCGCGAAGTCGGCTTGATCAAAAACCTCAAGCAACCGATCAAAGTCCTCGGCGATGGCGACCTGAACGTAGCCCTCAAGGTGCGTGTCCACAAGGTTAGCGCCAGCGCTCGCCAAAAAATTGAGGCTGCGGGCGGTTCAGTCGAATTGATTGACGCTGCCGCCTAAACAATGGTGATGCGATGACCTTCTCTTGCGACGGCGTAGCGGGCTCTGCCCAAGGCTACGCCGTTTGCAGATGAAGGTCATTCGTGCATTGCACAGGAGAATTCCATGCTTCAAGCTGTGGTCAACGCGCTTAAAATCGCCGAAGTGCGTAAGAAGATTTTGTTCACCCTGATGATGCTGGTGATCTTCCGCTTTATCGCGGCTATTCCAGTGCCAGGTGTCGATACCGCCGAGCTCGATCGGTTGTTTAATGGTCAATTGCCGTTAAGCGATTTGGCTAACTTCCTCAACTTGCTCTCCGGTGGGGCTTTGCGGCAGTTCTCAGTCGCAGCCATGGGGGTCTATCCCTACATCACGGCTCAAATTATCATGCAGTTGCTGATTCCGTTGATCCCAGCACTGGAGCAATTGAGCAAAGAGGGTGAGCAGGGCCGCAATCGGATTCAACGCTACCAATATTTCCTCACCGTGCCCTTGGCTTATCTCCAAGGCTATGGCCAAATTAAATCCTTGATCAACAGTGGGATTAATCTGTTCGGCACGTTGAATTTTAGCATTACCCAAAATTTCTTCCAAACCTTCTCAATCCTGACGATTATGGTCTCAGGTTCGATGTTCTTGGTTTGGATGGGTGAGTTGATCGACGAACGCGGAATTGGTAATGGTCTCTCGATGATTATCTTCGGTGGGATTGTTACGGCGCTGCCAAGTATGGTCTATCAAGCAATTACCACATCAAGCTCAGGCAATAACGTGATCGGCGGGATTTTGCTGCTGATCGTGACCTTAGCAACCGTGGTTGGGATTGTCTTGATCACCGAAGGTCAACGCCGGATTCCAGTTCAATATGCCAAGCGCGTGCGTGGCAACAAGGTCTATGGCGGTCAATCAAGCCACTTGCCGTTGAAGGTCAATATGGCTGGGATGATTCCCTTGATCTTCGCCCAAAGCATCTTGATTTTCCCTAGCACCGTCGCCTCCTATTTCTGGAAGCCCGATGGTACAGGCTTTCTCAATGGCATTGCGAACTTCTTCGTCAATAGTTTTGGCCCCAATGGTTTGGCCTTTACCTTGGCGATGTTCGTGTTGGTGTTGCTCTTCACCTATTTCTATGCCTTGGTGATGTTCAACCAACAAAACTTGCCTGAAATGTTGCAACGTAATGGTGGCTTTATTCCCGGCATTCGCCCAGGCCGCAACACTGAAGTCTATTTGACCAAAGTATTGAACCGCATTACCTTGATTGGCGCGGTTGGCTTGGCTGTGGTTGCCGCGTTGCCCTATTTTGTGCAACAAATTACCGGCTTGCAAATTGGCTTTAGCAGCACCGGTTTGTTGATTGTGGTTGGTGTGGCGGTCGATACCATGCGCCAACTCGAAGCTCAAATGATGATGCGCAATTACGAAGGCTTCATCTCGCGCTAAGAAACGCTACCTGCCCACGGCAGGTAACGCTACGGCGAACAATGGCGTTCGCCGTCCTTTGCTGACTCACCGAGGAGCACTGACCTATGAACATCATTTTGCTTGGTTCGCCTGGAGCGGGCAAAGGAACCCAGGCAACTGAGTTGGAAGCAGCAACCAAAATGAAGCATATTGCTAGCGGCGATATGTTTCGGGCTGCTGTGCGCGAAGGCACACCACTTGGCAAACTCGCCCAATCGTATCTCGATAAAGGCGAGCTTGTGCCAGATGATGTTGTGATTGGCATGGTTTTGGAACGGGTACGCCAACCCGATTGTGAAAATGGGGTGATTTTCGATGGGTTTCCACGAACTCCCCAACAAGCCGAAGCCCTGCAAGCAGCGCTTGCTGAACATAACGATGCGATTAACGCCGTTTTGTTGCTCCACGTTGATAAAGCTGGGCTGATTCAACGGGTGATTGGGCGCTGGACTTGCAGAAAATGTCAAGCTGTATATAATACATACTCCCGAGCACCAAAAGTCGAAGGTGTTTGTGATCTCTGCGAAGGCGATTTGTATCAACGCAGCGATGATAACCTTGAGACGATCAACCATCGACTTGATGTTTACGAAGCCCAAACGTCGCCTTTAATTGCCCATTATCGCGCGCAAGGTATCTTGCACGAAATCAATGGCTTGGGCGAGATTGATGATATTACTGCACGCATGGTTCAAGCAATTGAATCGGCAAAGCCGTGCTAAATTTGTGGTATAGTAATAGGTACCGATGCAGAAGCATGGGCCGACGGCCTATGCTTCTAGCTTGCTGCGTATGCTATACACCGTCGTCTGACGTATTGCACAGCTCAGTGACGGATTATTCTTTGGGGCAATCGCGCACCACTCGCAACGCATGCGACCATTGCCACCGCTGATGTGCTAGTTTTAAGGAGTTATATGGCCAAGAAGAAGGATGTCATTGAGGTCGAGGGCGTTATTACTGAGCCACTGCCAAACGCGATGTTTAAAGTAGCGTTGGATAACGGGCTGGAAGTATTAGCACACGTCTCTGGCCGGATTCGGATGAATTACATTCGGATTCTCAAAGGCGACCGCGTGTTAGTTGAACTCTCGCCCTATGATCCCACTCGTGGCCGTATTACTTATCGGTACAGATAACACACTGACCACCGCAACCAATGCCTCTGGCCGAAGCGGACGGAGGGTTGGGTTGTTGTGTGTCTACGAGCGAGGTTCCGATGAAAGTCCAACCATCAGTCAAACCACGCTGCGAATATTGCCGGGTCATTCGTCGTAAGGGCGTTGTCCGCATCATTTGCAGCCGCACCCCGAAGCATAAGCAACGGCAAGGCTAAGAGGAGCATCGAATGGCACGTATTTCAGGGGTTGATATTCCACGCAACAAACGAGTGGAAATTTCCCTTACCTACATCTACGGGATTGGGCGCACGACCAGCAGTGAAATTCTGGCTCGCACCAGTATCAATCCAAATGTTCGGGTCAAAGATCTCACCGAAGACGAAGTGATTCGTTTGCGCGAAATCATCGACCAAGATTACACCGTTGAAGGCGATTTGCGCCGGGCTGTCCAATTGAACATCAAGCGTTTGATGGATATTGGCTGCTACCGTGGGATTCGTCACCGCAAAGGCTTGCCATTGCGCGGTCAACGTACCAAAACCAACGCCCGTACCCGCCGTGGTAAAAAAGGCGCAGCAATCGGTGGCAAGAAGAAAGCTACCAAGAAGTAATTTCCTGATTTTTTATTTTCAACGCTATTTCGGAGGCCTTGAATGGCGAAACAAGCAAAAGCGGGAGCAGCTCGCCGCCCTCAACGCGGTCGTCGCCGTGAGCGTAAAAATGTGCCACGTGGGCAAGCTCACGTCCAAGCTACCTTTAACAACACGATTGTTACGATCACCGATCCCGCAGGCAACGTTGTATGCTGGAGCAGTGCAGGCGCAAGTGGCTTCAAAGGCTCACGCAAAAGCACGCCGTATGCAGCCCAAGTAACTGCCGAACAAGCAGCCCGCAAAGCCATGGATAATGGCATGCGCGTGGTTGAAGTGTATGTTAAAGGCCCTGGTGCTGGCCGTGAATCAGCAGTGCGCGCACTGCAAGCGACTGGCTTGTCGGTTATTGCAATCACCGATGTTACACCAATCCCACACAATGGTTGTCGCCCACCAAAGCGCCGCCGCGTGTAATGGCTTCGCGGCAGCATGCTGTCGCCGAAGTATGTAGTAGCAACGCCACGACTAAAATACGTGAGCAGGATGAAGCACGGCTGTTCCTATACGTGGAAATAGGAGTCGGTGTGTAAACTGCCTTGGCAATTAGGAATTGCGAAGGGACAAACAAGAACATGGCTCGATATACTGGTCCAGTATGTAAATTGTCACGCCGCGAAGGCGTTGACCTAATGCTCAAGAGCGGTAACAGTGGCCGCAAGGTGCTTGAGCGCCGTGGGAGCCAGCCCCCTGGTCAACATGGGGCTTCAGTCCGACGACGACAATTGTCTGATTATGGTGTTCAGTTGCGCGAGAAGCAAAAAGTACGCCGGATCTATGGTGTTTTGGAACGCCAGTTCCGCCGCTATTATGGCATTGCGACCCGTACCACCGGTCAAACCGGTGCCGTGCTCCTGCAAATCTTGGAACGTCGCCTCGATAATGTGGTGTTCCGCTTAGGCTATGCAGTCACTCGCGCCCAAGCTCGCCAGTTGGTCAATCACGGCCATATCACCATGAATGGCCGCAAAACCGATATCCCTTCAGCCTTGGTTGAAGTTGGCGATGTAATTGGCGTGCGTGCCGAAAGCCGCAAACGCGATTATTTCAAAGATCTCGAAGAAACCAAACAACTGAACCGCGTGTCACCACCAAGCTGGTTGTCGCTTGACGCCGGCAAGATGGAAGGGGTTGTCCAAACCTTCCCATCACGCGAAGAGTTGGATATGTCGATTAACGAGCAGTTGATTGTTGAATTCTACAGCCGCTAATCGGACATAATCGGTATCACTATCCCAGCAGGAGGCGGATACGTGCTAGACATTGCAATGCCCAAACTCGAATGTGTCGCAGCGGCGGAGAACTATGGGCGGTTCAAAATTGAGCCACTGGATCCCGGGTACGGGCACACATTAGGGAACGCGCTGCGACGGGTGTTGTTGTCGTCCATCCCTGGGGCAGCGGTCATCAAGATTAAAATTGATGGGATTTTCCACGAGTTTTCGCCAATTCAAGGCGTGCGTGAAGATGCTACCGAGATTGTGTTGAATGTTAAGGGAATTCGTTTGCGCTCCTACGCCGAACGCCCAGTCAAGATGATTTTATCGAAGACTGGCCCCGGCGTAGTGCGGGCAAGCGATATCGAATGCCCTTCGAATGTGGAGATCGTTAACCCCGATCACTACATCGCAACCCTCGATAGTGCCGATGCTCGCTTGGATATGGAGCTGACCGTCGAACGTCACCGCGGCTATCTGCCAGCTGAAAATCGTGACCCGGTGCCGATTGGCGAAATCCCGGTGGATGCGATCTTCACGCCGGTGCACAAGGTTAACTACGTTGTGGAACATACCCGCATTGGCGGGATGACCGACTTCGACCGTTTGTTGCTTGAAATTTGGACCGATGGCACGGTTAAGCCAGGCGATGCCCTAAGCTACGCCGCGCAAGTGCTGGTTCAATATTCATCAATCATTGCCGACTTCAATCGCTTTGATGATGAACAAGAACAAGTCGGCGATGCCAATGGTCTGGTGATTCCCAGCGAGATCTACGATATGCCTATCGAAGATCTTGACCTTTCAACCCGCACCTACAACTGTCTCAAGCGCGCCGACATTACCAAGGTTGGGCAAGTGCTGGAGATGGACGAGAAGCAACTGCTGGCTGTGCGGAACTTGGGGCAAAAATCAATGGACGAAATTCGCGAGAAATTAATCGAGCGTAATTTGCTGCCAACCTTGCCTTTCAACTCCGCTATTCTGAACACCAATGTCGCTGCCCGTCTGAACGACGGTAGCGCTGAATAGACGAGGATCGTTTCATGAGACACCGTAAGTCTGGCAAGAAGATGGGCCGGCCAACGGCTCAGCGCAAAGCCTTGTACCGTAGCTTGATGATTGCGCTTATCGAGCATCGCGGTATTACAACCACTGATGCCAAGGCCCGCGCTGTTCAACCAGAAGTTGAAAAATTGATTACCTTGGGTCGCTTTGATACTCCCCACAATCGCCGGATGGCGCTTTCGAAGCTGCACAGCAAGAATGCCATGAACCTTTTGTTCCAAGTGGCTCCTGCTTACGCCGAACGCCCAGGTGGTTACACGCGGATTGTCAAGATGGGCTTCCGCAAAGGCGACGCTGCGGAAATGGCTCGGATTGAATTGGTCTAGGTTTTTTGCCCTATGAGCCGTACTTTAGCACTGTGTTTTGAATATGTCGGCACTGCTTTTTGCGGCTCGCAATGGCAACCAGGTGGTCGCGCCGTGCAAACGGAGTTAGAGACCGCTTGGCAACGATTAACAAGCGATGCTGGGCGTTGGATTTTTGCCGGTCGTACCGATTCAGGAGTTCACGCCCTTGCCCAAGTCGCCCATATCGTGAGCGATACCACCCGGAGTTTGGATACGATTGCCCGTGCAATGAATGCCATTACGCCGATTGATATCAGCGTTCACGAAGCGTGGGAGATGCCAACCGGCTTTCATGCCCGCTTTAGTGCCCGTCAACGAACATATCGCTATGTTTTTGATAGTGCACCAGCACCTTCAGCTACGCTCAATGGGCGTGTGCTGCGCCTCGATCATCAAGTTGATTGGGCGGCGATGCAGGCGGCCTTGGATACGCTGATTGGTACATACGATTTTGCGGCGTTCGCTGGCGCTGGTCACGAAGGCTCGACCATCCGCACCTGTCACTTGGCGCAATTGCGCCCGGCAGAGTGGCTTGGCCGACCAGTGACCGTCCTGCATTTGCAGGCTAATGCTTTTCTGAAGCATATGGTGCGCAATATTGTTGGAACCTTACTGATGGTCGGCGATGGCAGGCTTTCTTTGGAAGCTTGGCAGGCAATTATTGCCGGTCGCGACCGTCGTAACGCAGGGCCAACCGCGCCCCCACAGGGGTTGTATTTAGAGTCGATTGGCTATGACCCAGCACTTCAGCCAGTGGCGACAAGTTCACGCTGGGATGGCACGACCTATTTTCGGACGTATCAAGGCGAAACGGTGTGAATACGGGCAATTATTGCCAACGCTTCTCACCGCCAACCTTACAACGATTTGTGAACATGCCAGCGTGGCATAATTCACAATTCATACACGAGGAATTCAGCAGCATGAAGACTTATAGCCAAAAAGCTTCGGAGATTCAGCGCGAATGGCTGGTCGTCGATGCAGAAAATCAGGTGCTTGGTCGGCTCGCGACCCAAATTGCAACCCTGATTCGCGGCAAACACAAGCCAACCTACACGCCAAGCATGGATGGTGGCGATTTTGTAGTCGTGGTCAACGCTGAGAAAATTCGCGTTACCGGCGATAAAGCTAACCAAAAAATTTACTATCGCCACTCGAACTTCCCTGGTGGTTTGAAGCGCACCGCTTATAAAGTGATGTTGCAAACCCACCCAGAGCGGATCATTTACTTCGCGGTTAAGGGCATGTTGCCACGTAATCGCTTGAGCCGCCACATTATCAAAAAACTTAAGGTGTATGTTGGCGCAAGCCATCCTCACGAATCACAATCACCTAAAGTCTATGCGGTGAAAGGTTAATAACGATGAGTGAACAACGCTATTTCCAAGGCACTGGTCGCCGCAAGACCGCCGTGGCCCGGGTACGCTTGTATCCTGGTACTGGCGAGTTTGTGGTCAATGGCCGCACCTCCGAAGAATTCTTTGGCGGTCGCGCTTTGTATCAACTCTTGATTCGCCAACCATTGTTGGCTGCCAATCAACTTGGCTCATTCAATGTGTTGATCAAGGTTCGCGGCGGTGGCGATACTGGCCGCGCCGAAGCTGTCCGTCACGGTATTGCCCGCGCGTTGGTCGATGCTGATCCAGCATTCAAGCCAATTATGCGTGCCGCTGGCCTCTTGACCCGCGACGCTCGTAAAAAGGAACGCAAGAAACCAGGTTTGGTCAAGGCTCGCCGCGCCAAACAATACACCAAGCGGTAAGTTTTTTACCCTTTGGTGTCCGGTTCTGCTTTTCCCCCCAGCCTTGGAGCTTCGGTTCCAGGGCTGGTTGGCTTTTTAGGGGTCAGGGTTCAGGGTCTAGGAACTGGAATTCGACTGGATGCGGCAAGCATTTGCCTCCCCTCACCCCCAGCCCCTCTCCCACGGCGCGGGCGAGGGGCGTTCATTGAGTGGTTCTTCTTGGTCTCGCATCCTCTGCGCCTCTGCGTTAAATCGCCATTCGTTTAACGCAGAGACGCAGAGTTGCATGATTTATCTCCGATAGCCAATAGTCTACAGCGCAATTCCTGCACCCTATGTTCTTTGCTCTAGGTTCTTCTTTAGCGCTTAGCTTTGGCCTTGGCCTTGATCACCACCGGCTCGATGATCGGAGCTGGCGGGGCTTTGCTGGCTTCGCGCCACGCACTATAACCGCCAAGGTGGGCGCTTAGGTTGCCATCAGCCACCGCCCAAACCCGATCAACTACTCGATCGAGAAAGTAGCGGTCGTGCGAAATCACCACTACCGTGCCATCGTAGCGCTCTAAGGCATCTTCCAACACTTCGACTGAATCAATATCCAAATGGTTGGTTGGCTCGTCGAGAATCAGACAGTTAGGCTTGGCTAACATCAACAGTGCCAATTGTAAGCGCGCCCGTTCACCACCAGAAAGCGAGCCAATGCTTTGGCGGCATTGGGCATAGCTAAATAAAAATCCGCCCAAAAATGCTACCGCTTGGCCTTCGTACATCGAACGGGTTAGGCGCACCACGTCAATCGGCGTTTGGCTATGATCAAGCGTCTCTACGCCCTGGGCAAAGTAGCCAATCTCGATCGATGGGCCAACCCAAACCATGCCATCGCTCGGCTCAAATTGGCCATGCATCAGCTTGCCCAGCACACTTTTGCCAGCACCATTCGAGCCAACAATGCCCACTCGTTCGCCGCGCCAGATTGTTTGTTCGATGCCCAACAGCACCAAATCATCACCAAAACTCATGCTTACATCGCGCAGATCGATGATTTTCTGGCCGCCACGTTGCTCGGAGCGTAAACTCAAGCCGACTTTACGTCGCTCAAGCACGGGCTTTTCAACTTTGTCCATCTTATCAATTTGCATTTGCTTGACGCGTGCCTGTTTGATATGGCGCTCGTTTGGTACGATCGAAGCCCACAATTGAAAACGCTTAATTGCCTCTTCTAGGCGATTAATTTCCTTCTGCTGGGCCGCAAAATCTTGTTGCTGGCGTTGCAAAGCCAACTGGCGATTGACCGCGTAGGTCGAATAATTGCCAAGCCAAAGGCTGGTTTTTCCATCTTCCAAATGCACCACGCTAGTGATTGTTTCATCAAGCAAATAGCGATCGTGAGCCACAATCACCACTGCTCCGGCAAACTCACGAATTGTCGTCTCTAAAAATTCGCGTCGATTCAAATCGAGGTGAGTTTCTGGTTCGTCGAGCAGCAATAAATCAGGCCGCTGAATCAAACAGCCTGCGAGGCCAATCATTTTGCGTTGGCCGCCACTCAACGCGCTGGTTGCTAAATTTAAATCATTGCCATCAAAGCCAAATTGCTGCAAATAGCCACGGGCATCGTTATAAAGCATCGAGCCGCCAAGCTCCTCGAACTGGTTCAGCAAGCGGCTGTGACGCTCCAAAACCTGATTCATGCGTTGGAGATCGTTGGCGATGGCTGGCTCGCCAAGTTGGTTTTCGCAGGCTTGAATTTGGGCTTCAAGCGCGGCAATATCAGGGCGAGCAGCCATAACTGTTTGCATCGGCGTGCGCTGATCGCCAACAATATGCTGGGAAAGATAGGCAATCCGTAAATTGCGCCGCGTGGTAATCAGGCCAGCAGTTGAAGTTTCAAAGCCCGCTAATAAGCGGAGCAGCGTCGATTTTCCTGCTCCATTCGCACCAACCAATCCAATCCGCGCACGCTCGTGAATTTCCCAATTCAAGCCGTTTAAAATGCTTCGACCGCCAATGCTGTAGTGTAGATCTTGGGCGCTTGCAATAATCATCTGGGCAACCTCCATAGTAGGGGGCAGCACTATGCACAGTGATCAAAAAAAGACTAGGGGCGCATAATGCTGCCCCTAGTCTTAATCATTTGGTTTCATTCGCAAATGGTTCAGATTTTAGGCGCAGCTATCCTGTCTGCGCCGTTGTTGAACCCTTTCCGTGCGTGAATCACGCCCATAAATGCGTTGAAAACCATGATCGTCTTCCAAGCTAAAATCAATTAATCAGGTTTAGCATAGCATAATCAACCAACCTGCGTGATCGGTCTTTAGGCCGAATCCAAAACGTGGCCAAAGCCATTTAATCAATAAAATGAATGTATTGAGGAACCACATGAGTTTAATTATTGGCCTGAATGGCCGTTTTTTCGAGCAAAATTGGCGGCCAGCCCACGCTGAGATTGATTTTGCCGCCGCCAATGGCTTTGCCAGCATTCAATTTCATGGCAAGCCAGCTGGCTTACAAGCCGCAGCCTTGGGAGCCGATTTTGCCAGTATTCGCCAGCAACTCCAAGCGCAAAAAATTATGCCGGTGATGGAAATTAATCTGCAAATTGATGCGACTGGTCGTGCTGCCACTGGTCAAACACCATTAGAGGTGCTCGAAGCCAATTTGCCTGCGATTGCAGGCTTGGGCTGCGAGTATGTGCATTGGCATCTCAATAATCAGCCAGTGCTGGAATATCCACAGGTTGCCGAGCTTGAAATAGCCTTGCAAGCCCAATTTGCTGCTGGCGTAGCTTTAGCGCAACAGCGTGGTTTTCGCTTTGGCTTCGAGCATAACGACCCGATTTTACGCTTGTTTACCACGCCTCAGGCATGTCGCCAACTCTTGGAGGCTGTGCCAGATTTAGGCTTTGTCTGGGATTTTAATCATACATTGCCTGAGGATTTTGCTGGTTTTGTGGGATTAATTCCACGAATGAGTATGCTGCATATTTCAGATACGCCCTTACCAGAGGTCAATTATCATCTCCCTTTGGGCATGGGCAATATTGATTTTGCGGCTTATTGCCAAGCGCTAGCTGCGGCCAATTTCCATGGCCCAGCTATTTTAGAAATCGGCGGCTTGCCCAAATCAGGTGGTTATGGCCGTGATACTGACGCAGCATTAATCGATTCGTTGGCATGCCTGAACGCTGCTTTATCGCAAGCTAATTGATTTAAGTTTTATGAGGTTTCACCACTCTTCCGTCCCTCCGCTGGAGGGAAACGCAGGGGTTTTCAGCCCCTGCACCCCAAATATTTGTGGTGTGGATTGTTGCTGTGCTTCTTTACCTCCAGACTTCGCGTGCTTCGCATCCTTCGCGGTTCCAAATCTGCCGACCCCCAATCGCCAATCCCCGATCCCCAATAAGTACGTGACACCTTGCGTCATAAACCGGCTTAGGGTATGATCAAGACATAATGACTGTGCGCCTTCAACGGAGAACGCAAGATGACTCAATCAGAAAGCCTTCGCTCTTTCGGTCTGTATATTGACGGAGCTTGGGTTGCGGCCAGCGATACTGCTACCGAAACCCTGTACAACCCTGCTACTGGCGAGCCAATCGCTTCGGTTGCACGGGCGACCACCCACGACATTGATCGAGCCGTTGAGGCTGCGCGGAAGAGTTTTGATATTGGTTCGTGGTCGCAAATGCGGCCTGTCGAACGCGCTAAGCGACTCGAAGCAATTGCCGATGTGCTCGAAGAAAACACCGACGAGCTAGCCGAACTCGAAACTCTCAACGGCGGCGCAACTCTGCGCAAAAGTTCATGGCTCGATATTCCAGTTGGCATCGAGCATTTGCGCTATTTTGCCGATTTGGCCCGTCAACATCCCATGCAAAGTTTGCCCTATATTGATTTTCCTTCGCCCAGTGCTAATGCAGTTTGGCGCGAACCAATTGGGGTCTGTGGTCAAATTATCCCTTGGAATTACCCGTTTTTGATGGCAATTTGGAAGATTGGCCCAGCCTTGGCTGCCGGTAATAGCCTTGTGCTCAAACCAGCCTCGTTAACTCCAGTCACGGCGTTGCGTATGGCTGAATTGATTCACGAAGCCGATGTGTTGCCGCATGGCGTGTTCAATGTGGTAACTGGGCCTGGCGGTTTGGTTGGCGAACGCCTGACCAGTCATCCAAAAGTGGATAAAATTGCCTTTACTGGCTCAACTGAGGTTGGCCGTCATATTGCCGAAGTTGCAGGCCGCAATTTAAAACGCGTTACCTTGGAGCTTGGCGGCAAATCGCCAGTAGTTGTTTTGCCCAACGCCGATCTTGATTTGGCGGTTGATGGTGCGATTTGGGCGGCCTTTATGCACTCTGGCCAAAGCTGCGAGGCTGGTACGCGCTTGTTGTTGCCCGATTCGTTGCACGACCAGTTTGTTGATCGCATGGTTGCCCGGGTTGAACAATTGGTGCTTGGCGATCCGCTTGATCTGACGACTGATTTGGGGCCATTGGTCTCAGCTGCCCAAAAACGAGCGGTCGAAGCCTATATTGAGCTTGGAATTCAAGAGGGCGCTAGCTTGCGCTGTGGCGGCGTTGGCATCGATGATCCGGCGCTTGCCAATGGCCACTTTGTGCGGCCAACAATTTTCACCGATGTGCATAACCATATGCGCATCGCCCAAGAGGAAATTTTCGGGCCAGTGCTATCAGTCATTCGTTATCATACGGTTGGTGAAGCAATTACGCTTGCTAACGATACCAACTATGGCCTTGCTGCCAGCGTTTGGAGCCGCGATTTGCAAGATGCCCAAGAGGTGGCGCGGGCAATTCGGGCCGGCACAGTTTGGATCAACGATCACCACTTGATTAACGCTAAAGCGCCATTTGGTGGCTACAAAGATAGCGGCATTGGCCGCGAGTTGGGGCCAAACGCGCTCGATGCCTATAGCGAAATCAAGCATATCCATACCGATTTAACCCAAGAACGCACTCGCCGGATTTGGGTTGATATCGTCACGCCGCGCCTCGACGACTAAATTGCGAAGCACTTCAAGCGCGACGTTTTAAACCACGGAGCGCAGGCATAACACGAAGGACAAGGTATTCAGTGCTCCCCTCGTGTTCTGCCTGCGCTAAGCAATTGCTGTAAATGTTCATTCGATGAGCAAGCATCTGCATGCACTCACTCCAACCCCACTCCCGTGGCGCGGGCGAGAAAGCTTCATCCTGTGGTTTGTGATCATGTATGTACAGTACACCCCCTCGCCCGCGTTGAGTGGGAGCGGGGACTGGGGGGTGAGGGAATATTCCACTAAGCATGCTTAGCCAAGCCTAAACTTATAGATTGTTGGGCCATGATACTGATGGCAGCCATGATGATACAGTCGTTGAGCGAGCTTTATCCCGATTTGCGGCGATTGCGGTTTGGCAGCATTGTCTATGCCTTGCTGACCGATAGCACGCCTGAAAGTCAACAACATCGATTGATTCTCGATGCGGCCTTGCGTGAAGCAGGCAGCCGTGGTTGGCTCACGCCTGAAGTTTTTGGCCGCCTGCGCGCTGGCGATGATGCTGTGGTGCTTTCGATTCTCGATGAATTGTTAATTGCTCAAGCCTTAGATCGGGCTAACTATAGCTTGCAGTTCAACCCGCCTGGCGAAGGCCGCCATGTCGGCGAATTGTTGATCGAGCGTGGTGATCTGCGCTCGTTTGTTGAAGTTAAATCGTTATTGCCAGCCGAGGCAGTGGTTTTAGCTCAAACAACCTTGGCCCGCTTGCGCGATCTTGCGAGCACGATTCCCTTGGCGGCACGCTTGACGCTTGAAATCACCCATCATCCCAATAGCGGTATTAGCCATCGCGAGGTGCGGCGCTATTTGCATGTGGCAGCCGAGCAGATGTTGAGTGGCTGGACGCACCCCGCCGCTTATACTCATAGCTCGGGCATTTATTTGCGGCCTGTTGATTGCCAACCGCTCGCTGAATCCGAGCATCTGCAAATTGACCTGTATCAAGATGAATACCCTGGCTTGGCGCGAAGAGCGCATCGCGCGTGGTGCGACCGCTTGTGGCGGGCAATTCGCGGCGGCTATAATCAGTTGCCAGCTGGTGAGCCAGCGGTAATTATCGTTGTCGATCATGCCCAACCAGCGCTACCACCTGAGGCGTGGCTCACGCCGTTAAGCGATATGCTGCGTATGGGGGCGCACCATCGGCTGAGCGCCGTGATTCGAATTACGCTTGCGAGTTTGCGCACTGGCCAGCCAAGCCTTACAATTTTTCATAATCCACGGGCAAGTAGTCCGCTGATTAGCCAGCCAATTCTTGGCCAGCCCGAATTGCATATTTCAATGTTGAATCCTGAAACATGGTGAGGAACAAGCATGCCCCGAATAACCAAAGTTTACACGCGAACTGGCGATAATGGCACAACCGCACTTGGCGGTGGCCAACGTGTGCCCAAAGAATCGCTGCGGGTAACCGCGTTTGGCACGGTCGATGAGCTTAATTCGAATTTAGGCGTAGCCTTGGCGGTTGGCGTGAGTGAACGGTTGCAAGCACCGTTGCAAGCCATCCAAAATGAATTGTTTCACCTTGGCTCCGATTTGTGTATGCTCGAAGAAGATAAGCAAAAATGGCCGATTCCCCAAATTGAGCCGCGCCATATTGATGCACTTGAGCATTTGATGGACGAATTGATGGATACGGTTGGCCCATTAGAGAATTTTATTTTGCCTGGTGGCAGCCAAACCTCGGCCCATTTGCATGTTGCACGCACGGTTTGCCGCCGCGCCGAACGCGATGTGGTGGCGCTCAGCCGCGAGGAAACGATCGGTAGCTTTGTGATCAAATATCTCAATCGGCTTTCCGATGCATTATTTGTGATGGCACGCTATGAGAATTTTGTGCGCAATCTGCCCGATATAATTTGGGATAGCCGAGCCTAAAGGTTAAGCCGATCATGTGCATAACCCATGATCGGCTTAGTTATAGCCAACTTGCTGATGAATCGCAGCGTTGAGCCAAGCGCTAAATTGGCACATGCGCCAATCGTTACATGGCTCACAGATCAGGTTAAAGGCACTAGCCCCAGTTTTTGCCTCATAAATATGCAGCTGATTGACCGCATAACGAACTAAATCGGGGGTTGCTGTCAGCGCCGCCAGCATACGTTTGAATTCAGCTTGCTTAATCAGGCGCGGCTCTAAATCATGCAGCGAATGATCGAGCAACTCTAAAACGGCGGTTAGCGCAACCGCCAGCAAACAATGTTGCTCGCGATCATACAATAAGGCATGGGTTGGTTGCTCACCAAATACATTGCCAAAGGCCAATTGAGGGTTCAACAAACAGGCATCACGTAAATCTTGGATAAAGTTCATGTGCCACAAGCCAGCCTCAGCTACCAACCAGCCATCATTGGCAATCGCAATCAGATGATTATATTCGGTATGCCACCACCAACATAAAAAGCGACCTTCGCCATGATAATCCAGCAGTGCGTTAAAATTCCAAGCGGCTTGCGGCGGCGGCAACGGAACCTCAAGCACAATTCCGCCACTCACTAGCAATGCTAGTTCTAAGTTGATAATCATAGGTCACCTGCGATCGTTTGCAGGTCAGCGAGCCACCAGTAGTCCATTAACTGAGCACGCAAAACGAGAATGTTTCGACTACACACAGCCATAGCCTCATCCTTGCAAAAGAACGAACCCCAAATCGAATATTAAATGATCTAAGTTTTAGGATATGGCTAATTATAGGATGAGCAGCCAAAAAAACATAGCTGAATTTTGGTATTTATCCCAATAAGTTTAAATCATTTGGGCTATGATTTAAACTTATTGGTTAAAATTATTAATTATTCATGCGCTAATCGACTGATTAAAGCTTTATTCGCCGGTGGTGAGCAACACTGGCATATTTTTCACGCCAAAGGTAATTGGGGTTGGAATAGGTTCTAATTGGGCATCGGGTTTAATCGCAATTGTTTCAATTCGTTTGAGCAACGCTTCTAAGGCCAATTTGCCTTCAAGCCGCGCCAACGGCGCACCTAAACAGTAGTGAATGCCATGGCCAAAGGCAATGTGCTGGTTGCCTTTGCGATGCAAATCGAAGCTGTCAGGATCGGGAAATTGGTTCTCGTCACGGTTGGCCGAGCCAATCACCGCCATTATTCGCTGGCCCGCCGGAATCGTCACATCGCCAATTTGTTGCTCGGCATGGGTGTGACGGGGCATGGCTTTAACTGGCGAATAGTAGCGCAAGGTTTCATCCAACACATTTGGAATTAAGCTCTGGATTGGCCCGCAATTCGGCGTAAATTGCGGGCTGTTCGCTAAATACCCGCACTGCATTGCCCAACAAATTGGTGGTAGTTTCGTTGCCAGCAACCAACAACAGAGCACAAAATCCAATCAAATCCATATCGGAAAGCGATTCGCCGTCGATTTGGGCATCAAGCAGATCGCTAATCAAATCGGCTTTTGGTGCGTTGCGCCGTTGCTCGATCATCCCAAAGAGATAAGCTCCAAATTCTTGGTAGATTGGCACAATGTCGCTGAGATTGGGGTTATTCGACGACGTGATGATTTGTTCAGTCCAATATTTAAACTTATCTTGATCTTCGTTTGGCACGCCCAACATTTCAGCGATCACGGTCATTGGCAAGGGCGTGGCAAAATCGCGAATGAAATCTGGCTCGCTTTGGGCCAACATTTCGTCAAGCAAGCGATTGACCAAGCTATCGATGCTGGTGTGCATTTGCTCGATCATCCGTGGGGTGAAGGCTAAGTTGACCAACGAACGCAACTGACGATGGCGTGGCGGATCGGTCATCAACATGCTATTGGCAAACATGTTCATGCCATCGCCACGGTCGGGTGGAGCCGAGGAGAAATGTTCGTAATCGGTCATGACGCGTTTGACATCGGCATAGCGAAAGACTACCCACGAGCCAATCGTTTGATCGAAATAGACCGGATTTTGCTCGCGCATGGTTTTGAACCACGGGTAGGGATTCAACAAGGATTGCATGAAACTCACGAGGGTTCTCCTTCCGACTGAAACAACACAGTGGTATTCTACTGCTAGATTATGAATCTGGCTCGACGTGGCTTGCACCGAGGCGCAAGAGTGTGGTTGGTTGCCACGCACTGCTCGTACCCAAACGAGTGATTAGTTTTTTGCCTAGCAGTTCATTACATGCTTTTTGAAAATGAGCTTCGGTGATTTTACCAAGCCAGCCTTGGCGCAATATGGTATCCAGCAAATCGGCATAGCTCCACAAACGTGGTTGTTGGGCAGCTAAATTGCTCAATGCTGCGACAATCTGCTCGTGTTGCTGACGGCGTAGCTGGGTTTTGCTTGGTAGGGCTGGGTCGAACAAGCCAATCTGCTGCGGATTGCCAGCATTATTGAGCAAAGCTTGGGCTTCGGGGTTCTCAAACAATGCACCTTCAAATTGATACAAACACTGATTGAGCGGCAAAATCAACGCACGATCGCTGGTTGCGATGATCAGATCGTAAGATTTTTGGCCCCATGTGGTATGGATTGTACAGGCTGCTGCCCAGCGCCAACGCGAGCCTTTGAGTTCGGTAAGTTGTTGCAGATAGAAGGTTTGCAAGGCTGCGAGCATGGTTTCTGCTGGCGATTCGTTCACAATTGTTCGCCAATTGCGGCTGGCAAAAAGCTGATCAAGCTGGCGATCGGCGTGGGTTGGTTGCTGTTCACGTTGGGCTAGCAACTCGGCCAGCGCTGCTTGATCAAACCGCAACAGCAGATCAGTCCGCGCCAAACGCCGAGCTAGCTGATCTAAGCCGTTGCTGATCGGCAGCAAGCCAACCTCAGCATCCAAGATAAGCAGAGCAGGGTTGGCGGCTAAATGGCTGGTTAATTGGGCGAGATTAAGCTGATCGTGGGGCCAATAATTAAACTGTTGCGCGCTGGCCTGTTGCCAAGCCACCTGTTGTTCAGGGCTGTTGGTGCGCAAGCTGATTTGAACTGAGGCTTTGAGTTTGGTGGCAAGCTGTTGATAGTGGATGGCTGCGCCTGCTGTGGCCAAGCGTCCGTTGCCATACTGCACAGCCCCAGCCTCGCCATCAAAAATCACCAATTGTTGGTGTGGCGAGAGACTAGGCACGACCAGCGGCAAATAGCTTTGCACTAGGCTGGCTTTGCGTTCAGACCAACGTTGGGCTTGCGATTGCAACATAGGGTTACTCGTAGCAACAAAACCACTTGTGTGTATGCATGCTACCACGAGCAACCCTACTTTGCCTACCGATTTTTAGGGCTTATTCGTGCCCTAACCCCAACCCTTATCCATGCGTCACGCGAGGGGCTTAAGATGGTGGTTGTCCCATGGGTCAATCCACAGCTATTCCCCCTCGCCCGCGTTCAGTGGGCGAGGGGCTAGGGGGTGAGGGGACGCTTAATCTTTGCCCATCTACCATATCATTGTTAAAACCCTACTCTTGGAGGTGAGGGCGCATACTTAGGGTTGAAACACATCTTCAGCGCCTTCGACGGTCATGATGACATTTTTAACTTGGGGAAATTGCTTTAAGGTGAGATCAACTTGGGCTTGCAGTGATTCGAGTTGCATCGCTCCGCCGCCCCATGCGCGCATTTCGCGGCTCCAATCGACATAGGCGGTATCACCTTCGATGCGGACTGAGCGCAGATAGACCCGACCTGTCCAGCCAGCTTTATCGCCAGTGTATTCGGCAATAGTTTTAGGGCTGGGAATCGCCGTGCCAAAGATTGAATCTGCGCCAACTGGACCCCAAACCAGCTCACGCAGCGCGGCGCTGGCCACGCTGGCGGTTTTTGGTAAGCTACGGATACCATTGATTGAGCCTTCGCCTGCTAACCAAGAGACTTCGACGCTCGTGGTTGGTTGGCTGGTGAGATCAAGCATGCGCAGATTTTGGGTTAGCTCAACCGTGCCATCAGCTTTGACCAACTCTAGAATTGCGCCTTGCGTTGGCAAAACTGGTGCTGTGGTTTCGTTCTCCCACATCAAACTGAGCGCCAAGTAGCCATTGTAGGCTTGGGTGTTGCTTTCCAACAACGTGCCATCGGCATAGCGCAAACGCACGGTATAAGTATCGCTGCTCAAGCCCACTGCCTCAACATGCAATGGCAAAAAGGCGCTCGTTTCAGGTGCTGGCTGAGCCAAATAGGCTCCGGTGCCACTCCAAGCAGGCAAGGTCACGGTAGATTCGGCTTGGCCAACGACCGCGCCATCTTTGGGCGAGGTGGTATAGGCAATTACCCGACCGATGCGTTTGGTCAATGGTGCTTGGAAATTGATGCTGCCGCTGAAGGTTCCGGCTGAGCCATATTCGCCATCGGCAATAACGCTGGTTTGGCCCAGCAAATGCAATTCGCTATCGTAAACTTCGATCACTACATTTTTTTCAAACGGCATGGCTGAAAGCGTGCCTTTGAAATTCAAGGGATTACCGACGACCGAATGCATACTAGGCTCGGTCAATCCGATCAGAATGCTTGGCTCGGCGGCTGGAGTTGCTTCGGAGCTAGTTGGCGCAAATTGAACTGCTTGTTCAGCAATCGTGCGATATGGCAATTGGCCGCTCATATCATCTTCGATCACCTTGATCACACCTTTGCCGCCTGCTGCTGGTGGCGCGATTTCGACCGTAACATCGAAGGTGGCGCTGCTACCATATTCGCCAGCGGTGCTGATTGGCCCTTCGTACAAAGTGTTGCCATCTTCGGCTTGAATGAGCAAGCGCAAAGTTTTTTCAAATGGTGTTAGTACGATTGTGCCAGCCACGCGTACCGACGTATTTAAGACCGCATCGACTGGCGGAGCACTTAAGTTAATTTGATTGGCCGTGGCAACCGTGGCTTGTGGTTCGCCAGTTGCTTGCGGCACAGTTGTGGGAATACTGGTTGCTGCCGAGCCACTTTGGATGGTCGCGGTTGCTTGGGCTGGTAGATTGCTGGTTGCTGCTGGTGTGTTTGTTGCTGGTGTTTGGCTGCTACATGCTGCCAGCAATAAAGCCAGACTGATATATCGTAATGAACGCATTGAATCCTCCTACAAATACACCCTTACTTTAGCGATTAATCACAATTTAGGCCATGGCTGGCAACTGAGCTACATCTGATAAAAGGATGAAGGATGAAAATGGACTAGGGGGCAGATTTAACGCAGAGGTGCAGAGAATGTATGGCTATAGGCTGAAGACTTTTGGCTTGCGGTGCTCCTCCTCGCCCGCGTTCGGTGGGATAAGGGCTGGCTTCCACGGGTAGGTCGTTAAAATCGCTCCGCTACAAACCGCGTCATGACCGGTTCATCGGATGATGTTTGCTGGCCAACAAACGTCCTTGAGGGGGTGCAGGGGGATTAAAGCCCCCTGCGTTTCCCGCCTTGAGGCGGGACGGAAGGGTGGCGACCACCAAGCCATGCTGCTAGCCAATGATTCATTAAAAACCTACCCTTGAAAGGAAGGGGCTGGGGGATGAGGGAACAATCCAATCCACGAGATTCAGCCTAAGAAGCCCTTGTTTTTGGATGCTAGATGGCCTAAACTAGCTCTAGTCGCAAAGATTTTGATAGCGCAGGAGTTCGCAACCTATGATTAATCCAACCATTGAAGCCGCGATTAACGATCAAATTAAGCATGAATTTGAGTCGGCCTACTTATACCTTTCAATGTCGGCCTACTTCGAATCGGTTAAATTCGGGCGGCTTCGCGCATTGGATGCGTTTGCAGTATGAAGAAGAAACAGTTCACGCGATGAAACTGTTCGATTATTTGCACGATCGTGGCGGTCGCGCTGTTTTGCAAGGCTTTGAACAACCGCAATCAAGCTTTAATTCATCGCTTGAGGTGTTTGAATTGGCATTGCATCACGAAGAAAAGGTCACAGCGTTGATCAACTCGCTCTACGATTTGGCAATCAAAGAGAACGATCATGCAACCCAAATTCACTTGCAATGGTTTATTACCGAGCAAGTCGAAGAAGAAAAGAGTGCTTCGGATGTGGTCGAAAAGCTCAAGATGGCTGGCGATCACCCAGGTGCCTTGTTTTTGTTGAACGAACAATTAGGCGGTCGCGCCGCTGAGTAGCCGTTAATATTAAACAAGGCACGCAATCAATCTGTGTGCCTTGTTTGTTGCTGATTTAGTGGTGTTTAGCCCGCCACCAACGCCATAGCAGCAGCATTATTATTGCCCCAATATTTGCGCCAATTGAGAGATTTTTGAGCATAAAGCCCCATGTCCAGAGGGTTGCCACGCTTGATAATTGGGCAGGATATTGGCTCAACATTAGCGCTTCGCACATATTTTCAGCATAATCGGCGCAGAAATAGATGCTGGCCAAGGCTGGCAACCAACGCTGCCAACTAACGCTATCCCGCGTAAGCCAAAGCAGTGTTAGGCCAAAAAAGAGCCAAACCCCAATTGGTAACAGCATATCAGGCAAAATTAACCACAAATGGCTGCTGCGATGCTCGCCATACTTGCTGATTAACTCATAGGCTAACTCGGGCGTAACGCTGGTTTTGGCTGAAAAAGCATTAGCTCCGCCGCCCAAATCCAATAAGCCATAGCCTGCTGTCCACGAATGAAACAGCGTTGCCAGCAGATTGCTGAGCACTAATAAACCTATCGCCACCCCAAAGGCCAGCCAAATGCGGCGTGGTTGGGCGAATTTGTGGAGAAATTTGGGCATTGCTTGTTCCTCGATACTCCAGCATCTGGTTTGTCTCGATCAAGAGCATAGCGATATGCCGAACAAGCTGTCAAGCAGCAAAACCGCTCGAATTGAGCGGCTTGAATCGCCTATATTAATTTGGTTTAGCTTGGCAAGAGCACAATTGCCTCGCCCTCGATCAATATTTTGCCCTCTTCGTTGCTCAGTTGGGTGATTAATGTGGCGATAGGTTTATCGTCGCGTAAACTTTTAATTTCGGCATAGGCCGTGACCGTATTGCCAATGTAAATCGGGCTACGAAAAGCCAAGGTTTGGTTGAGGTAAATGGTGCCTGGGCCTGGCAAATGCATGCCAATCACTGCTGAAATCAAGCCAGCGCCAAGCATTCCATGGGCAATTCGCCGCCCAAAGCGTGATTCACGCGCAGCAATTTCGTCGATATGCACGGGGTTGGCATCGCCCGAAATTCCCGCGAACAAAATAATATCGGTTTCGGTGATGGTTTTGCGCAAATGGGCGCTTTGGCCGAGGCTATAGGTCATGGTTGAAATCCTTTGTATAGTGGCGAGGTATCAGTTTTGATCCACGAAGAACACGAAGATCATGAAGGCTGAAACCACGAAGACCGCGAAGGGCGCTAAGAACTTCAAACTCAATGTGTATAGCATATCCCTTCATCCTTCATCCCTTATCATTCATATTTTTGAATCTCTGCGCCGCTGCATTAAATCTAGCCCCTCGTCCCTGATCCCTGATCCCTCTGTTCTCGTTAGAACCCAAACAACTTGCGTAGCTCTGGCTTGACGACCTTGCCACTGGCGTTATGTGGTAGCTCAGGCAGGAAGTAGATCGATTTGGGGGTTTTGTACGTGGCAAGGCGCTCGCGACAGAAGGCGATCAAGCCACCTTCATCAAGCTGCATGCTTGGCCGCAACACCACTAACGCTCGCCCAACCTCACCCCAACGACTATCGGGAATGCCAATTACTGCACATTCTTGGACAGCTGGGTGCCGATAGAGCACGTTTTCGATTTCAGCGGGATACACATTCTCGCCGCCAGAAATATACATATCTTTTTTGCGGTCAACGATGTAGAAATAGCCTTCAGCATCAACTCGCGCCAGATCGCCGGTGTAGAACCAGCCTTTTTGCAGCGCTTGGGCGGTCGCCACCGGATTGCGCCAATAGCCATTGCAGACCGTCGGCCCATACAAAATTAATTCGCCAATGCTGTTGGTTGGTACATCGCGGCCAGCCTCATCAACAATCCGGGCATCAAGGTGGAAAATCGGCTTGCCGACCGAGCCAGCCTTGCGAATCGCATCCTCAGGGTTGAGCGTGAAGCAATTGACCGAAACTTCGGTTAGGCCATAGCCTTGGCGAAACGGAATATTGCGCTGTTGATAGGCCTCGATCAACGGAATTGGGCAGGGCGAGCCTCCAGCGATGCAAAAACGTAGGCTGCTAAGCTTAGTTTGGGCAAAATTGGGCGCTTGCAGCAACAATTCAAACATGGTTGGCACGGCAAAAAAGATCGTTACCTGCTCGCGCTCAATCAACTGCAAACAGCGTTCTGGATTCCATTCGTGCATCAGCACCATTGTTCCGCCAGCGTGCAAAATTGGCAAGGTTAGCACATTCAAGCCGCCAGTATGGAATAATGGCGTATGAATAATGCTCACGTCATCGGCGTGTAAATCCCAGCCAACGTTGGTATTCAGCGAGTTCCACACCAGCACTTGATGCGAAAGCACAGCACCCTTGGGCGCGCCCGTCGTGCCGGAGGTATACAAAATCAAGTGAGGATCAGCGAGATCGACCGATTCGCTAATTGGTAGATCGCTGGCTTGGGCGAGCAGTTCGTCATAGGCAGCGCCAAGTTGCAAACAATGTTTGAGTGGGGTGTGGCTGCGCAAGGTTGGCAGCATTGGCTCAAATTGCTGATCGTAGAGCAATACGCTGGCGGCACTATCGTTGAGCATATAGATTAATTCGTGCTCGGTTAAGCGCCAATTCAATGGCACCAAAATCGCCCCCAGCTTGCCAGTGGCAAATAGCAGATCGAGGTAGGCAATTTGGTTTTTGGCCAAAATCGCCACCCGATCGCCTTTGGCAATGCCAAAGCGTTGGCGCAAACTAGCGGCCAAGCGATTGGCGCGGCTATTCAATTGGCGGTAGCTATAGCGCTCGCCATCGCGGTCGTCAACCAGCGCTATTCGCTCTGGCGTAAGCAACTCGCGCTTGCCAAGCCAGTCACCAATGTACATTGCAATGCTCCTTTAATGAGAGGTCACAGGCTAGGATTCAGGGGTCAGGATTTTGATCCACGAAGTAGCACGAAGGCTGGAATCGCGAAGCATACGCAGATCGCGAAGAACTTCAAACGCTCCACACTTCATCCTTTATCCCTCATCCTTCATCCTTTCGGTCGCTCTGCTCCGCTGTGCTAAAGCTCTTTCTGATTCTATTTCTAGGCACTCTCATCCCTCATCCTTCATCCTTCATCCTTCGGTCTAGCCCCAACGCACGGCGCTCGCCGCCCAAGTATAGCCAGTGCCCGCCCCTGCCAGCACCACCAAATCGCCAGGTTTGAGCAAGCCACGTTGTTGAGCCAAATCGAGCGCCAATTGCTGATCGACCGATTGAATATGGCCATAGTCGTCGAGGTAGATTGCTTGCTCAGGGCGTAAGCCCAAATCGTGCAATAAACCGTTGTGAAACGAAGGCTTCATATGAGTTATTGCTAGAAAATCAATATCTGAGCGCTGATAGCCCGAACGAGTGATCGCTTGATCGATTACTTGCACAAAATTGGGCTGCGAAACCAAGCCTAAGCGATCGCGCATATCTTCAAGTTGCAGCACATCAAGTTGATGATAGCCGGCCTCAACCGTAGCTTGGCTGGTTGGGTAGCGTGCGCCGCCGCCGCGCATCACCACATTTTCGCTAAACGAGCCATCGACCAGCACCGCCGATTCGAGCACTTGATTGGTTGCATAATTGCGGCGCAAGAGCATGGCCGAAGCACCAGCGCCAAAGTTGAACATAAAGCGCGCTTGTTGATTGTCGTAGCGCACTAGCTCGTTTTCGCGGGCTGCCGAGACGAGCAGCACATTGCGTAACATTGGGTCGGCGCGCATCTGATCGCGGGCAGTTTTGATTGCGACTGGCGAACCTGCGCACAGGGCATAAATTTCGTAAGCATAGGCGTTTTTGGCTCCAATCAGATGTTGAATTTTGGCCGCCGCCGACCACACGACATAATCTTTGTATTCGCTGCCGTGATAGATAATCAAATCAACATCGAGTGGGTCGAGTTCGGCGCTTGCGAGCGCTTTACGTGCCGCATCAGCCGCCATAGCGGATGGCGTATCGTGGGCTTCGGCCAAGTGTTTTTGGCGAATGCCCAGCTTTTCGATCACCACAGCTTCGGGAATATTGGCGGCTATGCCAATTTGGCTCGCCGTTTCAATCGCTGCTGGCAAGTAGGTCGCAATCGCAGCAATGCCGATTGGCGGAAATTCGTAACTCATGATTCAGCCTTTGGTTTCATGGCTTGGCGCAGGCGTTCGACTGAGCTACGGCTGGTTTTGCCGCGCAACTTGCGAATCGCTCCCATCAAGCCAGCAGGGAAGAACAACACCAGTACCACATACACGATGCCAAAAATAAGGTCGGGTCGCAACCACGCTGGCAAGAGCGCCTGCATAAATCCGCTTTTGAGGCCATGATCAAGCAAGCGGATGGTTGCAGCGCCGAGCATTGGCCCAATCAGTGTGCCAATTCCACCGATGATCGTCATCAACAAGGCTTGAATGGTTAGGTTGACGCTGAGCATTTCGAAGCTGGCGCTTTTTTCATACAGCACCATCAACATGCCAGCCAAGCCAGCAATTGTCGAAGAAATCGCGGTTGCCAGTAATTTAAAATGCAGCGTGTTATAGCCCAAGGCCGTGGCGCGTGGCTCGTTCTCGCGAATTGCCACAAACACGCGGCCAGTTGGCGAGTTGATCAAGCGGCGCGCGGCGTAGTAGAGGCCAACCATACAGGCTAAGGTCAAAAAGTAGAAGCGCAAACGATAGGTTGTGGCATCAATCGCCGCAGGCACAACAATCCCTTGCAAGCCAATTTCGCCACCGGTAATTGGCTTGAGCTTAGGATCATCGGCTTTGAATAGGATGAAGGCAATTTCGGCCAGCGCCAGCGTGATCATCGAAAAATAGACCCCGCTTACTCGCAGCGATAAAGCGCCGACTGCTACGCCTAAAATTGCGCCAACCACCATCACCGCTGCTAGCACGATCAGCATTGATGGTGGCTCGGCTTGGCGCAGCAAAATTGCGGCGGTATAGCCACCAGCGCCAAAAAACAGCGCATGCCCAAACGAAATCATGCCTGTGTATCCCATCAGCAAATCGTAGCTCAGGGCATAAATTGCCAGAATGAAAATCTGAATAAAGACCCCTTGCCAAAAGCGGGTGGTATCGGCTGCAAAGGCAAATGGCAAACTTGCAAGGCTGCCAATCGCCACAAGTGGCAGTAGTGGGCGCAAACGCTGCATAGGAAACCTCGCCTAAACCTGAGTGATAAAATCGAGTAACGCCGTGTTGAACAAACTAGGCTGTTCGATCTGCGGCGAGTGACCACAATTGGCCAGCACAGTTTCTTGATATTGGCCACCGTGGGCGGCATAGGCTTCAAGCACCGCCCGCATTTGGCCAACCATCGGCTGGGCGGGATGGGTTTCCGCGCCAGGCCAACCTGGTACTAGCCCAAGCTGCCCAAGCATACACAAATCAAACATCGAAGCATCAGACACAATTTGATCGGCATCGCCGCGAATCCAGAGCACTGGCGGTTGCGGCTGAATATTGGCAAAGCTGCTTTGATTGAGATATTTGGGCGAGAGCGCATTGTTGACTCCGCCCGTACCAGGCGCAACTAGCGGCCAATTTGCTGAAGCCACCAAATCGCCGGGGTAATTTTGCGGCGAGCAATAGGTCAGCAGCATCTCATCAACAAACACATCTTCGCGGCTTGAGCGGAACGGTGGCTTGAAGTAGAAGCTATTCATAATTGTGCGTGGCGAAACTGGGCCATCGCTGCGATCTTCATTTTTCAGCGCTTCAACAAAGCCAGCATTGGCCGTACCGCCGCCGCTGCCAGCATAATCAGGGCTGTTGGCTTGGCCGTCGTGGCCGTGAGTTCCGCCGTAGCCATAGGGCGAGCCGGGCGCAACGAGGGTCAATGAACGCACATTTGCGGCGTGATCAAGCGCGTATTGCATAACCACATTGCCGCCCAACGACCAACCAACCAAGTGTGGTTGGCGCAGGTTGAGGGTTTGCAGCAAGCTAGCGAGATCATCGCTGAAGTCGCGCACACCACGAGTTGCATCAAGCGGCAAGCGCTCTGAGCGGCCATAGCTGCGCATGTCGGGGGCAATCACATAATACTCGTCGGGCAAGGCCAGCATCAATTCTTCCCAAAAACGAGCGGCTGAAACATTGCCATGCACCAAGACGATTGGCTGATTGCTCGGATCGCCACGCTCAATCACATGCATTGCCAAGCGCGGCGTTTGAACAACACGGGCGGTTAATCCGGCTAACAATGGTGGATTGAGCATGGTAGTTCTCCGTAATAGTTAGGGATCAGGGGTTAGGGATTAGATTGCTTCATCCCCTCACCCCCTCTCCCGCAAGCGAGGGGAATTAGATAATGTTGGCTCCCCTCGCCCGCTCCGTGGGAGAGGGGCTGGGGGTGAGGGGATACCTAGCTCCGATTCCTGAAACCTGACAACTGAAACCTAATCCCTGGTTCTCCACCCTTCCGTCCCCTCCGCTGGAGGGAGACGCAGGGGGCTTTAATCCCCCTGCCCCCCCTCATATCTATGTTGTAGATTGTGCTGCTGGTTGCAATTGCCAGCTTCGCGCTCTTCGCGTGCTTCGCGGTTCCTATAGCCACTAGCCCAGAGACTATCGCCAAATCGAGATTCTCCACCCTTCCGTCCCTCCGCTGGAGGGAGACGCAGGGGCCTTAATCCCCCTGCACCCCCTCATAGTTGCTTTGTGCAAAGTCAAGTCATATGTTGGCTCCCCTCGCCCGCTCCGTGGGAGAGGGGCTGGGGGTGAGGGGACAATCTTGCGATCCCCAACATCCAACAACTAGCCCTTAATTTTTATTAAAAATTCCGCCGGGCTTGAGCAACAGCACCACTGCCATCACCAGTACGGTTGATGCCGAGGCAATTGCGGTAGGGAGGCCAGTTTCGAGCACCAAGTGGTCGCTGAAGGTGCGGGCTAGCCCAATTAACAAGGCTCCTGCTGCCGCGCCGCTATAGCTGCCCAAGCCGCCAATCACCACCACAATAAAGGCGAAAAGCTGGTATTCCAAGCCCATTTCGGGGTAAACCCCAATAAACGAGGCCGCAACCGCGCCGCCCAAGGCCGCCAAGCCACTGCCAAAGCCAAACACTCCGGTAAACACGCGACGCACATTGATGCCCATGGCTTCAACCATGGCACTATCTTGCACGCCTGCCCGAATCGTGAGGCCAATTCGTGAGCGCCGCAGCACTAGAGCGATGATCACCGCCAGCGAAACGCTCAAACAGATTAAAAACAGGCTATAGCTGGGGAAGCGTCGCCCTAGCAGGCTGAGGCTTTCGGTTAGCATCGGCGGCTTGATCGGAGCGCGACTGAGCGAACCCCATGCCGGAATTGTGCGCACCAAAGCATCGAACACAAAGACCAAGCCCAAAGTCAGCAATACTTGGTAAATTGGCCGTTTGTAGAGCGGGCGAATCAGGCTGATTTCGATTAAGCTGCCAACCGTTGCGCCCACCAATGCGCCCACCATCAAGCCGATGATAAAGCGCAAATTGCCACTGGCGATCGTGAGCGGCCAATGACCTGCATAAGCTGGATCAAGCCATTGGTTGCATGTCCAAGCGCAGTAGCCACCGAGCATAAACAGCGAACCATGGGCAAAATTTAGCACATCCATCAGGCCGAAAATCAGCGATAAGCCCGCCGAAAGCATAAAATAAATCGCGGCCAAGGTTAGGCCAGGCAATAAAATACCAGTGATTAATTTGGGCCAACTGGCCGGCGCAACCACCAATACCGTGGCGAAAATCAGCACAAAGACTGCTGGAATCACCAGCGACGCTAAACGCTCGCGCAGTGGTTTGGCTTGAATTGTGGGAGGAGCAGCAACAGCCATACTAAACACCTTTTAGGCAGCACCAAGATAGCGCTGAATCAATTCTGGATTACCACGCAGTGCCGTCATTGTGCCATGATCAACAGTTCGGCCATCATCAAGCATATAGTAGGCTTGGCTGATCGCACTGGCCATGCGAAAGTTTTGCTCAACCAATACTACCGTGGTATGTTCGCTTAGCGCAGTAATTGCCCGCATCATCTGTTCGATAATGACTGGAGCAAGGCCTTCGCTTGGTTCATCAATCAACAGCAATTGGGTTTCGGCAACCAAAGCGCGGGCAATCGCCAACATCTGTTGCTGACCACCGGAAAGTTGGCTGCCCAGCAAGCGTTCGAGCCGCTGCAAATCGGGAAACAGGCTGAAGATCAAATCGCCACGGCGACGTAAATCACCTCGCTTGCGCTCAGCCAGCACCAAATGCTCAGTTACCGTCAGATCGCGGAAAATTGCCCGATGCTCTGGCACATAGCCAATGCCCAATTGAGCAATCTTGAAGGTGCGAAGGCCGTTGAGCCGTTGGCCAGCAAAGCGAATTGTGCCTGCTTGGGGTGGCGTGAGGCCCATAATTGATTTAAGCGTGGTGGTTTTGCCCGCGCCGTTACGCCCAAGCATCGCGGTAATTGAGCCTTGCTCGGCCTGCAACGAAACATCGTGCAAAATATGATATTGACCGATGAAGGTCTGAAGTTGCTCAACTTCAAGAATTGGTGTCATGGGCAACCTCGTGAGGCTGGGTTAGCACATCGTCATACAATTCGCCAAGGTAGGCTTGCTGCACCCGCGTATCCGCTGCAATCGCTTGGGGCGTGCCTTCGGCCAGCACACTGCCACCATGCATCACCGTAATTTGGTCCGAGATGCTCATCACCACATCCATGCGATGCTCGACCAGAATAATCGTATGCTGGCCGCTTTGCCGTAGTTGCTGAATAATCTCGATCAATTCGGGAACTTGGTTGGCGGCCATGCCAGCGGTTGGCTCATCGAGCAACAACAGTCGAGGCTCGCTGGCGAGCAACAGCGCTAATTCGAGCTTGCGTTTATCACCATGGGGCAAGGCGCTGGCGAGCACATGCTCAACGCCACGCAAGCCCACCAGTTTGAGCGCATCCTGTGCTCGTTGGTGGTAGCGCTGAAACCGATCGCTGTGCTGCCAAAATTTGAAGGTATCGCCGCCCCGTGCTTGAGCCGCCAGGCGCACATTTTCGGCCACAGTCAGCGATGGAAACAAGCTGGTAATTTGGTATGCGCGGCCAATGCCAAGGTGAATCATGCGGTGCAATGGCATGCCAGTAATCTCTTTACCAGCAAAAAACACCCGTCCGCTGCTGGGCTTAATCGCGCCACTAATCATGTTGAAGAAGGTCGTTTTACCCGCCCCGTTTGGCCCGATAACCGAATGAAACGAGCCTTCTTCAACTGCGATGCTTACATCACGCACCGCCTGCAAACCACCAAACGAGCGTGAAAGATGTTCAGTTTTCAACAAAACGTTTGGCATTAGAAATTCCTTTATCGAGTGAGGGGTCAGGGGCTAGTGGTTAGGTGTTAGGAGGCGTTTCCAGAACGACTGATTTTTTAATCGGTGATTCTGTTCTAACCACTAATTCCAAACTGCTGGCCCCTAGCCCCTGACCCCTAATCTTATTCCGTCACCAACACTGGCGGAGCAGTTTGTTCGGCGCTGCGCTCTTGCAGCAACTCAAAGAACTTGGCTTCGGGGTCGGTGATGCTGATCAATTTGACCATATACATCGGCTGGAGTGCTTGATGATCTTCTTTGCGGAAGGTGTAGGTGCCTTTTGGCCCTTCAAAGCTCATACCTTCGAGCGCTGCAATCAAAGCATCGGCGTTGGTATCGCCCTTGGTTGCTTCCAAGCCACGCACGGTTGCAATGCCTGAGGCCATGCCGCCAGCGGTGAAGAGATCAGGCAACGAGCCATATTTGGCTTTGTGCTGGGTAACCAACCAATCGTTGACCTCATTTTTTGGCAGGGTGTAGTGGTAGGCAATCATTCCAACCGAGCCAACTGCATCGGCATAAACCATCGGCATGGTCACGTTATCGCCAAAGCCAGTTGCCAAGGTCAATTTTTCGAGCACGCCTTGCTCTTGCATTTGCTGGAACAAGCGCGGGAAGTTTGATCCGGCCCAAGTGACCATCAACACTTTGGCTTGTTTTTCATCAGCGGCATCGAGCAATTTTTGCAAATATGGGGTAAAGTCGGTCGTATCGGCGGGAATAAACACATCATCCGAGACGAAGGTGCCACCGTTGGCCTCGATGATCGAGCGCCACGATGCAGCTGAGCCTTTGCCGAAATCGGTGTCGGGTGCCAATTGCACAAACTCTTTGCCAACGTTCTCGACCATATATGGGCCTGCGGTCAAGGCATCTTGCAAGGTGTTGCGGCCAGTACGGAAGACAAAGCGATTGAAATTCGAGCCAGTAATTTGTGGCCCTGCCGCTGGATCGATCATCGCAATGATGTTATTTTCTTTGGCAATTTCAATCACGGTCAAGGCACTTGAGGTCGAGGCACAGCATTGTAATAATTCAACGCCATCTTTTTCAATCAATTCACGCGCCAGTTGGCGTGCCCGTTCGGGGTTGTTTTCATCGTCTTTGACAATCACTTCAATTGGGCGGCCAGCAACCTGCATCGTGCCGTTGGTGGCATATTCTAGGCCCAACATAAAGCCATTGATTTCTTGGGTTCCATACAACGACAAGGCTTTGGATTGATCGGTGATCAGGCCGATTTTGATTGGTTTGCCAGTCGCAGCAGCGCTGTCGCTGGTTGGCGCGGTCGTTGGCTGGGTGCTTTCTGTGGTTGCGACTGGTGCGGTCGTCGCGGGAGGAGCTTGGGTGGCTTGGGCCGAATCGCTGGTCGGGTTGGCGGCAGTTGGCTCAACTCCGGTGCCACTGCTACAGGCAGCCAAAAGCTGAATTGCAGTAACCAGAATTACCAATATCGAAATCAAACGCTTCATTACGTGCGTCCTCCTTTGGACTATGCAATTGAAGTAGCTCTCATTTCAGCATAGCAAAGGCCAGTTACACTTGAGTTACAGTTGTTGTAGCGTTTGTTCGGCTTGTTGATAGGCGGCTTTGGTGGCGGTCAGCGGCGCTAAACCCAAATCGTGCTCCAGCGTTTGTTGGCAGCGCTGATAGCTACGTTGCAATTGCCGCCGATTGCCAAGCTGGGCATAGGCCATAAAGCTGGCTTGATAAGCGTTTTCTTGATAGGGATCGGCTTGCAGCGCTGCCTCAGCCCATTCCAAGGCCTCGTTTGGCTGATCTTCAGCCAACAATAATTGGGCTAAATCGCAAGCTGCTTGGATATAAGCATGGCGCAATTGCTCACGCAACCCATTGGCCCAATCGCTATACAAACAATCGCCCAAAAAATCACCGTGATAGAGATCGAGCGCTTGGCGATAGCAATTAATTGCTTCAGGTCGATTGCTGGCTTGATTGGCACGTTGCAGTAATTGCTCAAAACGTAGCAGATCAAGCTGAATTGGTGCGCTATCGAGCGCCAAACGATAGGCCGTATTGCGCCGTTGAATATAACTTGAGGCTTGGCGCGTGGCCCGATCTGGCTCTAACACGGCAGTTAGCGCATTCAGCGCAACTTTAAATTGGGCCTCGGCATGGCTCGCTGCTAAATCAGGCCATAGCAAATCGCAAATTTGCTCGCGCTGCATCCATTGGCCACGTTGGGTGATTAACACGCCGAGCAAGGCAATCGCTGACTTGCGACCCCAATTGATCACCTCAGTTGAGCCACGCCATGCGCGCAATTGGCCAAACGCCTGCACATGCAACACATTTGGGGCTTGCCAACGGCTTGGCGGCAGAATCAAGTTTGGCTGTTCGTGGATGATAATGCCGCTGCTGGCTGGCTCGCCGCCCAATTGGCCGAGTTGTTGCAAAGCATTAATCCGCGCTTCGGTCATCACCAACATGCCGAGCGAGATGATTGTGTGGGTGCGTTCGAGCCACCAAGCCAAGGCCTCTGGCTCGCGATCCAAGGCTTGTTTCAAAAATTGGGTCATCACATTGGTCGAGAGATGGGTCACCAGCATGCTATGGACTGGCGAAATGCCTTGTTGCGCCCGTTGCACCGCCACATTGCGCCAATAATCGGCATAAACCGACGTTGTGCCTTGGGCCAAGTCAATCTCGATCGAATGAATCGCATTGTAGAGCGCCATTTTGACATGCTGTTGGGGCAAATTGGCATACACAGGCACATGGTTAGCCACAATTTGCTCGGAAACATGATCAACAAAATCGGGCAAGAGTTGGTGAAAAACACGTACTACCTGTTGCATACGCTACTCCTCGGCGGTGAGGTGATGGTTGGTCGAAGCAGTTGGGGTTAGTTTAGCACTGAAACCGTATTATAGCAGAGCGACGAAAGGCAAAAGGCAAAAGGCAAAAAGAATGAAGAACAGAGAATAGAGTGATCAGGCGATTGGCGATTGGCGATTGGGAAATTTATCTGTGGAATCTGTGTCAATCTGTGGCTATAAAATTTATTTGCTGTTTCAGCTTCGTAGATTGTAATGCTACATCACGTTAACCACGGCATGATCCCCTCACTCCCAACCCCTCGCCCGTGGCGCGGGCGCGGGGCGTTCTGCGCAATGCGTGGTAAAAAACGAGTGCTCCCCCTCGCCCGCGTGCAGTGGGAGAGGGGGGCGGGGGGTGAGGGAACACGGTTAGCAATCCAATGTACCATTACAGCTACAGGCTATCGACTTTTGAAATACCACCCCATGTTCCGATAGCCAACAGCCATATATGCTTTGCGCCGCTACGTTTACAAGAGATTTTATGTTCTATGCGCTCTGTTCTCTGCGCTTTGCTGTTATACTCGTACATATTTGCTAAAGCGAGGCAACGATGAGCACGATTGCATTTTTACGCGCAATCAATATTACCAACCATTTTGTAAAGATGGAAGTTTTACGCACGGTTTTGGTTGAACATGGGTTTAGTAATGTTCAGACCTATATTCAATCGGGCAACGTGGTCTTTGATGATCCGCTGCAAAGCTATGCCGAGGCCGAACATTTGATTGCCACTCAACTTGAGGCAAGTTTTGGCTTTGCGGTCGAAACATTCTTGCGCTCAGCTGCCGAGTTAGTCGAGCTTGAACAAAGCTGCCCATTCACGCCAAGCGAGATCGATCCGCAGGCTTCGTTATATGTGACCTTTGTGCAGCACGAGCCTGATGCCGAAGCCCAAGCCCGCTTAGCCAAATATCAAAACGAGTTGGATAGTTTTCGAATTACTGGGCGACATGTCTGGTGGTTGCGGCATAAACAACATGGCGAAAGTAAGTTTAGCGGCGCAAAATTGGAGCGTGCGCTCAAACAAGCCGGAACTGCGCGCAATATCACCACGGTTCGGGCGATGATCGCCAAATTTGGCTTTACAAACTAAGTAGTATTCAGGCAAAGGTAGCGATATGGCCGAGCGCATTATTCTTGGAGCTGGTTGTTTTTGGGGTGTTGAAGAGGCTTTTCGGCCAATTGCAGGCGTGCTGCAAACTCAAGCTGGCTATGCTGGCGGCTGGACTGAACATCCAAACTATGAGGATGTGTGCGCTGGCACAACTGGCCACGCCGAGGTCGTCGAGTTGCAATTTGATCCAACGATCATCAGTTTAGCTGATCTGTTGAATCAATTTTGGGCAATGCTTGAGCCGCCACTCGATGCCGACTCACAATATCGCCCAATCATCATTTGTAGTACTGCCGCGCAGTTGGAGCTAGCTCTGGCCAGTAAGCTAGCGCAACAACGGCTGGCTGATCTCGCTATTGAAATCGTGCAGAATCTGCCGTTTTACCCCGCCGAGGAGTATCATCAACAATGCTACAGCAAATGGCGCAAGCGCTTCGAGCGCCGATCTAAAGCTGTTTGAGCATATCTTGAATCAGTTCGTGATTAATGCCTGCGCCAGCCATCGCCCCACCAGCGGCGGCATTAATTGCTTGTTGCATGCCTGCGGTGGCATCGCCAGCGGCATACACGCCTGCGACGCTGGTTTGACCCAACATTTGCACTTTGATTAAGTTCGGCATTTGGGGATTATCTGAAATTTCGCAGCCTAATTGGGCTGGCAGTTGGCTACGTTGGCGTTGTGGCACGCCAATCAACAAGCCGCTGCGGGCTAGTGGCTCGCCTTGGTCAAAAATCAAATGGGTCAATTGACCATTGGCTTGTTCGATGCCCACTAAGCGATCTTCACGAATTGGCACGTTGAGTTTGGCCAAAATTTGGCGTTGCTCTGGGCTAAGTTGGGCCTCGCCATTGGTACAAACCACCAAATCGTGGCTCCAATTGTGGAGCAAGGTTGCGACGTGAAACAGGCGATCAGCATCGGTCACTAAGACTGCCAACGGTTGATCACGCACTTCCCAGCCGTGGCAGTAGGGGCAGTGAAATACGCTCGAACCCCATAATTCGGCCATGCCTGCGATTTGTGGCAATTCATCGATCACACCTGAGGCTAGTAACAATTTGCGGCTGGCAATTTCGCTGCCATCATCAAGTTTGACCACAAAACCACCATCGATGGCTTGGGCATGCTCGGCGGTGGCGAAACGCACCTCAACACTTGGATACGGCTTAAGCTGATCGCGGCCAATTTGGCGTAATTCAGCCGGCAAAATCCCATCGCGTGAAAGGAAATTATGCACGCCCGGCGATTGGGCATTGCGTGGTTGTTGGCTATCGAGCACCACCACCTTGCGCCGTGCCCGCCCCAAAACTAAGGCCGCACTCAAACCCGCGACGCTGCCACCAACAATAATCACATCAACCATGACGAAAACTCCTTATTGATACTTGATATCAATATATAGCGATTATGCTCAATTGTCAAATCTGTAATGATCGTTATAGTGAATTTGGCTAGTGCAAGTCTGTCTTTACTCCAAGATTCTAGCGATAGTAAAGCTGCATTTCTGCCCAAAACTAAAAAACAAGCCCGACTCCAATCAAGGAATCGGGGTTGCGATCTGGAGCAAACTAGGCTTATGCGCCGTAGGGAACCCAGATATTTTTGATTTGGCTGGCGTGACGCAGAAATTCCTCGCCCTCGCCAACCCGGCGATCAAGCCAATCGCGGCTTTCGCCGTAGTTGACCCAAGTTTGTTTGAGGTTGCCAATTGAGCTGCGCTCGACCATTGCGCTGCCTTCAGCACTGCCCCAATACCACAAACCATCAACGTCGTTATGCTCGGCCAGCACTTTGGCGAGGCTGTCGCGGTCGCCAGTAATAATGTTGACCACACCAGCAGGCACATCGCTGGTATCGAGCACTTGATACAAATCGGTGGCGGTCAGCGGGTGTTCTGCCGATGGAATGATAATCGCGCTATTGCCCAAGGCGATGGCTGGTGCAAGCAGCGAAATCGTGCCTAACAATGGGTATTCAGTTGGGCAAACCAAGCCGAGCACGCCGATTGGTTCGACCATAGCGAGGGTAGCGTTGCGCACCGGTGTGGCATGCACCGCACCATCGTATTTATCGGCCCAAGCAGCGTAGGTAAACAAGCGCTCGATTGAGGTTTCAACTTCGAGGTCGGCATCGTTGCGGCCTGTTTGCTGGCGAATACGTTGGGCAAATTCGGCGGCGCGTGCGCCAAGGTTTTCAGCTAAGAAATAGAGCACCTGAGCGCGATTGTAGGCGGTTGCCGCTGACCAACTGTTGGCAGCACTGCGCGCAACTTCGACCGCGTTACGAATATCTTTGCGGCTGCCATCGCCAACTTCGCCCAGCGCTTCGCCATTGCTGCCAACCACAATTCGGCTGTAGCCTGAATCGGGGCGAGCTTGCTTGCCGCCAATGTAGATTTTTGGCGTGCGATCGAGCGCTGGCATGCCATTGCTAATTGGGCTAGCAACGACTGTTGTCGCTGGGCTTGTTTTGGTTTTGAGCTTCTTAACCTCAGATTTTTTGAGGTATTCGTACAAGCCTTCCTTGCCACCTTCGCGACCGTAACCGCTTTCGCGATAGCCGCCGAAGCCTGCTGCTGCATCAAATAGATTGGTGCTGTTGATCCAGACCACGCCTGCTTTGACACGGGCTGCGGCATGCAAGGCCACGTTAATATCTTCGCTCCAGATGCTGGCGGCCAAGCCAAAACGAGTGTTGTTGGCAATCGCAATCGCTTCATCAGGCGTGCGGAAGGTCATAGTGACCAAGACTGGCCCGAAAATTTCAACTTGGGCTAGGGTTGAAGCGGGAGCCACATTAGTAAATAAAGTTGGCGGGTAGAAATAGCCTTCAGTTGGGCAAGCCCACGATGGTTGCCATTTGATCGAACCCTCTTGCTCGCCTTCGGCTACCAATTGCTCGATTTTTTGCAACTGGGCAGGCGCAACAATTGCCCCAATATCAATCGCTTTATCTAAAGGATCGCCAATGCGCAATTGCTCCATGCGCGTGCGCAACTTGCCAATCAGCTTATCGGCGATGTTTTCTTGCACCAATAAGCGTGAGCCAGCGCAACAGACTTGGCCTTGATTGAACCAAATCGCATCGACCACGCCTTCGACCACGCTATCGAGATCGGCGCTATCAAAGACAATGAATGGCGATTTGCCACCAAGCTCCAAAGAAAGCTTTTTACCTGTGCCAGCAGTGGCGCTGCGGATAATTTTGCCAACTTCGGTGGAGCCAGTAAAGGCAATTTTGGCAATATCAGGATGCTTAACGATTTGCTCGCCAACCTTGCCATCGCCAGTCACGATGTTGACCACGCCCTTAGGCAAGCCAATTTCGTGGCAAATTTCAGCAAAGGCCAAAGCGGTTAATGAAGTCCATTCGGCGGGCTTCAAGACAACCGTGTTGCCCATTGCTAAGGCTGGGGCAATTTTCCAAGCCAGCATCAACAATGGGAAGTTCCACGGAATAATTTGGCCGACCACGCCCAACGGCTCGTAGCCTGCTAAATCGCTCTCTTGCAACTGGCGCAGCCAGCATGATAGTAGAAATGGCGGGCAACAAGTGGAATATCAATATCGCGGGTTTCGCGGATGGGTTTGCCATTGTCGAGGGTTTCGAGCACCGCAAAACGCCGCGAATGCTTTTGAATTTGGCGCGCCAAGGCATACAAATAGCGAGCACGCACATGACCGCTGGTTTGCGACCATGCAGGAAAAGCCGCCTTGGCAGCAGCCACAGCAGCATTAACTTCATCGCTACTGGCTTGGGTTACTTGCGCCAATACGCTGCGATTAGCAGGATTGATCGAATCAAACAAACGCTCGTTGGCGGCTTCAGTCCACGTACCATTAATATATAGCCCGAAACGACGGCTATGGGCATCTAGCCACTCGTGGGCAGGAGCAGCAGCTTCTGGGGCTGGGCCATAGCTCATTGTTTCGTAAATCTCCAGCAATGTGCTCATCGTCGAGTCCTCGTGTGTGTTATTCAGTCGTTTTGTGCCATCCTAACAGGCTTAGGCATTTCACGCAAAAGATAGTTCACCACCCTTCCGTCCCGCCTCAAGGCGGGAGACGCAGGGGGCTTTAATCCCCCTGCACCCCCTAATATTTAGTTTTTGGAACGTTACTATTTCTTCTTAACCCCGAACCCATGATCGCTCATTTTCAAAATAAAGGGATTTTGGATTCGAGATGGATGATTATGGTTGCTTTGCAAAATCATGGTTCGCCACCCTTCCGTCGCTGCGCCGGAGGGAAACGCATGGGAGGAAGGTCTTTATGCCTTGGTATTGCTGTAATTCATTGGTAAAAACGAGTACGCCCCCTCACCCGCGTTCAGTGGGAGAGAGGGCGGGCTTTCAAGGACAGGTTTTGAGATTCTCTCTCCCACGCGGCGGGCGAAGGGCTTTCACCTAGTGGTTCTTTCTCAATTCGTGGTGAAAGCAGGTGCTCTCCCTCGCCCGCGTTCAGTGGGAGAGGGGGCTGGGGGGTGAGGGAAAATAAATCAGGGGCCGAGGAAATCATTGTTTCCCCGACCCCTGACAACTGAATCCTAGCCCCGCGTCATTACCACTGAGCCAAGCTAGTTTGTTCGTGCTCAATTTGATCCAAGAACCACGAGGCTTCCATGGCGGCCATACAACCGCTGCCAGCAGCAGTGATCGCTTGGCGATAAACATGATCTTCTACGTCGCCAGCGACGAATACCCCAGGAATGTTGGTGCGAGCACGGCCTTCACTCAGGATATAGCCGTTTTCATCCAACTCAATTTGGTCTTTGAATAACCATGTGTTGGGAATATGCCCAATGTAGGGGAATACGCCATCGGCGGCGAAGGTTGATTCAGCGCCAGTTTTGACGTTTTGCAGGCCTACGCCTTCAACCTTGACTGTGCCTTCAACTTTGGTGACCACGGTATCCCAAATAAACTTAATCTTGGGGTTATTTTCTGCCCGTTCGATCAACACTGGATCGGCGCGCAATTGGTCGCGGCGATGGATAATATGCACTTCTTTGGCATAGCGGGTCAAGAACAAACTTTCATCCAAGGCGCTATTGCCGCCGCCAACCACCACCAAGGTTTTATCACGGAAGAAGAATCCATCACATACGGCACAATATGAAACGCCGCGATTCGCTAATTCTAATTCACCGGGCACGCCCAATTTGCGTGGCGATGCACCCGTAGCAATAATCAAGGTTTCGGTTTCAACAATTGTGCCGTTATCAATATGCAGCTTGAAAGGCCGTTCGCCCAACTCAACTTTTTCGACAATGCCATCTAAAAAGTGGGTGCCAAAACGGGCTGCTTGTTTTTCCATTTTATCGGCTAAATCAAAGCCATTAATTGCATCGGGGAAGCCTGGGTAATTTTCAACTTCGCTGGTGGTGGCAATCAAGCCGCCGGGCTGAATCCCGCGAATAACTAAAGGGGTTAAATTGGCACGTGCAGCATACAGCGCCGCTGTTAACCCTGCTGGCCCCGAACCAATCACGGTTACTTTTTGCTTTTCCATCTGAATAAGGCTCCTTTGTTGGCAGCATCCCTGCGTTTCCAGTTGGCATGGTCGATGCATGTCGCATCAGTATAGCACGACTTATTGCTAGTATACATCAATTATGTAATAAACGCTACATTTTATTTGAGGCAGCCTCTTTTTGGGTATTAACCAGCCAAATGCCACCAATCACCAAGCTACCACCAATGATCTGGAAGATCTGCAATGGCTCGATTTAACAGTGGAATTGAGATGATCGCGGTCAAGACTGGCTGGCCTAATAAACTGACCGAAGCTGTGGCCGCTTTAATATGGCCAAGCGCATAATTAATTGCTAGCCAACCGCCGAGGTGTGAGATCAAGCCCAATCCAAGCAACGCCCGCCATGTTTGAGCGCTGAAACCAATAATGCTAAACCCGCCGATCCAGCACATCAAACCCAAGATGACGACACTTACCACAATGCCCAAGGTCATAAAGGTCAAGGTATCAAGTTCGGCGCGGGCGCGTTGGGTGGTGAGCAAATAGGCAGCGTAAAAACCGCCAGCCGCCAAGGCCAGCAAATCACCGCGGCTAATCGTGAGCTGTTGCAAACTTTCGCCCATAATCACCACCACGCCAATCAGGGCGATCGCCATGCCCCACCAAAAACGTTGTGGCAAGCGCTCGCGAAAAATCAGCCACGCGCCCAAGCCAACCCACAACGGCGCATTATTGGCAAATAGGGTTGAGTTGGCTGCCGAAGTCAGCAAAATAGCCGTGTTCCACAAGGCCAAATCGAAAGCAAAAAAAACCCCGCCCAACAGCGAGAGCCGTGAGGCCTGCTTGGGTAGATGTTTAGGCCGTTTGGCAAGCCACCATGGCACTAAAATAACCGCTGGAATCAGCATGCGATAAAAGGCCGAAACTGGCCCAGGAACATCAGCCCATTTAACCCAAATCGCCGATAGCGCGATACAAACAATGCCAATTGCCAGCGCCACATAGGCGCGCCATGGAATTTCGACCCGATGTTGATTGGTTGAGACTTGCACTGCCTGCATCGAAGTACCCGCTATCTGCACGCCTTACGCCGTGCCCCTAATCGCCTATGTCAATATGGCCAGTGTACCATAGCGAGAATCGGTCGTTGGGACGAAGAACATCGAGCAAAGAACAAAGAACGTAGAACATAGGGGATCGGCATTTAACCCAGAGCAGCAGAAGAAACGATGAAGGATGAGGGGTGAAACGTAAGCGCATAGAACATAGGGTGAGGGATCGGAGGTTGGGGATTGGGGATCGGCATTTAACCCAGAGCCACAAAAGCGATAAGAAGATAAGGTTTTGCTATTGGCGATAGCCGTTTGGCTTTGGGCTGAAAGCTTGTTTGAATCTCTCAGCCTGTTCCGATAGCCCATAGCCTATAGCCATAAAATTCTCTGCGCCTCTGCGTTAATTAAATTTACTCTTTTTCTCTGCCTTCTGATCTAAACTTCATCCCTCATAATTCTTTCCTCATACTTGGTTTGTGCTACCATGAGGCGAAGCGTTTTGCTTGCAGCATTGAATTTTTACGATTAGGATAGAAGCATGACTGATCAATCACCGCAGGAGCACCCAATGACAGAGACGGCAACAATGGCGATGCCGCAAATTCACGACACCATTTTGGACGCGATTGGGAATACGCCGTTGGTACGGTTGAATCGCGTCAATCGTGGGGTTCGGCCGAGTCTTGGCTAAAGTCGAATACATGAATCCTGGTGGCTCGGTCAAAGACCGGATCGGGATTGCCATGATCGAGGATGCCGAACGCTCAGGCCGCCTCAAACCAGGTGGTACTATTGTCGAACCAACTAGCGGCAATACCGGCGCAGGCTTGGCAATCGCTGCGGCAATCCGTGGCTACAAAACTATTTTTGTAATGCCCGACAAAATGAGTGATGAGAAAATTCGTTATTTGCGTGCTTTAGGCGCGAAGGTTGTAATTACCCCGACTGCTGTTGAACCAGATGATCCACGCTCGTATTATTCGGTTTCCAAGCGTTTGGCCGAAGAAACCCCGAATGCAATTTTGGCTGGTCAATATTGGAATCAAGCCAACCCTGATGCCCACTATCGCTCAACTGGCCCCGAAATTTGGCGCCAAACTGCTGGCAAAATCGATGCCTTTATTGCTGGCATGGGTACTGGCGGTACGATCAGCGGCACGGCCAAATACTTGAAAGAGCAAAATCCTAATATTCAAGTGGTTGGGATCGACCCAGTTGGCTCGTTGTATACCGAATATTTTCGGACTGGCCAGCTTGGCCCAGCCTTTGGCTACAAAGTCGAAGGTGTTGGCGAAGATTTCTTGCCAACCACCATGCACTTCCAATATGTTGATGATGTGGTGCAGGTTGGCGATAAAGAATCATTCGTGATGACCCGCCGGATGGTGCGCGAAGAAGGCTTGTTCGTCGGCGGCTCGTGTGGCATGGCAGTTGCAGGTGCAATGCGCTGGTTGCGTACCCAAAACTGGGACGAAAGCAAGACCGCTGTGATTCTGCTGCCCGATTCGGGCGTGCGCTACATCAGCAAAATTTTCTCCGACGACTGGATGCGAGAAAACGGCTTCTTGGAAAGCGAACCAATTAGTCAATTGCTCGATATTCGGCCTCGCTCGGTCATCTCGGCCAAGGAAACCCACACCGTGGCCCAAGTGATTCACGATATGAAGGCCAACGATATTTCGCAAATGCCAGTTGTGCGCGATGATGGCACCTTGGTTGGTTTAATTACCGAAGTCGATTTATTGGATTATTTGCTTTCAGGCGCAGGCCAGATGGATCATCCAATTAGCGATATTGTGAGCAGTGCCGTGGCAACCGTTGGCCCTGACACCAGCATCGATGCTTTGACCGAAGTATTTAGCCGAGGTCAAGTAGGCGTTGTGGTCGATGAATCCGACGTTGTGCGTGGGATCATCACCAAAATTGACATGATTGATTATTTAGCGAATAAGGCATAAGATCTAGCCGATCGCTTTCGTGCGTTGGCTTGCAAGATCAGCTTTGGCTTATACCATTAGGTAATTAGCAGCGATCAGCACTCAAACTTAATTTTGGGTGCTGATTGATATTAATCCTCTGCTGTACTCCCCTTACTTGGCATTGCTCCTTTGCCAGCTAACGTACCCATTGATAGATATTTGGAGCATTTGGCTATGACCGAGGTTAAAGCTTCGTTTTTTGTTCGTTCTCCTGGTCGGGTTAATTTAATTGGCGAACATACCGATTACAATGCTGGTTTTGTGATGCCGCTGGCGCTTGAACGTGGCACGACGTTTCATGTTCAACCACGCGCTGATCAGCAGTTGATTGTGCATGCACTGCGTTTCAATGCTCATGATCAAGCTGATTTGGCCAATTTGGCTGCCGGAACCCACGGCGATTGGCGCGATTATGTGCGTGGTACGGCCCAAGCCTTGCTTGATGCTGGCTATCAATTGCAGGGCGCTGAGATTAGGATTGATGGTGATTTGCCCCTAAGTGGCGGATTAAGCTCATCGGCATCATTAGAAGTTGGTTTGGCGTTTAGCCTATTACACGCCCAAGGCATCACGATTGCGCCCACCGAGTTGGCCAAAATTGCTCAACGCGCCGAAATTGAGTATGCCCACGTTAATTGTGGCATTATGGACCAATTATCGATTGCTGCAGGTATTGCTGGCCATGCCACGTTGATCGATTGTCGTTCGTTGGCGATCGAGGCTGTGCCAATTCCCGCCGAAGTTGCGGTTTTGGTGATTGATAGCAATGTGCCACGCACCTTGGCTAGCTCAGCCTACAATCAACGCCGCGCTGAATGCGAACAAGCCGTCGCAAGCTTGCAGCAGCTTGATCCAAGCATTCAAGATTTGCGCGATGTGAGCAGCGATTTGCTGGCTCAAGCCGTCGCGCAACAGTTGTTTGATAATGTGATTTATCGGCGTGCCCGCCACGTTGTGAGCGAAAACGAGCGGGTGCATAAAGCCGCCGCTGCCTTCCGCGCTGGCGATTTTGGCTCTGTTGGCGAGCTGATGAACCAATCGCACTGGAGTTTGCGCGATGATTACGAGGTCAGTGGCCCAGAGCTTGATCAACTAACTGCATTGTTGCGCGCAATGGATGGCGTTTGGGGTGCGCGGCTGACCGGAGCCGGTTTTGGGGGTTGTTGTGTGGCATTGGTTCAAGCGCCGCAGGTCGATGCGGTGATTGCAGCCTTAGGCCCAGCCTATTATGCCGCGACTGGCCGTACTTGCGAAGCCTTCAGTACCAAAGCCTCAGCCCTAACGCTTGAGAGCATAGAGCATAGAGCATAGAGCATAAATGGGTTCATTGGATTGGCAGTTCCCTCACCCCCTAGCCCCCTCTCCCGCAAGCGAGGCGAGGGGGAACCACAGAGAGCATGATGGTGGGGAGTCCCCTCACCTTCAACCTCTCCCGCAAGCGAGGCGAGGGAGAACCACCAAATCAACTGGCTATCCTGAGCGGCGACCCAACCTCAGTGCCTCGTTACCGCAAGCGAGGCGAGGGGGAACCACAGAGAGCATGATGGGTTCATTGGATTGGGGAGTCCCCTCACCTCCAACCTCTCCCGCAAGCGAGGCGAGGGGGGAACCACCAAATCAACTGGCTATCCTGAGCGGCGACCCAACCGCAGTACCTCGTTACCGCAAGCGAGGCGAGGGAGAACCACCAAATCAACTCCCCTCTCCCGCGTTCAGTGGGAGAGGGGATGGGGGTGAGGGGAACGTGCATCCTTATCAACTCCCCTCGCCCCTATGTTCTTCGTTCTTCAAGGTATACAATATTCCCGAGCAATTGCAATGAGGGTACTATGACAATGGTCGAGGGATTAATCAATCTTGGGGTGTTTTTGATCGGGTTGGTGATTGTGGCATTCACGCTGTTTAGCGCGATTCGCATGGTTGTGTTGCCACGCGGCGATAATGTGTGGCTCACGCGCACCACTTTTCGACTGGTGTATGGCTGTTTTTTGCTGCGTTTGCGCCGCATCAGCAACTACGAACAGGCTGATCGGGTGCTGGCATTTTATGCGCCTGTGGCTTTATTAATTATCCCCGTGGTTTGGATGGTACTGGCGATTACTGGTTTTACCTGTATGTTTTGGGCAGTTGGCGAACATCCATGGAGCAAGGCTTTTTTGCTTAGCGGTTCGTCGATGTTGACGCTGGGTTTTGCGCCTGTCGATTCCACGATTGAAACGATTTTGGCTTTTTTGGCGGCAACCGTAGGTTTGGGCATTGTCGCCTTGTTGATTGCCTACTTGCCAACGATGTATGGCGCTTTTTCCAAACGCGAAGAAGCTGTAACCTTGCTCGAAGTGCGGGCTGGCACGCCACCATCGGCGATTACCATGATCCAGCGTTATCAGCGGATTCATAATTTGGAGCGTATGCCCGAGCAATGGGCGGCTTGGGAGCTATGGTTTGCCGAGTTAGAGGAGAGCCACACAACCTTTGCCGCTTTGGCCTTTTTTCGCTCGCCTCAACCCTATCGCTCGTGGATCACAGCTTCGGCGGCGGTGTTGGATGCAGCAGCCATGGCAGTTTCAACGCTGGATATTCCACGTCAACCTGATGCCGATTTGTGCATTCGGGCCGGTTATTTGGCGCTGCGCCGGATTGCCGATTTGTATATGATTTCTTACAATGCTGAGCCGCATGCCGATGATCCAATTAGCGTCACGCGAGCTGAATTTGATTCGGCTTGTGCTGAATTGGCTGAGATCGGCGTGCCACTCAAGCCTGATCGCGACCAAGCTTGGCGCGATTTTGCTGGTTGGCGAGTCAATTATGATCAGGTTTTGATCGAATTAGCCAAATTGGTAACTGCTCCACCAGCGCCGTGGACTGGCGAGCGACCACTGCCGCTGTGCTTCAGCATGCCGCGTTTTGGCCATAAGCGCGGTCAATTGGCCAAAGAACCAACTGGCTCGATTTAACTGATTTGTGAAATTCCCTCACCCCCTAGCCCCTCTCCCGCAAGCGAGGCGAGGGGGAACCATTCAAGTATTGCGGTAGAACCACGGAGTTAAAGCCCCTCGCCCGCGCCACGGGAGAGGGGTTGGGGTGAGGGAACGAACAACCATTGTTCATCCACGACACCCTTTGTTAAAACCTACCCTTGTAAGCTAGCCCCCTCTCCCGCAAGCGAGGTGAGGGGAAACCGTTCGTTTTGATCAGGTATTGTGGTAGAACCACGGAGTTAAAGCCCCTCGCCCGCGCCACGGGAGAGGGGTTGGGGTGAGGGAATCTGTAACATTTTAGCGGGTGTATTTGCCGTTGCGATAGTTATTTTGGCGCGCAGTAGGCCACGGCATGCGATCAAGCCGATAGGGAGCGGGTGTATCCCAGACGTATAAAACGCCGCCCTTGCTATGGGCCAAAATCTCGGTCGTGCCATCGCGATCCAAATCGGCCAAGGTTGGGCCGGCTGAAATACCTTTAAAATTGGTGCTGTTGGGTTCGTAGGTGAATTTCAGCGGATATGGCGCTTGATTTACACCGCTGGTGTTGAGCGCATACAAACGCACATAGGTGTTGGCGGTTGTATCAAAGCTATAGGTTCCAAACACAATATCAACCTTGCCATCGCCAGTCACATCGCCAATTGCCACTTCGCTGGCATACAGTTTTTTGCCGCTGGTGTAATTGAACGACCACAATTGAGTGCCATCGTGCTTATAGGCGCGAATCGTCCCATCATCGTAGGTTACGACAATCTCCAATTTGCCATCGTTTTCAAAATCGGCCAAGGCCACTGGATTGTTGGGCGTGAAGTAATTGGCTTTGAGCGGCTTGCCAACCGTTTTACCAATCGACCAGCCGGCTTTGCGCTTGCCATCGGCTCCAACGACCAATAAAGCACTGGTGGTTTGTTGATGGCTGGTGAGCGGATCACGCACCTTGCCAGCGAAGACAATCTCTTGCGTGCCATCGTTATCCAAGTCGCCAATTGCGGGCGCTACGCGCGTGTATTCGATATATTTATCAGTGCCCCAGGTGCGTTTATTTTCATCGAGATAGGTTTGCAAGGGCCAGCCAGTTAGTATTTGGCCTTTGCCATTGTAGGCATAAAAATACAGTTCATCGCGGCCCATCAGAATTTCGGCGAAGCCATCGTTATTAATATCGGCAGCGCTAACTTGGCCAAACGCGCCAGAGCCCTTGTGCGATGAGGTGGGAAACCCAGTAACAGTTGCACCACTGTGGGTCCAAGCATACAAATTCGGCGCATAATTGGTATCGCTCCCAGCCTCGTTGGTGGTAATGCCAATCACTTCCATGCGCGAATCGCCAATAATATTAGCAATCGTGACGCTCATAAACTCTGGCTCATTGCCATTGGTAATATTGGCCCAAGCCATTTCACGTGGCCAACCGCTACGAATTTTGCCTTGATTATCAAAGACAAAGACTTTGCCGCGATTGCCAGCAGTCGCGGCGCTGCCACGGGTTCCGGCCACAACTTCGAGTTTGCCATCATTATCAATATCACCAATCGCCAACGAGCTATTGATCCGCGGATCGTTATCACAGACCGTGCCGGTTTTCCAAGGAAAGCCTGCCAGCTCCTTGCCAGCTTGATCCCAGCCCCAAATACAGCCGGTACTATCGGCGGTCAGGACTTCGAATGTACCATCATTATTGAGATCGACAACGCTGGGTGAGGCAAAAAAACTGCCATACGGCTCAGAATCGGGGAACCCTGCTTGATATGGCACGCTCGATTGGGCTTGGACTGGCTGAATGACTAAACCAATTAACAACACACAGAACAACATCCCTAAGCGTCGATACAACACTCCTTACCTCCTATGGTGAGATGATGCAGGAACAATGGGAAACAACACTGTCTCTTCTAAATTGAGTTGCTGGATATACTATGGAGTGTAGCATAAATCACTCGTAAACTTGTGAATTTTGATTAACATAAGATTGGAATTTTTAATGATTAATGACACAAACCACGGCATTGCTTCTGCTATAGCTAGCCATAGGACAACCAAGGAGGCTTTTATGCAATGCCCAAAATGCACGAATGCAATGACCACCTCGGCTTTAGTCAGCTCTGATGGGGTTGAAATTATGGTGCTTGGCACCTTGGCAAGCGGCCATCGCCCGCTTTCGGCCCAAGTATGTAGTGCTTGTGGCTTTACCGAGCTCTATGCGGCCCAATGGACTGAGGAAATTCAACAGGCGCGTGAAACAGCGATCTTGGAGACTGAACCAATTGCGGTAGCGAGTGCCGAACCAGCACTGTAGGCTTTCAACGTCCAGCAAATGCTTGCTGGACGTTGCCAGATTGTTGAAGAACTAGCCAGGTTTAGGATTAAAGGGCTAGCTCAAAGGATTAATTGGGATTTGACATTCGCTGCTAACCTACGTATAATTGCAGTCGCGTAAAAACCATTAAATTTCCGTTGATCGTAGCCTTACGTCTCTGTGAGTCGTGGTTGTGCTGATAACCAGCGAAGGAGAACACAGCGTTTCGTGTTTCCCCAAAATCACCGTCAAACAAAGATGCATTTCGCGCAAAGCACGATCACGTGATGCGCTTTTTTAACGCCATTTTTTTAGCTAAACAGTCAGCGGGCGACCTCGCTGTTTGGCGTTGACTATAGATGCAACTTTGGTGTGGTAGCACGTAAATCCCCAATTTCTACGCAGCGCCTCCCGAATGAAGCTCTCCGAATACAAACTTGGTCGCATTGGCCTAACCCTGTGAGCTTGCTCGCAGACCCATCAAAACTAATTGGAGACCCGATGACAGTGGACACCGAAAGCATGGATGCCGTTCAAGATTGGACGACACTGCTTGCTGAGTACGATTATCAACGCCCAGAACGCGGCCAACTGCGTGAAGGCATCGTGATGCGCGTCGAAGACAGCCAAATCTTGGTTGACATTGGCGCAAAGCACGAGGGCGTTATCCCTAACCAAGATCTGCGGCGCTTGCCACCAGAAATGGTTAGTGGCATCAAGAACGGTGACACACTGCAAGTGTACGTGATGGAGCCAGAATCAAAAGAAGGCGAACTGGTTCTTTCACTCAACATGGTGCAGGTCGAGCGCGATTGGCAAGAAGCTCAAACGATGCTCGAAAATGGTCAAATCATCGAAGCTGGTGTGGTTGGCTTCAACAAGGGCGGTTTGTTGGTTCAAGTTGGTCGTGTGCGCGGTTTCGTACCAGCCTCACAAGTGGTCAACTTGCACAGCCGTACCGGCACTGAAGGTCAACAAAGCGCTATGACCAAGATGGTTGGCCAAAATATTCCTTTGAAAGTTATCGAAGTCGATCGCGATCGCAATCGTTTGGTACTTTCAGAGCGTGCCGCTATGCAACGCTGGCGTCAATCGCAAAAGGAACGCTTGCTCGAAACTCTCGAACCAGGCGCAATTGTCACTGGTCGGGTCAACCAACTCACCCCATTCGGTGCCTTCATCGATTTGGGCGGCGCTGATGGTTTGGCTCACATTTCAGAGCTTTCATGGCAACGGGTTAACCACCCACGCGAAGTCTTGCAACCAGGCCAAGAAGTCCAAGTTTATGTCTTGGAAGTCGATCGCGATCGCGAACGAATTGGCTTGAGCTTGCGCCGTTTGCAGCCAGATCCATGGGCAACTATCGATCAACGCTACGACCTCGGCCAATTGATCGTTGGTGAAGTAACCAACATCGCTCCTTTCGGCGTGTTTGTTCGCGTTGAAGAAGGCGTTGAAGGTTTGATCCACGCTTCAGAATTGACCGAAAACGGCCAATCGCCAGACTCGTTGCAACAAGGCCAACAAGTGCAAGTGAAGGTGATCAGCCTTGATCGCCAACGCCAACGCCTTGGCTTGAGCTTGCGCCGCGTCGATGGCGATGGTGAAGCCGCTGAAGCAGCCGTAGCTCCTGTAGCTGAAGTTGCTGTCGAAGCTGACACCGAAGCCGCGAGCGATGCTGCTGCTGAAGCAACCACCGAAGAAGAAGTTGGCGCATAAGATCGTTTGACGATTTTTGGCAACGGGCTGTGTCGTTTCGGCACGGCTCGTTGTTTTTTTAGGGGTCAGGGGCTAGGATTCAGGGGCCAGGCCATTTAACCACGAAGGATACGCAGGACGAGGGATCAGATGTTAGGAATCAGGAGCCGGCGTCTTGAAATTCTTCGCTGCTGCCCCCGAACCCTGGCCCCTATCTACTCTGCCCGCTGGGTTGAAAATGGTCTATATTCTATGATCTAATAACTTGCTGACTCCTGATCCCTTAACCCTAGCCCCTCGCTCAAAACCTATGCTAAAAACACTCTACATAACCTATGATGGTTTGCTCGATCCGCTTGGTCAAACCCAGATTTTGCCCTATCTAGAGGGCTTGGCCGCTCAGCATGGCCATCAATTTGTGATCCTTTCGTATGAAAAAGCTGCCCGTTGGGCGGATGTTGCGCGTCGCCAAGCCTTGATTGAGCGCTTGCAACGCCATGGTTTGGTTTGGCTGCCGCTGCGTTATCACCAACGCCCAACTTTGCCCGCAACCTTATATGATTTAATGCTTGGGCTATGGACGGCGATTGTCGCTGTGCAGCGCTATCAGATTCAAGCGTTGCACATTCGCTCGACCGTGCCGCTGACGATTGGGCTGTTGCTCAAACGCTGGTTTAAGCTCCGCTTGCTATTCGATTTACGCGGTTTTTGGGCTGACGAACGAGCTGATTTGGGCATGCCCCGTACTGGCTTGGTCTATCGTTGGCTCAAAAAACTTGAACAAACCAGCCTGCGAGCAGCTGAGCAGATCGTCACATTAACCCAACAAAGTTTGCCCTATTTGGCCGCACATAGCCAAGAACCAACCATCGCCAATAAAACCACAGTCATTGCCTGCGCCGCCAATCTGCAGCTTTGGCAGCGTGATTCAGCCGCTCGAACGCGAATTCGGCAGGAATTGGGCTGGCAAACGCAGCCAATTTTGGTCTATAGTGGCTCGCTCGGTGGGGGCTATCGCAGCAATGATCTGGCACAATGCTTCGCCACATGGCTGCAAAGCGAGCCAAATCTGCGCTGGCTGGTCTTATCCAACCAAGATGCCCAGCCGTTGATCGCAGCGTTGCAGCATTTGAATGTGCCGCCAGAATCTTATACAATCCGCAGTGTGGCGAGCCACGAGGTGAGCCAATGGCTCAGTGTAGCTGATGTAGCTGTATCCTTAATCACGCCCAGCTATGCCAAAATTGCCTCATCGCCAACCAAATTTGGCGAATATTTGGCCTGTGGCTTGCCGATTTTTAGCAATCCGGGGATTGGCGATAGCGAGCAATTATTCGCGCAGGGTGTAGCGATTGAAATTGCTGATTTTAGCGTGGCGGCCTATCAAGCAGCGTGGCCAGCTTACCAAGCTATGCGCGAACAGCCCAATTTGGCCCAGCGTTGTCGGGCAATTGCAGAAAGCGAGTTTGATTTGCAGCGAGCGATTGAGCGCTATGCCGCCTGTTATCGAGAGTTGGAACGATGAAACAACCGCGCACTGTGCTATGCCTGACAGCCTATCAACCAATGCTGACAGCCAGCGTGCGCTATCGAATTATGCCTTATGCTCCAGCCTTGGCCGCCGCCGGAATCCAATTGCGTTATGCGCCCTTTGCTTCGCCACGACTACAACGCTTGCTCTATCAACCCAAGCGTTATCCACTCAAAATGGTGGCTATGCTTGGCTCGCTTGCTCAATGGTTGGCCAAATTGCCACGCCAGCCAGCAGCAGTGATTGTGCAACGCGAAGCGGCATTAATTGGCGCACCACTGATCGAACGCTGGTTTAGTCGGCGCGTGCCTGTTATTTTCGATTTTGATGATGCGATTTTTTTGCCAACTGATCCCAAGCGCAGCATTAATGGTTGGCTGAGTCGTTTGGCGCGACCGAGCAACAAAACTGATCAGTTGTTGGCTTTGAGTAGCATGGTTTGGGCGGGCAACGCCTATTTAGCTGATTATGCCCAGCGGTTCAATCGCAATGTACAGGTTATTCCTAGCGTGGTTGATTGCCAACAGTGCCAGCCTCGCACTCAGCCAAACCCCGCAATTTGCACGCTTGGCTGGATTGGCAGCCATTCGACCGCCCGTTATTTGGAGCAACTTGTGCCAGTCTTAGCCAAACTAGCCCAGCATTATCGTTTTCGGTTGCTGGTGGTTGGCGCAGCGCGGCCAATTGAAATACCCGGCGTTGAATCTATTAATCTTGATTGGCAGCAAGCCCGCGAATGGCACGATTTTCAGCAAATCGACGTGGGTTTGTATCCGATTGAGGCCGATTTGTGGGCTGAAGGCAAATGTGGCCTCAAAGCAATTCAATATGGTGCGGCGGCAATTCCCAGCGTGTGCAGCGCCGTTGGGGTTAATCAACACATTATCGAGCATGGAATTACAGGATTTTTGGCCAACAATCCGGCTGAATGGGCTGAATATTTGGCGCGTTTGTTGGATCAGCCACAATTGCGCCAGCAAATGGGCCAAGCAGCCCGCCAAAAAATCGAGGCCGAATATAGCGTTGAGCGCTATCAAGCAAACATTGTGGCAGCACTCAAGGAATATTTATGTGTGGAATCTGCGGCATAGTCAGTACAAACCTAATCGAGCCAAACCTAGTTCAAGCTCTGAACCAACAGCTCATCCATCGCGGGCCAGATGGCGAGGGTATTTGGCAAGCAGCAAGTTGCCAATTGGGCCATCGGCGCTTGGCAATTATCGATTTGGCGACGGGCGATCAGCCATTCAGTAGCGTCGATGGTGCGTGGCAACTGGTATTTAATGGCGAGATCTACAATTTTCAGGCCTTGCGCCAACAACTCCAAGCACTTGGCCATCAATTTCACACCAGCAGCGACACCGAGGTGTTGCTCGCCGCATTAATCGAATGGAATGATCAGGCCTTGCCACGACTTGAGGGCATGTTTGCCTTCGCTGCGTGGCATGCGCCAAGTCAGCGTTTGTGGTTGGCTCGCGATCGGCTGGGCAAAAAGCCACTGTACTATAGCCAAACCAAGCATGGTTTGGTCTTTGGTTCGGAAATCAAAGCCTTACTCGCATACCCTGAACTTGAGCGCGAGCTGAATCCACAGGCGCTCTCGGCCTATTTGACCTATGGCTATGTGCCAAATCCAGCAACGTGGTATGCCGTGATTCAGCAACTTGCGCCTGGCCATGCCTTGGTGTGGCAAGCGGGCAGCATTCGCGAGTGGCAATGGTGGCAGGCGCGGCATATTGCCCAACAGCCACGGCTCCAGCTTTCCGAAAAGGTTGCGATTGAGCAAACCCGCCAATTGGTTAAGGCTGCGGTTGAGCGACGTTTGATTAGCGATGTGCCACTGGGCGCGTTTCTTAGCGGCGGCTTGGATTCGAGCATTATTGTGGCCGAAGCGCAAGCCGCATTGGGCCAGCAATTACAAACCTTCAGCATTGGTTTTGCTGGCGGCGGTTGGTACGATGAGAGTGGCTATGCCGAACTAGTTGCCAAACAGCTGGGCACCAAGCATCATTGCTTTATGGTCGAGCCTGATGCAATTGCTCAACTGCCGCAGCTACTAGCCCACTACGATGAGCCATTTCTCGATTCGTCGGCCTTGCCCATGGCCTTGCTTAGCCAAATGACCCGCGAACATTGCACCGTAGCCTTATCGGGCGATGGTGGCGATGAGGTGTTTGCAGGCTACGAGCGCTTTGGTGCTGGCTTATGGACGCAGCGCTACCAACAACTACCGCGCGTGCTGCGCCGAGCGATTGAACAAACTGTTGCGATATTGCCACAAACCAAGGCCAGCAATCGCTTGGCGCGACTCAAACGGGTAGTGGCAAAAATTCAATTGCCGCTTGAGCAGGGCTTTCCACGCTGGCTCATGGCTTTCACGCCCGAAGAACTGGCTGATTGGGGCTTGCCTGCACTTCAGCCAAGCGCTGCCGAACGCTTTTGCCAAGCCACCGAAGGCATTAGCGATCCGCTGGCGCAGTTGCTGTGTTATAACCTTACTAGCTACTTGCCCGATGATCTTTTGGTCAAGGCCGATCGCATGAGCATGGCCTATGGCTTGGAAGTTCGCTCGCCATTTTTGGATCAGGAGTTGGTTGAGTGGGCCTTGCAATTGCCAGCCAATTTGCATTGGCGTGCTGGGCGTGGCAAGTGGTTGCTGCGTCAAGCCTATGCCGAACGCCTGCCCAAGGCGATTATCGAACGACCAAAACATGGCTTTGGCGTGCCGCTTGATCGTTGGTTTCGCCAGCAACTCAAGCCACTGCTGCACGATTCTTTGCTCGCCAATGATTGCCACCTACAGCAATGGCTGGCGAAGCCCAAACTTGAAGCGCTTTGCCAAGCCCATTGGGCTGGTACAATCAACGCTGGACATCAACTCTGGACATTGCTCACCTTAGAACTATGGCTGCAAACTCATCACCAAATGAGGCCATATGCACACAATTATGTGGATTAAAACTCATCGTTGGCTTAGTTCATTGTTGGTTGCCTGCGTTTGCCTTGGTTTAGGCGGTTTGGCAGGGCTGATGCCACTGCGCTATTTGGCAGGCGTGGCATTTTGCTTTGGCCTCACAATCATTGCCTATGGCTGGGTTTGGCTGATTAGCAAGCCCGCCGAGTTACGTGGCATGCTGCTGCTCTGTTTTGCGGCGATGGGCTTACGTTGGGTAGCCAGCTTTGCGCTGGAATTTCTCTGGCCCAGTTTTGAATCGCTCAGCGATGGCGCAGCTTATGGCCCACATGCCATGACGATTGCCCGCGCGTGGAATGCCAATTATTTTGCGAGTTATGAAGCGGTCGTCACCACACCGGTTGGCGCACATGGCTATGTTTATTTATCGGCGCTGCTCTTTTGGCTATTCGGGCCAAATACCTTGTTGGTAAAATTGGCCAATGGTTTGTTTGCAGGCATGGCAGCGGTTTACACAGCCAAATTGGGTAACCACTTTTTCGACCAACGGGTTGGGCGATTTGCCGCCATTTGGATGCTAATTATGCCCTCGTTGGTGCTGTGGACTTCGCAAAATCTCAAAGATAGCGCTGTGGTATTGCTTTCGGTTTGGATTCTGTATGTTGCCAGTCAGGGCTTGCGCTCGTCGTTATGGCAAATTCCGTTATTGGTGCTGCTGATTGGGGCTTTGATGAGCGTGCGGCGTGAAACCTCAATTGGCATTGCCTTGATGATTGCATTAACGATTGGCTTTCAGCAAACTCGCCATTGGCTGACGCGCTTGAGCCTCAGCGCGGTGACGATTGTGGCCTTGGGCTTGGTGCTTTCGAGTAGTGGCTATGGCTTTTTGGGCAGTAATTATCTGCAAGAGCGGCTTTCGCTGAGCGCAATTGCCGAAAAACGTGAGGCCAACTCAACGGGCACTGGCACAATTGAAAATACAATTGATACGACCACGCCGCTTGGTTTTGCCCGCTATTTGCCGATTGCTTTGATTAATTTTTGGCTCCGGCCTTGGCCATGGGAAGCGACCAAAAGCACAGCCCAATTGTTGACGATTCCCGAAGCTGCATTGTTGTGGTATCCATTGTGGATGTTGGCAATGCTTGGAATGGTGCTGGCGTGGCGTAATCGTTGGCGTGAAACCATGTTGCTCTGGCTATATTTATTGGCTGGTAGTGCTGCCGCCGCGCCGCAATATGGCAATTTTGGCACGGCCTATCGCCATCGGGTACAACTCTGGCCGATTTTCTTTTTGTTTGCTGGTTATTGTTGGTATCGTTGGCGCGATGCTCAGGCTCTGCAACGCCAAGCAACAAGTGCCAATTATGGGCCGCGCATTGAGCATCATGGTCGATGATTGTCCTATTTCGGATGTTGATTTAGTTGGTATAAGATCCCCTCACCCCAACCCCTCTCCCGTGGCGCGGGCGAGGGGCTTTAAGACCATGGTTCTTTCGCAATTCTGCGGTGAACATTGGCTGCTCGCCCTCGCCCGTCCGACGTGCGAGGGCTTAATCTGGTGGCTTTCGCATGATGAATGGTCAATCTACGGCGTTAAGCCCCTCGCCCGCGTTTTCGTGGGAGAGGGGCTGGGGGGTGAGGGGATCAATTACCATGGCTCATCCACCAGTGCATTGTTAAAAACCTACCCTTGTAAGGTAGGGGGGTGAGGGGATCAATTACCATAGCCCATCCACCAGTGCATCGGGCTTTATTCTCGCTCTGTTCCCCGCCTTGAGGCGGGGTGGTGAACCCAAACGATAGTGAAAACCAAAACCCGCTCCAGATTAATAACTAAGCTACGTTTGACACTCCGAATTGGCTATGCTATATCTTTGAGAGAACATAATTGAAAGATGGTATCATAACGATCAGCCGTTCAACGAGAACGGCCTGTTTGTTAGTGCGTACAAAGGAACCGAGGCCTATGCCGGCTCTTGCCACCCCTGAACAACAAAATGAGGTTAGTGCAGCCATTAGCGAACGCTTGCCTGCCAAACCTCGCGATTCGTTTCGCCCAACTGCGGCCTTGACAGCGGTTTTTAGTGCTTTAACAACCGTCAATAGCCTATGGTGGGTTTTGAGTCCACAGCATACGCTGGCTCCAGTCTTGTTTGGTTGGTTGTTGGTCTGTGCTTTGTTGGGCTTGGTGTCGTTGGTTGGCTCGTCGCGAGCTGCTCATCGGCCAATTCAATGGCTAACGTGGTTGGCTCAGCCTTTGGGCATCGCCGTAATCGCTTTGGTCAACACGACCTACGCCGATTGGGTTGGTTGGGCTAATTTGGCCTGTGCCGTTGCCACCAGCATCGTAACTGGCTTAATTGCCTATCTTGCCTATCAAACTGACATCAGCACCCCCAAAACCCAAACTGCCAGCAAATTGGCCGATTATCGGGTGTTGATGAAATTTCGGATTATCTCGCTGCTCTTGCTGACCACATTAATTCCCATGTATTTGGCGAATGACGGCGAGTGGCCTAAATTCTATATTGTGGTTTTGACTTTGCTTGGTGGCACCTTGGCCGCAGGCGGGGCTAACGCCATCAACATGTTCGACGATCGCGATATTGATGCGTTGATGAGCCGCACCAAAAAGCGCCCACTGCCCAATAATCGCCTAACCCAATGGGAAGTTTTGGGCTTTGGCCTGACATTGAGCGTTTTATCGTTTTTGGTGCTCTTGCCAGTTTAATTTGTTAACCGCAATTCTCGCGGTGAGCGGTATTTTCTACTATGTGGTGATTTATACCATGTGGCTGAAGCGCACAACGGTGCAAAATATTGTCATCGGCGGCGCAGCTGGGGCGATTCCCCCAATGGTTGGTTGGGCTGCTGGCACCGATATTAATTTATTTGTGGATAGCCCAATTAAGTGGCTACCAGCCGTGTTTCTGTTTGCAATTGTGTTCTACTGGACACCACCGCACTTTTGGGCTTTGGCTATCATTCGCCGTGAAGATTATGCGAAAGCTGGCGTGCCAATGTTGCCAGTCGTCAAGGGCGAAGCCGAAACCCGCCGTCAAATTGTGCTCTACACCTTCATTATGATTGCGCTTTCGTTTATGTTGGTGTCGTTGCAAGTAGTTGGCTTGATCTACCTTGGCTTGGCCATGGTGCTTGGCGCGATTTTCTTGTATTACGCCGCCAATATGATGCGCGACCATTCGCATGCTGCGGCTTGGAAGCTCTATCGCTACTCGTTGCTGTATCTCGCTTTATTATTTGTGGCAATGGGCATCGACCGCGCTTTGCTTGGCTAAAGTGTAATCGCTCAACCCCGCTTGGTTTTTGCTAAACCAAGCGGGGCTTTTAGTTTTAGTTGGGTTTACGTGCCAGTGGCAAATAAACAGTATGGCTTGGGTTAAATGCCACGCCATTGAATTCAAATGCACCCACATCACAAGCCCCAGCGCGGGTATAACCACGTTGATCGAGCGTACTACAGGTTGCCGAATTCCCAGCGTTGATTGCTGGGCTGCCAGCAGGCAAGGCTGCCGTTTTCGTTGTGCCGCCATTGTTGGTAAGGCTGGCAAGGCTCAATTCTGGCGTGCGCATAGTGCTGGTGCAGTTGGTTTCGTTCCAAAAATTGGGATTAGGATTTTTAGGCGGATATTGCAAATTATTGCCGCCATCAGCCAGAGCATTGGTGCAATGCTGCATAATTTTAATTGCCCAATCGGTGGAGTTGTTGAAGAACAGCGTATTGCGAATCGTGATAGTTTGGCCAGCAATCGCGCCGCCGTTGAAGCCAGCATGGTTATTGGCAAAGGTCGCGTTGGTAATATCCACCGCTGCCGCATTGTTGACTGCCAACGCTCCGCCATTGCCCTTGCGCCATTCTTCGCCATCGGGATAGCTGCGTGGATCGGTCGCATCGTTGGCATAAAAGGTCGTGTTACGAATTGTTGTGGGGGCATCGACCCACAAGCCGCCGCCTTGGCCAATCGCCTGATTGTCTTCGAAGGTCGAGTTGTTGATCAATAAACGTTCGTTGCTTACGCCGCCAGCAGCAAAGCCATACCAAATTGCCCCGCCTGTGCCCGACCAATCAGCTGAGGTAGCATAGGTCACGCTATTGTTGGTAAAACTTGAGCGCTCAATTGTGGCAGTTTCGTTGCTATACAACCCAATGAAGATCGCGCCGCCATGGTTGTTGCTGGTGTTGCTGGTATAGCTATTATTCAGCAGGGTAATGCCATCGGGTCCACCATCGGCGGGCATACGCGTGCCATCGATATAAATTGCCCCACCGCCACCACAATCGCCATGTTGATTGATTGCTGCCGTATGCATGGCTCCATTTTGCTCAAAACTGCTATTGCTCACGACCAAATTGGTGCGCAAACTATTGATTGCCCCGCCATTATTGGCGTGATTATTGATAAACACGCTGCGATCGATCGTGGCGCTACTGCCACCGCCAATAAAAATTGCCCCGCCGCCATCGCATGCAGCGCTATCTTTAGTGGCTTGATTGTTTTCAAAGCGCAGATTGCTAATACTGAGGGTGTTCCAAAAACCAACATTAATTCCTGCACCTTGGTCAGCGGTGCGGCCATTGCGAATCGTCAAGTTGCGCAGAGTGATTTTGAGATGATTGGCGCTACGCAACAAGCGCCGCGTACTCTGACCATCGAAAATTGCATTGTTATTGCCATTAATTTCGGTATGCTGGTTGATAACGAGTTCGTTGCTAAATGTCAGCACAGTAGGGCTGCTGCAATTGATATTCACCAAGCCGCCAGCGCTAATTGCAGCACTGACCGCCGCCGCACTACAATCGACCAGATTAATCTGCGCTTGGGCAGTCGGCCATAATCCAACCACCAACCCAAGCAGCAAAAGGATGCGCCCGCACAAAAATACCATCGAATACTCCTGGTAAGAATTAATTAAATACGCTGGTCTATGATACCGCAGACTACCTAATTCGTGCTCATTTCGAGCATGCATAGCTGCTTTTCGCCAATTTGAATCTATAATGGTGAGAGGAGGACTATTGTGATGGAATTACGACACCGCGCCGTTGGGCCATGGCCAATGAACAGTTATGCCTTGGTCTGCCCTCATACCAACCAAAGCGTCTTGATCGATCCGGGCGCTGACCCTGCGCGTTTGCAGGCGATGTTGAGCAACACCACGCCAATTGCGATTTGGCTAACGCATACCCACAACGATCATATTGGCGAAGTTGCCAGCATGCGCAAACGCTTGAATGTGCCTGTGCTTGGGCATCCAGGCCCGCAAACGCGGCCCGTACCACTTGATGCTGGGATTAATGATGGTCACATTTTGACGATTGGTCAGCACACAGTTAAGGCAATTTACACGCCTGGCCATACTGGCGATATGGTCAGTTTTTTGGTCGATGATAGCCCAATTGCCATTGTTGGCGATACCTTGTTTGCTGGCGGGCCGGGCCGCACATGGTCGGCTGCCGATTTTCAGACCAGCCTGCAAACCCTGCGCAGCATCATCTTAAGCTGGGATGATCAGCGAATCTGTTATGCTGGCCATGGCCCAGAATTTCGTTTAGGCACGATTCGCCCCAACATCGAAGCCTTTCTCGACCGCGATCACGGCGATTTCTACGGCGACGCTGAGTGGTAGGTTAGAGGTTAGGATTGAGGGTTCAGGGGTCAGGAGTTAGCTGCTTTTGAAACTACGAAGCATGTGAAAATGGGGCTATGGGCTATAGGATGAACGATTAGTGAAATAAGCAAAAGTATTTTGATCAGCAATCGTTCTTTGCAGTTCTTAGTTGAATTGCAGACCCATGGTTTCATTCACAGAAATTCCGATAGCCATAAGCCTATAGCCAATTTTTGCTCTCTATGCTCTTCTGACCCCTAGCTCCTAGTCCCTGACCCCTCACCCATTAGTAACGAGAAACAGCAATGCACTATCCAACATGGACTGGCGCTGTCTACCACGATGGTTCGGCGCTCTATCTTCAACCAAGCCAGCCCTATCAACTCGGTCAACAGGTAACTGTGCGGCTACGTACCCCACTGGATGCGCCAATCACCCAAGCGTTTATTCGCATTTGCCCTGATGGCGAGCAAACATTTGTAGCCATGCAGCCAGCAGAACGAAGCGAAACCGCCCAATGGTGGCAAGGCCAAATCACACTCTCGATGCCACGCACTGGCTATCGTTTTTGGCTGATGACCGAGCAAGGCGGTTGGTGGCTTTCGGCGGCAGGCATCCAACGCTCAACGCCCACTGATGCGAGCGATTTTAAGCTGTTGGCCGATTATCACGCCCCAACTTGGGTGCATTCGGCAGTTTTCTACCAAATCTTTCCTGATCGGTTTTGTGATGGCGAGCCGAGCAATAATGTGGTTGATGGCGAGTATCAGGTGTATGGTGTGCCAACCATCGCCCGCCAATGGGGCGAGGCTCCGCAAAAAGCGACGGGTGGCGTGGAGTTTTTTGGTGGCGATTTACAGGGCATTCGCCAAAAGCTTGAGTATCTTGATCAACTTGGGATCAATGCGCTGTATCTCACGCCGATTTTTACCGCGCCATCGAACCACAAATACGATACCGCCGATTATTTGCAGATCGATCAGCATTTTGGTGGCGAAGCAGCTTTGGCCGAGTTACGCCAAGCCAGTCAGCGCTATCAGATGAAATTGATGCTTGATATTGTGCTCAATCACTGTGGCTATACCCACCATTGGTTTACGGCGGCCCAAGCCGATGCGCATGCGCCAACTGCTGATTATTTTTCGTGGACAGCGCACCCCAACGAGTATGAATCGTGGCTTGGCCATCGTTCGTTGCCCAAACTTAATTACACCAGCCAAGGCTTGCGCCAAGCAATTTATGGCAGCGAGCAAGCGATTATTCGCCATTGGTTGCGCCAACCCTATGCAATTGATGGCTGGCGAATCGATGTGGCAAATATGTTGGCACGTCAAGGCCCAAGCCAGTTGGGGCATAAAATTGGCCGCGCTTTACGCAGTGCGGTCAAAGCTGAAGCTCCCGAGGCCTATTTGCTGGGTGAGCATTTCTACGATGGCAGCAATCATTTGCAGGGCGATGAGCTTGATGCCAGCATGAATTATCGTGGTTTTACCTTCCCAACCTTGCAATGGTTGGTTGGCTTCGATATGGCTTCGGTTTGGAATTTAGCATGGGAAGATCGGGCTTTATTGCCAAGTCAAGCCTTGGGCGAGCAATGGCTGGCCTTCTTGGCTGTGATTCCATGGCAAATTGCCTTGCAACAATTCAATCTGCTCGATTCGCACGATACGCCACGCTTACTGACGATTGTTGGTGGCAATCGAGCGTTGCATCAAGTAGCAGTCACCTTGCAAATGACCTTTCCGGGCGTGCCATGCATTTACTATGGCGATGAAGTGGGCATGCAAGGTGGTGGCGATCCTTATTGTCGTGGCTGTATGCCTTGGGATGCCCAAGCCTGGGATCACGAGTTGCTGGCATTTTATCGGGCCTTGATTGGCTTACGCCGTAGTTCGAGCGCTTTGAGCGTTGGCGGGTTTCAATTATTGCTTGCCGAGGGCGATACCGTGGCATTTATGCGGCGCAGCGCTGATGAATGTTTGTTGATTGTGGCTCAGCGCGCGGCAACCAGCATTCCGCCAATTCCAATGTTAGCAGCAGGCCTAGCCGATGGAACGATTTTTGTTCATGGTGATGACGCAACTGAAATTGCCATTCAGTCAGGTGCCTTGAACATCCCACAAACTGGTATTGGTGCTAGCATTTGGCGCATGCAAGGATGAAGATAGCATAGAATCTGTTTTGTTAACGCAGAGGCGCAGAGCTTTTAATTACTGGTTCTCTGCGCCTCTGCGTTAAAAGTCGCTCCACGAAGATTACGAAGACGAGAAGGTTAAGCTTTTAGCCACAGATCAACACAGATTCATTATTCCTATCGCCAATGGTCAATAGCCCAAAGCCAGTAGTCAGTAGCCAGTGGCCAGTAGCCCTTTGTGCTCTACGTTTAAGCCTAGCCACTGATCCCTGAATCCTGACCTTGCAGCACTATTTTGGCTTTTGATTTCATCCTTTATCCCTCATCCTTCATACTTTTTACATCTTCTGCTATTATGCATATATCGACATATTGCATAAGGTGACGGACACATCATGGCAATTCCATTGGACGTAGCGCGGGGGCGAAGCAGCCAACGCAGTGCTGTATTAAAGTTGGGCTTGCCAGCAGTTGGCGAGCAATTATTGAGTTTGATGGTTGGCTTGGTTGATACCTATGTGGTGGGCCACTTGAGCTTAGCCGTGGCAACCGCCAATGGCTACGATCGCCAAGTTGCGTTGGCGGCGACTGGCATTTCGAGCCAAGTCACATGGACATTAATTACCTTTTTTATGGCGGTTGCGTTGGGTAGCACGGTGGTGATTGCGCGGTTTGTGGGGGCAGACGAGCGCGAACAAGCCAACCAAACCTTGCGCCAAGCCTTAATCATTGGGTTGGCAATGGGGATTCTTGGCCTCTTTTTGGCCTATAGTTTTGCCCCGCAACTGATGGATTTGCTGGGCGCGAACGCCCAAGTTCGTCAGTATGGCGCAGGCTATTTGCGGATTTCAGCCTTATCAATGCCTTTGATGGCCATGCTCTATGTGGGCAACGCAGCCTTGCGCGGCTCAGGCGATACCCGCACGCCGCTCAAAGTGATGCTGGTGGTCAACGGGATTAACGCAGTTTTATCGTTGCTGCTGGTCAATGGCTATCTTGGTTTTCCAGCGCTAGGGATTAACGGCGCAGCCTTTGCAGCTATGAGCGGCCAAGGCATTGGCGGCTTAATTGTACTTGCAACCTTGATTCGTGGGCGTTCGGGCTTGCAGCTTAATCAGATTCCGCGGCCTAATCGCAATTTGATGTGGCGGATTTTACGCCAAGGTCTGCCCTATGGCGCTGAACAATTTATTTTTCAGGCAGCATTGCTGATTTTTATCCATTTAATCAATGATATTGGCACGGCGGCCTATGCAGCCCACAACACAATCATCACGATTGAGAGCATCTCGTTTTTGCCTGGTATGGGCATGGCGGTAGCGGCAACGACCCTGGTTGGCCAGCATATGGGGGCCAATCAGCCCCAAGCGGCGAGCGAGAGTGGCTTCGAAGCCTTCCGATTGGGTGCGATCTTTATGGGGGCGATTGGCTTGCTCTTTGTGCTTGCGCCTGAGGTATTTTTGCGCTTTTTTGTGGCCGATGAAGAAGTTGTGCGCTTGGCAGCCTTGCCTTTGCGCATGGTTGGGTTTGCCCAGCCAGCCTTGGCTGCCAATTTTATCTTCAGTGGTAGTTTGCGTGGCGGTGGCGAGCCAAAATGGCCATTAATTAGCAAAATGCTGAGTGTTTGGTGCGTGCGCTTGCCCTTGGCTTGGCTGTTGGTCAAGCAGTTTGATCTTGGCTTGAACGGCATTTGGCTGGCGATGTGCACCGATTTTGCGGTCCAAGGCACCCTAACTTGGTGGCGCTTCCGCCAAGGCAAATGGCAAAGTGCGAAGGTTTAACGAAGGATGTTTTGTTTCCTCTCCCCAACCCCGCTCCCGTGTCACGGGAGCGGGACTTTAACGCGGTGGTTTTTAGATGATTTGTGGTGAAAGCGGCTGCTCCCCCTCGCCCGCGTTCAGTGGGCGAGGGGGTCGGGGGGTGAGGGGATCATGAACGCTTGCCCATCCACCGATGCCATGGTTAAAAACCTACCCTTGTAATGAGAGGGTCGGGGGTGAGGGAATGCACATTTCTTGCCAATCTCATGAACCATTACAACTACAGGCTATCGGAACAGTTGTTAGGATTGCCTTGATCGATTCAGCCCATAGCCTGTAGCCCATAGCCCATAGTCACACATGTGCTCCGAGCCTCTGCCTTCTGGCTTTCATCAGCCTTTCATTGCGACTGGCCCAAATAGCTTTATAATGGAACTACGTTTTGGTTACAGGAGAACGGTCGCATGCAGCGTTTCTTGAAATCAGTAGCTGGGTTAATCGCGGTTGGCTTAATTATCTATGGCATGGTGCCTTGGTCGCTCGAGGAGCACTGGCTGCCATGTTTGTGGGTCGCCACAATTCTTGGTGGTTTTGCCATTTGGCCGATTCGCACCCAACGTGCCACCGGCATTTATACTGCAACCCAAAACTTAGCCTTGTTTATGATCATTGGCTTTACTATGTTGACGCTGCAATTGCTGCGGACGCAGGTTATTCGGGCCGATGAAATTTATAATCGGGTGGTGGCTGAGGACGATGGCAATATTACTAGCAATATTCGGCTTGTGCGCAGCACCAATCGGATCAAACGCGGAGCAATTTTCGATTCGCAAGGTGTAACCATCGCCGAAAATGTGATCGTTTCTGATAATCGTTCGTATCGCACCTACCCAATTGCCAATCAATACGATATGCGGGCTTTTGGCCATACGCTTGGCTATGTTAGCAGCATCTATGGTTTGTATGGCTTGGAAAGTAGCTATAACGAATATTTGGCTGGTGGCAAGGGCAATAGCTGGCAAAATTTGCAAAATCAGCTGTTTAGCCGCCCGCGCGAAGGCAATAACGTTCAGCTCACGATCAATGCGCAATTGCAAGATCGGGCCTTCAAGGCGCTCGATGGCCGGGTTGGCTCGGTGGTGGTGATCGATGTTAAAACTGGCGCGATTCGGGCCATGGTCAGCACGCCCAGTTTTGACCCTTCGCAATTGACGCTGCGGCTTGATGCCGAAGACTACTCGGCGGAAAGCGATCGGGTGGTTAATTATTGGAACTCGTTGATCAGCGATGAATCACGGCCATTAGTCTTTCGCTCGACCCAAGGCCAATATCCACCAGGCTCGATCTTCAAAACAGTGACGGCAATCGGGGTTTTGAATAATCCTGATGTCGGCCAGCCAGAGCAGATTACCTGTCCCAACGAACTGTACCCACAAGAAGGTGTTAGCGTGCCCGTGGTGAATGCAGTTGATGACGAAGCAGGCTATATCGCCCAAAAATTTGGCGAAAAATTTGGGCTTGATGGGGTTTATGCTTTCTCCTGCAATACCGCGTTTGCCCAATATGGCATCCGCTTGCAAAGCGATGGCCGCAACTTACTCGAAGATCAAGCCCGCCGTTTTCATATTTACCCGGCTGATGAATTGCCCGATACTGGCGATTTGACCGACTTGCCCTCAGCACCCAGCCAGCTCTATGGCGGCGAAGATGGCGACGATTGGTGGAGCCAGCCGGTGGCAATTGCCGATACGGCCTATGGCCAAGGGCGCTTGTTGGTTACACCGCTCGAAATGGCGATGATCACCCAAGCAATTGGTAACAACGGCGATATGATGAAGCCCTACTTGGTCGAGCGGGTAACCACGCCTCAAGGCGGCGAGTTGTATCAAGCGCGACCGCGCAAAATCGGCGACCCGATGAGCGTCGAGGTTTCACAGCGCATTCGGATCTCGATGAAGGCTGTGATTGAACAAGGCTGGTCGGGGGCGACGGTGGCTGGCGTGCCAGGCTATAACGTTGGCGGCAAATCGGGCACTGCCGAAAATCCACTTGGCGCACCACATGCTTGGTTTATCTCGTTGGCTCCGCTAGAAGACCCCAAATATGCGGTGGCTGTGATGGTTGAGAATGGTGGCGAAGGTACCAGTGTTGGCGGCTCGTTGGCAGGAATTGTCATGTCGGCAGCATTGGAAATCAATCCATAAGCGTTTTTTGAAGGATTTTTCATGGCTATCAATCAAGAGCGTCTGCTCGATACGTTTTGTACTTTGGTTCGGATCGATAATCCATCTGGTGAAGAAGCTGCTATGGCCGCGCATTTAATTGAGCGTTGCCAAGCCTTAGGGCTACGCTGCGAACAGGATGCGATTGGCAATGTGATCGCACGTTTGGCTGGCGCAGGTGCGCCGTTATTGCTGAATGCGCACATGGATAGCGTCGCGCCATGCCACGGCAAGCAGCCAGTTATCCGCGATGGCAATATCTACAGCGCTGGCGATACGGTGCTTGGTGCTGATGATTTGGCTGGCGTGACTGCCTTTCTTGAAGGCGTTCAAGCGGTGATTGAATCGGGTAAGCAGCATCGAGCAATCGAGTTGGTGTTTACGGTGCAAGAAGAAACTGGTTTGTATGGTGCACGCGCCCTCGATTATAGCAAACTGCAAGCCAAACAAGGCTTAGCCTTTGATCTCAATGGCGATGTTGGATCGATCTGTATTGGTTCGCCAGCTCACGATTCATTTACTGCCACGATCACTGGGGTTTCGGCGCACGCTGGGGTTGCCCCCGAAAAAGGCATTAGCGCAATTGAAGTTGCGGCCCATGCGATTGCCGCCATGCCCTTAGGTCGGCTCGACGACGAAACCACCGCCAATATTGGCTCGATTCATGGCGGCAAGGCCAATAATATCGTGCCTGATGTAGTTGTGGTAAAAGGCGAAGCCCGTTCGCGCAACCAAGCCAAGCTCGATGCCCAATGGCAAATTATGCGCACTGCGTTCGAGCAAGCCGCCGCCAAATTTGGCGCGACGGTTGAGATTGAACATAAACAGCATTATGGTCCAAGTGTGCTGGCCCCCGATGCTGAAATTGTGCAATTGCTCAATCAGGCAATTCGGGCGATTGGCCTAGAGCCTGCGTTGGTGGTAACTGGCGGTGGTAGCGATGTCAGCATTATCAGCAACAACGGCATCGAAACTGCCAACTTGGCAATTGGCTACGAAAATATTCACTCAGTCGATGAATTTATTCCGATTGTGCAACTGCAACGGGCCGCACAAATCGTCGAACAAATGCTTTTGATGATCTAAATCGATCGTTTCACAGTGAGCCGCTGTGCTGCTTGCGGGCAGTTTACGGCGGCTTGCGCTTAATTTGGGGTTGTTATGCGTTATCGTTGGTTGCTTTTGCTTGGAATTATGTTGCTCGCTAGCTGTACTGCTCAATTGCCTTGGGCTTCGACTCCCACAATCCCACCAACCCTAACCGCAACGACAGCTCCGCTGGCTTTGGCTACGCCAACGCTTGCTACCATCCCAAGCGCAATTCCATCGGTTGAACCAACCCCAACGCTTGAAGTTGCCCAAGCTACGCCCACCGTCACCACGCCCATGAGCACTGGCGAACGATTGACCTTGTTCAATGATGTTTGGCAAACTGTCAACGAGCATTATCTGTATCCTGATTTCAATGGCGTGGATTGGGCCGCAGTGCGCAGCGAAATTGAGCCGCAAGTGCAAACCGCCACCGATGATGAAACGCTCTATACAATTCTTGAAGGCATGGTCGGTAAACTTAACGATCAACATTCGCGCTTTGCTCGCCCAGTTGAGGCAGTGCAGGAAGATGCGGTCGCCAGTGGCACCGATAGTTATGTTGGCATTGGCGTGCTGACCATCCACGAAGAAAGCGCCGCCTTTATTACCTTGGTCTTTCCCGATAGCCCAGCCCAAGCGGCTGGCTTGATGCGTGGCGACCGAATTACCGCCGTCGAAGGCCAACCGTTTACCAATGCCGACCAAATTCGTGGCCCTGAAGGCAGCCAAGTGCGCTTGACGATTCAAACGCCCCAATCCGATCCGCGTGAATTGGTTGTTACCCGCGAGCCAGTGATTGGCAAAATCACTCCCGCAGGCCGTCGCTTGCCCAATGCTCCGACAATCGGCTATTTACTGATTCCAAGCTTGTGGGCTGACGATATGCACACTCAAGTGATTAGCGAACTAAGCGAATTGTTGGCCGACGATCAGCCACTCGATGGCTTGATTTTGGATCTACGATCCAATGGCGGTGGCTGGCGCAGTGTGCTCGAAGGCATTTTGAGCCAATTTGTCAGTGGCGAGGTCGGCAATTTCTACAGTCAAGATAACTTGTATCCATTAACGATTAAGCCTGGCGTGTTGTACGAACAGCTGCATCAAGTACCGCTGGCTGTGCTAATCGATAAAGATAGCGCTTCGTATGCTGAAGTGCTGGCTGGAACGCTGCAATTTAACGGAGCTTTAGTGCTGGGCCAAGCCAGCCAAGGCAATACCGAGACAATTTTTCAATATAATTTTGATGATGGCTCGCGCTTGTGGGTAGCCCAAGAGGGCTTTAAATTGCCCGATGGGCGGAATTTTGAAACCAGCGGCGTGCAACCAAATATTGTGATTGAAGACGATTGGACTAAATACACGATTCCCAATGATCCGGCGGTGCTGCAAGCGATTGTTTCATTTAGCGAGCGCTAGGCTTGAACAGCAACGGCGCAAGCAAGGCCAAAATTGCAATTGCCACAATTGGCTCGAATGGTGGCCACGCCAATTTGGGGTAAATTCGATAAAACATCGCAATACCTGAACGGCGTGCTAGCCAAAAGCCAAGTGGCCCAACGCTTGCCAACAGCACCACAAACGTGGCTTGGCGATTCCAGCGTTCACGCCGATAGCTGCTGCGAACAATCAACCGATTAGCTTGCCACCAATAAATCAACATGGTCATCAGGCCAAGCGCCAACAGCACCCAGCCAGCAATTGCGGCCAAGCTGCCAGTGCGATAGAAAAATAAAGCCCAGAGGCCAGCGCAAACCAGCAGCACTGCCGCCAAACCGAGCCATGTCCAGCGGGCTGCGATTTGGCTCCGCTGCGCTCGCCCAAAACCACGAGCTTCCATCGCTTCAGCCAAGGTCAGCGATTGTTCTAAGCCGCCACTGAGCAAGGGCACGAATAAGGGCAAAGCATCGCGCCACGATCGAAAACGATGGCCGCGCAAGCGTTGAGCATCGCGAATCGCTCGTAGTCGCAGCAAGGTTTGGGGAATAAAGGCCAAGCCAATTGTTAGCACCAAGCCAAGTTGAAAAAAGCCCTGTGGTGTGCGCCGCAACAGCCGATAGTGATTAACACACGCGTTGAATGTGCCAACCACCAGTAATAATGTCCACAAACGCAGCCCGCGAACGGCTCCACTAGCCAGTTGTTCGGCGGTAATCAGCCCGCCCAGTTGAATGCCACCAAGCAGTTGTGGCAAGCGCCAACTTGGTAATTCGAATAAGACGGTTTGGCCTCGCAGCACACTGGCCGTAATTACGCTAAATAGCAGATTAAAGCCAAACAGCACCCCGCCAAGTTGTAGCATCACCCGCACAACCGCCTGAAACGGGCTATCCAAGGCACAGTTTTGCCAAATCAACAGCGTTACTGCGCCAATCAAACACAAATACAATGGCTGATCTGTTTGGCTGATGCAGGCTAAGGCTGCTACCAACCACGCGACCCATGCCAAACTATGGCCGCCTTCCCATGGGCGGGCGATGCGGCGTTGGCGTTGACTCGCCTTATTCGACCATTCGCTGTTGGTTGCTGCTGGCGTGGCTTGGGTTAGGGCTTCGCGAGCGCGGCCTGCCGCTGGCTGATAGACTTCGGCACTCATGGTTTGCGCTGGCGCTTCCAGATGCCGCCGCCGACCAAGCCAAGCAAAATCAAGCCAAAAATAATGTAGTTGATGGGGATTGAGCCTCCGGTGCTACCTGATTGATTGGTTGGCGTGCTGACCACGCTGGTGGAGCTTGGCATGGTGGTTGCGCGAGCAGTTGAAGTTGCTTGCTCAGTTGGCGCAATCGTGGCGCTGGCAAGGCTGGTTGGGCTAGCCGTAATAGGAGTAGCGCTTGGCACTGCTAGGGTTGCGAGCGGTGCAGTTGGTTCGCTGATTGGGCTAGCGGTGAGCGTTGCCACACTGCGAATCGTTGCGGGAACCACAGTGTTGGTTGCGGGAATCGCGGTTGGTTGATTGGTAGCGGTGGCGGGAAGTGCCGTTGGTGGTTCGGCAGTCGCGACTGGTGCTGCTTGCGCGGAACAAACATCGCCCCACGCAATTACAGGTGGCGTGGAGCCACGTTCAACGCTGCCACCGCCCCAAGCCCAGCCATCGACCGCGCCATCACGCAGTTTGTACGAGCCAGCTCCGAGTTTGGAATATTGCCAAACGCCATCGAGCAAATGGCTATAGGCCCAGTAGGTACAATCGCCGCCTTGGCATTTACAAGCACACGATTCATTGGGATAATCGCAGCCCACGCTATCGATCGAGCAAACCATCGCGCCCATCGACGAGCCTTCGGCTACAACGTTAAAGCCTGCTGCCAGCAAAGCATCATAGCCGCTGATCGATTCCTGATCGAAGCCAACACAGCGGGCATCGACTGCGCCCGAGGCATATTGCACCACCACCGCAGCATGATATTGATGCCCATCGCCCTGAGCAGCAATCGATTGAGCCAAATTGCCAAGCAAGAGCACGGCAATCGCAACCACCACAACCAACAAACGACGCATGAAATTATATTCCTATTCGGTAAATAACCAATCGATTCCTCAGCCTCAGTCCCAACCCTCTCGTCCACTGGACGCGCGAGGGAAGAGCATCCATCCATTGCTTACGCTCGCAGGTAGAATTCTAAGATTTTAAGTTCATCGACCTACGGCTGCGAGTCACAAATTGCCCTTGAGGGGGTGCAGGGGGATTAAAGCCCCCGGCGTTTCCCTCCGGCGGAGGGGACGGAAGGGTGGCGACCACCAATCCATTCGGATAACGCCAAGATTTCGTTAAAAACCTACTCTTGTAAGGACACCCCTCATCCACTGAAGGCAGGCGAGGGGCATCCATCCATTGCTTACACTCGCAGGTGGAATTCTAAGATTTTAAGTTCATCGACCTACAACTGCGAGTCACAAATTGCCCTTGAGGGTTGCAGGGGGATTAAAGCCCCTGCGTTTCCCTCCAGCGGAGGGACGGAAGGGAGTCGAATCATGACTAGCGAAGCCTAAATCTTCTCCAAGTCACTTGATTAAGCGACGCGGCGTAAACCCAAACCAGCCACAATACAGCCAAGCCCAAAGATAATCACCACTGGCCACAATGGCAATGCTGGTGCTCCAGTATCAGGCAAGGTAATTGGTGTATTTGGTTTTGGCGTAGCGGTTGCAACTGGGGTGCTTGGTACGGCGGTTGGTTGCGGTGCTGTCGCCAACACGCTCAACGGATAGGTCACAAAAAACAATGCAGGTGTGGCTTGATAGGTTGCAAACGCATTGTCATCGGGCGTTGCTGCATCGTAGCGGAAGGCTCCACTGGCATTTTGTAAGCTCAACAAGGCACTCAATGGGTTGCCAGTTGCGCTTGCCCACGGTGCGGCGGTTGGGTTACCACCAGTTGCCACAATTGCTTGAATTACCAAGCCGGTTGAGTTGGCATCGGTGGCGCTACCATAAGCCGAGTTTTTGGCATAAGGAAAACCACCATCGCTATTTTGTTGGGTTTGCAAGTAGGCCACAGCCTTGCTGACGGTTTCGCTCTTGCCTTGGCCAACTGCCACCAATGCTTGCACAACCAAGGCCGTGGTGTTGGTATCGCCAGCATCGGCAGTGGTATCGCCGCTGAACGACCATGAACCATCGGCAATTTGGACTGCTGCCAAGGTATTGATCGCTTTGTTTTCAACTGGCGCACCAGCTGCGTTCAAAGCCAACAAGGCCAAAGCGTGGGTGGTTACATCACCACCATACATACCGCTATCGGCTTTGTAGCTGCCCGTAACGGCGGCCACCAAATCGACTCCGACGACTGAGCGTGGATTGTAGCCGAGCAACAATTCGGCCAAAACGAACTTAGCAGCAACGCCTGGTTTGGCGGCAATCGCACTCGCATTGGTTTCGATAAAGCTTTGAACGTTGGTTTGAACTTTCAAGCCACTGGCTTTCAAAGCATAGACGGCATCGGCGGTTTCGCCCAAGCCAAAACCAGGAAAACTGCCGTCGGCCTGCGCTTGGGTCACAATCCAAGCCGCAGCGTTTGCGCCTTCGGTTGGAGCTTGAGCGGCAGCAGGCATGGCCACAAATAAGGCCACTAAAACCAATAACCAGCGATGGATAGTTGCTCGTCGGAGCATAAGGAGTCTCCTTAATCAAAAAAACCTTAGCCAGTTGGCTAAGGAACAGATAACAACGCGTTGGTTGTGCTTGTGCCAACGCAAGCCAACCTCAAAATCAGCGATTCACATGGGTATTCGGGCTGCGCCAAAGGCTTACCGTAGCGTGGACTGCACCGGATTTGCACCGGATTTCCCCCAACTGTTTGCACAACAACTGAATAGCGATTTATGATTGATTACGCTGATCGTACCATAGGCCGCCTAACTCCGTCAAAAGTGCCAATCCTTGGCGATTGTCATCCTTTGTCCCCTCGCAATGTTGATCGATTGTCACAGGCAGCCGTGGTACAATAACGGCTGTCTGATCAAATGACACTCAACATTATCAATCAATCCACCAGAGGAATTGCAATGGAAACTTCAACATTTACTACCAAAGTCGGCTTGGCTCAAATGCTCAAGGGCGGCGTGATTATGGACGTGGTTACGCCCGACCAAGCTAAAATTGCAGAAGAAGCTGGCGCAGTCGCCGTGATGGCACTCGAACGCGTCCCAGCCGATATTCGTAAGGATGGCGGCGTGGCTCGTATGAGCGATCCCGAAATGATCCAAGGGATTATTGAAGCGGTCACGATTCCAGTGATGGCAAAATCGCGGATTGGCCACTTTGTTGAAGCGCAAATCCTCGAAGCAATTGGGGTTGATTACATCGACGAGAGCGAAGTGCTCACGCCTGCTGATGAAGAAAATCATACCAACAAGCATAATTTTAAAGTGCCATTCGTCTGTGGCGCACGCAATTTGGGCGAAGCATTACGCCGGATCACCGAAGGCGCGGCCATGATTCGCACCAAAGGCGAAGCTGGCACGGGCAATGTGGTCGAAGCTGTGCGGCATGCGCGCACGATGTTCGCCGAAATTCGCCGCTTGCAAACCCTCAATCCTGATGAATTGTTTGTAGCTGCCAAGAATTTGCAAGCACCATATGAATTGGTTAAGCAAATTGCCGAATTAGGCCGCTTGCCAGTCGTCAACTTTGCTGCTGGTGGCATTGCCACTCCAGCCGATGCAGCTTTGATGATGCAATTGGGCGTTGATGGTGTATTTGTTGGCTCAGGCATTTTCAAATCGGGCAATCCAGCCAAGCGGGCCAAAGCGATTGTTGAAGCAACCACCCACTTCCGCGATGCTAAGCTGTTGGCCGAAATTAGCCGCAACTTGGGCGAAGCCATGGTCGGTATCAATATCGATACTATCCCTGCTAACGAGTTGCTCGCCCAACGCGGTTGGTAATTGTTCCGAATTATGAAGGATGAATTATGAAGGATGAATATTCACCTTCGTAATTTGCACTCAATTGAATAACCAACTTCCGATGAAGGATGAAAGCTGAATTGTGCGGGATTCAAGATCCTGTTTCATAGTTCAACTTTCATCCTTTCGATTAGAACATCAGGTTTCATCCTTCATAATTCATCCTTTCAAAGAGGTTTTTATGCCAGTTGGGGTTTTGGCGCTGCAAGGCGCGTTTATTGAGCACGAAAAGATTTTGCAAGGCTTGGGGGTTGAAACGCTGCAAGTGCGTTTGCCTGAGCAATTAGCCCAAGTCGAGCGCTTGATTATTCCTGGTGGTGAGAGCACAACGATTGGCAAACTCTTGGTACGCTTTGATCTGTTGGATCCAATTCAGCAACGTGCCGCCAAGAGGGCATGCCAATTTGGGGTACGTGCGCTGGCATGATTTTGCTGGCCAAGGAAATTGCCGAAGGTCGCGTCGAAGGCCAGCCTGCGCTTGGCTTGATGGATATTACTGCGCGGCGCAATGCCTTTGGTCGCCAAGTTGATAGTTTTGAAACCAACTTGCAGGTGCCAGCCCTTGGCAATGCGCCGTTTCATGCAGTCTTTATCCGTGCCCCACAAATCGACAAAGTTGGTGCTGAGGTAGAAACTTTAGCCAGCTTGGATGATGGACGCATCGTAGCAGCCCGCCAAGGTAAACTGCTCGCCACCGCATTTCACCCCGAATTAACCGGCGATGCCCGTTTCCATCAATTGTTTTTGAGTTTTTTAAATAGTTCCCTCACCCCCCAGCCCCCTCGCCCACTGCACGCGGGCGAGGGGGAGCCGCCGTACCGTGGATTGACCATGCATCTGCGAAAACCACTGGATTAAGCCCCTCGTCCGTGCTGTGGGGGAGAGGGAATTGATTCTAAGAGTTCAATGATTCAAGATAAAACCACAATGCTAAAAGCCCCTCGCCCGTCGGACGGGAGAGGGGTTGGGGTGAGGGGCAGCCGCCTGCATGCGCTGGAAAACCACTAGGATTAAGCCCCTCGTCCGCGCTGTGGGAGAGAGGGAATTGATTCTTCAATGATTCAAGATAAAACCACAACGCTAAAAGCCTCTCCCGTCCGACGGGCGAGGGGTTGGGGTGAGGGAATTGCTTACTGCTTACAGCATCTCGCGCTCAATATCCACAATAGTCACATCAGGCCGATGTTGCTCGATCCAACGAATGATCGCATCGATTTGGCCTTCGAGATAGCGAGTTTCATTGCCAACACAGACAACGCCAATCACACCACGTTGCCAACGATCATGCTCATCGACCTCGGCGACCGAGGCGTTGAACTCGTTGCGTAAACGGGCAATTACTGATTTAAGCACGCTGCGTTTTTCTTTGAGCGAATGAACGGCGGGGATAAACAGGTCAAGGCGAACACTTGCAATTAACATAAGCATTGCGTGGCACTTAATTCCACGAAGTGTTTTCAAAAGGTGGTTCACGATCCAACTGGTCGGGCGGAATGGTGGGCAAGAGCGCTAGCTCAAATTGAATGGCTTCAATCAGCTCATGGATGCGTTGATCAGAGATCCGATTCGAGCCAATGTTGCTTAATCGGTAAGCCCATTTGCATTGAATCGGCGAGCATATAGCTTAAGCCAACCGGATCACTGGGCAAATCGATGGCGGTTGAGCGCATGCCAGTCGCTGCGGCAACCGTTCGATGGTATTGCGAATACAGTTCGGTCAATTCAGCAGCCTGATGGCGATCGTTAACATCATCATCAAGCATCGTGACCATTGCAACCATATACGGGTCGACGCTGAGTGGGTAGTTGATGCGGAAGCGTTGGCGGCCTTCGGTGACGATGTACATGCGGCCATCGGCCAACCGATAGGCACTTTGAATTTCGGCGGTTGTGCCAATGATATGCGGCACTGACGAACCACCAACCTCAACTCCTTCGCGAATCAGCACAACCCCGAAAGGCTTGCTTTCTTCAAGACAACGGCTAATCATGGTGCGATAGCGTGGCTCGAAAATATGCAGCGGCAATTGTGCCCCAGGAAACAACACCACGTTTAAAGGAAACAAAGGTAATCGTTGCATAAGCGCTCTCATCTGCCACAGCTATGGCCTTGGTTAATTGTACCATGGTCATAGCTGTGAAAACAATGCACTAGCGCAGTTGTTCGCTCAAATGGGCAATTAATCCTGCCTAAACCTGCATACCATTCGCTATACGCTGATTGGTTGCTGTGGGTTGGGGCTAAGCTGGCGCTAGGATTGGCCAAAATCAGCACGGCAGCTTGATCGAGGTCTGGGTAGTCTTCGAGCAATTGCAAAATTGCCCGGTTGAGCAGGCGGGTTGAGAGCTTGGCGTTGGTGGTGATCAACCAGCGTGGCGCATCGCCAGCACTGGCCAAACCGCCAATGATCGCGCTGGTGCCGTCGCTGGCTTCAACTTCGACCGCTGCCTGTGCCGTAGGATGCGGCTCTTGAGCCAAGGCCAGTGCTAGGCGTCGCCCGCCTTTGCTATCAAGCTCATCAAGCCCCCGTGGCACAGCGCGCCGCAGCAAATCCATATCGAATTGGCCAGCTGCACCCGCCGCCAACAAGACCACTTGCTCCGGCTTGATCCAGGCTTCCTCGGCGAGTAGGCTTGCCAATGCTTGGCAATTATGTACAGCACTGGCCCCGCGCCCGCCATCAATCCCGGTTAGCAGCAACACCGCCCGCACATCCTCGGCATTACGCCGCAGATTGGCGGTCGTCCACGCGCCAGTGATGCCGCTGGTTGCGCCAAAATGGCCAGTTGCAGTACAACCAGTTTTGGTAATTAACAACCCAAGGTCACGATCACGGCTGGTGGTTTTCAAGCCACAGTGAATGCCTGTTACCCGAAAACCACCAGGAGTTGTGATCGAGCCTTCATTGAGCAAACGATAGGCCATTGCAAATCCTCAACGGCTACCAGACACGGCAGATTAATCCTTTGAGATAGGCCGCTTCTGGGAAGGTCAACAAGACAGGGTGATCACCGCCTTGGGTAAGGGTTTCGATGATTTGCGCATCACGGCCAGCATCCAAGGCTGCTCCAAACACGACTTTTTGAAATAGATCTGCGCTAATCAGCCCCGAACATGAGAAGGTTGCCAACACGCCACCTGGCCGCAACAGGTGAAAAGCTTGCATATTGATGTCTTTATAACCACGGGTTGCCCGATCGATTTGGCTTTGCGAGTGGGCAAACTTTGGTGGATCAAGCACAATCAGATCGTATTGCTTGCCTTCTTCCCGCAGTTGGCGCAAAATCTTAAAGGCATCACCTTCAACCGCTGTTACTGGGGTGTTCAAGCCATTTTGGGCGAGATTGGTGTGCAAGCCGCGCAACGCTGCCGCCGAGCTATCAACTGCGGTGATCGAGGTAGCGCCTGCGCCAGCCGCTAGCACCTCAAAACCGCCAGTGTAGGAAAATACCCCCAACACATCGGCAGCTTTGGCATATTCGGCAACCCGCATACGATTGATCCGTTGATCAACGTACCAGCCAGTTTTTTGACCACCAGCCAAATCGAGCACAAACTCGTAGCCATTTTCGCGAATCGTTAATCGCTCAGGCGGAGCCTCGCCCCAGAGTAAGCCTTCGGCCTCGCCCAGCCCTTCGCGGGCCGAATTTCAACATCGGAGCGTTCGTAAATGCCGCGCACTGGCATTAATTCAGCCAAGGCTTCGACAATTGTGGCAGTGTGGGTAACTGCGCCTTGGGTTAGCAATTGCACAACTAACCAATCGGCAAAACGATCAACAATCAGACCTGGTAGGCCATCGCTTTCGCTGAAGATCACGCGATAGGCGTTGGTTTCCGGATTATTGTGCAGATGTTCGCGGCCTTTGATGGCGCGCTCGATCCGTTGGCGAATAAAACTGGAGTCAAGCTCCTCATCACGTTGCCACGTCCACAAACGGGCAATCATTTGCGAGTGGGTACTGGCAGTGCCCCGCGCCAGCCACACGCCCTCGGAGCTAACAATATCGACGGTTTCGCCAGGATGCACCGGGCCAGAACGGCGGGCGACTGCCCCGCTGAAAACCCATGGGTGGCGTTGGCGAATTGATTTATCACGATCAGGTTTGAGAATAAACCGCAACATAGCTTTTGCTCGCTTTAAAGGCTAGGCCAAAACCTAGCAGATTTCAGGTGAAGAAAGAATTTCGCGATCCTGAAATTCTCTGGAGAGAGTATAACCCAGTTTGCTACTCTTCCAACAGTGCCGACAAAACGCGAGCAAAAACGTGAGCTTCTTCTTTGGTGATGGTTTCAAGGTCGATCATCGGCAGCAGAATCCGTTGCTCAGCAGGTAACGGCTGGGCATGCATTGATTCGACATTGCCCGGCACATGGCCAAATAATTTGGCGCACATCAAACGGGTCGGCGCTTCACCAACGGTCACGATAATCCGTGGGTTGACCAGCACAATCTCGCGCCAGAGGTAGGCAACGCAGTTCGAGGTCTCGATCATGGTTGGTGGGCTATCGGCGTGGGTGCTGCAACGCACCAGATAGGTCAAATATGCGCCGACCAAGCGTGGTTCTTCGTGCTCTGGGTCAGAGGCAGTGCGCAGCCGCAAGGCGCGTAAAAGCACTTGCAAACGCTGGCCTGCAATCGTGCGCGTCCAAGGCACGCCAGTCTGGTTAGCGCCCAAACTTTCGGGAACTTCACCAACAAACATCACTTTGGCCTTGGCATCACCATAGCCATGCACAATGCAATTACGTTCTTGCACCCTGCGCCAACATTTAAAACAGGCGGTCGCCAACGGAAATGGTTGATCCATAAGCCTTTTGCTGTGACGAGCCATAACCCGCCACAGCACCCTCGCATCTAGCGCTAATTACTGAGCAATTTCACAAATTTGCGCCGCCCAACTTGTAAAATCTGTTCGCCAACTGGTTGAACCAAGCTATCGTAGCTGCTGATTTTTTCGCCTGCCAAGCGCACGCCACCGCCATCGATCAAGCGCCGTGCTTCGCCTTTGCTGGCTGCCAGCTTGGTCGAAACCAACAAATCGACAATATTGGCGGCTGCGCTGAGTTGCACTTCGGGCATGTCGCTGGGCAAATCGCGCTGTTGAAACACGCGGACAAATTCGGCCTCAGCTTCAGCAGCAGCAGTTTCGCCATCAAGTTGGCGAATAATATCGCGGGCCAATTGCATTTTGAGGTCGCGTGGGTTGACGCTGCCAGCCTTGATTGCTTCAGCCATCGCCTTGACCTCGGCCATTGGCGCATCGCTCCAGACTTCATAATACACCGGCAAAACATCATCGCCCATTGACATGATTTTGCCATACTTATCCTTGGGCGACATCAAAATATCAACCGAATTGTTGAAGCTTTTGCTCATTTTGCGGCCATCGGTGCCGATGATCAACGGCACGAGGATCACATCCTGCGGCTCCATGCCCATTTGATCCATCAATTGGCGGCCAGCCAAAATATTGAATTTTTGGTCAGTGCCACCAAACTCAATGTCGGGTTTGATCGCAATTGAATCATAGGCTTGCAACATGGGGTACATCAACTCAAGCACAGTCAGTTGTTGGCCAGCTTCGTAGCGCTTGCGGAAGGTTTCGTGAGCCAACATCTGATTAACCGTAAAGCGCCCGATCAAGCCAAAGGCCTTTTCAAGATCAAACTGACCAAACCATTCGCTTTGCCAGCGAACTTCAGTTTTAGCCGGATCGATCACTTTAAAGACTTGATCCATATAGTATTCGGCGTTGCTCTTAGTTTCTTCAACCGTCAAGCGCGGGCGGCTTTCGTCGCGGCCAGTCGGGTCGCCAATTTGGGCTGTCCAGTCGCCCACAATCAACACCACAGTATGGCCAAGCGCTTGAAATTGGCGCATCTTGCGTAAAGCCACCGCATGGCCAATATGAATATCGCTGCGAGTGGGATCGATACCTAGTTTGAGCCGCAAGGGCTTGCCTGTATTCAATTTGCGCCGCACGTTGGCTTCAACAATCACTTCGCTAACGCCACGCGATAAAATTTCATCAATCGTCAACATGAATTTATAGACTCCTAACTGAGCAAGGGGAGCGCCATGCAGCCATCGGGAGCCAAATCCCGCAACGCTGTTGGAGCAAACGAACGAGCTATTCTAGCAGCGATAATAGCATAGAGGCCTAGCGACGGGCAAATAAGCGCGATTGGGGAGCGGGGGTCAGGATTCAGAGGTTAGGGATCAGGCTATGGGCTATGGGTTATGGTTCATTGGATTGGCAACCAAGCGTTCCCTCACCCCGACCCCTCGCCCATCCGATGGGCGAGGGGCTTAACCCTTTGGTTCTGTCACAATGCATGGCGAAAAACAGTTGCCTCCTCGCCTCGCGGGCGGGAGCGGGGGCGAGGGGATGAGGGAACGCTCCATCAATAGCTACGCCAATAGCCATTCTTCACGTGCTTCGTGGTTAAAACTGGCCCCTGATCCCTAGCCCCTGACCACTCATCTTGCATTGACCTCTGAACCTCGTTACAATACCCGCAGCATTGTTTAAGAGGAATATCTCGATGACGCTTGACCCTGCTTTGTTTCGGCAAGCAATGAGCCGTTTTGCCAGTGGCGTAACGGTGGTTACGACGGTGGTCGATAGCACGCCCTATGGTTTGACCGTTAGCTCATTTGCATCGCTCTCTTTAGACCCAGCGTTGGCCATCATCTCGATTGATAATCGTTCGCCAATGCGCGACTTGTTGATTCAGGCGCAGGCGTTTGCGATCAATATTTTGAGCAGCGATCAAGAGGCATTGTCACGCCATTTTGCTGGCTCGCAGAAGCACGATTGGTCGGGAATTACCGCAAGCGCAGGCCATCGCAGCGAACCATTGCTCGATGGAGCCTTGGCTAACTTGGAATGTGGGCTGTATCAGGCGGTTGATGGCGGCGATCATACAATTTTTATTGGTCAGATTGAGCATGTGACGCTGCGCGATGGTGCGCCGTTGCTCTATTATCGTGGTGCCTATCACGATCTTGTTCAACGTTGAAGCGAGCACGCAGTATGTGGTTGACGTTAATTCTATTTGTGGTTGGGTTGGGCTTGGCTTTTGGCTTGGGCGTGATGGTTGGGCGGCAGCGTTCGATTCCGCCCATAACGCCGCTCGAAGCGGCTCCGTTGGTCAATTTTGAGTTTAAAATTCCTGCCGATACTGCACCCGGCGATCAGCTGTATCTGACTGGCTCGTTTAATCAGTGGCGACCCAACGATACAACCTATGTGCTTTCACGCAGCGCCGATATTGCCTACGGCGCTTGGCCATTTACCCATGGCTTGCAGCTTGAATTTAAATTAACTCGTGGCTCGTGGCAGACCGTCGAAAAAGCGCTTGATGGTAATGAAATTTCCAATCGCACGGGGATTGCCGCTAGTGGCGCTCAGGTTAAGGGTGCTGTCGCCGCTTGGGCCGATCGGCAACGTGACCCCGCCAAAATCTATGATGAGCGGGTTGAACGCGTCGATTTTTTCAGCAACGCTTTGGGCATTACCCGCACGTTTTATATCTATCTGCCAATTGAAACTCGTAGTGATGAGAATCTGCGGGTTCCGAGCTTATATTTGTTTCGTGGCCACGAGCGCGAATGGATCAACAAAAATGAGGATGGCACGCGCGGTGGCAATCGCAATGTGCTTGATATTTATGAAGAATTGCGCCGCCAAAATCGAATTGGCCCGATGGTGTTTGTGTTTCCAGGTATGACCAACGCCAATGATGCGGTGCATAGCTTGGGAATTAATCTGCACTCGCCGGAGCTTGCGACTGATCCGACGCTTGGGACTGGGCGCTTTGAAGATTTTATCTATCGCGATTTGATTCCCTACGTTGAAACCCATTATCCAGTGCTGTTTGGCGGTGCCCATCGTGCGCTTGATGGCTTTTCGTTGGGCGGCTTCATCAGCGTTAATCAAGCCTTGCGCCACCCTAAGGAGTGGGCTTCGGTCGGCGCGTATGATGGCCTGTTCTTCTGGGATTACCCTGAGAATGGCGAAATTATTGCTGCTCGCGATAGCGTTTTTGAACGTGCTTTATTTGATGTCAACTTTGGTGTGCCACGTGATCATACCTTTGCAGCGCAACATAATCCATTAACCTTGTTGCGCATCGATGGAGCGCAGGCTTCAAAATTGCAATGGTTAATTGAATATGGCCCCGAACAAGCCGAACCCAATGTTAATTATTATCGCGGCGCGCGGCTCGATGAGCTATTGCGCGAAGTTGGGGCGCACAATCGACTCAGCGGCGTTGTGCCAAATGCCAATCACTCGTGGCAAATGGCCGATGAACATATGCGGCGTAGTTTACCCTATCACTACCAACAAACCCAATAATCGAGGCTCAAACCATGGCTCCTCTTGCACTCAATATTCAAGTTGATGCTTTGCGTAGCTTGCCCAATTTGGCCGAACTGCCGACCAACGAAGCCACGATTTTGGCGCGGATTGGGGTTTTTCGGGCTTTTGCGCCAGGCGACACGATTCCGATTGCCCGTTTACGCAGCAGCCAATGCTATGTGATTCTGAGTGGTCGAGCCGATACGGTGATTCTTGACCGCGATGGCGAGCCGATTTCAATTGGCGAATTGGCTGAGGGTGATTTTTTCGGCAATAGTATCTTTTTTAGCGCCCAATCGCTGTTATATGCGGTTCAAGCGCAAAGCCAAATTTTCGCTTTGCAATGGTCGATTGAGCGTTTACACGAGAAAAACCAACATTTGCCAGTCTTTCTGCGCTTGCTGGAAGCCAGTTATGTGCAGCGCCGTGCGATTAGTGCATTAAGCCGGGTACCGTTGTTCAGCCATGTGAGTGTTGCCGAACGCGTCTTATTGGCGGCCCAACTCACACGCCAAGAATTTGGCCGCAATACGGTTATTTTTGAGCAAGGCTCGCCCGGCCAAGCATTGTATTTGATCGAACAAGGCCAAATTGCGGTCGAACAACATGGCATGATTGTGGCAACGCTCAGCGATGGTGATTTTTTTGGCGAGATGGCGCTTTTATCAGCAACTCCCCATAATGCAACCTTACGTTGCTTAACGCCAACCCGCTGCCTTCAGCTCCCAGGCGCAGTCTTTGCTAGCCAAGTGGCGCAACATTCGTCGCTTGAAGCAGCAGTTCGCCGAGTGATCGATGAACGAGTTAATCATTCAGAGCGGGTGCGCGGCGACCAAACCCGCCAACATTTGATCACGGTGGCGGTGCGCTATGGTATGTTTCGTGGCTCGCATGTGTTGGTGCGCCAGCCTGCCCAATGCCCGCCCGATTGTCGGATTTGCGAGCAGGCCTGTGCCGAGCGCTTTGGCCAGACCCGTATGCATCTCAATGCGGCCAAAATCGAAGATTGGGATATTACTCAGAGTTGTCGCCAGTGTCGGGTTGGTGCGGAGTGTGTCGAGGCTTGCCCCGAAAATGCAATTCAGTGGGATGATAATGGTGCGTTACGAATCACCGATGCTTGTACTGGTTGTAACGAGTGTGTTGCAGCATGCCCATATGATGCGGTCGAACCGCAAACGATCTATTTGCAAAACCAGAATGGCCCGCTTTGGCAATTATGGCAGCGCCTGCACAAGCCATCGGGCCAAAACCAACCAAAAACCGTAGCGAGCAAATGTGATTTATGTGCTGGCTATGATGATCGGGCTTGCTTGAGCCAATGCCCCACTGGCTCGTTGCAATTAATCTCAGTTGAAGAGCTATTTCCGTTTTGAGCTTGGCTCCAAAACCTCTTGAATCAATTGCTCTAGCTGGCCGGTTTTGCCAAAAATGCTCAAATCGACATCAGTAAAGACCAATTGCTGCACAATTTCGCTGGTCATGCCCGTAACTCGCACTTCGCAGCCCAATAATTTAATCGCCGCCAGCAAATCGGCAAAATCGGGTAACACACTGGCATCTGGCAACAAGGCTCCAGTCATATCGAGAATTAAATGTTGCGCGCGCAATTGATAAATCTTTTGCAAAACCTCGTTGTGAATATGGCTAATCCGTTGCTGATCGAGCATGCCAGTGATTGGCAACAAGATTGCGTTATGGCTCAAGCGAATAATTGGCGCTTCAAGCAGTTGAATCTGGTTGAGCAGGCTTTCTTGACGTTGGGCAAGGGCTTGGAGTTGGCTATTGCCAGCTTGCAACGATTGATTGGCTTGGGCTAATTCAGTTTGTTGGTTGGTGATCACTGTGGTGTGTTCGACCAACACTTTTTGACTACGCTGATCAGCGAGGCCAATGACAATCATCATAGAAGTCAAAATCAAAAACACCACAATTAAAATAATTAACTTGAGCAGTAAACTTGCTTGCGGCAAAATCAGCGGAATAGCAATCACGCCATAGATTTCAAGCAACGGAAAAGTGATTAGTGCTGTCAGGGTTACCAAACTAACAATGATGACTGCTTTCAAATCGCGTAATACCAGCATGGTTAAGGTTGGCCAAATTAGATAGAGCGTCCACGTCAGGCCCGATAATTCAGCCCCACGGGCATCAGTGATAACAATAACCCCAACCATTAATAGAAAATTGATGACCACAAGTTGGCTACTATAGCGTGAATGTCGTAGGAAATATAAGACTGCGGTAATACTTGCGACTAATGTTAAACCTAGAAAAACCGAAGCCCGTTCCTGAGGAATCTCCACTAAAAACCACGCAGCAATTCCAATCAGGCTAATCATGATAGCTTGTGAAATAATTAAAATACGAATTCGTTCGACCAGCGAATGCTGTGGTGTTGGCGATGCTAGAGCCATAGTGCCTCATTGTGGTAGATTCTGAGGGGAATTAAGCAAAAGCATGAATTGTCATCGATAATTCATGCTTTAGGATAGCCTATTTTAGCACTAAAATGCTTAGGGCAATGGGTGGAAATTGAGGGGATTTTGGTTAACCCCATTATGCCAAATTTGATAGTCGAGGTGTGGGCCGCTCGAAGAACCTGTCGAACCAACCGAGCCGATGATCGTGCCCCGTTCGACGTAATCGCCATCTTGCACTTTGAACTCGTCAAGGTGGGCATAGCCAGTTTTATATTCGTTGCCAATCACCCAAATATGGTTGCCTGCTGGCCACGAACCGGCGGTAACATCGATATAGCCGCTCATGGTGGCGCGCACTGGTGCACCAACCGAGCCAGCGGGATCGGCAAAGCCATCGCCATTGCCATCAACCGCGAGGTCGATTGCGCCCCAAACCTCGGCAGGAGCGTGTGAACCAACCCCATAGCCTTGGGTCATCACCACATGGTTGCCCACAACCGGATTGCCCCATGGCTGGTCGCTGGAGATATCTGGTGGCGCAACTAAGCTATCGCCTTGGCCAACCTGAATCGCTGCGCCAGATAAGCCTGCGACGCTTTGGCTTTCGCCGCGCCATGCGCTAATTGTGGGCGTTGAAGGCCGATTGAGCAACAAAAAGAGCACCACAATTAAGCCAAACGCCACAGCGCCACGTTTATAATTACTACCTTGATCGCTTAAATCATACCAATTCATGAGCCTGCTGCTCTCCATGAGTTGACCAATGTGCGCACGATTTCGACATAATTATTGGTGTCGTTTTCAACTGGTGGCGCATACACTGGAATAATCGCTTGAATTGTCGTTAGCTGCCATTCGTCAATGTATAAGTTGCGAATCAGCTTGTACCAATCTTCGATGCCTGCTTCCCAGCTGGGATACTTGCGATAGCCTTGGTAATCTTCGTAGCCAGATGTTGTGCGAATATTGCCAATCGACATGGTGACGGTGGCAACGCCACGGGTGCCGGCAGTCGATTCGTGAATGAAGAAGGCTAAGCAATAGGCGGGATCGATGCCATACTTGATACCCATATCATAGATCACTTGACCCTTGCCGGTTGCTGGAGAATCGTAAGAAGCGAGCACCTGATCGATTTTTGCGGCAGAGATGGTTGGAACGCCGAGAATGCTATCGCCATCGAGTGCCCCGAATGAGCCAGAAAGATTGCCACTAACTGGTTGGGCTGGCGATCCTGGAGCACTCATTGAGCTATAGAATGCGTTGCTGCGCCCCCGAAACTGCACGATCATCCAAACCAAGGCAGCAGCTAGGGCAATCAAAAAGAGGGTGCGTCGGCGCGAAGAAAAATCATCAAAACCATATAACATGGATGGGTTCTCCTGGCACGGAGACCACTCATTGTTGCTGATTTCTAACAAACGAGCTTGTTCAGCAGCAGTGATCATCCGAAAGCCATCGGCTTGATTGATATAAATAAGTTGTTCGTTTTTGATATTGACCAATAACTCTGGCCGGGCATCGTTGTTCAGATCGTGGGTTGAAAGCGTGATGGGGGTCAGATCTTCGCCTGCGCCAAACAGATATGGGCCAATCAGCGTGCGCGCTTTGCTTGCATCGCCTCCAGGGAATTCTAACACAACCACCCGCCGATTCAAATTGATTGCCATAAATTGGCTGGCCAAGCCTTGGGCATCTTCATGGCCAACTGTGGCGACTAAGTGCGAAACCCGCGGTCGGCCATAGCGCAAATCATCTAGCCAAACCTCAAAAATGCCGCTGAGTGTGCCTAAAAGTAAGGCTAAAAGTACCACTATTCCCGCCCACATCAAGCGATTGATCCAGATTTCGGGCAGCGTTGCTGTTGGGTGCTGTGGTTGTGGTTGTGCTTGTGCGCGACGGAACGCATGCTGGGGCGATGTTACTCGGACAAGTCGTCGTCCAGCCCATTGACGCGGATGATTCGTTCGCAAATTACGACTTGTGACCGCCATAATGCCTCCTCAGGTTAAGCGTACATGCTCGTTTGCCACTGAAGAAAATTATAGTAGAACTTTTGTTCTATGTCAATGATTGTCACAAGGCTGTGTAGGGCTTTTTTGTGCTCAATTTAAGCGATGGACTATCATGGTTCACCACCCTTCCGTCCCGCCTCAAGGCGGGAGACGCAGAGGGCTTTAATCCCCCTGCACCCCCTAAATGACAAGTTATGCTATGTCGTCATATTGAAGATCGAATTGAAAATAGTACGTTCGCTCAAGCCTATACCATGCTAAACAATTATTTGCTGGCTGCTTGGCTTTGGCTTAATTTGGCAATATCGTTGAGATGCAGCTCTGTGTGGCAATGCATAAAAAATAACATCTCGCGCACGGTCAATTTGCCTAAAGCTGGATGTGGGATTTGATACTGATCAAGCGCCGCATCATCCCAGTGAAAAAGCGTTTCGATCAGCTGATGATTGAGTTTTTGCCAATGTGCAACCAAGGCTTGTTGGGCTTGCTGGTTGATTGGGCCTTGTGGCTTGGCCGGAATCGAATAGGCCGGAGCGCTAAATCCTTGGGCAATTGCTTGGTGATAGCGCTGTTTGATCGTCGCATAATCAGCCGATTGATGCTTGGGCTTGCCAAACAGCGTGCCCAAGGTAAAGCGTGGCAAATAGAACGCGAGAGTCAAAACCTTGGTCAATTGCTGGAGGTGCAATACATTTTCCGCCGGCGACCAAACCCCTGCGGGATGGGCAAAACATTCTGCAGGGGTTAATCCCAAGATCGTAGCACTCACTATTGCACTATCATCTTCTAGCGCAACAATCAATTGACTGTGGCTATAGGGCGCTGATTGATTGAGCATGGCAACTCCTTGTCGTTTGCAGCGGGCCTAAATAGAACGCTGCTGGGCCAGCGTTGGTTGCATACTGCTGAGTTGGTGCTGCAAGTGCTGAACCCGGCTGTATAAAAAGCCTTGTTCGGGTGTGACGGCTTGCTGTGCCCGTTGAAGTGCTGCATTGGCCGCTAAATAATCGCTGCGTTCTTGCCAAATTTCGGCTAGCCAAATGTTGATTTGGGTTTGTAAAAATGGTGCGGTCAACAGCTCAACCTCGCTTAGCGCTGTGCGCATCAAGACTAACGCTTGGTCGAGATCGCCCCGCCCACGGGCAACCAAGCCAAAATTGGCCCGATAATTGGCTACTTGGGCAGCATTGCCATTGGCTTGAGCCACGCTAATGCCCCGTTCAAACCATTGCTCGGCCTCGTCCCACAGCTTTTCGGCGAGGGCAATTTCGCCACGGGTGCTATACAAATATTGCAATGGCACGCGCAAGGCCAAGCGTTCGGCCAAGTGCAAACCAGCCTCAATATGGCTACGTGCCGTGACTAAATCGCCAATTAATGTAGCGTTGTAGGCCGCATTGTTATAGCCCAAGATAATTTGATATTGCTCGTTGGTGGCGGCGGTGCTGCTAATTGCCAAGGCAAAGGTTTCAACCGCAGCTCTAATTTCGCCGCGCTGAGCCAAAATATTGCCGAGCTCAAATTGGCAACGGCCAATTAACGAGTGATTTTGCTGCGCGGTGGCCACTTCTAAGGCTGCTTGAATATTTTCGTAGGCGACATTCAATGGGTAGCCTGCCAAGCGCTGGCTGATGGCCAAGAGCAACAACAAATCGGCTTCGATCAACTGATCATCAATCGCGTGTTTGTGATAGATTGCCAAGCCACGTTCAGCCCATTCGATCACGACCTCTGGCCGCCCGACCACCAGATAGGTGCGGCCAAGCTTGTTGCAGACCGCCACTACCCGCAGCCAATTGGCTTGGGCTTGATACTGCGCCAGCGCCGTATGATAGACCTCGCGGGCAGCAGGCACTTCGCTATTCCACTCCAAGGCATCGCCCAAACGACAATAGCGCTCAGGCGTCGGATCAAGCTCAATTGCCTGTTGCCCAAATGCTACTGCTTCGTTGGGAGCCGATAACGAGAGCGCGTGTTCGAGTGCTTGGTCGGCATAGGTTGCCGCCAATTTGGCCTCGCCAGCCTCGCGATAGTGTAAAAGCAAGCGGCCAGCAATGGCGCGTTGGTCGCTATATTCGTGTTGTAGCGCTTGGGCTGCTCGGCGATGCAAAAAAGTGCGTCGCGCCCGGCTTAGGCTATTGCGCACAACCGTGGCAATCAACGGATGGCTAAACGTGTAATTATCGCCTTGTTCCTGCAAAATCGCCGCATTCAGCAAGCCATCGAGGCCATCAAGCGTTTCTTCATCGGAGCGCCCGCCGGTTTCGCGCAGCACATTATAGCCAAATAATGGGTCTAAAACTGCTGCCGCTTGCACAATTTGGGCAGCGCGTTCGGGCAATCGAGCCAAGCGCGCGCCAAGCACATCAACCAACATGGGCGGCACATCAGCCTGATCAACCGTGCGGCAAAGTTCTAATAAAAAGAGCGGGTTGCCAGCGCTGCGTTCGAGCAAGGTCTGATCATCGGGGTTAGCATAGCCCAGTTCAGTCAAAAGCTGGCGTGTTTCAGCTTGATCAAGCCGGGGAACATCGATGCGAGTGACCAAACTGCCACGTTGCCAGCCAACGACCAAGCGTTGTAAGCGGGCATTGGCTTCCTCGGAACGGTAGGTTACCACCAGCACAATCGGCAAATCGCGCAAGCGATCAACCACGTAATCAAGCCATTCTGCGGTGGCTTGATCGGCCCAGTGCAAATCGTCGATGCCAATCACCAAATGATTGGTCATGACCGCACGCAGACATTGAGCAAAGGCCTCGAACATGCGCCGACGCTCTTCATCGGCAGGCAAGACTGGCGGCTCAGGCAAATTGGGAATATGGCCGCGCAATTGGGGCAGCAAACGCGCAACTTCGGCCAACCACATTGGATCAACTGGCGAATCGCCGGAAAACAGCCGCGATAAGCACAAGCGCTGACCAAATAATTCGGTCAAGGGGGCAAATGGCAGGCTTTTGGTCGATTCAAGGCAGTGCATCGCCAACATGGTGCTATCGGCGGGCAATTGCTGCGTCCATTCATGCCAGAGTCGCGATTTGCCAACACCAATCTCGCCTGTGATCAAGACCACTTGCAAGCCGCGTTCGTTGCTGCGCATCAAGGCTTGATTGAGCAATAATTGCTCATATTGGCGGCCAACGAAGGGGGTTGCTCGTGGCGAAGCCCGTTTAATCGGCTTGAGCACAGGTTTTGGCTCAGCAATTGGCGCTACAACTACTGGTTTGGCTGGATCGTGGCCATTGCTGGCACTAATCAATTGATTGGTTTGCAACATGCGTTGGCGCAGCATTTGGGTTTCAGGTAAGGGATCGATGCCCAACTCGCGCTGCAGGGTCGTGGTTAGCATCTCATATTGGCGCAACGCCTCGGCACGCTCGCCTAGCCGCCAGTGAGCTTCAATAATTGCTTGGTACAGCGATTCGGAGAGCGGATCGAAGCGCAAGGCAGCGCGGGCTAAAGTGAGCACATGCGCCGATTGTTGCTGCTTTTGATAATTGCTGATCGCCGTTTGAAACAACCGCATGACGGTTAAATGCACCTGTTCGCGCTCGGTCACCAGCCACAAATCAAAATCGGGGGCATCGGGTAACATCAGCCCATCGAGCAATGGGCCTTGGGCTAGTTGCAACAAACTCTCAACGGTTGGTTGAAGCAAACCTTCGGCCAAACTGCGGAGCTGCCAAAGATCAACGACACAATCCGGATGCAAGCGCAAGCGATCATCATCGGCCAAAATGACCTCGCCGCCTAAGCTACGCCGAATTGTCCAAAGCGTATTGCGTAAATTTTTGCGGGCAGCTTCATCGCTACTTTCAGCCCACAGTAATGCCAAAAGATGCTCGCGGCGTTGAGGCTGGCTGGTTGCGGCTAAATAGCCCAAGAGGGCTACCGCTTTACTGGGAAGCGACTGTGATTGCTGATCGTAGAGTATTGAAGGTACACCGAGGAAACGCAGGGCAACGGTCATAGCCCCCCCGTAAGAACAACGCGAGGCACGGGGTACGTGCCTCAACGATGCATGTCAATTGTAACCGCTAGTTATTTCGATTCGTTTTTGCTTGGGTCGGATGCTGCTGGAGCATCTTCATCGCGCACGCCACGGCGAAACTCACGAATGCCACGGCCCAACGAACTACCAAGATCGCCAATCCGCGAAGCCCCAAACAATACAATAACAATTGCCAGAATAATTAACAGTTCTGGTACGCCTAAACCAGCCATTGCAAGCCTCCTTGAGGAATGGTATCGCCAATGCAATACCCGTCTATTGCCATTATACGCCGCTGTTAAGCATAGTCAATCGAAATGAGCGTGCCAAGCAGGGCAAGTTGTAATCGTATGCTGCTACGATGAATAATCTGCGAACGAATGATTAAGTTTTGATCATACTACCATATCTAGCGTCCTCCTACCGTCCATCAGTCCTAGCCTCGTTGAATAGAATGACATAATCGAGCGAAAACCTAACCTTTTTTCACATGCGACTGCTTGATTAAGCTCAGAAAGGCCCCGGACTGCACACCGACACTCTAGACATGTCCACTACAATAGACCTATGCAAGATTGCTCGCTCTACCTATTTGGCTCTCCACGCCTCCAAGATGAAACCCAACAGATAGCGCTTGGCAATGGTCCATTGGCAGCGTTATTAGTGTTTTTAGCGCTCCATCGCCAGCAACCAGTCAGTCGATTGCGTTTGGCGGCAACGATTTGGCCCGATTTGCCTGAATCACAGGCCCGGCGAGCGCTTTCGGCAGCCCTCTATCGGCTGCGTCAAAACAGCCCAACCTGCGATCAATGGCTGCTAGCAAATGCCCAAACGCTTCAATTAGGCCCAATTTGGTGCGATCTTCAAGCCTTTCAGCAAGGTGCTCAGAGCACTCAGAGCAGCGATTGGCAATTGGCATGTCAGTTGTATCGTGATGAATTACTGCCCGATCTTGATGCTGAATGGCTGGATGGTCCGCGTGCTGATTTGCAAGCCTTATTTGCTGCCACGATTGCCAAACTAGCCCAGCATGCTTTTGCCCAAGGTGATTATGCTGTGGCCGTGAGTATTGCTGAACGGTGGCAGACCTTCGACCCGTTCGATGAACAGGCTGGCGTGCTGCTCATGCGTTGCCATATGGGCCTTGGCCGACCGCACTTGGCCTTAGCTGTTTATCGCAGCTTATGCGAACGCCTGGCGGCTGATTTGGGTGTTGAGCCAATTGCTGAAACAAGCGCCCTGGCTGAACAGATTCGGGCTGAGCAAACCTTACGTCAAACGGTTATTGGTGGTAGTTGGCAAAAAATCCCGTTTGTTGGTCGCACGCATGAACGTTCGCTTTTGCTCGATGCCTTGGATGCTGCCTTGAGCCATAATGGGGGGTTGGTGCTGCTTGATGGCGCCGCTGGGATTGGCAAAACTCGTTTACTGCACGAATTAAGCCAAGCAGCGCAGGCGCGAGGCTTTCAGGTAGCTTGGGGTGCGGCCCAAATTAATGGTGGTAATTCGCCCTATGCGCCGCTTGATCAGGCACTAACCCAAATTCTTGATCAGCGTTTGCTCGACCAATTTGACCCGATTACGCGGCTTGGTCTGGCAGCGCTGGTGCCCAACTTGCCCCAATTAGGCCAGCATGATCATGCCAATCGTCCGAGTTTGCCTGCTGCTTTATTACATGCACTTTTGGCAGTGACCCAACAAGCTCCGTTATTGGTCGTACTTGATGATCTGCACTGGGCGCAGCGCGTGGTATTTAGCGTGCTGCAATGGTCGCCGAGCCAAATTCAAGCCTTATTGCGCTCACGGTTATTAATTGTGTTGGCCTACCGTGGCAGTGAATCAAGCCATATGCTTGAAGCATTGCGCCGAATGCGCCAAGAACTGCCGATTCAAGCGGTTAAATTAAATGGCTTGGCGTTGCACGATTTTCAACATTTGGTTGGGCGCTTGTGGCCGAATCATGTGCCAATTCCGAGCATGGCCGAAATTGCTGCCCTGCATGCATTGACTGCTGGTAATCCGTTGTTTTTGCAGGAGCAACTATTGCATCGTGGCGATGCCCATGAACATTCATTTCAAACCTTGGTGGCGCAACGGGTGCGGGCTTTACCAAGTTTGGCGCATCAGGCTTTGGCAGCGGCTAACGCGCTAGGGCGCACATGGACGTTAGCGGCGTGGCGGTTTGTAGCCGGAGCCGAGGTCGATCAGGCAATTCCTGATCTTTTGGATGCACGGCTGGTGGCCCAGACCCATGCAGGCTTTCAGTTTTACCATGATCTGATTGCGGTCGCAGTTGAGCAAAGTTTGGCACTTGAATTACGTGCAGCGGCCACGCAACAGGCAGCTGATTATTTTGAGCAACAGCCACTTTGTCGGCCTGAAACGGTTGCATGGGCCTATGAGCGCGCCCAGCGTTGGAGCGCAGCCATCGGAGCCTATCAACTGGCTGGCGAACAAGCCTTGCAGGCCTATGCCTATACCACCGCGCTTGATTATGCTAATCGGGCCTTAGAACTCTATCAACAAGTGCCAACTGATAGTCATTTGGAACTGACCTTGTTGGGTTTGCGCCAGCGCATTTTGGTGTTTTTGGGCCAACTCGATGTTTGGCGCGCCGATGTGGAACGCTTGGAAACGCTGGCCGTGAGTTTAGGCGACCAAACGGCATTGCTGGAAGTATATGAGAGCCGCATTGTGCTTTCTTCGGTCGATTCGAATGCAACCGAAATGGCCAGCATTGCCGAACAAGCCTTGGCTTTGGCGCAAGCCCAGCAATTGCCAGCGGTCGAAGCGCGGATTTTAAACACCTATGGTTTTCATCTGATTAGTAGTGCTGCGGTGCAACCGCGTAACAGTTTGCCCTTGATTGAACGCGCGGTTGCGCTTGCCCGTGCTAGCCACGATGATACAATTTTAGTTGCTTCGCTCTGTTCATTAGCCTTTGCCTATCGTATGCTTGGGCATACCAGTGTGGCTCAACGAATTGCCGCTGAAGCCTTGACCTTGACCGAGTTACACCCCTATTTATACCCAGCCCGAGGCAATGTTTTGCGAGTATTGGGCGAGGTTAGTATTAGTTATGCCGATTGGGAAACTGCTCTTAGCACAATGAACAAATCGATCGAATTGCTCGAAGCACTTGATGATATTTGGCTTTTGGGGGTGGGCTTGTTTATGTCGACCTTCATTACCACCGCAATTGGCCTGACTGAAATGGCCCAAGCCACCACCCAACGTATGCGCCAGATGATTCGTGATTCCAAGATGCCACCAAACTCCAATTGGGCTTTTTTTACCCATAGTGTCACCATTTTGGTAGCCTTAGAAGCTGGCGATTTTGAGCAAGCTGAAACGGTGGTACAAGAAGTTCAGCCATGGCTTGATCAAGCCCATCAACAAGGCGCGGGCTTATATCTGCTAGCGGCAATTGGCGCGATGGAGATTTTTCGCAATCGGCCAGATCAAGCCTTGCCTTTATTACGGCGGGGTACGGCGATGTGGCAACAGGCGCGATCAGCCTTTTTGCAACCGATTTTGATGCATGCCTTAGCGGCCCAATTATGTGGTTTTGCTGCTGAAGCTCAAGCGATGCTTGCCGAGGCCGAAGCTATGTACGACCCCAAAGAATTATTGTATGCCGATGTGTTGCTGCATTTCACCCGTTTTTGGGTTTATGGCGATCGGCTGCACCTACAAAATGCCTATAACTCAATTCACAATCAAGCCAACCGTTTTCGCGACCCAACGCTGCGTGATTCATTTTTGAACAATGTTAAGTTGCATGGCATGGTATTGCAGCTCCACCGGGTTGCGCCTTTAGCTGGGGCAATTCGCTCGATGGCAGGTTTGTGGATGCGCCTAACGCGGGTCTATGGCCGAACTCAAATGCTTTCTGAAGGCGGTTATATTCAGCGCAAAGTCTTATTAGTGCGCTCTGATGTACCGCTGGGCAAATCGTTGAGCCACACCGATCGGGTTGAAGTGATTTGGACATTGCACGCGCCTGATGATAATCGGTTTAATGACCGTAGCGAATTGCGTATGCATCGCTTGCAACGCTTGCTTGACGAAGCCGACGATGCCGGAGCCGCCCCAACCGATGATGATTTAGCTGATGCCTTGGCCGTGAGCCGGCGAACAATTATTCGTGATATGGCCTTGTTACAATCCCAAGGCTCGATTGTTGGTACCCGCCGCCGTCGGGCCGTTGGCGAGTAAACGCAAAGGCAGAAGGATGAGGGATCAGGGATGAAGGCGATACCTTGGAATATCAAAAGCCCAAAGCCCAGTGTGGAACGGTGGATTTGACAAGGGAGGGAATCTGCGGTAGAATCCCCGAGCTGTCAACGCATGACTGTCACACCAGTCACGACGCACCAACTATCTGAACGAAATCGCCCACACCATCCTGTTTGACAAAGACTGCTGGTTGTGGTAGAATCCTCAGGCTGTTGACCGACAGCACCGATGTTTGCTCAACATCACACAACTTGGTGAGACTGCTCCGCTCCGATGTCCGTTTGACATCAGCGGATTTTTTATCGCCAAAATCGCACCTTTCCAACTGATGGGTGCTGCATCCGCAGCACATTCCATGCATTCATATGATTTTTTGGTTTTGTCACCGTCAATCGTTTCGGTAGGAATCTACCAAAATCGAGTCACCGTCCTCCGGCTCATTAAATAAGGAGGACACGCAGTGACTTCGGTCACTTGTCGGCGAGTTTGATCCTGGCTCAGGACGAACGCTGGCGGCGTGCCTAATGCATGCAAGTCGAACGCATTCTTCGGAATGAGTGGCGCACGGCTGAGGAACACGTGACTAACCTACCCCGGTGTGGGGGATAACGGGTCGAAAGACTCGCTAATCCCGCATACGATTCACTTCGGTGAAGGAAAGCCGCAAGGCGCACTGGGCGGGGGTCGCGTCCCATTAGGTTGTTGGTGTGGTAATGGCGCACCAAGCCGATGATGGGTCTCTGGTCTGAGAGGACGACCAGACAGATTGGGACTGAGACACGGCCCAAACTCCTACGGGGGGCAGCAGCAAGGAATTTTCGGCAATGGGCGCAAGCCTGACCGAGCAACGCCGCGTGGAGGATGACGGCTCTTGGGTTGTAAACTCCTTTTGGGGGGGACGATAATGACGGTACCCTCCGAATCAGGCCCGGCTAACTACGTGCCAGCAGCCGCGGTAATACGTAGGGGCCAAGCGTTGTCCGGAATTACTGGGCGTAAAGCGTGGGTAGGTGGTCGGTGATGTGCCGCGTGAAAGCGCCGGAGTAATGCCGGCGAGGTCGCGGTAGACACATCGACTTGAGGCTCGCAGAGGAACGTGGAATTCCCGGTGTAGTGGTGAAATGCGTAGATATCGGGAGGAACACCAGTGGCGCAAGCGGCGTTCTGGGCGAGACCTGACACTGAGCCACGACGGCGTGGGGAGCAAACCGGATTAGATACCCTGGTAGTCCACGCAGTAAACGATGCATACCAGGTGTGGGATGGCGTTCGCGTCGTTCCGTGCCGCAGCTTACGCGATGAGTATGCCGCCTGGGGACTACGAGCGCAAGCTTAAAACTCAAAGGAATTGACGGGGGCCCGCACAAGCAGCGGAGCGTGTGGTTTAATTCGACGCAACGCGAAGAACCTTACCTAGTCTTGACATAGCACTGCAAGCTTCGGAAATGAAGACGCCTTCGAGGGTGTGCTACAGGTGCTGCATGGCTGTCGTCAGCTCGTGTCGTGAGATGTTGGGTTAAGTCCCGCAACGAGCGCAACCCCTGTGAGGTGTTACAAGTGTCACCTCAGACTGCCGTTGTCAACAACGGAGGAAGGCGGGGATGACGTCAAGTCCGCATGGCCCTTACGACTAGGGCGACACACACGCTACAATGGCTGGGAGAATGCGCCGCGACCAGGTAACTGGCAGCGAATCGAGAACACCAGTCACAGTTCAGATTGGGGGCTGCAACTCGCCCCCATGAAGGCGGAGTTGCTAGTAATCGCCGGTCAGCCATACGGCGGTGAATCAGTACCCGGGCCTTGTACACACCGCCCGTCACGTCATGGAAGTGGGAAACACCTGAAGTCCGTGGGCTAACCGCAAGGAGGCAGCGGCCGAGGGTGGGGCGTAACTGGGACGAAGTCGTAACAAGGTAGCCGTACCGGAAGGTGTGGCTGGATCACCTCCTTTCTAAGGATACCGCTGAAGCGGAACACGGTGACGAACGCGAAGAATCAATGAATGCAGCGAATGGTCGCTACGGCGGCAGCACCCATCAGTGGGCAAGCGCTTACTGAGCATTGCACCTTACCAATCAGCAAATTTTGACGACAACATCAAAAGCAAAGCAAGCATCAAGAAACAGAACTGCCTGCCTGAGCCATTTGGCGTTTGGCGCTGCCGAGGCGCGACGACCGATGATCAGCAGGAATGCGAGTGATGGATGCCTAGGCGCACACGACCGAAGAAGGACGGGGACTCCCGCCGAAACGGGTAGGCGAGCCGGAGTCAGGCTGTGACCCTACCATCTCCGAATGGGGCAACCCCACCACCGTGATGGGTGGTGATCCTGTGGTGAATCTATAGTCACAGGAAGGGCACCGGGGGAACTGAAACATCTCACGTACCCCGAGGAACAGAAACAATTCCCGAAGTAGCGGCGAGCGAACCGGGAAGAGCCTAAACGGCGCACGTGTCAAGCAGGACAGCGTTGCGTGTGCCGGGTTGCGAGACCTCCAGGTCAGGATGTCCTTCCTGATAGCAAGTAACCAATGCCAGTGTTAGGGGAATGGCCCTGGAACGGCCAACCAGAGCGGGTGAGAGTCCCGTACCCGACAATGCTGGCACTTGCGTGAGGGATCTCAAGTACGACGGGACACGCGAAATCCCGTCGGAAGCGGGGGTGACCACACTCCAAGGCAGAATATCGTGGGCGACCGATAGCGCAGAGTACCGTGAGGGAACGGTGAAAAGCACCCTGGCGAAGGGAGTGAAACAGATCCTGAAATTGCTCGCAGACAAACCGTGGGAGGCGCAAGCTAACCGCGTGCCTTTTGGAGTATGAACCGACGAGTTACCCTGTGTGGCAGGTTAAGGCAGCAACAGCCGGAGCCAGAGCGACAGCGAGTCTGAATAGGGCGATTTGGTCGCACAGGGTAGACCCGAAACCAGGTGAGCAACCCATGGTCAGACTGAAGCGACCGTAACAGGTCGTGGAAGGTCGAACTAGTGTCCGTTACAAAGGGCTTGGATGAACTGTGGGTAGCGGAGAAATTCCAATCGAACCTGGAGATAGCTGGTTCTCCCCGAAATGTATTGAGGTACAGCCGTGGAACGGGGCTGCTGGGGGTAAAGCGCTGTTGGCGTGCGGGGGGCGCGAGCCTTACCAAGCGCTGGCAAACTGGGAATACCAGCAGCCTACACCACGAGTGAGACGGTGGGTGCGAACATTCATCGTCAAGAGGGCAACAACCCAGACCCGCCGCTAAGGTCCCGAAGTATCGGCTCAGTGGGCAAGGGCGTGATCGGACAGAGACAACCAGGAGGTTGGCTTAGAAGCAGCCACCCTTGAAAGAGTGCGTAACAGCTCACTGGTTTAGTCCGGTTGCATCGACAATCCACCGGGGCTAAGTCGATCACCGAAGCGCGGGATGCAGGTAACTGCATGGTAGGGGAGCGTTGTGGGGGCACTGAAGCGGGCGCGGAAGCGCAACCCGTGGAGCGACCACAAGTGCGAATGTCGGTATGAGTAACGATACGAGGGGTGAGAACCCCCTCCACCGAAAGTCTAAGGGTTCCGCCGCACGGGCACTCCGCGGCGGGGAAGTCGGGCCTAAGGCGAGGGCGCGAGCCGTAGCTGATGGACACGCCGTTGATAATCGGCGACCACACCCAGAACGTTTGAACGTGACTGAGATGCTGATGGGGAGTCCGAGCGACGAGACGAGCGTCGTTCACGCTGGTAGGGAGGATTGTGTGGCAAATCCCACAATCCGTTGACCGAGAAGCAAGTACGAGTGGTTCTTTTCGGAGAACCGCGAGTCGGATGGACCTAGGCAGCCGCGAAAGGCTTGGGCACGGAGGACTGGGTGTGCCCGTACCGCACACCGACACAGGTAGACAGGTCGAGGAGACCAAGGTGGACGAGCGAATCCCGGTTAAGGAACTCGGCACGAATGACCCCGTAACTTCGGGAAAAGGGGTGCTCGCGATGGTGAAACCCGCACGGGTGGAGCTGAAGCGAGTCGCAGCAAAGAGGCCCAGGCGACTGTTTAACAAAAACACAGGTCGGTGCGAACGCGAAACAGCGGACGTATACCGGCTGACACCTGCCCAGTGCTGGAAGGTTAAGGGGAGCTGTGCAAGCGGTGAACCGAAGCCCCAGTAAACGGCGGCCGTAACTATAACGGTCCTAAGGTAGCGAAATTCCTTGTCGGGTAAGTTCCGACCCGCACGAAAGGTAGAACGATCTGGGCGCTGTCTCAACCGGGAGCTCGGTGAAATTGCAAGGGCCGTGAAGATGCGGCCTACTCGCAGCAGGACAAAAAGACCCCGTGGAGCTTGACTACAGCTTGCCATCGGCGCGTGTGTGGCGCTGCGTAGGATAGGTGGGAGCCAGAGAAGCCGGACTTGCGGGTTTGGTGGAGGCAATGGTGAAATACCACTCTGCGACAGATATGCGCCTCACCCTTGACCATGAAACTGGTAAGGGGACGGTGGCTGGTGGGTAGTTTGACTGGGGCGGTCGCCTCCCAAAAAGTAACGGAGGCGCGCAAAGGTAGGTTCAGGCCGGATGGCAACCGGCTGGGGCGTGCAAGCGCAGAAACCTGCTTGACTGCAAGGCAAACAGGCCGCGCAGGGACGAAAGTCGGCGCTAGTGATCCCACGTGCCTGAGTGGAAAGGCCGTGGCGTAACGGATAAAAGCTACCCCGGGGATAACAGGCTGATCCCGCCCAAGAGTTCACATCGACGGCGGGGTTTGGCACCTCGATGTCGGCTCGTCGCATCCTGGGGCTGGAGTCGGTCCCAAGGGTTGGGCTGTTCGCCCATGAAAGCGGCACGCGAGCTGGGTTCAGAACGTCGTGAGACAGTTCGGTCTCTATCCGCTGTGAGCGTAGGATGATTGCGTGGGGCTGGCCCTAGTACGAGAGGACCGGGCTGGACAGACCGCTGGTGGACGAGTTGTGGGACGACCCGCAATGCTCGGTAGCTACGTCTGGGACGGAGAACCGCTGACAGCATCTAAGTGGGAAACCGGCCACAAGATCAGTCATCCAAGTACGCAAGTACGAGAGGCACCGTCGAGACGAGGCGGACAACTGGGTTGCTGTGGAGGCCGTGTGAACGGTAGAGCAGACAACTACAGAGAGCCAAGCGATCATCGGTTGCCGCGCGTCGGCAGGACGCGGAGCGCGAGGAATGGTGCAGGGACAGGCAGGACTGAAACGGATGCAGGCTGCGCAGAAGAGCGCTGTCGTCAGAAGAATGCTGATTGGATGAAGGGCAAGCACCAATTGGTACGTGTCGAGGTGGTTGTGACCCACGCTGCTCCATCCCGAACCAGGCCGTGAACGCGACACACACCGAGGCTACTGCAGCACCCGCTGTGGGAACGTAGGAGGATGCGTACCATCCCATAATAACCCCGTTGGATTTTTGTCCAACGGGGTTATTATTGTTTAATCTAAATCCAAAACATGCTCTAAACCACGTTTCAAGCCTACGAACGTGTTGAGCTTGCGAATTGCCAACAACGCTCCATCAACGTATGGTTGCGCCCCATTGCCAGCTTCATGGCGCAGAATCAGCTTTTGATCGGGCATGCCAAAAATTGCCTCGATGCTAATTACGTAGCCTGGTAAGCGCACTGAATGCACTTGTTGTTCAGCCAATCGCGCACCACGAGTGGCTTGCTCGCCTACGGTGTCTTTAATTGGCACACTGAGCGCCGAATCGCGCACTTGGCCGAGGCGATAGGCCAATTCACGGGCTGTGCCGCTGGGCGCATCGATTTTGCTATCGCTGGCGTAATCAATAATTTCGCTATGCGCAATGTAGCGAGCAGCAATCGTGGCGAATTTTTGCAAAAGCACCACGGTCAGCGCAAAATTGCCAACCGCCAACACTCCCCGTTGCGCTTTCAAGGCTGCTTCGTTAATTGTCGCATAGGCTGCGTCGTCAAGGCCCGATGTGCCAATCACCACATGCGCTCCGTGAGCCAAGGCTTGTAACACATTATCCAGTGCCACAGCAGGTTTGGTGTATTCAACAAACACATCACAGGCTTGGCTCAACGCTTCTTTGGCCGTGGCAAACACTGGGCAATCCAGCGCTGGCTCATTCAATACAGCTGCCAACTGTTGGCCTGCGTGGCTGCGTGAGACCGCCGCTATCAAGCTCAAATCATTGGTTTTGGCAATGCCTTGAGCTAACGCCGAGCCAGCCCAGCCCGTTGCTCCAGCTAAACATACGCGAATTGACATAAATAGCTCCTTGATTAGATGATCCAACTATTAAACTAGACATTAAACGAAAACCCCCATTGCTCAGTTGAGCAACAGGGGTTTTTGTTTGCCGATTGGGCTGGATTAGAAATCCATGCCGCCCATGCCACCCATACCACCAGCAGCTGGAGCAGCTTCTTTTTCTGGGATATCGGCGACCAAGGCATCGGTGGTCAAGATCATCGAGGCAATCGAGACGGCATTTTGCAAGGCCGAACGAGTTACCTTGGCTGGGTCGATAATACCCATTTCAACCATTGAGCCATATTCGCCAGTGATGACGTTGTAGCCAAGGGTTGAATCGCCTTGATCTTTTTGCAAGCGACGGACGGTGTCAATAATCACGGCACCGTCTTCACCAGCGTTGCGAGCCAATTGGCGAATTGGTTCTTCCAAGGCGCGGCGCAAGATCAAGACAGCAGCTTTTTCGTCTTGGTTGGCTGGCACAACGCTATCCAACGCTGGCAACACGCTCAACAAGGCGATCCCGCCACCAGGTACGATACCTTCTTCAACTGCTGCACGAGCGGTTGAGAGTGCATCTTCTACGCGGTGTTTGCGTTCTTTCAATTCTGGCTCAGTTGCAGCACCAACCTTGAGGACTGCTACACCGCCAGCCAATTTGGCCAAGCGTTCTTGCAGTTTTTCGCGATCGAAATCGCTGGTGGTGGTTTCAATTTGAGCACGAATTTGTTCGATCCGAGCTTTGATTGCTTCTTCGTCGCCGCGGCCTTCGATAACCGTGGTTTCGTCTTTGTTGGCAATCACGCGGCGAGCGCGGCCCAAATCTTCGACCGTGGCGCTATCAAGCTTGCGGCCAATTTCTTCGCTGATAACCGTACCACCGGTGAGGATGGCGATGTCTTGCAACATGGCTTTGCGGCGATCGCCGAAGCCAGGTGCTTTGATTGCCAACACGTTGATCGTGCCACGCAATTTGTTCAGCACGAGGGTTGGCAATGCTTCACCGTCGATATCTTCAGCGATGATGACGAAGTTCTTGGTGAATTGCAAGACCTTTTCGAGCACTGGCAAGATTTCTTGGATCGAGCTGATCTTCTTGTCGGTGATCAAAATGTATGGGTCTTCCAAATCTGATTCCATGCGGTCGCTGTTGGTGACGAAGTAGGCTGAGATGTAGCCACGATCGAATTGCATACCTTCGGTATATTCGGTTTCGTAGCCCAAGCCTTTGCCTTCTTCAACGGTGATAACACCGTCTTTGCCAACTTTGTCCATCACTTCAGCAATCAAATCGCCAATTGACGAATCGGCAGCTGAGATGGTTGCAACGCTTGAGATGTCGGTGCGATCGTTGACTGGCTTAGCCAAATCGCGGATTGCTTGCAACAAGACAGCTGTGCCTTTGTCCAAGCCGCGCTTGATCATCATCGAGTTAGCGCCAGCAGCCACTTGGCGTAAGCCTTCGTGAACAATTGCTTGCGCCAAAACGGTAGCGGTGGTGGTACCATCACCAGCAACGTCGTTGGTTTTGGTTGCAGCTTCAACCAACAAACGTGCGCCCATGTTTTCAAATGGGTCTTTCAATTCGATTTCTTTAGCAACGGTAACGCCGTCGTGGGTTACGGTTGGTGAGCCGAATTTTTTATCGATAGCGACGTTGCGACCGCGTGGGCCAAGGTCGTTTTAACTGCATCTGCAACCACGTCCACGCCACGTTTGAGGGCGCGTCGGGCATCTTCATTAAAAGCAACTTGCTTTGCCATTGTTAAATAATCCTCCTAAGAAGCGTCGCGAATTAGCCTTAGCCTTGAACGACGGCCAAAATATCTTTTTCAGCCAAAATCAAATAATCTTCGTCGTCCAACTTGATCTCGGTGCCAGCATACTTGGCAAACAACACGCTATCGCCAACTTGCACTGCAACTGGCACTCGCTTGCCGTTATCATCCAACTTGCCTTCACCAACAGCCACAACGACACCTTCTTGAGGTTTTTCTTTGCTCGCTGTGTCGGGCAGGAACAAGCCACTCTTGGTTTTTTCTTCTTTGGCTTGAGGCTTGATCACCACACGATCGGCCAAGGGGCGAATCCGGAAATCAGACATGATACTGTGTCCTCCTTAGTTGACCATTTAGCAATCTACTGTGATGAGTGCTAAATCCGAAGCTTAGTGTATGTTGTTCTGTTAAGCTTGTCAAGGCTTGGCTTATCACTCTTACCATGAGAGTGCTAAAGCGATTTAGCCCATTCTGAAGGCCAAAAAGCGTGTTGATTCAGCCAAAATAGTCAGTTAAACGATTGTTAGAATTAAGCAAAATCTTTGTTCGAGTAGCCAATTGAGCGAGCACTTGTTACTTTTTAGCACGAGCCAACGATATTCTAGATGCAAGGCCATGGCAGATTCAAGCACACTAAGGAGGCTGATGATATGGCACTGATCCAGCAGCTGGTTGCTAAAGTAGCGCCATTCGATCAGCAAACGCTTGAGGATCATCGCGATGTGGCATTGGCGGTTGCTGGCGATCATGAGGCTTTTTTGCGCTTATACCAACGCTATATCACGCCGGTCTATCGCTTTCTTTTGGCACGCTTGCAGCAACACCACGATGCCGAGGAGGTGGCGGCGCTAGCCTTCGAGCGTGCTTGGCAAAGCCTCGGTCAATTCAAGCCCAATGGTGCGTTTGTCGGTTGGTTATTTACAATTGTGCGGCGTTGTTTAGTCGATTTCTATCGGCGTGGTCAACGTAGCCACCAGCAAACCCCATTATCAGCTGAATTAGCGAGCCAGCAACCATCGCCCGAATTGGCCATGCTTGCGCTTGAACAGCAACGTTCGTTGCAACAAGCTTTGGCCCAACTTACCCCTGAACAGCAAGAGTTAGTTCAGCTGCGCTTTTTTGCTCAATTGCCCTACGCAACAATTGCCCAAATTATCGGCAAACGCGAGGCTGCGGTCAAAATGGCTGCCTATCGAGCACTTGAACAACTCAAACGGAGGCTCGCCGATGACTAATAAACCAGACCTTGATCACGCCCTTGCTGAGCTAGAAACGAGCGAGCTTGGCCAACAATTACTCGGGCAAGCCCAACGGCTCAGCCCATCACAAGCAACAATTCAACGAATTCAGGCTGGAATCCAGCCACCAGTTAAGCGAGGAAGTGTTATGAAATCATTGTTTCAACGTAGCCCAGTTCGGGTGGTCGCCTTGGCAGCCTGTGGTTTGGCAGCCGCATTGGGCTTAGTATTTGGCCTAAATCAACCAACTCGCAGCGTTTCAGCAGCAGAACTGATTCAACGGGCTGAAACTTTTGCCAGCCAGCCAATTGTGGCCAATGGCAAGGCCCGCCATATCGCAATTGAAATTTCGACCACCCGTAGCGATGGCCAAATTGGCGAACATTATCGTGATGAAATTTGGCTGGCACAAGGTCAATCACATATTTTGCTCTATCAGCCAGCCCGTCAATCATTAAATGGTCAGCCAGTCGGCTACCAAATGGGGCCAACAATCGTCGATGAAAACTACTTCTGGAACTACAACGCCTACGATAATAGCTCGGTTAAAGCGCCGTTCGATCAGTGTTCGTTGAGTTTGGCGCAATGGGTAGGCAATGGAGCTTTTGGCTCGAATAGCGATTTTCCTAATGCCACAATTCTGCGCACCGAAACAATCGATGATCGTCAGCTCGCAGTGGTTGATCTTGGTGGCGATATGGGTATAGCTTGGATTGATGCCAACACTGGTCAAATTTGGAAATTTACTAGCAGCCAGACCTACGCAGGCCTAACCACCGACACCTTAGTCCAATTCGTTGTCGATGAAACTGTTGAGTTGAATGCGCTGCCTGCTGAATGGCAAACCTACACTGCTCCCGCTGGCAGCCCAATTGTCGAGCAAACTACGCCATTCTGTATTTATGGCTAGCGCTCAAGCGATTCTAGGCGCAGCACGGTTGCACCTTGATCATTAACCTCAACGATCATCACTGCGCAGCCTGCCTCAATTGCCCGGCCACCAAGCGCTCGGGCATTGATTCGGGCTGCGCCTTTTTGATGTTCATAAGCGACGACCCCAAAGCCTTCTGCTGGCAAGGCTTCGATCACCACGCCCAATTGACCAATTGGCCCAACTTTGCTTTTGGTTGTGCCTGCCTGCTGTACAATGCTGCGCTCAATAATCATTCGATACAGCAATAAGCCGACTGCTAAGCCACCAGCCAAGGCAATCAAGCCACTTAACCACCAATTGACCTGCGCTCCACGCGCCAAAAATCCGATGCCTGCCGCTGTAATCAGCCAGCTCGCCAACACCAACGGCTGAATAAACAGCCAGCGCGATGAGCGTTGCATCTGTTCGAGTGAGGGCCATAAGGGCTGGCGGCGGATTTTGGTGATCAGAATAATCAGCAAACCTAAACCCAATGCTGCCAGATAAAACCATTGATCAAGCGTCAAAATGGCTGATCCTTTCAAGAACTAATCATCAATGCTGGCTCGGCCTGTTGCGAGCCAGCGAGCCAAATTCTCGCGCCCGTTGTGGCAAGCAGTCGCAGCGGCCTGCTGCCAATCATAGCAAATTGCATAATGCTCCACCTGCCAGCCGGCGGAGTTGCGTTCAACAATCGCATAACGGGCATGCGGGCTGCCTGCTTGCATAATGTGCGGATAGGGCTGGTCGTCATTATAGGCAGGAATGCCGACGCTGCCAGGATTGACGATCAATTGGCCTGTGGCAAGCTGGACGGTGCGCGCAATATGGCTATGGCCACAAACAATCAGGGTTTGGCTAAGGCCTTGAATTGCCGCGAGCAGCGCCGCCTCGGAATGCAACTGCACTCCATGCGCCGTAACATGCTCCAACAAATAGGTTGTGTCGCTGGTTGGTGTGCCGTGGCAGCAAAAGATATCATCAACAATCGCTGTCGCTGGTTGGTTGGCGAGCCAATCCCGTTCAGTCGGGCCTAAATCAGCTTGCACAAAGCGATAACTGGGGTTTTGCAGTTCTGGCGCAACAGTTTCCAACAGGATTCGATCTTGGTTGCCACTAATTGAGATCGTGGCAACTTGCGCCAGTTGTTCGGCGCACCAACGTGGTTGCAACACGCTATAGACACTATCGCCAAGATTGATCAGCTGATCAACCTTGCGCTGAGCAAGATCAGCTAGGACTGCGGCTAAAGCCAAGCGATTGCCGTGAACATCGGCCAATAGTGCCCATCGTGGCATACCCAAATCTCCAGTCGCATAAAGCATAATTTCTCTTCTGAAAGGGCTATGGTTTATTATACTGGAGAATATTAAGCCGCTGATTGTGATGCTCATTCCAGTCGCGCTTGCGCTGGGTATTCTATAAAATGAGATGTAAATGCTGTTTTGTTTATGCTCGCAATCATTACAGCACTGTTCTCTGCGCGCAGTGCTGAATATTCAATCCGCATTCTGCATATTTAGTGCTGCCTTTGCCTTTATTTCTATGGTAGCATACAGATAGTTTAGTGGGGGATTGTAACTGTGCGTTTTGTGCGTGCTCGACTCACAACCTTCGATGACCCGTATTATCGGGCGTTTGTTGAACAAATGACCCTTGCTCGTGATAATCAGCGAGCAATTCGGCCACCACGTCAACGCGATTTATTTGGCGGCGAAGCCGAACAATTGCTGCGCGAATGGTTAACCGCGCAAGGTCAGGCGCTTTCCGAGCGGCGAATTCTCGAATATGATGAGCGCAGTGGCCGCCAAACCATCCGCAAATATCGCGAAATCGATGCCTTAGTTGAGGTTGGGCGCAGTGTCCATGTGTTTGAGGTCAAGGCCAGCCGCTCGGCGCATACAATTCGCAAAGCTGCGACCCAACTCCACGACATCCGCGCAGCCCTGCAATTAATTATTCCCCGGGTCTATACAACCCTCTTATTGGTCGATACGGGAATTCCTGATGCTGAGGTAGTTCAGACCTTGATGCGCAGCCCCGATGCACCCCACACTCCACCACCAACTATTGCTGATATCATCGGCGACCAAAGTCGTTTCCACTTGATCGACCATCCTGAACAGGCCCAACAATGGCCTGACCAAATTAGCATTCGTCGCTTCAGCCTCGAGCAATTGATTGCCATGGCTGGCGATCGCCCATTGCATCTCGATTGGGCGCTTGATGAAGATGAGGAAGCGCCGACTCCACCGCCGATCCAGCGCCAAACAGTGGCTGATGATCCCGATGATGATACTGATAATCCATTTGCTGCGCTGCTTGGCGCATTATGAGGTATACCTGTGTCCGCGCTCTACGATTCCACGGTCGAAGCCGACCGCATTGCTGCCACAACCAGCTATCCGCCAGCTCCATGGGTGATGCAAGGCACATGGGTTTGGTGTGTGCATCCAGTCAAACGTACTGCTGTTGCTGATTTACTGCCCGCCCTGCTCAAGCCACTTTGGCTGCCAGCAGGCCGTACTTTAGCGTTTTCTTTGGTTGGCCAATATGGCACAGGCTCGACCTTACACTATGGCGAGGCGGCCTGTGGTCTTGTGGTGCGAATTGGCCTCCGCCCCGCGATTTGGATTCACGGCTTGGTCGTCGATCTCGATCAATCGGTGGCTGGCGGACGCAACATTTGGCACTTGCCCAAAGAATTAGCCCGCATTTCATGGACAAACTCCAGCCGCGATCGAATTAGTGCTGATCAACAAGGCCGTTTGTTGCTCAGCTTCGAGGGCATTCCTAAGCGAATCAATGGGTTTAATGCTGGCCTCGATTTCGATGTGCTGGTCGTGCATCAGCAAGAACTCTATCGGATTCCGGCGCGTTTTGCCGGCACGGTCGGCATCACCCGCAAAATTCGGCCTTTCTTTCCCGCGAGCGGCGCATGGGCCAAATTTGGCGTTTCGGGCTACTCAATCTCTGGCTTGGGCCAAGGCCGTGGCGATTTTGGCGAACTGCTTAAAGTGTAGGTCAGTTTTAGGTTCAAGCCGACTAGCAGAGCAGGCTAGTCGGCTTTTAACATGCTAGCCAAAGATGCGGTATAATTAGCACAGAGGTGCGAAAAATGCCAGATTTATCTCATACGAATATTGCCAACCATGCGCTGTTTGAAGAGCGCTTGCGCAATTTGCCACTTGCCCCAGGCGTGTATATCTACCGCGATCAATCGAATACGATCATTTATGTGGGCAAATCCAAAAGCCTGCGTGATCGGGTGCGTTCGTATTTTGGTGCGCCGCGTGGCCTAACCAGCAAAACTCGCCGTTTGGTGCAAAATATTGCCGATTTTGAGTTTATTACCACCGATACTGAGCTAGAAGCCTTGCTTTTAGAGATGAATCTGATCAAAAAGCATCGCCCACGCTACAATGTGTTGCTCAAAGACGATAAAAGTTATCCGTATATCAAAATTACTAAGGAAGAATGGCCACGGGTGTTGCGTGTGCGTAAAGTGCTCGAAGACGGTGGCATTTATTTTGGGCCATTTGCCAAAGCTAGCAGTGTGTATGCCACAATTGAGCTATTGAATAAATTATTTGCCTTTCGTTTATGCAACGATGATATGTTTAAAAAGCACCAGCGACAAAACCGTGCTTGTATGTATTATGATATTAAACGCTGTCTTGGGCCATGTGCCAACAACTGCACCACTGAAGAATACAGCACTGCAATCAATCAGGTGCGCTTATTTTTGGGTGGCAAACCCGAAGCAATTTTGCGTGACCTGAAAGTGAAAATGGCTGAAGCTGCCGAAGATTTGCAATTTGAGCGTGCGGCCTATGTGCGCGATCAAATCAAAGCGGTTGAGCGGGTGATGGAGCGCCAAAAGGTGCTGAATACCGCTGCCAGTGACCAAGATGTGATTGCGTTTGCTCGCGATGAAGGCAAAGCGGTGGTGCAAGTGTTTTATATTCGGGGCGGCAAATTAATTGGCTCGGAGCCGTTTACCCTGCAAGGTACCGAGGAAGAAAATCCCGAAGCGCTGATGAGTTCGTTCCTGACCCAATTTTATGATGCTGCCGCCGATATTCCACCGAATATTCTGTTGCCCGATTATCCCGAGGAAACCCAAATTATCGAGCAATGGCTGGAAAATAAGGGTGGGCATAAAGTAACTTTGCAGGTGCCACGGCGGGGCGATAAAAAAGATTTGGTTGATTTGGCCGCGCGCAATGCCAGCCAAACCCTTGATCAACTGCGGTTGCAATGGCTGAATGCTGAACAACGGGCAACCGCAGGGCTGAGCCAATTGCGTGATCTGCTGAATCTGGCCGAATTGCCGCAGCGAATCGAATGCTACGACATCTCGAATACCCAAGGCACTAATTCGGTAGGCAGTATGGTGGTGTTTGAGCAGGGCGAGCCAGCCAAAAAGCACTATCGGCGGTTCAAAATCAAAACTGTTGAAGGCGCAAACGATGTGGCCTCGCTCAGCGAAGTGCTACAACGCCGTTTTGCCCGCGCCGATGATACTGGCCAAAGTGATGAGCCAGCGCAAACTGAGCAACCGAGTGCCGAGTCAGCCGCTAACGACGAAACCTGGACGGTTCTACCAGATTTGATTTTGATCGATGGTGGGATTGGCCAAGTCAATGCCGCCGCCAAAACCTTGGCCGCAGCAGGCTTTGAACATATTCCAGTGGTTGGGTTGGTCAAGGGCGATACCAAAGGCCACTTGCCTTTTGGCTTGGTCAAACCTGGTCAGCGCATACCAATTGCCTTTGCCCAAAACGATCCTGGGCTGCATTTAGTTCAGCGCATCGACGAAGAAGCCCATCGCTTTGCGATCAGCTATCACCGCAAATTACGCACCAAGGGCATGCTGCGCTCGACCATGGAAGATATTCCAGGCATCGGCCCCAAACGCAAAAAAGCCTTGATCAACGCCTTTGGCTCACTCGATGGCATTCGCAACGCCAGTATCGAGGAGCTAGCCGCCGTGCCCGGCATGACCCGTAAAGTCGCCGAGGAGATCAAAGGGCTGTTGTAGAAGGATGAAATATGAAGGATGAGGGATGAAGAGCATAGGTGTAATAATACATCACATTAACAACGGCATGATCCCCTCACATCAACCTCGCTCCTGTGGCGCAGGACAGGGGCGTTCCCCCTGGAGTTCTGTGCAATGCGTGGTAAAAAACGAGTACTCGCCCGCGTTCAGTGGGATCTCAAGCTGGCATTACCCCTTCAAACTACGGGAAAACGGATACTCCCCTCGCCCGCGTTCAGTGGGTGAGGGGGTTGGGGGGTGAGGGAACTCGGAGCTGATTCGTTTAATTCGGGCAATTCGTGGCTAAAAACGTGCTTCGCGATCTTTGCGATCTTCGCGGTTTCAAGCCTTTGTGCGTCTTTGTGTCCTTCGTGGATCAAAACCAGCCCCCAGCAACCGATCCCCGATCCTCAACAGGTTACAATCTTGCAACAAAGGCAATGGTTGAGCTTTGACAACTGCTAGGCGATGGTGTATCATCTTAACGTTGTCGGGGCGTGGCTCAGCCCGGTAGAGCACAGCGTTCGGGACGCTGAGGTCGGAGGTTCGAATCCTCTCGCCCCGACCACCAATCACCGTTTTGGCGGTGATTTTTTGTTTTTAGGCTTTTGACAAGCCTGCAACGCTCGTTGATAATGGCCTGCGCTATGCAACGACGCAGATTTTTTCGATTCCAACCACTCTTTTGGCTCCTGATTATTGGCCTGTGCGCAGTCAGCCTCGCCGCTTGGTCGTGGCTTGAAAATGAGCAATGGCGTGGCGTAACCAGCCACGTCGATCAGCCAATCGCTTGGGCCAATGTGCCGCAAGGCGGAGTGAATTTGCCCAATTTGCACCTCGAATCGCCTGAGGTGATTTCGCGCACCCTCGATACTGCCAAAGCCGCTGGGTTTTATTGGCTGCGGGTGCAGTTTCCGTGGGAAGATATTGAAATTCACGCCAAAGCTGATTTTCGCGATTATCGCCACGATTACAATGGCGACGGCACGGTCGATCAAAACGATGCAATTTCGGCTTGGACCAAATACGATGGGATTGTGGCAGCCGCCCAAGCCCGTAATTTGCAGCTGATTGTACGGCTTGATCGCCCGCCAAGTTGGGCACGCCAAAACTTGCCTATGGAAAGTTTTCGGGTTGCCAAACGCCAACAAGACCCCGGCTCGACTGGCCCACCCGATAATTACAACGATTATGGCGATTATGTGACCGCCGTGGTGGAGCGCTATCGCGGCAAAGTACGCTTTTTTCAAATTTGGAACGAGCCAAATTATGGCCACGAATGGAATTGGGCCGACCCTAACCCAGATGAGTTTATTGAATTATTGAAACTTGGCCATACCCGTGCCAAAGCTGCTAACCCCGATGCAATCATTATTTTCCCTAGCCTCACGCCTGCTGATGGCTTTGATTGGCAAGCCAAGAACGACCTCGAGTTTTTAGCGCAGCTGTATGAGCTTGGTGCTGCTGATTATTTTGATATTTTTAGTGCTCAAGGCTATGGCCTTGGCCAGCCAGCGACTGAAAATCGCTATGTACGGCCCTTGCTCAATGCCGATGGTTCGTTGCGCCGCGATAAGCTCTGGCAACGCCCACTCGATTCGCGCACCGATGTGACGCGGGTCGTGCTGCTGCGCGAAGTGATGGAGCGCTACGGCGATGGGCATAAAGCAGTTTGGATTAGCGAATTCGGCTGGAATAGCTCGCCAGTAGCCACCCAATATGGCGCGCCAGTCACTGAGGAGCAAAAAGCCCAATATCTGGTGGAATATCTGCAACGTGCGCGGCAGCAATGGCCATGGCTTGGTGCAATGAATGTCTGGTTTTTGCGGCCTGGAGTTGGCTTCTCACCCGAAGATCCAACGATTCGTTTTGCCTTGCTCAACAGCGATTGGACAGAACTGCCAGCCTATACTGCGCTGCAAGCCTACCTGACCCAAGCACCGCAACTGGGAATTGGCCGCTACCAACCGGATGATTTGCTGTGGCAAAACACCGATCAATATGTGGCGAATTGGTGGGGCGAGCGCCTAAGTGTTGAGAGTGTTGGGCCAATTGAGCTAGAAGTTGATGGCCAAGTGCTTACCACGCAGCAATTTGCTGGCGAATTAGGCCAGCATCAAGTGCGGATTCGCGGTGAGTGGCAAACGCTCACGATCAGTCGCCAACGCCAATGGTGGTGGCTTTGGGCCAGTATTCCATTTGGGCTATGGCTCGGTTTGTTGCTAGCGCTGAAGCGTTTTTGGAGCGTCCTAGTACGAAAGAGAACTGTATGATGCTTGCACGTTGGCGTTGGCATCCATTGGCAACAGTCGGGGTTAGTGGCATCGCGGCGTTGGCAATTTTGGCCTTGTATCGCCCAAAGCGCTTTGCTCCATTAATTGGCATTGATGAGGCTGCTGCCCATAATTTGTTGTTTGCGCTGGCGCTGCTCGCACTTTTTGCTGCCCTTAGCGTGCTACGCCCAGAAATTGGCTTGGCTGGAGTTGCCGCCACCATTCCGTTCAACTATCGCTCGCGCGGTTTTTGGGATGGCAATTTCCCGTTTATTGATGGCAAATATTTTCCGCTGCATGAGTTGCTGCTGTTGGTCGTTTTGGCTGTAACGGCGCTTGATCTTGGCTGGCGCTTGCTGCGCAGGCAGACGGCTTGGCGAGCTTGGTGGCGTGAACATTGGCGCATGCTGCTGCTGCCCTTGGCTTGGCTGCTGGTTGCAAGTTTTGCCGCCACTTTGGCCGTGCCCGAAGGTCAAGCTGAGGCTTGGCGCGAATGGCGCTGGATGATCGTTGAGCCATTGCTGCTGTATGGCCTGATTTTGTATTGGCAACCACGCTACCCCGTGCGGCGCTGGCTGCTTTGGGGCTTGCTGGTTGGCAGCGCCATCGTGGCAATGATTGGCATTTTGCAATGGCGCGACCTCGATTGGACTCCAATCGATGGCACAGGCATGTGCTTTAGCGATTTAATTGTTGATTCTGGCGGCACCAAACGTACATCATCGGTTTATTGCCACCCCAATAATTTGGCGCTTTGGCTGGATCGGGCCAGTATGTTGGCGCTGGTAGCGGCTGGTTGGACAATTCTGCAATGGTGGCGCAAACGCACATGGCAAACGGCTACGTGGTCGTTGCTGTATCTTGGGGCCAGTAGTTTGCTGTTGTTCAGCCTGATGTTGACCTATTCCAAAGGTGCACGCTTTGCGGTGGCCTTGGTGGTGATTGGTCTGAGTTGCTTGCCTCGGCGCTGGTGGCTGCCATTGATTACCAGCGTTGTGCTTGGTGGTTTGTTGCTTTATTCGTCGGTGAGTGGGCCTGAGCGCTTGAGTGTCACCGGCGATTCAAGTTCGGCACGCTTGAGCATCTGGCGTTCAGCAACGGCAATGATTGCCGATCATCCAATTTTGGGCATTGGGCTTGATCAATTTTATTTCTATTTCAACCCCCAATATCAGCGTGGCTATATCGAGCCACAGCTTGCCAACGACCTTGCCGAGCGCAATACCGCCCATCCACATAACTTATTGCTTGATCTGTGGTTGCGGGTTGGCATTGCGGGCTTAGTGATTTTCGCCAGTTTGGCTTGGCGCAGCGTTCGGCGCACATGGCAGCTTTGGCACAGCAACCAACCTGAACGTTGGTTGGCGCTGGCAGCTTTGGCGGCATTGTTGGCGGGCTGGCTGCATGGCGGCGTTGATCAAGGCTATTTCTCCAGCGATTTGGCGATGGTCACATGGTTAACCCTAGGGATGATCGATAGTTTCCCTCTAAAAGGTCAAAATTCATCAGAAATGGCAGAATAGTCCTGATTGATAAATGGGACTATTGCGCTATAGTCTTTAATTAATGGTTTTTAACATTTAATCGGACGCTTGAACTTTCATCGCTCACATTCCACCGCCTACTCAAGTGGCAAGCGCACAAATTTTGGAGGCGTGCTCATGACAACTCTCAGCAATACTGATATTTATGCGGTCGTTCGTGAGACACTCCGCGCCAATTCGCTGCATAATGCTGGCAGCTTGCCACCATCACGCCTGCACACAATTGCCATGCAGATCGGCCAGTTTTTGCTTGATCAACAACCGATGTCGGCAACCTTGATGGGGCGCATGCTGTTTCAACAAGGCATTGGCTTGAAAAGCCTTTTAGCAGTGGTTGGAGCGGTGCAAGCCGATTATCTGCGCCATGGCGAGCCACTCCGGGTGATCGAGAGCTACGAATTGCTCAAAATTGTGATTGAAAGCTTTGTTGAGCACCAAATTGCCCATGTGCGCTCAGAGCATGAGCGTTTCCGCCAAACCGTAGGAATGTTGTAACGCGTTGTAGGTTGAGGAGTGCTTGCCGTGGAATTTGATCCATCGCAGCCCAATGCTGGGCGGATTTACGATTATTTGTTGGGTGGTAGCCACAATTTTGCCGCCGATCGTAGTGCAGCTGAACGCTTGGTACAGATGATTCCAACGATCGAAAATGGCGCACGCTTAAATCGGTGGTTTTTGGATATTGCGATCAATCGCTTGGCCGATTTGGGTTTTACGCGCTATCTTGATTTGGCCAGCGGCTTGCCGACCCAAGGCTACATTCACGAAATTCGCCCCGATGCTTTGGTGCTGTACAACGATTATGACCAGGCAACTGTGGCCTATGCGCGTGAGATCATTGGCAACAATCCACGGGTTATCTATCACCAAGCCGATATTGCCGAACTTGAAAGCATTTTGGCCCAAGCCGAGCAGCATTTTGCCGGCGAACGCAAATTGGCAATGTGTATCATTGGGGTTTCATATTTTTTAGATGATCAGGTGTTGCGCCAAACGCTGCAACGCTTGTACGAATGGTGTAGCCCAGGCTCGCAACTGGCCATGTCGTGGCTGACGCTTCCCGAATATCCCAACCCCAAGCTCCAAGAGTTGTTAGCTCGTTATAGCGCTATGGGAAGCCCAATTTATGCCCGCACTACCGAGCAATTGCAGCAATTTATTGCACCATGGACCCTGCTTGAGCCAGGTTTTCAGCGGCTTTCTGAATGGAATGAAATTGGTGGCACTTGGGTGATCGATGGCGATCGCCAAGCAGGCGACGAGCAAAGTGATATGTATGGCACGTTTATGATCAAGGGATCATGAGAACATAGAGCATCGAGCATAGAACATACGAAGGGCAGGGGTTAGGGATCAGAGACCAGGATTTAGCGCAGAGCATCCAAGGGATCAGGGATCAGGGATCAAGGACTAGAGATTTTAACGCAGCGGCGCAGAGCACGCAAGGCTGAAGGATGCGCGATGAAGGCTAAAAATCTGTGATTATCTGTGACTAAAAATCTGACCTCTAGCCCCTGACAACTGACCTCTCGCCTCTAATCCCTGAACGATTCCAAATCGGGGCGCAGCACGACGCTTTCTTGCTCGTGCGGGTCGGTGCGGGCAATAATCGCCACCGCTTCCTCGGCATAAGGGTTGAAGGGAAAGTGTGGCATGCCGGCGGGAATATAAACATACTCGCCAGCATGTACTACCGCGTGCTGCTCTAATTGCTGGCCATAATACATTTCGACCGTGCCGCTGAGCATATAAATTGCCGTTTCGTGGCTCTCGTGGTGATGCGCTTTGGCCCGTGCGCCAGCAGGCATGCGCAGCATGTGCATGCAAATCGCCTGCGAGCCAGCAGTTTCGGCGGCGATGCCAGCAAAATAATTTAGCCCTTGCTTGCCAGCAAAGCCACTTTGCTCGTTTGGCCGAATAATCACGCAATCGTTTTGTTCGCGCATACGAATATCCTCCAAATTATTAGCTTTCCCAAAATGGCTTGAGCACACCACGATCAACCAATACTTCGCGGATTTCGAGCATGGCGGTGTAGGTTGGCAACATCGTCAAAGCTGTATCATCAGCAATTGCCAGATCGAAGGCTTGGGCCAAGTCTGGCTCAACATGCAATTGTTGTGGCTCAATGCCAGCATATTTCAGCCGATTCGCTATATCTGCCGCGCGTGTGCCACTGACGATAATCCGCTTGGTATGCCCTGCCAAGGCCTCAAAATCAGCATCCCAAAGCCAGGAAACATCGGTACCATCGGCAATTTTATCGTTGATTGCAATCATCAGATTGAGCGGCATTTGACTGCCGCTGGTAATCATGCGCACCGTTTCGCTCGCACCAATGGGATTTTTGATCAGTGCCATCAAGACTTGGTGTTGTTGATATTCAAAGCGTTCGATGCGGCCAAAGGCAGCGCTAAATTGCTCTAAGGCGTTGCGAATAATCGGCAACGGCACATCCAAGGCACTGGTAGCAGCAATCGCCGCCAAGGCATTCAGGGCATTGTAAAGCCCGGGTAAGGGCAAATTGAATTCGAGTGCTTGCTGACCTTGGCTTTGATCCAACACGACGCGCAGCGTGCTGCCGCGCGTGCCATCCAGCTCCAATTGGCGCAAGACGACTTGCGGCTCAGGTCGGCGATGGCCACAGGCAGTGCAATGATAGCGCCCAATATGGCCATAGTAGGCTGGCTCGTAGCGATAGGGCTGACCACAACGGCGACAGAAAATTGAATCGGCGGCATGGCGTAGGGCATCGTTGCCATGGCGCTGATCTTCGAGGCCATAAAAAAGCACCTTGGCTTGCAAGCCAGTCGCCAAATCGGCCACCGCCGGATCATCGGCGTTCAGCACGACGGTGCTGGTGCTTGGCAAGGTTGCTAGCACTTTTTGCCATTTGGCGGCCAGCGTATCAACCTCACCATAGCGATCAAGCTGATCGCGAAAGAGATTGAGTAGCAAAACTACCCGTGGCTGGGTTTCGGCAATCGCAGCTGGTAGATGAGCCTCATCAACCTCAAACAAGGCGCGTTGATAGTGTGGCTCGCCCCAAATGCCCAAGTCAAGCGTGGCAGCAGTTAGACCAGTGATCAAATTCGCGCCAGCTCGATTATGCAACGCTGGCTGGCCCTGTTGGCTACAAATCGCCGCGATCATGCGGCTGGTGGTGGTTTTGCCGTTGGTACCTGAAACCAACACCACGCCGCCGGTTAAGCGCTTGGCCTGATGGCGCAACACCTCGGGCGCAACTCGCCGAGCGATTCGCCCAGGTAAATTGGTGCCACCACCAAAGCCAAACCGTCGGCTTGCCCACTGCGCCATCTGCGCAACCCCTAATGCAACATGCTCACGTACTGTCATGGCTATCCTCGATCGCATCCAGCCCATACTTTCTGGAGAGAAAGCATAGCATAAAAGTCAAACCTACAAACAATGGCATTTAACGCAGCGGCACGGAGCAGTAATGGCTAATGGCTGTGAGGAGATTGGCTATTTGGGTTTGATTTCTGATTTTTATTTTTATACCCCATACTTTCTTCTTCTGACTTTTGATTTTTGATTTTTGCCTTTTACTTCATCCCTCATCCTTCCTCCCTTCTTTTTGTGACTTCGCTTTGCCTTTCGTTGCGGCTTCTCGTATACTAAACGGCGTTAACAACAATTGACCTAAGCAACGTATAGGCGGGAGTTTATGCAACCGAATGGAATCTTAACCCTAACTACCGATTTTGGCAGTGTTGATGCGTATAGCGCTGTGCTTAAAGGAGTGATTCTCTCGGTTAATCCGCAGGCAACCTTGATCGATGTGACTCATGAAATTGATGCCCAGCGGATTGCCCAAGCAGCCTATTTATTGCACACAGGCTATCGCTATTTTCCCGATGGCACTGTCCATTTGGTAATTGTTGATCCAGGTGTGGGCGGTGATCGCAAAGCCGTGGCCTTGTGTTCGCCCCGTTGGGCCTTTGTGGCTCCCGATAATGGGGTGCTTTCGTATGTTTGGAAGGATTTGGTGGCTGAATTTGGTCGCGAGCAATTGCAGTTGATCGAACTCAGTGATGATCGCTGGTGGTTGCCCAAGATTAGTGCAACCTTCCATGGCCGCGATATTTTCGCACCAGTTGCGGCGCATCTTTCCAAGGGAGTGCAGCCAGAGGAATTTGGCAAACCGTTGGCGGCGTTGGTCGAATTGCCACTAGCTGAGCCACGCCATCGCCCTGATGATGCATGGGAAGGCCGGATTATCCACGTTGATAATTTTGGCAATTGTATTACCAATATCACCCGCGATTTTATCGCCCAGCATGGTAGCATCGAGCAAGTTGAAATTGGGATTCTCGATCAGCAGATTGGCCGAATTTGCCGTACCTACGCCGATAGCGAGTGGGGCATGGTTATGGCCTTATTTGGCTCCAGCGAACGCCTCGAATTGGCTGTACGCAACGGTAATGCCGCCCGCATGCTCGGTGTTGGCATCGGCGATAGCCTTCGCATTCGCTTTATAGAAGGATGAATTATGAAGGATGAATTTGAAAAGGGTTGATAGACTATGCATCCCTCATTTTTCATCCTTCATCCTTCTCAATAATTATGTTTGATACACTCAATAGCGAACAACGGGCGGCGGTAATGGCGCAGCTTGGGCCAGTATTGGTCAAAGCCGGCGCGGGCAGCGGTAAAACCCGTGTCCTAACTTACCGCATCGCCTATCTGATCGACCAGGGCGCTAGCTCCGATTCGATTGTGTCGGTGACGTTTACCAACAAAGCTGCCAGCGAGCTGCGAACCCGTTTGCGCGATTTGTTGGGCAAGCGTAGCCGTGGCCTGACCGCCGGAACATTTCACGCCATCTGTGGCAAACTGCTGCGCCAACACATTACTGGGCGGATTCGCAACTACACCGCCAACTTTACAATTTATGCTGGCGATGAGCAGTTGCAATTGGTGCAACAAGCCATGGATAGCTACACCGGACGCATGCCGCATGACCTTGAAGCGCCACAGGTATTGAATCTGATCTCGCGTTTCAAAAGCCGCATGCAGCCACCAACGCTGGCCCGCCAGATGGCCAGCGATCCGCTGAGTCAGTATGCAGCGGCAATTTATCGTACCTATCAACGCCAGCTTGAGCGCTCCAACGCTGTCGATTTCGACGATATGATCGTTATGACCTACAAGTTATTATTTGAGCATCACGATGTGCTTGACGAAGTGCAATCGCGCTGGGCGCATGTGCTGGTCGACGAATATCAAGATACCGATTCGGCCCAATATGCCTTGCTTGAATTGCTTTCGCGGCCAGTTGGCCAGCGCCCACGCTCATTGTTTGCGGTCGGCGATGCCCAACAATCGATCTATGGCTTTCGCAACGCCGATTACACAATTATCAATCGCTTTACCCGCGATTTTCCCGAAGCTCAAGTCGTTGAGCTGCTAACCAATTATCGGTCGCGCCAAGAGATTCTTGATGCGGCATATGCTGTGATGCGCCATTCGGTGGCCGTGCCAGCGCTCACCTTGAAAGCAGCCCACCGTTCGCCGCCAGTGCCAGCTTTGGTCATCAACGAGGCTGCCGACGATCGCGCTGAGGCCGCTGCAATCGCCAAATCAATCGAAAGCTTAATTAGCACAGGCCGCCGCAGCAAAGATATTGCGATTCTGTATCGCTCACGCCACATGAGCCGTGGGCTTGAAACCGCGCTGCGCCAGGCCCGAATTCCCTATTCGCTCAAAGGCCAAGCAGGCTTTTACGATCGGCGGGTGATTCGCGATGCCTTGGCCTTCTTGCGGATTATTGCCAATCCCAACGATAGCCTGAGCATGAACCGGATTATTAACGTGCCAGCCCGTGGCATTAGCGCGGCCACGATTGCCCATCTCACCAGTAAAGCTGCGGCGTTTGAATTACCACTTGGCGAAGCATTGCTGAAGCGTGAGGTTTGGGAAGGCTTGAGCGATCGAGCCAGTCAAGCGGTCAGCGATTGGGCGCGTAAAGTCTATCGTTGGCGTAAATTGGCCAGCGGAGCCTACCCTCCAGAGGGCTTGTTGCAAACTGTGCTGCAAGAAAGTGGCTACCAAGCCATGATCGAAAAGGATTGGAACGACCCTGAGCGCAGCGATGCCTTGGCCCACTTGGAAGAATTGCGCGTGGCCGCCGGCGAACATACCAGCCTCGCCACTTTTTTACAAGAAATTGCCTTGCTCACCAATGTCGAAGATAAAGATGAGCGTGATGCGGTGCAACTCTTGACAATTCACGGAGCCAAAGGCTTGGAGTGGCCAATTGTCTTTGTGGCAGGCTTAGAAGAAGGCACCTTGCCACACGAACGCTCGTTAGTCGAGGCCGGCGGGGTCGAGGAAGAACGGCGCTTGTGCTATGTAGCATTGACGCGGGCTGGCGAACAACTCTATCTTTCGCATGCCAAAAAACGCCAGCGCAACACCCGCAATCCCTCGCGTTTCCTCGACGATATTGTGGTTTATGGCCGCGAACGGGCCAAAGCGCGGGCATTCTAACCATTCGTTAACGTTTAGCTCAAGTTTTGAGCCTACACTCAGGGTGTTAGGATTTTTGAAGCGTAGGAGTGACCCATGAAAGAATTAATTGCCCAACTTGTCGAGAAGGCCAACTTAAGCGAAGAACAAGCCAACAAGGCGGTTGAAGTGGTCAAAGGCTTTTTGGGCGATAAATTGCCAGAAGGCTTGCGCGGTCAAGTTGATAGCTTCCTGACAGGTGAAAATATTATGGATGTTGCCGACAAAGCCAAAGGCTTGCTCGGCGGGTTATTTGGCAAAGATAAAGCATAACAACACGATTAACGCGCCAATTGATCGAGGGCAGCCAAGCTTGGCTGCCTTTTTGTTATGTTAGCAACTGGCCAAAATTTGATACAATAGTACTACTGTGTGGCAAAAGGAATCTGATCTATGCAAAGCACTCGCATTGTTGATCCCGATCAACTGCCTGATCATCTGCGTTTAGGCCGTTATCTGGGATTAACCGCCATCGCGATTTATATTGGATTATTGATTGGCGTGACGCTTACGGTGATCATTCCCGATGCGTCGGACTTTATCATGCAATCGAAAATCCCGCTGAGTGGTTTTGCCGTGATTGCGCAAGGGTTATTTTTTATAACCGCACGATTTTTTGCCCGCCGCAACCAAATTAGACCCAGCATTTATTTGATGATGCTTGGTTGTACCTTACTGCCAATGATCATTACATTTTTTAATCCAATTGAATGGCCATTGAGTGTTTTATATGTCTTTTTGATGTTGATTATTGCAATTCAGTTTGTTAATAGCTATCATCTCAAACAGATTAGCATTGTGGCTTGGGTTTCGATTGTAATTATTCTGTTTTTGGGTTTTATCTTCAATGATCAATATACGTACCCAAAAATTAATGTATTGCTGATTATGATTACCTCGGGCACGCCGATTGTAACCATGATTATCTCTTTATTGTTTAGTTTTCATCGGCGCTTGAATTTGACCGTCCGTGAAGTCAAACGAATTAATTATTCGCTTGAAGAATCACGATCGTCGTTAGAGCAACAAGTTGGGCAACGCACTGAACAATTACAACACACCTTGGTTGAATTACAGCAACGCAACCAAGAACAAGCAAATTATGTGACGCAAATTGAGCAACAACGCCAAACGATTCGCGAATTAAGCGTCCCTGTGCTGCCAGTTAGCCGCGACACGCTGGTCTTGCCAATCGTCGGCACGCTTGATAGCGAGCGTTTGCGCGATCTACAAATTATTGCGCTGGGCGAAATTCAGCAGCGCCGTGCCCAACGGCTATTGCTTGATGTGACTGGGCTTTCGTGGTTTGATAACGATGTGGCAACTGGTTTGTTGCGTTTGGTTGATTCGGCGCAATTATTAGGCGCCAAGGTTGCCTTGATTGGCGTGCGGCCTGAAGTTGCCCAAGCCTTGGTCAACTTGGGCATTGTTTTCGAGCATGTCGCAATCTATCGCGATTTGCAATCGGCGCTGAATTAGGGAAATGGCCGAATTGCGCCAACGAAGCGGCTGTTCCAATAGCTATTCGATAAATCGGAAACCCGAATGCCCACAGTTTCAGAGAGCGCTTGAATCACCTTGCCATTGCCAGCGTAAATGCCAACGTGGCTAACCCCTTTTTTATAGGTATTTTTGAAAAAGACAATATCGCCAGGCACTAAATCGCGTTGGCTCGTGACTTTCTGGCCATAGCCGCCAGTCCATTGTTCGGCGGCACTATGCGGCAGTTCTAAGCCCAATTTGCCATAGACATACAACACCAAGCCTGAACAATCGAAGCCACCGCGTGGTGTTTCGCCACCCCAAACATAGGGATAACCAACATACTTGCGAGCCAAACGCACAGCCTCAAGCGCATTCGGCGAGGCACTCAAGGTTGGCACGCGCCGCAAAATATAGGCATCGGCTTGCAAAAGCTCAGCAGAAACCCAGCCCTCAGTCCCATTGTTGGTCCGCACATTGAACCAGCCAGCCCGCTGTTGCAACAAATTTAACCTGGCCTTGTTCGGCTGCCAAGGTTGTGATGATGTCGGCTCCGCTTTGCGGCGCGGCCCGTACATTGGCGTGCTCAACATTCAATTCAGCTAGTAACGCCGGGTTAGGATCAGCGTGATCAGCGATTTGAGGTAGGCTTTGGGCCGAGCTAGCCAAGGCCACATAACTATCATCAACCCAACCTAAAGCTCGTTGTGGGGTTACGGCTTGCAGCCAACCGTTAAAGCGGCCAACCACGGTCAGCGGCGTGGTGTTGAGTAAAATCGCCATTGGCAAATAATCAACACTCGGACCATCGCGCAAATTCAATTCCTCGCTGGCGACCAAGCCTGCAATTGTGGTTGTAAAGACGGTATCAGCAGAGATTGGGGCAGCCAGCAAAGCACTAGCGGTTAATGGCAAGGTTTCAGGAATAGCCAAAGCTTGGGCTTCAAGTTCAGGATTCAAAACAGGAGCTTGCCAATCGGCAGGAATCGGCTCATCGAGCGTTGCGCCAACCCGAATAATTTGCGGTGTTGCGGTGGGATGGGTTGGGGTGAGCGAGCTTGCGGGAAACGTCCACCAAAGCAGCAAAGGCACAGTTAAGCCAGCGCCAAGCAATAAGCCAGCGATCTGCAAGCGCCGACGATCCCGCGCTAGGATTGGCAATCGGGGCATATTGACGAATCCTTGTTATTCAAAAATAATCCCATAGGCCTGATTTAGCTGGCGTAAGGCAGCAGCAGGCAGTGGCAAACCAAATTGTTGTAAGGCATGGCTGAAATCATGGAAATAGTATTCGAAACCAGCCGGCGCTGCAACTATTAACGCCACACAGGGATTGGTTCCAAGGGTTCGAAAGGAATGGCGCACGCCCATTGGCAGATTAACCGTCGCTCCCGCCTCGGCAATGATCGTCTCGCCATTGATCCAAAACTCAAATATCCCAGCTTGGATAATAAAGGTTTTATCTTCGCGGGTATGGATATGCTGCATAACCCCAGTTCCAGGCAAACTGGTATATTCAAATAACGCAAACGCCCCATCGGTATCCGAGCCAGTTACTTTGATTGCTACTTGGCTATGTTGGGTATTTAAGATCGGACTTTCCGATAGCATGGTATGATCGGCAAGCTGTGACATAGGCAACCTCCGCTGATTATGATCATTATAGGCGATGGTTTTCGCGCTGACTATGGAGCTTTTATGGGATTTGAAACTAATACTATTCGCTTTCTTTTAGAGGCCCGAAGTACGGGGGTACAGTTTAACAGAGTTTAACCCTAGGCCGTCAGGGCATGCACCTTGGGGTTTACGATTTACAACAGGTTTTTGCCGAAGTAGGGGAGACACTCCCCCCAATTGTTGCCCAAACCCTCACCCGCGATGCGGTTGATGGTGAGCCGCTGTTTGCTGAGCCATTGCTCCAGTATCTTGGAGCAAGCAGCGCCGATTCAATCGATTTTTCCGATTATGAATCAGCGACGATTTTGCACGACCTTAATCAACCAATTTCCGCTGAATTGCATGGCCGATTTAGCTGTGTGATCGATGGTGGCACGCTTGAACATATTTTCAATTTACCAATCGCGCTGCAAAATAGCTTAAATATGGTTGCCGAAGCTGGTCATTTTCTGGCGATTACGCCATGCAATAATATGGCTGGTCATGGCTTTTACCAATTTTCGCCAGAGTTATTTTGGCGCATTCTCACCCCCGAAAATGGCTATCAGCTTGAAAAAATGTATGTTTTCGAGATGTATCCTCATGCACCGTGGTATCGCGTGCATGATCCCAAGGCGGTTGGTGGGCGGGTTACCTTGCAAAATCGCCGTCCGGCTTTTTTACTAGTCCAAGCCAAACGGATCAGCGCCACGCCAATTGAACGCCTCAAAGTGCAGCAAAGCGATTATGTGAGTGTTTGGCAAGCTGGCACAGGCTCACGTCGACCGTCATTGGTCAGTCGGCTAACTACGCCGATTCGCCGACGCTTGCCAACTAAGCTCAAAATGGGCTTGCGTACCATCAGTTTTCGGCTCAAAGATGGCGTATCATTGCTGCGCTCGCCGTATCGGGCCAACTATTATGATCGTTATAAGTAGGGATGAGGGATGAGGGATGAGGGATGAGGGATGAATCCCATAGCCAAAAGTCATAGCAAGGTTCGGTATTTAAGATCCCCTCACCCCAACCCCTCTCCCATGGTGGTGGGAGAGGGGCTTTAACGGCGTGGTTTTCGCATGATGCATAGTCAATGCACGGCGGCTCCCCCTCGCCCACGTTCAGTGGGAGCGGAGGTTCTTACAAGGGTGCGTATTTAATCCTTACCCCAACCCCTCGCCCACGGTGCGGGCGAGGGGTTGTAACTGGTTTTCGCATGATGGGCGGCTCCCCCTCGCCCACGTTCAGTGGGAGAGGGGGCTGGGGGGTGAGGGAACGCATATTCGGGCAATTCGTGACTGCCCCCTGATGCCTAAACTCTGACCCCTAGCCCCTTCGTGGTTCAACGGACAACCGCCAATTTGTCCTACATGAGTTCACAAACTTGTCGCTGATTGTACACCTAGCACATCTGCTATACTTAGGGACGCGAAATCGTCCCGCAAGCCAAACTGTTCCTCACAAACACCGAGGAGTGTAGCAATGACACTGATTGAAACGGTTGATGCCGCTGAATATTTCGAGCCAACATCAACTGAACTGAGCAGCCAATCGATCTCCGCAATGGCGCGTGGCATGGTTGGTTCTGAAATTTTGCGAATTGCAGGTAATGTCCGCGCTTTGCAAGCCCAAGGCCGCACAGTGTGTAATTTCACCGTCGGTGATTTTGCGCCTTCACAGTTTCCTATTCCTGAAGCGTTGCGCGATGCAGCAATTGAATCGTATAGCGCTGGCCGCACCAATTACCCACCAGCCGAAGGCGTTTTGGCGCTGCGCAAGGCAGTGCTGGCCCACTACGAACAGCGTTTGGGGTTGCGCTATCCCTTGGAAAGTATCCAGATTATTTCGGGCGCACGGCCTGGCCTCTACGCCGCCTATGGCGTATTGATCGATCCCGGCGAAACCGTGATTTACCCAGTGCCATCGTGGAACAACAATCACTATGCCTATTTGTGTGGCTCAAAGGCGATTGAGGTGCCAACTCGCCCCGAAGATGGTTTCTTGCCAACTGCTGCTTTGCTGGCACCGTTCATTCAAGAAGCCCGCTTGATCTCGATCAACTCGCCGCTCAACCCAGCAGGCACTATGATCTCGCCTGAGGAATTGCGCAAAATCAGCGAATTGATTGTGAACGAAAATACGCGTCGCAAAGGGCTTGGTTTGCGCTTGCTCTATTTGGTTTACGACCAAATTTATTGGGAATTGCAGCTTGGTGATATTCGCCACGTTACGCCAGTCGAAGTGATGCCCGAAATGTCGGCCTACACGATTTTCATCGATGGGATCTCAAAATCGTGGTCGGCAACTGGCTTGCGGGTTGGCTGGGTTGTGGCTCCGCCGCACATCACCGATCGGATCAAAGCATTTTTGAATCACGTTGGCGCGTGGGCACCCCACCCAGAGCAAGAAGCCACCGCCCATATTTTAAATTCAGTCGATGTGCTCGATGATTTTTATGCCCATATGCATAACGAAGTTCGCGCCCGTTTGAATTTGATCTACAACGCGGTGCAGGAAATGAAGGCTGCTGGCTTGCCAGTCGATGCGATTGCACCGCAAGGGGCAATTTATCTTTCAACCCAATTCGATTTGGTTGGCAAGAGCCTCGATGGTGTGCCGATTACCAGCAATGCCCAAATTGGCGATATTTTGCTCGAACAAGCAGGTGTGGCCTTGGTGCCATTCCAAGCCTTCGGTCTGCGCCAAGAAACTGGCTGGATGCGGCTCTCGGTTGGCGCGGTTTCAATCGCCGATGTCGAGCAATGTATCCCACGGATGCGGGCAATTTTGGAGCGCGTCAAGTAACATGGCCGATCCACGTGGCCTGCGTTTGCTGCTCGCCCGCCATGGTGCGACCGCCTGGAACGAAGCGGGACGCTACCAAGGTCGTGCTGATGAAGGGCTAAGCGAGCGCGGTCAGGCTCAAGCCATTCAGCTTGGGCAGTGGCTCAGCGACGAAAATCCTGCGATTGTGATTCACAGTGGCGCACGCCGTACAGCCGAAACGCTGGCGCGTGCGCTGCCGCAGCAGCAAGCCATCAGCGATCCCCGTTGGCGCGAAATTGATCATGGCATTTGGGAAGGTCTGACCTATCGCCAAGTGCTCGATCAAGATCCTGAACAAGCCCATGCTCATTGGGCCGACCCGCTGCATGTTCCCGCGCCCCAAGGCGAAACACTGATCGCCCTCGCTGAGCGCGTTCAAGCAGCCACCAACGACTTAATTATCCACTATGCTGGACGCTGTGTCCTGCTGGTTGCCCACGCCACCAGCCTCCAAGTCTTGTGTTGTCAGTTATTCCAGACCCCACTTAGCCTCTATTGGCGCTGGAAATTCGACCTCGGCAGCCTTTCGTGCCTCGAAATCTACCAAAGCGGTACAATCATCAATTGGCTCAATCGCGGCTATACCCGCCCTGCGAGCTGCTAGCTATAGATTAACGAATGTGGATTTCCCTCACCCCTAGCCTTTCAGGGATCGGTTTATTGCCAATCATTGGCGGCTATCCGCCTGGATGGGTCGTCACCACCCTTCCGTCCCGCCTCAAGGCGGGAGACGCAGGAGGCTTTAATCCCCCTGCACCCCCTCAAGGGCAATGCGTGGCAGACAGGCATTGTCCTATGAACCTGCCATGGCGTGGTTCGCAGCGAAGGAATCACATGCTCCCCCTCGCCCGCATTCAGTGGGAGCTGAGGCTTGTACCAGGGTTGGTGTTAAGATACCCTTACCCCTCGCCCGCTCCCGTAGCGCGGGCGAGGGGCTTAATGCCGTGGTTTTGCCTGATGCATGGTCAATGCACGGCGGCTCCCCCTCGCCCGCGTGCAGTGGGAGAGGGGGCTGGGGGGTGAGGGAACTAGCTTGGCTCGAACTTGCGTGGCGCTGCTGGAGTATGATCGCCACGGTGCAGCTGATATTGCCACCAACCAACATCATGCCAACGCCCAAGTTTGAAGCCTGCTTGGCGATAGACCCCAATCGCCGTAAAACCAACGGCTTCGTGCAAACCAACACTCTTTGCATTGGGCAAGGTGATGCCTGCATACGCCGAATAATAGCCAAGCTGCTGAAGTATTTGCAAAAGCTGGTGGTAGAGCGACCGGCCAACGCCTTGGCGCTGAGCCGTATTGGCCACATACACCGTGGTATCAACCGACCATTGATAGGCTGCTCGCGCTCGGTGTTGACCAGCATAGGCATAGCCTTGAACCAGCGCCTGATCATCGCACCAAACCAGCCATGGATAGTGTTCAAGGGTGTTGTGGATTCGCTGGGCGATTTCGGTGCTGGTGGGGGCGACAACTTCAAACGAAATTGCGGTTTGCTCAACAACTGGGGCATAAATTGCTTGAATCGCGGTGGCATCAGCCAGCGTGGCAGATCGAATAGTCGGCATAGCTACCTCTCAAGGGTTCCAAAAAAGCCCTTTTCATCATAGCAGAAAAGGGCTTGATGGGTTTGAGTTAGGCAGCGTCAGCTTTGAGGTTTGGGCGTACTTCTGGCTCTCGTGGTTCAGCGGCAACTGGTTTGTTGCTACTTTTCAATGACATCGGATGTTCAACCAAGACAAACAACAGCGCTCCGCTTACCAAGGTCACACCAAACATCAGCGGCAAGATCAACCAAAGGAACCAGCCACCGGTTGGCGTAGCAGGCACAAGGTTGTGCAACAGCATAAAGCCTGCATGTAAGCCCAAACCGTGAATCAAATAATACGAATAGCTCATATTGCCAAGCCAGCGCAACGGTGTCCACGATAATCCATGTTTAAGCCAGGATTCGGCTTGGCTAAAACAATGCCAGCATGCTACCAAAAAGCCGCTGAAAATTAAACTGAAGCGAATTGCATTGCCGAACTTTCCAGTCAAGGGCAATAATGGGGCACAGCTGCCAATGACTAACCCAAGCAAGCCCAGCCAAGCCGCTGGCGTATAATCGACATACGATTCCAATAATTCATGCAGCAAAATTCCAGCGATAAACATCGCCATTTTCAATGGGCCTTGCCAAATAATGCAGCTGGCCGCCAATAGAACGCCAACCACGCTAAAAAAGCCAATCCGCCATTGCGGCGTTTTGCCACGCAAGCCAATTGTCATCACCAGCACTGGCATAATTAGGTAATAAAAAACCTCGTAGCTCAGCGACCAGGCCACCGTAATCATTGGCTCAATTGGCAATAACCCAGGCAAGAAGAGTAAGTTTTGAATGAAATAGAGCGTTGCAGCAGTAACATCGCTAGGAATTTTACTTTCAGCAGGAAAAACAATCGATAAGCCAAGATAAACCATGAAGATTACAAAAAACGTTGGATAAATACGCCGAATGCGCCGCCCAATAAAACTAGAATAGGCTTGCTGGCGTTTCATCAATGAGGCATAAATTAAATAACCACTGAGCACGAAAAATAAATCAACCCCAGTATTACCAACCATTCCAAAGGCATTATTAATAATTGTGGTTGGGCTATCACTGAACAACCAAGCTTGTATTGAACTTCGAAAATGCACCAAGAACACCAGAAAAACTGCAATTCCGCGCAAGCCTTCCATCGAACGCAGGTTGTTGCCTGCTAAACCACGGGCCAGCTCAAAGCGCTGCCTAAGATATGCCATAATACCTCCTCTGCAAAATTCGCCAGCCTTGAATGCCTCTCACAGTTAAAACCATAGCGTCATACCATTGCTGCAAGGCCTTTGCAGCAACAACGCTACACAGTTGCTCGTCGATGGAATAGTCGTGAGAGGATCGCAGGTCGCGATTGATACGAACCAGTATAGTAGAATTTAATCAAATTATCAACAAGCCGTTATCAATAAAAAGGCAACTTTATCATCAAAAATAAAGCTGCCTCCTTACACTATTGCTGCTAAAATTATATTTAGCAGATTAATCAGCGTTCGTTATCACACAAGCATTAAATCTGTACAGCATTAAAGAATTTTGCACAAATTACGGTTAATCGACTTAATTCAACATGCTTGTTTTAGTTTACTATGTAATAATTAATGATATTTAATGATTAAGCCCATGCTTGAGCTGCTCAAGCATAAGTTTGTACCAAAAGGCGCTTGAATTAGGGTTCAAATGCTCAAGTAACTGTTACTAGCCACTTTAGCAGAGTCATCGCAGGCTTGCAATTAAATTATTGCGCTTTGTGATGGTACTTTTGGGCTGAACTGTTGCTGAACCTCTTGGCTATGTTGTCCTAGTAAGGGTGGGGCTAAACGAATACTCGCAGGAGTGGCCGAGAATTTAAACGGTATGCCCAACATTTTTAGGTCGCCAATCGTTGGGTGGGCCACGCTGACCACCATCTCTCGCGCCAACACCTGCGGGTCGGTCAAAACTTGGCCAATGCTACGCACCGCGCCAACCGGAATCCCAGCCGCTTGAATCAACGCCACCCACTCGGCACTTGGTTTTTGGCGAAACTGCTGATTCAGCAAATTAACTAGTTCACTGCGATGCTGCACCCGCTGCGGGTTGGTGCTAAACCGTGGGTCGGTTGCCCACGCTGGTTGGGCTAAAACTCCACACAAGCTTTGCCACTGACGATCATTGCCAACTGCCAAAGCAAACGCTCCATCGCTGGCCTCAAAGCTTTGGTAGGGCACAATTGTGGGGTGGCCATTGCCATAGCGGGTTGGCTCCTCGCCAGTAATCAAATAGGCGCTGCCAACATTCGCCAGCCAAGCTACCTGCGATTCGAGCAACGAAATATCAATATGTTGCCCCACACCAGTGCGTTCGCGGGCATACAGCGCGGCCAAAATTGCGTTGCTAGCCAACATTCCGGTGGTTAGATCGACGACTGCAACCCCAACTTTGCTCGCCTCGCCCTCGGCAGGGCCAGTGATGCTCATCAAACCAGCGGTTGCTTGCACAATAAAATCGTAGCCTGGTAGCTCGGCTTCAGGGCCGCTTGCCCCCATACCGCTAATTGTCAGGCTAATTAAGCGCGGATTTTGCTCGCGCAGGCTGGCTAAACTCAAGCCAAAGCGTTCGAGCGTGCCAGGCCGAAAATTCTCGACCAGAATATCGGCATTATTGGCAATTGTCCGAATTAAGTCGGCATCGGCGGGAGTTTTTAATCGGCTACCAACGAGCGTTTATTGCGATTGACCGCCAAGTAATAGGCACTTTCGCCAGCAGCAAACGGCGGCCCCCAACGGCGGGTATCGTCGCCTTGGGGCGATTCAACTTTAATCACATCGGCCCCAAGATCGCCAAGGATCATGGTGCAATACGGGCCTGCCAGCACCCGTGAGAGGTCGAGTACCAGCAGGCCATCGAGTGGAGAACTCAGCATTGAGCAGTACCGTTAGCTAGAAGGAAGCAACTTCCTTGGGCGAATTATTCGCCACAACGATACAATGATGCAGTGGTTTGAGCAAATCGTGCAGCACCAGCATTGTCAGTAGCCGATTGATTATTTGGTGTTTGCGGATTGGAATTAGCAGCTGGTGCTTGGCCGTTTGGCTGGGCAAAATCCGCTTGGCTGCTGGGCGCATCGGTTACCGCTGTACAATGTTGTTGCACCCAAGTTTGCACCGATGAACTACCACCACGGCCACCGCCACCCATGCCACCAGTCATAATGTAGCGCAATTTGCCTTCGGCTACCAACTGGGCAACATCCTCGGCATCAACCACCGGATCGCTCCCAGAAAAACCACCCATCATCAGCACCGGTCGGCCTGTTTCGATCACCAACGCTGAACCCATCATCGAGCTAGGCACTGCTAGCATATAGTAGGTGTCGCTGGTGCGTGCTTGGAGATAGGCCGCCAACTCGCTGGTGCTGTTGCTATCCGAGCGGTTGCGATTGCCACCAAAGCCGGCAGCATTTTGGATTGGGGCAGCGGCGCTGGGCAAGGTGGTATTCATTTGCTCCATAGCCGAGGTTTTATAGGCCCATTGGCTGGGAATGAGCATGATTGCGGCGATTCCAACCGCCGTTGCAGCCACTCGCCACGTAGTCCGAAACGCCAAACCAATTGCTACCAACGCCAAGCCAATTGCTAGCGCAGGAATCAGCCAACCACTGATGCTCGGTTGCGCCGCAATCACCTGCACACCTAAGGCTGCGCCGACCAAGCCGATCAGCCATAAGCCAACCACGCGACCAGGGCTACGCCGCCAAACCGTGATCCCAATTGCCAAGGTGCCAGCAATTGCTGGCGCAATCGTGGCGCTGTAGTAGCCATGCGAGAAGCCCGCAAAACTCAGCACCACAAAGGCTGTCATCAACCAGCCAGCCCAAGCCCACACATCGGCATCAGGCCAGCGGCGTTGTTTGATGTAGGAAGCAGCCAAGCCAACCACCGCGAACAATGCCGCACCCAGTAACCAACCAATATTGGTATTCATTGGCGAGCTGAACATGCGCAACAAGCCCGATTCGCCACTATCCATACCTGGGCCACCGCCCCCAGTGCGCCCAGCCAGATCGCCAAATTGGCCACGGCCAGCGTCGTCGCTGCCATTCGGTGGAGTTTGGCCATTGCTAGGGTTGAGTATAGCGGGCATTTGGGCATTGCCATCACTCAGATTAGGCTGCTGGCGATCGTCGGAATTGGTGCCGCCAACGCCTTGGCCTTCGCGACCAGTTAAGCGCTCAACGCCGTTGTAGCCCAAAATCAAGTTGACGACCGAGTTGGTATCGCTGCTGCCGATATAGGGCCGTGCGCTGGCCGGAACCAGATCAACCGCGATGGCCCACGAAAAGCTGACTGCCAACAGCACGAGTGTGGTCAGGCCAAGCTGCCATATTTTGCGCCACCAGCCAGTTTTGGCCGCAAAAAAGTACATGGCATAAAAGGCTGGCAAGGGCAAAAAGGCCTGCAGCATTTTGATATTAAAGCCGAGGCCAACCACTGCGCCTGCCAAGAGCAAATATTTGGTGCTGCTGCGCTCGGTTGCCACCAAAAATAAGGCCATCGCGCCAACCAAACTGACAATTAACAAAGCATCAAGATTATTGGTGCGCTCGACGGCGATGCTAATTGGGCTAATCGCCTGAATTGCTGCCGCCAACAAGCCTGCCGAACGGCCCCAGCGCCGCGCCACAATCCAATAAAGCAAGCCGATGATGGCTAAACCTGCCAACACTTGCGGCAGCACCACCACCGTGCCACTAACTCCAAACAATTTGCCAAAAATCGCTTGAATCCATAAGCCCAGTGGTGGCTTATCGATCGTTACCGAGCCACCTGGTTCAGCCGCAGCAAAGAAAAAGTTGTGCCACGATTGGGTCATGGCGACGGTGGCGGCAGTGTAGTAGGTGTTGCCTTCAGCGACCGCAGCGAAATTCTGTAAGCGCAGCCAGCCAGCAAAAAGCAAAATTAGGCTGAGCAACACCAAGGCTTGGCTACGGCTTAATTGGGCGATGCGCCAAGCCAATGGGCGACGCAGATTGCTTGTCGTGGTTGAAGCACTCATGCGACCACCTCATGTTCAAGATTAAACGTCCAGATTCGATTCAGGCCAAAATTCCATGCAAATCCAACCATCGTCGCCACACCTTTGGCTAGTACATAGCCATAATTTTGCCAAAGATCATTCAGTGGTGCTTCGGCCAGCACCACAATTAACGTGTTGATTGCCAAAGCGCTCAGGCTGATTGTGCCAAAGCGCAAAAATTGCGGCAGCCAATCAGGATTCTTGCTGGCAAATGTCCAGCGCCGATTCCACCAAAAGTTATTGATGATTCCGCTGCTGTATGAAACGAAGTTGGCAATCAGCGTGGCCCAACCCAGCATTTTGAGCATGCTCAATAGCACCAGGTCAATCAAAGTCCCGCTGAGGCCAACTATGCCAAACCGCCACCAACGTCGCCGATTATCAGCCATTGAAATAGTCATGGGAACTTCCTCCGCCAGTCGTTTTATCGCTACCGCTGAACATAAACGCCATGACCTACCACTAGCTTCGATCATCGTTGATGTGGCTCGCGCAAAAGTTTGCATAAACCGCGCGACGTGATTGGTACTAGAAAAGCTTGGTTACGATTTAGAGCGTGGCGGGCTTGGTTGTGCGCTGCTCACGATTAAGCACCCGATACAAATGCAGTAATTCGCGAAACGCCCGCAAAATCACGCTCAATTTGGCTCCAGTCGGCTTGCCTGCAACCCGTGGCCGATGGCCAACAATCGCCACTTCGGCAATCTGAAAGCCTGCTCGTTTGGCGCGAACCAATAATTCGGCGCTGAAGGTTGCCCCACGCGATTGCACTTGCTGACGCAATGTATCAATCACCCGTTGATCAATCAGTTTGAAAGCGCAATCGATGTCGCGGGCGGTGTAGCCAAACAACAGCGTGACCAAATGGCTCCAACCCCAACCGTTCAAGCGCCGCAAGGCTGGGTCGCGCCGTGGCGCACGATAGCCCACGACCAGCGGTGCATGATGGCGGCGGGCCACCAATTTTTCTAATTCAGCCAAATCAAATTGGCGATCAGCATCGCAAAAAAAGATCAATTTGCCTGTGGCGTTGGTGAGGCCTGTCCAAACCGCCGCACCGTAACCTTGATTGACTTCGTGATTGATTAAATGAACGTGGTGATGGCGGGTCGCAACATCGCGCACAACCGCAGCAGTTTGATCGGCGCTACCATCATTGACTACCACAATCTCGCCATTCAGGCCAAGGCTATTGAGCACTTGAATGGCATCGAGAATGCTGGCTTCAATATTTTCGGCCTCGTTATAGGCTGGAAAGACAATTGAAAGATCAGGTTGTGAATCCATTAGCTGGCCTCCTAAACCCACGGGCGATTGCTGATCGCTGCTTGTCATAGCACTAGAATGTTTGTCTAGGTTTACTATCGGTTAGGCGTGTGAAAAAATCGTGAATAAAAATCGCTAACTTTGTGTAGAAAGCTGGGGTACACTTAATACTGATTCAACTCGGCATAGGAGTGGTGTGTTATGATCGATTTTGGGCCATTGAAGGACGGTCAACAAACGCTGGGCGAGCTTGGGGCAAGCTTGAGCAAGCAAGATCTCTGGGATGCAACCGATGAGATGATTGGCGATTTGTTGAGCTTATTAACTGATGCCGTTGATGCCGATATTGTGTTCGTTCCCGCCGATCCCAAGGCCAACGATCCTGGGGCTTCCGAGGAAGAACGGGATATGGCTTGGACGTTTGGGCATTTGATTTGCCATATCACCGCCAGCAATGAAGAAGCGGCTTTGACCGCCTTGGCGATGGCTTCGGGCATTTTGCCCAGCGAACGCTTGCGCTACGAAACCCCATGGCAAGAGCTCAAAACCCTTGAGCAAGCCCGCCAACGGCTCGAAGAAAGCCGCCGCATGTGCCTCGAGCATGCTCGATGCATGGCCCGACCAACCCCACCTCGAAATTAGCAAAGTGTTGTATGACGCGTGGGGGCCGCTCAACGCCCATGGTCGCTATTTCCTCGGCTTGAAGCATACCAATGATCATGTTGAGCAATTTCACGAAACTATGCGCCAAGCCAAAGCCGCCCGCAGTTAATTTCTGGTTGCACGTTCCCTCACCCCCCCAACCCCCTCGCCCGTGGCGCGGGCAAGGGGGAGCCGCCATTGCTCAACGACGAATTGCGAAAGAACTACAGTGTTAAAGCCCCTCGCCCGCCGCGTGGGAGAGGGGTTGGGGGTGAGGGAATCTTAACAACCTCCCACTGAGCGCGGGCGAGCGGGAGCATGTAATCCATTGACCCCACGTATCACGGCAGAACAATCAGATGAACGCCCCTCGCCCGCGTTTAGTGGGAGAGGGGTTGGGGGTGAGGGAACGCAAATCCCTCTTATAAACCACTGAGCCAAATACTCCTCGCCTGCTGCCTGTGAGCGAGGTTGAGGAAATCACGAGGGCGGAGCACAATTGTGCTCCGCCCTCGTTTGGGTTAACCCCTGATCTGGACCTTTGGAAAATGATCATGCGACCAAAGTCGGATATTGTTATGCACATTTTAGCATATACTATATAGTCTGCTGGTTCGGGATAACCAACAAAAAGGAGGCATGCGTGAAGCATCTAGATCAGTATCGACGGTTACTGGCACACTTAAGACCGTACCCTAGGCAAGTAGTTTATGCCTATGGCTCAACGTTGTTAGCGGTCGGCTTGAACATCGCGATTCCGCAATTGCTCAAACAAGCGATTGATGAAGGCATTGCCAGCGGTTCGAGCCGCGCTTTGCTGATCACAGCGCTGATTATTTTGGGCGTGGCGGTTGTGCGGGTTATTTTCGGTTTTGCTCAACGCTATTATGGCGAGTGGCTGAGCTTTCGGGTGGCCTACGATTTACGCAATCGTTTTTACGATGCGATTCAACGGCTGCCGTTTTCGTTTCACGATCGTTCGCAAACTGGCGATTTGATGAGTCGGGCGACCAGCGATATTACCGAAACCGAGCGTTTTGTTGGGGTTGGGCTGCTTGAACTTAGCTCAACCATGCTGCTGCTGGTCGGGATTATCGTGGCAATGGTAGTCGAAGACTTAAGTTTGACAGGTTTGGCACTTTTGCCGCTACCCGTGCTGCTGTATGCCACAATTCGCTTTGGCAATACGGTCGAGCCACTGTTTACTAAAATTCAAGAGCAAATGGGCAAGCTTTCGACCATGATGCAAGAAAGCCTAACCGGCATTCGCGTCGTCAAAGCCTTTGCCCGTGAGCCATATGAACTCGAAAAATTTGATCGTGATAATGGCGAGTGGTATACCCGTCGTTTTGCCGTGATTCGGATTTGGGGCAATAGCTGGCCCTTTTTCAACTTTTTGGTCGCAATCAGCGTGATTATTTTGCTCTGGATTGGCGGCCCGCAAGCGATTAATGGCACAATTACGGTTGGCTCATTATTCGCCATGATCAGCTATGTGCTGTTGTTGAACAACCCTGTGCAACGCTTGGGCTTTACAGTCAACTTAGCGGCGACGGCGGTTGCAAGCTCGGCCCGTGTGTTTGAAATTATCGATACCTACGATGAACTGGCCGATAAAGCTGATGCTCATAGTTTGGATCACGTCCAAGGGCAGGTCAAGTTCGAACATGTTTCATTTGCCTATCGCGAGGGTGGCCGGCCAACCTTGCACGATGTTTCGTTCGAGGCCAAACCTGGTCAAGTCGTGGCCTTGATGGGGCCAACTGGCTCTGGCAAAAGCACGATTACCAATCTCATCCCACGCTTTTACGATCCTATCGAGGGTCGGGTGTTGGTTGATGGCCACGATGTGCGCGATTTGGCAATTAAAAGTTTGCGCGAACAAATTGGGATTGTGCTGCAAGATTCATTCTTATTCAGCTCAAGCATCGCCGATAACATTCGCTACGGGCGGCCTGAGGCCAGTGATGAGGAAGTGATTGTAGCTGCCAAAGCGGCGCGAGCACACGATTTTATTCTCAATTTCAGCGAAGGCTACCAAACCAAAGTTGGCGAACGTGGTGTGACGCTCTCTGGTGGTCAACGCCAGCGCATCGCCATCGCTCGGGCCTTGTTGCTGAATCCACGCATTTTGATTTTGGATGATTCGACATCGAGCGTAGATACTGAAACTGAGCACTTAATTCAACAAGCGCTTGACCAATTGATGCAAGGTCGGACGACCTTTGTGATTGCTCAGCGGTTGCTGACGCTCAAAAATGCCGACCAAATTTTGGTGCTCGATGCAGGCAAGGTTGTGCAACATGGCACCCACGACGAATTGCTAACCCAACCCGGCCTCTATCGCACAATCTACGATCTACAACTCAAAGATCAAGAGGAAAGCCTTTTGGAAGTATGAGGGATGAATTATGAATTATGAAGATCAACATACCAACATAATTTTTCGCTCTTAGAAAAACCTAAAAAGCAACCGGATGAGTAATGAGCTGGAATTTTCATCCTTTATCCCTCATCCTTCATACTTAACAAAGAGGGTTTCATGACAACCAAAGCTTTAGCGCCGTCGCGCAAACGCGATGATGAAATAGAAAAAAAGGTCGCCGATTTATTGCCCAAGGACGATGAAAATAGCTTGGGCAAGGCCTACGATCCGCGTTTGATGCGGCGTTTATTGGCCTTTATCGTGCCCTACAAACGCACCATGACTGCCGCAATTGGGCTGATGATTATTGGCACTGTGCTGTCGGTGGTTTCGCCGTGGGTAATTGGCCAAGCAATTGACGTGGGCATCAAGGCTCAATCGCTCGATTCGCTCTACACGTGGACAATCATTTTTGCGGTGGTCTCGTTGGGCGAATGGCTCTCGAACCGCTCGCGGATTCACTTGTTGGCAGTGGTTGGCACGGGCGTGGTAGCCGATGTGCGCTCGGCGCTGTTTCGCCATTTGCAACGCTTATCGCTCAATTTCTACAATCGATATAGCGTTGGCCGCTTGATGAGCCGCCTGATCTCCGATGTTGATGTGTTGCAAGATTTCGTTACCTGGTCGATTACCGGGCTAACGCGGGCAACCTTCTCGCTGGTGGGCATTACGATTGCCATGTTGCTGCTTAACTGGAAATTGGCGCTGGTAACCTTTGCCGTGCTGCCAATTATGGTGATCGTGACCAACTACTGGCGAGTTCGGGTGCGCCACGCCTATCGCTCAACCCGCGAACGGATCGCCCTGATCAACGGTTATTTGAACGAATCGATCTCAGGCATTCGGGTGACCAAGAGCTTTGTGCGCGAAGGCGCAAATGGCGAGCACTTCGACGATCTCAATCGCTCGTATTTCAATGCTAACACCAGCGCGGCCCGCTTGGCAGCAACCTTCTTTCCCGCTGTCGATTTTATGGGTTCGTTGGCAACGGCCTTGGTGGTTGGCGTTGGCGGCTGGCTCGTCGTTGGCGATAATCTAACGCCTGGGGTTTTAGTGGCGTTTGTGTTATATGTCAGTCGTTTCTTCGACCCAATTTTGGAGTTGGCACAACGCTACAACACCTTTCAATCGACCATGGCCTCATCGGAGCGCATGTTTGCCTTGCTCGATACCGAGCCAGATATGCTTGACGCGCCGAATGCCAAAGTATTGCCAGCAGTACGCGGCCATGTGATGTTTGACCATGTGTCGTTTGGCTATGCCGATGGCGAGCCAGTGCTGCGTGATGTGACCCTCGAAGCCCAGCCCGGCGAAACAATCGCCTTAGTTGGCGAAACTGGCGCTGGCAAAAGCACAATTATTCGGTTGCTTGGGCGCTTCTTCGACGTGACCGATGGCGCGGTGTTGGTTGATGGCCATGATATTCGCGAAGTGACCCAAGCCAGTTTGCGCCAACAATTGGGAATTGTGCTGCAAGATACATTCCTGTTTGGCGGCAGCATTACCGACAACATTCGCTATGGACGCTTGGATGCCAGCGATGACGCTGTGATTGCCGCCGCCAAAGCTGTTGGCGCACACGAATTTATCGAGCGCATGCCTGAAGGCTACAACACCGATGTTGGCGAAAACGGGGTTAAACTTGAGCGTTGGTCAACGCCAAATTCTCTCATTTGCCCGTGCCTTGCTGGCTGATCCACGCTTGCTAATTTTGGATGAAGCGACCAGCAGCGTTGATACGACCACCGAGCGCCAAATTCAGGCTGCCTTGGATACATTGATGCGTGGCCGAACCAGCTTTGTGATTGCCCACCGTTTGAGCACAATCACCAATGCCAATAAAATTGTGGTGCTTGATCGTGGCCAAATCATCGAGATTGGTACGCATGCCGAGTTGCTGGCCCGTCGAGGTCGCTACTACAACCTTTACACCATGCAATGGAGCAAAGGCAACGGCACGATTGGCGAGTAAGCGAGGGATCAGGGATTAGGAGCTAGGGGTCATGGGCGCTGGAGAATTTCGCTTCTCAGCGCCCCTCGTTGATCCAGGAAGCGCTCGAAGGGGTGAGGAATCACGCGTTAGGGATTACGGGCCAGTAGAGCCACAAATTCCATTACATATTAATACTAATCATCCCTCATCCTTCACCCTTCACCCTTTTGTTCTCTGCGCCTCTGCGTTAAAGTTCCTAGCCCCTGAATCCTGACCCCTCATCCCTCATTTTGCCCCTTGTCTCTGATTTTTATCTTCATCCCTCATTCTTCATCCTTTATCGCTAATTTAAGCTACTATTACCCTCTAAGCTAATTTGCGAGGTAGTATGCGAAATTTGATTCTGAAGCTGATTGCCCATTTCGCCTTCATTCGCCCGGCCCAAAAACGCTCGTATGGCGATTACGAAAAACTGTTGACCGAAAGTGGCACGGCTATTGAGCAGCGCACCAATAACGCCAGCGATTTACCCGGAAATCGCCAACAAATGCGTCATATTATTGGCATCGAACGCTGGGGAGCGCAGCGGCTCAAAGTGTGTTTTGGCGAGCCATTCAGCCGCGATGAATATGAAGCCTACGCGCCAGCCGAGGATCGTTCGTGGCCGCAATTGCTGGCCGATTTCAAGGCCACGCGCCAAGAAACGATTGCCTTGGCCAAACGCTTTGCGCTTGAACAACCAACCAGCGATGTGGTCGAACACAACGATTTTGGCCTGCTGAATGCCCGAACTTGGCTGCAATATCTCTATTCGCACGCCGATAAAGAGGCCAAAGGCTTGCGCTAATTGGAGCACCACAAACCGAAAAAGCCTCGCGCCAGCGTTCAGTGGGCGAGGAGTTGGCTTACAAGGGTAGGTTTTTAACGAATCATTGGCCAGCAGCATGGTATGGTGTTCATCACCCTTCCCTCCCGCCTCACGGCGGGAAACGCAGGGGGCTTTCATTCCCCTGCACCCACTCAAGGACACGTGGTGGATGGGCACACATCAAGCGATGAACCTGCGATGGCACGGTTCGCAGCGGAAGGCTCTGAACAACCTACTCTTGTATGGAGAGGGGGTGGGGGTAAGGGAACGTTTAGCCAATTCCTATAAATAAAACATACAGATTGCTAAAATCTGCTACCATAAAGCGCCATTGCCTGCGATGGCGTTTTGTTGTGCCAACCAACCTTCATCGCTATGCCGCTCGGTTATGGCATGGCTCAAGGAGTAGCGTGTGAAATTGTTTAAAGCGAAAGCACCAATGCGGATTGGTTTTTTTGGCGGGGGCACTGATGTTAGCCCATATGCCGAAGAACATGGCGGCAAGGTGCTCAACTGTACTATTGATAAATATGTGCGCTGTATGCTCAAGCCGACCGATCAGCCTGGGATCACGATTCGCTCACTCGACTTGAGTGCAGTCAGTCGGGCGATGACTGGGCGCGAATGGGATGGTAAACTCTCATTGCCGCAAGCAGTGATCGATGCTCATCCTGAGATCAGCGGCGTTGAAATTACCATGTTTAGCGATGTGCCACCAGGCTCAGGCTTGGGTTCGTCGTCGGCATTGGTAGTGAGCATGCTTAAATTGCTTGATACAGCCTATCATCTTAAACTCGATGCCTACGAGATGGCCGAATTGGCCTATCGCATCGAACGGGTCGATTTGGGCATTCCAGGCGGTCGCCAAGACCAATATACGGCGGTATTTGGCGGCATGGCGGTGCAGCACTTTGGCGGGCCACAAGTCATTATCGAGCGGGTGGCAACCAACGAAGATTCGCTGCTCGAATTAGAATCGTGCTTGATTATTGGCTATGTGCGCGATCGCAAGCTGCTGACCCACAACTTGGTGCAGGATCAAGTGCGGCGGGTAACCGGTGGCGAAACCTTACGCCTGCACGATGAAACCAAAGCCATGGTCGATGAGGGCGCAAAACTGTTGCGCCGTGGCCATATCAAAGAGTTTGGCAAACTCCTACACCACGCTTGGGAAATCAAAAAAGCCTTTTCGCCGCATATCGCGCCACCAATTGTCAACGAAATTTATGATCTGGCTTTGCGCCACGGAGCCTGGGGTGGCAAGTTGTCGGGCGCTGGTGGTGGCGGATTTATGTGTTTCTGCGTGCCATTCAGCAAGCGCCTCCACCTAGAAGCCGCGTTGATTGAAGCTGGTGTGACCGTGCGACCCTTCTCGTTTACCAAGCAAGGTGTGCATGCTTGGAGCGTTGAAGAGGACGATTAATCCTGGATTGCCCAAGCGGCAAGCGTGAACTGTCGCTTGGGCTTTAATCTAATCAAGGTTTAGGCCGATCCTCTAGATTCTTTGAACTGCTATTTGTTCAGTAGGAGGAATGTATGCAGCATGTACGACGTTGGTGTTTGGCAGTCAGTCTTTTGACCCTATTTCTACTCCCCCTCACTGTCCAAGCCCAAGAACCACAACCCATTCCCAATAAGAATCAGATCAATCCACCAGCGCATGATCCATTTGGCGTGACCACAACCCAGCAAACAAACCCCAAAAGCTCCGCAGCGCCAGATGTTTATGGTGCTTTGGCCAGCGGCAGCGCCGCTCAGTGCGGCAGTGGAATTGCCAATTGGACGACAATCTCGGCTTCCTTGGTTCCGATCGTCAGTTGTAGTTTGACATTCTCTGAATCGGGCTTTGTGTATATGGCGGCTTCTGCCTCGTTAGGCATTGCGAGCCAGAGCAGCAGTTATGAAGCGCGCTTTCGGCTTGGGGGCGATAACACCAGCGGCGATCCCGGTCTTGATCGTTGGGTCAATATTTATACCGATAGCAGCGATGGGACTGACAAAAATTTGGCGGTCTCCAAGATTGTTGGCGTCACGGCGGGAACCCACACCTTCTATTTTCTTGGCTCGCGCTACTCCACTAGCGGCACCGTCAACCTCTACAACCCGGTTTTGAGTGTCTTATATTTTCCTTCCTCAAGCAATATCAAAGCCTGTAACGCCAACATTGATGGCAACTGGACAACCACCAGTGATATCTTGAGCGAAATTAACAGTTGTAGCTTGAATTTACCCCAAGCTGGGTATGTCTACATGAACGCCAATGCCTCAGCTTCATTTGTCAATCAAGCCTATGAAGTTGAAAACCGGCTCGCGACTGACACCACCAATGTTGTCGGAAGCTATCGCTGGACAAACATTGAGATCGATACTGGCGATGGTACCGATGAATCAGTCGCTTCCAGCCAGTTAGTGCCAGTCACAAGCGGCAACCATACGTTTAAGTTTTTGGCGGGGCGCAGAAGCGGCACAGGCACCGTCAACCTTTTTGATCCTTCATTGAGCATTATTTACTTTCCAGCGGGATCAGTTAGCGCGCTAAACTGTGGCCAAGGCGGGCTTGGTAATTGGAGCAGTACGCAAAGCGTGTTTTCGACCTTAGCTTCTTGTAGCATGACCACTGGCAAGGGGGTTGTGTTTATGGATGGCAATGCCTCGGCTGGATTAAATACTTCAACAGACAATGCTTGGGAAGGCTTGTTTCGTTTCAGCATTGATGGGATTGGTTTGAGCAACACTGATCGCTGGATTAATGTGTATCCTGATAGTGGCGATGGCACTGATCGTCCGATTAATGCTCATGGCTTAGCCGTGATTTCCCAAGGTGTGCATAGCTTTGCATTTACCGGTCAACGCTTTGCTGGCACTGGGACAGCTCACGTGTTTCGCCCCTCACTGATCGTGCTTGCCTCACCAACCAAGGTTTACCTACCCGCTGCGATTAAATAGCAAGCAGCTAAAAGCAAAACGGCTGAGGTGGTTGCCTCAGCCGTTTTTGCCTTATTCGTCGTCTTCGTCGGAGCTTTTACTTTCGACGCTGGTTTCATCTTCGGGTGGCGGGAAGTAGATTACTGCCGCTTCCTCGACGAGGAAATCTTGCTCTTCGAGCAATTCGCCAAGCAAAAAGCTGCGCGTTGCTGGCCGTTGCACGTTGACTCCCAAGAACAGATCATCGATGCTCAGCTCGAAGCCCGCTCGATCGCCTGGGCGTGGTTGGCCAACTTGCTCCAAGACATAGCCAGCGGTTGTGGCTAAGCGTCGGCGTTCGCCCGATGTCAAGACCTTCATATTCTTGAGCCGTGGCAAGCGCTCTTGGCTGACAATCAAATCGTTGTCGGCATCGCAGTAGAAGCTGTGTTTGACGAAGGCATAGCGGCCTTTTTTATCGTCTTGTTGCAGCAACTTCACTTCAGAGCCGCTGGTTTCTTCATATTGCAGCGTCCAAACGCTAGGATCATCGGTTGCCGCCAGCGTAATCAACGCTCCAGGCACCAAATGTTCCTTGAAGAAATCTTCGAGGCCATGCAACCAGCCACCGCGGTTCGCGGTTGGGTAGCGCAATTCTGCCAAATAGAAACTATAGTGCTGTGGCGATTCGATCCGCAAAATGGCTGTGCGTTGTTCGGGCAACAATGGTTGTGGCAATAGCGCCTTCAATGCTGCATCGTAGGGCAATACGCCGTATTCCCATTCGAAGAAGCTCAGGAAGCGGCTGAGTTGGCGATTTTGCTTAATATCGTCGGTACTGGTTTGTTTCAAGCTATCATCGAATTGGGGAGTTTCTTCGAGGAAGCTATAAAACTGGCCAAGCTCGCTGGTTTTCAAGCGTTTGGTGCCAACTGCTGGCAAACCTTTGGCGCTCCACAAGCGCGCACCTTGCACCCCAACAAACTCAAAATCTTTTTCGCGATTCAGCCGATAGTTCAAGGCAAAGCGGAAGGTCACATAATCGTTATCGCGAGGATTACGATAATAGACATCGCTCAGAATTGAGGTATCGGGCATTGGCTCGCCTTGTTCCACGATATACTCGCGGATGCGGCGTAAATCGCCTTTGCTGAGTGTTGGAATATTTTCTTCGGCAAAATATTCATCACCAAAGGCCACAATGCGGCGCAATGGATCGTTATCGATAGCGTTGGATAGGGCTGCTTGAATTGTGCTGCCATGGTCGGCCACAATGCTTTCGACCGATTGGTTGAAATCGAGCGCATTGCCATTTGGCAGCACCAACGTGGTAGGGTTGGCAACGACAACTGGCGCAGGCTTTTCAATCACGATTGTTGGCGCAACCACTACTGGCGCTACCTCAACCGGAGCAGCATCTTCCTCGAACACTTCATCAATGTCAGCATTGCTGCTGGTCAAGGCTGGCGTGACGGGATTAATAATTTCGCCTTCATCGCCAGTGGTTGGCGAGCGTTGCTGCCAATAGTCTGAGATAAAGACTGGCTCAATCGTGGTTAGGGCAGGGCGAGTACGGGTAATCACCACGCTCAAATCATCAATTGGCAAGGGATGTTCTGGCTCGTGCAGCCGTTTGGCAAAGCTATGGCGTGTATCAATTTGTGGTTCGGTATAGTAGCCGAGACGGGTTGTGGCATACACCACTTGTTCGCCATCGTCAATGCGCCGAAAAATTTGGCTATTGGCTTCAAGCGCGGCACTGATGCTGGCTTCTAAGGCTGTTGCATCAAGCCCATCTTGGCTCGCGATAAATGCGGCCAAATTGGCTACGGTTTGGCGAACCGGAACATTTTCGGGAAAAAAGGCACTTTGCAGCATCATCACATTGAAGGCACGCTCGGCCAGCGTTTGCTGCTCGTTGCTACCATTCCATGTTGGTTGAGCCGGTGCATTGGTTGGACTACTCATCGCCCTTCCTCCTCAACCACCAGCGAGCGCAAAATTTCGACATATTTCGCGGTGATCGCTTCTAACGTTTGAGGCTGGTTGGATGTCCGCAACCATTGGATCAGACGTTCCAAGCCAGTTTCACCGAGTCGAATTGATTTAACATCAATTGGCATATCGGTCTGTGTTCTCCACCAAGCCCCAATTTGCTAGGGCGTGGTTCTAATAAAGAGTCATTACAGTAGGCGCAAATGGTTATGACCCCATCTTGGCGATGCGGTAACGGCTATTATACCATACAAAGCCCGATAGGCTGCACGATGAGGGTAAGGCGTACGGAAAGAACCTGCGTTTCCTCACCCCAACCCCTCTCCCACGGCGCGGACGCGAAGCTTTTAGGCTTTTGGTTTTAGCATAATGCGTGGATACTAGACATGTGCTCCCCCTCGCCCGTTCAATGGGAGCGGGGGTTGGGGTGAGGAAACGTCCTAATTCTGTTTAATCATTCATGCTTTTGTCTTCATGCCTATGTTCTATGTTCTAAATGCTCATCCTTCATCCTTCGCCACGCGTAGAATAGAACTGAATCGCATTCAGGAGTATAGCCATGAAATACATCAAACGAATTGCCATCGGCTTAATCACGATTTTACTGCTTGCTATTGGTGGTTTTGTGTTGTGGGCGAGTATGCCAGCTGCACCAATGCCCACTGCTAACGAGGCCTTAGTTTCCGATCAGGCGGTTAAGGTTACGCAGGGCGATTGGCTGGTATTTGAACCAACGACTGCGCCAACGACGGGCTTGGTTTTTTACCCCGGAGCGCGAGTTGCGCCTGCGGCCTATGCTCCAATGGGCCATGAATTAGCCCAAGCTGGCTATCTGGTGGTGATTGTGCCAATGCCAATTAACATGGCAATTTTTGGTGCCAATCGGGCCGATGCGGTGCTCGCGGCCTATCCGCAAATTGAGCATTGGGCGATTGGCGGTCACTCGTTGGGTGGCGCAATGGCAGCCCAATATACCTATGAACATCCCGATGCAATCGATGGCTTGATTCTTTTGGCGGCCTACCCCACCGCCGCGAACAATTTGGCTGAGCGCAAGCTTGCCAGCAGTATGGTTTATGCTAGCAATGATGGTTTGGCAACGATCGCCGATATTGAAGCAGCCCGCCCATTACTGCCAGCCAATACGCGTTGGGTTGAAATTCAGGGCGGCAATCATGCGCAATTTGGCTGGTATGGCGAGCAATCGGGCGATCTGCCAGCGACAATCAGCCATGCCGAGCAGCAACAGCAAACCGTGCAGGCTGCACTAGACGTACTCCAACAACTTGATCAATAATGCTGCACTATGTTGAACAGGTTGGCTGATTGCATGGATGAACGTTTTCGTTGGTGGCCGACAACCCGTCGCTATCGACGCATATTGATGCTTTTGCTGGTTGGGGCGGCGGCTGTTCGTTTGGCGTTATGGCTCTTGCCAAGCCACCAACCAGCCAATGATGAAGTTGAATACCTCGCTGTGGCGCGCGATTTATTGGCTGGCAATGGTTGGCGTTTTTACGATTCCTATCCATGGCTGCGTGCGCCGTTGTACCCGCTGTATCTGGCGGCAACGCTCTGGTTGAGCAACAACGACCCCCAAATTGCGCTGCTATTTAATATCGGGCTAAGTTTGGTGCACCTCTGGTTGCTGTGGTTGCTTGGGCGCGAATGGGTTGGCGATCAAGCTAACGCCGAAAAAGTTGGCCTCTGGACCGCTGGCTTGGCTAGTGGTTTGCTGACCTTTGCCAGCTTCGCCAATTTATGGATGAGCGAAACGCTGTGGAATGTGCTTTGGGCTTGCAGCTTGTTATTACTGCTGCGTTGGCAACGAAGGCAACAATTGCGCTTTGCCTTAGCGGCTGGTCTGACAATTGGCCTCACAATTCTGACTCGCTCGTTGCCCTTGGCGTTTTTACCAGTGCTGATTGGCTGGATGTGGTGGAATTGGCGTGGTTGGCGCAGCGTACAGCATGGCTTGGCCTTGGGCTTGGTAACCTTTGCGGTAATAGCGCCATGGTCGCTGCGCAATTGGCTAGCTTATGGACGCTTGATCACGGTCGAAACAGGCTTTGCCTACAACCTGTGGGCATTTAGTGAGCCGCCACTTGAGCTAAGCGAAATCAACACCATCCTTGCCAAAATTCCCAATCCTGCTGAGCGCGCCGATTATGCCTCTGCCCGTGGCCGCGAATTATTAGCCGCCGATCCCAGTATTTTGGCCCGCAAACCATGGACGAATACGGTCTATCTATGGCGAATCAAGCCAATTGAGGATCGCTTTATACAGGCCAATTATTACAGCGATGTGGCCTTACCCTACTTAGTTGTGGCATTAATTTTTGATGATTTTTGGTATATTGCGTGCGTGGTGCTGGCGCTGTGGGGTTTTGCGCGTGCGCCGCGTGATTCGCGCTGGTGGTTGGGCTTGCTGTGGGTTGGTTATATCGTTGGTAGCACGATGTTTACCCATGGCGAGGCCCGCTATCGCCAGTTTTTCTGGCCAATCATGTTGATTTACGCAGCATGTTGTTTGGCAAAATTGCGCCTCAACACCCCAATTTGGCAACGTGTGGGAGCCAGCGCGCTGGGGGCAATGATTTTGTGGGTGATTGTTGACCATTCGCCGTGGCAATTGACCCAACAGCAACTTAGCCGTGGTTGGTGGCAGTGGCAAGCTGCTCAAGCGCTTGCTGCTGGCGATTTGGCCCAAGCCGAAGCTGCAAGTCTAAAGGCACTCAATACGTTGCCCTCAGCAGATGGTTGGTTGGCACTGGCTGAAATCAAAGACCAATTTGGTCAATCCGATGCTGCGCTTGAAGCCTATATTGCCGCAACCAATCATAATCACGATTATCCTTTGGCTCACTATCGTTTAGGCCAATATTTGCTGCAACGTGGCGATCTTGCGGCTGCGCGTGCGGCATGGGCCAACCCCTATGTTGATAGCAGCAGCCTGTTGGATTCGGCTTGGCGAGCAGCCGATCGGCCAACTGAAGATCGGATCGATGTGGGTGCTGGCTTGGATGTTGGCTTGATTGAAGGATTTTATCCGGCTGAAATGCTGGCTGATAGCACTGCCCGTTGGTCGACGGCTCATGCTCGACTTCGTTTGCCTGCTGGTAAAGCAGCAATGCTACGTTTACGCTTAGCAAATCCACGGCCTATCGATGCACCAGCGGCAACCCTGCAAATTTGTGTTGCAGAAGCCCAATGTGTGCAGGTCGATGGGCTTGGGGCTGAGTGGCGGGTAGTACACGTGCCGCTAGCTGCCAGCACCAACGAACGGCAAATTGAAATTTTGGCTCAACCATGGCAACCTGAGAGTGACCAACGTCAGCTTGGGATTGTGCTGGATTGGGTCGAATTAGTGAGGTAAGTATGCGTCGCTATTGGTTGATTGGGATTGGTTTGGCCTTGCTGTTGGCTTCGGTGCTCTTTGCCCGTCCGTTGACGCAACGGGCCTTTGTGCCGATTGCACAGCGCAATTCGTGGTGGCAACCAAGCGTGAATTCGACCATGCAACTGCAATTTACTGGCTCACCGCTTGATCTGGCAGTTGACGTAACGGTCTATGATTTGGATTTGTTTGATACGAGCAGCGCTAGCGTCACCCAATTGCACAACCAAGGCCGCAAAGTCGTTTGCTATATCAATGCTGGGGCCTGGGAAGATTGGCGCGACGATGCCGATGATTTTCCAAGCAGCGTGTTGGGCAACGATTACGAGGGCTGGCCGGGCGAAAAATGGCTTGATATTCGCCAAATTGAGCTGCTAGCGCCGATTCTACGCGCTCGAATGGATCTCTGCAAACAAAAGGGCTTTGATGGAATCGAACCCGATAACATCGATAGCTATCAAAATCCGACTGGCTTTCCATTAACTGCCAACGATCAATTAGTCTTTAACCGTTGGTTGGCCAATGAAGCCCATAGCCGGGGCTTATCGATTGGCCTGAAAAACGATCCTGATCAGGTTGGCGAATTGGTTGATTCCTATGATTGGGCACTGACTGAGGGGTGTTTTGATCAAGGCTGGTGTGGCGAATTAAGCCCATTTATCGCCGCAGGCAAGCCAGTTTTTGCAATTGAATACACCGATACCAACGCCCAGACTAGCCAATTCTGCCCGCAAGCCCGCCAATTGGGGATTAATGCGATGCTCAAACATCGTAACCTCGATGCCTATCGCGTTGGTTGTGAACAGTAAACCGAATTATGAAGGATGAGGGATGAATTATGAAGGCAGAAATTGAGGCCAATCCTCATCCTTCATAATTCATCCCTCGTAGTTATCCCCGTTCGTCTTTATCCGCTTCAAGATCGCCGGTTGCGACCATCAAGCCAAGCCAAAGCCCACGGGCAAAGCGATAGAAGATAATATGGAAAATTGACATAACTACGAGCAATGCCAATAATCCCAACATCAGCTGATCGCTAGCATAAATCACTAAGAAAATGCCGCCAATAAAGCCCAAAAAGATCGTAAGCACAATATTGATGCCCATTGCGCCGGTGCTTTGGTTGCCAGTGGCTTCGTAGCCAACCCCACACACGCTACAATTTGGGTGAATATCGTAATAACTGCGAAAAAGCTTACCCTTGCCGCACAACGGGCAACGCCCAATAAAGCCACGCAGCATTGCTAAAAGAAATTTTCCCATACTGTTCCTTGAATGATGTGTCAACGTTGACACATCGTCCGCTACTAAAGAGGGTATTCCAACCCATCTGCTGTGAGCAAACGCATAAAAGCAGTGGCTCGACTGATAGCATCTAGGATACTTGATTCTTAGGCTTTGTCTATCGAGTTTAGAGTGGAGCTGTTTATGGGGATATAGACTATTGGTTGTTGGCTATTGGTGTTAGGTTATTGATTTTTGATGTGCCAATCCATTCTCGATAGCCAATAGCCTCATCTGCTCTGCGCCGCTGACCTCCGATTCCTCGTTCCTTTTCATCCTTCATTCTTTCACTCTATGCTCTATGCTCTCTATTCTGTGGTTTGCATGCGCTGCCTCAGCCCCGTAATCCGCTGCACACTGCGCCGCTGGGCAATCGCAAATTCGACTGCCTGCCAATCGCCCGTAAGAATCACCAATTGGCGCGCGCGGGTAATCGCCGTATACAGCAATGGCCGATTGAGCAGCACATTGTAATAGCGCAGCATTGGCACAATCACCACCGGGTATTCCGAGCCTTGGGCTTTGTGCACGCTAATTGCATAAGCCAGCGCCACTTCATCAAACTCATTCCATTGATAGGTCACGGTGCGCGTATCATCAAAATAGACGCTAATTGTGCGCTCATCGAGGTCGATCGTTTGAATAAGACCTAAATCGCCGTTGCTCACATCGAGATCATAATTGTTGCGGGTTTGAATCACCCGATCGCCTTCGCGAAACAGCGTTCCGGCAATCGTTGCTTCTTGCTGATTGGGCTTGGCTGGATTGAGCGCGGCTTGCAGTTGGCTATTTAATTCGAGCACTCCCGCTGCACCGCGATGGGTTGCCGCCAAGACTTGGATATCGCGCAAGGGATCGAATTGGGGAAATTGGCGTGGAATACGGTTTGTCAACAAATCGACGATCATGGCGCTGCATTCGGTGGGGTTGCTGCGCGGAAACCAATAGAAATCGCCTTGATTGACGCTTGGCAGCTGGCCTTGGTTGATCGCATGGGCATTGGTGATGATCTGGCTATCGGCGGCTTGGCGAAAAATCGTATCCAAATGCACGGTGGTAATGCTGTTGCTTGCAATTAAATCGCGTAGCACTGCGCCAGCCCCAACCGCTGGCAATTGGTCAGGGTCGCCAACCAACAATACATGGGTGGTCGGAGCCAAGGCCTTAACGACATGATGCGCCAACAAAATATCGAGCATCGAGGTTTCGTCAATCACCACCAAATCGGCGGCTAATTGCGTGTGCTCGTTGCGGCCCCAGCGATCGTTGCCAGCGCCGCCAGCATATTCCAAGGTGCGATGGAGCGTGGCCGCAGGATGATTAGTCGTTTCGCTCAGTCGGCGAGCGGCACGGCCAGTTGGCGCGGCCAAAATTGTGCGCAACCCAACTTGCTGGAGCAAGGCCAAAATCGCCCGCACGGTGGTGGTTTTGCCAGTGCCAGGCCCGCCAGTTAGCAACACAACCTTTGAGCGCAACACTGCTAGCACCGCCTCGGCCTGGCGCTGGCTCAAATCGAAACTCGCATTATGCAACTGCCGCATAATAATTGCATCGCTTTGCTGCTTGAAGCGCAACTGAATTGCACTTGGCAATTGCTGCAAGCGCCGCAGATTATTGGCCAACTCAGTTTCGGCGTGATAATAGGCCGGCAAATAGACCAAATCGCCATCGAGCACCAATAATACCGATTCGGTTGCGACCGCTAATTGTTCAGCAATCAATGGCTGTGGCAATTCCAAAATCGCTTGAGTTTGCTCGATTAATGCAGCTTGTGGCAGGGCGCAATGGCCTTCGTTATTGGCAACGGTGCTGAGCGTATAGCGCAAACCTGCAATCACCCGACTCGGCGCATCACGGGCTATACCCAAGGCTTGGGCAATTTGGTCGGCGGTGGGAAAACCAATGCCCTCAATCTCCAAGGCGAGGCGATAGGGGTCGTGCTGCACAACTTGGCTAGCCTGCTCGCCATAATGCCGAAAAATGCGCAAGGCTAATGCTGTGGTCAGACCAACGGCTTGACCTAATTCCAGCAAGGCCTTGATTGAACGCTGTTCTTGCCAAGCACCAATAATTGCCGCGATTTTCTTGGTTCCCAAGCCCTTGACTTCGCGCAACCGTTCAGGCGTTTGATCAAGCACATCGAGGGTTGCCTCGCCAAAAGTATCGGCAATGCGTTGGGCATTGACGGGGCCGATGCCGGGCAACAAGCCCGAAGCCAAGTAGCGCACAATACTTTCGTTGCCAGTTGGGCGAGTAGTTTGATAGCTGCTGACCTCAAATTGCCGCCCATGAGTCCGATGCTCAGTCCACTCGCCTTCAAGCTGTAAACTTTCGCCAACTTGGACATCGGGCAAGCGCCCAACAATCGTAATCACGCTGCGCTGACCTTGAGCTTTTAGGCGCGCCACCGTATAGCCCGTTTCATCCGAGCGATAGGTAATGCGTTCTAAGTTGCCAGTTAGTTGTGCCATAGTTTAAAGTCAAAAGTCAGAATGCAAAAGTCAAATGTCAAAAATCAAAAGTTGAAGCCACGAAGTTATGGACTATCGGTTGATGGCTATTGGCTATCGGGAACTATTCATTTTAGCCACAGATTGACCCAGATTGCTCAGATTGTTTTTCCAAAAGCCCAAAGCCTAGAGCCAAACTCCGTTCTGCGCCTCTGTGTTAAATTTCCTAGATTTTATGCTCTATGTTCTATGTTCTTTACTTCTTGGGTACTTGAACCGTCCATAATTGGCCGCCAAATGGCTCGCTGAGCAACTCAATCGTCAGCGTATTGGCATTCGAATTGACTGAGCGTGGAATTGTTGCTGTGCCAGTGCTGATTTTGCCGTTGCGCACACGAATAGTTTGCCGTTCTTCGCGCAAACGATAGGTAATGCCGCTGGTATCGCTCACGGCAATATTATTATTTGTCAAACCCAATTGCACGATGCCAGGTGTGGTATTTTGCACGCTCCAGTGCAGCACAATTTGATCAGCGCAAAATTGCACCCGATCAAGAGTTACGGCCACATAAGCGGTTTCGCTGGCGCGGCTATCAACCGTATACCATTGATATGAAACCGGGTCACGCGCTTTGCGGATAGTTTGGCCGAAGGTGGTAATACAACCGCTGGGCGTTGGCGAAGCCGCAGGAACCAGAATTGTGCCATAGACCTCAGGTGTTGGCGCGTTTGAGATAATTGTGATGTTGCGGCCCTGTAATAGTACCAATACCAACAAGACTGATATTACGGCCCAGCCTAAAACGTTGAAGCGGGTGCGCATCGAGCTAGCACGTACCCGATCTTGCCACGTTTTGGGCAATTCTGGCTCAACTACTGGTTCGGGCACAACGATTGGCTCTGGCGCAACGATTGACTCTGGCGGATCGGATGGTGTATCATCCCACGCTGGCATAACCCCAGCCACCAATTGATTAACTTCTTCCCAGATCGAGCAATTCAGCAAGCGCGGAATTTTGAGCATTTCCTCGTTGGTAAAGCTAATTTCATCGGTGCGCTCAGTCACTAAGTGCGTTGGTAATTCATCCAAGCCCTTGACATTGACCCGCCAATCGAGATTGATTTCCGAGCCAGGCTCTAAAATGGGCGAGATCACGATCAGGCGTTTGCAGGCGCGAAAATCGGTTTGACTCGCCTTTTGCTCCGACATAATTTCGTGCTGATGATCGTGCAAGAAATTGCGCACTGCATAGTAATAGGCAATCACTTGGTTGTAGGGATTTTTGCGGCCTTGATTGAGCCATTTGACCGAACCAGCGTTACTGACGACCTTCCAGCGTCCGTTGACCGAACCATAAACCTTGCCATCGCAGTGCTTCATTTCAACAATAAAGACTGCATCGTTCTTCAACACCACAAGGTCAATGGTATGGCCACCGACGCTAAAATTCGCGAGCATCACGTATAGGCCTTCCAAGCGGTCGAGACCGTTGGCTAAGGCAATAATAGCTTTGCGCTCATTGGGGTGTTCGGGCTTTTCGCCAATCCAAACTTGAACGGCCACGGGTACGCTCCCTAGCCAAAAAAGAGCCATTTCTGTGCTTATATTATCATTGTTTCGTTGCAGCGTGCATTGACGAATTGTTAAAAATAGTTGAAAAAGCAAAAGTATGCAATAATGGATTGGATTTTTGATTCACGCTGATGTGGAAAAAGCAACATGTTAATTACGATCGATATTGGCAATACCAATAGCAAAATCGCCGCATGGGATGGCGATCAGATGGTGGCACATTGGCGATTATCAACCCAACGCCAAAAATTAACCGATGAATATGCAGTTTTGGTGCGCAGTTTATTTGAGCTGCGTGGCATTTCAATCAATCAGATCGAGGGTTGTGCAATTTCGTGTGTTGTGCCGCCCTTAACCAGTGTGTTTAGCGAATTGAGCCGCACCTATTTGAATGTTGAGCCAGTGGTAATTGGCCCAGGCATCAAAACTGGCATGCGCTTGTTGATCGACACACCACGCGAATTGGGCGCTGATCGGGTCGCAAACTCGGTTGCTGCCTTTCGCCGCTACGGCGGCCCAGTGATTGCGATTGCCTTTGGCACGGCGACCGCCTTTGATGTGATTTCAAGCGAAGGCGATTATATTGGTGGCGCGATTGCCCCAGGCATTGGCATATCGGCTGATGCGCTGTTTCGGGCTGCCGCCAAACTGTATCACGTCGAATTAGCTCGACCGCCACGGGTGATTGGCAAAAATACCTCGCACTATATGCAATCGGGGATTGTATTGGGCTATGCAGGTTTGGTCGAAGGCTTGGTTACGCGCATGTGGCAGGAGTTGGGTATGCGTGGCACGGTGGTGGCAACCGGTGGTCAAGCCGAAGTGATTGCCGATATTATTGCTGGCGAAACTCATGTGATCGACCATGTTGATCCATGGCTGACCCACGAAGGTCTAAAAATGATTTAGCGCCATGAATCGCCAATAAATATATTCCCTCACCCCAGCCCCATCTCCCGCCTAGCAGGCGAGGGGCTTTAACGCCATGGTTCGCAATTCGTGGTAAAAAACGGATGCTCCCCCTCGCCCGCGTGCAGTGGGCTGGGGGGCTGGGGGGCTGGGGGGTGAGGGGACTGCTACCTTGAATCGCCAATAGTTTAGAAGCCCTCACCCCAACCCCTCTCCCGCCTAGCAGGCGAGGGGCTTTAACGCCATGGTTCTTTCGCAATTCGTGGTAAAAAACGGGTGCTCCCCCTCGCCCGCGTTTTCGTGGGAGCGGGGGCTGGGGGGTGAGGGGAATCTCAACCTCTAGCTATGGCGTTCGGCGTAGCCAATGCCTGCTTGCAGGGTTGCTTCAACTACCAAACTATTGAAATTCATGCCAGTGGTGACTAAAAGCTTGGGCAACCTCTGGCCGAATACCAACAAGCATTGGCTCGCTGCCCAACAGCCGCACGCTATCGATCAGCTCCGAGAAGGCTTGGCTGACCAGATTATCGATGATTGGAACACCAGTGACATCGATGATAATCCAGCGCGGACGGTCGGTCGAGATCCGGCCAAGCACGTTGGTTTGTAAAGTTTTGAGCCGTTGCGGGCCAAGCTCGCCAATCAATGGCACAACTAACATACGCTTGCCAACTGGCAAAATTGGCACACTCATCGAGCGGATAATTGCCCGTTGATTTTGGATGGTTTCAAGTTGGGCAGCGGCATCGCTCCGGGCTAGCTCAGCCTCATTGCGGGCTTGATCGACCCGTTCAACCTGATCGCGTAGCGCTTGTTGCTCGTTGTTGATGCTATCGAGCAGATGATTGAACGCTACAAACACATCGCCAATTTCATCGAGGCGCTTGACTTCGGCGCGCTGCTGATAATCGCCAGCAGCGACCGCTTGGGCAGTTCGTTGCAAGGCTTTGATTGGCTTGAAAACCATGTATTGGAACAGGATCATCAGCCCCATCAAGGCTAAAACGGCAATTACCCCAAGTACATTCATATAGCGTAGCGGATTATTGGAGATATTGGCGCGGCGCTGAACGCCTTCGTCAGTGACTAAATCGCGGTAGGCTTTGAAGCGGGTGTCGAAGGATAAATTCAAATCGCGCACTTGGTCGAAGCGACGTTCGATCACGCGGGGGTCGTCAGTGGCAGCTTTATCAATAAAGGTTTGGGTATTTTCAATAATCGATTGAACCGAGCGGCGCAGCCCAACATACGATTCTTGGGTTGGCTGATTGGTTGCGCCAGTCAAGCCATCCATCACACCGATGAGGCGTTCGGTTTCTCTGACCCAGCCAGTGCGTGATAGCAGATACTGATCATCTTTGGTTTGTAAAAACGCGAGCGTATTTTGGGTAATGCCTTGGGCGCTCGTTTGCAAACGCAGCAATGAATCGAGCTGCGGAATCGTTTGATCGATCAGCGCCTCGACATCAGTTCGATACTTGCCAAGTGACCAGCGAGCAATGACATTGGCACTGCCCACCACAATCACCAGAATGATCAGGCCTAAGCCAAAACGTTGACGAATCGATGAACGCATAATGCCTCAGTGTAAATAGTGTTGATACGATCAATGCGATTATGCTGTTGTTGATTCGTTGGTGAGCGTTGCAAGAATGGCTTATAACACCATTTGGGCAGCCCGCCCCGCAACCAGAAAGCAAAACAGCGCAACGGCGACTGTCCAACCGACTCCACCCAAAATTGCTCCCACGCGCGCGCCAGCACTAGGCCGTGCTTCAACTAAACGCGGAATAATTTCCTTGGTGAGGGTGCGATAGCCAGTCGCTAACAAAACGGCTCCTAGCACAAGATGCGCGAAGCCAAAGCCTAAAATGCCCAGATTGCCAATCAGCTGCATGTCGTCTCCTTTGTCGATCAAGGATGCTGCCTCTCTATTTTACGGGAGAACCGCCCGACCTGCAACTAATTGAGTAGCAAAAATACGATAAATCCAGCAACTAGGGTCGGTATTACTTGACGGCTATACCACGCCACAAGGATCGCAATTCCCCCAGCGGCCATTTTGGGGCTTAATCAGATCAATTTGTTGATTGCTGATAGCCAAATCGCTGGCAATAATCGCCGCCAAAACCGCCGCTGGCACAAAGCGCAGGCCGCGCTGAATGATCGCTGGAAAATTGGCTTTGTCTGCCAGCCCAATAAACGAGTAGCGAATGCCAAAGGTGATCAAGCCAATTACCACAATTGTGAGCCACTGACTCATGCTTGCTTCCCTTCAAGCGCTAAACCAACCCCAATGCCTACAATTGCTGCTACCATTAAATCGAGTTTGTAGGGCAAGCCGGATGCAAGCACCGCGACACTTGCGCCCGTAACCGCTGCGCCAATCACCGCTTTATCGCGCAAGATCGGGACTGAAAATACCAATGAATGTCAGGGCTGCGGCAATCTCCAACACTGGCATTGACGGCAATTGGCTGCCAACCAAAATTCCAATCGCTGTGCTCATTTGCCATGCGAACCACAGCATAAAGCCAGCCCCAAAAAAGAACCAATGGCCATGCTCAGGATCATTGCGCTCTTGATAGTTGGTAATCGCCACCGCATAGGCTTCGTCGGTCAGCAGATAGGCCAAAAGCACCTTCCAGACCCGTTTTAGCGGTTGCACATAGGGGGCAAGCGAGGCGCTATACAAGGCATGGCGCAAATTCACCACCGTTGCTGTGAGCATAATTGCTAGGTTGGGCGCGCCCGTGCCAAACATTTTGGCGATGATCATCTGCGACGAGCCACCAAACACAATTATTGACATCGCTTGGATGAACCATGGCGATAAGCCAAGTTGTAATGCAGTCACCCCATAAATAATCCCAAACGGAATTCCACCCAAAATAATTGGTAACTCGGCTTTGGCTCCGGCCCACCACGCTTGGTACTTTGGCTGCATGCACGCTTCCTTAGCAAAAAAAAGAAGCAGGCTGGGGTCTCAGCCTGCTCAACAATCAACCAAACCTTAGAGGCTTTGCAGAAAAGCCGTTACTCCTTGGCTCGCTAGCTCTGGCTGCTCGATGAAATAGCAATGACCGCTCCCAGGAATTAACTGGAATTCAGCATTAGGCAGCAGGTGTGCCAGCAACTGTCCGTTGCCGATCGGCACCAAGACATCGGCATCGCCATGTTGCACCAGCGTGGGATGCTGGAGCTTGGGTAGACGCTCGATTGTGCTATGGTTCATAATTGCGCTCCATTGGCCCATAAAACCATGGGCTGGGCCATGATTGCGCATGCCGACCTCGATATATTCCTCGATCACGTCGGGATGGGCTGCCACAAAGGCCGGGGCAAAATTAAAACGCACACTATCTTGCATCACTTCATGGGCAGTTTTTTGAGTTCCACTGAGCATCAATTCTAAACCCAGGCCTCGGGCGCAAGGTTGCTGGCCTCAGCATGAAACTCAGCCGGCAGGCTTGGAATATTGCTTGGGTCGCTGGTGTAATGCGAGAGTGTACAGCCCAACACCAAGCCCTGCACCCGCTCAGGGTAATTGAGCGCCACATGTTGGGCGATCATGCCGCCCATTGAAACGCCCCAAACGTGCGCCCGCTCAATCCCAAGATGATCCAACAGGCCAATGGCATCGGCAGCGAAATGCTCCATGCTATAGGCGGTAAAATCGGTTGGGGCGGTGGTTTGGCCAACCCCACGATTATCGTAGTAGATCACCTGAAAATGATCGGTGAGAAACGGAAGCTCTTTGCGCCAACCATCGATCGTGCCGCCCAACCCCATAATTAAGAGTAAGGGCGTACCTTGTCCAGCGACTTCATAATTGAGCGTAATGCCATTAATTGCTGCCTGTGGCATGCCAAGTTACCTCCAAAAAATTAATTAAGCCACTGAGCGTTCCATAATAATCCGGAGCCATGCCAACAAACCAAACTCAACCGCTGTCATAACACAGGCGAAGATCGCTGGTCGCGCGAGTTGGGTCAGCCGCACAACGGTATTTTCGCTGCGGGTGATCATGGCGATGATCATAATATTGACGATAAACATCACGCTTAAAATCCCCACCGTGCTGAAGATTGCCAACGGATAAGCAATAAATGGCGAGGCCAGTTGGGTCAGCACAAATAGACAAATTGCGACCGCCACTAAAATCGCATAATCACGCCAACTGCCAATAATTGGTTGGTCGTGGCGGGCATTGGCGCGCACGCTGATGTTGAAGGCAAAGAGCAACATTGTGCCCATACTAATGCCCATCGCCAAACCTGAGAGAATTCGCAAGATTGGCTGCGGCGTGTAGAGATTGTAGTTGCCAATATCGAGCAGCAGCGAATTAAAGCCATCGCTACCCATCCAGCCTACGCTGAGAATTAGCACAATGCCGATTGCCAGCGGCGGCAGTTTGGCGGCATAGCCACGGCCCATTAACACAAGTGTGATGATCGTGGCCAAAAAGCCACTATATAAGCCAGTATTGCGCTGACAGAGCGGCATCATCGTGCCACCGAGGCTCAGGGTATGCTCCTTGGAACAAACGCCATGGACAACCCAACTGAGTTTTTCGGTAAATCCACCAGGAATCAAAAACAGGCCAGCAATGGTCAAAGTTAATAACACGCCGAGCAAACCCCATAACGCTGGGCGTTCGTCGCGCTCAGGGGCGGGCTTGGGTTTACGCGCCTCTTGGACGATGACTTCGCGCTCGGCTTTGCGGGCTTCAACTTGTTGCTTGGCCTTTTCAAGCACTAAACGATTGAGATCACGTTCATCCATGATCGGGCTTACTCCTGCTACTTGAGGGTTGATGCATCGCTTAGGGTTGCCCAAAATCGCTGATCAGCTTATTGGTTTGCGAGCGGCTAATCGCCCCGACATGAATTTTCTGCACCAAGCCATTGGGATCGATAAAGTAGGTTGTGGGCAGATAATTGACATTAAAGGCTTTGCTAATGCTGCCATCGCGATCAAGTGGCAATACATAGCTTACCCCAACTTCGCTAGCAAAACGCTGCACAACTTCGCCATTTTCATCTTTGTTCACACCAATAAAGACCACATCTTGGCGTTCGCGGGCGATGGCCTCGAAATCGGGCATTTCGGTACGGCATGGCACGCAAGTGGTTTGCCAAAAATTGAGCACCACCACTTTGCCGCGAAAATCGCTGAGTGCAACTTTTTTGCCTGCTTGCTCATAGCGCAGCTCAGGAATTTGCTCGCCAATTTGCACCGTGCCTGCATCCAAACTTAAATTTTGAGCCAAGCTTACGGCTGAGGCTGGCAGGCTTTGTGCTGTGGGGCTTGCTTGACTGGCACATGCAGCCAGCAACAAAAGAATCAATCCAAACGCGGCGAAACGGCCTAGCATTATTAAACTCCTTGATCTGGGTTAGCGTTGAGTGTCTTGCGGATGATCGTCTCATTGAATGGATAGTACCAAAATTGGGCTGCAATTTGTAGCACAGGTATCTTATACTTATAGCGCTCATACACTGTTATCTCATCAAGAATATTGATACACACCAGCTGAGCGTGAAACTCTTGCGCTAAAGCTTCAAGCCAATGCTCGGCTTCGTCGCATAAATGACACCCTGGACGCATATAAAGCTGCCAATCCATAATGACCCTCCTGAGCATGCTATTGTACCGCGTCCATGATCAACGAGTGTATTGTTTTGGAAGGAGCTTGCTCATGCCGCCGATTGACGTTCGTGGTCTTAGTTTGATGTACGATGATACTGGTGATGGCGAGGTGGTGTTGTGTATCCACGGGTTTCCATTCAACCGCGCGATGTGGGATGAGGCGCGGATGGCGTTGGCTAGCCACTATCGCGTGCTTAGCCCTGATCTGCGTGGTTTTGGCGAATCAAGCGGCAGCGATAGTTGGACACTCGACGATCAGGCCAATGATTTAATCGAAGTATTAGATCGCTTGGGCATCGATCGGGCGGCAGTGATGGGTTTATCGATGGGTGGTTATATTGCCTTGAATTTGGCGCGTCGCTACCCTGAGCGTTTGTGGGCAATGGTTTTGATCGATACCAAAGCCACATCTGACAATCACGAGGCCAAGCAAAATCGGCTCAAAACCGCTGAGACCGCTCTCCGCGAAGGTGCTGCGCCGATTGCCGCCCAAATGTTGCCTAAATTGTTAAGCCCTGCCAATGCCGATGATCAACGTTTGGTCGAACGGCTCAATAACATGATGTTGACGACCAATCCCAAAACGATTGCCAATGCGGCCCATGCTATGGCCAGTCGGCCTGATTCAACCCAATATCTCTCGACCATGGCGGTGCCAAGCTTGGTGCTTGTTGGCAACGATGACCAGATTACCACGCCCGCTGATGCCCATGCGATGGTTGATGGCTTGCCGCACGCCAGTTTGGTGGCGATTCCCGCAGCTGGGCATATGAGTGTTTTAGAGCAACCAGAAATTGCCTATGGGGCAATTCGGGTCTTTTTGGAGCAAGCCCAGCACGCTTGATTGGCTAAAGGCTTAGGTCTATAATGACCTAGTTTGATGCTAGCTATCTAAGGAGTGGCACTGATGGATGTGCGCAAGCTATCGCGACGACAATTTTTGGGTGTCTCTGGAGTTGCGACGTTGGGTTTGTTGGCTGGTTGCGGGGCTGAAGAAACGATTAAGCCCGCAGCAACGACCGAGCCAGTTGAATTTAACGCCGATAGTGCTTTACAACTGCTCAAGGATGGCAATGCTCGCTTTGTGGCCAACCTCACGATTGACCCTAATCAAGATGCAACACGGCGGACAACTACCGCCAAAGGTCAAAAACCGTTTGCCACTATTGTTGGCTGTGTCGATTCGCGGGTTGGGCCGGAGGTGGTGTTCGACCGTGGGATTGGCGATCTCTTAGTGGTGCGAACGGCTGGGCATGTGATTGATGACGTTGCAATTGGCAGCATCGAATTTGGCGCAGCCGAGTTGGGTATTCCGTTAGTGCTGGTTTTGGGCCATCAAAAATGTGGCGCAGTCAATGCCACGATCGAATCGATTGAAACCAACACACCAGCGCCCGACCAAATTGTTTCAATTGTTGAACATATTAAGCCCGCTGTTGAAGCAGTCAAGGCTTCGGGCCAAGAACCTAGTAATTTGCTTGATGCCGTAGTGCGCGAAAATACCAAATTGACCGTTGCTGCCCTGAAAGCAGCGCCATTGTTGGGCGAGCTTGAGGCTGCTGGCAAAGTGCGGATTATCGGCGGCTACTATAGCCTCGATAGCGGCATGGTCGAATTTTTCTAGGTATTTAAGATCCCCTCACCCCAACCCCTCGCCACGGGCGAGGGGTTGGGGCTTTAATATCGTGGTTTTGACAGGATGCATCAATCCACGGCGGCTTCCCTTCGCCCGCGTGCAGTGGGAAAGGGGGCTGGGGGATGAGGAAACCCTCAATCAGCGTACAGTCTTTAGATACACATCTTGGGTAGCGGAACCATAACCGTGCTGGAGCCAAGACTTGCTATGCTGGTAGCAATGGTGCTTTGCATACAAGGAAGGGTTTTTCCGATGGCTCCACCTGTTTTACCAGATCTGCAAACGTTGACGGTTGATGCGGCAGCGGCACTGGCCTTTTTACTGGCTGGCAATGCCCGTTTTGTCGCCAACCACCCGCTTGACCCCCATCACGATAGCCTCTACCGCCAACAACTGACCCAAGGCCAACATCCTTTTGCCATGATTTTGGGCTGCGTCGATTCACGGGTTATCCCCGAATTATTGTTCGATTGTGGCTTTGGCGATCTCTTGGTGATTCGTACTGCTGGCCATGCGGTTGATGAAGTGACAGTTGGTAGTATTGAGTTTGGCGCTGATGTGTTGGAAATCCCCTTGTTGGTGGTGCTTGGCCATGCCCAGTGTGGAGCCGTCAAAGCCACGATCAATATGCTGGATCAGCATCAAATAGCCCCAGATCGAATTGCCGTGCTGGTTGATCATTTGCGGCCTGCGGTTGATGAAATTGATATCCATGACCCCGATCGCTTGGATGCGGCGATTCGGGCGAATGTGGTGCATACGGTGGCGGAGTTGCAGCAGATACCGTTATTGGCGCAGCGTGAGCAAGCTGGCTTGCTGCGGATTGTGGGAGCCTATTATAGTTTGGTGAGTGGCGCAGTCGAGTTATTGACTACGCCACTTAATTAAAGCCTATTTTTCTTCAATTGTGACTGTCAAAATCGCATCGCCTGGTGCGCCACCCATGTTAGGATCGCGGGGCGTGATTTGATCAACCACATCTTGTCCTGCAGTCACTTGACCGAAGATCGTATAAGCATCGGGGGTTAAGTGCAAGGCTGGAGCCAAGGTGATGAAGAATTGTGAGCCGTTGGTATTTGGGCCAGCGTTGGCCATGGCCAAAACCCCAGGCTTATCGAAGAGCAAATTGCTGGTGGTATCGGCATATTCATTGATAAATTCATAGCCTGGGCCGCCCATGCCGGTTCCGGTTGGGTCGCCACCTTGAGCCATAAAGCCTGGAATTACTCGGTGGAAAGTCACGTTATCGTAGAAACCTTCGCGAGCCAAAAACACAAAGTTATTGACCGTGCGTGGTGCATTTTTAGCATTCAGTTCAATTACGATATCGCCTTTTTGGGTTTTGAGCGTAGCAATATATTGCTTGCTGACATCAATCGTCATTGCTGGCTCGCTGGTATATTGCTTGGACGTGCCAGGATTGCTGGTGTTGCTCTCAGCGGTTGGTTCAGAGGTTGCACGGCCCGTGCTACTGGCCTCGGTTGGTGCTACCTCGGCGGTTGCTTCGGTGGCCGGAGCGGTCGTTGGACGGGTTTCGAGCGTTGGCACTGCGGTTGATTCGGCTGAACCACAGGCGGTTAATACCAGCGCTAACAGCGCAATGGTGGTTGTTCGGCGCATTGTTTGAGGCTCCTCACAGGACATAAAAATTCACCGTGGGATTATAGCACGGGTGTGAGAACCAAGAGCAAGTAAGAACAGAGAGCATAGAACATAGGGGTCAGGTATCAGCGCTTAGGATTTAGGGTTGAAACCACGAAGGACACGAAGGAACACGAAGCGCAAGAAGGGCTGAAACCACGAAGGACACGAGGAATGGCTAGGGGCTAGATGGAATAGTTCATTACAAATCGAACTATTCCATCTGTTAGCTATAGGCTATGGGCTTTTGAATCTTCCAACCCATCGCCAAAAGCCCATAGCCTATAACCCTATCAACTCTGCGCTGCTGCGTTAAATTTTCGATCCACGAAGAGCACGAAGTTACATGAAGGATTTATTTTTTTTGCCACAGATTGACACAGATGGTCAGGATTATTTTGTTCTTTGTTCTTTGTTCTATAACTCCCCTTGATGCCTCATTTCCTCCCTCATAATTCATCCTTCATCCTTATCTATTCGCCTTTGGCAAACACTCCATCGAGGTGGGCGGCATCGTTGACCCGCAAGACGCGCCACTCATCGCCGTGGGCTACAATTTCGACGAACGCGCCGTTATCAAGCCACAAGCGGCCAAAGTGGCGTAGCGGTGCTGCCAAGAGATGACAGACCAACGCGCGAATTGCCCCGCCATGGGAAACCGCTACCACGGTTTGGCCACGATGATTGGCAATGAAGTGCTCGAAGGCGTTGGCCATGCGTTGCTGCAACTCAGCATACGATTCGCCATTCAGTCGTTGGGTACTATCGGGGTTGAGTTTAATTAATTGCATATGGTCGGGAAACAGATCGTGCAATTCTTCGGGGGTGTGGCCAGCCCAATCGCCATCGTTGATCTCGCGTAGATCGCTCAGGGCTTCAGGGCTAAGCCCGATTTGCGTGCCAATAATGCTCGCGGTCTCCCACGCGCGGGCAATATCGCTAGCATAAAGATGATCGACTGCTAGCTTGGCTAGGCGCTGACCAGCCCGCAAGGCTTGTTCACGCCCGCGTTGATTCAAGGGAATTGGCAAATGGCCTTGATAACGGCGTTCAGCATTCCAGGCTGTTTCGCCATGACGAACCACGATCAACCGCATAAGACGACCTCGCTTGACACTAATGCTAGGCTATTGTATCAGAGCTAAAGCTTGGCTTCGTTGTCAAATCAATCTCTCCTCGCTATAATACGCCCTAAAGCGATAACTTTGCATTTTTTAGTAACCCACACTTCGTGGGGGAGGCGAGCCGAATGTCTCAAGTTGCCTTAACACCACGTTCTCAGCCAACAACTGTTTGGCAATTACGGCGCAAAAAAGTTCCCGATCAACTTTCGTTGCCTGCCGATTATGTTCCAACTGACTATACGTCTTTGCCAACTCCCGAAGAACCCAAAAAAGGTGGTGGGTTGGGCATGGTTTTGGTTGCGCTGGTGGTGCTGTTGGTGCTCGGTGCCATTGCCTATGGAGTGATTAGCCAAAGCGGTGGCGAAGAAGTTGTGCCAACCACCATCGCAAAAACGGCGCTCGAGATTGATCGCGCCAGCATGATCGTAAGCGATGGCAAATTGACGGCTCAAATCTCAATTACCACAGATGCCCCTGACAATAGCCAAGTGGGAGCGATCTTATTGGAAGATGGGCGACCATTTGAGTTTTTTGAAACCGACGCGATGACTACGACGGTGGTTGGTGGCAAAGCTCGCTTGACTATTCCTGAAATGGACGACCATGAAGATGGGCGCAAATCGTCGGAGTATACGGTCTTGGTGACGGTTGCCAGCCCTGATGGGGCTGTTTTGGCGACTGCCAATGATGCAATTGAAATTAAGGGCGATGCGCTTGATCGCTTCTTGGGCGATTCAGCAGTAACCCCGATCGATGTAACCCCAACCAGCACCGACCCAATTTCGGGAACAATGGTGCCAACCCCTGCCGATGGCTCGACTCCGGTAACCCAAGTTACGCCACCCGTACAACCAACCGCTGCTCCTGGAGGCGTGCCAGTACCATTGGATAATGTGGTGATCAGCCGCCCAGGCATTGTTTACACCACGCCTTATGGCCCAGCCAATCAGCGCGGCAATGTCACTGCTGGCGAAATTGCCCGGATTGTGGTTAAGATGCCAGTTAATGGCGAAGTTTGGTATTTGGTAGCGATTAGCCAAAGTGGTCAATCGGGTTGGCTCAACAGCAGCACGATCGATTTACCAGCCAGCGAAGTTAACAAAATTACCCCCGTTAATGGCGAAGCACCATTTGCCGTGACCTTCAATGGCGGTAATGTACGCTCGGCGCCTGGCGGCGATGTTGTCACCACCGTTGATGCTGGGATCAACCTTACGTTGACTGGGCGCAGCGCCGATAGTGCTTGGTTCAAAATCAAACTCCCCGATGGTCGTGAAGGATGGGTCGTTGGTCAGATCTTGACTATCAACCCTGCGGTAGTAAATACCATCCCCGTAGCACCATAAAAAACGGGACTAAGCATCCTTGACTCAGTAAAAACCCGTGAGATACAATAGTCTCACGGGTTTTGCCATGGTTGCCGTATCTGTCTTGGAGGTAAAAGTATGGATGAACAGCAAAAAACACCGATCAGCGGTTCCATGCAACGAGCGGTGCGCGGTGATAAAAACCCACTCGATGCGGTTGAACAAGAATTACGCAGCAGTGTCTTTGGCCAAAATCGCGCGATCGAAAGCTTAATTCGCGCCCTGAATCGTGCTCGCTTTGGCTTTAGTGCTGGTAGTCAGCAGCGCCCACGCGCAACCTTGCTGTTTCTTGGGCCAACTGGTGTTGGCAAAAGCGAATGTGCCAAACGTTTAGCGGCATTTTTGCACCCGCAAGGCGGTGGTTTTCTCAAGCTCGATTGTTCGCTGTTTAGCCAAGGCCACGAGGTTTCGGCCTTGCTTGGCGCTCCTCCCTCCTACGTCGGACGCGATCAAAAGCCCTTGCTCGACCCCGATTTGATCGAGCAAGAAAATGCAGTGATCTTGTTTGACGAAATTGAAAAAGCAACATCCGAGCTGTGGAATTTGTTGTTGCAAATCATGGAAGATGGCGAGATTACCCTGCTTAACGGTGGGCGCAAAGTTTCATTCCATCGCGCTATTGTTATCATGACCACGAATGTTGGCGCTCAGGAAATGGCAAATTATGTCTCGCAACGCACGATTGGTTTCCGCACACCCAATCGCGTCGTCGAATCGACCGGCCAACAAATTTATCAAATCGGCTTTGAATCGCTGCAAAAGGTATTTAGCCCTGAATGGATTAACCGGATCGATGAAATCATCGCTTTCCGTCCATTGAGCAGCGATACATTAAGCCAAGTGCTTGATCGGCATGGTTGCCGAATCGAATGATCAGTATCGTCGCCATGGCGTTGAAATTAGTCTCAACGAAGAAGCCCGCGATTATATTTTGCGCCGTGGTTTCGACCCTCGCTTTGGCGCACGCCCATTGCGCTCACGCTTGATGAAGGATATTGATGCGCCATTGGCCGACCTGCTGGCTTCGGGCGGGATTCCCAATGGCGCGAAAGTGCAAATTGTGGTTTCCGAAGAAGAAGCTAAAGATGGCAATAACCTTGATTTCTTCTTTGAACCCGATGCAACCTTGGCTGCGTTTGCCGCAGATTATGCTGCCCAACAAGAGCAAGCGCCACCATCGGTACGCGAAGTCGCTGGGCCACCATCCCACACCCCAGGCCCTTCGATTGCCCGCTCGACCGAAAATAACAATCGGCGCTAGGGTTTTCTTACCCCAACCCCTCTCCCACTGCACGTGGGAGAGGGGCTTTTACAAGGGTCGGTTGTGAAGATCCCCTCACCCCAACCCCTCTCCCGTGGCGCGGGCGAGGGGCTTCATGTGGTGGTTTTCGCATGATGCATGGTCAATCCACCACTGCTTCCCCTCACCCGCGTTCAGTGGGAGTTAACTTGGTGGTTCGTTCGCAGTACGTGGTTAAAAACGGGTGCTCCCCCTCGCCCGCATTGAGTGGGAGTTAACTTGGTGGTTCGTTCGCAGTACGTGGGTAAAAACGGGTGCTCCCCCTCGCCCGCGTGCAGTGGGAGAGGGGGCTGGGGGGTGAGGGAACCCTCTAAAACCGCTGGCTGGCGCTTTGTTCAGCCGTTTGGTCGCGTAATTTGGTGTAGCTTTGATGGCGAGCGGGGCTAATTTGGCCAGCCGCAACCGCTGCCAAAACTGCACATTCTGGCTCATGGGTATGGGTGCAATCGCTAAACTCACATTGATCGATGAATGGGCGGAATTCGCGGAAACACCAGCCGAGTTCTTCAGGCTCCATTTGATATAAACCAAGCTCGCGAATACCTGGAGTATCAGCGACGAAGCCGCCGGCATGCAATGGAATCAATTCGCCAGCTACGGTAGTGTGCTGGCCTTTGTGGACTGCATCGCTGACATCGCCAGTGCGCAAATTCAAGCCTGGCTGAATTGCGTTGAGCAAACTTGATTTGCCAACCCCCGAAGGGCCAGTAAAGGCCGAAATTTTATTATGAATTGCTTCTTGGACTTGCTCGATGCCTTGACCAGTTGTGACGCTGGTGTAAAACACGGGGTAGCCAATTTGCTCGTAGATATTGAAAACCTCTTGTAGGCTAGCACCGCCTAAATCACATTTATTGGCAATAATTGCTACGTCAAGGTTATTGGCCTCGGCAACCACCAAAAAACGATCGATCATACGCACATGAGGCTCGGGATGCGCCACGGCAAAGGTGATCAGCACAATATCCAAATTTGCCACAATCACTTGTTCAAAACGTGCGCCTTTGATGGCTGTACGGGCAAGTTTGCTGCGCCGTGGGTAAATCTCTTCGACAGCGCCCTCGCCTGGCATGGTTGGCATGATGCGCACATAATCGCCGAGGGTGGCGAGATCGCTATATTGTTTGGTTTTTTTGAGCCGACCGCGCAGGGTACAGCGCAGGGTTTCGCCGGTTTCGTCGAGTTTTACCCAGAAAAAGCCACTTTGGGCACGCATGATTGTTCCGTTCATTCACGCTCCTTCAAGGCTGTGTTCAGTTGTTGTGTCATGGTGTTGCTCCATAGAATCGCTGTCTTCATAAAGTCTTCGTTGGCCAATGAGCGGCCTGTCAGGGTCATAAAAATGTCTTGCTAAGTGCGGCCACAACCGAGCGGCGTAGATCACATTTTATAAGCCGCGCAACTGCTTAAAATCCAGCCTCAACGCAGACCCGATTGATTAAGCGTTTGATGGCTTTCTCATCGGTGCGCACAGCGAGGCCAAAACCTGAATCTTGCCTTAATCGGTAAGCAGCAAGGTTGAAATTAAGCGCAGCAAGCTTGATTTACCCGAACTGTTGGCCTCAAGCAAACCAAAAACCTCAGCTTCAGCACCATCGAGGCTGATGGGATCAACCGCGATGGCCGCAGGCTTGGAGTTAGGGCGCTGGCAACGAGTGAGCCAAGCTTTAACGTCACTCGTGCCAAATTGGTTATACCTATGTGTGGCCACGAAAGCAGGTGCTTGCTGCATTGGGATACTCCATCCAAGAGTTGCACGAACCGGTCAACTGCTAGGGCTGCTAGCAATTCCATGATATGCGATAGATGGGATCGATCAACACTCGCTCTTCGTTGAGGAGGATTTATCGACGTTTGGTGGCGTGGTCATCACTGACGTGCAGCTCCAAGCGACGAAACCCGAGTTGGTCGAATGCTAGATCAACCAAACGGCCAATCCGGCTGGTTTGGTCTTGATCTGGCTCGTGGGGCAACTCAGCATACGCCCGTTTCATGGCGTTGGGTTTGGGCTTGGGCTTTTCTACACACAGGATGGTTCCATCGCGGTCGAGCATTAACACTAGGAGCCTCCTAAACAAACGTAATAGACCATGAGTATCTTGCTTGAAAGAATGCTCACGGCCCATCATAGAAAGGCAGGTCCACAGCCGCAGAAAACAAGAGCCGTGAGCGTTGTTATAATCACGCCCACGGCCCTCAGTGCTTATTAGCGTAACGCTTTAGGAGAGAAGCACGAGGTAGATGGGCGCATGGGTACCTGCATCACTTGCAGTGCGCAGTTGGTTGTTGATCAAGTTGATCATCATGCAGCCTCCATCTAAAAAATAGCAGAATTGATTTCGAACAGAGCTAGAATAGCATAGCCGCTTGCAGGCCGTCAAGTAGTGATCTCTCAGTCTTTAGGCGGATTATCGAACTAGGACTCTTGGTGGAGTCGAAGATCGTTCGGATTACCCAAAAATATGGTAGCATAGCCATTAAACACGATCTCAAAGGATACCCCAATGGATGATTGGCAAACCTTATCCATAGCAACTCGGCTGGGGGTGCTTGATGCTCCCTATCCATTACGCTACCTTAGCATCGACGATGGGGTTGATCTCGGTCGGCTGTTGCATGCTGCTGGCGTGCCTTTACCCAATGACCTCAAGCCCACGCTTTCAACCACAATTGATTGGGCCTTTGCGGCCTTGCAAGGCAATTATGGTCGTTTATTAGATGCTTGCTCATTTGCGATTGAAACTCGTAGCGGTTTGCTGGGAGCGATTGTGGTCGTCAAGCATGCCAGCACGATCGAAATTCTCCAGCTGGCGGTTGATCAAGCGTTTCAACAGCAACAATTTGAGCAGGTGCTGCTCAGCGCGGCGCTGAACGGCTTAGCCCAAGCGCGCTATCCTCAGGTTCAAGTACGTGTGCTCGCCAACAGTTCACAGGCCCACTTTTTTACCAATTACGGTTTCATGCTAGCAGAGGACGTGAACGATGCATCCACTTCAAACCACGATTGATCAGTATGCAGCCCAATTTGATCGTCGCCGTATGACGATTTTAGCTGCCCACGTCGAAGAAGACAATGGCACGGTGCTCCGTGGTCGAGTGTTGGATCGCAGCCAGCATGAGGCACTATTGGCCTTACTGCCGAATGTACGCGATGAGTTGATTGTGCTGCGTGAGCAGCCTGAGCATGGATTTGCCACCGTTGCTTTTGGGGTGTTGGATGTGCGTTGGCAAGCCACTCGCGATTCAGAATTGGTCACCGAGGCCAGCTTTGGCGAGGGCTTAGAGGTGTTGGCCCACGATCAGCAATGGTTGCAGGTAATTACTAGCGATGGCTATCTTGGCTGGGTGCATCGCAATGGGGTTGTGTTGCACGAGCAACCCAGCGATTATCGCCAGGCTGCCACTCACGTGATTACCAGCCGTTGGCTGCCGTTGTGGGGCTTAGAAGGCGAGCAAATTGGCTTGTTGCCTTGGGGCATTCGGCTAGAAATTGATGAATTTCGTGATGGCAAAGCCTTTATGCGGTCACCTGCTGGCGTGCCGGGCTGGGTCGAAACCGATTCATTAACCCCCGTCGATGATTTAGCCTCAGTTGACCCCGATGGCATCGAGGATATGTTACGAGCGGTGCGCCAATTGATCGGCGTGCCATATCTTTGGGGTGGCACAACCAGTTTTGGCTTCGATTGCTCTGGCTTGGCTCAAGCTGCTTATCGTTGGTTGGGCGTGCAACTCCCGCGCGATGCTGATCAGCAATCGCAAATTGGCCATTTGATTACCCGGGAACAGGTTGCTGCTGGCGATTTATTGTTTTGGGGCGTGCTGCGCAACATCGAAGATTATCGTCACGAACGAATTAACCATGTGTCGATTGCACTTGATAACGAGTGGATGATTCATGCAAATCAACGCAATTGGAGCATCTCGCTTGATCGAATTGATGAAGTGCATCAACAGGTCTATCAAGCCCAAGGCAACCCGGGCTTGGTGGTTATTCGGCGGATTCGCGAGGAGTAATAGCCATGGAATGGGCGCTTTATCCGGTTGAACTCCGTTTACGCAACACTTTTCGAATTGCCCATGGGGCCAGCAATACCCGCCATAACGTGCTGTTAAATTTAGATGGCGGCTGGGGTGAGGCCGCTGCGGTGGCCTATCACGGCGAAACTGCCGCTAAAATTCAGGCTTGGCTCGAACGCTATCGTACAACAATCACCAGCAGCTATGATCCAGCGGCGATTCGTTGGCTTTTGGCCAAACTCGATTTTGAGAGCCGAGCCGCTCGCGCTGCTGTCGATTTGGCCTTGCATGATCGTTTGGGCCAGCAACTTGGCGTGCCAATCCGCCAGCTTTTGGGTTTGAATGGCCTAGCAATGCCACAAACCTCGGTGACCTTGCCAATTGAAGCGCCTGAGGCCTTGCGCCAACAGGCCTTGGCCGTGGCCCATTATCCTATTCTCAAGGTTAAGCTTGGTGGCCCTGCCGATTTGGCTAGTGTGGCGCTGATTCGTGAAACTGCACCTAACAGTCGCTTGCGCGTTGATGCCAATGCTGGTTGGAGCCGTGAAACTGCTGCGCAATTGATTCCGGCATTGGCAGAGCTTGGGGTCGAATTGATCGAGCAGCCGTTGGCGGTTGATGATGTAGCTGGCTATGCTCAGCTCAAAACAGCCAACTATGGCGTGCCAATTTTTGCCGATGAACCGATCAAAACTGCTGCTGATGTGGCGCGCTGGGCCAGTGTGGTCGATGGTGTGAACCTTAAGTTGATGAAAACTGGCGGCATTGTCGGGGCGCTCGAAGCGATTGCTACCGCTCGGGCACATAGCTTGCAGATTATGCTTGGTTGTATGATTGAGAGCAGCATCGGCGTATCGGCGGCCTGTGCTTTGGCCGGCTTGGTCGATTTAGTTGACCTTGATGGACCATTATTGATTGCCAATGACCTTGCGACTGGTTTGAGCTTTGAAACCGCGACGATTCAGCCAGGGTTAGCGCCGGGTTTGGGCGTGCAAATCGATTGGCCAGCGTTAAATGCCGCCCGCTTAGAAACACGTTAGCCTACAGCCTACAGCGCCTAGAGAAGTGCTTTTAGGCCAGTACTGCCGTTGGGTTGGAAATAGGACAGGCTATGCGTTGCTAGAGTTGTGTACCTACTGTACAATACGCATCGTAGTAGCTTCGGAAGGAGACCACGCATGGCGTTTATCGGGCGTGCGTTACGCATTAACCTCGACACAGCCAGTACTTCCACGTTTGACATCCCATCGCCAATTCGCGAGCTATATTTGGGTGGACGTGGGCTGACAGCGGGCTTGATGTATCATTTTGTTCCCCCCGATACAGCAGTTCGCTCTCCTGATAATCCTTTGTTACTGGCTCCTGGGGTGCTAGCGGGCACTCCGGCCTATGCTACTGGTGGCTTTGTTGCTACCGCTCGTTCGCCGTTAACTGGCAATTTGATTCATAGTTGGGCGGTTGGCGATTGGGGCGCGGCGCTCAAACGGGCTGGTTTTGATGCAATTTGGGTGGTTGGTCAGGCGACGGCTTGGCTCTACGCCGTCATTGATAATGGCCAAGCCGAACTCTACCCTGCTAATCACCTCAATGGCCTTGATACCCAACAAATTAACGATGCCCTAATGGCCGAACATGGCGCTGATGCGCGGGTGTTGACGCTTGGTCAGGCTGGCGAACAGATGTTGCCCTATGCTGCCTTAGTCTCCGAAGGTCGCTATATGGCTGAGCCTGCTGGCACAGGCATGGTGATGGCCTTGAAGCGGCTCAAGGCAATTGTCGTGCGTGGCACGCGCATGGTCAAGCCTGCCGACACCGCTACCTTTCTCTCAGCGTTTAAGCCAATTACCGAGCGGATTGGCCGCGACCCGCTGGCGGCGGCGATTCGTGATTATGGTTCGAGCTACTACATCGATTTGGCCGCGCAGCATGGGGCAGTTACTGGTCGCAATGGTCAAGATCCTGAGCCAAGCGTCATGCCAACAACTGGCGATTATACCGGCGAGATTTATGATCGTGGCTGCCCGCGCTGCCCGCTGCCTTGCTACCACGATTTTGCCGCCACCAACCAACCTCGGCCTGAACTAGAGGCGATTGTGGGTTTTGGCGCACGCTGCGGGCATGCAATCACCAGCCGCAATTATTGAAGCTAACCTGCGTTGTTTGCGCTATGGGCTTGATCCCAATGCCACGGCCAATGCGATTGCTTTTTTGATGGAATGTCGCGAGCGTCAATTGACCCGCCAATATGATTTGCAATGGGGCGATGAAGCAGCGATTTTGGCGGCGATTGATGCGATTGCTACCAAACAAGGCATCGGGGGCTTGCTCTCGTTGGGGGTGTATGAGATGAGCCAAGTTTTTTATGGCAGCGAGCAATTTGCCCCGCTGGCCAATAATTTGCCGCTCAGCCCGCTTGACCCACGGGCAGCCCAAGGTTGGGCCTTGCACCTAGCGACCAACCCACTTGGCGGCGATGCTCGTGGGGCCATGCCATGGTACGAGTGGCTCGATAGCATTCCGCAGTGGCTCAAAGGCAGCGACGATCATCACCCAAGCGTGGTTAATGGCAAGCCTGAACGGTTAATTTGGCATGAACGCTTTGTGGCTGGCCTCGATAGTGCTGGCGTTTGTCGGCGCTTGGCAACCTTGGCCTATCAAATGACCCCCAAAGAACTAGCGACAATTCTCAGCGCCGATATTGGCAAGCCAGTTTCAGCAACCGATTTGGCCAAAGTTGGCGAGCGGATTATTACGGTTGAGCGCTTGCTGGCCCTGCAATGGGGCCATCACGACGACCTTGCAGCCCGCTGGAAACAACAACCATTAACCAGCGGAATTGCTGCCAACCAAATTCCCACTCTTGACACACTGCTAACGAAATATTATGCTCTGCATGGATGGGACAGTGATGGAGTACCCACAAATGCCCGTCTCGCTGAGCTAAGTATTCCCGAACCTGATTCTCGACCTTGGGTGACGGAATAGGCCATAACGTATTGATGGCCAGGCTGAGTGCCGCAATCAATCAACGAGAAAATCAATGTGGCTTGCAATTGTTTTGACGGTATTGCCAACGCTGCTGTACGTGACCTTTTTGTGGTGGCTTGATCGCTACGAAAAAGAACCGTGGCCGCTGCTGTTAGCCGTGTTTGTATGGGGTGCGGTGCCTGCCGTGGCCCTTGCGTTGTTGGCTGAACTACCCAATACTGCTTCAACCTTGGGCTTCGACCGTGGGAGTCAGCCAGTTTGGTATGCGCCTTTGGTTGAAGAACCACTCAAAGCCTTGGCATTGTTTGGCATCTATATGTTCTTTCGCTATGAGTTCGATGGCGTGCTCGATGGCATTATTTATGGCGCATTGATTGGTTTTGGCTTTGCTATGACCGAAAATGCGATTTATTTTGCTAGTCGTGGCGGCTCGATCACCTCATTGCTCTGGCTACGTGTGGTTTTATTTGGCTTTAATCATGCCTTCTACACCAGCATTATTGGGGTGGCGTTGGGCATGATTCGCTATGAGCGCCGGCGCTGGGTGGTGATTGTGATGCAGCCACTCAGCCTCGTTTTGGCGGTGGTGTTCCACGCGCTGCACAATATGACGATTAGCTACCGCTTTCCAGGCGTGTTGATCGCCTGGTTGATCAGCAGCGGTGGTGTGTTAATTGTGGTTTTGGTGGCAATTATTGCTTGGCGCAAAGAACGCTATTGGATCGATATGGAGCTGATCGAGGAAATTCGCTGTGGTTTTATCGATCAAGCAACCTATCAAACCGTGCGTTCAAGCCGTCGCCGGGTGCAAAGCCAATGGCATGCCTTGTTTCGTGGTGGCTGGCGAGCACTGCAAATGGTGCGTACTCGCCATCATTTATTAACCGAGCTGGCCTTTTTGAAGTATCAGCTGCGGATTGGCGATGTGCATTGCCGTCCCGCCGATTTATATCCATTGCGCCGCCGAATTTTGGAAGTTCACGAAGATTTCTAGGCGGCCACCAAGGTTAATAAACCAACCTCAGGCGTTGCGCCAAAGCGAATTGGCAAGCCTGCCAAACCCCGACTAACATACAACCCACATTGGTCGATTGTATATTGACCGTGTGGGTATTTTTCACCCCAACGGGGGACAACCAACGGCCCCAACCATGGTGCATTGATATGCCCAGCGTGGGCGTGACCCGAAAGTTGCAACGCAACCTTGTGTTGGGCGGCAATATCGGCAAAATCGGGTCCATGCGCCAGCAACACGATTGGGGCAACAGGTGCATTCTGCAAAGCCTGCTCCAAATCAGCGTCGGCCTGCCATGGGTCGGTTACCCCGGCAATCACAATTGCTTGCTCACGCCAATGCACCACCCGATGCTGATTGAGCAGCACATCGATGCCAACCTTGCTGAGCGTCCGTGCGATTAACTGTGGATCATCCCAGTAATCGTGGTTGCCAAGGCATGCATACACACCTAATGGCGCTTGAATGCCGGTCAACATCTGCTCCAACGTACCAACATCACTTGGCCGATTAACGAAATCGCCAGTGAGTAAAATGATGTCTGGCTGCCATTGTTTGATGCTGGCTAAGGCTTGGTGCAGCACCCGCTGGCTATAATTTGGCCCAAGGTGCAAATCGCTGAGCTGGGCAATTTTGAAGCCGTTGAGTGTGCTCGGCCACTCTGGTAAGTGCAATGTATGGCGTTCGACGGCCAAGCGCCAAATATTGCCAACCCCAAACCCAGCGGCTGTCACTCCAGCTGCAATTAATCCGCCAAGCATTGGCTTGGCCCAACGTGGTGGTTGGCTGGCGAGCAGAGCGCTGGCGCTGCCCAAACCAAGCATCCCCAAAACCCCACCAAAATATTGCCAGCGGCGCGAATAAACCACATGCGAAACATTGGCAATATCTTTACTGCCACGTGGCACGGCAACTAAATCGGCAAAGCGATCATCGATCATTCAAAAATTCCTTGTAGGCGTGTGGGTAGGTTTGCAATTATTTCAACCCGCTGCCAACTATATACCACACCGAGCTTAAGCTGCGATGAACGCCTACTACACGCCTTGACGATCTCACCCCACTGGCGGTTTTAATCTAGGACTAATGGCCATGCGTTAATGGGGTCAGTGGCATAACCTGTGATATACCAACCGTATCCGCTCGAAACACCACAATCATGCCAAATTTGGAGGCGCTATGGATAGAGAACATCGTAGAGGATTACGTCAAAGTCGCATATTTCTAGCCATGATCCTCGTTTTAGGGTTGCTGGGCATTGCCCAACCTGCGCCAACTACCCAGCAAGTGTTGGTGCAAGGTGGCTCGCTTAGCCAACAATCAAGCGCAATTTATGCAGTTGGCGGCACACTTCAACGCCAATTTGCCCGTTTTGAAACCAGTGTGGCCCAACTTACCAATACCCAAATTGATCAGCTTCAAGCTCAGGGCTTGCGCGTGTTTGCTGATCAAACAGTTGAGGCCTCATCACAGGCAGCGGTTGAGCAATCAAACGTTGTGATGGCAGGACCAAAAGCCACTTCTGTGCCGTTGCAATACCCTTCGATTGTCACTGGTGCCGATGTGCTCCAGCGCCGTGGTATCGATGGACGCGGGGTAACGGTGGCGGTGATCGATTCCGGCTTGCCGGCGATCGAACGGCCTGAGCGTTGGCAACGGATCAATAGCACGACTGCGCGCTATAACCAAGGCAGCCGCTTTTTAGTCTATAAAGATCTGTTGGCTAGCAACCAAATTACCAACAGCAGCGACCCCTATGGCCACGGTACCCACGTTTTTGCCACCTTGGCCGATAATCGCGCCTTACCAGCTGGCTATGGCACTGCCAAAGTTGGGATTGCGCCAGGCGCTAATTATGTAGTCGTCCGAGCCTTAGATTCCCAAGGCAAAGCATCGTATAGCACGATTATTGCGGCAATCGATTGGGTGATTGAAAATGCTGATCTATACAATATTCGGGTGCTGAATCTCTCATTACAAGCCGCAGTGCTTTCGCCCTACTGGTACGACCCAATGAATCAAGCAGTGATGCATGCCTGGAACGAAGGCATCACGGTAGTTGCGGCGGCTGGCAACACTGGTTCAGCTCCAGCAACGATTATGGCACCTGCCAATGTGCCCTATATCGTCAGTGTCGGTGCGATTCGACCTGCAGTCTACAACGACAGTGGCAGCGATACTTTAGCGGCGTATTCATCGGCTGGGCCAACCGAAAGCCGATTTGTTAAGCCCGATGTCGTGATTGCTGGCTCACGGGTAATTGCCCCCTTACCAGCTGATAGTGTGCTTGCCAATTCCGGCGCAGCAGGCTTGGTCAGCGAACGGGCTAAGCTCGAATGGGCTGACCTGAAGACTTCGCAGCAACTCAACTATTATGCCTTGAGCGGCACATCAATGGCTGCCGCCGAGGTCAGCGGGATTGTGGCGCTGTTACTGCAAGACGAGCCAAACCTGACTAATAATCAAGTTAAGGCTCGATTGATCGGTACAGCCAAAATTGCCACCTTGAACGATGGTCAAGCAGCCTACAGCATGTGGCAACAAGGTGCTGGCAAGGTTGTGCCAACGGCGGTGGTTGATGGTAGCAACACTGGATCAGCCAATGCTGGTATGGATCTCTCAACCGACTTGATTGTGAGCAGCAACCCCGATGATACCAGTAACCACTATCAAGGTACGACCGCCTACGATTCAACCAGCAATACCTTTACCGATACGACCGCTTATAGCTCAACCCTTGCCACGAGCTATAGCACATGGGCTGGCAGTTACAGCACGTGGGCCGGCAGTTATCTAACCTGGGCCGGCAGTTACAGTACGTGGGCCGGGAGCTATAGTACCTGGGCTGGCAGTTACAATACGTGGGCCGGGAGCTATAGCACATGGGCTGGCAGTTACAGTACCTGGGCTGGCAGCTACAGCACATGGGCTGGTAATAACGCCGATGCCAGTAATCTCAACACCAGCGTGAATGCAGGGAGCCTCATTAGCGACTAAACAATCTGACAATTTCGAGCGGGGCGTGGGAGTAGCAATACTTCCACGTTTTGGCATAAGAGCGCTAATAAACGCTGGTTTGGAACTCCAAACCAGCGTTTATACGTATTCGCGGAGCATTACAGGGGTGTTCATTTGCTCAAATAAAATATCGGCGCGTTCTTGATGCGCCAGCGCCACGGTGTAATCGCCATTCAGGCGTTTGATAGTTGCGCCAATCGTCAAACCCAATGCCAAAAGATAATTATTGTTGATCGACAGTTGCAGTAATTGATCGATCGCATCGCTGGCTTGGCGACGTTGGCCGTTGTAGGCTTGCAAATAGATTTGTAAAACTTGGCTGCGGAACAACGATTGTGGCTCGTCAAGCTGGTTGGCAAGCCGAATCGCGCGCTTGGCCATGCGGTTGGCGCAGGTTCGTCGGCCTTCGACAAAGGCGATTCGCCCCAGCATTTCGGCAATAATCACGCGCTTGGGGTCGTGGTGGTGCAGTTCACGATACAGCTGTTCGGCTTGTAAATAGTAGCGGCGTGCGCGAGGATAATCTTGCACATAAAATGAAATTGTACCTTGTTGAATCAATGCCGTAGCGATGTGTAATTTCGCACCAATTTGGCGCGCCAAACGATAGGCCATCTGCGAAAAGCGCAGCGCATCGTTGAGCAAGCCTAGCATCAACATACAATGCGAACGATTGTTGATCGCCAGAATTTGGCCGTTTAAATCGCCAATTGCTTGGGTTGTTTCAAGGCTTTGCTCGTAGTAATTGGCGGCGGAATGCCAATCGGCCAACTCCATCGCAATCACCCCAAGATTGTTGAGTGCCCGACTCATCGCTGGCAAATCGCCAAGATAGCGGCTAACCGCTAAGCTTTGGTTGACCAAGGCTTGGGCACCTTTGAGATTACCGCGCTGCCAATAGATCCCAGCAAGGCGATTGGCTGCCAGTGCTTGCAATCCATGATGGTTATTCAGTTCGCTGATAGTTAAGGCATTGTTGAGCAACCGCTCAGCTTGCTCTAAATTGCCACGATGGAAAGCGATCCAGCCTGCGTCACAATCGATGCGGGCGTGATCGAGCAAGGCACCATCAGCCAAAACCAGCCGCGCTTGATCCAAATGCAGCATCGCATCTTCGTAATTGCCCTGTTTTTCATAGGTTGCCGCAAGTTGGCGCAAAATCGTGGCATGGATTGCTTGATGTTCGGCAGTCGCTTGAATCGTGCCGAGTGCTTGTTGATAGGCCATGCGTGCTTCATCGTAGCGCCCAACAAAACTCAAAATATCGCCGCGCCCATAAAATAGGCTGGTGGCCTGCTCTGGCATCGGGCGTTCAAGCTCGCTCAATAATGGCAGCGCCTGATCAAACAACCGCAGCGCATCATCATTGGCAAAGCGGCTAGCAGCCCGTTGCGCCGCCAGCAGCAAATATTCAACAGCTTTATGGGTAAGGTGCGAATGGCTGAAGTGATAGGCCAACGCATCAATAGACAACTCTGGATGCTCACCCGCCTGCGTTTCGATCGCTAAGGCAACCTCGCCGTGGAGCGTGTGGCGTTGTTGTTGCAGCAGGCTGGCATAAATCGTTTCTTGTAGCAGCAAATGGCTAAATGCCCAATCGTCGTGATGATTGGCGATTGGCTGGACAAAACCACGTTGCAGTAATTGTTCTAATTGTTCGCTAATCGGCTGTTCAGGGCGAAGTTGGCCGAGCAATTGCTGGCTAAAACGGCGACCGATCACGGCGGCAATCGCCAAACTCAGGGCCAAATCATTGGGCAAACGATCGTAGCGCGAACGCATCAGCGCTTGCAGCGAAAGCGGCATCGTAGGCATTTGCATGCTATCGCTACTTTGGGCCTGAATATCGAGGCCAGCGTGTAAGGCGTGACGCGCCAATTCTTCCAAGTAAAACGGCACACCATCAGCTTGCCGCACCAAATGATCGATCATTACTGCCGATGCTTGCGGCAAAATTTGCTTGATCAAGGCTTCGGCAGCTTCAGAACTGAGCGAATTAAGCTCTAATACCAAGCCACGTTGTCGCGCTTGGGCTAAAATTTCATTGAAAGTTTGGCGAATATGCGGAGTTTCGTCGTCGCGCGCCACCAAATACAGCAATAATGATGAAGCATCAAAGGTTTCGGCGATAAACTCCAACAGCTCCAACGAAAGATCGTCAGCCCATTGCACATCATCGATCACAATTGCCATCGATTGTTGGCGGGTGCAGGCTACCAGCAACTCGCGAATTGCCAAAAAGACATGGCGCTTCAATTGGGCGGCATCAAGGTGCTGCACCCGTTCAGCCAAACTTTGATCAATAAAATCGAGCGAGAGCAAATATTCGATGTAGGGTAGCAAATCGAGCGGCATATTGCCTAAACCGTGAATCATCAATTGAATTTTATGATGCATGGTTGCGGCAGAATCGGTGTGATCAATTTGAAATAACTGGCGAATTAAGCCCAAAAAAGCGCTGTAGGGCACAATTCTGGTGGCGCTGCTACAATCGTTGACCAAGACTTTGACATCGCGGCTATGCAAATGCTGAATAACTTCGCCAGTTAGGCGGGTTTTGCCCACGCCAGCCCTGCCAGTCAGGCCAATTACGCCGCCCATGCCATTGTGCAAAAGCTCGGTTGCGCCGATTAAATTGTGTAATTCGGCTTCGCGACCAATCAACGGCAGTGCAAAACTGCCATCAATTACGGTTTGAGCCAATTGTTTGCCTGCGAGAATCGCCGCCGGAATCGGTTGCTCAAAGCCTTTGAGCGAAACCGGGTGTTGCTCGCTAAATACAAAATTGCTCTGGAGCGTGTTGGCTAAATCGCCATCGACCATAATTGTGCCAGCATCGGTCACTTGTTGCAGCCGCGCAGCCAAATTAACTGGGCCGCCAATCACGGTCAAATCGCTGTAGCGGTCGGAGCCAAGCAAGCCGGCAATCACCTCGCCGCTAGCCAAGCCAACCCGAATTTGAAACTGTACTCCCGCATGGGTGATGGTTTCGTTGTAGGCTGCTAATTCTTCAAACATCGCCAGGGCCGCGTAGGCAGCTTGGGCCGCGTGAGCCTCGAGCGCCACGGGCATCCCAAAAACGGCCATTAAGCCGTCACCGGTAAATTTATCGATCGTGCCTTCAAAGCGGCGTACCGTTTCGCCCAAACGGCGCAAACATGGGTCGAGCAAACTATACATATGCTCAGCGCCGAGCCGATTAGTGAGGTTGGTATAGTTGCAAACATCGGCAAATAAAATCGTAACCACGCGGCGACTTGTGGCGGTAGGAATGTATTCAATTAAGGCAGTGGCACAGGTGCCGCAGAATCGAAAACCAGGTGGATTCGCCGCGCCACAGCTAAAACAGTGCAGCGGCAAGGGGCTGGCACAATTGCCACAAAAGCGCGCACTCGGCGGATTTTCGGCAAAGTTGCAGGTTGAGCAGCACGTAGTTGTTTGAACTGTCATAAAGCGGTTGTTGCTCCATGCGAAACGATACCTTAGCCTATAGCAAAAAAGCGGCCACAAGTTGCCTCAAGCTTTATGCCCCGCTCCTTGTACGGGTCGGTTTTTAACACTATGTTTTGTAGATGGCTGCGGATTGCATTCCCTCACCCCCCAACCCCCTCTCCCACTGAACGCGGGCGAGGGGGAGCATGCGGAGCATCCTTCAATTATCCATGAATCAATGCACAACCACGGCTTTTCGCCCCACGCCTGCGCCACAGTGGATGGGCAATGGGTTGAGCGACCCCTCACCCCACGCGAGGCGAGGGGAACCGATTACTTTCTCCCAAGAATCAATGCACAACCACGGCGTTACGCCCCTTGCCCGCGCCACGGGAGAGGGGTTGAGGGTTGAGCGACCCCTCTCCCCCAATCGAGGCGAGGGGGAACCGATTACTTTCTCCCTAGAATCAATGCACAACCACGGCGTTACGCCCCTCGCCCGCGCCACGGGAGAGGGGTTGGGGGTGAGGGGATCTTAATGCACAACCACGGCGTTACGCCCCTTGCCCGCGCCACGGGAGAGCGACGGAAGGATAGCGAATCAAGCGCATTCACGCAGTAGCGTGAGCAACCTAAACCCTACAACCCCGCAAATGTTAAGCAATATGCTATAGTTACTGGCGATCAACGGCGATCGTGCGACAACAACTTTACCAATGGACAAGGAACTAAGGCTATGGCGAATCCATTTCTTGAACAACTCGGGCAACGAGCCTTGCTGTGCGATGGCGCGATGGGCACTCAATTGTATAGTCGCGGCATCGATTTTGACGAGTGTTTCGATGCCTTGAATCTGACCCAGCCAGATGTCGTGCGTGAAATTCATCAGAGCTATATTGAGGCTGGGGCCGATATTATTGAAACCAATACCTATGGCGCAAATCGCTTCAAATTGGAGCCATTTGGTCTAGCCGATAAAGTCCGCCAAATTAATCATCGGGGCATGAAGCTAGCCCGCGAGGCCCGCGAAATTGCTGGCACCAATACCTTGATTGCTGGCGCGATTGGCCCGTTGGGCGTTTTATTACAACCTTATGGCCCTTTGAGCGAGCAAGCAGCCCACGAAGCTTTTGCCGAACAAATTGGCACCTTGTTGGAGCAGGGCGCTGATCTGTTGATGTTTGAGACATTTAGCGATCTGCAAGAGATGTTGATTGCGGTCAAAGCCGCCAAGCAAGTTGGCGATTTGCCAATCGTCGCCCAGATGACCTTTGCCGAGGATGGCCGCACGGTGCTTGGCAACACGCCTGAGGAAGTGGTGCGCAAATTGGCTGAGTTGGGCGTGGCTGTAGTTGGGGTCAATTGTTCAGTCGGCCCGCAACGGGTGTTTCGGGTGGTGCAAAGTATGCGCGCGGTCAATGCCACGATTCCAATCTCGGCTCAACCAAATGCTGGCTGGCCAACCGAGCGCCATAACCGCGTGTTTTATCCTTCTTCGCCTGAATATATGGCCGATTATGCTCGGCGCATGGTCGAAGAATTGAATGTGCAGATTGTTGGTGGCTGTTGTGGCACTACGCCGCAGCATATTAGCAGCATGCATAGCGCTTTGCAGGATCTGAATCCAGCCAGCACGCTCAATATCACGATTGTTGATGACGAAGCGCCAAGCGTCCAATTGCCTAGCAAGAGTGCCGAAACCACACAACTTGGCCGTATGTTGGCTGATGGTGCGTTTGTGACTAGCGTCGAAATCGACCCACCCAAAGGCCACAATCCACGGCGTTGTCTCGAAGGCGCACGCCAAATGCTAGCGGCTGGGGTGAATTTTATCAATGTTGCTGATAGCCCGATGGCGCGGGTGCGTATGAGTGCGTTGCCCATGTGTAACTTGATTCAGCAACAAGTGGGCATGGAAACGATTCTGCATTTTACTACCCGCGATCGCTCGTTGATGGGCTTGCAAAGCGATTTGCTTGGTGCTCATGCCTTGGGTGTGCGCAACATCTTGGCACTGAAAGGCGATCCGCCGTCATTCGGCGCGTATCCTGGTACCTCAGGCGTATTCGATGTTGACACAATTGGCTTGGTTAAGGTGATTGCTGGAATGAACAGCGGGGTTGATACCGCTGGCAACGATATTGGCACCCCAACCAACTTTTTAATTGGCGTGGCACTGAATATCAACGCCGAAGACCCCGATTGGGAAATTGATCGCTTGCATCAAAAAGTGGCGGCTGGCGCACACTATGCCATGACCCAAATTTCGTATGATGCAGCTGAGCTTGATCGCTTCCTTGATAAACTTGGCTCCTTGCCAATTCCAATTCTGTTGGGTTTGATGCCAGTTCAGAGCTATCGCCATGCCTCATTTTTACATAACGAAGTGCCAGGCATTACGCTACCCAACGATGTGCTGGAGCGCATGAAGCAAGCCGGCTCCAATGGTCGCTCGATTGGGGTACAGGTTTCGCAAGAAATTCTAACCGCCGCCTACGATCGCATCCAAGGGGTTTATATCATGCCATCGTTTGGGCGCTACGAAATGGCCGCCGAAGTGCTGGAAGTGTTGAAAGCAACCAACGTTTAGCGTTGCTCGTATTGCATGGCGAATAATCCTGTTGTGGAGATCGCCATGCAATGCCCACGTTGTAACCAAAAAGTAGCCCTGCAGATCCATCAATGCCCCAACTGCCAACAAGTACTCCAACCATTGAATGTTAGCCAACAAATTCCGTTATCCACGCAACAACGTCAAGCATTGATTAATAAAATCTTGCTGCCAAGCGCTGGTTTGCTATTTATTGTGGCAATGCTCACTAGTGTGAGTTTGGCGCTGAAGCCTGCGCCGATTTGGGCTTGGCTCGCAGTAGCCGTGATGATAGCGGTAACATGGGTTTACCTAATCAAACTGGTGCGCGATCTGATCAGTGGTCAAGTGCTGGTGGAAATTGATCAATTGCTGCAACTGCATGTGTTGAGTGATCGCACAGGTAAGCATTTTTATGGCGATTTTAGTACGCTTGGTAAACGCCAACTGCAAGCAAGCCACTTCGAACGAGTGATTGAAGGCAATTCTTATGTTGTAACTTATAGCCCGCAGAGCAAAATTGTGTGGGAATTGGTGCTGGTTGCGCGAAAACGCGCCTAACCTTGGGTACTTTCGCGCACAATCAATTGGGTTGGCAGGGTTGCCACAAATGGTGGCAATTGATCATTGCTGGGATTGATCAATTGCAGCAGGGTTTGCACTGCCAAGCGGCCTAATTCACGCAATGGTTGGCGAATCGTGGTGAGCGCTGGCGAGAAATAAGCAGCCTCAGCTAAATCATCAAAGCCCACAATTGCCAAATCTTCAGGCACACGAATCCCATGCTTACTGGCATAATGCAACGCTCCCAAGGCCATTTGATCGTTACAGGCAAACAGCGCATCTACCTTAGGATTACGTTTGAACAATTCGGCACAGGCTTGTTCGCCACTGGCGGCTGACCAATTGCCGATGCCAATTTGCTGCTGGGTTGGCGTGATGCCTGCTGCTAACAATGCGTCATACCAGCCGCTGCGGCGTTGGCGGGTTTCCAGCCACTCGATTGGCCCGCAAATTAGGCCAATTTCGCGTCGCCCAATGCTGAGCAAATGCTCGACTGCTTGGCGTGCGCCGCCATAATTATCGATGCCAATTGTGGTAAACCGTTCATTGGGTTGGCTTTTGACAAAAACAATTGGTGGGCAGGTTGCTGGCAATTGGGCTTGAACGATCTCAACATTTTCGTTAAGTTCAGCCGCCGCAAAGATAATGCCATCAACGTGACGGGCCATCAGCGCCTCAATAATTGGCACAATATTGGCTACATCGAAGCGTGGTAATTCTTTGAGCAACAAGGCATAATTCGAGGCTTCGCTTTCCTCGGCAATCCCATTCAACGTCAGCGACACGCCCATATATTGCAAGCCTGCGGTAATGACCCCCAAGGTGAAACTTTGTTGCTGCACAAGGCTGCGGGCCAACGCACTTGGCTGATAGCCCATATCGGCGATAGCTTTTTCAACTGCCTCACGGGTTTGGGGTGAGACATCAGGCCGATTGTTGAGCACCCGCGAAACCGTTTGGGTTGAAACATTACAAAGTTTAGCAATATCTTTGATGGTAACTTTTTGTGGGCGTTGAATGGTCATGACGAACTCCCAATAGCACGGTGCATTTCAGATCGCTGGGATGCAAGCCGCTAGTATAGCTGATCTTGTTTCCTGCGTCGTTTAGGCCAAGCTGCGCCGATGCTAAAGGGCTTCGTGATCGCCAACTGCTGGATGGTTGGCGATCACTGCCATTGTTGCGCACCATTGCGACCTGGGTTGCTTGCCGTTGGTTTACAAACCTTTGGCCAAGTGATAATAGAGATCGTTCCAGCGAAGCTCTTGTTTGAATTGGCTCACCGTCGTGTTGCGATCGATTTGCAAATATTCCATGCCCGCAATTTCGGCAAAGTCGGCCAGATGCTCGCTGGTGAGATCAAAGCTAAAGCCGGTGTGATGCGCACCGCCAGCGTAGATCCATGCCGCCGCAGCGGTTTTGAGATCAGGCTGCGGCAGCCACAAGGCCCGGGCAACTGGTAAGTTTGGCAACGGCTGCTCGGTTTCAACGGCATCAACCACGCTATTGATCAAGCGTAAACGATTGCCCATTTCAACAATCGAGGCATTAACTGCTGGCCCAGTTTTGGCATCGAATACCAAGCGCACTGGATCAGCCTTGCCCCCAATGCCCAAGGGATGGACTTCGAGCCGTGGTTTGGTGGCGGCGATTGATGGACAGATTTCAAGCATGTGTGCGCCAAGCACTTTCATGCCGTTGCCGCCAAAGTGATAGGTGTAATCTTCCATAAACGAGGTGCCGCCAGTCAGCCCAGCGCTCATCACTTTCATGGCGCGAACTAGCGCGGCGGTTTTCCAATCGCCTTCGCCAGCAAAACCATAGCCGCGATCCATCAGGCGTTGCGGGCCTAAACCTGGCAATTGCACCAAGCCATGCAAATCTTCAAAGGTGGTGGTAAAGCCTTTGAAGTTGCCATGCTCAAGGAAATAGCGTAAACCTAGCTCAATCCGGGCAGCTTCACGTAGAGATTGATGCTGCTCGCCGCCAGCTTGCAAACCGGCTACCAATTCGTAGTGTTCGGCGTATTCTTGCAGCGTACCATCGATGTCGGCATCGCTGACTTCGTTGACAAAGCGCACCAAATCGCCCACGCCATAGCCACTGACGCTATAGCCAAGTCGCATTTGAGCATTAACTTTATCGCCTTCGGTCACGGCAACTTCGCGCATATTGTCGCCAAACCGGGCGAAGCGTGCGCCTTGGGCATCGTGCCAAGCAGCGGCGGCCCGCGTCCAAGCGGCAATTCGATCATGGACTTCGCTATCTTGCCAGTGGCCAACAATTACTTTGCGTTCCAAGCGCATGCGGCTGACAATAAAGCCAAATTCGCGGTCGCCGTGGGCAGCTTGATTGAGATTCATGAAATCCATGTCAATTTCAGCCCATGGAATTTCGCTGTTGAATTGGGTATGCAAGTGGGCTAAGGGTTTTTGCAAGCTGCGCAAACCAGCAATCCACATTTTGGCTGGCGAGAAGGTATGCATCCACGCGACTAGGCCAATACAATTTTTGGCAGCATTGGCTTCGAGCACCAAGTTGTAAATCTCGTCGGGTGTTTTGAGCACCGGCTTGAACACTACGCGCACCGGAATAGTCGTGCTTTCATCCAACCCTGCGGCGATACTTTGCGAGTGTTTGGCAACTTGTTCTAAAGTTTCGGGGCCATACAAATGTTGGCTCCCGGTAATAAACCAAACTTCATACTGTTTCAAGTCAATCATTGACTGGCCTTTCTATTAGTTGAGAGGTCAGAGGTCAGCGGTTAGGGGCCAGTTTAATTAAGGTCATTACTTCCTGATCCCTAGCCCCTGATCCCTGACTCCTCGTCTTACTGCCCATAGACATTGGTATAGCGATAGTGCAATTTGGCAACGTCGTCGCTGGCGATTTCTTGGGGTTGGCCGATTTGCAAGGCATACCACGTGGTGCGAGCCACATCTTCGGTCATCACGGCGGCTTTCACTGCAGCCTTGGCCGATTTGCCAATCGTGAAAACACCATGATTTTGCAGCAGCACCGCTGGCGAGCTGCCAATGTGTTCAACCACCTGTTGGCCAATTTCTTCGCCGCCGATTAATGCAAAACCAGCGCAAGGAATTGGCCCGCCAAATTCGTCGGCCATGGCGGTGAGATAGACCGGAATCGATTTGCCGTTGGCTGCGAAGGCTGTGGCAAATGGCGAATGGGTATGCACAATCCCATTGACATCAGGGCGATGGCGATAAATATACAAATGGCTGGCGGTATCCGATGATGGTTTGAGCTCGCCTTCAATCACCGTGCCATTTAAATCAACCACCACATGATCGGCAGGTCGCAGATCTTCAAACATCACGCCGCTGGGCTTGATCACTACCAAATTGGTTTCGGGATCGCGGGCGCTGACATTGCCCGAAGTCCAGGTTACCAAGCCATTTTTGGGCAATTCAAGGTGCAATTTCCAAAGTTCGTGTTTAATTGTTTCTAACATGGTCGTATTCCAATCTGGCTGCAACTAGGCGGTGAGAGCGGCATGACGTAATATGCGCAAGCGCTTCATCACATCGTTTTCGCCACGGCCAAAGTAGTTGTACAGCACTTTATATTCAGCATACAGCTGGTCGTAAATTTCAACATTGGCAGGAATTGGCTTGAAGGTTTCGGTTTTGAGCCGACCCATTTGCTTGGCGGCGCTAGCAATATCGGCGTAGCCACCGGCCTCAACGCCGGCGGCAACCGCGCCATGCATGGCCGAACCGAGGGCTGGCGCTTGTTTGCTGGCAATCACGCTAATTTCGTAGTTGGTCACATCAGCATAAATTTGCATCAGCAGCTGGTTTTTTTCGGGCAGGCCGCCAGCAGCAATCAATTTGCGAATTGGCACGCCCGATTGATTGAAGGTTTCGATAATTTCGCGTTTGCCAAAAGCCGTCGCTTCAAGCAAGGCGCGGTAGATTTCGGGCGCTGTAGTGGCCAAGGTCATGCCCAGCACCAATCCATTGAGTTCAACATCGACCAAGGTTGAGCGATTGCCGTTGAACCAATCGAGCGCTAAAAGACCGCTCTCACCAGGCTTGAGTTGGCTGGCTTCACGTTCGAGCAACGTATGAATATTGAGGCCTTCGGCTTTGGCTTGCTCAAAATATTCGCCAGGCACGCCATGCTCAATAAACCATGCGAAAATATCGCCAACCCCGCTTTGGCCTGCCTCGTAGCCCAACATACCTGGCACGATGCCGCCATCGACAACCCCGCACATGCCCTCGACAATTGGCAATTGGTCGCGATGTTCGCCGTTCATCACATCGCAGGTGCTGGTTCCCATAATCATCACCATCGTGCCAATTTCGGTATTGCCGGTAACTGGCAGCGTGACGTGGGCATCAACATTGGCGACAGCAACCGCAGTGCCAGCCAGTAAGCCCGTCCATTCGGCGGCTTGTTGGCTCAGGCCACCAGCTTTTGCGCCAAGCGGCAAGAGTGTGCGCGACATCTTTTGATCGACGATGTGTTCCATGCGTTCGTCGAGCGCTTTGAAAAATTCGTTGGGCGGAAAGCCCTCGGATTTTGACCACATGGCTTTGTAGCCTGCGGTACATTCGTTGCGGGTTTCGACCCCAGTCAATTGCCAAACCACCCAGTCGGTCGCTTCGATCAAGCGATCGGCGGCGGCATAAACTTCGGGTGCTTCGTTGAGAATTTGCCAAGCCTTGGGGAAAAACCACTCTGAGCTAATCTTGCCACCGTAGCGGTTCAGAAAGCTATAGCCAAGGTCGCGGGCAATCTGGTTGAGTTGGTTGGCTTCGGGCTGAGCTGCGTGATGTTTCCACAATTTGACCCATGCATGCGGCGTGTTGCGCCACTCTGGCAGCATGCACAAGGGCGTGCCAGTAGCGTTGGTTGGCAACATCGTACAGGCGGTAAAATCAACCCCGATGCCAATCACATCAGCGGGGTCAATACCGCTCTGTTTGAGAATATCTGGGATCGTCATTTTAAAGACATCAAGATAATCGTTGGGGTCTTGGAGCGCCCAATCTGGCTCTAAACGAATGTTGGTTCCAGGCAAGGTTTCGTCGATAACACCGTTGGCATAGGGATAAATTGCAGTTGCGATTTCTTGCCCATTGCTCACATCAACGAGCACAGCACGGCCCGACTCGGTGCCAAAATCGACCCCGATGGCGTATGTTTGCCGACTCATGGCAACTCCTTTTATGCGCTTGCGCTGTGAGGCACTAACCAAGTTTGGCTAATGCCTCGGATTCGCATCAATTAGCCTTTATTTTTGCTCGATACATCGAAGTAGACCGCGATCAACAGCACTGCGCCTTTGATCACTTGTTGCCAATCGACGCTTACGCCGGCGATTGACATACCGTTGTTGAGCACGCCCATCACCAAGGCTCCGATGACCACGCCAAAGACTGTACCGATACCGCCTGAGGCCGATGCGCCGCCGATAAAGACCGAGGCAATTACATCAAGCTCAAAGCCTGTGCCAGCTTTGGGTGTGGCTGAGTTCAAACGGGCTGTGAAGATCAAGCCGCCGATTGCTGCCAAAACCCCCATATTGATGAAGGTATAAAACGTTAGGCGATCGGTTGGCACCCCAGAGAGCTTGGCTGCTTTTTCGTTGCCACCCAAGGCATAAATCCGGCGGCCAATCACGGTCTTTTTCGTGACAAACATATACAGCGCGATCAACGCGATCAACACCAGCAAAACGTTGGGCAAGCCTTCGTAGGAAGCCAAGATATAGCAGAAAGCCAGAATGATAGCGACAATTGCTGCATTTTTGGCAATAAACAATGGGGTTGATAGCACTGGAAAGTTGAACGAGCGGCTATTTTTTCGATCGTTTGCATCCAAGTAAACGATGATTGCGGCAAAGGCCAAGCCTACGATCAGGGTTGTGACGTGCAGCGCTGATTCAGCGCCGCCGATTGGGTCGCTAATAAAGCCAGTGCTGATTTCGCGGAAGCTCGAAGGAAAGGGGCCAAGTGAGGTACCGCCCAACAGTACCAAGGTCAAACCACGAAAGATCAACATGCCTGCGAGGGTTACAATAAAGGCCGGAATTTTGCGAAAAGCCACCCAATAGCCTTGAAACGCGCCAATCACAGCGCCAATCGCGATACACGCAGCAAAGGCGACGATGACTGGGTAGTCTTTTTCGACCAGCATATAGCCAGCGACCGCCCCAACGAAGGCCGCCACCGAGCCAACCGAAAGATCGATATGGCCGGCCACGATCACCAGCAGCATGCCCAAGGCCATCACCACGATATAGCTATTTTGCAAAATCACGTTGGTGATATTGAGTGGTTGCAGCAACACTCCGCTGGTTTCAAATTGGAAATACAGCACAATGATGACAAGAGCAACCAGCATGCCATATTCGCGCATATTGTTTTTGACGAAATTGACAACGGTGGCGAGATTGAAACCAGCCGCTTTGCTGGGTTCATTAGGGTTCAGTTCAGCGCTCATGGCTGGTTAACCTCCTGCTGCATAATGCACTTCATGATTTTTTCCTGAGAAGCATCGGCAGCGGGCATTTCGCCAACCACTTGGCCTTCATTCATCACATAAATGCGATCACACATGCCGAGAATTTCGGGTAATTCCGAAGAGATGACGATTACTGCTTTGCCTTCTTGAGCCAAACGGTTGATGATCGTGTAGATTTCGTATTTAGCGCCCACATCAATCCCACGGGTTGGCTCATCGAGAATCAGAATATCGGGGTTGGCAAACAACCACTTACTCAGCACGACTTTTTGTTGATTGCCACCAGAGAGATTGAGGGTTTTTTGCAAGACGCTGGAGCTGCGAATCGCCAGATCATCACGATATTGATTGGTAACCCGTAACTCTTTTGGCTCGTTAATCACCGAATTGCGGGCAACAGCTGGTAAATTCGAGAGCGTGATATTATTTTTGATCCCATCGATCAGAACCAAGCCATAGCTTTTGCGATCTTCGGTGACATAGGCAATGCCATTGCGAATGGCCTTTTGGATCGTGCGAACATCGATCTCTTGGCCATTTTTATAGACATGGCCACTAATATGTTTGCCATAGGCGTGGCCAAAAATACTCATTGCTAATTCGGTGCGGCCCGAACCCATTAGGCCAGCGATCCCGACAATTTCGCCTTTGCGCACACTGAAGTTGACGTTATCGACAACTTTGCGCTCGGCGTGGAGTGGGTGATAGACATTCCAGTTGCGCACTTCAAACATTGTTTCGCCAATCGTGGCCTCGCGAGGCGGGAACCGATGGCTCAAATCGCGGCCAACCATGCCGCGGATAATTCGGTCTTCGCTAATTTGTTCTTTGTGACAATCGAGGGTTTCGATCGTTGCGCCATCACGGAGCACCGTAATCGCATCGGCAACTTTGGAAACCTCATTCAGTTTGTGCGAAATGAGAATTGATGAGATACCTTGCTGTTTGAATTGCAGCAGCAATTCGAGCAATGCCTGGCTATCGCTCTCGTTTAAACTAGCGGTTGGTTCATCGAGAATCAACAGCTTAACTTCTTTGGCTAGCGCTTTGGCAATTTCAACCAATTGTTGTTTGCCCACGCCCATATCGGTAATTAATGTATTGGGCGATTCGCTCAGCCCGACTTTTTTGAGTAAGGTTTGGGCTTGGGCAATCGCTGCATTCCAATTGATCACACCGCGTGAGGCGGTTTCGTGGCCGAGAAAGATATTTTCGGCAATCGAGAGAAACGGAATCAAGGCTAATTCTTGGTGAATAATGACGATGCCGAGTTTTTCGCTGGCGTTAATATCGTTGAAACGACACTCCTGGCCTTCGAAAATAATTTCGCCAGTGTAGCTGCCATGCGGGTAAACCCCGCTGAGCACCTTCATCAAGGTCGATTTGCCTGCGCCATTTTCGCCGACCAGCGCGTGGATTTCGGCGCGACGCACTTGCAGGTTGACATCATTCAGCGCTTTAACCCCAGGAAAGGTTTTGGTAATTCCGCGCATTTCAAGTAGTACATCAGACATAACCTGTGCCTCGTTTGCTGAGAAGATGGCCAAGTTGTTCATATGCAAAGTAGGTCTGTGCATGAGCGTTACGCCCACACACAGACCTTGCTGCCAGAATTATTTGGTTATGTCTTCTTTTTTGTAGTAGCCACTGTCGATCAACACTTTTTCCCAGTTGGTGACATCGACGACAACTGGAACCAGCAATTGTGAAGGAACGACTTTCACGCCATTGTCATAGGTTTTGGTATCGTTGACAGGAACGTCTTTGCCTGACAATGAAGCTTCGACCATGCTCACTACCGATTTTGCCAGCTCACGGGTATCTTTGAAGATAGTTGAGCTTTGTTCGCCAGCGATGATTGACTTGACTGAAGGCACTTCAGCATCTTGGCCTGAAACAACTGGCATTGGTTTGTCGGCGGTACCGTAGCCAACACCCTTGAGCGATGAAATGATCCCAATGCTGATACCGTCGTATGGTGAGAGCACTGCATCAACCCGTTTGTCGCCATAGAACGCGCTCAAGATGTTGTCCATGCGTGATTGGGCAGTAGCGCCGTCCCAGCGCAAGGTAGCAACTTTGTCCATGCCAGTTTGGCCACTGACAACGACCAATTTGCCGCTATCGATGTATGGTTGCAAGACCGACATAGCGCCATTGTAGAAGAAGAAGGCGTTGTTATCGTCGGATGAGCCACCGAACAACTCGATATTGAAGGGGCCTTTGCCATCTTTCAAACCAAGTTTGCTTTCGATTGAGCCTGCTTGCAAAACACCAACTTGGAAGTTATCGAAGGTGGCGTAGAAATCAACATTGGGGGTTTTCTTGATCAAGCGGTCGTAGGCGATAACCAAAATTTTCTTGTCTTTGGCATTTTGGAGAACATCTGAGAGCGTTTCGCCGTCGATTGCCGCAATCACCAAGACATTGACCCCTTTGGTGACCATGTTTTCAATTTGCGAAAGTTGGGTTGGGATATCGTCTTCAGCGTATTGAAGATCGGTTTTGAAGCCTTTTTCTTGGAAGTATTTCACCATATTATCGCCGTCGGCGATCCAACGGGCTGATGATTTGGTGGGCATTGAGATCCCAATGGTGAACTTGCTGTTATCGGTATTGGCAGTTGTGCCACTGGTGCTGCCACCAGTTGTGGGCGCAGTGGTTGAGGTTGCGGCTTCGCCACAGCTTGCCAAAACCATCGTCATGAGCAACATCAAAACCAACATGAATTTCGCGCGAGGAGACTTCATCGTCATGTCCTTCCTTGGAGTAAGTTTTCGTGGGTGGTGGCCTAAACTATGCCACAAATGCTGTCGATGAGCTTGGATTGCGCACCCTACGAACACTGGAGCGGTTTAAGTTGAAACGGCGAATTTAGGGAGGGGTTTAGAGGTGGTACCGACCTCGTTATCGATCCCGTTATCGATCCCGTTATCGATAACGGTCGCATTATAACAATCCAGAATGGTGCTGTCAAGCAAGTCAGATCGCTATTTGGACTATCCTGATCTAGCCCATGTGGGGGGATATAGGGTAAGCTTGCGCTTATGGCGCAACACTAGTTGATTCTCGACGTACATATCAACGGAGGAACACGTTTATGAAATGCCCAAATTGCTATAGTACTGTTTCAAATAGCAGCGCTACCTGCCCACGCTGCGATTGGCCGTTACGTACTCCCGCTGCCTCAACCTCCTCAGCGGCTTTTGGCGAATCGCCAACCGCTAATGCTTGGGGCCGCGATCAAAAAAACGATGCTGATATTTGGCAGCCATCGGCTTCAGCAGCATCGGATTGGGAGGAAGCAACCCCAGCCTCAGCCGCTTGGGAGCCATCGGCTTCAGCCGCCAATGCGTGGGAGCAACCAGAACCCGAGCCAGATACAACTTGGAATCAATCATCGATGCAAAGCGTTGCAGCACCACCAAATGCGACGATGCTTGGCAATGCCATGCCTACAAACGTACCATTAACGGGCGGCCAAAAAGCTAAACTGCTGTTTGGTGCGGTCATTCCATTGGTGTTTATTACGGTGGGGATTTTATATGTTCGGCGCGCGCCGATGAGCGGTGAATTAAGCTTTGTTTGGATTTTCATTGGGGTATTGAGCTTGATTTTTGGTTGGCAAGCAATTACCAAGTTGATTGATTTTTTCAGTGGCGTTGCCCAAGTTCAAGTTGATCGATTAACCAAAGCCGAAATTGTCAAAAATAAGAATAATCGTACCTACTATGGTCATTTTGAGCGAATTGGCCGCCTGAATATTGGTCGCCAACAGTACGATAACGCATTGCAGGGCGCAATTTATCAATTGACCTATAGCCCACGCAGTAAAAGCTTGTGGGCAATGCAACAAATTGGCTAACCAATAACAAACTATTGAAAGCAGCAGAGAGGAAGCGTTATGAAATGCCCGAAGTGTCAAACAACTGTTCCCGACCGTAGTTGTTGTGTCGCATGTGGCTTTCCGTTTTATGCCCAGCTTGATGACGCTGCGGTTGCCCATTTAGCAATCCATCCTGATGGCAAGAATATTCAATTGCCAAGCGGTCGCGTGCTCAGAATTCCCGAGGAGCACAATCTTGTGCCAACGATTACGCCATTGACCCGCGCCCAAAAGAACAAAAACCTTTTGATGGCATTTTTGTTTCTGGTGCTGATTGTAATCACGCTGATGGTGATTGGCTACTTAAGTTTGGCTGTTGATATTGGCTTTATCTGGATATTTGTGGTGATGTTTGTCCTAGCATTGAGCTGGAAGATGATTGCCCACGTGATCGATTTCTTAACGGCGAGGCTGAAGTCTATACTGATCGCTTAATCGAAACCGAACGTTATCGTTCAAGGTCTAAACACCCAAGAATCTATTACTTTGGCTATTTCGAGCAGCTTGGCCAGATCTCGATTAGTGCCAATGATCACTATGCCGCAATTCCAGGTGCGCTCTATAAATTGAGTTATGCTAAAAAATCCCACCTTTTATTGGATATAGTGCAGGTTGCTAGTCAATAATGTTCTTTTTCCTATTGAAAGCAGCAGAGAGGAATTGGTATGAAATGCCCGAAGTGTCAGAAGCTTGTTCCCGACCGTAGTCGCTGTATTGAATGTGGCTTTCCGTTTTATGTTCAGCTTGATGACGCTGCGGTTGCCCATTTAGCAATCCATCCAGGTGGCGAAAGCGTTCGATTGCCCAGTGGTCGCTACATTAGTCTTCCCGATGGCCATAATCTTGAGCCAACGATTACGCCATTGACGCGCGCCCAAAAGAAAAAACATCTGCTGATTGCCTTGGCTAGTTTGGTGGCGCTATTTGTGGCAATGTTGATTGTTGGCTATTTAATTCAGGTTGGCGATTTTGGGTTTATTTTGACATTTGTTGGAATTGTTGGCCTAGCAGCAGGCTGGCTGATGATTGCTCATTTGATCGATTTCTATAATGGTGTGGCTGAAGTCTATGTTGATCGCTTAATCGAAACTCAACGTTATCGTGAAAAGTATGAACGCCAAAGAATCCATTACTTTGGTTATTTCGAGCAGCTTGGTCGAGTAGATATTAGCGCTAAGGATCATTATGCCGCGATTCCAGGTGCGCTCTATAAATTAAGTTATGGGAAAGCTTCCCAACGTTTATTAGATATGGTGCAGGTTGATGGATCATTGGATACAGCTCACGTTGATAGTGCAGCAGAATAGGAATCACGATGCAATGCCCAGAATGTAATGCGACCCTCACGAGCGCTGCTGGCAATTGTGATACGTGTGGCGCAGTCATCGACAAACAATTATTGCAGCTTGTGGTTGCACCGCCTGGTTCGCGGCCATTAACTGCCAAACAAGCGTGGCAATTCTTTTTGGTTGGGCTTGTGCCATGGTCGATCATGGTTTTTTTCTGTTGGTGGTTTTTCAGTTCGTATGGCTGGTTATATTGGTTGTTGATGGGGATTTTTGGTGTGTATCTCGTGGGTAAAATAGGCCGCTTAATCTTTGATCTTTGGCGTAGCAAAGCCCGCAAATAATGAAAGGTAACTATTTATGAACTGCCCAATTTGTAATACCCCGCTGGCAACTGCGAGTCAGCAATGCCCAAGCTGTGCTGGGCCAGCACGGCGCTCGATAGCCACCCCGCTGTTTGGCGAATTTCCCATGGCAAATGCTTACCAGCGCACAGAGCCGATGGCCGAACCACTTTGGGAGCCAGAGGCCGAGCCAGCGCATGAACCTACAAAGGCAGAACTTGCATGGTTGGAAAGCTTCGTACCAACCACAATTAAGCTAACCAGCGATCAAAAAAGCATGTTCTTGGATACGATCGTATTTTATTTGACCATGCTGATCGCGGTTGCGTGGTTCGTGCTGCGCATCGAGCTGGCTGAGACGATTCCTGGCTTTTTCAAACTTGTATTCTTTGGTTGGGTTGGCTGGTATTTGATGGGCTATTTGCTTGATTTGCTGAGTGGCGTTGCTCAAGTCACCGTCGATCGACTAGGCTCGAAATCGCACAGCAGCAGAAGTAGCATCTATAAGGCTCGATTTGAGCGCGTTGGCAGACTCGATATAGACTCGACAACGTATAGATTGCTAGTCAAGGGAGCGATATATCAGATCAGTTATAGCCGCTTCTCCAAACGTTTATTGACAATCCATCAAGCGATTCCTAAGCAGTCATTAGATGATCAACTTGCGTCCGAACGCGAAAATTGGCCTTCGATGCTCTCTCTTATTCTTTTTATAGCCTTTTGGTATCTCTTTAGTTCACCTACGCTGAATATTTTTAATCCCAGGTTGGAGGATATTGACCCCACTTTCTTTTGGGCGCTTGGCGAGACACTCGGCATTATTGTGCTTGGCCGATTGCTAAGTGCGCTCGTAGGCCGCTTGCTGCATCGAACTGCGCAATAAATGGAGTTGAATCGATGAATTGCCCAACTTGTTATATTAAATTTCCATCGGGAGAAACCTGCTGCCCCAAATGTGGTGGGCCAGGCGTGCCAAGAGGTACACAACCGCCAACTGCACCAATAGAACAGGATGTGTCACGACAACCCAAACAGCAAGACTCAGCTAAAACGATGCCGATGACTGGCAAACAACGCTGGTATCATTGTACCAAAGCCTTGGTTCCATGTTTAGTTGTAGCAGTGATCATTGTCGGAATGTTCACGCTTGTTTCACCAAAGCGTTTTAATCTGATTTTGTTGGCAATATTAATTGGTTTAATTATCGCCGGAACCTGATTTTAATAAGAATTTGTTTGATCTTGTTAGCAGCGTTGTGCATGTTGAATCAGATCAATTGCTTAAAATCAGCCGCTTTCGGGTTGGTAGAAATGGGTATGCCTATGCTGTCTTTTTTAAGAGAATTGGAAGTTTTCAGATTGAGACTGATTTACAGAAACAGCTTGAATTAAAAACATGCTATAGAGTTATGTATAGCCCAAACAGTAACAAGCTTTGGAAAATAAAGCCTGAAACGAACCAAACAGTTATCAGTCAACTATTAAGTAAACAAACTTTAAATTCTACCTCAACAGATGATTTATCAGATTCACTTAAATTATCAACGAGCCAGCGCAAAGTAATTGCTAAATTGATTTTCCGAAATAGCATTATTGGAATTATAATGTACTTTTTTATAGGTAATGGCATAAAGAATTTAATTTTATGGGAATTTGATGACCTTTTTATGCTAAATAGCATGCTTTCATCGATATTTCTTTTGTTCTTACTGTATTTAATTTTTCAAATTCTATGTGAACTCATTGAGCTTATTTCAGGCCACATTCAATCGACGAGCGATCAATTAACCAGTCTTGCGCTTAGCGGTAGCCCTAGGAGCTTCAGGTATACAGCGACATTCCAACAACTTGGCAAAACATTTGTTACGCAACAGCACTATATGCACATGCGCAAAGGCGAACGCTATCGAATCGTTTACAGCCGTTGGAGTAAGCTGGTGTGGGATGTGCAGAAAATTAGCTAAAACGAAAACCGCCACTCAATTGAGCGGCGGCTTAGCCAGATTAACGCCCAGGTAAAGGATCATCCATTGGTACAAGACGCTGGCGCAAGGCATAAATCGCTGCCTGAGTACGATCAGCCAAGTGTAGCTTCGACAAAATATTGCTAACGTGAGTTTTGACGGTTTTTTCGCTGATGATCAGCGAATCGGCAATTTCACGGTTGGAATGACCACGGGCGATCAAGCGCAGCACATCCATTTCGCGCTCGGTCAGGGCTTCGGCATCAGGGTCGTTGTTGCGGGGCGTGGAGAATTCTTGCATCAATTTGGCGGCAACTTCAGGGTGCAAGACAGCCTCGCCACGTTTGGCTGAACGCACGGCGCGGGCTAATTCCAGCGGGCTAACATCCTTGAGCAAATAAGAAATTGCTCCAGCTTTGATCGCCGGAAAAACTTTTTCATCATCAGAGAACGATGTCAAGACAATCACTTGGGTGCTGGGGCTAACCGCCTTGACCCGTCGCGTAGCTTCCACGCCATCAATTTCGGGCATGACCAAATCCATAATCACCACATCGGGTAACAGTTGCTTAATTTGGCCAACCGCTTCGACCGGCAAGCCCGAATCGCCGACAACTTCAATATCATCTTGCAGTTCGAGAAAATCGCGCAAGCCTTGGCGGACAACCAGATGATCATCGACTAAAAAGACGCTAATACTTTCCATAAGAACCTCATTGTGAGTAAATCGCGCTGTATTGATTGTACACGCAATAGCCAAATAGGCGGCAACTGCTCACCTCTTTTTCACTTCCAAGCGGCTAAAGCTGTGATATGCTCAGTAGACGTTTGAGAGATCTCAGTCTAGTTTTGAAGGAATGTCCATGAATCGAACACGTGTTGCAATAATTGGGTTAGTGCTGCTGTTGCTATTGGCACTTGGCGCTAGCGGTTGGCTTTGGGTTGAACGGGGCACGATTATCTCGCGCGATGCCACCACCCAAGCTGAATTTGGCAAATTGAAAGATCAAGTGACTGCTGCTGATGAAGTGCAAGATAAAAACCGTCAGCTGCAAGACCAAGTAAACGATTTACAAGAGCGCTTGAATAACCCACCAACCAGCGTGGCTGAGCCAACCATCCCAGCACTGGAGCCAAGCGCCACGCCTGAAACTGGCCCCACGCCAACGGCTGATCCAGCTGCACCAACGCCAACCGGCCCAGGTGGGGTTGAGCCGCCAGCCCAAATTGTCGAAGTGATGAAGCAAATTGAGCAAGAAGTAATTGCTTTGCGCGGCCTGAATGAAGAACGGCCAGTAACGCGGCGCATGCTGACTCGCGATGAATTGCGCAATTACATTGTCAAAGAAATGGAAACCGAAAATACCCCTGAAGATTTTCGCCATGAAACTAGCCAAATGTGGATGCTTGGTTTAGCCGAAAAAGATATTGATTTGCAGCAATTGTATATCGATTTGCAAACTGAACAAATTGGCGGCTTCTACGACCCAGAAACCGATACATTTTATATTATTGCTGAAAATAATGCCTTTCCAGCAGCCGATCAAATTACCTATGCCCATGAATTTAATCATAACTTACAAGATCAATTGATTGACTTGCAAGTTGGTTTGCAAGCTGGCGAATTTGATGCTGATCGTTCGTTAGCATTTCGTTCGTTGGTGGAAGGCGATGCGACCAAATTAATGAGCGATTGGCTGCAAACCGATCTTGTGCCGCGCATGTCGCCCGATGAGTTGCAAGCATTGTTGCGCACCCTGCAAGAGCAACAAGATAGCAGCACAATTCTGGAAAAAGTGCCAGGTGTGCTGCGTGATGGCCTCGTATTTCCCTATGAAGATGGCTTGGCGTTTGCCGAAGCCGTTTATGCCGAAGGTGGTTGGGAGGCTGTGACCAACGCTTTGCAAGACCCACCAACCTCGACCGAGCAGATTTTGCACCCTGAAAAATATCTGAGCGCTACTCGCGATAATCCAAGTTTGCCAGAGCAATTTGATCTGTTGCCAACCCTCGGTGTGGATTGGACGACCGCCATGACTAATACGGTTGGCGAGTTTGACCTTAAATCACTTCTCAACTATACCGATGCTACTGGTGATATGGACGCTGCTGCGGCTGGGATTGGTGGCGGTCGCATGACGTTATATGAACACAGCAGCGACTTTACCCCAGTGCTGCAATGGACGTTGCGTTGGGATACTGCCGCTGATGGCGATGACTTTCTGAACTTGTTCCGTGGTACGTTCAAACCTAATGGCGATCTGCTGATTCGTGAAAACGACGCGAACCGCACTGATGATGATGTCCATGTCGGGATCAAAGGCAGTGGCCAAGAATTTGTGCTGATCTTTAGTGCAAATCAAGATACTGTGCGCAATGCCTTGAATGCCTTGCCCTAAATAAACCGAGATTAATCAATCAAAACCCTGTTCGACGGAGGTTGGGCGGGGTTTTAAGATCCCCTCACCCCAACCCCTCGCCCGTGGCGAGGGGCTTTTTTAATCGATGGTTTGGCAGTGATGCTTTGGCATCATCATCGTGCCGTTATTTGTGCGCGTTCCGTCTCGAACTATCCTTCTGCTGGTTCATCGAAGGTTCCCTGACCATCACCGATTATCCTTGAGGCGGGACGGAAGGGTGGTGATTCATCAATGCTAGATGATATGGTAATCTCCTTGCAAGGAGGATCTGAGGGTAGGTTGCAACCATGAAACGCTAGCGCTAATCTGCGAGACAATGCTATAATCCTTGCGACTGCCCATCGTTTTTGCAGTGGAATTTCGGAGGAGCTATGTCACGGCTCAATCATGAGACAAATGAATGGCATTGCAAGGTCGTGCTATTTGGTCCGCCTACCCGCAATGCAGTGAAGCTAGCCGCCCAATTGGTTACAGCCATTCCGCTCGCTGAACGCGAAGTAACGTGGGATAGCCCGCCAACGGAAGACCCAACCCTCGTAGCTCGCTACCGTCCTGCAAATGCTGCGCTTGGTGATATCAAGCCTGTCTATCTGTTGCATGCCTTGCGTTCGGCTGGCTCAACTGCTGCTGATCGGCAGCATGTGTTGCACAATACCGATGGCGTGATTCTGCTGCTTGATCTTGAAAACGAAGATCAATCGATTTTTGCCGAACGCGAACTTGAACGCTTTTTGAGCACCTATGGCAAAACGATCGCCTCGATGCCAGTGATTTTGCTGGGCTCTAGCCCGCTTGACGATGGCCAGCAAGCCCGCTTGAATGCCAATAATCTCTCGTATTTTGCAGCAGAAAATGCCACAACCTTGCAACGCGTTTTGCATACCCTAACCAGTGGCCTCGAAGAAGATTCGGGCTTGGCTGGAATTGGCTTTGATCTTGATGATTTCGATAGCGACGGCAGTGCTGTTGATCTCGATGATATAGAGTTTGATGATTTACATGCCTACGACGACGACGATCTCAAATAGACTCACCCTGCGCCCAGCCACCCTCGCTGATCGCGAGCCGATTGTGGCCTGGTGCAACACATTGTGGAACGGCCAACCTGATTATATTGGCGATGTGTGGGACTATTGGTTGCCGCAAGGCCATTTGTATGTTGGCGAGATGGTGGGCTGGCACGTGCCAGTGGTGGTTCTGCGCCTGCGAGTGCTCTCGCCAACTCAAGCATGGTTTGGCGGCTTGCGAATTCATCCCGAGTTGCAAGGCCAAGGCTTGGGCCGCGAATTGATCGATTATTCGATTAAGTGGGCCAAAAGCTGGGACGCTCACAGCATCGGCTATATGACCGAACGCAGCAATCAGCGCATGCATTCGATGGCCGAAAAGCTCAAATTTGTCGATGTTGGCTTTATTGAATGGTATAAGTTAGCTGATTTGGCTGCTGCTCAGGCCGAAGTTGTGAATGATCCAAGCCTGGTTGATCTGAGCCAAGCCCAGAACCTGCCTGATCATGGCGGGCGCTATGTTTATCAGTGGACGGTGCGCACGCTTGATCAAGCTGAGCTTGAACGCCGCGCTGCGAGCCAAGAACTCTATGTATTGGCCGATCGCAGTGGCTGGATGATTTGCGAAGACGATGGTTTTATTGCCCATATCGAAGGCGATTTGGCCGCCCAAACTAAGCTTTTGGCCCATGCGCGCACGTTGCCCGAAGGCCAAGAGTTGCTGACTCCACTGTGGCGTGGCAGTCGGCAGGCGCAAATCAGCACCCAACTCAACTGGCATGATACCAACGAAGCCTATAGTTTGTTTGAATTGGATTTAACCAAGGCCTAGGCTGATCGCAAATAGCCCATCAGCATCGTGTATAATCGTGAGAGCACAGAGCATAGAACATAGAACATTAATGGCTTGAGCACAATAATTGGCTTTGTTCTATGCTCTTTGTTCTATGTTCTTAATATCTTGAGGTTCCCCAATGAAAGGTTCAGAGCTACGGCAGCGTTTCTTAGACTACTTTGCGCGGCAAGGGCACGCCGTCGTGCCAAGTAGCTCGCTGATTCCTGCCGATAATCCCACCCTGTTGTTTACAGTGGCTGGGATGGTTCAGTTTAACGATGTCTTTTAGGTCGCGAAAGCCGCCCGTACAGCCGTGCGGTGTCGTCGCAAAAATGTTTGCGCATCTCGGGCAAGCAAAATGACCTAGAAAATGTTGGGCCATCGCCGCGTCACCATACCTTTTTTGAAATGCTGGGCAATTTTTCGTTTGGCGATTATTTCAAAAAAGATGCGATTCGCTTTGCTTGGGAGTTTCTGACCCAAGAAATTGGGCTTGATCCCAAACGCATGTGGGTCAGCATTTACGAAGGCGATGATCAGATTCCAGCTGATGAAGAAGCTCACGATTTATGGCTGGCCTATATGCCTGCCGATCGAATTTTGCGCTTCGATGCCAACGATAATCTGTGGTCGGCGGGCGATGTTGGGCCACGCGGGCCATGCTCGGAAATTCATTATTACATCGGCAATGATCCCGACAACCAAGTGCCAGAGGGTGTCAATTCCGAAGATGATACCTACATGGAAATTTGGAACTTGGTGTTTATGCAATACAACCGTGATGAAAACGGTGTGTTGACCCCGCTGCCCAAGCCTTCAATTGACACCGGCATGAGCCTCGAACGTTTGGCAATTGTCAAACAAGGCGTGTTTCGTTCGTATGAAACCGACTTGTTCACGCCAATCATTCATACGGTGATGGAATTGCTGGGTACTGGCAGCGAACATTATCAAGCTAATAGCTCGGCCTATCACGTTGTGGCCGATCATAGCCGCTCGATCGCCTTTATGATTGCTGATGGCTTGCGGCCTGGTAACGAAGGTCGTTCGTATGTGTTGCGCCGTTTGGTGCGCCGCGCTGCTTATTTTGGCCAAACAATCGGCTTCAAAGCGCCATTCTTGGCCGAAACCATCGCCACTGTGATCGATATGATGGGCGATGCTTACCCTGAGTTGCGCAGCAAACAAAGCTATATTGCCGAAGTTGTGACTGGCGAAGAAGAACGCTTCAACAAAACCTTGGCTGGTGGTTTGCGCCAACTCGAAGCAATGTTGCCAAATCAAGCCGATAAAGCGGTTTTCAGCGGTGCTGATGCCTTCAAACTCTACGATACCTATGGCTTTCCGCTCGATTTGACCGAACGCATCGTGGCTGAACGTGGTTTGACGGTCGATTTGGCGGGTTATGATGCTGAGCTTGAAGCGCAACGCGCTCGCGGTCGTGGCGCTGCTCAATTCAAAAAAGGCGCAGTTACTGAGCGCTGGGCTGAACGTAATTTGGCCCAAACCAGCTTTACCGGCTATCACGAGCTTGAAAGCTGGGGCCATGTGCTGGCATTAGAGTTTGATGGCGAGGAGCTTGGCACGGTACAACGTGGTCAAGAAGTCGCTTTTGTGCTTGACCGCACGCCCTGTTATGCCGAAAGCGGCGGCCAAATGGGCGATAGTGGCCTGTTGGTCGGGCCACATGGCACAATCGTGATCGACGATGTGCAAAAGCCAGTACCCGGCGTGTTTGTCCATCGCGGGCGGGTGAGCGAAGGCAGCGTAAATCTTGGTGAGCAAGTCACGGTAACAGTTGATGCAACTCGTCGCCGCGATATTGTGCGCAATCACACCGCCACCCACTTGCTGCACCGTGCACTGCGCGACAGCTTGGGCGAGCACGCTGAGCAAAAAGGCTCGTTGGTTGCACCTGAACGCTTGCGCTTCGACTTCAACAACCAAAAAGGCTTGAGCAGCGAACAACTTCAACAAATTGAAGACCAAGTTAATGCTTGGATTCGGGCTGATAGCAAGGTTGAGGCAGCCGAAATGGCCTTGCCGCAAGCCCGCGAATTGGGCGCAATGGCCTTGTTTGGCGAAAAATATGGCGATGTTGTGCGGGTGGTGACAGTTGGCTGTAGCAATGCTAGCGACGAATTGCACCCCAACAGCGAAGCGCCAGTCTGTTCACGCGAGTTGTGTGGCGGCGTTCACGTTGTTCGTACCGGCGAAATTGGCTTCTTCAAAATTGTCAGTGAAGGCTCGGTGGCCTCAGGTGTGCGCCGGATCGAGGCCGTAACTGGCCGGGCTGCCGCCGAATGGGTCAGCCAACAAGCCCAATTGATTCGTACCTTGGGCGAGAAACTTGGCGCACAGCCAGGCAAAGTTGAAGAAAAACTCGATGCCTTGTTGCTCGACCAAAAAGCACGCCGCGATGAAATTGAACGCTTGCGCGGCGAATTAGCTGCTGGCCAAGTCGATAGCTTGCTGGCCCAAAAAACCGAGCAAGCTGGCACGTCGTTGGTGGTGGCACGGGTTGAAGCCAACGATGCCGATAGTTTCCGGCGGCTTGGCGAACAACTGCGCGATAAACTTGGCAGCGGTGTTGTCATCCTTGGCACGGTCATCGATGGCAAGCCGTTGTTGCTGGCCGCAGCAACCGCCGATCAAGTCAAAGCTGGTCGCCATGCTGGCAACATCGTCAAAGCCTTGGCAGCCAAAGTTGGCGGTGGCGGCGGTGGTCGAGCCGATTTTGCTCAGGCTGGCGGTCGCGATGCAGCTGCGCTTGATCAAGCTTTGGCTGAAGCCAGCAGTTTGCTCTAACTAAAGTATCCCTCACCCCCTAGCCCCTCTCCCGCCTAGCGAGGAGAGGGGGAACCATGTGCATTAATCGCCCAATGAGGGAACAAACTGTGGTGTTGTCCTCATCGGTAGCAGATCGTTGTACAATAAAGCCGATCCTGCCAACACCACACCATCCGACGTGTGTTCATTCTGAAAGCTTTGGGGGCAACCCAATGACAACTGGCAAATCTGAACTGATCACCATTGCACTTGCTGATTCAATTGATAGCATTATTCAACAAGTGCGCAATGCCAAAGCAGAGCATGTTGATATCTTCATGCCCGAAGGTTCCATTTCGTTACAAAGCCGTAAAACCTGCGATCGATTGCGCGAAACTGCCAACCGTGAAGGCATCGAGCTAACGCTCTATACCAGCGATCCGAAGGTTGTCAAAGCGGCTTTGACCTGCCAGATGATGGTGGTGGAAATTGAGTCAGCCGTTGTTGCCGCTAAAGCACCTGCAGCTGCTCAAGCTACCGCAGCTCCAGCTCCGCCAGTTGTTCCCGTCAGCCCTGAAGAAGATTTTTTGGCTTCGCTGGAAGGCTTACCTTCTGCTTCAACCACCGATCGGTTGCAAACTAGCTCCAGCAGTAGCAAGCCAATTCCAAGCCAACCAATTCCCAAGCCTGCGCCGCAGCAGCCCCGTAGCGAAATCGACGATTGGGCCGATGCCTTAGATAGCCTTTCGGTGGCTTCAACTGCTGGCGAAACGGGCTTGCGCCAACACGAACAAGCTCGTGGCAATGATAGCTGGGATTTTGATGGCTTCAACGATTTTTCGGATACGCTCAGTGGTGATACGGCCACTGCGCCACCAGCTCGCCCACGGATTCGCCCAGAAGATATTGAATTAACCAGTGATGACATGCATCGGCAAGATGCCAAAGCTCGCCGTGCGCGGTCTGAGCAAAAACGTGCCGATGAAAAGGCCGAACTCAAGCAACAAAACGCGCCGAAACGTAATTATCCGTTATGGGGTATGCTGATTTTGGGGGCGATTGCTATTCTGGCCTTGTTGTGGTTTTTGTTTGGCAACAAAATCGCCAGCGGGGTTACCGTATTAGTGCGGCCAGCTCCAAGTTTGGGTGGCCAAACTTATGAAGATGTGCGGCTCAACTACCAGAATGACCCAATTAGTGAGCCAAGTTCGGCAGCCATTCAAGGGCGCTTAATTAATGTCCCTATTTCGGTGCCGGTGCGCGGCACGGTTCTGACTGCCACTGAGCAGCCCGACCAAGCGGCTAGTGGCAGGCTCGATGTCTATAATCGCAATACCCAAGCCTATCCAATTCCTGCGAATACCCGGGTTAAGGTCGTCAATCCTGCTGGTGAAGAAATTATCTTCTTGACCCAAGGCGAGTCGACGATTCCCGAGGCCTCAAGCAGCATTACCGGGGTTACCAACGGAGTTGGCTCGGTGCAAATTGTGGCTAGCGCTGGTGGCACGCGCTATAACATGCCTGCTGGCGGCGACATCATTTGGACGATTGAAGGCTATGAAGGCGCACTGTTTGCGATCAATGCGGAGCCAGTTGAAGGTGGTACAACCGCTTTGTTGCGCTTACCAACCGAAAGCGATTGGCTGCCATTGCTGCCGCAAGCAGTTGCCCAATTCCGCAGTGCAATTCCTGCCCAAATGCAAACGGTGCTCCAAGAAGGCGAAGTGCTCGCCGATGTTAATTTCTTGCCCAATGTTGATGATCTAGCCCAAGATCCAACCCTCTACAATGTTCAGACCCGACCGATCGCTGGTACAGAGGGCGATTTTGAATTGGTGGTGACGGCAAATTTTCAAGCCTTGGCAGTGCGCGGCAATTTTGCCGAACAATTGAATCGTGCCTTGCCGAATGCGCTGCGAATCAAAGACCCATCGTTCAGCACCGATACCACGAGCATTGTCAAAAGCCTCGTTCGTTTGGATGATTCTGGGGCCAGTTTGTTGTTGGCAACGGTTGAAGTTGCACCCAAAACCGCTGTAGGCTTGCCCGATAGCACCAAACTGAAGATTGCCGAAAGCATCAAAGGGCTTACTCCCGCCGAAGCAATGGTTCAATTGCAAGCATTGCGCGAAAGTGGCTTGATTGGCGATATTGTTTCGATTCCTGAGGTTGAGCGTTTGCCAGTTGATCCTGCCGAAATTAATATTCAGGTGCAGGAATGAGCGAACGGATAACGCGTGGCCGAATTATCGCCTTAGATGTTGGCAACAAACGGATTGGCGTGGCAATGTGCGATCCCGATCGGATTATCGCCAGCGGTCAGCCGACGCTGCCTGCTCAGCCCACCGATAAAGCCTATGCCCAACTTTTACACATGATTGCTGAGCATGAGGTGGTTGAGTTGGTGATTGGCCTACCCTTGACCTTGCGCGGCGAGGTTGGTGCTCAGGCCAAGTTAGTACAAGCCTTCACTCGTGGCCTCGAAAAGCGCACGAATATTCCCATCACCTTGTATGACGAGCGCTTTACTAGCGTTGAAGCTGAACGCTCACTCGAAGCGATGGGCATTAAAAAAAGCAAACATCGTGATCATGTCGATGAGCTGGCGGCAATTTTGATTCTGCAAGATTATATGAGTTCGATTGCGCCGCCCCGACCGCTCTACCACGACCCCGACCACGACGATTGGGATTAAATATAAGCCCCGTTGATCTTAGTCAACAGGGCTTGTTTGATCTAGGGTTGTTGCAGCCAGCGAATCCCCAAGCTGGCGATTTCGCAGCTGTTGCTGAATTCTTCGCCACTCAGCCGATCGTGCCACGTTCCTTGCAGGCTGATGCGCTCAGTTTGCTCGCCATGGTTGAACCACAGCACGCCATCATTTAATGCAATTCGCTCGATTTCTGCGGGCAACTGTTGAGCATCAGGCCACAACCGTGGCAGCAAATCGCCCAAAATTTCCTCAGTTGGATAGCAGCCCATCAAGACTGCCAAGCCCTTGCCATAGGTTGCGGCAGTAATCGCGGCCTGCCCAGCAGCATAACTTTGATCCCACGTTGCCAAGGTATTGGCATGGCTCACGTTGAGCACTTCCATCCAGAGTGGTGCGGTATAGTTGTTAGCGCCAATGTGCACTGCCCATGGCTTGGCGGGATCAAGCGCACTCCACTCGGCCACATCAGCGCCAAACAGGTCGGTCAAGCCGCTTGGGAAGCCATCGGGTGCCGTGCGATTATCGCTGCGTTTGGTTAAACTCCGTGGCGTACAGATCAACGTGCCACCTGCTTGCACCCACTCGCGCCAGCCCGCAGTTTCAGCCGGGTTATCAAGCATTGGGGCGACAGCAATTGCCAATTGATATTCGTTGAGTGGCGTGCCACGTTGCACAATATCAACTCCCACGCCATAGCTGGTGAGCGTGCGATGAATCGTGCGCAGCAAGTGCCAATAGCTCCAGCCTTGGGCATGGGGGTCAAGCTGTTGTGCCCAATGATCGTCATAGGAAACGAGCAGGGCAACTTTGCGTGGTGCAGCTTCTGGTTGGCCATGCTGTTGCCATTCGTTGGCAATAATTCGGGCTTCGGTGCTGCCACGGGCTGGCCGATTGGCATGATCACGCAGGCCGCTATGATATTGCTCTTGGCCCAGCCAGCATGCCCGCCAGCGAAAAAACAGCACATTGGCTGCGCCATGCGCTGCATCTTGGTAGCTCCACAAGCGCACTTGGTTGGGCGGCACTGGCGGATTGGTCGGAGTCCAGTTGATTTGGCCTGGCTGTTGCTCCATCACCCAAAATGGCTGGCGCTTGAGGCCGCGAATGTGGTCGTGATACATCGAAACGGCTTGCCAATTGGGGAAACCATGGGGATAGTTGTCCCAGGCAATTACATCGACTTGCTTGGCCATGTCAAACCAATTGATCTCATCGTCGCCGGGGGCAATGTTGGTCAAGATTGTGCGATTGGGCGAGTGCTGGCGCAGAATTTCTGCCTGCATCGCACAATAGGCCACCTGTTGATCCGAGGCAAAGCGCCGATAATCGAGCACTAGCGAGGGATTATGGCCGCCGCCGACTGGTACATTTGGCAAGGGAATTTGTTGCCAATCGCTGTAGGTTTGGCTCCAAAAGGCTGTACCCCAAGCCTCGTTCAAGCCTGCCAAATCGCCATAGCGTTGGCTGAGCCATTGACGAAAGGCTGCGGCGCAATGCTCACAATAGCAACGCGCTGAGCCATGATTGCCAATTTCGTTATCGATTTGCCAAGCGGCAATTGCAGGATGGTTGCCATAACGCTCAGCCATGGCAGTAACAATTTGGTGGCTATAATCGATGTAGTCGGGATTGACCAAACAGGCTTGGCGGCGACCACCATGGCCTAAGCGCCGACCTTGAGCATCGATTCGCAACAGGTCGGGTTGGCTATGGGTTAGCCAAGCTGGGGGCGTGGCGGTTGGTGTGCCAAGCACAATTTTCAAGCCTTGGCTAGCCAGCGTTTCAATCGCCTGATCAAGCCATGCCCAATCGTACTGGCCTGCTGCTGGCTCCATCAAAGCCCAAGCAAATTCGCCAATCCGCACATATTCTAGGCCCAAGGCCTGCATTTGTTGAGCATCATCGGCCCACCACGTTTGTGGCCAATGCTCAGGATAATAACAAACACCTAACGGCATAAAAAAACCTCTTTTGAAAGTAAGAAGGATGAAGTATGAGGGATGAAATTTAACTATAAAGACTGCGAAGAACACGAATAATAATTTAATTAAATGTCTCAATTGCTAAGAATTATCAGTAATTGATTTAACTAAACATAGTGATCTTGGTGCCCTTCGTGGTTAAAAACGGAATCTCTGATAGTTGGACTTCATCCCTCATACTTCATAATTCATCCTTCTGATGTTAGCCTTTGACTGCACCTGCGAGTGCGCCGGAAATAAATTGGCGTTGGAAGGCGATAAAAATCATCATAATTGGCAAGGTGGTGAGCGCCGTGCCCATCATCAATTGACCATAATCAATAATCGACAAACCAACGAGGGCATTGATCCGCACGGGCAGCGTTTCCATGGCTTTATCACGCATAATAATCAATGGCCAGAAGAAACTGTTCCATTGAAACATAAACGAATAAATTGCCAAAGCCGCCAAGGTTGGGCGCATGGTTGGCAAGACAACGCTGGTGAAAACCCGCCACTCGCTTGCCCCATCCATGCGTGCTGCATCAAGCAAATCATCGGGCAAGGCTTGCATGCTTTGGCGCATCAAGAAAATGCCAAACGGATTGGCCAGCGCTGGCAAAATCACCGCTTGATAGCTGCTGATCCAGGTTGGATCGCCAAAGAGCGTGATTTTGGCCATCATTTGAAACAGTGGCACAGCAGTGACATGATAGGGAATCATCAACACCAACAAAAACATGCCAAACAAGACAGAGCGCCCGCGAAAGCGGAATTTGGCAAAGGCATAGCCGGCCAGCGAGGCGATAAAGACGCTTAGGCTAGCATAGATCACGGCAATAAAGGCCGAATTGAACATCGAGCGCCCAAAGCCATTGGCAAATAGCGCTTGAATATTTGCCCAAGCCGAACTACCAAACCACAAATGCGGCGGAAAGCGCAGCACTTCGTTCGATGGCTGTGAGGCTTGAACGAACATATAGTAGAAGGGAAACAGCGATAAGAAGGCCCCAACCACCAAAACCAGATAGATCAGGCCGCGTTGGAAACGACTTACGAAAGGTTTGGGCATAATCTCGTCGGAAAGCTTGGTTTTTGCCATCGCTTAGTCCTCCCCGCGCTGAGCAATGCGAAATTGTAAAAGCGAAAAGATTGCGATGATCAACACCATAGCATAGGCAATTGCCGAAGCATAATTAAACTCAGCGCTTTGGAATGCCGTGCGATAGAGCAGGGTTGCCATACTGAGAGTTTCGTTGGATGGCCCGCTGCGGGTCAGTAGATACGGCTCATCGAAAATTTGCAACGTGCCAATCGTCGAAAGCACCGTCGTCAACAGAATCGTTGGTCGCATCATCGGCACGGTAATCGACCAAAATTTGGCCCATGCCCCAGCACCATCAAGCTCGGCAGCCTCATACAATTCGTCGGGGATGCTCTGCAAACTAGCGAGATAGATCACCATGTTGTAGCCAGTCCAGCGCCAAGTAATCGCCGTAATCAGCGAGAATTTGGCGGGCCAAGCATTGCTGAGCCATGGCACCGATCGAACGCCTAAGCCATTGAGCACATAATTGATTAAACCTTTTTCATCATTCAGCAGCAGCCGAAAGATCAAGGCAACCGCAAAGAGTGCAGTAATTGCCGGCAGAAAATAGATCAATCGAAAGACTGTGCGAAACTTCAAAACAGCGTTATTGAGAATCACGGCCAAGACCATGGCGAGGCCAAGTTGCAATGGCACTTGAAACAGCAGCAAAAACACCGTATTGGTGAGCGCTTTACGAAAAACTGTATCGCCTAACAAGCGGCGGTAATTATCAAGGCTAAAGCCGCTGCTAGGGTTGAGTTGGCTCTTGAAACTTAATTGCAACGAGGCAATAATTGGGTAGAGCATAAAGATGGCAAAAATTAACAACGCTGGCAGCAAAAACATGTACGGGGTAAGTCGCCGTCGCCATTGGTGGCGGCGCTCTGCTGGCGTGAGCATCTGCGACCCCATAGAACCCTCCTAAGCAAGACCATTCACTGGGTGGAGATGCCCTCACCTCGCCCCTGATCACTGCTGATTCAGGGCGTATGTATTAAGTCAAACTCCCCTCTCCCGCATGCGAGAGAGGGGTTGAGGGTGAGGGCGATTATCCTACTGGGCGATTTCGCGGCCAGTTTGGTTGGCTAATTCGGCGGCGGCCTCTTGCAGGGCTTGTTTGGGGTCCATGCCTTGGCTCAAGACTTTGGATTGGGCTGAAGCCAACACCGTTTGGCCTTTGGCATAATCTTTGGTGTAAGTTGCTGCTGGAATGTTTTTGATTTGATCAGCAAACAGTTTCCAAATTGGTTGGTTGTTGAAGAAGGCGACTGGCTTGGTATACAAATCAGCGCTGTAGGCTGGTTGATAGCTTGGCCAAATGCCAAATTTCTCCATCATAATGTTTTGGCCTTCGTTGGTGGCCAGTGCATGCTCAACAAATGCCCATGAAGCATCAAGATTTTTGGTTGATGCAGGGATTGCCAAGGTCGAGCCACCAAGGTTGGCAGCGCGATTGCCGCCCTTTTCAAAGGCTGGCAACAACATCACATCCCATTTACCCGAGAGATCAGGCGCTTGGTCGATGATTGTACCGCTATACCATACGCCAAAGGGAACCGTTGCAACATCGCCGTTTTTGGTGGCGGCAACCGTGCCATCCCAACCATTGATATTGGCAACTAAGCCTTTATCGTTGATTTCTTTGAGCAAGGTGAGAGCTTGAACTGATTTTTCGTTGGTGAGGTTGATTTTGCCATCGCTGTTGAAGTAGCAGCAGACACCCAATTGACTGGTCATCATGCGGAAGCCAGCATCATCAGCCACAATATCGACTGGCAAGAGCTTGGTTTTGCCACTGGTCGTGGTCAAAATCTTTTCGCCAGCAGCGATCAAATCGCTCCATGTTTCAATCGATTTGGGGTCTACGCCAGCTTGCTCGAAGATATCGACGCGATACCACAAGCCAGTTGGGCCGGAATCCCAAGGAATCGAGCGAATTTTATCGTTGGTTTTGGATTGCGCCCATTTTGATGGGTCGAAATCTTTTTCATATTTGCTAGCGCGGCTGGTTAAGTCGGCCAAGCCGTCGGGGAAGTTTGCGGTGTAAACATCCATGTGATCTGATTCGATTGCAACAACATCCGGTAAGCCAGCGCCGCCAGCTTGCAGGCCTGAGGTCAGCTTATCATAAACATCTGTGCGCCCAATATCTTGGATTGTGACTTTGACGTTGGGATATTTTTGGTTAAACGACGGAACTGTTGCTTCGAGGCTTTTGGCAGCCACGTTCCAAGCCCAGACCGTAATTTCACCTTTAACATCGGCAGGATTGGTTGAACCAGTGTTGCCACTGGTGGTGGTTGCAGTGCTATCGCTGCCACAGGCAGCCAAAACGAGGGTCAGTACCAATAAGCTAATCAGCGAGAGATGAATTTTTCGGCGAACCATCAGCGGATCTCCTTGCGCTACATTGCACATATCACCATAGTATCCAACAACCTGTAGGAGTGTTCTCCAGCATCTATCTTACGTCGGCTGTGCCTCCTTTGGATGGTTGATTGTAGGTGGGAATTGAACGGATAAAGCATATCACACTATCAGTATCATAGCATATTATTCCTAATTCGTGGGAGCGTTTCCATTGAGTTAATTGTCATAATTTAGGCAATCATACGCTCTCGTTGGTACTTGGGCAAGACCACAATTGTGCGATTATGGGCGACTCTTGTCGTGATGATTGGCCAATAGGTGTATAGCCAACTGATAGCTGTAATTGCATGAAATTTTAGTTATTAATATAACCAATTGCTAGGATAATCATGATTACTTTTAATCTAATTTATGGCTATTTGATGGTTGATATTCACCCGTGTAGGTGAAGCATTTTAATGATATTTTGATTATACTTTGGCGTGAAGAATGAGTGATCCCATTTCCTCACAATGCTACCTGAGAGAGTCATCCACAGTTCAATAATTGATGGGAGAAGCTATGAATGCCCCGTTTGTTCAGGCTGAGTATAATCAGCTTTTAACGGTTGCCCAGCGTTTTAAACACAATGCCACAACGCTTGCGACGCTACGTCAGCGACTTCAAAGTATCGTCGGTCTATTGCAACACAATTGGAGTGGCGACGCTGCAAGCAGGTTTTTTCATGAATTTGAAACAGTTGTTATCCCAGCAATTGGCCGTTGTCATGAAGTCTTATTAGTTGCTGAGCAAGTCACAATTCACATTCGCACGCTCATGCGAACTGCCGAAGAAGAAGCGGCAGCCCTATTTAAAGACAATTTTGGCAATGTTCAAGATATTATTGCCTTTTTTGATGAATCGCATGATATGCGCAATATGCGGTCTGGTTCTTGGTCGTCAGTCGCCGATGCAGGGGTACTCGAAGCAATTCAAAACGGCTATCGGCTCCATACCACAAAAGGGGCTGTGCCTGCTGGATTTAATGATTGTGATGGGGCGGCTTTAGCTTGGCAGAACTTTTTCGCTGGCCATGCCGCTGGTAAGAGTGATCCTGAATTATTGCCACTCTGGGCAATGGCTGAACAACGCGGGGTTAATTATGGCTCGCGGGTTGCCAATGGCTGGGCGGGGGTACCGCCTGCTGGCACCGATGAAGGCGATCTAATTCCTCAATTTGTTGCCTATGGCAATTAGTATCGCTTTATTGCCCGCATGGAGAATGGTGGCAACGATTTTGTTAATCGTTATACCGAGGTGGTTGGCTCTGCAATTGTTGCTGATAAAACAGATCATCCTATTGTAGATTTGCTTACTGAAAAGGTCGATTCTTTTGTGAATGCTTTACTGCCTGGTGATCATATTCCGGTCAAAGCAAGTATTGATTTAGGCTTAATAAAAATCGGTGATGAGGCAGGAGCCGTTGTTGCTGATTATACAGTGCCTGATAAGGCTGGGAGTTGGTTTTTCGACCCTCGTAGCACAGTTGGGACTGACATCTATACGAATTCTCGCTATACTCCCATCCGGATGCCAGAATGGCCCTTACTCAGCCACTGATCATTCATAAAACAATTCAAATGACTCATGGTGCAACCTACTACATGGGCAAGACTGTAGATATGGGCTTGATTCCCTCGCTCCCAGGGGTTAACGTTGATCCTTCAGGGGTATTGACCATGGATAATGGCACAAGTATTCAGCCCAACGGTGACGCTCATCTCAGAGATGGAACGATTATTGGCACTGATGGATTTGTGACTAAGGCAAATGGTTCGCGGATTCGGCTTGATGGGACGAAGTTTAATCCTGATGGCTCATATACCCTGAGTGATGGAAGTATTGCCCAATGAAACAGCGCTTCGTGATGCTCTTGATGTTAGTAGGATTGATAGAGGGATGTGCCACCATGAAACCAAGTACCACAATTCTACCCGCCACGCCGCAGCCATTAACCATTCCCACGGTTCAGTTTGGTAAATATAACGGCTTAGTTTGGCTTGACCAAGGGTTACTGGCCCAAAAGCAAACGCTTATCCCGCCGCTTCTCCAAGAATTATGGTGGATTAATGAACAAGGAGAAGCAAGCAGCCAACTGGTATTACCGCTCGATCCTGCTTCGACCTATACCGAATATGTCTATCCCCAGCGTTTGCCGAATAAGCTTCTCGGGGTTAAGCGGCAGATTACCACGATTCAAGATGCTCAATTTTTAAGCGATGGGTATCAATACGTCCAATTCGACCCGACGACTGAGCAATTAACCACCCTGCTGCCAGCCTCATTGCCGCGTGAAGTTATGATGCATAGTGCGGTAGTGTGGTCGCCCACCATGGATCGAGCGTTAGTTACTGATAGACAATATCTCGGTTCACAGTATTATTGGTGGACTGCCGCCGCTGGCTTGCAGCCGCTCGATCTTGGGGTTGCGGTTGCGCAATATTTTGCTTGGTCGCCGGATGGGACAATGATTGCCTTTTTTGGTAAGCCGAGCGTTGGCAGTGGCTCAGTGCCAAGTGCTTTAACCAAACCAGCCAACTTGTATGTGATGGATGCTGATGGTGGGAATCGACGCATGATTCTCGCCGATGCTTATGGGGTTGCTGGCTTGCAGTGGTCGCCGAATGGGCGCTGGTTGGCGATTGTGGCACGCTTCAATGGCAGCCGCGATATTGTGTGGTTGGTCGATTCGCAAACTGGCGATCGGCTGCAATTGACCCCCGAAGGCAGTTATCAATGGCAAGTATGGTCACCCGATGGCAGTGAGCTTGCGGTGATTTGGTATGACCCTGCGGATACGGGTGTCGATGGCAACGATTATGTGATTCGCTTGGCCGTGCCTACGAGTGCTCATTAAGAGGAAATATGCTTGATTTACATAACTACTCTTCGATTGAATTGGTGGAGTATGCTCTGCTTGATTCCGCCAACTTCAAGCAGATTGATGCAGTGCTTGCTAAGCGTGAATCAGACCCTGCTGCTGCCGAGTTGTTGATTGCGACCTTCGCAGCTAGCAAAGCTCCGGCGTGGTTAACCGCCTATCTGCTTGGGAGGATTGGTGCTACGTGTGGTTATTCCATTGTTCGCTCAATTTTGCTAGCTGCACCTGGCCAGATGGCTGAGCATTATGCCGCAGTAGCGATGGTTCGGATTGATCGTGAGCAGGCTTTGATTGATTTGGCTGAATTGCTCAAAACTGCGCTACAACGAGCTAGCCGCGAAGCCGCTGCGAGTGGTCTTGCTGAGTTTGGCTCGGCTGAAGCGTTTGCGGCTATTTTAGCGGCTGGTCAAGCGCAAACTATTCGAGCGAACGTTGTACGCCGCCTGCTTGATTCCCCGATCAAGGTTGATTAATCGAGCCTTAGCCTCGCCCCTGTCTTGTTTCGATAGAGCAAGCTGCAGGACGAGGCTAAGCGAATGAATCTAAGGGGTGGCAACTTTTTGCTTGAGGCTGGATTGCAGTTCGCCGCTCAAATTGGTGAAGAATGTATAGCCGGTTTTTTCCTCAATCGTGGCGACCGAAACGATGTAATCGCGCCAATCTTTATCGCGTATGCCGTCGCGATTAGGCATGCGCAGCGCAATCACTTCGGTGTTGGCGTTGATGTCGCTGATTTGAGCGTTGGCATCAAGCACCAGCGCAATCTTCCAAACATACTTGGGCACGCGAATTTTGGGATCGCCGATGCTGCCTTCGGAGCCTTCGGGGCCGGCGATTAAATACAATTGCTTGCCATCACGCACCAAATCGCGGCAATAATCTTCAAATTCTTTCCATGGGCCTTGGTTGTTGTCGGGCGCTTGGGGCACGATGTTGGTCATATAAAACACCGAGCGATTGATACTTTCCGAGGCGGTGCGATCGGCTGAGGGCAACATATGGCCGCGATCATAACCGCTGTTGGTGTAATCGGTTGGCTTGACCCGATACCAACCTTCGGGCAAATCGGGGTCGGTGGTGAATTGGCTGCGATCGGTGCTGCCTAAATCGCCAATATCAAGATGCCAACTAACCCAATTGAGAATGTTGAGCTTGCGATTGTAGGCCAAGCTATATTCCGGGCGCTGAATCAGATAATTGTTGCTGCTGCTGGTTTCGGGCAAGGCTCCACTAGGGTTGCCCAAAGCCATGTGATTAACATCGGCTTGCGGTTGATTCGCGTTGTTCGAGCTGCTTGGCTTGGGCGTGGCCAAAAATTGTTGAGCATCGCAGCCACTCAGCAGCATAATTAATGTGATGATTCCAATCCAAAAACGGCGCATAGACTTCCTCATAGCAAACATAATGGTTTCTGCTAGGCAGTGTAGCACAATTGGGCGATTGAGCGACTAGCGAATTTGGGCGCTGGCAAAATCTAAGGCCGCTGCTAAACTGGGCAATGGCTTGGCTGTGGCCAAATCAGCGGCTAATTGATTGGCTACGCTTTGGTAGTTGGCTTGATACAGCGGTGGGCGTTGAATCGCTAGTTCTTCGCGCAACATTGTGCTGCTTTGATAGAGGCAGGCGGCGGCTTGAGGTTGGTGCTGACTAAGATATTCAGCGCAGGCTTCAAGCACCAATAAGGCTCGCCATTGTTCGTTCAAGGCTTGCTGCAATTGCACCGATTCAAGCAAATAATGGCGGGCTTGATCTGCATTTCCTTGGCGCAGCGCCAATAAACCTAGGCTGTAGTTGGCGAGTTCGATACAGCCACGATAGCCAATTTCATGGCTCATGCTCAGGCTATTGTTGAGCAATTCGCTGGCTTGCTCCAAGCGCTGTTCATGCAAGGCCAATTCACCAAGATAATTGAGCGCTTGGCAAACCATAGCGCTACGGTGTGCGCCGGTGGCCGTGCTAAGCTGCAAACATTCGGCTAAATAATGCTGAGCATTGACAAAATCGGCTTGATAAAACGCTACTTGGCCGAGGTGGCCGAGGGCGAACATCGCGCCCCAGCTTGAATTGAGCAGTTGAAATAATTCGAGGCTTTTGTGGAATAGCCCATGAGCTTGCTCAAAATGACCTTGGCTCAGCGCCAACCGCCCAAGATGCTCCAACGACCAAGCCTGTAATTCGTGTTGCTCAAGGTTTTGAAAAATCGTGAAGCTTTGCTGGAGTTGGCTTTGGGCTTGTTGCCAGTTGCCATGCAATTGGGCCAATTCACCCGAGCCATGCAACGATAAGCCCAAACTATAGTGATCTGCCATGCCCTCGGCCATTTCAACGCTGGCCTGGAACGAATGGTGCATCAAGCTATATTCGCCAAGATCATGCGCCAACCAGCCAACCAAGCGCAACAATTGGGCGCGCATTGGCGATTGCAAGCTAGCAGTTTGTTCGATTACGGCTTCGGCAATTTGGCGGCCTTCCTGTTGATGCCCGTAATAAGTCCAAAAATCCCAGAGCATCAGCACCAAGCGCAAGCTCATATCGGCTTCGTGATGTTCGAGCGCCCATTGAATTGCGGCTTTGAAGTTGCGATATTCGTGTTGCAACATTTCGGTGCGGCGTTGAAAAAGCTGCGGCGCTTGCCAAGCCATAATGTGCTCAGCTAAACGCAAATAATATAAGGCATAACCTCGTTGGAGCAGCAAGGCTTCGCCGCGATTGTTCAGCTGGCTCAGGGCATATTCGCGAGTAACCTCCAACATTTGAAAGCGTGGCTCGCCATGGCTGGCAATCGTTTGTTGTAGCAAACTCTGGTCAACCAAGGCCATCAAGCCCGCTTGCACGTGATCAAGCGCTTGGGGCAGGCTTTCCAAACTAAGGCCGTTGGCGTGCTCTGGTTGCGGCTCAAGGCTGGCGCAAATCACTGCCGCTGCCTCTATCGTGCTGCCGCCTGCAAACACCGCCAAACGACTAAACAAACTTTGTAGATCTGGCTCAAGCAGGCCAAAACTCCAATCGAGCGCGCCGCGCAAGGTTTGTTGGCGGGCTGAGCGCTGCTGCGGGCGCTGCAAAATATTCAGGCGTTGCTGTTGATTAATGCGATTGAGCAGGGCTTGGGGCGCGAAAAATTTGCTTTGCAATGCGGCTAATTCAATCGCCAAAGGCAAGCCTTCCAGCGCGACGCTTAGCTCGCTGATCGCTTGGGCATTGGTTTGATCAAGCTGAAACTGCTGATTGACCGCTTGCACCCGTTGCAAATACAGTTGCACCGCTGGAATTTCGGCCAACTCACTAGGGGTAAAATAATCGGCGGGATGCGGAGTTGCCAACGGTTGCACCTGATATTCGTACTCGCCATAGATTTGCATTGCGCGGCGGCTGGTTATGAGAATTTTAAGCCTAGCTGCACCGCTCAATAGGCTTTCCAGCAGTTCAGTCAATGGAAATAGATGTTCAGCATTGTCTAAAATCAACAATGTAGCTTGTTGGGCTAGCTGCTGAATTAATCCGCTGCGGGTGGGATTCGCAGGCTGAATCAATTCAATTAATGCAGGCTCAACAACCTGATTTTCTGAGATTGCTGCTAAATCAAGATACCAACAAGCTGCAAATGGGATTTGTTGGGCCAATGCTAGTGCCAATCGCGATTTGCCAACCCCAGCATGGCCAAGTAGCGTGAGTAGCCGTACCTGTGGCTGGAGCAGCAATAATGTTAAGTCAGCTAAAGTTGGCTCAGCTCCAACCAAACTGGTGAGTGAACTGGGCAAGGCTGACTTGGGAGTGGTTGTGACGGCAAGTGATTGATCCAGCTGCCAGGTATTTAAGGCATAGGCTACGGCAGGCAGTAATTCAGTAAGGCGGTGAAAATAGGTGGTGCGACTAATGCTCAGCTGATCGGCATAAAAATCGGCGGTAGCCTCGGGCGTAGCCAAAATCACGCATAAAATTCGTTGCTGGCTAGCCACAAAGGTATAGCGATTCAGATAGTTGTAAATATGGGCCAACCCACCACGCTGATTGATCCAAGTTTGCCATGGCTCAGCGTGCAGCAAGCGCAGTGGATAGCGCGGAAAACGCAACAAGGCCTTGATATGCTCCTCATCCCATGGCTGGGTGGGGCTTGTTTGCGTGAGCGCTATCGTCATTGAAGCTCCTTTGGGTTGCTGTTTAGTTTGATCTTACCATAGCTCGGCAACTTTTTGCATTCAATAGAAGAAGTAGCTGTGAGGAAATTCTCGTTGAATGAGCATCCCCTCACCCTTTGCTCCTCGCCTGCTCCGGTTCACGCGCAAACCACGGGACGAAAAAGCCCCTCGCCCGCGCACGGGAGAGGGGTTGGGGTGAGGGGTTCTGCTTAGCTAAGGCTTATTGCACGCCACAAGCCGTCCAGGCTTGAGCGGTTGCGTTGTACTCAGCGCTGCTTGCACCATAGAGGTCGCGGGCGGCGTTGAGGGTCGCGGTGCGCACGGCCTTGAAGTTTGAGCTTGGGGTCAAGTAGACCGTCAAAGCGCGATAGAAGATTGCTGCGGCTTTTGGTCGGCCAATGCCAGTTACCGCTTGGCCTGAGGTGCGGTTGGTGCCACCTTGAGCCAAGAGATAGAAGACTTGGTTTTGAATGCCACTGTTGCTGTGCACGCCACCATTATCGTTGGTACCAGTGTAGCGCTTGCTGTAGTGGTCGGGGTGACCTTGAGCGGCTGGGTTTGACATACTGCGCAAGGAATCGCCGGCAGTAGCTGGGGTATAGATATCTTCGCCAATCAGATAATCGCCTGAGCCGCTGCTATATTCCACCATCGTGCCGAAAATATCCGAGAACGATTCGTTGGAAGCACCCGATTCGTTTCGATAAACCAAACCAGCGGTTTTTTCGGTCAGACCGTGGGTAATTTCGTGGCCTGCTACGTCGAGCGAAACCAATGGGCGGAAGGTTGTGCCATCGCCATCGCCATAGGTCATGCTTGAGCCATTCCAGAAGGCGTTGTTATAGCGATTGCCATAGTGGACGCGGCTCAACACGCGGAAGCCATTGCCATCGATGCCGCGACGGCCAAAGCTATTCAAGTAGTAATCCCATGTCAATTGAGCACCATAGTGTGCATCAACCCCGGCGCTTTGGGTGCTGCTGGTTGTATTTGTGCCCCAAACGTTATCAGCATCGGTGAAGGTGCTGCCGCCAGAGCTTGCGCCGTTCAAATTGGTGGTGTACAACCCACCGCGTGAGTTATCGCGCAGGTAGTAGACACTGCTCACCAAATCGGTGGTGATTGAGACATTGCCGCTGTATAAGCTTTTGCCCGTACCAGTGGCGTTGACCCCATCAATATCGTTGTAGTACAGCTCAGTTTCGCCAGTTTTGGCGTTGATGAAGAACTCGTGGTGGGCAGTTGCAGCGCTGCCATCTTCAATGTGCAAGCCAACTTGGAAGACGATGACTGAATCTTTGCCTTCGCGTGGCAAGATTTTGAGTTCGCTGCTGACTTCTACACCACCAGATCGTTTAGCGCTGAAATCATACTTAACTTGGCTTTGCGCAATTTTGATCGCTTCGGCTGAGCTTAAGCTAGCAGTTGTATCAACCCCATCAACCGCGAAAAGTTCGCCACTTTCTTGCGTAACAGTGCCCTTGGTGTCGAGGTGGGCAATCACTTGGCCACCAAACACTGGCAAGCCAGCGTAGGTTTGATCGAGGCGCACATTGATGCCCAAATCATCTTGATCAACGCCACGCAGTTGCAAATTGGCGCTGTTGGCACCTTTGCCGGCGAAGTGATTCAAGCTCGTATCAACGGCGGTGGTGACCCAATCTGGGCGCACGCCTTTGGCTTCGGCTTCGCGATAGGTGCGGACCAACTGCCCGCGGACATTGCCATAATCTTGAGCACCAGTGCTAACAGCAGAACCAAAGACCGCCCCAACCAAACCGAACAATGCAGCAAGAGTGATTAAACGTTTGCGAACCATAAAAAATTATAACCTCCGCAATTGTAGGGATTTCGAGAATAACTAGCGCATCAGCAAGCCAGCGTTGCTCAATAACATCGTTGGAAACTGACGAAAATAGTCATACGTATGGCGCACCAGCAACGAGTGTTGCAGGCTACCAATAACGAAATTGCAGAGCCGTGACAGGTTTGGCGCTGGCTTCTCTGATGAGGTCGGGCGACATCATGCTAGAAGTCATCGGTTGGCCAAAGCTGGAGCATTATCATGCCCATGGCACTTATCGAAGGGTCTGAATCTTGGTTTGCTTTAATAGTACTATCGGCGCAGTAAAACAATACCACGGCCTATTTCAATATGCAAGATTGTTGATACGTTGTTTCAACTAATTTTTAACTATTCTTTAGGCCATTACAAAGGGATAAAAATAATTTTACCATTTTTCACCACTATCCAGTGTCAATAGTGACATGGGGGATTTTTAGGGGATTGCGGCTCTAAACTAGCAGCATTATTCGGAGGTTGGCATATGCGACTTTGTGGTTTTACGATTGGTTGGCTGTTTGGGCTGTGGTTGACTGATAGGCTGCAACTAGCGTGGTATCTATATTTTATTGCATCAATAGCCACTATTTTAATTATTATTTATATCCGCAAATCGTGGCGCATTATGCTGATAGCAATATATGTCGGTACTATGCTAGGGGTAGTCCGCATGCTGGTTAATCAAAATTCAGCAGATCCTGACGATATTCGTCAACAGATTGGCATGACGACGCGTTTGGAAGGGATCATCGTCGGCGAACCGCAATGGACTCCTCTGCAACAGCGAGTGGTGCTGGCGGTGCAAGCCTATGAGCACAATCAGCAACGGGTTGCAGCAGCAGGCCAAATTATGCTAACCCTGCCTGCCGAACCACCGCGTAGCAACGGCGAACGCTTGCTCGTCAGTGGCACGATTATCACGCCAAGCTCAAGCCCAAATTTTGATTATGCCGCATATCTGCGTCGCCGTTCGATTTATGCCATGCTTGAGCCAGCGCTACTTGAGCAAGCGTTGCCCGCCACGAATTCGCCGCATCAACGCTTGCTAGCCTTAAAACAACGCTCGCAAACAATCATCAATCAAACCTTGCCCCAACCACAGGCAGCGGTTTTGATTGGGATGTTGCTGGGAGTCAAAAGCAGCGTGCCAACCGCTGTTTGGGAAACCTTCAATCGCACTGGGCTTTCGCATATCCTCGTAATTTCCGGCTGGAACATTACGATTGTGGTGGCGGCATTGTTGGGTTTAGGCAAGGCATTAAAGCTCAATCAGCGTCATGCCACCGCCTTGGCAATTGCCGCGATTGTGGTCTATGTGGCTTTTGTTGGGGCCAATGGCGCGGTGATTCGGGCGGCCTTGATGGGCGCGATTGTGGCTTTGGCTCAGCCACTTGGCCGCAAAGCCGACGCTTGGGCCGCATTGGCAGCGGCAATCTGGCTCATGACGCTGATTGATCCGCAGGCTTTGTGGGATTTAGGCTTTCAATTATCGGCGCTGGCGACTGCTAGCCTGTTTGCGTGGGGCAATCCGATTGAAGCCAAATTGCGTTTGTGGCTGCGTTGGCCTTGGCTGGAATGGATGATCGAGCCATTGACCGCGACGCTGGCGGCTCAAATTTGGGCCTTGCCAATTATTCTGTATCACTTTGGCAACCTTTCGTTGATTGCGCCCGTGGCGAATGTTTTGATCGTGCCAGTGGTGCCGTTGATTATGGCTAGTGGCGCGGTGCTGGCATGTTTGGGTTTGTTTGGGCGTTGGTTGGCCTTTTTGGCCTTGCCAATTACGTGGGCTAGCTTAACTTGGGTGGTGCGCGTAGCCGAGTGGCTCGCCGATTTACCTTGGGCTGCGGTGGAGATTCCCCAGTTTAGCGTTATTTGGCTGCTACTGGCGTATGGCCTGAGTATTGGGCTATGGCTGTATGTAGAACAGAGAGCAAAGAACATAGAACAGAGAGCTAGAGGTGAGGATTCAGGGATCAGGGGTCGGGAGTTTAACGCAGAAGCGCAGAGAGGAGCTAGGCTCTAGGCTATCGGATATGTATTCGTGGCTAAAGGTTGCGGGATCTGGGTTCAGGGGCTGGGGATCGGTCGCTCGTCCTCAGCCCATAGCCTAGAGTCTCATTCTCTTCGCGCTTTTCGCGTCCTTCGCGGTTCCCATGCTTCGTGTCCTTCGTGGATCAATTTAAAAACTTAGGGGCCAAGGATCAGATGATCCCTGACCCCTGAAAACTAGAACCTCGTCTGATCCCCGACCCCCAACAACCGATCCCTCGGTTAAATTCGGCGTTGTTTGCGTTTGCGGGCAGCTTGAATAATCACAAATACTGCAATAATCACCATAAGCACCAATAACCCAGCAATGGCATACAAAATCCATTGTGGTTTGGCTGGTGGCGTAACTTCGCGATAAATCGGGTCGTCTTGGTTTTCGCCAAGTGCATCATTGGCAAGTCCAGCGGTATCGCCAGTGACGGTTGGATCTTCGACGCTGATCTGCTGATCATTGACGATTGCCAAGCTGCCATTGAGCCGTGTGCGAAGGCGTGAGGATGTTAAGGCATTGCCCGACCATTGCACGCCTTGCTCGCTGCTGCCAAGCACCGCCAAAATGCTGCGTTGCTCGTTCCATGGCGAACGCATAAACTCCAAGTAGCCAAGGCTCAATTCGGGCGGAATACGATAAACCACCCGACTATTGCCAAGGGTTGGGTGTTTGCTGCCTTGGGCAAATGGTGCAGGAATAATTGGTTGTAAAGCGGGATCTTGCAAAATAGCATGATCTGGCGCTTGACCAACCAAAATCAAATCGTGATTAAATTGAACGCTGGCAACTTGATCCGGATTGACCGCCCGTAGTTCAACAAAGGCTGGATCGATGCTATCGCCCAATGCCGTTGCGATCTGGCCAGCAACCGTCCAACTGGTTGGATCATCATTTGGCACAACAAAGGCAACATTCTTCAAGGTATTGCTGATGGTCAGTGGCTCTAGGAAGGTAGCCAAATTGCGCAGCACGATCGAGCGCCCACGGGTGGCGCGCACCGGAATGCCAATCATCGAATCGGCGCGCAGTGTGTACCAAATGCCGGCTAGGTTAGGATCAACACAGGGCGTATTGGGAATTAAGTTGGCGCTAATCGTGATCCGGTTGCGGCCAACATTCAAATTGCCACGGGCAATCGGCACCCGACCAATCCCATTTTGCGAGGTCGTATCATCAAAGCGAATCGAGCCTGCTGGCCGATCGTTGACCCGCACCATCATCGCTGAAACTGAATAATCGAGCAAGGCCGAGTGGGCAAAATGAACTTCGATATAGCCATCGTTGCTCATTTCGTAGCCGCTTGGCATATCGACATTCAGTTCAAAGGTGTGCCCGCCAATCCCAAACTCTGAGGTTGTTTCAAAGCCAAGGCTGCGGAAGGTTCGTTCGACGGTCAAACCTGTGCTTGGCACATCGGTAATTTGCAAATTGAGGGTTTTGGTCAAGACTTCTGGCGAATTAACGTTGGCTACCACGGCGATCGACGGATCGCTGCTAGCGCGAACGTTGCCGGTGCTAAATGCCTTGGCTGCTTTAATCACGCCCTCATCGTCGTTGCCACTGAGCGCCAACACCAAACGTTGTTGGTTCCATGGCGAGGTTGCCATTTGAATAATGCCATCGGCAGCTTGAGCTTCGCTGAGATTAAAGCCCTCAGCGCCACTACCCTCGGCAAAATCAACGGCATCCAAGTTTTCGAAATTGGCGGCTTGGCCCACGAAAATTAAGTGCGATTGGGTGCGTAGGGTTGGTGAAAGCACACTTTCGGCAATCAACGGTACTTGGATTCTGCTTGACGTAATGCTGCCAACTTTGGCGGCGACAATCAAACCGGCTTCAAGCTCGGCGGCGCTAGCATTGCTCGGCACAACAATCGTCGCAACATCTGGCTCTAGCGGCGAATCTTGGAAGATTGGCCGGGGCAGTTGTTTGACATCGGTCGAAAGCGTGCCCAATGTGTGGGGCAACTTGAGCGATGAGGTGGCGCGAATAATCACGCTGGTTTGGCTATCGTTGCCACAGTTGAGGCCTGCATCGAGCAAAATGCCCAACGTATGCGCACCATCAACCCGGGTCGAGGTATAGGCCGTAGCCGAAATGGGAATCGTAACCGAACGTGGGCCTGAACGATCTAAGAAAATTCGTTCAAGCTGCACATTGTTGAATTGCACATCCATCGAGCCAGCAAAAAATTGCACATTTTCGTCGCTGCTGACTGAGCTGCCTGAAACGAAGGTTTCGAAATCAAGCGAAATCGATGCACCTGGCTCTAATTGCCATGTGCTTGGCAAACGAACGTTGATATAACGGGCATTAAACGGCCCTTCCATCGAATCTTCGCGAGCGCCAAGCTGGGCAAAGGTCACTGTATCGCTATCGGTAACCACTGGCGTAACCGTTGCTTGGTTAAGCGGGGCTGCCGTCGTTGTTGAAATGGGATTAAGGCTGGTGCGAGCAGCCTGTGATACCATTGGCAAGCTGGCAAAAAGACCCAGCGCCACTGAAAAAAGCAGAAAAACGCGCACTAAACGAACCATGCGAACTCCTTGCGAGACAATAGGCCAGCGTAACAACACGTTACGCTGGCAATGTTGGTGGCACGTTGATTATTTGCCGTAGCGTTCGTACCACATGCTAAACATGAGCAAATTCCAGATTTGGCGGCTATAATCGTGCCGCCCAGCCCAGTGATCACTCAGCATTGTTGCAATATATTGCGGGTTGAAGAATCCTTGTTCGGTCAAGGCTTCAACCGAGAGTTTTTGATTGACCAATGGCCGCAGATCGGTTTTGAGCCACTGCGGAATTGGCACGCTAAACCCAGCTTTGCGCCGCTCCAAAATTTGGGCTGGCAGCACTTTGGCGGCCACGCGCTTGAGCAAATATTTGAGTTTCATGCCATTGATTTTGGTATGGCTTGGCAATTTGGCCATCCACTCGACCAAACGAGTATCGAGCAATGGCACCCGCACTTCCAGCGAATGCGCCATACTCATGCGATCAACCTTCACCAACATATCGTCGGCTAATTGCACTTTTGAATCGACATAAAGCAAGCGATTGAGCACATCGTCGGGAGCGTAAGCATCATAATAGCCTTGCAACAGATCGACGGTTGGCCGTTGCTTGGTCAAAATTGCCGAGCCTGCATACAGCTGCTCTTTCATCGATTCGCTCATGAAGGCTTTCCATGCGGCGTGGGCTGGCAACGGCGCGAGCATCCCGCCCTGCACAAAGCGCTTGGCCTTGAAATCGAAGCTGACTTTGCCATCGGATGTGGGCAGCATATTGACCAAGTTTGGCACTAAACCGCCGCCAATTGCCTGTGGCAAGCGCCGATAAAGCGCGGCGATTTTGTCGGCTTGATAGGTGGCATAGCCACCAAACACCTCATCGCCACCATCGCCACTGAGCGCAACTTTGACGTGCTGGCGGGCCAATTCGCTGACCGCATACACCGCCACCGCCGAGGAATCAGCGAATGGTTCATCAAAATACTTGACCATGGCATCAACCGTGGCCTGAGCATCAGGATTCATGACGATTTCGTGGTGATCGGTGTTGAAGCGTTCGGCCACAATCCGCGCATACGGCGATTCATCATAGGATTTTTCGGCAAAGCCCACCGAGAAGGTCTTAACCGGCTGGCTGGTGACTTCGCTCATCAAGGCCACGACTAAGCTTGAATCGACCCCGCCGCTGAGGAACGCGCCCAACGGCACATCGCTAATTAGTTGATCTTGCACAACGGTGCGCAACAGATTCAGCAAGTCGGTTTCAACATCGTCGGTGATTTTGAAGTGTGGCGAAACGACGCGCGGAATATCCCAATATTGCTTGATTTCTACGGCGTTGGTTGCGGCTTCGTAGGTCAGCATATGGCCTGGCTGAAGCTTTTTGATCGCTTTGAAAATCGTATTTGGGCCGGGCACATAATTCAACGAAAGATAATCGTGCAAGCCAATTGGGTCGATTTCGCGGCTGATGCCGGTATCGAGCATGGCCTTGATTTCCGAGCCAAAGACCAAGCGATCGCCTAAATTGGCGTAATACACGGGCTTGATGCCAACGTGATCGCGGGCAATTACCAAGCGCTGGCGACGTTCATCCCAAATTGCGCAGGCAAACATGCCGTTGAGATGTTTGGGAAATTCATCGCCAATTTCTTCGTACAAATGCACGATTGTTTCAGTATCGGAGTGGGTTTCGAATTTATGGCCGGCTTTTTCCAAGCGTGGGCGCAACTCGGGAAAGTTATACACCTCACCGTTATAGACGATCCAGATTGAGCCATCTTCGTTGGCGATTGGCATTTTGCCGCCAGCAACGTCGATAATTGACAGCCGGACTGAGCCAAGCCCAACGGGGCCATTCAGATAAAAGCCATTTTGATCTGGCCCGCGATGATGGATGTTTTCGCACAGCGCTTCCAATAATGGTCGCTCGGCTGTACGACTGTGATCAAAATAGACAATGCCACAAATACCACACATAGGATCACCTCAGTTCATGCGCCAACAACAGTCGAAGTTAGTTCGTGCGCCGCCCCACTCGCTGCCATAGCGTGGTTTGTCGTCGTCGGACAAAGCGATACAGGCCAATTAAGCCAGCCCAATTGCTATTGACTAGAAAGGTTGGAACGTAAACCACCTTGCCTAGTTTACTATTTGAGTCAACTCGGCCACCAAGCCAAGCCATCGTATAGAACAAAATTTGAAACGCGAGCAACAGCCAATTGAATGGTGCTGCTAAACGTAGTAGTTTATGCGATTTTGGCTTACTTGGCCATAGCACCGCCACAATGTTCATCACCAAGGCTCCAAGCATATTGACTGCGACCAAGGTGCGCAGGGTTTGGTGCGAAAGTAATTGCCACAAAGCGAGTGGTCTGCGGAAGGGCCATAAACTGCGAGCATAGGTAATTGCCTGATAGCGCCCAGCGAAAATTCGCGCGCGCCGAGCAATTTCATCTTGTGCCGATTGCGAAACCCGTTCGTGTGAGCGTGCCTGTGGCGCATAGTGAATCCGAAAACCACGGGCGATAATGCGCATGCCCATATGGGTGTCGTCGTTGATAATTTCGTCAGGCGGCGATTCGAACAAATCGCTGCGCACCGCCAGCACTTCGCCTGCAACCGCAGTACAACCAGCCAATTTGCTCTCTTGTTTTTTGACAAACGATTCATAGCGCCAATAGAGCCCTTCGGATTCGCCCAAAGCGCCGTCGCCTTTTTCGATCACCTTTGCGCCCGAAACCGCACCAACATCGGCATCGGCGAATGGCGCAACCAGCTCACGAATCACATTGGCATCGTAGCGATTATTGGCATCGGAAAAGACAATAATTTCGCCGCGTACAAACGGAATCGCCCGATTGATCGCTGCCATTTTGCCACGGCGTGGCGCTTCATACAACAATTCCACGCCTTGATCGGCATATTGCTGCACAATTTCGGGCGTGCGATCGCTCGATCCATCGGCGATAATCAACAGTTGCAATTGCTCACGTGGATAATCCAAGGCCAGCGAGTTTTCAATTTTGCGTGCAATTTCAGCCTCTTCGTTGTAGGCCGCAATCAGTAAGGTGACCGCTGGCTCGGTATGCGGATACGGCCCGCGTTCACGCCGAAAGCGCGCCAACAAGGTCAATAGCGCTGGATAGCCAGCATATGTATAGATGACGCTGCCTGCAAACAGCCAAAATAACGCCGCAATCATTGAGTATTCCTTAATATTGATCCACGAAGGATATGAACGATGGCTGAAGGCTCTAGGCTATTGAGAGCTTTTAGCCCCGAATTGCACGAATTCCACCAATTGATTTTCCAATAGCCTAGAGCCATGTTTTCTCTGCGCCTCTGCGTTAAGCATGGATCCACGAACTGCCTTACCCCTCTGTTCTATGGGTAATGGTTCATTGGATTGGCAATGATGGACGTTCCCTCGCCCACTGAACGCGGGCGAGGGGAGTTAGATTAGTGGTACTTCCTCGCCTCGCGGCACTTCGTTAATGCTATGAACCATTCCATCGATGTTCTATGCTCTTACTTTTCATCTTTCATCCCTCATCACTCATACTTTCGCTACACCTTCGTACAAGTTGCGCAAGCGCTTGGCGATCACGCTCAGGGAAAATTCTTGCTGCACCCGTTGACGAGCGGCTTGGCCCATGCGCTGGCGGGCTGCTTGATCGCCCAAAACTGCCAATAAGGCTTGTTCGAGCGCTGGCTGATCGTCTGGTGGAATGATCAAACCGTTCTGGCCATCGTCGATCGCATCGCGTGCGCCGCCAACGTCGGTAATGACTACGGCCAATTCGCTGGCCATGGCTTCGAGCATCGCCACCGAAAAGCCTTCGGCAATCGACGGCAACACAAACACATCGGCGGCTTGCAAATAGGGTGGCACGTTATGCACTGCGCCGCCAAAAATTACGCCATCGCTACTTTTGGCATTTAATGCTGATTCCTCAGGCCCTTGCCCCAAAATTAACAGGGTTGCATCGGGATGCTTGGCGCGAATTGCTGGCCATGTTTCAACCAAATAGCGCACCCGTTTTTCCTCGGAGAGCCGCCCAGCATAGAGCGTTATCGGGCCTTCGCTTGGTAAATTTAGCTCGCGGCGTAGCGCAACTTTGGCTTCGGCACTAACAGGATGATATTTATCAGGATCGACTCCGTTAGGCACATAATGCCGCCGTTTGGCCTCGATGCCCAAAATGTGATCAAACTCGTGATCAATTTCGCGGCTGATCGTGAAGAATGCATCGGCAGTTTTGGTGATACGCTCCAAGCGACCTTTGCCAAATGGACGTTGTTGCATGCGCAGCACATCGCCAAGCGGCCCCGATCGATGCGCGGTCACGGCGTAAGGCAAACCTAAAGCTTGTTTGGCGGCGATGGCGGTGGTTGCTGGCGAAAACATTTCGTGGGCATGGACCAAATTAGGCTTCAAGCGCCAGAGCAACGGAATTGCTGCCGCCGTAAATACTAAAGCCGCAGTTGGCACTGGCCCAGGAATTGGCAAGCGATGGACTGGCACATTATCGATGATTTCAAACGGCTTGAAGCCCGCATACCGCCGGGTCAGCACGCTAATTGCCACGCCTTCGGCAGCCAAAAAGGGCGCCATTGCTGCAAGTTGGCGTTCAGCGCCGCCGATGCGCGGAAAATAGCCTTGGATGATCATGGCGACATGTAACGTATCGTTCATGCCGAGACGACCTCACGCTGATCAATGCCCTCGTGGGCGGCGGTATACAACACTAATAACTGATCAACCCAAGCGCTGGGGCTATGGTGCTGCTCGATAATTGTTTGCGCTGCCTGTTGCATCTGCTCGATTTGGCTTGGCTCGTTCAAGACTTGATTGATTGCTGCTGCCAATGCTTGATGATCGTGCGGCGCAACCGTGATGCCTGCTTGTTCGCGTACCACCTGCGGGATATCGCCAACTTTGGTGGCGATAATCGGCAAGCCTGCGGCCATGGCTTCGAGCACTGCGATTGGCAAGCCTTCATTGGCCGATGAGCTGACAAATAGATCAGCACTGCGCAACAAGCTTGGAATATCATCGCGTGCGCCGAGCAAATTAACCACCGCATGCAGTTGATGTTCGTCAATCTTAGCCTCGATTTTTGGCCGTTGATCGCCTTCGCCAGCCAAAACCAAGCGTGCTTGGGGATGTTGGGCATGCACCAAGGCAAAGGCATCGATTAGACTTGGCAGATCTTTGATCGCGGCAAAGCGCCCAACATTGATCAGCATTGTCAAATTGGGATCGCCCAAAATTGCCTCACGGGTGGTTTGGCGTTGCTCGCTGCTAATTTCGGGCACGGCTACCACCGCATTATGCACTACATGCAGCCTGCGATTGGGCATGATTGGCTGGTAGGCATCGCGGGTGGTATAGCCAACCGTAATAATTTGCTGAGCCAAGCGGCGCACGATCTGGGCCTCAAACTGCTGTTGGCGATTGGCAATCGACGGATCGAAGCCCGCCAAGTGCATGGTGGCCACAACCGGAATATTGGCTAAGCGCGCGGCCAAAACACCGACCACATTGCCATAGGTCAAATGGGTATGCACCACACTGACCTGATTGCGGCGCAGCCAACGCACCAATTGCCAGATGCGCTTGGGAGCCAGCATTTTGGGTGCGGCCAACCGCAGCACTTCTACACCCAAACTATTTAGCCGTTCAACCAAGTTGCTGCCGCGATCTTCATCTTTGAGACACACGACGCTGGTTTTGATTCCACGGCGTTGGGCTTCGATGGCGAAGGTTACCAGCAATTGTTGCGCTCCACCACGATAGAGCGAATCGATGACTTGAACAACGTGCATATTATCTCCGTCCCACCGCACCACGCAAGGTTTGGCCTGCTTGGGTTAAAACTTCGCGCTGACCAAACCATAAAGTTCCAGCATACGAGCTGATGCCAACCACTACCGCTGCCAAAAGTTGTAGCCATGCTGGCATGGTTTGCAGGGCTAGCAGGGTCAAAATCAAACAAATACTCATCACCGTGCCAGCAATTGCTGCTGGCTGGAAGGCGCTCAAAATTCGCCGAATTGGCATATTGAGCACTTTGGCGGCAACGATCAAATTGAGCGTGCTGCCCAAAAATGCCACAATCGCATGGGTAATGCCAACCGCTTGCAACGATTTAAACTGGGCTGCGGCAAACCACAACGCTGGCACCAACACAATCAATCGCACAATCGAGAGCTTGGTCAAAATACTGGTGCGATTTTGGGCCTTGTAGACATCGCCAACATTGTAGCCCAGTGAAAGAAACAAGGTATAAATTGCAATCGTGCGCATAATTGGCACGGTTTCAATCCATTTAACACTCAACAAGGTCAGCACAAATGGCTCGGCGGCAATCGCAATTCCCAACGAAAGCGGCACGGTGACCAAGGCCACATAGCGCGAGGCAATAAAAAAGCCTTGTTGCAAGCCTTGAGGATCATCGCGCAATCGGCTATACAAGGGATATAGCACATTTGCCAAGGCAATACAAATTTGCATCACCATTAGGTCGGGGAAGCGAAAACCATTGGTGTAAACGCCCAGATTTTCATCGCCAAGATAACGCCCAACCAACAGATAATCGGTTTGAGCCAGCATGACTGCTAAGCCATTGACCGCCACAATATTGCTGCCAAAGCCCAAAAGCGGCTTGATCACCGCCCGATCAAGCGTGAAGCTAGGCCGCCATGGATTGACCATCCAATAGGCAATTACGCCACAAGCCGAGCCGCCCAATTGGCCCCAAACCAAGCTCCAAGCGCCCATGCCTGCCAAGGCGCAGCCAATTGAAATCGCACCTTTGGTGCTGACTTGAATCAGATCTGGAATAAAACGCTTTTTGAATTGCATGCGTTTGCGTAACAAGGCATCGTGAATATTGCGCAAGGCAAACAGCGGGAAGCTCAAGCCAAGCGCCCGAATAATCGGAATCACATCAGGATTATTTTGTAGGAAATAGGTTGCAACGATTGGTGCTGCCAACCAAGTCAAGCTAAATAGGGTTAACGCAATCCCACAGCCAAGCCAAAAAGCCGTATTGGCGGCAGCTTCATCAGCTTGATAAATCACTGCCGAGCCAATCCCAAGATCTTGCATGACCTCTAAAAAGGCAATTACGGTCAGGCCCATGCCAACCAAGCCATATTCAGCCTTGGTAACAAAATAGGCCAGAATCACCGTGGTGATAAAGATCAGAATTTTGCCGCCATAAGTGGCGGCATACGACCATAACGTATTGCGAGCAGCGCTCTGTACAATTGTCTCAGGCTGTTTCGCCATGTGGTAGCGCCTCGCGATACTCGTCATAAGCTTTGTTAGCGACATTGGGGATTGCATAGGCAATTGCAATCAGAATCCAAAAGAAACGCGGATAGGATAATTGCAGGAAAATCCCTGCCAGCATATAGCCAACTAATCCCGCTTGAAACCCAAAGATCAAGCCATCAAAATCATCCATTTTGATTTCGCGGAACGTTTTGCGTGCTTTGTTCATATCGCGAAACAGCACCCACATCATGGCCCCAAATACCGAAAGCCCAAATAGGCCTTTTTCGGTCAAGATTTCGAGGTACATATTGTGCGGCGCTTGGTCCCAGCGGCTATTATCCAGCCCAAGATCACGCGCATATTCTTGATAGTGATTGCCAAAATTGCCCACGCCCAAGCCAAAAACCGGATTGGCCATAAACATGCGAATTCCAGCCTGTTGAGCACTCGAACGCCCACGGAATGAAGCTTCGTTGCGTACATCTTCCTTGGCAAGCCCAGGAATCGCCTCGGGAATCGTTTCGAGCCGCGCAATATACGATGCTGGCAAGGTTGGAATAATCACAAAGGCTAAGGCAACGATAATAATCACCGTCAGCGGCTTTGGTGGCCGCCGAATAAACATAAGCAAGCTGGCAAACGCCAATGAGAGAAACGCCCCACGACTGAACGAGAAGAAAATTGAGGCCATACAAACGCTCAATTGCCAAATCGCAAACCAGCGCAATTTCTTATTCTTCTCATTCCACAAGCGATCCATGCCCAGCGGGATGAGCGTGAGCAGCACTTGCGAATAGAAGTTGGGGTCGCCGATTGGCCCAGCAATCCGGTAATCATCCTCAACGCCTGCGACGATTTGCATTTTGCCAGCCTTGGCAAAGCCCAAATAATCGTTTTCGAAGGTGCCAGTTAATTGCTGCCAGGTGGTGATCGAAGCCATAAAAATGCCCGCAAACAAGAGCGCCCACATCGAACGATGCAGCATCTTGGGCGAACGCATCATCATCACCACGACAATAACGATAATTGCATCTTTGAAGTAGGCGATAACCCCACTTTTGACCCGGATGACATCATCGGCATACAGAAATGTGGCAACCCCGACCATTCCATAGATAAAAATCCACGTGGCGGGTTTTAGCCAAGGTTCGGGCTTTTGGTTGTAGAGCATCCAGCGCATGAAAATAATTAAAAAGAGCAGCGCTAAAAACGGTTGGGCGGTTGAGGGCGCACCGTTGCGCACCATCACATCGGAAAAACGGGTATAGCTCATGAACACCAGCGCCAACAAGCCCCATTCACTGTTGCGCATCGTGACCATGGCGGCGGCGGCTCCGCCAAAGAGCAGCACTAATTTCAAAGGATTATCCAAGATTGCCAAGGCGGCGGCAACCCCAGCGCCACCAGCGATCGCCAACAAGGCAAAGGCAAATTTCATCCATTTGCTGTTAAAACATCTGGTTGGCTGGTTGGCTCTTCTTGTGGTGTGTTGACCAGCATAATGACCTCATGGCTGCACGGCATGGAATTCATGCCGTGCAGGTTGGTTTAAGTTAGGCCGGTTGTTCAACGGCTGAGAAGAGCACATTCTTTTCGCCACTGCGATACGAACGGGTCAAGGCGGCTTCGGCCTCTTCGACTAATTGGGCGTAAGCCATATTGTTGCGGCGGGTCGCGCCACCAGCGTAAGGCGTTAATTTCACCACCACATCGTCGATGCCGGTTTCGACTGGCTGATCAAGCGCATTCAAAATCCGATCAAGCGTGCGGGTAGCGGCAATTTCGGGGGTTTCAGGCAGCAAAATCGAGAAGGTGGTGTTATCCCAGCGGCCCACAATATCGTTGCCACGCAGTTCGTTGCGCAACACATTTTTGGCATGGCGCAAGACGCGCTGCACCACTGGCGCAGGCATACTATCAATCACATCTTGCATGCCATCGAGATACACCAAGCCCAACGAGGCAATTGAACTCCGTCCAAGTGCTTCTTTGGCTTGTTGATCAAAGTGGCGACGGGTGAAGGCCGTCGAAACCGCATCGATGGTACTGCGCCGGCGCAGCGCTTCCAACGGCGTTTTCAATTGCTCTTGGACAATCGCAATAATTGCCCCCACAACTGCACCCAAAATCAGTGCCAAGGTGGTATCCCGCACTGGCTGCGGGCTTTGAGGCGTTGATGATGGCAAGGCTGGGTCAAGCACGGCCAAACTATAGCTCGGATATTTTTGATCCACAAAGTCGATTGTGCGTTGCGCCAAGCTATTGGCCAAGAGCGCCGTGGTATTGGCATCAGGCCCATCAACATACACTTCCAACACATTGGCTTCGGGAACCGTCACCGCATTGTTTTTGTAGCGTAGCACTTCGGCGGGCAGCAAATTAAGGCCCGAGCCAGTTTCCTTGAATGGGCTACCGCTATTCAGAATTTCGGCAATCGTGTTGACGATTGTGCGATTTTGCAAGGTGGTAACGCTATATAATTCTTGGCCGCTATCAACCCGCGCCAAGTTGGGGCTGAGCAACAGCCGCGTGCGCGTGCGATACTCAGGCTCAGTTACATAAGCACGGGCAAGCGCCAAGGTTGCCCCAGTTAATGCTGCCAGAGCGATCAGCCACCAGCCGCGCCCTAACATTCGAAGATAATGACGAAATTCCATAGCAACGGTTCCTTTGTTGCAGCGCTGACTGCTGGCTAGGCCATGCGCTGCGTTGGTTGAATAGTTGAAAGAATAGCAGCCCGGATGCGATCGCCAACGCGATCCCACGTGAATTCACGATGCGCTAATTGGTAGCCAGCTTCACCAAATTCACGACACCGTTCAGGGTGATCCAACAAATCACTTAAATAATTGGTTAGGCTATCAACATCGCCAGGTTCAATCAGATAGCCAGTTTGGCCATGTAGCACGCGGTCGGGCAGGCCGCCACTGTTGGCCGAAATAATCGGTAATTTATACATTGCCGCTTCCGTGAAGGCAATCCCCGCTGGTTCGATCCGGCTGGGCATACAAAAAATCGTGGCCTCACGAAAGTATTCAACAACCTGTTCCCGTGGTACGCGCCCAATAATCCGACAATTGGGCAGATCAAGCTCTGGCGTGCAGCCGACAATCGTTAGTGTAGCGTCGGGATGCTGCGCTTGGATGCGCTTAAAGGCTTCGGCAACTTCTGGCCCGCCTTTGCGTTCCCATTCTACTCCAACAAACAAGATCCGTTTGGCGGTATACTCTTTGTTGGTTGGTGGGTCGATTTTAACATTAATACCTGTATAGACACACTCTGCCTGTTCAGCAGGAAAATTGTAGTCTTCAATTGCTGAATTGCGGGCAAAATTGCTCGCAAAAAACATTTTGCTGGCGTTGAGATAAATCTCAGGCTCAATTGCCGATCGCCATTCTGCCGAGTATTGAATTTTGCTAGGATCAAATAATTTGTAGCGCCAGTTGGCTTTTAATGTGTGGTCGGTGTAGATAAAATGCGGCAAACCAGCCACGCTGGCATCAAAAAAGGTCTGGGTTTGGAAGGCAAAAGCATAATCGCGTGGGTTGAAACGCTGCTGCACCAGCTTTTTGATCCGCTTGCCAATCCAACGGGTAACAAATAAATGTGGATTGGGCTGCTTCTTGCCGGCCCAAATCTCGCGCCCATATTCTTTGTATACTGCGGCCATTGCCAACAGATACATATGCGGATTTTGCTTAAGCCAATCCTTGAAATCAAAAATATCAAGCGTATATTCAGGAAATACCCGCTGAAATTGAGCGATTAGATTGGGATTAATAAACGAAAAATCGCGAATTTTAAGAAAAGCAATTTTCTGGGGCATTACTGCTGCTCCTGGGCTTTAGGCATTGCGTTGAATTGGCCGTTGCAAAGCGGGATTTACGGCCAGTAGGGTTTCGGAAAGTTTTTCGACACAGGTTACCAAATTGAAATCGCTTTGGACCAGTTCGTGGCCACGAGCAGCATAGCGAGCGGCTTCCTCAGGATGATCACGCACGTACAGCAGTTGATCGGCTAAGGCTGCGGCGTTGGCTGGCGGCACCAAATAACCGGTCTCGCCGTGGCGCACCAGTTCGGGGATGCCCGACATGCGCGAGGCCACAACTGGTAATTCGCAGGCCAAGGCTTCCATCAACGATACTGGAATACCTTCCATCTTGCCCGATGGGGTGATGATGCTGGCTTGGACATAGCAATCTGCCGTGGCTAAAAGCTCGCGCACTGCGGTTTCGGGCTGGGGGCCGAGCAATTCGACCAAACCGGTTAATTGCTTTTCGGCAATCAATTGTTCAAGCATCGGGCGATCTTCGCCACCGCCAATAATGCGGCAGCGGAAGGCCACGCCACGGTCGCGCAGGAAACTACAGGCATGAATCAAGAAGGGATGGCCTTTGTAATCTTGCAAACTGCCAGTCGTCAAAATTTCGAAGCGTTCGCTAGCAGGCTTGGGTTGGAGTTGATAGCGTTCTGGGCGAATGCCACAATGCACAATATGAATCCGATCACGCACCCATTCGCCTAATTTTTCGACCAAAAACTCGCGATGGAACTCAGCGATCGCCATAATTGCGCTTGCGCCACGGGCTTTGGTTGGCAACATCGCCCGATTGACAAAAATATCGTGGCCATGCACCGTGAAGGAATAAGGAATGCCCGTCAGGCAATTGATAATCCAAGCGGCAAAGGCTGGATAGGTCGCATAATGGCAATGAATATGCGCAATCTGCTGGGCCTGCATATGCTTGGCCAGCGTGATTGCTTTGGGAATTAAGGCCAATTTGCGCACTAACTCGCTTGGGCTGGAAGCACTTTCGGCAACTGTTTTGGCCACGATGCCGCCAGTTTTGAGTGGCTGCTTGACCAAGCGTTGCAGGCTACTCAAGGCCACCTGTGGCGATAAAAATGGCTGGGTTTGGGCCATTGGAATCCAGCGTTTGGCTTCATCGTGGACAACCGCTTGTTGTTGCAGCATCAACGGAAAGAGCTTAACGTCCGCAGCCCAAGCGCTCCATTTCGAGCATTTCACGCAAAATAAACGTTTCCGACAAATGTGGGAAACGTGACATCATGTAGGCAATCGGTTGTGGCACTAATGCGCACCCCGCTGTTTCAAGACGGCTGGAATAGTGCGAAACAGAATTTGAATATCGATCCACAAACAGCGGCGTTCGATATAGGCAATATCCAAAAGCAGACGATCATGAAACTCGGTGCTTGCGCGACCGAACAATTGCCACAGCCCAGTCAGGCCTGGTTGCACATCGAGGCGTTCAGTTTGCCACAAGTCGTAGGTATGCGCGCCAAATGAGGTAGGCCGTGGGCCGACGAGGCTCATCTCGCCTTTGATCACATTCAGCAATTGGGGCAGCTCATCAAGGCTGGTTTTGCGCAAAAACTTACCAACTTTGGTAATCCGCGGGTCGTTGCTAATTTTGAAATCGGGCCATTGCAGCTCGTTGAGGTGCATCAACTGCTTTTTCATTTCCTCGGCATTCGGCACCATCGTGCGGAATTTATACATGCGGAAGGTTCGTCCGCCTTGGCCTGTGCGTTTTTGAGTAAACATAATTGGCCCATTGGGCGAATCGATTTTAATCAAGATGGCACATAAGAGGAAGAATGGCAACAAAAATGGCATTGCCAATAATAAAATCAACAAATCCATCGCCCGTTTATTAACCAAATACACCTTGCGAGCCATTGGTGAGCGATTGGGTTGAATTTGAAACAGCCAGGCATAGGCTGGGTTTTCACGATAATTGAGTGAAGAAGCCATGACGGTTCCTTTCTGCACGATGCATGTACGGCGCTTTAAACTTCAGTCTGAATGGTCGAGCGTGTGTCTTGTGGCTTAACCCCTTTGAGTTGACGCAATGCCCGTGTATCGGCCTCGCGAATCAACTCATCAAACGTTAGGGCATCGTCGGGAAATGATGCAATTCCACACAACACATCTACACCCAGCCTCTCGGACGCAGCAGCCTTGATGCGTTCCGCGAAAGAAACAGAATTAGCGGCATTGGTTTCAGGACTCATCACGATAAATTGGTTTGAGCTTGGTTGCTCAAAAATCATGTCGGTTCGGCGCATAACATCGGCAACAACTCGGGTTAGGCTGGTAACCACATACCGGGTCATCATCGATTTTTGCACTTCTTCGACACTGCGATGAATCGCTAAATTAACTGATTGGGGATCGGGTTTGATCACCAAAACACTCATTGGGCGACGGTGACGACGACTGCGCACCATCTCGGTTTGAATTTCGTCGTTTGAATCGTTGAGTGGCCGAATTTGACGATTGACTTGCGGCAAGGTGATGTTGATCACTGCTTGCTCGAAATCATACAGATCAATCGCAACTTGGTGGGCGAACCGCACCCCGACCAACAAAAATACCAATTCGGTGAGTGATAAATAAATATCAACCCCGACGAACGAAACACTATTGAAAAATGCCAAACGAATAATTGCGTAGATCGCACCCCAATAGGTTAGGGCCACCAAGAGCCGTCGTTGGCGAAAATAGGGCAGCATCAGCGTGATAATGATTGCTGCTAAACCGAGAATATACACAAATGAACGTAGGTCAATAACATTCTCGCCCTGGAAGTCCAGCCGCTCGATGTTGAAAAACGCAGCGAGATAGAGAACGAGCGCAATAATTGATCGACGCAGGTACTTCATGGTGGCTTACTTTCTGGCTATATGTGCCACACTAGACCAAAATTGAACACTGTGCCAAGCTGCCGCCGCTTTGGATTGCCATTCAGAACATGTTCCAACGATTGAATGCTTAGCGCTACTTACAATAGTACGGTGTCTTTGGCTGTGTGCCAACAGAATATTCTAAAGCGTGGGTACTGAAATTTTTAATAGTACCTAACTTAACCATATCAAGAGAAAGGACTACCTACCAATGGTCGTCTTCTACTTTGTCGTCTGACACTAAAAGTGTCAAGGGTGACTTTTGTCCTAAAAAAATATTAAGTATCCAATAAAAAAGCGATGCTCTTTTGCTGGCATCGCTGCATTCTGACACATCGCTATCTTCTAGGACACCACGGTCTGTAGTTGTTTCTGGCAATCGCAAGTATACCATGCCAGATGAAAAGATCAACACTTTTTGACTTTAACCCGCTTGTAGACTATAATGGCCAACGGGTCGGGTCCTGTGCGGCATATGCTTGCCAACTCCGCCAGGATTGAAAGATAGCAACGGCACGCTTGCCTCTATGGGTGTCACGGGTACGCCTGGCCCATTGCTCTTTTTGCATCAGCCGCTATACATTTGTATGGCGGCTGATGTTTTTTAGGCAACAAAGATACTTAATGGCAAGGCCAGTTGTACCACCAAGCCCCCATCAACCCCATCGTAGGCATCCAAATAGCCATTAATTTCTTGGCTCGATAGCGTAGTGAACGCAAGCCATGGCAGCCAGCCCGCTGAATTGGCCCATTGATCAAGCCAATCCCATTATCGCGCACAATTAAACTAAGCTGCTTTTGATCGCCGCGCAGGCTGATTTCGACCAAACTGGCTTGGGCATGGCGTGCAACATTGCTGAGAGTTTCTTCTAAAGCGCGTACCAATAATGCTTCAACCGCTGGATTTATGTGTTGTGGAATAGCCGTCGTTTGCAAATATACTTCGATTGTGTGTTTGGCATTCCAGCGTTCAATAATTGGCTTAAAGCGTTCGATCAAGCTTGATTGCTGGGCTTGCGGCTTAATATCATCAATTAATAATTCCAGATCGCGCACGCCATGCTGGGCTTGATGATAGACCGCCTCGACCATGGCCGAACGCTGGGCATGATCAATAATCGTGCGAATGAGTTCAAAGCGGCGTTGGGCAGTTTGCAAGCTGCTCAGCATGCGCGCAGGTGGCTGGTTAATCGGCTCAAGTGGGCGTGGCTTGATGCTAATTAATAAAATCATTGGGACGCCCACCACCAGCATGCTAAATAACATGGGGTTAACGCTGCCAAGATTGTTGCTGGCAAACAGCGCCACACTATAGCCCAACCATACTATGCCCAAGGTAGTACTGCTGCGGCGCGAAAGCTGGCTGGCGGTAGCAGCTAAAATCAGCCATGTATCAAATAACCATGGGCTATACCAGCCAGTGGCGATTAAGGGCATAACCAGCGCTAGCCCAAATTCAGCCCATTGATCAAGCCATGCTATCCGTGGTGCTGGCCAACGCTCAGCATAACGCAAATAGTGCACTAAATAACTGAAACTGCTCAACGCCAAAGCTAAGGCCAAAAACTCAGTTTGTCGCCAGGCCGTCCAAGCGAGCAAGCATGGCAATAGCCCGATTCGCACCCCATGCAGATTGCCTCCAGCCAGGATGAAACGGCGAGCGTTGTGAAGTTGGTGCTTCATGAGGCTTGTTGTGGTTGGTTGATCTGGGCGTTTGCAGCGGGCATGATCCACACCTTTCATTCAAATTAGTGTAGCAGAAAGCCTAGCTTGCCACAAGATTTGAACAAACTACCACGAAAGGCTCAATAATGGGTTTTGCAGCATTACAAAGGTCTAAATCTCAAGGCTGATTGCTGCTGCTGTGGCATGGGTTAGCTAAATTTGCAATTTCTGCCAAACTGTGTATAATAACATCATAACGCGATGCGGGAATAGCTCAGTTGGTAGAGCATCTCCTTGCCAAGGAGAAGGTCGCGAGTTCGAGTCTCGTTTCCCGCTCCACGAATGACTGCTGGTGAAAACCAGCAGTTTTTTCTTGTAAATAAGTATTGAAAGGGCGATAATGCTCGCATTAAATAGCAATCAACGCCAATATTTGCGCCGTTTGGCACACGATTTTAAGCCAGTGGTGCAAATTGGTAAGCAAGGGCTTTCAAGCACGGTGGTGGCTGCTGTCGCCGCTGCGCTTGATGCGCATGAATTGATCAAAGTAAAGTTTGGCGAATTTAAAGAAGAACGGCGCGAGCTAACTGAGCAGTTGGTGGCTGATACCGAGGCCTCACTGGTGGCGTTGGTTGGCAATGTGGCGATTCTGTATCGCCCAAGCCGCCTCGACGATAAACAGGTGATTGTGCTGCCACGCTAAATTATGGATGCTCACCTCGCGGGCGGGCGAGAGGGCGAGGGAACGCTAACCCTACTCAATAGCAAGCTAGCAGAATCAAGGCTTTCTGCTATAATACATAATGTTGGGCTACGGCCCTTTGGTAATTTGACGCGATAGAATGCGGATGAGGCGCACAATGCAAAGTGCGCCTTTTGTGCGATTAGCCGCCGCGATTAACGCAGTAAACAGTGATGTGCTATGGAATATCAACCAAATCTTAGTAATATTCGACCAGGCAATGGCGGGGTTATTCAAGCAGTCGCAGCAGGTAGCACTGGTGCGCAACTTGGGCTACAAGCTGGCGACGCGATTCTGCAAGTTAACGGTCGGGTGATGCGCGATGTAATTGATTTTCGCTTTGCCATGACTGAAGATCAGGTTGAGTTGCTGGTGCGCCAAGCTGGCGAAGAACGCAGCATCCAATTAACCAAAAACCCCGACGATATGCTTGGCCTCGATTTTGTCGAGCCATTATTTGACCGCCTGCGAACCTGCAACAATAAATGCCCCTTCTGCTTTTTTAACCCAAATGCCTAAAGGATTCCGCAAAACACTCTACCTTAAGGACGATGACTATCGCTTGTCGTTTTTGTATGGTAACTTTGTAACCATGACGAATCTTAAGGAGGATGACTGGGATCGGATTGCTGAACAGCGTTTAGGGCCAATGTATATTTCAGTCCACGCGACTGATCGTACCTTGCGGGCAATTCTGTTGGGCAAGCCCGATGTTCCCGATGTGTTGGAGCAAATTCGGCGCTTAGGCGATTTGGGCATCGAGGTGCATACCCAAGTGGTGGCATGCCCCCAATTAAACGATGGCCCGGCCTTGGCCCAAACCATCCATGAATTAGGCCAGTTGTACCCAATTGTGCAAAGCATTGCAATTGTGCCCGTTGGCCTAACCCGCTATCGCTTTGAGGGCAAAAAGCCCCAAAGTATCAAAGCTGCCATCCGCGTGCATGAAAGCGCCGAATGGATTGATAGCAACTGGGAAGCGCAGCCAATTTGGCAAGAGGACGCGCCGGTTGCCAATGAATTGTTTCAAGCGGCCCAAGAAGGCAATCTCGGCTTTTGCGCGCGCTTAGGAGCGGCAACCGAAGTTGAGTTGCGGCCATATCGCGGCGATGAAGCCGCAGCGGTGATCGACATCTGCGAACCGTTCCAAGAATATTATATGACCGAACACGGCTCGGTCTTGGTCTATCCTTCCGATGAGTTTTATCTATTGGCTGGCCGCGAGCAGCCCGATGGCTCGTTGTACGAAGGCTATGATCAATTAGAGAACGGCGTGGGCTTGGTGCGTCAGTTCCAAGACGAATGGGCAGAGATTGTGCCTTCGCTGCCAAGTGCCGTCGATAAACCAACTCGCATGCTCTTGGCCTGTGCAACCTTGGCCGCGCCGGTCTTGCAACAAGTCGTTGAGCAACTTAGTCGAATTGAAAACCTTACCGTTGAATTATGCCCAGTCGTCAATCAGTTTTTTGGCGATATGGTGACCGTTTCAGGCTTGCTAACTGGCGGCGATGTTGTCGCTGAATTACAAAAGCATGGCCCAGCTGATATTGTGATGCTGCCGAAAGTGATGTTTGATCACTCCGGAACTCGCACAATTGATGAATGGACTGTTGAACAAATTGCAACCGCACTTGGTGCGCAGGTGACAATGGCCCGAATGCCACATGAAATTCGGCGGGTCGTGCGTCAACTTAGTCGCCAAGCTAAACCGCGCTCGCAGCGCCGTTATATGGCTCAGGCTTCAATGCGCTAGCCCACAACCGCCTGCGAGTGCTACCCGACACAGTGGAGCATGAGTATGACATCGCAGACGGTTGTGCAAAATAGTGCCTTTGAGTTGGAACAGGTGTTGGTGGTGATTGAGCGAGCTGATGCGATCGCAAGTAGCATGACGCTCGATCCCTTGCTTGAACGGATGTTGGCCTTGTTGATTGAGATTGCTGGCGGCGAGGCCGGCACGCTCTATCTGGTTGAGGCCGATGAGATTGTTTTTCAGGTGGTTCAGGGCGATCCGGCAAGCCAACATCTGATCGGCGTGCGCTTGCCGATTGATGTTGGCTTGGTTGGCGCAACAATTGCCTCGACCCAACCCTTATGGATCGAAGATATTAATAGCGATCCACGCTGGGATCGGCGTTTGGGTGAGGCCAATAGCCTGCAATTGCGCTCGCTTTTGTCGTTGCCGCTCTTGCTCGAAGAAAAAGTCGTTGGCGTGATTCAGATTTTCAATCCGCAACGCTCCGAGCCACGCTTGCTTAAATTGTTGGGCAATCGCATGGCCGCCGAAGTTGAAAAAGCGCGCTTGTTGAAAAAAAGCCAGCAACGTGAATCACGTTTGAGCGCCTTGGTCGAGATTGTTGGCCATATTGGCTCGACGCTCGACCGTACCACCTTGCTGAATTTGATCATCGATTATGCGCGGATTTTGCTTGATGCCGAGGCTAGCTCGCTGTTTTTGACCGAGCCTGAGAGCGGCGACTTGATTTTGCAGCATTCGACGGGCTACATGCACGAGCGGGTGCAGGCAGTGCGCTTGGCCAAAGGTCGCGGCATTGCAGGCTATGTTGCCGCAACGGGCGAGACGATCTGCGTCGGCGATGTTAAACGCGATCAACGCCACGATGGTAGCGTTGATCAGATGACCGGCTTTGATACCCGTTCGATTTTGGCGGTGCCATTGCAGACCCGCTGCATTACCTTTGGCCGCGAACGAGCCCAATCCGAAGAACATCTGATTGGCTGCATCGAGGTTTTGAACAAACGCGATGGCCGTTTTGATGACGATGACAAATTGTTGTTGCAAACCTTGGCCCGTCAAGCAGCGACGGTGCTGGAAATTGCCGATTTGTATGCCGATGTCAACGAACTGTTTTTGGATGTTATTCAAGCCCTAACAGCAGCGATTGATGCCAAAGACCCGTATACCGAAGGCCATTCCAAACGGGTTTCGGAATTTGCGGTGGCGATTGCTGAAGAATTGGAGCTTGAGCCAAGCTTTATTCATCATCTGCGGATTGGCGCGATTTTGCACGATGTTGGCAAAATTGGCATTAGTGATGGGGTGCTGAAAAAGCCCGGGCGCTTGACTGACGCTGAATTTGGCGAGATGAAATCGCATCCTGAAATTGGCGAACGGATTCTTGGCCATATTCGCATGTTGCAAACCGAGTTGCCGGTGATTATTCAACATCACGAGCGACTTGATGGCAGTGGCTATCCTTATGGCTTAGCTAAGGGTCAAATTTCACTCGGCGGGCGGATTGTCGCCGTGGCCGATGCCTTTGATGCCATGACCTCTGACCGACCGTACCGCAGAGGCTTACCAATTGAAGAAGCGTTTCGGCGTTTGCGGGCTGGAGCCGACACAGAATTTGATGCAGTCTGTGTTGAAGCACTCTGGCAAGCATTAAATCGTGGGCGAGTTCGCTCGCAACGCCTCCGTGACGACACTGGCGAACACCGCATAATCAACGATTCGGCGACGTTTCGCACTCCACTAACACCATCGGCTTAAGCAGGCTGGGTCATTCGGGCATTTGCGCGGGCTATGGTGGGTTTGGTTGTCAGCAATAGCTTGCTTGACATGAATTTAGTCTGATGAAAGGAAAACTCGCAATTGTGCGAGTTATAAGCGATATGCCATTCCAACGCCCAAAACGCCGTAGCCCAGAGCGCGGCCCGCAATCAAATTCACGCCCTGCTCGGCCAGGCCGACCTGGCGCACGCTCCAATCAAGCGCCTGCTCGTGGCCCACGCCAAGATCCTGCTGGCCGCCCAACTGGCGCGTCAACGCAAGCGCCTGCTCGTGGCCCACGCCAAGATCCCACTGGCCGCCCAACTGGCGCGCCAACACCAGCTGGTGCACCGCGTCGGCGGGCCTTTGTGCAACAACCAACCGTTGATATGAGCCGCCCGTTGTTTGCAGTGCAAACCCAGCCCGGGGTTGGCCAATTGTTGCTGGCTGAAATTAACGCCACGTTGCAAAAACCAATGCTAGTTGCTCAGCGCCATATCACCCAAAAAGATGATATGCTGCTGTTTCATACCAACACCAACTCCAAAGAATTGTTTAATTTGCGGACTGCCGAAGATTTATTTGTGGTTGCAGCCCGTGCGTTCAACATCTCGCCGGATCAAGGCGGCTTGAAGCAAATTCATGCTTCGGTAAAAAATAGCCTGCTTGTGCCAACTGCCTTGCGAGTTTTCACGCTCAATGGTGGCCGCACTCCCAAAGTAACCAGTTTTCGGGTCGTAACGCGGGTAACCGGCAAACAAGATTTTGCCCGTAAAGCCGTGGGTATGACTGTGGCCGATGCGGTGCGCGATTCGTGGCCAGGCCGCTGGAAGTTCGTCGAAGAAGAAGCTGACGTTGAAATTTGGGTCACGCTCTATGGCAGCGAAATTATTGTAGCAATTCGGCTTTCAACTGGCGGGATGCGCCATCGCATCAACCGGATTGTCGATCGCCCCGCTGCCTTGCGCCCAGCAATTGCGGCGGCAATGGTGCAGCTCTCCAATCCTCAGCCCAATGATGTTTTTTTGGATGCCATGGCCGGCACGGGTACGATCATTGCTGAACGAGCAGCAGTTGGGCCGTTTGAGCGGCTGATTGCTGGCGATAAAAGCCGTGAAGCCGTCAAAGCGCTGAGCCGAAATCTGGCACCTGTTGGCGGCGATTTAGCAATTCGCCGTTTAGATGCGACTGACTTACCATTCCAACCAGGCGAAATCAACAAACTCGTCACCAATTTGCCCTTTGGTAAACAAGTCAATAATATCGATGAATTGCATCAATTGTATTCAGGTGTGTGTGCAGAATGGGCGCGTATCGTTGCGCCTGGTGGCATGATCGTGGCACTGGCTGCCGAAATCGATGTGCTACGCGAAAAAATCAATGCCACACCTGAATTACGGGTTCGCGGCACGTTCCCAATCACTGTATTGGGCCAAAATGCCACGATTGTGCAACTTGAACGTCGTAGAATGTAGCGATGGTTGCCCTTGGGCAGCGATTGCGAAAGAGGTATAACTATGGAAAAACCAATTGTGGCGATTGTTGGCCGACCAAATGTTGGCAAATCGACCTTGTTTAATAAGCTGATTGGCGAGCGCCGGGCGATTATTGCCGATGAAGCTGGCACAACCCGCGACCGCCAATATGGCGAAACGATTTGGAATGGCCGCGTATTCACGATTGTGGATACCGCTGGTTTGTTGGTTGGCGATGATGACCCAAACTTGCCGTTGGCCGAAATTGTGCGTCGTACCCACCAACAAGCACAGCTGGCAATCGATGAAGCCGATGTGATTGTATTTATGGTCGATGTACGCGAGGGTTTGATCGCTGCTGATGAAGAAGTGGCAGTGCTCTTACGCCGTAGCAGCAAGCCAGTGGTGTTGGGCGTCAACAAAGCCGATACCGAAGACCGTCGCCAGAATGCTGTCGAATTCTATAACCTTGGTTTGGGCGATCCAATTGCTTTGAGTGCCTATCACGGTACTGGCTCAGGCGATTTGCTCGATGAAATTGTACGCAATTTGCCCGCTGGCCAAGAGGAAGAAGACGACGATGATTCGCTGAAAATTGCGATTGTCGGTCGGCCAAACGTTGGTAAATCGAGCTTGCTGAATAAATTGGTCGGTGAAGAACGGGTCGTTGTCAGCGATATTCCTGGCACAACCCGCGATTCAATCGATACCAAATTGCGCTACAAAGGCACGGCAATTACCTTGATCGATACCGCTGGGATTCGGCGGCGTGGCTCGATTGAGCAAGGAATTGAACGCTACAGCGTATTGCGCACGATGAAAGCAATCGAACGCTGCCAAATTGCCTTGTTGTTGATCGATGCCAAAGAAGGCCCGACCGCTCAAGATACCCACGTTGCTGGCATGGTCTTGGAAGCCAACAAAGGCTTGGCGATCATCGTCAACAAATGGGACTTGATCGATAAAGCTAAGTTTAGCTACGAAGATGCTAAAACCACGATGTCTGAGGTTTTTCACTTTGCGCCCTACGCGCCAATTGAGTTTATCTCGGCCAAAACTGGCCAGCGGGCCAGCAAAGTGCTCGATATTGCCCAAACTATCCAGAGCGAACGCGCTAAACGCATTAGCACCTCGGATATTAACAACTTGTTGCGGGCAGCGGTGCGCGAACACCCACCAACCGCCATGCACAAAGGCGCACACTTACGCTTGTTCTATGCAACCCAAGCGCAAGCCGAGCCACCAGTCTTCTTGTTCTTCTCGAATGCGCCTGAGCAAGTGCACTTTGGCTACAAGCGCTACCTCGAAAATCGCATTCGCGAGCAATATGGCTTTATTGGCACGCCAATTATCTTGGTGTTCAAAGGCCGCGAGGAAGATCAAACAGTTTCGGTATCTGGCCGACGCTAAGCTTCGTCAGCTTCAGTCAATCCAAAAAGCACCTCAATCATCATCGATTGAGGTGCTTTTTGTTATTTAATTCCAGTAATGACGCTAACCGAGAAAGATGAGAACTCGACTATTAGGCTAATTCACCAAGCAAACCACGTGAGATAACCATGCGCAGAATTTCCGAGGTGCCTTCGCCAATCGTCAACAAACGAGTATCGCGATAATAGCGCTCGACTGGATATTCGCTGCTATAACCATAACCACCAAAGATTTGCACAGCGTTGCGGCAAGCCCGCTCTGAGGCTTCTGAGGCATAGAGTTTGGCAATCGCTGCTTCGCGGGTAAATGGCTTGCCGTTTTCTTTGAGCCATGCAGCCCGTAAAATCAGCAAGCGCGCGGCCTCTAGCTCGGTATCCATATCGGCTAACATATTGCTGATCGATTGATAGCTACCAATTGCCTGGCCAAAAGCTTGCCTTTCACGGGCATAGCTAACGGCGGCTTCCATGGCGGCAACGCCTAAGCCAATTGCCATTGCGCCAATTGAGATCCGCCCACCATCGAGCACTTTGAGGAATTGGACAAAGCCATCGCCTTCGGCTCCAAGCAAATTTTCGGCTGGCACCCGCACATTATCAAAGGTGATGGCGTGGGTATTTGAGCCGCGCAAGCCCATTTTATGCTCAGGACTGCCGAAATGTACGCCAGCTGTGCCTTTGGGAATGATGATGGCGCTAATGCCACGTTTGCCACGGTCTTTATTGGTGATCGCAGTCACGATTAAGTGGCCGGCCTCGGCGGCGTTGGTAATCCACATTTTCGCGCCGTTGATCACCCATTCGTTGCCTTCGCGCACGGCGGTGGTGCGGGTTGAGCCTGCATCAGAGCCTGCATGAGGTTCGGTTAGACCAAACGCGCCAAGGTAGCGACCTTCGGCGGCAGGGCGCAAAAATTGTTCTTTTTGTTGATCGCTGCCAAACATAGCAATCGGGGCGCTGCCTAAACCAACATGGGCGGCATACGAAAGCGCAGTCGAGCCACAGCAGCGGGCAATCTCTTCAACGGCAAGGGCTGCGCTAATCGCATCGGCTCCTGCGCCGCCTAATTCTTCGGCAAAGGGCAAGCCCATGAGGCCCGTATCGGCCATTTTTTTCCATGTTGAGGCTGGAATCTGGGCTTTTTCGTCAACCTCTTTGGCTTTGGGCAATAACTCGCGCTCAGCAAATTCACGTACCGTTTGACGGAGTTCTTGCTGTTCTTGGGTTAACTGGAAATCCATCGAGTATATCTCCTATGATGTTGGTCGGCTTCGTTGCCTAATTGTAGTATACCAAGAAGTTGATAGAAGGATGAGGGATGAGGGATGAGGGATGAGGGATGAGGGATGAGAGATGAGGGATGAAATTTAACCGCGAAGATCGCGAAGATCGCTAAAGCAGCATTAGGCTCAAACCCAATTTTGATTTCTGACTTTTGACTTCATCCCTGACCCCAGCCCTTAATCCTTCTTAAGATTTCTCTGCTGCGAACCGCGCCGTGGCCGGTTCATCAGAAGCCGTGTGCCATCCACGCATTGTATTTTAGGGGGTGCAGGGGGATTAAAGCCCCCTGCGTCTCCCGCCTTGAGGCGGGACGGAAGGGTGATAACCCCGATCCATTGCTCCCCGATCCTCAAACTTAGCAAATTGGATTAGGCTCAAACCCAATTTTGATTTCTGACTTTTGACTTCATCCCTCCTCCTTCATAATTCATAATTCGGATTACGTTTCCTCATCGATAAAAGCCACATGGCGAAAGGTGGTTTGGTCTTCGATGCTGGCACCAAGTGCGCCGACGATCAAGCCAATCACCGTGACCGTACCGGCTAAAGCCAGATTATGCTCCAGCGAAAGCGTGGCAAAATCTGTCCAGCGCAACGCTAGCTCATCGGGAACTACCCAAATTACCAACATTGCGGCGCTGATCAGCAGTAATACCATTGAAAGCATCGAACCCAAAATTGTCAGGATGATCGAAAAATCGGTTACGACGACCTGCTCGGTTAGCCGAAAACGGGTGCGTCGCGTGAGTAATCGTTGGCGGGTAACCACGAAGGTTGTGGTTGCGGCAATCGTAATTGCTAACGCTCCGATAACTTCATCCAGCGGCAACCGCACCCCAACATCCCACACTTCGGCGGTAAATAGCAGAATCAGCAGGGTCGATAGTGCCGCGCCAGTGAATTTTGTTAGATGCCAGACCAAAATCCATGGGCGATTCCGCGCGACTGCCGCGATAATCTCGCCGCCTGAACGAGCCAGCACCCGCAGCGTAAAAAAGAACGGATTGCGCGATGATTGAAGGGTTTCTTCGACCCGCAAGTCGGCAACTTCGGTCAGCGATTCGAGCATCCATTCACGTTGCTTGCTGCTAAAATCATGGACTGCATCGAGATCTTCAGGTACACGCGGCATACGCATTGGGCTGCTTGGCTCGTCGCTATGCGGCAAGGCCAATAAATCGCCGAGCAAATGTAGAAACAGCGCCCAGATTCGGTTGCTCAACACTAATTCACGTTCCGCTTTGCGCACCATCGAACGCTGGGCTGTTGGGTCAAGCCGGGCAGTCGAGATTGCCGCCGCATCAAGGCCGCTGGCTGGCGTGCCAAGGGTGTATTGCTTGCTGAGCGAATGCAAATCGGTGGCGGTGAAGGCGATGGCAAAATCCCAACCTTTGGTCAAACGCTCGGTCACCGCCATGTCAATTAAGCGGATTGGTTCGGCCAATACATCGCCTGGATCGGGGTCGGGACGCACGACAATCGGCACCCGCCACGAAAATTCAGGGAAGCATTGGCGTAAATAGTCACGGGTGCGCTCGCGGGCAGTGCGAATGGCTCCTTCATCGATTTTTTCAAAGGTGCCGATCAACACCCAACCGATTTCTACCAAAGGTCGGTTGGGTGATTGATCTTCGCGGGGTGTATTCCACAGATATTCAGCTTTGGTTGCGGCTGGCTCGATCTGTGGTTCGCTCATTCGTTGCGCTCCCATGCCTGAGCCATGGCAATTTTGCTGGCGCGTTCTTTATAAACTAACCACAGCAGCACATCACCAGTTTTGGCGGGTTTGGTTAATTCGGCAAAGGCGTTTTCGTCGCCTTCAAGCTCGGTAATGGCGCTTGGGTCTAAGCCAGCAGCAGTGGCAGCGGCGATCATCAGTGGTTCTAACGTGCCTGGTTCGCGCCCGCGCAAAAACCATGGATCACGTTTGAGAATCAAGCGATCGACATGCTGGGCGATGATCTGCATTTGCTCTTGAATTTGCTGATCAGTGCGATCGCCTGTGCCACTAAATACCATGACAATTTTGCCGTTGGCTGCTCGCAATGGCGCAGCACTAGCTAACAAAACCCGCAGACCATCGCTATTGTGCGCATAATCGATCAACAAGGTTATGCCATCACGCTGGAATTGATTTAAACGGCCTGGATTATGCTCGGCATTTGGTTGAAATCCGGCTAGCCCAAGCGCAATCTGGCCAGCGCTTAATCCAAATGCATGCAATGCTGCCGCTGCCGCTAGTGCATTGGCGATATTATGCTGCGCCACGCCACCGAAACCTAACGGCAAGCTTGCTACATCGATTAATGGTTGGGTCTGGCCGTTACTGGCCAGGATCAATTGATTAGCTTCGAGATACAAGCAGGTTTGGTGGGATTGCTGCGCTTGGACAATCAATGGATTGTTGGCTTGCAAGCTAAACCAAATAATTGGCGCAGTGGCTTGCGGCGCAACAACCTCGATCAGCACCTGATCATCAGCATTCAAAATGACAGCTTTTTGGGCTGCCCGCACAATTGTTGCCTTGAAATGAGCCATTTCGGCCACCGTCGCCAAGCCACGATCTGGCAAATGATCATCGGCAACATTGGTTAAAACCGCAATATCGCATTGGTTGAAGGCAATACCACGGCGTAATAAGCCGCCGCGTGCCGTTTCGAGCACCGCAACCTCGACGGTTGGCTGGCTCAGCACCAATTGCGCACCGCCAAAACCTGTCCAATCGCCCTGCTCAATCGCTTGATTATTGAGCCAAACGCCATCGGTATCGGTGCGGCCTGTTTGATAGCCAGCAGTCCGCAGCGTAAAATCGATCAAACGGGTAGTCGTGGTTTTGCCGTTGGTGCCGCTAATCGCAATAATCGGCAATGTTTGATAGGTCGCATGGTCGAATTGCTCGGAGTTTTGGCCATAGCGACCATAGCCAATCAGCCAGCGATCATCGTTGCGCCAGAGCGGCAATTGTTGCTCAAGCAACGGTTGCAGTGCAGTTGGCACTTGCTCTTTGGCGAGCATGGCCTGAATCTCGGCTGCACTCGCGGCCTCGTCGCTGTCTGCGAGCTGTTCAAGCGGCATGGCCAAACTTTCAGGCGTACTTGTTGACCAAGTAATAGCATATTCGCCAAGGCTTGGGTGTTGTTGGAGCACCGGCGCTGCGGCGCTGATCCCAGTGTTAATCAGGGTATTGGCTACACGTTCGAGCCAATTATTAATTTCAGGTAAGGTTCCGACAAGCCGAACTAAAGCTACCGGGGCATGGGCATAGCCATTTGGCCCTTCCAAGGCACGAATATCACGAAATTCCAGCATAGGCCACCAACCTTAATCCAGCACGAATGTAGCCTTAATGGTACATGGACAGCCCAAAAAAGCAATTGATGTTGCTTGCCCGATCTCCTGTTTGATTTTGCGCCGCAGCCCGACTTCATTATTGACTAGCGAGCTGCTGTGCTTACAATCTTACTCGCCGCCAAGTTCGCGGGCACGGCGATAGGCGGCCCAAACGCCATCGGCCAAGACGGTGCGCAAGCGGCCTTTTTCGAGTTCGTAGAGCGCAGCGGCGGTTGTGCCACCAGGCGAGGTAACCATGTTGCGTAACTCGGCAACGTGCTTGCCCGATTGGGCCGAGTAGCGGACTGCACCGATGACGGTTTGCTCAACCAGTTGGGCGGCGATCCGCCGGGGAAAACCCATATGCACTCCAGCATCGATCAGGGCTTCCATCACCATAAATACATAGGCTGGGCCGGTGCCCGATAGTGCTGTGGCCATATCCATAAATTTTTCGTCTTCAACCTCAACTTCCTCACCAATCGCGCTCAGCACAATCTTGGCCCAACCACGTCGGGCTGTATCTAAGCCTTTGCTGGTAGTCCAAACCGTAATCCCTTCGGCAATTTGGGCGGGCGTGTTGGGCATCGAACGGGCAATGGCGTTATGGCCCGTAGCCTCGGCAATTTGGCGCATTTTAACGCCCGCCAAGACCGAAACAATCAGATCATCGGCTTGAAACGCGCCATTGAGTTGGGGCAATACTTGCTCGGTCATTTGAGGTTTGATGCCCAAAATCACGATATTGCCCATGTTGCAGCCTCGCGGTTATCGCCAGTTGTGGCAATGCCCCAGCGTTGCGATAATTCGCGGCGACGCTCAGGGCGTGGCGTTGCAGCCAAAACCTGGGTTGGTTGAACTAATTCGGCTTGCAATAAGCCGCCGATAACGGCCTCGCCCATTGTGCCTGTGCCAATCACGGCAATATTGAGGTTGGTTAACATGGTCTGTTATTCTCCATGATTAGTTTATTGTTCACAGGCTGCATTGCCTCGCCGCAACGCTGCGGAAAAGTCAGTTTTGATCGACGAAGAGCACGAGGGATAGAAACCGGGAAGGCCACGAAGATCGCGAAGGATGTTTTTAGCCACAGATTGGCACAGATTTTTAGGATTGGGTTCTTTCTATCCCAAAGCCTTCAGTCAATAGCCACATGCCTTCTGCCTTTTGCCTTCATCCCTCATCCTTCATCCTTCGGTTGCTCTGCGCCTCTGCGTTGAAATTCTGAACCCTAGCCCTTGATCCATACGCTATTTTCTGCTTCATCCTTCATCTTTTCGCTATGTTCTGAATCGTCGTGACGACCTGATCAAGCTCAATTGTCTCGACCACGCCTGTTGCGCGGTTGCGCAGTTCGACGATGTTTTGTTTGAGGCCACGCTCGCCAACGGTTAGGCGCAATGGCATACCTAATAAATCAGCATCATTAAACTTTACGCCTGCCGATTCGTTGCGATCGTCGTAGAGCACGCTCAGCCCAGCTTCGCTTAATTGTTGATAAAGTCGATTGGCGGCTTCGCTGACCGTGGCACTTGCGCCAAGCTGCACTAAATGGAGATCAAATGGGGCAACTGCTGCAGGCCAAACAATGCCTTTTTCGTCGTGATGTTGCTCGATAATCACTTGCATCAAGCGTTCGAGGCCAATGCCATACGAACCCATGACAATTGGCTGTGCTTGGCCGTGTGGATCAAGGTAGGTTGCGCTGAGCGCTTCGGTGTAGCGGGTGCCTAATTTGAAAATATGACCAATTTCAATGCCACGCTCCAAAGTTAATCCTGCGCCACAGACTGGGCAGGCATCGCCCGCCTCAACATTGGCAATATCAGCGACGACGGTTGCCTGCCAATCGCGGCCATACACGACATTCTGCAAGTGATAGCCAGTGCGATTTGCGCCCGCAACCAAGCCACCAACCCCTACCACTGAATGATCGGCAATGACCGTGATGTTGCTCAGGCCAACTGGCGAGGCATAGCCGGCAACCGCACCAACGGCGCTAATCTGCTCAAGCGTTGCTGGCTCTAGCGCCGAAACTCCCGCCGCTGCCCGTAATTTAATTTCGTTGACTTCGCGATCGCCGCGCACCACCACAAAGATCAAGCCTTTTTCTGGTGAATTGAAAAAAACTGCCTTGGCGGTTTGGGCCTCAGTAATCTGTAAAAAAGCCGCCAACTCGGCAATCGTGGTGCAGGCTGGCGTGGCAATTTCGCTCAGCGCTGGCACAATTTCGCTGCTTGCAGGCGCTTGACCACGCACAGCAACCTCACTATTGGCAGCATAATTGCAGCTTTGGCAAACTGCCAGCGTATCTTCGCCACTGTTGGAGAATGCCATATATTCGCGTGGCTCGCGACCGCCCATCTCGCCACCATCGGCTTCGACTGCGGTGAAACGCACTCCACAACGTTCGAAGATCGTTTCAAACGCTACGGCAACTCGATCGTACACCACGTCGAGGCCAGCCCAATCGGCATCGAGCGAGTAGGCATCGAGCATGGTGAATTCGCGTAGCCGCAACAAACCGCCGCGCACTCGCAATTCATCGCGATATTTGGTGTGAATTTGGTAGAGCAAACTTGGCAATTGACGATAGGAATCAACCTCACGGCGCGCCAGCTCGGCGACAGCTTCTTCATGGGTTGGGGCAAACAACAACGCCTGTTGGTTACGATTATTGAAGCGTAACATAGCCTCGCCGTATTGGGCATAACGCCCAGTTTGCTCCCATAAACTGGCAGCATGGACGACTGGTGTGCGAAATTCGCCAGCGCCAATTTTCACTAATTCGGCGTGCATAATTGCTTCAATGCGGCGAAAAACCCGCATGCCGAGTGGCAACAGCGCCATGCCACCAGCTAATAATTGGCGGGCCAATCCAGCGCGCAAAATTAATTGATGGGCAGTTAATTCAGCTTCACTTGGAGCCTCGCGTAACGTGCGCCCGAAACCACTACTGATTCGCATAACCAACCTCCTTGGATCAATAAAAAAAGCCGTCCCTAGATGCAATTGCATCTAGGGACGGCTAAAAACCGCGGTACCACCCTAGTTGAAGCTCAGCTGAGCCTCCCCTTGGTCGTCAACCAGTGAATTGACGTGTCGTGATCTCGGTGACAAACCCGACCAACCTTGTTTGGGTGTGGCGTGCACACTTGGTTCGGCGGTAACTCTGGGGTGGGTTCGAGCAGCCTAGTCCATTTCGAGCTTGCACCATCCTCGAATCGCTGGTTTGGCTATTGCTGCGCTACTAATCCCCATCAACGTTTACTATCAACTTTATGGCTGCAACTCTATCATAGCTTATGCAAACCTGTCAATTGACTGATCAGCATAAACCAAGTTTAGAGGTTCTCGCAGCCAAGGCAGTGTGAATGAATGACAATCTCATAGCTATTTACAAAACAAATATTAGGAATGCAGAGTAGTTAAAGCTCGCTGCATTTCCCTGCGGCAGAGGGACGGAAGGGTGGCGAACTTATGAATAGTATCAGCCAAAATTACGCAAAGATAAATCGTAGGCTTGAATCATCCTTGCACTAACTAGATATACCACTATAATAACCAGCATTGAGTGGAAATCGAGGGATACACTTCCATCCTCCCCAACATTTTAGCCTGAGTTGCCCTCCACGTTGTGAGGTTCGCGCCATGGCTGCCGAAATCGTCCAGATCGACTATGCGCTGGTTGACACAATCGTCAAACGCTTCCAAAAACTCCACGATCAGAGTCAGGCAATTCAGAACAATTTGACCCAAACGATTGCTCCGCTGCAGGCAGGTCAATGGCAAGGCGCTGCCGCGACCGCATGTTTTCAAGAGTTCGAGCATGTGGTAACCCCCGCCTTTAACCGCTTATTGCATACCCTGCAAAGCGCTGTTGAAACCACCCAAGCGATTCGTAAGACGCTTGCCGACGCTGAAGCCGAAGCCGAAGCCCTGTTTCGGGGCGAGTTTGGGGCAATTGCCTTGGGTGGCAATGGGGCGATGTTTGCCCAAGAAGGTGGTACTCGTGGAGTGGATTTCAACGCAATTCCTACGCCCGATCCGCCAGCGGATACCTCCCTTTTACCGCCATTTTTGCAAAAATTAATTGATTTTATTTTGCAGACAGTCGAAACCTGGCAAAATGATCGCGCTGATGGTGTGCAAGTTAATGAAGATGGATCGGTCAGTTATGCCGATGCGACCCTGCTGTTTGATGATATGGCTGATGAAGCGGATATCCCCTTTCGGTATCCTGATGATGGTTGCTATGCTCGCGCACACCTTATGACTTATCGGATTCATGAGCGCTATGGTATACCCTTGGAATCATTAGATAAAGCCTATATCCGAGGCTCTGAAACAGCCCCTGATACGCATCTGACTGTAGATACGGACTATGTGTATCCTGGCCAAAGTTCAGCAGATGGGACAGTTGACTGGGGATGGCATATTGCTCCAACAGTAGATGTTAAGAATGCTGATGGGTCAATCATAACTATGGTAATTGACCCATCACTTGCGAATCGACCGCTACCGTTAGCCGATTGGCAAGCTTTGATGAACGATACAGATTCCCTTGTCGAAACCGATTCATATCTACTTTATGGGCAAAATCAGTTTGGAAATAAATTATATATTTCTGAGGATTTTCCTTTAGATGTTGCGAATTCTACATCAGAATCGATTCTTGAAGAGTATATGAATCGATGCACCGAAGCGGGATACTGTGATTAAGGATGGTTTGCTATGAGGCTATTTCCAAGCGTGCTATTTCTATTAATGATCTTTCTACTAGGATCATGTCAAAATCAGCAAGGAGCAACCCTAATGACTAGTCCTGAATTGCCGTTATCACAACAACGAGGTTATTATTTATATTTTTTTGAGAACAAAATTCTTAGCCAGCAGCAGGCTTCGCATCTCACGACTAATCAGGAATGGAATATTTTGCGTGATCCTGATCTTTCACAAGCTAGTTATGTGATTTCTGATACGGCTATTGTGGAATACAATTGGCCACAACAAATGCTGATCGTGCCAAACCCGTGGGCTGAATCCAATCAAAAAACTCCATTCTTTATGTCCGAAGGCACAACCTTAGTGGTATTTAACGGGCAGATTATTCAAGCCTATCAGCGAGAGTTAAGCATTACCAGCAAATATATTGCGCCCGACACCGCCGTGATGTATCACGAACTGCAAGCAAATGTTGGCGATCCAACGAAACTTAAATATCGTTTGATGCAAGCCAATGCAAGCTCACCAGATGCGGTTGTAAGTCCCGATTCTGCGATTGCTGAGGCAGTCAAAAACCATTTCCGCCAGCTTGGCACATTAGTTGAGTAACGGAGGTTGGCGATGCGTTGGTCGATGCGTTGGTTGATGTATTGTTGGCTGCTGATCGTGCTGTTTGGCTGCAATCAAGCGGATCAAACTCCACCCGCAGCCAAGCAATTTGCGATCTATATCTTCGATCAAGATACTGTACCAGGGCTTGGCCCGACTGCCGACACCGCGTGGCAGATTTTACAGGCCGTGCCCTTAGAACAGGCGGCATTCACCGTAACCGAAGATTTATTGCTCAGCTATCATTGGTCAACCCAGACTATCACTTTTACCAATCCATGGGGTCAAACCGATCGTGATGCTCCAAGTTATATGTGGGGAGGAGATGGAGCATTTGTCGTGGTCTATGCTGGCCAACGCTTGTTTGGTGGCAAAGTTGTGGCTGCAATAAGCCCGCGGCGCTTCGACTATCCCGCGATGGCTTTATCCAAAGAGTTTATCCTCATGGAAAATCCATTGTTGCAAGGTACGCTGGTCTATTCGCTTCATCCCCAGTCATCAGTGATGTATGCACCACAATCAGAGTTTCTCGCCGCTGATCCGGCAATGGCTGAGGAAGTTAAAGCGCATCTGCGCCAGCTTGGCAAGCTAGTTGAGTGAAAATAGACTTGTTATTCCCATTTCATTCGCAGAGCAGAAATTTGTGCAATAAAAAGCCCCTCTCCCGCGTCACGGGAGAGGGGTTGGGGTGAGGGAACTAACCTAGCTCGGAAAGCGGCTGAGATGTTCTTCGAGTTTGACGTGGCAGGCGGCTTCTTCGCTGCGCAACGTCACTTCTTCCTCCCGCAGCGCATTCAATTGATCTTCGCTTTCGGCAAGGGTGGTGATGTAGCGGGTGCGTAGTTCGCCTTCACCGCCCTCGTTTTTGAGCACATCGAGGTTGCCGCGAATTTGGGTTTGTTGATTGTAGATCTTCTGGCGCAAGGTCTCGATCTCGTTGAAGCGCTGGGCAATACTATCAATTCGGGCATACAACGTCAGCACTTCGCGCAACTCGCTAACGGTATTTTGGTCGAGGCATGCGATCATGCAAATAGCGCCGCAATTGATCGAAGTTGATCGATCGAATGTGTTCGCGGCGTTCGATCAAGCGGCGTTCGCGCACGCGCAAGGCGGCTTCGCCACGGGCCGGAATTGGCAATAGCCAACTGGCCAATTGACTGTTAGTTTCGGCTGGTTGCACCGTATCAAACAGCTCATACGGGTGGCGCAATGGGTGCTCAATTCTAATGACCCGGGCCTCGCCAGCAGTGTTGGTGGCGGTGTAAATCGTGGTCAGCGATTCTTCAACTTCATGGATTAATACATCGCGACCAAGCCGCAACCGCCGGGTTTGATGGGCTGAACTTTGATTTTCCTTGACCGAAACTTCTAAGGCTTGAGCATAGCGGATCGTGACCATGCCGCCCTCAGCTGTCCAATTCAATACTGCTTCACCACCGTAGGAACGACTTTCCATAATCGTGATTGGGCCACGTTCTAAGGTCAGGCCGCTGCTATTTTCAAAGCGTACCGTGACCATCGGATGTTGCTCGCCAGCTGCGCCGCGATAGACCAGCTCGCGCCGACAGGCCGTGCGCAAATTGAGCAATGGTACCAACGCCGAGCGCCCACGCCCAACGCTGACTGGCTCGCGTACATCGTAACGAAATAGCGCCCCTTGGGATGCACCCTCGGCGACTGGCGCAATCGCTGCCATCTCATCCATACTAAACGCATCAGCCTCAACGCCGCCAAATGCTTCTTCACGCATTGCCATAGAGCGCATCATTTTGCCACGCGGAGCTGCTGCGGGAGCAGGCGCAGCAAGCGTGTATGCTGGTGGGGCGGCAGGCCGAATCGTATCTTCAATTAATGGACGTTCTGGTTGTTGTGGATCGTAGAGCGGGTAGCGGAACGAAACTGGTCGTCCTGCAACCAACGAAATTCGCACATCTTCCAGATCTTCGTCGAGCACATTATCAAACAAGCCCCAACCTTGTAGCAGCACATCGGGCAATTCGGTCTCGATATTATCAACAATAATTCGATACGAAACCCGCCAGCTTGGAGCCGGTGCGAGGTATGCGACCAAGAGATCGTGCTTGCCCTCATCGAGCTGAATCGTAGCGGTGCGCGAATCTTGTTTATCGCTGTTGGCGCGTAACGACCACAACACCTCGTCGGCTGCCGAATCGAGCAATTGCACCCCTCGAATATCATTTAAACGGTGCAAGGTGATTTGGCGCACATCGCTGCGGTAAATCGTCACCAGCGCTTGCGAAATTGGCTCCTCTGGCGGTGGCTCGTCGATGCCCACAATCAAGCCTTCGGCGGCAGCTTCATCACGCAGCGCTAGCCGAATCCGTCGCCCGCGCAGTTCGGTCAACAAATCGCGCAATGGGCGACCAGCGCCAAGCTCAATTCGTCGATTGCTCCATGATTCAGGTCGTTCGTAATCGATGCCCTTGACATGGCCCTCGCCTTTTTCCAACACCACCAAACTTTTCAGCACATCGTCCATGGCGTCACGACTGAAGGCCAAGGCGAGCTTCGTGCCTTCAAACTGACCCCGCCGCTCGAAATAGCCAACGCCATGCTTGTACAAAAATTAATCGTCGCAGTGGAAGTTCAGTCATTATCGTTACTCCTCGGCTGAATCGGCTGAAATTTTGGGTGATGGGTTTGTGATGGTGTGCAGGTGCAATTTAGGTTTGTAGCTAGGGTTATTGTACACGATTTGGCGTGGATTAACGAGCAGCGTTGCCAAGCCCCAAGCTTACAAGTACAATCAGGCCATTGGCTCGATAGGGAGCATTAAAAGCACCGATTAACCGCTGGTATCCTCGATCAATGTTTAGAGAAGCGAGAACTTTTATGGATTCATCAACAATTCATTTGCGCGTTTCGCGGCGTTTATTAATCTTGGGCAGCCTGACTTGGCCACTCGGCTTACTGTTTGGGCTGGGCTTTTTGAGCAACTATACGTTTTGGGCTACTGCTAGTGTGAGTTTTTGCTGGTTGATTTTTTTTGTGCGTTTTGGCTTGTTAGCGTGGCAGCATGTTTATCTGAGCGAGCAAGATGTTCGCGTGCAAACCTATAGCGCTGACTATACATTTGCTTGGCAGAAAATCCATGCGATTGAATTGGTGAACGAGCCAGCAAAACCAGGTTTTATGGATCGTGATTTGCGCTATAGCTTTGCGACCTATGAAGTTCGCATTTCCGATGCACAGCAATCAATCATTGTGCATACGCGCTTTACTGAGCACGATCGAAGGCTGTTTAAAACCAAATTGACCCACTATAGCCAACGCTTTGCAATTCCCACCAAAATGATTGAAACATTGATCTATCCAGCGATTTATCCCGAGCGGTTAACCATCTGGCAAAAAATAATGCGTTTGCATCGACCACCATTGACTAAGATCCCTGCTATGTTGTGCAACCTCGGCTTGCTGCTTTTAATCGCAATGCTTGGCTATCTGACCGTCTCACAGCAGCATGTTCTGCTCGCATTGGCTGCATTTGCGCTCTACCAGATATTTAAATTAAGCTTAGCGCTTTTACCGAATGCGATTAAGCAACCAGATGCGTTGATAAATCCACAAGAGCAGCATTTGTATGTACCAAAGCTGGTTAATAAAATGCTGTTTGCACGCTTATGCGGATTTTATATGATAATCCTAGGTATGATTTTAGTTTTTATTTAGATTTTGAAAATATGATGCAATATAAACATAGAAAAACTATCTATTTTCCTCTGATCGTTGCGGTTTTTTTGATTCTTATTACTACTGTTCTATTGATTAATAATCTATTTGGCTTGGGTCTAATTGTAGCGTTATTTGCTGTATTATGCTTTTATCTGTTCTACCTGCAAAAACAATCATTTATGAAGATTAATTCTGACTCTATTCAGTTTCGATCACTAGTGAAGGTAGTGAATATTGAATGGCAATTTATGCGCTTGGTGATAGTTGAATCATATGTTTATCCTGAAAAATTTATACCTCAAGCTGGGAATTATATGAAATTTAAATTTATTTACAATAATGATGCAATTATTGAAACCGGCATATCTGGTATGCTATTTATTCAAGCCGATTGTGTGGCGATTGAGCAAGAGTTATATCGATATTGCCGCCAATACAACATCAAAATGAGCAAACAGTTTTTTAAGCATGCTGGAAGAAATCAATTCAGTTTTCAGCATGAAGAATTTTTAGTTGGTCGTGATGATTAAATGATTTTGCTTTATTATCGGATGCTCGCGATCTAATTTCAATGGTTCAAACGTATTCGACGAACTCAAAACCAGTGATGCACTTACGTGTTTGGCGAATTGCCGCTAGTCATGCTATGGTTGGGCGTTGATTTCGAGCTTCTCGAATCGACTCTCGTTACCTCAATTTTCAGAGCAAGGGAGATGCTACGATGCTGAAACGTGGTTTGATCTATTTGGCGTGGCTGGGCGTTGTGCCATGTAGTTTATGGTCGTTGTTGCGCTGGACTGGGCTAGCAACTACGCCGCAGGGCATGCTGTTGTTGGTATTCGATGCTTGGGTTTACGCCAGTTTGCTGCCAGTTGCCATCGTCGCTAGCGTTACCCGCAGAGGCCGTTTGTTGCTAGTGGTAGGCTTGAATTTACTGGTGGTTTTGAGCTTGTATGGTGGGCGTTGGATGCCGCAATCAGCTAATTCAGCGCCGCAAGATCTGCGGATCATGACCTGGAATGTTTTTTACAATACTCAAGATATTGCTGGCTTGGCCACCACGATTCGTGAGCAACAGCCGGATATTGTGGTCTTGCAGGAATATAATTTTCAACTCGACCCGCAATTACCCGAGGCTTTGGCGGATTTGTACCCGTATGCTGCGCTTGATCCACATTCGGGCGCTGGTGGTTTGGCGACGCTCAGCCGTTGGCCTGTGACTGAGTTGGCTCCGGTGGCACGCGGAGTTGACAGTTGCGGCTGTCAATATTTGGAAATTGCTACGCCAACTGGCCCGACCCGTTTGATCAATACCCATCCGCATATTCCGCTAGCTAGTTTCAAGGGCGTTTACACCAAAACCCAACAAGACCCAACCTTCGATCATTTGCTAGCTTTGATTGCTGACCAAAGCCAGCCCTTGATTTTGGCAGGCGATTTGAATACCACCGAACGCCAGCCCAATTACCTGCGTTTGCGCCAACAACTTGGCGATGCTTACGCGCAAAAAGGCTGGGGCTTGGGCTATACGTTTCCGCGCAATGGCACTATTCCCAAAGCGGTGCGCCTGGATTATATTATGCCCAACGCCCATTGGCAGCCCTTGCGGGCATGGACTGGCACGGCCAAGTTGTCGGATCATGGCTTTGTGGTGGCCGATTTGCAGCGTTCGAGCCAATAGTCTGAGGAGTAAGGATTATGAGGGTTTATAAGTCGAAATTTACATTGGTTGGTTTGGCAGTGGCAGCAATATTCACATTAGCGCTTTTTGCTGCTTTTGACGAAGGCCTTGGCGGAATCTTAGTTTGTAGCGGAATCATTATTAGTGGGCTATTTTGGTCATGGACTTCGTATAAATGGCGTTTTGTTACTGCCGATGATTATATGCAAATTGATTCAATTGTGCTTGGGAAAAAGATTAACTGGAGTGAGATTATTGCAGCTGAGGATATGACGTATGACAATGGTATGTATCTTCTTCGTGCGATTAATAAAAATCAAATGTTTGAAATTCCAGTTACAAGGCTAAAATATCGAGATGTAGTTGCAATTATAAATTATGTGAATCAAAAAACTAAACAGTATCAAATTCTCTTTAATCATGATATTCCATATTTTAAATCGATGTATTATCAATATAATCCTAATATAGTATCACATATTGGATATTTTGCTCCAACCTTACACGAAAAAACTAAAGTATGGAAATATAGTGTATGGATTATACTTATGTTGATTTTTTCCTTTATCAGTAAACAAATTGAATGGGCAAAATCACCTGCCAAGGATATAATAATCCTGATAGTTATATCCTTGGCAATGCTTGTATTAGGCTGGTTACACTTACTATTTGCGCAATTTCCACAAAATCTACGGGCGATTGAGCATAATCAGCGTGAGCAGCACGATCAAATGTTTGTGCCAACTGTAACATCATCACAGCCTTACCGCTTGCCATTTGCGCTAGTTTCCATAATTTTGGTTTTGGTGATTGCAGGAGTTGCTTGGTATTTGACCCGTTGAGATAAGGCAGCGCCAGTTTTAATCAAACTGGCGCTGCTTGTATTTAGCCGCGAATGCTGGCAAAAGCGGCTTGAGCGGCGTTGAGGGTTTGAGCTACAAGTTCGTCGGTATGCGCCGTTGAGACAAACGCGGCCTCAAATTGCGATGGCGCAAGATACACTCCCTGCTCAAGCATCGCATGGAAGAATTTGCCAAACATCACAGTATCAGCCCGCTTGGCCGAACTGAAATCGTAAACTTCATCGCCAGCGAAGAAGAAGCCCCACATGCTGCCAGCTTTGTGCGCTTGGAACGGGATTCCATTCTTGAAGGCGGCTTTCCAGAAGCCTTGGCAGAGCGTCGAAGTTACGCCAGTCAAGCGCTCGAAGACTTCGGGCTTGGCGATTTCACGCAAGGTTTGAATGCCTGCGACCATCGCCAGTGGATTGCCCGAAAGCGTACCAGCTTGATACATTGTGCCTGCTGGAGCGACCATTTGCATAATCTCGCGTCGCCCGCCATAGGCTGCGGCTGGCAAACCACCGCCAACCACCTTGCCCAAACAGGTCAAATCGGGCATTACATTGAAGTAGGCTTGTGCTCCACCATACGCCACCCGAAAGCCAGTCATTACTTCGTCGAAAATTAATAATGTGCCATGGTGATTGCAGAGTTGGCGCAAGCCTTCGAGATAGCCTTCGCATGGTAGCACAAAGCCCATATTACCTGCAACAGGCTCAATCACCAACGCCGCAACTTGATTATCGTTGGCTTTGAACAAGGCTGCGACTGCATCAAGATCATTAAATGGTGCAGTCAGCGTGCTGCTGGTGGCGCTTTTCAACACGCCAGGGCTATCGGGCAAGCCGAGGGTTGCCACGCCTGAGCCTGCTTGCACCAAAAATGGATCAGCATGGCCGTGATAGCAACCCTCGAATTTGATAATTTTTTCGCGTTGGGTGTAGGCGCGAGCCAAGCGAATTGCGCTCATCGTGGCTTCAGTGCCCGACGAAACAAAGCGCACCATCTCAACGCTTGGCACGGCAGCAATCACCAACTCGGCTAATTCGCTTTCAAGCTCGGTTGGTGCGCCAAAGCTGGTGCCACGTTGGGCTTGGTCACAAATGGCCTCAATAACCGCTGGGTAGGCGTGGCCAAGAATCAATGGCCCCCACGACAAGACATAATCGATATATTGATTGCCATCGATATCGTAGAGATAGGCTCCCGCGCCACGCTCGATAAACCGTGGTACGCCGCCAACGCCGCGAAAAGCCCGCACAGGGCTGTTAACTCCACCTGGTAAAAGTGCTTGGGCGCGTTCAAAGGCCGCGCTGGAAGCATCATTGATCACGTTTTGTATCTCCATATTATTCGAGGGGTCAGGGATCAGATGTCAGGGGCTAGTTTTTGGAACCACGAAGGACACGAAGGCTAGAGGTCAGGGATGAGCTGTCAGGGGTCAGATTTAGGATTCTGAGCAACAAAATCTTCGTGGTTAAAATTTAGCCCTGATCTTCGACTGCCGATTGCTAGGCGCTTTTCATCCCTCATCCTTCATCCCTTGGTACTGTGCGTCTCTGCGTTAAATCCGATCCCTAACTCCCAACAACCGACCCCTAGTCCCAAAGGGTATATTCTATTGTTCTATGTTATTGCCCTGCGTTAAAGTTCACTATTGTTTAGCTAATAGCCTAACCTCTGACCCCTAGCCCCTGACCTCTGACCCTATTCTTTCAACCACTTGGCTGCTTCTTTGGCATAATAGGTAATGATCATACTTGCGCCAGCTCGGCGAATTGCTAGCAGGCTTTCGAGTGCTACCCGTTGCTCGTCGATCCAGCCGTTGGCGGCGGCAGCTTTGATCATGGCATATTCGCCGCTAACTTGGTAGGCTGCCAGTGGCAGATTAAATTCTTCGTAGACTGCCCGAATAATATCCAGATAGGCTCCTGCTGGCTTGACCATCAGCCAATCGGCACCCTCGGCCACATCCAGCCCAACTTCGGCGAGCGCCTCGCGGGCATTGGACGCATCCATTTGGTACGAGCGACGGTCGCCAAATTGGGGCGTTGATTCGGCGGCTTCGCGGAAGGGGCCGTAAAACGCTGAGGCAAATTTGGCAGCATACGACAGAATAATTGTGTCGTGATAGCCTGCTTGATCAAGGCCATGGCGAATTGCCGCGATTTGGCCATCCATCATGGCGCTTGGGGCAACCACATCGGCTCCAGCAGCGGCATAAGCCACCGAGGCGCGGGCCAATAATTCCAAGGTTGGGTCATTATCGACAGTGATTGTTTCAGGCTCGCCGCTGGTCAAAATGCCACAATGGCCATGGTCGGTATATTCGCACATACACACATCGGCAATCACTACCAGCTGTGGCGCTTGTTGCTTAATTGCCCGAATTGCGCTTGCCACAGGGCCATTTGCATCCCATGCTGCGCTGCCTTGGGCATCTTTATGCAGCGGAATGCCAAATAACAGCACCGAGGGAATTTGCGCCGCGACAAGTTCATCAATCTCAGCACCAAGCTGATCGAGCGAAAGCTGAAATTGACCAGGCATCGAGCTAATTGGCTTACGAATGTTCTGGCCTTCAACAATAAACAAGGGTGCGATTAAGTTATCGACGGTTAATTGGGTTTCGCGTACCATGCGCCGCAAGGTGGCGCTGCGTCGTCCGCGTCGCAAACGGCGGCTGGGTGTTGGCACGCTTTCAAGCATATTCATGCCAGTTCCTTTTCGGCTTTGGACCACCCAACGAGCGCTTCAACTAAGCCTTGAGTTGAATGTTCCGCTGCCTCTATATCAACATGCAAGCCCAAATCAAGCGCAGTTTGGCTAGTAATTGGGCCAATTGTTGCAATAATTGTCTGATTTAAAAATTCTTGCGAGTTGCGCATGCCTGCTGCATGCAAGGCCTCAATGGTGTAGCGCACGGTTGAGCTTGAGGTGAAGGTCACCACATCAACCCGTTGTTGGCGCAAAAGCTCAGCCAATTCGACCACCTGCGGATCAGGCACGGTGCGATAGGCTACCATCGCAGTGACTTCAGCGCCGCGTTCGATTAATGCCTCGCGCAGCAGTGGGCGAGCAATATCAGCCTGGGGCAAGAAGATCCGTTGGCCTGCAATGTCTTGAAATTCGGCCAAAAATTGCTCGGCAACATAGGCATGCGGCACAAAATCGGGAGCATGACCAAAATCGGTTAGCAGTTTGGCCGTGGCCTTACCAATCGCGGCGATTTTCAATTGATCTAAGGCGTTGCAGGGCAAGCCCAAAACGCCATAGCGCTCGAAGATTGCCCGTACCGCATTGGTACTGGTGGCAATCAGCCAATCGAAGCCTTCGATTTGGCTTAAGGCGCGATCAAAGGCGTGCCAACTCTCTGGTGGCAAGGTTTGAATTGCCGAACAATACAGAATTTTAGCTCCATTGGCTTCCAAGAGTTGGGCGAACTCGGTCATCTGCTCACGAGCGCGAGTTAATACAATTCGCTTGCCCGTTAACGGTGTGTGCATCGTCATCGTTGCAATTCACAATCTGTTGCTAGCACGCAGCTATCGGCGATTATTCAGTATGCAATTAATCAATTGTCGGCATTGATAGTATACAAGATTATGGTTTGCATGCTGGAAATTCAAGCCTGATCGGTTATGCCAAAAATGCTGCAAACCGCAACCGATCTAGAGTAATGCTCGCCCACCTTGGTCTAACAACTGTTGGGCAAGCGTAGCGCCGAGCGCTTGGGGTTGGCTGGCACTGCCAGTTAATTCGCCGCGAACCAAGCGTCCATCAAGCGCGCCAATCATGCCCATTAAGTGTAATTGTCCAGCCTGATAGGTGGCAAATGCCCCAACCGCAACTTGGCAACCGCCGCCAATCGTGGCCAAAAAGCCTTTTTCGGCTTCGGCAGTCGCCCGCGATTCAGCATGATCGAGCACGCTGAGCAATGCCGCTACCTGCTGATCGCCCGCCCGTGCTTCGATACCCAAAATGCCCTGCGAAACCGCCGGAGTCATTTCATATGGGTCGAAAAATTGGCTGACCCGAGCCAATAATCCTAAGCGTTGCAAACCTGCCGCTGCCAACACAATTGCGTCGTACTGGCCTTCGTCGAGCTTGCGCAGCCGCGTATCAACATTGCCCCGAATATCAATAATTGTGAGATCAGGCCGTAAATTGCGTAATTGGGCGGCGCGGCGTGGGCTGCTCGTGCCAACTTTGGCCCCGTGGGCTAAATCAGATAATGTGCGACCTTCGGCTCCAACCAACACATCGCGCGGGTCGGCGCGTTCAGGGTAGGCTGCAATCGTCATATCGGGAGCCAAAACTGAGGGCAGATCTTTGGCGCTATGGACTGCCAGATCGACCCTGCCACTGCGCATGGCATCTTCAATTTCGCTGACAAACAGGCCTTTATCGCCAATCGCCGCCAACGGTCGATCCAAAATCGCATCGCCTTTGGTCGTAATGTGTTCAAGCTCAATCGTCAAGTGCGGATGGGCTGCCAATAAGGCATCGCGCATCGCGTGGGTTTGCACCAAGGCCAATTGGCTTTTGCGAGTTCCAATAGTTAATCTGTTCATGCTGTTCATTCTTGCTAGAGTAAGCAAAATACTTAATGTAGGCCCTCAAGCCTTCTTATCGTTCAATAGTAGGTATTAAGTGAAAATTGGCCCTGCCTATTCACCTGTGGTCACCCCCTTCCGTCCCGCCAGCGGGAGACGTAGGGGGATTAAAGCCCCCTGCACTCCCTCAAGGACAATTGGTGGTTCGAAACCGGTGTTTGATGAACCTTAGCATCAGGGGTTTTCAGCCGAAACTGATCCTTCGCGATCTCCTTCTCCTCCCCCCTGACAGCTAACCCCTGATCCCCTCACCTTTATTGACCAGTAACCACGGTCTTGAGCAAATCGACGAATGCGGGATCATCGTTGAGCAAGCGAATGCGCTCAAGTTGCAGCCCTAATTCGTTGGCTTTGTGTTTGCCCTCAATATCAATATCGTAAAGAATTTCGAGGTGGTCGCAGACAAAGCCAAATGGCACTTGCAGCACATACTTTTTGCCTTCAGCCGCCAGTTCGGCTAAGCTATCGAGCACATCAGGCCCAAGCCATGGTTCGCCAGTTTCGCCTTGGCTTTGATAGGTAAAGCGCCAATCCTTAAGTTCGAGCATTTCGGCAATGCCTTTGGCGCTGCCCAGCAACTCCTCAGGATAGGGATCGCCCCACGCCAACACCCGTTGCGGCAAGCTATGAGCACTAAATAAGACCGTCACTTGATCGCGCACTTCGGCAGGAAATAGTGCAAGCGCTTCAGTGATGCGGCTAGCAATCAAATTGCGAAACTTTGGCTGTTCCTGCCAGCTATTGATCATCTTCAATTCGATGTTGGTATTAAATTCTTCGTTGGCGCGATCAACCTGTTTTTGATAGCCGCCGATGCTGATTTTGGAATAATGAGGTGCCAGCGCTAGCCCAATCACTTTGCTAATGCCATCAGCATGAATCTGCTTGACCACATCGGGAATTAATGGATGCCAATATTTCATGCCAAAATACACCTGATATTGCTCAGGAAATTCGGCATCAAGTTTGGCTTGCAACTGATCGGTTACCGATTTGGTTAATGTGGTTAGTGGGGTATGCCCACCAACTGCGCGATAGCGCGCTGAGAGATTTTCGACTTGCTCTGGCGTTGGCATACGGCCACCACGCACATTGATGTAGTATTGTTCAACTTCATCGATGGCGTTGGGTGTGCCATACGCCATCAGCAAGACTGCTGTTTTGGCTGACATATGTTTTCCTCATTTAATATGTGATCCACAAAGCGCACGAAGGACACAAAGGCTTGAACCCGCGAAGAACACGAAGAATTATTTTATGTTCTATGCTCTATGTTCTCCAATTTCCTGACCACTAGCCCCTGATCTCTGATCGCTTACTGCTCGTGAATAAACGCCACCAAGCGTTCGAGATTGGCAACCGGCGTTTGTGGGTGAATGCCATGGCCAAGGTTGAAAATATGGCCTGGACGACCGTCGATGCGGCGCAGAATATCGGCGGCTTGTTCGCGCACATATTCCCATGGCCCTAGCAACACCGCTGGATCAAGATTGCCTTGGATGGCCTTATCGTCACCAATTAATTGCCATGCTTCGTCGATTGGAATCCGCCAATCGGCTCCGAGCACTGAGCCACCATCGTTGCGCATCAAGGGCAAAAGATTAGTAGTGTTGGTGCCGAAATGAATTAATGGAATGTTCGTTTCTGCGCGCAGGGTTTTTAAAATTCTCGCGGTATAGGGTTGCACGAAAGTTGCATAATCGTGCGGGCTTAAACAGCCAACCCAGCTATCAAAAAGCTGCAACGCATCAACCCCAGCGGCAATTTTCACCCGCAGATAGCTGATTGTCAGATCAGCCAAGCGCTCCATCAGAGCATTCCATACATTAGGGCTGCCATACATCAGCGCTTTGGTATTGAGAAAATTCTTCGATCCTTTGCCTTCGACCAAATAGGCCGCCAAGGTAAATGGTGCCCCAGCAAAGCCAATTAACGGCGTTGGGCCTAATTCAGCTTTGAGCAATTTGATTGATTTGCTGATATACGGCACATCAACTTCTGGCTCGATTGGCCGAATGCGGCTGACATCGGCCATGCTGCGAATTGGGTTGGCAACCACCGGGCCAATGTTTTCGACCAAATCAACGCCTACGCCGGTGGCAATCAACGGAGTCATAATGTCGGCAAACATAATTGCTGCATCAACGCCCAAACGGCGGACTGGCTGCAAGGTTACCTCAGCACATAATTCGGGCTGATAGCAAATATCCATAAAGCCATATTGCTCGCGGATGGCGCGATATTCGGGCAGCGCACGGCCTGCCTGGCGCATAAACCAAACTGGGGTCGTATCCACAGTTTCGCGTCGACAAGCCCGTAAAAATCGATCTTGCATAATAACTATTGTGTCCTTTTATGGTTGATGAATGGTTTCGATAAAAAGCCGAGCCAAAATTCTGCTTGATACAGCGATTCTGACTCGGCTGATGGCCTAAATCATGGCCAAGGCTTCGCGAATTGGCCGATTAACCCCAGTGATAATTGGCGTATCGTTGAGGGTATAGCGGCGAGCTTCGGTCGAGCGCAGCGCAATCACCAATTCTTCAAAGCGGGGCAAGCTATCGGTTTCGTAGGCCACAATAAATTCATGGTCATCGATGCCAGTGGTGTAGAGCAACACTTGGCGTACATCGGCATACTCGTGGCCAACCCGAATATGCTCATTCATCATGCCTTGGCGAGCATCGCGGCTCATCAAATACCATTCTTTGGTTTTGCTGAAGGGGTACACAATCAAGTATGGTTCGCGATCTTCGAGGTCGATCGCTTGCTCTTGGGTGGTTGGGCGTTTGGTGTAGTTGGAAGTACGGGTAAAGCCATAGTAGAGGTTGGTTTGCTCAAAATAAGCACCGATGCCAGTTTGCAACAAGCGGCTGGTCATCTCTTGCATGGCGATTGGCGAAGTGGCTTTGCGCCACAGCAACAAATCAGAATTGAGTTTAAAGCCAATTGTGCTATAGGAGTAGGTCACAATCGAAGGATAAGCCTCTTCGACCACTTGGGCGAATTGTTCGCGCAAATCTTCGCGGGCCGCTGCTGGCAAGCGTCGCCATTCGGCAGCAGCCTTGAAGGTGGTGTATTGAACAAACAATTGGCCTTCGGTTGAGTTTGGCAATTTAACGTCTTCCATGGAAGCTTAATTCCTTTATAACAATGATGGCACTGGCCATCAGATCTGAATTAGATTGCCTCGAAATCGAGGCGGAATAATTGCTGGGCGGCGTGCGCCAACTGTGGGCTGGCAGCAGTATCTTTAATCGCCCGCATCGGTTGATGTAATAATTTATTGATAATTGCGCTGGTTAGGGCTGAAACCGCCGCCTGCTCTTGCTCGGAAAGATCCAACCGCGCCAAGGCTCGTTCAAGCTCGGCTAGACGAATCGCCTCGGCATGCGCCCGTAAGGCCCGGATGGTTGGCAGCACTGCTTGCGTTGACCACCACTCCTGCCATTTGAACAACTCGCGCTCGACGATCGCTTCTGCTCCCGCAACTTCGGCAACTTTGCTCGCTCGATTGCGCTCACAGATTGCCTGCATATCATCGACATCGTAGAGCCAAACCTCTGGCAGCGCCCCAATATGCCGATCAATATCGCGGGGTACGGCCAAATCGAGCAGTACCCATTGGCGTTGGCGTTGGGCTTGCAAGGCTTGGGCTTGGCTAAAATCAAGCATCAACTCGGCAGCCGATGTGCAGCTAATGACCAGATCACTGGCCTGCAAGGCTTCAGTTAATGCCGTCATTGGTTGAGCCAAAACATTGTGATGTTCGGCCAAGCGAGCTGCCCGCTCAAAGGTACGGCTAAGCACCGTGATATTATTGGTATGTTCCAAACAATGTTTGAGTGCCAACTCGCCAGTCCGTCCGGCCCCAATAATCACCACTGAACGATTGGTTAAATCGATGTGCTGGCGAGCCAAACTTAGGCCAACCGAAACTACCGATAATTGGGCATGGGCTAATTGAGTTTCGGTGCGCACCAACTTGCCAGTGGTTAATGCTGCCTGAATCAAGCGATGCATACTAGCGCCAAGCAATTCAGTTTGTTGGGCGGCGTTATAGGCAGTTTTGATTTGGTTCAAAATTTGAGCCTCGCCCAGCGCCATCGAATCCAAACCTGAAGCCACCCGAAACAAGTGGCGCACAGCATCTTCATCGACATAGGTATACAAATGTGGCGTTAGCTCATCCAAATCGATGGCCCGCTGCTGAGCTAAAAATTGGCGCAACGCTCGCCCACCATCAGCTTCAGCCACCAAGGCATACAACTCCACCCGATTGCAGGTTGAGAGAATAAACCCTTCAACTGCAACATGGCTGAGGCTGCTCAGGGCTTGGGCTAAATCGGCCTCGGCAAAGGCGACTCGCTCACGAATTGAGATTGGGGCCGTGCGTTGATGTGCCCCCACAACCACCAGTTGCACAGTAAACTCCCAGTAAAAAGCAAAGAGCAATCATCATCGAGCGCAACAAACGCCAATCACAACATAGGATCGATGCGAATTTGCTTTTGCACTTACGAGCCTGCTTGTTCAAAACCTTCGATTGTTCCGAGCAGCGTTGCATCCATAAACAAATCGAGGCGTGTCCGCAGTTCTACGACGGTTGCCACATCGATTGGACGGGCCGATTGTGGCTTGGCCAACTGGGCAAACGCCCGCCGAAAAAACAAAAAGGCCTCAACGGTGTCGTGCATCGAGACACCCATTTCGCGGGCTTCGCGCCCGTAGGTAGCCCCGACAGCCTTGGCCTCGGTCAAAATCCGTTCATCAAGCTCATTGCTGTTGACATATTGCATCAACATTCCAAATAGGCGCTGGCCGAGGCCGCGCATGCGCTCGGTGGTTGGGTTGGTATCAAACCGTGCATGCCAGCCTTGGCCCATCAACTCGCGGGTATCGAGATGCCAATGGCGCGTTTGGCCTAATTCGGGCACGGGCGTATGATCAGGCTGTTGCTGATTGATCATGCGCTCAACCGCTGCCCGCTGAAAACGGCGATGGCCGCCAAGCGTGCGTTTGGTTGGCACTAAACCAGCGTCGCCCCAACGCCGCACCGTTGAAGGTGCAACCCCGAGCAAATCGCTGGCTTCACTCAGTGAAATCCATTCTTGGTCAATGTCGATGCTTAATGCTGGCATGAATCTATAAAATCTACCAAAACTACCATTAGAAATCTATCACTGGTATTGTATCTAAAACAGGCTTGAGTGTCTAGTTGACAAAACACACAATTAACGACACATCACAATTGCTAACAATTGTTGCAACCTTTGCTCTAGCCTCACGTAAGGGTCTACGCAATTGGGTTAAGCTGAGTACTAGTAGCGGCTATAAATTTGGCATATTGTCGATTTGGGCTGGCTGCTGGTATAATGCAAATCTGTAGAGGAGAGCTACTGCTCCCCAACTTTTAACTGAATGAGTGAGGCAACGTATGCAACGAACCGTTCGCATGGGGTTGCTGCTGCTGTTAGCGTTTGGCTTCATGCCGTTGATGCAACGCCCAGCACAGGCCGCATCCCTCGATAATCAGATTATTGCCGATGAAATTCTGGTAACGTTTAATAATGGCTATCGCATCAGTGCGAATGGGGCATTCTTTGAAGGTTCGAAGGCTTTAAAAAATGGCTTAGGGATTGGCCCATTACTGGCAGCAAACCCACTTGATGGAGTTGGGCAAGTTGCTGTCTTGAAATTGCCCAGTGGCAGCAATGGCGATGCCAAAATTGCCCAATTGCTCAAAAATCCAGCTGTGCGCTATGCCGAATATAACGCAGTGCGCAAGATTATGCTCGATCCTAACGATGAATATTACTCAGAACAATGGGGCTTGCCCAAAATTGGGGCTAATGGCGCATGGGATATAACCCAAGGCAATGGCTTGGTGATTGCGATTATTGATACTGGGGTTTCGCCAACTCACCCCGATTTGGCTGGCCATGTGTTGTCTGGTTACAACACAATCCAAAATAATACCAACAGCCAAGATGATCAAGGCCATGGTACGGCTATGGCTGGGGTTGCTGCTGCTGTGACCAACAATGGTCAAGGCGTGGCTGGGGTTTGTTGGAACTGCCAAATTTTGCCAGTCAAAGTGCTCAACAGCGAGGGTGAAGGTACTGCTGCAGATATTATTGAAGGCATGTATTGGGCTGCCGATAATGGTGCTCGCATCATTAGCATGAGTTTGGGTGGCCCACGCGCTGTCCAAGCCGAACAAGATGCAGTTAATTACATCTATAACAAAAATATTCCACTCTTTGCCTCAGCCGGAAATTCGGGCAACCGTGGTAATCCACGCATGTATCCAGCTGCATTTGACCATGTGATTGCCGTTGGTGCTAGCAATTATAAAGATGAAATCGCTAATTTTTCATCATATGGCGATTATTTAGATATTGCTGCTCCGGGTGTAGATATTGCCACCACCAGTTGGTATGGCGGTGATACCTATGAAATCGGCAGCGGTACTTCACCTGCCTGTCCATTTGTGGCGGGTACTGCTGCTTTGGCTCTGAGCGTCTGGCCTGAACTTTCAGTCGATCAAATTGAAAAGTTGATTACTGGCAGCGCGGTTGATATTGTAACTCCTGGTAAGGATGTCTATAGTGGCCACGGGCGGCTTGATACCTACAAGACCGTGCAAAATGCTGTGTTGCGCACTATTCCTGGTGAACCACAACCGCAGCCACCAACTCCGCCAGCACCACAACCACCAACTCCGCAGCCTCAACCTGGTAATCCGGCGTTTGTACCAGTGGCTGCGCCACCGTTGCCAGCCCCAGTTGGCGAAGTTTACTTCCCTGAAACTGGACACAATGTGCGCGGCGAATTCAAAAACTACTGGGATCGCAACGGCGGTTTGGCCGTATTTGGTTTTCCAATCAGCGAAGAATTTACCGAGCAAACCCCTGAAGGCTCGTTTACGGTGCAATACTTCGAACGCCAACGCTTTGAGTTTCACCCTGAAAAGGCTGCTCCATATAACGTCTTGCTGGGTCGCTTAGGCGATTCGGTGCTGCGTGATCGTGGTGATGATTGGTTTAATTTTCCCAAAGGCCAGCCCGAAAATGGCTGTCTCTTCTTTGAGCAAACCCAACACAAAGTTTGTGGCGAGTTCCGCAAATATTGGGAAAATAATGGCCTGAATGATCCTGCCTTGAGCAAATACGATCGCAGTTTGCAATTGTTTGGCTTGCCATTATCGGAGCCAACCACCGAAACCAACCGTGATGGCGCAACTGTCACGACTCAGTGGTTTGAACGCGGTCGCTTTGAGTATCACGAAGGCAGTGGTGTGCTGCTCGGTTTGCTGGCCAAAGAATATGCCAACAATCGTAGCTGGCGCTAAAATAGCTTAGCATGGCTGAAGCCAGCAAATCTCTTGGGCTGGCTTCAGCCGCGCCTCCACACGAAAATGCTGCTCGTTTCTGAACACACAGCCAAACTTTGACATCCAACTTGATGAAGAGTTGTGTTGATAGGTTTTAGGCTGCAGAGAGCAGCACTTTTGGAGGATTTTATGGTTTTACATCGGATTTTAGGAATCGTGACTGCAGCTCTTGCGGTTGTTACCCTCTCTGTTCAACCTCGTTCAACCGCCACTGTCGAACCAATTAAGTTTGACACCCAATGCTTTGATGTCCCTGGCATCATCAACTGTCTCAATGACAAATTTTTGACCTATTGGAATGGCAATGGTGGCTTGCCAGTATTTGGCTATCCCATCACCGCTGCTGCCAATGAAGTTAACCCCGATACGGAGCAAAACTACCTAACCCAATGGCTGGAACGCAATCGCTTTGAATTGCACCCTGAAAATGCTGGCACCCCTTACGAAGTGTTGTTGGGCTTGTTGGGCAAGGAACGGCTTGCGCAATTGAATCGCCAGATCGAGCCACGCGAAGCTGGCCCGGTTGATGATTGTTTGTGGTTTGACCAAACTGGCCATAATGTCTGTAATCAAGCAGGCAATTTGGGCTTCAAGAGCTACTGGCAATCACACGGCTTGAAAATCGATGGTTTGGATACCTATGCTCGCTCGTTGCAATTGTTTGGGTTGCCCTTGACCAGTGCCAAGAGCGAAACGAACGCTAACGGCGATACTGTCGTGACCCAATGGTTTGAGCGTGCCCGCCTCGAATGGCATCCAAGCAATCCTGATGAGTTCAAGGTGCTTTTGGGTTTGCTCGGCAACGAGATTTTGGATGAATGGTCACAGCCTGTACTACCAGAACAACCGTGTGCTCAAACAGCTGATCCTGTTTCGGCCAATATCTGGCCTAGCAAATGTATCAAATCAGGTATGATCTTATTCTTTGATTTTTATGGGTTCCAACCGAACGAACAAGTTAGCTTTTGGATAAGCGATCCTGATGGCAAGGTGCTTGGTACTTCTGACCCTTTTGCTATTTGGCCATCTGGCCAAATAGCAGGCGCTCAGTTGGCAACTGGTGGTTTCTACCCTGGTACATGGCAATTTACCATGCAAGGTGTCAGCAGCGGTCATGCTTCAGTCGTCTACTTTACAATTACCGAATAGGGTGATTTGATTGAACTGATTGGTTGGTTTAGAATCCCAGTTGATTGCCTGTCGTAATCAACTGGGATTTTGTTATCATAGGCTATCGCATTAACGTAGATGCTGTTCGCAGCATGTTTGGAGGATTCTGTGAGTGTGATCCGTCGAATGCTTGGTTTGGCGACTGCAACGCTGGCCGTAGCAGCCTTGGTTGTGCAGCCACGTTCAACAGCCGCTGCTGAGCCAATCATCCTCGAAACTCAATGTTTCGATGTGCCTGGCATTACCGAATGTTTGGCCGATGATTTCTTGGCCTATTGGAAGAACAATGGTGGGTTACCGGTGTTTGGTTACCCGGTCACTGAAGCTGCCGATGAGTATAACGTCGATAGCGATGGCTTTTATTGGACTCAATGGTTGGAACGCAATCGCTTTGAATTGCACCCTGAAAATGCCGGCACACCTTACGAAGTGTTGTTGGGCTTGTTGGGCAAGGAACGCTTGACCCAGCTTGGTCGCGAGATTGAGCCACGTGAAGCTGGCCCGGTTGACGGTTGTTTGTGGTTTGATCAAACTGGCCATAATGTCTGTAATCAAGCAGGCAATTTGGGCTTCAAGAGCTACTGGCAATCGCATGGCTTGAAAATTGATGGCTTAGATAACTATTCCCGTTCATTGCAATTATTCGGGTTACCCTTGACTAGTGCCCAAACCGAAACCAATGCCAACGGCGATACCGTGGTGACCCAATGGTTTGAGCGTGCCCGCCTCGAATGGCACCCAAGCAACCCTGATGAGTTCAAAGTGCTCTTGGGCTTGCTCGGCAAAGAAATTTTGGATGAAGTAATCGAGCCACTACCACCAGAACAACAATGTGCTCAAACAGCTGATCCTGTGTCGGCCAATATCCGGCCTGGCAAATGTCCTCAAGTTGGCACGGTCTTATTCTTTGATTTCTATGGGTTCCAACCAAACGAAGAAGTCATTTTATGGGTTGTCACGCCTTCTGGCGAAGTTCATAAATTTGATGATGGCAATACGATTGGCGCAACTGGCACACTTGAAAATGCCGAGTGGCCAACCGATGGTTCAGAACTTGGCTTGTGGTTAATCTCATTAGAAGGCAAGACCAGCAAGCATATTGCTGATGTGTATTTCACGGTTATGCCATAATCTGACTTTCTGTCGTCGAAAAGCCCTACAGCTGCCTAAACGCTGTGGGGCTTTTTTATTAGTCTGAGTAGTACCAAGGTAGGCTAGCATTCGCAGCTTGTTACTGGTAGGCTATCGGCCATGGCTTAGAGCAACTAGTGCTTACTCAACCATCCTTCTCCACATTCTCCCACTTGAGTGCTATCAATTTTTCAAGCATTGGGTTACCATCCTTCGGCTTGAGTGCTATCAATTTTTCAAGCGTTGGGTTACCATCCTTCGGCCTGTGATCTGCGTAGAAACTGCCAGCGGTAGCTAAATCGACAGCGGAATGAGAGGTTTTGACAGCTTTTTCGCTAGGTTTGGCATGCGTCACATGCTACACTTCAGCCGTCTACACCATGCCGATCCATTTTTGGCGACAGAGGAGCTTCGTTCTTATGAAAGCAAAAAATAGCCGTTTACAGGGATTTTACCAACTTTCGCCGCTTGATCGTTTGCAAGCCGTGGGGGCTTTCGATGGCTTGAACAACGATGATTTGCGGGCGCTGCATGGCGCTGGCAGCTTAACGATTGAACGCGCCGATAAGATGATTGAAAATGTGGTTGGGACATATAGTTTGCCGTTGGGTATTGCTACCAACTTTCAAATTAATGGCAAAGATACCTTGGTTCCGATGGTTGTCGAGGAGCCATCAATTGTGGCAGGTGCTTCGTTTGCGGCCAAATTGGCGCGCGAAGGTGGCGGTTTTACCACCAGTAGCACCGAATCGTTAATGATTGGCCAAATTCAATTGGTGCATATCGCTGATCACGCTGCCGCTAGCGAGATTATTTTGCAGCATAAGGCCGATTTATTAGCAATTGCCAATCGCCAAAGCACCTCATTGGTTGCCTTGGGTGGTGGGGCCAAGGATGTAGAAGTGCATTCATTCCCCGCTAGCCCAATGGGGCCAATGCTGATTGTGCACTTAATTGTTGATTGTTTGGATGCCATGGGTGCCAATGCGATCAATGCTATGGCTGAAGCAGTTGCGCCCCGCTTAGAAGCATTAACTGGCGGTCGTGCCTATTTGCGGATTCTCTCCAACTTGAGCGATCGGCGCTTGGCGACTGCTCGGTGTGTGATTCCTGCGCGGGCCTTGGATCGCTCGGATCTGCGTGGCGAAGATGTGATTGAAGGTATTTTGTGGGCTTACGCCTTCGCTGCGGTTGATCCCTATCGCGCTACCACGCACAACAAAGGTATTTTGAATGGCATCGACCCAGTGTTGTTGGCAACCGGCCAAGATTGGCGGGCAATCGAATCGGGGGCACATGCCTATGCTGCCCGTGATGGCCGCTATAGCTCATTAACTACTTGGGAACAAGATGCGGAAGGTAACTTGGTTGGCACCTTGACCATGCCATTGGCAGTTGGAATTGTTGGGGGCGCAGTCAAAGTTCATCCAACTGCGGCGGCGGCTTTGAAGTTACTGAACGTTAAATCGGCACGCGAATTGGCTGAAGTCTGTGTTTGTGCTGGTTTGGCTTCAAACTTGGCAGCGATGCGGGCATTGGCAACCGAAGGCATTCAACGTGGCCATATGAGTTTGCACGCTCGTCAAATTGCTATGAGTGCTGGTGCACCGCCGGCCTTGGTCGAAGAAGTAGCTGAGCGTTTGATTGCTGAACGTTGCATCAAGCCAGCTCGCGCTGCCGAAATTGTGCGCGAAATGCATGAAACCTACGCGTTGCAACGGATTGAGGTAGGCGTGCCCTGCTAACGAAGCTTGCTCCTTAAGCCAAAATGGCCATCACCTCGTAGACAAGGTGATGGCCACATTTTTTAAGCCTCTACAATCGTTGTTTGGGCTTGGCGAAAGCGCCCAATTGCCCTATATTTAGCATAGCGCTGCTCAAGCAATTGATCGAGCGTGAGTGCGCTCAGCGTGGTAATTTGCTCGCGTAGAGCGCTGCCAACAGCTTGCACAATCGCTGGCAAATCCATATGTGCGCCGCCCTCTGGCTCGGGAATAATCAGATCGGCAATGCCAAAACTGTGTAAATCTTGGGCTGTGATTTTCATGGCTTTGGCGGCCTCAGAGGCTTTGCTCGAATCGCGCCAGAGAATTGCGGCGCTAGCTTCAGGCGAAGCAACCGAATAAACTGCGTGTTCAAGCATTAATAAACGGTCAGCTACGCCAATTGCCAAGGCTCCACCAGAGCCGCCTTCGCCGATGACGGTAGCAATAATTGGCACTGGCAAATCGGCCATAACCAATAAATTACGAGCGATTGCTTCGGCTTGGCCGCGTTCTTCGGCGGCCATGCTTGGGTGAGCGCCAGCAGTATCAATCAGGGTCAAAATTGGCATGTTGAATTTTTTGGCATGCTCCATTACCCGCAAAGCCTTGCGATAGCCCTCGGGATGCGCTGAACCGAAGTTGCGCCGAACGTTCTCTTTGGTGTCGCTGCCCTTTTGATGGCCGATGATCGCCACGCTGCGGCCATCGATTTTGCTTACGCCACAGACCAGCGCCTGATCATCGCCATGATGGCGATCACCACGGAGTTCAAAAAAATCTTCACACAGCACCCGAATATAATCAAGCGTGCGTGGGCGTTGGGGATTACGGGCAATTTGCACCTTATCCCAAGGCAATAATTCAGTTAACGTTGTCACGTTTTGACCTCTGCGTGGGGCTGATTAGTGGCCCGCTACGACATGTTCGCGATGATCAACCGATGATGTGGGTCGTTCATACAAGCGCAGCAAGCGCCCAATGGTGGCCCGCATGTCCGAGCGTGGCACAACTGCATCGATCATGCCATGTTCAAGGAAAAACTCTGCGGTTTGAAAGTGTGGTGGTAATTTTTGGCGAATCGTTTGCTCGATGACCCGTCGCCCAGCAAAGCCAATATTTGCGCCTGGCTCGGCCAAAATAATATCGGCAACCGAGGCATACGAGGCTGAAACCCCGCCATAGCAAGGGTCGACCAACAGCGAGATATGCGGTTGTCGCACGCGGGCTAAACGGGTGAGTGCAACTGAAACCTTGGCCATTTGCATAAGCGCAAAAATGCCTTCGTGCATGCGCGCACCGCCCGAAGCGTTGATCGTCAACACAGGCACGCCACGATCAGCTGCCCGTTCAACCGTTCGCGCCACTTTTTCGCCAAAGACGCTGCCCATCGAACCGCCCATAAAATCAAAGTTACAGGCAGCGATTTCAAATGGCAAGCCTTCGATGCTGGCGCTACCGCTCATCACCACATCGTTGGTGCCGGTGCGCTCGCTGGTAGCGGCCAATTTGGCTTCGTAATTATCTTTGGGGCTAACAAAGCCCAAAATGTCGATCCCTTGCAAATCTGCATCATGTTCGACGAAAGAATCGCCATCGGTCAAAATCTCGATCCATTCGCGTGAGTTGATCCGCGAGTGATAGCTACATTTTGGACAAACTTTTAATGCATCATTGAATTGCTTTTGATAGGTCAATTCGCCACAGTTGGCGCATTTGGCCCAAACATTATCTGGAATTTGTTGCTCACGCCGCGAAGACGTGAAGGGTAACGGCGCACGCCGAAAAAAATCTTTCAAATCATGAACCTCCACGGTCATTTTTGAGCCGTATTGGGATTATAGCATAGCACGCAGTGCGTCATAGCCGTGAATTTTTGCGCCATTTCAGTTTCTGCCACGGGCGCATAAATATGAACAATGTTAACCCAAAGGCTCCTAAGGGTCGATAAATTAGCCATACCACCAGAATAACTTGATGCTCCCAACCAACAATTTGTTTAATTGGGATGGAGCCTTGGTCGGCAAAGAAACATGCTTCCGGGCTATAGCGACTGGCTGGGCTATAGCGACTTGCGCCAAAATTATTGGCTTGGGCATGCACTTGGCAAATTCGCTCGAAATAGAACTGCTGCATCAGCAACGCTGGAATTAGCAATAACGCCACAAATAAGCTACAAAACCCGATCAGCAAGCCGATGATTGGTTTATTCGAATGCTGCTTCATATATGCTCCTTAGGAGATCGGTAACAAGCCCGATGTACAATTGCTGGCGCTGATGCACAATCGTTGTGCTATTGACGTTTTGCAAGGAGTTTGCGATGCAGCCTAACCGAATTAATCATCCTGAACTTGAAGCCGTTTTAGCAAACTTGGTCGAGCAGTTGCAAACCATCCTTGCTGATAATTTGCTAGCGGTTTATCTGAGTGGTTCAATTGCGCTTGGCGATTGGGATGATGCCAGCGATGTGGATTTTATGGTTGTGCTTAAAGACGAGCTTGATCTGGCCCAACTTCCCGCATTACAAGCGATGCATGCGGAAATGTATGCGTTGCCCTCGATTTGGGCGCGACATCTTGAAGGTTCGTATATTTCCCAAGTCTTGGTGCGTCACGCTGATCCAGCTAAAACGCCATTGTGGTATTTGGATAATGGTCGTTCTCATTTAATTCTATCGACCCACGATAATGAATTGGTGATGCGCTGGACGGTACGCGAAGCTGGAATTACGTTGTTTGGGCCTGAGCCAACCAGCTTGATTGCGCCAATTGATGCAGCTGAGTTGCGGCAAGAAATTCGCAATACAATGCACGATTGGGCTGGCGCGATGGATGCGCAACAGTATGCAATGACTAATCAATGGGTGCAAGCCTTTACCGTGGTGAGTTATTGTCGCATGCTGCATAGCTTGGCAACAGGCCGTATTGGCTCCAAAAGGGCTGGCGTTACATGGGCACTGACGAATCTTGAACCACAATGGCATCGATTAATCGAAAAGGCATGGGCCAATCGGCCAAATCCTAGCCTTAAATATCGTACTCCCGCTGATCAAACTTTGGTGACTGAAACACTAGATTTTATTAAGGCCTGTTTGCAGCGGGCACCGCGCTAACTCGATCGTTACATGCAGAGATTTTACCTAATTTAACATAATTGTTAACAATTCAATCGCAATTGATTAAAGCAAGCAGCCTAGGCTAGCGTTGTGACCCATCATCACCATAGGAGCCAACGCCATGACGCTTGCAACGATTAGTAGCACGACCCCACGGTTAACGGTTAAGTGTGCCACGACGAGCGCCGAAATTGAGCAGGCACTCCGGTTGCGCTATCGCGTGTTCGTCGAAGAGGCCAACAATTCGCGGCTTTGGAATGAACATGGCCTAGAGTTCGATGTGTTTGATCAGTGGTGTGACCATTTGTTGGTGATCGATCAAAACTCTGATCAGGTGGTTGGCACCTATCGTTTGTTGCCTGGCGAGCGAGCTTTGGCCCATCAAGGCTTTTATTCACAAACCGAGTTTGATCTTTCGCGCTTTGCGCATTTACCCAATGCTTTGGAGCTTGGCCGCAGTTGTATTGCCGCCGATTATCGCGGCACGCGGGCAATTCAAATGCTCTGGGGCGGAATTGCCAATTATCTAGCTGAGCGTCCGCATAGCCATTTGATTGGCTGCGCCAGCATGAACCACGACGAATTGCCCGATGTCAGTGCCTTGTATAGCATGCTGCGTCAACATGCTGTGATTACCGAGCGTTATGCGGTACAACCATTGGCAACCCATCGCATGGCCGATTTGCGGTGCTTGCCGATAACCTGTAGCGAGCGCGAAATGGTGCGCCGCTTGCCCCCATTGATTAAAGGCTATCGCTGGATGGGCGCTGAATTGGCGGGCGAACCAGCCTACGACCCCTTGTTTCACACCACCGATTTTTTTGTAGTGTTTGAAACCAGCCAAATGACCAAGCGCTATCAACGCCATTTTGCCAGCTCGTATCAAGCGACGGCCTGAGATGGCAATGTATCAATTGCTTGCCCAACTAACCGCACATCCACAACGCTTGGCGCGAGTTCGCCGTTTTGGCGGCTGGTTGCCGCAACCATTAATTATTGGTTTGACTTGGTTGCTGGCCTTGGGCTTGTATTGGGGCGTGCCACGTTTGCGCCGCCATTTGCAACGCAATCTGCTGTATGTGCTGATTGATGGCTCGTGGCTGTGGCGGACTGGCATTTGTGTGCGCTATTTGCAACATTTGTTGCTTTTGCTGTATGAAGTGATGATTGGGATTGATCGTTTGGCGACGGAGCAGGTGGTGCTTGAAGGCACCGAGCATATTGAAGCGGCGCTGGCTCAAGGGCGCGGTGTGATTCTCTACACGCCGCATCAAGGCAATTTCTTCTATAGCTACTGGCGTTTGGCGCAGCACTACAATTGCTTAACGGTTGGCACGGCGGGCAGCCCTGAGTTGCGGCCATTGTACGAGCATTTTACTCGCTTGGGCTGTGCCGGCTTTGATTATGATGCAACCTCGCCACGTGAGTTGATTCGTGGCTTGCGCCAACATTTAAAATCGAATGGCGTGGTGTTTCTATTGGGCGATTTTTGGCGACCCAACTTTCCTGAAGCTAGCTTTTTTGGCCTGCAATCGCGTACACCACAAGGCGCGGCAACCTTTGCGCTGGAAGATAATGTGCCGATTGTGCCGTGTTACAGTGTGCGTGAAGGCAAACGCCATCGCCTAATTTGCCAAGCGGCAGTGGATTTGGGTCGTAGTTTTGGGCGCAAACAACGCCGCGAGGCCACCGATGAACTCAACGAGTGGATGGCCTCGATCATTAGCGATAATCCCAGCCAATGGCTGTATTGGTTCAATTGCCAAGAACGTTGGGAAGGCGACGACCTGCGTTTGTCCGAGCAAAACGTCGGCCAAGCGCTGCATGCCTAGCGCAAAATATAGTAGGTTGCGCGTTTTTGGCCAATCTTCAAAATCAAGCCCCGATCAACCAGATCCGAGAGATCGCGGCGGATGGTTTCGGGCGAGACATCGGGGCTAAGGTCTTGTAAATCGCGGTTGGTGATCCGGCGATTTTCAGTTAAAAAGACCAAGGCGGCGATTTGGCGCTCGTTCAAGCCCAAGGCTTCCCATTTGGCGGTATCGATTGTGGAATTGCTGGCGACGTTCATCCCTTTGTTGCGCAGGGTCACCAAAAAACCAGCGGCGGTTTCGCGAAATTCTGGTGGTGGCAAGCCAGCGTCGGCCATTTGGCGCTGCATGCGGTCGATGCCATAGCCAAGCCGCTCGATCAAGCCCAAATCGGCCAGAACTTGTACCAAGGTTTCGTTGCGGCTAAAACGCTCAGCGGCAATATTATCAATCGTGACGTGGCCCGGCAAGCGGCCTGGGCTATAGACTTCCAGTCGATCAACAAACATTGCGATCCGAATGCCCTCGCCGCGCACAGTGTAATCGCGGTGAGCCACGGCATTAACCAAGGCTTCGCGCACGGCGGCTGGTGGATATTCTGTCCAATCTTCGCGTTCGAGGCCAATCATGCGCGAACCACGGCGCATATGTTCGCCCAGCCAAAGCTCAGCGCGGCGCACTTGGTCGGGCAAGGTGTTACGAATATCGACCCGCTCAAATTCGTCGCTCATTTCGTTGCCTGTGTAGCGCACCAAGGTTAATTCGCATTGTGGATAATCACGCTCAGTGGTGATGCTGAACAGCAGCATGCCTGCGTTGGTTGGTTGATAGTTGTTTTGGCTATCACGGGTCAAGCAGCCACGGCGATAGAGCCAGCCCAAGGGGTCAACATCAGCGGGCGAGCCAATCCGAGCCACATACGATTGAATCTTCATCTCGCTTAAATCGCCCATCGTTACAGTTTCGGGGCGAACCCGTTCCCAGCCAACCTCACCACGCTCGATCAACAATTGACGCAAGGCATTCGGTGGAATTGGGGCATTGCTTGGGCCTTCGCGGCGCAAATATTTGCCATGTAGGCTGTAGACATTGGGCAAGCCCGGCGGCACTTCGATCAGCAATACGGTTTGTTGATTGCTGGTCAGTTGTTGGGGCAATGGCAGCACCAATGGTGGCGTGCAGGCGAGTGCTGCCTCTAATGCTGCTTCTTCTGCTGCTTGAATATCTTGAACACCCTCGATTTTTGGCCTGACCCGTCCACTGATGCCAATAACTGCGCTACCACCGCCGCCATTGGCAAAAGCCACTAAAGTTTCAGCCAAATCTTCGGGCCGAAACCGTTCGCGGAAGCAGGCCAGCATTTCACTTTCGCCGTTTTCAAGTAACTGTTCAAGCATACACAACCCCAAACATTCAATAGGGCTGCAATTATAGCAGATCGATGATGCAGCTTGGTTCTTTGTCCGATCAATTGGCTAACGAGGAGGATGAGTGAGAAAAACTGAAAATTATCTTTAGTCATTGCATATCTAACTTTTTCAGGGTATAACACTGCTTGGATGTATGTAAAAATGTATGTTTGGTGGGAGACCGATTTTGCTCAAAGAATTACAGGCGATTGCAACCGAGTTAACTCAAAAATGGCAAACCGTAGCCCAATTCAATCCTGAAGATCAACTGAAGTCAAGTGTTGAAAAAATTATTAAGCAGATTTGCCAAACTATACTCGGCAATTCGCAAATTAATGTTGTGACTGAAGTTCAAGAACGAGCCATCGCTGGTAGGCCGGATATGGGTGTTTCGCAGGCTGGTTTGATTATTGGACATATTGAGTTAAAAGCGCCTGATAAAAAGGCTGACCCGCGCAAATTTGCAGCTAGAAGTGCCGATGCCAAACAATGGCAAAAATTTCAGCAATTGCCAAATTTAATTTATACCAATGGCAACGATTGGCTGTTATTTCGTTCTGGCATTCTGGTAAGTGATCGGCGGGTTAGCTTCGTTGGCGATGTAACCAGCGATGGTGCAAGAGCAATCAACAAGGCTAATGTTGATGATTTGACTGAGCTTATTCGTGATTTTATGTTGTGGCAGCCCACTGTACCGCGCAATCCTAAAGAACTAGCCCAACTATTAGCACCGCTGTGTCGTTTGTTACGTAGCGATGTGTTGGAAGCCCTACCAGACCCTAAATCGCCCTTGAGCATCTTAGAAAAGACTTGGCGTAATTATTTATTTGCCGATGCCAGCAGTTTCGAATTTGCCGATGCCTATGCTCAAACCATGGTCTATGCCTTGTTATTAGCGCGTCAAAATGGTTTAGCTTCAATCACCATCAATCAAGCGGTTAGCAATTTGCGTGCAGGCCATCGCTTGCTCTCCGATACCTTAAACCTATTGGGCTATTCGGATGCCCGTGAGGTGATTACCACCTCAATCGATGTGATTGAACGGATTATTCAGGCAGTTGACCCGGCAATTTTTGCGCATGGCGGCGACCCATGGCTCTATTTTTATGAAGATTTTTTGGCTGCCTACGATAAGGATTTGCGCAAACAACGTGGGGTTTATTATACGCCGATTGAGATTATTCAGGCCCAAGTGGGTTTAGTTAATCAGTTGCTGGCTCAGCATTTCAATGCGCCCTATGGCATGGTTGACTCTAAGGTGGTTACGCTCGATCCGGCAACTGGCACTGGAACCTATCTCTTAACTGCCTTACAAGAAAGTCTCAAACTGGTTGAACAGGATCGTGGCAAGGGCTTGCGAACTCAATATGCTGGCTTTGCTGCCCAAAATATGCATGCCTTTGAATTATTGGCCATACGCGGTTGCCCATCTGCGGTTTTCGCAGGCGATTGCCGCCGAACAGGCTCAATTGCCCGCCGATGGGGTCCACGTCTACTTGGCCGATACGCTCGATTCACCTACCAGTTCTCCGCCCCAGCAAGAAATATTGGCATTGAAAAGCTTGAGCGAGGAGCAAAAACGTGCGGCCAAGGTCAAGCAATCAACCGCCGTCTTGGTGTGTATCGGCAATCCACCCTACAATCGCCAAACAATTGATGACGATCAACAGACGCAAGTTGAGCGCAAAGGTGGTTGGGTGCGCTTTGGCAATGAGCATGAAACGCCGATTTTGCAAAACTTCATTGAATCAGCAACTAAAGCTGGGTATGGAAAACATCTCAAAAATATCTATAACGATTATGTGTATTTTTGGCGTTGGGCAATGTGGAAGGTTTTTGAACAACCCCAATCGCAACAAGGCGGAGTAATTAGTTTTATCACAGCATCATCGTATTTGCGTGGCCCAGGGTTTGTGGGCATGCGCCAGCACATGCGCCAAATCTTCGATGAGCTGTGGCTAATCGATCTCGAAGGCGATAATTTGGGCACGCGCAAAACTGAAAATGTGTTTGCAATTGAAACGCCCGTGGTCATTGCAGTGGGCGTGCGCTACGCCGCACCGCAACCAACCCAGCCTGCAACCGTGCACTATTGCCGTATCGAGGGTACAACCGAGCAAAAATTACCCCAAATCGCTCATATCAAACAATTTAGTGACCTCGTATGGGAAGCTTGTGGAACTGGATGGTTTGATCCATTTATTCCTGCGGCAAGCGGAGCTTATGCAACGTGGCCCAAATTAACCGATTTGTTTCCATGGCAAGAAAATGGTGTTCAATTTAAGCGTAAATGGCCAATTAGCCCAAGTAATAAGACGTTAAAGAAACGTTGGAAGCATTTATTAAGTTTACCGCTTGAAGATCGAGAAGTTGCACTATATCGAACAGATGCTCGCACAATCCATCGTGATATTAAGGATACAGTACAAAATCGGGTGCTTCCAGCTTTAGCCAAGCTCTCAGCTACCGCTGCTGCACCTGAGCCAATCCGCTACGGCTATCGCAGTTTTGATAGTCAATGGAGTATGTATGATGCACGGCTCTGTGATCGACCTCGACCAGATTTGGGGAAAAGCCATAGCGAAAATCAAATCTATCTTACCAGCCTTCTTACAGGCGTGCTTGGCATAGGTAATGCAGCAGTTATTAGTCATCTTATTCCAGACTTACACCATTTTCGCAATCGCGGCGGCAAAGATATTATTCCCTTATGGCGTGATGCGGCAGCGAGCCAGGCCAACCTGCCAGCAGGTTTATTGGAACACCTTGCTAGCGAGCTAGGTTTTAGTCTGCATGCGCTTGATCTCATGGCTTATTGCTATGCTATATTGGCCAGCCCAACATATACTACCCGTTTTGAAAGCGAGCTACGCACCCCAGGGCCACGTATTCCAATCACCAGCGATGGCGAACTTTTTAGCACAGCAGTGAATTTGGGCAAACGCCTGATTTGGCTGCATAGCTATGGCCAACGCTGCCTGTCCAACGACCAACCCAAGGGTGTAATTCCATCTGGGCAAGTGCGTTGCGAGGTTGGCACAAGCCAAAGCGAATACCCTAGCGATTATCACTACGATGAACAACAGCAACAACTGACTATTGGTACAAGCGGCGTGTTTAGCCATGTTCGGCCCGAAGTCTTCAATTTCAGCGTTTCTGGCTTGAAGGTTGTGCAATCGTGGTTGGGCTATCGCATGGCCAAACCTGCCGGGCGTAATTCATCACCACTTGATCAAATCTTACCTGAACACTGGGAATTTGATGATGAACTGCTAGAACTGCTGTGGCTACTTGATCATACGATAGATCTGCAACCTCAATTGGCAGAATTACTTACAAACATAATCAATTCGCCGCTACTGCTTGCATCTGATTTGCCAGAACCTAGCGATCTAGAACGCGTCGCGCCCAAACCAATCAAAGAAACTCAGATCAAAATGCCGCTCCAATAATTTAACGCTGTGTTGAGTGTATGATTTGGTCTTACGTTAAGCTCCTTGCCCGCAGCGTGGGCGAGGGGTTGGGGTCTTTCGGGGGTAGGTTTTTAGCCAATCAGCTGTGGTTCTGGCACATTAACACTGGACGACTTACGCTTATATGCTTGTTTTCCCACAAATCATGGCAAAACCACCGCGTTATGCCCCTCGCCCGCAGCGTGGGAGAGGGGTTGGGGTGAGGGAGCGCTCTCAATTCTTAGTAGCCTTCGGGCTGGCGATAGGTTTCTAAATTGGAGAATTTGGTCGTCGAGCGGAAAAAGCGCAATGGCACGATCCCCGTTGGGCCGTTACGATGCTTGGCAAGGTGAATTTCGGCGATGCCCTTCTTATCAGTTTCAGGATCGTACAATTCTTCACGATAAATAAACATCACGATATCCGCATCTTGCTCGATGGAACCCGATTCGCGCAAGTCGGAGAGCATGGGTACGTGAGTGGTGCGGCTCTCGACGGCCCGCGAAAGCTGCGAGAGCGCGATAACTGGTACGTTGATTTCACGAGCCAAAGCTTTTAGCCCACGGCTAATTTCGCTAATTTCCTGAACCCGGTTGCCATCACGCTTGCCACCACCATGCATCAACTGCAAATAATCGATGATAATCAGGTCAATCCCAGTTTCAGCTTGCAAGCGTCGACATTTGGAGCGCACATCCATAATCGTGGCACCAGGTGAATCATCGATATAGATTGACATCGTGGAGAGCTTGCCAAGTGCCTCGGTCAGCAATTGCAAATCGCTATCACGAATTTGGCCTGTGCGCAGCTTTTGCATATCTACGCCAGTTTCGGTGGCTAAAATCCGCTGCATCAGCTGATCGCGGCTCATTTCAAGGCTAAAAATCGCCACGCATGCTTCAGATTCCTTGGCGGCGTTGTAGGCAATATTCAAGGCCAAGCTGGTTTTGCCAGTTGCAGGCCGGGCTGCCAAAATCAACAAGTCGGATCGTTGCAAGCCACCGGTTAATTTATCAAAATCGGTAAAGCCTGTTTTGAGGCCAACAACTTCGCCGCCACGTTCTTGCATCTGGCTAATTTGGTCGAAGAAACTATCGACGACCGCGCCGATATGAATAAAGCCTTCGGTGGTGCGACGTTGTGAAACTGCGAACAATTCGGTTTCGGCTTGATCGAGTGCTGCTTCAAGCTCTTGGGTTTCGTCATAGCCGAGGGCTGCAATCTTGCCGCCAGCGATAATCAAACGGCGCAATAACGCTGTGCGTTCGACGATCCGGGCATAATATTCAACGTGAACCGAAGTTGGCACACTGTTGGAAAGCTCCAGCAGATACTGTACACCGCCGACGACATCTAATTGATCTTTGCGGCGCAACTCATCGGTGACATTGACCAAATCGGGTGGCACACGGCGATTGTAACAAGCCACTTGGGCATTAAAAATCAAGCCATGCTTTTCAAGATAAAAATAGTCGCTAGCAAGCCACGGAGCAACCGGAATAATTGCATCACGATCAAGCAAAATCGAACCAAGGGTGGCACGTTCGGCATTAATATCGGCGGGTAACGACTTATCCATAGCGACCTCGATGTGGAAAATGTTGGGATAACGAGTGGATTCACAGGTGAAAAGCTGTGGATACCAGCGGCTAAAGCACTGATGCCGCGCTCATTGGCGCGGCATCAGCGATTGGACCAAACGAATGAACTAGGCTTCGGTGCTAGCAACTTCAGCAGCTTCGGCTGCGGGCTGAACACTACCTTCACCATTTTCACCTTCGACCACGACATTGATGTGTGGCTCAAGCCCGGCGAGCAAACGAACGCCGATTGAATACACACCAGTGCGCTTGATTGGCTCGTCGAGTTGAATTTTGCGACGATCAACTTCTTGACCAATGGCGGCTTGCAATTTTTCAGCAATATCCGAGCTGGTCACTGAACCATACAAGCGATCTTGTTCGCCAACTTTGGTAACGAACTTCAAGGTTACGCCATTGATGCTGTCGGCCAAACCGCGTAATTCTTCGCGTTGTTTAGCTTCAAGTTTGCGTTGTTTGGCCAAGCGTTCTTCAGCTTGCTTGATCAAACCAGGTGTTGCAAACACAGCCAGCTTCTTGGGCAATAAATAGTTGCGACCGTAGCCACCAGATACTTCTTTGATGTCGCCCGCAGTACCAAGGTGTTCGACATCTTGAATCAACAGAACCTTCACGGAATAGCTCCTTTAGTTTAGCGGTGCTGGTGCCCGCCACATCTGCGGGCTTGTATTTACAACCCTCATCATGTGAGGGAGCATACCATGAGAATAGCCCCAAATTTGGGGCTGCGCGTTATCTTACCATAGATCATATTTTCTCGTCAAAGTATTTTAGAACGATGAGGCCTGTATTATGAAGGATGAAATATCCCTTGGAAAGGATGCATTATGCATTATGCAGTATGAAATCACCAAGATTTTTATTCTTCAGCTCTTATGCTTCATAATTTTCTTCATCCTTCATCCTTCATCCTTTCACTATTCCCTAGCCCAAACGTCTATGGTAAAATTAAGCCACTTCCGCGCTTTCGCCCATCGCCAAAGGATTTTTTAGGAGTGCAGCTATGGCACAAGACCCATCTTTACCTGTCGATTTAGCTGCTCGTGTTGCCCAGCTTGAGCAGGAAAATCGCATTTTGCAGGCTATGTTGGATACGGTGCCTGATGCGATTGTGTATAAAAATGCTGATCTCACGATTGAATTTGCCAATCGAGCCTTTCGCGAATGGTTTGGCCTGCCGCTTGAGCAGTTTCATGTCACCGATGATCGTTCGAGCGATGATGTCTATGCCTTGGAATATCAAAGCCACGACCGTCAAGTGCTGCGCAGTGGCCTTGGTAGCGAGTTTGAAGAACGCTCGAATGCACCCGATGGCTCATTAATCACCACCCGCAGCATCAAGCAACCAGTGCGTGATGCCAATCAGGTGATTGGGTTGGTGGCGGTGTTGCGCGATGTAACCAGCGCTGCCCAAGCCTCACGCTCGCTCTCCGAAACCCAAGCTCGGCTTTCGCGGATTATCTCGAATGTGCCAGGTATGGTCTTTCAGTTTGTGCTGCATCCCGATGGCACTAGCGAATTTCCCTACGTCAGTGAGGGCATTCGCCAAGCCTTTGGCATTGAGCCAGAGCAATTAACCTCAGAGCGCGATGCACTCTACAAATGGGTGCACCCCGAAGATCAGCCCGAATTTATTCGCTCGTTTGTCGAATCGGGGCAACTGCTCGAAGCCTGGCAATGGGAAGGCCGCGTGGTGTATGATGGGGTGGTGCGCTGGGTGCGTGGGGCTTCGCGACCAACCCGCACTGAGGCCGGCGATATTCTGTGGGATGGCGTGTTGATGGATATTACCGCGCAACGCGAAAATGAAGCCGCCTTGCGCCGATTGCAAAATCGCTTGCAACAGTTTCTCGATGCTACGCCAGTGGGCTTGTATGTGATTGATCCTGATGGCAAGCCCTATTATGCCAACGCCAAAGCCCAAGAGCTGCTTGGCCAAAACGCTATGTTGCCAGTTAGTGAGCAAACCGAAACCTATCGCACCTTTAAAGTTGGCAGCGAAACAATCTATCCACGCGAGGAATTGCCAACCCAACGGGCACTCAAGGGTGAAATTGTGCACCTTGATGATTTGGAATTTCGGTATACCGGTAAGCCAGCAATCGCGATTGAAGTCTTTGCACGCCCGATCTACGACACCAATAACCAGATTGAATATGCGATTGCGACCTTTTTTGATATTAGCGAGCGCCGCCAAACTGCCCAAGCGCTTTTAGATTGGCAACAGCGCTTCGATCTGATCATGTCAACGGTTGAGTTGGTGATGTACGATTACGATGTGATCAACAATCGGATCGCATGGAGCGATTCGGTTACCAAGATTTTGGGCTATCCCAAGGCCGAATTTAGCCTGAACCTTGATGCCTGGGCCGCTGGTCTCCACCCTGACGATGCACCTGAAGCCTTGCGGTTGCTGGAAGTTGCCGAGAAAAACTGTAGCAGCTACGCAGTTGAATATCGCTTTTTGCACCATGCTGGCCATTATATTTGGTTGTTGGATCGCGGTTTCTTCATCCCAAATAATGACGGCGTGGCGATTCGGATGTTGGGCTTGGTGCAAGATATGACTGAGCGTAAACAGGCCGAAGTTGTGCGCGAGCAAATGCAGGGTCAAATTATCGAAGCCCAAGCTGCTGCCTTGCGCGAGCTTTCAACCCCATTAATTCCGATCAACGATCGCACGGTGATTATGCCGCTAATTGGCTCGATTGATTCGGCCCGCGCTAGCCAAATTGTCGAATCGTTGTTGCAAGGCGTGAGCCAGATGAATGCTGGGGTAGTTATTTTGGATTTGACTGGCGTGCCAATTGTCGATACCCAAGTGGCCAGCGCCTTGCTCCAAGCTGCGCGGGCAGTACGTTTGCTTGGCGCTGAGGTAGTGCTAACCGGAATTCGCCCTGAAATTGCCCAAACCTTGGTGAGCCTCGGCATCAACTTAGGCGATGTGGTGACCTTGAGTAATTTGCAAAGTGGGATTGAACGGGCCTTGAATCGCCGTTTGTCCTAAGCGAGGCTGCTTTATCAACGCCGAAACTGAAGCTTGGGCGACTGAATTAGCCGAGGCAATCGCCCATACGATCCAAGCGCATACCTTTCAAGCCCGCACCCCACACAACCAAGTGCGCTTGTGGGATGGTCGCACGCCCTATGCCATGCACCCAATTTGGTGTGCGATGACGATTTTGGCTGAGCCATTGCTGCCCGAAGCCACGCGCCGTGTTGGTTCGATTGTGTTGCTTTGGCACGATTTACTTGAAGATACCACCGCCAACGTGTTGGATAACACGCCAGAACCGGTACGCCAGCTGGTGCAAGAGATGACCTTCGATAGCTTTGACCATGAAATGCGCGATCTTTGGCAGCGCAGCGATTTGACCAAATTGTTTAAACTCTACGATAAAACCTCGCAATTTTTCGATGCAGTGTGGCTACGCGATCAACGCTATGCTCAATTACTCAAACACACTCAGCAGCTCACCACATTTGTGCAACAAACCTATGGCGAGTTGAATATTGTCAAACTCGCGCAAGCCTTGGCTGTACCACGGGTTACGACTTAGCGTTTGGTTGTTTGCCTCCAGCGCACTAGCCACAGCATAGTGATGATGCTGATCGGAAGGCGCGATAAATACAATTGAGCAAAATCCGCCCCTAGCAATGCTCGAAACAGCCAATCGTTGAGCAACACTGCCAAAATGAGCCAAATTAAGCGATAAAAACGGGCGTTTGGAAATTTGGGAGCTAGCATGTGGATTAACAGCAGGCTGATAAAGAAAAAACCATTGCCAATTAATAGCACTGCTGCATAGATAAGGCTAAATCGTTGATAGCTAACACTCCAGAAAATACCTTCATGATGGCGTGACCAAAACAAAAGATTGATCATAAAGCCGTTGATAATGGCAATAATGCCAATTTGTAGCAAAAACTTCGTGAATGATTGTGGAATTTTATCTGCTAGTGGTACTTGATACATACAGCCTCGCAATGCTATGCTGTTGATTAAAGCATAAATCCTAGTTTGAAATTGTAACGAATGAGTAACAAGTAGAAAGTGTGGCTATGCAACAGCCTTTGAGCGACGTGATTGAATATTTGGCAACTAAATCGCTTATTGCGCCAAGCAAATGGCATGCTTGGCAATTAACCCCAATTGCAGGCGGTGCGAATAATCGGGTTTATCGTGCTCAATCGGCCCATGGCGATTATGCAATCAAATGGACAATTCGCGATCAGCGCCGCCGAGCATGGCGCGAATATCAAGCGCTCCAAGCCTTAGCTCAATATGATGCTTTGTTGGCACCGCAGGCAATTTGGCTCGACGAAAACAGTTTTGCCCAGCCGGTGGTTGTCCAAACATGGCTTGATTATCCAGCGCTAGTTTGCGTGCCCCAGCATGCAACCCAATGGCAAAGTTTGGTTGAACACTACTGGGCGATTCGCCAATTTAATCAGGCTTCAAGCTTGATTGAATTGCCCGCTGCAACATTGAATATGCACAGCGTGGCGGCTGGCAAGGATTTAATCGCTGAGCATTGGGCTAAATTGCCCGCTGAACAACTGCCCGCTGCCGTCGAAGGCTTACTGGTTTGGCTCGAAAATTGGCATGCACCTAATTTGCCAACCGTGCCATTGAGCTTGTGTCGGGTCGATAGCAACTGGCGCAATTTTTTACAAACCTCCAATGGTTTGGTTTCGGTCGATTGGGAAAATGCTGGTTGGGGCGATCCCGCCTTTGAAATTGTCGATCTCATTACCCATCCAGCCTATGCTGAGGTGGCGGCGGAACAGTGGCAAACGTTTGTTCAGGCCTATTGTAGTTTTGGCGACGATCCCAGTGCCGCCCAACGAATTGAGGTCTATCGTACCTTGATGCTCATTTGGTGGGTTGTGCGTTGGCAGCGCTATTTGTATGAAGTGCCGCGTGGCCTCGACGAACGGCTTGTCGAACGTCCACCTGCTTGGCTTACCACGGCCCAAACCAACTATCAGCGTTATTTGAATTTGGCGCAACAGGCCATCAAGCAATGGAGTTAATCAATGAAAAGCAAAGCAACAACCGTCGAAGAATATCTGGCTGAACTCACGCCTGAACGGCGCAGCGTGATTGAGCCAGTACGCCAAACGATTTTGCAGCATTTGCCCGAAGGCTTTGTTGAAAGCTTCACTTGGGGCATGGTGAGCTATGAAGTACCGTTGGCGCGTTTTCCCAATACCTACAATCATCAGCCCTTGAGTTACGCGGCCTTGACGGCCCAGAAAAATCATTATGCCTTGTATTTGATGTGCGTAGCCTACGATGAACCAGCGGTCGCTTGGTTGCAGGAGCAATTTAGCCAAGCAGGCAAGAAATTCGATATGGGCAAATCGTGTTTGCGCTTTCGCAAACTCGAAGATTTGCCGCTCGATGTGGTTGCTCAAGTCATTCAACGCTATTCGGTCGATGATTATATTGGCTATTATCAGTCAACGCGTGGAGCCTAGGCAAGAATGAGGGATGCGGGATGAAGGATGCGAGATGTGGGATGAAGCCTTCGTGGATCAATACTTCAACGCAGAGTTTAATCGCTAATGGCTAATAGAATTTTTACAGCAGTAAACCGAGAAAATCAACATCAACCGTAACATTCCACGAGCCAAATATGAGGGGGTGCAGGGGGATTAAAGCCCCCTGCGTCTCCCGCCAGCGGCGGGACGGAAGGGTGGAGAAACTGCACTATACTTTCGTCCCGATAAGGGAAAGATTGAGCCAATAACCCTAGCGTGGCGGCATTTGCATTTGCTCAAACCGATCAGCCTTGCCAGTTTCGGCATCGCTCAAATCGAGCGCAATTGGGAAACCAGCACTGTAACCGTCGTTAGTTTTGGTTAAACTGAGCAACATTTGATCGCCACCATTGGCGTAGTGCATATCGTTTTCGTTGGTTGTATCGCGCTGACTGCCAGCTTTGTAGGGTGCATTAGCCAGGATTTCATTAGTCAAGGCGGTATCAAAATAAAATTGCGAAGTAAATTCATAGGCTTCGTTGCTGCTGCTGGTGGTGCGAATTTTGACGTGAATATGCACCGTGCGCCCTTGATACCAGCCAGGGAAAATTGTGGTAAAGCTAGCATCGCCATTGGCATCGGTCACTTGGTAGCCACGTAAAAACTTCAAGCCCTCGGTTTGAAATCCTGCATCACTGACCCCCGAATAAATGCCTTCAGCATCGCACTGCCAAATATCGACCATCGCCCCCGCCAAGGCCGTACAGGCATTACTGCTAATTTGCGCAACATTGATATTGAGGCTGAGCAACACGCCCTCGCGCAGTGAGTTATCCGATGGTTCGCTGCGAATATCCGAGCGATTGAGCTGCTCATCGACAAAATATGGCCCAACTGTCATCTCTGGTTTGACGACGCACGCTGGCAAACTGCCAACGCTGGTTGCTACGCTGGTGGCAGTTGGTACGACGGTTGCAGCGGCGCTTGCACCAGTCGTGGCGGTTGAGGTTTGACTACCACAGGCGGCTAACATCATGCCTGCGCCAACCGCTGAAAAAAGCTTGAGCGCCTCGCGGCGATTTAAAATTCGGCCTACTGGAAGATCATCATTATCCATTGCTGGTGCTCCTTCGTCGCTAAGAACGTTCCGCTTTGCAAGGGTTATTCTCGTTGACTGCGATGAAGGATCGATGAAGATCGTATGCGAAAACTATTTAGATTCGCTCGCTCAATTGGCCGCCTAGCCAACCAGCCAGCACGATTAGCCCAATTCCGACGATATGGCGGCGCTTTTGGGCTGCGGCGGGCAATGGCTTGCCCAAAACCAAGCGCCAATAGACCGCCACCAAACTCAGGCTCACCACAGCATGGCTGTTGATCCATGGCAACTGTTGGCGAATGCTATCGAAGGCTAAGGCAGCGGCCAAAATGCCGGTAATCACTGCTAGCAGGCTGCTCCACCAGCCAATTGTTAAGCACCAACGGGCGGTGATTGCGAGTTCGTGGTGAGGGCGACGCTCGTTCCACAGGGTTAATAGTGAGCTAACCAGCAAGAGTGCAATTGGAAAATGAACTGCTTGGGGATGCAAATTCATGCTTAGTTCTCCATCGTATTGGCCAATTTGGCGCGATTATTCAGTAAAAAGCCAATCGTTTCGCCCAACACTTGCGATTCGAATGGTTTTGGCAATACTGCATCGAATACATGGCGGCGTGTATCCAAGTCGGGCGCATTCCAAACGGTCAGCAACATTGCGACCAATAATGGATCACGGGTTTTAAGCTGCTCAGTCAAATCCCAGGCGTTGATGTCGGTCAGGCCACTATCAGCAATCAAAGCATCAAAATCACGGGCATAAGCTAAATCAAGCGCAATTGTGCCGCTATCGGCACAAACCACGGTATGCCCCAAACTTTCGAGCAAGCCAGCCAAGGCCGATTGCACCCGCGTATCGCTTTCGACCACGAGAATTGTGCCCCGTTGCAAGGCCTGTGCCCCACCAACTTGCATTGGGTCGTTGGAGCTTTCGGGGCGAGGAATTGGGAAAACCAGCGAGATGTTGCTACCAACGCCCAACTCGCTTTGCACCGCAACCCGTCCGCCATGGTGCTGCACAACAATTGCATGGGTCATCGAAAGCCCTAACCCAGTGCCATGCTCGCCTTTGGTGCTGAAAAATGGCTCCCACATGCGCACTTGAGTTTCTTCATTCATGCCAATACCCGTATCGCTGATTTCCATAATCACATCTTCGGCAACTTGCTCGGTGCGAATTGTTAGAATGCCGCCTTTGGGCATAGCATCGGTGGCATTCAGCACCACATTGGTCAAGACTTCGCGCAAGGCAAACGGCGAACCATAAATCAAGGGAATTTGGCCTTTTTCAATCCGGGTTTGAATCATGGTGCTGGCTGGGCGGCTGCGCCAACGTGGCCGAATCAGCTTAATCACATCGTTGATAATCGTGTTCAAATCAACCATTTCGTGATCTTCGGGCTGCTGGGCACGGGTAAATTGCTGAATCCGCTCAACCATATGCCGGCCATCACGCGCTGCTTGTTCAATCACGATCAAGCCCTCGCGTTGCTCTTCGGGCGCTTCAATCAATAATAATTGGGTGTGGCCCAAAATCCCAGCAATCAAATTATTGAAATCATGGGCGATGCCGCTCGACAATTCGCCCAAAGCCCGTAAGCGCTCGGTTTGCAGCAGCACATCTTGGGCCTCTTGTTTGGCGCGGTAGGCTTGCTCAAGCTCTTGATACAGTTGGGCGTTGGAGATTGCCAAAGCCATGTGGCGGGCCAGAATTTGCAACAGTTGTTGATGGGCAGGCGGGAAGGCTGCCGGATCAAAGCTAGACAGTACCAAGACCCCAAGCCAGCGATCGTCGCGGCGCAATGGCACCAGCAAGGCCACTGCTAAGCCAATTTGGCGCAACTCGGCAGCGCGACTAATTGGCGAACTATTCATAATCATACGATAGGGCGGCGCGTCGATTGGCCCAAAATCTTGCCAAATTTCCGGTGAAAGCACCAAGGTTTTATCAAGCAGGTCAACTTCGGCGCGGCCTGTTTTCATCAGCACACTAAAAAAGCGGGTTTGCTCGGTCGCCAACGCCACACAAGCCCAATCGTAGGGCACAACCCGCTCGATTTGCTGGGCGATGCGATGGCAAACGACTTCAAGATTGAGCGTTGCATTGAGCGTGGCAGTGATATTCGAGACCGCGTTGAGTTGTTCGGTTTGTTGTTGCAGCGTGGTGATTAGGTCGCGTTGTTCGAGCGCAATCGCTGCTTGCGAACAAATTGCTTCGGCAAAGCTGATATTGCTCCGCGTAAAATGGCGCTCAGGCCGTTGATCAAACAGTGCCATCAAACCCAAAATACCGTTGCGCCCAACCAAGGGCACTAAGAGCGCTGCAACCAAGCCCGTTTCCAGCCAAAACGCACTGGTTGTGGTGACAGCATCGCGATCATGGTGGTGATAGGCGCTGGCTGAAGTTTGCGATAGTTGCTGCAAATCGGGGAAATACGTTAGCAAGGCAGTGGAAATAACCTCAATCGAGCAATCCTTGGGCATTTGCCACGCCAGCGGCTTGAGGGTTTTGCTGTGGGCATCGTAATGAAACATAATGCCCACATTGGTTTGGAGCGCTTCGCAGACCGTTTGCACCAATTGATCAAGCAAATCTTCTTGCTGGGCTTGATTGAAAATCCGATTGACATGGCTCAACATGCCGAGCCGCTTCTTTTCGGCGCGTTGAATATCAATTAATAAGCCGCCGATCATGCTGATCAGATAATACACGCCCAATTCAAACACAATGCTGGCAAAGGCCACCCGATCGTTGCCCATGCTGCCAACCCGGCGCATGCGGCTGGTTTCATCGAGGAAAAATGAGAGGGCGATGAGCATACTGCCAGTTGCCGAGAGCAACGCACCATCGAAGCCATGGCGGGCAGTAAAGGCCACAATTGGCAAGAGGAACAAGACATTCAAAAATTGCACAGGAATATAGGCAACCCGATCAATGCCCCAGCCGATCAGGCCGACGATGGTCAGCATAAAGATCAATTGTAAGACATCGCTGCGGGTGATGGTGGTGCGATGAATACTGCGTTGCAACGCCGCAGGCGTGCCAAAAAGACCGCGCGTCGAGAGCCACGGCGTGCCTAAGCGTAGCATTGGCAGGGTGATAATCAACGAACCCAAACTATTGGTCAGCCACATCAAAGCAGTTGTTACCAATAAAGCGTGTTCTTCGATCCAGCCGACTTGCCAACCAACCAGACTCATACAAAACGCGCTAATCGCTGTGTTGAACAACACCCCACTGGCCAAAAAACCGTTTAGGGCCGATTCGCGCGACATATCATAGGGATAACGATACAGCCTAAAAATGAGGGCTGGTAAGCCACCTTGCGCTACCCAACCACCAACCAACAGGGCTAGCCACCCAACCTGATTGATGCCCGCAAACCATGCGATGAGCGCCATGCTGATGGCACTGCCAACAGCCCATGGAATGCGCCACCACATAATGCCTGCTTGCACAACCCCTAAGGCTAGAATCCACGGCATTGGTAGCTTGGCCAACCAACCCAATCCAAACAAGAGCGCGGTTATGGTCGCACTGCAAAAACTCAGCAAGAGCGGCCTTGTCATGGTGAGCCTCGTCTCAGGAAGATGCTCCTTCATTCTATAGCGATGAGCATGCTAGCGTCAAGCGCAAAATCGATATTTGGCTTGCTGCGTTGTAGTTATTTTAGCGCAGATTGAGCAAGCCTTCGTCAAGCCTTTTGGCTCGGTTTTTGTTAGCGTTTTGTCATGTTGCGCCATGGCCTGCGGTTGAAAAAACATAATCCATGGCCTATAATGGCGATAGAAGTGGGGCAAAGTGGGGGAATGTGGGGCAGAACGCAGGCGAACATGCGAGCGCAAAAGCCTTGACAGTGGGAGTAAGCCATGTTTTTGGGCGAATATGAACATACGGTTGACGATAAAGGCCGCTTGGCGATTCCAGCTAAATTTCGAGCTGGCTTAGCCGAGGGTTTGGTGCTGACCCGTGGTTTCGACCAAAATTTGCTGCTTTACCCAATGCCAGTTTGGCGCGAATTAGCCGCGCGGATCAATGCGCTGCCAATTACCCAACCTTCGGCGCGCAATTTACGCCGCTTGATGTTTGCTGGCGCTAGCGATTTGGGCCTCGATAAACAAGGCCGGATTGTGCTGCCGCCCAACTTACGTCAGTATGCCACAATTACCAGTCAAGCGGTAATTACCGGCATGGATAGTTTTATTGAAATTTGGTCGGCTGAGCGCTGGCAAACGGTGCTCGATAGTTTTGCCGATCAAGCGCCACTATTGGCTGAGCATGTGGCTAGCTTTGGGATCTAGGTTTTAGCAACGGTGAGTAATGCATATTCCTGTTTTGTATGATGCCGCGCTGGCAGCCTTGAATTTACGCCCAGATGGGCGCTACATCGATGGTACCCTCGGTTGGGGTGGCCATAGCAGCGGCATCCTTGCTGGCAGCGGCCCTTCCGGCCAATTACTCGCGATCGATCAAGACCCCATGGCCTTGGCTGCCGCCAATGAACGCCTCGCCAGTTATGGCGAACGCGCTACCGTGGTTCATGGCAATTATCGCCAAATGGCCAGTCTCGCCGCCCACCATGGCTGGCAGCAGGTCGATGGGATTTTGCTTGATATTGGGGTTTCGTCGCCGCAACTCGATTTACCCGAACGTGGCTTTTCGTTTCAGCACGACGCGCCCTTGGATATGCGCATGAACCCAACCATTGGGGAGAGCGCTGCTGATTTGATTGCGCGGCTTGATGAAACCGATTTGGCCAATGTGATTTACGAATATGGCGAGGAGCGGCTTTCGCGCCGAATTGCCCGCCGGATTGTGGTGCAACGGGCCAAAAGCCCAATTACTAGCACGGCCCAATTGGCAAGTTTGGTCAGAAGCGCTGTCGGTGCTCATGCGGGCAAGGCCCATCCAGCGACGCGTACCTTTCAAGCCTTGCGAATTGCGGTCAACGATGAATTGGGTGCCCTGCGTGAAGGCTTGGCCGCCGCTACCAACTTATTAGCGCCCGGCGGACGCTTAGCTGTAATCACCTTTCATTCCTTAGAAGATCGAATCGTCAAGGAATGGATGCGCGATCAAGCCAGCGAATGTTTGATTCCAGCCAAACTTGAAATTTTGGCCTGCCCGCATAGCTGTGCAGCTAAAACCGGCCCACGAGCGTGCATTTACCCAGTCAGCCGCGATTGCGATTATGTGCCGACGCTTGAGGTGTTGAGCCGTAAGCCAATCGAGGCCACACCAGAAGAACTTAAGGCTAACCCACGCGCCCGTTCAGCCAAATTGCGGGTTGCCGAACGACGATTAACTACGGCCAGCTCGCCTTAACTATCGATCACCTGTCGGAGGATTCTTGATGGCGGTTCAATCTCAACCAATTGGTGGCCTCAGCGCCATCCGTAATCGCAGCACCAGCCAATCAACCAGCCAACGCCGGGCGAGTGTGTTAATTGCGCTCGCGGTGGTGGTGGCATTGATGTGTATGCTTTATTTAGCCCAAACTGGCCGAATTGCCGCGCTTGGTTTTCGGCTAGAGCAACTTGAAGTTCAGCAAACTAAATTGGTGCGTGAAAATAACCAGTTGCTCTATGAGATTGAACAATCGCAATCGCTTGAGGTGATTCGCCAACGGGCGACAGCCTTGGGCTTTGCCCCAATTGCAGCGAATCAAGCCGAATATTTGATTATTGAACTACCACACCATCGTTGGACGGTTCAGGCTCGTTAGCGCCCGTTCCAGCCCTTGCGCTTTGGAGGAACTTGCATGGCCGCGCGTACCGCTCCAACTCCCCAAAATTCACCATTGCTCTCACGCTGGCGCATCAACGCAATTTTGTTGATCTGTGTGGTGTTTGCGTTGGCAAATGCCCATAAATTGTTTGAAGTTCAAGTTCAGCGTCATGATCAGCTTTCGGGCTTGGCGCAAAGTGAGTTTCGCCAAAATCGCACAATTCAGCCAGCCCGTGGCATTATTCGCGATAGCACGGGCGGGGTTTTGGCGATGAATGTTGATCGCGATACCTTGGGCGTGGCTCCGCCATTTATCGATGATGACCCGACTGATCCCAATGAATCTGATCGTTTGGCGTTGTTGCTTTCGCCGCTAATTGGCAAAGCTCCCAGCGAGATCAAGCAACTCTTGCTGACCAAAGACCGTGAATATGTGGTCTTGGCACGGCGCTTAACGCCTGAAGTTAGCGAGCAGATTCGGGCGCTCAAAAATACGGCGTTTTCGCTGAATCCTGAGCCGGTGCGAGTGTATCCTAAAGGCACGTTTGCGGCCAATGTCGTTGGCGTGGCCAATTACGAAAATGTGGGCATTAGCGGGGTTGAAGGCTACAACAACTCGCTGTTGGCTGGGGTTGCTGGCTCGCTCGAAGCCGAAATCGACTCTGCGGCCAACTCGATTTGGATCGAGCCGCCAACCGTGCAAGAGCCACGCGATGGCGCAGATATTACTTTGACGATCGATCCAACCGCCCAGCACATTGCCGAAGAAGAGTTGCAAAACGCCTTGATCAACCATGGCGCAAGTGGCGGCTCAATCACGATTATGGATTCTAAAACGGGTGCGATTTTGGCTATGGCCAACTCTGCGATCTTCGATCCCAATCGCTATACCGAATATCAGCCAGAAATTTACAACAAAAATGGCGTAATCACCGACCAGTATGAGCCAGGCTCAACCTTTAAGCCAATCAACTTGGCGATTGGGTTGCAAGCCAAAGCCTTTACGGTGAATAGCGTGGTCGATGACCCAGGCTTTATTGCCCGCGCCCCTAGCTGTTGCGCCAACTTCGATTCCAACGGCCACTCGCCGATGACTCCTGAAAATGTGATTCTCTATTCGTCGAATGTTGGAGCCTTGCAATACGCCGAAATGGCGGGCGAAGAAGGCTTCTACCAAGGCTTGCGCGATTTCGGCTATGGCCAGCCAACCGGAATTGAATTGGGTGGCGAAGAGGCTGGAATTGTGCAATGGCCCGATAGCACCGCCGATTGGCGACCAATTGTGCTTTCAACCAATGGCTACGGCCAAGGGATTGCGGTTACGCCGCTACAACACTTGCGGGCTATGTCGGCGATTGCCAATGGCGGCAACTTGATGCAGCCCTACATCATTCAAGAATGGTGTGAGCGTGGCGAGTGCCACAAAGTTGAGCCAAAAGTGCTTCGCACGGTGATCGATTCCGATATTGCCATGAATGTGGCCAAGATGATGGTGCGAGCTGCTAACAATTCCTATGCGTTTCAAGAAAAAATGTGGCTGATTCCATGTGGCGCATATTACGATCGCCAAGGCAATGGCGGCGTGCCCTTAGTGCCTGGCTACAACATTGCGGCCAAAACTGGCACAAGTTCAATTCCCGATGGTCGTGGTGGCTACGAAAACTCGACGATTGGCTCGGTGATGGGCTTTGGGCCAATTGAGAATTCACGTTTTACGGTCTTGGTCAAGCTTGATCGTACCCAAGATATTTGGGGAACATCGGCGATTCCAGTCTATGCCGCCGTGTTCAAACGCTTGCTGACCCACTATCAAATTCCGCCCAATCCTGAATTGGTGCACGAATGTCAAATCGAACAATAACCAAATCTACTAGCGCCATGGTCTTCATGGCTTTGAGATATTGCCTATGCTAAGTTTACAAATTGTGGTTGATGGCGTGCGCATTGCCAGCGAACCAAGCCTGCAATTGCCCGCAGCGTTGGCCAATTTGCCAATAACGAGTGCCTGTATTGATTCGCGCGAAGCAAGCGCTGATGGTTTGTTTGTGGCCTTGCAAGGCGAACGGGTCGATGGCCACGATTTTATTGCCGCCGCAGCGGCGCGTGGCGTTCAGGCAGCCTTGGTGCAACGCGGTCGTTTGGCTGATCCAACTCAATTGGGTTTGGATCGGCCTTTTGTCTTGATTGACCCTGACCTCGGCCAAATTCCTAGCGCTGCGCCAACCAATGCGATTTTTTTGATTAGCGTTGATCAGCCGTTATTGGCGATGCAACGTCTAGCTACCCGCCATCGCCAACAATGTGATTTGGTGGTGGTGGGCATAACTGGTAGCGTTGGCAAAACCTCGACCAAAGAGGTGCTGGCAGCCATGCTTGCGCCAACCATGCGCACCCATAAAAGCCCACGCTCCTACAACAGCGAAAATACCTTGCCCTTGGTCGTGCTGGGGATTGAGCCAAAACATCAGATTGCAGTGCTCGAAATGGGCATCTACAACAAAGGCGATCTGGCCTTGCTGACAACAATTGCCCAGCCCCAAATTGGCATTGTGACCAACGTTGGTTTATCGCATTTGGAGCGTATGCATACGATCGAGAACGTCGCCGAAGCTAAAAGCGAATTGGTGCAAGCCTTGCCTGAGGATGGTTGGGCAATTCTCAATTATGATGATCAGCGGGTGCTGGCGATGCGAAATCTTACCAAAGCCCAAGTTTTTACCTATGGGCTTGATCCGCAGGCCGATTTGTGGGCCGATAAGATCGAAAGCCGAGGCTTAGATGGGATTGGCTTTGATGCCCATTATCGTGGCGAAAAATGGCATATCAAATTGCCCTTGATTGGTTTACACAGCGTGCATACGGCCTTAGCCGCAGCGGCGGTGGGGATTGTGCTGGGGCTTTCGTGGGATTCGCTGATCCAAGGGTTGCGGAGTAGCGCTCAATTGCGTTTGCTCTCGTATCCAGCGGTTGGCGGTGCGACCATGATTGACGACACCTACAATGCCTCGCCAGTTTCGTGTATTGCGGCGCTGAATTTATTGGCCGACCTGCAAGGCCGCCGAATTGCTGTATTTGGCGATATGGCCGAGCTTGGCCCGCAAGATGAAGTCGGCCATCGTTCGGTTGGCGTGCGTGCCGCCGATGTGGTCGATGAATTATATGTCGTGGGCGAGAAAGCACATTGGATTGGAGAAGGAGCCATTGAATCAGGGCTGGCTGCCGAACGCGTGCATGTGCTGCCCGATAAAGCCTCGGTGATTGCGGCGTTGCAATCAACCCTCCAAGCGAATGATTACGTCCTTGTCAAAGGGTCGCGTGCTGCTGCCATGGAAGATGTTGCAAATGCCTTGCAAGTTAGGCCGGAGGCTAAGGCGTGAATAACGAACAGGTCGTCGTCGAACTTCAGCGAGCGCTGGTGCTCAAGCTAGCTGAAGCGTTGTTATTGGCTGGGGCTGCTTTTGTTTTGACTCTTGTGCTTGGTCGCTGGTGGATTCGCTGGCTCAAGGCTCACAATATTGGCAAGGCAATTCGGGTTGATGGCCCGCAAAGCCATATGATCAAGATTGGTACGCCGACCATGGGCGGGGTCATGATCATCGCCTCAGTTGTGATCATCACGGTGATTTTCAATTTGGTTAATCGTTGGTCGATGCTGTTGCCATTGGCGGCGCTGGTTGGCTATGGCATTCTTGGCGCGTTCGATGATTATCTTTCGCTGACCAAAGTGCGTTCGAAAACCTTTGGCCTAACCGAACGCTTCAAGATGGTTTGGCTAGTGATGATTGCCTTTTTGGCTTCGCTGGCCTTGTATTTGCCTAAGCCGTTTGGCTTGGCCAATGGTGGCGATGTGGTCGTGCCGTTTGTCGGCGTAATCGATATTGGCTACTGGTACATTCCGATTGCCACATTTTTGATTGTGGCCATGGCCAATGCCGTTAATTTCTCCGATGGCATGGATGGGCTGGCAGGCTGGACCTCGGCGATTGCTTTTGCCGCATTCGGCGTGATTGCCTTTGTTTATCGCTTTGATTACTTGGTGACCTACTCGTTTACGGTTTCGGGCGCCTGCGTGGCCTTTTTGTGGTTCAACGCCCATCCGGCCCAAGTATTTATGGGCGATACTGGCTCGTTGGCCTTGGGCGCAACCTTGGCGATTGTGGCGCTGATTTCCAAAGCCTGGCTTTTGCTGCCAATTGTTGGGATTATTTATGTGCTCGAAGCCGCTTCGGTGGTGATTCAGCGCTACTATTTCAAATATACCCGGATCACGACTGGAACTGGCAAACGGGTGTTTAAAATGACCCCGATTCACCATCACTTCGAGCTAACCGGCTGGTCGGAGATGCAAGTGGTGCAGCGTTTTGTGATGATTGGGATTATTGCGGCGATGATCGGCATTTCGCTGGCTTTGAATCCAGCCTTGCCGCAGCAAGTCAGCACAAGCTCGACCCAGCCGACGATTCCTGATAATCCCTTTACCACTACTGACGATCCGACCGCAACACCGTATCCATCGCCCTTAGAAAACTAAGGCATGGCTCGTAAGTTTGCTGGTTGAGTTGGCTTGATTTAATCGTAGGGCATTTAGCAAAGTAAGGCATGGCATGCTCGATTTACGCAACAAACGTATAACCGTAATGGGCTTGGGTGTTCATGGTGGCGGGTTGGGAGTCACGCGCTTTTTGCTGGAGCAAGGGGCGCATGTGATTGTGACCGATCTGCGCAGCGCCGAAGTTTTGCAGCCATCCTTGCAATCCTTGGCTGGCTTGCCGGTCGAGTTTGTGCTGGGCGAACATCGCGACCAAGATTTTGAGCTGGTTGATATGGTGATTCGCAACCCAGGCGTGCCGCGCGAATCGCGCTATTTGCAATTGGCCCGGGCCGCAGGCGTGGCGATCGAGATGGAGATGACGCTCTCTTCCGCTTATGCCCCGCGCCAATTATTGGCATCACCGGAACTAAGGGCAAAACCACCACCACCACCCTGACTGGGGCGATGTTGCGCGAGGTTTACCCCGATACGGTGGTTGCTGGCAATTTGCGGGTCTCAGCTCTCGAGCAATTACCACGGATCACGGCCCAAACGCCGGTGGTGCTTGAGCTATCGTCGTGGCAATTGGAAGGACTTGGCGAGGCTGGATTAAGCCCTGAGTATGCCTGTGTCACCAATTTGTCACCTGACCATCTCGACCGTTATGGCTCGATGGCCGATTATGGATTAGCCAAGCAGCAAATATTTTTGTATCAAAGCCCTGATGATGTAGTGGTGTTGCCCAAGCACGATCTAATTGTGAATACCTGGGCGACCGAAGCGCCTGGGCGGGTGATTTGGTTTGATGGTAACGAAGGCTGGCCGATGGGGCATTTGCAAGGTCAACATAACTCCTTGAATATTGCCGCCGCTGCTGCCCTTGCTCAAGCCTATGGCATTCCCGATGTGGCAATTCGCGCGGCAATCGAGCAATTTGCTGGCGTAGAACATCGCATGGAGTTGGTTCGCGAGCTCAACGGCGTGCGTTTGATCAACGATACGGCGGCAACTACACCGACTGCTGCTGCTGCCGCACTTAACTCGATGACCAGCCCAGTGATTTTGATTGCTGGTGGTGCTGATAAAAAGCTGGCGTGGACACCGTTGGTTGAGGCGATTCAGCAATCGGCGCACTTGAAACAGCTGATTATTGTGGATGGCACTGGTTCGCCGGCGCTATCTGCGGCGCTTGGCAGCGACCAAGAGCGCTATCAATCGTTCGAGCGTGCGGTTCGCGCCGCCTTTGATGTGGCTGAAACTGGCGATACAATTTTGCTCTCACCTGGCGCGGCTAGCTTTGGTATGTTTCGCAATGAATTTCATCGCGGCGAAGAATTTCGCCGAATTGTCGGCCTATTGGCGGAAGATTAAAAGTTATTCAGGAAGATTGGGCTATAGCCAATGGTCTTGAAACCAGCCACGATAGTGAAGGTTTCGCGAATGGGGTTATTGCCAGCGGCCTAAGTTCTTGTTTCGTCTATTGAGCTCGATTGCTACAATTGGCTCGGAAATTGGCAAATCATGCAAGATCCCTATTCAGGTTATGAACCTGAGCGTGTTGAATATTCGCCCAGCCAGCCCGTGATGGTGCAACTACCCAATGCGCCGGTACGGGCTACGTGGGTGTTTATGGCGATCAACGTCATCATGTTTGTGTTCTGTATCATCAAGGGCATGAGCGTTATGGGCAATGCCAAAGACGATGCTTTGGTCTTGATCGAATTAGGAGCCAAGTGGTCGCCCTTGATGGATCTTGGTGGCCAATGGTGGCGCTTGCTGACCGCAACCGTGCTGCATGGCGGGCTGGTGCATATTGGCTTCAATATGTATGCCCTGTATGCGCTTGGCCCAACCGTTGAGCGCTTCTATGGCGGCATGCGGTTTAGTGTGATTTACCTGATCGCGGGGATTGGCGGGGCATGGGCTTCGTATAGCTTTGGCAACCTGACCAGCCCTTCGATTGGGGCTTCGGGCGCAATCTTTGGCCTGATTGGCTGTTTGATTGGCTTTTTCCTTTCGGCGCGCACGGTGTTGGGCGATTTTGCCCGCCAGAACTTGCGCCAAATGATTGGCACGGCAGCGATTAACCTGCTTATTGGCTTATCGCTCTCATCGGTGATCGATAACTACGCCCATATTGGTGGGATGGTAATGGGCTTGGCGGTAGGCTCTGGTTTGGCTCCGCGCTTAGTCTATATTGCCGATTGGTTTAAACCGCGGATTGAAGCTCATGCTCCAGCGCCAGTGCGTTGGCTGAGTGTGGTTGCTGCGCTGGTGTTTATTGTTGGGGCAACCTGGTTTATCCATAACCAACGAATGAATGATCCTGCAAGTAAAGCGCTGCTAGAAAATTTCTATGAAGCGTGGATGTCAAGTGTCCGTTAGACGGTTGGAGGTCGGCATGAACGATCGAGTTCCGCGAAAACCTGATGGAATGTTGCTAGCCTTGGTGGTTGGCTTGGTTGCGTTTGGGCTGGTGATGGTCTATAGCTCATCGTTCTATGTGGCCTATGCCGAGTATGATTCATCGGTCTATTGGGTTTTGCGCCAAACCATGTGGGCCATTGCCGGATTTGCGGCGATGCTCGCGACAATGCATTTCGATTATCGTAAATTACGGCGTTTTTCTCTGCCTTTGATGGCGCTGACGCTCTTTTTGCTGCTGCTTGTGTTGATGTTGCCCGAACATATTACCAAGGTCAACGGCGCTAGCCGCTGGATTAATATTGGGCCGGTTGGGATGCAGCCGAGTGAGATTGCCAAGTTTGCAGCGATTATTTATTTTGCTGACTGGCTTTCGCGGCGTGGCTCGAAAATTCGCCAATTTGTGACTGGACTGTTGCCATTTGGGATTATGCTTGGACTTTTGGCTGGCTTAGTGCTGTTGCAACCAAATATGAGTACTACGATTGTGATTGTGGTGATCAGCGCAGCGATTTTGTTTACCTCAGGTGCCAGCCTGACCCACTTAGGTATTGCCGCCAGCATCACCACCATGGTTGGTTGGACGGCAATTCAATCGGCGGGTTATCGCGCCTTGCGGGTGTTGGTGTGGCAAGATCCATTTAGCTATCCGCGTGATGGTGGCTATCAACCGATTCATGCACTGTATGCGCTCGGCTCTGGGGGCTGGACAGGCGTTGGTTTAGGCCAAAGTCGGCAGAAGTTTTTCTGGTTGCCCTTTGCCCATACCGATGCCATCTATGCAGTGATTGGCGAAGAATTGGGCATGATTGGCGCAGGTTTGGTGCTGGCAGCGTTTATTGTGCTGGCGGTGCGTGGCTTCCGAATTGCTTCACGCTCACTTGACCCATTTGGGGCGCTGATTGCGGTTGGCGTAACGACCTGGTTGGTGGTGCAAGCGCTAATCAATATTGCGGTTGTGACCACCGTCATCCCATTTACGGGCATTACGCTGCCATTTATTTCCTATGGTGGTTCATCGTTGATGATGACCATGATTGCGGCGGGCTTGCTGCTGAGTGTAACCCGTTATGCGCCGTTGAAACGGGCTGAGGAACGAACCAATGAACTCTCCATCCCCACAATTGGCCAACTCCGACCGCGAGTGGTCGCCGCTGCTGATGCTGTGCGGCGGTGGCACGGGCGGCCACGTGTATCCGGCTTTGGCCGTAGCCAGCGCCCTGAAGAAGCTGACCGAGCAAGTAGCTTTGCCGTTGGCAATTCACTCGGCGGCACATGGCGCAAACCAGCCGACGAATCCAAGCGACTTATCGCTTGGCGCAAGCCCAAACAGCGCAAAACCTTGGTCAGCCAGCCAATCAATGGCAGCACCGCCCGCGAGCGGATCGAGCAGCGGCGACGCAATAAACGCCAAGGTTAAGCCCCAATTGCGCTATGTTGGCTCGATTGATGGTATGGAAGGTGATTTAGTTAAGCGCGAAAGCACGATTCCGTTTGTTGGCTTGCCAGCGGCAGCCATGCGTGGCCGCAACCCAATTCAGATGTTGAAAAATGCTGGGGTTTTGGTCAAAGGCGTGCTGGCAGCCCGCAGTTTATTGCGGCGGGAACGGCCAGCGGCAATTTTGGGCACTGGTGGCTATGTGTGTGTGCCGTTGTTTGTGGCGGCTGCGCTCGAACGAGTGCCAACCTTGCTCTATTTGCCCGATATTGTGCCAGGCTGGGCCGGACGGGTTTTGGCCCGTTTGGCAACCCGCATTGCCGTAACCTTTGATGATTCCAAACGCTATTTACCAGCGCATAAAGTCGTTGAAACTGGCTATCCGGTGCGGGGCGAGGTTTTTAATCAAGATAAAGCCCAATCGCGGGCGCTATTTGGCCTGAATGATCAATTGCCAGTGCTGTTGGTTTATGGTGGCAGCCGTGGTGCGCGATCGATTAATCACGCTGTTGCCGCGCTCTTAAGCGATCTGTTAGAATTAGCGCAGGTCGTGCATGTTTGCGGACGGAATGGTGATGAAACGTGGTTGCGTGAGGCTCAAGCCAAACTCAGCCCTGAACTTGCCAGCCGTTATCATCTTTACCCCTATCTGCATGCCGATGCTGAACGCTCGATGAGTGCAGCATTTGGTGCAGCAGATTTTGCGTTAAGTCGGGCTGGCGCTTCGACGATGGCCGAACTACCCGCCGCAGGCATTGGTTCGATTTTGGTGCCTTTGACAATGGTGAAGCAAGAATACAATGCTGCTGCCCTGGCCGACCGTGGCGCAGCAATCAGCATTCCTGATGAGGCAATGCTAGGCTCTGGAGAGCCAACCCAAGGCCGTTTGTGGCGCGAACTCTCGGCAGTGCTGAGTAGCCCTGTGCGTTTACAAACGATGGCGCAACGCAGTGCCAGCCTTGCCCAACCAGATGCAGGGGCGCGGCTTGCCAGCGAATGGCTGGAGCTTGCCCGAGGAGGTAAAGCGTATGTCGTTTCGACTGATCCTCTTGCAACAAGCGATCCAGTTTAGCTTTTTGCAGCTTTTGATGCTGGTGATTTTTCCAATCGCTGGCTTCTTTGGCTGGCGACGGGGCTGGAAAGAAGAGGCCATTACGACGGTCGGGCTCATTTTTTCATTGGTTTTGTTCGCCAACCCAACGGTTGCCGAAAACATGGCCGGGTTGTTAAATCGGATTATCAATGCCTTTGCAGTGTTTATCAACGCACTCTTCGGTGGCGATAGTGGCGAACGCTCACCCTTTATCGATAGCGATAATTTTGAAAATTTTCGCACAATTTCGTTTATCGTTGGGGTGATTCTCTCGTATGTGATTGGCTCAGCGATTGGCAGTCGCGATGAAGTAAGTCGCGGTGGACGGGTGATTGGGGTCGGCGTTGGAGTGCTCAATTCGTATATCGTGCTCTCACGCTTGCTCGATTTTTGGATTGCCTTCGACAAAGAAGGCGCTAATTTGCCCTTTGATGAAGGCGTTGGCATCACGGTCTCGTCGATCTCGCAACAAAATGCCTTGAAGGACAATTTACCGACGATCTTTGCCCTGCTCTTTTTGGTGGTTTTGATTGTAACCTTCTTCCGGCTGCCCAAAATGCGGCAGTAATGCGCAGAACATAGAGCAAAGAACATAGAACATTGATAGTTTTGATAATGGTTATGCTCTATGCTTTATGTTCTATGTTCTCAATGTGTTTGGGGACGCTGGGAATCGTCGATCTCAGCGTTTCTGCTGTTTTTATCTGGCTTTTTTAAGGAGTCACTGGTGCATACGCACATTGTTGGAATTGGTGGTTCAGGGATGAGTTCGATTGCTACGATCCTTGTGGAGCGTGGCGATCAGGTTTCTGGTTGCGATCGCGCTGCCAATCCAGCAACGATTCGGCTTGCTGAACAGGGTGTGCCGATCGCGATTGGCCATGATGCGAGCCATGTGCAAGGGATTGAGCGTTTGCTGGTGACTTCAGCGTTGCCGCTTGATCATGTTGAGATTGTGGCCGCCCAACAAGCTGCAATTCCGGTGCTGACCCGCCACGATTTATGGCGCGAATGGAGTGCTGAGCGCCCGACGTTGGCGGTAACGGGAACCCATGGCAAAACCACCACGACCGCAATGTTGGCAGTTATTTTCAAATATTGTGGCTATACGCCGGGCTTTTTGATTGGCGCTGAGGTGCCTGCTTTGGGGGCCAGCGCCGCTTGGGGCCAGGGGCCGTTGGTGCTTGAGGCCGATGAATATGCCCGCACCTTTTTGGCGCTCGACCCAGCAATTGGGATTATTACCAACCTCGATTGGGATCATGTTGATATTTACCCAAGCCAAGCTGCGTATGATGCGGCATTTCGTGAATTTGCCACCAAGCCTAGCTTGAAAACGTTGGTGCTCTGCGGCGATGATCGAGGCACTCAACGCGTGCTGGCTGATCTAACAGCGCTTCGTTGTGGCTTGGCTGCGCATAACGAATGGCGGGCAACTGCGGTTCAGGCCACGCCCGATGGTATGCTGTTTGAGCTGGTTAGCCCTGTGTCCGAGCCAATCGCTGTGCAATTAGCGGTCGCTGGTGAACATAATGTACGCAACGCTTTATTGGCCTTGGCAGCGGCCCATACCTATGGGCTTGATTTGGCGGCAGCGACAGCAGCAATTACTCAGTATCAAGGGGCGGCGCGGCGCTTTGAGCCAAAAGGCCAGGTTGGCAATGTGCGGGTGTTTGATGATTACGCGCATCATCCTGCAGAAATTCGGGCGACCCTTGCAGCAGCCCGAGCACGTTTCCCTGAGCAACGGATTGTGGCCTATTTTCAGCCACACACATTTAGCCGCTTGCAAGCGTTTCTCGCCGAATTTCAAACTGCCTTCGAGCATGCTGATTTGGTGCGAATTGGCGCGGTATATGGTGCCCGTGAAACGAGCAAGGGTGACCCAACCGCCCAAATTGTGGCTGGGATGCAGCATCCCAATGCCTTGGCTGTGGGCGATTTGAACCAAGCACTCGACCAATTGCTGCGCGATGTGCAGGCTGGTGATGTGGTGTTGACCTTGGGAGCTGGCGATGGAGTTTCGGTTGGCGAGCGGTTGGTGGCGGCGCTGAGGTGATTCGATGATTGCTGATGCTGCGTATCGCCAATTTCATCGTGATGCAGCAGATCGGCTGCGTCAACTTTACGCCGAGCAAACTGGTCGGCCTGAAGGCTTGGATGGAATTATGGCATGGCATTTAGCATTGGCCTGTGAGTGGCCCGACGCAATCAACGCGGCACTTGATCAAGCCGAAATGGTGATTGCGCAACATAATATTGCCGATGCGCGGGTTTGGTGCGAACGGGCCTTAGATTATTTGAGCCGTTTGGCCGAGGATCAACGCGCCAATTTTGCGCTGCGGGCCTATAGCTTGGCTTGGACGGTGCTCGATTGGGCCGGCAATCACGATGATGCCTTGTATTATGCCCAGCAATTATTGACTTTGGCGCGGGCGGCGCAATCGGTGCAGATTGAAGGTGGCTCGTTGGTGGCGTTGGGGCGTTCGCAACGGGCAATGCGCGATTATACCAATGCCGAGCAAACCTTAAAGCGGGCACTTGATTTGGCGCGTACCACCAACAATCTGCCGCTTGAGGCCGAAGCCTTGTTGCACCTTGGCAAAACCGAGCAACTCCAAGGCCACCATACCGAGGCAATTCACCTCTATAACGCCGCACAAGCACGCGGAGCGGTGATTGACGACCGGCTAACAATCGCTAAAATTATCACAAGCATTGGCGATGTCTATCGCTTGATTGGCTCAGGCCAACAGGCCGCCGATTATTATACCCGTGCCTTGGAAATTGAGGAGCATTTGCCGGGCACCTTGGGCGTGGCAATTGTGCATGAAAAGTTGGCGCTTTCGTATCTCGAATTAAACGATTTGGATCAAGCGCTGCGTTGCCAAGCCGAAAGTTTGATGCTGCGCGAAAAATTGAATGATTCCGTGGGTACGGCCCGTGCCTACACGGTGCTGGGCGTCATTCATCATGCTCGTGGCGACTATCAGACGGCGATTGACTCGTTTCTGAAAGCCTTACAATACGAGGATCGTCGTTCGCAGGGCGTTGGCCAAATTATGCTGCATAATCGTTTGGGTGATGCCTATCGGGCACAAACCGATTATGGCTCGGCCAGCACCAGTTACAACATTGCGCTCACCAATGCCCAGCAATTGGGCGATACAGTGGGGATTGCGTTAGCCAGTGAGCGCTTGGGCGATTTGGCCTACGAATGGAATGATCGCCACGATGCAGGGAAGCATTGGCATACAGCCTTTTTGCTGCGCCAAGGGCTTGGCCATTACGATGAACAAAAACGCTTGCGTGAACGCTTGCGCACTATAGGAATGCAGGTTTAAGCATGATCGATCTTCGCGAAAATGAGCTACTCGCGCCCTACACCGCTTGGCGGATTGGCGGCCCTGCGCGCTATTTTGTCACTGTTACCAGCTCTGAGCAACAGGTCGAGGCGGTGCAATGGGCCGAACTTCAGCAGTTGCCAATTTTTATGCTCGGCGGTGGCTCGAATTTGCTGATGAGCGATGCCGGCTGGAATGGTTTGGTGATTCGCAATCGGGCAACTGGCTTTGCTGTGCAAGAGCATGGCGATCACCTGACGATTCATGTGCAGGCTGGTGCGCCAACTGCTGGCACGGTGCGGCGTTTGGCAGCACAGGGCATTGCTGGCCTTGAATGGGCCGAGGGCTTGCCTGGCACAATTGGCGGGGCAATCTATGGCAACGCTGGCTGTTATGGTGGCGCAACTGCTGCGCATCTGCAATCGGCACGGCTATTGCTGCCCGATAATCAGCTTGTCGTATGGTCGGCGGCTGATTTTCAGTTTGAATATCGCACCAGCCAACTCAAACGACTGGCAGGCAATCGCCCAACCACGCGCATTCCCTATGTGCTCGATGCGGTCTTGACTGCTTGGCGCGATGATCCAGCCCGGATTGCTAGCAAAATGGCCGAGATTGCCGAAGGCCGCAAGCAACGCACGCCTGCTGGCTCTTCGTGTGGCTCAGTGTTTAAAAACCCAGCTAACACCACTGCTGGCCGCTTAATCGATGCTGCTGGCTTGAAAGGTTTTCGCATGGGTGCGGCTCAAATTGCCGAAAAACATGCCAACTACATCTTGAATCTTGGCGGAGCGACGGCCAGCGATATTCTGCGAGTAGCCGAATACGCCCAAACTGAAGTATTAAAACAATTTGGCATCGAACTTGAATTAGAAGTTCGCGTGATCAGCAGTGAGGATCAATCGGTATGACGAAACGGCGGGTTGGGATTGTCTTTGGCGGGAAATCAGGCGAGCACGAAGTGTCGTTGAAATCGGCGCGAGCCGTGATGAATGCGCTTGATCCTGAAAAATATACGGTGATTCCGATTGGCATCAGCCGCGCTGGCCAATGGCTCAGTGGCGGTGATCCATTGTTGGCCTTGGAGCAACAGGCCGACCAAAAGATGCTTGGGCGTGCGCCCCAAGCTGGCTTGGTTACTGAAACCGCGATTGTGCAAAGTGCTGGCAACTTGCCCGAACAAACCAATATTGCCGCGCTCGATGTGATTATTCCGGTGTTGCATGGCCCGTTTGGCGAAGATGGCACGATTCAAGGCGTGTTTGAGTTGGCTAATCTGCCCTATGTTGGCTGTGGCGTTTTGGCGGCCTCGGTGGGCATGGATAAAGGCTTGATGAAATCGGCTTTTGCGGCAGCGGGCTTGGCGCAAGTGCCGTGGCAATTGGTCTTGCGCCGCGATTGGCAACAGCAGCCCGAAGCTGTCTACCAGCGGCTTGAAGCCGCATTGCACTATCCAATGTTCGTTAAGCCAGCCAACTTGGGCAGCAGCGTTGGCATTAGCAAGGTCAGTAATCGCGCAGAATTGGCGGCGGGCATGGCAGAGGCAGCCGGCTATGATCGGCGAATTGTGGTTGAGCAAGGCATCAATGCCCGCGAAATCGAAGTTGCGATTTTGGGCAACGATGATCCGCAGGCTTCAGTACCAGGCGAAGTGCTGCCAGCTAACGATTTTTATGATTATGCCGACAAATATCTTGAAGGCCAGACCCGCTTTGCAATTCCGGCGGAGCTTGAAGCCGTTACCAGCCAACAATTGCGCGAACTAGCGGTTACCGCGTTCAAAGCGATTGATGGGGCTGGCTTGGCACGCGTCGATTTCTTTGTCGAGCGCGAAACTGGTGCGATCTATATCAACGAAATTAACACCTTTCCTGGTTTTACGGCGATGAGCCAATATCCCAAATTATGGGAAGCCACGGGAGTCAGCTATAGCGAATTGCTCGATCGTTTGATCGATTTGGCAATTGAGCGCTATCACGAGCGAGGCCGATGAGTAATCCACGTCGGACAGGCCGGATGATCAGCCGCAAGCCACGCGGGCGCACTGCGCTGGGCGTGCGTACCAGCACGCCGATGGTGCGTCCAACCGCGCGCACGATTCTGCGCAGTACGCTCTTGAACGGCAAATTATTGGCCTTAGGCTTATTGCTGATCAGCATTGGCTGCTTGATTTTTGTCTTTCGCTCGGCGGCGTTTGTGATTGGCGATTTGGAGATCGAGGGCAATCGTTCAGTCGATGCGACCACGATTAGCCAATTGGCCAATGTGCAAGGCCGCTCGATTTGGGATATTGATCCGGCGGAAGTGGCGGCGCGGATTGGCCAAAATCCCTATGTTGCCACGGCCACGGTGCAATTGCGGATTCCGGCGCGCGTGTTGGTGCGGGTGCAAGAGCGGCAGGCAGCGGTGGTTTGGAATGTTAGTGGCACAAATTACGAAGTGACTGCTGGTGGCGAAGTTTTGGGCTTAGCCAGCTCGATTACCACCGCAACCTTGATTATTTATGATACCCGCACGATTCCGATATCGGCGGGGAGCTATATCGATACCGATGCGCTTAATCTGGCTCAAACGCTGTATTTGCGTATACCCAAAGAACTTGGTTGGCACCCGACGCGCTACGAATGGGACCCATACTACGGGCTTTCGGTTTACAATGACACCAAACAAGCTGTCTTTGGGCGTTTGGCTGAACAACCGATTAGCCTTGATCGCAAACTTGCAACCTTGCAACAAGTGCAAACCAGCGATACGGCTTGGATATTTATTGATTTACGACCGGAAAAACCCTACTATCGACCGCAGGCAACTCCAACGCCAACTGCTGGGTCGCAATAAGGAGCACATGGGTGGAGCAGCGACAAGCTATGTGGATTCCGCTGGCGGGGCTTGGGGTCGGGGTGGCAATTGCGGCTCGTTTCCGGCCTAACAATCCCCTCGCAATTTGCCCGTTACACGGCGGTGGCAGTATTATCGGCGCTTGATTCGATTGTTGGCGCAACCCGGGCAACAATTGAAAAACGCTATCGGAATCGGATTTTTATTTCGGGATTAATTGGCAACACTGTATTGGCGGTTGTGCTGGCGTTTCTTGGTGAACGCTTAGGCATCGACCTCTATTTAGCGGCAGTGGTAGCCTTTGGTGTCCGTTTGTTTGAAAATGCCAGTCGCATTCGGCAACATCTCGTTGGCTAGGCGTGAAGGAGTGGCAACAAGGCTGTGGTACGCTTGATGGATGCACTTTTTTGCAATGTCGCGCTCTCATCATTCGTTATTTCGAGCAACCCGACATTGATCATTGTTCCAGCCTTGATTAATCGGCTTCTTCTGCGACCTAGTGTAGGTTGTTGACGCAATGCAGCGTGGTTGCAAAGCGATCTGCTATCTCGTATAATCGCCAGCAACCCTGCTTGACAGGCAACATTTTAGCCTAACACAAGGGGTTTTCCATGAATCGCACCATTGTCGGTATTGATGTCGGTACAACCAAAATCTGTACTTTGGTTGCTGAAGTTCACGATACAGGCAAAGTGAATATTTTAGGGGTTGGCCTGACGCCTTCCAAGGGCCTTGATCGTGGGGTTGTGGTCAATATCGACGAAGCAGTCAGTGCGATTGCCACCTCAGTTGAGAAGGCCGAACGACTTTCGGGCTATCGGATTGGTACAGCCTTTGTCGGGATAGCAGGCCGCCACATTTCTTCAGTTAATAGCCGTGGGGTCGTTGCGATCTCACGTCCTGATCATGAAATTTCGCGCACTGATGTAGCGCGGGCTGTTGAAGCTGCGCAAGCAATTGCCATTCCAACCCAACGTGAAGTAATCCATGTCATTCCACGGGCCTATATCGTCGATGGCCATGAAGGGATTCGCGACCCAGTTGGCATGGCGGGCTATCGGCTCGAAGTTGAAACGCATATCGTCACTGGCGAGGTGATGGCGATTCAAAACTTGATCAAGAGCGTTGAACGGGCTGGAGTTGGCATCGACGACTTGGTGCTCCAACCCTTGGCTTCGGGCGAGGCAGTGCTCAGCGAAGAAGATAAAAGCCGTGGAGTTGTGCTCGTCGATATTGGCGGCGGCACAACCGACATTGCTATTTTCATTGGTGGTGGGATTTGGCACACGGTGGTGTTGCCAATTGGTGGAGCGCACTTTACCAACGATTTGGTCTATGTGCTACATACCCCGCATAACACCGCTGAATATCTTAAACTACGCTATGGTAAAGTTAGTGATATCGAAAGCCATGATCCTGAGGAAGATCTGATCGATACTGATGGCTTTGCACCGGGCGAACATCAACAAGTTTCGCGGCTTGAACTCAACGAAATTTTACAAGCCCGGGCCGAACAACTGATCGACATGATTGGCAATGAAATCCGTCGTTCTGGCTATGAAGGCCTGTTGCCTGCGGGAATTGTTCTGACAGGTGGCTCGGCTCAATTGCCTGGCTTAGATGAGATGGCACGCCAACTTTTAGGTATGCCAGTACGGATTGGCATACCAACGAATTTGACTGGATTAGCTGAAGCAATTGATGCACCACCCTATGCCACCGCTGTGGGGCTTGTCCGTTGGGGCTTGCGTCATGGAATGGGCAGTGTTGGCGGCCATGCCGCGAGCCAACCAGCCACAACCAACTGGAAACAAACCTACGACCGCTTCAAAATGTGGTTACGGGAATTTTTACCCTAAATAAGCATCTGGCAACAGTCGATCCACGCCATTGCTGGGCTATTGGTGCTGACCTGGAGGCAACTTAACTATGGATTTCAATAACAACTTGATTGAAAATTTCGCCCAAATCAAAGTGATTGGGGTTGGTGGCGGCGGCTCAAATGCAGTTGATCGCATGGTCGAATCGGGCTTGCAAGGCGTCGAATTTATTACCGTCAACACCGATGCCCAAGCCTTGATCCACTCACCAGCTACAATTCGCGTGCGGATTGGCGATAAATTGACCCGTGGGCTTGGCTCTGGTGGCAACCCCGTGATTGGCCAAAAAGCGGCTGAAGAAACCCACGACGAGCTGCACGATGTGTTGCGTGGCTCGGATATGGTCTTCATCACTGCTGGCATGGGCGGCGGCACTGGCACTGGCGCTTCGCCGGTGATTGCCGCGATTGCCCAAGAAATTGGCGCCTTGACGGTTGGGGTCGTAACCCGGCCCTTCTTGTTTGAAGGCAATCATCGCCGTAAAGTCGCCGAATCGGGGATTGACCAACTCAAGCCAACAGTTGATGCCTTGATTGTGGTGCCCAATGATCGCTTGCTGCAAATTGCTTCGAAAAACACCAAGATGAACGAAGCCTTCCGTATGGCCGACGATGTGCTGCGCCAAGGTATTCAAGGGATCTCCGATTTGATCACCAGTCGTGGTTTGATTAACCTCGACTTTGCCGACGTAAAAACCATTATGTCGCAACAAGGCACAGCCCTGATGGCAATTGGTCATGGCATCGGCGATAATCGTATGATCGATGCAGCTAATATGGCGATCTCATCGCCATTGCTCGAAATCTCAATCGATGGTGCCAAGGGCGTTTTGTTCAACGTCACTGGCGGCGAAGATCTGGGCTTGTTGGAAGTCAACGAAGCGGCTGAGATTATCTCCAAAGCTGCCGATCCTGATGCCAATATCATTTTCGGGGCGCGGATTGATCCTAATCTGCCTGCTGATGAAGTCAAGATTACGATTATTGCGACTGGCTTTGATCAAACGCGGCCACAAGGCAGCAACAACAATCGCTCGCGTTCATATCCATCGGCGCAAAGCCAACCAAGCCAACCACAATCAAACTATCAACCATCAACCCAACAACCAGTGCGGCCAGCGGCTCAGCCACAACAACCACAACAACCGCAACGGCCCACGCCACCAACGACGTTTGGCAGCAACGACGATTTAGATATTCCGCCATTCTTGCGTAACCGCGAACGGCGCAAATAGTGGCTGTGCTCGCCCCAAGTGTTGGAGTACTACCCCATTTGGGGCGAGCAAACTGCCCAAATTGAGCGCAAATATTTTTAGCTAAGTAGTTAGGTCGTTGGGCAAACTGCCCAAAGATTAGGTAAAAAGTACTACAAATTTTGACACCAGCTTTTTAATCGTTATAATGAAGCTCTGAATACAGATCACATCGTGTACTACCTAGAGGATACCCCAAAATCCATTGGAAGGATGTGGTCGCGTACCAACCCTGTTGGCCCTGTGTCCCTCTGATACAGGAACGTTCGATTCTCGGAATCGGCTTTTGAACTCATTGATGTAGGAGGCAAGAATGCTTCGATCAAAGCGCCAATTGATGAGCTTTGCGCTCATGTTGGTCCTTGTTGTTCCGATCTTGGCTGCTTGTGGTGGCGACGCAACTCCAACCACAGCTCCAGCAACGACAGCCCCAGCAACCGCAACTACAGATAGCGCAGCAGCAGCAACAACTGAACCAACTGCTGCAGCAACCACCGCAGATGCAACGGCTGAACCAACGACCGCTGAAGCAACCGCAGAACCAACCGCTGGTACGAGCACTGGCACTGGCCCAGATCTCGAAAAAACCATCATCATCGGTATGACCCAATCGCCAGACACCTTGTTCGGCATTGAATCACAATCAAGCGCCACGACTCAAGTGTTGTCAGCGATTCAACCAGCGTGTTTCACCACCTTGGATTATGAATATCAACCAGTTTGTTTCACTGCTTTGCCAAGCTTCGAAAATGGCGATGCAGTGACCCAAAGCGTTACGGTTGATAGCAGCTACGAAGGCAACATCGTCATCAGCGACGAGTTGATCACCGATACTGCTAGCTTGACCGAAGCCCTCGAATTGGAACAAGTTGTTGTAACTTGGACCTTGATCGACGGTTTGACCTGGGAAGATGGCACCGCCGTCACCGCTAACGACTTCGTGTTTGCTGCGAACTTGTACCAAGATCCAGGTATCAAGAACGCTACCCGTTTCGTGCTTGACCGCACCGAAAAATACGAAGCCAAAGACGCAAAAACCTTGGTATGGTACGCTGCACCTGGTTACACCGATGCAACCTACTTCTTGAATACCTTTGGCCCAGAGCCAGAGCACGTCTTGAAGGATGTTGATCCTGCAACCATTGGTGGTAGCGAGTATGCTGCGAAGCCATTGGCTTACGGCCCATACAAGATTGCTGAAAACACCCCACAAGAAAGCACCAAATTGGTTGCTAACGAAAACTACTGGAAAAAAGGTTTCCCTCTGATTGGGAATGTTACCTTTAAATATCTTTCGACTGAAGATCAAGTCTTGCAACAATTGGAAACCGGCGAAATCGACGCTGTCGGTTCAATCGGTTTGACCTTGGCTAACGCTCCTAAGCTCGACGAACTCGAAGCTGCTGGCGTGCTCAAGGGCCAATATGTGCCAGCAACCGTGTGGGAACACATGGACTTTGGTGTCGAACGCAACGACGGCCAACCATCAGTATTCGCTGATGTCAAGTTGCGCCAAGCTGTTGCCTATGCAGTCAACCGCAAGCAAATCATCGATAACGTCTTGTTCGGCAAGACCGTTGTGATGAACACCTTCTTGCCAGCCGATCACTGGGCTTACCCAGCAAACGGCGAAGGCTTGGAAACATACGAATACGATGTTGAAAAAGCTAAGGCTCTCTTGACCGAAGCTGGTTGGGTTGCTGGCGCTGATGGCATTCTTGAAAAAGATGGCACCAAGCTCACGATCCAATTCTTCACCACCGAAAACAACCAAACCCGCGAAGCAGTTGCTCAGTTGATTCAAGAAGACCTGAAAGCTGTTGGGATTGATGTTCAATTGAACTTCGTACCAGGCCCAGATGTCTTGTTCAAAAACGGGGCTGAAGGTACCTTGGCAGGTCGCCGCTTCGACTTAGGCTTGTACGCTTGGGTCAGTGGCCCAGAGCCTTCGACCGCTCTGTACCTGTGTGATCAAATTCCAACCGAAGCTAACAGCTACGGTGGCCAAAATAACACCGGCTGGTGTAACCCAGACTACGACAAAGCTGCGTTGGCTTCACAAGCTGAAACCGACCGCGCCAAGCGTATTCCTTTGGTCATCGAAGCTCAAAAAGTCTTCAATGCCGAGTTGCCAACCTTCCCATTGTACCAACGCGTCAATGTTGGTGCATACAACGTCAAACTTAGTGGCTTCCAATTGAACCCAACCAGCCAGGTTGATTTCTGGAACATCGAAACCTGGGATATTACCAAGTAATTAGGTAATAATTCCTTGACGGAGCTACGTGTACGCACGTGGCTCCGTCGTTCATCCCTCACTTTCCCTACAGGCTTTCGAACACCATACAGTTAAATCAAGACAATGTTGTCACGCTCGGATATTAACCACCAGACAGTGATTGTCGTGCTTGTGTGGTTTTTTTTGTAATGCGAGATAAATGGTACAATAGGCCAATTCTTCAAACCTAAATAAAATTCAATGCTCTTTTTTTGAACGTAATTTGCCAAACCAGAGTGTACTAGTTAAGAACCATTGATTGGCAAAAACCATTTCAAGCATGTAGAGGTACCGCATGACTGTATATCTCATTCGGCGCTTGTTTCAAGCGATTCTCGTTCTCCTGTTCTCATCAGCAGTGATCTACTCGCTGTTTGCGTTGGCTCCTGGTGGCCCGCTTGATGAGTTACGCCAAAATACTGACCCTAAGAGCCGTCCGAGTGAAGCGGATATTCAACGCCAAGCAAAATTGCTGGGCGCTGATAAACCGTGGTACTTGTGGTATCCCACATGGTTGGCTGGGGATACATGGCTCGATAAAATTGGCCATGAACAATATGTTGGCGAGCGTAAAGGGATTTTACGCTGGGATTGGGGCACGTCTTGGAAGTTACAACGCAATACCCCAGTCTTGAAAATTATTGGCGATAAACTGCCTGACACGATGTGGCTCATGATCACATCAACGATCATTTCGTTGGTTTTGGGTATTCCTTTAGGGGTGTTTTCAGCAGTACGCCAATATTCGATCTTTGATTATGTGTTGACCACATTTAGCTTTATTGGCTTATCGCTGCCAGCCTTCTGGTTTGGTCTGTTGATTATTGCCGTATCGCTGTGGTTCAAACGCAATGGGTGGTTCTACTTCCCTGCTGGCGATATTTTAGCCTTGCGTAATTATGAGGTTCCAGTGCTTGGAACGGTTGTCGCTGGCTCATTGCTCGACCGCGTAATGCACTTAGTCATGCCAGTAACTGTGCTTTCGATGCTCAACTTGGCCAACTGGAGCCGCTTTATGCGCGCCAGTATGCTCGAAGTGTTGAGCCAAGATTATGTGCGAACCGCCCGGGCCAAAGGGGTAAAAGAGCGGGTGGTTATTTATAAGCATGCGTTCCGCAATGCCTTGATTCCACTGATCACGATTATCGTCTTTGCGATTCCTGGCGTGTTTGGTGGGGCGTTGTTTACCGAAACAGTGTTCAATTATAAAGCACTTGGCTTCACATTTATTAATGCACTAACGCTCAAAGATTATCCTTTAGCAATGGCCTTCTTGCTGATCTCATCGATCTTGCTGGTGTTTGCTACCTTGCTGGCTGATGTGCTGTATACGCTGGTTGATCCACGAATTCGACTTGACTAGCTGCTGGTAGTTTTCGATTGATTACTCAACCGTGTGAAAGGAAAATACATGGCTCTTTCAACAACTCAAGTCGAGGCGAGTGAGGTAAAAAAAGAAAAGTATGAGCGCCCATGGCTTGAAGTTCTCAAACGTTTTTCACGCCACCGCTTTGCGGTCGGCAGTGTGGTGGTCTTAGCATTGATGATTTTGGCGGTTACCTTTGGGCCGTTGTTTATGCCGTTTGGCGAAACCGATAGCGCAATTACCAAAAAAGATCAACCGCCAGGCACCGAATATGTGGTACCCAAAAATCTTTACTACAACAGTATTGGTGGCGAGATTCGCACTCCCCAAGGTACTTCGCTCACCTTTTGGCTCGGCTCCGATGGGATTGGTCGCGATTTGCTGACCCGTTTGCTCTACGCTGGTCGGGTTTCGTTGTATATCGCGGTTGCGGTAACCTTCATCAGTGAAATCATCGGGATCATTATTGGCGTGATGAGTGGCTATTTTGGCGGGATCGTCGATGCGTTTGCAATGCGCTTTGTCGACTTCCTCAATACCTTGCCGTTGCTGCCAATTCTGCTGATTATCTCGACGATTTTAGAGCCAACGATCAATCTGTTAATTTTGATATTAGTCTTCTTTAGTTGGACTGGTGGCGCACGGCTGATGCGGGGCCAGATCTTGAGTTTACGCGAGCAAGAATATGTTTCGGCTTCGCGCGCTTTGGGTGCTTCCAACTTACGGATTATGTTCCGTCACCTTGTGCCAAATGCCTTAGCACCCAATATCGTCAATGCCTCATTGGCCTTGAGCGGGGTGATGATCACCGAAGCTGCGTTAAGTTTCTTGGGCTTCGGGGTTAAATTGCCAGCTGCATCATGGGGCAATATGCTCAAAGGTGTTAACACCACGATTCTGGAAAAATATACTTGGCAAGCCTTCTTCCCGGGGCTGGCGATCTTTATTTGTTCATTATGCTTCAATTTTATTGGCGATGGCTTGCGCGACGCTCTTGACCCACGCGCCAAACGCTAACCTGTAATTCTTGCTAGATAGGGGCATGCTTGTGGCTCAATCCGATGTTTTGTTGAAACTCAAGGGTGTCAAAACCTACTTTTTCACCGATGAAGGCACTGTCCATGCCGTCGACGGCCTCGATTTTCAGGTGCGTCGTGGCGAAACCTTAGGCATCGTTGGTGAATCTGGTTGTGGCAAAAGCGTAACGTCCATGTCGATCTTACGCTTACTGGGCAAAACTGGTAAAGTCATCGAAGGCGAAATCATGTTCGATGGCGAAAATTTGCTCGACTTGAGTGAAGAAGAAATGCGCAAAATCCGTGGTAATCGGATTTCAATGATTTTCCAACAGCCAACGACCTGTCTGAATCCTGTTTTCCGAATTGGCGAACAGATTATCGAGGCCTTGCAAATTCACCAAGGGCTTTCTGGCGAGGAAGGCAAGAAACGCACGATTGAGCTTCTTACCTTAGTTGGTTTGCCCGACCCCGTGCGTCGGATGCGCTCGTTCCCTCACGAAATTTCTGGCGGTCAGGCCCAACGGGTGATGATCGCGATGGCCTTGGCATGTAACCCTGAATTGTTGATTGCCGATGAGCCAACGACCGCACTTGACGTAACGATTCAAGCTCAAATCTTGGATCTTATGCGCGAGTTGCGCGAAAAGGTTAATACCGCGATTATTCTGATTACCCACGATTTAGGGGTAGTGGCCGAAATGGCCGAAAATGTGATGGTGATGTATGCAGGCAAGGCGGTCGAGTACGCCCCAGTCCATGCGCTATTTGAAGCACCAAAACACCCCTATACCCAAGGCTTGATCGCTTCTACCCCGGTTTTGGGCAATGTTCGCGATGAGCTAGAAACGATTCCCGGTCAGGTGCCAAGCTTATTAAACCCACCCCAAGGCTGTCGGTTTGCTTCGCGCTGTGCTCATCGAATGGATCAATGTACCCAAGAAGAACCCCCGTTGATCAAGCTCGAAGGTGATCGACTGGTACGTTGCTGGTTGTACTAGAAGAGGTTTGAAATGACTGTTTCCAACGGTACCAGTGAGTATTTACTTGAGGTCCGTGATCTCAAGAAATATTTTCCAATTAAAGGTGGCTTGATGCGCCGCACGGTCGCCCAAGTCAAAGCGCTTGATGGCGTGAGTTTCAGTATCAAGAAGGGCGAAACGCTTGGTTTGGTCGGTGAATCGGGCTGTGGCAAAACGACCACTGGCCGCACGGTGCTGCGCTTGATTCCACCTTCTGGTGGCCAAGTGCTGTTTGAAGGCCAAGATGTGCTCAAGGCGAGCGCTGGCCAGATGCGCACTTTGCGCCGCAATATGCAGATTGTGTTTCAAGACCCCTATGCCTCGCTGAACCCGCGCATTCCCGTGGGTCAAAGTATTGCCGAGGGCTTGAAAATTCACAATATTGGCACGCCCAAAGAGCGTCTTGATCAAGTTGTGCAGGTGTTGGATCGGGTGGGTTTGAATTCAAGCCACTTGCGCCGTTTTCCCCACGAGTTTTCTGGTGGTCAACGCCAACGGATCGGGATTGCCCGCGCCTTGGTGATGCAGCCGAAATTGATCGTGTGTGATGAGCCTGTTTCGGCGCTTGACGTGTCGATTCAAGCTCAAGTGCTCAACTTGTTGAACGACTTGCAAAAAGATTTGGGCCTGACCTATTTGTTTATTGCTCACAACTTGAGTGTTGTCGAGCATATCAGTAACCGCGTTGGTGTGATGTATTTGGGTCGGATGGTCGAGCTCACGAGCCGCGATCAATTGTTCCGTAAGCCAATGCACCCCTATACCAAAGCCTTGATGTCGGCAATTCCCCTGCCCGACCCAACCATCAAGCGCGACCGGATTATCTTGGAAGGCGATGTGCCTAGCCCGGTTAATCCACCAAGTGGCTGCCGCTTCCACCCACGTTGCTGGCTGGCCCAAGATATTTGTAAACACGACGACCCAATCTTTGAGGAAAAAGAGCCAGGCCACTTTGTAGCTTGTCACTTCGCTCAAGGTTAAGCGATTTGTTGGGGCAAAACATCAGAACCGAGGCGGCTTTGCTACCTCGGTTCGTTGTTTAATCAGCTAAAGATTTGATGAGAAAGCCGATTGAACAGCCAAATAGGGCTTACCCACATTCGACAAATGCGCTTGGCTGCGCTACACTGCCTGTTGCTTAAAAGTGATCGAACGTTGCGGTTTGAATAAATTAGAACGTCAACGATCAGCAAGTTTTTTTGGGCTTGCTCGATGGTTGGCCTTGGATTGATGCTCATGAAATTGCGTTTTAGCCTTGCGCTTATACTTTGTTTTAGTTTGGTTGGGTGTAGTGTTGAGGGTGGTGCGCCGGTTGGCCAGCCAACCATTCAAATCCAGACTCCGCTGCCAACGACCAATCCTGCCACGAGCAACCTTTGGACCTTGGGCCTAACTGAGGAACCAGTTGATTTGTATCCTTACAGTTATGCGTTTCGTGGCGCTGCGCCCTTGATTGAATTGCTTTATCCTGCTCCGTTAACTGTGGTGAATGAAGCCTATACCACAACCGGCGTATTGGAGCGGGTGCCGTCGTTTGAAAATGGCGATGTGCAATTTATTACAACCACGGTGAATCTTGATGCCAATGGCGTGATTACCACCACCCAAACCGAAACAATCACCAGTGTTCGCCAATTAACTGTAACCTACCACTGGAATAAAAATCTGCAATGGGAAGATGGTCAGCCATTAACCGCAGCCGATTCGGTGTTTGCCTATAATTTGTTGCGCGGCAGCGCCTCAACCGCCCAATTGGCTACCCAAAGCGACCTAACCGCCGATTATGTGGCGCTTGACGCATATACAACGCGCGCTTATTTGCCACCAGAGCGCGATGATCCCAATTATTTGATTACGGTTTGGACTCCGCTGCCCTCCCATCTTTTTGAAGGCCAGCCAAGTGCCAAAGAGGTTAGCGACCGTTTGGGTCAGTCGCCAGTTGGCTATGGCTCATATAAGCTCAAAACTTGGACTGCTGGCACACAATTGGAGTTTGTGCGGCGCGACGGTCAAGCTGAACAATTGCCCAGCACGATCATTGCCCGTTTATACCCCGATATTGCGATGATGCGCGATGATGTGCTGAGTAGTCGGGTCGATGTGGCTTGGACTGAAGGCTCGTTGGAACAATTAGTGCCTGAGCTTGAAACCGATGTTCAATCCAAAACCTTGCAACTGCTCCAAGCACCCAACCCAATTTGGGAGCATATTGACATGAATTTGGCGGTTGTTGCTTTGCAAGATATTCGCATGCGCCAAGCAATTGCCCATGGCTTCGACCGTGAAGCAATTAGCACCAGCTTATATGGCACACCCAAAGCGGTCTTGCATAGCTGGTTGGCTGCCGAATCGTGGGCGTTTGATCCAACCACGGCAGTTAGCTATACCTTTGATCCTGCGTATTCACGTCAATTGCTCGATGAGATGAGTTATAGCGATACCAATGGTGATGGTTTACGCGAACGCCCTGATGGCTCGCCATTTCAATTAACCTTAACAACCTCGGCTCAAACCCCAATTCGCCAACGCCTCAGCGAGCAATTTGTCAGCGATATGCGGGCAATTGGGATTGATATCAAGGTTGAGGCCTTAGCAACGACCGATTTATATAGCCAGCAAGGGCCATTGTTTGGCCGCCGCTTTGAGCTAGCCTTGTTTGGATGGTTGCGGAGCGTTGATCCTGATGGCGCAGTGTTGTGGAGCTGTGCCGCGATTCCCAACCAAATTAATGGTTACTCCGGCGATAATTTTACTGGTTGGTGTATGGATACCGCCGATCGGGCGATTCGTACCGCCACCAGTTCGCTTGATCCAGCGGTGCGCAAAGCAGCGTATAGCCAACAACAAGAGATTTTTACCCGCGAATTACCAGTCCTGCCCGTGATTACGCGCCAAACCGCCGTATTGCTTGGGCCGAATATTCGTGGTGTTCAGCCGCAACCATTAGCACCAATTACTTGGAACTTGAGTGCTTGGCAACGCTAACGGCGTAGATTATGCTTAATCATTGGAACTGAATTGATTGCAATCAACATGGATTAAGCTAAACCTATGCGCTTATTAATTGGGATTGTGCTGCTGAACTTAGTGTGGTGTAGCTACCGCCCCCAAGAACGCCAAATTCTCTGGGGGTGGTTTTTGCGTATCTGGCCGCGCTTTCGGCCAATTTTGGGCTGGTTTTTAATTTTCATCGGCATTTTGGGCCTCATTCTACCAATTCTCCAAGGGTTGATTTTCTTGGTGCTTGGCTCAGCCTTGATTGGCCCCCGCCATCGGCTGATTCGGCTGACGCGGGTGCGGTACAAACGCCTGTTACGCTGGATGGCGGCGCGGCCAAATCGGTTTGTGGCGTGGCTCGGACGGATTGGGGTAAGCTCGTTGCGCACCATGAGCCAGCAAATTCAGCGCTTGAAGGATTATCGCACCCGCTATCAGCGCAAGCATCGGCCAATTCGCTTGGCGATTGTGCCGCCACCACAAGTCGCGACCCTGCTTGATCACTATCGCCAACGCTATGATCCAAGTTATCGCCATGGCTTGCCGCCGCATATTGTGCTAGTACCAAGCAGCCTGCCAACTGATCGTGATGCGTTTGAGCAGCAGGTTATGGCAACCCTGCACGAAAATTGTGCCTTTGAGTTAACGCTTGATCAGTTGCGAATTTCACCGCAGCAGCATCGTTTGGTGCTTACGCCGAGCCAAGGCCAAGCTGCGATTGAACAACTGCAAGCCTGCTTGCCCAAAACTCGTCCAATCGAACGGCAGCCATGGCCAGCCTTGACGATTGGCAAATTGTTGCAATATAGTAGCCTTGAGAGCGCTCAAATGTGGGTGTCCGAAACCTGGCAACCCCACAGCTGGCAAGTGACAGAATTGGTGTTGTTTGAGGAGCGCTTTGGCCATATCTGGCACGAAGTGCGCCGTTTTCGCTTAGCTTGAGCCAACACGAAGCAGACGGAGTGTGTTAAGATACATGCTATTCATGATTATACCGAAAGCAACGTTGCTTGATGCTCACTGCCGAGGAGTTTTACGATGATTGAAACCACAATGGCAACCGCCCAGCGCCAATTTGATATCGCTGCTGAATTGCTGGCCTTGGAACCAGAAGTTCGGGATTTGCTGCGCCAGCCACGGCGTGAGTTGATCGTGCATTTTCCAGTGAAGTTGGATAATGGGCGCGTGCGCAATTTGACTGGCTATCGCGTCCATCACAATATTACCCGTGGCCCAACCCTTGGCGGCCTGCGTTTACAATCGGCGGCGACGCTCGAAGAAATGCAAGCCTTGGCCATGTGGATGACCTGGAGTTGCGCAATTGTGCAAATTCCTTATGGCGGGGCCAAAGGCGCGATTGTCTGTGATCATCGTGAGCTAAGCAACGGCGAACTAGAGCGTGTTATTCGGCGCTATGTCACCGAAATTACTCCGCTGATCGGCGCTGAACGCGATGTGATGATGCCTGACCTCAACACCAACGAGCAAACTATGGCTTGGGTCATGGATACCTATTCGATGCATCATGGCTATACCATGCCATCGGTGGCAACTGGCAAGCCAGTTCAAGTTGGTGGATCGCAAGGCCATGGCCAAGGAACGGCCCGTGGTTTGTGCTATAGCGTGCGCCAAGGAGCCAGCAAAATTGGGCTTGATTTGGCGGGAGCGCGGGTGGTGATGCAAGGCTCTGGCTCAACTGGGCGTTTGGTTTTGCAGTTTTTGGCTGAAATGGGCTGCCAAATTATCGCTGCCAGCGATGATAATACCGGGGTGGTTGCAGAAACCGAGGCTGGAATTGATGTTGCAGCCTTGATTGAGCATCGTGTAGCGACCGATGGCGTGGCGAATATGGCAGGCACAAAACCGATTAGCCATAGCGATTTGCTTGAATTGCCATGTGATATTTTGGTATTAGCAGCGGGCCAAAACGATATTAGCGGGGCAAATGCTAGCCGGGTGCAAGCTAAAATTGTGGTTGAACTTGCTAATGGCCCAATTACCCCAACCGGCGACTCAATTCTTGCCAACAAAAATATTATGGTTGTGCCCGACATTTTGGCCAATGCTGGCGGGATTGTGGTTTCCTACTTCGAGTGGGTGCAGGGCTTACAAGAGTTCTTCTGGACAGAACGCGAAGTTCATGGCGAGTTGGCAAAAACCATGGAACGAGCTTTCAACGAAGTCTTTACCGTAGCCCAAGAACGCTTCGTGCCATTACGTACTGCTGCCTATCTGTTAGCTGTTGATCGGGTAGTGCGAGCAATGGCGATGCGCGGGATTTATCCGTAGTTTTTAGAAGTTGGGGATGGTTAATGATCCCCTCACCCCCCAGCCCCCTCTCCCACTGCACGCGGGCGAGGGGGAGTAGGTTATTCAGTGCCCATTGATGGCAGCAAAACCACCGCGTTACGCCCCTCGCCCGCGCCACGGGAGAGGGGTTGGGGTGAGGGGATGTAGGCATTCAGTATTCAAAACCACCTTTGGCTATACTGATGTGCAAGCGATGGAACTGAATGCGGGCGAGGGGGAGTAGGTTATTAGTGCTCATTGATCGCAGCAAAACCACCGCGTTAAGTCCCTTCGCCCGCGCTACGGGCGAGGGGCTTAACCTTTTCATTAATACCTATATTCTATGCTCACTGTTCTATGTTCTTTATCATGAGTGATATATGCTGGTTTCATTTCTCATGCTACATCCCTCATCGTTTCAACTATGCCATTAGCAACCCATCACCCATATACCTTGCAATTACCGGAATTTGCTGGCCCATTGGATCTGCTATTGCGCTTGATTGAGCGTGAAGAATTGGCGATCACCGCGATTTCGTTGGCGACGGTAGCCGACCAATATTTGGCTCATGTTCGGGCAATGACCGACCCCGACCCCTTGACAGTTGCCGACTTTTTGGCTTTGGCAGCCCAATTATTGTTAATTAAATCGCGAGCTTTGTTGCCCCGCCGCGAGCCGCCACCAGCGCCGCCCGAAGAAGATGTGGCTGAACAATTGGCCCAACGCTTGCGCGAATATCAACAATTTAAACAAGCAGCAAGCAGATTGCGCGAATGGGAAAGTGCTGGGTTGCGGGTGTGGGAGCGAGTTGCCATGCCGCCACAGCCCGATTTGCCAGTGCCACAATTAGCCACCCATACCTTGAGTTCTTTGGTCAATGCTTTATCGCGGCGTTTAAGTTTGATCGAGCGCGAAACGTCACCGATTGCAATTCCCAAGGCCAAAGTTATTACAATTGCCGAAATGGCCGAAATGATTGGCGAACGCTTGCAACGCCAACGTTATCTTGCGTTCGATGATTTGCTGAGCCTTGCAACAACCCGCAGCGAAGTGATTGTAGCGCTTTGGACAGTTTTAGAGCTTGCCAAACGTGAAATCATTAATGTTGAACAAGACGATCTGTTTGAGATAATCAATCTCTCGCAGGGCGAGCGCTTTGGGGAGAGTATGAAGGATGAGGGATGAAGGCAAAAAAGAACATAGAACATAGAAACCAGGGATGAGGTTCTAGGGGCTAGTGATCATGGGTTTAGATTGGATTGGCGAGCGTGATCTTCCCTCACCCCCCAACCCCCTCTCCCACGAAAACGCGGGCGAGGGGGAGCACCTGTGATCACGCTGATTCAGCAAGCACCACCGTATCAAGCCCCTCGCCCGCACCGTGGGCGAGGGAGAGACTGTGTTTAGTGGGAGCGAATCATGGCAAAACCACCACACGAAGCCCTACGCCCGCGTCACGGGCGAGGGGATCTTACCTAGCCTTGTAAAGAGAGGATGAGGGGGAACTAAAATCCTTTGATACTGATTCTGGTTATATCCCTCAGCCCCCTCGCCCACGAAAATGCGGGCGAGGGGGAGCACCTGTGATCACACCGCATTCAGCAAGCACCACCACATGAAGCCCCTCGCCTGCATCACGGGAGAGGGGTTGGGGTGAGGGAACGTACATCCATTCCCATTCAATCAACCATTCCCCATAGCCAACAGCCAACAGCCCATAGCCATCCTTCGCGTGCTTCGCGGTTCCAACCTGACCTTTCAGTGCTAACAACTGACCCCTGCGCTCACGCTTGCTTGCAAGCATCGTGTATAATAAGCCGCAGTAGTTGTTAATAGTTTTTGAGCCTTGCTGCTGGCTTGCGGCTTAACTGCATGGGAGGCCAACGATGAGCCGTTTATCGCCCTCTGTCCTCGTTATTATCCTGCTGGTAAGCTGTTTATTTATCTATATCGGGCCAGCTCAATATCAACCAAATCAAGGCCTCGTTGGGATCATCCTGCTATTAATTGTCCTGATTGGGCTTTTTTTGGCGTTTAGTCGTGGCACAGTTGCCCAACGCGAATCGGCGCGTAATATGCTGGGAACGTTAACTGGCATTACCGCTGTTTCATGTGCCGCGCTGCTTGGCCAGCAAGCCTTAAACAACAATTTGTTGGGTTTGATCTGTGCCCCAGTGCTGCTTGCTGGCGTGTATATGATCTTTTTGGCGGTTACCGCGCGGATTGGTCAGCATGTTGAAGAAGGCGAAGTGCTGTTGATTCAACGTCGGATGGATCATCAACACATTATTCGCCCGCCTGGCTTGCATTCGCCAATTGTGCCAGCCCTCGAAGTTGGGGTTGCGATAATGCCAACCTACAACATTCAGACTGATGTTGAAGTTGATATGGTTGATACAGCTTCGTTGCATAAAGTCGATAAAATCATGGTCGATACCCAATCGCGAATTATTCAGCGCTTTCCCGAAGAGGGCGAAACTATGCCCGTGGAAATGCGCTATGAAGGCTTTTTGAAATTACCATACAACTACCCCAACCGCGACCATATCTTTAAAGAAATTGCCGATCGGCGTAATATCGATGTGATGCAAGTGCGCATGAGTGCCGATTTTTGGATCGAGGCGATCCAATCACAATTGCGTCGCGATGTTGAAGAAGATTTGCGGGCGATTATCCACGATAGCACATTTTATAATCCCGAGAAGCGGAGTTATGGCAAGCTTTCGCCTGCTGATATTTCTGCTCGGCGCGCAGAAATTGCTGCCCAATTAAAAAATCGCTTGCAAGAAAAAGTTCAACAATGGGGCATTGAAGTGCTCGATATTGGGATTACGCAAGTTGTCTTGAATGCTGATCGGATTAAGGCCTTTTATCGGAGCATTACTGCCGATCTCGAAATTCAAACTGCGAATCGTTTGTCGGAGCAAGAAATTAAGCGCACCATGGCGATGGCTGATGCAGAAGCCTATCAACGCAAGAAATTGGCTGAAACTGAGCTAGAAATTCAACGCCAACGCAACGAAATTGAAAACGCTTCGAGCTTGCAAATGCTGCAAGATTGGATGAATACCATTATTGCCGATAACCCAGAAATGAAGCCCGATGATTTGAAACATTTGCTCACCTTGGCACTCGATGAGCACGAAAAACGCAAAGTCTACCGCGAACACAATCTGATTGACCAAGAATAACGCTATAGCGAGGGAGTTATCTGGCATGGAACATTTTGATACAGATTGGGGCGTGGTGGTCATTGGCGGAGCTGGGCTTGATATCAAAGGGCATTTACTTGAGCCAATGATTGAAAAAACATCGAATCCAGGCCGTTTGACGATTAGTGTTGGTGGTGTGGCACGCAACATTGCCGAAAATTTAGCCCGTTTGGGGGCGCACAGCACGCTGATTGCGGCAGTTGGCAACGATGAATTTGGGCGCTTGATCATTCAGCAAACTGAAGATGCTGGCGTTGATACCGATGCCATGATGATTTTGGAAGATCAACATTCGGCGGCCTATTTGGCCTTGCTTGATCGTAATGGCTTGTTGCATACCGCGCTTGACGATAGCCACTGTGCTCGGGCATTAACTCCCGATTACATCCAAGATAATGTGCAGATTTTGCGCGCGGCTGATGCGGTGTTTATTGATGCCAATTTGGCGCGGGCAACCGCCGATGTAATTTTGCGTATCTGTGCCGAGGAAGATATTCCGGTTTGTTTCGAGCCAGTTGCCTATGGATTGGCTGGGCGTTATCGCGACCGCTTGCGTGGCATGTATTTGATTACACCCAACGAGCGTGAAGCCGAAGCCTTGACTGGCTTGCCGGTAACCTCGCCAGCCGAGGCCACTGCTGCGGCCAAAGAGTTGGTGCGGCTTGGCGTGGAAATTGCGATTATTACTTTGGCCCGCGAAGGCGTAGTCTATGCCACCGCCGATGGTCATGGCCATATTCCAACCTTGGTGCGTGATGTTGTCGATGCAACCGGTGCAGGCGATGCTTTGGCTGCCGCTGTGTTGTTTGGCCTGATGAACGAATTGACCGTGGATGAGGCGGTGCGCTTGGGAGCTAGTGCCGCCGCCCTAACCGTGGCCTCGCCCGACACCGTGCGCCGTGACTTGAGCCTAGAGAGCTTGTACGCCCAGTTGATAATCTGAACCTAGCGCTCTTGCTAGGTGCTGCCTTGGGAACAGTATGCCTGAACGTATTCTCGTTGCTGACGATAACGAAGCCCTAAGCCAATTGCTTGAACTGATTTTAGTTGAGCATGGGTATGAGGTTACTCTTGCCAACGATGGCGGCGACCTGTTAGCCAAGGCCCAACTGCAAATTCCCGATTTGATGATCGTTGATATTTTGATGCCACGAATCGATGGCTATGAGGCGATTCGCCAATTGCGCAATGACACGCGGCTCGCGCATATTCCGATTATTGTGTTGACTGCGCGCACCGCGATTGAGGATGTTGTCACTGGTTTTGAGTTGGGCGCTGATGACTATATCGTCAAGCCGTTTCAAATGCCCGAACTACTGGCGCGCGTGCGCGCACAATTGTTGCGTGCCACCCGGCGGCCTGTGCTCAACCCACTGACCGGCTTGCCAGGCAATATTTTGATCGAAGAAGAAGTTAATCATCGTTTGCGCCAACAGCAAGCGTTTGGTTTGTTGTATCTCGATTTGGATAACTTCAAAGCCTACAACGATAGCTATGGCTTTGCCCGTGGCGATTTAGTCATTAAGCTTTTAGCCAGTATTTTGAGCGAAATCAAGGCCGAGCACACCGATGAAGGCTTATTCATTGGCCATATTGGCGGCGATGATTTTGCCCTAATTACCCAGCCTGAGCAAGTTTAATGCGCTGTGTGAAGATTTGATTCGGCGCTTTGATCAACGGATTTTGACCTTGTACGACCCAACTAGTAGCAACAAACCTGTGCCTATTCAAACGCTCTCGGTGGGCGTGGTTCTGCATCGTGATGATCTTCAACAAACCTATCATGATCTCAGCCGAACTGCTGCGGAGATGAAACGCGTTGCCAAACAACAAACCGGTAGCGTCTATGTGGTTGACCGTCGCTCAAGCCCACAGACAATTGGCCAAGAACGGCGGAAACGTGGCCCAACAATTGGCGTTATCGCCCAAGATCTTGGCTTGGTCGAGGTGCTAACTGACCTCTTACAACAACAATCGCTAGCAGTCATTGACCCTGATAGCGAGTTTATGCCCGATGCGGTGGTGCTTGGTTATCGCGATAGCGTGCCGCAGATACCTGAACGCTGGCAAGGCTTGCCGCAAATTAGCCTTAAAGTCGATCAATCAAACTATGAGCAAGGGTTTGCCCAGCTTCAAATTCAGACCAATTTGAAGCCGACCATCCCTATTCACGAGTATCTTTCGTTGGCTTTGCACTTAGTGCGGCTGGAGGCTCGATGATCGGATGGATTTTCGTTATTTTGCTCTGCGGGCTTTTTGGGTATAACTTTTATCGCACTGGCCATGTGCAGCGTTTGATTGCCATTCGCCAACGTCGTCGAGCGCCGCGACCTGCTACTGCAATTGCGCCAACTGTGCGTGCCCGCGATTTGCGCACCCAGCGCGCTTGGGCTGTGCGGATTCGCGATGAAGTCAAAGCGCGTGGCAGCATGGGCGTTGTTATTTTTTTCCTCATTATTATCGTTGCGTTTTTTGTCAGTTTGAATTTGATCGGCTTTTTTGGTAGTCAGCCAGTTGTAACCAGCCATGCACGGGTGATTCTCGCGCCATTTACCAACAGCGATGGCCAGCCAGCCCAAGAAGGCTTTGCCGCCGCAACCACGATGGCTGAAGCATGGCAGGCCCGTTCTAATAATTTGCAATTTGCAGTGCTCAAAACACCACTTACCGATGCCCAAAGCGCTTGGAATTTGTCTGATCGCCCGCAGTACGACGTGGTAGTGTGGGGCACAATTGTCGCTGGTGGCGATGCCAATAGTGCCAGCATCGAGCCGCAATTGCTTTGGACTCCGCGCCAACCACTGCCCCATGATCGCGCTTTGGGTCTGCGCGAACGCTTGATTTTGCCACTGGTCTATAGCTTGGCCGATCAGCCGTTTAATGCCCAAGCAGTGCTCGGCGAAATTTTGGTGGTGCTCGATCTGTATCAAATGGGCGATTATGACCAAGCTGTGCAATCAATCAATAGTTTGCTGGATCGCTATGCTGTCGATGGGCCATTGCGGCCTGATTTGCTATTGGGGATTCGTGGCTCAATTGCCGCATTGCAAGAACAATGGAGCCTTGCTGAGGGCGATTTTCGCCGCGCCTTGGAAACTGCCGATAAAGCCGAATATTGGAATAATCTTGGCGTGACGTTGCTGGAACAAGGCCGTTTTTCCGAAGCTACTCAAGCCTTCAATACCGCTCAAGACCGGCTCAAAGGCTCAAATAGCGATCTTACCGCGCTACATCTGAATCGCGGTATTTTGGCGTTACGCGGGGTTGATCCGGCGGTGGCAGTTGGCGAATTAGCTTTGGCAGTCAAGCTCAATCCCAATGGCATCAGTAATAAATTGGCCTTGGTTGAAGCACAGTTGCAAGCCAATCAGTTGGCTGAAGCGATCGAAACCATCAACAATCTCAATGGCTATGCTGGTGGTGATCCCTTGGTGCAATTGATGACGGCCCGAGTCCAAATGGCGCAATTGGTCAATAATGGCGATCAGCCGTTGTGGGAATTGGAGATTGTGCCGCCATTAGGACGCGAAACCCTGACGATTGTGCGTCAGCGGCTTGATAACGCGGTCGTTACGCTTGAAGCGATTTCGACCGAACAACGCCAAATTGCGGCCCGTGATGATGCCGCTGGCTTGCCTGAGTCGGGTCGGGTGCACGAGGCGCATTCGCGCCAAGCCTTTGAATTGCTCAATCAAGTGCGCTATTGGCAAGCTGTGGCCATGACCGAGGAAGGGATTTCGGCTTCAGTTGAGCAAAAAGGCCGCTTACGTGGCATGTGGGATGGCATGTTTGGCGATGATCCACCACTTGAGCTTGCTGAAAATGTGATTGATCCGCTGGCCAAGGCCCAAGACCAAAATTATGCGATTTTGATTCAGGCTGGGCGGGTGCATCGGATTCTGGGTGAGCCAAAAACGGCTATGGATTACTACACCCAAGCAACGACCCTGAATGCTAATCGACCTGAAGGCTGGTATGGGCTGGCAATTACGCGTTTTAACACCGAAGGCCCAAGCGCTGAGCGCAATCAGGCAGTGCGCGATTATCTGCAAAAAAGCCTCGCTGCCGCCACAAATTTCACACCAGGCTATATTTTGGCGGCACGCTTAGAGGTTGGCGATAAACAGTGGGCGGCTGCGTTGCCTTATCTGCAATGGATTGTCGCCAATCGCCCTGATAACCTAGCGGCGCGGATTACGCTTGGCTCAACCCAACGTGAGCTTGGCGCTCTGGCTGAAGCCGAAGTGACCTTATTGCCGTTGGCGAATGCTAATAACAGTACGGCTTTGGTTGAATTGGGCAAGGTTTATGCCCAAGCAGGCCAAGATCAATCCGCCGAAGATATTTTCTTGCGCGCCTTGAATGTTGATGGCAGCAATGCTCGCGCTGCCTATGAGATTGGGCGTTTGCGCCAGAACCGTGGCGATTACGCTGGGGCCGAAAAAGCCTACGTGGTTGCAACTGAAATTAATGTTGGCTATGTTGAGGCGCATCTGGCTTTGGGCCAATTGTATGCTCGCTATCTTGATCAGCCCGATAATGCGGTCGCGTCGTATCAACGAGCAATCGATGCTGGCGGCGAAGATCCACGCAATTTCGAGGATATGGGCCGCGAATTTTTGGAGATTGGGCGTTATAGCGAGGCCGCCGATGCCTTGGAGCAATCGGTGCGTTTGAATCCCAATGTGCCCGAATCGCGCCATTATTTGGCCCAAGCCTACCTTGAGCAAGGCCGTTTTGAAGCTGCTCGCGAGCAAGAACGTGCGGCGATCGCCCGTGATGCCGATGGGGTGTATGTCGAGGCCCAATTAGGTATTGCCGAAAGTTTCCGGCGCGAACGGCGTTTTGATGAGGCAATTACGGCCTACAACGAAATTTTGGATAGCGATTCAACGATTATTCCTGCTTACATCGGCTTAGGCCGCACGGCGGCTGATCGTGGCGAGTGGCAAGTGGCGATTGGCTACTATAATCAAGCGCTAGCCCGCGAACCAAATAGCACCAATGCCCATTTTTGGCTTGGTCAGGCCTTGGTTGAACAAGGCTTTTACGAACGAGCACTTGATGAATTCAATCTGGTGCTGGCGACCGATCCTAATAATTCTGAGGCCTTGTTTGGGGCTGGTCGGGCTTACAGCAATATGGCGATTAATAACTATGCCTATGATCCAACCCAAGCCGCTGAATACGATGCCGAGGCGCGGCGCTTGCTCGATCGGGCCTTGAATTATCGGCCAAACGATGCTCGGGCCTTGTTTGAGCGTGGCAAGCTTAACGAACGCCAAAACCAACTTGCCGCTGCAATCAGCGATTATGGTCGGGCTGCGCAACTCGATACCCAAAATAGCGAAGCGTTGTATTTGCAAGGCAAGCTCTATCTGAGCCAAAACAATTTGCAAGCAGCCGAAGAAGCGCTCGATCAATCGGTGCGACGCAATCAAAACGATCCGACCGCGTTGTATTGGTTGGGTCGGACGTATCGCGCTCAAAACCGCACCAACGATGCGATCAAATCCTTTGAGCGAGCGTTAGGCATCAATGGCAATTTCCACGAAGCTCGCTACTATCAAGGCTTGACCGCCGAAGAAGCCAACCAGCTTGATCTTGCTCGCGAAGCGTATACGTTGATTAGCCAACAAGCTAGCCCCGATGATCGTTGGCGCTTGCAAGCCGAAGAACGGCTACGCGATTTGGGGCAGTAAGGGATAGGCTATTGGCTGTAGACTATTGGCTTTGTGCACTACGCAAGCATGGTTTAGCCACGAAGGGCACGGAATGCGGCTATAGGCCATAGGCTATTGACTATTGGGATGACACATCATGCTGGGGCTGTAATAAATTTCCGATAGCCCATAACCTGCATTCCTCTGTGCCTCTGCGTTAAACCGTTGCTCCACGAAATTGCACGAATGTGCGTCCCCTCACCCCCTAGCCCCCTCTCCCGCCCGCGAGGCGAGGGGGAACCAGCAATCCAAACGCATGGAGTAATGTAATGAACTATTACAATTATTAGGATCGATGTATGCTGGGGCTGTAATAAATTTCCGATAGCCCATAACCTGCATTCCTCTGCGCCTCTGCGTTAAACCGTTACTCCACGAAATTGCACAAATCAATCTAGCGATAGCCCAAAGCCCTATTGCTTATGTTCTATGTTCTATGTTCTACGCTCTACTGCTCATAATTCATCCCTCATCCTTGCAAAAAGTGTGGTATAGTTAATAACGCAGTGCGTCATCCTCGATCCGACGCAAAATCATGTAAGGAGAATCCATCAATGACGATGCAAGAGCATACAACCGACCCCGCCTTGGACTTCTACCAATTTGATTTGCTGTTAACGCCTGAAGAGCGCGAAGTACGTGATCGGGTTCGTAGCTTTATGCAGCGTGAAGTTAAGCCAATCATCAACGAATATTGGGAGAAGGGCGAATTCCCGTTCGAGTTAATTCCCAAGTTGGCTGAACTGAAGGTCTGTGGCGGCATGATTCAGGGCTATGGCTGCCCGGGCTTATCGAGCGTAGCAACTGGCTTGGTTGCTGCCGAAATGGCCAAAGTTGATGGCTCAGTCTGTACCTTTTTTGGCGTAACCAGTGGCTTGGCAATGTCGAGCATCTATTATTGTGGCTCAGAAGCCCAAAAAGAATATTGGTTGCCCAAATTAGCTTCCATGGAAAAAATTGGCGCATTTGCCCTGACCGAGCCAGATAATGGCTCAGATGCCTCGCATATTCAAACCACGGCGCGGCTTGAAGGTGATCAGTATGTGCTCAACGGCCAAAAACGCTGGATTGGCAACGCCTCGTTTGCCGATGTGATTATTGTTTGGGCGCGCGATGAAGCCACCAACCAAGTCAGCGGTTTCTTGGTCGAAAAAGATACGCCAGGCTTTGAAGCAACCGTTATGCACGGCAAAATTGCCAAGCGTGCGCTCTGGAATGCTGAAATCAAACTCGAAAATTGTCGAATTCCAGCCAGCAATCGGCTTGAAAAAGCTCGTTCCTTCAAAGATACGGCGGTTGTGTTGGCCAATACCCGTTTTGGTGTCGCGTGGGAAGGCGTTGGCCATGCCCAAGCCGCCTACGAAATGGCCTTGCGCTATAGCCAAGAACGCAAACAATTTGGTAAACCAATCGCTGGCTACCAATTAATCCAAGAAAAATTGGTTAAGATGTTGGCCGAAGTTGTAGCCATGGAATTAACTACCTGGCGCTTGAGTGTGCTCCGCGACCAAGGCTTGATGACTGATGGTCAATCGTCGCTGGCCAAGATGAACAATTCAGCCAAGGCCCGCCAAATTGTGGCGCTTGGCCGCGAAATCTTCGGCGGTAACGGGCTTTTGCTCGAAAACCATATTGCACGCCACTTTGCCGATATGGAAGCGGTGTATACCTACGAAGGTAGCAACGAAATCAATACGCTCGTGGTTGGCCGCGAAATTACTGGTGTGGCCGCCTTCGTCTAAGTTCCAATCGATTCTACGCTTCCAATCGCAGGCCACTTGGTCTGCGATTGGGCGTTAAATTGCGTCAAATGGCCGATGTTGTGATGATGGATTGCTGCTATGCTCAAGGCTTAGTTGTTGCTAAATTTCCTCAGCGCCAAGGCCACCAAGCCAGCGAATGGCAACTATCGAGCTCCCCTCGACCTCGCTGTGGGAGAGTGGCTGTGGCTGAGGGAATGACAGCAAGAGGAGCAAGCCAATGTCGATTCAACAAGCCTATAATCAATGGGCCAACAACTACGATACTGATCGCAATCGCACTCGCGACCTTGATCAACAGGTTATGTACCAGCTTTTGCAAGGCCAAACCTATCAAGCAATTTTGGAGCTAGGCTGTGGCACTGGCAAAAATAGCCAGTTCTTTAGCACAATTGGCGCAGCATTGCTGGCGCTCGATTTCTCAACGGGCATGCTTGAGCATGCTCGGAGCAAAATTACTGCCCAGCATGTGCAGTTTCAGCAAGCCGATTTAACCCGAAGCATGGCCAGTTGCGCCTGGGCATTTCGATTTGGTTGTGACCAATTTGGTGCTTGAGCATCTGGCCGATCTTGAGCACTTTTTTGCCCAAGCTAGCCAAGCTATGGCGCCAAATGGGCAATTATTGGTTTCCGAATTACATCCATTTCGCCAATATCAAGGCTCGCAGGCGCGCTTTCAAGGCCAACAAGGCCAGATTGAAATTCCAGCTTATACCCATCATGTGAGCGATTTTTTGGCTGCGGCGGCCAAATATGGCTTGCAACTGAGCCAATTGAACGAATATTGGCATGTTGAGGATACCAATCAACCACCGCGATTGCTGACGTTGCGCTGGCACAAATAGCCTAACGCTGGCAGAGATTGTGCTAGCAATCACCATTTAATTGCAGCGCTTGCAACACCACTACGGCCAAGCACGTAGAAGCGCCAACATACTCTCAGCAGAATCTCAGCTTACCAAGCCAGCCCAACTATTCACAAAACCCCTGAGATCGTCTAGACTGAGCCGACACAATGAATTATTGTGAGGTCTTTTTATATGCAAGATCCCCAGTTGATTGGGCGCATGCTCAATCATTTCAAAATTGTTGATAAACTTGGTCAGGGTGGGATGGCGATGGTCTATCGCGCCTACCAAGAGAACCTCAATCGTACAGTGGCGCTCAAGTTGTTGCCACCAGAGATGACGTTTGACCAAAGTTATATTGCTCGTTTCCAGCAAGAGGCTCGGGCGGCAGCCGGGCTTGAACATAGCCACATTGTGCCAATCTACGAAATTGGCCAAGCCGAGGGCTTTTACTATATCGTGATGAAATATATTGAGGGTAACACGCTCAAGGAAAATATTGAGCAAGAATCCCCAATGTCGGTCAATCGCGTGTTGGAATTGCTCGAGCCAGTGGGTAAGGCGCTTGATTATGCGCACACTAAGGGTGTGATTCACCGTGATATCAAGCCCTCGAATGTGATGCTCACGCCAGAAGGCTGGGTGTACTTAACTGATTTTGGTTTGGCACGCGGTGGCAGTAGCGATTCCGGCTTGACCCAAGTTGGCACCGTGATGGGCACGCCCGAATATATGTCGCCAGAACAGGCTCAAGGTTTGACGGTGGGTGCGCCCAGCGATCTATATGCCTTGGCAGTTATGGCCTATGAAATGCTGACCAAGCAGATGCCATTTGTTGGCAATAATCCCCAAGCTGTACTTTTGGCACGCGTTATTCGTGCTCCACGAGCGCCAAGCGATTTGGTGCCGACAATGCGCGCGGCAGTCGAAGATGTCTTGATGAAAGGGCTGGCGCGCACGCCTGAAGCGCGATATCCTAGCGCAGCGGCATTTTTTGAGGCCTTACGCCAAGCGAATAATGGGGCTAGGCCTAGTCAGCCTTCGACCACGGCTTTTGCCCAAAATCAGCAACCAAATTATGCGCCACCACCGCCCAGTAGCCCACAGGTGTACCAACCAACACCGATGAGTAACCAGCAGGCTGCTGTGCCGCATTACCAACCAACGCCGTTGAGCAATCAGCAGGTGATGCCAAGCTATCCACCAACTAACCCTAGCAATCAGCAAGTGGTGATGCATAGCCAATCGCCGTATGATGGCTATGTGGCCACCAATACGCAGGCTACCAAACCAGCGATAATGCCAACAACTGGCCAACCATTACAGTATAGCCAACACCCAGTTAGCCAACCTAGCCCAGTGGCCTATGCACCAACAGCGGCTGCCCGGCGCAATAAACAAAAATTAACCATTTGGATCGGCGCAGGTGTGTTGTTGTTGATTGCGGTTGTGGTTGGGGTGGTGTTGGCACTCAGCAGCGATGTTGAGGATATTATTGCTCAAGGCGATGCGGCGTTTGAGCGCCGTGGCGGCTTGATTGAGGCAATCAATCTTTACAAAGAAGCCATCGCTGATGATGATGAGAGCTTCGAGGCCCACGAAAAGCTGGCAATTACCTACCTGATGCGTGGCCAAACGCCTGATGCCAATGACGCGATTCGCAAAGCTATCGAGCTTGATGCCAATCAAGCCAGCGCCCATGCTTGGCTTAGCCAAGTGCACTCCGATAATCGTCAATACAACGAGGCCTTGGCTGAAGCTGAAGAAGCTGTACGCTTGGATGACAAGAATCCCCTGGCCTATATGGCTCGCGCCACATCCCGCTCCGATGTTGGTAACGAGCAAGGCGATGCCGATTTGCTCAAGCAAGCGCTTGGTGATGCCGATAAGGCGATTGAGCTTGCGGCTAATCGTTCACGCTTTGAACAAGCCATGGCCTATAGCGCCAAAGGCTATGTTCAATGGGTAACCTACCAAGATGAAACTAGCCGCGACGCTGGCGCTGGCAAAGAATATGTCGTTGATGGGATTGATAATTTTAATCGGGCGATTGGTTTGCAAGAACAATTGCCAGTGCTCCGCAATAATATTGGCTATTTTTATGCCGAACAAGCACGGGTTGCGCTTTACTTAGGCGAATCTGACACCGCCGAACAACGCTTTGCCAAAGCCTATCAATCATTCGACGATGCTTTAGCGCTCGATCCTAACTATGGCTTAGCTTTTGCTGGCAAGGGTTGGACGCAAATTTACGAGCGTAAATATGAAGAAGCTCAGCAACTGTTTGATCTGGCACTTGAGCGTAACCCGAAAGATGCCAATGCCTTAAATGGTCGCGCACTGACCAACTGGTGGCTTGGCCGCAACAACTCGAGCGATCCGCAAAGCGATTATGCTGCGGCAATTCGGGATTATGAGGCTGCCTTGGCTGGAGCGCCGTCGTGGCTTTCAGTCTATGTCGATTTGGGCTATGTGTATTTGTACGATACCAAGGATACTGATAAAGCGACTGCAACCTTCAAAAAGGCGTTAGAGCGTGATCCTGAGTATCCAAATGCGCTTGCTGGTTTAGCCGATACCTACTACGAAACGCGCTACTATGAAGAGGCCTTGAAATTATACGAACAAACGATTAATCTCAAGCCCGATTTTGCTACCGCCTACCTCGGCAAAGCCAATGTCTTGTACAATAACAAAGATTACGATTCGGCGATTGATCAATATAGTACGGCGATCGATTATGACTCCTCGCTGAAGAACGCGTATATCGGCAAAGCCTATTGCTTCCAAGCCAAAGGTGATCTCGAAAGCGCTCGCACGGTCTTACAAAATGGGTTAGAATCAGTGGCCTATGTTGATCAAGCCGAAATACAAACTATATTGGATAATTTAAAATAATGCGACCAATCATTCTCTCACTACCAGCAGTCATTATGTGCTGCGGCATCATTTGGATGGCCGCAGCAACCACCTTCTTATCCAACAAGACCGGACGCGTCACTGATTTACGGCGTTTGTTTGGCCGAATGAGTTTCATTGTCGGAGCAGCATTTTTAGTATGGGCCGGCGTTGTGATCGCCATGGATATTGTAAAAATTGCCTATCCAATGATTTTTGTCGTCATTGGCGGGCTATTAATGTTCCAAGGCTGGGCTTTTACGCGCTTCAAACTCTTTTAAACACACCAAGGAGCCTGCTATGGCGGTTGTACCACTGATCGAGCTTGGAAACCCATTGTTACGCCAGCCAGCAACCCCATTTGCAGACCCAACCAGCCCTGAAGTGGCTCGTATTTTGAATGATATGCGTGATACCTTGGCCGATATGCGCCAACGGATTGGCTATGGCCGAGGTATTGCCGCACCCCAAATTGGCGTGCTTAAACGCCTGATTTTGATCGATACGCCTGATGCTAATGTGGTCTTGGTGAACCCCCGCTTTGAGCGTTGGGGCCGCGAGGAAGATGAACGCTATGAATCGTGTTTTAGTTTTCCTGGCATCTGGGGCTTAGTTCAACGCCCACTTGAGGTTACTGTCGTTGCCTATACACTTGCTGGCGAGGAGCAACGCATCGAAGCGAGTGGCAGCCTCTCGCGTATCATCCAACACGAGATGGATCATCTTGATGGTTTTGTATGGCTTGATCGTGGCCCCGATTTGCATAGCCTGTGCACAACCCAAGAATATGAAAAACGCTACGTCAGCCGCGAATCAGCCTAATTGCTTGAGCATGGTTTGTGCAGCCTGCGCCGCAATTTGAGCATGGCGATCATCAATCCCATAGACTGCAATATAGATCGTTATTTCGGCCTTGGTCGCAGCATCCAACGGCTTGAGCAGGTTGCTCCACGAACGATGGCCGTTGGCCTCGGTTCGCGAAACATAACAAACCTGATCGCCCGTATCCACCAGCAATTTACAATGGCCGAGCCACTCAGGCGCGGCGGTACAAATGCACTCGTCGGCGGCTTGCAAGGCTGCCTCAAACAATGCTTGAACTGGCGTGGTTGGTAAAAGTAGCAGCTGATCAACGATCGTTGCTGTGCCAATCTCTGAGCATGCGGTTGCTCCTCTAGCGCAATGGCTCACTAAATGCCCGCAACATCAAGGTTGTTGATGCCGGGTCATCAGCAGTAAATGGAATGACTGGCACATCGGGGCGCAGTGTGCGAATCTCGGCGGCGACATGCTCAAGCACACTTGGCTCAACCAAGTCGCTTTTGGGCAGTACAATCACATCGGCGATATTAATTTGGCTGCGCAACAATTCGCCTAAGCCATAGCTATCGTGCCACATTTTGCCAAAGCGCACTGGATCGACCAAGGCAATAAAGCGCCAATTAATTTGGCTAATCATTGGGTGTTGCAAACTGGCTTTGAGCAATTCGGGTTTGGCAATACCGCTAGCTTCGAGCAGCAGCCAATCTGGCTCATAATGCTCGCTCAAGCGCTGCACCGTAATTTGCAAGGGTAAGGCCAAATCGCAACACACGCAGCCAGCCCGCAATTCGCGCACAGTCATGCCCTGCGATTGCAAATAGCGGCCATCGATGCCAACACTGCCGCGCTCATTTTCGATAATCGCCACATACTCGCCCCGATCAGCCAAGCCATTGGCAACCGCTAACAGCAAGGTTGTTTTGCCTGTTCCCAAAAAGCCAGTTAATACCGCCGCTCGCATCGCCGTGCCCTCCGCTGAATCATATGAGTAATTATAGCCCATGTGCTTGGCGAAATGCCGCCTCGGTCGCCGCCAATAATGCCTCGCGCTGCTCCAAGGGTAGGTGATATTCGTGATGCTTTAATGTGTCGGCGGGGATTTGAACTAATTGAGACCCGCTTTGGGCAATAATTTTAGCAAAAGAATCAAATGCTTGATTCTGGTAAACGCTGAGTAATTCAGTTTTGATTACTTCCCAAATTGCCACATAATCAGGTAGTGGTAAGATTACTTGCTGATCGACGATTTGATGATATTGGCTAAAATCATAGCCATAATGCCTTAAATTCCAGCCAGCCCAAGGATGGGGTGCAAATTGCAGATTGGGGTTAATGTCAGCACTCCAAACATGGACGACTTGCTGTTGCAGATCAAGGTGTAAGCATTCCCCAAACGTATTATGAGCAAGGCTCAGATCAAATGTTTGATAGTATTCATGTTGCTGCAAAGCCTCATAAGCATCAAGTGGTGCATAGAGTAAGTTAAAAATACCATCTTGCAAAGGGAAAAAGTACAATCGTTCGTAGTCAAAACGAATACTCAGCAAAGTACACACTGGATCATCAGTATTAAGCATTTGGAACTGTGGTACTGCTGCTTGATCTAGACAATCCCTTCTGTTATCTAGTAGAGAAAATTGTTGGCAAAAAATTTGAAATATACCAAGATAGTCAGCAAAATCGTGTAGTTGGCCGTAGGCCCATTGAATATTCCAGCCAGCCCATTGATAACGCATACATTCTACAAAAACTGCTTGGAATGACAATTCATATTCCAGATAATTGCCACCAAAAAGCAGAACAACCTTCTCAAATGGATCAATTAATATCCCGCTTTCAGCAAACACAGGATCTGTCCATTGATCTGGATCGCGTTGGGCTTGCATGCGAATGAGTTTGAGCGCATGCTCCGGCCCCCAAAAAACCTGAAATGGCAATGTATGCGCGATCCAATGATCGTAATAAAGCTCATAGCCGGTTTCGGTTACGATAACTAAATTGGCTCGATGCCCCATTGCTAGCTCCCTTCACTCATTATGCTGGTTGGTTAATGCAGCAAGCCTTCGTCGCGGGCGATTGCCACGGCTTCGGTGCGGCTGCGTGCATTCAACTTGCCCAGCAAATTATTGACATGGCGTTTAACTGTACCAATAGCAATGATTAAACGTTCGGCAATTTCAGCGTTGCTCTGGCCCAAAGCTAATAATTTCAACACTTCAATTTCGCGTTCGCTGAGTGGCTCGTTGAGGCTTTGAGCTGCACCAGCAGTGGCGCTTTGTTGTAGCATCGCCGCCACAATCGCCGAGCGTTGAGCAGTATAACTTGTGCCTTCACGCAGCAATTGGGCTACCACTGGGCCTGCATCAATAAAAGCGCGCAATGCGCCTTCGTGCTCACTGATTGCCAAGGCTTGCTCAAGCTGAATTTGGGCTGGCTTGGGGTTGTTTTGGGTGGCATAGGCCAAAGCCATGGTTAGCAACCATTCCAAGCGATTGCCACCATATTTGATTGTTTGCTCAAGCAAGGGTTGGACTAATTGCAAGGCTTGGGCTGGCTCGTTATTGACAATCAACCAACGGGCATAGGTGTTGGTCGCGCCGACCTGCTGCCATTGCCAAGCTGTTTGCTGCACAGTTTGCGCCCAGCGTCGGACTGTGGTCAAATCACCTAGCATCAAGCCCATGCGCGCTTGTGAGGCTTGAACCTCGCCAATAAAACGCCCAACATTATTGCGTTGGGCAAAATGCAGTGCTTGCTCAATCGAGGCTTGGCTGCTGCGCCGCTCACCGGTGGCATGCTCAACCCGCGCCCGCAAACGATAGCCATCGGTAGCAATATCCAAATAGCCGTTGATTTGAGCAATTGCGATCGCCTGCTCGGCGTGCGCCACAGCTTGCTCAAGTTGATTCCATTCGTAGCAGACTTCGCCCAAACCAACGTGAATCAAGCCCAAGGCGGGCACTTGATGCCAACCGCGCTCGCTAGCTAGCTCGATACCACGGCGATAGGTGGCCGCAGCTTTGCGCAAATGGCCTTGTTGAGCCTGAATCTGACCGAGATCGGCAATCGCCAAGAGCATGGCAAAGGTATTGCCGCTACGTTGATTGATCGCAACTGCGTCGCTGGCCGCTGCTACGGCAATCGTTAAGTTGCCAGTTAATCGGGCCGAAACTGTCAAATTGCCCAGCAAAATTCCACGCAATACCAAATCGTCGTGCTCAACGAGTTCAAGCGCAGCCTGCGAATGGCGCATTGAGTGTTCGATATTATCGCCAAAGCGCAATAGCACCGCCTCGATGGTGGCAATTTCGGCTTTGGCACGGGCTTGTTCGGCTTGGGGCAGCAATTCAAGCTGAGCGCTTGCTTGTTGGAGATGTTCTTCAATGCCCAAAATATCGACGGTCAGCAGTTGCGACCACGCGGCAATTAATGCCAAATGGCTTGATTGGCTGAGTTGACTGGCGGGCAAGCGGGCAAGCCAACTGCGCACGCTCAAAGCTTCGCCGCGCATCAAGGCATCGCGGCCAAACTGCGCAATCAAATTGGTCGCTTGCTGATGATCGTTAGCCGCAAGGCTATAGCTGATCGCACTATTCAAATCGTTGTTGGCCGCATGCCAGGCACTGGCGCGTTGTAAATATTCGGCTGGTGCTTGAGGATCGAGCTGCTGGAGCCGAAAGCGCAAAAATTCGGCAAACAAATGGTGGTAGCGATACCAGCGGCGCTCATCATCAAGCGCCACCAGAAAAAGCTGGGCCGCCTCTAATTGCACTAACATTTGAGCGCCAGTGCCCGGCTGCCAATCCAAGAGTTGGTCGCATAAAGCTCCGGTTAAGCGTTCGGCTACACTGGTTGCCAGCAGAAATTCAAGCGTGGCTGGGTCAAGTCGATCGAGCACTTCTTCGGCCAAGTAATCGAAAATATAGCGGTGGCTGCCGCTAAATCCACTTAACAATTGTTGGACATTGGCCCGATCTTTGGCCGAAAGTGCTGCCAATTGAATCCCAGCGGCCCAGCCTTCGGTGCGCTCGGTCAGCCAATCGATGGTGGCTTGATCGGGTAAATCGCCAAGGGTTTGGCGCAACAATTGGGCGGTTTCAGCAGGATTGAATTGCAACACACTAGCATCGATTTCGCTCAAATAGCCGCGCCCGCGCCAACGGCCCAATGGTAAGGGCGGCACTGTGCGGCTGGCTATAATCACATGCAATTGAGCAGGTAATTGATCGATGAGCCATGCCAGCGCAGTATGCACCGCTGGCGTGTCAATCCAATGATAATCATCGAGCACCAGCACCATTGGTGCTAGCTGAGCCACACTCATTTCATTGATCAACAAGGTCAAGACTGCTTCAATCGCAGGTTGTTGCAAACCGTTTAACAGCGCCAAGGCATTGCGCCCTAAATCTGGTTCAAGCGTTTGTAACGCCACAATCAGATAGCGGGCAAAGCGAATTGCATCATTGTCGTTTGTATCCAAGGTCAGCCACGCAACCCGCTGCCGAGCGTTCGCCAACGTGCTGAGCAAGGTGGTTTTGCCACTGCCAGCGCTCGCCGTAATCAAGGTCAATCGCCCACGACATGCCAAGCGCTCGAGCACATGCTGGCGCTCAACCAACGTGCTTGGGGTTTGCGGAGCCGCCAACTTGGTCAACAAAACTAATTGATTCAAATCGCTCATAGTGCTCATTTTGCAACATAGACCACCGGAGTGGTCTATGTTGCCGCTAGAATCTGCTTGATGTTAAACTGCTATTCCCATTCAATCGTGGCTGGTGGCTTCGAGGAAATATCATAGACCACCCGATTGACCCCAGTCACTTCGTTAACGATCCGACTGGAGACTTTTGCTAACAGTTCGTAGGGCAAGCGCGCCCAATCGGCGGTCATAAAGTCTTCGGTGCTCACGGCACGAATCGCAATTGTATCGGCATAGGTGCGATAATCGCCCATCACGCCAACGCTCTGGACTGGCAACAACACCGCGAAAGCTTGTTGGGTGGCGCGATATAAACCAGCCGCTCGCAGTTCTTCTAGGAAAATTGCATCGGCATGGCGCAAGGTTTCTAAGCGCTCAAAGCTAATTGCTCCCAGCAAACGCACGGCCAAGCCAGGCCCAGGGAAGGGATGCCGCCAGACCCAATCTTCGGGCAAGCCCAACGCCAAGCCTGCTGCCCGCACTTCATCCTTGAACAACATGCGTAATGGCTCGATTACCTTCAATTTCATATCGGCGGGCAAACCACCGACGTTATGATGGGTTTTGATCTTAACTGCCACGTTGCGATCGGGCGCTGTTGATTCGATCACATCGGGGTAGAGCGTGCCTTGCACCAAATAGGCCGCATCATCGAGATTGCGTGCTTCGCGCTCGAAAATACGAATAAATTTTTCGCCGATGATTTTGCGCTTTTGCTCAGGATCGGTCACGCCTGCCAGCGCGGTCAAAAATTCTTCGGCGGCATCAACCGTGATCAATTCAATTTGGAAATGATCGCTGAAGGTGCGCGAAACTTGCGCGGCCTCGCCACGGCGCAACAACCCGTTATCAACAAAAATACAGGTCAAGCGATCGCCAATGGCTTGGTGGGCCAACAAAGCTGCGACTGCTGAATCGACGCCACCGCTGAGCGCACAAATTACTTGGCCGCTTGGCGCTTGCTGCTGAATGCGCTCAACTGCTTCTTGGATAAATTGGCTTGGTTGCCAACTGCCAGCGCATTCGCAAATCCGATAGATAAAATTATGCAACACCTGCTTGCCATAGGGCGAATGCACGACTTCGGGGTGAAATTGCAGGCCATACCAACGGCGATCTTCATCTGCTGCCGCTGCATAGGGTGAGTTGGGGCTAACCGCAATCGGATGCCAGCCAGTAGGCAGGGTTTCCAAGCGATCGCCATGGCTGATCCAAACCGAGTGTTCGCTGGGAATATCGGCCAAAAGTGGCGATTCGGCGGTAATCGTAATCACTGCATGGCCAAATTCGCGGTCGTTGGAAGGCTCGACCTTTCCGCCGAGATGATGGGCCTGCAATTGTAAGCCATAGCAAATGCCCAAAACTGGTAAATTGCTGGCCAAAACCCAGGCTGGCAGTTGTGGCGCACCCTCAGCATAGACGCTATTTGGCCCGCCCGAAAGAATGATGCCCTTGGGTTTGAGCGCGGCAACCGTGGCCGGATCGGCATCAAACCGCACTAATTCACTGTATACGCCCGCTTCACGAACCCGCCGCACAATCAACTGACTATATTGTGAGCCATAATCAAGCACCACAATTGCTTCATTCTGTGTCATTGTTTCCTCAGTTTGGCACAACAACGGTGTTGTTCTTTTGGTTGAGCATACGATGCGGCTAGTTTAACATAGGAACGCAGAACGCAGAACGCAGAACGCAGAGCAAAGGAGATTCGGTTTAACGCAGCAGCGCAGAGCATGAAAGGATGAATTATGAGGGATAAATGATGAGGAATGAAGGAGATAGGTTTTAACGTAGCGGCGCAGAGCACGAAAGGATGAGGGATGAACACAGATGGAAAAAGTCAAAATCTAAACCATGAGGGATGAAATTTCAAAAGCTCATAGCCATTAAGCTGTAGCTTTTAAATTTCATCCCTCTGTTTTATGTTCTTATTCAACAAGCCTGCCAGCCACGCTATATTCTTGCTGATTGAAGGCTGCCTGCACCGCTTCGCTCGCCGTGGGAATCAATTGGGTGTCGAGTTGCAAACGTAGCCGTTCATGCTCATCGCGATAGGGCTTGACCACAATCGTGCGCTGCCACAATGGATCAGTTGTGGGGTAATCGGCGCGTTGATGAGCGCCACGGCTTTCGGGTCGCATCAAGGCCGCCAAAATTGTCGCTTCTGCGGTCAACAACATCGATTGTAAATCCAAGGTTACTGCTAAATCGGCTGGGCCAACCGAGCGTTGCTGGGCTTGAAACCGCAGCGTATTCAGTTGATCAAGGCTGACTTCGAGCGTTTGTTCGTTGCGAACTACGCCCGCTCCATGCCAAACCACCTGTTGCAATTGGTCGATCAGGCTGCGCTGGAGTGCTCCCGATTGTTGACTAGCCCATGTTAAGCGTTCAGCGGCTGGCTGAATTTGATGCTCAAGCACAGGCTGCTCTGGATGTTGCCGCACATAGTCGGCAGCATGCTGGCCAGCAATTTGCCCAAAGACCAAAATTTCGGCCAAACTATTGCCGCCAAGCCGATTGGCTCCATGTACGCCAGCAGTGACTTCGCCAGCAGCATACAAACCAGCAATAGTGGTCGCATGGCTAAATGGATCGACTTTCAGCCCGCCCATCGAGTAGTGGGCAGTTGGCGCAATTTGCATGGCCTCGCGGGTAATATCAACCCCCACTGCTTGAAATTGCTCGACCATGCGCGGCAAACGTTCGTGAATTAACTGCGCTGGAATATGGCTAATATCTAGCCAAACCCCGCCATGCTCAGTGCCACGGCCTGCGATAATTTCGGTGTAATTGGCCAAGGCTACCCGATCGCGAGTTGATAATTCCATGCGTTCAGCATCGTAATGCTGCATAAAACGCTCGCCATGACGGTTGTAAAGCCGACCGCCCTCGCCGCGCACCGCCTCAGTTACTAAGGTTCCAGCTAACTCGTGGGGGAAAATCATGCCCGATGGGTGGAATTGCACCAACTCCATATCGGCCAAATGTGCGCCGACTTGCAAGCCCAAGGCCATTCCATCGCCAGTATTTTCGCGCCGCCGCGATGATGAGCGTTGGTAAATATGAATATGGCCGCCAGTCGCCAAAATGACGGCTTTACTTTCAATCACAAATTGGCGTTGATCGGCCAGCCAAAAGCCATATGCGCCATTAACTTGATTGCCAGTATGCAGTAAATCGCTGATATACGCGCGTTCAAGAATCGGAATTTGGCGGCGTTCAACTTCGCGCATCAAAGCATTGATAATTTCAAGCCCAGTGTAATCGCCGACAAAACAGGTGCGGCGATAGCGATGTGCTCCAAAATAGCGCTGATCGATCAAACCAGCGGCGGTACGGGCAAAGGGCATGCCCCATGCTTCCAGTTCAGCAATCGCATGCGGTGCTTGTTGGCAGAGCAATTCGACGATCCGTGGGTCGCCGAGCATCCGGCCTTCTTGCAAGGTATCGGCGGCGTGAATCGCCCAGCTATCTTCGGCATCGACCGTGGCGAGTGCCGCATTAATCCCGCCAGCCGCCAAAACTGTGTGGGCATCGGCCTTTGGTCGCTTGCCAACTAATAAAACCGCCAGCCCTTGATCATGGAGTTCAATCGCTGCGCGTAAACCAGCCCCGCCTGTGCCAACCACCAAAACATCGCTTGTGTAATGCTGCCGCATAGCATACCTCGTTGTGTAGCGTAAAGCCTCGACGCAACCAATGCAATCATTGCCCCGTTCGTGCGTCGAGGCGATTTAGTTGTTGTTAGGTACTCTACCGTTAACAAATCGCTACGTCTAAGATATGATTGCTCTATAAATCATAGCCTGAGGCTATCAATGCTACAATGGTTTATGGCTTTGCCGAAAGTGAATTGCCCTCTCATCCCAACTTGCAAGGATAGGATTTAACTCACATTTCCAATTGCTGAGGTAAGGAGCAACCCGTGGAATTAAGCCAATTACGCTATTTTGAGGCCGTCGCGCGTTTGGGCAACGTTACCAAAGCTGCTCATGAACAACACATTGCCCAGCCATCGTTGAGCAAAGCACTACAAGCGCTTGAGCAAGAAGTTGGGGTGCATTTGTTTGATCGGGTTGGGCGCGGAGTTGAATTAAGCGATGCTGGCAGGTTGTTGTTGCCCTATGCGCGACGAGTGCTGGCCGAACTTCAAGCAGCCCGCTATGCCTTACAAGCGCGTGCCGATCTCACCCTCGGCCATGTTTCGCTGGGCGTTACGCCAACCGTTGGCACGCGGCTAATTCCGCAAGCCTTGGCGGCCTTCAATCGGCGCTATCAGGGAATTGAATTGGAATTGCATGAAGCTGGGGCCAGCGAATTGGTTGAATTGCTCAACGCTGGAATCGTCGATTTGGCGATTGTTTCAGCTTTGGTACATGGCGTAGAATCGACCACCCTGCTCAGTGAACCGTTGGTGGTGGCGGTGGGTCAGCAGCATCGTTTTGCCCAACGCCAGAGCATCGCTGCCAGCGAGCTACGCGACGAGGGCTTTATTCTGTTTCCGCAGGGCTACGAGTTGCGCAATTATACCTTGCAACTCTGCGAGCAAGCTGGCTTCGCACCCAGAATTGTGCTTGATGGTGGCGAGATGGATACGGTGGTGAGTTTGGTGGCCGCAGGTTTGGGCGTGGCAGTTGTGCCGCAATTGGCCATCGACCAGCGCATGGGCTTGCATGCCTTGCTGATTGCAGAGGGTGGATTGCAACGCACCTTGCGGCTCATCCGCCACAGTCAACGCCAACCCTCGCCTGCGGCAGCCGCTTTGCATCAGGTATTGCACGAATGGGTCAGCCAGCATTATGCGCATAAGTAATGAATTGGCGTATTTTCTCACCCCAACCCCGCTCCCACGTGGCGGGCGAAGGGCTTAATCTTGCGGTTTTAGCCTGATTCATGGGTAATAAACGGATGCACCCCCTCGCCTCGCGTGCAGTGGGAGCGGGGGCTGGGGGGTGAGGGCACATTGCCTAAGCAAATTGACGTGAAAGCGCTTTGGCTCCTTGGCTCATCCACGGCTTAACCGGGGTGAATTTCAGCACTTCTAACGGCGCAGGAATATAGCCACCACAAATCCGGTTGATAATTGCTTCGGCAAGAATTCGGGTTGGCATTTGCTTCGCATCAGAAGGGCGTTGCCAAAGCACGCCCAAGCTTTGTTCGCACAAAAATGCCGCCAACGTATTTAAAACCAAAAGCTGATAGCGTGGGTCGTCACCGTAACGGCTTGGCCGATTAAACCATGTCTCGAAGGCGTGATAATCGGTTTCCAGTCCGCCAAAACGTTGCATACAAAGCTCGCCAATCGGCGTGCTAGGGCGCAGCCAAGCAGGCATACTGGTGTCAGCAAACCATTGCTCAAGGCTTGGTACCAAGCCAGCAAAATCCTCTTGAATATGCTGGATAGCGATTAACTCGGTTGGCACAGTTTGTTGATCTGAAGGGCGTTGCCAATGCTCACCAAAAATTGCTAGACATAATTCAATCCCGTAGGGTTGATGCAACAGCATGCGATGGCGCGGATCGATACAATAACTTTTGCTGCTATCAAACCAATGTTCAATTGGCCAATAATCTTGCCAAACACCGCCCCAGCGTTGGGCCGCGCTGCGAGCATGATAATAGGGATGCGACATCAATAACCTCGCTGCTCGCCATTCCAAAAAGCCACATTAATGGCTTGGTGTTGTTCTTCAGGCAAAGACATTACATACAATTCAGGATCGGTAGGATGAGGCGTGAGCGCATAATTTCCATCAAGCAAGCCTTGGGCTTCCATTTCGTCGTAATCGTAGCTGGTCCAAATCTCGCCCACATGATTGACAACAGCGTTTGCAACATCAAGCCGGTAAATTCCATATTGTTGATATTGGGATAGTGCGCGACCCCAATCAAAACTCATGATGTCCCAAACCAAGCGCTCTAATTCTTGGTTGACAAAGCCTGTCCCGAACGATTTGGTTGTACCATCGACTAGGGTATAGCTTTGATACCCAATTTCACCCTCGTCTTCATTATTGTAAATTGCCCATTCAACTGCAATAACCTGTTCGGCATGGCATAGCGCAAGCAAGCGTTGGCTCGGGTTGCTGGCTGACTCGATCAAGGCGGCATCAATCCTTAAAGGCGGGTTGAGCAAGCCACAGCACATTTCATACAAATCCCAATCCATTGACCAATCATCCCATGGTTCAAGCAATGCGGTGCGAATTTCTTGGGCGAGGCGCTGGGCCATTGCCAAGGCTACCAGTTAAGCGGGCTTCGGCAATTTGGGCGATTAAACCCGCTAATGGCCATTCGTGGAAGCTTGATTCGCGTTGATACAGCTGGATACATTCGCGATCGTTGCCGAGCCAAAATAGGGCTTCGAAGATTTGTGCTTGATATTTGGCATAATCCCAGCGATCAGCTTTGGCTGCTTTCTGGATTAATTGCTGATAGATCGTTTGCATCGCTGCCTGATCGCCTGCCATGCGATACCAATTGATCCGCGTTGCTTCATAACCTACCTGTACACGCGGTTGTTGGGTCACTTGGCGCAAATAGTCAGCTGCCTGCGGATCGCGCAAATAATACAGACAGCGAGCCAGCATGGTTATATTCAGGGCATCAATTGCGCCATCAGCTTGAGCTTGCTTGGTTATTCGTTGCAGCCTAGCGAGCAACCGTTGACGATTTTAACCGCAGGGTCGGGTATCCTAAATCCATAATGTTCTCCCCTCAAAACTAATAACTCCGTTGCTCGCCATTCCAGCGGGTCAAATCGACCGCTTGGCGCAGCGCTTCAGGTAAATACATTACATACAAATCTTGATTAACGGGGTGCTGGATCACAGGATGCGGGATTACGCTTGGCTCGCTTTTAGCGTAGTCGCGTAAATCTTCATACTCGTAGCTGCTCCAAAGCATGCCTAAATAGCTGACCTGAGCTTGATGCACGTCCAACCGATAGACTCCATATGGTTGCTGATCTGAAAACTCGTTATACCAATCGTAATTGACCACATCCCAAACCAAGCGCTCTAATTCTTGGTTGGCGATGCCTTGGTTAAACGGTGCACTGCTGCCATGGGCAACGTGATAGATGCAAAAACCTTCATCAGCTTCATCGTTATTGTTATAGATTGACCATTCGAGCGCGACGATCTGTTGGGCTTGCAATAGTGTAAGCAAGCGTTGAGCGGGTTTTGTGCTTGTTTCAAGCAATGCTGCATCGATACTCAGCGGCGGGTTGAGCAACTGGCAACTAAGCTCATACAGATCCCATAAATTCAGTGGCGAATTGCTCCATGGCTCAAGCCGCTCTTCACGAATTGCCATGGCTAAACGTTGGGCAACTGTTAATGCCTGTTGGGAATTACTAGTTAATCGAGCTTCCGCCAATTGGCTGATCAGGCTAGCAAGGGGCATGGCTTGGAGCGATGTCTGCTGCTGATAGCGTTTGATACATTCGCGATCATCGCCCAGCCAAAACAGCGCTTGAAAATAACCCCAGTGATAGGTTTTTTGCTCCCATTGACCTGCATTAACTGGCTTGGTTGGCAGCTTTTGAAAGCATTCGTGCATTGCTGCCTGATCGCCTGCCATGCGATAGTAACTTAAGCTGGCAATCTGCTGATTCATCGTGGTTGATTGCGTTTGGGCTGCTTGGCGCAAATAGGTCGCTGCCTGCGGATCACGCAAATAGTAAGCTGTTCGCGCAAGGCTAACTACTTCATATCCTGCAATCTGATCAAGGCCTTTGGCCACTACTTGCTGAAAACGATTGAGTAAACTTTGGCGGTTTAAGCGCAGGGTGGGATATTCAGGCATAGGCCGTTGTTCTCACTAAATCAATCGGCCTAGCTATACCACATGCTTGTGTCAAGCGCTGTCACATGGGCATCGAATGGCCTATATTCATGGCGATCACTTGCTTTTCTTCAAGAATACTATTTGAATGAATACCACCAATTCACCCTTGATCGCGGCAATTTTCTTTGTTAAACTCTGGCTTAGCAACGCTATGGTGAGGGAAATAGTGCTTGCTTGAGAGATAAAAACTTCCTTCCAGAGAGGTATGATTATGCCTGCACCAACGGTTCAGATCAATTATGACCTGATGCAAACGATTGATCAGCGCTTCCAAAAACTTAACCAACAAGCCGAAACGACCTACACTGCCTTGAATACGATCATGGAATCTTTAAAAGCTGGTCAATGGCAAGGAAGCGCTGCGGTTGCCTGTTTTAACGAATTCGATGCATCGATTACTCCTGCCTTTAAGCAACTCATCACGGTGCTGCAAACCGCAAGTACTAGCGTCTTGAGCATTAGTAAAATCTTTTTAACCGCGGAAGAAGAGGCGGCGAGTCTTTTAAGTTCAATTCAGTGGCATTGCCAACCTCCGCCCATTCAGAAGAATTGTTGTCAAGCCAAACCCAATCACAACTAAATCCAATTCATAGTTTGCAACAAGGCAACCAAAACCAACCTCCGCCAATTCTTCCAGTTGATCCAACCCAGTAATTTTAATGGGCTAGTGACTGATCCTCAACCGACGAATACCACTGAGTTATTTGATTTGGTTAATCGCCGTTACCGCGAACCAGGTAAACCGGTCGATAGTCAAACAGGGCCGATTGGGATTACCAAAATTGGTGATAATCGCTATTTAGTAACTTTAGTCGGGGTTGAGTATGATTCACCAACTGAGGCTAATAATCAACGTAATGCCATATATGATCAAATTGATCTGACTGATTCAGATTATACTGACATTGTTCGTAATACGATCAGAGCCAATGTTCCTGCAGGGGCTGAATTAGTTTTTGCTGGCCATAGCCAAGGTGGAATTGTTTCGCAAAAGCTTGCCGCTGATAGCGATTTCAACAAAGGCCAAGGTCGTAGCCTGTGGGAATTTATTACCGGTGATGATCAAGCTGATGAGTATATTGTGACTGATGTAATTACCTACGGCGCACCTGTTACTACTTCCCCTGTCGATAATGTAACCTATCGCATGTATGTTGTTGATCATGATCCAATTGTTTTATCGGGGGGAATTCATCGGGAGGCTTTCGCGGATATGGTACGTCAAGATAGTTATATTCATTTACCAAATCCTGTTTCTGAGCAGCAAATGCAGCAGGATTCATCGTCGCCACACTACCCATGGGCCTATACTCAAAGCCTGACTGCTATGCAAGACCCAGCCTATCAACAAGCATACATCGATCAACAATGGATTGGCCATCAGGGCTTTTATGAACATGGTTATTCGATTCATGAATTACCATTTCAGGTTGATCAGTGGGGCGAAACTTATACGTTTGCTGCTGAAACCGAGCATGCCGATCAAGTGCTTGTGCCGGTTATGCCACAATAGGCAAGAGGAAGTGTATGCGTTGGCTATTAATAATCAGTATTGTTTGGCTGTTGTTGAGCGCATGCGGTGGCGACACGCAAATTGCAGTAGTTGCAAATGCGACGCATCAAACCGCCCAACAAGCACCTGAGAGCTTGGTGCAATTGTTGGGCGATTTGAGCATTAATCAACATTATGCCGAGATTGAGCCACTGTATACGCCAACGGCGCGAGCTGGCTTTACTCTCAACAATCAACAAAGTTTTGCCGCTGGCTATGGCGGGCCGTTTCGAGTCCATGGGCCAATTTATTCAATGACGCATGAAGCACCTCGCTATATTCAGGCCGATTATGCCGCGATCGAAGTTCACGATTTTTTTGACGTTAGCAAGACTGTCTCGCAAACCAACCAACTATTGCTGCAAAAAATCGATGGGCTTTGGTATATTTGTCAGCGGATTGATCCTGAGCAACCAATTCCGCCACGTTGCGAGTAGCGAGCCGATCCGAACTAGGCCAGTGCCGTTCTCGCTTGCAATGATTTATTGGGTGGTTAGAGCTGGCAAATAGATGCGGTTGGGCGTACAGGTAGCGCTAGCTAAAAAGCCAATTGCCGATGAGCCTAAAACTGTGCCTTGGCTATTGCGAGCACGCACTTGGGCAAAACAATGGCTGCTATTTGCCACCGTCGTGCTGGTTTCAAAACTGGTCTTGAGGGTTGTATTTTGCAGGCTCAAGGTTGCAGTGGTTGCGCCAGTATAGACCTGATAATCGGCGACCTCGGTCGCACCATTCCAGCTATAGTACAAGCTGGTGCTATTGCCAAGGCTGGCGGTCACCAAGCTTGGCGGCCACGGTGGGTCGCCTTGCCATTCAAAGCGTTTGGCGCGATAACTGACCATCGGCTCGACCGTGGTTAACTCGAAAACGGGCTGGCCTTGAGGATTAAACTGGGTATAGAGTGGGCGAGTGCTGCCCCAACCCACCCCAGTATTGCCATTACTTAGCCGCTGCGAACTGCCCATGGCAACTCCATAGTGATCAGGATTGGTGCGAAAACTCTTGACCAAGCGGGCAGTTTTACGCGTTTCATCAAGCTGATATTCCATCGCCATCGAGAAGGCATCAGGCGCGGGTGGTAGGCTATTCCAATTGTTAAATAACAAAATATTGCCATTCTCCAAGCGTCGGATATCGTGTTGATGAAAGAAACGCGGGCTGTTTTCAAGAAATTGAAATTGATTGCCCTCGCCGCCCAAGCGCCAAATCACGGCTCCCGTTTGACGATTGATTTTGGTAATTTCATCGGTATGGCGGCTGGAGATTTAACCAATGGCCATCACGATCGACCTCAATTGCATTGCCATGAATGTAATCAACTGGGGCCGTGCCAGCCAAACTATGGCTGCTATCGTAAACCGGAATATGCTCAATCGAACGCCATTGAAACACCACATTGCCAGCGCTATCGAGCTCTTGCAAGACCAACTCGGTGAGAATTGCATTCTTTTCGCCGCCATACGGGCTTAAATCATAGGGAATATTGGCATAAATCATAAAAATGACATGATCATTGGGTAGCAGAAGAAATTCATGGTAGTCAATTTGATAACCATTGCCAGCTTGATAGCGGCCAACTTCTTGATAGTGCTCATCCAAAACGTGGTAGCGAAAGCTATTGCTATCGTAATAAGTTAAGCGATTTGGGCTAATTTTACGGAAATCTAAAAGAATGTGCCAGCTCCACCACTATGATGATAGATTGGTGCGCCGCTATTGTCGAGCATCAATAAATAGCGGTTGGCGGTAAGGCTGCCGACCCAATTAAATGGGCTAACGAAGATATAACCAGGCGTATCGCTGATGGCTAAAGTAACCGTCAAGGGTGGCAGATTGAAGGGCACGGTACGCAGGATTGGCGTTGCTCCGATTGATTGGGGTGATGCGGCCTGTTTGGCCAGCTCAGGCCGAACCATGGTTTCAAGCACTTTAAGCTGATTGGGTGGCTCGACCAGCCGTTGAACCACTGCAAACGACCATGTTCGTTGATCAAGTTCGGCAATCTCAAGGCTCGTGATGCTGACGCGCACAGTTTCGCCAAGCACAAATTGGGTGGTTGGCTTGAAAATGACGGTGCGTTGATCTTCTGCGAGCACAACTGTGCCTTGATGGCGGCCACTCTGCGAGCCGATCACGTGGAAATCGAGCCTTGCGGCGGCGGCTTTGGTTAATTGCGGCCCGAGGCGAATCGCAATCGTAGTAGCTGGGTTTACCGCTTTGGAAAATGGGGCTGGGTCGCGATATTCGATCATGGGGGCCGCTTGGGCAGGCTGATGAGGGGGAAAACTGAAACTCAGCACCACGATCAGAATGCAGGCGCATCCAAGTAATTGTCGCATTGCTAGCTTCCTCCTTAGGCTAAGCAACCCACAAATGGGCTGCCTTAAGGTTTAAGCGAGCATCAAAAGGGGCGATGCTCATAAAAAAACAGGGCAGTGTGGGCTGCCCTGTTTGAATTTATTTATGTTGGGGAAGGTAGACGTTGAAGGTTGTGCCTTGGCCGATAACGCTTTGCACCTCGATGCTGCCGCCATGCTCATCGACAATGCTTTTGGTGATGGCTAAGCCAAGGCCTGTGCCTTCAACCGGCGAATCAATATCGCGCTTGACCCGATAGAAGCGTTCAAAGATGTGCGGCAAGGAATCCTCTGGGATGCCCAATCCGCTATCTTGAATTTGCACATGGACTTTGGCATCGCCATTGTTGGCGCGGACTTGCACCTGCCCCCCAGCTGGCGTGTATTTGATCGCATTCGAGAGAATATTGGTAAACACTTGGCGCATCCGCGAGGGATCTGCCAGCAACGGCAAACTAGGCGGAATTTCAGGTTGAACACTGATTTGGCCCTGTTTGGCGCGCAGTTTCAATTCATCGATCACTTCACGTAACACCACCGACAAATCGGTTTCTTGCGGCGAAATGCCAATGCCGGCCTCAATTTTGCCCAAATCGAGCAAATCGCTGATCAAGGCGGTCATTGCGCCGGTGTTACGCACCACTGCCTGCAAGGCATCGCGCTGCATTTCATTGACCGTGCCCATATGGCCATCGGCGACCAATTGGGCATAGCCTTGAATTGCGGTCAATGGCGATTTGAGGTCGTGCGAAACCATCGATACAAAGCGGCTCTTGATTTGATCAAGCTCTTTGAAGTGGGTAATATCTTGTAGCACAATCACTTGGCCGCCCAAGGAGCTATTTTGCAAGGGCGCTGTATTGACCGCATAATAGCGATTGCTGATGGCAATTTCTTTGCTTTCATGGTCTTCACGGCGCGCTAGCATCGCCAACATTGGGAAGAACGTGAGCAATGGTTGATTGACCAAGCGATTATTTGAAACGCCGGCAATCGCGCCAGCTGCTGGGTTGGCTACCACAATTTGACCTTCATCAGTCAGCAAAATTCCATCGCTGACCGATTCAATCACCGCTGCCAAGAGCGTGCGCTCCTCGGATGCGGTGACATACAGGCGTGCACTTTCCATTGCCACCGCTGCTTGACCCGCCAAGGCCGTCAGTAATTGGCGTTCATAAGCATCAAAGGCATCGCGACGATCATCGGCTGCAATCAACAACCCATTAATTCCATCGCCAAGCATCAATGGCACGCCAATCCAGCTTTCGCCCAATGGTTCTTCGTTGTTGACCAAAAGCTCAATTTGGCTGCCTGCTGAACTCAATAGCACTGGCTCTTGATCATTTAGTGCTGCACTAATCGGCCCAAGTTTCAACAGCGGCTGTTCTTGGCCATTAATCAACGAAACTAAGGGCAACGTTCCTCGTTTATCATCAACATGCAGCAGCGCAACCATTGGCGCGTCCAGCATTTCGGCGCAGCGGTAGGCTACTTTGCGTGCCACTTCCAGCGGATCAAGCGAGCTAGCCAATTCGCGGCTGGTCGAATTCAGACCCTCTAAATCAAATACCCGCTGCTCAAGCTCAGCAAACAAATTGGCATTTTCAATCGCAACTGCGGCCTGCGCCGAAACTGAGCGCACCAATTCAAGATCTGCCGCGCTAAAATGATCGATCCGAGGATGGGTTAAGGTCATCACGCCCAGCACTTGATCTTCGCGCAGCAAGGGCACGGCCAAGGCTGAACGCACGCGGCCACGAGTTGAGGGCAATTCAACCCAGCGTTTATCCACGCGCACATCGGCGATGCGGGCGGCCTCGCGTTGGCGAAATACCCAGCCCGAAAGCCCAGCTTGTAACAATGCCGCCGCCACCGATTCGGTTACCGATTGATCCATACCGTAGCGGGCAACGATGCGTTGGGTGGTTCGACCATCTTGCGATGAGATGATGATGCTGCCACGCTCGGCATTGACTGCCGCTACTGTGTGTTGAATAATCCGCGAAAGCAATTGATCAGGGTCAAGCGAGCTAGCCAGTTCGCGGCTAATGCCATACAGCAAACGCAAGCGGTCGCGTTCTTCACGCACTGCATTAAACAGGCGGGTATTGACCAGCGCCATGCTCAAGGCATTGCCCAACGAAATTAAAAATGGCGGTGACCATGCTTGGGTTTTGCGGCTCGAACCTACCAACACCAGCGACATCAAGGCTTGCGGGCCTGCATCCAAGGGCAATGCACCCCAAGCAACTTTGCCACCAACGCTACTACAAACACCTTGCAACAATTCATAAGGCATTTCGGCCAACCACGGTGGGCGATCTTCCCACACAATCGTGGCTTTAGTCAGCGGGCTAGGCGGAAATAGTTCGGCTAATTGTTGAATAAGTTGCTCATTCAGGCCAACATGGCGCCATAAATGCCAGCGCATACCATTTTCGGCAGCGGTGTAGAGCAAGGCCACTTGGGCGCCTGTCGATTCGGCAATTGCGCTCAAGGTGGCATCGGCCATCGCGACTGGCTCCAACGAGCGCCCCATTTGGCGGGCAATTGCGGCAATTGCGGAAAGCTCAGCGGTGCGCTGCCCATCGGCACGCCGCTTGGAAACCGCCGCCGAAGCCCGGTTTAAGGCTGCTTGCACCGTTGGCAACGAAAAGGGCTTCAAAATATAATCGTAAGCCCCGAGGCGCAGTGCGCGGGTGGCACTTTCCAGCGAACCATAGCCCGTCATGACGATAATCGGCATATCAGGGCGATTTTCGCGCACCCATTGCAACACCGTATAGCCATCAACATCAGGCATGGTGACATCAGTCAGCACGACATCAACGTCGCTTGCTTGGAGCGTGGCAATCCCCGCAGCACCACCAACAGCAGTGGTTACGCTGTAGCCTTGCCCTTCCAATAACAACCGCAACTGGCCACTTAAACGTGGCTCGTCATCGACCACCAAGATCTGTAATGGCAACTCATTCATCGGATTAACCAATCAACAATTCATCGGAATCAAGATCTGGCGATTGGCTGCGTTGGGCGGCAACCGGAATGCGCAAGGTAAAGTTCGAGCCTTTATCGACGATGCTCTCGACCGAAATTGCTCCACCAACTTGCTGCAAAATCCCATACACAACTGAAAGCCCAAGCCCAGTTCCCGTCACACCTTTAGTGCTAAAGAATGGCTCAAAAATACGTTCGCGGTGTTCGGGCGGAATCCCAATCCCGGTATCTTCTACATTAACAAAAATTTGGTCTTTTTGATATGCCGTGCGAATGGTCAATTTGCCTCCATCGGGCATCGCATCAATCGCGTTGCGCACCAAATTGATTAGCACTTGCTTACAGGCATCGCTGCTAATATTCGGCGCTGGCAGATCGGTTGCCAACTCTTGATAGAGTTTTACATTGGCTTTATCAAGCTGTGGCTTGGTGATATGCATCAATGAAATAATCAAATGGTTGAGATCAGGCGGTATCCCATCATGGCTCGGCTGATAGAAATTAACCAAGGTATACAGCAAACGGGCAATTCGCGCTACTTCTTCATCAAGCCCTTGCACCAAATCGCCAAGCGCTGAACCAGGCGTGTGCTGCTGCGCCACCAACTCCAAGCCTGAGCGAATAATCGCCAGTGGATTGTTGATTTCGTGGGCTAGCGAAGCCGCCATCCGGCCCATGCCCGATAGCTTTTCGGCTTCGACCAAGCGGCCTTGGGTTTCACGCAGCGCGCTATAGGTGCGAGCATTATGCAAGGCAATCGAGGCATAGTCGGCCAGCATCTGCATCAAGCGCTCGTCGCCTTCATCGAAGTTGCGCCGATGGGTTGTGGCCGCGACGGTTAGCACGCCTAAAGCCTCAGTGCCCACCAACAGCGGCACCATCAACACAGCTTGGGCCAAATAATTGGCTTGCACCCGAATCCCATCACGCTCAGAGTTAATCCGAATTGGCTTGTTGGTTTTGATCGTGCGCGTCGCCAACTCATAATCGGTATGTTTGCTGAGTTCGCGCAAATGCAACGGATTAATATTATGCGAAGCCCGCACAACCAACTGATTATCATCAATTAATTGCACAAAGCCTTCATCGGCATTCGAAAGAAAAACTGAGGCCTCGACAATCCGTTCCAACAGATTGCTGGCATCAAGTTGGGCAGTTACCGCCTTGCCCACGCGATGCAACACCGTTAATTGGCGCACTTGGCCTTGTAATTGACCAAGCAAAATTTCTTTTTCACGTTGCAAACGCCACTCACGCAGCGCCCGATCAATCGCCTGAGCAACATCTTGCGGCTCAAATGGCTTGATCAAATAATCGCGCACGCCCATTTTGAAGGCTGTTACAGCGATCCGTTCGGAACCTTCAGCTGTCATCAGCAAAATTGGCACAGTATTGCCATCGGTGCGCAGTTTACGCAGTAAATCCAACCCAGTCGTATCAGGCAGTTGATAATCGAGCAAAATGAGATGGGGATGATGTTGGGTTATTGCGTTTAGCCCACTCCGCCCAGTCTCAGCCAACACGACCTGATAGCCCAGCGAACGCAATTGAGCCTGAAGTTTGACCCGAATTGCTTCACTATCGTCGATTACTAGAATCGTTTCTTGACCACTTGCCATAGGCTCGCCGTTCTACAATGCTCAACAAGGAGATTCTCGCCAAAATCATACGACAGAGAAGCGTAGAACGCAAGGTCGGATTAGACCAAGGATGAAGGATGAGGGATGAAGGATGAAGCCAAAGGCAGAAAATCAAAAATCAAAAGGCAAAATAAGGAGGCAGAGGTTATGGCGATAGGCTTTGGACACAAGGCTATCGGACATGGGTTGGAATATCAAAAGCCTAGCGCCTATAGCCTATCGTCCTTCGTGTCCTTCGTGGATCAAAATTCCCTCACCCCCAACCCCTCTCCCACGTCGCGGGCGAGGGGAGCGTTACGCCAGGCTATTAATTATTCGGGCAATTGGTGAAATCCGTGGCAAAAACAACCCTTCGTGAATTTCGCGCGCTTCGCGGTTTCGTCCTTCGTGCCCTTCGTGCCTCAAGACCTCACCCTACTCAAAATTACGTGTGCCACCAAAGACCCGACTAACTGGCATGGTAAATATCAGGCCCGTATTGGGATTATTCAGTGAGCCAGTGATTTGCTCGGTCACTGCGACCAAATGCTCAACTTGGCTACTTTGCACCACCGTCAAAAGCGTAAAATGGTGCATCTCATCATCTTCGAGCAATTCACGCAGCGAGGGAAATAACGGCGCGTCATCACGATACAGCGCATTGCCAATTCGCCCAAGGCCGGTACTACGCAGCACCGTAACCCCGCGCACGCCTTGTGCTTCCCAAGCCCGCAAAACCTCGTTTAACAAATCAACATCATTTAAAATAAAGATTAACGTTTCTACTGCTGTCTGATTCATGGAAAACATCTCCTTTGGCAAAGCGATTAATCGAATTAACCTTCGTCGCAGCAAGCTTAGTTGGGCTGCGGGCTTGGGGTTTCGGCTTTGGGTTTTTGTTCATCGCCAAACGACCAGCGTAATAATAATGGGGTCACCAAGGTTGTTACCAGCACCATGAGCACCGTCATGGCAAAGATATCTTCGCCGATAATGCCTTGGCGAATCCCGACGCTGGCCACAATTAAGCCAACCTCGCCGCGCGAGATCATCCCCAAGCCAACCTGCAACGCTTCTTTATTGCTCATGCCGCCAATTTTAGCGCCAAGGCCACAACCAACAATTTTGGTGCCAATTGCGATCACACATAGCACCGCGGCAAACGCCACCAAATCGCTTGGCAAGGCAAAAATATTGGCATGCAAGCCAATACTGGCAAAGAAGATTGGCACAAAAAAGGCGTAGGTTAGGCTTTGTACTCCATCCTCAATTCGGTTGTGATAGGGCGTGCGGCCAAGAAATACGCCCATCAAAAATGCTCCTGTAATTGCTGCAACTCCGCCCAAAGCCTCGGCACTCCAGGCAGCAAAGAGCACCAGCACAATTGCGCTGCTGACCAATGGTTGGCTAATTGGCAATTTGGCGGCTTTGCGCATGAGCCAAGGCAAGGCCCGCAGCCCAAAAATGCTCATCACTACAAAATAGAGCAGCATTACGCCCACAATGCTGAGCACGGTCATAATCCCGCCGCCACTGCTCGCCGTCAAGGCAACAAACGTCGAAAGCAGCACAATCACCAACACATCATCGACAATCGCCGCGCCAAGCAACGATAAACCAACCCGCGAACGTAATTTGCCAAGCTCGAGCAAGGTTTGGGCTGAAATTGAAACGCTGGTCGCGGTCAGCAAAATGCCAATAAACAAGCTTTTAGTCAACGAGTAATTATTGGGCCAGAACCAAGCGAGTGCAAAACCCCCCGCTAAGGGGATGATTACGCCTAAAACTCCAGCGATCGTTGATACTTTGCCCGCCGCTAACAGATCTGGCAACTTAACTTCAGCCAGCCACAAACATTAAGAAAATTACCCCAATTTCGGCGATCTCAAAAACCGTATCTTGGAGCTGCGGGCTGGTAAAAAAGCTAAGCTGCAGAAAATTCAAAACGCTTGGGCCAAGCAAAATTCCGACTAAAAGCTCGCCTAAAACTGCTGGCTGCTTGAGTTTGGTGCTGATAAGCCCACCAATTTTGGCGGCGGCGATCAGCACTGCCAATGCCAGCACCAATTGCAACAGCGGCGACATACCATCACCACCAGCTACAGCAGGCGCAGGCGCAGCATTCGGTTGAACCAAGATCAGCGACATAGGCTTCTCCTTTTTTGGTTGGGCTTGCGGCAATCGCCAGCAAATTAACCAAAACTAAACTAAAAAAGCCGCATTACTGCGACTGACTCCACCATGGTTGTCTCGGCTGCGAGACGATATTTAATTTTAGGCATGGGCCTCTGTTCAAGAACTGTACCCGAAAACAGCAGCTTGGTCAAACCTTAAGCTCCCCTCACCCCAACCCCTCGCCCGTGGCGCGAGCGAGGGGCTTAATATGGTGGTTTGGTCAGGATATGGGCAGTCCACGGCGATTCCCCCTCGCCCGCGTCCAGTGGGCGAGGGGGCTAGGGGGTGAGGGAACGCTTCACATCCCAGCCTTCGCCCGCTTCGTAGCTCACTGAATCCTAACCCCTGCACCCTGAATCCCTGCACCCTCGTTCGCATAAACTCAATCTACAATATGATATGATCTAGCCGATACTGCTATTTGCTTGATTTTAGTAAGGATGTTGCCCTATGAGCGATGCACCTGAAATGCTGCCCGATGAGCAGCCAGATGCTGCGCCGGTTTTCGATAAAGAGGCTGCCCGCGCGCGCTACCGTGCCATGATGCGCAGCTGGCCGATGCGTTTGATGTTTGCATTAACTGGCTTGGTGATTGTGGCAACCTGGGTTTTTGCCTTTGGTGCAGCCTACGGCCCCGATGTCAAAGAGTTGCCCGGCCACGATATTACGGTAGCAGTTGATGATTGTAAAACTTGTCATAACGCAGGCTTGCCAACTGCTCCCACGTTTAACCATAGCTTTGCGCCAACCTGTGGCTTTTGCCATGTGCAAGCCATGCCAGCAACCATGCCCTTGACCAGCACATCGAGGTTGCGCTAATGCTGTATGCCGATACCATTGCCGCGTTGGCCACTCCGCCCGGGGTTGGCGGGGTTGGGATTATTCGGGTCAGCGGCCCGCAAAGCCTCGCGATTGCCCAAGCCGTGATCAAGCCACGCCGCAAAGGCGCTTGGCGCTCCTACCAAATGCGCTACGGCCATGTGCTCGATGAGCATCAACAGGTTGTCGATGAAGTGCTGGCGGTTTTTTTCAAGGGGCCACGCTCATTTACGGGCGAGGATATTCTCGAAATTCACTGTCACGGCGGCCCGTTGCCCTTGCGTCGAACCCTCGGCTTGGCCTTGGCTCATGGCGCTCGTTTGGCCAACCCTGGCGAATTTAGCCTGCGTGCCTTTGCCAATGGCCGGATCGATTTGGCTCAAGCTGAAGCAACTCTCGATGTGATCGAAGCCCAAACCAACTTGGGTCTGAGTTTGGCGCTCGATCAGCTTGGCGGCGGGCTTTCGCGCGATTTGCGCAGCCTGCGCGAGCAGTTGATGTATCCCTTGGCCTATGTCACTGCCTTGACTGATTTTCCCGAAGATGACGTGCCAAGCGAGGAATTGCTACCGCCACTGCAACAGGCCCAAAGCTTACTCAGCCAATTATTGGCCGGAGCCGATCAAGGCGTTGTCGTTCGCGAGGGCGCGCGGGCGGCATTGGTTGGCCGACCCAACGCTGGTAAATCGAGCTTGATGAATGCGCTCTTGCGGGACTGAACGCGCGATCGTCACCGCTATTCCCGGTACAACCCGCGACACCTTGGAAGAAACCGCCAACCTTGGCGGGATTCCAGTGGTGCTGATCGATACTGCGGGGATCACCGAAACTGACGATCTGGTTGAACGCATCGGAGTTGAACGCTCGCGGGCAGCCTTGAGCAAAGCCGATTTGGTGTTGCTTTTAATTGATGGCTCGCAGCCCTTGAGTGCTGACGATTTAGCAATTGCCCGATTAACTCACGAGCGCCCAACCATTGTGATTGCCACCAAAGCCGATTTGACGCAGCAGGCCGATTTAGCAGCGCTCAGCCATGTGCATCCCAATCTGCGTGGCAGCATTGCCATCTCGTCGCAAGCTGGTACGGGCTTGGATTATTTAGGTACAATGGTAGCCGAGCAATTGCTTGGCGGTTTGCCACTCAGCGATGCGCGCCTAGTTACCAATCCACGTCATCGTGATGCCTTACGTCGCGCCAACTCCGCGCTTGAACAAGCCATCCAAGGCTTTCAAGAAGGCCGCCCAGTCGATCTGATTGCGATCGATTTACATGAAGCAATCGCCAGCCTTGGCGAAATTACTGGCGAAACCGTCGAGCACGATTTATTGAATATGATCTTTAGTCGTTTCTGTATTGGCAAATAACTGCGCAACCCGCAAGGAGCAAGCCCGTGCTAGATTCAAAGCAGCTACCCGTCGAACGCGCCAAACTTTACGCTCGGATTATGCTCGGCATTACAGCGCTGTTTTTGCCAATTTCAATTATTGATTGGGCGAATATTCAATCGCAAATTAATTTCTATGTTGCAATTGTGCATGGATTGCTGATTGTTGGCTATATCGTTTTGATCAAACCAAGCAATTTATATCCATTAACTTTATTGTTGCATTTGGCTAGCTCAATAACTTTAGCAATGGTGAATCACAATGTTGGCGGGTTTGTCTCGTATAATTTTGCCACAATTTGTATTGAATTAGTTGGCACTGGCTTTATCCTTGCCCGTGGGCGTTGGATTTTAGCAGCAGTGGCAATTAGTATCGTCACTCACTTAATTGCAATAATCAGTGAAATTAATCGCGTTTGGACGTTTAATGATCCGAATTCATTAATTATGATGAGCGTCAGTGATAATTACAAATATTTGGCAATTGCCTCACAAATAATTTTAATTATCGGTACAGGCGTGATTATTGCCGTATTGATGCATGTGATCAATCAACGCGAACATGCTTTGGAGCAATCGCGCCAAGCAATGCAGCAGCGCTCCGATGAGCTTGCTGCGCTAGCAATTCGGCTTGAAACTTCAAATCAACAATTAGTTTCAACCGAAACCACCTTGCGCCAAACCGTCGAAGCCTTGACGGTGGCCGCGCTACCAGTTGGCGACGATGTGGTGGTGCTGCCATTAATCGGCGGTTTTGATGCCCAACGCGCCAAAGCGGTGGAAGATTCCTTGCTTAGCTATATTCACCAACAACGCGCCAACACCTTAATTCTCGATCTCACCAGCGTGCCAGCGGCCTCAGAAGCCTTGCTGACCATGCTCGAACGAATTATCCAAGGCGCAAAATTATTGGGTGCACGGGTGATTTTGGCCGGATTGCAGCCCGAAGTTGCGCCAATGATGGTACAGTTAAAACTCAACCGCCAAAGCGTGCTCTCGGCACCAACCTTGGCGGCAGCTTTGGAACTTCGCTAAATCTAGGCATAAGGGGGAATATGTGGAAACGACCCGCGCCCATGTGATTGTCACCGGAACCGTTCAGGGGGTTAATTTTCGGGCAACCTGCCGCGACCAAGCACGCTTGGCCAAGGTCGGCGGTTGGGTCAAAAACTTGCCCGATGGCAGCGTCGAAGCTATTTTTGAGGGCAGCCAAGCAGGCGTGCAACGGATGATTAGCTGGTGTTATAGCGGCCCGATCCATGCCAAAGTGCAACATGTTGAAGTCACTTGGGAAGAAGCGACTCATCGCGAGCCAACCTTTGATATTGCGTGGTAACCAACAATGACAATTAAATCGATTGGAATCTTAATTTTCAACGATGCCGAGGAATTGGATTTTATCGGGCCACTAGAAGTCTTTGGCATGGCCAGCAATTGGGTCGATCTCACGATTAACACGGTTGCCGAACAAGCCCAAACCGTCAAAGCCCGCTATGGCCTGAAAATTCAGCCCGATTATGGTTTTGCCGATGCGCCAGCGTTTGATGTAGTGTTAGTGCCAGGTGGGCTTGGTGCCCGCACCCATGCGCGCCACAACAACCTGATTCTTAATTATTTGCGCCAACAACGCGATCGTGGCTGGGTTGTTTCGGTTTGTACTGGGGCACTAATCCTATCGGCGGCTGGCTTGCTTGATGGTGCTCGCGCCACAACTCACTACACCGCCTTCGATCTTTTGGCCGAAAATAGCCAAATTACGGTCGAACGCGAACAACGCTATATCATCGCGCCGCCAATTGCCAGCTCGGCAGGTGTTTCGGCTGGCATCGATTTAGCGCTTGCCTTGTTGGAAACCTGGTTTAGCCCTGAACTACGCGCCCAAGTCGCCGAGCGAATTGAATGGCGCTAAGATCGTTGCCCGCTTGCTAGCCGAGATATAGCTATGTCAAACATCAACCAGCGGCGTACTCAATGGCAGTATTGGCTTTTTGCCGTGCCAGCGCTGGCTTTTTTTATGCTCTTTTTTGCCGTGCCACTCTGGGCAATTATGCAACGCGCCTTTGCTGAAAAGGGCTTGTTTGCTGCCCTGCAAGCGGTAATTAGCAACCGCAGTTTGCTGAAAGTTGTGGCATGGAGCGCATGGCAAGCCAGCCTCTCAACCGCTTTGACCTTGCTGCTTGGCGTGCCAACCGCCTATATCTTGGCGCATTATCAGTTTCCAGGCCGGGCATTGATTCGCTCATTGATTGCCGTGCCATTTGTTTTGCCAACCGTCGTGGTGGCCTTGGCCTTTCGGGCCTTGCTGGGCGAACGTGGCTTGATCAATCGCTGGTTGATGACATGGTTTGAGCTGAGCCAAGCGCCGTTGGAGCTTGAACAAAGCCTTGGCATGATTTTAATTGCCCATGTTTTCTTCAACCTCACCGTGGTGGTGCGTTTGCTGACGGCCTACTGGAGCAACCACGACTCGCGTTTAGAGGCTTCGGCCAATGTGCTTGGTGCGCCACGGTGGCGGGTTTGGCTCGAAGTGACCTTGCCGCTGGCCATGCCCGCACTGTTGGCAGCGGCCTTGCTGGTCTTTACCTTCACGTTTTCGGCGTTTGGCACGGTGCTGTTATTAGGCAATAGCCAACAGCGCACAATCGAAGTTGAAATTTATGATCAAGCAATTCGTCAATTTAACTTGCCAGTGGCGGCAACCCTCTCGCTGTTGCAAATTCTCACCAGTTTGGGCTTGACGTTTGCTTATACCCGCTTGGTTCGGCGCAGCAGCGTGGCCCAAGAGGCCCAACAATCGCCTTTGCGTCGCGCGCAAACCTGGCCCAGCCGCTTGGCACTTGGTATGGTGCTGCTGCTTGTGAGCAGTCTGATCATCTTGCCTTTGGGCAGTTTGCTGGTGGGTGCGTTGCGGGTTGAAGGCCAGTGGAGCCTTGAGTATTTTCGCATGCTGGGGGTTAATCAGCGTGGCAGTTATGCCTATGTGCCGCCAACCCAAGCCATGCTCAACTCGCTGCGCTATGCCGGCATTACCACGATTTTGGCGTTGGCGTTTGGCGTGCCATGTGCTTATTTGCTGGCTCAACCCCAAGGCCGCCTAACCCGACTGCTTGATGGCTTGCTGATGCTGCCCTTGGGAACTTCGGCGGTAACCGTGGGCTTGGGCTATATTATCGCCTTTCGTTCGTATGAACTTTGGGGCTGGGAAACGCCTGATTTGCGGCGTTGGTCGGGCTTGTTGCCATTGGCGCATACCTTGCTGGCACTACCGTTTGTCATTCGCACAATGCTGCCAGCCTTACACCGTTTGAACCCCCGTTTACGCGAGGCGGCCCGCATGTTGGGTGCAAAACCATGGCAGGCTTGGCGCGAAGTTGATTTGGGCTTGCTGTTGCCAAGTATTATGGCGGCGGCTTTATTTGCCTTTACTGTTTCGTTAGGGGATTTTGGTGCGGCCTTGGTCGTGAGCGTAACTAGCCCCGATACCGCCACCATGCCCGTGGTGATCTTTCGCTTTTTGGGCCAACCTGGGGCCAGTAATTATGGCCAAGCACTTGCTATGAGCAGTCTTTTGATGCTGGTTACCTTTGCTAGTTTTGGCCTTTTGGAGCGATTCCGCGACCAAAGCGGCGAATGGTAATTGCTAGACAGTATGGAGTATAATAGCATTGGAACCAGTTGGCTTGGCTAAGGAAGGTTGCATGAAACGCGGGTCGGTACGCCGGACAATGATTATCATTGCAACGGTACTTTTAAGCTTAATGACTGGATTAAATATCATCGGGATTATTGAACGCAATATCCTCAATGATGATATTGAATATGTGATTGATTTAGAAGATGCCGAACGTTTAGCACGCGAAATCAGCCTCTATACCCAATATCAAGCCCATGCCCTCGATGCCTATGCCTTAGGCTACGCCGATGAACGCGAGCACTATACCCGTTATCGCCAAGCATTTGATGATAAACGGCTGGAACTTGAACAATTTCTTCAGAATATAGACCCCACCGCTGAGACCCAAACCGCCTTTGAGCAGGTTCAAAAATTAAGTCTTGATTATCAAGATGCCGGCATTGCTTATCTCGCTCAAATCGACTTGCGGATTCAAAATGCTAGCGCCGCTCGTTCGGAAGATGAGCTTGCGGTTTGGAAAATTGTCCATGAGCGAGCCGACCAGTTAGATGATGCAAGCCAAGTGTTATCCGATATCATTGATGATCAATCGGAAGCGCTCGAAGCCTCGATTACCAAGCAAAATGGGCGCATGATCGTGGCCCTGACTGGCCGTAGCTTGGCAATTTTCGTTTTACTGATTCTGTTTGTTTACTATCTGCTAGGGCGGGTTGGTGGCCAATTTAATTTGGTACGCGATGGTGCGCAACGCTTTGCTGATGGTGATTTTGCCAGCGATATTCCAATTCGTCGCTATGATGAAGTTGGCCGTCTTGCTGCCATCTTCAACACCATGGCCCAAACGATTCGCGGCCAAATCGATCGGCTTGAGCAGGCCAAAGACCATGCCCAGCGCTTGCAATTTGTAGCCGAAGAAGCCAATCGCGCCAAAAGTAATTTTTTAGCCAATATGAGCCACGAACTGCGCACACCACTCAATGCGATCATTGGCTATAGCGAAATTCTCCAAGAAGAATGTGAAGATCTCGGCCAAACCGCGATGATCGATGATCTCGATCGAATTCGGCTCTCAGGCCGACATTTGCTGACCTTGATCAACGATATTTTGGATTTGGCGAAGATTGAATCGGGCAAGGTTGAAATTTTGCCTGAGGAAATTTCGCTGCCTCAATTGCTGCACGATGTGCGCTCCACCGTCGACCCGCTGATTATCAAGAATGAAAATCGCTTGGTAATCGAATCGGCGGCTGGCTTGCTGACGATGATTAGCGACGAAACCCGGCTCCGCCAAATTTTGGTTAATTTGCTCAGCAACGCCGCCAAATTTACCGAGCATGGCCGAATTACGCTGCGGGTGCAGCCCAGCGCCGAAGAAGGTTGGATCGATTTCAGCGTGCATGATAATGGCATCGGCATGAGCAACGCCCAATTATCACGCTTGTTTCAGCCATTTACTCAAGCCGATGCCTCGACCACCCGCAAATATGGCGGTACGGGGCTGGGTTTGGCCCTAAGTCGGCGCTTGGCCCAACTGCTCGGTGGCGATATTCGGGTGCAAAGTGAATTAGGCGTTGGCTCAACCTTCAGCGTGCATCTGCCGCAATCAGTGATCGATATGGTTCCAGTTTCGCTGCTTGATGAAGCACCGGTAATTATTAGCGATGCCAACAATAACCAACCCAAAGTGCTGATTATTGATGATGATCGCAACGTGCACCACATGCTCTCGCGCACGCTCAAACGCGAAGGCTGGAGCGTTCTCAGCGCATTCACTGCTGAAGACGGCTTGGCGATGGTACGCAATTATCATCCCACGGCGATTTTGCTCGATGTGCTGTTGCCTGGCCAAGTTAATGGCTGGGAGATTCTGGCTGAAATCAAAGCTGACCCCAAGATTGCGGCGATTCCGGTCATTATGCATACGATTGTGGCCGAGCCGCATCAAGGTGTTTCGTTTGGGGTCTACGATTATTTGATTAAGCCTGTAGATCGCGGCCAATTGCTGCGAACCCTGCGCAGTTGTATCGACCCACAAAATGATAAAACCCAATTAGTGCTCGTGGTTGACGACGATCAGGATAGTCGGGCGATGTTGCGGCGTATGCTCGAAGGCGCTGGCTGGAAGGTTTACGAAGCCGCCAATGGGCGCGAAGCCTTGGGCGAGTTGCATAGTCGTGCCTTTGGGGCAATGATCTTGGACTTGATGATGCCCGAAATGGATGGCTTTGAAACCATCGCCGCGCTGCAAGAACTTGAGCAATTCCGCGATCTGCCGATTATTGTGGTTTCGGCCAAAGAATTAACCGATGAAGAACGGCAGCAGCTTGAAGCAACGGTTGAACGCGTGGTTAGCAAGGGGAATGTGCGTCGTGATGAGATTTTGGCGTTGGTGCGCGAGCAAGTTCGGCGGCGGGTGGAGCAACCGCCAACCACTACGTAAACTGCTACGCTTCACGTTGCATTTAGCGTTGGTTGCCTGCATCGCTTTGCTATTGGTTAATGGTTGGGTTCGTTGGTCAACCGCCGACTATCGTTTTGATGATCTGGCCAGTATTCCTAGCCAACCAGTTGCAATCGTTTTTGGGGCGGGCATTCGTTACAATCAACCAAGCGCTGCTCTGCGCGAGCGGCTTGATGGCGCAATTGCTTTATATCAAGCTGGTCGGGTGCAGCATTTGTTGATGAGTGGCGATAATAGCCAAATTAACTACGATGAAGTGACGGTGATGCGTGATTATGCGCTTGCCCATGGCGTACCAGCCAGCGCCATCACCCGCGATTACGCAGGCTTCAGCACCTACGAAACCTGCTACCGCGCCAAGGCGATTTTTGGTGTCCAACAAGCAATTCTGGTCACCCAAGATTATCATCTGCCACGCGCCATCTATACTTGCCGTGAGTTGGGCTTGGCAGCGATTGGCTTGAGCATCCCTGATTGGAGCCACAAGCCTGAATTGGCTACGACCTACTACCCGCCAATCACCCAAGTGCGCTACACCACCCGCGAATGGTTGGCTCGGTGTAAAGCGCTGTTTGAAGTGCATATCAGCCAACCCCAACCAACCTTTTTGGGGCCAGCAGTTGGCTTGGGCGAAACCTCCACCGCGCAACGATAAACAACAACCGCCGAATTTTAGGTCAATTTCGGCGGTTGCTTGCGCCTACTCGACTGTGGTTGGCTCAGCTTGAGCAATAAATGGTAGTTCAACCACGATTGCCTGTTGCTCACCGACGCTTAGCTCGCTGCCAAGCTCGTGTCCAGTGCGTACATAACCCAAGCCAATATAGTGATTGAGGTCTGGTGACCAAACCACGCTGGTTAATGTGCCAGCATCTTTGCCATTGCTGCTTAATTGAGCAGGAGTTTCAACCGTGCCAGTCAGGCGTAGCCCTTGCAGCTTTTTGGCCAAACGCCCCCGACTATCCATTCGCGCAATAATTTCTTGGCCGATATAGCAGCCCTTGTTAAAGCTTACCGCATCCCACAGATTGGCTTCAAGCGGAATAAACTCCTCGTTGAGTTCATTCAAGGCTGGGTAGCCAGCTTCAACCCGCAACGTATGGTAAGTTGGCCGATCAAGCAAGGCTGCTTTGGCATCGTCGAAAGCTTCGCACAAAGCATCGGCTGCCGCTAAATCGGCAAAAATTGCCCAGCCAGCGCCACGCATTGGGCGAATTCGCGCCAACCGCACCGGACAACTATCAATTTCGGCGCTGATGTGTTGCCACAAGCCAACCTGCTCCAATGATTGGTTGGTCAATTGTTCTAAGATTGCGGTGGCTTGGCTGCCATAGACCCGCATCTGGTGCACGCTCTCGGTTACATCCCGTACCTTGAATTGATCACCATAGAACTTATTGCGGCCAAAATAGGTGGTTAATTGAGCACCACGATTAGCACTGGTAATCGCCCAAATCGTATCATCATCAATCGCCAAAATCGTGATCAGATCGATAATTCGGCCAATATTGGTAGTCAACACCGTGATCTGGCCAGTGCCAGGCGCTAAATTGAGCACAGCATTGGTCGAAAGCCGATTAATCAAGACCAAACGGTCACGGCCTGTAATTTCCACACAACCAGCCGACGAGCGATCGAGATAAACTGCCTGCTCGCTGGCGGCGCGATATGCCTGTTCATTCATAACCAACGACCTCCTCTAATTGCTAGGTTGTTGTGGCTCAAACGCTTGTTGCAAAACATCGGCAAACACTTCGTAGGGTTGAGCGCCCACCACTAGGTAGCGTTTGGCGAAAACACTGGCGGGTACGCCGCTCAAGCGTAGTTGCTGCGCCAAAGCAATATCTTCTTCAACCGCAGCATCGTAGACGGGATCAGCTAAAATTGCCGCTAAATTGCTGGCATCAAGCCCAACCGATTCGGCACAAGCCACCAAAACTTCGGTTTGGCTAATATCTTGGCCTTGCAACCAATAAGCGGCCAGCACCGCTTGGGCAAAGGCATCGCCAGAGCCTTGTTGTTCAGCCCATTTAGCCGCCCGATGCGCCCAACGGCTATCGATCCCAAACGGGCCTTGTTGAATATCAACTCCATATTGAGCTTTGGCCATTGCTACCATGGCTGGGGTTTTTTCGGCAATAAATTGGCGATATTGGGCGTCTGGTGGCGGCGAACCAAATGGCCGCAACTCAAATGCATGCCATGTCAACTCAATATCGTGAGTTTCAGCCAAGCGTTTTAAGTTGGTTGAAACGAGAAAACAAAAGGGACAAACAAAATCCGACCATACATCAACACTAACCGACATTCTAGCTTTCCTTTCAGCGCAAGCACAAGTGCCAACCAATGTTTAGCAGATGCGAGCATCATTAACTGGCGGCCTTTTTAGTCTACCATGAGCCGCCGATTGTGGTAGACTAACCAAACAAATGAGCTATTAAAGGGATTGGGCAATGAAAATTCTCCACCTCGCAGATATTCACATTGGCATGGAAAATTATGGTCGCCTCGATAATACAACTGGCCTCAATACGCGTCTGATCGATTATCTTGATCGGTTTGCCGAAGCGTTGCAAATTGGCATTGACCACGATGTTGATTTGGTGCTGATTGCTGGCGATATTTATAAAAACCGCACGCCCAACCCGACCCATCAACGTGAATTTGCCCGCCGTTTGCGCAGCATCTTGGATCTCAAGATTCCAGTGTTTATTTTAGTTGGCAATCACGATGTTTCTGCCGCTGCCGGCAAGGCCCACTCGGTGGAAATTTTCGATACTCTGGCAATTGAAGGTGTGACAATTGCCGATCGGCTTGGGATTCATACGATCGAAACGCGAGCTGGTAGCATTCAAATTGTCGCAGTGCCTTGGATTAGCCGCCACGCGATTTTGACCAAAGATGATATTCGCGAGTTGCCGTTTGCCGAACTCGAAGCTGAATTGTTGCGGCGGGTTGGGGCTTGGCTCGAACAAGTGCCAGAGCGCTTGCGCGGCGATTTACCAGCAATCTTAACATTTCATGGCACGGTTTCAAATGCCACCTATGGCGCTGAACGCTCGGTAATGTTGGGCAACGATCTGATTCTGCCGCCCTCGCTTTTAGCCCAGCCAGGCATTCAATATGTGGCTTTGGGCCATATTCATCGCTATCAAGTGCTGAGCCAAAACCCACCGATGATCTATCCTGGCTCAATTGAGCGCATCGATTTTAGCGAAGAAACTGAGCAAAAGCAGGTAGTGATTGTTGAAATTGAAAATAATTGGGAAGATGCCAGCTATCAGCCAATTCCGGTGCATCCACGCCCATTTGTCACGATCAAAGTTGATGTAACTGGCAGCAGCGACCCGATGGAGCGCGTAGCCCAAGCAATTAGCAAGCGCGATTTGAATGGCGCAGTCGTGCGGTTGTTAATTAGTGCCGCCGCTGAACAACGCCCGCAACTCGATGAGGCCGAACTACGCCGTTTGCTCGAAGCCGCCGAAACCCATGTGATTGCTAGCATCGCGATTGATGCCAAGCGCAGCGAACGCACCCGCTATGCTGCGGTCGCCAGCGAATTGAACGAAGGCCTGACCCCACGGCGAGCGCTTGAAATTTACCTTGAAAGCAGCAACATCAGCGCTACCCGTCGCGAGCACATGCTCAAAGCCGCCGATGCCCTGATCAAAGCCGAACAAGCCAGCGAGCAGGGATGAAGGATGAAGGATGAAGAGTATATTTAACGCAGAGGATTGCTATCGGCTTTGGGCGATAGGCTATCACAACAGGTAATAGCATTTCAAATTTTCCAAAAGCCAATAGTCTGTAGCTGTAATGATTCATAGCATTAACGCAGCGCTGCGAGGCACCAATCCAACTCCCCTCGCCCGCGTTGAGTGGGAGATGGGTTGGGGGTGAGGGACAGTGCAGCAAGGATCATTGAAGGATGAGGGATGAAATAGAATTGGTACAATTCGTGGCGAAAAAATTAATCTTTGTGTTCTTCGTGCGCTTCGCGGTTTCAGGCCTTCGGGTTGCTTTGTGGCCTTCGTGGATGCAGCCATAGGCAGGAACAAAATCTGCTATGCTAGCGTTGATCTAGTAAATAGGTTGGCACAACGCCAAACCTGATTAAGGAGTTTTACCGAATGCGTAAGGGAATTTTGCTGCTCGTTTTGACCTCCGTTTTAGCAGCATGCCGGCACCGCACAAAGCACACCAACGACTGTTCCTACGGCGACAATTGCCGCAACCCCCACCACGGATAGTGCGGCCTACCCTACCCCTGACCTTGCTCAAAGCGAGATTGCCCCAATGCTGATTGACAGTGTGGCAGTGTCGGTCAAGGAATCCATGCCACCGCAAGTATTGGTTGAAATTAACGGCACGCTCAATGATGGATGCACCGCATTCCACGAAGCTAAGCAATCAATCGATGGCAATACGATTAAAATTGAAGTCACTACAATTCGTCCAAAAGATATGATGTGTACCCAAGAAATCTCACCATTTAGCACAATTATTCAAATCGACGGCGAGCTGAAACCAGGCGAATACACCATTCTGGTGAATGATGTTGCCGAAGCACTTAAATTGTAAATTTGCCGATACATATGCATTCCGCGGGGAGTTTCGGCTCTCCGCTTATTGTTTAATTGGGGATGTTGATTGACGGGTGCCAATTGATTTACTGAGGCTCGCAAAAGTGGTAGATCCGGCGCAGTTGGTGAACAAAATTGTGGCTCCATGGCCAGCTAAACCAGACTGGATATAACATACACATCCACTTTCACGATCATTCAATCAAGTAGCAAGCCCAAAACTTTGAGGCATAGCGCAACATCCATCGACGATTTGGGCTTGCTTGGGCTTAACTATAGCAAGTGCCTGTGAAAAAGTTGTGGAGAATTGTTGAACATAATCGACCAAGTGCTTCAGTTAGGGCTTGCCGCGCAGCCCGCAAGGTTGTAAGGTAGAGCTATCAGCAATGTCGCTGAGCTAGAAAGGGCTGCTGCTATGATTGTTGATCTTTCCACACGCTTGGATTGTGCCGCCAGCACTGCGATTGCGCATGTCACAACATCACGCCTTTTAGAATATGTAGCCAAGCCTTTGGTCACATTCGTACCCAAACAACCAAGCCACCTGCCAGATGTTTGGCACGATGGCACTTATTGGGTCGAATTACGCTTGTTTGGCGTGATTCCCTGTGGCAAACAGGCAATTGTGATTTCGCACCCGCAGCAACATCCCTTTACCTTACGCGATAATGGTCATAGCCGCTTGATCAAACGCTGGGATCATACGATTGAGGTCGCGGTCGAAGGCACAAGCACCCGTTATCGTGATCATGTGGTGGTTGAGGCAGGTTGGCTGACTCCAATCATCTGGCTGTTTGCCCAATTGTTTTATCGCCATCGTCAGCGTCGTTGGCGACGCTTGGCGGCCAAACGGTTTCGCTATGAGTAATGTTTTGCTTGATCAAACCAATCCAGTGGTGCAATTGTGCATTGCTGGCGTTCAGGCCGAAATGCAGGATCAAATTGGCGCAGCTCAAACTGCCTATCAAAAAGCGTGGCAATTACGCCAAACTGCCTTGGATAGCTGCATTGCGGCGCATTATTGTGCTCGCCATCAACCACCATCAACTATGCTTGAGTGGAATAAAATCGCGCTTGAACAAGCCCAATTGGTTGAGCAAGCAGTAATAAGCGAATTTCTGCCATCGCTGTATTTGAATGTGGCTTGGTCGTATGAGCAAACCGCGCAACCAGCCCAAGCCTTGGAACAGTATCAGGCGTGTTTGGCTAGTCTTGTGGCTTTAGCTGATAGCCCATATCGTGCGATGATCAATGCGAGTGCCTTGGCAGGCTTGCAACGCCTAGATCGGTAGCGTCCAATCGTAGCGCACTGCGCCCAAGCGCATGGCGGCTGTGATTCCAGTGCAGACCAACACTGCCAGCGCATCAAGGCCTAAATAGGTGCACAAAAGATAGCCACAGGCTCCCACAAAGGCACAGGTTACATACAATTGGGTGCTGCGCTGAAACACCAACGGAATTTCATTGCACAAAATATCGCGCAACATGCCGCCAACCGAAGCGGTAATTACGCCCATTAATGCCGCAATAAAAACCGGCATCGAGGCTTCTAAGCCGTAGGCCACCCCAACTGCAGTAAACAATCCCAAGCCAAAAGCATCGGGAATCATAATTGCCTTTTCAGTTAGGGCCACCCAATCAGCCTTGGCGACAAAAAACGAGCCAATTGCCAACACCAACATCAACATTGGGTAAATCGGCTGTTGTACCCAGTAAAATGGGCGGCGATCGAGCAAAATATCACGCACAGTGCCACCGCCAAATGTGGTTACAAATGCCACCGTATACACGCCAATTAAATCGAACGAACGCCGACGAGCGGTAATAATGCCCGAGATGGCAAAGGCAATCGTGGCACAAATTTCAATAAGCGAGAGCAGCGTTTCCACAACATCCTCTGAGTTTTAAGTTAATACAAAACCGCGCCGAAAAATCAGGCGCGGTTCATGTCGCGATTGTCTATCACTATACCACGAAGTTGCAACCGGTCTAGCGCTAAGGCATGGTTGGGCTAGTTGGGTAGGCTCCGTGCGCAGCCAAATATTCATCCTGCAAGAGATCCATCACGATATCATCGTGCCAGCGCCCATTGCGGAAATTAATTTGGCGCAAACGCCCTGCCACTTGAAACCCAACTTTGCTATAGACCCGCTGGGCGCGTTGGTTGTAATCGCGCACGGTCAATTGCAAACGGTGAAAATTAAGCTCAGCAAACACATAGCGCACGACGATATGCATCGCCTCGGTACCATAGCCATTATCCCAAAAGGCTTGATCGAGCATAATGCCCAATTCTGCCGAGCGATTTTTCAAATGTGCGCCCCAAACATTGGTAAAGCCAATCAGTTGGCCAGTTTCCGTGAGTTCAATCGAGAAGCCAACATCGCTGCCACCATCACGAAACCAATGGTCAAACATCATCACATTGGTGGGTTCATGGCGCAGGCGAATATCGCCATCGGTTTGTAGCGCCATAATTTCAGGGTTACCCCACCATTGATGAAAGATCGGCAGATCTTCTTGGACAACTGCGCGCAAGGTCAAGCGGCTTGAGCTAAACATGGGGTATACTCCATCGTAATTAAGCAGCGTTGATTGTAGCACGTTATCAGTAGTTTTGGCGTGAGAGGACGTTTAATGCTCGATCTGAATCAACTTGATCAAGCCGCCATGCTCAGCCTCGCCCGCGACCCAGCAAGCGCTCCTGAGCAACTAACGGCGCTCGCTGAGTGGCTTAAGCTCGATCAAAATCATAATGTTGCCCAGCCTAGCACAAGCTTGCATTATCTCAATACATTTGCGCCGCAAGGCCCGCTCTCAATTTTTCTAGAACGTGGCAGCAGCTCGCCAATTCTGGAAGCACTGGTTGCCAACCCCAATACGCCAATCACGGTTGCCCTAGAATTTGCCAGCGATTTTCCCGCAGGGTTCTTCAATAATCCAGCTTTGCTGTTGTGGCTTTTGGCAAATCCAATCCTCTTTGATCAAATCGAGCCACTGCGTTTGTTGCAGTTGTTGCGCTACCCCAACATTCCACAGCCTATTCTGCAACTGATGCACACGATTAGCCCTGAAATTGGCCAAGTGGTTCAGCTGCATGGTGGGTTAAATCTAGCTTTGGCCGATGATTGGTATGGGCATTATCAACGTTTCAAACACCAAGTTGCCCTACCTGCTGCCTATGCCAGCACCCTGCTGCACGAATTGCTTGGATTGAACGCAATCAACGAGCCAATGCTGAGCTGGCTGCGACAATCCAGCGCTGAGCATCATCAACTGCTCTTCAATCAAGCAGCCGTTAGCACTAACCCGATTAGCGAGCCACAAACGCTTGATGTTATACCCAAGTATGCCACGCTGCTTGATGCGACTATTGACGAGCGAATGCGAGTTGCTAATTCCAATGATCTGAGGGGTTTAGCGATTTTGGCCGAAGATGACGATCCCAAAATTCGGATGTTGGTGGCCCAAAACCCAGCCACGCCGCGCACGGTGCATCAATTGTTGGAGCTTGATGATGTACAACATGTGCGGGCGGCATTGGCGCGTAATCCCAACATTACGCCAAAATTGCTGCTAACGCTTACCCGCGACTATACATGGTCGGCAGTGCCAATTCGCTTGGCAGCCGCGCGTAATCCCGTTGCAACCGCAGAAATTCTAAGCTTACTGGCTCAGGATCAAGCCTCAATTGTGCGCCAAACTGTGCTTCAGAACCCGCGAACTTCAAGCAACATTATCCAACAATCGCGCCAACGGGCATTAATCGAAGCCTTGTATGCGCTTGACCAATGGTTGCATCTGCTGGCAATGGGCCATCCCGATACGCCAATTGAACAGCTTGCTAAAGGCGCGAACTCGCCTTGGTGGATTGGTCGGGCGGCGTTAGCTGAAAACCCCAGTTGCCCAACCGCTGTGCTCGAACAATTAGCCAACGATGGCAATTGCTATGTGCAACGGCTGGCCCAACAGCATTTGGATTAGCGTTAACTGCCAACGAGCCACGAGCAAACAGATCGCGGCTCGCTGAAACACATTTGATTATTGCCAATAGCCCGCCATTAAAATCGCCGCCACGAGTCGGAATGCCAGCGCCACCAAGCACTGGTTGACCAGCAGCATTGAATACAGTAAACGTGACCTGTTGGCTAGCTGCAAGCCCACAGACATTGGTATTGCCAGCGCCATCAACATTGCCGCGATTGCCAAGCCCATCAACGGTCACAAACCAGCCATTGGTGCTAACGCCGCGAATATGCACCCCAAAACAGGTTGGGTCAACCGCATTTTCGGCATACTTCTGAAAATACAAGCGTTGAACTACAGGAGTTGGTGGCACTGGGGTTGGGACTGACCGGGTTGGCGTTGCTGGCACAGCGGTTGGGTTGGTTGCGCGAATGGCGCTAGTCGCTGCAGCTACATCTAAACTACTATCAAGCTCTTTCAGCGCCGCAGCTTTGCGATAGATCGCATTGGCTCCTACGGTATCGCCAGCCTCTTCTAACTCACGACCACGGCCAAGATAGGCTTCATACAATTGCTTGACGATTTGCAGCTTGCCCATTAATTCGCCAAATTCGCCGCTCCCAGCAGCTTGGGCTTCCTGATAGGCATTGATTGCGGTTTGCCAACCTTGTTGCTCAGCAGCCGTTTGGCCATTGTGATAGAGCTTCAGCACTTTGGCCAAGTTCGTGCCCGGTTGGTGGTCGGGCTTGAAGCTGAAGGTTTTGTTGAGCAACTCGAGGCTTGCCGTCACCTTGTCAGGGCCAGTCAATTCGTTAATCGTCCAGTTGTAGTAGGTTGCCGATCCAATATTGCTCAAATCGAGATAGGCTGGGTCGATTTCGCGCACCTTATCAAAGGCAGCGGCAGCGCTTGGCCAATCTTGTTGGGCATAGGCTTCTTGGCCCACGATATAGTCCAAACGCTTAGCTTCTTGTGGGTCGCTTGGCTCGGTTACGGTTGGGATTGCTGTCGCGCCGAATGATGGTGTTGCGGTTGCAACCAGCGACGGTGATCCAACCAATGCTATGCCACCATTACCTGGATTAATAGGAGCTTTGTTGGTCGAATCATTGCCAAAAATCTTACCACCAATGAAAAAGATGAGTATCAGCCCAATTACACTAGCACCAATTGCCATCCAGCGCTTCCGCACATTTGTATACCATGGTTCCGGCTTTGGAGTTGGGTAGATTGGCTGATTGATATTGGTTCTTACTGGAACTGCCCCAATTGAGGCTGCATTTGGCCGTGAGCGTTGCCCTGGGTTGAAATTTTGTTGGCTTGCTGGTTCGTGATAGGTCGCAACATTGCGTTCGTTGGTTGCTGGCGGAATGAATGTCTGCATGCTGCTTTCACTGGTTACTGGCCGCGCCAGCGCGACATTAGGCCGGCTCGCTGGAGTTTGCATAACCGTAGTATGCTGCGGCACTGCAACATTGACCTTTGATGGTGAAAAGCGGGTTTTTTCAAGCGCCTCAAGAAAATCAGCCATTGTGGCAAAACGATCATTGGGGTTACGGGCAATTGCTTGGTTGATGACTTCGACAATGCCTGGTGGCACATACGGCGCAAACTGGCGTAATGGTGGTAATTCCGCCCGTTGAATCCGGTTAGATTGTCATGTGTTCGTGGCTATCAGTTTCATGATGATAGGGATGTATTCCAGCTAATGCCTCATACAAAATCAAGCCCAAGGCATACATATCAGCCCGCTGATCAGGCGTAATCCCCTCGAAAACTTCGGGAGCGGTATAAGCAATAGTGCCGACAAACCCGCCAACTCGCGTTATGCGCGCTTGATTTTTGGCCAACGCAATCCCAAAATCAGCCAATACTGCCTCGCCATTACTCCGAAACAAAATATTGCTTGGCTTGATATCACGGTGAATAAAGCCTTTGCCATGGGCATAATCGAGGGCCGAACCAATTTGCTTGACCATTTGAAGCGCCGGATTTAACAGCTGTTTGGGTTGTTGCTGCAAACGCTCAGTTAAGGTTCCTCCCGTAATATATTCCATCGCGATTAAAGGAATATAGTGCTGGGTTGGGGCAAACCAGACTTGGGCGGTATCATAAATGGCCACAATATGGGGATGATGCAATTGGCGCACCATCGTCGCTTCTTGCAAAAAGCGCTGCACCATATCGTGATCGTTGATTGCGCTTAGGTTGAGCACTTTGAGCGCTACTGTTTGAAACGAGGGATGGAATGCTTGATAGACCTCGGCCATGCCACCAGCCCCAATTTTTTGCTGCACGCGATAGTCACCAAACTGTTGCTGGGCATACATTCCTGCTGGTTGCTGGTTGAATTGAGGATAGATTGAATTATTCATGGTCGCCCCTTAACCGTAACGCTGAACAATTGGGAGTCATCGCAAACAAATAGCCCTAAAAAACAGGTAGGCCTGTTGTAAGCTACTTGTAGCCCTGAGCGATTGAACTAAACATAGATTATAGATTGGTTGAACTATTTGATTATTATCACATTATTCGGCTTGCTTCGCAAGGTTAATCTTGGTTTTGCTAGGGTTCCATAGCATGAACTGTTATACCTCTATACTCTATAGACGCATTCTAAAGCGATATTTTTAGTTATTTTAAGTATCAACATAGCAAATTAATTCTAAAGATTGTTTTTTGTTCCCATAAAAACATGTTGTTATCTGTGATGATAAATTGCTCAAATAAAAACCCCCTAGGCTATCAGCATAGCACTAGGGGGGTCGAACAGATTAGGTTTGAACGATTAAGGAGTGGTATAGATGGTTATTGCCAATAGCCCGACATCAAGTCGCCGCCACGGGTTGGAATGCCGCCGCCACCAGGCACGGCACCACCTTGGGCATTATAGACCGTGAAGGTGACTTCTTGGCTAGGTGCAAGCCCGCAGACGTTGGTGTTGCCTGCGCCATCGAGATTGCCCCGATTGCCAAGCCCATCAGCAGTCACAAACCAGCCACTGGTGTTAACGCCACGAATATGCACCGCAAAACAAGTTGGGTCAACCGCGTTTTCGGCATACTTCTGGAAGTACAAGCGTTGAGCTACTGGAACAGCCGTGGGTGGTGCGGGCCGGGTTGGCGTTGCTGGAACCTCGGTTGGCGCAGTCGCGCGAATCCGAGTATTAGCCGCAGCCACATCTAAACTGCCATCAAGCTCTTTAAGCGCTGCAGCCTCGCGATAGATCGCATTGGCGCCTGCGGTATTGCCCGATTCTTCTAGCTCGCGGCCTCGGCCAAGATAGGCTTCGTACAATTGCTTGACGGTTTGCAGCTTGCCCATTAGGTCGCCAAACTCGCCGCTCCCAGCAGCTTGGGCTTCCTGATAGGCATTGATTGCGGCTTGCCAGTCTTGTTGCTCAGCAGCCGTTTGGCCATTACGGTAGATATTCAGCACCTTGGCCAAGTTGGTGCCCGGCTGATGATCGGGCTTGAAGCCGAAAGTTTTGTTGAGAATCTCAAGGCTGGAGGCAACCTTGTCAGGTCCAGTTAGTTCGTTAATTGTCCAGTTATAGTAGGTTGCCGAGCCAATATTGCTCAAATCGAGATAGGCTGGGTCGATTTCGCGCACCTTATCGAAGGCAGCGGCAGCGCTTGGCCAATCTTGTTGGGCATAGGCTTCTTGGCCCACGATATAGTCTAAGCGTTTGGCTTCTTGCGGATCGGCTGATTGGGCCTCGGTTGGCGTTGGCTGATCGGTTGTGGTTGCTGTTGGCGTAACATCGCCAACCGCCACGACCGAGGTTGCTGTCGCAACACTTGCAATAGTAGGGTCGTCTTTACCACGGCCAAAGGTCAAAAATGCAATTACTAGCAAGGCTAAAAGAGCACTACCCAAGGCCACCAGAACTTTCGGTGAACGCAAGAAATCCTTGGCTTTGACCAGTGGCGATGCCTTGGTTGGCATTGCATAGGGTGGCGGTGGCGCATAGTAGTCGGGTTCGGCTGCTTGGCCAACTGCTGCCACTGGTGCTACCGGTCGCGCAAGTTCAATCCGTTGAGCATTAACTGGTCGGGCTGGCCCTTTTTTGGCTGTTGGCAGCGGCTGATTTGATTGTGAAGCACCAGCCGAGGCTGGATAAGCCTGATTGCCAGTCGCTGGTGGATAAGCCTGATTACCAGTTGGTGGCATATAGGTTTGTTGATTGCCAGTCGCTGGTGGATAGGCTTGATTACCAGTTGGCGGCATATAGGTTTGTTGATTGCCAGTCGCTGGTGGATAGGCTTGATTACCAGTTGGCGGCATATAGGTTTGTTGATTGCCAGTCGCTGGTGGATAGGCCGGATACATGACTGTGCTTTCATTATCAACTGGCTGGTTGGTTCGACTCGGTACTGGTTGATTCGGCACACTATTCGGCGTATACATCATAGTGCTTTGGTTATCAAGCGGGACGGTGGGCGCTACTGGCAATGGCTGATTAACCTGCGAGTGTGCCCTTGGAATTTCTTGATTTGGCCGCGTAATTGGTACTTGACGTAACGCCGGATTTGGCGTTGCCGGGGTGTAGATTTGGGTCGCATCGATCGGTGGTTGAGCCACTGGCGGCGCAGGTTGTTGCACTACCGGATTTGGCGTTGCTGGGGTGTAGATTTGGGTTGCATCGATCGGTGGTTGAACCACTGGCGGCGCAGATTGTTGCACCACTGGATTTGGCGTTGGCGGCGTGTAGATTTGGGTTGGCTCGTTTGGTGGCGGTGCTGCTGGTTGTTGCACCACCGGATTAGCTGCTGGCGGCGTGTAAATCATTGTACCTTCGCCAGCATCAGGCAATGCCGAAGCCGCCGCTGCCGAAGCCGCTGCGCCTGCAACAAAGGCTTGGGTTGGGTTATCGCCACCAGCTTGACCGCTTGGTTGATTGCGTTGCGGTGGGCGATTTGGTGTGCCACGATTGGCAATCGGAATCATTGGGCGACCGCTGGCATTCAATTGTTGCGCTGGACGATCACTAACCCGATTGAATTTGGCTTGCTTCAACGCCTCGACAAAATCTGACATCGTGGCAAAGCGCCGAATTGGATCTTTGGCGGTTGCTTGGGCCAGAATTTCGGCAGTTAATGGCGGCACATAGGGCGCAACATCTTGCAATGGTGGTAACGGGGTAGTCAGAATTTTGCTCATGGCGATTTGCGCGTTGCTGCTGATATTGGCATAGGGATTATGCCCAGCCAACGATTCATACAGAATCAAGCCAAGCGCATAAATATCTGAGCGCATATCGGCGGTTTCGCCCTCGAAAATTTCGGGTGCGGTGTAGGCCACGGTGCCAGCAAAGCCACCAGCTTTGGTCATCCGCGCCTCATTATTGGCCAGCGCAATCCCAAAGTCGGCCAGCACGGGCATGGCCATTGCTGCGAAACAGAATATTGCTTGGTTTGATGTCGCGGTGAATAAAGCCTTTGCCATGCGCATAATCCAAGGCTGAGCCAATTTGTTCACCCATTTCGAGGGTCACATTGAGCGGCTGTTGCGGCTGTTGGCGCAAACGATCGGTTAATGTGCCCCCAGCAATATATTCCATTGCAATGTAATGAATCGGCTGGTAGGGGTTTTGGGCTTGGGCAATATCGCTAGCTTCATACAGCTGCACAATATGCGGGTGATGCAAGGTACGATTGGCACGGGCTTCACGCATAAAGCGCTGAAGTGTGTCGTTATCATGGGCAAAATAGGGTGGTAATACTTTGAAGGCAACGAGACCATAGGCAGGGTGTTGGGCGCGATAGACTTGCGCCATTCCACCACGGCCAACCTCTTCTTGCAATGTATACTCACCCAGTTGGGTATGTTCAAATGATTTCATTGCTGTAATCCTACAACGTCAACTGCGGAGTATCCGCTTCGCGTATCAAGTGCCAAAAATTGCAGGCTAGATTGTTGCCCCATTATCACATCATTCGGCAACATTGACAAGCACTAAATTAAACTGTTTAAAGATTGATTAATTAATCGCTACAGCGCTTGCTATCGCGCTGAATTCGATTATGGTCGCTCGAAATGAGTTGCTAGCTATGTGGATACTGATTGTAAGTAATTAGGATTGAGCATTATTCGTGCCGATAAAAGATTAATTTGAATGTAAATAATTGTTAGGTTTTGTTGATTTAGGGCTGAACTGGAGCAAAAATCCTACTTGCAACAGGCGCAGAGTGCGGTATTCTACATGCCAACCACCAGAGTTTCCCACTTACATTTTTTAAGGACGATCCATGAATCCGAATATTCGTTTGCTGTCGCTGGCTTGTGAACGGCTCGGTTTGACGTATGAACATTTACATTCGACGGAAAATATCCTGCGTATCGTTGGCACTACCCGCAATTGGTTGTTTGTGAACTGGAAGGCTCCGCTCAACGACAATACGATGAGCGAAATCTGCCGTGATAAAGATTATTTTTATACCCTGACCCACAATTGGATTAAGCAACCGCAGACTGCATCGTATTTTCACCCGCTTGGGCCTGAGCGCTTTGCCAAGTATCGCGCTTTTGATAGCCTTGAAGCAATTGCCGATGATGTGCTGGCCAAATTTGCCCTGCCCGTGATGATCAAACGCAATCGTGGCTCTGGTGGCCTGAATGTATTTCTCTGTCACGACCGCGAGGGCATTATCAACGCCTTGAGCAAAATTTACGATGGCGCAAGCAAAGATTTTGATTACATTGCGCTGGCCCAAAGTACGATTGAAATCGCCCACGAATATCGAGCAGTCTTTTTGGATGGTCAGCTGATTTTGCTCTACGAAAAGAATATCGATCAAGCGCTGTTTGAAGGTAATCTTAGCCCGTTGCACTGGAATGGTGGCAAGGCAGTCGTGATTGATGATCAGGCGTTGCAGCAACGGATCAGCGATTTTGCCGCCCCGTTATTCGAATCCATCCCTTTACGCTGGACTGGCCTTGATATTGCCCAAGATCGTCATGGCGAATGGTGGCTGATTGAAGCCAACGCCTCGCCTGGCTTTGAATATATTGCTCGCGACGCTGGTGACGAGGTGATTGTTGGGGTTTATACCCAGGTGCTACAAACCTTAGGTATAGCCAGCCCCAAGTTAGTAGGAGTATTGGCATGAGCGAGCAACGCGACCAATGGATTAGCCAAATTGAGCAATTACCCGCCCAATTAACCGAGCTTGTGCGTCCACTCAGCCCAAGCCAACTGATAACGCCATTCTTAACCAACGAATGGAGCGTGGCCCAAAATATTCATCATCTGGCCGATTCGCACCTGAATAGCTATATTCGTTGTAAGTTGATCGCCACTGAAGATAACCCGACGCTCAAGCCTTACGATCAAGAGCTATGGGCTACGTTTGGCGATGCGCAACAGGCTGATGTGGAAATTTCGTTGCAACTGTTGCGTTCGTTGCATGCACGTTGGGTGCAATTTTGGCGTGAATTGCCCGAAGCCGCGTGGCAGCGCACCGGCTTTCATCCTGAAAATGGCTCGGTTAGTTTGCTCAATTTGGTTGAAACCTATGCCAACCATGGGCTTGGCCATATCGACCAAATTCAGCGCACTTTAGCCGTCGAACCACAACAATGAGCAAGTTGCAAGCAGCTTTGTTTGATGTTGATGGGGTGCTGTGTGTGCCAATGTTTCGCTTTGCCGCCTACTTAGAGCGCGACCATGGCATTACGACCAAGCATACCCATGAGTTTTTTCATGGCGTGTTTTTGGATTGTATCGATGGTAAATCTGATCTGCGCGAAGTCTTGCCAACCTACCTTGAGCAATGGGCTTGGCCACATGATCTTGATGCCTTCTTGGAGCGTTGGTTTCACGAAGAAAGCCTGATCGATGCGCGGGTGCTGAATGCCATGCAACAGTTACGTGATCGTGGGATTAAACGCTATCTTGCGACCAACCAAGAGCAGCATCGTAGCAACTACCTTTGGCACGATTTGGGCATGTGGCGTTGGTGCGATGGCATGTTGGCTTCATCGAGCATTGGAGCGCGCAAACCACAGCCCACCTATTTCGAGCGCGTCACCAAGCAATTGGGGCTGGAGCCTGCTAGCATCGCCTTTTGGGATGATGCTCAAGCCAATGTTGTGGCCGCCCAAAGCCACGGCTGGCAAGCTATGCACTATCGCGAATATAGCGATTTAGCTGCGTGGCTTGCCTAGATTATTAATAAATTAATGCAGGTTTTAGAGCTTCGAAAGAGACTTTAAAACCTGCATTGATTTATTGTTACAAACAACCAATACTATCTATCCTCAGATATATAATATCGTTGACAAATTTGAAATTGCTATGCTACAATCTCGGTTGAGAATATAAGAAAACCTTATTCAAATACAATTCCCAAGCTCCTCTCAACCTGCTCAAAAAAATAGCTTTTTATTCATGAGAATACATTTTCTGATAATCCAATCTTTAAGCTTTTGGAGATTGATTTATGGATTAAATGAGAGTTGAAGGATTTTGAGAACCAAAAATAACATACTAGCATAATGCTCAAAATTAATCAGATTATAATTATCTTTAATGAAAAATAATCAAAATTATTCATTAATCATTATTAATAGGTGTATTTGCTATCGATTTATTGCATTGAACTAATAGAATAATCAAGGAATCTCTGATACATTTTTGCTTAATTGATGAATGATCAAACATCATCATGGCGTTTGGATAATGTTTAATGTATTGCAATATGCTTAACGCTAAAGCGCGATCAATGCTGAATTGATCGCGCTTTTTTATTTCGATGCCATCAGTTGACTAATCGAGTTGTTCGCTCCAGCCGCGTTCTTGCAAATCTTCGCGGAGGCGTTCGGTCAAGCGCTCGGCATCGGCTCGCCACGTATGGGTGGCTGGGGCAAGTTTCAAAAATTGGTCAAAATCGGCAATCGCGCGGGGCGCAGCCTGCAAACCGTGAAAACTATGCAAAATGCCGCGTTGCAAATATGGCTCGGCCCATTCAGGCTCAAGATTAATCAAAGTAGTGAAATCACGCACCGCCCCGGCATAATCATCAAGCTCGCGACCACGAATCACCGCCCGCCGCAGCACTGGCATCCCCCACCACGGCGCATAGGTTTGAGCGCGCGTATAGGCATTAAACGCCCAACGATACAGTTGCTTGGAAAGCGTGCGATTGCCCCAATAGGTGCAGCTTTGGCCCCAAGCAAACCACATTTTGGCTGTCAACGGGATTTTTGGTTCGCTCATGCAAGTTCCTTTCGGGCAATCGTCCTGACCCACGGCGGGTTATCGGGTAGGTCAGAATCAGCCACCCATTGCTCAAGCACAGTTAGGCCTGCACCTGCCAAGGCTTTGGTCACCGATTCGGGTTGATGCAAAGCAAATAAACGGCCATCGGCATGCAATTGTTCGCCTACGCCAATTTTCAGGCTGAGATAGCAGATCCCTTGTGGCTGCAAAACTCGGGCTATTTCACTCAAGGCTAGCGAAAATTCCAAGTGTGGCAGGTGTAACAGTGAGGCTTGGCGCAAACCCCTTGCACACTGGCTGCTGCAATCGGCAAACTGCGCGAATCGCCAGCAACCAAAGGAACCTCAGCTTGCTTGGCAAGTTGCACCATTGCCCAGGTTGGGTCAAGCCCAATTACTTGGTAGCCAGCCTCGCGCAATAGGCGTGCATCGCGGCCCGGCCCGCAGCCAACTTCGAGAATTTTAGCGGGTGCGGCAAGTTGCTGTATAAACCGATCGCGTGATTCTAATACCCAAGCGCTGACCGCCCCACGCCGTTGCTGATAATCCTCGGCAATCGTTTCGTAGGTTGCCACCGTCTGATTGATAGTACGCTCAGTTGGCTTGTGCAGGATAGCGTAAAAATTGCCAGGAGCACTGGTCATTTCGCGGCGCTCGTGGTAGCGATAGCCCCAACGCTCGTACATAGCCTGATTTTCGGGCGAAACTTCGAGTGCACCCAACGAGATGCTTTGATAGCCTTGGGCGCTGGCCCACTGTTCAACTGTTTGCACCAAAAGTTTGCCATAGCCACGGCCTTGCGTTTCAGGAGTTACGCTCAAACGCCAAAGGTGCAAATCGCTATCGCTTGCGCTAAATGTGCCAACGCGCACCGCCGCCACAATTTGCCCGGCCTCTTCGACCACCAAAATCTGCCAATTGGGATGTTTGGCTTGCGAGGCGCTTAGGCTCTCGACAGTTTCGGTATAAACATAGGCATACAATTCGCTTTTGGCTCGCTGAGCGGCATAAGCGGCATAGGTTACCGCTATCACCGCCGGATAATCGGCGCTACTGGCCAACCGCACTAGCACTTGTTGACGTTCCATTGTTCTCCAACCTTAACAGCAAAATGCTCAGCTTTTTTACTATACACCAGAAGTTTAGATTAGAATTACTCGTGCGACTTACCAACCGCCAATATAACTTTCAGGTGGCTTTCGCCATAGGCTGCGGGGTAATCCAATGGCGAGGCTGGGTAATTGGCTTCAATCACGCCGTGCCAACACCCGAGCTGCATGCCGCGCTCGACTTGGCCGCGAAATTGCCGCCGCGATAGCCCGACATGGTTACAGCACGCGATCAAATGGCCATCTGCTGGCAACAATTGTACTGCCAGTGCCACCAAATCGGCGTAATCTTCTTCGGCGCGCCAGCGTTTGCCACGATTGCGGGCAAATGAAGGCGGGTCAAGAATCACCAGATCGAATTGGCGACCTTGGCGCACCCAACGACTAAGCCAATCGAACACATCGCCAAACACAAACTGGCGATCTTCAACGACCAATTGATTGAGACCATAATTGGTTTTGCCCCAATCTAACGAGCGCCGCGAAAGATCAAGATTGGTGATGATCGACTCTGGTGCAGCGGCAACGGCTGCCACGCCAAAGCCACAGGTATAGGCAAAACTGTTGAGCACGCGCAATTGACTGTTGGCTACCAGATTGCGCACCCGATGGCGGGTTTCACGCATATCGGCATACAAGCCAATGCTCAAGCCATCGTTGGGCCGTAATTCATAGTGCAAACCTGCTTCCGTCACTACCACTTGCTCAATTGGCTGGCCCCAAACTGGCAGGCTTGGTGCTAGCTCGGCCATGGCGGCTTCATCCACTTTAGCCGCAGCACGTGGGCGATATTTGGCATAAATCGCTTGCGGCTGCCATTGGGCAACCAAGGCGTTGATCAAGCTCTGGGGCACTTGCCGCACTCGCTCGTCATAGCACGAGGCAATCAATACCTGATCAAGTTTATCGACCGTCCAATGCTGCAACCATGGATGGGTCAGGCCATCGCTAGGGCCATGAAACACCCGAAAGATCGTGGTAGTCGCATCGGCGGCCAGCACTGCGCGGCGTTCAGCGGCTAACTCGATTAAGCCGTTGAGCGCTGCTGGCTCGCTGCTTTGCTGCAATTCGGGCAAGCCTTGAGCAATGCGTTGGAACAAGGCTGGGGTTGGCGCTTGAAAATGCAATGGCTGCTGGGTAATTGGGTGGGTCAAGCGTAATTCGCTGGCATGCAGCATGAGTCGTGGGGCGGCTCGCGCCACATCATACAGCGCATCGCCAACAATTGGATGGCCCAATGATTCGCAGTGCACCCGTAATTGATGGGTACGGCCAGTTTTGGGTTGCAACTCTAACAAGCTAAAACGCTGATCGGGCGTGCTTGCCAAGATGCGGTAGTGGGTGATAGCTGGTTGTCCACGCCGATCTTGGTCTGGTGCAGCCTGCATCATGCCATCGCCAGCAGGCGCTATTGCTGCGTCGATCACACCTTGGGCTTGGCTTGGCATGCCATAAACCAAGGCTTGATAAGTTTTCTCAATCGTGTGTTCGGCAAAGGCTGTGGCCAAATTGGCATTGGCAGCGGGATCAAGCGCAAACAGCATCACCCCAGATGTATCGCGATCAAGCCGCTGGTGGATTGCCAAATATTCAAGTTGCAATTGGTCGCGCAAGGCTCGTTCAACATCAGTTAATGCCAAATCGCCTTGGGGTGCGTGAGTTGCCACGCCGGTTGGTTTATTGATCACCACGATCTGGTCGTCGCGGTAAAGAATTTCTAGTTGCATTGGTTTCATTCCTTCAGTTAATTGCTGCTTAGTGTACCGTATAACGTAAGGATGAGGGATGAGGGATGAAAGGCAGAAGGCAAAAAAGCATAGAGAGATCAGGATTCAGGGATCAGGGGCCAGATTTTAACGCAGTGGCGCAGAGACCATGCGGCGCTAGGCTTTGGGCTATTGTCTTTTGAACCACGAATCGGCGCAATTTGTGCCAATCTGTGGCGAAAATAACGATTATTCGTGGAATTCGGGCAATTCGTGGCAAAAAATAACGCATAAGAGCGAAGGATGCGGGCTGCAACCCTAAGCCTATAGCCCAGAGCCTATAGCCACAGCACCCTTCGTGCTGCTTCGTGGATCGGAACAATTACATCCGAAACACACCATATTTAACATCGGCTAATGGCGCATTGGCGGCTGCCGATAAGCCTAGCGCCAAAGCCATGCGCGTATCAACTGGGTCAATAATGCCATCATCCCAGAGCCGAGCGCTGGAATAATAGGGATTGCCCTCGGCCTCGTATTTATCGAGAATTGGCTGCATAAAGGCTTGTTGCTCGGCCAAATTCAAATCTTGGCCTTTGGCTTGCAGCCCATCGCGGCGCACGGTGAGCAGCACATTGGCAGCCTGAGAGCCACCCATCACCGAAATTCGGCTATTTGGCCACATCCAAAGTTGGCGTGGGCTATAGGCGCGGCCACACATACCATAATTGCCAGCACCAAACGAGCCGCCAATCACCACGGTAAATTTTGGCACGCGGGCGTTGGAAACTGCCATCACCATTTTGGCACCGTCTTTGGCAATCCCTCGTTGTTCGTATTCGCGGCCAACCATAAAGCCGGTGATATTTTGCAAAAACAGCAACGGAATTGCCCGTTCGTTGCAAATCTCAATAAAATGTGCTGCCTTGAGCGCACTCTCGGAGAATAAAATGCCGTTATTGGCCAAAATACCAACTGGATGCCCATAAATGTGTGAGAAGCCAGTTACCAAGGTTGTGCCATAACGCGCCTTGAACTCGTCCAAGCGCGAGCCATCGACCAGTCGAGCAATAATTTCGCGTACATCAAATTGCTTGCGAGTATCGGCTGGGATAATTCCATACAATTCTTGCGGATCGTAGCGTGGCGCTTCGGGCGTGCGCAGCGGCCATGGATTGGCTTTACGCTGCTGCAAATTGGCCACGATCGAGCGCGTAATCGCCAAAGCATGCTCATCGTCATCGGCAAAATGGTCGGCTACGCCTGATAAACGGGTATGCACATCAGCGCCGCCTAAATCCTCGGCACTGACAATCTCGCCAGTGGCGGCTTTGACCAAGGGCGGGCCACCAAGAAAAATCGTGCCTTGCTCGCGCACAATTACCACTTCATCGCTCATGGCTGGCACATACGCGCCACCAGCGGTACAACTGCCCATCACCACGGCAATTTGCGGAATGCCTAAGGCTGACATTTGGGCTTGATTGTAGAAAATACGCCCGAAATGGTCGCGATCGGGGAAGACTTCGGCTTGCAAGGGCAAGAACGCGCCGCCGCTATCGACCAAATAAATACAGGGCAAGTGATTTTGCAGCGCAATTTCTTGGGCACGCAAATGTTTTTTCACCGTTAGTGGATAGTAAGTTCCGCCTTTGACCGTGGCATCGTTGGCCACAATCAGCACCTCAACGCCCGATACCCGCCCAATTCCGGTGATCACGCCTGCTGCTGGCACATCGTCAGTGTAGACTTGCCACGCTGCTAGGGTGCCGATTTCGAGCCAAGCACTACCGGGGTCGAGCAAGCGCTCGATCCGATCGCGGACAAGCAATTTGCCCCGACCTTCGTGGCGGGTGCGAGCCTCAGCACTGCCACCTTGGGCAATTTGCTGGGTTTGTTGACGTAATTCAGCCGCCAATTGGCGATGAAAATCGGCGTTTTGGCGAAATTCAGGGCTATGGATATCAAGCGTACTCTGAATGATCGACATTGATCGTTCCTTATCACTAGACGTTCGCTGTGCTTATGATACCGATTGATCGCGCTTAAAACAAACCAACTCGAATCGTTTGCTCGCCATAGGGAAAATCGGGGTCATCGGGATACATGCCGTAGCGCGATAAAACCCAGGCCCGCAAGGCATGTTCGTTATCAATCATTGCCTCGTAATGCGGTGGCTGATGGCGCTCACAGGTGGCAACTTCATACTCAACACAGACATTTGGGCGTTGCATATAAATCCCACAGCGGCTATCGTCCTGCAAATGCTCGCATGGCAGGGCAATTTCCAATTCCCACACTGATTGTTTGACCAAGCATTTTACGCCGCGATGCAGCACCAGCCAGCGCAGCACATCAAAATCTTCGCGAGTTTCGGGCGTATCAATCGGCAAGATAAACGAGCGACAACATAAACCACCACAACCAGCACAACTTGGCTGGTTCTGATTAATCACATTTAAGGCAAGCGCCATAGTTCTGTTCCTTGTGGATGAGTTCAACACTGGACGATTATATTTTAACCCAAAAGAGTTTATTTAACCACGAAGGACACGAAGCACCACGAAGAATGATTAATCAAGCTTCGTGACCTTCGTGTCCTTTGTGGATCAAAATTGGTTGCTCGGTTTTAGGCTTGCAGTTCTTTGTTGTCGGCAACTAATTCAAAACTGGCTTGCAAACCGCCAATGCTGCTTGGCGCAACCCAAAGATTAAATTCGCCTGGCTCAACGAGCCGTTGCATGGCGTTGTTGTGAAAACTGAGATCAGCGCTGCGCAGCTCAAAACTCACCTCTTGGCTTTGGCCTGGCTCCAAGTAAATTCGTTGGAAGCCTTTGAGTTCTTTGATTGGGCGAGTCATACAGCCAACTAAATCGCGAATATATAGCTGCACCACCTCAGCACCAGCGTATTTGCCAGTGTTGGTGATGGTGGCGGTGATGCTGAGGGTTTCGTCAAAGCCTAGTTTTTGGCTGGATAAACGCAAATTGCTATAGCTAAATGTTGTGTAGCTCAAACCATAACCAAAGGCAAACAATGGCCGATGATCAACATCGAGATAACTTGCGGTAAAGCCACTGGGATCAAGCGGCGTACCGGTTGGAATGCTGGGCGCATCTTCGCTTGGTGGGCGGCCAGTGTTTTTGCGGTTGTAGTAGACTGGCACTTGGCCAACCGTGCGCGGGAAGCTAATCGGCAAGCGGCCTGAGGGGTTCTCCAAGCCAAACAGCAAATCGGCGAGCGCTGGGCCAGCCATCGTACCAGGATGCCACGCATACAATAGCGCTTGCACTTTATCCTGTAATTCGCCCAACACCAACGAACGCCCGGCCATCACCACGGCGACCACGGGCTTGCCAGTTGCCACCAAGGCATCGACTAATGCTAATTGTGCGCCAGGCAGATCGATAAAGGCACGGCTATGGGCTTCGCCACTCAAGCCTGCATCTTCACCCAAAAAGGCAATCACCACATCGGCTGATTGCGCGGCAGCAACCGCTTCGCCAAACAGACTTTGATCTAAACTGCGGGCTTCGGACAAGCCTTGAGCAAACTGCACCCGTTCGTTACCTAGCAGCTCACGAATCGCTTGCAATGGGGTTTGGCTATCTTCAGGCTTGCCATCAAACACCCAACAGCCTAGCTGATCGGCGGCATGATTGGCTAACGGGCCGACAATCGCAACTGTGGTTTGCTGCTTGAGGGGCAAGGTTGCTTTGTTGCTCAACAATACGCAACTTTCTTTGGCAATTTGGCGTGCCAAGGCCAAATGGTCGGGTGCCAGCAACGTATCGGCGGCAGCAGCATTGGCATACGGTTGATTGAATAAGCCCAAGCGGAACTTGATCCGCAAGACCCGTCGTACTGCATCATCAATCAAATCGCGGCTGATCGCGCCAGTTTCGACTAATTCAGCCAAATATTCGGCATAACTAGTGCTGGCCATCTCCATATCGACCCCTGCCGTTACGCCCTTCAAGGCGGCATCGCGTAAATCGGCGGCATAGCCATGGGCAATCATCTCGGCAATTGAGGCCCAATCGCTGACAACCATACCATCGTAGGCCCATTCGCCCTTCAAAATGTGGCGCAAAGTAAACTCGTTGCCTGAGGTTGGCACGCCGTTCAAATCGTGGAAGGCACTCATAAAGCTTGCCACTCCAGCCTCAGCAGCGGCTTGGAATGGGGCTAAATAGACATCGCGCAGCAGTACTTCCGGAATCCAAGCGGTGTTGTAATCGCGGCCATTTTCGCTAGCGCCGTAGCCAACATAATGCTTGGCACAGGCAGCAAGCGCATCGGGCGCGGTCAAATCGTCGCCTTGAAACCCCTCGACCATTGCTACGCCCATCAGGCTTGAGAGATAGGCATCCTCGCCACAGCTTTCGGCAATTCGACCCCAACGTGGGTCGCGCGAAATATCGATCATCGGGGCGAATGTCCAGTTGATGCCAGAGGACGAGGCTTCGCGGGCCGCAACCCGAGCGGCTTCGCGCACAAGCTGAGGATTAAACGAAGCAGCCTGACCGAGCGGAATCGGAAAGATCGTGCGAAAGCCGTGGATGACATCGCGACCAATTAAAAGTGGAATGCCCAAACGCGATTCTTCGACCGCGATGCGCTGAATTTCGTGGGCATCAGCATCAATCACGTTCAGAACCGATCCCAAATTGCCTTCACGGACGAGCGTTTGTTGCTGGTCGCCAGTGCCATGGAGTTGGCGCATTTGGCCAATCTTTTCGGCCAGCGTCATTTGGGCTAACAATGCTTCGATTTGGTGCTCATACTGCATATTCGTGTGTCCTCATTGAGCCGAATGACTGTCATAGTCGAGTCGGCAATCGCCATTCGACAGCCCAGAATTGACAATTGCCACGCATGCAGGTATTGATTTTTTGGGGCTTGGGCTAGCAGAATTTGGGTTGCAACTTAATGGTCGGTTTGCTTCAAGAACGATCTCTTTAGCGTTATCAGCTTCTGCAAGCGCTTGCAATTGTGCCGTTAAGCCTGAACTCTGTCAAGTTGCCCCAAAATTTGAGCAACAATCCCCTCACCCCCAACCCCTCGCCCACGCTGCGGGCGAGGGGCTTTTAGATTTGCTGGCTTTTTGTCATCATTGGGCTAATGAAGAGTTTTACATTGCCCTGCAGGTGGGCGAGGGGCTTCATGCGATCGTTTTGCCATGATTGATGCGTGGAATGGAGTAATCGGCTCCCCCTCGCCCACTGAACGCGGGCGAGGGGGCTGGGGGGTAGGGAACGCACTAGGGTTGACGCAACGATTGACTAAAGCTGCAAGGCCGAGGAATTTCCTCGGCCTTTGCTAATTGGATCGCAGCCAAATCAGTTTAGCGCAGATAGATATTCGGTTGTGCTGGGTTGCTCATGCCATCGCCCAAGAAAAAGCTGGGGTGTGGTGGTTGATTGTAGGCGGTGTTTTGCCAAGCAATCGCCACTCGATATTGGGCATCGTGCATCAGGGTGAAAAGGCGGCGGGTGGTGCTGGTGCTGGTTGAATAAATGCGTAGCGCACTGTTATCGCTGGTGCGCCAAATCACCTCTTCGCGCCAATCGCCCAAAATATCGCCGCTGAGCGCGGGGGTTGATTTGGTGGTGTTGTTGGAGCTAACGCCGCTGCCAGTTAGCAAGCGAGTTTCGCCCGCAGTACCATATTTGTCTATCTTCGTGGCATCGAGCAATTCGCGCACCGGGTCACCATCCCACCAAATCAAGAAGTTGGTCGATGATGGTTTGCGTCCGAGGGTTGCCCCGCCAACGCTGCGCAGGTTGCTATCCATCGATGACCACGATTCAGCGCCTGGGCTGCCAGCCCAAATATCGCCCGAAACGCCGCGCCCATTATCGCCGCCAGCTGCCGTTTGCCAGAGAATTTGGCCAGTGCGTGCATCGGCAAACCACGAACTGGGCTTCGCTGAATCTTCGCTGACTTTGAAAACCTCTAAGCCAGCCCGATTGGGATCAAGATCGCCAACGTGCATTGCATCGCCATGGCCGTTGCGGGTGTTCCACAGCGGTTGGCCATTGTCGTTAATTGTCATGGCTCCAAAGATAATCTCATCTTTGCCATCTTGATCAACATCGGCAACTGAAAGGCCATGATTGCCTTGACCAGCATATTGACTGCCAGAGACGTTGCTATCGAATGTCCAACGCTTGGTTAGGCTGCCATTGCGGAAATCCCAAGCGGCGATAACGCTGCGGGTGTAGTAGCCACGGCTCATAATCAGGCTTGGGCGTTGGCCATCGAGGTAGGCAATTCCACCCAAAAAGCGATCAACTCGGTTGCCGTAGTTATCGCCCCACGCTGAGACCGTGCCACGGGCTGGATCATAATTGACGGTTGAGCGAATAACTCCGGTTTGGCCATTGAATACGGTCAGATATTCAGGGCCAGCGAGAATGTAGCCGCCGGCATTGCGGTGGTCGGCGCTGGCGTTGCCAATCACTGTGCCAGCATTATCACGCGTGCCATCGGCGGTTTTGGTGGCAACTTCGGCCTTGCCATCGCCATCCAAATCGTAAACCATAAATTGAGTGTAGTGAGCGCCAGCCCGAATATTGCGCCCCAAATCGATGCGCCACAAGCGCGTGCCATTCAATTTGTAGCCATCGAGATAGACATTGCCCGTGTAGCCCGATTGCGAATTATCTTTGGCATTGCTTGGGTCCCACTTGAGCACAATCTCATATTGACCATCGCCATCGAGGTCGCCGACGCTGGCATCATTGGCGCTGTAGGTGTAGGCAACCCCATCGGGTGTTGTGCCGCCAGCAGGAATTTGCAATGGCACATCAAGGTAGCCATTGGCAAAATTGAGCGAGTTTTCCGATGCAGTTTGTTCAACCCCATTGAGCACAGGCCGCACGCTGTAAATGCTGTTGGCCGCCGCGCCGCTATCCACATAGCTGGTGGCATTGGTAATTGGGCTAGGATTAACTTTGGTTGTGCCGCGATAGAGATTAAAGCCAATCGAGCTGGGATCGGTGCCGTACATCCGCCAGCTAACAAAATTATTGCTACCTTGGCGCACGCTGATGATCCCACGATTGAGCTTTTCCATTTGGCGGCCTGTCGTTGTCGCAGGCGTGGCGGTTGGGATGCTGGTTGGCGTGCGCGTCGCGGTTGGTGCGTTCGTCGGCACACTGGTGGCGATGCGCGTGGCGGTTGGGATGCTGGTGGCGGCGTTGGTCGCAGTTGGCACGCTGGTTGTAGTCGCTGCTGGTGAGGTTGCGGTTGGACTAATGCCGCCGCTACAAGTTACACCATTAACCATAAAACTGCTTGGAACTGCCAAACTGCCAGCGGTTGTAGCGGTAAACCCAAAGCCTTGGCTGCCACCAGCGGCGATGCTGGCATTCCAATCAACGTTTTTGGCGCTGACTTGACTGCCGCTTTGAGTCACGGTCGCATTCCAGCTTTGGCCAATTTGCTGCCCACTCGGCGCACTCCAAGCCAGCGTCCAGCCGTTGATCGCGCTGGTTCCGCTGTTGTTGACCAGCACATCAGCTTGAAACCCGCTGCCCCATTGATTGGTAATTGCGTAATTGACTTGGCAACTGAGGCCAGTTTGGGCGTTGGTGTTGGTATAGTTAAAAGTGCTCAATAAAAGTGCAATTAATAATAGGCAAACCCGCCAACGATAGCTCATTGTTGTATATTCCTTTCTTGAGGGATTAGGGTCAGGGATCAGGGTTAGCGATCAGAATGATAGAAACCATGAATAACTGGCGGGGAAATTGGCGCTAGGCGATCGGCTTTTGGCGATCGGATTACTGAATCATGTGAATTCCAACCAGCTTTCGATAGCCAATCGCCCATAGCCATACTCGGTAGGCTCTAGGTTCAATGTTCTTGTTTCTGACCCCAGAATTCCCTGACCCATCCTTACTACTTCGCGCCAGCGCCAGCTTGAACTGAACTATTAATTGAGCTGGCTAATTCGGCGTTGTAGCTGTATGGTGGCGTGAAGGCTACCCCAGTGCTAATTTGGTCGCCTTTGGTGTTTTGATAGAGGTTGCCGACTGCTTTGAGATCGCCTTCGTGCAAGCGGTGTGGCGTGTTGACCCCGATAAAGGCATTGTTTTCGAGCAACACTTTGGATTGGTAGCCTGAGCTAACACAATAATCATTACCTGTAGCGGTGTACAAATTATTGAAAACGTGAATTTTGCCAAAGCGGGTACGTGGCATGCGCTGCATTGCGCCAGCAAACCACCAGTTATGATGGAAGGTCACGTTCAATTTGCCGCTATCAGTCGAGCCAGAATCATCAGAGCTGCCGATCAAATTCGAGAAGCGATGTTCTTTGTTGGTGGTATAGCCAAATTTGCTCCACGAAACCGTGATGAAATCCGAGCCATTATTGATGTCGAAATTACCATCTTGGCCATTGGTAACCGTTAGATGATCTGCCCAAATATGGTGTGAGTTGCTAATGCCCAAGGCATCGTTGCCAGCGCGGCATTCGTCATAGCTCGCGCAACTGTTGCCATTGATCGTGAAGTTTTGCAAGATGATATTTTGCGCGTTCGAAACCTTGACGTTGCCTTGGATCAACGCGCCATTGCTGCCGATGATCGTTTTGTTTGATGCTACAGTGAGCGTGCCTTGCATCGTGCCTGAGAATTTAATAATCATTGGCGAGGTTGATTTGGCGTAGTTTTGCAATTCGCTGAAGTTGGCTGCGGTGACCGTGCTGCCACCTGCGCCACCAGTGGTTGTGCTCAAGCCCGCGCCAGAAACCGTTGCCCAGCCGATCAAGCCATTGCTAACTGGTGGATTGGTCGGAACCGTAGTAGCGGTGGCGACTGGCGTGCGGGTTGCGGTTGGAGCTGGCGTGCGGGTCGCGGTTGGGCCAGGTGTACGCGTGGCAGTCGCCCCGGGAGTACGCGTCGCGGTTGGAGCTGGCGTGCGGGTCGCGGTTGGGCTAACGCCGCCGCCACAGGCTACGCCATTAACCGTAAAACTGCTTGGTGCTGCCAAACTGCCAGTGGTTGTAGCGGTAAACCCAAAGCCTTGGCTGCCACCAGCAGCGATGCTGGCGTTCCAATCAACGTTTTTGGCGCTGACTTGACTGCCACTTTGGGTCACGGTGGCATTCCAAGCTTGGCCAACTTGCTGCCCACTCGGCGCACTCCAAGCCAGTGTCCAGCCGTTGATCGCGCTGGTTCCAGTGTTGCGCACCACGACATCGGCTTGAAACCCGCTGCCCCATTGATTGGTAATCGCATAATTGACTTGGCAGCTGAGGCCAGTTTGGGCATTGGTGATTGGGCTTTTGATTGCGCCAATCAGGGCGGTCACTAATCCGGTTGCAATAACCCAACGTCGGGCTGTGGTTAATTTCATGCTAAAAGCTCCTTTTGAGGGTTCAGAGATCAGGGTTGAGGGGCAGAACGATTGAAACCACGAAAGAACGCGAAGAACACGAAGGATAAAGTATGTTCTCTGTTCTGACTGCTGATCCCTGAATCCTAGCCCCTGACACCTACGCTGATGTTCTATACTGTCTGCTCTTCTAAATCGCGAACAGCTGCCATTGTTGCCAAGCGCCGCCGCTATAGCCCCATTGCTGCACGTTGGCTCCATCCGCGCCGGAGCCGCCTGCCACATCAAGCGCTTGTTGACTATTGCGATTGACGATATAGATATAGCCACTACCTGCATCGAGCACTTGCCATTGCTGATGCGCCGTGCCGCCATAACTCCATTGCTGGACGTTTGCTCCACTGACTTTTGAGCCAGCTGCAACCTCAAGCACCAAGCCACTATGGCGATTAATAATTTTCTTGAGACCGCTCCCAATATCAACCAGTTGCCATTGTTGATTTGCGCCGCCGTTATCGGCCCATTGCTGCACATTGCCGCCATTACTGGTCGATTTGCCCGCAACATCGAGCGCCTTGCCGCTTTGACGATTGATCAGCTTGAAATAGCTGGTTGGCGCGGGAGTAGGATTAGGGCTGGTACCAGGAAAGCCGCTCTGAATCAGCCCACTAAGATATTGCTCGGACGTAGTGAGCCAGCCATCGCTATTGAGAAACGTGCTGGTGCTGAAGCTTTGGGCTTGTTGGCTGCTGAGTTTTTTCATCCAACCAACGCGGTTGCTGAGGCTGGCACCGCCGCCAGTGTTGCCAGCTTCGCCGTAATAAGCGGTTGCTTCGTTGGCACTATTGCCCCAATTATCCCAACCTACTGGCCGAACATGCGAGCCAAGGTTGCTATTGAGGAAAATCACTCGCGCATACGGTCGCCACGGTCGGCCAAGGTAGGTCAAGCTCGTGCTAGAGCCAGTGACGCTGCAATTGGTAAACACATAGCCGCTGGTCTGGCTGCTGGCGGTGCGTGAATGAGCTGTGATATAGCCTTGACCGTTGCTCACAATTTGGCAGGTATCAAACACCGCCGTGGCATTGCCAAAGATAAAATCGACTGCGCCTTGAATTAAGCAGTTGTTGTAATACTGCCTTCCGGCGTTGGCATACAGCGTATCTTGATAGCCCAACATGCGTAGATTGCGAAAATTCAGGCGGTCGCCGCTGGCATACAGCGCCACAGCTTGGCCTACATTGCCGGCGCTATTTTGAATCGTCAGGTTGGTGGCGTTGCAATCGTTGGCGTAGAAGTAGCAACTCGCGCTGCCACTGGTGCCGTAAGTTGTGCCGTCAGGCTTGGTTTTGCTGGCATAGTTGTCGTAGGTCAGAATCGTGCCATCGCGACTTTGGCCGTAGAGCGTGATGAGCGGCTTGTTGCTGGGGATGGTGATAACTTCTTTATAGGTGCCGTTTTTGATGAAAATTACCACGCGATTGGGGTTATTGCTGGGCACTGCGTTGATCGCTGCCTGAACGGTGCTATACGTGCCACTGCCATCTTTGGCAACAACCATGGTCGTGCTTTGCGCTGCGACTGCTGAAAAATCCAAATTGCTGGCGACAATGCCGCTGGCTATAAAGCCTAAACGTCGGAGAAAATCACGACGATTAAACTTGATTCATCGGTGAATCCTTAACAATAATTAAAACGAACGCCTAAAAAAAGTTTGTTGATCAAGGGCTGATTGTAAAGCATGATTGAAATAGAAACATATGAGATCAGCCTAAAAAATTCAAATCGAGAAATAGTTTAATTGGAATCGATTCCAAGCTAATCTGATAAACCATGAATTAATCAAAAAATTAAATTATCTGTGCGCCAAATAATAATGTCGAGCCTGATTAAATCAAGAATTATTCTCGATAAAATTAGAAGCAAGCCAATCCAATTAACTACTGATTATCCATGCTCAAACAAATTACATGCATGAAAACTTATTTCAATCAATGGAATATATTTACAACCATGTAAATTTGTTCATATGATCATGATACTAGCATAGTCAAATAATTAATGCAACTTAATCTTTTAGATTTTTTTCATAAACTATTGGGTGTTATATCATGAATATCCATACTTCAGCTTAAGCTTCAACCAGAAAAGGTTATTTGGCGTTAATTGATTGTTAGGATTTATTTGATCTGAAATTGAAAAATCCCGTTACAAAATTGCCAATTTGGCACTTTATAGCAGATTGAATTAAGATATTTGCTGGCAATAGTTTTTATCAATAAGGAATACTCTATGCAGGTTGTGACAACGATTGAGCAAGTTCGGGCGGCGCGTCGTGAGTGGGCCGAGGTTGGGTTTGTGCCAACCATGGGCTTTTTGCATGCTGGGCATATAAGCCTTGTGCAACAAGCCAAAGCCGAAAATGGCGTGGCAATCGTCTCGATTTTTGTGAATCCAACCCAGTTTGGCCCCAACGAAGATTTTGCCAGCTATCCCCGCAATACTCAGCGCGACCTTGATTTATTGCAGGCAGCTGGCTGCGATTTGGTCTGGATGCCCAGCGTTGATGAAATCTATCCCGCTGGATTTAGTAGCTATGTCGAGGTTGAGGGAGTTACGTCAGCGCTTGAGGGTGCGCGTCGACCTGGCCATTTTCGCGGCGTGGCCACGGTTGTCACCAAATTATTCAATGTGGTGCAGCCAACCAAGGCCTATTTCGGCCAAAAAGATGCCCAGCAAACCGTGGTTATTCGCCAATTTGTGCGCGATTTGGCGCTGCCAGTGCACGTCGTGATTGCACCGACCATCCGCGAGGCTGATGGTTTGGCGATGAGTAGCCGCAATAGTTATCTCAACCCTCAGCAACGGGCGGCAGCTCCGGTCTTGTATCGTTCGTTGACAGCGGCCCAAACCGCCTATGCCACCGGCCAAACCGATGCCGAAGCCTTGCGCCAAGTGATGCTTGAAACCCTCAAGCAAGAGCCACTGGCGCAAGTTGATTATGTGAGCATCGCCGATCCGCAAAGTTTACAAGAATTGACAACGATCGATCAGCGTGGCGCGTTAGTATCACTGGCGGTACGCATCGGCAAAACCCGCCTGATCGATAATCTGATGTTGTAAAGTTTGGGGCTATGGGCTATTGGATTGGCAACAGCGGCATTTCCTCACCCCCAGCACCTCGCCCACTGCACGCGGGCGAGAGGAGCCAGCTATCGACAGACCGCAGTTCTACTGCGATTCGTGGCGCACCCACCGAATCAAACGCCCCTCTCCCGCGCCACGGGTGAGGGGATCAAGCTGTGTATAACCCCATAGCCCATAGCCCATAGTCTAATATGCTCTGCGCCTCCGCGTTAAAGTCGCCATCCCTCATCCTTGATTAAACCCTAGCCGCCCAATGTGCTGTTCGACCAAAGGTGTGATTTCGGGGTGTTGTTCGGCCACATCGCGCAACAGCGTGCGCAGCTGACTTGCATCAAGTTCATCGAGGGTGGCGCGAATTGGTGGGCGCTGGATGACCTGATCAGGGCAATGCAGCAGAAAAAGCAAAGCAGCAACGCTGTGTTTGCAGATTGAACGATTATGATCGAGGCATGTGCATTCAGCTGCAATCTGCTCAGCAGTTTGCGGTTGTAGCAACACATCATAACGATCATTTTGACTGCCACAAACAACTGCCTGAACAATGTTGCCCTGTTGCAGCACCGATTCGACCATGGCCTGCTCGAAGTATTTCAAGCCGCGTTCAAAGCTAGGTTGGCCTGCTATCGCTTGAATTTGAGCCTCAGAAAGTACAGGGAAATCCATAACAACCTCATGTTGATAGTGCATGGCTGATTATTCTAAACTGCGAATCCACCTTTGAATACTCCCAACCAGCGCCTCAGGTTCAGTATCGACCGTCAATGTTAGCGCATTCCTGGGCATTTCCAAGGTTGCCAATTGGCTCACTAAGAGGCTACTGGGCATAAAATGGTTGCTTCGTTGCTGCAAACGCGCCTGAATTAAGCTTGGGTCGCCAATCAAATGCACAAAATGCACCTGCTGATTAAGCTGCAAATAATCGCGATATTCAGCGCGTAAGGCTGAGCATGCCAGCACCAAACTACGGTGTTGATCGCAAGCAGCCTGAATTTGTGCGCGCACCAGTGCTAGCCATGGCCACCGATCATCATCAGTTAATGGCTGGCCGCTGGCCATTTTTTGGCGATTGGCCTCAGGGTGGAGATCGTCGGCATCGATAAATTGCCAATTTTGTACTGCCGCCAATAGCTGCCCAACCGTTGTTTTGCCAACGCCGCTCACCCCCATAATCACAATAACCATAACAACTCCACTTAAACCAAAAGAGAGAGTTGGCAAACACCAACCCTCTCAAATGATAATCTGTTGTTGGTTAATTTAGAACTGTAGGCTATGGCGTTGAACAACGGTTGAGCGCAGCAGGAACATGCCGCCAATCCCAACCCCTGAGCTAAGATAGAACCAGACAAAGGCGGCTGGCAAACTAATTGCCGCTAAGCCAATTGCTGGCAATACAATCGCAAGGCTGCCAACCAAGACTGCTGCTGGCCCCTGCAAATTGAGCCGTTGACCAATCACCATGGCAATTGCCGCAAGCCCAATCAAGTATGGCACTTGTGCAATTAGCAATAGCACCGGCAAGACCGCCAAGCCAACCAGCGAGAAGATCAAGAGCAAAGCTATGCCACCAACCACTGCTACTGACAGCACTGACCACATCAAGCCTAAGCCCAAGGTGCGTTGTGTTGCTAAGCGAATGATTTGCGCACCACTGGCAAACGAGCGTGGCCAAATCAGGCTCAACAAGGTCGCAATAATCGTAGCCAAGATTGCCAAAACGATGGCTAAGATGACCCTGGTTGAGGTGGTGAGAATTTGATTGCCTTCAACTGGCAAGAGTGCGGTTGCGCCGCTATCGCTGATATCGCCGTTGAAAATTGCGCCGGCTTTGGCAACATCGGCACCTGGCTGCATTTGAACTTCACCAGCGGCTGCCATCACATTGCCTTGGGCAATTGCATCGGCTTCGAAGGTAACATTGCCAAACAAACTGACGACATCGCCTTCAACTGAACCACGCACAATAATTGAGCCAGTGACTGAGGTGACATCACCTTCAACCACGCCATCAATTACGATTGGTTGGCTGACGGTCGCAACGTCGCCACTTTCAGTCGAACCAGCTCGAACCACCAAGGCATCAGCGTCGCTACGCAGTGCTTGAGCAAGGACTAAAGTTGGTGAGGCAATAATAATTAAGGCTAGAATAACCCAGCCAAATAACAAAGCTCGTGGATTGCGCTTCATCGTTCTACCTCCACAAGCAGCGCCGGTGAAGGGGTCAACAAACGTCGCCAGATCATCAGTGCTGCACCTGCAAGCACAAGAACACCAAGGAGCAATGGAATACCAACTAAACCAAGTGTTGCTGCCATTGGCTTACCAACCAAGGTCAAAGCCAAAACCCCACGGCCAGCGGTTGAATCAACCCCGCCGAAGGTTGTGGCCGGCAAAGAGCTATCAAACAAGACCCCATAACCGCCCCACAGGACGATTAATGTGACGAAGCCCAGAACCACACCCCACAGCACACGTTGACGTAAGGCACGGCTACGGGCTTGAGTTGCGGCAAGCGCAGGAGTCGCTGGTAATTTTGCCATTAAGCTGGCGGCAAAATTAGGTGGTGGAATAGCCGATTTTGGAGCGGCTAAGGCGACGGGCAATTGCCCAAGTTCATCGATGCACATTGGGCACTCCTGTACATGGCGAGAAATTATTTGTTGGTCGTCAGGGTCATCTGGTTGCTGAGCACGTAGCTCGCGAATCGAACGGCAGGTCATAGCTCTGCTCCTTGCTTATCCAACGCGGCAGCCACCATGTTGCGAGCACGATGCAGCCGGGTTTTAACCGCACTTTCTGATAGCCCCGTAATATTTTCGATCTCCTGATATGAGAGATCATTCCAGTAGCGCAGCACTGCCACCAGCCGATAATGATCGGGCAGAGTAGCTAAGGCACGCTGGACTGCATCGCGCAACTCGCTACGCAATGCTGAGCGTTCGGGACCATCATCGGTACTTGGTAGGGCAAATGCCAAATCATCAAGTGGCACTATCGGTCGCCGTCGCCGTAAGCGATCAATGCAGTAGTTCGATGCGACTGAAAAGAGCCATGTAGAAAACTTGCGGCTTTGATCGAACGTTTCAAGCTTGGTATACGCCCGGATGAAAATTTCTTGGGCTGCGTCTTCGGCCTCATGGCCATCGTGCAACATCCGGTAGGCCAAGTTGAAAATTGGCCCCTGGTACAATTCGACAATCCGTTGAAATGCAATTTGGTCGCCACGAATTGTCGCCCGCACCAGCGTCAATTCTTCACTATTGATCTCTGTCACGCGGTTCTACCTCGCACCACTATACTCGGTACGCGCTGAGCAAGGGTAATGTTTCATTGTCAAGAGGGGATTTTGGTTTCCCATCGGTGTGATGCTCGCTATGGTACCTAAGGATGGCCTAAATGGCAAAATTGGCGCTTACTACGCGCTAGTACTGATTTGGTGATCACAATTAATGGTGCTGTATCCAATCAGCATTACTATTCTGCTACAACCTCGCGTATAATGCATAGTGGCTTTTAATCGTGTTCGTTGAAAGGAACTGCTCAATGACCAATCCACCACAAGGGCTGGAAGAAACCACCCAAGGTGGCCCGCAGCGGCCTGTTGTGCCGCCACAGCGGGTTCAAATTCGCTGTCAAAATTGCCAAACGCCGTTTGTGGTGGCACTTTGGACATACGTTGATGTTGGGGTGCAGCCCGAATTAAAAGGCGCTATGCTTTCAGGTCAATTGAATGTAGCAGTGTGCCCGAGCTGTGGTGCTGGCGGTATGTTGGCCTCACCGCTGATCTACCATGATCCTGAGAAGAAATTTTTCTGGACACTCTTTCCTCAAGAGTTGAATTTGCCACCAGAAGAACAAGAACGCTTCGTCGGCGAAGCATCCAAAGTGGCGATGCAATTGTTGCCACCAGATGCTCCCCGTGGTTATTTGCTCACTCCACGCCGCTTCATGACCATGCGAACCATGCTCGAAACTTTGTTGGAAAGCGAAGGTATTACCAAAGAGGTGATGCAAGCCCAACGCCAACGAGTTGAGTTGTTGAGCCAGTTAGCCGAAGCGCTCGAAGCTGATCGGGCTGAAAATTTGTTCGATTCGGATCAAAGCAAGTTGGCACAGGTTGTGGCCGAAAATAAGCCTGCGCTTGATGGCGAGTTTTTCTTGACCCTCAATTCCTACATCGAAGCCGCGTTGCAACAAGGCCGCGAAGATAGCGCCGAGATGATTAGCGAGTTGAGCCAACGAGTGATGCAACTAAGTGGCTTTGATCCCGTTGCCGCAGGCTTGCAAGAGCCAGCCGTCGAGGATGTGGTTGCTGCCTTGCGGGATGCCGATGATGCTAGCCTCGAAGATGTGATTAGTAATTATCGACCCTTGATCGATGATGAAACCTTTGAGGCATGGGATGCGCAAATTGCTGCCTTGCCTGAAGCTGAACAAGCTGCTGCTCAAGAGCGCCGCGAGCACATCTACAGTACGCTCGAACGCATGGATGCCGAAGCGCAAGCGATTTTTGAAAAAGCTAATGGTTTATTGCGCGATGCCTTGCAAGCCGAAGATCCCCGTGCGCTGTTGACTGAGCGGCATAAAGAATTGAGCGAAGCCTTCTTTGTGGTGATCGATGCCGACATGAACGCGGCGATGCGTACCAACCAGCAAATTATTGCCGAGCAATTGATGTTGTTGCGCCAAACTGCCGCTGAAGTGCTGCAAGAGGCAATGACCCCGCAAGAACGCTTGATCAATCAACTGTTGAGTGCTGAAACTGCTGGCGATGCTACTAAGTTGCTGCGCAAAAACATGGCCTTGGTCAACGGCGATTTCGTCAAAGAAGTCAACGAATTGGCTGAGCAAATGGAAAAAGCCGGTCGCAAAGAAGTTGTCGAGCGGCTCCGTCAAGTCGCCCGCGAATCAGCGAGCCTGCTGTTTTAAGCGATGAAGGATGCGGGATGAAGGAGGCATATGTTGATCTCTCATCCTTCAAATTTCCAAGTAAAAAGTGTTGTATGCTGGGAGTTTTTGATGCTGTGATGATGGCTTTAATTCCTCATCCTTCATCCTTCATCCTTTTATGAAAGCTTTGCTTCGTTCAACGATGGTGCGCAGTTTGGCGCTGGCGCTTGGTGGTTTTGTCCGCTCAGCGCCAGCCCAACCACAGCGTATTTTGGTGATTAAGCCCGATCATTTGGGCGATGTGTTATTGTTGACCCCAGCGCTCCGGGCCTTGCGCCAAAGCCAACCCCAAGCCCATATCACGCTCTTGGTTGGTTCGTGGGCGACCCGCCTCTTGGCCGATAACCCCGATATTGATGCAATTGAAACCTGCGAATTTCCTGGCTTTGTGCGTGATGCTCAGCCAGCGGCTTTGGCTGCCTATCGCTTGCTTTGGCGTGAAGCCGCGCGTTTGCAACCCATGAAATTCGACACAGCTTTGTTGGCTCGCGATGATCATTGGTGGGGCGGTTTGTTAGCGTTGGCTGCTGGCTGTGACCGACGGATTGGGTTTGCCCATCCTTTGGTTGCGCCAACCCTGACTAAGGCGCTTGCTTGGCAACCAACTGCGCATGTAACCCAACAGGCCTTGGATTTGGTGGCTGCACTTGGCGCGGTTGATGCCCAAGCGCCAAGTTTGCGGTTTGTGCCAAGTGCGGCAGACCACGCTTGGGCCGCTGCTTGGCTGGCACAGCATCAGCTTGAAAAACCATTGGTGGCAATTCAGGCTGGGAGTGGTGGTGCGGCTAAATTATGGCCGGCTGAATGTTGGGCGCTTGTCGCTGAACAATTGGCTGATCAGGCCCAGATTGTGCTGACCGGTGGGCCGGCTGATGCTGCTGATGTTGCCGCAATTAGCCAACGGCTCACGATTCCGCATCTGAATGCAGTTGGTCAGGCCAATTTAGGTCAATTGGCGGCCTTGTTTGGGCGTTGTGCCGTGGTTTTGGGCGTGGATAATGGCCCGTTGCATTTGGCCGTGAGCCAAGCAACACCCAGCATTCATCTTTTTGGGCCAGGCGATCGTCGGCGCTTTGGGCCTTGGGGCGATCCTTCGCGCCATGTTGTGCTTGATGCCGAACTAGCCTGCTCGCCATGCGGCGTGTTGACCCATTGCCCGCGCCAAACCAATCCCAGCGAATGTATGACCGCAATTTCGGTGCAGCAGGTTGTGCAGCACGCCAAACGCTTGCTTGTGCAGTTTGGAACATCGATTTAGGTTGCTGCGTACAATTCATGGAATCAAATTGTTTTGAGGAACTACGTCATGCAACAATGGGAATATCACGTTGAGTTAGTTGATATTAGTGGCTTTTGGGGTCCAAATGTCGATCCAAATACTATTAGTTTGATGCTGAATAAAGCTGGTAAGGATGGCTGGGAACTGGTCAGTTTGGTTGACCTGAATCATGCACAAGGCCAAAGTTCGCGCTTATTGGTAACCTTCAAACGCCTGCGCGAATTCAACTAATAATCGGTTTAATGCCTGATGGAGCGCCATGTAGGCTGTGGTATAGTAGCGCAATCATGAGCGCATCGAAGCACCAGCACCTGCGGCATTGGCCTCGGCATATTCAAGCAGTCAGTTGGATCATTCTGATCCAACTGGCTTTGTTTTGCCCGATTGCCTGTATTGCTCATTGCTGGTGGTGGAGCCTGCAAAGCCAATCGGCTGGTAGTAGCCAACATAGTGCGCAAATGTTGGTGTGTGAATTGCATGCTGAGCATAGCGATTCTGCGCCGCAGTCAATTCCTCCGCTGCCTGATGGCCTAGCGGCGGTGTATCCGATGGTGTTGCTGCTTATCAGTAGTTGGCTGCTTGCACCACAATTATGGCGACGAGCCAGCCAGCAGCTTGCATTTTGGCCAAGCTATCATCCGCAAATTATCACCCCCCCGCCACAAATCCTCGGGTGTGGCTAAATTTTTTCTATCTCTCCAATCACAATTAAATTTCTAAAATTCCAAAGGATGGGTGCTATGAAATACGCTCATTGGCTTTTGGGCTGTGCGCTGCTTGGGCTTGTGCTAAGTCTTGGCGGTTGTGGCACAGCCAGCTATCAGATTATTCGCCCAATTGAAAACCCAACGGCTGCGCCCGATTTCACCCTGATTGATCGGCATGGAGCTAATTTTCACCTCGCTGAACAACGTGGCAAAATCGTAATTCTCTTTTTTGGTTTTACTGCTTGCCCGGATGTTTGCCCATTAGCATTGGGGCTTTCAGCGCAGGCCCGCAAACAACTTGCCGCTGATGCCGATAAGGTACAAATTGCCTTTGTCACGGTCGATCCTGAGCGTGATAATCCCGCGACAATCGATCGCTATGTTTCGTTGTTCGATTCAACGATTTTGGGTTTGAACGGCGAAAGCGCAGTGGTTGAAGCGGTTAAAAAAAACTATGGTGTGCATGCACAGCGACGAGAATTGCCCGATTCTGCCTTGCAATACACCATCGATCACACTGCTGGTTTGTATATTATCGATCAACAAGGCCGCTGGTTTGCAATGTCTAACCACGATGTTGATCCAACCCTGTTAGCAACTGATCTTAAAACGATGTTGCAATCCATCGATGTTGAATAATTCGAGGAGTATCTTTCAATGAAACGCTTAATGCTAGGTTTATTCGTATTGATTCTCGCTGCTTGTGGCTCTGACACTACTCCAACGACTGTGCCTAGTTCCAGTAATGGCGCAGCTACCACGCTTGGTGCATTGACGATCGATGGTTCATTTGCTCGGCCAGCCTTTGCTGCGGCCACGATGATGCAAACCCCGACCATGGCGACCACGCCAGTTAGCCCAACTATGGGCGGTGGTATGGCCAGTGGCACGATGATGGGCAGCAATAGCGCCGCCTACATGACCATTCGCAATAGTGGCGCTGCCGATAACTTGATTGCGGCTTCGACCAATGTTGCTGGCAAAGTCGAGTTGCATACGGTCATCGCTGATGGCGATGTGATGCGCATGGAACAGGTCGAAAAAATCGAAGTGCCAGCCAATGGCGAAGCGCTTTTGAAACCAGGTGGCTTCCATCATGCTGTTGGAAGTCAAACAGGATCTCAAGGTTGGCGATACGCTTGAGTTGACCTTGACCTTTGAAAAAGCTGGTCCGATTACGGTTAAAGTGCCAGTCCAAATGCCAAGCGCTCAATAAGAGCATCGAACATAGCTGTACTGGTTCATTACCTTAGTCCATGGCTCCGATTTTTCGCGAGGTTTGGGAAAACGATCAAACCACGCTCCCCTCGCCCGCGTGCAGTGGGAGAGGGGTTGGGGGTGAGGGAACGCCACTGTGACTAGCCAAACTTCCACTCCTGAACATAGAACATACCTCAAATCCCTCGTCTAGTTGATAGCTGGACAGAGGGATTTGGATTGACTCCATTTTAGGCTGCCATTGCTTGATCGTTGGGAGCTTGGCGGACTTGTTCGGCGGCGCTGATCCAGCCTTCGATTGTGCTAGGTTTTTTATCCTTGCGCCCGAGATAGCGTTGTACGGCGTTCCAATTGTTGCCGCCAACGACTGATGAGTAGCGGGCAAAGAAGCGGCGTTCGGCTTCGTTGGCATCAGCTGGGCGGCCTGTGCGCTCAGGGCTATTGCCAAACGCTTCGTCAAGCGCCAGTTCAGGATAGAGCGTGCCAAGTTTGGCGGGATAATTTGTGCCCAATTTGAGGTGCAATGGCCGTGGTGGCTTGATGATTGGCCGCATCTGGCGTTGCTCACCGTCGCGTTCGACGAGAATAATTGCATCAGCTTCGTAGGTAATGTGTTCGTCGGCCAGCACGCGCAATCCCACATCGGTATGGTTGCGATCTTCGCTTTGCTCGCTATATTGTTTGGCCAAGTGGCCGATGATAATCACATGAAAGCCATGTTGTTTAAGCTCGGTTAGGCCGGTATAAATTGCTTGTAGGTTACGATTGAAGGATGCATATTCATCAAACTCAATTTGGGTTTTGCGATCGGTTTCTGCACCAGCTCGTTGTTGGGCATGGGCGCGCATCGCTTGTAGCACTTTGGAAACCGAATCAAGCACAACCGTATCGCCAGCCTTGCCAATGCGTAAAATCTCTTGCATGGCGGCCAAAATTTGTTGTAACGAGAGCGTTTGCACCGCTTGGATTGCTTTATGCACCCCAGGCTTGCCCAAAAGATTCTTGGCTGCACCCTCAGTATCTAAAATCCAGACTGTGCCACTGCGGCGGGTGCTGGCAGCTAAATGCGATTTGCCTGCGCCAGATTGGCCTGTCAAAATAAATAAACTGCCTGTTTCAAGTTGTTCTAGCGACTGAAACATTGTGCGATTCCTTTCGTGAACTCGGTTACCCATAGCCATTGCTGGCCCGTATCGATCAATATACATAAAAAATATAGAACAAATGTTTCAATGTGTCAAGCAGCAAAAAGCCACAGGTTTTGGCCTGTGGCTTGATACTGTGCTTAACGGGTTGCGATTAAGGTTGAATATCGCCGCTTTCGATGCGCTTTTTGGCTTCACGGCGGTTGCGTCGGCCTTCGCGCCGCTCGATCACTGCTGGTTTTTCTAAGAGTTTTTCCTCTTGCTCAACCAGATCAGCTTGCGGATTGGGTGAATCGACCAGCTTGCCATGGAGATAGGCTAAGATAATGCGGGCGACTGCGGCCATCGGGATTGATAAGAGCAAGCCCAAACCGCCGGCTACCGCTCCCCCGGCCAAAATTGCAAAGATCACAAAGATCGGGTGGACATTGACGATGTGACCGACCAAATTGGGAATGATAAAGTGATCTTCAAATTGACGCAGCGAGAAATAGACGATCACAATCACCAATGCCAGCACCCAAGGCTCCCAGCCAAAGGGCGTTGTACCTTGGAATAAGCCAACCAAGGCTGCGATCGCTGTGGCCAAGTATGGCCCAATGATTGGGATAATTTCCAAAACCCCAGTCGCAATCGCGATGATCAAGGCATATTTGACTTGCAGAATCGAGAGTGCGATAAAGCTCAACACCGACATAATGATGATCAGCAAAAACTGACCACGAATATAAGCCGAGAGCACACGATCGATCGAGCTAACCAATTGGCGAATTTCGTCGCGATGGCGTTCGGGAATCAAACGATAAAAATTGTTAGGGATGGTTTCGGCTTGCAGCAGCAAATAGAACGTGACCACGAAATAGACCAAGGTCAAAATAAAGCCTTCGGCAATCCCAAACAAAAACTTGGGTGCTGCGCCAGGCAAATCCTTGGCAAACGCGGCAATAGCAATCGAAATTTCGCGTTCAGCTTCACGCAGATTAATCAGCTCGACCCCACGAATCGTAATTGATTCATGTTGGGCGACATACTTTTGGGCATCCTCAAGCCAACTTGGGATTGCCTTGGCGAGATCGTTAATCTGGGTCGTGATAATTGGGACGACATTACTCACCAGCAAAGTTAACAGCGTAGACCCGATGATGTAGAGCACAATTACCCACCAAAAACGGGGAGTTTTGGTACGCCGTTGCATCCAGGTAACAACTGGATTGAAAATATAGGCCGTGATGATTGCCCAGATGAAGGGAATCATAATATGCCAAGCTTGGCTAACCAAGTACAGGCTAATAATAACAATCGAAAGGACTGTTACAAACTTTGCGCGGGGTGAGAAACGAATCGGACTAGTTGGCTGAACGTGCATAACATCTCCTCCACATGGCCATAGCGTTATTGTTGACGCGAGCGACCAAGGGGAATATCAGCCTTGAGGTGGTCGGTAGCTTCGCCACGGGTCAAGGTTACTTCAATGGCCTCTGGATTGGTTACTTCAACATACCGCTCGATTACGGCGATGATCTCACGTTTCATTTCCTCCATATCGTGAGGCGTGAGATGAACGCGATCATGCACTAAAACCGTCAACAAACGCTCTTTGGCAACTGACGAACTGGTCTGTTGCTTGCGACCAAAAAGATTATCTAAAAAACCCATAGATCCGCTCCATGTGGAAGATAAGGTTGGCTCGGAAGCGCCATTTTAGCGCCGTGTCCGAAACATATTGACCAATTGTGACCATAAACCTTGCTTTTCATCAAGCACAAGGAAGGGAATATCGTGACCAAGTAAACGATTGGCGATATTATTATAGGCTTTTCCAGCCATCGAGTCGCGATCTAAGACCGCCACTTCGCCACGGTTGGTCGAAACCACAATACTCTCATCGTCTGGCACAATGCCAACCAAGTCGATTGCCAAAATTTCTACCACATCGGGCGTATCCATCATATCGCCGCGAGCAACCATGCGTGCCTTGATTCGATTGATAATGAGCTTTGGGTTGCTTTTTTCATACGCTTCAACCAAACCGACAATCCGGTCGGCATCGCGCACGGCTGACATTTCAGGAGTTGTGACGATCAAAATGTGGTCGGCGGGTGCAATTGCATTTTTAAAGCCACCCTCGATACCTGCGGGCGAGTCGATCAGAATAAAATCGAACTCACGGCGCAAATCGTTGCAGAGGGCGATCATATCATCAGGCGTTACCGCATCTTTATCGCGAGTTTGGGCTGCTGGCAACAAGAATAAATTATCAGGAAAGCGCTTATCTTTAATCAGCGCTTGGCGGATCCGACAGCGGCCTTCGACAACATCAACCAAATCGTAGACGATGCGATTTTCAAGGCCCATCACAACATCGAGATTGCGCAAGCCAATATCGGCATCAATTGCAACAACCCGTTGGCCTTGCATTGCTAACGATGTAGCGAGATTAGCGGTGGTGGTGGTTTTGCCAACCCCCCCTTTACCAGAGGTGATTGTAATTACTTGTGCCATACATAATCCTCAAAGCCCACTAGCGGCGTGGGGCATCCCATGGTACTACTACAATGTTGTCGCCATCAAGGCTGGCTTGTTCAGGGCCAGTTGGGCGATGATTATCGGGTGTGCGGGCAAGGTTATCGGCAATCCGTAAGAGGGTTGGGCTAATTCGAGCGCACAGACAATCATTTGTTGATTGCCGCCAACGCCTGCATGAACGGAGCCGCGTAAGCGCCCCCAGATGATGATGCTGCCGTGCGCGCTAATTTCAGCCCCAGCATTAACATCGCCGACCACTACAACATGGCCTTGATGTTTGATTGCTTGGCCTGAACGCACGGTGCGCCATAAAAATAAGCCTTCGCCTTGCACGACGGGTGGAGGAGTAGACCGTAGGCTGTCGGGGTGGCGAGTTTCCACGCCCACTTGCCGACCAGTAGTTCGATTGGTTGGTGCGATGGTGATTAATGCAGCTGGCTCAATATCATGTTCAGCCATGATTGCTAAAATTGCCTGTAGCTCCACATCGGTGATCGACCGTTCGCCAACATCGATCAATAATTTTGCGCCATGATAAAACGATGATCCTTGGGCTAGTTGCTTGCGCAAGGCTTCAAGGACTTCTTCCCACGCTGCGGTGGGGTGTAAAATCAAGCGCAGCCCGTCACGGCTGCCTTTTAACGTGATGCGCTCTTCCATATCGCGCATTATACCGTCTCCGTCAAGAAAACGAAAATGGTTGTATAGGGGTCAGGGGCTAGGGATCGAGGATCAGGTTTTTGTTTCCTACGATGATGGCTAAAAGCTGGGCGGTGGTGCAGCGTTTCCTCACCCCCAAGCCCCTCGCCCGCGCCACGGGTGAGAGACCCCTGAATCCTCTGTTCTACTGTAACCCCATCACTAAACCTGCATATTTTTCGGTCAAAACGTGCGCTTGATCTTCGTTAACTCCCTCGGCAATCACATGAATAAACGGCCCATCGGGGTCGGGCAGAATCAGCACCCATTCTGGCCCAAGCTCGATCTTGATGCCATCGATGTTTTCTTGCGAACGTTCAGCATATTGTTCATTGAGAATCCGCATGACTTTGCCTTTGGATTCCCAGCGACATGGCACTTTGTGGTTGGCCATAGCCGAACGTGGCAGCGAACGCCGAATCTCCGACAGCGGAATTTTGGCCCGCGCCAGTAATTCCATTAATTTTACAATTGCAAACAAACCATCGGCAACCGGAAAAAACGATGGGAAAATCAGGCTGCCTGCGCCATCGCCCAACACACATAAATCGTTGCATTTGGCGGCTTGTTGCATGAGTGCACCCAAGGCGGTTTTGGTGCGCTGAATCCGCCCGCCATAACGCTCGGCCAATTTATCGAATAAGCGCGGTGCAGTAACTGGTACGGCCACGATCCCACCCTTATTGGCTTCCATGGTTAGCGCGGTAACCGCAGCTAGCAATTCAATGTCGCTCAAGCGATGACCTGTATCATCAACAACATAAATTCGTTCGCCGCCAGAATCGAGCCGCACCCCAATATCAGCATTCATCACAGGTACAATCGCCGCCAGCCGTTGCATGCCAGCATTGAATTGATCGGCGGTTTGGAACAAGCGATCTTCATCGATTTGGGCGTTGAGTTCAACTAAATCAACATTCAAGCGGCGCATGATTGTGCCTAAAATGAGCGCAGCATTCGATGAAGCATAATCGATCACAATGCTCCACGGGTCTTCCAGTTCGGGCAAAATATGCGGGTCGAGCGATTCCATGAATTTATCGATATAGACCGAGTTGTAATCGCTGTTTTCGGTGATCCGACCAATTTCATCGAGATAGACCCGGCGATAATCTTCGCGGAAATAAGTATTCTCGATCTTGCGCTCCATATCGCTGCCAAGATCAAGCCCACGATGATCAAAGAATTTAATATCGACCACCCGATTATCGAACGGCGAAAGCCGCACATGCATGCCGCCAGCGGCGTTAAGCGCATAGGTCAAATAGCGAGCAGTTGGAATTGGTACTGAATGCAAATCCAGTACATCGATGCCCGCCGATGGAATCCCAGCAATCAAGCCACGTTTGAGCATGCGTGGAGTATAGTGAGCATCGCGATTCATGGTGACGGTGGTATTTTTGGGTAGAATTGCGCCATATGCCGCCCCTAGTTTGGCGCAAAATTCGGGCGTGAGATCGATATTGACCAAGCCGGTAATGCCGTAGCGTCCAAATAACACCCGCCGCCCTTGCGCACCCCAAATAATCGAAGCACTGACGGTCGCGCCTTCTTCAACTTCTTTTGATGGCCAAATTTTGACGTTTGGCTGAATCACTGCGCCAGCGTTGATAATCGTGCTATCGGCGACAACCACACCCTCGAATAGTAACGAACGACTTTTGATATTGCACTGCTTGCAAACAATTGCCCCGCGCAGTTCGGCCCGTTCACCAACATACGAGTTACGCCACATAATTGAGCGATCGATTGTGGCGCGTGAGTCAATAATTGTGTAATCGCGAATGACCGAAGGCCCGAAGACCATCGCCCCACCCTTGATCTTGACCCCATGGCCAAAAAAGACTGGCCCATGAATTTGAGCATCGGGGGCAATCTCAACTTCGCCTTCTATCCAAACATTATCGCCACGATCATGGCCTAGGCGTGGCAAATTGACCATGCCCATCAAATAATCGGAGCAGGCGCGCATATAGGCATCGATTGTGCCAACATCGGTCCAATAGCCCTCGGCAATATAGCCATAGAGCATCTCGCCGCGCCGCAGCAAAATCGGAAACAGATCTTTGGAGAAATCGAAAGCCTCGCCCAGGGGAATATCATCAAGCACACATGGGTCGATCACATAGATGCCAGTGTTGACGGTATCGGAAAAAACCTCGCCCCAGCTGGGTTTTTCGAGAAATTGACGAATCCGCCCTGCATCATCGGTAATCACCACCCCGTATTCGAGCGGGTTGGGAACCCGGGTCAGGGTAATTGTGGCTTTGGCATTCGAGCGCTTATGGGCCTCGATCAGCGCAGTCAGGTCAAAATCGGTCAGCGCATCGCCCGAAATCACCAAGATTGGTTCGCTATCGTCGTCGATCAAGCGTGAGGCATATTTAACTGCCCCCGCTGTGCCGAGCGGCACTTCTTCGACCGAATACGAAATATGCACATCGAACGCCGAGCCATCGCCATAAAAATCTTGAATAATATTGGCGAGATACTGCACCGTAATAATAATATCGGTGATGCCATGGCGTTTAAGAAGCTCAATAATGTGGCCCATCACTGGTCGGTCGACCAGCGGAACCATTGGTTTTGGCCGACTGATAGTGAGTGGTCGGAGCCGAGAGCCTTCACCCCCAGCCATTAAAACTGCTTTCATGGTCTGCAACCCTCGCAGCGTCAACAATGCAGCACTCAGCGCGGTGGCCAGCACGGGCATTCAGGGGCCGCGCCGTTGTTCAGTATACCAGAAGATACTGGCACATTTGAGTGATTTCGGGGCATGGTTGAACGGATGTTGGTGTGGTAGGCGCTGATTAACCTGGTTTGATCAGCCACCTACTAACTTGCATAAGTTGTGCCAGTGAGTTGCACCCCAAATTTGCTAGGAATCCCTAGCAGCGCAGTTAACGAATTGGTGCTATTAATCATCAACGAATCGCGTATACTCTGGTTAATCCCAAGCAGATTAATAAACATCGCCGACTTGCACAAGCTCAATTCGATTGCCAAACGGATCGGCAACGAAAAAACGGCGAACATGCGGCAGGCTGGTATCGTCAACAATCGCAATGCCAGCATGGCTAAATTCAGCCCGAGCTTGATCAAGATCGGCAACCCGAAAGGCTGGGTGTGCTTTGCGCGCAGGCCGAAAATCGGCTTCTACGCCAAGGTGTAGCTCGATGTTGGAGCCACGAAACCAGCAACCGCCACGGGCTTGCAATGTTGCTGGTTTGGCAACTTCGCTGAGCCCAAGGATAGTGCCATAAAACCAGCGCGCTTGGGTTTCTTGCTCGGCAGGCATTGCCAATTGGATGTGGTCGAGTGCGACAAGATTCATAACAGCTCCACTACATTTCAGCTTCTTTTGCTATGATACAGTGGATACAGCGAGAATCAATCTAGAAATAACCTAGGACGTGCATAGATGTGCTCTATAGCTCGGTATATCCTATTGAACATAGGTAACGAATTGGAACAACCTAACCTCGCAACGGTTGAGCACGATGGCGCTGTACTGCTTAATGGTTGGTGGGGTAACATCGTACCAAGCATCTTGAGGAAACTGCTATGAGTTTTTATCCGACCTATGTTGAACGCCCACGTTTACTCAGTTTGACCCAACATGAGCCACGGGTAGTCTTAATCATTGGGTTGCCCAGCAGCGGCAGATCCACCGTATTAGAGGCACTTAAGCATTCCATCACCACCCCACATGCCATTATTCGGCTTGATTCAGCGCCAAACGATCAGCAATCGTTGCTGCAAGCAATCTGCGAGCAGCTTGGTTTGGCTGGCGAAAATTCGCTTGAGCAGCTTTTAGCCCTGCGCCAACCAAGCTGGATTTTGATCGATGATCTTGATCGTATCTTGGATGCATGGGGGGCATTTTTGCCTGAGCATGCGTGGCTGCCAGCATTGTTGCAAAATTTGGCCTTGCATATTGTTGCCACCTCGCTGCACATCCCACAGCTCCCAATGCTCCAACAATGGATGATTCGGCAGCAATTAGTGGTGATTGGTGCCAAGGATCTGGCGTTTACCCGTGATGAACTATTGGCACTGGCCCAGAAACGCCAACTCAGCTTCACCCAAGCCCACGCTGATCAATTAATCGAATTAACTGAGGGCTGGGTTGCACCCTGTATTTTTGCGCTCAATCGGGCTGGCGTGTTTAGCCGCTCATCGATTGAGTGGGTGATGCAAGCGGTGATGACACGTTTGCCTGAAGCGTTGCGCCAGCTATTGGAAGCGTGGCTCTGGCTCGGCTCCGATTCAGTTGCGTTGATGCAGGCCTTGTTGGCCCATGCTGATCTTGACCGTTTGTTGCTTAGTTGGGAGTATGCAGGCTTGATTATGGAATCGAACTTGCGCTTGCAGCCTTTGCCCGAGGCCGGTTTGCGTAAAATTTCCAATGCTCAAGCCGAGTATTTAAGCCGATTTTTTGAGCAGGCAGGCGCTTGGTATCTGACCGAGCAACAACTGCTGCCATTTGTGCAACAGATGCAACGTTTGCAACGCTGGGATGTGATTAATCATAGCCTGACCCACCAGCTTGAGTTGATCAACAACGAGCGGTTTTTTGGCGAGATTGTCCAAGCATTGAGTGATGTGCCAGTGCAGCAGCTTGCGCCCAAAGTTGGCTGGTTGCTGGTGCGCAGCTATCATCTTGGCATGCGCAATGGCGAAAAGGCCTTGCTGGTAGTTAATCAACTGCTCGGCATTCATCAACAGCCCGATGATCAACGGATGTTGCGCTTGCTCAAAGCCGATATGTTGCGTGCCCAAGGCGCAATTGGCGAGGCCGATAGCTTAATTCAGCCTTATTTGGACGATCCCGATTTATCGCCAGCGGATCAAGCACGGGTGCTGCGAACACATGCGATTTACCTCGCTGCTTTGGGCCAAGACGATGCAGCGATTGCCAACTTTGAGCGTGCCCATAAATACATTGAACATTCAGGGGTTAATCGGTTACTTGGCCTGATTCTGGGCGATTATGCTAATGCCGCGGCCCGCGCCGGACGCTATTCCTTGGCTGATCGACTTTTGCGCCAAGCCACCTCGTTATGGGAAGAAATGGCTTCGCCAGCAGGTTTATCGCAAACCTTGAATTTACGGGCGCTGGTGGCCTTGCATCAAGGCCAGATTGGCGATGCCTCACGTTATGCTCAGCAAGCCTACGACAATGCCATGATTTCAGATATTCGGGCGGCCAATGGTGCCTTGATCACGCTTGGCGATGTAGCCTTGGCTGATCGCGATTGGACTAGTGCAATTAGCCGCTATCGTTTGGCTCGCGAACAATTGCGTGGTAGCAATGTGGTCGATTACCAGATTATTCTCTATGCTTTGGCCTTGGAATCGCAGGCCACTCGGCATAGCTCAATTGATCAGTTGCAACGCTTGTTGATCGAGATTGACACGACCACGGCCCAAAATCCGCTTGATCGGGCGTGGCTGGCAGTAGCGCGCAGTGCTGCCAACTTAACCCTCAAAATTGATGGCACGATTCCGTTATTGCAACGGGCCTTAGCTGGCTTGGATAACCAAGGATCGCTAGCAAAAGGCTTGCTCTACCTCTTGTTGAGCGAGGCTTTTTGGCAGCGCGACGAACTTAGTGAGGCCCGCCAAGCTTGGAAAGCACTTGATGAATTGATTAGTGATGGGCGCAGTGGCTTGCCGGTGCTCTTATCGGCATTAACCGTCCACCTATCTGAATTGGTGCATGAAGCCTATACCCAATGGAACTCGCCGTTTGCCGCGCGGGTTTTGCATCACAATTTGCCGGTTATCCAAGCACCAAAATTGGTTATTCGCTTGATGGGGCAAGCGCGGGTTGAAATGCATGGCACGGTTGTGAAGATTCCCAAGCAAGCGATCTTATTGATTGCCTTGTTATTACTCAGTCCCAGCGGCATGACTGCTGATGAATTACGCGAAAAAATTTGGGGCTTTGATAGTAGCAATGATGGCTGGCGCAAAATGTTGCAGCGCACGCGTAAAGAATTGCCTGATTGTGTGGTTTATGATGGCTCGATCTATCGCTTACGTTTCCCGCTCTCTGAGATCGACGCTGATATTTCGGTGATTAAGCAAACATCGCTGCAAGGCTCCGATGCCACACTGGAGCGCTTGCAAATAGCCGCCGATTATGCCAGCCAAGTGTTTCTTGTGGGGCATGAAGCTGCTTGGATTGAGGGTGAACGGACGCTTTTAGCCAGACGTGGCGCTGAAATTTCGATCTCAATTGGCATTCAATGGTACGATATCCAGCGCTTTGATCAAGCTCAACAGGCTTTTGAACAGGCCATGAAACTTGATACGCTGAATGAACGCGCAGTCGTGCTGGCCATGAACCTTGAGATTAATCAAGGTCGTCGGACTGAGGCGCTGGCAATCTACAAGCGTTATCGTAAGGCTTTATCCGAGCATGGACTCGATCCTTCGACTGAGTTACAAGCCCTCCAAAAACGTGCTTTAGATTAAGGCGTCAACGTCGGCGAGATTGGCTCGGTCGGGCTAATTGGTTCGGTCGGGCTGATCGGCTCGGTCACGGTTGGCGTACTAATCGGGGTGGTTGGCGGCTCGGTTGGCGCAGTTGGGTTGGCGGCGTTGGTTGGCTCAGCAGTTGGGATGCTAATCTGGCTCAGGCTGACTTGTATTGCCGTCAACGGCTTGGCCAAGGTGACCCCAGTTGGCAGATTAAGGCTGGGCTGAATGTTATGGTTGCCTGCATTCCGCCCAGCCAAATCAAGCACCAAGGCCAAATTGGTAAGATTTTGCAAGCTTTGAGCATTGCCGCGCAGCGTTACCTCAAGTTGGCGCGGTTGGTAACTTAACTCAAAACCAGCAGGCTGATTGCGCGGCACCAACGGCAGCGTTAGCACAATCTCGGTGTTAATTGGCACAAAGCGCACGGTCGCAATCGTGCTATCGGCAGCCTGGGCATCACGGGGCGTAACCCCAATTGGGAAGCGCAATTTAATCGTTGCGGTATAGCTTTGAGTGCCATTTGGCAAATTGAGCGGCTGGGTTTCAACAAACTCTACCTCGGTGAGGCGCTGCGCACTGCCAATCAGGGTCACAAAGGCTGGCTCAAGCACCACATCGGCGCGATAGCCTGCTGGCGGACTATTCAGGGTTGTGTAGATAATTGGCACGCGTTAATCCCGCTGCTCGATAAAATCCGCACCTCAATATCAGCCAACTCAGGGCTGACCGTCACGCCTTCAACATCGCGGCCCGCAATATCAACTGCCGTAATATTGCGACGCGTGCGCAAATTGCTGGTTTGCGATGAAAGATCAAGCGTAATTTCGCCGCCAACCACCTTATTAACTTGGCTGGCTGGGCCGGTAATCATCACCTGCTTAATCATATCGCCATTGACGCTGGCAATTGGCAAGCTGGCCTCGTAGCTGGTCGGTGGTTGGCCGACGGTGGTAATTGTCAGCGGCAGCGAGGCGGTAATAATTTGTTCAATCTGCACCAAAACCGTGGCCGGCTGAAAGCTCTGAAAATCGAGATCCGAGCGGCTAGGAATGCTGCGCGCTTGGACAGCGACTTCATGCGAGCCAGGCTCTAGGCCAGCGATATTAATGAATGGTTGGACATTTTGCTTGGTGATGCGGGTGATCGTATCTTGCGGACCAGAAACATTGAGGTTAACCACATCATCGGGCACAGGAATCGGGCGGCCTTCGCTATCAACCAAGGTTAACGAGCTATTGAGGCCTTCGGCGCGAATGGGCAAATTGGTAAATGGCGTAAGTTGCTGTGGGTTCTCGGTAAAACTTACAAAAACCCAGATAATGCTGGCCAAGACTGCGGCGACGAAGGCGCGTAATGGGCTGCCTGCAAGCTTATTCATGCTTCTTCTTCCTCGCTTAGTTCGACGCGCAATAAGCCAGCTAGCAATTTGCGTAAACGACCTTCGGTTAAGTGCCGTACCATGCGCCCATCGTGGGTAATGGAAATACTGCCAGTTTCTTCTGAAACGATCACCGAAATTGCATCGGATTGTTCGCTAATGCCCAAGGCGGCGCGGTGGCGCGTGCCATAGCGTGTGCTGCCGACCACATTTTCGCTCAGCGGGAGCACACAGTTGGCAGCCAAAATGCGGTTGCGCCGAAAGAGCACCGCCATATCGTGCAGCGGCGCGTTGGGGAAAAAGATATTGACTAAGAGAGGAACGGAGATACGCGAATCGACAATCACCCCACGGTCGGCGTATTCTTGCAAGCCCGTGGCTCGCTCGATCACCATTAATGCGCCAATCCCTTGTTGCGATAATTGTTTGGCTGCCCGCGAAATCGTGTTAATCATCTCCTCGACTTCGGAGCGATTGGTGCTGCCAAAGCGGTTAAACCATTCGCCAGTGCGGCCTAATGATTCTAAGGCGCGCCGTAATTCTGGTTGAAACAAAATTGGAATAGCAACAAAAAGAGCGGGGCTAAGCGCTTCGCGAATGATCCAACGCAAGGTTGTGAGCGGCAAGGTCGAGCCTGCTAACAGCGCGACCACCACCAAAATGCCAACACCACGCAACAATTGCACCGCCCGCGTGCCACGAATCACACCGAGCAACCAAAAAATTAAGGCAGCAACAAGCAGAATATCTAGTGCGGCTAAAAAAGAAACCCGTTCCCAAATCTGCTGGAAGCTTGGCACAATCATACCCTCGACACTGCCAGCCACCCACCTGTGCTGGACATCGCGCCTGTACCTTACACCGATCAGGCTATCTATGCAAGTTTTAATCTAAGCGCCATTTGGGCCTCCTAAATGGCCTAATCAAGCGCCTAGCTAGCGAGCTGCTTGACGAAATCGACTGGGATTCGGTACTATAGACCATCTTCTTTCCCCCCAACGCGGCGATGATGCCTCAATCCCTTCAACGATGAACCGACTGCAAGGAGCACGCTATGCCCGATGTCGCCCCTTTTCGTCAGTATCAGCTCGAAACCGCTTACGATGAGTTGTTGCTTGGCCCAAACACGCCCCGCCCACACTATCGGCTGCTTTCGGAACGGCTGCGCGAGTTGCCGCCTGATGAGTTAGCGCGCCGCCAGCAAGCCGCCGATTTAGCCTTTCTCAATCAAGGCATTACCTTCACGGTCTATGGTCGCGATGAAGGTACTGAGCGGATTTTTCCCTATGATCTGCTGCCGCGCATTCTGACGGCCAACGAATGGGATACGATTGAGCGTGGTTTGGCCCAACGGGTGACGGCATTAAATTTGTTTCTGCGTGATATTTATCATGAAGAGAAGATATTAAAGGCTGGAGTTGTGCCGCGTGAATTGGTCTATAGTTGTCGGCATTTTTCGCGCCAAATGCGGGGCGTGAGCGTACCGCGTGATCGCTATATTTCAATCGTTGGCACCGACTTGATTCGTTTGCCCAGTGGCCAATTTGCGGTGCTTGAAGATAATTTGCGGGTTCCCAGCGGTGTTTCCTATATGCTCGCCAATCGTTTGGTGATGAAACGGGTCTTTCCGCAGTTGTTTTCGAGCTATGGGGTGCGCTCGATCGACCATTATGGTCAAGCATTATTGGCAACCTTGCGTTCGTTGGCACCCCAAGGCCGTAGCGACCCAACGATTGTGCTGCTTACGCCCGGCGTGTTTAATTCGGCCTACTACGAACACACGTTTTTAGCTCGCCAAATGGGTGTTGAATTAGTCGAAGGCCGCGATTTGATCGTCCACGATAATGTTGTCTATATGCGTACTACGGCTGGCTTGCGCCGGGTTGATGTGATTTATCGCCGGGTTGATGATGAATTTATCGATCCCTTGGCATTTCGCCATGATTCAATGTTGGGGGTAGCGGGCTTGCTGAATGCCTATCGGGCTGGCAATGTGGCCTTGGCCAATGCCTTGGGCACAGGCGTGGCCGATGATAAGGCGATTTATGCCTATGTGCCAGCAATGATCAAATTTTATCTTGATCAAGACCCGATTTTGCCCAATGTCGAAACCTTCTTGCTAAGCGATGACCGTCAACGCCAACATGTGCTGAATAATTTGGATTCGTTGGTGGTTAAGGCGGTCGGCGAATCGGGCGGCTACGATATGCTAATTGGCCCGCATAGCACGCTCGAACAACGTAGCCATTTTCGCGAACGAATTATTGCCAACCCACGCAACTATATTGCCCAGCCAACGCTCGCGCTCTCCAAAGCCCCTTGTTTTATCGATGGCACCCTCGAATCGCGCCATGTTGATTTGCGGCCCTATATTTTGTTTGGCGATCAAATTAGCATCGTGCCTGGTGGATTAACGCGGGTAGCGCTACGCCGTGGCTCGCTGGTGGTCAATTCATCGCAAGGCGGCGGTAGCAAAGATACGTGGGTGTTGTATTAGGGATGAAGGATGAAGGATCAAATTAGAACAAAGAGCATAGAACATAGAACATAGGCTTTGGGGTAAGCGACCTTTATGTGCTTCGTGTTTTTCAGGGATCGGTATTTTAACGCAGAGGCGCAGAGGATGTGAAGCGAATAGAACCCATCCAACTAAAACTCCCCTCGCCCGCCGCGTGGGAGAGGGGCTGGGGGTGAGGGAATAAGGCTGGAGGCTAAGGGCTATCGGAACATTGTGAGGTATTGACTATAAATGCCAAAAGCCAAATCTCCTTTGTAGATCGATTTTTAACGCAGCGGCGCAGAGTTTATGAGAGGTCAGATGTCAGGGATCAGGAAATACATTGGAATCCCAGAAGCATCATTCGTGAAATCTGTGCAAGCTGTGGCTAAAAAAGCCTTCGCCATCTTCGCGTTCTTTGTGGTGTCATTTCCTTCGTGGATCATAATTAAAAAATCGGGAGCTGCTGATGTTATCGCGAGTTGCTGATAGTTTATATTGGATTGGGCGGTATCTTGAGCGAACTGAACATACCGCACGCTTGCTTGATGTTAATTTAGCCTTGATGCTCGACCAAACTCCTGCCGCCGCCGAACGGCGCTGGGAGCGCATGCAAACCTATCTTGCATGGCAATATGATGGTATTCCCCAAACCTATGCTTTGGTGCAAGCACTGACCTTTGATGTGAGCAATGCTGGCTCGTTGGTCAGTTGCATTGGCGCTGCCCGTGAAAATGCCCGCCAAGTGCGCGAACAAATTAGCTCGGAAATGTGGGAGCAACTCAATCGGGTTTATTTGCAGGTCAAGCGCACGACCATGGATCAGATGTGGCACGAGCCCATGAATTTTTACATAATGTATTGAAAGAGGGTATTCATCTCTTTCAAGGCATTACGACTGCAACGTTAAGCCATGGCGAATGTTGGCATTGGCTGCGTTTGGGTCAATTTATGGAGCGCGCCATGGCCACAGCAATTTTGCTTGATGTGCATTTTGCCGAGCCAAGCGGCGTTGCTGATACGCAAGCCAACTACTTAGATTGGGTTGGCCTATTAAAGTCCTGTACAGCGTTCGAAGCCTATTGTAATGTATACACTGCTGATATTCGCCCAGAACGAATTGCTGAATTTTTGTTGTTGAACGCTGAATCGCCGCGTTCGGTGCGTTTTGCTGCCGATCAAGTAGCGGTTTCGATTCAAGCGATTGCTGCCAATACCCTTGGGCGGCGTGGCGATCGAGTCAAACGCTTGGCCGGGCGGTTACAAGCCAGCCTCGATTATGGTCAGGTCGATGAGATTATGGCCGATGGCCTGAGCGGCTATTTGGCCAGCATTCAACAACAATGCCAACAAATTCATACCAACGTCTATCAGACCTTTATTAGTTATCCGGTTGAGACAGCATTGGTATAAGGATGATCATGACAGCAGCACAACAGCGCATGCTGGCGGCATTAAAGGGTTTATCGGTTGGAGAAGCCTATGGCCAACAGCTTTGGCAACAGGTCCAAACCGGCCTTGCCGTCGCCGAGCAACCAAGCCTTTTGCCAGCACCATGGCTGTGGACAGACGCAACCCTCATGGCTTGTTCATTGGTCGATCAATTGTGGCATTACGGCGCAGTGCATAGTGCGGCCTTGGCTGCCGATTTTGCCCTGCGCTACACGCCAATTCGCGATTATGGCACGGCCATGCACCACTTATTGGCCAAGCCCCGCGATGGCGCGGCGGTTATGAGCGATGCCCAAACCATGTTCGATGGTCAAGGCTCGTTTGGCGTTGGCGCGGCGATGCGCGTGGCTCCATTGGGGCTGTTTTTGGCCGAAGCACCGCTCAGCCAGGTTGCCCAACAAGCCCAACTCTCGGCGCTCACCACCCATACCCATCCTGAGGCGGTGGCGGGAGCAGTGGCGGTCGCGGTAGCAGGCGCAATTCTCTGGCGCGAACGTGATCAACCATTGCGTCAGCCTGCGGCAATTCTGCAGGAAATTGTGCAATATGTGCCAAGTAGCAGTCTTGAGCATCGTTTGGCCTTGGCCGCCGCCATGAATGATCGCCAAATGTGGCATCATATTGCCTTGCGTTTGAGCAATGGCTATCAGCATAGCGCCCAAGCAACCGTGCCATGGCGCTTGTGGTGTGCCGTGCATTATCGTGATGATTATGCTGCGGCGATTGAACAGGTTTGTGCTGCTGGCGGCAACTTTACCTCAATGGCCGCGATTGTTGGTGGAATTTTGGCGGGCACTTTAGGCCGCGATTGTATTCCACCACCATGGTTACGCGCCCGCGAAGCCTTGCCTCACTGGTTTTTGGCTAGCCTTGGGATTGAAACCGATTAATTGCAAGCTTGAATTTTGGCAGGTGCTATGTACTACACCATTCGCCACGTTACCCGCTTTCGCTATAGCAACCCAATTAGCGAAAGTATGATGGAAGTTCGCAAACAGCCACGCACCGAGGGCGATCAACGCTGTCTTTCGTTTGACATAACCACCAAGCCCAAGTCGAAAGTCTTGGTCTATCTCGATTCGCAGGCCAATACGGTGCATCATTTCGATCTTCCCCGCGCCCATACCCAGCTGGAAATTGTGACCCAAGCCTATGTGGAAAATCGGGTGCAAGCGCCAGCCGATGATCTCACGCTTGATCTCAGCACATGGCAAACGCTCACAGACCATGCCCTGAATGGCTACGATTGGGATTATCTCAACCCCAGCCATTTCGTGGCTGTAACCGATTTATTGCAAGCGTTTGGCGAGGAAATTGGCCTCAACAAACAGCGTGATCCGCTCTCGCTAGCGCGTCAGATTACCCAATCAATCTACGATAAATTTGAGTATGTTCCACAGAGCACACGCGCTGATTCGCCGATTGATGAAGCATTGGCAACCCGCCGGGGCGTTTGTCAAGATTACACCCATATTATGCTCAGTTTGTTGCGCTCGTTACAAATTCCAGCCCGCTACGTGAGCGGCTATCTGTATCATCGCACCGATGATAGCGTGCGTTCAGCGGCGGATGCCTCGCATGCATGGGTTGAGGCTTGGTTGCCAAGCCTTGGTTGGGTCGGTTTTGATCCGACCAACAATGTCGTAGTGAGCGATCGACATATTCGGGTAGCGATTGGCCGCGATTATGCCGATGTGCCGCCGACTCATGGCATTTTCAAGGGCGAAACCCAAAGCACGCTCGAAGTGGCGGTGCAAGTCTGCCTTGCCGACGAGCCACTCCAAGCCGATCGACCATCGCAACTCGAAGGCTGGTCGGTGGTTGATGGCGGCGATGTAGGGGCAATGCAGCAAATGCAGCAGCAACAATAAGCTTTATTCAAAAAAGCATGGGTGGTTTTCGCCCATGCTTTAACTTGGCAACTTGTAACTCACTTTCGTGTCATCGACATGAATGATCCCACGGGTTTTTAGTTGGTTGATTAGCGACGATAGTTCTGACTCCGACAGTTTTTTTGAGAAGATCGAGTTAATCGTACTGCTCAAGGTTTTTACGCTACGGGGCTTTGAATTCCCACGCTGTCTAAGGTTGGTAACAATCACTGCAATCTGTTCAGGTAGAGTTGTAACCTGTGTTACCTTCATCATGGAAATATCGCTGACATTTTGCACTCGATTCGCCAAGATTTTTTTACTTTTGAGATGCTGAATCAAAGGATCAAAGCCTGTATCTTTGGATACGATATGAAAATACGCGCCAGGCTCTTGGGCTGCTAATTGACCAATATAGAACGCAATGTGAAAGTCAAGTGCATTGGCACCAGTACCCGATATTTTGATGTAGCTGGCGCGCGCTCCTAGCTGCTGCAGAGCAACCGCAATCTCAATCGGTACTTTTGTCTGATTTGCGCCAACGAAAATGAGCAACTTAAAATGCTCGTGATTAAGCGATTCGATCGTCGTTGGTTGCACATTTTCATAGTCGATTAGCACGAAATGTGTTTTCAAATAGGCTTCCCCTTTATTATGATCGTTATCAACTTCAAGAATGGTCGATTTAATCTACCAAACGCCGTTTCGCTCTGTGGGCTTCGCCATTCGTCGATTTATTTTACGCTAGCTGTATGTTCATGATAATCGATCTGGATCATTTAACCAATCGATTTGTGTAAATGCTCAGTCAAAGCCCACGCTGGCAGAGCTTCGCGTGCTGCCAGCCACACGGCAGGTATTCCCTCAACTCCGGTATAGCTCGCCACAATACCTCCAACGATTGCACAGGTTGTATCGCAATCACCCATGCCTTCTAAGGTTAGCCAGATTGCTTGCTCAAAATTGGTTAAATGCTTGGCTGCACACCACAAGGCAAATGGTACGGTATCTTGGGCTGAAATCTTGCTCCCATTGCCTAATGTTGTTGCAACTGTCGCTATTGGCGTTGCTAGATCAAGCTGAATTGCCGCTGCCAAACCCTCAGCAACTCGACTAGCTGGAACCCATGGCTGAATTAATTGTAAAAATTCGGTTGCGTTTGGGAGTTTGATTTGGCGTGCTTGCCATGATAATGCTGTTGCAATCGCGACGGCAATTGCCCCTGCGATGGCTTCAGGATGAGCATGGGTAATTTCAGCAGAGGCCGCCGCTTGTTGCACAACGCTTGGCAGATTATCGGCCCAAAAAGCACCGATTGGTGCAACCCGCATGGCTCCGCCATTGCCAAATGAGCCTTGGCCTTGATGCAAACTTGGGGCTTCCTCCCGCCAATTTCTGCCTCGTTGGATTCGCCCTAAAATGGCTCTGGTTGCAGGGCCATAACCGCGTGAGCGCTCATAATGTAGCGCAAAACTTTGGGCTAATAAATCTTGATCGATGCTTGCGGTTTGGCGCAGCACTGAAAATATTGAAGCCGCCATCTGCGTATCGTCAGTCCAATGCCATCGGCCTTGTGGAACTTGGCGCAAACGCACGCGCGCAGGCACCGTCGAATGGGCAAATTCAAAGAAACCGCCCAAGGCATCACCAACCGCCAAGCCTTCCAGCGCAATTTGGGCACGATTTAGGGCTGCATTAGTGTTCATTCAATCAACCTCAGCTATGTATCCATATTATGCGCTTGATGCTTCGCAAAGAACGCTCATGGCTGTGCGTTCCCTCACCCCAACCCCGCTCCCCTTTCAAGGGTAGGCTTTAACAATAGCTCGTGGTGCACCGCTCCCTCACCCCCCAGCCCCCTCTCCCACTGCACGCGGGCGAGGGGGAGCATCCGTTGATTGACCAATGAATCATGGGGAAAACCACCAACCTTAAGCCCCTCGCCCGCGCCACGGGAGTGGGGTTGAGGTGAGGGAGCGCACAGCCATTGTCCATCCACAACACCGTTTGGTAAAAACCTACCCTTGAAAGACCCCCTCCCACGTTGCGTGCGAGGAGGAGTCAGACACGAAATACCATGATTTCACTGCGATTTCTAACGTATCCACCGAACCAAAGGCTCCTCTCCCGCGTGCAGTGGGAGTGGGGTTGGGGTGAGGGAATCTTAACATTACCTCGCGGTTTCTTAACTGTGACTGCTAATGTCACATGAGCTTGGTATGCTAGGCTTGCGCTTGAATTAAGAGTTGGTACAGTATTAATCGAGTGTTTCATAGCGCAAAGGAGGCTTGATGATTCCATCATCGCTTAACTCACCCCAAGTTTTCCAAAAATCCGATAAGCGCGATGTCAAGGAAGTGCCCTTTGTGGAGCTGGCCGATGGTCGGCTGCAAGGCGTTATTTCTAGCGGCTCGGATATTCAGCGGGTCTATGTGGCCTATTTCGAGGCGCGTAGCCTCAATTTTTACTGTAGCACCAACAACAATCGCCCCTGTGGTGGCTTGCGCGGCAGCCCGTGTAATCATCTGATCAATTTGCTCAGCGAAGGCATCAAGCAATTTGGTATCGCAGGCATATTGAAATATCTGCAATCAAGCCATGATCCAGCCACAATCAACACACTTGGCGATTTTTTAAAGATTGCTGGCCATATTACCCATCAAGCTCATGGCGCAACTTTTAGCCGTTTTCTTGGCTCACTCCAATTACTTGAAATTCCGCTCAGCGCCATGCCATTGCCAGAGATGGATTGGTTTGCAGGGGGCGCGTGATGCTAACAGCGGAATTTAATGCCAGCAACGAATTAATTCAAGCAATCGATCAGCTATTGCTGTCGGGTTTTACCAATCTCAATCATAGCCATCAAACCAGCTTGCAGCGACTGGCTCAAGTTTATCGTGGCACGCCGCTCGAACAAGCAATGCTGAGCGCCGTGACCGATTTGAGCAATGGCGTGTTTCAACCAGCCTCGTTTGTGCTGCTTGCCGCTGCTCGTGCTGCACTCCAGGCCGCCCAACATGATCAACTTGCCCAGCAGCTGCGAGCGCAACTTGGTCGCCCAAACACTGATCAACTTGCGCCAATCACTCCTGCCCTTGAATCCACGCCGCCGTTGTTATCGGGGGTGCAACATTGGCTGATGGATTTGGCGGTCGTTGGCTTTTCACGGCTTGAGCCTGCGATGATCAATGCGTTTGCTGGCACGTTAATCCAAATTCAAACCAACCCCGATTATCTGCGCACAGCCGCGATTTTGGCTGGCTGGCTGCACGAACTTGTGCTTCAACCAGAGCAATTGCCGCTGTTTCGTTGGAGCGATTTATGGATGCGCGCCATGCTTTCGACGCTTAGCATCAGTGCTACGCCTGCAATGCAGTCGGTCAGCGGCACACTGTATCCCTTGGGCATCGAATGGCGCCAGCATGCCACGCTGGTGAGTTTGGTGGTATATGCGGTGCTTGAGGCTGATACTGGCTCTCAGTTGGTCACAATCACCCAATCGGCCTATAAAGTTGCGGCCATTCAGCACGATCAATTGTGGTTGCTCTTTCCTGAGGCCAGCCTGTTGTTTGATAGCCTCAGCACTGGCAAAGCCTTGGTCGTGAAGCATCAGCCGATCTTGGGTACTGGGCAATTGCTGTGGGATGCTCAGGCAGCTAGTTTGGGCGATAAATACGATTTGCTTGAGCTTGCGGAGTGCCATTTTGGCCTGAATGCCAAGCAGCCGATTGCCCAAGCCCAACATGCACCCGAACAGCGTCACCCAGTACACTTAGCCGAGCCAATTGTGCTCAGCAAGTATCAATTGGAGCAAACTGCCGAAGGCTGCACCCTAACTGTTGCTGAACATCGTTTCAAGCTCGATTTGGGTGCAATCAGCGGCAGCGAAATCGATGTCGAAGTGCTTGAATCGGCGCAACGCTTGTTTGGCTTACTGCGCTTCGATGCTGGCGAGTGGTTTGTACGGCCATTGGCAACCAGTCTCAAAAAAGGCAAGCCACTATTTATTGGGCTAGAAAATGGCAAAGTTTTCAAGAAAGCGCCCAAAAATAACGCTGTTGGCATTCTCAAAGAACGTGCCAGCCGCTTGCTCAGGGAGAAATCATGAACCAATCCGAGCTATTAAATCGGCGTCAAGTGCTCTATTGGCGCATGCTCAGCACCATGTTTGGCTACGATCAACAGGGCGAAAACTTTGAAAGCATGAGCAAGGGCATTGCCGATGATTTGACATTGCCTGAGTCGATTTTGCACCCAACGCTTTCGCTTGATCAACTGTTTCAACGCTACCCTGAGCTTGAGCCAGAGTTCAATCTGACCGAGCTTGACGATCGCCAAGATGAAACGACATTACGCCGTTCGTTGATTGTCTCGAAATTAATGCTGAATGTCTTTGGGCCGCAAACCCAAAAGCGCTCAATTAGCGCCAGCGAGTATGCTCAATGGCTCAAAGATGTGGGTCATCTTGAACGCTGCTTGGGCTTTCAGCCTGGGGCGTTGCGCCAAGGCCAACCCGGCCAAGCTGGCTCAATACCTGGTGGTTTGCAAGGCGGGCAGGGCGTTGGCTCAGGCTTCGATTTCTCCGAAGAGGATTTGCGCCAAGTTATTCAAGGCTTGGAAAAAGATTTGATCAAGCGCATGGCTTTGCGCGAAGTGCTGCAAGATAATCGCTTGGCGGCCCAAATTACGCCTTCGATGGCGGTGGTTGAGCAATTGCTGCGCGATAAAGGTCATCTTTCGGGCAATGCCTTGAACAATGCCAAACGCCTGATCAAGCAATATGTCGATGAATTAGCCGATGTTTTGCGCTTGCAAGTGATGCAGGCAGTTTCGGCCAAAATTGATCGTTCGGTTCCACCCAAACGGGTGTTTCGCAACCTCGATTTGAAGCGCACGATTTGGCGCAATTTGACCAACTGGAATCCCAACGAAGGTCGCTTGTATGTTGATCGGCTGTATTATCGCCAAACTGCCAAAAAACGCACTCCAATGCGCATGATCGTGGTCGTCGATCAATCAGGCTCGATGGTTGATGCGATGGTACAGTGTACGATTTTGGCCTCGATTTTTGCTGGCTTGCCGCATGTTGATATGCATTTGATTGCGTTCGACACCCGCATGCTTGATCTCACGCCATGGGTGCACGACCCGTTTGAGGTGTTGCTCCGCACTCAGCTTGGCGGCGGCACAAGCATCAACGAGGCCTTGCTCTTTGCCAGCGAGAAAATTCAAGAGCCACGCAAAACAGCGGTGGTTTTGATCACCGATTTCTATGAGGGCGGCTCGCAGCAAGTGCTGCTGGATTCAATCAAAACGATGATTGATTCGGGCGTGCATTTTATTCCGGTCGGCGCGGTCACCAGTTCGGGCTATTTCAGCGTCAACGATTGGTTCCGCACCAAGCTTAAAGAGATGGGTCGCCCGATTTTTGCTGGCAGCCCCAAAAAATTAATCGAACAGATTAAGCATTTTATTACGCTTTAGAAGGAGTTGTGCTCATGTCAGATACATTATTGCGCTTACCTGCCGAACTCAAGTACGCCGATGAATTGCGCTATTTGGCCGAACGCGATACTGGCCAACGCCCAGCACGCTGGTTGCTTTCGCCGCAGATGGTGCGCACCTTTGTGCTTGGGAGCACGCCTGCCCAAAAGCTCGATCGCGAGATTGCCCAAAAATGGTATGGCGACCCTAGCATTGCCGAGCGCGCGATTGTCACGCTGGCCTCAGATCGTGGTTTGTTGCTGATTGGCGACCCTGGCACTGGCAAAAGCTGGCTGGCCGAGTTGCTGGCGGCGGCAGTCAGTGGTAATTCGACGTATGTGGTGCAAGGCACAGCTGGCACAACCGAAGATCAAATTAAATATTCGTGGAATATTGCTATGGTGATTGCCGCTGGCCAATCGCCTGATTCGATGATTGCTTCGCCAATTATGACTAGTATGCAGCTTGGGGCGATGGGCCGTTTTGAAGAATTAACCCGCTGTACCAGCGACGTGCAAGATGCCTTGATCTCGATTTTGAGCGAAAAATACATTTCGATTCCTGAGTTGCGCGAGCAAAATGTGGTCTTTGCCCAGCAAGGCTTCAACATTATTGCCACCGCCAACAGCCGCGATCGCGGGGTCAACGATCTTTCATCGGCGCTCAAACGGCGTTTTAATTTTGTGCATATTCCGGTGGTTACCAACAAAAAGCAAGAACGCGAAATTATTCTGTTCCGTACCGCCGAAGTTCTGGAGCGCCAACAAGTGCGAATCGATGTATCGCCAACCTTGCTTGATGTGTTGCTGCAAACCTTCGCCGATTTGCGCGAAGCCAGTGCCAGTGCTAGCTCCGACGATGCCAAGCTTGAATCGGCACTCTCGACCGCTGAACAAATTGGCGTGTTGGAAGACGCAGTGCTCTATTCGACCTACTTTGGCGAGCAACGCTTAACGCCCGAAATTCTTGGGCGCTCGTTGGTTGGCACGCTGATTCGCCGTCGGCCCGAAGATATTGCCGTAATGAACAAATTCTGGCATAGCGTGGTGGCCAAACACAGCGAAAAACACCAAGGCGAATGGCGCGATTTCATGGCTGGCGGTCAGGATGCAATGAAGGTCATCGAGGGGTAAACCCAATGCTTGATTCACTTACCCAGCAATTAAATGCCACAGCGGCAGCTTTCAGTGAGGATGCTGCGGCGCTGCAAGGCTTGCTTCAACGTATGGCGCATGATGTTGAGCGTGCCGAGAACGAAGCGCTCGATCTCTTTCCAGTGGCGCATCACTCGCCTGCTTCAGCCTTGCAATTGGTGCGGCGCTTGCACCAAAAACAACCCAAAGTGATTTACATTGAGCTTTGCGAGGATATGCTCGAACTGGTTGGGCATTTGCGCGATTGTAAATTGCCGGTGGCTTTTCAGGCCTTTGCTGCCGAGAGCGAGTTGGTGCCAGCAGAGGCACTGCCAATTAGCGTGGTTGCGCCCTTGACCGAATCATCAGCCGAATATCAAGCAATTGCCTATGCCTTGACCCACCCTGAAACCCAGTTGGTATTTGTTGATCGTCCGGTTGATTATGTGTTTCAATGGCAACCTGTGCCAATCATCAACGAAGAAGAAACCGACGACGATGAGGCCGCCCAGCTTCACGGCAAATCAATTGGTGTGACGATTGGCACGCTGGAGCCAACCTTTGACGATTTTCTGCATTATTTGCTGCAAAACTCCAATGCCCGCCATTTTACCGAATGGTGGGAGCAATATGTCGAGCGGGTGATTTTGCACGCCGATTACTCAACCTATCGCCAGGTGATGACCTTGGTTGGCAGCCTAATTCACCAACTTGGCCGCAAGCCCCACGATGTGGTCAATGATCGCTTGCGTGAACGCTATATGTGGACGCGGATCAAGCAACATTTAGCGGAGCACGAGATTGATCCAACCGATGCACTATACATTTGTGGGGCGGCGCATTTGGCCAGCGATGTGGCTGAATTTGGCACCAACAATGCTGAACAATGGGCCGAAATGCCCGCCAAAAGTACCACCCAATGGCTGTTTGGCCTGATTCCATCGAGCTTTGTGGCGATTGAGCAACAGTTCGATCATCCAGCGGGCACGATTGCTATGGCCGAATCGACGTGGCGCAAAAGCCTCAAAGCTGTGCAAATTAAGTCATTTCAGCTGAGCAAAGATCAAAAAGCCGCCAAGCCGAATCGTGCCAAAACGCCCGTTGCTGCACAACAACCAAGCAATCCGCAGGCATTGGCTAACTTTTTGCAACAACCGCCCGAAGTTGCCGAGGCTGATCACGAACAATTGCTCGATTGGTGTGCGCGAATTGTGGCTTTGGCGCGTGAAAATAACTATTTGGCCAGCACCGCCGATTCGATTGCGATTTATGAAACAGCCTATTTATTGGCCAATATTCGCAATCGCTACCAGCCCTCGCCCTACGATTTTCAGGATGCAGCGATCACCTGTTTGGAGAAAGATCGCACTCCGCGTAAACGCAATATCAGCCAATTGTGCCGTGTGTTGCTTGGCGGCGATCGGGTTGGCACGGTTGGCTATGAATCGCTGCCGCCATTGGCCAAAAATATCTATGATCGTTTGGCGCCGTTGAATGTCAATCTGTATGCCAAAACCAATCAACGCGCCTTGATGGATTTTAGCCAACGCCCCGATTTGCTCGATAGCTCCGAATTACTGTGGCGCTTGAATTATTTGTTGGGTAATTCAGTAGTCCAGCCAATCATTGGCGAGCGCAAACTTGGCAGCAAACCACTGCAAGAATCGTGGGAAATTCGGATTGGCAAATACCAACGTGATGTGATTCAACTTGGCTATGAAGGCATTACGCTGGAGCAAGTGTTGGAGCAGCGCATGCGCCAACGGGCCTTTGGCGATGATGCGACGGCGGCCAAAGCGCTGCACACCGCTGAAGCCAGCCTGATGTATTTGCGTAGCCCACGCTTTACCGAAGAACTTGGTTTTCACAGCCGTGCGTTGTTAATCCAAGAAACTGGTGTGCAGGATGCGCCGGATATTTTCGATCGCGCTCGTCATTTGGTGCAATATTATCGCACAACGCCCCAAGGTTTGGCAGGTTGGCTCGAATCGTTCGTGGCGACGGGCTATAGCCATTATGCCTCGTTGCTGCCGCAGGCGATTGCTGATCGTGGCACAACGCCCGAAGCGGTTGCGGGCATGTTGGGTTTTATTTTTTCGCTCGAAAGTTTGGCCTTATCGGTTGGTTGCCAGCGCAGCGAATTGCTGATTAGCGTTGAGTTAGCCGGCAAAGGCGAGGTTGCACCCGATAAACTTGGTTTGCTGTGGGTGGCCGAATGGCTGCTCAATCGGCGCAGCATTCAGGCAATGCGCGAATTTTTCGAGCATCTCACCGAAGATTCGCTTAGCCTGCAAGGGCTGCCCGCCTACCTGAATGGCTTTATTTTGGCCTTGAAATTTGCCCCACGAATTGCGCTTTTCGTGGTTGAACTTTTGAGCCATATCTTCCGCATCGTACCCGATTCGGCGCTGATTCCATGGTTGCCTGGTTTTATTCTGCAATTACGGCGTAATGCAACAATTTTGGAGCCGCTGATCAAAGAAGCAGCCTTGGTTTTCCCGCTCAATCTGGCGGGGCTTGGTGCATGGCAACCGCGTTGGATGCAAGACCAACAACGCTTGCCAGAAGGTGAAGTGACCATCAGCGAGGAATTAAGCCCCGACGATCAATTGGCTCATGATCTTTTGATTGCCCACCCAGCCGGAATTCAGGCACTTGCCAGGCTGCTAAATATGTGAGATCAGTTGTCAGGGGCTAGGGGCCAGCGGCTAGGAACCGCGAAGATCATGAAGGGGAATTTTGCAAAACGATAACAATCCACAGCATGAATATTAGGGGGTGCAATGGTTGAGCATCCCCTCACCCCCTGCCCCCTCGCCCACTGAACGCGGGCGAGGGGGAGCCGCTGTTGATTGCCCATGAATTTGGCAAAACCACCAAACTTTAAGCCCCGCACCACGGGAGAGGGGGGACGCTTAGCCATTGTCCATCCACAACACCGTTTGGTAAAAACCTACCTTTGAAAGGCACCTCCTAACCCCCTCGCCCACTGAACGCGCATCCGTTGATTGACCAATGAATCTGGCAAAACCACCAAACTTAAGCCCCTCGCCCGCGCCACGGGAGAGGGGTTGGGGTGAGAGGATCAGCTATAATAGCTGCATTCGTTGGTTTTATTAATATTTGGGAGTTGCAACGATGCCACCATTTAATCAGCCAGCACCACAGCTCAACAATCAATATACGAGTGATCGCCTGCTTCAACTGTACTTGCGCCGTCGTTTGCCAGCCGATGTATTGGCTCAAATCAGCCCCGCGTTGCAAGAAATGGGCGATTTGGCCAGCAATGAATTATATCAATTGCAATTAGCTGATCGCTTGAATGTGCCACAATTGACCCAGTGGAATGCCTGGGGCGAACGCATCGATCAGATTGTGCTAACCCCGCTCTGGCAACGCGCCGAGCAGATTGCCGCCCAGCATGGCTTGATTGCAACCGGCTATGAGCAAAATTTCCATGAATATTCGCGCACTTGCCAATTTGCCTTGGCCTATCTCTTCCATCCATCGAGCGATGTGTATAGCTGCCCGTTGGCGATGACCGATGGTGCTGCCCGAACCTTGCTCCAATCGGGTAATCAAGCCTTGATCGAACGCGCCATTCCGCATTTGACCAGCCGTGACCCCAGCCAATTTTGGACCAGCGGCCAGTGGATGACTGAATCGACCGGTGGCTCGGATGTGGGGCTGACGGAAACTCTTGCCCGTCAAGACGCTGATGGCACATGGCGATTGTATGGCCGCAAGTGGTTTAGCTCGGCTACAACCGCTCAAATGGCCTTGACCTTGGCGCGGCCTGAGGGCAATCCTGCTGGCGGACGCGGTTTAGCCTTGTTCTATCTCGAAACCCGCGATCAGCATGGGCGGCTCAATCAGATTGAGGTTAATCGCCTCAAGGATAAATTGGGCACGCGCAAAGTGCCAACGGCTGAGCTGAATTTGCTTGGCACGCCAGCGATTCCGGTTGCTGGTTTGCAGGATGGCGTGCGTTCGATTGTGCCAATGTTGCAAATAACCCGCACTTGGAACAGCGTTTCAGCGGTGGGCTTTATGCGGCGCGGCATGGCATTAGCCCAAGATTATGCCCAAAAACGCGTGGCTTTTGGCTCGCTGCTCAATCAAAAGCCACTGCACATCGATACTTTGGCTGGATTGCAGGCCGAATACGCTGGCGCATTTCTACTGACATTTTACTTAATCGAACTGTTGGGTTTGGAAGAAGTTGGCCGTAGCACACCACAACAACGGCAATTATTAAGATTATTAACATCTATTACCAAATTGACCACCGCCCGTCAAGCTGTAAGCCACACCAGCGAAATTGTTGAAAGTTTTGGTGGCGCTGGCTATATTGAAGATACAGGCTTGCCAAGCCTAGCGCGTGATGCGCAAGTGCTTTCGATTTGGGAAGGCACGACCAATGTGTTGGCGCTGGATAGCTTGCGGGCGATCAGCGAAGACCCAACGATTTGGCCAAGTTTGCGTGAGCAAGTCAACCTCTGGCTGAGCACAGTCCATGATCCAAGCCTGAGCCAAGCGATTGTGGTGGCCCAAACGGCGCTTGATCAATGTGAACAATGGCTGGCTGAGAGCAATCTCGATCGTGTTGTAGCCGAAATGGGCGCAAGGCGTTGGGCATTAACCCTTGGTCGCGCAATCGAATTGGCCTTGTTAATTCGAGCATGCGCAAGCTACGTTGACCGATCATGGCGATCATTGGTTGGTGGCAGCGGCGCGGCGGTTTAGTTGTAGCCCAATTAATTTGATTGTGACGATCGATGCGCATGATAACCACATATTACTGAGTTAATTGTATAATTTCACTCAGCTAATGCCTAACATCTAATAAAAGCTAAATTGATGAATATGGCTGTGGTACTATCAAAAAGCAGGCTTGAGTAGTACCGTTGTCTGTTTGCGTGCATCAACAGGCTAGGGTATAGTAGGGCAACTTGTTATCCCTCCAACGAAGCCAAAACACATTATCGTAGCCCATTGAGCCAAAAAGGGTTTTTCATGAAAGCACTACTAGCGTGGTTAGCTCAGGTTGATCATCCGCTTGAAGACGTGCGGCGACGCGGCCAAATTATTATTAGCGTGATGTGCGCAATCCTTGTTATTGTTGTGATTGCAATTCCATCGTTACTTTTTAACCCAAAACCACTTACTTCGGCTGCGGCCTTAGGCTTGGGCTTGGTTTTGGCGCTGGTAGTGATTCCATTGGCACGCCGTGGCAAAGTTGCTTTTGCTGGCTGGATTGTGGTCATTACTACCGCCGTAATTGTCTCGATACCGATGTTCTTACGTGGCGAAACAGGCTATACCCTCGCCTATTTGTTGGTTCCGGTGCTGATTGCTGGGGTCGTGCTGCGACCATGGCAAATTTTGATGGTCTTGGTTGGTGCTTGGATTATCATTGGTGGGCTAGCATTTGCTTTTCCTACAACTGATCAAGTTTCAACAACTGGTGGTGTAGTAACCCATGCCATCTTGATTACGATGATTGGTGCGATTATTAGCTTTGTTAATAGCCGGATTACGGTCGGCGCGTTTAGTGCTGTTTCGGCAGGTCAGCGCACGATTGAGCAAAATGCCCGCCAATTGGTCGATCTCAACGCCTCGTTGGAAAAGCAAGTTCATGAACGAACTGCCGACCTTGAAAATGCGCTCACGAAGTTGCAAGAGCGGGCGAGCACCCAAGAACGCCTGCTTGATGAGATTGAGCAGCAACGCGAAGTGATTCGTGAGATGAGCGTGCCAGTCTTGCCGGTTGCCGCCAAAGTGCTGGTTATGCCGCTGATTGGGGCGCTCGACAGCGAACGGCTTACCCGCCTGCAAGAGAATGCCTTGCAAGCGGTGCAGCGTCAATCGATCAAACATTTGGTGCTGGATATTACTGGGGTTGTGGTGGTTGATAGCCAAGTTGCCCAAGGCTTTATTAGCGTGGTGCGGGCGGTACGTTTGCTTGGCGCAGAAACCATGCTCGTCGGAGTGCGCCCAGAAGTTGCTCAAGCCATGGTCTCGTTGGGGCTAGAATTGGATACAATCAGCACCTCAGCGACCTTGCAAGAAGGCTTGCAACGTATTCCCAATTACAATTAATGCTGGTCTGGGCTTGGCTCAAACGGCTCGTCCCAACGATTGGCATAGGCTAATGCCGCTGTGCGCTTGCGCTGCGATGATGTCCAATCGATGGTTGGGCGGTCGGCGGCTTGCGGAATGTAGCCCAACCGATACAACACCATCAAACTATGCTCCTCAGGAATCTGCAAGAGCTTGGTAATTTTCTCCCACTGGCCCTCAACTTCCATGGGGGTTGAGATAAATTGCATGCCAATCCCCAAGGATGTGGCGGTGAGCCAAATCGTTTGCATTACTGCACCCAACGAAAGTAGCGAGTACATGCCCGATAAATCGTCGGGTTTGTATTCGCTTTTATCAAGCGTAATCCCCAAAATCAAGGGCGAGCCTGCGACTAATTTACGTGCATCTTTGCCAAGCACTTTGGGCACTTGAAATTTGGCCATCAACTCGCCGCCACGCTCGGTAAAAATATATTTGGCAAATGGTTTTAATACTGCTGGCAAATTGTCGATCAAAATGCCATCGCCCCGTTGATCAACTTCCTTTTTGGAGAAGCGAAAATATTTACGATAGCGTTGCCAGAAACGGCCACCAGCCATCAATTTTTGCATCGATTCGCCAGCAATATCGGCTAATTGCATACGCGTAGCCTGGTCTTGGATGACCACAAAACGCCATGGTTGCGAATTGAAGTGCGAGGGTGCACAGGCCGCCATCTCCAAAATGGTACGCACATGGGCTGGGTCAAGCGGGCGATCTTCAAATGAACCATTGGTGGTGCGGCGCGAACGAATCGCATCAAGCAAATCCATACACGGACATCCTTGTCTAAACGGGCGGCCAAGGAATTGAGCGCTGCCCATACGAGGCGGGGAATTTGGCATTGCTAATCAATCGATTGAGGCGTTGGCGGATGGCCTTGATTTCACGTGGGTAGAGCATGGCATTAAGCGCTTGGGTCAGGCTACTTTCTGGCTCTAAATCGTGAGCTAATTGCTTAAGATCGGCTAAATCCTCGGCAGGAATATCCTGGCCAACCCAATCCCAAATTACCGTGCGCAACTTATATTCATCGTGAAAACAGATGCCATGGTCGATCGCCCAGATCCGCTGATCATCATCAACTAAGACATGACCACCCTTGCGATCTGCATTGTTGATCACAATATCGAACAATGCCATGCGCTGAAAATCGCGCTCATGGCCTTCTTTTAAGGTGAAGAAATGTTGTTCGTAATCGGCGTGAATGAGCAATTGTACCGAGCCAACGCCGTGGGGGCCTTCGCGCGTGACGGTTGGCGGTACCAAATGCCAACCTAAGGCATGGCTAAGCATAAAGGCTGCGGCCTCGCGTTTATACAACGTGCCCTCGGGGAAATCCCAGAGCGGGTTTTCGCCCCGCTGTGGTTTATAGACCGCTCCTAGCACAAGCTCACTGGAATCATCGGCATGAACTTCAACCAAAAAGGTATAGTTGCTGCTCCATGGCAATAATCCCTGCAATTCGATCCGGCCATCGCGCAGCACTTGCAAAATCGTTGCCAGTTCGAGCGCTAGGGGTTGCTCTGATTCGTGATCGCTCATGGGCTACCTCAGTATTGGGCAAATGGGGTCGGGGGTCAGGGGTTGGGGATCAGGAAGTTGCTCAATCCCATACCCTATTCCGAAATCCTAATTAATGGGTATATTCAGTCGTATTATCCTGATCCCTAGCCCCCGACCCCTACTTTTACATTTCGGAAGCTTTTTTATTGCTGTGGCCGTTTTTCTTGACGCACATATGACCTTCATCTTCCATGGGTTGCAAACATTGAGGGCAAATTGGCCGCCCGCCGGTGGTGATAATATCCATGGCATTGCGACTAAGGGCTTGCATTTGCGCTCGAGTTGCCGAGATTCGTATCCGCCGTGGGTCGTTCTTGCTGGCTTCATCCTCAGTATTTTGCTGCAAGATTGGGTCAATTTCCTCATCGTCGTCATCATCAGCCAAGAGCAATTCATCGGCTTCTACGACCAAGAGATCGCTAGTTGGATCGTAGGCAAGTGCCATTTGGGCGATCCGAAAGAACGGATTCAACGGTGGGCGTAGCAGTAATTCGGCGGGTGTTGGCTCCTCGGATGCATCAGGTCGGGCCACGCCACGCTTATCCAATTCTTCGAGAATATCATCAATTCGTAAGCATAAAGCCCGAATTAACTCTTTTTCGGTAATCAGTGAAACCAGATCGCTCCCTTTTTGGGCTTGGAGATAGAACGTCCGTTGACCTGGTTGGCCAACTGCCGCTGCCGTAATATGGCTAACGCGGCGTAAATCATAGACGAAATCTGACATGCCGAACCTTTCAATTCAGTGCAAGCGAGTGCTTAGTTTAGCCCACAGGCCGTTCAGTTTCCGGCGTAACGTCGTTTGAATCGCTTGAAGCAGGCTGGGCTTCGGGAAAGCTCGGCATTTCTCCTGTGTGATTGACACAGAGCACATGCGGCCCGCTATCGTTGACCGTCACAATCGTGACTGAGGCGGGGCTAATGATAATCCGTTGGAACAAATCTAAATGAACGCCCAAATAATGCGCAATCATCGCTTTGACCACATCGGCGTGGGCAAAAACTGCAACCAAATCATTTGGATGTTGTTGGCGCAGCGCTTCAAGCGCATCGACCACCCGATTTTGCATCTCGCGCAGGGTTTCGCCGCCTGGGATGCGCGTGCCCGATGGAAAACGCTGGATATTAGCCCAAATTGGGGTGTCGGCTAATTCCTTAATCGTGCGGCCTGTCCACTCACCAAACTGAATCTCACCAACGCCTGCCAAGATTTGAATTTCGAGGCCAAGCTGTTGGGCAATTGGTTGGGCGGTTTCGACGGCACGCTCAAGCGGGCTGCTATAGATCGCTTTGATCGGTGCTTTGGCCAAATGTTCGGCCAAGCGTTGGGCTTGGGCCTGGCCTTCGGCATTCAGGTGGACGTTGGGTGTCCAGCCAGCCAAGGCTTTACCAACCATATCGTTGGTAGCATGGCGAATTAATAAAAACGTCGTCATTGGTATTGATTTCCTCCACTACGACGCACAATACATCGTATTATACGGCGATTTTAATTCTAATGGAAAGCCAAAGTATGGCTTAGGCTAATGAGTTTTGCGTTCGCCCACTCCTAGCTCCCGTGCCCACTGCACGCGGGCGAGGGGGAGCCGCCGTGGATTGACCATGCTTCATGCGAAAACTAGCAAGTGAAACCCTTCGCCCGCGCCATGGGAGCTGGGTTGGGGTGAGGGGACTTCCCAAGCCAACCCGCTCTGAATCCCGATATAGCTAGCTGTATCGGTTATATATCATTTTAAGTATCACTTAAGCACTATTTGCGCTTAGCCGAATATGGTGAAATAGAGCCAGCAACAAACTCCTACTTCGAAAAACCACCACTACTCATCAATTGATACACCTTTGGAGGAAACCATGGCTAATCCACGGCTGGTTCGACTGTTGTCGCTGGTGCTCCTGACCGCCCTGACCGTCCAATTGGTATTGATCCCAAGCAGTGCTGCTGCGCAAATCAAAAGCAAGCAAGCGAATCCTACGCGTGAATTGCCTGCTACCGTGCCTGGCCTCAACTATTACTATCCATCGGATGATATTTACCAATACTACTGGTCGACGGTGGTCGATACCGTTTCAACTACCCAAGAAGAAAGTAGTGGCATTCGCAACGATAGCAATAGTTTCAATTTGCAAGGCTATTTGCAGGTTGAGCGCTATGCTTACGATGGCTACAGCGCCTATCTCCAAGCCCAAATTGTCAGACCAGTTATCTCCAACAAAACCGAAGCTGGCTGGCAACAGATAACCGATCCTGAAGTGATTGGCCCTGCCACTGACGCTGAATTGGCCCGACCGTTCTACTTTCAACAAGATCGGAGCGGTGCGGTTTATGGGCTGTATTTCGATGGCGCTGATACCGAAGATGTGCAAAATATCAAACGCGCAGCACTCTCGCAATTGCAAGTGTACCTCGCTTACGATCCAAATCCAATTGGCGAGTGCCCTGATCCTACCCAAATTCAGTGCGTAGCTCCCTATACTGTTGATGAAAGTGATGTTTCAGGGGTCTACACTGCCGATTACACCAGCCGCATGCTCGATGCCCAAACGGTTGAAATTACCAAAAAACGCACCGAGAAATCCTACAAGAGCTTTGCTGATCGCTCGATTGCCAATGCCGAAGCAACCAAAATCGAAAGCACCAGCGTTGCAATCTATGATCTTCGCGCTGGAGTGCTGCTGAAAAACACCACTATCCAACGTATTCGCAGCGGCTTTAATACCGAAAATAGCTTGAACAACTATGAAGGCACTGGCTATGGGATTGAATCAGGTGCCGATTCGAACGACGCAATTAGCTTTGAAGGTACCATTCCTGGCGAATTAGTGCCACAAGCATTTGAAGGCAAAGCTAGCACCAAAGCCATTAGCAACTTGATTCGCTCAATTGAAGGCAAAGAATACAAATCAGTTGCGATTGTTGCCAGCGTGAGCAGCAACAAAGCCGATGCTGACCGTGGCTTAGCTGCCGCTGATTTGAGCATCGCCTTGAAGGAACTGGCCGCCGCACCTGGTGACCCAAATGCAGTGACTCGCCTGCGGGCAACCTTGAACACGGTTGATGGCGCGTTGAAGCAACTTGATCAACAGTTGAGCAAAGGCCGTACCAACCCAACCTTGCACGAAGGAATCATCGGCGCTTTGACAGGCGTAGTTGATAGCCAAGCTCAAGCGTTGATTATCAAACACTTTGTCAATAACCAAAGCCTGAATCAAACCACCCGCACCCAAGCCTTAACCGCCTTGACGGTTGTAGCCGAGCCAAGCGCCGAAACCATCAGCGCCGTGCGCAACTTGGTGCAAGCCAATGGCAGCGATGCCAAACAAGCCTTGTTGGTGCTTGGGGCGATTGCCAACAATCTGTATGCCAAACAACCTCAATTGGCCCAAGAGCTCAGCCGCCTGCTCGAAGCCAAACTTAGCGAAGCCAAAACCGATATCGAGCGCGACCTAGCACTGCGGGCTTTGGGTAATGCTGGCCCAGCTACCAAATTGAGCGTTATCAGCGCCTACCTTGGCGATAGCAACGAAATTGTGCGTACCTCGGCCATCGATGCCTTGCGTAAGTTCCCTGCGGCTGAAACCGAAGTCTTATTAGTCGCCGCCTATACCAGCGAAACCAGCGCCGTAGCACGCCACACTGCCCGCGAATTGCTCTATGCCAACGGCGATGCCCCAAGCCTGAGCGCCTTCGATTGGAACTGGCAACGATTTGTTGGCGGTGGCGACCTCAAGGGCGAATTGAAAGCCCGCTTGTACCTGAGCGATGGCCCTGATATTACCGCCTTGGCTCACGGTGAAGCCAAAGCCCATGCTTGGTCGTGGAGCTACAGTTTGGCCGAAGCCAAAGCAACCTCCTATGTTCAAACCGAAAATGGCACCAAATATCGCTACTTCGAAGCCTATGTCAAAGTGTTGGGCAACAATGTCTTTACCCCAATCAAAGAGCGCATTGCTTGTGGTGTTCAACGTACTGGCAACTTGTATCAAACAACCATTACCTTCTTCTCATTGACCAAGACCTTTATGGTTGGCCCGATTCCAATTCAGTTGGGCTTATCAGCCAGTGGCAGCATCTCAATTCCTTGGAAGATTGTCGCAACCGCTTGTGATGTGCCAATCTCAGCCAGCGCCAATGTCTCGATTACGCCAACGGTTTGGGCTTCGGCCAGCGCAACCGCCGCTGTAACCATCTTTATTGCCCGTGGTGGAGTTGGGGTCAACGCCGACTTCCTCAAGACCTCGCTCGAAGCCAAGGCCAGCGCGACCTACCACATTACCAATGGTTTCCACGGTAACTTGGGCTTGAACATCACAGTTCAACCATTGGCAGTGCGGATTTTCCTCTGGTATCAATTGCGTAAATGGAATGGCAGTTGGAAGAGCCGCAACGAATGGACGATTTGGAATTGGAGCGCCGGAACCCAAACTTGGCCAATTTGGAACACGAATTTCTAAAGAAGCTTAATGAATGGCCCAAATGCAGTGCTGATGGCACTGCATTTGCTCTTTCGTAGGTCAAAAACCTACTCCCTGAGCCAAAAACTACTTGCATTCTTGGCACGGGTGATATAAGGTAGGTGATATCGCGAATGCTTGAGGTATTACGAGGATACTAAAGCCATGCGGCTGTCTTTCAATTATGGTGAAGACAGGTAGTGTAAGGAGTAACTCCAAATGCATCAATCGGATTTGATCAAGACCATTGCCGAAAAATCAGGTTTGAACCAAGCCCAAGCTGGCAAAGCAGTTAACGCATTGCTCGAAAGCATTACCGAAGCGTTGGCCGCCGGCGATCGGGTGGTATTGACTGGCTTTGGCACGTTTGAAGTCCGCGAACGCCAAGCTCGCACCGGCTTCAACCCCAAAACCCGCGAGCCATTGGAAATTCCTGCTACCCGCGCTCCAGCATTTTCGGCTGGTAGCAACTTGAAGAAGGCTGTAACTGAGAAATAGCTCTCAGTGCATCCAACCACGGCTAGCTTAGCGTTTAGCCGTGGTTTTTTTGTAGCTTGAATATAGCACATATGTTTTGTATACTTAGCTGGTTGTGTTGTATGAGGATTATCTATGCAGATCTATGAACGCGCTGGGGTAACAATTGCAGGCTTGGCGACCCGCACGACCAATCAGGCCGAGGGCGACCCGAATACCGGCTTAATTGGGCCGTTGTATCAACGCTTTTTTAGCGAAAATATCAGCCAACAGCTCATTGATGGCGATCTTACCAGCCGTTATGCGGTCTATACCAACTATGCCAGCGATCATCAGGGCGAATACGATCTGATTGTTGGCCACGCTGTTAGCGGCAAACAACCTGTTGCCGATGGCTTAATTCAAGTCGCAATTCCTGCCCAACGCTATCTCCGTTGGCAGGCAACGATTGCCCAACCAAGCGATGTGTTTGGGCTGTGGGTGCAGGTTTGGGAATATTTTAGCCAGCCTCAGTCGGAGCAACGCAGCTACACTGCCGATTTTGAATATTACGATGGTGCCCAGCCTGATCAGGTCGAAATTTGGATTGCAATTCAATAAGGTTGTGTCTCCCTCACCCCCCAACCCCATAAGGGTAGATGTTTAACAATGGACTGGTGGATGGGCAACGGTTGAGCGTTCCCTCACCCCCCAACCCCCTCTCCCACTGAACGCGGGCGAGGGGAGCCACCGTAGATTAACCATAATCATGCGAAAACCACGGTATTAACTCCCCTCGCCCGCTGCGTGGGAGAGGGGTTGGGGGTGAGGGAACCAACTCATTACCGCGCCTCAATCGTTTGTTTGCTCCAATCGATGCTATAAGCTGAGGCAGACTTGTCAATCACCTGCTCAATTGCCCCTAGCGTTTGGCCTATAAAATCAGGATTTTCATGAACCACCACGATTGCCCCATTTGAACCAGCACTTGACACAACTAACAAGCCATGTTGATCGCGCCAACCTTGATGATCAAAAAACAGATAAATCATCCACAGGATCAAGCCTGCCGATAACACATTTTTTGCTTGGTCAATTAAGATGGTTGGGCGTAGTCCCAACAGAATCGTTAAGCCTGTGCCTAAAATCAATAGCTGCTGGGTTGGAAAGGCTTTGTAAATTTTCACCTGGGCAACTTTGGCGATGTTTGCCAATGGAATGATCGTTTGATTAATTCGTAGGCGGGTGGCGTTAATCTGAATTTGCTGGGCTTGTACCGTAGTGACGCTGGATTTGGCAATCTGTTCAATTGGTGCAGTTAACGATTGAGTTGGCATCATTCCTCTCAAACTACTCCGATGCGGAGTATAATGCAATAGCATGAGCGTGTAATTTAAGGAGCAATCCGCGTGGATAGTACCACCCTCAAAGTGGGCGACCAAGCCCCCGATTGGACATTGAATGGCACTGAAGGCGACGTTCATTTAGCCGACTTCCAAGGCCAGAAAAACGTTGTACTGCTGTTTTATCCATTAGATTTCAGCCCAGTTTGTTCGTTGCAATTGCCCAGTTATCAAGCTCGCAAGCCTGAGTTTGATCAACGCGATACTGAAATTTTTGGCATTAGCACCGATAGCAAATGGTCGCATAAAGCCTTTTCTGACCAATTAGGCCTCGAATACCAACTGCTGAGCGATTATCAGCGTCATGTTTCCGAGGCTTACGGTGTGCTACGGCCTGAAGGCTTTACCAATCGCGCGGTGTTTGTGATTGATAAAGCTGGAATCGTGCGCCATATTTCAGTCACCAACCCTGGCCAACAGCCCGACCAAAACGAAGTGATGAATGTGCTGGAAACCTTGTAAAACCTATGGCGCGGTGCAGCGATGGATCGCGCTAGTCGATGATTGATAGCGTAATAACCAATAATCCTTGTAAAAATGCCAAGCCTATCAACCCTCGGTATGCCTGATCCGGCAACCAATCGGGCCAAAATCCAGCAGTTTGCTTGATTGGCTGGCGGTCTTGGCGATAGCGCGGGTGATAGCGGGCATGGAAATAGCTCGCCAACATCATCATCACGCCTGATATGCTATCGATCAACATCCGCAGGCCAGTGCTTAGCCCACCGTTTTGCCAAAATGGACTATCGATCAAGGCTACGCTTGTGCCGAACAATCCAATCAGGCCAAATACCATGTGCTTCAAATATTTCATGGTTCTCACCGATTATGCGTTCAAAAAAACGGCTTGCTGAGGAGCCAACTAAGTGCCGAAAGTGCTACGAATGCCCCACAAATATAGACTAGCCCATTCAAGATCCGTTGTTGGTTGGCGCTTAACCACGGGCCATTCTTGAACATTTCAAAGACTGGCAATTGCTTGGGTTCTGTGGCAGCGTGGTGGCGCAGAAAAAGCCAGTAACTTCCGGCATGGCCAGCAAAGACTAACCCGAACATAATCCTAGCTAGTTCATGCAAGATTGTTACAAGCGATGTACTGTTGAGAATTTTATCCAAGCCCTCAAAGCTGATGCTTATACCACCGAGCATCAAGCCTAAATACATAAGCGTATGTCTAAGTTTCATCGTTCTCTCCCCTCCATGGTTCAAATTTAGAAAAACCACTTGGTCAGCAGCCAAGCGAGGGCTAAACCAGTAAAACTATAGCGTAACCCATTCAATACTCGGCGTTGGATTGGCTTGAACCACGCATTAAATATTTCAAGAGTTGGCCGTGGTTTTGTATCGGTGGCTATATATTGACGTGAAAAATGCCAATACCATAGGGCATGGCTCGTCATCGCTAAACCCCAAACAATCAGGGTTAATCCAGTCAATGTTGTTTCAAATGAAACGCTATTGAGCAGTGTTCTTAATCCTTGAATGCTTATCCCCACGCCACCCAACACGATAATCAGATAGAGCAGTTTATGTTTGAGTTTCATGGTTTCTCCCACATATCCGTAAAACTGTACGCTGACTTGGCGATTTTGATGCAGCTTAGGTTGCGCCGTTGGGCTGCAAAATATAGCCAACACTGGGGATTGTGACCAAATATTGAGGTTCGGTGGGGTTTGGCTCGATCTTTTGGCGCAAACGATGCACCAGTTGTTTCAACAAAGTGCGATCGCCAATGCCATGATGGCCCCAAACGTGGATGGTTACCTGCTCGTTGCTGACGACGCGGCCTGCATTGGCCAATAAATATTGCAATAAACGAAATTCGCGATTGGTCAATGAGACAAAGCCCAAGCCTTCGCGACTGACGCTTTGGCGCTCGGTATCCAGCACTAAATCGCCTTGTTGCAACGGTGTCGGGCGTTCGCCGCCGCCACGACGGAGCAGGGCGCGAACTCGCGCTGTGAGCGTGCGTGGGCTAAACGGCTTGTTGAGATAATCATCAGCGCCGCCATCTAAGCCCCGAATCAAATCATCCTCGCTGTTGCGCACGGTCAACAGCATTACTGGAACTGCCGATTGTGAGCGAATGCGCCGACAAACCTCGAAGCCATCTAAGCCTGGCATATTGACATCGAGAATCACCAATTCAGGTTGTTCGGCAGCGAATTGAGTTAAGGCTTGGGTTCCATCGGCGGCTTGCACCACGGCATAGCCTGCTTGGCTCAAGGCAAAGGCAATCAAGCCACGTAATTCTGCATCATCATCAACGACTAAAATCTTCATCAGTTCCTCGGGGTAATTCAATTACGATCCGCGTACCATGGCTGCGGGCTGGCACATGAATGCGGCCATTGTGACGCTCAATAATTGATTGAACGATCCATAAGCCCAAGCCAGCGCCGCTTTGCTCTGGCTCATTGCGCCCGCGCACAAACAAACGAAACGGCGATTCGCTGGGCGATGGCGGCATGCCTGGGCCTTCATCTTCAACCCATACCTGCAAATGTTCGGCAGTTACATCACCACCAATCCCAATAATCGTATCAGGTGGCGAGAATTTGCTAGCATTAGCAAGCAAATTAACAAAGACTTGAGTTAATCGGGTGGCATCGCCAGCCACATTTGGCAGCGGATAGGGCAAATCGACCTCGACTTGCTGGCGGCGCTGTTGAATCAAGGGCAACATCAATTCGACAGCTACCTCAACCACTGAATCCAAGGCAATTTCGCTGCGCCGAATCGTCAATTGACCAGCTTCGATCCGCGCACTTTCCAACAAATTATCGATCAAATAGGTTAATCGTAAGGCTCCACGCTGTAATGATACGATTAGTTGGCGAATTTGGGCGGTCGATAGTTGTGGCAATTGATCAAGCAATAGTTCCAACGAGGCCAATTGGGCTGATAAAGGCGTGCGAAATTCATGCGAGATGGTCGCCAAAATGGTGTCACGTAGGCGGCGTGAGGTTTCGACATCGGTTTCATCACGCATTACTTGCACATGATTATGCTCAACATCGCCGGAACTGGTAATAATTACGGTGCGCCGACGGCCATCGAGCAACTGCAAATGTTCGGTGGCTTGAGCCTGGCCGCGAAACCGTGCATGAATAATTGGGCAAGCTTGCTCACACGGGCGCACGCCATCAACCAGTTGTGGTTGGAGCACATCGCCACAGAAACGCCCAATCGCTTGTTCTGGTTCGATGCCGAGCATGGTAGCGGCTTGTTGATTCAAATAGCGAATCCGGCGATCGCGATCGACCGTGAATACGCCCTCGACGATGCCTGCCAAAATCGCGTTGGCCTCGGCTTGTTGGCGGTGCAGATCGGCGGTCAAGCCACGTAAGCGCTGGCGCATATCTTCCAAGGTACCAGCGAGCGTTCCCACTTCAACCCCTTTGGCTGGGGCAACCGGGGTGGTTAAATCGCCACGGCCAATTTGGGCAGCGGCCATCGTCAAGCGCCTCAAGGGCCCGCCAACATAGCGGCCAACCAATAAATTTAAGCCAAAGGCCAAAACCCCGCCAACCAACGCAATCGTGAGCAACACTTCGCTGAGCCGCCGAGCCGAATTACGGATTTGGGTATCAGGCAGGGTCACGCTGACGACACCAATTGGCTGGCCGGTGCTAGCCAAAAGTGGCGCACTGGCGATGTAGTGGTGTTGTTCGCGCAAATAGCTATCGGTCGTGGTGTTGCTGATTAGGGCGGCAGTTTGGGTTTCAGTCAGTGGATCGTTGGAGGTATTCAAGCGTTGTTGCGGCACAATTGCCACTGGTAGGCTCAAAATAGTCGACAACTCAGCTTGATACTGCTGATCAAGCTCGATCCAGACTGCCACGATGATATTGGGATCAGTGGCAAGTGGTACACGGGCGGCTAAACGCAGCAATGATCCATCGAGCAATAACGCCCGATTATCCAAAGGTGGCATGGCGGGTATATCGGCACCAACCGCAATTAAGCGCTGCCCATCTTGATAAATTGCACAGCCGGCGAGATCGCTGGTGGCCTGAAATTGGCTCAAAAAGGTTGTGAGCGCAGCTTGATCATTGGTTTGTAGCAAGCGGGCCAAGGTTGGTCGCTCAGCCAGCAGTTGGGCTGTAGTTAGGACCTCGTTGCCAGAACGCTTGACATCATTTTGGGCAATTGCAACGCCTTGGCGCACCCGAGCCAAACCTTGATCGTCGCCCAACTCCAATAACAAACTAATTGCCACCGTAGCAATTCCTACGATGGCAATAATCAAAACTGCCAAATTTACCCCGATCAGCAGCGTTGGTAAGCGAATTTTAGGCCGTAATTGCATTGGAAAGTCCAAAACACTAATGATTTAACCACGAAAGGTTCGCAGGCTGTAATTTTTAGCCACAGATTGTCACAGATTACACGAATTGATTTTCCAATAGCCCAAAGCCAATAGCCTTATATTCTCTGCGCCTCTGTGTTAAAAATTCACGAACGCTGCTTAGCCCAAAGCCTATAGCCTATAACCCAAAATCCCTATGTTCTATGTTCTGAAACGCATGGGTGGCACTTGCAAGCGCTAAACCCTCAACCCAGCGCTCACGAATTGGGTCGCATCCAGCCAAGGCAGCGCCAACAACCTGCACATTTTTAGCAATTGGCTGTTGTTGGTCATCGATTGGCTGAAGCTGTTGATTGACCACAATGCCTGCTTTAAATAGCTGATGCTGGGCATGAACATTGGCCTCGAACCATTGATCGCGCTGACATGGTTGCTGGACTGGCAAATTGAGCGCGGTTTCATGCAGTAGGTTGGGATAATCAGCGCGTAATCCGCCGCCGCCAATGCCGCCAGTTGCCAAAATATAGTGCTTGGCGCTGTGGCGTTGTTCGCGAGCTGCGGCAGCACTATACACCGCGACTAAGCGCTGAGCTTGAAACTCGCCGCGAATAACCTCGGCATTCAGTTGAATTCGCCCATTCAGCTGCTCAAATTGGCTGATTAGCATGCGTTGTAAGCGTAAGCCGGCCACGTTGGTTGGCAAGGTTGGCACTTCGGCAACCAAACAACCGAAGGCTGTTTGCAATTCGTTGAGAATGTTGGTGGTTTGGCTGAGGCCAAGAATGGCCGGAAATAGCAGCAGTTGGGCATCGCCACGCATTTGATCAATCTGCTTGATCAGGGCTTGGCGAAAGCTGGGCTGTTCGCATAAACGAGCCAGATTAACGCTGTTGAAATCGCGTGAGCGCTGGCTGGTTGGCATCGTTAAGTACGCGCCACGGGCTTCGATCCCTTGCTCAGCTAGCCGTGCAGCCAATAGTGGTGGAAAGAAATCGCGTAATTCGTGGAAACCAAGCACCAATACCCGATAATTGCTGATGATCGAGCGTTCGGCATTAATCATCGTTAATGGTACGGCGTTGGTTGGTCGCCAGGTGCCAATTGCGGTTGGTAGCCAATAGTGCTGTTGCTGATTGGCCACAAAGCGATAGCCTTGCTGCTGGCTGAAGCGGAGCCACGCTTGGCTGGCTGGCGCAAGCGCTGCTTGAATTGTGGCGTAGGGATGCTCAGGGCTGAATTGATGGGCTGGTTGCGGCCACAGATCAAGGCAGCCGCTGCTCCATGGTAATGTGCCATGGCCTTTGGCCAACAACATGACGCTGCGCCCAGCTTGGGCATGCAGAATCGCGCTCCACAAACCAGCGAGGCCAGCGCCAATCACCAACACATCAGCTTGCACGCTTACGCTCCTAGTATGATATCGCGGCGTTCAAAGGCAAAAAAGCCAAAAGCACTGACCGCAATGAATAGCGCTGCTTGACCACCCAAAATTGCCAAAGCTTGATTGAGATTGTTCTCGTAGGCTTGGCGGGTGACAGCAAGCTCAAAGCCGGCGAACAGCGGCGTTAACGGAATCCCAACGATTGTGCGAATGGCTGCCAAAATTTTGCCCAAGCTGCCATTGGGATCAAAGGTATTGGTGAAAATATCGCTGGTGCTCAACGAAGCAAGCGCAATTACGCCCAAAATGCTCAAGCGCCAGCCTTGCGACAAGACCAAACTTGAGAGCAACAGCACCAAGGCCGTCACCAAGGCAATATCTAAAATCAGTGGCAACGCGCCCGCACCCCAAATCACTGCATCCCACAAAATCGGTTTATTGATGATCATGACGATCAGGGTGCAGAGTAGGAGATTGATGAGGCTAATTAAAAAAGCTACCAGAAATAAGCCGACCAAATAGCCTTTGCGCCCCAGCGAGCGGGCTAAAACCACATAGCCCTGTGGTCGATTGCCCATGCCAGCCATCATCGTGGTGGTGAAAATAGTTTGACATAAGACGAAAATGGCGGTCATGCCGAAGAATTGGGTCGCAGTCAGGTGCGCATCAACATTTGGCTTGCGCAAGAACACATAGGCAAAAATAATTAATCCACCTAGCTCAATCAAAAAGCGGCCTGTGCGTTGATATTCGCTCCAGATAAAGCGCGTCCAAGCCCAAATTTGTCGAAGTTTTGCCATTATTGCTGCTCCTCGCCAGCTAACAAACTATCAAGAATTGCCAGCGGCGCTTGGGGCTGCATTTCTGCTGGTGGTTCTTTGCCCGATACAACGTGTAAATAGAGATCGCGCAGATTGCCAAGGCTTGGTTGGAGCGTGGCCACAGTGTAGCCCTCGTCAAGTAGCAATTGCAATAAACGCCCTTGCAAGGCGGGGGTATTTTCGGGCACCGTGATAAAGCGATCATCACGCACAATGCTTGGCTCAATCGAGCGCAAGGCAAAATCAAGCGCATCGGTCGGCGTTTCTTTGAGCGTAATCACCACGCCATTGCTGCCAGTCAGCTGGGCTAAATCGGTTTCGGCGGCAATGGCACCATGCACCAAAATGCCGACCCGATTGCAGACCGCCTCAATTTCATCAAGCTGATGCGAGCAAATTAAAATCGTATGGCCTTGGCTGCGCAAATCGAGCAATAGATCACGCATTTCGATTTGGCCTTGAGGGTCGAGGCCAGATGATGGCTCGTCGATCAGTAATAGTTGAGGGTCAGCTAGCAACGCTTGGGCGATGCCAACCCGTTGAGTCATACCCTTGGAATAGGTGCGCATCCGCCGATCAGCGGCCTCGGTCAGGCCAACCAATTCCAGTAAATCGTTGACCCGACTGGCGAGATTAGCCCCTCGCTGGCCACCAAAATTGCCCATATAGGTCAGATACTCACGGGCGCTACAGTGGGTGTGGTAGCGCAGCCGTTCGGGCAAGTAGCCAATTTGGCCGTGCATTGCGCTAGGCGTTTTGCCAAAGACCTCAATCCGGCCACTGTCGGGGTGTAAAAATCCCATAATCAAGTGAATTAAGGTCGATTTGCCAGCGCCATTTGCTCCAAGCAAGCCATAGACTTGGCCTTCTTGGACAACCAAATTCAGTTGGCGCAAGATCGTTGTTGTATCAAAATGTTTGACAATTTTTTCGAGTAAGAGTGCTGTCATACCTTCTCTCCGACAGCCAGCGCTGCATGACAACCAAGACAATTCCGCTGAGCAACGCTAATGGCAAGGCACGGGTATAACACCAACGCAAGCTTTCGGTCAAGGGTTGGCGCACCGTTGAACCATTGATATAGCGGCCCACGCCGGCTAATGCCAAGGTCGTAGCGACGGTCAAGGCCACATGGAGCGACCAATGCAAACCAGCAGTGATCGGAAAGCCCAAAAGTGGAATTAAGCTTAACAGTACGGTTGCGCGAATTGCTCGACCCCATTGGGCTAGCTCAGCGCTAGCACGATTGAGTTCGGCTTCGGGGCCACCAAGCGTTAAGCTCCAATCGTGGGCAAAAGGCCCCCAACCGAGCGCGACTGGTAGCGCCATTGCGGCGGCAATCAAGGCCAAAACCCGGGCTGGCACAATATTCCACTGCCAATTATCGCCTGTCCAGAGTGCCACGCCTAAGGCCAACCAGAGCACAATTCGGCCAGCGCTACTCAGTTGGGCCTCGCGCATGGCGGCGCGCACGCTGGCAGCCGCCAAACTTTGCAGGCCCGGCATCAGCGCCAGCATAAACGACGTTTCCAGCAAGGCCCAAGCTAGCCATAATTGGCCGAGGCGTGAGGTTGCCAGCGGCGAACCAGCCCATGGCAAAAATGCCGGTGCAATTAAGGCCAAGAGCGCAGCTAGCGCCAAACTGAGCGAGGTTTTGCCTTGCAACGCAGCTAAGAAGCCACGGCTCAAGCCACCTCCGGGCGCACGCAACTGGGTAATTCCAATCACTGCCAGGGTTAAGAGCATTGTCGTAAGCAAGCCTGGGTAAAGCAACGCAGCAATCAATTGTTGAATTAATGTATTCATAAGCGACCTTTAGTGTTTGGCGGTACGGGCATTGAGCGCTTGAACAATGCCGGCCTGAATTGCCGTCACTGTTGGCGGATCGCCATCGATTTTGGCGGCAACTTGAATTTCTGGTAGCTCAGCGAGGCCGCCGCGCCCAAACGGATGGCCATCGATGCTGGCACGGCCCAAAGCGATTAACGGTGCTCGATCAGCAATAAAATCGCGCCAAACATTCATCAGGGCTGGGCGCAACAAAAGCGGGATTGGCCCGGTTAGCACAAAAATATCAGCATGAGCCGGAGTAGCTGCCCATGTCAGGTTGCGAGCACTGTGGATAGCCTCGGCTAAAATCCGAACTTCGATGCCAGTTGAGCCAGCATTTAGGTGGTAAACCGCAATCACGCTGACCTCCATTTCGTATGAAACCGCGTGTTAGTATACCAGAGTCTGGGGTGCTTTTGGCTGAGGATTGCGATTCGGCATAAAGCTGTTGCTCTATGCCGAATCAATTATTTAGCGGCCTTCTTCGGTCTTGACGGCGTTGACAAAGCCTTGAATTTTCTCAAAGACTGGCCGTGGACTCCAATCGGGGTTGAGAATCCCGAACGATGCTGTTTGATCAAGCGGGTCAGGCGAGGTTACCGCGAAATTGAGGTTCCACACAAACATCGTGGCGACCCATGGATAATCGCGGCGGGTCATTTGTAGGGCATCGAGTACATATTGGCCTTGTTGTTCAAGGCTCACTTCGTTGCCATATTCGTAGCCTGGGCTGGTATTTTGGGTGGCCCAGCCAAATTCGGTGACCCAGACTTGGTAATCGCTCATGCCATATTTATCCATCAGAATTTTGAGGTTTTCGATATGGCGGAAGTAGTGGGTTGGGCTTTCGAGCCAACCTGGGCCTGGGCCTGGCATATCGGGCCAAAGCGTTGCCGGCGGGTTGTACGATGGTGATGGATGGAAACCCACGCCATCGATATGATCCTTGAAAATGCCATCTTTGTAGCTGAACATTTGCTCAAAGTAGGTCATGTCGTCGATCGCTGCTGGCGAATCGCCGGTTGAAGTCAATGCGCCTGAAATCACAAATGCTTCAGGATCAATTGGTTTAATCCGATTGTAGGCTTCAACTAGCAGATCGACATATTTGGTTGCGTCGATTGACTCACGCGAGCCACCATTTTCATGATCAAGATTTTGTTCGTTCCAAATTTCGTAGGCCTGCACTTTGCCTTTGTAGCGCACAACCAAGGCTTCGACAAAATCGCCAAAGTCTTTAATGTTATCGGGCATGCCGTTGGTGCCATCGGCGCGGGCCCACGATGGCGAACGCACAATGCTCAACAGCACTTTGATATTTTTGGCGTTGGCATCGGCGACAATCGCATCAAGCTCGCCCCAGCCAAAATTGCCCTTGGGGCCTTCAATATCTTTCCATTGAATCTGTTGGCGCACCCAGTCGAAGCTGGCGTTATTCATCAAGGTTAGAGCGCGATTACGGTCGGTATAGTAAAGCTGTGCCGCTGCGCCATATTGCAAGTAGGGCAAGGTTAATGGATTGCCAGTGGTAACCGCTGGATTGCTGCCCGTGGTCGGGGCCGCAGTTTCCGGCGTAGCCGTTGGCAGATCAGGATTTGTTGGTTGGGTGGTGGGAACGCTATCGCCACCACACGCTGCCAAGAGATTAACTGCCAGCAAGCAGCCCATAGCAGCACTTAACCAGCGTAATTTTCGCATATCAAACTCCTCGTCAGACAACAAACACGAAGATCAAACACTGGCTTCAGAGCGTGATCTTCGTGTTGTTTAAACCGACCTCGGTTAATTATTTATGAGTTGCTGCAAATTGTTGCAAGCGAGTATAGGCTGGGCGCGGGCTCCAGTCAGGGTTCAATACCCCGAATGCAGCAGTTTCGTGGAGCGAATCGGGTGATGTTACCGCGAAGTTTAAGTTCCACACAAACATTGCGCCAACCCATGGAGCGTAATCGTAGCGAGCCATATACATTGCTCGTTCGAGGTAAGCTCCTTGTTCTTCGAGGGTATTCGAGTTGCCATATTCAAAGCCTGGGCTGGTGTTGGCGGTTGCCCAGCCAATTTCGGTCACCCAAATTTGGCGGTCGCCATTGCCACTGTTGGCCAGCACTTGATAGACATCCTCAATCCGGCGCCAGTAGAATTCCGAGTTGTCGCGCCAGCCTGGGCCTGGGCCTGGATTGTCGGGCCACTTGGTATCTGGTGGATTGTAGGTGCCACCGAAGTGTGCCCCAATCACATCAACATTGTTCCAGAATTTAGGAATTGCAAACATTTGGCTGAAGTAGATCAGCTCATCAATTGCAATATCGCTGCGATTGGTCGCGGTTGGGGTTGGCGAGCCAGAAACCACAATCGCTTCGGGATCGGCAGCTTTCACGCCTTTGTAGGCGTATTCCAGCATATCAACATAGTAGGAAGCTGTCGCGACGACGCCACCGTTTTCGATTGCGTAATTTTGCTCGTTCCAAATTTCGTAGGCTTGAACCTTGCCTTTGTAGCGTTGAGCCATACGCTGCATAAAATCGCCAAATTTGGGGAAGTTACGGCGTGATGGCAAGCCGTGGGTGCCATTTTCGCTAGCCCACTCAGGCGAACGCACGACACTCAAAAGAACCTTAATCCCTTTGGCATGTGCGTCGTTGACCACTTTATCCAACTCGCCCCAGTAGATCGTACCGTCGGCAGCTTGGAGATCTTCCCAAGGCGCTTGTTGGCGAATCCAGCCAAAAGCTGCATTGGTGACCAATTGATACAAGCGATCACGTTCTTGGTAGAAGGCTTGGACATTATAGCCATAGACAAAATCGGCTGGAATGGCTTCGGCGCGAGTGTGGAAGCGGAAGAACCATTCCTTGACTGCCAATTTTGGTTCGCTCTTGTGTTCGTTGTAGTATTGCTTGCCTAATAAACCAAGCAGAACTTGGAATTCAGGCTTTTCTTCGGGATGATATTCGAAGCGATTACGCTCGAAATATTGCACCCAATACACTTTGCCCGTATCGGGATTCAGCTCTTGGAATGGCTCCGACAAAGGATAGCCAAACACCGACAAGCCACCATAATTGCGCCAGAAGGTCAAGAATGGGCCAGGGGTGTTGGTCAAGGTGTGTTCGGTTTCAGGGAACCAGACCGTGCCATTGTTGGGGTTAGCAACTGGTTTGAAGGCTGGCTCGTTTTCGCGACCCTTGGCCAATTCTTTGCCCAACAAACGGCCAAGCACAAAATATTTGTTGCCATTGGTTGGGTGATTGAAATTTTCAGGGTGTTCTTCGAGGATGGCGCGTTCAAAATATTGCACCAAATAGAATTTACCAGGCTCGGTAAAGCTCTCTTGGATAAATGGCAAAGAAATTGGATAGCCCAAGACGCGCATGGCGTTCGGCGTATTCTTCCAAAATTGCCAAAAATAGTTGACCGCTGATTGCCCGGTTTCGGGGAAATACTGGGCTAAAGGCGGCGGCGGTGTAGCCTCGGCCTTGGTTCCAGGTAGCACTACGCCCATGGCAATAAGCATGAGCAGGCCAAGACGAACCCATCGTCGTCGCATGGCATTCTCCTTTTATCGAAGCACTAAATCGTTCGTAAGCAATTGCTCAGGACTGACTGCGTAATAGTAGCATGCCCAACCTGATAAATTGCTTATAGCCTACTGATGAGCACGTTACGAATTGATTGCAATGTCTAAGCTGATGTCGAGCGCAGTCGCCGAGTGGGTAATCGCTCCACAGGAGATCAGATTAACCCCAGTTTCAGCAACCGCCCGAATCCGCTCAAGCGTGATGCCGCCTGAAGCCTCGACCAATGCCCGTCCAGCGATTAACTGTACGGCCTCGCGCATGGCTTCAATTGACATATTATCGAGCATGATGATATCGGCTCCGCCATCAAGCGCTGCTTGTACGCCGGCCAAATCCTCAACTTCAACCTCGATTTTGGTGGTATGCGGCGCGACAGCCCGTGCCCGCTGAACTGCGCCAACAATATCATGCCCACCAAGCGCCAGATGATTATCTTTGATCAGCACGCCATCGCCCAAATTAAACCGATGATTCGCGCCACCACCTGCCCGCACAGCGGCTTTTTCCAAAGCACGCCAGCCCGGAGTAGTTTTGCGGGTATCAACCAGTTTGGCTTGGGTATCGGCGATTTTGGCGACATACATCGCCGTTTTGCTGGCAATGCCCGAAAGCCGCTGCAAAAAGTTAAGCAAAGTGCGTTCGGCCATCAGCACCGAACGGGCTGGCCCGCTGAGATAGGCCACAATTGTGCCATACTCAACAGTCGCGCCATCGTTCAAAACTGCTTGCCACTCCAAGGCTGGGTCAACCAAACGGCAAACTGCCGCCGCGATTTCCATGCCTGCGAGCACGCCCTGATCTTTAACTAAAACATGGGCTTTGGCTGCTAAATCAGCCGGAATTGTGGCTAATGATGTTAAGTCGCCACCATCGAGGTCTTCAGCTAACGCCAATTCAATCAGGCGTTGAGTTGCTTGAGGAAGGTACATTGCACAAACACCATTGTCCTTGTACATTGGGTTTCGATTGTCAATCATAGCATAAAAATCCTTGTTGCGCGGATCAATTTGGCCCAACCGACCACGAATCCTGCAAACAATCCATGGTTAATGGTGTCGCTTGCAGGATCGTCTGGCAGTATTGGTTGGGCCAATTGAATATTAAATTCATTAAAAAATTTTATAAATACAGCTTTGGATTGTCGTTGATCATTAACGTGGCCTATCTTGCCACTCACGACGGCAATTAGCCTTTGCGCATCTCTTTAATTAAGTTTTGTTTCAATTCCCACAAGCGTTGGCTGAGTGAAACGTGATAGATGTGGGGATTGACCAAGCGCAATACCCCAGGATCAAGCCGCGCCAAATCGCGGATGCGTCGTTCGCGCAACTCGGCTAAATCGGGCACATCGACGACGCGGCGGCCTGAATCGAGCACCGTTGCGTACAACGGCTCAATCGTATGGTCGGCAGGTGTAAGCGTGCGTTGTTTGCCGGCATCAGTTGGGTGATACAAGTTCAGGGCTTCGCTTTGCTGTGGATGTTCATCATCTAAGGTCAGAACATCGGCGCTGGCTCGGCCACGGCTATCATAAACTCGCCATGCTGCTTTGCGGCCTGGAGTTGGGGTTTTTTGCGGGTTTTCCGAGAGCTTAATCGCAGGTTTCCAGGTATCGCGATCAAACAATGAAACCAATTTATACACACCACCCAAGGCTGGCTCGCCCCAGGATGTGACCAAATGCGTGCCAACCCCAAAGACCAAGCGCTTGATCACTGCATCGGCTTCAAGGCCGTAGCGTGGTGCTTCAGCCCGAATTTGGGTCAAAATTTGCCAAATCACCAACTCATCGAGATTGTTGGAAAGCACAATCGACACATCGGGAAAGCCAGCGCTATTGAGCATTTTGGCCGACTGAATGCTGAGATAGGCCAAGTCGCCTGAATCGAGCCGAATGCCAACGGGTTTGTGGCCTTGGCGGCGCAGCTTTTCAAAGACCTTGATGGCATTGGGCACGCCGCTTTCCAAAGTATTGATTGTATCGACCAACAGCAGCGTATCGTCGGGATAGGCTTCGGCGTAGGCTTCAAACGCGCCTAATTCGCCCATGCCCAAAGCCATCGCGGTTTGCACCAAGCTATGGGCGTGAGTGCCACTTGGTTGCACGCCCATATCGAGCGCTGCACCGACGTTCGATGAGCTATCAGCGCCGCCGATTAATGCTGCGCGCGTGGCCAAATTGGCTCCCCAACCTTGAGCCCGGCGCATACCAAATTCCAAGAACAAGCCATCGCCGGCGCTTTCGCGCACCCGCGCGGCTTTGGTGGCAATCAAGGTGCTGAAGTTGAGCATATTCAGCAATGGCGTTTCGAGAATTTGGGCTAGCACCAGCGGGCCTTCAACAATCGTCATTGGCACAGTGTGGTGCACCACGCGACCTTCGGGAATAGCCCGAATCGTGAGATTGCGCAGATCGCCATATTTGCGTAGCCAGCCCAAGAAATCGCTGCTAAACAAGGGTTGGCCTGTGCGACCTTTCATCGCCGAGAGCGCAGCAATTTCGCCCTCGCCAAAGCGCGCCGTATCCACCCATTCGAGCAATGGCTGCATGCCTGCAGCCACAGCATAGCCCGCCGCGTGCGCCCCATAATTGGGATAGGCACGGAAATAGTGGTCGAACAAGGCCGGGCGCTCATGCAGCCCCAAGCGATAATAGACCTGCGACATTGTTAGTTGATATTGGTCAGTGAAGAGAATGCCATGTTGAAAGCGCGTTGTCATCTATTCAGTCCTTTGAATTTCAAATCGACTTAGTGTCTATAATACACTAATTGTCAAGCACCGTAAAATGATCCACGAAATATTGGGCCATAGGCTATAGTCTCTTGGCGTTTAGATGGCGTAATTGTGGAAATTTCAATACTAGTTTCTATATGTACTGGTTCATTACCTTAACCAATGGCTCCAATGTTCCGTGAGGTTTGGAAAAACGATCAAACCACGCTCCCCTCGCCCGCGTCCAGTGGGAGAGGAGTTGCCCTCAAGGGTAGGTTTTTAACAACAGTGTTTATTGCTAGGACGTGAACAGTGGAATTTAGCAGGGATCGGGTTCACCACCCTTCCGTCCCGCCTGAAGGCGGGAAACGCAGGGGGCTTTAATCCCCCTGCACCCCCTCAAGCACAATTGATGGCCGGAAATCGTCTTTCGATGAACCTCCCATGGCACGGTTCACAGCTTAAAACCGACCCTTGTAAGACCTCTCGACCGTTGCGTGGGCGAGGGTCATAGAGCATGCCAAAACCATCATGTGAAGCCCCTCTCTCGTCGAACGGGAGAGGGGTTGGGGGTGAGGGAACGCTACTGTTGCTAATCCAATGAACCACTACATCTCTGTTTTCTGCTCTTTTTGCCTTTTGTTTGCATCCCTCATACTTCAATGCTCTGCGCCTCTGCGTTAAGGATTAATCCATTCAAGACGCGAAGATTAAGTTTTTTGCCACAGATTGGCACAGATTTGTTTGATTATCATCCTACTTTTTCCAGTGCCTGATCCCTGACCTCTAACCCCTCATCCCTGATCCCTCGTTCTTTTTGCCTTTTGATTTCTGCCTTCTGATTTTCTTTGCTACAATGGATGTATATCGCATGAACGTTGAGATTTTCATAACCCAAGGGGGAAACGACGATGTTTAGTCCCGAGCAATTGGCCCAAATGCGGGCGGCGCAAGAGCGTTGGAACGATGAAACGCTGGCTCCGACCCTGCAGAAAACTCCTGAACGTCCGGCGTTATTTAGCACAGTTTCAAGCGAGCCAATTAATCGCTTGTATACGCCGCTCGATATTGCCGACACCGATTATGCCAAGGATATTAGCTTTCCTGGTGAGTTTCCCTATACCCGTGGCATTCACCCAACTGGCTATCGTGGCAAGCTCTGGACGATGCGCATGTTTGCCGGTTTTGGCACGGCTGAAGAAACCAATGCCCGCTTTAAATATCTGTTGAGCCAAGGCCAAACAGGGCTTTCGACCGCGTTTGATATGCCAACGCTCTATGGTCGCGATACCGATCATCCCTTGGTTGAGGGCGAGTTTGGCAAGTGTGGCGTGGCAATCACCTCATTGGCCGATATGGAAATCTTGTTCGATGGCATTCCATTGGAGCAAGTGACCACTTCGATGACGATCAACTCGCCAGCGGCAATTGTCTGGGCGATGTATATTGCTGCGGCTGAAAAGCGCGGCGTTCCACGCGCCAAGTTGGGTGGCACACTCCAAAACGATATCCTCAAAGAATATGCAGCCCAGAATGAATATATTTTTCCAATTGCGCCCTCGATGCGTTTGGTAGTCGATACGATTGAGTTTGCTGCCCAACACATGCCCAAGTGGAATCCGGTTTCAGTCAGTGGCTATCATATTCGTGAAGCTGGCTCAACCGCAGCCCAAGAATTAGCCTTTACGCTTGGCGATGGCTTGGCTTATGTCAAAGCCTGCCTCAAACGGGGCTTGAATATTGATGATTTTGCGCCGCGAATTTCCTATTTCTTCAATGCGCACAACGATTTCTTTGAAGAAATTGCCAAGTATCGCGCGGCTCGCCGAGTTTGGGCACGCCAAATGCGTGATGTCTATGGCGCGAAAAATCCCCGTTCGTGGTGGATGCGCTTTCACACGCAAACGGCTGGGGTTTCGCTGACCGCTCAACAACCTGAAAATAACATCGTGCGGGTGGCGATTCAAGCACTAGCAGCGGTGATCGGCGGCACGCAATCGTTGCACACCGATGCGATGGATGAAGCACTAGCCTTGCCATCGGAAAAAGCTGTAACGATTGCCCTGCGTACCCAGCAAATTATTGCTGAAGAAAGCGGCGTGATCAACACTATTGATCCATTGGCTGGCTCGTATTTTGTCGAAGCCTTGACCAACCGCATGGAAGCCGAATGTCTCGATTACTTCCGCCGCATCGAGGAGCAAGGCGGCATGGAAGCTGCTTTGGAAAAAGGCTGGATTCAACAGCAAATCGCCGATTCATCGTATCGCTTCCAGCAAGAGGTTGATAGCAGTCAGCGTGGCTTTGTCGGGGTTAATAAATTTACCGTTGATGATCCAATTGAGATTCCGATTTTGCAAATGGACCCCAATGGCGAAGCTAAACATATGGCGCGTTTGAATAAGGTACGCAACGAACGCGACCAAGCAGCTTGGTCAGCAGCGATGGACAACTTGCGCCAAGCAGCGCAAGGCGAGCATAATCTGATGGAGCCAATTCTGGCGGCGGTCAATGCCTATGCCACCTTGGGCGAAATGTGCGATGTGCTACGTGAAGTCTTTGGCGTGTATCAAGAAGTGATGATCGTCTAAATATGAACAAAGAGCATAGAGCATAGAGCATAGAACATAGCTCTTTGGAACTTGCTAAGTTTCGAGTATGATAGACTTATGGTGAGACCACTCTTTACTATGTTCTATGTTCTTTGTTCTATGCTCTAATTTATGAAACAAAGCTATTTTTCAACCACACCCATCCACGATCCGCGCGACTTTGTTGGGCGTGAGCGTGAGATTGTTCAAATTAACGAGGCCTTGGCGGCTGGTCGCTCGTGTGCAGTGATCGGCCCGCCGGGCAGCGGCAAAACCTCGTTGCTGCATCATATTGGCCAAGCCGTTGCGATGGTGCTTGATCAACCGCCGCAAGTGGTTTTCTTGAGCCTGACGCGAGTTAACGAGGTGCGTGATCTGTATTCGCCAATGTTACGAGCGCTACGGGCTAACGGCGACGATGAGCTAAGCCTGACCCAAGCGTTTCACGAAGCCAATACCCCACCAATGCTGTTGTTGCTCGACGATTTGGCAGCGGCGGGCTTGGGCTGGAGTGGGCTTGTGCGCAGTGCGTTGCGTGGTTGGGTCAACCAAGGCTTTTTGCAAATTGTGGCGGCCAGCAGCCAACCGCTTGATCAAATTGCGCCTGATTTGCAAAGCACACTCAGCCAAATTACGCTGCCGCCGATGCCCGAGCGCGAAGTGCGCAGTTTAATTGATACATTGACTCAAAGTGCCAAACTCGATCCTGACCAAGCCACGATTAACCAGGTGATCAAATTGGCTGGTGGCTATCCGGCGGCGATTAAATTGGCCTTGGAAATTTGGGCCCGTTCGCAGGCCACAACCCAATTTGATTGGCAACAAGTGTTTCGCGAGCAGCAACAGCAAACCGCCAAGGCGAGCAATTCGCTTGCTGGCTATAGCACAGCGGTTGAAAGCGAAGCGCTCGCAACCAAGGTTAAGCAACATCCTACCAAGCCCGGCAAACCTGCCCCCAAACCTGAAGAACCCCAACGCCCGCGCACCTACAAAGCCGACGATCCCAGCGAATTTTTAATTATGCTGATTTTATTGTCGTTGGCAGTGCTGGTGGGCTATTTAGTTGGCTCGTGGCTGGGCCTGTTTGTGAGTTGTGTGGTTTTAGCTGGTTGGGTTGGCTTGGCACATGTGATGGTGCGCTGGCGGGGCAATGGCGCACTCAGCCATATTTATGTGCGGGCTACCAGCTGGCTGCCCTTGGTTGGCCGTTTTGCGCCCAAATAATTCCCACCAATGCTGATTAACCCTAGGACTAAGCAGCTACTACGTTCTGGGGGAAAACTATGGTATTATCAGCCGCAGTTAGGCGAACCAAAAGGCTCACACGCTTAATTCAACATCCTACAAATTTTGATTGTATTCGTTAGCAATCATCATTTGCTGCCGACTTTGCGAAATATGGTACAATCGCATATTTAGAATAATCGTAAAGCTCGCAAGCGATGATATTGCACAACAAGGAGGTTGGCATGAAGCTGGAGCGTAATTTGGGGTTTGATCTCCAACGGGCAACGGAAGCGGCTGCGTTACGTTCGGCCCGCTGGATGGGTCGGGGTGATAAGAACGAAGCCGATGGTGCGGCGGTCGATGCCATGCGTTTTGCGCTCAATGCCACCGATATGGATGGGATTGTAGTGATTGGCGAAGGCGAGAAAGACGAAGCACCGATGCTCTACATTGGCGAGCAGATCGGCAACGGCAACGAACCACACGTCGATATTGCGGTCGACCCGGTTGAAGGCACAACCTTGTTGGCACAAGGCATGCCAGGGGCAATTGCGGTTGTCGCGGCGGCGGAACGTGGGAGTCTTTTCAACCCACCTGGGATCGTCTACATGGATAAAATTGCCGTTGGCGAATCCGCCAAGGGCAGTATTGATATCAATGCTTCGGTCGAAGACAATATCCGAAGCGTTGCCAAAGCACTCAAAAAACGGGTCGAAGATGTAACCGTGATTGTGCTTGATCGGCCCCGCCATCACGAAGTTATTGCGCGGATTCGTGAACTAGGAGCGCGGATTAAGCTGATTTTGCATGGTGACGTTGCAGCCAGCCTCATGCCGAGCATGCTCTGAGGCCCCCGCAGATATTCTCATGGGCATTGGTGGAGCACCCGAGTCGGTGATTTCGGCCTGTGCCATGAAGTGTACTGGCGGCGAGATTCAGTGTAAGCTCTGGCCTCGCAATGAGCTTGAGCGCGACCTAGCCCGTCAGAATGGCTTGGATCTCGACAAAGTGTACACGACTAACGATTTGGTACAAGGAGACAATATTTTTTGGGCGGCGACAGGAATTACGACCGGAGATTTTCTCAAGGGCGTACAATTTTTTGGGTGGGGTGCTACCACTCACTCGTTGGTGATGCGTTCGGCCTCTGGCACAGTGCGCTACATCGAGTCTCGTCACCGTTGGGATAAATTGATGCGGATTTCAGATTTGCCATTTGCTGAGCACTAAATATACTGGTACTGGTTAAGTTAGAAATTACTTAAAATCGAGCAACGTCATAGCAAAAATGGCGTTGCTTGCTTTTGTCAGTCGTGGTATACTGCGTGCGACGCATTTGGGAATCCCCTTCCAGCGTCACATTCACACATCTCCAAACAGCAGCCAACTGATTTAAAACGCAACTTATTGTTACATCCCCTCACAAGATCGCTTCCCATTGTGGGCACGTCCGTGAACGCATGGTAGTGCGGCATATTGGTTGAACTATGCTATTAGTTCGCCACGCAACGCCATTGATTTTTTGAAGAGGTCGGATGATGCACGCCCGCTGTAAGAATTCATCGTAGGAGGATAGCACGGTGGTCAACCTTGCTGATTTAGAAAACAAAACGTTGAGCGACCTCCAAGAAATGGCTCGGGAGTTAGATATCTCTGGCTATAGTCGCCTCAAAAAACAAGACCTCATTTACAAATTAATTCAGGCTCAAACTGAACAAGCAGGCAATATTTTCAACACGGGGATTCTCGACATCGTTTCTGATGGTTTCGGGTTTCTGCGTAGCGACCGCATGTTGCCTGGCCCCGATGATGTGTATGTCTCGCAAACCCAAATTCGCCGCTTTGGCCTCCGCACTGGCGACCGCATCTCCGGCCAGATTCGCCCACCCAAAGAAAGTGAACGCTACTATAGTTTGCTGCGGGTTGAATTAGTCAACGGGATGGACCCTGAGCAAGCGCGTAAGCGCCCCCATTTTGAAAAATTGACCCCGATTTTTCCCAATGAACGCTTTATTTTGGAGACTGAGCCGCAAATTCTCTCAACCCGTTTGGTTGATTTAATTGCGCCAATTGGCCGTGGTCAGCGTGGGCTGTTGGTTTCACCACCGAAAGCCGGTAAAACCATGTCGATGAAGGCGATTGCCAATGGCATTACCTCCAATTATCAAGATGCGCATTTGATGGTTTTGTTGATTGGTGAACGGCCTGAAGAAGTGACCGACATGCGCCGCTCTGTGCGCGGCGAAGTGATTGCCTCGACCTTCGATGAGCCAGTTGAAGATCACACCAAGGTTTCGGAAATGACCCTCGAACGCGCTAAGCGCTTGGTCGAAGGCGGCCAAGATGTGGTGATTTTGATGGACTCGATCACCCGTTTGGCTCGGGCCTACAACTTGGATATGCCACCATCAGGCCGGACTTTGACTGGTGGGATTGACCCAGTTGCGTTGTATCCCCCGAAGCGCTTCTTTGGTGCTGCCCGTAACATCGAAGGCGGCGGCTCGTTGACAATCATCGCTACCTGTTTGGTTGATACTGGTAGTCGGATGGACGACGTGATTTACGAAGAATTCAAGGGTACTGGCAACATGGAATTGCATTTGGAACGGCGCTTAGCTGAACGCCGCACCTATCCAGCAGTTGATATTGCCCGCTCTTCAACCCGGCGCGATGAATTGCTGCTCTTGCCTGAGCAATTGCGCCAAGTGTGGACTTTGCGTCGGATGGTCAGTATGTTGGGCGAAAACGAAGGCACTGAATTGGTGCTGACGCGCATGTCCAAAACCCGGACCAACGATGAGTTCTTGTTGACGCTCAACAAGAGCCTCTAGAATTCAGTCATCGATCCCCTCACCCCAACCCCTCTCCCGTGCGCGGGCGAGGGGCTTTTTTGCCTTTAGCAACCAATTTTCAACCACGAAGGACACGAAGGTAATGGGGCTATTGCCTATTGGCTGTTGGCTGTGGTTTGAAAGATCACAGGATGTTTCGATAGCCTATCGCCAACAGCCCAAAGCCATATACGTTCTCTGCGCCGCTGCGTTAAACCTAGCTCTGATCGCTGAAACTAGCTCCTCTTTTGATTTTGCCTTTTGACTTCTGCCTTCATAATTCATCCTTCATCCCTTCCTATGCTACTCTGTGGCATGCGACTTGCCGCATACTTGGCAAAAACTGCTAGCAGAGGAACCCTATGTTCGATTGGCTTCAACCGTATTTACCACCTGCAAATAGCGTCTCATATTACCTGCTGCGTGGCACAATGACCTTTTTAGTGGTTGCTGTCGCCGCCCGAACGATTAGCATCATCATTCGCCGGGCCTTTCTCTCGAATGCCCAACTCGTGCGCCACAACCTCAGCGAGCGCCGCCGCAAGACCTTGCGGGCATTGGTTTCGTCGTTAACCAATGGCTTGGCAATTTTGATCTCGCTGTTTTTAATCTTAGGCATGTTTATTCAGCCGAGTGCCTTATTTACTTTTTTGGGCTTGTTTAGCGCAGGCTTGGGCTTTAGTGCCCGGCCTTATGTCAGCGATTTTCTGGGCGGCATTACGCTGCTGTTTGAGGATCAATTTGCCTTAGGCGATAAAGTTGAGATTGGTGATCGCCAAGTGGTTGGCTGTGTTGAACGAATCAATTTGCGTATGACCTATATTCGCGGCGAGTCGGGCGAGCTTTGGCTGGTGCCGAATGGCGATATTCGCACAATTCGTAATTTTACCCGAGGCAAATGGTCGCCAGCCAGCATTAAATTAACCGTGCCAACCACCAAACTCGATGAAACCATGATCGTTCTGCACCAAATTATCAGCGATCCCGGCGATGATGTGATCGAAACTCCTGAAATCATCAGCGAAGATGGCGAGATTGGTGCAGTAACGACCACGATTACCCTCAAAGTTAAGGCGCGTTATAGTATGGCCCCAGCTGTGCGCGAGCGTTTGATTACTCAGTTACAAGCGGCGTTAACGGAGCACCATGTGTTGGCTGCGGATGAAAGTCGGGAATAGCATCGCCGGTTAAGGCATCATAGGAAACTGCATCGGCAGGCTCGCGCAACAACGATTTGACCCGTGGCCAAAAGCCACGAAAAAACTCCGAGCGACGATAGCGTTGCAAATCACGGCCTGATTCCCAGGTACTCCAGGTTGCAAAGGCGGTTGGGTCGCCAGTTTCCCGTAATAGCGATAAGGCTAAACAGCCTTCTTGATGGCGAATTGTTGGCTCGCATTCAGCATAAAATGCAAGAAATTCTGCTACATGTTCGGGTGCAAACTTTAACCGAACTAAGCGCACAACCATTGGCGTAGCTCCTTATTGGGAATTGACACAAAAAGAGGTGGCCGTAACCACAACGCTATCTTAGCATGCTTATTTGTCGCTTAATGCAAAAACAGCGCCATCATGGGCAATCAACACTTCGCCTTGGAAAATTTTGGCAACTCGCGCTAACACCTCAGCCTGTGGTGCCGTATTAATTGGGCTATAGTGGGTTAGAATCAGCCGTTGCACGCCAGCGTTTTGGGCTTGGGTTGCGGCTTGCTCAGGGGTTGAATGGGTTTCGAAGGGTGTCGAAACTGTGCATTCATGAATTAAGCTATGCGCACCTTGACTTAGCTCCACCAGCGCAGCACATGGCCCGCTATCAGCGCCATAGACCAAACTGCGCTGGCCTGGCTGATCGATGCGTAATGCCAAGGTTGGGCGGCTGTGGTAGGTTGGTGCGGTAGTTAGCGTTGCGCCTAAATCGATTGGCAACTCGACTGTGCCGCCGTTATCGGCCACAGTCAGAAAGCTTGGCACGATTGCATGAATGCCCAAATCGGCGGCTTGTAGTACCGCTTCGGCGGTCGCAATTGTGCGTTGATTGCCGAAAACTAGCAATTCGCCGCTGTGTTGAGCGAGCCACAAATGCAACAACAAACTTGGCAAACCCATCAAATGGTCAGGGTGATTGTGCGAGATGAAGATTGCCCGGAGTTGGCGTGGGTCAAGCCCATATTTGAGCATCCGTCGATAGGGGCTGCCGCCACAATCAAGCAAAACCAAGCCAGCCGCGCTTTGCCAAACATAGCTACTATTTTCACGCTCAGCATCGGGAAGTGCCGTGCCAGAGCCAAGCACAATTAAATTGTTCACGATGATCTCCTTTGGTCGTGAAATACACGCTTATCGTGCAGCACTTAGTATAATAGGACGTAAAAGCCCCGACAAGGGTATAAAATATGAGTTTTGCAGCCACTATAGGAGCCAGTATGGACGCACTCTCTGCACCGATGCAGCTTTGGTTGGGTGGGTTATTGCTCGCATGGGCGCTTGTGCTGATTGGTGGATTTGTGCTCGGTCGGCCCAATCCTGAAGGCACGCGCCGCATGACGCTGTGGGGCCGTTTGGGATCATCAGCAATTTTAGTGGTCGCAGCTTGGAGTTGGTGGTGGCAATTGCACCAGCAATACAATCTGACGACGTTATTAATCGCCATTGGCATGAGCTTGGGCTTTTTGGGCGATCTATTTATGGCCCATGTATTTCCAATTAACAATAATGTTTTAGCTGGGATGAGTGCCTTTGGCCTGGGCCATGTGGCCTATATTAGCGCTGCTTTACGCATCGAACGATTTGATTGGCTGAGTTGGTTAATTTGGATTATTGTTGGGGCGATTGGTTGGTATATGGTGGTTTGGCACGATAGCTCACGCAGTCGTTTGCATCAAGTTGCCTTGCCATATGCACTCTTGCTTGCCAGCACAACCGGCGTGGCGACAGGCGTGGCGTTGGAGCAATTGCCAATGTTAACTTTTGCCCTTGGGGCAGCGCTGTTTTTGCTGAGCGATTTAGTTTTGGCAACGCAGTTGTTCAATGATGCTCGCTGGCGTGGCATTGGCGATCTGGTGTGGTTTACCTATGGCCCAGCCCAAGCCCTGATTGTGTATAGTATGTTTTGGTTGCTGTAAGCTGGAGAAACAAGGCGCAAGGGATCAGGTATTAGAGGTCAGGGTGCAGCGATGAGTAACCGCGAAGCGTGCGAAACACACCAAGTATAGGGTGAAAGTCAAAGCACAACAACAATCCACAGGATACATAGGAGGGGGTGCAGGGGGATAAAACCCCCCTGCACCCCCTCCGGCGAAGGGATGGAAGGGTGGCGAAACCAAAGCAGATCAAAAATGTAAAAACCCTCAATTGTGGCTGATTGACATTTGGCAGAACGTGCTACAATAATCATGCTCTCGACCAATTTGGCGGGAAGCAAGGTTTCGTTTTCTGGTTTCAAACACCACTTGGATCGCACCCGACCGAGATGGTAAGTACACAGTGATGTGCTTAGTTGTCCTCGGCTGACGCGATTCGGCGTTGCGGAGGTTTTTTTATGGCTTTTTCCGCTCGACCGACGGTCGGCATGCTTGGCGCAGGCAAGGTTGGCACGGCTTTAGCGTTGGCCTTACAGCGTGCTGGCTATGCACTTGCTGGCGTTTCCTCACGTTCAACCTCATCGGCTCAAACTTTGGCTCAAACGCTCGAATGCCCGGTATACGCACCAAAGGCGTTATTCGCCCAAGCCCAACTGGTTTTTATCACCATCCCCGATGATGATTTAGCTGCGATTGCCCAAGAACTGGCTGATACGATTCCGCTGAGTACTGGCATCGTGGCCCATTGTTCTGGGGCCTTGACCAGCGCCGTATTGCAACCGTTGCAATTGCGTGGTTGGCATGTCGCTAGCTGTCATCCATTGGCTCCGTTTGCCAGCCGCACAACGCCTTTGCCCCAAGCAATTACCTGGGCAATCGAAGCCGAACCAGTGGTGTATGCTGTATTGGCCGAGCTTGTTCAAGCGGTTGGTGGCATTCCACGCCCAATTCAGGCTGAGCATAAAGTGCTCTATCACAGCGCGGCGGTGCTTTCAGCCAATTATGCAATTACGCTAGCGGCCCGGGCCGTCGATGTGCTGCAACTCTGCGGTTGGTCGCAGCAGGAATCACTGCAAGCACTCGTGCCTTTACTGCGCGATAACGTCGAAAATTTGGCTCGGCTGGGTTTGCCGCAAGCACTAACTGGCCCATTGGCTCGCGGCGATTATGGCACAGTCGAATGCCATCTCCAGGCCTTAGATTCCAATGCTCCCGATATTGCTAGCCTGTATCGGGCCTGTATCGAAGCAACCCAACCACTGTTAAGAACATAGAGCATAGAACATAGCGAAATTATGAAGGATGAAGTTAAAAGGCAGAAGGCAGAAGGCAAAATAGGGGCAAGGGAGCGGGTCTCGCTTTTAACGCAGAGGCGCAGAGAACGAGGACTATTGGCTCGAAGCTTTGGGCCAGCAAAAACATAATCAAACAAATCTGTGCAATCTGTGACGAAAAATAGCCTTCGCAGTTTCGGCGTTAAGGTTCGGGGCTAGGGATAGGTTACGTGTTCAATTCCCAGTTTCTTTGCCAAACCCGCTAATTCTGCCTATCGTTAAAAGCTAATAGCCTTATCCTTCGTGCCCTTCGCGTTCTTCGTGGTTTCAGTGGCTGATCCCTGACAACTGATATCTGAACCCTTTCGTGCCCTTCGTGGATCAGAACGTTAAACAATTCTTTATCAGCCAAGCAAAGGAGCTAAGCATGCGCACCCAATTGAGCGATATTCAACGGATGAAAGAGCGTGGCGAACGCTTGGTGATGGTTACCGCTTACGATTACACCAGTGCCCAACTGGTTGATCGCACCGATATTCCCTTGATTTTGGTCGGCGATTCGTTGGGCATGGTAATTCAGGGCAATAGCTCAACCGTGCCCGTAACTATCGATGAAATGGTCTATCACACCAAGGCCGTGATGCGCGGCAGCAGCAAAGCGCTGGTGGTTGGCGATTTACCATTTTTGAGCTATACCAGCCCTGAGCAAGCGATTCAAAATGCTGGCAAATTGATGCAAATTGGTGGTTGTGGCGCGGTCAAGCTCGAAGGTGGAGTCAATATGGCTTCGACTGTGCGTCGTCTCGTCGATTTGGGCATTCCAGTCATTGGCCATTTAGGCTTTACGCCGCAATCAGTTAACCAAATTGGGATGCGTGTGCAGGGCAAAACCGTTGTCCATGCACGACAATTGCTCGAAGATGCCTTGGCGCTTGAGGCCGCTGGCGCGTTTGCGATCGTTTTGGAGTTAATTCCAGCGGCGTTGGCCAAAGCAATCACTGCCCGTTTGAATATTCCAACGATTGGGATTGGGGCCGGGGTTGGTTGCGATGGCGAGGTACAAGTTTGGCACGATATTTTGGGCTTGTATAGCGATCATCTACCACGTCACACCAAGCGCTATGCCGATTTGGGCAGCACGATTGAGCAAGCACTCAATCAATATGCCCAAGAAGTGCGCGAACGTAGCTTTCCAACAGCCGCTAACAGCAGCGTGATCGATGCCAAAACCTTAGCCGAAGCGCTGGGAGAACAATCGGTCAGTATCGGGGCAAACGCCAAATTCGCAGTCTAAATCACGCATTAAATCAAATGTCCGCTGGTTTTGATCAGCGGACATTTGGTTTTTAATTGAACAATTCAGCGACTGATTCAATAATTGCGGTTGGACGGTAAGGATAGCGTTCGGCATCCAAGCGGGTCATCATGCCCGAAAGCACCAGCGCTGTGCGCATCCCAGACTCCGTGCCGCCAATGATATCGGTATCCATGCGGTCGCCAATCATCATCGCTTCGGCGGCATGCGAGTCGATCGTTCGCAGCGCAGTTCGCATCATCACGGGGTTGGGCTTGCCCACAAAATAAGCTTCGGCGTTGGTGGCAGCCTGAATTAAGGCCACAACTGCGCCACAGGCTGGCAAAATGCCGCGCTCTGATGGCCCCGAAACATCAGGATTGGTGCCGATCAAGCGTGAGCCAGCTGCCACTAAGCGCACAGCTTGGGTGATGCGTTCAAAGCTGTAGGATGTGGTTTCGCCAATTACCACATAATCAGGATCATGCTCGGTCATGGTGTAGCCAACATCGTAGAGCGCATTAGTCAGGCCGGCTTCACCAATCACAAAGGCTGTGCCATTGGGCCGTTGCGAATCGAGGAATTTGGCGGTGGCCAAGGCCGAAGTATAAATATCTTCAATTTCTAGGGGCAAGCCGATTCGCGCCAAACGGGCCTGCAAATCGCGCGGAGTATAAATTGAATTGTTGGTCAGGACTAAAAATTTGCGGCCTGAAGCGCGGAGCCGACCCAAAAACTCTGGCGCGCCAGGAATAATTTGCGCGCCGTGGACCAATACGCCATCCATATCGCATAACACGGCACGTACATCATCAAACTGATTCATTCTAAGCCTCCCAAAACAAAGTGCGGGACGATGGGCTTATTATAAGCTGAAAGGGATAAAGGATGAGGGATGAGGGATGAAGGAGGAAAAGAGGTCAGCAGTCAGGGATCAGCCAACACGTTGGACATCGCTCGTAGCTAATCCAGAAATCTGTGGAATCTGTGGCTAAAAACTTAACCTTCGCGATCTTCGTGATCTTCGCGGTTTCGGCCTTCGTGTCCTTCGTGAATCAAAAACTGAACCCTAGCACCTGATCCCTGACCCCTAATCGCGGATTTCTTCGCCATCATTGGGCGGTGAGCGGCGGGCAACCTCAACTTCAAGGTTGCGCAAACGATAGAGAATTTCTTCGTTGATTCGGCGATTGTTGCCGCTCAAGTCGGCCAAAATGCCAATGAAGAAGGTTAAAATTCCGACAATCATAAACACGCCGCCAATAAAAACCGATTGTAAATAGCGGGTATAGGTCTGATTGGGATCAAGTAAATAGTAGATCATAAAGCGTAGCAGCAGGCCGCCGCCGATCAGCAAAAATGGCAGCGCAAAGTAGGTAAAGGTTTTCAGCGGTTCATATTGGGCATAGGTGCGGATAATCGTTGCACCTTGGCGCTTAACAAAATTAAAATTGCCGCGATGCAAGCGCGATGGTCGGGTTGGCTTGGTGGTAATCGCCACATGATCAACATGCAGCCGCCGTTTGCCAGCCTGAATTAAATTTTCAATCGTATAGGAAAATTCGCTGGTAACATACAAACGCAAGCCTGCTTCTTTGGAATAGGCGCGAAAACCACTGGGCGCATCGGGCACATCGGTATCGGAGGCAACGCGCACAACCCAACTACCAACCCGTTGTAGTAATTTCTTTTGGGTCGAAAAATGCTCGACATTTTGGGTTTGGCGGTCGCCAATCACAATATCGGCCTTGCCCTCTAAAATTGGCTTGATCAAATCTGGAATCGCCGAACCAGGGTATTGATGATCGCCATCGGTGTTGACAATGATATCAGCGCCGAGCTTCAGCGCCGCATCCATGCCCGATTGAAAGGCGGCTGGCAAGCCTTTGCGACCACGATGGCGCACAATATAGTTGACCCCAAGTTCGCGGGCAACTTCAACCGTGCGATCAGTCGAGCCATCGTCAATCACTAAGGTTTCAAAATGCACATTGGGTAAATCCAAGGGAATATCATTCAACACTGCCGGCAGCGTTTCCTCTTCATTCAAACAGGGAATTTGAATAATCACTCGCCATGGATGGCTGCGCGTTGGTTCGCTCGGTTGAATATAGGTTTCACTCATTGGCATCGTGGCCATGTGCTTGGCCTTCCTTTGTATGCTAGTTGTTCAGCGAATCAGCAAATTGCATGGTTCGGCCCAATAGTAGCACGAAATTTAATCAATGGTGCGCTCAGGCCAAACTGGTTGCAGCACACCCCAACTTTCAGGCCATGTGCGAATCCAGCCTTCCAGATAGCTGAGCATTTCGCTAGCAACCCGCTCTGCTGCTTGATCGGCGTTTTCGCCAGGCAAGGCCTGAAAATAGCGAATTGGATCGACGCGAAAAAATGGTTGATTGGCTCCAAACCACGCACAGCTGCCAAGTGCCACGGGCCAACCACGTAACGCCAAGCGGGCTGGACCAATCGGCACCTCGGCCAACTCACCAAAGAATGGCACGTTGACTGATTGCGACGCTAAATCACGATCGCCAGCCAAAACTACGATTTTCTTGGCTCGCAGGGCTTTGAGCACTTCGCGGCCTGCATTTGGCCCGAGCACAATCAATTCGCCGCCATGGGCTTGGCGCAATTCTTTGATTAATTCTAGAAATTCAGGCGGCTCAATTGCTTCGACCACCAATACTACCGGCAAGCCATGGGCGGCTAAGACCGAAAGCCCAGTGCTAAATGCGCCGGTATGGGCAACCACCAACAACCCGCCAGTTTCGGCGAGCGTTTGCAAATGCGCTAAACCAGAGTAATCGAAGCGTTCGCGCATGTGCTCAAGGCTCCACGCTGGCAAGCGCACGAGATCGGCATAATGGCGCAAAACATTGGCCACAACCCGCCATTGCATATACCAGCGTGCCAAGCCTTGGGTTTTGGGGCTAACCCGAGCCAAATTCGCGCGCGTGTTGCGGCGTAATTTAGGACTAAACAACGCCAAGAGGCCGAAGAGATCGCAGGCTGCATACACCAGCCAATTGGGGAAACGCGGCAACCAACGGATGGCCAAACGATAGAGTGCTAGTGTGTTCATACGTAATTAGAGCATAGAACAGAGAGCATAGAACAGAGGGATTAGGAGCTAGGAAGCCAGCTTTCGCAGTAGCGAAGTTTAATAGGCCAAACCCTCCGTACTGATAGCTAGCCCCTGACCCCTGCACTCTCAATTTGTTCTATGCTCTATGCTCTCTGTTCTCCCTCAGCTATTCGCCAGCGATAAAGGCTTCGGTGCGGCGGTGAGCTTCGTCATCGGTGTATTGTTCAGGTGGGGTTTTCATAAAGTATGATGACGGTGCATACAACGCACCACCGACACCACGATCAAGCGCCAATTTGGCACAGCGAATGGCATCGATTACCACGCCAGCCGAGTTGGGCGAATCCCAGACTTCGAGCTTGACTTCGGCATTCAATGGCACGTTGCCAAAGGTTGTGCCTTCCATGCGAATATAGCACCACTTGCGGTCGGTCAACCATGGCACATAGTCGCTTGGGCCAACGTGAACACTATCGGCGGGCAAGGCATAGGGCAATTGGCTGGTAACAGCGTTGGTCTTGGAGATTTTTTTCGATTCCAAGCGTTCGCGTTCGAGCATATTGTAGAAGTCAGTGTTGCCACCAAAGTTCAATTGATAGGTGCGATCCAAACGCACGCCACGTTGCTCGAACAAGTTGGTTAGCACACGGTGAACGATGGTTGCGCCAACTTGCGATTTGATATCGTCGCCGATAATTGGCAAGTTCTTTTCTTCGAAGCGCTTGCGCCAATAGTCTTGGCTGGCAATAAAGACTGGCACACAGTTGATGAAGGCGCAGCCAGCTTCGAGAATTTGCTCAACATACCACTTGGTGGCCATTTCTGAGCCAACTGGCAGATAGCTGATCACGACATCGGTTTTGGTATCGCGCAGAATTTTAACAATATCGTCGGTTGAGCCAGGTGCTTTTTCAATCACTTGCGAAAGATATTTACCCAAACCATCGTGGGTCATGCCGCGATAGACTGGTACGTTTAAGTGTGGGACTTCAGAGAATTTGTAGGTGTTGTTGGGTTCAGCGAAAATCGCTTCAGATAAATCCTTGCCGACCTTGGTAATATTAATATCAATGCCAGCGGTGAATTCGATATCACTGACGTGATACCCACCAAGATTAACGTGCATCAAGCCTGGTACATGGTCGCCCTCGTTGGCATTTTTGTAGAACTCAATCCCTTGGACGAGTGACGAGGCGCAGTTGCCCACGCCAATAATGGCTACTCGAATTTTCTTACTCAAAACGACTCAACTCCTTGAAGGTTTAACGGAAGCTGTATCCAAGGAAAAATTGTACTCCAGTTAAAATCCATTGGCAAGCAAACATAGCAAATTGCACAGCTTATTCAAGCTGTGCTGATCGAAGAGCCTATTTTGGCGCGTTTTTGCTTAACGTACAACCAAATTAGCTAAAATTTGATAGTTAAAACAGCCGTTGTAATCGATACCATCCACCATCTTTGTCATCACGACGTTGATACACCACAAAGAACGATTGGGTATCCAAAGGGTGGGCTTCGATTTCGAATGAACTACGCCGAATCGCTGGAAATTGGGGAGGCTGCAACGAATCGCCATCAAGAATGCCATAGCGTTGCGGGGGAATAAAACCATGCCATAGGTCTTCAACATGTTGGCGAAAAATCCCAACTGCTTGTTGTTCTAGAGTGGTTCGTTCTTGGGCATTGAACATACAATGCTCCTTCCTGTGATTGCCATAGCCAAGGCTACGCAGATCAGTTATCAGTGGATGTTGAAACGGCTATGTAGCAAAGATGTGGCATGAATATGCTACAATTCAATCACACCGAGCACTCAATAGGTTGCAATCGGCTGCAACAATGCTTTCTGGCGACAGTCCTACCGTGCGTCAAGCTTGCTAAGCGATGATTCGGTATGAACTGCTTGCATATCATATTGAAGGTGGAGTTGTTATGTGTTGCGATGGTCTACGATGAAAACATTAGTGTCGCACAAATTAAATCGTTGGTTCATGCTAGCAGCACTTGTCATTATCGTCAATGGCCTCCTTTCGTGGCAATATCTCCAAACCATTCAAGCCAATAATGCCAATGTGATTGAGTCGGAAACGATGACCAACCGCTTGAATCGGCTGTTGCTGCTGCTTACCGATGCCGAAACCGGCCAACGGGGCTTTATTATTACTGGCAGCGAGCAGTATTTAGAGCCGTATCATATTGCCAAAAATGAACTTCCCGGATTATTGACTGAGATTGAAGCCCACAGTAGAAATCGCCCAATTTTCCACTCCCGCCTACCAGAGCTAAAAAACCTGATTGCCCAGCAACAACAAGAGTTGATTACCACCATCGATTTGCGGCGTAGCCAAGGCTTTGAGGCCGCCCAAGTTATCGTGCTGGAAAATCAAGGCAAACAGCATATGGATACAATTCGTCAGATTGTCGGTCAGTTGCTGGTGCGCGAGAATGGCCGCGCGCTTGATCGGGCTGCCCAGACAAGGCTCAATGTGCAGCGAGCAGGCTTGGCCTTAGCCTTTGCAACTTTGATTGCGACAAGTTTTGTGATTGTCACAATGGCCTTAAATGAACGTGATGTGCGTCGTCGTGAACAAGCGACTAATGAGTTACGCAACCAGCGCGAATGGTTTGCGGTGACGCTGGCGAGCATCGGTGATGCTGTGCTTACCACTGATAATGATGGCACCATTAGTTTTATGAATTATATAGCCAGTACAATTACCGGCTGGCCTGAAGATCAAGCAGTCGGCCAATCAATCAACACGGTCGCAGCAATTTTTGATCCAATAACCAAGCAACCGCTTGCCCATCCCGTCAATACGGCTTTGGAGCAGGAACAAATTGTTACCTTGAGCAATTCGGTGGTGATGCGCCACGGCAATGGCTATGTGGCAATTGAGGATAGCGCCGCCCCAATTTATGACCGCGAGCAGCAAGTAATTGGCGCGGTTATGGTGTTTCGCGATGTGACCGAGCGCTATCGTGATGAGTTTGGCCAACGCTTGTTACGAACATTACATAATCAATTGGCGGCTACAATTGATCTGTCCACGTGTTAGAAACCAGCGCTGGCGTGCCAACCCCAAGTTTTAGCACTGCCTGCGGCTTGTATTTGGTGCTTGATCCCGACGATGAGCCACTGTGTAGCTATAGTAGCGCTGCTGAACCGTTGATCAATTGGCAAGCGCATCCGGCGTTTGCACCGGCGATTGCGAGCGGCCAAGCCCAAATTATCGATCACGCTCTGCCAGCGCCCTATCAATCGGCAATCATCATCCCATTTCGCGATCAACATCAACTGAGTGGAGCGATTGTCTTTTTACACGATCAGCACACCTTTGATCAAACTGATTTTGAATTGGCCGAAGAATTAGGCCAGCGGATGGTCTTAGCGCTTGAACAGGCGCATCTCTATCGTCAGGCCCAAGATGCTGTGCGTTTGCGCGATGTGTTTTTATCGATTGCCTCGCACGAGCTGAAAAACCCACTTACCACCTTGCTTGGTCAATCGCAATTAAGCTTGCGGCGCTTAGAACGGCTCAACTTTGAGGATGAACGGCTCCAGCGTTCGCTCCAAGCGATTGAGGCCCAAGCCAATCGCATGAATAAGATGGTTACCGCCTTGCTCGATGTTTCACGCATCGAAACCGGCCAACTTGATATTCAGCACGATCAGATCGATTTGGCCCAACTCTTGCAAAATTTGGTCAATGATTTGGCGATCACCATCGATCATCATCAGATTCGTTATCACTGTAGCAGCAACCAGCCCATCCATGTGGCAGGCGATTTAACGCGTTTCAGACAAGTATTTGTTAATTTGATCAACAATGCGCTGAAATATAGCCCCGAACAAACCGAAGTGCTGGTGAGTGTTGATCGCAATGCCCAGCAAGCGATTGTCCAAATTCGTGATCAGGGCATTGGGATTCCGCCTGAATCGTTGCCCAACCTCTTTACCCGTTTTTATCGCGCTAGCAACGCCGCCCGCAGCCATGTGTCAGGGCTGGGCATTGGCCTGTTTGTAGTCAAAGAAATTGTCGATCTGCACGGTGGTAGCATCGAAGTGACCAGCCAGATTGGCCAAGGCAGTGTGTTTAGCATCTACTTGCCACTCCAAGCCTAAATCCTCAATTTTAAGCACATTTATTAACAAATGTTGACAATATGTCCTAGTGTACAATCTGAAATTGTCTCTCTACAATGTCTTAGCCAAATGATACATTAGTTCCAGCTAACGATTACACCATAAAGGAACTAATCATGAATAAGTACGAATCAACCAATTCTACCAATATATTTAGCCCTGCTAGCCAACAATCATGGATGCCGATTGATATTGAAGCCCATTGGACAATCAAAAATCCTTTGAATGTCTTTATTGTCCTACCAATTGTCCTGCTTGTATTTTCACTTGTCATGGCCTAGATGACAATAACGGCGTAGGGCTGGTACAATAGTGGCCTACGCCGTTAGCTTCAAATGACAATCCATCCAGTGAAAGGCCAATCATGGAATTCCAGCTCGATCGCCATCATGCTAAGCCACTGTACATTCAATTATCTGAACAACTGCAAGAACGGATTCGCAGTGGCTCTTTGCCGGCTGGCACCAAACTTCCACCGGTACGCGATTTAGCTGGATCGCTTGGCCTGACCCGTTTGACGGTGCATAATGCCTATAGTGAATTGCAAGCGAGTGGTTGGGTTGAGGCCTACGTTGGCCGTGGCACCTTCGTCGCCGAACGATCGAAGCCGATTATCCCCGAATATGAGCTACGCCAGCGGGCTGTTGATGAGCTGCAAACGCCATGGATTAGCCAAGGCATGCTGGCTGATATGCTGCGCCTGGCCCAACAGCCCAATCTGATCTCCTTTGCCCAAGCCTCACCTGCCGAAGAAACCTTTCCTGTGCGTGAAATTGGCCGTGCGATTCAACAAGCCCTACGCGACCCTAGCTCGTTGGGGTATGGCCCAACCCAAGGTGAATTATGCTTGCGCGAAGCTATTGCCACATGGCTGCTTGATCGCAATGTGGTTACCTCGCCCGACCATGTGCTGGTGACAACTGGGGCGCAGCAAGGTGTATCGTTGGCATTAAAGGCCTTTGTGCGCCAAGGCGATGTGGTTTTGGTCGAGGAGCCAACCTATTTGGGCTTTATCGAGCAAGCTACAGCCTTGGGTGTGCGCTTGATCGGCATTCCATTGGATGATCAAGGTATGCGGCTGGATATTTTGCAACGGGTGCTGTGCGAATATAAACCACGGTTGCTCTATACCGTGCCGACCTTTCACAACCCAACTGGCGTTTGCCTTTCAGCCGAGCGTCAAGCAGCACTGCTGCAACTGGCCGAAGAACATAATCTGATTATTTTAGAAGATGATGTGTATGGGCCATTGAGCTACGATTCTCAGCCACCTCATCCGATTAAGGCTCGTGATACCAATGGGCGAGTGGTCTATCTTGGCAGTTTTTCCAAAATTCTGACTCCTGGCTTACGTTTGGGCTATTTGGTTGCCCGTGATGAACTGTTGCACCCATTGCTGGCCGCCAAGCGTGGCAACGATTTGCATTGCTCGCCATTGCTGCAACGTGCCTTGGCCGATTATCTTGGTCGGGGCCAGTTGGCGGCCCATTTGCGCTATGTGCGCGAACTCTACCGCGAGCGCCGCGATGCGATGGCCCGCGCGTTAAACCGTTATTGTCCCCGTGATATTCAATGGACGCATCCACGTGGCGGGTTATGCTACTGGCTGACCTTGCCTGCTGGATTGAATGGGACCGATATTTACGCCGAGGCGATTGAAGCAGGCGTTGGCGTAACCCTTGGTAACGTCTTCTTTCCCCAACCGCCACGCAACGCCCACTTGCGGCTTTGTTTTGCCACCCAATCACCAGAAATGATCGATCGCGGAATTCGCCTACTCGGTGATGTTTTGACCCGCCATGTCTTGCGTTGCGGCCAGCTTGCCGCCCGTGCTTGGCGCGAAACCACCCCGCTGATGTAACGCTGGTGATCCAAAACGATGCTTAAAGAGCGCTGCTCAGCCTCGGTTGATTGATAGATTGCTCGGCTTTCAAGGAAGGAATTTTTGGTATGACACTGCGGCAAACCGGGGTATTGATGATTTTGGCGTTAGTTTGGGGAGCATCATTTTTATTTATTCGACTTGGCGTTGAAACTATTCCACCAATTAGCTTTGTATTTCTGCGTTTGGCGATTGCTGCGGTGTTGATTTATGCAGTCTTGCGCTGGCAAAAAATTAGTTTGCCGCGCGAGCGCAAGCTTTGGTATTCGCTTGGTTTTGTTGGCTTCATCAATGCGGCCTTGCCCTATTGTTTATTTGCTTGGGGCGAGCACAAAATGGGCGCTAACGCCAGCGGTCTAGCATCGATCTATAATGCTACAACGCCGTTATGGACAATCATTCTGGCCTTTGCTTTTGTGCGTTCAGAACGCTTGACTGGTGTGCGTACCTTTGGCATTGTCTTAGGCTTTGCGGGCGTGGTCTATCTATTCTCGCGTTCGATTGGCAACATTGATAGCTTGGATACGTGGGGCCAAATTGCCTGTATTATTGCTGCGGCGATGTATGGCATTGGCACATTGTATGTGCGCCGCAACTTTGGCAGTTTGCCAGCGCTGATTCCAGCCTTTGGTCAGATGGCCAGTGGTGCGGTGATGCTCTTGCCAATCGCGATCGTGGTCGATCACAACAGTTGGCAAATGCCAAGTTTGGTTTCGATCGGGTCGCTGTTTGGTTTGGCCATTTTAGGCACTGGGGTTGCCCAAATTCTCTATTTCTGGTTGGTCAAGCAAGTTGGGGCTGCGCGCACATCGCAAGTGACCTATATTTTGCCAATCTTCGCGATTTTTTGGGGCTGGCTCTTTTTGAATGAAGCCATTCGCAGCGATATGCTGATTGGCCTGTGTTTGATTTTGCTGGGCGTGATCATTGTGAATGGCAAATGGCCATTTCGTCGTCAAACCGTTGCTGCATCGAGCAGCTAATGAATCTGTTGTTGCCTAGTTTAAGGAGAATCTATGTCAACCAATCGTTTTGCCTTTTTCAAAGGGGAAATTGTGCCGATTGCTGATGCCAAAGTCAGTGTCATGAATCATGCCTTGAATTATGGTACAGGCTGTTTTGAAGGCATTCGCGCCTATTGGAACGAGGCCGATGAGCAATTGTATGTGTTTCATTTGCAAGCCCACTACGAACGCTTATTGCGCTCATGCAAAGTGCTGCAAATTCGCTTGCCCTATAGCGCTGTGCAACTCGTCGAAACCACGCTCGAACTATTGCGGCGTGAAGAATTTCGCAGCGATGTCTATATTCGCCCGCTGGCCTATAAATCATTTGAAGGCATTGGGGTGCGGCTCCACGACATTAGCGACGATTTCACAATTTGGGCGATTCCGTTTGGCAAATACATTGAAAAAGAAGCTGGCTTGAAAGTTGGCATTAGTTCATGGCGCCGCATCGACGATAATGCAATTCCAGCTCGCTTGAAAGCGACAGGCTCGTATGTCAATTCAGCGTTGGTGAAGAGCGAAGCCATGCAAAATGGCTTTGATGAAGGCATTGTATTGACCCAAGATGGCCATGTTTGCGAAGGCAGCGCCGAAAATATTTATGTGGTGCGCAATGGCGTGCTGTATACGCCAGGCATTACCGATAATATTCTTGAAGGCATCACCCGCCATGTAATCAAGCAACTGGCAATTGAAGAGCTTGGTCTGCACGTTGTCGAGCGCTCGATTGACCGCACCGAACTCTATGCTGCTGATGAAATCTTCTTTTGTGGCACGGGAGTTGAGGTTACGCCAGTAGTTGAGGTGGATCATCGAGCCGTTGGCAATGGCGAGATTGGGCCAATCTTTACCCAACTGCGTAGCCTGTACTATGCGGTAACCCATGGCCAAGATCCCAAGCGTCGCGAATGGTGCAGCCCGGTTTATACCTCTGTGCTAGCATAAATAAACCTTACACCAAAGCCAAACGCCAGTTCAAGCGAACTGGCGTTTTTGGATGTACAAAAAAGGCCTGCTCCAATTATGGAGCAGGCCCAAGGGAATACCAAAGGTTTAGCCTAGTTGAAAGGAATACCGTTGTAGTCTTCGCCGGTGGTGCTTGTACCAACAGGTGAAGTTACACGAGTAACCACGATCAAGGTTGCGCCTGCGCCTTCAACCACGGCTGAACCACCGCCAACACCCATGCCTGAAGCACTTGGGCTTGCCAACGTTGGGTTTGAGCTAGCTTTAGCGCCAGCAGCAATGCTTGGGATGGTGTGGGTACCGAGCAATGCACCTGCACCGCTGTAGTACTTGACGGTTACGTTGGTTGCAGCAGCAGTACCAACATTTTGAATAGCGATGAAGGTTTGTTGGCCACCTTGAGCTGGGGCTAACCAGCGAACGTATGGCAATGCAGTCTTGGCGCTACCAGCGGTTGCACCTTCGAATGCGGTGAACAAGCCACCACCGCTAACTTTACCAATCGCCAAGATTGGTTGGGTTGAGTTGATGGTTGCTGAACCACTGAAGCCACTTGGTGCCAAACCACATGGGTTGAAGCTACCCTTAGCGCCAGCAGCAATCGTTACGGCTGATGAGGTTACGTTGACTGGGCTGCCAGCAGCAGTACCAACATAGTTAACGGTAACACTTGCTGAAGCAGTCCCTGCGTTTTGCACAGCATAGAACGAGGTGGTTGCACCACTTGGAATTACCAAGTTACAAAGTGATGTTGCCATGAACACTTTGGTTGCAGCAGCACTTGCTGGGAATGCTTGTGAAGCATAAGCGCCAACACCGTTGGTTTGCAATTCAAGGGCCGTACCAACAGCGTTACCAGGGTTGCTGGTGCCAGTTTTGGTTGCCGTTACTTTGACTGAACCATTGAAGGTTCCCGTAAGAGCTGCAATCGTACCAGCGTCATAATAGACTGAGGTATTTGGCAACACGTTGGTTGGATTGACAGTGTGAGCAACACCAGCTGAGGTGATGAATTGCACGACAAAGTCGTTCGCAACTGAGTCGGTGTTTTGAATCACAAATTTGCTGGTGTAGTTAGCAAATGACTTCAAAACGGTTGGAATCAACACAACATCTGAACCGCTAGTGAAACCATTTGACAATGGGCGGTTCTTGACAGATGAAGCTGCTGCTGGGATTTGGACCAAGGTGGCAGCAATTGGTTGATCAGCTGAGATAACAGCTGAACCATTGAAGGTGGTTCCCAAGCCGCTTACTGAGCCAACGAAGTATGAGCCAGCGCCATTTTGAGCCAAGGTTGATGATGGAATGGCTGATGGGGTACCAGTTGAGCTGTAAACAGTCAAGTTAATGTTGGCAGGACCAGTACCAATGTTTTGGTAGGTGATCGAGGTGGTGAAAGCGGTTGCATAGGCATTGGTTTGAGCTGATACGCCCCGACCGCCTACTGCAAAGATTGAAAGCAACAATGCAACCATCATTGCCCGTACACGCAGCTTCGCAAACGTCATTGATGAACTCCTTTATAAGACCGTTAATCTACCTAAACGCTTTTAGGTATTCCCTTGTTATGCTGCCTATAGTATCACAAGATCATAGGCTCAGCGCAATACTCCATCTTGGCTAATCGGGGGATTATTCCTTGGTTTTTGTGGAGTTGCCATGGTTTGCTGATGACATAACAGCATGGTATGCTTGGCGGCAGTTCGTTAACTATTGTTTTAGGAAGTTGCTATGGCAATTTTGCCAAAAATCTTGCGTCGTTATGCCAAAAACTCATCGCGGGTCTATCTTGAGCAGTTTGTTCAGCAGGCTGCCCAAAGCCTTCAACCAGGCCAAATGATGCTCGATGCCGGGGCTGGCGATGCGGCATATCAGCGTTTTTTTCGCCATGTGCACTATGAATCAGCCGATTTTTGTCAGGTTGATAAAGCCTATGCGCCTATGACCTATGTCTGTGATCTGGCCGCAGTTCCGGTTGAATCTGAGCGCTATGATTTGATTTTGCTGACTCAAGTTTTGGAACATTTGCCCGATCCTCAGCAGGTATTAAAGGAGATGCTGCGGCTGCTCAAGCCGAATGGCACGCTTTGGCTCTCGGCTCCTTTGTTCTATGAAGAACACGAAGTGCCTTACGATTTCTATCGCTATACGCAGTTTGGGTTTAAGCATCAACTAACCCTAGCAGGCTTTCAGGTTGTGCAAACCCAGTGGCTTGAAGGCTATTACGGCACCTTAGCGTATCAGGCCGATTTAGCCGTGCGCAGTTTGCGGCTCAATCCGCGCTTTTATGGCGGTGGCTGGGCTGGCTTCGGCGGAAGTTTGACAGCACTGCTGCTGCGACCAATCCTCGTGCTTACATCGTTGCTGTTTAGTCGCCTCGACTTGCAATATAAGTTTACCGAAGCTGGCATGTGCAAAAATTATGCTCTAATCGCCCGTAAAATAGCCTAAAATCCACTAATCCTTTTGGGTTAATCAGGTGGTTTAGCCTTGTTTAGAGGGGTTAATTAGCATCAATTACAGAGGAGTAGCCACACTTGGGAATCAAAGCAGCATTGAAGAACATTAAGCCAACCGTGATCAATACATGGCAATTGAGGACGCTCAATCGGGTTCAGCCAAAGCTAGTAAATGCCATCGAGTATGTTCAAAAGCAGCACTTAACCTACCTTGATCAACAAGCCTTGATTGATCTTGGGTCGGCGGTTCGTCAGCTTGAACAAGACGCAATTGCTGGCCAAATGCTCGAATTGGGCTGTGCTGCTGGAGGTTCTGCGATTGTCATCACCAGCGTCAAAGCCAAACAGCGCCCGTTTGCAATTTATGATGTGTTTGGCATGATTCCGCCACCCTCAGAACGTGATGGCCACGATGTGCATCAACGCTACGAGGTGATCAGCAGTGGTCAATCAGCGGGGCTGGGCGATCGGCGTTACTATGGCTACGAAGAGTCGCTTGATCAAAAGGTGATTGCTGCATTTGCCGAGGCTGGTTACCCGATTGAGGCGCATCAGGTGAGCCTTGTCAAAGGTTTATATGAAGATAGTTTGCAAATCGATCAGCCAGTCGCCTTGGCCCATATTGATTGCGATTGGTATGATTCGGTAATGGTCTGCCTTGAACGGATTGTGCCCCAGCTCGTGCCAGGTGGCATCTTGGTGATCGACGACTATATTAGTTGGTCTGGTTGTCGCCAAGCTGTTGACGATTTCTTCCGCGACCGCCAAGCCGAATTTCGCTTTGAGCATAAAAGTCGCTTACATATTACGCGCCGCTAAATTAGTGTTATAAGAGGTAGCTTTCCATGCGCAAAATAATCCTAACCGGGTTGATGATCGGAGCATTGGTTGGTTGTAGCGATAGTAGTCTGCCGGCTACATCGAATCCATTACCGACGGTTAATAGTAACTTACCAACGGCTGAAGTCTTGGCAACACCGACTTTTGTCGCTGTTCAAGATCATGATTTAGGCCAAATTAAAGATCCTGAAAGTGGCCGCGCAACGGTCTTTGGCAATGTCAGTAACCCTACCAACAACCAACCTTATAGCCAAGTTCAAGTCCAATTAGCTGAAGCCTATGATAACGAGAAGGGCGAAACTAATTTTGTGCTCAACACGGCCCAAAGCCCGGTGACAGTTGCCGATGATCAAGGCGATTTTGTGTTTGAGAATATTTCACCCCATCGTTATGTTGTAGTTGTGGGCGATGTCTATGGGAATTATAAGATTTTGCTCGGCCCTGATCAGGTAACTTTGGTCATTGATGCAGTTACTGATCAAAAGCTTGATTTAGGTAAAATCAAGGTCGATATTTTTGCGCCGTAATTAGCCGCTCATAGATCGCACCATACTGGGCAGCAGTACGTTCCATAGTGAACTGCTGCCCCCATTCGTAGCCTCGCTGGGCCATCACAGCAGTTTCAGTTGGGTGTTCCAGCATCCAAATCATCGCCTCTGCCACTGCACTTGGATTATCCACCTCAACCAAAAGCCCGGTCTCACGATCAACAACTTGCTCGTTGTTGCCGCCAATATCGGTCGCAATTACCGGCGTGCGAGCTGCCATACCTTCTAAAATAACGGTTGCAAAGCCTTCCCAGCGCGAGGTTGAGACCAACACATCAACCTGACTGAGCACAGCGGGGATATCTCCGCGTGGCCCAAGGAATTTAATCGCATGCTCAATCGCTAAATTGGCCGCAAGTTGGCGATAATTGGCCTCTTGCATGCCTTCGCCTGCCAACCAAAACTCAGCATGTGGGTAGTGTTGCAACACCAACGCCGCCGCTTGAATAAAAATATCTTGGGCTTTTTGAATTTCTAAGCGGCCAATCAGTAAAAAGCGTGGTGGGTTGAATGGCGTGTGCTGTTTGGGCAAATCGAAATTTTTTAACCGCGCCAAGGGTAGGCTATTTTGAATCACAGTCGCCGAACGGCCAAATATACGGGCTGCCTTGCGCTGATCAAGCATGGTTTTGGTGGCTTGAGAAATCGCAATTTCTTCACTAAACAATTGCGTATAGACAAGATTCATCAAGCGTCGCACCATTGGCCGCGTTACCCACATCGAATTAACATGCAGCGTTCGCACCAATTTGGGGTAGTAGCTTGGGTTTAACAATTTTTGCAGGCTAATAAAAAATTCAACCCGCTCAACATGGGTATGAATAATATCGACTGCTTGATCGCGCACAAGTTGATTGAGCAAGGCGCTAAATCGCACCATATCGTAGCGCAATTTGCTGCGCTCTGGCACCATTATCCGCGTTTCAATCGCTTCAGCGGCCAAGGTTTTGAGCCAACGCTGTTCCGAGGGCGTATCAAAGCGATGAATGCCACACAAAATGGGTCGAAATCGGCTTTTATCGAGCGCACGCGCAACTTCGATGCCAAACAAGGCCGAGCCGCCTGCTCCTTCTGCGCTGGCAAAGCCAGTAATTACATGGGCTACAGTTATTTTATCCATATGGTTTGCTAGTTTGCTCCTCGTAACCAATCGCCAACCGCTGCCCGAATTTGGCTTGGCAAGCGCTCAAGTTGGCGTTGCAGCGCTGGAATCGCGCTCTGCATCATGGTTTTAATCAAGCCGCGCGCGGCTAAAGTTTGGTCAAAGGCACGAATAATGTTATCACTATCAATCGATTCAATCGGAATTTGATAATCAGCCAAGCCGAGCATCTGCATCACTCCCGCCGATTTGTGCAAATAGCCAATCACAAAACTAGGCGTGGTGGTGCTCAAGGCAAAAATTGCCGAATGTAAACGGGTTGCAATCAGCAGATCAAGTTGGCTATACAATTGCTTGAGCATCGCGGGCTGCAAGCGATCATCAATAAAGGTTATCGGGGTTTCAGCTGGCAATTGGGCCATCAAGCGCCGCGCCACCACCCGATCATCCTCGGCCTCGCTTGCGCCAACGCATTGGGCAAACAACAAGATATGTACATCATCACATTGGCTGATATGCTGAATCAGATCAAGCAGCGCTTGCTCATAGCGTTGGCTATGGCTAAACCCCGAGCCTGGGTGCTGAATGCCAAAATCCATCGCCGTAATGCCAACTAGCAAGGCTGGGCGTTTGGCTGGTTGCCACCAACGCGCCAGATACTGCTCGGCCTGCGCTGGCTCGACGGTTGGGCAATTGAAGGCCACATCGGGTACAACATGCACCGGTTGATTGACCCCGATGCTATACAGATATTGCTGCGAGCGCTCCTCACGTGCATAGGCCAGCACCGAGCGATTGACCAACCACGCCAAGAGCAGTTGGTTGATTTTGCCCGTAACTGGCCCAAACGATTGCGGCAACAACACCAACGGCTTGCCCATCAGCACCGGCAATGCAACTCCCAACCAAACCCAAATATAGTTTAAATCAAAGGCTTTGGTGGCATACAAATAGCCGCCGCCAATCGCTGCGGTAGCATCGGCCTCAAAATAATGCTCAAGCAATTCGCGCCAAGCACTGCTTGCCCGTGGTTTGAGTTTGATCCCAGTCCAGCGATAGAGCAGGCTGATGCTAACCAACCAGATCGCTAAACCCATCATCAGCCATTTACGGCGTGGTTTGGGTGCATCTTTGATCAAATTGGTTTTATGTTCATGGATCGAACGAAGATATGGCACAGCAGCAGGCAACCATGCTGGCGGCTCGGGCTGATTAATCACATAACTCAGATCGGCGTGGGGAAACGCCGCCTGTAAATGGGCCAACGATTGCTCAAGCAAGGCCAAATCGCCAGCATTTTGCGGCGAATGGGCATTTAATAACAAAACCTTCATCGCATTACCTTCCGATAGGTCAGCCAAGCACCATAGCCATATGAGATAAACAGGGCAATTTCGGTGATCATATTAATAATCGCCACGCCCTGCAATCCATACAATGGAATGACCACAAAATTACCAAGAATGCTAATCGTTGCACCAATGGTTTGCAATTTAACCCGCAATGGCTGCTGATCATTGGAAACCATAAAGGTGGCCCAGCAAAAATTAAGGCTTTTGAGCAAGGGAATAATCGCCATAATTTGCAACAATGGAATGGCCTCGGCATACTCAGCACCATACATCAGATTGATGATCCAATCCGAATGCCAGCTCAGGATTGCCAACCATGCCAAACCATAGAGCAAACTCAAGCCAATCGCCAAGCTGATGACCCGCCGATACAGTGGCGAACGCGGCGGATGTTTGACAATCATGGGCAGCAAAATTTGGGCGGTAATGCTGGGCACTAAAAAGGTGTTGTTGATGATTGCCAGTGGCGGTGCATAAATTGCCGAATTGATTGTTGGTAACAACAAGGCCACCAAAAACAGATCAACCCGTAAGGTTAAGTAGGCCATTACCTCGGAAACGAAGTAAAAACGGGCCTCACGAATTGTATTAATCCATTGGCGCGGCTGCCAAACCCAGCGCAAAATGCCATGCAAATAGTAGACGCTGAGGCCGAAACCAAGCGATACCGCAATACAGCGATAGATTACCACGGTTGAAAATGGCAATTCTGGCGTAAACCAAATTGGAGCAAATAAACTCAGCGCCACCACAATTTGCAGGCTTGAGGCTTTGAGCACCTGAATCGAGGCCCGCAAGGAGGTATCCGCCGTGCCAACCAACAAATCGCCAATAATCCCCGCGCAGGCCAAGGCAATCAGGTACGGCGTAAAGGCCGGGTTGCGCATGCTCACAAACGGCGCAGCGACTAATAACAATCCTGCCAGCACAAAGCCGCGCAAGGCAAACACCCGACTAACCGATTTATTCAGCAATACCCGATCAGAGCTTTGGCGCAGCAACCAATTATCCAAACCCAAATTGGCCAGAATAATCAACGGGTTAAGGAGCGCATACAGTGAGTTGAACAAACCATATTGCTCAGCGCCCATGCGACGGGCCAAAATAATTTGGGTAAAAATACCCAAAAGCCGCGCTAGCAGCACGCCGCCAACCCCAAAGCTAATCTGAAAAAGCCGATCGCGTGGCAATTTGGCTGATGATTGCGTTTCGGCTACGCTGGTTTGGGTTGGCGTGGAATCCTTAATCATTACTAAGCTCACTCATGTGCAGGGCTTGGTTCAAGCGGATGTTGCGCATAATATTCCTCATAGCCTGCTCGCCAACGTAGCGCCAACGCCGACCACGCATAGTCAGCCGCTCGTTCAAAGCAGGCTTGGCGATCTGCGTCGCTCCAGGTTGCCAGCACCGTTTGTAAGGTTTGAGCCAAACCCAACGCATCGCCAGCAGGAGCGATCAAGCGATCAGCTGCAAAATTCAACACAAGCCGACGATCGCCCACATCGCCAGTGACGGGGGGAATTCCCAAGGCCAAGCTTTCAAACAGCTTCAAGGGCGAGCGGGCTTGGGCCACCGCATCATCATACACGGGGTCAACCGTAACATCGGCAAGCGCCATCCACATGGGAATCGTGCGCCGATCTTGATGCCCCAAACAGCTGATTCGATCATGGTAGCCATGCTGGCGAATCCAGCTTTGAACATAACCCAAATCTTCGCCACCGCCAACTAATAGCAAACGAATCAGCGGATCATGCTTTAATTGCAGGTCGAAGGCTTCGAGCAATAAGTTAATTGGGTGATTGTGCAAGGCAATCGTGCCAACATAGGCGATTACTTTTTTACCATCTAAGCCCAAACTGCTGCGCAAACCTGCCAAGATCACAGGCTCCGGTGCTTGGAACAACCCTAAATCAACGCCATTGGGCACGTAGACAATTTTGGGCACTCGCGCTTGAAGCATGCGCTGGGCCAATGCTTGGGTATTAACCGTTACGCCCTTGGCCAAGCGCGGCAAGAGCCATTGCCAAAAGCCAAAGACCATGCGCTGGGCTTGGTTGGTGAGGCGATTGCTGCCAACTTCATCATCGTCGCAATCGACCCAAAAACGCTGGCCACGACCCAACAACACGCCTAATAGCGCTGCCAAACCATTGACAGGTTGCGGCTTGCCAAGATGATAAATCTCAGCAGGCGAGCAAACAATGGCCCAAAGCATTCCCAACGTGGCAGTGATTAAGACCCACAGCAATTGCAACGGCGAAAATGGCAAGACCTCGCCATGGCGTTTGCGCGAATGCATTTGGCCAACATACCAAATTTCAACTCCAGCTTGGCGCAAGCGGCGTTGCTGGCATTGGGCTAAATCGGGGTGTAACGCCAAAATTCGCACCTGATCACCATGGCGCACCAGTTCACGGGCCAAATTAAAGTAGCGCTGGCCCGAAGGCCGCTCAATGCCCATGGTAATCAGAAAGACAATCCGCCGCATTATTTGGCCCCAATTTGTTCAAGGCAGTTGATCAAATTTTCCCAGCCATGCAGTTGTTGGCCGCGTTCAGCTTGGACGGCGGCGGTCATCGGAGCTTGGAGTTCATCCTTAAAGTAGCGCACAATTGCCTTGGCCAAGGCCACTTCATCTTGGGGCGGCACGACCAAACCATTGACTCCATCGCGCACAACTTCGTGCAAACCACCAACCCGGGTGGTGATAACTGGCTTGCCAAGCCCAAACGCCAATTGCACCACTGCGCTTTGAGTGGCCGAAATATAGGGCAGCACTACCACATCGGCGACATCGAAATAGGGGCCAAGCTCTTCATTCGGCACATAGCGATTGATAAAGGTGACATTGGCCTCAACCCCATATTCGCGGGTGTAGCGCTGATAAAATTCGGGCGAAGCCCAAAACTCGCCAACTACCAGCAAATGTACAGGTCGCTCCTGCACCACCAACGGCAACGCTTGAATCAAATATTCTAAGCCTTTATAGGGCCGTACAAAGCCAAAAAACAGCAAAATATCGTGATCGGTAGCGATATTAAGGTGCGCACGCAAACGCTCAATCGCCGCCGCATCGGTGTGTTTGGCCACTTCTTCAAAGGTGGGCAACTGCGATTTAAGCACGGCGGCTTGCGGCAAGAGCGCTTGCGCCCGATGCAAATCTTGGTCGCTATGCACAATCAAGGCATCGCCCTGCTTGAGCACCGTCGAAGCCATGCGCCGATCCAAAAAGCCACCGCCATCATGCGGCATAACATTGTGGCAAATATAGACTATCTTGGCTTTGGTGTGTTTTTTGAGCCAGCGCGAAATATAGCTCAGCGAGGGTGTCCAGTAGGGAACCCACCATTGCAACACCACCAAATCGGGATTATCGGCGCGAATTTTGCGGCACAAACGCCACCAAGTAATTGGATTGGTTGGGTCGAGCACATATTCGCATTCAACCCGCAATGGCGTAGCACTGGGGTCTTTATCGGTTTTGCCTGGAAAAAGCCAGCGCGGATATTGGCGGGTATACGAATAAAATCGCACCTGATGGCCAACTTCGCGCAAGTGTTTGACCAAAAGCGTGGTGTAATGAGCAATCCCCCCACGATAGGGATAGGTTGGTCCAACCACACAGAGTTTCATTGTTGCGCCTTTACTGCAAAGATCACCACTCCATCACGCTCATAGACAATCGGAAATTGCTCTGGCCGATAGCGGAGTGCTTGAATGTTAAGCTGAGTGTTTTGGGCATTCTTGCCCATATGCGGGCCAGCATAAATGTAATCAACCTGATTTTTGTGAAGCAATGCGATGCCTTCCGCGCTTTCTAAGGCGGTTGAACGCAACGCTGCATACAACGCATAAACTTCGCGATCAAGCTGTGGATTGATGGCTTTTTCCGAGCCGTAGGTCAATGGTGGAATCGTGGTTTGGCGACCAGTCAGAAATGGAATCCACATGCCACCATCATCGGCAATAATTAATGCATCGCCATAGCTCGATAGCCCATTAATTAAAAAGCGGGCATCTGGCTCCGTCGTTTCACGAATCCATTGCATTGCTTGCTCATCGGCAGTTGTCAATAAACGATTTTGCTCGTTGACAATTGCGGTTTGCCATGGCGTAGACCAAACAATCAAGCCATACAAGCCTGCTAAAGCCAATGCTTTGATATACCATGGGCGGCTATATCGATCGAGCAGCAGGCCCAAAGGATAGGCAGCGAGTGGGATAATTGTAAGGTATAACATGATCGAAACAGCGAAGCCACTAATGATGCCGCTAATTGGTAAGTTAAAAACATACGGCACTGCCAAAATTTCAATTCCAAGGCTCCAACCCACCAGCAACAGCATGCGCCACGAGCGCTGAGCACATGCTAGCCAAATGCCAATCACTGCCAAAAGCATAATTGGCCCTTTAATATAGGTTGGCACAATTTGGTCGAGGGTGGCAACCGTTGCGGCGTAGCCCGAACTATAGCCAGTGACGTAGTTGCGGGCAATCGCCGTGAGCTTACTCTGAATAATCGTATATAACCATGGCGCGGCGATGATTGCGCTGGCGATTGTAATTGCGCCAGCCCGTAGGCTCAATTGCTTTAAATTCTCAAATGTTGGCCGTAGCGCTAATAATGCCAAGATGATCAACCCAACCATTACGACCGCGAACAGAGTCACAAGATAATGCGTGAGCAGCAGGCTGGTCGTTAGGATCGTGGCTAAACCAACTAACTTCCACGAAAAGCGTGGATATTCCAAGGCGATAAACCAAACCACAACCAACCCAACCAAAATAACTTGGCCGATTAATTGGGTAAAGCGGCTCCAGTTAACATAATAGGCTGGCATTAAGTTGTAGAAACTGGTCAGCGCAAAGGCAATCAAGCCTATGCTTGGCCGCCCGCTTAATCGTCGGCCTAGCAAATAGGCCATTACGCCAGCAGCAACGCCCAGCAATTGGCCGGTATACAGAACGCTGGTTGTGGCGGCGAGCTGGCTCCACCAAGCCAAAAAGGCACTATTGGCGTGGAAGCCATAATGGTAGCTAAATGTATTTAAATCGGCATAGGGTTGCCAAGTCTCGAAAATACCACCGTTATTTAAAAAGAGCTGAGTAATAATAGTATGATGATAGGCATCGTTCCATTGGGCCACGCTTAAATTGCGCACTGCCAACAGCCGTTGAATGATGCTGACCAGCGCAATGCTGAATAAGAGCCAAGCATGACCGCTGATTCGGATTTGTTTGAGTTGCACGAACCGCAGGTTCCAAGTCGAGCGCGGTTCCGGCCAGATTGCGCCTAAAAGCCCAAGCAAAGCATAGGCGATGATCACCCAGCGATTAATTGATAGCCCAACAAGATGAAATAAGTTCAAGCTAATTGGCGGCAGCGCAATCCCAACGCACCAGCTCAAAGCCCAGCGTTCACTGCGGCTTAGCAATTGTTTGGGGGTTAGCCAACGAATGGTCGCCCAGCCAGGGATCAATATCACCAGCAGCAAAAAACTGCCAAAACCAACGATCTGCTGGGTGTTGGTCGCAAGCCAATCGATACTCTGCATAAAGCCAAAGCTGATTAGGGCCAAGAGGATGGCCAGCGCTGCACTCACAATGGTTAAGATTGGCTGATAGGTTTGCCAAACTGATTGCTTAGGTCGGGTTGAAGGATGGGAATTGATCTGCATGCATCGTGGCCTTTAATCCATGTGACAGCTGTCACAACGTGGCGAGTATAACAATAGCCTAAAACGCTGTCAAACCTTAAGGCTTGGGCAACGCTAGGCTATTGCAGGTTTCTGGCTGGGTTAGGCTTGGGCTAATGGGCGAATTTTCACATCGCCTGCATAGACTGTTTGCAGTTGACCAGCGCTATCGCGTACTTGCAAACCACCATAGGCATCAACCGATTCGGCCACGCCAGTAAAGCTGTGGCTGCTTAATTCGACTTCAACGCTTTGGCCCAAGGTGGTTAGCCGATTCAGCCATGCTTGACGTAACGCTTCGCGACGACCACTGCGCAAACTGAGGTATTGGCGATCGTAGCTTTGCAGGATTGCGCGTAGTAAACCTGCCCGATCAACATCATGACCACATTCGATTGCCAACGAGGTTGCCGCTTGGTTAATCGTTGGATCGCTGGTTGGCTGCCAATTGACGTTGATACCGCTCCCAATCACTGCCCAGCGCAACCGTTCGGGGCCGGCGGTTTCTAGCTCGACCAAGATGCCAGCTAATTTACGCCCCTTGATCAGCAGATCGTTGGGCCATTTCAGCTCGACCTTGCAGCTAGTTTCGCGCTCGATCGCCTCGCTAATGGCGACGGCGGCCAGCATGGTTAATAAAAAGCTTTCGCTTGGCACTAACCAGGTTGGGCGCAAGAGCAGCGAAAGCAACAAACTGCTGCCAGCAGGCGCGCTCCAGTTGCGGCCACGGCGCCCACGGCCTGCGGTTTGCTCATTGGCCACAATTACTAAACCCTCGGCGACCCCAGCAAACGCGCGTTCGCGAATCAGGCTATTGGTCGAAGCAGTTTGTTCAAGTCCAAGCAATTCTTGGCCAATAATCAGCGTTTCTAGTTGATACCGGGCTGGTTCGATAATTGTTTGTTCAAATGATGTCAGCATAGGCGCGTTAACCGTCCCTCGTGTAAGTGCCAAATCTCGCCAGCAAATTGCTGGATAAAGCGCCGATCGTGCGAAACTGCGATGATTGGCCCAGCAAATTGATTGAGCGCAGCCTCGAATTGCTCTAAAACATCAAAACTAAGGTGGTTCGTCGGTTCATCGAGCAACAGCAAATTGGCCCGTAACGCAATCAATCGTGCTAATTGTAACTTATGCAACTGACCTGTGCTAATGCCACCAACCGGGCGATTGACCTCGGCATAGCGAAAGAGACCCGACCAAACCAGCTCGTTAATCAGGTCTTTGTTAAAGCCAATCAAGCCCTCACGATAGGCCTCAAATAGGCTTTGCTCAGGCTTGGTCCGCTGATATTCTTGGCGTAAATAGCCAATTTGTAAATTCGGGCCATAGCGAATTTGGCCGCTGCTTGGTTGCAACTTGCCTGCAATTAGCTCAAGCAAGGTGGTTTTGCCACTGCCATTAGCACCAGTAATCAGGATACGCTGGCCTGGGCGTAATTCCAAATCGATCTGTTCAAGCAAGCTTTGTTGCTCTCGCTGAGAGTTTAAATGTTCGATCGACAAGATTTGTTGACTGCCATCGGGGCTGGGATTAAAGGTTGGGTTGATCGCGAAGGGCTTGGGTGGCTCAGCAATTGGATCGGCCAAAATGCGATCGAGGGCTTGTTGGGCTGAACGCACATTGCGCGAAACCGCCGTCGCCACATTTTCGCCCTTGGTGTGGTAGATAAACCCATCGTTATCGCGCGGTGCTCGATTGTGGGCAACTTGCTGATTTTGGGCTTTGGCGCGCATTTGCAATTGGCGAATTTCGGCCTGCTGCCGTTGATAATCAGCTTCCCAGCGGTGGCGTTCGGCTTGCTTGGCGGCAAAATAAGCGCTGTAGTTGCCAGGGTAGGTTTTGAGTTGGTGGGTGTGTTCATCAAGCTCAATAATGCTGGTTGCCACTTGGTCGAGAAAAGCCCGATCGTGCGAAACCACCAACATTGCGCCAGTATGGGCTTGGAGCCACGTTTCAAGCCATGCGCTGGCCTGATGATCAAGGTGATTGGTTGGTTCGTCCAACAACAATAAGTCGGGGTTGCTAATCAGCAATGCAGCTAAACCGAGGCGGGTTTTCTCACCACCAGATAGCTCATGCACCAAGCGTTCACGGGGCAGATGGCTTAATCCCAAGCCTTGCAGCACTTGATCAATCCGATAATCAAGCTCGTAGCCACCACGCAACTCAAAGCGTTGCGCCACATCGCCATAGCGTTCTAAGATAGTTGGGAGTTGATCGGGTTCGGCATTGGCCATTTGGCTGCTTAATTGTTCAAGCTGTTGGGCTAGATCGCTTAGTTGTTGTTGGCTAGCAGCCAGCAATTGCTCAACATTCAGCCCAGCGGGTGTGGTCAATTGCTGGGTTAAATAGCCATATTCGCAACCTTCGCCCCAGCGAATTGTGCCAGCGTCGGCTTGCTCTTGACCAATAATTAAGCGCAGTAAGGTCGATTTGCCAACGCCATTGGCTCCAACGAGACCAACGCGTTCGCCACGATTGATAATTAACCCAATATCGTTGAGGATTTGATGTGGGCCATAGGCTTTATTGAGGTTGTTGATTTGTAATAACATATGTTCGATGATCTCCCATGTAGGTGGATAGGCATAAAAGCGCGATTCAGGATCATCAAACTGGTGATTTTCATTGGTGTAACTCCCTAACAGAATCAATATTTCAAGCCTACCATAGCCCCAATCAGCGCAGCATCGGGCTTACGAAGGATCACCGCAAAATCAAAAGGCGACATTTAACGCAGAGAAGGATGAAGGTTGAAGGATGAAGGTTGAAGGTTGAAGGATGAAGGTTGAAGGATGAAGGTTGAAGGATGAAGGATGAAGATTGAAGGTTGAAGGTTGAAGGTTGAAGGCATGTTCCGCTAGCCCATAGCCTAGTACCAAATAGCCCAATTGTCGCGTAATACTACGTTCTGATGCGAACCGAGGCATGAGTGGTTCATTAGAAGATGCTTGCCATCCACCACGTGTATTTTAGGGGGTGCAGGGGGATTAAGCCCCCTGCGTTTCCCGCCTTGAGGCGGGACGGGAGGGTGGTGACCATCGATCCATGTTGCCGGATAATGATTTATTAAAAGCCTATGCTTGAAAGCTGACCTCTACTCCCTATTACAATTTTCGCATATTTGCATAGCACAGCAGATCGCAGTAGAATGGGGGTTAATTGAATCTGGTGCGGCAGTGCCGTACATTAAGCAAATGTTCGGGAACAACTGGGTTCTTGGGCGTTTTTTTGTAAGCAGCGGGAAATGGCTCGTTGCCAAGGACAGACGTGCTATGCAATGGAAATTAGCACTTCATCGGCCAATTGCTCCCCGAGCGAGCAATGAAGAAACTTTGCGCCGCAACATGCGCTTAGGAGTGGCCAATGGAGTTTTATTTATTTTAGCCGACGCATTTAGCGATGCGAATTTGGTTTTGACCGTGTTTGTGCGCGAGTTGGGTGCTGCGCCATGGGTGGTGGGCTTGTTGCCATCGCTCAAATCGGGGGGGTGGCTGTTACCGCAATTATTAAGCGCTGGGCGTTTGCAAGGCATGACCTACAAATTACCAGTCTATCGCCAAGTGGGGATTGTACGCTTTTTCATTTGGCTGGCAATGATTTTGGTGGTTTGGAATGCGACCAGTTTGCCGGTTTTGGTGCTATTGCCCTTGTTTTTGCTCGGCTACGCCATGTACAACTTCACTGGCGGCTCTGGTTCGGTCGCCTTTCAAGAGGTTGTGGCCAAGACGATTCCTGCTCGCCAGCGTGGCAAGTTTTTTGGCTCGCGCAATTTAATCGGCGGTTTGCTTTCGTTTGTCTTGGTTAGCCCATTGGTTGGCTGGCTGCTCAGCCGCGGCAGTCCCTTGGTCTTTCCGTATAACTATGGCATCTTGCTGTGTATTTCGTTTGTGCTGATTGGCTTTGGCATTATTTCGTTTAGCCTGTTTGCCGAGCCACCGACGACCAACCCACCTGCGGCAATTTCGGCCAAACAGATGTTTGCCAAGATTCCGCTGTTGCTCAAGCATGATCGCAACTTTCGTCAATATGTGCTTTCGCGCATGGTCACGCGCTTGGGTGGCTTGGCCGATCCATTTTATATTTTGTATGCCCGGGAAGTGCTGCATGTTTCGCCACGCATGATTGGGGTTTATTTGGCGGTGCGAGTTTTGGCAGCAGCGCTATCGAACCTGTTTTGGTCGCGCATCGGCGATCAACGCGGCAATCGCTTGTTGGTTGTGCTGACTGGAGCGTTGATTATTACCGTGCCAACCTGGGCCTTGCTGATTATGCCATTTGCCAGCGTTTTGGGCACGGAAGCCTTGGGTTGGCTGTTTGGGGTAATCTTTTTGTTGATTGGCTTGAGCGTTGATGGCTCAAACACCGCCAGTTTAACCTATGTGATGGAGCTTGCTCCAGCCGAGCAGCGGCCTGTATATGTAGGCGTTTGTAACACCTTGATGGGTATTGCAACCTTCTTTCCAGTTTTGGGTGGCTTATTGTTGGCCCAATTCGGCTATTTGCCATTGTTTTGGATCAGCGCCGCCAGTGCTTTTGTTGGCTTGTTGCTCTCGCGCCGCCTGCCTGAGCCACGCACGAAGAGCATAGAACAAAGAAATTGAATGGCTCTAGGCTCTTGGCTAGCGGAACAATGGTTGGACGTGCCCTTCGTGGATCAAAGGGCACGAATGATACAAAGTTGAGGCTGTTGGCTAGCGGCGATACATGGGGAATCAAAACCCATAGCCTATCACCCTCAGCCAATAGCCTCCCATTCTCTGCGCCTCTGCGTTAAATCTTTAGCCCTATATTCATAATTTCATCCCTCATCTTTTCTCCAAGCTCTCATCCCTTACTGCTATGTTCTATGTTCTATCAATATGGTATCATGGCGCAAATTTATAGCTGAGAGCCAGACCCGTTTTGGAGTGCAAGGAGGCATTGCATGCTACGTGGCCTGATGATGGACTATCCGTTGACCGTTGATCGGTTGCTCGACCACGCTTATAAACTCTACCCCCACAAACGCGTGACCACCAAGCAACCAGATGGCTCGCTCCACCGCTACTCATTCGCCGATTTATACCACCGGGTGAAACGCTTAGGCAATGTTCTGCACAAACTTGGCATCAACCAAGGCGATCGAGTTGGCACCTTTGCATGGAACAACTACCAACATCTTGAACTCTACTATGCAATTCCCTGTGCTGGCGCTGTGTGTCACACCTTGAATATTCGGCTTTCCAGCGAGCAATTGGCTTATATCATCAATCACGCCGAAGATAAGGTGATTTTTGTTGATGCAACCTTGCTGCCGTTGTTCTCCAAGCTTGCCGATACTATTCCAGCTGTCGAAACAATTGTCTTGATTAATGGCCAAGCTGGGATTGAACTCCCCTTCCCCAACGTGCTGCATTATGAAGATCTGATGGCCGCCGCCGAGGCCGAATTCGACTGGCCAGTCACCGACGAGCGCCAAGCAATGGGCTTGTGCTACACCAGTGGCACGACCGGCAATCCCAAAGGCGTGTTGTATAGCCATCGCTCGCTCTATTTGCATACCATGGGCGAAAATCAAGCCACTGCCTTGGCCTTTACCCCCGATGATATTGTGATGCCAGTTGTGCCCCAATTTCATGCCATGGCTTGGGGCTTACCCTACTCGGGCCATGTTTGCTGGCGCAGATTTAGTCATGCCTGGATTACACTTGAATCCGGTGGCCTTGGCTGATTTAATTGCCGATGAAAAAATTACCTTTCCCGCTGGCGTGCCGACGATTTGGACGGCGATGTATCAAGAAATGCGGGCTAGGCCACGCGATTTTTCGCATGTGCGCTGTTTGGCGGTTGGCGGCGCGGCCATGCCACGCGGCTTAATCGAAGCCTACGAACGTGATTTTGGCGTGCCAGTGCTGCACGCGTGGGGCATGACCGAACTTTCGCCATTAGGCACAATTTCGGGCTTGCAACCACAACATCGCCATTTGAGCGACCACGAGCGCTGGGATTTGCGTGCTCGGCAGGGCTATCCAATTGGCGGCGTTGAACTGCGAATCGTCAACGATGCTGGTGATGAATTGCCATGGGATGGCACGACGGTCGGCGAGTTGCAGGCGCGTGGCCCGTGGGTGACTGCTGGGTATTACAAAGTTGAGCCAACCGCCGAGCATTTTACCGCCGATGGGTGGTTTCGCACTGGCGATGTGGCCACGATCAACCACGAGGGCTATTTGGGCATTACCGATCGCACCAAAGATTTGGTTAAAGTTGGCGGCGAATGGATTTCCTCGGTCGAGCTAGAAAATGCCTTGATGGGCCATGCCAAAGTGACCGAAGCGGCAGTAATTGCGATTCCTGATGATCGTTGGAGCGAGCGACCGTTGGCGTGTGTGGTTTTGACCAACGATGCAGGCGCGGTTGAGCCAGATGAATTATTGGCCTATTTGGAGCCGTTGGTGGCAAAATTCTGGCTACCTGAGCGAGTTATCTTCCTGAGCGAAATTCCCAAAACCAGCGTTGGCAAGTTTGATAAAAAAGTGCTGCGTGCACGCTATGCCAATGGCGAATTAGGCTAGTTTAACTAAAAACAGGGCGGATGGTGGCTCCGCCCTGTTTGATCTATTGCTTGGGGTTTAACAGACTGTTTCCCCGAAGCATGCTTGCAGTTGGCTGAGAATTTGGGCTTGATGGTGTTGCCACCAACCGTGCCCACCCAGCACCTCTACAACGGTAATGACCTCGTTAAGTTGGTAACATGTGGCTTCGATGCCATCGGAACGGATAATTGAAATGCTATGGTCATTTATATTTGGCGAGATTTTGATTGTATATGTTTGGGTCTCAATCATAATGCTCATTCGTTTGCTACTACCCTTTCGTTAGTGCTATTCACCCTTCGGCCTTTTTAATTTCCCCTGATGGTTGGAACCGTTTTCTCCACCAGATGGCCTATGATGTAAGAGTACGATTTCAAGTTAACCAACTAATTTACCCAATTTGCTTTCGTTGTAAGTAGAACGTTTGGTAACGTCGAACGTTCCTAGGAAATATCTTTTTCGACTACTCTTTAACATTGCGCTAACAGTAGTTACTGGTTGGCCTAGGCTAACGTTGGCGATTACAAGGATAAATTTATGCCGCAATTTCCCCACAATTTTCTTTGGGGCGCATCGACCGCCGCCTATCAGATTGAAGGCGCTTGGAACAGTGATGGCAAAGGTGAGAGTATTTGGGATCGCTTTGCCAACACGCTTGGAACGATTCGCCACAATCATAATGGTAATATTGCCTGCGATCACTATCACCTGTATCGCGATGATGTCACATTGATGCAGCAATTGGGCTTGCAAGCTTATCGGTTTTCGGTTAGTTGGACAAGGATTCAGCCCAACGGCAAGGGCGCGATTAACCAAGCTGGGCTCGATTTTTATCAACGCTTACTTGAGCGGCTCAAAGAAGCAAATATCGATCCATGGCTATGTATGTACCATTGGGATTTGCCGCAAGCCTTGCAAGACGCCGGCGGTTGGGCTAATCGCGATACGGCCTTGCGCTTTGGCGATTTTGCTGAGTTGCTGGGGCTGAATTTTGGCGAGTTGGTCAAACACTGGGTGTTAATCAACGAGCCAAATGTATTTACTACGCTTGGCTATTTTCAAGGGCGCATGGCTCCGGGCGTGCGTGATTATCAGCAATTTTTACGCGCTACTCACAACGCCAATTTGATGCAGGGCATTTCGGCCCAAGCGCTACGGGCAACAATCAAAACTCCCAGCATCGGCAATGCCCTGAATATTTCGCCAGTCTATCCACGTGGCGATAGCCAAGCCGATTTAGAGGCTGCTGACCGTTTCGATCAATTTTGGAACCGCTGGTATCTCGACCCGTTGTTTTATGGCCGTTACCCCGATTTGGCCCAACCAGTGCTTGAACAGATGAATATCCAAGCTGGCGATTTGAGCTTGATCAAAGGCAGCATCGATTGGCTGGGAGTTAATTATTACTCGCGCACCGTCGTCAGCCACGATCCAAGTGTGCCGTTAATTCAAGCCCGCATCGACCCACCAGTTGATACACCCAAAATGGCCTTGGGCTTGGAGATTTACCCGCGTGGATTAACCTGAGTGTTTGCAACGACTGGCTGCCGATTACAACCAACCGATCATCTATATTACCGAAAATGGTATGGGTCGCCACGAACAGCTGCTCGACGATCAGCTGCTCGACGATCAGCCACGGATTCACTTTTTACAAAGCCATTTGGAAGCCTTGGCCGAGGCAATTGCTCAAGGTGTTGCTGTGCATGGCTATTTTGTCTGGAGTTTGCTCGATAATTTCGAGTGGGATTCGGGCTATGATGAGCGCTTTGGCTTAGTCTATGTCGATTATGCCACGCTGCAACGCACGCCCAAGCACTCGTTTCGTTGGTATCAAAGCCTGATTGAGCGCAATGGGTTTTAGAGGAATTAATTTAACCACGAAGAGCACGAAGTTCGGGTTTTGGGCTATAGGCTATTTGTAATGGTTCATTGGATTGGCAACCGTGTTCCCTCACCCCCAACCCCGCTCCCACTGCATGCGGGCAAGGAGAGCGCTGGCCTCGTGGTTGCCCATCGCCGGCGGGAGCAAGTTTAAACCCGTGGTTTTTACGTGATACATTTGGAATAAAGGATCGATTCCCCCTCGCCCGCGTTCAGTGGGAGCGGGGGCTAGCTTACAAGGGTAGGTAATGAAGATCCCCTCACCCCAATCCCTCTCCCGTGGCGCGAGGTTGAGGCTTCACGCGGTGGTTTCAGCGACATTAGACGGATCAACCAGCGTTTTGGCTGGTTCGACTCCCCCTCGCCCGCGTTCAGTGGGCGAGGGGGTGAGGGAACAAATACTATATTCTGTTTACTGCCCTAAAATCAAAGCAAACATCAAGGGAGCCACGATTGAAGCATCTGATTCGACGATAAACTTGGGCGTGGTTGGCTCCAACTTGCCCCAAGTAATTTTCTCGTTTGGCACAGCGCCTGAGTACGAGCCATAACTGGTGGTTGAATCGCTGATTTGGCAGAAATAGCCCCACACTGGCACGTTGCCCATAAGCATATCTTGGTGCAACATTGGCACAACACAAATTGGGAAGTCGCCAGCGATGCCGCCGCCAATTTGGTAGAAGCCAATTGAATGGGTTTTGCTATTCTCGATATACCATCCGGCCAAGTAGGTCATGTATTCGATGCCAGTGCGCACGGTGTGGACGTTTTTAATTTCGCCTTGCATAACGTGGGCTGCATACATATTGCCAGTGGTCGAATCTTCCCAGCCTGGCACGATGATTGGCAGGTTTTTCTCCATCGCGGCGTACATCCACGAATCTTTGATATCGATTTGGAAGAATTCTTCTAAAACGCCTTTGCGCAAAATGCGATACAAAAATTCGTGGGGAAAATAGCGCTCGCCAGCGGCATCGGCTGATGTCCATTCATCGACCAAGGCCCGTTCCAAGCGGCGCATGGCTTCTTCTTCAGGAATACAGGTGTCGGTGACGCGATTCATGTGGCGCGCCAACAATGCTGCTTCATCATCGGGGGTTAAATCGCGATAATGCGGCACGCGTTCATAGTAATCGTGAGCCACCAAATTGAATAAATCTTCTTCGAGGTTGGCTCCGGTACACGAAATAATCTGCACTTTATCTTGGCGAATCATTTCGGCCAACGAGAGGCCCAATTCGGCGGTGCTCATCGCGCCAGCAAGGGTAATCATCATTTTGCCATTGTTGGCAAGGTGCTGCACATAGCCATCGCTGGCATCGATCAAGGCTGCTGCATTGAAGTGACGAAAGTTGTGGCGCAAAAAATCGCTTATAGGAGTTGTGCTCACGAGCTACCTCTTTATTGATAATGCAAAAATTGAGGCGCTAGATTGAGCTAGCGCCGCCGTCTATTGTACCGCAGGCTGTACCAATTATTGTGCTAGAACAAGGGCAATTCGTTTGCGTTCAGGGTCAATCGATTGAATGCTTACATCCAAAATATCGCCAACGCTGAGTGTCAAGCCGCGTGGAATTTGCGAGCGATGCAATAGCCCATCGTGCTTGACCCCCAAATCGATGAATGCGCCCCAATCGACAACGTTGCGTACCGTGCCTTTGAGCTGCATACCTGGCTGTAAATCTTCAAATGCCAGCACATCGCTGCGCAAAATTGGTGCTGGCACATCTTCGCGTGGGTCGCGACCTGGCTGCAACAGCTGATCAATAATATCACTCAGGGTTGGCACGCCGGTGCCTAATTCGGCAGCAATGCCATGCAAAGGCTGGTTTTTCAAATCTTCCAAGCGTTTGATCCGCTCGTTGCGACCTGTTTTGGCGATAATATTGAGTTTGGCTAGCAAATTTCGTGCTACTGCATAGCTTTCAGGGTGAATTGCGCTGGCATCCAAGGCCTCATCGCCATCGCGGATGCGCAAGAATCCAGCGGCTTGCTCAAAAGCTTTTGGCCCAAGCCCTTTGACTTTTTTGAGCGCGACGCGCGAACGAAACGGGCCATGCTCTTCGCGATGGCTGACAATTTGGGCTGAAAGTTTGGGGCCAATGCCCGCGACGTAGCGCAAGAGCGCAGGCGAAGCGGTGTTAACATCGACTCCAACATTATTAACCGCGCTTTCGACAACTCCATCAAGCGCATTGCTCAGCGCCGATTGATCAACATCGTGTTGATACATGCCCACGCCGATGGCTTTTGGCTCGATTTTAACCAACTCCGCCAACGGATCTTGCACCCGTCGCGCAATCGAAACCGCGCCACGCAGGCTTACATCAAGCTCAGGCAATTCGTTGCGAGCGAGCGTGCTGGCGCTGTAGACGCTGGCTCCCGCTTCGCTAACAATCAAATAGTGCAAGCCAGCGTTCTGGCGAATCACATCGGCGACCAATTGCTCGGTTTCACGCGAAGCTGTGCCATTGCCGATGGCAATTAAGCTGACAGCATAGCGTTTGATCAAGCCCTGCAATTCTTGAAAAGCGCGTTCACGTGCCGCCGCGCCGCTGTGGGGATAGATTGTGGCGGTGGTCAGTACATTGCCAGTTTGGCCAATAATTGCCACCTTACAGCCAGTGCGAAAGCCTGGGTCAAGCCCTAAAACGACGTTATTGGCAATTGGCGCTTGCAACAACAATGAATGTACATTTTTTGCAAAGACCGTAATTGCGTGGCTTTCGGCCTGCTCGGTCAAGGCGCGGCGCACATCGCGTTCGATTGCTGGCAAGAGCAAGCGTTCAGCGCCATCGTGGACAGCCAAACGTAGTTGTTCAGCCCAAGGCGAACGCTGATCGAGCGGAAAATATCTGGCAACAACATCAGCCCAATCGCGTTCGCTAACCTGAATTTTGAAGCGCAAAATATGTTCAGTTTCGCCCCGATTGAGCGCCAACACTTGGTAGGGCTTGAGCCGATTGGCGATGCTCTCGAATTGATAGTAGGTCTGATATACACCCTTGCTATCGTCGGCATCGGCAATCAATTCACTGCGAGCAACGCCCCAACGTAAGGCACGTTCGCGCGTTTGGCGGCGCACCTCAGGATGCTCGCTCATCTGCTCGGCCACAATATCGCGTGCTCCAGCCAAGGCATCGTCAATGCTTGCAACTTGATCGTTGAGGAAATTACGGGCAGTTGCCTCGATTGAATCATTCGGCTGCATTTGCATGATTTCGGCCAAGCCTTCGAGGCCCCGTTCGCGGGCGATGCTGGCGCGAGTACGGCGTTTGGGCTTGAACGGTGCATACAAATCTTCGAGGCTCGTTTTATCGCTGGCTTCGGCCAAGGCTTGGGCGAGGGCATCGGTCAAGTTGCCTTGTTCGCGCAGGGCATTGAAAATCGCCTCGCGACGTTCATCAAGCTCACGTAAACGGGCAATTTGGCTTTGGATCGTGCGCAACTGCTCCTCATCCAAGCCGCTGGTTTGCTCCTTGCGGTAACGAGCGATAAACGGCAAGGTATTGCCGGCATCAAACAGTTGAATTGCGGCGGTAACCTGTTCGGCGCGCACCGTCAAACTTTTGGCAATTAAATGGGCATAATCCATGGCAGTTCTCAATCTAGCTAAACCAATACGCTGATTTTAGCATAGCAGGCTTGGCAATGCAGCGCCATGCGCCAAAGGGCTTAATCTAATTGGGGATCGGTTGTTAGCGGTCGGGGATCGGAACCACGAAAGACACGAAGTTGGGCTTTGAGCATCGCAGATAAGCAAACAAATCTGTAAAATCTGGGGCTAAAAAATGACGCTTTAACTACGAAGATCACAAAGATTAAGCTTTTAGCCACGAATTATAAACTTCATCCCTCATCCCTCATTCTTTACCCAATTACGGCTATTCGGGGTTTGAGTTGTGGGCGTTGGAAGAGATCAGGCAGCTCCCCCTCGCCCGCGCTCAGTGGGAGAGGGGGTTGGGGGGTTGGGGGGTTGGGGAATCAGCTATTCGGGGTTGAGTTGTGGGCGCAAGAAGGGATTGCTAAATGATGCGCCCCAAAGAGTGCTGAGTGGCTGACCTTCGACCGTGATCAACACCTGTTGGACGCTGCTGAATGACGTTAATGCCAGCACCAAGGCATCGACGGCTGCGTGGGGATTGCTGGTTTGGCTAAATTCGGCGCTGAGGTCTAGCTGTGCTACGCCATCAACAACGACCAAGCGTCGTACTTGGCTGCTGCTGGGAATGGCATTATTAACCAGATTACTATAGCGGCCAGCGCCGCGAATCAGCTCATCGACAGTGGCGCGGGCCTCGGTTTTGGTGCTTGGCACCAGTCGCATCACCCGCACCCAGCGGCCAGTGCTTTGTTGGAAATACAACGGCAAGAACGAAGTTGTGTTAAACTGACCATTAAACCCTGCGGATTATCGGGGTTGACGTTTGGCCGATAGCGCAAACCACCCAAATTTTGGCCTTGAACTTGGATCTGGACTTGGGTGATGTCTGATTGTTCAGTCAGCGCCAAGACAATCGAACGCAAGCCCAAATCTTCAAAGCTTGAATTGCCAAACGTCGGGATACGGTTAAAATTAGCCGTAGCAATGCCATTCTGGAGCCACAACCCAAGCAATTGGGTATCGCTGGGCAGCAAACTGCGCAAATCGCTGCGTGCCCCATAAATCAACTGTTGGATTGCGGCGGTACGTGGCTGACGGGTCGCTCCAATCTGGCGTGAAACTGGCACTAACACTTGGCCAGTGCTATCACTAAAGAAGAGCGTCAGTTGATTCACCTCACGGCTACCGGTTTCCTCAGTTGGCTGGGCAGTTGGTTCTGGGATTGGCTCATTGGTTGGCTCGGCGGTTGGTTCGGCAGTTGGTTCAATGGTCGGTTCGATTGTTGGTTCAATCGTTGGCGCGATCGTTGATTCAACAGTTGGCTCAATCGTTGGCACTGTGGTTGTTGCAATTGGCTCAAATGTTGGTGGATCGGTGGCAAACGGAATGCTAGGAGTAGCAGAAGCAACAATCACATCGTCAGTTGGCGGTACAATAACAAAAGTAGGCGATGCAAGAATCACCTGTGTGGTTGCAGAAGCCGATGGCGTAGCAGAGACCGAGGGAGTGGCAGTAGTGGTTAGCGCAATAGCTTCGGCTGTTTGAGTTTGACGAACCGCTGCTGTGGCAAAGGCATTTGGCGATGGCGAAACCGTTAATGTTGGGCTATTGTTGGTTGGTTGGAGCACGAGTGTGGTAGCACTAGGTGTGGTCGTAGAGTCGGGGTTGCTAAATAACACAACGCCGCTAATTGCATAGGCCACAATAATTAAGCCTAGTAAGCCCACCAAGGTGGCATAAATCCGGCGATCACGGGTTGATAACCCCGCCAGCCACCCACGCCAACCACCAACCGCAACTGGCGTAGGCGTACTAACGACCTGAGCAACCGGTAGATCCTCACCTGAATATAATGGGCAACGCACATGGTTGCTGCTCAGACAAAACGAGGCCTGGGGCACTGGAATATCGTGGGCCTCACCAGTGATGTAGCAGCGGTGCTCCGGCGTAGGACTCGCAAAACGAATCGCACGATTTTGTTTAAGGCCCACATATGGGCAGTGATGCACTGGTTCCACGACGTTCCTCGTTCAAGCTCAACAAAGGCTTCTGACTGCCATTATACTCTACCAACCCTTGCCACAGAAACAGCACTTGATTGCAGAAAGGTAACACATGCGGGTTCTGGTTCTTGCTGATATACATGCTAACTTAGCCGCACTAGAAGCTGTTCTTGGAGCAGCAGGCGAGGTCGATTCGGTTTGGTGTTTGGGTGATACGGTTGGCTACGGGCCTCAACCAAATGAATGTGTTGCGCTCATGCGTGAACGCCAGCAAGCGATGTTGGTCGGCAATCACGACCTTGGCTGCCTTGGCTCGATTTCCCTCAGCAATTTTAATCGTGATGCTCGGATTGCCAACGAGTGGAATGGCTCGCAATTAACCGAAGAGCATCGCGAATTTTTGCTGAGTCTTAGCCCCATGCAGCAGGTTAACGATACCGTTACTTTAGCTCATGGCAGCCCACGCGACCCAGTTTGGGAATATTTACTTGATACGGTGGGTGCAAGTTATTCGTTTGATCATTTTAGCACACCTATTTGCTTTGTTGGCCATACCCATCAGCCAGTGATCTTCACTGCCGATTTCGTTGGCGATCATTGCACTGCCACGATTCCAAGCGATCAATTAGTGCTTAAGTTGCAACCCGACAAGCGCTATATCATCAATGCTGGTGGCGTTGGCCAACCACGCGATGGCGATGCACGTTCCGGTTGGGCAATTTACGACGATGAACAACAAACGGTCACCTTCCATCGCACAACTTACAATATTCGGCGCACCCAAACCTTGATGCTTGAACATGGCTTGCCCAATATTTTGGCTGCCCGTTTGAGCTTTGGAATGTAGCTACTTGCCAACACTCGGCAAGAAAATATTGGTAATTGGTGTCCAACTACGGGTTTCAGCGAGCGCATTCGTGCCATTCCACCCACCAATGCTATAGATATCACGAGCATTTGATAGCACGAGGTGTTCGCTGATGGCATGTCCAGTGCGCAAATCAGTGGCATTCCAGATGCCGTTTTGCAACACCAAAATCGGTTGATCGCCCTCCGCCCCGCCAACCAAATAGACTTGATTGGTAATATAGACTGCGCCAGCGTCAATTCGTGGGCCTGGCAGGTCGGCCAGCTTTTGCCATGTACCCGTTTGTAAGCGCCATGTGCCGAGGTTTGTGCCAGTCGTTGTTTGGCCGCCAGTTAGCACAATATCGCTGCCACTTTGGGCTATTGCCGCATCGCGCAAGGGCAAGGGCAGGCTCGCGCCTTGGCTCCAACTTTTGGTATCGGGGCTATACATGAAGCTGGTATCGGCAATTACGCTCTCGGCTTCGCCCCCAAAGACATAGACTTTGCCATCAATCGCCGCAACCATGGCATTGGCCCGAGGTGCTGGCATGGCTGGGCCAGTTTGCCAACGATTTTGTGCCAAATCAAAAATCTCGAAGGTCGCACTAGCAGCGCCATTTTTATCGCGGCCCCCAGCAACATAAATTTGGCCAGCAATCTGCACTGCTCCGCTGGCGGCCACAGCGGTTGGTTTGGCAGCTAGATCGCGCCATGCGCCAGTTGCAAGATTTAACTGGCGGGTATGCGCCACCACGCCAGTATCAGTATTGCCACCAATCACAATCAAGCTATCGGCCACGAAAACTCCGGCATGTTGATAGGTTGGTTGGGGCAATGCAGTCAACGGCTGCCAAACATTGCTCACAATCATGGTCGTGACAGGTTCGTTGGTTGCGGAATTATTGCCGCTTACCACAAACCAGCCAATCGCAAACACCGCCACGATTAGCCCAAACAGCACGCCCACAATTGCCAAGGCATACGCACGCGGAATCGTAATCTGATTGGTTGGTTGGGTTATGACTGGGGTAATCGGATCAGGGGTTGGAGTGATTGCAGGTTGGAGATTAATTGGGTCTGGGAGCGGGTTTAGCTCAATTGACTCAAGTTTAACTGGGCTAACAACTGGCTCGATCTCAGGCTGCACGATTTCCGCTTCAGGCGTTGCAATTGGATTGATAGCAACTTCAATTAAGCCACGGCGTACAGCTTCGAGGGTTGCCTCGGCTCGCGATAACACCCCAAGCTTCGCGTAGATATTGCGGATATGCACTTTAACCGTGTTGGGGCTGATGACAAGCGTATTGGCAATTTCGTTATTACTGGCACCAAGCGCTAGTTGCTTCAAAACCTCAATTTCACGCTCGCTGAGTGGTGATTGTTCAGACATATTCCTCAATTCCTGAGCCAACTCTCTATCCATTGCATGGTAGCTGAACGCTGGAGCAAAGTCAAAGGTTTAATCAACAATCAGGGGCGGAATGTGGCCTAGGCTCATTCCTACCCCTGATTAAACGTGGCCGCTTGCTTAGTTGGTTGGCGCTGCGCTCGAATCGGCTAATGCTTCAGTTTGATCATCGTCATCGTCAACTTCAGCATCATCGTCGCTGTCGTCGTCAACATCATCGTCAAATTCATCATCGTCGTCATCATCGTCGTCATCATCGTCATTGCCCAAACCTAACGTTTGTTTGGTCATCAACAAGGCTGCCCGGCCACGCAACATCAAATCGTCAAACTTCGATGGTTCTTTTTCTTCGCGTGGCAACACCGAGATAAAATGATTGAACAGATAACTATTTTCGCGCACAAACTGGTTCAAATCGGCATCGGGGTTGCGCAATTGCCAATCTTCTAAGCTAACAGCCAAAAATTCGGCCAATTTTTCCACGGTGTCAGGTGTGGTTTGAGCGGCAGCGCCAGCAATGTAATATTCATCGCCAACTGGCACAAGATGGGCGAAAATCAATTCGTTTTCTTCCAAACGCTTGGCGGCGGCATGGTCGCGCAAAGTAAAGGTTTCTTTGGTCAAAACCTCTTGAATCAAGGCCCCTTTACCTTTGATAATTTCCACAATCAGGTAAGGCCGCAGCCGAATGCCAGCCCATGTTGGCAGCAAATCAAGTTCATGCGCGTCAAGCTCAAGCTCAGCCGGTGGATTGGCAGCGATACGTTCGACGAGCGTTGAGCCATCGTCGCCACTTTGGGCATCGAAAGCCATCCAGGTCAAAAAGCGTTCCGAGCCACGATCTTCTTGCTCATCGAGGTCGTTCATATCGGCGGCGGTGTAGCGCCCACCCCAATATTGCTCAAATAATGCTGGCGTGGTGGGCGCTAATTCTGGGCTTTGGGTCGCCTCGATTAATTTGGGAAACAGCCGATCTTGAGCACGGCGTAATAAGCGCAACTGGTCTTCTTGCGCACGATCAGTTGCTTCATGACATTGTTTGTATTTCTTGCCACTGCCACATGGGCAGGGATCGTTGCGGCCTATTTTTGCCATGGAACTACTCCTCGTTATGCTGCTGAGGGCAAGCTAAAGATAAAGGTACTGCCTTTGCCAGGGGTGCTATCAACCCAAATTCGGCCACCATGGGCCTCGATCACTTGTTTGCAATAGGCCAAGCCAACCCCGCCGATGCGTTGCTCACCAACCTGTTTGCTAAAACGGTCAAAAATTCGACCTGCGAGTTCCACTGGAATACTTGGACCTTGGTCGGCAATCCGCACTTGAGCATTGCCGCCAGTGTTGCTCACTTGTACCCGCACCGTGCTATAGGCTGGGCTGCGGCGCAAGGCATTATCCAATAGGTGGCTCATCACCCGCCGCATCCGATCGGCATCGAAGGCAAGCGCACCACTATCAGCGCCATACTCCAACACCAAGTTAATTGCTCGTTGCTGGGCTTGCGGCGTGGATTGGGCAATGCTGCCTTCGATCAAGGGTCGCAATGGGTTAGCCAAGCGGTGCAGGCTATTGGTGTCGCCATGCAAGCGGCTCATTTCCATCAAGGTGTTGGTTAGCTCAACCAAGCGTGAGGTGGTGCGTCGAGCAGTTGATAAGACGCGCTCATTGCCATCGCCAAGTTCGCCTGCCAGCAAAGTATCTTGCGCCGCCAACACCGAGTTGAGCGGATCATGCATATCTTGCACCAAGAAATCGAGCAATTGCGAGCGCATTTCCTCAACTTCCAATTCGCTGGTTTTATCGTGGAACACCCCAACATAGCCCAAAACGCTGCCAGCGCTGCTGCGAATTGGCACTTGATTCAGGCCAATGACTGGTTTACGGGTGCCTTGTTGTTGCTCAAACACCACTCGTTGGCGTTCGCCTTCGCGTTCGTTGCTGATCACGCGCAGCCGACCAGTGTTTTCTTGGCTCCATTGGTTGAGCGCTTGGCCTTCGAGGGTGCCGCCAAACGTCTCATTCAATAATTGGCGGGCAGCAGCATTGGCTTGCACAATTACACCATTGCTATCGGCCAACACCACGCCATCGCTAGCAGCACCAAGCACCGCCGCCAGCCGATCGCGCTCTTGCACCAGCAATTGAGCAGCGCGTTCAACCCGCTCTTGTTCTTCGCCCAGCTGCTTGTTGAGTTGGGTGGTTGATTCATGGCCTACAGTTTGTTGGCGATCAAAGGTCTGTAACGCTGCGCTACAAACCAAGCCAAAAATGCTAATCACCAAGACAAAGGCACTTAGCAAGCCCCATTGAATTAATTGGTTTTGGCTTGGTTCGGCGGCAGCAAAATAGGCAGCTGCCCATAAACTGGCTAAACTAACAACCGTAACAATAACAGTGTGCAAAGGGCGTAAAGTCAAGGCGGCACACAACACCGGCAGTGCTGCGCTGATGATCGCCAATTCGCGTTGGTCGGGGAAGACCATAGTTGCACCGAGGGCGATGCTCAAGGTGCCGATCACCAAGGCCCAACCGCTCAATGGCAAGCGCCGACGGAGGCCAGCAATCAAGCCGACCAAGGCTGCTAGGGCACCAACGCCACCAGCAATTGCGCCAATCAGCATCGTTTGAGAACCAAAGTTAAGCCCACACCACGCTGCTAGCCCTGCGCCAAGCGCCAACACCACCAAGGCAATTGGCAATAACAACCGACTTAAAGGCGAACGTGGGATGGTGATTGCAGCCGTTTGACTAGGCTGCTCTGCAATTGCGACGCTTTCAGTCATGAGCCAATCCTCAATCCATCTAAGCTAGGGCTAACCAATTATACTACGGTGTGACGTTATAGCTGTAATCGGCGGCTTCGGTCGTGCCTTGGGTCGTAGCATTAATTACCAAAACCGCTCGCTGGTTGGCCGGAATCACCCATCGTGTCTTGCCACTATCAGTTGGAATTGCCATGATTTTGATAGCGCCAGTTTGATCGTAGAGCACTGCGGTTAGTATCCAGCGCTGCGCCAATTGATTGCGAACTGGCACAAACCCAGCGCCAGTCCATTCTGGGTTTAGACCCTCGATCCTGAGATCGCTCAACGCTAAACCGGCTGCATTGTAGGCTTCATCATTAATCACCCAAAAGCGCAATTGAATGGCTTGGCCAGCCCATGGCCTGAGATCAACGCTTTCTGGCTGCCAATTGGGTTGTTGGCCTGTCCAGCCAGCGCCAATATTCAAGCCGACGGGATTTGCACCAGTGCTGGCTTGGGTCGCGATTGCCTGCCAAGTTTGGCCGTTATCTTGCGAGACACTGAGATAGGCATAATCGTAATCTTGCTCTAAATCAAACCAGCGTTGATAGCTCAATTTACTGCCATTGCTCGGCACTTGGATTGCTGTGGTCAGCGTGCTCACTCGTGCGTCGCCGCGACCACTCCACCATGTGGCGCTACTTGTCACATCGGCGGCGAAAATAGGCACAGTGTTGTTGCCCTGCCATTCGATTGACCGTTCGCTGCTGGCATTATCAAAGGCCAAATAATCGCTGCCAAATTGCTGAATGCTTAGATTTTGCCCGCTGGTTTGGGCTGGCTCTGGCACGACGGGTCGCGGCAAATCATAGCCATAACGGCCATCCGCCAAGCTTTGATCATTAACTAAATTGGCAACCGACCATGCTGCAAATAGCTGATCAAAATTGGTTAAATCGGGGTAGCGCGTGGCCATCAGACTGGTAATGCTGGTCAGATTATCACCAGCATCGGCAGCGGCCAAGGTGCCCATTGGCAATCCAGCCAATTGTTGATCAAGGTAGTTCAGAAAGAGCTGCGCCGCGCCGTAGTGTTTGAGCGCAGTGCCTGGGCTGCTGGCCCAAGCATTGAGTTGGGTATCGGGTGAGGCCAGAAAATCGAGTGCTAAGCTATCGTTGCCATAGCCTGAACGCTGTTCGCTCAACATCGAAGCGCCCTCGTTAATCCATGTAGCGGGGTGACTTAGCACATTGCGATGCAACAAATGCTGCATCTCGTGAATCAAGGTGGCGATATAGCTAGGATCGCTTGGCGGCATTGCGGCAGCGTTGATCACCAACATCTCGCGTTCGTTGGAGAATGGGTTGATTGCCTGGGGCAATTCGTTATCGCTGGCGTAATAACCGCCAGCTCCGCTGATGCTGGTATTCAAAACGGTTACGGGCACGTGGGGCCAAGCCGTTTGTGGATACCACTTGGCCAGTACAGGCCAACCAACTTGCTCAAATTGCTGGGCTGCATTGTTGAGGGCTTGTTGGTCAACTGGTAGATCATCGGCCACATAAATCAACAAGTGGGTTGTGCTCAATTGAAGGGTGGCACTGATATTGCGCTGTTGATTGCTGGTCAAGTCGGTAACCCAAAAGCTGCGCCGCTCGTAGGGTGGGGGCGTTTCCGAACGCAAGGCTTGCGGTTTTTCGCCGATCAAGCGCCAATCAACCGCTAATTGCGCCAAATCGCGTTCAAGCGCTTGTTGGTTGGCCTGCTCCACAGCAGCTTCATCAGCAATTGCTGGCAGCGTTGTGGCTAACACTTGGGTTGGCTTGAGTGCCTGAGTTGGAGTTGGCAGACTTGGTTGAGTTGAGGTCTGGGTGCTATTTGGAGGTGCGGTTGTGCTACAACCAACCACGATCAAAAGCAAAAGGCAGATTCGCCAGCGACGCATACCATTATCCTTATCGCAATTTTGCTATCAGGATAGCACAGAACTTTGGTAGACATGGCGTAGTTTGCCATCTATAATCGCAGTATCCTCCGTTAGACAGTTTATTGAAGGAGCGAAACCCATGAAACAATGGATGAGCCGTATTTTACTAGGCGTTTTAGCACTTTCCTTGAGTGGTTGTGTTGCTTCACAAGCCGAAACCAAAATCACCAGCGATGGCAGCGGCACGAACACCTTTAAAGTTGGTTTTGAAGAAGAATCACTAGCCATGCTACAAAGTATGGGTGGTGAGGAAATGCAAGACCCATTTAAGGATGTGAAAGATAGCACTGCTGAATATCCCGCAGAATGGGGCGCTACGACCAGCGATTGGCAAGAAACCATCAATGGCCAAGCCTTCAAAGGCGTTAAAATTGATATGAAGTTTGCTAATCTTGCCACGTTAAATGAGCAACTTAGCAAGTTTTTGAGCGATTCAGGCGGTGAGACCAATCCTACTGGCCAAGCTTTATCCAATTTGAAAGTTACTGATGATGGTAAGACATTTATCGTTACTGGTGACGCTGTTGCCACCGATTTGGCCGCAGCTGCGGCAGAGGGTGGTAGCGAAACAGCTGGCATGCCTGGAATGGAAAAATTGAACCAAGCCGTAATTGTTTGGCAAGTAACTTTGCCCGGCGAAGTCACCGAGTCAGGCCCAGCCGACATTACCACGGTTAATGGTAATACTGTAACCTGGAAGATTCCTGCCGACAAGGCTGCAACCTATAGCTTGAAGGCTGTCTCATCGAAGAGTGGTGGCGGTAGCAGCAGTTTGCCATTGATCCTTGGGGGCATTGGCTTGTTGGTAGTTTTGGCAGGCGTGGCCTTCTTTGTGCTGAACCGTCGCAAAGCTGCTCCAGTTGCCGCTGGCTATCAGCAATATGGTGGTCAAACCTACGATCCCAACGCGCAACAAAACTATTCCGACCCAAATGACCCAAATCGCAAACCATAAGCTAGCCTGAAACCTTTTGGTCAACGCTCCGTCTTTATGGCGGAGTGTTGGCATTTTAGCAAGCAAATTTGCGGTACGATGATAGCGAGCGATTTTTGATCAACGGAGGCTGTTATGCGCTATTGGTTGTTGCTTCTCGGTCTGGTGTTGTTGAGTGGGTGTGTGAGTCAGCAACAACAAACTGAATTTAATTCCGATGCCAGCGGTTCGTATGAAATTCGACTGGGCTTTTCGCAACAGATGCTCGATTTTGCCATGATGGGCAGTTCTGGTGGTGGTAGCGATGTGCTTGATGAAGCAATGGCCGAATTAGGCTCAATCGCCGATGGCCTGCCCGCTGAATGGCAAGCGAGCAATGAGGCTTGGACGAGCGACGATGGCAAGTATCGTGGCACCCTGATTCGTATGCAATTTCGCGATTTGGCGATGCTGCGCGAGCAATTGACCAGCACCGAATTGAATGAATTGTATAGTTTGGTGCGCTTTGAAGCTGTGGAAATTGAGCAGGATGGCAACGATGTTCGCCTTCGGGCAATCGTCAAAAATGGCCAAAGCGATATGTTTGATAGCCAAGATTCTGGCGATTTGTTAGGTTCAGGTTTGGTCGCTAACCCCACCACTAGCTGGACAATTCGCTTTCCTGAAAGCATTAATTCGTGGAGCGAACGCGAAATTGCCACGCTGAGCGACGATCAAAAAAGCTTAACCTATGATTTTTCCTACCCGCTAACCCGTGATTATCAGCTTGACATTGTTGGCAGATTAAAGTCTGGCGTGCCACAATGGGCACTGTGGTTGGTTGGCGGCTTGGTTGGGGTTGGCTTAATCTTGGTTGGGCTGGGCTTTGTATTGAGCCGCCGTAAACCTGCCTATCAATATCAGCCCTATGATGTTGTAGCTACTGGCTATCAAGTTGGCAGCCAAACCACGCCGCTCACGCCACCAACCAACTATCAGCCCAAACCTGAACAGTATCAACCAAGTGATAGCGTTTCAGCCTATGCTCCGAAGCCTGAAGGCTATCAACCAAGTGATAGCGTTTCGGCCTATGCTCCCAAACCAGCGGACTACGCATCAGGCAATAGCGATGAGCAACCAACCACATTTGGAGCAGCGCCGCCTGAGTATGGTGGCCGCACGCCAACGCGTTCGTTGGGCATGTGGCAAGATCCTAACGATTAAGCTTAAAGCCGATAGGGCGCATGCGGGGCTGCATTTGGTTTATTCAGTGCTTGAATATGATTAATGGCTGCCAGCGGCCCAATAATTACCAGCTGATCGCCGCTGCTTAATCGTTCATCGCCGCGTGGGCGTAAATCTTCGCCATTGCGCCCACGCCGATAGAGCACCGAAATATCGTGTTGATTTTCGACCGTCTGAATCAAGCGCCCATCAAAAATGCCATCGCGTTCGACCACAATTTCCACGGTTGAGAGCAATTTGCCTGCAACATACATGGCGTTGGTGATGCCACGACCCAAGGCAGCGGCTGCGAGTGTTGGCGCTGCCAACGCCGAGGTGCTAAACGCAGTCTGAATATTAAAGGCTGAGCTAAGCTTGCCAGCTAACGAATCGTTGAAAACCCGCATCACAATATGAATATCCGGGTGTTGTTCACGGGCGGTCAAGGCAATATCGAGGTTGGTCAAATCATCGCCAGTTACGACAGTTAGCGAGGTTGCATACCGGATGCCTGCTTGTTGCAACAGCTCTGGCTGGCGGGCATCGCCAATAATCACTGGCACATGCTGGCCCATCACCAATTCGTGAAACGGCCCATCGTTATGCGCATCGATCACGACAATATCGCAGCCGCTGGCGAGCAATTGGCCCACCACCCGATAGCCAATCTTGCCCAAACCACAGACAATAATATGGTCGCGATAGGTTGATGCTAACGCCATCTGCCAAGCCTCCCGTCGATTGCGTTTATCGAATAGCAAAATGCCCATGTTGAGTGCGCCGCGGGCTAGCAAAATAATGTTCAAAGCTGGTGCGAGATAAAATAAAAGTTGCAGCCACCAAGGCTCAGGCAAGGGCACAGGGTTTAATGTCATTTGACTAAATGCTTGATACAATGCTTCGTGAAAGGCCAAAACTGGCCGCGTGCCAGCCCAAATTGTCATGGTAAAGCCCAGCCAGAGCAAGAGCCACAAACCCAACCACACCCACGAATCGCAAAATACAATCCAGCCATCGCGCAACGAGGCGGCGATGAGGCGTTTCCAACGGGCTTTACGACCAGGAGTTTTGGCTCGTTTCATGTGGTACTCTCTCAGGCTAGTTGCTGCTGACAGTAGTAGATTGCAGGCTGGATGTCAAGCGATCGGATCGCATAGCCTATGGTTCCCTCATCCCAACCTCTCTCCCACGGCGCGAACGAAGGGATTCATGTAGTGGTTTTGGCATAATTCGTGGTAGGGTGCAATCGGCTCCCCCTCGCCCGCGTGCAGTGGGAGAGGGGGCTAGGGGGTGAGGGAATGTACCACTACGCCTCCACGACACCGTTATTAAAAACCTACCCTTGAAAGGAGGATGCTAGGGGTGAAGAACAACCCTACGCGTGAAAGTTTAAATATTGACAGTAACCTAAGCTATGCTACTATTATTGTTAGGTTTGTCGTTTAACTTAGTTAACAAAAGGACCCGAACCATGGCGCGGATTTACGAAAACATTACCCAACTTGTCGGCAACACGCCGCTGGTGCGCTTGGGCAAAGTTAATACCACGGGGGCGACGGTATTAGCTAAGCTTGAGTTCTTCAACCCAGCAAGCAGCGTGAAGGATCGAATTGGCTTGGCCATGATCGAGGCAGCGGAGGCCGCCGGTCTGATCAATCCAACCGATACCACAATTATCGAGCCAACCAGTGGCAATACGGGCATTGGCCTGGCCTTTGTGGCAGCCGCCAAAGGCTACCGGATTGTGCTCACCATGCCAGAAACCATGAGCTTGGAACGGCGCAAATTGCTCAAAGGCTTTGGGGCTGAATTAGTTTTGACCCCTGGCACCGAAGGCATGTCTGGTGCTATTCGCAAAGCTGAAGAATTGGCCGCCGAACGACCTGGCAGCTTTATTCCACAGCAATTCAAAAATAAAGCCAATCCGGCAGTGCACCAACGTACAACCGCTGAAGAAATTTGGAATGATACCGATGGTGCGGTTGATATTTTGGTTTCAGGTGTTGGCACTGGCGGTACCATCACTGGGGTGGCTTCGGTGCTTAAAGAGCGCAAGCCAAGCTTTAAGGCAATTGCCGTTGAGCCAACCGCGTCACCAGTGCTTTCTGGTGGCAAGATGGGGCCACATAAAATTCAAGGCATTGGCGCTGGTTTTATCCCCGATGTGCTTGATACCAACTTGATCGATGAAGTGATTCAGGTGACCAATGAACATGCTTTTGAATGGGCGCGCAAATTGGCCCAAGAAGAAGGCTTGATGGTGGGCATTAGCTCAGGGGCTGCCGCTTGGGCTGCCTTGCAAGTCGCTGCCCGCCCCGAAAATGCTGGCAAAACGATTGTGTTTATTGTGCCAAGCAATGGCGAACGCTACCTCAGCACCCCACTGTTTGATGCTGAGTAGTTTCTAGGGGCTAGGGTTACTAGGGGTAAGGGAATAGGTGGCAGAGAAAAAGGCAATTAGTAGTTGTCTTAACGCAGAGTCGCAGAGATCGTCTAGTGAGCGGCTTGCAAAAGCAGAAATAATCATGCTCATCTGGAGCTAAAAACCTGATCCCTAATCCCTAAAAACTGATCGCTAAAACAAAAAACACCCTCAGCACCTGATTTATGCTGAGGGTGTTGATTTTTTTTGAGTGTATGCGAAGCTTAGGCGACTGGAGGAGTTTCGTCGCCGTCGATGCCTAATTTATCTTTGGCAGCTTCATACACATCGCTGGCTTTATCACCAACGACTTCGGCAACATCACTAATTTTTTCTGCGGCTTGTTCGGCAAGATCGCCAGCTTTTTCAGCTGCGTCGCCTAAAAACTCACCGACCGACCCGGCAACATCCTTGGCTTTATCAACCAAATTTTCGAAAAACCCTGGTTCATTATCAGTCATTGGGGTTTCCTCCAAAATGCCTCGTGGTCTTTACCACGTCTGGTGCTTGGCTCTATTGTAGTAGATTCATGCTAACTTACAAGTAGCAATTTGGTTCCATTCCACGTGGAACTTTGGCCTGCTGCTTATAGGCCAATTCCTACGCTTTGCGTGCTTGGCAAGCGGGGTAAGCTCAACGAGATAATCGCCGTAATTGCGCTTAAACTTGCCGCCGCCCATAAACAACCAGCTAAGCCAAAACTTTGGTAGAGCAGCCCCGATAAAATCGTGCCAAGCAAACGGCCCAATGCATTGGCCATATAGTAAAAGCCCACATTCAACGCCACCTCAGCCTGATCGGTATAGGCCAGAATTAAGTAGGAATGCACGGCAGAATTGAGCGCAAAAATAATCCCAAAGCCAATTAATCCCAACACCACTACGCCTGCTGCTTGTTGATTGATTTGCACAACGCTGGCTAGGCTTGCCATAATCAGGGTCAGCACACCAGCCAAAATCGTTGCCGCCAAGCCATTGGGTGTTGCTTGCCAGCGACGGGTAATTTGGGGCGCAAGCGCTTGAATCAGGCCATAGCCAATCACCCACAAGGCCAAATAGCCTCCAGCCTGCCAAAACGACCAGCCCAACACCTCGCTGAGAAACACTGGCAATCCGACCACAAACCAAACATCCCGCGCCGCAAAAAGAAAACAGCGTGCTGCCGAAAGCAGATTGATTGCGCGGCTTTTGGCAAATAGCTGTTGCCATTTGAGCTTTGCTTTGCTGCGCCCCAAATCGTGGTGTAAAAAGCGCCAAGTGCCAAGTGCCGCTAGGGCGATGAGGCTCGCCAGCGCTGCGAAGGCACTCCGAAAGCCAATTGTGCTTAATAATAGGCTGCCAAGGAAAAAGCCCACGCCTTTGAGTGCATTTTTCGAGCCAGTCAATAGTGCTACCCATTTAAATAACGTCGATTGGGCATCTTGGGCGACAAGCATTTTGATGCTGCTTTTGGCGCTCATTTTGGTCAAATCTTTGGCGATGCCTGAGCCAGCTTGGGCAAGCATCACATATGGCACGCTTAGCCAGCCACTGGGCACAATCATCATCGCCAAGGCGAACACCTGCAAGACTAGCCCAGCCTGCAAGGTGCGGTTTAGCCCAAAGCGTGCACCAAACCAGCCACCAACCAAATTGGTAATCACCCCAAAAAATTCATAGAAAATAAAGAGCGTTGCCACAGCCAATGCGCTATAGCCAAGTTCATGAAAATGAAACAGCACCAGCATGCGTAATGCGCCATCAGTCAAGGTAAAAGCCCAATATGCCGCCGTGACAATTGCATACTCTTTGTGTTGTTGCTGCATCGCTGGCTCCTATAACCCCTGAATTGCCATTATTTGTGGCCTACATGCTGTTGGCGCTCAATCGTGGTCAGCAAAAAGCGAATCCGCGTCATCAATTGGCGGGCGGTCGCATCGATCGCGGCAGCTTGGGCTAGCTCACTGGTTTCGAGCAACGGATCGGCAAAGCTCCAATGCAGACCCGTAGGATGACCAGCAAGCGTCGGGCATTGCTCACGTGCCCGATCACAGACCGTAATCACATAATCAAAATGCTGCTCAAGGTAGGGCTGGAGCGCTTTGGAATACAGGCCAACGCTGGAAATCTTTTTTTCATCTAAGGTAGCGAGCACAAGTCGATGCACCTCGCTAGGCTGAGTTCCGGCGCTGACCACATCGAGCATTGGGCCGCCAATATGGCGGGTAATTGCCTCGGCCAATTGCGAACGGGCGCTGTTATGGGTACACAAATATAAAATGCGCACAGGTTTGCTGATTTGATAGGTTTGATTGGTTGGTTTGCTGGCAAACGGATCGAGATCGGGGTGCAGTGCTTGGGCACTAGCTTGGTAGGCAGTTTGCAAGGCTGGCAAATCGAGGTGGTAATAGACATCGCGGCCATCGGCTTCGCTCCGTCGTTCGCTCACCAAAGCAGCCTCACGCAATAATCGCAAATGATAGGAAACCACGTTCATCGGGGCTTGCAGCGCCGCAACACATTCATGCACCCGATAATCGCTATGAACTAAAAGTTGCAGCAAGCGCCAGCGTAACTCGTGAGCCAGCAATTTGAGCACTGCTGGTGGTTCAACTACAAGGCTCGGCATAACTATACTCCAAATTGAAATGATTCAAATTGATTTGAAGTATATTTTCAGTATTGCTAAAATGCAAGCCGCAGTTTGCTCCACGAAGTGATGAGGCTCTAGGGTATGGGCTTTTGGCTAGGGATGTTGAAATTTCCAACCAATCGTTGATAGCCGCTATCCATGGTTCCTCTGACCCTCTGCGTTAATAGAAACTGTTGTCCAACCACGAAAATTTGTTTTTGACCACAGATTGACACAGATTCCGCAGATGCGAGGGTTTTTGCCACGAATTCCACGAATTGCCCGAAGCGAGTTCCGCTAGCCAAAAGCCCATAGCCTAGAGCAATTATTGCTCTGCGCAATTGAATTTAGTCTCGACAAGAAGGATTTTTGCTGCTGCCTTTTGAAATTTTCTTATAATGGTTTGGTGTGTATGCTGATGAATGCTAAGGAGTAAAAATGAAAGTAATCTGGAGTTTTCATTGTGATTATTGTTTGCCATGGCAAGAATTTCACGATGATGATTGGGAATTGCCGGACGATTATTATTGCCCCAAAGGTCATGAGCTAGTAACTGCTACTAAGCAATTGTTATCCGACAAACCAATTATCTGTTTGTATCCAACCAATACCTATGATCAAGCAAAAAAGCAGACCAGCGAGGGCAAAAATTTTTGGGTGATGATTCAGCATATTCATACTGGCGAGCAAGTTTTTTCGCAAAATTTCTATATTCTGGCTGAGGCACTCAAAATTGTTGAAAATGTACATCTATTGACTTGGGATCGGGCACTGTGGTATTTACAATTGAAAAAGATTTAATAGTTGCTCCACGAAGTGATGAGGCTCTAGTCTATGGGATGTTGAAATCTCCAACCAATCGTTGATAGCCGCTATCCATCAGTCGAGTGCCTTTGGTGCTCTGCGCCGCTGCGTTAATAGAAACTGTTGTCCAACTACGAAGTTTTGTTTTTGGCCACAGATTCCGCAGATGCGAGGGTTTTTTGCCACGAATTCCACGAATTGCCCGAAGCGAGTTCCACTAGCCAAAAGCCCATAGCCTAGAGCCATGTTGAATTTAGTCTCGCCAAGAAGGATTTTTGCCTTCTGCCTTTTGCGTTCATCCTTTGCTCTATGTTCTATGTTCTATGTTCTATGTTCTATGTTCTGGTACAATATACGCACAGTTGAGCGACTCGATTTGAACATAGAGCCAGTTTCTATGTTCTTTGTTTTGATGGCTATGCAAGCAAATCACCACATCATTGAACTTGGCAAAACCTTGGCCGCCGAGGAAAAGGCCGGTTGTGACGATACCGCGAGTGCCCAAGGTATCAGTGCGTTTTTGCGCGAATGGCAATCCCAGAATCCGCAAGCGTTGCACGAACCTGTTGTGCAGGGCGTGCTTGATGCGCTCGATGGCTACTCCGATTTAAGCCATGCCCGAACGTGAAGCTCGCTTGAGCGTCGCGCTTGATCGGCTGCGCAATTTGTTTCGTAAACAGCCCAAGGCTACTGCTGAACCGGTGGGCGCAGTGCCGCCACTCGATACCTTGCTGAAAAATTTGCAGGGCATTGGGCCAAGCACCGCGCGTTCGTTCGCCCGCTTGGGCGTGCATATGCTCGAAGATTTGCTCTATCACGTTCCTCATCGCTACGACGATTTTAGTAAACGCAAGCAAATTTGCGATTTGGTGGTGGGTGAAACCGACACCGTGATTGTGACCGTCGATACGATTAAAAGCTTTAATGCCAAAGGTCGTCAAGGGGTTGAAATTACGGTTGGCGATGATACAGGCGTGCTCAAAGCTTCGTGGTTTCGCGGCACTTGGATGGCCAAGCAATTTCGCGAAGGCATGCGGATTGTGCTCAGTGGCAAAGTTAGTATGTTTCGCGAAATGAAATCGATGAGCAACCCGCAATGGGAGCCATTTGTCGAAGATGATTTGGTGCATACTGGCCGCCTTGTGCCAGTCCACCCGCTGACCAAAGGCCTGCAAGATCGCAACGCTCGCCAAGTAATTAAACGGGTCGTTGATGTGCTAACCCCAACAATGCCTGATCCATTGCCAATTGAGCTGCGTGAACGGGCTGGATTATTACCTTTGGGCGTTGCAATCAGCCAAATTCATTTCCCCGATAGCTGGGCGATGGTGCAACGAGCGCGCCAACGCTTGGGTTTTGATGAATTTCTGTATATTCAGTTGGGCGTATTGCAGCGTAAACGGCTCTATCAAGGAGTCCAAGGCCAGCCAATTGCCTTTAATCAAGCAATTCATGATGCCTATTTGGCTTCGCTGCCCTTTGCCTTGACCAATGCCCAAGCCCGCACTTTTACCGAAATTTGCCGCGATCTGGAGCGGCCTGTACCAATGACCCGTCTTGTCCAGGGCGATGTTGGTTCGGGCAAGACGGCAGTTGCAGCGGCAGCCTTGGTGCAAGCAGTTGCGGCTGGCTTCCAAGGTGCGATGATGGCTCCAACCGAAATTCTGGCTGAACAACATTATCGTGGGTTGAAAAAATTGCTGGCGAATGTCAAAATTCCTGGCCGCGAGATTCCTACGAATGGCGATTGGCGCAGCGAGCTTGATCAAGAAAAACGCAATCGGCTCGCCCAAATTAAGCAATTGCTGATGCTTGCCGATGAGCCAGAGCCAGAGCCAGGTGGCATTCGAGTAGCACTTTTGACTGGTAGCCTCAAAGCCCGTCAACGGCGTGAAGCCCTGAAATTAATCGCCGATGGCGAAGTTGACATCATCATTGGCACCCATTCGCTGATTCAAGCCAATGTCGATTATCAGGCGCTTGGTTTGGCGGTGGTCGATGAGCAGCATCGTTTTGGAGTTGAACAACGTGAGGCGCTCAAACGCAAGGGCTTCAATCCGCATCTGTTGGTGATGACTGCCACGCCAATTCCCCGCTCGCTGGCCTTGACGATTTATGGTGATCTCGATGTCTCGGTGATCGATGAACGCCCACCAGGCCGTATGCCGATTCGCACCAAATGGATCAGCTCAGGCGAGCGCAGCAAGGCCTACAAACATATGCGCAAGGAGATTGCGGCTGGCCGCCAAGCCTTTGTAATTTGCCCACTAGTCGAGGAAAGCGAAAAACTCGAAGATGTAAAATCGGCGATTGTTGAGCAAGAGCATTTGCAGCACGAGATTTTCCCTGATTTGAAAGTGGGCTTGATTCATGGCCGTATGACTTCGAGCGAAAAAGACACGATTATGGCCCAGTTTCGCGACCGTGAATTTGATATTTTGGTCGCGACAGCGGTGGTTGAAGTCGGGATTGATATTCCCAACGCGACCACAATTATGATCGAAGGTGCTGAGCGCTTTGGTTTGGCGCAGTTGCATCAATTCCGTGGGCGGGTTGGCCGTGGCAGCCATCAATCATTCTGTATTTTGGTCAGCGACAAAGAAGATAATGACGTGACAGTCGCGCGGCTTTCGTCGATGGAAGAGAGCGAAGATGGCTTTCGCTTAGCCGAAGTTGATCTTGAACTGCGCGGGCCGGGCGAATTTTTTGGCATTCGCCAGAGCGGTACGCCCGATCTCAAGGTGGCTCAATTGACTGATACGCGCTTGCTGCATGCGGCACGGATTGAATCCGAACGGATTTTGAAGATCGATCCTGAATTGGAATTGCCTGAACATGCCAAGGTGCGTGAAAAACTCCAAGCCTTTTGGGCTGGTATGGAAACCCAAAGCAACTAGTTTGTGCCACGTTGCGAAAATTGCTCGCCTAAAACACCAAAGACCCTCTTGACAGAGAGTAGATGGTGGTGTACTATATATTCAAACCTTCTCCTCTCTCTTCTCTCCCACAAGCGGCTCCATTATGCGAGCCGTTTGTGGTTTAAAAAACTTTTTATTTGCCTCAATCCAAAACTCTTTGCTTTTGCGCTTAAAAATTTTTGATTTAAACCCAACGGTAGCGAAACTATAACTTTCTGCCAGTTGGCTCATGCTATGCTCAAGGCCTAAACCAGAAGCTCAAGCTTTGGTTTGGTTGAGTAATTGTGCTGGCGAGGCTTGCCGTTCGGCTACGACGGCGCTATAATCGACAGACAATCAACCTCAGATTGATTCCGTCGTCGTTTCAAGTAACTCCAAAGGAGGAGTCTCTATGAAAGAGTACGGTCCGGATCGTATCCACACAATTGGCCTTTTTGGCCATGGCGGTGCTGGCAAAACAACCCTCGCTGAAGCCCTACTTTTCGCCAGCAAAGCTCTCCCACGCATGGGGCGCGTCGAAGATGGCTCGACAGTGAGCGATTACGACCCCGATGAAGTCAAACGCCACGCCTCAATCAACCTCTCGGTGATTCCAATCGAATGGAATGGCAACAAGTTCAATTTTATCGATGTGCCTGGTTATGCCGATTTCCGAGGCGAAGCCGCTGCTGCGCTGCGGGTTATCGATGGCATGGTGCTGGTGCTCGATGCCGCTGGCGGGGTCGAAGTTGGCGCAGAATTGCTTTGGCAAATGGCTCGTGAGGCGAATATCCCACGAGTTGTTTTTATTAACAAACTTGATCGCGAAAATGCCAATTTCCAGCGTACCGTCGAACAAGCCAAAGGTTTGCTGAGCGAGGCGATTACGCCAATGCATATGCCAATCGGTAGCGGTGCCAATTTTAAGGGCATTGTGTCGTTGCGCAAACGCAAAGCATGGTTGCATCACAACGGCAAAGATGGCGCTTACGAAATTGCCGAAATTCCAGCCGAGATTCGCTCAGCAGCGTTGCAAATGGCCGATGGCTTGATCGAAAAAATCGCCATGACCAACGATCACTTGATTGAGGAATATTTGGAAGGTGGCGCAGAAGCGCTCAGCGATGAAGAAATTCGCCAAGGGTTTCAGGCTGCGATCAATGCGCATACGATTATGCCGCTGTTTATTGGCTCGGCGACGACACTTTCGGGCATTCCTCAGTTGCTCGATGGGATTCTTGATGCAATTCCATCGGCTGCCAACCGTTTGACTACCGCCCACGATTTGCGCAATGATGATGATTATTTCCTCGAAGGCAAAGCCGATGAGCCACTGAGTGCCTTAGTGTTCAAAACCCATGTCGATCAATATGTTGGGCGTTTGAGTTGCTTCCGCGTATTTAGCGGCGAAATCCACGCCAACTCAGTCGTGCGTAACGCGCGTACAGGACGCGAAGAACGGATCGGCCAGCTCTTTCAGCTACGTGGCAAGGAGCAAATGCCTGTCTCGGTGGTTAGTGCTGGCGACCTCGGAGCTGTGGCCAAGCTCGCTGATACCCTCAGCGGCGACACGCTCTATAGTTCCGACAATCCGTTGCGCTTGCGCGGCATTAGCTACCCCGAAGCTGCTTTTACTGCCAAAGTCACACCTCACTCCAAAAACGACCTCGACAAGTTAGGCAATGCATTGCATCGAATCATTGAAGAAGACCCGATTTTGCAGCTTGGTCGTGACATCCAAACCGGCGAAACCTTGCTTGCGGGCCTGAGCGAAACCCACTTGAATTTTGTCGCTGAGCGAGTTAAGCGTAAATTCGATGTGCATTTTGATTTGGCAATTCCCAGCGTGCCCTATCGCGAACGCATCAGTAGCACCGCTAGCTCGACCTATCGCCACAAAAAACAAACTGGCGGGGCTGGCCAATTTGCTGAAATTTCGCTGCGGCTGGAGCCATTGCCAACTGATCCTAATCGCGCCGACCCGCTCGAATTTGCCAGCGAAATCGTGGGTGGCGTAGTTTCGCGCTCGTTCTGGCCAGCGATCGAAAAGGGCGTGCGTGAATCGATGGTCTTGGGCGTGCTTTCTGGCCACCCGGTCGTTGACGTGAAGGCAGTGCTGTACGATGGCAAGGAACATCCAGTCGATAGCAAAGAAATTGCCTTCAAAACTGCTGGTAAATTTGCCTTCCGCGAGGCTGCACGCAAAGCCAATCCGGTGATTATCGAGCCAATTTATGCGCTCAACATCAATGTTCCCGATGAATATGTTGGCGATATTTTGAGCGATTTGAATGGCAATAAACGTGGTCGGGTGCAAGGGATGGAGCAAATCGGCCATAGTCGCACCTTGATCACAGCCCATGTGCCATTAGCTGAGTGCCAACGCTATTCCACCGATCTGCGTTCGATTACTCAAGGGCGCGGCGATTTTGTGATGCGGCTTGATCATTATGATGATGTGCCGCACAGCGTGGCCCAAACGATCATCGCCAATGCCAAGCAGCAACACGACGATGATGAATAGGAGTTGAGCGAAGGATAAATTATGAAGGCTGAGAGATGAAATTAGAAGGTAAAAAGCAGTTGGTTCATTAGATTGACAAGAACTTGCGTCCCATCACCCCAACCCCTCTCCCATGGCGCGGGAGAGGGGCTTTAACCTCGTGGTTTTCGCATGATGCATGGTCAATCGGTCAATCCACGATGGCTCCCCCTCGCCTGCGTTCAGTGGGAGAGGGGGTTGGGAGGTGAGGGAATGCCTATCTTTGCCAAGCCAATGAACCGTTACAAATAGCTATTAGCCTCGTATCCTCTGCGTTAAAAATCCTAGCCCCCTGATCCTCAATTTCTATGCTCTTTGTTCTATGCTCTTTGTTCTTCTTGCCTGCATTAACGCAAAAAAGCCCACAGATGGGGCTTTCATTGCAGAACAGTGCTAAAAATGGCCTAGCTTATTGCACAGTGGTGCGAGTGCCGATGCCGTTAGCAATGTTGAAGCGGCGAACCAACCGTGATTTGCGGCGGGCTGCTTGGTTTTTGTGAATGATGCCTTTAGCGGCTGCTTGATCCAAGGCCTTCAACGCTGCTGTCAACGATTCTTTGCTAGCTTCGTTTTTGGCATTGACGCTTTGCGCTGATTTTTTGACCAAGGTTTTGAGTTGTGATCGCACCATGACATTACGAGCATAGCGGCGAGCAGTAGTCCGAATACGTTTGCGGGCGGAAGCTGTATTAGCCAACGTGACCTCCTCGAAGGTTTGGTATCATAAGAAAACGCCGAGGCCACGCAGCCTGCGGCTAATTTGGTTTCGCGACGATGGATTATACCAGAAAGAATCAAAATGAGCAACGAGGCCTTATCGCCGAATCCCGCGCCGAATCCCAGCCCGTTACGCAAACGATCAATGAGTGCTGTTCTGAATAGCGCAATTGTGATGTTGGGCTATTTATTAAGCCGGGTGATTGGAATTGTGCGCCAAACGGTCTTATCAAGCTATTTTGGCACAAATAGTATTAGCGATATCTATACCACAGCCTTTCAAATTCCCGATTTATTGTATTTGGTGATTATTGGCGGAGCCTTGGGTACAGCCTTTATTCCAATTTTTATCGAAGCCTATACCAAAGAAACCCATGAACGGGCTTGGCAAGTCGCTAATTTGGTAATCAACGCGGCATTGGCGGTATTGAGCGTGGTGTCGCTGGCAATTTTGCTGCTGGCCGACCCGCTGTTGCGTTGGCTCAACCCCACCTATACGCCCGAACAACTAGGCTTGGCAATTTATTTGGTGCGGTTGTTTATGCTCTCGCCGTTGCTGCTGGGTTTGGGTGGCTTGGCGATGGCAACGCTGAATGCGCTTGATCATTTTACGCTGCCAGCCTTGGTTCCCGTGATTTATAACGTGGCGATTATTGCTGGGATTGTACTGATCGGGCCGTTGTTGGTGCGTTTTGGTTGGGTGCAGCACCCGATTAGCGTGGTTGAGCATAATGGCCAATTGGTTTCGATCGAGGGTGCTGCTTGGGGCGTGGTCTTGGGAGCCTTGCTGTATTTGCTGTGTCAATTGCCAGTGCTCTATCGATCTGGCTTTCGTTATCAAGTGCTCTTCAATTGGCGCGATGCGGCACTGCGTCGAATTGGCCTATTGATGGGGCCAAGGGTGTTTGGCCAAGCAGCGATGCAAATCAACACGATTGCGATTTTTAGCTTTGCCAAATTGCTTGGCGATGGCCGCGCCACGGCCTTGAGCAATGCTCTGACCTTGATGCTACTACCGCATGGCATTTTTGCCCTAAGCCTAGCTACCGTGATGTTTCCCCAACTGAGCCGCTTGGATGCGGCGGGCGATCACGCGGGCTTTAATCAAACCACCCGCAGCACTTTGGGCACCGTGTTATGGGCGATTATTCCTGCCGCTGCTGGCTTGATACTCCTCGCCACGCCGATTGTTCAAGTGTTGTTTCAACGTGGCAACTTCGATAGCCAATCGACCTTGTGGGTGGTGCAGGCATTGATGATGTATGCCACAGCGCTCCCAGCCTTCGGTGCCGCCGAAATTCTGATTCGCGGCTTTTATGCCCGTCAAGAAACGACAATTCCAGTGGTGATTGGGGTAGTGACTGTGGTGCTGAATATTGGTCTGTGTTGGATACTAACACGTTATAGCACCAGCCATATTGTGCTGGCGGGAGCATTTAGCGTTACCAACAACCTTGAATTACTGCTGCTCCTGTTCATGTGGCGGCGACGCAATGGCAATCTTGATCGGGCTGGCCAACTGCGGCGCTCGTTGCTGATAACCCTGGTTAGCTCGTTGGCGATGGTTTTGGTGTTGCAAGCGCCAGTATTTGCGCTCCTGATTGTTGGCTTGCTCGGCTTGAACTATGGGTGGCGGCGTTTGCGTGCCGAGCCATTTCCACGCTGGCTAGGGCTGGCAATCGGCTTAATTGGCGGTTTGGGCTTGGCGTGGCAGCTGCAATTATTTAATCGAGCGGCATGGATGCAGATTGCGCCGCAAACCCAAAGCCTCTGGAATTTGCTTGGTTCGTTGATTTTTCAAGGCCTGCTGGCAATCGGCAGCTATTTTGCCTGTTCTAGTGCCTTGGGTGCGCCCGAAGCCGCAGTTTGGCAACAACGGATTCTTGGGCGTTTGAAACGGCGCTAAATTGAGCTGTGAACTACTTCACAGCACGATTGCTCAATTCGTGACAGATTTTGACACACAAGCCAATTATAGTGCCTACATCAACAGATAGTTGTTTATGGAGGAACGTAATTATGGCTACCCGACGTATTTCGACAATGTTAATGGCAGCTTTGGGTTTGATTATGCTGATTGGATTATTCTTGCCCTATATTCAAAGTGTAAGCTCGCCAGATTTGAAGATTAGCGTTTTTCAAGTGCTTGGTGGCGAAATTAGCGATCTTATTCCAGCATCAAGTAAAACAATCTACATGATTATTGGTGTAGCAGTAGCAATTGGTGGCTTATTCGCATTATTGAGCCTAACTGGTAAGAAAGTTTTTGGAATCTTCAGTATTATTGTAAGTTTCTTAATTGCTGCATTTCATGGTTTATTAAGCGTTGGTTTTGCAGAAAAACGTGATATTGTAGCAGGTTTTGGGTTTTGGTTACTCTTAGCTACAAGTTTAGTGTTATTTGTAACCAGTATTGTGTTTGTGGCGCGTAAACCCAAGCTTGTCTAATTGAACTTGGAGAACGGCGGCAGTTCCACCCAACTGCCGCCGTTTTGGCGTTAACTATTCGATTTGGCAAAAGGCAGATAGATTCGATAATTCAGGTTTGGTATAACCGTTGGCGTGCGACTAGGCGTGATCGTGATTGTCGCTGGTGTGATCGTCGCAGGCGTGCCAGTTGGGGTGCGGCTGGGGGTTGCCGTGGCCGTTCTGGTTGGGGTAGCGGTTGCTGTTTGGGTGATTGTTGCGCTAGCGGTTGGAGTGGCGGTGCCGCCATTGCCATTTAAGCCCATTTCATACAAATTGGGAAAATTGCCCGTGAGCAGCAACATATTCAGCAAGCGCCACGCATTGGGATAATAGCTGTTGGGCGTATCTTTGGTGGTCAGCACTGCGTTGTAAGCTTGTTGGGGCGTGGTTTTTAGGCTGGCGGTCGCCGCTCCACAATTGACCGCTTGCGGAGCTGGTGCGGCCCAAATTGCGGCAGCAGCATTGGCGACGAAGAACACGCCGCGATAATTATCGACCGAGGTGCCATCAAGCCGATAGCGCGCTTGCAGGTTGTCGATGCCCACGCTGCTGAAAAAACCACCAATTTCATTCATGGTTTCGCGTGAGCTAGCGGTGTTGTACCAAGCCTTATCGATCGCAACACGCCATGCAAAGCGAGCGGCATCGTAGCTCCACCATGCCGATTCTTCGGGCTGCCACGAAACATATTGCACATCGCCATCATATTGGTTCCAATTCGGCACAAGTTTGGAGCAATTGCCAGCCTTGGCTTGCACCAAATTGGTGATGGCGTAGTTGCGGGTGTTGACGGCAGCCCACTCAGTATTTTTGTTGGTAAATTTGCCAAAGACTGTGCTATAGCCAGGTGAGAAATATGAGAGATTAACAATACCTTGCGTATATTCGGTCGCTGATGACCAAGAATCACCTGGCAGTAGCTCGTTGCCTTCGTTGTTAGGCAAGCCGGCGGGTGGGTTGCTGCCAGCATGATCAACCTCGTAAGTATAAATATTGTTGATCATGGTTGTGGCAAGGCTGCAATAATTCAAGCCATTGCTGCTGGCGGGCCAAACCCCTTGTTGCACTTTGACACAAGCATTGACTAAGCCTAAGGCCATATCTTCATCGCCATCGGTGGCCGCACCGCTACCATTAATTTGGCCGGGATTGCCGATGTGCCAATGCATCAAGCCGCGAGTATTGAGATAATCGCGAGTGAAGAGCCATAAACCATCAAAGGTCGTTTGATCATCGAATAACGAGGCAAACAACATGCCATAGCCTTGACCTTCGGAGACGGTACTGCTATTGCTGACCCCACCCAGCACGCGTAAGCGATTGCCGCCCCCAGCGTTGTTGCTGGTCACTTGAGCACTTTTCCATTCGTTCCAGGCTTGCGTGAGATCGGTCACATTGTAATTAATGCCTGAAGCTTGATTGTAGGGGAAACTAAATGCTTGCGGGCTGGCGCTTGCTGGTTGATCACGAGGCAGCGTGAACCCTAGGCCAACCAACATTGCCAAAATGATCCAACGGGAGTGGAATGCTTGCTTCATCGCGTTTGCTCCTAGACACAAAAACAAGGATGCAGTTTTGGCTGCATCCTTGCAATAACCGACGGTTAGTATACCAAGAATCCTATGGCGTTACGCTACATGCGACGCCATTCAAACTAATGCTGGTTGGTTTGGGATTACTGCCGCTGTAGGTGCCTTGGAAGCCAAAGCTGGCAGTACCACCATTAGCGATAAAGCCGTTCCAGCCAGCGTGATTGACGCTGACCGCTTGGCCAGTTTGGCTCACAACCCCATTCCAGAGATTGCTAATTTGTTGATTGCCAGCGAACGTCCAAGCGACATTCCAGCTGTTGATGGCCGCACCATTATTACGAATGCTGACATCGGCGGTAAAGCCGTTGCCCCATTGATTACTGATGGTGTAGGTGATTTGGCATGCGCCAGCAATCGGGGTGTTGGTTGGCAATACATTGGTTGGGACTGGTGTGTTGGTTGGTCGAATTGTTGGAACGGGAGTATTGGTTGGCAATACATTGGTTGGGACTGGTGTGTTGGTCGGCAACACATTGGTTGGGACTGGTGTATTGGTTGGCAACACATTGGTTGGAACTGGTGTGTTGGTTGGTGGCACGGTTGTATTAGTTGGACGAATTGTTGGGATTGGCGTGTTGGTTGGTGGCACGCTGGTTGGAACTGGTGTGTTGGTTGGGGTAACGCCGTTGGCTAATTCATAAATATTGGGGAAGTTGCCCGTCAACAACAACATGCTCATCAAACGCCAAGCATTGACATAATATGAATTTGGCGCATCTTTGGTGGTCAAAACCAGATTGTAAGCTTGTTGTGGGCTGGTTTTGAGCGTGCCGGTGGCAGCACCACAATTGACTGCTTGAGCGGCGGGAGCGGCCCAAATTGCGGCAGCAGCATTGGCCACGAAGAACACGCCGCGATAATTATCAACTGACGTACCGTTCATGCGATAGCGAGCCTGCACATTTTCGATGCCGACGCTGCTGAAAAAACCACCAACTTCGTTCATGGTTTCGCGTGAACTAGCGGTGTTATACCAAGCCTTATCGACGGCGACGCGCCATGCAAAGCGGGCGGCATCATAGCTCCACCAGGCGTATTCTTCGGGCTGCCACGAAACCAGCTGGGCATCGCCATCATACTGGTTCCAGTTCGGCACAAGCTTAGAGCAGTTGCCAGCCCGCGATTGAGCGAGGTTGGTAATTTCATAATTGCGGGTGTTGACTGCTTCCCATTCGCTTGATTTGCCAGTGAATTTACCAAACACGGTGAAATAGCCAGGTGAGAAATAGGAAAGATTGACGATACCTTCGGGATAATCGCGGGTCAAATTCCAGCCATCGCCGGGCAATAATTCGTTGCCGGGGTTGTTGGGCAAACCAGCGATTGGGCTTGAACCTGGATGATCAACTTCATAGGTGTAAATATTGTTGATCATGGTGGTGGCAAGGCTGCAATAATCGAGGCCATTGCTGCTGGCTGACCAAACGCCCTTGCGCACTTTTAACACAAGCATTGACCAGACCTAAGGCAATATCTTCATCGCCATCGGTGGCGGCGTAGCTACCGCGCAATTGGCCGGGATTGCCAATGTGCCAGTGCATCAAGCCATTGGGGTCGAGGTGATCGCGAGTGAACAACCACAAACCATCAAGCGTGGTTTGGTCATCGAAAATCGAGGCAAACAGAATGCCATAACCTTGGCCTTCGGAGACAGTTGAAGAGCTATCGACCCCACCAAGGACGCGTAGGCGATTGCCGCCGCCAGCGTTATTGGCAGTGATAAGATTACTTTTCCACTCGTTCCAAGCCTGCGTGAGATCGGTCACATTGTAGCTAATGCCAGAAGCTTGGTTATATGGAAACAATAACGGACTAACATTATTGCCTTGCGCAGCTTTGGATTGCCACCATGGCACGGTCAGCAGCGTGAGCAACGCCACAATTAGTAGAATTTTACGATGCTTAAACATCAAACAACCTCCAAAAAGAACAATTGAGAAAAAGAGGGCAGACGATTAACTGCCGCCCTCAGTTTACTATTTATTAAGATCTTAATGGATAGCCTAAAAGTCCTGCAATTAAGCTTTATTAACGGATGCTCGCCAGCCGGCGCTAGCGAGCATCCATAGGGCTTATTGGAACAAGCGATCGTATTCGGCGTAAGCCATTGCGATATCGGCTTGAGCCAGAAGCGGTGGTAGGTGAAGGTTGGCGCAGGGCCACCATTGAGGTAGGCTTGCACTGCTGGGAAGGCTGGATCATCTTCGTACTTGGTGCGAATGCTCAAGAACGTTGATGAATTGTTGATTGGATCACCATTGGCCATGGTGCCAGTCCAGCCGTTTGGAACATAGACTGAATCGTCGAAGCGGTTGTAGTCTTTGCGGGTTTCGGGGTTTGCAACACCCTTATCATCGCGATACTGGGTCCACATCCGGTCGATCAATTCTTTGGCGATGGTTTGTGAAGCAACGTGTTGGGTGCCATAGCGCTTGGTAGCGGCGCTGTAGTACATCAAGGTTTTGGCATAAGCGGCGGCAACACCCACGTCTTGGGTTTTATCGACGACCGTGACGTGCAAGTTGGTGTTGGTGGCTGGGTTGCTGGCGTTCCAGGTAACTGGTTGGCCGCTCCAAGCCAAGGTTGATGGAATTTCATAGCTGCCATTGCTGGTCAAGGTGGTGTTGGCCAAAGCCCATGTTACCCACTTGTCGAGCACGTTTTTGGCTTTGACATCGCCTGATGCGTAATAATATTCAGCGACCCGTTCCATTGACCAAGCTTGGAAACCAAACCATGTGTTGCTTGCTGGGTCGTGGTACACAGGTTTTTCGTCGTAGGCCATATTGTAGAAGGTGCTGGTACCAGCTGGAGCTGCTTCGTAGCGGCCATTCCAGCTATTGGTAGCGCCACCGGCGATTGCGCCTTCGCTTGATTGCAACCAGGTGTAGAACTCAATTTGGCGAGTCAAACTGGTGTTCCAGTCTCGAGCACCATTGGTTGAGGCTGGCTTGAAAGCCGATTGGCTGCCCAAAATCCAGGCTGCCATTGGGTTTTGGTAGCCGAAGTGATTGTGGCTACTGCCAATGCGCCATGACCATGCGCCGCCACTGCCGATCGAACCGCCCCAAGCGTAGTACCACGACAACAGATAGTGGGAGCTACTGTAGCCTGAGCCTGCTGGGCACGAGGTTGAAGTACAGCCAATTTGCTTGAAGTACTTGTCGAAGAAGGCATAGCGCAAGTAGTCGCCCATCTTAGCGGCCTTGCTTACCAAGCCATTGACGATCGGTGAGCCACCTTGTTCGTCGGCCCACACTTTTGCCCAATAGATCGCTTGGACAGCGCGGGCATCGGCATCGGGGGCGTTGGTGTAGCGCCATTGGCGAGCGTAGCTAGCATCGCCAGTGAACAGATTCAAGAAGCCATTTGGGCCACCATTGTTGAAGTTTTCCCAAGATGGGTGTGGTACGGTTTCCCAAACTGATTCTTGTGCGCCCCGTTGGAAGGTATTGATATATGATGGTTTGCTGGTGCCATCGCCACGGCGGCCATAGCCATACCAGTTATCAACGTCGAGCAACCAGTGCATGCCATACACATCGCTGGTGCCATAGGCCGAGCGCAATTCAGCGGCAATTGGGTCTTGGCCAACTGAAACGTTGGTTTGCAAGGCTGATGGATATTGGCTTGGTAATTCCCATTCGCCAGCATAGGTGGCTGGGCTATTGGCATTGTAAGCCCCAACCGATGGTTGATCTTGGCTGGTTGGAATGATGTACATTTCCATATTGCGCCAAGCATCGGCCAATGGTTGCCAGTTGCCAGTTGCTTCGCCATACATGGCTTCGAGCCACAACCAGTAGCTATAGGCTTCGGATGTGGTTTCGTGGCCATAATCAGGGGCTTCAACAATCAAGGTTTCGATTGAGTGATACGGCACGCCTTCTGAGCTAAAGTAACCATTAGCTGGATTCTTCAATTCAGCATACAGCTCCAAGAAGCGTTGATCATAGGTATCATCGCCTGGCAGGGTTGGAGTGCTGGTTGGTGGCACAACCGTTGGGATACTCGTTGGTCGTGGCGTGCTGGTTGGGCCATTGGTTGCGGTTGGCGGTACAGCCGTGTTGGTTGGCCGAGTCGTCGCGGTTGGCGGCACAGCCGTGTTGGTTGGCCGAGTTGTCGCGGTTGGCGGCACAGCCGTGTTGGTTGGCACAACCACGGTATTGGTTGGCCGCGTGGTTGCGGTTGGTGGGGTCGTGGTGTTGGTTGGGCCAGTGGTTGGCGTTGGCGTGTTTTCGCCACAAACCACACCATTCAAGGTAAACACGGTTGGGATGGCGTTGCTTCCGCTGTAGGTTCCTTGGAAACCAACATTGACAGCACCACCGCTGCCGATGAAACCGTTCCAGCCAGCGTTGCTGACACTGACGTTTTGGCCAGTTTGGGTCACAACCCCATTCCAGAGGTTGGTAATTTGCTGATTGCCAGCAAAGCTCCAGCCAACTGTCCAGCTATTGATCGCAGCGCCATTATTTTGAATATTGACATCGCCTAAGAAGCCATTGCCCCATTGATTGGGCACGCGATAGGTGACAACACAACTGGCAGCAGCGGCGGTTGGTTTGGCATTCTGAGTGGTCAATAGACCACCAATCATTGTTAGCAGGGCTAACAACATCGCCCCGCGGGCATAATAGTGCCGAGACATACATGCTCCTTGGATACATAAAAAGTTCAGAGACAACACGAAGCGAACCTCTGCCCAATCGACGGCAGAGCTATCTATTTCCATACAACTGGTTTAGCGTGGCCGGGGCAATGCTTGCATAAAACAGCGCGGACAGTTCGATGCAAACATTGCCGAGGAGTTGCTAATCAGTTGGTTATGGCACAATCGTACAAGCTGCGCCATTCAGGCTGAAGCTTGCGGGAATGCTATTGGTTCCGCTATAAGTCCCTTGGAATCCAACGTTAACCGAGCCACCACTGGCAAGACTACCGTTCCAGCCGGCGTTGCTGACACTGACGTTTTGGCCAGTTTGGGTCACAACACCGCTCCAGAGATTGGTAATTTGCTGATTGCCAGCAAAGCTCCACGTGAGCGTCCAGCTGTTGATTGGTGTACCACCGTTGGTAATCGTGACATCGCCAAGGAAGCCGCTGCCCCATTGGTTGGGAACGCTGTACTTGACTTGGCACGCCCCGGCAACCGGCGTGTTAGTTGGCAATGGCGTATTGGTTGGGAGTGGCGTTGCACTTGGCAACGGTGTTGCGGTATTGGTTGGGCGGATGGTTGGGGTTGCGCTTGGGCCAACGGTTGGAGTAGCCGTATTGGTTGGGCGGGTCGTTGGCGTAACGCTTGGCCCCGTAGTTGGGGTTGCAGTGTTGGTTGGGCGGATGGTTGGCGTAGCCGTATTGGTCGGCAAGCTGGTTGCCGTTGGCGTGATATTGCTGCCACCTGGCTCATCACCAAAGACCTTCACGCCATTGTCGTAGACTGGGATGCGGCGGGTTTTGAGCCGATCAGTGCTGGTGCCAACCCCACTGAATGACCAGTCATTGGCATTGTCCCATTGGAGGGCGTTGGTATTGGTTGGCAACGAAAGCCGGAATTGCACTTCTTTGCGTGATTCCGATTGCCCACCGGGGTAGACATTGACTCCAGCGAAGCCAATTTCGACATAGTAAATTGTGCCAGCCCATTGTTTTAGCGTCGAAACGCCTGAGCCTTGGGTGTAGGCGGTGCTAACGGTGATATCGCTCAAGCCATAGCCAGCAGCAAAGACTTCGCTCAAATCGACAAAGTAGCGATAGCTGAGTTTGGTGCTGTTGCGAGCAGGCCAGGCACTTTGGTTTTGCAACACGCCGCTAATTTCGATAAAGCGTGGGCCTGAAGCATTGACTTTGGCTTCCACGAAAAATTCATCTTCGGCGGTTTCAACTGGTGGGAAGCTGGCGAGTGGTGCGCCGCCAAATTCACTATACATCCGAGCCAAGGCGCTGGTAAAGCCAGCGTTGTAGTCAGTGGCAACTTCATTGGCCACAAAATCGCTGCGACTATCGGTGTAAGCATCGCCCGAACCCTTGGCAGGGCCACCAACCAACGCGCCATACAAAATATGCCGTTGATTGACTGGATTGCTCAATGAATCGGTCCATGAGCCGTGGGCGGTGCGATGATGCACATTGACTGGCGAATTATTGCCAAAACCAACCACATAACTGCTGTTGCGCGGGTTGCTGCCCAGCATATAGTTGATTTGGCTGACCGCAAAGTCGTGATAGCGGGCTTTTTTGGTCGCATCGGTCAGATAATCGCTATAAACAAAAGCGGCAAATGAGGTGTTGGCTGAGTAGCGCAACGCGCCCCATGTGTCTAATTGCGCCAAGCCACCAGGCGAATAAGTGATCCGTTGGCCGTTATAGCCAACCGTCCAATAATCCAACCAGCGTTCGGTATCGTCTTTGTATTGTTGTTTGCCCGTTAATTTGGCCAGCAACAAATAACAACCATAGGATTTATCGTCCCACGCGATGCTCCAGCGATACGATTTGATTGTGCTTTGGGGCTCGGTGCTGAGGTTGGCATAATATTGTTCGGCCTTGTTCAGGTAGCTGGCCTCGCCAGTTGCCCGATAGAGCCAAATTGTGCCCCACACCAACTCATCGTTGTAGCCGCTCCACGAATTGTAGAACGAGGTGGCATCGGTGATACAGTCGCTATATTTGCCGCGCACAGTGTCGGCAAAGCTATAAAGTTGGCGGGCATGGCTCAACAACGAATCGGCATAAGCAGGGTCGGTTGGCCGAAACACGATTGACGAGGCGGCCATTGCGGCAGCGGTTTCGCCTGCCAAATCTGAGCCACCGCAGGTTGCATCAATTTTATACGAAGGGCGTTGGCCGGCTTGGTCGTCGAGGTGAATAATTTCGGCTGGTCCCCAGAAGGCGTGGTCTTTGCCACCGATGCCAACTTGGCCGTAGAGCACATTGGCTGAGGGATGGGCATTGATGAAGTAGTTATTGACGAAGCGCAAATTATTCAACAATTCGTCAAGCTGGCCACTTTGGGCATAGGCATCGCGATATTCAACCGCGCCCCAGGCCAACATTGTGGCCGAAGCCGCCATTGGAAAGCCAAACTTAACGTGATCGCCAGCATCGAACCAGCCACCACTGAGGTTGAGGCCGACATCAGCGCCATCGTTGAGCACTGAATCGCCGCGCCATGTGACGCGATTCCAGCTTGGTTTTGGGCCGGCTTGTTGGGCTTCGTAGAAGAAAAATGACTTTTGCAGCGCCTCGCCATAGGCATAAAGCGGCGCGGCAGCTTTGGTGGGGGTTGTGGGGCTAAGAACTAACCCTGCAATCATTAAACAAGCAACGATTCCGGCGAAGAGCCGCCAGCGTTGGCTCGAACGTTCGAGCGGTGTACTCATCATTGGATACTCCTTCCTGCATTGAAGGCTTTAATGTTGATTGCATGTACTGGTGTGCAACAGCGCACAGCATAATTTTCATAGCTACTGTGGGTTCAGCTGGCTTGTAGGTTGATTGAGACCGCTCCCAATGCTACTAGCAAATACGTGTTTGCTGAACCGCGAGGGGAGTGATGAGCATGATGCAGTGATAGAATGAGATCGCTCCCAAGCACAGGTTGTTATGAAAGTAAAAATATCGTAAATGATTCATTGCAACTTGTCAAGCGTAAATTTTAAAAAGTTTTTAGATTTAGCTTTAGGCTATTGTAAAGCCCTAAAAACCTACTACACAGCTATAAAGAAAACTAAAATATATTTTTGATACCGCACAACTTGACAAAAGACATAAGATCTTTTATTCTCTCCCCAAGACTTCTGAGACCGGTTCCAAAGTAATTTAAATCAGTTTGTGGGGTTTCACCGTGGAACAACTCACGATTCGCCAAATAGCCCAACTTGCCAATGTTTCACGCTCAACCGTTTCGCGGGTAATTAATAATCATCCCAGCGTGCGGGCTGAAGTGCGACAACGGGTGTTGGAAGTTATTCGCGAGCAAGAATATGTTCCACAGGCAGCCGCCCGCAGTCTGGCAAGCCGCCGAACCAATGTGGTGACCCTGTTGATCCCACGCAGCTCGGCAGTAATCTTCACCGACCCATTCTTCCCATTAATCATCCAAGGAATTACCGAAACCTGTTCTGAACGGGATTATTCGGTGATGCTCTCGATGGTGACGGGGCTGCAAGAACGGGATTTCTATCAGCGGGTATTACGCAGTCGGATGACCGACGGTCTGTTGATGCTTTCGAGCGATATTGATGACCCAGTTTTGCCCTTGTTGATTAACGACCAAATGCCGTTGGTCTTAATTGGCGAACACCCCTATATGCAACCAATGTATACCGTTGATGTTGCTAATCGGGCAGGCGCAGTGCTGGCAGTCAACCATTTATTGCAACTTGGCCATCGACGGATTGGGGCAATTACCGGCCTACTGCAGATGAAAACCGCCATTGATCGCCGTGATGGGTATAAGCAATCGATGTTGCAAGCAGGGGTCGCAATCGAAAATCAATTGATGATCGAGGGCGAATTCACCCAAGAGGGTGGCTATGCTGCAATGCGCCAATTGCTGAGCCTTGAACATCGACCAAGCGCTGTCTTTGTGGCCAGCGACACCATGGCATTAGGAGCCTTACGGGCTATTTACGAGGCCGGGTTACATGCTCCCCACGATATTTCGCTGATAGGCTTTGACGATGTGCCAGGCGCGGCCTACACAACTCCCGCCCTGACAACAATTCACCAACCGATTCAGAAACTTGGCAGTACCGCCGCCACGATGTTGCTTGACCATCTCGAAGGCCGACCACCGCTGCAGCAACACATCCGACTCTCACCTTCGTTAGTCTTACGCCAATCGTGCGGGCCACGGGTATCCTAAACCATACCCAGCGGATTCACTAGATCGCATGGTCTGATCGAACACGGGAGTTTTTGGGAGCGATCCCAAATGAGTTCGCATTGGACATTGATGTTCAACCCACTCCAGAATCAAGGAGGATTCGTATGCAACGCTCACGACGTCCATTTATTACGTGGCTAAGCCTCTTAACCCTGATCTCAATGATCTTAGTTGCTTGTGGTGGTGAGACCGCTCCCACTGCAACAACTGCTCCAGCTGCAACTGCAACCACCGCAGCTCAAGTCGAACCAACCAGCGCTACTGCGCCAACCGAAGCTGCCGCTCCAACCGAAGCTGCTGCAACCGCTGAGCCAGCTGCTGGCGAAGTGACCTTGAAGCTGTGGCACATGCCAAACGGCGCTGCTCCAGCCGATGCAATCCAAGCTGAAATTGATGCTTTCGAAAAAGCCAACCCTGGCATCAATGTTGAGCCAGAAATGCTCGACTGGGGTGCAGCTTTCCAACGCATCCAAACCTCAGTCCAAGGTGGCGAAGGCCCATGTTTGACCCAATTGGGCACGACTTGGAACCCAACCTTTGCTGCAATGGGTGGCTTGCGCCCATTCACCGAAGAAGAAATCACCGCTATGGGTGGCAGCGATAGCTTTGTCGCCGCTTCATGGGCAACCTCACAATTGCAAGGTACCGAAGGCACCTTCTCGATTCCATGGTTTGCTGATGTTCGCGCCGTTGCCTATCGCAAAGACTTGTTGGAAAAAGCTGGCTTGAAGCCAGAAGATGCCTTCAAGGATTGGGCTAGCTTCAAAACCACTTTGGCTACCATCCAAGAACAAAATCCTGACGTTGCTGGGATCGCTTTCCCAGGCCGCAACGACTGGAACGTTTGGCAAAATAGCTCAATGTGGATCTGGAACAGCGGTGGCGATTTGTTGAGCACCGACCTCAGCGAAGCAACCTTCAACTCAGATGCAGCTGTTGCTGGTGTTTCAGAATTTGCTAACCTCTACAGCAGCAAATTGACCGTCACCAACACCTTGGAATTGAACTCAGCGCAAGTTGATGCCAGTTTCGGCGATGGCCGCACCTTCAGCGCCATCACCGGCCCATGGTCGATCAGCAATGCTCGCACTGCTGCTGATGCTGGTGGCTGGACCAACCGCGCCGTAGCCGATAGCTTGGCCTACGCCGAATTCCCAGCTGGCCCTGGTGGCTCATACACCTTCGTTGGTGGTAGCAACTTGGCCATCTTGAAGAGCTGCGAAAACGTCGAAGCCGCTGTCAAGTTTGTTCAATTCTTGGCCGGTAACGAATCACAATTGCGCTACAGCCAAGCCATTGGCATGTTGCCAGCAACCAAGACCGCTCAAGCCGATGCTAGCATCGCCAGCGATCCGTTGTACAGCGTGTTCATCTCGGCTGCCGCTAAAGGCAAGACCTCAGCACCTATCGCTGAATGGGGTCAAGTTGAGAGCGTTCTCAACGAACAACTTGGTTCACTGTGGGACGATGTAGCAACCGCTGGCGGCCCAGTCAGCGCTGAAGTCGTCAAGACCCGCTTGGATCAAGCTGCTCAAACCGTCAACGAATTGTTGGGTAAATAAATCGGACTTGGTGATGGAATGCAGGCTGCAAAATGCCTGCATTCCATCAACGATTGCATCCACGCAATGGAGCGACGTTTATGGCTCTGGCACCAAAAAAAAATAAACTCTCATTGTGGCAACGGATTCGGGAAAACAGCCTAGCATATAAATTTATCGCTCCAACCATTGTGGCGATGCTGGTTGTCCACTTGATTCCGATTGTGCAAGGCTTGTACCTTTCACTCCTCGACGTTCGACTTACAACCTTAACCCTCTACCTCAAAGCACCATTTGTTGGGCTAAAATACTACATCGAAGTATTCAACGCGATCTTTGGGCTTGGCGAAGCTGGCACAAGTTCGCGGGTAACTGGCCTAATCAATGCTGCGGCAAATACCTTAGTTTATACCATCTGGACGAATATTGGCACCCTGGGCGTGGGCTTGATTCTAGCCCTGTTGCTGAATCGTAATTTCCGCTGGCGTGGGCTTGCGCGAACCTTGGTATTGTTGCCATGGGTTGTGCCAACCTTCGTAACTGGAACGATTTTCAACTTTATTTGGCTGGAACAAGGTGGCTTGGCCAATCGGATCTTGCTTGGTTTGAACATCGTTGATAACCCAGTAACCTGGTTGATTGGCCCCAACTCGCTCTATGCCTTGGTGATTGCCACGGTTTGGCGTGGTTTGCCCTTCACCACAATTATGTTCCTCGCCGCAATTCAGGTGATTCCAACCGACTTATATGAGGCGGCCTCACTTGACGGCGCAAATGGTTGGCAACGCTTTCGCCACATTACCTTGCCGCTGATTAAGCCCATTGCTGCAACCCAAGTGTTGTTTGGCTTGATTAATGGTTTCTATGGCGGCTATAATATCGCTGTCCAAATGTTTGGTGGTGGTACCGGTTTCGCTGGCGAATATGCCGACCTGCTGGTGCCCGCGATTACGCGCCAGACATGGGAACGTCACTTATATGGCTTTGGCTCGGCAGCCTCAGTGATTCTGATGTGTATGCTGTTGGTCTTTGTTGGCATTTGGTATCGTACATTCCGCGAAAGCTTGCGGGCTGAATAAGGAGGCCGTTTATGGGTGTTTCGCTCAGCAAAAAGGCCGAATCGGCCCGACCAGCTCGCACGACGATTAACTACAAAGCATGGTTTCTCGATCGTGGTGGCGATATCTTACTGCTGATTCTGATTGCCTTTATGTTATTGCCAATTATCTTTTTGATTCTTGGCTCGTTCAAATCGCGCGATGAATTTGCCGCTGCTAGCAATTTCTTTCCCAGCGAGTGGAAATTTAGCAACTATAGCGAAATGTGGACGCGGGTTAAATTCGGCACCTATTTCAGCAATAGCTTAATTATTTGTGGCATTACAACCTTGGTTGTAACCATTTTGGCTTCGATGTCGGGCTATGCCTTGGCACGATTCCGCTTTCCTGGTTCGGGCGGGTTTAGTATGGCGATTTTGGGAACCCAATTGGTGCCTGGCACGTTGTTCCTGATTCCGCTGTATATGACCTTCCTTTGGTTGAAAAATAACCTTGGCGTTCCCTTGATTGGCACCAATTTTGGCGCAATTGTGCTGTATGTTGGCTTCTTTTTGCCAATCTCACTCTGGATTCAGCGCAGTTTCTTTGCGACGATTCCAATCGACTTGGAAGAACAGGCCATGGTCGATGGGGCAACCCGCTTCCAAGCCTTCTTGTATATCGTGATGCCATTGGCTGGCCCAGGCGTTATTTCAACCGCAATCTTTGTGTTCTTGACCGCGTGGGATGAACTGTTGTTCGCGTGGATCTTGAACGTCCAAACGATTCCGGTGGGCATTCGCCAATTTACGGGCGTAGCTGGCTCGCAAAATCGCTACGAGTTGCTTTCGGCAGCTTCGGTGGTGATTATTCTGCCAGTTGCCGCGATGTTCTTCCTTTTACAAAAGCGATTTATCGCTGGCCTGACCGCTGGCGCAGTCAAATAGATTTATTTTCTCAACAACCGGGACAAAGGCGTGCAGACTTTGGCGTTGCTGAGGTCTGCACGCCGCTTTGTTATTTATCGAGCAGTGTTTGGTAATCGCAACCAAACATAGGAGCACAGGATCATGACCGAACAACGCCACCATCCCTCAATTCCTCTCGCAGCGTGGCAACGCCCGCTTGGCCTCGATTATCCGAATGCGGCGGTTGCCGCCCACGATCACGGGCCAATCATTGACGATGGAGTCTTTCATGGTTTGCCAATTGGTGGCATGGGCAGCGGGGCGATTGGCCGCAACTTTCGTGGCGATTGGTCGCGCTGGCATTTAGAAGTTGGCAAACACGTTCAGCGCAGCGTTTGGCCCAATCAATGGAGTGTTTTCTGGCAAACCGCCAGCCAACAAGCGGCCCAGGTGTTGTGCACAACCCAGCCTGATACTGATGAATTGAGCACGTGGAATTGGAATTATCCAGTTGGCGCTGGCAATTATCATGCGCTGTTTCCCCGCGCGTGGTTCGATTATCAACACCCCGATTGGCCACTCGAATTGGTGCAAGAGCAATTTTCACCAGTTTTGGCTGGCAATCTCAAGGAAAGTAGCTATCCGGTTGGCGTGTTCACATGGCGCGTGACCAATCGGGGCAGCGAAACTGTGCGCTTGGGATTAATGCTGTCATGGGAACATACCCGGGCGGTCGAAGCAGCTGGCTTGAGCTTGCAACGCCAACACACAGCATGGAACGATGGCAACAGCATTGGTGTGACTTTGAGCCAAACCAGCGATCAAGCCTTGAGCAGCCATAATGGCACTTGGGCTTTGGCGGTGCAAGCACCTGAAGCTGCCACTGTGAGCCAATGGACATGCTGGGATGTTGCTAACGATGCCGCTGCGCTTTGGCAAGATTTTGCCAGCGATGGTCAATTGGCTGAATATCCAACCAGTCAGCAAGTTGCTGCCGATCAACGCAGCGCCACGGCAATTGCCGTAACCCTCGAACTTGCGCCTGGTGAAAGCGCCGTGATTCCCTTCAGCCTCGCTTGGGACTTCCCAATCGTTGAGTTTGCTGATGAAAGCCGCTGGTACAAGCGCTATACCCATTTTTGGGGCACGAATGGTGATCAAGCCCAAGCCTTGGCGGTTGCAAGTTTGAACAATGGCGATGCTTGGCGCAACGCAATTGAAGCATGGCAAAATCCAATTCTGGCTGACGATCAACGGCCACTTTGGTATAAATCTGCTCTTTTTAACGAACTGTATTATTTGGTTGATGGTGGTACGTTGTGGGTTGATCGTGCGGTCGGCGAACCCGAGCCTGCGGCTGATGCGGTGGGCTTGTTCAGCTACCTCGAATGTTACGATTATCCTTTCTATGGCACACTCGATGTGTCGTTCTATAGCTCGTGGAGCATCTTGGCGCTTTGGCCAGAGCTTGAACGGGGCGAAATTATTGCCTTCTCCAAAACCGTCAACGATGCTGATGATACGGTCGTGACGATTGTGGCAACCCAAGTCCAAGCGATTCGTAAGGCCGCTGGGGCATTGCCACACGATCTTGGCGCGCCCAAAGAGCAACCGCTAATCAAAACTAATGCCTACGACTTTCAAGATATCAATAACTGGAAAGATCTCAACCTCAAGTATATCTTGCGCATCTATCGCGACGTAACCTTGTGGAATGATCAGGCCATGCTTGAAGCAACCTGGTCAACGATTCCGACCGCTTTGGAATATGTGCATCAATTTGATAGCGATGGCGATGGTTTGCTCGACCATAGTGGAGCCGACCAAACTTACGATACTTGGGCCATGAGCGGCGCGGCCAGTTATTCGGCCAGCTTGTTGATTTGTGCCTTGGAGGCGGCGATTCGCTTGGCGCAACGCATGGGCGAGCATGCCCAAGCCGATGCATGGAGCGAATGGTTGGCTGCGGCTCGTCAAAGTTTCGAAACCAAACTCTGGAATGGAACCTATTTCCGCTATCACACTGCTGATACCGATTTGCGCGAAGTGATTATGGCCGATCAATTGGTGGGCCAATGGTATGCTGGCGCGATTGGCTTGCCAGCGGTTGCCCCACACGCCATGATTCGTTCGGCCTTGCAAACGGTTTATCGCTTCAACGTCATGCAATATGCCAATGGCGCGTTGGGTGCAGTCAATGGTATGCATCCAGATGGCACGGTTGATACCAGTTCGAACCAAGCCAGCGAAGTTTGGAGCGGCACAACCTACGCGATTGCGGCCATGATGCTGCAAGAAGGCCTTGACGTTGAAGGCTGGCAAACCGCTTGGGGAGCCTATAACGCCACCTATAACGAACTTGGTTTGTGGTTCCGCACACCAGAAGCATGGGGCGTTGAACGAACCTTCCGTGCCAGCATGTACATGCGGCCACAATCGATTTGGGCAATTGAGCATGCCTTAGCTGTGCGTGCCAAAAAAGCCTGATTAGCGGACAAGCCTCGCTTGTCGAACCTCTTCGCGTCGCCTTGACGCAACCATGCCTTAAAACCACGCTGGATTCTGGCCCAGCGTGGTTTTGTGCTTACCAACTATCAACCATATCTTTGGCTTCTTTCAAACTCAAATTGGTGGCCTGTCGCACCAGTTTAATCGCTTTAATCTTGTTGCCTTGGTTGGCAACCATTTGGGCTTCGCGCAGCAGATCTTCTGGTAATGCGTGCGCTTGTGGTATCGCCAGATGTGGGCTGATCGGACTTGTACCATGCTCAATCTGATCGACATAATCTTTGGCTTCTTTTAGCCCAAGGTTTGTCTGTTGGCGCACCTGCTTAATTGCCTCGATCTTTTTGCCTTGCAATAATAACGCTTGAATTTGGGCTTGATCGATCGTGCTAGGATCGGATTTTGATCTGAATTGATTGATCATCGCTGGATCGAAGGTTGGGGTTGGCTTGTGATTAAGCGGTTGTTGATTGAGATTGATGCTGCTGGTTGGCCGTTCGGAGCGCATGCTCCAAACCCAAATTGCCAACCCTATCAAGACTGCTACAATAATCCACCAAAGTTGACTTGACATAGCGTTGCTCCATTTAACTGAATCAAATGCTGTATTGAGAGTGTATGTTAAAGCAAAACGATTACAAGGGTCATTAACCACGAATGACTTGAGGCTATTGGCTTATGGCTATCGGTCATTTGTTCGTAACCTCAAGAATCAAAGCCAACAACTCAGAGCCTAATCCCATCTGTTCTCTGTTGTATTTAGCCCCAAGACGTGGCAGAAGAACCAAAAATTTCTTTTGCATTCCCTCACCCCCAGCCCCGCGCCACAGGGCTGGGGCTTCATATGGTGGTTTTCGCAGATCCATGGGAAATGGAGGCACGGTTCCCCCTCGCCCGCGTTCAAGGGTAGTCGGTTAAGATGCCCTGACCCCAGCCACGCTCCCGTGGCTCGGGGCTGGGGCTTCATATGGTGGTTTTCGCAGATCCATGGGAAATGGAGGCACGGTTCGCCCTCGCCCGCGTTCAGTGGGAGCGGGGGATAGGGGGTGAGGGGATTATTAATATGACCATCCACTAGCCCTTTGTTAAAACCTATCCTTGAAGGGAGAGCAGGCTAGGAGGTGAGAGGTCAAACCTGCCAATAGACCATAGCCTAATCTACTATGCTCTATGCTCTCTGTTCTATGCGCTTATGGGCTGAGAGATAGAGCTATAATAAACCTATGGTTAATTGATATAGGAGGCTCGCTATGCAGATCACAATTACATTTTGCATGGATTGAAACTACACCCCGCGTGCTGTCAGTTTGGCAGCCCAACTGTTGGACATTCATCGCCAAGCGATTGCGCAACTGAGCCTGATTCCCGCGAAGGGTGGTTGTTTTGAAGTCGTAGTTAATGGGCAGCTGCTCTATAGCAAACTTCAGACCGAACGTCATGCCGAGGCCGGCGAAGTTGAAACATTAATCGCTGCCTATCTCGCCCAACAAGCCTAGAAACGTGCTGCAAGCTCACTTGCGGCATGGATTGGGCTTGCAGCTTTCACACCGCCAAATCCGCATGCTATAATCGCAGCCACACCATACTAAGCAAGGAGTCTCCCGTGTTGGTTTTGATCACAGGTTCCAGTGGGCAGATTGGCACCAATTTGGCGCTACGCCTTCTCGCAGATGGCCATGAAGTGTTTGGAGTTGATCAACGAGTCAACACGTGGACCAAAGCCTTTGAGTATGTGATTCAGGATCTTGGCGCACCCTACCGCGATTTCGAAGGCGGCATCGGCGGCGTGCCCTATCCTAAACCCGATGTCGTAGTACACTTGGCGGCCAATGCCAAAGTCCATGAACTGGTCACCTATCCCCACCGAGCGTTGGAAAACGTGATGACCACCTACAACGTATTGGAATACTGTCGCCATCAACAAGTGCCAATCATTTTTAGCTCATCACGTGAAGTCTATGGTGATATTCATCGCTACTTAACCGAAGAAGCCCAAGCCGACTTTGTGTATACCGAAAGCCCGTATTCGGCTTCAAAAATCAGCGGCGAAGCATTTATCTATTCCTATGCCCGATGTTACAATCTGCCCTATTTAGTCTTTCGATTTTCGAATGTCTATGGGCGCTACGATAACGACATCGAGCGTATGGAACGGGTAATTCCCCTGTTCATTCGCCGCATCCGCGACGGCCAACCTGTGACCGTCTTTGGGCGTGAAAAAACCCTCGATTTCACCTACGTCGATGATTGTGTCGATGGAATTGTGCGTGGCATCGAGCGAATTGTCAGTGGCCACGTTGCCAATCAGACCTTTAATTTAGCCTATGGCGAAGGCAATACCCTGGTTCGTATGGCCGAATTGATCGCCGAGGCCTTGCAAATTGAAGCAACGATTAATGTGCAACCGTCAAAACTCGCTGGTGAAGTCACTTACTATGTGGCCAACATCGGGCGAGCGCGCCAACTCTTGGGTTACACGCCCCAAGTTGCTTTAGCCGAAGGCTTACGCCGAGCAGTGGCGTGGAACATTGCGTGGGATGAGGAACAGCGGCGATGACAGAACGATCACGGCAACGCGGCCAGCAACAGCTCCAAACGTTGCGCAGCAAACGGATTCAAACGCGGCTTCTCGCACTCTCACGGATCATGAACGATATTATGAATGTTGATGATCCGGCTCGCTTGATTACCGCAGCCAGTGCCCAATTGCGCCAAGTTTTAGCTGTTGATGCCATTGCAGTGTGGTTTTATAGTTCTACTTCACATCGTTACCTGCTAAGCCACTTCAACAATGGCAGCCACGAGGATTTTAGCGCCGACGATAGAGAAGCATTAAGTGCTTTGCAAGTGCGCAGCGGCGAGGCGCTGGCTGGACGCGTCGTTAGCGAAGGCCATGCGATCACCGCTCGCAATGCTGATGAGTATCGCGGCATGTTTGGGGCTTTGGGTCGGCGGCGCGAGGCGCTTTTCAATCGTTGGCGGGCGCTCCTGCCAATTTCATTTCAAGTAACGGGCTTTACGCTTGGCGGCAATGGCCGACCTAGCGGGGTGATTGAGTTTTTTAGCAGCAAACCAAGCCTGAATGCCACTTCAGCCGGTTGGTTGCAACCAACCCTTGATCAGCTAGGCTCGTTGTTGCAGTTGGTGCGCCAACAGGCCGATGCCCGTGGTCAACGCCGGCGTTTGGCTGCGCTCGATGCGGTCGTTACGGCCATTAGCACATCATCCGATTTGCCCGACCTTTTAAATGTGGCTTTGTTGGTGGTAATTGAGGTGGTCAGCGCCAATGGTGGGGCAATTTGTTTAGCCTCGCCTGGTGGCCGTAGCATCACTTTAGCTGCCCAACACCAACTGCCACCGCGCGAAGCGCTGCTGCTTGCTTCGAGCCAAGCCAATAGCGTCTTAGAAGATGTGGTCTACTATGGCCAGCCAACATTGCGCCCAGTTATCAGTACCAGCGATTTGGGCGAGGATATTATGGGGCGGGCGGCGATGCCACTCTTAGCGGGTGGCACGATCGTGGGTGTTTTGGTGTTGTATGGCAATTACCAAACGCTATCCAATAATATCGATTGGCCTTCGTTGGTCTCGATGGGTTCGCAAATTGGCATCGCGATTGCCAATACCCGCTTATATGAAGAAAGCCAACGCGAACGCCAACGGCTTGGCACGGTGATCGAATCGATTGCTGATGGCGTGGCAATTTGTAATGGTATCGGCGAGTTAATTCTGGCCAACGAAACTGCTGCCGGCTTAGTTGAAATTTCAATTTTGCCAACCCTTGCTACCAGCAGCGAATCGGGGGCGCGCTATCTTGATGGTAGTTTTGTCGAAGCCGACATGCTGCCGTTTGCCCGTGCCTTGGCTGGCGAGGTTTTTCGCGATTATCGCTTAATCGTGCCTGGGAGCCAAGATCAAGATGTTGTATTGAGTTTTAGCGGTGCACCCTTGCGCCGTTCAGTATTAATTGATAGTGGTGATACCTCGTTTGATGGGGCGGTGATCGTATTCCGCGATATTACCGAGCAACGGCGTTTGGAAGAAGCCAAGGATGAATTTTTGGCGGTTGCAGCCCACGAATTGCGCTCGCCACTGGCGGCAATCAAAGGCTATAGCGATTTGCTGCTGCGGCGTGAATTGAAGCAAGCGACTGAAGGCCGTGATTTGCGCGGCTTTATCACCTTGAGCCAGCAAGTTAATATTATGGTGCAACTGGTCGATAATCTGCTTGATGTATCGCGAATTGATGCTGAGCGTTTCACAATCCAGCTTGACGCTGTTGATTTGGGCATTTTGCTCGATTCGGTGGTGATGCATGCCCGCCACACTGCCAACCATCATACCCTGCACTTTGAGCAACTCAACTCCAGCGTAGTCTATGGCGATTCGCTGAAATTGCGCCAAGTTGCTACCAACTTTTTGACCAACGCGATTCGTTATAGCCCACAGCAAACCCAAATTTGGGTGCAAGTGTTTAGTGATGAACATTTTGGCTATGTTCAGGTTGACGATCAAGGGCCTGGGATTCCCCAAGGCCAACGCGAACGTTTATTCGAACGCTACTACAGAGTGCCGGGGATTCGCCGAACCGGATCAAGCACCGAAGGCTTAGGTTTGGGCTTGTATTTATGTCGCGAAATTATTACACTGCACAATGGGCGGATTTGGGTTGATAGCGCTCCGAGCGGCGGCGCACGTTTCTGCATCGCCATCCCGCGCTTTATCCCTGAGAAACACGAAACCAACACCACCCAAACCACCCTCGATCTTGATGCCTTTTTATTCTCGCCCCAACCAGGCCGGAGGAACGATGAACAATAGTGTCATTGCAGTGTTACGTCGCGTCGATATTTTTGCTGGGCTAAGCGATCTTGAGCTTAGCCAGATTGCCCAGCTTTGCAAAATTGCCAAGGCCAAAAAAGGCCAAATTATCTTCCGAGAGGATAGTGATGGCGATGATTTGTATGTTGTTCACGATGGCGCGGTTGAAATTCAAGTTCAAACCCGTGGCTCCGACGGCCAAAGTCGCTTATCAACAATTAATACTGCCTACGAAGGTCAAGCTTTTGGCGAAATTGCCATGCTTGGCGGCGGCAGTCGCTCGGCCACAGCGGTTGCCAGTATGAACCCAACCACGTTATTAGTGATCAACGGGCCTGAGCTTTCGGCGCTCTGCGAAACAAACACTGCAATTGGCTATCGAATTATGCGCAATTTTATCAACGATATGATCTACAAGTTACGCTCGGCCTCATTGCTGCTGCGCGGGCATATCAAATGGCAAGATAATCAATTGAGCCAAATTGATTAATTAATCTTATAGAATATCATGTACAGTGATGCAACATTAATATAGTTGCATCACTTAATTTAGAGGTGTTTCTTATGGCTACAGTTTATGGTAGATCAAAATTAAATATATATACTGAAAAAAATATTTTATCTCAATATTTAGATAATGATAATAGAAACCCAATTTTATTACTTGGAGATGCATTTTATATTCTTAAGAACCTACCTAGCGAATCTATTGATATGATTATGACATCCCCTCCATACTGGCAGAAGAGACAATATGAAAATGATGGAATTGGTATGGAAGACACATATCAGGAATTTATTGAAAATTTAATGAATGTATTTAGTGAATGTAAAAGAGTATTGAAATCTAAAGGTTCTTTTTGGCTTAATATGGGCGATTCATATCATAATAAGAATTTACTTGGTATTCCTTGGAGGATTGCTCTCACACTGATCGATGAAAATCAATGGATTCTACGAAATGATATCATTTGGAATAAAGTTAAAAGTGGTATGGATACAGCAAGGGATAGGCTAGGTAATGTACATGAATATTTATTTCATTTCGTCAAACAACCTAAATATTATTATGATTTAGATTCTATTCGTACTAAACCACGTTCCTCAAAGGTTGTTAATGGAGTAATTGTATCTGCTACAGGAGTTTCAGGTATTCGTTACAAACGTCAAATTGAACTATCGACTACTTTGACAGATGCAGAGAAAGTAATCGCTTTTCAATCGCTACAACAGATGCTTGCTAGTATTGCATCAGGTGAGATTGCTGACTTTAGAATGGTGATTCGCGGACAACAACGAACAACTCATTCTGATAAAGAAAAGATTTCAGGTAGAGCTAAAGAGTTACGTGATAGAGGATTCTATTTTTTACGTTACCATCCCAATGGGAGCAAGCCAACAGATGTATGGGATATTCTTCCTGAAGATACTCAAAAACGTAATACACATTTTGCTGCTTACCCAACAGATCTATGTCGTATCCCAATTCTTGCTACCTGTCCACCAAATGGGATAATTCTAGATCCATTCTGTGGGACAGGCACTACACTGATTGTTGCTAAAACGCTTAAGCGTAAATCTATTGGCATTGATTTATCACCTGAATATTTGAATTTGACTCAAGAAAGGATTGATTCAATAAAATGAATAATATAGTTGAACTTTATGGTCATTCCACAGAAAATATTCGATTAAACTGGATTGATATTGTTGATCAACAGCAATGCGTATTCTTAAATCGCAAATGCTATAAAGTACGTAAAAGTAATCCTAATATATCAATAGGAACATGTACTGTACTTAGCGGAAAATTAAATGAACCAATTATTATTTGCCCTACGCGACTAACTCAACGTCGTCAAATATTTATTGATTGCCTTCATTTACTAACCTTACATGAACCTGGAAATGAATTACATTTAATTCCTGAAATTTCAATTCCTGGAGGTAATGTTGATTATTTCTTAGTTTCAATGAAAGATAAAGTTGTACACGACTTTGTTGGGATTGAATTACAAACACTTGATACAACTGGAACTGTCTGGCCTACTCGCCAGTTATTGCTGAAATCTTTAGGTCTGGCTGTTGATTTTGGTGAATCTGATTTATTAAAGCCCTATGGTATTAACTGGAAAATGACTGCTAAAACAATCATGATGCAAATGCATCACAAAGTTCAAACATTTGAATATATCAACAAAAAACTAGTTTTAGTAATCCAAGATAGATTCTTAAACTATATGCAAGGTGAATTCAACTTTTCTCACATTCATCCAACAGTTAATATTTCTGACTCTACTCATATTCATGCATATCAGCTAGAGAAAGATTTGGATAATGAACTAAAGTTGAAACTATCGACTCGCTTAAGCACTGATGCTAATGGAATTGCGAGAAGCCTTGGACTTCAAGCTGATGCAAGAATGGAATTAGATTATATAACAAGGCTGATTGCACAGCGTACATCAAACCAAACAATTCTTAATATTCTATAACTTAAGTAAGGTTAGTTTTTAAATTCGGTCCTTTTTTACCCTAGCAACCTCCGAGCGCATTTTTTGTGGTACGTAACTTGCGATAGTACTCAGTAGTTTGCATTAGCCTAGTTGAAGGAGTTCTGTATGGCTACTGAGAAAAATGTGCATCAAACTGAGCGCTTGCTTTCGGTAGCAAGCGGCAGCGCACTGGTTGCGTTTGGTATTATGCGTCGCCATTTGCCAGTGAGTTTGGCAGCAATTGCTGGGGGCGCACCGCTCTTGTGGCGTGGCTTAACTGGCCATTGCCCAGCTTATAGCGCACTCAATATCAATACCGCTGAAACTAGCACTGAATCGACGTGGAGCAAACCATCCGCGCCAACAACGCCACGGATTCCGATTCCTACCAACCACACCAATGCTGATCAAGCAGGCGTTGACCAAGCGAAAGCGATCAGCGTCGAACATACGGTGACGGTTGAACAGCCAGTTGCCGAGGTATTCCGCTTCTGGGGCAACTTCGAAAACTTGCCCAAATTTATGCACTACCTCAACAGCGTCAAAATGTTTCAAAATGGCACCAGCCACTGGGAAGCTAAAGCACCGCTAGGCCTGAGCATTTCGTGGGATGCTGAAATTGCCGATGCCAAATTGAATGAATATATCGCTTGGCGTTCGTTGCCAAATTCGAGCTTGCCCAATCAAGGTCGGGTTGAATTTACTGCATTGGGCGATGAGCAAACCGAGGTTCGGGTTAAGCTCGATTATCAACCACCAGCAGGTGCAGTTGGCGAAGCCGTAGCTAAGTTGTTTGGCAATGATCCGCAAAAAGCGATTGCCGAAGATCTCGAGCGCTTCCGCAAAGTAATCGAGGATGAGGAAGAACGCACTGCGGTTAAGTCAAATGCCGTTGGCGAAAAGCCCGCTGTGAACGACCCACAATACAGTGATCAAATGAAGGTTGAAGCCAAAACCAATAAAGAAGAATCACTAGAGACCGAAGATAAAGCTGTTGATACCAGTTTTCCAGCCAGCGATCCACCAGCAACTTGGTAACAAACATTCTGAGGCGTTAAGAGCAGCGGCTAACTAGGTTGATCGAGTCCGCATTCCTTGATTAGCATGCACCTTTTTCGTATGCGAATCAGTGAGAACTGGATCAACAAACGCCCCTCGCCCGCGTCGTGGGCGAGGGGTTTGGGGTGAGGGAATATTAAACCTCACTCGTAGCCATTGCCTTGCAATACGAGAGCAACCAACGTGGTTGCTCTCGATCAGTTTAAGCAAAATATTTTTCGTAGATGCGATAGGTTTTGTAGCGCCGCCCGCCCAGCCCAGCAATGGTATTGTTCATCACATCATTATTTTCGAGAATCCACGACATTTCGGCGGTATGATAGCCACGCTTGAGGCCAGCATTGCGAAGCTCGCGATAAAACACTGCATCAATGCCGCGGCGCCGATATTCAGGCAATACACCCATAATTAACACCCGCATTTGGTTAATATTACGCTTGTGGCGGAGCATTGTGAGCCAACCAAATGGCAATAAATGCCCATCGCTATAACGCAACGGAATGTTAATATCGGGCACGGCGATTAATAAACCAACCATGCGGCCCTGATCTTCAGCCACAATCATCACTTCGCGGTCGAGAAACGGCTTAAAGCTATAGGCCAAATGGCGGAATTCGGCCAAGCTCATATGAATTGCGCCCCAATTGTTGGCCCAAGCCTGATTGTAAACATGCCAGCCAGCCTCAACTTCTGCGGCAAAACGGTGCATATTCAGTTTGCGAAAACTCAAGCCGGTTTGGGCTTGGGCCAAAGCAGCAACCCGCTCGATCTTCAGGCCACGGCCTTTTTCAGCGTAGCTCTGTTGATCAACCACCCATGCATATAAATCAATGGCCTTGCCAAAACCCTGTTGCTCAATATACTCAACATAACGTGGCGGATTATAGGTCATCATCATCACAGGCGCTAGCTCAAAGCCCTCGATCAACAAGCCACATTCATCATTAATTGAAAAGTTCATCGGGCCGCGAATCGCTTTATAGCCGCGATCGCGCACCCACTCGCAAGCGGTTTGCAGCAATGTGGCGGCGGCTTCAGGGTCGTCAAGCACCTCGAAAAAGCCAAAAAAGCCAATATGCTCGTTGTGAGTACGATTGTGCAGAAAATTGATGTGAGCCGAGATCGTGCCAACAATTGCCGCGCCGCGCTGGGCCAGAAACAATTGCACATCACCATGGGCAAAAAAGCCGCCATGCTTGGGGTTAAAAAAGCGTTCGCGTTCGAGCAATAACGGCGGAACCCACAATGGGTCGGGATTCGCGCCACGATAGACCTTCCACGGAAAACGAATAAACTGCTGCCGCTGGCGGGCATTGCGCACGGGTACAATCTGCAACGGCAACATTGATGAACCTCAATATCCTAGGCTTTGGCTTTACGCCGTTTGGGCTTCACTAAATCATACGAATGGGCAATTAGCGCCAAGCATTCAGCATCGGGCACGCTGCCATCAAGCACAATCGTATTCCAATGGCGCTTGTTTAAATGATAGCCAGCCGTGATCGCCGGATATTGCTCGCGTAGCATCTCAGCCCGATCGGGATCGCATTTGAGGCTGATATTGGCTGACTCACCTTGAACCAACAAAGCAAAGATTTTGCCGCGCTCATCGCCAATTTTAAACACCAACGGCTCAGGGCCAAACGGATAATCTTCGATCACCTCGCCAATGCTTAGGCAATAACTGCGGGCTTGCTCAAAATCAACGTGGTTGCTCATTAGCTGTCTCCTTATCCTTCGTTTCCTTATCTTTCGTTTCCCTTTTTTGTTTGGGCGCTTCGCCATTGACCGCATTCATAGCCTTGGTTACGCCATCACGGATACACAATTCACTGGCTTCAACCGCGTGATCGTATAACTTTGGCAATTCTTCGCGCTCGACGGCATTCCAGTTGCCCAGCACAAAATTAATCACTTCCCAGCCTTCTGGTGGGCGGCCAATCCCAAAGCGCAAACGGGCAAATTTTTGAGTTCCGAGCAATTGAATAATCGAATTCATGCCGCGCTGGCCGCCAGAACTGCCTTGATTACGCAATTTGAGCGTGCCAAACGGCAAATCTAAATCATCATAAATGACTAATAATTCGCTGGCTGGGTCGATTTTATACCAATTAACCAGGCCCACCACCGATTTTCCACTATCGTTCATAAAAGTTTGCGGGCGCGCCAAGACTACCCGTTGGCCATGAATGTTGCCCTCGGCAATGCGGGCATCGGCGCGCTTGCCATCGAAGTTCAAGCCATGGCGACGGGCAAACTCAGCCACGCATTGAAAGCCGACGTTATGCCGATTCTGCAGATATTTTTCACCTGGATTGCCCAGCCCAACAATTAAAAACATGACATCCCCACGACAGGTTTGGTTAAAATCGCGATATACTACAGGCAATGCGCCGCCAATGGCGCAGGCTGAAGCATTGTACCATAGGGAAGTATGCGCATTCTACGTTTTATGTGTGTGGCACTAGCGCTCCTAGTGCTCCTGCCCAACCGCGCTTTCGCGGATAATCCAACCGAGCAAGTGTTGATCGACGAAGTACGCGGATCATATCGCGTTGTCGCCACGCTTGCCCCCAATCCACCAGCAGTTGGCGATGCCCTCTTGCGGGTGGTGATTACCGATGCCACATCTGGCCAGCCTTCGCCGCTCAATTTGGTGCAGCTCTATGCCGCGCCCGAAAGCATTGGCCGCGAAGAATTGTTTATTATGGTGCCAGAAAACCAGGATCGCAACGCCGGACGCTATACCAGCGAACGGCTGCGTTTTACAATCAGCGATCAATGGAATATGCGCTTGGTGCTTGGCGCACCTGAAGGCGAGATGGTTTTTACGAGCAAGGTGCAAGTCGATTCGGTGTTTAAGGCGATTGGTGAGGCGGCGGTGATTGCCGTGCCTGCGACCTTGGTTGGTTTGGCAGTGGTTTTTATTGGCTATAAGATTTGGCGCAAAAAACGCCAAACTGCTGGCTAATGCTGCCCGCTGAGATCTAATATAGCCTTGAGCAACACTTCGCCGCCAAGATTCGGCCAATCAAGTCAATCTATGGCGGCGATATCAACCATGCTGTGCAGATTCAAATCGGCCAGCAATTGGCTTTGATCAAATGGCGTGAGCAACCAGCCAATGATTTTTTTGTGGCCGAAGCCGATGGCTTGGCATGTTTAGCGGCGGCAGGGGCGTTGGCTGTACCAGCAGTTTTAGGTGTGAGCCAAACCTGGTTGGCGCTCGAATGGCTCGAAGCCAAGGGGCGTTATCAGGCTGGTGATCTTGGTGCGGGCTTAGCTCAATTACATCAAACGTTTGGACCAAACTTTGGTTACTCACGCTCGAATTTTATCGGAGCCTTGGCGCAACCCAATCAACTAAGCCCCAATTGGGCCGAATTTTGGCGTGATCAACGCTTTTGGCCGCAAGTTGAGCTAGCCGCTCAAGTTGGACGCATGCCCAAACAGCGGCAACAGCAATGCCAGCGTTTGGCTGATCAGCTTGAGCAATTGTTGGCGCATCAGCCTCGCCCAAGCCTGGTGCATGGCGATTTGTGGACTGGCAACGTGATCACGACCAACACTGGCCAGCCATGTTTGATCGATCCGGCGGTTAGTTATAGCGACCGCGAAACCGATATTGCCTTTGCCAGCTTGTTTGGCGGCTTTGGCAACCAATTTCTGGCGGCCTATCAAGCCGCATGGCCGCTACCCAGCGACTATCGTGAGCGCCAGCCGCTCTATCAACTGTATTGGCTCTTGGTTCATTTAACGCTCTTTGGTGAGCACTATGGGCGCCAAGTTGACCAGATTTTAGGCTATTACAATGGTTAATTCTATGCAACTAACAGCTGAAAATTATCGCGACCAGTTGATCGCCTTGGCATTAACTGACGATTTTGTGCGCCTGACCATGAGCGGCGCGGCGCGTGCCAGCGATTTGCGTTGGCAACGGGTGGTGGTGCGGCCTGTGCAACTGAAAACTGGCCGGGCGTGGCAAGCAGCCTATTTTGATCAGCGCCAAAATATCACCAAAAATTATGCGCTTGAGCAAGCCAGCAGCGCCCTCGGCGAGATTATCGACATTCCGCTGAGCAATATTACGCTTGAAACCACCAACGAGCGCATTCAAGTGCAGCGCAGCAAAAAGGGCAAAATGATTATCAGCCGTGCCCGTAATCAGGCTGACGCGCCAGATTTGCGCCATAATCATGTTAAAGCTTTGCCGTTGCCCAGCGATCGCCCCGATGCCTATTTACAAAAAACTGGCATTATGACCAATGATGGGGTGATTCGGGCCAGCATGAGCAAAAAATACACTCAAATCAACGAATTTTTGCGCGTGTTCGATGAGCTTGATCTCAAGCCCAGCGCCGAGCAACCATTGCGGATTCTCGATGCTGGTTGTGGCTCGGCCTATTTGACCTTCGCTGCCTATCACTATTTAGTTAATATTCGTGGGCTGGCGGCAGTGGTGATTGGCGTAGATTCAAACGAGTATTTAATTGATAAATGTCGGGCGCAAGCCGCCGAGTTGGGTTACACCGACATGCACTTTATTGCTACGCCGCTGGCCGATTGGCAACCTGAGCAACAACCTGATGTGGTTTTTTCGTTGCATGCCTGCGATACCGCCACCGACGATGCCTTGGCTTTGGCCTTGCGCAGCCAAGCGCAAGCAATTTTGAGCGTGCCTTGTTGTCATAAACATCTGACCCATCAGATTCAAGCCGAGGTGTTTAACCCCATGTTGCGCTATGGCAGCATTCGCCAGCGCACCGCCGATCTCGTGACCGACAGCTTGCGCGCGCAAATTCTGCGGATCAACGGCTATCGCAGCGAGATTATCGAGTTTGTTGATGCTGAGCATACCGGCAAGAATTTGATGATTCGCGCTACCCGCAGCAAAAAGCCCGACCCCAAAGCCGTGGCTGAATACGAGGCGCTCAAGCAATTTTGGGGCGTTACGCCCTATTTAGAGCAACTATTGGGATCAGGCAACTGATCCCTTTTTTGATCCACGAAGCACATGAAGCAACACGAAGGCTGAAACCGCGAAGGGTTCATTTTTAGCCATGAATTGCACGAATTGCACGAATGATCCGTATTTTTGTCACAGATTGCCCAGATTTGTTTGATTTTTGGTGCAATAGCCCAAAGCCAATAGCCCAAAGCCATATATTCCTCTGCGCCGCTGCGTTAAAATCTGTATGCTCTTTGTTCTTACTTCATCCCTCATGTTTACTATGTTTGCTGTTCTTTTTGGCTTCTGGCTTTTGATTTTTGATTTGCTGCTTGTTAACCATCTCTTACACAAAACTAACATTCCATCTATATTGTTCTAGTGGATGATCGGCTATACTCCATACACAGGTCGGGCAGCAATGCGAGCCTGTTCCAATAGATACGCAAACAAATGACACATATCAATACAAACATTTTTTTGGAGGATTAACCGCTATGGCAAAGATTGTAGGGATCGACTTGGGGACAACCAACTCGGTAGTCGCTGTTATGGAAGGTGGCGATCCAGCGGTTATTGCAAACGTTGAAGGTGGTCGTACCACACCATCAGTTGTGGCCTTCTCGAAAAACGGCGAACGATTGGTTGGGCAAACTGCCAAGCGGCAAGCAACGGTCAACCCTGAAAATACAATTTTCTCAATCAAGCGCTTTATGGGCTTGGAATTTGATAAAGCCAACCAAGAACGTAGCACCGTTCCATACGATATTGTGAATGGCCCACGTGGCGATGCTCGGGTGCGCGTACCACGCACTGGCAAGGATTACACGCCGCAAGAAATTTCAGCCATGACCTTGCAAAAGCTCAAAAATGATGCTGAACAATATTTGGGCGAGCCAGTACGCCAAGCGGTGATTACTGTGCCAGCGTATTTCAACGATGCTCAACGCCAAGCAACCAAAGATGCCGGCCAAATTGCTGGCTTGGAAGTGTTGCGGATTATCAACGAGCCAACCGCTGCGGCTTTGGCCTACGGTCTTGATAAAAAGAGCGACGAAACGATCTTAGTATTCGACCTTGGTGGCGGTACCTTCGACGTTTCAGTGCTCGAAGTTGGCGATGGCGTGATTCAGGTCAAGGCAACCAATGGCGATACCCATCTTGGCGGCGATGACTATGACCATCGGATTGTAAAATGGTTGATCGATGAGTACAAAAAAGATCAAGGCATTGATTTGACCAGCGATAAGCAAGCGTTGCAACGTTTGAAAGAAGCTGCTGAAAAAGCCAAGATGGAACTTTCGACGACCATGGAAACCGAAATCAACTTGCCATTTATTACGGCAGATGCCAGCGGTCCAAAGCACTTGGTCACCAACCTGACCCGCTCGAAGTTCGAGCAATTGACCGCCGATTTGACCGAACGGCTCAAGGGACCATTCACCCAAGCACTCAAAGATGCTGGTTTGAAGGCAACCCAAATTGATGAAGTCGTTTTGGTTGGTGGTTCAACTCGGATGCCAGTGGTGCAAGAATTGGTGCGCAAACTGACTGGCAAAGACCCACACAAGGGCGTGAATCCTGATGAAGTGGTAGCAATCGGCGCCGCTATCCAAGCTGGTGTGCTTGGTGGCGAAGTCAAAGATGTGCTGTTGCTCGACGTTACGCCATTGTCATTGGGTGTTGAAACCCTTGGCGGGATCATGACCAAGTTGATTGATCGCAACACCACTATCCCAACCCGCAAATCGGAAGTATTCAGCACCGCGGCTGATGGCCAAACCGCGGTTGATATTCACGTTTTGCAAGGCGAGCGTGAGATGGCTGGCGATAACATGACTTTGGCCCGTTTCCAATTGCAAGGCATTACGCCTTCGCCACGTGGTGTACCACAAATCGAAGTGACCTTTGATATCGATGCGAATGGCATTATCAATGTTTCGGCCAAAGATAAAGCCACCAACAAAGAGCAAAAAATCACGATTACGGCCAGCACCAACCTGAGCAAGGACGATGTGCAAAAGATGGTGCGTGACGCTGAATCGAATGCTTCAGCCGACCAAGCTCGCCGTGCGAAGATTGAGTTGAAAAACCAAGCTGATAACATTGCCTATCAAGCTGAAAAAACGCTCAACGACCTCGGCGATAAGGTTGACCCAAGCATCAAGAGCCAAGCCGAAGCGCAAATTGCCGATTTGCGCACCAAGGTTGCCGAAGACGATGACGCTGGGATTCAAGCTGCAATGACCACCTTGCAACAAACCTTGATGAGCATTGGTGAAGCCCAGTACAGCGGCGAACAAGCTGCTGCTGGTGCAACCGCCAACGCCAAACCAGCCGATGATGGCGTGGTCGATGGTGAGTTCACCGTCGAGTAAGCCGCCCCTGTTTCGCTCAAACCACCTCTATGCTAGGTCATAGGGGTGGTTTTTTAGTTAATCGGGGTAGAAAATGTCCCACCAATTTGGGTTAAATTCAGTCTTGCGATGGAGCAAAAAAATTGGTATGCTATTTACACTATCGACCAGATACATTTTGAAACCAAGGAGGGTATATATGGCTGCCGTGATTGTTTTCTCAAACGGGGAGCTATAGTAGCTAGGGCTCGATATCCTAAAACATCGGCCCTGGGACAGACTCCCCGTAGCGCTCGCGTTGCGGAATCAATTTCTATTGAGGAGTAAGCTGTCGCCATGAAAGGCCAAACCCGAAATTATTTGAATGAAGAGTGGATTGAAGACCAAGAAACCGAAGAAATAGCTGAGCGCCGAGAACGCAAAAATGACGATCGCCCACCACCCAATCCGCGCCAACAAAAGGCTAAAGAATGGGGCCGGGCAATGGCGAAATATCACCGCCAACGCAAAAAAGTAGATCGCCAATAATGCCCAAAGCCCGCTGCAATAGTTGCAGCGGGCTTTGTTGTGAATGCATGGGTTTCTAGTTGAAGATTTCGCGTAAGGCAACGTAGTTATCAAGCACTGAAGGGGTTACCCGCCGAACCGTATTCACATATGAATTTAGATTTGAACAGGTGAAACATTCTTCGGTGATAATCACTGCTGAGACGACTGGCATTTCTTGGCCGTGATGGGCACTGTATTCATAATGATAGACAGGACTGCCACTATGGCCTGCACTAATATCACATTTGATATCGTAGCGCATTGACCAATTAGCGCCATCCAAATTTTTGAACCAGCGTGCACCACAATCGTTTGGATCGCCATACATACGAGCTACTTGACAGCCTGCTGGTGCATTACCGCGAGTCGCACCATCGCCATTACAATTTGGGTAGCCCCGATTATAGCTGGCGGTGTTCTTCAAATAGCTGGCCGTGCGGGGCGCAACGCCCATCCAGTAGGTCGTATCGCCCAAACGATCTGGCACAACAATCATCCCAATGTCCCAACGAGTACGATTGCTTTGGTTAGGGTCGCGCCATTCTTCAAAGGTCCAATACCACGATTCAACTGGTGGCGATGGATTTGGCTCAATAACTGTTGAGCTGAACGGTGCAGAGCCGCTGCCTGTGCCATTGCGGGCCGGCGTTACTTTGGTTCGAAACCAAACGTTGGTTGCTTCACGATTGATACAGTGGGCTGCGGTGATCAGGTGGCGTGGGCCAACAAACGTACCAGTGCAGTTGGAATCTTGGTCGCCGCTGACGCGTGAAAATTGGCTGATTGTGCGCAATGGATATTGGCTGGCATTGGTTTTTAATTCGCGGTTATCATCGCCGTTGCTCCAGCCAAACGGCGTGAAAATTTCGCTTTGTTTGCTCCGTTGGGGTGCTGGCTCATCGATATTGCCGGTGTAATCGGTTGGCGCTGTACCACTGAGCAAATTATTGCGCTCGTAGCAATCGCGGATGCTGCCAACTGCGCTGGCTTGCATAACCACCCGAAATTCTTTCAAGGTTAAGGTGTTGAACACCCGAAATGTTGCAGTCGCAGCAGGCACTGGCTCGCGTTCGACCGGCTCATCGTCGCCAATTTCTGTTGGCAGCACTGGTAAACTTGGAACTTCGTCGGTCAGCACGCCAGTCGTAATAAATTCGACTGTCAAGTTGCGATTGACCCGTTGAATGCCGCTTGGTGGATTAGCTTGGCTCAACTTGGTTTTGAGTGCGTTCAATTGAAGTGGATCACCAGTCAAACATGGTCGAGCACTGCTAGTTTGGGCCGACACTGAATTGGTGGTGATTGAAAAACTACTGGCGATTAGGCCAACCGTTCCTAGTAGACCAAGCGTCGAGCGCCACAGGTGTTGGGTTTGTCGTTTCATCGCTACACTCCTTCTTTGATTTCGATAGATGTAGCATAGCAGCGCGACGCTTGGCAAAAGTCTCATGTCCGACCCAAAAAGTCTCATTCTCCGATTGGCACAACTAAGCCATCGTAGGCGAGTTGCACATGCGTGGGCAAGTTGGCATGCTCAGTTGTGTAATCGAGGCTATGGCTCATATGCACAAAAAATGCTTGTTGTGGCTGAATCCGTTCAACGGCGGCCAAGGCTTGTGCAACGGTAAAATGCAACGGGTGTGGTTCATGGCGCAAAGCTCCAATAATCAAGCTTTTTACACCATGCAATAGTTCAAAGGTTGGCGCTGGAATATGGCTGACATCAGTCATATAAGCCAAATCGCCAATTCGAAAGCCCAAAATTTGCCAACTGCCATGCTCAATCGGCAAGGGAATAATCGTCATATCGCCGATACTAAATTGTGCTCCATCAAGCTGGTTCAGGCCCAGATTCGGGCGCGTTGAGGCTGATTCGCCGCTGGCAAAGGCATAATCGTATTGGTAGAGAATTCGATCGAGGGTAAATTGGTTGGCGTATAGCGGCAAGGTGCGTTGGGTCTGCAAGGTAAATGGCCGTAAATCGTCGATGCCGCCAATATGGTCTTGATGCGGATGGGTCACCAAAACCGCATCAAGTTGCTGCAAACCATGACGCAAGCCTTGAATTCGCAAATCTGGCCCAGGATCGATCAAAATCGTGGTGGTAGGGCTTTGAATTAAGGCTGCCGTGCGTGTGCGCTGATTGCGTGGCTCGTTCGAAGTACAAACCTCACAATCACACGCCAGCATTGGCACGCCCATCGAGCCGCCACACCCAAGAATTGTCAATTGCATCAAACCAGCTCCTTACCACAGCTACAAGAAATCGAGTGCACAGAGCATTTTAGCATGGCCCAAGCGATTTACCGTTACAATGGGATGAGCCTTGTTGATCTTTGGAGGTTGCTATGAGCCTAGTTGTTGAGTTAAATCGGACCGAAATTGTGGCGATTTGTGCAGTGGTCAGCGCCGCAACGATTATGGGCGTTGAGCCAGCCCAGAATCCTGCTGAGCAAGGCCAACTTCAGCAACGGGGCGAAGTTTCATTGCGCCAACGCAACCTCGCCCAACTCGATCACGATGGCATGCTGATGATCGCCCGTGATCCGTTGGCGTTGGTCGCAACCTGCGCCTACCCCCAACGCAGCCTGATTTTGCATTATGTGCAGAGCAATGGCACGCTGCTGCAAGCCTTTGGCCATAAACACGCTGATTCCGTCGTGTTTCATGAAGTGCTTAATCCCGACCAACAGCAGTTGCAGGCGCTTGGCTCGTTGGAGCAATTGGCAAACCAAAGCCTCGATTGGTGTGGCTATGCTAGCGCGGCTCAGCCTGAGTTGCGATTTCATATTCAAAGCACGGTTTTAGCCGAAGCCCGTAGTTTGGTTGAGGCGAGCGAAGAGCAAGCCGCCCTGCAAGCCTTGCGCAATTCGGGAGTTGCTGAGCAAGCAGGCTTGTTGTTTATTGAGCTGTTGCGCCAAAACCACACGACTACGATTTTCAATGCAGTGGTCTATCAAGGCCAGCAAGTGTTGAGCCGCGAATATACCCTCTTGCAGGCAGGCGAACAAGCATTGCTCATGACCCAAACTAATCTCGAGCATGATCTGTATCAATTGGAAACGACCAACCGCGAGCGCTTGGTAAATTTGTTGCTTCAATCATTAGGTTAATCATAGTTAGAAGGGCCAGGCGTGAATTCGCAGCAATCAAATCAGCTTATTCAAGGCGAAATGTTGGACGTTATCGCCACAATCGCGCCACAATCGATCGATCTCCTGTATCTCGACCCGCCGTTTGCTGCTGGCCGTGTGTTTGCCGATAGCGCTGGCGCGTTTGATGATCGCTGGCAAGGTGGCTTAACTGCCTATTTGGCTTGGCTAGAGCAACGCTTGCTGGCTGCGCACCAGCTTGTGGCTGAGCATGGCTCGTTATTTTTGCACCTTGATCGCCGGGCTGTGCATTATGCCAAAGTGCTGCTTGATCGGCTTTGGGGCTTCGATTGTTTTCGCAATGAAATTATTTGGCATTATACTGGTGGCGGGCGGGCACGGCGTAGCTTTTCGCACAAACACGATACGATTTTGTGGTATAGCAAGCATCCCCAACACTGGACATATAATTTGCAAGCGATGCGCCAACCCTATAAAGCCAGCAGCGGTTTTGCCAAGGCTGGCATTCGCTCGGCAGCAGGCAAGCGCTATTTGCCGCATCCCGATGGCACGCCGGTTGATGATGTTTGGGATATTCCCATGCTCAACCCCATGGCTGCCGAGCGCTTGGGCTATCCCACCCAAAAGCCTGAACGCTTGCTGGAGCGAATCATCCTCGCAGCAAGCAATTCAGGCGATCTGGTAGCCGATCTCTGTTGTGGCTCAGGCACGACGGCGGCAGTGGCTCAACGCTTAGGTCGGCGCTGGATTGCAGCGGATCAATCGGCTGATGCCTTGGCCTTGGTGCGCAATCGTTTGCGCCAACAAGCCGCCGAATGGCACGAACAAGTTATCCAACCTCAGCCAGATTGGCTTGTCGCCAAGCACTAAGCGCCGTTGCTGCCACCGCTGCATCCCAATCGTGGCCAATTGCCTGATTGATCAAGCCTTGCAGATTGTTGCCAAGGCTGCTTGGTTGTGCCCGCAGATGGTCGAGCGTATTGGCCAAGGCGACAATTTGGGCGCTACGTGTTGGGTATTTGCTGCCACGTGGAAAGCCGTTGCCATCGATTCGTTCGTGGTGCTCAGCTACCAAAGGCATCAAGGCGTGCAATCTTGGATACGCTTGCAATAGCGCGATGCCTTCGTTGACATGCTGTTGATAGATCGCTACTTCCCAAGGTGGGCTGCCAAGCGTCGGACGAACCAGCAAACTGCGTGGCATGCGGGTTTTGCCACAATCGTGCAAGAGCGCTGCCAGCCAAATCTGCTGATGTTCGTAGCTTGGTAAGCCCAGCGTCTGGCTCATATGCCACGCCATTTGGCCAACCCGTAGCGAATGAGAATAAAGTTCATGCGAATGGCGAGCGATAGTATTTAAGAGCAAATGGGCTTCGTAGGGCAGGGTTGGCGTGTTTGGTAGCAAGGCTGCAATATCACGCGGAATGGAGTGCCAAAGTTCCGGAAATGTTGTTGTATCCATGCCGCGTCCTCCTTCTCGGCTAAAGCTTGCCTGATTCGATATTGCCCCATTGCCAAGCGACATTTAGTGGTGTGGTTTGTAATTGCTGGGTGACGGTAATGGTTTCGATATCGCCCCATTGCCATGCGGTATTCAGTGGTGCGGTTTGCAATTGCTGGGTAATGGTAATGGTTTCGATGTCGCCCCATTGCCATGCGGTGTTAAGTGGCGCGGTTTGTAATTGCTGGGTAACGGTAATGGTTTCGATGTCGCCCCATTGCCATGCGGTGTTGGAAGCTGCTGGTGTATCAAATTGAAGGGTTTGGCTGCTTGTGAGGGCAGTGTAAACAAAACTGACAAAAATCAGACCGAAGGTTGCGAAGGCGAGTAGGATGCGGCGGCTAATTGATGATGAGTTGTACACTGAGAGCCTCCTAAGCTGTATCAATTTGGGTCTGGACACAGCTTCGTTTTCTCAGTGCGACAACCCTGTGAAAGGCTTGCGACACGCACGCGACAATTATTTCGATTGTATTTAATTGTTAGGTTTTTATTGCTAGGTGAAAATTAAAAAAACGGCCATGGCGTAGAAACCTACGCTCATGACTGATCGATTTTAGCCGCTTGATTTTAATTTATTGCTTGGTTAGCCTGCCGCGCCGTAATATCACTAGCATTGGCCATAAACAGCAGCTTGCGGCCACAAATGCTGCTGGTAGCCCAATGCGACTAGCGATTAATCCAATGATTGGCCCACCTAAAATCTGGCCAAAGGCATCGGCTTGGCTATTAATCGAGATAATTGTCGCTCGGCTGCGACTTTCAATCAGCCGATTGAGCCAAGCGCTATACAACGGTTGAATGCTTTGGCGCAGCATTCGAATTAACATAATCCAAAACAAGGCTATAGCAAATTGTTGGGCGAACGCTAAACCAAGCAAGCCCAGCGCCAACAAGCCGTATTGCCAACGCAACAGCCACATGCTGCGTTCGCTGGTGTTGCTCGCCAAGCGTTGCACCACGCTAACCGCTAATAAACTTGCCAAGGTTCCTAGTGCGGCAATTATGCCAAACCACGTAACTGGCTGGAGATTAAGCCATGTTGGCAGGCCAATCGTGGTCAGCAAATGCGCTTCCCACAGCCGATCGTAGCCCTCGGATGCTGCTCCAGCGATTGCACTGATTAGCAACAAACTAAGCAGCATTGGCTGCACCCGTACCGCTTGCCAGCCATGGCCCAACGTCGCCCCAAAGCGACCCCAACTTTGGCGTTCAACCACGGGCGCGGGGGTAAATCCGGTCTCTGGCATTAACCAACGAAGGCCAAACGCCAAGCCAACCAAGGCCACACCACCACTGATCATCGGCCAAACCAAGCCAAATCTGGCGAGCACTATGCCTACGCCAATGCCCAATAAACTGGCAATGCTATTGAGTTGCGCGGCCTTGAGAAACAATGGCTCGACCGCTTCAACTCCTAGTTCATCGGTGATCCAAGCCTCGGTTGCGCCGCTCATCAGGGTATAACCCAAAGCCCAAACTAGCTGCGCCAGCAAACTGCCAACAAAACTGCCTAGCCAAACCTCGCTGAGCGCTCCCAAGCCCAAAAAGGCCACCCCCAAAACTACCGACAAGCGCCGACTGTAGACATCGGCGACCACGCCCGTGGGAATTTCCAAGGCAAAGGCGGCGGCTTCCAAAACGGTGCCAACTAAAACTAATTGCAACGGATCAAGCTGCAAAACTTGAATCCGATAGAGCATCGAGGCGGTAAAAATACAACTCAACATCAGCCGCGTGCTGAATTCCAAAACCAGATAGCTCAAACGCGCTTGCGGTTGCACATGCAACTCCTGCTAGAAAAAGTTAACCCAGCATGGCAAGTATAAGCGCGGTTGCTACGATTCCCTCACATCCAACCCCTTGATCGCTCGACAAGTGAGGCTTGTTACAAGGGTTTAATGATTGGTTGCGTTCCCTCATCAACCCCTCGCCCGCGTTACGTGCGAGGGGTTTTAACACAATGGTTCGTTCGCAATGCGTCGGTGAACAAGGGCATCTCCCCCTCTCCCATCCAGTGGGAGAGGGGAATGGTGCACCACGAGCCTTGATTAAAAACCTAGCCCCGTAAGCCCCCTCGCCCGCGTCTAGTGGGAGAGGGGGTTGGGGGGTGAGGGAATCATGAACTCTTGTCCATCCAACCATACCATTGTTAAAAACCTACCCTTGTGAGGTTGGGGGATGAGGGAATCGTTTATCGTTGCTGATACTTAACCCAAACAATGCCAGCAGTGAGTGATAGTGTTTGCATGAAATGCCTCCAAGGTAAAAGAATAGTTGAGTTATACCAAGTTTTGGCTCGTTTGGCCTCAGTCTTATGCCGCATCTCCAACACAATGCTAACGTAGAAAGCTTCTCGCAGCAGGCTTGGCTATGCTACAATCGGCCTAGCGGTTTAAATTCCGATTTAGATTTTTTCATAAGGAGTAGAGACCTATGGCTGAGCAACACGACGTTGCCAACGAGCGCGAACAGTTTCAATTCCAAGCTGAAATACAACAAGTTTTGCATATTCTGATTCACTCGCTGTATACCCATCGCGAGATTTTTGTGCGCGAATTGATTTCGAATGCTTCCGATGCCTTGAATCGGGTGCAATTCGAGATGCTGACCAACCAAGATGTGCGCGATCCTGAGCTTGAATTGGCAATCACGCTTGAAGCCGATAAAGATGCTCGGATTATTCGCATCAGCGATACTGGGATTGGCATGACCCGCGACGATATGATCAAGAATTTGGGTACTGTCGCTCAATCAGGCGCGAAAGCCTTCTTGCAAAAGCTGGGCGAAGCCAACCCAACCAATAGCAGCGAAATTATTGGTCAATTTGGCGTGGGTTTCTACTCAGTCTTTATGGCAGCAGATGAAGTGCGTGTCACCTCGTTGTCGCATCAGCCCGACGCAACTGCCTGGCGCTGGACTTCACGCGGCGAAGCAACCTACACCTTGGAAGCAGCCGAACGCAGCGAACGTGGCACGACGATCGAAATTGTGCTCAAAGAAGATGCCGAAGAATACGCCGAACGTTGGAAGCTCGAACAAATTGTGCGCCAGCACTCCAATTTTGTGGCCTTCCCAATTTATTCGGCTGAAGGCGACGAAAAGAAGACGCTCAACCAACGCACTGCCCTGTGGCGCAAGCAACCACGCGAAGTCACGCAAGAAGAATATAATGATTTCTATCGCCAAACCACGATGGATTTCAGCGAGCCATTGAGCACCGTCCACATCAGCACCGATGCGCCGGTTGATTTGCACGCAATTTTGTTCTTGCCCGCCAAACGTGAGCAAGGCATGATGCGCCAAATTCCTGATCCTGGCTTGAAGCTGTATTCACGCAAGGTGCTCATCCAAGATCGCAACGAAGAATTGTTGCCCAAGCATTTGCGCTTTGTCCAAGGTGTGGTCGATTCGGAAGACTTGCCGTTGAATGTCTCGCGTGAAACGGTGCAAAGCAGCGGTACATTGCGCCAAATTGCCAAAATTATCACCAACAAAATTACCAAAGAAATTGAAACCTTAGCCGATAACGATGCCGAGAAATTTGCCGAGTTCTGGCGTGAATTTGGGCCATATTTCAAAGAAGGCTTGGTGACCGATCCCGGCACGCGCAGCCAAATTGAGCCACTCTTGCGCTTCCACTCAACCAACAGCGAGGGCTTGACCAAGCTCAGCGAGTATGTCGAACGCATGAAGGAAGGCCAAGAAGATATTTATTATGTGATTGCCGACAATGTGGATACCGCTCGCCGTTCGCCGCACCTTGATTATTTCAATGAACGCGGCTTCGAAGTGCTGTTGCTGCATGAAACAATCGATAGCTTTGTGATTTCGAGCTTGCGCGATTTCCAAGGCAAAAAATTGCGCTCGGTTGATGATGCCGATATTGCTGGCGACGATATTGAGCTTGAAGGCTCGATCTCGGCAGCCACCCTTGGCCAACTTGGCGACCGGATCAAGGAATTATTGGGCGAGCAAATCAGCGAAGTACGTGGCTCGAAATTGCTACGCAGCAATCCTGTGCGTTTGGCCGCACCGAGCGATGATATGGGCCGCGATATGGATCGCATTCGGCGTATGATGGGCCAAGAATATAGCATACCCAGCCGAATTCTTGAACTCAATCCACGCCACGCGATTGTGCATAACTTGGCAGCATTGCTCGACGAGCCTGATCAAGGCGAATTGTTCAAGGTTGCGGTTGAGCAATTGTATGGCACGGCCTTGTTGGGCGAAGGCTTACACCCCAACCCCAGCGAGTTGATCAGCGGCGTGCATGCCTTGATCGCCGCCGCCACCAAAAAGCAATAAATCAAGTTCCCTTACCCCAGCCCCTCTCCCACCTAGCGGGAGAGGGGCTTGATATGGTGGTTTGATCAAGATTGGATCGAGAAACCAGCATTTTTGGATCAGGACTCCTCCGCGCCCCGTGTGGAAAAGCAAGATTATTCGTTTTCCGACTCCCCCTCGCCCGCTAGGTGGGAGAGGGGGCTGGGGGTGAGGGAACTTTCAAGCCACTAGAATCCCCAACATGCGACTGATTACGCCTCAAATAATTATGCTGGACAACGATCGCGCCAAAGGTAAAGTCTAAATTATTACTAAAAACAACTGCCTAGAGGATTGAAGAAGTCGCCAGCTAAGCACATAGCTGGCGACTTTGTTGTTTGAAATTCTAAAGAAATACTTAAAATTTGAATTGACTCTTTAAAAATTTAGACTATTATCGCTGATGGGAATGTTCCTCAATTAGCTCTGGAATCTTGGACATTCACTCGTGTAGCCCATCGCATCATAGCCTCGTTCTACCTACGATCAATACCCAACGCTGAATGTCCTCAATCAAAGGAGATTGTCGCCATGTGGTCGAACCTGAGCCGTTCGCGGTCGTTGTTGACGATTGCGCTCCTTGGGGTTGTGCTTGGTTCATTAAGTTTGTTGCCAACGCATAGCACCAAGGCCGCGATTACCGCCTATCAAGCCGCCGATCCAAATCTCGCCCCGTATGCCCAAAATGTGCTCGATCGCTTTGACCAATACAAAGGTCAGTATTGGCTCGGCGGTCAGCAAGAAGTTCACTGGGATAATGCTCGCAAAGACGAAATGTCGAATGCAGTTTATGCCCGCACTAATCCTCAACGTTACCCCGCGCTGCGTGGCTGGGATTTTCCCATCGGCGGCGCACTGCCCAATGATGGTCAATGGATGATCGATGCGATCATCAGCGATTGGGCCAACGCCAAAGTTATTCCAACCATCAGCCAACACTGGACACCCGTTGCCAGCCAAGGTACCAACCACCAAGATATGTTTACGGTGGTTGATATTGACAATATGTTTGTCAACGGCACAACTGAACGCAACAATTATCTGATTTGGCTCGATAATATTGCCGATGATTTGCAACAACTGGAAGATGCCAACGTGCCAGTGCTGTGGCGACCCTACCACGAAGCTGGTGGCGGTTGGTTCTGGTGGGATAAAGATAACGGAGCCATCAACTATCGCCGCCTCTGGGACGATATGTTCAGCTATTTGGTCACCACTCGTGGCTTGCACAACTTGATCTGGGTTTGGACACCTGGGGTCAAAGGAGTCAGCACGGCATGGTATCCCGCTGGCCAGGCCGATATTTTGGGCAGCGACGTTTATAATGAAACCTCAGGCAACTACGTGAGCTGGTACGAAGATCTTGGGCGTTTTTCACAAACCAAGATTAAAGCGCTCAGCGAAACCGACTATATGATGGACCCTGCGCTTTTGAGCAGCGCCCCATTTGCCTACTTTATGATCTGGCATACCGATATGTTTTATCGCAATACCGATAGCCGGATTCAAAGCACCTATGCCCACTGGGCAACCTTGAATCGTACCAATGTTAGCCAACTTTGGAATGGTACGCTTGGGATCGCTCCCACAGCAACGCCGGGTACGCCAACTCCAACGCCATTGCCCGGCATTGTGGTTAGCGATTTTGAAGATGGCACGCTGCAAGGCTGGACTGGCTCGAATTTAGTTTCAGGGCCGGTTGTAACCACTGATTGGGCCGCTAACGGCCAACGTGGGATCAAAGCACAAGTTAATTTGGCGGCTACGCCTGCGAGCATTGGCATTGCCCAAGAGCTTAATTTGACTGGTCAATCACGAATTCAAATTCGCTTGAGTGCCCAAAATGTTGGGAGCGGTCTCAACGCGAAGCTCTACATCAAGACTGGTAGTGCTTGGAATTGGAAAGATAGTGGCACAGTGCTGCTTGATTCAGGTACAAGCTTGCTGACGATTGAATTAGCAGGCGTGCCCGATATCAATCAAGTGCGCGAGTTGGGGGTTGAATTCAATGCCCTGACTGGCAACACTGGTACGGCAACAATCTACGCCGACTATCTGACCGTTGGTGTGGTGAATAGCAACCAACCAACGTCAACCACAGGGCCAACCGCGACTGCGACGCGCACGCCAACCCAAGTGCCAACCGCGACTGCAACCGGCATTCCAACCGTCACCCGCACGCCAACGACTGGCCCAACCTCGACCGCGACGACGATTCCAACGGCTAGCCCAACTAGCATTCCAACGGCGACGCGGACACCAACCCAAGTGCCAACCGCGACGGCAACCACCGCACCAACCGCGACGCGGACACCAACCCAAGTGCCAACGGCTAGCCCAACCAGCACTGGAGTCGGTTGTCGGGTTGATTTCAAGGTAACCAGCCAATGGGGTTCAGGCTTCATTGCCGATGTTACCGTGACCAACCTCCAAGCAAGTGCGATCAATGGCTGGAACTTGAAGTTCAACTTAACTGGCGGCCAAACCATCAGTAATCTGTGGAATGGCACGCTCAGCCAAACTGGTAGCGCGGTGACTGTCGGCAACGCTGGCTGGAACGGCTATCTCGCAGCCAATGGTGGTACCGCCAACTTTGGTTTCCAAGGTGTTGGTAGCCCGCCAAGTTTGGCAAGCAATGCCTTCCAACTTAATGGCGGCACCTGCCAATAAATTGAAATCTCGGTGCAATAACGGCGATCTCAGCAATGGGATCGCCGCCATAAAGCTTTTGGTCCTCACGATTGAATCAAAATTCTCCACCCTTCCGTCCCTCAGCTGGAGGGAGACGCGGGGGCTTTCATCCCCCGAATATTTACGCTGTGGAATAGTGTTATGCTGCCTAATACCCAAACCTTGCTTCGGCTCTTCACGTGCTTTGCGGTTTCCGAGTTGCTCATCCCTGACCACTGAATCCTGATCCCTTGTTCTCCACCCTTCGGTCCCTCTGCTTGAGGGAGATGCTTTAATCTCTGCCACCTCGAGGATATTTGGTAGTTAGCACACGGTTTCCGGTGAATCTACCATGGTGTGGTTCGAAGCGTCACAACCAAGCTATGACTCCCCCTCGCCTCGCGGGCGGGAGAGAGGGCTGGGGTGAGGGGATCATAACCATCCACATTCACTAAGTCTTTGTAAAACCCACCCTTGTCAGGAGAGGGTTGAGGTGAGGGAACGTTGGTTTTGCACCTAGGTGCTAGTTTGAGGCTGGTATGATGAAATAACTGGCTTATAGGTAGCGCCCATGATTTTTATTCTGCAATCGATTGCCCTCGCAATTTCAATCTTCAATGCAATTATCTGTTTATGGTTGGGCATGACCGTGACGCTTGATGGCGGGCGCGAACGTGGCCCACGCTTGGCGGCGGCTGGCTTGCTGATGGCTGGCGTGTTCTTTTTGATTCACGCGGCGATTATTGGGCGTGGCCCACCTGTCGTTGATGTGGGCCTACCATTTTGGTGGCGGGTCATCAGCGTGGTTTCGTTGCTCGCACCGTATGCTTGGTATGCCACGATGATCTGGTATACGGGGGTGAGCGGCAAGAGCCTACGCGTTCATAAATTGCTGTTGTTTACCATGGGCATTTTTATTGGGATTTTGGGCTTAGTGCTGACTGCGATTTACCCATTGCCCCAAGAAGCCCGCATTTTGGCCTTGAAATTTGTGCCAGCATGGTTGGTTGCCAACTTGCCGTTTATCGTCGCTGGCTATCTTTTGGCCTTGATCATGTGTTTCAGTTTGCCAATTTCATGCCTTGCTGACTGGACCTGGTCGGCGCAATAATCTGCCGCATCAAGCGTGGCTGCGGGTGCGTTCGTGGCTGATTCGCACATCGTTGCTTGGCTTGCTAGCCGGAATTGTGGCCTTAATCGGCGCGGTGGTAGTTTTTTCGCAAGGCTCATCGGTGCGCACGCCGGAAGTAGCATGGCTGGCCGATCGAGCGATCGAGCTCTTTTTCAATTGGATGTGATGGTGTTGATCGTGGTGGCGGCGGCCTTGGGTGCTGCTGGCCAAGCCATGGGCGCCTATGCGGCTTTTACCGATCGCCCGCTACCTCAATGGAACCGCATCGATCAATGGCGCTGGCTGGTGGCGATTGCTGGTGGTTTTGCTTTGATGGTTGGGGTTAGCGCCGCATTTGAAGTGGCTTCGATTTATATTGTGCTGTTTGCCACCACCTTGGCCTCGTTGGCTTATGGCTTGTTAAGTTGGCGCTATCGGGTTGAGCACGAGGCCTTTATGGAACGTTTACGGCCTTTCGTCGGCAGTTTACACTTTCAAGATCGCTTGCTAGATGGTGGTGCTAGTCTCTCGGCCTCAGTCGAGGGCTTGGTCGAGGCGATTAGCCGCGATGTGTTGCGAGCAGAACGCGCCTGTTTGTTGCTACGCGATGCAGTGCCAGGTTTGCCCAAAGTCATCAGCTATCATTGGGGCCAAACGCCAATTCCAATTCTTGAGCAATTGCCAATTTCATCAGAACGCCGCACATCAGGGATTCAGCTCAAGGCCCAAAGTGGCGCTGAATGGGCCATCCCACTCTGGGATGGTCGTGGTTTAGCTGGTGCTTTGGTGCTTGGTTCGCCGCAGAACGGCGCGGTTTATAGCGAAGAATTAATGGAAGTTGCGGCGGCCTGCTGTGCGCGTTTGACCGATGCGCTAGCGGGCGAACGGGCGGCTCGAATGTTAGGCGATGTGCTGCGGCAACGAATTGCCGAGGTCAAAGTGTTGGGTAGTCAAGGTCGGCGCACCTTGCACGACGATGTTTTGCCCCAAATTCACGCTGCCTTGATTCATTTGAGCGCTGTTTCAGCGAACGATCCCATGGCGCAACAAACAATTAAGGCCTTATCCGAGGCGCATACCAAGCTTTCAGCCCTGATTCGTTCTTTGCCGCCAGCAACGCCCTATCGTTTAGCTCAAGGTGGCTTGGCTCAAACCCTGCACGATATGGTGCTGGTTGATTTTGGCAATGCCTTTGATCAGGTTGGATATACGGTTGCGCCTGCTGCTGAAGCTCGTTTGGCTGATACGCCGCAATTTATCGGCGAAGTAATTAGCTATGCCTTGCAAGAAGCACTGCGCAATGCTGCCCGCCATGCCCGTGGCAACGACCCACGCCGCCACTTGAATCTTCAAGTGCAGATCGATTGGCGACATGGGTTGGTCGTAGATATTTGTGATGATGGCGTGGGCATCGCGGCGAATCAGCCGAGTTCAGCGGGCAGCGGCAGTGGCTTGCGTTTGCATCGCGGTTTATTGATGGTGATTGGTGGCAGCCTGACTATTTCCACACCTGAGCAGGGCGGCACCCAGATTCATATGCAAGTCCCCGAAGAATTGTGGAATTTGCCAGTGCTTGAGCCAGAAGAAATCGCCTAAAACCGAGACGATTAGCGGCGCAAGACCCGATGGATATGATCGATTGCCTGCGCTGTGCCATACTCAGCTTGAATTTGGCTACCAAGTTGCGCTGCCCGCTCGCGAATCGCTGCTTGGCTAGTTACTTGAGTGATCGCGCTCGCCAACCGATCAACGCTGAGTTGCTTGCGCGGAACGGGAGCGGAACCCACGCCAAGCTCTGCCACCCGTCGCCCCCAGAAGGCTTGATCAAAGCCGAATGGCACCACAATCGAGGGCTTGCCACTGCGTAAAGCCGCGCCTGTGGTGCCAGCACCGCCATGATGCACGATCGCGGCCATTTGTGGTAAAAGCCAATAATGCGGCACATCCTGAACAAAAAACAACTGATCTGTTGATTCTGCAGTTTCGGCTAACGCCCCCCAGCCGCCAGCTAAAATCCCACGTTGGCCGCAGCGAGCCAAGGTGGCACTCACCAGCGCGGTTAATTGCTGTGGATCACCACCCATCATGCTGCCAAAGCCAATATAAATCGGTGCAGGGCCGGCTGCCAGAAAAGCACTGAGATCAGCGGGTGGTGTCCAATCGGTGGGTGGAGGCAGAAACCAGAATCCCGTTACTTGATGTTGGGCGGCCCAATCGCTTGGCCGTGGCATTACGTGGGCACTATAGGCATGCAGCCGCAGTGAAACCTGCTCGCGAATCTGGGCAAACGGACTGCTGAAGCCATACGATGGCAAATCAAGCACATGCGTCCGCACCCGATTGACCGTAGGCCGAAAGATCTGCCAAAAGATCTGCTCAAACCCAAGGTGGCTGAGATAGTTGGCAAATCCACCAAATTGGAGCCAGCTTGGGGCAATTGGTGAGGGAAATGCACGGGTGGGAGTCATTGGCTGAAGCACGGCTTCAATAAATGGAACCCCAAGTTTTTGGGATAGACTAGCAGTTTGTGGCCCTGCGCCAATGATACAATCGCTGCCTTGGCAAGCCTGCAATGTCTCATGGGCAATTTCCTCAATTAGCTCATTGAGTTCGTTGCGCAGCTTTTTTAAGAGGCTGATGACGTTGCGTGAGCCTGATAAGCTCGTGATGCGTTCGCGTAGATACGCCTGAAGATCAACCCCAACTGAAACGAACGGCACGCCCGCAGCTTGGCTTAACTCGGCAAAATTGGCAGGGCCAACCAACTGAACGCTATGCCCAACATGATGCAAGGCTCGGCCAAGTGCCAAGAATGGCTGCACATCGCCGCGCGAACCGTAACTCAGAATCGTGATCTTCATCAACGCCACCTTATCCACAAGCCGCGAGTAAGCAGGTTTTAATTGGTTGCTATGTTATAAATATCACAATGTAATGTCTGCGTCAAGCAAATTGATGCGATTGATGATTGGTTGCATGGTTGCTGTGGTGAAATGTCACTTAAACCACAAACGGCTCGCATAATGGAGCCGCTTGTGGGAGAGAAGAGAGAGGAGAAGGTTTGATTTCATTATAGCCTGCTTAGGGTCATTGTCAAATTAGAGCAGCATTAACACGGCTGGTTGGCAAGCCATAATGCTGGGCAATTAATGCTTGATAGCTATGCCACTCAGTTTGCCAGCGTGCTGCGTCCCAGCCCAACTCCTCAGCACAGATCGCCTGAATTTGCTCGTGATAGGCGGCTGCGCCATGGGCTAGTAATATGCCCAAACGACTACGCCGCAACAGCAAATCACCCAAATTGGTTACTGCTTCGCAACGAGCTGCCCAGCGCATTTCGGCCCATAAACTTGGCAAACCATCAATTGATCCAAATTCAGCGGCTGGCAATTGTTGCAGCATCACCGGTGCTTCGGCGGCGTAGCGCCCCAACAAACGTTGCTTAATCAACGGTGCGAGATTGCCAGCTAAATCAGCGGGAGCCGGATTGAGCCGTGGTGCATGCGGCCAAAGCTTGATTTTTGGCAAGCGTTGGCGTAATAGCTTCAAAGCTTCAAGTGCGATCAAACGAAAGGTAGTTAATTTGCCGCCAGTTACCGTCAATAAGCCTTGCTCTTGCCACAAGACATAATCTCGCGATTCCTTGGACGGATCGCTCGCGCCGGTATCGACCACAGGCCGCACGCCGCTCCAAGTCGAAATCACATCGCTCAAGCCTAAACCCAAACTGGGAAACGCCTTCTGAACTGCTTCAAATAAATAATCAACTTCAGCGGGGCTAATACTTGGCTCTTGCCACAAATCTGGCTCGTGATCAAGGTCGGTGGTGCCAACGATGCTCACGCCTTCCCATGGCACAAAAAAGACCGGGCGGCGATCGCGGGGATGCTCTAAATTGATTGCTTGTGTCAGTGGCAATTGGGCTTGGGCAAACACCAAATGGCTGCCACGCAGTGGGCGCATTTTAGCTGGCGCTTGAATCTGTTGACGCAATTGATCGACCCAAACGCCCGTAGCATTGATTACTGCTGTAGCTTTGAGTGTTTGCTCGCGTTGGCTGAGTTGCTCTCGCACCACAACCCCAACTACTTGCTGATCTTCACGCACCAATTGCGTAACTGCCGCAGTAATTTAATAACGTTGCGCCTGCTGCTGCTGCTTCGCGCAAAATGCGCAAAACCAAACGCGCATCATCGGTTTGGGCATCGCTGTAGCGCAAACCAGCCGCTAATGTGGCATCGTTGAGGTATGGCGCAAGTAATCGCAAATTGGGCATGCTCAAATAATGCTGTTCGCTGCGTCGCGCAAGGGCATCGTAGGCCAATAATCCAGCCTGATAAACCCAACGTTTCAGCGGTTTGCCCTGTGGCAGGCCAATCAAAAAGCCCAACGGCCCGACTAAACCTGGCGCTTCATTTAAGAGCTGTTCGCGCTCAACCACTGAATCATAGGTTACCCGCACTTGGCCTTGGGCCAAATACCGTAGCCCACCATGAACTAATTTTGATGAGCGGCTTGAAGTGCCCCAAGCAAAATCGCGTGCTTCGAGCAGCAGGGCTTTGAGGCCCGAGCGGGTTGCTTCGCGCAATAAGCCTGCTCCGGTAATCCCACCGCCAATGATGATCACATCCCATGGCTGGTCAAGCTCATGCCACGTGCGTTCGCGCCAAGCGCCATTCCATTGCAAACGTGGGTTCATTGGCCATCCTCGTATAATTTGGCGGGGTTGAGCAAGCCTTGCGGGTCGAAATGTTGGCCAAGTTGTTGCAACGCGCCAATGCCCAAACGGCCTTTTTCAGCCTCAAGATAGGGCCGATGATCAAGCCCCACGCCATGTTGATGGCTAATCGTGCCGCCGGCGGCAACAATTGCTTGGCTGGCAGCGCTTTTCAGTTGGTGCCAACGGGCCATGGTTGCTTGGGCATCAGCGCCTAGCCGAAACGCATAGGTAGTGTAGATGCTGGAACCAGTAGTGTAGAAATGTGAAAGATGGGTGAAGACATGCACCTGTTCGTGCTCAGCAGCTAAGCCATTGCGCAAACGCTGCTCTAGCGTTTCTAACAATGGGTTGAGATTCTCCCAGGTCGTGGCAGTCTCGACCGTATCCACGCCATAGCCCAATTCCCACAGCCGATTGCGCAAATAGGGTGCGCGAAACCGCCCATGTCGCCATGCCTTGCCAAAGGTTTGGCCGATATGCACCCCAGCGTGTTGGCGGGTCAAGCGCAAAACTGCTTGGCGGCTGAGCGCAACTTGGGCTTTGCTGCCAATAAAGCCAACCAACAGCATACATTTTTCCGCGCCAACGCCACGCAATTTCAAAAAGCCTTCGAGCAAGCCAATCGCTCGTTCGTGGCCTGCCAAGGCGAGGTTGGTCATGGTTTCGGTTGGCGTGCTCAGCCGCAACATTCCCAACGGCAGGTTGGCTTGGGCAATCGTGCGGGCCGCAGTTTGGGCCTGTTCCCAATTAGTGAAGAAGATTGCATGCACCACATCAAGCTCAGGAATTGGCCGAATGCGTACTGTGGCTTCGGTGATAATGCCATAGCGGCCTTCCGAGCCAAGTAGCATTTCACGTAAGTCAGGGCCAGCCGCCGAGGCCGGAAATGGCGCTAATTCTAATGCGCCTTGGGGTGTTTCAATTCGTCCGCCAGCCCATAATTGCTCAATGCGCCCAAAACCAAGTGATTGCTGGCCACTTGAACGGGTGGCAATCCAGCCGCCAAGCGTCGAAAGCTCAAACGATTGGGGAAAATGGCCGAGCGTAAAGCCCAAAGCACGCAATTGTGCTTCCAGATCTGGACCTTTGATGCCTGCCCCAAACCGTGCTAGCCGCGCAGTTGGGTTGATTTCCAGCAAGCGATTGAGTTTGGCAAGGCTAACGGTCAAAATTGGCCGTTCGCCAGCAACTGGATTAATATGGCCTGCGACGCTGGTTCCGCCGCCATAGGGAATCAGGGTTACGGTATTGGCGCTAGCCCAATCGAGCAACTCGCGCACCGCTTGGCTGGTTTGGGGAAAGGCCACACCATCGGGAATTTGGCCCAAATCGCCGCTGCGCAAGGCCACCAAATCGGCAAAACTCTGGCCACGAGCATGGCGAATTCGCAGCTCAGGATCAGTGCTAATCAAGTCGTGGTGTGGCAAGCGTGATGCTGGCACGTGGGCAATAACCTCGGCTAGGGTTACATCGCTGGGAATTGGGCCAACCCCAATTAATTGCTTGAGTAAGCCTAAAATACCAGCTTTAACCACATAATCTTTGCTCTCATCGCCCCAACCATTCCAACGGCGCATACTAACCCCTTTGTTAATTTAGTGATTTAATTCATGCCAAAACTCAATGCTTTGGTGCATGGCAGCGCGGCTCGCCTCACGCGCTAGCTCAACATCGTGAGTGCTGGCAGCGTGCAACAGCGTGCGATAAAATGCCGCTGAATGCTCACGTGCCTGCGCTAGTGCAAAATAATCCAAGGCCATCATGTGGTAGAAGCCGCGAAAGCCATTTAAAATCAAGGTATAAATTGGATTCATCGAAGCAATCGTCAGTTGATGCTGTAATTGCCAATCGAATTGGGCATAGGCCGCAGCAGTATCGGCCAAAACTAAACCTGTTTGCAACAAGGCCTCGATTTGCTCGCCATGCTGTTCGATGGCCATTGCCGTGTAGCTTGGTGCTAAATCCAAGCGCACCGCTAGCAGTTGCGGCACAATTTGCGCTGGTAGCTCGCTGCTATATTGCAGCAAACTGCGCAACACGCCCAAACCGCCAGCTTGCCAAATATTGCAAACCACGGTGGGCTTGCCTTGCTGCACCACCAGCCAGCCATCACGTGCCAAGCGTTGAATTGCCTCGCGCAAGGTTGGTCGGGTAACGCCCAATTGCCCAGCAAGCTCGCGTTCGCTCGGCAGGCTCGTACCAGCGGCATAGTTGCCACCAATAATCGCTTTGATCAAGTGTTGTTCGCAATACGCTGCTGGTCGTTGTAATTCACTCATACTCACCAACTGGTCAGACCACTTACCAGCTGAGTATAGAGAATCTTTTGGGCTATGTCAAGCATAGTTCGTGGTTAAAGATCTATTGGTTCTCACTATGGTTCGCCACCCTTCCGTCCCTCCGCCGGAGGGAAACGCAGGGGGCTTTAATCCCCCTGCACCCCCTAAAATTCATTTTTTGGAATGTTGAGGTGGTTCTGTATTACTACTAGGGCTGTTGAGTAAATTGCTGCACGGCATAATAAATAGCCTTAGGTATGCCATCAGGCGCGACAAAAGTATAATTATCGGCATAGGTGTAGGTCAGATTGGGCAATGAGAATTGCCAAAAGCCGACGCTTTGCATCCATGGCCAGTGTTGCTCGGCCCAAGCATAAGCGGCAAGCGTGTTTTGCACGCGGATTGGTGGCGAAACCGCATTCGGCCAGCGTGGATGATCGTTCCAGCCACCCTCAGTGATGTAAAACGGCACATCATAGCCCGCCGCTAGCACTACATCATGAATCAGTTCAGTGCGACGAAAATTGGTAATCGTTGGGTCGGGCGGCTGATCGGCATGATTAATCGAGCCATAGGCATGCACCGAAACTGCATCAAACGGTGGCTTTTCAGCTAAACATAATCCTAGAAAGGTCAGGTCATTAACGCTCAAGGTTTGAGGATCGATCGGCCCGGTCGGGCCACCGGGCGCAAGCCCTGATAAAGTGATTATGGCTTCGGGCGCAACTGCTTTGACCCGTGGATAGACCACTTTCAAGAGTTCGGCATAGGCCACCGGATCGGGCGCACGATCGCCCCATTCAAAGCGTAAATTTGGCTCGTTCCAAATTTGCAACACCCGCACGCCCTGTGGCACATACCGCTGGGCAAACGCCGCCACAAAATCAGCATATGCCACATAGTGATCGGGCGCGATATAGCGATCGTTGGTGTTGGCAGGCCTCGCCCAAGCTGGCACAAAATCCAAGCGGGCGATCACCGTCAGGCCTTGACGTTGGGCATGGGCAATCAACATATCGCTGCCCGTCCACTCATAGCTATTGGCCGAACGCGGCTGAATCACCGCCCACGGAAACAGATCGATGATGGTGGTTGCGCCCATTTCGCGCACTTGCTGCAAAGTACGCCGAATCGTGGTTTCATCCAAGCCCATCAAGCGGGTATGAATTCCCACAATTGGGTGCTGAGTTTGGACGCTCGCCGCAGCAGGCAGATTAAAGGCTGGTGGCACGCGCTGGCGGTACAATTGCAGCACCGCTACGCCCCAAATCAGCACAATTAATACGCTTTTGAATAATAAACGGGCAGATACACGCATAGCTTAGATTTTTTCACGCATAATGCGCAAACCACCGCTCCGCATCGATTCCTTGCGCGAGCTTTGAATTGCATCAACCAGCGCAAAATTGCCAGCGTCTTCTAACTGCTGCACCAATTGTTCAATGCCCTTGCGATCGTATGAGACGACCACCGCTGGATTTGAGATTTGCAAGGTGCCAAAACCACGTAATTGAATTTTGCCGCCCATTTGCTCAACCAATTCCGAGATCCGCGCGCGGATTGCTTCACGATGGGTTTCGAGTTCACTTAATTGTTCTTCTACCGCAACCAAATCGTTGCAGAGGCTTTTGAGTAACAGCTGATCAGCGGGGTTTAACATAGACGGCTCCTTCACAAAACTGCTTGCGCCATCGTACAAGATTCGGCGATGCTTGCCAACTAGCGCTTGCTGCTCCAGCAAATGCTCAATCGATTGCTAGGCCATCATTCAAGGCTGGGTTGCTATTTGGGCTTTCGGGCAGGTCGCTATTTGGCGCTAATGGCGGCAACGGGCCAGCATTGATTAACTGGGTGCCACACCATGGGCAAAACCAATGCTCGCGTGGTGGAGCATCGCCAATGCTCCACCAGCCACTACATGCGCCACATTGAAAATGGTGCAATTGTTCGATTGAAAAATGGACATGGCTCATGCAATTTCCTCATCACGTAGGGTTTGGCGAACTTCAACTAATAATTGACCAAGCATATTTTTGCCTGAGCCATCAGCGCCGCAGCCCCAATAATAATCGCCTGGCGCATTCTCAACGATTGGTTGATCAGCGGTTGCCAGCAAGATTGCCCGAATATCAGCGTGGCTGCGAAATTTTGCGAACAACGCTTGGCGCATTACATCGTCTTTGATTGCTTCCCAATCGGGGCGCAATGGTTGTTTGCGGCTGCGGCCAAGCCGCGCGGCAATTGCTGGCGATTTGGCTAAGCGAATGCTAGTAGCATAGGCAGTGCCAGCAAACTTTTCGGCCTGAAAATAATGCTCGCTAGTGGGCCAATACTGGCCATCAAGCTTAAATCCATGAGCCGAAAAGTTCGAGAAGCAGCCAAATTCTGCCGAAACTGCATAAAAATAAAGCGTCATGATTGTACTCCAAGCAAAAGTTTGATATGCTATTTTCGCCTGATTGACGATTAAAGGCTATCTGCATGCGACCGATTAACGCTGCATCTCGCGACTGATGACGGCCTAAGCCCTGACTGATATGCTGAGCTTGAAACAAAAGATCAGGTAAAAACGTCTTAAACGCAGATACGATTGCAACTAAAATATATTCAATAATTTACTGCCGCTATTGTAAGCGCTGAGGAAACTGTTATGACTCAAGCATTTTATAAAGTTTGCCCAACCTGTAGCACTCAAACCCATCCTGATGTGATGTTTTGTACCAATTGTGGTGGCTCGTTGCAAGGCAGCCCAGTGCATGGCGCTCAAACGGTAGCCTATCAAAATCCGGCTCAGCCAGCGGTAGGCTATCAAAATTATGACCAGCCAATTCAACCAGTTCAGCCACCACCATACCAAGCTCAGTATCAACAACCAATGGTTAATTACCAACAACCATATCAATATCAAGTTCCCCAAGGTTATGCGCAGAGCGAGAAAAATAAAGTTGTCGCCGCTTTGTTGGCTTTTTTCTTGGGGCCATTTGGGATTCACGGCTTTTACATGGGCAATAATCAAATGGGCTTGATTTTACTGTTGTCGAATGTGATATTTCTGCCATTAACCTGTATTGTGATTGGCTTTTTCGGCTATGCCTTGGTCGGGGTCGTGTGTTTGGTGCAGGCGGTCTTATATTTAGTGGCTTCTGATGCTGAGTTCTATCAGAAGTATGTTGTTGAGAAAAAGTGGTTCTAAACTTGTTTATGGCGCTGCGGCGCTGCTCGTAACTATCGTATGGTTTGGCTATAATTGGAGCTTGAGATTGTTTGCAATGATTGTTGCAATTTGGTCGCGGCTCCAATTATGTTTTTGGGCTAAGCCGTTGCTCTACTAAAGCCAATAAGCCATAACAAACCAAGGCCAAACTGGCAATGCTAATGGTGCCAGCCCAGATCATATCTGCGCGATCAAAGGTAATGCCTTGAAACAGCAATTGGCCCAAGCCGCCAACGCCAATCATGGCAGCAATTGAGCTAATTGCAATGCACATAATCGCGGCAATTCGCACCCCAGCTAGCATAATTGGCAACGCCAAAGGCAATTCGATGCGCCACCAGATTTGCCATGGATTCATGCCTAAACCACGCGCCGCTTCGATTACCGCGCGATCAATACTTTGCATGCCAACCACGATATTGCGCACTAAAATGACTTGAGCATAGATGACCAAGGTAACAACCACGGTGGTTTTGCTCAGGCCAAACATCGCAATCAAGATAATCAGCATTGCCAAACTAGGAATCGTATACAACACACTCAGCACAGCCATCACAATGCCAGCCAACCAGCGTACCCGGACTACCAACAATCCCAATGGTAACGCGATTAGGCTTGCAATCAATAGGCCAAGCAGGCTCATTGTGACATGCTGGCCGAGCAACTGCCAAACATCAGCGCGCTCGGTAATCAGATAGTTGAAACCATCAACGATGTCGTTCATGGCGTACCTCAGGGTGCAGATAGGCGTGAATCGCTGCTAACGAGAGCGTGCCAATTGGTTGATTGTGCTCGATGACTAACAGTTGATCGCTGCTGCTAGCCAGCAATTGATTCAATCCCTCGCGCAAATTCTGGCTACCTTCAATCGTTGCCAGCGCAGCATCATAGCTTTTGGGCAATGGTTGAAGCACATGGCGCACTTGGATCAAACTCAAACGGCGCACCAAATCATCGGCTCCTAGCAGATCGGCCACATATTGATTAGCGGGGTTGCGCAATAAATTCAAGGGCGTATCGTATTGCACGATCATTCCCTCGTGCAAAATTGCAATTTTATCGGCCAAGCGCAGCGCTTCTTCAACATCGTGGGTTACAAACACGATGGTTTTATGCAATTGCTGTTGAATACGCAACATCTCATCTTGCAAAATGGTGCGGGTGATCGCATCGATTGCGCCAAATGGCTCATCCATCAACATCACGCCGGGATCGGCTGCCAATGCGCGGGCTAAACCAACCCGTTGGGCTTGGCCACCGGAGATTTGGGCCGGGTAGCGTTGGCGAAATTGGTCTGGGTCAAGTTGAATCAGGTTGAGTAGTTCGTCGATGCGGCTTTGGATTTTAGCTTTGGGCCAGCCAAGCAATTTGGGCACGACCGCAATATTTTCGGCGACCGTCATGTGGGGAACAAGCCAACTTGCTGGATAACATAGCCAATTTGCTGGCGTAACTTGGTGGCATTGACGGTTTGAATATCGACCCCATCGAGCAAAATCGTGCCACTACTTGGTTCAATCAAGCGATTGATCATCTTCATCAAGGTGGTTTTGCCACAGCCTGATGGCCCAAGTAAAATCACAAATTCGCCGCGATTGATCGTCAGTGAAATATCGGCGAGCGCCGCAGTTGTGGCTTTGGGATAACTTTTGCGGACATTCTGAAACTCGATAGTGCTCACACCTGCAACTCCCTAAGCTTAAATTGGTGAGTGATTGCGTTTCCTCACCCCAGCTCCTCTCCCGTTCAACGGGTGAAGAGCTTTAACACCATGGTTCTGCCGCAGTTCGTGGTGAAGACAGGTGCTCCTGCTCTCCCACTGACGAACGTGGGAGAGCAGGTTGGGGGTGAGGAAACGCCAATTCGCTTGAAAACCTACTTTAATAAGCCTTGAGCGGTTAAGAACTCTTTGGCTACATCTTCGTATTTGCGATTATTGCCACTGACTTCGAAATTGAGTTGTTGCATGGTTGCATCATCGAGTTTTGGGGCCAAGGCATTGAGCAATTCGGCCAATTTGGGGTTGGCATCCAAGACACTTTGGCGAACCAACGGTGCAATTTGGTATGGTGGGAACATGGCGCGATCGTCTTTGAGCACGACCAAGCCATAATTGGCAATTTCACCGTCGGTGCCAAACGCCACGACCACATCGGCATTGCCCTCGACCAAACCTTTGTACTTGAGGCCTGGATCGACTGGCACATATTCTTTTAACTCGAAGTTGCCATATTTGGCTTGAATGCCTGGCAAACCATCTTCGCGTTCTTGGAACTCGGGTGGGCCGATCATGCGTAATTCGCCAGCTTTGGCAGCCATATCAGAAATTGTGATAATGCCAAATTTTTGTGCCCCTTCTTTAGTCATGGCCAAGGCTTGGGTATTGTTCATTGGCGCTGGGTCGAGCCATGCAATTTGATATTTTTCGGCATAGCCTTTTTTGACCGTTTCATAGACGGCTTTGGGATCGGTTTGGGTTGGCAATTTGAGCACCGTCAACAAACCAGTGCCAGTGTACTCGGGATAAATATCGATTTCGCCTTTTTCCATTGCGGCTTGAGCAACATCGGTTGCACCTAAGCCAATTTTGCGTTCAACTTTGTAGCCTGCTTGTTCTAAGAGCAAAGCATACATTTCGCCAACAATAAATTGCTCGGTAAAATTCTTTGAGGCAATCCGAATTACTTGATTGCTGCTCGGCACGGGGGTATTGCTGCCGCTTGGCACGCTGGTGACGGCTGTATCATCACCACAAGCAGCTAAAATCGTCATCAAGAGCGTGAGCAACACCGTTAGCTGAATAAAACGTCGCATGAATCCTCCTGTCCAAACAAACTAAAACTGTGGTGGTTGCACCCATCGCAACAGCCCTGCCATTACGATTTCGGCCACTATGGCCAGCAAAGCCACCGGAATAGCGCCAACAAGCAAAATATCGACGCGGCTCATACTAAATCCTAAGGTGATAAAACTGCCTAAGCCACCCGCCCCAATAAATGCGGCTAAGGTTGCGCTGGCAATCACCTCGACTAAGGCGATGCGAATGCCCGATAAGATCACTGGCGCAGCTAAGGGCAATTCGACCCGCCATAATTGGAGCCATGCGGGCATGCCCATGGCTTTAGCCGCCTCGCGCACCGCTGGGTTGAGCGTGCGAAAAGCAGCATTGGTATTGATTAAAATTGGTGGCAAGGCCAAAATGGTGAGCGCCACAATTGCTGAACGAATGCTCAGGCCATAGCCAGGAATAGCAACAAACAGAAACAGAATCGCAAGGCTCGGGATAACCCGCAGCACATTGGTGGTATTGATCGCGATTGCGCTAATCAGGCGTGAGCGGCTACTCAACCAACCTATAGGTAAGCCAAGCAGCAGTGCAATCGCCATCGCACTGGCAACAAGCTGCCCATGCCGACTGAGAGCTGCACTTAATCGCGCTAAATTGCGCGGCTCAAGCGCATACGCCAAGGCCTGCTGAAATTCACTCACACCGGTTCCTCTATGCTGGAAGCCTCAAAAAGCATACCACAATTTAGGCCAAAAACTAGCTCTACAGTGCTTGTAATAAGGCCACTAATTGATCGCGCAGATCGGATAAACCAGCCCGAACTTCATCGGAGCTTGGTAGCTCGACACTCAAGGCTTGGCTTAAGCGATCAATTTGCGCTTGGATATTGTTGGCAATGTCGGGAAAAGCCGCCTCGACTGGCACGCGTAAGGCATTCCAGCCTTGCTCGACGGTGCTAAACAAGGCGCGGGTTTGCTCCCAATCGTTGTTGCGCACTGCCTCTTCGATGCCCGATAAACGATTAACCAAATCTTGGACTGATGTTTCACTTAATTGTTGAACCGTATCGGAAACTTGGGTAGCGATGCTACTGGTTGAGCAGCTAGCGAGCAGCAGCAAAAGACTCAGAGCTAAAAACCAACGGCGCATTCTACACACTCCTTCAGGGCTACATTTCGTCTGTCATTCTAAACCGTTTGTAAAGGGCAAGTGCTATGCCATAAATCCATCGTTTGGCCAATGCCAAGCCAAGCAATGATTGCTACATTGGTTGGGTTGATTCTATAAAGGAATACACATGCCATTGTTGATCAAACCACATTGCCTCAAACCTGGCGATACAATTGGTGTCGTTGCATCGTCGTTACCACTCTTTGACGATTGGCAAGAAGACTATGCGGCTGGAAGCGCAACCTTGCGCATGTTGGGCTTCGAGTTGCTCGAAGGGAAAACCATTGAAACCCGTCGTTGGTGGTCGGCTGGCACACCGCAACAACAGGCCGCCGATATTAACGCCATGTTCGCCAATCCGGCGGTGCGGGCAATTATTGCCCTGACTGGTGGATTCTCGGCGCTCACCGTGCTGGATTATCTCGATTATCAACTGATTGCGGCCAATCCTAAGCCATTTCTCGGCATGAGCGATACAACCCTCTATCAGTGGGCAATTTTGGCTCAATGCGGCCATAGTGGCTTGCATACCAACGATCTCAAGGATGGCTTTGGGCATTATTGGGCCAAACTTAAGCCAGAACAGCATGATCGCTTGACCAATCTCTATCGCCAACTGCTGTTGCGTAGCGATCCATTAGGCCAATTGCCGCGCTTGAGTGAGTGGGAATGCTGGCGGCCAGGGGTAACGACCGGGCGCTTGATCGGCGGCAATCTCAAACGACTGGTTGCGCTTGCTGGAACGCGTTATTGGCCTAAACCAGCGTGGTTTGAGGGAGCAATCTTTTTTTGGGAAGAACTTGGAACGACGCTGTATGATCTGACGATTGATCTCACACGGCTTAACCTTTAGGTGTGCTTGATCAGATTAGTGGGATGGTTATTGGCAAATTGATTTGGATTAATCAATATTTTGGTGAGAGTGCGACTGATCCAACGCCACGCGAGGCGATTCTTGCAGTGTTGGCCGATTACGATTTTCCAATTCTGGCAGAGGTTGATTTTGGTCACAATCAAGCGATGCTGCCATTGCCAATAGGCATCCAAGCGAGGCTTGATGCAGCCAATTTGCATTTGGAACTGCAAGAACCTGCAATGATTGAATCGTAAGCACCAAAAAGCCCTTCGTTGCTTGACGAAGGGCTTGGTTGAGGAGTATTAATTTGGTTGATTATGGGCGTTCAGTCAGAGTAATTTGCACCTCTTGTTGCTGGCCGTTGCGTTCAATCGCGACCGTAACCGTATCGCCGGGCTTATATTGTAACAACAGGCGTTGCAACGAGTGGCGTTGGGTAATTTGCTCGCCATTGACTGAGAGAATAATATCGCCACGGCTAATGCCTGCCCGGCGGGCTGGTGTTCCTTCATCAACATTGGTAACAAACGCACCTTTATCGCTGGGAATGCCCAGTTCGGCGGTTTCGGGCGAAAGTAATTCGTAGCTAATGCCCATGTATGGCCGCACGACCTGACCATTGGCAATCAAGGTATCGCTCACTTCACGCACAATATTCGAGGGTACGGCAAAGCCCAAGCCTTGAGCTTCATCCAAACTGCCAACATCGCCACGCACAACTAAGGTATTGATGCCAACAATTTCGCCTTTGAGATTAATCAACGGGCCGCCACTATTGCCATGGTTAATCGCGGCATCGGTTTGAATCAAGCCTTCCATACGATCGATTGTGCGGTCGAGTGCGCTCACCACCCCAACCGTAACGCTATTTTGGAACTTCCCAAGCGGGCTACCAATCGCTACCACAGTTTCGCCTGGCTGTAGCTCATCCGAATTGCCCAAGGAAATTGTGGCTGGCACCGCATCGAGCACCCGAATCACTGCAATATCCGAAAAGGCATCGGTGCCGATTAGCTCGGCGTTATGGCTCGTGCCATCGGAATAAATAACTTGCAGGCGGTTTTGGCCTTCGACAACGTGATTATTGGTGATGATATAGCCATCTTGATTGATGATTGCGCCTGAGCCACTGGCCTGGCCACCGGCAACCGTGCTAATGATTTTGACCACTGCTGGCGAGGCATTGGCAACAGTTTGAACGACTGCATCATTGCTATTGGCAACAACCGGTTGGGCGGTGAGATTGTCGATTGTTTGTTGATTGGTACTGGTTGGAGTGACCACAACCGCAGTCGCCGTTTGATCAACTTGGGCCAAGCGATAGCCTGCCACGCCACCGACTAAACCACCACCAATTCCTGAGAGCGCCAATGCGGCAATGATCAATCCGCCGAAACCGACGGTTCGTTTTGTATTGGTCATAACGACTCCATAGCTGAGCGTTTATCTTGCTGCTTGTATTGTAGCAATATTTAGCTAAAACGCAGGCTAATGTAAGCTAAATGGTGGTTTAGAGAAATACGAGCAAGCACTTAACTTGCTCATTCAGCGTTTAGCCAAGGCTACATCAAATCTTCACAACCTCATGCGTTGGCAAAAAATAGCCCGTGGCTCAGCCACGGGCTATCAAACACTGAACGTTATCGATTAAGCATCTTTTCCAACCCACGGCAGATAGACCGGAATCAGGGTTGGCCCCGGGGTTACGCTTGGCGTAGCCGTTGGGGTATGGCTTGGTGTGATTGTGATCGTTGGTGTATTGGTATTGGTTGGCGTATTGCTGGGTGTCGCCGTAATTGTTGGCGTATTAGTATTGGTCGGTGTAACCGTAATTGTTGGCGTATTGGTTGCGGTTGCGGTCGCAGTTGGCGTGTTGGTTGGGGTATCGCTGACAATCGGTGTATTGGTCGTGGTTGGCGTGTTGGTTGCGGTTGCGGTCGCAGTTGGCGTGTTGGTTGCAGTTGCAGTTGCGGTTGCGGTTGCGGTTGGATTCAAAAGACAACCAGTAACCTGAACATTATCAATTGCTACCCCTGCTAATTGAATTGCTGCATCACTATCAAGGTGAAATTGGAGATTAATTGATTGACCGACAAAATCATTAATAGTGTGCAGTTGACGGCTCCAGCCGGTACTTTGTTGAATTGTGACCACTGGATTACCGACCGTTTCGCGCATAATTCCGTCGCGGTGATCAAAAAGGGTTTGGGTTGTATTGCCGAGCACACTGACTGAATAGTTATCGTTCACCGCGGTATCCAACTGATAGCGCTGTTGCCATTGGACTTGAATTGGGCCAACCACACCGCTCAGATCGATTGCTGGTGAGGTTAAATTGGCGCTCATTGACGCGGAATAAGGCCCAGTCAGATTGGTTTTCCAGCTATTGAGACCACTATAGCTTCCAACAATTGGCGCAAAATTTGGTTGGCCATATTGCCATGAATCATTTGTGCCAGCATGGGTAAAGCCGCCATTGCTTGATTCGAAATCGCTGCTATAGATTGTGGTAACGGTTGAACCATCGGGGCAATCAACTGGTGGTGGGGCGGCACAAACCCGCAGGCCCCAATTTTTTAATGTGCCACCATCGCCTGAAGCATCGTCATACAGGGTGAGTGTCCAATTGCCTTGGCTGCGTTGTCCATCGAACCAACTCAGACGATAAAGTTCTGGTAGTGAGACCGTGCCAGAAACAGTTATCCCTGATAAGAGTGGAATTGCGGCTTCATCATCGATAACCACATTCATGGTTGCTGGGGCAACAGTTGAGACCCCAACATCAGTGAATAAGGCAATACTATTGCCATCAGGGGCGGTTAAGAGGGTGTCAAGGTCAGGAATAAACGTGTGATCCAGCTGAACAATCACATCCAAATCTTCAATCAACCCAGTATTGGGGATTGTTAGGGTGGATGTAATCATGCCGGGGCCACCCGGAATGGTCTGATTAATATCGGTGCTCATATAGGTTTGGCAGTTGATCTGAGCCTCGGCAGGGATAATTTGCACTTGTAGTATATAGCTGCCGTTGTTTACTGCCACAGTGCTATCAACCCGAATAATATAGTTACCAGCTTCTTTCACGGTCATAGGGAAGAATTCAGCATTAGGCGAAACGGCATTAGTATCATTCACGATCAGGGGGGCGCCATTAAAATTGCCAATGCCAAGTCGGCCATTCCAGCTTATGCCATCGCGTTCTGGGTCCATATCGAGCGTCGCAAAAATCGTATCGCCAGCATTCACGCTTACTTGAAAGATATCAAGATCCGCAGTTGTTGAAACCACCCCGCTGACAATGCCGCTGGCCGGCAGCAGTTGAGCTGGGTTATTGGGCTCTCTGCTCAGGCGTTGGGCGCTGTCAATACCCGCAGGTAGAGATCGTAGTAATAAATTTTATTGGTGGTGTTATTGGCTGTGAGCTTAAGATAATAGGTGCCAGTATTCGTGATAATGGCCGAACTGATCACTGATGCCGTTGAGCCAAAACCTCCATCATCGTTATCGAACTCTACAACGGTTGTGCCATCAGGATGGTAGAGCGTTAAAATACTATCTGCGGTGCCAACTGAGGCTGAAGTCATGGTTCCAGCAGCTAAGCGTTGACCACTGCTGAGTGGAATTGCAAAGAAATCACTATCATTGGCTGTAATATAGCCACGCACAATTCCCGACTGACCAATGATTTGGTTCGCAGTTGCTGGCGTGTTGTTGCTCTCCTGCTCTTTGATCCGGGCTGCACCTTGCGGAGCGTTGGCTTGGTTGGATGTACTGGCTGGTTGTGCTGGCGCTGCTTGCACGGGCTTGAAAGCGCGAAAACTGCCCGTTAACCCAATCAAGGCGATCTGAGGCCGATAAACCCAATCCGTAGACGCATGCAAACCTCCTAAACCAAGGCTTTTGCTGAGGGAATGATGAAGGTGGGATTGGGCTAGCATAGGCTGACTTAACAGCTAAACACAAGGGTGAATTTGGGGGATTCTGCTCCAGCCGAGAATCCCCCGGCTGGAGCACTGGGCCATCGATGCTATTGATTGATTATGACGAGTGGTAGATGGATGTAGAAGCGTGCTGGATCAATCGTTGGTGTCGCACTTGGCGTTGGCGTGATGCTTGGCGTTACTATTGGCGTAACGCTTGGCGTTGGGGTGGTGCTTGAGGTTGGTGTGATGGTTGGGGTAATCAAACCAGCATCAATACAGCCAGTAATTTCCACATCATCAATCGCGATGCCAGCAAAGGTATCATGGGAATCGCTGCCAAAATCCCACCGCAACCGATAGATCATACTGCCTGCCAAATAGCTGAGATCATGCTGTTGCAAGCCCCAGCCCGTGCTTTGCTCAAGCGTTAGAGCTGGGTTGCCAACTTCCATGCGCATAGCTGCGCTGCGATGCTCAAATAAGGTTGATACTCGTTGAGGGCTATGGGCGGTTACCAGATAAAAATCATTGATGCTAGAACCAAGTTGATAGCGTTGATACCAACGTGCATAAATTGGTCCACTAACATTTGTAAAATTGATAGTAGGTGAGTCCAATTGCATTCGCGCGCTATTGGGATAATTGCCGGTTAAAGTTGGTGTTCCAGCTGTTTTCACCGCTATGAGCGCCGACAATCGGTGGGCTGTTGCGGTTACCCCAAACCCATTCTTGCTCAAACAGGTCAGGTGACGTAAACCCACCATTATCAGCCTCAAATTGACTGCTATACAGGACACTACGCGCCATCCCAGTTGGACAATCAGCAGGCGCAGGCATGCCACAAATCCGCAAGCCCCAACTATTTAAGCTGCCGCCATTGTGGTCGCTATCATCATAGATTGTCAATGTCCATTGGCCCTGGGCTTGTTGGCCTGCAAACCAATCAAGGCTACTATTAAATTCGGGAGCATAATGAATGCCACTCAAATTGTTATAGCTGCCAAGCGGCAAGGCTGCTTGCTGATCGATCACGAGATTGACGTTAGGGCGCTGGGCGCTGCCAATATCCGTGAAGAGAGCAACCACATTGCCATCAGGCGCGGTCAAGGTTACATCCAAATCGGTCATGAGGCTATGCTCTAAATCAAGCAGCACATCAAGATCGCCAATGTTGGCAGCTTGTTCAACCGTGATGCTTGATTGGATGATTCCGGGATTGGGGCCAATTGCTTGGGCGGCTGTTTGGCTCGTCACGGTTTGGCAGTTGGCCTGAGTTGCTGCTGGCAGAATCAGCACTTGGGCCAGATAGCTGGCTTGTGAGCCAACATCAACCGCCGAACCAATCTGAATTTCGTAGGTTCCTGCTTGCTGAACCGTCATCGCATTGGCTTCGGCATTGGGCGAAACACTGTTGCCATCATTGACTTCGAAATACAGCGTGTCGACCAACCCAATCCTTAGCAAGCCATTCCAGGTTGTGCCATCGCGCTCAGGGTCAAAATCAACAGTTGCAAAAATCGTGTCGCCAGCATTTACGCTAAATTGGTAGCGATCAAGATCATTGGTTGCTGAGAGGATACCACTGACGCTGGCTTGGGTTGTAATGCTTTGTGGTACGAGGTCGTTTGGTTCTTGCTCACTAACGTTTGTGCTCAAGACCCGCACATATAAATCGTAAGGTTCAATCAGCGTGGTTGGCGTGCCACCCTCAAGCTTGATAAAGTAGCTGCCAGTGGTCGTAATTGGCGCTGAGCTAATCACCGATGAGCCATTAGTATGCACTCCATCGCTCAAATCGGTTTCGATCAGCGTAAGATTCGGCCCAGGATTGTTGTTATTGGAGGCAAATAAGTGCAGCGTTGTATCGCCAGAAGCGATGCTGGCTCGCGTAATGGTTGCTAAGACCACGCGTTGGCCAGCAGTCAAATCGATTTTAAAGTAATCAACGTCGTTTTGCATAATCGAGCCACGCACAACCAGACTAGTGCCAATCAGCTGATTGGCATTCGTTGACAAATCGTTAAATTCTTGCTCTTGGATGCGGGCAAAACCTTGAGGAACAGTTGTTTGCTCAGGCGTTTGAGGCTGAGCTTGGGCCACATACATGGGGCTTTGAATGACTTTACCAACGGTGATCAGCAATAAAAGCGTGATGATCACACCAACACGTAGGCGCATATACCCTCCAAAATCTACATCTAACTCTAGGTAGTTTTTACGTGCTTTCTATACTGTGTTGGGCAAGAATAGTTTCAATCAATTGCTGTTGTTGTTGTTGTGTGGGCAATTGGTCGCTGCTCCAATCAAGGGTCAGCAAAGGAGTGTCAATCGTCGCCGTCCAGCGATCAAGCAAGTTGCCAAGTTTGGCCAAATCGTCGCGCTGAGCAATTTCTAGCGGGCGGTTGCGTTGTTGATAGCGTTGAACAATCAGCTCCAACGGAGCTTCGAGTTTGATGATCAGATCGGGCTGGCCTAGCCCTGCGCGAAGCTCAACATACAAGCGTTCACAGAGCGCAAATTCGGCGGCAGTTAAAGTAGCCTTGGTGCTGAAAATGCTGGGTAAAGACCCAAAAATCTTCATCAAGGCCGCCATCTTGCACCCCAATGCCATGCCGAGCGCGAATAGCCCGCTCTTGCTCGGCGCGTAATAACAGGTAATCAAATTGGTTGGCGAGGGCGTAGCGCTGGAGATTTTGGGCAAATAGCTGTTGAAATGGTCGCTCGGTGTGGCTCTCTAAGGCCGCAAAAAAACGCTGATCGGTGCATAGCAACTTGGTGAGGGTGGTTTTGCCAATGCCAGCGTTGCCTACAATGGTGATTAATTTGCCCATGATGTTGTCCTTGATGGTTGATTGACTTGTTGTTGTTGTACCCGAAACAGGCCAAAGTTGCAACTTCAAGCAACATCAGGGCAAATCCCCAGTTGTGAACGGCGGAACTCACACGTCTACACTCAATGCTATTGTGTCAGGCTTGCTAACAATTGCCTATAGTCGAAAAGTCCCAAATCGCCCGTTCGTAGCGCAAGCATCACACGCCATTGTGCTTGCTGCTTACTTAAATTTGCCCAACCCAGCCTTGATCATGGGCCTGAAATTGGCTCGTTAGATACTGGTAGAGTTGGGGCTGAAGTGGGCCTTGTTGGACGAGTTCAAGGTTATGTTGCATATGGTCAAGGCTGCGCGAGCCAACAATACAGCTATGCACGCCCGGGGTGTAGGCAGTGAAGCGGAGGGCAAATGCTAAAAGCTGATCGGGATTGAGATCAAGCTGCATGGCTTGAAGTCGTTCCCAATAGACTTCTGCATAATCGCCAATTGGCCGCTGGGCAAAGCGCCATGCGACGTTGGCAACTGGGCGTTTGGCAATCACGCCGATTTGGCGTTGCTGGGCCTGCGGCAAAATTTGGCTCAACACCCGTTGATCGGCAAGGTTCACTGAGCATTCAACTGCGCCAAAATGGCCCGATTGCACTGCCCATGCCAATGGTGTGTTATCGCCAGAATAAGCAGCGACTCGTACTTTGCCAGCTTGAACTGCGCGATCCAAGGCTTCGCTAACCTCGCCTGCGCGCAGGGTTTCGAGTGGGCAGGAGTGAAAATGCACAATATCCAGATAATCGGTCTGCATCCGTTGCAGTGCTGCATCAATTCCGGCGGTAATAATTGGGTCGTCCAATCATCGTAGCCCTCAATGCCATAGCCAATTTTGGTTGAAAGCACAAACTCATGGCGACGGTGCTGTAGATGCTGCCCGATGCGCTGCTCGGAAAGGCCATACCCTCGGGCAGTATCGATTAAATTGATCCCTAGATCAAGCAATCCATTGAGCAGTTTGGCAACTTCTGATTCGGTTAATTCGTTGCCGCCAATGTGTCCAGCGCCAAAGCCAAGCGCTGAAACCTGTAAACCAGTTGAGCCAAATTCGCGCAGCGACGTGAAGTTCATGAGTTCCTATTCAACCAAGCATCTCAGCGTGGAGATCCTTGGTGCACCTGCCGAAGCAGTTAAAGCGAGCGTTCGATCCATTCTGGGTCAGGCGTGACGGTATTGGCTGGGCGTGGGCCAGGGTCGGGTAAGCCCGATTCGCTCAAGCTCATTAAAGGTTGGAGTTGCATATCGTGTTCACACACAATTTGGCAAGCCAAACGCACACCAGTCAACTTCGCCTCAGCCAATTTAAAGGCTTCAGCTTTGGTGATTGTTTGCGGTTCGCCAGCCTGAAATTCTACCCGACAGGTTGTACAGCGGGCGTTGCCACCACAACGATGCAAAATATCAATTCCGTGATCTTCTAGGGCATTAACCAACCGCGTGCCACTTGCTACCTCGAACGGTGCCTGTGAACCAACAGTAATCTGGGGCATGCTCTACCTCCTAGTAAGTGGGTGAATTGCCAAGCCAACCAATAGCCGTACTTGCCATTATCGCATCCAATTGGTGGCATGGGTGAGCGAACTATACCGCGTCATCAAGCGCACCAGTATCGAGCAATTGCTGCAATTGAGTGACTACTAAAGCCAAGAGTGGCTGTTGAATGGGCCTGGTTCGTTGGTTCGCTGTAATTGCACCACCGGGGCAGCAGTACGACGGGCTAAACCAGCAGTTCGTTGATCATCGGCCAGCAAAATCGTGTTGCCAAGTTCGTCAGCGGTCAGGGCTGGCAACCCAGCGGCCAAGGCTTGCTCCTCTGGCAGCGAGCTAATACTCAACACAATCCCAAGGTTACAGCGATTAAAGGCTAAGCCCCGCTCAACTGCATCGACGTGATCAACAGCGAGCACAAACAATTCAGCCTCGGTTTGAACCAACGCTTGGCGCACGCTAGTAAAATCGCCCTTTGGAATATGCACCACCTTTTGCCAACCGGCGGCAGTTAATCCTTGGGCTATGTGCTCAGCCGCTAATTCGGCCCCAAGCCCACCAATCGCGATCAACGGCACGCTGCGAATTTGCTCCCATGGCGGGGAAATCGTAAAGCCAAGGCTTAGTTGCGCTGGATCAAAGCGCCAGCCACCGCTACCCGTGCCAATTTGCAATATGCCATCGCCGACCGGCAAGACTGGCAGCACTCGACCTTGGGCTTCAGCCCGCAATTGCAACAACGGCAATACTGGGTCGATACGCATGCGCTGGCGACGGAGATCAAACAGCGCATCATCGTGACTCCAATCCTCATCCTGACGCTCAGCAGCCAAGATATCGTCAACTGCATGCTGCAAACTAGCTGCGCCAAGCTGAGGATGATTGCAGGTAAAACTAAGATTCAATTGCCATGTTTGCTCGTCGATCGGCTCAATGCGCATGCGTAGGTAGCCAATGATTAAGCCAACGGCTTGCGGCGCAGGTTTTGATTTGCCGCCCCAGTTCGTCGCGCAAATCGTGGCTAACATGCAAACTTGCGGCTACCCCAGCTTGGGGATAATAGATATTTGGGCCTTCTAAAACGCGAATATGTTCGATTGTGATTGGCATGAATTAATTGCTCCAAGCCTTGACCCTCGGCGATTGGCTGAGGCAAAGCTGTACTTAGGGAATTGTGATTACGACTTTACCAAATTGCTCGGCGGATTCAAGATACGCTTGGGCCGCTTGGATTTCGCTCAACGGAAACACCTTATCAATCAGTGGCTCAAAACGACGGTCCCAGAACACCAAGCGCATAATCGTGTTGAAATTGCACGATTGTTGGCCATGGTCGAGCCAATCAGGTTAAATTGGCGCCAAAAGAGTTTGCGAATATCGATGTTGACAATCGGGCCTGTGGTTGCGCCATAGGTTACGATGGTGCCGCCCTTGGCCACACTGCGCAACGAGCTTTCCCACGTCGCCGCACCCACATTCTCCAACACCACATCAACGCCGCGCTTGTTGGTCTGTTTCCAGATTTCGCGGCCCCAATCGCCATCTGATCGTACCACGTAATCGGCACCAAGCTCTTTGGCGCGGGCCAGTTTTTCGGGCGAGCGTGAAGCTGCATAAACTGTTGCGCCAGCATAGCGGGCAATTTGAATTGCTGCACTAGCCACGCCGCCACCAGCGCCCAATATCAAGACGCTTTGGCCTGCGCGCAATTGAGCTTGACCAATCAACGCTCGCCACGCCGTCATCCAGACTAATGGCACCGCTGCTGCTTGCTCGAACGAATAATCAGCAGGAATCGCGTAGAGATTACGGGCTGGCACTGCGATATATTGGGCAAAGCCACCAGTTTGGTGCTCGCCAAGTACGCCATAGCGATCGCACAAGGTTTCTTCGCCTGCAATGCAATATTCGCAGTTGCCACACCACATATTCGGGTTGACGATCACGCGCTGGCCTTCGCTCCAGCCAGTTACAGCTTCGCCAATTGCGGCAATTTCGCCTGCGATATCGCAGCCGCCAATATGCGGCAAACTTAAAGTTGAGGCTGGTAAGCCCTCGCGCACAAACAGATCAAGGTGGTTTAATGCGGCAGCACGTATCCGCACCAAAACTTCATCTGGCCCAGCCACAGGCTCAGCCAAATCGCCATATTCAAGGACTTCTAGCCCACCGTGTTGACGAAAAAATCCTGCCTTCATCATACAGTTCAAGCCTCCTTGCTCAAAACAATGGCTATAGTGTAATGGATGTTGGCAGGTTTTTGATCCACAAAAGGGCTATGGGTACTGGCACATAGCATTAACGAATGTTGATTATCCCCTCACCCCAACCCCGCTCCCACGCAGCGGGCGAGGGGCTTAACCTCGTGGTTTCAGCGCGATTGCACGGAGAAACCCGCGTTTTTGAGGCTCCCCCTCGCCCGCACTGTGGGAGAGGGGGTTGGGGGGTGAGGGAATGCAACCAATCCCCGATCCCTATGCTCGCTGCTCTAAATGCTCCTCGCGCTCTTTGAATTGGGTATGATACAGCTGCGCATACAGCCCTGCTTGGGCTAATAACTCGCTGTGAGTGCCGCGTTCGAGCACTTGGCCTTGATCGACGACCAAAATCAGATCAGCCGCGAGAATGGTCGAAAGCCGGTGGGCAATGACAATGCTGGTGCGATCTTTGAGCAATGGTTGCAAGGCAGCTTGAATTAATGCCTCTGAGCGTGAATCGAGCGCAGAGGTGGCCTCATCGAGCACCAAAATGCGCGGGTTTTTGAGAATAACCCGCGCAATTGCGATCCGTTGTTTTTCGCCACCAGAGAAGCGATACCCCCGTTCGCCAACCACCGTATCGTAGCCATTCGGCAGGCTGCTGATCAGCTCGTGAATATTGGCAGCGCGACAGGCGGCCTCTAATTCGGCATCAGTCGCATCGGCTTTGGCATAGCGTAAATTGGCCCGCAAACTCTCGTGGAATAAGAACGTTTCTTGGGTAACCATGCCAATTGCTTGGCCAAGGCTATCCAAATCCAATTCACGCACATCAACGCCATCGATCAGCACGCGGCCTCGGCTAGCGTCATACAAGCGTGGCAACAGATAGGTTAGGCTGGTTTTGCCAGCACCTGATGGCCCAACTAAAGCGACTAATTGGCCAGGCTTGGCCGTAAAATCAATGTCTTCCAAGGCCCATTCGCGGCTGGTAATTGGGCTAATGATGGTGGTTTCTTGGCCATTGCGTGGGCTAAGAATTGTATCATCATCAGCTTGATAACGAAACCAGACATGCTCAAATTGAACTTCGCCACGAATCGAATCAAGTAGCTTAGGCTCGGCTGGGTCGAGAATTTCTTGGGGTAAATCGAGAATTTCGAACACCCGCTCGAACGAAACTAGCGACGATGCCAATTCAACCCGGGTATTGACCAAGGTTGAAATTGCGCCATACAAGCCCGGCAAATACAACGCCAAAGCAATAATATCGCCGGTGCTAAAGCTATCGGAGGTAATCGCGAGGTAGCCACCAAACCAATAAACTGAGGTTACGCCAACCGCGCTCACCAAGCCAACCATCACAAAAAATGAGCGCATGACCAGCGATGTGCGAATGCCGAGATCGCGCACTTCGCCAGCATGGTGGCTAAACTTGGCAACTTCATCATGGCGACGACCAAAAATCTTGACCAGTAACGCCCCGCTTACGTTCAGAGTTTCGCCCATCAAGGCGTTCATTTCGCCGTTGGCCTGCATCTGCGAGCGCGTGAGGGTTCGTACAATCTTGCCAACGCGCCGCGCTGGCAGCATAAATAATGGCAATACCAGCAAGGCCAATAAGGTTAAGCGCCATTCGATCGTCAACATAATAAAGAGCGTAATGCTGACAGTGATGATATTGGTGATCAGCGTAATCAATGTGCCGGTAACCGCGCGTTGCGAGCCAACCACATCGTTATTTAGGCGCGAAACCAATTCGCCCGATTTGGTGCTGGTGAAAAAGCGCAGGCTCATACGCTGCATATGGCTATACAAACTGCGGCGCAGATCAAAAATAATGCCTTCGCCAACCAGCGCTGAATGGCGGCGTTGCCAAATATCGAGCAACCCACCAACCAGTGGAATGGCAACCAAGCCCACTGCTACTAGATTCAACCGCCCAAGATTGCGCTGCGGAATCGCCACATCGATTAAATGGCGCACCAACAACGGCGTAATCCGATCCAACAAGGTTCCGATAAAAATTGTAATTAAGACCACAATGATGCCGCGGCGATAGGGTCTGGCATAACCCCATACACGCTGCAACAACATGCGGCTGATGGTGGGTTGTTCGTCTTCATTGGCGCGAACAAACCCTCGCCAGCCTCCACCATTCATGTAAGCTCCTTCTATACTTGGGTGTGCAGATTATTAATGTCATGCTAACACGCCTAGGCCCAGAGCTTGCTATACTTAAGGTTAGAATTTTCTGTCCATGCGGACAGGAAGATTGACAAGCATCCCGCTGGAGGATACCAATGATCTTCGACCCTCTGTATTTCGTTTTTGCCATTCCTGGCATGCTGTTTGCTTTTTGGGCACAGTGGTATGTCAAATCGACATTTAGCAAATATGCCAATGTTGCTAATATGCACCGTATGAATGGCTTTGATGTGGCGCAACGTTTGATGAACGCCGAAGGCCTGAACTATGTGCGAGTCAATCAAGTTGCTGGCCAATTAACCGATTTCTATAATCCAGCCGATAAATCGATCAATCTTTCGCAATCGTCGGTTACGCCGTCGGTTGCGGCAATGGCGGTTGTAGCTCACGAGTTGGGCCATGCCTTGCAAGATCGCGATGGCTATACCATGTTGCGTTTGCGTAGCTCGATTGTTGGCATCGCCAACATTGGCAGTAATCTTGGTACCTGGTTGGTTATGGGTGGCTTGATGTTTGGCGCTGCTTCACGCAATGGCGGCTTCGGCTTTACCATGGCCTTGATCGGCTTAGTGCTGTTCGCTGGCGCTGTACTGTTTACCTTGGTGACCTTGCCAGTCGAATTTAACGCTTCAAGCCGAGCTAAAAAAATGTTGTTCGCCAATGGCTTGGTTAGCCCGCAAGATCAAGCAGCGGTTTCTAAGGTCTTAAATGCCGCTGCTTGGACCTATGTGGCCGCTGCAGCAAGCTCAATTTTGACCTTTGCCTACTTTGCATTTCGGGTCTTTGGCGGTCGCCGCGACTAAAAATGCTATACTAGCAGCTAGCACCGATTTTTGATTTAGGAGGAATATACTAATGGATGATGATTTGAAGCGGCGGGTTATTTATGGTTTGTTGAGCTTGGCTTTGGGCACATTGGCTACTCGGGTAGCCTTGTATCTGACCAACAAGATTTTGGGCGAACCAGAAACCGTCTAAACATTAACGATGGTCGGACTGAGAGGCGTAAACTTACGCCTCTTTAATTTTTTAATTCTGCTATCATGCGGCGAGATTGGCGCAAACAAAAGGATGCTGCAATGAATCAAACTTTGGCAAATCGCTACCAGATTTTGGCAACCCTTGGTCAAGGTGGCATGGCGACAGTCTATCGTGCCCATGATTTGCTGCTCAAGCGCGATGTGGCTTTGAAGGTCTTGCGGCCTGAGTTTGCCAATAACCTTGGCTTGAGCCAACAATTTAGTGCCGAAGCGCAAACCGCTGCCCAATTGAGCCACGCCCATATTGCCCGCATTTTCGATGTTGGCCACGACCCAAGCACTGGGCCGTTTTTTGTCCAAGAGTTGATCGATGGTCAGAGCCTTGATCAAATATTGCCAGTTGCCGCTCCCCAAGCACTCACCTGGACTCGCGAGATTGCGCTGGCCTTAGCGGCAATTCATCAACAAGGCTATGTGCATTGCGATGTAAAACCGCAAAATATTAAGATCAATCCCGATGGCCATGCGATTTTGCTGGATTTTGGGATTGTCCAAGCGATTGGCACGACCAACCCTGACCAAGTGTATGGCACGCCGCAGTATATTGCGCCAGAACGGGCTGAAGGTGGCGCAACCACCGAAGCCAGCGATATTTATGCCTTGGGAATTATGTTGTATGAGCTATTAACTGGCCGCGTGCCGCTTGATGGCGATTCGGCTTGGGCGATTGTGCAGCGTCATTTGAATGAAGGTGTGCCAGCCTTGCGCCAAGCCTTACCAGGCACCGCCACCGCGATTGAACAGTTGATCAAACGGGCAACTGAGCGTGAGCCAAGCAAGCGTTTTGCTTCGGCCCAAGCCTTTGCTGGCGAGATCGAAAGCATTCAACAGGGCGCAAATTCGGCCACCATTGCCATGCCAGTGCGCCAACGCTCAACCGTTTCGATTCATAATATGGAAACAACCGCCGTGCGCGTGCCACCAAAAACCGCTGTTTTGGTGCAGGCTCAACCTCAGCCAACTCCAACCAAAGCGCTGGTAGCCACCCCAAAACCAGCGGCCAAGAAACAAATTGTCCTAACCTTGGCCGCGCTTGCCTTTGTCGTTGTAGTTGGCATAGCCTTTGCCAAACTGAGCGGAACCAGCGAGCAACCAAGCGATACCGGGGCAAATCCGGCAGTGGTTCAACCGACGGCCACGCTGGCGCCGGTGGCCGAGGCAACCCCAACGACTGTGGTTGAATCTACCCAAGCTCCCGAACCAACCGCCGCCAGCCAGCCCTTGCCAAGCATGCCCAATTTTGTGGGCCTAAAACGCGGCGAGGCCGAGCAACAAGCCCGCCAGTTGGGGCTGGAAATTAATCTTTATCGAAACACCCAACGATCAAGCCAAAGATCGGATTGTGAGCCAAGAGCCAACAGCAGGCAGCCCAATTGCCGAAAATAGCCAGATTAGCTTGGTGATTGGGGTCAAAGAAGCCAAAAAGCCCAAAAATCCTAACCCCGGCAATGGCAAGGATAATGATGATTAGGCTTCAGGGCTCGTTGTTAGCGATCAGGTGTTTTAACCACGAAGAACGTGAAGGCTATCAGCTTTTGACTGTTGGAAAATTATCGATATCAATAGCCAAAAGCTGATAGCCTTATAAACTTGTTACTCGGCGGCGATTTTGACCCAACCAGCGCGTTGCACAATGCCTTCATACAATGGCCGAGGCAAAGTACAAATAATGTCGCCATCTTTGGCAGGCAAGGCTTGACGCAGATCGGTGCGGCCTGCTTTGACTTTATTGGGCCATTCTGGCTCCCACAAAGCAACCCGACCAAGTGCCACTAATTCAGCGCCATCGCTTAATGGCAATTCGGCTTGTTCAACGGTTTCGATCCCGCCAACGGCCATCAACGGCACGCGCCCAGCTAATTTTTCAATCACCAATGGGCTAAGGCGTTGGGTCGATTGCGGATCGCGCATTGAGCCAGCAGCATAATTGCCCAACGAAATATGCAAATAATCCAAGCGGCAATCAGCCAAACGATCAACCAAAACCAAGGTATCTTCAAAAGTGATGCCTGGATTTTCGATCTCCTCAGGCGAGAAGCGATAGCCCACAATGAAGTTATCGCCGACAGCTGCACGCACGGCTTTGGCCAAGGTAATTGGGTAGCGCAAGCGGCGTTCCAAATCTCCGCCCCACTCGTCATCGCGGCGGTTGGAGTGTGGTGAGAAGAATTGTTGAATCAAATAGGTATTTGCGCCGTGGATTTCCACGCCATCAAAGCCAGCCACAGCAGCGCGTTTGGCCGCAGCCGCAAAATCGGCAATGCTTTTTTCAACTTCGGCGGCAGTCATGGCGCGTGGCTCAAGGTAGCCTTGGCGTTCGGCGGCAACCGCTGAGGCTGAACGTGGCGCAGGATCGATCAATACTTTGGGGTCGGCCATGCGCCCACCATCGTGAATTTGCAAAATTGCGATCGAGCCTTCAGCTTTGATGGCGCTCGCTGCTTTGCGTAATGAATCGATTTTGTCGTCATTATCGCAGCCCCATTGGTTGATAAAAGCCTGGCCAGCCCGATCAACATAGCATGCAGCGGTCATAACCGTGCCGAAACCGCCAGCAGCACGCCGTTGTAATAAGGCAACTTCGCCAGGGCTAATTTGGCCTTCAGGTGTACCTGAGTAGGTGGTCATTGGGGCGAGAACGAGGCGATTGGGTAGGGTAACTCCGCTAACGGGCAGCGTGTATGGCTCGAATAATGACATAAAATCCTCGTGACACAATATATCGAATTACGCATATGTGCGTATCCCAATATATTGTGCCACAAGTCGATTTTTTAAACAGGCAAGCTAGAGGAGAATTAACACAAATCTTACAGACGGGGAATTGGGCAATCTGCTGCCGACCAACTACGAGCTAGCAACGATACCTTCGATGCCAACCCAAAAATTATCTTTGCGAACATAGGAGCGTGAAACCACGCGCACGCCCTCAACATCTTCGTTGAAGATCTGAGTCGCGTTGACGAGCACGACATTTGGTCGTTCACCAAACCGATCTTCATAGGCGAAGATTGCTTCGGCAATTTTGAAACGGAGTTCTTTCCGCGGATGGTCATCAAACCAAGCTAAATACACGATCGGCCTCCTCTAGCGTTCAACGCACCACGCATTTAAGCGCACATCCTGAAAAATGTTGTAAACCTGATTGTTGGTGCAGCGCACCCGAAAATAGTGGCGTGGTGGTCGCGCCCAACGTGCCTCTTTGCTCCAAACTCGCTCAATCTTCGCGACCTGATGGCTGATTCCACGCCATAAAAAGGCCATCGGCAAATAATTATGGCGTTTGTGGGTTAAGTGAATTGGCTCAATCTGCATCTCGGTTACCCTTCGTGTTGTACTCAATCGTTGCAATGCTCCAAGCATCGCGGCTGGTAAAAGCCTAGATTGGGGCTTGATTCAAGCCCACAAGCATGGGTGCGCACCGTGGATTACAAGCAGCAACTTGGAGAATTCGTGTTTTGAGTATACACGAACACATGTTCTATGTCAATTAATATGAGCCAATGTAGATTAGGCAAGCAAAGCTTGTTGTTTGAGCCAATCAAAAATAATTTGGTCTACGGGAGAAATCTTGGCTTTATCGTCATGGGTTAACCAAATTAGCTCCTCTATTTCGGCTGATGCGCTTAATGTTCCTCGATAATCACCAGTATAACAAGTCATTTTTACCATGATCCCTTCATGCTGGCCATGGGCTTGCGCTTCAAATTGACCGAGATAGTGGAGTGTTTCTGGAATCAGCTCAACATCAAGTTCTTCTTTGATCTCACGTACTAAGCATGCGCGATCGGTTTCGCCAACTTCACGCTTGCCGCCAGGAAGATAATAAATCGTTTTACCCTTGGAACGGGTACTAAGAATTCGCTTCTCAACAATCTGAATCCAAGCCAGTTTATCGATAATCTGAGTCATGTGGCAACTCCTTCCCACTATAATCCTATTATGCGTCAGGATATATGCTGGAGAAATACCAAGACACCAGTCAATTGAATGATTAAGTATCGGTGCGCCAAACTTGGAAATTCTTAGAGCTGAATGCGGGGAACTTGCTCCCAATCGATGCGACCTTGGCCAGTGTGCAGATCGGCGGGAATTAAACTGGCACAAACTTGAATATACTCGCGAATGCGCTGAATATCGAGGTTGTGTTGGTTGGTTTCAAATGGAGCCAGCATTTCATGGGCGCTGGCAAGTAGCTGGCGCGGGCTATCAACAATCCCCAAACGCAGTTGGTTGAGCGCTACCGACAGCCGAATCAGGCCACGATAGAGATCGTTGCGGGTGGGAAACCACAATTCTTCCAATTGTAGTACCCCATCGACAAAGCGTTCTTCATTGAAAGCGGTGATAAAACCTTGCCAATGTTGCTGCTCATTCATCGTCGACGACCTCAATCACAATCCCACCAAAACGCGCTTCCTCGGCGCTACACCGCTGCCCGTTGATCCAACACTGGTTGGATTGATAGGCTGATTGATCATCGCGATAGCTGCCAGCGCAGCCTGTACCCAGCAAGCCAGTGTTGAAAAACGCTACGTGGCGGCCATGCTGATCAACCGTCAATGCCCGGCAATCGGCGCAAACATAGCGCGGATAGCGGGGCATTGGCTGAACAGGGTTGCCACAAATTGGGCAAATTTGCGGGTTAGCGGGCGTATTGTTGTTCATATTCTGGTTGACGTAATGGTTGGCTGCTAATACGGGTGTTAGCTGGAGCCGCACAGTATGGGCAAACCTGCCATGTCAAATCGATCACCCGTTCGCAGTTGCCACAGTTGCGGCGCAAATGGGTCTGGCAGTGGGGGCACAACACAAAATCGGCCTGAATACTGCGTTGGCAATTGGGGCAAACATGCTCATCCTCAATATCGCGGCGCATAAAGGTTTCTTCCAATTCGCGCTCGTATTTTTGGGTGAGAGTTTCGCGCGGGCGCACCAACATATATAACAACAACCCTGCAAATGGCAAAAAGAAGGCCATTGAGGTTGAAAGCACTTGCACCAAAATATCGTTGGAGCGGCTACTAATATCGCGGTACGTCCATACCAGCGAGGCGATCCATAAGAGCACCAAATAGCCCCCAACAATCATGCCGACAATCGGCAAGATGCTTTTAAGTTCTGCAATAATTTCTGTCATGATCCTATGCTTTCCTGAAGAATACCCCAGTTTTTTGAGGCGACTGCATGGGTTTTGAATACTGGCACGTTGCCACGATTGGGGTATTGTACCATATCAGGCCACAGCCCAAGCGCATCTCAGCCTGATACTCGACTGAGATGCAGCTTATACGGCAGGCTTTAGCTCAGCGTTTGAATTGTGCTGAGATACGGTTGAATGGCTGAAAGGAGTTGCTCGGTGAGGGTTTCGCGTTCAATGCCGGCATCAAACACCCGCCAGCGATGTGGATCGGCGGCGATCATCTCAAGGTATCCGCTGCGCACCCGTTCGTGGTAGGCAAGCTCACGGGCATCGAGCCGATTCCAATGTTCGTTTTGACTGGGGCTTGGCTGAGGCAAATGCGGCAACGGCAACGCCAACTGGCTTGATTCACGAAAATCATCGCGCTGCTTGCGCTTGCGCTGCAAACCTTGCTCAACCGGCACATCAAGGAAAAATGTCAAATCAGGTTGTAATCCACCAGTCGCAAAACGGGTGATTTCGCGCAGCTCGGTTAAATTACGGCCTAAACCATAGCCTTGGTGGGCAAAAGTCGAATCGGCATAGCGATCGCACAAAACAATGCCGCCGAGCTTGAGATAGGGCAAGATGACCTCGCCAACTAACTGAGCACGAGCGGCAGCAAACAACAGCGTCTCGGTTGTCGGCTCCATCGCCGTCCATTGACCATCGAGCACAAGCCGCCGCACAGCATCACTAATCGGCGTTCCGCCTGGCTCACGAGTTAATATGACTGGATAGCCAGCCTGTTGTAGATAATCCTTCAGGTAGCGGGCTTGGGTGCTTTTCCCGCTACCTTCCGGGCCTTCAAAGGTAATGAACAAGCTCATGGTTCCCCTACAGTCCAACAGCGTTGAGGCCACATTGTCGATTTAGCGAAAGATCCGAATCCGACGACGTGGTTCTTTGCCAGTACTTTCTGATTGTAGATTGTACCGCTCAACAATCTGATGTTGCAACCTTCGTACATACGAGCTTTGTGGACTCAGTTCGATACTTTCGGTTGATCCATCCATGACTTGGCTAATTGCTTCTTCGACCTCTTCCATGGCCTCGCTCAACGGGTCACTGGGCGTGATGCTGATTTCGAAGGCCGAGCCGAGGCATTCTTCCATTTGGGTTTGGGTGTTCGAGCGCAGCACATACACTGGAATGCCACGTTCTTCGGCATCACGCAGGCGAGTTGGGTGCTGGCGATAGTAATTTTTCAGAGTAATCACCATCGTGGCTTGGTCCATCTCGCGCACCAAACTCGCGGTAATCCCCAAGCGATCCAAGGCTTTTTCCAAGCGATTACGGCTCACGCCAAAGGCAAAGATCCTCGCGGGAGCATTTTTGCCAGGTTTCTTTAACCAACACGCTTGGTTCTTCGTCTTTTGGGCTGGCGCTAGGGCTGCCAGTCATGCTCATCGCATAGCGTTCACGCTCTTCGCGTTGGGCTTCGCGCCGTTCGCTTTTGCGCCGCCAATCGCGTTCGCCATGGTCACCACGCTCACGGTCACGGTCGCGGGTGCGATAGCCGCCACGCCGCGTGAGCATTGTGCTAGCTTCGCTATCAGCGCGTTCTGGACGACCATCGTGAACCTCAACATGGCCTTGCTCGTCTTTGGTGCGTTGTTCAGCGCTTGGTTCATTGCCCTGCAAAATCGAATCGACAGCTGATGCGACTTCTTGGTAGACCGTTACATCGTCCCAGCTTTGAATTTCGACCAACACATCAAAGGTTGGCGGTGCTTTGCGTTCGAGCACAGTTTTTTGAGTGCCACGCCGCCGGGCTTCTTCATCGCCCAAAGTTACTGCCTGAATCCCGCCAATTAGATCGGACAGGGTTGGGTTGAGCATCAGGTTTTCAAGCGTGTTACCGTGAGCCGTGCCGACCAATTGCACCCCACGTTCGGCGATGGTGCGAGCGGCTTGGGCTTCCAATTCCGTCCCAATTTCATCGATCACAATCACTTGCGGCATATGATTTTCGACCGCTTCGATCATCACATTGTGTTGCTCGGCGGGCCGAGCCACTTGCATGCGGCGGGCGCGGCCAATCCCAGGGTGGGGAATATCGCCATCGCCAGCAATTTCATTCGATGTATCAACGATCACCACCCGTTTGAGAAAATCGTCGGCCAAAACCCGCGCGACTTCCCGCAGCATGGTGGTTTTACCAGTTCCCGGCTTGCCAAGAATTAAGATTGATTTGCCAGCTTCGACCAAATCGCGCACGATTTCGATCGTGCCATACACGGCGCGGCCAACCCGACAGGTCAGGCCAATCACCACGCCAGAGCGATTGCGGATGGCTGAAATACGGTGCAGGGTGCGCTGAATCCCAGCGCGATTATCCTCACCAAATTGGCCAATTCGCTCGGTCACATAATCGAGGTCTTCGCGACCGACTTCAGTTTCGCTGAGGAAACTTGATTGGTCGTGGCGAAAACGGGCTTCAGGCAATCGCCCCAAATCCATGACAATTTCTATAACTTGATCTTTCTGTGCATGGGTTGCCAACGGCTCGGCCAAACGTGGCGGCAAGGTTGACAGCAACAGATCGATATTATGAGTAATTTCGCGACGATCTAACATTTGATAGTTGCATCCTTCTCAAACACACGCCAGAGTGTGTTAGATAGACGGTTCGGATTGAACCGATGATGACAGCGACGGCTTGACGACGCTTTCTCTCGTTCCTTCCATCACAGGCCGCAACAACGGGTTGCGTAAAGGCACTGTGAGTTCCTTGACCGTTAGGCGTTGATCACCAATATGTTCAAAGCCGATCTCCTCTAAGTTGTGATGCAACTCGCCATGATATTCTGGCAGCAGGAGATACACAACACCTTGATGGGCAGTGGCCAATTGACTCATTCCAAATCGAATAACTGACGAGGCTAAGCGTTGCTCAGCAGGATCGATCAGAAGGCTCATTACTGCGGCATGGGGGCCAAGCCACACATGCAACGCTGCCCGTAAAATATCATCTCGACCATCGCGCCCAAGCACCCATGAGCGCTGACGAACTCCATGACGTGCCACGACCGGCAGTTGCCATGATCGCGAACTTCGTCCTTCATATCGTACTACAGTCGCAGGGGTGATTGCCTCATACAATCGTTGGATTGCATGCGGGTCGCGACGCTGTTGTGGGCGTAAAACAATGATTGAGCTACCTTCGGCAACATCGGGGGTTAATGTCCGCCAAACCTGCCGCGTAGCATAGCTCTGAAAGCCAAGTTGGCGAAAAACTTCTAAATAAGGTGAATTCGAAGCCAAGGGCGCAAAGACGCGCTCAATATTGCGCGAACCCATACGCACCACAAACGCTTCGAGCAAACGATACCAAACATCAGGATCGGTTGGCTGGCGCATGCCGCGCCGAAAGGGTTGCGATGCCAGATACACCAAATCTGCATCAGCACTATTTAACCGATACCAACCTTGGACATAGCCACGTAGCCCACGTTCGTGATACACCAATGTATGGCGATCTTGGGCCAGCGGCATCAAACAGCGAAGCGCAAAGCTCAAAGGGCGATGACTGCCCGCCAGCACCTGCTCGCTGCCCAACAACATATAGGTGTACGGCGCTCGTCGTAACTCTAAACTATCGACTAATCGAACAGGTCGAATCAAGCCAGATTCTCCAGTGCATATGCTGCATGCCCGATTCCGCTGTGCCAGATTGCACATCTCTATCATCGCACAATTTAGGCCAGAAAAAAACTAGCAGAGTATTAATAAGTGTGAAGGATGAGGTCAGAAGGCAAAAGGCAAAAATCAAAAGGCAGAAAGCGAAAGTCAAAGGATGCAGGGATGAAAATCAGAAGGCCAAAGGTACAATGATGAACCACGAAGGACACAGGACACAACGTAAAAGCGTTAAATCGCATCTTCCGTGCGCTTCGTGTCCTTCGTGGTTAACATATATTTTCTGAACCCTAGCTCCTGACCCCTGACCCCTAATGCTCGTTATTCTCTGCTTGTTGCTTGAGCAGGGCATTGCGGCGCATGGTCAGGGTCCAAATTGCTGCTACCACCAAAAATGGCGCTAAACAGATCAGCGTCGTGATCCATGGCGGGAATGGTGGTGTAACCAGCACTTTAAATTGATGTTGACCAGTGCGATCTCCAGCAGTAACCGTGACATCAAGCGTCCAATACCCCTCTTGGTCAAACTCAATTGGTTGTTCGATGCTGGCTTTGTGGTTGCTGCTTTGACTACTCGCACTTGAGGTGCTGGGTTTGGTAGTATTCGCATCAGCCACGGCTTGAATTGCGATCGTAACTTCGCCATCGGCCATACTGCTCGGCAGCTCCAGATCGCTGAAAAACGTGCCAGTGCCAACGTCGGGGTCGGCCTTCATCGAGAGCGTAAAATCGCCAACTTTTTGATCATACAGCACGGTATAGGGTTCGCCAAAGTGTGCCGTTGCTGGCTGCACTGGCACAAGGCTCACAAGTATTAGGCTGGCTATAAACATTCCACGTAAGCGAATGATCCAGCGTTGCAGTGTTTGCATGCAATTATCCTTCTAGAATGCCACGCATATCCATGGGCTGGCTCAAAAGCCACATCGCGCTGCCAGCCATCGCCACGATGACCAGCGCCCATGGCAGCCAAGCCCAGCGTTGGCGGTGTTTGCTAATTGTGGTGGTCGTTTGCCAAGTGATCACTGCTGAAAGCACACTGCCGAGCAAAATCATGCCCATTTGAAAGGGATAAATCATTGCTTGCGGTACAAGTGGGCTTAATCCGGTTACCGGCATCCAGCTAAACGTGATGCCTGCTTCGGCCAATAACGAGCGCAGCACAGGCAAAATTGTCCAAAAGCCAATGATAAAGTGAAAAGCATAGTGCGCTGTCCACATAGCAACGCCAATTGGCAAAAAGCCCTTCATAAAACGATTGATGATTGCGATCAAGCGTTCTTTATGGCCAGTAATTCGGCGAAAAAGCCATGCTGCCCCGCCCAACAAGACAACTGGCTCGATTACCAAGGCCAAAATAAAAACCACGCTCAGCAAAAAGGTTTCGCTGGTAATCGCAAATTGACTGGTCAGCCAATTGTAAAAGCTATACACTGGGCTGATCATGCCAAAGGCGTTGAGCAACGCGCCCCAAGTAAACACCAAGATTAGCAAACTGAAATCGCTACGCTCTTCGATTTTACCAATGCCTGAGCGTGGTTGTAGGCTAATCAATTCTTGGCCTGGCACGCGCGCCAACAAGCCAATGTTATCGTGAGGACAGGCATGAATACAATCCAAACACAGCGTGCAATCGAGATTGCCGACCTTTTTGGGTTGAAACAGCCACAACTCACAGCCAGGTTGATCATCACGCCCCACGATACAATCTTTGGTTTGGCAGGTTTGACAGCGTTGGGGCTGGCGCACTGCTACCTCGATTGGCGAAAGGGTTGAACTCAACATATTGAATTGGCCCAACGGACAGACATATTTACAAAATGGCGCACCCTGAAAGCTGCTATCGATCAACAAGGCTGCCGCGAAATAGCTGACAATCAGCATTGCCGTCCACCACGGCGAGGCCCACAAATCAAAGCGCTCGTAGGCAAAGAAAAACAGCACCAACAAGGCCGCTGCGAGCCATTTGTTGCGCAGCCATGTTGGCCATTTGAATCGCGGCTTGATGATGCGGCGCGCCAGATTGCGCGGCAACATAAAGGGGCAGGCCATGCAAAACAGGTTGCCAACCACCAACAAGGCCAACATCAAAAAGCCGCGATAATGCACCCACACAATCACGGTTGCACGATTTTTAGGAGCTAATTGCGCGCCCGTCAATCCATCCCACACCATCAGCATTGCCAAGGCAAAGAGTGGCATTTGCAGCGCAAAACGGGCATAACGCCAACGCCCAAGCCAACGCAAGCCCGGCAGTTTCAGCAAATCGATTGCTTGCAGCTGTTGCATAATTCAACTCCCTTGGCTTATTGAATCGTGAAGGCTGGCAAGGTTCGTTGCATCGTCGCGCCATTCGCTTCAGTCACATTCACAATCAACACCCATTCGCCAAGCATCGAAAAATCAATGCTCGCCTGATATTTGCCAGCGCCGAGTGCCTGCATTGGCACAATTTGCGAAGGCATGCCAGCGTGGGTCATGGTTGCTTCAAGCTGTACATTGGCGTTGTCGAGCGGCGTTGTGCCATCGTTAATCGTCAAAACGATTGTTTGCCCACCCATTGCGCTCGGTGTTTGCTCAAGGCTGATCGTCAAGCGTGGATCATCGCTGGGTGTGCGGCTACAACCCAGTAAGCTAACCATCATTAAACTAAGCAGGATCAATTGTCCATATCGTAACAGCATTACAAAACCTCAAAAAATACAAAATACCCCACAGCAGTGGGCATTAACCAAGCATTGGACGATTGAAATAGTTAAAGAGTTTTTGGGGGTGGCACGTATTGCGGCTGAAACCACATGGCGTAGTTCAACAGCGGCATTGCCCAATAACGCCAACGTTGCTTGAGCGGACTTAGCGCAAGGAAGGCATTTGGCACAAGCCAGCTCAATTGGGCATAGCCATGCTCAAGGTTTGGGTTAAATGGCAGCGAGAGTGGCGCTTCGGGGCTTGATTGCGGCGCATCGTTCAATTGTGGCATACATGGGTAAAACCACCAGCGCAGCGCGTGCTGGGGTTGATTGGCTTGGCCAATTGGCAAAAGAATCAGCACAATTAGGCTGCTTAGCCAACAATAGCTCAAAAATGATTGTTCGAATGCCATGTTTGTTTCCGCCCATTTAACCACAATCTGTACTATAGCAAACTGATTGGCAAACGCCAAATTTGGTCTTTTGGGCTGATTTTGGTATAGTATAGTTAACGAATTAAGGATATTAGGTTGCTTGTATGGCTCGTGAATTCCACATTTTACGCACTATGACGTGGCTCAGCACGATTGTGTTGCTGCTGATTCCGTTAGTGCTTGCGCCATGCCAACCACGAATCCTCATGAGCTATCAGTATCCTTGCGCAACCCAAGTAAGCCAAGGGTTTACCGATGAGCATCATGCCGAACAGCCAATCTCAACTCCGGCAAAATCACCAAGTGATGCCTGTGTCAGCCATGTTGCTCCATTTGTCGTGGCTGCCGACCAGTTTGAATTAATCCTCGTGGCTGATCAACTGCATTGGATGCCTGATCAGTTGCACTACCGCTCGCCAAGTTATGGCTTAATAGTTCCCCCTCCTAAAAGCATTTAATCCTTCATTCCACTTGTTAATTGCCAATCTGCCTGATCATTATTTATGATCGTGGCTGATCTGGTCGTGATCGACAAACAGTACCCAAAGAAGGATGTTATGCAACCCTCAACGATTGAATCATCGGCGCTCGATAGCCCTGATGACCGCCAAATTATTTCATTTGGACAGCGTGTCCGCCAAAATCTTGGTTATTTAGCGTGGCTTCAAGCGGTTGTCGCAACGCTTGGCAGCCTCTACTTTAGCGAAGTTCGCGGTTTCCCGCCCTGTAATTTGTGTTGGTATCAACGGATTCTGATGTATCCACTGGTGGCAATTCTCACTGTGGGGATTATTCGGCGTGATCCGGCGATGCGCTGGTATGCGCTGCCGTTGAGCATTGGCGGCTGGCTCGTTGCGAGCTATCACTGCTTACTGACCTATGGCGTGATTTCGGCTGAGCTTGCGCCGTGCAGCGCCGGGGTTTCGTGCCTTGCCCGTTGGATCAACTGGTATGGCTTTATTACGATTCCGCTACTCGCATGGGTCGCCTTCAGCGTTATCATCGTTGCTTTGTTATTTGCTAAACCAGCTAAGGAGTTTGATCATGAATAAATCTGTTGCTACCACCAAAAAACGCCAAAGCCGTACCCGCAAGCCCCAAGGTGGGTTGCCGCGTGAAGTCAAAATGTTACTTTGGTTGAGTGTGCCAGTGCTGCTGATTGTGGCCGTGGTGCTGCTGACCCGCGCTGGAACTGAGCCAGCCCCAACGGTTGATGTTTCGCGCTTGGTTTATGCCGATAGCCCAGTTTTGGGCAAGACCGACGCACCCGTGACGATCGTTGAATTTCTTGACCCCGAATGTGAATCATGTCGCGCCTTCTTCCCGGTTGTCAAGGATTTATTGGCGCAAAATGGCGATAACGTGCGCTTAGTAGTACGCTATTTCCCCTTGCACAACAATTCGGTCTTGGCGATGGCCGCTACTGAAGCCGCTGGCAACCAAGGCAAATATTGGGAGATGCAAGAGCTTTTATTCAACAAACAAGGTGAATGGGGCGAAAAACAAACACCGCAAACCGCTTTGATGGTGCAATATGCGCAAGAGCTGGGCCTCGATGGCGATAAATTTGCCAAGGATCTCAGCGATCCAGCAATTATGCAAAAAATCGAGCGTGATAATGCTGATGCACAAGCACTCAATGTTCGTGGCACACCCAGTTTCTTCGTCAATGGCAAAGACGTTTCGAGCCTTAGCCAAAGCGCTCTGCAAAGCGCCATCGACGACGCAAAGTAAGCCTTGGCAGCGCTGCTTGATCATCAATCGAGCAGCGCTTTTTTTGATTAATCGATCTGCCAAGCTGTGCTTGACAACCTTCCCCAGCTCAATATATCATCGTATCAGTATGTAATGATATATTGAGGTTATGATGAATCCAATTATTCAAACCGACTTGGTAGACTTGAAGGCCAAGCTTTTTCGCGGCTTGGCTGATGCTTCCCGTTTGCGGGTGCTAGAGGCAATTTGCCATCAGCCATTGACGGTTTCGGCAATCGTTGCCGCGACCCAATTGAGCCAATCGAATGTTTCCAATCATCTTAGCTGTTTGCACGATTGTGGCTTGGTACTGCGCTAACAGCAAGGCCGCTTTGTCTGCTATCGATTAAGCGATCCCCGGGTTGGTGAGTTGATTACGCTTGCTGCAAGTTTGCTGGCCGATGTTGCCTACGGTGTGTATGCCTGCACCCGCTATCCTGGAGCAGCCGAATGAGCCAGCAAACCATAACCCTGCCAATTCAAGGTATGGATTGTTCGAGTTGTGCCCAACAAATTCAAGCTCGCTTGGGTGAATTAACTGGGGTAGTCCAGGCGCAGGTATTGTTTTCGGCTGAAAAAGCCTTGATTACCTTTGATGATCATGTGCTTGAGCCAAAAGCCTTGGTAAAAACAATTGAACAAGCGGGCTATCGTGTGCCCCAAACCACGTCTACAAATCAGGTTCAGCCTGCTGGTGCACCACTATTGGTGCTCTTTGGTGGCATTGTGTTAGTAGTATTGCTGCTAAGCTTGCTTGGTGAGCAGTTTGGTTGGCTTGATCTGCTGATCGATTGGGTTCCTTGGCCAATTGGCTTTGGCTTGGTGCTCGCCGCTGGTTATCGGATTTTTTGGCGAGTGCTACAAGCGGCATGGCGTAAAACTGTGCTTTCGCATAGTTTGATGAGCATTGGGGTGCTTGCCGCGCTGGCGATTGGTCAATGGCCAACCGCGCTGCTCGTCGTACTCTTTATGCGGATTGGCGAGTATGTTGAGCAATTTACCTCGACTCAAGCCCGCCGTGCGGTTAAAGAACTAACAGCCTTAGCCCCAACCTTGGCGCGAGTTGAGCGTGATGGCGCTGAATTTCAGCTCCCGATCGATGCCGTGCAAGTTGGTGATCTCGTCGTCGTGCGGCCTGGAGATTTGATTCCGGTTGATGGAATTGTGCTACGTGGCAGTGCCAGCCTGAATCAAGCCACAATTACTGGCGAATCAATGCCGATTGAGGCAAGCGTAGGCAGCCACGTTTTTGCCGCAACCTTGGCAACCGCCGGCAGTTTACGCATTCAGGTGACGGCGATTGGGCACGATACCACGTTTGGTCAGGTGATTAAATTGGTCGAAGAAGCTGAAGCCCAAAAAGCCGAAATTCAACGGATTGGCGATGCCTTTTCAGCCTATTATCTGCCTGTTGTGGCGCTGATTGCTGGCTTAACCTTCTTGATTCAGCGCGATCCTTTGGCAACGGCGGCGGTATTGTTGGTTGCATGTTCATGCTCATTTGCCTTGGCCACGCCTGTTGCCATGCTCGCGACAATCGGCGCAGCGGCCAAACATGGCATGTTAATCAAAGGTGGTAAATATCTTGAAGCGCTGGCCAAAACGAGCGTTGTGCTGATTGATAAAACTGGCACCTTGACCCATGGCCAACCGACGGTGAGCCAAATTGTGGCTTACGGAGCTGCAACTGAGGATGAAGTGCTAGGTTGGGCGGCGGCTGAGCAAGATTCGGAGCATCCATTGGCCCAAGCAATTGTCCAAGCCGCCAAGGCGCAAAAGCGTAGGCTGCTCCCAATCAGCGAATTCAAGGCTATGGCCGGATCGGGAGTTCAAGCGTTGATTGATGGCCAAACGGTGGTTGTTGGGCATCAACGGCTGATTGGTAAGCACCCCTTGCAACACCAAGCCCAAACTTTAGAACAACAAGGCCAAACGGTTATTTGGGTCATGCGTGGCCAAACGGTACTCGGTTTGATTGCCTGTGCCGATCGCTTGCGGGCTGATGTTGCGCCAGCGATTGCCCAATTACGCCAATTGGGGATTAACAAACTTGAAATGTTGACTGGTGATAATCAGGCGGTTGCGGCGACTATTGCCATACAATTAGGCATTGAGTATCAAGCCGAATTATTGCCTGCCGATAAATTAGCAATTGTGCGGCGTTATCAGGCCCAAGGCCAGCATGTGGTGATGATTGGCGATGGAGTCAACGACGCACCAGCCTTGGCTCAAGCGCATGTGGGCATTGCCATGGGCTTTGCAGGCACGGCGGTTGCGCTCGATGCTGCTCATGTGGTTTTGCTGCGCGATGATTGGGGTTTGGTTCCGCAAGTGCTGGCCTTAGCTTTGCGTACCATGCGCATCGTCAAAGCTAATCTTGGCTTTACCGTGGCCTATAATCTGATTGGCCTTAGTTTGGCAGCGCTTGGGATCTTGCCCCCAGTCTTGGCGGCAGCAGCGCAATCATTGCCCGATTTAGGCATTATGGCCAATTCTGCGCGATTATTGCGTTACAAACATTTGACATGAGTTGGACAGACTTCTATACTTGCGCCATTCAGCCCGATTAATTGGCGCTAAACTGGGATTGATGCACCGGCGTTGGCCGCGTGCTGCTTGGTGTTTGTGTAGGAGGATTCATGTTAACTGACGTTTCACAGGTTGCCAAACCTCAATGGCGAGCCTATTTGGTTTCGTTAACCTTGGGTTTAGTATTGTTTTTCTTGATGGCGTTGGATCAAGGCCAACTGCTCAGTTTGATTCAAGGCCAAGTTGCCTACAGCCAAAATCTAATTCACGAATCGGTTCATGATAGCCGCCATGTTAACGGCATGCCCTGCCACTAAGCGAGATGCTGATGCCACGAATTTCCTTTGGGGTTGTGCTCAAGTCGCTGTTGCTGGCAGTTTTGCTGGCAGGTACGGTTGTCGCAACCTTTCATCTATTCTTCACCGAGCCGTTAATTGAGCAAGCAATTGGCTATGAAGCGGTGAATCATACACTCAACGAAGCTCCGCATGTTGGTAGCGACGAGCCAATTGTTAGCCGCAACGGCCAAAAAATTGGCTTATTTGTTGGCTATGGATTGTATGGCCTCAGTTGGGCTTTGTTATTGTCGGTGGTATTTCACCTTGGCCAAGGCTTTTTTGGCCAGCTTGGTTTGCGCCGCACAGCCTTGATTTTTGGTTTGTTGGTATTTTGGGCCTGTGCCTTGATGCCATTCTTGAAGTATCCAGCCAATCCACCAGGCGTTGGCGAACCAGCTACAGTCAATCTGCGCCAGCAACTCTACCTTGGCATTCAACTGGCCTCAGCCGTTGGCGTTGGGGTTGCTTTGACGCTTGGGCGTTGGTTAGCAGCCCGCTGGCGTTGGTCAGAATGGGCATGCAGTAGCGTGTTGCTGGTGCTCAGCGGTGCCATTATCCAATTTGTCTTCCCTGCATCGACTGATCCAATTCGCTTGCCAATGGAGTTGGTCAACGAGTTTCGGGCTTGGTCGTTGGCGGGTCTCAGCTTGTATTGGCTGATTGTTGGCTTGGCGTTTGGCGGCTTATTACGCTTCTTCACTCGCCCACTTCAGCCTAGTACCAAACTCAAACCACTGGCTCAATAACGACCAAATGGAGCAGATCAAGCTTGATTTGCTCCATTGCACCCCTCGCTACAACCCTGCTCATTGCTAACCCGACAATCTTCGAGCCGCAAGCATTGGCATTCCAAGCCATGATTAAGCAACGCTTGCATCTGTTGTAGTGCCTGCATTTGCTGAGCTACTTGAGCGAGTTTGCTGCTAGCCATGCTCTGCCAACGCGCTGATGGTGGCGTATCTTCCGAAAAGCCATGAATTAATGTTTGAACTTCGGCGATTGAGAAGCCAGCTTTGCGGGCCAAATTAATCACGCCAATCCATTGCAAGACTGCTGGCTCATACCGGCGGCGCGTATTGAAGCGTTGCGGTTTGGGAATCAAACCCATCTGCTCATAATAGCGAATTGCTGATGGCTGTAAACCCGTTTGCGCTGCCACCTCACCAATTGATAATCCTTGCATTAGCGAAAACTCCTGCTTGACTTAAAGTGCACTTTACATGATAGCGTACAACTATCAAGCTATAAAGGAGTTTTTGATGAAACTTTTACACGATTGTTTTGGTTGGCTACGCAGCAAGGTTGGCTTGTTGATCATCGCTGCATTGATTGGGAGCATTATCTTTTTCGAGCGGAGCACGTTGGGCGTATGGTTGGCAGGAGCAACGCCAATCGTGATGATTGTGGCATGTCTGATTCCCTGTGCGATTCCGCTGTTGTTCTTGCGGCGCAAACAACCAGTTGTCAGCCAATGCGGCTGTGGCGATCCCAATTGTGCTGGAGTTGTCCCAAACTAATAAAAAAAGCGTTGCCCTTGAATTATCCAAGGGCGACGCTTTATCAACGATTATTACCAACCTAGGCTAGGGATTTGCTCGGCGGCCAAGCGCCCAAGTTGCACTTGAAACGCTGCGGGATTATTGGGATGCCACTCAAAGCGGGCGCGCTCAAACCATTGCGTCAACACTTGATCGCCATCAGGATTGGTTTCTAGATGTGGTGCGGTCAGCGGCAAGCCAAATAAGGCTAATGATTCGGCGTAGCTTGTGCCAGGCTCGCCTAAATCCGACCCATGGCTTTGCCAATAGCTCAGAAACGCGCCGCAAACTTTGCGATCAGTGGTGGCGAAGGCTTGACAATTACCAGGCAATTGCTCAGCGCCAGTTGATGTATCGCCTTCGTTTTGCCAATTGCGCTTGAGTGTGGCCAAGCGTTCAGCTCCTAATCGCCCCAACGATACCTCATATGGCGTGCCGGCTAACTCTGGGTGATGTTCGTAGCGCTGGCGTTCGAGAAATTGCACGGTGTATGTTTTAGCGGTATCAGCATTGACTTGGCTAAATTCTTCGCTTTGGGGATAGCCAAAGACTGCCAAACCACCATTTTTTTGCCAATATTGCTCGAACAAACCACCAAGCGAGTGCTGACTTTCTGGATAATAGGTGCGATTCGCCAGCAATGGATCGGTGGATTGCCGTGGGGCGGTTGGCACGACCTCAGCAATCGGTCGCACATGAATCACAGGTTTGGCGCCGCGATGATCGCTCCAGGCTACAACCGAATTACTTATATGAATCGATGGACGATTGGTATCGCTATGGGCAAAATGATCAATCGTAAACATGCTTTTTTGGCGAATATCAACGCCGACCAAATCAATTTCTGGGTTGGTGGTATCGGTATAATTGAAGGCCACTAAGAAGTTTTGGCTTGCTGATGGAGCTGGCATGCTTTCAAAACGACAATTATTTTCATGAATCAAAGTTTCAGTATTATCAAGGCTACGAGCATATAAATGCTTATTTTGGCAATAATAAAAAGTTTTATCAAGCAGTAGATTTTGGCGAATACCCAAATTGCAGGTGGGTTGGGCGAGTTTCTGCGGTGCTTGGGAGCCATCGAATGCGAGATAATGAATCTCGGAGCAGACACCATATCTGCCCGAACTACTGGTCGCATAAGCCCAACTAACGATTTCGCCATCGGTTTGGAGCGAATCGGTGCCGTAAATCGTGGCTACCTCGCTACCAAGCAAGATCGGCGCTTGATTGCCAGCCACATGCCATTTCCAAAGTTTGTTGGTAATCTCTGGTGGAGAGCCTTCAACGCTGAGCCAAATCAACCAATCACCCTTAACAATCCAGCGCATGGTATCAGGATTTTGTGGCGTTTGCAGGGTTGTATTGGTTTGAGTCGCAAGATCGTAGCTATACACGTGTTGCTGATCGCGCCAGATGACCCGACCATTGCTGATAAAGAAATCGTAGGTTTGATTTTGAACACTACCGAGGCTCAAGCTTGTGCCGGTGGAGAGATTGGTGACCATTAATTCACTGGTATAGTTGACGAAATCGGTGCGATAGGTGCGCCACGCCAGCCAATTGCCATCAAGTTTGAGCTGGGTAATCGTATGATCGCTCACAATATCGCGGCTGATTGTTGCTTGGCTCGGTTGGGCGGATACGGGATTACTGAATATGCCAAGGCTTATAATCAAGCCTAATCGCCATAACCATTTCATCGCGGTTCCTTTCTACATCGACACTACTATACGAAAGAGTGTAGTCGAAAGAAAGCTGATTTTGGCTACCAGCGATGTGAGAGTGTACTTGTGAGAACCTGAGAGATAGCTGAGATGGTTAGGAGTAAATTGAGGAGAATTGGGGCCTAAAATAAAAAAATGGTGCCGATGACTGGAATTGAACCAGTGACCTAACGATTATGAGTCGTTCGCTCTAACCCCTGAGCTACATCGGCACAGAATGAGCGGCTTGTTTAGCAAGCCGCTCAAATCTTTAGTTGTGGTTGCGGGGAGAGGATTCGAACCTCTGACCTTCGGGTTATGAGCCCGACGAGCTACCACTGCTCCACCCCGCGTTGACCTATGTATAATAGCACACACTTAGTTACTTGTCAAATGCAGGCTTGCTGAGGCTATATATGCTCTGTTCAAGGGCAATTTGCGGGGTTTGGGCAGTTTGAAACAACTCGCGATCGACCCCAAGGTCGCCAAATTGCATAGCAATTTCAGCCGAAGCGCTGGTGACAGTAACCTCGCAGCCAAGCAGCCGAATGGCCTGAATCATAAAGAGCACCTGCTCAGCGGCATCATTGGCAAGCTCGCGAACTCCAGCCATATCGAGAATCAAGAGCCGCGTGCGTTGGCGATGAATTGTTGCTAGCAAGCGTTTTTGAATTTGTTCGATGCGTTTGCTATCGAGTGCGCCAACCAAGGGAGCCAGCAAAACATTGGCGGCAATCGTGACTGCTGGAGTTTCCAAGGTTTCGACCAAGGTTAATAAGCGTTGTTGCTCTTGATTTTGTTTGAGCAAGGCATCGGCTTGGTTGCGCATTAATGTTGATTGCGCTTTGATCCGCCGTTGCTCGCCATCGGATTTATTGATCGTTTCGCTTAAGGTGAGGAGGTTGGTTTGATTAATTGTCCGAATCAGCACGATGGCGACAATCAGCAGAGCGTAGGCGACTAGGTTATCGGCTGCGGCATAGGCACCAGTAAAATTGGCGCGTACCAAGATGCCACCATAGCCAACAAGGGCACTCAGAATCACGGCGGTTGACGAACCCATGATCAAGGCCATGACTGGTGGGATCAACGTGAGCAAACTAACCGGTTGATTTTGATCGACAAAGCCGGCGCAGATCAGGGTCACAAAGCCGACCATTAACCAGCGACTCCACTCGATGCCACGCCAATAGGCAAAACTTATTCCAACCAGCACCAACAAAATGCTGCCCATCAACAGCGGCTCTTGCCAGCCATTGCGCAGACCGATCACCACATCAATTGCGGCAGTCATGATCATTTAACAGCACTAAGAGCGCAAGTGTCGCTTGGCGTTGGGTAATTCGGATCATGCAGTTGGCTCCGGATTGCTGGAAGCAGAAATTGGATCAATGTGCTTATTATACGCACAAAAAAGTTAAAGAAAATGGGCCGATTGGGTATACCCAATCGGCCCATTTTTGCGCTTTGTAGCAGGTTTTAGCTGCGTGATTTTTCGACCAATTCTTCTTGCAAGTTGCGAGGAATTGGCTCGTAGTGATGGAATTCCATCGAGTAGGTAGCTCGGCCTTGGGTTTGTGAGCGCAAATCGTTGACATAACCAAACATGTTGGCCAATGGCACGAAGCCACGCACGACTTGAGCGTTACCGCGAGCTTCCATACCTTCGATCCGACCACGGCGACTGTTGACGTCGCCAATCACGCTACCCATGTAATCTTCGGGCACAATCACTTCGATTTTCATGATTGGTTCCAAGATTTGTGGGCCGCCACGGCGAACGCCGTCCTTCAAGGCCATTGAAGCAGCGATCTTGAAGGCCATTTCCGATGAGTCAACATCGTGGTATGAGCCGTCGAACAAGGTTGCTTTGACGTCGACCACAGGGTAGCCAGCGATAACGCCAGTTTCCATGGCTTCGCGGATACCTGCTTCGACTGCTGGTACGTATTCGCGAGGCACAACCCCACCAACGATACCATTGACGAAGATATAGCCTTCGCCCTCGCCTGATGGCTCGAACTTGACCTTGACGTGACCGTATTGACCTTTACCGCCCGATTGGCGCACGAACTTGCTATCGATATCGACGCTCTTGGTGATGCTTTCGCGGTAGGCCACTTGGGGCTTACCAACATTGGCTTCAACCTTGAATTCGCGCATCATGCGGTCGACGATAACTTCCAAGTGCAATTCGCCCATCCCGCGGATGATTGTTTGGCCAGTTTCGACATCGGTGTTCAAGCGGAAGGTTGGGTCTTCTTCGGCCAAGCGTGAGAGCGCAATCGACATCTTGTCTTGGTCGGCCTTGGTTTTTGGCTCGATTGCCACCGAGATCACTGGTTCTGGGAACTTGATGCTTTCCAAAACCACTGGATCTTCTGGGGCACAGATGGTATCGCCAGTGAAGGTATCTTTTGGACCCACCACCGCAGCGATATCGCCGGCATAGACTTCCTTGATTTCTTCGCGGTGGTTAGCGTGCATTTGCAGCAAGCGACCAACCCGTTCGCGCTTGTTCTTGGTGGTGTTCAAAACATATGAGCCAGTTTCGAGCTTGCCTGAGTAAACCCGGAAGTAGGCCAACTTACCCACGAATGGGTCAGCCATAATTTTGAAAACCAAGCCAGTGAAGGGCAGATTTTCGTCGGCTGGGCGCTCGATGAACTCAACGTCTTCAGCTTCTGCATCAACGCCTGGGCGCACAGCCTTGGTCACTGGAATATCCAGTGGTGAAGGCAAGAGCAACACCACAGCGTCGAGCATGCGTTGTACGCCTTTGTTCTTCAAGGCTGAACCACACAAGACTGGCACCAATTTGTTGCCAATTGTGGCATTGCGCAGCGCGCGGCGCAATTCTGGCACTTGCAATTCTTCGCCTTCGAGATAGAGCATCATCAACTCATCGTCGGTTTCGGCAATTGCTTCGAGCATATATTCACGGGCTGCTTTAGCTTTTTCGGCCAATTCAGCAGGAATTTCGCGTTCTTCTTGGATTTTACCAACATCGTCCATATAGAAGATGGCTTTGTTGTCCAACAAGTCGATGATCCCTTGGAAGCGATCTTCGGCACCGATTGGCAATTGGATCGGCACAGGCTTAGCGCCAAGGCGATCAACAATCATCTGAACGGTACGATCAAAGTTCGCGCCCATGCGGTCCATTTTGTTGACAAAACAAATCCGAGGCACGCTATATTTATCAGCTTGGCGCCACACCGTTTCTGATTGTGGCTCCACACCGGCCACTGCGTCGAACACCACTACGCCACCGTCGAGCACGCGCAATGAGCGCTCTACTTCAGCGGTAAAGTCCACGTGGCCAGGGGTATCAATAATATTGATTTGATAGCGTTGCTCAGCATATTCCCAGTGAGCGGTGGTAGCCGCAGCGGTAATGGTGATACCCCGTTCGCGTTCTTGTTCCATCCAGTCCATGGTGGCAGCGCCTTCGTGGACTTCACCGATCTTATAGTTACGACCGGTATAGAACAAAATCCGTTCGGTAGTAGTAGTTTTCCCTGCGTCAATGTGGGCAATAATCCCAATATTGCGTACTCTGTCGAGTGGTGTCGAGCGAGGCATTCCTTACTCCGTTACATGGTTAGTATTAGCTGGTGACAGCCTGCACGGCGGTGACGTTGTATTGTACCATAAGTATGCAGGCAAAAAGCGGCTAAACTCGCGTCTAGCCGCTCTGGTCACCTACCCAATTGTTTCACGACGCTGGTCGTGAGGGGTGGCCATAAACTTTAGAAGCGAGCGTAGTGTGAGAAGGCACGGTTAGCTTCAGCCATACGGTGAACTTCTTCACGGCGTTTGACGGTTGCACCGGTGTTGTTGAATGCATCGACCAATTCGAGCGCCAAGCGTTCGTGCATTGGTTTGCCGCTGCGAGCGCGGGCGGCAGTCAACAACCAACGAATTGCCAAGGCAATCCGGCGGTCGCTCTTAACTTCCACTGGCACTTGATAGGTCGAACCACCGACGCGCTTTGGGCGAACTTCGATGGTAGGCTCGAGTTGCGCAACACTTGTTCGAACACATCAACCGCTTCGCGGGTTAGGCGTTGTGAAGCAACCTCTAAAGCGCGATACACGATGTTTTCAGCGACACTTTTTTTGCCGTGCATCATGACCTTGTTGATCAACATTTGCACGTGGACGCTGTTGTGAATTGGATCACCAGGCACAAGCCGCTTGGTAATTTTTCGTCGTCGTGGCATTGTATTTTACCCTACCTTATTTTTTCTTCTTGCCCGTTGCAACTTGGGCGTTCTTCTTGGTGCCGTACTTCGAGCGACCTTGCTTGCGGTTGTTGACACCTTGTGAGTCCAAGGTACCGCGCACAATGTGGTAGCGCACGCCTGGCAAGTCTTTTACCCGACCACCGCGAATCAAGACCACTGAGTGTTCTTGCAGGTTGTGACCTTCGCCTGGAATATAGGCGGTTACTTCCATTTGATTCGACAACCGCACCCGAGCGACTTTACGCAAGGCCGAGTTTGGTTTCTTTGGGGTCATGGTCTTAACTTGCGTACAAACACCACGCTTTTGGGGTGCGCCGCTGCCGCGGGTAAGCTTGCCCTTCAGCGAGTTGTAGATGAAACGCAGCGCAGGTGCCTTGGTCTTTTTGACCACAGGTTTCCGTGGCTTGCGGATCAACTGGTTGATCGTTGGCATTCAATTCCTCCAAAAATCTTGGAAATACCGGGTTTTGGACGGTTCTCACGTCTACTATACCGTGAGCGTGTTCTAGCCTAGCTAGCTATGGCATTGCCGCCCCAATGCCGCGAACAGTCATAATCTATTGGTTAACCATCACCCAGTTGGCTGATCGTTACCTGCGAAAAATTGCAGCAAAAAAAGCATGCCCACTAGGGGCATCGACCGCCCAGTATAGCACCAGCAAGGGCTACTGTCAAACGAGATATGCGCACGTTGCTGAATATCCAACCAAAGTACCACTACAATAATCGGCTTGTATGGTGCTATAGTTGACTTGTGGAAGGCTGGTTTTATGTTTATTGTGAGGAGGACTTCTATGCATCGCAGTTGGCTTAAGATCATCGCTCTTGCTGGCTTACTCTTGATTGGCACTAGTTGGTTGCCCGTAGTAAGGGCAGAGACTTCAGTCGTAAACATCAAAGATATTGCTTTTGGCACAGCGCCAGCACTTATCAATGACTCGATTCATCTAGCCTATAATGGCTTAAGTTACTTTGTGGCAAACGATGGCTCCAACGGGATTGGATTGTGGCGCAGTGATGGATCAACCGATGGGACATTTATGCTCACGACTGCTGAGCAAAACGCGATTACGCCACAATACCTCGTTGGCTATGGCGAGTATGTTTATATTGCCGCCTATACCCAGGCTGATGGCTATTCGATTTGGAAAACTGATGGCTCACTTAATAGTATCACCAAGGTGGTAAGCCTCGATCCAAGTAGCTATTCTTCAGGTTTTGTAAAAATTAGCCTCATGCAAGTTGTTCAAAATAGCTTGTATTTCTTTTTTGCCTACGAAGGGCAGCTTGAAATTTGGAAGCTTGATCAGGCCTTAGCCCCAGTTTTAGTCAAAAAAGTTACTGTACATGGTTCACTGAATCTTGTTTCGAGCATTGATCGTTTAGTTGAATTTAATGGGGCGATCTATTTTGTTACATCGACCACTGATATTGGGATATATGGGTCTGTTTCAGATTTATGGCGGACTGATGGGACTGCTGAGGGAACCTATAAAATTACTCTGCTTGACACCCGTAAATATGCTCAGGTTCAGGGGCCAGTTGTCGCAGGTGGCAAACTGATTTTTAATTCATTTTGGGATGGGGTTGTCGTCAGTGATGGTACGCCAACTGGCACTATCCCTTTCGACAATCGAATTGATGCGGGCGAAGTCCCAATGCAACTCACCAGCGTCAATGGGATTGGATTAATGACCTATTACAGTGGTGATCGTTTATGGCGGACTGATGGGACAGTTGCGGGAACCTATCCAATTGATGTGAATCCCAACGGAATTGATAATGTGATTTTTGGCCCAGTCATTGGAAACTATCTCTATTTTACTGCCGAACATGCCACTTATGGCCGCGAACTTTGGCGCAGCGATGGCACAATTACCGGCACAACTTTAGTGCACGATATTCTTCCTGGCTCAACTAGTAGCAACCCAAATAACTTGGCAGCAGTTGGTAACCAATTATATTTTAGTGCCACTACCGTTCAAGGTGTTATTCAGCCATGGAAATTAACCTGTGCTGGCACTAATCCAAGCATGGTCGGCCCAATTGGTTCAAATACTACCAATGCCCATCCGGGCTTGTTCCTTGCCACTACCCAAGGCGTATTCTTTGCGGCTCACACTGCTGAGCTTGGCCGCGAACCTTGGCGCTATCGTGAAAGTGGCAATACGTGGCTGCACAGTATTCCGGTTGTTGCCACTGCTGGTAATCAGGTTGCGGCGATTCCAGTTACGCTTGGCAATGATGGCACAATTATCAACCAACCCGTCGATGTGACGCTAACCTTGACCGATGGTGTGGAGTATCTTAGCGATACCAGTGGAATTACGCCAACGATTCAAACCGATAGATATACCTGGAATCTTGAGCAAACTGCCGCAAATTGTACCGAGCACAGCTTTGTGGTGTATGTTAGTCTGCCAAATGCGGCATTAGGCGACCAACGATCATTTGAGCTGGATTTAAGTGGGGTAGCCGCTAGTGATAACTCAAACGATAATCAGGTTACAGGCGTGATTGTTGTAGGAAATCCGCTTTTCTTACCCACAATTCAATAAGGTAAGGCGTTTTTGTGCTAGATGAGCCGTCACAATGACGGCTCATCTGGTTTAATTTGAGCTGCCGTCAATAATTCCCAGCCAACCTTCGTCCCCAAGCGCGTACAACCATTGCTCAAGAGTCCTCGCGCCTGCGCAAGATCATTAACTAGCTCAACTTTGATGCCCATGGCTGCATTGATTGTGCGCCGCACATCGGCCACAATTGCGGCTGGCACGGTCACTAGATCCAAATCGTGGCTGGTGGCTTGAGCACACGCTCGCAGCAAAATTTGGGGCTGATCGCAAGCAGTCACATTGAGTTTAATCAACGGCTTGGGATCATACGAGCATGGCACATTTGCCGTTAGCCAAGCAGCAAATTGCTCAGGGCTAACAATAATCGACTGTGGCACAAGCACTTCAATTTCGGTGACTCCCAGCCGCAGCGCATGCTCGGCTTGGTCGCGGGTATCGACATTCACGCCGATGCGCAGCCCACTGCCAGCAGTGGCATCAACCCAGGTTTCGGCTTGCGCAAGCGGCACGACCAAGCAGCCAATTCCAGCATCAATTGCTTGGCGCGCTTGGCGTTGTACTGCATCAAGCGCCAATTCTTCGGAGATCGTTTGATCAAGCAAGGCGGCCAAAGCGCGTGGTGCATCGCTGCGCGCATGCGGCAAACCAGCGACTTGCGCCCGTTCGCGCAGCGTGCGCAACACCATGCGACTAACCGTTGCTTCAACCGAGTGGCGAATTGTTGTCATCTCAATCAACTCCTTTCGTGATCGATTGCACTACACACAAGCGCTTGTGGTATTATCAGCGAAATGATCCGCGTTGTGGATGACGCTTTGATAACAACCAGTATGGGTTGGGCGGTTGTGGCTCGACCCCAAGGATGAACTATGCAAACCGAAGTGGAGCGTGTCACGGCAATGACGCACGAACAACGTAACCCCATTAGCCCGCTCGACCTTGGCTGGGTCAATAGTATTCGCGTGAATCGCTCGGCAGTTGAGCGCCGCGTGAGCACCCTGCCAAATCGGCGCACGGTTAAAAAGGATTGGCAGGCAGCTTGGCTTCTAAAAGCAATTAGCTGCATGGATTTAACCACCCTTTCTGGTGATGATACCGTTGGCACTGTCCAGCGTTTATGTTTAAAAGCCCGCCAACCAATTCGTGGCGATTTGGTTGAGGCACTTGGGATTCGTAGCCTCAACCTGACGGTTGGCGCAGTCTGTGTCTACCATACCTTTGTTGCAACCGCAGTGCAAGCGCTCAAAGGTACGGCTATTCCAGTTGCCGCAGTCTCGACTGCCTTTCCCGCCGGCTTAGCCCCGCTGGAATTACGCCTGCGTGAGATCGAAGCATCGGTTGCCGCTGGAGCACGCGAAATCGATATTGTGATTTCACGCCATATGGTGCTCAACGGCGATTGGCAAGGCTTGTACGATGAAGTGCGGGCGTTTCGTGAAGCCTGCGGCGAAGCCCATATGAAAACAATTTTGGCTACTGGTGAGCTAGGAACCTTGCGCAATATTGCCCAAGCTAGTGTGGTTTGTATGTTGGCTGGCGCTGATTTTATCAAAACCTCGACTGGCAAAGAGCCGGTTAATGCTACCTTGCCAGTTTCGTTGGTGATGGTTCGCGCCATCCGCGATTACTATGAGCAAACTGGCTATAAAGTTGGCTTCAAGCCCGCTGGTGGCATCCGAACTGCTAAGCAATCATTGGATTGGCTGGCCTTGATCAAGGAAGAACTCGGCGATCAATGGCTGCATCCACATCTCTTTCGCTATGGTGCGAGCGCTTTGTTGGGCGATATTGAACGCCAATTAGAGCATTATCTAACTGGCCAATATTCGTCGGCGATTCGCCATCCAATGGGGTAATGCAATGAAACGTCTCGTTCGTGGGTTGCTTGCAAGTTTTATGATGATGGTTGGTGTTCTACACTTTACCAATCCCAAGCCATTTATCAAGATTGTACCAGCTTCGTTGCCTCGCCCGCGCAGCTTAGTTTATCTCAGTGGCTTGTTTGAGATTTTAGGCGGCTTAGGCTTGTTGTTGCCTAAAGTGCGGAGTAAGGCTGGTTTGGGCTTGATTGCCTTGTATTTGGCGGTTTTTCCAGCCAATATTCAGATGCTCAAGCAAAATGCACCGCTGTTTGGCAAACAACGCCCAATCTTGTTGTGGCTACGCTTGCCGTTCCAACCATTACTGATTTGGTTGGCATGGTGGGTTTCCCGCGACGAAGCCTAGTTGCTGACCCAAACGTTGCTCAAGCGTTGATTTAGCATGATGGGCGATGCCCTCACCCCAACCCCTCGCCCGTAGCGCGGGCGAGGGGCTTTAATATCGTGGTTTTCACAGGATGCATGGTCAATCCACGGCGGCTCCCCCTCGCCCGCGTTCAGTGGGAGAGGGGGTTGGGGGGTGAGGGGATCATGGATGCATGCCCATCCACCCATGCCATGGTTAAAAACCTACCCTTGTAAGCTATCCCCCGCTTCCGCCGAGCGAGGCAAGGGGCTTTAATATCGTGGTTTTCACAGGATGCATGGTCAATCCACGGCGACTCCCCCTCGCCCGCATTAAGTGAGAGCGGGGGTTGGGGTGAGGGAACATAACCACGCATGTCATACCCCATTCGCAGCCCATGCGTGTTTGGTTTGGCGAAAAAGCACATGCGGCAGATTGGCCCGCTCAAAATTGCGTTCGTAGCGCATGCCTAATTTTTGTGCTACCCGCTGTGAGGCATAATTGGTAGTCATGGTAAATAAAACCAGCGAATCTAACCCCAATTGACTGAACCCAACCTCCCGGGCTTGGCTGGCAATTTCAGTCGCCAAGCCTTGGCCCCACCATTCTGGCAGCAAAGCATAGCCAATTTCGGTCTCTGGCTGCTCGTCAAGCTGTAATAAACGCAAGCCACCGCGCCCAACAAACGCCCCGCTCGCTCGATCGTGAAAGACACATAAGCCATAGCCAGCCTGCTGCCAATCAGCTATTTGCGTGTTCAAACCTTGCAGCGTGCGTTGGCGATCTTGCAGGCCCCCAAGGGTTGCCATCATGGTCGGATTTTGGTGCATTGTCGCGATCAGATCGGCGTGTTCAAGGCTAATGGCGCTGGCAACCAAGCGTTTGGTCGCGAAAACTTGGGGATCAAGCATAAAACCTCGTAAGTAATTTCAAGGCAGCGATTGTGACCAAAATTAATTATTGATTAAGCACGTTGGGCATTGATCTTGCATATCGTAAGCGACATAAGTATGATACTATCAGCATGGCATCGTTGCCCTACATCGTCCCCATTCGCTGCTAGATTGGAGGTACGCTATGAAGATCAAGCATGTGCTTGCAACCAAAAGTCCAATTATTCATACGATTAATCCCCAAACACTGCTGAGCCAAGCCGTTGCGATTTTATCCGAACACAACATTGGTGCTTTAGTCGTGATTGAAGATGATCGGATTGCAGGAATTATCTCCGAGCGGGATATTATTCGGGCAGCCGCCCAAGACCCAGCAATTTTTGAGCGCGAAGTGCAGCATGTGATGACGGCCAATGTGATAACCGGTCGCCCCAGTGATGATCTTAAAGCTGTGCTCCAGACCATGACCAGCCGCCGCTTCCGCCATTTGCCAATTCTCGATGGCGACATTTTACTTGGCATTGTGTCGATTGGCGATGTTGTCAAGGCGCAACTTGGGGAATATGAAGGCAAGCTTGATACCCTCGAAACACAGATTATCGAAGAGGGCTAGACGCTCAAAAGGATTGTGATCATGACAACTGTGGGAACTGAAGCGCAGCCACTTCGGGTTGCGATCATTGGTTCTGGGCCATCGGCATTTTATGCGGCGGATCACCTGCTTAAACAAAGCGACTTGGTTATCGAAGTTGATATGTTCGACCGCTTGCCAACGCCGTTTGGCTTGGTGCGTGGCGGCGTAGCCCCCGATCACCAAAAGATCAAAACGGTTACCAAAGCCTTTAATTTGGTTGCTAAAAATCCGCGTTTTCGCTTTTTTGGCTATGTTGAATATGGCAAAGATGTGAGCCACGCTGATTTAGTCGAGCACTATCATCAAATTGTCTATGCCACTGGCGCGCAAAGCGATCGCCATATGGGGATTCCTGGCGAGGATCTGACCAATAGTTTTCCGGCGACGGCCTTTGTGGCGTGGTACAACGGCCATCCCGATTATCGCCATTTGCAATTCGACCTCTCGCAAGAACGGGTGGCAGTGGTTGGGGTTGGCAATGTGGCGATCGATGTGGCGCGGATTTTGTGTTTGTCGCACGAAGAATTGGCCCGCACCGATATTGCCGATCACGCGCTTGAAGCCTTGAGTAAAAGCAAAATCAAAGAAGTCTATTTGCTGGGGCGACGTGGGCCAGCTCAAGCTGCTTTTACCACTCCCGAAGTTAAGGAATTGGGCGAGCTTGAAGAAGCCGACGTACTGGCGCTGCCAAGCGAAGTTGCGCTCGATGATGTGAGCCGTCTGGCCTTAGAAGCAAGTGGCGATAAAGCGACCCAAAAGAAGGTCGAATTGCTGCAAGGCTATGCCGAACGTCAGCCCACAGGCAAAAAACGTCGGCTGATTTTCCGCTTCTTAGTTGGCCCAACTGAAGTTCTCGGCGATAGCGATGGGCGCGTGGTCGGCTTGCGTTTGGCCAAAAACGAGCTTTACGCCAGCGATTCAGGCAGTATTGCCTCACGGGCTACGGGCGAAACCGAAGATTTACCAGTCGGCTTGGTGTTTCGGTCGGTGGGTTATCGCGGCGCGCCATTGGTCGATGTACCATTCAACGAGCGCTGGGGAACCTTCCTCAATGAAAAAGGCCGGCTGATCGACCCAACCAGCCAACAGCCCAAAACCGGCGAGTATACCGCTGGCTGGATCAAACGTGGGCCAAGTGGCGTGATTGGCACCAATAAACCTGATGCAGTTGAAACTGTGCAGTGTATGCTCGAAGATGTAGCTGCTGGGCAGGTGCTCAATCCAAGCCATGCCGAGCGTGATAGCATTGAGAAATTGGTGCAAGAACGCCAACCCAACTTCGTGAGCTTTGCCGATTGGCAACGACTCGATGAGATTGAGGTTGCCAACGGTGCGGCAACTGGTCGCCCACGGGTTAAATTTACCCGAATTGAAGATATGCTGGCGGCGATTGGCAAAAATGTAACTGCCTAGAAGCCTATCAAAGCTTATCGATCTCGTTCAAAGCCCGCATCTGAGTAATTTCAGGTGTGGGTTTTTGGTTGGCAATAGATGTTTGGCTCGGCACTATTTGGAATGGTTTATTGGCGAGCTTCTAACCTTGTTGTTCATGATCACCTCTCCCATGGCGCGGGCGAGGGGCTTTAACGGCGTGGTTTTGGGGTGGATGCATGGGCAATCCAAGACGGCTCCCCCTCGCCCGCGGTCAGTGGGAGAGGGGGCTGGGGGGTGAGGGAATCTTAACCATTGCCCATCCAAACCATGCCATTGTTAAACCCGACCCTTGTGCGGAGAGCGGGCTGGATGAGAGAATGCTATATCCATCATGGCATACTCTAACGCGGCGCGTCATTTAACCAAGGAGTTGGGTTATGCAACGGACAATCGGCTTGTGTCTTGGCGGCGGGGGCGGCAAGGGCAGCGCACATATCGGCGTGCTGCATGAACTAGAACGGGTTGGAATTCAACCAAATATGGTGGCCGGAACCAGTATTGGCGCGATTATTGGCGCGGTTGTGGCGGCGGGCTACAATGCCAAGACGATTGAACAAGCCTTTCGATCGACTCCGTTGCGCCGAATACTTAGCCTTGACCCAGCCAGTTGGGGCTTGATTGGCTCGGAAAAATTGGCTGGCGTGCTTGGCGAGTTATTGGGCGATCAACTGATTGAAGATTTGCCAATTCCCTATGCAGCGGTGGCGGTCGATTTGGTGACCGGCCACGAGGTTGTGCTGCAACGTGGCTCGTTGGTTGAAGCAGCCTTGGCCAGTGCCGCTGTGCCTGGCGTGTTTCCACCACGCCAGATCGATAAATATATTTTGGCCGATGGTGGTATTCGCAATAATTTGCCAATTGATATCACGCGTGAACTTGGCGCTGAACGGGTGATTGCCGTCAATTTGATTGGCGAATTTGATCAATTTGAGGTTAATGCTGCGGCGCAAAATAGCCTTTTTTCGTGGCGGCGCTGGGTTCCGCTGACCCAATTGGCCTTTGCTGAACGGGCAATTGGGATTATGGTGCATCAAATTACCTTGCATCGCTTGCGTGAAACGCCGCCCGATTTACTATTTAGCCCCGATGTGAATCGCATGAGTATGGCCGATTTATTGCACCTTGATGATGGGATTCAGGCTGGGATTGCCTGTGTAGCTGATTATCACGAGGAACTGCTCGAATGGGCACTTTGGCAACGTGGTGAATAAGTAGAGGCTAAAATCGGGTACACTTTAGACCGTCATTGAGCCGACTCATGTGGTCGGAAGGAGCATCTATGCGGTTTATTGGCTATTTTCTGTTGATCTGTAGTTTAGTAGCGTGTGGTGGGGCGACGGCAACAACAATTCCGCCGACGGAGCAGGTTGCCCAGGCTGCCACCGCTACCGCTGAACCAACGTTGATTCAACCATCGGTCACGCCCACCATTCCAGCGACGTTTATCCCGCGCCCTCAAGTAACCCCCACCGTTGACGATTTGGCTAATCTACCAGGCGATAGCACAGCTTTCATCGAGATTAAAGAACTTAAGACCTACACGAACCCAACCAAAGCGTTTTCAATTGATGTACCCAGCGATTGGCAAATGCGCGATAGCGTTGATGCTGGCAATAATTTGCTGTTTTGGGTCGAACCCTTCGAACAAGCGTTTATTCAATTGTTGGTGATTGATGATAGCGAAAATTTGATTACCGATGAGCAAGAGTTTTTGAACGATTTTATTAGCCAAGTTGTGGGCCAGGCTTCGGAGTTTAATCTCGATCAACCAGTCAAACAAGCTGATGGCAATACCTATGTTTCGTATAGTTTTGTTGATGAGCAAAGCCTGTTGGCGATGAGTGGCGATGGCTATCTGCGGCGCGATGGCAATTATCTGAGCGTGATTCAGATTTTGGTGCCACTTGAGCAATTCGAGTCCTTGCAACCTGATCTGCTGCGGATTGTGCAGAGCTACAAGATCGACCCAAGCATCCCATTGCAATAATGTAACAATGCAGGGATGGCTCGAACCATCCCTGCATCAACCAATTTAGAAATCACAACCCATACGGGTGAGCGGAAGATAGACGTTAAAATCAGCGCCTTGAATTTGCTCGGGTGCAAAGACTTGTTGCCGTGGCGGGGTTGGTGGCGGATTCTTGACCCATGCCGTTCGCTGTAAGTCTTGGCGGCTCATTGGCCAAGGCATCAATTCAGTCAAATTGCGGCCTGGGGTTTCCCAGACATAGATGTTACCAGCTCGACTATGGGCCAAAATCTCGACATAACAATTGCCATCAATATCGGAGATCGTTGGCGCTGCTTGAATGCCTTTTTGCGAGCCAGCGCTATTATCATTGGCGGCTCCTTCGTTGGGCAAGGCTAATGGAAAGCCGCCGTGGAGCGTACCAGTACGAGCATCGAGCGCATACAAGCCTACAATCCCAGCATAGACTCGATCGAATGAATAGGTGCCAAACACAATATCAATCTTGCGATCGCCAGTGACATCGGCGATTGTAACCTCGCTGCCAAAGACTTTACGGGTTGGTGCACCTGCAACTGGTTCTTCGGCATAGAAGAACGACCACATTTGAGTGCCATTTTCGCGATAGGCGCGAATTGTGCCATCGTCGAAGGTTACGATAAATTCTTTGATGCCATCATTATCCAAATCGGCGACGACAATGGGATTATTGGGCGTGAAGTTGACATCCAAGGGTGCGCCTGCCCGTTTGGCATCAGTCCAGCCAGCCCGTCGTGTGCCATTTGGCTCGGTGACGATCACAGCGCTGGCAATTTGGGGATCATAGTTGTTATCCGGTAAACCATCGGGGGTGCGTACTTTGCCAGCCGCAATCACCTCGTAACTACCATCGCCATCTAAGTCGGCAACCGCTGGGCCAGAGCGAGTAAACTCAAGATAATCGTGAACATTCCACGTAGTTTGGTTAATATTGGTGTAGGTGCGAATTGGCCAGCCAGCATATTGATTGCCATCACTGTTATAGCGATAGAAATAAATTTCATCGCGGCCAACCAAAATTTCCGAAAAACCATTGTTATCCATGTCGGCCAAGGCTGGGTGCCCCCAAATGCCCGAACCTTTTTCGGCACTTTTCGGGTAATTTTGAAGCAACGTGCCATCGGAATACCATGCATAAACATTTGGTGCATAATTGGTGTTGCTGCCAGCTTCGTTGGTGGTAGTTGCAACCACTTCAAGCTTGCTGTCGCCAATAATATTGGCAACTGCTACGTGCACCACTTCGGGGAAGTTGCCATTGGTGATATAGGCCCAGTCCATTTCTTTGGGCCAGCCGCTCAAGATAGCCCCATTGCGTTGATAGACAATCACTTTGCCCCGTTGGCCCACAGCAGTGCCTTTGCCCCGCGTGCCAACCACAATTTCGAGCAAGCCATCTTGATTAATATCGGCGACCACCAACGAGCCATTGATCCGAGGGGTGTTGGCACACGCGCCACCAGTCATCCAAGGGAATCCTGGCAACACTTGGCCATAAATATTGTGGCCCCAAATACAGCCAGTTGCATCAGCGGAGAGAATTTCGGGCGAACCATCTTTGAACAAATCTACGACGGTTGGCGACGAAAAATATGAACCATTAGGCTTGGTAGCGGGAAAGCCCGCCCGCATAGTGTAGGCATTGACTGCGGCTGGGCTAGCGGCGGCCAGTGGCTCAGGCGTGGCGGTTTCGAGCGGCTTTGCTGAAACAGTGCTCAAGCTAAAAATAACGAACAGAACAAACATCATCCTTCGAATGAACATACCAGACACTCCTCCGTGACTGCAAACTTGGCAGTTAAAATGGAAATAATGGGTAGATCGTGCTATGCTAAGCCTCAATTGACTATAGGCCAACAGTCCTATTCGCCTTTAAACTCATTAACAACTATGTATTTTTTAATAATTTAGGAATAGCAGATGAGTGATTCGATTTTGGCTCAGGCTGCGCCGCCTGCTGATCAGCGGATTTGGTATGGAGCAGATCCACTTCAATTTGCTGATTTACGCCTACCACAAGGTAGTGGGCCATTCCCAGTGGTCATCGTTGTCCATGGGGGATTTTGGCGAGCACGCTACGATCTCGAACATATTGGGCATGTATGTGCAGCCTTGACCGTGTTGGGTTATGCAACTTGGAACATCGAATATCGCCGAGTTGGCAATGGTGGTGGCTGGCCAAATACCTTTTTGGATGTCGCGCAAGCTGCCGATTTTGTGCCAACCTTGGCGCAGCAGTATCCAATTGATCCGCAACGGGTGCTGAGTTTGGGTCACTCTGCTGGTGGGCATTTGGCCTTATGGTTGGCTGCGCGGCCTAAACTTGCCCCAACTAGCCCGCTTTGGCAAGCTCAGCCGTTACCATTAACTGGCGTTGTGAGTTTGGCTGGTGTGGCTGATTTGGCCTTGGCTGATCAACGCCGTTTGAGCCAGCAAGCTGTCCAAGATTTGTTGGGTGGCGCGCCGGATGCTTACCCAGAACGCTATCATGATGCTTCGCCTGCGGCCTTATTGCCCTTGCATGTGCCGCAAATAGTGTTGCATGGCACCGATGATGGGCCTGTGCCCTTTAGCATCAGCCAAAGCTATGTTGCCCAAGCGCTGGCTGCTGGTGATGAGGTGCGTTTGGTGCCGCTGCCAAACGCTCATCACTTTGAATTAATCGATCCGTCGAGTCGTGAGTGGCCAGCAGTTGTTGATGCTGTTCAGGGTTTATTGGCGACCCCATAGGCTTGGCGGGTTTCTTGGCGTAGCAATAACCACAGCCCAGCGATTGGCAATAATAATGGCGTAAAGCCATAGCCAATCCCAAAATCGCTCCAAACAGTATCTTTCGGAAACCAATCGCGTTCGATCAAGGTCAAAATGCCGACCGTGATGACGCCTAGCAGTTCAATCGTACATACGCCAAAGGTCACCCGCCACGCTTGCGGCGATCGTCGCCCAAATCCCAAGAAAGCGATTCCATAAATCAAGGCCGCGATTGTGGTTAAACTATAGGCCAATGGGGCTTGATTGAATTTGGTGGCGACTTGGAACAACGCTCGTGCGCCGGCAGAAAGTGCCAAGACGCAATAAGCAAAGCGTAAAACCCGACTACTGCCGGCTAGAATTTCCGATTCATTCGATTGATCAGTCCGCGCCATTGCGCCACTATCCTTTCAACAACAAAAAACGCCGAGCAACAAGGTTGACTTCAGCGTCTAAGTTTTGTATAGGATACCATAAAGTTAATCTGGCCTGCACAAAAAATAGCCCTATTTGCTGCTTGATTGGGCCGCTTTTTGGGCCAAAACGCCCTTGAGCACGCGCAAATGTTGGCTAGCCTCTTTAATTAATGCTGAACGCATAAGTGGGGCGAAGGGACGTAAAAACCACTTGAAATTAATTGCCGTGCTAATAATAATTCGCGTGCCTGTTGGCGCGACCAAAAATTGATAATCCATATCCGATTGCATTAATGCCGAGCTAATAGTGAATTTGATCTGCTTTGGCGGATCGTAGTGATACACGGTTAACTGCATCTTCATTGGAATACCCGCAACTTTGGCGTGCTCTTCGTAGATTGCGCCAACGCCCTCGCCGCTGATGTGCTGGGTATGTGTGACTGGCAGCCACCACTCGCGGTTATTTTCAAAATGACAAACATAGGCAAAGGTGGTTGCTTGATCGCTCGCAACCAATTCGTTGGCGCTAATGCGCAATGCTGTTGGCATAGATTGTCCTCTGCGTGCTAAACCGCGTATTCACCTTCTGGTCGGGTATAGTCGTTGGCATAAAGCGCTTGATGAAATGTAACGATGCGCTGAACAATTTCTAATGGTGTGCGATAATATGGAGTTTGATTGAGGATAAAAAACTGCTGTTCAAAATGAGCCATCGTAGCTTGATAAAGTTGCGCTACATGTTGAGTATTATGAATCATTTGATCGATGACGCTGCTTACTTCCAGTGTAGGATTAATTGCATAGAGCAAAATATTAACTTCTTGAAACGCTACATCTTTGTGTAAACGGAAAAACATCGGGTGATCGGCTACGCGATTGAACCAATTATACCAAGCTTCGTGTTCGTATGGTGGCGACTCAAGCAATAATTGGCTAAAATGTTGGGCAATTTGCTGATTGTTTAATTGGAGTAAGATCGACCCAACATCGTTGAGCAAACGAACCAACAGCGTTGCAGTTGCAATATATTGGCGCAAACGGGGATTTTCAGCAAGCTCATTGCGCAGATTTTGATCATCTAGATAAACTTCGCTCCAAAGATTGATACAATATTCTAAGGTTGGCATCACCAACATTGTATCAATTTGTAGGCTAATCAGTTCGGCAATGCTGCTATATTCTGCATTGAGTAAGCGATTGATTGCGGCATAACGCTTAATCACGCCTTGTTTAATTAATTGTTTGGCATATGGGTGCTGAATCTGATTTATAAAATCTAGGCAACTGGCAATATTCGCATATAAAGCAATCCAAAGTTCTGGTAGTGGCTGATTTGTTGATTGTGGATTGGTATAATTAAGATATTTTTCGTAAAGATCTTGATTGCGAGTGAGTGATATATGCTGCTCTACCAGCGAGAGATCATGCGATAAAGCCTTGATCTGCTGATTATCAAGCACAATTATGCTACTATTGAGCGATTCAATCATTGCTGTATTAAAATAGCGCACCAATTGGCTTTTTTTATGATAATCATCATTAATTGCTAAACCCAAGCCCATTGAAATATTATCTGAAATAACCTCATAAATTTGATAAACCAGTATTTTACCAAACGACTGACATAATTGCTCCCATTTTAGGTGATCATGTGTTGCTGAATGATACAAATAGCTAAACATCGTGCACATTTGAGTTAAACTGCTCATCTGAAGATATTCAGAGCGATAGATATTTTGCTCATCAATACCCCAACGAGAAAAATCTTTATAACTACTTGCAGGCAGATACTGATCTATAAAAGTACCGTAGAGCTGGATACTATGCTTGAGCATGATGTTGCGCGCCATAGCGAGTGCCTTTTGTCTGAATGGAAGGCCGGAACGTGGCTTGACTCTTAGCGGCTGTAAAAATGTTAGGGATTAAATGTACACTTAGTTTTTATGATTAAGCAGCTAATTAAATTTTGCTGCGTAGGATAAAAAATATGATTGCAGAAATTAATCTGAAATCATAACATACGCTACCATTCATCCGTGATCAACTCACGCCAAATCTAAGCATACGTTGTTCATATTTGAGCACATAATCAGCATTCGACCAAACAACGAAAGCATAGTCGATTAGCGTTTTGAATTCGCCATTGATGTACTACGGAAAGCTTTCCAAGCTTGCTATGAGCCAGTCAATAATTTGTTTAGGCCAAGTTTATTGTATGTGGTCATTATAGCAAGCTTGAAAATTATTTACTAGCCGAATCTTAACCCTATTTACCCACCTAGCTCCGACATTCCTCTAACCGTAGGTTTAACCCCTTCGGGTAATCCATGCCCCCAAGGTTTAACCCATACTGCATGGCGCACTAAGGCTGCTAGCTGCTCATCGCTGCTATTGTCACGCAATGCTGCCCGCAGATCCAGCTCATTATCGCGTAGCAAACACAGGTGCAATTTGCCATCAGCAGTCAGGCGCATTCGATTACAGGTGGCACAAAATGGATCGCTAATCGAGCTAATAAAGCCGATTTTGCCCTGTGCGCCTGGAATTTGATAGGTGCGGGCAGGATCTGCTCCATACCAACCAAGAAAATCAAGCCCCAAATGCGCCTCAATCTGGCTGATCAATTCGCTACTTGGTACTACGCCGTTATCAGCAACCTCAGCTACGCCAACCAATGGCATAACCTCGATAAAGCGCATTTGCCAAGGCTTATCGATTGTTAAACGGGCTAAATCAAGCAGCTCGTGATCATTCACGCCGCGCACAATCACACAATTGAGTTTTAGTGGAGTCAGTCCAGCCTGTTCAGCTGCTTCGATCCCAGCCCAAACGCGGGCTAAATCGCCGCCACGGGTGATCTTGTGGAAACTCTCGGGGTTGAGTGAATCGATGCTGATATTGACCCGTTTGAGGCCGGCATCGGCTAGTTGCTGGGCAATTGGGGCCAGCAATAAAGCATTGGTGGTCATTGAAACTTCGCTAATGCCTGGCGTATTGGCAATTGCCTCAACCAAGCCGACCAAATCGCGGCGCAAGGTTGGCTCGCCGCCAGTCAGGCGAATTTTCTCAAAGCCAGTTTGGGCCATAATTCGTACCAAACGAATCAACTCGGCATTGGTGAGCAGTTCTGGTTTGGGGGCAAAGTGCATGCCCCATTCAGGCATACAGTAGAAACAACGAAAATTACAGCGGTCGGTTAATGAAATCCGCAGGTAATTAATTCGCCGCCCATGAGCGTCGTGGGCAGGGGCATTGCCATGGGGTTGTAAGGTTTGAGGACTTTCCAACAGTTCAATCGGCATCATCGGCTTGCTCTTTCAGACAACAATGACGCATAGCAGGAGCCATGCGTCATTGAAGCGTTGCCAGTGGCAAGGCGCTAGGCCGCCACCATGGTTTCAATACTGATGCGACCTGCTAAAGTGCGGGCAACATCGCGGAACGATTCGGCATAGGCATCTTTGGCTGTTTGGGTAACCGCTGGCTGGCCGGTATCGCCGCCTTCGCGAATTGGCATACCCAACGGTATTTCACCTAAGAATGGTACACCCAATTTGGTGCTGGCAATGCGCGCGCCACCATGGCCAAAGATATCGTAGCGCTTGCCAGTGTCGGGTGCAATAAAGTAGCTCATGTTCTCGACAATACCCAAGATGGGTACATTCAACTTGCGGAACATCTCAACGCCTTTAATCGCATCAGCAAGGGCTACATCTTGCGGTGTCGTTACCACAACCGAGCCTGAAAGTGGAATCGATTGAGCCAAGGTTAATTGAATATCGCCAGTGCCTGGGGGCAAATCGACGACCAAATAATCAAGCTGACCCCAATCAACCTCGAACAAAAATTGACGCAACATCGATGAAATCATCGGGCCACGCCACACCAAGGGCTGGCTATCATCAACAAAATAGCCTACCGAAATGATTTTGATGCCGTGGGCTTCGAGTGGCGCAATTTTTTGATTTTCGGTAATGCCTGGTTTGCCGCGTGCGCCAGTCATCAACGGCGCACTTGGCCCATAAATATCGGCATCGAGCAAACCGACCCGTGCGCCTTCTTGGGCCAAAGCGACCGCAAGATTAACTGCAACTGTGGATTTGCCTACGCCACCTTTACCAGAAGCCACCGCCAAAATATGGCTCACGCCTGGCACTCGCGCTTTATCTGGAATCCCATTGTATGAACGCACGGTTGCAGTAAAATCGACCTCGATTTCGCTTACGCCCGGCACGTTGGCCAAGGCTGCACGCACATCGTTGGCCAGTTGTTCCTTGAATGGACAAGCTGGCGTGGTCAGATCGATAAGTACCACTACCCGTCCGCCATCAATGTTAAGTTCTTTGATCATTTTGCGGGCAACTAAGTTGCCGCCAAGTTCTGGCTCTTGCACCGTTGCAAGGGCAGCCAAGACTGCCTCTTGTGTTGGCGCATCCGCCCGTTTCCCAAACAAGCCCATGGTGCTATGCGCTCCTATAACAATGATGCGAGTGTCGCGCACCATTGAGCAATCTTGTTATGCTATTTAGAACGATTATAGCACGACTAGCTATGACTTAAGTCGCTGTCGTTAAGCATGAGCGATGAAGGATGTGGATTCAGGGGCTAGTGATCAGGGATCAGGGAGTAAGGCTATTGGCTATTGGCATTAGGCTATCGCAACATTAATCTGTGGAATCTGTGGCAAAAAAAGGATGAGAGTATTGACTGAAGGCAATAGGCTATCGGGAATATGTAGTGTAAGCAAAGATCTTTGTATTTCACCAACTATCCTCCGATAGCCATCAGCCTAGAGCCTATTTATTTTTACGCACGCCGGTGAAGCCTAGTGCGCCAGGCCCGATGTGCGTTCCCACGACTGCGCCAATTTCGGCCAGCACAATCCGTTCGGCGGGGAAAATCTCGTTGAGGCTTTGGGCAAACGCTTGGGCTTCTTCCTCGTTACGCGAATACAGCACTGCTAATTCTTCAAAGGGCGCCATATTGCGGGCCTCTTCGATCAAGCGTGCCACTGCTTTTTTCTTGCTGCGCACTTGCTCGAACGGCTTAACCTCGCCATCGCGCACATCGATAATTGGCTTAACATTCAGCAACGTGCCGAGCAAAGCGCGGGTTTTGCCAATCCGGCCACCTTTTTCGAGGTAGCGCAAGGTATCCAAGGCTGCCAGCAAGCGGGTGCGTTCAACGATGCTATGCACCAAGGCCACAATTTCATCAGCCGATTTGCCTTCGCGGGCAGCGCGAGCCGCCAACAATGCTGCCCAGCCTTGCGACATGGTGGTGCTTTGCACATCGATCACCCGAATATCAAAATCGGGCAATAATTCGACAGCTTGTTGCGCCGAGCGAACGGTACCGCTGAGCTTGCCAGCAATATGGATCGAGATAATTGGTTCGTCGTTGCCTATCGCTCGATACAATTGCTCAAAAGCACCAACTGAAGGCTGCGATGTTGTCGGCAAATTGTTGCTGGCAACTAAGCGGGTATAAAATTGATCATGGGTAATTTCGACCCCATCAGAGAACGATTCTGCATCGAAATTAACCGTTAATGGAATCACATGGATGTCGTTTTCTGCTGCCAAACCAGCGGGAATATCAGCAGTGCTGTCGGTTACAATAATCGCCACTTGGCCTCCTTCTGGCATTATTCCAGCCAAATCGTAACGAGCGGCGTTCGGCCAATTGGGCAAGAGCGCTGCTCGTTAAGGGAATAGCTACCCCACGCTGCCGTATAATAGCCGAAAATGGCGCTGCGTGGGGTGTTGCTTTGGGTTTATTCACTGGTTGATTGCTGCTGCTCAGCGGCGCTGGGCTACTCGATACCTTCGTAGACCACCACGCCCATCGCGTTTGGCCCAAGATGGGCGCCAAGCGCTGGCCCATATTCCACAATCATGACCTGATCACGAGGATAGATCGGGTCGATCTTTTCAAGCAATTTATCCACATCATCGGGTGTGGTGCTGTGCATAATCGCCACTTGCTCGACCTTCGGAAAGTCCTCGATAAAGGTAAATAGGCCTTCAATCGCTTTGGCCCGGGTGCGGGTGCGATCGTAGGGCACAATTTCACCATCATCAAGAATCAGCAAGGGCTTGATTCGTTGCATCGAGCCAAGCATGGCAGAGGCTTGGGATAAACGCCCGCTGCGTTCAAGATAATCAATCGAATCAACAAAAAACACCACATGGGTCAATTGAATAGTTTGCATCACGGTGCGATGCACTTCATCAATTGATGCGCCGTCGAGCGCAGCCCGAGCTGCGGCGATTGCCACCATGCCCAAGCCCAACGAGGTTGAGGTGCTATCAATTACCTCAACCCGCGTGAGCGACGCTGGCAACTTATCGCGGGCAATCGTCGCCGATTTTAACCACGCCACCAAAACGATTCGACAAGTGAATTGAAAATACCCCGTCATATTCACGGGAAAATTGACGATAATACTGTTCAAACACTCCTGGTGCTGGTGCGGTCGTATAAGGATACGGCCCACCCTCGGCCATCCGCCGATAAAACTGATCGTTGCTAATGTCAATTCCAGCTCGCAACGTCTGATCACCAAAATGCACATAGATCGGAATAACGGTAATATTCAGTTCTTGTGCTAGTGCTGGTGGAATATCAGCAGTGCTATCGGTAATAATCTTTACTCGCGCCATAACCCAACATATCTCCATCGCGCCGTCAGAAACGGGGCTGTGTATCACTCCGCAGAGAGAATGTAATCATAAAATGGTTGTCCGCCGTTTTGCACCTCAACATCAAGCGCAGGGTAGGTTGCGTTGATTTTGTGGGCTAGTGCTTCAGCCTGTTCCGCCGAAGATTGTTCGCCATAATAGATGGTAACGATCTCATGATCATCTGAAATCCATCCGGGCTAATATGCGATCAATCACATCGTCGGGCTGATCGCCAGATTCAACCAATGCGCCGTTGAGTAAGCCAATTGTTTGGCCATCGCGCACTTCTACATCATTGACCGTGGCATCGCGCACGGCGGTCGTAATTTCTGCTGTCGTAATATCTTTAATCGCGCGGCTCATGGCTTGCACATTTTCGTCGGCCCCAACTGCATAGTTAAAGGCAAACATTGCTGCCATGCCTTGCGGCACAGTTTTGGTTGGGATTACATGCACAACTTTTGTGGTTAATTGTTGTGCTTGTTGGGCAGCCAAAATCACATTGCTATTATTGGGCAGCACGACTACCGCTGGCTGTGGCAATTTATCGATTGCCGTGACCAAATCTTGAATCGAAGGATTCATGGTTTGGCCGCCAGTCACCACCTCGCCAACATTCAACGATTCAAATAGTTCGCGGAAACCTTGACCAGGCGCGACCGCGACCACCCCAACGTCGCTAACTGGTTCATCGGGCTTGACCCGCGCTGGTTGGCTGGTTTGTTGGGCTTTGGCCGAATGCAGGTCGCTGCGCTGCTTATCCATATTGGTAATTTCAATTGCCCCAAGGCTGCCCCATTGCACCGCATAATTGAGCGCGTCGCCGGGCCGCAAGGTGTGCAAATGCACTTTGACCAAGCGCTCATCGCCAACCGCTACCACCGATGTACCCATTTCCGCAATTGTGCTGCGCACATCGTCGTAGGGGATGTTTTCGCCTTGGATCATAAAATTGGTGCAATAGCCAAAATCGTCATCGCTATGAATATCTTCAAACGCCATGGCTAGCTGATCAGTTGCAGCAACACGTTGCTCAAGTTGTTCGCCTAGGGCAAAAGCTCGTGCGCCTTCAAACAGCACATATAAGCCTTCGCCACCAGCATCGACCACTCCAGCATCGCGTAACATTTTCATGAGGTTGGGCGTATTATCGACCGAAACCCGTGCCCCTTTAACGATTAAATCAAGCACCTCAGGCCAATTCATCTCTGGTTGAAAGCCTGCGCGAGCGGCTTCGCTCGTTTCGCGAATAACCGTCAGCATTGTGCCTTCAACGGGTTTGATCACTGCTTTATAGGCAGTGGTGGCAGCTTGTTCGAGGGCGGCAACCAAAATTTCGGGAGTACACACCTGCTGGCCGACCATGCCCTGTGAAAGGCCGCGCAGAATTTGCGAAAGAATGACGCCAGAGTTACCGCGAGCGCCCATCAAAGCCCCGCGATAGACTCGTTCAGCCACCACGGCGACTGACGCATCATCCTGAACATCTTTGAGTGCCGCTGTCAGCGTAAGGTTCATGTTGGTTCCGGTGTCGCCATCGGGCACAGGAAACACATTTAATGCGTTGACAGTCGCCACATTCTGGCTAAACCATGCGGCAGCAGCGCGAAATACCGCCAACAGCCGCGTGCCATCAATTTGATTCTTCGGTGCGCTGTCCACGCAGACCTCCCATTACGCCAAAACGTCGCCAGCGGCTAGGCTGGCCTTCGGTTGCATCTTTAGTTGGTTCTTTGTCTGCTTGTTCAATTCGCAAGCCTTGGACATGCACATTGACCGTGATATTGGCCTCGCCAAGTGCATGCACAACCGCATATTGAACATTTTCCATAATATTACGGGCAACTGTGGCAATCCGCGTGCCATACTCGATGATCACAAACAGATCGATGCTAATTGCCTCGGCACTGACTTGGACTTCAATACCTTTATATTGATCTTCCGGTCGCAAGACATGGGCGACACTATCGCGTAAGTTGCGCGGGGCCATGCCCACAACGCCGTAGCAACGCACTACCGCCCCGGCTACCACAGTAGCAATGGCGCGAGAATGTACTTCGATACGTCCAGCGTCGTTTTGGCGCACATTCGCGAGACTTGTTTTCTTGTTCACTCGAACAGTCCTCGCAACTAGAAATGGTTCGATGGTCGGCGCTCACGAGCGTCCGTTTTTGATGACAATAGCGCGGAACCAACCGCGCTACTGCTTTATGATACCCGATTATGCAAGAGCTAGCATATGCCATAATTGGCGCTTATCCATGGCGCAAATGCCATGACTGCTGCACAAATTCGCCATGCGTGGCGATCGTCAGGCTGCATGCCCTGCATCAATTAAAAAAGTTGCATCAGAGCGCGTCCTATGGTATAGTCAGCGGGTACAGCCACCAAGGGTGGCTCTTTTTAAAGTCTAAACTACGGAGGTCCGCCCATGGCAGTCTGCCAAATGACGGGGAAAAAGCGCTCCTTCGGCCACAATGTGAGCCACGCTAAAAACCGTACCAATCGCTCATGGAAACCAAATATCCAATGGGCTATGGTTGAAGTTAATGGTCAAATGAAGCGAATGAAAGTTAGCACCCGCTATATTCGCACCATGTACAAAGATCGCTAATGGTTTTTTCACCGCAGAGGTGCGTTGCGGCAAGGAACCTCGGTTTTGACCGCAACGCATTATAGCGGATAGCTATACCCTTTGCAATAGTTTTTAATCAATATTTCACCTTATTTCAACGCTCTTTTAATACCTAACAATCAAATACATTCACCGAAGCATACAATAGTCCTATTTACACTAGCACTTTACTCCTAACCTATGAAGAAACTTTGAACATCTATAAACTACCCCTTTTGGCTTATTGATCTTGACGAATCTCTTGCTATACTATACTTGTTATACTGTAACTGTAAGAATTACAGTTCGTGGCGTGGTTTTTGCTTAGCGTAATCCAACGGTAAGTAGCCCGCTACAATCCACCAAGTAACATCCAACTTACCAACCGTAACGTAGTACATTGCATTGAGAATCCTGTGGGTTCAATAGATAGCTTTCGTGCGCCGCCAGCAGCGAAAGCCATAGTGGGCGTAGCCCAGCGAGCGTGGACGATGACAAAGTATGAAACGATGAATGTAGCAAAAAACCAACCGGATCTTGAAGACGCCCCCGAGGGCTGGGAGCTTGAGCCGGGTTTTGTCGATGAAGACGCAGAATTGGCCATAGTAAACCTACGCCGCAAGAAAACGCTCTATTCCGAGGCTGTCGAAGATTCAGTACAGATGTATTTGCGTGAAATCGGCGAGGTTGAGTTGCTTACCGCCGAGGAAGAAATTACGCTAGCAAAGCAAATTGAAACTGGGCGCAAGGCGGAGCTCCAGCTGCAAACCGAACAATATGCAACTTGGGACGAGCGTAAATCTCTCGAACGCCGCGTCGATTTTGGTAATGAAGGTCGGCGTAAACTTACCCAAGCCAATTTGCGCTTGGTGGTGAGCGTCGCCAAAAAATATATTGGCAATCACATGTGGTTCATGGATCTGATCCAAGAAGGCAATATTGGCTTGATGCGAGCAGTCGAAAAGTTCGATTATCGCAAAGGCAATCGTTTTTCAACCTATGCTACTTGGTGGATTCGCCAAGCAGTTACCCGGGCTATCGCTGAGCAAAGCCGAACCATCCGCTTGCCAGTTCACTTGAGCGAATCAATCGCTCAAATGCGCCGGGTTGCCTACCAGCTCGAACAAGCACTGCAACGTGAGGCTACTCCCGATGAGTTGGCCGATGCCTTGGGTGTGAGCTTGCGGAAAGTCAAACGCATGCTGAATGCTTCAGTGCAGCCCGTTTCGCTTGAGCAACCAATCGGCAAAGAAGGCCAAGGCCGGGTTGGCGAGTTTTTGGCCGACGATACCGATGAAGCGCCACTTGAGCAAGCAACCCGCATGATGTTGCACGATGAGCTGGCCGATGCGCTATCGCAATTGCCCGACCGCGAACGCCAAATCTTGCAGTTGCGCTATGGCTTGGCCGATGGCAAACGCCGGACGCTCGAAGAAGTCGGGGCCGAATTCGGGATTACTCGCGAACGCACCCGCCAAATCGAAGCCGAAGCCATGCGTCATTTGCGCCAACCCAATGTTGGCCAACACCTCCGAGCCTATCTTGATTAATTAGGTTTTACTATGGCCGAATAACCCTCGCTACCTGCTTGGTGGCGGGGGTTTGTTTTGACCACGAAGAGCGCGAAAGTTCACTATTTAGCCGCGAATTGCATGAATTCCACGAAGATCCTTTTTTAGCCACAGATTCCACAGATTGATGGGATTATTTTTTTCTTGCTGGCCCCTAGCTGCTGACCTCTGATCCCTCGATTTATGATCTATCCAGATCAAACCGATCGCGCAAGGCATTGCCCAAGATATTAATCCAAAGTACGGTTGTGGCGATGCACAAACCTGGAATAAGCATTAGGCGTGGCTCACGCTGAAAAAATGCTCGCGATTCATTAATCAAATTGCCCCATTCAGGGGTTGGTGGGTTGAGGCCAAAGCCAATAAACGACAACGCCGAAAGATTCAAAATAACGCTGCCAAAGTTGGTGGTTGCAACCACAACCATTGCGCCAAATAGGTTGGGCAAAACGTGGCGCACTAAAATCGCCAACGGTTTGACCCCAATCACCTGCGCTCCTTCGATATAGGGCATGGCCAATTCTTTGCTGATCAATGCCCGATACATGCGGGCATACCACGTCCAGTTGGTCAGCACCAACGCCAAAAGCAAATTGCCAAACGAGCGTGAGAGAATGGCGCTCAGGGTCAGTGCTAACAAGACTGTTGGAATCGCTTGCAAGGTTTCGGTTATGCGGCTCAGAAGATAATCCAACCAGCGCGGCCCCAAGGCGCAGCATGCCCCAATCGTCAGGCCCAAACAACTGGTGCCAAGGCACACCAAGCTTGCACCCAATAACGACCACCGCCCGCCAATCAAAATCCGGGCTAAAACATCGCGACCAAATTGATCAGTGCCGAATGGATTGCTGAATGATGGCGGCGCTAAACGTTGAGCAATATTCTGAGCTAACGGATCAACCTGCCAAAACCATGGGCCAATCCAGACTGCGCTAAACATCAAGATTAACATGCCCGGCAGCCATGCGACCAATCCGGCTCAATTGCGGCTTGGTACGTTGCTCATAATGCTCAATAGGTTCAATTTGATGTTTTTTGGCGGAGCCGTGGGTCAAGCGCTGCCATGCCGAGGTCAGCGCACCAGTTAGCGATAACATAGATTCCTCCTGCGATCAACACTGCCAAGCCCAAAACTGGCATATCGCCAACTAACGCTGCCTCGACCGCCATCCGCCCAACTCCCGGATACGCAAAAACATGTTCGATAATCACTGTGCCAGTTAGCAAAAAGGCTAGCTCTAGGCTAATCGGGGTGATTAAACTGGTGGCAATATTCGGCAAGGCATGGACAAATAACAATCCATGTTCTGAGCGGCCTTTGGCTCGCGCAGTTACAATATATTGCTGATTTAGCACATCAAGCGTGGTGGCGCGAACCAAGCGCGAGGTTAGGGCAATATTCGGCAAGGCCAAGATGATTGCTGGCAACAGCATGCCTTTAAATGTGGCACTCCCCAAGGCTGGCAACCAACGCAATTTGGCTGCAAATACCAACATGAGCACCAGCGCAATCCAAAAGCCTGGAATTGCCGCCCCGATTACTGCCAAAAGTTGGGCCGCATAATCCAAGATACTATGGCGCTTGATGGCGCTGATTAGGCCCAAGGGAATTGCAATACTCAGCGAGAGCGTTAGCGCCAAGCCTGCCATGAGCAAGGTTGCTGGCAAGCGTTCGCGATACATTTGCCAAACTGGCTTGCCCGAACGATAGCTCATGCCAAAATCGCCCTGCCCAATTCGGCGCATCCAAGTGGCATATTGGCTGAACAATGCTTGATCAAGCCCTAGCTCACGCCGTTTGGCCGCGACGGCTTCTGCTGGCGGCGCATCAAGCCCATTCGCGCTCAACAGCATGCGAGCTGGATCGCCTGGGGCAGCGTGAATAATTAGGAAGGCCAGCATGCTGACCATCCACAACACAATCAGCCCACTCACCAAGCGCCCAGCAGATTGGCGTAGCAAATCGCTCATCGATTAAGTTTCAAATCCTTGGTGATCAAATAGACATCGTTGGGATTGGGCACGTAGCCACTGATGCTGCCCTTGCGATAAGCCGTAATCAGCGGCGGGCTGGCAAGGTACACATTAACCGGATCATTTTTGACCTCGGTTTGGATTCGTTTGGCCAGTTGCATGCGTTTGGCGGGGTCTTGTTCGGCGCGCAACTCAACAAAAGCGCTTTCAATCGCCGGATTGCTGTAGCCAGCGTAGTTGTAGGCTGCACCTTGAATGAGCGTCGTGCCAACCGTGTATTGTGGGTCGCCTGATGTGCCGATTGAGTACATGCTGGCTTGGAAGTTGCCTTTTTCCACCACTTCGCCAATATCGGCCACTTCGTTGACTTCGACATTAATTCCAAGGGTTTTTAATTGGGCTTGAATCGCGATTGCCATCAAGCTGAGTTCGGGGCGGCCAGGGTAGCTGTGCAAGGTAAACGCCAGCGGCTGGCCATTTTTGCTGCGCATGCCATCGCTACCAACAACCCAACCAGCTTGATCAAGCAAACTGGCCGCTTGGGCCGGATCAAAAATTTGGGCTTCGACCAGCTCAATTCCAACCGTTGAGGGATAGAGATTGGTTGCCACTGCGCCTTGGCCATCGAGCGTCGCTTGTAACAGGGCTTGGCGATCGATCGCCAAGGTTAGCGCTTGACGCACCAAACGATCATCAAATGGTGGATTAGCAGTATCTAACATAACATAATGCATTCGTGTGCCAGCAACGCTCTGAATCTCAATCTCAGCTGGTAGCCCACGCGCAATATCTGGGGCAACATTGGTCAACATATCCAGATCGCCACTTTGCAAGGCCAAGGCACGGGCATTGGCATCGGGAATTTTCTTGACACTGATTTTTTGTAAGCCCGCCTGACCATCCCAATAATTGGCAAAGCGTTCGAGCACCAGCTCTTGATCTTTTTCAAGCCTGATCGGCTGATACATGCCAGTCAAAATCGAAATGCCATTGACGGCAGGCTTATGAATGACGAAATTCCAGTTGGCGAGGCTATAGGGAATGCTGCCTTCAGCTTGGCTAGTGCTCAAGTTGAGGGTGTAATCATCAATCACGCTTGTTTTGCTATCTGCAGGAATGAAGTTTTTGGCAGCGCTTAGGTTTTGCCAACTGCTGTTGAATGAGGTTACAACATCGCTGGCCTTAAGTTCACTGCCATCGTGAAAGCGAATACCTTGGCGCAATTTGATTTGCCATGTGGTTGAATTGAGCGCGCTAACGCTTTCAGCCAGCCAAGGCTCAAGCTGATTGCTGGGCGTAAAGCGCATTAGTGTTTCGCCTGCGCCATAGGTCAGCATATTGTAGCCCGTCGATCCTTGGGCTACATCCAAACTGGTCGGCAAATTAATGCCCGTGCCAATACGCAATTCGCCATTTGAGTTGCTTGGTTGCTCGGTAGTCGAAATCGCTGCTTGAGGGTCTGCGCTGGTTGATCCACACGCGATTAACAGCTGTATCATTAGAATCAGCCCGAAAAGCTGAGTGCCAAAACGCCGCATTGCCAAACCTTTCTTATATAATTATTGATATTAAGTATCAACAAGGCGGCAATTGTAGTTGGCTGTTTGTTGTTTGTCAAATGCCTATTTTGGCACTCCAAAGCTTGATTAGCTGTTGATGATAGCGTTTAAGCAGCATTTGTAGCAGTTTTGGGCTGTAGCGTTGCAGCCAAAAAAGGAGTCTATCATTGATACTAAGTATAATTTCGGTTTCGCCTGCCAAGTAGCGCTGAATAATCTGTTCGCCAACTTTGCTTGGCTCCGCCAGTGGAAACCGTTGGCTGGTTTGCTGGGCCATGGCGGCGGTCATGGCGGTTTTGCTGGCAGGCGGATAGGCGCGCACAACCTTGATTGTTGTTTCGGCGGCAAGTGCTAAGCCCCACGCCTCAAGCGCAGCTTTGCTCAGGCTATACAAACTTGCGCCAGGCATCGCCACGCGGCTAACGCTGCTGCCAACAATCAAGACTGCTTTGGGCAAGAGCAGTCGGGTTAGCCAAATTGGGTGTACCAGATTGGTGTTGATTGTGGGCAAAATTTCGGCTTCAGGTAGGTGCGCAAAGGCTGCGCCTGCAAGATTTGCGGCATTATGAATTACTAAATCAAGCTGAACATACCGTTGGGTGATTTGCGCAGCCAAGGTTTGCACCGCTTGGCGATCGCTTAAATCACAAACGATTGGCCAAGCTTGGCCACCAGCACGAAGAACCAAGCCAGCGCTATACACCAGCTGTTCGCGGCGACGGCCAACTAAAATGATCGTTGCGCCCCGTTTGGCCAAGGCCAGTGCCATTGCCTGACCAAGGCCCGTGCCAGCCCCAGTAATCAACACAAGCATGATTGATTCCTAGTAAATCAAGGCCACCACGCCCAAGGTAATGCCAGCGCCAGAGCCAAGCAGCACCAACCGATTGCCGCGTTGAATTCGGCCCTCGGCCACAGCTTCGGCCAAGGCCAAGGGGATTGAGGCGGCAACACAATTGCCACGTTTGGCAAAATTGCTAATCACTTGATCGGGCGTAAATCCCAACCGAGCCTGTACTTGCTCAATTGCATGGCGGTTGGCTTGATGCGGAATCAAGGCATCGACTTCGTGATTTTGCCAGCCAAGCTCGACCAAAAATTGCTTCACAAATTGCTGTAGCTCGCGAAATACAAACCGAAAGGCCAACGGCCCTTGCATCGTAAACCAATTCATGTCGGGCGTGGTGGTGGGTGCATTGGGATGCTGGTTTGAGCCACCACCGCGAATTTGGATCAAATCGCTGCCATTGCTCCACGTCGCAAATTGGCTATGTTCTAGGCTACTGCTGCCATCGCCGCGCTCCAAAATAACGGCTGCGGCTGCATCGCCAAACAGCGCCGTCGATTGCCATTCGTTGGGATCGAGCGAAACCGAAGCGCGTTCGCTGCTGACCAAGAGCACCCGTTGATAGACACCACTGTTAATCAAGGGAGCCAACAATTGCAAGCCAAACAGAAAACTCAAACATGTGGCGTTTAAATCGAAGCAGGCGCTGCGGCCAGCTGGTGCTTGCAAGGCCTTTTGCAACAAGGCAGCGGTGCATGGGATGACCTGATGCATACCTGCCGAAGCGACCACAATCAGATCGATACTATCAAGCTCATAATTGGCATTAGCAAGCGCTTGTTGCGAGGCTTGAACCGCCATGGTCAAGGCAGTTTCTTCCACGGCGTAACGCCGCTCACGAATGCCGGTGGTACGCTCAATGATGCTTGGATCAACCCCAAAGCGCTCGGCTAAGTCGCTGGTGGTAACGATGGTTGCTGGGACGTAAGCGCCGATCCCGGCGATGCGTAGAGGAAACTGCATAATACTACCTCGGATTAAAAATTTCAAAAACGCTGGTTTAACCATGCTACAGCTTTGGTTACGCCGTGCTCACAGGCTAATTTAGCGGCCAGCTGTTGGGCTGCCAATTGATAATCAGTGCGTTCAATCAAGCTGCGGAATAGGTTGGCTAGTTGCCCAACCTGCAATTGATTGGCTGGGATGGGCGCTGGCCCAGTCTTTAAAGCATACACCCGTTGGCCCCAAAAATATTGGTCGCCTAAAAATGGCGTCACCAAGGCTGGCTTACCTGCGCATAATGCGGTTGCGGTTACGCCTGCTCCGCCATGATGCACCACTGCCGCAACGCGCTCAAACAGCCAAGCATAAACCAAGCCATTAACCGCCAAACAATTGGCTGGCAGCTGGCCCTGAGCCAAATCGCCCCAACCTTGGTTGATAATTAGGCGTACTTTGGCCTTTTGGCTGGCGGCAATTAGCAACTGGCTTAATTCCGCACCGCGCTGTTGCCCATGCAGCATACTGCCAAAACTAATGGTGATTGGCGCTGATCCTGCTGCCAGAAAATCGTGGACAGCCGCTGGAGCTTGCCAGTTTGCTGCTGGCTCAAGCACCCAATAACCAGTGATCGCGCCATCGTCGGGCCAGTTTGCAGGCGGCGGGGCCACCAATGCGCTATAGGCATACAAACTAGGCGGCTGAAAATTGCGGCTGCGTAGCCAAAGCTGGCTGGCACTCAAACGTGAGCGCTGCAACACCTGCTGTCGCGCCTGATTGAAGGCCATACGCAGCACTTGCCATTGCAATTGTTCGGCCAAGCGGTAGCTCATGCGACGATAGGCAGGCCACGTCAATTGCGGCGCAAAATGATGAGCGGTTTGGCTAGTTGCGCCATACGGGTGCATATGGGCTACAACTACGGGAATTTGCAAATGTTCAGCAAGGTGCAAGGCTGGCCAGATGCCCAAACTTGCCACAATCAAACAATCGGCAGCGCTACAGGCTGCCAGCGCATCGATCATCAGTTGCCGAATAATTGGCGGCGTTTGTTGCAGAAATTGTTTGATAATTGCGCCGCGACCTGCTGCCAAGCCCGCCGCCATTTGCTCAGGGTCAAGCAAGTGTTGAATCGAGCCAATTAATGGGGCGAATTGGCAGCCATAGCTCTCGACCAAGGCTTGATAATCGTGGGCGGCGGCAATTACAACCTGATGACCTTGGGCCTGCAACCCAAGTGCTAAGGCGATAAATGGCTGTACATCACCACGCGAACCAAGCGCCAAGATGCAATAGTTCATTGACGAATCACGCGGCGGCGTTTGTTCAGCGTGCCATAACCGATCGCTGCAAACCGAATTGTCAGTTGATAATCAGTACAGCCATATGCGGCCAAGTGCAGCTTAATTTGTTGCTCAACTGCCTTATGAATGAGCGTAGAATCAGCCGTCGTTGCCAGCATCAATGTGATCTGAAGTTGATCATCAGCTGGTTGCATGATTTGATATTCTTGGATGGCTGGATGCGCCAAGAGGATGGCGCGGCGCAAACTATCAGGGAAAATCGCTTGGCGCTGGCCATGAGCAGTGAAATAACAAATATCATCGCGCCGCCCTTCAATTTGCTCAATCACAGTGAAGCTACTGCCACAGCTGCATGGCTGCGAACTCAAACGCAACACATCATTTAATCGATAGCGAATAATCGGCTGAGTGCGCCGCCATAAATCAGTGATATACGGCGTAACCCGGCCTTGGCCCAAATCCTCAAAATCAACTGCAACCAAATCTTCTTGAATGTGCAAACTGCCGTGAGCACACGAAATCGCAAGCAAGCCCTCGGTTGCTTGATAGATTTGTTCGATTGGAATGCCAAAAAATGTGCTGAGTTGCGCTTGTTCATCTGGTGCCAAGGCATCGGCTACGCTAATAATGCGCTCAGGCCGATGGGTTAATGCGCCAGTTTGGGCCGCCGCGAGCAATTGTAGCAACAAGCCAGGTGGCGCGACAATAATCGTTGGTTGATAGCGATTGAGCATGTCAATTTGCGGTTCAAGCGCTTGAGTCAAATCAAAATAGCGAAATTGAATCAACCGCCCGCCCAGTTGTTGGTAGAGATTGCTATTGGCACGCAGAAAAAAGGCGATTTTGGTTGGCTTGATCTGGTGCAATGTTCGGGCCAAAATCGTGCCCGCCCAAAACAATTGCTCAGCAGCGCTAATCAAAAACAAGCCCCGATGGCCCGATGTTCCCGACGAAAGCCCAACGGTCAGATCGCCTAAGCGGGGCACAAAATCGCGCTGTTGCTCAGCTTGTTGGGCTAAATCGAAGGCCGCCGCTGCTGGCACTTCGAGCGTATTGAATTCGCGAAAATTGGCCATCATCAAGCGTTTATCAACTGGCGGCAAGTTGCGCCAATCGTGCAGATCATGGCCTTGCCAATGCTGACGATAGAAGGCTGAATGTTGGGCTACCCATGGGATTAATTGCTGCGCCTTGGCAGCTTGAAAAGCCTGCAAACGCTGCTGATTGAGCCACCGCCAACGCCAACGCGCCCGCCCAAAATACGAGCCTGTGGCTAAAATATCGCTGATGCTCACGCTTTGGCTACCTCACTGGCATAGATTTCTGGGCAATGGCAGGGCACAATCAACACCTCAGGGTAGGCTTGGGCAAATGCACTCAAGCGAGCCAAGGTCGCCGCCAGCGCTTTGGCATCATCAATTACAACATAGGTGATCGGATGCGGCAAGACTTGTTCGCGAATCGCCCGCGAGTGCCAAGCGCCATCCGCCGCTAGCAAAATTGGCCGTGGATTTGCAATATACATGCCAATTTGACCCCGCGCATGTCCAGGCAAATTCACTACACGCAACAATCCATCGCCAAACAGATCGTGGCTATTGCCCAAGGCAAACAATGGCTGGTCGTTGAATTCATGAATCAAATGCAAGCGTTGATGCCAATGTTGGGGAAACAATGCCGGAATAATGCCACGCCGCAAGGCATTAATACCCTGAACTTGGCTAACCAAATCAAATGCCGCTGCCGAAATATACAATTCGGCCAGCGGAAAATCGACCAAAGCTGCTACGTGGTCGGCGTGGGCATGCGAAAGCACAATCCACTTAATATCAGCGGCGCTCAAGCCATAGCGTGGCAATTGGTTGATCACCTCTAACTCTGGCGACAAGCGCAGTGGGGTTGCTCGCCGATAGAGCGACCACGGCAAATGCTCAGTTGCAGCCAGCATTGCTTGGCTATACCCCACATCGAACAAACCCCAACCGCGTTGCGGATGCTCAATCAAGGCCACGAGCGCATGGCAATCGAGTATTTCGCTGCTGCCATCGCGCAGCATATGGTATTCAGGTACACGGCAAATTCCGGTATCCAGCAAGATTACCTGCATTTAAACCACCTTTGTTGGCTGTTTGAGGGCGGCGATTGTGCGTTGAATGCCAATTTCAAGGCTAATTTGCGGTTGATAGCCCAAGTCCTGCTGGGCGGCAACGATCGAATGGGTTTGACTACGCGCTAAGGCCAGCACACTGTAGCGGGTCAATACTGGCTCACGGCGGGTCAGCAGACTGATTGTTTCCAACGCTCTGGCCAGCAACAAGGCAATCGGCAACGGCATTGGCCGCAACTGGCTATTTAAGCCCAATTCAGCTAAAACCCGCCGAATCACCGCCCAAAGTTGGGGATGCTCGGCATTGGTGATGGTGTAACTATTGCCAAGCGCTGCTGGTGCCGTTAAAGCCAACTCAATCGCATGCACCACATTCTCAACATAGGTCAAATCAACCAGATTGTGACCATGGCCAAATTGACGTAAGCGTCCAGCCCGCGCCGCCGCGATAATCCGTGGCAACAAGGCTTGATCACCCTCGCCAAAAATTGCCTTTGGTCGCAAAATTACGCTGGGCGTCGCATGCTTGAGCACCAATTGTTCTGCTTGCTGCTTGCTGGCCGAATACAGCGAGATTGGCTGGGCCGGATAGGGCGCAGTATCCAGCAAATCAAGCTGATCGCGACCATTGGAAAGAACGCTTGGTGATGAGATAAACACCAAGCGTTCGACCGTATGCGCAGCACAGCCCGCCAGCACATGGGCGGTTCCATCGACATTGATCGTCTGAAAATCGCGACGACTGCCCCAAGGAGCCGAAAGCGCCCCGCTATGCACCACCAGATCGCACCCAGCGCAGGCCGCAATTACCGCTTCACGCTCACGCAAATCGGCCTTGATCGGCTGAATACCTGCCGCTAGCAGCTTGGGAACCTGCTGCCAGCGACGGCCCAAGCCCAGCACCGTATGGCCAGCTTTTTGCAGCGCCAAAGCGGTGTGCGAACCCAAAAAACCAGTTGCCCCAGTTACTAAGATACGCATTGCAGCCTACGTGCCAAATTGGCGGTCGCCAGCGTCGCCCAAACCTGGCACAATATAACCTTGTTCGTTTAGTCGCTCATCGAGCGCCGCCAAGTGAATCTCCACATCGGGGTGAGCCGTTTGCAAGCGTTCTACCCCTTCTGGGGCGGCAATTAACCCCAAGAATTTAATTTTGGCTGCGCCCCAAGCCTTCAAAATATCAACCGCAGCCACTGCCGAGCCACCTGTTGCCAGCATTGGGTCGAGAATTAAGCACACATCAATATCCGGTTGTGCTGGCAATTTGTTGTAATACGTGACTGGCTCAAGCGTGTTATGGTCGCGATACAGCCCCAAATGCCAAACATGGGCAGTTGGTAAGAGGTCGATTACTGGCTCGACCATGCCCAAGCCAGCCCGCAAAATTGGGATTAAACCGATGCGTGCGCCGATGGCATGGCCTTGCATCGTGCCTAACGGCGTTTGGATGGTATACGGCGCTAGCGGCACATCAGCAGTCGCTTCATAGACTAAAAATTGCGAAATTTCGCGCACCAATTCACGAAATTTCTTTGGTTCGCTTTCTACACGGCGTAGTAAAGCCAATTTATGTAAGACCAATGGATGTGACGATACATGCAAGCCCATAACAACCTCATACTAAAAAACCGCAGATCGTGGCTATTGTAAAGTTTATTGGCTCTCGCGAAAACCACAATTTCTGATGCCTCGCCAATCCGTTTGGCTGCCACCAATAATCCTAGAGGGGAGTGCAAGGGGATAAAACCCCCGCCGTTTCCCTCTAGGGGAGGGGTTGAAGCGTGGCGAAGCATGCTGCTCCTGAATTGAACGGAGAACAGATAAACCCTATGGCTATTGTATCCCATCTTGACAAACCCCTCTCAGGCGTGGTTATATTACAGCGCCACATACCACTTTCATTCAACTCCATGGAAACGTCTTCTAGTACTTCTAGCCCAATCCTTACCTTACCCCTGCATAGCCATAAAGAGTATTGACACATCATAGACGGATACATCCAGTTGCGACCATAATAGAGTTGTCATTTTTTCTAACGTCGATGCAAACAATTAAGCCAACTAGAAAATATATTTGTTCCAGATACGTATTATTTTTATACATAATATGGACAAAACCTAGACAACATCGACTGGTTGTACTGCATACGAAGGAGACGGCTATGGCTCTCGAAGGTAATTTTGCTGATATGCCATTAATTGACTTGATGCATGTATTTCATCATGGGCGCAAAACTGGTCGTCTACTGATTGCTAATGCTCCGTTCAAGGCGATGTTGTGGTTCTTTGATGGTGCGATCATCAATGCAGGGGTGGTTACCCAGCTGACGCACGACCGGGTTGCGTGTGGTGAACAAGCAGTGTTTGATATGCTGGCTTGGGATGATGCCCAATTTGTCTTCTTGCCACCCAACCCACAAGAAACGGTAAGCGTGCAAATTCAGCGATCGATCGATTGGTTGATTATCGAAGGCCTGCGCCGACGCGATCAACCACAGCGTTTGGCGGGCACGACCAAACTTCAACCAACCTCGCGCTTGCGCTTAGTTCCAATGTTGCGTCAAGCCAGCGACATCACCCTAACCCTCGAAGATTGGCGCATTTTGAGCCAATTAGTCCACGAATTAAGTGTAGCCGAACTGGTTGAAGCTACTGGTTGGAATTACGATCAAACGCTTAAGGTTTTACATCGTTTGATCGCCTTGAACTTGGTGGAGGTGTGTAGCGAGATTGTTGTTTCTCAGCGTTCGCTTAGCCCAGTCTTGATGGCTCCTAACTCCGAGCATATGGTCGAAAATCGAGTGCGGGGGTTGGTTCAAGCTATCAAAGCGCGGTTGCGTCGCACAAGTGCCAGTGCCTAGGAGTAACAATGGTCAATTATAAAATCGTAATCACGGGAGCATACGCGGCAGGAAAATCACAATTTATTCGCACCGTCAGCGAAATTGATGTCGTTGATACTGATGTTCCCGTGACCCATGCTGAAGAGAAAGAACTTAAACACCATACTACCGTTGGTTTGGATTTCGGCACGTTGACGATTGATGCCGAACAACGTCTGCTCTTATTTGGTACTCCAGGCCAAGAACGGTTTGATTTTATGTGGGGAATTTTAGCTGAAGGTTGTTTGGGCTATATTGTTTTAGTCGATAGCTGTCGGCCAGCCCACTTTAACGAAACAATTGTCGTATTAGAACGCTTTGCAGAATTAACCCCCGTGCCATTCGTGGTTGCCGCCACCAAACAAGATTTACCAGGGGCATTGCCTCCAGCGTATATTCGCCGCCGCTTGGGCCTGCCAAACGATATTCCGATCCTCGCTTGCACGGCAACCGATTATCCTTCGGTTAGCGATGTGATCAGTACATTGCTTGATCGAATCGACGTTTTAGCCCAAGATTCATCCTCCTCGCCTGTAACTCACAAGGAGCACTCTCATGGCTAGTCGTTCGGAACAAATTAATAGTATTTTAGAGCAACTTGTTAGTAATAATGGTAATGATATTAATGGAGCTGCATTAATTAGTTCAGATGGGATTTTGATTAGCTCACGCATGTCGACTGATGTTAATGCTGACCGTATGGGGGCAATTGCCGCCACTATGATGGGTGTGACGACCCGTGTGGTCAACGATTTGAAAATTGGTAAGGCCAATGAGGCGATTGTTAACGCCGAAAGTGGCTATCTCTTGGTTATGCCTGTTGCTACTCAGATGATTTTGGCAATCATTCTGCGCCAACACGCCAATCTGGGCATGATTCGGATTGAAGCTCGTGAAACAGGTCGGGCAATCGCCGAACTGATGAATGCTTAATCAAGGAGGTAGCTCATGGCAGATCGTCAAAGTTGGAGTGTTAAGGGAACTGCGATTCTGACCGAGTTGGTCAAAATGATGGATGTCGCTGCTGGCGAAGCCCAATTACTTGGTAACTTGCATGAACAGGCTAAATCGCAAACCAAGGATTTTACCGATGCGTTTTACAAGCGCTTGCTTGGCCACGCCGCTACCGCCGAATATCTCGATGGTGTTTCGGTTGAACGATTAACTGGTATGCTTGGTACGTGGTTTAGCGACCTCTTTCGTGGTAACTACGACGAGTCTTATGCCCAACAACGGCTCAAAATTGGTGAAATTCATGTGCGCATCGGCTTGCCTGTGCGTTATCCTTTGGCCATGCTTGATATTATTATGCCATGTGGCGAGCAAATTGCCGCCACCAGCAGCGACCCTGCTAAAGCAATTATCGCGTTTCGCAAAGTGCTAGCTCTCGATGTAGCGCTGTTTAATCAAGCCTATGAAGATAACCAATTGGCCCATTTGGCCGATTTAGTTGGCGGTGAGCGCTTAGCTCGTTTGTTGCTCGCTGGTCAATAACATAACTGGGCCTGACTTAATTCCGCTGTTGCAAGGCCCGAATTTTTGCCATACAGCCTGCGAAATCCCAAATTAAATCGCTCATGATCGAAGCGTAAACAGCTATCACCAACGCATAGCTCAATCTGATTGAGCAGCGGGATGAGTACAAATGTGGCTTGTGGCGGCGGATTACCATCGTGTAAACGCCGCCGCGCCACGTTCATGCCCTCGTTCCTGAGTTGTTGGATCAATTGCTCAAGCAAACTATCCCCCAACCATAAATCGTTAATCTGCTTGGCTTGAATGAGCTGCTGCCAATTGGTGCTAATAAAGGTAATCCGCCGAAACCGTTGAGCCATAATCGGCTGTGGCAACGCCTGTAATTGGCCAATTTCTAGCCGCCAGTAGCGTTCTTAGGCCCGTGGATGGTCGGGTTGCTCAGGGATCAGTTGGCTGCGCGTGGCTTGGCTGACATGATTAATTTGTGCATACCAGCGAATTTGGCCACCCTCGTCGCCAAAAGCCTTAGTTTGATACCACGCCAGGATGCCAGCGGCCATGCGGCGCGGCGCATGCGCCAACGGAACCCGATACCAATGCTGCTCCTGAATCCTTTGCCAATCGGCTAGGTTATTTAAGACTGCGACTAAAACAGGGGTATGGGCTTCAGGCATATGCTACTCCAAATCAACAATCTCGGGCGCAAAGCGTTGGAGATCATTTCTCGCCCGTTCAAGCGCTAAATCGCCTGCTTTAACCTCTAACATCAGATCATAATCACGTTGATAGGGTAAGCGTAACAGGCTGATCAATTCAAAGGGATTCGCCAAATCGCTATGTTCATGCCATGTTGGCAGCAGCAATTGCTGGCGCTGGCCAAGCCGAATTTCGGTTCTCGGTGAGCTAAAATGGACTTTGGGTTTACGTTGTGCTGGCCATGTAGCCAACGCATAATTCAGCCCATCGGCGTTATTCAATTGGGCTGGGTTGTAAAGCTGATGATGCAGCCAATCGAAAATCACTGGAATGCTGGTTTGGGCATGAATGTGTAAGGCATCGAGCAAACTCCAGACTCGGCCATCGGCTTCAAGCGCTAAAAGGTTGAACACCGCAGGCTCCAGTTGTTGCAAACTTGCAACGGTTTGGGCCAAAGCCCAAGCTCGATCGCCATATTGCGCCCCAATATGCACCACAATCACCGGATCATAACTGCCAAGCTGGGTTAAATAGGCTGCTGCACTGGTTAGATAGTTCAGTGCATACTGCCGAATATGCTGATCATGGCTGTTAAGTCAGCACATTGCTTGGCACATGATAGGTTAGGCGAATCTGGGCTTGTTGGGCAAAATTGCCAATTAACCTCAGTTGATCGGCGGCTTCGGGCCATGTATTGAGTAGATCGTAAGGCCAAGCAGGCAAGCGATAACAATGAATTTGCTGTTGTGCGAGATAGCGCAGCACATCGTAAAAATACAAGACCCATTGGCTTAGTTGCTGCTGGTTGGGTGCTTGTAAATCAGGGCGTTTCAGAATCCGGCCACTGAGGCCAAGATAGCGCATGGGTAACTCCACAAAGGCTGGGTTGGGTGACGTTTACCAGCCTTTGTGGAATGGATGCTATGCAGAACATAGCTGGTAAATTTATTCACTCATTTTACTTAGATACAAACGATAGCGATTTTTGGCATGGGTTGGTTGGCAATTTGCGAAACTGCGTGAAAGTTGCATAGTAGTTCTTTGAATTTGTTATTTAAGCGAGGAGCGGGTGATGGTTGCTGCTGCCAAAGCTATTCAATTGTTGGCTTTCGATTTGGATGGAACCTTGGTCGATTCGGCTCAAGGGATTGTTGATACGGTGAATCAAGTTTTAGCTGAACATGGCTTTGCGAGCGCTGAATATAGCCAGATTGCCCCGTGGATTGGCTTGCCATTGCAGGTTTTTTGGGAGCGTTTGAGTGATTTTCAGCCCGAAAATTATCGTATTTTGACCGAGCGCTATCGTACAATTTACCGTGAAATTGCGATTCCGAGCAGCCGCTTGTTTGCAGGAGTAGCCGCAACAATCGCTGAATTGAAATCAGCAGGCTATCGTTTGACGATTGCAAGCTCGAAAATTACACCAGTGAGTGCTGCCGTATTGCAGCAAGTTGGCCTATTCGACTATTTTGATTTGTTGATGGGCAACGATTTGGTTAGCCAACCCAAGCCCCATGCTGAGATGCTCGACAAAACCTTGGCCCATTTTGGCTTGAACGCGACCCAAGCTTTGATGATTGGCGACACGACCCACGATATTACGCTTGGCCATAACGCTCAGGTTGCCAGCGTGGCAGTTACAACTGGCACTCATGATCTGGCAACATTAACGGCGGCCCAGCCAGCAGCAATTTTGAACCAGCTGAGTGAGTTGCCCGATTGGTTGGCTCAAACCGCTCAACGCTGAATGGTACAATAGAGCTATACCATAAATTGGAGGATTGTATGCCACAATATAAAAATCGGATGTATCGCAAGGAATGGCTCTCGGAACGCCGTAAATTGGCCCGCGCCTTGGAAGGCCTCGAACACAACTGGGATCTTGAGGCTGAAGGCATTGTATTGCCAACCGATGATGACGGCACGATCTTGAGTATCGAGCAACTGCGCGAACGCATCGCCGACCTTGATGGTAAGCTCGAACGCTATCCTAATCCGCAAAAATAGCGCGATATTCCCTCACCCCCAACCCCTCGCCCACTGAACGCGGGCGAGGGGAGTCGGGATTTGTGGTTGATTCGTGATCTCGGGCGATGGGAGAACTGATCTTTTGGTTCAATAAATCGTCTCAATAGCATGAGATTAAGCCCCTCGCCTGTTGGACGGGAGAGGGGTTGGGGTGAGGAGATTCATCCAAATCTTTTCCGAACCAAATAGAAACCTCAATAAAAACAACTTGCGTTAGACCAATGACAGCCGTATCATGGTTTATGGCGGCGACTGTTGATCGTTGGGATGAACAGCGGCGACCAATCTAAGGAGTGATCAACGATGATTCGTACCCTCGTGCATGCCAAAATTCACCGTGCAACCGTCACTGGCGCAGACCTCAATTATGTTGGCTCAATAACCATTGATGAGGATCTGTTGGACGCAGCGGGAATTTGGCCCTTTGAGCGCGTTCAAGTGGTTGATGTCAATAACGGAGCACGGCTCGAAACCTATGCAATTGTCGGCGAACGTGGCTCTGGCACAATTCAACTTAATGGTGCGGCGGCACACTTGGTTAACGTTGGCGATTTGGTAATCATCATGGCCTATGCCCAAGTTGATGCCAAGCCCGAAGAGTGGGAGCCAACCGTGGTATTTGTTAACGAACAAAACGCGATTACCGAGGTTAAGGCATTATTGCCGGTTGGTGGTCGCTAGTTGTTGTGAGGAGTGTGCCATGGATCGGGTTTTTAGCCCATCCATGGCCTTTTTTTATGAGTTTACTTGCTGTTGCTGATGCTCAAGCAGCGATTCTTGAGCGCATGACCACGCTTACCAGCGAACAGATCGACTTAACTGCCGCCTTTGGGCGTGTGCTGGCCGAGCCAATGTATGCCGACCGCGATGCTCCGCCATTTGCCAATTCGGCCATGGATGGCTATGCAGTTTTGGCCGACGATTTGACCACGGCGAGCGCGACTAATCCGGTAGCGTTGCAGATTATCGAGCGGGTGGCGGCGGGAGCCGTGCCGCAGCAACAACTGCGGGTTGGCAGCGCGATTCGCATTATGACTGGGGCGCAAGTGCCTGCCAATGCTGAGGCGGTTGTGCCATTTGAAGAAACCGATGAAGGCCAATCGAATGCCCAAACCGATGTTGTGCGCATGTTTCAGTCAACACAGCATGGCAACAATATTCGGCCTGCTGGCGAAGATCTGCAAGCAGGCGCCTTAGTTTTATCCGCTGGGCAGGTCTTGCAGGCTGGCAGTATTGGAGTTTTGGCAACGATTGGCGCGGCCCACGTGCCAGTTTTTCGCCAACCACGGGTGGCAATTATTGCCACTGGCGACGAGTTGGTTGATGTTGGAGTCGAGCCAAAAGCTGGCCAAATTCGCAACTCCAATGGCTATGCTAATGCTGTCCAAGTGCGCGAAGCTGGGGCGATTCCAATAATCTTGCCGATTGTGCCCGATAATGCCGCGGCCTTGCGAGCAACTTTAGCCCAAGCCGTGGCCGAAGCCGATGTGCTATTGACTTCGGGCGGCGTGTCGGTTGGCGATTATGATTTGGTCAAGCAAATATTGAACGACGTTGGCAAGCTTGAGTTTTGGCGCGTGCGCATGCGTCCAGGCAAGCCCTTGGCATTTGGGGCAATCAATGGCAAACCAATTTTTGGCTTGCCTGGCAATCCGGTTTCGGCCATGGTCTGTTTTGAGTTGTTTGTGCGGCCTGCTTTACGTAAAATGGGCGGCTATCAACAACTGTTGCGGCCTAGCGTTTGGGCCAAATTACTTGATGCCGATTTGGAGAGCAACGAACGCCGCCAATATTTGCGGGTGATTGTTAAGAGCACTGCCGAGGGCTTAACTGCCGAATCAACTGGTGCCCAAGGTTCGGGCTTGGTTAGCTCGATGGCGCGGGCCAATGGCTTGTTGATTGTGCCTGAGGCCAGTCGTGGCATCATTCGTGGTGAATACGCCGAAGTTGTGCTGTTTGGCGAATTGCAATAGTTGATGGAGTACGGCGGATGCCATTTGAATCATTTCAAGATCTGATAACGATGCTGGTGGTAATCGCGGTGCTCCAAGTGAGTTTGGCTTTTTTGCTGATTGGGGTGCGCAAATGGCGACCAACGAGCTATCAACGCTATCCGCGCATCAGCTTGCCACCAACCAGCGACGAGCGCCACGAATTTCAGTTGTATATGTCGGGCGAAGAGCTATTTCCGGCAATGTTACAAGCAATTGATTCGGCGCAGCGCTTGATTTTGCTCGAAACCTTTATTTTCAAAGGCGATAGCCTTGGCCAACAATTTCGTGATGCCTTAATTCGCAAAGCGCGTAGCGGTGTGGCAGTGTATGTGATTGTCGATGGCTTTGCCAATTTGGTCGTTCCGCGCAAATTCAAAAAGTTTCCAGCTGAAATTCAGCTCTTGACCTATCCGGCTTTTCCCCGTTTGTCGCAGATTTTTGATATTGGCTCGTATGCGCGCGACCATCGCAAGCTGTTGGTGGTTGATAATGAAGTGGCCTTTATTGGCGGCTATAATTTAGGCGAATTGTATCGGACTGAGTGGCGCGATACCCATATGCAGGTGCGTGGGCCGATTGTGAGTAATTTGGCCGAGATGTTTGCCTCGCAATGGAATCGCTATCGGCGGCGGCTGAATCGGCTCAATATCGACCTCGATTTGGAATGGCAATCGACGGTGCGGGTGCAACGCAACGATGCTGGGCGCTTGGTGTTTCCCATTCGTTCGATGTATCTTGACGCGATTGAACGCGCCGAACATTTTGTCTATATTAGCAACGCCTATTTCATCCCTGATCGGGCGATTTTAGAGGCTTTGGTGCTGACGGCACGCCGCGGCGTTGATGTGCGGATTTTGGTTCCGGCTGAATCGAACCATGTGCTGGCTGATTGGCTGGCACGCCATTATTTTGAATTTTGCCTGCGCCATGGAATTAAAATCTTTCTCTACGAAAATGCCATGATTCATGCCAAAACCGCCACGATTGATGGTATTTGGTCAACGGTTGGCACAGCCAATCTTGATCGCTTGAGCTTGGCGGGCAACCACGAAATTAATCTCGAAATTTACAATGCGGCCTTTGCTGAACGGATGCAAGCAATTTTTGATTGCGATATGACCAATGCCCGCGAATTAACCTTGGCCGAATGGATTCAGCGTCCGTGGTATACCAAAGCAGCCGAGTTGGTGCTCTCGCCGCTTTGGCCAATTTTGTAGAATGGTGTAAGCATGCTCAAACCAAATGAATCATTGGCGTTTGGCCGCCCATTTTTGATTACGGTGATTGCGATTGGCTATGTATTAACGGCGATGGTTGAAATTGGGGTTGCCTTGCTTGGGCGGGTGCCTGCATTTCTCGAACAATTTATTTTGTATGAAGATCCCTTATTGCTGGTGCTGACGGCATGTTTTCAGGTGATGATGGGTTTGGCGTTGTTTCGCGGTTGGCGGGTGATGTGGTGGGTGGTGATTGTTAGCGCCTATTTTTCAATTGGCAGCTATATTTTGGATGGTTTGTTGGGTGAGCGCTGGGCTTGGGGCGGCATGTTGTGGAATGTGATTGTGCTGGCCTATATGAATTCGCGCGATGTGCAGGCCTTTTTTGGCCGCGAAGCCTACTATTGAGCTTGTAGGGCTTGGGTGATTAAGCCTTCCTCGATTTCATGCCGCTAAGAAAATCGCTCAAATGGGTGCTTTGTCGCCAACGCAGCGCCATTGGAGCAACTGCTTTGATATCGTTGGGCGTGGCGCGTAGGCGATCGTCAGCCGCAGCTCGTGCTCGAGCTGCTTCAAGCAGCACAATTTCGGCCCGATGCGAAGGAATTGCCAATTGAGTAATGATCTGCATGGCATAGCGTTCAGCAGCTTTGGTCAAGTGAACGTTGGGTAACAACTCGCGAGCTTTGATCACATCGAGCCGCAGTTGGGTGGTAGTTTGGGCGTAAGCTGTGCGAAAGGCTGTGCGATCGTGGCGAAAAGCGATGGCACGGCGATAGATTTCTAGCCGTTCGCGGGCATTTGGCAGTGGGCCAACCCAAACCCGCAAGCCCAAGCGATCCAAGATTTGTGGTCGCAAGCGACCTTCCTCAGGATTCATCGAGCCAATTAAAACCAGCCGACTTTGATAGAAGTTAACCATTGCGCCACGGCGCACGAAAGTTTGGCCTTGAGCCGCAGCATCGAGAATTGCATCGACGACCGCATGATCAAGCAAATTAATTTCGTCGACATACAGCAAGTTATGATTGGCGCGGGCTAAAACCCCTTCTTCCAGCACCACCCGCTGTTGTTCGATCGCGACGCGCTCGTTGACTCCGCCAACCACATCCTCTAAACGAGCATTGAGTGGCAACTCGATTAACCGCATCAGATCATCTTTGAGCCGTGATTCGCCATTGGCCAGGTATTCAAGGCAGGTTGGGCAGAGGTCGCTTTCGTCATCAGGCGGGCAATTATTTTCGCAGCGCGAACGTTTGACCACGGGCATAATATCGAGCAAGCCGCGCACGGCGGTGGTTTTACCGACGCCATAGGGGCCACTTAACAAAACCCCACCCACGGCGGGATTGACCAAGGCCAAGGTGAGCGCGGTTTTAAGCTCACTTTGGCCGACAATGCCCAACAGGGGGTAGGGTAGCAGCTCATTCATAGGGCTGGTTATTTCTCGCTAACACTGCGGGTCGCCGCAAAGATTTCGAGAATTTCGGTGATTGCCTGTTCGCGTTCGCCCTCGTTGGGGGAGCGAATGGCATTGGTCACGCAGGTTGCGAGATGGCGTTCGAGTACGAGAGCATCAACCTTTTCGAGTGCGCGGCGAATTGCCAAGGTTTGGCGCAGCACATCGATACAGTAGGCATCCTCTTCGAGCATGCGTTGAACGCCACGTACATGGCCTTCGATACTTTTGAGGCGCCGAACTAATGCTTCAGTTTGTTCATCAATCATGAACTTGACCTACTGCCTAAGCTGCTTCTGCAGCAGCACGGGTTTCGTTGACTGGCCGTTTAAGAAGGCGTGCAGCACCTTGTTAAACTGGGCTGGCTCGTCAAGGAAGGGAAAGTGGCGACTTTCAGGCATGACAAATACTTGAGTATTGGTCATATCGCGCTGCAAGAAGATATCGGCCTGATTGGGATTAACAATATCGTCACGCGCGCCATGAATAATCAAAGTTGGAATCGTCAATTGTTCAAGCTCAGGCCGCAGATCGGTGCGCATCATCGAGCCAACGGCGCGGCGCAAACTTTCTTCGGTTGGCTTAACGCTATCGTCAAGAATTTCGCCATAGGCCGTATCGTTGACATTGCCCAAGAACCAGCGAAACAAAAACTTGGTAACGACTGGCACTCGCGCCATTGCTCGCGAAACATACTGATTATCGGTGAGTTTGAGCAAGCCTGAAAGCGATGTCCCAACAATTGGAGCACCAATAGCCGCAACTCGGCTAATCCGATTGGGGTGGCGGATTGCAGTTTTGAGTGCGACCATTCCGCCCATTGAGTGGCCGACCAGCGGAACCTTATCGATGCCCATGGCATCCAGAAATCGAATCACTTGATCAGAGAAATTGGTAATGCTAATGCTCTTCGCAGTACTCGTTTTATCTGAATCACCAAAACCCCAAAAATCGAACGAATATGTGCGGAAATCTTTGGAGACGAATTCCATCGTCGGCATCCAGTATCGCCACGAACCGAGCCAGCCGTGGAGAAATAGCACTGGACGACCACGCCCAAAGGTCTCGTAATGCACAACTTGGTCTTCAATGACGATTACGCTCATGGTGATGCTCTCACGTTGCAGACTGCTGTCAACCAAACTATACCATACCGCCTAAAGCTCGGCAACGCAGCATTGCCAGCTAAAATTGGTTTACGGTTGAGTGGTCGCTGTAGTGTACCCGTGATAACAGGTTTATGTCAATTCTCAAAAGTAGGATCTACACGGGTGACAGAAGGGTTGGTTTTGGCGGGTACAATGGCACCTTAGTTTGCAAGAGGTAGCGCTATGCCAGACTTTCGGGCACAAATTCAGCAGTATATTCGGCAGCAAGCCCTGCCGCTTGATAAATATAGCCATCAGCCACGGCTCTATCAATTGGCCACCACGCTGGGCGAAGGCCTGGTGTATGATGATACTGTGCTGTATGCTGCCGCTTGGCTGCACGATTTAGGCGTATTTATTGGCCATCGGCCTGCCGACCCAGCCGAATTGGCAGCTTGGGATAATGTGGCCTATGCTGTAGAAACCGTGCCAGCGCTGTTGCAACAGTGGCAGTTTCCGGCGGAGAAAATTGGACTAGTGCTGACGGCGATTAGCCAACATAACCCACAGCAAACCCCGACCAGCATTGAAGCCAGTTTATTGCGCGATGCCGATATTTTGGAGCAACTAGGGGCGGTAGGAATCTTACGGATTGTCAGCAAGGTTGGGCGTGATACTCGCTACCAAACCTTTGGCGCTGCTTTGGCAACCTTGGAACATAACCTAGAGCATTTGCCCAGCCAATTGAGCCTTGCGGCGGCGCAGCAATTGGCCCAAGCTCGCATTCAGGTTTTGCGCCAGTTTATTGCGGCTGCCCATGCCGAATCGCAAGGGCAGCCGTGGTAGATTTAGATTAGGCTTGTTTGTAGAGTTTCAACCAATAGACCAAGCCCGCAGCTAAGCCAACCCCCAACACGAGGGCGATGCTAAACCAGAGCAATAACGATGATTCAGACTCGGCTGCTGGTGCAGCGACAGGTTGCTCAAGCACTTGTCCCTTGAGCACTGGTGGCTCTAAGTTGATTGTATCGGGCGATGAAGTCTCATTGCGCTCGATCATCGGGTCATTCAAGGTATTGCCTGCCATGGCAGTGGCTTGTTCAGGGCTAATGCGTGCCATGTCATCAGTATCGCTCATTGGGAATGAGCTATAAGCCATTGGCGTTGGATAACCCTCGAGCATTGCAGGCATAGCACCACTTGCCACATCAGTTGCTTGCTGCATCAGAGTCATATCGGCAGTGCCAGCGGCAGGTGTTGGCTCATTGGGATTGGCTGGGCCACTGCCGCTACCAGTGCCCATTGGTGGTGCTGCAGAGTCCAGATTCTGCGATTCGCTATTCGCAGCTTGTTGAGGCTCACTCGCTGCAGATTGCGTGCTCAGCATTCGCGATGTTGGAGCCATGGTCATTGATTGCTCAGCCTGCTTGGTAAACTGCAAGCCCACGGTCAGCACCAGGGCAAACATGCCTACCACGCTAACCCAACGCGTCCAACCACTCAGCCAGAAGCGGCGTTTGGGCGCATGGATAACGGGATCGAGCGTAAAGCTGCGTGGTGGTCGCACAGGCGGGAGTTCTTGCAACAACGCCTGCATCGAGCGCAACTCAGCAAATTCGGTAGCTAAACCAAGGTCGTGCTCAAGCTGTTGATCCAATTGAGCTTGCTCGGCGGCGCTAAGCTGACCATCAAGGGCTGCCGAAAGAAGTTCTTGTTGTTGTTCAGATATTGGTGTCATTGCATACCCACTTGTGTAGTCATATCACGCTTAACGTTCGGCAGTTGGCAAAAGTTCCCGACTTTTAAGATAATCGCGTAACTTTGCCCGTGCTCGGCTGAGCCGCGATTTGACTGTGCCCAGTTGGGTATCAGTAGCCGCCGCGATTTCCTCGTAGGCAAAGCCTTGAATATCACACATAATTAATACAACCCGTTGATCTTCGGGCAAGGTTGCCAGCCCGGCTTGAATCACTGCTTGCAACTCACGATTAATCATATGCTGATCGAGTGGCATCGATTGGTCTTCAAACTGCTCGCCGGGGCTATCATCGTCGCCGGCCAGCAGTTGATCCATCGAGGTGGTGCGGCGGCGTTTTTGCGCGCGCAAGACATCGTAGCACGCATTGGTGGCGATGCGGAGCAGCCACGCGGCAAACGAGCCTTCGCGAAAGCGTTGGATCGCCTTAAATGCCGAGATAAACGTATCTTGGGCGACATCCGCAGCGCTATCGCTATCGCCAAGCATGCGATAGGCCAAGCCATACACGCGGCCCTCGTACATACGCACTAATTGATTGAAGGCTTCAACGTCGCCAGCTTTGGCGGCGCTAACCCATTGTCGTTCTGCATCGGTCATGCAGGCCATTCCCCCAAGCCCATAACGGGTTCTGCTCCAAAAGGTGGTCGGAAGCAATAGCCCGTATCATATCATATCAAGCACCTATTCGTTAGTATCAGGCCCCAACGGTTTGCGCAAAAGATCGAGGAATAATTGGGCGGCATTGGTGATATGGCGGTCGCGATGATGCACCACATTATAAACCCGCCGCGTCGGCATATTGGCCAAATGTAATTGGCGCAAACGCCCCGCCGCTACTTCGCGTCGCACCGCCATCGCTGGCACTAAGGCGATGCCCAAGCCAACTTCAACTGAGCGTTTGATCGCCTCTAAATTGCCGAGCACAATCGGTTGCTTGGGGCGAATTTGCTGCTTGCTGAGCAATTCGCTGACGCTTGCTTGCAAGGCCGAGCCTTCCTCGCGCAAAAGCATACGCCGCCCATGCAAGGCTTCGAGATTAATCTGCTTTAAGCGTGCCCAAGGGTCATCAGGGCTAACGATTACAACCAATTCGGTGCTCAAAAACGGCATAACGATCAACTGATTATGGGTAATTGGCGAACCAACCAGCGCCAACTCAAATTCACCTGAGATGACTTGGGCAAGTAATTGCTCGGTGTTGCCTGTGCCGATATGCACCACAAATTCGGGGTGTTCCCAGTTGAAGCGTTGTAACAAATCGGGCAGGGCATAGGTTGCCAAGGTATTGCCAACGCCCAGCAGCAAGGTGCGCTCACTTTGGCCAGCGGCGGAGCGAACTGCTTGCTCAGCAATCCGTTCGAGCGCAATCATTTGCTCAGCGTGTGGTAAGAGTGCGCGCCCAGCCGCTGTTAGCTCAATGCCACGGCTTAGTCGCTCGAACAAACTCACGCCTAATTCGCGTTCGAGGGTTTGAATTTGTTGGCTCACCGTTGGTTGCGTTAGGTCAAGCTGCTCGGCGGCACGGGTAAAATTGCGGCTTTGGGCTGCTGCCACAAACATCCGCAGTTTTTGTAAATCCAGCATAAGGTGTTCTCACAATTGTTATTGTGACGTGCACTGTAGCACAATCTGGTAGCGATCAAAAATCGCAGCATTGGTGAGATGCTGCGATTGAACACTGGTAGGCGCTTGCCAATTAGGGATGGATATAGTTGCGCTCTTTGGTAATTAAGCGGCCATCGCCAGCATTGACCTCGACCTTGAGCTTAATTTCATCGCCGGTTTTATAGCTATCTGGTAGGCTGAAACTGGCCCGATATTGGCCAGAAACCTCTTGGGCAACCTCGCCATAAAAGCTACTAAGTTGTTCTTTTGACGGCGTTTGGTAGGTCATAGCTTTGGTATCGCGTTGCAAATCTTCCAGCAATTTACCATCAAATTCAGGGCTGGTTAAGCCAATAATATAGGTTGGGATTTTGGCTTTATTGGCTTTAGTCACGATGCTATCGTAATTATCGCCTTTGCTGGCGGTATCGGCACCATCGGAAATGAGCACGATGAACGTTCGACCTTCAGCGCGGCGCAATTGGGTGTAGCTAATCGCGAGTGCATCGTAAATGGCGGTTTGGCCTTCGGGTTTAAGCTCGCTAATACTTTGGCGCACCGCTGCGATATCGCTGGTTAACGAGTGATCAACTGTGACCATTGTGCCAAAGTGAATTAGGCCAAGATTGGTGTTTGATGGCAGGCGGTCGATAAAATCGAGGGCTGCAATTTTGGCTGCATCGAGGCCACCATCGGTTAACCCTTCTTTGCTTGGGCCCATACTACCGCTGGTATCCATCACCAACATAATATTCAGTGGATCTTTAACCCGCGAGAGATTGACCCACGAAAAGCTTTCGATTTGATTAGTATTCTCAAAGACGTTAACATTTTGGCGTGGCACATCGGTCACAACATCAGTTGCTCGCATTACGCTCAGGTACATATCAATTTCGGGGTAGCGCGTATCGTCGATGCGATTAATTTCAACCGCATCGACTTCACCGAGCATGGCTAGGCCAGTGCCCGGTTTGTCGGGCTGGAGCTCAGTGCTTGGGCCACTAGCTTCGGCGGTACCAAACTCGGTGCTAGGTGTTTGCTTGCGGTTTGATAAAACATAGATAACCAATAGCATAATTGCTGCAGTACCGATCGCGCCGAGTATCCAGCCCAATTTTGAGGGCTTCTTTTTTGCAGCGGTCTCAACTTTGCCCGATAACCAATCCTGAATTTGTTGACCAAGGGCTTGGGCGCTTGGGCGTTGGCTGGGGTTGGCGGCAGTTGCGCGTTGCAGGATGCTCGCCAGCCGGCCATCAATTGCTGGCAACATCGCCAAGGGATTGCCTTGCGGCGCAAATTGACCACTAATCATCCACGCAATCAAGGCCCCAATGTAATAGCTATCGCTTTGAGGGCTTGGTTGTTCGTTGATTGGTAATAATTGAGCTGGCACTGGATTCGCTTGGCGGGCAACGCTTGAATCGATTTTTGGCACAATTGTGCCTTGCGAGCCAATATCAAGCAAGCCTGGGCCATACAAATTACTAGCTGTAAGCGCAGTTCGTTGGCGATGATTAAATTCAGCAGTTTCGATTAAGCCCAACGCATATTGCGCAGCGACTGGTGCTGGAAGACTGCCGGCTGTATCTAAAAGTTGTTGGAGGGTCAGCGATTGGACATCGAGAATCGCCACCTCGCTGCCAGCTTGTTCGGCAATCTGGACCACCATTTGTTGTTTGCGTAGCGCATCAGGAATGCGACTCTCCCACCAAACGAGGTAGGGAATGCCATCTTTCTTGGCCATAAAAAAACGGCGATGGGTTGATTGCTTGCCGCAAGGGCCAATAATTTCAAAAGGCGCGGGCAGGGGTGGATAGGTTACCGTAGACATTGCCTCTACACTTTCTGCATCAAGTTTAATCGAATGGGAGATTTTTTCTCAAACGCGATTATATCATGCCATGCAAGTGGCTAGCTATGCGATAATGCTACTATGAAAAAAGTGCATCGACCAAAAATTGTAACCTTGGCAGTCCGTCTAACCATCACGATGGTGGCGGTTAGTGTTGTGCCATTGGCATTAATTGCATTAATTATTCTGTTGGGAGTTCGCACCAGCGAAGCCGATCGGCGTAGTTTAGAATTAAATAATCAGCTTGAGTTGTATGTTGCCTTTGCCGAGCAACTGATTAGCAGTGATGGCGATTTACAATCAGCCAGCAATATTCTGCTTAGTCGGCCCATTGGCAATGGCGATGGGGCAATTCGGGTTTTTGGTAGCGCCGGCCAGATTTTTGGTGCCAATGGCTCGAATTCGGCCTTTCCCAGTCGTGCCGCAGCCAGCCAATTTGTTACCAGCATTCCAACCGTGTTTGTGGCCGAGACTCGCGGGCGGCGCTATGTGGCGGGGCAAGTCCGTTGGCAGCAAAAAGTTGTGGGGGTGATTGAAGTCTCGCAAAGTGTTGCCGATGAGGATCGCTTGTTGCGTGTGTTGTGGCGCTTTGTGGTCATTTCGATTGGCTTGGCATTGGCTGCGGCTTTTTTAGGCTCGTCGTTGGTAGCACGTTGGTTGGCACGGCTAATTGGCCAATTGCGCGAAACTGCCGAACAAGTGGCCGATGGCGACCTAACTGAACGGGCGATTGAACGTGGCCCTGAAGAATTTATTCAATTAGCACGATCAATTAATACAATGACCGACCAATTGGCCGAGCGTTTATCGCGTATCGAGCAACAATCCGAAGCCCAACGGCGCTTTTATCGCGATGTTTCGCACGAGTTGCGCACGCCGATGATGGCCTTGGGCGGCTATTTGGAAAATATCGAGGATTCCGAGAACAGCGACGAACAGCAGCAATCGATTCAGGCGATGCAGGCCGAAATTGCTCGCTTAGCGCGTTTGGCTGATGAGCTTTTGCGCAATGATGCCCAACCAAGTCTGACCCTCGGTCCCAAGCAAAGCCTCGATCTTGGCGAGATGATCCATGAACTGGTGCAGAATTTGAGTGGTCGAGCGCAACGCAGCGGGGTTGAATTGCTGGCGCAGGTTCCACCACGCCCACTGTTGATCGACGCTGATCACGATCGATTGAAGCAGGCCTTGTTGAATTTGTTTGATAATGCCTTGCGGGCCACACCACCAGGCGGCCAAATTATTATGCGGGTCAGCTTAACCGCCGATCAAGTTGTAATCGATGTCCAAGATACTGGTGAAGGCATTCCGGCGGCCTTGCGTGAAGCAATTTGGGAGCGTGGTGTGCGCGGCGCTGAAGGCGGTTCGGGCTTGGGTTTGGCGATTGTGCGCACGATTCTGCGGGCGCATGGCGGCGATGCGGTGCTGATTCCCAGCGAGCAAGGTGCCCATATTCAACTAAGTCTGCCAATTTAAATTCTAGAGGGAATGGTTCATTAGATTGGCATGTCTGTGCTTTTCTTCACTCGCTAAGCCCCTCACCTCGAGTGCGGACGAGGGATGCTTAGCGAGTGAGAGGCTTCATTCCATCCAACTATCCAATATAATCCCTGACCATTGGTAAATCCAAGAGCAATTTAGGGCTAATGTAGGCGATCGAGATAAACCATAGGCTGATCCATGCCAAAATCATGCTGCGCCCAGATCGATATGCATGAGGATTAACCACATGCTGAACCAGAATCAGACTAAAACTTAGTAGCATTCCAAGCAAAATGTTGGTGGCGCTAATCATATAATAATAGTTATCGGCGCTTGCAATTGCCAATTTGAATATCTTTCCTAGGCCTGCTGAAATATCCAGAAACGGGTACAGGATTGTCGCAATTGTAATACTAAGAAACCATGTCACCCCGATCCAAATGTGCTTTTTAGGATTCAGGGCTATCAGCATACCACCATTGAAGAGTAGGCTGGCAACAAATCCATAGCGTAAAAGTTTGTAGTGGATATAAACAGTCTGAGTTATATTGCTATCGGGAGCATACAAAAGATCGTGATCTATCCAGAATGGTCCGATGAGCCAAATCAGTGCTAAGCATGCTGGCAGATACCAGCCATAAAAGATGCTTTGCCAGCGTGGAATTGGTTGAACCGACGTTGCAACGCTATACATTGCAAAACTCCTGAATAAAAGGCTTAGAATGAGTGTAGCAAACCCAAGCGAGCAGTTAGAGCAACTTTGCAGCAATCTACAAGCATAAACAGCGCAACTTTAGCGTGAGGCAACGTGAATTAATGAGCCAACTCGAATACGAAGCGTTGATCAACGCCGCCGATTGCCAACGCTGTTATCAGTCTATGCTTGGGCGCTATCCGATGCAGCGTTTGCAGATTAACGGCCATCAATGGGAAATTTGCGATACTGGCGGCAATTTGCCTGCGTTGTTGATTTTGCCTGGTGGCTTGGCACGGGCCGATTTGGCGTTTCGCTGGCTGGCGCGTGGCCACGAGCGCTATCGCGTGATTAGCCTGACCTATCCCAATACCGTTCACAACTTGGCTGATTTGGCCGCACAGCTGCAAGCCTTGTTTGAATATTTGCAATTTGAGGCGGCTTGGATTGTGGCTGGCTCGTATAGCGGCTTGATTGCGCAGGCAATTTTGTACTATCGCCCGCATTTGGCGCGTGGTTTGCTGCTTTCGGATACTGGCGTGCCACGACGTGAGCGCTGGCTTTGGTTGACGTTGCTCTATCCGTTGGTCGCAATCTTGCCGTTGGGCTTGGTACGCTGGCTGTTTTGGCGTGGTACCAAGCAATTTTTGCAGCCGATGGCCGAAATTCTGCGGCCATTTTGGGCCGAACGCTTACAGCACAATATTCAATCGTTGCAGCGTGCTGATTACCGAAGTTTGTTGCGCTGGTGGCGTGAGCTTGATTGGCATTTGACTGATGCCCGTTGGCATGGTCCGTTGGCGATGATTGTGGCTGAACACGATGGCTTGTTTGGGCAGCGTGATCAACAATTATTGCGCCAGTATTACCCCACGGCGAGCTATTATCGGGTGCCACAAGCCCAACATTGTGCCTCGCTGGCCCAAATTGATGAATATATTGATTATGTGTTGGCACAGATTGAGGCGACATAATGCGTTGGTTGGCTCTGTGGTATTTGCTTGATCGTTGCTGGCGTTGGTTGGTAATTCGGCGCTTTTTTGCCAAGCCTAAACCTGTTGCAAGCGCCGTTTGGCCTAGCATCGATTTAATTCAGCCGTTGACCCACGGCGTGTTTGATTTGCCCAAAACTTTGCAATTACGCTTGAATTTGGCTTATGCTGGTCAGCTAAATCACTATTGGGTGATCGATCAGGCTGATCTTTTAACATTTGCAGTGTGTTCTGCTTTACAGAAACAAAATGCTGAGCATTCGATCACAATCATTCAGGTTGCGCCAGATTGGGGTCAACGAGCCTCGAAGTTGGTTAAATTGCAGGCCGCCTTGGCCCAAGCCCAAGCTGAGGTCGTTTGGTTTGTTGATGATGATGTGAGTTTGCCGGCTGATGGCCTCAGCGAGGCGATACCATATCTTTTGCAGCCGCGGGTTGGCGCAATTTTTGGCTTGGCCTGCTATGCCAACTGGCAAAATTTGCCCTCGGCATTGATGAGCAATTTTGTTAATGCCAATGCCCTGCCAAGTTACGTGGGTTTGGCGGCCTTAACTGAGCCATACACGATCACTGGGCATCAATTTGCGCTGCAACGGAGCGTGTTTGAGCAAATTGGTGGCTTTGCTGGCATGCAAGGGCGGATTGACGATGATCATGAGTTAGCGCGGCGGGTGCAAGCCCATGGTTTGCGCAATTTGCAAACGCCATTAATTTATCAAGTTGATAATTATTTTGCCAACTTAACGGCCTATGCTCAACAGATGCAACGCTGGTTTACGATTCCACGGGTGTTGATGCTGCCTGAGCTGAACCAGCGCGACCAGGCTGTAACCGGCTTGACCAGCATTGCCCAGCCGATTCCGACGCTTTTGGCGCTAGCAAGTGTGGGTCGCGCAAAGCTTCGACCATGGTTGCTGGCATGTTTGGCGGCTCAATTGAGCTTGCATGGCTGGCAAATGCGGCGTTATTGCCAGCACGCTACGCCGTGGTGGGCTTGGCCGTTGAGTATTCTGGGCAGCTTGCTTGATCCATTATTGATGTTGTGGGGCTTGCTTGGCGGCGATACAATTGTTTGGCGTGGCGAGCGAATTCGGCTGCGACGTTTGGCCTCAGCCCAGTGGCTTGGCAAGGAGCAGAATCATGATTAAACGCGGTTGGCTGTTGTTGTGTGGTTTGATGCTTGGCCAGCGTTGCTGGAAATGGTGGCAAGTTTGGCGCTTTTTTGGCAAAGCCACACCTGATCAACAACGTGAGCCTGCGACAACCTTGGTGAGTTTACTACAACCAATTTTGAGTGGCGATCTGCATTTGGCAACCTGTTTACGGGCCAATTTGAATGCGCCAAGTAGCTATGCCCGCGAGTGGTTGTGGTTAATTGATGCTAATGATGCTGTCGCCCAACAGCTTTGCCATGAGCTACAAGCCGAATATTCTAACCAAACAATTCGCATCATCAGCCTGCCTGCGCCGGCGGAGCGGGTCAATCCTAAAACCTTCAAGTTGATTGCTGGCTTGCAACAATCCCAAGGCCAAATTATTTGTGTGCTCGATGATGATACCAGCCTGCCAGCCTATGGTTTGGAAGAATGTTTGCCTTGGCTGGATCAAGCGGGAGTTGGCTTGGCCTTTGGCTTGCCCTACTATCGCTCATTTGATAATGCTTGGTCGAGTTTGGTGGCGTTGTTTGTCAATAGCAATAGTTTGCTGACCTATGTGCCGTATAGCCAAGTCAGCGAGCCGTTTACGATCAATGGGATGTTTTATGCGCTGCGCCGTGATGTGCTGGATCAATTGCAGGGCTTCGCTGGCTTAGAACATATTTTGGCCGATGATTTTGCGGTGGCCCAACGAGTCAAACAGGCTGGCTTGCGCTTGCAACAAACCAGCATGCGTCATGCAATTCGTACCACCGTCACCAACGCGCAGCGCTATCGTAGCTTGATTCAACGCTGGTTTATTTTTCCGCGTGAATCGTTGTTGCGCCATTTGAATCTGCGCGAACGCAGTTTGTTGTTTTGGGTGGCGATTGCACCAACCATGTTTCCGTTGATCTTAGCTGTGGTGACCTTGTTGCGCCCAAGCCAGCGCCAACGTTGGTTTAGCGCAATCTACACCCTGCTCGGTTTGGTGAGCTTTATCCAGATTGATCAGCACTATCTTGAGCAATCAACACCTCGGCGGTATTGGCTGTTGGTGCCGTTTTTAGAATTACTGATTCCGTTGCAATTGATCCAGGCCTTACTGGCTCCGCAACGCATCGTTTGGCGCGGCCATGTGATGGATGTTGAAAAAGGCGGTGCATTTCGGTTTGTGCAGCGTAGGGATGAAAAGGATGAAGGATGAGAGCCATTTTACAAGGGTAGGTTTTTAAAATGGTACTGGGTATTCCCTCACCCCCAACCCCCGCTCCCGCACGCGAGGCGAGGGGGGAGCCGTCGTGGATTATACACAGCACAGCAAAACCACCGAGTTAAGCCCCTCGCCCGCCACGTGGGCGAGGGGTTGGGGTGAGGGGATCTTAACTATCTACTCTTGTAAGCACCCCCCGACCTTCTCTCCCACAGCGATGGGCGAGGGGGAGCATGGGTTTCCACCACCCATTGCGATATTCACGTGGTAAAGCCCTTCGCCCGCGCCACGGGAGCGGGGTTGGGGTGAGTGAGGGAATATTCTTTATCCTTCATCCTTTCCCCATTTTTGCCTTTTGCCTTTTGCCTTTTGCCTTTTTATTTCATCCTCGGTTACTCCCCCCCATGGTTACCCTATCTCGGCAATTGTGCAATCTTAATAACTCTGGTACTGTTTTTAATAACGCTTTTATGTGGAGAGTCTGGCATATGTCTTCAGGATCAGGATCGCAGCTTAACAATGCTGAACGAACCGAGACACTGCAAGAGCTAGGGCTACTTGATGTTTCTTTCGACCCAGCCTTTGATCGATTGACCCGTTTGGCAAGCAAGGTGCTGCAAGCACCAGTTTCATTACTTTCGTTAGTTGAGCATCATCGCCAATATTTTAAAAGTCATATTGGCTTAGCCGAGCCATGGGCTGATCGACGCGAAACGCCCTTGAGCCATTCATTTTGCCAGCATGTGGTCAGCAATGGCCATGAATTGGTCGTAACTGATGCCCGTGAACATCCCTTGGTTCACGATAACTTAGCCATTCCCGATTTGGGTGTGATTAGCTATGCGGGTATGCCAATTCGCAGCGACGGCCATGTGCTTGGCTCGTTCTGTGTGATCGATAGCAAGCCACGGGTTTGGACGGTTGATGAGCTGGATATTCTGCACGAATTTGCTGAATTGTTGATGACCGAACTCAAATTGCGCCAAGAAATTCGCATCCATCAACAGGATATTCGCGAACGCGAGCGTTTGCAAAACGAAATTATTGGCTTGCAACAATCGTTGCTCGATGAACTTTCGACCCCATTGATCCCGCTCAATGATAAGGTGTTGGTGGCTCCCTTGATTGGAGCACTCGATCAGCAACGGGCGCAACGCATGACCGAGGCGGTGTTAACTGGGGTTGGCAAATATCGCGCCGATTTTGTAATTCTCGATATTACGGGCGTGCCAGTGCTGGATACCTATGTGGCATCGTTATTGGTGCAAACCTCGCAAGCGATTCAACTGCTTGGTGCGCGTATGGTGCTGACCGGCTTGCGGCCTGAAATTGCCCAAACCATCGTTAGCGTTGGCCTCGATTTGCGCAGCGTCGTGACCTATAGCACCTTGCAACAGGGAATTGAATATACATTTCGGCGAAAATAAATCTGCTCTTTTACTCCGGCGGAGCGCCAAACTCCGCCGGAATTCAATTTAAGCGGTTTTGCGTTTGAATTTGCGTTGTAGCGCTTCACTAAAAAATTGCAGTGCATCAAGTTGGAGCCACCACAATAAACCTAAATAGATTAAGCCACTACCGCCACCAGCGACAATCAGCAGCAGCAGCGCATTCAATTTGCTGGGTGTGGTTGGCAAAAATTGCAGCATACCCCAACAGCAGGCGGCCATCACCAAGGCTGCGAGCGTAATTTTGGCGCTGGCTTGCAGCATGGCTTGGCCATCAAATACCCGTAAGCGTTTATGCGCAACTACTGCCATCACCACAGCATGAACCGTTAATTGGGCCACATTGCCAGCAATCAAGCCATACATGCCCCAATGGCGATAGCTCAAACCAGCCACCAAAAAATAGCTGGCTATCGCTGGCGCTTGCACCAAATTAGGCAACAAGGTGTGTTTACGGGCATAAAAAGCAAAAATCAACGGTTGATCGATTGCAGAAGCCAGCATGCTTGGCAAATAGGCCAGCAATACCAAGGCCGTGATGCGGGTATTTTCAGGGCTAAACTTACCGCCTTCAAACAAAATTCGCAGCACCGATTCACCCAGCAAGCCAAAAATTACCAACAATGGCACAATCAATAGCAAGACCACTTTCAAGCCAATGCCTAAGATTCGCCGAAAGCCTGCTTCATCGCCATCGCTATTGAGCCGCGCTAGGGTTGGCAAAATGGCAATCGAGATTGCCGCCGAAACTAAGCCAAGCGCAAATTGAATAAAGGTCGTGGCGTTGCGCATATACGATGCCGATAGGTTATCAATGCTGCCAGCCAATTGGCGATCGATCAGTGTGCCAACGAATGAAAAACTAATGCCCAGCGCGACCGGTGCATACAGCAAACCAATTCGACGCACGCCTGGGTGCCGCCAACGCAACATTGGGCGCAGCCGAGCGCCACGCAAGGCTGGCAATTGCAAACCTACTTGGGCCAATGCACCAGCAACCATGGCCCAGCCCAATACCCGTGCATCCTGCGGCCAAAACCAAATCAGCACAATCAAGGCCAAATTAAATACGGTGGAGGTAAAGGCTGGTAGCGAAAAACGCCGTTGCGCTTGCAGTAGGCCAGTCAGCACGCCCGAAAGGCACATAAAGACCACCGCAATCACCATCGAGTGCAGCATCGATACGCCAAGGCTAAGCATCGCGGGGCTAGCGACAATTTTGGAGGCCAGCAGCCGATTGATTGGCTCGGCAAATAGCCAAACCAGCCCACCTAAAAAGCCTAAAACGAGGCTCAAGATGGTCAGAATCGTGTTGATAATCTGCCATAAATCACGATCATCGTGCTGATCGATATAATCGGTGAGTACTGGAACGAGGGCCGCACTGACCAAGCCACCAACCAAAAAATCGTAGAGTTGGGTTGGCACGGCGCTGAGCAACGAGTAAAGGCTGGTTTCGGCGCCAACCCCAAAATTGTGGTTGATGACTTTATCGCGGACGAGGCCGAGAATCCGGCTAGCAAAATTGCCAACCATTAACAGCAAAGCGGCTAGCGCGATACTACGGCCAGCCGCTGGCTGAGCTTTGGTTTCAAGCTTGGTGTTCATGCAAAGAGTGTCGTTTCTGCTTGATCATGCAATCCAAACGAAGGATACACGCGATGTAAGTAGGCTGTATTGAACCAATCGGCTTGGTCAAGAAACTGTTGCCAATCGTGGCGCTGAGTGGCATGAGCATCGAGCGCCGCACGCTTGGTTTCGGCATATTCGCTGACATCAATGATTGTCGTTGCGGGCAAAGGATGGGGGAAATCGCCAATACTAGCCGAATTGATTGATGTCGGACTATTCGGTGCGACGGTTTGATAATACAAGCGTGGCTGGGCACTGCTTGGATTCAAGGCCATATATTGAGCAAAGGCTTGGGTTGTGGCAATGCTAATCGCAATATGGTCAGGATGGCCATAAATACCATCGGGGCCAAAGGTCAAAACAATTTCAGGGTGCTCGGCGTTCAGCACTTCCACAATTTTATCGCGCAATTCGGTAGCATTTGCCAAGGCTAAACCACCATCGGGGTAATCCCAAACGATGCTCCGATCAACCCCAATTGCTTGGCAGGCTTGATGCAGCTCTTCTAAGCGCACCGATCCCAATTGCTCCGGCTCAATTTCAAGCTCAGGGCTGATATCGCCACGTTCGCCATGGGTTGCCGTGATGATCACAACCCGATAACCAGCAGCACGAGCTTGAGCAAGCACACCAACAGGGCCAAAAGCTTCATCATCGGGGTGCGCCCAAACGGAAAGGATAGTTGGCATGGGTCTATGTTCCTCGGCTAAACAGGCTCTTGCATGTGTAAATCAAAAACGCGCATAAAAATCCGAATAATTCGTTGTTGAACAGCGCTAAAATCTGGCACGACGGGCAATAGCTCGGCCAGCGAAGTCACACCATAATCGTGAATGCCACATGGCACGATTGCGGCAAAATCGGCCAAATTGGTGGTTACATTCAGGGCAAAACCATGCGAGGTAACCCCACGCGTGTTGGAGCGCACGCCGATCGCAGCAATTTTGCGGTCGCCAACCCAAACCCCAGTATAGCCAGGGAAGCGCCGCGCGTTCAGGTCATATTCAGCCAGCAACTCAATAATGACTGTTTCGAGCATGCGCAAATACTGGTGTAAATCGCGGCCATGATCGCGAATTTGCAAAATTGGGTAGCCAACCAACTGACCTGGACCATGATAGGTAATATCGCCGCCACGATCAACCTCGATCAAGGCTGCGCCGCGTTGTTGTAAGCTTGCTGGGCTAACCAACAAATGCTCATAGCCGCCTGAGCGCCCAATCGTGTAGGTGGCGGGATGTTCCAACAGCAGCAAGGTATCGGGTATGGCTTCGGCGCTGCGTTGGCTGACTAATTGACGTTGCAATTCCCACGCAGCCTGATAATCAAGCATCCCAAGGATCTGTACATCAAGTTGGCGTTGGTTTGTTTGGGTGATCATAGCGGCATTAAGCTAATCATATCGCCGCCAAATGGTGATGCTTGGGTTAAGCGGCTGCCATAACTGGCAGGTTCGCTGACGGCCCAATCGGCATAATCGGCGCTATACTGGCCATTAAAGTAGACATGCACCACTTGGTTGTGGGTCACACGGCTCATCGCATCCCAGACTTCGTTATCATCGTGGGAATGGGCGACCAACATGGCGCGCTCAGGCACAAATTCATCTTCCTCGGGCGGAATCACCAAGCCCAACCATTGATTTGGATAGCGAGCTTCGATGATTTCGATCGCTTCGGTACGTCCGCGAGTTTCCATCGCAGTGTATGGGCAACCACAATTGCAACTCACGCCACATTCGGCGGTGCCGCATTTGCCGGTTGAAACCCGCCCGCCATGATCGGCGGTGGTTAATTGAATCAAAACAGGCATACTTTAAACTCACAATTTGAGAACAAACGCTCTGTCAGCATGATAGCACAATCAGCTTATTCGTACCCGAAGCGCTAGCAATTGATGAATTTCTGCTATACTAGCACGCTAGCTAGACGCAAGCCTAGCCTTTACTGATAAGAACCCATATCTATGCCCAGCAGCTGTGTGCTTGCAGGCTCGACGAAGACCTTGACCATCGATTCAGTAGGCTGTGTGAAACACCAAATGAATTGGCATTGCAAGAGGTACGATTGATAGATGAATACGATTGATACTAGCCAAAAGGCCTTGTCGGGCGAGCAACGCGACGCATTGCTGAGCATTTTGCAAGCCCGTTTTGCGCAGGCTATGAAACGCCATCATGGGATTGCATGGGCGAACGTCCAAGCAAAACTCGAGGCGCAGCCAGCCAAACTCTGGTCGCTGAATGAAATGGAACGCACCGGCGGCGAGCCGGATGTGGTTGGCTATGATCCCGAAACCGATCAATACCTGTTTTTTGATTGTTCCACCGAAACTCCTGAAGGGCGACGGAGCATTTGTTACGATCGGGCGGCCTTGAATGCCCGCAAACAGCATAAGCCAGCCACAACGGCAATGGATATGGCCACAGAAATGGGCATTGAACTACTCAGCGAAGCCGATTATTGGGCCTTGCAACAGCTTGGCGCCTTCGATACAAAAACATCGAGCTGGTTGCTCACACCACCGGAAATTCGCAAACTCGGCGGTGCGCTGTTTGGTGATTACCGCTATAACCATGTTTTTGTGTATCATAGCGGTGCCGACTCGTACTATGCCGTGCGCGGGTTCCGTGGTTTGCTGCGGGTTTAGGTTTTGTGATTAACGTCGCGGCTCTGCGTGCTACGACAACAGAAAGGTCGATCAATGGTTGGACGTGAACTTTATCGGTTGTTGCAATGCCCTACCTGTAACTCACGGGATTTGGCGGTCTATGCCGAGCATGTGATGTGTGCTGGCTGCCGCAATGAATATCCTATTCACAAGGGCTATATTGATTTAATGCCGCGACAAACCGAATTCGATTATATTTCCAAATATGTTTCCGAAGAAGAAAGCATGGGCGAGGAGCTTGATTATCGTGAGATGGCTCCCCCGTTGCTGGCAGCAGGCGTGCGCCATCGCCAAATTCGGCGCATGCTGGCGCTCGAACCAACCGATATTGTGTTTGATAATGCCTGTGGTAATGGCCGCTTTGGCTTGTGGAACGCCGATGCAGTTGGCTTGATCGTTGGTAGCGATCCAGCGGTGCTCTTCGCTGACCAAGCGTTGGCTGAGATGGAATTGGCGCAAGCTGATTCGCGGCGCTTGCCGTTTGTTGATGGCGCATTTGATAAATCGCTTTCCGTCGATGTGCTCGAACACTTCCCGCGCGATGTGATCCACGATTATTTAGTGGAAACTGCGCGGGTGCTGCGGGTTGGCGGACGCTTGGCAATCTTCTCGAATACCCGTGAAATGTCGCCAATTCAGCCAATTATCAATATCTCCAAACGCTTGGGTAAATTCTTTGTCAAGCAAGGCGTTTACGATTTCGAGCGCGAAGCGCGGCGTAAATCCGACCACATCAAAGATCTCAAAACTTGGGACGATGTTGAGGCGGCCTTGGTCGAAGCTGGCTTGAAGCCAGTTAAAGTGGTATTTTGGAATAGCGTTTTCACCTCGTTTGTTGAGCATGTGCTGATGAAATTGGGTGAATCGCTGATTGCCAAGCGCAAAACTAGCAAAGCTGCGAGCGCGCCAGTGTTGACCGATGAAGCCGTCAATGCCTCGGCTGGAGCACAGCGCGAAATTGTCGCTCGCCGAGCAATGCGCCGCCACCTGACCAAAAGCTCACCAATTTACTGGGCGCTGTATGCCGTCACCTTGCTGATGGAGCTTGATCTGTGGTTGTTTGGCTGGATGCGCACTGGCCCCTATTTTGTGCTGGCCGAGAAGGTCGAAGGCCGCTATGTGCCAGCGCCCTTGCCCGCCGAAGAATAAACCAAAAGCCCTGTTGCTTGCTTGAGCAGCAGGGCTTTTTTGAAGCAGATCGTCATCCCCTCACCCCCTCGCCCGCATGCAGTGGGAGCGGGATCTGGCTTCCACAGGTCGGTTTGAAGATCTCCGCACCCCAACCCCTCTCCCATCCGATGGGCGAGTGGCTTTATGCTATGGTTTTGGCATGATGGGTGGTCGATCTATGGCACCCCCTCGCCCGCGTTCATTTTCCACCACGGTACGGGTGCTACCCCTCGCCCGCGTGCAGTGGGAGCGGGGGCTGGGGGGTGAGGGGATCATGAACCACTACCCATCCACGATTACTAGGCTTTATATTCAAGGCTCAGATTGATATCGGCAGGCGTGAGATACAACTGGGCTTTGCCTTGGCTGAGGCTGGCAATTGCTTCTTGGCGACGCAGAATATTGAAAATCGCCAACTTCTCGCTGATTGGCAATTCAGCGCCAAGGCCTTGGATAAAGGCATGAACGCGTTCGGCTTCGGCCAAACCGTGGGTTTCGGCTTCGGCTTGTGCGATGCGGCGTTGTAACTCCAGCAAACGGCTGCGGGTTTCTTGGGCAACGATTTCGCCTTCAAGTTGTTTAACCTTGATTTCGTTCTCGCTCTCTTGCTTTTGCAGCCGATTGAGCCGATTGGTGGTTTCTTGAATAATTTCTTGCAGCACCCGTTGGGTATTGGGATCTTTACAGGTGATTGAGCGCACTTCGACCGAATGCAATTTAACGCCGCGCTCAGCGTAGAAGCCATCTTCGGGCACAATTACCGCATCGCGCACAATGCTATTGAAATTGGCCAAAAAGCGTTCGAGGCTGGTTTGCGAAACTGCTTGGATGATCGCGCTGCGAGCGTGGGCGCAAATATCGCCTGGTGCATCATCGGTGCTCACAATCATAGCCTCAACATCGACCAACTGCCAGAAAAAGGTAATATCGATCAGGATTTCGACGTTATCTTGGGTGCGTGCTTCGAAGGCATACCACATAAATTTTGGCCGAATATCCAAATGAGTAATAATTAAATTGCGTTTATCTTTGTGCAAGCCCGACGACCAGCGAAAGGTCACCAAATCGGTGTAGGGTTCGAGGAAGAACGAGCGATCGCGCTGGCTGCCACGCCGAAATTGATAGCGTCCATCACGATCCTTAATCACCACAACTTCATGATTTTCGAGCAAAATTCGTTGGCGATGCTCAATTACTTCTTGTTCGGCGGTGGGAATAAATACTTGGGGCGTGGTGATCAAGTTTAATCGACCATCGGTGGTGCTGCGAACCAAGACCGCGTGATGCTCATCGATATTGTAACCAGCCTCGATCACGCCAACTTGAATTTCGTTTGGTTGTAGATAAACGCTTTGTTCGCCACGCTCAACCCGCAATTGGCCTGTGCTACGATCCAAAATTCGGGCATATTGGTTTTTCTTGAGCGGAATTGCTTGTTGGGTTGTGCCAAGCTCTTCGTAGGCGGTTGGGAAGAGCAGTTGCGGGCCTTGTTCGAGCCGTACTTGGCCGGTCAACGAATCGGTCACATAAATGTATTCGGTTGGCCCAAGCACCAAACCGCTGCGTCGCGTGATACGCTCGAAGGGCCGAGCCGTATAGCGCTGTGGCCCATTGACCGTCCACCGGCGGCTAAAACTCTCAACTAATAATTGCTCATCGGCCTGAACGTAGTAGATCCAAGGAATAATCATTCTGTCCTCCGCTGCTATGCTTTGGCTAGCATACACTGCGGCTGTGACAAATGCTATGACATTTAATACAGGGATGAATTATGAGGGATGAATTATGAAGTTGCCGCATTTGCGGTTAGCAATCAGAGGTCAGTTGTCAGGAATCAGGTTTGTTAGAATGAAGATCTGACTAATTGAGCAGATTTATAAAGTAGCCTTTGCGATCTTCGCGCACTTCGTGGTTACAAGTAACTGAGTGCTGACCCCTGACAACTGAACCCTCGATTAAAAATCTGGCTCGAGAAATAACACCAACGGAAAGCCCATATCGCGGGCGCGGCTTTGGGCGCTATACACGCGCGAATTGGCCTCTTTGAAAGGCAAAATCGTTACCAAAGCATGGCCTTTGAGATGCGCTTCAAGCATAATCCTGTTTGCTTGTTCAAACGATTGCTCGAAAATCTTTTCCAAAACCCAGACCACCACTTCCATGGGGGTTATATCATCGTTTTGTAAAATCACCCGATAGGGCTTTTCCAATTCATCATCGCTGAGCGTGATAAAATCGAGCCCAACATCAGTGGTCGTTTGTGGTTCGGCGGTTGCCACATCCCGTGGTGTATTCATTGGTTGATTGACCTCACTTTTTGGAGACATGATAGCATGACCAAGCGACTCTCACCACAATTGTTAATTTATGGCTATGCCCAAGGGATCTTTCCTATGGCCGAGGATGGTCAAATTTATTGGTATGATCCCGATCCACGGGCGATCATTCCGCTTGACGAGCGTTTTCACGTTGCTCATTCCTTGCAGCGCACAATTCGCCGCCAAACGTTTGAGATTCGGGTTAATACGGCGTTTCGCGAAACCATGCAAGCTTGTGCTGAACGCGACGAAACGTGGATTAGCCAAGAATTTATTGCGGTGTATAGTCAATTGCATGCTGCTGGCTTGGCGCATAGTGTCGAGGCTTGGCAAGATGGCGAGCTAGTTGGTGGTTTGTATGGGGTGGGTTTAGCTGGCTTGTTTGCCGGTGAAAGTATGTGGAGCAAAGCGCGTGATGCCAGCAAAGTAGCCTTGGTAGCCTTGGTTGAGCGGTTACGAGCTGGCGGCTTTCAATTGCTTGATACCCAATTTATCACGCCGCATCTAGCAAACTTTGGTGCCTATGAAATTCCGCGCAGCGAATATAAACAATTGCTGGCCGAGGCATTAGAGTGCAGCGCAAGCTTTTGATGGCCTGCGCTGCGAACGATTTTAGTTGCGAAACCAATCAACCATCGATTTGATTCCCTGTTCGATCGGCGTTGCTTCAAGCCCGAAGGTTTTGCTAAAGGCGCTGCTATCCATCACAAACGGCGCTTGCCACTCGTACATCATCTCGACGGTTTCAGCTAATTCTTTGACAAAGCGACCGAGTAGCCAAACCATAGCCGTGTTGACGGTGCGATAGCCCACAGGTTTGCCCAAGACTTTAGCCAAAATAGCCACAAACTCGCGTTGGGTTAGCGCGGCGGGGCTGGGCGCATGCCATGGGCGGCCTAAACCACGATCATCACTGCCAAGCAATGCCATGGCTACACCAATATCATTGACATAACTAAAGCTGTGAATGACATCGGCTTTGCCCAATAAATTAACTTTTTTGCCTTGTAAGGCTGGCTTAACCACTTGATCACCCATTAATTGATATTCTGGGCCATAGAAATTTGAGGCGCGCAGGCTAGTTGCGCGAATTTTGCCAGCTTGATCGGCGGCAAAGAGTTCTTGGCTCAGCTGCGCGCGCAATTTGCCTTTACGAGTATGGGCGGCGAATGGCGTATTTTCGGTCATTGCTTGGCCATTGCTCCGGCCATAGCCATACAAATTTTCCATCACCACCAAGCGAGCATTGCTCTGGGCCACGCCTGCGATCACTGCTGCTTGCATGGCCGGAAATTTAGCGATCCATTCGTAGTAGGCAGGTTGGGCGCATTGGTAAACGCTGGTTGCGGCTTGCGCTTGCTGAGCCACGAACTGCTGATCATAAATATCGCCAGCGAGGACTTCAACGTTCTCAGGTAGATGACTGGCCTTGCCGGAGCGATTGATCATTCGGACTTGTTTGCCAGCGCTTACCAAACTACGGGCGGTCGCTTTGCCAATTGGGCCGGTACCAAAAATAACGTGTAATTCGCTTGTCATCGTTTATTCCTTGCTAATTTTGGCAACAGCAAGCTCAACCTTGGTGCCAAGGCCGTTTTAAGCGCAATTGCCAAATTGATTAAGTTAAGTCGTGAAATCCAAAACTATGCAGCATTTCCATCACACGATGGCGATAGAACTGCTCGGCATTGCCAACATTCGAGCTAAGATGACCGTATAAATCCAACATAATCAGGCCATGAATCTGCGTCCAAAGCGTCATCACAAGGTACATCGACTCAAGTGACACCGGATAGTTATTTTGGACAATCATGTCGGCCATTCGTTCAGCACATGCTGCGGGCATGACAAATTCGTTGAGGCTTGATTCGCCAGCTTTGATTGCTAAATCAGCCAATCGCACTGGCGTAACAAAAGTCCGCACCACCGCTGGCACGGTAATTTCACGGGGCGCGTGATAGCCAGGAATCGGATTGCCATAGATCAGTTGAAAGTCGATGGGATGTTCAAACGCCCATTCGCGATAGGCCTCAAGCACCGCCAACAAGCGCCCGGCCTTGGTTTTGGTTCGTGCTTTCAGCCAACAGCATCCAACGTATCGGCCAAACTATTAAAACTATCAGCGATTAAAGTCGTAATCAGATCATCCAAATTGGCAAAGTAGTGATACAACGCCGGAGGGCTAACCGAGAGCACTTTGGCAATTCCCCGGATTGATAAGCCTGCCGTACCATGCTGCGCCATTAGTTGGCGAGCGGCTTGTTTAATTTGAACGATCGTTTCTGCATTAAGTGTTTGATTACGCGTTCGCGCCATGACAAAACCTCAATAGATTTACAGTGTAAATCTAATATCAATTTACACTGTAAATTGAATCGTGTCAAGAATGAAAAAAGACCAATCGTGGCAATTGCCAGATCGGTCTCAGTGTAGCATTGACTGGAGCTTGGTTGAAACGCAGGCCATGTGCTCAATTGAGGCTTTCGCTAAGTTCGCCGCGATGAATCGCGCCAGTCCAACGTTGGAGCAACAAGAACGTCAAGCGATCAAACTGGGCATCGATGCCTGGTAGGTGGTGGGTAATGCTGCGCATGGCATGGTTGAGCGTTTTGAGATAGCGCAGCACATATTTCCAACGGGTTTGCGGCACGCCCATCCATTCTGCAACTTGCTCGCCAGCAAGCTGGTGAATTAGTGCGGGAACCATGCCATCGAAAAAACGACCTGGCAATAGACCTGTATGCATTGCCAGCAGGGCTTGGGTCAATTCGCGGCCCTCTGCGGAAGGGCCATGCTGACGATTGGCAATGCTATGGGCTAGGTCTTCGGCTTCGGCCAGTGAACGTGGCACGCTGTTTGGCTCAATGCCGATCAATTCGCCAATAACCCCCCATGTATACAGAAAATCTTCGGCCTGCTCTTGGGCTAGGCGATAGCCAAGTTGCTCCAAGCCCCAAATAACGCCATAGGAAAATACCATTAGCGTGCCCAACATATCTTCTTGGCAAATTGGTACGCCAAGTTCGCTGCTATTCCATTGGCCTGCCTGCGCAATTTGATGGCGCACAGCGGCGTGCATCAAGCGCACTTTTTGAATCACCTGCAATCCTGATCCATGAGTTTGAAGTGCTTGGGGCTGCAAGACCGCCATCACAAAATGGCCCGATTCGGTGACGCGACGATAGGGTTCGGTTTGCAGGCGTTGGGTTTGGGTTAGCACTTTAACCCCTTTTTGGGCCGCATAGCAGCCAACCAAAGCTGCGGTTGAGAGCACCACCGTGATGGCCATGCCGTAGCGGGCAAAAAAAGCTGCACCATTATTGATGCGTTGCCAATCAATTGTAGCATTCGGGTTGCAATGCTGTTCAAGCCATTCAAAGAGCACGGGAGGTAAATCGGTAGGTAATGGTTGATCGTTCTTGGTTACTTGGCGCAACACGTGGCTAACCCGAGCTAACTCGCCGCTGGCTGCCAACTGCGCAATCAAGTTATCTGCGGCAGGGTCGCCAACTACGCGCAACGATTCAAGGTATGGTTGGGTATAACGCATACTTCCCCTTTCAATTCTCCAACGATCAGGGCTGGGCCAAGCCTATTGGCTGCTAAGACCGATGTGCATAGAAAGGGTGGAATGTCAGTAGCTAAAAGATCTATGCGTGGTTAGTATCATAGGGGTGTTTACAAGCCCTTGCAAGCTGCTTAAGACTATCCTTTATTAACCTTTATTAATAGATGAATTGAGGAGTTGAATGATCCCCTCACCCCCAACCCCTCGCCCACGTGGCGGGCGAGGGGCGTTAACACGGTGGTGTATCGAGATTGGACGGAGCATCAGTATTTTTGGATCATAGCTCCCCCTCGCCCGCGTGCAGAGAGGCTGGCTTGCAAGAGTAGGTAATGAAGATACCCTCACCTCGACCCCTCTCCCACAGCGGCGGGCGAGGGGCGTTAACGGCGTGGTTTGTCATGATGCGTGGCAACAATGGATATGGACTCCCACTCGCCCGCGTGCAGGGCGCGAAGGGGTTGGGGTGAGGGAACGCTCGCCGCGAAATCTCAGTAGTGTTGTGTGGCTCCCCCTCGCCCGCGTGCAGTGGGAGAGGGGGTTGGGGGGTGAGGGGATCAACTCAAAAATTGGCTCGCAAAAAGCTTATTGGGCGAGCACCTGATGGCAAACATTGCAGACAAGCTGCGCTTGATGTTGAACCAAACTTGCTTGGCGACCACAGGTTTGGCAATGTGGCAACTGAATCATTGGCTCAAACAATGGCGAAATGGCGATTAATTGCGGTTGTTGTTTGCTACCAATGTGCAATACTGGCACTTGCAGCGTCGCAACACTGACGGTTTCGGCGGCCAACGACAAGGCATAGCGATACTCTTGTTCATCGAGCAAGCGTTTGCGTTCTTCTTCAAGCGCATATTGTTTGTTCGATTCGCCTTCTTTGGCTCCCAAGGCAAGGCCCGAATCTTCCTCTAAGGCATCGTAGAAGGCATTAATCCGTGCTTTTTCAACGGCTAACAATTGGGCAAGTTGGGCCTCGTGCAGCGCTTTTTGGGGGTAAAGTAAGCGTTCGAGCCAGCGGCGAGCGTGATGCAACGAGACATTCACATGTTCCTCGGTCAGGCCAGTTGAGGGCAAGGGCATGAGTTGTTCGCGCAAATTGGTAATATCGGTGATGGTTGGCCAAACATGGCCAGTTTCATAATCAACACAGCAGGCTACCATTTTCTCCTCGATCACTTCGCGCTCGAAGCGAATGCGGAAAGTAATGCGCAGCACGATGTGTTGTTGCAAGGCGCTAATTTGCAGCGCTGTCCCCTGAATTAATTGAGCTTCCTGCACATCGGACAGCAACGCCGCTTGATCGGGATACCATTCCAAGCGGGCGCGATGGGTTGGCCGCCCGCGTGAGCGCAATTGTTCGGCTAAGCGCAAGGTCAACGATGAGTTGGGCGAAAGCAATTGAAGGTCAGGATCAAGTGCCGCAACCTGCTTATCGGTGGTTACCAAAACTGTTTCTTTGCCAAAAACCCGCGCCAAACTGCCGGGGATGGTCAATGTCCAGGTGGTCGGGGTAGTTTGTTCAACCCCAATATGTAAATCAGCCGCTGCGCGGCGTAAAAAATCTTCCATGGTCGTCCATTTCAAGCATGTCGCAATCTATCAGCATCATGCTATTTTACCATGCTCAAAAGTTTGCTATACTTGCAGTTAAGCTTAATATCTTTTACCTGTGTGGGGAGCCTATGCGTCTGATCAAACCATTCATTCTTCTGATGGTGTTAGCAGGCTTTTGTCTGCCAAGCGCCTCCGCCAACACCCCCGACCTTTTGGCTCGCAAGGCCGATTCCGACCTACTGGCAAAGCTGAATGCAGGCCAACAGGTACCAACCCTGGTCTTGTTGCAGGCCCAAGTCGACACCAATTTCGCTGATCGTTTGGCAAGTAAAGAAGCGAAAGGTGCTGCGGTTGTGGCTGCTCTGCGCCAACAAGCCCAACGCGATCAAACTCCGCTTTTGACCGAACTCAGCAATCGTGGAATTCAATCCGAAGGCTTTCTCTCAGTCAATGCCTTGTATGCCACGCTTGATTTAGCCAGCGCTCAATGGTTGGCCGAACAAGCTAGCGTCAAGCAATTGATCGAAGATACGATTGTGGTCAAGGTCGAAAAACCAGTTGTCGAAACCACGCCTGGGCCACAAGCAGTCAACACCACAACTTGGGGCGTTAACTATGTCAAAGCACCTGAAGTGTGGGCCAAAGGCTTTACTGGCCAAGGCATTGTGATTGCTGGCGAAGATACTGGCGTTCGCTGGACGCACACCGCCTTGAAAAGCAAGTATCGCGGCTGGGACGGCACGACTGCTAGCCACGATTACAACTGGTATGACGGCATTCGTACTTCGTTAGGTGGCACTAACCCTTGTGGTTTGGCACTGAACGTCCCATGTGACGATAACTCACACGGTACGCACACCGTTGGTACGGTGGTTGGTGATAACGGCTCTGGCGAACAAATCGGGGTTGCTCCCGGTGCTAAATGGATCGCCTGCCGCAACATGGATGCTGGCAACGGCACGCCTGCAACCTACATCCGTTGTATCGACTGGATGTTGGCTCCATTCCCAACCGCTGGCACAAGCGCTCAAGGCGATCCAAGCAAAGCACCGCATGTGGTCAACAACTCGTGGGGCTGTCCAGCATCAGAAGGTTGTACTAATACATCATCTGATGGCATTCAGACCTCAGTTCAAAACGTGACCAACGCTGGGATTATGTTCGTAGCTTCGGCTGGTAATGATGGCGGCAGTTGTGCCACGATCACGACACCAGTTGCAATTTACCCAGAGAGTTTTGTGGTTGGTGCACATAGCTCAACGGGTGCAATTGCCTCATTTAGTAGCCGTGGCCCAGCCACCAACAATAGCGTTAGCCGGATTGGCCCCGACATTTCAGCTCCAGGGGTCAGTGTCCGTTCAGCAACCAGAACCAGCGATACGAGCTATGATAGCACCTATAGCGGTACCAGTATGGCTAGCCCACACGTGGTCGGCGTCGTGGCCTTGTTATGGTCGGCTCGCCCTGAATTGCAAGGTCAAATTGATCTGACTCGGGCAATTTTGCAAGAAACTGCTACGGCTGCACCTTCAACCCAAACCTGTGGTGGCGTACCTGGCACCAGCATTCCAAACAACACGTTTGGCCATGGCTATGTCAATGCCTTGACCGCGATTGCCCCAACCTTACAAGGCAGCATCACGGTTAATGGCACCGCCGCAACCTCAGCAACCGTGCGCTTGGAAAATAGCGTCGGCGTGGTTGAATTTGGCAAAACGACTGGCGTATATAGCACTAGCTTGCCATCAGGCAACTATACTGCCACCGTAACTGTGCCAAACCAAACCCCAATTACCCGTCAAGTAACGATTGTCAAAGGCCAAGTTGCAACTGAAAACTTTGCCTTTGGTGGAATACCAACTGGGACGGCAACTGGTACAGTAACGCTCAACGGCACTGGCCGTGCTGGTGTGCTTATCACCGCCAACCCAGGTAACCTTACTACCGAAACCAACGCCCAAGGTGTCTACAGCTTGGCCTTAGCGCCCGGCACCTACACCATCGCCAGCGAATTGATGGCTTTGGAAACCCAAGTGGCGACGGTCACCGTTGCGCTCAATCAGACCGTAACTCAAAATTTCGCCTACACCACAACCCAAACCATCAATATTCAAAACTTCCGCTTCAGCCCAAGCCCAATTACGGTTACCTTGGGTACTAGCGTATTGTGGCGCAATCTCGATAGTGCATCACATACCGCAACTCGCAGCCAAACCCCGTTCACTTGGGATTCAGGCAATCTTAGCCAAAACCAAGATTACGCGGTAAGCTTCGATCAAGTTGGCAGTTTCAGCTATGTCTGTAGTTTACATGGCAGCATGCAAGGTACGGTTATCGTGACGGCTCCAACGGTTGAGTATCGGGTTTATCTGCCTTGGACAACCAAATAAACCTAGGCTGATTCAATGGTACTATGGCACAGTCTGTAACAACAGGCTGTGTCTTTGTTTTAGCGCGCTTTTTGGAAACCGCAATGCAGCAACAATTTCGTTTAAAGCTTGGTTTGGCGTGGCTGGGCTTGGTTGTACTCTATAGCCTGACGCTGACCCAAATTCATACCTTCGATGCCTACTCGTATGCGACGGCGGTGCAAGCCAAACCTTGGCGCGAATCGTTTCACCCCCATCATTTGTTGTATGGGCCGCTTGGCGAGATTGTGTATGGATTCAGCCAAGCTTTGGGCTATCAGGGCATGGCGTTTGGGCCGTTACAATTGCTTAATGTGCTGGCTGGCGCAAGCGGCGTGATCATCTGGTGGAACTTGCTTCGCCGCTTGACCAAGCACGCTTGGCTAGCAACGATCGGCAGTTTGTTGCTGGGCGGTGCTTACGCTTGGTGGTATTACGCAGTTGAGGTCGAGGTCTATACCTTGGCTGGCTTGTTTTTAATTATTGCCACTGGCCTGTTGATGCGCTTAGCCGAAACGCCGCAGAGTTTGGCCACTTGGCGTTGGCTTGGCTTAGCCCATAGTGGTGCAATTTTGTTTCATCAAACCAATGTGCTGTGGCTTGTGCCGGTACTGGCGGTGTGGCTGAGCGCCGATTGGGCGGCCACGCCATGGAGCCAACGCTGGCGCGGATTGTTGCATTATGCCAGCGTTGGTTTGCTAGTGGTTGGCGGCAGCTATGCCATTGTGATCTTTGGCTTGAGTGGTTTTCGCAGCTGGGCCAAATTCAACAATGGCTATTTGAATATGCCAATACTGGTTTGTGGGGCGCTACGCCAAGTGCCTCGACTATTGGCAATCTGCTCAGTGGTTGGCAGCATACGATTCATTGCTGGTTGGGCGGAGTGCTATTACTGGCAAGCCTCGGCCTGATTGTATGGCGCTGGCGACGAATTTGGCAGCAATCACGACCGTTGGTGTTGCTGGCCATAACATGGCTTGTAAGCTACAGCCTTTTTTTTGGCTGGTGGGAGCCAGATAATATTGAGTTTTGGATCGCCTGCTTGCCGCCATGGGCCTTGCTCGTTAGCTTGGCGCTGAATAGCATTAATCTGCCAGATTGGCGTTGGTTGCAGCCCGCCCTTAGTTTGGTGCTGCTGGGCATGGCTTTGAGCAATGGCTGGCAAATCAGGCGTAATGGCGATCGTGCCAACGATCAAGATCGTACCCAGATAACTGAATTGGCGCAGGCTGGCACCAGCAATGATTTTTATCTGGTGCCAAATGGCTTGCAAGCCTTATATGCCGAATATGAGTTTGAACGGCCAAATAGTTTGCCACTCAGCGTCAGCCCTGGCGATTGGCAGCATGGCTGCATGGAAATTAGCGCCAAAATTGTTGATACCACCAGCGCTGGCTACACAGTGTGGCTCGATCAGCAGGCAGTCAAGCCTAGCCCAATTTTGCTCGAACGCTATGGGCTTGAGCAACAAGCGGTGGCTGACTGTTTTGCCCCATTTCTGCAACAAGCCCAGCCAATCAGCCTGACTCATGCCAACTACTTTAAGCTTGATCCGATTCCCCAAGGCTTGCCCGATTGGCATTGGCAGCATTGGAGTTTGGGCTGGCGCGGAAATTTTATTGCTGAGAGCACATGGGCTGATGGCTGGCAATTTCTGCCTGAGCAAGACCCACATTTGCTCAGCCCACGCATCACGCTGGAGAGCAACCAATGGCGCAAACTTGAAATTACTATGGCCACAAGCTTGCCCAACCAACACGGCCAACTCTATTGGATGGCACCAGGTCAAGGCGCAACCGAAGATCGTTCGGTTATTTGGGATGTAATTGGCGATGGCAAGCTGCATACCTATACGCTTGATCTGAGCCAAATTCCAACTTGGCAAGGCCCAATTGGCATGCTGCGGCTTGATCCGGTCGTGGCGGGCGCTGAGCAACAGCCTGTCACAATTCAACGCCTACGCTTGCTGCCCTAAGATTTCCTCACCCCCTGACCTCCTCGCCCACTGCACGCGGGCGAGGAGGAGCATCCGTTGAGTGCCCATGCATCAACGAACAACCACAAGATTAAGCCCCTCGCCCGCGCCACGAGAGCGGGGTTGGGGTGAGGGAACGGTGTACTATCCTACTCCCAGATTTAATGGCTGAAGCGATAAAGCCGTTCGGCAAATTCAACAATCAGATCGTGGCTAACAATCGGGTTGCGCCATGCTTCGGGAATTCCAGCCTCGCTGTAGTAGGCTCCGGCAATTTGGCCATAAATTGCCGCAGTGGTATCAGCATCGTGGCCAAGATTCGCCGCTAGCAAACAACCTTCGCGGAATGAATCGCTATGAGCAAAAGCCCATAACGCCGCTTCAAGCGAGCGCACCACATAGCCAGTACCTTGAATTTCGGGCGGTTGGCGCTGCCAAAACGAGCCAGCGGCAATCTCAGCAATATCAGCGTGCAATGGTTGTTGCTGCCAATAATTAGCAATGGGGCTATAGTGCGGAGCCAGCAATTCAGCCTTATCCACTCCATTCAATGCGCCAATTAACAAACCAGCGAAATAACGACAGGCATCAAGTGCCGCAAGTGCGCCATGAGTGGTGCGCGAGCTATCAACCGCCAGCTGCATGGCCTGCTCTGGTTGGCTGGCATAGGCCAAAACTACCGGCGCCAAGCGCATCAACGAGCCATTGCCCGCAGTTGATGGATCGGTCGAGCCACTATAAGGATCGCCAGTGCTTTGAAATGTGCTTAGTGCTTTGCCAACCGTAATGCCACAATCAAAACACGAGCCAGTGCTGCTCATATAACCGTAATCACGCCAACGACAATAGCGCTGCATCTGATCAACTGCATCGAAGCCTTGACGCTCGATCAGACTTGCTGCCAAGCATAACGCCATCGAGGTATCGTCTGTCCACGCGCCTAGCGGTAAATTAAATGGCCCACCACCAACCATATCGGTCAGTGGTTTAAATGAACCTGGTGGGCTAAATTCCACTGTCGTTCCAACTGCATCGCCAACAGCCAACCCCAACAAACAGCCACGATAACGCTCAAGCATAGCTACCTCATCCACATTGATGGATCAAAATCGATCAATGCAATTGTACGGCTGCAATGAATTCTGTCCATCAGTTCTCGATTGGACTTGGATTGTAGGCTAGGAGTTAACAGCCTGATTCGTTCCACAATTTTGGGCGGGAGCAACAGGGTTTTGCGTTCCCTCACCCCAACCCCTCTTCCGCGCCACGAGAGAGGGGCTTAACGCCGTGGTTTTGTTGCTTCATGGGATGTCGCAATCGGTTCCCCCTCGCCTCGTGTGCGGGAGAGGGGGTGAGGGGGTGAGGGAACGCAAAAACGTTGCCCATCCACCAGTCCATTGTTAAAAACCAACCCTTGTGAGGCGAGAGGGTTGGAGGTTGAGGATACACATTAGATCATGTTGGCTAGTTGCCAGATCAGCACGATAAAAAAGATCAGCGCAATCACACCAAGCAGCATCATCAAAAGGCTGCTGCGTTGTTGCCGATTGGTATACAAACGCGGGGCTGGCGCTTCGCGAATAGTGTTATCGGCTGGTGGCATGGGCAGCGTCGGCGCGCTGGTTGGCTCGGGAGCTTTGGCGACGGCGGCTGGCGTTGGCGGCAATGGCTGCACCCGCCGTTTGGTTGGCTCAGAAGGCGCTTTCTCGTATTTGTTTGCAGGTGTTGGCGGGGTTGGTAACGACTCTGCTGGCAATACGTTGGAAATTGGCTGGCTGGCAGTTTTAGGTGAGGTTGGCTCAGTTGCGATAACCACTGGCGTTGGAGTTGAAATCGCTGGCGCACTTGGCGCATTAACTGCTTGATCAAGCACTGGCGTGATTTGGCTACGTACATATTCGCCTGTGCCAGTCGATGAAATGCCCAGCGCTGCTTCCAACGCTTCAGCCAAATCAACCCCAGTCGGAAAGCGTTCGGCAGGATCTTTGGCCAACATTTTGAGAATCACAGCCTCAAGTTGGGCCGAAATAGCCGGATTGATCGAGCGTGGCGCTTTGGGTGGCTCGGCCATATGCAACATGGCAATTGCCAACGGATCAGCATCGTCAAACGGCACTTGACCCGTCCAAAGCTCATATAAAATCACGCCCAAACTGTAGAGATCGGTTTGAGGCACAACCTTGGCCGATGAGATTGCCTGCTCCGGTGCCACATAATGCGGCGAGCCAAAAATCTCACCACGGGTGCCAACCTCGGTCAACAAGGCCAAGCCAAAATCGGCCAAAATTGCCCGACCATCTTTGTTGATCATAATATTCGATGGTTTGACATCGCGATGGATTACGCCCTTGCTATGTGCATAATCCAACGCTGCACAGATTTCGCGAATCATGCGGCACAGCGTGCGCGGTGTCCATTCTTGGGCGCTGGTGCGTACCTGCTCGATCACTTTGTGCAGATTTTGGCCTTCGATATATTCCATCACCATATACAACAGGCCATAGGAATCGCCATAGTGATAGAGCCGCACAATATTGGGATGTTCGAGCTGGGCAATCGCTTGGGCTTCGCGGTTGAAACGTTCGGCATAGCTTTGATCGTTGCGGAATGGCGTATCGATAACTTTGATCGCCACCGTGCGATTGAGCCGCACATCGACTCCACGGAAGATGTTGGCCATCCCGCCGCGACCGAGCAACGATTCAACCCGATAGCCATCGAGATATTGGCCTTCCAAGGGTTTTTCGGGGTCGAAGGTGGCAAAGCCTAATGCTCCAGGCTGTGATGGTGGCCGTACACCAGGCGCAACATTGGCATTCGCCGCAATTTGATGACTACCTGTAACCTCCAAAGCTTGTTCTAAAGCCGCCATCAGCTCGGCACCGGTTTGAAAACGATCAGCTGGCGCTTTGGCTAGCGCTTTGACCAGCACCGCTGCCGTGGCATCATTGAGTTTGGGGTTTTTCTCTTGGGGCGCTGGCGGTGGCTGGGTGATATGTTGTAAAGCCACGCTGGTTGCCGATGGATCATCAAATGGCACCGAGCCAGTTAATAATTCATACAACATCACGCCTAAAGCATATAAATCTGATTGCGGAATTGCATCGGCAGAGCGGCGAGCCTGTTCAGGCGCGATGTAGTGGGCCGTGCCAAACACTTCGCCCTGCGAGCCAAGCTGGGTATCGAGCGCCAAGCCAAAATCCATCAACACCACCCGCTGATCGTGGGCCACCATCACATTTGATGGCTTGATGTCGCGGTGAATCACGCCCTTTTTGTGGGCATAATCGAGCGCACTAGCCAAACTACGGGCAATATGGATCACGGCGCTATGCGGCAAGAGGCTACTAGTGCTGGTGTATTGGGCTAAAACTTTGGAAAGATCAACGCCATCGATATACTCCATTACAAAATAATAGAGATTATTGGTATCGTCGGCGTAGTAGATCTGAACGATATTCTCGTGCCGCCAAGTAGCGATGGCGCGGGCTTCGCGCACAAAGCGCTCGGCATAGCTTGGCACTTGACGATAGCGCCCATCGATCACCTTGATCGCCACAGGCCGATCAAGTTTGATATCGTGGCCGACGTAGATCAAGCCCATGCCACCACGGCCTAGAACTCGGTCGATGCGAAAATTGGCGAGTTGTTTTCCTAGCAGATCATCAGTCATAGTAGTATCTTGGCTATAGGCTATAGGCTATAGGCTACAGGGTAACCTACTACTATGCCATTGATTGTCACACCCAGCGTTGATTGTGTTGTAATGATGCTCATTATTTCAGCCAATAGCCCGCAGCTCGTAGCCACATCATTGGCGACTATGGCGGCCTTGGGTGATTTTGGTCAGTTCGCTGATAAAGCGATTAAGCCCATTGACGTAGCTTTCAAGGTAATCATTGGCAATCCGCCGCGCCAAATCGCGCCGCCCAGCCTGCACAAACAAGCCAACATGCGGTCGGAAGTCGCGCAGCGAAACGTGCATCACGCCGTTGGCATCGGTAATCACACCCCAAGCCAAAGTTTTCTTTTCGTTATCGTCTTTGGCGGTGATAAAGCGTGACAGGGAGCTGGTATCGGCGACAGCGCCAACATTTGAAAGCACCTCGCGGCCTTTGATCAAATCGTTGAGCACGTCGAACTTGCCTGGAATCGCATCGAGCAAGCGTTGTAAGGCCATCGGTACGTGCGCCAACAAGCGCAAAGCTCCAGACGAAGTGCTTTCACCTGATTGGGCAATATCTTTGGCGCGAGCTGAAACTTCGCCAAAGCCAGCAATCGTGGCCAAATAATGCTTTTGGGTGGCTTCAAAGGTATCCCAAACTTCGGCGCGCCACTCTTGACGAGCTTGATCAAGTAAACTCAACGCCCGTTCATGCAATTTGTTGATCTCAAGTTCTTCCAGTGGAACCTCGAAAGTCATGGGATGCAGGCGATCGCTGGGATTGGGAATGCTGCCATCAACTGGAATTAAAATCGCGGGATTGCTGAGCGATTCTTCAAAGGCTGTAATGGTTGCTTCAACCGCCGCTTTGAGATTGGCATCGTTTGCGGCTTCTTGCAACGAAACTTGCAACTCAGGATTGGGCTTGTAGGAAACCGCATGAATCGCGCGATAAAGCACCAATATATCATTGACCGTGATCCGAATTTGGTCGTTACGCTGCTTGAACAACTTGCGTAAATCCAAAATCTTCTTCAGATCAAGCCCAATTGATTCGGCGCTGGCTTCGGCCACAATCTTGGGGCTATCGGCGATGATTTGTTTTTCCTCGTCGTTTAGCTCAATATTGGGGGCATATGGGCGCACCGTACCCGCAACTGGAGCCGGTTGCCCACGCAAATAGACCGCCCACGCCAAGGCTTCGAGTGTCATAATTTCGGCGACGGCTGAACCCCACGCACCATCAAAGAAAATATGCGATTGATCAAAGACCATACTTGAGCCAGTATCGATCAAGGTTAAGCCGTGGTCGCCAAGCGCCCGTTCGGTTAGGCGCAATTCGGCCAAAGGCAAATGGCGTGGTCGGCCATCGGCGTTAAACCAAATTGGGGCACAACGCAATGCTTCGAGTTGTTGGCTGGTTTCGGGGCGCAGCTTGCCCAAAATGCTTGGCAAACTTGCCCGTTTGGTGGTTGCCAAGGGAATTAACGAGGTTGGGGCATGATTGGCGGGGCTTGCCAACAACGCGGCAATTTGGCTCCGCACATTGCTCACATCGTTGGGTCGCGTGCTATTGGGGGCGCAGGCCGGAATCAAATAATAATGGCCGCGCCAGATTAAACCAATATGCCAACTTTGGCGTGGCAAGGCCACCATATTTTCGTTATAGGGCGTTGGATCGAGGTATGCTGCCAACGACATTTGGCGTTGATAGGCTGGCAGCGCAATTTCACGAGCGCGTTGAAACTGCTTGCCCCAGCGTTCGCGCAGCTCTTTCGGCAATTCACGGGTTGATTCGGCCATAAATTCATCGAATTTACGTTTGCGATAGATAGCGTAGGTTTCCTGCGATTGCACATCGGGGCCACGGCCATAGGGGCGTTGGCGTTCCCATTGACTGTAGAGGTCGGCAAATTGGCGGGTTTCTGGATTAACCTTGGTCAGATCGCGCAGCAAGGCCAACGAAACCCGCTCGCGCCATTCATTTTCAAGCAATTCGGGGTAACTGTGGAGAAGATGAATTGCCGCCATGACCCAAGCAGTCATGCGGTCGATCGGCGGCAAATTGATTTTATGATCGTTCAGTGTTTCGTCGAAGCCGACAGTTTCGTTGGCGTGGCGGGCAGTATCCTCACGCAAGGCATAGCCAACATAAAATTGCCATGTGCCTTCAGGAAACGCATCTTGGGGATCTTTGCCTGCCAACTCCAACAGCTTTTGGTAACCCCAAATAACTGCGGCTGGCCCAGCAAAGAAGGTGCTAAACACCGCTTTATCAAGCGCTTGCTCAACTCCGCGAAACATGAGATTCACATCACGTTTAATTACATTGCCTGCTGGCCGACGGCCCGTTAAACTTGGCTAAACCGCTTAAAATCACCCCGGGCACGTTGCCAGCAGGCACCACCCGCGAGATTTGGTCAACAACGGCATCGATCTCTGGCAACGACAACCGCGACACCTGACTGATTGAGATCGAATGCGCAATACTACGCAAATTATCAGCAGTCAAATGCGAGGCAGCGGCGAACTGTTGCTGCGAATCCATGATATCCCATCCACACCACATGCTCGATGGCTAAAAAATTAATATCCTCATGATAGAGGAGCGTGGGCAGCCTGTCAAAAGCTTAAAAAGTCGCCCTTTTTGACGCATTGCGCGGTTGTGCTAATCCTACTATATTTTATCGTTTTTTGAAAGTCGCACCCGAAATAATCAAGCATGAAGTACGAAGCAGGAATCATGAGGAAAATTGGAGTGTCCGCTGACCCCCAGCCCCTCTCCCGCCGAGCAGGCCGCACAAGGATGGTATGGTGGATGGGCAAAGGTTGAGCGTTCCCTCACCCCCAGACCCCTCTCTCGCCTGCTCGGCCAGGGGGAGTTACATGTCGCTTGGTCTCACGCATCACGGCAAAACTACGCAACAAAAAGCCCCTCGCTCGCACCATGGTAGCAGGGTTGTGGTGAGGGATTATTAACCGATCAACCCTCATAAGCCAGCACCTTGGCGAATATGTTAAAATAAGCCTGAATTTTTGGATGCTATGGCGAGGAACCAGCGATGATCACCGCATTTGTGCATATTCAAACTGAGCCAAGCGCCGCCAATGGCGTAGCGGCTGGCTTAACTGCGATTGAAGGTGTGGCTGAGGTCTATTCGGTCACTGGCGAATGGGATATTATCGCGATTGTGCGTTTGGCCGATTATGACCAACTGGCCAAAACTGTGCCCGACCAAATTGGTAGCCTCAAGGGGATTGTGCGCACCTCGACGGTTTTAGCCTTCCGTTCATTTACCAAAGAAGAAATTGCTGCAACCTGGGATATTGGCTTATCCTAGACGGTGTTGGCGTTCCATTCATTTACCAAAGCAGAAATCGCCGCCACTTGAGACCTTGGTTTATGCTAGTAAGGAGCCGATGATGACCCGTTTAATTGGTTGGATTGTATTGGCCTTGGTGGCCTTGTGGGTTCTTGGGCTAGTGCTCAAAGTAGGCTTTAAACTCTTGATTATTGGCACAGTTATTTATTTGGGCTTATCGGCGTTTGGTTTGCTCAGTAAACGCCGTTGAGGGATAAATCGATGTCGCAAGCCTTAGCCCAAGCAGTAATTACGGCTTTAGCACAACGCCAATGGACGCTTGCCACTGCCGAATCGTGTACTGGCGGCTTGTTGGGCGATTGGCTGACCAATATTGCTGGAAGTTCGCTGGTGTATTTGGGTGGCATCATTGCCTATGCCAATAGCGCCAAAGAACAGCTTTTGCATGTGCCAAATTCAACCCTAGCGACCGTCGGCGCGGTGAGCGCTGAAACCGCCTTAGCAATGGCCCAAGGCACGGCGCAAGCGCTTGGGGCAACGGTTGGCATAAGCACGACTGGCATTGCTGGGCCAGGTGGCGGCAGCGCCGAAAAACCAGTCGGCTTAGTCTATTTAGGGTTGTACTTGCCCAATCAAGGCTTGGTCGAGCAGCATATTTGGCCCTACGATCGTTTGGGCAATAAACAGGCTTCGGCTACCCGGGCCTTCGAATGGCTGCTCGAACAGTTGGCCATAGCTTAGCGCGGGCAATCGGCAGGGAATTGTTGGCAATGCGGCGTATCGCCTGGAATGCGATGGCGATGTTTGACAATCAGTTTGTACACGCCATCCTGAAGCTGGCGAATACCCCACATTTGATATAAACTCAGAAGCAAACCATTGCCCGTAGCAATGCTCAGCGCTGCATTAATCGACCCAGCTCCGCGCCATAATTTTCCCTCGCTGGTTTGCAGCCACGCTGCTTGCTCGCATTGAGCATAGGTTAAGCCAACCGATTCGGGCACGCCAGGCTTTTGAAACGGCTCAATCCGAATCCGTTGCTGACGATCGAGCTGTTTGACCCAACGGGCGGCGCGGGTGCAAAAATCGCAGGTTCCATCAAAAATTAACAAGGCTTGCGACATAGGAGTCTCCTAATGACTTTTCGCTCGTTTTGGGGGCGGCGTTGGCATGCGTGGACACCCAATCATGCCGAAATTCAGCCAATTGTTGATGGCGTGCGGCTCGCCCTTAATCAGCATGATCGCATAGTTTATAGCGATGCGCAATTGGATGATTATGTTGCTGCCGATTTACGTTGGCATGCGCCAGTGCGGCTGCAACTCGAGGCGCGATTTTGTGGCGATCCTCAGCATTTTGTGGGCACGGCAGGCTTTGGTTGGTGGAATGACCCTGCTGGCACTGGCTTGCGGCGCTTGGCCTTGCCGCAAGCGTTGTGGTTTTTCTATGCTAGTGCGGCCAGCAAGCTCGAATTAACTGCCAATGGCGCGAGCAATGGTTGGCTGGCAATGAGCTTTGTGCCGCGCTTGGTCTTGTGTTTGGCCTTGTTGCCGCTGGCTCCGTTGGGCTTATTGCTGAGCCAAAACAGCTGGTTGCGTGAGCGGTGTTGTTTGCCCTTGCTGCAACTGGCCTTGGGCGTGCGCAGCCAGCCAATTAATCTGCGCTGGAATCGTTGGCAACACTATCAAATCGATTGGTATGTTGATCGGGTGGAGTTTTGGCTTGATCAGCAATTGGTGCTCAAAACGCACAATTTGCCAACAACCAGATTAGGCTTGATTCTCTGGCTTGATAACCAATATGCCCAAGTTTCACTGCGCGGCATTGTGCGCGGCGGTGTGCTGGCCCACCAAGCCCAAGCCCTAGAAATTCGCAATTTAATCATCAGTGAGCTACCAACAATTACAACCTAAACTGTTGTTCTAGATCCGAATAGGCCCAACCCAAAATTTACATTTGGGTTGGGCTTGAGTTTTATTGACGCTCGGTTTATTGAAGCGATTCAGCGAAGGCTTGCATTGCTGCTAAATCCAAACGATTGCTTTCGAGGCGGAAGCTGTTGGCTCCATCGTTCCAAACCAAAACGTTGACCCCCAGGGTTGTGAAATGGCCAGTGCCATCGTCGGCCAACAACAATGGTGCTTGCTCAATCCACAGCCCGCTGACTCCGCGCACTTGGATGGGTGTGGTGGGAGCTGAACCAATCGCAAAATCGTATGCTTGCGAATTGGCTTGGGTCTGATGGGTTTGGCTCAGGCTGATCATCGCTTGATCGGTATCGGTCGTATCTTGTTCGTTAGCATAATAGCTAATCACGGTCGAGCCGATTGTTCCAACGTTCAGATGGCGCTCCAAAAGTTGATAGCCCGCCGGAACGCTGGTGGCAGCATAGACATGGCTGCCCATCTGGCTTGATAGGGTTTCGACGCTGGCGACGGTGTTGAATGGTATGCTGGTTGGTTCTGGCAAGCCTGGATTGTAGGCGGGCACTTGTTGGCCTTGGACTTGTTGGCCTGAGGTTGGTTCATCGGTAACCCGAATCAAGCCAAATTGTTGCAGCACCGCCGCCAAACTGCTACGAACCGGGGTAAGCGCAAGCAGCGCCACCAATGCACAGCCAATCATCAAAGCAAAACGTGGTGAACGCATGGGTTTAATCTCCTTATGCTGCTGTTGTTGCAGCAAACGCTGACGTAAAGAATGGTAAATTGCACTCTGCTCCGAAGGATTGTTTTCGGTCAAGAGCTTCAGCACAGTTTCTTCGGCAATTAAGCCGCTATCAGTGTGACCAGGTTGGGCTAGTGGTTTCGACATTGGTTACTCCTTGAGCCTGGCTGAGTGACCGACGTAATTTGAGCAAGGTTCGGGCGACGATTGTGCCAACATTCGATTCGCTCAAGCTACTAATTTGGGCAATCTGGCGATTGGTAAGCCCCGCCACAAACTTAAGCGTGATGATGTCTTGTTCACGTTGGCTTAACTGGCGCAGTGCATCTAAGACCGATTGCTGTTCGATTTGGGCTAACACGACGGTTTCTGGATTATGCTGGTTGTGTGATTCGCGCAAGCTATCAAGCGGCAGCCATTGGATCAAACGTTGCCGCCGCATGTGCGATTGCACAACCCGCCGCGCAATCGTGAACAACCAAACCACGAATGGCGCTTTCGCTGGTTGATATTGGTCACAATGGCGCAAAGCCCGCTCAAAAATCTGCGCCGTCAGATCATCGGCAACCGCTGTGTTATGGACGCGATAGTAAACATAGTTGTAGATCGCTTTGAAATGAGTTGTGTATAGTTCGTCAAAACTTAACTCCTGCTCATTGGTCATGAGGCTACCTCGCGCTAGGTTCGAAGCTCAATGAACGTTCGTTAGTTAATACCAACCACATGCCGAAGTATCACAAGCACAAAAAAACTCCACACTTTTTAATCAGTGTGGAGTTTTACCTCATGTTGCTATTAATGTTCCCTTACCACACCCATCTCTCCCACTGCACGCGGGCGAGGGGCTTAAGTTGGTGTTTTTGCATGATGCGTGGTCACGAGACGCCGTGCTCCCCTTGACTGCGGGCGAGGGGGAGCAGCCCAACAAAAGAGCGCGATTTATGAATGAACCACAGAACGAAAAAGCCCCTCGCCCGCGCACGGGAGAGGGGTTGGAGTGAGAGCAACTTATGCGCTAGCTGTCGAGCTTCAAGACCGCCATAAACGCATCTTGAGGGATTTCGACATTACCAACCATCTTCATGCGCTTCTTGCCTTCTTTTTGCTTTTCCAAGAGCTTGCGCTTACGGCTGATGTCGCCACCGTAACATTTCGACAACACGTCTTTGCGCATTGCCCGAATGGTTTCGCGGGCGATTACCCGTGAGCCAACCGCCGCTTGAATTGGCACTTCAAACATTTGGCGTGGAATCAGCTTTTGCAGCTTTTCGACCAATTGGCGGCCTTGGCGATAGGCATTATCGCGGTGAGTGATCATCGAAAGTGCATCAACTGCCGTTCCATTGACCAACACGTCGAGTTTGACCAAATCCGAGGCGCGATAGCTGCTCAGATGATAATCCAGCGAAGCATAGCCTTGGGTCCGTGATTTGAGCGAATCGTAGAAATCGATCACAATTTCTGAGAGCGGAATTTCATATTTCATCAACACCCGCTCTTGATCCAAATAATCCATGCTTTGGAATACGCCACGTTTGTTGGTAACTAGCTCCATCACCGTGCCGATATAGCGGGTTGGCACAATAATGCTGATCGACATCATTGGCTCTTCAATCTGATCAATCAAGCCAACATCAGGCAATTCTGATGGATTATCGATGATCAGAATTTCGCCATCGTTGGTCAAAACTTGATATTCTACGCTTGGAGCAGTGATCAACAGATCAATGTTGTATTCGCGTTCGAGCCGTTCTTGCACAATTTCCATATGCAGCAAGCCCAAGAAGCCGGCCCGAAAGCCAAAACCGAGCGCGGCTGAAGTTTCTGGCTCAAACGAAAGTGCAGCATCATTTAGGCGCAACTTATCCAGCGCATCGCGCAACAAGGTGTAATCGCCTGAATCGACCGGATACAAGCCCGCAAACACCATTGGCTTGGCTGGCTCGTAAGGCGCTAGCGTATCAGTCGCAGGGTTATCGATTAGGGTGATTGTATCGCCAACTTGGCAATCGCGCACCGACTTCAACCCTGTGGCGATGTAGCCAACTTCGCCAGCGCTGAGTGATTGCCCAGCAACCATGCCAGGTCGGAAGAAGCCAATTTCCATGGCTTCGGTCAGCACGTCGGTACCCATTAGGCGCAATTTATCGCCAGTGCGAATTGTGCCATCGACCACCCGAACATAGGCAATAACCCCTTTGTAGGCGTTGTATTGCGAATCAAAAATCAAAGCGCGGGCTGGCGCTTCATTTTTGCCTCTGGGTGGTGGAATTCGGGCGACAATCGCTTCAAGAATTTCGGGAACGCCCGTGCCTTCTTTGCCCGAAGCCAAAATAATCTCTTCGCGTGGCAAGCCCAATACACGTTCGACTTCTTCGGAAACGCGCTCAACCTCAGCGCCAGGCAAGTCGATTTTATTCAAGATTGGAATAATTTCGAGATTGTTTTCGAGTGCAAGGTAGACATTAGCTAAAGTTTGGGCTTCGATGCCTTGTGAAGCATCAACAATCAACAATGCGCCTTCACAGGCTTGCAACGAGCGTGAAACTTCATAGCTAAAGTCAACGTGACCAGGGCAGTCAATCATATGCAAGGCATATTGCTGGCCATCCTTGGCGGTATATTCTAGCCGGACGGGGTGCATCTTGATTGTGATGCCCTTTTCGCGTTCCAAATCCATGGCATCGAGGGTTTGGGCACGCATCTCGCGTGATGAAAGGGTTTGGGTCACTTCCAACAGGCGATCCGAGAGGGTAGTTTTACCATGATCGACGTGGGCGATAATGCTAAAGTTGCGAATGTGCGTCTGTTCAGCCATTGTGTTTTTTATGTCCTATGTGTGAGGGCTTGCAATGTCAGTCTGCTCACAGTATATCATGAGGCACGAAATTGATTGAGCTATAGGATGACACGATTGGTTGCCTCACCCCCCAGCCCCCTCGCCCACTGCACGCGGGCGAGGGGCGTTTTGGTAGCGTAAGATTTCTGTATGCCACCTGTTGAGCTTTAGGGGGTGCAGGGGGGCAAACTCACATAAACTATTCCAGTAAGCCTGCACGTTGAGCCAGCGCTAATTTTTTGGCATGCACCCGCAAACTCGCTGCATCGATCATTTGATCATCAATCGCGATTGCGCCCAAGCCTGCCTGTTGATCGGCAGTTTGATAGGCATTGATCAAGCGTTGGGCCTCGGCAATTTCGGCGGCGCTTGGTAAAAAAGCTTGGTTGATAATTGGCACTTGCGTCGGATGAATTGCCCATTTGCCATCGAAGCCCATGGCAGCGGCGCGCTCAGCATCACGTTGGCAGGCCTCAGCATCACGAAAAGCAAAGGTCACATTATCGATCGCCTCAAGCCCAGCCGCTTTGGCGGCAACCAGCATTTTGTGTTTGGGGTAAGCAAACATGCCCCATTGATCATCAGTCGAGCGTGCGCCCAAATCGCCTGCATAATCGGCCAAACCAAAAATTAGGCTCTCCAAACGCGGCGAAGCATTGGCAATTTGCTCAACTGCTTGCAAGGCCCGCGTGCCTTCGATCAATACTTCGAGCTTAATTGTGCCAAGGTTTAGCCCAATGTTGGCTTCGATTTGGCTCAGCAAGCGATCGACAAACCGCACATCATCGGCACTTTCGATTTTCGGAATCACCAAAACATCGATTTTAGCTCCAGCAGCCTCGACAATTTCGACCACATCGCGGTAGTGATAATGGGTTTGGACGGCGTTTGGCCGTACAGCCACAATTTTCTGGCCAAAATCAAGCGTCTGCAAGGCTTGAATCACCGTGGCGCGGGCAGCAATTTTCTGCGAAACCGCGCAGGCATCTTCCAAATCAATAATCACTTCATCGGCATCAGAGGCGGCGGCTTTGGTGATCATGGCCAGGCTATGCGCGGGGCAAGTCATTTCACTGCGGCGAATCCTTGACGACATGCAACGATCCTTTGTGCTAAAAACGCCAAGCCGCCAAGACCCAAAAGCGCATTGAAGCGATGCTTTGGAACCGAGCGGCTTGTAAAGAGAACTAGGCGTGTTCGATTGAGCTAAATGCATAGGCGGCTGCGCCAAGCACCCCAAGGTTATCGCCCATCTTGGTCTGGTGAATTGGCACATTGCGATAGCCCGGCAGCGCGCGTTTGGTAATTTCAGCCCGCGCTGGGTTGAGCAAGCGATCACCTAAGTTGGAGACCCCACCGCCCACGAAAATTGCTTCAGGGCTGAACATGTGCAAGAGGTTGACAAAGGCAATCCCCGACCAAAAGCCAGCATTTTCAATCAAGCGAATAGCCAACTCGTCAGCTTGTTGGGCCGCTAAATCCAAATGATGAGTCGTAACCGCATCAGGCGTGGTTAGTTGATTCAGCACCGTTTCAGTGCCAGCCCGCATCGCTTCGGCGGCGTGGTAGGCCAAGAATGTGCCTGATGCCAGTGCTTCCCACGAGCCAGCAGGGGTTGCCGTAGCCGGCGCAAACCCGTGGGGGTCGAGCACCATGTGGCCAACCTCGGCGGCAAAGCCATTGTGGCCAAGCAACAATCGGCCATCGCAGATTACACCGCCGCCAACCCCAGTGCTGATTGTGACATAGATCATATTTTGCATGCCACGCCCGCCGCCGAACAACCATTCACCGACGGCTGCCAAGTTGGCATCGTTGCCAAGTACGACCGGAAATGGTACTTGGGCCGCGATCCGTTCGCGGATGGGGAAGTTTTCCCAGCCTGGCAAGTTGGGCATGGTGATGACGGTGCCGGTAAAGGGGTTGAGTGGGCCTGGGGCGGCGATGCCAGCGCCGACAATCGTTGCACCATTCGCCGCAGCGATCATGGCGTTAATTAATTGGGTAATCCGACCAACAACTGCTTCAGCACCTTCGTGAGCTTCGGTGCGAATCCGTTCATGAGCAAGAATTTCACCATCTCGGTCTACTAATGCAGCTCGCAAATGCGTGCCACCGAGATCAATCCCGATTGCAAATGCCATAGAAAAAACCAATACCTTTCATGCGGATCTTTTAATTGCGCAATTATAGCACAGGGCTTTTTGGGCTAACTGCCTATAGACATTCACCCAGATGATCAATACAATAACAAAAATAGCTCACAGTTTCGTTAATTCGTGATTGAATTGTTGCCGCATAGTACGGCCTATGCTATACTCGCGCCGATACACTCACGATGTAAATCGTCCCGGGATTGACAGGAGTATCGATGAAGCTACGCCACAGCGCACAAACCGACATTGGGCGTTCACGCGAAGTTAACCAAGATGCCTATGGCGTGGGCGACCCGCTACCAAACGGAATCCAACTTTATGTTGTTTGCGATGGCATGGGCGGTCATCTAGCTGGCGAAGTTGCCAGTCAGACGGCTGTGCAAACTATGCTCGAAACATTTCCGACCGTTGTTCAAAGCGATATTCCCAAAGCCCTCACTACGGCGATCGTGAGTGCTAATCAGGCTGTGTTTGATCGTGGCCGTGGCAATATGGGAACCACTTCGGTGGCCTTGCTAATCTTCAAAAACGTGGCGTTTCTAGCCAATGTTGGCGATAGTCGAGCGTACTTAATTCGTAATAACTCGATGCGCCAAGTAACGGTTGATCACTCATTTGTGGAAGAGCAAGTGCGCGCTGGGCTGATGACCCGCGAACAAGCATCACAATCAAAGATCAAAAACATCATTACCCGCGCAGTTGGGCATCAACGCGAGGTTCAAGTTGATGTGTTTCGCGAGCCGGTCCAGGCTGGCGATCGCTTTTTGATCTCATCCGATGGCTTGCATGGCTTCGTTGATGAATCGACGATCTTACGCACGATCAATACGTTGCCATTTGAGCAAATTGTGCCACGCTTGATTGATCTGGCCAATGGGGTTGGTGGCTACGATAATATCACTGCCTTGTTGGTCGAAGTCGATGAACTTGATGAGCTTGCCGATAATGATCCATTATTGGAAACCTTATTGAACCAGCCATTGACCTCAGGGCGCAGCGCCGACCCGATCACCGAGGAATTTGAATTGCCGGTTGGGCCAACTGGAACTGCACCAATGCCGGTCGCAGGCATGCACGATGACGAAACGCAACAGCATGTGCCAATTAGTGCTTCAGGTCGTTTAACTCCAGCCATGGCAGAAGCTCATGCTCGGCCTGTTAGCTCGGCCAAGCCTGCTGCCAAGACTGAAAGTAGTGGGTTAACAGGATGGGGGATTTTAGGTTCGCTGGTAGTTTTGGCGGCTTTAGTAGGGGTGTTATATTTCTTTAAATTGCCCCCAATGAGCATGTTCTTTCCCGATACGACGGCAACACCAAGTCAAAATGTGGTGGCCGTGCCTTCGTTAATGCCAACAACCCAGCCAACCACAACTTTAGCACCCATTACCACTGCGACGTTGGCGACTGCAACAACTGGTTTAACACCAACGCTGCAACAACCAACCGCAACGCCCTAAACTGGTCTTTTATTCCAATACAACAACCCCGTGCTACTTGGCGCGGGGTTGTTGTTTAACGCTGTTTGCGGCTGCTGGCGCGCACAATCAGGGTTGGCTCTAGCACAATCTGTTGGCGGGCAATGGGCGTGGCTTCAATTTCGCCAATCAATAGCTCAATCACTTTGGCCGCCACCATATCAATTGGCTGGCGCACCGAGGTTAATTCCAACAATTCGGCAATCGGCGAATCATCATAGCCGGTCAAGGCCAAATCAACCCCGACTTGCAAGCCGGCCAAATCAAGGTAGCGCTTGGCCCCAAACGCCATCACATCGTTGGCGCAGGCTAGCGCGGTAATTCGTGGCTGTTGATTGAGTAGTTCCTGGGTGGCAGCAAAGGCTGCATCAACGGCGTTGGGAATCTGGCGAATGTTGCGTTGATTGATGCTTAATCCCGCTGCCTCGCAGGCTGCACAATAGCCTTGCAAGCGCTCATCGCCGATGCGCATGCCCTCAGGCCAGCACAACAAGCCAATTTGCTCATGCCCACGGGCAATCAAATGCTCAATCGCCAATTTCATGCCTAGCTTGCTATCAACATCGACCGCTGGAAAGTTCCAATCGCTGTTGGCGCGGCCAAAGCTCACAAACGGCAAATCGGTTTTGAGCAGATAGTTAATCCGGGGATCGTTATAGCTAATATCGCTTAGCACCAAGCCATCGATCCGCCCAATTTGCATTAACTCAGCATAGGGCTTGGTGCTAGCAGGGTTGGGCTGGGCAAAGGTCAAAATATGGTAGCCCCAGGCCTCGGCTGCCTGCGCCAGCTCATATAAAAAGCGATCAAGCAGGGCGTTGGGGCGGCTGGGATCTTCGCTTTTGTGCCAGCCATAGCCAATCAAACGGGTATGGTTGGATTTCAAACCGCGGGCGATGCTGTTGGGGCGATAATTGAGTTCGGTGATTGCTTGCAATACCCGTTGGCGAGTGCTGGATTTGGTGCGAGTGTTGCCGTTGAGCACATGCGAAACCGTGCCAATTGAAACGCCCGCCAATGCCGCAACATCGCGAATCGTAATGTTGAGGCTATATTTGAGTTTGGCGGCGGCAGCATACACTTGGTCGCGCACAGCAGGCGTGACATGGGCCACGCCTTCAAGCGCCTGATAGACCGTCAACATTGGTAGTTCGGTCAGTTCGGCAAGTTGTTTAAGATTCGACATAAACGCTTTCTATGACTAGCCTTTACTCCCGCCGATGGTCAAGCCGCCTTTGATAAAGCGTTGTAGCAACAGCGCCGCGATCAACGGTGGTACCATCGCGGTGAACGAAGCCGCCATTTGCAAATTCTTGGGGAAATCCTTGACCAAGGCAAACAGCCGCACTGTGACTGGTTGCAATTTGGCATCGCGCAATACCAACAATGGTAACAAGAAATCTTTCCAAAGACTAATAAAGGTCAAAACTGCCAAGGTCAGCAGAATTGGCCGCGCCAGTGGCAGGGTGATGCTCCAAAAAATGCGAATTGGCGAAGCACCATCGACCATCGCCGCATCATAAATATCTTGCGGAATTTGCTCGAAGAAGTTTTTAAGCACAATAATTGTAAAGGCATTGGCCGCATACGGCAGCCACAAGCCCCAATAACTGTTCAGCAAACTGATATTGAACAGTGGCAATTTGACCAAGGTGGTGTACAACGGAATGATATAGGCAATCGCTGGAATCGCCATACTGACAAAGAGCATGGTCATAATGACTTTTTGGCCAATTGGCTTGAGCCGCGAAAGGCTATAGGCCGCCATCGAACAAACCATCAGTTGGCCAACCACGCCGCCCAAGGTCACAGCAAAGGTGTTGAGAAACATGCGCGGCATATTGAAGCGCGTCCATGCTTCGCTATAATTCTCCCAATTCGCCACTTCAGGCCATAAATTCAGGCCTGGCTGGTAAATTTCGCTGCTGGTTTTCAAGCCAGCCGTGAAGGTAAAGATAAACGGGAAAAGCAAGCCACAGCTAAATAGGGCCAGCATAATCCCTACTACAACCCGAATAATTGTGCCACGCCGCGAGCGCGACTCGACCTCTGACATAATGCCCATGCTTGAACTCATACGCTGCTCCTTGTTGGCTGAAGATGATTAATCGGCATGCTTGGGTTGGCGCATCGAGAGCCAAACATAGCCTACCGAAAAGAGCGAAAGCACGACCAACAGCGAAACACTCCACGCCGAGGCTAGGCCAAAATCGTTGCGAGCAAAGGCAATCCGGTAGCTTTCCAAAACGGGCGTGACCGTGCTATTGGCTGGGCCGCCCTCGGTTAATAGAAATGGCTCGGAGAATACTTGCACCACCGCAATCACTTGCAGCATCAGCAACATCAACATGCGCGAGGAAATTAATGGCAAGGCGATGTAGATAATCCGATCAAGCACCGAAAAGCCATCAAGCTGCGCTGCCTCATACAATTCCTGTGGAATTTCACGTAGCGCCGCGAGGTAGATTAAAATTGTGCCACCAACCCCAGCCCATGTCATAATCACAATCATGGCCGGCTTAACTAAATCGGGGTTTTGCAGCCAGAGTTGCGGTGCGATGCCAACTTTTGCCAGCAGATTATTGATAAAGCCACCCTCAGGTGCGTACAGCTGCCGCCAAACCAACAAACCGACTGTGGCCGGAATCAGGGTTGGTAGGTAGGCCAAGACGCTATATAAGCCACCTAAACGGCGCAATTCGTTAATCATCAGGGCGATGATAATTGGCACCACAAAGCCCAGTAACAAGCTCAGGATCGTAAAGTGAAATACATTGCGCCACGCAGTGTAAAACAGCGGATTATTAAACATCCGCTGGTAGTTATCAAAGCCAACCCAAGTTGAATTGCCATTGAGTTTAACTTTTTGGAAGCTATACATCACTGCCGTAACCATCGGATACCAAGTGAAGTAGATAAAAATTATGAGCGCTGGCAAGAGAAAAAGATAGGCATAAAACTGGTTTCGCCACTGAATCCGTGGCCGCAGCCGCCCCGGGCTTTTGGCTGCAATCAGCTTCGATTGGGCAACCTTCATTGAAAAACTCCTTCGCGCTGTTGCAACGAAGCCTCGCTCCCAATACGCTGAGAGCGAGGCTTTGTGTCCTACTTATTTCAATTGGTCAAGGACGTTTTGTTGGAAGGTTGTGGCGGCTTCAGTCAGGTTCGCCGCTGGATCAATCGCTTGATCGGTGAGGATGCTGCTAACAACCGTGCCCATCGCGGCATAGTAATCTTGGCCGGCAATCGCTGGCTCAAGCTCCAAGGCAACTTGGCCCGAGGTTACCGCATCGCGGAATAGTTGATAATTTTCAACTGGTAGGTTGGCATATTTGGCTTGCAGCGTGTCGAGCGCCGTCTGATAATCGCCAACATACAATGGCAAGACTGGTGCACCAATCACGTATTGTGGGTCTTTGGCACTCAAATCGTAGCCAATTTGAATTTCGGCAGGGTCGAATTGAGTCCACAAGCGGAAGTAGGCGGCGGCTTCTTTTTGGTCATCATCGGCGCTGGCGTTCACCATCGCAATGTTGCCACCAACCAATGAAACGCTCTTGGCATTTGGGCCAACTGGCAATGGCGCAAAGCCAAACTTCTTGAGATCAACATCGGGGAAGGTGGTGCGCATCCAGTTAAATTGATCGCCTGCCATCACCACCATTGCCGCGCGTTCAGTCGCCAAGGCTTCGCCGTTACGTGCCCAATCGAGATTTTCGCGTGGCAAAACGTCGTGTGTCCAGCGCAATTCTTTGATGTAGTTCAAGCTATCGACTGTCGCGCCTGTGGCAAAGCCTGCGCTATAAGTACCATCGCCGTTGGTTTTGACCAAATCGGCTTGTTTTGCGCCGAAGGTATAGGCAATCGTGGTTACTTGCCAGCCAGTGGCGTTGCCGCCATCGGTGATAAACGAGAAACCAGCGACGTTGGTATCGCGATTGGTCAAGGTTTTGGCCATAGTTGCCAATTCTTCCCAGCTGCTTGGGGGCGCGTCAAAACCAGCGGCTTTGAGCATGTCGATGTTATAGCCCAAGCCCATCGCATAGGCAAAACGAGGAATCCCATAGATTTTGCCATCTTTTGAGGCAATGGCCAAAATATTGGGATTAAACAAGCCATCGAGTTTGTTGGCGCTGATCACGCTGCTCAAATCGCTGGCAATTTCTTGCTCGACCACTTTGCTAACATCGGTCAAATAAACTTCAAACAGGGTTGGCACTTGATTGCCAGCGATCAATGCAGCGAACGTATCGGGAGCATAGGCATAATCGCTGCCAATGATCGTCACATTAGGATAGGCTTGTTGGAAGCGCGCAACTTGCTCTTTCCAGGTAGCCAAGGTGGTTGGCTGCGATTCAGGTGGCATGCCAACGACAGTAATTTCAACTGGCCGACCACCAGCAATTTGCTCAGGCAGTGTCAGCACGGCGGGCAAACTGGTCGTGTTGTTGACAGGAGCGCTGGTTGGTTGGCTATCTGTGGTGGTTGCGGTTGCTGCGGCAGCCGCTTCGGGAGTAGCGGTGGCTAGGCTTTCGGCGGCTGTGGTTGCGGTTGCGGCAGGCGCTTCGGTCGGGCTGGTTGTGGGGGTTGCTTCACCGCCACAAGCCGTCAGAATTAACGCGATCAGCAAGTTGAACACAAACAACAGGCGCAATGATCGTAGTTTCATAGACTGCATTGTCCTTCTGATAGTGGGCTTTCCAAGCCACAGGCATCAAGTCGTGTTTGCCATAACCATTCCTGATGCTGCACCGAAGCTGGATTTGAACCGATTCAATAACCCCTATCAGATGTTCAATAAATGGCTCATTGCTGATGGTTTGTGCCTACTATAACCCCAGTATTTAGCCCTAAAAGCCGCTAATTGGCGATTTTGCTGGCGTTCTGCTGCCCATACTTGCCATAATCGCTTGGTTATAGCCAAGGCCTTGATCAAAAGCAATCGATTTATTGAACCGTTTCAAGCATAGCATATCGGCGAAAGAGTTGTCAATATTAATCTTTGGCGAGGGACTAGGGGTCAGAGGCTAGGGATCAGAAGTTTGGATCCACGAAGGACAAGAAGGGCTATGGGCTGTTGGCTATCGGAATTATTGAGCTGCCACACAATGTTCCGATAGTGCATAGCAGCCATGGATGCTCTACCTTCGTTGTTCTATCTTTGAACGCTATTTGAACGCTAAACCCAGCACAACTGTCTATACTCACAGCCAAGCCATAATCTTCCTGAGCGACTGCGGGATAGAATTGATTTAATAACCCCGTCAGCGTTTCCAATTGCCGATTGCTTCTGGCGAAGCTCCCAGCCTGTGTTCGAGGAGGAACGCATGTGAGCATCCTTACGAGGTTGCGCCAACCAAAACAGCTGCTTATGCTCCTACTACTGGTAATCAGCGCTGGGTTAATCACACGCTTATGGATTGCAAGCAGTGATCAATCACAAATTGCGGCCAGCACGCCTGTACCAGCAGCGCCAACCAATCAACTGATGACTGCCACCAGTGTTACGCCGCCACAACGCGGTGCGAACGTGCCATGGCAGGAATACGAGGCTGAACATGGAACCGGCAAGGCCACAATCCTTGGCCCTAGTCGCGAGTTTGGCACGCTAGCAGCTGAATCGTCTGGGCGGCAAAGCGTTGAACTGAAAGCGCATGGTCAGTATATTCAAATTACCACGACCGCAGCGGCAAACTCGCTGGTGGTGCGCTATGCGATTCCCGATGCGCCTCAAGGCGGCGGGATCAGCGCAACCTTGAGTTTGTATGTCGATGATGTATTTCGCCAAAAATTGCCGTTGACATCGCGCTTTGCGTGGGTGTATGGCGGAGCGACAGCCACCGATAATCATCCCGGATCTGGTGGCGGGCACGCCTTTTTCGATGAAGTACGCGCATTGGTTGGCGAAATTCCCGCTGGTTCACGCTTGAAATTGCAAAAAGATGCTGATGATCAAGCCGACTTTTATGTGATCGATCTGCTTGATCTGGAATTGGTTGGCCCGGCGCTTGAGCAACCAGCAGGCTTTATCTCATTAACCGCCGATTGTGGGGCGATTGCCGACGATCAACGTGATGATCGCGCCGCTTTCGAAGCCTGTATTGACCAAGCTCAAGCAGCTGGTCAAGGGCTGTGGGTTCCTGTTGGTAGTTTTGATTTGCTTTCGCCAGCCAGCCAACGCATGGGCATGCCCGTTGCCAATCTGACGATTCGCGGCGCTGGCATGTGGTATTCGCAGGTGCGCGGGCCGTGGGCCAGGTTTTATTGCACTGGCGATCGCTGTCGCTTTCACGATTTGGCAATTATTGGCGCAACCCAAACCCGTCAGGATTCTAACCCTGAAAATGCCTTCAACGGCGGCGCGGGCAAAGATTCGCTGTTGGAAAACGTTTGGGTTGAGCATACCAAAGTTGGCTGGTGGGTTGGCGAGGGCGATAAAAACGTCACCGATGGTTTGGTGATTCGCAATAGTCGTTTTCGCAACCTATTTGCCGATGGCGTGAACCTTTGTAATGGCAGCAGCAACTCAGTGGTCGAGAACTCGCATTTTCGCAATACTGGCGACGATGCTTTGGCCTCGTGGTCACCTGCCTTCGACGGTGGCCTCAACACCAACAACGTTTTTCGCTTCAATACGATTCAAGTGCCATGGCGGGCTAATTGTTTAGCTGTCTATGGTGGTAAAGATATTCGGATCGAAGATAACATCTGTGCCGATGTGGTGACCTACCCAGGGATTCTGATTGCCCAACAATTCAAATCGCATCCATTTTCGGGCACAATTCAGATCGAACGCAATTCGTTAATTCGGGCTGGTGGATCGATGTGGAATCAAGAGCATGGCGCGTTTAAGCTGCACGCTGCCGAAGGCGTGGTGCAAGGCGTGGTGGTTAACGATTTACTGATCGATAGCCCAACCTTTGCTGGCATTCATTTGCAGGGTTCAGCCAAACTACAGGCAATTTCCCTGCACAATATTACCATCACCAATCCTGCTACCGCTGGAATTTTGCTCAGCACCAGCGCCCAAGGGAGTGCCGAGTTTGGCAATGTGACGGTGATTAATCCAGGCCAAAATGGGCTGATCTCCAACCCATTGCCCGGGCAATTCACCCTCACCAAAGCTACAGGCAATCGTGGCTGGTAAGTTTAATCTGAGCAATCCAGCAAAGTTTCAGCACAGGAAGTGGGGCGCTGCTCCATTTCCTGTCGTATTTTTGAACTCAATTGGCAATGCCAACCCTTTGAGGAGCACAGTGATATGCCCATTCTTTCGCAATCGTTAACTGTGTTGCAATCGTATGATCACGGTGCGCAAACGTTGATGTTAGAGTATGGCGGCCCAAAGGTAGCCATTAGCATATTAAGCGATACGATTATTCGGCTGCGTTTAGCACCTGATGGCCGTTTTGCCAAGCGTCGTTCGTGGGCGGTGGTTGCACCCGATGCCGACTTTACCCCAGTTGATACGACGCTCAGCGAGACCGAACAAGGCTTGGTGTTGCGCACGGCCAAACTGACCCTGAAAATTGAGCGTAGCACAGGCCGAATGAGTTTCTACACCGCTGACGATCAGCAGTTTTGCAGCGATGCCGAAGGATTAAGCTGGTCGGATACTCATAGCTCGATAACGTGCCGCAAGCAGTTACATCCCCAAGAGTTTTTTTATGGGTTTGGCGAACGTTCAGGCCAACTCAACCAGCGTGGCCTGACCCGCACCAACTGGACAACCGATCAGCATCGCTACGCACCTGGTACCGATCCCTTGTATATTGCGATTCCCAGTTTTTTGGCGCTGCGTCAAGGCTTAGCCTATGGCGTGTTTTTGAATAATACATGGCATAGCCGCTTTGATATTGGCGTAGAAAACCCAAATACTTGGAGCATGAGCATTGATGGCGGCGAACTTGATTATTACCTTTGTTTTGGGCCAACGCCTGCCGAGGTATTGCAATCGTTTGGGCGCTTGCTTGGCACAACGCCACTGCCACCGCGCTGGGCCTTGGGCTATCATCAAAGCCGCTGGGGCTACAATTCGGCAACCCAAATTCGCCAACTAGCCCAAGAATTTCGCCAACGCCAATTACCATGTGATGTGATTCACCTTGATATTGACCATATGGATGGCTATCGCGATTTTACTTGGAACCCGCAGCGCTTCCCTGATCCAGCGGCAATGGTGCAGGATTTGGCTGAGCAACAGATTCGCTTGGTCAATATTGTCGATCCAGGGGTCAAAATCGATCCCGAGTATGCAGTCTATCATTCAGGGCTTGAGCACAACAGCTTTATTCGCCGCGCCAATGGTGAGATTTTTCATGGCTATGTTTGGCCCGACGATTCGGTCTTTCCCGATTTTAGCCGCCCCGATGTGCAGGCTTGGTGGGCAAGCATGCAACGCCGCCTGATCGAAATTGGCATCAGTGGCATCTGGAACGATATGAACGAGCCAACGGTGTTTACCATGCCCTTTAGCCAAGGTGGCAGCACGCCGCATCCAATCGAGCTTGATGCAATTCAAGGCCCAGAGAACGAGCGTACAACCCACGCCGAAATGCATAATTTGTATGGCTTGGGCATGGCGCAAGCGGCCTATGCAGGCATCCGCGAGGCCAGCAACCAACGCCCGTTTGTGCTGACTCGCTCGGGCTATGCTGGGATTCAGCGCTGGAGTGCCTGCTGGATGGGCGATAATGCCTCGCGCTGGGAGCATTTAGAGCTAGCGATCTCGCAATTGGTCAATATGGGGCTTTCGGGCGTGCCATTTGTTGGCACCGATATTGGTGGCTTTTTCGATAACGCTAGCCCTGAATTATTTGCGCGCTGGATGCAATTTGGCATTCTGATGCCATTTTGTCGCGGCCACTCCCACACCGATACCGCGCCGCATGAGCCTTGGCAATTTGGCCCTGAAGTCGAGGCAATTTGTCGCCAATATTTGCAGTTGCGCTATCAATTATTGCCCTATTTGTACACGCTGTTTTGGCAAAGTTCGCACGATGCTGCGCCAATTTTGCGGCCATTGCTGTATGAATTTCCCAACGATCCCGCGACCTATCAATTGCATGATCAGGTGATGCTTGGCTCGGCACTCTTGGCTGCGCCGATCTATCAGCCGGGCAAAACTCAGCGCCATGTCTATTTGCCAGCTGGCCAGTGGTACGATTGGTGGACAAACGAGTTAATTGAAGGCCCAACACATTTGTTGGCTGATGCACCTCTCGAACGCATGCCCTTGTATGTGCGGGCTGGCAGCATCTTGCCATTTGGCTCAGCCAGGAGCCAACACACAGGTCAAGTATCCGCGAGCCTGAACTTGGAGTGTTATCCGGGCAATGGTTCGTTCAGTTTGTATGAAGATGATGGTGTGAGTTTTGAGTATCAACAAGGTAAATCAGCACTGATCACCTATCAAATTAGCCTTGATCAACAAACCCTGACGGTTCACAGTTCGTTGCGTGAGGGCGATTTTAGGCCTGACTCGCGCAAGCTTCAGCTTCGCATTCATGGCATCAGCGCCGCAAGTGCAGCAACGTTGGTTGGTGCGAGCTACGATTCAGTGCAGCGTGTGGCGACGTTACAGCTTGAAACAGATGAGAGTTTGAATTTGCAAATTCAACTTGATTAAACACAAACACGGTGCGAGCCAAACGTAGCTTGCACCGTGTTTGAACTACAACTTTACCGGAACCACCAGCCGATCCAAAAACCTAAGCCAAGCAAACTTAGCGAGGTGACCGAGAGCATCGCCGCATCGCCCCACGTTGGCCACCAGCGACGGCGGGGCTTGACCGCGTGCAGCGCTATCCAGAAAAACAGCAAACATGCCAGAATCAAAATAATGATCGTTATGCGCCAAACCGAGCGTGGCTCTGCAATAATTGGCATGCCATCGGGGCCAAATTGATCGGTGGCTGGGTAAATGCCAATTGAAAAGGTTTGCCAACCAGGGAAATTCAAGCCAGTATTACCAAAGGTGCTGTTGCCTGGCCACCAACCAGGCCCACCGCCAGCCGCCATTGGCACTGCTTCGAATGCGCGCATTGTGGTAATCGTGCCGCCGCCGCTTGGCCCCGACAAGGTACCAAGGCTTGAGGCTAGGGCGCTAATTGGGTTGGGTGCTAATAAGCCGGTTGGTACCGGATCGGTGGTGCGGTTAGTCCAGATTTCGGCTCCAAACAAAAATCCACCGAGCACCAGCCCAATAATCACATAACTGACGACCGCAGCCCGCCCGGTTTTGCCGGTCATGGCCGAGGCCCAAATGCCGAGCATGGCACTGGTAATGGCACTCAGCACAATAATTGCTGCTGCTTGTACAACATACTTAAGTGTGATGCCACCAAATAAAAAGACGATACTGCCCAATGGAATTGCCGCCAAGAGCAAGAGCGCAATATACGACAGCGCCGAGATCAATTTGCCCCACAGTAACCGATGCGATGGCAAATTGGTAGCGATCAACATTTCATAGGTCAGGCGTTCGCGTTCGCTGCTAATTGCCCCAACGGTGACTGCTGGCGCAATTAAAATCACCAGAAACAGCAGCATAAAGGCTAAACCTGCAAACAGAGTTTGGCCAACTTGGGCACTAAAAATAGGCGCACCTTGGGTTTGTGCGCTGGTGGCCCGCAGAAACAAGCCATAGCCAACCAAGCCTAAGCCGAGCAAAAAGCCCGTGAGCAAGATAAATGCTCGCCCACCGCGCATCCGCGAACGAAGCTCTTTGACCACAATTGGGTTGGCTTGCAAACTCCAACGACGGCTAGCCGCACGATTGCTCATAGCTGTTCCTCCGTAACATGGTCATTGACCAGCTGCAAAAACAGCCGTTCAAGCGAATCGTCTTCGCGATGGAAATCGGCAACTGGTAGCTCAGCCCGCGCGAGGTTCAGCAATAGTTGGGCTGCTTGCTGCTCATTGCCATCAAATTCAACCTCGATCAGATTGGGTGTTTCTTCGGCTGGTTCAAGCACCCGCAGCACTCCGGCTTAGGCACCAATCAGCCGCATAGCACGTTCTAAATCATCAAGCACTTTGATTTGTAGCGCCGGGCGGCTACGCTGACGCAAGGTTTCGAGTGAGCCTTGAGCCAACAATTGGCCCCGGGTCATAATACCAAAATCGGTACAAATATCTTCTAGCTCATTCAAGATATGCGAGCTAAGAATGATCGTTTTGCCCATATCGCGCAGCGTGCGCAGCAACTCGCGCAATTCAACCCGCGCTTGGGGGTCGAGACCACTAGCTGGCTCGTCGAGCAACAAAATTTTGGGGTCGTGCACCAAGGCATGGGCCAAGCACAAGCGTTGTTGCATGCCACGGCTCAGGTGTTGCACAAAGGCATTGCGCTTTTCGCTCAGATCAACCAAATCGAGCAGACCATCGACCGTGCTTTTGCGCTTGGCTGGCTCAATTCCATGGCAGCGGGCATAGAAATCGAGATATTCCCAGACCCGCAGATCATCGTAAACCCCAAAGAAATCGGGCATATAGCCGACGATTGCCGCCGCAGTGCTGGTTTTTTGAATCAGTTGGCCGTGTAAAAAGACTTGGCCGCTGGTTGGCTCAAGCAAGCCTGCCAGCATGCGCAAAGTGGTGGTTTTGCCAGCACCGTTGGGGCCAAGAAAACCAAAAATACTGCCAGGCGTGATGCTTAGATTGAGTTTGTTGACGGCAGTATATTTGCCATAGCGCCGCAATAAATCGACAGTTTGGATGGCTAATTCGCTCATTTGACGACTCCCGAAAGCACTGGCCCAGCCGAGAAACAGCCCCACAGCCCACCAGTTGTATCCACCGATGGATCAAGCGTGTAGCGCATGCGGATGTTGCCTTGTTGCAAATAGTCGCTTGGGCTGGTCGTCAGGTCAATCGCGCCATTTTTGAAGCTGACAGCATCCCATTGGGCAGTAGTCCAATTGTAAAGCTCGTAGCTTAATTTATTGGTGGCGGCCATGCCGCCATCCATGGTTGGCAAGAAGCGTAACGATTGAGCCTCGATTGAGCTAAAGCTTGCAGGTAGGCTCAGCTGGATAATCCCCGTTCGTTGGGTAATGCTGCTGCCGGTTCCACGGGCGCTGGTGGTACAAGCCGAACCCATGCCCATGTTTGGATCTTCTTCCAAAACATAGCTGAACCAATTGTTGCTCAGTTCCACTACGCTTTGGCTATAGCTTAATTGTGGATATTGAATTAACAGGCTGCGTTGCGTTGCCGCAAAGCGCTTTTCGGGTAAATCAATCACCGATTGATTGAGATCGACGAAGGCTACAAACACCGCATTACGATCGATGGTGCCATAGTTGTTGGCGATAGCAACATCAAGTGCTTGGGTTTTGGCCAAAAGCTCGCGCGGCGGGCCAAATGGGGTTTGATAGCCAGCATCAAGCTCTTTTTGGTAGAGCAAATAGCTGGCACCCGACATCGAGGGATTATTGTTAATTTGCAATTCAATTGATTTTTCAGCGCCTGGCTCGATGGTGCCAAACTTTTGGGCATTACCTAACATAATAAATGCCGCTTCATTCAGGGTATATTTGCTGGTGTTGCGCACGGTGCCAATGATTTTTTTGGCTTGCATGCTGATTTCGATTTGCACATGTGGCGCATCGCTGATATCGCGTTCATAGGCAAACATTTCCATCGACCATTGATTAATCGTCAAGTTGCGAATATCACCTGGTTGGTGGCTATAGAGTGCTCTGGTTGCATTGACCCCACCATTATTACCACCCATATTGGCGTTAACCAAGAGCGGGCGCGGATAGGCTCCATGCTTGATCGTTACTTGATATTCCTCGCGAACCGGCGAGAATATGCCTGCATAGCCCAGCACTGTGGCATTGGCCGAATCATCGGGGTAAATGATCGCCAAATCGTGGACTAAAATATCAGTGCCACGTTGTTTTGAGCCAATGCCATAAGCTAAGACTGCAAAAATTAAGGTTAATGCAGGAATTGTTAGCCAAGCCAAGGCCATGCGATCAAGTCGCCGCAGCACGAGGTAGGTCACTGGGCCAGCCAAAACAATATAAATGCCCAAAAGAATGAGCAAGGTTTTGAGTGGTGGTAGATCGAGCGCTGGTAAATTGTTGAGTAAGGCCGGAGCACTGCTATCGCGTAACATACTTTCGCTGCCAACGCCCATCCAGCCTAGGTTTTGATTTTGGGGAAAGAGCGATGATAACAGATTTTCATAGCCACGCCATGCGGTTAATGTTGGCTCATCGAGATTAAAAGCACTCGCAATCACAAAGCCGCGCCCAACTGCCCGTTTAACCAAAATCGGCGTTTGATCTTGCTTGAGGCTCGCAGCTGATTGGTTATTGGGCTGGAGCAGCGCAACATTCAGGCTAGCTTCATTAAATGGCTGGCTGAAAACTTGGCTTAATGTTGTGGTTGCAATGGTTTGTTCGCCAGTAACTTGGGCTGGCTGGAGCTCGGCTGGCAAATCTTCAAGCAGATTTGGCTCAACTAACAAAATGCCACCATTATTGACCCATTGTTTGATCGCTTTTTGTTGTTCAGGGGTTAGCTCGCTCCAAGAACGCTGATTAAGCGCAATCCCGTCGAGCATATCGAGGCCAATGCGCTCGTTGGGTAGTTGCTTACTATCAGTTGCAACCAACACCAGCTTCGTGAGTTGGGCCAATGGTTGCTCCAACAAGGTTGCCACCATTGGGCGGTCGGTTGAGCGCAACTGGAGCGTAGCCGTTTCGCGCTTCTCGCCATTTAAATACATGGCCATCGGCACCCGAAACGCTTGATCAAATTGGCCATACAACAAGGTTTCTTTTTGACTGCCACCAGGTACATCAAGCTCAACGTTGTAGTTTCCAACGTGAATTTCAACCTTGCGATCAACCCCAGTATTGCTGACCTTGACCCGCAAGGCCATCCATTCACCAGCTTTATAGGTGGTGCCAAAAACTGGCTCAACTTGCCAAACTAGCCCATTTGATTGCTCTTGGCCCGATGCTGCACTGATCGGTAGGGCTATCAGCAACAGCAGCCAACACCAGCGTATCCAGCGCATACCCAATACTCCACACACTAAAATCGATTCGGCTGTCTTATCATAACGGATACGAGGCCAATTGTGTTCCCTTTTTCAAGCAACTCTCAGTAATTTCAGCAAGATATCAGTTTTAGCCGTTAAACCTGCCCAAGCGCTATGCTCCGAGGCTAGAATCGCTACACAATTATGGTCGCCTAATCAGTTAAGGCCAAAACTGGTAGCACGAATAGAACCAGCAGCAGATTTATACCGAATGCAACAACTATAGGTTGATACCAGTTTGTGTGAGCAGGATCAACCTGTAATTGTTGGCTTGCATCAAGACTAATTGTTTGGGCAACGCCTTGCTTGAGCCAATAGTTAAGCACAAACGCATCGTGAATGCAGATAGCTAGGAGCAGGATGATGTGGTATGGGCGTAAAAAGCCTAATCGATAGCTAATCAGCGTTGGGGCAAGGAAGTACAATCCAGCCATCACTAGGATTGTGACAATTGTACCTGTCATAAACATCAGAAAACTTTTAAGCATGGGTGCGCGTCGATTAACCCATTGACTACGGGGGAAAACCCAAGCTTTAACCACCACGATCATGATGATTGCCAACCCAAACCCAATAATCCAAAATACCAGTTCAATCAGTGCTCCAATTGGATTGATGCCGCAGGCAAGAATAAGTTTTTGCATAACTGCCTCGTTACAAACTAATTGACCATCTGAAAAAAGATCATGATTAAGATGCCAATTAATGTATTTGATAATAGGGCTGCGACCCATGATGGCTGATATTTAATCGCTACTGATTCAACTTGTAACTGCTGATCATCAGTCAGGCTGATTGCTTGGACTGTAGGTTTAATCGACCAGCGTTCGATCAAGAATGTATCGACAATGCAAACGATAGCCCAAATAAAAAATTGATAAGAATAGAAACCCCCGATTTCTATTCTAAAGAGAGAACTGGGTAAAACATAGAAAGATCCTATAACGAAGCCAATCACCAATCCTACGATAAAGGTTAATCCTAAGCTATGGAGAAATAACGAACGGTGCTTTGAGCGTAGGGTTTGCGCCAGAAAAAACCATTTGATGCCTAAAGTAAGCCCAAAGGGGATTACAACAATGAAGAATAAAATAATGTAGCCGAATGGATTGTAGCCACAGGCAAGAATAAGTTTTTGCATCGGTTCTCCTTACTCTCAATAATTAACGAGCTAAAAAATACATCACAAATGCTAAGAACAATGTTCCAAGAATTGCTGCAATCAGCGCAAACAAATTAATCATAATCACAATTTTGCTGAGCGATTGATAGATAGTTGGTTGATAATCAACGACTTTAAGCTGACCCACTGAATCACGATGAATTGCTTTGGCCGCCCGTTGTTTGATAATCCAACGCAAATTGGCGTAATCCAAGCCAATCAGGCTGACGAGGCTGCTATAAATCGCCGTCGGTGACCGAAAAATGAGATAGTTTATCCCAATCGCGAGCAGTGTTCCCACGGTTAATCGTAGGCTATCAAGCCAAGCCGAGCGATCGGCAAACCAATCGTAGAACATTAATCCCATCGCTTTGGCCCAAACGGTTGTAGTGACGATCGTTACGCTCCATAACCAAACAGTGGTTGGCTGGATCGCGAAGGCCCATGGGGTAACTCCACAGGCAATGATGATCAAATTTGCCCTATCCTGCAACTTTCTCTGCGTTTAAGGTTGGGCTGCGATCATAACGATCATTCCACGGTCATAATCTGCTACCAGCAGTTGACCTTGCGGACTAATAACCAAGCCAACTGGGCGTGCAAAACCACTGGCAAATGGCAGAATGCTCTGGTCTTCTGCGTTCATGCGCACAATGCTATGGCCGCGTGATGCTTGGCTATACCACGAACCTGATAAGCCAATAAACCCATCGCCGTGATACTTGGCAGGAAAAGCTGTGCCCTGATAGAACACAATTCCGGTTACGCCACTATGTGCTGGCAAAAGTGCTGCTGGCTCGCTGGTGGTTGCACACGCTGCTTGATCGCCACCACCATCAGCATCCGGCTGGCGCTGGCCCCAACACGTTGGCCAACCATAATTGGCTCCAGCTGTAATTCGATTAACCTCATCTGGCGGAAGATCATCGCCAAGTCCTTCGCGCCCATTGTCGGTGGCATACAGTTGCTGCTGTGTATCAAAGGCCAAGCCAAACGGCATGCGCAAACCTGTGGCATACACGCTCGATTCGCTGCCATCGGCCCGAAAGCGCCGAATATAGCCCTCTTGAATTCCAGCGGTTGGGGTATGATCGGCCCCAGTGCCCACGCCGAGATAGAGCCAACCTTGATCATCAGAAACCAAGGTTGCCGCTTCAATTTGGTCAGGCAGATCGCTTAATAAAACCGTTTGCTGATCAACGCTGCCATCGCCATTACTATCGCTCAAGCGCTGAATCTGGCCTTGTTCAACTACATACAAGGCCTGCTCAAACCAGTGCACACTTAAGGGTTTATTGAAGCCAGTGGCATACTCGCGAGGCGGATTATCGCCCTCTTTGATCAGCACGCTGCCTGAGCGTTGGGCAATATACAAGCGCCCTTGGGGATCATACGCCAGCCCAGTTGGTTGATTGAGGCCAGTAATCAGTGGGTTAATCGTAAAGCCTGCTTCGATTTGAAGTTCGGCTGGTGGACTGGTTGGTGGATTATCCGAGGAGTAATTGCCGTGAATTGCGCATGCTGCCAAACCCAAGCCTATACTTAGCGTCAAGCTCAAACGTTTAAGCTGTTGATAGGTATGCCAAAAAACAAGCATCTCTCGCTCCCAATTGGTTGAATTTGGTGCTGTTAGCTTACAGGGCTGGTTTGGCTTATGCAAGCCCCAATATATCCTGAGGGTTAACGCGGTTGTTGTGCTGCGATTTATGGAAACTGGACGCTTACTCCCCTTCGTCCAATTATTGATAAGCGGCTTTCGATGATTAACCAAAAAAGCGCCCAGCACCAATTGCGGTGCTGGGCGCTTGGTCGCAGGCCAGATTAGTTTTTGGTAACTAACGGCATGTAGACGGTAAAGCTTGGGTTTGACGTAGCCGTGATGGTCACATCATCGGCAGTCAAATCAATATCGCTATTGAGCACAGCGGTGTTGCTGACGGTTCCAACAAACGTGCCAACACTCCGCACTGCGATGGTGTAGGTTTTGCTGGAGTTTGGCGCAAGGCTGCTGTTGGTGCTGACGGTTTGACCATTGGTGGTCAAGCCAGCGCTAACGCTCACAATTTGCAGATTGCTACTGATCAGGTCGCTCAGGCTAAAGCTGCCTTCAGCCGTGCCAGTGTTGCGAATCGTCAAGGTGTAGGTGAAGACTTCGCCTTGTTCAACGCTGGTGCTGCTAACCGTCTTGGTTGAAGTGTTGAAGTTGGCGCTTGGTGCTGCACCCAAATCCAAGCCAACCACGATTGGGTCGTGGTCTGACGCGCGGTAGGCGTTGTTGCTATACAAGCTGACGATTTGGCCAGGGCTCTTGAAGTTGGTGTTGTAATCCAAAGCGATCGGTTCGTCGGAGTTGATGTGCAATTCTTGAACATCAGCAACTTGGCTGAACAACGAATTGCTTGCCAAAGCATGGTCGAGCGAGCCAGTCTGGCCGTCGAAGATGTATGAGTACGCTTCGTCGCCAAGCAAGGTTTTTGGAACATTGACATAACCAGCGTTGCGAATGGTGGTGATTGGATCTTCCATTGCATACGAGTTCAAGTCGCCAATGATCAGATAATCGCTATCATCAATGTTGGTTGGGTCGGTATTCAACCAGTTGACCAACTCTTGAGCGGCGGTTTTACGAGTCAGATTACAGTTGCCTTGACCATCGCCCAAATCTGGGTCGCTTGGCACTGGGCTAATGTTATCGGCACACGCGCTACCCTTCGACTTCAAGTGGTTGACGACCACGGTGAAGGTTTCGCCGCTGCTGGTTTCGGTAAACGATTGGCTTAAAGCTGGACGGTTACGGCCAGTTGGGCCGCTGCTGGTGTTGAACGTGCCGAATGCGCCAGTATTGAGCACAGCGGTCGTACCAGCCAAGCTTACTTTGCCTGGTTTGTAGAGCAAAGCAACTTTGATGGCATCAGTGCCCAATGGATTGGTTTGGCCAGTCAGTGCATCGACATTCACCAAGGCATAGGTGCCTGGAGCGGTTGCAGCGTTCAAGCCATTAACCAAATCTTGGATTGCGCTGCTGCTGCCGAAGCCATCGTTTTCAATTTCCATCAAGCCAATCACGTCGGCTTGGGTCATGATGATCGCGGCAATGGTTTTGTCTTTTTGGCGTTGGAATTCGGTGGCATTTTCAGCCCCACGGCAATCGGTAGCAGCGCCACCAACCCCGCCAGTACAAGCGCCATTACCAAAGGTGTTGAAGTAGTTCAACACGTTAACCCCAGCCACGCGTAATGAGCCATCAAGCTCAAGCGAGGTTGGGCGTGGATTTTCGGCTACGAAATTAGGCGATTGGCTGACCCGCACGCGGTAGCTGTTGGGGCTTGCCGTTGCGCCACCCCATGTGTAGGTCATCACGCCCTGCAAACCGGTGATGCTATCGCCAGCGCGCAAGGTGTTGGCGGCGCTTAAGCCGTTGCCACCACGACCAAACAGAATTGGGTCAGCATTTTGGTTGTTGAATGGATCATCAAGCACGATTTTGTGCAAGTTGTTTTGGGCTTGCAAGGCCAAGGCTGGAGCACCTGGCGAAACCACATTCGTTGGTTGTGCCAAGCGTTCGTTGAGCGACAAGGTTACTTGGCCGAAGCGGGCCAACAAGTAGTGCTCTGAGACAACCAATTTTTGGTTGAACTGCACGAGCATACCTTCATAGCGCTCTGCTTCAGTGTCTGAGGCAAATGGCAAGCTGACTTGGGTTGGGGTAACAACGTTGGTTGTGCCACAAAGCTCAACCGTCAAGCTGCCGCTCAATTGGGTTTGGCCTTGGTTTTCACCAGCCGTACCCGTAACGCGAACCACTTGACCAAGCGCAACTTGCTCAGCGCCACCGTTGAATACGAAAATACCATCAGAGGTTGCAGCATTGTTATCGCCAGCATCTTGCAGGTAGAAACCACGCAAGGCTGGTTGAGCACCCTCATAATCGGCAACCACAGTGCCTTGAACGGTTACAACTGAACCATTCGAAGGACTGGTTTCGCCAGTGCCTTGAACTTGGCCGATTGGCGTAACCGTGCCACCTGAACAGGCAACGCCGCTTGAGACATTGAAGCTGAAGCTGTAGTTTTGTGCCAAAGCGTCAGGGGTGCCATCGCGATCGGTAATTTGGCTGGCAATAACCGTTACGGTACAAGCATCGTTGGCAGCAAAATCGCTGCTTGGATCAAGCACGTAGCTGGTTGGGCCGCCAGTAACGCTAGCGGTGCGTGTGCCACTGGTACAGCTAATCGTGTACCACGTGCCAGTGGTGGTGACTGGTTCGCTGAAGCTGATTGTAACGTTGGCATTCAAGGCCACGTTGTTTGCAGCGTTGGCTGGCACGGTGCTAGCAACAGTTGGGGCATTATCAACAGGTGAGCCACCACAGGTCGCCACAGGGCTGCCGCTGTTGCGTGGCGCTGAGGGAGTCAACAAGCTGAAGTCAGCAGCGTTGTTATCAGTATCAGCACAGCTTGAATTGTTGCGTTGATAGCTGCTATCAGCTGCAGGAGCACCAGTAGCTGTGCCTTCAACAAATGCGTTGGTAGCAGTACCGAAACCAACTGAATCGATCAGCGTGCCGGTATTGGCTGCGCCATTACGAATAGCAATCCCGCCCCCAGCAGCAGCTAAACCACTGGTAAATGGTTGATCAGCAGTAACACTGCCGTCATACCCGCTGTTTGCTAAGAGATAAAAACCACCAGCAGGAATCACGACTGAGGTTGTCCAGTTGACGATTGCTGTATCAGTCGTTCCCGACACTGAGCGATAAACAACCCGATAACCATTCAGATCGATTGGGCTAGCACTAATGTTATGCAGTTCAATGAATTCATCACCAGCAGTAGCGCCAGCAGTTTGGAATTGACTAATAACTAGAGAGGTAGAGACAGCACTAGTAGGAGTGGTGTAGGTCGCGGACAACGAAGTACCAATCAACGTGAACAGCATTGTTAACGCTGTTAGGAGTCGTAAACCCTTAAAATGCACAGAATCCTCCACGATTCATGTAGAAATGCCGTTCACACCAACTGTGACGGCTAAACCAAAGCGGAACCTTCAGTTCTGAAATGTCATGCTGCATAAAGAAGATAAACCGCATGTCAATGCTGCTTTAACTGATGGTTAAATCTTGTAGAATCTGAGTGTACCATAGACATAATCAATGGGCAACTTAGGCCGAAAGTACCCCCACATTTCTTAGCCAATCTTCATTGCACGATGGCACAGGCTGTGCTACCATGGCGCACTATGGAGATGCAAAACCTGCCACCCAGTGGCCCACCAACCCAACGAGCAAAGCTGCTCAGCGCCCTACGTTCAAGTCGTGCGATGCAGAATATCCGTCAGTATCAGACGATTCTTTTGGCTGGTACGTTTTTTGTTTTGGCTGCAATTTTTGGGCTTAATTCGCAATCGACGATTGAATCGCCCTCAGGTTTGGCTAGCCCAACCACCTTGGCGCAAGCAACCTTAGCGCCTGCCACTGGCTCAGTCACACCAACGCTGATCTCCAGCACTGAGGTTGCTAATACTCGGCCAACCGCAACTGATGTGGCAGGTGTGGTCGGGCCACCAGCGCCGAATCGGGCAACTCCAACGCTTGAGAGCCAAAGCGCCTATCCTCAGCCATCTGGCGATGGTCCAACGCCGACGATTGATCCCTTTCCAACCTTGCCAGTTGGTGGTACCTCGATGCCACTCTTTCCAACTAGCAGTACCAGCAATCGGGGCACAACCGCGCCGACCCAAGGCTCGGGAAGCAATTATCCTACGCCAAATTCAAATCGCACTCCAGCGCCAACTAATATTCCCGTCCCAACCGATTCGATCCCATTGCCAACCGATCAATTGCCTTTCCCAACTGAGGAAGACGATGATCCTAAGGCAACTGAAGATCCATTTGAAACTCCCAGCAGCACTGATGAGCCATTTGAAACCCCAACCAATACACCAACTGAAGGGCCAACTGCGACTCCAACCAATACGCCAACCCCAACTCCTTTGCCCTACGACATGATTCGGGGCAATACCCGTTGGACACTGGCTCAAAGCCCAGTCAAAGTTCGCCGCGATACAATTATCGCTAAAGGTGCAACCTTAACGATTGATGATGGCGTGGAAGTGCTGATGGATGCCAACACCTCGTTGGTGGTTGATGGCACGCTCACGGCCAATGGCGCACGTTTGCGCAAGAGCGGCACCAGCCTGTGGAAATCGATTGTGGTTAATAATGGTGGTCAGGCCAATTTGAACGGGGTTGATGTGCGTGGCGGCGGCTCCGAGGGCGTGCTGATTTCAGCACTTGGCGGCAATACCGTGATTCAAGATAGCGTCTTTGAAGAAAATCAAGGCCGGATCTATGTTAGCGGTGGTAATTTTGATCTGCAACGTAGCCGCGTGGTTGGCTATGCACCGATTAGTGCCGAAGTCCGTGGCGGCAAGAGCTTGCGTTTATTCAGCAATGTGATCAATAACACTGCCACCGATGGCGCAACCGGCGTGAGCCTCAGCGCAACCGCCGATGACGTTGAAATTATTTTGGAGAAAAATAGCTTCCGTGGCAGCAGCGGCACGAATGTTCGCGCTCAATTCAACCAATCGTTGAATGCCGTGTTTCAGTGCAATAGCTTTAGCGGCGGCGCGTATGGCCTGCAAATCAAATCGACCGACCCAACCTTGGATGGTGCACGGATTTTGATTAGCGGCAATAGTTTCCAAAGCCACAAAAATTATGGCTTAACCGGTGATGTTGGCTTTGATGCGCGCAACAACTGGTGGGGCGATGCTTCGGGGCCGTATCATCCTGAGCAAAATGGCGCTGGCACTGGCGATGCCGTCGGAGTAAATTTAACCTTCAGTCCATGGCTCAACGCCAAACCAAGTTGCGCCCCCTAAATTCTTTCGTAGTGCAACAGCCTCAGTTTACGCAACTGGGGCTGTTGTTTTATTTTGGAGCATGAGTATGCAATGGCAGCGTGACGACTATACAATCAGCACCGATCCGGCCCGCCTCGATTATGCAGCGATTGTTGATGGCCTTCATCAAACCTATTGGGCCGCCAAACGCGAGCCAGCGACGATTATCCGCTCGGTCGAGCATTCGTTGTGTTTTGGGGTCTATCACGGCCAGCAGCAAATTGGCTTGGCGCGGGTGATTACCGATTATGCCGTATTTGCCTATTTAGATGATGTCTATATTTTGGCCGAGCATCGTGGCAATGGCCTTGGCAAGTGGTTGGTGCAAACCATCCTAGCCCACCCTGAGCTTCAAGGCTTGCGGCGTTGGCTGTTGGCGACGCGCAATGCCCAAACTCTCTACGCGCAGTATGGTTTTCAGACCCTCGAATCAGTCGAAGGATGGCATGGAAATATTCAACCCGAACGCCTAGAATTGAGCTACCCTTGGGAGGATAATTTGCAGCTTTTGGGCGATGGAATATCCAATTTGACAAGAACGCCAAAGCTGATTATAATACCACGGCACTAAACAATTGAATAACGAAATGCAACACAAACCAAATGTTGCAAACCACCTGCCCAGGTGGCGGAATTGGCAGACGCGCTACTTTGAGGGGGTAGTGGGAGCAATCTCGTGTGGGTTCAAGTCCCACTCTGGGCACCAATTCGTTCTTCATACATATGGGTGATTAGCTCAGTTGGTAGAGCGTCTCGTTTACACCGAGTAGGTCGGGGGTTCGAGTCCCCCATCACCCACCAATGCCACTTTAGCTCAGTTGGTAGAGCATACGATTGAAAATTGTAGGGTTTCCGGTTCAGCCCGGAAGGTGGCACCACATCAAACCACTGGTCGAATGACCAGTGGTTTTTTGCTGCATTAATTTATTTGCACCAACGGCGTAAAGATTTCATAGCGGATTGGGCTAAGCCAGCGTTCAATCGCCGGACGATCTCGCTCGCGGCTGAAAATGGCAATGAATGGTTGTAAACAACGGGCCTCAGCACAGCCATTCAAGCGCGCACCAGCCACGCTCCAGCCAAGATTGGTTGGGCTGAATGCTTGAGTATCCAATTGTCCAACCCATTGGCCATTGCTGGGTGTGGTGCTGCTGGTTTGCAGGTTGTAATAGGCCCAGCCCGGTGGTGGCGCGGTAAAATCATCAAAAATGCTGCTCGAAATAGTTGGGTGTTGCTTGGTGCTACTGTGATAAAAACTCACCGCCACATCATCGCGGCCATTGACCGCAGCACTAGGCATCGAGAAGCCATTTTGGGCATTGAAAATAAATGGGCGGGCTAAACTAAATGGCAATAAACTGAGATCACGTTCATACACCCGCACTGCATCAATATAAGGAAAGGTGATCGTGTTGCTAGAAACAGCATTCCACATCAGGCCAATCGTGCCTTTTGCCACCCAACCTGCCCGAATTCGGCCATCATCAACTGAACACCAATTAAGTTGATCAGGCGTTGGGCAAATGCGTGCTCCGGCTGTCCACTCGGCCACCGTTACATCGCTCGCCGTTGGAATTGGCTGGTTTTCATCCCACGCATAGATTCGCACCGTGGTTTGATCGATGTGGTTGGCAAAATACATAATGTCTTTCGCTCCCCGCACCAAGTGCCATGCCCGCTCTGTCGTTGAGGAATAGCTGCGAATAAACGGCAAATCATCCTCAAGCGTATCAGTTTGAATCTGGCTGACCCATGTGCTATCAATTGCCCCGCCAATTACCTGACGATCCATCGCGAGCCAAATTTGGTTGGAACTTAGCTCAAGTTGGGGTGTAACCCAGCTATAGCCTTGGGCAGCTGGCACGTCATACCATTCCCAGGCTTGTTCGGCTAAGCCAGCGCTATTGGTGTAGGCAATTCGCACGAGGCCACGTTGGGTATCGGGCGTATACTGCAAAAGCCAAATAAATAGATCGCGGCCATAATCATAGGCAAATGCTTGCTGGCAACATAGCCCACCAGCGGCTGTGGGAAACAGCGTTTGTGGATCAAGCTGCTGCCAATGATTGCCGGCATCAAGTGAGAAAAAGCTGTTTTGACCAACCCCAACCAACCAACTATCGCCACTGGCGACCCCGCTCACCGCATCACCAAAATTCATTACAGTTGGGATGGGATGCAGCCGTAGCACCTGAAATGCGCCTGCTGGATCACCCTCACCTTCGCCAAAAATCCGTTCTGTAGAACTTGGATCGACTGCTTGGGCTTGGGGTATGCTCCCCAACAACACAGCGAGCATGAGCCCAACGAGGGCGATCCTTAACCAAACCATGTCTGTGTTCCTTTCAGCATTGAACTTCGATTGGGCGCAACTATACCCCTGAATAGCGATTGTGACAAAAGTTTGTGACAGTTGTTGTCACACGCTGCTGTTATGCTGACTCCAAAGTTAGGAGGTCTGCAATGCATCCAGTGACGGGAATCGAAGCAGTATTGCAATGGTTTGCTGAAGGATATTCGCCAAACGAGGCTGACCAAATTCGCAGCGCGGTCAATGCCAATACCCGTCTGCTCAAAGCATGGCGCCACAATCCTGCGAATGTCCGCCCATTGGCCAGCGATAAGCATTTGTGGTGCTTGCTTGGCGCGATGTATGGCAATGCTGTGCTGACCCAAGCCCAAGCAGTGTATCGCCAAGCCACGGCCCACTATCAACGCTGGCTCAATCGACGGCGCAACGTCCAAACGGTTGAAGTTCGCTTGCAAGGCGATCTTGCGCGTTTTGGCGAGCAACACCCACGTACCCAACGCACAATCGCCCAATTACAACGCCTACACCAAGAATTATTGGCTGCTTAATCAAGCTCTCATCAAAGAATTAAACTGCTCGCTTGGGCTAAACAGCGCCCGAGTGCTAGTGCCATACCTCCAAAATTCTACCAAAACTGCCTATTTTTGCCTCAAAATGCTGTTATCTTCGAATAAACACGGTTATTTCCGATTTTATTGACAGAAAATCATTCTCGATTTATAATCATTCTCAATAACCATGCAACGGTATGGTCAAAGGCATAATGCGAGGTTTCTATGACCGTGTTTGGTATCCGAGAAGGAACGCCCGCCGGCGATATTGTGAGCTATATTCAGCGTAAAGGTTCAGCGACTGTCAAGGAATTGGAAGATGCGCTGGCTGTGAGCACAACTGCGGTGCGCGAGCAACTAACCCATCTCACCAACCAAGGACTCATTGCACCGACCAAAATTCGCCAAGGCCCAGGCCGTCCTTCCTACCGCTATACCCTGACTGCGAAGGCGCAATCGCTATTTCCTAAGGGCTACGATGTACTCTTGAATGTGTTGCTGGAAGAGATTTTGGCGACTGAAGGCCCAGATGGAATGGCGCAACTGCTTAGTCGGGTGGGTACGCGCTTAGCAACGTTATACACTGGCGATCACCCTGTCAATGCTGCGCTACGTGAGCGTTTGATGCAATTCGTCTACACCATGAACCGTAAAGGCATGTCGATTAATGTCGCCGAATCGCCTGGCGGTGGTTGGGTTGTGAGCGAATATGCCTGCCCTTATTTTGAGGTAGCCCAAACCCACGATAGCCTGTGTAGCATGGAACGCCAAATGATGGAAACTGCACTCGGCCATGAAGTTGAAATTCAACGCCGCATGGTCGAAGGTCATAATGGCTGTCACTTTGTGATTAAGGCCGATGAGATTGGGATTGAGAAGCATAACTAAGTTCTTTGACGGCTGGCGATCCATGGGCATGCCATGCCGTTGTCTTGAATAGCAATCTTGAATAGGAGTGTCATGAGCGCCAACAATTTGGTCATTCGCAACTTGCACGTTGCGGTCGATGGCAAAGAAATTCTCAAAGGTATTAATCTCACCATCGAAGAAGGCAAAATTCACGCCATCATGGGGCCAAATGGCTCAGGCAAGTCAACCTTGGCGTATACCCTCGCTGGTCACCCACGCTACGAAGTGACCGAAGGCGAAGTTTGGTACAAAGGCCAAGATGTACTTGATCTCGAACCAAATGATCGTTCAAAATTGGGCTTGTTCTTGGCTTTCCAATATCCAGTCGCGGTTGCTGGTGTAACCGTTGCCAACTTCTTACGCGCTGCCTTAAACGCACATCGCGCCCAAGAAGGCGTTGATCCTAAGTCGACCGCCATTCCAATGGCTGAATATCGCAAAGTGATCAAAGCCCGCATGGATATGTTGGAAATGGCTCCTGATTTCGCCCGCCGCTATTTGAACGAAGGGTTCTCTGGTGGTGAAAAGAAACGGCTTGAAATTTTGCAAATGGCCATGTTGCAGCCTTCAATCTCAATCATGGATGAAACCGATTCAGGGCTTGATATCGACGCTTTGAAGATTGTGGCCGAAGGTGTCAACAAAGTTAAAACCGAAAAGCCTGAATTGGGCGTGTTGGTCATCACCCACTACCAACGCTTGCTCAACTACATCAAGCCTGATTATGTGCACGTTCTGATGAACGGCCAAATCGTGCGCGAAGGTGGCCCGGAAATGGCATTAGAACTCGAAGAAAAAGGTTACGATTTCATTCGAGAGGAAGTGTTTGGCAATGCCAGCTAATTTGCAATCTACCTTTGATGTGGCGCAATTTGAGGCCTTGCTGGCCAGCCGCAACGAGCCAGAGTGGCTAACCACCCGCCGCCGCGAAGCTTGGGACGCCTTTGAAACCGCTGAGCAACCTGAGTGGCGCCGAACCAACTTGAAGGGCTTCAATATTGCCGATTACAGCGTGGCTGAAGCTGATGTTTCAGTTGAATTCGCTGGCGCTGAAGGCGTAACAATTTTGCCTTTGGCCGAAGCAATTCAGAGCCATGCCGAGTTGGTGCAACGGGTGCTTGGTAGCGCTGTGCAAACTAGCCGCGATCCATATTCGGCGCTCAACAATGCCTTGGTTAACGGTGGGATTTTCATCCACGTTGCCAAAGATGTTGTGGTTGACGAATTAGTGCGAATTCGCTATCACGTGGCGAATGCTGGCACAATTGTCGCTCCTCGCACCTTGATCGTGACTGAGCGTCATAGCTCGATCAATGTGATCGAAGAAATTAGCTCAGCTGATTTTGACGCTAGTGCCGTCTTCTTGACTGGCGCTGAAATCGAAGTTGGCGATGGTGGCAAAGTTAAACTTCAGCAGCGTGCAAATTTTAAACCGCAATGTGTATATGTTGGGCAGCCAACAAATTCGCATCAACCGCGATGCCCAAGCCGAATGGCTGAATGTCGTCGTTGGGAGCGCTGTGCAGCACGTCACCTTGGAAGCCAATTTGAGCGGCAACGGCTCAAGCGTCAATTGGAACGGCTTGTTGTATGGCAATGGCAAGCAAAACTTGCTGGTTGCCCCCAAGCTCAACCACATTGGCTTGAATACCGAAGGCCAAATTAACTTCAAAACCGTGGTTGATGATGAAGCCTATGCTGTTTTTGATGGCATGGTCAAGATTCCTGCTAGCGGTCAAGGCACGAACTCCGACTTGCGCGAGAATGCCTTGCACTTGAGCAACACTTCACGCTCGGATTCAATTCCAGGCTTGGAGATTGATGCCAACGAAGTTAAGGCTGGTCACGGCTCGACTAGCGGCCAAATCGATGCTGAGCAGTTGTTCTATCTGCAATCGCGCGGTTTGCCTTTTGCCGAAGCCAAGCGCACGATCGTGTTGGGCTTTGTCGGCGAAATCATCGATATGATTCCCGACGAAGCTGTGCGCGAACGGGTCGAAACGATTGTCGCCGAAAAAGTCTAACGATTTGATTCACGAAGAGCACGAAGGACACGAAGCATGTTTTTTGTGTCATCCCAAAAATAGTTGGTTTGTGTATCTAGTAATTTGGAACCAACTAACTATTTTTGGGAGGCGTGGATGGCAACGATTCTTTTGGCAGATGAAGTGTTCGCGATTGTAGGGGCTGCAATTGAGGTTCATCGCGAGTTGGGTAGTGGGTTCTTAGAGGCTGTTTATCAAGAAGCCCTTGCATTGGAGTTGGTGCAACTTCGGGTTGGGCTATTGATTAAGTTCGGCAGTCTTGGCAAGTTGGAATGGAAACGCTTAGTTCGTTAAATTCACAATCACCATGTTAATTGCCTATGAATTTTACAGATCGCAAGAGCCAACCATTCGTGCTCTTTGTGTCCTTCGTGGATCAAATAGTAATTCTTCGTGCTCTTTGTGTCCTTCGTGGATCGGATATTGGTGAGTTATGTCTGTACAAACAACCCTTGATATCAACGCCATTCGCGAGCAATTTCCGCTCTTGGATCAATCGATTAACGGCCATCGTTTGGCATATTTGGATAGCACTGCGACTGCCCAAAAGCCGCTGGCGGTGCTCGATGCCATGGATCGCTACTATCGAACGATTAATGCGAATGTCCATCGAGGTGTGTATCAGATTAGTGAAGCAGCGACCGAAGCCTATGAAGGCACGCGCCGCACAATTGGCCGTTTTATCGGCGCGAAATCGACCAAAGAAATTATTTTTACCCGCAACGCCACTGAAGCAATCAACTTGGTTGCCCACAGTTGGGGCCGCGCCAATCTACAGGCGGGTGATCGGATTTTGCTAACAGTCAGCGAACATCATTCGAATCTGGTGCCATGGCAAATGCTGGCAGCCCAAATCGGCGTAGAGCTTGATTTTATTGAACTTGATGCCCAAGGTCGGCTTGATCTAACCAAACTTGATCAACTTGTGACCGAACGCACCAAACTGGTTGCTATCACCCATATGTCGAATGTGTTGGGTACGATCAATCCGGTTGAACAGGTGATTGCTGCTGCCAAACAGGTCGGCGCTTTGGTGCTGCTGGATGGGGCGCAAAGCGTGCCGCATATTCCGGTCAATGTTCAAGCGCTTGGTTGCGATTTCTTGGCCTTCTCGGGGCATAAAATGTGCGGCCCAACAGGCATTGGTGCGCTGTGGGCGCGGCGCGAATTGCTTGAAGCCATGCCACCGTTTATGGGTGGCGGCGATATGATCAAACGGGTCGGGCTACGCGAAAGCTCATGGAACGATCTCCCATGGAAATTTGAGGCAGGCACGCCAGCAATTGCCGAGGCGATTGGCCTTGGCGCGGCGATTGACTTCCTGAATGGGCTTGGGATGGATGCGATTCACGAGCGCGAACGCCAATTGACTGATTATGCATGGGATAAACTCAGCGCCATCGATGGGTTGACCATTTTTGGTCCACCTGCTGCCGAGCGTGGTGGCTTGTTGAGTTTCACCTTGGCTGGCGTGCATGCCCACGATGTGGCGGCAATTCTCGATACGCAAGGCATTGCGGTGCGGGCTGGGCATCATTGTACCCATCCATTGCACGATATTCTGGGCGTACCAGCGACGGTACGCGCATCATTCTACCTATACACGCTTGAGGAAGAAATTGATCGTTTGGCCGAAGCCTTGGTTCTGGCTCGCGATACCTTCCAACTGTGAGGCATTGTGGACGATTTATATCGTGAAAATATATTAGATCACTATCGCCATCCGCGAAATTACGGCGAGCTTGAGCAGCCAACGATTGTGCAACACGAGCACAACCCGTTGTGCGGCGATCAACTCAGCATTTATTTGCTGGTCGAGAACGAGCGGATTGTTGATGTAAAATTCAAAGGCAAAGGCTGTGCAATCAGCCAAGCTTCAGCCTCGATGCTCAGCGAAGAACTGACTGGCAAAAGCGTTGATGAAGCCAAAGCCTTTGATAAACAAACCATCCTCGATTTATTGGGGATTCCGATTGGGCCAGTGCGGCTCAAGTGTGCTTTGCTCTCGCTCAAAACGCTCAAAGCTGGGCTCTACGGGGTCAATCTCGTTGACGACGATGAGGATAGCCTTTGATTGAGGTTGCTCAACGTCCAGCACTAATCGACATAATCCGATTAGTTGAATATGCTGGAGTAGCATTCGGACTCTGGGAAAACGATTGCGTGAGCAGCATTATCAACAATCAATTGCCAAGGCACGAGCCGAATTTTCAGCCAACGAATGGCATCATTTAGAAACAGAATTATCCGATTCTGAATCAAGTAATCTCATCACTTATTCGTGATCACACTATAGGAGGCACAGGGCATGTCCAACCCTGCACAAAACGAAATCGAGTTTGATTACTCGAAGTACGGCTTTCGCGACGAAGAGAACTATACATTCAAATCTTCAAAAGGTTTGAATGCCGAAATTGTGCGCACGATCTCAGCAATGAAGGGCGAGCCTGAATGGATGTTGCAACGCCGCTTGAAGGCGCTGGAAATTTTCCATAAAAAACCATTGCCAGTGAGTGGTGTATGGGCCAACCCGCGCTTAGCTGAGTTGGATTTCCAAGATATTCACTATTATGTGCGGCCTGGCGAAAAAACCGAAAATAACTGGGACGATGTACCAGAAAGTATCAAGAATACCTTTGAAAAATTGGGTATTCCTGAAGCTGAACGCAAGTTCTTGGCTGGCGTTGGCGCTCAATACGAATCAGAAGTGGTCTACCACTCGCTGCGCGAAGAATGGGAAAAATTGGGCGTGATCTTCCTTGATACCGACACAGGCTTGAAAGAGTATCCTGAGTTGTTCAAGGAATATTTTGGCACGATTATCCCTTCAGCCGATAACAAATTTGCTGCGTTGAACACGGCGGTTTGGTCGGGTGGCTCGTTCGTGTATGTGCCTAAGGGTGTCAAGGTCGATATTCCATTGCAAGCCTATTTCCGCATCAACGCTGAAAACATGGGCCAGTTCGAACGTACTTTGATTATCGTTGACGAAGGCGCTGAAGTTCACTATATCGAAGGTTGTACTGCTCCAGTTTATAGCACCAACTCGCTGCACTCAGCAGTGGTTGAAATTATCATCAAAAAAGGTGGTAAGTGCCGCTATACTACGATTCAAAACTGGGCTAACAACATTTTCAATTTGGTGACCAAACGAGCTGTTGCCTACGAAGATGCTTCAATGGAATGGGTCGATGGCAACATTGGCTCGAAGTTGACCATGAAGTATCCTGCGGTTTATATGATGGGTCGCGGCGCAAAAGGCGAGGTGCTCTCAGTTGCTTATGCTGGCGAAGGCCAACATCAAGATGCTGGTGCCAAGATGGTCCATGGCGCTCCCGATACCACCAGCCGCATCACCAACAAATCGGTCTCCAAGAATGGTGGTCGTACCACCTATCGCGGTTTGGCCAAGGTTATGCGCGGCGCACATAACGCCAAAGTCAATGTGGTGTGTGATGCCTTAATTCTCGACAGTCGCTCAGCCTCGGACACGATTCCCTACATCGAGATCGAGGAAGATTCAGCGACCGTGGCTCACGAAGCGACCGTCGGCAAAATCGGCGAAGAGCAATTGTTCTATCTGATGAGCCGTGGTCTCGACGAAGCCGAAGCACTTTCGATGATTGTGCTGGGCTTTATGGAGCCATTCACCCGCGAATTGCCCATGGAATATGCTGTCGAATTGAACCGCTTGATCCAAATGGAAATGGAAGGTTCGGTCGGTTAGTGTTGGCCTACCAACGCCGAGGCGCAAATTTTGCGTCCTCGGCGTTTTCTTGGCTCGGTCATTGTTAATCAATTTGGTTAAGAAATTAAGGAATAACCATGAGCTTTCACGTTGTTGCGACGCTGCAAGATTTGGCTGAAACTCCGGCGATTCAGGTGGATTTTGCTGGTGAGCAAGTGGGGATTTTTCGCTGTGGGACGCAATATTTTGCTACCAGCAACATTTGCACCCATGCCTATGCCGAATTACACGAGGGCGAGTTGGATGTTGACGATTGCATTATCGAATGCCCGTTGCATGGTGCGCGCTTTGATTTAGCCAGTGGTCGTCCACGCTCGTTGCCAGCGACCGAACCATTGAAGGTCTATAGCCTCAAAATTGAAGGCGATCAGATTTTGCTTGAGGCTTAATTATTTTTATTGATAAAGGAGCAACCTATGAGCGATTATGTGAATCCTGATGTCTTGGTGAGTACCGAGTGGGTGGCTGAACATTTAAACGATGCCAATGTGCGTTTGGTTGAGTCGGATGAAGATATTTTGCTGTATGAGATGGGGCATATTGCCAACGCCGTCAAAATCAATTGGCAAGATGATTTGAATGATGTGCGGATTCGCGATTACATTGATGGCGATGCTTTTGCCGCCTTGCTGAGCCGCTTTGGGATTAGTAACGACACGACAATTGTGTTTTATGGCGATAAAAATAATTGGTGGGCTTGCTATGCCTATTGGGTTTTCCAATTGCTTGGCCACGAAAAGCTCAAAATTATGAACGGCGGGCGCAAAAAATGGATCGACGAAGGCCGTGAATTGACCCGCACTGTGCCAAACTTCGAGTCAACCAGCTATGTTGTCGGCGAGCCAAAGCCCGAGATTCGCGCCTTCCGCGATGATGTCTTGGCCCACATTGGGCGGCCAAATCCACGCCAAAGCGCAATTGAATTGCCCGTAGGCCATAGTTTGGTCGATGTGCGCTCGCCCGATGAATTTACTGGCAAGAAACTGCATATGCCCGAATATCCTCAAGAAGGCGCGGTGCGTGGCGGCCATATTCCAGGCGCAGTCAATGTGCCTTGGGCCAAAGCGGTCAATGAAGATGGCACATTCAAGAGTGCCGACGAAATTAGCCAATTGTATGGCGACGTTGGGGTAACTCCCGAAAGTGATACCGTAGTTTATTGCCGGATTGGTGAGCGCTCATCGTTGACGTGGTTTGTGCTGCACGAGCTGCTGGGCTATAAAAATGTGCGCAATTACGACGGCTCATGGACTGAATGGGGCAATGTGGTTGGCTTGCCAATTCATAACCCAACTACCAGCAAATAGTGTGGTTCCCTCACCCCCCAGCCCCCGCTCCCACTGGACGCGGGCGAGGGGGAGTTTCCAGAGATTCCCTCACCCCCCCAGCCCCCTCTCCCACTGAACGCGGGCGAGGGGGAGCACCTGTGGCGTACATGGTGCATGGCAATACCACGGAACGAAAAAGCCCCTCGCCCATAGCCTGGGCGAGGGGTTGGGGGTGAGGGAATCCTAGCTAAACAAACCGCGATTAGCCTTGAGATAGTCGGCCAATGATTGAGCTGGCTTGCCAGTCAAGCGCTCAACATCATTGGTCACAAGATCCAAGGCCCCAGAACCAATCAAATCGTGATCGATCGCAACGACAAAGCCGGCCACTGGCGCGGGCAGGCCATATTGCTCAAGTTGTTGTTGGGCGCTGGCGGCATCGATGGGCTGATAGACCACGTCGCGGCCTGCAAATTCGGCCACGGTTTCAGCAATTGCTTTGTGGGTCAAGCTCACGGGGCCAGTGATATTGTAAACTTCTGAGGCGGTGCTATCGCTGACCAAGGCAGCAGCGGCGGCGGCGGCACAATCGGCGCGGGCAACCAAGCCAGCAGCAGCATCGCCAGCAGCGGCAGCAATTACGCCACCAGCCAAAGCTCCCTTAACTTTATCGGTGATCGTTTCAAAATAGAAGTTGTTGCGCAAGAAACTATAACTCAAGCCGCTGGCTTTGATCGCTTCTTCAGTCGCAGCGTGTTCGCGAATAAACTCCATTGGTGCTTCAGCAGGATTGATTGCCGAGGTATAAACGATGTGCTTCACGCCAGCAGCGGCGATCGCATCGACCGCATTATTTTGCAAACGTACTCGTTCACTGCCAACAACATCGATGCTGATCAGCAAAACCCGTTCAACGCCTGCCAAGCCAGCGGTCAAGCTGGCCGGATCGCTGAAATCGCCAGCGACGACTTTAACGCCTTGAGCAGCGACATCGGCTAATTTGGCAGGATCGCGGGTGATGGCGACAACTTGATTCGCGCCAACTTTTTCGAGCACTTGTTGCAATACTAAGCGACCTAATTGACCTGCTGCACCGGTGATCGCGACCAACCCTTGAGTATGAGCCATGATTGAAAACCTCACTAGATGAATTTGAAATCTAAACAACACTCGTTGTTTATTTGACATCTGTTGAATAGCATAGAGAACCCGTGCTATAGTGTCAACCAGCAAAAACGAAAATTTGTTGCTTAGGCAACAAAGGAGCCAAAATGTTGGGAAACGCTGTAAAAATTGACCCGCGCACCAAGCGCACTCGTAAATTAATTCTCGATGCCTTAATTCAATTGTTGCGTACCCGTACCTTCGAGGAAGTGACGGTTAATGAGATTGCCGAGGCTGCAACAATCAATCGGGCAACCTTTTATGCCCATTTCAGCGATAAATATGCCTTGGTTGATGAACTGATTCGCGATGGCTTTATGATGTTTCTCGATCGTCGCATGCAGCATTATCCCGACACGCCGACGCGCTATATGCAAGCCTTGCTATGGGCGATTGCTGATCATTGGACGATGATCCATGGCCAGTGCAATCAATATCATCGTTTCTTCGATTCGTTGGCTGAAACCCAGATCAAACGCATGCTTGAGCAACACATTCAAACATGGCTTGATCATTATTTGCCGTTGCGCAGCGTGCCAGCGATGCAACGCCAGTTGTTGGCTACCATACTGAGTTGGTCGGTGTTTGCCTTGGCGGCCCGTTGGCTCTATAGCGACCGCTGCCAAAACCTCGAAAGCTTTATTAATGATAGTGTACCGCTCTTGGTTGGTAGCATCGAAGCCTTGAAAGTATGAAGGATGAATTATGTGGGATGAAGATTAAAGTCAGAAGGCAAAATCAGAAGGTAAAATAGAACATAGAACAGAGGGCTTTTGGCTGAAGGCTATCGGCTATTGGAACATAATCAACATAATTCGTGGATCAAACCTTCAACGCAAAGGTGCAGAGGTATAAATTTTCAAGTTTTGGGAATAGAACCATAATTCGTGGAATGCGTGGCTCAACCATATTCCCAATAGCCTTCTGCCTATAGCCCATCGCCAGCCTTCGTGCCCTTCGTACCCTTCGTGGATCAACTTGAGAATTGATTGTTGGAGGAATTATGCGTTCAACTATACGTAGTTTGGTTACTCAGATCGCTCCCTTGGATTTACGCGAGCAGGCCGATTGTAACGAAACGTTGACTTGGATCGATAGCGATGCGCCGTTGTTTCGTACTGCCAAGCCTGCCACACCCCCGATGCATTTGGTTTCATACATTGTGGTCTATGATCCTGCGACCGCCCAGATTCTATTGGTTGATCATCGCAATGCGCAGTTGTGGTTGCCGTGTGGTGGACATGTTGAGCCAGATGAACACCCAGCGATCACCGTGACCCGCGAGATTCACGAAGAACTAGGCATTCACGTACAGTTTTATTGGCCAGAGCCATGCTTTATCACGGTAACGGAAACGGTCGGGCTAACGGCAGGCCATGTTGATGTTTCGTTGTGGTATGTAGTGCAAGCCGATTCGCAGCAGCCATTGGCCTATGATCACGCAGAATTTAGCCAAATTCGCTGGTTTGCGCTCGATCAACTGCCGTTGGAGCGTAGCGATCCACAGCTGGGCCGCTTCATTGGCAAGTTTCAACAGTTGCTTAACCGTGAAAATCCACGATTATTGGCAGTGCGTTAACATTTTGTTAAGCAGCTTTTAAGCCATTCAAAGCGCCAAAGCTGCGTGGTATAATCTAGCGATGCAGCCGTGCTGCCGATATTCAGACACCACGAGGTACCACATGTTTAAATGGCTTGGGAAACTAATGGGCGACCCCAACGCTAAGGTTGTGAAGAAAATGCAGCCAACCTTAGATGAAATTAACGCCCTTGAGCCAACATTCAAGGCTCTTAGCGATGAACAACTCCGTGAAAAAACGGCTGAATTACGCACACGGTTCGCAGAGCTTACCAAAGCGGATCGTGAAGCGCTCGACGACAGCTATGCCGACGAAAATCGCCACGATTCGACAGTCGAAAAAGAGTATCAAAAAGAATTACGGGTGATTGAAGATTCGGCGCTTGATGAATTGTTGCCCGAAGCCTTTGCCCTTGTGCGCGAAGCCTCAAGTCGGGTCATTGGTCAACGTCACTACGATGTCCAAATGATCGGTGGGATTGTGCTGCACGAAGGCCGAATTGCGGAAATGAAGACTGGTGAAGGCAAGACCTTGGTGGCTTCCTTGCCCTTGTTCCTCAACGCAATCCCAGGCCGTGGCGCACACTTGGTTACCGTCAACGACTACCTCGCCAAAGTTGGTGGTGGTTGGATGGGGCCAATTTTTCATAGCCTTGGCATGAGCACTGGCTACATCGCCCACGATTATTCAGCGATTTACGACCCCAATTATATCGACCCCAACGCCAAACAAGATGATAGCCGTTTGGTGCACTGGCGGCCTTGCTCACGCCGCGAAGCCTATATGGCCGATATGACCTACGGGACAAACAATGAATATGGCTTCGATTATCTGCGCGATAACATGGTACAGCATAAAGATCAATGTGTGCAGCGCGAATTGCATTATGCGATTGTTGACGAAGTTGACAATATTTTGATTGACGAAGCCCGTACTCCGTTGATTATCTCAGGCCCAGCCCAAGAATCCAGCGATAACTATCGCCGCTTTTCATCGTTGGTGCGTGGCCTGAAGCGCTCAAGCATCTCGCCTGATGAAGTGCGCAAAGGCATCAAAGACGATTTTGACGGCGATTATTGGATCGACGAAAAATCGCGCTCGATTACCTTGACCGAATCGGGCTTAGAGGTAATGGAAAAACGCCTCAACTTGCCCGATGGCGAGAACATGTACGATGCCAAGAACTTCGAATTAACTCACTACTTGGAAAACGCGCTCAAGGCCGAATATGTTTTTCATCGTGATGTTGATTATGTTGTGCAAAACGGCGAAGTCGTGATCGTCGATGAGTTTACTGGGCGGACAATGCCTGGCCGACGGTGGTCGGATGGCTTGCACCAAGCAGTTGAAGCCAAAGAAGCGGTTGAAGTGCGCCGCGAAAACGTCACTTTGGCAACAATCACCTTCCAAAACTACTTCCGTATGTACAACAAACTTGGTGGGATGACTGGGACGGCGGTCACCGAAGCTGAAGAATTTAGCAAAATCTACAATTTGGAAGTCGTGATTATCCCAACCAATCGTCAAGTGGTACGCGAAGACTATCGCGACCATATTTATGCTTCGCAAAAAGCCAAATACAACGCCGTGTTGCGCGAAATCAAAGAGATGCATGAGCTTGGTCGCCCAGTGTTGGTCGGTACAACCTCAGTTGAAAGCTCAGAAATTGTCAGCAACTTGCTGAATCAATCAGCGCTTGAACACTATCTGTTGAATGCCAAACAGCACGAACGTGAAGCCTATATTGTGGCTCAAGCTGGCCGGATTGGCGCAATCACGATTGCAACCAACATGGCTGGTCGTGGTACCGACATTTTGCTTGGTGGTAATCCCGATGGTTTGGTCGAGGAGCATCTTAAAGCTCTTGGCACGACCATCACCGAAGCTACGCCTGAGCAATTGGCCGAAGCGACTGCCAAAGCCAAAGCCGATGTCGATGCCGAACGCAAGGCTGTGATGGAAGCTGGCGGCTTGCACATCATCGGGACTGAGCGCCACGAAGCTCGCCGGATCGACAATCAGTTACGTGGTCGGGCTGGCCGTCAGGGCGACCCTGGCTCATCGCGCTTCTTCATCTCACTTGAAGACGAATTGATGACCCGCTTCGGACGAATTGACACGATTAAACGACTGATGGAGCGCATGTCCGATGGCGAGGAAGAATTGCCACTTGAATCGGGCTTGCTCGATAAAGCGATCGAAAGCGCCCAAACCCGGGTCGAAGGCTATAACTTTGACGTGCGGAAACATGTGGTCGAATACGACGACGTGGTGAATAAGCAACGCGAAGTCATCTATGCCGACCGCCATGCGATTCTTGGCGGCGAAGATATGGGCGACCGCATCCTTGAGATGGTGGTTGACGAAATTGATGCCCATGTCGAAGATTTCCTCGACAACAAAGAGCTTGATCAGCCTGATATGGAAGGTTTCTTGCGCCAGTTGTATGCAATTGTGCCACAACTCAAAGCTCAAGAAACCGAATTGGCTGCGCGTTTCAAAGGCCGCCAAGCTGATGAAATTGGCGAAATTGCGACCGAAGTTGTTGAAGAAGCCTACAATCGTTTGGGCCAAGAGCTGGCAACCCAATATACTGGCTTGTTGCAACGGGGCGTGCAGCCAATTCCTGGCGTTAGCGGCCCAGAAGCTTTCTTTGCTCACTTCGAGCGCCAAGAAATGCTTGGATCAATCGATCGCGAATGGATTGATTATCTAACAGCGGTTGATGAATTGCGCCAAGGTATTGGCAACGTAGCGATTGCCCAACAAGATCCGTTGGTCGCTTTCAAGCGCGAAGCCTTCAAGATGTTCGATGAACTCAAAGGCAACATCCAAAACCGAATTGTCTACAACTTCTTCATGAATGCTGCCAACTGGCAAGTGCGCTTGCGCCAAGTTGAGCTTGAAATGGAAGCGCGTTTGGCAATGGCACAAACTGCTGGTGGCTCGGAAAACGCCACTGAAGAAGCACCTAAGCCAGCCAAGCGTGGTGTTGGTGGCGCGGCGCGCCGCGTCAGCAATGCCGCAGGTCAGGCAGCACCAGCCCGCCGGATTGTGATCAAAATCGGACGCAATGATCCGTGCCCTTGCGATAGCGGCAAGAAGTTCAAAGCGTGCCACGGCGTGCCGGGCAAAGAAGCCGAGCTTGAGGCGATTTTGGCGGTCAAGCATACCCATGCGCAAGCCGTTGGTAAAAAATAGCCATTGACATAATCATACTTTTCGCAGGCCGTGGAGTGTTGGTGCTCCATGGCCTGTTGCTTTAAGAACATAGAGCAAAGAGCATAGAACATAAGAGAAGACAAAAGGCAAAATCAAAAGGCAGAAAATAAGGATGAAGGATGAATTATGAGGGATGAAACCCAATACCTAATCGGCCAATGCTAGGTTTATCCATCATTCTCATCAGTGATCATCTGTGGCTAAAAAATTCAGCCTTCGCGATCTTCGTGTGCTTCGCGGTTTCGTTCTTCGTGCCCTTCGTGCTCTTCGTGGTTTTAAAACGCAGCTTTTGTGATTCGGCTAAAACCAATTTGGAGCTAGGCGTTAAAATAGCTAGTTGTAATAATCTTTGTGAATAGAGCTTTGCTATGCGAATTGTAATTAAACTTGGCACGAGCGTTTTGACCGATGGCACCGACCGTTTGCATCGCCCGCGCATGGTCGATTTGGCCCGCCAGATGGCGCAGTTGCGCTCTGTTGGCCATGAAGTCGTGTTGGTTTCTTCAGGTGCGGTTTTAGCAGGCTGGGAGCGCTTAGGCTTCCCCAAGCGGCGACGCGAGCTGACCCACAAGCAGGCGCTGGCGGCAGTTGGTCAAGGCCGTTTAATGCATATCTATGGCCAATTATTTGAAATTTACGATGTGCCAGTTGCTCAAACCTTGCTGACCCGCGCCGATCTGCGCGATCGGGTGCGCTACCTGAATGCCCGCGCAACCTTGTTGACTTGCTTGGAAATTGGCGTGCTGCCAATTATCAACGAAAACGATGCAGTCGCAGTCGATGAGATTCGGGTCGGTGATAACGACACGCTCTCGGCCTTGGTAGCAAATTTGGTTGACGCTCAGCTATTGGTTATTTTGAGTGATATTGCTGGTTTGTATAGCGCCGATCCACGCCATAACCCTGCGGCAACGCTGATCGACGATGTGGCAGCGGTGAATGAACAGGTGTATGCTTTGGCTGGGGCCGCTGGCTCGCATCGTGGCACTGGCGGGATGTTTACCAAAATTCAAGCTGCCGAATTGGCGACCCGTGCTGGCACAACCATGGTAATTGCTGCTGGCAACGAGCCTGATGTGTTGCTACGCTTGGCCGCTGGCGAGAGTGTTGGCACCCGTTTTCGGCCAGTGAGCACCCGCCTAGAGAGCCGCAAGCGCTGGATTATGGCTGAACGGGTGCGCCAAGCGCATATTGCGGTCGATGCAGGCGCGGTGCAAGCCCTAACCCAGCAAGGCCGAAGCCTCTTGCCAGCAGGGATTGTGGCGGTTGAAGGCGAATGGCGACGCGGCCAAACTGTAGCGATTGTTGCCCCCGACGGTCAAGCGATTGCCTGTGGTTTATGCCAATATGCGGCTCACGAAGTTGCTCAAATCAAAGGCTCACGTACCAGTGATATCGAAAGTATCCTTGGGTATTCTTATGGCGATGAAGTGATTCACCGCGATGATATGGTGGCCTTTGTTAAGGATGAGGGATGAGGGATGAGGGATGAGGGATGAGGGATGAGGGATGAGGGATGAGGGATGAGGGATGAGGGATGAGGGATGAGGGATGAGGATTTTTGCTTATTTCTAAAAAGATGTGATTATTTGAGGAATGAGAATTCATCCTTCATCATTGTAGAAAGGGGTATTATGGCTAAACTCTATTTGATTCGCCATGGGCAGGCTGTGGTGAATGTTGAGCCAATTATTGGTGGCATTAAGGGTGATCGTGGCTTGACAGCTTTGGGTGTGCAGCAAGCTGAGCATTTGCGCGACCGGCTGATCGCAACCCGGGAAATTGTGCCCGATCTGTTTATCTGTAGTACGATGCCACGGGCGATGCAAACCGCCGAAATTATTGCTCCGGCCTTTGCCCAAGCCTTAATCTACGACGAAACCTTTTGTGAATTCAATGTTGGCGAGGCCGATGGCCTGTCTTGGAAAGAATATAATGCCCGCTATGGCAAGTTTGATTTTGATTTGCGCAAGCCTTTATCGCCTGGTGGCGAGACTTGGCAAACCTTTTGCCAGCGCACCCACAGCAATTTTGAACGAGTGCTGAATGCCAACCCCGATGCCACGATTGCAATTGTTTGCCATGGTTGGGTGATAGAATCATCGTTAAGTTATTTTTGGCCACATAGCCGCAGCGAGCAACCGAATATTGACCTAGAAGTGACCAATACATCGTTGACCCATTGGTATCAGCATGAACGCGGTGGGCAGATGCGCTGGTTTCTGGGTGGCTACAACGATGCTGTGCATTTGCATGCCGCAGTACGTTGGCAACTCGAAGGCAATCTTGAAGGCGAAGATCATCCGGCAGCCCCACTTGGCGAGTTATGATGGCTAGTATGAGGAGTGTCCGATGCTTGAGGCAATGGGTCAGCGTGCAAAGCTGGCAGCCCGAATCTTGGCCCGCACAACCACAGCTCAACGTAATGCCGCCGTCGAGGCCATGGCCGAAGAACTAAGCCTTGATCGCGAATCGATTCTTTCGGCCAACGATGCTGATATGCGGCTTGGGCGCGAAGCTGGATTAACGCCAGCCTTGCTTGATCGCTTATTACTCAACGAACAACGGCTTGAAGCGATTGCCAACGATGTACGCACGGTATCAGTCTTGCCTGATCCGCTTGGTGAAGTGTTTGAGCAGGGCGTGTTGCCCAATGGCTTGCGCATGGAAAAACGCCGTGTGCCGCTGGGCGTGATCGGCGTAATTTACGAAGCTCGACCAAATGTCACCGCTGATGTGGCGGCCTTGTGTATCAAAGCTGGCAGTGCGGTGATTTTGCGTGGCGGCAAGGAAATCACTCGTTCGGCTGGGGCGTTAGTGCAAGCTTTACGCCGTGCCCTAGAACGGGTTGATTTACCGGCTGATGCCTTGCAATTGATCGATAATCCTGATCGCGAATTGGTGCGTGGCCTGCTGATCTTGGATCGCTACGTGGATATGATTATTCCGCGTGGTGGGTCGGGCTTGCACACTTTTTGCCGCCAAACTGCTACTATTCCCGTTATTACTGGCGGAATTGGCGTGTGCCATGCCTATGTTGACCATACAGCGCCACTAGAGCAAGTTGTGCCGATCATCATCAACGCCAAGGTGCAACGCCCAAGCGTTTGCAATTCGCTCGAAACGTTGTTGGTCGAGCGCAGTGCAGCCGCCAAAGTCCTGCCACGGGTTGGCGCAGCCTTGCAAGAGCACAAGGTCGAATTGCGTTGTGATCCTGAAGCGTTGGCAATTTTACGTGAATCTGGCAGCGCTGATTGGAATTTAGTGGCGGCCCAACCCGATGATTTTGGCCAAGAGTTCTCGGCGTTAATCCTAGCAGTGCGAGTGGTCGATGGGCTTGATCAAGCGATTGAGCATATTGATCAGTATGGCACCGACCATTCCGACACAATTTTATCGCAAGACCCTGCGGCGATTGAGCGCTTTTTGAACGAAGTTGATTCGGCGGTGGTTTATGCCAACTCCTCAACCAGGTTCACCGATGGCTCACAACTGGGCTTGGGCGCTGAGATTGCGATCAGCACCCAAAAATTGCATGCCCGTGGCCCAATGGCGTTGCGCGAACTAACCTCGTATAAATGGGTTGTACGCGGCGCTGGTCACGTTCGCGATTAGATTTTTTAGCGGGCAATCGCGCTAGTTTGGCGTTGGTTGCCCGTTCGTTGATCAACCCGCAAGCCCCAGAGCGTGGCGATTGCGCCAACCACATCAGCGCCAGCAAACAAGAGCAATTGCCATGGTGCCAGCCCGGTAATTACCCACCAACCAAAAATCAACGGCACACTGAGCCGCAAGATCACCGTGGTTAATGCATAGCGTTGGAGGTTAATTGGGCTGACATTTAGGTGCAATATGCCGATAAAGCCCAAAAGCATGCCAGCCACCCGCAGCCAAACCTCATTGCTTGCTGGCAAGCCAAATATGCTCAGCAAGAGATTTGGCGTGAGTGCTGCCAACAAGCCAGTACCAACTGCATACCAACCAAACCAGCGTAAACTTTGAGTTGTTCTAAGCATCAGAAACTCCTTGTATACAGGCCATCTCGGCCAAAGCGCGAATAACTGGGCATTCGCTTGGGTCGTCGCTGGAACGAGTGGCAAATTCATGTAAGGCTTGGCGCAAGCGTTGAAACTGCTGAATCGTTTGGTCGATCTGCTGGACTTTCTGCCCAACGAATTGCTGAATCAGCTGCTGCTCGGCTGTTTGCGGGCTGAGTTGCAGAAACATGCCCATTTCACGCAAGCTAAAGCCCAACGTTTGGCCTTGCTTAATCGCCAGAATCCGCGCAATCACCGTATTTGAATAATCACGATAGCCTGATTCGCGCCGTTGGGCAGTTTCGATCAAGCCCATGCGTTCATACAAGCGCACGGTTTGGACACTTACGCCACAGCGGCGGGCTACTTGGCCAATTTGCATCGCTCAATTCCTTTCTGCTGCTTAGCATAAACCCTATACTATGCTATAGAGTCAAGCAGCAGTTTTTTATAGGGATGAAGGATGAGGGATGAATGAGGAACGTTATGGCTTTTGGCTGAGGGCTATGGGCTATCGGAACATGGTTTGGGTAATTCGGGCAATTCTCGTGGCTAAAAAGCGGATTTTAGTTTAACGCAGTGGTGCAGAGTTGTGAAGTACGAGGGATGAAACTATAATTTGTGGAATTCGGAGCTAAAAAATGATTTCATTAATAACGCAGCAGCGCAGCGTTATGCAAGCTTTGGCTTAATGCAGCAAGCATAATCCCAATAATCTGTGTCAATATGTGGCTAAAAAATCGTGGCCTGAAGCCAGGATGGCGCAACCAAAGCTTCAATTGCACGTAGTACCAGCGGTTGATTGAGAATATCAACCAAATCATCAAATGTATTGTCTGAGGAGAAATCATGCTCAAGCGACGAATTACTCAACCATTACCGTACATTTTCTTAATCTTGGCCCTGCCATGTATTATCGTTGGACTGCTTATGTTGCCGTCCTCAATCTTGATAGCCTCAAATTGGATATTATTTCTAAAACTACTTATCTTATCGGGGGTTATCTTCTTAGGCTATGGTCTTGATCATTTGCCAGAAATGATTGATGGTATTAATTTTGATCGTAAAACGTATGGCTGGAGAAATTTATTTTTCTCGCTTGGTTTACTAATACCATTTTATACATCGGCTATGTTTGTTAATGGATCAACAATTGCAAGAATATTACCTATATTGGTAACAATAATATTTATAACGGTATCATCGCTTGGTTTTATCACAATTTTGTTTAAACATATTACTCAATCGACATTGCCACTGCAACCTGAATATCTTCTGATCAAAATAATAATGATTACAGTAATATCGATTCCTTTATTCTACTGGTTATCTAAAGGATGGAATATGCTGCCAGTGCTTATGCTGCTTGGATTATTTAGCTATGGATTTGGTTTAGTATATACGCGGAAAATTCAATTATATGTGTTGTTTCGCTGTCTTACATTTATTGTGGTGAGCTTATTTCTAGCTCAATTGAATACTTTAATCGTCGTATGGGAGTTGGGTTTGAGTCGCTGGATGCGCTAAGCACGATGCTTGGTGCTAGGCTAGAAAACTCAATCTAGCGCTGTTCGTTCGCATCCAATTGGGCTACCTGCAAAACATGCCGATAAATTGGCACATAGTCAGCTGGCAGGTAGGCCCAAATTTTCGCAGGTTCAAGCATTCGCCGTTCACGCATTTCAAATTGTGGCTGCCATGGTTGAACTTCAACCTGCGTCAACCAAAAAGCTCGTACCAACACTAAGCCTTGTTCAGCTCCAGCAATACAGTGACTTTGGCAAAAGCCTAGTAATTGGGTGGTTTGCACATGGGCACAAGCTTCTTCAGCAACCTCACGCCGCAGCGTCGCTACCCACGATTCACCAACTTCGCTGCGGCCAGCTGGCACATCCCAATCAATGCCATTTTGACTGACCACAATAATTTGGCGCTCAGGTGTGAGGCAAATGCCCGCTGAGCCATGGGCTTGTCCTGCTGGCTCAGCATCGGCAGCATACCAACGGACTTGCCATTGTTGTTGATGGCTGGTAATTAACCAAGTCGGTTGCTGCATCGATATTCCTCGCATTATAATCAAGCTGCAAACGCTCAATTTCCTCGCATTATAATCAAGGCTACAAATACTTCAAGGCGCACTAGAATGATTACTTATCACGTTCAATGTGGCAGATGGGGCTATACGCCAAATCCAATCGCATGGCATCCACATCAGGCGCTATTAGCAACTGGCTCAACATTAAATTATCAACAACGCCATGAGGTTACTATTTGGAATTCAGATGGTCAATTACAAACCCGATTAAATTGCCAGAGCTATGTGGAAGATCTTCAATGGGTGCTCAATGGAACCATGCTTGCAGTTCGAGCCAATACTATTCAATTGTGGAATCAACATGGTCGTTTGATCCATCAAATACCAGGCTCGCGCATGGCGTGGCCAGGCTCGCGTATGGCGTGGAATCCAGTTTATCCACAAGTAGTTAGCTATATCGCCAAACAGAATTTTTGGCAATTATGGGATTTAGCGAGTGCTACGAGTCATGGGCTTGGTCAGAATCTAGCACCGCAATACTTTAAGGATAATCTAGTTTGGTCGGCGGATGGCAAATATCTGGTAGCTGCGTGGAATCAAACCAACTTAAACGCAATTGAGTTGCGTATTTGGCAGCGTAATGGCCAAATGATCACGCAGAACATAATTAAACCTAGGCAACCTAGCCGCGTGATTGAATGTATTTGGCATCCCAAACGACCGCAATTTGTTATTCGGACTGAATTATCAGCCATGCTCATCGATGTAGCAGGCCAAATTCTTGATCAATGGGAACTAGATAGTGATCAACGTGAGTGGGAACATGCCCGCTGTTTTGGATGGTCGCCTGATGGCACTCTTTTAGCCCAAGCCAATCAAACCAAACTCCAAATACGCAATTTAAATGGCCAGATCATCAGCATTGAATTGGACGCAACGGTCATGGCGCTGGCATGGCATCCGAGTGGTGATTTCTTTGCCATCGCAGCTTGGAACAATCAGATTCAATGTTGGGATCGCCATGGGAAACATCTGGCAACGGTTATAACTGACGTTGCGGAAGTTGGTGCAAGAATGATCATGATTCCATTAATCCTTGAATGGGATGTAACCGGCATGTATTTGGCAGCATCGCTGCGTGGCTGTACGGTGCATCTATGGCGTTATGAACCTCGTTTGACACGCTGTTGACCTTCCATACTGCAAACTCTGCGGCTAGAATAGATCAAAACTTGCTGATGAGAAGGAGTTGAATTTGCAACATCGATTACGAGTTCGCTATTGGATGGTTGGATTGGCGCTCATGATTTTGATCGCAGCGTGTGGGCCAGCCGCAGATAGACAAACCACCGAACCACCATTGATTGCGCATACAAGCAGCCCTGTGCGATTGCAGGCAACCCAACCATCCGATGCTGAAGTGCGCTCGATGGTTGGGCGCTTATTGGAAATTAACGCCAACTCTAGAGTCCGGCGCAAATTTATTTGGCCTGTGCTCGACAACGGCTATGGATCAATTTCGTGGAACAATTCGCCAACGCCAACCATAATGCCAACGCCTAGCGTGCAGATTGAGATTCTATCCAACCAAGGTTCATGGCAGGTAGAGCGCAGTCAACAAGATGGTGAATTGGGTATGTTTGGCAAACTTCCAATTCAAATGAGCTTTCCTGATGGCACGAGTAAGCAATATACGATTCAGTTATTCTTGCCCGATGAACAAGCCAGCGAGCTTGGTTGGCGTGGAATGTGCCCCGAAATAACCAATGATCTCAAAATTTGGGTGCCATAAACCTACTCTACCCAATGCTCAAGCGTTGATATTCGGCGCTCCAGCGATTTGTAGATAATCGTTTCGGGCTAAAAAAACCTCCGCCAACAGCCTAATCTGACCTGCTGGCGGTACATCCATCAGCGTTCAGTTAATCGTGATAGCAATACTACTGGCTAATTGTAATGGTTCATAGCATGAATAGCTATGGATTGTACCCTACCAACTCCCCTCTCCCGCGTCCAGTGGGCGAGGGGTTGGGGGGGGTGAGGGAACGCACATTTAATCCTTACGAATTGCGGGCCAGCAGGATGACCGCTGTAAGAATCAGCAGGCCACCACCCAGTTGCCAGATGCTGATTGGTTCGTGGAGCACGACGACTGCCGCTCCCACTGATACCAAGGGTTCCAGCGCCGAGATCGTCGATCCGGCGGTCGGGCCAATGCGTTCCAGACCCACAAAGAACATAACAATCGCCAGCACCGTTGAAATAAGGGCAATCCCGACAATCGCTAGCCAGCCATTTGTGGTCGCTGGCCATACCGGGCCGCGTGCCAGCATTATCCCTGTATAAACCACCGCTGCTGCACTCATAATCACGGTTGATGAGGGAATGGCTCCAGCCCGCGCGGTGATCTTGCTTCCCGCTGTGATATAGATGGCATAGATCACCGCCCCGCTGATCGCGAGGAGGATGCCCAGTGGTTTGCCACCGCCGATTGGGCCGATTGCCAAAGCAGAGCCGGCCAGTGCCAACACCAATGCCAGCACCATACGTGGGGTCAGCCGTTCCTTGAAGAACACAACTGATATTAAGGTAACGAGCCCTGGATAGAGATACAGCAACACCGCAACTAAGCCCGCCGAGGCCATGGTGAGCGCAACAAAATAAGCAAGCGATTGCGCCACATATCCGATCCCACCCAGCAGGATCAAGCCAATAAGCACCTTGCCGCGTGGCAGTCGTTCGCCACGAACCCGCAGGATTCCGAACATGACGATGGCGGCGATACTGAATCGCAAGCATAACACCGTGATCGGCTCAGTTCCATCGTCGTAGGCTAGCCGCGCAAATACCCCCAACCAGCCAAAGGCGGTTGCCGAGAGCAGCATGGCCGCAATCCCGAACCAGCCCTGGCGGTTTGCCGATGGGTCGGCGTGCTGGGGTGGAGAAGAAACCGATGAATCACCAACAGCCTGCTTCATAGCATCCTTTCTGTGTACGCGATGACGATTCCCCATGCCGCAGCAATAGCACGCTGTGCCGTGGGATGATCATCAGCTAAATTCCTGCTGCCCTTTATCATGTATTATTGGGACTAGTAACTGAGGCGCTCACAGTGTACCGCAATCAGCATATTACTGATTGCTGGGTTTGACGATGAGGTTAGAAGAGCGTAGCTTGAAATGCTGGTTTTTTTGCAATACTGATATGATTGGATCAGCAGATTTGCTGATTTATGATCGAACGATGGGGGTTATTGGCGGTATATTTGAGCCAAGTATTCATTATGATGCTATTCGTCAACACATACAGTCGACGACATTGCAAAACGATCTATCGGATCAACCACTGATTATTGCAAAGACGATTGATGGTACGATTCTCGAATCGGTCGCTGGAGTAAAAATTCAGGATTATCCTGAACTTGAGGTGATCGAGATTATAATTAATGGACTTCATTAGCAGATAGTTGAACGCTATTTTAGCAAACTTTCTCGTGAGTTTTGAGTAGGCAGTGTTAATCGATAAACGCCCAGCGAATTTAAATCAGCTAGGCGTTTATCGATTTTGGCTCCCTGACTAGGACTCGAACCTAGGACATGCTGATTAACAGTCAACCGCTCTACCAACTGAGCTATCAGGGATTATTGATTTGTAAAAAAGTGGCTCCCTGACTAGGACTCGAACCTAGGACATGCTGATTAACAGTCAACCGCTCTACCAACTGAGCTATCAGGGATTATTGATTTGTTTGTTTTGGGCATTGTTGCCGTTCAACAGTGCTGAAGTATACTCTGCTTTTGTATTTTTGTCAAATCTTGTTTTACGAATTCGAAAATCGATTATAATGATATATAGTATCAATAAATGAGTAAGGATTATGCTCCATGTCGAAGTTGCCGCTGCCGGTCACTGTGCTTTCGGGGTTTCTCGGAGCTGGGAAAACCACATTATTAAATCATATTTTGGCGAATCGCGAGGGTCTGCGGGTTGCAGTTATCGTTAATGATATGAGCGAAGTCAATATCGATGCGCGTTTGGTTGGCCAAGGCGAGCTTGCGCTCAATCGGGTTGAAGAACAATTGGTCGAGCTGAGCAATGGTTGTATCTGCTGTACGCTGCGTGAAGATTTGCTGCGTGAAGTTGCTCAATTGGCGCGGGCTGGGCGCTTCGATTATTTGCTGATCGAATCGACTGGCATCTCCGAGCCACTGCCAGTAGCCGAAACCTTTACCTTCGAAGATGAATCGGGGGTGAGTTTGGCCGAAATCGCCAAACTCGATACGTTGGTAACGGTGGTCGATGCGCTCAATTTTCTGCACGATTTCAATGCCGCTCACGATCTGCGTGACCGCGATTTGGCAATCGATGAGGCCGATGAACGAACATTGGTGGATTTATTAATCGATCAGATTGAGTTTTGCAATGTGCTGGTGATTAATAAAACCGATTTGATTAGCGCTGAACAATTAACTCATTTGCATGAATTGTTGAGCACGCTCAATCCCCAAGCCAAGCTGCTGTATGCAACTCATGGCCACGTGCCACTCAACGAAATTCTCAATACAGGGCTGTTTGATTTTGACCAAGCCAGTGCTGCGCCTGGTTGGTTAGCCGAATTGCGTGGTGAACACACGCCCGAAACCGAGGAATATGGCATTCGCAGTTGGGTTTATCGCGCGCGCCGACCATTTGCCGCCCAACGTTTTTGGGAGTTTGTTAATAGCGATTGGCATGGCGTGATTCGGGCCAAAGGCTTCTTTTGGGTTATTTCACAGCCAACCACAGCTGGATTACTCTCGCAGGCAGGCCAAAATTGTCGAGTTGAGCCAGCAGGCGAATGGTGGGCCGATAGCGATCACAGCGAATGGCCTGAAACCGCCGAGGAGCGTGCCGAAATTGAGGCCTTATGGCATGCCGAAGTAGGCGATCGGCGCCAAGAATTAGTCTTTATTGGTCAAGATTTTGATCAATCATGGTTACAACAAACGTTGGATGCTTGTTTAGTCAGCGATCACGAATGGCAGAAACCAGCGGCAATTTGGCAGCTTGCTGACCCGTTTGCTGGTTGGAATGAGCAAGAAGCTGTCGTGTAGTGGCTAGAGTTTAGGGGTCAGAGGTCTGGTTAGGTAAATCCACTCAGGCTACAATCGGTTTAATAGCGCTGGCCCCTGATCGTCCAATTCTGACCCCGCCTAACTCTCTGCGCCTCTGTGTTAACCATTGATCCACGAATTGCACGCAGGCTGCGTTTCTGATTCTCTGACTCCTGATCTCCAATTCTCGCTCTGTGGTCTGTGCTCTGTTGTCTGTTCTTCATCCCTCATCCTTCATTCCTCATCCTTGTCCCAGCCTGTTTGGCTTATCAAGAGATTGTGATAAAATAAACACGCCCGCGACGGCACCGATTCGAATAACATTGCACCGCCGCTTGACGCACAGTGGCGGTTTTGGCGTGAACGCCATGGGAGTCACGCACCGAGAAAGGAATCGCCAATGCTGAAAGGAACGATGGCCTATTTTAAGGGTCTCAAAACCACGGCGAAATATCTCTTCAAAAAGCCTGTGACCGTTGAATATCCTGAGGTCAAACGACCTGTCCGCGAGCGCTTCCGTGGTCGGCATGAACTGAAGCGTTTTGCCAACGGTTTAGAGCGGTGTATTGGTTGTTCGCTGTGTGCCGCAGCTTGTCCAGCTGATGCGATTTATGTTGTGCCTGGCGAGAACGATCCGGCTAATCCGCGTTCAGCAGGTGAGCGCCATGCTGCTGTGTATGAAATTAACATGTTACGTTGTATTTTCTGTGGCTACTGCGAAGATGCATGCCCCACCAATGCAATTGTGCTAGAGCACCAATATGAATTGGCCTTCTACGACCGCCGCGCTTCGATCTATACCCAAGATATGTTATTGGTTGCGGTTGATAAAGGTCATGGCGAAGTGCCACCAATTTTGCAACAAACCGGCAAACAACTTAACCCACCGGCCCAAATAGACCTATAAAAGGTATGAAGTGTGAAGGATGAAGTATGAAGGATGGGCTGATCGAGGCTGAATTGCATCTCTCAACGCCCAGTTTGTACTTTAGATTTCAAGGTAGCCAACGGTCCGAAGTGTGAAGGGCGTGCCAACAGGGTTTGAATTTCATCCCTCATCCTTCATCCTTTATCTGGGAGTGTCCATGGAAACATTTTTGTTTATCACCACGGCCATTGTGGCGGTGGGGGCAGCCTTAGCAATGGTGCTGAGCAGCAATGCAGTGCATAGTGCGCTGTTTTTGATTTTGAATTTCTGCTCGGTCGCCATTTTATATTTTTTGCTGCGTGCGCCGTTTCTCGGTGCAGTTCAAGTGACGGTTTATGCTGGCGCGATTATGGTGCTATTCCTGTTCGTGATCATGCTCTTGGGTGCTGAAAATGCCGAACTTGGCGAGGAGAAAATTGGCTGGCAAAAGCCGGCTGGTCTCATCCTTGGCGTGGCGTTATTGGCTGAGATTGGCTATGTAGCCTATCGTGGTACCACCTTAATCGATGCGCCGGTTGCTGATGCGACCAACATCGGTGCCCCAACCACGATCAGCGCTCAGCTGTTTCAGTACCTATCTTTTGCCCTTTGAAGCAATCTCAATTCTGCTCTTGATTGCAGTAGTCGGGACAGTTGTGCTGACCCGTCGGCGGGTGGTTGCCCGTGAGGAGAGCCAATCGTGATTTCAACCAATGCCTATGTGCTGCTGAGCGCAGTTCTGTTTACGATTGGGGTCGTTGGTGTTTTAGTGCGCCGCAATGTAATCATCATGTTTATGTCGGTTGAGTTGATGCTCAATTCGGCCAATTTGGCATTAATTGCTTTTAGCCGGGCACGTGCCGAGAGCGATGGCCAAATTATGACCTTCTTTGTGATTGCAGTCGCTGCGGCAGAAGTCGCAGTCGGTTTGGCGCTGTTGGTGTCGATTTTCCGTGTCAAGAAGACCACCAACATTGATGACGTGAATACGCTCAAGGGCTAGGCAACGGCCTTGCACCTTGCCGAAGTGTCTACTGGAGAACTTATGGCGGAATTAATTTGGCTTGTGCCGTTACTGCCACTGCTCGGTGTCGTGATCAATACCCTGTTGGGGCTGAACGATTTGCGACGCAGCCGTGCCAACGCCCACCACGACCACGGGCATGATCACGGGCATGGCCACGCTGATGCGCACCATGGCCATGGCGATAATCCGACTGCGAAACGCTCTGGCTTGATTGCCAGTGCCATGGTTGGTTTGGGCTTTGTGTTGACCGTTGTAACCATGATTGAGTTGCTGGGTCTGCCTGCTAAAACCACCTTGGGCGAAAATGGTCGTTGGTTTGAGGTAACCTATTGGAACTGGATGGCCTTTGGCGATTTGGAAGTTCCCTTTGGTTTCTTGATCGACCAACTTTCCGTGACGATGATGCTCTTGGTTACTGGCGTAGGGACGTTGATTCACTTCTATGCTGTGGGCTATATGAGCCACGACGAACGCCCCACCCGCTTCTTTGTGTATCTCAACCTGTTTATTGTGGCAATGTTGATGCTCGTGATGGGCAACAACTTTGTAATGCTGTTCTTGGGTTGGGAAGGCGTGGGCTTGTGTTCGTTCTTGCTGATTGGCTTTTGGTTTGAACAACGTGATCCACCGTGGGCTTCAGTCAAAGCGTTTGTTACCAACCGGGTTGGCGACTTTGGCTTGTTGATGGCGATGTTTGCAATTTGGGCCTTGGCGCGCAAGCCCGATGGTACCTTCTTGCACTCGTTAATCTTCCGCGAAGTGTTGGAACAAGGGACGGTCTTCTCGCTGCAACAATACAGCACCTTTTTTATGGGCACGCAATACACGGCGGCTGGGGCAATTGCCTTTATGCTGTTGCTTGGTGTAACCGGTAAATCGGCCCAAATTCCGCTGTTTGTTTGGTTGCCCGATGCGATGGCAGGCCCAACCCCAGTTTCGGCTTTGATTCACGCCGCGACCATGGTTACTGCTGGCGTGTATTTGATGATTCGTACCCACCCAATCTTTGAATTATCGCCATCAGTCCAAAGCACCGTAATCTTTATTGGGGTTGCGACGGCGTTGGTGGCGGCTTCGATTGCGCTTGGTCAATACGATATCAAGAAGGTTTTGGCCTTCTCAACTGTTTCGCAATTGGGCTTTATGGTGGCAGCTGTAGGGATGGGAGCATACGTTGCCGCGATGTTCCACCTGCTGACCCACGGGATTTTCAAGGCGCTCTTGTTCCTTGGCTCTGGCTCGGTGATTCACGGCTTTGGCAACGAACAAGATATGCGCAAGATGGGCGGTCTGCGCAAGAAGATGCCCGCCACCTTCTGGACATATATCGTCGGGACGATGGGCTTGATCGGCTTCCCCTTGGTTTCAGGTTTCTGGTCGAAAGACGAAATTATCGGCCATGCCTTTGATCATGATCATCGTGCGGTCGGGATACTGTTGATTTTGGGCGCAGTTTTGACCTCGTTCTACATGGGTCGTCAAATCTCAATGGTCTTCTTTGGCGAGCAACGTGATCAACACATTCATGCTCACGAAAGCAGCCGTTGGATGACCGCGCCATTAGGGATTTTGGCGCTGTTGACCTTGGCCAGTGGCCTGATCAACATTCCTGGTTGGCATCCATTGACCACTTGGCTTGAGCCAATTGTGGAAGAAGAAGCTGCCAAGTTCCACCTGAACATTGCCGCAATTGTGACGATCTTAGGGTTGGCATCGTTTGCCGCAGGCTTCTATCTGTATCAATGGGCTGGCAAGCACAAGCGGATCAAGCCCAACCAACGCGACCTGTTGCACCACTGGGGCGGCGATTTCTATGCCATCCTTGAGGAAAAATGGGGCTTTGATGCCTTGTATAACGCGGTTTTAGTCAAGCCATACAAGGCTTTGGCACGCTTTCTTGGTAAGTTCTTCGATGTCAAAATTATCGATGGCATCGTTAATGGCACGGCAGAGCTGGTTGGCTTGTCGGGTCGCGGCTTGCGAACGTTCCAATCGGGCTATGTACGCTCGTATGCACTGATGTTTGTGATCGGTGTGGTGATCGTGCTTGGCTTCTTTGCGTTGCGCTAGGACGTGGAATGCGGGCTTCGGCTTGCATCTTCACAAGGAGTAACCCTTGACAAATACAAACGACTTAGGTTTTACGATCTTATCGCTGGTGGTGTTTTTACCCGCCGTCGGTGCGATCATCCTGGCGTTTATGCGCGGCCAACGCGGAGCAGCCCGAATTTTTGCCTTGGGCTGGAGCACACTCGTTTTTGCCGTGTCATTGCCACTATTGTTCAATTTCAAGCACGATACTGCCGGACTTCAGTTCTACGAATATTTCAGCTGGATTCCGGATTGGGGCGTGCGCTACGAGTTGGGTCTTGATGGCATTAGTTTGTGGTTGATTTTGCTCACAACCTTCATCACGCCCTTGGCTATTTGGGCCGCATGGAACGTTGAAGACAAAACCAACAGCTTCTTGATGCTGATTCTGTTGCAAGAGACTGGCATGTTGGGCGTGTTTCTCGCCCAAGACCTGTTCTTGTTCTATATTTTCTGGGAATTCACCCTGATTCCAATGTATTTCTTGATTGGGATTTGGGGTGGCAAGCGCCGCATTTACGCCACAGTGAAGTTCTTCTTGTATACCTTTGCTGCTTCGGTGTTTATGTTGATTGGCATTATTGCCTTGGGCTTGCTCAATTACAAATATTTGGCGCAACAAGGCTTGCCAACTGATACGGCCTTCCAAGTGCAAACCTTGATGGCCAATATCAATCAATTTGGCTTGTCGGATACCGAATTGAAATTGCTGTTCCTCTCATTCTTCGTGGCGTTTGCGGTCAAAGTGCCATTGTGGCCTGTCCACACATGGTTGCCCGATGCGCACGTTGAAGCGCCAACCGCAGGCTCAGTGATTCTGGCGGCAGTGCTGCTGAAAATGGGTGGCTACGGCATGATTCGCTTCTGCGTGCAGTTGTTCCCGCAAGTTGCCCAAGAATGGGCGCGGCCCATTGCCGTGCTAGCAGTGATTGGGATCATCTATGGCGCGGTGCTGTCGTATGCGCAGAGCGATATCAAAAAGCTGGTGGCCTATTCATCGGTCAGCCACATGGGCTTTATCGTGTTGGGGATTTTCGCGCTGAATCAAGTTGGTTTGCAAGGCGCAGTGCTGCAAATGGTCAACCACGGGTTGAGCACTGGCGCATTGTTCTTGCTGATTGGGATGATTTACGAACGCACCCATACCCGCGAATTGGCCGATTACGGCGGTTTGTGGAAAGTTGTGCCAATCTTCGTCTACTTCCTGTTGTTTGCCACGATGGCCTCAGTTGGCTTGCCTGGCTTGAACGGCTTCGTTGGCGAATTTTTAATTATGCTCGGGGCGTTCGATTCGCCAATCGGCTGGACGTTTACCGCGTTTGCCGCAGTTGGCGTGATTTTGGCAGCGGTCTATTTGCTCAAAATGTTCCAAGGCATTGCTTCGGGGCCATTTAGCGAACGTCGCACGCCACACCTGAGCGATTTGACTCGGCGTGAAGTAGCGATCCTCTTGCCACTATGTATCTTGATGTTGGTGATTGGTCTCTACTCGCCATACTTTACTCGCCCGATGGAAACAACGATTAAGGCGCTTGAAGCCTTCGTTGCTAATGCTGCGCCACTAATTGCTGGCCAATAAGACGGAGCGTGAGTTCGAATGAATGAATTACCATTACCATTTGTCACGCCGGAGATTAACTGGACAGTCTTAGGCATGCCAGCATTCCTGATGATTTGGGCGATGTTGGTCTTGATTGTCGATATGTTTACCTCGGATCGGCGAGTTTTAATTACGTTGAGCCTGATTGGGCTTGGCGTGACTGCGGCGCTTGGGGGGCTGGATTATGGCTTAACAGTCTCGGGCTTTTCAGATATGTTGGTATTTGATAAGTTTGGGGTGTTGGTTAATTGGATTTTGCTAGCAGGTACGGCGCTGACCTTGCTGATTGCCTTTGACTATATGCCGCGCCAAAATCTCAACCAAGGCGAATTTTATCCCTTGGTGCTGTTTGCAACCTCAGGGATGTTGTTCTTGGTCCAATCAACCGACCTTGTAACGATCTTCATTGGGGTTGAAATGCTTTCGATTGCGCTGTATGTGCTAACCGGCTTTGCCGTGCCACAGTTCAAATCGGGCGAAGCAGCGATTAAATATCTGTTGCTTGGTGGGTTTGCCGCAGGCTTTTTGGTCTATGGCATTGCCTTGATTTATGGCATGACAGGCAAGACCAACTTGGCCCAAATTGCCACCGAATTGAGCGCTTGGCAAAGCACTGGCAAGTCGCTTGATGACCCAATTTTGTTGGCAGGGGTTGGCTTTGTGTTGATTGCCTTGGGCTTCAAGGTTTCAATGTTCCCCTTCCACGCTTGGACACCTGACGTTTACGAAGGCGCGCCTACGCCAGTAACCGCCTATATGTCGGTTGCAACCAAGGGTGCAGCTTTTGCCGCCATGTTGCGTTTCTTGAATGTGGCCTTCCCTGCGCTCAAGCCAGAGTGGCAATTGTTGTTTGGCGTGTTTGCCGCAGCAACTATGGCCTATGGCAACATCGTGGCAGTTGCTCAAACCAACCTCAAGCGGATGTTGGCCTATTCGTCGATTGCCCACGCTGGCTATATGTTGCTGGGCGTGTTGGCAGGCAGTGAAAAAGGCATTAGCGCCTTTACGGTCTATTTGTTGGCCTACACCTTGACGAACCTTGGGGCTTTTGCTGTGCTGATCGCCTTGGAAAATCGCGGCATGCCCGTGTTTGAATTGAACGATCTGCGTGGTTTGGGCAAGCGTAGCCCACTGTTGGCGCTATCGATGACCGTGTTTATGTTCTCGTTGGCGGGCGTACCACCAACAGCCGGTTTTGCCAGCAAGTTTGGCATTTTCCGCGCTGCATGGGATGCCAATCTCGATTATCTGGCGATTATCGGGGTGGTGACCAGCGTGATCTCGGCCTTCTTCTACCTGCGGGTAATTGTGACGATGTGGATGCGTGATGCTGAAACCAATGAGTCACGACCAACCCATGCCACGGCTTCGCTCTCGCTGGGCGTGCTCGTCGCAGTGATTGGGATTATCGCAGTTGGGATTTTGCCAAACATCTTCACCGATTTGGCCAAAGCCTTGGTTTTGACCGTCGCCCAATAATTCAAATTGTTGCTTGCTTCCCTCATGAACCTACGGGTTTGTGGGGGAAGCTTTTTTTAAGGATGAAGGATGAGAGATGAAGGATGAAGAACAGAGAGTCTAGAACATAACAATAGGAGTCAGGGATTAGGGATCGAGGATCTGGCTTTAACGCAGCGGCGCGGATAAATGAAAGATGCGGGATGAGGAATCTTCGTTTTAAAATTAAAGATAGGTCAACGCAGCGGCGTAGAGAGCGGCTATTGGCTTTGAGCTATCGGAACAATCTTGGATGCTTTATCAATCGTTTAGCTAATCGTCTATAGCCTTATTACCTTTTATGTTCTTTGTGTTTCATCCCTCATCCTTCATAATTTAAAAAAACGCCCCTCTCCTTATTGTAAGGAGAGGGGCGTTTTGATCAAGCTAAGCCTGATTTAGCTGGCGATAACGTCTTGGCGAATAAACGGCATCAATGCAATTGTCAGCACTTCGTCCATGGTTTCGACCGGAATCAATTGCAGATCTTGGCGCACTTTTTCAGGCAGATCAACAATATCTTTAGCGTTTTCCTTGGGCAAAATGAAAGTTTTGATCCCTGCCCGATGAGCTGCCAAGGTTTTTTCTTTCAAGCCACCAATTGGCAAGACCCGTCCACGCAAGGTGACTTCGCCAGTCATGGCCACATCACGGCGAACGGCGCGACCAGTCATAGCTGAAATCAAGGCAATCGTCAAGGTAATCCCTGCCGAAGGGCCATCCTTGGGCACTGCGCCTTCAGGAACGTGAATATGGATCGAATGCTCGTCAAAGTAATTTGGCTCGATGCCCAATTCTTTGGCGCGATAGCGCACATACGACATCGCAGCCTGCGCCGATTCCTTCATCACATCGCCCAATTGACCAGTCAGGCGTAATTCGCCTTTGCCAGTCAATGGCAAGACTTCGAATGAAAGAATATCGCCGCCGGTTGGCGTCCAAGCCACTCCAGTTGCCACGCCAATTTGGTCGGCAACTTCGGCCATGCCAAAGCTGAAGTGCTCAGGGCCAAGGTAGGTTGGCACATCGGCTGCATCAATCACGAATTTAGCCAGCTCAACTTTTTTGGCCTTCTTGCGACGCTTCTTGCCTTCTTGTAGCGCTTCTTCATCCTGCGATTCAGCTACCTTGCGGGCAATTTTGCGACACAAGGCCGCGACTTCACGCTCAAGGTTACGCACGCCAGCTTCGCGGGTATATTCGCGAATCAGCTTCAAGATCGCAGCATCGGTTAATTCCAATTGGCTAATTTCGAGGCCATGGAACTCACGTTGCTTAGGCAACAAGAAGCCTTGGGCAATTGCTAGTTTTTCATCCTCGGTGTAGCCGCCAATCTCGATAATTTCCATGCGGTCACGGAGTGGCGCAGGAATTGGTTCGAGTTGGTTGGCGGTGGCCACAAACACCACTTGGCTCAGATCAAACGGAATTTCCAAGTAGTGATCAGAGAAGGTATTGTTTTGCTCTGGATCAAGCACTTCTAACAGTGCCGAGGTTGGATCGCCACGGAAATCATTGCCAATCTTATCGATTTCATCAAGCATAAAGACAGCTTGACGCGATTTGGCGGTTTTCATGCCTTGCACAATCCGGCCTGGCATTGCGCCAATATAGGTGCGGCGGTGACCACGAATTTCGGCTTCATCGTGCACGCCGCCCAACGATTGGCGCACGAATGGTCGATCCAAGGCCCGGGCAATCGAGCGACCAAGGCTGGTTTTACCCACGCCGGGAGGGCCAACGAAGCACAGGATTGGCGAACGCATTTTGCTCCCAGCGAGCTTGCGCACCGCCAGATATTCCAAAATTCGTTCTTTGACTTTTTCCAAGCCATAGTGATCTTCGTCGAGCACCTGTCGCGATTGGACCAACGAAATCGCCGCAACTTGATTGGTGTTCCATGGCAGGGCAATAATCCAATCGAGGTAGGTGCGAATCACGCCTGCTTCAGGCGAATTCATGCCTTGTTGGGCCAAGCGCTTAATTTCGTGCAAGGCTTGATCCTTGACATATTGCGGTGCATTCAGTTCATTGACTTTGCGGCGCAATTCATCAATTGGATCATCGCCATCGTCGTCTTCGCCGAGTTCACGGCGGATAACCCGCATTTGTTCGCGCAAGAAATACTCTTTTTGGCCTTGATCCAAGACTTCTTTGGTATCGGATTGGATTTTGGCGCGGAGTCGTAACAACTCTAATTGACGAGCCAAAATAACTTGCACCCGATTCAAGCGTGCCAATGGTTCGGCCTCATTCAACAATTCCAAGCGATCTTGGAACGAGAAGGCTGGGCCGTAGGTCACAAGGTCGGCCAAGTGGCCAGGGGTATTAATCCGATGCACAAAAGCAACAGCTTCTTGGGGAATTTCGCCTAAATAATCGACAAATTCAGTAATTTGTTGTTTGACCGTATCCATTAAGGCATCGACTTCGATGCCTTTTGGTTCTTGGTCGGGCAAGTAGCGGCACGCTACGCGATAGAAGGGGTCGCTCTGAACACAATCAACAATCTCAGCGCGGGTAATCCCTTCCAGCACAATTTTTACCGTGCCATCGGGCAATTGGGAGAAATCTTCCAAGCGAGCGACCACGCCAACATTGGGTAATTGTTGGGGTTCGTGGCCTTTGTAGGCTTCAATTTCGGCCTCGGAAACAAAGATCAACAAAACGTGTTGATCATCTTCCATCGCTTGTTCCATGGCCCGATAAGACTTGCCCTGCCCAACCTGGAGCGGCACAGTCATGTGCGGCATGATCACAATTTCGCCCAATACCACCAGTGGTAAAGTGCGCTCGGTTCCTGTACGAGGGCGGTCTTTTTCTCGGGTCATATCTAAAATCCCTCATTTCGCTGTGGCAGAATGGCCACGACAGAGTGGGTTAAAAGCATCATAATACGTCTTTATAGTATACGCTAACTTATCTTAACAGCAAGCATCGATCGTCCTGTTTTGCGGCTATCCGATTAATTTTAATACTCTGTTAGCACAGATCCAGGTGTTTCGTTGGTTTCAAATTGTAAATGATACAAACGAGCGTATGTGCCGGCTTGGGCTAAAAGTTCGCTATGTGAGCCGAGTTCGGTCACGCGGCCAGCCTCAATCACGGCAATTCGGGTCGCATTTTTGACGGTTGAAAATCGATGGGCAATCACAAAGGTGGTGCGACCTTGCATCAAGCGTTCTAAGGCCTCTTGTACCAAGCCTTCCGATTCGCTATCCATGGCCGATGTGGCTTCATCGAGAATCAAAATGCGTGGGTTTTTGAGCAAGGCCCGGGCAATGGCGACGCGCTGGCGTTGACCACCAGAGAGTTTGATCCCACGCTCACCAACGATCGAGTCGTAGCCACCCTCGAAATTGCTGATAAATTCGTGGGCATTGGCGGCTTGAGCCGCTTCGATAACGGCTTCCATCGGTGCATCGAGGTTGCCATAACGAATATTATCGGCAATCGTACCGCTAAACAGCAAGGTTTCTTGCGGCACAATCCCAATTTGCGAGCGCAACGAGGGCAAATCGACATCACGAATGTCAAAGCCATCAACTGTGATCCGCCCAGCAGTTACATCGTAGAAACGCGGAATAAGATTAACCAAGGTTGATTTACCAGAGCCACTCGGCCCGACAATGGCCATGACCTCGCCAGGCTGCACCCTGAGGTTAATCCCGCTCAACACCGGTAAACTGCCTTCAGCATAATTAAATGAAACATCTTCTAAATGAATTTCACCTTCGATGGCTGGCAAGATAATCGCATTGGTTTTGCTGGCAATCGATGGCGCAGTATCCAAAATGCCAAATACCCGTGCGGTCGAGCCAAGCGCCTCTTGCAATTGGCTATAGAGGCTGGTAAACGTGCCAAGTGAGCCAGCAATCACCGCTGCATACAGCAAGAAGGCAATCAAATCGCCAAGCTGCATTGTGCCATTTAACACTTGACGGCCACCAAACCAGAGCACAAAGACTAATGCGCCAAAGCCCGAAAACGAGACGATTGGCACAAACTGAGCGCGTGTTTTGGTGCGGCGCATCGAAGCCGAAAACGCATGCTCAATTGCGCCGCTAAATCGCTCAACTTCATAGGCCGCGGGCAAACGATTGGACGATCCGCACGCCCGAGATAGTTTCTTCGAGCACCGACGAAGCTTCAGCCATGCGATCTTGAACTTCAGTTGACATATTGCGAATTCGGCGGCCATAGATAATCGCCAGCACAATCATCAATGGAATCAGCAGCAGGGTAATTGCGGTCAGCTGCCAGCTGAGATTGATCATCATAATGAAACTACCGATAAAGGTAATGCCATTTTGTAGAAAGGCGGCGACTGCATTGGTGCCAATACCTTGAATCACCGTGACATCATTGGTGACCCGCGAGGTTAATTCGCCGACGCGACGTTCGCTGAAGAACGCCAACGAAAGCCGTTGTAAATGCGAATAGACCTCAATGCGCAAATCGGCGACTGCGCGTTCGCCAACGTAGGTCAAGAAATAGCCTTGAATATAATTAAAGACCATTTGGGCGATAAATACGCCCATCAAACCGAGTGCAACCTTATCCAAGGCACTGGTGCTTGTGGCATCTTTGACTGTTTCGACCAAATTGCGAATTGCTAGCGGCATAATCAGGCCAATGCCACTAGAAACCGCCAAACAGAGCAGCGCCACGGCTAAGCGCCAGCGATAGGGATATACATACTGAAACATGCGTCGTAGCTCTAAATGACGCAAATTACTTAATTGTTTCGGTGCTTGTGCCAGCATCGTGTCCATCCTTCAGCCAACAATTCCATCATTGGCACGTATATATACGCTTGCCCAGCAACCAGCAAGCGCCGTATTGATCAATCGATCGGTTACTGATGATTGTACGTGGCTGATGGATGATGTCAATCGTTGTGTTGGTTAGCAGATGTTACCACCAGCCCGTTATTCAGTTCGACGGGGTCGATATTGGAGTGCTTCGGCTAAATGCGCTGGTTGAATCTGCGCAAGATTGGCTAAATCGGCAATGGTGCGGGCCAATTTCAGCACTCGATGATAGCTACGAGCCGAGAGTTGTAACTGACGCATGGCCGCTTTCATCAGGCTTTGGCTGGCGGGATCAAGCTCGCAGGCGTGGCGCAATTGAGCTGGCCCCATATCACTATTGGTTAAGATTGGTTGCTTGCAAAAGCGTTCGACTTGGCGTTGGCGGGCTAAGACCACCCGCTCGCGAATTTGCTCCGATGATTCGCTACTACGCACACTAGCGAGTTTTTCATACTCAAGCCGTGGCACCTCAATATGAATATCAATGCGATCGAGCAATGGCCCTGAGATGCGTTTTTGATAGCGGGCAATTGCCGCTGGTGGGCAAACACATTGGCGGGTAGGGTCGCTAGAGTAGCCACAAGGACAAGGGTTCATTGCTCCTATTAGCACAAAGTTTGCCGGGAATGCGAGGGTGCCTGCCGCGCGACTGAGTACGACTGTATGGTCTTCGAGTGGTTGGCGCAGCACTTCAAGCACTTGCTGGCTAAATTCGGGCATTTCGTCGAGAAAAAGTACCCCGCGATGAGCGAGCGAAATCTCGCCTGGCAGCGGCATACGGCCACCGCCGACTAAGCCAGCATTGGAAATCGTATGGTGAGGTGCCCGAAATGGGCGAGTGCGAATAAAGGGCGTGTCACTGGGTAACAAGCCTTTCACCGAATAAATTTTGGTTACATCCAAGGCTTCGTCGAGGCTGAGCGGTGGCAAAATTGAAGGTACGCAGCGGGCTAATAAGGTTTTGCCAGAGCCAGGTGGGCCACTCATCAACACATTATGCCCACCAGCCGCAGCAACCTCTAGTGCACGCTTAACGTGTTCTTGGCCTTTGACATCGGCAAAATCGACGTTATAACTTAAGCTTTCGGGGGCTGGTGGTTGGCCTTCGTAGGCTTCGATATAGCGCTCGCCATTGAGATGGGCGGCAATATCGACAATTGATCGCACTGGAATAATCGTAATGTCGCTGAGCAAGGCGGCCTCGGCAGCATCGCAATGCGGCACATAGACAGTTTGCAAGCCCTCGCGCCGAGCAATAGTTACCATTGGCAAGATGCCATCGGTATGGCGTACAGCGCCATCAAGCGATAGCTCGCCAACAAACAGCGCTTGACTCACATCGGCGGCAATCTGGCCTGAAGCCAGCAAAATGCCCACCGCAATCGGCAAATCGTAGGCTGGGCCTGCTTTGCGCAAATCAGCTGGAGCCAAATTGACGGTTAGCCGCTTATCGGGGAACGAGCCGCCACTATTGCGCACGGCGGCGCGCACCCGTTCTTTGGCTTCTTGTACAGCGGTATCAGGCAATCCAACAATCGTGAAGGTTGGTAACCCACGACTGAGATCAACTTCGACTTCGACTAACGCGCCATCTAAGCCAACCACGGCGCAACTCCAAACTTTCGCCAACATGGTGATACCTCCCGTAACAAAACGCTATCGGGAGCTAGAGCCACATGTTGGCGATTTTTGGCATGGAGTAGGAAAATTGAGGAAATTGTCGAAATTTAGTTGACGGCAACCCAATCGAGTTTAACCAACTTATCGGCAACCGTATTCATATCGGCTCCACGGCAACGACACGTATGTTGATGTTGCACAACGACTTGCCAGGCTCGACAAACGACCTGAACCGGCCAGCAATCTTGGCTTGGCACTTGATGCGAAGTGCTCACATGATCGATAATTTGTTCAGCAACCATGTAGGCATCGTTATCGTTGATGCCTTCGGCTTCGCGAACAATCACGGCTAGTTGGACTATATGGCTTGCTACTTTGAGCAAGACCCCACGGCTTTTAATACGTTCGGTTTGCATGGTTTGCGATCCTTTGGCATGAAGGATTAATCGGACGTTTATCGGCAAATACCACAGTGGGTATGCGCAAAAATCATAAAAATAGCGGTACGCAATTGCATCACGTACAGCTAGGCACAAATACAACCTAATTGCTCAAATAGTCGAATGCAAAGGTGAAGCGTTGCTAAAGAGCATCGTTATCCCTAAATCTGTCTCTGCTTGATAGTAAAACATTCGCAGGCGAATTTCAATAGATTTTTAGCCAAATTATTATCCAAATAATAAATCGTTAATAAAATTTGATTATCAAAACCCAAATTACTATCACACTGTGTGGTAGGAAATAGCACAATCGTGCTTTTAATTAGGCTGAAGGAGATTGATCAATGAGCGAATTTGCTGCTGATTTAATTCGGATTTTGCGTCAGGCCCAATCGTTGGTGGTATTAACTGGCTCTGGTATTTCGGCTCCCAGTGGCATTCCAACCTATCGGAGTGCTGCTGCCGATGCCCGTTGGACAGCCTATGATCCCGATAAGGTTGCAACCTTAGCTGGCTTTGAGCGTGATCCAAGCGGCGTTTTTCAGGTTTATCAAGCCATGAAACGCCAGTGTGAGCAGGCTGTGCCAAACGCTGGCCATGATGCTGTCGCGCAACTAGCGCAATTAGTACCACAGCTTAAGCTGTTTACCCAAAATATTGATAGTTTGCATCAACGGACTGGCTCAAGTGAGGTGTACGAGGTGCATGGTAGTTTGGCGCGAACGATCTGCTCACGCGAACGGAGCCTCGTTGCAACGTGGAATCCTGAGCAGCCAATCTGCCCTGGTTGTGGTGCGCCGTTGCGGCCTGATATTGTTTGGTTTGGCGAGTTGTTGGATGCGGCGATTTTACAAGCGGCCAAAGCTGCGTTTGATACCAGCGATGTGGCGTTGGTGATTGGAACTTCAGCGATTGTTGAGCCAATTGCGTCGTTGCCGCATCGGGCATTGCGGCGCAAAAAGATTGTGATTGAAATTAATCCTGATATTCCGTTGCGGGGGATTGCGAGCTATTCGTTGGCGGGCAGTGCCGATGAAGTTTTGCCCCGATTGATTGAGGCTGTTTGGTAGTTTGAATAGTGTTTTGTGGATTCAATCTGGGTTCGCCACCCTTCCGTCCCTCCGCCGGAGAGAAACGCAGGGGGGTTTCATCCCCCTGCACCCCCTAATATGTAGGTGCTGGATTGGTGTTATGCTCCCTTAACCCCAAACATCGTGGTCTTCGCGATCTTCGCGGTTACTGTGCGGCTGATCCCCGACAACCGATCTTCCATTAAGAGATTCGCCACCCTTCCGTCCCTCCGCCGGAGGGAAATGCCGGGGGTTTTCATCCCCCTGCACCCCCTAATATTGACGTTGGGGATTGTTGTTGTGTTTCTCATCTCCAAACTTCGTGTGCTTCGCGGTTACTGTGCTGCTGATCCTGATCGCTCATCCCTGAATCCTGCCCCCTCAGACCAATCCCTAATAGTTATTTTTGCCACCAGCGCACGATTGGCCCCAAAATGTGGTCGAAGCGATGGTTAACTGAGGCTGTGCCTTGCATGATTGAGCGGAAATTGGCAAGATCTTGCTGGTTCCATGCGTCACGGAGTTGGTCGGCAACGCTGGTTAGGTTGCGTTCTAAGGTTGGCTGAAGTTGCTCGCGGGTTGTGCCCGCATCAACCCACGTTGGCTCGCCACAGCTGATCAAGGCGGTTGGACGTTGTTCGCCAGTAAATTCATAGCGCAGCGCAATTGGCAAACACCACAGGTTGCTAGTGCGGGTGGCAATATCGGCGACTCCACGGAACAATTGGAGTGGGCGCCGATCTGGCGGTATAATCTCACCCTGCGGAAAGATCCAAACTAAAGAGCAGCTTTGTTGGAGCTGGGTGCTGGCGTAGCGAATTGATCGCAAGGCCTCGCGCGGTTCTTGACGGTTGACCGAGAAGCAACCACACCAACGGAAGAAGAAATAGCGCGCTAACTGGGCTTCTTCCATCATTAAAAAATGGTTGCGTGGGTAAACTGTGCGAAATAGCTCAAAAGCCAAATGACCATCCCACCAGCTGGTATGGGTTACATAACACAGAATTGGCTCGCGGCTGCGCAATATGTCAGCGGCTGACCCAACATTAAGCAATACTTGATCGAAGGTTTTGCGCAAGGCAGGCCGCACCAAGGCCCGATAGACCAACCAAGCTCCCAAACGATTGGGTTGGGCTGGCAAACGTGGTTGATTATTGGCAGGGCTTAGTGGCATAATCAAACTCTCATCTAGTGACAATCTGTCCAAATAGTAGCATAGCTAAAGGAGCCTGCAATGGCTAGCGAGCGTGTGATCGTGATTGGAGCCGTCGCCGCCGGAACGAGTGCTGCGGCCAAGGCCAAGCGCACAAATCCCGATTTGGATATCTGTGTCTATGGTCGCGAAGCCCATGTTTCCTACTCGGCTTGTGGCTTGCCCTACTTGATTAGCGGTGCGGTGAGCGATTACCAAGCATTAATTGCCCGCACTCCGGCCCAATTTGCCCGCGATGGCGTGACGGTGAAAACCGAACATGAAGTGGTTGACCTTGATGTGGCGGCTGGGCGGGTGACAGTGCGCAATTTGGCAAGCAATACAACCTTCCACGATCATTTTGATCGTTTGGTGCTGGCAACTGGCGCACGGGTCAATTGTCCACCAGTACGAGGGATTGAACTACAGGGGGTCTTTCGGTTACGCTCAATGCATGATGGTTTGGCGATTCAAGCCTACATCAACGAACAACACCCAACCCATGCCGTGGTGGTTGGCGCTGGTTATATTGGGCTAGAAATGGCCGAGGCTTTGCTTGATTTAGGCATTGCTGTAACGTTGATCAACCGCAGCAAAACGGTTTTAGGCTCGCTGGATGATGATATGACCACCCAAATTATCGAGCGGCTTGAAGCTGCAGGCGTGCAATTAGCGCTTGGCTCGGCGCTCGAAGGCCTTGAAGGCAAAGCCGACAAAGTGACCCATGTGATTGCTGGCAAGGTCGATTATCCTGCCGAATTGGTGATTATTGCCACGGGCGTGCAGCCCAATAGCGAATTGGCTGAAAGCTGCGGCGCTGAGCTTGGCGAAGCGAAGGCAATCAAAATCGACCAATTAGGGCGTACTACCGTCGATAGGGTGTATGCGGCTGGCGATTGCTGTACCGTTGATCATCGTATTCTGAATCAGCCAGTGTATTTGCCACTGGGCACAACTGCTAATAAACAAGGTCGCACGCTGGGAGCCTTTCTCGCAGGCCACGAGCGACCATTTCGCGGAGTCGTTGGCACATCAGTGACCAAATTTGCTGATTTACACATTGCCGCGACCGGATTAAGTGTTGAGCAAGCTCTCCACTATGGCTACCACGTTCGTAGCAAAATTATCCATTCAACCGATCATGCGGGGTACTATCCCAATGCTCGGCCTATTACGGTTAAGTTGGTTGCCGATGCAGCCGACGGCACATTGTTGGGTGGCCAAATTATTGGCTACGACGATGTGGCAAAGCGGGTTGATGTGGTAGCGGTGGCACTGGCGGGAAGAATGACGGTAGATGAGTTTGCTTGGCAAGACCTAAGTTATGCACCCCCATTTTCATCGGTGTGGGACCCATTATTGGTTGCTGCCCAAGCATTGGCTAAAGGCTAAGCTTGAAAGGACATTCTGTGAGCATCGAAACGCTTTTTGCCCACGCCCGTGCTGCGATTAGCACTGGCCGGAAGGAGGAGGGTCGCAGCTTATTAATATCGATTATTCATGAAGATCCCGATTTTGCGCCAGCTTGGCTCTGGCTCAGCGGGGTTTTGGAGGAGCCAGAAAAACGCCGCGATTGTTTGCAACGGGTGCTGGAGCTTGAGCCAACCAACGAAGCAGCGCTCATGGGCTTAGAGTTTTTGCGCTTGCAAGTCGTCGTTGATCAAACGCCGCCCACGCCGCCGGTTGAAAAATCAGTCGCCGTGGTCAAACGCTTGGGCGAATATTTGGTCGATCAACGGTTTATCAAGCAGCCACAGCTTGAGGCTGCCTTACACGAGCAAGCCCAAGAAGCCCGCTATGGCCGAATTGTACCGCTTGGCGATATTTTGTTGCGCCGGCGTTGGCTGACTACGCAAGCGCTTGGCAAGGTCTTGGAGGTGCAAAAAGTGGCGCGTGCTCAGGGTGGCGTAGCGAGCAGCGTAAATCGCCTCGGTGATCATCTGATTGAACAAGGCCTGATTACGCGCACCCAGCTGAATCAGGTAATTGCCCGCCAAGCCGATTTGAAGGTACGCGGCCAGAATTTTCAGGTGGGCGAGTTGTTGGTGCTTTCGGGCATGCTCTCACGCGATCAATTGCAACATGCGATCGATGAGCAACAACATACCTTTATGCGTGAATTACCGCAACGCTAGCCTTGGTGTCGTAGCATTCTTCTGATTCTTTGCTTTCGCTGCGGCTCAAAAGCTCGTTATAATACGACAGCATGGTATTGCACCATGCTGTTTGTTCATTCAGCGCAATCATCTTTGTTCTGAGATGCTTGTGAAGTATTGATCCTTATGAATTTGCTTGTACCATTGGGCTTAATTGGCTTAATCGCCTTGCCGATCATTGTGCTATTGCACATGGTGCGTCAGCGTCGTCAACGGGTGCGGATTCCTACAATTCGGCTGTGGGCGGCATTAAAACCACCACCTGAGCGCCAGCAACGCAAGTTGCCATTAACCCTGTTGTTGGCTTTACACCTGTTGGTTGCTGCATGTTTGGGCTTGAGCCTAACCCAACCAGCTTGGATTTTTGGCCTCAATGACCCACGCCATGTAGTGATTATCCTCGACACAACCTCGAGCATGGCTGCCAATCGCACCTTTGCGCAAGTTCAACAACAAACCCAGGCTCTGATTGCTGATTTGGGCCGTGACGATAGCGTAGCATTGGTTGAGCTGAATCGCGAAGCACGCTTGCTGGGATATGGCGGCTATGCTGAGCGCCAACAACTGAGCCAAATTGTGGCTGGGCTTGCGCCTGCTGGCAATAGTGCCAATCTGGCTCAATCACTGAGCATTGCCAACGCCACCTTAGCCAACGATCGCCAAAATCAATTGGTGGTGATGAGCGATGGAGCGTTACCCACCAGTAGCACAGCCTTATCAGTTGCTGCCGAATTAGAATGGCGCATGCTTGGTGAGAGCACCGCCAACAGTGGGATTGTGACCTTTGCTAGCCGTCGTTTGCCCAACCAACGCAACGCGCTGTATGCGCGGGTGACCAATTTTAGCGATGTGCCAGTCGCCCGAACATTAACGCTCTTGGTTGATGGCGAAATCGAAGCCGAGCAAAATTTGGTGATTCAGGCTGGTGGTAGCGAGGAGCGTACATGGGAAGTTGCCAATGGCGAGCTTGCCGAAGTTGTGCTTAGCCCAAGCGACGATTATCCGCTTGATGATCGAGCACTGGTCGCGCTCAGTCAATCGGGTTCGTTGCGAGTTCATTTAGCCACATTAACCCCATCGCCAATTGAGCGCATGCTGCGTAGTCTGCCCAACATCGAGTTAAGCGTTGGTCCAAGCGTGAGCGAGCAACGGGTTGATTTGACGGTGTTGAATGGCGTTTTGCCTGAGCAATTACCCACCAGTGCGCTGTTGATTGTCAATCCACCCAGCGATCCACGCCTGCCAACCGAGGAAAGTATTCTCGGCGAACAGGCCAGCAGCGCAGTTTTGGATGCCAACTTTGCTGGCATCGACCTATCGAGTGTGCAATGGGGTGGTCGTCGCCCAATGACGCGCGAGAATATGCCTGCAGGTCTGACCAGTGTGATTGAAACTGATACCCAACTGCCCTTGGTGCTACGTGGCACTTGGCAAGAGCATGCCGCAATTGTTTGGCTATTCAATTTAGATAACGCGAATCTCAGCGCAAAATTGGCCTTTCCATTATTGACAGCGGCTAGCATTGCCAATTTGACTGGTGGATCGTTGCCTGAGCAACTGGCGGCTGGCAGTTTTGCCCCCAATACGCCGCTAACCCGGCCTGATGGAGAAACCCAAGCACTCGACCAACGGCTGAATCAAGCTGGTTTATATCGGGTGATTGGCAGCAATCGTGGTGGTATTGCTGTCAATTTTGGGCATCCACAGGAGTCGAATCTGCAACAACAAACCCAACCAACGATTAGCCAAATTGCCCAACCCGAGGGCGACCGCTTACCGCCGCAAGGCACGCCGCTATGGCCGATATTAGTGGGTTTGGCCTTGGCAGTGTTGGTGTTTGAATGGTGGTATAGCTTTCGAACCTAGGCTTCTGAAAGGAGCATATGGATGGCTGATAATCGTCAACGCTTCAGCAATCGAGTCGCCGATTATGTTCAATTTCGCCCAAATTACCCCAAGCAGATTTTCGCGCCATTACAACAGCAGCATGGCTTTGGCCATAATTCAATCGTCGCCGATATTGGGGCTGGCACCGGGATTTGGAGTGAGCAATTATTAGAGCATGGTGCAACGGTCTACGCAGTCGAACCCAATGCGCCGATGCGTGAAGCCAGCCTGCAACTAGCCGAGCGCTATCCCAATTTTCAGGCGTTTGATGGCAGCGCCGAAGCCACTGGCTTAGCCGACCAGAGCGTTAATTGGATCACTGCTGCCCAAGCATTTCATTGGTTTGAGCCAGACGCGACGCGGCGCGAATGGCAGCGCATTTTACAACCTGATGGCTGGGTGGCATTAATTTGGAACCAACGCTCGCTTGATGGTACGCCATTTTTGCGCCAATACGAAGCGCTATTACACCAATTTGGCACCGATTACTCCACCGTCAAACATACTAACATCGAGCCACAACGAATTGCCGATTTTTTTGGAACTCAGCCAGCCTGCTACACCGCCCAAAACGCCCAATATTTTGATCAAGCTGGCTTATTGGGCCGCGCATTTTCCTCATCATATACGCCCACGCCGGAGCAACCCAACTACCAACCATTGCGCCAAGGGCTGATCGAAGCCTGGCAACAGCATCATGTTGAGGGCAAGGTAGCCTTTTTATACACCACCACCGTATATGTTGGGCAGTTTGGCTAAATCAGCAATGCTTAATTCTTGATTAATCGTTGCCACCACCCTTTGACTTTTGACGTATCAATCGTTGATAATACAGGCTACGCAATCATGTAGCGGCGGGGGAAACTGTGTTTGCTGATTTGCTGCCTGATGGCACGATACTTCAAGGCCAACGTGATCAATATCGGATTCTCGGCATCATCGGGCGCGGCGGTATGGGCGCGGTCTATCGCTGCGAGCGCATGAGCGATGGCTCGACCTGGGCACTGAAAGAGATGCGCCCACCAGTTGAGGCCGCACCTGAGGAAGTTGCCGAAAATCGCAAGCTTTTCGACCAAGAAGCGCAATTATTGCAAACGCTCGATCATCCCAACTTGCCCAAAGTGATTGATTCATTTGATCAGGCTGGTCGTCCCACGTTGGTGATGGAGTTTGTGCAAGGCAAAACGCTGGAAGATAAACAGCGTGAAAGCAATGCGCCCTTTTTTCAACGCGATGTGGTTAATTGGGGGATTCAAATTGCCCGGGTGCTGAATTATTTGCATACGCAAAATCCACCAATTATTTTCCGCGATATGAAGCCACCCAATGTGATGCTCACGCCTGAAGGCATTATCAAGCTGATCGATTTTGGGGTGGCGCGAACCTACAAAACTAATAAAAGCAAAGATACCGTAGCCATGGGGTCGGCAGGCTATGCCCCGCCGGAGCAATATGGCAAAGGCCAAACCGATGCCCGGGCCGATATTTATGCCTTGGGCGCAACCTTGCTGCATATGCTCACCAACTTGCCGCCTGTGCCATTGCAAACGCCGAAAGATGGTTCGTTGATTCGCCATAATCAATCGATCACGCCCGAGATGGAGCAGGTAATTATCAAAGCTATGGCGATGGATCGCGACAAGCGCTATCAGACGATGGCGTCGTTTGAGCAGGCTTTGTTGGCGGTTGATCGTGGAGTCATTGTGCCCGATAAGCGTGATGATCCGACGATGATGCCTACGCCAGCGCCAGTTTTCAATAATCCAAATTCAGCCCCAGCCTGGGGCAACCCAAATCCTGATCCTGCGCCAGCGTGGGGCAATCCGAATCAAGCGCCAGCGTGGGGCAATCCAAATCCGCCCAACTATCAACAACCAGTTCCTCAGCCAGTGCCGCAGCCAGCTGTACCATCGTGGGCACCGCCAGTGCAAACGCCAGCATGGTCGCCGCCACCACAGGCCAATGGGCCAATTTGCGATCAATGTGGCCGCATGAACAAGGCTAATGCCCGTTTTTGCGCTGGTTGTGGTGCGGCCATCAAACGGGCGGTACCAAAATTGGTGATTACTTCGCCACGAGCAGTTTGGGAATTGGCATTAACCCACTTTCCTTGTCGGATTGGGCGACGTGATCCGGCTCAAAATCATCATCCTGAGATTGATTTGGCTGAGCATGATCGCGGGGTGGCTTCACGTCGCCATGCGGTGATCGAACAACAGGGTGATCATCATCTATTAATTGATTTAGGCAGCATCAATGGCACCAGCATCAATGGCGTGCCGATGACCGCCTATCAACCGCACCATCTGCGGCCCGGCGACCGGATTCGGATTGGTGATGTTGAAATGGTATTTAGTATCGAGTAGGTATGAAACGTAAATTATTGGTTGGAGCAGGCCTGAGTGCCGCAGCTACTACGCTCGCTGGTATCGCCGCCTATGCCGCCCATCGCTTAAGTGGCCCGACCGCTGCGCTCAAACGTGAAACGCTGTTTGCCTTCACGCCGTTTGAAACTGGAGTTGATTGGGAAGAAGTTAGTTTTAATTCGGTCGATGGCTTGCAAATTCGGGCGTGGTGGCTTGGCCGCCCTGAAAGTAAGCGGGTTGTGATTGGCTGCCACGGCCATCGTGGGCGCAAAGACGAATTGCTGGGGATTGGCTCAGGCTTGTGGCGTGCAGGCATGAACGTGTTAATTTTCGATTTTCGTGGGCGCGGCGATAGCGCTGATTCGATCTGTTCGCTGGCGTATCACGAAGTTGGCGATTTGCATGGCGCGATTAATTATGTTGAATCACGCTTGCCAGCGGCCCACATTGGGGTTATTGGCTATTCGATGGGTGCGGCTGTGAGCCTGTTGGGCAGTGCCGACCAGCCGGCAGTTAAGGCGGTGGTTGCTGATAGCAGCTTTGCCGAAATGGCCAATTTGGTTGATTTTGCCTTTGCCAATCGGCGTTTGCCGCGTCGCCCGCTGCGCGCATTGGCCGACCAGATTACTGCTCGCCGTTATGGCTATCGCTTTGAGTCAGTACGACCCATTGAGGCGCTGATTCGCTATGGTCAACGTCCCTTGTTAATTATCCATAGCACTGGCGATACGGTGATTCCGGTTGTCGATGCCTACGATTTATATGCTGCTGCTCAAGGCCCAAAAGAACTCTGGATCGTCGAAGATTTGCCGCACTGTGGAGCCTATTTCGCCGATCGCCCGGCCTATGTTAAACGAGTAGCCGAGTTTTTCGAGCGCTATTTGTAGCGACAGGTCAAGGTCTAGGGGTCAGAGATCAGAAATTGAGGGACTGACCCTGTTCTTTCTGGCCCCTCACAACTGACTCCTGAACCTTACTATTTCTCCTAATATTGCACTAAGGATTACCGAATGGGTGTGCCGATCTTTCAAGTTGATGCCTTTACAACCTGGCGTTTTGCTGGCAACCCAGCGGCGGTTGTGGTGTTTGATGAATTTCCCGCTGATGACGTGTTACAAGCGATTGCTAGCGAAAATAATTTGGCCGAAACCGCATTTATTGTGCCTGTTGGCGAGCAGTATGCGATTCGTTGGTTTACGCCAACCATGGAAGTGCCGCTTTGTGGCCATGCAACCTTGGCCAGTGCGGCGGTTGTAATCGAACGCTTAGAGCCAACTCGTTCCCAGATTGCATTTTCTTCCAAAAGTGGGCCATTAATTGTTACCAAAACTACTGATGGCTATCTGATGGATTTTCCAATTCGTCCATGGCAGCGGGTGGAGCTACCAATCGGGTTGGCCGAAGCCTTGGGTGTTGTGCCACTTGAGGTGCTAAGCGATGCGGTTAATTATACGGCCTTGCTTGAGCATGCCCAGCTTGTGCGTGAGCTGAAGCCAAATCTTGCCGCAATCGCCCAACTTGATCGCAGCGGAGTTGTGGTAACTGCGGCTGGTGATGCGGGCTACGATTTTGTCAGCCGTTATTTTGCTCCAGCCAAGGGTATCCCCGAAGATCCGGTGACAGGCGGCGCACACTGTGCATTAACGCCCTATTGGGCCGAGCGACTCAACAAAACAAACTTGCGAGCTTACCAAGCCTCACGCCGAGGTGGCGAGATCAACTGTCGTTTAAATGGTGAGCGGGTTGAGTTAGCCGGCTCGTGTATTTTTTATCTTGAAGGAACGATTGAGATTTAAGCTGAGGATCAGGCGCAAGTCTCTGCATCCCGATCCTCAGCCCTTGATCCCTGACCTCTAGCCCCTGACCCCTCGTCAACTACTGCATTAATGGTACGCGTAGATAATCATTGGGAATAAATAAACTGCCTTGAGTAATGCCTTGCGGCGCTGCATTGCGCAATTGCTCGGCTAAGGCGGCGCTTGATTGCTGGCCTTGCAAAGTGCGATCAAAGGCAGCGATAACTGCTGCAACTTGTTCGGCGGTTTCGTGCACAAACTCCAAACGATAATGCACAATTCCAGCGGCCCGCCACTCAGCCAGATGCTCAACGGCAGTTTGGGCCTCAGCTCCAAACACCGTATTGCGACAGCCCACATCGGCCATCACTGGATGCGCACGGCCATTGAGATCGCGCAATTCAACCCGATGTTTCTCGCAGGGATGGCCACAATCTTTGAAACTGGTGCCATTCGAGAGGAAGCGGCAAAACACGCAGTGCTCGGTGTGGAATACGGGCAAATGTTGATAAGCGATGACTTCAATTGCTGCGCTGCCAAGCTGTTGTGCCAAGGCCGTTACTTGAGCTGCGTTCAAATCATGGGTTGGCGTGATGCGCTCCAAACCCAGTTCGAGCAAGCTATTGGCGGTCACACTATTGGCAGCATTCAGGCTGAAATCGCCAATCAAGTTTGGGTGTTGCTCATGGCGCAAAGCTTCGAGCAGGCCGGTTGAGCGTACCACAATTTCGCAGCCAAGTTTGAGCAAAAAGTGTATGATGCGTTGTTCGCTGGGTTTGAGCACCCGTGGGCTGGCTACACGAACCGTGATGCCATGGGCTTGGACTAATTCAACCGCTGGCTTCAAACCATAAAGTTCTAAATAATCCAAGGTGATGCTGGCGGGCTTGGCGGCCAAGGCGGCTTGTAATTGCTCTGGCGTGCGCACCAAAATATGCAACTGCGGCGTGCTGTTTGGACTTGCTGCTGGCTGGACGGCTTGTTGTGCTTGGGCCAAAACCTCCAGCGGGGCTTGAATTTGGCGGGCTGGCGCGGCGGCTTGCAAGGCGCTAAGTTGTTCGATCGCTTGGCGGCGCAAGTTGTTGAGCAACGAGCTGGGCACAAATGGCTGGCCGCTGCTATCAACGCTCATTTCAGCCAAACTATAGGCCGTGTTGCCTAATCGGCTAGCTTGATCGTACAAAAATTCATTGCTCAAGGCCCGGTTTTGTGAGCGGGGCAATGGCTCTGGCGATTGAACGGTGACCTTAAATTGCGACTGGTTGCTGACCGTCCAGGTTAATTGCAATGGTTGGCCTTCGTGGGCAACCACATGCAGCTGCAAAGGTTGTTTGGCAACTGGTGCTGCTGGCTCTAAAAATGGCTTGGCCGCCCGATCAAGCTCAGGGTCGTGGCTGCGCCAAATCAAATCACCAACCCTAATTCGATTGGTTTTGATTGCTTGCGGGCCAAAGCGTAGCTCAATTTCGCCAGTTGGCAAGGCGTCGATGCCATAAATCCGCCCGCCTTCTTCACGATCTTCAGGGCTGCGCCAATTGGCTGCGTCAAATACCACGCCATCGCCAGCCTTGAGCGGAGCGATTGTATGATTTTCGTGGGGCTTGAGCACAATCCGTTCGCCATAAATATTGCTAACAGAACCCATCAATACGCCACGGTGGCGCGGTGCACGGCCATTAACCACAGTTTGATGGTTGGTTCCGCCGATGAAAAACGTGCCCAAGCCGCGCGAATAGACTTGTTCTAATTGTAGTTCCTCAGCGGGCGTGATGCTCAAGGGCAAGCCAGCCCAGGCTTCATCAACTGCCTTGCGATAGGCGCTCGTGGTCAAGGCGACATAATCGGCATCTTTATAGCGGCCTTCGATTTTTAGCGACGAAATGCCCAATTTGATAATATCGTGCATTAATGGCACGGCATATAAATCGCCTGGCGAGAGCAAATAACGGGCATCGGCCAAGGGTTTATGTTTGCCATCAACCAATAATTGGTAGGGTAAGCGACAGGCTTGGGCACATTGGCCGCGATTGGCGCTGCGCCCGCCCCACGCTTCCGAGGAGAAACATTGGCCCGAATATGAGACGCACAACGCTCCATGGACAAACATTTCCAGCTCGCAATCGGTTGCTTGGCGAATTGCGGCAATCTCATCGAGCGATAATTCGCGGGCCAGCACCACCCGATTTGCCCCAAATTGGCGCGCCAATTCAACACCTTCAGCGCTGGTGATGCTCATTTGGGTGCTGCCATGAACTTCCATTTCGGGCGCGATTTGGCGTGCAAGTTGGGCGATGCCAATATCTTGCACAATCACCGCATCGGCTCCAGCCTCGGCAATTGCGGCCAGCGAGCGGGTAGCTTCCTGCAATTCGTGTTCAAACACCAAGGTATTGAAGGTAACGAAGCCGCGCACCCCTCGTTGATGCAATGTCCGCATCACGTCGGGCAGTTCGCTAAGGGTAAAACCGACCTTGGCGCGGGCAGTAAAATGCTTCAAGCCAAAATAAACCGCATCTGCACCTGCTTCGATTGCAGCATGCAACTGCGGCCAATAGCCCGCCGGACTCATCACTTCGGGCTTGGGAAAACGGCGTTGTTCGCTCATGAGGTTCCTAAATCTATTGTGGTAGCAATCGTGATTGCTGGTGATTAATCATCGTTGGGGTTAAGCTTAACACATTTTAGCCAATTGGCTATTGATCACAAACGTGCGTGTAGGATTTATTTGTTTTGGATTTAAATGGATCTCCACCCTTCCGTCCCTCCGCTGGAGGGAAACGCAGGGGGTTTTCATCTCCCTGCACCCCCTAATATTTAGTAGGTGGATTGTTGTGACTCATGCTATACCTCCTTCGTGGTCTTTGCGATCTTTATGGTTTCTGTATTGCTGAACCCTAACCACTGACAACTGACCCCTCGTTTCTCCACCCTTCCATCCCTCTACTGGAGGGAAACGCAGGGGGGCATTCCCAAATATTCATGCGGTGGATTGTTGTGACTCATGCTATACCTCCTTCGTGGTCTTTGCGGTTCCGTATTTCTGATCCCCGACCCCTAACAACCAAGCCCCATGATCCCAAATGTGCGCGATTTTGCTCCTCAAGCATGGCCCAACTTCTGCTACAATAGATGTGGGAACCGTGTGTTGATGCGACTTTGAGCGCATCTCTGAGATACAAAGGAGTCCATACAATGGCTTTTGAACTGCCAGCGTTGCCTTATGCAACCGATGCCTTAGAAAAAGCAATCGATGCGCAAACCATGGAAATTCACCATGGCAAGCACCACGCTGCCTATGTGAACAACCTCAACGCTGCCTTGGAAAAATATCCCGAATTGCAAAGCAAATCAATCCACGAATTGATCAGCGATTTGAACAGCTTGCCCGAAGATATTCGCACCGCTGTGCGCAACAATGGTGGTGGTCACGCCAACCACAGCTTGTTCTGGAACATTCTCAGCCCTAACGGTGGCGGCGAGCCAACAGGCAAGCTTGGTGAAGAAATCAATGCCACGTTTGGCTCATTGGATGCCTTCAAGGAACAATTTGCCAAGGCTGCAACCACTCGCTTCGGCTCAGGCTGGGCTTGGTTGGTCCGCAATGCCGAAGGCAAATTGGCCGTAATCAGCACCGCCAACCAAGACTCACCAGTCATGGAAGGCCAAACTCCGTTGTTGGGCTTGGATGTTTGGGAACATGCGTATTACTTGCGCTACCAAAACCGCCGCCCAGACTACATCAAAACTTGGTGGGAAGTCTTGGATTGGAACAAGGTCGCTGAAAACGATAAGTAAGCTTGATTAATCGCATGTTTAAGCACGGATGGTTTTTGCCATCCGTGCTTTTGAGTTAAGGAGCCGCTGCAATGGCCTATTGGTTGCTCAAAACTGAGCCAAATGAGTTTAGTTGGGATGATTTAGTGCGCGATGGTTCAACGGTTTGGAATGGTGTGACCAATGCGCAAGCCTTGATCAATTTACGCGCGATGCAACTTGAGGATCAATGTTTGATCTATCATAGCGGCGATGTGCGGGCCGCAGTCGGCATTGCCCAAGTTAGCCGCACCGCCTATCCCGATCCAAACAGCGAGAATCCCAAGCATGTGGTGGTAGAGATTGAGCCAGTGGTTGCGCTCAAACAGGCAGTTACGCTGGCCCAAATCAAAGCCGAGCCACGTTTGGCCGATTGGATGTTGGTGCGCCAATCGCGGCTTTCGGTGGTGGCATGCAGCCCTGAGCAATGGGCTTGGGTTATCGATCAAGCTGCGCGTTAAGTTTGCGCTTGATTGCCCAATCGGGAACAATCGCGTATGCCAGCACGTTAGCCCATTACAACTGCAAATATGGTGATCTGCTGATATGAAATCCAGAGCAATGGAGCTGAAATAGATGATTCGTCGATCAATGCTGAGCGTGGGAATTGGGCTAATGGCCAGCGTACTAATCGCCTGTGGCGCAAATCGCGCAACACCGGTTCCTGGGCTTGATATGGCTAATCCAGCTTCAGTATTTTGTACTGAGAATGGTGGCATGCTGACTATTCGCCAAGATGGCGCTGGTAATCAAACTGGCTTTTGTGGCTTTCCTGATGGCAGCGAATGTGAAGAATGGGCTTTTCAGCGCGGTGAGTGTGGCCCAACTAGCCAAAAGCAAGCGAATATACGTGTTTACGAACTGACAATGCAGGATAATAATCGCGGCATGAAGCTTAGAAAAGGCGATATTATCTAGATTGTGCTGGATAGTAACCCGAGCACTGGCTATAGCTGGAGCATTGGCCCTGATGCTGGCAACTTATTGGCACAACAAGGCCAAGCCCAATATCAAGCTACCGACCCGAATCCAAAGCCAGGCTCTGGCGGTACAGAAACCTTCTCTTTCAAAGCGGTTGAGGTTGGTTCAGGCAGCTTTGAGTTGGTGTATCAACGCGGCTTTGAAGCTGACGAACCGAATCAACGCTTTATGCTTGACGTTGAAATTACTGAATAACCACGAGCAGGGTTTTACTTTGGTTTGGTCGTGATGATCGCTGCAACCCGCAAAACCTGATTACTGGTAGTTGTATTGATAATGTCAATTGCCAATTGTGGGTTTGAACGTAGGCGCTTATCAATCTCTTCGTTGAGAGTTGAACTGAGCATATTTTCAACCACCGAGCCAGGAATACTGAGACGACCATTTTCGCCCAAACCAACATTCTCGGTCGTTACCACCAGATTGCCGTCGATTGCGGCAATCTGGGTGCGAGCCTGAATCGTTTGCACACCAACTAATGGCAAGCCATACCCCAACGTGACCGTCATCGCTACCCCACCTTGCGGATGATTGCCTAAAATCACCAATGGGTTGTGAAAATCGGGGTTGGTGGCAATTGCCTGTTCGATGTAGCTATGATCGATATCAACGCTAATATCTGGACGCTGATCGGGCACGGCTGACGGAGTGCGGGGAGCATTTGTGCCACCAAAAATCCACAGCGCAATAATCCCCAAGAGTGGCACGATCAAGCTGGTGCTCAAAACGCCTAAGATAAAGCTCCACCACGATTTAACCCAGCGTCGGCGTGGCTTGACTACCTTGGCTTGCGGCAGTGGTCCGGTCGCTGGATCTGCTTGAGCGATTTTTGTTCCACAAGCAGTACAATGCTGGGCTGTATTACGAACTTGGGCTTGGCACGCGCTACAAATCATGCTTCCTCCTGCATCGATTACGCCAGAATAGAGCTATTAGCGGGCTACATAAACGGCTACAATCACCGCTGCTAAAATCAGCCGATAAATGATGAACGGTAAAAATGAGTTGGTGCGAATATAACGGAGCAAGAAGCCAACCGCTAACGCGCCGACGATAAATGAGACGCTAATTCCAAGCCAAAAGGGTGCAGTTAATTGCGAGCTATCGATATCGCGCAATTTCAGCACACCCGCCCCAAAGGTAATCGGAATTGCCATAAGAAATGAGAAACGGGCGGCAGTTTCACGGGTAAAGCCCAAGGCGCGACCCATCGTCATGGTGCTGCCAGAGCGCGAAACCCCTGGAATTAACGCCAAGGCTTGGGCACAACCAACTAACAAGGCATGTTTCCACGTCAGGTCGGTCAGTTCATAGCGACGTGGCGCAAAGCGATCGGCAATATACAATACAACGCCCATAATGCTCATTGTGCTGGCAATCACCAAATATTTATCAATAAAATATTCTTCGGCCAAGCTATCGAGCAGCAAGCCCACAATCCCTGCTGGAATCGAGGCCAACACAATAAACCAAAACATTTGGCCTTGTTGGCTGCGTGGCTGATGCGCATGCAAGACTAAATTCAGCCAATCGCGCCAGAAAAACAACAATAGGGCAATTAATGTGCCCATATGCAGCGCCACATCAAAGGTTTGGGTTTGAAAAAAGGGATTATGCCAATCGAAAAACCATGGCACAACAATTAAATGGGCTGATGATGAGATGGGCAATGGCTCGCCTAAGCCTTGCACAATTCCCTTACCAGCGGCAATCTGATATTGCCCAGTTAAGAAAAAGGCGGTGATAACGGTCAAAAGCAGCACAATTCCCAAGGGAATCCAGAGCCGTAAGGCCTCGCGCCGTGGCGAGAGGTCAGTTTGTTCGAGTGATGTCTGTGCCATTGTTCAATCCTTGAAATGCTCAAATAAATGGTCAGCGTATCAAGTAGCGCTGACCAGCGTTTGCATTATACGCAGGATGCCCCAGATGGCAATTGGACGTCTGAGGATAAGCTGAGGTTTTAGCGGCAGCAGCCAATCAATGAGGAAATTGTGACTAACTGCTGCCTGCGAAATGCTACTAGCTGCTAACCAGCAAAAAAGGCTTGCACACAGCTAATCACCTGATCGACTTCAGCATCGCTTAGCTCAGGGTAGCATGGCAACGATAGAATTTCAGTGCTCAGCGTTTCAGTCACTGGCAAACGCACATCCTGATAGCGCTCGGCCCAAGCTGGTTGCTGATGATCGGCGATAGGATAATGGACATCGCTGCCAATGCCTGCTGCTTGCAAATGGTCGCGCAGCGCTTGGCGTTGCTCGGCAGCAACCCGCACTACATACAAATGCTGAACATGTTGGGCTGCATCAAGCTGGGGAGTTTGAATTGGAGTTGAAGCTAAACCTGCATTGTAGCGGGCAGCGAGGGCTTGACGGCGTGAATTTTGGGTATCAAGCTGCGCTAATTTTACCCGCAAAATTGCTGCTTGCAATTCATCGAGCCGGCTGTTGGTGCCGTTCTCAAGCGTTACTTGGTATTTGCTGGCCCAGCCATAGGTGCGCAATTGTTTGATTTTGGCAGCCAGCGCATCGTCGTTGGTGATAATTGCCCCGCCATCGCCCAATGCACCCAAATTTTTGGTTGGGTAGAATGAAAATGTGCCTAAAGCGCCGAATGTGCCAACATGCTGGCCTTGATAGCGTGCGCCATGGGCTTGAGCACAATCTTCGAGCACTGGCAATTGGTGATCGGCGGCAATTGCCAAGATGGCTGTGAGATCGGCGACCTGGCCATATAAATGCACCGGTACAATCACTTTGGTGCGCGGCGTAATTGCGGCGGCTAATTGCCTTGGATCAAGCGTATAGCACAGTGGATCAACATCGACATAACGTGGGGTAGCGCCAATGGTATGGGTCGCAAAGGTGGTATAGCTGCCAGCATTGGCCACAGTCAGCACTTCGTCGCCAGTTTGCAACCCTAAAGCGCGCAGCCCTAAAATCAAGGCATCGGTGCCAGTGGCTAGGCTGATACAATGGCGTGCGCCACAATAGGCTGCCCATTCTGCCTCGAAAGCCCGAACTTCCGGCCCTAACACAAACCAACCACTGCGCAATACGCGGGTACTAGCCGCCTCGATCTCCGCCGCCATGGTCGCAACATGTCGCCCAAGATCGTTAAATGCAATCGACATTGATCCCCTCCAAAAACAACAGCCCCGCCGTAGCGAGGCTGCGAATTAACAGCGATAGGCCAACTTTAGCCGAGAGACGGCCTGTTCGTCAAGCGGTGCGACTGCGGCTTTCACGGCTTTCACGGCTTTCACGACTTTCATCATAGCCCAGTTTGATCCAACCTTGTTGAATAGCATGAATAACAGCCATCGTGCGGTCGTTGACTTGGAGCTTGCTGAGAATTGAGGTAATGTGGTTTTTGACGGTTTGGCCGCTAATTGAGAGTTGGTTGGCAATTTCTTTGTTGGAGAGACCACGGGCGATACAATCGAGAATTTCAATTTCGCGACTGGTCAAGGGTGCAAACATCGACGAGGTTTCTTCGCTGCTATTGGCGACGTTGGAAAGCTCGCGAAATTGGTTGAGCACCCGCGTGGCAACGTGAGGCTTCGACATGACGCTTTCGTTGATTACATAGCGACCGTGGGCCACATCGCGAATCATGCCCACCAATTGAGTGGGATCGATTTCCTTGGACGCATAGGCGGCTGCGCCAGCCTTGATTGCGTTGAACAATTGCTCATCGTCGTCGTGAATGCTGAGCACGATAATGCCCATACGTGGCGCACGGCGTTTGAGCACCCGCGCAACCTCCAAACCGTTCAAGCCTGGCAAATTAATATCCAGCAGAACGACATTAGGATTGAGCGTTTCAGTGAGTTTAATTGCCTCAGCGCCATTTTCGGCTTGGCCGATCACCTCGATATCAGTTTCTTGGCCGAGGCTCCAGCAGATGCCTTGGCGAAAAAGTGGGTGATCATCAATGATAAGAACGCGAATTAACTCCATGGGTATCTCCTTCTGGGTGAGCTTAGATGGTAATCCGGATGGTTACTTCAGTGCCAGCCCCAAGGCGTGAAGCAATGGCAAAATCTCCGCCAAGTAAGGCAACTCGTTCGCGCATACTGGTCAAGCCCCAACTCTCTTTGCCAGAGCGCTGCACAACGTTACGTGGATCAAAGCCCGGGCCATCGTCGCGGATGGTGAAGATCAGCAGGTTGCCTTGCAACATACTGCGGATCAAAACATTGGCATTGCGGGCATGTTTATGGATATTCTGCAATGCTTCTTGTGTTACCCGATAGAGCACAATCTCAGCTTCAGCTGGAAGGCGGTTTGGCCAATGGAGCAGGTCAATGCTTACCTTGACCTTGGTCGTCTGTTGGTATTTTTGCACATAATCAGCCAAGGCAGTGGGGAAGCCTTGCTCGAGCGCACCTGGCCGCAAATCGGCGATAAAGCCGCGCACTTCGTGGAGTCCTTGGCGAGCAGCACTGCGCAGTTCGTTTAAAAATGCTTCGAGTTGGCCCGGATTACTTTGCTGCAAATTCATGGCATGTTCCAAGCCCATCAAGACGTTGGCTAAAACTTGGGCTGGCCCATCGTGGACTTCGCGGGCCAGGCGTAAGCGTTCGTCTTCGCGGCCTTGGACAATCTGACCACGCAAGGCTAGCGCCCAAGGGTCATTTTGTTGGCCAATCGTCGTGGTGCCACTGAGACTAGTACTGCTCATCTCGATTTGGCGAATCAGCTGTTCGAGGCGTTTGAGGGCTTCAGCAGTGGCGCTAGTTTCAGCATCGAGGTTCGCCATTTTGCTGCGCAACTCAGTTTCTTGTTGGCGCAAACGCCCGATTGCTGGGGTGTTCAGCTGCTCGGCGAATGTTCGCTGAACCGCTAGCTCATCAGCAGTCCGATACATCTGGCGGCCTTGGTGGGCAATCGCAGTATGCCGCTCACGCAGTTGCGCCGCTTCACCTCGCAAGGCCTGCAAGGCAGCTGCCAATTGGGTCTGTGCTTGTGCAAGTAACGCTGCTGCATCGGCCACAAGGACTTCCTTCCTACATGGTGCTAGTTCTGAGATCTGCAGTATAGCACGCTGTACGGGTGATGCAACAGCCTATCAGCCCTAGGAAGAGGGGATTTTAATTCCAATCCCCCCTATGGGTTAGGTGTCAAGGGTTTTCGGCTTTCAGGCCTTAGTAAATAGCTGATTCTAACGATTGAGATGGCTTGATCAGGATGCTACAATAGGATGACAATGCTGCTGCACAAGAGGCTGAATTCATGGTTTGTCCACGCTGTTCAACTGAATTGAAAACTGGGGCGCGTTTCTGCCCCAAGTGTGGTGCTGGTCTCCCCCGTTGGACTGGCCGGCTTGCCAATGGCGATGTTTTAATTGATCGCTATATCGTGGTGCGTCCGCTAGCCCGTGGTGGTATGGGCGCCGTCTATTTGGCCACCGATCGGCGGCTTGGTGATGCGCCGGTTGCGCTCAAAGAGATGACGGGCTTGCATCAACCAGGCGATACCGATGCTTGGGAGCGTGCCGTTGGCGAATTTCGCCGCGAAGCAGCGCTTTTGGCCCGCTTGAGTCACCCCAATTTGCCGCGTGTGATCGACCAGTTTCGCCATGATGAGAATGAATTTTTGGTCATGGAATATGTCGAAGGCCAAACCCTGCGCGCCGAGTTGGAAGGCCGAGTTGAGCCATTAGCTTTAGAAACGGTGATCGATTGGATGCGCCAATTGACCAATGTGCTGCAATATTTACATAATCAAAACCCGCCGATTATCTATCGCGATCTCAAGCCACCGAATATTATGCTGCGCCCCGATGGCCGCATTGCCTTGATCGATTTTGGCATTGCCCGCTTATTCAAGCACGGCCAAGAAGGCGATACGGTGATTTATGGTACGCCTGGCTATGCGCCGCCTGAGCAATATGGCTTTGGCCAGACTGACCATCGCTCGGATATTTATAGCTTGGCGATGGTGATTCACGAACTCATAACCCGTTTTGAGCCAGGCAAACGGGAAAGCACTCGCCCACCGTTGGCGCATAATCTACGCGAAACGGTGCCAATCGCCTTGAGCGATGTGTTGCATCGCGCCATGCATCCCGATCCCGATGATCGTTTTCAATCGATGCGCGAATTCCAAATTGCCGTTGATCAATCGCTCGTTCAAGGTGCGGCGCTGCCCGATGCTACGGTGCTGCATCAAGCCAGCGTGCCCAAGCACAAAACCACCAATTGGTGGTGGGTTGCCATGGCGATTGTGGCTATTGGCGTGATTGGCTTTTTGCTGACCCGCAGTTTTGGCCTATTTGAAACCAAACTTGAGCCAACCAGCATCGCTCAAATTACGCCGAGTTTGGCAGCGCCGACCCCAATTGAGCCGACCGTCGTTCCAGTGGTGATTGGGCCAGCGCCACCGGGCATGGTTGCGATTACAGGTGGCACCTTTGTAATTGGTAGCGACGATGGCTCGCCCAACGAGCAACCAGTTGGCCGAGGTTATTTGCCAACCTTTTATATCGATCGCACCGAGATTACGGTGGCAGCCTATCGCGCTTGTGTTGCGCAACAACGCTGTAGCGAGCCAGCCGACCGTAGCTCGTTGACCGCCAGCGATTATTACACTAACGCCGAGTACGCCGATTATCCGGTGATTAATGTGACGTGGCAGCAAGCCTTGACTTATTGCCAAGCCCAAAATAAACGCTTGCCCAGCGAGGCTGAGTGGGAACGCGCTGCCCGTGGCACCGAAGGCCGACGCTATCCTTGGGGCAATGATTGGGATGCCAGCCGCTTGAATGCTTGGGGTGCTGGCGTTGCTGGCGATACCCAATCAGTTGGTAGTTATCCCAATGGCGCGACGCCTGAAGGCGTTGTGGATTTGGCTGGCAATGTCTGGGAATGGACGAGTAGCCTTGATTTGCCCTACCCCTACAATGCTGGCGATGGCCGTGAAGTGCCAACCCAACCGGGATCGCGAATTGTACGCGGCAGTTTTAGCGGCACCAATCCTGAGAATGCCCGCGCTGCGGTGCGCGAACGCCGCGACCCCGAATTGCCATTGAATATTATTGGTTTTCGTTGCGTGACCACGAATTTTTATGTGCCCGAAGGCATGGATTTTATTGCTGGTGGGCGTTGGACAATGGGCGCAACCGCCGAAGATTTGGCGCATTACAAAGCAATTTATGGCTGGGAAGGCTTGCAAAACGAAGAACCAGCAACGCCGATTTCAACCACAGCCTTTTATCTTGATCAGACGGAAGTTACCAACCAAGCCTACACTGAATTTATTAGCGCGACCGATCGGTCTGTACCGACCAACTCATTTGATCCGGTTGGGCTTTCGGTTTGGCTGCCTGATCGAACAGTGCCAATTTCGTTAAGCCAACATCCCGTCGTGAATGTAACTTGGGATGATGCCTTCAGTTATTGCGAATGGCGTGGCAAGCGCTTACCAACTGAGGCCGAATGGGAACGCGCTGCCCGTGGCGATCAACGCACAATTTTCCCGTGGGGCGATCAAGCTGATGCTAGTTTGCTGAATATTAAGGATTTTGGGCTAGGCCGCACGCTACCGGTTGGCACATTGCCAAACGCTGGACCCTATGGCACACTAGATCTTGCAGGCAATGTCTGGGAATGGACGCAAACGCTCTATTTCCCCTACCCGTATCATCCAAATGATGGCCGGGAATTGCCGAGCGGCGACGGTTCGCGGGTGTTGCGTGGTGGTTCGTGGTTCGACGACCTGATGTCGGCGCATACTACAGGCCGCAATTCGTTCCGCCCCGATCTGGCGAATATTAATGTTGGTTTTCGATGTGCGCAGGATGTCGCACCATAAGCTAGTTGTGTTAGGAATGCATGAACATTATCAATTTAGAAACTATTTCCAAAGCCTATGGCCCTAAAGTGTTGTTTGAAAATCTTTCCTTGGGCTTAGCAAGCGGCGATCGGATTGGCTTAATCGGGGTCAATGGCAGCGGTAAGTCAACCTTGCTCAAAATTGCTGCTGGCTTAGAACAACCAGATACTGGTCGTGTGACCTTGCGCAAAGATTGCCGGGTTGGCTATTTGGCCCAAGATCCGCCGATGGATGCCAACCAAACAGTCTTGGAATATGTCTATGCTGCGGCAGGCGAAGGCGCAACCCTGCTGAGCCATTATACGCTTGCCAGCGTACAACTTGAGCAAGATCCCAACGATGCTCAAGCGCTAGCTGCCGTGGCCGAACTCAGCGAACGCTTGACCACGCTTGATGCTTGGGATACCGAGTTGAGCGCTCGGACTGTGCTTTCGCGACTTGGCATTACTACGCTTGATGCCCAACTTGGCACGCTCTCTGGCGGCCAACGCAAGCGCGTGGCAATGGCGCGGGTGTTGATCGAAAAGCCCGATTTGCTGATTCTCGACGAACCGACCAACCATATCGACCCAACCACGGTCGCTTGGCTCGAAGGCTATTTGGCCACGTTGCAAGGCGCTTTATTGCTGATTACCCACGATCGCTACTTTTTGGATCGTGTGGTCACGGCGATTGTTGAGCTTGAAGATCGTGAATTGCACTCCTACCCTGGCAATTACGAGCGCTTTGTGATTGAGCGAATTGAGCGCGAACGCCAACGTGCCAAGGCCGAGCTTGATCATCGCAATGAGGTGCGCCGCGAATTGGCTTGGTTGCGTCAAGGGGCGCAAGCGCGTACCACCAAACAGCAAGCTCGCGTCGATCGCGCCAATAACTTGATCAACCAAGAACGTCGCCAAGAGCGTGGTACGCTGGAGCTTGAATCGACTGGGCGGCGGCTGGGCAAAAAGCTGATCGAAATGCATGGCGTGAACAAGCAAATTGCTGGCAAAACTTTATTGCACAATTTTGAATATGCTCTAAGCCGCGATGATCGTTTGGGGATTATCGGCCCCAACGGCGTTGGCAAATCGACCTTGCTGAATTTGATTGCAGGCCGTTTGCAGCCCGATAGCGGCGAATTGGTGGTTGGCGAAACCATCCACGTTGCCTATTACGATCAAAGCAGCAGCGATCTCAACCCCAATCAACGCTTAATCGAGTATGTCAGCGATGGCGCTGAGTTGGTGCAAACTGGCGATGGTTTACGCACGGCCAGCCAAATGCTTGAGCGTTTTCTATTCCCCAATAACCAACACTGGGATTATATCCATAGTTTATCGGGGGGCGAACGCCGGCGGCTCTATTTACTGCGAACCCTGATGCGCAACCCGAATGTATTGCTGCTTGACGAACCAAGCAACGATCTCGATGTGCAGACGATTGCGATTTTGGAAGAATACATTGAGCAATTCAATGGGGCTGTGATTATCGTTTCGCACGATCGGGCATTTCTGGATAATACGGTTGATCATTTGCTGGTGTTTGAAGGTGATGGCAAGGTGCGCCACTTCCCTGGCGATTACAGCGCCTATCGTGAGGCCAACGAACGCGAGCAAGCCGCAGCCAAGGCTGTAACCAAACCGTCAACTCAAGAACGCCCACGCGAAGAAAAACCGCGTAAAATCAGCTTCAAACAGCAACGTGAATTGAGCGAACTTGAGCAAACAATTGCCAAATTAGAGGCCCGCCAAACCGAAATCAACCAAGCACTGAATAACGCTGGTAGCGATTATCAGGCCTATAATCGATTAAGCAGTGAGCTTGAGCAGGTTAGCCAAAGCTTAGAACAACACTACGAACGCTGGATGGAGCTGTCTGAGCTAGCTTCAGCTTCGTAATTTGCAGAGATATGGAGCACAGGAATGCAAGCAACACCCGAACTGATTTTGATTGTTGATGATCAAACCACCAATGTGATGGTGTTACAGCGTATGTTGGAACGCGCTGGCTATGCAACCGCCTGTGCTCGTAGCGGCTTCGAAGCCTTGAGTATGCTCGAACAACAAGTTCCCGATTTGATTTTGCTTGACGTAATGATGCCGGAGATGGATGGCTATCAAACCCTGCAAGCCATCCGTGAGCGCAACCATCTGCCGTTTATTCCAATTATTTTCGTTTCGGCCAAGCAAACCACCGCCGATACCGTCACAGGTTTGGATCTAGGCGCTGATGATTACGTCACCAAGCCAGTCAATCGCGATGAGTTGTTGGCACGCATGCGGGTGCTGTTGCGGTTGAAACATACCCGCCGCGCTTTGCACCGCGAACAAGAACGCCTGCGCTTTCTGTATCGGGTCTCGCAAACCTTGCATCGTTCATTGGATATTGATCAAGTCCTGCCCGAAGCCTTGAATGCGATCAACGAACTTTTGGGAGCTAGTCGCGGCAGCGTCTTGCTGCTTGATGATCAAAATCGAGTGTGGCGGCGAATTCTGTTTCGCCCGCATTTGCCGCCAGCCGAAGCCGAACAAGCAATTGAAGCGGTCTTGCGTGAAGGCTTAGCCTCGCATGCCTTGCGCACTGGCGAAGTTCAAATCGTCGAAGATGCCCAAAATGATCCACGCTGGAAACATTTTTATGATGATAGTGAGGAAATTGGCTCTGCCTTAGCCTTGCCACTGCATAATTATGCTCAAAATACGATCATTGGCGTGTTTATTTTGGTCCATCCACAGCGCAACTTCTTCAAAACTGAGCTAGAAACCTTAATTAAAGCCTTGACTGATCAATTGAGTGTTGCCTTGACCAACGCTGCGGTCTACACTCGCTTACGTGAGGCTGAAGACAGCCGCGATGGTTTTATTCAGATGTTGACCCACGATTTACGCGCGCCGTTAGCCGGTATGGTTGGCTGCTTCGATGCCTTGATGACAACCCAACTTGATGCCGATGGCAAATTGTTTGTCGAGCTTGGCTTTCGCGCGGGAGCCGCCCAGCAACGCCTGATCGACGATTTGCTTGATGTGTATAAAGCCGAAGCGGGCCGTTTGGTGCTTAGCCAAGAAACCACCAATCTTGAGCGGATTGGCGAACTTTTGAGCGAGCAAGTGTTGCCGATTACGGTTGAGCAGCAATTGACCTTTGAGCTTGATCTGCCTGCTGCGCCGCTGGTTGTGCTCGATGAGCATAAAATCGTGCGGGTATTGGCCAATTTAGTCAGCAATGGTATCAAATGGACTAGACCTGGCGGTACAATTCGTGTTATTGGCAGCATTGACCAAGCAGCGAAAACCATTACGCTCAGGGTTAGCGATACTGGGCAGGGAATTTCCGCCGAAGATATTCCACATATTTTCGATAAATTTTATCAAGGACGAACTGCGGCCCAATCGCGCGGCACAGGGCTGGGCCTGACCTTCTGTAATTTAGCAGTTGGTGCTCATGGCGGCACAATTAGCGTTGATAGCCAAGTAGGCAAGGGGACGACGGTCACCATGCAGCTACCTTGGAAGGAGTAGGACTCAATGCCAGCACGATGGCGTATTCTTGTGGTTGATGATGACACTATTATTCGCCGCACCTTGGTGAGCAATTTGCTAAGCGATGGCTTTGAAGTTATGGCGGCAGAGTCGGGCCAATCGGCGCTGACGATGGTCGAAAGTTCATGGCCCGATTTAGCGATTCTCGATTTGATGATGCCTGGCATGACGGGGTTTGAATTATCTGATCGCTTGCGACGCTATGTTGAAATTCCAATCATCATGCTCACCTCGATTTCTGATGAAGCCACAACTGTGCGCGGGCTTGAGCAACATGCCGATGATTATATGACCAAGCCCTATCGTTACCCCGAACTGCGGGCGCGGGTCAACAAACTGCTGACCAAATCGTATGAAGGTGGCTTGCATCCAGGCGAGTTAATTGTGATTGACGAGGATCTATCGGTCAATTTCGGCCAGCATATTCTCATGCGCAAAGGCGAGGCAATTCCACTAGAGCCAATTGAACTGCGGGTGTTGTATTTGCTGCTGCAAACTCCAACCGTCGCCGTGGCAACCACAACCTTGTTGCGCAAGGCTTGGGGCTTGGGCGAAGAGGGCGATCAATCCTCGCTGTGGGTACGAATTCGCTCGTTGCGCACCAAACTTGAGGACAATCCATCAAAGCCAATTTATTTAAAAACCGTGCGCGGCGTTGGCTACGTGTTTGATGTCCAACCGCGGCGGGGCTTGTAATCTCACTCGTAAACTTGCGTTCTTATAGTGATGGTGATGGTTGCCCAAATAATCCATCACTATAAGGATGTTTTGTATGCCAAAGACTGTTTTGCTCGTTGATCCCGATCAGATTACCCGAACTTTGATGCTATATCACCTTCGTCGAGCAGGCTACACAGTCTACGAAGCCGATAGCTGCACGCTTGCGGCCCAATTAAACGAGCAATATCAACCCCAATTTGTGATCCTCGATGAAGCGATCTCGATCGAACACAGCAATCCGATCAATTACCATGATCATCAGAACTATATTCTGCTGACCGATTTGCCCCAACCGCGAACCACTGGTTGCCTGAGCCTTGCCAAGCCGATTACTGGCCATCATCTAATTACCCAATTACAAGCCTTGTAAAGGATGAAATATGAGGGATGAGGGACGAAGCGTTCTGTAGTGAAATAAAGAAAATATTGCTATAGGGTTTTGATACTTTGCTCCTCCACGTTAATCCTTGATCCACAAAGGCTTATTTTTAGCCACAGATTAACCAAGATTTGGATGATTCTTCTTCACTACAAACAGTCACTAGCCAATCGCCTGATATGGCTGGGCCTCTGCGTTAATTAGCTTTTTATCCTCAGCTCAATGTTGATTTTTGATTTCTGCCTTTTGATTTCATCCCTCATACTTCATATTTCCTCCTGCAAATTAGCTGGTTTAGTACGCTTGACAGGGAGGCTACCTTGCGACTATGCTAAGCTACGATTTGCTGCTTTAGAATGCGCCATGTATGGTGATTTGGTGCTTGGTTGCTCGGCGATTGGCCAAAGCTGTCAGCATTGAATTATGAGGGAGCCTGCTGTGAGCCAAGTTGAGGATCAATTGGCGCAATTTGTGGTTTTTATCCTCGATCAAGAACGCTTTGCCTTGCCGGTTGAGCAAGCTCGGGGCATCGAGCGTTGGCGCACTCCAACGCGCATTCCAGGCACGGCGGCGGCAATTATGGGCATTATCAATCAGCGCGGGGTCTTGCTGACGGCGGTTGATATGCGGGTGATTTTGGGCATGAAGCCGATTAATCCAACCCGCCGAAGCCGCTTTTTGCTTGTCCACGAACAGATTGATTGTGCAATTGCGGTTGATCAAGTGCTGGATATGTTGCTGCTTGATTTGAGTTTGGCTGAGCCAACGCCCCACCGTGGGACGGTTGCCAGCCGTGGCTTGTTGCCAACGCCGTTTGGTTTTGCCACATGGCTGGATCTGGCGGCGCTGCTTGGGTCAATCAACAATGGTTAGCCCTGCAGTTGTCAGCGATTTGTACCCGGTCAGTGTTGGCGATCAAACCATTTTAATTCGTCAAACTGCCTTGGTCGGTGTGGATTACGTTGCCAATAATGGCAACCCATTGCGCCGTGTGATTCAGCATGGCAACCCAATCGATGTGATTGATTTGAATCAGTGGTTGCAGCAGCCAATTGGCCAACAAGCCAATCGATTAGCCTTATTTGTGGGTGGGCAAGCAACCTTGGCCGTGGTAGTTGATCAATTGGGCGACCCGATTAGTGCCGCGCTGACACTACAACCGCTGCCAAGTTTAGTTTCCGATAGCTTGCTCGACCCCAGCATTTTGGGCATTATTATGCTCGACGAACGCCCATGCCTCATGCTTGATCTCGAACTGTTTGTGCTGGTACACGCCAAGCGCTAGACCAGTGCCAAGGAGTCTGCTCATGGCGAATTTAGGTTCGCTTTTCTCGCTCGATTTTACGAATTTGACTGATCGCCGCCGCGTGATTATGCGGATTGTCGCCTTGGCTGCCTTGGTTGTGCCATTTCTAGTGGTACTCGTGGCATGGATCTACGAGCGCAATAATCCCCAATTGTGGAATGCGCTTGGAGTATTGTTTGTTTCGATGGGTACGGTTTGGTTGATTGCCTTGCTGAGCCTGCGCATGATTCGCCAAGGCCAAGACCAAGTTGCAACCTATGTGTTAATTGGCACGATTTCGCTCTCGGCTTTGGCATGTGCCGTGCGTTATGGCGGCATCGATCAAAGCCTGATTATTTCGTTGCTGCTGGTAATGTTGTTCATTGTCGGCTTGGTTGCAACTTGGCGCGAAATTGTGGCCTATGGTGTTTCGATCACCTTTGCCTATGGCATGTTGTTGCTACTCAAAGACAACCTTGGCTTGTTCAGGGTTCCGGAGGGAACCTTAACCGCTGGTGATGCGGGAGTCTATGGCGTTGGCGCAGTGCTATTTTTTGTCGGTTTGGCTACGACGATTGTGCTAACCACGATTTTTAGCAAAGCCCTGGCCGAATATTCACTCAAGAGCGAGCAATGGACTGCCGATTTGATGCGGGCCAACGAGCAACTGATCGAGAAAAATATTCAGCAAATTGAACTGGGCACCGATCTGTCGTTTGCTGCCACCGAATTATCGGCGGCCTCGCAGCAACAGGCTTCGGGCGCAACCGAACAAGCTTCGGCGGTGGCAGAAGTTTCATCAACAATCGAAGAATTGGGCTTTACTGCCCGCCAAATTGCCAGCGCCTCAGACCAAGTGAGCATTGCCGCCCAACAAACCTTGACCTCGTTGGCAATGGGCCAGCAATCGGTTGATGAAGCGATTCAAGGCATGGAACGGATCAAGCAACGGGTTCAAGAGGTTTCTTCGCGAGTGTTGAGCTTGGGCGAACGTTCGCATCATATCAGCGAAATCATTGCCTTGATTGATGATGTTTCTGATGAAACCCACCTGTTGGCCTTGAATGCTGCGATTGAAGCAGCTGGCGCTGGCGAACATGGCCGCCGTTTTGCGGTGGTCGCAGCCGAAGTCAAGAGTTTGGCTAACCGTACTTTGGCCGCTTCACGTGAAGTCAAAGATGTGATTGCCGAAATTCAGGCTGCCACCAATGCCTCGGTGCTGGCCACCGAAGATAGCGTCAAAGAAGTTGAACAAGGGGTCAGTTTGGCGCATCGGGCCGGCCAAGAGATGGATTCGATTGTGGTTTTGGGCGAACACACCGCTCAATTGGCGCAAGAAATTAGCCTAGCGACCGCTCAGCAACAAACTGCCTCGGAGCAAGTTGTTGAAACCATGCGTGAAATTGCCGAAGTCTCACGTCAAACGGCGGCTGGTTCGCGCCAAACTGCCGATGCTGCATCCAAACTCACCGCGATTGCAAATCGTTTGCATTCGTTGGTCAACATCGATGCCAATACACGCTAAGCGAGGAGCTATCGCATGGGCGGTTTTGATTTATCAGCATTTTTTGGCCAGTTTCGCGAAGAAACTGAAGAGAATGTGCGGGCCTTGACTAGCGGCTTGTTGGCCTTAGAGTCAAACCCAGGCGATCGCGAAGCGATTGATACGATTTTTCGGGCGGCACATACGATCAAAGGCTCAGCCCGTATGCTGGGCCAAATCGATATGGGGCGTTTGGCACATAGTATGGAGAGCTTGCTTTCGGCCTTGCGCAGTGGCATGCTGGCCATGAATTCAAGCATTAATGATGTGCTGTTGGCCAGCGCTGATGTGTTGCTGGTCTTGAACGCTCAGGTCAACGAGCCACCACCAACTGATCCGCAAGTGGATATCTTGGTGGAGCAACTGAATGCCTTGGCGGCTGGCGAAAGCGTACCAACTACGCTGCCAGTCGCCAAACCTGTACCAATTGTCGAGCCAGTGCTCGAAGCAGCACCTGAGCCAGAGTCGATTCCCGTTGAGGTTGAACAATCTCAGCCAGCGCCAGTTGTCGCAACGCCGCCAGCCGCAAAAACCAAAGCCAAGCCTGCGAGCGAAGCCCCAAAGCTGATTAACACCACGCGTTCGACGGTGCGCGTGCCAATTTCGCGCTTAGATCGCTTGTTGAATACTGCTGGTGAGTTGGTGGTAACTCGCCAATTGCACCTTGAGCATGTCGCCGATCTTGAAGCTTTAGATAAATTGCTGACCAAAAGTGAGCGCCTAAGCCAACAATTGAGCGAGCGCTTGACGGGCCAACGGGTGACCTTTCAGCAACGGCGTGAGGCCAGCGAATTAGCCAGCCAACTGCAAAATTTGGCTCAAGCGACGCGTAATCAGTTGCGTTTGCTAAGCGAGCGTTGGAGCAGCCATAGCGCTGCCAGCGAAGCCTTGGTCGATGAACTTGAAGCTGAGGTGATGGCAACCCGTTTGCAGCCAGTTGCTGGTTTGTTTGCACCGATTCCGCGCGCAGTCCGTGAATTAGCTAGGTCGCTGGGCAAAGAAGTTAATTTAATCACCGATGGCGAAACCACCGAGGCCGACCGCAAAGTAATCGAATTGATGGCTGATCCGTTGTTGCACTTGGTGCGCAATGCGCTTGATCATGGGGTTGAAACCCCCGATGAGCGCGTTAAGGCCAAAAAGCCTGTCGAAGCGACCTTGCGGCTGCAAGCGCGCTCATTGGGTGGCACAATTGAGCTAGCCATTAGTGACGATGGCCGTGGGATTGATCCTGCAATCATTCGATCGACAGCGATTAAACGTGGGATTATCGATGCTGAGGCCGCAGCCCGTTTGCGCGATGAAGAAGCCTTGGAGTTGATCTGGCAGCCTGGTTTTTCCACCAGCGCAATCATCACCGATGTTTCTGGCCGTGGCGTGGGCATGGACGTGGTGCGTGCCGCCGTGACCGAAGTTGGCGGACGGGTTGATGTGGATTCGGTGCTTGGTCAAGGCACCACCTTTACGTTGATTCTGCCGATTACTTTGCTGACAACCCGCGTGCTATTGTTTGATGTGGCTGGAACCACCTATGCCTTGCCTTCGACCGCTTGTTTGGGCGGGCGGCGCGTATCAGGCGCGCAAATTCAAATGGTAGAAGGTCGACCAAGTGTGCGGGTCGATGAGCGCAGCGTGAGCATTGTGGCGCTTGCGCCGTTGCTTGAGCAACGCGGCCCGTTGCCCCAACCATCGGATATTTCCAATTTGGTGGTTTTAGGGCCTGCCAATCGTCCCTTGGCCTTGCTGGTTGATAAATTGGTCGATGAACGCGAGGTCGTGGTGAAATCGTTGGGCGCTTTATTGAGCGAACAGCGTTTATGCACCGGGGCGATTGCCCTGCCCGATGGCCGCTTGGTGCTGGTGCTCAACCCCTTGGCGATTGCTGCCCGCGCCCGTGAATGGGGCAAGCCAGTTAGCTTGCCGGCGCCCAGCAAACGTCAGCCAGCCAAATTACTGGTTGCTGAAGATTCATTTACCACCCGCGAACTACTACGCTCAATGCTACAATCGGCGGGCTACATCGTAGAAACAGCGATTAATGGTCAAGATGCGCTTGACAAGCTCAATCTCAATTCCTACGATCTGCTGGTAAGCGATGTTGAAATGCCGTTGCTAACTGGCTTTGAGCTAACCCGCCGCGTGCGTGGCCATGAACGCTTGCGCCAATTGCCAATTATCATTATCACAAGCCTAGCCCGTGATAGTGACCGCCGCGAAGGCTTATTGGCTGGCGCGCAAGCCTATATCGTCAAAAGCCAGTTTGATCAAAGCAACTTGCTCGAAACGATTCATCAATTACTTGGCCGCTAAAATAGCGCCGCCTTGATCAATGTGTATGTTCCCCTGCGAGGAGTTTTTCAATGAGTGAACGAATTTTAGTTGTTGACGATAGCAAACTAGTTACCGATATTGTCAAAATGCGGCTGGAAATGTATGGCTATGCCGTCGATTTGGCCTATAGCGGCGAGGAAGCACTGCAAAAAATCGGCGATCTCACGCCTGATTTAGTTGTGTTGGATGTGCAAATGCCTGGAATTGATGGCTACGAGGTTTGCCGTCAGCTGCGCGCCAATCCACTGTTTGAAGAATTGCCAATCATCATGTTAACCTCGATGGATGATAAACGGGCCGGCTTCGAGGCGGGTGTAGATGATTATCTCAACAAGGATCTTGACTTGCTCGATTTGCCCAATCGGGTCAAACTGCTGTTGGGTATGTAATGATGACAGGGCCGCTTGCACCAATTCGAGTCTTAGTTGTCGATGATTCGGCGGTTTCGCGCCGAGTCATCAGCACTATTTTAGCCAGTGATCCAGCGATTCAGGTGGTTGGCGAGGCACGTGATGGCCGTGAGGCGGTGCAATTGGTGGCAGCATTGCAACCAGATATTATCACGATGGATGTGCGCATGCCGGTGATGGATGGATTGCAGGCCACCGAAGAAATTATGGCCTATCATCCTACACCAATTTTGGTCATCACTTCATCGCTAACTCGCCATGATCGGAACTTAACCTTTCAAATGCTCAACGCCGGAGCCTTGGAAGTTTGGGAAAAACCCAATGACTTGACCTTAGCCCAAGGCGAGCGCAATCGGCTGCGGCTGCTCGAGCGGGTTAAGGTGCTTTCACGGGTGCGGGTGGTTACCCACCTGCGCGGGCGACGACGCAAATCGCCGACCACCGAAACCAATATTCCCTTGCTGCTGGCCTCGGTTAGCCCGCCAAGCCAACGCTGGTTGATTGTAGTTGGGGCTTCAACTGGTGGCCCACGAGTGTTATACAAATTGCTGCATAGTCTGCCTGCGGGTATCCCCGCAAGCATTATCATTGTGCAGCACATCGCCGAGGGATTTGTTGGTACAATGGTAGACTGGTTGGACAATCATTCGCCGTTGACCGTGGAGTTGGCTCAACATCGCATGCGTTTGCAAAATGGCCATGTTTATGTTGCGCCAGATACCCATCATTTGCGCATTGACGGCAATTGGACGGTGCATCTTGAATCGGAGCCAGATACGTTATTGTATCCATCGGTCGATGTGACCATGCAATCTGCCGCCAAGGTGCTGCCTAAACAAACGATTGGCGTGCTGTTGACTGGCATGGGCCGTGATGGTGCCCAAGGTTTGTTGGCCTTGCGTCGGGCTGGTGCACGCACCATCGCCCAAGATCGGGCTACCAGCGCAATTTGGGGCATGCCGCGAGCAGCAGAGGAGGCTGGGGCTGCGATGGAATTTTTAGCCGCCGATCAGATTGCGCCGCGTTTGGTGACGCTGCTCAGCGAAACTACCCGGCGATGAGCGAGCTAAGCACTGAACAATGGACGATCATCCGCGATTATCTTGCTCGCCGAGCGGGGTTGTATCTTGATGATAGTCGCATGCGCCAAGGGCGGATGCTTGTTCAGGAACGCTTTCGCCAGTTGCAAATTAGCGCCGCTGCCTATACGCTACGAATTCAAGACCCAACCAATGGCAGCGAATTGCAATGGTTGGCTGAACGCTTGGCCAATCATGAAACGCAGTTTTTTCGCAACCCAGCCCATTTTCGGGCCTTGCGTGAGCATATTTTGCCTGAATTGCAGCGTTTGCGTTCGCCGTTGCGTCCGCTGCGTTGCTGGAGCGCTGGCTGTTCGACCGGCGAGGAACCATATAGCATGGCCATGGTGGCATTGCAGCAATGGGGCAATCCGCCGAGCCGCCCGATTTCGATTTGGGCTACCGATTTAAGCCATGTGCCGCTTGAGCGAGCGATTGCCGCCGAATATCGTGGGCGTTCGTTGACCAATGTTCAAGCCGACTACAAACAGTGGTTTGAGCCGCAGCCCAATGGGTCGCTACGTGTCAGCGAAGCTGTGCGATCCTTGGTACAATTCGAGCAGCACAATTTGCTCGATGTCTTGCCCCATTGGGCCTATCAGCTTGATCTGGTGTTTTGCCAAAATGTCACGATCTATTTTCAGCTTGAAACATGTCGCCAGCTGATCGAACGGATCTACGCAGCGATGGCGGTTGGTGGTTATTTGCTCTTGGGCTTTTCTGAATCGCTGTGGGGCATTTTTGATCGCTTTGAAACGGTCGAGGTGGCTGGAGCCTTTATCTATCGTAAAGGCGATGGTCAGCCCAAACTACGAGCCAACTTGAGCGAACGGCCAATTACTACGCCGCTCAGCAAGCCAGTTGAGCAGCCAGCGCCACGGCCACGGCCAATCACCCGGCCATTGGCGACGGTCAATCCGCCCAAACTGCCCGATGTGCCCAGTTTGTTGGATGAAGCGCGGAAGTTACGTAGTCAGGGTCAACAGCGACGTGGCTTGAGTTTGTTGGCAACGATTGCGCCCAATCAGCGCCAGCCAGCAATTTTAGCCTTGGCCGCCCAATTGCACGCCGATCTTGGTCAACATGAGCAAGCGGCTGCCGAAGCTCGCCGGGCCTTAGAGCTTGATGTCCTGCAAGATGCTGCATATGTGGTGCTGGGCATGATTGAACTCAACCAAGGCGCGTGGGATAAAGCAATTAATTATCTAGAGCGTGCCAGTTATTTAGTGCCCGACTCGCCGACGATTGCCTTTCACTTAGCCGAAAGCTATCGCCATCAAGGACGGTCAACCGCAGCCTTGCGCTATTATCAACATGCCTTGCGCAAATTGGCGCAGCATTCAAGCAGCGCAGTGATCGATGGAATCGCAGTTGGGTGGTTGCGTTCTGCCTGTGAACGCTGGATTGGCGCATTAGAAGCCAGCCAAGGAACATTCTAAAATTATGCAAAAAGTACAACCAGCAATGTATAGTTCACTGCTCAGTCATCGCGCCCAAGGTCGGGTGACGATTCCACTTGAGTCACCGTTGCCAGCGCCGCCCGAAGTGCCAGCGCCCGACCCGCGCCAAGCTGAGTTGGAACAAGATTTGCAATTGGCCCGCGATTTGCAACAAGGCTTGATGCTCGAAACTGTGCCGCGCCTACCTGGCTGGGAATTGAGCGCGGTCTCATTGCCAGCGCGTGAGCTTGGTGGCGACCTTTACGATTTTCTGGCCGTCAATGGCACTCAAGGGATTATGATTGGCGATGTGAGCGGCAAGGGCTTGCCGGCGGCCTTGCGCATGGCGGTAGCCCGAACGGTCTTTCGGGCCGAAGTGCGCCGTGGTCAATCGCCGGGCCAAACCTTGGCAGCAGTCAATAATATTTTGATCGAAGAGATGCCGCATGGCATGGTTACGATGCTCTATGCATTAATCAACCCGCAAACCGGGATGATGCAGTTGGCAAATGCTGGTCACAATTATCTGATTGTGATCAATAATCAAGTAGTTGAAATCGAAACGTCAGGTGTGCCACTCGGCGTGATGGAAATTGATTGCTATACTGAATCCATCTTACAACTGAATTATGGCGATTCGGTGATGTTGTACACTGATGGAGTTGTCGAAGCAACCAATGAGCATCAAGTGTTATATGGCTATCCACGCTTTCAAAGCCTCTTACAAACCGTTGGCCATCTCAAGCCGCGAGCCTTGATGGCGCGAGTGCTTAGCGAAGTTCGTGCTTGGACCAAAGGCCAACTTAAACACGATGATGTGACGATGGTGCTTGTGCGGCGGCGCTTGGCCAATTTGCTTGATGAAATGCATAGCATTGTCGGCGATGTGGTTGGGCCAATTACTGCCGATGAGTGGTGGCAAAGCTTGGAGCTTGTTGGCACCACTCGCACCCCCGACCAATGCCTGGAATTATTGCGCCCGCTCAATGAGATGGTTGCTAGCCAATTTGGCCGTGGGATTGCCCGCGAACTCCAAGCGCAATTGCGCCCAGTGATCGAAGAATATCGCTTGCTCCAATCCACCAAAGGATCGTCCTAAGGGAACTGTTATGACTACCAATGTTGACACGCTAAATGTAATGCCGCTGGACCTCGATACCTTTGCTGGGAGCGAGCGTTTTATGGCTGGGACGCGCTTGGGTGCTGCGTTTGGGCGCGGGATCAAAGCCTATTTGGCCGCTAATTATCCTGATGCGATCGAGCATTTCAAAACCGCCTTGATCGCGGCCTATGTTGAGGGCGATGAGAAATCGCAAATTTACGATCGCGAGCGAGCGATTATTTATTTGTATATTGGCAATGCCTGTGCCTTTCAAGATGATTGGCCAACTGCCCAGCGCGAATATTTGGAATCGGTACAAACCGATCCGCAATTGGCCGAAGCTCACTATAACTTGGGCGTGGCCTTTGGAGCGATGCGCCAAATTGATCGGGCGATTGGCGCGTTCAAGGAAGCGCTTGAGCATAACAATGGCTTGTACGAGGCCCATTTTGCGCTTGGTCGCGCCTATCAGATGCTCGATGATGCTGGCCGTGCCTATATTCACTTTACTTCAGCCCGCGAATTGCGGCCCTATGCCGGCGAACCATTGTATTACATGGGGTTGATGCACCAAGCACATGGCGCTCACGAATTGGCTCAACGCTGTTTTGCTGAGGCGCTGCGGGTTGAACCAACTTTTATCTCGCCCAGCGTTGGCCCCGATGAAGTGCTGGTCAGCAAATCTGAGCAAGAGGTCGCCAATTGGTACTATCGTTTGAGCGACGATCTTAAATCCCAAGGCTACGACGAAGATGCCAAGCGGATTTATGATGCCTTGCTCAAATGGCGACCAACTGAGCATCGGGCCCGCTATTTGCTTGGTAATTTGTTGGCGCGGGCGCGGCGCTGGGAACTGGCTTTTCAAGAATATGGCCGGATTCCGCCCCAAGACCGCTACTATGTTGATGCACGGCTGCGGATCAGCGCGATTTTACGTTTTCAAGGCAAGCATCGCGAAGCCTATACCCATTTGTATAGCACCGCCAAATTGCGCCCCAACGATGGCCAAGTGTTCTTGCAAATGGGCAAGCTGCTGTATGATTTCAGAAAAACATCATGCCGCCATGCGAGCTTTTGAACGCGCAGTGCAGCTCTTGCCCAAAGATCCCAATGCCTACTATTTGCTCGGTTTTATGTATACGGTGCTGGGCCATGAAAGCTGGGCCTTGGCTGCGTGGCGCAAAGCTGTGGAGTTAGCGCCGCATGCGCATTCATTGCGCTACGATTTGGGCTATATGTATACCCGCCGCCGCCGCTACGATTTGGCTTCGCGTGAATTTAGCCATGTGTTAATGCACTGGCCCGATGATATTGAAACCACCTTTATGCTTGGTACCTGCTATAAAGAAATGTTAGAACCAGCCCAAGCGATTCCGTTATTTGAAAAAGTGCTGCGCCGCAACCCACGCCATACCCAAGCACTTTACTATTTGGGAGCATGTTATCTCCAAGTTGGCAACAGTTCCTTGGGTAAGGCCTATCTACGCCGCTATGAACATCTGATCAACCAACAGGAACAATTACCACAAAAGGGCCGCGCAATGGCCCGTGGAGGTTCACGATGAATCGGATTCACCTCAACATTCCATCTGACCTCGTTTTTGAGCGGGTTGTCCGCGCCAGTGCCGCCGAACTCGGTAGCACAATGGGGTTTCCCCGTGAACGGGTTGAAGACCTCAAACTGGCGGTGAGCGAAGCTGTGACCAACGCCATCGAGCATGGCGGCGGTGGCGTGGTTGGCTCGGTCGAAGTTATTTTTTCATTGCACGCCGATCAATTAGAAGTTGAAATTATTGATCATGGCAGGGGCATCGAGCATTTCAATGCTGAGCGGCGCGTCGTCGAGGAAGATAATCTTGAATCGGGTATGCTGCGCGGTTTTGGCTCGTATCTGATCAGCGAGTTGGTTGATCAATACGAAGTCCAAAGCTCAGGCACCGGCACAAGTTTGCGCCTCCGGATTTTTAAAGCGAAGTAATGGTGAGGGGTCAGGATTCAAGAGCTAGAGTTGATCCACGAAGGCTAGGGCTCTAGGCTATTGGTATTTGGCTAGCGGAACAATTGTTGGTATTTCCAAGGAATCTCCCATAGCCAATAGCCCAAAGCCAAGATCCATCATTACTCTGCGCCGCTGCGTTAAAGCTAGTCCCTGATGCCTGACCACTGACCCCTCGCACATCACTAAGCTGTCATCAAAAATTCATACAGCTTGGTTGCCAAAAAGCGTCTGCTCAACTATGATCATGGCAGAGTTGGCCGCGTTGACCAACCTAGGAGATCTATTATGAGCGATGTACAATCGGTAATTCGACGAGAAGAGTGGGATGATGTCGTGCTGTTGCATATTCTGACCAACAGCGTCGATGCGGTCTCGGCAGCAACGATCGAGCATGCCTGTACTCAAATGAAACCAATCACGGTTTTAGATTTTGCTGATGTGGCGTTTATCAACTCGGCTGGCATTTCGGTGCTGCTGAAATTTGTGGTGGCTGCGCGCAAGAATGGCTATAAGGTCTTTTGTTTACACGTCAGCCCTCACCATCAAAAAATCTTCAAGATGGTCGAGATGACGCGCTTTATGCCAATGATCGAAGAACAAGATTTGGCGGCGTATACCAACACCCAACAATCATCAATCTCCAATTCCTGACGTTCTTCTTCATTTCTGTTGTTCGATGAGCGTTGGCTAAAAAATAAGCGCAGGCAATTTAGAACTGCCTGCGCTCTTGTGTTTAAACGAATTTCTAGGCAGCTTCGATTTCAGCATCGGGCTGCATTGAAATCACAAATTCGCCATCGCGGCCAATTGCGACGTGCTCAGGCCCAAGGCCGGTTGGCAAGAGCTTGGCTTGCTGCACTGCGCGTTCGAGGGCGCGTTTATTGTTGAAGCCCATAGCATCGAGCACGGGGTTGGCGACAAAACGACCATGTTTGAGTGGCGTATACAGCTTGGTGCGTTCCAAGGCGGCTTTCATTTCCTCGGCATTGGGCAAAATATGCAGCGCTGGCATGTTGAAGCCATTCAGCACCCGAAACACCATATCCAGCGTTTCATAGGGCAAATAGCGCTTGTAAATATCGATCACCCGCAAAAACATGCCGTGGTGGGCAATTTCATCAACCCCAACGATTTTGAAGGCGGCAGCTGCACCAATTTGCTTGCCACGTTTACGTTCTTCTTCTGTGCTTTGTTCGGGCAAGCCATATTCAGTCCGAATCCGTTTGCGCAATTCTTCATAATTAAAATAGGTGGCGCGTTCTTGGACCATAGCATAGGCGGCGACACCTAAGGGCGTATCAAAACCAGGGTGATTTTCATACATCGTCCAGCGATGCTCGGCCACTTGATCGCGATAGGTTTCTAATTGCTCTTTGGTGCGGCGGCCTGAGTGCAACAACACCAATTCCCATGCTTCGGCATGCTTGGATTCTTCAGCGCCCCATTGCAATTGAATATTGCGCCGTTCACGCTTGCCATGAACAATATTGATCGTATCCTCGACATAATCGCCAACGTAATCTTCGACTCCGAGGAAACTTTCGACCAGCGTCACGGTATCTTCGCTGAGCAGATGGCCATATTGTTCCATCTCGCGCAAGGGCAAATCATCCCATGGCAACCAATTGCGAGTTTTGACAGCTTTGCGGAAATATTCGATATAGGCCAATTTGACTTCTTCAGCGATCGCCCGTTCGCGGGCTTCGCGGGTCCATGGGCCGCCGATGACTAAGGGGCTGACAGGGGCTTGTTGTTCGTGTAACACAGATCTACTCCTTGTTTTAGGCACACTAAAGAAACCCCGCCGCGACGGGGCAGCCATGTTAGCGGCTTAGGACGTCCGTTGTAGTCGGGTTCCTGTCCACAACAACAAAGGGCCGAAAATCAAATAGAAGCTACTGAAACTGATGACTGATGGTAGGCCGATCAAGGTCAGACCAGTGCTACCACTCCAAAAAAGCCATTGGCCGATTTTTTGTTTGGGTAGCCAAATCCCTACGACTGAGAGAATCGAGCAGACCACCGCTGTTCCACCAAGGATGAAGGCCACCAGATGGCCATCGAGCCATGGAAAAATAAACGAGAGCACAATTGCGATGCTGGCAATCACGGTTGCGATGATCATCATCGTGCGATGTTTGGCGGCCTCGCGTTTAGCCGAGCGATGAATTCGCTTGAGCTTACGTCCAATCTGATCGGCCTGGAATGGCAAACCTAAGCGTAATGTCTGATCATCGGCATTCGGATCGGCAGTTGCATCGTCGTAGTGCGAGCGAAGCTCACGTAAAATGGCTTCACGTTCGGCGAGACTGAGCGCTGCTAATTCATGTTCAAGTTCAGCAAAATAGCTATCATTGGGACGGTGCATCGGAGACCACCTTTGAAACTGCGGCACTAAATCGACTCCATTGGGCGCGACGTTCGTCTAGGACGGCTTGACCAGCCGCCGTTATCCGATAGTAGCGTCGGTCAACGCCATCTTCACGACGTTGCCAATAGCCTTCAATCATCCCTTCCTTTTCCAACCGGTGAAGCGCTGGATATAACGACCCCTCTTTGAGATCAATCACATCGTCGGTGAGGGAGCGAATTTCCTTTGCGATTAGGTAGCCATACATTGGGCCTTGCTCAATGAGTGCCATCAGCATCAAACCGAGGCTACCTTTAAGAAGTTCACGTTCAAACATAGGCTACCTTGCGATAAAGGATACTTTGTTATACAAGGTATAGAATAATAGATCTGAAGGCTGCTTGTCAAACATGCAATTTTAGCTCATGATTAACCATAATCGATCGCGATTGGTTCGGTAGGCATGGCCCATTGTGTGCTACAGTATTACCAGCCATGCTTTGACTTAGAGGAGCACGCTATGACTCGTGTTGATTGGTTCGTTTTCGGCTTTCTAGCGGTGTTTGCTGTTCTTGTGTTGTTTGTTTTTCGCAAGCGCTGGCAAGGTGCCTTGGGCTGGCTCACGCTAGCAAGTGCCTTTGTGAGCGGCTTGGTGTATACCCGCAACGCTGAAGGCCTGTTTGGTTCGGTGATTATCGCGGTTGCCGCCGTGATAGGAGTTGGCTTGGTTGGCTTCGATTATTATCGCTTTGAACGGCCCAAGCGTCGTGCTCGGCTTGAGGCTGACGATCCATTAACCCCACCTTCGCCCTTTAAAATTCGTCGTCGCCCAACCTTAATGCAACGTCGCCGCTTCCAGCGCGAGGCGCGCCATTAATGAAAACAATCAGGTTAGGAGTGCTTGGAGCGGGTTTGGCGGTCAAACATTTACATCTCCCAGCACTCAAAGCATTACCAAATTTCTTTCAAATTGTTAGCATTTGCGATCATAACCGCGCAAATGCTGAGGCGTTGGCAGGCTTGCTGGATATCCACCCAACGATTACTGATTCGTGGGTGGATTTCTTTGCCGATTCACAGATCGATGCGGTGTTAATTTCGCTGCCAATTCAGCGCAACGCCGAGGCGATTCAAGCGGCGGTAGCGGCAGGCAAACATGTGATTTGCGAAAAGCCATTGGCCGCCAATTTGCCGCAGGCCGAGGCTTTGGTCGCCGCGTGCCGTCATGCCCCAGTCAAAATTTTGATTGCCGAAAATTTTCATTATCGCGATGATCTCAAACAAGCCCGAGCTTGGATGGATGCTGGCGAAATTGGCGCTGTCGTCGTGATTGATGTGCGCGCTACTTTTTGGAGCGATTCAAACCAAGGCTTTGGCGCAACCCCATGGCGGCACGATCATCAATATCGTGGCGCAGTCTTGGCCGATGCTGGTGTGCATCAAGCGGCCTTGTTGCGTGAGCTTGGCGGGCCAATTGAAAGCGCCCATGCCTTCATTAAGGATGTGCATCCAGTGTTGCGTGGCCCAGATACCATGGTGCTGAATTTGCGTTTTGCGTCGGGCGTGCTTGGCTCGCTCTGTTTTTCGGGCGCGGTGCAAACCCAAAACCCGTGTTTTGATTGGACGGTTGTCCATGGCACTAACGGTAGTATTAGCATTCGTGGCGATCAGACGACATTATATCGGGCTGATGGTACAATAGAGCACTACCAAGCGCAGGATCTGCGGGGTTACGAAAGTGAGTTTCGTAATTTTTATGCGGCGATTGTTGACGATGAGCCAATTGTGGCAAGTTTGGCAACGGCGTTGGCTGATTGGCGCTTGATTATGCGGGCAATCGATGCGGCTGAAAGTCATAGCGTGCAGCAAATCGACCCAATTGTACCTTTGGCGAGCTTGAACGATATTCAGAACTAAACTTAATGAAGGATCGATCGAAAATGACTGAGCAATGGCCTGATGATGCCGAACAAATTGGCAATTTAGTATTTGTCCCCAACCGCGAGTATCCCTATCCGTTTAAAGTGGCAGTGCCACCACGCTTTTGGATGGAAGAAAAAACTGGGGTTTAGAAGCTGCCGTCGATGCCTATATGAACGGCGAGCGCCTCGATGAAACCCAATTAGCGGCATTAAAACTCTACTTGACCCAGTATGTTGAGCGCGCAGTGATGGCTCACGATGCTAATCGGCTAAAATATATTGGCCATATCAAAAAAATGCGCACCATTCACGATATCGAATCGATCGCCGATGAGCTAGCCGAATATGGCGCAGAAGTCTTTTAGAAGGATGAATTATGAAGGATAAGTTATGAAAAGAATGGATTAATATTTGTAAGCGATTGATGGATTGTCATTAATTTATGCTTAAGAGTAGTATCCTTGATCGCTTGTAATTGATTTTCATCCTTCATAATTCATCCTTTTATAACGGGGTTACGACAATGCGGGTGATTACTGGCAGTGCCAAGGGGCGACAATTAAAAGGCCCACCAGATATTGGCACTCGCCCGATGCTTGATCGGGTCAAAGAATCGTTATTTGGTATTTTAGAGGGCTTCGGGGCATTTGAAGGCCGCGCCCTCGATTTATTTGCTGGCACAGGCTCGTTGGGCATCGAGTGCTTATCGCGCGGGGCAGAGTGGGCCGATTTTGTTGAGACCCGCAGCCATGTTGCCGCTGTGACCAAAGACAACCTAAAAACGACTAAATTGGCTGAGCGAGCCAAAGTTTGGAATGTTTCAGTTGATAAATTTCTGCAAATCATCGACGAAAAAACAAAATATGCTATAATCCTGCTCGATCCGCCATATGCTATGGAAGGCATTCCCGACCTTGTGGTGCGGGTTGCTGAACGCGGCATTTTAGATCCAAATGGCGTTTTAGTTTTAGGCCATTGGCCAAAGCTGGTGATGCCGCCCCAACTTGGGCCACTGAGTTTGCTAAAGCATCGGCGTATCGGCGATTCCTGTTTCTCAATTTATGAATTGAGCCCAGCGTTACCGCCGCAATCGGAGTAATCACCTGTGACTATTGCTGTCTACCCTGCAAGCTTCGACCCAATTACCAACGGACATCTTGATGTTGCTGCGCGCGCATCACGCTTGTTTGATCAGTTGGTCTTAGCGGTAGCTCATCGTCCGTATAAAAAGTTGCTATTTACCACCGAGCAACGGATTGCCATGATTCGCGAATCGGTAGCGCACCTGCCAAATGTGCGGGTAGATGCTTTTTCGAGTTTAGTTGTCGAGTATGCCCTCGAAATTAAGGCAACGGTGTTGGTGCGAGGCTTACGCGCCGCAACCGATTTTGAGCACGAATTTCAAATGGCGCATATCAATCATCATTTGGCTCCAACGCTTGATACGGTCTGTTTGATGGCAGATCAACGCTTTACGTTGCTTAGCTCAAGCGCAGTGCGCGAAATCGCTGCCTATGGTGGCGATGTTAGCTCATTTGTGCCAGCTCATATTGCCCTTGCGCTCAAGCAAGCCTATCAACAGCATGAGGAGTCACGCACATGAGCGAACAAGCCCAATGGGGAGAACAGCCCAGTCACCATCAGGAAGCAACCAGCGTGGAGCCAGTCGGGCAACACCAGCGCCCCCCAGAATATGCTGAGGCCGAGTTTGAGCGCCTGATTAACCAGTTGGAAGAGGTTTTAGCGAGTGGTGGCCGTGTGCCCTTAACCAGCCGATTAATGATTGACGAAAAACAAGTCTTCGACATTATCGACCGGATGCGGGTTGCGGTTCCCAATGAATTACGCCAAGCACGGCAGATTGTGCGCGAACGCGACCAACTGATCGAGGCAACCAAAAAGAAAATTGCGTTAACGCTTTCGGAACAGGGCATGCTTGAAATTGCCCAGCGCGAACGCACCCGAATAATCGCCGAAGCCGAATCAGAGGCGGCCAAAGTGCGCTCTGATGCTGACGAATATGCGCGCCAAGTGTTGCTCAACCTTGAAGAACATATCGGCAAATCGCTGACGATTATTCAAAATGGCCTCGATGAACTGGGCGTAGTTTGACAGAGCGCGTTCTCGCGCCTATAATGTCACGTCGCTTGCGGGTTGAATTCCAGCAGGAGGTCACTGTATGTCATCCGAACTCCAATTCAATGTATCCCAACTATTGCAAGAATATGTTGGGGCGACCCGCCAGTATACATATGAAAACGAACAACTTGATTTGGGTGATGGTAGCCGCCTGAGTATCACCGAAGGCGATGTCAAAATGACCCGCACCAAAAGTGGGGTCATTGCTGATGCTGCGATGAGCGGCAACGTCACGTTAGAATGTGTGCGATGCTTAAGCGATTTCAGTCAACCTGTTGAGTTCGATTTCGCTGAGGAATATTTTGCGACGGTTCATGCAACGACGGGCGCACCGTTGCCAGAACCAGAAGAGCCTGATGTGTTCAAAATTAACGGCAACCATTTGCTTGATCTTGGCGATGCTGCCCGTGAATACACGCTCATCAACTTACCAATCGCGCCGATTTGTCGCCCCGATTGTCGTGGTTTGTCGTTTGATGGCCAAAACCTCAACGATAACCCAGAAGCCGATAATTTGGACGATCAAGTGATCGATGAGCGCTTAGCCGCGCTCAAACAATTGCTGAAAGGAGCCTAGTTTCTCATGGGCGCATTGCCACGACGTAAAATTACCCGCGAACAACGCGGGCACCGCCGCCAACACCTTGCTTTGACCGCACCTTCATTGTCGGCATGTCCAAACTGTGGCGGCTATCGCCGTCCACATCGCGTTTGCTTGAATTGCGGTACCTACAAGGGTCGCCAATACCTCAAGAAGGACAATGCTGAAGCATAAGCCATGTTTGGCAGCAAAGCAGCGAAAGGGTCGAGAACATGGTTCTCGTCCCTTTCGCATTTTAGGCGCGTTATTGTGCAGTGCGGCATGAAACGGCTTCACCACGGGAGTGTTTTGCAATGAATGCAGCTATTACTGGCTGGGGGCGCTATGCTCCCGATCGTGTGCTTACCAACCAAGAGCTTGAACAAATTGTTGATACTGACGCTGAATGGATTCAATCACGCACCGGAATTCAGCGCCGCCATATTGTGGCCGAAGGTCAAGCAACCTCGGATATGGCCGCTCGCGCCGCCCGAATTGCGCTCGATAAAGCTGGCGTGCAGCCCGCAGAGCTTGATTTGATTGTGGTGGCTACCACCTCGCCCGACCTGCTCTTGCCATCAACCGCCGCCTTGGTGCAAACTAAACTGGGCGCAATCAACGCTGGCGTGATGGATATGAATGCTGCATGCTGTGGCTTTTTATATGCCCTCAGTGCGGTTACCGCCATGATTCGTGGCGGTGGTGTGCGTAAAGTATTACTCTGCGGAGCAGAAACGATCTCGCCATTTTTGAATTGGCAAGATCGTAATACCTGCGTGATTTTCGGCGATGCTGCTGGCGCAGTCATTCTCGAAGCAACCGAGCAAGAGCACGGCCTGCAAGCCTACAAATTGGGCGCAATTCCCGATACTGCCGAATTATTGTGGATCAAGGCTGGCGCAACGCTCTATCCTGCAACCCACGAGCGGCTTGATCAGTCTGAACAATATATTCAGATGAATGGTTCGGAAGTGTTTAAGTACGCCGTTCGCGCCATGGTCGATAGCTCGTTGCATGTGCTGGAGCAAGTTGGCAAAACGACAGCCGATGTGCAATTGGTCGTGCCGCATCAAGCTAATTTACGGATTATCGAGGCAGTCGCCAAGCGCTTGAATGTGCCAATGGAGCAGGTGTTTGTTAAATATTCAAGAATATGGCAATACCTCGGCTGCAACCTTGCCTGTGGCAATCGCTGAAGCCGCCGATGCTGGCCGCATGCAACCTGGCGATACAATCTTGCTGACCGCATTTGGTGGCGGCCTGACATGGGCTTCGGGCGTGTTGATTTGGGGTGGGAAGTAGCGACTAGGGATCAGGATTCAGGGGCTAGGGGTCAGTCCATGGGAATGCAACGAAATAATTTGTGAAATTCGTGCAATTCGTGACTAAAAACTGACCCCTAATCCCTGACCCCTCTCAATAATAGAAAGACAACTCAATGACAATCGGATTGCTTTTTCCTGGCCAAGGCTCGCAGAAAGTGGGCATGGGCCGTGAAGTCTATGAACAATCGCCTGCGGCCCGAGCCATTTTTGCTGAAGCCAATGCAGTGCTGGGTTTTGATCTGGCAGCGTTGTGTTTTGATGGGCCTGAGGCCGATTTAACCGCAACTGAAAATACCCAACCAGCCTTGCTAACCGTCAGCGTAGCCTTGTTGGCAGCAATTGCTGAGGCTGGCGTGGAGCTGAAGCCTAGTGTGGTTGCTGGCCACTCGCTAGGTGAATATAGCGCCTTGGTTGCAGCCAAAGCGCTCGATTTTGCCACAGCGCTGCGTTTGGTACGCCAACGTGGTGAGTTGATGGCCCAAGCCAGCGATGGGGCGATGGCCGCCGTGATTGGGCTTGATCTCGCGCCACTAGAAGCGGTTTGCGCCAATGTGAGCGAGTTTGGCCCATGTGTCGTGGCCAACCAAAATGCCCATGGCCAATTGGTGATTAGTGGAACCAGTGCGGCGGTAGCGGCGGCCAGCGAGCAAGCCAAAGCTGCTGGAGCCAAGAAAATCATGTCGTTGAATGTGAGCGCCGCCTTTCACTCGCCATTGATGGGGGCAACTGCAGCTGGTCTAGCGCCGGCAATTGCAGCGGCAGCGATTGATGCTGCCCAAGTGCCAGTGATTGCCAACAGTAGCGCCCAAGCAATCATTAGTGCTGCCGATATTCGGGCCGAGTTGGTAGCCCAAATTACTGCGCCAGTACGCTGGATTGCCACAATCGAACAGCTTGCAGCCTTGGGTGTGCAAACCGTGATCGAAATTGGCGCTGGCAGCGTGCTCACGGGCTTGGTCAAACGGATCGATCCCAGCCTGCAACGAGTGAATATTGCGACCTTTGATGACATTGCTAAGATTGGCGAGTACAATAACGCCCAGTAATGTACATGGGTGAGGCATCTGCTATGCGGGGAATGAAAGACCATGTGGCGATTGTCACCGGAGCATCGCGCGGCATAGGCCGGGCAATTGCTTTGGAGCTAGCCAGTTGGGGCGTTAAAAGTCGTTGTCAATTATCAATCAAGTGCTGCCAAAGCCGAAGCAGTGGTGGCTGAAATTCAAGCTGCTGGCGGTACGGCGATCGCAATTCAAGCCGATGTAACCGATCCAAATGCGGTTGAGGCCATGGTGACCCAAACCTTGACTGAATGGGGCACAATTCAGATTCTGATCAATAATGCTGGCATTACCCGCGATAACCTTTTTCAGCGTTTGAAAGACGATGAATGGGACGATGTGATCAAGGCTGATCTGACATCGGCATTTTTATGCACGCAGGCGGTGCTGCCAGCGATGCGGGCCAATAGTTATGGGCGAATCGTCAGCATTGCTTCATTGGCGGGCTTAGCGGGCAATGTTGGCCAAACCAACTACGCTGCGGCCAAGATGGGCTTGGTTGGCTTTTCCAAGGCGGTGGCCCGCGAAGTCACCTCCGATGGAATTGTGGTGAATGTGGTAGCACCTGGCTATATCGACACCGACTTTATCGACCATATTCCGCAATGGCTGCGGACATGGGCGCTTGATGTGATTCCGCTCAAACGCTTTGGCAAAGTCGAAGAAGTTGCGCCAGCGGTGGCTTTTCTGGCATCGCCTGCTGCATCGTATATTATTGGCCATGTGCTGACGATTGACGGCGGCTGGGTCATGCCATAGGGGTGCAGAATGAGTATTAACGATCAAGTGGCGATTGTCACAGGTGGCACTGGGGCGATTGGGCGCGAAGTGGTCTCAGGGCTAATTCAACGTGGTGCACGGGTAGTTTTTTGCTATCGCCAGCGCGATGAGTTGGCCGAAGAGATGTGCGCCACGATTGCCGATGATCAACGTTTAATTGCGATCAAGGCCGATGTGCGCGATCCCGAAGCTATGAACAGCCTCGTTGAGGTTGCTGTACGGCGTTGGGAGCGGCTGGATATGCTGATTACAGCTCATTCAGCGGTCAACAATGCTCCAGTTGCTGAGATGACGCTAGATCAATGGAATGATGTGTTGGAGACGATGCTGCGTGGTGTGACGCGGATTACCCGCGCCGTCTTGCGGCCAATGCAAAAAGCCCGTTATGGGCGAATTATTACGATTACTGGCTATCAGCCCTTGGCTGGCGGCCTGACCCAAGCCAATTATGCCGCCGCGCTTGGCGGAATCATCGGCTTTTCTAAATCGCTGGCTCGCGAGGTTGCGCCATGGGGCATTACGGTGAATAGCGTTGCCCCTGGCCTGATCTCACGTCCACATATGTCGAGTTTTGACCCAAGTTACATCCCATGGGCCACCAATATTGTGCCGCTCAAACGTTTAGGTGCGCCTGCCGAAATTACCCCAGCGATTTTTATGCTGGCCAATCCTGAGGCGGGCTATATTACCGGCCAAGTGCTGCCAGTCGATGGCGGTTGGCGCATGGTTTAGTTTTGAAGGAGCAAGCATGCAACTAGATTTAACTGGTCGTGTCGCAATTGTTACTGGAGCTTCACGCGGGATCGGGCGTTCAATTGCCGAGGCCTTGGCTGCGAGTGGTGCTGCTGTGGTGGTTAATTATCGCGGTAGCGAAGCAGCAGCGGCTGAAGTGGTTGCGGCGATTACGGCCAAGGGTGGCAAAGCGCTTGCTGTGCAAGCCGATGTGGCCGATGCTGCGAGCCACGAAGGCTTGCTCAAAGCCACAACCGAAGCCTTTGGCCGCGTGGACATTCTGGTCAACAATGCTGGCATTACCCGTGATAACTTGTTGTTGCGCATGAAAGAGAGCGAAGTTGATGATGTGTTGCAAACCAACTTGCGCGGGGTGATGTTGCTGACCAAGGCTGTGTTGCGCCCGATGATGAAAAATAAATGGGGCCGCGTGATCACGATTAGCTCAGTGATTGGCCTGACGGGCAATGCTGGCCAAGCCAATTACGCCGCCGCCAAAGCAGGCTTAATCGGCTTTAGCAAGTCGGTGGCCCAAGAAATGGCTTCACGGGGCATTACCGCTAACGCGATTTGCCCAGGCTTCATTGAAACCGATATGACCCGCAACGCCATGTCCGAAGCATTGATCAACAAAGCCTTGGAGCGAATTCCCTTGGCGCGCATGGGCCAACCGGCTGAAATTGCCAACGCGGTGGTCTTCTTGGCTTCCGATGCTGCTGGCTACATCACTGGCCAAACTTTGGCGGTTGATGGCGGCATGACCATGTATTAGGCAGCAGCGTTGGAACGCTTGCTCGAAGGCATTAGCTGAGGAACCAACATGTTACGCAAAATATTAATTGCCAATCGTGGTGAAATTGCCGTGCGAATTATTCGCGCCTGCCATGAGCTGGGCATCAAAGCGGTAGCGGCCTATTCCGAGGCCGACCGCGATTCGCTGGCGGTACGCATGGCCGATGAGGCGATTTGTATTGGCCCGCCACCACCAGCCAAATCGTACCTGAATGCGCCAGCCTTGATTAGCGCCGCATTGATTAGCGATTGCGATGGGATTCACCCAGGCTATGGATTTCTTTCGGAAAACCCCTATTTTGCTGAAAGCTGCCGGGAATGTGGTCTGACCTTTATTGGCCCTTCGGCAGATTCGATTCAGCGCATGGGTGATAAAGCGCTGGCCAAACAAGCCATGAAACTAGCTGGCCTGCCTTTGATTCCTGGCACCGAAAACCCCTTGGCCAGCGTTGAAGAAGCCCAAGGTCTCGCCGATAGCATTGGCTACCCCGTGCTATTGAAGGCTGTGGCTGGTGGTGGCGGGCGCGGCATGCGCGTGGTCAATCAGCCCGATGAATTGGCCCGCGCCTTCAACACCGCCCGCGCTGAGGCTGAAGGTGCCTTTGGCCGTGGCGATTTGTATATGGAAAAATACTTGCCAGTGGTGCGTCACGTTGAAATTCAGATTTTGGCTGATCAATATGGCCATGCAATTCACCTTGGCGAGCGTGATTGCTCGTTGCAACGTCGCCACCAAAAAGTGGTTGAAGAAGGCCCATCGCCAGCCTTAACTCCTGAATTACGCCAGAAAATGGGCGAAGCAGCCTTGCATGGCGTGCGCGAGATTGGCTACTACAACGCTGGCACCATGGAATTTTTGCTCGATCACGAGGGTAATTTCTATTTTATGGAAATGAATACCCGTTTGCAGGTTGAGCACCCAGTCACCGAATGGCTGACTGGCTTGGATTTGGTTAAGTGGCAAATTCGAATTGCTTCTGGCGAACGCTTGACGCTCGCTCAAGATGACATTAAAATACGCGGGCATGCGATTGAATGTCGGATTAATGCCGAAGATGCTGACCGTGATTTTATGCCTGCTGGCGGTACTGTCGATCTCTACTTACCACCAGGTGGCCCAGGCGTGCGGGTCGATTCGCATCTCTATTCAGGCTATCGCACCCCCACCAACTACGACTCGATGTTAGCCAAAGTGATCGTATGGGGGGAAACCAGGCTTGAAGCAATCGAACGGATGCGACGCGCATTAAGCGAGTGTGTGATCAATGGCATTACCACCACCTTGCCATTTCAACTGCGCATGATGAACGAACCAGCTTTTGTGAGCGGTGAAGTTGCCACGCACACCTTAGCTGATATTTTAAATCAACAGACTGCCAAAGAAGCGACAGCGTAGGGTAGTCTTGGAGAAAACTGTGAATCAACCATTTGGAACTGTGACAATTGCTCCCGATGTGCTTTCAGCGATTGTCTCGCTAACGGCACAAGAGGTTGCTGGCGTTGCGCGTTTGGGCAGCGTGCCCGGCCAACAACGCGTGGGCAGCATGTTGGGGAGCGGAACTGCTAATGCTGATGGTGTGGCAATCCGTGTTGTCGATGATAGCGTCAGTGCCGATTGCTACCTGATCGCCAAACCCGAGATCAACTTGCTTGATCTTGGTGCTCGCGTTCAATCGGCGGTCACCGAAGCGTTAAACGAAATGGTCGGCATGCCCGTCCGTGCGGTTAATGTCTATATTCAGGATGTCGAGCAGAACCGTGGGTAGCCTTCGCCACCGAGTGCGTGCTGCGGCACTTCAGGCACTCTTTGAACTTGATCAAACCACCCACGACCTTGATTCAGTTGTTGCACGCATCAGCGATGATGAAATGTTCAGCGCAGAAGGTCGTGATTTTTTGGCCCGTATTGTCAATGGCGCATGGAGCAATCGTCAAGAGATTGATGATTTAATTGCCAAAATTGCCCCATCTTGGCCAGTCCACCAAATGCCAGGGGTGGATATTGCGGTGCTGCGCATCGCCTTGTTTGAAATTCTCTACGATGCGGCGGCGGATAAAGCTCCGGTTAAAGCCGTGATTAATGAAGCGGTCGAGCTCGCAAAACACTTCGGCAGCGATAATTCGGGCCGGTTTGTCAATGGCGTGCTCAGTACCGTGGTCAATAAACCTGAATCCGAGGAATAGCTCGGTAATCCCTTTGATGGCCTCGGACTTATCCTTATCTATACGGAGATTCCAACAATGTCAGACTTAAACGAACGCTTGAAGAAATTGGTTGCTGAACAATTGGGCGTAGAAGAAGAAAAAATTGTGCCAAGCGCAACTTTCTTGGATGACCTCAACGCCGACTCACTCGATTTGGTCGAGTTGGTCATGTCGCTCGAAGAAGAATTCGGCGTAGAAATTACCGACGAAGAAGCTGAAAAATTGCGCACCGTCGGCGATGCTGAAGAATTTATCAAAGCACACATCCAAGAGTAACTTGTATGCGAACAGTGGACAATGCCAACCAAGGTTTAATTCCTTGCGGCATTGTCCATTTGTTATTTGTTGGGCTTGAGGTTCATGCGCTCTTAAATCGCAGCCAAAGCCTGTAGCCAGTGGTCAAACGCTTATGACAATTTTTGGAATTGGCCCGTTTGAATTGGTGCTCATCGTGGTGATTGCCCTCGTGGTGGTCGGCCCTGAACGCTTGCCTGAAATGTTGTTTCAACTTGGCCAGTGGATCAGCAAAGGGCGCAAAATGATTAGCGATCTCCGCAATCAGGCGCGCAATGAGTTGGGCGATGATTATGAATCGGTCGAAAAGATGGCTCGCCAAATTCGCGAGCTTGACCCGCGTCGCCAAATTCAAGAGCTTGGGCGCTCGATTCTCTCCGATGATGATCGGGCGATGATTGTCGACCTTGGCTTAGACCCTAAAACAACTGCCGCAGCTAATGTGATTGATCCAACTCCCAAGCCACCGCTTGCCCGCCCAGAGATTGCCAAACAAGCCCGTATGATGCTTGATGACGATTTGCTCGATCAGCCGCTTGATCAGGCGCTACGTGCGTCAGCCACCGAGGAGCAACCCAATGGCTAAAGCTACGCCCGTTGTTGATGGCACCATGACCTTGCTCGACCACTTGCGCGAGTTGCGCTCACGCCTAACTAAGGTTTCGATTGCGGTCTTAATTGGCATGTTTGGTGGCTTTTATATTGTCAATAGCACCAGCTTTATTCGCTATATCATTTTGAGTTTTGCTGGCGAACAAGGGGTGCAAACCACCCAAGTTGCCGAAACCTTTACGACCTACCTCAGTACGGCGCTCACGCTTGGGATCGCCGCCGCAATGCCAATTATCATCTATCAGCTGTTGGCCTTTTTAGCGCCTGGCCTAACGCGCAACGAACGAAAATGGATTTTCATAGGCTTGCCCTTGGTTATTTTCTGTTTTGTCGGTGGCTTAGCCTTTGGTTGGTTTGTCACAGCTCCGGCAGCAATTAAGTCTTAATCAATTTTGGCATCGAAAATTCTGGTAATTTGATCGAAAATAAGCCCCGGCTTGATGATTTTCTCTCGATGTTGACCCGCCTGCTGCTGATCAACGGGATTGTCTTTGAATTGCCGATGATCATGTTTACTCTGACCAAAATTGGCATTCTCAACCCACGCAAACTCGGGCGCTATCGCCGTTATGTGGTGTTGATTACCGTGGTTGCAGCGGCAATTCTGACCCCAACTGGCGACCCTGCCAACCTGGCTTTTTTGGCGGTTCCCATGTATCTGTTATTTGAATTTGGCTTGTTGCTAGGCCGTTTGGCTCAGCCCAAAGCCTCAATCTAACCTAGCGAGCATCCAGCACGGCTCGCTAGGCTTGGCTGGATGCTGGCACTATCGTGATTAAACATGCACCACAAGCCGCACGATTTCGCTGATCAAGGTTAAAATTGCAATCGCAAGCGTTAAGCGACAAACGCGCACGACATACCGCTCGAAACGGGTAATCTCTTCATCACGCGCTACGCCTTTGAGATTCACATCCTCGCGTAATGCTTGCCAGATCCAGTTGGTGGGCATGCGTACAACCAAGGGCGTGAGTGCCGACCAAACCACGTAGCCGACCGCCAAAATCGCCAGCGGTTGCAAGTGTTCAAGAAACGAAACCAAAATAAACGAGAGCAAGGTTGTCCAGACAAACATCAACAAGGCTTTGATATAGCGCAATACCAAGCGGCGCAGACACAGCGCATAGCGCACTACCGAAATTTCAGTTCGCGCCACCTCTTCAATCAACGTGCGATCCAAAAAGCCCGATAAGCCCAAGGCCGTGTTAAAGCGATCGATCGCCTGCTGACTGACTTGGCTTTGGTTCACCCCTTGGCTGGCCAACTGCGCCGCATCACGGCTGGGCGGCACGATCAAGCCTTCGCTTTGCTGATAAACATGATCATAAAACGCAGCCTCGTGGCGCTCGAAGGGCAAGATAAACTCAAGCAAATCGGAATTATATTGGTGCTGAATCACGGCGCGTTTGACTGCTGGTGCTTCGTCGGTAGCGAAGGCTAAGCCCGAAAGAATAAACCGTGGGTTAAATAATTTATGGGTAAAGCCCGGGCTTTGGTTGGCAAAATAAAAATAAACAATATCTTTAAGCAAAAGCAAGAAGGCATATAGCGGGATGCCCAAAGTGGCAATAAACGGAATAAACAACAGCGTATAGAGGCCCAAATCGGCCACTGCCGACCATGAAAATTGGCCATTCTGCCACAGCGTGAAGAGTTGCGCGATCTGGGTTAGCACAATTTTATTGATATCGCTGATTGCATCGCGAAAAAACACCGGCAACAAAATTAATAAGCCAGCGCCATTTAAAAACACACCAGCAATTCGATGCATGGTTGAAATACGCACCTCGGCTCGTTGCAAAAATGCCCGCATGGCTTGACGTTCATCACTACTTGGTTGATAGGTATCCATGAGCTTAAAACCCTTTAATTGAAAGCAGCCCCTAGCATTGCTGCTAGAGGCTGCTTGAATTCGGTGGCTGTTACTCAGCGCCTTCTTCGGTTGGCAACGAGGTTGAAATATCGTAAATCAAAATCTGAACATCCAAATCGTGTTCGGTTAACAAGGCGATTGAACGTTCGCGAGTTGCTTCACGAATAGCATCCTCGTGGTCGGCGGGGGCGTAAACCCGAATTGCTAACTCATCGCTACCACGTTTTTTATAGCGTAACACAGCATCGGGTGAAGCTCCCAAGACCAAGTTGGTCAATTCGGTTTTGGCTTCGTCAAGCGTCATTGAACATCCTCCTGACTAATCGAACTATACAGAGGCAGAGGAAAGCGCCGCAGCAGCAGTGCTGATTCGGGCGAGCGTCACAGCTTTCCCTAACACCGCCATGGTTTCAAACAGGCCTGGCGAGCTAGTTCGCCCAGTGAGCGCAACGCGAATAGGCATAAACACTTGGGGGATTTTTAGCCCAAGTTGATTAACGAAATCATGCAAGAGTTTGTCCAAGCTTGGGCTATCCCAAGTTTCGACAGCCTCTAAGCTGGCCTTGACTTGACCAAGCACCTCGACAGTTTGAGCTGGATCACCCTTCTTTGGCACGAGCGAGGCTGGGTCGTAGCCTTGTGGGTCGACAAAGAAGAAATCAAGCAATTCAGGTGCTTCGCTGAGTAGCTTAATCCGTTCTTGCACTAACGGCAAGTATTCGGCAACCTTCGCCAATTCGGCTTCAGTTGGTTCTGCGCCAATCAAGCCAGCCTTGCTGAGATAGGGCGCAATACGTTGGGCCAAATCAGCAGCAGCCAAATTGCGCAAATAAACCCCATTGAAATGCAAGAGCTTATCGCGATCAAACACCCCGCCTGATGGCCGAATCCGATTGAGGTCAAAGCGCTCAATCAACTCTTCAAGGGTCATAAACTCAGTTTTATCATCGTATGACCAGCCGATCAAGGCCAAATAGTTGACGATTGCTTCGGGCAAAAAGCCCAGTTCAATATACTCGGTCACCGAGGTATCGCCATGGCGTTTGGAAAGCTTCTTGCCATCGTTGCCCAAAACTTGTGGCACATGCACCCAAACCGGTTGCTCCCAGCCAAAGGCCTCGTAGATTTGATCATGGATTGGCCAGGTTGGCAGCCATTCATCAGCCCGTAACACATGGGTGATCCCCATCAAGTGATCATCGACCATGGCAGCGAGCGCATAAGTTGGGAAGCCATCGGTTTTCAAGAGCACTGGGTCGGGCATGTTCAAATTGGCATTATCAAACACAATTTGGCCGCGAACCAGATCATGGACAACTGTTTGACCAGTTGTTTTCATGCTAAGTCGCACATTGAATGGAGCGCCTTCAGCTTCACGGGCTGCATCGTCGATGCCGGGCAAATTGCGAAACACCAAAAGCTTTGGCTCGCCGTTGGCGACCCGCTCGGCATTGATTGCCGCAATTTCTTCGGCGGTGGCATACGAACGATACGCCACGCCTTTTTCGATCAAGATCGCAGCGTGGGCTTGATAAATATCCAAGCGCTCGGACTGGGTATAGGGTGCGTGAGGACCGCCAACAATTGGACCTTCATCCCACATGAGGCCGATCGCTTGCATTGAACTGGTTAATTGTTCTTCTGCGCCTTCAACATAGCGCTTGCGATCAGTATCTTCAATTCGTAATAAAAACTGACCGCCGGTGTGGCGAGCCCACAACCAGCTAAATAACACGGTACGTAAACTACCGATATGCAGATAGCCCGTCGGACTTGGCGCAAAGCGCGTGCGGGCTGGTGTTGGACGATCCGACATAATACCTCCTTGCGTCGCGATTATACCATAGCCGTTGGCGGCGGTGATATGCTCGCCAAACCCTTCTCGCTTAAACAGCGACGCCACGTCGACAAGTAGCAACTCGTAACGTGGCGCAAACTTAACCCTGGAGCAAAAAATTTAGCCAACAGCCTCGGCAATTTCATCGAAGGTAAATGGTGAGCCAGCGCGGCGAGCGTCATCATTTAACATTGGCTCTAAGATCCGTTGCAACGCCATTACGTGAGAGCATGTATTCCAGTGGGCGAAAAATTCACAATCACAATGCCATTCACCACTTGCCAACAACTGGACTTCATGATTATTGCCACCACGGAAGGTAGCGCTAAATTGTTGAATTGCAATCCGTTCAGGTTCCTGGGCGTACCGTTTGGCTTTTTCGATCTTGCTAATCATATCGGAGTACATTGGACGATCCTCCTTATATAGCGAAAAACGCCGTGAGCCGTTCCCACGCCGTAGCGTTGGTACAAAAAACGACACAGGCTGATGCCTCTGTCGTACTATTGTTTACCCAATTGTCGAATCCAATTCGCATGTGGGCGGGCCTTTCCGTTACAGGAGCCTCTTGCAGTCTATTATAACAGTGCCTGTGAGTGCGTCAAGGAACATTTAGTGTATCTTTGTGAGCATTTGGTGAGCAATTTGTTAGCTTGTGGTCTATCGAAAACAATGCAGCTTGCTTGAGACCAAGTCTAAGCCCTTATGCTATAATTCATGCATACGATTGCTAACAAACAGATGCTTTTATGGAGGAAATCGATGCCTATTCGGCGCTGGACACGTCCGCTAGCGGGCGTTTTATTGGCAGGCACTTTGGTTGCTTGCGGTGGTACTGCTGACGACAATGTGGGAGTTTTTAAAAGTATTCCCGATGTCGTTGTTGCTGGCTCAGTCAGCAACGATTTGGCCATTGATAGTGCCGATGGTGCCACCTTGGCGTTTGCCAAAACCGAGTTAACCGCAGGTACCGGTGAAATTAAAGTGACCTTCTCAAATAAGGGTGTTGTGCCCCACAACTGGGTGTTGGTCAACCCCGGTGAAGAAGATAAAACCGTGGCTGATGCCGCAACCGCCACCAATTTTGAGGCTGCTACTGCCGTGGCGCACACCAAAACGCTTGATGGCGGCGGCAATGAAACTATTAGCTTTACAATTGCCGAACCAGGCACTTATAGCTATGTTTGTACCTATCCCGGCCACTATGCCGCTGGGATGAAGGGTACCTTCAAGGTTGTTGCTGCTGGTGGTGGTGCTGCACCTGCTGGCAGCGCTGGGCTTACCGTCAATAGTGGTACTGAAGCCAACATGACCTTTGCTGAAACCGAATTGAGCGCAAACGCTGGTTCAGTCACGGTCAGTTTCAATAACGCAGGGACGCTGCCGCACAACCTGGTCATTGTCAAACCAGGCGAAGAGCAAAAAGCTGTCGATGCCGCCGTCGCTAATGCACCAGACTTCACGCCAAGCGCTGAAACAGCGATTGCTTGGACTAAGACGATCAATGCTGGTGAAACGGCAAGCGTTGATGCCCAACTCGAACCTGGCACCTATAGCTATATCTGTGCCTACCCCGGCCACTATGCTAGCGGCATGAAGGGTACTCTAACCGTTAAATAAGCGATTTAACTGTAGCAAAAAACCGCGCTTGATCTGTTTGATCAAGTGCGGTTTTTTGTGCGATCCAGCGATTTGCCAAATTCAGCATGCGTTTTAGGCAAACCATTGGTTCGAGGGCTGCGATTTAGAGTTTGTTTTTTTTTGCATTGAATTTGGGTAACGCCCGCGCCAATGGTTGATTTGAATTGCCATAATATCGCGGATGAATTGATAGGCATCACGAATTGGATGGACTTTCGAGCCAGCGACATCGACCCAATCGACCGGAATCTCAATTGTTTGATAGCCAAAGATATCGGCAATCACCAATAGTTCCAAATCGAAGGCAAAACCATTGATGGTTTGAACTTGAGCCAAGTGCTTGGCAACTGCACGATGAAAAAGTTTGAAGCCACATTGGCTATCGTGAATATTCAGTTTTAAGCCATGTTCAACAATCACCCGCAGCCCAGCACTCATCACACAGCGACTAAAACGGCGTTCTTTGGTTTGCAGCAGCAGTTTGGCCCGCGAGCCAATGGCAATGTCGTAGCTGCCTTGTTCGAGCAAAGGTAATAATTTGGCTAGATCAGTGATTGGCGTAGCATTATCGGCATCGGTAAAGAGGATAAAGTTACCCTTGGCGGCAATAATGCCTGCGCGAACTGCATGGCCTTTGCCATGGTTGCTGGAGCTTTTGATAATCGTCAGGTTGGGATAGCGCTGGGCTTCAATCAAACTGACGGTTTGATCGCTTGAGCCATCATCACTCACAATTATTTCCCATGAACGGCCTAGTGTATGCAAATAATTGACGATTGAATCGATGGTTGGGATGATTCGCTTTTGCTCATTGAACGAGGGAATGATGACTGAAAGTTCCGGGGCTTGCCCAATGGCTGCTTGATTGTCGTGCTTGATTGGTGACTGAAACATGCTGGCAACCCCTTATGAATTAACGGTTTGAATGCAAGCAGCATAGCCCCGATAGTGTATGACTGGATATGGTCTATCAGTCCGCCCTGTGATAGGCCTTTTTGCAAGCTCCTATAATGATTCGTAGGGTTTTTGTGTCGCAAGTGAGGGTAGCCAATGGGGTAAGCTGCTGGCTGAAGGGCTATTGCTGCAACCGTTAATTCATTCAATTACTTTAAGCAGCGCGATTGTTGCTGTGATGATTCGAGAAATCAACAAAAGCCCCTCTCCCGCCGCAGTGGGAGAAGGGTTCTTACAAGGGGTGGTTTTAAGCTTCCTCGACGATGAACCGAGCGATGACCAGTTCATTGTGGGACGATTGATCGCCACCCCATGTATTTTAGTGAATGAACGGATTAAAGCTCCCTGCATTTCCTGCCTTGAGGCGGGACGGAAGGGTGGTGCTCACGATCCATGCTGCTGGCAATGATTCGTTAAAAACCACCCTTGAAAGGGAGCGAGATTAGGGTGATGCACTCGCCTCTGAATTTAAACCGTGCGGCTGGTTTGCTCGCCAAGCACTTCGGCGGCATTCCATGGCCGCATCTTGCCACCAGGAATATGGCCGCAAATGCCACCTTTGATCACTTGGCCTGGCAATTCATGGCCAAGCAAGCTTTCGATCAATTTGGCACACGACACCAATTTGGGGATATCTAAGCCCGTATCTATGCCCATTTCGTGCAGCATATGCACGGTATCTTCGGTGCAAATATTGCCTGGCGCGCCTGGGGCGAATGGGCAACCACCAATTCCGCCAATGCTGGCATCAATCCGATCAATGCCTACTTCGAGCGCGGCGAGCACATTGGCCAAACCAGCTCCACGGGCGCTATGCGGGTGCATACGCAAGGGCGCATGCGGAAAGCGCTCACGCAATGCTAGCACGACCGCCTGTACCAATCGTGGGTGAGCCATGCCCGTGGTATCGCCAAGCGTAATTTGGCTTGCGCCGAGCGCCAATAGCCGCTCAGTCATCGTCACAACGCGCTCAATCGGCACATCGTTTTCGAAGGGACAGCCAAAAACTACCGAAAGCACAGCCTCAAATTCAATCTGGGCATCTTTGAGCGCTAGGGCAATATCGGCGGCAGCAGCCAGCGATTCGTTGATGCTCATGCGCACATTGCTTTGATTATGACTTTCGGACGCACTCAAAAAGACCTGAACCGAATCAGCGCGGGCTTCGATTGCTCGTTGCGCACCACGTAAATTGGGCGCAATTGCACTATAAATTACATCGGGGCGGCGCTCGATGCGCGCGAAAACCTCGGCGGTATCGGCCATTTGGGGCACATAGCGCGGGTTGACGAACGAACCAACTTCGATTTGGCGCAAGCCAGAATTATTGAGTGCATTGATTAACAGGATTTTTTGTTCGGTGGTGAGGATGCGATCCTCGTTTTGCAAGCCATCGCGGGGGCCAACTTCGCGGATGCTGACAGTGGCAGGCAAGTTCGTTAAGGGAATCATCATCGACTCCTTAGATACGTGACAGCGGATGTTGAGAGCAACACCCGCTGAACACCAGCGCTAATCGCCATTGATTAACGTTTTGGATAAATAACAATTTTTCGATGCTCACCTTCGCCAGCACTTTCGGTATAGACTGACGGATCTTCGCGCAGCGCCATATGAATGATGCGGCGTTCGAATGAACTCATTGGCTCTAAGGGCATCGGTCGGCCTGATTGGCGAACCCGTTCGGCCATGCGCAAGGCCAAGCCTTCAAGCGAATCTTGGCGACGTTGGCGATATTGGCCAATATCGATGACCACTTGTGACCAGCGCCCAGTTTGGCGATGAATCAAGACATTCAGCAGATATTGCAATGAGCGCAAGGTTTCGCCACGGCGGCCAATCATCAGGCCAGTGGTTTCTTCATCGACACCCTCGATGTGCAAGGTTAGCGTATCTTCATCTTCATCGGAGCCTTTAGCCTTCTGTACAACTGGCGTTACAAAGGCATCGATGTTCATGCGGGTGAGCAACGCCTCGAGCAACTCACGGGCGAGCGCCACGGTTTGCTCATCGGTGCTAGCTACACGGCGGCGACGACGTTTGGGTTGTTCCTCATCGTCTTCATCGCCATATTCAGCCAGCAACTCATCCTCATCATCATCGACGCTGACGCGGACAAGGGCTGAATCAGCGGTTTGCGCTAAAACCTCGATCAGAGCTTCATCTTCATCTTTGCCGAGTTGGGCGAGGGCTTGAGCCACGGCCTCGGCCACGCTTGCTGCGCGTACTTCAACTTTTTGCAACGCCATGTCCTACACGTTCCTCCGAATTATAAGCCGAGACTAGCGCCGTTTTTTCGGCTTGCCAAGCTGCGCCTTAACATCTTCAATTGCTTGTTCAGTTACGATATCGCTGCTACCACTATCGGCGGTAGCACCAGCGGCGCTGACATCAGTAACAGGTTCTAGTTTGCCAAGCGCAGTCCAAAAATCGCGGCGTTGGGGCTGATCACTTGGGCTTTCTGGTTCTTCAATCGTGATTGTAGCCGATTCTGGCAAGGGTTGGTGCAGAAAACCGGTTTTTTCGGGCAAAAACGGCAAATATTTTGAAAGCAAGCCAAAGCCCGAGGTGAAATATTGTTGCACCATTTGAATCAACGAGCCAGTCACCGAATACAAGGTTGCGCCTGCGGGAAACTGGAAGTAGATAAAGCCAAAGATAAATGGCATAAACATCATCACTTTGTTCATTGAGGCTTGCTGTGGGTCTGGGTTGCGTTGCATCGCCATCAAGGTTGTGATGAATTGAAAGCCAACCGCCAAGATTGGCAAAATATAATAGGGATCTTTGGCGCTACCAGCAATTGCTTGGCCTGCTTCGTTGACCAATGGGGTCAGCCGTGGCAACCACAAAAACTGCACTTGTGCGGCAGTTGTTTGAACTTGGGTGCCAAAGAGCTGAATTGCTTGCCATACCCCAAACAGAATTGGCAACGAGATCAAGAGTGGTAAACAGCCACCGACCGGGTTTGCTCCATGCTCACGATAGAGTTTCATGGTTTCTTGGGTTAGCTTTTCGCGATCTTTGCTATATTTCCGTTGCAACTCACGCAATTTTGGTTGAATAACCATAATTTTGCGTTGTGAACGTAATTGCTTAAGCGTGAGCGGCAACATACCTAAACGAACTAAAATCGTAAAGGCGATAATTGCCCACCCCAAGTTGCCAAACAGATGGAACAGCCATTCGAGAAATGGTAAAAAGATTGGACCTAGAAAATTCATAGCTGTATATTCCTACGTTGTCATAGCAAAAAACCCTGTGCCAGCTTATGGAACAGGGTCTTCACCACCCTGTGCCCATGGATGGCAACGGGCGATCCGTTTCAGTGTCAACCATGTACCTTTGAATGCCCCATATTTCGCGATAGCTTGATAGCCATAGTGGGAACAGGTTGGCGTATAGATACAACTTGGTGGTGTATATCGCGAAAAACGCTGGTACAAGCGAATCAGTGCCAATAATATCTTACCCATGGCGATCTTCCTGTGATGGTTGTTCACGATCATGCCATAGCTGTGCTTGTTGCAGTAAACGCGAAACGGCCTGCTGAATTTGCTCCCAGGCCGCTGTGCGAAATCCCGCTCGTACAATAAAAATCACATCCCACCCTGGGCGAATTTGATCATAGATCAAACGGGTAGCTTCTCGCACTCGCCGTTTGTAGCGATTGCGTTCGACGGCTGTGCCCAGCGCTTTGCGAACCACAATCCCACAACGAACGCGATTGGCCCGCGCTGGTGCGACGCTCAATACCAAGAGTGGATGTGACCATGTACGACCGCCTTCGCGAACACGGCGAAAATCGCGTGGCGAGCGAAGGCGCTGTGAACGTTGCATTGTTTAGCGATGACCGCCTGGGCCTGCTGGTCGGCGCTTGTCGCTCACGGTTAACTTCCAGCGGCCACGTTGTCGACGTGCTTTCAAAACGGCGCGGCCTGTGCGAGTTTGCATGCGCTCCAAGAAACCGTGAACACGGCGGCGCTTGATGCGTTTTGGTTGCCAAGTTCGTTTTGGCATTGTGCGAATCCTCCGGTGTCAGACGAAACAAAAGCGCGTGCTCGCGCTTCTGTATAGATAAGACAAAATTGATAGCACGCCGCCATGGACGCGCTGTAGCTTATCTATTATAGCCTGACCGTCCGAACCATGTCAAATTGTATCTGGTAAATCCTAACAATAGATTATTGTCGATATCACCATGACGCTCGCGACTGAATCAGGTAAAATGGTTGTGAATTAATTTTGTAGCGCAAACGGAGTGCAACGATGCAAGTTCCGCTAACTCAACTGAGCGATCAGATCGCGATGATCGATAATGGCTTGCTCACAACCGATGGTTTTGGCGCAACCTATGTGGTACAAGGCGATCAGGTTGCCTTAATCGAAACTGGTACATCATTAACCGCTGAAGCAAGCTTGGCCGGTTTGCAGCAGTTGGGCATCGACCCCGCAGCGGTTGAGCATATCCTCTTAACTCACGTTCACATGGATCACAGTGGCGGTGCGGGGATTTTGGCCCAACATTTGCCCAATGCCAAAGTCTATTTACACTCGATGACGGCTGAACATGTGGTCGAGCCAAGCCGCTTGATGCGGAGCGTCGAACGTGCAGTCGGCCCGATGTGGCAAGTCTATGGCACGATGCTGCCGATTGCCGCCGAGCGGGTTGTAGCCGCCGAGAACTTAAACCTGAATCTTGGCAAGGGCATTGTGTTACAGGCGGTACCAACACCAGGCCACTCGCCCGATCATCTGGCGTTTTGGGAAGCGAACTCTGGCACAATGTGGGCTGGCGATGCAATTGGCATTTTGATGAGCACGTTTAATCTCAATATGCCCGTTACGCCGCCACCAGCCTTCAATTTGGCCGATCAGCTGCAAGCCTTCAAAACCTTGGTAGCCTATCCAATTCGTCAATTGTTGCCCTCGCACTTTGGCCCAACGGTCGCGCCGCCAGCCTTGGCAATCGAAGAAATGCATGAGCGCTTGGTAAAAATTGTGCGCGATGTGCGTGACCATTTGCACTTGACTGAATTGCCAGTCGAGGCGATTGTTGAGCGTGCTTCGCCCGCCAACGAGTCGGTTTCGCCAGCGCTGAATCTGGTGTTATGGGGCAATTTATCAATGAGCGTGCGTGGCTTGAAACTGTTTTTTGAGCGCAATCCGCAAGCTGTCGAATTAATTTAAATGCGGCCCCGCAGGATAAACTTTGTCCTGCGGGGCTTTTGATTAATCGTTTAAGCTCAAAATGGTATTGGAAATTTGCTCGCCAAGATCGCGGCGGCGTTGCAACAGTTGAGTTGTGAGGTCGGGTTGGGTCAGGCGCAACCACGAGGCAGCGGTCGCTTCACGCACTGCTCGCCAGCGTTCGCTCCAACGCAGGGCAATAAAGCCAAATAACGGGGCCAGTAATAACACAATCAAACCAGCTTGCCATGTTGTGAACAAACCGATGATCAGGCTACTCACAATCCAGCCAATTGGTTGCAACACGATGCCAGCAATCAACTTAATGGTGCTCAATACCTCTAGTTCTTTGGTCATGCGGGTGGCGATAATGCCGCTGAGCCGATACATTGGGTAGCTCAGCACAATGCCACATGCCGCTGGAATAAAGGCCAGCAGTGTCCACAGAAATTTGCGCCAAAAGCGCCAGCGGGTCGCCAAAGGCAATTGTGGTGCCCATGGGTCGGCAATGCCCAAAAGTCGCAGCGTGCGCGCATAGCGCTGGGCTTTGGCTGCCAATGTCGCTAAGTGTACCCGTTCGGTCGGGGTCAACGAGGTATAGGCTTCGCGGCCACTTGGGCGTTTGCGCCGCAAGCGATCAACCGTCCAACCGACCATCACTGGCAGGCCACGCAATAATTCGGCATTGCCGGCCTGAAACACCACGCCGCCTAAATGTTCGGCCATGCGTGCGAGTCAAAGCGGCAACTGCTTGTTCACGCTCGGCTTCGGCGTGTTGAAACTGGTTAACGTTAATTGGTTTGCCAACTAATAAGAGCACAGAAGAACGAAAAATATGTTTATCTTCATACCACAAGCCAATTGGCACGATATTTAAATCGAGTTGCCAATTGTGCTCAGCCTCGGCTCCCAGAGCAATTCGAGCTGCGCCTGAGCGCAACGGCAGCAAATAGGCCTCGGAATGCGAGGTGCCTTCGGGAAACAAGGCTAAATGATGCTGATCGGCTAATAGTTGGCGGCAGCGAGCAAAGGTTTGCTCATTCTGATCACGAGTGTTGCTGCCTTCAGCGGCATCGCGTTGGCGATAGATTGGCAAGGCGCCAAAAGTTTGCATCATCCAACGGCCAATTGGATTATTGAAAAAGGTATTTTTGGCCAAAAATGCTACCGGCTGGCCGAGAATCAACATCAACAACAATGGGTCGAGCAAGCCATTGGGATGGTTGAGCACAAACATCACCCGACCACGCGGCAACTGCTCTAATCCTTCGACGGCGATGCGTGGGTAGTACAAACGTAAGAGGCGAAACACCAGCCAACGAACGAAACGACCCATGAATGTCCCCCTAACTTCTGTGATACGATAGCTGCAAAGGAGGCAGTTATGGATACCACCGAACTACGTGGATTGCTTGCCAGTTTACCCTCAGCTGTACTTCAAGCGCTTGAAAGCGGCGATCCTGTGGCGTTTGAAGCGGCCTTTGCAGCCATGCCAGTCGAGCAACAAAGTCTGGTTGCCGAGCAACTTGAGCAGTTTCAGCAACTCCAGATTGAACAGGCGCTTGATAGCTATGCCGAAGCCCCAACGCTTGAACAATTGATCGAGCAATTGCCGATCGATTTACGTGAAGCAGTGCTGAATAACGATCAAGCCCAAATTCAGGTCTTGTACGATCGGCTAGAGCGCCATGAGCAAGACCAAATTGGTGAGCTATTGCTAAGCATTCAAATGCTGGTAGCCAAACAGAGCGATGCTGGCGGTGGAATGGATCTCGAAGATTTTACAAGTTTGCTTGATGCTATTGTAGCAGCAACTCACGATCCTGTGCTACCGCGCGCCGAATTGCGCTTGACCTTGGCTGACCTTGAGAGCCTTGGCTGGCAGCTCAGCGCGGCAGTTGAGCAAATTTGGGCTGGCGAACGTGCAGCCCACCGCTTGATGACTGGACTTGATGATCGCGACCGCGATCTGATTAACTATATTCTCGCGACACTCAAGCATTAATATACTCAACATAACCAACAGCTGATTGTACCCAAAGATACATCGCCTGATGTAGCTGAGGGTTTGGTTGAACTGTAAGATTGACTTGAACGGATAACCTATTGCTAATATTCAAGATCTTTATATAATGATGGTCATCCAACATCCTACCCTGGAGGAATCCGTATGAGTTCAAACTATAGCGCTGAATTCCAACGCCTGATCGATCAAGCCACCTCGGACGAAGCCTTCCGTCAAGCATTGTTGGATAGTAACGATATTGCCGAAACGCTTAAAGAATATGGGTTTGACTTAACTGATGACGAACTGAAACAGGTTGAAGCATCTGCCGCTAATTTTCAAGGCTCGGGAACCTTAGCCAAATCAGCTTGGTTTAACTAATTTAGAATCCGGCCATAATATATCTAGTATTATGGCCGAAAAAATCTTTATGAGCTTAATTGATATTGCAAATAGTAAGAATATTGAAATTCAAACAGATTCTGTAAGAAAATCTGTTTTTTTTAATACTATAATTAATGTTGTTATCTACATTCATTTATTCTTTATAGGATTAGTTTTTATATCATCAATTGTTGAGCAAAAGATGCGATTTATGCCAATATTGATATTGGCTATTGATATGGGCTATTTTTTATTTATAAAATATATAAGTAAAAAAGTTAATAATAATAAACCATATATTATATTTTGCTCATATTCAAATTTAATGTTTATGGCATTATCAGTATTAAATAATAGTAGTTCTGTTAATTTATTTATGTATATGTGTAGTATCTGTATTATGCTATTTACATTTTTAGTAAGTTATAAGTCAGCGCTTATTGCTTTCTTTGTCAATATATCAATTATTTTTTACCTCATCTATCAACCAAACTTTGTTTGGATTGCTGATCTACTACCGATATTGAGCTTTTTTGTAGTAATTACAGCAATTGCTTGGCTCTACCAACGGACGCTTGATAACTCAATGCTCTCGCTCCAAGAAGCTCGTCAGCAATTAATGCAAGATACGCTGATTCGTCAGGAATTGGCGATTGCGCGCAATTTGCAACAGGATCTCTACCCCAAACCGCAACACTACAGCGAATGCCTCGACATTGGCGCTTCGGTCCAGCCAGCGCTTGAAACCAGCGGCGATTTGTATGATCTGATTCGTTTGAATGATGATGAGATTGCAATTGTTGTGGGCGATGCGACTGGCAAAAGCGTTGCCGCTGCGATGGTGATGGCGATGACGCGCTCGATTATTCGCAGCGAAGCCCGCCGTTCCCGCAATCCTGGCCATGTTTTGCGCCATGTCAATGCAATTTTACACGCCGATGATGCGGTTAATCAGATGATGACGGTGTGGTATGGGGTGCTGAATTTGCGCAATCATCAATTGCGTTTTGCCAATGCTGGCCACCCGTTTCCGCTGTTGCGGCGCAATGGCGCTATTCAAGAATTAGAGGCCTTTGGCACGCCGCTGCGCTCGATTCGCAACTTTCCTTATGCCGAGCAAACCATCCAATTGCAAGCCCATGATCGCTTGGTGGTCTATACCGATGGCGTGATTGAAACCATGAACAAGCAACGAGAGTTGTATAGTTTTGATCGCTGGTGCTTGGCGGTGCGCGAGCTGGAAGCCGAAAATACTGCTAGTTTGATTGATGCCTATTGTGTCGATGTTGATAAATTTCGTGGAACCGCGCGCCAAGCTGATGACTTGACCTTGGTTGTGATTGATATTATTAAAGATCCTAGCGAATTGGTAACCCTTCCCGTCGCTGATACCACAACTGTTGTTGTAGGCGCTGATCAATAATCTGCACATCAGGCCGTATGCCCAATACCGATTGCGCATACCACGCGCTAAATGTTGTTTGATCGTCGTTGCTGAGCAATTGACCATTGGTTGGTTGCTGTTGTAGCAATTGAATCGCTTGATCACGGCTTTGGGTTTGGCCACGCAACGAATATTGCCAGCCCAACGGCAACCCAACCACGATTAATACTGGTGCTAGCCAAAGCCAACGGGCTAACTTGGCATAACGTGTCAGCCAAACCACTCCCATTCCAAGCAACCAACCAGCCAAGCCATGGATTGGCAAGAGATAGACTTGGGCATCAGCGCCGCCATAACTGATCGACCAAAGCAGTGTAACGCCAGCCCAGCCAATCAGCATCCAGCGTTGCGCAACAGTGATTTTTTGCCAGCCACAGCCAATTAAAAGTGGGCCGATGATCCACCAATAGCTTGCTAGTAAATCGCGACAAGCTAAAATGAGGCGTTGAAGTTGCTCGCCAAGTGGCACTGCGCCAACTAAATAGCGATATTCGCTAGCGCTGATATGGTCAATTGCGCCAGCGAAGCTGCTCCAATCGCCCCAACTTGCTTGTGGAACTACAGTGCCACGCCAAACCAACACCAAATAGCTACTCACGCCAAGCCCAAACAGCAGCAAAAATAGCCCAATCTGCGGCCATTTAATTGGCAATTTGGCATTGAACCAGAGCAAGCCAAAGCCAACCAGCCATGATGCGACTGGCAGTTGCACGCCTAAACCGAGGCCAAATACCAAGCCAAGCGCCGCGAGGCTGCTTGAGTGTTGCCAACGTTGCCAGCGTAGGCTCAGCCAGAGCAATAACACCTGAAAAAGATTCGCCAAGGCATAGACTTCGACAACCAAGGCTTGTTGCCAGATGCGTTGGCTTAGGCCAAAGCCTAAGCCTGCTGCTAGCATGACGCTCCAGCGAACTGAGCGGGGTTGTTCGCTGGCGCTTAATCCAACGCTTGCGCCAACCACGCCTGCGCTCAGCGCGGTGACGATCGCGCTCAACCAGGCTAAACGTTGGGATGGCTCGCCACCAAACCAGTGGAGCGCTACTTGCCCAAGCAGTAAGTAGGTCGGCGAACCGGGCGGATGGGGCACTGCGCCCAACCAAAGTGCGGTTGCTAATTCGCCACTATCGCTGCTGCCATAGGCCGTGCTAATCGTGGGGCTGCTCATCAGCCAATAGATTGGCAATAATAAACTAACGATCAGCCATGGCAGCGCTTGATCCATCCATTGGAGCGGCGGCTGCGTGATATAGTGAGACGATTGTTTTGCAGTTTGAGGATTCATTAAGCTATGCTTCCTGTTGTGATTGGGCTGCTTTTAGGGCTAGCCTCGTTGATTTTAGTAGTACGTGATGCCCTGTTGCTCAAGCAAATTCCCACGATTCAGCCCCGCCCAAGCATCGAACCATTATCGCAGGTTGATGTGTTGGTGCCTGCCCGCAATGAAGCCCACAATATTGGCCATGTGTTGCATGGCATGCAACAGCAAACCCGCAGTGATTGGCAATTGACCATTCTTGATGATCATTCGACTGATGGCACGGCTGCGATTGTAGCCGATGTTGCGGTGCAGGATCAACGGGTGTATTTGCTGCAAGGCCAACCTTTGCCAGATGGTTGGACGGGAAAGTGCTGGGCTTGTTGGCAATTGGCTGAGGCTAGCACCAGCGAATGGTTATTATTTCTTGATGCCGATACCAAGCCCCAACCTGAGATGTTAACCCAAGCCTTAGCCTATGCCGAAGCCGAAAAGCTTGATTTGCTGACATTTTTGCCCTTTTCTGAGCTTGGCAGCTTTTGGGAGAAAACCCTGTTGCCAGCGTTTTTCTCAATTATTCAGGCGGCCTATCCGGTAAGCAAAGTGAATACACCTGGCTCAGGCGTGGTTTTGGCCAATGGTCAGTTTATTTTGATACGGCGCAGTGCCTACCTGCGGGCTGGCGGCCATGCGGCGGTACGCGATCGGGTGCTTGAGGATGTTGAGTTAGCGCAATCGATTGTGCGCAGCGGCGGAGTAATGCGAGCAGTCTATGCTGGCGAGTTGCTGCGGGTGCGAATGTATACCAACGGCAGCGAAGTCCGCGAGGGCTTGGTCAAAAATGCGATTGCTGGCTTGCGCAATGGCGGCGTGCGTTCTTCGTGGGCTGGGATGCGTCAGATTTTGGTTGGAGTTGTGCCATTCGGACTAGGATTGCTGAGCCTTTGGGCTTGGCTACGGCGCTGGACATTCTGGCCAAAACTGTTGTTGAGTGGCATGGCGTTGCTGCTGAATAGTCTTGCATTCTGGAGTTGGGGCCGTTTTATGCAGCAATTATATGGCTTATCGCGCCGCCATGCCTTGCTTTTCCCGTTGGGGATTGTGTGCTATATGTTGCTGGCGGCAGAGGCGGCTTGGCGCATTTGGTCAGGGCGCGGGGTGACATGGAAAGGCCGCACCTACAAAGAATAATTAAACGCCTGATGTGAGTTAGGCATCGTTGATAACCGTAAAGGTGAGGACATCGATCCCAAATCGCGCCCGCAATACGGCTTTGACGACGAGATGCGTCACCTTGCTCGCAATGCGGGTCGCCAATCCTTCCACCGTTTTGGCCAACAAGCGCTCGACATTCCGTCCGGTGTTTTGCAGTTCATGAAAGGTTCCTTCGATTCGTTCGCGGATCGAACCGAGCAGCCGATCAAACACCACCGGATTGGCTGGCTGATTGCGACGCTTGGCCGTCCAGATGCGATTCTTGGTGGTGGCGCGGACATCGTGGTGCCACTGTTCACCAAGAAACCCTTTATCCGACCAGACATCGGCATTGGTGATCTGGTCAAGAATTTCGTCGGCAGCGGCCCGTTCGTCGGTATGGGCTGGCACGAGGTCATAGGCGACCGGAATGCCGTCGAGGGTGGTGAGCATGACCAGTTTGTAGCCAAAATAGTGCAGGTTGCGGCTCGCACAATACCCATAGCTCGCACTCCCCGCGAAATCACTCCGGCGTTTCGACCGGCGATAGCCGACAACGGGAATGGGTTTGGTATCGAGAATGACCTGTGGGCATGCGACCGTTGCCCATGCAGCGAGCCACGACCGCCGGAGGGGTTCGAGCAAGCCGCACAGCCGGCGCGCATGGCGATTAAATTGGCTTTGATGCGGCAAGGTCGGGAATAAATCGCCATGGGTCGCCCGCAGAAAGCCTAAGAAGCTCCGTTCGCTGGGAAAGGGAACCACATCCATCGCCAACAGAATGGTGAGCACCTCGCTTGGGGTCAGTGCCGGAGCCGGACCGGGTACTGGTGCGCTGGTGGCATGCGGTGACGCTTGATACCAATCATCAACGAGGACATAGAGGATGGTCATCACATCAGACAATGGTATACTGGACATCGACGGAACTCCTTCTGATGGTGGGTAAGCACTTCCATCGTGGGACTTCCGTCGTTTTTTGTCAAGGAATACGTTCGTGATAACTCACATCAGACGTATTAATCTAAAACTAACTGCTTGACGACATGCTCCCAGCGAATATTGGCCACCATCGCTGGGCCGTTGCTGCCAAGTTTGGCTGCCAAATCGGGCGATTGCCAAAGCGCATCAAGCCGGGCAGCCATGGCCCGTGGTTCGGCTGGGGCAACAAAGCCGGTCTTGCCATCGTGAATAAATTCTAAAACTGTGCCCGAATCTTGGGCGGTCAATACGGGTTTGGCTGCTTCAAGCGCCTCGATCGTCGCAAAGCCAAAATCCTCATCGATTGGGGCATAAAATACTGCGCGGGCATCGGCATACAAATCAATTAATGTTTGATCGTCCATCCAGCCACGAAACTCAACCCGTGTTTCCAGCCCAAGTTGCTTGGCTAGTGCTTGCAGTTCGGCCATGGCTGGGCCTCGCCCGCCAATAATTGCCTTGACTGGTTGCTCGGTGTAGGTCAGCGCATGCAGCAATAAATCCAGCCGTTTAGCAGGATCAAGCCGCGAAATGCTCAAAATGTAGGGGTCATAGCGGCCTTGGCGTAAACGCCCGCTATAAATCGAGGGTGGATAGAGCGGGGTGCTAGCGAGGCCATTGAAGCGTTGCAAGCGCTGGCTCACAATCTTGGAGATGCTAAAACGGCGTTTGGCTTCGGCCAAGGCATGTTGATCAAGCCGAGTCAGGCTGCGGGCTAATTGATCATCATCAACTTGGCTGCCCCAATCGCTCCAACTGGTGCCACGCCAATCGTAGAGTTGGCGATGCTGATGCACCAACCAAACCACTTTTTTGGGGTGAGCTACGGCATACGACGGGAATTTGGTACAGATCACTTGATCAACTGGACGATCTTCGACCTGACTGAGATCGAGCATGCGCCAAGCCAAGGCACTATTCAGCAACTCACGATGCGGGGTGCGGCTGAAAGGCAAGGCCACCAAATCGGCCTCGTGGCCAGCGTGGCGTAGGGCTTGCAATAAACCTTCGGCCAGCAATTCGGCTCCACCACGAGCAAAAGGCACTTGAGCTGTACAAACAAGAATCCGTTTCATTGGCTCACTTAGGCTAAGGAATCAGCCGCTAGTATACCCTAAATGGTTTAGGCTTGGTCGAGCGCAGCTTGCACCCGTAAAGCCAATTGAGCCAAAATAATTGAGGTTGCGCCCCAAATTTTGTGCTCGCCATACGGATAGTGTGGCACTTGTAGGCTTACGCCACGAATCATTCGTTGCTCGGTTTGCACGGCATCAATGGCCCAAAGCTGCTGCAATGGCAGATGCAGCACATCGGCAACCTCACTAGGGTTTGGTTGCAAATCAGGCGTATGATCAAGCCATGCCACAATCGGCGTGATCAGAAAATTGCTGACTGGCACATACAAATCGCTAAGCCGCCCGATAATTGTGAGTTTGGGCGATTGCAAGCCAATTTCTTCGTGGGCTTCGCGCAAGGCGGCGGCCTCTGGGCTATCATCGCTTGGGTCAATCGAGCCGCCAGGCAGCGAGATTTCGCCAGTGTGGCTGCGCAAATTGCCGCTGCGCACGGTTAATGGCACAAATAATTGGCCAAATTGGGGATACAGCAACGCTAGGACTGCGCCATGGCGTGGTTGAATGTTATCAGGGGGCAATAAATTACGGCTGTGTTTACCATTGCTGAGGGTTGGCAAAAGCCTCGAACGAACTTCATTATCGTGCTGGATATTGGCAAGTTGGGCTTGGAGTGCCGCCACGAAGGCTGGGTTTGGCATAGATCTCATTCCGTTAAACCTAACAAAGACGTAGGAATTACCTACGTCTTTGTTATTATACTGTGAATAGCCTTGCTTAGACCAAAGCTTTTTCGGTGGCGATGTCGAAGATATGCATTTTTTCCATATCATAGACTGCGCGAATTGGCTGGCCTGGGCGGGCTGAGGTTCGTGGGTCGAAGCGCCCGATGATTGAGTGTTGACCGCTTTGCAGGTAGGCGTAGATTTCGCTACCCATTGGTTCGGTCACATCGACGGTGGTTTCAACGATCGCATCGCCGTTAATGCCTGGTGGCAAGAGCGCTGCATCGTGAACGTCTTCTGGGCGCACGCCAAGCTCAACTTCTTTGCCAACATACGATTCGATATGGGTGCGGCGGCTGTTGGGAATTGGCACTGAGAAGCTGCCAGCATCGAAGAACAAGCGGCCATCGCCCTTGGTCAAGGTGCCTTTGACAAAGTTCATAGAAGGCGAGCCAATGAAGCCAGCCACAAATTTGTTGACCGGATGATCATACAAGGTTTGTGGGCTATCAAGTTGTTGCAACAAGCCATCACGCATAACCGCAATCCGCGAACCCATGGTCATGGCTTCGGTTTGGTCGTGGGTCACGTAGATGAAGGTGGTTTTGAGCCGTTGGTGCAATTTGCTGATTTCGGCCCGTGTTTGCACCCGCAACTTGGCATCCAAGTTCGAGAGTGGTTCGTCCATCAAGAAGACCGCTGGGTCGCGCACGATCGCTCGGCCCAAGGCTACCCGTTGGCGTTGACCACCGGAAAGCTGGCGTGGCTTTCGATCAAGCAAGTGGCCAATGCCCATCATTTCGGCAGCTTCTTCGACCCGGCGCTTGATTTCGGGCTTGGGAACTTTGCGCAACTTCAAGCCGAAGGCCATGTTATCAAACACGGTCATGTGAGGATACAAGGCATAGCTTTGAAACACCATGGCGATATCACGATCTTTGGGCGCAACGTTGTTGACCACGCGATCCCCGATCATAATTTGACCGCCGGTGATTTCTTCGAGGCCAGCCAAACAGCGCAACGCGGTTGATTTACCACAGCCTGAAGGGCCAACCAGCACCAAAAATTCTTGGTCGGGAATATCGATGTTGAGATCTTTGAGTACATGAACATCGCCAAAGACTTTATCAACGTGATCAAACGTAATTGAAGCCATCTAGATCCTCCTTGAAACCTAATGAACCAATCACTAAGCTTGGGTTAAGCCATGTGCGATGAGCTATGGCTGTTGTGTCAAGCTGTTGTAGGAGTTTTCGCACCAAGGTGTGTGCCCATAGTTCGGTTGGCCAACGAAAGCCCGAAATTCCGCGCTGGGTACTGCTATGACTGACAATCACTGGCACTTTGGCGTGATCGACCATCACAACCCCGGTTGCCAGTTGGTTGCCACACACGATCAAGCCATCATAATCGTTTTCGCTGGCGGCAAGCGCTTCATACGCTGCTACGCCATCGTGAAAGCGATTATTGGCTGGCTCGACGACCAATGCAGGATCAAAGTTGATGCCTGCCCGCCGTAGCGCACGCCGATAGCCAAGATACCAACGGGCCGAGCCTGGAATGCTGCGTGGCAACGTAATGAGGCCAATCCGCCGCATCCCCGAGTGGGTCAAAGTTTCAACCGCCCGTTGCGCTGCAAAGGCTGCGTCACACAAAACGGCTGGTTGATCAAACGGGGGGGCAAGCGCCCAAATTTGGGGCAACTGTGGGTCAAGCGGCGTACCAAAGCTAATCCAGCCATCGGCTAAATCACCACGGGCTTGACTATCGGCGGGTTGGAGCAAGAGGCTATAGCCCGCACTGGTAGCGGCGTTGGTGGCTTCGAGCAGCCATGTTGCTAAATCAAGTTCACATAAGAGATTCGCTTGTGGCAAGAGCACGCCAATGGTTAAGGTGCGTTGACGTTGGAGATTGCGGCCTTGACGATGGGGTTGATAGCCGAGCTTGGCAACTGCAACGAGCACTTTGTTGCGCGTGGCTTCGCTGACCGGAACGCTGTCATTCAAGACATACGACACCGTGGCAACGGAAACCCCTGCTAATTGCGCAACATCCTTGATCGTTGCCATCGTTGGCCTCATCTATTTAAACGTTTAAATGAAGTATACTGCACTTGATTCAACTTGACAAGTTGCGATTAAAAGGAGTTTTTATGGCGCTTGGGCAACAGCTGGTGCATGCCGATTGTCTGGATTTTGTGGGAGTGGTTGAGGAATTATTGACCCGTCGCCAGCAAGGCCATGTGCCGCAAAACCGTTGGCAACTTGACGATCCTTGGGGGCCACGGGCTTGGAATCGCACTGAACTTGAAGACATGGTTTATAGCAGTTATAAGCAGATGCGCAAAGGCCGGATTACCCGCCCGCCACGCCGCGAGGTGGTGATGGATATTGCCGATTATCTGAATTGCACGATTGAGGAGCGCAATCGCTTACTGATCGCTGCCGATAGCGCGCCGATAATGCCTTATCTGACTGGCACTACACTTACGCCAATTCTCGAGATTACGATTGAGATTGTGCAACAGCTGAGCATGCCGGCCTTTGTGATCAATCGCGATTGGCAGATGCATTATTTTAATCAGCATTTGCTGAATCTGTTTGGGGTTACGCCCGAAATGCTGGCGGCGATTGATCCAAGCCAATTGAATGTGTTGGGTTTGTTGTGCAATCCGGCGTTACCCTTATATCCGCAGTTAATTCAAAATCGGGCTTCGTGGCAGCATATGCTGCGCAAAACGATTTATGGCTTTAAACAGGCCAATTTGCTCTGTCAATATGAGCCATGGTATCAGCAATTGGTTGCTACATTGCTGCAATTGCCCGAATTTGCTAGCCACTGGCCGACGGTCAGCTTAGATAAACCGCTGGTCACACCGAATATGGGCCTCGAATCACCAACGATTGTGCTCGAAGCGTTGATTCCGCATACCAAGCCTACGCCCAAGCGCGCATGGTTGCGCCCATTGCTGATGTCGGCAGGCTATTTTCAGTTTGATTTTCCGCAAATTGTGGCGTTTTTGCCCGCCAACGCCGAAAGCCAAGCGATTTATGCCGAAATTGGCCTGCCACTTGGCCTTAATCATAGCAACTAACATAACGCCAAAGGACATTTTGTCCCTTGATGCTCGGCTAGAATCCCTTCAGATAACTCGCCGCGACCAACGTCGCCGTATAGAAATGGATGGATTCTCATGCCAAATACAACGATTGTCTTAATTCACGGTTTATTTGTTTCCAAGCACTCGTGGCAGCCGTGGGTCGAACATTATCAAGCCAAGGGTTATACGGTCCTAACGCCAGCTTGGCCAGGCCGTGATCAAACGGTGGCTGAATTGCAGCAACGAGCCAACGATCCTGCGCTGGCGCAGCACGATTTGCGTGAAAGTATCGATTTTCATGTCAACTTTATTCAGAGCTTGCCCGAAAAGCCGATTGCAATTGGCCATTCAATGGGCGGCCTGATTACCCAAATTTTGGCGAGTCGCCAATTAATTAGTGCTGGTGTGGCGATTGATTCAGCTCCACCACAGGGCGTGATCAGCACTAAGTGGTCGTTTATCAAATCGTCCTTGCCAATGCTGAATCCATTTCGCTCAACCAGCAAGCCCTATAGTATGCCGTTTGAGCATTTTCAATATACGTTTGTCAATGGCATGGCTTTAGCCGAGCAACAAGCGATTTATCAAACCCACGTTGTGCCTGAATCACTAAAAAACCTGCGCCAATCGTTGACCAGTGTGAGTCGGGTTGATTTCAAGGCTGCGCATGCTCCGCTACTGTTGATTGCTGGCGAAATTGACCATATTATTCCGGCTTCGCTGAACTACAGTAACTATCGCAAATATCGCCACAGCCCATCACTAACCGATTTCAAGCAATTTGCTGGGCGCAATCATTTTATTGTGGGCCAACCCAATTGGCAAGAAGTGGCCGATTATGCCTTGAACTGGGTCGAAACCAAGGCCTTGGCTAGCCAAGCGGTTGTCCAATAAGCGAGGAGTGTGCGTTTAATCGTGGCCTTGAGCGATCGAGGCCACGTTGGCATTTAACCTGATTGGGCTCAATTTCAGCAGCTGCATGATGGCAAACCCAATAATGGTGGTAAGCTAAGGGTTAATCAATAGAGATGAGGCTGCGATGATTGACCAACGACCCTTAGCCGAACTTGCCAACGATCGTCGTTTTCCGCGTGATCCCCAATTTGGCTTGGTGTATGCTGCGCTTGCGGCTGGCAATTCGCAAGGTTGCTATTGGCAGGCCGCTACCTGGAGTAGTTGTTGGGATCAAGCCAACAATGTGTTGTATTTGGCGAGTGATCGAACGCTCGATCAGGCTGAATTTAACCAGCATTGGCTGCAAACCGTCGTTCCAGCTATGCCTGCTCGTCAGGTGATTAAGCTGCGTTTGCTACGTAATAGCCAGCTTGAATTGAACCACTTGCTCAATCCCTACCAAGCTCAGCCCAGCAGCAGCTATTTTTTTATCGATCAAGCCCAAGCGCTTGCAAATACCCCATTGGCAAGCCAATTTCGGCTCCAACAGCTTGATGCTGAATTATTGCAACAGCCAAGTGCGCAGCCAATTATTCAAGAAATTAGCTGGATGTGGCCGAGCCTTGAGCGTTTTTTAACCAACGGCTTAGGTTTGGCAATCTGTGTTGAGCAAACAATTGTCGCTTGGTGTACGGCTGAATATTTAAGCTCCCAAGGCTGTGGTTTAGGAATCGAAACCGTGGAAGCCTATCAAAAGCAAGGTTTGGGCTATCACTTGGCAACCGCCATGATTCGCAGCATGCCGTCAGCGTGGCTTGCAGGTACATTGGGAATGTTCGAGCAAAAATCTGGCCTCGTATCGGCTGGCCCAAAAGCTTGGTTTACAACAACAACCTGGATTGCTAAGCTATGGCTTGGTTTGGCTTTAGCTTGCTTGTTGTAAGGTTTGCAACACGCTTGACCACTCGGGATATCGATAAATTGGGTTGGCCACATGATGATAGACCACTTTGCCTGCTTGATTGATTGCGACCGTGCCGCCAAGCCGCCGCATCGAGCCAGCGCCATTCAGCAACTCCATACCGCCGACTAATAGCCGGGCTTGGCGAATTAGCACCTGCGGCGAGAGCACTTCCAGCCATGATCCCTCAACAATATCAAAATAATCGTAGACTTGTAAGCTCTGGTCAACATAAATTGGGAAGGGAATATTGTACATCGAACGGAAGCGCGAAACCAGCTCGGCATTGCCCATCATGATCACCGTAATCTGCCAACCAGCGTTTTTGAATTCTTCAGCATGATCGCGCAGCTTCAATAAGGTTTGGCGGCAAATACCACAGCCAATATTGCGCATAAAAAAGATCAAAGCTGGCTTTTCGTGCCAGAGACTTTCAAACTCTACCCGTTCATTTGCTTCATTCAAGACCCATAAATCGGTCATTGGATTCGTTGCTACTGCTGTCATAATCAGATCCAATCGCTCCACATATTCACTACTCTATGCTACGTGAAAGTGGCAGTAAAAGGATGTATCCAGTTTAGGCAGCGCGTTGTTGCGGGTGTTCCAAAAGGTTCAATACTTCTTCCCATGCCGGGTAACGATAGATTGGGTTGGCCACATGATGAAACGCAATTTCGGCTTGGGGATTGAGCAGCACAATGCCACCGAGGCGGCGAATCGATTCGGCAGCTAGGTTGACCGATGAAGGAATGCCTTTGAAGGCCAGCAGCATTTGGCGAGCTAAAACATGCGGCCCAGCGACCGTCCAGAGCGAGGCTTGGCCAATTTCAAAGGCTTCGTAGATTTGTTGTTTGGGGTCGGAATAAACGGCAAATGGCAGTTGGTTGAGTTGGCGAAAACCTTTGGCCATGGTGGCATCGCCCATCGTAATCACCGCAATTTCGCAATCGGCATTTTGAAAGCGCTGTTGATAATCGCGTAAACGATACAGTTGTTGGCGGCACAGGCCACAACCAACATGGCGCATCAACATCAACAAAATTGAGCGTTGCTGATAGCGTTGCACCAAATCCACCTGCTGATCAGTTTCATCGACGACCAGCAAACTGCGTTCGACCCGTTGTCCAAGCATACACACCCATCCTTGCTACAAAGAAAACTGCATCGACCTCTATTCGTTGAAACGAAGCGTAGTAGATGCAGGCTTTGTTTAAAGATTGGATGAGGATTCGTTTTGCATGCGTTGTTCGGCAATTTTGCGAAGCCCACTGGCGGCCCGCCAAATAACTGTCACTAAGGCAATTGTGATCAGCAACCAGATGGCCCAAATCACTGCGCTATAACTACTTTGGCGTGCAATAAAAGCCAATAATGGCAGCACACACATTGTTGGCGAAAAAAGCATTGCCAACGCAATCGAACGCCGAAGTTTGCGTTCTTCAGGGCTTAAATTGGCACGGTTGGGCGAGCTTGGTGGCTGATCAAACGACTGCATGCGAATTCCTTATACTAATTGGTTGCAGGGCACGAAATGTTTGTGCTAATTGGCTGGGCTGCTTGGGCATCGCGCTCGAAAATAAGCGTTTGTTGATCAGCATACACCTCTTGCCAAGCGGCATTAGCTTGGACTACGCTGATCAGATCTTTGCCTATTTCGCGATCAACAATAATTGTATGCATGGTATATTTGGCTAAGAGGCGTTCCCAATCATTGCCTGCCATAATGCACTTATATTCATTCCATTGGGCAATTGGGTACAACTCAACCCGTGTATCGACAAACACCGGCAACTGCTCGCCAGCCTTCCAGATCAAGTAGCTGCTATAGCGCATTTCATGATAGTAGGCTTGGCGGGGTGGATTGGCTTGGAGAAAGGCTACTGCTTGAATTGGCGTTGCTGCCGTGGCTAATTCGGCATGCTGCAAATCACCGCTTGCGCCATTCAATGCCTCAGGCAACGGCAGCCAAATCCGAACAATGGGCTGAACCAGCAGGCCAAGCCCAAGGATCGCGAGGGTCAAAAATGCAATTGCCTTGGGCGCAGCGGGATTGCGCTTGATCAATTTCAATCGTCCGCGCCGCACCAATGCTTCGGCAATAATTGGGCCTGCTGCCATGCCAAACCACAGTTGATAGCGAATGCCAGTTAATGTTAATCCAATCATTGTTGCGATGATCAACAGATCTGCACTGCGCATTTTTTTCCAAACCACCAAGAGCATAATCACCGCAATAAAGACTACCGCAAGCAAGAGCTGAGAAACTGGGTTCCCGAGGGTCGATAACGGCGAAGACCATTCACTAATTAATTCTTGGCTCGATGGGTCGGTTAAAAGTTTCCACACATACACCAAAACGCCCCAGCCACGGGGATTGACCAAGGTTGCTGCAAGCATTGCGGCCAAGGCAAGCCAGAGCGCGCGCATAGTTGGGTAGATCGGTGCTTCAGGATGATCGCGGCGCCGATCGATAATTGCACCAACTGCTGCTGCGCCGACAATAATCGGCCCAAGCGTGAACGCGCCATGCAGGTTAACCCAGGCTATTTCGATGATTGGCAGGAGCCATAAAGCTTTGGTCGACCAGCGTTCGGTCGCAACTTCACTGACAATCACAAAGGTTGCGGCAAAAAGCAACCACGAAAACATCTGTGGCCGTACATTCCAATTGTTGAATGCTACGATCACCATAAATATTAAGCCAAGCATGACGGCCCGACCATTGCCTTGGGTTCGGCGTAGGCTATGCCAAAGTAATAATCCGTAGGTGGCGATGAGTAAGAGATTGCGCAATTGCAAGATGGCAACTAATCCGCCAAGCTGATATGTCCAAGAGAACACTACTTCGGCCAGCCAGCTTTGATAGAAAAATGGCGTATTGGCTTGGGTTGCCGAAAATAGCCCAAGCTCAGGGATAGTTCCAGTTTCACGAATCAGATCACCAATTTTGAGATGCCACCAGAAATCCTCTGGGTTGACCAGCCATAAACTGCCACCAGCCATGGCGATAGCGAAAAAGAGCAATGGCCACCAATATGGCGCAGACCATGTTAAGCGTCGGATAGACTGCTCCTTCCTCTAAGAAGGCTAAATGCTGGCTCGATTTTAGCATAGTTTGTTAAATGCCAAACACTGCTTGAAGCTCAAGCAGTGTTTGCGGGATTGAATGATTGATGAATTAAGCGTGCAGGCTTGCTACCAGTTGATCAACCAGGACTTCCTGCCGAGCTAATTCGCCACGGAGCCGAATTTCGGCTTGCGCGGTTTGCAATGCTCGTTCTCGCGCTTGGCTTGCTAGTTCAGATTCGCCACAGCGTTTGGCTAAGGCGATCCGTTCAATCCAACGCTGCGATTCATGGGCATAGCGCTCGGCTTGGCGGCGGGTACGATCACGTTCAACTGCTAATTGGAGATAGGCCTGTTTAAGCTTGTTCATCACCGCCTGCCTTTTTCAAGCGCCGAACCACGCGCATACGGCGGGCTGGTTGCCCTGATTGATCAGCGCTTGGTGCTGGCGTTGGTGCCGGCGTTGGCGCTGGGTTATTGCGAGCCACAATTGGCCCACGATCGGCAATTCTGTCGCGTGGTGCTTGATCGCGACGTGGTGCCGAGCGATCGTCGAAGCCACGACGGTCATCACGGCCACGATTATCAAAGCCACGACGGTCATCACGGCCACGGTTATCAAAGCCACGACGGTCAAACGAGCCTTGATTATTTGATCGACGGCCACCACCAAAGGTATTTTTGGGGCGGTCATCACCACGATGCGCACGATCAAGCGCTAGGCCACGCTCGCCACGTGGTCGATCGTCAAAAAATTCTTCGCGTCGGTTGGTGCGGTCAAAGCCGCTTGCATCGCGACGAGGAGGTCGGTTCGTGAAACCACCGCCGCCTTCACGGCGTGGGCCGCGTTCGCCAAAACCACCGCCGCCTTCACGACGAGGGCCACGTTCGCCGAAGCCACCACCGCCACCTTCACGGCGTGGGCCGCGTTCGCCAAAACCACCGCCGCCTTCACGACGAGGGCCACGTTCGCCGAAGCCACCACCGCCACCTTCACGGCGTGGGCCGCGTTCGCCAAAACCACCGCCGCCTTCACGACGAGGGCCACGTTCGCCGAAGCCACCACCGCCACCTTCACGGCGTGGGCCGCGTTCGCCAAAACCACCGCCGCCTTCACGACGAGGGCCACGTTCGCTGAAGCCGCCACCTTCACGGCGCGGGCCGCGTTCGCCGAAGCCGCCGCCTTCACGGCGAGGACCACGGTCGCCAAAATCGCCACCTTCACGACGAGGGCCGCGTTCGCCGAAGCCGCCGCCACTTTCACGACGAGGGCCGCGTTCGCCGAAGCCGCCGCCTTCACGGCGAGGACCACGGTCGCCAAAATCGCCACCTTCACGGCGTGGGCCGCGTTCGCCGAAGCCGCCGCCTTCACGGCGAGGACCACGGTCAGCGAAATCGCCACCTTCGCGGCGAGGACCACGGTCGCTAAATCCACCTTCGCGGCGAGGACCACGGTCAGCGAAATCGCCACCTTCGCGGCGAGGACCACGGTCGCTAAATCCACCTTCACGGCGGGGGCCACGGTCAGCGTCGCCACCTTCACGGCGAGGACCACGGTCGCTAAATCCACCTTCGCGGCGGGGACCACGGTCAGCGAAATCGCCACCTTCACGGCGAGGACCACGGTCGCTAAATCCACCTTCGCGGCGAGGACCACGGTCAGCGTCGCCACCTTCACGGCGAGGACCACGGTCGCTAAATCCACCTTCGCGGCGGGGGCCGCGGTCGCTGAATCCACCTTCACGGCGAGGACCACGGTCGCTAGGGCTGCCACCTTCACGGCGGGGGCCGCGGTCGCTGAATCCACCTTCGCGGCGGGGTTCTGGGCGACGGCTTGGGCGATCAGGGTTGGAGCGTTCTTCTTCGATTGAGAAATCTTCAAATGACATTGTATTTTCCTGTGAAGTAAAGTGAGGCGCTCGTTGTAAGCGCGGTTCAACATCAGCCCGACGTTCTACCAACTGTCCAGACCGATCAATTCGCCGAACTTGGCGGCGCTGTTTGCCACCTTCAGCGTTTTCTTGTGGGCGTACTGGTGTCCAAGCTTTGCTTTGTTTGCCGTGCATGCGCAAGCGATCAATTTCGGTTGGGGTTAATGCGCGCCATTGGCCTGGCTGTAATTCGCCTAAAGTTAGTGGGCCTTCGCGTAGGCGGATCAAGCGCCGAACTTCTAAACCGAGTGCTTCGGCAACTCGCCGAATTTGACGATTGCGACCTTCGTGAATAACCACCCGAACCCATGTACCATCGGGTGTTTCATTCAACATTTCGATCCAAGCGGGAGCAGTTTTGCCATCGTCAAGCTCAACCCCATTGCGCCACTCGCGCAATTGCTCAACTGATGGTGCTTGATTTAACAAGGCCTGGTATTCTTTTTCCACTTCAAACGATGGATGGGTCAGCCGAAACGTCAGGTCACCATCATCGGTCATCAACAATAGCCCTTCGCTATCGTAATCGAGCCGACCTACGGGAAATAAACGATTGTGCGCTTTGACCAAATCGGCGACTGTTTGGCGGCCTTCAGGGTCACTCAGGGTGGTCATGACACTGCTTGGTTTGTTCAATAAGACGTAATGAAGCTCGGTTGGAGGTGTAATTTGTTCGCCATCAACTCGAATGTCATCTTTATCGGGGTCGATCTGGGTCCCTAATTCGCGTTGAACGCGCCCATTAACCGATACGCGTCCAGCCAACATCAAATCTTCGCAAGCCCGACGTGAATCTACGCCGGCCCGCGCCAAAAACTTATGTAAACGTTCCATTATTACTCCACAGGTCGTGGTTCTACTGTTGGGGTCGTCAGTGCAAGCTTGAATGATCGGGAGTACAGCGGACATCCGAACGATAATACGTGCATCAAGCGACGAGGTTCTTCACAGTGGTAGTGCCTCCTAACGGCACCTTTGGGCCATTATAACATAGCTTTAATCAAAATAAGCAAATTTTGTGCCCAATGCTTAAAATAAACAGCTGCTGGCCCCAACCATAGCAGATTGCGCACCAGCAGCTGTTTATTCGAGGCTTAATTTAGTTTTTGGTTATTGCAGGCAAAAATACTTGATAGTGTGCGTTAATCACGAACATGCCACCACCATGATAACTCAAAGCCACAATTTGCTGCTCATGCAGCGCTGGAAGAATCCATGAATCGCGGGCCAGCAGGATTGTCGCAACCGTTTGCGGTGTGCTTGGCTGGCTGATGTCGATCTGTTGAATGCCAGCATCGACGCCAATATAGGCGCTATCGCCTGCAACAACTACGCCATCAACCATTGTGCTACCCAAGCGGCCTACAGGTGTTGGCTGGGTCGAGTCGCTGACATCGACAATTTCTAAACCAGCGGTGGTCGCCAAGTAGACATAGTGATCTTGAATTGCCAAATCCATCGCAAACCATGTATCGGCATATTGGCCGAGCATTTGAATATTGTCAGGGTTGCTGACATCGAGAATTCGCAGGCCGCCTTCGTTATCAGCGACATACAGCGTTTGATCGACCACGGCGAGTTGAGCAACTTTGCTGGTGTAGAACTGGCTGTGCTCAACCGGATTATCCAAATCGCTCAGATCAAAAATCCGCACACTGCCCCCAACGCCTTGGTCGTTGATTGACTCACCGACATAGACCATTGGGCCATTGACCGCGATTGATGCTGGAAAGCCAGCGGTTGCAAAGAAACTAACTTGGCTTGGTGCGGTTGGGTCGCTGACATCGATCACATAAATGCCATGGCTCCAATCGACCATATACACCAATGAGCCTTGGACTGCGATATCGCTGACCGCATTGCGATCGGTTGTGAGGTCAAACCGACCAACCACCGTTGGCTGGCTTGGATTGCTCAAATCGACGATACACAAGCCGCGACCCCAATCGGCGACATAGGCATAATCGCCGACAACTTGCAAGGCCACATTTTCTTTGCAACCAGGGGTTTCGGTAACGCCAAGGCCATTGGGATCTTGACGGTTGCTCCAATCGAAAACGCTGATTTGGCCAGAAAGGGTCAAAACATAGCCAATATTTTGGTTGGCAATCAGCGCTGTCGGCCAGCCTAGAATAGTTTCGCTGCTAGCGGCAATTTCGGTTGGCGTGAGTGGATTGGTAATATCCCACGTATGCAAGGCATAATCGAGGCCAATCGTGGCTAGGGTAGTGTCGTTTACTACCAATTGCAGGCCCACAACATCGTCGGTTTGGCTGATAATGCTTGGGTTGCCGCCATCTGTTATATCAACGATGCGCAAGCCCATTTGGGTATTGACATAAGCATAATCGCCAGCAATTTCAACATCTAAAATATCGCCCAGCGTGATTGAGCCTTTGAGTGTTGGTGTCATTGGGCTGCTCAAATCGACGATGTTGAGACTATCGAAGCCAGAAAGCCATGATTGCACATTTAAAAATCGCATGATCGCCTTGAATCGTGACATTGGCGATGCCATATTGGTTAATATGATTGACCAGCTGTGGTTGGCTGGGATTGCTCAGATCAAACACCTTCAAGCCATCATCAACTTGGACATAGACATAGTTTTGATAGCTGAAGACGGCCATTGCTGATAATTCGAGCGGATAAAAGCTCACCAAGGTTGGGGTCAATGGCGTGGCTAATGAAAAAGTTGCTAAGCCATGCTCGCGGCCATAGCCCAAAGCAGCGTACAAATAGCCCTCGCCAAGTGCCAAATCTTGGACGGTGGCTGGCAAGAGCGCGCTTTGGTTGCCCAAACGTGGTTGATTAGGATTACTCAGATCATAGGTTACAACCCGTGGCCCGATGCCAACATAGGCCGAGGTATCGGCAACGACCATGGTGGAGCTATCACCGCCGAGTTGGCCAGTAATAGCTAATTGGCTGGGGCTAGGCTGCGAATTTTGGGCGGCCAGCGGAGTGGCGTGATGGTTGGCGATGGCTCCAACGATAAGTGCAAGGAGCAGGCTACAACGAAGAAAACGATGAACCACTAGGTACCTCCAAAGGCAGTATGTCCCGAATACTGCGTGAAGAATCTGCGCCTGGTGTCGACCATGATCAACCAAATTCCTCTCGCACTCCACCCAAACCAGTGATTAACTGCAAGGCATATCAAATAAACCGCATATGCCTATGCAGGAATAACGTCAGTGATTGAAATAAGTTCCCGTAACTACTAAATGAGTAGGTTTTAACACCCCCTCACCCCCAACCCCGCTCCCGTGGCGCAGGCGAAGGGCTTCACTTTACAAGGGTAGGGTTTTGTAGGTTTCGAATCATTGGCTATCGGCATGGATCGGTTTCACCACCCTTCCGTCCCGCCTCAAGGCAGGAGACGCAGGGTGCCTTAATCCTCCTGCACCCCCTCAAGGACGTTTATTGGTCAGCAAGCGTCTGCTGATAAACCGGCCATGGCGTGGTTCGCAGCGTCGGAATCTTTAAAACCAACCCGTGGAAGCCCTTCTCTCCCACTGCACAGATGCTGCCCCTCGCCCATGCTACATACGAGGGGCTTTAACTGCGTGGTTTTTCCATGATGGGTCGGTAATGCACAGATACTCCACCTCGCCCGCGTTCAGTGGGAGAGGGGGCTGGGGGGTGAGGGAACGTTTCACCACAGTCCTTAATTAACCCTACGCTATGGGCTGTAGTGGACAAGCAGCGAGGCCTAGAGTATGATGCGACCTACTACACACGAGCTATCGAGCTTGGAGGGTCGCTGATGTACGAAGAAGTTGCGCGGATTGCTCTGGGTGCAGGAACTGAGGCAGTCCTCTCGCGCATCCAACCGCTTGCTTCTGAATTTGCCCAACCACTTGAGGAGCTTTATCACCGATGGGGTGAAGATCCGGCGGTGGCATGGCGTTGGTCATTCGATATGCACCTACGCCTTGTTGGGCTGCGCTTTAGCCAAGATGTTTGGTATTTGGCCCAAGTGCAGGGACGGCCTGTTAGCGCTATGCTGCTGTGTCGTTCAAAGTTCTGTCCACAATTGGGTTCGATTCATCGGGTTTATACGGCTGAGCCCTATCGTCGCCGTGGCTTGGCTAATAAGTTATTGAAGTTGGCGATTAATGATTTTGAGGCCAGTGGCGGGCAAGCGCTGATTATTAGCACTGAACATAATGATAGTGCCATGTCGTTCTATGAGCAGTATCATTTTGTGACGATTAATGAGAGCGAAAGTAGCCGCTCGGGCAATCGGATTGCCTGGCGGATTAGCGACGGCGATTCGCCCGAAAACTTTCTCAAGCATTTGTTTGCCCCCAGCACGGCAGTCTTTATGCGATCATCGGATCGGGCCGATGTGCCGTTGTTATTATCGTTGTTCAATGCGCCTGATAATCGGATTGTGCGCCATTATGGGCTGCAAATGCTGGGTGATGCCAATATCGGGGCCGAAGATTTCTTTCCGGCGTTCGAGCAGCAAGAAGGCGATGTGGCGGTATTAACTGGTCTGACGGCAGCCAGCGGGGCGATTGTTGGCTGGGGCAGTATTATGCCGCCGGTCTATCCATGGCCAAACCCCTACTACCAGCAGCATCAGCTTTTGGTCGATTGTTATCTCGCAGCAGGGCATATGGATCAAGCTTCGATTTTATTGAATGAAATGCTGCGCCAATTACCATCGAACCATTTTGCCAACCAGTTGCTTGGGCATGTGCCACTTGATCATCCGGCATTGCCTGCGGCCTACGAGCAAGCAGGTTTCGAGCGCGTTGGTTTTATTCCGAAGGCCTATATCGATCCGCAAAATAATCATAGTACCGATATAGCGCTGTATCTCCGCGAGCGATAATTCATGCGATTCATGATTTATGTTCTTATTTGTATTCTCATGGCAAGTTGCGGGGCAGCTAGTTCGTCGACGGCTATGCCGCCAGCGCCTGTTGCCCCGAACCTTGGCCCTATTTCGCTGATTATCTCGCGCGGTGGGGATTTGTGGCGTTTCGATTTGCCTGCTAAACAGTGGACGCAATTAACCAACGAAGCGCCCAATGCCTATTCAACCTTCCCTAGTATTGCCCCCGATGGCAAAAGCGTGGTCTATTCGTATCGCCCGCCTGTGCCAACCCCGAGCGCCGAGCAGCCATTTGTGGTGCCGGTTAATCGTGCCAATCAAATTTCGGTCACTGGCGGAGCGAGCAAATCGTTGTTTGTGCCCGCTGCTGGCAAACGTGATGGTCAGCAAATTTACGATTCACTCGATACCCCAACCTGGTCGCCTGATGGCAAAACCTTGTATGGGGTCTACCAAACCTTGCGCTTTGATAACGATGGGGTCTTTTTGCAATCGAGTAGCTCAATCGTCGCGATTGATGTTGCTAGCGCTTCGCAACAAACGCTCGTGCTGAGCGCAACCTTTCCATCGATTTCGCCTGATGGCCGCCAAATGGCGTTTGTGCGCACCCGCGATGGCATTTATCCCACACTCTATCTTTACGATTTACAAACCAAGCAAGAACGGGTGTTGTTCGATCAACCCAGCTTAGTTAGTGCCTTAGAAGCACCAATTTGGTCGGCAGATGGCAAAACGATTTATATTGCTGCCAGCCCATTAACGATTGGCCAACGCCAGCCAAGTTGGCGCGATTGGTTTGTTAAGCCAGCCGCTGCTCACGGCTTGGGTTGGCAAGTTTGGTCGGTCGATCTGGCAACTAGCCAAGGTAAAGCCGTCAATAGCGAGATCTTCGAAGATCCACGCATCGTACTCGATGGCTCGCTGCTGTATATTTGGACGTTCTCTGGTCTCTGGCAGATGGATTTGGCGGGCAATCCACCAGTTTTAATCGAGGAGCCAGGTGATATCGGCGGGATGACGCGGGTTCCCTGATCAGAACATAGAGCATAGGAGCGGGGACTGAGGTTTTAACGCAGAGGCGCAGAGAGAGAAGAAGGCAGAAAGCAAAAGTCAAAATTTAACGCAGAGGTGCAGAGCAAGCATGGCTAGTAGAAACTGAGCATTAACGCAGCGTCTCGATTCACCACAAGGCGTGGGAGAACCACCAGAATTAACTCGTGCAGTGGGCGAGGGGCCGGGGGTGAGGGAATGCCATCCTTGCCAATCCAATCAACCATTCCAGCTAGCCCATAGCCTTCTCCCTTTCGTGTCCTTCGTGGATAAACTTGCTACTGCCATCTGTTCCCTGACCTCTGATGCCTAACCCCTACTTCGCCCCCGCCAAATTGAGCAATACGCCTTCGAGGGCCAACTGTGGGCTAACATTCTCGCGAATTTGGGTTGCTGCGTCAGTGATGCCTTTGAGCGTTTTATGAATCGCTGGCAATGGCAAACGCGCCAAGGCCTGCAAATCCTCAGCCCGATCAATATTAACCAGACCTTGCTGCGTGCCAGCGGCAGTCAACAGCACATCACGCCACCACACCTGCCATAATTCGAGCATTGCAAACAGTTCGTCGCGCTCGCGATTGGCTTTGCTCCATCCTTCGGCCCATTTGAAGCGCTCAACCAACGGCTTGCTTGGTAACTCGATCAAACTCTCTAGTTGTTCGACGCGAGCTTGCAATAAATCGGGCGATTGCGCCACGGTCGCGGCCCAACCAATTCGGCCTGCACTCCACGCAGCTACAATCGCCGCATCGGCGGGAGCAATTTGCCAATGTTCAATTAAGGCTTGGGTAACTTGTTGGCGGGGTACTGGGCGCAATTTTAGCACATGGCAGCGCGACGTGATCGTCGGCAATAAATCGCCAGCACTATTTGCAACCAAAATTAATGTGGCAAATGGTGGTGGTTCTTCAAGCGTTTTGAGCAACGCATTGGCGGCTTGTTCGGTCATGGTTTCAGCGTCGTGCATAATAAACACCCGCCGTCGGCCTTCGTAAGGTCGCAGGGCAATATCAGCTTGCCATTCGCGCACGGTGTCGATGCCCAAACGGGTTTTGATGCTTTCGCTGGCTTTTTGCTGGGCTGCCTGTTCGGCTAGGCCAACAATCCGCACATCGGGGTAGTTGTTCTTGGCGATGCGCTTGCAAGCTCGACATGTGCCGCACGCATCACCATCGTTGCGCTCGCAATTGAGCGCTTGAGCCATGCGCAATGCCAAGGTCGCCTTGCCAATGTTGGGCAAACCGGTGAGCAAATAGGCATGGCTGGCTGAATTACGGGCAATTGCCAAACGTAATAATTCGACCGCCCACTCATTTCCGATGATGTTCCATGCTCCCACCGCTGTACGCTCCAATCCATCGCACGATTGATTTATTAAATCCATGATACCAACAAAATAGCCTAGTACCAAATAGCGTTCTGTGAGGTAGATAGATGTCAACGATTAGCCGTATGCAACCAGCCCAAATTGACCAAGCCGCCGCGTTTATGGCCCAATTTCAGCATGATCCTAGCACACACTTGGGGTTTGCTGGCCCGCATGCCGACCAAATTGCCCAAACATGGCGTGAGCTTGAATCTCCGATCGAGCAACAATTTGCTTTGGCAACTGATGATCAACAATTCCAAGGCTTGATTGGTTTGGAGCAAATTTCGGATACTGGCCGCGCTTTTTTGTGGGGACCAATTGCCTTGGGTGCTGAGCGCTTTGCGCTTGCCGATGCCTTATTTGCCGAATTGCTGCCAGAGCTTAAGCCACACGTCACCATGATTGATATGTTTTGCAATGTGCAAAACCAATTTGTGCGCGATTGGGCGGCACGCCAGCAATTTTATCAGCGCAAAACCCATGCAATCCTAAGTTACAAACGTTCACAATTAACAGACCATGTAACTGCTGGTGATGTTGAAGTATTGCCAGCTGAATTACACGCAGCGTTCTGTGAATTACATGATCAATTATTTCCAAAAACCTACTACAGTGGTAGCGAAATTCTTGAGCGCATAAATGCTGACCGGCAAGTATTTATTATGCGTGACGGCGAGCAATTACTTGGCTATATTCATACTGAACGACAACCAGAATTTGCCGAAGCAGGGATTGAATTTGTGGGCGTTGCGCCTGCTGCACGTGGCCGTGGAATTGCAACCAAGATTATGCAGCATTGTTTAGCATGATCTTTAGCGTGCCAGCAATTCAAGAACTCGAATTAGTGGTTGATGAAGATAATCCAACTGCCCGTGGTTTATACGAACGAGTTGGCTTTAGTTTAGCACACGAAATGATTAGTTTGCGGCGCGATGTAGTAGCTCAATAATTAAATAAGGCCATATGCTTCTAAAAATAACGTGTAATTGCACGTTATTTTTAGTTAAGCGCCAATTCTTGCTAAGCACATCCAGTGCTTGTATATCAAATCTTGCAGAGGTATCAGCATTCGGTAAAACTGAAATGATTTTAATCTATCGATCTATATACATAACGATATATTAATTATTTTTATAACTTGGGTTATACTATAGTACGCATTGCGAGAAACATCCATTATACTTTGATTCTCCTTTCTCAACGATGCGTAGAGGAGTCTTTATGGAACGCCGGATGTTGTTACATCATCCAACCCGCGACCACTGGTTGGTGATTGCGGCGACGGATTCGCAACCATGTACTGCCGTATCAGAACTGCTCCACCCCGATCAGCTTGGCTTCCCCTTGGCTACGTTTCCATTGCACTCAATTGAAGATCATGGTGAACCGGTCGCTTTGGCCGAATATGTGTGTATTCGCACCAATCGCGAAGAAAGTAGCGCCCATGAAATCGCCGACATGCTGAATAGTGCGATTATGCTGGAGCTTGATCAGAAGGCGCTCAGCGTAGGTTTTGGCGAAGGCGATGAGCTTTTTACCCACCAGCCCCAACGCTACATCCAAGCAATTGAGCAGCTGCTCACTACCCCACCTTCGAATTTAAACCTCGAATTTTTGTTGATTGACCAAACCGAAACCCAAGCTCTTTTTCAAATTACTGACCCAACCACGCGTCAAGTTTGGCGTTTGACTCGCACCATGCCCAATGCCGAGGCTAAACCCGATGGGGTTGGCTGGGGCTGGTCAGCCTAATTTAATTAAATCCACCGTGGATCAGCGATTGATCCACGGTGGTCGAAGTGTAGCAATTGAGCGCTGGGTTTATAACCACGAAGAACGCGAAGCACACGAAGGTTATTGAGCCTAAATTAGTTCCTTTAGGTTGAATCAGAAAAAGCCCCAAACCATTGAGCACACTGGCGCAACCCATCACAATCGCCGTTGTTCCAGATAGAGCCTCAGAGAGCAAAATGTTAAACGAGGCGATTGTTAGCGAAGCAGTTAGCCAACTAACCAACATTATTGGCACCCAATGCAGCATTCGATAGCCAGCTTTACGTAATAGAAAGGCTTGAATGCTGCTAAGCACCAAACATGTGATGGTAATAGAGATTAATTGTGGTCGCAGCCATTGGACGAGGGAGTTGTGCGTACCAGGATTGCGAAACATTGAAAAGAGTAGATAATCGATGCTCAGCATATATTTTGCAATACTCATTACACAATATGCTCCAAGCGTTGCTCTAAACCATGGCTTGAATAAATTTGGATCGATTGTCCGTCTTAAGATCCAAGCCTGTCCATAACTCATGCTACCAATGGCGATTAATGTGAGTCCAATCATCAAGCCGAAAATAAATAATTCGCCACCATCTGGATAATCTTGGTAAAAGTAAGGTGTTACTAGGGCATACAACAGCAGCGCTGGAATATGCACGCCAATCCAATAAATCCATGTAACCACCGGAATTCGTAGCCGTTGCGGGCGTGCATGGGCAACTTCATACATTCTCGACCTCTTTCTCGAATTATTTATTCATCAAAATTATAAGTTTGTTTGCGATACTCCCTTAAATTAGCTATTTTGGCTGGATCATTTGTCGATTCCGAAGAATGACCTTCTCTTATTGGAACTTTTCCTCGTACATAACATATGTATCTTGAAACAGGTATGGTGATAACTAAAATTATTTTGTTATTATCTTCAATAAAATTCAGGTGATATTGTGGTTGTGGTTGTATATTTGATTGGGCATTTTTTACTTCAGCTATAATTGTTTCTTTTTGAGTATGATTCGATAGGTTCTCTATCCCTTCGATTTCTCTACTTTTATCATCTACTCCAATGATAATCGTTCCCCCTCTTTTATTCGCAAATGATCCTATGATTTTTGCTAATTTTATTTTTTCTATCATTTGTAATTTTAACTCTAAATTTTCTCCTTCGCCATCTTTTATTATTGTTCTAATATCATCAAAATTTATTAATTTGGAAATATTAATTAATATAAGAGTATCTTCTTTTATCTCCAGACCGCATCTTCTACAGTTTTTAGTAATATTAGGAGTTTTTTCGATAATCTCATAAGGATTTCCTAAATCATCAAAATATGTTTCGGAATAATAAGGTTCGTCAGATAAACTAGGCCATCCTAATGGTTCATCATCCAATGGAAACTGAAAATCGAAAATTAAGCCACAATGAGGACACATTAAGCGTTGTATATTAAATAAATCTGGTTGTTTGTAGTCTGTAATTGTAATTTGTATTGGGCGTTCATCATCAGATATAGGCATAATTTTCTCCTACTCTTTGTAGAGATTTTCGATAGGGCTAGTCCTTATGATCTGATCTGCCAACGGTTTTTGCATCAAAATATTCGCAATCGTCACGCGATCGAGCCATTTGGGCGAACGATAGACCGTGCGATAGCCCAAGCGTTCATATAATTTAGCTGCTTGCTGGTTATCAACAATCACTTGTAGTTGGGCACCAGCAACCTTGCGGGCAACTAATTGCTGCTCAACTGCTTGCATAATCGCTCCGCCATAGCCTTGCCCACGTTGCTGCGATCGCACCACAATGCCATGAACATAGGCGTAGTTGGGGTCGAATTTGGGCGGTGGCATGAGCATTGAGGCCGCGACTGTGCTCAAAAGATGCAAGGTGTGTTTCAAGCCCAGCAGTTGTACAGCCATATTCAACGTGCCACGCGGGATGCGATCGGGGGCTGGCTCGTTGGGAAATTGAATCCCAGCCATGCCGATCACTTCGCCTGCTTGATTGAGCGCTAGATAGCGCCCCCGCACCCCAGCAAAATTATTGGCATGCAAGGTATAGCGCAATAACGCTTGGCGTTGGCTATCGGCTCCACGCAACGAATTTGGCAATTCAGCATCGTACAAATCGAGCAACAGTTCGCCCAAAATTGCTAAATCGTTGGCATTAGCTGGGCGTAATTCAACTGGCGTTTGGGGTTGTGTCATGGTTAACTCCGGCCCATTGCACGAATTGCTGGCTCGGCCAAGGCGCGATCTAAGCCATCGCCAGCATGAATACGATAAACTGGCACGCGCAGCTCGGCGAGCCGTACAAAGGTTGGCTCAGGGTCGCGCCAGCCGCCAAACGATTTGCCATCGAGAAACATAATCGAAGCTCGTGCGCCGCGATAGACCAAGCGTTGCACGGCAGCAACCCAGCGTTCATCAAGCGCCGCTGTGATGATCAATAACGAAGCGTTGCGGCCAAAACGCTGGCTTTCGGCGGCTAATAATTCAGCCAACGAAGTGTTACTTGTTGCATGCAACATCGCCAATGGCTCTAAAATTTTGTAAAGTTGGCGAGCTTCGCGCTCAGGCAGAATAATTTCACGCTGTGCGCCATAGGTCAGCAAGCCCACGCTGCGATTGAGCCGCAACAAATGCCGCGCCAACGAAGCCGCCAAAGTGATGCTATATTCCTCGGTGGTATTGGGAATAGCAATCTTGCCTTGCAGAGTTTTGATAATCGCTGGAATCGCTGCATCGGGCTGGCCATGGTGAAAGCGTTCTTCCATATCCAAGATGATCCAAACATCCGCCGAAGGATCAAGCTCAAATTCCTTGACCATCAACGCGCCAGTTCGGGCCGTCGAACGCCAGTGAATGCGGTTGAAACTATCGCCTGGCACATATTGCCGCACGGTTGAAACATTCGGCGTAACGTGAAACGTCCGCGAACGCACATCTTGGCCGCCAATTAACTCGGCGGTTGGTAGCTCAAATTTGGGCAAATCGACGGTCGCTGGATAGACCAATAAATCATGGGTCAGATCGACCATTTTATGCAGTTGGAAGATGCCAAAGGGGTCGCCGCTGCGGACTGAAACTGGCCCCAAACGCCATTTGCCGCGCAAAGTACAGGGCGTGCGTACCATCCAGCGACGTTTTTCGCGGCCAGGAATATAGCTCACAAAGCCCGATCCATGCGATGGTAAATCCGAGTGATCGCGCACTTCAACCCAGAGTTTAGGCAACGGCCATGTATTGTAAATTGTGATCCGTTCGCGCACAGTTTCGCCAACTTGGGCGCGGGTGGTGCTCGATTCGCGCTCGATCTCCAGCCCTTCGAGATTGCTCCAAGCCCAGGCATAGGCAATCACCAACAACCCAAGCAGGGTATAGGTCAAGTAGTAAAAGAAGGGAATATTACTCGAAAGGCCGGTCAGAAACAGCACCACGGCCAAGCTCAAAATGCCTAATGCCCGCATATGCTGCCCCTATTGCGCAACTGCTGGATGCTGCCGCTCATATCGTCGCCCAGCGCGTGCACCTGGTACTGGCACTTGGCTCAAAATTTGCTGGATCAATTCATCAGCATGGATGTTGCGAATCCGTGCGGCTGGGCTGATGATCATGCGGTGAGCCAAAACCGGCTTGACCAGCAACTTAATATCATCGGGGATGACATAATCGCGACCTTGCAAGGCCGCCAAGGCTTGTGAGGTGCGATAGAGTGCCAACGAGCCACGTGGGCTAGCGCCAAGATAGACATCGCTATTGTTGCGGGTTGCAGTGGTAATCGCCACAATATATTCTTTGATCTGCTCATCAACATAGACATCGCGAATCTCAGATTGCATATGTTGCAATTCTTCGAGCGTTACCACTTGCTCAAGCGCATCGATCGGATGTGATTTGCGTTGGCTTTCCAAAATCGCCAATTCATCGGCCTTGGCAGGATAGCCTAGCGTAATCCGCAGCAAAAAGCGATCGAGTTGCGCTTCAGGCAGCGGAAAGGTACCTTCGTATTCAATGGGGTTTTGGGTGGCCAGCACAATAAATGGCTGCGGCAATAGGCGGGTAATGCCATCGACCGTCAATTGGCCTTCTTCCATGCTTTCGAGCAATGCCGATTGGGTTTTGGGTGTGGCACGATTAATTTCATCGGCCAGCACTAAGTTGGCAATAATTGGCCCTGGCCGAAACTCAAATTCGCCCGACTTTTGATTGTAAATCGAAACCCCGCTCACATCGGTTGGCAACAGGTCGGGGGTGAACTGAATGCGCTTGAAACTACAGCCGATGCTGCGGGCAATTGTCTTGGCAAGGGTGGTTTTGCCAACGCCTGGCACATCTTCGAGCAGCACATGCCCGCGACAAAGCAAGGCAATTAGGGTTAAATCTACCGCAGCGCGCTTGCCGATAATCACTTTTTCGACATTCGCAGCTACGCGATGAGCTATCTCTTGCACATGTTTCACTTCTAAGATCCTCCCGAAAAATGAGCAGGTTCTACAAGTTTTTGACTAACACGGTTTGGCGTTCGCCATTGCGCATAAACCCAAACCACTCATACAGCCGTTGGGCATGTTGGTTGGTATTTTGGGTATTCAGCGAGAGCAATTGCACGCCATTTAAACTACACCAATCGACCAATTCGGCCAAAAGCCGCACCCCAATGCCTTGGCCTTGCAACCGTGGATCAACCGCAATCCGCACCAAATGCGCCATCATGCCGCCATGGTGCACGGTGGCAAAGGCATAGCCAACAATCGTTTGGTTGAGTTCGGCCACAATATAGAAGGGCGCAACCGGAAAAACGCCTGCCAAGATCGTACTATTTTTGACCCATTCGTCGGCAAAGGCCGCCGCATCGATTGTGGCAATCATGGGCACGTCGTCGGTGGTTGCTGGGCGAATCCAAGCCCCGGTATTGCCCCAAGCTGGAATCTGCATTGCGCGTTTTTCGTAGCCCACCACATCAAGTTGGGGCTGATAGCCCTCGTGCAGCACCCATGGCAGGAGCCAGCTGGCATCGCGCTCATCGCTCATAAGCAACAAGCGCTCAACGCCGCGAGCTTTGACGTAGCCTTCGGCGGCCTGTAAAAATTGGCTCACTGCCTCGGCTGGGCGCAACGAATGATGCACAATCAGTGCTCGAATCCAAGCAATTGGACCAACTGCAAAGCCCATCAGCACGCAGCCCCACAATTTGCCGTTGTATTCCAACACAATACTCAGCTGATCATTAATCGTTAAGCGAAACTCATCGTGGGGAATCGAAAGCGAAGCCCATGGTGTTTGCTCAAGCAAACCCATCAGCGGTGCGAGATCGCTCTCAACTAGTGGCCGCATCGCCAAATCGTGAATGCTGGGAACGCGACGAAACAAATGCATAACTTAGGCTTCTTCTCGCAATACCGAAATACCCAACGCGCCCGGCCCGCCATGGACGGCCAAAACTGGGCCGGCATCGGAAATTAACAACGGGATGCCTGGAAAATGCTCGGAAACCTGTTGGGCAAAGACTTCGGCTTCGGCTTGAACGTTGGTGTGCAAAATGCCCATGCGCCGAATTTTGGCGCTGCCCACAAACTCTTTTGCTTGTTGAATCATCATGGTCAGTGAATCGGCTCGCGAGCGAGCGCGCCCAACCATTTCGGCTTGGCCTTTGCGGTCGAGGCCCAAAATTGGGTAGATGCCCAAGAGCGAGGCCGCCATTGCGCCGATGCGGCCCAAGCGACCACTGAGCCGCAAATAGCGCACAGTTTGCAGCGAGGCGATCGTTAAAATATTGGGAATTTGATGCTCGATTTGCGAAACAATTGCCGCGGCGCTTGCCCCACTGGCCAAGGCTTCGGCAGCTTCGAGCACCAACAAACCGGTACCAAGCGCAAATTGGCGCGAATCGATGTTGTAGACCATGCGGCCTTGCACCCGTGAGGCGGCTTGCATGGCGTTGGCATAGCTTTGGCTCAGCATCGACCCAACATGAATCATAATAATGTCATCGGCTTGGTGTTGCCGAAAATAATTAATAAACTGGCCTGCCGATGAAGGCGCAGTTGTTGGAATCACATCTTCATGCACTAAACGGCGATAAAATTCAGCAAGCGAGACATCTTCGCTTTCGCGGAGATTGCCATCGACAAATTGAATCGTAAATGGAATTAATTCAATGCCATAGCGCTGAATAAGCTCCATTGGCAAACTCGATGTAGAGGCGGTAACCAATGCAGTGGTCATGTTGTTCAATCCTCGGAGCCACACAGACACTCCAATGCAACCCTGCGCTGGAGCATAGATTAATAAGTATTATAGAGGTTTTTTGGTTTGCACGAAAGTATTGGTTTGATGAATAAACGCTGAGGAAATGGGCTTAACCAGCCATACCTTGCCAATTAAGCCCATTTGTGGAGTTAGAGGTTAATTCGGCGCGGGCGAATACGCGATTTTTCAGCCCGAATAATGGCTTGAATCATACTCGCAGCTTCGTCGGGCCGCGATTCGGGGTTCATTACCACATAATCGAATTCATCGACGCGGCCCATTTCTTCTTCGGCGAGGGCCATGCGTTGCTCTAAGCCCTCTGCCGATTCGGTGCGGCGTAGGCGTAGGCGGTTGGCCAATTCGGCGCTCGAAGGTGGCACAATGAAAATCAACACCGCATCGGGCACTAATTTGCGCATAGTCGCAGCACCCTGCACGTCGATCCGCAAAATCACATCTTTGCCGCTAGCAAGCGCATCGCGCACCTGCGATTTGGGAATTCCCTTGTATTCGCCATAGACCACCGCATGCTCCAACAGGTCGTTATTGGCGATCATGGTCTCAAACTCGGCTTTGGAAATAAAATTATAATCAAAGCCCTCTAATTCGCCAGGCCGTTGACCGCGGCTGGTGGTGGTGACCACAAAATGAAAGGGCATACCAAATTCGCGCATTCGCATCAACACCGTATCTTTGCCAACCCCTGATGGGCCTGAAATAATTACGAACAGCGGCACAGGAGCTTGGTTGTGCAAAATCGGGTTGAGTTCTGGGTGTGACACAATGCCTCCTAATATAAGGGTTGTGAACTGAATTATTGACGTTCTGTCAATGCTTGAGTACGATTGAGCCATTGAAGGAGAATCGTCTATGCACATTGATGCGCTCGTTGTTGCAGCGATCGTCGCTGAATTACAAATCTTGGTTGGTGGCAAAATTCAACAAGTTGTTTTGCCGAATCCCGATAGCGTGGGCTTTGAAGTCTATGTCGATGGCCAGCGCCATCAATTATTACTTTCAGCCAATGCGAAATTTGCCCGGATGCATACCGTGCCAACCAAACTAACCCGTGATCCCAATGCCGATTCGCCTTTATTGTTATTGTTACGCAAATATGTTCGTGGCGGACGAATAACGAAGATCGAATCTGCGCCATTGGAACGGGTTATTTCGCTCAGTATAGCCAAGATGCCAATTCCTCGCAAGGAACTAGAGCCTGATGAGGATGACGACGATGAGGTGATGCTTACGCCGCGTTATAGTGAGTTGGTACTAGAAATTATCGGCCATTCATCAAATATTATTCTGGTTGATGATAATGGCTTGGTCTTGGAAAGCATCCGTCACTATAACCCGCAACGCTCACAGCGCCCGATCATGCCGCGCGGCATCTACGAAGCGCCGCCCAGCCAAGGCAAGCGTGACCCGCGCACGGCAACTGCCGCCGAGCTATCAGCCTTAGGCGGTGATTTGGCCAAAGCCTTGGTGACTGAATATAGCGGGGTTGCACCGCAAACTGGCCGCGAAATTGCTTGGCGGGCAACAGGCGTAGCCACTATCGAGCTAACACCTGAGCTTGATTTTGAGCGCATCGCCCAGGTTTTGCGCGACCTGACCAGCCTTACGACAATTGAGCCAACCTTGGCCCGCAACGCCGAAGGCAGGCCAATAGGCATCGCGGCCTTTCAGTTGCAGCACCAAGCGCAAACTGAAGTATTCGCGAGTATGAATGAAGCGTTGGCGACAGCGTTTGCCGAGCTTGATCAAGTGACGGCCCATGCGCAACGCCGTGAGGCCTTGCTCGAACGGGTTTCCGAAGCTCAACGCCGAATCAAAACCAAAGCCGACCAATTGCGCACCCAATTGGCGCGGGTCGAGCAGCTTGAGCGTTTGCGCTGGGAAGGCGAGATGATTTTTGGCTATATCTATGCAATCAAGCCTGGTCAAAGCGAATTATTGCTCGATCAAGGCGTAATCACGCTTGATCCAAAATTGTCTGCGGTAGAGAACGCTCAAGCCCGTTTTCGCGAGTACGACAAGGCCAAAGGAGCTTTAGAAGATGTACCACAGCTTTTGGAGCAAACCGAAGCCCAAGCCGAATATCTCCAGCAAACCAACGATCTACTGAGTTTGGCCGAAAGCTTCGCTGAAATCGAGCAATTTGAACGCGAATTGATTGCTGGTGGTTGGTTGCGCCAAACGATTGGTAAAGCCAAAAGCAAGCCCAATTCGAGTGTTGGCCGTGGCCCATTGCGGGTGATTTCGCCCGATGGCTGGACGATTTTCGTGGGGCGTACCGCTGATCAAAATGATGAAGTGACCTTCAAACTTGGTCAGCCTGAGGATTATTGGTTGCATGTGCGCGAACGCACTGGCGGTCATGTGATCATTCGCATGCAAGCGGCCAACGTGCCACCGCGCACGCTTGAGCAAGCCGCCCAACTGGCCGCCTACTATTCATCGGCCCGCAACGATGGCGCAGTTGAGGTCGATATTGCCTTGCGCAAACATGTGCGCAAAATCAAAGGCGGTCCGCCCGGCTTGGTGCGCTATACCGCCGAGCAAACTCTGCGAGTGGAGCCAAAAAAAGAGCAGAAAAGAACGTAGAGCATAGAACATAGGGATCAGGGGCCAGGTGGTTGAGATGCCCTCACCCCAACCCCTCTCCCGTGGCGCGGGCGAGGGGCGTAAGTTGGTGGTTTTGCCATGAATCGTGGTAAGAAATGGTCGGCTCCCCCTCGCCCGTATGCAGTGGGCGAGGGGGCTTGGGGGTGAGGGGACAATCCACTTAACTTATAGCACTCCCTACGACCTAAATTACCCGACCAACTTTGTTTTGAGCATCGCGGGGCTTGCCCCAATAGATGATCTGTTTCCAGGCATCGGTTGGTTCATCGGCAAATATCATCAGCAAATCGCCGCGCTGGGCTGAATCCAAGGCCATGGCAATGGCCTCGCGCTCTTGGCGATTGTAGCGAATATTGCTTTCATCAAATCCAGCCTCGATTAAGCCCTCTCGAATGTAGCCAGGCATTTCGCCCTCTTTGCGTCCACGCAAGCTGGTATCTTCTTTGATAATGATCTGATCGAATACTCCTGAGCCAAGCAAACGCCCAATCTCACGGGCATCGACCTCGCGCCGATCGCCGGGCACGGAGATCACACAGATCGCTTTGCCTTCGCGTGGCAATTGCCGTACCACATCGACCAAATTACCAACCGCCGCCGGATTATGGCCATAATCCAAAATAACGCGGAACGGATGTTCATCAAAGACATTCAGGCGGCCTGGGGTTTGGTAGAACGAAGTTGTGAAAGTACGCAAGCCTTGGCGAATATTTTCGATGCTAATGCCCAAACTATAGGCCATTGCCGCCGCCGCCATCGCATTGGCAATATTGAATTTAGCTCGGCCTTCCAAGGTCGCTGGAATTAAGTGCGTCCACAAGAGCGGAATATGCCGACCCTTGTCATAGAGCGTCACCATATCGCCATTGACACCTTTTTCGACCACAATTGCCCGTCCACCATTTTGCACTTGTTCGCGCACCAACGAATTGGCTGGGTCGAAACTGAAGTAGAAGGGCTTAGCACGCGTGCGTTTGATCATTTTGACTACCAGCGGATCATCGGCATTCAAAACAGCCCAACCATCACGCTTAATTACTTCGATGATCAGCGATTTAACTTTGGCCATTTCTTCAAGTGTGTCAATGCCGCGCAGGCCAAGGTGATCGGCGCTGATGTTGAGAATTGCTCCGACATCAACTTCATCATAGCCCAAACCTTCGCGCAAAATCCCGCCGCGTGCTGTTTCGAGCACCGCTGCATCAACTGTTGGATCGCGTAGCACCATGCGTGCTGATTTCGGCCCTGTCATATCGCCGCGCAGCACCCGCTCGCCATCGATATAAATCCCATCGGTGCTGGTCATGCCAACGTGGTAGCCCGCCATTTTGAGAATATGCGCGGTCATCCGCGCGGTAGTGGTTTTGCCGTTGGTGCCAGTTAATGCTGCCAAGGGAATCCGGCTGGGTGTGCCAGCGGGAAACAGCATATCGATGACTGGTCCAGCAGCATCGCGTGGCGTGCCCTCGGATGGGGCAACGTGCATGCGAAAGCCTGGCGCTGCATTAATTTCAACAATTCCGCCGCCAACTTCACTAACCGGACGGCTAATATCAGGAATGATAAAGTCGATCCCTGCCACATCCAAGCCCACAATTTTGGCGGCGCGAATTGCGATCTGGGCATTTTCATAGTGAATCATATCGGTGCGATCGATCGCTGTGCCACCAGTTGAGAGGTTACCAGTTGAGCGCAGATAGAGCAATTGGCCAGCATCGAGCACTGTTTCCAAGGTTACGCCAGCTTTTTCCATACAGCGCTCAGCTTGATGATCAATCTCAAGTCTGGTCAAGACATTTTCGTGGCCCGACTCCACGCCGTGGATCGCTATTGACGATTTCGACCAATTCGGCGACCGTGCGTTGGCCATCGCCAACCACATGGCCTGGCACACGCTCTGAGACTGCAACTACCTCGCCATTGATCACCAAGACCCGATGATCGCTGCCGGGCACTAATTCTTCAACAATCACATATGAGCGATGCTCTTGAGCTTGGGCAAAGGCCACCTCAACTTCGGCCTCAGTAGTGAGGCCAATTGAAATGCCGCGACCATGCGAGGCATCTAAGGGCTTGACTACCAAAGGATAGCGTAAGCGACGAGCGGCTTGGACAGCGCCCTCAGCCGAACGCACCACCCGCTGGCGAGGCACAGGCAAACCAGCATCCTCAAGCAATTTATTGGTCAATTGCTTATCTTGGGCAATTTCAACCCCAATATGGCTGGTTTGCGAGGTGATTGTGGCTTGAATGCGTTTTTGATATTTGCCATGGCCAAATTGAACCAACGAATGTTCGTTCAAGCGCAACCATGGAATCCCACGCTCCTCGGCAGCTTTGACCAACGAAGCGGTCGAAGGGCCAAAGGCCAAGCGCACCGCCATGCGTGCCAAATCTTCCTTCTCGCGCACCAGGTCGAAGGTGGCACGTTGTTCGGCGGGCATGGCTGAGGGCAATTCTTCAGGCAGCAAAAATTGAATCAAACGCAGCGCCAAGTTGGCTGCCTCGATGCCGACATCCTCTTGGCCATACTGGAAAATAACGAAATATTGGCCAGTTTTGTCAGCGCCACGGGTTTTACCTTGGGTCACATAGGTTCCGGCCAAACACTGCAACTCTAAGGCCAAGTGCTCCATCACATGGCCAAGCCATGTGCCATCGCGCAGCCGCTCCACAAAGCCACCTGGTCGCCCCAACGAACAATGATGATCATCGAGACTTGGCACGAGCGCCAACAACCGATCAACAAAATCACCCAACAAATCGGTTGGATAAGCCTCAAGTTCTTCGAGATCAATCGTCATGTTGATTGCTGGCTTATACAACCAATAATTAGGCCCACGATAGACGCGCGTGTCGAGAATTTTCATCGGGAAACCTCCACAGAATAGTGGCAATGGGTAGGCTAAATTTTTGGGGAATTTTGGAAAGTGGGTGGCGCAGCGTTGAACCACGTTGCGCCGTATTGTACCATGAGCAGCGAACGCGCCAAGAACTAGGCAATGTCCGTATCGTCTGATGGTTGCTCAAGCCGTGGGGCAACTGGTAACGGCGGCATAACCACTGGCGGAATGACCTCACGCTTGATCAAATCATATGACCAGCCACGGGTCAGCACATGCAATTTCACGCCTACGATAGCCTCTTTTTGGCCAACTTTAAGCTGGTGAATATTGCTATAGGTAATCCCAGCGCCATCAACCACCGTTACCGAGCCTTCGCCAATCACCTGCATCAGATGATCATCATCGATCTCAGCGGCAGTGTTTTCATCAAGGCCCAAGCCAATCAGATACGGATTAAAGCTAACCGCCGCGATTAAACGCCCAAGCCGATGGCGTGCGCCAAAGTGTTGATCAAGCACGACGCGATTGGTTAGACCAAGCCCTGGGCCAAACTGCACCATGCCATAGCGTGGTACAAGCCCTTTGGCTCCATACGCAATCATATGCGCACTCATCGCCGACGCACCTGCACTGGTGCCCGCCACCGGAACCCCCCGCGCGTTAGCTCGCCGAATAGCAGTGGCAACTGGTGTGCCACCAAGCACAGCCGTGAGTTTCAATTGATTGCCGCCGGTCATGAAAATACCAGTGGCTTGGGCAATAATTTCAATCGCCTTGGGATCATTGGCATTGATCCGTTCGCGGACTGGCAGGAGATCGACGCTCGCAACGCCCAACTTGCCAAATACCTCAAGGTATTCACGGCCACCATCAGGCAATTCCGAGGCAGTGGGAATGACCACGATGCGGGCATTAGCGCCGCCTGCAAGCTCAAAAAAACGTAATAAAATTAACCGTCTGCGCTGCAAATCCATTGCGCCGCCAATTGGCAGCAACGCGCCGCGAACATGTCCATCGGGCACAGGCGAAGGCATAGCCGAGGTATCCTTCCATCATCGGAGTAGCTTGAAAGTTGCATTATTACGGATAGCACTGCATTGTGCAAGTTAGGGGGCAGGGGCGAGGGATCAGGGAACAGGGGCCAGAAGAGCATAGCGCATACTACTCAGGTAAGTCTGTGGCTAAAAATACCTTCGTGTGCTTGGCGTTCTTTGTGGTTTCAAAAGCCAACTAGCCCCTGACCCCTGATTCCTGATCCCTATTTCACTAATCAAAGGCTAGTTCTTCGGGGGTGATAAAGAAATCGACAGCGCCGCTACCAATCTCATAATAGGCGCCAATTACCGCAATTGTACCGATAGCTTCACCTGCTTGGACAACCGGATTTTGGCTCAACAGCGCTACTTGCGAGCGCACATGCTGGGTTACGGCCTCGCGCATGCGGGCTTTCTCATCGCGAATTGCTGGCAGCCGCTGACACACAGGTCGAATTTGATCAATTAGGTAGCGAATATTGGCCGATTCTTTGGCAATTTGCTCATCGCTGGCAAGCGCCGCTTTGACTGCACCACAGCCTTCATGGCCCATCACCACAATCAATTTGCACTTAAGATGTGAGATCGCATATTCGATGCTGCCTTGGGTGGCTTGGTCAACAATTTGGCCTGCAACCCGTACCACAAACAAATCGCCCAGATTGCGGTCGAAAATCATCTGTGGAGGTACGCGGCTATCCGAGCAGCCGAGAATCACGGCAAACGGGGTTTGACTAATAATTTGGGAGCGCCGTTGATTAACACTGACCACCGTGCGTTGGGTTTCGCCGCTAAAAAAGCGCTCGTTGCCCTGTTTCAAGGCCTCAATTGCCGCCGCAGGTGTATTGACCTCAGGGCCGCGCAGTTTGGCAATATCTTCCATTGAGGCGCGCCCACGAATTGCATCAAGTAGTTGGCGATCAACGTTTTCATCAGCAAAATCAGTCATCATGCTCCTTGTAATTTTGATTCATGAACTACTACAATCACCACAAAGGCCTGAAACCGCGAAGGTTCAGTTGTTAGCCACGAATTGCACGAATGATCAATATTTTAGCCACAGATTGCACAGATTATTGAGATTCGATTCTGTTGGGCTATAGGTTTTCCTCATACCTGACCCCTGACCACTCGCCCCTCATCCCGCTTGTGATTTTATCAGTTATCCTTGGTGTAAACCGTTTCTGCTGGTGGATAACAAATAACTTCGAGCACATTGCCATTGGGATCAGGCAGATAAAAGCCTTTGGTGCCATCACGATGGCGATCAATTGGCTGATTATGCTGAGCCGCGAGGGCATTTAACTGGCTTTCATCAACGCGTACTGCCACATGCGGCGGGTGTTGATGGGCCATAACCAAGGCTAACTTGCCTTGGCCAATCCGCAAAAAAGCCCACGTAGCATCAGCATACAATATTTGGGCTCCACATTGCTCAACATACCAAGCGCTTGATTCGGCAATATTATTGACAACAATTGCCACATGATCCATTTCCATCTGCAAACTCCTGGTTAAAGTAAGGCCTGATACTGTTGGTGTAACTGTTGACCAATCGCTTGCCAATCATACTGATCGGCGATTAGTTTTCGGCCTGCATCGCCAAGTTGTGCACCCAACGCTGGCGCTTGCAAAATGCGTACAAGCGCGGCGGCAAATGTTTGCGGCGTTTCGGCAAAGAGCGCATGCTGTTCGTGTTTGAGTGGCAAGCCTTCAGCAGCAAGGGCGGTTGTTACCAAGGGCAAACCAGCCGCCAAGCCCTCTAAAATCTTGATTCGCACGCCACTGCCCCAAAAAATTGGCGCTGCTACCACGCGACTTTGGCGATAGATTTCGCGCAAATCAGCGACGGTGCCTGGTACTTGAATTGTAGCACTTGCCAGTTGTTGAATCTCGGGGGTGGGGCTGCGCCCAGCCAGCATCAAACGGGCCTCAGGCATTTGGGTTTGAACCAACGGCCAAACCTCACGCGCCAACCACAACGCTCCTTCAACATTCGGTGGATGAAAATAGTTGCCCACAAACAGCACTTGCTGCGGCGCTTGAGGCTGGCGACACAACGGCCATTCAGCTAAATCAACGCCTGATGGCACGGTTACCACGTTAAGTTTGGGCTGCCAACGCGCCAAAGTTCGTTGATCAGGCTCGCTCAACGTAACCAGCAAATCACAATGGCGCAACGCACGTTGCTCGTACAGCCACAAACTCAGCAATCCAGCCAAGCGGCGTGCCCGCAGTGGCCAGCTTTTTTCGCGTTGGAAGCGTCGCCATTGCGCCACAAACCCAACTTGATGCACGGTACAAACGATTGCTTGCACGCCCAAACGACGGGCAAATGGCGCATATTGAGCCATCGTCGTGCCTTCAAGTTGCAGCAAATTGGGTGTCGCCTGTAACCAGCGTTGCTGCAAATAATCCAGCATAGGCTGCGAAAATTCCAAATCAACAGCAGGCGGATCGATGCTCCGCCGTGCAGGCTTGGTTGGCGTAAAGGCCCGCAGATCGCGGCACCATTGCGGCAACGGCCCCCAATCGACCAGTTCAGGTTGCTTGGTTAAACAATAACTATCGACGGTATAATAGTGACTTAATTGGCGCAAAGCATTCAAACTATGGGTTTTCGCGCCAGCATGGGCTGGGTAGAGCGGGGTTGGGGTCACGATACTGAGGCTTGCAGGTTGCATCAATTGGCCTACCGAAGCTAGAGAACCATTGGTCTCAGTATAGCAGACGTGCAACCGTTTTTGATCCACGAAGGACACAAACGAGGTGCCAGTGTCTAGGGGATAGGGATCAGCGAAGCGGAATTGCGAAGCATGCGAAGCACACGAAGGATGTGGAGTAGCATTACAACAATCCACAGCATGCATATTAGGGAGTGCAGGGGCATGAAAACCCTCTGCGTGGACGGAAGGGTGGCGAAATGAGGTTACAAGGATCAGCAATGGGCAACCGCGAAACACGCGAAGATCGCGAAGGTTAGGAAATTAAATTGATGTCAATCCCATGCCTTAAGCCCTTCGCCCGTGTTGTGGGAGAGGGGTTGGGGTGAGGAAAAGCACTGTAAACACATCAACCCAAAAGACCAAGTGAGCCTCGATTATTCCAAAGGAGCAAGCATGACGATCGCGTTTTTATCGGCGCAATGGGCCAATCTGGGCTTGATCTCGTATGCCGTGCCTGATCAGCTATTGCAACCCTATTTGCCAACTGGCTTGGAGCTTGATCGGCGTGATGGCTCGGCTTTTGTTAGCTTGGTCGTGTTTGATTTTCTGCAAACCAAAGTGCTAGGTGTGCCATGGCCTGGCTTTCGCAATTTTGCCGAGATGAATTTGCGCTTTTATGTGCGGCACGGCCAACAACGTGGCGTAGTGTTTGTGCGCGAAATTGTGCCCCAATGGCTGGTTGCTAGCTTGGCAAACCTAATTTATAACGAGCCATATGTTGCTGCGCCATTGCAGAGCCACACCCAACACAGTGCCAACCAAATTACGGTTGAGCACAATTTATATTGGCAAGGCCAAACTCATTTGGTCAAACTGATCGCCAGCAAACAGCTCTATCACCCTGATGCTGCGAGCACCGAACACTTTTTCAAAGAGCATGAATGGGGCTTTGGACGCAGGCGCAATGGCAAGCCAATTGTCTATCGGGTTGAGCACCCCGAGTGGGATGTGTATCCCGTGGAACATTATCAACTGCACCTCGATTGGGGCGCGATCTACGGCCCGCAATGGGCTTGGCTAGCCAACGAAACGCCCTATTCGCTGGTGCTAGCCAAAGGATCGGCGGTTAAAGTGTTTCCCCATCAAGCCATGCCAAACGGCTAGAGCAAAGAACCTAAAGTTTGGTTATGACCTATCTGTTTTCATCCTTCAGACTTTAGCCTATGTTCTTTGCTCTTAGTGCTTTTACGCTACACGCAGCACGATTTTGCCCACATGTTGACTCGATTCAAGCAAACGATGGGCAGCGCTGGCTTCAGCTAAATCAAATACTGCTTCAATCACTGGCTGAAATCTGCCGTCGGCAAAGCCTGGCAATACATCCTGAAGCATTTGTTGGGTCAATGCGGCTTTGGCGGCAATCGGGCGGGCGCGCAGCGTCGTGCCACAGACCGTCAAGCGTTTGAGCATGAGCGTGCGCAGATCAAGCTCAGTTTGCACTCCGCCCATGGTTGCAATAATCACCAAGCGTCCGCCAACCCGCAGGCTAGCCAAGTTATCCTTGAAATAGCTGGCTCCCAGCATATCCAACACCACATCAACGCCTTGCTGGTCGGTCAGAGTTTGCACCCGTTCGGGCCAGTTTTCGCTGCGATAATTGATCCCGGCAAATGCGCCTAGTTCGCAGCAACGCTCAATTTTTTGCTCCGAGCCTGCCGTGATTAAGACTTCAGCGCCGCGCCAACGGGCTAGTTGAATCGCCGACGTGCCAATGCCTGAACTACCACCATGCACCAACAAGCGTTCGCCAGCGCTCAAACGACCCCAATTAAACAAGTTGTCATAAGCGGTCATCCAGACTTCGGGAATTGCCGCGGCCTGTTCGTAGCTGAGATTCGCCGGAATCGGCATAGCCAGCTTAGCCGGAATAACGACTTGCTGGGCATAACCACCACCTGGCAATAAGGCACAAATCCGCGTGCCAAGCGCTGGCGCTGTAACTCCTGCGCCATGGCCGATCACTTCGCCGGCAATTTCTAGCCCTGAAATCTCCGAAGCGCCCGCTGGTGGCGGATACATGCCACGGCGTTGTAAAATATCGGCACGATTGACGGCGGTCGCATGCACCCGAATCAACAATTCGCCAGCTTGCGGTTGTAAATCGGCAACCTCGGCCAAGTGTAAAACCTCAGCATCGCCAGCGTGATCAAACACAATTGCTTGCATAATTCACCTCATTGATCAAAAAAACGTGTTGAGCAAGCAGCCCAACACGTTTGCCAAACCATTGCATTAGAAGGTTAGTGGATCGGCGGGAATTGGCGCATCATTGGATTTAAGCCGTTCGCTAATCATGGCTTTGATTTTGGCTCCATGCTCCCAATCGGCTTGCTCGGTTTGCGTTTCGACCAGCAAACGCGGAATCGCGGTTGGTCGACCATCAATCCCGACCGAAACCATCGAATAAAAGCCGGTCGTACACCAGCGCCGCTCGCCCGAAATTGGGTCTTCGGCCCAGGCATCGATCCGTACAATCAGCGAGGTTGTGCCTGTATAAATCACCTTCGCCAGCATATCAACCAAATCGCCATGATGAATTGGCGTGCGAAAATCAATGCGTTCGGTCGAAGCAGTGACGACTTGTTGGCGGCAAAAACGAATCGCGGCAATCGCTGCTGCGCGGTCCATCATCGCCAGCACTTCACCACCAAACATTGTGCCATGGTTATTGGTCTGTCCGGGCAAGACAATATCCGACATGCGAATCAGTGGAGTGCGGCGGGTTGGGCGTTCGTTCACGCTACACCTCGTAGGCGTAATAGCACTTGATAGTAGGCTAAGCCCAACGGGCCGCTCATCAAGGTACAAATCAGAGCTGGCACAACCAACCAGTGTGGAATCTGTTTCTCTTGAGCATCGCGTAAAATTGCCCGCCCAACGAAGAAATCAAAGACCAAATAATGCGTCCAGCCAGCAAAGGTGCCTTTGGGGCCGCCCTCTTGAAACAGTTTGCCAATTGAATCGAGGGTTGGATTGAGCATTGCGCCAAAACTAAAGCCATTGCCACTATTTTCGGCAATTGCACCACCCAACATGGCTGCGTAGAGACCGCCCATCCCAATAAAAAAGCGATCATCGTTGATCACCCGTTGTGTCCAGCGTGAACGTGGTGCGCCGATCATCAGCAGCCAACCTGGAATAATCGCGAGGTTTGCAAGGCGAAACAGGCGATCCAACCACGGTGAACGAGGTGTTTGCATAACCAACTCCTATTGGCGAAAGATATACATAATTGCCACAACCGTTATGCCCCAAAGCACAATATCGGCTAACATTGGCAAATCTTTAAGCAATAATTCTTCTGGGCTGCCACCTTCATCTTTTTTATAAACCAAATACAGGTAGCGGAAAATTCCATAGATTACAAATGGCACGGTGATTAACATCAGCGGGAAAGGACTGGTTGGCACATGGGGATTTGTTGGGTTGAGCGTATACAAAATATAGGCAATCAAGGTGCTGGCGGTAATCAGCGAAATCATCTCTTGCAGCAGCTCGGTTGAGTATTCTTCGAGCACGCGGCGATGGCTGCCCGCGCCACTTTCGAGCAAAACTAACTCGTGGCGGCGTTTGGCGAGCGCCAAAAACAGCGATAACAGCCCTGTACAAATTTAACGACCATGGCGAAATATCAATTCGTAAAACCACTGCCCCTGAGACCGTGCGAAACACAAAGCCTGCGGCAATGATAAACACATCGAGAATCACCACATGCTTGAGCCGAAATGAATAGGCTAATTGCATCACCACATACACAGCCAGAATAATTGCCACCCCACGGCTTAGCATGTAGGCCAAGGGCAAGCCAATCCCCAAAAAGATCAACGTCGCGATAATCGCGCTGCTTGGGGCCAGATGGCCGCTAGCCAACGGGCGATAACGCTTTTTAGGATGATCGCGATCCTTTTCAACATCGACCAGATCGTTAATTAAATAAATTGAGCTAGCGATTAAACACCACAAGCCAAAGGTTGCGAGTACCCGTACTAAGCTCTGTGGGTTGGTCAAGAGCATATCGTTGGCAAAAATTAAGCCTGCAAACACAAAAATATTCTTGACCCACTGCTTGGGGCGCATGGTCAGAAACAAATATTTGGGCATTTTTGATAATTGCGGTTGCGCTACTTTATAGGGCTGTTGCATACAAATTACTCTACTCCTTGAGCCTGACGAATCGATTTCGCCTAGCGTAGATCATTCTACCTACCCATGGCATGTGCGTCAAACGTTTCCAAGGATTCAGGAGCCAGTGATCATGGGCTAGGCTTTAACAAATTGGCTAGCGGCTTCAGGCTATCGGCTATCGAGGGCGGGGTTGGTATGACCATGATCCTCAATTCTATAGCTAATAGTTGTAATGCTCCATCACGTTAACTACGGCTTGCCCCTCACCCCCTCGCTCCCGCCAACGATGGGGAACCACGGGGCCAACGCTCCCCTCGCCCGCGTTCAGTGGGAGAGGGGTTGGGGGTGAGGGAACACGGTTGCCAATCCAATGGACTATTACATATATTCAATAGCCACCATCGTGGTTAACTAACGATCATGATCCTCGGCCCTTAGGTCTTGACCGCTTGCGCCCAAATTCAGGACTATACACACTGCGATGATATGGTATACTAGCGGCGTTGAGTATCCCATGAGAGGCGATGCCGCCCACGCAATACATCATTCCAACTGGTTTGATGTCGTCACTTGTCAAATTGTATTTGCCTAATTGTTGGTAGTTTTCGGTGGTAATGGGTGACCGTACTCGATCACTCGCCAGAACTTAATGGCATGCCCTAAACAAAGGAACTACCCAGGAGCACATTGGAATCCCTATGAACAAACCCAAGCAGGATGTTGCGGTTTTTATCGACTTCGAGAACATTTATGTTTCAGTTCGAGAGAAATTCGACGCTACCCCTAATTTCGAAGCCTTGATGGAACGCTGCGAAGACTATGGCCGTGTTGTAGTCGCTCGCGCTTACGCCGACTGGTATCGTTACCCACGCATTACGAGCGCTTTATTTGCCAATAATATCGAGCCGATGTATGTGCCAACCTACTATTACGATAAGGACGAAGGCCGCATGGGCCGTCCGATCAAAAATAGTGTTGATATGCACATGTGTATTGATGCCATGCGCACGCTTTACACCCGTACCAACATCGGTGCCTATATCTTTATCACTGGCGACCGCGATTTTATCGCCTTGGTTAATTGCGTGCGCCAAGAAGGTAAAGATGTAATTATCGTTGGCATTGGCGGGGCTGCCTCAAGCCACCTTGCCCAAAGTGCCGACGAATTTTTGTTCTACGAACAAATTGTTGATATTCGCCCAATGGGTGGTCGTCGCAATAACGAACGCACCGAGCGCAACGAGCGTCCAGAAAAAACCTTCGAGCGGGTTGAACGCCCAGAACGGGTTGAGCGTAACGATCGGGCTGAACGCCCAGAACGTAGCGAGCGCCCAGAACGCACCGAACGTCCTGATCGTAGCGACCGCAGCGAGCGCAATGGCCGCGATGAACGTCGCCGCGAACGCGAACGCCCAGAAAAGCATGCTGAGCCACAGTTGGAGCGGCTTGATTCGCGCGTTGAAAAGCCCGCCGAACCACGGACTGAAAAGCCCGCCGACAAAGCACCCGAAATTGTGGTGCGGCCAGCGCCAAGTACCACGCCAGTTGCGGCAACGTCACCAAGCAATCCCGATGCAGCAATCTACGATAAGCTGGTTGAGGCTCTGCACCTAGCCCGCAAACGTGGCTATGTCACCTCATTTGGCTCGCTCAAAGTCTTGATGAAAGAGCTAATGCCCAACTTCAAGGAAAGTCGCTATCGCGATGTTCAGGGCAAGCCGTTCACCAAGTTTACCGATTTCGTGCGCGAAGCCGAACGACTTGGCAAGATTCAGATCTTCACTAGCGGCACGGTCAATGAAGTGTTCTTGCCCGATGAAGATCCCTACAAGCTTTCGCAATTCGCTGAAGATTTGCCTTCGGTTGAAGCCGAACGCGAGCTTGAACAAGAGCTTGAATTGCAGGCCGAAGCAATTGCGCCAATTACGATCGAAACCATCGGTATCGCCGATGAGCCAATGGAAATGAGTGAGGGCGAAGAAGCCGCCAGCAGCAGCGAACGAGGCGATCGCAATGGTCGTCGCCGCCGCCGCCGTGGTAGCAGCCGCCCTGAACAGCCAACCGCCGATAGTTTGCCCGAAGATTTGGGTGAAACGGTCTTGGTACCAGCGCTGCCCGAAGGCTTTAGCTTTGGCGAGCGCGAATGGCAATTGTTCTATCAAGTGATGGGTGTCTACAGCGAGCCAGTGCCGTTCGCCGACATCTTCAATGATCTGCGTGAAATGCGCAATACCGCTGAGCTTGAACTGACCAATAATGCCTTGAAGGAATTGATCAAGCAAGCAATTAATGAAGGCAAAGTGCAACGCTCAAATCGCGGAGCCAAAGCCCATTATCGCCTGGTGCTCAATCCTGAACAGCATGATGGTGTCGGAGTAGCCTTCGATGCAAGCGATATTGCCGGCTTTGATGATGGTCCAAACTTGCCTGATCTGGTTGATGACGAGCCACGTTTGTTGCCAGCAATGATCGGCGGTCAAACGATTGCCATCGAGGATGACTATACCGCGCCAATCGATGAAGTGACCTTGCCCGAAAGCTTCGACGAGCAACCATTGCTCGATAGCGATGCCGATTATTCGTTTGCTGAGCCAATCGATTATGAAGCGCCAGTGGGCACCGCTCCTTCAGCAGCGATCAAACCACGCAAACCAAGCCGTCGGCGTAAATCGATTGTGCCGTTGAGTGTTGCCGAAGCAATTGCTGCTGGCAGTGCTAGCGAACCAGTCAGCGACGCTGTAACCGAGCCAGCCGAAGTGATCAGCCAGCCAGTAACTGAAACTGTGGTTGAAGCGGTGGCTGAACCAGTTGCTGAAAAACCCAAAAAACGTGGCGGCAAGCGCAAAGCGGCTGAGCCAGTCGAAGTCGTTGAAGAAAAACCAAAGAAAACCAGCCGCCGTAAAAAGGCCGAACCAGTTGCTGAAGCTCCCGCTCCAGCCGAGCCAGCCAAACAACCACGCCGCCGCAAAAAAGTCACTGCCAGCGAAAGCGGAGACGACGCGTGAGTTGGGGTCAGCAGGCCATAAAAATCTGTGGTGTAGGTAGTGTCGAAGCCGCTGTTACAGCGGCTTCGGCAGGCGCAGACCTAATTGGCATGATCTTCGCGCCAAGCAAACGCCAAATTGAAGCTGCTTTAGCCACAGAAATTGTTCAAGCTGTACGTGCAACCGGCACAGCTTGTCAGTTGGTGGGCGTATTTGTTAATGCACCAGCAACCAAGATTAACGCAGTTGCCCAGCAGGTTGGCCTCGATCTGGTCCAACTTAGCGGCGATGAATCGCCAACAATCATCGAAGAAATTCAGCTACCAATGCTTAAAGCTGTGCGTTAACCAATCACCATAGCGAGCAAGCATGGTATGATATAGCCCAACGCGATCAACGCCTGCGCTTGGTGGTCGATGCCCATGTGCCAGGTTCATATGGCGGGGCTGGCGTGTTGGCCGATTGGTCGGCAGCCCAGCAATTGGCCCAAACAACGCCATTATTATTGGCTGGTGGGCTTGAACCAAACAATGTGGCGCAAGCGATCCAAGCAGTTGGCCCGTGGGGCGTTGATGTCAGCAGCGGCATCGAAACCGCTGGAATCAAAGATCTCACTAAAATAATTCAATTTGTGAAAACCGCGCAGCAAGCGTTGAATGCGCTGCGTGTTGCTAGGAGGAATCCATGAAATTTGGTAAATTGTTGCGCTTCGCTGTCATCGCTGGTGCAGGAGCCTTGGTTTATCGGGTTTATAAACAATATAAGGCTGATCAAGCATTTGAGTTGGCTCCTGTCAGCAATTTAGGCTCAAACACCACGGCTGTAAGTGCTAGCACAACTAAACGTTCAATCAGCCCTGAGCTGCTAGAAATTTTGGCATGCCCGGTTGATAAAAAACCAGTTGAATTGTACAGCGATTCAAATGGCAAAGAATGGTTGCTCAATCCTCGTAATGGCTACCGCTACCCGATTGAAGACGGGATTCCAATTATGTTGATCGATGAAGGCGAAAAGAACAAAGATACCAGCCTGATTCGTGCCTAATTTGTCCAGCGTGGAACCCTATTACGGAAGGGAAGCCCTCCGGGCTTCCTTTTGTTGTTACTTGGAGTCTGCATCATGCCAAACCTCGCTGAACTTTCAACCTTCTTGCAAACGATTTTAGAGACCGAGTATTTTCCAAGTGAAGAACGGGGTACGATCTATATTTCGTCGGTGCGACCAATTCGCCGCATGGGCTTTGCGCTCGATCCATGGCCAACGTTGCCATCGTGGCTCGAACACGAAGATCTTGATGCGATCTTTTTGCATCGGCCACAACAACTTGATCGGGATACGGTGCCACCAACCCGTGGGGTGCTATATGCAGGCGCACCCTTTGACGAACGCTTGACGATTGGCTTTGTGCCTCGTTTGGCCGAGGTGTTAGGTTTGCGCGGGCGCTCACCCATGGCCGATAAAAGTGGCCGTCCATTGGGCATGGTCGGCGATTTGCCCAAGCCTGTAACTCCTGCCGAATGGCGACGGTTGGTGATGGATATGTATGGCGGGGTGGATGAGGTCTGGGATAATAATGTTCAATCGATCCGTAAGGTTGCGATTGTCAACCAAATTACCCCAACCCTAGTGCAAGAGGCCGCTAATCGTGGCGCGCAAGCCTTCCTCACGCCAATTCTCCGTGAATCAGCGCAGGCCAGTTGCCGCGCCAATAATATCGCCGCGTTTAGCACTGGCATCAAACGCGCCGAACATTGGGGTCTGCGCACCCTCGCAGGCATGATCCGCGAACGCTGGGCTGGTGTGCGCACCGCTATCTTTGAGGATCGCGGTCAATAGCGATAAGATGATTCAATATATATTCGTGCTAGCATTAGCACACGACTATTGGTGCCAGCAAGCAGTAAAACAATCCGCTGGCTTAATATTAGAGGGTGCAGGGGGATAAAAACCCCCTGCGTTTCCCTCCGGCGGAGGGACGGAAGGGTGGCGAAACTAAATCATCACCTTCCCACGATACGCTTAACTAGCGCAATAACCCCAATAATTGACTAATCTCTGGATACTGGGCAAACTCTTGTAAATCAGCGCGCGCCTGTTGCACGAGCTGTTGCGGATCGCTGCCATTACGTTGGGCTTTGAGCGCATCGCCAATCGTCAATTCGGCATCACTCAGGGCATGGCGAAACGGGCTACGTTGGCTACGCGCCATGGGTAGCAAATGCTGAATCATTTGGGCTGCTTGTTGCAGGCTTGAGCTTGCTTGCCCCGTTTGTTGATTGAGCGTAATTGTGCCAGTATTGACCCCAGTAACCACCCCATAAACTGAACTATTGGTGAGATTAACTGTGCCAGTATTGTGAACTGGGGCTTGATAGCGATAATGCTCAAGCACATCGCGCAGCGAGGAGCCACGGGCTGGGTCGGTTTGGTTGCTATGGCCACGTTGCCCAAGCACAAGATTAATCTGCTCGATCATGGCTTGGGTTTGGCTGATTTGCGCTTGGGTTTCTGCTGGTACGCTACCTTCACCCCATTGGCTAGCCTGTTGCGCCAAAATATTTAAATTTTTGCGATGCTGCTCGCGTAAATCATACAGGCTTTGGGTGCTCATTTGCTCTAACATTGAAAGTTGCATATTAATCTCCTTATTCAGCATTGCCGATAATCAAGCGCACGCCAATGTTGGGGCCATGGCTAAACGGGCGATGATGCAGCCGCGAACGGCAACGCGCAAAATAGCGATTGTGAAACCACGAGCCACCACGCACAGCTACGACCAAATCACGGTGTTGCAGTCGCCGATTGCGGGTTGTTTGGGGATCAAGCTCGGGATCACGATTAACGCTATTTGTCCATTCGCAAACATTGCCCGCTAAATCCAACGGCCCATCGCTCCACGTGCCATACGGGAACATGCCAACCGGGATTGGCTGCTCAAGCTCGCTTTCGCTGGTGTTGGCGTGATCATTGCGCCATTCATCGCCCCATGGATATTCGCGATTACTCTGTTGGCTCGCCGCCAACTGCCATTCAGCTTCGCTGGGCAAGCGCACCACCAAATTGTGGCCAAGCGTATCAAGTTGTGGTCGGAGTTGCAGCGTTAGCCAAGCACAAAAGGCATTGGCCTCGTACCAATTGATGCCCACAATCGGCTGAGTTGGGTGATTAAAGCGTTCGTTATGCCATAAATCGGGCAAGCGTCGTGGGGCCGCCCATGGTGGCAAGCCATGCAACCACGACGGGTCGCCCCGTCGCCAATGGCGGGCATCGTCATGTTGCCACCACTGATCGTCCAAGTAGCCGCGAGCGGCAATAAATTGGCTGTACTCAAGGTTGGTCAATAAGTAGCGGCTCATCCAAAAGCGCTCAACGCTGTAGGTTTGAGGGCGCGCATGGGGATCTTCAATCTCAACGCTTCCAGCATTGATGCAAACAACCCGTTCTGTGAGCGAAATTAACGCGCCATCTTCGCCAATAAAGCGCGTATCGCCAATTGCCCCCAAAACCAAGGCTGCCCGCAATCGGGTGGGGAAGGCAATCCGTGGTGGTGCCCAACGTCGTACTCCGCGACTGCTACCACTCAGCCCACCAATATTTTTAAGATGATTAACTGCCTGTTGCCACAAATTGCGTCGCCCAGCACTGGCGACTTTGGCTTTGCCAATTGCCAAGAGTAAATGCGAGCCTTGCACTTGTTCATCGGGCATGCCGCCAAGTAGATCTTGAATCACGCCAAAAAGAAAGCTTTGCTTTTGAATATAGGGCGCAAAGTTGGCCATGTAGTGCAAGCAAACTCGCCAATGTTCGCTGCCAGAGCGTTCGATACATTCATCGTGGCGCTCTTGGTTGAGCAAATACATGCCGGCCAAAAATTGCTGAAACAAACGATGGGCAAAATCATAATGCGGATTATCTTGTTGATTGTTGCTGGCCTCTTGCAACAAGCCATTGCTATTGATTAAACGCAACGTTGCATTGCCAACGGCCTGTGCCAGCATATGAATTTGATTGGGATGCGGAAAGCGATCGCTATAATAGCGCTGCACCACGGTATTAATTTGTTGCAAACTGAGCAACGATTTGCCCTGAACTTCCTCTTGGCTATGGGCATAATAGCCCAACAAGGCCACCAAATCGTAGAGATCCTCGAGCGAAACCGCGATCGCTTCAGGGGCGCGGCGTTTGAGCAATTCGTCAATACAAATGTGGAGCAATTTACCTTCGCTCTCAGGCAAATCGGTATGCACCATATTGACATGCACGGTCAGCGCCAAGAGCAACGGTGTGCGAGTCAGTTCATGCAACATCCCCGATTTCATCAATTCGGCATGGAGTTTGGCATGCTTTTTGCGAATGCTCACAATATCGGCGTGCGAGGCATGCAAGCGTCCCAATTCGCTATAATAATTGGTGATATAAACATGCTGCGCCGTGAGATCAAACGGCATCAGTTGAATCGTCGGCCAATCGTAGAGTTGGCGCGAGGGAAACGGCGGCGGCAGCGGATGTTCATAATCAAACACCCGACAGGTGACAATAATCCGGCTTTTGTGAAACATTCGGTGCGCATGCTCAATACAGCGTTTGACTGCGGCCAGATGTTCGGGCTGAACTTCATCAAGCCCATCGAGCAACAACAAGCCATTACCATTGATCAATAGTTCTTCAATTGCATCTTGCAAGCGTTGTTGGCGCTCGACCTCGATCCGTTGAAAGCCAACATCGCTGTTGACTGAGCGTTGACCAAAGCGTCCGGCTAATTGCAGCTCGGTGACGACTTCCCAAAATGCATCGGCGGTTTGTTGCTCTGGGTTGGCTGGCGGCTGGAACATGCTTGAGCCGCACGCGCACTGGCACAAGTTTGGTATGCATCCAGCCTTGGCTATGCAAAAACTCAGCTTTGGCAGGGTCGAGTAGCGCCGCTGCTTGGGCCGAGGCCAAATACGAAACCACTGTCGTTTTACCACCACCAGGCACGCCCAATATGACTGCCCGTTGATGCTGAATTTGATTGAGCGCCTTGAGAATTGAATCTTGCAATTGCGGGCGGGGCTGCGGGCTACCCAACAGCAACGATTGCAACAGGGCATCGCCTGCAATTGGCCCATAAAAATCAGCCTGCAGCATGGTAAACACCCGCTGCAACGACATGCGCTCTTGATCGCTATCTTGCACATCAGTGCCCAACACCAAGCGATCGGCGTTGCCTTGGATGTGCGCCAAGTAGTGCAGAATCAATTGGTCGGTGCGTTCGCCAGTGCTCAGCGGCGCATTAAACACCTGATTGATCCAGACATGGCCAAGATTGGTCATGACGCTTGATCCATAGACTTGGCCTTGGGCGGCAGCGGGCGGCGATGGTTCGGCAATAGCGGCAGCTTGTTGGGCGATTTGGCTCAGTTGAAGTTGATGTTGTCCAATCATTTGATCGAGGGCTTCGATCAGATCTTGATCGGTTTCTTGGGCACGGCGGGCTTGTAAATTGATAATTTTCTGACGGATTCGCTCAACATCGTGCATAGGCCGCCTCATGGACTACAAAAAAATACCATACATTGTAGTATGGCATAAAATCACTCAAGCGGGGGATGCTTATCCCCCGCCATTTGTCCATAAAGGGTTAGCCTATAGGGGTTAATCCCTGTAGAATTTTACGTCGTAGCCCAGCCAACGTAGCTCATTGGGTTTTTGGCGCCAATTCTCGCGCACCTTGATCCACAAGTCGAGATAGATTTGGCGGCCAAGTGAGCGTTCGATTTCAAAGCGCGAAGTTGCGCCAATTTTGCGCAGCATCGAGCCACCAGCGCCAATGATGATGCCTTTTTGCGAGTCTTTTTCGACCGAAATATTGGCTCGAATATAAACGACTTTGCCGCGATCTTCCCATTCTTCAACTTCGACGGCGATCGAATGGGGAATTTCCTCCTCGGTATTGAGCATGACTTTTTCGCGAATCATTTCGGCGACCAAGGTACGCTCGGAAACATCGGAAAGCTGATCTTCGGGGTAAAGCCGATGGCCGAGTGGCAAGCGCTTGACGATTTCTTCGAGCAGGGTTTCCATGCCCAATTTATCGCGGGCTGAAACCGCTACTTCCATTTCCCATGGCGCGAGGTCGCGATACTCTTGCAGATGCTTATCGGCTTCGTCGGTAGCATCGACTTTGTTGAGCACCAAAATATGGGGCTTGCGTGAGAGCAGCACCATCTGGGCAATTTCGCGATCCATCCGGTTGGGTGGCACGGTGATATCAACCATAAAGCAGATCACATCGGCGTTTGGCACCGCCCGTTTGGCCACATCGACCATGAAATTACCAAGTTTATGCCGTGGTTTGTGAATGCCTGGTGTATCCACGAAAATAATCTGGGCATCGGGGCCGTTGAGAATGCCGCGCACTGGCACGCGCGTGGTTTGCGGTTTAGGCGAAACAATCGAGACTTTTTGGCCAAGGTAGGCATTTAGCAAGGTTGATTTGCCAACGTTGGGCTTGCCAACCAATGCCACAAACCCGCTATGCACTTCATGATCGGTTGGGAGCAACGGTTTTGGCAAGTTCGGGTTGAGTTTGACTGGTAGTTGATGAACGACTGGACCATCCTCATCCTCGGCCTCTTGCTCAGCCGTAGCCTCAAACTTAACTGCGGCTTGATCTTCGGCTTGATCGTCATCATCAGCGTCTTCGAACTCGTCATCAGACTCTTCGTCGAAAGCAACCAACCATGGGTTGAGTGCTTCAAGCCGCTCGTTGAGACCAAACTCGATCATTGCTTGAATTTCGAGACCTAAGGCTCGGCCTTTGCGGTCGAGGTCAACAATCGCTTCGTAGGGCAATTCCTCGGTTGCAGCAACGTCGTGCTGACCAAAACTCAAGGTTAGTTGCTGCGTCTCTTCGTTGTAGTGTAGCTCCTCGAAGCCTTGGGCATATTGCAAAAAGCTCTTTTTCGGTGCTGAAGCCAATTGCAACTGCACGCCAACAATCTGGCCAGCGGCATCTAATAAAAAGACCCCTGGAATTTCCAGTTGGCTGGCATCATCGCCTTCGTTAATATCGGTAAAGTAGGCATATAAAGCCCGTGCATCAGCATCAAAAGTAAGTTCTAACATAGCTCCACAAATTCTAGTGTAAATCACTTTAAGGTTTAATTGGAACAGCCGTTCCGGAAAGACTGCCGCCACTGCTGGTTGGCGTTGGCGCGACGCTCGGTTGAGCGGTGCTATTGGTCGGTACATTTGCTGGAGCAGTTGGCTCAAGCGCATTTGGTTGTTGGGTTGCCATTTGATTGGCACTGCCAGCACAATCGCCAACTTTGCTCACTACGACTGTCACGTTGGTATAATCGACAGCCGACAGTAAATCGCTGACATTTTTTTGAGCTTCGACTGCGGCGCGATCAAGCACGCCATTTTCACATGCACTGGTGATAATCGATTGTTCGGCAAAGCTACGAGCATTGCTTTCTAAGTTGATATCACCACGACTCAGCCAGCCGCGTTCGCGATCATATACTCGGGTGGCCTGATTATCCAAACGCGAGTAGATAATGCGAGCTGGTGGCAAGGTTATTTTTAATCGAATTACCGTCAATGACAATTTGGTCATCGCGTAACTCGCTCATATCAATGCCTGCTGCTACCTCGCCCCGTGCTTGCAGCAGAATCCGATCGCCATAGAGTAATTCTTGGAAGAAATTGCCCTCATTGCGCGCTTCGATCACTTGATCGGCCTGATATGAAAAGGTGATCCACTCGTTACGAGCACGTAATTGCTGCACAATCGCTGGGCCTTGGGCATTATTGATGGTTTGTGGCTGGTTAAACCACATGCCGATTGGGTCAAATAGGCCAGTGATCGAAAGTACAACCATAATTCCAAGTGCTCCGATGAGCAGAAAAAACAAACTACTAATACAGCCAGAATTCCGTTGACGATACATTAGGAGCCTCCTTTGGCGAAGCTCAATTATAGGTACTTGGTAGTATAGCCGAAAAATGCTGGCGTGGTGCATTTTCTGCTATAGCTTGGGTTATCTACTAATGATATTGGTGTTAGGAGTTTTGTATGAGTGAGCCATTATTTAAAGATGCTGATGAATTTGAGCGTACCTATGTTGGCGACAAAGCATCCGACGCTACAGTTGTGTCGCCGGTTGCAGTCAACCCAGCCTTTGAAAATGGGGGTATGCCAACGCCACCGCTGTATGTTGATCGCGATGGGCTGCAAGTAGCACCACTACCACTCGACGAGCCGAATCCAAACGAGCGCCGCGAGGATGATTAACGAGATTCCTTTACTGTACAAGGGTAGGTTTTTAATACAGCGTGGTGGTTAAACGTCCCCTCACCCCCCGACCCCCTCTCTCACGAAAACGCGGGCGAGGGGGAGCCGCCATTGTTCACCGCAACATGACGAAAGAACCGTCGTGTTAACGCCCCTCGCCCGCGCCACGGGAGAGGGGTTGGGGGTGAGGGGATCACACAATCCCTCGGTATTTCAACCCACACTGATTTAAAACCTACCCTTGAAAAGGCTGGGGTGAGGGGATTTCTACTGATCGAGCGTGATGGCCCATTGCATATTGGCTCCGCTCAAGGCCAAATCGACAACTGCGCTAGCATTGCTCGGAATCCATTGGAGTTGAGTTTCGGCCATCAGCGAGGGCACAATGACTGCACCGCTGCCATCTGGCGACCACAACACGCTGCCAACGGTTTGCGTATCTTGGCGCAATGGCGTAATCGTGCCATCAAGCCCAATTTGGCTGAGGGTCAATGGCGCCGAAATCTGCATCGGATCGCTGCTGTTGACTGTGCCAACAAATGCCAAGTGACTGCCATCAGCTTGCATGAACACGCTCGACACCGCCTCGAATGGTTCGACATTATCGCCATCAATCAGCGCCTTGGATTCGCCAGTGCTAGGGTTGATGTGCCACCAGCCAGTTGGGAACATGCCAAACGTTTCATTCGTGACGTTGATTGCACTACCATCTGGCTCCCAGCCAACGTGGCAACATGGGTACTTGCCATCAATAGTTATCGTCAATGGTGTCGATGTTACTAAATCAAACAGCACCAAATTTCCGCCTTCTGGCACAAAACCAGCATTGGCCAAAATTTGGCTGCCACTGGGCGACCAACTGTTCGGGCTATACAACACCGAATAATCGTAAATATCGGCCAGCGCTGCGTTTGCATTGCTCGTGTGCGGCAAAAGCATCGTTTGCTCGCTGGTGATTAGATTGAGCACTTGCAAACCGCCCCAGCTAAAGGCAATCGAACTGCCATCAGGCGACCAGCGTGGCGTATTCAATTGATCACGGTGGAATACATTGGTATCTGCTTGTGGATCGATGGTTGGTCCATCGACCAAAATTTGGCGATTTTGGCCCAAGCCATCAACCAAAATCAGATCGTTATTGGCGATGTAGGCAATTTGCCCAAGGTTGCTGACATGATAATCAAAGACCCCATTTGGCTCATTGGTAATTGGCGTGAGCGTAGTGCCATCGGTTTCTAAGCGGATAATTTGCACGCCATTGGGTTGTGATGAAAGAGCATATAACGGCTGGGGCAGTAATTCGCTGTTTACAGCTGGGCTTGGTGCTGTAGTGGCGACAATCGTTGGGGCCATTGTTGGCGCAGGAATGGTGGTTGGCTCACTGGCAATCACATTGCTCGTTGGCTGGCTGGTGGGAGTTGTGGCGCTGCTACAGCCAACTAAGCCAATTAATAAACAAGCCAACCCGCGACGATAACGCATCAGTAACACTCCTATTTCTTCAATAATTGAGAGAATTCGATGCTATCAAAGGTACTTGTGGCTTGTCAATCGGCCATTTGTTGGGTCGTATAGCTTTGAGTGCGTTCCCTCACTCCAATCCGCTCCCACACCGTGGGAGCGGGGCTTTAACATTGTGGTTTAGCATGATTGCATCGATAAACTAGGGCTGGCTCCCCCTCGCCCGCGTGCGGTGGGTGAGGGCTGGGAGTGAGGGAATCAATTATGTTCGCTTGCCCAAACGCACGAGCCAGCCAATGGGGTAGCCAATCATTTTCGCCAAATCGCCAACTCCACGAATTAATGGCGGTAAACTGAGGGCTTTGATCCGACGTGACCATGACCAGCCTTTGGTTGCGCGCCACAAGCGCCGATAGGGTTTGCGGGTGTAACCAGCAATACCGAAACCTAATAAGCTCACAAGCCATGGATGCTTTGGCAACCTGCCAATTAATAGTAACAAACCAAGGTAGGTGGCATAGCGAATGGCGTGACGCAACGGCCAGAGGTTGGCAACCCCATCGCCGCGAGCATAGAAGAAGTATTGGCGAAAGAGTGCCCGAAAATTGGAGCGCGGCTGAAAATGTACTACGGCCTCAAGCACTGCTGTGCTGCGAAATCCCGCTGCAATTGCTGCCCGATCAAACACCAAATCTTCGCAATGGTCGAGCCATTCGGGATAACCGCCCACGGTCTTCCACACTATTTTGCGAAACGCCACCGATTGTCCCGCCGCCAAAAATTGGCTTGGATCAACTTCTTCGGCTAGTGGATAGTTGGTTGCGCCGATGGCGGTTTCTAGATCGCTGCGTGGCGCAGCTTGATAAAACCCCGCCACCAAATCAGCCTGATCGGCTTCCAGTGGTGCGACAATTCGTTCGAGCCACTGGCGATCGAGCGCTAAGCCCGCATCGGTCGAGGCAATTAAGTGGCCTTGGGCATGCAAAATGGCATTATTGCGGCCAGAGGAGATATTAAAACCACCATGAACCAGCCGAATTGGTGCGCCACGCTCAATATAACTTTGCACAATTGCAGCGGTTGCATCAGTCGAGCCACAATCATTGACGATAATTTCATCGGGCTGGCGACTTTGGGCCAACATCGAATCAAGCAAATCGGCAATGCTCTCGGCTTCATTTTTAACCGTACAAATTAACGATAGTTGGGTCATGCTGGCTCAATCATCTAAATCATCAGGGGCGAATTTGATTAATGCCCGCGTCCATTCGGTTTCGCGTTTGAACTCAAAGCTACCACCTAGGTCGGTGTTGACGAGGGTTTCGATAATTCCAAGCCCAAGCCCAGTGCTGACGCGGCGTTTGATTGGCTCAGGCCGGATTGGGCCATCGTCGCGCACCTGCACCCAAGCCTGCTCTTCATTTTCCATCCAGCCATCAATGCCAATAATGCCGCCCTCGGCGCTCAGGCCATGATCAATCGCATTATGCACCAATTCGTTGATCACAATGGCCAGCACAGTGGCCGCCCGCGCATTAACCGAAACTGAATCGCCAGTAATCAAAAACTCGACGGGCGTTTCGGTCGGCAGGCTCATCTGAATATTTTCGGCAATTTGCTTGGCAATATCTTGGACTGTAGTTTGGCCTTCGCCATCGTGGCTGAGTAAATTGTGCACTGCAGCAATCGCGTGGATGCGGCGCACACTATCATCAAGCGCTTGCCGACCCTTGGTTTCACCGTTCAAACGACGCGCCTGCATTTGCAATAAGGCCGAGATCGTTTGCAAATTGTTTCGCACACGGTGATGAATCTCTTGCAGCAAGGTCGATTTGATCGTCAGATTGCGCTGAGTTTCTTCATACAAGCGGGCATTTTCAATCGCGATTGCGCCTTCGTCGGCAAACGTGGTCAGCAATTGCACTTGCTCATATTCAATATGGCGCGGCGCATAGCTATAAAAACACAAAGCCCCAATAATGCGATTGCCAGTGCGCATCGGCAGGGCAAACAATGAATGAAAGCCCTCGCGATAGGCAATCGCCTGCACGCCCGACCAACGTTCATCGGTGTAGGCATTGGGCACGGCAATCGCCCGATGCTCACGAATCACTTGCACAATCATATCTTCTACGCCGGATGTGCGACCAGGGCCATACGAAGCCAGCACTTTAACTTTATTATTCGGTCGGACTTGGAAAATATCGGTGCGATCAACATCGGCAATTTTGACAGCTTGCTCAACAATCAAATGCAGCAAGTTATCAACATCCAAAGTCGATGCTAGAGCCGCCGTTACCCGCTGCAAGGTGGTTAATTCACGGATTTTTTGGTGCAAACGGGCATCAGTTTGTTGATACATTTGAGCATTGGCAATCGAGAGCGCAATTTCACCCGCCACCACTTCGAGATACGAGGTTTGCTCTTGCGAAAATTCATGGGGATCACGATTTTGCACCGTGATCACGCCTTGGAGTGTTTCGATATGATGGCGTTCGCTGGCAAATAAAATGACTGGAACTGCCAAAAGCGAGCGAAATTGCCACTCTTCGAGCAGCGGCTCAAGCTGGTAGCGTGGCTCATTGCGCACATCGAAAATCGCCACCGGCTTGCCCAATTCGCCAGCCCAGCCAGTTACGCCCACCCCAATTTCAACCTCGACCGTGCCAATTGCCTTGGGATTCAGGCCACGGGTCGCGACCAACCGCAGCATGCGCCGATGCTGATCGAAGAGATAAATCGAACAAACATCGACCCGCATCACATCGCTGACCGTATCGACCACCGTTTGCAGCGAGGCATCAATATCGAGGGTTGAATTGGCGGCGCTAATAATTCGATGCAAGCCATCGAGCTGCTGCACACGGCGCATCAAGTGATTTTGCCAATGGCGAGTGCGTTGCTCCTCGCGAGCCGCAGCGTAACCAAGCAAAAGATCGGTCACAACCGCACTGGGATCAAGCCGCGCTTGCGTAGCGGCTTCGATGCCAAGCTTGGTAAGCATTGGTGGATCGGCGTTTTGGCTTTGCCAGGTTGCGCCAAACGCGCGGAGTTCCTGTGCTTGCGCCACAGCATTATCATTTTGCAGAATCGCGAAAATTGCCGCGCTTGGAGCGTCTGTGTCGATCATAACCAGCGTGCCTCATTGCAGTCGTCGTGCCGAATGAGTGTAGAGCAATTGTCGGCTTTTTGCAAGAAACGTCGGGATTGATGCAGAATCAAACGCCCCTCGCCCGCGTTCAGTCAGTGGGAGAGGGATTGGGGTGAGGGAACCTAGCTAATCATTCATTATTCTTCAGGGCTGCTAGCATTTTGCGACACATGGCGGTAACCAGCGCGATTTCACTAGGGCTTGGAGTTGAGCGGGCCAGCAGGTCGCGCACCATGCGCACAGCGCTCGCTTGTTGGCCAGCAGTGCGCGAAAATTTAAGCTTGCTCAACAATTGATCGAGCAAATTGAGCAATAAATCGTGGGCTGCTTGGTCGGCCAAATTGATGTTAGGTAATGGCTCGGCTGAAGTTGCCAAGCCGCGCAGCGTATACAAGGCCAACAGCACAGCATCGGCCAAATTCAACGAAGGATAGCTAGGATCAACCGGAATGCTGATTAATTGGCTGCATTGCTCGATTGCAGCGTTATCCAGCCCACGATCTTCACGGCCAAACACCAAGGCCACGGGTGTTGTAGCTGCCAACGCGGTTAAACTTGGCGCAAATTCGGGCAAGCTAATAGCGCGACGTTTGCCACGGCTGCGGCCACTAAACCCCACCACATACGGAATATTGGTTAATGCCTCGCCAAGGCTGGAATAGGTTTCAATTTGTTCAACTAACGGGCTACTGCGATGGGCCATATCATCAAGCCGCTCGACCGAGTAGGCCACTGGTTGGACTAAGCGCAGGTGTTGAAAACCAGTGTTGAGCAAAGCCCGCACCGTTGAGCCAATATTGACCTCGCGCTGTGGTTCGTGCAGCACCGTTATCACGTTGGAGAAAATCATTGAACTCACGGCAAATCCTCTGAAACAAAGCCGATTGCTATGATAGCACCGAAATAAAATCAAAAGTTAGAAGGATGAAGAACATAGAACATATAGCCTAGAGCATAAAGTGCGAGTGGAATTCGTGGCCAAAAACGTCCTTCGCGGTTTCAACCCTTCGTGGATCAACATTGATAACCTCAGGTTCCTTTCACATTAGTATCATTGTAGAGGTTTAGCCGTGTATGCAATGATAGCGAGCGAAGCCTTTTTCAGAGAGATTGAGGTAACTTTTGATGCGTACCCTTCAGCGAACGATCAATCTAAGTGTTGGATTGGTGCTGGTACTCGCCGCCTGTGGCCGAACTAGTACCCAGCCAGCAGTTCAACCAGCTAGCCAACGTGGCCAAAGAGCTGTCGTCAATACAGCTACCGCCATTGTACTCACCCCGACCTTGGCGAAAAAATTTGTGTTTGATACCCAAGCATTGCAACCGAGCTTGCGCTATCGCCAACGCCCTATGTGCTAGGTATTACTTTCCCTCCAACACCAACCATCCGCCCAGATGAGCTATCTAATTCTTGTGAGCCATGGCGCAATTTTATACCAAGCAATTGTTGGATTAGCGAAAGTAGAAATGTCGCTGTTCAGACTGGTACACAGAGTGTTGATCCACAGCAAGGCAGAATCCAGGTTTTATATGCTGGACGCGCAAATTATGATACGCCTTCCCGCATAGGATCAATGAAAATTTATGCAGTTGATTATCCAATTGTGGATTTGTACACTAATACTACCCATCTATTGTTCAATCTCGAAACCCGCCAGTGGTTTGATGTGGATGGAACCGTGCTTCCAACCCTTACGCCAACCGCAACACCCTAAGAATATAGAACAGCGCAATTGGAGGTCAGGGGCTGGGGATCAGGAGTCGGGAAGCAGGATAATTACGGTCTTCGCGATCTTCGTGCGCTTCGAGGTTACCATCCTTTCGTGTCCTTCGTGGGTCATTTCTTAACGCAGAGGAAGTATGGCGATTGGCTCAAGGCTATAGGCTATTGGGAACATAATCTAGCTAATCTGTGCAATCTGTGGCAAAAAAAGTAACCTTCGCGTTTCCCGTCTTTCGTGGCTTTGGTGAGCTTCGCGGTTACCATTCTTCGTGCTCTTCGTAGAGCCTTCTTCCCTTATAATTCATCCTTCATCCTTCATAATTTAGCGTTTGTTGTCATCCCTCTGTGTTAGGTTGTGAAGTTTTTCCTTAAGTTTCAGTATTGGCTGGTATTCTATAGACAGGTTCGCGATGACGTGCAGGGGGTTCAATGAAAACCCGACATCGTGAAGCATTGGAGGAATCAGTATTATGAACGCACCAGCCTATGTACGCAATGAAGAACTCAAACGTTGGGTCGAAGAAATGGTTGCCTTGTGCAAGCCCGACGATGTGTATTGGTGTGATGGTTCTGACGAAGAATATGCAGTGATGTGTGGGCGCTTGGTTGAGTCTGGAACCTTTATTCCATTGAATCCCGAAAAACGCCCCAATAGCTTCTTGGCTCGTTCAAATCCTTCAGACGTAGCGCGGGTCGAGGATCGCACCTATATTTGTAGTTTGAGCAAAGGCGATGCAGGCCCAACTAATAACTGGATGCAGCCTAAAGCAATGAAGGAAAAACTGACCGGCTTGTTCGATGGCTCGATGCGTGGTCGCACGATGTATGTTGTGCCATTCAGCATGGGGCCACTTGGCTCGCCAATTGCCCACATTGGGGTCGAATTGACCGACTCGCCATACGTTGTAGTCAATATGAAAATTATGACCCGAATGAGCAGCGAAGTGTATGCTGTGCTGGGCGATAATGGTCACTTTATTCCATGTTTGCACTCGGTTGGTGCGCCGCTCCAACCAGGCCAAACTGATGTTTCGTGGCCATGTAACGAACAAGAAAAATATATTGTGCACTTTCCTGAAGAACGCTCGATTTGGTCGTATGGCAGTGGTTATGGTGGCAATGCCTTGCTTGGCAAGAAATGCTTCGCCTTGCGGATTGCCTCGAACATGGCTCGCGACGAAGGCTGGTTGGCTGAACATATGCTGGTGCTTGGGGTTGAATCGCCGGTTGGTGAAAAAACCTATGTGGCTGCTGCCTTCCCAAGTGCTTGTGGCAAAACCAACTTTGCAATGCTGATTCCACCAACCGCAATGGATGGCTGGAAGGTGACCACGGTTGGCGATGATATTGCTTGGATCAAGCCTGGCAAAGATGGCAAACTGTATGCAATCAATCCAGAAAGTGGTTACTTTGGCGTAGCACCTGGCACATCCGACGAAACCAATCCAAATGCCATGGCTGCCCTGAGCAAAAATACGATCTTTACCAACGTAGCCCTCACGCCTGATGGTGATATTTGGTGGGAAGGTATGACCAAAACCCCACCAGCCAAGGCAATCGACTGGACGGGCCAAGAATGGACTCCTGACTGTGGACGCAAAGCTGCGCACGCTAATGCCCGCTTTACCGCCCCAGCCAGCCAATGTCCAAGTATCGACCCAGCTTGGGAAGACCCCCAAGGTGTGCCGATCGAAGCGTTTATCTTTGGTGGTCGCCGTAGCACGTTGATGCCATTGGTCTACCAAGCGTTCAACTGGACGTATGGGGTCTATCAAGCAGCAACGATGGGTTCGGAAACCACGGCAGCAGCAATGTCGGCAGTTGGCGAAGTGCGTCGCGACCCAATGGCAATGCTTCCATTCGTGGGCTACCATATGGCCGACTACTTCAACCACTGGTTGCAGTTTGGGCGCACGATTCCAAATCCACCACGGATCTTCAGTGTCAACTGGTTCCGTAAGGATAAAAATGGCAAGTTCCTGTGGCCAGGTTTTGGCGAAAATATGCGAGTGCTCAAGTGGGTGGTCGAACGTGCTCACGGCCAAGCAGTCGCCATCGAAAGCCCAATTGGCTGGATGCCACGTTACCAAGATTTGGATTGGAGCGGCCTGAACTTTAGCGAAGAGCAATTCCACGAGTTGATGTCGATTGACCGCGATGATTGGAATAAGGAAATTCTTTCGCACGAAGAATTGTTCATCAAACTTTACGACCGCATGCCTAAAGAATTTCTCTCGATTCGCGAGCTGATTCTTTCGAGCTTGTGGCGGTCGCCAGAACACTGGGAAGCGTTCGAATAAGCGTTGGCTTGATCAGCCATAACCCCTAATCGTCAAAGGCGGTTGCAAATTACTTGCAACCGCCTTTGTTTGCTGATAGGTTAGTTGTCAGGGTTCAGGGGCTAGGGTTTTGGAACCGCGAAGCGCATGAAGGACGCGAAGATCGGGAAGGTTTCTTTCGCGACAGATTCCATAGATTTACCCTGATGTTAAGCTCTCATCACGCATCCTTATCATTCCTCTGCGCCTTTGCGTTAAAACCTACCCCTAATTCCTAACCCCTAGCCCCTTCATCCCTCCTCCCTCATAATTCATCCTTCGAATTACTCCTCGTCTGTCCAGCCTTGATCTTGCAGGGTGCTGCGCAGGGCTTTGCTCAGAGTTTCGATTTGCTTGAGCACAAGCCGCACTTTGAATGGCGCGTTTTCATCGCTTTCGAGCCACTTGCCAAAATCGCCCTCATGCACCGCCCGCGAAATCCGATCAGTTTCATCGACCATCTGATCGAGTGAACGGATGCGGAACACCCGCGATTTATTCTTTTTGGCATCGGTTTCTTCAACCACGGCAAAAAATTGATCGTGCTCCTGCTGAATCCGCTCGTCATCGTCATCCCAAATATCAGCATCACTGGAATCAAGCCCGACGTTCTCGGTCGAGCCACGGCTCAAGCGAACGCCAGTTTGTTCAACTTCACCGATGCGTTCGGTGCGCAGCTCTAAACCACCTTCTAAGGCATCGAGTGCTGCTTCAACCGAAAGCTCAGGATTGGCGGTCAAATAGGCCGCTAAGCCACTGATTTGCGAGGCAGACATACCTTCGTCGGCGGCATACCGGGCTAGCTCAACTTGGCGGCGTTCGTTGGGCAAACGACGAATATGCTGAGCTTGGGTTACATTCAAATCGCCATTGCGTAGCAACGCTTGCACTTCTTCAGGCAGATCGAGCAAACTCAAATAGCGCCGGACCGAGCGACCAACCAAACTCACCCGCTTGCCAACTTCCTCATCGAGGTCGCCATTTACCCCGACTTCGCTGAGTTGATCGCGCAGCCGTTTGAAGGCCACAGCTTTTTCAAGATCATTCAGATCCAAGCGAGCGACGTTTTCGGCCAATTGTTGGGTTAGGCGGTCGGCTTCTTGCAGTTCAAGTTTGATGCATGGCACGTGTTCGTAGCCCAACGACGTAATTGCCGCCAAGCGTCGCCCGCCATATACCACCCGATAGCGATCTGCGCCAATGCCGATGACCCCAAGCGGCTGCAAAAGGCCTTGTTCGGCAATTGTTGCGGCCAGCGCCGCGATATCGCCCTGATCTTGGCGAATGCCACTGGGGTCAGCTTCTAGTTGATCTAAGCTTAAATAGAGTAGTTGCATAAATTGGAGCCTCGTGTTGATCTGGCAAAACACCGTGATTATAGCACACCTATTCTGCTTGAACACATGCAACCGGCTCCCCTCGCCCACTGAACGCGGGCGAGGGGAGCACCCGTTGAGTGCCTTCCACGCAGCATGACAAAACCACGATGTTAAAGCCCTCGACCGCAATGTGGGAGAGGTGATCTTTCAAGGGTAGGTTCTTAACAATGGTATGGTTGGATAGGCAAGCGTTCATGATCCCCTCACCCCCCTCCCACTGAACGCGGGCGAAGGGGAGCTTGCTTGGGTTACCAAATAATCATGTGAAAACCACCGTGTTAAGCCCCTCACCCGCCACGTGGGAGAGGTGATCTTTCAAGGGTAGGTTCTTAACAATGGTATGGTTGGATGGGCAAGCGTTCATGATCCCCTCACCCCCCTCTCCCCCTGAACGCGGGCGAAGGGGAGCTTGCTTGGGTTACCAAATAATCATGTGAAAACCACCGTGTTAAGCCCCTCGCCCGCCACGTGGGCGAGGGGTTGGGGTGAGGGACCATTGATTAAAAAGAATTAGGCTCCAATCAAATCTTCGACAATTTTGGCGCTCGATAACACACCCGGCAAGCCCGCACCTGGGTGGGTTCCAGCTCCAACAAAATAGAGATTTGGAATATCTTCCGAGCGATTGTGCGGGCGGAACCACGCCGATTGGGTCAGAATTGGCTCGACTGAGAAGGCACTGCCTTGATAACTATTGAGCGTTTCGGCAAAGTGCAATGGCGTAATCATATGCTCGCTAACGATGTGTTTGGATAAATTGGGCAAATAGCGTTCTTCCAAAAAGTTCATAATCCTGTCGCGATAAGGCTTGGCTGCCTGGCGCCAATCGGTACCAGAACCGAGGTGTGGTACAGGTGAGAGCACATAAAAGGCATCGCAACCTGCTGGTGCCAACGATGGATCGGTCAAGGTTGGCATATGCAAATACAGCGAGAAATCATCGGCCAGCTGTTTTTTATTGAAAATATCATTAAGTAACGGCTTGTAGCGTGGCCCCAAAATGATGTCGTGGTGCGCCAATGCTGGACCATCTTGACCGCGATATTGGCGGTCGGTGCCGAAATAGATTACAACCAGCGACATCGAATAGCGCATGCGAGCCAATTTGCGGTCGGTGTATTTCTTGCGCACGCTGCTGGGCAAAAGGTTTTGGTAGGCCCAAGCAACTTCGCTATTGCAAACCACTGCATCGGCTTTAATTTCGCTGCCATCGCGCAGACGCACGCCGGTGGCTTTACCATTGTCGGTCGTAATTTCGGCCACATCACGATTGAGTTCGATTTTGCCGCCCAGATCTTCGAAGAATTTAACCAAGGCTTGAACTAACGCGCCTGTGCCACCTTTGGCAAACCACACCCCCCATTTGCGTTCGAGGAAGTTGATCAAGGTGTAAATACTGGTAGTTTGGAAGGGGTTGCCGCCGACCAGCAATGGGTGAAAGCTCAGCACTTGGCGCAAGCGTTCGTCCTGCACAAATTTGGAAACAAAGCCATAAACTGTACGATACGATTCAAGTTTGATCATATCGGGCACAATTTTGAGCATATCAGCCAATTTCAAAAAGGGCTGATCGGCTAATTCTGTAAAGCCTTTGTTGAAAATCTGTTCGGCTCGTCGCACGAATTCCAAATAGCCATCAACATCATCAGGATTCCATGCGCGAATTTGGCGCACCATGCTTGGCAGGTCATCGGAATAATCAAAGTGGCTCTGATCATCGAAAAAGATGCGATAAAACGGCGTGACTGGCAGCATCGTGACATAATCTTCGGTTTTGCGGCCTGCTAAGTTGAACAAATCGTCGATCATAAATGGTGCGGTGATGACAGTTGGCCCGCCATCAAACTTAAATCCATCTTGCTCATAAACATAGGCGCGGCCACCTGGCTTATCGCGCTTCTCTAAAATCGTCACATCGTGGCCTTTGGCCTGCAAACGAATGGCTGCACCCAAACCGCCAAACCCACTGCCAATCACAACAATTCGCATGGAAGATTTCCTCAAACAACCAAAAAAACGGTATCATGCACGCTAATAAGCGCATTCTATGCCATGCTACGCGGATTATCGTGCGCTGGATGGTCGTGGAGGCCATGAAAGGGGAATCTTTGTGCTTAATCTTGAACAAATTGATGATGTAGGAACCTTGCTGAGTGCTGGGCGCGAGGCTGCTCAGCGTGGTGATAAAACTGCGGCGCGTAATGCCTTGCGCAAAGCCAATCGCCTCGCGCCAAATGATGTGCCAGTGTTGATTGCTTTGGCCGAAGTGGTTGGTACATTTAATGAGCGACGGCTCTTACTTGAACAAGCCTTGAAGCTAGAACCAAATAATATTGCGGCCCAAGGAGCTTTGGATGCACTTAAAAGTGGCGCGGCCAATCCGCATCCAGCGGTTAATCTGACCGCCGATCGATCCAACACCATTCCTAGCGCCAACTAGCGAAACGCTATATTGCTATCGTCACCCAACGGTCGAAACTGGTTTGCGCTGTATTCAATGTACACGGCCAATCTGCGCGAAATGTAGCGAACGCACGCCAGTTGGCTATATTTGCCCTGAGTGCCGCAAAGCCCGGCGCTCGCCAATCTACCAAGTTGAGCCAGTGGATGCGGTCAAAGCTGGGGTGATTAGTTTGGTGCTTGGTGGGGTGGGCGCGTATATCTGTAGCTTTTTTGGGATATTTCTCTTCTTCTTTATGGGTGCTGTGATTGGCGAAATGATTATGCGGGTGATCGATTGGGCCACCCGTAAGCGTGGTTTACTCATGCAGATTGCTGCTGCTGGCTCGTTTGCGCTTGGGGCAATTCTAGCAGCCTTTTTTGCTGTCGGGTTTAATATTGGGTGATCTTTTCTTGGGGATTGGGGTGAGCACGATTGTGGCCCGTTTGCGTTAGGGAAACCATTTCTGATTGAGCTTGGCGATCCAGCCCTCGGCGTGGAGTTGGCCAAGCTCACGGTTAATTTGATTGTGCAATTCGTAGGCGGTAATTGGCATCGCTAGCACAAATGGCTCGTAGCTAAGGCTGGCAAGGGTGCGAGTTTGCTGGCGATTGTTGGTTTCTAGCGCCGTCAAATTGCTAATAATTGCTGCGCCCGAAAAACCACGCACAACCAGATCGGCGGCTACAATCTCAGTTTGTGGGCTATTCTCAATCTGTTGTGGGCCAAACATTTGGCGGGCAAGGCTCTCGCCTGGTGAGCCAAGTTGCACCGCAATTAGGCCAGTTAGTTGGTTTTGTTGGGTGATTGGGTTGGTCGCAGCCACCACCAATTGTTGGCCGCCATCAAGGTAGGCTTGGCTATAGCGTGCGCGCCAAGCCTCAGCCGGATTCTGAATAATCCCAGCAGCAATCAGATCGACCTGATTGGGATTAGCCGGATCGATGGCCGGAAACAAGCCATCGTAGCCAATTTGTCGCCATTCAACCTGTAAATTGAGGCGGCGTGCTAGTTCTTCGACCAAATCCACATCGTAGCCAATTGGTTGCTGGCCATCTAATTGAGCAAACGGCAAAAAACCAAAATCGGTACCGACGACCAAAACTCCGCGGGCCTTGGCCCGTTGCCAAACCGGATCATCAGCGCCGCCTTGGCTGCGAGTTGCCAGCCAGGCATAACCCAAGAGAATGCAAATTGCCAGAATATCGAAAAAACGGCGCATGCGAAACCTACTAGCTATTGGCGGCAACACTCAACGGCACATCCTGATCAACCAAGCCAACGATTTCCATCAATTTGAGTGCGTTGGTGCTTGGCGCTAAACCTGCGCGAAGTTGATAATCGAAGGTCATGCTCGGCCCATTTTCGCCGCGCTCAAAGTGCTCGGTCAAATACCACGGCTGGCTGATGGCAGCAATATCGGGGGGCAGTTGCCAACGACAAATCGTGAGTTGAAACTGCGCCAAGCGCGCCCAAGCCAATTACGAATCGGGCAATAATATGGCGCGCCGCAACAGTTCGCTCACGGGTGTTGGTACCATGTAAAATCTCATCCAACAAAAATAATGCTTGTTGGCCTGCTGCCCGCGCTTGCTCGACCTCGCTCAAGACCATTTTGAGGCGCAACAATTCGGCCATATAGTACGAAACGCCTTGCTCCAGCGAATCGTTGATGCGCATGTGGTGGCTAGCCGTAGCACTGGCAATTGCAAATTGCTGGCACACACGACGCTGCCAGTTTGGGCCAGCACAAGATTTAGCCAATTGCCCGCATCAAGGTGCTTTTGCCAGCCATATTCGAGCCAGTAATCAAAAAGAGTGTGCCAGCTGGCCCAATGCTCAAATCGTTAGGAATAGCCTTATCGGGGCGCAACAATGGATCGGCCATGGCTTTGGCAATCACTTGATCATTGGTTTGAAGCTGAGCTTGCGTCCAATCAGGATGATCGGCCTGCAAGGTGGCAAGCGCAGCGAGCGCTTCAATCTCGCCCAAGGTGTTGAGCCATGCGCCAAGCTGACCACGCACATCGCGCTGCCAGCGCTCCAAAAGCCAGCCGATGTGAATATTCCACAAGCTAAAGCCTTGTAGCACAATGTAGAAATAGCTAAACCGTTGATCGGCGAGGCTGAGCAAGCGGCTCAAGCGGGCCATTTGCTGATCGGCGCGTAGGCCATTGGCAGTTAATTGGCTTTGCGCTTGGCGCAACAAATCGGCTTGAAATTGAGGTTCGTTGATCGCCGAAACAATGCTCCGAATCCAGCAAAGCTTTTGCGCCGTGCACTAACCGCCATAATCACCTGATTAGCCCACAAGCCCAAGCCATTGCTCACAATAATGTTGATAATAAATAATATCAGCCAGTAGGGCACATTCGTCCAGCCCGCCAAATAGGCAACCAAGCCAGCGATTGGGCCGATTGGCAACAACCGCGCCAGCCAAACCACCCACATGCGGTTGAGCACCTGCGCTGGTTGTTCTGTCCAAAGCAGAAATTGCTCAAAATCTTGGCGTTCGGCGCTGACATGATGCGCCGCCACATGAACCTTCGCGCAATGGCAGATTTTGGGCTAGCTCGCTAATTGCCTGTTGGCGGGCAGTGATTGTGGTGGGCGTTGCAGGAGCTAAGAGCCAAGTCAAAAGTGTATCCAAACCCAATGCTGTGGGCAGATGCCCAAGCAAGTGCAACAACGATGCTCGGCCAACCAAATCCAAATCGTTGGCGTAAGAATCGGCGGGAATCGTAAGGCTTGGCACACGCAAAGGCAAATTAACCCAATCACGCTCCAAGCGTTGCACCCCAAATTGATTTAATTGGTACAGTGCTTCGGTGCGTTGGCGCTGTTGCTCAACCGTATTATGCTGCATTAATACCCAGATGAAGCCAATCAGCAAGCCTGCTGCCAAGCCAAACCACCATGGCTGATTAGCAAAGCCAAGGATCAAGGCGACCAGTGCAGCACCAAACAAGAGCAACCGCAAATTGGCAAACCGATCCGAGCGTTGGCGCAATTGTTCTAATTCGGTCTGATAGCTGGCGCTGCGTTGGCGATAGATCTCGATTGGCGTGGCTTGATGTGAGCTTGACATGCAATTTCCTACGGCATTCCAGGCCTTGGGCCGATTACCGTGCTAAGGTTGATGTTAACGCAAATCATCATACCATACCTACTACGGAGGGGACAGGGATCAGCGAACCAGAACCGCGCAGCACGCGAATAGCGTAAAGCGTGGGTATTGTAACAATCAGCACATTCCACAGAACACATATTAGGGGGTGCAGGGGGATTGAAATTCCATGCATCTCCCTCCGGCGGAGGGACGGAAGGGTAGCGAACCCTGAATGATGAATGATTGTAGAGGTCGGAAGATTTGCTAGAGTGAGAGAACGGAACCGCGAAGAACCAGAAGATAACAAAGAATTAGTCCAATCAATCCGTCTTGTTTGGCCATGGCTTTGGCAATAATTTCAATCTAATGAGCAACCGTGAAAGGCTAGTATTGCGATACTGAAATGGGATGACGCTCAGTGGCAGTGATGCTCCGGTTTGTTGATCATATGCGGCACTTGGGCGCAAAAGCCGGCGTGGGCCTGGACCTCGTTTGATCCATTCGGTCAATGGAACATCAAGTGGGCCAAACGGATGTTCGATCGTAACGATAATTTGGTTGCGATCATACGCTTTTGAAGGCATAGATTACGCTTCTCCGAAGGATCGATTAATATTTCAGCAGCTATCTGGATTGATCCAAGATCGTGCGCACAAAAATATTATACTACCCTATAGTAAAGCATCTCTGCGTGTTGTAGTAGGAAAGGGTAATTGTAGTGGCAAGCAAACAATTTCGAACTTTAATCAGTTTAATCCTGATCATAATGGTGTTAATGGCGAGCACGTTGTTGAGTGCTGTGGCCCAGCAACCAGCACTATTAGGTCCAATTGATGGCAGCTGGGATACCTCGCTGGGTAATAGCTTTCATAAGGTTGGTGCGATTAACTCATTGACCCTTGATGCTGACAATAATTTGTATGTTGCTGGCAATTTCAATTATATTAACCAAACTGAAGTTAATGGGTTAGCCCGTTGGAATGGCACAAATTGGAATGGCTATGGGCTGCAACCAACTGATACAGGTAAAATTCGCAAGGTGTTGAGCTTTGATAATAGCCTGTTTGCGATTGGGAGCTTTAGTGTGTTGCAACAGGCTCGCAATAATATTGCCCGTTGGGATGGTAAAAACTTTCAAGCAATTGGTAACGGCCTGACTGGCCATCTGACCCCATATCCGATTGAAACCTATGCTGCGACACTGGCAAGCTTTGGCGATAGCTTGTTTGTGGGTGGCGATTTTACCCATTTTGATGGCCGACCTGCCTATGGGATTGGCCAATGGAATGGCGATGTAGTATCCCAAACTGTTGATTTTGAGTGGATGGTTAACAGCTTTGGCTCGAATGGCACTGAGTTGATTGCTGGCGGTAGCTTTACTGCGGTTGGTAACGTTTCAAGCCGCTTAGCGCGCTTCGTCAATAATCAATGGCAGCCATTTGATGTCGGGATTGCTAATACCTACTTTACTGTGTATGACACGCAAAATACAATTTATTTAGCTGGTTATAAAGAGCTTACCAACAACTATCAGCTGTATCGTTGGAATGGCACAACGGCAATCACTCTTGGTAATTCGCTGACCCATTCGATCGATAATGTAGTTGGCATTGGCTCGGATCTGTATATTCAAAGCAATCAGCAATTACTTAAATTGAATAACAATCAATGGCAAGCTCCAAGTTTACCATTTACGATCAATAGCTTGACTGCACTCACCGCCAATGCTTCAACGCTGTATCTTGGTGGTAATTTTCAATTGAATGGTAATCCAAGCCAAATTATTGCTTGGAATGGCACGCAAACCCAAAGTTTGGCGACATTATTTGCAATTGATGACCAAAGTTTCGTAAGTGGTGATGCTGGCCGACCGATTATTACTAATCAAAAACAGCAAACCGGCCCCGATGCCTCGGTTCGGCGTTGGAATGGCACGAGTTGGCAAACCCTTGCAACAACCAGCACCTATACATTTGGTGGTATGAAGATGCATCGGGTTAACGATCAGTTGTTCAGCTTTTTCTATGAGCCACAAGCATTTATTCAAGGTCAGCCAGCTAGCAAAGTCTGGCGCTTGGATGGCGCTACATTAACACCAATTGCGGTTGATCTGCCCAGTATGTCGGGTTGGTATCAATCAGGCTCACAGATGTTTACCCATCTCGCCCAGCCACAAGCCACGTTGCCAATGACTGGCATTTACGAATTCGATGGCACAAATCTTCATCATCGGCTGCAACCAAATAGCTTCCCCCAGCCTGATCAGCTTTTGTTCTTTGATAATAATTTCTATGCAATCAATGTCATGGCTGATGTGGATTGGGACTATTTGGAAATTCGCCGTTGGAATGGCCAAACATGGCAAACCATCAAGTTTATGGAGGTGCCGAAGGCTGGCTATCAATTTTTGCTATGGAATCAGCGGCTGTTGATGGCAGGCACAAATGGTAAGTTGTACGAAATTAGTTCGGCTGGCAATGTGAACCAGATAGCCTCCGCCAATGGTGGGATTTATGCCTTGGTCGGGCGTGATGATGGTTCAATCTACCTTGGCGGCGATTTTAGTACGATTGATGGGGTGGCAACTGGCCCAATCGCTAGCTTTGAGGGCACGGATTTCCGTGGTTTATCCAGCCAGCCCAATGGCATTGTGACTGCGCTCAGTGTTGATCGCAATTACTTATATGTTGGCGGCAATTTCACCAAAGTTGGCTCAACTCCATCGTTGGGTGTGGCAGTCTTTTCTGAAATCAAAAACATTTATGTGCCGATAGCAAGTCGCTAGATAGTATCGCTTAGCCCCTCGTCCGCATTGCGTGGGCGAGGGGCTGTGTTTAAACATTAGCTAGCGGAGCCAAAATTGGCAAATGCTCGCTGAGTTCTTGCCATGCTGGCTCAAATTGCTCGGCTTCGATCACAATTCCGGTGCCGCCACGCCGGTTCAAGGCTGGAATCGCCCTATGTGCTTGATCGGCAGCCACCCGCCAAACCACCTCGGCAATGCCCTCGTAGCTCAATGGATCAAGTGTTTGTTGCCAATCGCAGTTAATCCACCAGCGTGGGGTAACTTGAACCCAATCTGGCTCAGCTTGCCAGCGCCGATAGACCGCAATTCGATCGAGGTAACCAATGGCGTGCGGCCAGCGTTGTTGCAATTGACGTAATGTATTGGGCGCAAGTGGCTGATCAAGCACAATATCCCAGTGAATTGTCAGGTTGGCTTGGGCAATTGGCCAGCAAAAGGCTTCAAGCACGGCCAAATCGCTGTGCTGCGCCACAATTACCACATGGCTAGCGACGTTGCGGGCATACACTTGCCCCTGTTCCTGCCATTCGCTCAACGTTAATTCTGCCTGACAATCCAAAACAATTGTCCGAATTGGCTGATCGATCACGCGAATTGCTTGCTCACAAGGTTGGTGCCAAACATCGCTGGCCGGTTGGGGCATGCCTTCAATCGCCAATGGATCAAGCCCAGCTTGTTCGCGCAGATCCCAGCGCAAGGCCCGCAGTTGTTGGTAATTGAGCCAATTGGTGGCCAAAATATAGTAGGGTGGCCGCATTTGAAACTGCATGCCAAAGCGTTCGGCATCGTTGCGCACGCCTGTGCCCGGTAGCACTTGCAAGGTGAAAATATCGTAATCGCCAAGTTGCTGCTGCTGAATCCATTCGATCGTGGCATGGGTGCTGGCAGCATCATCTTCGGGCAAGCCCAAAATCACATCAAGCAATACCGCCACACCATGCTGATACAAACGGCGTGTACCTTCGGCCCATTTCTCCAGATCAGTGCGTCGCCCGACGGCTTGCAGCGCTGTGCGATTGGCACTTTGCAAGCCAACTTCGGCCACTGTTAGCCCTGCTTGGACCATGGCCTCAACGCTTTCCGGTTTAAGATGTTCGCCGCGTAGTTCGGCATAAATTGGAGTTGGATTGGGCTGATTGATCGTGTGCAAGCCGCGCATCAATTCGCGAAAATTGGGCAATAAATTGAGATTAGCCTCGACAAAGTGAATTGCTCGCGCGCCCTGTTGCCGTGCCCAAGCCACCTCGGCCAAAACGCGCTGGCTGCCAAACATCCGTCCGCCCAATTTTGTGCCCAGATTGCGGCCATATAAACAGAAGGTACAACCATAGGGACACCAGCGCGAACATTCGATAAAGGCGATTTCGCCAGCCCGCAGCTCTAAAAAGTCTAGCAAATAGGGCGATGGAATTGGATCAAGGCTGCCCATTGCCGGGCGTGGCAAGCCAGTATGCAATTGGCCAGCGTGATATTGCAGTGTGCCAGCAACTAAGGGATAGGGCAATGGCGCTTGATTATGGATTGGCAGGCTAATTTGCTGCTGCCGTTGTTCGAGAGCTAGCAATAATTCGCTAAAAGTTTGTTCGCCCTCGCCTTCAACCGCAATATCAACTGCTGGATGCTCCAAGACCCAAGTGTTATTGCGCTGAACTTCGGGGCCACCAACTACCACAATCAACTGTGGAAGCGTTTGTTTGAGTAGGCTGGCGAGGTGTAACGAGCGTTCGCTATTCCATGTGTAGAGTGAAATACCCAGCACAGCTGGTTGTTGCGCGTTGATCCAATCGCAAATCAAGCTATCACCACCACGATCGGCAATATCGCGTGGCACAATTTCAATCTGCATACGCTCAAGCAAGCCTTGGTTATAGGCCCACGATTTAAGGTAGCCCGCTGCCAGCGGCACATTGGCCGCCGGATTATTGGGCACTGGTAGTTGGAGTAGAACGATTTTTAGCATTGTTGTTATAGAAGGCTCTAGGCTATAGCCATTTGGCTATAGGTTCTATGGCCTGATAAACTTTTGTAATAAAGCCTACAGGTATTTGGCTATAATTTCTACGGCTTGGAAACCTTTTTGATATGGCGCAATTTGCGTTTATGATTCCAATAGCCAATAGTCAATAGTCAATAGCCAATAGTCAATAGCCTAATTCACTGCCCAGCGTGAGCCGTCATCGTACTTGGTAATTTCGATTTGCACCGGAAATTGATCCTTCAACTCTTGGATGTGAGTGATCACCAAGATGCGACTGAAATCGGCTTGAACTTGGGTAATCGCTTCGACCAAGCGCTCGCGCCCGCGACCATCTTGTGAGCCAAAGCCCTCGTCGATAATCAGGGTTTGTAGGTTAGCCCCTGCTCGTCGCGCCAGCATTTTGCTCATAGCAATCCGAATTGCAAAATTGATCCGGAAGGCCTCGCCACCACTATACAAATCGTAGCGGCGTGTGCCTTGTTCATCGGCAATTTGAATATCGAGGGTTTCGCTAGTATCGCCTTTTTTGGTTTCGCGTTGGGTTTCAAAGCGCAAGTGCATTTGGTTATCGGTCATGCGGCTGAGCAATTCGTTGGCTTCGCGCTCAAGTTCTGGGATGGCCGTTTCGATCAGCATTGCTTGAATGCCTTTTTTGCCAAAGGCCCGCACTAATTCGTTGTGAATATCGCGTTGCTCCTGCACTGAAAGCAATTCTTTTTCGGCTTCGGCCAATTGCTCGGCAACTTGGGCCACATGCTGTACGTTTTGCTGAGCTGCACCCAAATCTTTTTGGGCGACGGCCACTCGCCCACGAAACTCATTGATTGTGCGTTGAGCGGTTTCGGCGGCTTGGATGGCCGCTGGCAACTGGGCTAGTGCTTGGTTGTGTTGGTTGATGCTGACTTGAACTTGAGCCAAATCTTGGCGTTGACGCTCGATCAATTCGGCCAAGCGTTGGGCTTGGCGTTGGTTATTCGCCAAATTAGTTTGGGCTGAGCGCAGTTGATGATATTCGCCTTCCCAATGGCCAAGGCTAGCAACCGCTTCGCGCACTTCTTGGTGGCGTTGCGAGGCATAGCCCAAATCAGCCATTTGTTGATAAATTGCCTCGGCCAGCTGTTGGGCGGCTTGGGCAAATTGGCGGCTATCAAGCTGTACTTGCAAGCTCAAAATGGTTTCATGCAAGCGCGCATTGTGGGTTTCGGCGGCCTGAATGCGCTCAAGTTGCTCTTGCAAGACTGCGGCTTTGGCTTCGATTGTGCCACGTTGGGCCAAACGCTGCTCAAGTTGGCTAATTAATTCGCTGTTGGCATGGCGTTGGGCATCAAGCGTTTTTTGATCAAGGCCTAGCTCGGCAATATCGGCTTGGGCTTGGGCCAAAGCAGTACGTTCTTCGTGAGCAAAATCGCCATGTTCGATCCGTTGATTCAAATCGCGCAGCGTGCTTTCGGCCTCGCTGCGTTTGTTGCGCTGTTCTTGGGCTTCGCTAATTTGGCCTTCCAAGCGGCCAACTGCTGCTGCCAGGCTGCTCAATTGGCCAACTTTGCGCTCTAGGCCTTGAATTTCGCGTTGCCGCGCATCATATTCGTTGCTCAGTTGTTTGCGCGCTTGCATGGCCTCACGATATTGATCACGCAGATCGTCGCGTTCGACTGTATATTGCTCAATCACTTGATGAATGCCATGCTGACCAATATCGCTCTGGCAGAGTGGGCAATGGGTATCGTGGGTAGCTTGCAGTTGCTCAATTTTATCGTTAATTTGCTTGCCAAGTTGCTTTAAATTGCTTTCTTGGGCCGATAGCTCGCCAAGTTGTTTGGCATCTTGTTGGTCGCGACTGCGCATCTCTTGCAGTTTGCGCTCATCGCGAATCAGGGCTTTTTGTTGGGCAATCGAGGTTTCAAATTCGCTGCGCCAGCGTGATTCGTTGGCCAAGAAGTTGTCGGCCTCGATAATGCGCCGATTTTGTTCTTCGCGGGCAGCGATCAGTGAATCGCCGCGCACGTTGATTGCGCCCTGCAAGCGTTGAACTTCAACATGCAATTGAGTTAAATTGGTGCTTTGTTGTTCTAATTCAGTCCGTTGATTGCGCGCTTGCTGCAATTGGCTTTGATCATCGGCGAAGCCTGCTAATTGCCCAGCGAGCGCCGCCAAATCGGCTTGTTTGCTCGCTTTGTTTGCGATCAAATCGGCGTTGGTTTGATGATCGCGCTGATGCTGTTGCAATTGATGTTGCAGCGCCAGCTCTTCGCGCTCAATCAAGCCTAGTTGCTCTTTGCGCTGGTCGTTGAGCTGCAACATTTGCTCACGCAAACTATCAAGCACAACCAACTCTTGGCGGCCATTTTGCAAGGCTTGAAAATTGGTTTCGATTTCGCTTTGGCGGGCGACGATTGCTTGTGCCACGCCAATATCTTGGGCTAATTGGCGGTAATCGGCATCGCTTTCGGCAATTTGGCGTTCGAGGTCGCGGCTGCGGGTCAGTTCGCGGTCGCGTTCGGCTTTGCGAGTTTCTAGAGCGCGGCGTTGCTGGTCGGCTTGCTCAAAGGTTAATGTAGCTTGTTCAATTTCGTGGCTGAGTTGCTGCACCCGTTGTTGGGCTTCGGCCTCTTGGCTCAGGTAAAAATCACGCTTATTGACCCATTCGCGATAGCTGCCGATGGTGCCTTCGAGGCCTTGAGCACGATCGCTGAAGAATCGTACCTGGTCTTTGGCACGGCTTTCGAGCTTGTCATAATCATCCAAGCCTAAAATTTCGGCCAGCACCCGTTTGCGTTCAGCCGGGGCTTTGCGGGTAAATTCATCGGCTTTGCCTTGCACCAGAAAGGCACTATTGATGAAGGTATCGTATTCCATGCGCAACACAGAATGAATTACATCTTGGGTTTCGCGAATGCTATTGCCTGAAATTGCCCGCCAGTTGCCATTGGTTTCGATTTGAACTTCGAGGATGGTTTGACCACGTTTGGCTGATGAGCGGCGGCGCAGCACCCGATAGCGATTATTGGCAACGCTAAATTGCAAATCAACCTCCATCTCCTGTGCGCCAAGTGCAATCAATTCATCATCGGATGAAACGCGCGCTTTGCCCCACAAGGCCCAGGTAATCGCATCGAGCAAGGCCGATTTGCCTGCGCCATTTTCGCCCGATAAACAAGCAACGCGAATGCCCTCGAAATCGAGGGTCGGAACATCGTCGCGATAACACATAAAATTACGAACACGCAGCTTCTCTGGCAACATCCGGCGCACTCCTACCCAAGCGTACAAATTTGCTAGTTTCTATTATAGCCTGAATTGCGAATTTTCCTATGTTCCTTGATAATGGGCGCAATCAATCTCAGAGGAGGCTCTTTCGATGCAAACAACTCCATCGGGCTTACGCTACGAAGAACAGGTTGTCGGAACAGGGGCGCAACCTAAAGCAGGCCAAACGGTGATTGTCCATTATACCGGCACACTTACCAATGGCACTAAATTCGATAGCTCGGTTGATCGTGGTGAGCCATTTGAATTCGTTTTGGGCGTTGGTCAAGTGATCAAAGGCTGGGATGAAGGCTTATTGACGATGAATATTGGTGGGAAGCGCAAACTGTATATTCCAGGCGATTTGGCCTATGGCGAACGTGGCTATCCTGGGGTAATTCCACCAAATGCTGAATTGATTTTCGATGTGGAGTTGATTGGGGTTCGTTAATCAATGCTACAGCCCTTAATTATGATTGAGGGCTGTAGCATTTTAATTTAATCTTTGAGCGCAGTAACAGCGCCCAATGCTGCTTCATGCACATATTGGTCGCTATCCAAAATAGCCGTTCGCAAGGCTGCCAAGACTTCAGCAGTTGCCGCTGTTTGGCCCATTGCAGCCAAGGCATTGGCTGCAGCTTCGCGGGCGTAGGGGTCGGCATCCTGCAAAACAGTGATTAAGCTATCCAAAATGCTGGGCGTGACCATGGCACTGCCAAGTTGGCCAAGCACCAAACATGCCGCCGAGCGTACAAAACTATCATCATGAAACAAGGCAGTGGTCAGCAATTCGCGGCTTAGGCCATCGATTAGTTGATTGCGCAATGTGCCAATCGAACGGGCCGCAGCGTACCGCGCACCCAAATCGCGATCATACAAGGCCACATGAAACAGTCGCTCGCGCAGATGAGCGGCAAGCGTGGTTTGCGCCCGACCAAGTTGGCGTGCACCAGCAGCCCGGACCATGGCTACCCGATCGCTCAAGGCTTGCTCAATTAATTGCCAATCGCTGCCAGTGTAGTGGCCGCGGCGGGTGTGAAGCGAGCGAACGGTGCTGTAGCGGGTTTGCCATGGCACTTCGTTGAGCGCATGGCGCAATTCGGTTAATTCGCCATTGCGGCGATAGGCGAATCTCGTCGCTCAGGCTTTGGCGTAACCAATGGGCTTCAGGATCATCGAGGGTGTGCAATAAATGCTCGATCACATTGAGTTTTAGTAAAATTTGCTCAATCACCAAGCGCAAACTTGGCGAATGTTCAAATTCGCTCCAGAGCAATTGTTGGCTATAGCGCAAGGTGCTGGCATTGTGAATCAGAAAGTTGGTACCAGCAGTTTGGGTGATATTTGCCAAGGTTACCACTGCGCGCAATGGCTGGTTGCCGAAAGCTTGAAAAAATGGTTCAAGCACCAAACTGGTCAAATAATAGGTTAACCGTTCAGTGCCGTAAATGCCCATTTCGGTTTGGGGCGCACGCACAAAACGGCGTAGGCGTTGCAAAATATCAGCCCGCCAGATTTCTAAATCAAACATTGATCACTCCTTCACTCGGCTCAATTCTCTCGTGAATCCACGTTGTAACTGCGGTTAGGGGAAACGTCTCCATTGGCAAGGTCAGATGGCTGTGTTCAGGCATCAGTTGCAACGTTACGTCGGGAATGGTTGCTAGGTTGCTCAAAACTGCCTGATACGGTGCAATACGGTCGCGCTGGCCATAGACCAACAAGATTGGGGCACGAATGCGACTGAGCGAATCGTTCAGATTTAGGGTTGGGAACAGCTGATTAAAGCCGATCGCGATGCGCATTGGTGGCGCTTGCCATTGTTGCCACAATTGAAATAAGGTCATGCGATCGGGGTATTGCCAGAATGCTGGGCGTAAAAAGGCCCGTAGTTCGCTGCGAATATAGTGATTGCTGTCGAGATCAAGCACCACTGGCGAGCCAAGAATCACCAAGCCATCAACTGCAACCCCATCAGCGATCGCCCGCGAACCAATACAACCGCCCAAACTGACCGCAACCACCACTACCTTTTGGGCATGCTGGCGTAGCCAAGCAACGGCTGCTGCCACATCGGTGTTGCTATCGGGCACATCCAAGGTGCGCGGGTTTTCGCCTTGGCCAGCGAGATCGATTGCCAGCACACTAAACCCTGCCAATTGCAGCTGATCGATTGCGCGGGTGGCATAACGGGTTTTATCGTTGCCAGCACCATGCAAATAGAGAATTGCGGTGTTGGTGTGCGATTTGGAATACCACAACCCTGGCACATGCTGGCCAGAATCGAGCATGATCTTAATTGGATCGCAGCTGGTTGAGCCAGCCGAAAATTGGCGCAGCGGGTTGTGCCACAAACTGCGTAATGAGGCTAGCAATAATTGAATTGGCACAGCTAACCAAACGCTCAGCCAGCGCCAATGCCCACCGCGCCAGCCCCAAAACGCCAGTAATGCGCCAAGCAGGCCGTCGCGACGACGGTGGGCTAGCCAGCCAATATTCGGTGCATTGACAATTGCGCTGAGCAAATTGAAAATACCCAGCCAGCCAAGCAACCCGCGCCCAAATTTGATTAATCCTCGACCAAATCGCACCATTGAAACCATGCTCCGATATCCTGCTGAACTGGCCGACGATGCTGCCATTCATTGGTTTTGTTGGAATAGTGATAATCATCAGCCCACTGCGCGCCATTGCGCACCACCTGATCAAGCGCATCGATGAGATATTCAGCCTCGTGATCGGTGGTCGTTGGGTGGATTGATAGCCGAACCCAGCCCGGTTTGCCCGATAAATCGCCTTGATCAATCCGATCGGTGATTTGTTTGGAGCGCTGTGGATCGACGTGTAATAAATAGTGGCCATAGGTTCCGGCGCACGAGCAACCGCCCCGCACTTGCACCCCAAACCGATCATTCAGCAATTGCACAATCAAGTTGTAGTGCAAATTCTCAATATAGAACGAAAAGATCCCTTGGCGTTGTTCCACATGATCGGCCAGCAAATGCAGGCCGTTGATTGAGCGCAAACCTTGGAATAAACGCTTAGTCAATTGAGCCTCACGGGCTTCGATTTGCTCAACGCCCATCATTTGCTTGAGCTGTAAGGCTAGCGCTGCTTTGATTGTTTGTAAAAATGCTGGTGTGCCGCCATCCTCACGGGCCTCGATATCGGTGACAAAGCTATGGCCCATCCACGGATTCGTCCAATTGACCGTGCCACCACCAGGTTGATCGGGCACCCGATTATGGTAGAGCTTGCTGCTGAAAACCAGCACGCCTGGCGTGGCAGGGCCGCCCAAACATTTATGTGGCGAGAAATAAATCGCATCAAGCGCCGCTGTAGGATCAGCAGGGTGCATATCAATCGCAACATAAGGCGCTGAGGCCGAAAAATCAACAAAGCAAACGCCGCCGTGGGCGTGCATCACCCGCGCCAACTCGTGGTATGGTGCTCGCACTCCCGTAACATTCGAGCAGGCGGTGAACGCGCCAATTTTGACATTGCGATCGGCATAGGCTGGCAGCAAGGCATCCAAATTGGCTGGATCGATCAAACCTTGCTGATTGGGCGGGACAACCACAACCTCAGCGATCGTTTCGAGCCACGAGGTATGGTTGGAATGATGCTCCATGTGCGAGATAAACACAACTGGTCGTTCATGCTTCGAGAACTTAATCTGCTCGGCCCATTGTTCGGGCATGCGCAAGCCCAAAATACGCTGAAACTTATTGACCACTGCGGTCATGCCTGAACCGGCTGAGAATTTACACATCATCGCTAGCGGCATTGACATGCTGCTTGATCAAGCGTTGGGCAAAATGGTAGGCTTCGGTCATCGACGTGCCAGTCACATTCGATTCGGAGTGCGTATTGCCGACAAATGGCCCAAACACGTTCAGCATCTGCTGTTCGATTGGGGCATATAAACGCCCGCTGGCTGTCCAATCAGCATAGACTATTGGCAACGAGCCATAAGGTGTCATAAAATATTGATCAATTCCAACAATCTGACGGCGGAAAGCTGCAAAGTGGTGAGCAAGCTCATGCATACATGCTCCTTAGTCGCGTCGTTGCGACCATTGCTGGTTGGTTTGCCCAATAGCTGAATTATAGACTGCGAATGCTGCTAGCCACAAGAGGGCTATGCTATAATCGGCCTATGATTTGGATTTGGCTGCTAAGTTGTGTCGTTGTGGTGCTTGGTTTGCTGTATTGGCTGATTATTATTGGCGAAGGCAGCTATTTTGGCCGAGGCGTGGTGCGCTGGATTTACAGCCGTGGTGCATCGATTTATGATCGCGTGCGTAGCAATGTTACAATCCACGACGAGGTACAACTTGGTGAGCCGTTGCGGGCTGCGCTGATGGCCTTGCCAGCTGCGGCGACCCTCGATGTTGGAACTGGAACGGGGCGCGTGCCCCTGTTGATCGCCCGCGAAACCTGGTTTTATGGCGCGATTCATGGGCTTGATCTGACGGCGGCGATGTTGGCGCAGGCCAAACTCAAAGCCCAACAAACTGGCTTTAGTGAACGAATTGAATGGCATGAAGGCAGCGGCGATAATCTGCAACGCTGGCCTGACCAAAGCTTTGGCGTGGTAACATGTTTCAGAAGCTTTGGAATATTTCCCCCGTCCACGGCGGGCGATTGCTGAGATGTGGCGGGTTTTACAACCAGAAGGCACATTAATCATCAGCACTTGGACACCACGGCATGCCCGTTGGTTGCCAGGCAAAGCTTGGACAGCCCAACAATTGCAGCAATTGTTACAGCGTTTTGGCTGCTGCGATTGTGAAATTCGGCCTTGGCAAGCTGATGCTTATGATTTAGTTATTGCGGTCAAACCGTAGCCCTTGGCGTAGTGTCGAGATTTGCTCGGCGTTGCAAGGTGAATGTAATTTATGACGCAACCTGCTGCTCCTTCAACACCATTACTGCATAACCGTTATCGGGTGCAAGCCCGTTTGGGTGAGAATCGTTTAGCATTGGTGTTTCGGGCAACCGACGAACGGCTGAGTCGTTCAGTTTTAGTCCGATCTGCTGCGCCCCGACTTGTTGGAGAATGCCCAATTACGCAAGCGTTTTAACGACGAGGCTCAAGGTTTAGCCAAACGTACCCATCCAGGCTTGCTTGATGTTTATGATAATGGCGAGGTTGGTAATCGCCCGTATATGATTACCGAGGATGTCGATGGCGAATTATTACGCGATCGGCTGCCATTATCTGCCGAACGAGCTTTAGAAGTGTTGCGCCAAGTGGTTGGGGCGGTTTCGATTACGATTACCACCCAAACTCCAACGCCGCCAATTGGCTCGCGTGCGATTTTGCTCACCAGCAGCGATCGGGCGGTACTAATTGAACCCTGGTGGCTGAGCAATGAAGAATTACGCGGCGATATGCAGTCGTATCGTGCGCCGGAACGGCTGAAGGGTGGCGCTCCTGATGAGCGTTCGATCGTCTATAGTCTTGGTTTACTGGGCTATGAACTGCTGACGGGAATTACGCCCGACCCGAACGTCAAGGATCTGCCATCAATCTATCAGCAGGTCAATGGGTTTGTGCCATCGTTGGTGGCGGCACTGCACATGGCAACGACAGCGGAGCCGAATCAGCGTACCGCGACGGTGGCAGCATTGGCCCGTGATTTAGCGGCGGTTGATTCGGCGGCTGATGCGCCGACCAAACAATTGGTCAGGCCATTGCCCGCGCTCCGCGAAACCATGCGCGATATGCGCCAAAACTTGACCCAACGCCGCACCCAACCAACGCCAACTCCACCACCACGTCAAGCGCCTTCGGCCAGTGCTGCGCCAAATTGGAATGTTGCCCCGCCCAAGCCGATGATGCCACCGCGGCAAGCGCCACCACCAATTCAGCAACAAGCTGTGCAACAACCGCCGCCGCAATACTATGCGCCAACCCAACAACCGCCAGTGCAACAAGGCATTAGCCGCGAAGAATTGCGCAGTGAGTTACGCAGCGAAATTCGGCGCGAGACCTATCGCCGCGGCTGCTTGAATTTTATCTGGCGGCGGGCATTTGGCCTAGCCCTGATTACGTTGTTAGTGGTTGGCTGTGTGTGGGGCTTTACCTTTGGCCGCAATTGGCTGGTTAGTGGCGCAGCCAAAACTTGGGCTTGTGGGTATATCCCAAGCTGGGCCTGCAATTTGCTACCTGGCAAACAAACCGAAACCTATGTGATCATTCAGGATAATACGCCAGTCTATACCAACCAAGATCGCAATAGTGCCTTGGTCGTGACCTTGCCGCGTAATACTGAAGTTTTGATTCGCGACCCAGCAACCAATATGACCAACAATGGTTGGGCGAAGATTGAAATTGACGATTATCAAGGCCGGCGGATTACTGGCTGGATTGATAGCCTGAATATGGGTAAACCTCAGCCCACCGTTCAACCAGATGAACCAGATATCCCAACAACAGTTGGCGAATTGGTTTTCAAGACCATGCAAGAAAGCAATGTTCGTTCGACCGCCGAATACAAGAGCGATGGCAGCAACATCATCATGTCAATTCCGGCTAACACGCGAGTGGTTGCAAGCGACCCCGATGCGATTGTGACCCAAGGCGGAATTGTCTGGATCAATATTGTGTTTGAAAAAGATGGTCAAGCGATGACCGGTTGGATTTCGCGTGATCTTTTGCAGCAGGAGGAAACCCCTTGAGCGTGTTCGATTTGCCAGACGTTTTGATGCAACGCTTACGCAATGCCCAATCGATTACTGTGCTAACTGGTGGCGGCTTGGCTCAAGAATGTGGGATTCCAAGTTTTCGCGAGGCCCAACAACGCGATTCACGTTGGGCTGGCTACGAGCCGCAGGAGTTGGCAACGGTTGAAGCATTCTTGCGCAATCCACGCTTAGTTTGGGAATGGTTCGCCTATCGACGAGGCTTGGCTGAGGCTGCTGAACCCAGCGCAGCGCATTATGCCTTGGTTGATTTAGAGCAACTGATGCCAAAATTTAAACTGATCACCCAAGCCACCGATGGTTTGCATTGGCGGGCTGGGAGCCGCGAACTAATTGAACTACATGGCAATTTGGCGCGCATGCGTTCCTACGAAGATGGCGGTATGGTTGATTCGTGGGATGAGAACGAAATTCCGCCCCGTTGCCCGCGCACTGGTGGCTATTTACGCCCTGATGTGGTGTTGTATGGCGAAGGGGTTCCGCGCGAACGGTTACGTGAAGCTGATCAAGCCACGGTTTGTGATGTTTTTCTGTGTATTGGCACCGATTCGGTAGTGCAGCCAGCGGCCTCATTACCGTTGCATGCCAAACGCAATGGTGCTACTGTGATTGAAATTAACCGCAAACCCTCGACCTTTGGCATTTTTACCGATCATGCCTTGCATGGCACGCTGGCTGAACTTCTACCCCAATTGGTAGCAGCTTTAGAAAAATAATCCAGTTAGAGAGGAGTTGGTTATGGCCAAGTTTCCCGATGAAATTTTGCAACGTTTGCGCCAAGCTGAACGCGTGGCGATTTTGACCGGTGCTGGAATCTCGGCAGAGAGCGGGATTCCAACTTTTCGTGATGCCCAAACTGGTTTTTGGTCGCGCATGAAGCCCGAAGATTTGGCTACCCCTGAAGCGTTTGAGCGCAATCCCAAGTTAGTTTGGGATTGGTATGCCTATCGGCGCGACATGGTTGATCAAGCCAGCCCGAATGCTGGGCATTATGCTTTAGCGCGAATGGCTGAGCATGTGCCAAACTTGACCTTAATTACCCAAAATGTTGATAGTTTGCATCAACGAGCTGGCTCAACCGATGTTTTAGAATTGCATGGCAACATTGGCCGCGTTAAATGCTCCAAAGAACATGTGGTGATTGAGCAATCGGCGTGGTTGCCTGCTGACGATCTTGGCGTGCCACGTTGTCCGCGTTGCCAAGCCTTGCTGCGGCCTGATATTGTTTGGTTTGGCGAGGTTTTGCCTGCTAAAACCTTTAATCATGCCAAAGCGGCCTGTATTCAAGCCGAGGTTATTTTCTCGATCGGCACATCGGGCTTAGTGCCGCCAGCCGCCACCTTGCCTGTCACAGCAATTGAACATGGAGCCTATGGCATCGAAGTCAACACCGATCAGACCTATCTTTCGGATACGTTTGAATGCTGTTTGCGTGGTGCGAGCGGCGTCATTTTGCCAGCCTTAGTCACGGCAGCGTGGCCAGAATAGAAGGCAAAAGGATGAGGGATGAGGGATGAAGCCCAAAGCCCAGTGTGGAACGATGGATTTGACAAGGGAGGGAATCTGCGGTAGAATCCCCGAGCTGTCAACGCATGACTGTCACACCAGTCACGACGCACCAACTATCTGAACGCAATCGCCCACACCATCCTGTTTGACAAGCACGATTGGTTGTGGTAGAATCCTCAGGCTGTTGACCGACAGTACCGATGTTTGCTCAACATCACACAACTTGGTGAGACTGCTCCGCTCCGATGTCCGTTTGACATCAGCGGATTTTTTATCGCCAAAATCGCACCTTTCCAACTGATGGGTGCTGCGTCCGCAGCACATTCCATGCATTCATATGATTTTTTGGTTTTGTCACCGTCAATCGTTTCGGTAGGGATCTACCAAATCGAGTTACCGTCCTCCGGCTCATTAAATAAGGAGGACACGCAGTGACTTCGGTCACTTGTCGGCGAGTTTGATCCTGGCTCAGGACGAACGCTGGCGGCGTGCCTAATGCATGCAAGTCGAACGCATTCTTCGGAATGAGTGGCGCACGGCT
>CAVYBW010000001.1:330000-2092500 GCA_963767035.1 uncultured Chloroflexia bacterium | reverse complement strand
CCGAAATGTATTGAGGTACAGCCGTGGACTGGGGCTGCTGGGGGTAAAGCGCTGTTGGCGTGCGGGGGGCGCGAGCCTTACCAAGCGCTGGCAAACTGGGAATACCAGCAGCCTACACCACGAGTGAGACGGTGGGTGCGAACATTCATCGTCAAGAGGGCAACAACCCAGACCCGCCGCTAAGGTCCCGAAGTATCGGCTCAGTGGGCAAGGGCGTGATCGGACGGAGACAACCAGGAGGTTGGCTTAGAAGCAGCCACCCTTGAAAGAGTGCGTAACAGCTCACTGGTTTAGTCCGGTTGCATCGACAATCCACCGGGGCTAAGTCGATCACCGAAGCGCGGGATGCAGGTAACTGTATGGTAGGGGAGCGTTGTGGGGGCGTCGAAGCGGGCGCGGAAGCGCAACCCGTGGAGCGACCACAAGTGCGAATGTCGGTATGAGTAACGATACGAGGGGTGAGAACCCCCTCCACCGAAAGTCTAAGGGTTCCGCCGCACGGGCACTCCGCGGCGGGGAAGTCGGGCCTAAGGCGAGGGCGCGAGCCGTAGCTGATGGACACGCCGTTGATAATCGGCGACCACACCCAGAACGTTTGAACGTGACTGAGATGCTGATGGGGAGTCCGAGCGACGAGACGAGCGTCGTTCACGCTGGTAGGGAGGATTGTGTGGCAAATCCCACAATCCGTTGACCGAGAAGCAAGTACGAGTGAATTCTTTCGGGAATTTGCGAGTCGGATGGACCTAGGCAGCCGCGAAAGGCTTGGGCACGGAGGACTGGGTGTGCCCGTACCGCACACCGACACAGGTAGACAGGTCGAGGAGACCAAGGTGGACGAGCGAATCCCGGTTAAGGAACTCGGCACGAATGACCCCGTAACTTCGGGAAAAGGGGTGCTCGCGATGGTGAAACCCGCACGGGTGGAGCTGAAGCGAGTCGCAGCAAAGAGGCCCAGGCGACTGTTTAACAAAAACACAGGTCGGTGCGAACGCGAAACAGCGGACGTATACCGGCTGACACCTGCCCAGTGCTGGAAGGTTAAGGGGAGCTGTGCAAGCGGTGAACCGAAGCCCCAGTAAACGGCGGCCGTAACTATAACGGTCCTAAGGTAGCGAAATTCCTTGTCGGGTAAGTTCCGACCCGCACGAAAGGTAGAACGATCTGGGCGCTGTCTCAACCGGGAGCTCGGTGAAATTGCAAGGGCCGTGAAGATGCGGCCTACTCGCAGCAGGACAAAAAGACCCCGTGGAGCTTGACTACAGCTTGCCATCGGCGCGTGTGTGGCGCTGCGTAGGATAGGTGGGAGCCAGAGAAGCCGGACTTGCGGGTTTGGTGGAGGCAATGGTGAAATACCACTCTGCGACAGATATGCGCCTCACCCTTGACCATGAAACTGGTAAGGGGACGGTGGCTGGTGGGTAGTTTGACTGGGGCGGTCGCCTCCCAAAAAGTAACGGAGGCGCGCAAAGGTAGGTTCAGGCCGGATGGCAACCGGCTGGGGCGTGCAAGCGCAGAAACCTGCTTGACTGCAAGGCAAACAGGCCGCGCAGGGACGAAAGTCGGCGCTAGTGATCCCACGTGCCTGAGTGGAAAGGCCGTGGCGTAACGGATAAAAGCTACCCCGGGGATAACAGGCTGATCCCGCCCAAGAGTTCACATCGACGGCGGGGTTTGGCACCTCGATGTCGGCTCGTCGCATCCTGGGGCTGGAGTCGGTCCCAAGGGTTGGGCTGTTCGCCCATGAAAGCGGCACGCGAGCTGGGTTCAGAACGTCGTGAGACAGTTCGGTCTCTATCCGCTGTGAGCGTAGGATGATTGCGTGGGGCTGGCCCTAGTACGAGAGGACCGGGCTGGACAGACCGCTGGTGGACGAGTTGTGGGACGACCCGCAATGCTCGGTAGCTACGTCTGGGACGGAGAACCGCTGACAGCATCTAAGTGGGAAACCGGCCACAAGATCAGTCATCCAAGTACGCAAGTACGAGAGGCACCGTCGAGACGAGGCGGACAACTGGGTTGCTGTGGAGGCCGTGTGAACGGTAGAGCAGACAACTACAGAGAGCCAAGCGATCATCGGTTGCCGCGCGTCGGCAGGACGCGGAGCGCGAGGAATGGTGCAGGGACAGGCAGGACTGAAACGGATGCAGGCTGCGCAGAAGAGCGCTGTCGTCAGAAGAATGCTGATTGGATGAAGGGCAAGCACCAATTGGTACGTGTCGAGGTGGTTGTGACCCACGCTGCTCCATCCCGAACCAGGCCGTGAACGCGACACACACCGAGGCTACTGCAGCACCCGCTGTGGGAACGTAGGAGGATGCGTACCATCCCAATTGATGCTCGTGAGGATTTCCTCACGAGCATCATTGTTTTAGCTAGCAAGCATACCTAAAGCCATGGATGCAATATCCATGGCTTTTTTACAGGGCTTATCTAGCATCGTTGCTACTATTTGAATTTTGTACTGCACAGAGCGCTGAGAGCTACGTTCAGCCAACTGTAAGCGAGCCATGCTCTCGATTCGACTTATGGTTGGTAGAAGACGCTATAACTGAGATTATTGGTTTGAAGTTGCCAACCATCACGCGTGAGCGCCTTGGCTAGTGGGCTGTTATTTTCAACAATCGCACAGCCAATGGTATACTGGCTAAACTGCGCTTGATAATCGCCAGTTTGCTCCATCTTGACGTTTGCTTGCATAAAATCTTTGGCGTATGGATCAAAACGATTATCAATAAAAACTGGCTTTTGTGGTACAAACCAGATTAGTTCGCCACCAATATTATAGTTATTGTACATATTGCCCGGACATTGTTCTAAGGCTGCAATAATTGGCTCAGAAAGCAATGATTCACGTTGATTCCAGACGAATAGCGCTAATAGTGCTGCGATTACACTGGTAATGCCAACTAATATTAATTGCATTGACTCCATTTTTGTAGCTTTACTAATGCTTGTTTGTTTTGACGCTAGCATTTGGGCCAGAAATAAAACGGCTAAGCCATCGAAAAAGATACTTTGGCGAACTGAACGAAACGCCATAAAACCAAAGAGTATTGTCGCTAAAAGCAGAAACCAATCGTAGCTTGTGCTTGGTTTATAACGCTTTTTATACCAAACCATCCCAATTATGCCAACTAATAAAAAAAATGGATAACTACTGATATTACTGAGGCTTTGGCTACGCCATTCTTCAATAAAGCTATATGTACTGCTATCTAATGAATTAAGCGTAAAGAGCCAAAGTTTATAGCCATGTGGATTTGCCATAGTTGCAATAACCGCTGCAATTCCAATCATCAGCCAGTGAATAATTGATTCGCGTTTGATAATCGCCGCAATGCCAACTAAACCAAGCAAAACAATGCCAATCACAAATCCTGCGTGCAAATTGGCCCAAATCAACATAAATGGTACAATCCACCAGTGAAATTTTGGTTGGCGAATCAGCACAATTAAGCTGATAAATAGCAAAAATGAGATAATTTGTGGTCGAATGCTCCACGCACTAATATTATCAATAATGCCTAGGGTTATCAGCAATAAAGTTATTTTTTTGCTACTTGGGCTTAATCGATAAACAATTAGCCATGTCAGCGTTACTAATAATGCAAAGACTAGTACAATTAAGCCAAGCCCACCGATCGAATAGACTAAATACATCAAAAGTTGGGTTAGCCATTCATGGTTAGGCCAATAGGCGTTGAGATTTGTCCAGCTGTAAAGATCTGTCGTAATAATGCTTTTTTGATCCAGAATATCTTGACCTGTACGTAAGAGCCACCATGTATCGCTGCTAAAATTCATACAGGCACTCATCGCAAAAATTAATATAAATGCAATTAATGTAAGATAATTTTGTTGCAGGAGCCAGTTTTTTAGTGGTTTGATCATCATAATCCTCGCTAGTATTCGGCTGATGAATACGAGGATTATACTGGATATTACAGGGGTGGGATTTGAAATTAAAAGCCAAGACTGCTGGCCTTCAATGCAAGCAGTCTTGGCTGGTTAGATTAGTGGCTAACTACAGAAAGTACGCGGCGCAGCACATCGTTGATCGAATGTTTGGTGGTATCAAGATAGATATCGGCAGCATTGCGGGCTTCTTGCAAGCGTTGTTGCTGCTGATTGTGCAACCAAGCAGGGAAACTGGGGCGGCCACGTTCATGGACTGCTGGTAAATCAACATCAAGATAAATCACATAATTGGCTTGATGTTTGCGCCAAAGCCCACGGATTCCGGAATGCTCTTGGGCGATGACTCGCGCTTGAATTCCATGGGTTTCCAAACCTTGGCGTAAGGTCGTTTTACCAGCAGCACATGGCCCCACAATTACCACTGTTTCAGCTTGATCACTCATCGGCGGTTCCTTTCAGCGTATCTGCCGACCGCCAGCATCGATTCGATGAAGCCTGCGAATTAGGCTTGTTCTACCGGAAAACAGACAGTCATACGTCGAACTTTATTTTCCGACTCCATCGGTAAGGCGGCCATCACGATCACGCTCATATCGTCGTTCGGTCGATTTTGATCGAGTTCCACTGCACGTCCTAATACATCATCAGTAACTTCTTGGGCTGTTCGTCCTTGGCGAACATTAAAATTGCCAAGATAGTTTTCTAGCTCAATACTTTCGTTGTAGCGGCGGCCTGCATGCAGAATGCCATCGGTAAAGACCACGACATACACATACGGACGCAGTGTAATTTTGGTGATCACTGGTTTGGTCATCGAATACAGCCCAATTGGTGTTGATGGCTCGTTGTAGGTTGTCATTCCTTGTTCATCGATCACATAAAATGGACAAGGATTATTTCTTGATACTAACACACTTCGGGCTGAAAGATCTACTGAAAGAATATTAAGTGTTGCTGAGACTTGGCCATGACGATAGGCATACAGATAATCGTGAACCGCCCGTGCAACAGCACCATCGCGTGCTCCATCCTTGAGCATTGAAATTGCTCGGGTTGTCACAAGGTTACTCAGGGTTTTGGCGCCCCGCCCACTTCCTTGGCCATCAGCTAATACAAACGAAAAGCCGCCATGCGGTCGCTCGATCATCTCAAGGGTGTCGCCGCTTTCTGGGGTGGCATATTTGCCAACTTTTGCAACACCAACTTGCAGTTCCAACATAACAATCCTCAGATTTCTAGTATTGATGGTGCGATTGCCTACTTGCATGATACCACGAGACAGCCCGGCTTGGGTGCGGTACAATTGGCCTTAGTAGCATAAGGAGGCCTCTGTGGAGCAGCGTGTTTTGCGCTTTGAAACCCAAGCAGGTGTACGCATCTACAGCCTTCCTGTAGAGGTTTTTCAGCAGTTTTATGCCAATGTCTATCTGGTGGTTGCCGATAGTACGATCTGTTTGATCGATACTGGCTCAGGTCATGGTAATTCCAACCGCGATCTTGTGGCTGGCTTCGATGCGATTCAGGCTCAATGGGGCGAAAAGCTGAGCTTGGCAGATGTTAATCAGATTATTCTGACTCACGCCCATATTGATCATTTTGGTGGTTTGCCGTTTGTGCGTCAATTTAGCCAAGCACCAACCGCCATTCATATTGCCGATCGACGAGTGATTACCAATTACGATGGACGCTTGCTGTTTGCATCCAAGGCGCTCAGTCGCTTTTTGCGCCATGCGGGGGTTTCTGCCGAGCAACATCAACATTTGATGGGCATGTATTTGCAGAATAAAGAGGCCTTTCAAACGCAGCCAATTGAGCAAACGTTTGAAGATGGCGATCGGCTTTGCGATTTATTCGATGTGATTTACACGCCCGGCCATTGCCCAGGCCAAGTCTGTTTGCGTTTGGATGAGGTGTTGTTCAGTGCTGATCATATTTTGGCGCGCACCGCTCCGCATCTTGCTCCCGAAATGATCACTCCAGGCACTGGTTTGGAGCATTATATTTGGGGTTTGCAACGGGTTGCCCAGCTTGATGGCATTGCCCTAACTTTGGGTGGCCATGAGCAGCCAATCGACAACTTGCCCAAGCGTTTGGAGCAAATCTTTGCCTCGAATCAGCGTAAAATTGAGCGAATTAGCGATTTGCTCAAAGCCCAGCCGCAAACTGTTGCCCAACTGAGTGCGTCAATGTATCGTGGTTTGCAGGGCTACGACGAGCTATTGGGCATCGAAAAAGTTGGGGCGTTTGTTGAATATTTGTATCTGCGTGGCTATGTTCGTCCAGTCAATATTGCCCCCGATGATGATGATCGCGACCCGATTAATGTAATGTATGAAGTGTTTTAGCAGCCAAGTCCCCTCACCCCAACCCCTCGCCCGTGGCGCGGGCGAGGGGCATTTAATTAGTGGTTCTCCTTCGCTCACTAGGCGGGAGAAGGACTGCCAAGGGTAGGTTATTAATAGTGTTCCGCTGCGAACCGCGCCATAGCAGGTTCATCGGAATATTCCTGTTTGCCACACATTGCCCTTGAGGGGGTGCAGGGGATTAAAGCCCCCTGCGTTTCCCGCCTTGAGGCAGGACGGAAGGGTGGTGAGCACCAATCAATTTTGATCACCATCGATGTACGTAGCTAGCCGGTGAGGGAAAGATCTTACTCGCCAGTGAAGAAGGTCTGGATATCATATTGCACGTTATTGGCCCATTTACTAATCGGGTTGTCGAGCGCAATATCGTTCAAGGTGCTCATTTGGCCAGTGACCAGCAAAATACCAACCGCGATCAACAAGATGCCACTGAGTACGCTGGTTGAGTGCAAAATAATCGTTCGCTTGCCAATGTTAAACTCTAGTGCCCGCCCGCGCAGAATCTTCCAACCCTTGGAGCCTTGACCGAGTTTGTTGAAGAAGGTCGCGACGATCATCAATGGCAGCGCCAAACCAAGCACATAGATGAAGGTTAAGGTTGCGCCAGCGATAATCGAAGCTCCGGTTGAGATCAGCAGCGTCAAAATTGCACCCAAAATCGGGCCGATACAAGCCGTCCAACCGAGGGCAAAGGTTAGGCCATACAGGTAGGCGCTGCCAACCGTGGCGCTTGAGCTGCGCTTGATATTCGCGCCGGTGAAGCCAATGCCAAAGATGCTCATTGCACCCATGATGATGATGATAACCCCACCAATTTGGGCAAACAAATCTTTGTTGGATGAAAAGTTGCGGATGGCTTGGCTCGTTGCAGTAATCGCCATGCCCAGCACAACCATCGTGGTTGCCAAGCCTGCAAAGAAGGCCAACGATGAAATAATTGTGCGTTGGCGCTTTTGGGCAACGCTCTCATCGCCAGCACTGTTGATGCCGAATGTCCAGGCAAAATAGGCTGGCAGCACTGGTAAGGTACATGGCGAGAGGAATGATAAAACTCCTGCCATAAAAGCCGGAACCGCCAAGGTAATGACGTTTTGGCCACCTTGGGCGACCCCAATCAGCAAAATTGCTGCTACCACAAACACGGCTAGTCCAATCATAGCCATGGTAAACAGTCGAGATGGTTGGCGCTGTGTTTGCGCTTGTTGCATATATTATCCTTCGTGACGAACTAAGGTATCGGTCATTCGACAAACATCGACCATGGCAGCAACATCGTGAACCCGCACAATATCGGCTCCGGCTTGAATGGCATAAGCTACCGTGGCGGCTGTGCCCCACAAGCGTTGCTCAACTGGTCGGTTTAATGTTATCCCAATCATGGATTTTCGGCTAGTGCCAACCAACAATGGGTAGCCCAAACTGGCAATTGTACGCAGTTGACGTAATACTTGCAAGTTTTGTTCGGGGCTTTTGCCAAAACCAATGCCTGGGTCGAGCAAAATCAAATCATTGGCAATGCCACTTTGCAAGGCAAAATCGATGCTTTGGCGTAATTCGCCACAAACTTCGCCAATAATATCGCGATAGTCACTAGCAGCGTAATTTGTGCCATGGGCAAATTGCTCAACCGTGCTGTTGCGATTGTGCATCAAAATAATTGGCACCTGCGCTTGAGCCACGACCTGCGCCAACGCCGTATTCCAACTGCCATCAGCTTGACGTAAGCCCCAAATATCATTCACCACGTTTGCACCAGCCGCCAGCGCGGCAGCCACAACCTCGGCTTTGTAGCTATCAATCGAGATTGGCAACTGGCAAACTTGGCGAATGGCTTGAATTGCTGGCACAACCCGCGCAATTTCTTGTTCGCTGCTGACCGTGCTCGCTCCCGGTCGGGTCGATTCGCCGCCAATATCCAAAATATCGGCTCCGGCAGCGGCAAAATCAAGCGCTTGTTGCTGAATTTGGCTCAGGCCTGCCGCAAGCAAACCATCGTTGGAGAATGAATCGGGCGTGACATTGAGAATACCCATAACCAAGGTTTTTTGGCCCCAATGCCATTGGGTTGATCCTAGTTTGAGGCTGCCCCGCGCTTGGTTATGCACCAGCAACGCACCAATTTGCTGCGCTAAGGCTTGCAAGGCTGGCAACGGAATCGCTTGAAATTTGCCACATAAGGCGCGCCACGAACGCTCATTGGCCCATGCCAGGACATTGGTTGGCTGGTTGCTTTGGCCTAAATAAACGTGTGGGCTAACCAAGGCATCGCCATCGAGCGCCAACAATTCTTGCTTTATGATCATTGCCGTATGCGGATCAACCTGATCGCAATGGAGCATAATCAAGTTGGCTTTGGTCAACACCCGTTCGGCGGCGTTGGGGTAGGTTTCAATCTGGGCGATCACTTGCAAGAGTTCAGCGCGTTGCTGAGGATAATATTGGCGAATGTTATAAGCAAATTCAGGCATAATCCAATCTTTCGTGCTAAGCCATGGCTATTTTAGCCGATGTGCTGCGGTTTGCGACTCGGTTCAATAGCTGATTTTAAACGTTCATTGTACTTGGGGATGGGGAAATAGTGATCCACGAAGATTGCTTTTTGATCCACGAAGGACACGAAGAACGATTTTTTCGCCACGAATTCCACGAATGATTATTTTTCGCCACAGATTACACAGATTATTGTGATGCGACTGTTGGCTATTGGCCCAGAAGGAGCGACCGATCCCCAGCCCTTGACCCATGATCCCTCAGACAGATTCCCACAGATTATTTAGATAATATCCTATAGTCAAAAGCCTATAGCCTATAGCTGTAATGGTACGTTGGTTAGGCAAACGTGGCATTCCTTCACCCCAACCCCTTTCCCACACAGCGGGCGAGGGGCTTCTGCCGCAATGCGTGGTAAAAAATGGGTGCTCCCCCTCGCCCGCGTTCAGTGAGAGCGAGGGCTGGGGGTGAGGGGATAGGCCGTGGTTTAACGTAATGAATCATTAACATATAGCCTATAACCGCATCTACTCTGCGTCTCTGCGTTAAATTTTTGCCACGAATTGCACGAATGATTATTTATCGCCACAGATTGCACAGATTTGTTTGATGATCTTTATTATCACGCTTGCCGTTGCGATTCATCCCTCATCCTTCATCCTTCAAAATTCTCAGTTTGCTATCAGCACTCGTTCATTGTGCGCTCAGCTAGCTGCGTGCTAGCATAGCGCTGAATTGGGTGAGTTGTAGGAGTTGCAGGTGAAAAAGTACCGAATCTTCATATGTGATCTTGTGTTTGGAAGTCTCTTGTTTGCTGGCTGCGGCAGGGTTCAAGTCAACCGTGAGGTGATGCAACCAATACCAGTTGAGCAAGCCTCATTTAATCAACCAATTAATCCAACCCACGTCCATGAAACTCAACTTGCAGTTATGGAAGCAACTGGAGTAGCAGTCGATTTTCCACTAACCCAAGTAGCCTTTGATCTCCAGACCGTCGAAGCGGGCGGTGTGTTGCCAACCAGTGCAGCAACGATGGATGCTAAGGGTGCTAGTTGGGCTACAGCTTTAGCATCCGGTGCGACATTTACCCCTGAGCCGCTCTTCAGTGAGGGTCGGTGTGACTCGATGGAAGATGCCCCTGATATCTATGTGGCAGGTCAAGGAAATTGTTGGGGAGTCAATGATTGGCAACGCCAAGAATCATATACGGTGTATAAGGGGGTTTTGTGGGAAGACCCTCTGCAAGGTGGCATAACCTTTTCACGGGTCGGTGGTAATCTGACGTATGTCGAAATGCGCCCAATTGATGTGCTTGCACCGCAAAAGCAAGGCATTTTGCTGATCGAAGCGGCAACATGGCCATTAGTCTCTATCACAACCCAAACCACGCCAACGCAATCGTTAATCTTCAATCTCGAAACCCGCGAGTGGCTCGATTCGAATGGTACACCAATTCCCATGATTGCCACGCCAACTAACAGCAACAAATAGCAATATGCGTAACTACGAAGGCCGCGAAGCATAGCGAAGGGCCGAAATCACGAAGATCACAACGTTGAATTTCTTTGCCACAGATTGGCATAGATTATGGGGATTCAATGCTTATTCGTCGCGAGCCAAGTGCCCGACCCCTGATCCCTTTCAGCCACGAATTGCATGAATGATGCTTTTATCCCCAACTGTGAGGGTTCAACCCCTAATTTCCTTTCCCCAATCTCGCATGCTTTTTTGACCTTTGATTTCTGCCTCACTCCCTCATAATTCATCCTTCTACAACGCCCTAAAATGCAATTTGTCGATCGCTAGCGGAATGAAGATCGCGCGAAATAGGGCGTTTGATTTTGTTTAGAACCCAATTGTTGCTGAAGCTTCACTTGACGTTAGCGCTAAATATTGCTAAAAATGCAGCCTGATGCTAGAATAGGAATTAGAATCATTCTAAGGTTGAAGCACAATGGCAATTATGCAACCTGACGAGCGGGCGCGTCGCTTACTACGCGAATTGGAACAGCATGGCTATCGACCAACCCCTCAACGCGAGGCGGTTTGTTGGGCTTTAGCGCGCCATGGCGGGCACCCAACTGCTGCTGAAATTGTCGAGGTGGTTAAGCGGCATGGTATCGGCCAAGCCACGGTCTATAACACGATCACAACCTTGGAAAAGCTGGGGGTTATTCAGTCTATGCCGTTGAATACCGATGAGCATACCCGCTATGATCTCGATACAACTCCGCATATGAACTTTGTCTGTTCGCAATGTGGCGCGATTATCGATTGTCATGCGCCGCAGCTTGACCTGATGTTGGCCCAGATTGCCTCGACCGCCGGAGCAACCTTCGAATCGGCCAATGTGGTGGTCTACGGACGCTGCGACCGTTGTAAAAACTAAAAGTAAAGAGTGCTTCGGCACTTTTTATTTAGACCCAATTTAGAATCATTCTAAATAAAAACATATAAAACAGTGCTAATAGCCAAAATTTTTTTAGTAGCAATTTAGAATCATTCTCATTGCTAAGGACAATGCATCATGACAACAACCAGTGTAAGCAATCGCCAATTGCATGCTGAAGCGCAAGCCGAGCTCGATGAATTAGCGGCTTTGCCATGGATGATGCGCCTGACAGCGATCTGTTTGATCACGACAGGCTTGGGATGGGTTGTAGGAAGTTTTGCTGGCGTGCCAACCTGGCTGCCTTGGATGCTGTATGTGGTGGCTTTCGCCAGCGGCGGTTGGTTTCCGCTAGGCAATGCTTGGGATAGCCTGCGCCACCGCGAATTTGATGTTAATTTCTTGATGATTGTGGCGGCAATCGGCGCGGCAGCGGTTGGCCAGCCCCGCGAAGGCGCAATTTTAATGTTTTTGTTTGCGCTTTCCAACACGCTCGAAACCTATGCGATGGGCCGAACCCATCGTGCGGTCAATGCACTGCTGGAGATGGCTCCCGATCAAGCGACCCGACTTGCTGCTGATGGCAGCCAACAAGTGGTTGCGGTGGCCGAATTGGCGCTTGGCGAGCGTGTATTGGTGCGGCCTGGCGAGCGGATTCCGGTTGACGGGATTGTGCGGATCGGCGCTTCTTCAATCAACGAAGCCGCGATTACAGGCGAATCGGTGCCTGTTGATAAAGCTGCTGGCAGCAAGGTGTTTGCTGGCACGCTCAATACCACCGGCGCATTGACGATCGAAGTAACCGTGGCGGTTGGCGATACCACCCTTGCGCGAATTATCGAAACTGTGGCTGAAGCTCGCAGCCAAAAAGCCAAAGCTCAAGATTTCACTGATCGGGTGATTGGTCAATATTACGCCTATGCTGTGGTTGCCATGACCCTGCTAGCGATTGCAATTCCATTGCTATTTCTCGATTGGGACGTGAAAACCACGCTGTATCGGGCTATGGCCTTGATGGTGGTTGCCTCGCCGTGTGCCTTGGTGATTTCGATTCCGGCGGCGATGCTTTCGGCGATGGCCAATGCTGCCCGACATGGCATGTTGTTCAAAGGTGGGCGCTATCTTGAAGCTGCCGCCAAAATCAAAGTTGTGGCCTTGGATAAAACTGGCACGCTAACGACTGGCCAATTGAGCGTGATGCAAACCCTCGATCTTGGTCAACGTCCGATTGCACAGTGGTTGAATGCAGCCGCAGCGGTCGAAGCCTACTCAGAACATCCATTAGCCAAGGCGATTGTGACCTATGCTCAACAACAAACCTTAAGCGTCCCAACTGCTGTCGATTTCCAATCGATCACTGGCATGGGTGCGCAAGCCGATGTTAACGGCGAGTTGGTGCAAGTTGGTCGACCACGGCTATGGGGCGAGGTTGTGCTGGCTCAAGCCGCCAAACTTGAGGCCGAAGGGGCAACCGTGATTGGCGTTGGTACAACCGAACAGGCTTGGGGCTTGATCGCCTTAGCCGATACCTTACGCGCTGAATCCAAGCAAGCGATTGCTGCCCTCCATGCTGCTGGAGTCGAACGAGTGGTGCTTTTGACTGGCGATAATCGCGCAGTTGCCCAGCATGTGGCGAGCCAAATTGGCATCGATGATGTACGCGCCGAATTATTACCTGGCGACAAAGCCCGGATCATTGAAGAATTGCAGCAACAGTATGGCCCAGTCGCCATGGTTGGCGATGGGGTGAATGATGCTCCGGCGTTGGCTAAAGCCCAATTGGGTGTAGCCATGGGTGTTGCTGGCACCGATGTCGCGGTGCAGAGCGCCGATGTGCTTTTGCTCAGCGACGATTTGTTGAAACTAGCCGAAGCGCTGCGGCTTGGTCGCCGAACGCAACGGATTGTTTGGCAGAACATTGCCTTTGCTGGTGGCGTGATTGTGGTGCTCATCTGTTCGGCATTATTTGGCAATATTGCTCTGCCGCTGGGTGTGGTTGGCCACGAAGGCAGCACCTTATTGGTGGTTGCCAATGGCTTGCGCTTGCTGCGCCGCTAACCAAAGAACATAAATCCAAACAGTAACAGCATTCCTGCCAACATAAACCACGCCAAAGGGTCCTTGCTCAATTGACGATTCAGATTGGGCAAGGGCTTTCTGTAGATATATTCATGGTCACAATCAAGGCATTGCACATGATAGCGAAACATATGAATTCCTGATGTCATCAGCGTATTCATATGTTGTTTTTTGCTACCACACTCAGGGCAGGCAAAACTAGCGTGCATTTCACTGGCTTTTGGTACCTGATAATCGGCCATACAGCTGCTCCTCGTTTTGTTGGGGAAATGGGCGATAATGAGAGTGGATTGCTCAATTGTTTGCCATCATACCATGGCCCAAATTGCTTGAGAATAGGGCTTATGGCCTGTTATTCTAACTACAAATGAGCAGGATTTGGATCAAAGCGCATGCATTCTTCACCGTGCAGCATTCAGTTTTAATGGATAGCCCCTGCTGGATTCAAATTCACCCTAGTAATTTTGGTAAAAATTTTTTATACTTAGCACATTGATTTTCCCTCAATGGTGTGCAAAATTCATAGTTCTCTCGGGGCACACCTACCTTACCCACTCGGAGGTCGGTATGCGATTATTACATGGTCTTTTACTCATGAGCTTGGTATTCCTAAGCTTAGGTAGCGCTGCTAGCAAGCCCCCCAGCGCCACAATTCCGCCCAAGTTGTATCTCCAACGTGGCACGATCGATCTCAAAGTGGTTAATCAAGCCAACCGAACTGATCGCTTGTTGCAGCCAATTGCGGAGTATGCGGTTATTCAATTTAGCGGGCCAATTTTGCTCAAGCAGCGCCAAGCAGTTGAAGCAACGGGCCTAGAGATTATTGAATATCTGCCCGATTATGCCTACTTGGTGCGTGGTTCAGCCGCTCAGCAAGTAGCAGCCAGCAGCATTGATGGCTTTTACGCTCGCGGCGATTGGACCTTAGCCGATAAGTTTCAGCCTGGTTTATTGAAACTGGTGCAAACTGGGCGCTATCAACGCCTGCCTTTACGCACAATCGGTTGGGATAATCAATTGACTATTGCCGAGCAAGCAGTTAAAGCCCAAGGCTTACGGCTTGATGTAATTACAACTATTGATCAAATTATTCAACTTGCTAGCATTAGCGAAGTTCGCTGGATCGAAGTTGTTAGCACGCCCAAACTGACCGATCAGTATGCACGCCAAGTCCAACAAGTCGAGCCGGTTTGGACGGATCAGCAGTTGTATGGCCAAAACCAAATTGTGGCCTACACCGACACAGGCTTGGATACTGGCTCTATGCCAAGCTTGAGCAACGATTTTGCTAATCGAATTCAGGCTACTCAGGTGCTGTCAGCTGGCAGTAATTGGGATGATAATCATGGCCATGGTACCCACGTTGCAGGCTCGATCGCTGGTAATGGAGCGCTTTCCGGCTCCAATCCAGCTACACACAGCTATACCAATTCCATGGCAGGGATTGCGCCTGAGGCCAAGTTGGTGGTGCAAGCCTTCGAGGCTGATCCAAGTGGTAATATTATTGGCCTGCCTAGCGATTTTTATCCGATGTATCAACAAGCCTACGCTGCTGGCGCAAGGATTCATAGCAATAGTTGGGGCGATGTGACTGGCCCTATCACCGATACTGAGGCAACATTTGGCGGCTACCCCTATAGTGCCCAACGCACCGACCAATTTTTGTGGGATCATCCCGATTACACCATGCTGTTTGGGGCTGGTAATAGCGGGGCTGATGGCGAGGTCGGCGAATTTGGCTTTTGTACTGGTGGCGATGGGGTCGTTGACCCAGATTCGTTGTTAGCGCCAGCCACCGCTAAAAATGTAATTACCGTTGGAGCCAGCGAAAACCCACGCCCAACCGGTGGTTATACAAGTTTGCCTTGGCTGTTGTTGAGCTTCTGCTTTGCGACTGAGCCAATTCTCTCCGATACACTGTCTGATGATGCCAATGGTATGGCGGCATTTTCATCGCGCGGGCCAACCGACGATGGCCGGATCAAGCCCGATTTGGTTGCACCTGGCACGAATATCGTTTCCACGCGTTCGTATGGGAGCGGTGCTAGCACCTTATGGGGTGTTCACGAAACCAATGGCAACTATGTCTACTCTGGCGGTACGTCGATGGCCACACCGTTGGTTGCTGGCACGGTCGCACTGATTCGCGAATGGCTGGGAACCGAGGGTTTGAGCAACCCAAGCGCCGCAGTGATCAAGGCAATTGCGCTTAATACCACGGTTGATATTGCGCCAGGTCAATATGGCATCGGCGCGACGCAAGAAATTCCCTACAATCGACCGAATAGTGTCGCAGGTTGGGGCCGAAGCAATCTGAGCTTTATCACCAAACCAGCACCTTACGATTTATGGGTCGCTGATCGTACTGCTGGCTTGAGTACGGGCCAAATGGTAAGCTACAACCACACAACCAACCAACCATTGAATGTGCTGACCAACACCCAACCATTGCGGGTTATGCTCAACTGGACTGATCCGCCAGCTTCGTTGGCAGCAGCCCAACAATTGGTTAATGATCTCGATTTGGTGGTGATTGGGCCTGATGGCACGCGCTACTATGGCAACAATCAGAGCACTGGCGATCGCACCAATAATCTCGAAGGCGTGATTATCAATACGCCGCAAATTGGCACGTATCAAATCGAGGTAACTGCCCATAATGTGCCAATTGCCAGCCAACCTTATGGCTTAGCCGTAGCTGGGCCATTGCGCCAAGTAAGTGGCGGTGGTACGCCAACCCCAACGGCGACCGCGATTATTACCAATACGCCAACCGCAACCAATTCACCAACGATCACGGTCAGCAATACGCCAACCGCGACGACTGGGCCAACCAATACGCCAACCGCAACCAATTCACCAACGATAACTGTCAGCAACACACCAACCGCTTCGCCAACGACAGTTCCGACCAACACATCAACTAACACGCCTACCGCAACTGGTACAGTTGTGATTAGCGAGTATGAGGTTTGGATCCCGTGGGCTAGTAAATAAAACTCAGTTGCGATCTCTCGCCCGCAATTGAGGCGAGGGGAACTACCCGAACAACTACTGCTTATTTGGCGGCGAACAACGGCGAACCACCGCGTTAAGCCCCTCGCCCGCGCGCAGTGTGAGCGAGATTGCCCACAAGGGTAGGCTTCAATGGCATGGTGGATGGTCAATGGTGATTGATCCTCTCACCCCCAACACCCTCGCCCATACGCATCATGGCGAACCACCGCGTTAAGCCCCTCGCCCGCGCCACGGGAGAGGGGTTGGGGTGAGGGAACCCTAAACAGCACACAAAAACGCGATCAAGCTTTTGATCGCGTTTTTGCTTAACCAAAAATCCCCCTTGACAGCTCAACATAAGTTATCTATAATCTTGATTGAACGTTCAATCAAGTTGTTTGAGGTAGGGTATGACTGACGAACAAAGCGAGCGACGCGAGGCCATTTTGGAGGCTGCACGAGCCGAATTTGCCGAAAAAGGCTTTCGTGGAGCTACGATTAAATCGATTGCTGCTCGGGCCAAAATTCAGTCTCCAGCCTTGATCTATTGGTACTTTCCTAACAAAGATGCCTTGCTTGAAGCGGTAATGCAAGGCCAAATGCCAATCTTGCAAACTATGCAAGCGCTTGATCTGCTCTTAGATCGTGAGCCTGCTGAATTGCTCTCAATGTTGGCCAAAGGCTATTTACAAGCAGGCGATAACCAGCGCACAGTCCAGATGATGCGTGTACTTTTGGGCGAAATGCTGCTTGGCCGTAACCCAACCGAGCTGCTCAACCAGCAGATTGTGCCGCAGATCAAGCAATTTCTTGAACGCTACTTTATGCATCAAATTCGGCTTGGCCGCATGCTTCAGCACGATACCCGAGCCAGCAGTCGGGCTTTTATGGGTATGTTGATACCCCAAATGCTCAGCAAGGTTATCTTGCCCAGCTTGCAAGCCGATGGCTTAACCGACGATGAACATATTGCAACAATCATTGATATTTTCCTGAATGGACTCAAGCCAAAGGAGTAAACCCATGAACGCAGTTGAAGTTCGGGGACTCACCAAACGTTACGGCAATGTCCAAGCGCTGCAAGGTATCGATTTAAACGTACCTGAAGGCATGATTTTTGGTTTGCTTGGCGCGAACGGCGCAGGCAAATCTACCTTGATTAAAGCCTTGGTCGGCGCACTCAAACCCAATAGCGGCGAATGGCAGGTGCTCGGCCTGAATCCATTGCGCGATCAAGCCAAGCTCCGGGCCTTAATTGGCTATATGCCCCAAGGTGTAGCACTCTACGAAGATCTCTCTGCCCGCGAAAATTTACGCTTTTTTGGGAGCGCCCACAATGTGTCGGAGTTGGAGCAACAGATTCAAGCGTCACTTGAATTTACCGAATTAACCAGCCGCGCTGATCATCCGGTATATGGCTTTTCGGGCGGCATGAAAAAGCGGGTTTCATTGGCCTGTGCTCTGTTGCACAAACCACGCATGCTGTTTCTCGACGAGCCGACTGCGGCGGTTGATCCGCATCTCAAGGTACGTTCGTGGCAACTCTTCCGCGAATTGGCCAATGCTGGCACAACCCTGTTTATTAGCACCCACTTAATGGATGAAGCACTGCTCTGCGACCGCCTTGCCATCCAACAAGCAGGCAAGATTTTGATTGTCGATACGCCGCAGGCAATTTTGGAGCATGGCCAAACCCAATTAATCATTCAACAGGCTGGGCAAACCACCAACCAGCAGATCGCCAGCACGCCTAGCGCTTTAGCCGAAGCCTTGTCTGGCTATGGGCTGAATCCAACGATTCAAACAATCACGTTACAGCCCGATTCGCTCGAAACGATTGTATTGCGTATGCTGCAAAAAAGCGAGGTCGCCCAATGAGCCGAATTTTTGTGGTTGCCAAACGAGTGCTTACCCAACTTCGTCACGATAAACGCTTACTTGGTTTATCGGTGATGGCTCCATTATTAATTATTTATCTGTTGAAAATTTTCTTCGATACCATGCCCAAGGGCTTCAATAATGCCCGTTACGTTATGCCGATTACGGCGTTTATGGTGCATTTCTTGGCATTTTTGCTGTGTGCGATTGTGTTGGTGCAAGAACGCACAGCTGGCACCTTGGAGCGGATGTTTATCAATGGTTTTCGGCGGATCGAGATTATCGGCGGCTATGTGCTGGGCTACATTTTGCTCGCCACCTTCCAAGCAGCTATTGCCTTGGCTGAGGCCTTGTGGTTATTTGATCTGACCTATGCTTGGTCGGAGTTGGGCATGTTGTTTGGGGTGATTTGGCTTTTAGCCATTACCTCGGTGATGCTGGGGATGTTTATCTCGACCTTTGCCCGCCACGAGGGCCAAGTGTTTCCCTTTATTCCGCTGATTATCTTGCCATCGGTGTTTCTTTCGGGCTTGTTGATCAACCCTGAGCAACTGCCAAATTGGGCTAATTGGTTGGGCCATGCCTTTCCATTGTTCTATGCCAACGATGCGATTCAAGAAATTATTGGCAAAACACCCAGCGCCAGCGTTATTTGGACGAATATTGCGATTTTGGTCGGCTATGGCTTGTTTTTATTGACCTTGGCCTCGCGCACCTTGAAAGATGTGGAATAAGTGATCCACGAAGGACACGAAGAACCACGAAAGTTAATTACTTCGTGCCCTTCGTGTCCTTTGTGGATGAAAAACGATTCCTGATTCCTACTCGTAACTCACGTTATCCAAACTCGGCATGGCGGCGATCCAAATTGGGCCAGCAGGAAAGACGATTTCGCTAGTATCGCTGGCATAAAAACGCAATGGCCCGGATTCGGAATCCTTGCGCCACGTCGCTTCTTGCATAGAACCATTGGCGAATACCAACGCCCGACCTTCGCCAACGACCTGTTGATCGATGCGGCCTTTGTCGTCGCCAATGATTGGCGCTTCGAATACTTCCATCGTAACAATACTTTTGAAAGTCAATTGTTGGCCACTCACGGCATCGACGTGGGGCACTTGCCGGCGCAAACGGGCATATTCATTGGTCTCAGGGTCGTAGCGCCAGCCAGCAGGATCATCGGGATAGATGAAGAAATAATCGATTGTGCGAATTGGCTCAGCCACTGGAGCCTCTGGCGCAAACAAATAGCCCACTTCGCTCACATCGGCTTGGGCACTCGAGCTAGCGCGATCTGCAACATAGTTGGTAATTTCCTGGGCGCTGGTATACAAATTATGCGGCGCATCGCGTTGCAGCGACCGGCGCGAATAATCGAAAATCTGGCGGTCTTCCAGGCTCACCAAATCAATATCAATCACCAAATCATTAGCATCGACGGCTAAGCGTTCCAAGCCTTCAGGGCTACCCCCAGCGTGGGTATAGACCGCCCGAAAACCCATGGCCCATTGCACAAAGTAGAGCCGTGCCGAGCGAATCGGGCCGAGATCGCCAGCAACCTCTGTCAATTCGGGCGTGAAAACCGCCATATAGCGGGTTACGCCATATTCAGCCAAGGCCTCAAACACGATTGCTGCTTGGTCTAAACCGGTTTGGGGATAAGCCGCCGGAAAGTTGTCGATCATCGTGATCAAAGGGCGTTTGGTTATACTGCCACGAGCCATGGCGGGCCGCCCTGTGCGTGGGTCGCTGCTGATTGGCGTGGCAGTTGGCACGATCGTTGGGCTTGGTTGAATTGTCGCGGTTGGCGCAAGCGTTGGGCTTGGCGGCGTTGTCGCAGTTGGGCTTGGTTGGGCTGGCACAGTCGCAGTTGGTGCTCCGGTTGTGCTGCACGCTGCTAAAATGAACAGCAAAGTGATAAAAAACCATCGACGCATGCAAAAACTCCCATGACGATTATACAACTGCTACGATCATAGTTGATCGAAACTATGGTCGTGTAAATACTTGATAAATTTGATTTTGGCTGACTAGCTGCCAATTATCGGTACGTAAATTTTTGGCAATTGGGCTATCAATTTCAACCAACGCACATTCAATCGTATATTGCTCAAATAATGGTTTATAGGCTCCATTATCTTCAGTTTGCATATTCGTATTCATAAAATCAGGTGGATATGGATCAAAGCGATTATCAATAAATACTGGGCGCTCAGGCAAATACCAAATTAAATCACCACCGCTATTATAGGTATTATAAATATTTCCCGAACAATTCTTGATTGAATCGAGCACTGCTTGCGATAGCAATGGTGTACGTAGAATCCAGCTAAAAGCAACGACACTAATTGCAATAATCGCAGTTAAGCCTAAGATAACTCCTTGTATTGGTTCGAATGCGCTGGTTTTGCTTGGTGAATGAGGAGTAACTGCAAACATTTTGAATAATAACAAGACTGCCAGAACATCAAAAAAAACATTTTGCCGGACTGAACGAAAGGCCATAAAGCCGAATAATAGTGTAGCGAGCGCCAAAAACCATTCATAATTACTGCTTGGCTTGTATCGCCGCCGATACCAAACTAAGCCAACAACCAAAACCAGTAAAAAATACGGATAACTGGCAAGGCTGGTAAAACGTTGCGGCTGCCATTCTTCAATATAAGCGTAGGTGCTACTATCAAGCGAATTGAGCGTAAATAACCATAATTCATAGCCATGCGGGTTACATAAACTGGCTAAAAATGAAAGTGCGCTGATCAATAACCAACGCATAACATCTTGCCGCTGCACAAGATTAACCACAGTAATAATCCCAATCAGCACCATTCCGACCACAAAGCCAGCATGCAGATTTGCCCAAACCAGCATGAACGGAATAATCCACCAGTGATATTTGCGTTGCTGAATCATCAAAACCAAAAGCACAAATAAACAGATTGTAATAATCTGTGGCCGAACACTCCAGCCTTTAACATTATCAATAATCCCAAGTGTTAATAATAAAATTGCTAATTTAGGATTAATCTTTTCTGAGCGATAAATTAAGCACCATGTAAGCACAATAATACTAGCAAATGCTACAACTAACAATGGATAACTACCAATAGCATATAAAACATACATAATTGCTTGGGTTAACCACTCATGATTTGGCCAAAAATTGCCTTGATTTGTCCAACTATAGAGATCAGTGGTGATAATTGTACGTTGCTGGACGATATCTTGGCCAGTGCGCAATAACCACCACGTATCACTTTGTAATGGAACGATTAAGGCCATCCCAAGCAACATGATCCCAGAAATCCATAGTAGAAAACGATCAAACGACCATTCTTGTGGTTTGAACCAAGCTTTGATCATAGAGTTCTCCCCGTACTAAATATTTGGGATTAGCCAATTTGTTCGGTTGCTGTGATCGTTATGGCTTATGCCAATACCATTGCGAAGGAATATAAATGGCACCAAATTGCTCACCAATTGAGGCCGCATACACCCGCAAATCATGTTTGCGATCTTGATGATCATACGGGTGAGTCAGGGTATGGTCATACAGCGCAACCGAAAGTTCGTAATTGCCTTCAAGCAGGGGTAAATTTTCAATGTGATAATCAACATAGCCTTGCTCTGCAATTTGCGGAATTTCCAAGCCTGCAAAGCGCGAATTTGGCCCATTGATATGAAATCCAGTCCGATGGTGAATTGCAACTCCAAACACCGGTTTTTCAATCGGTTCATGCGCTTGATAGTGCATGCGAATCGTCAAGGCTTGGCCAGTAGTGGCGGTCTGAATCACCTCGCCATCGGCATTGAGCAGCTCAACTTGGTAGATTTCGGCCTCGCGACTGCCCCAGCGCCGCGCATCGAATTCGACAGCTGGTTCAGGCGTTTCTAGGCTTTCGCTGCTGATAACTTCGGGTTCGGGTGCTTCGGCGGCTTTTTCATCGGCTTTTTCGGCCTCAATCCGCTCAGCATCACGTTGATTGGTTTCGGCCAAATATTCGTCGATCGTTTCAGTCGGCGTGCTATCGGTCATCAAATTGCCATGATGAAACCACAAAGCACGATCACATAAATCGCGGACTTGGCCCAAGGCATGCGACACAAACAAAATCGTTTTGCCACGCCGCTTGAGTTGATAAATCCGATCGAGACATTTGCGCTGGAACAACTCATCGCCGACTGCTAGCACTTCGTCGGTGATCAAAATATCGGGATCGACGTTGATTGCTACCGCAAAGCCCAGCCGCATATACATCCCCGATGAATAGTGCTTGACAGGCATGTCGATAAATTCTTGCATCTCGGAGAAGCGAATGATGGCTGGCACTTTTTCGGCCATTTCGGCCCGATTGAACCCGAGCAGCGAGCCATTCAAAAAGATATTTTCGCGGCCTGTGAGGTCGGGATGAAAACCCGAACCAAGTTCGAGCAAAGCCGAAACCCGGCCATCGACAATCACTTTACCACTGTTGGGCTGCAAAATGCGGGTAATCAGCTTGAGCGTTGTTGATTTGCCTGAGCCGTTGTGGCCAATCAGGCCAACTGTTTCGCCGCGATTAATCGTAAAACTCACATCGCGCAGCGCCCAAAAATCTTCATCAGGCACGACTTGAGGCTTGAATAAACCAGCGATTCGTTCTTGAATGCTATTACGGCGATCACGCTTGATCGTAAAATGCTTGGAAACGTTCTCAAAAATAATCATATTGGCCTCGCTTAGAGTTCTTCGCCAAATCGGGCGCTGTAATGGTTAAATACATAGGCGCCGAAACACAGCACAATCAAGGCGGTGAGGCCAGTTCGGGCCACGCCATCGAGGCTTGGCAAACCAGGCGTTGGATAATCGGGAACATTGGTGACCCCACCGTAGGCAATATCGCGATAGAAATCGACAATCGAGGCCATGGGGTTGAGCCAACGTACCAGTTTGGCATAATTGGCGCTGGCAATGTTATCCAAGGGATAAAATACTGGTGTGATAAAAAACCACAGTTGCAGTACAATCCCCATAATATGCGAAACATCGCGATAAAACACGATAATCGAGGATAAGAATAAAATCATGCCCAAAATAAACATGCTTTCGATTACAATAATTACTGGCATCAACAAAAGCGTCGCTTTGATTGGCGCACCAGTCAGAAACATAATCAAAAACATAATCGGCAAGGCTAGCAAGAAATTAACCAAATTGGAAATTAATGTAGTAATCGGCAAAATTTCGCGTGGGAAATAAACTTTTTTGATCAAGTTTGCATTGCTGATAACGCTCATCATACCTTCAGCCATACCGCCGATAAAATAATTCCACGGTAGTAACGCCACCATCAAGAAAATATGAAAATGGCGAATGTTGGAATTCAGCAGCAAGCCAAAAATTAAAATAGAAGATCGAAATCATCAACAGTGGGTTGAGCAACGACCAAACGTAGCCCAAAGCCGAGTTTTTGTAGCGCGAACGTAAATCGCGCAGCACCAAGTTGCGAATCAGCTCGCGATAGGCCCATAGCTCGCGAACTTTATCAACCATGCCGATTGCCCGATCGGCCAAAACCAACAAGATGCCGCCAACAATCCCTACAACCAAGACTAAACCAAATTTAAGCGCGAAATTTTGCGAACGTGCTTTGGTTGGTAAGATTGCCGCTTGTTTGACATACGCAGCACTGATTTGGCTATCGTCGGATTGGTAGCGTGGGTCGGAGTAGAGCACATCGGTCAAGATTGTGCCAATCAAGCCACGGGCAGTTTTGAGGTCGCGTGCGCGCTCCGCTGGTAAATCTGGTTGGCGTAACTCGACGGCAATTTGATCAAATCGCACTTCAAGCGCCCGAATCAGATCATTTAAATCTTCGGCGTTGATTGCTGGCAGCTCAGTGCTGGCGTGCAATGAAAAATCAAAGGCTTGAACGCCAATCAATTCGCGCAAACGCCGCCCAAGCTCATTGTTGGCGGGCTGATTTTTGAGCAATAAACCTAGTTCATACTCCATCAAGCGGCGCAAACTATCGCGACCACCAGCGGCCCGCACTTGCTGAATCAGCTTTTGGGCGGTGTAATCGGCGGCAGCTTGAGCATTTTCTGGCGAAGTGGCTTGGGCCGTCAAGATTAAACTGCCATCAGCGGCGGGTGCGGCACAGGCTGAGCCAAAGGTATTGCTGCCAAATTTGGGCAAAATGCTTTTGACCACATTGCGACTAGCATCGCACAACTGATTTTGCAAGGCTTGCTCGGCCATAAAACTGCGATAGCGTTGCGGATTAAGTTGAATCGTGGCGCTCGCATCGTATTGAACCGTTTGAAAAAACAAGGTTGGCGCTGAAATCAGCACGGTCATGCCAATTGTTAGCAACAACAAAAACCAATGGAAGCCGCCTAACCGACGACGTTTGCCATTTACGGTACGTGCGGCGTTGATGGTTTGAGCCATATCGTAATCTCCTCGGCGGAGTTTGCTGGTAAATCAAGAATCAGCCGATGGTGAGCCTGATCAAAGTTGCCTTTATCGCTGCCAATGCTTTCAGCTGGAAGCCGCACACTAAGCTGCGCCAAATCGAAACGACTGTGGTTGGCTAGCCGAATCTGGAGTTGATCAGGGGTTTGGGCGATGGTGAGTTGCAAGGTTGTGAGTGCGCGCCAGCGGTCGGCAATCTCCGGCACTGTGGCAATCCACGCTTGAGCAGCAACCGCCTGTTGAATGGCGGTTTGCCAAACGGCGATTTGCTCAGGGTTGTAAATTTCGTAATTATGGGCGTAGATATCAATAACTCCACCGCTGGCCATGGCTTGCTGCAAATAGGTGGTTGCAGTCAGCGCGGTTTGCGGCGTGAGATACATATCGGGCAAGGCGACCAAATCGTGGCCTGGAAGTTGGCGCGGTTGCCACCAACGCCGATCGATCAACAGGTGACGATCATTCAAGCCCCGTTGCAGGTTGGTTGCATCGAGCACACGGGTGCGCACGATGGTGCGAATGCCTGCTGCCAGCAAAGTTTGCCAATGAGCCTCGGTCAGGCCATCGCTGCCGCCATAGGGAAACGCTAGGCTACTGGCGGGTGCAAGCCCTTGGCTCATTGCCAAATCGTGCCACTCGCGACTGTCGCTGGCTAGCTCGTTGGCATGAGCAAAACCAACGTACATATGGCTAAATGTATGGCTTTCGATTGTTTGTTGGGCGGCTTGTAATGGCGCGAGCAAATCGCCAAAATACCACGCTGGATCGCTCGCGACCGTGCCATAGGGATCATAGCTGAACCATGGCGTTTGCGACCAATCGATGGTTTGCCAACGGCGCGGCGTGCTAGCGGCCCAAGCAAAGGTTGGATCGCCCATCCATGTGCGACGCGCTTGGTTGCCAAATAAAAAATTATAGCCATTGCCAAACCATGTGCCGCGAATCTGATGCGGTGCGAACAAGGCCAGCAAATTGTGGGTACCTTGACGGGCTTGCAAGCCCAAACTGGTGGCACTGCTGATGGCATCGGTTGGCAAACTGAGCGAGTGAATCGCCCCGCCCATGGCTGTTTCCCAATCGACGCTAAAACTCACGGCAGCCACCGCGCCCTGTGGATAGGGTTCGATGTAGATGCCCGCCGCTGCCATGCTCAAATTATCAAGATAAATCGTGTCATCAGAAAGCGCATGAATTGAAATCGCAATCCATGTGGCTTGGTTGGGGCTTGGCTCAGTTTCAACCAAAATTGGTGTCCAGGTTGGTGCAGCTTGCGCATCGAAGCCAAGCAAAACAGGAGGTTGTTTATCAAGCCGAATATCATCGCCAGCCGCATCGATCCAATGCACCCAAACCTGAATTTGCGCGCCAACACTGCTGCGTTGGGTGCCGGGATCGAGCAAGGCTTGTAAGCCAAGCCGATAGCGTTGGCCTGCTTGGGCGGTTAATCGCGGTGAGCGAGCAAAACTATTGACCCCATACAGCTGTAAACTAAATTGGTCATCGAGCACATAGCCGTTGGTGGTGTCGGCGCGTTTGAGGCCATTGCCCGACCAGCCGTCAGGAATGCCATTATCGGCAGCGCTTTGCCAATCGGCGTTGGCCAAAAGATTCCCACCAGTCCATGTGCGTGGCGAACGGTCGGGGCGTAACCATTGAGCGATCAGCAGGCTGCCAAGGCCGAGTAAAGCCATGGTCACCATAATGAGTATCGAAGATTGACGAAACCGCTGCATGCAAAGCCCTTCGAGATAGTGCGTGCTCAACGCAATAGCGCATTTTAACACAGGGCTGGCGGCTTGACAAAAAATTGGCCTTCAATGTATTAGCTGGTTAAGCCCAGCCACTCGCGCTGTTGCACCTGAATTTCGCTGGCTGAGCGCGGGCAGGCCAGGGCTGCGGCGTAGCCAGCGGGCGCGGTGAGCGGCTGCACCTGCCATTGATCGACGGTGTTTTCGCGGTTCCATTCGAGCGCTTGAGCGATTTGTGGTTCGATTGAAACGGCAAAACTGGAGAGTGGCAACGATAAGCCCATGCCATGGGCTTTGATATAGGCTTCTTTGCGCGTCCAGCAGCGAAAAAATGCCACCGTTTGATCAGCTGCATTGAGCACGGCTTGGCGTTCGCTAGGGGCAAAATAGTGCTGGGCAATGCCCGCCAAGTCGTCGAGTTTGCGTTCTTGCTCAATATCTACGCCGATTGTCTGGAGCTGACTGAGGCCAAGCAAGCCATAATTGCCAGCATGCGAAAGATTAAACTCAAATCAACCTCGGCTAATAAGGGTTTGCCATAGCTGTTTTGGCTAAATTCAAGCCTTGTTGGGTCGTTGCCAAGATATTCAGCCAGAATCAGCCGCATTGCGCCACGGCAAATTGTGTAGCGCACTTGATCGCGCTCGAAGTGGAAGCGCAAAGCTCGCGCTTGCTCCTCAGGGTTGAGCACAGCCCAAAAGCGACTGCGTTGAGGTCGCAGCCGCGTCAAGTCGAGCAGCCAAATATCGATAGTGTTAGCTTTTAAGAACATAGAGCATAGAGATTTTAACCACGAAGATTGTTTAATTTTTACCGCTTAGTGCAACTTCGCGTTCTTCGCGGTTATAACTTACTTTTTGATTTTTGCCTTCTGCCTTTTGATCTCATCCTTTCGCTGTTACGGCGATTATACCATCGGCTTGGGCTTGAATGCTGTCGCGGTCGCTGGCGATTTCAGCATCGGGGATGGCATCGGGCAGCGCATCTTCCATATAACGTAATGGGCGATAGTTGAAGCCAATCACGGCCCAGATTGCCGCACCCATGCCCACTACCACCATCAACAAGCCAACTCCACGATCGGGGCCGATGCCAAACAGCCAGCCCAAACTGCCGCTGAGTGCGCCATTTGGTTCGAGCAACGGGCCAAAGAGGTTGTCGGCCAAGGGGCCAGCCAGCCAATAACCCAGCGGGATGCTGAGCATCGCCAGCATTTGATTGGTTGCTTGCACCCGCCCTTGTAACTCCAAGCCAACCTTGGTTTGGATCAATACTTGCCAGTGGGCATTGACCAACGAGATTGCAAACCACATCCCAAACATCGCCAACGCCACCAGCCATGTCGAGGGCCGCAATCCTGCCAAGGCGATGAAAAATCCTTCGAGAATTACGAAGCCGACCATGCCCTCGGCGCGGCGTTGCAAACCTCCCCATAAACTCATAAACAAGCCGCCAAGGAACCCACCCAAGGCACAGGCAGCGCTCACAATCCCCAAATCGGCTGGCCCGCCAAACGAGAGCACCAACGGACTCATCGTGATGCTGGCGATGCCAAACCAGATGTTGCCCAAGGCAAAAAACAGCACCATTGCCACCAAACTTGGCCGCTTGATGATGTATTCCCAGCCACGCACAATTTCGCGCAGCAACGGCTCTTCACGCTTGTGATAGAGCGTGTTGGGAAAACGAACCCAGATCAGCACCCCGATGCCTAAGCTAAACGAGATGAAATCGAGCAAAAAGACTCCGCCCAAGCCAAAGAAGGCTACTAAACCGCCAGCAATAAACGGTGCAATCAGCCCGCCCGTGGCCGAGCCAAGTTGAATCACGCCGTTGGCATGGCCAAGATATTGTTTGGGCACAAGTTGAGTCATGGCCGCAGCATAGGCCGGGCGCTGGAAGGTGCCGGCAATTGAGCTAACTGCTGCTGTCAGGTAGATATGCCAGACCTCAAGTTTATTGGCCCACAAGAGCATGGCAACGACAATCGTCGAAAGCGCGGCGATCGTATCGGCAATAATCATAATCCAGCGCCGATCCCAGCGGTCGGCAATTGCTCCAGCCAACGGTGAAACCAACAAGCTTGGTAGCATCGAGGCAATCGCGGTAAAAGCAAAATCGCTGACTGTGCCAGTGCGTTGATAGATCCAAATGCCCAAGGCGAAGCTCGATAAACTTGAGCCAAGCATCGAAACCAGCTGGCCTAGCGCTACCATAAAGAAGATGCGTAGGCTGGGCATGCTGGTTTTATGGGATTTTGATTTGGCTGATGTAGGTTGAATTGGTATTGGTTGCTGCCATTGCTCAGTTTGTTGCTCAATAATTTGCCCCAGCTCGTCGGCCTGATGTTTGAGAAAATAATGGCCAGCATGGGGAATCACATGCAGCGTGACGTTATTGCTGAAATATTCCCACTCACGATAGCGCTCTTGGTAATATTCAGTCGCCCGATCCATCTCGCCGATGATGCAAGCAATTGGTGCTTTGAGTGGCTGTGATTGTTTTTGGGCAAAGGCTTGGGTGAAATAGCGCTCAACTTCCCGCGCATCGTGGCGTAAACTGCGCATCACAAAAGTTTGCTCTGCCTGATCGACAATTTCGGTGAAGCCGCCCAAGGCACGTAGAAAATCGCGATAGGTGCGATCTGACATCCAGCGATCGGCAGGCATGAGTTTGTTGAGCCATTCAAAGAAGCGACCAGGCACGCGCGCTGCCGGAAAATTGCCGCCAAGCACGATGCCGCGCACCTCGCGGCCTGCTTGCTCCAACAAGCGGCCAATTTCCACGGTCATGGCGCTGCCAACACAGTGACCATACAGCACAATTGGCCCTTGGGTTTTGCTTTGAATTTCGCTGGCTAGCTGGCTGGCAACTACTTCTAAGGCTTGCAATGGCTCGTCAGGGCGGCTAAAATCGTGGCCAGGTAGCTCGGCGGCCAATAAACGGTAGCCTTTGGGCAGGGCTTGGGCTAGCGGTTGATAGGTGATCGCGCTGCCGCCGCCATAGGGAATTGCCACAATCGTGGTGTGTTGCTTGGCCTGCGCTTTGGTTAATTCATAGAGCATGCCGCTCTCAGCGTTGCTTTCGCCCGCAAGCTGGGTCGCTAATTCGCGGACTGTCGGATATTTAAACAAGCTCATGACGCTGACATGGCTGCCAATTTTGCGCACAACCCGAATTGCCTTAAATGATTCGCCGCCTAAATCGAAGAAATTATCGTCGATGCCAACTTGATCAAGCCCTAAAACCTCGGCCCAAATCCCAGCCAATTCATGTTCGATCGGGCTTTGTGGCGCAACAAAGCTATCAAGATTGCGCTCGCTACTGGGGGCTGGCAAGGCGCGGCGTTCGATTTTGCCATTTGGGTTGAGTGGCAAGCCATCTAATTCGACAAAGGCGGTTGGCACCATATAATCGGGCAAATTGTTGCGCAAGGCCTCGCGAATGCTGCCAATATTCAGGCTTTGGCCCGCTTCTGGCACGATATAGGCGACCAGTCGTTTATCGCCCGGCGTGTCCTCGCGCAGAATCACCACGCTATTGGCAACCTTGGTTTGGGCTTGAATTGCGGTTTCAATCTCGCTTAATTCCACCCGATAGCCGCGAATTTTGACTTGCAGATCGATCCGACCCAAAAATTCAATCGCGCCATCAGGCTGGTAGCGCACTAAATCGCCGCTGCGATAGAGCCGCGCACCTGCTTCAGCACTAAATGGGTCGGGCACAAAACGCTCGGCGGTGAGATCGGGCCGCCCGATATAGCCACGCCCAACCCCAGCGCCGCCAACGTAGAGTTCGCCGGGCACGCCTTGCGGCGTTGGCTGCAGCTGGCGATCGAGCACGTAAATTTGCACATTGCCCAATGGCCTGCCAAGTGGGACGCTGCTGCTTGGGTAGCGCGGTTGGCTGGGAATTGGGTAGGTCAGCATCGAAACTGTGGTTTCGGTTGGCCCATAGTGGTTTTGCAACTGCACGCTAGGCTGAAGCTGGCGAATATCCGCCAGTTGCTCCCACAAACTGGCCTCGCCCGCCAAAATGAGGCGCTGCTTGGGAATCACATCGGCCAAGTTGCTCAAGCCGCGCAGCGCCTCGAAATGGCTGGGCACAAGTTTCATCACATCAATGCGATGCTGGCGGAAGTAGGCCGCGAAAGCTTCGGGATCGGTGGCCCGTTCGTAGGCCACAATGTGTAATTCGCCGCCGCTGCACAAGGCTCCATAGACGTTGGTTGTGCCAAGATCGGCGGCAAAGGTCGAAACTAAGGCATAACTCCAGCCATCTTCGGCTTTAATTCGTTGTAACAAGCCTTGAATATAATTGACATAATTGCGATGTTCGATCGCCACGCCTTTGGGGCGGCCCGTCGAGCCAGAGGTAAACAGCACATACATCAAACTGCGCGGATCAAGCGCTAAATTCAAGTTATGCTTGGGTGCTTGGGCAATCGTCGGCCAAGCCTCGTCAAGGCAGAGCACCTCAAGTTTGATTGCTGGTAATTCGGCGGCTAGTTCAGTGTGGGTAATCAGCAAACTAACCGCAGCATCGTCGAGCATGGCGTTGATGCGATCTTGGGGGTAAATTGGGTCGATTGGTACATAGGCCGCGCCCGCCTTGAGAATCCCCAAGGCTCCCACCAACAAATCCAACGAACGATCGATAAACAAGCCCACCCGCATATCGCAGCCAATCCCGCGTTGACGCAAGCTGTGAGCCAATTGGTTGGCCCGTTGATTCAGTTCGGCGTAGCTCAGGGTTTGGCCTTCAAAATGCAGGGCTGTGCGCTCTGGCACTCGTGCTGCTTGCGCTTCAAACAAACTCACAATCGAATCGATCGCTGGATAATTGATGCTGGTGGTGTTCCAGGTTTGTAGCAATTGTTGGCGCTCGCTGCTGCTCAACAAGGGCAAATGCTCGATGCTGGTATCGGGCTGGCTGACCGCATATTCCAATAAACTATGGAAATGACTCGCCATGCGTTCGATGGTGCTGCGCTCAAACAGATCGGTGTTGTATTCAAAGGTCGCACGATTGGCGGCCAGATTCAAATTAATATCAAATTTGGCGCTGCCGGTTTCGATTGCCCCGCCAAATTGCAAGCCAAAATCGCTCGAATCGACAGTTTGGATGCTGGTGGTTTGATGCACAAACAAGGCTTGAAACAGCGGATTATGGCTCAAACTGCGCTCGACCTTGAGCACATCGATTAAGTGTTCGAGCGGCATATCTTGATGCTCGAAGGCGGCCAGCGAGGTTTGGCGCACTTGGACGATTAGGCTGCGAAAACTAGGTGCGCCAGCCAAATTGACTCGAATTGGCAGGGTATTGACGAAAAAACCAATCAGATCTTCGATTTCGCGGCGCGTGCGGTTGGCAATCGGCGTACCAATAATCAGATCGCTTTGGCCAGAATAACGATAGAGCAAAATCTGGAAGGCTGCCATAAACAGCATAAACGGCGTGGCCCGTTCTTGGCGGCTCAAGCGCTCAACCGCCTCGACCAAACTCCATGGCAGATGATATTCGACGGTTGCTCCAAGGTCGCGTTTGACCGCTGGCCGAGGGTGGTCGGTTGGCAGATTGAGCAAGGGCAAGCTGCCGCTCAATTGCTGCTGCCAAAAATTCAAATGCTGCTGATACACTTCTTCGAGCACATAACGTTTGTGCCAAACCGCAAAATCGGCATATTGAATTGCTAGCACTGGTAGCTCAAACTGCTCGCCACGTAGCCCCGCTTCGTAGAGTTGGCCAAGCTCACGCAACAAAACCCCAATCGACCAACCATCGCAGGCAATATGGTGAATCGTCAGCACCAATTCGGCGTGATTATCAGCCGTGTGCAATAACAATCCACGCAGCATTAAATCCTGGTGAGATCAAACGGCTGTTGACTGTGACGTGCGATCTGCTGCTGGCGTTGGCTGGCGTGCTGTTCGTTGCTCAAACCACGCAGATCAACAAGCTCCAAATTGAGGCTGCTGGCGGGCTGAATAACCTGCACTGGTTCGTCGTCGAGCACGTCGATTGTGCTGCGGAGCACTTCGTGGCGCTGAATAATTTTATCAAGACATGTCTGCAAGACAGAAACATTAATTTCGCCGGCGATACTAAACGTGGCTGGAATGTGATAGGCGGCGCTTGCTGGTTGCCACTGGCTTAAAAACCACAGCCGTTGTTGGGCAAACGAAAGCGGAAACGCTGGGCGTTCGCCAACACGGGCGAGCGCTGGAATGCTTGGCACCGGCTTGGCGGCTTGGCGCTGGCGCAGTCGTTGGGCCAACAAAGCACGGCGTTCGGGCGAAAGATCTTCAAGCTGGCGTGCGACTTCGGTCATACTTGCTCACCTCGGCGTTGTTTCAGGCGTTGGGCGAGCAGCGCTCGTTGTTCAGCAGGCATGGCCGCCAACTGGGCGGCTCGTTGCACGTTGCGGTCGGGAGTTAAGCTTGGCACAATGCTCGTTTGGCGTGGTTGCAGATTGAGAAAATAGCGTTCAAAATGTTCGATGCCAATGTTGTTGAGAAAATTGAGCGCTGCGGCTTGCGAGCGTTGAGCCAAATCGTTGTAATGCTCACGATCATTCAGCAAACGCTGGAGAGTTTGTTCCCATGGCGTAACATCTTGTGGCGGCACAACTGGAATTGCGGTATAAACTTTGGCCGAAATGCTGCTATATTCGCGAATTTGGTTGACTGGCAGCAAATATTCAACGCCCAATTTGGCTTCGGGCAAGCCGCCAACATCACTAGCCAGCACCGGAATGCCACGCAACATGGCATCAACTACCACTTGCCCAAACGATTCGCCCCATAGCGATGGCACCAGCAGCACTTTGACATGCTTGAGCACCTCGTTCATATCCGGCGAGGGCTGAATAAATTGGACATTTGGCAGCGCTTCGAGAATCGCTCGATCTTTGCCGGTGGTTGACCACGTTGGCACGGCAGCAAACTGCACATCGGGCATGCGCTGAGCTAATTCAATAAAAATTGGGCTGCCCTTGAGCATCGACGGATTGATCATCGTGACCGCGCCCTGATCGAAATTGGCCAAAAACGGAAACGGCCCTTCGCCATATGATGGAAAGCGCAGCACGGTCGAATCGAGATTGCCCCACTCTTTGGCATAGCGCTGCAAATATTCGCTGACACAGATCAGGTCGGCCATTTGTTGTAAAGTGCGGGTTTTGGTTGGATCGTCGACGAAGCATTCAGGGCCGAACGGCAGGGTTGCTTGGCTATGCGAGAGAAACACTGCCCGACCTGGATTGGCCTCGTGCGCCACCTCAACCCATAAAAATGAGCGATCCTTGGTGACAATCGTCCAATCGATGTTAAATTCTTTGGTAACGCGGTGAATGAGTTTGGTGAAGAAGCTCAGCGAGCCGCCCGACGCATAGACATCAACCCCATTCATCCGATAATGTACCATGTCGGGATCGCTGGCATCGACAACCTGAATTTGGCGTTGTTCAAGTTGCTTCAATAACTTTTCTTTGCCATTCTTTTCGCGATTTTCTTCCAGCGGATAAAGCACGATGCAGGTGTGGCCGCGCTGCACGAGGCCTTCCATCAAAAAGCGGTTAGCTTTGTGTGCGCCGCCTGAGATAAACAAATAATCAAGCGGCTGAATCAGCAAAAAGTTCATGCGGTAATCGCTCCTTCATCAGCCAACAGGGCTTGAATTTCTGCATCGGAGAGGCCATCGAGTTCGTTCAGCAATGCCGCCAGCTCGGCATCATCGGCATTAGCAATTTGATATTGCTCGATCAATTGGGCCGTGGCGGCGATGGTTGGCTCAACGCCTAGCAAGACCGAAAGCGGAATTTCGACTGCAAAACTGCTGCGAATCGCTGAGACAATTTGAGTTGCCAGCAACGAGTGGCCGCCAGCATCAAAGAAATCATCAAGCACGCCAATATTGGGGGTATCCAAAATAGCTTCCCAAATTGCGGCGATTTGTTGTTCGAGCGGGGTGCGCGGGGCGAGGTAGTTTTCGCTCACGGTGAGCAAGGCAAAATCTGGCTCAGGTAAAGCTGCCAAATCGAGCTTGCCATTGGGTGTGCGCGGCAATTCCTTCACGACGGTATACGAGAGCGGTACCATATATTTGGGCAACATACTTTCCAAATAGCGGTAAATATCGCGATAGTAGGGCGTGACCTCGCCATGCAGCACCAAATAGGCAACCAAGCGCTCGGTATGGTTGTGATCGTGATGCAGCGTTACCACGGCGTGACGCACATTAGGATATTCCAGCAACAGCATTTCAATTTCGCCGGGATCGATGCGATAGCCCCGATGCTTAATTTGATGATCGATTCGTCCGCGAAACTCAAGGCTGCCATCGCTCAAACGCCGCACCAAATCGCCAGTTCGATAAACGCGACTGCCAGCTTGCTCGCTCCATGGATTGGGCAAAAAACGCTCGGCAGTTTGGTCGCCAAGCCCAAGATAGCCGTGAGCAAGCCCAACGCTGCTGACCATTAATTCGCCCACGGCCTCGCCTTCGACTAAATTTAAGTGCTGATCGACAATATAGGTTTGGCTGTTGCTAATCGCGTTGCCGATGCTGACCGTCGTGCCATAGCGCAAGGGCTGGCTCATCGTGGCGCAAACCGTTACTTCGGTTGGGCCATAAGCGTTGATAAAACGCCGGTTTGTGCCCCAACGGGCCACAATTTCAGCAGTGCATGCCTCGCCTGCCGAGACGATTGTTTGCAGATTGGGCAAGTCGCGCGGATCGAGCAAGGCCAGCACCGAAGGCGGCAGGGTTGCGACCGTAATCTGGTGATCACGCAAGGTCGTCAATAAATCAGGGCCGGGTAAAAGATCGTTCGTTGGGGCTACAAACAAAGTTGCCGCCATAAAAAAAGCCGTAATCATTTCAGAAATCGAGGCATCAAAACTAGGCGAGGCAAATTGCAAAACCCGTGATTGGCTGCTGATGCCAAAGCGTTCACTTTGGGCCAAGGCCAAATTGGCTAAACCACGATGCGGCACCAACACGCCTTTGGGCTTGCCAGTCGAGCCAGAGGTATAAATGATGTAGGCCAGATCATCGGGCGTAAGTTGATGTTTGAGGGCGCTGCTTGGTTGTAGTTCAAACTCAGCAGTTAATTGATCAAGCAGTTGCAATTGGCGATCAGGGAATTGGCTGGCGGTGAGTTGGCTCGCTAAAACCACGCTTGCGCCGCTGTTGCTCAACATATATTTAAGCCGCTCTTGGGGATAGCTTGGATCAAGCGGCAAGTAGACTGCCCCAGCCTTCCAAATGCCAACCGCAGCAATAATTGCCTCGACTGAGCGCTCGAAACATGCGCCAACCGTGTGGCCACGACGCACACCTTGGCGGTGTAAATAATGTGCTACTTGATTGCTGCGCTGCTCAAGCTCGGCGTAACTCAACTTAAAATTGCTGGTAGCAATGGCAATAGCCTGTGGCGAATGCTGGGCGTGCGTGCTGATAACATCAGGCACGAAAAATCGGCCTGTGCGGTCGGCGGTGATCGGCGCTAATGTCGCTATTGACATAACACGGCTCCTTCGCATCGTTTTCGATTGTAAGTTTTAGAATTGTTGCGATGCCTATGGAGCAGCGATAGCCTCAGCGCAACCGCCAAATTGCCCCGTAGGCAGGGCATGCTGATCTGGTAGGGGACTGATTAATTTACACGACTCTTCAAGGCGATACTATACGCCAAAGCCCCAGATTTTGTCAATTTGTTGGATGAACAAACAATTGAACAAATATGAAAACACCTAGGACTGATTGTAGCTTAATCAGCCAAACAAGCAGCTAAAAAGACGATTGGATGCTGGGCCGTTACGCCTGTGCCAGCCTCAATTTGATGTCGACACGACATACCTGCGGCCAAAATTGGCTGCGAACTGCTGCGAACCGCTGGAAACAAGTGTTGCTCACCACAGGCCATCGAAACCTCGTAATGCTCGCGTTCATAGCCAAACGATCCGGCCATGCCACAACAGCCGCTTTCAATCTCTTGCACTGCTAAATTTGGCACCAGCCGCAACATCGCCAACGATGGGCTGGTGCTGATCAAGGCTTTTTGATAGCAATGGCCATGCACCAAAACTTGCTCGGCAGGCAATTGCTCACGCCAACGCCAATCAATGCCCTCAGCGGCCAGCTTGACCAAAAATTCTTCAATAAAATAGCTTTGAGCAGCGACGACTTTGGCGGCGTTGGTTGGCACAAGCGCTGGGTATTCATCGCGAAAGCTGGCAATGCAACTTGGCTCTAGGCCGATAATTGGCACACCCAACTCAGCAAATGGCGCGAGTAATTTGATATTGTATTCAGCATTAACTCGCGCTTCTGCCAACATTCCCTTGGAGATCAATGGCCTGCCACAGCAGCGCCGTTCGTCGATCAAATAGACTTTGTAACCTGCGGCGGTTAGGACTTTCACGGCGGCTTGGCCAATCTGTGGCTCGTTGTAAAGCGTAAAGGTATCATCCCAAAGAATTAACGGGCCGCGCGGTGCGGCTTGGGTTTGGGTTTGGCGTTTAAACCATGTTCGAAATGAGCTACGCGCCAAGGCTGGCAACTGGCGGCGTTGATCGATGCCCAAGCTACGGTCAAGCAGCCAGCGCGTGATCGGATGCGCCAACAGCCAATTATTCAAACGTGGCATGATCATCCCAAGCCGATTGATCTGGGCGATTTGGCCAAACAAACGGCTGCGCCAAGGCAGGCCATGCGTTGCTTGATACTGCGCTAGCCATTCCGATTTGAGCCGCGCCATATCGACAATCGATGGGCATTCACGCTTGCACGCTTTGCATTCAAGGCATAAATCCATGGCTGCATGCAATTCAGGGCTACTCAACCCTTCAGCACCAAGCTCGCCCGTCATGGCGGCCCGCAACGCATTGGCCCGACCACGAGTCGAATTGGCCTCATCGCGGGTCGCCATATACGATGGACACATCACGCCAGCATCGTTTTTGCGGCAAACTCCTTGGCCGTTGCACATCTCGACCAAGCCTGCAAAGCCACCATCAGGCGTGAAATCGAAAAACGTCACCCTGGGAGCATGCGGCGTTTGGTAACTTGGGTTGATGCGGAGAATTTCGGGTTGCCATGGGTTGGGCGCAGCCAAAATTTTGCCTGGATTGAAGATTAGGTTTGGGTCAAATAGCTGCTTGATCTCGCCAAAGGCTTGGTGCAATTCTGCGCCATACAGTTGTTGATTGAAGGCTGAGCGAGCTAGTCCTTCGCCATGTTCGCCTGTGGTTGTGCCACCAAGGCTAATCGCTAAACTAGCAACTGCCTGCGAGATTTGGGCCATTTGGGCTAAACCAGTTTCAGTTTTTAAATTAATTACGGGGTTAATGTGTAAGCAGCCGACCGAGGCGTGGGCATAAAACGTGGCTTCGGTGCCAGCTTCGCGGCAAATCGCCTCAACTCCACGGGCATATTCAGCTAAGCGAGCGACTGGAACCGTCGCATCATCGACAAATGCTAAGGGCTTGGCATCGCCGCGTTGGCTCATCAACAAGCCTAATCCAGCCTTGCGCACCGTCCAAACATTCGCAATTGCTGCTGGAGTTGTTTCGCGCACAATCAGGCCAGTTTCGCCAAGCGACCGTAAATGGGCTGCTAAGGCGGCATCGCTGGCGGCTAATTCGGCGGCATCGGCTCCCGCCCATTCGACAATTAACACCACTCGCGGCTCGCCAACCACAAAACTCAAGCGCGAACCATACTCAGGGTTTTGGCGGGTCAGGTTGATAAAATAGCGATCAAATAATTCGACAGCGCTTGGCTGAAAGCGCAAGATTTCGGGCACTAACTCCAAGGCCCGCTGGAGATCGTCAAAATGCCAGAGTGCTAAGCGAGTGACCTTTGGCCGTGGCACGAGGCTCAGTTGCGCTGCAACCGTCAAACTCAATGTGCCTTCGCTACCAACCAAAATTGGCACGGCGCTCAATGGTTGCTGCTGGTGCTGGCGTTGCAACATGCGCTGGAGATTGTAGCCCGCCACATTGCGCCAAACTTGCGGGTAATCACGCTCAATGGCTGGGCTATAACGCTCAACAATCTGGCTAAGTTGCTGTTGGATGTGCTGCTGGCGTGGATTATTGGCTGATTGCGCTGACCACACTGCCACTGAGCTATCATCCAAAATCGTTTCAATTGCTACTGTATGATCAACCGTCATGCCATAAACCAATGAATGTGAGCCAGTTGAATTGTTGCCAAGCATGCCGCCGATTGTGGCCGAAGCACTCGACGAGGGATCGGGGCCAAACATCAGGCCATGCGGTTTGAGAAAATTATTCAAGCGATCGAGGGTACAGCCTGCTGCCACCCAAACTTGGCGGCTACTGGCATCAAACTCACCGATCTGGTCAAATGCATACGAAAGATCGACGATAATGCCCGCGCCGATCGCTTGGCCGGAGAGACTGGTGCCACCACCACGAGGCACAATTGGTACCTGATAGCGTTGGGCAATTTCGACGATTGCCTGCAAATCGGCGCGATCGTGTGGAATAACCACGGCTTTGGGCGTGATGGCATAGGATGAGGCATCGGTGCTATACAGCGCACGTGTCAAGCGGTCGGCGTGAACCTTGCCACGAACCGACCGCTGAAGTGCAGCCAAAACCTCAGCCTGAAGTTCTGCTGCCTGATTCATCGATTAATAGCCGCGACTAGCATTAACCATGGCACTGCGTCCGCTCAAAATTTCGAGGAATTGCTGGTGATCCATGGGGTGCGAGAACATTGGATAATCTTTGCTAATCGCGCCTGCTTGCTCTTCGGCACTGGTGGCGGCGACGCAATCGGTCAGGGTGATGACGTTGTATCCACGTTCATAGCCTGAACGCATCGTCGATTCAACGCAGCAGTTGGTCAAAAAGCCCGCTAAAACTAGATTGGTCAAACCTCGACTACGCAGAATAAAATCAAGATTGGTGCTGGCGAAGGTATCGAGGCCACGCTTGCCCTCGACCACAATATCGGCGCTTTCCGGCGTGAGCACATCAATCAACTCTGCGCCCCAACTACCCTTGCGAAAGGCATTACTATCGACCACGCCCTTGAGAATGCCATAGGGCTGGCTGGTAATTTCGCGGTAGCCTTCGGCAAATGAAATTGGCGCATGAATAATCGTTACGCCTGCTTCACGGGCTTGTTTGACCGTTTCGAGCGTGTTGGCTAGCATGTTGGTGGCTTGCATACTTTCGACGACAGCGCCATGCAGCGCCCCGCCTTCCGAAGTGAAATCGTTTTGAAATTCAATCAGCACCAACGCGGTTGTGGATGGATCGATCTGCATACTATCTCCCTGTGGCTGAAATGGAGAACGCTGATCGGGCGGCATTGATGTGAGCTACATTGCCCATGCCCATTATTACAAACAACCCACCTAAGATCAAGCATGAAGGATGAATTATGAGAGATGAAAATAGGCTATAGGTTTCAGGCTATTGGAACATGGGGTGGTATTTCAAACGATCCAAAAGGCAAAATTTTGATTAATCGTTTAGTGCAGCGGCGCAGAGAATAGAGGGCTAACAGCGTCCCCTCGCCCCCCAACCCTCTCGCCCACAGAACGCGGGCGAGAGGGAGCCGCCTGATCTCACCCAAAATTATGATCAAACCACAGTGCTAAAACTGCCCTCGCTCGCAGCGTGGGAGAGGGGCTGGGGGTTGGGGGGCATACCCAAATCATTTCTTATCTACCCTTGTAAGAACCCCCCTCTCCGACTGAACGTGGGCGAGGGGGAGCCGATTGCTCCATCTCACAAAGCATGGCAAAACCACTCAAAGCCCCTCTCCGACTGAACGTGGGCGAAGGAGCGCCGCCTGACCTCACCCAAAATTGCGATCAAACCACAGCGCTAAAACTCCCCTCGCCCGCAGCGTGGGAGAGGGGCTGGGGATGAGGGAACGCCACTGATGTTAATCCAATGAACCATCACAGCTAGGCTATGGGCTATAGGAACAATTATGTCGATACCACAAAATATTCCGATAGCCAAACGCCAAACGCCAAACGCCAATAGGCAATTCCGTGCGCTTCGTGGATCAAAACCGATCCCCGATCCTCAACTATGTTCTCTGTTCTTTGCTCTCTGTTCTTTGCTTGGTTGATCAGCAACCATAATTACGGTAGAATGAGCCAATATGCCTTTTGGGGCTTTGTTGCGTTAAACTTTCATCCTGTCGGAGGTATGGGTACCGTGCCAACCTATGTGTATGCGTGCCAAGCATGTGGCGCAGAATTCGAGCAATTTCAACGCTTCTCTGACGAACCGCTGACAATCTGTCCGCGCTGTCAAGGCACGATCAAACGCGTGTTTCAGCCGGTTGGTGTGGTATTCAAGGGTAGTGGATGGTATATTAATGATAGTCGTTCAGGCAATAACAATAGCACAAACAGCAGCAAGCCAAGCACCCCTGCATCAGCGAGTAGCGATGCCAGTAGTGCTGCGCCTGCCGCTGCTAGTAGCGAAAGCAAGCCTGAAGCACCCAAAGCCGAAGCTAGCAAATCAGACTCAACAGCTGCGGCCTAAAGCGACATTCAAGAACCCAAGGTACTTGGCTTAAGGCTAATGGCCTTGGGCTTTCTTTTTGTCTGCGAAAGGGGATGGATTGATATGAGGCATTGGTGGCGTTCGGTGCGCGAAGATATTCGGACAATTTTGCAAAATGACCCAGCCGCACGCTCGATTTTTGAGGTGCTGCTCTACCCTGGGTTTCAGGCGGTGCAAATTCATCGCCTAACTCACTGGCTTTGGGGCCTAAATTTACCCTTTATTCCACGATTGTTCTCGCAAATTACGCGCTTTTTTACCGGGATTGAAATTCACCCTGGGGCAACGATTGGGCGGCGCTTGTTTATCGACCATGGCATGGGCATCGTGGTTGGCGAAACGGCAGTTATCGGCGATGATGTGGTGATGTACCAAGGCGTGACTCTCGGTGGAACGGGCAAGGAAATGGGCAAACGCCACCCAACCATCGGCAATAATGTGGTGATTGGGGTTGGAGCCAAGGTATTGGGCGCAATTACGATTGGTGAAGGCGCTCGCATCGGCGGCGGCGCAGTTGTGCTCAAACCAGTGCCTGCCTATTCAACGGCGATAGGCGTGCCTGCCCGGGTGGTCGCAACCCGCGACCCACAAACTGGCCAAACTAACCGAGTCGAAATGTTGCCCGACCCCGAGGGCGCAATGTTGCGTTCATTGCACGAATCAGTTCAACATTTGAATCAACGGGTGATCGAGCTTGAAAGCGCTATGGGCAGCCAAGCCTATCATATTGCCGCGCTCAGCGCCCAACGCACCAATGGCGACGATCCCTTCGATTGCCTCGACGATTTGCAAAGCTACGAGATGGAATACGCTGACGGTATTTAGTTCTCTTTATTGTGTTGAGGAGCCAGCATTATGGCATTAGCAATTTACAACACCCTGACCCGCCAGACCGAGCCGTTTACACCGTTGGTTGCTGACCATGTGTCGATGTATGTCTGTGGGCCTACGGTGTATTCTGATGCCCATATTGGCCATGCCATGTCAGCTGTGGTGTTTGATGTAGTACGGCGCTATTTGGAATGGTCGGGCTATAGCGTGCGCCATGTGATGAATTTTACCGATGTTGACGATAAAATTATTCGCCGCGCCAACGAGCAGGGCCGCGACCCCATGGAATTGGCCGAAAGCTATACCTTGGCCTTTCTTGATCAATTAGGCCAGTTGAATGTGCTGCCCGCCACCGCTTACCCACGAGTTTCAACCACGATTCCGCAAATTGTGCAATTTATCGAAGGCTTGATTGCCAAAGATGCTGCTTATCACGCCAGCAATGGCGATGTTTATTTTCGGGTACGTGCCGATGAAGATTATGGCCGGCTTTCGCGCCGCGCGGTTGACGATATGCGTTCTGGCTCGCGAATTGCGCCCGACGAAGCCAAAGACGATCCTTTAGATTTTGCCTTGTGGAAATCGGCTAAGCCCGGTGAGCCAGCTTGGGAAAGCCCGTGGGGCCAAGGCCGGCCTGGTTGGCATATCGAATGCTCGGCCATGAGTTTGCACGAATTAGCTGAGCAAATTGATATTCATGGCGGCGGTAACGACCTCATTTTCCCTCACCACGAAAATGAAATTGCCCAGACCGAATCATTGACGGGCAAAAACTTTGCCCAAGTCTGGATGCACAATGGCATGCTGCAATTGGCTGGCGAGAAAATGAGCAAATCGCTGGGTAATTTGATCACCATTGATCAATTTTTAAGCGAGCACTCCGCCGATATTATACGCTTGCTGGTGCTTTCTGGCTCGTATCGCGCACCCTTGGTTTATAATGACGAGGTTTTGGCTGATACCGAACGCAAACTTGAGCGCATTATGTCGGCATTCAAGCCAGCCCACGGCACGACGACGAGCGGTGCAGTCGTTGATACACTCAACACGATTGTCGCCAAAGCACCAGCCGATTTCCGCACGGCCATGGACAGCGATTTCAACAGTGCGGCGGCTTTGGCGGTGTTGTTTGATTTGGTGCGTTCGATCAACGCAGCCCGTGATGCCGGTGTTGGTGGCGAGCCATTCGCGGCAGCCCAAGCGCAGGTACGCGATTTAGCAGCGGTGCTTGGCTTGCGTTTGGAAGCAACCAGCGCTGCTAAAACCGATGCCGCGCCATTTATCGAATTGTTAATTGAGCTACGGGCCGAATTGCGCCAAGCCAAACAATGGGCGCTTTCCGATTTGGTGCGCAACCGCTTGACCGAGCTTGATGTCCAACTCGAAGACGGTCCCAACGGCACGACGTGGACGATCAAGGGATGAGTGATGAGGGATTAGCGATGAGAACGGCTTTAAATTATGTTGGATTTCTAAAAAGGCCTGAATTATGAGGAATGGTGTTCATCCTTCATCTCTCATAATTCATCCTTTCTAAATAGGGGTTTTTATGCAGTGGCTCGAACTGAGCGTGACCGTCGATACCGAAGCGGTCGAAAGTGTGTCGGAACTATTTGCCCAATATGGCTATAACGGTGGTGTCGCAGTCGAAGAGGCGATCATTCCATCGCTCGACTCACCTGAATACCAAATTGATACCAACAAGCCAGTGATTGTGCGCACCTATCTGCTTGCCAACGAGCAAGCCGCTGATGCCCAAACCCAAATTGAACGCAGCCTTTGGGTCCTTGGCATGATGCGTCCAGTTGGCGATTTGCAGGTTAAAACCATCGCCGAAGAAGATTGGGCTAATGCTTGGAAAGAGCATTATCGCACTCGCCGGATTGGCCAACGCTTTGTAATTGTGCCTTCGTGGCTTGAATATGAGCCAACCGAAAACGATGTGGTGCTGAATCTCGACCCTGGCATGGCTTTTGGCACCGGCTTGCACCCCACCACCCAACTCTGCCTTGAGCTGATGGAATTGATTGAATTTAACAATACCACCGTGCTTGACCTTGGCTGTGGCTCGGGTATTTTGGCAGTTGGCGCGGCTAAACTTGGCTCACAACGGGTTTTAGCCTTGGATACCGACCCAATCGCGGTTGAAGCGACTGCCGAAAATGCCCGGATCAATCACGCCGAAGGCTTGGTTACCGCGTTAGAAGGCAGTTTGGGCGATGCACCATTGGAGCATTGGCTGGGCTGGGAAGGCTCACAACTTGGTACGCCGCAAAGCTATCGCCATCACAATGAGTTTGATGTGATTTTAGCCAATATTTTGGCCAAAGTGCACGTTGTGTTGGGCAATGATTACCTTGCGGCACTCAAACCAGGCGCTGTGCTCATCACTTCAGGCATTATCAACGAGCGCGAAGCCGATGTTGTGGCCGCCTTCGATGCGGTTGGTTTAGAGCAAGTTGAGCGTCGTACCCAAGGCGATTGGGTTGCCTTTACCCATCGCAAGCCAGTCTAATGAAAAATACCTATCGTTTCTTTGTGCCAGCCGAAGCTATTCAAGGCGACGAGTTACATGTGAGCGATCGCGAACTGCTGCACCAGTGGAACAATGTCTTGCGCTTGCGCGTTGGGCAGCATATTGCCTTGCTCGATGGACTTGGTATGGGCTATATTGCCGAATTGGTCAGCCTGAACAAACGTGAAGCCCAAGGCCGAATTTTGCAACGCTATGCCGCTAATGGCGAGCCAAGCATCAACGTCACGCTGTATCTGGCCCTAACGCGAGGCGAACGCTTTGAAATCGCCTTACAAAAGTGCACCGAATTGGGCGCGACAGCTTTTGTGCCATTGCTCTGCGAGCGCTCACAAGCCGATGTTTCGCCAACCAAACGCGAGCGCTGGCAACGGATTATTCGCGAAGCCGCCGAGCAAGCAGGCCGTGGGCGCTTGCCAAGCTTGCACGAAACTCAAACCGTGGCCCAAGCCTTGCCTCAAGCCCGTGGGCATTTGCTGTTAGCCGAAACTGGCCAAACCTTGCCCTTCAAGGCAGCGCTGGCCTTGGAGCCGCGCCAAGCATTCGGCATTTGGAGCGGCCCCGAGGGTGGCTGGACGGAAACTGAGCTTGAGGCCGCCAACCAAGCAGGCCTAGTCAGCGTGAGTTTAGGCCCGCGGATTTTACGCGCCGAAACTGCGCCAATTGCCGCCTTAGCCGCGATTATGTTTCAGTATGATCAGTGGCATAGCTGAAATTCGTGCTAGCATGAACCTAGCGCATGAACGCCATGCCACATCCTATTGATTTCGACCGCTAATGCCAAGCTAACCTAAACAGAGCTGACTTAAGTTGTACACTGCATACAGGCTGGATTGGCCTACGTTAAATTGCTTGAAACGAGGTTTTCTATGAGCGAGTTCCAGCCCATGTCGGGCGGTTCCTCAACCCAATCATCAAAGCTTTGGGTTGTGTTGGGTGGGATTGTTGGGGTCTTGCTGGTTGTCGGCATTGCGCTTGGAGCCGGATTTTATTGGGGCAGCTCATCGAAAGAACAGACGCTGACGGCGGCTAATCAGGCATCAGCAACCGAAAATGCCCAGAGCGTGCAAGCAACCCAACAGGCCTTGCCTCCAGCCAATGCCGATGAGAACTTTCAAACCTTTTGGGAAGTTTGGAATCTAGTCAATAAAGAGTTCTATCACACCGATCCAATCAGTGAAAAGCAAATGATGTATGGCGCAATTCGCGGCATGCTGCAATCGCTTGGCGATGATTTTACCGGGTTTCAAGAACCCGAGGCCGCCGAACGCTCACGCGAGGATATGCGTGGTAATTTCGAAGGCATTGGCGCGTATGTCGAATATAAAGAAGGCCAGATCTTAATCGTTTCGCCAATTGAAGGCTCGCCGGCAGAAAAAGCGAATGTGCGGGCTGGTGATATCGTGGTGGCGGTCGATGGCAAACAAATTAGCGAAGTGATCGCGAATCTCGAACGTGACCAAGCCTTGGCTGAAGCGATTAAGCTGATTCGTGGCCCCAAAGGCTCGCAGGTTATTATCACGGTCTATCGTACCAGCGACGAAAAGCAAATTGATATTCCAATTGTGCGCGATACGATTCCGTTGATTAGCGTGCGCTCAACCATGATTGGCGATATTGGCTATATTCAATTGAGCGAATTTAAGCAAACATCCTACGAAGAAATGGATCAAGCAATTGCCAAACTCAAGCCCAATAATCCGAAAGCGATTATTTTTGATTTGCGCAATAACCCAGGTGGGTATGTCAATCAAGCCCAAAATGTGCTTGGCCGCTTCACCAAAGATGGCGTGACCCATTATCAAGAAAATAGCAATGGGGAGCAAAAGGAATATCGTACTTTGCAACAAGGTGATGCCCAAGAATTATTTGATATTCCAGTCGTGGTGCTGGTCAATGGTGGCTCAGCCAGCGCCTCGGAAATCGTCTCTGGAGCGATGCAAGATACCAAGCGAGCAACCTTGATTGGCGAAAAAACCTTCGGTAAAGGCTCGGTGCAAAGCGTACACACCCTAACCGATAAATCGGAAGCGCGGATTACGATTGCGCACTGGTTAACTCCTAACAAGCGGGCGATTCATACGCTTGGGATTACCCCTGATTATGTGGTGCCATTCTCTGATGATGCAGCTCAGTATCCGGTTGAATGTATTTTGAATCGCACACCTGCTGATGGTGCAACTGCCTGTGCCGATTCACAATTATTCTGGGCGCTGAAGTTTTTGAACGAACAACAAACCCCGCCACCACCGCCAACTCCAACGATTACACCAACGCCTGGTAAGTAACTGCTTGGTTAAATCAAAACGCCCGCTCTACTTTGAGCGGGCGTTTTGATTTTAGCGTTGTTGGGTCGCGTATAAGTCGCGCGGAACCATCTGGAAACTGCTCCAGTGGGCTGACATTAACGGATCATCTTCATCACGAGGCAGGTGGTGGAAGGTCATGCCATACCAAACGATTGGGTCAACTAGGGTTTGATTATTAACAAAACCGCTGAGATCATCGGCACAATTGCTGCCTTCATTGTGTGATGCCCAGAGTTCGCATGGGTTGTTTTCGGTTACATAGACATCATTGTTGGTCCATGGCTCGAAGGATGGGCCACGAAATACATGGTCTGAGTTGCCAATGAGGTCATAGGAGATTTGGTGACCATCGCTATTGGTGACGGTTTTATTTTTGACCCGCCACGAGCGGAAGGTCTCAGGGCTGACTTTAACTGCGGTTTCAGTCGTATAGTCTTGCGCTTGTAAGTTGCGTTGCGCCGTGCCGCTTGAATCGAATTCAATTTGCTCGACGACATTATTGGTGTTGCCACCAAGCGCAAAATCGATCCGCCAGTAGTAATTGTGAACGTGCGAAGTGCCATATTGACAGCTACTTGCATCGATTTTCCAGCCATATTTGGCAACATTGGTACATTTTTGCAATTTCCCAGTTGCGCCAATGCCTGGCTCAATCGTGGCATCATCGTGGAAAATCCATTGGCTAACGTAATTGTATTGGCCGATGTGCGACACTGAGCGCAACACCAAGGCCGAGCCTTGTTTGACTTGGCTATAGTATTTGTAGGCATAGCCGGTTGGCACAACCGTGGCGCACAAGACGTTGCGGCCATTATTTTGAATTAACGTGCCATTGGGGCAATCGATTGCCGCCATGTTATTTAGGTGCCCGCCACCCAAGCCATAATCCGAGAGGTCGTGGAAACGGGCGGTGTTATCGTCGTATGGTACGTGAATTTGTGCCAAATTGATTTGGTTGATAATTGAAATTTGGCTGCCACCTGGTGGTGTATAGCGGATGCCGCGCAGCACAATTCCTTCGCTGCTGCGTTCTTCCCAACATAACGCCCAGTTCGCGCCATTTTCCAAGGTTTTATTAATTGTAAAATTACCACCTGAACAGCGTTCGCGTGTTTGCGCATTGGCCTCTTGCTGCGGATTTGTGTTAAGCAGACTGGCCCCAATTAATAGCATACCAAGCAGCATGCCCCACCGTGCTGAAAGCTTCATCACCAAGCTCCTAACGCTTCAAACTAACCACAAGGCCATTGGAAAGATCGACAATCGGGGTGCTATCGACAGCCCATTCATCATCGGCACTGAGCAGCAATTGCACACAACGATTTTGTTGGCAGCTTCGAAGCACTGCGGCGTTATCAACCTGCGGTTCGGCAATATAGACGAAGCCAGCAGCCCGTAATTGACTGGTTTTGGTGAGGCTCTTGCCTGCTAAGGCTTGATACTCGCCACGGAGTTGTGGCCCAAACGTCGGGTGATCAAGCACCAGTTGCAAGGCGCGCGCCGTTTCACGATCGGTTGGGTGTGGTTGGCTGCCACGCGCTTGATCAAGCACATCGACTTTGCCTGTGCTCAGATTAACCAACACGGCCACAAGGCTGTTTTTGGCATAATCGAAAATCAGCACATCGGCTCGGCGTTGCCATTAACCTTTGTCATAAACAGCTTGAATTTCTTCGTGGCGTTCGGTTTTAACGAACTCCAACTGAGCATCAGCAGGCACGGCTTTGTTTTCGACAACTTTACCGCGTTTGGCTTGCCATTCGGTCAGCGCAATCTTTTGAGCTTGCTCGATTTCGGCCAACGACAGTGGATCATAGCCAGCCCGATTGCTCTGGGCGGCAATTTCGACCTTGCCAGTAACCGTGTTCGGGGCGGCGGTAGCCTGCGGATCACGCCGCAGATAGACGATGAGTAGGGCGATCAACGCGCCGCATGTGAGCCATGCAACGTTTTTGAGCACTGCCCGTGAGCGAGATACGACCATCGGACTCTCCTTACAGCAGAAATGGTTCAATAATCAGACCGCTGCAATCATTGGGGCGTTGGGCCAGAAACCAACTAAACCCACAATTTGCGTCACTGCCTGAATCATAGTCTAAAGGGTATGAACAGTGCTGTTCATACCCTCGAACATGCTTAATTTGGAAGCTAGAGGGGAAGTTTAGACCACGAATGTACCGTTTTTCTCGAACAATTGGCCATCGACATAGACTTCGCTATTTTGGCGCAAATCGCAAACCATATCCCAGTGGATAGCTGATTGGTTTAAGCCGCCAGTTTCAGGGTAGGAAGCGCCGAGTGCCATATGGATTGTACCACCCATTTTCTCATCGAATAAAATGTTGCGAGTATAGTTTTTGATGTTGGGGTTGGTGCCAAAGGCAAATTCGCCCAAAACCCGTGCTCCAGCATCAACGTTCAACATTTGCTCAAGGAAATCTTGGCCGCTCTTGGCAGTTGCTTTAACAACTTTACCATCTTCGAAGGTCAATTGCACATCTTCGACTTCACGTCCATTATAGATCGCCGGGAAGGAGAAGCGCACAATCCCATTAACATTATTTTCTTCGGGGCCAGTAAAGAACTCGCCATCAGGGAAGTTGGAATCGCCAGCGCAATTCACAAAGCTGCGTCCAGCAATCCCCAAGCGAATATCGGTGCCTTCGCCAACAATATGCACTTCGCGCTTGCCTTCCAAGAAATTAATCAAATGTGCTTGTTGATCGTGAAGTTCTTGCCACTTAGCAATTGGGTCGGCTTCGTTCAAGAAACACACGCCATAGACAAAATCTTCAAAATCAGGCAGGCTCATATTGGCATCTTGGGCCAAGCCCTCGGTTGGGAAGAGCGTCACACACCAGCGGAAATCGCCAGCGTGAGTGCGCGACATCAATTTGCCCATCAATTCGCTACGTGATTTTTGAAACACCGATTGACGCTCAGGATCAACCTGCGAGAGTTCGCGGGTGTTGCTTTGGGCATCAATTCGAATCCGCACGTCGGCGGTCTCGATGCCCAAACGATCGTAGGGCGAAATCCATTGGAGTTGCTGATTGTTGCCATGATTGAGCAAAATGCGTGAGATGCCAGGCATCACAGTATAAACAACCGGATTGCCGCCGACCAACAAAATTTCGCGATACATTTCTTTGACTAAGGGCGCAGCAGCAGGCTCGCTTTGCAAGACGACAAATTCACCCTCTTTGATCTTCATCGAATAATTGACCAAGGTATGGGCCATTTTGACCACCCGTGGATCGGCCATATCAACTCCTTACACAACAAAACAACTCGCCCTTAACAGCTAAGGGCGAGGATCGAAGGCGATTAAGCGGTTAATTCATCGAGTTTGGTCACCAAATCGCCAAAGCGATTCATGGCGCGATGAATTGGGTCGGGCGTGGTCATATCGACCCCTGCACCTTTGAGCAGATCAATTGATGATTTGGAATTGCCACCACGTAAGAAGTTGACATAATTTTCGGCAGCGCCAGCACCTTCGGTCAAAATCTTATCGGCCAAGGCGAGCGCCGCTGAAATGCCAGTTGAATATTGATAAACATAGAACGAGCGATAGAAATGCGGAATCCGCGCCCATTCAATATCCAATTCTTCATCGAAGACCAATTCAGGGCCATAGTATTGCTCGACCAAACGGCGATACAAACTGCTGAGGTTATCGGCGGTCAGGGCTTCACCTTGTTCGGCCATGCGATGGGTTTCGCGCTCGAACTCAGCAAATAAGGTTTGGCGCAATAACGTGCCGCGAATATCATCGATTTGTTGGGTGACCAATTGCAAGCGCAAGGCTGGATCTTCGCTAGTTTTGAGCATATATTCGGCCAGCAAGGCCTCGTTTAAGGTTGAAGCCACTTCGGCCACAAACAAGGTATAACTGCCATAAGTATAGGGTTGATATTTGCGGGTCATCAACGAGTGCATCGAGTGGCCAAGCTCGTGTGCCAAGGTAAACAGGCTATTCAGGTTATTTTTATAATTCATCAGGATGAACGGTTGTGAGGTATAACAACCCCATGAATACGCCCCTGAGCGTTTATTTTTGTTTTCGTAGCGGTCAACCCAGCGTGATTCAAGCCCATGGCCAAGGTTTGAGCTATACTCAGCGCCAAGTGGCTCCAAGGCGCTTAAAATTAACGAAGCACCTTGCTCGAAATCAATCTTGGTGGGGGCAGCGCCATTCAACGGCACAAACCAATCGTAGGCGTGCAGGCTATCGACACCCAAAATCCGTTTGCGCACCGATCCATAGCGGTGTAATTTGGGCAAGTGCTCGTGCACCGTGCTGATCAGATTGTCATATACGCTCATGGGAATTTCTTTGGGTTTTAAGCTGGCATCCAAGGCTGAATCGTAGCCACGGGCCTTGGCATAGAAAATATTGCTGCGCACATTGGTGGCATAGTTTGCCGCCAACATATTCCGAAACTGGCGATAGGTGCTGTGGATGCTCATAAAGGTGTCGCGGCGAATCCGTTGATTGGGGTTTTCCAGCAACACCGAATAGCGGCCCATCGTCACTTCAACCGGCTTACCTTGCTCGTCTTCAATTGGTGGGAATTTAAGGTCGGCATCGCTAAACATGTTGAAGGTCGTTTGTGCGCCACGACTAATCTCACCACTTTGAGCCAATAATTCCTCAACTTCGCCCGAGCGGGTGTGTTGGCGCAGCCGAATTTGTTCTTCTAAGGCGCGGCGATAGATTTCGAGGGCTGGCAAGGCGCTAATCGAACCTAAAATTTGCTCGTCGGAAAGTGCCAATAGCTCAGGCTCGATCCACGACGTGGCGGCACTGGCCTTAATCGATAGTGCGGTGGCCCGTTCTTCCAGCGCTTGGTGATGCTGGTTGGCGGTGTCTTCGTCGGCCCGTAGGCTGGCGTAAACATAAATTTGTTCGAGCACCATGCCAAGCGCTTCTTGAGCTTGAAAGACTGCCAATAAGGCCTCAGGACCATTGGCTAAGCTACCTTGCAGGCTGGTCAAGGCTGGCAGCAAATCGTTGCTAATCCGCTCAACATCAGCCTCCCAAGCCGCTTGGTCTGCATACAGACTACTAATATCCCAAGTGTCCTCGGCGCTTACTTCCTCGCGGGTTGGTACCTGTTCTTCGACCATGGTCATGAGGGATTCTCCCGTTTAATGTTGATGCTTCAGTGTTGCACCATTGCAGCACTGCTCCAGCAGGCATAAATATCAATCGATAAGTATGCTGATTTTAGCATAAACTGCGCGATTTGCACTACCCGACTTTTGGCTGAACTGCTGTTAATTTGCATCAAATCTGCTACTTCGTGCAACCAATGTTGTATATAGTAAAGCGAGCTGAATGATTCAAGCAAAAGCGAGGTTTTGGATGCACGATCTCAATGATTCGCCGTTTCCTCCGAAATATTTCATCCCGATTGTATTGCCCGATCATGGCGTACCTTGGCAACGCTGGTTTTGGCGTAGTTGGAGGTTGCTGATTGTGTCGAGCATTGCGATGGGATGGACGGTTGGCGGTGGTTTAGTGGTTTTTGCAGCCTTGGGTTTATTGATTGGCGTGGTTTTGGGCTTTTGGGTCAGTGTTTTTAGCACAATTGGGTTATTTCAACGCCAGTTTGAGCGGCATCCAGCCTTTTGGTTTAGTGTGCACTATGCAGCTTGGGCTGCAATCATGGCTTGGGTTTTTTCGCTGCTAACCTCAGCTTGGCATTTCTGGCAGGGTCTAGTTTCTATTCAAATTGGGCTTTTTTATTTGCCAATGGCTGGCTTTATTGTGGTAAGCAGCTTGGTTGGCTGGTATATGTACGGCTGGTTCAACATTCATCGGCTTAATAAGGATGATGCCCTATCAACTGTTTAGCCTCCTCAGTCCAGCTTGCTATTCGATTATTGATTGAGTCAAAAGTGAGGTTGCGATGGATTATCATGTTCCCTCAATGGGGTTTACTCAGCCAGTCCGCTGGCAAGCATGGTTTTGGCGCAGTTGGTTTCAGCTGATCATGATGGCGATTGCAACCAATCTGGTTGGCTTGGCCTTGAAAAATCTGCTTGGCTGGATCTGGCGTAGTCTGTGGTTTAACCATCAGTTGCCGAAGCGTGGGTTTTGGCAGGGCATGGGGAGTGGCCTGTATGATACGTATTTCTCGACAGGACTATTGATGGGCACTGTTTTTGGGATTTTGGATTAGCACCTTTACGAGCCTTGTGCTGCGAAAAAAACGCCCGCAATGCTACCAAGGCTTGTGGTTTGTGCTGCATTATATGCTTGGGGCACTGGTTGCGGTCGTTGGGTTTGGCTGGCTCATCAACACCTATATTGTGAAATTGGATGACTTGCGGCTTCAATTGCTTTTTGAGATGCCGATTCTCAGTTTTATCGTGGCAAGCGGTTTGGTTGGCTGGCAGATGCAGCGCTGGCTTGAACCTAGACAGCACTAGCAACACAATTGGACTATCGTAGGCTTGACAAGCAAGCGTTTTTGCGGTCTGGTATTGGTACGCCCTTTTTTCATGATGGTGGCGGTTTGGATAGGAGTTCTGCAATGATCATTGCTGAAGATTTACGCAAACAATTTGGAGATTTTCACGCTGTTAAGGGCGTTTCGCTTGAAGTTAAGCCTGGTGAAGTTTTAGCATTGCTTGGCCCCAATGGCGCTGGCAAAACCACCAGCATCCGTATGTTGGCGGCAATTCTTAAGCCAACCAGCGGGCGAGCAATTGTCGGCGGCTTTAATGTTGAAACCCATGCCCGCGAGGTGCGCCATGCCGTCGGGTTGCTGACCGAATTTCCAGGCCTCTACCATCGCATGAAATCGCTTGATTATTTATTGTTTTTTGGGCGTTTGCAAGGCATGAATGATCGTGATTGTGGCAAGCGTGCAGTCGAGTTGCTACAACAATTTGGCCTATGGGAAGCCCGCGAAAAACGCATCGATGGCTATTCTAAGGGCATGAAACAAAAATTAGCCTTGATTCGGGCAATGATCCACGATCCCAATATTTTGTATCTCGACGAGCCGACCACTGCCATGGACCCGCACTCAGCCCGCACCGTGCGCGACGCGATTGCTGGCTTGCGCTCGGCTCAGCGCTCGATCATTCTGTGTACCCATAATTTGAACGAGGCCGAGGCCTTGGCTGATCGGATTGCGGTGGTTCACGATGGCGGGATTGCGGTGCAAGGCTCGATTGCCCAACTGAGCCAGCAATTGATGGGCGACCCAATTTGGGAATTGCGCTTAGCCCAACCACAACCTGAGCTAGAGGCCCGCTTAGCCGATTTGCTGACGATCGAGGCAGTTGGCGATAGTTGGTTGCGCTATCGCACGACCGAGCCACACACCCTCAACCCAGCCTTGATTCAACGGATTAGTGGTTGGGGCTGGCCGTTACTCTCAATCAATGAAGTTCAGCGCTCGTTGGAAGATGTCTATCTGAGGATTGTTGGCCAAACGCACGACGAACGGGTGCGCAACCCACTTGAGCAGCCAAACCCTGCTGCGGTAGCCGAGGTAGCAGTATGAGCAATCAAGCCTTGACGATTACGCGGCGCGATTTACGCGATACCCTGAGCGATTGGCGCACGCTGATTCCGCTGTGTATTCTTTCGGTGTTGTTGCCGTTGATTTTACGCTCGGGGGTGGCGCAGGCGGTTAGTTTTCTTGATGATGAATTTATTAACCGCAGTTTGGTGCCGCTTGGCCTGTTGATTGCTGGTTTCTTGCCGGCCTCACTTTCGTTGATTGGCCCCTTGGAATCGTTTGTGGGCGAACGTGAACGCTCAACCCTCGAATCGTTACTCGCCATGCCGATGAGCGATCGCGGCTTGTATCTGGCAAAATTCTTCGCTGCACTTTTGCCACCAGTTGGTTCATCAGCGGTGGCGATGGTCATTTATACGTTGGCGATTGAGTTCGGGCGGCCTGTGCGCGTGGCCTATGTTCAAAATCGGGTCTTTCTGAGCGAATATTTGACCAGCGGCTGGCTGCTTGGGGTCACCGCAATTTTGCTAATCAAAGTCTTCACGATGGTTGCAGCGGCGGTCTATGTCTCTTCGCATACCACAAGCATTCGTGCTGCCAACCTACTAGCAAGCTTCATTTTGATTCCAATGGCAATTTTGGTCCAAATCGAAGCACTGATCATCATCAATGGCATGTTTATGCCAATTGTCTTGATTAATGGCTTGCTGCTGGTGGTTGGCTTGGTCATGGTTGGTTGGGGCATGTATAGCTTTAATCGTGAAGAATTGCTCTCGCGTGAACACGAAACGATTGGCAAGCGCACTTCAAGCCAACAGTTGAGCCAATCGACGACCACTTACGGGCCGGTGATGACGATTCTGCGGCGCGAAGCAACCGATACGCTCAGTGATTGGCGGATTTTGATTCCGATTGGGTTACTGACCTTTTTGGTCCCCATTGGCGCCTTGTTTGGCTCGATCTATGCCTTCTCCAATGTTGACACTCCCGATGGGGTAGTTAATTTAATGCCCTTTATTGTGTTGTTGGTGGGCTTTCTGCCAGCATCGTTCTCGCTGATTGTCGCGCTAGAAGTGTTTGTTGGTGAGCGCGAACGTGGCTCCTTGGAGTCGCTGTTTTCAATGCCAATTAGCGATGATCAGTTGTATCGTGGCAAGTTGTTGGCGGCAATTGTGCCACCAGTCGGTGCCAGCTTGATCGCGATGTTGCTGTTTGGGGTTGGGCTTAGTTTGTTTGCCCCAACCGCCCTGCTTGACCGGATTACGCTCAGTATTTTTAGCCAAATGGTGCTGCTGAGCATTGCCCAGGCCTTAGCAATGGTTTCGGCAGCGGTGGTAATTTCATCGCATACCAACACTGTGCGCTTGGCCAACTTATTGGCAAGCTTTATTTTGGTGCCAGTTGCCATTATGGTGCAGCTTGAAGCAGTGCTGATTATTGGCCAACGCTTTGATGTGCTGAATGCAATTATGGCCGTGATGTTGATTCTGACGATTGTGCTGATGCGCACCGGTATTGGTAGTTTCAAGCGTGAATCGATTCTTTCGCGTGAGCATTTGGCACTCAATTTTGGCCAAATTAATCGCGCCTTGAACGCCTTTGTTAGCGAAATTCGCCCAGCAGGCACCAATCCTGATAAGCATTTAGCACTATTTTATGTTGAAACTGCGCATGGCCCACAACGCAAATTTGGTGCTTGGCTCAAACGCTTCTATCGCCAGGAGTTGCTGGTGGTTTGGCGCGAAACCCGGCTGGCCTTGGCTGTAGTACTAATTTGCTGTGTTGCCGCAATCATTTTTGGCAGCCAATTTACGCCAGTGAGCCAGCGCGAACAATCGTTGGCCAATATCATGACCCGTTTGGATACGAACCAGGGTCGGCTGGCGAGTCCAGCGTTGAGTGCTACGGTTACTGGCAACAGTTTTTCCATCTTCTTTGCTGGCATGTTTTCAGCCATCAGCCTTGGCTTTTTTGGCTTGATGCTGCCAGTTATCAGCCTCATGAGCATTAGTTTTCGGGCAAGTACGCTTGCTGCCAGCGGCGGGCTGGGCGCAGGCTTGAATTATCTCGTGGGCTATGAGTTACCCCATGGCTTGATTGAAATTCCGCTCGGCATCTTGGCGGCGGCGTTGGCCTTGCGTATGGGCGCATCGTTGGCCTTTGTGCCACCAACCTATAGCGCTGGGCGGCATTTGCTCTGGGCTTGGGGCATGTATTTGAAGGTATTTGTTTTGCTGATTGTGCCTGGTCTTTTGCTAGCAGGCTTAGTTGAGGTCTTGCTAACGCCTGCCGTATATCAAATGGTCTATGGGTTTTTATGGATTTAGCCTGTTGACAAGCCATGAAGCCGCTACGTACAATGGAGCTATCACTTGGTACTGCTAGGAGGGTACTTCGATGGTGGCTCCTTCTGCGCTTGCGTTAATTTTGCCTGCGGGGATGCCGTTGGCAACCGCTTTGATGATCGCCAATCAACGTCAAATCGATTGGTTGGTGATCACGCCTACGCCCAACCCCAAAGAGGGCGATACGGCCACGCTGATTGCATTAAGCGATCTGAAGCAAAGCAATGTTTCGGTGGTTGGGGCATTGGCTGGCCTGACCGTTACGATCATCCGCATTTTTCCTGATCGTACAGCGCATTGGCAGAGCGAAGCCGGAACCGCTAAATATATTGACGACTATCGCGACGCGAATGCAGGCATCGATCCAGAGCCAATTCAGTTACGGGTGGTTAATGCGGCGCTCTACTATGCCGATGAGCCGCCTGAACTTGTGCCACCAACCGTAAGTTTAGCAGTGGCAAGCCGTTACCAGTTGCAGATTAATATTGGCGAGCGGCGCAGCGATTCGCGTTTAGCCGATGCTGAAGCCTTGCCTACGCCTGATACGAGCGAAGATTTGCCTTTATTTATCAGCGTGGCCAGTAAGGGCGATTATTTAGTGTTTGATGCACCGATGCAGCGCTTGAGCTTGCCACCCAAGGGCGATAGCCAAATCTTGCAATTTAGCCTGACCGCCAAACAGGCGATCGATGATGTTCCGCTTTGGATTAATATTTACTACAACTGGACATTGCTGCAAACCGTTGAATTGCATTTCCAAATTACTCCAGTTGAGCGCGATTTGGCTGCGCCATTGCTGGCTCGCGTTAGCTACTCGCGCACCGCAGGTTTTGCTGATTTAGCAGCGCTGCGCCCGAGGAAAATTAGCTGTACCTTAACTGGCGATGGTGAGTTTTATCGTATGAGCGTGGCTTGGCCCGATCAAGGGACGAGTACACGACGCGAACCACGAGGCTTAAATCTGCTGCTGCCAATTAATGCAGCCAGTCTGAGCAACGAAATTATGCAAGCACGCAATACGCTTTATGATATTACTTGGCAACCATCGTATCGCCAAGGCAGCCGTGGCAAGTTGGCCGAACGCCGCGAAAGCCTTTATCAACTGGCGGTGGTCGGTAATCGGTTGTATGCAGCATTGTTTGCGCCAAGTGGCGCTACCGCCGAGCAAGCCGCATCGTTGGCAGCGCTGCGCGCTTGGCTCGAAACGATTAGTGCCGATCAAAGCTTGCCTGCTTTACAAATTATCCACCAAGGGATGCCCAGCGGTGTGCCGTGGGGCTTGCTCTACCCCGAGCCAGTTAATGATCCAAATAGCGTTGATGCGACGAAATTTTGGGGCTGTCGTTATCGTTTGGAGATTATGACCGCGCAACTAGCCCAAAATGCCCAACACGTGCCAAGCGCGCAGCCCCAATTACAGATTAGCGGCGGAACCTATAATTTTCGTGTGCCAATCGCTGATACAGTGGTTGACGTAACTAAACAGCATCGGGCTGACTTGCAAGCGTGGAGCGATACTCGCGGCAATGTTGCGCTCGATCTGCGCGAGGCTGGCGACAAAAAAAGCCTTGGTGGCTTATTAACCAAGAGCGATATTGTCTATATGTATTGTCATGGCCATACCGCCAAAACGCCTGACGATAGCTCAGATTGGCTGGCCAAGTTTCGCGATCAGATGGCGCGTTTGGATGAAGATGTGCGCAGTAAATACAGTGACCTGCTGAGCCTGAGCCAAACAGAATATCAACCAAGCGACCCAAACATTAGCGATAGCTGGCTAAAATGGAATCAAAGCCTATTGCCATTGCGCTTGCTAAGCCAATGGGAGCTAAAACTCGAACGCAAGCCCTTGGTGATTTTAAGTATGTGCGAATCGGCCCAAGTGCTCCCAACCTTGAGCAGCGGCTTTATTCCATTTTTTAGCCAACTGGGGGCGCGCGGCATTTTAGGCACCGAATGCCCAATGCTCGCGCCATTTGCGGCGGCTTTTGGCCAAAAACTAATCGAACGTTTGGGCCAAGGCGAGGCCATGGGCGATATCTTACCAGCGCTACGTCGCCACTTTATCGAAGAAGAACGGAACCCATTGGGCTTGGCCTACACCTATTATGGCGATGCCGATGCCCATGTTTAGCAGTGTGATGTTGGGCCGATGTGCTAACCTTTATCACCAGCCAAATATGTATGTTAAGGAGTTGTTGTGAGCGATTCAACCAATCAACAAGCCGTGTTAGAAAGCCAAGTTCGTTCCTTGGTAGAGCTTTCGGAAGATGATTTATTCCGCAAACTTGGAATTCAGGTTAAACAAGCTGAAGCAGCCGATGCTACAGCCTTAGAAGTGGCTCAAGCCGAAGGTGCGTTTGCCGAGCCAGTTGGGATTGAAATGGGCTTGGGCGAGAATTTGCGGGCCTTTGGCGCACGTTGGTGGGCCGAAATCGAGCCAAAACTTTACAAATTGTTGTGTTCAAGCGAAAGCGCTGAGCGCAGCCAAATTTTGGCCCAATTGCCCGCATCGAAGGGTGGCACGGCAGCGGCGGTCGTTGGTGGCGATAGTGGCAATGCTGGCGCTGATACGATTGCCACGGCCTTAGCACCATTATTGATTGGCCTGTTGCCCTTTAATTTGCCAATTATTGCTTCAGTTGGTGCGACGATTGCCGCTAAAATGATTCTGAGCTCAGGCCTCAAAACCACCTGCGACATGTGGCAAGAATCGATTGAAGCCCGCGAAGCAGCCAAAGCCAAGAGCGAAGCCAAGCCAACTGAGTAATTGAATTTCAGAATAAATGCTTAATTCGGTCGGAAGATCCCCTCGCCCGTGATGCGGGCGAGGAGAATTAAACGCATGGTTCTCGTCTGATTTCGCGGAGCAACCACGGTTCCCCCTCGCCTCGCGGGCGGGAGAGGGGGCTAGGGGGTGAGGGAACGCAAAACGCATGCATATCCAACCCGCCTTTGTTCCAACCGACCCTTGTAATCAGGCAGCTGGGGGTGAGGGAAATTAACTAATGCCGAAGGCGCGACTGAATTGTTTGGCTGATGATATGGGCCAAATCAGGCCGCTGAATATCGGCGTGGGTAAAGGTCAACTTGGCATAACGCTCGTTGAGATCAAAATCGGCAAACAGCTTGGCAAAGCCATGCAAACGCTTGTCGATTTCCAAATAGACGTCGACCCCGTAATCTTGCAGATCGAGCACAACCTCTAGTTCTTCGATCTGGAAACTTTGATGGCCATAGGGCTTAAACTCAAGCTCCTGCACAAATGGATATGGGCCGCGCCAGCGTGCATTGTATTCATTATGGACGGTATAAAGTTGGAAGCCGATTTGTTGGATGGCCTGAATAATCGTTGCTTGCGCTGGATGCGGTTGAATATTCAACTGATCAACATCGCTGGCATCAACCCCGCCGCTGATCGATAAACCAGTGCGAATGAAGACCGGTTGATGGCCCATGGTCAACGGCGTATCAAGTGGCAAGGTGATGCTAAATGGAATGCGTTGTTGCGCGCGTGGTTGCAGCATAAAGCGCTGGGTCAGTGGATATTGCCCAATCGTATGATCTTGGGTCATTTTGTTATCATCGTACTCGCGGGTATAGCGCGCGACCAAAAATACATACAGCGCCTCAATATCTTGTTCGACATCGCCGCCGATAATATGCACTTCACCGGCAATTGTGCCACCAGGCGCAGTTGTATTGTTGTGGAGATGGGTTTCGATACGAGCATTGCCAATACCAACACTGGCGAGCAATTTACGGAACATGCACATCCTCCTAGGTTTGATCGATTCATTATGGCCTTATACGTAGACATAGTATCAAAAGGTTTCAATAACTTACGCTTGGCAATGTTGTAACACACAGTGCACACAGGTTTCAAGGGTGGCGCAGCGGCAACGTAGCCCACGCTGCAATAACTGCTGCACATGGCTGGCTTGCTCGAGCAATTGGCTAAGATCGGCCAACTTTTGCTTGGCGAGTTGTCGCCATAACCCTGCGAGTGGTGCCTGCTGCTGTTCATGCTGAAACAGCAATTGAATCTCATTCAGGCTAAAGCCGAGGCGTTGGGTTGTGCGAATAAAGGCTAGGCGCTCGAAAATCTGTTGATCATAATAGCGCCGACCATTCTGCCGTGCAGCAACTGGTAATAACTTAATTTCCTCGTAATAACGAATCGTTGAGGGCTTGATGCCAGCCTGTTTGGCGACCATACTGATGCTGAGTTGTTGCATGTGCCGACCTCTGCAAATTGCTGCTTGACTTCCAGTTAACTTGAACTTGTAGACTCTCAGTGAGCTAGGGTAATCATGCAATAGCTGTCAAGTGGAGGAACAACCCATGCAAATGGTGATCGATCAGCCGGTACATATTAGTGATGCCAGCTTTGAAGCCCAAGTTTTGCAATCAGCAGCGCCAGTGATTGTGGATTTTTGGGCACCGTGGTGTGTGCATTGCCGTGCGATTGCGCCGATTTTGGCTAAACTGGCCCAACGTTATGCTGGAGAGCTTGTGGTGGCCAAAATTAATACCGATGAAGATGTGCAATATGCCAGCCGTTTGGGCGTGCGCGGCTTGCCGACGATGGTGGTGTTTCAGCATGGCCAAGAGGTTGATCGGTGGATTGGGGCAATGAGCGAAGCGGCGTTTGAGCAACGGGTACAGCGGCTACTTGGCCGCTAAATTACAACAGGCACAGGCTGCTTCTCACGGCTGCCTGTGCCTGTTTATTCTTCCTCAACGAAATATCTAAGCTCCCACAAGCGGACTATTGGCATTCTTCCAACCTACTCCATTGTGCTTCTCTCCCACAAGCGTTAATGATAGACTGATGGTAGCTGATGTAACATTGTTACAGCGGCCACTGTGGGTTTGCAATGGGCGGCAATGTAGCCCTCTACAGCTACAGAGCGCACGGCTGGCGACCATGAACCTCCTAGTGGTGACCGATTGAGTGTGGCGACCTTGAATCAGGCTGGCTTGCCTAGCAAACGCTGTTCGTTGAAAAGCGATAGTCGGCTATAATGATGCTAAGCACTGCCTAATTCGCACTGGTTCGGTTTGGTTATTAAGTTATTGTTTGAATTCGCGGTCGATACCACTACGATAACATACAATCGTAGCCAGCAAGTACAACTTGTCTCTCAATTGTATCTAGAGTTTAGGCAGAGAACCTTGGAGAAATTACGAATCCGTAACTTGGGGTTGGGGTTGAGTAGCTGATGATGGTGGTTGAGAAAGATAGCGGTCAAGCTCAGCAGCAGTTGTATACCAATAGCGATCAAGTTTGATGCCACGGATTTTACCTTTATTAAAGGTAAACGCGCAAACTGCCTTCGGTTAGCGACTGAGCAGGGTAATATTCACGGGTATAGGCCGCCGCCTGCTGCAAGGAGAGCAGTTGGCTGGCTGGTGGGTCGTAGGTTAGACCAGAGGGCTGTTCCATGCCACATCCTTGGCCAAATAAAATGCTGCGCCAATTACTCCGCGGCGAGATGTTATCGCAATCGTTGCAGCAGTGGGTTGATAATCATGGTGGTCGTCAGGTGGTTGTGCAAACTTTGCGCGATGGCATGAGCCACGATGTTGATGCTCTTGCCTTCTTTGAACAGCAGGTCAATCGTTATACCACAGAAAGCCAAAAAGCTGCAAATCTTAATATGGCCGATAGCACCTACTATGCCAAACGTGGTCGTTTCTACGAGCAATTGCGCCATTTATTGGATCATCTGCCCAGCCTGCGCCCGACGACAGTTATCGGCCTGCCGATTCCGCTAACACCATTGGTTGGCCGCCAAGCAGTGCTGCAAGAGTTGCTTGAGCTTTGCCGCGATTATCGACTGGTAACCTTGCATGGCATCGGTGGCATTGGCAAAACTCGGCTGGCAATTGCCTTAGCGAGTTATATTGCCAATGCTGGCTTTGCCCAAGAAGTTGTATTTATTGATTTACGCAATGAATATACTGTCCACGATAGCTGGCATGCCTTGCTCAACCGCTGGCTAGGCGACCCCAAAACCGATTTTGCGAGCTATATTCAACAATCCAATCGGCGCACAGTATTAATTATTGATAATTGCGAACATATTCGTTCAATTGCCGAGATGTTATTACCGCTGTTGAATTTTGGCAATGTTTCGATTATCACGACCACCCAAATTGCCCTCAGTATCAATGGCGAGCGGCGGTTTCCGGTGCCAGCCTTGAGCCTCGAAGAAGGTATTCAGCTTTTTGAGCAACGTGCTCGCGATTTGAACCGCCAAGTTGAGCGGCGCCAAACTGAGCAAATTGTCCAGCGCTTGGCGGGCCATCCGTTGGCGATTGAAATTGCTGCCTCGCAGTTATTGTTGGTTTCGCTCAACGATATTTTGGCCATGACCAACGTCGAGATGTTGGAAATTGAATCGTTAGCCAATGGTTCAGCATCGCATCGTACCCTGCGGCAAATGGTCGAATATAGCTTTTCGTTGTTGAGTGATGCTGGGCAGGCGGCGTGTTTACGCTTGGCGTTGTTTGAGCACCATTTTAGCCTAGCTCAAGCCACACAGGCGTTTAAGGTCAATTGGCGGGTTGCCAGCAGTTTGGTTGATGCTTCGTGCTTAGAAGGCAGCGTCGATAGCCGTGGCGAAACGCGGTTTAGTATGCCCTTGGTGATTCGCTTGTATGCGCGCCAAGTTGCGCTCGAACGCGATGTGTATCATCAGTTGATGCTTGAATTTAGCCACTATTGGGCCAACGAAATCAAGCAGGTGTTACAACGTTGGGAACAAACGATTGCCCAGGCCAAAGATGATGGCGAATTGCTCACGCCGATGAGCGATCTATCATTGCTGCGCGCGAGCTATACCACAATTCGTGGCTGTTTACAGTGGGCTTCGATCTATGCGCCTGATCAATTGCTTGAGTTGGTTGGTGGTTTATGGAAGTTTTGGCTGCATTACGAAAGCCCCGAAGGTACGTTATGGTTGCGTTCAGCCATGAGTATGGTGAGTGAACAACAACGGGCTGAGTTGCAGCAAATTCTGTTGCTATTTAGCTGAAAATTGGCATTGGCACATCGCCAGTCCAGGTTTGCTCCCAAACTGCTTCGCCAGCCAGCAAACGGCTAATTTGTTGCGGAAAGTAGGCTGGACGGATTGGCTTGCCGAGAAACCCAAAAAAGCCCAAAGCCTTAGCCTGTTCAACGATGCTCATATCGCTAAATCCTGTCAAGGCAATGCAGGGTGCGATTGGTTGCAATGAGCTAACCAAATCGAAGCCCGATTGATCAGGCAACTGCACATCAAGCAAAATCAGGGCTGGTTGCAAGGCTTGCACCGTATCGGCAGTAGCCATTCGGCCATTAGAGAAAAAGTGTAAGTGATGGCCTTGTTGGTGCAAGGTGCTGCGGATAATTAGCAGGGTATCTGGTTGGTCTTCGATGATGACAAGCGTAGCGATACAAGCCTCCTTAGATTAAGTGCGTGGCTGAATTGTACCGCGAAAGCAGCGCTATCGGCAATAGTACACGTTTAGATCCCCTCACCCCCTAACCTTCTCTCCCGTAACGCGAGGCGAGGGGGAATCGCTCAACCATAACCTTTGATTGTGTGGATAAATTGGGTAGAAATTATAACGTTAACTCCCCTCGCCCATGGCGCGGGCTAGGGGAGCATTCATTCGCCATGGACAAAGATTGCTAGCCTCCGCTTGAGCGAGCCACCGATTTTTGTAGTTGCTTGGAGCTGCGCCAAATTAGCAGCGGAATAAGCACAAGCCAAATCAGCACTGAAATCGACCATGGCTGCAAAATTACGCCGCCACCTAAACCACCCTGCAGATCTAATGTCCAGGTCGTCGCTTGGCCCTCGCTAATGCTCTGAATCCACATAATTAGGCTAAAGAATGGACTAAGCGATAACAGAACCACACCAAGGTTACGGATAAAACCATTGTCCATAATTGAATCAAACAGCGCTTGGTCATTCGAGAGCACAGCTATCACCAAGATCGCCAGTAATGGCAAACCAATGGCAAGCACAAGGGCAAAACCCAAGGTTGCCAGCATTGCGCCACGACTGGTTTTGGCCCACGATGCGCCCCAAATGCCGATACTGCCATAGCCCAAAACCGTGACCAGTTGAATCACCAAGGCGATAGCCAAATCGCGAACTTCGATGCCGCCAATTAGCAAGGCCATCGCGCCAATGGGCAAGCTCGCCAAACTAAGCAGAAACAAAAACAAACATGGGGCAATCAGCTTGCCCAAAATAATCTGGTAGCGGCGTACTGGTGTGACCATCAATACATCAATTGTTTGGCGGTCACGCTCGCTGCCCAACGATGAAGCATTCAGCGATGGAGCAAAAAAGGTGAGCTGAAACAAGGCCACGGCTGTCGAGGTGATATAAAGGGTTAGCCCTATTTCGCTGCGATTGGTAAAACCACTTTCACTTGTGCCAGCATAAATCAGCACACATAAGCCACTTAAGATGAATAAGTAGATGCTGAGCATGGTAAAGGCGCGATTGCCCCGTAGATACGAGCGAAATTCCTTTTGCAAAATTGCCTTCATGCCACTACTCCCTGCGTCACATGCAAAAAGACTTCTTCAAGGTCGGATTGACGTTCGGCGAAGTGATTGATCCGAAAACCTTGATTGATCAGGTTGCTCAAAATCGTGCTGCTCTCTTCCGATGTGCCGCTGAAGTTGATCGACAATTTGCCACCTGCTTGATCATCGGCTAGCTCATTGATTAAGTTAGCGTCGTTGATGGCTGGCAATTGTTTGAGCATGTGTAGCGCTGCCATGGCCCGCTCAACCACTTGAATTTCAATCAGCTTGTGAGGTCGTAAATTGTGCATAATTTCTTCAACGGGGCCGCTGGCCAAGAGCGTGCCGCGTTCAATAATGCCGATGTGGCTACACATTTCGGCCAGCTCCGACAAAATGTGCGAGCTGACCATAATCGTTTTGCCCATGCGGCTTAATTCGCGCAGCAATTCACGTAGCTCAATTCGTGCCCGGGGATCAAGCCCGCTTGCCGGTTCATCGAGAATCAACAAGCTTGGGTCATGGGCCATGGTGCGGGCTAAACTCAAGCGTTGTTTCATCCCACGGCTGAGATTCATCACATAACTATCGTGTTTCTCAGTCAGATCAACCAATTGCAAGAGTTCGTGAATCAAGCTGCTGCGGCGGGGCTGTTTGATGCCATAGATGTGGGCGAAGAAATCAAGGTATTCCCAAACCCGCATGCTTTCGTAAACCCCAAAATAATCGGGCATAAAACCAATTAATTTGCGCACAGCATCGGGATCTTGGCGCACCGAAATGCCACTGACAAACGCTTCGCCTGCGGTTGGTTGGAGCAAGGTGGTCAAAATACGCATGGTGGTGGTTTTACCAGCGCCATTCGGCCCAATAAAACCATAAACAGCACCTTTGGGAATGCTCAGATTGACCTGATTGAGCGCCACATGCGTGCCAAAACGCTGGGTTAAGTTGTGAGTTTCAACGATCAATTCCATCAGCGTTGCTCCAAATTAACATACAAATTATAGATATTGCTACTCGTTTGGGGAGCGGCCAGGCCATCGACCGTAACTTCGTGCAAAAATTCGGTATCAAGCACGCTGATATATGGCTCGGTGTAGAGCGAATTTTTGGGCAAGCCATTGTAATTGGTGCGCTCGTTGCCGGCACTCCAGATCAATTGTAATGCTTGATTGAGTTGTTCATTATTATTGAGCGATGGGACTGCCTCCGGTCATGCGATTCAGACTGTTATCGATCGTGACTGAAGCACCGGGTGCGAGCACTGGAAGTACAATGCTTTCCTCGCCGTTATACACCACAGCATATTCAACTGTGCGCTGGCTGCGGTTGGTGATCGTTGCGCCTTCCCACGAATTTGGCTTGGCTAGCTTGATTTCAAAGTTATAGGGAACATCAATTGCGCCAATTGCGGCGAGGGTTTGCATGTCGCCAATATTGCTTTGCCAGTTGGGCAAAAGTGTTTTGCCATCGCTAGTTTGCTCGATCGTGCCTGCGCCTTCGTCGCCAAAGCCTTGAACTGGTTGATTGCCAGCGATCAAGCTGGAATCGATACTGCCGTTCCATTCGCCCCGCCGCCCAGCATTGAAGCCATAATTAACCGTTAATCGGCCTTGCTGCGCTCCAAGTTGGCTATCAATGACGTTAATCGTGGTGACATTGATATTGCCAGTGCGTAAATCGCCACCAGCCAAATACATAATGCCCACAAATCCAACGACCACCAATGGAATCGTAAACCAAGCCCATTCACGCCGATCCAAGCGGCGCAAAATAAGATAGTTAATTGGGCCAATCAGTAGAATGTAGCCAAACAAAATCGTCATGAATACTAAAACCGAGGGCAAATTTTGATCGCTGCCAGCTACCCGCATCGACCATGGATTGAGCGCCACATTCCAATCACGGTAGAGTTGGGGTTGTAAAATAACTGGCCAAACCCGCCGATCGTTAACTTCAGCCGGTAAATCGCTGGGATTAAAGGCTGTGATGAGCACTTGGCCTGTGCCAAGGCTGCGACTGGCCAGCAATGGCTCGTTATTTGCGCCAACCCCTAAAATCGTTGCAGCGGCAGTTGGTTCAAGCTGATTAACTTTGAGCTCGACTTGGGCAAATTGCGGTACACTCTGCTTATTGAGGCTGTTCAAAACCGCTGAAGCATTGCTGCGGCTCATGCTGGCTGGCAAGATTGATGCTAATGCTTTGGGCAATTCGGCAGTGTTGGGGCCACCGCTAACAATCAAGGTGCCACCAGTTGCAACCCAGCGTTCTAAGGCCGCAGCTTGTTCGGCAGTTGGTTGAACATCTTGCAAGACAATTGCGGCAAAATTAAACAACTCGGCATCGGTGCTTGGCAATTGGGCCGGATCAAGCGGCATGATTGTGGTATCACGGCCTGGTACGGATGCTCCAGCCAAACTTGAGGCTGGCCCACCAAACACTCCAACCAAAATCTCTTGGCTATCGTGAACCCGCACATTGCTGCGATTGAGTGCCAGTTGCTTGCCTTGCAGATCAATCACCTTAATTTGGACGACGGTTTGGTTGAGATTAGCCCGCAGCAACAAACGCACTTGTTTGCGCGCGCCACCAGGCAAATCGACCTGTTGGATTAAATCTGCCTTGGCCAAAGCCGGTTTCAATTACAACTTGAACTTGAATGTCGGCTCCACTATTTTCGATGGTTGAAATAACAGGATACCAACCACCATTGAGCACATGGCCTTGGGCATCAAAGCCTACTTGATCGATCGTAATGGTGATGGGATTGGCATTTTGGGCATAGCTTGAGCTTGGCCAAAGTAGGCACAATAGGCCTAAACCAAGCCAAAACCACCCACGCCATGGGGCTGACTGCGCCATGAAAACTCCTTCGCACAACAGATTCTGACTCCCAAATGAATTGTAATTAGATCCCAGTTTCCAACTGTTCAGGTGGTATTAATTTGGCTTCGATGTGGGTTCGATGATCATCAAACAACACTTGCAGTTCCTCGCGTTGGAGTTTGTGATAATGCTGCAACAACATTAAGGTGCTATCGAAATCGCGATCGCGGGCGCGTTGCTCAAATTGGTCGCGATAATCGGAGATGACCGCGAGCACGCTATCGGGCGCTGCTACGCCGCGAAAGGTGAAATTTTCGTTTTGGCCGGCGGTAAATAGCTCGACATCGCCGTACTTCAAAATCCGTGCCCATAAATTTTCTTGATTCAGCGAAACATTCTGAATCTTGTCCCAGGTTGTTTCGCGTTTGGTTTCGCGACCCAAGGGCTTGCGCTCGATATCGATAATATTAATCGGCGTAACAATATATTCATCGTTACGCCAATCGATGACCTCGTAAATTAGCCAGCCGATGCAAAACAGATCGAGCAGCGCCAGAATTGCTAACGAACCACCAGAGCGAATAAAATCGTTGCCGATTAGCAGCGACCACGACAGATTCATAATCAAAAACAGCAAAATTGGATTAGCGGCTTCAACAAATAAAAAGAGCCAATGTTTGCGCCAGATAATCGAATTGCCGCGCACTTCGGGACTTGGTGGAATAATGCCCAAAAATGTACGGCCAGTTTGTTCTGGTGGAATAAAATCGCTCAATGGTGGCAAGCTTGGCATGACACCTTGTTTTAGCACTTTGGCTCTGACAATTTGCTCAACCCGCCCGACTTGCTCTTCTTCCTTGACCGGCGCGACAAATTCAAGAATCGTATCGCGCACCAATGTAGGATTGACGATTCCGATGAAGGCAATGTTGCGCAAACGACTGGCGGTTTGCACCTCAATTTCGCCGAAATCAAAATAGCGCGAAAATACCGATTCAGTCACGGTTTTTACATCTTCAATTTCACGCACATACAATTCATTGCGCTGTACGCTAATTAAAAAGCGCGAATTATACGAAATCACCCGCTGATTGGTAACCACCAAAGCATCGTTGCGCCAATCGAAATAGCTATAAATCATGGCCGCGAAAAAGATTGTGCCAGCGCCAAAGAGCACAGTATTCAGGGTATCAATGCCAACGATTGAGATTCGCCACAAGAAAATAAGCGTACAAATAAACCAAAATGTGAACCAAATTGCCAAGTTGCGCGCCAACACCAGCCAATGGCGATAGGCGATCAGCTTGACCCGTTCATCAGATTGGAGATTGATATTAAAGCTGATATGAGGCACGGTGGTTGGCATAGCATCCCATCCTATTCATAGCTGAGTTGGCTGACATTCGTGCCGCGATCAAACATCTCGGCATTGGCCATGAAATAGCCATGGCGTTTGACATAGCCACTATGGCTGGGTCGGAATTGCTCATGTGATTGCAAACCGAGCTTGCCGCGCCAGCGCTGAAATGTTTTGGCTGCTCTGGACAATCATTATCATCTCAGATCAGGCTTGCAGCTAAGCCTAGTGCTATAGTATTTTGTTTATAAGCCTATCGTCAAGCGGCAATCAGCGGTTTTGTTGCGAGCTAGGGTAACACTCGTTAAACAAAAACGGCGTGGATTCAACTCCACGCCGTTGATTTGGCGGTTAAGCCTGAGCTTCAACGCCCATTAAATTGACGATTGCTTGAAACACATCTTCTGGCGAGCGGCCATCGGTGGGAATGGTGATCGCATCGGCGGCTAAAAAGGTGTTGGCGGAATCGATTGCATCGCGCCGACTCAGGTCGGCCAGCACTTCGCTATAGCTGATTGGGCGACCACGGGCGTTGAGTTCTTGGGCGCGGCGTTGGGCGCGTTCTTCAACCGAGGCATCAAGATAAATTTTCAATTGAGCATCGGGCAGAATCACGGCTCCAATATCGCGACCAGCCATAACCACATGGCCAGCTTTGCCAATTTGGCGTTGAATATCGCGTAAGGCCTCGCGTACAGCCGGATGGGCTGCGACTTGTGAGACGTTGCGTTCGACATTGGCGGCGCGCAATGGCCAGGTAATATCGTGACCATTGGCCATGACCGTGTATTGGCGGCCATCGGCGACACTTGGTGCGAGCACTTCAAAACTGGTCGTTTGGGCGAGTTTGGCGAGAGCGGCGGCATCAGCGAGATCAAAGGCTTGTTCCAGAGCGACATAGGTCAATGCCCGATAAAGCACCCCTGTATCAAAATAGATATAGCCAAAATGGTCTGCTAACAACTTGCCGAGCGTACTTTTCCCCGACGCTGCCGGGCCATCAATTGCAATTGTATGTGGTGTAGTCATAGTCAAAAACACAGATATTCCTTGCTGGATACCTCCAAACAGGCAATATTTTGAGCGCATGCTGAAAGGTGAAGGGTACACATCGCAACCACTCTCCTGTTGAGTACCCAGCGTATGCAATACCCCACTACTGGAGTGAGGGGACAATAAATCATGAAAAGGCTGGAAAAGCCATAATTCTATTGTAGCATAATGAGCTAATTTTGCTGGAATTATGGCAACGACCCAGACGATCTGCTATAATCGCTCGCCGAACCATGATCATAGTTGGAGGTTGCGATGCGCTCTAGCATCTGGCGAAGTTGTTGTTTATTGCTCTTAGGATTGCTCGCAGGTTGTGGTAGCCTGACAATTTACGATATTACTGGCAATCCTGCGAATTATAACGGTCAAGAAGTTACGGTCGAAGGGGTCTACCTGTGGAAGCCTGGCAATCCTGGTTTGTCGGTCTTGGCGAAAGCTGTCTCGACCCGCAATGATGGCACCGATGCGCAGCCAGTCGATAGCATCGTTTGGCTTGATGAGTTTCCCGCTGAGGCCAGCGCTAATTTGCATCGCCCAATTGATAGCATCTATGGTGCTGTGCGGGTCAAGGGCAAATTTGAAATTGGCGCATTTGGCCCAGATGGTAGCTATACCAGCCGCTTGGTGGTGCAATCTGCTGAAGCGATTGAGCAAGTTGAGCGGGTTGAATACCTAGCGCCAACTGAAGCGCAGCCCAATCAGGTTGCGATCGCTGAGCTTGAGAAAAATCCATCGGCCTATAACGGCCAAACCGTGACCACGCGCGGCATGTATTATTGGACGCAAGCGAGCTCTGGTTTGCTGGTAACTGGCGTGCAAACCGAAAAACCGCTTGGGACAGACATTGCCAGCGGGGTTAATCCGCAGCCGATGGGCACGCCAATTTCAATGGAAGGGTTTCCGCCTGATCTTTCGAGCCAACTGAATGTCGGGCCAGGCAATGGCTTTGTTTGGGGCTTGGTTGAAGTAACTGGCACCTTCCAAACTGGCGGTCAATTTGGTTTGGAAGGCCGTCATGGCTCGCAATTAATTCTCGATCCAGCATCAGTTAAACCGATCAAATAAGCATTCATCACATAGAAGGCGGCAATGTACTACTTCCTAAAGGCTATGCACGAGGATGATATTCCACGTGTCCAAGAAATTGAGCGCCAAAGTTTTTCTGCGCCATGGTCGGCCAATACCTATCGCCGCGAATTAAGCTCGCCCGCGACCAGCCGTTATATTGTGGCCCGTTCAAGCCCAACGCTGCCGCCCGATGAGCCGATTATGCCATATGTGCCGCGCCGCTCGTTGCTCCAGACCTTGCTGCCCTCGGTTTTTACCAAGCCGCAGCCTGTCAGCCCATATCCGTTGGTCGGTTATGCTGGCTTATGGTTGATGATTGACGAAGGCCATATCACTACGATTGCCGTAACGCCCTCGCAGCGCGGCCAAGGCCTTGGCGAGTTGTTGCTGAATGGCTTAATCGATCAAGGCATGGATATGGGCGCAACCCGCCTAACCTTGGAAGTGCGGATCTCGAATGAATCGGCGCAACGACTATATTTGAAATATGGTTTTGAGCCAAGCGGCACGCGGGTTCGCTACTACACCGACAACGGCGAAGATGCCCTAATTATGTGGACTGATGTCATCACCGAGCCGATCTATCAACAACGCTTGAGTGACTTGCGTGAACGCTTGGCGCTACGCCTTCAGCGTCAGGCTGGAATGGTCGAATAGTCCTGTTGCACAAATGCTGCATGTTGGCTATGATGCATAGATTCATGGCTGATAACTGTGGTTGTCAGGTGCGCTGAGGGCACGCTACCATCAATGAGGATGTTGGTCATTGTTCGCTAGTTAAAGATGGGACGGTGCCGTTTGTTATTCAATGGTTGCGCTTGCTTCCACCGTCGAAGTGGCCTACTGAAGGAGCTTGCATGAAGATCGTCGTTGCAGGAACAGGCTTTGTGGGATTGCCTCACGCTGCGGTCTGCTCAGAATATGGTCATGAAGTCTATGCCTATGATATCGATACGAAGCGGATTGCGGCCTACAAAACCGCCAAGCGTGAAGAAATTGAAAAATATGTCAATGAGCCAGGCTTGGCCAGTATTATCCAAGAAAATATCGACCGTTCCCTGCATTTCATTGATGATCTTGAGCCGGTAATCGAAGGTGTCGATGCCTTTTTCTTGTGTTTGCCAACCCCGCCTAATCGCGATGGTTCCTCGAATTTGAGCTACTACTTCGATGCAGTGAATCACTTGGCCAAGTTGTTGGCTAAGCGCGCCGATCAACGCCGCGTGGTGATTATCAACAAGAGCACGGTGCCCGTCGGCACTGGTCGTCAACTTGAGCAAATATTAAAAAGCCATAATGTGCCAAATATCGGGATTGCCTCGAACCCTGAATTCTTGCCCGAAGGCAACGCGGTTGAAAAATCGCGCCATCCTGATCGGGTGGTGGTTGGGGCCGATACCGAGGAAGATTTCCGGATTTTGCGCCGCATCTACTCGCAATTTATCAATCATGTACGGATTGCCTTTATCGAAACAACACCCGAAACCGCTGAATCGATTAAGTATATTGCTAACACCTTGTTGCTGACCTACATCTCGTTCTGGAACGGGGTTGGCGGGCGCTTGGCCGAATCGGTGCCAAACGTGCGCATGGAAGACCTCAAGCGTGGCGTAACCGCCGATACCCGGATTAGCAAATGGGGTTCGTTTGTTTCCAACGGCGCTGGTGGCTCGTGCTTTGGCAAAGACATTCAATCGTTGATCTATCAACTCAAGAGCCGCAACCAAAGCACCGATTTGCTCGAATCGGTCTATGAAATCAACGAATATCAAAAGACCTATTTGATTGATCGGGCGGCGGCGGAAGCTGGCGTGAAGTTCAATAACAAAGTTGTGGCAGTTTTGGGCTTGGCTTTCAAGCAACGCACCAATGATATGCGTGATGCCTCGGCCTTGAAAGTTGTCGAAAGCTTGCTTGGCCGTGGGGTCAAGGAAATTCGGGCCTACGACCCAATGGCCGAAGAGGAAGCCAAACGCTTCTTCAATGCTGAACACAACCACTTGTTCGAGCGCATCAGCTATCATTCGTCGGCCAGAGAAGCCCTCGAAGGCAGCGATATTCTCTTTATCTCAACCGATTGGGAAGAATTCCGTGGGCTTTCGAGCACGATTGAAAGCACCGTGCCAGCGCCATATTTGATCATCGATGGTCGCCGCATGATCCCCGACTACAACGAGTTGGTCGAACGCGGCTACAGCTATTTGGCAGTTGGCTCACCCTACTTGAACCAATAGCATTTATTTTAGCTTCGACCGCCCTTGATCCTCTAAGAATCAAGGGCGGTTGCGTGTTTTAGATATTCCCTCACCCCCCAGCCCCCTCGCCCACTGCACGCGGACGAGGGGAGCATTCATTGGTTTTCACCACGATGCATGGCAAAACCAGCAGCATGAATCACCTTGCCTCACTGCACGCGGGCGAGAGGGCACCAGTTTTTACTAGGAATTGCGGTAGAACTACAGTGTTAAAGCCCCTCGCCCGCTGCGTGGGAGGGGGGTTGGGGTGAGGGAACTTTACCTAATTGTTGCGCCTTGCTCGTAACTTCGCTATAATAAATTATGTAATGGTTATTACAGAATAGTATAATAGCAGTAAGTAAAGAAAGTAAGAGGATGCGATGCCTGCGCAAGAACTTCCATTAGCCAGCAACCAACGGCGTGGCCGACCACGCGAATTCGACCGAACGAATGCCTTGGAGTGTGCGATGCGCCAATTTTGGCAGCATGGCTACGAAACGCTCTCGATGGCTGATCTGACGACCTGCTTGGGGATTAACCCGCCGAGTTTGTATGCGGCCTTTGGCAGTAAGCAAGCCTTTTTTCTCGAAGCGATTGACCATTATTTGGCGACTCGTGGAGCTTATGTCTACGCCATGCCAAGCGATCAAAGCTCGCCCAGAGCGATGTTGGCCCAACTGTTGCAACGTGCCGCCGAAGCCTTCAGCGATGCGGCCTATCCAGCTGGCTGTTTTGTGTTGGCCAGTATTGCCACCACCTATGATTCATATGAAATTGAGCAAGCGATTGTGCAACGCTGCGAGCAACACATGAGCAAAATCAACGAATTAGTTGATTTGGGGGTGCAAACGGGCGAGCTACCAGCCACAACCAATGCTGAAGCACTCGCCCAATTTTTCATTTGCATGCTGCAAGGCATGTCGTTGCAAGCTCGCTTGGGCGCAAGCACCGAGCAACTCCAAGCAATTGTGGCCCAGGCGCTGCAATTGTGGCCGCTGGCCATGCGTTTGCGCTAGGCTAGTTTCTGGTACAATGCCTCTCCGGAGGTTCAACTGTGGAACGCACAACGCTTGCAAGTGCTCTAACCACAACCGCATCACCGTTTCCTTGGACGGTGAGCATTGTGATTCCAGCCTTTAATGAAGCCGCAACAATTGGCGGGGTGGTGCAAGAGGTTCGCACGCGCTACCCTGAGCTAGAAATTATCGTGGTTGATGATCATTCCGACGATGCAACCGTGGAAATTGCCACGACTGCTGGAGCACGTGTGATCACCCGTCCTTATAACATTGGCAATGGCGCTGGGGTAAAAACTGGTGTCCGGGCTGCCACTGGCGAAATCGTGATCATTATGGATGGCGATGGCCAGCACAACCCCGCCGACATCGAACGCTTGCTGAGCCATATCGGCGCTTACGATATGGTAATTGGGGCACGATCGCGCGCAGGCCAAGAAAATTGGCTGCGTTGGTTGGGCAATAGCGCCTTAAATGGCTTAGGCTCGTATCTGACTGGCATGGAAATGCAAGATTTGACTTCGGGCTTTCGGGCCTTTCGGCGTTCAATTTTGCTCGATTATATTCATCTGTTGCCAAACCAATTTTCGTGGCCAACCACCAGTGCCTTGGCCTTTGCCAAAGCGGGCTATCATGTGCGCTTCGAGCCAATCGCCATGCAACGCCGCCAAGGTGGTCGTTCGAAGCAAAAGCTGCTTAAGAATGGCTTTAAATTTACAATTATCATCCTGCGGATTATCAGCCTGTTTAATCCAATTCGGGTATTTATGCCTGTCAGTGGCTTTTTCTTTGTGCTGTGTATTATTTCGTATGTGCTGGGTGCGCTGAACGATAATAATTGGTTGCATCTACCGCCAACGGCGCTGTTTTGCTTGATTGCAACCATGTTTTTCTTTTGTTTTGGCTTGTTGGCCGAAACAATCGCGGCGCTACGCTTTGAACGGATTCGCCAATGAAAAAACGAATTATCAATGGGCTTTTGACGGCATTGGGGCCAGTAATTTTGATTTGGTTTCTGGCTACCAATGATCTTTCAAGCATTTGGAATGTGATTCGTACCACTGATCCATTGCTGTTTGGGGCTTCGGTCGTGCTGGTATTGCCCTTTCTCTATTCCAAAGGCTGGCGCTGGCGCTTGATTTTGCAAGGCTGGAATATCGAAATTAGCCCATGGTTTGCTTCATTGCTGTATACCTTGGGGATTTTTGTGGGTTCGGTCACGCCTGGTCAGGGCGGCGATGCGGTTAAGGCTTGGTATTTGCGTCGCGCAGGCCATCCCTTGGGGCCAAGTTTGCTCTCAATCGTGGTTGATCGCTTCTTCGATGTCGCGATTATGGGGATTATTGCTGGCTCAGGCTTGTATTTTTACCGCACCTTTTTGCCTGGCAATGTGCAACTCTTGATTGTGGCCTCGCTGTTGGGCGTGGTAGTTGGGGTGGCAATTTTGGCTAGTGCTGGCTTGCGACGTTGGTTTACTACCAAGGTTGTGCCGGTGGTTGTGCCCAGCAAATTGCGCCAACTAGCGGTCAAAGCTGGCTTGAAAGATCGCGTTTTGCATATGCCGCTCAGCCGGATTGTGACCTTGGTGCTGTTCTCGTTCCTGACTTTGGGCTGGACGTTCGTGCGGCTCTATTTGCTGTTTCTGGCAACGGGGGTCAAGATCGATATTGGCCCGTATATGGCTATGATTGCGATTATATCGCTGGTCAGCGTCATCTCAATCGCGGGCATTGGGATTCGCGATGTGGTAATGATTTTGATTATGACCAATTTGGCCCAAACTGGCCAAATGGTACCAGTTGCTGGCGGCAGCTTTACTAGCGAGCAAGCCACCAGCTTGGCGCTTGGTATTTCAACCTTGTTTTTGGTGTTGAATGTGATTAATGTGGTGCTGGGCTTCTTAGTTTCGTTGCGCTACCCACTGGGCGATGCCTTGCTCAAAACCGATTTGGCAACTGCCGAAGAGTAGGGACAAGGGGTCAGCGGTCAGGGATCAGTTACGGCAACCACGAAGAACACGAAGCGCGCGAAAGGGACTTGGCTATAGGCTATTGATATTTGATGTTCTAACAAATCTCCGATCGTCCAAAGCCTATAGCCAGCTTGCTCTCTGCGCCTCTGCGTTAATTTTTTTAGCCACAGATTTTTTGTGATTACTTCGTGCCCTTCGTGTTCTTCGTGGGTAAAAATTCCCGACCGCCAAGATTAAATTTCCCAAATAAACAAGGCGAGGGTTGCCAAACTTACGGCGATAATTTTGCGGGCAGTCAATTGCTCACGAAACAATGGCACGGCAATAATTGCGGTAATTGGCGTTTTGAGATTGATTGCGAGCAGCACAAATGGCAAAGTTGCAGCATCGGACATAGCTTGGGCATGCATCATCGCCACAAACCCGCCAAAGGTCACCAATCCAATCACAGCACCCCAACCCCACTCGTGGCGACGCACTTGAGGCGTAAGGTGCAAGCCAGGAATCACCCCAGCCGCAAAATCAACAAACATCAACAACCCAATTTGGGCACCAAAATTGCGAGCATAGGTTACCGCAGCAAAACTTGAAATAACCAACAAACCTAAACAGAGATAGGTTGCTCTGCTCAGGGTTTCGCTACCTTTAACTTGAGCGCCAATCAAAACAGCTACCGCCGTCAAAACACAGGCCAGCACATTGCCGATGGTTGGGTTGCCAGCCTGCGAGGGCAAATTGATCGTGATTGAGCCAAATTGTAGCGCATTCCAGGCTGCAGGCAATAGCAAAATTACCACTCCAGCAATCACTAAATCCAAATTACTGATCGCAAAAACCAACGAGGCAGGCGAATGTTCAAGCGCTTTGGCGCGGGCAATTGTGGCAAAATAGAAGGTTACGCCAGCTAAAAACGCCAAAATTGCTGCTGGCCACGACCACGATTCGCCGCTAGCGATAAAATAAATTAGCCCACAAATCGTCGCGATCACGCTTGAAGCATAAACCAACTGTGACGGACGCGTCCGACTTGCGAGGGCTTTGAACAGCAGTGACAATCCCGAATAGGCCACTACCGCTAAAACTGTTAATCCAAAAACCATCGTGTTCCACCTTGGTGTGTCAATAAAAAACTCAATGCTGGCAGGAACAGAGGCGACAAAAAAAGCGCGGGAAGACCCGCGCCTAAAAACTCATCAGCGAGGCTACTCTGTAATCGTTTCGCCTGCCGCCGTCCAGGGCGGCTCAACGATACATAAAAACTCTAAGCGTTGCTCGCCATCATTGCGCAACCATTGCGAACAATGGGGCGGAATATAGTAGTACGAGCCAGCTTCAACTGCATGGGCCTGACCATCAAGCACCATGGTTCCACGTCCAGCGATAATGTAGTATACCTCAGATTGTTCAAGCACATGATCGGCAGTGCGACCAGCAACTTCAACATCGGCATGGGCTAAACTATAGCCAATTTGAATGGGATGGCGGGCTGGATGCAGTAGTTCGCGCAGGTGGCAACCATCGCCAGCCACAAACTCAGCTTGATCGCGCATATGCGCCACGTAAGGGTGTTCGCTCATTCCATCCCCAAGTAAGCCTTTTGCACATCTTCGTCTTCACGTAAGGTTGCGGCATCGCCAGCTTTAACAATCACGCCAGTTTGCAATACATAGGCGCGATTGGCGATTCCCAAGGCCATCAAGGCGTTTTGCTCGACCACCAAAATCGTTGTGCCTTGGCTGTTGATATTTTGAATAATTTCAAAAATCAAGTCAACCAATACGGGAGCCAAGCCCATCGATGGTTCATCGAGCAGGAGCAAGCGTGGCCGCGACATTAATGCTCGGCCAATTGCCAACATCTGCTGCTCGCCACCGGAGAGCGTGCCGCCACGTTGAGCCACCCGCTCTTTCAAGCGTGGAAATAGCTCAAACACCCGATCCATATCGCTGGCAATTTCGGTCTTGTTGTTGCGGGTAAATGCGCCCATTTCAAGATTTTCGCGCACCGTGAGGTTGGCAAAAATCCGCCGACCTTCGGGCGATTGCGAAATACCCTGCGAAACAATTTTATGCGCGGGAACGCTATTCAGGGGCTTGCCTTCAAACAATACTTGGCCAGCCCGTGGTGGCGTAATCCCTGAAATCGTCCGCAACGTTGTGCTTTTACCAGCGCCATTCGAGCCAATCAGGGTTACAATTTCGCCTTGATTTATCTCCAGCGAAATGCCCTTGAGTGCATGAATGTTGCCGTAATAGGTATGTACATTTTGCAGTTGCAACATCGCGAATGTCCTTATAGTTGAAAGAACATAGAACAAAGAGCATAGAGCATAAGGTTCAGGGGCCAGTAATTGGGGGTCAGAGAAATTAGTTATCGAGTTCGCTTCCCAAAACCTTAGCGTTCTTCGCGCCCTTCGTGGTTAAAAACCCGATCCCTGACCCCCAACAACCGATCCCTAATTCTACACTTTATCAAACACCGGAGCGCCGCCGCCTTTGCCCTTGGCCGCATGGCCAGTGCCAAGATAGGCTTCGATCACCTTAGGATCGGTTTGGACTTCGCGTGGCAAGCCTTCGGAGAATTTTAATTCCCCGATCGAGCACGGTCACCCGCTCAGAAATACCCATGACCACCTTCATATCGTGTTCGATCAGCAGCACCGTTAGTTGGCGCTCATCACGCACCTGATAGATTAATTTGGTCAGGGCATCAGTTTCTTTGGGGTTCATGCCGGCAGTTGGCTCGTCGAGCAATAATAATTTAGGGTCGGTTGCCAAAGCCCGCGCCACTTCCAAACGGCGTTGATCGCCATAGGGCAGGTTTTTGGCCATTTCATCGGCACTATTGCGACCCAAGCCCACATATTCAAGCAACTCAAAGCCTTTATGCCGCGCCGCTTTTTCCTCGGCACGCATGCTAGGTGTGCGAAAAAGCGTGCCCAGCAAACTTGTATTCATGCGGCAATGCTGGCCAACAAGCACATTTTCCAGCGCTGTCATATGCGCAAACAAGCGAATATTTTGGAAGGTACGGCCAATCCCAAGCTTGGTCACTTCGCTGGGCTTGGTGCCATTGATCCGCAGGCCATCGAAAATCATATCGCCCTCGCTGGGCGTATATAAGCCAGTGATCATATTAAAGAAGGTGGTTTTACCAGCGCCGTTGGGGCCAATCAGCCCCACAATCGAACCTTGTTCAATTTCAAATGAAACATCGCTCACGGCGGTTAGGCCACCAAAACGCTTGGTAATGCCGCGAGCTTGCAGCAAGGGTGCCATAGCAGGTCTCCTACGCCGCCAACGACGGATCAGCTTCCGCCTCGGCTGCAACGCTATTGCTATTAATCGAATCGTCATCGGGGTGCAGTTCGGCTTTGCGGCGCTCGTTAGGCAACAGGCCTTCCGGTCGGACGAGCATCATCACCACCAACACAATGCCAAACAGCAACAAGCGTTGTTGGGTCAAATCTTGCAGCGCCGAAACCCCCACCGTACTGCTGCCCTCGGCTTTGGCCTTGGTCTCAGCAATCCGGCGAAACAACTCAGCGCCCTTGGGGATAAACATTTTATCAGCGCCCTGAATCAACAAGCCCCCAACAATCACCCCGGTCATATTGCCCAAACCGCCGAGAATCACCATACATAGCAAGATGATCGAGACGCTGAAGTCAAATGAACTTGGGAAGATTGCGCCGATGAATGCGCCGTAGAACGCGCCGCCAAAGCCTGAGAACATCGCGCCCATGGAAAACGCCATCAATTTGGTGCGCACGACGTTGATGCCCATCGCATCGGCAGCCAATTCATCTTCGCGCATGGCCATCCATGCTCGGCCTTGGCGTGAATCACGCAAGCGATTGATGAAGAAAATCGCCAAGCCCATGATCAGAATCAGCAAGTAGTACCATGGAATTTTGTTTGATGGCTCGAAATTGCCAATTAGCGGTAAATTTGGCGGCGAAATTGGGTTAATCCCTTTGTTACCGCCAGTCAAGTCGAGTTGCTCAATCCCTATTGGGATGTCAAAGAAGCGCAACGTCAAGGTACCACTAGGTGGGCCGCCACCGAGACTGCGGAAGAGAATCGGCACAATTTCGCCGAAACCAAGGGTCACAATCGCCAAATAGTCGCCGCGTAACGGCAGTGTCGGCGCACCCAAGGCCAAGCCGGCAAGCGCTGCCACCGCAGCAGCAACCCAAATCACCAACCAAAAACTTAGGTTGATTCCAAGGTGAGGCGATGAAAGCATTGCCGTGGTATAGGCGCCAATCGCAAAGAATGCGGCATAGCCTAAGTCGAGCAAGCCAGCATAACCGACCACAATATTCAAGCCCAAGGCCAACAGAATAAAGATATAAATCGGAATCAAGGCATCGAGCAAGAGCAAATTGCCAGCCCGATCGATCAGCGGAATCAAGAGCACTGGTAAGGCAATCACAGCCAACAATGGAATGTTGGGGCGTAATGGCAAGCTGCGGGCAGCGCACGCAGCGGCCCCCAATAGTGCTCCCGTGATCGTCGAAAACGCGAAAGCAAACAGCAAAATCAGAATATCGCTGCCTAAGCCAAGCGTATTGGCCAAAATCACGGTTTCAGATAAATGCTCAGCAAAATCGTCAGCATCGATCCCAGCCGCAGGCGCAATTACAAAGGCCATGACAAACAGCGCTAAACCAGTCCACGCGCCAGCAATCGCCCCAGCCCCAGCCCCAAAGATCGCTCCATCGGCGGGTGTTGCTTGTGGTTTACGTTGAAACGCCAACAACCCGGCTCCCAAACCACTGAGCATGCCTGCAATGATAACTACCCCAGGCTTGTGGGTGCCATAGACAATCGTTATGACTGCACCGAACATGCCTGCAATCAAGCCAGCTTTAACCATATCGGGCAATGGCGCACTATAGAGTAAACAGAGCGCCGCAATCACCAAACCACCAAGCAGAGCTGAGCCAAGCGCAAGGTTAGGATAATTCCATAAGAAGAATGTCCCGACCGCAAAGCCCACCCCGCCAGTTATCAAATAGCGCTTTGTATTTGGCATACAATCCTCGTTTCTAGGCTTTTTGGCCACCTTCTTGTCCGAGCAACCCAGTTGGTCGGAAGAGCAAAATCAAGACAAGAATGGCGAAAATCACCGCGTTCGACCAGCGTGTGCCAATATATTGATCGCTCAGCGCGAGGATCAAACCAATCAACAAGCCACCCAAAGCCGAACCAAGGATATTGCCAATGCCCCCAAGCACTGCTGCGGTAAATGAGAGCAAGCCTGCGGTAAAACCCATGGTAAAGAGAGCTGTCCCGTTGTAGAGACCAACGATCATACCGGCAGCACCGCCCAACGCGCCACCAATAAGGAAGGTTACGGAGATGGTGCGGTCGGCGTTGATGCCCATCAAACGTGCTGCGTCACGGTCTTGCGCGGTTGCGCGAATTGCCTTACCAAGCTTGGTAAAACGCACAAACGAATATAAGCCCGCGAGCAACCCAAGGCTCACAACGGCTACCAAGAGATCTTTATAGGTGTATTTCAAACTATCAGGAATAAAAAAGACTTGGCCATTTGGCAACAAGTCGGGGATGTTCTTCGGCGCAACCGATTGGCTGCCCATCGCATCGGCAACCCGACCGATGGCATCTGAGCCAAAGACATTGGCAATTTTATCCCAGATCAGGCCATCACCCAAGAAGATGCCAACATTTTGCAACACAAACGACATCCCGATGGCTGAAATCAAGGGAGCCAAACGCGGAGCATTGCGCAATGGCCGATAGGCAAAGCGCTCAATCCCGGCATTCATGAAGGCGGTACACAACATCACCAAGCCCAAGATGCCAATCAACGAGAAGAAAATCGTGATGCCTGAGCTGGTTTTGGGGTCTAAGCCAAACAAACTAATGAAGATCAACGCCAGAAATGCCCCGATCATAAATAAATCGCCGTGGGCAAAGTTGATCAGCTCCAAAATCCCATACACCAAAGTATAGCCAAGCGCAATCACCGCAATATAGGTGCCTTTGGTCAAGCCAATCACAATTTGTTGGGTCAGCTGTCGCGGGCTATCCCACATCTCAAGTAAAATCGTTTGGTAAATGGGAATGGCAAAGAATCCGAGGAAAATAATCAGGCCGACAATCGTAAAAGCCCGTCGCTTAGTCAGAAATGGCTCGCGTGGTACAAGCGGAGCCGCCTGCGGCGACGATGGAGTTTGAGATGCTGCCATAGCGCGTTATTCCTATGTACCCAGCAAGGGGCTGGTGACGATAATCCACACAGGGGAAAGGGACGATCAACGATCGTCCCTTGGAAACGGTATGCAAACTTACTTGAGGGACTTGAATAAATTCGAACGCGCCATTCTTGATTTGTTGGCCGCTCATTTGGGTCAATGTCGTGTCGCCACTAGCATCGAAGCCCCATTTGCCCAACACGCCATCGAAATCTTTGGTTGCGAAGACGTTCTTCAAGATGGTTTCGCGGTTTGCGCTATCGCATGATTTGTTGATAGCAGCCAAGGCTACGTTGGTTGCATCGTAACCATAGGCAGCGTAGGCTTCTGGTTCGGCGTTGAATTTGGCCTTGTAGGCTTTGTACCATTCGGCACCCTTGCCTTCAAGCTTCGCTGGTGGAACCCCACCGAAAGTTGCGTATACGCCTTCAGCGTTATCGGCACCAGCTGCATCAATAAAGGCTTGTTCGTAGATCCCGTCTGGACCCATGAACTTAACTTTATCAGCGGTCATGCCAGCAGCACGCATATCTTTGACCAATTGGCCAGCGTTGCTTTGGGTAATCCCACCGAAGTAGATCAAGTCGGGGTTGGTAGCGGCGATTTTCGACATCAAGGCTTTGTAGTCGCTTGCCTTAGAATCGATGCCGTCGCGGCCTGCAATCTTGATGCCGTTCTTTTCTGCGGTAGCAGCAAATACGTCAGCAATCCCTTTGCCATACAACTCGGTATCATCCAAGATGTAAACATTGGTTACGCCCAATTCTTTGGCCCAATTGCCAGCGGCTGCGCCTTGCAAGTCGTCGGCTGGCACCACGCGGGTGTAGTTGCGGGTACCTTTTGGATAGTAGACTGCTGGTTCGCCTTCAGCGCCTTTGCCATCCTTGGTCAAGCCAGGGTAGGTGTTGGCTGGGCTGATCATCACAATGCCTGCGTTGTTCAAGATTGGAATCGCAATCTTCGCAGCACCTGAGTTGAAGGTCCCAATATAGACCATCACATCTTTGTTTGAGGCAGCTGCATTAGCGTTTTCGGCTTCCTTGGTTTCATCCCAAGCGCCTTTAGCTGCAGTTGCATCATCAAGATCTTCATACTTGATTTCAACGTTACCATTGCACGCGGCGTATTTGTCTTCTTCTAAACGCATCTTAATGGCGTTTACGATGGTATCTGTTTGTCCTTTTGAGGAACCGGTGCGAGGTAAGCTGCTAACAATCGTGACGGTGGTTTTGGTGCCTGATCCACCAGTTTGGGTACCACATGCGGCCAAAATTACCATGATCATGGTCAAGACGAGCGAGAATGAAAGAAAACGTTTCATAATTCCAGTTGCTCCTTGTTTAAAAGCGAGGAAAGCCTAAAACTGGCTAGCCCAAAGCCATACATGGTTTTAGTGATGAGGCATAAACCTCCTTAAAAGCCACATTCAACTCTAAGGTGCAATCGTTGAACGACGAGCTACCGGCAATGGTAGCGGTTTGGATTGGGAGAAAGTAGAGGGTCTTATAGGGCGGTAGTGTACACAACGACCATGGTTTTGTCAAACAATCAAGGTAGGACAATTGGAAGGATGAGGGATGCAAAAAGGTAAAAGCCAAAAGGCGATGCTTAACGCAGAGGCGCAGAGTTGAGAAGGATGAGGAATGAATAGTAAGAACATAGCGCAAAGAACAGAGAACATATGATAAAGGCAGAAGGCAAAAGGTAAAATAGCTAAAGCAGTGGTACATAGGGAGCATGGCTCTAGGCTATGGGGGATTGCTTGAAAGACTCAAAGCCTATTGCCCATAGCCAACAGCCCATAGCCCATAGCCTCATCTTCGTGCCCTTCGTGGATCACAACAAACTGGCCCCTGATCTCTAACAACTAGCCCCTTTTCGCCATTTTGCCTGTACAATACCAACACCTGAGTCGCAGTGGACGAAAGGAGCAAATATGCGACGGATTATTATCCTGCTGGGCTTGATCCTAAGCCTGATCATCATCCCCTCCAACTCGCCCTCAACTAGTGCCGCCGAGCCTTCGCGCCCGGTTTTTGCCTACTACTACGGCTGGTGGGGCAGCCAAACTTGGTATCTCGACCGCATTCGCGATCGCCCACTTGAGCTCTACGAGAGCGACCGCGATAGCACCATGCTCAACCAGATTCGCCAAGCTAAAAACGCTGGGATTGATGGTTTTATTTGTACATGGCGCTATACCTGCGCTCGTTTGCTGCAACTCGCCGAGCAAGAAGGCAATTTCAACATCGCCTTCAGCGTTGATCCGGTTGCCGATGGCACGCTTGGTTCAACCCAAGCGATTGTTGATAATATGCGCGAAATGGCTGGCCTCGCCACAAGCAGTGCCTATTGGCATTGGGATGGCAAGCCAGTCTTTATCTTCTGGAATGATACGATTTTGCCTGGTGGCCGTGGCTCACTCAGCGATTGGACGGATTTGCGCAATCGTGTCGATCCCAATCGCAATCAGTTTTGGCTGGGCGGCGGGGTTAATTTCAATCTCTTGGATGTCTTCGATGCACTCCACTTTTTTGATATTACTTGGGAACGCAAACAAGGCGATGCGATGAGTTCGTATAGCCGCAATTTGCGCGAGTACAATACCAGCCGCAATAGTAACAAACCATTCGTGGCAACTGTTATGCCTGGTTATGATGATTTGCTCTATCGCAACGGCCACTTCCGCGATCGTGAGAATGGCAATTACTATCGTGCTGGCTGGGATACGGCGATCAATTATCAGGCCCGCGCGGTGATTCTGACCAGTTGGAATGAGTGGTATGAAGGTAGCCAGCTTGAGCCAAGCCAAGGCTATGGCAATTTGTACCTCGATATTTCGCGCGAAAAAATTAATGCCTTCAAAAATAATGTTCCGTCTATCCCCGAAGGCTTTGCCGATGCCAACTTTGAGAAAACTTGGCAACGCACCGATAAGCCGGTACAAGATGCGCGCAGCAGCCGTTCGTGGGTTTGGGGGCCAGCAATCGCCAAAGGCCAATACGAGCCATATGGTGGCAACACGCGCTTAGTCCAATATTTCGACAAATCGCGCATGGAAGTTAATAATCCCAATGGCGATCGCAGCCAGCCGTGGTTCGTCACCAACGGTTTGTTAGTCGTCGAAATGATTCGTGGTCAGGTGCAAATTGGCGATAGCTCGTTTGAGCAACGGATACCCGCCGATGAAGCTTTGGGCGGCGATCCACGGGCGATTAATGATGTTGCGCCTGGCTATAGTTCGTTGCGTGATGTGTTGGTTGCCCAGCCCGATAAAACTGGCCAAACCATTAGCACCCAACTTAAGCGCGATGCCACAACTAGCGGAATTAATGCGCCAAGTGTGGTTACCAATGCTAAGTATGTGAGCCAAACTAGCCATAATATTCCCGATGTCTTCTGGAATTTTATGAATCAGCGTGGCACGGTCTATGAAAATGGCCGCTTCGTTGATGGCCAAGTCGTCGATTGGGTTTTTGCTTTTGGCTATCCGTTGAGCGATGCCTACTGGATGCGGGCTAAACTTGGCGGCACTGAAACTTGGATGTTGGTGCAAGCCTTTGAGCGCCGCATTTTGACCTATACCCCGACCAATGGAGCTGCCTTTCAAGTTGAGATGGGCAATGTTGGCCAACACTATCGCCGCTGGCGCTATGGTAATTAAATATCAGCATTAAATTAAAAGACGCGCCCGCTTCAAATCATGAAGCGGGCGCGTCGGTTTAACCAAAGCTATTGAGGGCAGCGCATGTTCACACATTCGGGACCTTTGAGAATAAATTCATCAAAGAAGGCCCGAATCGCGGTTTCATCAACACTGTCCAACAATTGGCGATGATTCCAAGCGGTCATCGCAATCTTGGTATCCATATTTTCGCGGCTGACCAAAAGAGTGCGATATTGTTGCGCACTTAATGCAGTAAACAATTTGACCAATTGATCATTTTCAGCAGCAGTGATGGTGCTTGGCTTGTACCAAATAACAACCCCACCGTGCTCCATGTTATGCACAATGCGCTCATCTTCTGGCGGATTGGTTTGATAAAGCCCCCATTGAGCAGGCCCAGCCCAGTGGCTACCAGAGGTTGGCGGATTCTGTTTGTAGGTCACTCGTTCGGTATCAGCAACGTGTTGTTGGCCTTCATCGGGCAATTCTTGAACAACCCCAGTCGTTGAGGGTGCTGTCGTTCCTTCGGCAACCGTCACCTTTTCAACTTCATTTCCACGATTCAGCAATATAATGCCAATCACCACAAGCACCAATATTAAAGCCCCGATGCCGAAAACCAACGGTAAACTCGATTTTTGGCCTACTTGGCGACGACCACGACGAGGTTGAGACATGCGAAAAACTCCTTGAAATAACTTAAACTGCTTGGAACAAGGCAACCGCTACCTGAGCAGCGATCTGCGCATTATTATTGAGTAAGGCGGTGTTGGTGGCGATGCTTTCGCCTTCTGTTTCGCGGGCCATTGCGCTCAGCAAGAATGGTGTAACCGCTGCGCCGCGAATGCCAGCTGTTTCGGCTTGGGCAATTGCTCGGCCAATCGCTGCTTCGACAAATTGGGGATCAAGCGCTTTTTCGACTGGTGGTGGCACTGCCAAAACCATGCCGCTGCCGCCACCATAAATCCGATGCGCGGCCCACGCTGCTGCCGCTTGGGCTGCGTCATCAACCCGACGGCCTAACTGTAAGCCGCTTTGGGCGCTGTAGAAGGCTGGTAACTCTTCAGTCGTATAGCCAACAACTGGCACGCCATAAGTTTCCAGCACTTCTACGGTTGCTGGCAAATCGAGAATCGATTTAGCTCCTGCGCAAACAACTAAAACTGGCGTTTTTCCCAACTCGCCAAGGTCGGCTGAAACATCCCAGCTGTCGCGAGCGCCACGATGCACGCCGCCAATGCCGCCAGTTGCAAATACCTGAATGCCAGCCAAACCAGCGATTGCCATAGTTGCAGCAACCGTTGTTGCGCCATCGCGGCCAGCAGCCACGGCATAGCCAATATCGCGGCGGCTAAGTTTGAGCACATCTTTAGCGGTCGCGAAATGCTCAATTTGCTCGTTGGTTAGCCCAACATGGACTGCACCTTGAATCACCGCAATCGTGGCCGGCACAGCTCCTGCCGCACGCACCGTTGCCTCAAGTTGCAAGGCAATCTCGCGATTATGCGGGTAGGGCAGCCCATGGCTAATCACTGTTGATTCCAAGGCCACTACTGGTTGACCATTGGCAAATGCTGCTTGCACCTCAGGTGCGAGAATTAAATTTGACATAATCTATTCCTTCTATGTCAGTCAAATAAGTGGGTCAGCCTCAGCCACTTCAATCAAAACAAAACTATACCATAACTACTTCTTCTGTATGCGTGCCGTTAGTCCTAAATTAATATTCTAACGCAAGTTACTCAAGAACAAGCGATGAGGGGTGAGGGATGAGGGATTGGCTTGGCAGGGATAGGCGTTCCCTCACCCCCTAGCCCGCCCGCGAGGCGAGGGGGAAACTGCTGCCAAGCTCCCCTCGCCCGCTCCGTGGGAGAGGGGGGCTAGGGGGTGGAGGGGAAATCTACATGTATATACCCGTACACTTTTTGCTACGAATTGCCCGAATTCTAGGAACAATCTTCCGATCCCCAAAGGTTTCTATATTCTTGATACCCTACCACTAGACTATGATTTTATGGCATAATAGGGTTACTCCACGTTTGAGCAACATCTTTCAACCGTAGCGGCATTTCCCCCATGCTTGTGGAAAGGCTACCAATCCACGTATCCGCGACAGTCCAGCAGGATCAAGAATAGGGGGTTTGATATGGCCTCAATTGGACGGATTGATCGGAATGTTTCGAGTTTGCCACGCCCAGACGAGTATCCACCATCGAGTATGACCTTTGATTTCATGTCAATGGTTTTTGCCGCATGGTGGCTGATTGGTTTGTTTGCCGATGGTGCAGCCCATGCTGCGAATGCAGTCGATACCTTCTTCACCCCATGGCACCTAATTCTCTACTCGGGCTTTTTGGCGGTGTCATTGTGGATTGGCGGGCTACAGCTGCGCAACATGGTCAAAGGCTATAGCATCTGGCGGGCGTTGCCACGCGGCTATTTACTCGCCTTGATGGGGATTGTGCTGTTTGCAATTGCCGCACCGCTTGATTTTATCTGGCACGATATCTTTGGCTTTGAACTACGCCTCGATGCCTTACTTAGCCCACCACACTTGATGTTGATCTCTGGTGCGATGCTGTTTGGCACTGCTCCGCTGCGCACGGCTTGGATTCGCATGCAACAAGGCGAGAAATTGGTGGGCTGGCGTGGGGGGCTGGCACCAATGGTCATGTCGCTGTTTTTCCTCATGGTCACTACAGCTTTTATGACCCAATATGCCCATCCGTTGGCTTCGCCAAAATGGCTTTCATTGCCCTACAGTGCTGAAACCGACATGTATCGGACTGATCTATGGGGCATTGCTTCAGCCCATATCAGCACCTTTGTTTTAATTAGCATTTTGCTGATGTCGTTGCGCTTCTGGCCATTGCCGTTTGGTTCAATCACGCTCTTGGTTGGCGGCAGTATGTTTATGCTCTGGGTGATGCGGGCCTCCAAGGTCATGAACTATTGGCCAGTCTTGGTTTGGGCTGTAGTGATTGGTTTAGCCGCCGATTGTGCCATGCACTATTGGAAAATCGATCGCCACAATCGCTTGGGGATTCGCTTGCTGTGTAGTTTGTTGCCCGCAGGCTTCTTCCTTGGCTACTACCTGATTATTATGGCTGGTCCTGGCCTAACTTGGATTACGCATATGTGGACAGGCATGATTTTTGAAGTCGCGATTGTCGGCTTGATCTTGAGTTTCTTGGTGGCTCCGCCCTACGAAACGCTGATTAAAGCTGCCTAAACTTACAGCCTAGCCTGTTTAAACGCATCCATTAGTGCTAATGGGTGCGTTTAGGCTTTAATAAGTGTAGGGAAACTAGGCCTAGTAGCACCTTTTGGTTTGCTAAGCATTTACCTTTTGGCTATCGCCGTTATTTGAATCTATGCTACTATGAGCATAGCTTATGACAAGGCGGTCGAGCCATTCTTGCTTTAGCGTCCACACCTGCGTGCTCTTTATCGCCACAGCACTATCAAGTTCAAGGAGGCTAAGAATGGCAACGGTCGGCCCAACCAAAACCACTGCATCACGGCTGAATCCTGTGCCTGTGGGCTACCCACCATTCAGCAAACGCCTTGATGTACTGTGTATTTTCTTTAGTATTTGGTTGATCATTGGCTTGTTTATTGATGGTTTGGCCCATGCCGAGCAATTGATCGACAGCTTCTTTTCGCCATGGCATATTGTGCTTTATTCTGGGTTTTTGGGTATTACCACCGTGATTGGCACAGTCCAAATTCGCAATATGTATCGCCAATATCCCATCACTAAGGCTTTACCCCAGGGCTACTTTCCCGCACTGCTGGGGATTATTTTATTTTCCTTTGCCGCACCACTCGATTTGATTTGGCATGAATGGTTTGGCTTTGAGTTACGCCTCGATGCCTTATTCAGCCCACCCCACTTGATGATCATTAGTGGCGCGATGTTGTTTGGCACTGCACCATTGCGCACGGCTTGGATTCAAGCCCAAGCTGGGGCAAATTTGCAGGGCTGGCGTGATTTAGGCCCGATGGTGATGTCGCTGTTTTTCCTAATGGCGGCGGTCAGTTTCTTTACCCAATACGCTAGCCCAATCGTCAATGCGCCATTTCTCTCCGAGCCATACATTGAATCAACCATGGCGAATATCGATCTGCGTGGCATCAGCACTGGCATTATTACCACGCTGGTCTTGATTGGGATTTTGCTGCTCTCGCTGCGCTTCTGGCCATTGCCATTTGGTACAATGACCCTATTAATTGGTGGTACTACTGGTCTGATTTGGTTTGTGCATAATAAAAGCTCGCAGGCCTATTGGCCGGTAGTGGTTTGGGCGCTTATTGTGGGCTTGCTTGCTGATCTTGCGATGCACGGCTGGAAGATTAATCAACAACGCCCGCTGGCCGTCCGGCTGATCTGTAGCCTGCTGCCAGCAAGCTTCTTCCTTGGCTACTACTTGGTTATCATGGCAAGTATGGGGCTGAATTGGATTACCCATATGTGGACAGGCATGGTGTTTGAGGTGGCAATTTTGGGCTTTTGCTTGAGCTTAATCGCTATTCCACCCTATTCCAAGAACAGAGAGTTTTGATCCACGAAGGACACGAAGTGATAAGGCTATAGGCTGTTGGAATAATGGTTTGGATTGCTCAGCGTCAATAGCCTATAGCCCATAGCCTCATGATCTCTGTGCCTCTGCGTTGAATTCCGGTATCAATCCCCTTATGTTCTGTGTTCTATGCTCTTTGATTAGCCTTTGCGCCCAAATTGGCGTTCGATTTGGCCTTGGGTAATTTGCAGCATGGTTGGGCGGCCATGCGGGCAGGTACGTGGCAATTCACAGCGCTCAAGTTGTTGCAACAGTTGGCGCATTTCTTCGTGGGTCAGGGTTTTACCAGCCCGAATTGAGCTATGGCATGCAATCGTGGTCAACATTTTTTCGCGTCGATCGTCGCTCGTAGCACCGCCCTCATAGCTCAGATGATCGGCTATTTCCATTAATGCAGTTGCAATTTGGCCAATGTGCAAGCCACTTGGCACCGCCCGCAGCATCAATGTGCCTTCGCCAAAATCCTCGGCTTCAAAGCCCCATTGCTCCAAATCGGCCAAATGTGCGCCCAGCAAACGACTGACTGCTGGTGGCAACTCAATTGGCTGCGCCAGCATCAGGGTTTGGCGTTCAATTGGCACTTCATGATGCTCAGCCATCAACCGTTCATACACCACCCGTTCGTGTGCCGCATGTTGATCGACCAAATACATGCCATCGCTGCTTTCGGCCACAATATAGGTTTCGTTGACTTGGCCAATTACCCGTAGCATCGGCAATTTGGCCTCGCCCGGGGCAGGCATGCTTGGTGCATAAGCCGGATCAAAGGCTTGTTGCTGTGGTGGCAAAAACGCACTTGGTTGGCTTTGGTTGGCTGCTGGTGTGTCAAAGCGCGCTTGATTGGCGATTGGCGGCAAATCCACGGTTGAATCGAAGTCATCATCGGGATAATTGTTGACCTGCGGGCGTGGCGCAACTGGTGCATCATCAAACAAGGGTGCATCGTTGCTTGAACCACGGCGTTCACCGTTGGGCGAGCGCAACTCTACCCGCCGATTGACGCTTTCGTTGGTACCAAAACCCGTCCAAGCACGGATGGTACTTTGAGCTGCTAGTGCCTCGCGCACGGCCTTAGTCAATGCACCATAAACATGCGATTGATTGCGAAACTTGACTTCGCTCTTGGTTGGGTGCACATTCACGTCAACCGCTTCTGGCTCAAGCTCGATATTCAAGGCCACGATTGGGTGGCGACCCTTCATCAATAACGTATGGTAGGCCTCTTCGATCATATAGACCAAATTGCCTTGCGGCTTGATCCAGCGCTGATTCACAAACAAATGCATATACGATCGGGCGGCTCGAAAGGTTGAAGGCTGGCTGACAAAGCCATGTACACGCACTGTTTCATCCTCAGCTTCCGAGCTGCGATCAACGCTAATCATCTCGCGGCCAACATCAATCCCATACAATTCGATCAAGGCATCGAGCAAGCGCCCATTGCCTGGCGTTTGCAGCGCAAGTTTGCCATCGAGCAGCAGTGTCCAGCGAATATTGGGGTACGCCAAGGCATATTGAGTCACGATGGTGCTAATCTGGCTCATTTCGGTAGCATCAGATCGCATAAATTTGAGCCGTGCAGGCGTGTTATAGAACAAATTGCGAATGCTAAATGTAGTGCCAACAGAGCAACCGCGTGGCGTTTTGGCCTGAATCTCGCCGCCTGCAATGCGTAATTCGGTGCCCACTTCGTCGTCAGCAGTGCGCGTGAGGCAGGTTACTTGGGATACTGAGGCGATTGAAGGCAAGGCCTCGCCACGAAAGCCAAGCGTGCGAATCGAAAACAAATCGTCAATTTCGCTGACTTTGCTGGTGGCATGGCGCAAAAATGCCGTTTCAACCTCGTCACTAGGAATACCAGAGCCATTATCTTGGATGCGCAACTCGCGCTTGCCGCCTTCGCGTGCTTCAACCCGAATCTCAGTCGCGCCAGCATCGACCGAATTTTCTATCAATTCTTTGACAACTGAGGCAGGCCGTTCAACCACCTCGCCAGCGGCGATTTGGGCAGCTAAAGTTGGGTCTAAAACACGAATTGGCATTGCTCTGGCTCCTCGTAGATGCACATTTTACCCTGCTATTGTAGCATAATTTGGGCTTTTTAGCATAAATGAGCTATTTCACGTTAGGGGTCGGTTGTTGGGGATTGGCCTGAGGTGTCAGGATTCAGGGACAAGCTATCAGGATCAGCAGCGCAGTAATCGCGAAGCACGCGAAGTTTGTATAACAATAATCCACAAAACAACTATTAGGGGGTGCAGAGGGCTGCAAACCCCCTGCGTCTCCCTCCAGAGGAGGGACGGGTGGCGAAACAGCTACATTCGCTCATCAACCCGCGCTAACACAAATTTAAGGTAGCGGCCCTCGTTGAAATGCGCTGGCACCGGATGATCAAGCGCTTGCCCAGCTTCATGAATGATCCGCAATTGCTGATCGGTTTGAGCGGCAGCCTCGCCAAGCATCAAACGGAAATTGGCTGGCGCGAGCTGACTGGTACAACTGGCCGAGGCCAATAGGCCACCAGTCGCCACACACTGAATTGCCAAGGCATTGAGTTTTACATAAGCGCGAGTAGCTGCATGAATATTTTTCTTCGAGCGTGCAAACGAAGGCGGATCTAAAATCACCAGATCATAGGTTTCGCCACGCTGAATCGTGCGATGCAGAAAATCAAAGCAATCGCGGGCCAAAAAGCTATGCTGCGCGCCCATTAAATCGTTGAGCACGAAATTTTGCTCGGCATCGCGGGCAGCGGCTGGCGCAATATCGACGCTGGTAGTGGCAATTGCTCCGCCACGAGCTGCATATAACGAAAAAGCCCCCGTATACGAAAAACAATTGAGCACCGTTTTGCCTTTGCTCCATTGCTCAATCGTGTGGCGATTCTCACGATGATCGAGAAATAAGCCAGTTTTTTGGCCTTCAAACAGATTGGCAATCAATTTGAGGCCATGTTCCTGCACAACCAAATCGATTGGAGGCAATTCGCCCCACAACAACTCAATTTTGCCGGTTTCATCGTCGTTTTCGCTATCGTCGCGGCGGCGGCGCACCACCCCGCGCAGCTGCGGCACACTCGCTTGCAAGCCTTTGACCACATCGGCAATCAGCACCTCAACGCAATCGGCATAGGTGGCAATCACTGCATATTGGTTATAGAGGTCGATCGTGATGCCTGGCAGTCCATCGCCCTCGCCAAATAGCAAGCGATAGGCAGTTGTGGCAGTTTGGCGCAGTGGTTCGCGGGCTTGCCATGCCTGCTGCACCATTGTTTTGATCCAATTGGCATCGGGCTGTATGCGGCTTGAGAAAATTCGCAGAGCGATTGGCGAACGGGCATCCCACAAGCCAAAGCCTTGCCAATTGCCACATTGTAACCGCACCCACGTGCCGCTCGCTAAACGGGTACTCGGCGGCACATGGTCGCGATAAACCCACGGGTGGCCGGCCTGAAGATGGGCCTTTAACTGCGTTGGCAAGTTGATTGTTGGCAATGAACGGGCGGCCACACACGACTCCTCTAGACTGCCGATGGCACGTAACCACGCACCATCTGCAATAAATCTTGAACATCAAACGGCTTAGAAAGATAATTGGTATAGCCAGCACTAAATGCCCGCTGGCGATCTTCATCGGCGGCATGAGCGGTGACCGCAATCACCGGAATATGCGCTAAATCAGGTTGCATGCGAATTTCGCGAATCAGCGTCCAGCCATCTTTAACCGGAAGTCCTACATCGAGTAGTACAAGCGCTGGGCGATGTTGGCGCATATATTCAATTAGTTGCAGCCCGCCATTCAGCGTGCGCACGTTGTAACCATAGCGGGTTAACATCCGCATAACGAGTTCGGCAAGTGCTGGTGTATCATCAACAACCACAATATGGTGCATAATTTGCTATACCCCCGTAATTTAATGCGATTAAAAACCTCGCAAAGGTCACGCTTACTTCATCCAACTGGTAATCTTAGCCAGCGATCAAGGCTGCTGGCATCCCACAGATTACCGCGTCGTAATGATTCAATGGAGGACTTTAGTCCTAGCTTACGAGGGTGAGTTTACTTCCGAGCTTACAATTGCGCAATAAATCACAATTCGACTGAGCCAAGCTGTGGCTGGGTGATCGTTGGTAGTACCAGACTTTGCTGATCACTTTCGTTATTGTGTTGGCTGCCGCGTTCAAGCGGGTTCGAGACAAAGGCAACTGGTAAGACCTCATCCATATGTTCAACCGCAACCACGGTAATTTGGCGGCGTACATTGTTGGGCACTTCTTCCAGATCGCGCAGATTCTTTTTGGGAATTAGCACCGTCGTGATGCCAGCCCGAAATGCACCTAAGATTTTGTCGCGCAAGCCGCCGATTGGCAGCACCCGCCCGCGCAAGGTAATTTCACCAGTCATGGCGACATCGCGACGTAATGGCCGATGGGTTAAGGCCGAGATAACCGAACAGGCTAAGGTAATGCCTGCCGATGGCCCATCTTTGGGCACGCCGCCTTCAGGTACGTGAATATGGATATCGATTTTCTCAAAGCGTTTGCCATCGATGCCTAAGCGTCGCGATGTCGCCCGGGCATAGGAAAGCGCTGCTTGCGCCGATTCTTGCATCACATCGCCAAGCTGGCCAGTTAAGGTAATCGTGCCCTTGCCATCGACGATCGCAGTTTCAATCGCCACCACATCGCCGCCATTGCTCGACCAAACCATGCCTGTCGCCACGCCAATCTCATCGCGATCGTTGGCTCGGCTATAGTCGAATGGTGGTTGACCAAGGAAATCGGTGAGCATGGTCGGCGTGATGCGGCGGGGATAGCGTTTTTTCTCGGCCACACGGCGCGCGATTTTGCGGCAAATTCCGCCAATTTCGCGCTCAAGATTGCGCACGCCTGCTTCCCAAGTGTAGGTGCGAATGATTTGGCGCAAGGCTTCATCGCTGATCGTAATCGGATATTGCTTCAATCCATTGGCCTCGATTTGCTTGGGAATCAAGAATTTACGCGCAATCTGCACTTTTTCTTCTTCGATATAGCCTGGTAGCTCAACAATCTCCATCCGATCAAGCAATGGCTCGTCGATTGGGTCGAGCATGTTGGCAGTAGTAATAAACATAATTTTCGAAAGATCATACGGCAGATCAAGGTAGTGATCGGCAAAGGTGTTATTTTGCTCAGGATCAAGCACCTCTAACAAGGCTGCCGCTGGATCACCCCGAAAATCGTTGCCTAGCTTATCAATTTCGTCGAGCATAAAGACTGGATTGATTGTGCCAGCATCTTTCATGGTTTGGATGATCCGGCCTGGCATCGCGCCAATGTAGGTGCGGCGATGGCCGCGAATTTCAGCCTCGTCGTGCACGCCACCGAGTGAAAGCCGCACAAACTCGCGGCCTAGCGCCTCGGCAACCGAACGGCCAAGGCTGGTTTTGCCAACGCCTGGTGGCCCAACAAAACATAAAATTGGCGATTTGGTGCTATCGCCAGCCAGCATGCGCACCGCAATAAATTCTAAGATACGCTCTTTGACTTTTTTCAAGCCATAGTGGTTATTTTCGAGCACCCGCGCCGCCACCTCAAGATCATCGACATCGGCGCTGGTTTTCGACCATGGCAGCTCGAGCAGCCAATCCAAATACGTCCGAATAACGCTATATTCAGGCGCGGCAGGCGGCATCATCTCCAAACGGCCAAGTTCTTCAAGCGCTTTGGCTTGGGCTTTGGCTGGCAAATCAGCTGCGGCAATCCGATCATGCAGTTCGTTTAATTCGCGGGTTAGCGGATCGTCTTGGCCAAGCTCGGTTTGGATGGCCTTGAGTTGTTCGCGCAGGAAGAAATCGCGTTGCGATTTATCAACTTCTTTTTGGACTTGATTTTGAATATGATGCTCTAATTCAAGTACATCAAGCTCTTGCGAAAGCACGACACTCAAGCGGCGCAAACGATCCTCAACCTCGAAAAGTTCAAGCAATTGCTGGCGGCGAGCGATATCAAGCGGCAAGGTTGAGGCAATCAAATCGGCCAACGCGCTGCCATCCTCAAGATTGAGCGCTGCAACGTAGGCATCATCGGGCATGGTGCGGCTGAGTTTAACCACTTTTTCATAGGTGGCTAGGACACCGCGCATCATGGCTTCGACCGCCAAACTCGATTCCTGATCGGGCTCGATAATTTGCACTTGGGCATTGATATATGGTTCGGTTGTCAGCCAATCGACAATCTTCACCCGCTGTTGGCCTTGAAGCAACACCGAAGTTGTGCCATCGGGCAACTTTAGTACCCGTTCGATTTGGGCAATCACCCCGACCTGATACAGTTGGCTGGTGTCGTGCTCCTCGATTTCAATATTGCGTTGGGCTACCGCGACAATCCGCCGATCAGTGCTCATGGCTGCTTCGATGGCGGCCATCGATAGCTCACGAGCGACAAAGAGCGGGGTGACCATTGTTGGGAAAAGCACGGTATTGATCAGTGGAAGCACCGGTAATTCTACGCTGGCTGCTACCTGAATTTCATCCACCAACTGTCCATCATCTGCCATGGGTTACACCTTTTGTCTCAAGTCCAGATTGAGTTGCTTGCTGAAACATACGGGGCATTATAGCACAGCCTTCTTGCGAGCAACGGTTGCTGGCCTGCCTCGGGCTTAGGCTGATCAGGCTGGTTGGCAATCGTGAAGAAATTGCAACACAGCGTAGGCAAAATCACCCTTTAGCGCTTGGCCTTGGCTGACTAAACTGAAGTACGACAAAGGAGGATCGGTATGGCCACGCAACGGCAACAGGCTCTGAAGGTCTGGGGGAGGCTGCGATGATTACCGCAACGATGCGTGTTGGAGAATTACTGGGGCGGCATCCAGAGCTAGAAGATTGGCTGGTGTTGAATCTGCCAAGGCTGGCTCGTTTGTCGAATCCGCATTTACGCCGAATTTTAAGCCGCTGGCTGACCCTGAGTCAACTGGCCCAAATGATGCACTTGGACGTTGATCAACTGCTGATGGCGGTCAATCAAGCATTAAATGCTGCCACTCAGCCAGAATCAGCAACCCTAGAACCTCCAGCTTGGCTGCAAGAACGCCCAATTTATCAAACAATTCAGGTCGATCAAATCACGAATCAGGTTGATGATCCAGTTCAATTAATCTTGCGCAGCGCCAAAACTGTGCCAGCAGGCATGGTCTTATTATTAGTTAATTCATTTGATCCCAGCCAAATTAGCGCCAGCTTGGAGCATCAGGGCTTTGTTGGTTGGCAACGTCCTAATAAATCGTATTGGGATTGTTATCTGTATCGCAAACTGCCTGGTGAAGAGCAATGGTTTGCTGCCCGTCCCCAGCCTCAGCACTATACCGTGATCGATAATCGTGGCCTCAAAACGCCGTTGCCCTTGGTCAATACCTTGGAAGCGTTAACGACCTTGGAGCCAGGCCAGCAATTGTTGGCCTTAACCGATGTGCAACCAACCTATCTTTACCCAATGCTTGAAGAACGTGGTTTTATCTATAATTCCAGCCGTGCAATCGATTATGGCTATATTACGACGATTATTCGGCCACTGGTTTCAGCCAATTAATTAAATAGACCATCATTTCAACTTCACGCCCTCGCAAGGGTCGGTTTTTAACCAATGATCGGGTAGCGGAGCGTTCCCTCACCCCCAGCCCCCTCTCCCACTCAACGCGGGCGAGGGGGAGCAGCCATGGTTCAACGACGCATTGCGAACGAACCACGGTGTTAAAGCCCCTCGCCCGTTGGACGGGAGCGGGCGAGGGGGAGCAGCCATGGTTCAACGACGCATTGCGAACAAACCACGGTGTTAAAGCCTCTCGCCCGTTAGACGGGAGCAGGGTTGGGGTGAGGGGATCTTGAAACGCCAGCCTTATTTCAGAGATTTAGGCCTGTTTGTTGGATTCAAGGCTTTACTTTTGGAACAAACTAAGCTATCATATCGGATATTGCCGAAATGAAGGTTTGTCATGACATCTGCGCTGCCAACTGAAATTCAAGCTTTTTTGCGCGCTTTAGGCAACGAAACTCGCCAAACGATTTTGTTTTTGTTTGCCAACCATCAGCATCTCACGGTTGGCGAAATTGCCGAACTGGCGCAGATTGGCCAATCGACAGCCTCAGAACACTTGAGTCTGCTCAAACGCGCTGGCTTGTTGATTTCGACGCGCCAAGGCAAAGAGGTGATTTACCAAGCCCACACCGAGCGTATGGTGGCCTACGCCGAGGAATTAGTCGTCTACTTAAAAACCTGTACCTACGAATAGGCTCTTTTTTTATTCAATATATCGTTATATTCCGAAATGACGATATATTACTACAGGAGAACCCAATGCAACCAATCGTGATTCTTGGTGGTTATGGAGTGGTTGGCTCGCAAATTGCCCAAATTTTGCGCAGTAGTCATGGCGATTTGCCGTTGATCTTGGCGGGGCGCAATCCACAACAAGCTGATCAATTGTTGGCTGAACTTGGCGAGCATACCAGTGCAGCAGCGGTCGATGTGCTGAAACCTAATCCGCTAGCGGCATTCCAACCACGGGCAATTATTAATGCAGTCAATGACCCTCACGATTATGTGTTGCAAGAGGCTGTGGCACGTGGTATTCCGTTGGTCGATATTACCCGCTGGACATCGCGCTTACAACAAACCTTGGCTGGCATCGATCGGGCTGCGCTTAAGGCTCCGTTGGTATTTGCCTCGCATTGGATGGCGGGGTTGGCTAGTGTGGTGGCGTTTGCGGCGACCCAAGAATTAGCCCAAACCGAGCAGATGGATTTACATGTGCTATTTTCGCTCAAGGACAAAGCTGGGCCGAATTCGATTGAATATATGCAGTATATTTCCACGCCGTTTACGATTACCGAAAAGCATCAGCTACGTCAGGTTTATCCCTATACTGAGCCACAAACCGTGACCTTCCCCAATGGCTATCGCGCTAAAACTTATCGTTTTGACACGCCAGATCAATGGACGTTACCGCAAAGCACCAAGGCGGCCAGCGTTTCCGCCCGAATCACCTTTGATGATCGTTTGACCATGGGTTTGTTGTTGGGTTTGGCGCGTTCGGGGGTCTGGAAATTGTTGATGCATCGGCGGTTTGATCGTTTGCGCCATGCCTTGCTCTACAATCCAGGCAAGGGTGCGGCCCATGAATTGGTTTGGCAAATCAGCGGGCGTGATCAGGCTGGCAAGCCACAGCAAATCACCAAAACCATTGTGGATCGCCAAGGTCAAACCCATCTCACGGCAGTGGGCGCGGTAATTCAAGTTGAAACCATGTTGGGGCTAGATGGCAGCCAAGCACTCGGCGCGGGCATCTACTTCCCTGAAACTGCACCGAAGTTGGCCTATGCCTTGGAGCGTATGCAACAGTTGGGGGTGGAATTAAATTGATCAATCATGCAGTCGTTCCAAAATAACGATTTGAGCGCAAAGTGAAGGGAACCGCGAAGCTTGAGCATCGTAATCAACAGGATTAAATAAAGGTCGAGGTTTAGCGTTCCCTCACTCCCTAGCCCCCTCTCCCGCACGCGAGGCGAGGGGGAAATGCCCAGCAAACAACGTCGATTTTGTGCCAATCGATGGCGAATTAGCTGGTTAACTGCATAGGTATGTAATAAATACAGGTGCGTTGGATGGGCAATGGTGATTGATCCTCTCACCCCCTACACCCCCTCTCCCACACGCGAGGCGAGGGGGAAATGCTCATCAAACACACCGAAGTTGACGATTGAGGAGCCAAGCCATTTCCCGCACGCGAGGCGAGGAGAAACTGCCCAGCAAACAACGTCGATTTTCTGCGTTTCCTCACCCCCTCGCCCACTGGATACGGGCGAGGGGGTGCCTGCAAAAATGCAGGTTTCTCCGCGTAATTATGATGCAACCAGTGAAGTGAGTTAGCTCCCCTCGCCCGCTGCGTGGGAGAGGGGCTGGGGTTGAGGGAATTTAATGCCAATCGACCAATACCTAAGCACTGTTCAAACCCGAATTAATCGCGGCGCAGCTTGCGATAGGTAATCCGATGTGGATGATCGGCGGCGCTGCCTAAGCGTTTGCGGCGGTCAGCCTCGTATTCGCTGTAGGTGCCGGGATACCAAACGACTTGGCTATCGCCTTCAAAGGCCAGCATGTGAGTGGCAACCCGATCGAGGAACCAGCGATCGTGGGAAATAATCACGGCACAGCCGCCAAAATTTTCCAAGGCTTCTTCCAAGGCGCGCAAGGTATGCACATCCAAGTCGTTGGTTGGTTCGTCGAGCAGGATGACATTTGCGCCCGATTTGAGCATTTTGGCCAAATGCACGCGATTGCGCTCGCCACCTGAGAGGCTGCCGACCTTCTTTTGTTGGTCTGAGCCTGAGAAGTTGAAGCGGGCGACATAGGCGCGTGAGTTGACCGTGCGTGGCCCCAACTGAATTTGTTCAGCGCCTTCGGAAATTTCTTCCCAAACGGTTTTTTCGGGGTCAAGCGTTTCGCGGCTTTGGTCGACATAAGCTAATTTGACGGTTGATCCAACCTCAAACACGCCGCTATCAGGCTGTTCTTGGCCGGTGATCATGCGGAACAGCGTGGTTTTACCAGCACCGTTTGGCCCGATGATGCCGACAATCCCGCCAGCAGGCAAATCGAGGGTCAAGTTGTCGTAGAGCAATTTATCGCTAAACGATTTGCTGACATCATTGGAGCGAATCACAATATCGCCCAAACGTGGCCCTGGTGGAATGAAAATTTCAAGTTCGCCTTGGGCTTTTTCGGTATTTTGGCTGAGCAATTGCTCGTAAGCGTTGATCCGCGCTTTGCTCTTGGTTTGACGAGCCTTGGGAGCCATGTTAATCCAATCCAACTCACGTTGGAGCGTTTTTTGGCGTTGCGATTCGGCTTTTTCTTCGTTGGCTAGGCGGTTTTGCTTTTGCTCAAGCCACGACGAATAATTGCCTTTCCACGGAATACCTTGGCCACGATCAAGCTCTAAAATCCAGCCAGCCACATTATTTAAGAAGTGGCGGTCGTGGGTTACGGCGATGACTGTGCCGGGGTAATCTTGCAAGTGCTTTTCGAGCCAAGCCACCGATTCAGCGTCAAGGTGGTTGGTTGGTTCGTCGAGCAGCAGAATACTTGGCTCTTCAAGCAACAAGCGACAGAGCGCAACCCGGCGACGTTCACCACCAGAAAGCACCTCAACTGGGGTATCCGATGGCGGACAGCGCAGTGCGTCCATGGCAAAATCGAGTCGGCTGTCCAAATCCCAAGCATTCATTTGATCAAGTTTATCTTGAACTTCGCCTTGGCGTTGGATCAGCGCATCCATTTCGTCGTCGCTGAGCGATTCGCCGAATTTGGCGTTGATCTCATCGTACTCACGCAGCGCATCGACAACGGGCTTGACTGCTTCTTCAACAATTTGGCGCACCGTTTTGCTGTCATCAAGTTGTGGTTCTTGCTCAAGATAGCCAATTGTATAGCCTGGAGCTAAAACCGTTTCGCCTTGAAACTCTTGATCAACGCCCGCCAAAATGCGCAACAGGCTCGATTTACCGGAACCGTTTGTCCCAAGCACGCCAATTTTTGCGCCCAAAAAATAGGATAATGAAATATCCTTCAATACTTGCTTATTTGGCGGATGAATTTTGCTCACCCGAATCATCGAGTAGATAACTTTGTTATCCACAAACACCTCACATCTAGGCCAGAGTTTATTCGGCCTTATTGTACTTGAATTTGGCTGGAGTAGCACAAAGCTGGAATAATTATCCTCTCACCCCCTAGCCTGTAGTCGAGGTGAGGGGGAACCACCAAGCCAACTTCCCTCGCCCGCATTCAGTGGGAGAGGGGTTGGGGGTGAGGGAACGCCACTGTTGCTAACCCAATGAACCATTATAAATAGCCAGTAGCCTAATTATGTTCTTTGCTCTGTTTGACTCAATGCTCGCACATGAGCAGCGTGATCAGGAGCAAGCACAATCGATTCGCCCACTAGAATGGCATCAACACCCCACCCACGCAGGGTTGGCAACACCTCAGGGCCATGAATGCCGCTTTCAGCCACCAAAACAGGTCGTTGTGGGTCGCCGATGGCTGGCAAACTCGCGCTAACCCGTTGGGTGGTGGCAATATCGACGCTAAAACTATGCAGATCGCGATTATTGATGCCAATAATTTGGGCCTTGAGCGCTTGAGCACGCGCCATTTCAGCTTCGGTATGCACTTCGACCAAGGCTTCCATGCCCAATTCGTAAGTTAGGCGATACAACGTATGCAGCGTTTGATCATCGAGCATGCCAACGATCAACAAAATCGCATCAGCGCCATAGACTCGGGCCTCGTAAATTTGATAGGGATCGTAGAGGAAATCTTTGCGCAACAAGGGCGTGGCATAGCCGAGTTTATCGAGGTGCTCATGAATTGTGCGTAAATAGATCAAGCTGCCCTGAAAAAAACGCACATCAGTCAAAACTGAAATTGCCGCCGCCCCGTTGCTCGCGTAGGTTTCGGCTAACTCGGTGGGGTTGAACTGCTCCAAAAAGACCCCTTTGGATGGACTGGCCTTTTTGACTTCAGCGATCAAACTAATCCGGTCGGGCTGGCGTAGGGCTTGGCGCAAACTGCGCGGAGGCGGCGCAGCTTCCAATTGCAGTTCAAGTTTGGTTTGGGAAACCTTCAATTTTTGGCGTTCGACCTCGGTGCGTTTATGAGCAAAAATCTGATCTAAAATTGTCGCAGTCATGGGAAACCTCGTGGGCTAGAAACAGCTGTGCATGCCGCTAGAGTAGCATATCGTTTCAGGCTATGCCAATTGGCTTTATTGTTTGGAGGCAACAATTCGTGAGTGCGATATATGGGCGTTTTGATTTTGCCGATGCGACTGGACAGCCGCAAGCGTTGGAGTTTCGCCAACCTTTGGCGGTTTATCAGGCTACGACAATTGCCGAGGTGCTTCCAACGATTCAAGCAGCGCAGGCTGCGGCGCAAGCTGGCGCCTATGTGATTGGCTATTTGAGCTATGAGGCGGCTGCGGCCTTCGATTCGGCCTTGGAGTGCTATCCGCCAGCGGCGCTGCCATTGGTGTGGTTTGCAGCTTTTGCCGAACCACAGGTCGTCGAACCCACCACCCAAGCATATAGCCTCACGTCGTGGCAACCCACGATTAGCTGTGCGCAGTATCGCCAAGCAATTGATCAGATTCATGCGGCGATTGGTCGTGGCGAAACCTACCAAGTTAATTACACCTTGCGGCTGCGAGCTGATTTTAATGGTGATCCTTTGGCGTTTTACCACGATTTGCGCGCAGCTCAAGCCGCCAATTATTGCGCCTACCTGAATCTTGGTGCGTATCAGATTCTTTCGGCCTCGCCCGAACTCTTTTTCGATTGGCGTGATCAGCGGTTGACCACCAAACCAATGAAGGGCACAGCACCACGTGGGCGTTGGCCAGAAGAGGATCAACGCTTGGCGCAGCAATTATTGGCCTCGGAGAAAAATCGTGCTGAAAATTTGATGATTGTCGATCTGTTGCGCAACGATTTAGGTCGGGTTGCAGCGATTGGCAGCGTTGGTGTGCCACGCCTATTTGAGCTAGAACGCTATCGCACAGTGTGGCAGCTGACCTCAACTGTAGCCGCCAAAACCAAGCCTAACACGACATTGCTCGACATTCTGCAAGCGCTATTTCCCTGTGGCTCGATCACGGGTGCGCCCAAAGTCAAAACCATGCAGCTAATTCGCCAATTCGAGGCTGAGTCACGGGCAGTCTATTGTGGCGCGATTGGCATGCTCCGGCCTGATGGCAGTGCCACCTTTAATGTCGCAATTCGCACCGTTTGGATCGATCAGCGCCAACAGCAGGCCGAATATGGAGTGGGTGGCGGCATTACCTGGGATTCTCAGGCTGATGACGAATATGCTGAGGCTCAGCTCAAAGCCCAATTATTGACCGAGCGCTGGCCACAATTTGATTTGTACGAGACCCTGCGCTGGGATGGCCAGCACTATTGGTTGCTAGATCATCATCTGCGGCGCTTGCGCGATTCGGCGGCCTATTTTGGCTTTGCCTATGATCAAACTGCGCTAATCGCAGCGCTCAATCAGCACAGTTTGGGCTGCAATAGCCCTTTGCGGGTGCGTTTGAGCCTCACCCATGCGGGTGAGATTACGATTAGCAGCAGCCCTTTAATGCCTACTGCTGACGGCCAACCGGTGATTTTAGCTCCTACAGCGGTTAACTCCCAGCAGCGCTTTCTCTACCACAAAACGTCTAACCGCAAGGTGTATGACGCTTACACCCAACAATCCCCCAATTATTTTGATGTGCTGTTGTGGAATGAGCATGGGCAACTGACGGAATTTACCAAAGGCAACCTTGTGCTTGAACTTGCTGGCCAGCGTTGGACGCCACCAGTTAGTGCAGGTTTATTGGCGGGAACATATCGCGCTGAATTATTGCAACAACGGGCGATTCAAGAACGTACTTTAGTCCTAGCCGATCTGCAAGCGGCTAGCAAAATTTGGTTGATCAATAGTGTGCGTGGCTGGGTTTTAGTTGAGCTAGCTACTACAGATGTTACCAGTTCTCGCGAAGAACACCATAGGTACTAGGACTAAAGGTATAGTAAAAAGTGGTATAACGCGCTGTGTTATATCACTTTATATTCATATAATTCTGATCTAGGCGCTCATTTGGGTAGCTAAGTAGCTATTAACTGATTCACCTTTAGCGGTGATCAAAGAGAGGACTAAAGAATGCGCTTTGGGTGATAGACATAGGCTAGTTGGATAGATTAAGGTAGTACCCAGGTAATTAACCTACTCACCATGTGTCGCCCTGAGAAAGCACAAATGGTCGCCCGTGTAGAACGTGTAGATGAGGTATTCGTATGCCAACCACAACACACCTACAACTGTTAACGAGAACGGTTCCAGCAACTATTCCAAAGCTGGAATCATCGCTCCCTGCCCGCATGAAATCATTGGTAGCAGCTCAGCAGCCCAAAACCAAATCGACAATTAAACACATTTTATTGAGTGAAACAGCCCCCAAGATGTGGCTTGATGCACATGTAATGCAGGCTCAACGAAAAAATCGGAGCGTGGCGCGCCAAAATAAGTTAAACAAAAGAATGCTGCTGACACCTGAAAATGATCCTTGGGCTACCAAAACCAGTCGTTATGCCACCAACCGTGCTGAATTATCGTATATTGCATGAAAAGTAGAGATGAATTATTTGCTTGAGAAGCGACCGAATCGCAGTAGGTTTGTCAAGCATCTAGGAGATTGACTCAATGCCAACTCGTACTACATTGCATAACTTGGCCACGCTTATGCCTCGTGATCTTCCGGTGCTCTATTGTCCATTTCCAGCAGCTATTCATCCCGATGCGCTGGCAATTCAAGCATCAACCCAAGCTTGGGCTGATAACTTTGGCTTGCTTGACGATCTGGAAACCCGCATCTCATTTAATCAACGTGGCTACGGTACATTGATGGCTCGCGCCTATCCCAATGCGCTGGCTGAGCGGATGCCGACGATTGCCGATTGGAGCACCAGCCTCTTTTTGCTCGACGATCAGTTAGATCGCTTTGGGCGGGAGCACGATGCAGGTGCTATGGCCGCGTTGCTGCAACGGTTGATGAAAGTGCTCAAAGGCGCGCCTGCCAAGCGCCATGATTTGCCAATTGTGCAAGCTATGGGCGATGTAACCAGTCGGTTGGTACAAGGCTCACCCGAAGCATGGCAACACTTCTTCTTTGATTCACTGCGTAAATCGTTTGCTGCGGTGCAATGGGAAGCTAATAACCGTGCTCATGGCTATATTCCAACCCAAAAAACCTATGCAATGCAACGGTTGTATACCAGTGGTACCTATTTGTGCTTGGCTTTGATTGAATTTGGTAACAATGAATTTCTGCATCCACAAGTGCGTTTGCATCCAATGGTGCGCCGTTTGTGTGAATATGTGAATCGCGTTGTTTTCTACTCGAATGATATTATTTCATTGCGCAAAGAATTAATCGCTGGCGATTGGCAAAATTTGGTTTATTTAGTTCATGCGCAACATCAATTACCAATTGGTGAAGCATTAAATTATGTTGCCCGTTTGCATAACGATACAATCAATCAGTTCACTCGTGAGCGGATTATGCTTGAGAAGCTGGCACCTGAAATTTGCTCGCCAAGTTTATATCGCTTTGTTGATGGCTTAGCAACTTGGATGCGTGCTAATCACGATTGGTCAACCATGACTTCTCGCTATCAAACATCAACCGAGGGTGCCCATGGCTCGCAGTATTGTGCCTAAAACCCAATTACAGCGAAAAACTCTGAGGAGTGGTTTTAGGATGAGGAACTGTATTTTCGAATACAGTTCTTTTATTGTTCGTGGCAAGCTACAGAAATTCATTCGGAAGTTTTAGTGATATTCGCCATCGACTGCTGGATTACAGTTAATTTACATACCTTACAAGCAATATATCGGTCGAATGATGAATCGCGGCTTCCCTCTTGCGGTGGATTGCAAGAGGGATTTTTGTGGTTAAATAGCCATAACGCCGAGATAGATTTAGAGGGAACTGCTGATGTTATTCACCTTAACGACAACCCACACGCCTGCAACTGATTTGGGTTTTATTCTGCATAAGCATCCTGATCGGGTACAACATTTTCCATTGCCATTTGGCTCGGCGCAGGTGTTTTATCCCGAGGCAAACGAGCAACGCTGTACGGTGGCCTTGCTGCTTGAGGTTGATCCGGTAGCTTTGGTGCGGGGCAATTCTGGCGGAGAGGGCATGCTCAGCCAATATGTGAACGATCGCCCATATGTTGCATCGTCGTTGCTAAGTGTGGCCTTAGGCTCGGTTTTTTCGAGCGCGATTGCTGGTACATGTAAAAAACGGCCTGAATTGGTCGATCAAGTGTTGCCGCTCACTGTTGAGCTGCCAGTGGTCGCCGTGCGCGCAAAATCGGGCTTGAGCTTGCTTCAACGCTTGTTTGAGCCATTGGGCTATCAGGTTTCTGCCGAGCCAATTAATAATGATCAAACTGCGATTGAGCACCGCAATACCTATCTAGCACTCAAATTAAGCGCTAATCTCACAGTCAAACAACTGCTCACGCACATATATGTGCTCATCCCTGTGTTGGATAATGCTAAGCACTATTGGATTGGCACTGACGAGGTGAGCAAATTGTTACGCAAAGGCGATGGTTGGCTGGCCCAACACCCTGAATGTGAGTTGATTACTACGCGCTATTTGCGCTATCAAAAAAGCCTGACGAGCGCTGCACTTGAGCAATTATTGCAGGCAACTGCGCCCGAAACGATTGATCAAACAGAATCAGATGATGAATCAACAACCCCCGAAATTCGTGAACGCCAAAACCTACACAGCTTGCGGCATAGCGTGATTGTGCAACGCTTGAAGGCCGCTGGCGCGCAACGGATTGTCGATTTGGGCTGTGGCGAGGGCAAATTGCTGCGTGAATTGCTCAAAGAACAGCAATTTAGCGCAGTCGTTGGTATGGAACTAAGCACGCGCTCATTGGCGATTTTGCAAAAACGGCTTGAACGCTTGCCCGATCAGCAACGTCAACGCCTGACCTTGCTGCATGGCTCGTTGCTCTATCGCGATGCGCGCTTGAAGGGCTTCGATGCTGCGGCGATTGTTGAAGTGCTAGAACACCTTGAACTTGGCCATTTGGCAGCCTTTGAGCAAACCGTGTTTGGCTTTGCCCGCCCGAAATTAGTGCTGCTGACGACACCTAACCGTGAATACAATCACTTGTTTCCCAGCCTGCCCGCTGATCAGCTGCGTCACCGCGACCATCGTTTTGAATGGACGCGGGCCGAGTTTGCGGCGTGGGCCGAGCAGGTTGCCGCCCGCTACAACTATCGTGTGACGATCGAGCCATTGGGTCCAGAAGATGCCAATTACGGCGCTGCTTCGCAATTGGGGGTGTTTGAAGATGCAACCTAAACTTCATTTAGCGCTCGGAACCCATGTGGTTTTGTTGCGCGGCATAGAAAACCAAACCAAACATAGCGTGGTGCAAGTGATTGCAACCCCCTGCGAGCATAACGATCGTTACACGGTGCGCTGTGTTGATGGCACGATCTTACAATTTAACCCGCCAGGATTTTGGCCTGCGCAAGCAGTTCAATGATCCATTATTAAACTTGGAGCAACCGCAACTTGCCGAGCAGCGCCAATGGATTCACTATCGCTGCGTGATTGGCTCGCGGGCTTATGGCTTGGATACGCCCGAATCGGATACTGATTGGCGTGGCTTTTTCGTGCCACCAGCAACGGTGCATTGGGGCTTGGCTAGCCTACCTGAGCAATATGAATTTGTTGAAAGCCAAGAACACTATTGGGAGGTGCAGAAATTTTTGACCTTGCTGCTGCGGGCTAATCCCAATGCCTTGGAATGTTTGTATACCGATCTAGTTGACCATGCCTCGCCATTAGCCTTAGAGCTACGGGCGATGCGGGATCGATTGCTGACCAGCCGGATCTATCAAAGCCACAATAGCTATGTATTGGCCCAATTTCGTTTGCTCGAACGCGATTTACGCACCCGCGGCAGTTTGCGTTGGAAACATGCGATGCACCTGATTCGGCTGTTGCTAAGCGGAATTTATGCGTTGCGCCATGGCGAATTACGCCTGCGCCACGGTGCAGAACGTGATCAATTATTGGCGATTCGGGCTGGCGAAATGCCATGGGAAGCGATTAACCGCTGGCGAATTGCCTTGCATGCTGAATTTGAACAAGCTTATGCCACAACCAAATTGCCAATTTTGCCCGATTTGCTGGCGGCAAACGCCTGGTTGTTAGCAGTGCGCCGCGCTCAAGTGGCCTAAGGAGAGTTAGTGATGGAACTAGGAATTCCCGAATTGTGTTTGGTGGTGTTGATTGGCGCTTCTGGCTCAGGTAAATCAACCTTCGCCCATCGCTATTTCAAGCCAACCGAAATTATTTCCTCTGATACTTGTCGGGCAATGCTTACCGATGACGAAACTGATCAAGCGGTTTCGGCTGATGCCTTCGATTTGGTGTATACAATTGCCGCCAAGCGGCTGGCCTTGGGGCGTTTGACCGTGATCGATGCGACCAATGTGCAAGCCGAAGCCCGCAAACCCTTGTTAGCTTTGGCGCGCCATTATCATGTTTGGCCAGTGGCGATTGTGCTGCACACCCCTGAACGGGTTTGTTTGGAGCGCAATTTAGGCCGGCCCAATCGTAATTTTGGCGATTTTGTGGTCAAGCGTCAGGTCGATAATTTGCGGCGTTCGTTGCGCACGCTGAACGATGAGGGATTTCGGGTGGTGCATAGCATTACCCCAGAGCATGTCGATGCGGTTGAAATTATACGTCAACGGGCTTGGAGCAACCGCAAAACTGAGCATGGCCCGTTCGATATTATTGGCGATGTGCATGGCTGCTACCCTGAACTTGAGCGTTTGCTGTTGGAATTGGGCTATAGCATTAACCTCACGCCAGGCCACAATTATGGGTTTACCGTTACACCACCTGCTGGTCGGCGTGCGGTTTTCGTTGGCGATTTAGTTGATCGTGGGCCGGATTCAGTGGGCGTGTTGCGCTTGGTAATGAGCATGGTTGAAACCGGCGCGGCCTTGTGTGTGCCCGGCAATCACGATGATAAATTGGCCCGAGCGCTGGCTGGGCGTAAAGTGCAACAGACCATGGTTTGGCCGAAACCATGCAAGCCTTGGCGGAAACTGATGCTGATTTTCGCCAAGCAGTGCGCTATTTTATCGAAGGTATGGTCAGCCACCTGATCTTTGATGCTGGCAAGTTGGTGGTGGCCCACGCTGGCATGAAGCAAGAATTGCAAGGACGCATGTCGAAGCGGGTACGCGAATTTGCTTTGTATGGCGAAACGACTGGCGAGACCGATGAATTTGGCTTGCCGGTGCGCTACCCTTGGGCCAAGGAATATCGTGGCGAGGGCTTGGTGGTCTATGGTCACACGCCAATTCCTCAGCCAGAATGGCTCAACAATACGATCGATATTGATACTGGCTGTGCCTTTGGTGGTGCCTTGACCGCGCTGCGCTACCCAGAGCGTGAATTTGTGCGGGTGCCTGCCTTTGCTCAATATGCCATTCCAAAACGCCCGCTAGCGCTGAATGCCAACCAACTTTCGGCCCAGCAAGATCACGATCAAGTGCTCGATTTGAGCGATTTTCAGGGCAAACTGCACATTAGCACCAGCCTGATCAGCCAAATCAACCTCCGCGAAGAACAAAGCGCAGCGGCTTTGGAAGTGATCAGCCGTTTTGCGATCGAGCCACAATGGCTGATCTATTTGCCACCGACCATGTCGCCATCGGAAACCAGCCAGCGCGCTGGCTTTTTGGAGCATCCCGCCGAAGCCTTGGAGTATTATCGGCGTTCGGGGGTCAGCGAGGTTGTATGCGAAGCTAAGCATATGGGTTCGCGGGCAATTGTCATTATCTGCCGCGATAGTGCTGTGGCGCATGAGCGTTTTGGGATTGTTGGCGAGCAGATTGGGGTTTGCTATACCCGCACTGGGCGGCGTTTCTTTAGCGATCCTGAGCTTGAAACTGGCTTTTTACAACGGCTGCAGCAGGCCATAACCAAACTCAATTGGTGGGAAAGCTTCGATTCAGGCTGGTTTGCCTTGGATTGTGAATTGCTGCCGTGGTCGGCCAAAGCTCAAGAGTTGATTCGCAATCAATATGCTCCAGTTGGCGCTGCCGCGACTGCTAGCATGAGCGCAGCCCAATCAGCCTTGCAACAAACCGTTACCCGCCTACCCGAATCGGTCGAATTGCAAGCGCTGATTGCCCATACCCAACTGCGCCAACAGGCAGTCCAAGGCTATGTTGATGCCTATCAGCAATATTGCTGGCCGGTGCAGAGCCTCGATGATTTGCGCTTAGCGCCGTTTCATCTGTTGGCGTGCGAGCAACGACCCTTCTACGATCGCGATCATGAATGGCATATGCAGACCCTAGCCGCTTTGGCCGAGGCCGATCCTCGGTTGCTGATTGTCACAACCTATCGGGTGGTTGACTTGCACGATCAAGCCAGCGTTGAACAGGCAATTGAATGGTGGCAACGCCTGACGGCGGCTGGTGGCGAAGGCATGGTCGTCAAGCCCAAACAATGGGTTGTGCAGCATGCCCGTGGCATTGTGCAGCCAGCGATTAAGTGTCGTGGCCCTGAATATCTGCGCATTATCTATGGCCCAGAATACGATTTGCCCGAAAATCTTGAGCGTTTGCGCCAGCGTGGCCTGAGCGGAAAGCGCTCGCTAGCCTTGCGCGAATTTGCCTTGGGCCTCGAAGCACTCGATCGATTTGTTAATCGTGAGCCATTGCGCCGGGTGCATGAGTGTGTGTTTGGCGTGCTAGCACTCGAAAGCGAGCCAATCGACCCACGGTTGTAAGCGCAGAACAGAGAATATAGAACATAGAGCATATGGAATTTGTTGTTGGGATTGGAGATACCTAGCTTCAGTCAACGTATATCTAGTAAACCCTTCATTTCTTACACATTTGATCGTTTATGTTCTATGCCCTATGTTCTATGCTCTATCATTCCCAGCCCCATTCCTTGAGCAATTGGCGATCTTTTTTGGAGAGCGTGGCGTGGCGCAACATATCGGGGCGGCGCTCCAGCGTGCGGCGTAGGCGTTGCTCGTGGCGCCATTTGGCAATATTGGCGTGGTGCCCACTGAGCAAAATCGGCGGCACAGCTACTCCATTCCATTCGGCAGGCTTGGTGTAATGGGGATATTCCAATAAACCATCGTCGTGGCTTTCGTGAGCTAGCGATTCAGGATCAAGCACCTCGGGCACAAGTCGGCCTACAGCATCGACAATTGTCATCGCCGCTAGCTCGCCACCAGTTAACACAAAATCGCCAAGCGACACTTGATCGGTCACATACTGCTCGATATAGCGTTCGTCGATGCCCTCGTAATGGCCACAAACCAGCACTAATCGTGGCAATTGGGCCCATTTACGAGCCATGGCTTGGTTAAACACCCGCCCACTGGGAGTCATCAAAACCACCGGAGCTGGATTGGGATCGGCGGCCAAGACGGCTTCGGTGCACAGTGCCAACGGCCCTGGTTTCATCACCATGCCTGCGCCACCGCCAGTTGGTGAATCGTCGACCATTTTGTGTTTATCGCTGGCATAATCGCGAATATCATGCAGCTGAAATTGCAATAATTCGGCTTGGGCTGCTCGTTTTAAAATGCTTTCAGTCAGTGGCCCGGTAAACATGGCCGGAAACAAGGTCAAAATATCAAAGCGCATTACTGAAAATCCTATTCTGAGAAATAACGATGCTTAACCAATTTAGATGCTAGTTTGTGAAGGCCTATAATACTCGATGGATTAGGGCTGATGCAAAGCCTTGGGCTGGCTATGCTTGATGGTAGTTTGGTAAATCTGCTCTTCCAAGTCAGCAATGGAATTGGTACAATGGTAGTTCAACGCTTTACGCTACCTGTTGCCAAAATGCCATTACAGGTCGTTGCTAATACCCAACGTCGTTTATTCGGCCAAGCGTATCTTGCCCCCGTTGCTTGGGAAACAAGCATCAGCAACGACTCGTCAATAGTTCAAAGTGACATATGCATGCTCAAGCCTTGACCTTTAGTATAGGATTGAGCAATGCAACGTAAAGGCCAAGCAGCGGGTTACCGTCTGGTGATCTGCCGCTGCTCAACCCCACGATCTGACCAGCGTCTTTACGAATGACCGTTGCTAGTGCAGTGTTTGCTGGGCTACAACGGGAGGTATTTATGATGAGTCGACGTGCTGGAATTTTGATTATTGCGATTGTTAGTTTGGCGATGATGGTTGGCCTGACTGCCTATGCGCTCGCAGTTCAACCAGTTGTGGCCCAATTAGCGCCAATCTCGCCAACCCTGTTTACCCAACTGCAATATCCGTTTAACTCTAGTTTGATTCCGGTTGGTAAAGTGCTCACGGTGCATTCACGCTCATGGGGCAGCGAACCAATCGAAAATGTGGAATTATGGGCCGATGGACAGGCTTGGGATGTGCAAGCCGCCAACAATGCCAAGCTTTACGAAGGTTTATTTGCTTGGCAGTCGTTGAGTTTGGGCGACCATAGCTTGGTCGCACGCACCAACGACACGACCAAAATTCCTTCGACCTCGGCAATTGTGCGCTTAAATGCCGTTTTGCCCTATGAGCCGGTTGCCACGTTTCAATTGCAACAAGCAGCTGGCGAAAGCATCGATAGCCTGAGCAAGACCTTTGGGGTCGATCCACAATCGCTCTTGAACCTCAACCCGCAACTTGGTAATTTGCCCTTGAATCAGCCGTTGGGCAGTGATCAAACGATCACAATTCAGTTGGCTGGGCAATTTATGCCGATTAGCAATACTACTAGCCTGAGCGCCAATCAGGCCACGCTGCCAGCTGATTTTGCCAGCCTACCATTGGCCACGCCCTATGATCCCAATACGATCTGGTTTGATTTGCAGCGCCGTTTTGGCACGGCAAGTTTGCCATTAGCGCCTGATGCCGTCGTAGGCAGCAGTAATTGTGAAACGCAGTTGGTGTTTACGCCCAAATCCGATGATGCCGATGGCTTCTTTCTCTATCGGGCTGGGCCTGAGCAAAGCCACTTTGCATTGGTAGCAACCTTGGCCGCCAATGGCACTGGCCCACAGCGTTGGCAAGAGCCAGCAGCGTTCGGCCAAACGCTCTATTATGTGGTGGCGTTTAATCCGGCTGGGGCTGCAACCAGCCCAGTGGTGGCGTTGAATACTCGTGATGTAGCTTGTGCTACAGCGCAAGTGCCACAATTTGCTAGCTTACTGCTCACACCCAAAACAGCGGTAAGCGATGTGTATTGTTATAGCTCCTTAGCCAATGGCCCATGGCAACGGGTGCCGAAACAAGGCTTTTTAGTGCCAATTGCTGGCGGCTACGATTTGGCCAGTGCCTTGCCATTAACCGCGATCAGCGCCAGCCAAAGCTGGAATTTGGAATGCTGGGGCTGGAGTGAAACTCAACCTCAATTATTGGGCAACACCAGTACCACATTAAATTTGGGGCAGCAGCAAGTGATCGCGCTCGATGCTGATTTATTTAGTTTGCAAGGCCAGTTGGATACCGCACCTCAAACCCAGCAACTGCCAACCCTCAGTTCAATTGCTCCGCCTACCAAGCTTCGATTAACGACCAAGCTTGAAGAATGCGTTCAAGCAGCGCCGCAGGATGATGATTTTTGGCGCACTGCCTGTAGCACCAATCTGGCGGCGGGAGCGACTGTGCTAATCTGGGAATGGAGCGAACAGACTTGTTTTCCAGTTGGCGATGGTCAAGATTGTAGCGCAAACACCAACCTTGAAGGCTTTCAAATTAATGATCGTTTAGCTGGAACCCCACTCGAACTGAGCCGGGTTAATCCTGAACAGCGCTTGGTTTTTCTGGCTCCGCGTACAACTCCCAGTGCAACCGATGAATGTTTGAGCGTGCGGGCTTATCGCGGCTTGGCAGTTTCGCTGGATAGTGAGCTAGTTTGTTTGCCAGCGTTTAAATTGGCGGCTGGCAGCTATCCGATCGCGCCAAGTCAGTTTGAACTTGGGGCAGGCGTGGCGCAGCAAAGCGTTGGCGATGGCTGTCCAGCCTTGCCGATCAATCAGAGCCAACAATCGACCTTGAGTTATCCCTATGTCAGCAGTTTGTTGTTGCTTCAACGCTATAGTGTCGCTGAAAGCGCCTGTCGGCGCTACACTGCTAGCTGGTTTGATGGCAATGTTGGCTTTCTATTGCCACGGCTTGATCAACCAGTGGCAGCGTTGGAATTAACCTTCAACGTAGCAAGTGAGCGTGAGCCAGCCAACGCTGAGCCTTGCCCTGGGCGTGCTAGCCTGCAGATTGGCAGTGCCAGCCAAACGCTTGATTGGCAAACATTGCCAGCAAATGGCATGGTAGCGATTGCCGTTGATCAAGCCTTGCTTGAGCAAATCAATCAAACTAGTGCTCCCAAACTCAGCTTCAAACTGCAAGCCGAGCGCCAACTCGCCAATCGCAATCAGCGTTGTAGCAGCCAACTCGGCGATTTTTCACTGAAACTAACGGTGCAACCATGAAACGATGGCTTGGAATTTTGCTCATTGGCCTGTTGGTTGCATGCCAACAGCAACAATCACCCGCGCCAAGTCAAGCCCAAATAATGCCCCAAGTTTGGATTGACGCGCCATTGACTGGCAGTGCGTTGGAACTTGGCGCGATTGAAGTGCTGGCCCATGGCTATCATCCAATGGGGCTAAGCACAATTGAGTTGAGCGTCAACGGCCAAGTTGTCGCTACCCAAAAGCCAACAATGCGTGGCTCGCAATTTGGCTATGCCAATTTAACTTGGCGACCAAACCAAGCCTCGGCCTATCAATTGGTAGTGAGAGCGCAAAGTAGCCAAGGCCAATGGAGCGATCCGGCTACGGCTGAAGTTGCGGTTGGCCAAATCAGTGCGCTTAGTATCGCTGGTTTGCCAAGTGCTACCAGCCTGCCAAGCGCCACAATCACGCCAACGACGACTCCAACTAGTTCGCCAACCCTAACCGCTACATCAACTCAACCAGTTCCTAGTGCTACGGTTCGGCCATCACCAACCCGCGTCCGTCCGTCGAATACACCAGTGCGGGCAACCAATGTTCCGGTGATTCCACCAACTGCTACGCCAGTGCCGCCAACCGATACGCCGCTGCCGCCAACTGCTACCGATACACCAGTGCCGCCAACCGATACACCGCTGCCGCCAACTGCTACCGATACACCAGTGCCAATTTTGTCGATCATTATGGACGAGCCATCAGCTTCAACCAACGAATTTGCCGAAGAAGTGGGCTGTGACTATCCCGATAATGTCTCGATTAGCATTGCGATTGAGAACTTTCCTGCTGGCGATGTGAGTTTGTATTATCACGCTGGCCCAAGCCGCTGGCAATCGACAGTAATGCAGCCTGATGGTCGCGGCAATTGGAACCGCAGCATTCGCGGGCCGCGCGAGATGTCTGGCCAACGCTTTGGGGGCTTTGAATACTATATTGTGGCTCAACGCAGCGATGGTCAAGCGGCACAAACCCAAATCTATGGCGGCATCGAATATCTGCCATGTAAACCGTAGAACAGAGATGAGGGATGAAAGCAAAAGGCAAAAGGCAAAAATGGGCAATTCCCATAGTCCATAGCTGTAATGGTTCATTTGGATAAGCGATGGTGGCGTTCCCTCACCCCCTCGCCCGCGCTGCGGGCGAGGGGGAGCAACCATGGTTCACCGACGCATGCGAACGAACCACGGTGTTAAAGCCCCTCGCCCGCGCCACGGGTGAGGGGATAACTATTGCAAGCTATCCCCGCGCCCAACTGAATCCAGGCGGAGCCGCCATGGTTCGTCAGCACCATAGAGTTAAAGCCCCTCGCCCGCGCCACGGGAGAGGGGTTGGGGTGAGGGGATCTTAAACCCGACCCTTAAAACCTACCCCAATGTCGTAGTTAACTATACGACCTAATCGCTTGCTCCTGACACGCCCTCTATTAATACTTTTTTGACATTTGTATTAAGATCATTTAATATATTTGCTATCCACCCCAAACCATCAAGCGACACCACTCCCTAGTGACAACAACACCCGTGTCGAATTAGTGGCATTCAGACACTATCGGACGAACAAAGTTGTTCGTGTGGTTGGTTCAATCCCTATCTCTAGGAGGGTTCATGAAGCCGTCACGCATTGTTCGGTTGGTTGGTTCACTCGCCTTAGCCGTAGGTCTTTTGGCTCCGCTCAGTGCTTTAGGGCAAACGCGGCAGCCAGTTCAGCAACTGGAGCCGCTTGATCAATCGCGGGCTTATCATATTGAAGGCATTACCACGCGCGAAGATCGCAACGCGATTGCCGCAACTGGCGCTTCAATTGATGCAGTTCATGGCAAAGTCTTGGATGTGACTGCCAACGCCGAGGAAGCCGCTGCGATTGAGCGTTTGGGCTTTAAGTTGGTCGAATTACCTGAGTTGACGGATTTTCCTGGTGCCGATTCGGCCTATCATAATTATGCTGAAATGACCACCAACATTGCGGCAGTCGTTGCCAGCAAGCCGAGCATTGTAAGCCGCTTTAGCATTGGTCGCTCATATGAAAACCGCGATTTGATTGCGGTTAAAATTAGCGATAATGTTGCAACCGATGAGACCGAGCCAGAAGCCTTGTTCATTGGCCAACACCACGCCCGCGAACACCTCACGGTCGAAATGACTTTGTATCTGTTGCACTTATTGGTCGATAACTATGGCATTGACAACCGGATTACCAATATTGTCAACAATCGCGAAATCTATATCATATTCAGCTTGAATCCTGATGGCAGCGAATACGATGTGGCAACTGGCAGCTATCGTAGCTGGCGCAAAAATCGTCAACCCAATAGTGGTTCTTCCTATGTTGGGATCGACCTTAACCGCAACTATAGCTACAAATGGGGTTGCTGTGGTGGCTCAAGTGGCTCAACTTCCAGCGATACCTATCGTGGTACCAGTGCCTTCTCAGCGCCTGAAACCAGCGCAATTCGCGATTTTGTCGCCAGTCGGGTAGTTGGTGGCAAACAACAAATCAAAACCTCGATTTCATTCCACACCTATAGCGAGTTGGTGTTATGGCCTTATGGCTACACCTACGACGCCTATCCTAGCGATATGGCGCGCGATGATTATGATGCCATGGCCGCGCTTGGTCGCACGATGGCATCGAGCAATGGCTATACGCCGCAGCAAGCCAGCGATTTGTATGTTGCCGATGGCACCTACGAAGACTGGGCCTATGGCGTGCACAGGATCTTTGCCTATACCTTTGAAATGTATCCAACCAGTGCTAGCCCAGGTTTCTACCCACCTGACGAAGTGATTTCACGCGAAACCAGCCGTAACCGCGAATCGGTATTGTATCTGTTGGAACAAACTGATTGTCCATATCGTGCGATTGGCAAAGAGGCCCAATATTGCAGCGGTGGTACGCCAACACCAACGCCAGCTCCAACCGCAACCCCTGGCCCAACCTCTACCCCAAGCCCAGTAGTCACCGTATTTAGCGACGATTTTGAAACCAACAAAGGTTGGACGGTCAACCCCAATGCGACCGATACTGCTACAACCGGCGCATGGGAACGTGGCGACCCAGAAGCAACCGACAGCAGCGGAGCCAAGCAACTTGGCACAACTGTCAATGGCAGCAACGATCTGGTGACAGGCCGTTTGGCTGGCAGCTCGGCAGGCGCCTACGACCTTGATGGTGGCGCGTCGTCGGTGCGTTCACCAGCCTTTACCTTGCCAAGCTCTGGCAATTTGAGCTTGAGTTTCAGCTACTATTTGGCCCATGGCTCGAATGCCAGCAGCGCCGATTACTTCCGCGTGTCGGTGGTAACCAGCTCAGGTACGGTCAAAGTCTTTGAAAAATTGGGCAGTGCAGCTGATGTTGATGCTGCTTGGACAACCGCCACAGTCAGTTTAAACAGCTATGCTGGCCAATCAGTTCGCATCGTAATCGAGGCTTCCGATGCAAGCACAGCCAGCTTGGTTGAGGCTGCTGTGGATAATGTTAGTGTTACCCAACGCTAAATCCTAGTCGATCGCGCTTGCGGTTTGACCCGTCTGCGGTCTTTGGTCGCAGACGGGCTTCATTTTAACTCGTCATAATGTGGTAGGGCGTTTGACGCGACTGGGCATCGCACCTATAATGCGCTGTTGCGATGGGAGTTTCTTTAGGTATCTCTGGGTGGGCTGTATTCCTCGCCACGCCCATCCCTCACCAAACACGGAGGCAGCGTTCGTCGTGCGTAAGCAAGTAATTAGTGCCCTCGTCGTGACGATAGTGGCAGTTGCTTTGGCGACTTGGATTGTATTCTTTCCTAAGTCGTTCCAAAGCCTGACTGGTCGCGATGTTACAACCCACTTAGGTCTCGACCTTCAAGGCGGCTCGCAAATCTTTTTACGTCCCGCCGACCCCAATGTGGACGATTTGGCCGCAAAGCTCGAAAATGCCGCTGGCGTGATTGAACGTCGGGTAAACGGGCTTGGCGTTAGCGAATCGGTTGTTCAAGTGGTCAACAGCGATAGTATCGTGGTCGAATTGCCAGGGGTCAAAGATCCTGCGGCAGCTTCGGAAGCACTGAAAGGTGCTGGTAACCTCGAATTTATTGATCCACAAGGTCAATATTTGCCCGAAGGTACCGAAGTATGTACCACGGCTACGCCACGCTATCCCATTACCGTTCAGTTGCCAAGCACGGTAACTGGCACCAGTGGCGTAACCACCACCGATAGCCTGAGCAATACCAATCCGTTGTCAGCAACCAACGATTTGACAACAACCACTCCAGTTACGCAGACCGAGCGGGCTTGTGAGCAGCCTTATACCACAATTGCCCGTGGTACGGATCTCGACACCAGCCAAGTTGCGCTGACAACTGATCAATCTGGTCGTCCAGCGGTGTTCTTCCGCTTCCAAACTGGCTCAGAGTCGGCCTCACAAATCGCCAGTTTCACCAGCCAAAATATTGGCCGGCCAATGTCGATTGTGGTTGATAACCGAGTTATTTCTAGCCCACAAGTTAATGGTTCCTTGCCTGGCGAAGGGATCATCGCCATGGGTTCGACTGGCACAACCGTTGCTGAGCAAAATTCGCAAGCCCAAGCATTGCAAAACCAACTCAAATATGGTGCTTTGCCCGTAACCTTGCTCGAAGATAGTAACCGCAGCATTAGTGCAACCCTTGGCAACGACTCAATCGAAGCCAGTAAAATCGCCGGGGCGATTGGCTTGATTGCAGTTATGTTGTTTATGCTGATGTACTATCGCTTGCCTGGCTTAATCGCCAATGTCGCTTTACTTATCTATACTGTGCTCTCATTTGCGATCTATAACTTGGTTCCGGTCACTTTGACCTTGCCAGGGATCGCCGGTTTTATTCTGTCGATTAGCTTGGCTGTTGACGCGAACGTGTTGATTTTCGCACGGATCAAAGAAGAACTGCACCGTGGCCGCTCATTGGAACGGGCAGTTGAAGATGGCTTCAACCATGCATGGCCATCAATCCGCGACTCCAACGCCTCAACCTTGATTACAAGCTTTATCTTGTATGTCTTGGGTAATGGGCTGGGTGTAAGTATCATTCAAGGCTTTGCATTGACCTTGGCCTTGGGGATTATCATCAGCTTGTTTACGGCAATCACGGTTTCGCGCATGTTGTTGCGCTTAACAATTGATCTTGGGGTTTCAAATGCACGTTGGTTCGGGGTTAATGCCGAAGAAGATGCTGCTGAGATTGCAGCATTGTCGTCAGAGCAAGCTTAATAGTTGATTTTCAACTATACCATCGATAAAGGATTGGGCTATGTTAGATTTAGTGCGTCGGCGCTATTTATGGTTTGCGATTTCGATCCTTACCATTATTCCAGGCTTGATTAGCATCTTGGTGTTTGGCATGAACCTTGGGGTCGACTTTTCTGGCGGCGCTCGCTGGGAGATTCATATTCCAAGCATTAGCCAAACCCGTGATGGCTTAGAAAACGAAATTAATGACGTTTTCACCGCGAGTGGCATTGAGGGTGCACGCACCCAATTGTCACAAGGCACAACCAACAACCAACAGTTTGTAATTGCCTTTGTGCGCTCAAAGTTAGTCCAGAGCGATTCGGCTGAGCGTAAAGCGGTTGAAACCGGTTTGATCAGCAAGTTTGGCGCTGATACCCGGATCGAAACCTTACAAACCGTTGGTGAAACCGTGCGTGGGCGCTCAATTCGCAATGCAATTGTCGCGCTGTTTATTGCCTCATTGGCAATTATGGGCTACTTGTGGGCCGCCTTCCGTGGCACGCCCAACCCATTGCGCTACGGTGTTTGTGCGATTATCGCAATGTTACACGACGTATTGGTCGTAATTGGCATGGCTTCAATTCTCGGCTGGTTAATTGGCCTTGAAGTTGATGCGCTGTTTATGACCGCTGTTTTGACCGTGATTAGCTTCTCGGTTCACGATACGATTGTGGTGTTCGACCGCGTGCGCGAAAATTTGCGCCGCTCAAGCGACGATTACGAACGGGTGGTCAATCGCTCGATTGTCCAAACGTTGACCCGTTCAATCAACACCCAATTTACCTCGTTCTTTACCTTGACAGCCTTGTTGCTGTTTGGTGGCGAAAGCATTCGCTCGTTTGTCTTGATTCTGCTGCTTGGTTTGATCAGCGGTACCTATTCATCAATTTTCAACGCTGCCCAATTGTTGGTAGTGTGGGAAAATCGCGAATGGCGCAACTGGTTTGGCCGTGGCAAAGATACTACCAAACCAGCCGCTGCCTAAATTTGATCCTGCCCATCGCAGATCCAAAAATGCCCCGCTCGTCATCACGAGCGGGGTTTTCTGTTTTAGCGAATCCTATTGTACCAATCGATCGAAATAGGCAGTAATTCGCCCCCCAACATACTCGACAAATCGGGGTCGTTGTTGGCGATAATAACAATTCCAGTAGCTGACGATGCGTTGTTTGGTTTTGAAATAGTATTCAGGGTTGGCCAGCAAGAAATTGCGATAAGCACTTTTATTCAGATGTGGCAATTGATCATCAATAAGCAGCAGAATATTGTTAACGTATTCAGCCGCAAGCTGTACAACAAATGGTGCGACCCATTCGATATCCGCCGCATTCGATTCAAAAAGCATGCGCAGGGCTGCCTCGCGCTGATAGCCGTTGTGATGGCGGGTATACAAACAGGCATTCAGCATACTCTGGACAAATGGCAATTGGGCTGCGCCAGAATCATGGTCAAAAAAACGGTGGACTCGTTGCAGCGACGATAGTTGTGATCCAGCAAAATCGCGCTCAAAATAAACCCGTTGAGGAAACTTAACGGGTTTACTGCCGACAATAACCTCAATTGATCCATGTGGTTCGCTCGCTGCATGGAAATTTCTGCTTCTAAGCAAAGCCTCAACATCGTTGGCAAGGTAAGCGGGAAACGCTTGGATCAACAGTGGCTCATAGCGTGGCATGTGGAATACTCCGTTGCACCCTCCCTCATCCTCGTTCAGTAGCTTCAGATAGTGGTTCATGGATAATGGAGAGAAGACGGTTCCCCCTCGCTCGCGTGCAGTGGGAGAGAGGGCTAGGGGGTGAGGGAATTTATGCGATTGGAATAGTCAGCAGGAACAACGCGCCTGGCCCATCATCATTGGCGACCCAAATCCGCCCGCCATGGGTTTCGATCGCTAAGCGACAGTAGGTCAAACCTAGGCCTGTGCCTTTGATGCCAGTTTGTTTAACTTGGGCAAACTTTTCAAAAATTCGTTCGCGGTATTGTGCTGGAATCCCAGGCCCTGCATCGCGCACGCCAATCAAAATCCATTGGCCATTGGGATGATCGCTGGGCAATTCATGCACTTGAGGTTTGTGGACGTTAATCGTGATTGTTGCTAAGGCTGGGCTGAACTTAATCGCATTATCGAGCAGGTTTTGCACAACCCGCTCCAGCGTTTGCAGATCAACCGAGGCGTTGGGGGTATTTTCAGCAATATTCAGCGCCACATGCACTTTACGCTCATTGAGCAATGGCTCATAATTTTGCATCACTGAACGAATTACATCATCGACTGTCACCGTAATTGGGGTGATTGGCATCTGGCCTGCTTCCAACTTACTAATATCCATCAGCAAATTGACCATATCTAACAGGCGAGCGCTACTGCGCAGGGCGATTTTGACAATTTTATCTTGGCCTTCGCTAAGGTCGCCAACCATCTTTTTGGCCAGCATATCCAGCGAGGTCATGACTGAACTGAGTGGCCCACGCAAGTCGTGAATCATCATATAGGTCAAGTCGTGGCGCAGGTTTTCGGCCTCGATTTCGGTCGTAATATCGCGTAGCACGATAATAATTGGGTGTGGACTTTGATTGGCGGCGCTTTGCACTGGCAGCGTCGTCCATTCAAGCCATTGGCTGCGCAAGCCGCCCAATTCCAACTGGCCACGCCCTTCCGCCAAGCGCCCACGACTCACCTTGTAGATCGCTAAGGTCAATTCGCTCCAGGCTTCCTCAGATTTATTCCATTGGGCGCACCAGTGGGTCAAAAGCAAATCGACTGGCTCGCCCAGCAATTCGGCTACTTCACTGCTGCCAATCATGGTTTGGGCCGCAGCATTAACTTCGACCACTTTGAGTTCAGAGTTGAGCAGAATAATGCCTTCCTCGGTCGATGCCAAAATCGAGGCCAAGCGATCGCGTCCATTGCTGACTTCTTCGGCCAAGCGGCGGGTCTCGACCGCCACGGCAGCCTGACCAACAAACAGCGAAAGCAAATCTTGGGCTTCACGGTTGGGCAAGGTTTCGGGATACCACAAGTAAATCACGCCCAAGGTTTGATGGGTCGCCAGCAACGGCAACATCACCAAGGCTTGGCCACCCAAATCGCGCAGCACGCTTGGCAATTGATTACTATCGCCAAGCAACAAGGGCTTATCGCGTTCGAGCACCTTGTGGGCAAATTGAATAATCGCTTCATCAGGCGTATGCTCAATTCCCAAATCAACGATTGGTTGCAAGGTGGTTGGATCATTGGGATCGCTGAGCAACACGCCTGCGCCGAGTGCGCCTGTCCAATCGACCATGCCGCCAACCGTAAATTGCCAAATCGCTTGCGCATCGCTGAATGTGCTATTGATCGCCATGCCAAGCGCACTCAAGGCGGTCAAACCTTCGACAGTTTGGCGTTGGCGGTCGTAAAGCCGATTATTTTCGAGTGCAACCGCCAATTGAGTAGCGAAAATCTCCAGCATCTGAATTTGATCAGTGGTTGGTTGCAAGCCATTTTTGGGTGCAAAGACCGTCAACAAGCCCAAAAGATCGCCATTGGTGCTGCGTAAAACCGCAAATAAGCTATCGTTGGGATGCCACATGCCAGTCCGCAATTCGGGTACTTCGACCCCATTCGACGGGTCGGGCCACAAACGGGCATCACCATTGCGCCGATGATCGATATAGTAGGTCGATTCGCCACGGCGATATTGCGGTTTGAGCAAGGCCTCGACACGCTCAGGCTCAATCGTAACGCTGGCTTGAGCTTCGAAAATTTGGCTATCGATGCCGGCGCTCGCCATGCGTTTGATAATTGATTTATGGCCTGGCGTCGTTTGCACAAGACTGATCGTTACTTGATTAAAGCCCGTAGCACTTTGCACCGCTTGGGCCAATGCTGGCAGCACTGCGCTAAGATTGGATGCGGCCTTGAGCGCATTGCCAATTTTTACAATTTCTTGAAACTGCTTGTTGCGCTGGTCAAGCTCGCTAATTCGGCGGGTCAAGGCCTGATCGGTTTGGGTGTAGAGATTGGCGTTTTCAATCGCGATCACTGCTTGGTCGGCCACAGCTTCGAGCAAAGCGCGATCGGCGGCGGTAAATGGCAAGCCATTACGATGATTGAGAATTTCAATTACGCCCTTGACTCCACCAGCACCTAATAAGGGCACGCATAGCAAATCGCGGGTTTCATGGCCCACCAGCATATCAATGCCGGTGTAAAACGCTGGATGATCACCAGCGCGATTGGCAATTAATGATTCGCCAGTGCGCAATACCAAGCCGGCAATCCCAACATTAGAAGGAATACGATTGCCAAGTAGTTGCTGACCAACCGGACTGAGACTATAGCGGAAAACCAATTCGTTGCTGGCTTCATCGAGCAACAGCAACGAGCCTTCTTCAACATTTAACAGCTCTTGCACCCGCCCCATGATCAACGATGGGACGGCCTCAAAATCGAGGGTCGAGGTGATCGTGCGACCAAGTTCATTCAGCAATTCAAGTTGACGCGCTTGGCGGGTTGTGCGTTCGTAGAGTCGAGCTTGCTCAAAATTATCAGCCGCCCGATGGGCCAACATCTCCAATTTGCGCAAGGTATCGGCGTTGTAGCGCACCTCTGGATCAAGCGTGTAAATCACCAACGTGCCTAAAACCCGCTCGCCAAAACGTAGTGGCACGCCTGCCCAGAACAACGGCGGAATCTCATCGTCGATAAAGAGTGGTGTGACGTGATATTGGGCGCAGGTTTCGATATAACGGTCGGTAATAATTGGCTCGTTGCGGCGAATAATCACCCCAGTTAAGCCATGAGCAACCGTCCATTGTGAGTTGGGGGTCGTGCTGCGGCCATCGGCATAAAAATGGGCCGGTACTTGAAACAGCTGCGAATCGGGGTCATACAACGAGACAAACAGATTTTGGGGGCCAAACATCTGTTGAATCCCACGATATACCGCCTCAATCAATGGCCCAAGCTCTAGTGAGCTATTCAATCGTTGGCTAATTAGATTAAACTGGGTTAGTTCGCGTAGTTCGGCAACTAATTGTTGATTGTTGGTGATCGTACACATGCTAGCAGCAGTTTGCAGCGCCAAGGGCAACAATTGCTGATCGTTGGGTTGTGCTTCGGGCAAGGCTAGCCACCCGCGCAAGGTAATGTGCAACAGTGGCAGCATCGTCCAGCGCAGCGTATCAGCAGTCGTGATCGTTAAAATCGTTCCTTGCTCAAGCTGCTCTTGTTGGTTGCTGGAGAGCATCAAATCCAACGGGATTTCAGGCTGGGTTTCGGCCAAATCAAGCCAAATCAGATGATAATGGTGATTGTGGCGAAATTGACTGAGGGCGGTGCTTAACGTTGTGTGCAACCCATTGATGCTGGTGGCAGTTGCCAAACGGGGAAGCCACTCAATCATTAAGCGTGCTGGTGAATCTTCGAATGCCTGTTCTTGGGGTTGCATACTCATCACGCCTCACATGTGACTGGCCTATCTTACCAAATCTTAGGCTTTTTGACAAAAATAAATTACATCTTTACATAAAAATAACCTTTTACCTATTGATATCATAGATATTTTAGTATAAAACGTATGTATAATGATATAAGAAGATTCTACTAGCCGTTAGGGTTTATCTTAGTTACTATTCTAGGTCATAAGGATGGTGCAGATAATGAATGAACAAAAGCTGGCTGTAATCAAAAATGGAAAATCGTCCGAGCAGGTACTAGAAATATATAAAATATATATTGAGATGATGGATAGGATTACTGCACGAAGAATTGAAACTAATAAATTTTATGTTTCTATAATTACTGCTTTATTAGTCATTGTTCCTATCATGATTAGCCAAGATTTCTTAATCCATATAAAAAGAATTTTATTCTTTTTATATGGATTAATAGGATTATCACTATGTTTTATATGGTTTGTGAATATTAGATCTTATAAAGACTTAAATCGCCTAAAATTTCATGTTATACATGAAATAGAAGAATATCTGGATTTTTCTTGCTATAAGAGAGAATGGGAAATATTAAATAAAGGTATAGGATTTAAATATCAAAGAATATCTAGAATAGAACTATATATACCACTATTGTTTTCAATACCTTATATAGTTATACTATATAGTATTTTTATTTATTTTTAATATTTATATGGAGTGTAGCAATGAATAAGAAAACTATATTTTTTGCCTATTCATCAAAGCAGGAGTCATTTATGGAGACTCTTAGAGATTTTACTGCTATTATAAATACTAGAATGAATAATATATTAGAAATAATTAGCTGGGAGAATATGGGAATAACTGGAAATATGATTATAAAACAAGTAATTGACTATATTGACTTGTGCGACATATTTATGTGTGATTTAACTTATATGAGTATGAATGTTCTTTTTGAATTAGGATATGCTATATCGCAAAAAAAACGTATAATTATTTGTATTGATAATAGTATTACTAAAGAATATAATAAATTTCGTAGTATAGCAACACTAACAACAATAGGGCATATAAAATATCATAATTCTGAGCAATTAGCCTCACATTTCTTGAATGATGATAGAATATATGATATAGAAAATAATAACATTAGAAATATTATTGATGGATTTGTGAGAAAAGTAAGTATAGTAAATGAAAAATTAGTTTATTTGAAAAGTGAGATTAAAACAGATTCATCAATAAGTGCTTCAAATATTTTAGACAAATCAGGTATCCCATTAACGGTAGAAGATGTAGAAGAAGTTAATAGCCTACCGCTTGAGTGGTATATTGAAAATATCTATCACTCATATGGTGTAATTGCACATTTTATTGGTAATGATAGGAAATCAGAATCTAGCTATCAGAATGAAAAATATTCTCTTGCCTGTGGGATTGCATTTGGATTTAGAAAACCTATACTTATGCTTGCACACTATCCATTTCAAACACCTGTTGACTATAGAGATATTTTATATATTCATAATACATCTCGAGAATGTAAAAATTACTTAAATAACTGGATTGGGACGATAAAGCAAATTCATGCTTCTCGTATAAATCATGAAATAACTATTAACGATCATATTAATTCTGTCATGGATTTACGATCAGTAAATTTAGGTGATTATCTAGCCGAGAATGAGCAAGATGAGTTATCAAATTATTTCATTCATACAGCATCTTACAATGAGATATTGAAATCTAATCAATATATGATATTTGTAGGAAGAAAAGGAACAGGAAAAACTGCTAATCTATATCAGATTTCAGAATACGCATTAGCTAATAAAAATAATTTTGTTTGTATTATAAAGCCTATTGATTATGAAATTGAAGGTGTTGTTAAATTATTAACATCAAATATTTCTAAACTTGATGAAGGATATTTAATTGAAAGTTTATGGAAATTTTTGATTTATACAGAACTATCTTCATCATTATATGAATACATAAAAAATAAGCCGAAACATTATATTCTTAATGATTATGAAAATGATTTTATGAATTTTTTGGAAATAAATAAAGAATTTATTACGGAATCATTTACTATAAAAATGGAAAAAATTATTGATTCTTTATCTAAAATAGATGAGGATAATCTTAGTTCTAGTAGATTGAAAATTAGTGAATTAATTCATAATTCTTTACTAAGTCAATTAAGAACAAAATTAGGTAATGTACTTTCAGAAAAAGAGAAGGTATATATACTTATTGATAATTTAGATAAAGCATGGAGAAAAAGAACGAATTTGGATATACTATCAAGATTTTTGTTTGGTCTATTAAGTGCAGGTCAAAATATCTCAAACGAGCTTCGTAAAACACGTGATCAATGGCTTGGCTTGAAAATATCTATTATTCTCTTTTTAAGAAGTGATATATTTGATTATATTTCAAAAACAGCTAGAGAAGGTGATAAAATGTTATTTACTATTATGAATTGGGATGATAATAGTATTTTATTTAGATTGATTTATGAGAGATTTATGAGTTCTATTAATAAAAAGATGTTATTTGATGAGTTTTGGAATACCTTTTTTGTTAATAATATCGATGGAAAAGAAATAAAAGAATATATTATGGAAATAATAATACCTCGACCTAGAGATATAATTTTCTTTTGTAAATCGGCATTGTCTAATGCGATAAATCATAATCATAATAAGATTCAAGAAGTAGATATACTATACGCAGAATCTTCTTATTCTGAATATGCTTTTAAGTCAATAATTGCAGAAGGAGAACCACAAATACATGAATTTGAGGATGTTTTGTATGAATTTGTTGGAAAATTTGATATAATCAATAATGAAGAACTAGATAATATACTGGAAAAATTTAATTTTGATAATGAAAGAAAGATTGATATCATGAATTTATTATTTGATCTTTCATTTTTAGGTTTTGAGATTGAAAAAGATATTTTTTCATTTTTGTATGATTCTAGTAAAAAAAGAGTTATAGAAATAAAAGCTGATAGAATGGAAGAAGGAAGAGGTAATCGTAGATACAAAATTAATAGGGCTTATCATAAATATCTGGATATTAGTTACTTCTAGGTATTTATTGATATCTAAAACTAAGTTAAGGAGTTTACTCATGTTCGATGCCTTCAAAAAGAAGTTTGATTCGACCCCAGAAGGAATGGAAGAACGGGTTCCACCAGGCCAGTATATCACCCAAAAATTTCCGGTCTTGCACTATGGCGAGACCCCAAGCTACAAAGAGCTTGAACAAACGTGGGATTTACGGGTTTTTGGCGAGCTTGAAGCCTCCAAAACCTTTTCATATAGTGAATTTCGCGCCTTACCAACCGTGACGATCGAAAATATCGATATTCACTGCGTTACCCGTTGGAGCAAATTAGCCACCAATTGGACAGGTGTGCGCTTTCGCGATTTCCTCCAGCATATTCCAGCGCTCAAACCTAGCGCCAAATTTGTGCTAGCCCACTCTGAGGGCGGCTACACGGCCAATATGCCCTTGGAAATTATGTATGATGATGACGTTTTGCTGGCCTATTTGTACGAAGGCGAAGAGCTAGCGCCGGATCATGGCTTTCCATTGCGGTTGTTTGTGCCCAAAAAATACTTTTGGAAGAGTGCCAAATGGCTGCGTGGCATCGAATTTATGAGTGCTGATCGCTTGGGCTTTTGGGAACGCTACGGCTACCACAACAATGCTGACCCATGGCAAGAAGAACGGCACGCCGACTAAATCATAATCTGAGTTAAATAAAAACGGTGGGTATGCTCTGATTTTAGCATACCCACCGTTGCTCTTTAATTTTAGCGACTAATTGGTTGAGTTGAATTGATCAATTCACTGACATCGACCAACGGTGTGGCTCCGCCGCCATTAAAGACTGGCAATTTACCGTCCCAACGCAAGGCCATTTGATAGCGAATCAAGGACTCGGTGACGCTGCTCGAAAGCAAACGGTTGGCATCGGCTTGGGCTTCGGCCCGAATCAAAATCGAGTCGGCATCGCCTTTGGCGGTAGCGCGTTGGGCTTCGGCTCGGCCTTGAGCTTCAACTTTATCTTGCTCAGCCTTAATTTGTGCTTGCTCAAGCTCGTATTTCTGGCGTTCAGCCGCTTGTTGCGCGGTGATTTTGTTTTCCAAGGCTTGCTTCAAATTATCAGGCAAGTGCACTTCGCGAATCACAAAATCTTCCAAAATCAAGTGACGACGTTCAAATTCAACCGTGAGTTGCTCTTTAACGCGCTCAGCCAGTTCGGCCCGCTTCTCGCCGCTAATGCTTTCCCAGGTATAGAGACCAGCGATTGTGGTCAAGATTGAACGGCTTTGCTGGCGCACAACTTGTAATTCAATCACATCAAGGTCTTGGCCGCCCCAATCGGTGTAGAGGATTGCAGCTTCTTCTTTCTTGACCCGATATTGCACCGCAATATCAAGATTGAGCTGTTGGGCTTCGCTTGATTGAACCTTAACTGAATCGTCGCCGCCGGTTTGACCCTCGTTGCTACTTTGCACCATAATATAGGTTTGAAGGGTGAATGGATATTCTTGAATTGCCGTGGTAAACGGATTAATCAAGGTCCAACCTGGTTCGATGGCAGTGGTCACATTATTGTTGGCTTTGTTGAAGGCAATCCCAACATAGCCTGGTGGAATTGTCTTCCACGATGCCGTTAACAGCACCAAGCCAATCACGGCGACAACGATCGCAATGGCAATCGTGCCAATGCGGCGGCCCGACGGGCGCTGGCTAGTGTTGCTCATGGTCATTCCTTTCAGTATCATCTTGGCTAACGGAACGGAAACCGCGCCACCAATCCATAATTATAGGCGCTAATTCAAGTCCTAAGCGATAGCATAAGACGAGTACAACGATTGCTATGGCGATCTCGCCTAATGTTCTACTCATAACAGCCTCCTGTGAGCATGAATACTCACAGCATCTACTACGCGATTTATGCAGCTTGGTTGCATTGTTTAGCCAAGTTTGCGTTGACCCGCTAAAACCTTGTAGCGTTGGTCTCCCGCTAGCTCGCGGACATTGCTCAAAACTGCTTCGAGCAATGGTTCGTAGCGTAAAAAGCGATTGGCCACAATCACTAATTGACCTTGTGGTGCCAGCACTTGAGCCGCCTGTTTCAACAGATTCTCGGCCAATTGCGGGCTTTGAACCCGACCAACATGAAACGGTGGATTGGACACCACCAGATCAAATTGCTCGTCACTGACTGCCTGAATGCCATCAGATGCCAGCACACGGCCAGTTAGTTGGTTGGTTTGCAGGTTACGTTTGGTGGCTTCAATTGCTACCATGGTACTATCGATATAGGTTAATGCAAGCGTGGCTTCGCGGCGTTGCAAGAACATACCCAAAACACCTGCGCCACAACCAAGATCAAGCACTCGTTGATTGGCTTCAACCTGCACCGCATCGAGCAGCATTGCGCTAGCAGCATCAAGTTGGCCTTGGGCAAAAACGCCTGCCGTAGCTTCGATCGTTAGTTCATGGTTGGCCTGACTAAGCGTATGCTGGCTGGTTTGACTGGCTTGGGCTTGCCAGTGCAATGGCCGAAAGGCCATGACCACATGATGGCCTTTTTTATATAATGTTTTGACACTTGGCCCCACAATCGTTTCTAAAAGCGTGGTTGCGCCACTTAGCCCAGCCTGCTTGCCTCCACCAATCGCCACAATGCCGCCAGTGTTGGTATGTTGTGCAGCCAGATTGATCAGTTCTGCGCCGCGCTGGTTGTCGCTCCACCACAAAATGTTGATCAAGACCAGATCAAATGGTTTGCTGGGGTTTAAATCGGTGGTGCTAAAAAATTGGGCTGGCAACTTGGCTTGGGCGAAGCTTTGGCGGGCGGCGGCTAAAGCCACAATTGAATCATCGGCAAAACTGACGTGTGCGCCGGCTCGCGCCAAGGCCAAGCCAATTCGGCCAGTGCCTGCACCAATCACCAATGCCTGTTGGCCTGACGTAACCACACTTGCTCCCCATTCAGCCAATAAGGTGGCTCCCCAATCGTCGCGTTCGGTATCGAAGGGTACTGGCAACAACCAAGCATTCATATTAACTCATCCTTATTAGGGCGCTACATTTGTAGCACGCGTGATTTTGGTAGAATAGCTGTATCATTTTAATCGTGATTGGCTGGTTGCGCTATCGATAGTTTTGAGGAAGGCTGTAATGACTTTTTCAATTGTTGGTTTCGACCCAACTACTGGCGATCTTGGGGTGGCGGTTGCTTCTAAGTTTTTGGCGGTTGGCTCAGTCGTGAGTTGGGCACAGGCCGAGGCTGGCGCGATTGCGACCCAATCGTATGCCAATATGAGTTTTGGCCCCGACGGCTTGGCCTTGTTGACCCAAGGCAATTCGGCTCAAGCAACTCTCGATCAATTATTGGCTGCTGACGAAGGCCGTGAGCAACGCCAAGTTGGGGTGGTTGATGCCCAAGGCCAGTCCGCTACCTGGACTGGCAATGCCTGTCATGGCTGGGCGGGTGGGTGTACTGGCGCTGGGTATGCCGCGCAAGGCAACATCTTAACTGGCGCTGATGTGGTTGATGCCATGGCATCAGCCTTCGAGCAAACCCACGGCGAGTTGGCCGAGCGCTTGCTGGCAGCATTGTTGGCGGGCGATCAGGCTGGTGGCGATCAACGAGGTCGGCAATCGGCGGCGCTGTATGTGGCGCGCAAGGGTGGCGCATATGGTGGGGTGCTCGATCGCTATATCGATTTGCGGGTTGACGATCATCAAAACCCTGTGCCAGAGCTTGAACGCTTATTACGCTTGCATCGGTTTTATCTCACGCCGCCCAAGCCCGAAGATTTGCTGCCAATTGATACTGCGATTGCGCTGGAGGTTCAAACGATCTTGCAGCAATTTGGCTATTATCAAGGCGAGCTTTCGGGCGATTATGATGTGGCAACTCATACGGCATTACAAGCCTATGGCGGGGTTGAAAATCTCGAAGAACGCTTGGTGAGCGCAACGCAGATTGATCGGCAGGTGCTGAATTATTTGCGCAGCAACTTTATGCGTTGATTGAATAAAGGCTTAGGGCCAAAATTGGCTCCAAAAAGCGCCAAATTGGCCCTAAAAATGGCCTTGCACCAGTTGACTCAGACTCTGGTGTGTGCGATAATGGCGCGTGCGGTGTCTGGAAGGGCCAGACAGTAGGGACATGCGTTGGGATCGTGAACATTGACGGGATTCATCCTCTGCCTCAAAAGCGTAAACACATTCCCTCACTATTTGGAATCCTCCAATTGGCAGCCCTGTGATGCGGGCTTATTTTTGTGTAACCGCTTGCTTGTGGTAACGAAAGACGACTATGCAACCATATATTCGACCAACCTACCCATTTAGTGCGCTTGTTGGTCAGCCTCGCTTGAAACAAGCACTGGTGCTGAATGCAGTCAATCCACGAATTGGCGGCGTGCTTATTCGTGGTGAAAAAGGCACTGCCAAATCGACGGCTGTACGAGCTTTGGCACATTTGTTGCCATTAATCACGGTTGTGGCCGATTGCCCTTATAGCTGCCCACCAGATCAGCTCGATCGCATGTGTGGTTCGTGTCGTAGTCGTTTGCAAGCTGGCGAAGAATTGCCATTGGCTCAACGCCCAACGCGCTTGGTCGAATTGCCAGTCAGCGCCTCGGAAGATCGCTTGGTTGGCTCGCTTGACCTTGAACATGCGTTGGTCGAAGGTCAACGCCGCTTTGAGCCAGGCTTGTTGGCCCAAGTCAACCGTGGCTTGCTCTATGTCGATGAAGTGAATCTCTTGGATGATCACTTGGTTGATATTTTGCTCGATGCTGCGGCAATGGGCATTAACACCGTCGAACGTGAAGGCATTTCAATTTCGCACCCAGCCCGCTTCATGTTGGTTGGCACCATTAACCCCGAAGAAGGCGAACTCCGGCCTCAACTGCTTGATCGCTTTGGCTTGGTGGTCGAAATTGGTGGCTTGAAAAATGTGCGTGAACGGGTTGACGTTATTCAACGCCGCATGGAATATGACGCTGAGCCTGAGCAATTTGTGCAACGCTGGAGCAGTAATGAGCATAGCCTAACTGAAGAAATTGCGGCTGCCAAAAAACTCTTGCCCCAAGTGCAAATTTCGGAGCAAGATATGGCGGCTGTGGCGATGCTTTCGCTCGAATTGGGTGTTGACGGCCACCGCGCCGACTTGGCAATTCTCGAGACTGCCCGCACCAATGCAGCTTTGGAAGGTCGCACGACGATTAGCTTGGATGATATTCGGGTCGCTGCTCAATTGGCCTTGCCACACCGGATGCGCCGCCAACCATTTGCCGAAGTGCGGCTCGATGAGCAGCAACTCAGCGATGTGCTGAACAAAGCTGCCCAAGAGCGCCAACGCGGCAACGAAGAAGCGGGGCGTGACGAGCTAAAAAAAGCTTAGCCCCGTCGGAGGAAGCGTCCAGCGATAGCGAAGAAGCGGGCGATGAAGAACCACCGACTGGGGCGCCGAAAGGCTCGCCACCCCAAAGCAGTAGCCAAGCAGAAAAAGGCGATGGCAAAGTTTTTAACATTGCCCAAGAATATCGCCCCAAACGCTTGGAAACCCAATCCGATTCAATGCGCCGTAAGGCTGGTGGTCGGCGTACTCGCACTCGAACCGAGCGCAAGCAAGGTCGCTATATCACCAGTCGTATGCCACGCGGTGAGTTGACTGATGTGGCCTTTGATGCCACGTTACGGGTCGCTGCACCATTTCAGCGCCAACGCCGTCAGCCGCATATCAAACGGGCGGTCGTGTTACACCGCAGCGATTTACGCGAAAAAGTGCGCGTGCGCCGCACCCGTAATGCTGTCTGTTTTGTGGTCGATGCTAGTTGGTCGATGGCAGCGGAAACCCGTATGCAAGCAACCAAAGCGGCGGTGCTCTCACTGCTGCGCGATGCCTATCAACGGCGCGATTTGGTTGGGCTGGTGAGCTTCGCCCGCGACCGAGCGACGGTGTTGCTGCCACTGACCAACAGCGTAGATATGGCCCAACAACGGTTGCGCACCATGCCAACTGGTGGCAAAACCCCGCTGAGTCGTGGGATGCTGGCTGGCTATGAATTGCTAGCCCGCGCCAAATTGCGCGATCGCGAAATTTTACCATTGATGGTGTTGTTGACTGATGGCCATGCCAATGTCTCGATGACTGGCCAGCCACCACAACAAGAAGCCTACCAATTGGCCGAGTTTATTGCTGGGCAACAGATTCCGACCGTAGTGATTGATACTGAATTGCCAAATTTCTATCGTGGCTTAGCCAAAGAGCTAGCCGATCGCTTGAATGGCTCGTATTATCAACTGGAAGAACTGAGTGTTGGCTTGGCCGAACTGGTCCGCTCACACCAAGAATTATCACGTATTAATATTTAGTGCGTGTAGATTGACGATACATTTTGGTCTTTACTCTGATGATTGTGAATGCAGCGTTTCCCCACAATTATTGAGCTGAAGTACCATTAGTTGGATTTGATGGCACGATCTGGGAATTGTTATGCCACCCAACATGGCAATAACTAGATCGCGAATGCGGTATTGGGTTGGAAACGCAATGATCTGCTATGGAGGCTGCTCGAATGACGGACGAAGCGCAAAATGTCAGCGCGACTAACGGTGAAGAGGAAAAAGAAGAAGGCGTATTGCAAAAGCTGGCCGACAAAGCCCGCGAAGTAGTCGCTGAAGTCAAGGAAGAACTGGCCGAAGTCAAGGAAGATCTTGGCGAAGCATTGGCTGAAGCTCGCGAAAAAGCAAGCGAAGTCTTGGCTGAAGTCAAAGAGCGAGTTGGCTTAGGCGGTGGCGAAGAAACCACCGAACAAACCACCGAACAAGCGACTGAAGAAACCACCGAACAAACCACTGAAGAAGCTGGCGCAACCTTTGAACCAAGCGGCGAAGAAGATGGCACCACGCCACGTCGTTTGGCCGATTTGCACGCTGGCATGGAACTTGAAGGCCGGGTCACCAGCACCGCTTTATATGGCGTGTTTGTTGACATCGGTGTTGGCCGCGATGGGTTGGTGCACATCTCAGAAATGAGCGACCAACGCATCGAATCGCCAACCGATGTTGTGCAAATTGGTGATATGGTCAAAGTTCGTGTCAAGAGTGTTGATCCCGACGCTCGCCGCATCAGCTTGACAATGCGCTCGCCTCGTTCAGAAGGCCGCCGCCGCGCTCCCAAACGCCCTGAAGTCAACAACGACAAATTGGGCGAATTGAAGCCAGGCGATCTGGTTGATGGTACGGTTAACGGCATCGCACCATTCGGCGTGTTCGTTGACATCGGTGTTGGCAAAGATGGCTTGGTTCACATTTCAGAGCTTTCTGAAAACCGCGTGGAAAAAGCCGAAGATGCTGTCACCGTTGGCCAAAGCTACACCTTCCGCGTGTTGGAAGTTGACACTGGCGCTCAACGCATTAGCTTGAGCTTGCGCCGCGCCAAGGAAGATTTCCAAGAGCGACCAAAAACCCCACGCCGTCGCGAAGTTAACTTAGATGTAATCGCCCCAGGCACCGTGCTTGATGGCAAAGTCAGCGGGATTGCTCCATTCGGCGCATTCGTTGACCTTGGCGTTGGTCGCGATGGTTTGGTGCACATCTCAGAGCTTTCCGAAGGTCGGGTTGGCAAAGTTGATGATGTTGTTAAAGTTGGCGATCCTGTCAAAGTTCGCGTGTTGGAAGTCGATCCCGATTCAAAACGGATCAGCTTGACCATGCGGATTGAAGAAGCGCCAACCACGCCAATTTCAACCAGCGGTTCATCACGCTTGGATCGCGATTGGACTAACCCTGCTGCGCGTGAAGAACGCCGTGGTGGTGGCAACGCTGGTGGCAATACTGGCGGCAACGCTGGTGGTGGCCGCCGTAACGAACGCCGCGATCGCCCAGCCCGCGAACCAGAAATTTATAGCGTTGGTGTTACTGAAGAAGAAGATTTTGGTGGTAATGCAACCCTCGACGACTTGTTGTCGAAGTTTGGTTCAGGCCACGACGATCGTCGCTCAGCTCGCCGTCGCTACGAAAAGCCTGACGAACCAGAAGAAGACGGATTTGAAAACCGTGAATCACGTGCCCGCCGCGATGCAATTCGCCGCACCTTGCGTGATACACTCGAAGACTAATTCGTTATCAAACTGAACAGCAACAGGGATGAGCTTTTGGCTCATCCCTGTTGGCATTTAAGCGTATACTTAGTGCAACCTATTAAACCGTAGCGACGTTTGATAGCTACTAGCTTTTATGTTGTGAGGATTAGATGCCATGCGGACGTTTCGCATGATTTGGGCCAGCGCTGCTGGGTGGATGGCTGATTATTTTCTGACGATGTTAATTGTGCCGCTTGGTTATGCAGCGTTAAGTCATTAATACGCCAAATGATATTCAATTGACAAACCCGCTGCATATTGTTGTGGCATTGATTTTGCCGGCCTTGATGACGACAATTGGTGGTGGTGTCGCAGGTCGATTGTCGTTGGAAAACCCAGTTCCTGCGGGAGCATTGGTTGGCGGCTGGGGCTTGCTGATGCTGTTTGATACGCCACTTGAGCGCAATAGCTTTAGCTTAGCGATGATCATTACCCAATGTGTCGCGACGGTCGGGGCGGCGCTGATGGCAAATTACATTGCCAAACGCACGCTGCAAAAAAGCTCGCTAGAATAAGGAAAAACATCTATGCAAACAATTGTGGCCTATGTGCCAGATTTGATGTTTGGGGTGCGAGTGCGTGATGTGCTGCACCAACTGGGCTATCAGGCACTTGTTGCCGATAGTTTGGCAGCTGCCCAACAAGCCTTAGCTGCCGATTTGGGCTTGTTAATTGTTGATCTGCGTGGTGAAACCAGCGCTACCAGTGCCTTGGTGCAAGCCGCCAAAGCGCTTGACCCGCAATTACCAGTCTTGGCCTTTGGTTCGCATGTTGATGTTGAACGCCAAAAAGCCGCCCGTGAGGCTGGTTGTGATCGAGTGGTAGCCAATTCGAAATTTAGTAGTGATCTACCTAACTTAATTGCAACCCTAGTACGGCCTCAGAGCGCAGGCTAAGTACTGCTAGCGTGCATTGCCTAAGATGGCGCTATCCGTTATACTGCATCTGTTTTTATGGCTGCACGTTTGCACCTGAAAAAGTGTTAACTATGCTCGCTTAGAGGTACCTTTGTGGAGGCGACGATGACAAATACTGTTCGCAACCCCGCTATTATTTTGGTTGAGGACGAACCCGATATCTTGATCATTTTGCATCGGATTATGCGCGATTTGACTGGCGGTTACGATATCGTCACGGTTAATAGTGCTCAAGATGCGCTTGGGGTGCTGACCGAACGCTCATGCCCTTTGTTGATCACCGATCATGAACATGCCAGGCATGACTGGAACCCAGCTGACCCAAGTGGTCAAGCAAGATTATGCCGATACGAAGGTGATTATTATCACGGCTTATGCAACCCCTGAGGTAGAACGCACAGCGCGTACCGCTGGTGTCGATTACTTCCTCACCAAGCCTTTCTCGCTTGATCGTTTGGAGCAAATTATTAAGGAAGTGCTCGGTAAAGTATGAGTGTTGGGCTGTGGCAGACTCCTGAGCCAACAGCCCAGCCCACGCTTGTCGAGACCTTGGTGATTGGTGCGGGCTTAATTGGCTCGTACTTAGCCTTAAAAAGCCATGCCGACGTTGTGCTCGATGCCCGCCATGTTGCTGGCGGTGCTTCGGGCCGCAATGGTGGCCTGTTGCTGACCGGCATTGCCAATTCGTATCAGGCTGCCTGTGCTGAATATGGCCGCGATTTAGCTCAAGCCTTGTGGCGTACCACCATTCGTAATCGTGAGTTGATGATTGAATGGGCTACAAAGCTTGGCTCCCCAGTGCGGCGCTGCGGCTCGTTAATTTTTGCCTATAGCGAGCAAGAACATGCCGAGCTAGCCAATGCTGCGGCCTTGATGCACGACGATGGCTTTACGACTGAGTGGCATGCCGAAGATCCAACCAAGCGTGGTTTTTGGGGCGCGTTGCACAACCCCGACGATGGCGCGATTCAGGCAGCTTTGTTGACTGCGGCGCTGTTGCGTGAAAGTGGCGCAACGCTGCACGAAGCCAGCGAAGTCTATGCAATCGAATCAACTGCCGATGGCGTGTTGATACGAGCGCGGACTGGTAATTGGCTGGCGCAACGGGTCTTGGTGGCAACCAATGCCTGGACAGGCTTGCTCTTGCCTGAATTTAGCTCGTTGGTGATTCCGGCGCGTGGTCAATTGTTGGCAACCGCGCCAATTGAGCCAATTCTGGCCCAAGCCTGCTATTGCGATTATGGCTTTACCTACTTTCAGCAAACACCTGCTGGCAATTTGGTAATTGGTGGGTTTCGCAATCGGGCAATTGCTGAAGAACAAACCTTTGCCGATTGTACCACTCCCGTGATTCAAGCGTTGCTTGATGACTTTTTGCAGCGCCACTTTCCTGAAGCTGCCAATGCGCCGATTGAGCGTCGCTGGGCTGGCACAATGGGTTTTGCGCCCGATCATCGGCCTTTGGTGGGGCGTTTGCGCCGCGATGAGCGGATTGGCTTTGCAGTGGGTTTTAGCGGCCATGGGCTTGGATTAGGCTTGGTAGCCGCCGATGAGCTACTGGCTGAATTAGCTGGCACGCCGGCTACACTGTTTAGCGCCCGTCGCTTTGACGAAACTGCCCACCTGTTCGTCTGATCAGGCTGAAACATCGGTCGCATGACCGTTGAGTGAATGTGCTGCGTGCATTACACTCTGCGTTCGTGCGATTGTTGTTTTAGGAGGATTACAAGCATGACAACCAAGGCTTTAGCTGGCAAAGTGGCGTTGGTGGCAGGCGCAACCCGTGGTTGTGGTCGCGGAATCGCGGTAAGCTTGGGCGAGGCTGGCGCAACCGTTTATTGTACTGGCCGAACCACCCGCACTCAACGCTCACCGATCGATCGGGCTGAAACGATCGACGATACTGCTGAGATGGTGACGGCTGCTGGTGGTCAGGGCATTGCAGTCCAAGTTGATCATAGCGATCCAGTCCAGGTTGAAGCTCTGGTTCAACGGATTAATGCTGAACAATCAGGCCAGCTTGATCTGGTGGTGAACGATATTTGGGGCGGCGAGCAGGCAGTGGTTTGGGGCCAAAAGTTTTGGCAAGGCGATATTTACAAAAATCTACAACTCTTGCACAATTCAATTGATACCCACTTAATTACCTCATTTTACGCAGCTCCCCTGCTGGTTGCCCGTGGTCAGGGCTTAATTATCGAAGTAACCGATGGCGATACACTGAATTATCGCGGCCATAGCATTTACGATTTGATCAAAACCAACGTGATGCGGATTGCAGTTGGCATGCACGAAGATTTGAAAGACCATGGCGTGACGGCACTGGCAGTTACCCCAGGCTTTTTGCGCTCCGAACAAATGCTCGATCACTTTGGCGTTGCCGAGGAAAACTGGCGCGATGCAATTGCCAAAGATCCCCACTACAGCGAATCGGAAACGCCCTATTATCTCGGTCGTGGGATTGTGGCCTTGGCCAGCGACCCAAATATCGCCCAAAAAGCTGGTAAAACTTGGGCTTCGTGGACGTTGATGGAAGAATATGGTTTCTTTGATGTCGATGGCCGCCAGCCCAACTGGGGCGCGTATTATGCCAAAGTTTTAGAACAGGCATAAAGTCAAAAGTCAGAAGGCAAAAGGCAAAAATTCTTAACGCAGCGGCGCAGAGCGACCGAAGGATGAAGAATGAAGGATGAAAGGTATGGCTATTGGCTCAGGTCTATGGGCTATAGGCTTGATGGATCATAGAAATACCAAAAATCATCCCAATAGCCACTAGCCTTCAGCCATTAACATCACATGCTCTGCGCCGCTGCGTTAAATCTGAATGGTTCGAATCTATTCCAATGGCCTAATTTTGATTTCTGACTTTTGATATTTGATTTTATTCTTCCTCAACCGCCGCGTTCAAACGCACATAATGAATGTGATCTTCCCAGCTGCCGTTGATTTTGAGGTATTTGCGAGCCAAGCCTTCGTGCTCAAAACCTAGTTTCTCAACCACTCGAATCGAGCGTTGGTTGCGTGGCATAATATTGGCTTCGATGCGGTGCAAGCGCAAATCCACAAAGGCATACTCAATCACCGATTGCAAGGCTTCGCTAATATAACCGCGCTTGGCATACTGCTGATGAATTTCGTAGCCAAGATGGCACGACCAAAACGCTCCACGCACAATATTGCGCAACGCAACCATGCCAACCAATGTTGGCTGATCGATTTCGCTGATCCATAAGGCGAGGGATTGTTCGCGATCACGCCCAATTCGGTCGCTGCGCAAGCGTTCGCGCTGGCCTTCGATCGTCAAAAAATTGGCATCCATTGTGGGTGACCAAGGCTGGCGAAATTCGGCGTTGGCCTGATAGAACTCCAACACCCGCTGAGCCTCGTATTCTTCGAGCACATGTAATTGCAGTCGTGTTGTTTGCCGTAAAAGCATCGCCATTCTCCTAAATCTAAAAGCTATGGGCAAAGAGCTTTGAGCCAGCCAAAATCTTGCAGAATATAAAAAAGCACTGGTGTAATCGCTACACCAGTGCTTGTAAACAAGAAGTTTTGCTTAGAGTGGGTTGGTCAAGACCACAATCACGGCGGTTGCCACGACAGTTGCCAATGAAACTGGCAACAAGCGCTTCCACCCAAAATCCATCAACTTGTCATAACGAATCCGTGGCAAGCTTGCGCGTACCCAAATCGACAAGAACAAGAAGAAGAAGATTTTGGCTGCGATGACCAAGAAGCCGACCAACGCGCCCCAGTTGCCTTCAATAGTTTCAAGGTATGGGAAGCGCCAGCCACCAAGGAACATCGTCGCTGCAAAGCCGCTCATGGCGATCAGTTTCATATATTCTGCCATAAAGAACAGGGCAAATTTCATCGAGCTATATTCGGTTGCATAGCCACCGACCAACTCTTGCTCTGCTTCAACCAAGTCGAAGGGTGCGCGGGTCACTTCAGCAGTAGCCGCAATCAAGAACAAGAAGAATGCTACAAAGCCAGTTGGCGTAAAGACAAACCACTTGGGAATAAAGCCGAACCATGTACCAGCCTGAGCACTGACCATCTGCACTAAGTCGAGTGAGCCAAGTCCATCGGCTGAGCGTGAGGCCGTCAACATGACTGGAACCAGCACCGAAAGCCCAAAGGCCAATTCATAACTGATCATCTGGGCGGCTGAACGCACCCCGCCAAGCATTGAATACTTGTTATTCGAGGCCCAACCGGCAAGGGTAATCCCATACACGCCGATTGAAGTTACTGCCAAGAAATAGAGCAAGCCAATGTTCAAACTGGCGAATGCTAAGGGAATATGCTCGCCGAAAATTTCCAAATCAGGGCCAAGCGGAATCACTGCGAAGATTACAATTGCCGGAATCGTTGCCAAAATTGGGGCAATAATAAAGACCCATTTATCGGCCATCGACGGCATAATATCTTCTTTGAACATCAATTTGACCGCATCGGCTAGCGGTTGCAAGTAGCCATTGGGGCCAGCCTGATTAGGGCCGACCCGATGTTGCAATTTCGCCAAAACCTTGCGTTCCATCAAGGTGAGATAGGCAAAGCTGGTCAATGCAGCCAGTGCCAAAATCACGGCGTGGATAATCATCACCCAAATTGAGCGGTTATATTCCATGGCCTAGGCCTCCCGTCGAATGGCTACCGGTGTTGCGCCACCTTCGACGACGCTGACCAGGCCGACATTATTAACCCCAACAGGTACAATTACCACGCCTTCGGGCGCAAGTTTGGTACGGTGAACTGGCAAACTGAGGCTGCCACGGCCAGAGCTAACGGTGACCTGCTCGCCATTTTTGACCCCTAGTTTATCGGCATCAACTGGGTTGAGCGCGAGCACGGCTTTGGCTTTGCGATTCGCCAATAAGGTGGTGTCGGTCATCAAGCCGCCATCATCATACAAGAAGGTTGCGCCAACCAAAGTCCATGGTCGGTCGGCAACGCTGGCTGATGTGCTGATGTTGAATGGTTGCAAGCTCAAGGTTGGGTTGGTTTCAACTGCTGCTGGCAATTGCACGCCCAAGCCACCAGTATTTTGATAGGATGTGCCATCGAAATAGTAGTTTTCGTTCTCTTGGCGACCCCATTGGCCAGTTGGGCCTTGTAAGCTGGCATAGCTCACACCCTTGTAGCCGGCTACATTGGCTTGAATATCCATCAGAATTTCGGCTGGTGATGCGTAGGTCCACTCGCTGCGTGTGCGAGCTTTATCTTCGTCGCGGCGAGCTTGTTTGCGGCTCTTGTCGCTACCAGTCACGCTCAGCACCGCATCGGAAACCAATTGGTTGGCCAAGACTTGCAAAATTTGCCAGTCGGGGCGGGCATTGATGGTTGGGCGAATTGCTTGGCGGAAGCGTTGGACGCGGCGTTCGGCGTTGGTATAGGTGCCTTCGCGCTCAGCGACGCTGAGTACAGGCAAGACCACATCGGCCAATTTGGCAGTTTCGGTTAAGAACAACTCTTGTACTACCAACAGATCAAGCTTCTTCAAGCTATCGGCGGCAGCGGGATTATCGCCAACTGGATCAACCCCAGCCACATACAGGGCTTTGAGTTTGCCTTCACGGGCAGCGCTGAGCATTTGCTTGGCATCGAGGCCAGCATTAGCTAAGGCAGCGTAGTTTGGTCCACGATCAGGTCGCACGCCCAAATCGAGCGCACCACGGGCATTCGCGCCCTTGAGCAAGCTAATCAAACCACTATTGGCAGCGCCAGCTTTGCGAGTCATAACCAACACATTGGCCAAGCCAGCAGCGACATTCGCGCCAGCAGCCAAGGCATCACGACCATAGAAGATCACCAAGTTTTCAGCAGCACTGATCTGGTCAACCGCTGCTTTGAGTTTATCGGCAGCAATGCCTGTGGTTTGTTCGACGCTATCGAGATTGAAACCCTTGAGCGAGGCCACAAAATCGTTGAAGCCACGCAGCGTAGCGCGTTTGCCATCGGCTGGCGTGCTATCAAGCAACGGCTTGAGCAATGCCGCCAAAACGCTGCTTTCGCTGCCATATTTGTAGCGCAAGGCGTGGCTAGCGATGCTATCAAGTTTGGTTGGGCGACCATTCAAGGTGATAACGCTGCCGCCACGGGTGTTGATGCCGCGAATCCGCAGCAAGTGAACCGGAGCTTCTTCTTCGGGATCAGCGCCAAAAATCAGCACGACCGTGCCTTTGCCAAGCGTCGAAAGATCGGTGCCGCTGTGGATACCATATTGCGCACCAACATCGTCAAGTGGCAAATCCAAAGCTGAGCCTGAGCGATGATCGATATTCGCTGAGCCAAGGGTTTCGCGGAAGAAACGTTGGAAGGCGTAGAGATCTTCGTTAGCCAACGATGTGCCAGCCAAACCGCCGATGGCCTTGCCGCCAGTCGTGCTGCGAATACCATCAAGTTGTTGGGCAACCAAGGTCAATGCTTCTTCCCACGTGGCTTCTTGCAGTTTGCCAGCCTTGCGCACCAATGGCGTGGTCAAGCGTTGCTTGCTGCTGGTGAAGTGATGGCCGAAGCGGCCACGATCACACAGCCAAATTTCATTCACTGCATCGTTTTCGCGTGGCATAACCCGTTTGATCTCGTTCGAGCGAGTATCAAAGGTCATGTTACAGCCAACTGAGCAGTGGTTACAGACCGTTGGAATTGGCTGCAATTCCCAAACCCGCGCTTTGAAGCGGAAGTCGGCTGAGGTCAACGCGCCTACCGGACAGATGTCGGTGGTGTTACCTGAGAACTTGCTATCAAATTCGGGGTCGGATTGTGAGATGATGTGCCAAGCGCGACCACGATTATAGAAGCCAAGCACTGGATCGCCAGCAATTTCGTCTTGGAAGCGCACACAGCGAGCGCACAAGATACAGCGTTCGCGGTCGAGAGAAATTAAATCGCCCAGTGGCACTGGTTTTTCAAAGTGGACTTTATCGTTATAATCGAAGCGGGTTTTGCCCGGACCCCAACCCATCGTCAAGTTTTGCAATGGGCATTCGCCGCCCTTATCGCAAACTGGACAATCGAGTGGGTGGCTGGTGAGCAGGGCTTCCAACACGCCACGTTGCGCGTGCTCAACTTCGGCATCTTGGGTGACCACAACCATACCTTCGCTGACGGGCGTGGTACATGCGGTTTGCAAACGTGGCATCATCGCGATCACCGATTTGCCATCGGCATCAACGACTGGCTGGCGGGTGGCAGGGTCCATCTTGGGCGTTCCCACCTTGACCACACACATCCGGCACATGCCGACGGGAGCCATTTTGGGGTGATAGCAGAACACCGGAATGAGATTTTCGACCTGACGAGCAGCTTCGACGACCAAGGTGCCTTTTGGCACCGAGACCGTCTGCCCATCAATCGTCAACTTAACCATATCAGGCATGAGGCTGCCCTTTCTTGTATAAAGTACGTTTCAGAGAGAGTTTCCGTTAGCCACGAATTACACGAATTTCACAGATTAGGTTCTGGCTTAATCAATATGTTGTGTGTTCATTAGCATTCAATATAAACTCTATTTTACAATGCGTTTATATTGAAGTGAATGTGCACCAAAATTAATCAATAAACCTAAGCAAAACCAGTCAAGGTTATATAATTCAGTGTTTGAGCTTCATGTTTGGGATGCAGAGTTGATAGCGCTTTTATTTCGATAATAATGCAGCTATCAATCACAAAATCCGCAATAAAATCCCCGACAATTGCCTCTTTATAGCGAACTATCAGCGGAACTTGTTGCTCAAACACAACTTGGCGAATCGAAAGTTCATGAGCTAGAGCTTTTTGATAGACTGATTCTAAAAATCCTGGCCCTAGGTTTCGATGGACTTCCATTGCCGAACCAATAACTTGATTATGATAATTCTCCGTGAATAATATTGGCCATTCTTTACTCCTGTATCTGGTCAGATGCCATGGCTACATTCGTAAACTCTAATGTTGGCAATAATTATTCATGTAATTCGTGCAATTCGTGGCTAGGATCACAACTGAAACGATCAATAACGCTTAGTGTTGTGCATCGATCGCGGCATCAAGCTCAGGCCGGAAGAACTTGATTGCGCTATTGACGGCTGAGACTGATGAATCGCCCAATGGGCAGAAACACTTGCCAAGCATTTGCTTGCCAACATCAGCCAGCAACTCAATATCGCCAACTCGGCCATGACCTTCGTCGATCCGCTCCCAAACCTTGACCAAGAAGTGGGTGCCTTCGCGGCAAGGCGAACACTTGCCACACGATTCGTGCTTGAAGAACTCATCGACCTTCAACGCCGCCCGCACCACTGACACCGAGGTATCGAGCACAACCATTGCGCCTGAGCCAAGCATCGTGCCAGCCGCCGCCATATCATCCCATGTCATTGGCAAATCGAGATGTTCCTCGGTCAGCCAGTTGGATGAAGCACCGCCTGGTATGATGAACTTCAACGGCAGATTCGGATCGCGCATGCCGCCAGCCCAATCGAAAATGAACTCGCGAATCGTGATGCCCAACGGAATTTCATAGTTGCCAGGGTTTTTGACGTGGCCACTAATTGAAACAGCCTTGGTGCCGGGCGATTTTTCGGTGCCGAACGAGCGGAACCAATCAGCGCCTTTTTCGATAATCCGTGGCACGTTGCTCAAGGTTTCGACATTGTTAACCACGGTTGGTTTGGCATACAAACCAGCCACGGCTGGGAATGGTGGCTTCAAACGTGGCTGGCCGATTCTGCCTTCGAGCGATTCGAGCAAGGCGGTTTCTTCGCCACAAATATAGGCTCCAGCGCCGCGATGGACATAAATTTCCACGTCGTAGCCGGTGCCAAACAAATTCTTGCCAATCAAGCCACGGGTGCGAGCTTCGGCAATTTTTTGCTCAAGGAAGCGTGCACCATAGGCAAATTCGCCGCGAATGTAGATATAGGCTACATGAGCGCCGATTGCAAAGGCACTGATCACAATGCCTTCGAGCAATTGATGGGGATTTTCGTCGATAATTTCGTGATTATTGAACGTGCCTGGCTCGCTCTCATCGGCGTTTACCACCAAATATTTGGGGTTTAATTCCTTGGGAACAAAGCTCCACTTAACCCCAGTGGGGAAGCCAGCGCCGCCACGACCGCGCAAGCCCGATTTTTTTACTTCGTCGATGATGGCTGCTGGAGTCATGCTGGTCAAGGCTTGCTTGGCCATCGCATACCCACCATTCGCCAGATACACATCAAGATCGCGAATATTTTCAATATCGCGATTGCGCATCACAATATGTTCTTTGATTTCTGTCTTAGGCATAATCACCCTCACGAATTATGAAGTATAAATTATGAAGGATGAAATTAACCGGAGTTGCTTCATACTTCATCCCTCATGCTTCATCCTTAGGTTAGCGTTCTGCAAGGCGGCCAGAGATGCTCAAGGGCTTGCCTGATTCCACATCGTTGCGCAGCTTGGTGAGCATAGCTTCGACTTTATCGGGCAAGACGCGGTTGTGAAACTCTAAGTTGGCTTGCAGCACTGGCGCTTGATCGCAAGCGGCAATACATTTCACGCGGCGCAGCGTAAAGACCTTATCGTTGGTCGTTTCGCCAGCTTTGATCCCAAGGCGATTTTCCAAATCGGCGACCAACTCTTCAGCGCCACAGAAGCAGCATGGCACGTCGTCGCAGACATCAAGCACAACCTTGCCAACTTCTTCGTTATAAAAGAGTGTGTAAAAACCTACGACCTCAAAAACATCGGTATAGGGCAAATCCAAAATCTCAGCCACTTCACGAATCGAATCCCGATTCAAGCGACCATACACATCTTGGGCCAAATATAACAACGGCAACAAGGCCGAGCGTTTGCGATCTACAGGATAGCGGGCCAAAATTTCATCAATTTCAGCCTTGTGTTGTTCGTACAGCACCCGAGGCTCCTTAATTAACGATCCACTTCACCAAGCACCGGATCGATGCTCGCAATCAATGCCACCAAGTCGGCCATCAATTTGCCTTTGGCAATATGGGGCAAGGCTTGCAAATTAATAAATGACGGTGCGCGGAAGTGGACACGCCATGGTTTGGGAGTGCCATCGCTCACCACATAACAGCCAATTTCACCCCGTGGTGATTCGATTGCCATATAGGCAGAACCACGCGGTGGGCGGAAGCCTTCCGTCCACAGCTTAAAGTGGTGAATGAGCGATTCCATGCTGTAGGTAATTTCGCTCTTTGGTGGCGGTGCAACTTTACGATTATCGGTGATATAGGGCTGACCATGCATTTGCTTGAGCCGCTCAATTGCTTGACGGGCAATCTTGACGCTTTCGCGCATTTCTTGCACCCGACAGCGATAGCGATCATAAATATCGCCATTGTAGCCAACTGGCACATCGAATTGATAGGTTTCATAGCCACTGTAGGGCATGGTTTTGCGCAAGTCCCAATCGATGCCGCTGGCGCGTAAATTGGCCCCTGACAAGCCCAAGGCAATCGCATCAGCGCCATTGACCACGCCAACGCCTTGCGTTCGTTGCTTCCACAACAGGTTGTTGGTCAACAAATCTTCGTATTCATCGACCTTTGGCAAGAAGTGGGTCAAGAAATCTTCGACGGTTGGAATAAAGTCGTTGGGCGTATCCCAAGCCAAGCCGCCAACCCGGAAATAGCTGGTCATCATGCGAGCGCCGCTGAGCATTTCGAAAATATCGAGAATGTATTCACGTTCGCGCATGGCATAGAAAAACACGCTCATCGCGGCCAAGTCGAGCGCGTGGGTGCCAAGCCAAACCAAGTGCGAATTAATCCGCGTTAGTTCGAGCAACAACACCCGCAAGGTTTGGGCCCGTTCTGGCACGTCTTGCTTCATTAACTTTTCAATTGCCGCAACATACACCATATTGTTCGACATCGGCGCAAGGTAATCCATGCGGTCGGTCAGCACAATTGATTTGGTATAGGTTTTGGTTTCGATCGTTTTTTCGATCCCGGTATGCAAAAAGCCCACGTCTGGAGCGAGTTGCACCACGTTTTCGCCATTCAATTCAACCGCAAGCCGCAATACCCCGTGAGTTGAGGGGTGTTGTGGCCCCATGCTCAGGATCATCGATTGCTCGCCGTTTTCATCAGGCTCGTTATTTAAGGCCACCGCCGCAATTTGCGAAGGTGTTGGAATTTTAATGTCGGGATACGCGTGTGCGTGCATCACCATAGCGCATTACTCCTTCGCGAAGGGCTTATTGGCGTAAATCCAATCTTCGTTATGGGTGAAGGCCACTTCCTCATAGCCCAAGGGATGATCTTTGCGCTGTGGATGGCCTAACCAATCTTCAGGCATCAAAATTCGCTCTAAGCCAGGATGCCCTGTGAAGATGATGCCAAACATATCGTAGGTTTCGCGCTCTTGGAAGTTGGCGGTTGGAAAGAGTCGAGCCAACGTTGGAATAGTTGGCTCGGTTTCGGGCACTTCAATGTGCAATGTGATCCGCATTTTATTTTGAAACGAGGTTAAATGAACAACAACCTCAAAGCGTGGATCACGCCCAAGGTAATCGACCCCGCAGAGTTGATTCAAAAATGTAAACGTGAGATCTGGCTCATCGCGCAGCCAACCAGCCACTGCTGGCAACTGCTCGCGTTCGATTGTCAAGCACAGATCGCCTGCTTCATCGCCAATGCGAACGGTAGGGAATTGGGCAGAAACGCGCTGCTCCAGGGTTGCTCTATCTATCATAGCTTCCTCAATGAAGAGTGACGTAGCCACGGCGAGACGCTGCTACAGCGCGTAGACAGCGTAATGGTTTCACCAACACTAACGTAGGGCAATGGGCGTGATCGCCGGTGATCAGTGCTGATTGCCCTACGCCAGATTGGCGAAGTTTAGCCAAGTGGCTTGAGTGCGCCACGTTCTGCTTGTTCGATCCGCACCGGCTTGCCATCGGCATGGTCGGTAATTTTGTCGCGCTTGATCTTTTCGTGCAATTGCAAAATTCCGTCGATCAAGGCTTCAGGGCGGGGTGGGCAGCCAGCAACATAGACATCAACTGGCACAATTTCATCAACACCTTGCACAATCGCATAGTTGTTGTAAACCCCACCACACGAGGCGCAATCGCCCATGGCCACAACCCACTTGGGTTCGGGCATTTGGTCGTAGAGGCGGCGCAAAACGGGAGCCATTTTACGGCTCACCCGTCCAGCCACAATCATTAAATCGGCTTGGCGCGGTGAGGCCCGCATCAACTCAAGCCCAAAGCGCGACATGTCGTAATTTGAGGCTTGGCCGGCCATCATTTCGATTGCGCAACAGGCCAAACCAAACAACATTGGCCACATGGCCTTGGTGCGACCCCAATTAACAACCCCTTCAAGGGTGGTGGTGACAATCCCCAGATCGCCAGCTTTTTCTTCTAATCCCATCGGAGCGCTCCCTTCCGCCAGATGTAGATAAAGCCAACTAGCAGAATGCCCATAAACGCGCCCATTTCGGCTAGCCCAAATAGGCCCATTTGACGGAAATAGAGTGCATAGGGCATTAAAAAGATAATTTCAATATCGAACAAGATGAACAGCATGGCAACAACATAGAAACGGAGTGGCATCCGTTGCATGGCATCGCCCAGCGGGGTCATCCCCGATTCGTAAGGGATGAGTTTGCGCTTTGTTGCCTTTTTGGGGCCAAGGATGGCCGACAGCACCAAGGCTGCCACAGGAATTACCACCCCTACAACAAAGATAATGAAGATCGGCAAAAATGGCCGTAGCATAAGCTGCTCCTCCGGCACGGACACAATCGGCATAAAGAATTATATCCCTATTGATGATTGTGTCAAAAAGGACAAAGTAGGGTCACCCGCGTTTTGCGGCAATCTGACGCGGCTAAATTGACTTTGTGTTCTAGGCTCTATGATACTCGATTCGGCCAATTTTGAGTAGCTAATAAAAGGATGAGGGATGAGGGATGAGGGATGAAGCCTAAAAGGCATGAGGTTCGGGCTTTAACCCAAGCAAGAACAAAGAACAGAGAGCATAGAACAGAGGCCTATTCTTCGTGCCCTTCGTGTCCTTCGTGGTTTCGTCTACTGCTTCGTGTTCTTCATTGAGCATGTATAATGCTGGATTATGCTATTACTTTTTCCAGCCGAACCATTGAATATGCAGCAGGTTGAGGCTGTTTATGCCGCTGAAGCTACGGCAGCACAACAGCTTGGTCTTGCCTGGGCATTAATCGATCTTGAGGCGCTGATCGATGGATCAATTAAGCAAGCGCTGCGCCGCGTGCCTGCCGCCGTTAGCCCAAGTTTGGCGATCTATCGCGGCTGGATGTTGAGCCTTGAGCAGTATCAAGCCTTGGCGCACGGCTTGGCAGCCAGAAATTATCAATTAATTAACGACACTGAAAGCTATGCCCATTGCCATCATTTGCCGAATGTTTTGCCTTTGCTGGGTGCTCAAACTCCTGCTAGTCTCGTCTTTCCCCAAGCGCAAGGCTTGAATGCAGCAACTATTGCTCAGCAGGCGGCAGCACATTTTGGCCAGCAAGCTCTGATCATCAAAGATTACGTGAAATCGCGCAAACACGAATGGTATGAGGCTTGTTTTATCCCCAACGCCAGCAATCAAGCACAGAGTGCCAATCTGATTCAGACCTTTATCGAGCGCCAAGCTGAGGATTTGGTTGGCGGCGTGGTGCTGCGGGCTTGGCATGCGCTACAGATTTGGCAAACTCATCAGCAAAGTGGGCTAGCGCTGGCTTACGAATATCGCAGCTTTTGGCTGGATGGCAATTTACTGTGGGCCACGCCCTACTGGGATCATCAACCGAGCCAGCCAACCCCTGATTGGGCGCCCTATACGACGCTAGCGCACCAAGTTCAAAGCCGTTTTTGGACTCTGGATTTGGCACTGACCCAAACCGGTGATTGGCTGATTATTGAGCTTGGCGATGGCCAAGTATCGGGCTTGCCCGACCACGCCAATGCTCGCGAATTTTTGCAAGCCTTGGCGCAGCGTTTGGCAGTTTAGCTGCGGACAAACCAAGCCTCGGCTTCTTCGATAGTTGCGCAGAAATAGCAAAAGCCGCGCTTGTTTTCTTCGTAGGCCATCTCGGCAAAATATTGGCTATGAGCATGCTTGGTTAAATCAACAATGATTGCAGTTCGAATACTATATTGGCGCAGCTTTTGCAAAATTTCGCCCGCCTCACGGCTGCTTAAATCAAAAAAACTAGCAGTCAAATTTTCAGGATACAACGCTAAATTATCGCAATTTTCGCCAAAACAAACTTCTAAAAGGTAGTTAATTTCACTCAATTTTTGCAAAACTGGTTGCTGCTGCTCACCCACGAGATAGCGCAGTGGTGGGTTTTCGACTAGCCTAAGCTGCATCTACGTTGCTCCTTACTACACGTTTTATGATCAATACTGCTATTGAACCACAGCCTGCACCGATTGCCCTACGCCTTCGGGCGCATTTGGCTTGGGCTTGAAGATGGATTTGGCAATTGTTAAGCAAAATACTGCAAAATCTCACCAAGTTCTTAGCTAGCTGGCACGGAGTTTGCAAGACCGCTATGCTACAATGGCTTCTATGAAGCGCGATGAGATTCTTATGCATACAAAAATTCCTCAAGTAGCATTAATAGTGCTGCTGTTAGCCAGTTGTAGCCGCGATGTTGTGGGTCAACCAACTGCAACGCCGCTTGCATCCCCTGCCCAATTGTTGCAACAAGCCGAGCAACATCAACAAGCCAACCAAGTTGATCGGGCTTTGAGCGATTATCAACAGGTGTTGTTGCAATATCCCGATGCGCCCGAAGCGCGAGTGGCCAAATTTGGCATTGCCTATAGTGCCTTTTTGCGCCACGATTGGGCCGCAGCATGGTCGCAATTAAGCTCATTCATCAATGAACAAACCCATGATCAATGGCATTTGCGGGCGTTGTTTTTGCTTGGTCGGGTTGCTGAGATCCAAGGCGATCATGCAGTTGCAATTCAAGCCTATCAACAATACGAAGATCTCAAAGGGTTGTTAAGTGGCTATGCCGCGCAACGTCGCGCCGCCCAACTCCAAGCAACCAATCAAACCGATCAAGCGATTGCGGCCTATGCAGCGAGTGGGCGCTACGATATGGCTGGGCCTGAGCGGGTTGCGAGTTTGAACAAAGCCTTGGAGTTTTATGATCAAACTGGTCAGCCAGCTCAAGCGTTGGCGCAGCTCGAAGTTATTTTGAGCTTTGCCCGAACACCCAGTTTTCGTTCAACAACCTTGCTCAATGCGGCGCGACGGACACAGCAGTTGGGGAACCCTGAACAAGCCAAACATGGCTGCGAGAAATTATCAACCAGCACCCGACCATGAGCGAAGCCCCAATCGCAATTGATGAGTTGGCAGCGTTGGGCGAATCAACGCCAGTGCTGACTGCCGCAGGCATTGCCTATAATCATGGCGAGTACGTTGATGCTGTGAGTTTGTTTGACCAAGTGCTGGCCAATGGCCTAAATGGTGAAGAAGGCGCTGAAATTGAGCGCAAACGGGCCTTATCGCTGCGTCAACTTGATGATTTTGCTGGGGCACAAGCTGGCTTCAATAGCGTTGCTGAACGTTTTGCTGATCTGCCGATTGGCCGTCAATCGCGGCTCGATGCGATTCAAACCCAAGGCCAAGCCGGCGATCGCGAAGGCTCACGTTTGGCATATTTGGCCTTTGTCGAGCGCTACCCCGACGATCCATTAGCGCCCGAAGCCTTGCGGCGAGTGGTCGAAATTATCTCGTGGAGTGGCGATCCAGCGGCGACGGCCAATGCCCAAATTATGCTTGGCCAACGCTACCCGTGGAGCCACGAAGGCCAGCAAGCCTTGCATGCCGCAGGCCGCTACGCGTGGGATACTGGCCAAGTTGAGCAAGCGGTGGCAGTTTGGCAATTGTTGGGCGATAGCAATATTGGCCCGCCCCGCGCCGAAGGCTATTATTGGCTTGGGCGTTTGGAAATTAGCCGTGGCAATCGTGAAAAAGGCGAGCAATTGCTGCGCTCGGCTCAGGCAGCTGACCCAAATTCATATTATGCGGCGCGGGTTGCTGATGCACTCAACATCAACCCTAATGATCAAGTGGCGATTGGTGCGCCAATTAGCCCTGAGGCTGAGCAAGCGGGTTGGCAGTGGATCGCCACATGGTCGACTGCGCCAACCAGCGACACCTTGGATACTGAGCCATATAGTTTGCGAGCCGAAGAATTAAGTTGGACAGATCTGCACAGCGAGGCCCAAGCAGAGTGGATTGCGGCCCGTGATGCCGCCTTAGATAATCCATTTAGCATCTATCGGGTAGGCTTGGCGGCCTTGCGCAGCGATCAACCCTACGCAGCAGTAACTACTGCTCAGCGCTTGGTGCAACTTGCGCCAATTGAGGCTGGCGAGCCAAGCGTGGCAATTCGCCAATTGCTCTATCCAACGCCCTATCCTAGCGCCATGATTACCAAAAGCCAAGAGTTTGGGCTTGATCCACGGGTGTTGTATGCCTTAATGCGCCAAGAGAGCATTTTTAATCCCAATGCGACATCGTGGGTTGGAGCACGCGGTTTGGCCCAAGTAATGCCCGCGACTGGTGAAGGCATTGCCCAAAATTTAGGTATCGAAGGCTTTAGCGTTGATGATTTGTATAATCCGGTGACCTCGATTCGTTTTGGCGCTTATTACATCGATGCCCAAATTGAATATATGAGTGGCAGCTTGCCAGGTGCATTTGCCGCTTATAATGGCGGCCCAGGTAATGCTGAACGCTGGGCTGATGGTCGGGTTGTTGCTGATCCCGATCGGTTTATTGAAATTATCGATTATGCTGAAACCCGCCACTATGTTGAGGTGGTGTATGCCAACTATGGTGCTTATCGGCGTTTATATCAACAGCCATAAGAGCATATAGAACATAGAACATAGACTAGATGGTTGATTGGATGGGTAATGAGGGGCATTGTTCCCTCACCCCCTAGCTCCCTCTCCCACTGCACGCGGGCGAGGGGGAGCCAACCACCGAAAGATCACACTTCCACCGTGATTCTTGGGTTACCCACCAACCAAAAAGCCCCTCGCCCGCGCCACGGGAGAGGGGTTGGGGTGAGGGTATGCATCCAAATCCTTGATTACTTATGCGATTCTTGGCATACCTACCAACCAAAAAGCCCCTCGCCCGCGCCACGAGAGAGGGGTTGGGGTATTCTCTGCGCCTTTTGTCATCATCTGTTGCCTTTCGTCCCTCATCCTTCATCCTTCATCCTTTCTATGGTATGCTTAGCGTATTTGCCAGCCGCACCAGAGGGATGTTGTATGCTACGAGTATCGGACGATCTGCGGGTATTGTTACAAACGCAAGCCTTGGTTGGCAGCGATTGGCTGCCACCAACCAAAATTCGCGCGCTCTATTTGAATGACCCAGCCGCAATTTGGCTTGAGCATCATGGCGCGGCCCATGGCTTCGCACCAGAAACCAATAGTTATGCCTTTTTGGATTTTTTGGCCGAGAAAGGCCATCAATTTGAGCTGCGCATGGCTCAAGCGTAACGCTCCCGAGGCGGTACAAGTGTGCGAGCAACCATATGAAGGCCGCGAGGCTCACCGCGTATTGCAAACCCTCGATCTGATTGAGGCTGCTACGCCAGTGATTGCCCAACCAGCCTTATGGTGGCCAGCTGAGCGCATTTTTGGCACCCCCGATTTGATTGTGCTAAGTTCATGGTTTCGCCAACAATACCCAGAGTTCGCCCATTTGGTTGGCGAAACCGAGCACTATCTGGTGCTCGATTTGAAGTTTTCAAGCAATCTCGAAAAGCGCGAAAAAGCTGCCGATTTGCGTTGCTACAGCGCTCAAACCCGCATGTATAGCTATATGTTGGGCCAGATTCAGGGCATTATGCCCCAGCATGCCTTCTTTAATTACCCGCGATCGGTTACATAATCCAATTCCGATTGCGATCGAAGTGCAGCTTGATCAGCCGCTTGATGCTGATATTCGCCAAAATTGTGAGCGCTACGCTGAGATTGTGCGCGATGGTAGCCAGTATGTGCCCTGGAATGACCCAATTGTGAGTATGAATCCAAATGTGAGCGATGAACGCTGGGCCAAAGCACGGGCCAACATTCGCCAACGCCAACCAGGCGGCGAGATGCTGCGGCTGTGGAATATTGGGCCAACCGCCCAACAAAAATTAGTAAAAGCTGGCATTACCAGCTTGACCAGCCTGATGAGTGCCGCCAGCCATAGCATTCCTAAGGGCATTATGAAATATCCTGGGCCGATGCAGGCGATTATGCAGGCTAATCATACTGGGGTTGCCCAACGCTCCCAAGGCATCGCGCCAGCCGCCAAACAATGGGAGTTTTTTGTTGATTTTGAGTTTTTTAGCAATCTGAATGTCGATTTTGATCAGCAATGGCCACAGCTCAAAGGCACGCCAATGATCTTTATGATTGGGATTGGTTGGCTGGATAATGGCCAGTGGCAGTATCGCGAGTGTATTGCCGAGCGCGAAGATCACCTTGCCGAACAAGCACTCTTAGCAGAATTTATCGCAATTCTCCAAGCGCAAACTAATAATCGGCTTGATCAAGCTGTGCTCTATCATTGGCACAATGCTGAGCCAGTTGAGTGTAAACATGCTGCCGAGCGCCATCAATTGCCCAGCGATCATGTGTTGCTAAATTTGCCATGGTTCGATTTGAAAAATGTGTTGATTGATAATGCTTGTGCCGTGCCTGGCGCGTGGGATTACTCGCTCAAGAGCATTGCCAAAGCCCTAGCAGCCCTTGATATCTACTATGATCCAGCTTGGCCAAATGATTTGGCTGATGGTGCCCAAGCGCAGTTAGTCGGCTGGTATGCCTATCGCAAGCCTGAGGCCCGTGCCAGCACTGAAATGCAATTGCTCAGCCGTTATTTAGAGGCCGATTGTCGTGCTACTTGGAAAATTCTGGCATGGCTGCGCGCTGACGATAACGTTAATATCTAGACGATCATTGGCTCGGCAAGTATGTGCCTTCCCTCACCCCCAGCCCCTCTCCCACTAGACGCGGGCGAGGAGAGTTGGCTTGGTGGTTCCCTCTTGGCCTTGCGGCGAATCGAGGCGCTGCGTTCATGCTATGAACCAGTACAAGCTAGGCATCATTGGGCGATTCCATTCAATTAAGCACTATGCTAGAGAGCGGCAGTGATTGTAGAAAGGAATCGCCTTGTTGAATTTACGCTGGATTTAGCCAAGCTGAGTTGTACAACGCGCTACAGCCGATTGATCCTTATACTGCTTGGAGCACCAAATGCGTCCATGGAGCCAGCGCCACCTCGCGAATTTTGCCGTCAACCACGCTATACAGCTCGCCAGTGCCGACATCGCGATATTGCGCCACCGTCGGCAATTGGGCGTGTAAGGGTAAATCAAGCGTCCATGGGGTTTGATTATTGTTCAGCACAATCACAAATTGGCTTTGTTCATCCCACCGGGCGCAAGCAAAAACATTCATATCGTTGTCGGAAAAGAGGGTGGCATAATGGCCAGTGCGCAATGCTTGATGCTCATGGCGAAATTTGACCCACTGTTTAGTCCATGTTTGCAGCTCAGTTTGCCAAGTTTGCGGTTGATCCCACGGAAAACAACGGCGACAATCGGGATCTTTACCGCCATGCAAGCCAATTTCATCTCCATAATAAATACATGGTGCACCTGGAAAAATTAATTTGAACAGCACTGCCAGTTTCATTCGCTCCAAAGCCCATTTGCCAGCACTCTCAGCAACACTCAAAAATCGCGCAGTATCGTGTGAACCAAGCAAATTAAATTGTACATAGGTCACTTGAGGCTGATAACGCACGATCAAATGATCAATGCCAGCAGCAAAATCGGCGGCTCGCATGCTATAGCTCGCAAAGAAATCAGTACATAAATCACGAAATAGATAATTCATTACTGCATCAAATTGATCACCTTGCAACCATGCTGAGCCATCTGTCCAAATTTCACCCACAATATACGCTTCAGGATTGATTCCTTTGACGATTGTGCGAAACTCACGCCAAAAATTATGATCGTCAATTTCGTTGGGCACATCCAAGCGCCAACCATCAATGCCTAATTCAATCCAATAGCGTGCAACATCGAGCAAATAGCTGCGCACTTCTGGATTATCGGTGTTGAATTTTGGCAACTCGCGAAAATCCCACCATGTACGATAATTAGCTGGAAAACGTGATTCATATGGATGAATTGGAAAGCGCGTGATATGGAACCAATTACTGTATGGTGAATGCACGCCATTTTCAATCACATCGTGAAAAGCAAAAAAACCGCGACCACAATGATTAAACACCGCATCTAGAATAACTTTTAATTCCACGACGATGAGCTTCATTTAATAAAGTTTTAAAGGTTTCAAGCGTGCCAAAATGTGGGTCAATTTTAAAATAATCGAAGGTATTGTATTTGTGCGAGGTAGTAGCTTGGAAAATTGGGTTGAGATAGAGCGCATTGATGCCTAAATCAACCAAATAATCAAGCTGATCGATAATCCCTTGCAGATCGCCGCCCATGTAATTATAAAGCGTTGGGCTTGTACCCCAAGCCTGCACATTCGCCGGATCATTGGTACGATCACCATTGGCAAAGCGCTCAGGGAAAATCTGATAGAAAACGGCATGTTTAACCCATTCGGGCGTTTGCCAATCGCTGGTTGTCATACATACTCCTGTTGGTCGTGGCTTCGCAGCGTATGGTACCACAAGCAAGCATTATCACTAGTTGAATGCAAAAATCGGCATGGACACGAATCCATGCCGATTAATACTTAAGCCCAATAAACTTAGCTGTTGCGGCGCTTAACGAAGCGTAATTTGAAGCTATTGTCGGGGGCCGGAGTTGGAGCAAATACCTTCTTCAACTTGTAATCGATTGGATCGGCTTCAAACTTGGCATAGTGTAACAGGGCAGCAGTGGTTAACATAATTTGCACTTCGGCCAAACCAGCGCCCAAGCAGGTATGCGAGCCAGTGCTGAATGGCGCAAACGCACCAGGAATTCGATGCTCGTTGCGCGGAGCAACATAGCGGTCAATATCGAATTTTTCTGGCTCAGGGTGCAGATGCGGCAAGAAGTGACCAACAGTGGTTGCAATCAAGGTGCGTGTGCCTTCATCGACCCGATAGCCACCAAATTCAAACGGAGCTTTGACCGTGCGCGGCACTGCTGGCGCGATCGGATACATGCGGAAGTTTTCGAGCACCACCCGATGCAGCACATCCATTTTGCGCAAATCGGCTGGCTGCGGCACGCCATTGGCAAAAAGCGCATCGGCCTCGGCCTCAACTTGCTCGTAAAGCTCTGGTTTGGTGGTCAACACATACAGTAAAAACGACATCGTATTGGCCACGGTATCTAAACCGGCGATATATGGCCCTAAAGCTGTCATCACCAAATTGCCTTCGGGCATGAGCGTTGGATCATTGGTGGCGGCAATAATATCGTCGATCAGGCCTAGCGGTCGATTGGGATCACGTTTACCATTACGGTGGGCTTTAAGCACATTCTCGCTTAATTCCAAGCTGCGGTCGCGGGCGCGGCGATATTCGGGTAACATGCGCAGAATGCCTGGGCGTTGGCGGGTGATGTGGGTCATCAAAGCAATACGCACAAACGTCCGCACATCATCGATATAATCGCCCGGCCCTTGTCCTGCGATCAACATACCCAATTCGTCGGTGATCAAGCGCTGGAGTTGGGTGACCGTCACTTGCGATGTGCCAACCGGCCATTGATCCAAAAAGCCGTTGACAACCTTGAGCACTTCGGGAAACTGAGTTTCAATTGTTTGGCGACTGTAGCCACGTTTTTGCAAGGCGCGTAGGCGCGAATGTTGCTCACCATCAACACTAATTAACGAGCTGGATGCACCCATTTCTGCATCCATCGAGTGCCAAGTTTCCCATGAGCTAAGAAATTTGCCGCCTTCGCGGGCCAGAAATTGGCAGGCCTCAGGGCCAGCGATGATCGTAAATTTATTATTTAAGGCCTTAACCCGAAAAATTGGGCCGAACTTTTGATATTGCTGCACCATAAAATCGGTTGGATCGCTGAGCATTGCCTGCAAACTGCCCACCAAAAACGAGCCATCGGCAAGGGGTGGCAATGGCGCATCGGTGGGTCCACTCTGCCAGAGCATCTGTTGAACAGTCATAACACCTCCGCAAATCCTTAACAATAGTTGGCATGCCGCTATCACTATAACACGAAGTAATTGGCATTGACTAGGTTAATCTGCCCAAAATTGAGTGGTATGAGTTCTCAGTTGTAGCTATCGCTATTCATGGATCGCCACCCTTCCGTCCCTCCGCTGGAGGGAAACGCAGGGGGTTTTCATCCTCCTGAACCTCCTCATAGTTGTTTTGTGGATTGTTATTCTTTTCCCTTTGTGATCTGCGCGTTCTTCATGTTAATTACCAATCCACAGCAACCGAAACTTAACTTGGGGTAATATTTAGGGTATGATATCCGACTTAGGGCGGTAGTGAGTTGCCTAAACATCAGCGATACTAGCAAGGTCATAAACAGCAAATCTGAGCTACTTGGGGTGAATTATGGGTTTTATTATGGATGGGCTTGATGCCGAGGCCTATGACCGGACATATACCGATGGTCAATTATTGCGCCGCATCATGCACTATTTCACGCCACAACGCCGCGCCATGGCAATTGCGGCTGGGGCGATTTTTTTGAATGCAGTGCTGGATACTGCCTTACCTATTTTTGTTTCAATCAGTCTCGATGAGATGCAAGATAATCGTAGTATAAGCACGTTTATCTATCTAGCGATTGGCTTAACCCTCATCGCTACCTTGGCGTGGGTGTTTAATGCCGTGCGCCAGCAACTCGCCAGCCGTGCAGTTGGCGATGTGGTTTTAGCCTTGCGCGAAGATGCCTGCGATGCGGTGCTTGAGCGCGATATGTCATTCTACGATACGTTTCAATCGGGCAAGGTTGTGAGTCGGGTCAATTCCGATACCCAAGCCTTTTCGCAGGTGATGACGCTCACCCTCGATCTCCTGAGCCGCTTGTTGCTCGTGAGTTTGTTGATTGGCTATCTATTTACGATTAATGTGACCTTGACCTTTACTATGCTTGGCTTTGCGCCAATTATTTTTCTGTTTGCGCTGGGCTTTCGCAAAATTGCGCGTCGCACCATCACCCAATCACGCCGCATGACCGCGACCGTCAGCAGCCACATTCAAGAAACGGTCAGCGGGATTGGCGTGGCCAAAACGTTTCGCCAAGAGCCAGTGATTTTTCGCGAGTTTCATGAAGTAAACGAAAAATCGCGCAGCGTCAACCAAAAAACCCGTTTTGTGTTTAGCAGCATCTTTCCGTTAATGAATGGTTTGGCTGGGATTGGCACGGCCTTACTTGTGTATTGGGGCGCAATTACGGTTGATGCAGGCAGTTTGTCGGTTGGTGATTGGTTCTTGTTTGTGCAAGGCTTGACCATGTTCTGGTTTCCCCTGACCAGCATCGCCTCGTTCTGGAGCCAGTTTCAATTAGGTTTAGCTGCTGGCGAGCGGGTTTTCGCCTTGATCGATGCCGAATCGAACGTGGTCCAAACCAATAAGCTTCAAATCAAACCTGTGCGGGGCCGGATTAATTTCAAAAATGTGAATTTTAGCTACACACCTGAAGAACCGGTGTTACGCAATTTCTCGCTTGAAATTCAGCCAGGTGAAACGATTGCCTTGGTTGGCCATACTGGCTCGGGCAAATCGAGCATTGCCAAATTGATTGCTCGTTTCTACGAGTTTCAGGGTGGCAGCATTGAAATCGATGGCGTGGATATTCGCGATCTTGACCTTGGCGATTATCGCAGCCAACTTGGGATTGTGACCCAAACGCCATTTCTGTTTGATGGCAATGTGCGCGAGAATATTCGCTATGGCAAGCCCGATGCTGCCGATGAAGAAGTGCAAACCGTGGCGCGTTTGGTTGGCGGCGGCGATTGGCTTAGCAGTTTGCCCAACGGCTTAGATACCGATGTTGGCGAACGCGGCGGCAATCTCTCGCTTGGTCAACGCCAGTTGGTAGCGCTTGCCCGGGTGTTGCTGCAAAATCCAGCGATTGTGATTCTTGACGAGGCGACTGCCAGCATTGATCCGCTGACCGAAGCATTGATTCAAGAAGGGCTTGATGTAATTTTGCAGGATCGTTCAGCAATTGTGATTGCTCACCGACTCTCAACCGTGCGCCATGCCGACCGAATTATTGTGCTGCGCAAAGGCGAAATTATTGAAACTGGCAGTCACGAAGGCTTGCTTGATCAAAACGGCCATTATGCCGAACTCTACAACACCTACTTCCGCCACCAAAGCCTTGAGTACATCGAGTCAGGGGTGAAAGACGAATCGTAAGTCAGAAGGCAAAAATCAAAAGTCAAAAAGGGCAGGAATTTAAGCTTAACGCAGCGGCGCTGAGTATGAAATTTAACCGCGAAGGACACGAAGAGGAATTTGTGAAATTCGTGGCTAAGAACTGAACCCTAGCCCTTGACTACTAGAGCTTACATATCAAAAAATGCCGATCGTTGAACATAATTCAACGATCGGCGTTGCTGCTTAAAACGTAATATTGTAGCTTGAATAGACTCGGGCAAAATTGCGCAGCACACTGTTATGGTGGGCAACAATTTGAGCTGCTTTGAGGATTTCGCCATCGAAGGTGCTATGAGCATCGGCGGCAAGAGTTACGCGAAAACCACGCGACCACGCTGCACGACAGGTCGTATCAATAGACAATTCAGTTTGAAAGCCAGCTAAAACCACATGTTTAATCTCGCGCTGGCGCAACATTTCGGCCAAATCGGTGTGTAAAAAAGCATTAGGGGTTTCTTTTTGTAATACCAAATCGCCGGCTTGCAGTTTACAAACCGGGTGTAATTGCCAACCAGCGCTACCGGGTGTATCGGGAGCGTCGGGGCCGCCATTATGCTGCACATAGACTACTGCCGAACTATTGGCCCGAGCAGCGCTGATTAATGTTTCGATGGCTGCCAACACACGTTCACTAGCATGGACGATTGCCTCGGGTGCGAACATCTTGACCTGAACATCCAGCAACACTAAGGCAGTTTGGTTCATTACCAATCCTCGCGTACATCAGCGGCACAACGAAAGCCAACCTCAAAATCGGCATCGTTGGCAGCAGCTATATTGCGATTCGCCCCGCGCAATGCATCTGGCGAACACGACCATGACCCACCACGGGTAACGCGTAAGCCAGCAGTATTGGGGAAATCGCGGCCATCACCTGGGTCATAAGGATAGCGCTTATAGGCCGTATCTGTCCACTCCCAAATATTGCCAGCCATTTCTGCTGCGCCACATGGGCTATCGCCTTGCGGCGAATAGGCACCAATTGGCACTGTGCCACCAGCACCGCCATCACGCGAATTTGCTCGATTGGCATCCCATTGGTCGCCCCATGGGTAGACGCGCTTGTGACCAGTCGTCGCATCCCATGTAGCGGCTTTTTCCCATTCGGCTTCGGTTGGTAAACGCTTGCCAGCCCAACGAGCATAGGCGCGGGCTTCATCGTGAGTTACCTCAACCACCGGGTGATCTTCGATCATATGTGGTGGCAATGGCCCACCCCAATAGCGTGGCGGGGTTGTGCCGGTTTCCTGCACAAAGCGCGCATAATCGGCGCATGTAACGGGGAAGCGGTCAATCATAAAGGTTTTGAGATCCAGCCGATGGACTGGGACTTCATCGGGATCATTGCCTTCGCTGCCCATGGGCATTACCCCAGCCATTATCCGCAGCATTTCGCGATTATCGCCTTCCCAGATAATGCCGTGCGGCAGTCGTTCAGCCCGCAATTCGCTCGGCACTTGCAATGGGCGGCTTGGTTGACCAGCATTGGTGCTCGAACGTGGCTGAGTGCCGATCCGTGGCTGACTAATGACCTCAGGTTCTACAACCGCATGAGCCGCAGCTTGCAGGCTACGAGCGCTGGCAAATTGGGCAATCACCGCAGGTTGGCTGATGCTGACCGCTTGATCTTGCTCTAGCACGCGCTCGAATACCATATGCAGCGCAGCTGCGCTGGGCGGGCGATGCTCAGGCTCAATGGCCATCGCACGATCAACGGCGCGCGCCATCAATACTGGAATATCAGGCCGGGCTTGTTCGACGGTTTGCATCGAAATGCCACGCAAGCGGTTCGGTGCTTCGGGTGGCATCTTGCCGACCAAAAGATGATAGAGCGTTGCGCCCAAGGCGTACAAATCAGAACGGGGATCGGTTCCTTGACCCAAATACTGCTCAATTGGCGAGTAGCCACCAGAGTAGGCTTGGGCGGCACGAGTTGTGGCCGAGCCATCGCGATATTCTTTGGCAATTCCCAAATCGATCACCATCAAATCGCCATTTGGTGTTAGGCGCAAATTCGCTGGCTTGATGTCGCGGTGAATAATTGGTGGGTCTTGGGTGTGAAGATAGGTCAGCACATCACACACAATTTTGCCCCACTCAGCCACCGTGCGCCACGAAATACGCTCTTCAGCCTGATCCATCAGCTTTTCGAGATCTTTGCCAGGCACAAATTCCATCACCAAAAACTGGGCGCCACTTGGATCGGTAAAGTAATCGCTGACTTTGGTCATGCCGGGGTGGCGCAAACGGGCTAACAAGTGAGCTTCGGCCAAAAACTGCACATGCGCTGATTGGTCAAACTCGTTGTTTTCTTTGATTGCGCAGGGTGTTTTGAGCCGCAAATCGATTGCGCCATAAACCCGACTAAAACCACCAGCCCCAATAAACGTCATAATTTTATAACGCTCTTGCAGAATCACCCCTCGCCGCAGCGTGCCACTTGCTTCGCGTTGAAGGCTGGAAATCTGAGGCGTTGGTGCAACCGTCCCACAATGCGAGCAGAATCGTGCGCCGGGCGCAAGCAACATCTGGCAATTTGTACACGCTAGTGCGTTCATAACAGTACTCATCTATGGTTACAAGCTTGGGTTGTTTTGATTATAGCAGGATGCTCTCAAGCAAAGAGTGTACCAAGGTCAAGCTTTATCGCCACCTGAATGGGGGATAACACTTAACTTGATTAATCGCCCATTAGCCTAGATATTCAGCTATAAGTACTATGCCCAAGCCAATCAATAATCCACTACAGCCGCGCATAACCCAACGATAGGTCGCGCCTTGCAAAAAATGCCGCGAACGGGCAACTATTTCACAGAGCAAAATTTTGCTGCCAATCAACAAAAGATAAAAAACCAGCAAAAAACTGACACTCGCCAACCAACGATGCTGGCGTTGAATCGTTATTAGCAATGGCCCGCCAATGGGTAACCAAAATAACCATGGATGTGGATTAAGCCAGTTGGTGATCATGGCACGTCCCAAACTAGCCCATGCTGCACCGCTGGACTCTGCTGGTGGCTTGGCACTCCATGTATCGATGCCCATCCAGATCAAAAATAAGCCGCCAGCCAACCCGAGCCAACGATTAATGCTTGCTGGTAAGGCATTGGAAACAAAGAGCGCAATCAAAATAATCGGCGCATCGGTTAGCAAGGGCGCACATGCCACCAAATAGCCTGCTCGTCGCCCATGTTCCAAGGTTTCACGAATGACCAAGCCTAACATCGGCCCTGGTAGCAGGCCAGCCGCCAGCCCCAAGCCCAAGGCTTGTAGCAAATAGTCAATCACCGCTCGCTCCTTGATTAATGCTGATCATCGGCCCAACGCAAGCGGGCTGCCAAACCAGTCGGCGCAGCATCGTGGTAATGGCGAATCGTAGCAACAATCGTTGGCGAGCAACCAGCCTCTGCCGCCAAATCAGCACCCAAGGGGCCGTGATGGGCATAGCGATAGATTGAACGACACCACCAACGCGGTTTTTGGGCAGCCCACGCATATACCTGCGGGGCCAGCTGTTTCCACACCACCGCAATTCCATACCACAGCAACGATACCGGCTGACCTTGACGATCAACCTTACCAGTATCGTGATACAAGGCCAGATGCAGCAATTCGGCATCCTGCTCGCCAGCAGCAACCAAGGTTGTATAGACATCGAGGCAATGCCGTTGATCGTAGAGCGGCATGCGTTCAAATAATCGATATTCGTGGCCGGCCAAAAGCTGGCGCACCAAGGCCCGTTCAGCAGGAGTTACTTTGGCTCGCAAGGCCGCCCAGAGTTGGTTCAAGCGCATGAGCGCACCCATGAAAACTCCTAGGCTTCAGTATGCTCATGGGCATGACCAACAGCATGACAACAACCAGAGACAGGTAAGACGATGCGTTGAAACAATTGGAAAATTGGCGCAATCATGGCATCTAAAATCCGGGGGTCAAGATCAAGTTGTCCAACATTCAGCCGGCTTAGCATCCATGGCAATAAAATTAAGATCATCAAAACAATATTCGCTGGTCGGCGCAAACGCTCCATCGGCGTGGCCCAGGCTTGGGGCAACAAGCCAGCAAACGTATTAAAGCCATCAAGCGGCGGCAAGGGCAGCATATTAAATGCCGCCAAGCCAATATTGGTCATAATCACATAGTAGAGAAAGGTGTAGAGTTGGTCGGAAAGCCACGCGCCACCATTAATGTAGAGCGGAATTGCAAACACCGAGGCTAGCAATAGATTGCTGGTTGGGCCGGCCAATGACGAAAGCGCAAAACCGCGTCGCCCCCAACGAATCCGAAAGACGTTGATTGGCACTGGCTTGCCCCACGCCATTGGCGCATAGCCCAGCATCACAAACAGCATCATAAAGGCACCCAGTGGGTCGAAATGCACCACCGGATTGAGCGTAACCCGACCCTCTTGGGCTGCGGTTGGGTCGCCTAAGCGAAACGCCACAAACGCATGCGAAAATTCATGCACCGTTACGCCTAAAACAATCGCCACCAAGCGCATTAAAAATGTATTCATATCAAGTTGCATACAAGGCTCTCCCCACGAGCATCAGCATTATCAGGCTGTATCCTACCACGAATTAGCGGCGGTTATGCTATGGAGCAAACTGGTACAATTGCCCACAGATTTATTTCGTATGAAGGATAAAACCATGCCAATTCGGGGATGTTTAATTGATCTTGATGGCACGATTTATAGCGCTGGCACGATTATCGAGGGTGCGGTGGCGGCAATCGAGCAATTACGGGCTGCTGACTACCAATTGCTGTTTTTAACCAACACCGATTCACAATTGCCCGAAACCTTGGCTGCCAAACTTCAAGCCCGCCAAATTCCAATCCAGGCCCATGAAATTATGAATCCTTTGCAAGCAATTGCGGCCTATCTGCGCAACGCTGAGCCTAATTTGTATACTCTTGCGCCGCAAATAGTCAAAACATGGCTCGAACAGCAGTATCCACCGAAGCCTGATCAACCTGTGAGCCATGTGGTGCTGGCACATTGTGGCGAGGTTGATGGCTATAACAGCCTCAACACAGCCTTTCGGCATCTGTTGCAGGGAGCAGAATTGCTGGTGAGCCAGCCCGGGCGCAATTATTTAAGCAGCACGGGGCTGAATCTTGATACTGGGGCGTTTGCGGCCTTATTAGAATATGCCAGCCAAACCCAACCAACAATTCTGGGTAAGCCTGCAACAAGCTTTTTTGAACAAGCCATGCAGGCTTTGCAATTGCCAGCAGAAGTGTTATTAGTGGTCGGCGATGATTTAACCACTGATATTGTCGGAGCTGCCAACAGTGGGATGCGCAGTGTTTGGTTGCGCACAGGCAAGGGTCAAAATCAAGAATTAACTCCCAGCATGGCGCAACCAACGTGGACACTGGACAGTATTGCCGAATTACCAGCGCTCTTGGCGCAAGTTAATTGTTGATCGAAATAGTTTTGAGTTCCCTCACCCCCCAGCCCCCTCTCCCACTGCACGCGGGCGAGGGGGAGCATCCACGAATTACGACACAGCACGGCAAAACCATGGCATGAAGCCCCTTCGCTTGCTACATGGGAGTGGGAATGATAAATTGAGTTCCCTCACCCCCTCCCCCTCTCCCACTGCACGCGGGCGAGGGGGAGCATCCACGAATTACGACACAGCACGGCAAAATCACGGCATGAAGCCCCTCGCCTGCCACATGGGCTGGCGTGAAGAAACGCAAACTCCTGATGCCACAGGCAAGCATAATGAAACCACAAGATCAAAAAGCCCCTCGCCCGCGCCACGGGAGAGGGGTTGGGGTGAGGGGATCTTAAAACCGATTCTTGAAAGAAGCCCCTCGCCAGTAGCGCGGGCGAGGGGTTGGGGTGAGGGATCGAAAATCCTAGGCTTCAGCGTCAACCACCGCCACCGTACAGCGCGAGACACAGATCAAGCGATCCTGATCGTCGCTGATGCGAATTTCCCAAACTTGGGTGCGCCGCCCGCGATGCAGTGGTGTGGCTACGCCGGTTACTAGGCCGCTACGGACTGAGCGCAGGTGGTTGGCGTTGATTTCGACTCCAACTACCAGTTGGTTGTTGTGCATCACATTAGCCCAGCCAGCCACCGAGGCCAGTGATTCGGCCAAGACCACCGATGCGCCGCCATGGAGCAAACCAAACGGTTGATGCACTTTGCGTTCAACTGGCATCGTGGCCACAACCCGATCCAAACTTACTTCGGTAAAACTGATGCCGAGCGTGTCAGCAAGCGTGCCACGTTGAAACTCGTTCATCGCGTTTACATCCGGCAAATCGGTCATACACCCTCCTTGGTGCTGATTGCTCGTAAAGCAACATAGAAACTCGAACCCTGATTCGGCACACTGGTTGCCCAAACCCTGCCACCCATCGCCGTCACGAGGCCTTTGACGATTGCTAAGCCCAAGCCTGTGCCGCCGGTTTCGCGGGCGCGAGCTTTATCGGTGCGATAAAAACGCTCAAAAATGGTGGCAGCCTCGCTTGGATCAAAGCCTGCGCCAGTATCGTGAATGCCCAAAATGACTTCGCCAGCACTTTGGCGTGCAGTCACGCGAATTTTACCACCTTGCGGGGTGTAGCGAACGGCATTTTGCAGCAGATTAACTAAGACTTGCTGCAAACGCGATGGATCAGCATGCACTAAATCGAGATGCTCGGCGCTATCATTGGCTAGCTCCAATTGTTTTTCGCGAGCCGCCAATTGCATGCGATTGACCGCGCGATTGACCACATCTTGCGGTTCTAGCTCAACCGGGTTGAGGCTCAATTGACCAGCATCGGCCAAGGATAGTGTGCGCAAATCTTCAATCAGATGATTAAGCTGCTGGACTTCTTCGCCCAACGAGCTAATCACCGCAGGCGTGGGCTTGCTCACGCCATCCTCGATGCTCTCAAGCTCGATTTGCAGCACACTCAAAGGTGTTCGCAACTCGTGGGCGATATCGGCAACCATTTGGCGGCGCACCTGCTCAGAGCGATGCAGTTCGCTGCTCATCGAATTAAAGGCTTGGCTTAATTCAGCAATTTCATCATTGCCTGAATCATCAACTTGGACTGACCGCTCGCCCTGGGCTAATTGATGCACGGCAGCAGTTAGGCTGCGCAATGGCGCGGCCAAGGTGCGAGCCAGTCCAAAGCCAATTGTCAAAGCCAATAGCGCGGTGATTGCGCCAGCCAGCCAGATATTACGCCGCACAACGCTTAAAAAATAATCTTCATCTGCGCCGAATTGACCTTCGTTTGGCCGCACAATCACGGTGCCAATCACGCTGCCATCTTCAGCGCTAATTGGCTCGCCGCGCTCAATATCGCGTTGGGTAACGCTGGTTGGCTGTTTATTATTTGGGCCACGGCCACGGCTATCAAACACCACCTCGCCAGTGGTATCCACCACGATCACATGGCGAAATTGCGGTGGCATGAAGGGTCGCGGCCCTAGTTTCATACAACGCTGTCCATTAAAATCCCAACTGCCAATAATCTCATAGCAGGTGGCGAGGGCTGGCGCAAATTCTTGGGCCGCCTGTTTGGCTTGTTTGGCGGCAAGGTCGCTAAAATAGCGATTGACGGTGAAATTTGCCACCGCCGTGATCAGCAAAATTGCAACGAGCGCAACTGCGATGTGGGTCAATAATAATTTTCGTTGCAGTTTCATAGCTTATTCCGCAAACTTATAGCCAATGCCAAAGACTGTCAAAATATAACGTGGCACGCTCGGATTCGGCTCGATCTTGCGGCGCACATTCTTGATATGGGCATCGACGGTGCGATCGTAGGCTTCGCCTTCTTCGCCTTGGACGGCATCAAGCAATTGGCTGCGGGTCAACGGGCGGCCCGCCGAGCGCACTAAGGTCACCAATAAATCAAATTCGGTCGGAGTCAGACTAGTGATCGGCGTTTGCTCAATCACCACGGTGCGGCGTTGTAGGTCGATCTCAATGCCACTTTTGCGCACGATCATCGGTGGTTCTAGCTCGCCGTTGACTCGCCGAAGCACAGCTTTGATGCGGGCCACAACTTGGCGCGGCGAAAACGGCTTGGTAATATAATCGTCTGCTCCCAACTCCAAGCCCGCCAATGAATCAACTTCTTCAACGCGTGCAGTTAACATAATAATTGGCACGCTGGATTCGGCTCGCAGCGTGCGACACACTGTAAAGCCATCAACGCCTGGCAACATCAAATCGAGCAACACCAAATCGGGCTGCTCACGGCGCGCCATATCAAGGCCAATTTGGCCATCGCTGGCTGTGATAGTGCTATAGCCAACGCCCTCTAAATAATTTTGTAAGCCGATGGCGATTTTGCGCTCATCTTCAATAATTAAAATCTTTGCACTCATACAAGCCTCCACTGGGTGATGCTGATATTGTAGCCCGAACCCGTGAAGAAACTGCGAAGAAACGCTATTTGCGTGAAAAAACCAGCCGTTTGCGTTGCTTATTGCTCAAAACATTGTAGATAAACACCCCAAAATCAAAATGCTCCTCGTCTAGGCTGGCATTATCGTTGGGAATCAAGGGCGCAATCCAGGCTGGCGGAGTGTAGCTCCAGCGCAAGCGCTCATAAACATGTTCATACACAATCAGGGTATTGGTTTCGCTGCGAATCACATCGGCGCTGGTGGCATCGCTAATTTGCAATTCGCGCCGATTCAAGCGCAAAAAAAGCCCACGCGGAGTGCGATAAAACACCACGGCACTGCCCGGCCCCATATAAATCAGGCCATCGATTGCCCGTGGATTAGAAATTTTCAACGGTGCTAAGATCGCGTCATCGGGATCAAAAAAATAATGTGAGTGGTACCGTGCAAACTCTTGCAAAATCATAGGCTATCTTGTCCATGGCAGATGGCACAATCAGCACAGGTTGCCCAAGGATTCGCACCCTCACGCAGCCTTTCGCGCTTATAAATCCATTAGCTACCCTACTAAATCCTGTCGTAATTGTATAAGCAAATGCTATTTTACGGAAAATTAACTAAATTCAGCTAATTTTCCTGACATACTGTAGCAGCCATCCAAACCTTGGATGGCTGCTACAACAAACAGTATTGAACTTGGGATTTTGCCTGAATGCGCTAGCGGCGGGCCATTGGTAAATATGAACGGAAGCCCGAAGTCCAATCAATTGATAGATCAGAGCCACGCACGAGGCCAAGTGGTTGATATTGGCTAATTTGCGGGAAGACCAAGCCCAAGCGATTATTGCGCAAACGTCGCACGATAATTTCGCTCAAAATTGTGCGGTAATCGGTGGTGATCGCTAAGTCAACGCCATGGTCGAGATCGGCATTGGCCAAGCCCGGCCAGCGCCCGAAAATTCGCCCGCCATTGACGTTGCCGCCCAAAACCATGGCCAAATTGCCATGGCCATGGTCGGTGCCAGCACTGCGATTGGCCTTCAAACGCCGGCCAAATTCGCTCATCACCACAATTGTCAGTTTGCTGTGATAATCAATTAAGTCGTTGTAGAAGGCATGCAGCGAACGGGTCAATAAATCCAGTTGGTTGCCCAAAATTGGCACTTGCGATTCGTGCGTATCCCAGCCACCAAAATCGAGCGTCGCCACTTGCAAACCAACCTCTAGTTTGACCATCTGCGCGATCGCTTTGAGCGAATCCGATAGCCCACCAACAGGGTAGGTCGTAATCGGCACATACGGGTTGGCTGGGTTGCGCGCTCTGACCGCAGCGATTGAACTGAGCAAACGGGTTGCTGGCGCATCGAGCATGCTGCCAGTTTTGCCATAAATTTCGTTTAATGAGGCTTGTTGTTGCGCGCCATAGGTTGCATAGCCTTGCATGGCGTAGCGCTGAACATTCGAGATCGTGACGGCGTTGGGGCTGCCAAGCAACGAAGCTGGCAAGGCCGAGCCGGTTGCCATAATTGGCACAACTCCATCGGGCCGGGTTGCGGCCATGTGGCGGGTCAACCAACCAGTGTTGGTCGATTTATTATCAGGCGTGCCACGCTCCATAAAATCCATGGCATCGAAGTGGCTGCGGGTGCCGTTGGTCAAACCGCTAGCGTGAATAAAAGCCAAATCTTGGCTATCGTACAATTCTTTGAAGGCCGCCGCCTTAGGATGCAGCCAAAACGGCACAGTACCCATTTGGCCTAGCTCAAAGCCCGCGCCAGTGCCAGTACCCGGAAAGGTAATGGTATTACGGGCTGCTTGGAAATTTGGGTCATCAAGCGGCGAGACGATGCCTACCCCATCACAGCCACCGCGCAAAAACACCACCACTAAAATATCGCGTTGAATATCGCCTGGTTCGGCAAACGCCAAGCCACCCAAACGACCACCAGCCATGGCTGCAATTGCACTGCTACAGCCAACCACAAATTGACGACGAGTTAAATCCATTGCAGCCTCCTAGCGAGTATAAAATTCAGGGAGCATGCCAATCATGTGGACGAGGCTGCTCAGGCGTAATTTCACGTCATTGACCGATCCAACGGGTACAGCATCAAGATTGCCAGTTTGGCCCATTAGATTGAGCAATTTGGTTTTGACCAAGGCCGAAGGCTGATAGCCCAACATGCGTATAATCCAGTAATCGACAATCTGGCGCACAGTTGTGACGTTGCTTGGCATTTGGCCCTGCAAATCGAAGGTTGCCGGCGGAAAGTAGGTTTGCTGCAAGTGAAATAACAAATTCCATGTATTCAACAGAGCATTGCTGCTGCTCCAATAGCCACTATCATCGGGGTGGCCGGTTGGCGTGGCCCAGTTGAACATACGATAACCACAGAGGGTAATCCAGGTAACCAATTCGCTGCTTGGCTTGACTTCAGCTCCAGTTGAGCGTAAATAGGCGGCGACAACTTCGTTTGGCCGCCGAATTTTGCCGCCCCATGTCTCGAGAAACTCTGGTGCCAGTAAAATTGCGCGGATTGTTTTTTTGATTTGGTCAGGTGCGTCGTAGTTGGTTGTCCATACAGCGACAGCTTTATCGATCAACGATTTTGGCGGATTGTCGCTAACCAAACGGCGGCACAATTTGGTACAAATATTGCGAATCGTGGCTGGATGTTTGGCCACCAGATCTAAGACTGCTTTGCCGTGGACTTGTGGGCCAGCATTGGCATTTAAGAAATTGGCCAGCACAATCTTTTGGGCATTATCGTTCCACGTATCAACATAGTGAAACAAGCCAGTATTGGGGATGCCGCCAGCGCCATCGGCAACCGTCCAGCCAGTGAAGGCCCGGGCTGCCTCATACACATCTTGGTCGATATAGCCAACTGGTCGGCCTTGGTTGTCGCGAGGTACTTCTTGCCAATTGTCGTAAATGTTGTTGAGATAGTTTTGCGAGCCAAAGGTGTGCAATTCAAACAATTCGCGGGCGAAATTCTCGTTGGCCGGGCCATCGCGGCTGGTTGAATTATCAAGGTAGTAGAGCATGGCTGGGCTGGTTGCAACCGCTTCCAAGAATTTGCGAAAGTTACCAAAACAATTGGCGCGAATCACGGTTTTGTCGTAGTGCGGCCAGAGCGCTGAGATACGGGTATCGCTATAAGCCCAAACATTAAAGTGATTGTGCCAAAAATCGGTCATAATTTCGAACAATTGCCATTTGCTGTAGATTGCGCGAATCCAATTGGCAGCAATCACCTCGTCAACTGGGCGAATCCGCTCGGTATTAGAAGGATGCACCCGCAATTCCCACAACTCTGGTTGGGTTTGGTTGAGGGTTACGAGGCCGCGCATTTCATCGACTGCGGGAAAGCCCGTGCCTGCGGCATAGACGATGCGCAGGGTGGCATTGGCAATGCGGGTATTGCTGTCGGTATCGGCGGCGAAATTGGGGTTGAGTTGCTCATCGACATAGGCGGTTAGGCCCATTGTGCGCACCCGAGCGTAATCGCCCGAGCGTGCTCCGTAGGCCATGCGCGAGAGCGCGATAACCTCGAATGGTGGTTTTGCCATGGCTTCAGTTGCCGAGGGTTGCAGCGGCGCTGCCTCAACATCCTCATGAACGACTGCGCCTGTGGCCCCTACCGCAGCGCCCAACAATAACTGGCGACGCGAAAGCGACATACAGACTCCTTAAAAGAGCTAAAAAAATTAATCTTGGCCAAACGATAGGCGATAGTCTAACCACCTTTAAGCAAACTTTTATTAACAGAATGTTAATTTCTTATGAGCGATTAATCTATTTCCTAAGTGTGAGAAGCGCGTGCTACAATCACCTTTGTGCTGCGGCTGCCATGCGCCCTTTTTTCACCAGCAATTAAGCCTGGGGCATCGGTTGCAAAATCGTGTGAGATTAAGGAGCCTGCAATGGAAGCAACATTTTGGATTAACTCTTGGCAACAAGGTGGGAGCGCAACCAGCTTTCATCGGCGTGATATTCACCCTTATCTTGAGCATTTTGCTACGCCCGAATTTTTGCAGGGCAAGCGGGTGCTGGTGCCATTATGTGGCAAAACCCACGATTTGCGTTGGTTCAGCCAATATGCCGCCGAGGTGATTGGGGTTGAATTGGTCACGACGGCGATTGAGCAATTTTTTGCCGAGCAAGAGCTTGATTATGTGCAGCCAAACCCAACCACCTATGTTTCGGGCAATATTACGATTCTCAATCGCGATGTGTTGAGCTTAACCACTGCCGATGTTGGGCTTATCGATTTGGTCTATGATCGGGCGGCACTGGTTGCCTTGCCTCACGACATGCGCAATCTCTATCGCGCTACCATCGATAACGTATTGCCAGTTGGTGGCCAGCAAATGATTATTACCTTGGAATATGCGCCAACGATGGCTACGCCGCCGTTTAGTATTACGCCGAGCGAGATTGAGTTTTATTATGGCGAGCGCTATTTTATTAGCCATTTTGCCGCACCCAGCCAGCCAGACCATCGCATGGTCAGCAAATTCAACTTGCAATTTCTCAAAGAACATGGCTTTTTGATTACGCGCTTTCAGAAGTAGTCATGAGGATCGAGTTCCCTCACCCCCTAGCCCCCTGAACGCGGGCGAGGATCGAGTTCCCTCACCCCCTAGCCCCCTCTCCCCCTGAACGCGGGCGAGGGGGAACCAATCGATTCATGCCACGAGGCGAGGGGAACCAGACGACTAAGCTTTCCACGCGGGCGAGGATTGAGTCCCCTCACCCCCTCGCCCCTCGCCCCCTGAACGCGGGCGAGGGGGAACCACCCATTAAATACCGCAAATTGTTGGAACCCACAGCAACCAAGCACCCCTCGCCCGCAATGTGGGAGAGGGGGTGAGGGAACTAAAAATCTTCTGCATTCCTATGTTCGTTGCTCTATGCGTTCTGTTCTGCTTGATCCCAATGCAACCACTTGAGCTCGATTGGCTGCTGGCCCAAGCCACGAGCCTGAATTCGCTGTGGTTGGTTGGGCATGAGGTCGAGCATATTATCGCTCCAGTGAACTGCATCGCCTGATTGCAACCAAATGCCTTTGGCTGGGCGCTGGCTGCTGATTTCTAGCCAATCATCGGCCAAACGCATGATCGTGATGTTTGGATCATAGGCGGGCAGATATTTGAATGGCTCAGGCCATGAACTTGCCCGCGCCACAACCTCGCCATCAATCAGCACGTGCATGCCAACCACGGTTTGATCAGCTGCCAATTCAAAGGCCGTGATTGGGTTGGCTTGATTGGCGGCTAATGTATAGGTATGGTTTTGCTCAAATAGCACTCTGCCATACAAATCGTAGCCTGTAAGCTGAATCCTGGCATTGTTTGATTTGAGCGTGCCATTGACTACCCAAGCCTCAATTTGGTTGTTGTTGCGCTGTAATCCGGCACTGATTGGGGCTAGCTCATGGGCAATGCTATAAATCGCTGGTTTGTTGCGCAAGGCCGAATCGATAATTGCCCAGCTAATCACTGGCCAACAATCGTTGAGTTGCCAGACCAACGCACCTGCTACGGCGTAACGGCCTGGCCCAGCCCAACGCCGCCGCCAGCCGCGATAGGCCGCAGCCAAGGCTTCGGCTTGCATAAATTGAGTTGCATACACATACGATTCAAGCGTATTTTCAAAGCGCAAGGTATCGTTGAGATAGACTGCCAAACGGCGTGCGCCACCCTCAGATTTGTTGTGATGCTCGACGGTGCGGCTTTGGGGATAGCGCTGATCTTCAGGTAATACGCTCAATAATGTGGGTAACGCTGCACACGATTCCATGCCAAACTCGCTAACAAAGCGGCCTTCGAAGTTGGGATAATCTTGGTACGGAGCCATTGCGCTATGCCAAACATCCCAGGTGTGGCGGTCGCCGCGCGTTTTATCATAGACATCGGCTCCACCATATGGGCTGCCGGGCCAATAGAGCGTGGTTGGATCGTAGTTGGCACAGACTTTTGGCAACAGACGTTCGTAGATTTCACGGGCTGGAAAATTGGTTTTGGTGAAATCGCCCTGAAAACTGTGATCATAGGCCTTGAAGGTTTGGGCAATTTGGTAATCTTCGTTGTTGCCACACCACAGCACAATCGAGGGATGATGGCGCAAGCGCTGCACTTGGGCAATTGCCTCGGCCTCGACGCTGGCCAAAAACGCTGGATGGGCCGGATACATGCCGCAGGCAAACATAAAATCTTGCCAAACCAGTAAACCTAGCTCATCGCAGAGCTCATAAAAATGGTCAACTTCGTAGATGCCACCGCCCCAAATCCGAATCATCAGCATATGGCTATCAACCGCGGCTTGCAATAAGCGGCGATAGGTCTCATTGCTCACCCGATTGGTCAGCAAATCAGCCGGAATCCAATTGGCACCGCCGCTAAACATGGGTACATTGTTGATTTCAAACAGAAATGTTTCGCCTGCTTCTTCGAGCAAAGGCTCTTGCACCAAACGCACACGGCGCACCCCAAGCTGCAATTCGCGCTGATCAAGCTGGGTTTGGGCGGCAAAAACCGTTACTGCTAAGCGATAGCGAGCTTGTTCGCCGTAGCCATGCGGCCACCATAGGTTTGGCTGATCGACGGTGATGCTGTGTTGTACGCTGCCATCCTGCACAGTTTGTTGCTGTTCAGCAATTAACTCGCCCGCCGGATTCCACAATTGAATTAAGACCGCTGTATCAGCTGTCGCATCCGCAACGGTTGCAGTTACAGCAAAAAGCGCAGAAGTACAATCATCAGCTACGGTTATTGGGCAGGCCAAATCGCTCAAGCGAGTTGTGCCTAATTCAAGCGTGACCGGCATCCATGGCCCAGCAGTTAACAGGGCTGGACCCCAATCCCAGCCATAGTGATATTGGGCTTTGCGTACATATAAACGGCTGGGGTCACCATTCCACACGCCCAGTTGGCCCATTTCGGCTTGCAAGGCGTGACCATGGTTCAATGCCGAGCGAAATTCAATCAACAATTGATTCGCCCCAGCCTGCACTTGGTTGTTCACAACGGCGCGCTGTGGCACAAACATATTGTCGCTGCTGAACAACTCGTGGCCATTCAGCCAAACGGTGGCGATGCTATCCAAGCCTGCGAAGTGCAAGGCGGCTGATTGGTTGGCTTGATCAGCGGTTAATTCAAAATCGCAGCGATAGAGCCAATCGACCTCAGCAACCCATTGCACGTTTAGCTCATTCAAACCATCGAAGGGATCAGGGATGCGCTCAGCGGCGATCAAGGCTTCGTAAATTGTGCCTGGCACTGGCGCGGCCATCCAGCCCTCGCTGCTCGTACTATCAGCGAGCACGGTGCGTTGAGGGTCACGTTGTTTGGCCTGCCATGCCTGCTGCAATGCGAGCTTTTGCATGAAATTTCGATACTTTCTCTGCCACCAAATGCTGTGGCAAGCTAGATTAGCGATGAGGGGCTAGGATTCAGGGGACAGGGGCTAGTGATAATTAGGCATAGAAATAGATTCTTAACGTTTAGTCTGATCACTGATCACTGAATCCTAGCCCCTGTCCCCTAACTACTGACCCCTGTCCCCTCGTTCTACACATACGCCCGTAGTAATTCGGTGCTTGGTTCAGGCTGAAGTTGATATTGGCCTAATTGGGCGGGCACAACCACCGACATGCCATGGCTTAATTCAAGGCTGCCAGCGCTCCAAACAAGGCTACAACCGCCATTGATCACTGTCCAACAATCGAAGCTGGTTACTGACGTACTCAGCGCTTGAATGCTATTGAGTTGCCAATGCTCCAAACTGAAGAATGGGCAGCGCACCAGCAAACGTACTTCAGGGCTGATGCTGGTTGGTTGGACCAAAGCTGGCCCTGTTGCCGCAAAATCCAATACTTCGAAGGCTTGTTCAAGATGCAGTTGACGTGGCAAGCCAGTGCTTGCATCACGCCGATCATAATCGTAGACCCGATAGGTCAAATCCGATTTTTGCTGAATCTCGAACAGCACTACGCCCGGATTGATCGCATGAATCGTTTTGGCCGGCACAAAGACCAAATCACCTGCCTGAACCGCAACTTGACGTAATAATTCTGGCAGTGTGCCTGCGGCGAGCGCAGCTTCACAAGTTTGGCGGTTGGTGGCCTCGCGAAAGCCATGCACCACCTCGGCTGCGCCCTCAGCTGCGAGAATGTACCACGCCTCGGTTTTGCCGTGAAAGCCAGTTGCCGCTTCGCGGCTGTGGGCATAGGCATCGTCAGGGTGAACTTGGACTGAGAGCGGTTGGGCGGCGGCAATAAATTTCAACAACAATGGAAAATCATTGCCATAGCGCTCAGTGGTGGTTGTACCAACCAAGGCTGGCCCAAATTGGCTGGTGACCTCGGCTAAGCTCTGGCCAGCCAACGAACCATTGACGATCAGATTTTGATCGTAGATTTGCCAAACTTCTCCCAGCTTGCTTTGCTCTGGCTTTGGCAAATGCAGCCAGCGAGCCAATTGGGGACCACCCCAAATTGGCTCGACATAACGCGCTTGAGTTAGCAACGGATAGAGCTCGATCACGCTCATGCCGTGCGTTCCTCGTTGCCCCAGAGTTTGGCAAGGAATTTTAGTTTCTCAAGGGTTTGGAAGTTTTCGCCGCCTTCGTGGCGATTGAACTGCCAAACCGTGATCTCTTTTTGGCCCGGCATAATGGTTGTAGGCGGCAAACACGGTCGATGGCGGACAAACATCATCCATCAAGCCAACTGAGAACAGGGTTGGGCTGGTCGCACGGGCGGCAAACTGCATGCCATCGAAGTAATCCAAGGTGCTGAACACTTGGTCGATTTTGGTGCGATGGCGGGCACAATATTGGGCCACTTCGGCGTAGGGATAGGTATCGACCATGGTGGTGGCACGGCGATAGTGACACAAAAATGGCACATCGGGCAAAACTGCTGCGACATCTGGTTGCAAGCCAGCCGCCGCAATCGAGATGCCGCCACCTTGGCTACCACCGGCCAATGCTACCTTGCCCGCATCAACCAACGGGTGCGAACGCGCTGCTTCAATTGCTCGCACCGCATCGGTGAACAACCGGCGGTAGTAGTAGGTTTGTGGGCTAAGGACGCCGCGCGTCATAAAGCCAGGAATTTGAGGATTGCCGCCCTCGGTTTCGAGGTCGGGAGTATCGCCAGTGCGCCAATTCGAGCCTTGACCACGATTATCCATGGCAAAGACGGCATAACCTGCGCTTGGCCACAGCAGCCAATCGATCGCCAAACCACGGCCACCGCCATAGCCAATATATTCCACAACACATGGAATTGGCTTGGTGGTGTTGCGTGGCAGCAAGAACCAGCCCTTGATTGGCTGACCGCCATAGCCATTGAAGGTCACATCGTAGGCTTCGATCAAGGGCAAGCCCATGTCGTAAGGCTCGAAACTGGCATTCAACGGATATTGGCGGGCATCGGCTAAGGTGGTTTGCCAAAATTGGTCAAAATCGGCTGGTTCGTTGCGTTCAGGGCGATATTCGCGTAATTGTTCTAACGGCAGATCAAAATGCATATTATCCTCGCATCTGAACACTCACATTGTGTTCAGCTAAACGTTCGATCATCTCAAAACAGACCCGTGCATGATGATAGGGGCATTCCCATGGGCCAACTTTTGGGATCGCTCCCAATGGTTGGTTTTGAGCATCCAAAATTTTGAACCAATCACCATGATCGTGGTCGATAAAATAGCGTTGAATAAAATCCCAACTATCGTAGGCAGCTTGGGCAAACTCTGGTTTGCCGGTTGCCTGATAGGCGTTGTAGAAGCCAACCACGGCTTCGGCTTGCGGCCACCAATGGCGCTCGAAATTGATCGAGCCATCGGCTGCGCGTTCGTGAATAATGCTGCCATCGGCGTGACGGCCATTGCGATAAACCGCATCGGCCATGCCAATCGCTAAAGTTTCGGCTTTGGCAATCAAGCATGCATCGCCCAAGACATGGGCAGCTTCCATCAACAACCAACTGCCCTCAATATCGTGACCATACGAAATGCCATGCTCATGGTGGTTCCATTGATCATCGAAAAAGAGGTGAAAACGGCCTTGAACTGGATCGATAATGTGTTCGCAGCAGGCTTCGATCAAGCTGGCCAATTGCTGGCGCACATCGGCCACATCCCAGACCCGCAAGAGATTCGCATAAGCTTCCATCATATGCAGCATGGTGTTCATGGTTTTGCGGGCTTCTGGCTCGAGCTTGCTCAGGCGGCTATCGCCAAGCGGCTGCCAAACCTGATCACAACCCTCGATATAGCCACCATACTTCGGATCAAAAGCATGATTTTCAATCAAGTGGAAAATTTCTTGGGCCATTGCCAAGGCGCTCTGATCACCAGTGGCCCGCACATACTCCGCCAACCCGTAGATCGCGAACGATTGAGCATAGGTTTGTTTATGCGCGGCCAAAGGCTGGCCGTTGGCATCAATCGACCAATACAACCCACCGTAGGTTTTATCCCAAAAAGCCTGCTTGAGATAGGCATAGGCATATTCAGCCACCGCCAAATCGCGCGGATCACCGAGCGTGCGATAGGCACAGGCAAATGTCCAAAGAATCCGGCCACATAATACGGCTGAGCGAGGAAACTCATTATGGATTGTCAGATCGTTAGTTAAGCCGCCATAAAAGCCACCATGCTCGATGATCAAGCGTGTGGTTTGCCCAAAAAGGCAAAATATTGCCCAACACTTCGGCGCGAAACTGGGCTTGCCACACTTCGCGCACACCATGATCAAAGCCGCCATCTACGAGATTAGCCATTATTGTATTCCTTCTGGCGCTTCGGGCAGACGGGCAGCAAGGAGCAAATCGAGTAAATCACGGTCAACGGAGTAGCCATCAACAACGTCGTAGCGGGCATGCGGTCGGCCATGATTGATAATTCCAAATGCTCCTTCAAACTCCCAGAGACCGAAACCCCAACCAAATTCTTGATAAACGCTGAGCATATCGCGGAACCAGCGCAGGGCTACATCATTGGGGGTACGGTTGTAGCAGCCAAATTCACCGATATGGATTGCGACGTTCCGCGCTTGTACGTCGCGCCATGGTTGGTAAAATTCGACTAAGCCAGCCCGATCCCAATAATGATTCTGCCATTTTACGGGATATGTTGGTGCCGCTAAACCTTCGTGACCATCCCACCAACTGGCTTGGTAGTGGCTCACCGCCATTGGCTGATAGCCGCGCCCGCTGTGGGTCACGCCCAAGTCAGCGAGTTCGGGCATCGCCAAGTGCCCACCACCAATTCCATCGATCACAATCGCCCGTTGAGGGTCGACTGCCCGAATTGCTGCGACTGTCCGCCGCATGATCGCCGCATGGTTGCGTCGCGTCAAGCCATACTGATCGATATTGGGCGGTTCGTTGAGCAAATCGAAGCTTAATTCGCCAGCAGGAATGCCGTGGTAGCGTTGGGCGAAATACTCCCAGAGCCAGACAAAGCCATCCTGCGCCTCTGCATCGCGCCATAAATTATGCCGCTCGAGATCGTTCCCATTGATACAATATCCGGGCGCTCGATGCAAATTAAGGCTGACATGGAGGCCATATTCGCGACATGCAGCGATATAGCGGTCAATATACCCGATGATCGTCTCGTCGGGGTTGGTATATTGCCAATCACGCGTCCAAAACCAATAATTGGTTGGAATGCGAATAAAATTAAAGCCCTGTTTGGCGATCCAGTTTAAGGCTTTGTGGTCAGGCTCTGCTGGCAACTTGCCTTGAACGTAATGATACATCCATTGTAAATTGAAGCCATAATGTGGCATGAAACCATCCTTGAGGCTAATTTTTGCCAATAAAAAGCCACATAGGTGGCTGAGCGCCACTATCACGCACGCAAATGATTGCTAATTGTGCACCTGATAGCGGCTACCCAACACCTACATGGCCAAAGCTTGCCCAGCAATAAAGCTTATTGCTTGACCAATTTTAATGCTAAATCGTAGTTGAAGCTTGGCACGGCAATACTTGCTTGTTCGGCTTCAAGGGTAACCGTTGTTGGTTGCGACCATGTGCCAGTTTGAGGATCATACCAAGTTGCTTGGTAGGTTCCGGTCTCAAGTCCGCTCAACTTGAGCATCAAATCGGCGTAGGTTGGCGGCACATATTCCCAGCTATCGTTAAATTCACGCTTTTTGAGCGCTTCTTCGTAGGCTTTGGTTAATGCTTCTGGCTCGTATTCGTTGCTGCGAACCCACACCAGCGCTTGCGATTTGGTTTGCAAGGCCAGTGCGCGCGCTTTCAACGGCGAAACTTGAGCCGTAACTGGGCTAAAGCTGGTTAAATCTTGGTCTTTGAAAAATTCAGCCAACTTGCTATATTCGCTCCACAAGTTGTCAGGGTCAACCAAGGTATCCCACCACCAATACATGCCGCTGCCAGCAAACCCGCTGAATGGTGCGGCCCATAAGCCTTGATGGAATTGCCAAACATCACGGTTGATCACTTCGTCTCGGCCTGTCGCAGCATAGCCAAGCTCGCTAACTAAGGCTGGTTTTTGCGGTGCAGCAGTCGTCAACTCACGCACCACCAACGGGAAGGCTTGGCCTAAATCGCGGCCTGTGTAATCGTGGTGTTGGGTAAAGTTGATCTCTGGCTGCGCCCACATCGAGGTGGAGGTGTTGCTGGCGTAGCTGGTCGAAACCAAATGTTGGTAAGGATCAAACTGTGCCAAATGGCGGCTCATTTCGCTGACCCACGGCTGCATCAACGCATCGTTGATTGGTGTCCAATTGGCTTCGTTCCACCATTCCCATGCAAAGAGGCTTGGCGAATGCGCCCAGCGGGCCGCGATATAACGCACGCGGTGCTTGAAGAATTCGCGCGCTTGCAGGTCGGTTGCAAACAAGCGTGGCTCGGCAATTGGCCCACCATTAGCGGCGTTGTAGGGATTACTGGCCCATTCCGAATCGGTGCTAGTGCTGAACGCGCCATGATTGATCAAGGTCAACATAATTGTGATATTACGTTGCTCGGCCAATTTGAAAATTTGGTCAAGCATCCACGCTTGTTGCATACGCTTGGAATAATTGCCCAAGCCAGTGTCTTGCCACTCGATGCCAAATGACCACGAGGCCATCCAAATCCTGGCAATGTTGCCACCGTTTTTGCTGAGCTGATCAAACCAATGCTCGTATTCGCGCAGAATGCCTGTACCTTGTTGGGTTGGCCAGCCCAAATTCAGGCCAATTGGCATAAAGAATGAGCCATCTTGGCGGGCGAAATAACGGGTATTGCTACTGTTGATGCGCACAAAGCCAGGCGATTGTTTGTTGGATGAAACTTCAATCGTGATTACTTCGCTGCTCAGCGCTGGCTTGCTTAGCTCGGCCTTGACTTGCCACGCGCCTGGTTCGCTGGGCGTAAAGCGCACCCGCCACTCAGGGTTGCCCTTGGGTTGCAGCGAAACTTGATCGAAATCTTGATACCAAAAGGCTGGTACACGATAGATTTGACCTGTCGTTGAGATAAAACTCACCATCAGATCCATTTGATTTGGATCGTATGGATTGGCAACGGTGATGCCTGTATCAACCGCCAACTCAATTGTGCCAAAAACCGCAGCATTGCCGGTTAATGTTCGTAGGCTAATTGTCTGGTTGCCAGCCGAATCGCCGGCTTGCGTGCATGCGGCAATCAGCATGAGCAGAATCAGCCAAGCCTGCAAGCGATAGAACAATCGACGCATAATTCCTCCTGAACTACTTCAAATCTCGAAGCGGGGCAATTGCCAACACCTATGGTTGTAAATTGCGATTCATGATCTCCGCTGCTTGATCTAAAGCATCTTGGGGATCAGCGTTGTTGTAAACGACCTCTTGCAATAGTTTTTGCACATCGGTAGTGCTTTCTTCCCAGCCGACACACTTTGGTGGGCCTGCCGATTGCTCTAACAAGCCACGGAAGCCAGCTTCGATGTTGGCTGGAAGTTTAGCAGCGCTCAACAAGGTCAAACTTGGTGGCACATAATAATTCTTCGCGCTTTGCACATAGGTCGATTGTGCGGCAACTGCTTCTTCGGTATACAAAAAGCGAATAAATTCAGCGGCAAGGTCTTTATTCTGCGATGCTTCCATCACGCCAATGACGCGCCCACCGAGGAACGAGACACTTTTGCCTTTGGGGCTTTTGGGCAGTGGTGCAAAGCCCCATTTGCCAGCTAATTCAGGCCGATTGAAATCAATTGATGCGACGCTCCATGTACCAGCGTAACTGACCAAATAGTCACCGCTTTCAAGGCCAGCTTCAATATCTAAGCCGTTATCAGTTGGGATTTGATATTTGGTGTACAGATCACGGAAATAGGTCATGGCTTGTAAGCCAGCCGCCGAATTGATTGTTGCTTTGGAGCAATCGTCGTTATATAAGCTGCCACCTGCTGAATACAAAAAGGTAAAGTAGCTAATCCAGCCAGCGTTATCCCAGCCAATCGCAAACCCCTTTTTATTGATGGTTTTCGATTTTTCAAGCACTTTAGTTAGTTCAGTCCAGTTTTGGGGCGCTTGCTCCATGCCAACCAAATCGCGGAGCAAATCGGTGCGATAGAACATGCCCATCAGGGCGACATCAAGCTGCAAGGCATAAACTTCGCCAGTATCCAAGAACAATGAATCTTGCAGTTGTGGCAACATCTTTTGCTTAACTTCGCTGACGACTGCTGGATACTGCTTTTGCAGATCGATCATGCCGCCAAGTTTGCCAAATTCAATTCCCCACGACATGCCACCGGCCATCAAATCGGGGCCACGATCAGCAGCGATTGCCTCAAGAATTTGGGTATGGGCATCACTCCATGGCAGTGCTTGAACTTTAATCAAGACACCAGGATTTTTCTGCACAAAGACATCTGCTGCTGCTTGAATCGAAAGCGCCTCAACATCTGAGCCAGTTGACCAAATAACCAAGGCTTTATCTGCCGAGTTGGCAAGCGCTGGGACAGCAGTAGGAGGCGTATCAGTGGGTAGGCTGGTTGGATTGACTTGGGTTGGCGGTGTTGCTGCTTGACCGCATGCAGCCAAAATCAGCAGCATGATCAAACTGAATCCAAGGCTCCGAACTGTGTGGCGTGATTGAGTATGCTTCCTGTGCATAACGCTGACCTCCCTTGGCCAATACATGCATCGATGCAGGTTGTTTGGGCGTTAGCAAGCTGTGCATCGACAACCCTTCCCAAACATGCTAAGTATATATGTTGTTGCAAGTCTAGCGCTATGCTTAGGCAAGCATCAATCTTCCTATTGTGGGGTAGGTACGTTAGTTGATCTTACCTACCCCACATGTAACGCCGCCCTAGACCCAATGGCCTAGTTCGACCACAGTTCTAGAGCTCGGAATTGGCCTTGAGGAAGCTCAAAACCTCATCAACTTGGGTAAAGGCAATCCCAGTAACCGTATCCGCACAGCCATAGTAAATCGCAATCCGGCCTGTGGCGGCATCGGTCAAGGCTGCGCATGGGAAGGCCACGTTTGGCACATCGCCAACACATTCATACAAGGTTTGGGGCGCAAGTAAATAGGGAGCCGTGCGATACAGCACTTTCCATGGTTGCTCCAAATCGAGCAATGCTGCCCCAAAGCTATATACAAAACCATTGCACGAAGTTAGCACGCCGTGATAGAACAGCAACCAACCTTCAGTGGTTTCAATTGGGGTTGGGCCTGCGCCGATTTTGGTGCTTTGCCACCCGCCTTTGGTGCCCATTACAAAACGATGCTTGCCCCAATGTTCCATATCAGGGCTTTCGCTATAGTAAATATCGCCAAACGGCGTATGGCCATTATCGCTTGGGCGGCTAACCATGGCATATTTACCATTGATCTTGCGTGGGAACAGCACGCCATTGCGATTGAAAGGCAAAAAGGCATTTTCTAATTGATGGAAGGTTTCAAAATCGTAGGTGTAGGCTACGCCGATGGTTGGGCCATGATAGCCATTACACCAGGTGACATAATAACGATCTTCAATCCAACACACCCGTGGATCATAGCGATATTCAAAAGCGGTAATTTCGGGATCACCTAAAAATTGCAATGGCTCAGGATCAATTTCCCAATGAACTGCATCTTTACTAAACCCACGGTGAATATTCATTACCCGGCGTTTATCGTCGCAGCGAAACACGCCAGCAAAGCCACCGTTGAAGGGCACCACAGCGCTGTTGAAAATACTATTTGAGGTTGGGATGGCATCGCGGGGAATAACCGGATTCCCGCTGTAGCGCCATACGACATCTGAATTACCGACTGGGCGTTCTTCCCAAGGAATTGAAGGGAGCGCACTTCCAAGGATGGTGGTGGATTGAAGCGTCGCAGCTTCCATAGCTGATACTCCTACAAGGCAACCGATTTTGGCAGTTGCAAGCGTTGAACTGATTGGCGCTCAATCAGGCGTGGCCGGAGCATGACTGTTGCCGGAGCCTGTTCCGGATACTCGGCTCGGTTGGCTAACAGTTGCACGGCAAAGCGACCCATGCCGACCTTATCGACATGCATCGTGGTCAGGCTTGGTGCGACATGCTGCGCCAGATCAATATTATCAAAGCCAATGATTGATATATCTTGGGGAATTTGGCGATTCAACGCACGAGCAGCTTGGGTCGCGCCAATCGCCATAATATCGTTAGCACAAAAAAGTGCCGTAATTTGCGGATGCCGCTGCAAGAGGATACTGGTGGTATCGCTTGCCTCGTGCATGGTTACTAAGCAATCACCAAAATAATGCTCATGGATTCCGTGATCGGTTAACGCTTGAAGATAGCCTTTGCGGCGTTCCGCCATGCTTGGGTAGGCCTCTTTGGTTGTGCCAATCAGGCCAATATGCCGATGCCCATGGCTGATCACATGGCTCACTGCATCATAGGCACCACGGAAATTATCCGAAACCACTGAATCGTAGATGTGTTCGTGCGAATAGCCATCAACCAAGACAGCCGGAATACCCTCACGTTGAAGTAGTTTGGTAATTGTTGCGTCGGCAAATGCGCCCACCAACAACACTCCATCAAGATGATCTTCGGAGAGCAAGCGGGGCAGTTCTTGGGGATGATTATCCATATCAACCGGAACCGTGGCATACATTAAATTGATATGCATTTTGCGACAAGCAGCTTCAATTCCAGCGACGATTGGGGCATAAAATGGGTTGGCATGGGGGTTATTATCGCCCATCGATGCCTTGACGATGACGCCGGCATTATGCAACGATTGCGAAACCAATTTCTCATGATTCAAGCGTTTGCGATAACCAAGATCACGGGCAATATCCAACACGCGGCGGCGTGTGTCGTCGTTAATCCCAGGCTTGTCGCGTAATACTAATGATACTGTTGCCAACGAGACACCGCTTTGCCGCGCAATGTCTTCCATCGTGATCCGCTGTGTCATACATGTTCTCCTAGTCACCTTTGAATAGGCTCTCATGATGCCATAAAATAACGCTGTGGTTATTAAGCAACTTTATTGAAAAATTTAGATCGTTTCAGCAACCCAATTTAGGCAATGATCAGGCTCAGCGGAAGGCGAGTTTGGAGCATAACCCAACTGTTGCTGTAAAACTCTATAAATTTTATCTAAAATTTTAGTAGAATTTCACTAAATATAGCGCATCGTGATCTAAATGTCAAGCTTAAACTTTCAGCAATTATGCCCAATCTTGGCTTGCGCTTTTAGCAAAGCTTGCAGTGCAGGTCTTTAGATCAGCCGACCACGATTGTGGCAAAAATTGGATGCATGACAAGCAGCAAAAGCACGTTACAATATGAGTAAGAGCAAATGCTGCTCGTTGCGTTATCCAAGGGGTTTTCATGGATACAATTACACTCTTTGAAGCGCCCAAAGCTGCACCGGTGGCCCCGCGCCGCCCCGCTTGGCTTAAGGCTCGCGCTCCGATAGGGGAAAACTACGAGGATGTGCATGGCCTCATGCGCGAACTCGATTTGCATACGGTCTGCGAAGAAGCTCATTGCCCCAATATTGGCGAATGTTGGAATCATCGCACAGCTACTTTTTTATTACTTGGCGATACCTGTACCCGTGGTTGTCGCTATTGCGCGATTGGCAAAGGCAAGCCCAAAGCCATCGACGAACAAGAACCACAGCGAATTGCCGCTGCGGTTGCCCACCTCAAACTGAAACATGTGGTGTTGACCTCAGTGAATCGCGATGATCAGGCTGATGGTGGCGCTCATATTTTTGCCGAATCGATTAATTTGATTCGTGAGCAATTGCCCGATTGCAAAGTTGAAGTCTTGATTCCCGATTTTGATGGCAACTGGGATGCCTTGCGGATTGTGCTCGATGCTCGCCCCGATGTGTTGAACCACAACATCGAAACCGTGCCACGTTTGTTCCGCCGCTTCCGGCCACGGGCGAATTTCTATCAAAGCCTCGAATTATTGCGACTTGCCCGCGACCTTCAGCCCGGTATCGTGACCAAAAGTGGCTTGATGGTTGGCGCTGGCGAGACCGATGAGGAAGTGCTGACCGTGATGGATGGTTTGCGCCGCTCCGATGTTGACGTTATGACAATTGGTCAATATCTCTCGCCATCGGGCGATTACTGGCCGATTGATCGTTATGTGCCACCTGAAACCTTCACATGGTACCGCGAGCAGGGCTTAGCTCGTGGTTTCCGCCACGTCGAATCAGGCCCAATGGTGCGTTCGTCGTATCACGCTCACGAACACGTCGCTGGTTTGTAGGAGCTGGGGATTGGGGATTGGTTGTTGGGGATCGGGTATTTAATGCCCGATCCCCTTTTTTTAACCTCTCTGCGCCTCGGCGTTTAACACCACAAGAACGTAAAGCATGCTTAAATCTGCCTTCGTGCAACTTCGTGTTCTTCGTGGTTAAAGTTGCTTATTGCTTGATGTTTGCTTGAAGCCGCTCGTTCTTGGCTTGCGATTCGGCGGCCATGGTTTGTTTATAGGCAATCATTTTGGCTTGTAACGTGGCATCGGCGGTCGCCAAAATTTGAATTGCCAGCAAGCCGGCATTTTTGGCTTGGCCAATTGCGACGGTGGCAACCGGCACGCCGCCGGGCATTTGCACAATTGACATCAGCGCATCAACGCCTTGGAGCTGGCCAATTGGCACGGGCACTCCAATCACTGGCAATGGGGTGTAGGCTGCCACCATGCCAGGCAAGTGGGCCGCGCCACCAGCGCCAGCAATAATCACTTTGAGGCCGCGTTCATGGGCGGTTTGGCCATACTCGGCCATCAAGGCGGGCGTGCGATGGGCCGAAACAACCCGTATTTCATACTCAATGCCAAATTCTTGGCAAATGCTGGCTGCTGCTTGCATGGTGGCTAAATCCGAATCACTGCCCATCACAATTCCAACTATGGCGCTCATAGCTATCCTTTCAATTAAAAAATGCCAAGCGGTAATCGCGCATGCCGCCCCGTTGCGGCAGTTCGATTGGTGCCTGACATTGCTTGATTTGCTCAGATTAAACTGGTTCGGTTAAACTTGTTCTAAGTGATCAACCGCCGCTTGGGCGCGGGCTTCAACCTCACTTGGTTCGGCTCCCACAGCGGTGATATGGCCAATTTTACGGCCTGGCTTGGCGCTGCGTTTATCATACCAATGCACATGCACTTTGGGTTGGAGCGCGGTTTGAATCAGGCTACTTTCTAATGCTCGGCTGGTTGGCGCAAGCACATTGACCATCACGGCGCTTGGCTGGCGTAACTGCGGATCGCCTAATGGCCACCCAAGTGCTGCCCGAATGGTGTTTTCAAATTGCGAGCAGTAGCAGCCCTCGATTGAGTAGTGACCAGTGTTGTGTGGCCGTGGCGCTAGCTCGTTGACCAAAATCTGGCCTTTGCTGGTAAGAAACATCTCTACTGCCAAGATGCCCAAGCCGCCAAGTGCTGCCGCTGTCGCTTGGGCAACTTCGCGGGCTTGTTGCTGAATTGCAGCAGAGTAGGGTGCTGGCGCACGCACCACCCGACAAACGCCGCTTGGCTGATAGGTTTCAATCACTGGGTAAACGCATTGTTCGCCGTTGACCGAGCGAATAATCAAGGTCGCTAACTCGGCCTCGAAGGGCACCCAAGCCTCAACAAAGACTGGATTTTCGGGAAAGCCCAACGACGCACAAGCGCTGGCAATCTCCTCGGCGCTGCGAATTTTGGCGGTGCCACGGCCATCGTAGCCATTACGCCGGGTTTTCAACATCAATGGAAAGCCATGGTCAGCCCCAAAAGCCGCAACATCGCTCAACGATTCGATCAACGCTAAGGCTGGAATTGGCAAGCCTGCCGCCGCCAAAGTTAATTTTTGTTGCGCTTTATCCTCAATCAAGCCAAGCGTTGCTTGATCGGGCACTAATTGCACGCCTTTGCTGGCGAGATAGGCCAGCTTTTCCGAGCCAATAAACTCGTTTTCAAGCACCACCACATCAACTGCTTGGGCAAATTGATCAAGCAAGGCCCGATCATTCCAATCGCCAACCACCGCTTTGCTGACCAGGGCTGCTGGTTCGTCGTTGCGGTTGGCTAAAACAACGGTTTCAATTCCCAACGGAATTGCCGCCTGCACCAACATTCGAGCTAATTGTCCGCCACCAAGAATCCCTAAACGCTTTGTCATAATGCCTTAGTTGTGTATAAGTTAATGGTCTAGATTCGACCGCGAAGAACGCAAACTAATATACTTGCATTGCTTGCTTTCCCAATTTCGATCAAGGTTCGCCACCCTTCCGTCCCTCCGCTGGAGGGAAACGCCCCTGCACCCCCTAAAGGTCGATTAGCGCAATAGAGTGGTTGTGCTTAATAGCCAAAGTTTGGTCTCTGTTCTCTGTTCTTGCTTCTTAGTCCCTGACTTCTGAATCCTGACCGCTCGTTTAATAAAAATCAGCAAAGCCCTCGCGATCAAGCCGTTCGAGCATGGCCTGAATTTTAGCCTGCGATTGGGGATACGTCGCAAGTAATTGGGCCAAACTGCGTAAGCCATTGCGAAAGCGTGGGCTATCGTCGCCGCGCAATTTGGGCAACAATTTTTGCTTAATCTGCAAATCAAGCGCCGTGTTGAGCGGCATAATGCCCTCGGCTCCTTCCAAATAGCGCCCAATTTCCTCAACCGCTCGATAACCAAAGGGATGCCCAAGCCCAGCCAAAATTGGCTGTAGTTCAAGCAACAATTGCCATGCCGTTGGATCAAATGGGCGGCGATAACTGCTGCGCCAAGCAGCCAAATCAACCTCGGTCAACTCGATTACATTGGCCCGATCAAGTAGTTTGTCGCTCAAGCTGAAGGTGCTTTCATCAACATTGACTGTGCCAATGATATGCACATTTAAGGGCAAGCGCAGCGGGTTGCGCACACTTTCGCCATCAACGGTTTGGGCGACTTCCTGCGGAATCCCCAAATCAATCAGATGTTCGGCGGTTTCGAGTGCACTCAAAATTGGCGCTAAATAATATTCAGGCCGCGCCAAATTTAGCTCATCAAGGCATAAAAAATAGGGATGCGCTGGATCAGCGGCGGCGCGCAGCAACAAGCGCAAGCTTGGGGTTGGCTGAAAGGTTTGGGTCAAGGCATTGAAATAGCCCAATAAATCGCGAGCATTATGCCAATCGGGCTGTACCGCTACCGCCAAATAATAAGGATTATCGCTGTGCGGCGCGATTTGGTGGACAGCATCAGCATACACCCGCGTCAAACGGGTTTTGCCAGTGCCCGAAATGCCCGGCAAAATTACCAAGGGCTTGGTCTGTAGCGCAATGTGATACGAACGCAGCACATCAGCGGGGTAGATAAAGCCCCGTTGGCGAATGCTGGCGCTAATTTCTTCGATGCTTGGGCTATTGAAACCAGTGGCGTAGCTTGGCCGCGTCTCGCGCACATGGCTGGGCGGCAATTCCCATTCTTCCTCGGCAATTTCCATAATTGCTTCGTTGAGTGGCAACAAGGCCAAAATATGGTTAATCAATTGTTGATTAAACTGCTGGCTATCGTCCAGCGCTTGCTGCCACGGGTAGCTCCAGCCAGCCCACAGATAATTGCTGGCGCGATTGGCTAGATAATCGTCGAGCCAAAGTTGGTGCTCGGCATGCTCGCCACGGGTGTAGCGCACATCGGGCAAACTGCTGATTAATGGCTCCCACAGCACCCGCCCACGATCCCACACCGCCGCCAGCTCACGTTTGCGCTTATTCCACAGTTGAATTCCAACTAAAATTCGTTCTTCGCTGCCGCTGACCCCAAGATAAATATGGCAACCACGCGGTGGCCGATCAATCACCAGATGATAATCTTCGATGGGATCACGTTGGCGACCCCGATTGACCGCCCTGACCGATTTGGCGCTGACCTCGTACAAGCCCCATGTATTGGGAAATTGCCGCGCCGCAGCGTTGGCAAGTTGCTCGGTGATGGCGACGAGAATTGGATGCAATTGCTCTTGGACTGCATTCCAGCGTTCGTTAACGCCTTCGACTTGGAGCGTTTGCAGGGCTGCGGCATTCCATTGAATTGGCTCGCTTTGGGTCACAACTAGGCTTCCTTATCGCGACGTTTGAGCAACCACGCAGTTATCGCAAAACAAGCCAGCGTGTAGCCAATCAAAATAAACCAGGTCAAGAAAATAAAGCCAGCATTGTAGGAATAATTAACCGTTGGGAAAACCTCGCAGTTTTGCGGCAACGGCGGGCCGACACATTTGCCGGTGTCATAAGGTTCGGTTAAGCCGCCAATTGAGCCATAGGCTTGCATCGCCCAACGACTGCCCACAAAGAACGAGAGTGGAGCCAAGGCCGAAGGTAGTGGCAGCAACGCCAACGCAAACACAATTTGCGGAATTAGCGCAAATGGAATGATGCTCATGGCTTTATCCGATGAGCTAACCGATGCCGAAATTAACAGCCCAACCCCTAAACCAGTTAGCGATGTGAGGAACGTGGTGATTAAAAACCCACCCCAAACGCCAAACGGCGCATGAGTCACCCCAATATCAAAATCGACCTTAAAGTTTCAGTATCACCATCAAAATAACACTTTGGATGAGACATAAACCTGAAAGCACAACGACTTTTGAGGCCAAATAGGGCACAATTTTGAGGTTTGCTAAGCGTTCACGCCGATAGATCGGCCCTTCTTTGGTAATTTCACGCGCCGAGTTCAAAATGCCAAACCAAACTGCAACCGCCCCCAACAAAAACGGAATCATGCGCGCATCGGCATAGCGTGGGTCGTGTAAAGCATCGGCCTTGGCAACCAACAGCAAAATCAGGCTAATAATGGGCGCTTGCAAGAGCAAAATTGCCAAATTACGCCGATCGGCGGCGATCAAACGCAAATAGCGGCGGGTCAAAATGCCAAATTGGCGCATTGCCGAGACTGGCGGCGGTTTTGGTCGGCCAGCTGAAGCCGCCGAAGTCGGAATCGAGGTGCTCGCTTGATTTGGGTATGCGCCAGGCACTGCTGCTTGCGGAATCGGTGCTTGCGGCGGAGTCATAACTGCCACTTGTGGCGCACGTTGCAGCCGTTCCCAGACATATTTGCGATAGGCCTCGGAGTTGCGGAAGCGAATCTCCCACAGCTCAGAGAGCCGTGGCGCTTGGCGCACTTGATTATTGTGTTGCCGCCACATTTCGAATTCTTGTTTCAACTCAGTGGTGGTTAAAGGATGATTCGGGTCGGCATCGCCCTCAAGTTTAGTGTAAATATCGGCGAAATCGCCTGATGTAACATTGAAAAATTCCAAGGCTTCGCTGGGCGGCCCAAACCAAACCATGCGCCCATCGGCCATAAACACCACATGATCGCACTGGGTGATGTTGGCGGTAGCGTGAGTTACCAAGACAATCGTGCGGCCTGAATCGGCCAACTGGCGCAAGGTATACATCATCTTCTTTTCGAGACCCGGATCAAGCCCTGAGGTTGGCTCATCGAGAAAGAAGAGGCTGGGGTCGGCCAACAGCTCGGAGCTAATTGAAACCCGTTTGCGCTGACCACCAGAAAGTTGATTTACTTGCTTGCTGCGATGGGCGCTCATCTCAACATCTTTGAGCACCCGATCGATGCGGGTTTCGATTTCGCTGCTGGCGGTGTCGGCGGGCAGCCGTAACTTGGCGGTATAGCGCAAGGCTACATCAACTGGCAGGCTACTGTGCAGAATATCATCTTGCGGCACATAGCCCAAAATTGCTCGATAGGCATCGAAGTTGGCATAATAATCGTCGCCATTGACCAAAACCGCACCTTTATTGGCCCGATTGTAGCCCGAAAGCGCTCCCATCAGGGTTGATTTGCCCGCACCTGAGCCACCAACCAAAGCAATAAATTCGCGTGGCTCGATCACCAGCGAAACATTATTAAGAATGATTCGATTGCCACCAACCAAACGTACCAACGAATGCGCATCGATCCGCAAGGCCCCGCGTTGATCAAACTGATCAAGCGAATTGCCATCGTAGACCAGCTTAAATGGCCCAACTTGAATCACATCGCCGCGATTCAGGCGGGTTGCGCTGATTCGATTGCCATTGACAAAGGTACCGTTGGTGCTGCCCAGATCGCGCACCTCGTGGCCACCTTGAATCGCACGAATTTCGGCGTGATTGCGCGAAACTTGGGGATTGGGCAAATTGAGCGCTGAGCCTTCGCGGCCTATGATCACAGCTGGCTTATTACTCAAATCAAAGCGGCTGACATGGCCGACATCGGCGGCTGGGGTAGCGACCTTCTGATTGCGATACGTCAGGGTGACAAAGTTACCAGTAACGGGGTCGCCAATCCGCACCGAATCGCCATCGTTAAAACTATGGCGCGGCACCCGTTGGCTTTGGAACAGCAAGCCATTGGTGCTGCCAAGATCGATAATAACGTGGCGTTGGCCTTCTGGCTCGATCCGGGCATGATTTGATGACACAAAGCGCGATGAAGCGATGATATCGTTATCGGGCTTGCGGCCAAAGGTTACTGGTTGGGTTGCCAATGGAATTTGGCGGGGTGCCTGACCAGTTTCTTGCACCTCTAAAAATGCCATCGATGAATGCAGGATGGTGGTAGCCCCAGCGCCTCCTGTTGGGCTGCCTTGATTGGGTGCGGCCTGTTGAGGTTTACCACAACTTGGGCAAAACTTTGTATTCGGCTGAATGGCAGCACCGCAGTGAATACAGCGTGTCATCATTCCCCCTTAAACGCCAAGCTTCATGCAACGCAATTAACGCTATCTAGTGGCATGGATGAAGGGCTGTGCTATAATCGCAACATGTGAGCAGACTCAAACACGCGCATTATAGCATACTGCTCCAGACCACAACCGTTCCTGCCGAATGGGAGGTTGCTCGAATGAGCCTTGCAACGCCTGCTGGTGCTCCATGTCCACGCTGTCATCGTTTAGTTGATGAAACAGCTCGTTTCTGTCGGCATTGCGGTTTTCCGCTGCGTTCAGTTGCAACGCCGCCAGTCTCAACGCCCGAACCAGCCGTGGCAGCCGAGCCGATCGATTATGAAGAAGTTGTTTTACCAGCACCACGCCGAATTCAGCTTGAAGGCGAGAAGATTAGCCTGCGAGCCTTGGAACAGATGGTGCATGCTGGCGTTGAATGGTGGCAGATGCGCCTGCAAACTGGTGAGGCAACCCGTGAAGAGGCCATCACAAGCATTGAAGAGTTGCGCAAAGCCCTTGGCAGCGTTAGCCATCAGTTGGCTCAAGGCCGCGAAACAATTCGCATTACCACCACATTAACCCCTGCCCGCCGATTTCCGCTTGGCTGCTCGCGCTGTGGCAAGGGCAATCGGGTGAATGCACGTTATTGCATTGCCTGTGGTAATCCGTTGGTGGCCAATGCAGAAAAGGTCCAGCCTATGTCGCAAACACTTCGCTATACTGTTGGCCTGCTTTCCGATGTCGGTACTCGTCGTTCAGTCAACCAAGATTCTGCCTTGGTCGAGCAGTTTCGCTTGCGTGATGGCACGCCAGTGATCTGTTGTTTGGTGGCTGATGGCATGGGTGGTGCTCAAGGTGGCGAACGCGCCAGCGCCTTGGCAAGTCAAACAATTGTTAATCATCTGCGCGATTATAGCCGCAACGTCGATCGGAGCTTTGATGGCTGGCGCGATGTCGTGCGCGCGGCAATTGCTGCGGCCAATAGCACGATCTTTCGCGAAGCTGAGGTTAAGTCATCGCTGCGCGGCATGGGCACAACTGTAGTGGTGGCCTTGGTGATTGGCGAAAAAGCTTGGATTGGCAGCGTTGGTGATTCGCGGGTCTACCTGATCAACCGCAAAGGGGTCAGCGAACATACCCAACAAATTGCCCAAATGACCGTCGACCATACCATGGTTGCGCGTTTGGTTGATATTGGCGAGCTAACGGCGGAGCAAGCGCGCACCCATCCCCGCCGCCATGTGCTCTATCGCTCAGTTGGGGTTGAAGCCACGGTTGAATCGGATATGACCGAGCAGCCGCTTGAGGCTGGCGATTGGCTGTTGCTCTGCTCCGATGGCTTGATTAACGAGCTTTCGGATGAAGAATTGCGCGATGCAGTGCTTGAGGCTTCGTCACCGCAAGCATGTTGTGGCAGCCTGATTGCTATTGCCAATAGTCGTGGCGCACGCGATAATGTGACGGTGGTGTTGTTATCTGCCGAAGAGCGTACCGACCAGCAGCATTAGCGGCTTGCGGCTGAAACTAATTAAAGATTGTCTGCGTCTTATGCTGTGACGGCCTTACGCCAGCGATCACATTCTGATCGTTTTGTCACGATTCTGGGCGCTTTTTAGCGCAACATCGTGCTATAATCGCGCTGAGTTGCTGATACGAAGGATTTCTCCATGAGCGATTTGTTATCTGAAGAAAACTCTAAAACAGGTGCATTGCCCCCCGAGTTGATTTTGGGCTATCGCTATTTGCTCAAACAACGACTTGGCCAGGGCGGCATGGGGGCTGTTTATTTGGCATACGATCAGCGTCTTGATATTGATTGCGCGATCAAAGAGATGAGCACAGCCCTGCTTAAAACCGAAGAGGAGCGCGAACGCGCCCGCAAATCGTTTCATGAAGAAGCAAAATTGCTGGCGCGTTTGAATCACCCCAACTTACCACGGGTGACCGATCACTTTAGCGATCATGGGCGCGAGTACTTGGTGATGGAGTTTGTGCCAGGCGAAACCTTATCGAATATTTTGCGCAATAGCCCACCACCATGGCCAGTAGCTGATGTGGTGGCCTTTGCCGAGCCATTAACTGAGGTGCTGCACTATTTGCATAGCCGCACTCCACCAATTATCTTCCGCGATCTCAAGCCAGCCAATATTATGCGCACGCCCGAAGGTCAAGTGAAATTGATTGACTTTGGGATTGCCCGTTTGTTTAAGCCTGGCCAATCGCAAGATACCCAAGCTTTTGGCACGATGGGCTATTCTGCTCCCGAGCAATATGGCACTGGCCAAACTGATGCCCGCTCCGATGTGTATGCATTGGGCGTGTTGTTGCATCAATTAATGACTGGCCACGATCCAATTGCCCATCCCTTTAATGTGCCGTTAGCCCATACCATCAATCAGGCTGTGCCCGAGGCAATTAGTTCGGTGCTGATGACGGCCATGAGCCATGATCCGCAAACCCGATTTGCCTCAATGGTAGCCTTGCGTCGAGCGTTATCCAACGCTTCGCAACATAGTGCTGATGTGTATGTGGCTCAACGCCCCAGCACTTCGGCTTTGCCAAATGTTGCCTATGCCCAGCCAGCGCAAGCTCGGCCAGTCTCGCAGCCCTACGGCCAAACTGGCTCGCAACCCTATGGTCAAACTGGCTCGCAACCCTATGGTCAAACTGGTTCACAGCCCTACGGCCAAACTGGCTCGCAACCCTATGGTCAAATTGGTTCACAACCGTATGGCAAGCCTGGGTCGCAACCCTATGGGCCGCCAGCGCCATCAGCGCCAACCTATGCCCAACCCTATAGCCCGCCAGCACCGCCAATCTATGCCCAACCGTTTAGCCCACCAGCGCCGCCCATGCATCCAGCGACGCATCATTTGCAAGCTTCAAGCCTACCCCAAGCTAAAACCACAGGGGTAGCGCAAACCGCCCAAATAATGGGCTTTTTGAGCCTAATTATGGTGATAAGCGGCTTTTTCTATGAAGGTATGGGCTATGAAACAGCCTTATTACTAGCAAGTTTTGGTGGTTTCGCAGCCTTTGTCTCATTAATTGTCAGTATTGTCGCAATTAGTTTAAAGGCCACGCGCGATTCGCTCAAAGGCCGTTCTCAGGCGGTTCGCGGCCTAATATTTTCAACCGTGGGGATGGTCTTGGCATGTGTAGTGCTAGCAATTATAGGTAGTCTCGCAAATAAATATTAAATACCCTTTTGCGTTCTTGTATGCTCCCTTGTCGAAGGAGGAAGTATGAAATGTCCAAGCTGTGGACATACGAATGATGGTAGCAACCGTTTTTGTGAATATTGTGGCGCACGACTTGATCCTGCAATTAATCAAGAAGCAACCCAAATTGGGGCAGTTCCCAATTTACATACTGATCAAAGTTATGATGCACCAACGATGTTCGTACCAGCCGATCAAGCTCCTCCTGCGCCACTAGCCCAAGCGGAGCCTGAAGCTGTCAATCTGCCAGCGGCAAGTTCGCTCAACTGTCGCGAATGTGGCTATATCAATCAACCAGGCGATCGGTATTGCGACCAATGTGGTGCTGCGCTTGATGCCGCTCCAGCAGCGGTTGCACCAGTCGATGTTGCATCAGTTGCCAACCCATACCCAGTTTCTAGCGAAGCCGTTACGCCACCCAATGGCGTGCCAGCAGTACCAGCAGCTGAACCAAGTTTGGCCGAATTAACCAGTGTCGAAGCTGACGAGGAGTTGCCAACCGTGCCAATTGATGATCAACCACCAGTTTCAACTCCCCATGCGCAAGCCGAGCCAGTTGTTGCTGCGATTGAAGAGCCAGTCGTCGCCCCATCCGTCGAAGCTGAGCCTGTGGTAGCTGCAAGCGAAGAACCATTTGAGTCCCCGGTCGCTGAGGCTGCTCCAGTGCTTATCGCACCTGAAGAACCAATCTATCAAGACGAGCCAGTGGCGGCTGCAAGCGAACAACCAGCCGTTGAGGCTGCTCCATCAGTTGATGCTGAGGCTGTGGCTGCTGAACGAACGGCGCTCGAAGCAGCAATTATTGAGCAAGAAGATAATTTGGTGATGTTTGAGCAGATGTCAGCGCGCTATGCTGGCCGAGCCTTGCCTGCCCATATTGCTGCTGGGATTGAAGAAACGAAGGCTAGCTTAGCTGAAGCCCAAGCCAACCTTGTGGCATTTGATCAAACTCAAGCTACGGCAAAAGCTGCTGCTGAAGCCGCTGCTGAGGCTGCCAAAGCTGCCGCCGAGGCCGCTGCGGCGCTGCCAGATCCAGCCGAAGTTGCTCGCTTAGAAGCAGTCATTGTTGAGCATCAAGATAACTTGGCGATGTTCGAGCAGATGTCAGCGCGCTATGCTGGGCGGGCTTTGCCAGCCCACATTGCTGCTGGCTTGGAAGAAAGCAAGCATGCTTTGGCTGAAGCTGAAACTGAATTAAGTGCCCTGCTTGGCGGATCTGCGCCTGCAGCACCAATTCCTTCAGCACCGATCAATACCTACGATGCGCCAACGGTTGCAGCAGCTGCGCCTGCCGAACCTGCATCGGCACCAGTTGTGCCTGCTGAGCCAGTGGCTCCGCCTGCGCCGGTTGTCGAAGCCGCACCAGCATGGGCCGCGCCAACCCCAGTTGCGCCAGCACCAGCACCAGCATGGTCTGCACCGGCAGCGGTTGCGCCACCAGCTCAGGTTACACCACACTTAGTTGTGGCAGGTAGCCAAGTGGTGCTTAACCTGCCAGTTGATAAGCAAGTCTATGTGATTGGCCGCGAAGATCCAATTAGCGGAATTTATCCTGAGGTCGATTTGACCAATCATGGCGGTGAAGGTGGCGGTGTCAGCCGTCAACATGCCCGTTTACATAATACTGGTGGCGGTTGGATGTTGGAAGATTTGAATAGCACCAACTATTCAAAAGTCAACGGCCAAAAATTAGCACCGCATGCGCCAGCCCCAGTTACCCATGGCGACCAATTGCAATTTGGCAAAGTTGTTGTGACCTTGCATTTGCATTAATTATGGATTTACGACCCGCGCTTATCGTGACTGATAGGCGCGGGTTTGTGGTATTTGGAGCTTTTGATGCTGAATCCAGCCCAATTTCAAGTTCTGACCTTTGATTGTTATGGCACACTGATCGATTGGGAAACTGGTTTGTGGGCCGCGCTTGAGCCAATTTTTGCCCGCCACGCTATTCATATCGAGCAAGAGGCCGCTTTGCAACTGTATGGCGAGCTAGAAAGTGCGCTCGAAGCCGGCCCGTATTTGGCCTACAAAACCGTGGTTGCAACTGTGCTGGTGCAACTTGGTCAGCGCTTGGGCTTCACGCCAATTGCCGAAGAATGTCGCGAGTTTGGCTTATCGGTCAAGCAATGGCCAGCCTTCGCCGATTCGCCAGCGGCGCTACAACGCTTGCAGCAACGCTATAAATTAGCAATTATCTCGAATGTTGATGATGATTTATTTGCGGCTTCCGAGCAACGCTTGGGCCTGAAATTCGATTGGATTATTACCGCGCAACAGGTGCAATCGTATAAACCAGCGTTGAATAATTTTCAGCGCGCATTTGAGCGTTTGGCCTTGCCACAAAGCGCTATTTTGCATGTGGCTCAAAGCATATTTCATGATATTGTGCCAGCCAATCAGCTAGGCTTGAACACCGTTTGGGTCGATCGTCGCCATTCCAAGCCAGGTTTTGGGGCAACGCCGATTGCCGAGGCTCAGCCCGATTTGGTTGTGCCAAGTTTGGCCGCTTTGGCCGATGCCTTGGATTGTTAATTAAGTGCCAGCACTATTGTTAATGATAGTGCTGGCAGCCTTGATTAAGCCTGATTTGGCGCGACGAAGAGTGCTACATGATTGGTTAAGTCTTCACTGATATAGGCATTAATCCGTGGATAAGCAAATTTCTCTGATTCGTTGATGTGAATTGAACGAAAGCCAAAAAATTGACTGGTAAAATATGTTAGTGCTGTATCGTATTCTTTATATAAATTATCCTCAACATACTTCCAAATTAGATTAAAATCAGCAAATTGACTTAAAACGTTAACCTTGACTTGATACCATGCTTCTAGCTCAAACCCTTTTGTTGCATGCCTGAAATTATAAATATAGCTCTGGGTCATTAATTCCCAGTGTACTAAATCGAGCTTAAATAATTGCTTGAAGCCATAGCCTGGGTCAAACATCAGATTGAGAATATTTCGATCATACTCAGGAATGCTGCTAAAGCTATGCATATAGTGTTCAAATAAGCGATTCATTAATCCGTTGACTTCTAAAATATCCCACACATGATTCAGAATAAAAGCTGGAATATTGAGGCTATGCACAATACTGCGATAGCGTTCAAGATGTTGTTGCAATGCACTGCCACTCAGAATCTCAGGATCAGGTTTATAGCCCGCAGCACTCAATAACATATTACGTTCACTGATATTACACGCTAACAAGCTGGCAATGCCGCGCACAATCACTTCAGGCACAGTAATTTTAGCGCGTTTTTCCAATAGACGCTTATAGGTTGGAAACTCAAGCCAAAGAGCTTGCTGGGAAAATGGCGAAGCACTAGTTTTGGGGTGTTTGCCATCGCGAATCGCATCCTCTAAATCGCGTTTGTGGCGAATGCGGATTTTCTCGGCAAGCTCGATAAAGCTATCGTTGGCAGTTGGTGGAATTACTTGATCGGTCATGGTTTTCCTTTTTCAAGGACTCTTACCCTCGATTTTACGTGGTAGCAGCCTGAAATTAATGCTGCTATTATAGCAAATTTACCCTATTTCCATGTTGCTGGTTATATCACCTATAGAATTAGATTAAACGTTAATTGCCATTTTATGGCTGTTGCTGGATTTGCTGGTTATGATCAGTTGAGGGGCAAGCAAGCATGTGCTGTTATCAACTTCATGTGGGGGTCGAATTTGCTTGGACTGCTGGATTTTGACGAGCTTAGCTAAAGCTCGGTATAGTATGAGGGCTAGCTCTGCCGCAAAAACAGAGCTAGGATAAGCTTAGCGTTTGCTGCTGAGGGTCATAATTGTGCCTTGGGCAACTGCAACTAAGGCCTCGCCATGATCGTCTCGACAATACACCAAGCATTGGCAGACTGCTTGGCGACTGCCGCTGCTCAAGACACTGGCACGGGCGATCAGCTCTAGGCCTTGCGCTGGTTTGAGATAATTGATCTTATACTCAGCCGTCACGACTTCCATGCCCAAGACTGAGCCGCCAGCAAAGGTCAGTGCATTGTCGGCGGCGTAGCTGAGCACGCCGCCATGCACAAAGCCAAATTGTTGGGTTAGCTCGACACTAATTGCCAGCCGCAACTCGGCGTAGCCTTGGCGAAATTCGCTAATTTGGGCCTTGAGTAGTTGGCTGAAGGGCTGGCTGGCTAAAATCTGTTGACCAATGGCGATTAAATCACTCATTTGAATCTCCCGCATAGTAGGATTAAGGATTGGCTATGGCTGAGCATGTGCCGACAATTTTGGTGGTTGAAGATGCTGTTGATTTGGCCGAAGTGCTAGTGCGCGAACTCAGCAGCTTGGGTTATCGGGTTTGGCATGCTGCTGATGGCCGGACAGGCTTAAGTTTACACCAGCAACATCAACCTGATTTAGTTATCTTAGATTGGATGTTGCCGCAACTTGATGGCCTCGAAGTCTTGCGCACAATTCGCCAAACCAAAACTACGCCAGTGCTGATGTTGACGGCGCGCAGCGAAGAGACCGATTTGGTGGTGGGCCTGGAGTTGGGTGCTGATGATTATTTGACCAAGCCGTTTGGCATGCGCGAGCTGATTGCCCGCGTGCGCGCGTTGCTGCGCCGCGATCAGCGAATTCAACAGTTGTTGCAGGCCGATGTGCAACCAGCAACTGAAGTGCTGCGTTACGGCGAATTGGTGCTTGACCCACATTTGCACATCGTTGCCTTGCGCCAGCAGGAGCTTGATTTAACCCCAACTGAGTTTGCGATTCTCGATTTATTGTTACGCAACCCAGGCCGGGCATTTAGCCGCAACTATTTGCTGGATACAATTTGGGGCCAAAGCTATGTTGGCGGCGATCGTTCGGTGGATAACGCTATGCTGCGGTTGCGCAAAAAATTAGCCGATTTTGGCGATGCAATTGAAACCGTCTGGGGCTTGGGCTACCGTTTGCAAGCGGAAGCACCGCGATGAAGTACTGGTCACGTTGGTATGCTCAGGCTGAGCTTTGGCGCGCCTTTTTGTATATGCTGCTCTTCGACGGCATTTTCTTGATTAGCTTGTTGCTGATTGTTAACCTGCTACCGGTTGCGGTCTTTGTGCTGATGACAGGCAGCTTCTTTGTTTTAGGCATTGGGACTGTGGTTTTTGGGCTGAGTATGGCCTTGCCGGAGGGTGGATTTTGGCACAGGTTGCGGATTGAGTTCGCTGGATTAGTGTTAGCCCTGATCAGTTTGAGTGTGCTTGGTGGTCTCATTTCGTGGCATGAACTTTCACGCCTGATGAGTCCATGGGATGATGGCGATTTTGCTACATCCTTTCCGGATATGCTGCTGTTTTTTAATTTACACAATGTGACATTTGTTGGAACACGGGGCTTAATGTGGCTTTGGCGCTGGTGGAATCGGCTGCGCAAACGCTCATTGCTCTGGACATTAACCCATGATCAATTGACGATTGTGTTTGTTCTGATGGTGATTTTCGGTATTACCGTGGCCTTGCTTTCGATCTATCTGCGCAGTGATGAGTTGCTCCAATCCAATGATTCAACAATTTTCTTGATTGAACAGGTTGTGCAATATTCGTTGATGGGTTCGGTATATGGTGCCTTGATGATCGTTGGCCTGTTTGTCTTTTTGCCTGTGGCGATGCTGCTTTCGTATATGTTGATTCGGCGAGTTATCCGCCGGATTGAAGCGCTTGCCGCGGCCACAACTGCCCTGCGCGAGGGCGATTATAGCTCGCGGATTGTGGTTAATGGTACTGATGAAATTGCCCAGCTCCAAGCCAATTTCAATGCTATGGCCGACCAATTATCCACAACCGTCAATGCGCTGAAAACCGAGCGCGATCGGGTCGCGGGCTTGCTTGATGACCGTCGGGCTTTGGTTGCCAGTGTTTCGCATGAACTGCGCACGCCAGTCGCAACCCTGCGCGGTTATCTTGAATCGAGTTTGCAAACTGAGCAAGCCTTAGCGCCGCACGTGCAGCGCGATTTGCTTGTGATGGAGCGCGAAACCCTACGTTTGCAACAACTGATTGAAGATTTGTTTTTGCTTTCGGCCAGCGAAGTTGGCCGTTTGACGCTTAATCTTGAAGCACATGCAATAGCGCCATTGATCAACCGTATTGTGCAAACCGTACAGCCCTTGGCGTGGCGGCAATCGCGGGTTGATGTACTGGCCGATTGTGCTGCCGAGCTTGATCACGTGCTGATTGATCCCCAACGCTTTGAGCAGATTTTGCGCAATTTGCTGCATAATGCCTTGCGCTACACGCCGCCCGGAGGATTGGTGGTGGTGCAAGCATTCAACCAGGCCGATCAGATCTGCATTTATGTCCGTGATACTGGCACTGGCATCGACCCAGCCGAGCTTGATTCGATTTGGCAACGGTTTTATCGGGCCAACGATCAGGCCAACGAACAGCACCAAGGGGCGGGTTTAGGTTTAGCCTTGGTCAAAGAATTAACCGAATCAATGGCTGGCTCGGTGGCGGTTGAAAGCCAGTTAGGTGTTGGAACTAGCTTCTGCATTCGTTTCCCCAAGGCCACAAATCCCTCAATTCAGCCATAGTCTGCGACACTTTTGCGACAACTTCGTGATACTCCGGTAACACTTGCTAGCTATGCTAAAGCCCATCACAAGGAGGCTTTATGCAACAGCTCACAATTGCCACAATCAGCATCGCCAGCCGTCGCGCCATGCTGCATCGATTAATTACATCCAACCCAGCGTATGAATTGGTCGCTGATATTACCCACGCTGAAGCATTGTATTTGTTGCCTAATCTCCAGCCCGATGTGGTAATTCTTGATGCAGCCATGTTAAATATCAATCCCTTGGCGGCGCTCAAAAGCTTGAGCCAATGGCCAGATCGCCCTGTCAGCTTGGTTTTGACCAATGGTGCTCGCCATGAACAACAACTTTGGCGCGATCTTGGTGCGCAGGCGCTTGCACGGCTCGAACAGCCTGAAACGATCGAGCTAGCCTTGGCTGAAATAGCCCGTCAATTCCAACTTCAAGCAGCCTAAAAATGAGGGGTTGAGGTTTAGGGGTTAGGTGCCAGAGCATTGATCCACGAAGGACACGCAGCGCACGAAGGCTAGCAGGCTATCAAGCTTTCCTACGGATACAATGTGAGGTCTGGCCTAATCCCTGATCACTATGTTCTTTGCTCTATGTTCTAAATTTGAGGAGATCGAATGCTTGCGACAAACTCTGATTCCTCGCCAGTCGCCTTGATGCGTGATGTTTCGCATAAGGTGCAGCTTGGCGCGACCAGCTTGACGATTCTGAATGGAATTTCGTTGGAAATTACTCGTGGCTCGTGGGTGGCATTAACTGGCCCATCAGGCTCGGGCAAATCGACTTTGTTGGGTATTTTGGCAGGTTTGGATACGCCTAGCCAAGGCCATGTACGCTTGAATGATGTTGATATTACTAAAATGGGCGAGCCGCAATTGGCCCGTTTGCGCAACCAAACAATTGGGGTCGTGTTTCAATCGTTTAATTTGATACCGACGATGACCGCCCAAGAGAATGTTGAAGCGCCGTTGTTTGTGCATCGTAACCGCAGCGATATTAGCCAACGTGCCAAGGCAATGCTCGAATTGGTGGGGCTTAGCGATCGGCGTGATCATCGGCCAGCCCAGCTTTCGGGTGGCCAGCAACAACGGGTAGCGATTGCCCGCGCCTTAGTGACAACGCCGCAATTGTTGATTGCCGATGAGCCAACTGGCAACTTAGATAGCACTACCAGCAAGCAAATTCTGGAATTATTTGCTGATTTACGCCGCCAGCTCAATATTACAATTGTGATGGTGACCCACGATCCCGATGTGGCAGCGCGGGCTGATCGCCAACTATATCTTGTCGATGGCCAGATTCGCCACGACAGCGCGAGGGCCGAATAATGGGCTTGGGGTTTGCCTTTAACTATGCTTGGCGCTCATTGCATTTAGGCGGTCAGCGCACGGTCTTGGCGATTATTTGTATCGCTTTTGGCGTGATGTCGCTTGGCTCAATGCAAAGTTTATCGACGGCGATCAATCAAATATTTGTCGAAAATCGGGTCAGCGTTGGTGGCGATGCAACGCTCGATTGGCCCAACGGGCCGATTGGCGCTGAGCAACAAGCCCAACTTGAGCAACTGAAACAAGCAGGCGTGATTGGCGATTATGTGGTGTATTCGGCGGTTCCACCAGCAATGCTCAAGCCTGCTGGCAGCGATCATGTGACTTTTAGCGATCTTGGCTATGGAATTGATCCGCAAACCTATCCCTTGCTGGGTGAGTTGCACGTGAGCCAGCCTGCCAACGCTAGCATGACCCGAATTGCTCAACCAGCCTGATGCGGTTGTGCTAACCGAGCTTTTAGCCATTCAACACGATCTTAGCATTGGCCAAGAGCTTGTGTTGTTGGTTGATCAGAGCACAGCGCCCAAACGACTCAGGTTGGTCGGTTTGGTTGATCAGGTTCCTAACAAGAGCGCTGGTAGTTTATTTTTCAGTTTGGCAACTGCGAATGAGCTTTATTACGAGACCAATTTGAATGCGGCGCGGGTGGTTTGGGGCCAGCAAGGCCAACAAGTTGCGGCCTTGGAGCAAGCTGGCTGGCTGGTTTCGCCAGTTAGCAGCGAGCCATCGGATACGGCTGGGTTGTTCAATCTGACTTTGCGTGGGGCTGGCGTGTTGGGCCTGATCGTCAGTGGAATTGGGGTGGCGAATACCATGCAAGTGGTGCTGGCTCGTCGCCGCAACGAAATTGCCATTCTCAAAACCTTGGGCTATCGTGGCCCGCAACTGCTGCTATTGTTTGGCTTTGAAACCGCTTTACTCGGCCTGATTGGCAGTGTGTTGGGGGCGATTGCAGCGGTATTAATTGGCGATCAATTAACCGGTTTGTTTGAGCGCACCAGTGCTTATATGTTGCCAACTGTGGTTGATTGGCAGATTTTAGCTGGCGCAGTTGGTTTGGGCATTGCCACAACTTTGATTTTTGGCATGGTGGCGATAGTTAAGGCCAATGCTGTGCGGCCCGGCTCGTTGCTGCGTTCTGGCCCAATCGAGGTTAATCCAACGACGCGGCGCACCATGGTCGGCTTGTATGCTGGCTTGGGGATGATGTTCGCGCTGGTCGCTAGCATTAGCATGGGTTCGTTTGGTGCGGGCATGATCTTGTTTGTTGGTGCGGTGCTTGGTTTGGCCTTGCTCAATTGGCTGTTTCAAGCCATATTGTGGTTGGTAGCCAAAACGCCATTGCCTGGCTATTGGCTACGCTTGGCCAGCCGCAATATGCAGCGTAATGGTCAACGGGCGGCCTTTGCAATTATTGCTTTGGCGATTGGGGTATTTACGATTGGCTTTTCGGCAGCGGCTCTGCTGACGGTCAAAAAAGAGCTTGATATTCGCACCGACCCCAACACCAACCTCAATCGGGCTTTATGGGTGATTACCGCACCAAGTGACGAACCGAAGGTTGCTCAAACCTTGCGGCAATTGCAACAACCTGCGCTTGAGCCAATTCGCATGTTGGCTGTGCAAACCTCGTTGCCAGAATCTGAAGGCTTGCCATTCGAAACATCGGCGCGTTCGATTGAGCAAATCGGCGATATCCGACTGATTGAAGGCCAATGGCAGGCGGCACCTGATACGGTAATGTTTGCAAGTTGGTTTTTCAGCGAGCTTCCGCTTGGCTCGCAGTTGGAATTAATTGGCTCAACTGGCACGCAAACCGTGCGTTTGGTTGGTCGCTATGAAAACCAGAGCAGCCAAGCCGCTAGTGCAATTGTGATCAGCCCAGCGCTTGGATCGCAACTGGTGGCCCAGCCCACGAACTTGATCTACACGCTGAATGTGCCGATCAATCAATTGGCGACTGTGACCAACAGCTTTAATCAAGCAGTTCCCCAAGCCTTTGTGTATAACGAAGTCGAGCTGTACAACACCACCCAAATGCTGTATCAATCGCTGGGGTTGTTTGTGGTGGCGGTGGCTGGCTTGGCATTTGTGGCTGGAATGGTGCTGATTGCCAATGCAGTTGGTTTGGCCTTGTTCGAGCGCCGCCGCGAGATGGGTATTCTTAAGGCGGTTGGCTATAGCACTGCCCACTTGTTGCGCAGCATTAGCATGGAATATAGCTTGGTTGGCGTGATTGCTGGCAGCGCTGGCATGCTCGCAGTTTGGATTGCGCTCACCGTGATCAATACACTTGAGCCAAAAGCCAAGATTGGCTTGGATATTTTGCCTGGTTTGTTGATTTTTGGCTTTGCGATTGGGCTGGCACTGTTGACGGCGCTAGCAGTTGCTTGGCGGCCTGCCCATTTGCGTCCGTTGCATGTGCTACGTGAAGAGTGAATTGGCTTTTATGCTACACTGGCAATTGTGCAACATGCAATTAATTCTCCCCAACTGAATGATGATTTGATTCAACGCCCACGCCTTCAAGCTCAATTGGAGGCGTGTTGGACATGTCGCTTAACCTTGGTGGTGGCGGCGGCAGGGTATGGCAAAACCACAGCGCTGGCCCAGTGGATGCAACAAACGCTTGGCGGCGATTGTCTGTGGTATGGCTTCAATAGCCCAACCGAGGCTGAGCAACTTCAGCGCTTGCTGATTGGCCTGACCAAAACGCGTTTCCCCCAGATCAACCCAATTAACAGTTTGGCCGATTTGTTTGATTGCTGGGCAACCTTGGCTCCACGTCGTATTGCCTTGGTGCTTGATGATTGCCAGCATTTACAAGCCAGCGCTTGGCAATTGTTGAATGAAGTTATGCGTTTTGCCCCAACCAATCTGCTTTTGGTCTTGAGCAGCCGCCAGTTGCCGCAGCTTGATTGGGCCAGTTTGGCGGCCCGTGGTCAATATCGCCAATTAAACGCCGCTGAATTGCGATTTAGCGAGGCTGAAATCCAACAGCTTTTGCCAGCCCAAAGCTCCAGTCAACGCCAAGCTGCTTGGCAAGCGACCAATGGCTGGCCGGCTGGATTGCGGCTGTGGCGAGCACTGCCCCATAGCTATCAAGGCACAATTGGTGATTTTCTGGCCCACGATGTTTTATCCCAACTGCCCGATTCGGTGCGTCGCACGGCCCAACTGGCGGCGCTGCTGCCATTTTTTAATCAAGCGGTGTTGACGGCGATGGCTGCACCTGCGCCAATGAGTTTATGGCAGTACAACCTATTTGTGTTGCCCGACCACGCTGATTGGTGGCGATTTGAGCCATTTTGGCTCGAAGTTTTGCGCCAAGAACCATTGCCAGAAACTGAACAGATGCTTGCCCAGGCGGCAACATGGTTCGATCAGCATGGCCATTATGAGGCAGCCTTGGATCTATGGTGTCGCTTGGGTCAATGGTCAAACGTCGCTGAGCGGCTCAAAAGCGCTGGTTTGGCACTTTTAGCCCAACAGCAGCCAGTGTTGCAATGGCTTCAACAATTGCCAGCCAGCGAGCGCCAATCGGCTGAATTGCAGCATTTGCATGGCTTGGCCTTGCGTGAACACGACCCAGTGTTGGCGGCCCAAACCTTGGCTTTGGCGGCCCAAACCTATCGCTCAGAGCAACGCTATGCCGAGGCTTTTCAGGTAGTCGGCGAACAATGTTTAATTTATTTTTGGCAGGGCGATGAGCAAGCGCTGATCGCTGTTGCTCGGGAAAGTTTTAGCCTCAAAAGTTTTGTTTGGTATCGCCAGCGCCGCGATTTATTGAAATTCCCCTTGTTGCTGTTTCAGATCAAACGTGGGCGCTATCTCAAGGCGCTGGTCACGGCCCAAAATTTGGCCCAAAGCGAATTGCCCTTCTTTTGGCGTTGGGTGGCGGCCTGTGTCGTCGGCGGTTTGTATACGATTCTGACCTTGCCGAATGAAGGAATTCAATGGCTCGAAGCCTGGTTGCAACACCCCCAAGTGCAAGCCGAACCAGCCATGCGCATGAGTTTATTGGATTTGCTGGCAACCTGTTTGATGAGCCGCGCTGCGCCCGAAGATCGGCTGGCAGCCCAAGATTTGGCCGATCAGGCCAGCCGTTTGAGTGAGCGTTATGGCGTGCGCCTGACCCGTTTGCAAACTCGTGGCACTAAGCTAGGCCTCGCCTTGTTAGATGCCGATCGGCCAACGATTGAGCGCTTGATTCAGCAATTATTGCAGCCGAGCGATGAGCCGTTGCCTTCGATTATGCGCCACCGTTTGCTGGCGTTGCGGGCTTTTGCTTGGGCCAGTTTGGGTGAAATTAAGCTGGCGCAGCACGATGCAATCAGCAGTGAACGTGGTTTAATTCGCGATGATGGCTTGTATGGAGCTGACCCTCGCATGTGGTTGATGTTGGCGCAGGCCTGGTTTTGCTGTGGCGAATATCAACGTGCCTTGGCAGCCATCGCCCGCGCCAAACCGTTGATCGAAGCAGCTCAATCGCCTATTTTGCGCTTGCGTGCAGGCTTAGTACAGCTTGCTAGCCGTTGGCAAGTCCAGCCAAGCGCGCAGTTAATTGCCGAAGCCACCACGATTTGGCGCGATTATTTGGCCGATGGAGATCGGCACATGAATGCTACGCCATTAACGTTAACCACGCTGTTGGTCGAATTGGGCTTGCGCACAGGCATTGCTCCGCAGCGCATCGCCCAGTTTTTAGCCGAACGTGATCGCGCGGCATTAGAAGTAATTTGCTGGAAATTATACGCCGAGCAGCCTCAGCAACAAACCACCATGGTCCAACTCTTGGGCTTGTATGGCTCGAATGCCAGCCTTGAGCGCTTACAAGCTGTCGTCAAACAAGCTTCGACTCAACAGCGCAAAATTGCCCAACAAAGTTTAACCAGCATTCGCCAACGCCCAGCCTATGGCTTGAAGATTCAGCTTTTTGGCAGTTTACAGCTGTGGCGTGGCACGGAGTTGGTTGACCCAAACGAATGGTCACGCGAGAAGGCGTGGCAATTATTTGCCTTGTTGCTGCTGCAACGCCCGCGTATCATCAGCCGCGAAGCCGTGATCGAGCACCTTTGGCCTGAACTCGCACCGCAAGCCGCCGATGGTGCCTTGCGCGTTACCTTGAATGCCTTGTTGCATGTGTTGGAGCCGGAACGTAGCGGCGGAGCTAATTCAGCCTTTGTGTTGAGCGAAGCTGCTGGCTTGCGCTTGAATCCACAAGCTACAATTACCACTGATTATGCTCAATTTCAAATGCTGCTGCAAACTGCTGCCCAACATCGCCAGCAAGGAGCCATGCCAGCCGCATTGCAGGCCTATCAAGCAGCCTTGGCCGTGTATCAGGATGATTTGCTGAGCGATATTCCCTATGCCGAATGGGTGTTGGCTTGGCGCGAGCAAGCATTGACCCATTTTGTAACCGCAACCAGCGAATATCTCGAATTATTGCTAGCCTATGGTCCAACCGCTGAGGCAATTCCTTACGCTGAACGCCTTTTAACCTACGATCCTTACCACGAGCCAACCTACCAACGCCTAATTGATATCTATCTCATGTTAGGCAATCTAAGCGCTGCTGAGCGCACCAGAAAACGTCTCGAACGTATTTCACTATAACACTCCAAATATTTACGATTTAAATTAATAGTTTTAATGGTGATTATCTGCCGATATATCGCTCTTATATCGGTTTAACTATCGTTGGCCAGATAGTTTGGGCCATGGCGTTGTGGTGTAATAGCCCTGTCAACAACGAGGTGCGCACCCGCAGCTGACGAAACCAAAATTAACCAACTAGGAGCACCACCCCATGTCAGATGTAAAAAACTTGATTGCCGCCGAAGTGACCGCCGACGAAGCCGATTTGTTTGCTGATGAATTGGAAGAGCATGTAAGCAACGCCGCAGCTGCCTGTGTCTCATCGTTGGGGTCACTCAGCACCTCAGGCACGATTTGTACCGTCAGCACCTTCTGCACCGCCGCTGCCGAACTTCAATAATTTTGCTTTGATTTGATTTTGAATAAGTGAGGATTACCACAATGTCAGATATCAAAAACTTGATTGCCGCCGAAGTGACCGCCGACGAAGCCGATTTGTTTGCTGATGAATTGGAAGAACATGTAACCAACGTCGCTGCTGCCTGTGTGTCATCGTTGGGGTCACTCAGCACCTCAGGCACGATTTGTACCGTCAGCACCTTCTGCACCGCCGCCGCCGAAGCCCAATAAATTTGCTTTGATTTTGAATAAGTGAGGATTACCGTAATGTCAGATGTAAAAAACTTGATTGCTGCTGAAGTGACCGCCGATGAAGCCGATTTGTTTGCTGATGAATTGGAAGAGCATGTAACCAATGCCGCAGCTGCTTGTGTCTCATCGTTGGGTTCGCTGAGCACCTCGGGCACGATTTGTACCGTCAGCACCTTCTGTACCGCCGCCGTCGAAGCCCAATAAATTTGCTTTGATTTTGAATAAGTGAGGATTACCGTAATGTCAGATATCAAAAACTTGATTGCCGCCGAAGTGACCGCCGACGAAGCCGATTTGTTTGCTGATGAATTGGAAGAACATGTAACCAATGCCGCAGCTGCCTGTGTGTCATCATTGGGATCGCTGAGCACCTCAGGCACGATTTGTACCGTCAGCACCTTCTGTACCGCCGCCGTCGAAGCCCAATAATTTTGCTTTGATTTTGAATAAGTGAGGATTACCGTAATGTCAGATATCAAAAACTTGATTGCCGCCGAAGTGACCGCCGACGAAGCCGATTTGTTTGCTGATGAATTGGAAGAACATGTAACCAATGCCGCAGCTGCCTGTGTGTCATCATTGGGATCGCTGAGCACCTCAGGCACGATTTGTACCGTCAGCACCTTCTGTACCGCCGCCGTCGAAGCCCAATAATTTTGCTTTTGAAATAGCCAGTGAGGATTACCGCAATGTCAGATGTAAAAAACTTGATTGCCGCCGAAGTAACCGCCGACGAAGCCGATTTGTTTGCTGATGAATTGGAAGAGCATGTAAGCAACGCCGCTGCTGCGTGTGTGTCATCGCTGGGGTCACTCAGCACCTCAGGCACGATTTGTACCGTCAGCACCTTCTGTACCGCCGCCGTTGAAGAACGCTAACCTGGCTCTCTTAGCTAATTGATGAGGATGCCACCCCATGGAAGATATCAAGAACTTGTTGGCTGCTGAAGTGAGCAACGATGATGCTGATTTGTTTGCTGATGAACTTGAAGAGCACATTAGCAACGCTGCTGCTAGCTGCTTATCATCGTTGGGAACATTGAGTACCTCAGGCTCGATTTGTACCGTCAGTTGTTTCTGCACGGCTGAGGCTGAAATTCAGTAGTGTGGTGTAAGGGGGCCAGGCAGCAGGAATGCTTCTGCTGCTTGCACCTTCCCTAAACGCTGTACCTGCATGGTGGAAGTATGACTACACAGCACAGGCTCCAGCTTCCGCAAGGGTCTGGGGCCTTGACTGATTAAATGGAGTATGACGATGGATGGATTTTTGCTCGCGAATGCTTCAACCCTAAATGCCGCACTCTTCGAACAACTGGCCGACCTGGGCGTACCATTGCACCACAAAGCCGCACCGCAACGCTCTGTGAGCTGGTTATGGATTACGACCAACCAGGTTGAGGAAGCTGATCGCTTAATCTCGTTCGTCGCCACCACCCCATTGCCGGTCGTAGTGCTTCAGCCATTTGCTCGCGCCGTGCGGCTTGGGCCACTCTTTGGCGCTGACGATTATTGCTGTGTTGATTGTTTTCACCGTTATAACGCTCTTTTTCCAGTTCCTGCAACCAGCGATTATCTGACGGCGCTGCCTGCGTGGCAAACCGCCGCCCGCTGGCTTACCAGCCAGCTTCAACAATTGGCTGCTCGGATTCTCGTAATTCGTGCTGATGGAACCAGTCAGTTAGGCCGTTTGCCGCGCGACCCATTATGCTTGCGCTGCTCAGCCTTCCGCAGTTACCCAATTGATACCCTGCAACAACTACATCAGCCATCGGCTTAACGGAGTGTGATCATGTCAAAGACATTTTTATCAATTGATGACATTTTGACGCGGGTAGCGCCGTTGGTCAATCCGCGCACAGGCATCTTGGGTAATGCGACTGAACTTCCACGCACCCCTGGTAATCCAACGATTCCGGTTTATAGCACCAGTATTCATTGTGCCGAACTCGCCATGCCCGAGCCACCAGCTGGCACTGGCGTATTTCTAGAACGCGAATGGGCCAAGGCGAAATCCTACTGTGAAGCCCTCGAGCGCTATTGCAATGTCAAACATGCCCATCAGAAATTTGAGCTGGCTACCCGTCAAGAGTTGGGCATCGAAGCCGTCGATATGGAGTTGTTTCCGCGCTGCTCCGATGCTGAGTATCGCAACCCTGCCAACCCAACCACGCTGCCGAGCAATCGCCAACGTATGCGCTGGGTCGAAGGCTATTCGCTAATTTCGGGCCAGCCAATGTATGTACCAGCGATTGGCGTTTATGTTGGCATGCACCCAGAATACCCTGGCGAAACCTTTACGACCTCGATTTCCACTGGAACCGCACTCGCGGCCAGCTACGAGCAAGCCATTGTTACCGGCATTGGCGAGGCGATCGAACGCGATGCCTTGAGTATTGCCTGGTGGCAGAAACTGGCCTTGCCCCAAGTTGATTTGAGCGAAATTCATGACCCCGCCTTCCACGAACGCTTGAGTCGGGTGCAAGCCGCCCAAATTGAGAGCTATTTTTTCGATGCAACCACCGATTTAGGTGTTGCAACGATGTATGCGGTGCAAGTTGCGCCCCATGGTCGGCTCCGCACAATGGTAATGTCGGCCACGCGCACCAATCCAGCTGCCTTGCCCAGCAAAGTGCTTGATGAATCGGCAGCCTCGCGGATTGGCATCGAGCATTCGTTGAGTCAACCCTTGCCCTTCAACCCAGCCGATTATCGCAGTTTTATGCGCTTGAGCGATGGTGCAGCCTACTATGCCGATGCCGCGACGGCCCCAGCCTTTGATTTCTTGTTTGAAACCACGCGCTGGCGCACACTCGACCAACTGCCCCGCATCGATCATCCCGATCCAGCAGTCGAAGCCAAACGCTTGATTGATATTTTTCGGCGGGCTGGGCTGGAATTGATTGTGGTCGATTTGACCTTGCCGGCCTTACGCGAAGTTGGCTTGTATACGGTCAAAGTGATTGCTCCGCAGTTGATGCCCTTCAGTTGCAACTATAATGCGCGCTTTTTGGCAACGCCACGCTTGTATAGCGTGCCCGAGCGCATGGGCTACCCCGTTTTGGCCGAAGCCGATTTGAACCATTGGCCTCAGCCATTTGCCTAGTTTGAAAGGATTGCCCAATGGATCACCTTTATTCAACACTTGTGGCAACCCATCAGCAATGGCTGTTTGCCCAAGGTTTGCACGAAGCTCGTTCGGCCCGCTTGTTGCTGGTGACCGATGCGGTGATGGCGCAAGCGCTACTGGCACGCTTGGGGCAACTGCCCTTAGCCCTGGTAAGCGTCGCAGCATTAACCAGTGCCGATCATGGCCCAATTTCGCAACACATTCGCGAATTGACTAGCACCTATCCAATTCAGCTGTTGTCGCGGCCTTTTGCTGCGAGTGGTTTGGGATTATTGCTCAGTCGCTATCACGCGGCAGCCTTGATTACCCAGCGACCGTATCCAGCGCTTGCTGATGCGCTCAATCAAGCTAGTTTGCGGGCTGCAACGCCATGGACTGCGCTCAGTCTGTGGGGGGCGCAAATTACGCTGGGGCCGACGATCTTGCCCGATCATACCGCCTGTTATGCCTGCTATCAGGCCCGCTTGCGCGCTTGCGAAACCCGCCACGATGTGTGGCAGGCTCGCGATAGCTTTTTGCGCCAGCAACAACAAGCCCTATTTCAACGCTCAATCTCAGCGCTAACCCAACTGGCAGCCAGCTATGGGCTTGCCGAAATCGAGCGTTTATTGCTTGGCCAGCAGCCACCCTTGGCACTTGGCCGCGAAGTTCAATGGGATAGCTTCAATCTTGGCGTGAGCCGCAACCATGTCGAGCCGTTTGAGAATTGCCCAGCCTGTGGTGGCCAGCAAAACACCACCTGGATTGGTCGCGATCGCTTAGCTCAGGTTGTTGCCAACTTAAGTTTGCAAGCACGAGAGGTGGCATTATGACCCAGGCATTTGATCTCCACACCCAGCTCCAGAGCGATCCGCAGGTGCAATTGCCAACTCGCCCGCGCATCTCCGATGAGATTGCCCGGGTCTGGCATAACGAGCAACTGTTGCTCTTATTGGGCGGGCCGCAAGATGTGGTGTTGCGGGGCAAAGCGGTGCGCAATCTGCTGCCGCAATTGTTGCCATTACTCAACGGCCTCAATACGCGCGAAATTATTGGCGAACGCCTAGCCCAATTCAAGCCCCGCACGATTGACGATACCTTGCAGTTGTTGCATGTCCAAGGCGTGCTCGAAGAAGGCCCATTGCCCAGCAATACGCTTGATCCGCAGGTTGCCCGCGCTTTTAGCCACCAACTGGCCTTTTATAGCCGCTTTGTTGATCAAACGCGGGTTTGTCGCAACCGCTACGAAGTGCTGCAACGCTTGCAAGAAACCCCAGTATTGTTGATTGGTGGCGAGCGTTTGGTTGCACCATTGCTGCATCAATTGGCCCAAGCTGGCTTGGGTCGTGCAACTTGGCTAACGAATGTTGCTCCAACTGCAACCTATGCCTTGCCACATCTGGCGCTTGATCTGCACGTGCCAGCCGCCGAGCAGCTACTCGATCAGGTTGATCAATGGTTGGCTGAACAGAGCCATGGCCTGATTTTGTTGGTAACCAGTACGGCCCAATCGCAACTAACCCAGGCACTCAATCAACGAGCAATTCAGGCGCAAGCACGCTTTACCCGCCTGTGGCTGCACCCACAACACATTGAGCTTGGCCCAACGACCTTTGCTGGTGAGGCTGGTTGCTATGCCTGTGCCGAGCAGGTGGAAAACGCCGAACCGCAATTAAGCGAGCCAGGCGTGCCATTGAGCCTCAACGAACAATTGGCCTTGAGCCAAGCCACTTTGGTCGTGGGTAATTTGATCTCTGGATTAAGCCCAGTGATTAGCGGTGGCGTGCGCTATCTGCTTGATCCCACCACGCTGGAATTTGTGGCCCAATCGGTTCATCGTTTGGTGTTTTGTCCAGTCTGTGGCCAGCCAAATCTCGATGCACCCCGCGATCTTTTGGTCGGCGCAGGCCATTTCGAGAATTTGCCGTTGTGGTATCACGCCAATACCGATGAACGCAATTATGCGATTTTCCCCAAAGCCCATCAACAGCATTATGCGCCGAAAAATGCCATCGCGATTGTGAGCGGAGCCAAAGGCTATACCAATTGCCAACGCTATTCATTGGCTGAATTGCAAACCCAGTGGCAGCCTGATTTGGCCAGCGATATTAGCGCTGCATTGCCAGTTCAAGGCTCGATTGCACCCTTGGCTTGGCTGTTCGAGCAAGCTTTTGTGCGCAAACCAGCGACCCAAGCAATTGGTGCTGGCCAGCGTTTTGTGCCGTCGGGTGGCAATTTAGCCTCGCAAACTGTCTATTTACTCAACCATAAGCTTAGCGATTTGGCTACTGGTCTATATCATCTGAACCAGCACGAAGCCTCGCTCGAAGCAATTCGCCCCAACTTAAGCTGGGATGAACTGGCCCATGCCTTCCCAAGCGATCAGCTCAATGAGCAAACCTTGGGCTTGATTATCCTAAGTGCCGCAATTGGCCGCGTTGAAGGCAAATATGGCGCGAAATCCTATCGCCTAGCGCTCTACGATTGTGGCGCTGCCGCTGAGGCAATTGAGTTTTTGGCCGGAGTTGCCGGCTGGCAAATCGAGCAAATCAGCAATTTCTACGATCAAGAGCTGCGCGATGTTCTCCAGGTCTATAGCCCAAGCGAAACCCCGTTGCTGGTGCTGCGGCTGGTTGCGCCCAATGCTTCCGAGGTGCTGCAATGAGCGAACATTTCTTTGGCGCTGGCGTGAGTGCCAGTTCCTACATTCACGAATGGACGAGCTTGCAACGGGGCAACCCACTGCCTGAGCGCAACCAACCAGCTAGTCCGTGGTGGCAGGCTATGCTTGCAGCCAAAGCCAAAATCGGCTTGCCTGCGGCCTATCCAACCGCATTAAGTTATCAACAGCTGATTGATCAACGCCAAAGTTTGCGCGAATATGCCGATCGTCCGATCAATCTGGCTGATTTGGCGACTTTTTTGGAGCACGCTAGCCGCCCGCTGAATTCAGCAACCACGTCATTGAGCTTGCTTGCGCCGTTGGTGCTGAAGGCCGACGATCTGGCTTTGGGTGGTTATGCCTACAATCCGAGTGCCCATCAATTGGCGGTCTTGCGCACCGCCGACCCACACGAACCATTGCAGCGCTATTGCTTCCAACGTGAATTTTTGCAAGCGCCTTTGATTGTGTTGGTGCTAAGCTCGCTGCCAAGCGCAATCAACCAAGCTGGCGATCGTGGCTATCGCCAGGCCTTACTTGATGCTGGCGCAAATTTGCAGCGTTTATATGTGGCAGCGCAGCGCGTTGGCATGATTGGTTGTGCCACTGGCAGCGTAATCCAAGGACAATTAGCACGTTGGCTGGGTTTTGATAGCTATCAAACTCATGTCTTAATCGGCTTTGCTGTTGGCTATCCCCATAAGGAGCAAACCCATGACTAACCCAGCTTTAACCTTGAACGATTTTGCTGCGCTTGAGGCCAGCACTGAGTATCGACCGCAAGTTGTTGATGATGTTCAAGTTTCGCCCTTCAGCCAACAGCAAACCAATCAATATGTGGTTGGTCGGGCCGCATCGCCATCGTTTTTGCGCACCAATGTGGTTGGCGTGCGCATTCTGGAATTGCTCAATGGCCAACGTTCGATTGAGCAAATTCAAGCTGATGTGCAGCAACGCCATGGGGTCGCAGTAAGCCTCGAAAAGATTCGCCACTTTTGCGATTTATGTGCTCGCCATCGCTTATTAGTCCATGAAACTTGGGCCAATACCGCGCCTGATTCTGAAGCTGCGCCACGTTTGGGTCGGCGCAGTGGTTTGTATTGGACACTGTTTCGCGGCGATAGCGTTATTGAGCGGGTTGTGGCTTGGCGGCGCTGGTGGTGGAATCCACTAACTTGGCTGTTGATCATTGGTTTGTTGGGGATTGGCCTGAGCTATATCATCACCAATGGCGTGATGTTGGTCTCGCCTTTGATGCTGATGCACCCTGATGCCAGCAACAACTTAATTTTTTGGCTCTTTGGCATCTTTCTGGTCGAGATTGCGACCCACGAATTTGCCCATGCGCTGGCTTGTCGGATGGCTGGAGCCAAACCAGCGGGCTTTGGCATGGGTTTGTTATGGTGGTTTGTGCCAATTTTCTTCACCGACACCAGCGATATTTACCGAGTGCCAAGCAAATATCGCCGCGCTTCGGTCGCGGCGGCTGGGCCGTTGGTCGATGCGATGTGGTTTGGCGTGGTTGCTAGTTTGTTGTGGCTGTTGCCCCGCGATAGCCTGGCCTATGAAATTGCCTTTGCCTATAGCGGCATTCCAGCCTTGCTCTGTTTGATCAACCTCAATCCATTTGTTTCGCGGATGGATGGCTATTGGATTATTACTAATTTGCTGGAGCAACCCAACTTGCGTCGGCGCACGGTGCGCAACATCGTCAACCAAGTGCGCACTTGGTTTGGCGCTGCACCGATTATCGATCCCTTGAGCGAGCCACAATCAAGCCGTTGGCAATGGGCCTATCACCTGTATGCCTTGGTTTCGCTGCTCTGGACGATTTTCTTTATGTTCAATATCGGCTTTCATTTTGCCAGCTATGGCTTCACGATTCTGCGTATGTATGCCGCAGCGCTATAAGGAGCCTTGCCATGACTGATCTCTATCAATCAACGATTGTGATCGCCGATGCTGATCAAGCCGCCCGACCAACTTGGCAACCAGCTTCGCCGGTGCTAGTACGCTTAGGCGGAACCAGCTACAACCATTTACAACACTTGAAGTTTGAAGCCACAATTGGCTGGTTTCAAGTAATTTTGCGCCACCAGCGCTGGCTCGATAACCATACCCAAGCAATTGTCGATGTGCTGTATGGATTAATTGGCACAACCCAAGGGTCGCTCAAAAGTAGTTTGGTGGCCTTGAAACGCGATATGTTCAATCGCCGTTTGCCATTGCGCAGCGATGTTGCCAGCTTGCGCCAGCTCGAACACCCAAGTTTGCGCGGGCAAGTGCTGCGTTTTCGGCGCACTTTGCAGCAATTGCAACGAGCCTGGCGCGAAGCTCGGCTGGTTTTCGAGCAAGAGTTACAAACCAAACGCCGTTTGTTGCAACAAAGCTATGCTCAGCCAGCCTTTCAAAAGGCGGTTCAAGTAGCCAGTTCAACTTTGGCCAGCAGCTTACCACGCTATATCAACGCCGATCCTAGCCAATTGCGCAGCCGCGAACGCAAAACCGAGGTTGGCGCGTACCAATATCTGATGCGCATGGCCAGCAAAACTAGCCCATTTAGCCATTTTGGCCCGTTGGTGCTTGGCTCGGCAGATGCGAGCTTGGCCCAGCCAATCGTGGTCGAACAGCAAACGCCCCAAGTGCGGGCTGTGAGCCAACTTCGGCGCTCGGTGGTTGGCGCAATTCGCAATGCTTTGGTGCGCGTGCCAGCGATTAACGCCTATTTGCCATTGCGTTTGAACCCAAGCAGCTATAACGATGGCGAGAGCCTGGTTTTTTCGCGGCTTCGTCAGCAACTCGATGATCCGAATCAAGTTTTTGCTTCATGGCAGCGGCGTGGCAAGCGATCGCCGTTGCTCGATAGAGTCGTGGCGCTGTTTACTCAACATAATCAATTGAGCTGCGCCGATTTGATTAAGCTTTTGCACACGCAGCATCCAGAGTTAAACCCTGCCAAGCTGAGCCAAACGATCAATCAATTGATTGCTAATGGCCTGATTTTTTACAATTTGGATTTGCCTTCGGACGCTCATGACCCATTGTTGGCCTTGGCCGAGCAGCTAGCGGCGATTCCAGCGGCTGAAGCTGTTGAAGCCAGCAGTTTATTGCAAAATTTGGCCCAATCGGCCCAAGCCTATGCCCATGCGACGGTTGCCCAACGCTGGCAGTTTGAGCAAAACATTCGCCAAACCGTTGATCAACTATTAGCGTTTGTGCCAGAATCGAGCCAAACCAGCAGCCAATTAGGCCAGATGATCGTTGAAGATGTAGTGTGGGATGATTTGGCGCTGCATTTGGGCCAGCCATTGCTCGCCACCTTGGCTAGCGATTTAGCGCCAGTCTTGGAGTGTGGCTTTCAGCGCGATGGTCGCGGCCCGGCCCAAAGCTGGCTGCTCGATATCTTTACCCATGCCTTTGGCGAAGGTGGCAAGACCGAGACGATTCTTGGCTTTGCGCCCGAATACAATCGGCTTTCGGCCAACTCGAACGAGCTAGCGATGCCACGGATTGGCGCAATTCAACAACGCCAACAACGCTATGGTCAATTTTTGCACCAAGCCTTAGATGCTGATCGCGAAGCCCGCGAATGTGTGCTTGATCCGCAGGCATTTTGGCAGCTTGCCGCCGAATTTGGTCAACATAATCACTATGGCTCAACCAGCATTCAGTTTCAAGTTGCCGCCAGCAGTCCAGCAGCGCTTGAGCAAGGCGATTATTTGGTGGTCTTGAATTACACCTTGCCTGGTTTTGGGCGTTTTCTGACCCGCTATTTGAGCCTCTTGCCTGCGCCAAGCTGGCAAACCTATGTTCAATCGGCATGGCAACCATTGCAGGCGAGCGCTGGTCAAGCCTTGCCCGCCGAAATTGTCTCGGTGCTTGAGCATAATGCCCAAGTCCATGCGCCATTTACCAGCAATCTGATTGTGCCACCCGATGAGCCAACCTATCGCGCTCAAACGGTCCAGCATTCAGTTGCCGATTTGAGCATCGCCCACGATCCAGTAGCAGATCAATTGCGGGTTTATCGTCGGTATGCCGATGGCAGCGACCAAGAGCTATTGCCGCTCTACTTGGGCTTTTTTCATATGGTTTCGTTGCCAGTCTTGCAGCGGGTCTTGGCCCAACTTAGCCCAAGCAGCTATCACATGGAGCAATTGCGCCCGCGTGAGCAAACAACTGTACAACGCAAGCAAGCAACATCGGCCATCAGCCATACGCCACGCTTACGGATTGGGCGGCTGGTGCTGCAACGTGAAAGCTGGCAGGTGCCTAGTGCTGCCTTGCCAAGCGCCGTCGCCAACGACGAATTTTTGAGCTTTTTCAATTGGTATAGCTGGGCTGAACAAGCAGGCCTGCCGAGCGAAGTCTTTGTGCGCATCCAACGACCACTCAGCAGCAAACATCTCAATATGTGGACGAACCACAAACCATTGGCACTAGACCTTGAAAATTATTTCAGCATTCAGATGTTGCGTCATGTGATTGCCGATGATCAGGTGAGTTTGACCATCGAAGAGATGCTACCCAGCCCGCAGCAGCAGTGGTTTGCTATCGATCAACAACCGTATGTGATTGAATTTCAGGTTGAGTTCAATCGTGGAGGTGGCGAATGAGTTTTGCAGCGCTGAATGGCAAAATCTACTACAGCCCGCACAGCATCGACGAGCCATACGATCCCAAGGCTGATCGTTTGTTGGCTGAAGCCTGGACTCCCTTGTTTGATCAATTGCACGAACGAATCGAGTTTATTACCTGGTTGCGGTTTGCCGAAGCTGGTTATCATCTGCGGATCGCATGTTTTGCTGATGAACAGGTGTTGCGTGAATTTGCCATTCCGCTGATTCGCGAACATTTTACCGCCTATTTTGACCAAAATCCTGATCTTTGTGGCGATGCTCAGCCGCTTTCGGCCCAAGCAGCGATTCTTAATCGCAAACTGGGGCTTGATACCGACGTGGGGGCCTTGGCTCAGCCTGGCTCAATTCAGCTCGAAATTAGCCATGATTTGGCGATTGGCCGTGATCACGATTCGTTGGAAGATTTGCAACATTACTATGCTTTGCAAACCACGATTGCCCGCACCACACTTGCTGTAATTCCGCATACCACCGATTTGGTGACGCGCAAAATCTTCATTCGAATCTTTTTGGATGAACTGTTGCATGCTGGATTTTTGCAAAGCTCCGAAATTAGCCAGTTGCTTGAGCGTTTGCGCCAAACCTGGGTCGATTATTTTGAGTTTCCAATCGAGTTTATTCAGCAATCGGATGCGTTGGTGGCCCAATCGTTTGAGCGTAATTGGCGCTTTCATCAACAGCCCTTGGCTCAACGCCTGAGCCTCTTGCCCGCAGCCTTGCATGCGGTGGTGCAGTCTGGACTTGAAGGCTTACAACGCTATGCTGGGCCAGTGATTCAACGCAATCAACAGCACGAATTGGCGCTTTCGAGCTACGCTGCGCTTTCATCGTTGTTTCATCTGAGCCATAACCGCCTGAGTATTAGCATTGCCGAGGAAGCGCATTTGTGTAGTTTGTTGCTCTCGCTGGAACGCTATCGTCAACAACAACCACAACAAACGCTGCAACAACTGTTGGTAAATCAATATTAAAAAGCCATCGACCAGTGATATTTGTGCTGGAAAGGGGAATTGTATGCCGAATCCAAGCCAATGGCACTATCGCCAAGTATTTTTACAACCACCGAATACCCCAACCCCAACCAAGCCCGATCTGCGCCAGGTTTGCGACCAATTACTGATCGATTGGGGAAAAACCTTTGGCGAGCAAGGCAGTTTGCGCCCGCATATTGATCGCTGGTTTTTTATTCGCTATGGTGAGGGCGGCTATCATGTGCGCTTGCGCTACCAAAGCCCACTCGAAAACCGCACTGCTACGATTGATCCCTTGCTTGATGCCGAATTATTGCGCTTTTTTCAGACTCATGCAGCAACCGTTGGCTTAACCCACGCTCCGCAAGCGATCGATGAATTGTATGCGGCGGGCTATTTGCGCGATGTGACCTATGAGCCTGAGTATGCCAAATATGCTGGCAAGCTTGGCATGGTGTTGGCCGAGCAACATTTTGCCTATTCCAGCAGCATTTGCCTGCGGGTTTTGCAGGCCAGTGCTGCCAGTGGCGTGGCTCGTTCGTTTTGGGTGCTCGAATTAATCAACGATTTGCTGGAGCAATTCAGCCCCGATCGAGCTGTGCAAGCCTTAATTGTGCGCAGCTATCTCGATTATTGGATTGCCCAAGTCGTTGGTGATCGGGCAGCCTTTATTCACGGCTTGGAACAACATTTTGAGCGCCAAGCTCCGGCAATTCGCCAGCGTTTGGGCCAATTGCGCAACGGCATTCACGCGCCAGTATTCAACGATTGGCAAGCCCATTTGCGCAGCCATTTTGGCGATTTACAAGCTGCTGAGTCCAAGCAACAGTTGCAATCGAGCGCAACCGCCCATTTTCAGCGCTATCAGACCCAATTGCCAACAATCGTGGCGCAGTATCCATTAACTGGCTTGCTGTTTGTGCCCAATTATCTGCATTTGGTGCAAAACCGCTTGGGTCTGAGCGTCATGCAGGAGTTGCAATTGCTGTATCTGCTGTATCGGGTGCAAATTGCTGATCTCGCTGCTGAACCCGCCAGTGTGCCCTTGATTTTGGAACCACGCTAAGCGGCTTGTATCGCTTTTGATATCGCTAAGCCTCTCGTTTTGCGGGAGGCTCCGTTGTTTAATGGAGCTAGCGGAATACCCTATTCAAGGAGGAAGCTATGGCTCCAGTATTGGTCGTAGAACAGCTGCAAAAACACTATGGCAACCATAAAGCAGTCAAAGATGTTTCATTCAGCGTCGAGGCTGGCGAGATTTTTGGGATTGTTGGGCCCAACGGGGCCGGAAAAACGTCATCGGTGGAATGTATTATTGGCCTACGGCCTGCTACTGCTGGCACGATTCAGATTTTGGGCCGCGATTTGAAGCAGCATGGCCAGTATATTCGTAGCAAAATTGGTGTGCAATTACAACAAGCAACCTTGCCTGATCGCTTGACGGTGGCCGAAGCGCTGCAATTATTTGGCTCGTTTTATCCCCAAGCGCGGCCTTGGCAAAAAGTGCTTGACGAATGGGGCTTGGCTGAGCAAGCGAAAACTGCCTTTGCTAATCTTTCTGGTGGCCAAAAACAGCGCCTATTTATTGCCCTCAGCCTCATTCACGACCCCGAAATTGTGTTTCTCGATGAATTGACCACTGGCCTTGACCCGCAAGCGCGCCGCATCACCTGGAACTTGATTCAAGATGTGCGTAATCGTGGCAAAACCGTGGTGCTTGTAACTCACTTTATGGAAGAAGTTGAGCGCTTGTGCGACCGAATTGCTGTGATTGACCAAGGCACGGTGATTGCACTTGATCGGCCTGATCGGATGATTGCGGCCTATCAGCACGATTTGCGGCAACAACCTGCGCCAAGCCGCGACCTGCCCCACCCCGAACGTGTGACCTTTGAAGATGTCTTTTTGCGTTTGATTGGTCAACCTGCCCACTAATAGCACTTATTCAGGAGGAAGTATGCACGCTTTTTGGCAAATTGTACGAACTGAATTGCGCTTGATGGGGCGTGATCTGACCAATCTCGGCTTTATTGTGTTTTTTCCGGCCTTGATGGCGCTGGTTTTGGGCTTGCAAATGCCTGCTGGGCCAAGCCAAACCGCTAATGCCTTGATGATGTTGGCCTTTGGCCCGATGATCTTTGGGATTATGGCCTTTCCGATGAGTTTAGTAAATTATCGTGAGCGTGGCATGTTGCGACGCTTACAAATCACTCCTATCTCGCCATTGCGCTATTTATTGGCCCAAGCCTTGGTCGGTTTATTGTTGGTGCTTTTGGGTGGACTGGTGGTTTTAGTGCTCAGCATTGTGATTTTAAAATTGCCAATGCCAGTCAATCCACTTGGTTTGATTGGGAGTTTTATTGTGGGGGCGATTGCTTTTTCGGCGCTGGGAGCCTTGCTTGGCAGCACGATTCGCAACACCCGCAGTATTCAAGTGGTCAGTATTTTGGTCTTTGGAGCTATGGCCGTGGTGCTCGTTTCGAGCAATACTGGCAAATCGGGCTTGCTGCAACAGCTTGGCTCGTGGGTGCCAGCTCGCCATTTGGTGCAATTAATCGAAGCCAATTGGTTAGGAGTAAGCTTTAATATTTGGCCCAGTTTGGCTGTATTGGCTCTGCTTACCGTTGTCAGCCTTGGCTCGGCAGCCAAGTTGTTTCGGTGGGAATAACCGATTAGAAAGCCCAGAAAGCTTCAGCTATGCTACTTGGATAACAAGCGTTTTTGATTGTTGAGCGAGATTGTTAAGTAACTTCAATTTGATTCTTGACAATTCTGTTTAACTATGTTATAAATAGCGCATACAAATAAATATTACTTGCGTAACTCATCCAGAGGGGTGGAGGGATCGGCCCTATGAAGCCCCGGCAACCGCGAGCAGCAATGCTCGGACTGGTGCTAATTCCGACAGAATGATTCTGGAAGATGAGGGGCGGCGCATAAACCTATCTTTCGATGGTTACTTACAGCCTCTCATCACCTGATGAGAGGTTTTTTTGTTCATAGGCGGTGTCGCCTGGGGTCGCAATGACGCGAATCGGAACAACCGTAGCATTGAAGATTAATACTAAGGAGTCCTGATCATGGCAGACGAAGTACAATTCACCCGATTCGAAACCTTGGCGCTCCACGGTGGTCAAAAACCAGATCCAACCACTGGTTCGCGGGCTGTACCAATTTACCAAACTACCTCGTATGCCTTTCGGGATACCGACCATGCTGCGGCGCTGTTTTCGTTAGCCGAGCCTGGCAACATTTATAGCCGGATCATTAACCCAACCAACGATGTGTTTGAGCAACGGATTGCTTTGCTCGAAGGTGGGATTGGCGCTTTGGCGGTTGCTTCGGGCCAGGCAGCCGAAACCTTCGCTATTTTGAATGTGGCTGAAGCTGGCGATAACATTGTTTCAGCAACCAACTTATATGGTGGCACCTACAACTTGTTGCACCACACCTTGCCACGTTGGGGCGTGCAAACCCGCTTCGTCGATGCCAGCGACCCAGAAAACTTCCGGGCAGCGGTTGACGAACGCACCAAAGCCTTCTACTTGGAAAGCATTGGCAATCCCAAGTTGCAAATTCCTGATTTCGAAAAGATTGCCCAAATTGCCCATGAAGTTGGCGTGCCATTGATTGTTGATAACACTGCTGCAACCCCATTCTTATTGCGGCCAATCGAGCACGGCGCAGACATCGTGGTGCACTCGGCAACCAAATTCATTGGTGGCCACGGCACGACGATTGGTGGGGTGATTGTTGATGCTGGCAAGTTCGATTGGGCTGCTAGCGGGCGCTTTACCCAATACACCACGCCTGATCAATCATATCATGGCTTGCGCTTTGCCGATTTGGGCGCACCAGCCTTCATCCTCAAAGCCCGGGTACAATTGCTGCGCGACTTTGGGGCATGTCTCAGCCCATTCAACTCGTTCTTGCTGTTGCAAGGCTTGGAAACCCTCCACCTCCGCTTGGAACGCCACGTGCAAAATGCTGCGGCTGTTGCCAAGTTCTTAACTGAACATAAGAGTGTGGAATGGGTCAACTACCCAGGTTTGCCCGGCCACCCATCGTATGAATTGGCCAAAAAGTATCTGCCCAAGGGGCCTGGTGCCTTGGTTGGCTTCGGACTTAAAGGTGGTTTGGCCGCTGGTCGCAGCTTTATCGACAAGTTGCAATTGTTCTCACACTTGGCCAACATCGGCGATTCCAAATCGTTGGCGATTCACCCAGCTACCACCACTCACCAACAATTGACCAACGAAGAACGCTTGGCAACAGGTGTGACCGAAGATTACGTGCGCTTGTCAGTCGGTACCGAAGCCATCGACGATATTCTCGCCGATTTGGAACAAGCCCTTGCTTAATCGCTAGCTGTAGTAGTTCATTCCATTGGTTACAAATGTTTGGCAACCTGATGAACTATTACTGAGATGTGCCAGCAGTGAGAGTGTGTTGAACTGCTGCATGCCAGGGAGTTGCGACCCTAAACGAAATATGTACGGGTGGATGCTTACTTGCTGTTGAGCATCCACAGACCAAGGAGTTCCCGATGTCGCATAATCATGATTTACTCAAACCTTTACGCTCGGCTCATGGCGAGTTTGTTACGACAGTGCTTGCCCAAGCCAAAGCGGCAAATCCAGCCCCGTTAGTTGAACAATTGGTAGCCCACAATCGCTGGGCTGTGGCACAACTCCGCGCCGTGCCACAGCGAGCTGGAGCAATGCCCCCTGCATCCAGCACCATGGCCGATGTTAGTGGAATGCTGGCCGAATTGGCTGCTAGCTGTGCTGATTTGGGTGCTGCTGTCCGCGATTTACCAGCGGATGCAATTGAGTGCGGTTCAAGCATGGTCGATGCGATCATCGGGTACTATCACGAACAAACCGCCCGCTTGCGCCAAGGAGGTACGCGGCTATGACCGATACCGTCACCTTGGGCGATGTACCGACCGTTACCCAACCAGCTTGGGGACGGTCGGTTGGTTTTGTAACGCCCCAAGTGCAAATCTTCACTGAGCCGTTTCGCACTGCGAGCGGCGTTTTGATTCCTGCGCCGTGGCAACTGAGCTACGAAACCTATGGCAAACTGAATGCCGATCGTTCAAATGTGATTTTGCTATGCCATGCGCTTTCGGGCGATGCCCATGCCGCTGGCCGTTACAGTGTTCACGATAGCAAGCCTGGCTGGTGCGAGCCATTCATTGGCCCAGGCCGGGCCTTTGATACCGAGCGCTATTTTGTCATTTGCTCGAATATTTTGGGTGGTTGTGGTGGCTCAACTGGGCCATCATCATTGCACCCACAGACGTGCACCCACTGGGGCAGCCGTTTTCCAGTCTTGACGATTGGCGATATGGTGACTGCTCAAGTACGTTTGCTTGATGCCTTGGGCATTGAACGGTTGCTGGCGGTTGCTGGTGGCTCGCTCGGTGGCATGCAAGCGCTCGAATGGGCGGCGAGTTGGGGCGATCGAGTGCGTGGGGTAATTGCCTTGGCAACCACGGCGCGTTCATCGGCGATGGCAATGGCCTTGAGTGCTGCTGGTCGTCAAGCAATTGTCAGCGATCCCGATTGGCGTGGCGGCGATTACTACGGCACTGCTGGCCCAGTCAACGGCTTAGCAACCGCACGTCGGATCGGCCATATTAGCTATCTTAGTGCTGAAGCCTTGGAAGAAAAATTTGATCGCCGTTGGCAACAGAGCCAAGCGCCCCAATGGAGTCATCAGCCTGAATTTGCGATTGAGAGCTATCTCGAGTATCAAGGGCGGGCATTTGTGCAACGCTTTGATGCCAACAGCTATTTGGTGATTTCGCGGGCGATGGATTATTTTGATTTGAGCCAACGACCTGATGGCTTAGCGACCGCTTTTGCCCATACCCAAGCTCGATTTTTTGTGGCGACATGGAGCAGCGATTGGCTCTACCCTGAGCGCGATGGTGAAATTATTAGCCAAGCGGCCCAAGCAGCAGGCCGAACAGTGGTGCATTATCCTTTTCACAGCACCAAAGGCCACGATGCCTTCTTGCTTGAGGATGGCCAACTAACCCCGCCACTGAGCGATTGGCTGGCTAGTTTGAGCGCCTAAAATAGCTAACGCCCCGCAATTGCGGGGCGTTGATGCTTGGAAAAGTGTGCTTGTCTAGCGACTACCAAGGATGCGAACAGCTCGTTCGCGCAATTTATCGGCCAATTGGCTCGCGTTGGGACGGCCAACCAACAAGCGAATTGACTCCTCGAACGCGGAGATTGCGGCATTAACCTGCTCGTTCGTGGCGTTATTGGCAGTTGGTTCGATACCAACGCGCCGATAGGCCTCAGAAAGCAAAACACTGGCCGAATTGCCTAAAGCTCCACGGGCCATCTCCTCGAATTGAGGAAACAACGACTCAGCGAGGTTCACCTCTTTTTTTTCGATCAAGCCATTGCGCAACAAATTGACCACAATTTCGCAGGAGCGAAACCAGCCTAAACCAGTGCGTTCAGCAATCAAGGCAACACTATTTTTGCCATTGATCATTGTGAGCACGCGCCATTCATCGGCAGCAAGATTAATATCGCGCGAGCCGGTATCGGGATTTTGCACCAAGCGCAGCACGATATTGGTATTGGGCACAAACTGCTGAATTTCCGCCCAGCGATCTTGGCGATCGATGCCTTCCATAATGATCATTTCGTTGGATGAAGTAATTGTTGGCGGTGGTGGGGTTTGCTCATAAAAGCGGAACTGACCTTCGTGGAAGGTAAAGAACGTCAGGGCTGCTTCGAGCGGCTCCAAATTGCCAAGCGTTGCACCAGTAATCCGGCCATCACGAAAATACAGGTAGCCCTCAACCGTTTCATCGCCTTGAAGCGCCTGAATATGAGTTGCGCCTGTTTTTTTACTCAAATCAACGAGTTGAATCAGGTCGGAGATACTTAGATCTCGCAAATTACCTTCAAGTGCCATACGGTGACCCTACGGACAATAACTGGCAGACGAAGCTGCCAGTTGAAACATGGTTTAGAGTTTGCTAATAACGAGTTTACTAATGGCTTTGAGGGTATCAAAAACCCCTACGCCAGTTGTTGCGACAGCTTCATAGCGTTGCCAGCCCAATGGATTTAAATATTTATCCATGACTGGGGTTGGCAAAGCGCCGGGCATATCACGTTTATTATATTGCAACACGATGGGAAATTCGCTGAACTTTTTGTTTTGGCGAGTGATGTTACGGGCCAACTCTTGCAAGCTCTTGATATCTTCTTGGAGCTTATCGCGTTGTGAGTCGGCGACGAAAACCACCCCATCGGCCCCATTCAGCACGGCGACGCGGGTGCGTTCGTACAAAATTTGGCCAGGAACCGTGTACAAATGGAAACGGGTTGAAAAACCGCGCACCTTGCCGAGGTCTAGCGGTAGAAAATCAAAAAAGAGCGTGCGTTCGGTCTCGGTTGCAATCGACAATAGATCGCCTTTTGCTTCGCGGGGTACTTGGCTGTGAATATACTGCAAATTGGTCGTTTTGCCACACATACCAGGGCCATAATAGACAATTTTACAGTGAATTTCGCGAACCCCTACGTTGATAATCGCCATAGGTCCTCTCAAAACATAGTCTGAAGCGTATGCTAAAAAACCTCAGACAGCAACCGACTAGCTGAGGCAAACCGAGCTAGTCGCGGAAAAGCAAATCAATCGTATCTTCCATGGAAGTACGGAAATTGCTCCCCAACACTTCATCTCGCGATTTGTGTTGCTTCCGCACGCGCTCCAAGACGGAGGCGAGTTCTTCGGTCGCCTTTTTGGTCAAGACCTTCACCAGCCCAATGTGGGTACCCTTATTGAAAATAATGGTCAGAATCCATTGGTCATCGATCAAGGCGATAAAGAGATTCTCGCGCACGCCTTGTTGTAAGAGCATGCGGAAATCCTTTTCACGCAACAGTTTCGCGATCTGTTGAGATGAGGCGAACGATCCGGCGATCAACGCGCCCAAGGCCGTGGTATCTTGGCGATTGCCATCACCCGAAGCGGCAATTACCTGGCCACTTTTGTCGAGCAGCAACGCATAGTTACCGCCAGTGTCTTCCACAAGGCGCGCTAAACATTCGTCAATATGGGCGACTTCCTCTGGCGGAACAATTAAACTTGCTAGTTGTGGATCCATACGTGCCACCTATCCATGGTCTGGAGTGCGAAGTATTTTCCAAGCAAAGACGAGCGATTACGGCTCATTATAGCACAGGACGTTTCAATATAACATGCTTTCTTGACGATTTTGCCAAAAATAGCGTGTTGGCTGCTTAGATCGCGGCGAGCGCTGCATCTAAGTTGGCACGGTGTGCTTGGGCCATATAGCGTAACTTGCCTAACAGTTCGCGTGAACTGGTTAGCACCACCAGCATAGCATCGCTGCTGACTGGTTCGAGTAGGATCAAGCCTTGATCGTATTCGAGCACAGTTTGCACCGAGCCACCTTTGTTGATTTCCCGACCGAGCGCTTCAGCCATGGCCAAGCCATTCGATGCTACCGCGCAGATCGCGTCAACATCAACCCCAGAACGGGCTGAACTTTCAATTAACAGGCCATCGGTTCCGGCAACCGCAGCGAGTTCTACGTTTTCCAGTGTGCGAAATTGGTTTAGCACATCACGCAGTGTCTTGCTCATGGAGGTGTGCTCTCCTTCGAACTACGAGAATGAAGAATCCGAGGATCGTCGCCGTAATCGTGCCGTTGGTCGCGCACGAAGCCGTTTTAAGCGGCTGCGGGCTTCTTTCGGCGGTCGCCCCGTTCGGATATTCCGCAGCGAATCAATTGTGGCAACTATCGCACGATCCGCCCAGCCATAAATGGTTGGCCGACTTTTGCTCAACTCGTGAGCAAGTTGCGTGACGTTGGTTTTGTAGTCAGGGTCGAAGGTGGCAAGGTTGATCCGCGCCGAGGCGATAATTTGGTGTATCTCCTCGTCGGTGAGTTGATAATCATTGATCAGTTTGCTGGCACGTTTACCCGCTCGATCAAATTGCATGCCATTGCTCCTTTGGATTGCCGATGGAGCGCTCCTCTTCATGGTACAGACCCAACGTTGTGCTTTGACGAATTGTGGTGGCTCATCTTAGCATAGGATAGACAGGGTGTCTAGAGGAATTTGTAAATAGTAATACCTAGGACTTTTGGGGCATTCGCCATATTGTAATCAATCTAACGCGCTATTTTAGCCCACGCGCCCAACTTAATTCTTGACACTTTTGGCTTGAATATCCCCCATAATTAACCCTTGTTTTTGCAGATTAACGGCCAACGTCATAGCGAACCACGCCCAAAGTACTATGGGGATCAGCGCCAAAGCGTGGTATTATCGCTGCCATGAGATGATCAGGCAAGATCACGGGCGATCTTGCCTGAGCTTTATTGTGTTTAGCCCGTGTGTCCTTTTTTTATTTTACTAGCGATTGTCGTTGTTAAACTTCGCGGAGGATTTGTTGTTATGGTCTTTTTCGCACATTCAAGGGATTTGCTAGCCCGCTGCCTCAGCGGCTTGCTTCTGCTAACCTTGATTATCACAGGGTTGTTGGTGCAGCCAGCGGCCAAGGCCCAAACTGCCCAACCACAGGCTGTTGCCACCAGTGCCACAACTACGATGTTCAGTTGGCAGAATGGGGCAACGGTGCCGCAACCACGTTTTGAATCACAAGGGGTCTTCGTTAATGGCAAGTTGTATGTAATCGGCGGTTTTATTAGCTGCTGTACCCAAATCGATGCCACAAGTTTGGTTGATGTGTATGATTTGGCCAATAATTCGTGGCAACGCATCGCCAACATTCCCGAAGCGATTAGCCATGCCCCAGTCGTTGCCGATGGCACCAATATTTATGTGCTTGGCGGCTATTTGGGCAATAATCCTGGCGGTAGCACCAACCATGTTTGGAAGTTGAATACGCTTACCAATACATGGACGCGGGGAATCGATTTGCCAATTGCCCGTGGCGGCGCTGGTGCTTCGATCGTTAATCGTAAAATTTATTTCTTCGGCGGCGCAGTTCGCACTGCTGGGGTGTTTGATGATACTGATTTTGGCGACCATTACATGCTCGATTTGAGCCTCGCCAACCCAACGTGGGTTGCGCGCGCCCCAATGCCAAACCCGCGCAATCACACAGCTGCAGGCGTGGTCGATGGCAAAATCTACGCCGTTGGCGGCCAGCATGGCAAAGCCGAAGAATCAGCCAATCAGGCCGAAGTTGATCGCTATGATCCCGAAACCAATACCTGGACGCGGGTTGCCGATATGCCAATTGCCAAAGGCCACACCTCATCGTCAACCTTTGGTTACCGTGGGCGCTTATTGGTGATCGGTGGCTCGATCAACGGTGGTACCAGCGGCCTGGCTTCTGCCGATGTCTTGATGTATGACCCCAAAAGCGATGTTTGGATGAAATTGGTTTCATTGCCAGCCTATCGTAAAACCCCAGTTGCCGATGTTTGGAATAACAAACTTGTGGTGACTACTGGCGGTGGCTATGGCCAAACTGATACCACATGGATTGGCACATTGCCTGATTCATGGGAAACCAACGCCAATATGCCAGTGCCGCTGGGTGAGGTTGCAACTGGCATTATCGGCAATAAAATGTATGTGGTTGGCCAAGGCAACGCCGCAACTTTGCGCTACAACCTGACGACTGGCACCTACAGCGCAACTACCACATTGGCCCAACGCGCCTTGCGTGGCAATCATCACGCTGCTGAAGTCATCAACGGCAAGTTCTATTTGTTTGGTGGCCTCGATAACAATAGCGATGGCAAAGTTCAAATTTTTGATCCAGCCAATAACACATGGGCCATGGGTGCTGATATGCCTTTTGCTGCTGGGGCTAGCTCCTCAGCGGTGATCAATGGCTTTGCCTATGTTGCTGGCGGGATTGTTAATGGCAGCACAACCACGCGGGTGGCCCGCTATGACCCAGTTGCCAACACCTGGACTGAAGTTGCGCCAATGCCGCGTGGCCGTAATCACTCGGCTTCGGCGACCGATGGCAGCAAATTGTATGTCTTTGGTGGGCGTGGGCCGGGCAGTGGCGATGGCAATAATGTCGCCAACGGCTTTGATACGGTGCAGATTTACGATCCTGCGACCAACTCATGGCGCTCAAGCATGACCGATGCAATGATTGCGCCATTGCCACAAGCCCGTGGCGGTATGGGCAAAGCTGTCTATTATGATGGCGAGTTCTATATTTTTGGCGGCGAAACGCTCGATGGCGCTGGTGCGGTGACTGGCAATGTCTATGATCGAGTTGACATTTATAATCCGATTCTCAATCGCTGGCGGCTTGGCACGCCAATGCCAACCGCACGCCATGGCATCTTCCCAGTGATTAACGGCGGACGGATTTATATCGCTGGGGGTGGCACGATCTCAGGCTTTAGCCAAGCCAATACCACCGAAATTTATAACCCAGGCATTGCCGCCGACGAAAACGCCCACCTCGAAACTAATGGCCAAGTGAGCTTTGATACTGAGCAAGTTCATGGCAATACTGCCCGTGGTCAGTGGGCATGGCAAGCGCGCAATGATGTTGATCGGCCTGGCTTCAACGGCAATAACTATTTTGCGGTGCTGCCAAATACCGGCACACTTTCGGATACCAACTATACAACCCGCGCTCCCCAATTGGATTATCGGATCAAGTTCACTACGCCTGGCACCTACTATGTTTGGCTGCGGGCTTGGGCCGATAGCGGCGGCGATAATTCGGTGCACGTTGGCTTAAATGGCCAGCAATCAAGCAGCTCGGATAAGATGTCGTTGCCAATTTTCAGCGCGTGGCGTTGGTTCCGCGATACAACTGATGGGGTAGTTTCAACGATCAATGTGCCGAGTGCTGGCGTGCATACGCTCAATCTGTGGATGCGTGAAGATGGTTTTCGGGTTGATCAGGTTTATCTGACAACTGATGTTAATTTTGTGCCCAGTAGCGGCCAATTAACCCCAACCCCAACTGTGGGCAATCCAACCGTGACCAACACGCCAAGCAATACGCCGACAAATACCGCTACCAACACCCCAAGTAACACGCCGACGAATACCGCTACCAATACGCCAACGGCGACCGAGGTTGTGCCAACGGCAACCGATACGGCTACGCCAAGCAATACCCCAACGGCGACCGAAGTTGTGCCAACGGCAACCAATACGCCAAGCACCACGCCTGATCCGGCAACAACTGAGCCAGCGACCAACACGCCGACTCCGACGATTACGGTGACGGCAACCAATACGCCAACGACGCAGCCAACCACGGCTGTTCCAACCGTTACCGAAACCCATACACCAACCACGACGGTTACGGCGGGCACGATTACGATTACGCCAAGTGAAACGCCAACCGCAACCGTTCCAACTGGCGCAACGCACCATATCTATCTACCTTGGGCTTCCAAATAAACCAAAAAAGCCCTGTGCGAATTATTCGCACAGGGCTTTTGATTGCTTAGCAGTTATTTGTTGACTTCGAAGCTCTTTGGCACCGCCAACTTGCACGCTAATTTTGCGTGGCTTAACTTCTTCGGCTTTAGGCACGTCGAGTCGTAAAATGCCATGCTCCAAGTTTGCGTTGATGTGATCGCCCTTGACCAGCATTGGCAAGGTGATTGAGCGGCTGAAACGGCCATAGCGGCGTTCGGTGCGATGGGCAGTCGTGCCTTCGCTTAATTTTTGGCTGCGCACTTCGCCACTGATAGTCAATACATTTTCTTGCAATGTAATATCAAGATCTTCAGCTTTGAGCCCAGGCACGGCAGCTTCAATGATATAGCTATTGGCATTTTCCAAAACATTCATCTCAACGCTCAAGCCAGTGCGTGTTGCAGCTGATGGGGCGACAAAGCTGTCTTCAAACAAACGGCTCATTGCATCGCGCAAGCTCAATGCTTCTTCGACTGGTGACCAACGATTGATAGTTGCCATTGTGGTATTCTCCTTGCAATACAGCTTTTGTTTTTGATGTCGATTTCGTCTGCATCAATCAATTTCGTAACTGTTTGTATAATACTGTGGCAGTGTTAGAACAACGTCTATGGAGCGTTAGAGCCATGTTAGAGCCTCAGGATCTGCGATTACGCCAACGCGATTATCTCTTGCGTTTGATGCGGGCAATGGCTGCCCAGCTTGATGCTGAGCCGTTGCTCAATCTGGTGATTGCCCAAGCCGTGGAGTTGTTGGCGGGAAACTATGGCCTAATCGCCTTGTTCAATCCGAATCAGCGGCTCGAAGTTCGGGCGGCATATGGCCTTACGCCCAGTTTGTGGTCGGCCTTCGATGAGATTTTGCATGTTTTGGAAAGCGAAGGACCACAATCAATTCATATGTCGAATGAACTGAGCAAGCTAGCTACCGCCTTGAATGTGCCATTGCGCCAAGTTGTGGCCTTGCCGATGGTTGCTGGCGATCAGCAATTGGGCATGATGTTGGTGTTGCGGGCAGCACTCAACGTCGGTTTTACTGCCGATGATCGCCAATTACTCAGTGCGTTTGTCGATTTTGCGGCGATTGCGGTTAACAATGCGCAATTGTATGCCGAAGCAATTGCTGAGCGTGGTCGGCTCGATGCAATTATCGAATCCAGTGCCGATGGCATGATGATGCTCGACACCCGCTGGCGGATTACCCGTTTCAACGCTGCCATGGAGCGGCTCACAGGTTGGTCGCGTGAGGAAGCCTTGGGTCGGCCATGTGCCGAGGTCTTGGCAATTCACAATCAACAAGGGGTCAATATTTGCTTGACCGCCTGCCCGTTGCAACTCTTCCCCGATAATGATCATCCTTCAGTTGAAGGTTGGGTGACCCATCGTGATGGTCATGAGATTTATGTCGGCTCCTCGTATAGCGTGGTGCGCGAACCGACTGGCCGTTTTGGCGGCGCAATTGCCAATATTCGCGATATTACTAAGCAAAAACGCGATGAACAGCAGCAATCAACCTTTATTTCGGTGATGTCGCACGAGTTGAAAACCCCAGTCGCGATTATCAAAGGCTATGCCAGCACGCTCAGCCGTACCGATGTTAAGCTCAGCAAAGCCACCAAAACCGAAATGTTAACTGGCATCGAAGAAGAAGCTGATCGTTTAGCACGCTTAATTGGCGATTTGCTGGAAGTTTCGCGCATGCAGGCTGGTGGTTTGCGCTTACACCCTGCGCCGTTTGATCTGAGTGAATTGGCAGCTGATGTGGTGGCGGCGTTTGCTGCAACAGTTGATCAGCGCTTTGAGTTTCAACTGCGCTTTGAGCCAAAACTGCCGCATGTCTATGCCGATCAAGAGCGGATTCGCATGGTGCTTTCAAATTTGATCTCGAATGCAATCAAATATTCGCCTGAAGGCGGCGTGATTCGCTTGGGCGGCTGGCCGGAAAATGGCCATGTGCTGAGCTATATTACCGATGAAGGCATTGGCATTGACCAAGAAGAATTACCCAAACTGTTTGCCCCATTCTATCGGGTCGATAATCGCTTGGCGCGCGAAACCCAAGGCGCTGGCTTGGGCTTATATCTGACCAAATCGATTATTGAGGCTCATGGTGGCCGCATGTGGGCTGATAGCACGGTTGGCAAAGGCTCGCGCTTCTATTGGACGCTGCCGATTGCTCCGCCCAGCTTGCCCGATGTCGAGCCAAGTGTGATTTTGGTCAACGGAGAAGAATTAAAAAATTTAACTATAATGCGACTATAACCGAACATTCTTGATCATTTAGCTCGTTATACTGGCTTTAGGCTAGGCTAGCGAGCTATTTTTGAATTAAGGAGTGTGGCTATGTTGCAGCGACGCAAGCAATTTTTGGGCAGTTTTTTACTGCTCATTGCGATTATTGCCGCCAATTTGGCGGTTGGCTCGGCTTCGGCAGTGACCTATGTACGGATCAAAAATCGTTGGCAAAATACTTATCTGTACGAAGCTAATAGCCAAGTGCGCTATGGCTCGCCCAATGTCAGCGATCAAAGTTCGCATTGGGTGATTGAGGATTACCAAGGAGTCAAACGGATTAAAAATCGGGCGACTGGCCACTATATGACGATTGAACATCAGCTTGAAGCCGTCGAGAGCGTTGCGATTGCTGATGCTTGGGAGAGTGCCCGTTGGCTGGTCGAGGCGGCTCCCGATGGCGCAAGCTACATTCGCAGTTCGTGGCATAACTGGGAATATATTCACGTTGAAAATCAATTGGGTTATGCCCAGCATGGCAGCATTTATCCCGCTTGGCAAAGCGCTCAGTGGTGGATTGAAACCGTTGGCACAGGCACTCCAACCGCAACGCCAATTGCGCCAACCCGCACACCTGCGCCACCAACTAGTACGCCAATTGCGCCAACGGCAACTCCTGTTAGTCCAACCGCAACTCCGCAGCCGCCAGCTAACCGTGGCGCAAGCGTGCCATGGATCGAACATGAAACGGAAACGATGGTGACTAATGGCACAATTTTGGGGCCAAGCCGCACCTTCGGCAATCTGGCGACCGAATCATCGGGCCGCCGCAGCGTCGAATTAAATAGCACTGGCGAATATGTGCAATTTACCAGCACCGCCACAGCCAATTCAATCGTGGTGCGCTACTCGATTCCCGATGCAGCTAATGGCGGCGGGCTTGATGCCAGCCTGAGTTTGTATGTGAATGGCATGTTTCGTCAGAAATTGCCATTGACCTCGCGCTATGCGTGGGTGTATGGCGGCGAAACCAGCAGCTTGAATAATCCAAGTGCTGGCGGCGCACACAACTTTTTCGATGAAGCTCGCGCTTTGGTTGGCAATATTCCCCAAGGTGCAACGATTAAATTGCAAAAAGATGGCGATGATCAAGCTGCCTTTTATGTGATTGACCTCGTTGATTTGGAGCAAGTTGGCGCGGCGCAAGCGCAGCCCGCTAATTTCCTTTCGTTGACCGCCGATTGTGGCGCGACCGCTAATGGTGGCGGCGACGACGGTCAAGCGTTGCAAAATTGTATCAATACTGCTCGGGCGCAAGCTAAAGGCGTGTGGATTCCGGCTGGCACGTTTGATTTACGCTCACAAATTCAAAGCGACGCAGGAATTACGATTTCTGATGTGACCGTGCGCGGTTCTGGCATGTGGTATTCGGTGCTGCGTGGGCCGTGGGCACGCTTCCATTGTATTGGCAACAATTGTCGTTTTTACAATTTTGCAATTACTGGCGAGGCGGTAACTCGCAACGACGGCGCAGCTGAAAACGCCTTCAATGGCAGTGCTGGCTCAGGCTCGCGGGTAGAAAACGTCTGGGTTGAGCATACCAAAGTTGGCTGGTGGGTTGGCTCAGATAATCAAGCAGCGCCAACCAATGGCTTAGTGATTACGGACAGCCGTTTTCGAAACCTGTTTGCTGACGGGGTGAACTTGTGCAACGGCTCAAGCAACTCGGTGGTGGAAAATAGCCACTTCCGCAGCACTGGCGACGATTCATTGGCCTCGTGGTCACCAGCGGCTCATGGCCCGGTCAATATTGCCAATACATTCCGCTTCAACACGGTACAATTGCCGTGGCGCGCTAATTGTTTTGCAATTTATGGTGGCCAAAATATGCGAGTTGAGGATAATATTTGTGCCGATGTCGTCACCTATCCTGGTGTGTTGATTGCCCAGCAATTCGATTCGCATCCGTTTGGTGGCTTTATCAGCGTGCAGCGCAACTCATTAATTCGGGCTGGCGGGCCAATGTGGAACCAACAGCATGGTGCGTTGAAGGTGCACACCGATCGCGGGCCAATTGCTGGCTTGACTGTCAACGACATCTTGATCGAAAGCCCAACCTTTGCGGGAATTCACCTGCAAGGCTCTGATGCTGGCATTACTTCGGCGACCCTGCAAAATGCCACATTCAGCAATATTCGGATTAATAATGCGGGAACCTATGGCTTGTTGCTAAATGCCAATGCGCGGGGCAATGCGAAGTTTAGCAATGTGGTGATCAGCAATCCAGCCAATGGCGGTTTGAATAATCAAGCGCCCGCCAACCAATTTACCATTACCCGTGGCAGTGGCAATAGCGGTTGGTAATGTGACATAAAATCCAAGGCCGCATCAAATGACGCGGCCTTGTTTTGCGTATAGGTTTCAGGATAATAGCTATCGATTTGAGTTTCTCCTCCCTCCGCTGGAGGGAGACGCAGGGGGGGGTCATGCCCCTGCACCCTCAAATATTCATGGTGTGGATTGTTGGTGTGATTGAGTTACCCCAAACAGAGTGCTACTGCCGTAAACTTATAAGCCATCGCCTTTGGCACTTTAGCGCAGTACGAACGGCGTGAAAATAGTGTAACGTTCGATTTGAGCCTCGGTTGGACCGACCATGCTCAAGTTATTATTGGCATCGACTTCAACCAGCCAATAGTAATAGTGCACATTTGGCTCAACATTGGTATCGAGCCATTGATAACTGCTATGAGCACCGAGCGCTGGGATCAAACTATTGGTCACTTGCACGGCGGTGGCTGCATCATCGCTGGTGCTGCGATAAATGTGGAAACCTTGGGTTTCAACTTCGCTACTGGTGCTCCAGCGCACTTGAATTGCATCGACCCGTACTAGAGCAGTGAAGCCAACCACGGTTACGGCGGTTGGATTGACCAAATCGCTATCGCTGGCAGTCAATGGTTGGAAGACATTATTCAGGCTATCGTTGAAATTCAAGGTAACATTATTGACCACTGGAACCGTGGTGATTGGGTCATTGACCGTCACTTGAACATTGAGTGTGCCAACTTCGCCTGGACGCACCATTTGGGTGAGGTTGAAGGTCACCACCCCGCCAGTATGGCTACATGTGCCACTGAAATGGCGCATTAATTGTACAACTGACAAAGGTTGTGTCAGGTGGCAAGTTGTCGGTTAAGGTTACGTTGGTTGCCGTGCCCGGCGTTGCAGTATTGTTTGACGTATTGGTAAACGTGATGGTGTAGTTGAGCGTATCGCCAGGCAGCACCAAGGTAACTCCATCGGTTTTATGCAACTGCATTGCTGGAGTTGGTGGTTGCTGATAATAGGCTTGTACGCCAGTTTGGCCTTCTTGAATAAACTGGTTGTGGTCGCTAGTACAGGTTACGATCCGCCACCAGCCTGCGGTTGGATTATTAATTGTATCGCCAACCCGGGTGGCCAAGGTTGCGCCTGTGCCATTCCAAATTTGGTCGTTGCTCAGACTGCCAACAATCCCGCCGCTATTGCCCATTGGTGTGTAACTAGCATCGCCTGGGGCATAGTAACGGACTCGACGCACATTATCGATATCAAAATTGTTGAAACTCAGCGTTGGCTGGCCAGGCGTGACATACTCATACAAGGTTAAACAGGTTCCCACGGTATCAGGATTCCCTGCGTCGTGTTGGAAGGAGGCTTGGCGCATACCGATCGTGATTTCATCACCCGTCCCAGCCGCACCATCAAAGTTGTCGGTGTTGGCTGGTGGGGCATTATTCGGGTTGGTATCGTTATCGCGACCAACTCGCAAGCGCCAACCATTTTCATCGTTGCCCGACGTAGACGAGCGCAACACATATTTACCACAGGCTACCGGGGCGGCAATTGTATATAAGCGTACCCATGCTGGCGTAGTTGCGGCGGGCACAAAGGTTTGCTGATGTAAACTACCAGCAGCTCCAGGCGCAGGTGTGGCAGGGCTTGGCCCAATCACAGTTCCAGCAGCATAAAACTCAAATTGGGTATTATCGTAGACTCCGCCACGTATTTCATCACTGAGTGTTGTATTGCTATTCATTTCAGGGCTGAAAATATCGATATGGACAGGCTCTGTGCTTGGCCAACCGCCCATGCCGTTAATGCTACACGGAATTTCGACGGTGAAATAATGCGAACCATTGCCTGCGCCAGCAGTATTATTCGTATACCAATCACCATTATTGAGCGTATTAGTTGGCCCATTGGTTTGCAAATAGACCGATGCGCCCGCTGGCGGAATTTCGACGGCTTTGGTTGGTGTGACAAACACTACCAGCAAAGCCATAAGGCTGAGTAGTGCGAGGCGTTGATAGCGAACATGCTGCCGAGCCATAAAAACTCCTTGGCGGGTGAAAAGAACGGATGGTTAACAATCTTTGGAAAATACCAGAAATGCTGCTTGCTAAAGGCCGCAATACGTCTAGCGTATTGTATGCAATCAATAGTCCTTTTGCCATCCCCCACGAGAGGCAACTTGGGGCGTAATTATAGGACTAAATTCCTACTAAAGCTACTATGCCTAGCTAGTTAGTCAATTGTTTGACTAGTCACCCGTAAATCGTAGACACTCAGGCGAAAGTCATCTGCCACAATTGTGTGAATTAAGCGCTCGACTGTGGCTATAGTGCTTGGGACTGGCGCAGTGTGTTCGAGAAATAATTGCACAAACACACTTGCGCCATCAGGGTGATAGCCGAGTACGACTTCGAGATCAACGACATTGGGCTGGTTCAAAATGCCCCGTTCTAAGCGGCGGCGTAGTTCGCGCACATCCCAGGCTGGTTGGCGTGGGTCGAGATCGCCTAGCGCAGCCTCGCCTTGCTGATTATGAGGCGCATTGGGATAGGGCTTGGTTTTGACCTTGCTTTTGAGGGTCAAAATTGCCACTCCCAAGCGCTCTTCAACTTCTTCACGAATCCGTTGGTGTAAATCAGCCAAGGTGTCGTTGAGATGCGCGGTTGGATGCAGCTCGAGCTCGGTGTAAATTGCCACGCCCTCGCTATAACCCTGAACTTGAGCCTTGCCGCTGCGCACATCAAGCGCTTGGCCAAGTGCTTGATCAACTGCACGCTGGACGGTTTGCAGATCCAGTTGGGCATAGCCAGAGCCAGTATTGCGTACTGGCACATAGTGGCTTTGGCGGATAAACATCTGAGCTAGGGCCAATAGGATAAAGAGCAAACCTCCAATGCCAGCGACAACCCGCGTAGTTGTACTATAAATTAACGCTTGAGCACGCACATATTGGAGCGAACGCAAGGCGAGATCAAAGCTTTGCAACGGCAAGAGCGCAATCGTAATCGCCAAAACTGCCAAGGCTAGGGCAATGATTGTGATCAATAAGCGGTTAAATGCTTGCATGCACCCTTACTCAGCTACTACAATTGCGGCAATATCGAGTGGCGTTTCCTTGCCCTTGAGCAGCAATGGGCCAATTGGCTGAATGCTGCTTTGCAGATCACCCAATTCTTCGGCGAGCGTATCAGGGCCAAGATAAATTGTGTTGGCCGGAGCTGACCCACATAAACGCGCCGCCACATTGGTTACATCGCCAATCACGCTATAGTCGTAGCGCTCTTGGGCTCCAACATTGCCAACCACTCCAATGCCGGTGTTGATGCCTGCGCCGAATGATGCTTGGGCCGGTAAGGCTTGGGCAGCTGCTGAACGATTAAAGGCCACAATTGCCGTTAAAGCTGCCATTGCGCCACGAATTGCCCGTTGGGCATGGTCGGGCTGAGCTACAGGCGCATTGAAAATCGCCATCGCTTGATCGCCTGCATATTGGTTGAGCGTGCCGCCATGCTGAATTAATGCCTTGGCAATCAGATCAAGGTAGGTATTGGTAATCTGCATCATAGCTTCAGGCGGCAAGCGCTCCGATAATGTGGTGAAGCCACGCATATCCATAAAAACCACGCTAACCTCGCGGCGCTCGCCACCAAGTTTCAATTGACCACGTTCGGCAGCTTTCAACAATTCGCTGAGCACGCTGGGCGGGGTGCGTTTGGCAAACAGTTCGAGCACTTGGGTGTGATCTTGGCGTTGAAGGTTGTTTTGCACCAAGAGCATGGCCAAGCCGGTTAGGCCAATTGCCAACAATGGACTGGCGAGATCGATCCGTAAGAATTGCTGTTCCAGCCCACTTACCGCACTAATCACCATTACACTGGCTCCGATGACCATGGCGCTAAACAATAGCCATGGTCGCCGAATCATGGCTATTAATGTGAGCGCCACCACCAAGCCAATCAGAATGCTGTGCCGACTGGCGGGGCTTTGCTCGCGTAAAGCATTGGCATTCAGAATTGTGCCAATCGCGTTGGCATGAATCTCAACTCCATCCATTAATGGGCTGGTGGGCGTGGTGTAACGGTCGCCAAGGGCAGCAGCGGTCGAGCCAATCAGCACGATTTTATCATTGAATAGCGCTGGATCAACCTCGCCGTTGAGCACGGCTAACAAGCTAACCCGGGGATAGGTTTGGCTTGCACCAGCATAATTTAACATAAAACTGGTGTTATTAACCGGAATAGCCACTCCATTGGCAAGCGTGGTGGTGGTTGGCTCGATCGTTAATCCAGCTGGCAGATGCCACCACGCTTGGGCACTGGCAAGCGCAATCGCCGGATAAAGCGTCGTTTGCTCATAATGGGTTTGGATGCGCCGCACGACTCCATCGGGGTCGGCGATGATATCGCTATGGGCCAATACGACGCTGCCAGTCTGCAATTGCTGGGTTGGCTGAATAATTTGGTTGGTTTTGCTATCGCGCGAAACCGCCAGAATTGGGTGTTCTAAGGGTGCTAGGGCTTGAGCCAAGGCTTGATCACCCGCCGGATTGACTCCCGTAAACAGCATATCAAAGACAATTACCCGCGCTGATTGGACGTTGGTCAATAAGCGGGCATAGATGCTACGATCCCACTCAGTGAGCCGTCCAAAGCCAGTATCATTGCTCAGCGCTTGGTCATCAATTGCAACAATTACGATTGCTGGTTGCGGGCTATGGCTGGCAAGTTGGCGTACCAGCAAATCGGCGGCTGAACGATCAAGTTGGCGTCGCCACGTCCAACTATCGCTGAGTAACAAGGCTAGCAAACACGCTAGCCCTGTTGCACTAAACCATACTCCACGGCGAAATTGTTGTGCGCTTAACACCAGGTTGCTCCTATGGCTGCGGAATAATCAAACTTAGGCCAACCGGAATTTCATCACGATCACGGATGCTGGGGTTGGCGTTGATCAAGGCATCGGATGTAATGCCAAAGCGTTGAGCAATCCCATTGATTGTATCGCCAGCCTGTGTAATGTAAAGTTGCGGCGTAGCTGTTGGTGTGTTGGTTGGGGTATTGGTTGGCGTGGCCGTCGCCGTGGCTGTCGGCGTTGGCGTGTTGGTTGGGGTATTGGTTGGCGTGGCCGTCGCCGTCGGCGTTGGCGTGTTGGTTGGGGTTGGCGTTGGCGAGATCTGTGGCTGAACCAGCAACGGCTTGGATTGTTCAGCTAATAATTGTTCGCCTGCGCGTACAAACACGGTTTGGCCATCCATGGCCACTTGCACATTGCCTTTGTCGGTGGCATAAAAGGTTGTGGTATTACTTTGGGATTCCACAGTGAACTCTGTACCACGGACTGAAGCTGCTGAAGAAGGCGTTTCAACCTCAAACAGATCGTTTGGCCCAAGCAAGCGTTTAACGCCGTTCAATGTGCGTCCAAACCAAACCTTGAGCCGAATTTGCTGGCCAGCATTGGCGTTGTTCATGGTTTCGAGGGTCATACGGGCATTGGCTTGTAACTCAGTCGTTTGGCCATCAAAATAGGTAATTAATGCGCTCGCTGTTTCGGTCTGAATCGTATCGCCTGGCTCTAAAATGCTTACATCTCCTGGGTTCAAGCGCCGCTCAGCCCCAGTGCGTAGGTTGTTGATCACAGCTGTGCCATCGAAAATTTGCACGCTGGCATTATGCGGCACGCTTGGCGTAGAGCTAGCAAGCGTGGCATAGACAACGAAAAATAAAATTGCGCTGGCGACGAATAAGGCAAAAATCTGAGGCCGACTCCATTGCCATTGCCACAAACGGCGTTTGGTTTGCGCAGATTTGCGCCGCTTGGGTTTGGCTTGAGTTGGCTGTAATTGATTAAGCTGTTGTTCAAGCGTTTGATTGATTGCCTGTTGTTGAGTTTGGCTCAGCTGTTGCTCAGGCAAGGCCTGATTAATCGCTTGTTGTAGCTGCTGCTTGGTTGGTTCCATATAATCCTTCTGCCGCAGCAAGCGTGTGATTAAGCCGTTGAAGGCCTTGCTGCAATAATTGTTCAGTTGCGCGTTGGGTGCGGCCTAGAATTTCGGCAATCATCGGTGTTGCTAGGTTGTGGCGCAGCTGCAACAAAACCGCCAAGTGCATAGCCTCTGGCAAGCGTTGAAGCTCGCGAATCAAGCTCGCTGATTGCAGCGTATGGCCATGATCACGCCAATGATCAAGCATCACATGGCAGGTGATGGTGTAGAGCCACAAGCGCAGGCCTGTGCGTGGATCGGCACTGTGGATGCTGCGAATGGCGATTGCCCAAACTTTATTGACCAAACTTTGCGCCTGTGGTGCCTGATAAACCGCAGCCCAAACCAAATTGTAGAGTTCGCCCGACCATTGCTCGGCCAGCATGCGCCATGTTTGTTGGTCGCCACGTTGTAATAATGTGATGATTGCCGAATCGTTTGCTGCTTGCGCCATTGGCTATGCCCTATCACTTTCGCAGACAATGAACAAAAAGAATCACGTCGAGCAATGCTGCTGACGTGATCTTAGAAGAATGACATTACGGGATTGCTAACCGCTAGCCTTCGCGAGCACGCCGCACCGCAGCATTAAAGCCAGCTTCATCACGATTAATCAGCTTGCGATTTTCGCTCGTTTCTTCGAATTTAGGGCAACGTACTGCCAAATAGGGCGCAGTATGCGGATCAACGCCCATGACACAAGGTACGTGCAAGCCAATCCGAAAATGGCTGCAATCGCGGCAATCGCGGGCACGCCGGGGATCGCCGCCGGTTTCATTGTAGTGTTCGGCCAATGCGCCGATACTTTCATACAGCAATTGTACTTGGCGGCGCAAATCTTCGAGCGCTGAAATTAAAGGCATTATCGCGATCATTGGGTCGTGGACGGCGAATTAAGCCATCATCTGGTTGGCGTGGTGGTGGGGTTGGGCGTGACGCATCGTTACTACTCATGGAATCCTCCTTGGGCGCTTGCGCCGATGCTTTATCGCGCCCCAACCAATTATCCAACATGCCATGCTCCTTCGGCAATAGGCCCGCACTGGTGATTAATTGTTATTTTAGCACTCACCAACAAGGGGGAACCATTTGGAAGGATGAATGATGAATTATGAGGGATGAAAACCAGAACAGAGCATCATAGTACATTGGGCTTAAAGTAGCGGCGTAGAATTATGAGGGATGAAGTCAGAAGGCAAAAGCTGAAAACTAGAACAGAAAGCAAAGGATGGCTATAGGCTCTATGGCGCTTGGCTAGCAGAATATATTGGGTGATTTTAAACAATCCGATAGCCAAAAGCCCGTAGCCCATAGCCTGATCCTTATGTTCTATGCTCTCTGTTCTTTGTGCTTAGCTCCCGCTTTTCTTGGTCATTTTGGAGAGCATATCCCACATTTCATTGGGCAAGCGATCAAGCCCTGAGAACTGGCCAGCGCCATACAGCCACTCGCCGCCATCAATTGTGATGCACTCGCCGTTGATATAGCCTGCCTCGTCGGCCAGCATATAGGCCGCCAAATTGGCTAGTTCAATATGTTCGCCAACCCGCCGTAATGGCACCCGATTGAGCGCTTGCTCGGCTAACTCTGGAGTTGGCGCGAGCCGTTCCCATGCGCCTTGGGTGGGGAACGGGCCAGGTGCGATTGCATTCATGCGAATGCCATAGCGTGCCCATTCGACCGCCAACGAACGGGTCATGCCTAGCACGCCGGCTTTGGCGGCTGCCGATGGCACCACAAAACCACTGCCCGTCCATGCATAGGTTGTGACAATGTTCAAACACTGGCCACCGCGTCCAGCTTCGATCCATTTTTTGCCTAAAGCCAAGGTGCAGTAGAACGTACCATGCAGTACAATCCCCAAAACGGCATCAACGGCGCGGTGTGAAAGCTTCTCGGTGGGGCTGATGAAATTGCCAGCGGCATTGTTAATCAGAATATCCACCGTGCCAAAATGATTCCAAACCGCATCGATCATCTGTTCGACGGCTTCGGGGTCGCGCACATCGCAAGCAACCGTAAAGACTTCGCCGCCCTTATCGGCCATCATTTCAGTGGCTGCATTGGTCAATTTTTCAGCGTTGCGGCTGGTAATCGCCAACTTTGCGCCCAACTCGAGAAAACGCTCACCCATTGAACGGCCCAAGCCTGAACCTCCGCCAGTGATAATGATCACTTTGTCTTTGAGCAGATCTGAACGAAACATGCACAACCTCCTTGTTGGGCTATCGGCGCGATCAGGCTTCTTTGATCTGCGCGTAGTGTTGCCAGAATGTTGGGTACGAGACGGTTACGGCTTCGGCTTCGTCAATACTTGTTTCGCCTTCGGCCACCAAGCCTGCAACCGCCAAGGCCATGGCGATCCGATGATCACCATGCGATTTAACTTTGGCCCCGTGGAGTTCGCCGCCGCCAGCGATAACCATGCCATCGGGCGTGGCTTCGAGGGTCGCGCCCATGGCTGTTAATTCGCTAACCACGGTTGCCACCCGATCAGTTTCTTTGGCGCGTAGTTCTTCGGCATCGGCTACCACGGTTTCGCCAACTGCACAGGCTGCGGCCACGGCCAGCACCGGAATTTCATCAATCAAACGCGGAATTAAATCGCCATCGATGCGGGTTCCGCGCAAGCCGCCGCCGCGCACCGTCACATCGCCAACTGGCTCAGCACCTTCGTTGCGCTGGTTGCTGATCGTAATATTTGCGCCCATGGCTTTGAGCACATCAAGCGCCCCAGTGCGGCTTGGATTCAAGCCCACGCCCAAGGTCGTAATTTCAGCATCAGGATGAATCGCTGCCGCCACCCACCAAAAGGTTGCCGACGATGGATCGCCTGGTACATGCAATGAAAGTGGATAGGGGAAAACCGGATGGCTCGGTGGATAGAGCACAATTTCATCATCTTTAACCGTGAGATCAATTCCCATCGCAATTAACATGCGCTCGGTGTGGTCGCGGCTCACGATCTTGCCCGTTAAGCGCATTGGCGCATCGCCAGTTAAGCCAGCCAAGAGTAAAGCCGATTTGACTTGGGCGCTGGCAATTGGCAATTCGTAGCTACCGCCATGAATCGTGGTACCACGAATTACCAACGGCGCACGATTGCCATTATCGCGGCCATCAAGTTTAGCGCCAAGTTGCCGTAACGGGTCGGTAATTCGGCGTTGAGGCCGCGAACGCAGCGAAGCATCGCCAGTGAGCACGCTCAAAAACGGCTGGCCAGCCAACAAACCTGCAAGCAAACGCAGCGTTGTGCCCGAATTACCACAATCTAAAACATCGCTTGGCTCGCGTAGGCCACGCAAACCCCGCCCAAACACCCGCACTGTATCGTCGGTGTGTTCTATTTCTACGCCCATTTGGCGCAAACATGCAATTGATGAAAGACAATCAGCGCCTGGCAAGAAGCCCGTGATCTCGGCATTGCCCTCGGCCAGCGCATTAAACAAAACTGAGCGATGCGAGATCGATTTATCACCAGGCACACTGAGCGCACCACGCAGGCGCTTGGCATGGCTAACTGTCTGTTTCATCGGGTGTTGACTCCTGAATTGCGGCGGGCGGCAGCCCCATATGCTGTTCAAAGCGGGCCAGTGCGGCAACCAATTGTTCTTGGCGAGCGGCGCTGGTCAGATCGCCACGGGTGCGTTCGAGCACAGCCCGCAAGGCATCGGTGGTGCGGCGTAGGCCACTGGTAACCGCATCGGGGAAATCGACAGTCACCAAAAAGCTATAAATCTCATCCATCTGATCAAGCAAGCGTTCGCCGCTATCGACCTTGCCATGGCGCAGGCCATCGAGAATATAGCGCCGCAGTTCGCTGGCAGCCTCGGCTAAGCCATTTAAATAAGCGGCTGCTTCAACGCCCAAATCACGATGGCTCGGCAGGGCTTCGCCGCGCACCAAAGCCAAGGTCAAGGCAGCTTCGGCATATTCTTTGAAGGCATCTTGAGTATAGCCTGCGTAGAGCAAGGCCGGATAATCCTGCAACCGTTCGCGCAAGCTTTGGGCGGCGGCGGCTGTTGCTTGCAATAATGGTTCGGCCAAGGCCCATTCATGGCGATGCACGGCCCGAATTGTGTTGGCACATTGGCGAATTAATCTCGCGAGCCGATTTTAGCGCGATTTCGCGGGTCGCATGAATCGCCTCTAACTCGCTAATGAGGGTGGTTGTTTCAATACTCACAGCGTTGTCCTTGTTAGGCTCTCTGGGTGTAAAACTGCGCATAGCATACTTGGCATGACGCGATAAGTCAAAGCAGGATAGTTCGCCAAAGTAGCAGTTAAACGTTGGTTGTTAAATCTTCGCTGACTTCAACTTGCTTTCACGCAGCAGGCAAGCGGCTTTTGATTTAATCGTTGCCACGCGCAAGAGATTGGGCGTTAGGGGAGATTGAACATACAATTTGATCTATGTTCTCTGTGCTTAACTCATCCCTCATCTATATTCTGCGGCGGGCTTGCACTATAATAGGTGTGTGTTGTGCATCACTGATAGGATTACGCCGATGGGAATTCCGCGCCATATTCCATTACCAGTTACACCGCTGCTTGGTCGCATTCAGGAAATGGCTCAGCTTGAGCAACTTTTACCCGATCCCGCTATCCGGCTGGTAACGCTGGCTGGGCCTGGTGGAGCCGGCAAAACCCGTTTGGCCCTCGAAGCAGGCCGCACAGTCTGCGAGCAGTTTGCCGATGGAGCCTTATTTGTCAGTTTGGCGCATGTGTATGATGTTGATTTGGTGTTGCCAACCTTGGCTCAAGCCTTCAACATCAGTCGGCTTGGCAATCAATCGCTCTTGGCAAGTGTTGGCGCATGGTCGGCTGAACAAGAATTATTGCTGATTTTAGATAATTTAGAACAAGTAATTGATGTTGCCGGTTTATTAGTTCAAATATTGGCCTTGGCTCCCAAATTAACGATCTTAGCAACCAGCCGCGAGGTGCTGAATGTGCAGGGCGAATATCGCTTGCCAGTGCCGCCGCTCAGCCTACCACCCAGCAGCCAGCCCATGGCGATTGAACAATTAAGTGAATTTAGCGCAACTCGCCTATTTATTGAGCGCGCCAAAGCTGCTCGTCCGCATATTCCATTGAACGCCAATGATGCCCAAAGCATCGCCACAATTTGTCAGCGCCTCGATGGCTTGCCCTTGGCGATTGAGTTGGTTGCGGCTTATACCAAGGTTTTTACGCCGCAAGAATTATTAAATCGTTTCAGTTATAGCCTCGATGTGCCAGTCGGCGGTGCCCGTGATTTGCCCAACCGCCAGCAAACCTTGCGTCAATGTATCGATTGGAGTTACCAACGTTTAACACCTGAGGAACAAACGGTTTTTTGTTATCTCAGCATGCTGGTCAGCAGTTGGACGATGGCCGCCGTCGAGCAGATTTGTGCCGGCCAAGCCAATGTGGTATCGACAGTTTTAGCCTTGGTGAACAAAAGCCTAGTCGTTGAGCAAACCTCTCACGATGGCCAAACTCGCTTTACCATGTTGCAAACGATCGCCGAATTTGCCCGTGAGCAAGCAGTGCTGCGCGAAGATTTTCAAACCATTTGCCAACGCCATGCCAGCTATTATTTGCAGATGGTGGCCCAAGCTGCGCCACATTTGCGCGATCAGCAACAAGCTCATTGGTTGCGCCAACTCGATGCCGAGCAGGGCAATATTTACGCCGCTTTGCAATGGACGCTCGATCATGCGGTGGCAGAATCGATCGAACTATTTCCCGCAATCAATCTGTGGATCACCTATCGCCGCCGCCATGGCGATGTTTGGTGGATCGAGCGCATGCTTGAGGCCAGTCGCACGATTCGCTCTGGCGCTCGAGTCGAAACGCTCTCAACCGCAGGCTGGTTTATTCTCAATCAAGGCTTGTTTGCCCAAGCCGAAACGATTTTTGAGCAATCGTTGAGCCTTGCCCGCGATTTGCAAATACCCATGAGCATTGGCTTGGCGCTGCATGGCGTTGGCGAAATTGCCTATCATCGCGGCGATTATGCCCAAGCAATCACGCTCTACGAAGAAAGTGTGCAGATTTTCGAGCAACTCGACGATCATAATGAGTTGGCATGGTCGCTTGATCATTTGGGTCGAGCCTGCATTCAACAAGGCCAATGGAAACGCGCAGCGCTCTTATTTGCCCGAGCGCATCAGCTTTTCTCGCGTTTAGGCCATTTGTGGGGCGATGCTTTTGCGCTCAATCACTGTGGCATTGTCGCCGCCGCCCAACAAGATTATGATCAAGCTCAGCATTTTATCGAAGCCAGCATTGCGATTGCCGAGCAATTGCACGACCCATGGCATCGCGCCGAGGGCTTGCATCAATTGGGCTTGATTGCGCTCGCTCGCCAGCAGCACGATCAAGCATTAACCTCGTTGTATGAGAGCTTTAATCTCCGTCGCCAACATCAACTCTTGCCCATGATTGCTAGCTCGCTAGAAGCCTTAGCGCGGGTGGCGCAAGATCAACACCATTGGTCGTGGGCGGTGCAATTGAGCAGCCGCGCCGCGAGTTTGCGCTTGCAAAGCGGCGAGCCAATGCCAGCCACCGAGCAGCGCATTCAACAACATTTATTGGATGAAGCCAAAAAATTGCTTGGCGAGCAGCATTATCACCACGATTGGGAGCAAGGCCAACAGCTTGAACTTGATATGGTGACCTTGCGCCAGCCAACGACCCAGCATCCAACGCCACTCTTGACCAAACGTGAACATGAATTGCTGACCTTGATTGCTCAAGGCAAAAGTAACAGCGAAATTGCGCTTGAATTGGTGCTTAGCCCGTTTACCGTCAACAACCATTTGCGGGCAATTTATCGTAAATTGGGCGTTTCGACCCGCAGCGCGGCGGCCTATATCGCCCGTGAACGTGGCTTGCTCGAAAGCCTTGAACCGCGGGTCTAGCCCGATCGGCACCTGGCTGTTCTCGGATTATAATAGGGTCTGAACCCGTTACGAGCCTATTTGAGGATAGCAACCCAATGCGAGTATTACTTGTTGGAGCCGGCGGGCGTGAACATGCCCTGGCATGGAAAATCGCCCAATCGCCATTATGCGAACACCTGTGGATCGTCCCTGGTAATCCCGGCACGGCAACACTTGGTACAAATGTCGATTTAGCCGCAGATGATGCTGCTGGCATTGTGGGTTTAGCCACCCGCGAACAGATAGATTTAGTCGTTGTCGGGCCAGAAGCGCCGTTGGTCGAAGGCCTAGGCGAGGTCTGCGAGGCCGTCGATTTGGCGATGTTTGGGCCGTCATCCGAGGCAGCGCAACTTGAGGGTAGCAAAGCCTTCGCCAAAATGATTATGCTTGAGGCTGGCGTGCCAACCGCCGCAGCGCACACCTTTGACAATCCCGCTGCCGCGATTGCCTTTGTTGAGGCTGATCAACAGGTTTGGGTGGTCAAGGCTGATGGTTTGGCTGCTGGCAAGGGTGTGATCGTGCCTGCCGATGGCGATATTGCCGCTACAATCAGCGCCATTCGCGAATTGGCCGCCACCAACGCTGGCACACGCTTAGTGCTCGAAGAAAAATTAACTGGCCCCGAAGTTTCGCTGTTGGCCTTGTGCGATGGCGAACGCGCAATCCCGCTGATTGCCGCCCAAGATCATAAGCGGATCGGCGATCACGATACTGGCGGCAATACTGGCGGTATGGGATCATACGCTCCAGCCCCAATCTTGCCCTATGCCGAAGCTCAAGCCTTGGTTGACCTGATTTTCACGCCAGTGCTGCGCACCATGGCGGCCCGCCAGATTCCTTATCGTGGTGTCTTGTATGCTGGCTTGATGCTCACTCCCAACGGTGTAAAAGTCATCGAATTTAATGCCCGCTTTGGCGACCCCGAAACCCAAGCCTTGTTGCCATTGCTCAAAAGCGATTTGCTCGAACTGCTGCACAAGGTTGCCACCAGCAATCTGGCCGATGTTACGATCGAATGGCACGAGGGCGCGGCGGTGTGTGTCGTGCTTTCGGCTGAAGGCTACCCCGCTAAACCACGTACTGGCGATGTCATTACTGGCTTGGATCGCTTGCCCAATGATGTATTGGCCTTTCACGCAGGTACATCAACCAACACTCAAGGCGAATTGGTGACCGCTGGCGGACGAGTTTTGGGCATCACCGCAGTTGCTCCAAGCTTGCGTGAAGCCCGCGATAAAGCCTACGCCGCGACTGAGTTGGTCGAATTTGCTGGCAAATATCAACGCAGCGATATCGCCGCACGGGGGTTAGCAGAATGATCCGGCTCGCCGTGATGGTATCGGGCAGTGGCTCGAATTTACAAGCCTTGATCGATGCCCAAAAAGCTCAGCAACTCAACGCCACAATCAACGTGGTCATTTGCGATCAACCCCAAGCCCAAGCAATCAGCCGCACCTTGGCTGCCCGGATTCCGGTAATCTGCGTGCCATTGGCCAAAAAAGCCAGCCGCGAGCGCTGGGCCGCGCAAATTAGCGAATTATTGGCAGCCTTCAAGCCCGACCTGATTGTGATGGCTGGCTGGATGCGGGTGATGCCAGCCTCGTTTGTTGAGCGCTGGACACCGAATATTATCAATCAACACCCAGCCTTATTGCCTGAAGATGGCGGCGAACACTATACGCTCAGCGATGGTCGCCAAATTCCAGCGATTCGCGGGGCGCATGCGGTGCGCGATGCCTTGGCTTTAGGCCTACCCGTCACTGGTTGTACGGTGCATCAAATTACGCCAATTGTTGATGTTGGCCCAGTTTTAGCCCAAGTCGAAGTAGCTGTCTTGCCCGATGACGACCAAGCCAGTTTGCATGAACGGATCAAAAACGCTGAACGACGGATTTTAGTGGAAGTAATTAATAATTTAGCTCAAAAAGTTGCCTAAATTCCGCCCTAGCCGTAGCCATTCAATCGCAGCCTTGCCTGCTACGGCTAGCGCTATTCTGTGGGAGATATGTCAATGACGACAACAGCAGAAAAAATCGCTGAGTTGCGGCGACGGCGTGAACAAGCAGCAACCACCGATCCCAAAGCCGCCGAAAAGCAGCATGCCCGTGGCAAATTGACCGCCCGTGAGCGGATCGAACGTTTGCTTGATGCCGATTCGTTTGTCGAACTCGATGCTTTGGCCGTTCACCGCTCGACCGCCTTCGGACTGGAAAACAAGCGCATCCTCGGCGATGGCGTAATTACTGGCCATGGCACGATTGATGGCCGCCAAGTCTGTGTGTTTTCGCAAGATTTCACTGTGCTGGGTGGCTCGTTGGGTGAGGTATTTGCCGAAAAAATCGTTAAAGTGATGGATTTGGCGATGCGCATGGGCGTGCCGCTAATTGGCATCAACGATAGCGGCGGCGCACGCATTCAAGAGGGTGTGGTGGCGCTTGGTGGCTATGCCGAAATCTTCTATCGCAATGTGGTGGCTTCAGGGGTCATTCCCCAGCTTTCGATTATTGCCGGGCCATGTGCTGGTGGCGCGGTCTATTCGCCTGCCATGACCGACTTTATTCTGATGGTCAAAGGCACGTCGCAAATGTTCATCACTGGGCCAGATGTGATTAAAACCGTGACTGGCGAGGAAGTAACCCAAGAGCAATTGGGCGGCGCAATGACCCACAACAGCAAATCGGGGGTAGCTCATTTTGCTGCTGATGATGAGGATGAATGTTTCGACCAATTGCGCACGTTGCTTTCGTTCCTGCCACTCAACAATATGGACGACGCGCCAAGCATCGAGCCAACCGATGATCCCGATCGCATGGACGATGCGTTACAAAGCATCATTCCTGATCAAACCAAAAAGCCCTACGATATGAAAACCGTGATCGAGCTGATCGTTGATGATGGCTTTTTCTTCGAAGTTCAGCCGCATTATGCACCCAATTTGGTGATTGGCTTTGCCCGGCTTGATGGAATGTCGGTGGGGATTGTTGGCAATCAGCCTGCCGCATTGGCTGGTACTCTCGATATTGATTCATCGGTCAAAGGCGCACGCTTTGTGCGTTTCTGCGATGCCTTCAATATTCCGTTGATCACCTTTGTCGATGTGCCGGGCTTCTTGCCAGGTATTCATCAGGAGTATGGCGGAATTATTCGTCATGGTGCGAAATTGCTGTATGCCTATTGCGAAGCAACCGTGCCAAAACTGACCGTAATTACCCGCAAGGCCTATGGTGGAGCCTACGATGTGATGGCCTCCAAGCATATTCGCGCCGATTTTAACTTTGCTTGGCCAACCGCCGAAATCGCCGTGATGGGTGCAAGCGGCGCGGTTTCGATTATCTTCCGCAAAGAAATTGCTGAATCGGCAGATCCAGTCGCGACCAATGCCGAGCTGATTCACAATTACGAAGAACGCTTTGCCAACCCCTACATTGCTGCCGAGCGCGGCTATGTCGATTCGGTGATCGAGCCACGCGAAACCCGTCCCGCCTTGATCAAAGCGCTGCGTTTATCGCGCACCAAGCGCCAAAGCCTGCCACCGCGCAAACATGGCAATATGCCGTTGTAACGTAGGGATTAAGGCTAGGGATCAGGGGTCAGAGTGGTTTGGCTATAAGCTAGTAGGACGAGGATCGGGAATTTAACCACCAAGGTTTTTAAACCACGAAGGACACGAAGTATTGTTTTCGGGTCTTTCGTGGTTTAAGAATCATTGCATTTAAAATGTTTAGCCACAGATTCACACAGATGGCACAGATTATGTTATTGATTATTTCAGTTCAGTTGTATATAAATCGCTATGTTCTCTGCGCTTAACTTCATCCCTCATAATTTTGCAACTCTGCGCCAAAACTAGCTCCTTTTAGCTACGAATTCCACGAATTGCCCGAACAATCTTCTGATAGCCCAGAGCCACTAGCCTTAAGCCTCATCATTTTTAGCCCCAATCTCTGCCAAGCAAGCCTATGTTCTTAACTTCATCCCTCATAATTCCTCCTTCATAATTTTGCAACTCTGCGCCGCTTCGTTAAAACCTAATTCCTGATTCTTCAGCGCTTGCCCTTTGCTTTTTCATCATTCTTTCTTAATCTTTTGCGTATTGACTTTCTTTGAATGGCTAGTATATTTATGACTAATAAGTCATGAAAATACTGATGAGTCGAATAAGCATCAGTAGCACACCTAGAAGCAGGCAACTATGGCAGCGAATCAACCAAGCGATCAGTCTCATTCGGTGGTACGTCCGTTGAAAGAACGTCAGCGTGAGCAGCGCGAGGCCATGATTTTGGCGGCTGCGCATACGGTGTTTATTGCAAAGGGCTATCACGACGCTTCGATTGACGAAATTGCCGCTCAGGTTGGCATTTCCAAAGGCGCGATCTATCAACATTTTGCTAGCAAAGAGGATTTAGTTGAGGCCCTGATTGCCCAACAAATTAACCACTTTCTCGGCATCCTTGATCGCGTGCTGCAGCAAACAACCTCAGTCTGTGCTCGACTTGAGCAGATTCTGACCCACGCCTATGCTGGCTTGAACGGCAAGCACAGTGCTGTCTCTGCTCGAACTACACCATCGCATTGGCCTACCCAACGCCGTGATTGAAAAACGCCCTCAGCTTCAATCGCGAGTTGAACAAGCCACGAGCCGGCTTAGTAGCTTATTTGCTGAAGGCAAAGCTGCTGGCGAACTCAATACGCAGATTCCAACGCCAATTATGGTGACCACATTTATTGGCTTGTTATCGTTGCGTGGCTACGAGCAATTAATCACGAGCGAACAATGTAGCCCTGCCGACTTGATTCTCCATATTTGCCAGATCTTCTTTCGCGGCATCGTCGCACCAATCGGAAGTTAATGGCCTTTTGCGCTTGATAACAAGGAATTAGATTAATATGACCCAACAACAAGACCACATATATGCCGATGATCCAGCCGCTACGATTTTTCATCCTAGCGCGATTGAAAATCCCTATCCCTTATTTGCTCAAATGCGCGCCAAAGCGGCGGTGTTGGCGGTTGCTTCGCCCTATGAATTTATCAAAGCCGATGCTTGGCTGGTAACGCGCTACGCCGAAGCGGTGCAAGTGTTAAAAGATAGCCGCTTCACGGTCGATGCCACTATTCTCAATCCTGAGGCTGGCGTATTTGGTCAAACTGCCTCGGAAGGTGCTGAAGATCGTAGTTTCTTGGGCGCAAAATCGATGGTTAGTGCCGATGGAGCCGAGCACTCGCGCTTGCGCAGCTTGGTTGCCAAGGCCTTTACGCCACGCTATATCGAAAATTTACGCCCACGCATCCAAGAGCTCGCCGACGAATTGCTTGACCAGGTTCAAGCCCAAGGCTCAATGGATCTGGTTCACGATTATGCCTACCCTTTGCCAATTAACGTGATCTCCGAAATGTTGGGTGTACCAGCTCATGAGCGCGATCAGATGCGCCAGTGGTCGGATGCGCTGACCAGCCACAGCCCTGAAAGCCAAGGCCAATTGCGCGAATTTGCCATCTATGTGCAAAAGCTGATCGCCGATAAACGCCGCAAGCCACAGGATGATCTGATTAGCAAGTTGGTCGAGTTGGAAGCAACTGGCGATGCGCTCAGCGAATCGGAATTATTGGCAACCGCAGGCTTGTTGATTTTTGCAGGCCACGAAACAACCTCAAATTTACTGAGTATTGGCTCATTGATGTTGCTCGATCATCCTGAGCAACGCGCCCGTTTGCAAGCCGACCCACGCTTAATTCCAGCAGCAGTTGAAGAATTATTGCGCTTCAACGGCCCGATTTTCAGCCCAGCCCCGCGCTTTGCGCTCGAAGATATCGAGATTGGCGGTCAGCCGATTCGTCGCGGTGATTTGGTGTTGGTGGCGCTTGGCTCAGCTAATCACGATCAAAGCGTTTTCAGCGACCCCGAATCGTTGGATATTGGCCGCCAAATTAGCCGCCAATTGGCCTTTGGGCATGGCGTGCATTTCTGTTTGGGTGCGCCGTTGGCGCGGCTCGAAGGCGAAATCGCGTTTACCAGTTTATTAAAACGTATGCCCAATCTGCGTCTCGCCGTGCCACGCGAGCACATTACTTGGCGCGATAACGTCAATTTACGTGGTCTCAAAGCCCTACCCGTAAGTTTCTAGCTCGCTGTTTCTATCAACTTTTCATTCTAAGCCACAGGAGCCAATCGATGCGTTTACAGGATAAAGTTGTCGTAATTACCGGAGCCGCCTCAGGCATGGGGCTGGCCATGGCTACTCGCTTTGCTGCCGAAGGAGCTAAATTGGTGCTTGGCGATTGGAATGCTCAGCGACTCGAAGCCGCCGTCGCCACAATTCAAGCCAGCGGAGCAGCCGTGGTTAGTTCGCAGGGCAATATTGCCGATCAGGCAACTGCCGAAGCCTTGGTTGATTTAGCCATCAGCAGTTATGGTCAACTCGATGTACTCTGCAACAACGCTGGCGTGATGGATTCGATGCAAGGTATTGCCGAGGTGTCCGATGAGACATGGCGGCGAGTTTTGGGCATCAATCTAGAAGGGCCGATGCTTACCAGTCGGCGGGCACTCAAACACATGTTGGAGCATGGCGGCGGTGTGATTGTCAACGTCGCTTCGACAGCGGGGATTCATGGCGGTGCTGCGGGAGCTGCATACACAGCTTCGAAACATGCGTTAGTTGGCCTAACCCGCAACACCGCTTGGATGTATGCCAAACGCAATATTCGCTGTAACGCAATTTGCCCAGGTGGCACAATGACCAATATCGTCGAATCGCTGGATCGCAACGCAATCGACCCAACCGATGCCGCCCGGGTTGGCGAGTTCACTGCGCTAGCCCCAGCCTACCTCGAACCATCGGATATTGCCAATCTGGCCTTGTTCTTGGCTTCGGACGAGTCGCGCCAGATCAACGGGGCGATTATTCCCGCCGATGCTGGTTGGGCCGCAGTTTAATGAGCATAAACAACCGCCCTTGAAATTAATCAAGGGCGGTTGTTGGTTATACGCTATTGTTGCTCAGGGCAGCTAGGCAGAAACCAGTAACGCCGTTGCATACATAATGATAATTCCGGCCACAAATCCGCCAAATACCGCCTTGGAAAAGAAGGGTGTTTTATCGGTGCGGCTTTGGCGTTCAATTAAACGCCCAACTTCATAGACAACTTGAGCAATTGCTCCCGCCCCAATTGCTAAGAATACCGCAGTTAGCAGGTTACTATTGATAAACCCGCCAAACCAAACCCCCAAAACCGCTGGCAGCCCAGCCAAAGCGGCTAAACCAACAAAATGGCTAAAGGCTGGTTTTTCTTGAGTGATCGGAGCGGCAATTCCGATTCCTTCGGTGATATTGTGCAAGGTAAAGCCAATAACCAAAAATGTACCTAGTGCCGCACTCCCAGTTGCAAAAGCCGCGCCAATGGCTAGCCCTTCACCAAGATTGTGCAACCCAATGCCTAGGGCGATTCGATAAGAGATACTTAATCGGCTCGTTGGTTTGGTATTGCCACTGCCCAAACTCATAAGCAAGCCACAACTGACGAGTGTCACAATCAAAACTAACGGCCCGCCGCCAAAAACTGGGGCAGTTTCGCCAATAATCTCCATGGCCTCAGCAATAGTGTCGACCAACAAAAATACCAATAAACCAACTGTAAGGCTTAAGATCGCTTGCATTCCAGTGCGGCCAAGTCGGCGCAAAAACGGGAACCACAGCAACCCCAAGCTAACCGGAATAAACCCAACATAAATGCCTAGTAAGGCATAGCGACCAATCGTCGCCAGGGTCATGCTTGGTGTTTTGGTCGCAACCGCAATCTCATGTTCAAAGGTTACGCCATTACTGGTTACAATTTTGACAATATGCGCTTCATCCTGCACCCAAGGATAAGGAATCGTAAGCGTCGCGCTGCCTAAGCGCGGCAACGTAGGATGAGGCGTAATCGCAAATTTCCAATAAGCATCATCAACCTGAACTTGAGCAATCGTCACCGGATCTGCGCCACCATTCGTCACATCAACCACCAGCTGATTCGCCATTGGCAACGTAATTTGATTGATCGTCAGCTCTTCGATTGCTGGCGCAGTGCGATCACCGAGGCCGGCCCCAGTTGTAACTAAGAGCGCGATCAAGCCGCCGAGCAGCAGCAGTGGGATGCCAGCGACTAACCAAACTGATACTTGCGATCGTTGGCGCTGCGACGGAGTAGTTGTAGGAATCTCAGCCATTAAAGGCCTCCTGTGGTTAAATCGCATACGCCAAACAAGGCAGTTTTTTGATCTGCATCGGTTTCGGCTGGGAGCATTGCGCCAGTTTCGCTCACATTAAACATGCTCATCCAACCCAATTCAGCAAATTCACTCACATGGGCATGAAACATATATTGGCCAGGAAATTTATATTTAAACTCTAAAATATGTCGTTCTCCCTGAGCAAGCATGATCATATCGGTAAATTCATGCGGTTGAAGTTGGGTTCCTGTTCGAAACACATGAAAGAGATTCGCATGGAGATGGAATGAATTAATCGGATCAAACTCAGTAAGATTGACCAAATAAACCCGCACTAATTGATTGAGCTTGATTGGGATAGGATGTTTGGCATAGTGAAAGGCCACAGTATTGACTGCATAAAATTCATTTGCACCATCGAAGTTGGTATCAAAAGCATTCATAACCATGACTAATTCTTGGGCGGCTGGGCGTGGCGTTGGTGGATCAACGATAAATACGCCGTATAAACCTTTATGAATATGGCGGCGGATTGGCACCGTATGGCAATGGTAGAGATGTAACCCAAATGGTTCCGCATCAAACTCATACACAAATGTACCACCAGATGCAATCGGCTCAATTCCATCCATCGTTGCCGGGTGAATTCCGTGGAAGTGAATCGAATGCGGATGGCTACTCCCATTGATAAATGTTATGCGTAGCCGATCACCTTCAGTACAACGCAGGGTTGGGCCTGGCACCCGCCCATTATAGCTCCACGCAGAAAACATTACTCCTGGCGCAATCTCGATCATTTGGTCACCAGCAATTAAGCGATATTCACGTAATGTCCGCCCATCAGGCAGCGTGCTCACGGTTCCATAATCAAAATCCGTCAGCATCGTCATAGGGTCAAAATTATTACGTTTATTATCAACATCACCCTCGGCCATATTCGCCATTAAACTCACATGATCGCCAGTTTGGCCACTATGCTGATTGTTTGGCTGCGAATGATCTTGCGCTGAGACCGATGAAGATGCTGCGCTATTGATCATAGCTGCGCTGCCTGCTATACCTGCAAGGCCTAAGCCACCTAAAAAAGACCGCCGCGAGAGTGCTGTGGGTCGTTTCATACTGATACCCCTCAAGAGTTACTAGAGCCTAAATATCTTTTTAGGTATACCTATAAGCTTAAATTAAATGAACAATAGCTTAAATTAAACAATTGCAGTAAAGAATGCAGTTTCCTAATCATGCGAATTAAAAAACTACTTAGGTTTAGCTTATTTGCCATTTAGGTAAGCCTAATAATAGAGTTAAGCATAGAGAATGTCAAGAATAGATTGTGTGAGGTACTGTGAAGCAGCGAGGGATTCGGGTCGAAGCTAGTGAGGCGCAAACATTAAATAAAAACGCCAAGCTCGCAACGATGAGTAGGGCATCGCTGCGAGCTTGGCGTTGGTGATTAATTACAAATTGCCACGTTTGGCTTGTTCGCGTTCAATCGCTTCAAACAGGGCTTTGAAATTGCCAGCACCAAAACCACGGCTGCCCTTGCGTTGAATAATCTCGTAAAACACGGTTGGGCGGTCGCCAACTGGTTTGGTGAAGATTTGCAAGAGATAGCCTTCATCGTCGCGATCGACCAAAATACCCAATTCTTGTAGGGTATTGTAGTCTTCGTCGATATGGCCGACCCGACCAGCCAAGGCTGAGTAGTAGGTATCGGGTGTGCGCAAGAATTCCACGCCGTTATCGCGTAAATGCTTAACGGTTTGAATAATGTCAGGCGTAATCAAAGCAATGTGCTGAGCACCTGGGCCACGATAGTAATCGAGATATTCATCGATTTGCGATTTTTTGCGGCCTTCAGCTGGCTCATTGATTGGGAATTTGATCCGGCCTGTGCCGTTTTGCACAACTTTCGACATCAAGGCGCTATATTCGGTTGAAATATCGTCATCGGTAAATTGTTGTAATTGGCTAAAACCGAGGATGCGGGCATAGAAATTAACCCATTCATCCATCTTGCCCAGCTCAACATTACCCACGATATGATCAACTGCTGCCAAACCTGTTGATTCCGATTTTGGTGGATTTTTGACTTTGTTGTAGCCTGGCATAAATGTGCCAGTGTAGCCATCGCGCTCAACAAAGGTATGAACCGTATCGCCATAGGTGCGAATGGTTGCTTTGACCACTTTGCCCCATTTGCTTTCCAAGACGGTTGGCTCAAGCACCGCAGTTGCGCCGCGAGCGAGCGCTGCTTCAAACGCGGCAGTGGCGTTTTCAACTTCGAGCGCAATATCCTTTACGCCATCGCCATGCAACTTAATATGCTCGGCAATTGGCGAATCGGGATTGAGCGCCCCAGTCAAAACTAAGCGAATGTTGCGCTGTTGCATCACAAACGAAACGCGGTCGCGGGTGCCAGTTTCCAAGCCTGCGTAGGCGACAGGCGTAAAACCAAAAGCCGTCCGATAAAAATGAGCTGCTTGGCGAGCATTACCGACATACATTTCGACATAATCGATGCCACGTAATGCTAAAGGATCAGTGGTCGTGGTGGTTTCTTGTTCTGCCATCGTCATTGATAGCCTCCTTCTGATGAAAACGCCGCAACAATTACTCGCTATAGGGCTGAGCTTGCGCCCAGAATGCCTCGAACGCTACCCGCAGGGTTTGCGCTAGCGATGGGTGATTCAAACATAATGCTGTGATTGACGGTCGCCCCGTGATGGGATCTTGCAATGAAAGCAAGGCCACCCGACCATCAAATAAATTCATTTTAATTGGCAATTGGGGCACAAAGCGCAATTCTTGGCCAAGGCTGCGAAATTGGGCCAACACTGGCCGCAATTGTGCATCTTCCAAGGCGCTTAGTTCATACAAAGCCCGATACTGCACGCCGCGTGAGCGTGGTTCGCGCACTTCAGCCACATTTTCTTCGAGGCTCGAAACCAAAGGCCGTTTGAAACAAGCTAAAATTTCATGTTCAGCCTGTTGGGCCAAAGTCCAAGCACGAGCGCTAATTTGGCGTGGGTCGAGCAATACATCGATGTAATCCAACGGATTATCTTCGTTGCTGCCTTCGGTATAGATTGGCTGCATGGTTGCAACAAGGCCTTGGGCAATTGCCTGAGCTTCAGCCAATTCGCGTTCCATTACGCTACGCCGTTCGGCGAGCAGCGCAGGCAAGGCTTGTTCAGGCGCGACCGCCACAAACGTGCGGCGTGGCCCCATGCGTTCATTAGCCAGGCCTTTGCTCGACAACGATTGCAACACATCGTAGATTCGCTGGCGCGGAATGCTGGTATGAGTTGCTAATTGCGCTGCCGAGAACGATTGCCGCCCGAGTAGTCCCAAATAGGCCGTTGATTCATAGCGACTTAAGCCTAAATCGCTGAGTTGATCAATTAAAGATTCATCGTGCATTGGTGTCACCACTGCCTAGTGGTGCTATTGTAGCGAGTTGTCGAATGCTTGTCGATCATGCGTGCAACGGCCACGAGCAGCACCGAAATCGAGTTTATGCCCTAGCGTATTTTTAGGATGGGAGCGTTACCAACACCAAATACTGGCTTGATATGCGCAGCCAAATTGTACTACGAGCTGCGTCTCGCAAAAATGCAGCCTGAAAGTAGAGTCAATTATGAAGTAAGGTCATTTACCATAGGTTGAGTGAGGAGCTTTGTGATTTCGTGGCTCGGGCACTTGCATCGGCGGGCGAGTGGTTGGGACTGAGTTTTCAGGAGTAACAAGGCTCATGATGTATCGTTCCCTCACCCCCAGCCCCCTCGCCCACTGAACGCGGGCGAGGGGGAGCACCTGAAGTTTCTCTCATCACCCAAATATTCCTCGCCCACTGAACGCGGGCGAGGGGGAGTAGAAGCATGGCTAGCCTCAATATGCCCAGTTCCCAGCTGCACCTCCCACTGAACGCGAGCGAGGGGGAGTAGAAGCATCGCAAAACCACAGTCCTACGCTTGCGCCGACTCTCAATGTGGTGGGCGCAAGCGTGGATTGTCCACAAATCACGTCTGAACCAGAGGATTAACGCCCCTCGCCCGCGCCACGAGAGAGGGGCTGGGGGTGAGGGAATGCACCCAATCTGTTATTGCCCCACCTCTGAAAGCTAGACTCCGCTTCGACTGGTGGCGGGCGAACGCCTGCGTTCAGTGACCATGAATCATGGCAAAATCACTTTAAGCCCTTCTCCCGCGCTACGGGAGAGGGGACTGGGGGTGAGGGGCAACATTATTACAACAGAAAACGGCCAAGCAAAACTGCTTGGCCGTTGCGGGGTTTAGTGGTTAACCCACGAATAAGTATAGTTTGGTTCTTCGAGGTTCAAGGCCTGCTTGGTCAGATACAGTGGCTTGAAGGTATCGACCATCACTGCCAGTTCTTCGGTTGCGGCTTTGCCAATCGATCCCTCGACTGTGCCTGGATGTGGCCCATGCGGCATGCCCGATGGATGTAAGGTGATCGAGCCAAGATCAACACCGCGTCTTGACATAAAATTACCCTCGACGTAATACAGCACTTCATCACTCTCAACGTTTGAGTGATTGTAAGGTGCTGGAATAGCCTCAGGATGATAATCGAACAAACGCGGCACGAACGAACAGACCACAAAATTTGGCCCGCTAAAAGTTTGATGAACTGGCGGTGGCTGGTGCACCCGCCCGGTGATTGGCTCGAAATCTTCAATGTTAAAGGCAAATGGATAGAGATAACCATCCCAGCCAACCACATCGAACGGATGATGGTCGAGCACATGTTTGGTCATGCCGACCATGCGCCCGCACATGCACGGCAAATTCGCCTTTTTCATCGTGAGGCGTAAGCTCCATCGGAACCCGAATATCGCGTTCGCAGAACGGCGCATGCTCAAGCAATTGGCCATGTTCGTTACGATAGCGGTTGGGCGTGGTGATTTCGCCCACGGTTTCGAGCACCAGCATCTTGGTTGGCGTGCCATTGGTATTGACCCGATAGGTTGTGCCAATTGGGATCACCAAGTAATCGCCACGGCGATAGGGAATATTGCCGAAAATGGTTTCGAGCACGCCCTCGCCTTCGTGAATGAAGAGCATTTCATCGCCTTCGCCATTGCGATAGAAATAGTTTTGCGGCTCGGTTGGGTGGACAATGCCCATGCGCACATCGTTGTTGACCAACAACATCCGTCGCCCACCGATTGGATCGCCGCCTGGTTTGTGGGCAAAGGTTTTGAGGTGGCGATGGCGCAATGCTCCATCTTCTTCCAGCTCAATCGCGGTCGAGCCAAGATCTTCGACTTTGAGAATCGCAGTTGGGGGATAATGGTGATACAGCAAGGCTTCAACCCCGCTAAATCCCTTGGTTCCCATCAACTGTTCCGAATATAGCGAACCGTCTGGCTTGCGAAATTGGGTATGGCGCTTGTGTGGAATGGTACCAAGTTTGTGATAGAAGGGCATCTTTGACCTCCTGCAAAAATCAACACGACAAGACCAATTCAGCCTACTTCTGTATTGGCCAGCACCTTGATTATAAAGCAAATTGCAAAGTTGAGGTAACCGAGAGCATAGAACTATTGATCCACGAAGAACACGAAGGGCACGAAGTAAGGCTATGAGCTATGGGCTTTTTAGCTTTCCAATGGATCTCCAATCTTCCAAGTTATTTTTTTCCTTCATCTTTGTTATCCTTTGGCTTTCATCCCTCATAATTTATCCTTCATCCTTGTTAACAACTTGCTCATCAAAAGCGGTTGACGCTACTAGGTAACTCAAGTAAGATTCATTCGCGGCTTGCGTAGTCGTACACCACTATCCACGGGAGATCTTTATGGATTTTAGCAGTTTGGCGTGGCTCGCGGTTATTCCCGCCTTAGGCTTTTTAGTTGTTGTTCATGAATTAGGCCACTATTGGGTTGGCCGCAAAATGGGCATTAAGATCGAAGAATTTGGGATTGGGTTACCGCCACGCGCCAAAGTGTTGTTTGTGCGCAAAGGGATTCCTTTCACACTCAACTGGTTGCCACTTGGCGGCTTTGTGCGTTTTGCGGGCGAAGAAGGCGGCTTCGACGACCCTGATAGCCTCGCTTCGGCTCCCCCACGCCGTCGCATTCCAGTGATGGCCGCTGGCGTGATTGCCAATGTGATTACGGCAATCATTATGTTTGCAATCATTTTTGCAATTTGGGGCTACCCAAACCTTGATAAGGTTATGGTTGCTTCAACCGATGAATTTGCTTCAAATGCTGGCTTTGTGGTTGAAGATGTCTTTGTCTCAATTAATGGTTCGCCCATTCGTGCCGATGAAGAGGTGCGCCGTTTGGTTGAAACCAGTGCTGGCAATCCATTAACTGTCATTGTGCAACGTGATGGTGCTGAACAAAGTTTGACTGTCACCCCGCAATATAGCACTGAAGCACAACGCTATCGCTTTGGGGTTGGCTTAGGCAATCCACGCGAATCAGTCAATATTTTTCAGGCAATACTCAACGGTTTTACCTATAGTTTTCGGCTCTTGGGCGAAATGTTTATGGGTTTTGCTATGTTGATTGGCGGCTTGCTGGGTACGAATCCAGCGCCTGAAGGTGGTTTGGCTGGCCCAGTTGGCATTGCCCGCTTAACTGGTCAAGTAGCTCGCTCAGGCTTGCGCGATTATCTGAATTTTACGGCTTTGTTGAGCCTGAATTTGGCCTTGATCAATATTCTGCCAATTCCAGCGCTTGATGGCAGCCGAATTATTTTTGCCCTGATCGAAGCAATTCGGCGCAAGAAGATTCCGCCAGAACGCGAAGCTGTGGTTCATGCGGTTGGCATGATGATGTTGCTTGGTTTGATGCTGTTGATTACAGTTTCCGACGTGCGCAATATCATTAGTGGCGAGCCTGCGATTACCATGCCGCCAACGCCAACGCCAATCGTTAGACCATAAAACCGTGCCAGAGCGTAAGCCAATTATCCGCGCCAGCGAGCTTGGCGAATATGATTTTTGTGCCCGAGCTTGGTGGTTGCGGCGTGAATGCGGATGGAAAGGGCGTTTTCCTGAACGTTTAGCCCAAGGCGAATTGGCTCATCAACGCCATGGCCCGTGATCTCCAACAAAGCCAATGGTTGCGCACCGTAGCCATTGGCTTGTTGCTGCTTGCAGCCTTAGCGTTGGTGCTAGCATGATTTGGCTGGCACTCGGCTTGGGCTTAATTGCCCTATGGCTGTGGCGGCGCAGCAATGTGGTGCGGGCAAGCACTGGCCTGCCATGGCGCGCGGTGGTGTATCACGACACTAGCCGCCGCGAATTAAGCAAGCCGTTATTTTCAGCTCGTTATCAATTAACTGGCAAGCCCGATTATGTCTTGGCCGATGGCAAGGCCTTGATTCCGGTTGAAGTTAAGCCGCAGCGCCAAGCAACCAGCCCACGTCAGGGCGATATTTTGCAGTTGGCGGCTTATTGCTTGTTGCTTGAAGAAGCGACTGGGATTGCGCCACGCTATGGTTTGTTGCGCTATGCTCAGCAAACCTTCCAAGTCGATTGGACTGATGAGTTGTATCAGGCGTTGCTGGAAACGCTCGATTCGATGCGCGATGATCTGAGGTTAAATGAAGTCGAACGCTCGCATGACCAACCATGGCGTTGCCAGGCCTGTGGATTTGGCGACCGCTGCACAGATGCGCTAGAATATGACTAGCACATTCCATCAATCGATAGCATGTTTCTAGCAACCGTTGTGATAGACTATGAAATTTAAAATTCGCCAACATCCACGCATGAAAGATATTTGTGTCGGTGACGAGGTGGTGTGGAATCCCCAATTGCTCTATGCCAATGTCGAGGAAATTTTTCCGGCAGCGGTCTGTGTTAAATTGGCAATTCTGCGCACTGAGCCAATTCCCAAATTGGAGCTACGCGCCCAGCTTTGGCGAGCTGACGATATTGAAAATCTCAGTGTTTGTCGCTGTTGTGGTTCGCGTGAAAATCTGATTACGCCATGTCATACCGGCGTGCCGTTTCGGTTGTGCCAACATTGTTATACCTGCCACATTGAGGAGTCTCTGGCATGAGCCAACGTATTTATCGCTTGCAAGTAACTAAGGATCAGCTTGGTTTTGCAGCGGCGCATTTTATTACCATGCGGGGCAAATGTGAACGCCTGCATGGCCATAATTATCGCGTAACCGTCGAAGTTGAAGGCTTGTTATGTGAAGATCAGTATGTGGTCGATTTTGGTGTGTTGAAAAAACATGCTGCTGAAATTGCCCGCACGCTTGATCATCGAGTATTGTTGGCCGCTGAAAATCCTAAAATCGAGTATAGCCAAGCTGAGCAGCACATAACTGTGCGCTACGAAGATAAATATTATGTGTTTCCGACCGCTGAAGTGATTATGCTGCCGATTCAAAATACCACGGCTGAGCTGTTGGCAACCTATTTTTGCGCCGAATTGAGCGAGCGCTTGCGTCAAGATGGGGTTGACACGCTTAAAATGGTTGGGGTTTGGGTTTCCGAAGGTCCAGGCCAACAAGCGTTTGCCAGCCGCGAATGGCCGCAGTCCTCGGTTAGCGAGGTATAAGCTATGGATGCAATAATCAGCGCATTGGTGGTGATCATCGGGGCAGTTGGCTTAATTACCCTGTTGATCATTCGCACCAAAACCTATCGCGAACGTTTGCGCTTTCAGGCGCGAGCAATGGATCGCCATGTGCGCACGACCAATATTCGTGATGATGTGCGGCAAGATATTTTGGATCTGTTGATTCGCGGCGATCGTTTGGCCGCGATTCAATATGCTCACGAACAAACCCACCTTGATCTTTTAGAAGCGCGAACCTTGGTCGATGATATTGAAAAAGCCTTGAAAAAACACGACCAAACCCAAGGAACTACGAGCGATGCCAATTGATCTTGCACCCCACAACCCCTATGGTTTGACCCTAGCTAATGCCATGCTTGGCCGCTGTGGTGGTTTTGGCGCGGGCACTGATCGCTTGGCAAATTTGCCGAATCTTGGGGCGATTATCACCGATCCGTTGGGTGCTCGTGATCAAGCGATGCACCTACTGCCAACTACGGGCGGCCTGTTGTATCGCTCATCAACCCGTACTTGGCGGCGAGCGCAACGCGATGCTGCCCATTGGCAAACGCTCGATCTGCCAGTGTTGCTGGCCTTACAACCCCGAAACCTGCAAGATTTACAAGAATTATTGCGCAATTTGCAAGAGGGCGAATGGGCAGCAGTCGTGCTTGATTTGGAGCAAAGCAGCGAACTTCAGCACCTTGCTCGCTGGTGCGATTTGCTGCGCAATCAATGGGAAGCACCGTTGCTGATTCAAGTTGCCACCGACCAAATCAGCCAACTCACTACCATTCCCCAAGCGATCGATGCTGTGATGCTTGGCTCAGGCCCACGGGCTAAACAGGGCCAGCACTATGGGCGTTTGTTGGGACCAGCGATTGAACCATTGCTGTTGTGGGGGCTTGAACGCCTGCGCGAACTGAGCGATAAACCAGCGATTTGTAGTGCTCCCAGCTTGGCAAGTATTGCAACCCTGCAAGCAATTGGTGCGCAAGCCGTAGTTTTAGATAGCCTGCTGTGGACAACCGCTCCCCACAATTTAGCTGACATTAGCGTTTAATTACCATAGCATAGAACTATGTGATGAATAGGATGGGTTGCCTCACCCCCCTCCTTACAAGGATAGGTTTTTAACAAATAGCATGGCGTGGTGTGGTCACCACCCTTCCGTCCCGCCTCAAGGCGGGAAACGCAGGGGGCTTTAATGCCCCTGCACCCCCTCAAGGGCAATGCGTGGTAGAAAGATATATTCCGATGCGCCTGTCATGGCGCGGTTCGGAGCGGTTAAAACCAGTAAGTCTAGCTTCCTGCCCATGTTGCTAAGACGCTGGTGTTGCCGTGATGCGTGGGCATTGGACGGCTGCTCCCCCTTGCCCGCGTTCAGTGGGAGCGGGGGCTGGGGGGTGAGGGAACGCTCAAAAACTATATTGCATAGCCCAATTGTCCCCCATGGCCATATTACTCTCCGTAAGCATGAGACAACACTATTGCACCTCATTTGTGACTACCACTTAGGGGTAGACTATCTATGTTGAAGTTGTGCTTGTTGGAAGGAAGGCTTATATGGCAACTATTTTAGCAATTGATGACAGTGGCTTGATGCAGGCGTTTTGGGTGCGAATTTTGTCGCGTTCGCATCATAATGTGGTCACTGTGAGTAGCGGCGATGAGATGCGCGGCGTTTTAACCACAATCCATCCCCATTTAATTTTCTTAGATCTCTCGTTTCCTGGTGAAAATGGCTTTGACTTGTTGCAGCAAATTCGCGGCTATCAACATTGCCTTGAAATTCCGGTGATTGCCGTCAGTGGCTATGCTGGCGAAGATACTCGTCAAGCATGCCGCGAAGCCGGTTTCACCGATTTTCTGGCGAAACCGTTCTCATTGGCTGAGTTGCGCGGCATGCTCACCCGCTATCTCGAACAGACCAACAATCTGCGATCGTTGGCTCGCTAAACGTGAGTATGGATCATGCGCGTGCGCAGTTGACGGCGCAAGGCTGCTACGCCTAAGGCCAGCACAAAACAGCCAGTTTGGGTTAATACAATCGTTGCCCCCGAGGCTAAATCGAAAAAATAGCTCAAGTACATGCCAATGCAGCCAGTTAAGCCACCAATTAATGTTGAAATCCCGATCATCCGATGAAAACTATCGGTCAGGAGTCGGGCGGTAATTGGCGGAATAACCAAGGCGGCGGCGATTAACGTAACGCCCAAAATCTTCATGGACACGATTAATGTGGCTGCCAGCATCAACGAAAAGAGCGTATCAAGCCAGTTGGTACGCACGCCATAGACTTGCGCCACATCATTATTAAAGGTCATAAACAGCAATTGCTTGTAACCAAAGAACACAACCAGCCCAACCAGAATGCACACTCCGCCAATTGCCCAGAGATCGCTGCTAGTTACACCCAAAATATTGCCAAACAACGCCGCATCAAACGAGCGCGTGAAGTTGCGATAACGGCTAATTAAAGCCACGCCAATTGCAAAACTGGCCGTTGTAATTACACCAATAGCTGCATCGGCATTAATTTTGGTGCGCCGGGCAGTTTGGTTGATGAGCACTGCTGCGGCAAACCCCCATAATCCCGCCCCAAGGTAGAAATTCCATGCCAGCACAAACGAAACGACAGCGCCGCCAAAAATGGCGTGCGATAGCCCATGGCCAATATAGCTCATGCCTCGCAACACAATGTACACGCCCAACAGGCCACACAAACTGCCAATCAGCAGCGCGGCAACGATGCCATAGCGAAAAAAGCTAAAGCTCAGCGGTTCTAAAAGCTGGTTCACTTGGGTTCTCCATGGCTGTGGTCAGCACTTCACCAATAACTGGGTTGGGAATCAAATCACGGTAGCTATGGCCATGCGGGCGTTGTTGAATTAATAACATGCCTTCGTGGCGCACCACCACCATCTCGCTATGATAGGTTTGTTCTAGAACTGCGGGGGTAAACACGGTTTCCGGCATGCCTTGGGCGATGATCGTTTGATTCATACAGATAATCCATGGCACATGCGCCGCAGCTGAGTTTAAATCATGTGTGGTCATCAAAATCGTCATGCCTTGCTGATTCAGCTCAGCTAGCAAATGCAAAATCGTTTCAGCCACCCGTGGATCGATGCCAGTGGTCGGTTCATCAAGCACTAACATGGCTGGTTTGGCCACCAAGGCGCGGGCCAAAAAGACCCGTTGTTGCTGCCCACCTGAGAGATTACGAATATGCTGTTGGGCCAGTTGCTCAATTTCAAGTTGGGCCAGTACGGATTGGATCGCCTGGCGTTCGCTTTTGCGTAGCCAAGGCCATGGGCTACCCTGCCGCGCCAGACCCATGGCCACAACTTGCTCAACCGTGACTGGAAAATTCCAATCGACAGTTTCAAGTTGTGGCACATAAGCGATGCTTGGAGTTTGCCGATCAACCGGATGCTTGCCATGGGTCAGAATCTGGCCATGGCTGGGAACTTGCAAGCCTAAAATTAAGCGCAACAGACTGGTTTTGCCAGCGCCGCTTGGCCCCACCAGCGCGGCAAATTGGCCGTGGTGCAGATGAATATTAATCTGATCAAGCACTAGGCGATCGGCATAGCGCAACCCGACATTGCGTAACTCAATAATTGGCTGCATACAAGCCTGCTCCCTATTGTTGTTGGATGACGGTGCCGTCGTTGCCAGGAATATTGCTGGTATCGAAATTGGCAATCAAGCTCGGATCGCCGCCAAGATTCTCGGCCATAATGCGCAGATCTTCGGTGAGCAAGCCCAAGTATGAGTGATTCGCAGCGCCAATCTCACCAGGTAAATCATCGTCGCGCAAGCTATCGACATAGTTTACGCCAGTTTCACGGCCAATTTGCTCTAGCACTGGCGATGGAAAGACCTCAGAGCCAAAAATCGCTGGCACATTTTGCTCGCGAATTTGCTTGATCAAATCAGCAACATCCCTGGCCGATGGTTCGGAGAAATCAGCTGGCTGAATCGCCCCAATCACGCTCATGCCATAGTGCGGCGCGAAATAAGCCCACGAATCGTGGTAGGTCAACAATTTGCGATTTTCAGCAGGGATGCTTTCGATCGTCTTTTTGACCGCTAGATCAAAGGCTTCAATGCGGGTTTTGAAGGCGGTGTAATTGGCATTGTAATAGTCGGCATTGCTTGGATCGCGACGCACCAAAACATCGCGCACAATTTCGGCATAGCGCAAGCCATACAGCGGGTGCGTCCAGAGGTGGGGGTTGGGGCTGCCAGCCTCTTTGGGAAACGAAAAATCATAGACATATTGCTCAGGTGTAATCGTTTGCTCGCCGAGCGCAATAATTTCGGCGCTCGCTTGCTTGTTGGCTTCGGCCAATTTGTGGGTTGGCTCCTCTAAATTAAGCCCATTGATAAAAATCAGGTCGGCTTGGGCCAAGGTTTTGGCATCCGAGGGTACAGGCTCGAAGGTGTGGGAGTTAACGCCCTCGGGGACGATGCCGGTTAAGCTAATTTTATCGCCAGCAATATTGTAGATAATGTTGGTAATTGGCGAAACCGTGCTGACTACCTTGAGTTTGCTTGCTTGGCCTTGGGTGGTTGGGGCGGTTTGTTCCGCGCCGCAACTTGCCAAGATTTAACAGGGTGATTAAGTTAATGATCGACCAGCGCCGCATAGAAGCATCCATCCTCGACTACATGAATCCAGCGATTATTCTACCATCGTTCGTTTGTTCTAAGCCATCTCGTATAATACTCATGCTTAAGGTTTGTGGATGTTCAGCAACAGCAGTATTTTCGATAATAAGCAGACCGAAGCTAACAGTTGAGCCAATACAAATAGTTAAAGGAGCATTTTTATGGATATCAAGCGCGTAACGGTGATTGTTTTAGATGGCGTTGGGATTGGTGAAGCTCCTGATGCCGCCGAATATGGCGATGTTGGCAGCCACTCGCTGGCCAACACTGCGGCTGCGGTCGCTGGGCTAAACGTACCAACTATGGCCGCTCTTGGGCTTGGCTGTGTTAGTGAAATTAAAGGCGTTGATTGCCCGCCAACGCTTAATGGTAGTTATGGCAAAATGCAACCCCTATCCAAAGGCAAAGATACGGTTTCGGGCCACTGGGAGATGATGGGGATTGTCTTAGCAACGCCATTTCCTGTGTATCCCAATGGGTTTCCTGACGAAATTATTGCTGCGTTTAAGCAAAAAACTGGGCGCAATGTGCTTGGCAATAAATCAGCATCAGGGACTGAGATTCTCGAAGAGTTGGGCATGGAACACATTCGCACCGGCGATCCGATTGTGTATACCTCAGCTGATAGCGTGTTTCAAATTGCCGCGCATGAGGATGTGATTCCACCGACCGAGCTGTATGCCATGTGCGAAGCAGCCCGGGCGATCTTAGTTGATGAGCATGCAGTTGGGCGGGTGATCGCTCGACCATTTGTTGGCGATAGCCCAGCGACCTTTACGCGTACAGCCCGTCGCCACGATTACGCCCTAACGCCTGAAACCCCAACCATTTTGGATAAACTGGTTGCGGCGGGCAAAAGCGTCTACTCGGTCGGTAAAATTGACGATATTTTTGGCAATCGCGGCATTAGCGTCTCAAACCATACCGTTGATAATGCTGCCAGTTTAACCGCAATTACCGAGTTTCTCGCTGAGGATTTTGAAGGACTGTTGTTTGCAAACTTGATTGAGTTTGACATGATCTATGGTCATCGCAATGATCCCGTTGGCTATGCCAATGCCTTGCATGCAGTTGATCAACGCTTGCCTGAAATCCAAGCCAAACTGAAAGCTGGCGATTTAGTCGTAATTACGGCTGATCATGGCGTTGATCCAACCACCCCTGGTTCAAACCACAGCCGCGAGTATGTTCCATTGCTGGTATTTGGGCCTGCGCTGGCAAAAATGGTTAATCTCGGAACCCGCCAAACCTTGAGTGATCTTGCGGCAACGCTTGCTGAGATCTTTGGGCTAGAAGCTCCGTTGCATGGCACAAGTTTCTTGGCCGAGCTGCAATAAACGATTAAGCTTGCAGCACTATGCCAATTGAGCGCCAGAAAACCTATCCTGTGAGGGGTAGGTTTTTTGATCTGAAGCTGGTTGGGTGACTAGGAAGGGATTAATCCTGAAATCCAAACCTAATGTTTATGGCTCAGAATAATTTCTGGTGATACCATATGATCAAACCGATCATCCAGCAATATTTGCTGTGGGTGTAGAAGGAATGTTTCTATGCAACTCCGTCAACTTGGCAAATCGGAACTACGAATTCCAACGGTGGTTATTGGGGGCAATGTGTTTGGCTGGACGGTTGATCGGGCTCAAACATTTCGATTGCTTGATGCCTTTGTTGATGCAGGGCTTAACGCAATTGATACCGCCGATGTCTATTCGGCATGGGTTGAGGGCAATCAGGGCGGTGAATCCGAAAGCCTAATTGGCGAATGGATTAAACACCGCCAGCGCCGCGATGATCTGATTATTCTGAGTAAAGTGGGGGCAGGCACTGGTTTAGCCAAGGCCAATATTGCCAAAGCGATTGATGGCTCATTACAACGGCTACAAACCGAGTACCTTGATTTATACCAAGCCCACATTGATGATGCAGAAACGCCCTTGGATGAAACGCTGACAGCGTTTGGTGAGCTGATTCAACAAGGCAAAGTTCGGGCAATTGGCGCCTCAAATTACACGGCTGAGCGTTTACAAGCGGCCTTGGACGTTAGCCAGCAGCTTAATCTGCCACGCTATGAAAGCCTACAACCGCTGTATAACCTCTATGATCGTCAAGATTATGAAGCCGATTTGGAAGCTGTTTGCCAAGCAGCAGGCTTGGGCGTTATTCCCTATTCAACCTTGGCATCAGGCTTTTTAACCGGCAAATATCGTAGCGAAGCCGATTTGGGTCAAAGTGCACGCGGTTCACGAGTGCGCAGCTATCTCAACCAGCGTGGTTGGGCGATTCTGGCGGCGCTCGATGAAGTTGCGGCTGAGTTTCATGCAACATCAGCCCAAGTTGCCTTGGCATGGCAAATTGCCCGTCCAAGCATTACTGCGCCTATTGCCAGTGCAACCAAGCTCGAGCAAGTTACCGACCTGATTAAGGCCGCCCAGCTTGAATTAACTCCGGCGGCGGTTGATTTCTTGAATCAAGCGGGTCAATAGCCGCGTCATGCCGCTTAGCACCATGGGTTTAATGGGCTAAGCGGCATAACAGTGGCAATATAGACCAACAAGCAGCGCTTTTTGGCGCATTGCAAACTCAGTAGTGAATTGCCTGAGGGTATTTGCATAACTGTAGAGTTCAGTGCATAATGCTCTGCATCTTCATTTCTAGTGCCGCCTACCACAACAAAGTATCCACAACAAACTCCACTGATAACCACGATCATTTGGTAGGGTTTGGCATAACGCTCAAGGAGGACTGGTGAATCGTTTTCTACCACGTTGGGCTGTATTAATCAGTTTAATCACCTTGGTGATTAGCTTATTCGCACAGCCATTAGCCACAACAGCCCAAAAAGCTCCATTAACGGGTTCTGTTGTCACCAATAGCGATAGTGTTGTTGCGCCTGCAAGTGCATCAAATCGCTTAATTGTTGAGTTGGAATCGCCGGCGTTGGCTGCTTGGAGCAAAAGCACGAATAAAGCTCGCAGTGCCAACCAACGTTTGGACCTTAAGGCTGCTGATGCTCAAACCTATTTGTCCCAGTTAGAGGCTGAACAAAACCTCTTCGTGGCCGATATGCGTCAAGCCTTGCCAGGTGCTAGCGTTGATAGCTTCGTCAACGAATTTGGCGACCAAGATGAACTGCGCTATAGCGTCGTTTTCAACGGGATGACCGTCAATGTTGGCAATGCCAAGCGCGACGATGCCCGCAAGGTTTTGGCAGCATTGCCCAATGTTAAAGCTGTCTACCTTGACTTGCCCCAACAATCAGATCTGCATTTGAGCAACACCCTGATTGGTTCACCAGCATTGTGGAGCAGCGCCGAAATTGGTGGCCGCAACAATGCAGGCGCTGGGATCAAAGTTGCCTCGATGGACGGTGGCGTCCACAAAGATGCGCCTATGTTCAGCGGTGCTGGCTATAGCTACCCAGCAGGTTACCCAGCTGGTGGTCTAGGCTTGACCCAAAACAATAACGGCAAAATCATTGCTTCACGGGCGTACTTCCGCGACTGGGATGGCCCTGCCGATGGCGACCAAAACCCATGGCCCGGTGTGAATGGTACACCTCACGGGGTTCACACTGCTGGGATTGCTGCTGGTGGTGTGGTAACCGGCACTTTTGGTGGGCTTAACTTGCCATCAATGAGTGGTGTCGCACCCAAAGCATGGATCATGAGCTATCGTGTGTTCTATGCGAGCGTCAATGGCATTGGCTCGTTCTACAATGCTGAAGGGATTGCTGCCCTTGAAGATATTGTCGAAGACCAAGCCGACGTAGTTAACAACTCATGGGGCGGTGGCCCAGGTAGCGTGGGCGGCGAATTCGATGCCCTTGATACTGCCTTGATCAATACCTCAAATGCTGGGATTTTTGTGTCAATGTCGGCTGGGAATGCTGGCCCAAACAAAGGCACCTCAGACCATCCATCAGATGAATATATTGTGGTAGCAGCCAGCACCACCCAAGGCACCTTTGCCGCTGGGCGCTTGGATGTTACCCAACCAACTCCAATCTCGCCAACCCTGCAAACGATTCCGATTGCTGCTGCTGGCTTCGGTGCACCAGTTAATACCCTGGTGAGCCTGCCATATTTACCAGCTGGTGTCATTTCGCCAACCAACGCACTTGGTTGTAACGCGTTTGGCGCAAATGCCTTTACTGGCAAAATTGCCTTGATCGAACGTGGTAGTTGTGAATTTGGGGTTAAAGCCCTGAATGCCCAAAATGCCGGTGCAAGCTATGTGGTTATTTACAACAATGCTGCTAACGGCAACACCTTGATCAACATGGCTGCTGGTGCGGTTGGTGCTCAAGTCACCATTCCATCAATTATGATTGGCTTTACTCCAGGGACTGGCTTAGTCAACTGGTACAGCCAACATGGTGGGACTTCGGTTGCTGAAATCAATCCATCAACCTATCTTGCTTCAAGCACTCCAGACGTGATTGCTGGCTTTAGCAGCCGTGGTCCAGGCGTTGGCGATGTGTTGAAGCCTGACGTTACTGCGCCTGGCGTGAATATCCTTTCCCATGGCTACACCCCAGGTGCAACGGGTGAAGCCCGTCACCTTGGGTATGGTACTGCTTCGGGTACCTCGATGGCAGCGCCACACGTTGCTGGTGCAGCAGCCTTGCTCCGCCAAGCACATCCAAGCTGGACAAACGACCAAATCAAATCGGCCTTGATGAGCACCTCGAAATACATTGGGGTGACCGTGGCTGATGGTTCACCTGCCCAACCATTGGATATGGGTGCTGGCCGGATCGATCTGAGCAAAGCTTCTAATCCAGGTGTCTTCTTAAGCCCACCAAGTTTGAGCTTTGGTCAGGTATTGAGCGGCACAACCAAATCAATTTTGGTAACTGTAAGCAATGCTACGAATGTTGCCGAAACCTATAACATCAGTACCCAATACACTGGTGGTGGTTTCAGCAGCATCACACCAATGGCTGGGGTAACGCTTGCCTCAAACACGATTGCCGTTCCTGCCAATGGGAGCGCTCAATTTACTGTAACCTTCAACAGCTTGGCTGGCCGTGGCTATGGCGATAATCAAGGCTTTATTCTACTTGATGGCCCAACCCACGATGCCCACATGCCAGCTTGGGCACGCGTTACCAAACCTGCTGCCAATGTTGATGTGTTGGTGATTGATAACGACGGTAGCAATTCACTCGGTGGCGCTTACATTGATGTGACTCGCTACTACACGCAAACGCTTGAACAAATTGGCTTGACCTATCAAGTCTTGGATGTTGATGATTTAGCTGGCTCGGTAACGACCTTCTTGCCACCAGCCGAACAACTCTATCCATACAAGGCGATTGTTTACTTCACCGGTAACTACGATCGGCGTAATGGCGAGTTTACGATCGCCACCCCATTGACCGCTTTGGATATGGATCGCTTGACTGAGTATGCCAACAATGGCGGTACGATCATCGCGATGGGTCAAAATTTGGCCCAAGTGCTCAACTCAACCAGTTCCACAACTGCATCATTCTTCTACAGTAGCGTGTTGAGCGGTGAATATCTGCGTGCCAATATCAACGGAACATCGGTTGTAACCGTCACCACGCCATTGACCGCCACGACCCAAGCGCCATCAGTATTCCAAGCGATGAACATCAATATTAATGCTGGTTTGGGCGATGGTGCGCGCAACCAACGCAGTGTTGATGCGCTTGAATCACTCTACGGCACAGACTTCGATCCAAATCGTGATGCCTTGATTCGTTCATTGTTTACGATTGCAGGCAAAGAAGATGTGACTACTGGGCGTTTCCATCGTGCCCAACCAACCTTGGAAACCCCAGGTGTTAGCTATTTGGGCCGCACAATCTACACCACCTTTGGCTTGGAAGGGGTCAACAACTTGACTGGCACAACCAGTCGTCAAGAGTTGCTCGAAACCTTCTTCAAAGTTCTGTGGGATGACGCGATCAGCACGATTATCACCACTCCGACTGGCTCAGAAGTGTGGTTCGATGCCGATTTGACCTCAGAATATGAAGCTACAGCAGTGGAATATCGCTGGGACTTCGGCGATGGTTCTGCCTATGTGACGACACCTGCAGGAACTCCTGTTGCTCACACCTATGCAACAGCCGGTACTGTCTACACGGTACGGGTGGAAGTAACCGACAGCTATGGCAACAAGTCGATTGCAACCAAGCAAGTAACAGCTCCACGAGCCGTCTACTTACCAGTGGTTACCAAAAACTAACCATTGAGCATTGGTTATTGCAGACAGGCGTTTGGTACACTACCAAACGCCTGTTGGTTTTAAGCTAGAGTATAATAATTCAAATGCTCCGTATGCCTGAGGTTGTTTATGATTCACTCAATTACCTTTCGCCGCTGGAAAAGCTTTTTTGATACGACGCTTTACCTCGACCAAATTATGGTCTTAATTGGTATGAACGCCAGCGGCAAATCAAATGTACTTGATGCCCTAAGCTTGTTAAAAGCCTTAGCCGATGGTGAAGAATTACAAAAAGCTCTAGGTAATTTACGTGGCGGTGCTGAATGGTGTGTTTTACATGGCCATGATTCGTTTGAATTAGAGGTTGAGATTAACCAGAATGAAACTGATAATATTCAAGAAAAATATATATATACTATTAGGATCGCTGTAAAAAATGGTATATATATTGAATATGAAGCTTTAGAGTTTTATGAACGAGCGGATAAAGGATTATGGTTATTTAGAACAGAAATTGATAATGATGATTTTAATATTAGATTGAATCTCCTAAATGAAAATGATGCTAATGATACTTATGATCAAATTGGAGTTATAAATACAGGTGAAAGTATATTAAGTCAAGTTTTTAAATGGAGTAGTAATAAATTAGTTAATAAATCTATCAAATACGTTACTCAAATCTTTCGTAATATATTTGTTTTTGATCCCATACCTTCTACAATGCGATTTTATACGGCTATATCTTCTGTATTAACAAAAGATGGAGCCAATATCAGCGGTGTTATTGCTTCTTTTGATGAAAAATTTCGTAAAGGAATAGAAAAACAAATATCTGATTATATAACCCGACTCCCTGAGCATGATGTTGGTAAGGTATGGGTTGAAAAAGTTGGTAAATTTACTAGTGATGCAATGCTGTATTGTGAAGAAACTTGGCCAAATGGCCAAACTGTTATAGTTGATACTCGCGGCATGTCTGATGGCACGCTGCGCTTTTTGGCAATTCTGACGGCCTTATTGACCCGGCCAGAGGGTAGCAATTTGATTATTGACGAAGTTGATAATGGCTTGCACCCATCTCGTGCCAAATTATTGCTGGAGATGTTGCGTGAAATTGCCGTCAAGCGCCAAATTGATGTGCTAGTTACGACCCATAATCCAGCCTTGCTTGATGCAATGACTCCCGATTATATTGGCTTTATCACGGTTGCTCATCGCAATCCCCAAGGTTATAGCGAATTAACCCTACTTGATCAGCTTGATGCCCTGCCCAAATTATTGGCTAGCGGTGGCGTTGGCTATTTGGCAACAACTGGCAAACTTGATCAAGCAATCGAGGACGAGCAGGAGCAAGGGGAATGAAACAGGTTTTAGTGATTGATACATCAATCTTATGTGTTTGGCTTCAAGTTCCAGGTAAAACAACATGTGGTTCAGGTGAGCATCAATGGAATTACTCAAAAGTTAAAACAATTATTGAAGATTATATTCAGCAGGATGCTACAATTGTCTTACCATTAGCTTCGCTAATTGAAACAGGCAATCATATTGCTCAGGCTGATGGTAATATGTTTCCGATTGCCCAAAGATTAATGGAAATTGTCGATAAAACCTTGAATGCAGAAAGTCCATGGGCAGCATTTTCTGGACAACCTAATTTAGAGCAACAATTGAGGTTATTAATTAGCTCATGGCCTGAACAAGCCAAACAAAAACTTTCATTTGGCGATGCCATGATCATTGATGTAGCAGCATTTTATGCTAAAAATTATGCTGTTAAAATATTAACTGGTGACGCTCAATTACAATCATTTGAGCCAGCACCACCAAGTTTGACTCCGAGCTTAATTCCACGCCGAAGGAAATAAAAATTCCCCTGTAACAAATCTTTGAACAATCGTTACAGGGGGAGCTGATTGGAATTATTGGTAATTGGCTACTTCGTCTTTAATGCGGGCGATGAACTCATCGACGCTGATTGAGCCGAGGTCGCCGCCAGCGCGTTGGCGTACCGCGACGGCTCCGGTTTCCTCTTCTTTATCGCCAACCACCAACATATAAGGAATTTTCATTTTTTGGGCATCGCGAATTTTGGCGTTCATGCGGTTGTTGCTGGCATCAACTTCAACCCGCAAGCCTTGTGCATTCAATTTGGCAGCTACTGATTCGGCATAAGCCACATGGCGATCGGTAATCGGCACCAACGTGACTTGAACCGGAGCCAGCCAAACTGGGAATGCACCAGCATATTGCTCGATCAACGTGCCAACGAAACGCTCAATCGAGCCAAACGGCGCACGGTGAATCATAATTGGACGATGCTTTTGACCATCTTCGCCCGTATACTCGATTTCAAAGCGCTCAGGCAAGTTGTAGTCAACCTGCACCGTGCCAAGCTGCCATTGGCGGCCAAGCACGTCGCGGAAAATGAAGTCGAGTTTAGGGCCATAGAAGGCTGCTTCGCCTTCAACCACGACATAATTCAGCCCTTTTTTGTCGGCGGCGTTGATAATCGCGTTTTGGGCTTTTTCCCAGACTTCATCCGAGCCAATGTACTTAGGATTGCCAACCTCGCGCAAGCCAACCCGCGCTTGGAAGTCTTTCAAGCCCATCGTGCCAAACACGAACAGAATCAAGTCAACGACTTTCAAAAACTCGGCTTCAAGCTGATCAGGCGTGACGAACAAGTGCGAATCATCAACCGTGAACGAGCGTACCCGCAGCAAGCCGGTTAATTCGCCGCTCTGCTCGTAGCGATAGACCGTGCCAAACTCGGCCAAGCGCAAGGGCAAATCGCGATACGAACGTGGCTCGCTGGCATAAATTTCGATATGATGCGGGCAGTTCATCGGCTTGAGCAGATAAATTTCGCCCTCGGGATTCTCGGGATCATCATTTTCGATTTCGCGCATTGGCGGGAAGATGCCATCGCGATAGGTATACCAGTGACCACTCGTTTTATAGAGATCGATTTTGCCCATGTGCGGCGTGACCACTGGCAAGTAGCCGCGTTCGATTTGAGCTTGGCGCAGGAAGCGCTCTAATACGTCGCGTAGAATTGCGCCTTTGGGTAGCCACAAGGCTAAGCCAGCACCGACTTTTTGCGAGAAGGTAAACAAGCCCAACTCGCGGCCAAGTTTACGGTGATCACGCTTTTTGGCTTCTTCTTGCTGCCATAAGTAATGATCAAGCTCCTCCTTTGATGGCCAAACCGTGCCATAGATTCGTTGCAACATTGGGCGTTTTTCATCGCCACGCCAATAAGCTCCCGACACTCGCAACAGCTTAAAGCCATTCGGTGGAATTTCGCCTAAGCTTTCGACATGTGGCCCTTTACATAAATCCTCGAAGGAATCATGTTTATAGGTTGAGATAATCGTATCGTCGGCTGCCGCTTTTTCGCCATATTCATCCTCGCCTTTGGCCAAACCAGCGATCAATTCGAGCTTGTAGGGCTGGTTTTTGAACAGCTCGCGAGCTTCGTCTGCCGAAACTTCACGATAGGCAAAGCGATGTTTGGCCTTAATGATTTTGCGCATTTTGGCTTCGATGTCTTTGAGGTCATCGGGCGTTAATGGCCGTGGCAAATCAAAATCATAGTAAAAGCCATTTTCGACCGGTGGGCCGATTGCGATTTTGCCATCGGGGAAAATCTCCAACACGGCTTGAGCTAAGACGTGGGCCGTCGAGTGGCGCAATCGATACAGTGGATCATTATCTGGGTTAACTGGTGCCATTAGAAACTCCTCAATAAAAGTGTAAAGGATGAATTATGAAGGATGAAGTCCAAATTATTGGCTAAGTTCTAGGTATTTCATCCCTCATCCTTTGGAAACTACCAACACGGCATGAGATGGCGTGGGGCTTCGCGTTGTTGGGCGAGATCGCGTTGAAAGACCAATTTGAGCATCGCCGCGCGATATTCGGCGCTTTCGATCAATTGCCAGCCTTCGGCCTGTAATTCAGCTTCCATGGCGGCACGGTCAGACCATTCACGAGCTTCGGCGGCACAGGGAGCGTCGCCCTGAACCGGGGCATAAGCGATTAAATATTCCAGCATGCTGGTGCTCCTTGCAGTGATTAATCGTCGCAGTATCACTTTCGTCCAGAACGATCACCCCCTTTCCAACAAGGCAGAAGTCAAAAAACAAAAGACAAAATTGGCTAATGTATAACCTGTGTTCTATGCTCTTTGTTCGATGTTCTGTTATTGAGCTTCGACGGTGGCGGTAAGCACACCTTCGCTGACCTCGATTGCTGTAATGCGCTGACCATTGGCTGCCAATTGCCCATTGAGTTTGGCCTCAAGCGTTTGGGCCAATTGCTCAGGATCAAGCAAGAAGCCGAGAGCGCCATCAATTTGGGCATCAACAACGTCAATTTTGCCATCGGCGGTTACTTGCACACCAGCAGTGGCACTGCCGGTTAATCCATAGGCACCGACGGTCGCGCCCAAACGGCCTGGCGTAAACTGGACTGTGGCGCTATCCAATGGGCTAATTTCGTTGGGATTGGCCCGCAGAAATTCGTTGATTTCACTATCGGTTACTTGAACCGTGCCTTGAAAACCAGCTGGAATCTCGCTGTTAGGGCCACCAAGTTGCTCATCGAGCTTGCGATCAATTTGTTGTTCGAGTTGGCCGCCCAGCGTATTACCCGCTTGTTCGCTGAGCATCGGGCGCAAGTAAAAATACACTCCCAACAGGCCACCTAAGGCCAAAAATACAAACACGGTTAATGTAGTCAAACAACCAAACAGACAACCGCGGCGGCGGCGTGGTGGCGGCGGTGGTGCGTAGCCATAGCCATAACCCATAGGTGACCTCCTGTGGTGCTGTTAAAACAAAAAATGCCCCGTCCATCACACATAGGACGAAGGCAAACATAAACCTCGTGGTTCCACCTAATTTCCAAATTAGCAAGCACTAATTTGCTTAAGTTGTCCGTTAGCGGGGACAAAGCGCATCGGTCTACTAGCCAAAGGCGTTGGGCGATGAACTCAGAGGGGGTATTGTTTGCATCCGTGCCAGCAACGCTCGCAATCTATGGCGTTGCTTCCCTGATGGTGTTGCACAAACAACATGGCCTCATCACAGTTGAGCTATTGAGTTGTGCTAGATGCTACCATACCTTGGCTTGCTTCGTCAATCAGCCGTTTGAATGAGGATTAGCTAATACTAATTCGTGATCACCACCCCTCCGCCCCGCCTCAAGGCGGGGAACGCAAGGGGCTTTAATCCCCCTGCACCCCCTAAAGCACAATTATTGGATCATAAGAAGCATGGCTAGGCCTCCAAAATCGTAGTTCTAACCAGAACACTTATGTTCTATGAACAATTCGTTAGTACTGATTTACGCCAGCAAAATCCAACTAGTATGGGTTGATCACATTAGCAACGCTTAAACCATGCCATGTGGATTTTCCTCCAAATCATCAACGAATCGGTAGATAGACCGATCTCCGATTGACCAAACTCGGTTAAGCTATGCGGTAGCTCTAATGTTTTGGATGACACAAGATCAATGCTGGCGGGATTGGTGGCCAAACTATGCCAGCGTGTGCTGAATCTGGGAGTATCTAATGGCCAAACGTGAATTTTCGGTTGAACATGAATATAGCTACGCGCGAAGTAGCCCAATTCGCTGGATTATAGCCCATGTCTGGCGTTATTGGTTTTTAGCCTGTGTGGTGCTGCTCTGTTTTCTCGGTTCGTGGGTAACCTACTCGCAAGCGCGAGTCGTAATCGGCGATGTTGCAGGCTTGCTTGAAGTACCCTTCGATGTCAGCATGTTGTTGCGGCTGTCACTGATTATTTTGGCGCTCTTAGTTGGCGATGGGTTTTGTTTGTGGTTTGGTAGTTTGGCCGGCGAAACCATCGCCGCCCGCTTTGAAGCTGATGCCCGCGAAGAATTGTATACCAGTTTGTTGGGCAAAAGCCAAGCCTATCACGACCGCCAACGAGTTGGCGATTTGATGGCGCGGGCAACTGATGATACCAGCCAGCTTGCCAGCATGATCGTGCCTGGCTGCACCATGATCTTTGAAAGTATCTTGGGAATTGTCGTTCCATTGGCCTATGTAGGCTTTATCAAAGTTGAATTACTCTTAGTTCCCTTAGGCTTTGTAGCTTGTTATATCATCGCTGTCCGGCGCTATGTCCGGCGCTTGAACCCGGTTATTGCCGAGCAACGTGAACAATTTGGTAAGCTCAACGCCAGCCTCGAAGAAACTATCTCCGGGATTGAAGTTGTCAAGGCCAGCGCGCGCGAAGGTTTCGAACAGCTTAAATATCGTCGCCATGCTGGTGGCTTCCGCGATTTATTTGTGCAGCAAGGTCGGATCGAAGCTCGCTATATTCCATTGTTGCTGTTTGGCATTACCTTTGGCTTAACCTTCTTGCATTCGATGATTTTGTTTGATCGGGATCAGATCAAGATCCCTGATATTATTGCCGTGATGAGTTTAGTGGGCTTGTTGCGCTTCCCAACTTTTATCTCATTGTTTGCCTTTACTTTGGTGCAAACCGGCATTGCCAGCGCAGGCCGGATTCTGAGCGTGATTAAAGAAGAAACCGAGCTTGATGAAAATCTTCAGGGGCATCAAGCAACGATTAACGGTGAGTTGAGCTTTGAGAATGTGCAATTTGGCTATGAATCGCAATCAATCTTGCATGATGTTTCGTTCAGCGTCAAACCTGGCCAAACTGTGGCAATTGTGGGCCAAACAGGCTCAGGGAAAAGCGCATTAACCCAGTTGGTCAACCGCACCTACGATGTGCAAGCTGGCCGCGTCTTAATTGATGGAATTGATGTACGCGAGTGGAATCTCGATACCTTGCGCTCGCAAATCTCCAAAATTGAGCAAGATGTATTCTTGCTCTCACGCACAATTGGCGAGAATATTGCCTTTGGTGCGCCCAACGCCAGCCGCGAACAAATTGTCGAAGCCGCCAAAGCGGCCCAAGCCCACGATTTTATTAGCTCGTTTGTGAATGGCTACGATACCGAAATTGGCGAGCGCGGCGTGACGCTTTCTGGTGGTCAGCGCCAACGGATTGCTTTGGCCCGCGCCTTTTTGAGCAATCCACGGATCTTGATTTTGGATGATTCGACCAGTGCGATTGATAGCGCAACCGAAGATCAAATTCAACGAGCAATTCGCGAGGCCCAGCGCGGTCGAACCACCTTGTTGATTACCCATCGGCTCTCCCAAATTCGTTGGGCCGATGTGATTTTGGTGCTGGATGGCGGACGAATTGTCGCCGCAGGCGATCACGAACAATTGCTGCGCACATCCAACCATTATCGCCGCATCTTTGCCCGCTATGAAAGCTCGCTGCCACCAATTGAGCAAGCGGTTTTGGCCTAAAATCCACTGCGCCACCAGCATTACTGGTGGCGTAGCCTTTTTTAACCCACCAGTATTTTGCCCAATCATCATCCAGCGATTAAACGTTGGCTGGTACTTTTGATTACATGGATATTCCTACCATTCTCGTACTAGAGTATGATTGATCTTTTGGAAACTTGGCGTACAATTAGTTAGTTCAACTAACTAATTGAAATTTTAAGGATGTGCAACGTGCAAGCACAAATGGGAAAACCTCAAGCACAGCGTGGAAAGAAAGCTGGCGGCGGTTCGGGGGGGCTTGGTCGTGCGATCGCCTACCTGGGTGCGCAGCGCAAATCGGCGATTCTGGCCTATGTGGCCTTGGCGCTCGCAACCTTGGCCCAATTGGCAGTGCCGCAGTTGGTGCAAAACATGATCGATGCGGTAACTGATGGCTCGATTGCGCGGATTATTTTCCAGCAAGTGCCTGAGCCAATGCAAGCTGCCGCTGCCCAACAAGCTGGCACAACGATTGAGCAACTGCGGCTTAATCAAACTAACGCTGAATCATTGTTGATTAATGCGGCTTTGATTATTGTGGCCTTTGCCTTTATGCGCGGCATTTTCTCGTTTGTGCAAGCCTATATGGCTGAAAAAACCTCACAAGGCGTGGCGTTTGATCTGCGTAACCAGATTTTTGCGCGGGTGCAACGCTTATCGTTTTCCTACTACGACCAAAATCAAACTGGCCAATTGATGATTCGTGCCACCGATGATGTGGAAAAAGTGCGGACGTTCATTGCCCAAGGCTTGATTTTAACTGCCCAAGCTTTGTTGCTCTTGGTCGGAGCCTTGGTGATTTTATTCTTCACCAATTGGAAGCTCTCGCTGGTGGTTGTGCCGTTGCTGCCAGTTGCCATGGTCATGTTTATGATCTTTGGCAAGGTCAGCCAACCCCTGTTTGGGATTGTGCAACGCAAACTTTCAGCGCTCAACACGGTGCTGCAAGAAAATCTGGCTGGGATCAAAGTGGTCAAAGCCTTTACGCGCGAGCCATACGAAGCCCAACGCTTTGATGCTGCTGCAACCGATTTGATGGCCCAACAACTACGAATTAGTAAAGTCTTTTCGTTTTTGTTTCCAGTGATCTTTTTGGTGGCGCAGCTTGGTCAAGCGGGGATTCTCTATTTTGGCGGTCGCCAAATTTTGGGCGGCACGCTTGATTTGGGCGAATATCAAAAATTTAGCTTGTATTTGGTCTATGTCTTTTTCCCCTTGGGCCAGCTTGGTTTTATTATCTCGCTGATGGCGCAGGCGGGAGCTTCGGCCAGCCGTATTTTCGAAATTCTCGATGCCAAGAGCGAAATTACCGACAAGCCCGATGCCCAAGAATTGCCAGCAATTCAAGGCTCGGTTGAATTTCGCAATGTGACTTTCCGCTATTTTGGCAGCAGCGATCCTGTCTTGCGTGAGGTTAGTTTCGAGGCCAAGCCAGGCCAAACTATCGCCTTGCTAGGTGCAACTGGCAGTGGTAAATCGACAATCATTAACTTATTGCCACGCTTTTATGATGTTAGCGAAGGCGCGGTGTTGATCGATGGTCATGATATTCGCGATATAAAACTTGATAGTTTGCGCTCGCAAATTGGGATTGTGCTGCAAGAAACCAACTTGTTTAGCGGCTCGATTCGCGATAATATCGCCTTTGGACGGCCTGAGGCTACGCTTGAAGAAGTTGAAGCCGCTGCCAAAGCCGCTTCGGCTCACGATTTTATTCTAACGTTCCCTCAAGGCTACGATACCTCGGTCGGCGAACGGGGCACAACCTTGTTCGGTGGTCAAAAGCAACGGATTGCGATTGCTCGCGCCTTATTGCTCAATCCACGGCTCCTAATTTTGGATGATTCGACCAGCAGCGTCGATTTGATGACTGAATATCGCATCCAAAAGGCGCTTGATCAATTGATGCAAGGCCGCACCAGCGTGGTCATTGCCCAACGGATTAGCACGGTTTTGAATGCCGACCAAATTCTGGTGCTGGAAAAAGGCCAAGTCGTCGCTCGCGGCAACCATGAAGAATTAATGGAAAGCAGCGCGATCTACGCCGAAATTTACAATTCTCAACTGGTCGGTGATGCCGACATTGCAGCGCTTGAAGCCTCAAGCGTTGAGGAGGCCTAGCGCTATGATGGGTGGATTAGGCGGCCCTCGCCACTTACTGGAAGCCGAGGTCCAAAAACCCCAACGTTTGGGGTCAACCCTCGCTCGTTTTGGCTTTTACTTTCGCAAAAAATGGTTTGGCTTCGCGTTGGCAATTCTCTTTATCGTGATTGGCACGTGGGGCCAAGTTGCTACGCCCGATTTGATTGGCCAATCGATTGATTGCTATTTGTTGCCCAACCCAAGCGCTTGCTGGTTTGATACGATCACCAGCGAAATTAGCAGCGCTGATCGCTTGAGTGGCCTTGGTTCGTTGGTGTTGCTGTTGTGTGGTTTATTCATCGGCACATCGATTTTGCAGGGCATGGCATTTTTTGCCATGAACTGGTCGGGCCAACATGCGCTGCGCGAAATGCGCGAAGATTTGTTTGCCCAAATTCATCGCTTGTCGTTGGGTTTTTACACCCGCAACGAAGCTGGCAATATTATGAGCCGCATCACCAGCGATACCGATACAATTCAGCAAATGCTTGGTTTTGCCTTGCTCAACGTGCTTGGCGGGGTTTTGCTGATTGGCTGGGTTGCGATCAAGATGATCCAAGAAAACGCGCAATATGCCTTGTTGAGCTTAAGTGTTGTGCCATTTATGGCGATTGCAACCTTCTATTTCTCAGGTCAAGCGCGCAAAGCCTTCCGCAAAACCCGTCAACAGATGGGTAGCGTCAATGCTGGCTTGCAAGAAAGCATTGCTGGCGCACGGGAAGTTCAAGCCTTCAATCGCGAAGAAGAAAGCATCGCCCAATTTGTGCGCACCAATGCGGCCAATCGTGATGCCAATGTGCGGGCTGCGACCTTCACCAGTGCGCTCAACCCAGTGCTCGAAGCCTTGGGCTATGTGGCGATTGCGATTGTGGTGGTGGTTGGCGGGCTTTCAGTCTTGCGTGCCGAACCACTTTTTGGCTCGAGCGCAATTTCCTTAGGTTTGGTATTTGCCTTCTTGCAATATGTCCAGCGTTTCAATCAGCCAATTCAGCAGATTGCTGTGATGTGGACAAACGTGCAAAATGCAATTGCTGGCGGCGAGCGGATTTTCAACTTACTCGATGAAATGCCCGACGTGACCGACAAGCCCGATGCCCGCGAAATGCCCGAAATTGTTGGCAAGGTTGAGTTGATCGATGCGAAAGCCGAATATACCAAAGGCCAGCCAGTGCTACGTGGCGTGAGTTTCAGCGTCGAGCCAGGCCAAACCGTGGCGATTGTTGGTCCAACCGGCGCTGGCAAAACTACGATCATCAACTTGCTACCACGCTTCTACGATGTGACTGGTGGCACGGTTAAGATCGATGGGATTGATGTGCGTGATGTGACAGCTGCTAGCTTGCGCCGCCAAATTGGCATCGTGTTGCAAGATTCCTTCTTGTTCTCCGATACCGTGATGAACAATATTCGCTACGGGCGGCTTGATGCCAGCGACGAAGAAGTGATTGCGGCAGCAAAGCTAGCCTCAGCGCACGACTTTATCGAACGCTTGGCCAATGGCTATCAAACAGTGCTTGGCGAGCGGGGTGGTGGCTTGAGCCAAGGTCAACGCCAGTTGATCTCGATTGCCCGGGCGGCGCTGGCCAATCCACGCATTTTGATCCTTGATGAAGCGACGTCGAGTGTCGATACTCGGACTGAGCGCTTGATTCAACAGGCCTTTGATAGCTTGCTGCAAGGCCGAACCAGCTTTGTAATTGCCCACCGTTTGAGCACGATTCGCAACGCCGATTTGGTGTTGATGCTCAAAGATGGCGCAGTGATTGAGCGCGGCACCCATAATGAACTCTTGGCACAACGCGGCGCATACTACGATTTGTATATGAGCCAATTCCGCCGCGAAGAGGAAGTGGCGGTTTAGGTGCTAGGGTAAGAGTTTAGGGATCAAGGGCTAGGAATTTGACTTTGGGCTATAGGCTATTGGTCTATAGCCCTTTGCTTATGCTGCACCAAAACGAAACCACGAAGAAGGTATTCTTCAGTTACCAAGCACTTTGCGTCCTTCTTGGTTTTGTTTGTAACGCAGAGGCGCAGAGTTTGCGCAATGAAGGACACGAAGAAGCCGAAAAATAATCTTCGTGGCCCTTCGTGTCCTTTGTGGTTTAACCCTCGCCAATGCGTTACAAACAAAATCACAAAGCTATTTTTAGCCACAGATTCCACAGATTGGCTCAGATGACTATTTCTGGAGCCAAAAGCCTGTAGCCTACAGCCATTGTTCCTCTGCATTTAAACTGAAAGAGCCAGTCGCCCGCCCTATAACACTGGAAAACCACCCAACGAAAAAGCCCCTCGCCCGCGTCACGGGAGAGGGGTTGGGGTGAGGGGCTTTTTTCTTCGTAAATCAAATGGCTTAGTTCTGGTTTGCTAAACGCGCCAAAACCTCACGTGCGAGGGCGCAAGCTTGGCCACGATGGCTAATCCGATTCTTTTTCTCAGGCTCGATTTCAGCCAAATGCTTGTCATAATCCAAGAGATAGAACACTGGATCATAGCCAAAGCCGCCGACACCGCGTGGCGCTTCGGCAATCACACCTGGCAAAATCCCTTCGACCACCTCGGTTGGCTGGCCCGGCCAGGCAATTGCAATGACACACACAAAGCGCGCAATTCGATCGTGAAACGGCTTGCCTTTGAGTTCTTCCAACACGCGGGCATAGGCTCGATGGGGATTATTCTGGTCGGGCAAGGCCCAACGCGCCGTGTAGATGCCTGGTTTGCCATCGAGCGCCGCAACTTCGAGGCCAGAATCATCGGCCAAGGTCGGCAAGCCACTCATTTGGGCGTAGGTTTCGGCCTTCAAACGGGCATTTTCCACGAAGGTTGTGCCAGTTTCCTCAACCTCGTAATCGATACCTGCATCGGCCAAGGTCTGCAATTCGAACGGCAAGCCACTGAAAATCGCCCGTAACTCGCCAACTTTATGGGCGTTGTTTGAACCAATTAATAACTTTTGCATACATCCTTACCTTAGGAACGAACATTTTGCTGTTGGAGAACATAGCGATGCACCGCAACCGCAACCCCGCCAAAGCGTGCAGAAGGCGCAACCCAATCGGCGGCCTCAATTGCTTGCTGCATACTGCCCGTTAATGAAACTCCAACCCCTGCCCAGCGCAACATACCAACATCAGCATCGGCATCGCCAATCGCCAGCACTTCGCTTTGTGGAATGCTCCAAGCTTGGCAGAGGTGTTCTAGGGCGCGTTCTTTGGTGGCTTCGGCGTGTGAAATAACCGTCGAATAGACTTCGCCGCTGCTGCGCAAATAGCGAAATTGCTTTAATTGTGAGTTGCGTCCGACAATTTCTTCCACGGCTCGCGTTGCCAACTCGCCATGACAGAGAATTCGGGTTGGTGCCAGTCGTACAATCAATTCTAACGATGAAACGGGGGTACAAACCGTGCGCGAACCAACCAAATTACTAGCTTGCGCCGTGACAAAATTGGTTTCATCGATTGTAAAGACCACTGGTAAACTGCGTTTATCAGCCATGGCGGCAATCCGCTGGGACAACTCTAAATCAATCGTGTGGTGGACAATCTCACGCCCACGTTCATCCCAAACCCGGGCACCATTATGGCAAACGAGGGCGGTTGGAATATGCAAACGCTGAGCAACTTCTTGGGCAGCTTCGCGGCGGCGGGCAGTGGCTAAAACCACGCGAATCCCTTGACGAGCGGCTAAAGCCAACGCCTCGATATTGGTCGGGGGCAATTGGCCACGGTCATCAAGCAGGGTAAGGTCAATGTCGGTTGCAATCATTCGAATTGGCATAAGCCCTACCGTAGATAGTTCATGCGAATCGCATCAACCATCGATTACACAGGCCACACACGTTGGCCAAAACGCTCGATGTGATAGCCGTGTGTTTCCAACATGTCAATGATAGATTGGCCATGCGCTTCATCGCGCACTTCGAGAATCATCTCAATCCCTACCCGATCGAGCGGAAGTTGCCAAACGGCCCGCCGATGGCTAATGTCAATTACATTTGCCCCAGATTGGGCAATTGCATTAAGCACAGGAGCAAGATTTCCCGGGCGATCAGGCACACTGGTCCGAACGCGTAAATAACGGCCTTGTTTAACTAAGACTTGTTCAATAATTCGGGCCAGAAAGTTGCCGTCGATATTGCCGCCGCTTAGCACGACCAAGGTTGGCTCATTGGGCCGCAAGCGAATTGCGCCTTCGAGCAATGCCGCCACGCCAACAGCTCCCGCTCCTTCAACGACCAAGCGGCTATGTTGCAAAATATGCACTATGGCGCGAGCCGCAGCGTCGTCATCAACCGTCACAATATCATCAACCAATTGATTGATGATTGGCAGGGTCAATTCACCTGGGCGTTTGACGGCAATCCCATCGCAGATTGTCGCGGCATGTGGTACAGCCACGGGCTTGCCTGCTTGCTTCGAGGCGATCATCGAAGGGCAGCCTGCCGCCTGCACTCCGATTAGGCGCACATTGGGACGAAGCGACCGCAAGGCCAGGGCAATCCCAGCCATCATGCCACCGCCGCCAATTGGTACCACGACTGTTCCACCTTGGTCAGGCAAGAGATCTGCAATTTCTAAGCCAAGTGTACCTTGACCAGCAATTGTAAACGGATCATCAAAGGCATGCACATAGGTTGCGCCAGTTTTGGCTTGCAAATCGCGGGCATAGGCGCCAGCGTCATCAAACGATTCGCCATGCAAAATTACTTCTGCACCCATGCGTTGGGCTGACGTAATTTTAGCTAAGGGCGCAAACTCAGGCATTACAACTGTCGCTTTAATCGCATTCAATTGAGCTGCCAAAGCCACGCCTTGAGCATGATCGCCTGCTGAATGGGTAATTACGCCACGGGCTTTTTCTTCGTCCGAGAGCGAATTGATTTTTGTATAGGCACCACGAACCTTGAATGAACCTGCTCGTTGGGTATTTTCCGCTTTGTAAATAATTTGGCCACCAAGCTCTTGGCTCAGTTGTTCGGCTGGCAAGAGCGGGGTTTTGGTGATAATCGGCGCTAAAACATGGGCCGCAGCATAAATGTCATCAATCGTTGGCATAGGCTTTTCTACCATGGTGAGTTCAATTCCTCCACAATGAGGATTGACCCGCATCGTTGCGAGTCAATGCGGTTATTGTACCATAGCCACTTTAAATTTCAGTTTGTTTGCCAACGATTGAGCTGGCTTAAATATTCAAGTAATAATAATATTCTTCAAGATTTTTTTGCCAACCATGCTGCTCGTAGAGCCGTTGAGCTGTTGTATTACTTACTTCGGTTTCTAAGACCAACCCTTTGCTCTTGGTGCTTATTGCCCAATCGCGGGCTGCGTTAAGCAACGCCGAAGCCACGCCCTGACCACGGGCATGCTCAGCCACAAACAGATCGTTCAAAATCCAGATACGTTGCATTGAAACCGATGAAAAACTGGGGTACAGTTGACAAAAGCCGAGGCTAGCCTCAGGAGTTTGCGCCAAAAAGATAATCGATTCACTATTGCTTAGCCGATCGTGCAAAAAACTGCGGGCGGCACTATGATCGCTGGCTTGACGGTAAAATTGGCGATAGCCATCGAATAATGGCACAAGGCGCTCAAGTTCATCCAAGCCGGCTTGGATAATTTGCATCGCAACTCCTTTGTGCGGCTGCACACAATCAATGTAGGTCTCTCGTAGCTAGTATCGTACCATAATTCGCCGTAGAATTGCAGCTTAATGGTTTGGCACAGATCACACAGCTGATTCGGCTTAATCATTGCTATTTCAAGCCATTAATCTAATGTATTTTAGCGAGGAGCTAACGGGTATGAAACCTCTAATTTTTGAAATCACTGGCGAGATCGAAGCCCCAGCCGAGACGGTCTATCAAATTATTGCTGATTACCGTGCTGGGCATCCGCATATTGTGCCGAAAAAGTATTTTAAAAGCCTGACTGTCGAGCAAGGTGGCATTGGCAAGGGCACGATTTTTGTGGCTGAAACCGAAGCCTTTGGTCGCACGCAAACTATGCGCATGCATGTGACCGAACCAAGCCCCGGCAGTGTTTTAGTCGAAACCGATTACGATTCAGGGATTATCACGACTTTTACAGTCACACCTGATGGCGACAATCGCTCAAAATTGACCTTGCACACCCGCGCTGAGCGCAAACCTGGCCTCATGGGTTTGATCGAGCGGCTTTTATCGCCTGGCCTGTTGCGCAAAATGTATTTGGCCGAATTTGAGACCTTCAATCACTATGTGCGCAGCAATCAATATCGCGGCCACGGCAACTAAGGGTTAACATTCCCTCACCCCAACCCCTCTCCCACGTGGCGGGCGAGGGGCTTTTTATACAGCGATCAGAGATTATGGAGTTGAAAGACTGAGATCGCAAAGAATACGAAGCGAACGAAGGAAAATTAGCATAAACAATTATAGTCCACAGAACAAAAATGAGGGGGTGCAGGGGGATTTAATCCCCCTGCGTTTCCCTCCTGGAGGCGGGACGGAAGGGTGGTGAAACAAGATTCCTATTTACCACACTATTGCGTGATATGCTGCAATTTATGCGGATTAAGCATAATGTAAATTCCACCAATCTGCTGCCCAAACAGATCTAAAATCAAGGTGCCGCTGGCTTGGCCATCAACCATTGCCACAAACCCAGGTTGCCCGTTGATCAAACGTGGCTCGAAGATGCTGTTGATGGGCAATTTCGGCAATACAGCGAGCAAGAAGCGCCCAACCGCCGATGGCCCATAAATTGGGTTTCGCGCTGCTTGCACCACGCCGCCGCCATCGCTGCGCAGCACCACATCCTCGGTCAACAAACTCATCAAGCTGATTTAAATCGCCAGTTGCACAGCTTTGCAAAAATTGCTCACTCAGCCGTTGCTGAACGCTTGGCTCAACGTTGAACCGTGGGCGCGTTTGGGCAACATGCTCACTGGCGCGATGGCCAAGTTGGCGACATGCCGCCGCACTTTTACCCACAATCGTGCCAATTTCGCTATAGTCGTAGCCAAAAACTTTGTGTAGCAAAAAAACTGCGCGTTCGGCAGGCGAAAGTCGCTCTAGCAGCACCAAAAACGCTGTCGATAGCGATTCGGCTTGTTCAAGCTCGCTGCTTGGCGCTGCGGTGATTAATGGCTCAGGCAGCCATTGGCCAATATATTGCTCGCGTTGGTGGCGCGCCGTATTCAGTTGATCAAGGCACCAACGAGTGGCCACGGTTGCCAACCAAGCCCGTGGGTTTTCGATCTGCTCAGCATGGCTTTGCCAACGCAAAAAAACCTCTTGCAAGCAATCCTCGGCATCCATTACGCTGCCAAGCATGCCGATAGGCAATGCCAAATAAATAGCCGCGATAGCTCTCGAATAGCTCGACATGGTTCATGCGATGGCTCCTACGCTGCGCATTTGGCTTTGAGCCGCAGGCTGAAGGATGGTTTTGGCCGCAGTGTAGCCGCTGGCAAAGCTGGCATCGGCCAATTGACCTTCGGCTCCGACCCAATCGCCTGCTAAATAAATATTCGGGCAATCGGCCAAAACGACCGGAGTGCGCCCAGCCAGCCCGCCAAATTGAACTTGGGGCGTATCATAACTGACGGTGATCGATGGCAGAAATTGGCTGGTAATCAGCTGATCACGCCAGCCAGCTTGGTAGCAATCGAGTAGGCTTTCTAATTCGGCGCGCGTTTGCTTAGGATCATGCTGTTCGCGTGGGTCGAGGTATTTCAGCACATGCAGTAACGTTTGGCCTTGCGGCGCAAGTTTGGCATAGTTTGAGTGGGCCACGGCATAATACGGCTGATCAACGCCCAACAAAAATTTGCGCTTTGGCTGGGGCAATTGGCGCAAGCCCAAATCAAAACACGCGGCTGTAATCGGTTGAATCCGTTGATAATGGCGTTGAAATAGCTGGCTGGTTGAACCAATCAATTGATTAACAGCCTGCGGAGTGATTGCCAAAACCACGGCCTCGGCCTGAATGCTGCTGCCATCAGCAAGTTGAATATCGACCCCGGCATGGCTCGGTTGGATGTGCTGAACCCGTTGGCTGGTGCGCAAATCAACGCCTGCTTGCCGCGCGTTATCAACTAAGGCCTGCACAATCGTCAGCCAGCCATGATCAACATACAACACACCAGCCAAGCCAGTTTTGATATTTTCGAGCGTGGCGGCGGCACTTTGTAAATCGTTGGCAGCGCCATAGGTTGTCAAACGCCCAAACATCGCCAATAATTGGCGGGTGCGTGGCTCATCGGCTTGTTGCTCGATCCATTGGGCAAAGCTGCGATCGGCATAATCTGCTGGGTTGGTAAATGGAATTTTGGCAAAGGTGCGCAGAAATTGCCATTTTGCCCGACGGCTGAGCAATGGCGTGGTCAGGGCTGCCTTAATCGAGTTGGTTGGATAAAGTTGCTGCTCGGCCCACAGCACATCAGGTGCGACCGGCTTCGAGCCAGTTGGCATCAGATTCAATTCGCGCAGCACCCGTGCTCCAGCACCTTTCAGATACAAGGCATGTGGCCCGAAATTAAGCTCAAAGCCTTGTTCGCGATTGGTGCGGGCGCGGCCTCCAAATTCTTTGGCCCGCTCCAAGATAATTACCTGTTTGCCTGATCGCGCCAGATAATTTGCCGCCGTCAATCCTGCTAAACCACCACCGATCACAATCACTGGTTTTTTGCTCGTCATGGGGTAACTCCATTCTGTAAAAACATTCTGGAGCTAAGACGGTTCAGCAAACGCAGATGTGACATGCAGGCATAGCAATTTTAGCTAGATTTTTTAGTTTGATAGGCGGTAGGGTTGGCATTAACCACTCGTTCGCGAAAATCGCTGGCTGTGGTTTGAATTTGGGCCAGCCATGCTGTTGGGTTGCGGCGTAATTTGCGCCGTTGCCAACGATTTGCCAGCACCACTAACGGTACCAATAGGCTAATCCATGAGCGTTTGATGCCAAGTTGCTGCGAAAGCTGGCGGCCATGGAAATGGTGGGTCAGCGCAGTCACCAAAGCAAACGAGAATTTAAACGAACGATTAATCAGCGGTTGGACTAATTCGCTGACCGCTTGGATCATGGCGGCGGTCAAGCGGCGTGAGCTAGCATTCGGTGCTTGCATACTGCTATCGACCCATTCCAATAAGCGTGCAGCCGAGGCTTGATCAACGACGTTTTGATAAATACTGTGGTCGATTCCGAGCAAGTAGCCAATATAGCGCCAAAGATGATACAAATCGGCTAATTCCTCAGCAGTGAAATTGATGCCAAAGCGAGCCAGCGCCGTGAATGGCACATAGGTAAAATCCAGCCATGTGCGCACCAGCTCAAGCTGATTAATTGGTAAACCTGTTTTGGTTGTATCCCAATCACGTTTGAGCAATGAACTGCGAATTTGAGCGTGCAACAAGCGCACCTGCAAACTATGCACATAGCCCAGCCCGCCACGTTGTAAGGCTTGCGGAATCGCGATCGCCATGCCCCAAGTGCCAGTTTCGATAATCCGTTTGGTTGCCATATGTTCGAGATCACCAGTTTGTACCAACAGATCGGCGATTGTTGGCGCGCTGTAGGTATGTACCAACGAACCTGGGCCGAGCGCCAACGTTAGCCAAAGCACGCCAATTGAGCAATAGGCCTGCGCCCCACGTTCCAGCCGCGTAGGCTCAACCCAAGCTGGCAAGCTTTCGGCGGCAGCCAAAAAAGCCCGTACTGCCGGAAAATCGCCCTCGATTTGGTTTAGCCCAGCGACTAAACCGATTTGGAGTGCTTGACACGCCGCTCCGCCAGCCTGGGCAAACTCGGCAATCACGGCATCGGCCAAGGGATCGCCCTGATAGGTTGCTTGGACTAATTGTTCAAAACTGGCTTGACCAAATGTGGCTTTGATTTTGGTGTGGTTGATGACACTGGCAGGGGCTTGCATGCAACGACCTCGTGGCTAAAACCAACGTTTACAAAAAAAGCACGCGATAGCCTAAGCCACCGCGTGCTCCATAGTAGCAGTTTATTTCAATTCGCGTGACGAGAAGCCCAAAATTCGGCGGGCAATAATCAAGCGGTTGATTTGGCCAGTGCCTTCAAAAATGTCGTTGATCTTGGCATCGCGCATCCACTTTTCAGCCAAAAGTTCGCGAGTGTAGCCTAATGGCCCCAAGAGTTCGACCGCTTTTTGGGTGATCACGGTCGCAGCTTCGCCAGCTTTGACTTTGCAAGCTGAAGCTTCGACGGTGTTAGCTTCGCCTGAATCCATCATCCAAGCGGCTTTGAGCGTCAGCAACCAAGCGGCTTTGTGTTGGGCTTCTAATTCCAACATATCGCGTTCGACGGCGCTCATCTCGTGAACTGGCACATCGTCGCGAATTAGCACGCCAGCGGCAGTCAATTGCTCGCGCAACAATTCTAATGCGGCCCGGGCGATGCCTAACGCCGAGGCTGCGACGGCTGGGCGAGTGGCATCAAAGGTTTTCATTGCACCTTTGAAGCCCTTAGGCGCGTCGGCGCTCGCGGCGGTTGCTTCGGCCTTGGGAATTTCGGGGTTGCCAAGCACATTATCGAAGGGAATGCGGCAATCGGTGAAGACCACAGCCGCAGTATCGCTGGCGCGAATACCCATTTTGTGCTCAAGTTTGGTTACTTCCATACCTGGCGTGCCAGCTTCGACCACGAAGGCCTTCATGCCAGCGCGGCCAAGCTTGGGATCGACGGTGGCCCAAACCACGACCAAACCTTGTGATTCTTCCAGTGACAAACGTCCACCAGTACAATAGATCTTTTCGCCGTTTAAGATCCACGAATCGCCATCGCGCACGGCGGTGGTGCGAATCGCTGAAGTATCCGAGCCTGCTTGTGGTTCGGTCATGGCCATCGAACCCCAAACTGGAGTTTCGCTATCGCCGAAGCGGGCCAAGAAACGAGTTTTTTGTTCGCTGGTGCCAGCGGCGGCTACGGCAGCTCCGCCCAAGGCACCGCCTGGCGTGGTTAAATAGATCCCAGCATCGCCCCATGAGAGCGCTTCGATCAAATGCACCATGCGCACGTTGCCAGTTTTGGGCTTTTTGGGTTTATTGGGATCGGTTGCCGTTTCTGGTTTATCGACCACGCCAAACATCGGATTTTGGCGCATAATTGGCCACATCGCATTGATGTAATCCCATGGAATATCGTGTTCATGTTCATCGAAATGGCGCGAGACAGGCCGCATCATTTGTTCAGCCACCATCTGCGTCATTTGGCGTTGGGTATCAATACTTTCCGATAATTTAAAATCAATCGCCATGAGAACCCCCGTTGTTAAGGATTAGGGATGAAGGATGAAAAAATTTGAAGGATGGAGGATAAATATTGTTGTATCCTTCAAAAACACAGATTCAACAGCACGAATTGATTCAATCCTTGTCCTTCATCCTTGTCACTAGAACATTACCAAATCAATGCTGAGGATTGAAGGATTTTGGATAAATACACCGAATCACTATATTTCATGAGTGTATTCATCCCTCAATCCTCATCCTTCATCCTTTGACTAGACCATTGCCAAGCCGTCGAACGTGGTGAAGCCGCGAGCGTTGCGCAGCCATAATTCCACTGGAAACTCGCGGATGTAGCCGTGACCGCCAAGAATTTGCAAGGCGCGGTCGCAGACCATTAATACCACTTTGTCGGCGTTATGTTTGGCCATTAAGGCATCGCGAGTCACTTCTTGGTTGTTATCAAGTTTCCATGCCGCTTCCCAAACCATCAAGCGCGCGCCATCGATTTCTACCAGCATTTCGGCCAGCATGAACGCAATTGATTGGCGTTGGCCGATCGCTTCGCCGAAGGTTTGGCGATTGCGGGCGTAATCGAGCGCATATTCGTAGGCGCCACGGGCGACCCCAATGGCCAAGGCGGCCAGCGCAACTTGCGAACGAGCGTACACCCGACCAAAATCGATGCCAGCTTCGCCGCCAAGTTTGGCATCGGCGGCAACTTTTACGTTGTCGAGGGTGACGCGAGCCACTTCGAGCGCGCGAACACCCATTAACTTTTCACGCTCGCCAACGCTGAGGCCAGTGGTTTTGGCGTGCACAACAAAGGCTTGAGTTTGGCCATCTTCAGCTGCATAGATCAAGAAATGTTCGGCGCTGCTGGCCAATGGTACATAACTTTTGACCCCATTCAACACATAACCATCGCCATCGCGGGTGGCAGTGGTTTGCAATTTGCGTGGGTTGAATTGCAAGCGTGGTTCGATCAAGGCCGAGGTGGCGTTGACGAAGCTTTCTTCGCTAAATTGGGGCAAGAGTGCTTCGCGCTGAACTTCAGTGCCAGCCGCCAAAACCGCAAAAGCAAAACTCGCAGGCGCGCTTAATGCCAAGGCGCTGGCCAAATCGCCCCAAGCCAATTCTTCAAGCGCCAAGGCTCCGGTTACCGCCGAAAACTCGCCGAAACCGCCGTATTGCTCAGGAATCGACGAACCAACAAGGCCCAACTCCCAGCCCTTTTTTAAGAGGTCGGCTGGCAATTCGCCATTTTCATCGGCCTCACGAAAAATCGAGCGCAGGCGATCCTTGGCAAAACGTTTGAGCGTATCAACAATCAGGGTTTGTTCTTCAGATGGAGAGAAGGAAATCATCGTTGCTCCCTCAAAAAGAAGTACGAAGGATGAGGGATGAGGGATGAAACAGTAGCTCATTCATCCTTTATCCTTCATCCTTCATCCTTCTGCAATTACATGAGTGTGCCGAGCTTCATGAGGAAATTCATGTCGCCTTTGAACTTGAGTTTGCCAGTCATAAACGCCATTTGGCTATTGAGTTCGCCCTTGAGGATTTTGGCGTAATCTTCGGCCTTCATCATGAGGGTCACTTCTGGGGTATCAACACTGTTGAAAGTAGTGGTTGAGTAGACCACACTGCCATCAGCTTTGGTCAATTCAAGGTTGAATTTGCCCTTGAGATTTTGCAATTTTTCGAGCCGGCTGGTGCTCATTTTGGCTGGGCTAACCATCGCATCTGCCGAGGCGGTTTCTTCGGTAATCACGCCGCGCCAAGTTGGCTCATCAAGGGTTACGGTTAATAACGGATTTTCGACTGTGCCAGTAATCACTTCACCACGGCCACCGTTGTAGCTCACAGCGTAGGCCGTGCCATCAACCAGATACTGAATTGCATAGGTCGCATCTTCCAAGCCACTGCTTTGGCTGGCCAATTGTTCCGGCAGGGCGGTCGCAATGTAATCACTGACTGTTATCGTGCTGAGGTCTGCCATCGAAGGTGCTCCTTTGCAATTGACGCAGATTAAGAATTGAATTGAGAGGTTTTTATTTGCTTGATTTGAAGTATATCATTCATTTATGACATACTGCGTCATGATTATAACGATCTTTTAAAAATGCTGCAATGTTGCACCAAATTTCACAAGGCACCCCAGTCCTTTCGCCTTTCAAGGGTAGGTTTTTAACAAGCGTATTGTGGATGTTGAGTGGTGCATTCCCTCTCCCCCAGCCCCGCTCCCACTGAACGCAGGCGAGGATGAGCCGATTGCGCCCTTCCACGCATTATGACAAAACCACCGCGTTAAGCCCTTCGCTCATGCCGTGGGAACGGGAGATCATCACATATTTACCATTCATCATGGCAAAACTACGAAGTTAAAGCCCCTCGCCCGCCGCGTGGGCGAGGGGTTGGGGCGAGGGGATCTTAACAACTGACCCTTGCAAGCCGCCAACCTCCGCTCCCACGCGATGCGAGTGAGGGGGAACCTGCGGCTCCCGTCTTGAGGCGGGATGGAAGGGTGGTGATCGCCAATGCAATCCGATAAACACGGTTGTTGAAAACCTACCTTTGGAAGGAATAGTAAGGCAATTATCCAACGATTAAAAATAACCCCTTGAGCAAATGCTGCTCAAGGGGAATGAACCTAAGCGCTATACTGCGCCACCTTATTTCAGGGTTGCGTGTAATTCAATTGTTGGTACTGCCGCCAAAGCCTTTGAGATTGGACAGTTGGCCTTGGATTTTTCGGCGATTTCAGCAAATGCCGCAGCATCGATGTTTGGCACTTCGGCTTCGGTGTGCAATTCGATTTTGGTAATGCTAAAGCCGCCATCGCCACGTTCGAGATGCACCTTGGCAACGGTGTGCACGCTCTTTGGCTCGTAGCCACCGCGACCGAGATCGGCGGTCAAGGCCATTGAGAAACAACCAGCATGGGCGGCTGCAATCAATTCTTCGGGGTTGGTGCCAGTGCCATCTTCAAAGCGTGAAGGAAATGAGTAGCTACCTTCGACTGCGCCACTGCCAGTTTTGACCGAGCCTGCGCCTTCGCGTAAAGAGCCAGTCCATGTTGCTTCAGCTGAACGTACTGTCATAGGAATCTTCCTCCATAACTTAATCGTGGTTGTATGGTAACAGAATTTTGCCATTGTGTGCACTGATTGGGTATAATCGTGATTAATAGATTTGACCTAAATTGTGCATACAAGCGCAGCATAGCACCTAGGATATTGCATGTTAATTGATACCCATACCCATGTTCATAGCGATCAATTCAATGATGATCGGGCGGCAGTTTTTGCGCGTGCGCAAGCGGCTGGCGTAACCCGCATGATTAATATTGGCTACGATTTAGCTTCATCGCGGGCCAGCGTTGCTTTGGCGCAGAGCCAGCCCATGGTTTGGGCCAGCGCTGGGATTCAACCGCTATATGCCTTGCACACTGGCGACGCTGAACTGGCGCAAATTCGTGAGTTATTGGCCCAGCCGCGGGTCGTGGCCTTGGGCGAAATTGGCCTCGATTATTATCACGATCGTGCACCGCACGACATCCAAGAACAGCTGTTTCGTCAACAATTAGCCATGGCGCGCGAGCTTGATTTTCCGGTGGTTATCCATAGTCGCGATGCAATGGATGATACAGTGCGGATTTTGGATTCGGCGGCGAGGGGCCAAGCTGGTGTGATGCACTCGTTTAGTGGTGATTGGGCCTATGCTGAAGCCTGTTTGGATGTGGGCTTTTATCTCTCCTTCTCTGGGCCAGTGACCTTCAAAAAAGCCGTCGAGTTACAGGATGTGGTGCAGCGAGCGCCACTTGACCGAATATTGATTGAGACTGATGCGCCCTATCTTACGCCGCACCCCTATCGTGGCAAGCGTAACGAACCAAGTTATGTGGCCTATGTTGCCGAGGCAATTGCCCGGTTGCGCAATTTAAGCCTCGATGAAGTTGCGACAATCACCACCACCAACGCCGAGCGCTTGTTCCAACGCTTGCTGGTTTAAATCAATGCTCATCAATTGCTAACCCAGCAGCGCCCAGAGCCATTCTAAAATAAAGCTAGCCCGCTAGATTGAGGAATCCCCTATGCTCCAACGAATTCGCGCTTTTGTTCAACCAGGCTATGGTTTGTTTAACTTGGACTTTAGCCAGCCTTATGACCTTATTGGTTGTGACCAATGTGGTTGAATCGGAATGGGTCGAAGGCTTTGAGCGCATGCGGATTGTGGCGCTAGGCGGTTTGGTGGTGGCGGCACTTTTTGCCCGTTGGCAAGCCTTGCCCTCGTTCATTGCCCATGTACTGAGTTTTTTTATGGGCTTGGCGTGGGCGATTCGCTTTGTACCACTTGATCCACGGCTTGATGGCCAAGTTGATCGTTGGACCGATATGCTGATTCGGGGGATTGCCGCGATTCGCGCGGTCAAAACTGGCGAACGAATTGAAGATTATTATCTTTTTTCCTTAGCAGGGTTGTTGCTGGCTTGGATTTTTGCCTATAGCAGCATTTGGTTGCTGGTTCGTTGGCGCTGGAATTGGCGTTTGGTGTTGCTGAATGGTGGCTTGCTGATGGCCAATTTGACCTATGCCATTCCTAAGCCGATTGCTTCGTTCTGGCTGTTTTTGCTGGTTGCGCTGCTCTTTCTCGTGACCCAAACCTATGCTCAACGCCAAAATGGCTGGGATGCTGGCTTGCTCGAACAGCAAGAATGGCTTTCGTTACGCTACTTGTGGGCGGGAGTGCTGGCATGTTTTAGCTTGGTATTGATGGCGGCACTGATGCCAGCCAATATCACCAATGCCCAATTGCGGATTTTTGGCGAGAATCTGAGCCGTCCGATTGACTTCTTTTTGCCGGATAATGGCGCTGAACGAGCTGATCGCGGGCCGCAAGGTGTGGGCAATGTGGTTGTGCCCAATGGCGGAGGCGCTAGTTTCGCCAATAATACGGTGCAGCTTGGCGGTGCACGCTCGGCAACCAACGAAGTTGTACTCGAAGTCAAAGCACCTTCAGCCGAGTATTGGCGCTCGAACGCTTGGGATTTGTACAATGGCAAGGGTTGGGAAAACACTACTGGCGATCTAGCCTGGCAAGTGCGTGGTACCGCAACTCGCCGCGAAGCCTTGACTCCGATCAATCCTGAAGATACCCTCACCCAGCTTGATACAACTGGCCGTGTGCCATTTACCCAAACGATTAAGCTGATGCAGACGCGTGGTGATCAGCAATTACCTGCGGCGACCTCGCCATTAACCTGGAGCGTGCCAGTGCTGGTCCAGCACTCGTTTATCGTCTCGGATACTGAAAATACACTGCCCAATTTTGCTGATAGCGCAATTTATTTTAATCAAGGCCCCGCCAACCGCGATTTTGAATATAGCGTGGTTTCGTTGATTAGCACTATCGATAAGCAAAGTTTGCGTGGCGCAGCAACTAATTATCCGGTTTGGCTGCAACGCTATCTGCAATTGCCCGATAGCCAAGCGATGCGCAATATTGGCGGGCTATCGCGCCAATTAACCACGGCTGCGGGAGCCGATACAGCTTATGATAAAGCTGTGGTAATTGAGCGCTACTTGCGTGAATTTCCCTATGATGACCAAATTCCGGCACCGCCAGCTGAGGCCGACCCGATCGAGAATTTTCTGTTCAATCTGCGGCGCGGCTATTGTGATTATTTTGCTGGCTCGATGGTGCTGATGTTGAGAGCGCAAGGCATTCCGGCGCGTTGGGTGCAAGGCTATGCTACTGGCGATTACGATGCTGATCGCCAAGTGTATATTGTGCGTGACACGATTGCCCATAGCTGGCCCGAAGTCTATTTTATGGGCTATGGCTGGATTCGTTTTGAGCCAACGCCCGCTGGCTATGTGACCGTGCCAATTCGGCCTGATGGTCCGCCCCAAGCCGAGGATAATAGCAATAATCCCGACGATATTGGGCCAAATGCCGGTCAAGTTGAGCAACCAGCAACCGATTTTGAGGCCTTGCAAGATCTGCGTGAAAACTACCAAACCACGCCAATTCCAACTGTCGAGCCGCAAGCGTTGCCAGTTGATGATGCCGCAACCCAAGTTGTTGAACGCAGCCCATTCTGGCGTTGGCTGGCAATTATTTGTGCTGTGATTGGCTTGATTATTCTGCTGCTTTGGGGCTTGTTGCAACGCGAGTTTCGTGGTTTGCGGCCTGCATCGCGGGCCTATGGCTTTATTGGCTTATTGGCTCGTTGGGCTGGGTTGGAGCAACGGCCTGAGCGCACGCCGCAAGAATTTGCGACTGATTTAGCGAAGGAAATGCCTGGGCAGCGCCGAACCCTGCGCCGTTTGGCCGATGCCTATACCGCTGAACAATATGGCAGCCATGTTCGGCTAGACCCTGAGGAAATTGAAAATGATCGCGCCATGGTGAGTCGAACGCTCTGGCCGCGCTCGATCCGCCGTGGTTGGCGCTCAATGCTGCAACAGATTATACGGCCACGCTGGCGGCGTTAGCTGGCCTGAATCTTGCTTTAACAAACCTTGGCACAACCCGTTGCTGCTGTTGCTCACTCATGGGGGTGAGCAACAACAGTATTAACTAGACATATGATCGTAATTTATTCACCTATATGGGTGTTGTGCCAGTACCTGCCACACTATACAATAGTACCTATATGATACCAAAGTACTTGGATCAGTGTGGGTGGGGATGCTAGCAGCACAGTAGGAGGCCGACCGTGACCAAACGCATTCTAATTGCCGAAGATGATACAGCGATTGCCATGACCTTAATGATTGGTCTGCGCAGCATCCCTGACGTTGAAGTTGTCCGCGCCTATCATGGGGAAGAAGCACTCAATCTGTGGCTGCAAGAGCCAGCTGATATTCTGCTGACTGATCATCATATGCGTGAAATGTCTGGTTTGGATCTGATTCGAGCGCTCCGCTCCCAAGGCGCAACCCAACCGATGTTGATGATTAGCGCTTATGATAGTGTGAAATTGCAACGTGAAGCCCGTGAGGCTGGGGCAACCGAATTAATTGCTAAGCCCTTTTTTATTGATCAATTAATTGACAAAGTTTCGGAAAAATTGCTCAATGTAACGGTGGTTAACCAAGTCTAAGCTTGGTTTCGCCAGCTCAGCGCTATATACTTCTGTGTGGAGGACACGGCCTACCTGATCGTTCAAGTAGGCCGTGTTCGGATTTTAGGACTGTTTGGCCGTCAATGGTAAGTAGACGACTGACGAGCCTGGCGTTGTGGTTACGGTTGGGGTAATCGTTTGAGTACCGGTAGGCGTAACCGTCGTTTCAGTTGCGGTTGGTGTATTGGTTGGGGTTTCAGTCGTTGCGCTGGTTGGGGTTACGGTTGCATTGCTGGCAGTTACCGTAAAGTTAGCGTTACCAATATCAAAGAAGATATTGCCAGCACATTGCACTTTGATTCGGCCTGTCGTTGTCGCCACATTGGGCACGTTGATGCTTTCGCTGCCATCATTCGGCGTGTTGCTCAACACAGCGCTAAAGCTGGTGCCACCATTGCTTGAGAACAGAATATTAACATTGCTACAGCTGACCGGCGCAGCAGTTGTGTTGGCAACATTCCAAGTAACCGTTTGGTTGCTAAAACCAGCCCAGCTTACAGCGGTATTTGGGGCGGTTACTCGGAAGGGGCCAGCAGCATTAACCGTTGTCACCCGAGCGGTATCTAGGCCATAACCGCCGCCCCCAGCCCGATTGTCGCGTACCGTCAAGCGGAAGTTCATGCTCCGACTGGTCGTCGGCATCACTTCGCCAATCGTTGTGTTGTTGTTGAGAATATTGGTCAAACGTGGGAAGGTGCGGCTGGTCGAAGTAGTCGAATTGAAGCTACGGAAAATTGGCCGATTGCCATTATCGGTGCTTGGTGGCGAGGCCGCGCCCAAATCGTATTGTTCCCAATTGTAGGTCAGGCTATCGCCGTTAGTATCGCTGCCACTGCCAGTCAATTCAAATGGCGTGTTGGCTGGAATCGTGTAATCAGCGCCAGCATTGGCGGTTGGTGGTGTGTTGCCAGTTACAGCTGTCGTGCCACAGCTAGCCCCAGCGCCAGTGGTGATAAAAGCACTCATTTCTTCCAAGCTTTTCACATGGAAATAGGCATCGCTGTTTGGTTGTAGGTTTTCTGAGCCACAAATCCCCGCATAGGCCATAATCGTCGAGCCGCTGCCTGGTTCGTAGGCGGCTGGGCCTTCGCGATTACCGCCACCACAAGCATCAATTGTGCTATTGAAAGTGTGGTTGCCGCTAAATTGGTGGCCAATTTCGTGGGCAACATAATCAATATCAAACGGATCACCAATTGGTGCTGAGGAACCTGTTACGCCTGCGGCTTTTGAGCCTGTGACACAGACTGAGCCAAGCTCGGCAACCCCGCCGCCGCCCGTGCTAAAGACGTGGCCAATATCATAATTGGCATTGCCAATTACCGTGGTGACGTTGGTTTGATTTTCGTCAATCAGTTCAAAGCCATCATCGTTGGTGTAGGGGTCTGTATTGCCATTGGTATAAACAATTAAGTTATTGTTGGCAATCAAAACCATGCGCACCGCAAGATCGCGCTCGTAAACACTATTGACTCGATTGACACTGGTGACAATTGCTGCCATTGCGCCGCTGACTGTGCCACCATGAAAACTGGTGTATTCGCCAGTTGCTGCCATTGCCAGCCGATAGGTACGCAAGGTTTCGCCAATTGCGTAGCGCTCAGGGAAGGGATTGATGAGCGGGGTTTCGCCAACATAATCAACCAGCCCTTTGCTCGCAAGTTTGGCTGGGTCGGCCACAAAATTGCGACTATCGTACACAATATAGTTGCCCGTATCGTTGCGGCTGTAGGGATCGATAAAATACCGGCCTTCTGGAGCCAAAATCAAGCCATGAAAGCCAGTTGGGGTCAAATCAAGCCGCGCAACCATCTCAGGGTCGTCGTAGCCTTGGGCCAAGTAGGTGCGCAATTCAGGGAACTTTGCTGCCAAGGCTGGCTCCATAATTGGCGATTCGACCAGCCGAAATTGGCGAAATTCGCCATTGGGCAGCGGTAAATTCAGCAAAAATGCTGATTGCTGAACCTTGACTGCACTTTCCAATGGCGCTTGATCCAAGCGCTTGCTCAAGCCTGCCAAATCAAGGCTGACCGTGCGATAGACCAGCGGTACAATCTCGCGCTGACCTTTTTGGACAATCCGTTGTTCAGCAACGTCTTGCCAAAGACCATCCGACGATGAGGCAGCGCTTAATGAGCTGAGGCCATTGGCCGCAAACACACTCAACAAAGCGATAACCAAGGCGAGTCCAATCGCAACCAACGATCGTTTGGTTTGCATAATCCATCCTTTTCCGAAAAACACAGCGTAGTTTATTATACCGACTGTGTTCTGCGATGGGAAGGTGAACCATATCACCTGCTTGGATGGCCATAACCTCGCATTGACAGTGTTATTGCTCTAAAACCACGTAATCGCCCTCAGAATCGAAAAAGTTATAGCGCTGATCATCAAGTTCGATGCTGGTCAATACATCGTTATAAAGATGAATCAGATAATCATCGCCATCGTGCTGACACAATGGGCAAGTTTCGGAAATTGCTGAAACAACAACATGCGCCGCTCTTGGCTTGCCATTATCGTTGCCGCCCCAATGCAATTGGTCATTAATTTTATACTCGTGCTGCCAATTTTCGCCATACTTAAATTGCAATACCAGCGGAATTTCGACCCCACAACGCAAATATGGTGCTTGCAAACCTAATGTGTTAAATAAACCCATGGGTTATACTTCCTGATGCTAATGAATATTTTGCTTGTAGGAGAACTGAGTATTATGTATGAAACGCCATTTGATCCAATTCCGCAATTAAAACGTGCCCAACGGCGTTTCTTTTGGTCGCGTTGGATTGGAACGATCATCATGAGTATTCTCTTCTTCGGTGGATTATTGGGTGGATTAGGATTAATAGTTACTCTAATAATCAGTATTATTAGTGGCAGAATAATATGGAAATACAGCATGAGCCAACTTGAAAACCAGAAACATAGTCAACCCTAAATCAAAAAAGTGGAGATCGAAGATTTTGATAATTCGAGCGCCACGCCTATTTTGATCAGTGCTTATCCGTAAACCTCGCTAGGTTTTTTTAATCTATAGCTGATTAAAAACCATAATCCTGATGCTAAGACTGCGGCAACAATGCCAAACTGAACCCCAAATAAACTCCAAGAAAATAAACCCGCATAGAACAAAACATTGGCTCCAGTACCTAATTCGCCTTGAGTATAGGCAAATCCGTACATTGCCCACATCCCAATGATCCCACTCAGCATTCCAACAATAAAACGATAAAACGTTTTAACTGGAACAGCAGCAGATAGCGTTACAAAACTGCAAAACAGCATCCAGCGGACATAATCTCCCAATGGATCAAGCGTCATTTCAACCACGGTTCCGTAAATGACCCCCAGCGCTAGCGCTAGCACTAGAATGATTGAGCGTTTTGAATTGATCAATCCTTTTGCTCCTCGAAAATGCTGTAATTATCGAATAGACGCTAATTTTGGCAATCATAGAGCCTGCATAATTTTAAGTAATTTTTTAGAATTAAGCTCGTTGATTAAGAAAATTTTAAGTTAATCTGGCTATACTAGCGGCAACGTGAGCAATCACGCAGGCTATTTTCTTCAGTGGAAGGAGCATGGATGCTGCGCAGATTAACGTGGCGCTGGGTAGGAATGTTGAGTTTAGCGCTGGGTTTGTTGCTTCAACAACCAGTTTCGGCTCAAACCCGCAATCAGCAACGAGCCAATTTGACGGTAACGGTCACCAGCCCTGATGGCAAGCCGTTGAGCAATGCCACAGTTTCGGTAGCAAGTTTAGGCTTAACTGCCGCAACCAACGAAGCAGGCATCGCGCATTTTACACTAGCAACTAACGCTAGCCAAACCATTGAGGTTGCGGTCGAGGCACAGGGCCATCGTGCTTGGCGCTTACGCAATGCGCAGTTGATTCCAAATGATACGCTGCTGGTTGATGCACCACTGACGCTGGCCGATAAAACTGTTGATCAACAACCTGAGATCATCGAAGTTCAGGCGCATCGTTTAAGCAGCAATGCTCCTCAAGAACCAAGCCTCAACGATGCTGAATTGAATCAATTGCTAGCAGGCACCAATACCACTCCCCCAGCCACAATTCGGGTCTATCGCGTCAGCCTTGGCCGAGTTGATACGGTTAATTTTAAAACCTATGTCAAACATGTATTGCCCAACGAATGGGTCGCGGGCTGGCGCACTGAGTCGTTGCGTTCGGGCGCGATGGCCTCGAAGACCTATGCTTGGTATCGCACGATGTACCCCAAATATCCCGGCAAAGGCTATGATACTAAGGATACAACTGCCGACCAGGTGTATAACCCAAATGTATCGTATGCTAGCACCAACGCGGCGGTTGACGATACTTGGAACTATCGCTTGATCAAAAATAATGCGATTTTTCAAACCCAATATTGTGCTGGCTCCTACAATGGCAGCCGCAGTTCGGGCCAATGCAGCCAAAATCATGGCTGGACGGTTGGGCTATATATGAGCCAATGGGGTTCAAACATTTAGCTGACAATGGCTCAACTTGGCGTTCAATTCTCAGCTTCTACTACGATAATGTTGCAATTGGCACGATCTCTGGTGGCACAACCCCAAGTTTGCCAGCATGGCCCAACCTTGCGCAATGGCAGTTCGGGCAACGATGTCAAGGCTGCTCAATATTTGTTGCGCTCGCATGGCCATTCGCTGACGGTTGATGGCGAGTTTGGCGCTGGTACCGAGCAAGCAGTGCGCAGTTTTCAGAGTGCCAACGGCTTAACCGCCGATGGCATTGTTGGTGCTCAAACCTTCGCTAAATTGATCAAAACTGTGCAAAATGGCAGCAACGGCGATGCAGTTCGGGCGATCCAGAGCTTGCTTGGCGTGACGGTTGATGGCGCTTTTGGCGCTGGTACCGAGCAAGCAGTGCTCAATCTGCAATCGACCTATGGCCTAACCCGCGATGGAGTTGTGGGGCCACTCACGTGGCAAGCAGCCTTTGGCAAATAACAGAGCCATTAACTGAACATACTCGTTCGCCTGCCAGTTTTGGTGGGCGAACGGCTTTAAAATGTACTATTTGGCGCTGAAGGCTGCTGTGCCTGATTGAAGCGCAGGCAATAAACGCACCGAAGGGTTGCAAATCAAACTGATTGATTGATTGAAGCATGGATCTTTAATGAAGTTGGAGCCATGGCTGTTCAGTGTGGTTTGCAAACACCGTTACAATATCGCGAATAAGCTGATGCGATTGACGATTTTTTGAGATAAACCCATCGAGCCCAGCCCGATAGAACAGCTCTTGAGCTTGTTCGTCACGGCTCCAGCCAATAATTTTGGCATCATCGGCCAAGGCGCGATGCTTAAACTGCTCAGCACGAATTTGCGGCATCAACTCAGTAATGCTGATTCCATCGGCCAAGCGTTGATCAACCACAATCAAGCGTGCGTATTGCTGTGGTTGATATTCGAGCCATTGCAACAGTTGAAAACTGGTGCTGCAAATGGCAATTGATGTCGATAAGTTGAATTGGGTTAGCAGCTGTTCTGCGCCGCGAAATTGGGTTTTTGCCATAATTTGTAAAACCCGGGTACTCTCCACCAGACACACGTTGGCCAACATGCCAAACTCCTTGCTCCATATCAAGCATAGTCTATTACTAGAATATTGATATACTAAATGAGTTAAGCTAGCAGCTTTCGTCGCATGCTTGCTTAGAAATAGGCTGATTAATCGATTAATGCGCTCGCTGGTAAATTGCAGAAATTGATTGATGGTAGCGACATACTCTCATTGAGCGTGATTATACCATAGCCCAATTCGCATCAAGCTCAGCAATTGACCGCTATACCGCTGCAAAAATATTCATCTTGGATTATTCCTAAGCTAAATAGCAATTTCTGAGCATAATCTTACATTTCAGCGAATCAAACCATGTTAATTGATAATTATTAATCTAATTTAAATAATAATTATATGAATATATGCACATATGATTGTTGTAAATGCAAGATCGCGCTAACCTGCCTAACCTCTGTTTAGTTTGATCACTGTTAAGTTAAGCGATCTCTAGCTCGTTGCTGAATTGGACGATTAACTTAAATTTTGTTAATTAACCTCTTGACAAACGTTTAAAAATCAGTTAAAGTCTTTGTAATTCCAATGAAATTATTTAGTACCTTCTGACGTTGGCTAGCATTTTGGAACGTTCGTGACGGATGAACTTTTGGTAAGCACGAAGGAGTGACGATTATGAATTCGATCCATCGTCGTTTTCGGTTTCTAGCCTTTATCTTAATTCCCGTTCTTGTTATGCTGATGGCCTTGAGTCAGCAAAAGGTGCAGGCAGCCGCCCCTGCTTGGGATGGCAACTCGCATGCTTATGCGATTGGCAATCGGGTAAGTTATGCTGGCGGCGAATTTGAGTGTATTCAAGCCCACACCTCATTGCCAAATTGGAATCCGGTTGATGTTCCAGCCTTGTGGCGTGCGGTCTCACCAAGCAATCCAACTGCTACATCACAGCCAGCAACGGCAACGCCACGCCCAGCAACGGCAACGCCACGCCCAGCAACAGCTACGCCGCGGCCTGGCACTGCGACCCCAACTCCTAATAATCCAACGGCAACGCCACGACCAGCAACGGCAACGCCTGTGTTGCCAACCGCAACCACCACGCCTGGTGGCGGCAAACGCATCATCGGCTACTTTGCCGAATGGGGCGTCTACGGTCGCAACTATCACGTTCGCAACATCAAAACCAGCGGTTCAGCCGCCAAGTTGACCCACATCAACTATGCATTTGGCAATGTGGTCAATAGCCGCTGCCAATTGGGCGATACCTACGCCGATTATGATCGGGCTTATAGCGCTGCTGAAAGCGTTGATGGCGTAGCCGACACTTGGGATACTGGCGTATTGCGCGGCAGCTTCGGCCAATTGCGCAAGCTCAAAGCCGAATTCCCCAACTTAAAGGTGATGATCTCGTTGGGCGGTTGGACGTGGTCGGCTGGCTTCTCGGATGCTGCTTTGCCAGCTAACCGTGCAGCCTTCGTCAAATCATGTGTCGACCTATTCATCAAAGATTCACGTTGGGCTGGCGTATTCGATGGTATCGATATCGACTGGGAATACCCAGGTTCATGTGGCAACACCTGTAACTTCCGCCCAGAAGATACCCAAAACTTCACCGCCTTGTTGAGCGAATTCCGCAGCCAATTGAATGCGGTTCGCCCAGGCTTGTTGTTGACGATTGCTGCTCCAGCTGACCCAGCCAAAATCGCTAAGATTCAGGTTGGTCAGATTCATCAATATCTCGATTTTATCAACATCATGACCTACGACTTGCACGGCGCTTGGGAAGCTAACACCAACTTCCAATCAAACTTATATTCAATCGCTGGCGATCCCGGCCCAATCTACTCGGTTGATGCTGGGGTGAACGCTTGGTTGAATGGTGGAACTCCTGCCAATAAAGTTGTGGTTGGTGTGCCATTCTATGGTCGCGGCTGGCAAAACGTGCCAAGCACCAACAATGGCTTGTTCCAACCAGGTACGGCTGCGCCTGCAAGCTACGAAGCTGGCATCGAAGATTACAAAGTTCTGAAGACCAAAGGCTTGACTCGTTACTCAAATAGCGCTGCTGGCGCTGCTTGGCTCTACGGCAACGGCCAATTCTGGACCTATGACGACCCAGCCATTATGAAAGTCAAGACCGATTACGTCAAAGCTAAAGGTCTTGGTGGCACGATGTTCTGGGAATTGAGCGGCGACACCACTGATGGCGAATTGATCAACTCACTCTATCAAGGTCGCTAGATTCAAGCTCATATCGGTGAGGCTGAATGGCGCAGGCAGTAATGCTTGCGCCATTTGGTTTTTAACGTAATAGCGTTCCCTCACCCCAACCCCTCTCCCGTGGCGCGGGCGAGGGGCTTAACGACGTAGTTTCATCAAGATTGGACAGACAAACCAGCGACAGGCCTCCGTGGCCAGCACGATGGCACCGCGAAGCACACAAAGGTCACGAAACAAGGCTTGAGGGCTTAGCAATCACAACAACATTCCACAAAACCAGTATTAGGGGTGCAGGAGGATGAAAACCCCCTGCGTCTCCCTCATTGAGACGGGATGGAAGGGTGGAGACCTCAAATGGAATGCTGATACCCAATTATTGGGTAAAACCTACCACTGAAAGGTTGGGATGTGAGGGGATCATGAACCATTGCCCATCCACCCATGCCATGGTTAAAACCTATTCTTGCGAGACCCTCTCCCTCGGCGCGTGCAAAGGACATGAAGCTTGGGTAGTAGAACAACAAGAACATTCCACAAGACAAATATTTGGGGGTGCAGGGGGATGAAAACCCCCTGCGTCTCCCGCCTTGAGGCGGGACGGAAGGGTGGAGAGCACCAATTGATCGAGCTATACAACGATATATTTGAAAACTTCATGATTAATGTCTATTGCTCGGCTTAAACGCATTTGCGGCATGCTTCTTGATTTACCGCAGTATAGGATTACTTGGTAAGGATGAGTGTGATGGCCTCAGAACATAGTTTTGGCAATGAAGCCGACCTCGCTGACCATGAATTGCCAGCTTACGCGCCGATGCTCCAAGCCTTTCATCGGGCTTGCGCGGTTTCATTGATGTCGATTCTTGATACATTGCCGCTAAATGAGGGCATGGTGGTGTTGGATATGGGCAGTGGCGATGGTTTTTACTCCGCCCTATTAGCCCAACGGGTTGGCACAAACGGCAAGGTTATCGCTGCTGATAGTTCGCCAGCCTATTTGGATCTGGCCCAAACTGCGATTAGTGCTACCAAAATTGCCGAGCGGGTGAGCTTCGAGCAGGTTGATATTCGTCAATTGCCATGGCACGACAATTATTTTGATTTGGTCTGGTGCTCACATAGTTTATATAGCTTGCCAGAGCCACAACCTGCAATTGCCGAGTTGACCCGTGTGACAAAACCTGGTGGCTATGTGGCAATTTTAGAGAACGATACCATGCATCATCATGTGTTTCCATGGCCGTCGGAGATTGAATTAGCGGTTCGTAATGCCCAATTAGCCGATATTGACGAGCCAATCAAACTTCAAAAATATGAACTTGGGCGCAATCTGCTTAGTTATTTGACTGATGCTGGCTTGGCTGAATGTGTCATGCAGTCCTATACAATCGATCATCAATATCCGTTAAGCGTTGATGAGCAAACATTTATGCATTATTACTTAGCTGATCTGCTGCATCATGTGCAATCGCGGCTTGAGCCAGCGCTGCTAGCCCAGGTTGAAACATTGATTGATCCGCATGATCCTGCCAGTATGTTCAATCAACCAAACTTCTATTCCAATCATTTGGAGTTGCTGGCGCTGGGCCGTAAACGTGGCTAGCTGCTTGAGTGAGAGTGCTATACTGAGCGTATTCTATATGGTGGAGGTTGTATCATGAGTGGCGTGCGAATTCGACGTTTGGCTAGCGCTGCCCGCCCGCAAGGGATGGATTATGTGGTGCTGATGCCTGGGGCTAATTTACATTATTTTACTGGCTTGAGTTTACATTTGAGCGAGCGTTTGGCATTGGCCTTGATTGCTGCCGATGCCCAGAGCATTAACATTGTGCTGCCAGCCTTGGAGCAACCCCGTGCTTTGGCCGAATATAGCGGCGAAATTGCGGTGCGTTGGTTTCCTTGGAGCGATGATGAAGGCCCGATGAATGCTTTACGCAACGCAGCTGCCGGCCTGATTGGTCGCACAGTTGGCGTAGAATATACGACTATGCGGGTGCTCGAACTACGCGCCTTAGAAGAAGTTGCTGGTATTCATAGCATCGATGCGAGCGCGGCAATTGCCAGCTTGCGCATGCAAAAAGGCGCTGATGAGCTTGAACTCATGCGCGAAGCGGTGCGGATTGTCGAGTCTGGACTTAAAACGGCAATCGAGGCGATTCAGCCAGGCCGCAGCGAGCGCGAGATTGCCCGCATTTGGGAAGAAGCGATGCAACTTGAGGGCGGCGAAGGCCCATCATTTGCCACAATTGTGGCGAGTGGCCCAAATAGTGCTAATCCGCATCACACTACTGGTGAGCGCCAAATTCAAACTGGCGATTTGGTAATTCTCGATGGCGGGGCACTGTATCGCGGCTACTGCTCGGATATTACCCGCACGGTGAGCGTGGGCGAACCAAGCGAGCAACAACGCAAGCTCTATGACACGGTTTTGGCGGCCAATCGAGCTGCATGCACTGGAGCCAAGCCCGGCATTAGCGGTGCCCAAGTCGATCGTTTGGCCCGCCAAGTGGTTGAAGATGCCGAATTAGGCCGTTATTTCATCCATCGCACTGGCCATGGCTTGGGCATGGAAATTCACGAGCCACCCTATATTGCCAGCACCAACAAAGTTGCTCTGCCAATTGGCACGGTGTTTACGGTTGAGCCTGGTACCTACGTTGCCGGAATTGGCGGCGTGCGAATTGAAGATGATGTACTGTTAACCGCAACTGGCGCAGAATGTTTGACCAACTTTCCACGGGAGTTGATTGTTAAATGATCCTGTTGGCACAAACTGTGGCCCAAGATCCGCCGTTGTGGGTCATGATTTTGGCGCTTGGGCTGGGCAATCTGGTAGGAATTCTTGGCATTTGGTGGTGGCGACGACGTTCTGCCACCAGAAAGTAGCATATGCAAAAACGACGTGTTTCATTATGGACTTTAGTATTATTGGTGATCGGTTCATTGGCGCTGCATGTCTGGACAATCAGCACGCTGTTTCAGGTACGCACAACCGCCAGCCAACAACTGAGCCAATTGCAAACTGCGCTTGATGAAGCACGTCGTGAGCCATTGATCTACCAAGTGCCAATTAACCAAACCGTACCGATTAAACTCGATGTGCCAATCAATCAATCGTTGAATATTCCAATCAATACCTCAGTTCAAATCAAAGATACGATTGACTTGCCAGTTGATACCGGTTTTGGCTCGTTAACCATCCCCGTGCCAATTGATGTGACGATTCCTGTTTCAACTAATGTGCCGATTCGCTTCAACCAAACCGTGGCGATTTCAACCAGCGTTGCAATTGATTTGAATGTGCCAATTACGATTGATTTGAATCAAGCCCCATTCAATGGTTATCTTGATCGCTTGCAAAAAGCGCTAGCCGATGTAGCCGAGCAACTGAACTAATGCTCTATCTGGCTTGTGCAGTTTATTGTGGCACCTTGGCGCTTGGGGCAAGTGTGCAATATCTTCACCTGCGCTTAGGTCGTTGGCGCTGGCTGCATCATGCGCTTTTTCTGGCCACATGGCTCAGCACAGGTGCAGCCTTAATCTGGGGTTGGTGGAATCAAATGGAAAACTGGTGGCTGGCTGGCTTGATTCTGCCGATTCTTGCCCTATTCCCCTTGCAGCGAGCTAGCACCCGTCGGCATCGTTGGCTGGGTGTTAGCGGCTTGGGGGTTTGGGCGTTAATTTTGGTTTTGGCTAGCGCCTAATGCAAAATTCGCGAAAGAAATAGCTTGGTGCGTTCGTGTTGCGGTGCTCCAAACACTTGATCGGGCGCGCCTTGCTCGACAATAGTGCCGCCATCCATAAACACTACTTGATGCGCCGCCTTGCGGGCAAAGCCCATCTCATGCGAAACCACCACCATCGTCATGCCTTCACGTGCCAAGGCTAGCATCACATCAAGCACTTCGTTGATCATCTCAGGGTCAAGCGCCGAGGTCGGCTCATCAAATAAAATGACTTTGGGTTGCATTGCCAATGAGCGGGCGATGGCGACCCGTTGTTGTTGGCCGCCCGAAAGTTTGGGCGGGTATTTATTGGCTTGCTCTGGGATGCCGACTTTTTCGAGCAAACGACGGGCAACTTTTTCACTTTCGCTGCGGGAACTTTTGCGCACTTTTTGCTGGGCTAAACAAATATTTTCCAGCACTGTGAGATGCGGAAATAGCTCGAAGCGCTGAAACACCATGCCGACTTCAGCCCGAATTGCATTCAATTCGCGTTCTTTGAGCCTGACAACCTTGTCATCGATTTCTTTAGGCGTGACATGCTTGCCATCGATGATAATCTCGCCAGCATCGGGTACTTCGAGATAGTTGATACAGCGTAGCAAGGTCGATTTGCCTGAGCCAGAAGGCCCGACGATCATCAACACTTCGCCGCGATCAACCGTGAGGCTCACATCGTCCAACGCCAGAAAATCGCCAAAAAACTTGCTGACATTGTTGATGCTGATCATTGGTTGGGTGGCAGTGGCAAGTTTAGTGGACATTGCTGCTCATCTTTCGTTGCAACCATTGCAGCAGCAATGAAAGCACTAAAGTCATGGTCAAATAGAAGGCGGTCAGAATAAAATAGGTTTCTTCATATTTAAACGACGAGCTAACCGAAAGCCGTGAAACTTGGGTAATTTCGCGTACACCCAACACCGAAACCAACGATGAATCTTTGAGAATAGCGATCAAATCGTTGCCCAAGGCTGGGAGTACATTGCGAAATGCTTGCGGTAAGATAACATAACGCATAGCTTGGCCATGGGTCAAGCCCAACGAACGGGCAGCTTCCATCTGGCCACGGTTGATCGATTCGATCCCAGCGCGGAAAATTTCGGCAATATAAGCCGCATAAATCAGCACAAGCGCGATAATTGCTCGTACCGTCAGCGACACATTACTGGCATTCAAGCCAAGGCCATTGGATAAGGCTGGCACGATCGCAAACGAGATTGTAAAAATCAGCACTAGAATTGGCACGCCGCGAATAAATTCGATATAGGCAATTGAGAAGTTGCGGATGAGCACATTGCGCGAAACCCGCCCTAGCCCAAGCAGCAAACCTAAGATCAAGGCACAAATAAATGAAACACCGGTGACCAGCAAGGTCGTGCCAAGCCCGGCCAGAATCGTCTCAAAAATTCGGGTATATTCAGGATCGATGATAATTCGAAAGCCCATATAGGCGATGATCAGGCCGATTGCGACCAGCCACCAAGGAAATGTGCGCCAATTAAAGCGTTTTTTGGTTGGGGGTTTCAGCGAGGTTGAAGGCGGAAGGTCAGCAGCCATTAGGACTCCTTGTTGATCCATAAGGAGAGGATGGAATGAAACTTATGGTGCAGCACATTGCTGCGCTGCACCATTGAAGTTTGGTCGAGCTTATTCGGGCAATTTGAATTCGGCGCTGAAATATTTCTTTTCAAGTTCAGCCAATTTGCCGTTATCGCGCAGCGTTTTGAGGGCTGCATTAACGGGAGTAACCAAATCGCTGTTTTTGGGGAAAATAAAGCCCAATTCATCGCTCTTGATTGGGTCGCCAACCAACTTTAATTGCTCGCTGTTGTTGCCAACATAGCCTTGGCCAGCGGTTTCGTCCATAATCACGGCATCAACATCGCCATTGATCAAGGCTGCGACCGCAAATGGGAAGGTTTCAAAGCCTTGGATGCGGCTTTCGTTGAGCAAGCCCTTGGCGGTTTCGTAGTTGCTGGTACCAGTTTGGGTGCCTAAACGGAATTCGGTTTTGACGAATTCGTCCATGCCAGCGAAACGGGTTTCATCGCTGCGCACCAACAAGCGTTGGCTAATTTTAATATAGCCATCGGAGAACGCCACTTGTTCAGCCCGCTCAGGAGTGATCGTAATCCCATCGGCAGCAGCATCAAATTGACCATTGCTGACGGCTTGGATCATGCCTTCCCATGAGGCTTCTTTGTAGACTGGTTTACAGTTCAATTCGGCACAAATCGCATTCCACGCGTCGTAGTCCCAGCCTTCGCCTTTGCCCGTTTGCGGGTTGATGTAGTTGAATGGTGGGTACAAATTTTCGACGGCGATGCTTACTTCGCGGCCAGCAAGATCGATTTTGCCAGCTACGGGTGCGACGGTTGAACCGGTGGGTAAACTCGTGGTTGGGGTTGCTGCTTCAGAGCCACACGCTCCCAGCACGACCAACAGCAAGCTCAACAGAGCCACAAGATTGAGGCGTTTCATCTGCAAGTTCCTCCTGATATAGAGTTGGTATTATACTCTCAATGACTCGCTTGGTTTACAAGGTTTAGGCCAAAATTGCTGATTAATTAGGCTATGTGCAGTGAATGGAATTAATGCAAGAGCGCAGAGCCAAAATCAGACTCTGCGCCGCTGCGTTAATAGTTATTGGGTTACGTGCTAATTATACCGGTTCATTGGATTGGCACGGATGGGCGTTCCCTCACCCCCAGCCCCTCGCCCACTGAATGCGGGCGAGGGGAGTTAGATTGATGGTTCTCCCTGGCCTCTCGGCAAATCGAGGCTCTGCTAATGCTGTGAAATTACATCTAATGGCTTGCGCTCGCTGCGGCCTCCGTATTGCCACCGCGACCAGCCCATTTGCCCGGCCAGCCCGGCAGGAACAAGCCGAGGAACAGCGCGAGCATTGCCACGTAGAAGGTAAAGTGATAGGTTTTTTCGAACCCTGCAACTTGCTCGGCACAAGCAGTCTGAATACTCGCCCGAACTTGGTTTTGCACCTCAGCCGGAGCTTGCTCCATGCCAGCAGGCAAATTATTGGCCGGATCAACGCCCGGTGTTTCACACAAACCAAACGCTGGAGTATGAACGCCAGCTTTGGCATTTTCAGCCGCCCGTGCTTGTGATTGTTCTTGAAATTCTTTAGTTGCAACCGAGGTGGTGCTGGCCAAAATCGTTGCCAACACTGCCACACCAATTGATTGAATGACTTGGCGGGTTGCGTTGATCAAGGCTGATCCACGTGGCACTTTGGGCAATTCTACATCCGAAAGCGCTGTGACGAAGGTTGTTTGTACGGTCATGCCAAGCGCCAAACCGCGCAAGGCCAGCAAGAACATAATCCAGCCAATTGAGGTATCGGCTTCAAGCTTTGAAAGCTGCCATGTATTCAAAATCAAAATCGCATAGCCAGTGACGATCAACGGGCGTGGGCCAATTTTATCGTACAAGCGGCCAGCGGTTGGCGTGGCAAAACCAGCAGCAATTGCTAGTGGTAGCAAGGTAAAGCCAGTTTCTAGTGCTGTGCGGCCACGCAATACTTGCAGATACAAGGGCAACAGAAATTCTGCGCCAAACAAGGCCAATACACTGACCCAGCCAACCAAATTGGCCATGGTAAAGGTCGGTTTTTTGAATAAGCGCAAATCGAGCAATGGCTCTTTGGCTACGAATAATTCGATCAAGCCAAACAACACCAAGCTAATGCCACCGATGATAAACCACATGGTCACGCTGCCCGAATCCCAGCCTTGGTCGGCGGCAATCGTGGCGGCGTAGAGCACTGAACCAAAGCCAACGGTTGAGGTCAGTAAGCCCAAAATATCGAGTTTTGGCTTGCCAGTTGGTTGAGTTGGTTTGAGCCAGCGGATGGCCAAAGTGACCCCAAGGATACCAATTGGTACATTGATAAAGAAGATCCAGCGCCAAAGATTGTTATCGACCAACAATCCCCCGAGAATTGGTCCCAAGGCTGGCCCGAGCACCATGGCAATCCCAAAAATGCCTAAAGCCTTGCCACGTTCGTTGGGTGGAAACGCGCCATAGATGAATGCCGTGCCCAGCGGAGTTGATAAACCGCCGCCAAGCCCTTGAATCGCCCGCGCAATCACAAGCGTTTCGATAGTTGGGGCAACCCCACATAAAAACGAGCCAAGCACAAAAATTGAAAGCCCGGTTATATAGGTGCGTTTGAGGCCAAAGCGATCGGCCATATAGCCCGAAATTGGCGTGCTAATCCCCAACATCAAGACATAAATGCTCAAAATCCATTGGGCTTCGTTGATCGTCGCCCCAAGGTCTTGCTGGACAGTGCGAAATGCCACGTTTACGACAGTCGTATCCAGAATCACCATGAAGATCCCGAATATAACCGAAATTAACACCTTCCATTTGTAGTCTAGCCCACCCTTTGGTGATTGCTCTGAATGCTGCGCTGTCGCCGCCATGAAATACCCTCGCAACTAGTTTGTCCAAATTATTCCACATCAAAAAACAGCAGTCTGTGGTTGCTTGCGACCATGCAAACTACTGCTGATAGATTGCAACTATTTAATTAGTTAATCTAACTAATTAAATGGTACGCCGAAAACCATGTTTGTCAAGCGCGAATAGAGAGCAAAGAACAGAGAGCAAAGAGCTAACAGAACAAAAAAGTTAGGTTATACTAAACAAAGAGCGTAATGCTTGTCCCACTAAACGAGCCTACTCACTTGCTGGAATGTTTTCCAGAACCACCGTAGCGCAAAACGTGTAATGAGAGTGCCTAACGACTGTTGTTTCGTGATTATGGAGTCGTGGCATGGAATTACCATTAATTGTTAATGTTCAACAATTCAAGCACCAGCTGCTAGCAGGCAACGATTTGGTGTTGCTTGATGTACGGACGGCTGCCGAATTTGAAAGCGTGCAGATTGCTGGGAGCGTGAATGTTGCGCTTGATCAAATCGAATCCCAACGCCAACAACTTAGCGCAAACCTCAAAGCTCCTGTCGTGTTGGTTTGCCGCACTGGTAGTCGGGCACAGCAAGCCGCTCGGCTCTTAGAACATCTACCCAATATTCATATTTTAGAAGGTGGGATTCAAGCTTGGCTAACAGCGGGCGAGGCTGTCAAACGCGGTCGCCAACGCTGGGCCTTGGAGCGTCAAGTGCGCGGGGTTGCCGGGGGTATTGTGCTATCGAGCATGATTGGCAGCCTATTCTGGCCGCGCTTACGTTGGATAGCCGCAGGCATCGGCGCAGGCTTAACTTTTTCGGCGCTAACCGATACTTGTGCCATGGGAACGTTGTTGAGTAAACTACCCTACAATCGGCTGCCAACTGGTACGCCTAGCCAAGCTGTTGCTGAGCACGATTTGCTTGCATACAACGGGCTAGTAAACGGTTGAAATTGCGCAGCGGCGATTGGCTTTAAATCCATTTCCATAGCCAATCGCTGTCATTGTTGATTCGATTAATGAAGGCGGTTTATCCCCTCACCCCAACCCCTCGCCCGTGGCGCGGGCGAGGTGCTTAATCTTGCTGCGAACCACGCCATGATAGGTTCATCAGAATATTCCTGTCGGCCACGGATTGTCCTTGAGGGGGTGCAGGGGGATTAAAGCCCCCTGCGTCTCCCGCCTCGAGGCGGGACGGAAGGGTGGTGAACACCAAGGCATGGTGCTGGCCACTGATTTGGTTAAGAGCCTACCCCTGAAAGTTGGGGGTTGGGGAATACTTCTGACTTGCTAGTCGCGCTTGCTGACTTGGGTTGGCATATTCATCAAGTAGCTAATCGTCACCTGATCGCCAACTTGAGGGTTGGCATACATCACTTCGCTGCCAAGCCGGGCTTTGATTAAGCGCTCAGGCTGATCGTCGTGGGCAAAGGTTACATCATAAAAGATGCTGCCATGTAAACTGACCGCTTGCATGGCGTGAATCACCGCTGCGCGGGTTCCCGAAAGAATCATAGTTGCTCCAATAAATCGAGAGTATCGTGATTAATTATAGCGATTATTGCTTGGCTTTAGGCTAATATTTGGTTGCGGCTGCTGCATAAACGTATACAGCGGGTGTTCGGTTTCGCGATAGCGCTCCAAGGTTGTATGTACTGGCAAAATAAAGGTGCGATGTTCGCTTTGGCCAAGCCGTGGGTGCTGATACATGCCAGCTGTGCCAATATCCTCAAACATCAGCATCCGGTAAAATTTGGCTAAGCGCTGGGTTGAAGAAATAACTACATGCTCATGGCCTTGTTGCAGCGTATACATCCATAACGCTTTACATAAAAGTAGCTTAACTGCCAATAATTCGCGACAATGGCGAATTGTAAAGCGGGTTGCTTCCACAAACGAGCGCTCATGTAATTGGGGAATCATGGTAATTGGCACAAATTGCTCAAGCTCAATCTTGCCTGGCCCACCGTCGATCATGCGCAATGTGCCAACGATTCCTCGGTTGGCCAACTCGGCGACCAAAATTAAACTATGATCAGCCAAATCAAGTGGATCAAGCGCCTGAGCCGGGGCCGCAAAATGACCATAACCCCGATAGCGTAAATCCAAGACCTGTTGAAATTCGTCAAACGAATTTACAGGGTGAATTTGTACCTGTTTGGTTGTTTCAGCGAGTTTGTGCCAGCCCGCTAATTGAAGCTCAATCATACCATCCTCACAGCAAAAATTAAACCACCGTAAAAATCATCAAGCCTAGCTATCTAAATGCTAGTAGGACTTTAGTCTTGATTTTACCCTTGTTAATGATTAATCTGTGAGTAATTGGTTTACAGCTGACTGAAATTCGCTATTGACAACCAACAATCGACCTCGTTTGCTAGGCTTTGTCGTTTTGCCTTGGCGGTTATCCGTTATAATGGGGATACCCGCTTGATATTGTTCGGCGTGCGATTGCGAGGAAGCTCCGTGGTTGCTCCCCTATCCACTCTCGATGAACTGATTTTGCATTATGTCCGTGCCTTGGTAGCCTTACCAAGTGTTACTGGCGATGATCTAGCCTTAGAACAAGCTGCGCCGACAATCGCTGATCTATTGCGTGGCCTTGGATTTCAGGTCAGCGTTCACCCGACTGAAGGTGCGCCGATTATTTTAGCCTATCGTCCAGGCAAAAGCCCCCAGCGTTTGCTTTTTTTCAATCACTACGATGTTATGCCAACTGGCGTATGGCGTGATTGGTTTCACGAGCCATTTACCCTTGCTGAGCGTGAGGGCTTGCTGTATGGGCGTGGGGTTGCCAGCGATAAAGGCAATTTAGCGGCGCGGATTGCCGCAGTGGCCCAGATTTTGGCCGAAACAGGCGAGCTACCAGTTGGCATTACCTTTTTAATCGAGGGTGATGGCCTCAGTGGTAGCCCATCGTTGGCCAATTTAGTTGCTGATCAAGCCAATAATTTAACTGCCGATTTGGTGGTGGGCTATGGTGGTACCCTCGATCATGCCCGTTTGCCCTTTTTGTATGCTGGGGTACGTGGGCGTTTGTTGGTGCGGTTACGGGCAGAGGGCGCTAAAATTCCGATTGGTGCCGATATGGCAACCAGCGTACCTAACCCGGCTTGGCGGCTAATCTGGGCAGTTAATAAGATTAAAAATGATGGTGAAGAAGTGACGATTGACGGCTTTTATGATGCAGTTGTGCCACCTTCGCGCGAGGCCAATAAACTTACTCGTGGTTTACAGCTTGACGAGGAAACTCGGCTTAAGGCGTGGGGCATGCCCGAATTTTTGTTTGGGATGAGTGGCGCAGGGCTAGCGCGGGCCGAAACCTTCAACCCAACCTGCAATATTGCTGAATTAACCGTTGATACAGGCCACAGCCCGCCACCAACCATTCCTGCCAGTGCTGATGTGTTGATTGATTTCAGTCTTGTGCCTGAACAACGGCCAACTGAAGTCGCACGTTTACTGCGAGAACATTTAAATAGTGCCGATTTTCGCGATGTGCATTTGGAAATTATCAAGGGTGCCTATCCGCCAGCTATGAATGCGTTGAGCACACCGTTGCTCAATACCTTAGCCGCCGCGATTGAAGATGTTTATGGTGGAACTCCCCAAGTTGTGCCGCTCGCGCCGTTTTCGGTGCCACTCCACCTCTTTACAGCTGGCATGAATGTTCCCGCCGTTGCATTGGGCATTCAACGCCCCGATAGCAATGTTCGGATGATTAATGAACACGTTGCTTTGGCCGATCTCACAGCAATGGCCCGCTTGATCGAGTATCTCGTTAATAATGTTGGCTAGCCTAGATCTAGGGCGTAGGTATCATCGAATTAACGAATTAGCAGGCAGCGTTCCCTCACCCCAACCCCTCTCCCACAGCGGCGGGCGAGGGGCTTTAACATCGTGGTTTTAGTATGATTGATGGACAATCAACGGCTGCTCCCCCTCACCCGCGTGCAGTGGGAGAGAGGACTGGGGGGTGAGGGAACATTGGCTGGGCTGCTCCCCCTCACCCGCGTTGAGTGGGAGAGAGGGCTGGGGGTGGGGGAACATTGGCTGGGCTGCTCCCCCTCACCCGCGTGCAGTGGGCTTCATGCGGTGATGATTCATCAAGATTGGATTGGACGGCTGCTCCCCCTCGCCCGCGTGCAGTGGGCGAGGGGGCTGGGGGGTGAGGGAACTAAAACCTACCCTTGAAAGCTTGAGCGTGGACGCATCCTATTCGCCAAGTTTCCAACGCTCGATGGTTGGTTGGGCTAAACGGCGCTTGAAATCGAGATAGATAGCATTCGACCAACCGAAGCCTGGCAACGAGCCATATTTGCCGCCTTCAACCTCGCCTGTTGGGTCAACCACATTATATTTTTCCCACATGGCGTTGGTGCGCTCAAAAACTGTTTCGTTGAGCGTACACCATGTTTGCATCACCTCACGCGCTTGGTGTTGATAGCCATAGCGCAGCAAGCCCTCAACGACGATCCATTGCAAGGGTGCCCAGCCGTTGGGGCTAGCCCATTGATAACTGGGATGGGTTTTGAGCGTGGTAACCAAACCACCAGTTCGCATAAAGCTTGGTAGCCATTGCTCAACCACCTGCGCAGCCTGAGCCTTGGTCGCCCAACCAGCCCACAATGGGTAAAAACCAGCCAACGAGGGGTTATCCAGATCAATTGCTTCATTGAGATAGCTGTAATCGTAGAAAAAGCCACTGGCTGAATCCCAAAAAACTGCTTGCATGGTTTCAGCCCGTTTGGCGGCGCGAGCTTGCCACTGTTCAGCTGCCGCTTGATCGTCGCGCAAGCGCGCTGCTTGGGCAAAATCGCACTCACGCAGATACAAAATGCTATTTAAATCAACTGGCAAATGGCTCATCCATTGGCCATTACAGCGGGTTGAATGATCCCAGCCGCTTTCACAGCAGGCCAGCGTATCAAGATAATTAATATCAAAATAGCGCGACAAGCCGCGATGCACTTGGCGCTGATGCGGGTGGCTAGTTGCCAGCCAAACATTGGCATGCTCTTGCTCGGCTAGAGCCATCATCGTTTGCAGCCAAGCAGCACTATCGTGATCGCCAGCAGCCTGTTTGGTTTGGTAGGCCAGCCAAATTAATTGGGTCAAGAAGGGTGGTTGGCTGCGCGAAAGAAAATAATAACGGCTGGCATTGGGAATCACCCCAAAACGCTGGTAGAGATAGGCCATATTTTCAACCATGCCCACAATCGCCGCTTCGTAGCGCGTGCCACCCAAGCCTAAGGCAATAAAGAAACTATCCCAATAAAACATTTCTTGGAAGGTTGGGTCGTGAGTTGGCACCATAAACATATGGGGCAAGCCAATTAAGGTTTTTTGATCTGCCGGCTGTTGACGAACAAGTTTGTCCCAATAGGCATCGATGTACTGCGTGATTGCAGGCTGTCGCATACGCTTCCTGTTCTTTTTGACTTCTACCGTGTGCTGTAGTATGATCGCGATGCCGCACGTACTACCGCGCTCGATTGTCCGTTCGGAGCGCGTTTGTATGTTAAGCTATGTTTGAACCACGACGTTCAACTAACCCTTAGGAGGACTCAACCATGGCTGCGCCCATTGACCGCGCACAAATTCTGGAGGCCTTGCGCACCGCCGATACGACGATTAGTTGTTATCTCGATCTTGAGTCGGGTAGTGTGATCAGCATTGATGACACGGCTTCCGACGCTGATACCGAAGCAAAGCGCAACGATATTATGGAAGGTTATGGCGAACGGTTTCGCTATATCTCAGGTGGTCAGACCGGCGCTGATGATGCTGCGGTTCAAACGTGGCTTGATGGCGAAGGCTTATAAACCTTTGCTGCCCGAGCCAGTGACCCATCTATAACCCCAAATGCGTTTTCCAGTGCCTCGTGTTTCATTTGCGTGGATATGGCTGGAGCGATGGATACAAGAAGAACATAGAACAAATTGGTTCTGTGTTCTTTGCTCTTTTAGCCCAAGTCGCAACTAAGCGCCATCAGCAATTTGGTACAATCTGCTATCGGCTATCTGCTTTTAGGAGATGTCTATGCTGAATAGTTATGCTGCCGCTGAAGCCTTGCTCGCTGAGTGGGTGCAAAGCGAAAGTCTACGGAAACACTGCCTCGCGGTTTCTACCTCCATGCGTCATATGGCGCAACGTCAACAGGCTGATGCTGAGCTTTGGGCCACTGTTGGCCTGATTCACGATCTCGATTATGAGCGTTTTCCTAATGCTGCCCAATCTCCTACCGCTGAACATCCCTCGGAAGCAGTGCGCGTGCTGCGTGAGCTCGGTTGGAGCGAGGAGATCTGTCGGGCTATTTTATCACATGCCGATTATTGCCATGTTGAGCGCATCACGCCGATGGAAAAAACGCTCTACGCTGTCGATGAGCTGTCGGGCTTTGTCACCGCCGTAGCGCTCGTGCGCCCCGATAAGAGCGTGCATAGCGTCGAAGTTAGTTCAGTCAAGAAGAAAATGAAGGATAAAGCCTTCGCACGGGCAGTTAATCGCGAAGATATTATTCGTGGTGCGCAAGAACTTGACCTGCCACTGGAAACCTTGATCGAAGAGGTTATTACAGCTCTGCGCGGCAATGCAGTCGCGCTTGGACTAAATGGGCTATAGGCTATGGGCTGTAGATGATTGCAATGGTGATTGATCCCCTCACCCCCAGCCCCTCTCCCACTGCACGCGGGCGAGGGGAAGAACGCGTGCATGGCCACTCATCATGATCAAATTACCAAAACAAAAGCCCCTCGCCCGCGCCGTGGGTGAGGGGCCATACCCGAATTCTTTGGATTTACAGTGCTCCTATAGCCCATAGCCAATAGCCTATAACTTCATTGATCTTTGAACATCCGTTAACATGCAACTTCTAACTTCTGCCATGATCAAGCGACGATATTGACCATTCTAATGAGCTAAATCATGCGATTAACCCAGCAAATAGACATATTTTCTGGCACTATCCCTGCTAATCAAACGCTCTATCTGCTCAACGATGTGCTGTGTTTGCCTGCAAGAGACTGGTATTGCTGTGTTTTTGTGGTGTGAATTTAATATTAAACTGTGTCTTTTAGGAGGATGGCAAATCATGCAAGAGTTACCGAATCGACTGATGATTGTATCTAATCGCTTGCCGATTACAATCGCTGAGCAACCCGATGGCACTCCCATGATCAAGCCCGCCTCTGGTGGCCTCGTAACCGCGCTTGACCCTATTTTGCGTCAAGCCCGCGGTACATGGATTGGCTGGTCGGGCACCAATGATGCCGATCAGAATGTCGATCAATTGCTCGAAGATGCAACAAATTCAATTGGCTATAGCATGCATGCGATTCACCTAAGCCAAGAAGAACAAGAAAAATTCTATTTGGGCTTTTCCAATGAAATTATCTGGCCATTATTTCACGATTTGCAATCGCGCTGTAATTTTGATCCAAGCTATTGGACAACCTACGAACAAGTTAATCGCAAATATGCTGAAACCATCGCGCAACATTATCGTGATGATAATTACATTTGGGTTCAAGATTATCAGTTGATTAATGTCGCATGTGAATTACGCCAGCTTGGTATCGATGCCCATATCGGCTTCTTTTTGCATATTCCTTTTCCGCATATCGATATTTTTCTGAAATTGCCATGGCGCGAGCAAATTCTGAATGGCCTGCTCGAATACGATTTGCTTGGCTTCCAGACCAATCGTGATTTGAATAATTTTTTGATTTGCGTTGAAGCTTTATTGCCCGATGCTGAGATCGATCGTTCTGGTGAATATCCATTAATTTCGCATGCTGATCGTAACCCAACCAAAGTTGGTTTCTTTCCAATTAGCATCGATCCGCATGAATTTCGGGCTGCTGCCCATACCCAGAATGTTGATAGTTTGTATGGCCAGATTCGTGAATCTTTTCCAGCACGTAAATTGATTCTTGGGGTTGATCGTTTGGATTATACCAAAGGTATTCCTGAACGCTTACAAGCATTTAGTACCTTGCTCGAAACTTATCCTGAGCTGCAACAAACAATTTCATTAACTCAAGTTGTGGTACCAAGCCGTGAGGATATTAATGAATATGCTGAATTAAAACAAACAATTCAGCAATTGGTCAGCGATATCAATGGCAAATACACCAAAATCGGCTGGGTTCCAATTCATTATATCTATCGTTCGTTGCCACGTGAAGAATTATTAGCCTATTATCGCGCTGCTCATGCTGCATTAATCACGCCATTAAAGGATGGCATGAATCTTGTAGCAAAGGAATATGCGGTTTGTGGCCCTGATGATGGTGTGCTAATTCTTAGTGAATTTGCTGGAGCTGCAATGCAGCTATCCGAACATTCATTGACGGTTAATCCATATGATCTTACTGGCACGGCTCAAGCAATCTATAATGCTGTCACAATGCCTCGCGCTGAACGCATTGAGCATATTAGCAAATTACGGCATTCAATTAATCAATATGATATTTATTGGTGGGTTGATACGTTTTTGCAAGCAGCCAATGTCAAACGTTCAGAATCAGTTGAGCAAGCCTCAGGTTTGTAGTCCGCTACTAAAGGAGTTGTATGCAGAACGATTGGTATAAAGATGCAATCTTTTACGAATTGCATGTACGAGCTTTTCAAGATAGCAATGGCGATGGAAATGGCGATTTTCGTGGCCTGATTTCACGTTTAGATTATTTGCAAAGTTTAGGCGTTGATTGTTTATGGTTATTGCCATTCTATCCGTCACCAGGTAAAGATGATGGGTATGATGTTGCTGATTATTGTAATGTGCATCCTAGTTATGGCACGATGGAAGATGTAGTCACATTTTTCGAAGCAGCGCATTCCCGTGGTTTGCGGGTGATGATTGACTTAGTAGTCAATCATACTTCGGATCAACATCCATGGTTTCAAGCAGCCCGCCAACTTGATTCGCCGTATCGTGATTATTATGTTTGGAGCGATAACAACCAGCTTTATCGCGATGCACGGATTATTTTCACCGATACTGAGCGCTCAAATTGGGCTTGGGATGATGTTTCAGAATCATATTATTGGCATCGTTTCTTTAGCCATCAGCCCGATTTGAATTATGAAAATCCGGCAGTTTTGGAAGAAATGTACAATATTATGCGGTTTTGGCTCGATCGCGGGGTTGATGGCTTTCGGATTGATGCAGTACCCTACTTAATCGAACGTGATGGTACCAATTGCGAAAACTTGCCTGAAACCCATGCAATTTTGCGCAAAATGCGCCAATTTGTTGATGAGCATTATCCAAATTGCGTCTTGCTTGCTGAAGCCAATCAATGGCCCGATGATGTACGTCATTATTTTGGCAATGATGATGAATTTCATATGGCATTTAATTTTCCAGTCATGCCACGGATGTTTATGGCGATTCGCAAGGAAGATAGTACGCCAATTATCGATATTGTGCGTCAAACTCCCAAAATTCCCGATAACTGTCAATGGGCAACGTTTTTGCGTAATCACGATGAATTAACCCTCGAAATGGTCACCGATGATGAACGTGATTATATGTATCGCGAGTATGCGGCTGATCCACGCATGAAAATCAATATTGGGATTCGCCGTCGTTTAGCACCATTAATGGATAATGCACGTCGCCGAATGGAATTAATGAATAGCATGCTGTTAAGTTTGCCTGGCTCGCCAATTATTTATTATGGCGATGAAATTGGCATGGGCGATAATATTTATCTTGGCGACCGCAACGGCGTGCGTACCCCAATGCAATGGAATGGTGATCGCAATGCAGGCTTTTCGTCTACCGATTTTGCCCGTTTGTATAGCCCAGTGATTATCGATCCAGTTTATGGCTATCAGGCGATTAATGTCGAAGCCCAAGAGCGCGTGCAATCATCGTTGCTGAATTGGATGAAACGCCTGATTCGGGTGCGCAAGCGCTATTCAGTGTTTGGTCGTGGTGATATTCAAATTCTTGAAACCCAAAATCGCAAAGTATTGGCCTATTTGCGGAGCTATGCCGACCAAACTGTGCTGATCGTCAATAATCTTTCGCGCTTTATCCAGCCAGTCGAGCTGGATTTGGCCGAATTTGCCGGCATGCGGTTAGTCGAATTAATTGGTGAAACGCCGTTTCCAACGGTTACGAGCACACCCTATTTTCTCTCGTTAGCGCCGCATGGCTTTATGTGGTTCCGCTTAGAAGGAGTGCGCCTTGCTCTCGACGACGCTTAAACAACGCTTACAACCAATTATTGCTGTCGAGCGCTTGGGATTAATCACCGATATTGATGGCACAATTAGCCGAATTGCGCCGACTCCCGATGGGGCAACGGTTGATCCATTATGCCGCCATGCCTTGAGCCAATTGGTCGAATGTATCCCATGCGTTGCCGCAGTTTCAGGCCGCGCTGCTCGTGATGTTCAGCGAATGCTGCAATTGCCTGCGATGCGCTATATCGGCAATCATGGGCTAGAACTGTGGGGCCAAGATGGGAGCGTGCTTGTGCCAGCTGCCCAACCTTTTAGCGCTGCGGTGCGCGAATTTGTGGTGGCGATGGAGCGGTATGCCTTGCCCGAAGGCGTTGTGCTCGAATCCAAGGGCATTACCGCAACCTTGCACTACCGTTTGGCGACTGATCAGTCTGCCGCCGAGGTCTGGTTGCGCAAAGTGCTAGCCGAATTAGCCGCCGCCCATAATTTGATTATCACCGAAGGCTTGATGATTTTCGAAGTCCGTCCGCCAGTCAATTGGCATAAAGGCAGCGCGGTAGGTTGGCTGATCGAGGAGCAAAAACTTGAAGCGGCGATCTTCTTCGGCGATGATCTGACCGATGTCGATGGTTTTCGTTCGATTGCCGCTGCTCGCGAACGTGGCTGCCAAGCTGTGGCGATTGGCGTGATCAATCCAGAATCGCATCCATCAGTCGCCGAAACCGCCGATGTTTGTATCGATGGCGTTGCATCGACTGCTGAAGTGCTGCAATGGATTCTTGAACAGCGGATGGCGCACTTGGCTCCTACGAATACCTAAATCTTACGCCTCAACACGGTTTAGCTCCAGTAAGCTACTGTCTAGATTTGATTCTCGCTTACTGGAGCTTTTGAATATGCTTTTTAGAATGCAGGGGTACAAAATAGTCGTTATGATCACGATTGTAATCATGCTGACTGTCCATCCGATAGCGTTTCAAACTTGGGCGGATAATCCGAATAATATATTGATTCCAAACTAAGGCCGTTGTTGCAGTGACAAAGCTGTTTAAAAGGAGCAAATACGACAGCTCGAGATTGGACTTAATTAGAAAGATTAAAGAAATCAGATTAACCAGTATCATTAATCCTAGACCTAGCCAAATTCGCGGGTTTTTTCGCTGAGTTTTGAATGCCGCTCGTCGAAATTCGAGTTGTTGTTTGTTGCTAAGCCCATATAGTTCGGGAATGGAACTATTCGTCCAGTAGATTTTCATCGATGACATCCTAAATTATTTGAACTATAGATAGCAATTAAAACGCATGCGGCACAAAATAATCATTGTTAGTGGGTGCTGTAGCTTGCTCAAGCTCGCTGCGATAACGCACTAAAGTTGGGCGAAGCGCTGCAAAAAGAATTTGGGTACTTAATAATCCAATAATGCCACCGATAATAATGCCTATCAACAGTCCCAATGGTAATGCTATATTGGTATACAAAACAAGGAAGATGCTTGCAGCCGGTAGCACCATTAACGTGCCAAGGAATATGATGCCATATCCAAGCCATAATAGCGGATTCATTAGATTCTTGTTCGCCGCACGCTGGATTAATGAACGATGTTGATCTTTGGGAAACCCTTGAAGTTCAGGAATTGAATTCGTCGAAAGATAGATTTTCATCGATGACATCCTAAACTATTTGAGCTATAGCTAGAAATTAAAGAGCATGTGGTACAAAATAATCATTGTTAGTGGGTGCTGAAGCTTGCTCCAGCTCGCGACGATAACGCGCTAAAGTTGGGCGAATCGCTGCAAAGAGAATTTGGGTACTTAATAATCCAATAATGCCACCCATCGCACCCCCGATGAGCATTCCAAACAAAAGATTTGAAGCCGATGATATGAATATACTGGCACTAAATATTCCCATAAATAACAGAATATAGCCAAGCCAAACCAATTTGTTTTTATAATTCTCTTTCGTCGCACGCTTGATTAATGAGCGGTGTTCAGTTTTGGGATAAGCTTGAAGTTCGGGGATCGAGTTGGTTGACCAGTAGATTTTCATTGATTCTCTCCTTACTTGTGGTGCTATTAGTATACACAGAGCTGTATTACGGAGCAATCATCGCTTGGTTGCAATAGGCATAAATTTCAATATTGATTTTTTTCAATGTGTATGCTAAGCTAAGCGCCAAGCAATCGAGTGCCGTTAGCCACAGCAGGGCTAACGCATTTTTATCGCATTTCAATCGAAAATTTTCAATCCATCAAACCGAACGATGGATTTTTCTTCACTTTTTATATTGAAAATTTTCAATCAACAGTTTAGGGGGCTTTAAAATGGATTTTACAACCTTACCAGTGGCGGTCATTGGGTCGGGGCCAGTTGGTTTGGCGGCAGCCGCTCATTTAGTGGCGCGTAACGAAACGCCAATCATTTTTGAAGCAGGCGCTAGAGTAGCTGATTCGGTGCACGCTTGGGGCCATGTGCGCTTATTCTCAGCGTGGGAATTTAATATCGATCCCATGGCTGAACAGCTTTTAGCTGCCAGCGGTTGGCAAACTCCCGATTTAGCTCATTTTCCAACGGGAGCCGAATTGGTGCGCGATTATTTGCAGCCATTGGCCCAACTGCCGCAAATTCAATCCCACATTCAGCTTAATAGTAAGGTTGTGGCAATCACCCGCTTGGGCTTGGATAAATTGAAGAATATTGGGCGCGCAACCACGCCATTTGTGCTCACGATTGAGACTGCTGGCCAAACTCGCCAATACTATGCCAAAGCCGTGATTGATGCTTCTGGCACCTATCGCAGCCCGAATCCATTGGGTGCGGCAGGAGTGCTGGCCCTGGGCGAAGCGGCGGCAGCGGCCCAAATTTACTATGGCATTCCCGATGTCTTGGGTCTCGATCGCGCACGCTACGCCAATCGTTCGGTGGCAGTCGTGGGTAGTGGACATTCTGCGTTCAATGCATTGCTTGATTTGGCTGAGCTAGCCGAGCAAGCTCCTGAAACCAGCGTTACTTGGATTATGCGGCGCGAACAGGTCGATTCGGCCTTGTATGGCGGCGGTGCCAACGACCAATTGGTGCAGCGCGGGGTTTTGGGCAGTCGGGTTGAACAATTGGTGGCAAGTGGGCGCTTTAAGCTCGTGACTGGCTTTAGCATCGATACAATCAGCCAAACTGAGCAAAAACTGTGTTTGCAGGCAGGCGAGCAACAATTAACAGGCGTTGATCAAATCATTGCTACAACTGGTTTTCGGCCAAATTTGACCATGCTCAGTGAAGTGCGTTTGGAGCTTGATTCGGCAGTTGAAAGCCCAAGGACGTTGGCACCATTGATTGATCCCAATGAGCATAGTTGTGGCACAGTGCGCCCGCATGGCGCTGAAGAATTGCGCCATCCTGAGCCAAATTTCTACATTGTGGGCATGAAAAGCTATGGTCGCGCCCCAACCTTTCTCATGCGCACAGGCTACGAGCAAGTGCGCTCAGTGGTCGCGGCGATTGTTGGCGATTGGCAAGCCGCCCGCGAAGTGCAGCTGGTGTTGCCCGAAACTGGCGTTTGCAAAACCCAATTTGGCGCTGAGGCATGCTGTGGTTCAACCCCAACTCGCAGCGAGATTCTGCTACAGCTGTAAAATGGCCGCCTAACAGCTGATTTTCAATGCTAGAGGATTTGGTTATGCGACAAAGCCCGTTTTATGGCTGGTGGATTGTAAGCACGCTGGGATTTACCGAGATGACATCGTGGGGCGTAATTTACTACGCATTTAGCGTGCTTTTGACTCCAATGCAGCGGGAGTTGGGTTGGTCGCAGGCGCATCTTACTGGTGGATTTTCGTTAGCCTTATTTGTTTCAGGGATTGTTGCGTTGCCAATTGGCCGTTGGCTCGACCACCACGGTGCACGCGGGTTGATGACGCTTGGCTCGTGTTTGGCAGCGGTGTTGGTGGTGGCATGGGCCAATGTGCAATCGTTGTTGGCCTGGTATCTGATTTGGGCAGGCTTGGGGTTGGCGATGGCCGCAATTTTATACGAGCCTGCTTTTGCCGTAGTGGCAACCTGGTTTCAGCGCAAGCGCCAGCTTGCATTAACGATTTTGACGGTTGGTGGTGGCTTAGCAAGTGTGGTTTATGTGCCCTTGACAACGCGTTTGCTGGGCACGATGGCTTGGCGCGAAGTCTTGCTGTGGCTAGCAGCTATTTTGGCGGTGCTGACGATTCCGTTGCATGGCTTGGTATTACGCGGCAAGCCAGCCGATTTGGGTTTGTTGCCTGATGGTGGGGTGGTAGAGCCTGCCGCTGCGAGGCCCAAACTTCCCATCCCAACGTCGATGTCGCTGCGCACAGCGCTAAGGGCGAGGGCATTTTGGTGGCTGGCCTTGGCATTTGGCTTGACGACGATGGCAACTTTTACGCTGGGCGTGCATTTGATTTCGGCGATTCAAGCCCAAGGCTATACGCCTGAGATTCAAGCTTTGGCAGTGGCCGTATTGGGCGGTTCGCAAATTCCAAGCCGTATTTTGATCGGCAGCGTTGGACGACGTTTGCCGCAAGTACAATTAGCTTGGATGTTATGTCTGCTGCAAAGTCTGGCTTTTGCAATTTTCCTGTTTGTGCCAAGTGTGACCGGGCTTTTGCTCTTTGCCTGCTTGTTTGGTGCTGGTTCAGGTGCCTTGACCCCAACTCGGGCTTCGTTGGTGGCTGATGTGTTTGGTACTGCCCAATATGCCAGCATCAGCGGCGCTTTGGCGCTGTTGACAACTACCGCTCGGGCGTTGGCTCCGGTTTTGGCGAGCTTGCTGGTGGCGTTGCTGCATAGCTATCAACCACTTTTTGGACTGTTATTGCTCATGTGCTTGATCAGCGCAGCGGCAATTTATCTTATTCGAGGTGCAAGCAATGAGTGATCAAACAATTGTGATCGGGGCGGGACAGGCTGGTTTGGCAGCTGGTTATTGGCTGCAACAAGCGCAATTACCGTTTCAAATTGTCGAGGCGCAGGCGACGGTTGGTGGCTCATGGCCAGCCTATTACGATAGTTTGACCCTGTTTTCGCCGGCGCGGTTTTCAAGTTTGCCTGGTATGGCTTTTCCTGCGCCTGCTGCGAGCTATCCCCAACGTGATGCAGTAGTGGCTTATTTGCAACGCTATGCTGAACATTTCAAATTGCCAATTCAAACCAACACCACAATGAGCACAATCGAACGCCATCAGCGTGGCTTTCGCCTGACGGCCAATGATGGCCGGGTATTTCAGGCAGGCCAGATTATTGCGGCAACTGGAGCTTTTTCGCGGCCATTTATACCCCAATTGCCTGATCAAGCGCTCTTTCAAGGCCACGTTTTACATAGTGCCAGCTATCGCAATGTCAATGATTTTGTTGGCAAACGCGTGGTCGTGGTGGGCGCTGGCAATTCGGCGATTCAAATTGCAATTGAGCTGGCCCACGTTGCCGATGTAACCCTCGCCACCCGCCAACCAATTCGCTTTCAAGCCCAACAGATTGCTGGCCGCGATCTGCATTGGTGGTGGTGGCTAACTGGCTTTGATCGTTTGGCCCTCAATAGTCGCTTAGGTCGCTGGATTCAGCAACGAACTCAGGGAATTGTGCTCGATACCGGTCTGTATAGCAGAAAAATCAATCAAAACCAACCCCAACGCCGCGCCATGTTCGAGCGTTTCAGCGAAAACGGCATTGTTTGGGCTGATGGCCAAGCCGAGCCAGTTGATGTGGTACTGTTTGCCACAGGCTATCGACCCCATGTGCCCTATTTACAAGGCCTAAATGCACTTGATCACGCTGGCTTGCCTTTACACCAAGCAGGGGTGAGCACCACAGTCGCTGGTCTCTATTACGTTGGCTTGGAGCAACAATTCAATTTTGCTTCGGCGACGTTGCGGGGCGTTGGTGCTGATGCGGCGCGGGTGGTGGGCCAGATTCAAGCTCGGGCCAGCCAATCGGCTCGTTGTTGTCGTTGGGCGGTGTGGCAATGAACCAGCTTGATCTGACCCACCATTGGCAGCATGTGGCGCAACCAATCAGGCGATTTTTGCAAGCCCGTTTGGCTGATCACGATGCCGTGGAAGATTTGCTACAAGACATTTTTCTAACCGCCTATCTCAAACACGATCAAGTGCAGGATTCAGCGCGGAGCGACGCTTGGCTGTGGCAAATTGCCCGCCGCAAACTGATCGATCGCTATCGAAGCCGCCGCGAAACGATCACGCTGGACGAAACATTTGCGGCTGAAAGCGAGCAAAAACCACCAATTTTAGCTGGTTTTGATCGTTGTGTGCAGCAGATGTTGGCACGCTTGCCAGCCCAAGATCATTTGGTCTTGCAACGGACAGCCTTTGAGGGAATCAGCCAACAAGCCTTGAGCATCGAATTGGGCTTATCATTTTCGGGCACAAAATCGCGAGTTCAGCGAGCACGCCAAAAATTACGCGCACTATTTGAGCAATGTTGTACTGTCGAGCGCGATCCAGCAGGCCATGTTTTGGATTGTCGGCCTCATCAGCAACCAATTCAACTGCATTAAACTGCGTCCTTTTGCTAATTGGCCGTCTTTAATAGTAGAAGCACGTTTCCTCTGCTTCAAACATCTTCATTCTAAGGAGACCAATGATGGCAACGATCGAAATTAGCCAAGTAAACAATGATTGCTGTTCAGCCGAAGAACAAGCCACCTGTTGCCCAGCCGACGAACAAGCTACTTGCTGTGCTGCAAGCCAAACAGGGAGCTGTGATTGTCGCTAAATCGTTATTGACATAAACCAAAAGCCTTGACAGGATGAATTGTCAAGGCTTTTTGGTTTTATTACTCAATCGATCAATTAAGGATTGGTTGGAGCTGGGTTGCCCTGTTGATAATAGTTGGTAATGGTGGTGCCGGTTGCTGCGCCACCAAGCGGAATTTGATGATCGAGGCTGACGAATTTACCATTGCGATCAGCCCATAATGCTGGCTTCAGCAAGGCATATTTGGCCTCATCCCAGGTTGCCCAATCGTAGCCCAACAGTCCGCCGGTATCGCCAGAATTGGGGTTGAGCACCCAGAAAGTATGGTGCAAATAATGCTCTTTGATAAAATCGCGTAACGCTTTCATCCATTGTTCATTGGCCCCACCATCTAAAAAGCCACCCCATTCGCCGATAAACAATGGTGCAATATTTTCTTCATGGATAAAGAACCAGTTGGGATACCAGACATCATTGTAAAGGGTTTCTTTTGTGAAGCCAGGGTAGAACCACGATTGATTGAAGACCAATGGGCCGTAATCGTGTGGCGAGTAGACCAATTGATCTTGGTTGGCTCCAAGGTTGACGGGATAATCGCGCACGCCCCGTAAATTGCCACCCCACCAAGTAAAGTGGTAATCGTTTTTATTACTTGAGCTGTAGGTTGCCCCAGCTTTGGGGTAAACCTCATTGCCTTCGCACAATACCAACACATTTGGGTTAATCGCTAAAATGCGCTTGCTCGCAGTTTCACACACATATTTCCAATTATTGATGGCGCTTGAATTATCCCATTTGGCGAATTGGCCGCTAGTTTGATTATCGTGAGCCGTGCCGTGTGGCTCATTTTTGATATCCATTGCGATCACCGTATCATCATTTTTATAGCGATCGGTAATCCATTCCCAAGCCTGATAAAACTGCTCGCTGGTGATCGTGCCTTTATACCACAATGGGGCATAGTGGCCAGCGTTATCGGCCTCGGCGCTATGCACATCGATCATCACTTTGATGCCAAATTGCTTTGAAAGTAGCACAAAACGATCGAAGATTTGCAATGAAGTTAAGCCTTCTAGCTCTGGGTTGGCATAGGTATTGACATTCGGCGCTTTGAAAACTCCGGCTTTCCATTCCAAAATTAATTCAGTTGAGATTGGTACTCGAATAATATTCAAGCCCCGTTGCGAGATACCTTGCATCATGGCGGTCAAATTGGCCGACCACAAGCCATGAAATACCCGTTCGGTGGCATTAAATCCAAACCAATTAACCCCCGTCAGCCACACTGGGCGGCCAGCACTATCAACAATTTGATTGCCGTTGGTATGCAACCAATCGTCATTATTGTTGTTACCAGTTGGGGTGCTAGTAGCGGTTGGAATAACCGTTGTTGGAATGGCGGTATTCGTGGGGCGTGGGGTGTTGGTGACGGTTGGAATACTGGTATTTGGCGGCGTGGTTGGCGTGTTGGTTGGACGGGGAGTGCCAGTTATGCTTGGAACCGCTGTATTTGGTGGCGTGGTTGGCGTGTTGGTTGGACGGGGAGTGCCAGTTATGCTTGGAACCGCTGTATTTGGTGGTGTAGTTGGCGTGTTGGTTGTTGGCAACGATGTTGGATTTGGCGTGTTGGTTGCAGTTGGGTTTGGCTGATTTTCGCCACAACTGACTCCATTAAGTTTGAACGCCGTTGGAATGGCATTACTGCCGCTGAACGATGCTTGAAAGCCAAAGCTGGCGGTACTATTGCTTGGTAAACTAGCGGCCCATGCTGCATTTGTGACGCTTACTTGCGCGCCATTTTGGGTTAGCGAGCCATTCCAGAGATTGGTAATCGTCTGATTGCCAGCGAATATCCAGCTAAGCTGCCAATTATTGAGACCGATTCCAAGATTCTTAACACTTACATTCGCCGTAAAGCCAGTATCCCACTGATTAGAGATTGTGTAATTGACCTCACAGACAGCGGCGGCGGCAGTTGGCTTGGTACTGGCGGGCTGCCCAGCTAGCATCAGGGCCACTAGTCCGCCAAGCATAGCGAGGCGCGTGCGAAACGAACGTTGTTTCTGCGACATACAGAGTCCCTCATAGTTGAAATCATAGCAGAACTGATTAACTGTTAGCCTGATGATTGAGACCGGTTCCTTAGTTGCTAACACTTTAATCTGCTCAAATATAAAAATACATTAATACTTGCAATTTGTGAAGCCCTATTTCGAATGATTTGGCTCAAAAATCGACTCAACCCCTAGGGCTAGAATATCCCACTTAGGGTGATGCTGGTTAAGCAGCTTGTGGGACTAGCCCATCCCCTCTATTACCATGGTAATTTGAGCATATAGGACTAAAGATTACCAGAATTTGAATCGGCATGGTATAGGATGGAGCTGCATTTTCGACCAATCGTCGATCAATGTTGATCAACAACAAGCTTGTGATTGATATGCAAGCATCCATGATTTGATGCAGTGTCTTGTGGTCTATGTGATTGATACTCGTAGCTTTGAAGTTAGAGTGAACCAGCTATTGTGCTGTATTACCTCATTGGTGTAATTGATCACTATCAAATGCAGCGATTAACGACTGTGATACGGCTGGTAGACCAACTTCACTCATTACTTCACCATCTTGAACGCGACATGTAGCCATTTCAGAGGAGCAATCGTATGAATTTCTATCGGTCTCGACGCAATTATGGGCGACTTTTACTTGCCTTAATCGTGGTTTTTCATCTTGGTATGGTACGACCTACCGCCGCTGCTGGAGAAACTCCTTACGCTAACGCGGTTGATTCCAGCACGAGCGGTGTGACTGTTAATGCTGCGAACGCGGTTGGCGCGCCAAATGGTACGCTCGCAACCGTTGTTGGCCTGCTTGGCCTCAATCTGACCCTTGACATGGGCGTAAATGAAGAAGGTACTGGCGACCTTGTGGTGCATTATGCTGGCCTAGGGGTACAAATTGCTCCAACAGTTCAGTTCCTCAATAGCAGCCGCCAGGTGATTGCTTCGGCACCTTTGAATTTTGTTGGTTTATCACTTGGCTCGATCTATTCAACAACAGTGACCTATGCCAATAAGCCTACGCCATATCGATATGTGCGCTTTACCTCACTATTAACGGCATATCAGATCGATGCAGTTTCTGCTAAAACGTTTCGCCCTGATAGCGATAATGATGGGGTGAATGATAGTGATGAGATCACCAATGGGACTAACCCCCTCGATCCTGATAGTGATGACGACGGCCTAAATGATGGTCAAGAAATCGTCAATGGTACAAATCCAAATGATAACGATAGTGATAACGATGGCTTGCCTGATGGCTGGGAAGTTGCCAATAATTTGAATCCCAATAACGCCACGGGCAATAATGGTGCAGCTGGCGATCCCGATAATGATGGATCGAACAACTTGCAAGAATATCAAAATGGTACCAATCCCAACGATTCTGATAGTGACGATGATGGCTTGAATGATGGCGCAGAAACGGGTGCTGGCACCAATCCACTAGATAACGATAGTGATAATGATGGTTTGCCCGATGGTTGGGAAGTAACTTATGGCTTGAATCCCAATAATGCCACGGGCAACAACGGTGCAGCTGGTGACCCCGATGCTGATGGGTCGAACAATGCTGCTGAATATGCAGCAGGCACCCATCCGAATGACAATGATAGTGATAATGATGGCTTGAACGACGGCGCAGAAGCAGCTTTGGGCACGAATCCCAATAATGCTGATAGTGATGGTGATGGCTTACCTGATGGCTGGGAAGTTGCCAATAGCCTCAATCCCAATAATGCCACAGGCAACCAGGGTGCAACTGGCGATCCTGATACCGATGGATCGACCAACTTGCAAGAATATCAAAATAGCACTAATCCCCATGACAACGATAGCGACAATGATGGCCTGACTGATGGTCAAGAAGCGACGTTGGGCACAAATCCCAATAATGCGGATAGCGATGGCGATGGATTGCCCGATGGCTGGGAAGTCAACAATAGCCTGAATCCATTGAACCCTACCGGTAACAATGGCGCTGCTGGTGATCCTGATACCGATGGTTCAACCAACTTGCAAGAATATCAAAATGGTACCAACCCCAATGATAATGATAGCGACAATGATGGCCTGACTGATGGTCAAGAAACAACGTTAGGCACGAATCCCAATAATGCTGACAGCGATAGCGATGGCTTGCCCGATGGCTGGGAAGTTGCCAATAATCTGAACCCATTGGACGCAACCGGTGCGAATGGTGCCGCTGGCGATCCTGATGCTGATGGCTCGAATAACGCCGCCGAATATGCGGCAGGCACCAATCCCAATGATAACGATAGTGATAATGACGGCTTGACTGATGGCCAGGAAGCTGCAACTGGAACAAATCCTAACAATGCTGATACTGATGGCGATGGCTTGCCCGATGGGTGGGAAGTTGCCAATAATCTGAACCCATTGGACGCAACCGGTGCGAATGGTGCTGCTGGTGATCCTGATGCTGATGGCTCGAATAACGCCGCCGAATATGCAGCAGGCACCAATCCCAATGATAATGATAGCGACAATGACGGTTTGAATGATGGCCAGGAAGCAACGTTGGGCACGAATCCCAATAATGCTGATACTGATGGCGATGGCTTGCCCGATGGGTGGGAAGTTGCCAATAATCTGAACCCATTAGATGCAACCGGTGCGAATGGTGCCGCTGGCGATCCTGATGCTGATGGCTCGAATAACGCTGCCGAATATGCAGCAGGCACCAATCCCAATGATAACGATAGTGATAGTGACGGCTTGAATGATGGCGCTGAAGCTGGTGCTGGCACTGATCCGAATAATAGTGACAGCGATAATGATGGCTTGCCCGATGGCTGGGAAGTTGCCAATAATCTGAACCCATTGGACGCAACCGGTGCGAATGGTGCCGCTGGCGATCCTGATGCTGATGGCTCAAATAACGCCGCCGAATATGCAGCAGGCACCAATCCCAATGACAATGACAGCGACAATGATGGCTTGAATGATGGCGCTGAAGCTGGTGCTGGCACTGATCCGAATGATAGTGACAGCGATAATGATGGCTTGCCCGATGGCTGGGAAATCAACAATGGTCTTGATCCATTGAACCCGAATGATGCTGCTAGCGACCTTGATAATGATGGTTTGAATAATTTGCAAGAATATCAGATTGGGACAGATCCCCAAGATGCTGATACAGACGGCGATAACTTGAACGATGGCGTTGAAGTGACAATTGGAACAAATCCCAATAATGCTGATACTGATGGTGATGGCTTGCCCGATGGCTGGGAAATTAGTAATAACTTGAACCCAACCAGCACCACTGAAGGTAACGGAGCCAATGGCGATCCAGACAATGATGGTTCGACCAACTTACAAGAATATCAAAATAACACCAATCCCCAGGATAATGACAGCGATAACGACGGTTTGAATGATGGCCAAGAAGCTGCTGCTGGCACTGATCCGAATGACAGTGACAGCGATAATGACAGCTTGCCCGATGGCTGGGAAGTTGCCAATAGCTTGAATCCATTGGATGCAACCGGTGCGAATGGTGCTGCTGGTGACCCCGATGCCGATGGCTCGAACAATGCTGCTGAATATGCTAACAATACCGATCCAAATGATGGCGATACTGATAACGATGGCTTGAATGATGGCGCTGAAACTGTTGCTGGCACTGATCCAAATGATAGCGATACTGATAATGACAGCTTGCCTGATGGCTGGGAAGTCGATAACAGTCTCAATCCATTGGATGCAACTGGTGCGAATGGCTCAGCTGGCGATCCTGATGCTGATGGTTTGAGCAATGCTGCGGAATATGCTAACAATACCGATCCAAATGATGGCGATACTGATAACGACAGCTTGCCTGATGGCTGGGAAGTAACCTATGGTCTCGATCCATTAGATGCAACTGGTGATGATGGTGCTAGTGGCAATCCTGATAACGATAGCTACGATAATGCCACTGAATTTGCGAATGACACGAACCCAATTGTCTTTGATGCACCTGCAGTAACGAATACACCAGTGCCAACGGCGACAGCAACCGATGTGCCAACCGCGACGGCGACCGATGTGCCAACGGCAACGAACGTACCAACCGCGACGGCGACCAATATGCCAACGGCAACGGCAACCGATGTGCCAACGGCAACGGCAACCAATGTACCGACCGCGACAGCAACCGAGGTACCAACGGCGACGGCAACCGAGGTGCCAACCGCAACCGCGACCGAGGTACCAACGACGACCGCGACCGAGGTACCAACGGCGACCGCGACCGAGGTACCAACGGCGACGGCAACCGATGTGCCAACCGCAACCGCGACTGACGTACCGACGGCAACCGCGACCGAGGTACCAACGGCGACCGCGACTGATGTACCAACGGCGACGGCAACCGAGGTGCCAACCGCAACCGCGACCGAGGTACCAACGGCGACGGCAACCGAGGTACCAACGGCGACGGCAACCGAGGTACCAACCGCAACCGCGACCGATGTGCCAACGGCGACGGCAACCAATGTGCCAACGGCGACGGCGACCGATGTACCGACCGCAACGGCGACCAATGTGCCAACTGCAACGGCGACCAATGTTCCAACCGCAACGGCGACCAATGTGCCAACTGCAACGGCGACCAATGTGCCAACGGCGACGGCAACTGATGTGCCAACTGCAACGGCGACCAATGTGCCAACGGCGACGGCAACTGCCACCGCAACCGCGACCGCGACTGTGATTGCGACCGCAACGGCGACTGCGACGGCAACTGCCACCGCAACCGTCACCGCAACGGCGACTGTACCAACGGCAACTAGTACAACCCAACCAACCCAATTCAAGATTTTCTTGCCAATGGCAATGAAAGGCGAATAACTACTATAAACCGCAACTGCCCTGTTTGTTCAACAAACAGGGCAGTTTTTTATTAAGCCAGATTTTTATGATACAGTTCGAGATGCGGTAAGAATGGTTCTCAGAATCTATGTAGGAGGTCTTCGTGATCGATCGCTTGTTCCTTTCGCCGACTGTCCACTTGGCTATGGGGATGCTGGTAGTGGCAGTCAGTATTTTGACGATGGGATATGTTTGTTGGTTGGCTTGGAAAGGCAAACAGCTTAATCGCTGGGCCAATTTGGCAATTATTAGCATGCAACTGGTGATTATGATTCAAGCGCTGTTGGGGATTAAGCTGCTTGATCAAGGTCTAGGGGTTGTTCAGTTGTATATTCATTATGTTGGAGGGCTGGCTCCACTCTTCTTTTGCTCGTTGTTCTATTGGATTCCAATTGCCCGCCCACAGCTTAAAACGCGCTTTGCAGCGGCAGTTACGGTTGGCTCATTTTTATTTGTGATTATGACTTTTACAATTGGTCAAGCCTACGTGCGCGGCACAATTTAATCAGGTATTAGCCTCTCAGGATTTATGATTCTGAGAGGCTTGATGGGTATAAAATTTTTTTAATGTCTTGAATTAATTTGTGTGATAGCTCATGGTTATTACTAATATTAATCCATATTTTAAATGTGTTAAAAAATAAAATATCAACATTTATATATAAAAGTCTTGATACATTATGAATCCAGTCATGATGGTCATCACTTTGTGTAATTTGGAGATGCTGGCGTAGATTTGTTTCATCAATGCCTAGGCTTGAGGATAAATATGATATATTCTCATAAGCAGTTTTTTTTATTATAAAATCAGGAGCTTTATCTCCTGGTAATGATAATATATGAGATTTATCCCTAAAATTATATTTTTCAATATCACCATCGACTATACCTATAGATTTTATTATTTTTATATGGTTAACTATATTTTCTGTATAATTAATAACATTATTATAAGATCCAACAGGATAAATATCAAAATCTACTAATATATAAGCTTCTATAGAGTTAATAATATTTGTTAAGAACATTTGTGCAGATTTGTCCTCCACAAGAAATACACCTTTTTTCTGTATGTTTATTCCTAATATCCTAGATATATCATTTCTAGTTTTTGATTTTTTGATAATTAATGATGATTCGGAAAATAATAAAAGATTTATGTGTTCAATTGGCAACCTTTCTAGAATATAGGAAGAATGAGTTGTTATAATTATAAAGTGATTTTGTTTTTCGCAAAAACTTGCTATAATATTCATAAGCCTTAACTGAGATAGAGGAGGTATAAAACATTCAGGCTCTTCTATTAAAATAATAGATTGTGCATTCAAACGCTTTATTATCCAATAAATATAAAAAACTGAAAATTCACCTAGACCCATACTTTCAGTGGTATATGTAAATCCATTAACATTAACCTTTAAAGTAGGGAACAACATCTCTATCAAAAATATCTTCTATTTCATATAATATAACCTCATTATAATTCTTTCCAATTATATATGAAATATTTTCTTTATCGATATCCGTTTGTATTTGAGGTTCAATAGACTCTATAAGTTCATCAATATTACTCATAGAATTATATCTTCTAATAAGATCAATAGCGTCATTTGCCATATCAATTAGTATTATTTCTTTGTCTGTATTTAATTTTGATGAACCATTCATATTGATAGAAATATCATTTCTATCAATTGAAATATTTATTTCTATATTACTATCTGAAAGTCTATTATTGAATTTTAGGTTATTACTAATATCAATGCCTTTTAATGTATAAAAAATACTTTTTAATAAGGTACTTTTTCCAACTCCATTAAGCCACAAATTGCTGTTAATTTACCATGAAATTCAATTTCACCAGAACCTAAACCAAGGATATTTTTATATATTACTTTATTTATTTTTGTTAATGATTGTTTTGTATATAGCCTGCGCCATACATCATCAATACGAGCAACTTTCATAATCCCCCCCATTTATTAGATTGTACAAAACTTATTAATATAAACTCGATTTGTTCAGATAAATTATTTTGATTAATTACTGTTTCGAATTCCTGTAGTAATATAAGTTTTCCTTTATTTACTATATGCATATCTATATTTTTTAATAGAGATAAAAAATGAACCATATTATAAAATCCCTTAATATAACTGAAAGAGCATCCGTTACCCTTGCACTCGATCTGTCATTAAATATCGAAATTAGGCTATATAATATGTTGTCATTTATATTTATAAAAATATAGTTTTGTTTTACATTACTCTTTACATCATCTCTAATCATCTCAAAAGAAACTATAAACTCTCCAATATCAAATCTATTAATATCAATATATGATATAGAGGATAGAAATATTAGCCAACTAAAAAGATTTGCTTTACTGAACCGAACTTTATTATATTTAGTTATTTTCGAAAAAGTATCTATTGAATAAGTTAATTTTTGGATTATTTCATAGCTAAATGGTTCTGTTGATCTGTATTTAGCCGTAATGATAAATGAAGTGATTTTTTTTTCTAAAGTTTTTAATTCTAAAGCCATACAAACTCTTGCTATTATGTCATCATATGCCATTCTAGAATTAGAAAAACCGATATATTCTTCTGTTAGACCAATAGAATGAAATTTTTCTACAAGATTTTTTACTTGATTTCTCGCTTCCCCAAAAAAAGCATTTCTTTGTTCAGCAGCCGTCAAATTTGTAGGTTGATTGAGTCTATAAAAAAGCTCTCCAGGTTCTCCCGGACTGTAGTCAGTAAGTTTAAAAACTCTTATAGAGAAATTTTCGAATCTTCTTCTAAATAGGGGTGGCAATTCTTTAAATGATAGATTATCTAATTCTTGAATTTCTTGATCTGGAGGTTCAGTAAACCCATCAATCGTAAATAACCCTAAAGAGAAGTCCCTTATTGCTGCTAAACGTTGTTGTCCATCCAACACTTCTTGTAATCCAGTTTTTGCAACCACCACCATATGAATAGGTGGAATATGCCAATCACGTAAAATACTATCTATAAGTTTCCTTTTTTTTACTAAACTCCATACCTCCCCTCTTTGGAAATTGGGTTGTAAATCTATGTCGTTATTTTTGATTTGTGTTAGTAATGTTTGTATGTTGGGATCGGAAGGTGTAAGTCTCATTTGATACCCTCTTCAATAAGTAGGCTATTTTGGAGTTAAGTATAACCGATTATATCATTTTCAGCTCGTTACGAGTGCGCTCATTCTGCAAATTACCAGTATTGAGAGTGGTAGCTGGTTCGAACATCATCAACCAAACTTCCTCGGTTTCGGCCACAGGGCAATGCTCTACGCCTCGTGGCACAATCAGCATTTCGCCCGGGTTAAGCACTTGGTCGCCATCGCGCAGTTGCATGCGCAAACGGCCTTGTACCACGAAAAACAATTCATCTTCATGTGTATGGTGATGCCACTCGAATGCCCCTTGGAGTTTGGCCAATTTGACCTGTTGACCATTAAGTTCACCGACAACCCGTGGATTCCAATAATCGTTGAATTGACCAAATTTCTCAATTAAATTAATGACTGAAGCCATGTAATTCACTCCTTGCAGATGATTCGCTGATTAAACTATAACCCGACGGAATGCGCAAAGCATCCGTCGGGCTGCTGATTGACCGAGTTGAATCTAGTTACCTTGCTGGGTTACTGGCAAATATTGTGGGTTTTGAAGCACTGCACCTGGTTTTTGCCATACTTCAACATAATCAACTTCGAGCAAGCCATTGCCGGCAACAATGCTATCGACGGTTGATTGCTTGACCCCAAAGTAGGCACAGCCTGCTGGCAATGGATTACCAGTACAACCATTGTAGCCAGCTGGGTATTCGCCACCCAAGGCCAAGTTTAGGATGAAGAACTTGGGATTATTGTAGGTCCATTGGCCATAATCGGCGATGATTTGATCCCGAGTAAAACTTAGGATTTCGCGATCATCCACAAACCATTTGATAAATGTTGGGTCCCATTCGACGGCGTAGGTGTGCCAATCGCCAGTGCTTTGGCCTGCTGGCAAATTGACCAAACCGCCAGCCGAGCCTGCTCCCCAATAGCCTGGTCCATGTAGTGCGCCCGATGTCCAGTTGCCATAGCCAATATTTTCCATAATATCAAGTTCGCCGTTGCCAGGCCAACCAACTTGATTGATATTCGCGCCCATCATCCAGAAAGCTGGCCAGTAGCCCTCGCCAACTGGCATTTTCATGCGCGCAACCATTTTGCCATACAGGAAGCTTTGGCGGTCTAAACCGAAGATCCGGCCTGAGGTAAAGGGATAGCCGTTGGCGGTCTCTTTGCGGGCGGTGATTTTTAGCGTACCACCGCTCACGGCGACGTTGTTGCTGGTGTATTGTTGCTGTTCGCCATTGACATGCACATCGTTATCGTAGGCCCAATTGCTCAAATTGAGGCTGGTGCCATCAAAGTTATCAAACCAGACTTTGCTATAGCTGCCAGTCAATGGGGTTGGGGCTGGTTCGTAGCTTGGGTTGCCTGCGTTACAGCCGTAGACTTCCAATTCCCAGATTGAGTAGCCATATTCGGTAGCCTTTTTGGTCATGTTGATCCGTAAGTAGCGTCCAGTAACCGGAGTTAAATTGTAGTCGTTGGTGGTTTGGGTGTTGCCAACCACGCTGCGAATATTCGACCAGTTGCTGCGATCATTCGAGACTTGAATTTGGTAATCGGCGGCATAGGCTGATTCCCACAAAATGCGCACCCGATTGATCGTGGCATTAGCTGAGCCTAAATCAACATATAACCATGCATTGGCTGGGCCACTTGGATACCAAAGATGGCTCCAGCGCGTCGTCGTAGTGTTGCCATCAACTGCTTGGGCTGGGGTCGAGGTTTTCGATTCGTAGAACCAAGCATAGGCTGGTTTGTTCAAGGCAATGTTGGTAGTGGTGGTACAGTTGCCTGGAATGTTGGTTGGTTGCGCGGTTGGCTGAATCGTCGGTTGCGCGGTTGGTGGGGTCGTTGGTTGAGCCGTCGGTTGGCTGCTAGCGCTATAAACTTCCAACTCGAACAACGAAATGCCATATTGAGTAGCACGAGTGACGCTTTCGATCCGCAGATAGCGGCCAGTGCCGCTAATGCTCAAGTCGTCAACGTTGCCATCACTGTTGCTGACGGTTTGGATAGTTGTCCAAGCAGTTCCATCATTTGAGGTTTGCACGCGATAGCTGCTGGCATAGGCAGTTTCCCAGCGCAAAACAACCCGATTGAAGCTCTGCACACCGCCAAGATCGACCCGCAACCACTGGGCTTCGGCAAAACTGCTGCTCCAACGCGTATTGATATTACCATCAACAGCATAGTTGGCAGCTGTAGCGGCATTTTCGCTGCTTGAAGCGATAGTGGTTTTGTTTAATGCCACATTGCTGCTGGCTGCATTGCCATATATTTCAAATTCAAATAACGAAATGCCATAAGCTGTGGCGCGGGTAACGCTTTCAACCCGCAGATAGCGACTTGTGCCACTGATGCTTAAATCATCAACAGTACCATCGCTATTCGTGACGGTTTGGATGGTCGTCCAGCTATTGGCATCGTTTGAGGTTTGGATGCGATAGCTGCTGGCATAGGCAGCCTCCCAGCGTAGCACCACCCGATTGAAACTTTGCACGCTACCAAGATCAACCCGCAACCATTGACCTTCGGCAAAACTGCTGCTCCAACGGGTATTAACGTTGCCATCAAGTGCTAGGGCTGGGCCAAACTCAACATTTTCGCTGCTCGAGGCTACGGCTGTTTTTCCAAGCGCAAGATTGGTTGCGGCAAATGTGCTTTGCGGCTTGCCCAAAAAGAGCATTGGAGTCAGCACCAAACAGGCTAATAAGGCGAGGCGTGATGCTCCACGCGCAGAAAACCGTCGATTTGAGAACTTCATTGTCGCTCCTTTGATTAAAAGACCGAACTTATTCCAGTGAGAGTATTAAAGCGTATTGAATAGATGCGGATGCAAGTGTTTCGACCAAAGATAGCTTGAAATTGCTGTTTGAATAGCTATATATAAAGACCTTTTTAACTATGAATGTGGTGTGAAAGGATCATTATGGATAGCTACGATATTGTGGTGATTGGCAGCGGACACAATGCCCTGATTGCGGCAGCCTACTTGGCGCGAGCAGGCAAATCGGTGTTAGTGCTCGAAAACAACGATCGAATTGGCGGCCTAGTACGCACCGAAGAACTGACCTTACCTGGCTTCAAACATGATGTTTATTCCTCGGCTCACCCACTGTTTACCACCAGCCAAGCTTATGCCGATCTTGCCGCCGATTTAACGGCGCGTGGGTTGCGCTACATCAACACCGATATTCCAACAGGCGTTTCGTTTAGCGATGGTCGCACGGCAATTTTGCCCCAAGCCTTCGAGGCGGTTGTGGCTGAGGCAGAGCGCTTAGCAACGGGCGATGGCGCGATATTTAGTCAAATGTTGGGTTCAATTAATCCCTATGTTGAAGATATTTTTCGTTTATTTGCCATGGACTTGCAATCGCCCACGGCACAAACAATTATTCAACGCTTGCTGCACGGTGACGCAGGCTACTCGCCATTTAGTAAGTTGCTGTTTGAAACAGCACGGCATGTGGTCAGCCCATTTCAATCGCCAGTGATGCAGGCCATGCTTGCGCCATGGGTGATGCACCTTGGCCGCAATCCCGATGAAATTGGTAGTGGTTTATGGGTTTATTTGATTGTATTGGCGACGATGGGCGCGGGGATGGCAACTCCTGAAGGTGGCAGCGAGCAACTAGCACGCTCGTTGGGTAGCTTGATTAGCGACCATGGCGGCGTGATTCGCACTCAAACCGAAGCGACGAGGATAGTGCTGAATAATGGCAAGGCCAGCGAGGTGCAAACCAACACTGGCGAAGCCTTCGCGGTGCGCGAGCATGTGATTGCTTCGGTCAATCCTGATCAACTGTATTTACGTTTGTTGGCCGATACGCCACAGCCTGAACATGTGCTGCACCAAGCCAAAAACTATCGTTATGGTCGCGGTTGTATCCAAATTCACCTGGCGCTTAGCGAGCCGCCGCGTTGGCCCGATCCACGCTTCAATCGAATTGGTCAGCCGCATTTAACCGATGGCTTGAATCAATGCACTTTAGCAGTTGCCCAAGCGATGGCTGGCTTGTTGCCGAGCAATCCAACCTTTACTGTCGATTGCCCAACCAACCTCGATCCAACGCGTGCGCCTGCTGGCAAGGCGATTATGCGTGTGCAAGTGCTCGAAGTGCCGTGCCGCCCGCTTGGCGATGCCGCTGGCCAGATTGCGGTTGGCGATGGCACTTGGACTGGTGATTTAACCAAGCGCTTTGTCGAGCGAATATTGGCAATTGTTGAGCGCCATATTCCCAATATTCCGTCGAGCGTGTTGGGTTTGAACGTAATTACACCAACCAGTTTGGCTCAATTTAGCCCCAACCTTGGGCCTGGCGATCCCTATGGCGGAGCACATGATCAGCCCAAAGCTATGTGTTGCGCCCAATGCCGGCGCAACCAAGCCATCGCACATTGGTACCAAATATCTTTATGCTGGGGGCGGCAACCTGGCCTGGCCACGGGATTAATGGTGGTTCGGGCTATATTGTGGCGCAACAGCTTTTAACCTAATTGGCTCGCCGGCGCTGGCGTTGCCAACTAATGCCATGCCAAATGGCCCGCAAGCAAGCCAACCAAGCGATGCCGCCAATCCAGCCAGCGCTAATATCGGTTGGATAATGCACCGCGAAAACGACCCGCGATGTGCCAATCAGCACAGCCATGGCCGCCAAAGCGCCGATAATACCCCAACGTCGCTGCTGACCATGGCCATAGCTTAGGGCTAGCGCCAAACTGCCATACCATGCGGCGGCAGCCATCGCGTGGCCACTGGGAAAGCTATAGGTGCTGATGTGATAGGCAGGCTCGAAGATGCTTGGGCGTGGGCGGGCAAAGCCCTGTTTGAGCAAGGTCATTCCAATGGCAGCGCCGAGCAGGGCTAAAATAATTAAGCCCAAGCGACTGCGCCATGCCACTGGCTTGCGCCGATACAGCCAATAGCCCACAATCACGGTTTGAAAACTTAACCCATAGAGCGTGCCAAGCCATGTCGCCAGATAAAAAATCGGGTTGAGATACGGCAAATGAGTACGCAGCCAAAAGCCACCAGCCAAGCCATTGCGATCAAATTGGCTAATTTCAGGTTTGATAAACCCTGAAAGCCACCAAAAAATCGCGATCAAGCCTGCGGTAGCAATCAGTAAGGCTGCCAAGCCTCTGATTGTTGTTTCCGAAACATCAGGTTGCCAGGTTTCGTTGGTTGGTGATTGTTGCATTGAATTGAACTCCATTAAGCTTGCTCGTCGGCCACTATAGCAGGCTTAAGGCCAACAAAAAAACCACGGAGCCGAGGAATTGGCTCCGTGGTTGTTCAATACTGCCGAGTATCACTAGATCCGGCTGCGGCCCCAACCAAGGTAGAGACCTGCTCCGATTAGCATTATCGGCACCCATACCATACCAAGACTTAGCAGACCTGGCAAGCTGGTAATTGCGATGATTGTGCCCACAACAAACAGAATCGAGGCAGGAATAAAGCCCCAAAAGCCATTTGTGCCAAAGAGTGGCTTACTAAGTAGGCCAATTGCCCCAAAGCCCAAGGCTAACCCCCAAACCACCGACATGCCATGGGTCAGATCGGCGAAAGGAATGCCAAGCGCCAAGCCTGTCAGAATACTGGCCGGAATAAAGAGTCCAAAAAGCCGTTTGGCAAAGGCAAAGAAGAAGAAACAGCTGGCAATTGTAAATAAAATCATGCTCGGGATAAATGCATCGGTATCGATCCCAAAATCAGCACCGCCCATCAAGCGGGCTAAAAACCATAAAACTCCAAACACAATCAATCCAATCGCCGCGAGTCCGCGTGAATCGCGCTGAGCTGTTAGTTGTTGTAAAAGCTTATTGCTTGGAGTTGGTTGATTGGTTGGATAGATTGGATATTGTGCTTGAGCTGCCTCAATTTGGCGAGCGCGTTCGGTATCGTGATCGGTGTATGGTTGCATAACTTCCTCCTATGGTTTTGGCATCGATTGGACGACAACAATTTCACAGTTGTTGCAGCACCGTGAATGAATATGACAATTGTTTGCTCTTTCATGCTTGACGTTATCGTTATAATAGCCTGCACCTGAAGTTTTGGCTATATCCAGTTTGTGTATTGGCGGCAAATGCTGCTGATAAACGCTGCTTGTCATAGGGAAATTATGCGTTTGCTTGTGCTTCTTTGCTTGGTGCTGTTGCTGTGTCTTTGTTTGCTTAGCGGAGGTTGGCTTAAACCTACCCAAGCCCAAATTGCTCCACCATCCCCTACTTCTGCTAATTTTGCTGCTACAAGCACTAATATGTTTAATTGGAATGCATTTCAGCCGATTCCGTTGGCGCGCTTTGAGGCTGGCGGAGCCATTGTTGGCGATAGCTTGTATGTTATTGGCGGCTTTTATACCAACCAAGTTGAGGCAACTGATACGGTTTTTGCCTATAACATTAGCACCAATCAATGGCGAATTTGCGCCAATATTCCCGAAGCCATGACCCATGCGCCAGTAGTCACCGATGGCGATTTGATCTATGTTTTGGGTGGGTATATTGGCGATTCGCCTGGCGGCAGCACCAATCACGTTTGGGTGTACAACACCATTACCAATGCTTGGAGCCGTGGGCCTGATCTGCCAGCAGATCGCGGCGCGGCGGGCGCAACCAAGTTGGGCCGTGAAATTCATTTTTTTGGTGGTGCCCATCGTCGCGATCGCCAGCTTGAAGAATGGGATAGCAACCAACATTTTGTGCTCAATTTGGATACCCAGCTTTGGCGCACGGCAGCACCAATGCCCAACGCCCGCAATCACCTTGGGGCGGCGACGCTGAATGGCTATGTCTATGCGATTGGCGGCCAATATTTAGCGGCAGAATCGACGGCTAGCCAAGTTGAGGTCGATCGCTATGATCCCAATACCGATAGCTGGACGCGCGTGGCCGATTTGCCCAAAGGTCGTGGCCATATCACCTCGTCGGTGTTTGAGGTCGATGGCCGCATTATGGTTGTGGGTGGTTCGGTTAATGGCGGCGATTATGGCTTAGCTTCTGCCGATGTGATGCTGTATGATCCCAATGATAATGTTTGGATGAAATTAACCTCGATTCCTGGCGTGCGCAAAACTCCAGTAGCTGCGGCATATGGCAATAAAATTTTGGTCACCACTGGTGGTTATGTGCCTAACCCCGAAATGTGGATCGGGCAGCTTGAAGATCATTGGGAATTAGCGCGAACCTTGCCGATCTCGCTGGGCGAGGCTTCTGGTGGCATTATTGGTAATAAAATGTATTTGGTTGGCGAGAGCAATGGCGCGACTGCTGCTTTCGATCTTGGTGCCAATTCGTGGAATGCAGGGTTGGCACAACGCCCGTATAAAAGCCATAGCCACAGTGCCCAAGTGTGGAACCAACGACTCTATTTGTTTGGCGGAGCGGGCACGAGCGCCGGCAAAGTGCAAATCTATCAACCTACCAGCAATAGTTGGTCGCAAGGCGCGGCTATGCCTTTTGCCACAATGGCGGCTAGTTCAGCTCTTATCGATGGCAAAATCTATGTTGCAGGCGGGATTGTCAGCGGCAACACATCAAATTATCATGCGGTATATGATCCAGCCACCAATCTATGGGCTACTTTGCCAAATATGCCGTTGGCTCGTAATGGCGCTGCTGGCGGCACTGATGGCCGCCATTTCTACCTGTTTGGTGGGCGAGCTAGCGGCACAACTGGAGCCGCCAGCGCTGAACTTCAAATTTATGATCCACTTACTCAGACGTGGACGAGCAGCGCTAGTGATCCGACGATTCCGCCATTGCCTCAAGCGCGGGCCGATATGGGCCAAGCAATTTGGTATCGGGGTGAGTTTTATTTGATGGGCGGCGCAGATCAGGCTGGCGTGAGCGATCGGGTTGATGTGTACAATCCTGTGACCAAGCGCTGGCGTAGCGTGGCGGCGATGCCCACTGCCCGTCAAGGCCATGCTCCAATGTTGGTTGGCGGACGAATCTATGTGCCTGCTGGCGGAACCCAAGCCAGTAGCAGCCAATCGCGAATTTTCGAGGTCTACAATCCTGGCTCGGCGGCTACCCAAGCGCCAGCAACCGCTACGCCAACCGAGTTGCCGCCAGCAACCGCTACGCCAACCGCAATGCCAACCGAGTTGCCGACAGCAACACCAATGCCGACTGAAACCGCAACAGCAACGTCGACCGATACTGCCGTACCAACTGAAAGTCCAATACCAACGGCAACCGAGCTGCCCACAGCAACACCAACCGATACTGTCGTACCAACTGAAAGCCCAACGCCAACGGCAACCGAGCTGCCCACAGCAACACCAACCGCGGTGCCAACTGCCGTGCTAACTGCAACTGAGATTCCAACAGATACGGCAACGCCAACACCAACGAATACAGTAACGGCGACTACGACCAATACGCCAACGGCAACTGAGATTCCAACTGATACAGCAACGGCGACTGAAACCGCAACACCAACGGCGACTACGACCAATACGCCAACTGCAACCGATTTTCCGACTCAGACAACGGTTCAACGAGTGAAAATTTATTTGCCGTGGGCTAGCAAGTAAAGGCTTTGATTCATTCCCTCACCCCAACCTCTCGCCCGTGGTGCGGGCGAAGGGCTTTAACGTGATGGTTTTTCCATGAGAAATTGGCAATGTAGCGGTGCTCCCACATTCAATGGGAGTGAGGGCTAGCGTACAAGGGTAGGTTATTGAGCGCCCCTCGCCCGTGGCGCGGGCGAAGGGCTTTAACGTGGTGGTTCTGTCATACTGCGTGGTGGAAAACGGCTGCTCCCCCTCGCCCGCGTCCAGTGGGAGAGGGGGCTGGGGGTGAGGGGACTGCTCATCCTTATCAATCTAATCAACCATTCCGAGGAGCTTTTAGCCAAGCAAATGCCACGCAATTACTGTCCAATCGACGATCACAATCGCGATAAACGTACTACTAAGGCAGCAATGCCCAATCACAAAGTGTAAGCCTGCGGGCCAATCGCTATGCTTGAAATAACTAAAATCAACGATAATTCTGGCCGTCCAAAAAAGCCCATTGAAGCCCACCAAACCTAAGGCAGCTGCTTGGCCTTGCAAAATATCGGTTTTGAGCCATGCCAATAAACAGCCAAAAACGACGATACAAAGCACAATAAAGCCGCCGTATGTCCACATAATTTTGCGATTGAACGGGGTTAATTGCGCTAAATCGCTGTGCCAATTCAGTTGTTTTGGCACTTGCGAACTCGCAATCAGAATGACTGCATGCGCTAAGGCTGCCAAACTTATGCCCCAGCCAAAATACCAATCGAGTGGTTGGCTATGCAGCAATTGCTGGCCCCAATTGAGGGCTGGCACAATCAGCGCTTGGCGAAATTGACCATGAAATAGCCATGGCAATGGCCCAAGAATTGCCAGCCACGTCCAACAGCGCAAGCACCATTGCGGCCAGCGTTGAGCAAACTTGAACCGACGTTCGAGCCACATCAGCCCCGCGTGTAGGCCAAAATAGGCCATTGGTTGGCCCCAACCAGCTTGCGCCGGATAGCTTAAGCCCAATTCGTGGAAGATACCTGAAAGTAGAAACATGCCAATCAACATACTGTTTGCGCCATAACGGCCTAAGGGGCGCAAAAAGAGTTGTTTGTTCATCTCAACAAAGGCGGTATTCCACCGCACGCTCCAAAAATCGCGTAACGAACGACTGCGCAGTGGCTGGCGAAATAATGCCGCGACAGGCCAACCCCAATACCATAATGCAGCATTCAGCCAATGGGCTAGGCCGAAATGCCCAAGTCCCAATATACTCAGAATAAACATCCAACTTGCCACTTGCTCGCCCAACCATGGCAATAGATAGGCACTGAGTACCAAGCCACAACTGCCAGCCATCACCCCAAGCCAACCTTGAATAATCGTAGGGCCAAGCTCGCGTTGGAATTGGCGGCGTTGACGAAATGGGGCCGGATTCATGCCCGGCCAGACACTCATAAATAAGCCTAAACCTACGCGCGAATAGCGCCGCAGTTCTTGGCGGGGGAGCTGCAAAAGTACCGTAGCTTTGAGCAATAGAATCAATCCAGCGGTGCTCGTGATCAAGCGTTGCCAAGCAGCTAAATCTGCTGCTAACCATAAACTGAGCGCTCCAGCACAGCCCAAGATGCTCCAACCTACGCCATAACGCCAGCGATTGGGCAGATACCAAGCACTCGCTACAATCATAATCCAGCTGATTGGCCAGTAAATCCACCAAAGTAATGGTTGCATCGTAACCTCATGTGCTCCAAGATGATCAATCTAGGCAGAGCATACAGCTGCGATGTTACCCGGTTGTTACAAGCTTATTGCTCAGACTGGTGTAGAAAATCCAGCACCAGCTGATTGAATAGCTGTGGATTATCCATATTGGCACAATGGCCAGCGTTTGGCAGCACATGATAGCCAGCGGTTGGCTGTTGTTGCTGCCATTGGCTCGCTGCTTGCACGATAATCACTTGATCATGCTCACCAACCAAGATCAATAATGGTCGCTTTGGTGCGGCTTCAGCTGGGTGCATCAGCTGATTCAGTTTGCTCATTAAACGAAACGACGAGCGTGAAAAATACTGCATGCGTTGGTAAAATAATTGCTGACCCGCTGCATGAAACACGCTGATTCGGGCGACATAATGCCGAAATCGTTCCATCGAAACGATCACCAAGAAAATCCATTTGAGCATTTCTTTGCGTTGTGCCCGCATAACTGCCCGTTGATCGCCAAAAATGCTGTAGCCCCCAACCACCGTTAGGCTTTTAACCAAATCAGGGTAGCGATAACCAAATTCTTGAGCGATTAGCGAGCCAAGTGAAACGCCTAAAAGATGGGCTTGTTGCTGGTTTTCGGCCTGCAAAATGGCCGCTAGATATTCGGGAGTTTGCTCGATACCCACCAGTTTTTTGTTTGGTTGCGAACGTCCATGGCCGGGTAAGTCGATTAAGATGACATAATATTGTTTGGCGAGAATTTCAATCTGCTGAGCAAAACATTGATGATCACCAAACGCTGGGTGAATTAAGATCAAGCCTGGGTTGCTGGCATTGCCACTGGTGTAGTAGTGCAAACTAAAATCGTGCAAACTGATTGTTTTGGCGGTTAACCCATCACTCATGACCAGACTCCTCAAGCTTGGTTAGTAGTTGTTGATACCAGTTGAGACTGAAATTGTAGTAGGCTAGGCCATACTCCAAGGTAAGCCATTGAAAATCTACTAGTGCTTGTTGTTCGGCTGCTACGCTGATTTGCTCGCGCTCGTGCAACAAACTATTCAGCTGGGCATGAACTAGTTGCAAACTTGTAAGATGCTCGCGCACCAGCCGAATACGTTCGTTTGGCGTGAGAAAACCCAGAAAAAACAAGCGAGTTAACGCTGGATCTTTGACCTTCTCTTGGGGAATTGTACTTGCCAGCCATTGCTCAAAAGCGATTTTCCCCACAGGCGTGATGCTATAAATTTTCTTGAATCGCCCAGCCTCAACCTGTTCCTGCATTGTCACTGCTTGCTTAACGAGCAATTTATCAATCGCGCTGTTGATGCTGCCAAAACTCGCGCTATAAAACAACGAAATCGTTTCCTCAAGAATTTTCTTGATCTCGTAGATGCTGCGCTGCTTGAGTAGCAGTAAGCCTAAAATCACATATTCCATCATATATCCTTAAGTTATATATCTAATAGTAATATAATTTAGTCAATTGTCAAATAAGCAAGATTATTTCCTCTGGCTCATTCATTATGACTGCAAAGCAAGCAAATTAAACATATGGGGAATTGTCATAAGGAATACATTCCACAGGATTAATATTTGGGGGTGCAGGGGGATGAAAACCCCCTGCGTTTCCCTCCGGCGGAGGTACGGAAGGGTGGCGAACCCAGATTGAATTTTAAAGTCATTAAGAACCCAGTCGTCTATGGAGAAGAAAGCTAGAATCAATTTGAACCGCCAGCCCGAGTTTGCTATGATCAGCATAGAACTTGATAACTAAGCTTTTTATTTGGGAGGGCAGCGTACCAATGGCTCAACAGCGATCTGAAATCAAACCTGAATCATGGCTGGTCTCGGCAGGGCGCGGTTCTCAGCCCGGCGATCCGCTGAATGTGCCACTGATTCCGGCCTCGAACTTTATCATTGGTAGTGGGCGTGAATATGCACGCGATGATGGAACGCCAACGTGGGAGGCGCTTGAAGCGGTTGTCGGCGGCTTAGAAGGTGGCAAAGCGTTGGCGTTTGCTTCTGGTATGGCCGCAATTGCGGCGGTGTTTGATCAGCTTGCGGTTGGCTCGGTTGTGGTGCTGCCTGATGATTGTTATCAAGGAGTTGCTGGGCTTGCTGCTGCTGGCGCTGAGCGTGGGCGTTGGTCATTGCAGCGAGTTGCGGTCGATGACACTGCGGGTTGGGTCAATGCTTGTGCCAGTGCCGACTTAATTTGGCTTGAATCGCCCTCAAATCCATTGCTCACAGTGGCAGATCTTGAGGTGATCTGTGCGGCACCGCGCAAAACAAGCGCGATTGTGGCGGTCGATAATACTTTCGCCACGCCGCTCAACCAGCAACCGTTGGCATTTGGTGCGACGGTAGCATTGCAATCGGCAACCAAGTTTATTGGTGGGCACTCCGATTTATTGGCTGGAGTTGCGACGACCAACGATGCTGCATTTTGGCATGCGCTCAAAAAATCACGCGAATTAACTGGCGCAACACCCGGCACACTCGAAGCCTATTTGGCGGTGCGTGGCGCTCGTACCTTGGCCGTTCGACTTCAGCGGGCCCAGCAAACGGCGATGCTGCTGGCCGAGCGACTTGAGGCTCATCCCCAGATTATGTTAGTGCGCTATCCTGGCTTGTCAACGCACCCAACTCATGCGACGGCGCAACGGGTGCTCAAAGGCTTTGGCACGATCATTTCATTTGATCTTGTGGGCGGGGCCGAGATTGCTGATCAGGTTTGTACGCATGTGCAATTGATTCATCATGCGACCAGTCTTGGAGCGGTTGAATCGACAATCGAACGGCGAGCGGCAATTCCTGGCCAGGAGCATCTGCCGCCATCGCTGTTGCGCTTGAGTGTTGGTATCGAGGATGTTGAGGATCTTTGGCATGATTTATCAGCAGCGATTGCCGCCGCAACGCGCTCGATTTAACAATAACAGCTTGAGCTGGATGACGCTAGCTACTAGGTATGTGTAATGGTTTATTGGATTGGCAAGGATGCGCATCCCCTCACCCCAACCCCTCTCCCGTGGCGCGGGCGAGGGGCTTTAACGGCGTGGTTTTGCCGTGATCCGTGGGAACTGAATGGGTGCTCCCCCTCGCCCGCGTTCAGTGGGAGCGGGGATTAGGGAATGAACCACTATTTATCCACGAGACCGTTGGCTGCGTTCTCCCCCTCGCCCGCGTTCAGTGGGAGCGGGCGAGGGGGTGAGGGATCTTAACTTAATTCTAGGTGGCTGGACCTGCAACGCCAATCACATAGCGATCGGCTGAGAGCAAGCGTTTGGTCGCAGTATGAATTTGCTCAAGCGTGATCGAGCCAATAATTTCAGGATAGCGTTGGACATAATCAAGTCCAAGCTTGAAACGCTCGATATTCAGCAACATGTTGGCGATGCCACTATTAGCCTCAAGGCTAATGCCCAACATGCCTGTGAGATAGGCAACTGAATCGCTGCGTTCGAGTTCGCTAATGCCTTCAGCCAGCAAGCTATCAACCTCTTCTTGAATCGCGTTGAGCGCACGATCAACATTTTTGGCGTTGATGCCTGCATACACAACCCATGCACCAGCCCCAACATCGGCATCGATGCGGCTAGTGGCGTAATAGGCCAAGCCCTGTTTATCACGCACATTTTCGCCTAAGCGACCCATGAGGCCCAATTGACCGAGCACCAAATTGGCCATCATTGCGGCGTAATAGTCGGGGTCAGTGCGGGCTAACCCTGGTACGGCCCAAACGAGGTCGGATTGGGTTTTGCCTTCAACCACAATCTCGCGGCGCAGCACGCTTTGTGGTCGTTCAACTTCGGGCACGTTGGTGGTTGGCGGTTCGCCTTGGCCTTGCCAATCGCCAAACCAGCGCTCAACTTCAGCCAAAATTGCGGTTTCATCAATATCGCCAACAATGGCAATGGTGGTTGCGGCTGGGTGATAGCGCTTGGCAAAGGCCGCCAGATCAGCCGTAGTGATTGAAGGAACGGTTTCGAGCGAGCCGTTGGGCGATAAATAGTAAGGGTGATCGCTTGGATACAGTTGTTCGCGGGCAGCTTTGGAGGCTTGCGAACGGGTATCTTGCTCGCTTTGGCGGAGCATCGTTACAAATTGAGTGCGTAGCCGTTCAATTTCACGCTCAGGAAAGGTTGGGTTACGCAGCACATCAGCCAACAATTCTAAAATTAATGGGGCATCGTCGCTCAAGGCTTTACCACCAAACGAAGTAGTATGACGGCCTGCGCTGGCAGCAATTGAGCAGCCGCGATCTTCGGTGATGTTGGTAATGTCATGGAAGCTGCGGGTCGTTGTGCCGCGATTAAGTGCTGAAGCGGTAAACACGGCTACACCATTTAATGCTGCTGGCTCGTGCACTTGGCCCAGCGCAATTTCGCCTTGAATGCTGACGGTTGGGCTGTTTGGATTGCGCTGTAACAACACAACAATCCCATTGCTCAACACATGGCGGGTGGCTTGTGAAGCATTATTGGCGGCGGCAGTTGCTTCATCCTCAGCGGCTTTGGTATTATAAAAACTCAGCGCTGGGTGAAATGTACGTGCGGTTGGCGTAAGTTTGCCGCCACCGCTGCTATTGCTTGGGGTAAATACGCCCACATTGCGCTTTTGGGGCGCAAGATAGTGCTGCGCAACCCGTTGAACATCGGCGGCAGTAACCGCTGCAATTTCATCCAACGAGCTATCGGCCCGTTCGTAGCTATCGAGGGTTTGCCACATGCCCAAAACCATCGCCTGATTGCTGATACGTTCGAGGCTATAGGCTTGTTGTGCTCGCACTTGGCGCTGGATTTTGTGTAATTCTTCATCACTAATTGGCGTTTGTTGCAGCTTTTCAATTTCGCCGTAGAGCGCTTGCTCAACTTGCTCGACTGTGCGATCGGGCCGCACCGTTGCACCAACTTCAAATAAAAATGGATCAAGCGTCGCCATAAACGACGAATAGGCGCCAGTGGCCAACTCGCCTTCGACCAAAGCCCGATACAAACGGGCTGAACGATTGGTTTGAGCGCCGCCCCCAGTGAACGAAGGCGATTTGCCGCCAGTTAAGACTGCATCAAGCACGGTTAAGGCTGCCCAATCGGGCGAGGTGGCTGGCGGAGCATGGAAGGCAACTTGAATCATCGAGTTGGGACCAGGCCGTGAGACATGCACGCGCCGTTCGCCCTGTTGTTCTGGCTCTTCGCCACGAACTTCGGGCAACGGCAAGCCTTGGGGAATCGGCCCGTACAAGTGCTCAATTTGTTTGAGCACTTCGTCGGTTTTGAAATCGCCGACCACAACCAGCACCGCGTTATTAGGCGCATAAAAAGTTTTGTAGTGGGTGTATAAATCTTCGCGGGTCATGGCACGCAAATCGCTCTTCCAGCCAATGACACCATTGCGATAAGGGTGCACTTTGAAGGCTGTGGAGCGTAATTCTTCATCAAGCCAAAAACTAGGGCTATTTTCGTTGCCCTCGCGTTCGGAGATAATCACCGTGCGTTCTGAAGCCACTTCATCAGGATCAAACGATGAATTGACCATGCGATCAGCTTCGATTTGCAAGCCCAAGTTGAGACGATCAGCTGGCAACGTTTCATAATAGGCGGTGTAATCGATCCACGTAAAGCCATTGAAGGTACCGCCATTGCGGGCAATTGTGGCATCAAACGCACCTTTGGGCATCGAGGGTGTGCCTTTGAACAACATATGCTCACACCAGTGCGAAATACCCGAAATTCCTACCCGTTCGTTGCGTCCGCCAACTTTATACCAAATCCAGTTTGTGGCGATTGGTGCGGTATGCACCTCGCGGGTAATCACGGTCAAGCCGTTTGGCAGCCGATGAACATTGGTTGCAAGTGTCATCATCTGTCTCCTGCAAAAGAAACCTGTGAATATTATAGGGCCGAAAAGTTGGCTGTGCCGCTTACAAGCTATTAACATTGGCAATCGTGAATCCCACTTAGAGGTGAAACAGTACGGGCAAACAAACAGGATTGCGAGGGGGATTATTCTAGGCTATGATGCTTTTAGCCCGTATTAATCAACTAAATCATTCAGCGCCAATCTGATCAACGTCCCACTTTCGATCACTGGTGCGCTATCAATGGAGCCTGCCAATGCAACTCATCCTTGACCATATTCAAGCGCACTTTGATCAGTATGTTAAAACTGCGACTGATAAGGTGTTTAATGCCAAAATTAATCTGTATCGCAGTTTTAGCTATGAACAATTAGAAACCTCAATTCGCTATGCCTATGTTGCTTTTGTGAGCGATCTCAGCAATGGCACGGTTGAAGCGATGCCTAATTTTCTGATGCGCATCGGGCCGCAACGGGCGGAACAAGGCGCAACCGTCGAAGATATTTTGTTTGGCATCAACATGGGCGTTGAAGTGATTACTGACGATTTGAATGCCCAATTTGGCGCTAATCCCGCTGCCTTGCTGTGGTGGATGCAGCAGATGCATGCGATTGTGTATACCGGAGCGATGAAACTCTCCGATACGATCCTCAAAGCGCGTGAACAGTATATTCGTGATCAAGCCAGCCAAATTGCCGAAATTTCCACCCCGATTATTCCGCTCTCGCAAGGCGTATTGGTGGTGCCATTGATTGGTGCGTTGGGCGAACAACGCGCCAGCCGCATCACTGAGGCACTGTTGCAACGGATCAGCGAAGAGCAGGCCGCAATTGTCTTGATTGATGTGACCGGGGTGCCGGTGGTTGATACCCAAGTTGCCCATCATTTAATTCAATCGGCCCAAGCTGCCAAATTGGTTGGCGCTGAGGTCTTGTTGGTGGGCATTCGGCCTGAAATGGCCCAAACCTTGGTGCAGCTAGGCGTGAATTTGCAAGGTGTACGCACCCAAGGCACCTTGCAGGCTGGGGTTGAATATGCCTTTGAACGTCAAAAACAGCAAGCTGCTAAATCCAATCGCCGCTAAGTAGTCATTTGTTCCCTCACCCCCCAACCTCTCTCCCACGGAGCGGGCGAGGGGAGTTTGGCATTGGAGTTTATCTATCTCTCTTGCACAGGATTGGGTTGATGACATGCCGATTATCGTCAATGCAATGCACCTTGACTGCAAGATTTTGGATGCTGCTCAGGCCAAAATCGGCCCCAAATTGGTAGTACAATAGCTGCTAACAGAAGCTGTGTGCGGCTCAGCGCCGAGTTGTCGCTCGGTTTTCTGGCTGAGGAAGCCTGTTTGTGACCGTGAGGAAGCATCCATGATCGCTGCGGATTTTTTTGATCAGGTAATTGATCGAGCCAACACCAATTCGGTAAAGTGGGATATGCGCGAGCAATTTCTTGGTGGCGCTGATGTACTGCCGCTGTGGGTTGCTGATATGGATTTTCGCTCGCCGCCAGCGGTTACGGCGGCCTTGATTGAGCGTGCTCAACACCCAATTTATGGCTATGCTGCGCGGCCTGAGCGCATGTTCAAGGCGATTCAAACCTGGAACCAAACTCGCCATAGCTGGGAAATTCCCCAAGAACAGATTGTGATTAATCCAGGGGTGGTGTTTGCGCTGAACGTGGCAGTGCGCGCCTTTACCCAAGCTGGCGATGGAATTGTGGTTCAGCCGCCAGTGTATGCGCCGTTCTATGGGGCGATTACTGATAATGGCCGAGCTATCCTCGAAAATCGGCTGCTTGAAGTTGATGGTCGCTATCAGCTTGATTTTGTTGATCTTGAAGCCAAATTAGCCCACGCCAAAATGCTGGTGCTATGCAGCCCACATAATCCGGTTGGCCGAGTTTGGAACGCCGATGAACTGAATCACATTGCTGATTTGTGTTTACAACATAACGTAATTGTCGTGACTGACGAAATTCACTGCGATTTGGCGCTGTTTGCTGAATTTACCCCACTTGGTCGTTTGCGCCCCGATTTGGCCGATCAGCTGATTACCTTGGCTGCGCCGAGCAAAACCTTCAATTTACCTGGCCTGACCACCTCGTATGGCGTGATTGCTAACGAAGAGTTACGTCAGCGCTACGAAGCCGAAAAAGGCCGCAGTGGCTATCATGTTGGCACAGTTTTTGGCGATATTGGCCTAACCGTGGCCTATGAATCCGGCGCTGAGTGGCTCGATGGCTTGCGTGTATATCTGCGTGACAATTATCGCCTGATTGAACAAACCTTTGCTGAGCATCCCTTGGTGCAGGTAACTCCGCTCGAAGGTACCTACTTGGCATGGCTCGATTTTCGGGCAACTGGTTGGAGCGAAGAAGAACTGACCGAGCGCTTTCGCACCCGCGCCAAAGTTGGGCCAGAAAAAGGCGGCTTGTATGGCGAGGCTGGTTTGGGCTTTTGGCGGGTCAATTTTGCCACGCCGCGATCGCTGTTGTCCGAAGGTTTGCGACGCATGCAATTGGCCTTGGAAGAACAGAGCGATTAGGCTATGGGCTGTTGGCTATAGGCTATAGGAACAAACTTGAGGTTTTCTCCATATCCTTGTCTCGTCCCTAGCCAGCTCCGTGGCCGAGAGGCTGCCCACAAACTAAGTATCTATATTTTAACCAATTTCTGGCGAACCACATAATAAACACCTCTCACCCGCGTCTAGCGAGAGAGGGGCTGGGGGTGAGGGAATGTCCATCATTGCCAATCCAATGAACCGTTGCACATAGAACATAAGACTGAAGCTTTGACAAGCAGCACGAGATCAATCGAATCTCGTGCTGCTTTGTTAGAATTTCAACTTCAATTAAGATTTATTAACTTCCCCAGCGTAAACTAGAGTCATATCGCATATTGTCGCACGATACCTGTAGAATCCGAATTGCATCGGCGCTTGAACCTTGGGATGGTTGCAAACATAAATTACTTTTCACCGATACGATGGCGGCCCCACCACCACTGATTATATGTATCCAGCGCTGATTATTCCCATTATGGCAATTCCATTGAACTATCCGTGCACCGGCTGCTTCTGAATCGTTGTAAACATCAAGACATTTGCCAATTTGGCTGCGATAAGTTTTGATTTGAAATGTGTCATAGCCATTATGTGTGCCACCATCGTATACAAAATCAAATAGTTCGTTGGCATCACTGTTACATGGCCATTGAATAATATCAGCGCCATTATTTTGTGAACTACCGTAAACATTCATGCATTTTCCCGTACCGATATTAAGTATTTGAAAAATCGATGATTTGGCGGAATCTTTTGTGTTCTGTGATTAGGCGTGGCTTAATACGCTGACACTATGATTAAACACTGTGAGCAAGATTCCGAGCATTAACCATCCATATATCCGTTGTTCATGACGCAACTCCAAAGCTACAAAGACTTAATCTCACGTGACTATAAATCCTGCGATTAATTCAGTGGAATAGGTATCGATTGATGGATGCTGGGTGGTATGTTTTGAGGAGATTGTGTATGGTGGTTGATGATCAATCGAAGCCTACGGCAACTTCTACATCGACTATCTCCTTTTACGAAAATTTAAACTTTTGATTAAGCACAGTATAGGGATTGCGGTATAATTGCGCTGCTAGGATTCCCTAGGATGCCTAGGAATCCCTAGCTTGCTGGCTGGGTTCAATTGCAAGATAGGCCAATGTGGCACTAACACGATTATCGACGTTGAGTTTGCTGTAGATGCGATGCAAGCTGGTTTCAATCGTGCCTTCAGTGGTGTGGAGCATGTGGGCAATCGCTTTGTTGGTTTTACCTTGAATCAGGATCTGCATAATCCGTTGTTCGCTGGCGGTGAGTTGGGCTACTTGCTTACTCATTCTTGCTCCTTTGGCTTGCTTATTCCTAACCTGAAATTGAAGAATTAATCGCGATTTTGGGTTTGATCGTGGATGCCGATATTGGCTACAATGATTGAAAACAGCTGACATCCACGATCAATTTACATATATTTCACAGGTGAAATGAGCCGATTGCAAGCGACAAAAACGAAGCATGAAACTGTTGCAATTGCTGTTCTAGCGTGGTGAATCGATGAAAAGTGGGATAGCACTATGATAATCAATTGACTAGGCAAGCACATCGCTAAATTTAGCGATTCTTGTCAATTGGCGATTGATTAATGACTAGCAAATTGCGGGCTGCGTAGACCGCCTGTTGCCGCGATTTGACCCCAAGTTTACTAGCGCTATTGCGCAGATGGGTGCGCACAGTCCAGATCGAAATATCCAAACGTTGAGCAATTTCTGCATCACTACAGCCTTGATCAACCAATTTCAACACATCACATTCACGCGCACTAAGGCTATTCATACGGCACAGACTCCTTAATTGGATTCATGGTGAATTTGGGTTTTATCCTTCTTCGTTGGTCTGAATTCCGTATGCTGCGCAGCACAAGAACTTGATGTAGCTACTCTAACAAATCGATACACTTTGCAGTTATGTTTTTTTAGCGTTCGCGAATGCATCACGTTGCTGGCGCGAAAGCTTGGCTGATTGGGATGGATTGATGGGGATTTGCTGGGGGAAATCATGGATTATCGTTATCAAGCCTATACTTTTGCCGAATTGCTGCGAATCTTCTTTGAGCGCAGTCGTACTGAGACAATGAATCAAAATACCCTTGCTCAAACCGTTGGTGTTTCGGTGCCAACACTGAGTAATTGGTTTACTGGTAAACATACGCCGCGCTTCAAAAATCAAATGTTACGTTTAGCCACGGCTTTGGGCTTGACTGCTTTAGAAGCAGATTTGTTGCTATGCTCGGTCAAAGAGGCATGGAATACCTATGGCACTCCACAGGATGTGTTGCAGAAATATGCGATTGTGCGTTATCGCGAGGAGTTGGTTTCGCGTGTTGATGGCGCTCGTGATTTGGATGTTTCGCTAACAGCTGTTCAATCGACATGGCAGTTAGTGCTGCATGATTCGTTCGTTTCAAATAGCCAGCATTGGGGTTTGGGCTATAAAGATGATGGTGTTTGCCGAGTTGAACGAACAATTATAAATGGAAGTTATCAACTAACATTACATAATCGTTTTCATAATGATGTTTTTGTTGGTGGCGATTCACATTGTTTTGCGCCGCCAACCTATTACCTCAGCGTGTATGCCCAACGGGTTTCAGGTGGCAGCGAAAACGATGGCTTTGCGCTGATTTTTGAAGAAATTAGCGATGCAAGTCATGCGATTTTTCGCATCCGTGACCAACTACAAACTGCCTCGGTGATTAGCACGCGGAATGGCGGCGACTATTTTCAGATTCACCTTGATCGCACTCATGCTCCAATGATCCGCCCAGCTGAATTTAATCAATTGGGTTTGTTGGTTATTGGGCGTAAGCATAGCTTTTTTGTCAATAATATTTGCATTGGTTCAGCCGAAATTGAGCGGCTGCCTCAGGCGCGGCTTGATGTTGGCATTATTAGCCAATCGCCAACGCCGGTTATCTGCCGTTTCCAAGATTTTCGGCTCTATAGTCCGCCAAATATGTACGAACGAAAAGAAATTGTTGAGTAAGGGTGAAGTATGAGTGATGAAAGATGAAAGAAAATATAATTTCGAATCAGAAGGAACAGTCGTGCAATTCGTGACTAACAAAGATACTTCGTGTTTTTTGTAGTTACAAATGGGGCTTGAATGAATGGCACAGCAGGATAATCATCCAAATCTGTGCCAAGCTGGGCTAAACTTTGTCCCTTCGTGGTACTTTGTGCTCTTCGTGGATCAATACTTGAGCCTCAAATTGTAAACTCTATGCTCTATTTTCCCTACACCAACGGTTTACGATAGGTGGTTGAAACATACTCAACCACAAAGCCGCATTGCTCATAGACCCGCAGTGCGCCATTGGGATTTTCGCTATCAACTCCTAAGGCGGCTTCAGTCATGCCCATGTCGCGGAACATTGCCAGGCTACGATTAAGCAAACCTGAGGCAACCCCTTGTTTGCGCCATGGCCGACGCACGCTGATGCCTTCGGTATAGCCAAGTTTAATGCCAAAGGCCTCATTTTCAGTATGACTGATAAAGTTTTGCACCATCCCGACAACCTCATCGCCACTCCAGGCGACTTGCCAAAGCTCTGGTTGGAAGAGTGGTGAAGTCATCCAGCGTTGTTTATCGATCTCGCTTGGCTCGGAAAAACCCCAGTGATCGCGGAAGGCTTCAATATCGGCAGCCCAAATTTGGTCGTAGAATTCGGCGGTACTTGGGCGAACTTCGATCCCTTCAGGCAAATCTTGGTTGCCAATCGGCTGGCTTAAGTCGCGTTTCATGCTGAAACTATGGCGGATTGGCTGATAGCCGAATTCTTGATAGAGTTTGGCGCTGTAGGCGTTGCGCTTATAGCCATAGGTTTGGAACAATGGGGTATTACTGGTGGGGTTCGCTGCATGAATTTCATGTAGGCGTTGTTCTTGGTATGCCAGAATAGGGCGACCAATGCCACGATTAATCCATTCAGGATTAATGTGAGCGATTGAACGTAAAATCCGATTGCCAGCAGCTTCATCATACCAACGCGTAAATGCATAGCCAATTGGTTGTTGATCAACTTCAATGATTAGCAAATCTTTGTCGAGATCGGCATTTTCGGTCAAACGATATTGATTTTGAATTTCGCTAGCGGTGATGATATTGTGTTCGGCAAAGGCTTTCGATGAGGCATTGAAAATCTCGGCCATTGCGCCAAAGTCGTTGTCATCACGAAAAAAACGCACATTAAACCCGGCGATTTGGGGCGGGTTCTCAAGTTGAATTGATGGCTGTTGCTCGGTCATAAGGCTCTATTTGCTCCTGCTTGATTATGGATTGCTACGCTCAAGTATCGTTTGCTGGCCGCGCTTTGACATCAGTCTAAGGCCGACTCACTAGCTCCGCCTTGCGACTGAGTACAATCAGCCAAGGGCATTCTGATGGTATAGTTAAGCGGGAGTGGGTTGCCTCGCGCTATTTTTAGCAACTTTGCAGCATGAAGGAACCGAATGAGTACTGATGTGATTAATTTGATTTTTGGCATGAAACTGCGTCAAGCTCGCCTCGAAGCCAATTTAAGCCTGACTGAATTTGCTGCACGGGCTGAGTTATCGCCGTCGTATGTCACCGAGATGGAGAAGGGGCGCAAATATCCCAAGCCCGATAAAATTGTTAAAATGGCTCATGTGTTGGGCAAAGGCTACGATGAACTGGTCTCGATCAAGCTTAATCCCGCCTTGGCCTACCTTGAAAATATGCTTTCATCGCCGTTGTTGCGCCATTTTCCCTTTGAGGAATTTGAGCTTGACCCGAATGAGTTAGTTGGTTTATTCACCAAAGCTCCTGATAAAGCCAGCGCTTTGTTGCACGCAATTTGGGAGATTGCCCGCCAATACGATATGAAGGATGAGCATTTCTTTCGCGCTGCATTGCGTTCGTATCAAGAAATTCATGAAAATTACTTTCCCGAAATTGAAGAAGAGGCCGAGGCCTTTGCGGCTAAATATCAGCTTAATGACTTTCCCGTGGGCATCGATCAGCTCAAGCAGATTTTGCAGCAGCAATTTGGCTATCGGGTTGATGAAACAAGTTTGGCTGATCACGAGCTGCTTTCGCATTATCGTGCTGTCTATATCGACACGCCACGCAAAACTTTATTGATCAATTCGAATTTGTATGCGTTGCAGCGCAAATTTATTCTAGCGCGTGAGCTTGGCTATGCGGCGCTGGGCTTGAACAAGCGTTCGGTAACGTCAACCCCCGATCAAGTGCTGTCGTTTCGCCAAGTTTCCAACGATTTCAAGGCTTCATATTTTGGCGGAGCCTTGTTGATGCCACGCCAGCCGATGATTGCCGATATTACAACGGTCTTCAATCAAACGACTTGGAATCCTGCGCCATTGCTGGCAATGCTCAACCACTATGATGTCACGCCTGAAATGTTGCTCTATCGGTTTAGCGAGGTGATTCCCGCCGCTTTTGGCATTTCGCTACACTTTTTGCGCTTTCACAATGTCGAAGGCTCATACAAATTGATCAAACGGATCAATATGAATCGTTTGTTATTGCCTAGTGGAATCGGTTTACACGAGCATTATTGTCGGCGTTGGCTGGCATCACGCCTGCTGATTAACTTAGCAGATCAAACTGGGCACCAGCAGCAACCCTTGGTCGATGTGCAAATCTCGCAATTTTTAGAAAGCCAAGATCGCTTCTTGGATCTCGGTTTTGCCCGTCCATTAGTGCTTACGCCAACCGTCGGTAGCAGTGTTGTTGTCGGGTTTCGCTTTACGCCTGAGCTGTCCAAGGTCGTCAAGTTTGTCGATGATCCGGCGATTCATCGCACGGTGATTCACGAAACCTGCCAGCGCTGCCCGATTGACGATTGTGCAGTGCGCAAATCGGTGCCAACCGTGTTGTGGGGCGAGCAACTGCGCGATCGACGCAATGCTGCGATTGCCGAGATTCGCCGGACATTGTTGCCATAATGTTGGATATTCACTAACCAACTCTCAACAGCGCCAGCCTTTGGCGCTGTTATTATTTAACCCCAAGTCCTGCGGCCTTTATGACCGAGTTGACATCGAATAGTGCTAGAGTTATTATTTGACTTATCAGTCATAAATTGTTTGATGGTCAAATAATGGCTGAGCGTAAGGAATTGAGCATGCTAAGCCCTGAGAAACCGACCAAACCAGCCGGATCGTTGAAAGAGCGCCAACGTGAAGAGCGAGCGCGCCTGATTTTAGAGGCCGCCCAAACCATTTTGTTGGAACGCGGCTATCACGAAACCTCGATTGACGATATTGCTGGTCAAGTTGGCATCGCCAAAGGCACGGTATACCTGCACTTTCCCAGCAAAGAAGATTTGATGATTGCCTTGGTGGAACGGCAATTACAAAACTTTGTGCAGGTGATCGAAGAAGTAGCTGATAGCACCAGCAGCGCCCGCGAACGCTTGGAAGCGATTTTGCAACGCACCTACGATCCGAGCGAAGCTCGCCGAATGCAGATCTTTTTAGAGGTATTTGGCAGTGCTGATATGCGGTCGCGCTTTGCCGAAAAACACGAACGTACTCAGCCGATCATCGATCACGCGCGTAGTTTGCTGCGGGCAATTATCGAGCAAGGCAAGGCTCAGGGCGAATTTGACTCGCAGATTTCGACCAAAGTGATGATTGTGATGTATCTCAATTTGCTTTCACCTCGCAACTATCATCATCTAACAACTGATCAAACAGTGGCGTTTGAAGAGTTGCTGCCCCAAATAATCCAAATTTTCTTCCATGGAATTTCACGGAAGCAACGTTAAGAAAGGCGCGGAATGGAAACGGCAATTAAGCAAACGGCTTCAGCAGCAGCCGAATTTGAACAGCCACGCTATACCAAGCGCGAAACCTTGCTCACCATGTTGAGCGTGCTCTTGGTGATGCTGTTGGCCTCACTTGATCAAACAATTGTTGGCACGGCGATGCCCAAAGTCATCACCGAATTGCATGGGTTTGATCGCTATACTTGGGTTACGACGGCCTATCTGTTGGCTTCGACCGTGATGGTGCCAATTTATGGCAAGCTTTCGGATATGTTTGGGCGTAAGCCGTTATTTATCTTTGGCTTAATTGTCTTCTTGATTGGCTCAGGCTTGTGTGGCGCGGCCCAAAGCATGAATCAATTAATCATTTTTCGCGGTTTGCAAGGCTTAGGCGCAGCCGCCTTGATGCCGATTGCTTTGGCGATTGTCGGCGATTTGTTCACGCCGCGCGAACGCGCACGCTGGCAAGGCATCACGGGTGGAGTTTTTGGGATTTCGGCCATCCTTGGGCCAACCGCTGGTGGCTGGTTGACCGAACATGTTTCATGGCGCTGGATTTTCTACGTCAATTTGCCGCTAGGCATTATCGCGCTGTTGACCTTGATTTTCTTGATGCCAACCCTTGGCCGTAAAGCTCAACGGGTTAAAATCGACTATATCGGCTCAGTATTGTTGGTTGTTGGGACGGTACCGCTCTTGCTCGGCTTCACCTGGGCTGGCTCAAAGTATGCCTGGCTTTCAACTCAAGTTTTGAGTATGTTTGGCTTGTCGATTGTGTTCTTAGGGGCGTTTATTGCCTATGAAGCATGGCTCGAACGTAACAATGGCCAGCCAATTATCGAGCCAAGTTTGTTTAAAAATAGCATTTTCCGCATTTCAGTCTTGATCACAATTATCTCGAATATGGCGCTGTTTGGCAATATTTTCTTCTTGCCGTTGTTTGTGCAAGGCGTAATTGGCACCTCGATTACCAATAGTGGCCTGATTATGACCCCATTGATGCTGACCGCGATTATTTGTAGCGTGGTAGCCGGGCAAATCGTGGCGGCAACTGGCAAGTACAAAATTATCGCAATTGTGGGGATGGCGGTCAGCGTGTTGGGCGGCTTTATGCTGTTGCAGCTCGATCTGAATTCGACCAATACCAACGTGGCGATTGATATGGTCGTGTTAGGTTTGGGTATGGGCGCGGGCATGTCGCTGTATACCTTGATTACCCAAAATGCCTTGCCAAACAAAATTGGTCAAGCAACCTCAGCCTTGACCTTCTTCCGCTCAATTGGCAGCACAATTGCCTTGGCAGCGATGGGTTCGGTGATGAACTCGGCCTATTTGCCAGCTTTCAAAGCAGCAATTCCCGCTGAAGTGGCTCAAAATGTGCCAGCCGAAAGCTTGGCGGCCTTCAATAATCCGCAAATTTTGCTTTCACCTGAAACTCAATCGCTGATTCATGCCCAGTTTGCGCAGGGCGGCGAGCAAGGTGAAGCACTTTACAACACCTTGTTGGGCGCGGTCAAATATGGCTTAGTTGATGGCATTCACCATGTCTTTATTTTCAGCTTTGGCATCACGCTTTTGGGCTTTGTAGTCGTCTTTTTCCTCAAAGAGATCGAACTCCGCGGTGGGCGCAAAAAAGCTGGTGCCCAAGTCGAGCAAGATGGCGAAGTTGGGGCTGCTGGCATGGCGGCGTTTCACTAATAGCGCATAGAAGATAGAACATAAGAATTGCGGATCGGGGATCGGTTGTTGGGGATCGGGCTAGAAGTAGCTCGATCCTCATTTTTAACGCAGAGGCGCAGAGGGAGTGAGAAGTCAGGATTCAGGGATTAGAATTTGAGGCTAACCGGCGAATTATTCGTGGCTAGGCAAGAATGTGCATTCCCTCCCGCGAGGCGAGGGGGAATCGTACTAGCAAGCTCGCCTCGCACGCTACGTGGGAGAAGAGCTGGGGTGAGGGGCGTTAATGCTATGAACCAATAGCCCAAAGCCAATAGCCACGCTTCTCTTCGCATTCTTCGCGGTTTTGCCTTCGTGCCCTTCGTGGATCAAGACACCACCACTTTTCAGTGTTATTCTCTGCTAGCGAATATTCGCTTGACATGATAAAGACATTGTGATATTCTTCATTCAGTGAATATTCGCTGGATATATATAATTATCTAGCAAGCAATTTTTTACCAGAACCCATGCACCAATCCTACGTCGATGGTGACGAACCGGAAAGGAACGACCGCATGACCGATCGGCAACATGGCGTGAAAATCAACGCCCCTATCACCCCCGCTGCGGCGGAATTGTTGACGGAACCTGCTCTCCACTTCTTAGCTGCCTTGCATCGCACTTTTGAGCAAACTCGCCGCGACTTATTGCACGGACGAGTGGAACGCCAAAGTCGGCTTGATGCTGGCGAACGCCCTGATTTTCTCGCTGAAACTGCGCATATTCGGGCTAGCGATTGGCAAATTGCGCCTATTCCCGATGAAATTCGTAATCGTCGGGTCGAAATTACTGGGCCAATTGATCGCAAGATGATTATCAATGCCCTGAACTCTGGAGCCAATGTCTTCATGGCCGACTGTGAAGATGCAACCACTCCAAGCTGGGATAATTTGATGAGCGGCCAAATTAATTTGCGCGATGCGGTCAAGCGAACGATTAGCTTCACCAACGAAGCTGGCAAAGCCTATCGCCTCAATGATCAGGTTGCCGTCTTGTTTGTGCGGCCTCGCGGCTGGCACTTGCTCGAAAAGCATGTCACGGTTGATGGCGAAGCCTTAGCTGGCGGTCTGTTCGATTTCGGTTTGTATTTGTTCCACAATGCCAAAACCTTGCTCGAACGCGGCTCTGCTCCCTACTTCTATCTGCCTAAACTCGAAAGCCATCGCGAAGCTCGTTTATGGAATAATGTTTTCGTCTTTGCCCAAAAGCAGCTTGGCCTGCCCCATGGCTCGATCAAAGCAACTGTCTTGATCGAAACAATTTTAGCAGCCTTCGAGATGGACGAAATTCTGTATGAATTGCGCGACCACTCTGCTGGCCTGAATTGTGGCCGCTGGGATTATATCTTCAGCTGCATCAAAAAATTTGCCAAATTGGAACATTTTGTGCTTGCTGATCGCGCTTCGGTGACGATGACCTCACGCTTTATGCGCTCCTATTCGTTGCTCGCGATCAAAACCTGCCATCGCCGTGGTGCGCACGCAATGGGTGGCATGGCAGCTCAGATTCCAATCAAGCACGATGCCCAAGCTAACGCCGAAGCGCTGGCTAAAGTTCAAGCCGATAAAGAACGCGAAGCCCGCGATGGCCACGACGGCACATGGGTGGCGCATCCAGGCTTGGTTCCCTTGGCTAAGGCAGCCTTTGATGCCTTGATGCCCGAAGCCAATCAAATTGGCAAGCAACTTGATGTCGAAATTACTGCCGAGGATCTGCTGCGCTTCGAGCCATCAGCGCCAATTACCGAGCAAGGGCTGCGCAAAAATATCAGCGTTGGCATCCAATATCTTGAAGCATGGCTGGGTGGCTTAGGCTGCGTGCCGCTGTACAACTTGATGGAGGATGCTGCAACCGCTGAAATTTCGCGGGCGCAAGTCTGGCAATGGGTGCATCAACCCAATGGCATTACTGAAGATTTTCGCCAAATTACCCTCGAATGGGTGCGCGAGTTGATCGTGGCAGAACTTGCCAACATCGAACAAGAAGTTGGTTCAGAACGGTATCGCGACGGTCATTATGATCGGGCGAGCCAATTGTTTGATCAACTGGTTGCTAACCCCAACTTTACCGAATTTCTCACCCTTTCGGCCTACGAACAAATCGATTAATTGGCAGCTTGCAGGCGCTGGCAGCAAACAACAATGACCAAAACCTGCAATGCTATGTCGGGATAGATGATTGATTTTACTCGTTACCTTGGCAATGTTGCCCAAGCGCTTTGGTGATTGTAACGAGCCAATTGCCACAATTGTAATTTGACAAAGGAGTCAGCCATGAACACCACGAACGGTATCTCAACAACAGAACTGGAACGGGGTTGGGCAACGGACGCACGTTGGCAGGGGATTCAGCGCGATTACACAGCCGAAGATGTTGTGCGTTTGCGCGGTTCAGTCATTATTGAGCAAACTTTGGCTCGTATGGGTGCTGAACGCTTGTGGGATCTCTTACACAGCGAAGATTACGTGCATGCGTTGGGTGCGCTGACTGGCAATCAAGCTATGCAAATGGTTAAAGCTGGCTTGAAAGCAATTTACTTGAGTGGCTGGCAGGTTGCCGCCGATGCCAACATGGCTGGGCAAATGTATCCCGATCAAAGCTTGTATCCCGCGAACAGCGTGCCTCAGGTCGTCAAGCGGATCAACCAAACCTTGCAACGCTGCGATCAAATTTATCACTCGGAAGCAAACGATGGGACGTATTGGTTTGCGCCAATTATCGCCGATGCCGAAGCTGGCTTTGGCGGCCCACTCAATGCCTTCGAAATGATGAAGGCTATGATTGAAGCTGGCGCAGCTGGGGTTCACTTCGAAGATCAATTGTCATCGGAAAAGAAATGTGGCCACTTGGGCGGCAAAGTCTTAATCCCAACCAGCCACTTCATTCGCACGCTGCAAGCCGCGCGCTTGGCTGCCGACGTGATGGATGTACCAACCTTGGTGGTTGCCCGCACCGATGCAAACGGCGCATATCTCTTGACCAGCGATGTTGATCCGCGCGACCGTGAGTTCTGCACCGGCGAACGCACTTCGGAAGGCTTCTTCTGTATTCGCGGCGGCATCGATTCAGCAATTGCTCGCGGTTTGGCCTATGCGCCATATGCCGATTTGATCTGGTGTGAAACTTCAACCCCAGATTTAGAAGAAGCCCGCAAATTTGCCGAAGCGATTCATGCCCAATATCCAGGCAAATTGTTGGCCTACAACTGCTCGCCATCGTTCAACTGGAAGCGCAACTTGGATGATGCCACGATTGCCAAATTCCAAAGCGAACTCGGCGCGATGGGCTACAAATTCCAATTCATCACCTTGGCTGGCTTCCACGCCTTGAACTATAGCATGTTCGATTTGGCAACGGGCTATCGCGACCAAGGCATGAGCGCCTATGTCCAATTGCAACAGGCTGAATTCAACCGCGAAAGCGAAGGCTATACCGCGATCAAGCACCAACGTGAAGTTGGCACAGGCTATTTCGATATGGTGGCCCAAGCGGTTTCAGGTGGCACGTCATCAACCACAGCCTTGAGCGGCTCGACTGAGCACGAACAATTTGTCGGAGCCCATTAATCAAGTATGAGGGAAGAGGGACGAAGGATAAAAATAGGAGTCAGAGGCTGGGGATCAGCTAGATTATAACGCAGAGGCGCAGAGCATATATGGCTGTAGGCGCTAGGCTATCGAAGATTGTTTAGAAAGCCAAAAGCCAAATACTGCCCCTGATTCCTAGCCCCTGACTCCTATTTGATCAGCGACTATTGCAAAGCAAGTGAGCCGGCTTTGCGATGGTAAAACTACCCTGCATTGCTCGCACCGCGATGATCCCTCCCTGAGGTCGCGGTGCGAGTTTTTTGTGTTTGCAACGCTTGGCGTATAATACAGCCCTCGCTTGTGTTTTGGAGATTTGGTAATGGCGCAGCATCGCAATGTGATTCTAATTGGCATGCCTGGCTCAGGCAAAAGTACGCTGGGAATTTTATTGGCCAAAGCCTTGGTCTTTGATTTTATCGATACCGATGTGGTAATTCAAACCCGCCAGCATGGCCGCTTGATCGACATTCTCGAACGGCTGGGCGCTGAGCAATTTTGTGCAGTCGAAAATCAATATTGCGCCGAGCTTGAGCTTGATCAATATGTGGTTGCGACTGGTGGTAGCGTGATCTACAGCCCTGATGCGATGGCTAATTTCCGGCGGCTTGGCACAATCGTCTATCTCTCAATCGAATTCGCTGAACTATTGCCGCGCATCACCGATATGGATTCGCGGGGGATTGTGATGCAACCTGGTCAAAGTTTTGCCGATTTATATGCCGAGCGCGTGCCACTTTACCAACAATTTGCCGATATTACAGTCGATTGCACTGGTGAAGATCACGAACATACGGTCAATCAAATTATGCTGGCGTTAGCCGCAGATAATTAATTTGGCTATGTTCCACCGTAATTGTGCCATCGGCAGCAAAAAAACGCTCGCCGCTATCAGCCGGAATCGAAAGCAAATCGATTGGCGCTGAACGTTTGATCGTATTGGTCAATTCGCCAATCACCTGAGCTAATTGATCTAAATTGCTGGTCCATTTGGCAAACACAAAATGGGTTTGGCGATAGCGTTTGAGCAAGGTTTCTAATTTATCCATTCCCACGTGGCCGGCCTCACCCCAAAAGAGTGGCAAGCCTTGGTTATCCAGCGCAATCACATCGGGCTTATAGCGCAAGCCAATCGGCGTTTCAACCCGAGCTTCAGGATAACTAGGCAAATACAAGGCCCAAATTTAATGCCTTCATAATTCACATGTTCGCTGGATTCAACTGGGCGTTTAATCATCACCACCTGCGAACCATGGGCTTTGAATGTCCATTTACGGCGTAAAAATAGCTCATTGCTCATGCTGAAACCCACATGCAACCGATCGTACAGCTATAGTATACCCATTCTACGGTTTGAGAGTTTGAAAAGGATTGTTGCAATGGATTCGCTGTTTTCGTTTCTGGTATTTGTTGGTCTGCTTGGCTTAATTGTGGCTTGGTATAGTTTTGAACATAAGCGCTCGGTTAAATTGATCCAGCAATGGGCTGATGCTAATGGATATCGAATTATTGCCCTAGAACAACGTTGGTTACGCCGTGGCCCCTATTTTTGGCGTTCTGGTAAGTACCACACGGTGTTCTATGTTGATGTGATTAATCCTCAAGGCTTGGCTCAAGCTGTCTGGATTCGTTGCGGCGGTTGGTTTAGCGGCCTTTTCTCCGATCAAATTGATGTGCGATTTGATTCATAAGCTTGGAACCATTGCCAATAGGGCGTGTTTTTGATCAAGTGACGGTTATAATCCGGCGCGTGATCATCCCACCAGACTGGGCCGCGTTCGCCAAGTGCCACTTTACAGCGCTGAACTTCGGCGCGGGCTGTGCGTTCAGCAGTTTGGTTTTGTTGGCGTTTGGCTTGGCCAATGGCACGGCGGGCGGCCATCAATTCATTGACCAAGCGCTGATGTTCTTCAGGGTCTAAATTTGGGTTGCTACAACGCCACAAGCGCTGATTTACCACGAAATAGCGTCCATCGGGGGTGGTCGGATAGTGTTTTGACATAGCTGCTCCTTGTGGTGTTGCATACCAAAAATGATGCCAGTGCAACGAACACCAATTAAATGCGTACCAGGTGCAAGGTTGTTTTGAAAGAAGGGATTTGTATGCTGGTGTATGTTTTGGTTACTTTAGCAGTTGTTAGTGGCGCATTCCTGCTTGGCCGCCATCAAGTTATCAAGCGCGACGAACACATTGAAGATTGGGCTAGCCAACAACAATATCAAATTGTCGCGATTAAACGTCCTTGGCTCAGCCTTGGCCGGTATCTTTGGCGCACCGCCGAAAACAATCAGGTCTATAAAGTTGAATTACGCGATCAAGCAGGCGAAAATCTGAGCGCTTGGCTACGCTATCGGGGATTTTTGTTTGGCAACTATGAAATTGATTTAGAATTTGAATAATATTTTGAAATAAGCATAAAAGTTGATTTTTGGATTAAATAAATGAAGGGCATAGCGATAAATTTGTCGCTATGCCCCTTTTTTTGTGAACGTGTTCGATTTGACATTGAATCTTAGTGCTCATGATTTGCGCCAACTATGCGGCTAAATCGGCTGCCAACGAGACTAAATGGTTGTGGTTCGGCAATTCCCAATTGACTGGCACTGGTTTGATCGATTAATTCAATCACGCGGGCAAAGGTTTCAATTTGTTGCTGCATCAAATCAAAATCAAGTTTATCAATCGCGGCGTTGTTGGGGGTGGCACATAAATAATTGGGTGCAGGAATTAATGAAATTGTCGGGATATTGGCTTTGTAGAATGGCTCGCCCTCGCCAAAATAAATATCGTTAATTGGCATAATTGTCAGTACGCGTTGCTTGGTTCGTTGCAACAGCGCTGTGTAATAGAGTTGCTCGAGCATTGGGCTTGTAGTGTAGGTCAGCTCAATTTCAGGTTGCTGGGTTGGTTGATAATTCGTAAATGCCTGATTATCGTGCCACTCGGTACAACCCAAATGCTCTAAGGTTACGCCTGCCACGGCGCGAAATTGCTGGCCATTCCATAATTCGGGGTGCTCGGCCAGCCATGTGCTGGTGGCTTGGCCATGTTTGCCAAGTTGCGGGATTTGAAAATGGCCTGTGGCAAAGATAAAAATTAAGTTCGCTCATGGGTTTGCTGTTTAAACCAACGCACTAAGGCCAATAACCCCAATGCGCCGTTCTCCTCGGGGGCATTCGGCCCATCGGTATGCGTGTTGATCAAAATACTTTCGTTGGATTGTTGGCCTGCCAAAATTAGGTACAAACTATCGGTTGGGCATTGTTCAATTAATTTGGCTTCGAGGGTGAAACGAATGTTTTGGGCTTGGGCTGCTGCCTGCTTGAGTTGTTGGCCAACCGCCTGATCAACCCAAAGCGCGGGGCAATCCTGGTAGCTACTGGTGAAGGGCAAATATTGGGCTGCTGCGTTGGCCGCCGAAATCTTCGACCAGATGCAAATTACGGCTTTGACGCCTGCTTGTTTGGCGGCTTGCAGATCAGGGCCGCCAAGGAATGAGCCAAGGGTTGGGTTGCGCAACATTCTCGGTAGTGCGCTGGTTTGATTCGATTTGGTGGGGTGTAAAAAAAGCATGGTTGGCAAGGCTGGAACTGCGACTTCGACTAAGGCAATTTTGCCAGCAGCTTGTTGAAAGTTACCAGGGCTTTTGCCACAATCGATCAACTCGCCCACAAGGCCTTCGGCGGACGTGCAGCCAGAATAGGGGTAGTAAAAACTCGCTGCGATTGGGCTTTCGTTGCCATGGGCAGCCTGCAAGGCCAAACCCCAATTTTGGGCTTCCCAGCGGGTGAAATACTGACGATCGCGGTGAACGTCGCAACCTAAAGCGGTTAATTCAGTGGCCAAAAATTCGATAAAGGCCTGATGCGCCGCTGTGCCAGTTAAGCGCGGCCCTAATTGCTCAAGGTAGCGATGCCAAGCAATTAATTCTTGGCTTGTGGTGATATTCATTGATCCAACCTTACTACAACAGGATGCTCAATCAACCCGGTTAATTGGGCCACAATTTGGCGATGCCACTGCCAATCGTCGCGCAATTGGGCCACAATCAAATCAGTCAAATTCATCCGCAGCCAATAACAGCGTAAACGATTTTCAAGCTTATCAGGCAATAGATTATGCTGCTGGGCAAATTTAAGCCATGGCTGTAGATAAAGATCAGCCTGACCATAACAGATCTGTTGGGCAATATCATAGACCCAATCGCCATAGCCAAAGTCGGCCCAATCGAGCACCGCCACAATTGCTGGTGGTTGGCAAAGCACGTTATCAAAGCCAAAATCACGATGGATTAAATGGCGTTGAGTATTGATTGTGCTAAGTAATTGCTCCATCACGCCATAGCCTTGGCGCAATAATGCGCCCGTTTGATCAGCGCGATCGATCCATATGTGCCAATCGAAATCAAATTTGTGATTGCCAAGATCCAATATTTCTTCAGCCCACGATGCATAGCGGCCTTGGCCTTGGCTATTGACTGAACCCCAACCAGTGCTTGCTCCTAGCTCAAGTTGATGCAGTTGATGCATGGTCTGAAAGAGGGCTGGCTGAATTTGACTGAGTTGTGCAGGCTTGAGCGAGATGATTGTTTGGCCTGCAATGTGCGGGCTAATAGCGTAGGCCCAACTATCGGCAAATTGCCCATGGGCTAAGATGGGAGGAATCGGCAAAGCTTGGCCCCAGTGGTGGTAGGCGTAGGCATCTTTTAAGAAATCTTGATAATGCTTGCTGATGCGTACCACATAATTATTGGTTTGCTGGCAAAAGCGATAGGCCTGAGCAAACCAACCAGCCCCGATAAACTCCACCTGATCAAGCTGAAAGCCTGAATCTGTCTCGATTGCTTGCGCTAATTTCGAATCAAGCTGCATCAATAATCCTCACACAGAAATTTCCCCTAAACCTATTGTAACGCGAAGCGCTTGATCTACGCAGAACACGAAGGTTATTTTTGCCACGAATTGCACGAATGCTGCTTCTATTCCCACAAATCAGTGCCTGACTCCTGACTCCTGACCCCTAGCTATTCATACCTCATCCTTCATAATTCATCATTTTATGTCTCCCCCGACGTGGGTGAGCATTGGCTTGAGTGAGGGTGGACTAGCGATTGATTGAATTGGGCAGGGCTTGCCAGCATACTTGAGTGCTAGAATGATTAAGATCGCTGATTGTTGCATGGGGAGTGCAAGCCTGTGATGCGTAAGCTTGGGCTGTGGTTTGTGGGCATAAGCCTTTGGCTTGGTGGTTTGGCCTTGCTTGGCGGCCTATTTGGCTGGAATTTGGCGTGGCTCAAGGATTGGCAATGGCTGGCTGAGCAAGCAGGCTGGCGTTTTTGGCTCGCACAAGCGGTTTTTCGGGCCTTTTTATGTTTGCCATTGGTGCTTGGCCTGCTTTTATTGGTGCATCCTTTGTGGTTTGGCCGCCGCGTACTACCACCCCTCAATGATGTTATTACTCCCAGCCAAGCCTCAATCGCAAGCGAAAACTTGAGCCGCCGCCGATTTATGATTGAGGCTGGCTTGCTTGGTGGCTTGGTTGGCTATAGCAGCCTGATCGAGCCGTTTAATCCCGAAGTTGTTGAGCTTGAACTCCAGATTGCCAATTTGCCAAGCCGCTTTGAGGGCTTTAAAATTGTCCAATTGAGCGATTTGCATGTGTGTGCTTATACTCCCGCCGATGATGTGGCCCGCGCTGTAGCATTAATCAATCGGCTTGATGCTGATATTGTGGCGATTACTGGTGATTTTGTTGATCGGCATTCTAAATTTGCCGATGATGCGACGATTCCGCTGCGCCAACTGCAAGCTCGCGAAGGTATTTTTTCGGTGCTTGGCAACCACGATTACTATACGGGCGATATTGATCGCATGATTCTGGGCGATTAAACGGGCCGATTTAGGGCTATTGATCAATCAGCAAACCGTTATTCGCCGTGGGGCTGAGCGCTTGAAGCTGGTGGGCTTGGATGATCCCAAGCATGATGATGGTGATGGTTGGAGCCATGGCAGTATCGATCCAGCGCGGGCATTTGCCAACTTGCGGGCCAGTGATGTCTGCATTACGCTGTTGCACAACCCAATTTTTGCACCAAGCGTGATTAGTGGCTATGCGCCGCAATTAGTGCTTTCAGGGCATACCCATGGTGGCCAGATTTGGGTCCCAATCTTGACTGATAGCGCTGTGCGTGCGCGCGATCGGTTTGTGGCAGGGCGCTATCAGCTTGCCAACAGCCAAATCTATGTGAACCGTGGTTGGGGCTTTACTGGCCCACCGTTGCGCTTTGCCAAACGCCCAGAGATTAGTGTGATTCGCTTGACGAGTGGTCAGGGGTTGGGAGCTAGAGGTCAGGATTAGGGATTTAGTAATTTTAGTCATCGTTTGGATAGTGTAGAGTCTGATGTTTACATTTAATCGGATGCGACAAATTGGTCGCTGGACGGCGCTTGCACTGACGATTGGGCTAGCTGCTGGCCTTGCTAGTGCGCTTTTTTTAGTGAGTTTGGCTTGGGTAACTGGCCTGCAAACCACCTATACTTGGTTATTGTTCAGTTTGCCGTTGCTTGGTGGTTTGGTGGCATGGCTCTATCAGCGTTTTGGCAGCAGTGTGGCAGCTGGTAATAATCTGATCATCGAACAATTGCATAACCCAGACCAAGCCGGAATTCCTTTGCGCATGGCGCCACTGGTGCTGGTTGGAACCTTGTTGACCCATCTTGGAGGTGGCTCGGCTGGCCGTGAAGGAACAGCTGTACAAATGGGCGCAAGTTTGGCAGCGCAAATTGGGCGTTGCTGGCGCTTGCCGCAGGCTGAATGGCGTTTAGTGGTGATGATGGGCATGAGCGCTGGGTTTAGCAGCGTGTTTGGAACGCCGATTGCTGGCACGATCTTCGCCATGGAAGTGCTGGCATTTGGCGTTTTGCGCTACGAAGCCTTGTTGCCATGTTTAATGGCAGCCTTGGTTGGCGATGGCGTGGTGCGTTGGCTGAATGTTGCGCATAGTCATTATCAGGTTGCAGTTGTGCCCGATTTGAGCATGATTTGGGCGCTGTTGATTGTGGCTGGGATTTGTTTTGGCCTTGCCAGCAGTGCTTTTATCATGTGGATTGAATTGGTGCAAACATGGTCGCGGCGCTGGTTGCCCAACCCGGTTGTGCGGGCAATTGTTGGCGGCGTGGCAATTGTGGTAATCAGCGTTTTGCTGAATACACGAGCATACAATGGGCTGAGTTTGCCCTTATTAGCCCAAGCTTTTACACCACAAGGCGTTGCACCATGGGCCTTTGCGCTTAAGTTGCTGTTGACGGGGCTGACCTTGGGAGTAGGTTTCAAGGGCGGCGAGGTTACGCCATTGTTTGTGATTGGCGCAACACTTGGCTCGGCATTGGCGCAGGTTTTTGGCCTGCCGGTTGATTTTCTGGCGGCGTTGGGCTTTATTGCCGTTTTTGCTGGGGCTGCCAATACGCCGATTGCCTGTGTGTTGATGGGCGTTGAATTGTTCAGCTCGGCCTTGCTGGTGCCATTGATGCTGACAACCTTGATTGCCTACAGCATGTCGGGGCATCGTGGAATTTATGCGGCCCAACGGGTTGGTTTGGCTAAACGCTGGCATTTGGTGCAGCAAACTGGCAAGCGGCTTGATCAGTTGGACGCTGATTTAAAAAGTGAGGCCCGAACTCTAGCCTAGTGTCGGGCCCCGTTGGGCTGTTGATTTGCACACATCAATACGTTTAAACTATCACGTCAGTCCTAAAAGCGCTGAGTTTTTCCATTAAACTACGGCCCCAAAGTTTGGCGGAGCTGGCTAGATTCGAACTAGCATCCAGCGGTGTATGCATGATAGTGCTTGACTTGATGTTCAACAGCGAATACTGAATCTAGAGCGATAATCTGAATTTGAGTGGCTGTGTTAGCGCCTCTGCCAATTGGGCTACCCAACCTAATTTGGTGGTTGGGGGAGGATTCGAACCTCCATCTCCTAACACGGGTTGTGCCTATTCAGCTTGAGCTTTAGTCTCAGCTTGCGCTCTTGCGCATTGGTATTGTAGGTCAGTTTGAAGTTTTGAGCAATCGTGCTTTAGGCTGATCCACGAGAGGTTAGATGTCAGGGATCAGTGGCTAGGGATCAGATACTAAATCCACCAAGAACGATTTTTAGCCACAGATTGACACAGATTGCACTGATTATGCTTCAGTAACACCAGCGTGATTGTTTCTAGCTACGAATTGTACGAATTTCACAAATTGGAATAGCCCATAGCCTAAAGACTATAGCCATTAATCCTCTGCGCCTCTGCGTTACGGCTCAATCTCGGACAGTATGGCTGACCCCTGACATCTAGCCCCCGACCTCTAGATTTGATAAAGCTCATAGGTACGTTGCAACAGCGTTTGCAATTCAAATTGCTGCTGAATCCGTTGGCGAGCGGCTTGGCGACAGGCTTGGTTTAGCTGTGGGTCGCTGAGCATGCGCCCGATCGCCATGGCCAGTGCTGCACTTTGGCCGGGTTCGACTAATAAGCCTTGTTGTCCACCGTCGATCGCCTCACGGGTGCCGTCGGTGCTGCTGGCCACAATTGCCTGCGCACTGGCCATGGCTTCAAGCAAGGCAAACGATAAGCCTTCGTAGAGCGATGGCAAGACAAACACATCAAGCGCGGCAAGCGCTGCTGGCATAGCGCGTTGCTGGCCGACAAAATGAATTTGCTCTGGTTTGGGCAAATACTGAGCAGCTTGCCGTAATTCGTCGTGTAGTTCACCTTCGCCAATCAAGGCGACATGCAGGTTGGGCTGCTGTTGCCAAATTGTCGGCAAGGCCTCGAACAAAATTTGGTGGCCTTTTTGGCGACTCAAACGGCCAACCACGCCTAAAAGTGGCACATCATGGGAATTTGCCACGCCTCGCGGGTTGCAGGATCACGTGGCTGTGGCTGCCAGCGCTGGCTATCAACCGCATTATAGATTGTATGTAAACGCCGCTTGGGAAAGCCAAATTGCTCCAATAACAAGTGGGCATTGCCTTGCGAAACTGCGATGCCAGCGTGCAGTGTGGCATATTGCCAGCGGCGATTGAGCAAGCGCAAGTGGTGTGAAAGCCAATTGAAGCGTGGAATTGGCGTAACCAGTTGGAAGGTGATAACGCGGCGTGGCACACGCGCCAAAGCCGCACCGAGCACCAACTCGGCGGCACGACGTGGTGATGGCACAACAAAATGCACAATATCAGGCCTCAATTGGCGAAAAAGCTTGGCCGCTTGGCTAACGGCTTTAAACGATAAACCATGCTCATGGACTGCATCGAGCGTGGCGATGCTGGCACCATGGGCTTTGGCGCGGTCAATTAATGGCTGGGTGGCTGCGCGCGGCGGCATTAATAACCCAAGCTCAAACCGCTGCTGATCGGCGTGCAGCAACAGCGTTTCTAAATAACCTTCTGCGCCGCCAAGGCCTGTGCTGTCGGTAACAAACCAGAGCCGTTGTTTCACGCAGGCACGCGGTAGATTGCTAAGCGGGTTTGTTGGATGCGATAGATCGGCAGCCGATCGGCGAGTTCGTTGACACAGCGAGTTACGCCAACACACTCAGGGTGCGCATCGACCCAGGTATAATCATCCCACACCACCACGCCACCTGGCCGCACCAATTTGAGCGCCACTTCGGTATCGGCCTTCACAAAAGGATACGAATGATCGGCATCAACCAGCACTAAATCCATTTGGCCATAATACGGGCTGAAATCGAATGGCTCTAAACCAAGCCAAAGTTGAGTAATTTTGCTCGCTTCAGGGGTATTGTGAAAGTGTTGGCCTGGCGTAAAGCTCAATTCAAACTGATAGCCATTGCGGCGCAAATATTCGTTGCGGGTTTTGAGATCAAGGTCAAGCGTGTAGATTTTGGTTTCAGGGCTGCTATGTTGGGCCATCATGCGCGTGGTTGCGCCCATGTAAGTGCCAAATTCAAAAATGGTTTTGGGTTGGCTAATTTGGGTCACGCCCGCCAACGACAACAATTCAGCCAATGGCATTTCCATGGTGTCGTCGCGCACAATCGCCGCAACTGGCACCTCGATTGCAGCCTGTCGACCCTCAGGGAATAGTTCAGGCAACGAGCGTTGGGTCAGAGTATATTCGGCGTAGCGGCCATATTGCTCAAACAAGCGTTGGCGCACGGTTTTTTGGTTGCTGGCAACGCGCCAAGCAATGTAGCGCTGCATAATTGGCTTGGGGATAAATGGCCGCACTCGGCTTTTCCACGACATAGCGATTCCTTTTACACTCAATAAAGGCTGGTAATGGCTTGTGATAATTCGGCTAGATCGACGGTGGCAGTGCCAACTTTGCCCACCACGATTCCCGCCGCGATATTGGCCAATTGCATGGCCTGCTCCAAACTGCTGCCGCTGGCCAAGGCCAAGGCCAAAATTGCCACGACCGTATCGCCAGCGCCTGTCACATCGTAGACATTGCGGGCATGGGTTGGCAAAAAGACTGGCGCATGTTGGTTGCGATACAGTGCCATGCCATCAGCACTGCGGGTGATAATCAGCGCAGCACCTTGTAGCATATCCAATAACTGATCGGCGGCGAGTTGCAGTTGCTCAAGGGTGTGCAAATTGCGTCCAGTTACGACTTGAGTTTCTTGTAGGTTGGGCGTAATCACGCTGGCTTGGGCATAGCGTTGATAATTAATTCCCTTGGGATCAACGACTACTGGAATGTTATAACGTCGTGCCTGTTGAATTACATGTTGGCAAACCCGTTCTGTCAGCACGCCCTTGGCATAATCTGAAAGAATGCAGACCTGACAATTGGCGAGCTGCTGATCAACCCAAGCACACAGAGCGGCTTCACTGGCTGGATCAAGCGCGGTGTTGACTTCGCTATCATAACGCAACATCTGTTGGTTATGCGCGATGATCCGAGTTTTGAGTGTGGTTGGGCGGGCAGCGCTGATCAAACCACTGTTATCGGCAACCCCAGCCTGTTCGAGGGCGATTTTGAGTTGTTGACCTGCAATATCGTCGCCGATTACGCCGCCAAGCAGCACTTCAGCGTTGAGCGCGGCAATGCTCGCGGCCACGTTGCTGGCTCCGCCTGGCCGATAGCTGCGCGAACGCACATTGACAATGGGCACTGGAGCTTCGGGCGAAATCCGGGTAACATCGCCCCAAATATATTCATCTAGCATGACATCACCAACAATTAAGACCCGTTGTTGGCTTAATTTGGCCAGCGTCGCAGTTAATTCATGCACGATGAATCTCCAATTCGATCAACTCTTGAGCTGGTCTCGGCCTGATATAATCGATATTTAGCGGCTGGCCAACCAAGGCTAATTGCGCTTCGACCGCTGCTAGCACCATCTCAGGCGTAATTTCCTGCATACATTGGCGCTCAATCGGGCAATTCTCCCACAGCCAACATGGCGCACAGTTTAATGGCGTATACAAATTGCTGTTGCAGCTATAGCCCGATTGAAATGGTGCTTCGCGACCACCAAAAATAATCACCGAGCGACAATCGACAGCCCGCGCCAAGTGCATTTGAAAGCCTACAAAGCCAATAAATAATTGAGCGGCCTGCAAAATTGCCGCCGATTCACGAATGCTGGCTTTGCCACGCAAATCAAGCACATGCTCAAGTTTAGGGTCGCTGGGCATGCCAAGTTGAACGATGGTGAAACGTTTAGCTAATGCATTGACCACACTTTGCATGCGTTCGGGATACCACTCTTTGGTGGCGATTGGATACCGTGCCGCTAAAATTGAGCTTTGGACCACGATATAGGGCTTGGAAATGATATGCTGTGAACGTTCAGCCTCGGTTAAATGCAGATATGGCCGCACACCAACTGGATAATCGATACCTAAAACCGAAGCCATATTAATAATCAGATGTTGTTGTGGTGGCAGATCACGAGCTTGTTCTTTAATATGGGTCGTATAATTAAGCCGCTTGAAGGCCATGCCATGCTGTTCGATAATTTTAAAATAATAAGGCATAACCGGAATGATGCCAGCGATATCGGGATTATGGGCGAATAATTCGGGATTGTTGGTTTGCATCCAAAGATGATCTTCGTCGTGCTCACGTAAAGCTCGAAAAATAGCTGTACATAATAATTGATCGCCAAGGCCGCCACCAAACCCCAACACTCGATTGATTGTGGGTTTGCGCAGATGTAGATTTAAATGCCACCAGCGTGGCGCTAATTTGCTATGCCAATCGTAGCGCAAGCGGCGTTGAACTCGCGCTAAAAATGAGATTTGGTTTGGATCTGCCACAACTAGGCCTCAATTTTCTCGCACACCAATTCCCACGAATAGATATCGACATCGGGATTTTCGTGAATAAATTTGGTTTGGCCTAATTCACGCAACAAGCCTTTGACAAACTCCAGTGAAAAATGGGCATGTTTGTGATGCGGATTGTAGGGTTGGCCAGTTTTTTGGCAATGTACCCGAAAGCGTTGCTCATCGGGGCAGAAAATCACCAAACGTCCGCCAACTTTTAATACCCGCAACCATTCTTCTAATGCAGATTTGGTATCATCAAAATCTTCGAGCAAATGCGACGAATAAATATAATCGATCACATTATCGGCGAACCAGTATAAATGATCGGCATCGCCGCCCAATTGGACTGGATATTGACCAACCGCAGTGTAGGGTTGGGGCAAATCGATTCGCACGGCGCGTGGATTAATTGGATCGCCGCCAAAGCCCAAATCTAAGCCATAGCCGACACAAAATGGATCGAGCCGAGCGCGACATTTGGAGGTTTCGCTGGCCCAAGCCCATTTGGTGGTACGTTTGGCCTGAATTTTTGGCAAAATCGTGCGCATCGCTGAACGGGCGACTGATTCAATACCCAAGGCGCGGCTGACAGTTTTAATGCTGGCAAAGCCCGCAGATAATTTTTCCATACAACTTGGCGTGTGCGAGCAATATATTTAGTCATTGCGCGAATCCTTGTTACAGGCAGCATACAGCGCTGCTTCAACCCGATCGATCATAGTGCTCATGCGAAACTCGCGATCAACAAGGTGGGTAGCTTGTTGGCGCAGTTGCTCAGCGAGAGCTGGTTGATTAAATAGTGTGGCAATATGGGCGGCACAGCCAGCAGCATCGTCGCGGGCAAAAACCATGCCAGTTTGTTCGTGCTTGATAATTTCGGTCGTGCCGCCAGTATCCGAACCCACCACCACCAAGCCCATGGCCAAGGCCTCAACCACCGTGATGCTAAATGGCTCGTCCCAACGTGATGGGAAGATTAAAATATCGTGGCTGGCGTAAATGTCGGGCAATGCTTGGCGCGGTAATTTGCCCCGCCAATCGACGCTTTGGCTAATGCCTAGCGTTTCGGCGTAGCGCTGTATATCGCTGGTATATTCGGCGGAAAGCCCAGCTCCAACAATCGAGAGCGTTGCTTGACTGAAACCATGCTTTTGTTGCACCAAGGCAAAGGCTTCAAGCAAGGTTTCCATGCCTTTGTGGCCAGAAATTTGGCCAACGAATAATAACCGCTGACCAATCGTGGCGGCACGTTCGCGGCGCACAAACAAATCGTAATCAACGCCCCAACGAATGACGTTGGTATTGGGCATTGGACCGATCGGTTGGGTTTGTTTGAGCAGAAAGTCGCTAGCAAAAATTGCATTGGCATAGCTGATTGGCAGCTGATTGCGAAAGCCAGTTTTACGCCCAAGCTTCCAGCCAAGTAATTTGCGCCCAAGCCAGCGCAACGGATGGCGCGGCATATAGTGCCATGGATCGAAAATGCCAATCCGAATTGGCCAGTGGTCGAGAGATAAAAAAGACCGTGCGATAGCCCTTGGCTTGCAACATGCGCACTGCCGACATCGACGCTTGGTAGAAACTCCAAACAAATACAATATCGGGTTTTAGCTCCTCAGCAAGCGCTAAAATACGTGGTTGATTGTGCATTTCGCGTTCGTATAAGCGGCGTTGATGGGCTAAAGTAGTTTGAGCGACAGGGTGAATATCAATCGTTAGCGAACGCTCGATAAAGCCCTCGCGCACTTCGCGATCCACGCCGTAGGTGCTGGTGAGCACGGTTACATCGTGGCCTTTGGCCCGCAAACCAGCAACCACATCGCCACAACCAACCTCATAGCCGCCGATATAGTGCGGCGGAAACAAGCTGGTCAACACCAGAATCTTTAATGGTTGCATTAATCGCGATCCTCTTGTGCCGTCTCAGGCCATTGCCATTGTCCACTCAGCCGTACATTGCCTGCATAATCGAGTCGGCTCATTGAGGCTGGAGTGCTGGGGCCGGGCAAGATTTCGACTTGAGCACAACCGGGCAGGTAATCCAGCGCACTGCCATCACCAGAACGCACGCCAACATCAAGCAAATAGATGCCTGGCTGAAGATTGAGCGTATCAATGGTGCTGGTAAGTTGGCCATGCTGGCCACGTTTGACTTGGTAGCGTGGTGCATTCAAATCACTATCGACCGTCATCAGGCGCGTGCCTTCGAGCGAGGAAAAGCCATAGCCAAACGACACGCCATACACATCGGAATAGGCTTCGTAGTTAAAGGCCACGTTGAGTGCTTCGCCATGCAGAATTGGCTCGCCATGATTAAAGGTCAGATCGTTGATTTTGAAGCGTTTGCCATAATCGTAATGGCGCACTGCCTCGCGCAAATCGACCTGTGAACTACTTGAGGTGACGGTTTGCATCAAATATTCGTTGACGATTGCCGCCGAAGGGCCATCTTTGAGCACCGTGCCTTTGTTGAGCCAAATCACCCGTTGACATAAGCTGCGAATTGCCGCCATATTGTGGCTAACAAATAGCACCGTGCGGCCATTTTGGGCAACTTCACCCATTTTGCCCAAACATTTCTTTTGAAATTGAGCATCGCCAACCGCCAACACCTCATCGACGATCAGAATTTCTGGCTCGAGGTGGGCGGCGACCGCGAAGGCCAAGCGCAAATACATGCCACTAGAATAATGTTTAACCATTGTATCGATAAATTGCTCGACCTCAGCAAAAGCCACAATTTCATCGAACTTGCGGTTAATCTCGGCGCGGCTCATGCCTAGAATCGCCCCATTGAGGTACATATTTTCGCGGCCTGTGAGGTCGGGATGAAAGCCCGTGCCCACTTCGAGCAAAGTACCAACCCGGCCCCGAATCAAGGCCAAACCTGTGGTTGGCTCGGTGATGCGTGAAAGCACTTTCAACAACGTGCTTTTGCCAGCCCCGTTATGCCCAATAATCCCAACCACCTCGCCTTGATTGACATCAAACGAGACATCGCGCAAGGCCCAAAACTCTTTAGTAGCGGTTTGGGTACCTTCACCACGAATCGCCGAACGCAAACGCCGAGCTGGCGCTAACATCGCATCGGAAACAGTTTCGCGAAAAGTTTTTTGAAACGAATTCGCCCCAATGCGAAATTGCTTACTTAAATGCTCGACCTGAATCGCAATCTCGCTCATTGTTACACCATATCTGCAAATTGTTTTTCAACGCGGCGGAAATATAAGGCTCCGGTGAGTAGGAGGAATAGCGCAATGCCAACTGATGGCAGCATCGTTGACCAAGTAATTTGGCCTGTACCAAGCAGCGACCAACGAAAACCGTCGATCACGCCAGCCATTGGGTTGAGGCCATAAAGCCAGCGCCATTCGCTCGGAATCAAGCTGCTAGAGTAGGCGACTGGGCTGCCATATTGCCAAAGCTGGGCCATAAACGGAATCACATAGCGAATATCACGAAACTGCACATTTAATGCAGACAACCATAAACTTACACCCAAGCCCGTGATGATCACCAATCCGATGAATAACGGTAGAGCAAATATCCGCATGCTTGGCGTAATATCAAACCACAGCAGCATGCCAAACATCACCACAAAGGCAATCGCAAAATCGACCAAGCCACCGAGGACGGTTGAGATTGGTACGGTCAAGCGCGGAAAATAGACTTTTTTGATTAAGTTTGCATTACCAACTAAGCTATTCGAGCCTTGGCTGAGGGCATTGGCAAACAGCGCCCACGGCACTAGCGCCGTAATCGAAAAAGCTTCGTAGGCAATTCCGTCGGAGGGCAATTTTGCCAGCCGACCAAAAATCAGCGTAAAGACAATCATCGAAAACACTGGTTGAATGATGGCCCAAGCTGCGCCAAGCACTGTCTGCTTATAACGGACTTTGACATCGCGCCAAATCAGAAAAAACAGTAATTCACGATAGGCCCAAAGCTCGCGTAATTGCAGCGAAACCCAGCCTTTGGATGCTTCTATCCGCGTGATGGAGGTTGTTTGTACCGTCGTGGAGGCTCTTTGCACTGTTTTTCTCACCACACAATGTTTGTTAACAGACGAGGCCATTATAGCATATCACGCTTGGCTTGGCAGTTTGTTGGGATCTGGTTTTGATCCACGAAGGGCACGAAGGAACGAGGGTTCAGGGATTAGGGTCAATGGATCATGTAGGAAAACCACGACGCGCGCGAAGGTTTTATCGTCATGAATGCCACGAAGCAACAGAACCGTGAAGCCCGCGAAGTCCGCGAAGTTGACTTTTTTAGCCACAGATTGCCCAGATTTGTTTGACGATGTTGCTACTAGCCTATTGCCCATAGCCATCATTTATTTTTCATTTTTGCCTTGTGCCTTTTGATTTTTGATTTTTGCTACGGTATGCTAAACCTATGTTTTATGTATGAGGTCATGATGAGTACGATCAATTTTCTCAACCCTACGAGCATGCCTGCTGCCAACGGCTATTCGCATGTAGCCGAGGTTCGTGGTGACCGCACGATTTATTTAGCTGGCCAAGTGGCTTTGAACGCCCAAGGCGAGTTGGTTGGCCTGAACGATTTAGCTGCTCAAACCCAACAAGTTTTTGCCAATTTACAGGCTGGCTTGGCGGCAGTTGGCGCTACGTTTCAGCATGTGGTTAAGCTCAATTATTATTTGTTGGATATTAGTCAAATTGCAGTTGTACGCACCATTCGTGACCAATTTGTAAATGTTGCCCAGCCGCCAACTAGCACCGCAGTTGAAGTACGGCGGTTTGTGCGCGATGAATTTTTGATCGAGATTGATGCAATTGCGGTGATTGAATAAGGATCATCTGTTGATCCACGAAGAGAACGAAAGAACGGAACCGCGAAGGACGCGAAGATAATTTTTTGCCCCAGATTGCCCAGATTTGTTTGATTATTTCTCGCTAGACAATAGGCCATAGCCAAAAGCCATAATTGCTCTGTGCCACTGTGTTAAATGCCGCTTCAAGCAGAGTAAGAAGAGCAGGAAGGAGATGACTTTAGACTCTTGGCTTTTGGCTATAGGATTGATCATGTCAATTCCAATTATTTCCGAAAGCCCATAGCCTAGAGCCATCGTTTCTCTGCGTTTAAATCTAAACTCTGATCCCTGAAACCTAAATCCTGATCCCTCGCCCTAACAACCGATCCCCAAACTGTAACTTAGCTGTAACTGTTTGATGCTACGCTTAAGCTCCTTCCCGCCCCATTGCCCACATCGCAACACCCAGTTTCAATCAAAGGAGATTGCTCATGAAACGAGGATGGCTGATCGGTTTGCTTTTGTTTGGTCTTTTAGCTGGTTTTTGGCGTCCGCAGGCGGCGAGTGCTGGTCAATGGGTTACAGGTTCGGTCAATACCAGTGCTGGCTCACGTAATTATAAACTTTGGGTTCCGACCAATTATGCGCCTTCAACGCCGACTGCGTTGGTGGTAATGTTGCATGGCTGCACCCAAACGCCCGATGATTTTGCCCGTGGCACTGAAATGAATAGTTTGGCTGATAGCCAGACGTTTTTGGTGCTTTACCCTGAGCAACCAACCAGCAGCAATGCCAATCGTTGCTGGCAATGGTGGGATAGCCAGCATCAGGTGCGTGGCACTGGCGAGCCAAGTATTATCGCGGCCATGGTTACAACGATTCAGGCAAGTTATAACGTTGATCCCAGTCGGCGCTATGTGGCGGGCATTTCGGCGGGCGCTGCCATGAGCGTAATCATGGGCGCGACCTATCCCGATATCTTTTCGGCAATTGGCGTGGTTGGTGGCTTGGAATATAAAGCAGCCACCAGTGTGCTGAATGTTTCTACGGCAATGCAATCTGGCGGCCCCAACCCCGAATCGCAAGGCTTGGCAGCCTATCAATCGATTGGCTCACGCGCGAATTTGCTGCGGGTAATGGTGATTCACGGCACTGCTGATAACGTGGTTACGCCGATCAATGGCCAGCAAGTGGTGCAGCAATGGCTAACAACTAACGATTATCTTGATGATACCCAGCGCAATAATTCAGTTGATGCGACTGTCGATCAAACTATTGCTGGCACCGTGCCCAATGGCCGCAGTTATACCCGCACAAGCTACAACAATGCAGCGAATCAACCAATTATTGAGCATTGGGCGGTCAACGGCATGGGTCATGCATGGTCTGGCGGTAGCACTGCTGGCTCCTACACCGACCCGCAAGGGCCAAAGACCACCAACGAATTTTGGCGTTTCTTTAGCCAAACGTCGGGTAATCCAACCCCAACCAGCACGCCAGCAGCGAGTGTTACACCGATTCCGCCCACGGCAACCCCGATCAATCCGACGGCAACGCCAGTTGTGCCAAGCCCAACGCCTGGTGCTGGGCAAAGCTTGCAATTTCCATCGTGGGGCTTAGAAGATGGCTTGGTTGCCCAAACTAGCCTTGGTGGCTATGTGTTGATTCCTAGCATGTATGTTGGCGATAGTGGCAGCACCAGTTTGCGCAGTATGCTTTCGTTCGATACCTCGGCGATTCCCGATGGCGCGACGATTACCAGTGTTAATCTGACGTTGACCTACGAGCAGAGCGCGATTGGCACGCCATGGACTGGGCTTGGTGCCTTGGTGGGCGATCTCAATCAGGGTTGTTTGAGTTTGAGTTGCTATCTTGAATTAAGCGATTTTGCGGCAACCACTACTGCAATCAATGCCATGAGTTTTCAACAAACTCCCAACGGCTTAAATGGCATAGCCAATGCAGCAGGATTAAGCGCGATCAACAAACAAGGGCGGACCCAAATTCGCCTCCGCTTTGAAAACCTGACCAATGCCAATAGCCAAGCCGATTATTTGCGGCTTGCTGGCGGCGAGTCAATGCTAACGAGCTACCGGCCTGTATTGACAGTAACCTATCAGCCATAATTGTTGGATTCACCTCAAGCTCTTTGCATATGAGTATGTGATCGGCTTGAGGTTAACTGATGCTAGCTATGGTCGGGTTTTGTGCCAGTTGCATCAACATAGGCATGAATGCGGGGGTAGGTGTAGCTATCCGATTCGCTGATGTATATTGTGCGCAAGCCATAGACCAAATTATCGGTTTGAATTTGGCTCAACATATCGTGAGCTTTGATTGTTGGGTCAATGCTCTGCCAAATTGCGGCAAAATCGGGGAGCTGCATCAAACTGGCAACTTTCGCTTGATACCAGGCTTCAAACTGGCATGTGCGATTGGCCTGCTGAAAACTATACACATAGCTGCGCGCAACGCGCTCCCATTGCAAACCACCTTTGTTCAAGAGCTTGCGGGCTGAATAATTCACTGGATCGAACATTAAGTGCAAGATATTGCGATGCCCACGCGGAATGTCATCAAAGCGAATATCCAAAAAGTGCTGAAAGACTGGCTCCATCAGCTGGTTAATCGCTAAAACATCCCAGACTTGACTGACTAAAAAGGCTGGATACAGCAAAATATCAAGTAATCCTTGATATTGGGCAAGCTGGGCATCGAGTGCTGTTCCGCTGAGAATATCGGGATCTTCGGCGTAGCCTGCGCTGCGCAGCAAATAATTACGTTCATGAATCTGGACACTCCAATAAACTGGCAATTCCACGCACCACATGCTCGGCCACTTGGTTTTTAGACCGTTGCTCCAAAAGCCGTTTATAGGTCGGATACTCAGCCCAAATTGCCTGCTGACTAAAGGGATTGGCTTGTTTTTTTTGTTTGTTGTGCCAAAGCTGATCTTCAAATGCGCGTTTGCGTTGAATTCGAATACTTTCGGCAGCCTCAATAAACGTCGCATTCATGTGTCTAGCCCGGTCGTTGGTCTTTGTCATCGATAATATTCCTTTTTCAAGGAGAGAATAGCTTTTTAGAAGGTAACAAGCCTTTGAAACAATGTCAAGTTTCCCTAGACAAGTCTCTAGCTGAATTTGCTCAAAGCCGATATGCTAGCTGCTAGAAGGTCGCCATATGCATTAGTTTGTGGGAGAGATGTGAAAACAGGCGGCTTGGTATATGGGGTATACCAAGCCGCCTGTTGTTTAACTTAATCTAGCTTAATCGCCTCAATCAGCGTAAGATAGTTGCTAGCCACTGCTCATTAGTTGCAAATCCCTTTAAATTGAAGCTGCATTTCAAGCCGTTAACTGATGGTTTTGGGCAAGATTTACGCTGTGCATGAGGTGTGTTATGGGCTATCGTTTTCCTCGGCAGATCGCTGGCGTTGGTCGTAAGCTAATCCAAGTATCAAGTATCGTGCTCATCGGGGTGCTTTGGTTTGGTTTGATTGGCAGCGGCTCGGCCAAGCAAGCACTGGCGCAAATCAGCCCTAACACGCCGTTTTGTACGCCGACGGTTACTGTGAGCAATGCCAATGATACTGGGGCTGGCTCTTTGCGGCAGGCGATTTTTGATGTTTGTGTTGCTGGAACGATTAACTTTGCCAATAATTATCAAATTTATCTCAATACTACCTTACAGCTTGGTAAACACCTGACAATTGATGGCACAGGACGCTCAATTGTTTTAAGTGGCGATAGTAATAATGATGGCTCGCGCAATCTGCGAATTATTGATATTAATATGACCACCAACATTACCCTGACCCACCTGACGCTTGAAAATGGTACGGCAACTGATGGCGGTGCCATTCGGAATTTTGGCAATTTGACCATTCGCAATAGTGTGTTGAGTAACAATAATGCAGCAGCTTCAGGTGGCGCAATCTTTGCTGACACAGGTCTGATTAATATTCAGCAAACGACCTTTCTTTCCAATACTGCTGGGATCAATGGCGGCGCAATTTGGACTGAGGGCAATACTGCTACGCTGTTGAATAGCACGATTGTTGGGAACACGGCGACCAATGGCGGTGGTTTGGCGATCTTTAATGCGACGGCCAATCTTGTGCACACCACCTTCTCAAATAATAGCGCTACCAATGGGGCCGATGTGCGCAGCCAATTTAGCACATTAAATAGTTACAATAGCATTTTGGCCAATAGCCGCAGCGGGCCAAACTGTTCTGGTAATTTTACAATTAATACCAATAGCTTAATTGAAGATGGTTCATGTGCTGCCAGCCTCAAAGGCGACCCATTGCTCGCGCCATTGGCTAATTATGGTGGCGCAACCAAAACGCTGGGCTTGTTGCCTGGAAGTATCGCGATCGATGCTGGTAATGCTAGTGTATGCGCTGCAAACGATCAACGTGGGATTGCACGACCCCAAGGTTTGGGCTGTGATCTTGGGGCGTTTGAATCACAAGGGTTTTATTTAAACATTCTGGCTGGCAATCAGCAGGTGGCGGATTTAGCTAGTGCTTTGCCTTTGGCCTTGCGTGTCCAAGCAGTTGCCAATAATCCTAGCGAGCCAGTTGGTGCTGGTGGTCGCGTGCGGTTTACTGCTCCTGCTAGCGGCGCAAGCCTGAATACTACCAATCTCACCGCAACCTTGGCGAGCAATGCGCAAGCCAGTATTTTGCCAATTGCCAATGCCATCAGTGGCAGTTATAGCGTTACTGCAAGCTTGAATGGCGTGGCTACCCCAGTCGCATTCAGCCTCAGTAATTGTTTTGCGACGAGCGTGGTCAACACTAATCGCGATAGCGGAGTTGGCTCGTTGCGCGAAGCCTTGAACCAAACCTGCACTGCTGGTAGCGTTACTTTCGCTCAAAACATGCTGATTTCGCCAACCAGTCGGCTTGAAATTCGCAAAGGTTTTACGCTTGATGCTGAGAATAAGGTGATTACGATCGATGGCGCACTCCACACCAACGGCATTCTCTATGTTAATGCTACCAAACCTGCCACAATCAGAGGCCTACAACTGATTAATGGTTCGGCCAACCAAGGCGCAGGGATTTTCAACGAAACCGATTTGCTGCTTGATTCGAGCGTGCTTCAAGCCAACCAAGGCATTGGCACAAGTTCTCGCGGCGCTGGAATTTACAATAACGGCAGTTTAACCGTGACTCACAGCTTATTGGCTGATAATCAGTCTTTCTTCGGTGGCGCAATGTTTAACAATGGCAGTGATAATCGGATCAGCGTCAGCTATAGCACGATTCTGAGTAATACTGCTAATTTTGGTGGTGGCTTTGAGTTAAACAATGGCACGCTCAGCATTACCAATAGCACTATTATGGGTAATGTAGCGTTTGAGGGTGGTGGGATTGATACGCTTGGTGGGACGTTAGTGCTTGCCAACAACACGATTGCCCATAATCAGGCGACAACACGCGGCGGTGGGGTCTATATTTTTGGTGGCTCAACCGTTGCCCGCTTAACCAATAATACAATTGTTTACAACAATTCGCCAACCAGTGGCGGTTTACGCAGTCAGGGCCAGTTGCATGTGGTCAATACCTTGATCAGTGATAATACTGGTGGCGATTGCACGGTCACTACATTTGCCACCAATACCAGTAATTTTGTTGGCGATGGCAGTTGTCCGGCGGCGGCGAGCGGCGAGGCTTATGTCAGCACGGTTGGCTATTATGGCGGTCCACTTTCAAGCGTCGCGCTCTTGCCTGGTAGTCCGGCGATTAATGCTGGCAATAGCAGCGCCTGCACCAGCAATCCGGTTGCGGGCTTTGATCAACGTGGGGTTGCGCGCGGCGCTGCTTGCGATATTGGCGCGTTTGAATCGCAAGGGTTTAGTATGGCGCTGGTGAGCGGCGATCAGCAAGCAACGATCATCAATCAGCCATTTGCCCAGCCATTGACGGTGCAAGTGCAAGCCAATGTTGCTGAGGAGCCAATTGGTACTGGCGGCATCAGCTTCTATGCCCCATTGAACGGCGCTAGTGCCAGCCCAACCCAAACGACCAGCCTGATTGATTCGACTGGTTTGGTTAGTGCAACCCTCAATGCCAATGCCATCGATGGCGAGTATATTGTGCAAGCATCAGCTCGCGGCGTGGCCAATCAATTGAGCTTTCATTTAGCTAATTGTGTCAGCAACAATGCCATCGTAACCAGTGACGCTGATGCTGGCCCCGGCTCGTTGCGCCAAGCAATTGAGGGCTTGTGCGACGATGGGATCATCAATTTTGCAACTGATCTGACGATTTATTTAGCCAGCCCATTGAGCTTAGAACGCAGTTTAACGATCAATGCTGCTGAACATAATGTGATTATTAGCGGTGATAGCGACCAAAACACGACTGCCGATATCCAACCATTTTTAATCACCAGCACGGCCAGCGTTACCATGAGCAACTTGACGATTGTTGATGGCACGGCAACCAGCGGTGGCGCAATTCACAATCAAGGCCAGCTGTGGCTTGAAGCAGTAACGTTGGCCAATAATCATTCAACTGCGACTGTCAATGGGCAGGGTGGCGGCGGCCTGTATAACACTGGTTGGGCCAGCTTAAGCGATTGTGTGATTGAGGCGAATACGGCGGCGCGTGGCGCAGGCATTATGGTTGCCAACGGTGGCACGCTTCACAGCGAGAATTGTATTATTCGCTCGAATGCTGCTTCGACTGCTGGCGGAGGTTTGCTTAATGCCTTAGGCGGTACGCTTGAACTGGTCGATACGAAAATTCTGAGCAATACGGCCTCAATTGGCGGCGGCTTGCGCAATACTGGCGCAACCGCAACGATGCAGAATGTGTTGATGCAGGCCAATCAGGCAACCAGCAGCGGCGGCGCGATCAATAGCAATGGCGTGCTGACGATTACCCAAAGTTTGTTGGTGGGCAACACGGTTGATGGGGTGCAAGGGCTTGGCTCTGGTGGGGCGCTGCAATTAGAAGCCAGCACCAGCCGTACCACATTAATCAATGTTACGCTCAGCGCCAACCAAGCCAATGGCGGCAGCGATGCCGGCGGCGGGGCAATTATGCACTACGATGGCACGCTCACCATCAGCAACAGCACAATTGCCGATAATCAAACGATTGGATTGAATGGCGCTGGAATTCGGCGGCTTGCTGGCACCGTGACGATTGCTAATTCGCTGATTAGCAATAACCGCAAAAATGGTGTCGCCAACGATTTGGCTGGGAGCTTCGTTTCAGCCGATTATAATTTGATTGGCGAGTTGAGTGCGGCGAGTTTAAGCGGCTCGACCACCAATACAATTAGTAATACCGCTGCTTTGCTGGCCCCGTTGGCTAATTATGGTGGCACGACTGCCAGCTATGCCCTTTTACCTGGTAGCCCAGCAATCGATGCTGCGGACTCGGCCCAATGCCCAGCAAACGATCAACGTGGAATTGCCCGTGGTGCAAGCTGTGATATTGGAGCCTTTGAATCACGTGGGTTTCGCTTAACTCTTATCAGCGGTGACCAACAAACAACGCTGCTGAACACGCCATTTGCAGCGCCTTTGGTATTTAGCGTTAGTGCTAATGCTGCTGAGGAGCCAGTTGGCGCTGGTGGTTTGATTCGCCTAACCGCACCAAATACTGGAGCCAGCCTGAACCCCGCTAGCCTTACCACTACCACTACCAGCAATGGCCAACAAAGCGTTACGGTCAATGCCAATGCTGTGGCTGGTAACTATCAAGTTGTTGTCACAGCGCGCGGTGTGAGCACACCACTGGTGTTTAATTTGAGCCAACGTGCCGAAAGCTACAGCGTATTGTTGCCATTTGTGGCTCGCCAATATTAAACTTTCTAGTGTGCCCTCACCCCCCAACCCCTTCTCTCGCCCAGCGAGCGAGGGGTTGGGGGGTGAGGATCTTCCCAACCTCCATCTTCATGTTCTTCGCGGTTAACTTTCCTCCTTCACCCGATTCCTTACTTCTCTGTTCTATGTTGTATGCTCTCTGTTATTGCGGCTGACATCAGTTGGTAATCTGCGTGGATAGCATTTCGCAGCGCGTCACGCTAGGCTATGAGCAGTTGTTGTATGCAGGAGTTTGGTCTATGGCTCGCCATCCGCTCATCCCCAATCGATCATTGCAGCGCGCATGGCGTTTTGATCGTGGCCTGCCCAAGCCGTTGGTGTTGCTGTTGTTGCTTGATTTATGTCTGTTGCTACCAGTGCCATTTCTATTGCCAGCGGTATTTGGTGCGCAAACCAGTGGCCAACCAACCAGCCAAACGCAGCCTGATCAAGCGCCGCTCGCCCCAACATTGCCCAATGGCGCGGGGATTGGTAGTGCTGCTGAGCAACGCCAGTTGCCGCTATTAATCGATCCGGTGCGTTTGCAAGATGCCCGTTATGCCGATGCTCAGACGATCGCAAATTTGCTGGCCAAATATCACCCAGCGCTTGCCGAGCAAACCTTTGCTGTTGGCAATGGCATGCAGCAAGATGCAGCCAATATCATCACTGGGCAAGCCTTGCGCTGGAATATTAACCCATTGGTATTGCTGAGTTTGCTAACGATCAATCACGATTTGACCAGCACTACTGCCTATGAACAGGCCTTTGGTGGCCCCGATACCGGCTTTCCGCAACAAGTGACGTGGGTCAGCCTCAAGCTTCGCGAAGGCTTGAGCCAACCGTTGACCAATACCTTTCAACTTAACGATGGTCGTTGGTGGACAACTGCACAGCCATTGGATGTGACGAATGCTAGTTTGTTGCGGCTGTTGGCCAAAACGCATACCCAAAGCCAACTAGAAGGCTTGATCGGAGCGGGAAATGCTGGGTGGGTTGCTCAAGTCACGGCAATTATGGGCGATCCCCGCCAGCCAATCTACAATTCGGTCTCCGATCAGCCATTTATGTACACGCCGTTTCGTGCTGCGAATCATCCAATTGCCCAATTTGACCATCATTATCCATTAATTGAGGCCGATGGTACGATGCTTGGCAATGGCTTGAGTTTTGAGTTGGGCTACGATGGGCATAATGGCTGGGATTATGAATTGCCTGCGAATAGCCCGATTTTGGCGGTGGCTGCTGGCACTGTGCTGTTTGCTGGCTGGGTTGATAGTGGTTGTGCAACGCCCGCAGGCGTGGTTGTGTTGCAACATGCTAACGGCTATCGTAGCTCATACTGGCATTTAGAGCGGGTCGACGTGCAAGCCGGAACCAAGCTTGATCAATCAGCCTTGCTTGGGTTAATCGGCCAGACTGGCTGTAGTGTTAATAATCATTTGCACTTGAGCATTCAACGTTTGGGTCGCGATGTTGATCCAGCTGGCTGGTGCAGCAACGTGCCCGATCCATGGGCCTTGCATCAAGCTGGCAGTAGTAGTCGTTGGTTGTGGCTCGATCAAGTCGATAGTTGCAATCAGCCAGCCATGAGCAGTATCGCCGATGATAGCGACGCAGCCACGACTACCCGCTATGGCAGTGGCTGGCAAGCAGATTCAGCAGGGAATTTCAATGGATCACATTGGACAATGCGTGGTGGTCAAAGCCTATGGCGACCGTGGATCGCCCAAGCTGGCCGTTATCGGGTATTGGTTTTTATTCCCAACACTGCGACCAATGCTGGCACTGCTCATTATCGGGTGGCTCACAGCGATGGCATGAGCGAAATTGTGGTTGAACAAGCTAAGCATGCTGGTAGTTGGCTTAGTTTAGGCGATTTTTGGTTTGAGCCAGGCCAAATTGGCCGCATCGGCTTGAGCGCTATGCCTGGCACAATCACATGGGCCGATGCAATTGCTGTACAACAGCTCACGCCCTAGTCAATCGCTAGGGCGTGGTTTGAATTAAGCAAGCAGTTTGGCAAGATCGGTTAAAAATGCCTCGGCAGCATACTCACTGATCAAACGTGTATCATAACTGAGGGTTGCGATGGCTTGTTGGCTAATTTGCAAGGCCTCGCCAACCAAAACCTTGCGGATGCCCCCAATGTGTAAGCTCGCCGATTGGCCATAGCTGATCGGCGCAGCGCTCCACACATTCACCTCACTCTGGATGAAACTAAACACACAGGCATGTTCGGCTGAATTGCTGATTAATGCTCGTTGCAAGCCGCGTAGATTCAGATCCGCCGCAAACGGAATGCTACAACTGCCCGCTGGATGCACAACGTGGATATGCAGGCTTGAGCGTTCTAAGCGATCGCCATCAACCCAAACGCTGCGTAAGAATGGATGGCGCTGCAAGACCTGAATCGTCGCCAATAGCAGTTGGACGGTTAGCTCGGATTGGGCAAAGCGATCCAAGGCGATTGAACGTGAGCAATAGGCTTGGGGAATAGTGGCTGCGGCCAGTTGGCGCAGTTGAATTTCATACTGTTGTTCAGGTGTCCAAGCCTTAATTGAGCTTGGTTGCTGGATTGATTGTTGACTTGCTGGGTTGCTGGGCGAGCTTTTGGGTGCAGGAACAACGATCACCGCTTGTGACTGGGCAAAAGCATTGCCCATTTGTTCGGCCACGCAAAAACCATCAGCTGGTGCAGCGAGCTGTTCGGTGGGGCTGGCCAGCGTTGAATCTGAATCAGGCAACTGGGCTAAAATATCGCGTTTGCCCACCCTGCCATCGGCCAATGTGCCTTTGATCGTGCTTAAATCGAGCTTATGCCGCTCGGCAATACTGCGGGCCAAGGGCGTGACAGCAAGTTGGCGTTTTGACACCATTTCAACAAATTGTAATAATGGAGTGGTTGCATCGAGGCTGGCTCCCTCATTTACCAATAACGCCGCAATCGTTCCAGCTTGCTGGGCTGGAATCGCCCATTCAGCGTGAGCATCAACAACCAATGCCACAATCTGGCCTGCTGCAACAACAGCACCTGGTTGAATCAACCAACGATATAAGCGGGCAGTAGATTGAAACGCTGGTAAGGCCACTGACGATGCCATGAACACTCCTTTGTGATCTCCATGAATGACAGTTGAGGTAGCCTCTTGGCAGAAGTTGTCACCATTGACAAGCGGTGCCTTCACGCTGAGACGCAAGCTATTGTACCATGGGGATGAATGGTCAAAAACGGTAACAATTCAACCGTAACGAATTGACTCTTCAGACGGTATAGATTGAAAGGGGACGCTCGTTTTGTTCGAGTCTCTCAGCGATCAAGAAATTATCGAACGCGCCAAAGCCTATGATCATGCAGTGTTGCAACATCTTTATGAAGCATATTCGCCGGCGTTGTTTCGTTATATTTACTATCGCATCGGCGACCGCGAAACCGCTGAAGATATTCGCGCCGATGTGTTTATAAAAATGCTCGAAGGTCTTGCTTCATTCAACTATCAAGGGTGGAGCATCGCCTCATGGTTATATCGGATTGCCCATGATCGGGTTGTTGACCATTTACGGCGCCAAGGGCGACGCAAACAAGAAACCTTAGTTGATAGTGTGGTTGATCCGGCCGATGGGCCGGATCAACAATCGTTAGCATCGTTGGATCATGCTGAACTCTATGCGGCGTTGCAGCAACTCACTGATGAGCAAGCTGAAGTGATCATACTGCGATTTTTGCAAGATCGGAGTATTCGTGATGTTGCGCAAATCACTGGTCGTAGCGAAGGTGCTATCAAAGCATTACAGCATCGGGCACTTAACGCGCTGGGTCGATTACTTCGACCAGTGGGGGACTAATGAACGATAATTTGAGCCACATGGTGATTGATGCTTGGCAAAATGGGGCCAGTCTGGAATCGCTCTGCCAGCAATATCCTCACCATGCTGAGGCTATCCAACAATTAATTAATCCATTAATCAAGCTCCAAGGGCTTAATGGGCGAAGCATGCCGGCGCGGGCTACGCAAGCCCAAGCCGATTTTCTGGCCCTCGCCCAACAGTATCGGGCGCAAGCGACTCCAAAACGCAAACCACGCCAACGATGGTTAACCCAACGCTGGGTTTGGGCAACTGCCACCATTTTGGTGTTGGTCTGCTTGAGTGGGAATATGGTGTTATCGGCCTCAGCGAGTGCGCTGCCAGGCGATAACCTGTATGGGATCAAACGCTGGAGCGAATCGGTTAGCCTTGTGTTTACGCCCAGCGATCAGCAATTAGCAGCACGGATCGATCTTGTGAACGAGCGCCAGCGCGAGATTGCGAATTTGGTGGCTTTGAATAAGCCAGTGCCAAATGCCTTGCTTGATGAAGTTGTGACTGAAACCCAATCAATCGAGTTGGCGCTCGCACCAACCCATACCAACGATCCACGCCGGAACAAGTTGAGTCGAGTCAATCAGCAACTTCAAACCACAATTGCCATAATTCCGGTCGCAAATGCCACCGATAATCTCAAACACCATGATCTGATTGCGACGCTTGATCAAAGCCGTCAGCGGGTAGATGTGAGCGTAACGGCTAGCCCAACCCAACAATTCAGAGCTACCGCTGAGCCAACGGCAGTCTATCAACCAGCGGTAGCACCTGATATCACTGGTGTGCCAAATATTTCTAACCCTAGGGTGCCGCCCAAGCCGCAAACACCGACTCAGGAGCCAACTGAGGTGGTGTTGCCAACCTCGACCAATACACCAGTACCAACGGCTAAGCCGACGCGGATTCCATCGCCACCTGTGATTAAGCCGATTGCCACAGCGACAGTTGTGCCAACGGCGTTGCCAACCGCTACCCAATTGCCAACGGAGCTGCCAACAGAATTGCCGGTGCCAACAATGACTCCAACTGAGGTACCATTACCGACCGAAATTCCAAGCATTGAGCTGCCAACGCCAACATCAATTATTATTCGCCAGCCACCTGTGCCAGTGCCAGTGCCAACTAAAGATCCTGGCGATATTAAGCCAACCGAAGTGCCAACTACCCAGCCGGCAACCTCGGTTCCGCCGACTAAGGAGCCGCCAGCGCCTTCGCCAACGAAAGAACCTGAGGACACCAAAGATCAGCCGCAACCAATTAGCCTCAACTAATGTCGGTAGCCCATCAGATAGCTATTTGATGGGCTACGCTTTTACTGGCTAGAAACCGATATATCGCCGATAGCCTTCATCCCTCAGCTTCCTGATTTTTGCCTGCTGATTTTCTGTGACGCACTGCATCCTAAGTCGGCTATAATAACGCCAATAGATTGCTTGTTGTAGCACAAGGAGATGATCGATGGCGATCACAAAAGTCGGGGTACTTGGCTGTGGCTTGATGGGCGCGGGCATTGCCCAAGTTGCCGCCCAAGCAGGCTTCATGACGGTTGTGCGAGAAGTTAACCAAGCTGTGTTGGATAAAGGCTTGGATCGCATCAACGCAATTTTGGCCAAGGATGTCAGCAAAGGGAAGTTAAGTACCGCCGACCACGATGCAACCCTTGCTCGTTTGTCTGGCACCACCAGTTTCGACGATTTGGCTGATTGTGATTTGATTATTGAGGCGATTGTTGAGCAGTTGCCAGCCAAACGCGAAGTCTTTACTGCACTTGATCAATTGTGCCCCCCGAGCACGATTTTTGTCTCCAATACGTCGTCGCTGACCATTATGGAAATGGCGGCGGTTACCAAGCGCCCTGATCGCTTTGCGGGCTTGCACTTCTTCAATCCCGTGCCAGTGATGAAATTGGTCGAGATTGTACGCGCGCTAACAACCTCTGATGAAACAATTGCCGCATTGCACGAATTTACCCGGGCCTTGGGCAAAACCCCAATTAATACCAGCGATACCACCGGATTTATTGTCAATCGTTTGCTTGTGCCATTTTTGCTCGATGCAGTGCGTCTGCTCGAAAGCGGCGTTGCTACCCGCGAAGATATCGACGAAGGCATGAAGCTTGGCTGTGGGCATCCGATGGGGCCATTAACCTTGCTCGATTTTGTGGGCATTGATACGGTCTACTCGATTGCCAATATTATGTTTGATGAATTTCGTGAGCCGCGGTTTGCCCCGCCACCATTGTTGCGCCGCATGATGCTGGCAGGCCACTTCGGGCGCAAATCGGGCCAAGGCTTTTATCCGTATGAAGGATGAATTATGAGGGATGAATTAAGTGATGAAATCCTTCATTTATGTGAATTTGTTTGATCTTTCACTGGATTCTTCACCTTTTCAACTAATAAATTGTGCGAGATGAGCAATATTCTATTAATGTTTGATCCAAACTTCATCCTTCATCCCTCATCTTTCATCCTTGCAGACAGGGGGTTCTATGTCATTTGAAAATATTGTGTTTGAGATTAACGACCAGGTTGCGGTTATTACGGTCAATCGGCCTAAGGCCTTGAATGCCTTGAATAGTGCAACGATTCGCGAATTGGGCCAAGCGGTCGAGCAATTGGCCAAAAATACGGCTGTACGAGCCTTGATTATTACCGGTGCTGGCGAGAAAGCCTTTGTGGCTGGCGCAGATATTAGCGAAGTCAATAGCATCGAAAGCTCGCTCCAAGGCAGCCAAATGTCCGAAGCTTTGCACGATGTCTTGTGGAAACTTGGCGAATTGCCCCAAGTGACGATTGCCGCGATCAACGGTTTTGCGCTTGGCGGCGGTTTTGAGCTGGCCTTGGGCTGCGATATTCGGATCGCCAGCGAGCAAGCCCAAGTTGGCTTACCCGAGGTTGGTTTAGGCCTGGTGCCTGGCTGGGGCGGCGCGTTGCGCGTTCAGCGTTTGGCTGGCACTGGTGTCGCTAAATATCTCGTCTTGACCGGCGATCGTATTCCTGCCAGCGAAGCCCAACGGCTTGGTTTGATTGAAAAAATCGTGCCTGCGGCAGAATTACTCGATGAAGCCCACAAGTTGGCTGCCAAAGTTGCCAAGAATGCGCCATTAGCAACGGCGCACGCCAAACGCTTGATTAATCGTGGCGCTGAAATGAGCCTGCGCGATGCAATTGCCTACGAAAATGGCATCTTTGGACAACTTTGCGTGACCGAAGATGTTAAAGAAGGTACCAGCGCATTCTTGGAAAAACGCGCGGCGAAATGGCAGGGTAAATAGCCTAAACTCCGCCAAAATTGGGCTTGAATTCAGTGCTCAACTTTGTATAATAGCACTTAAGTTCTGTTATGGGAGTGTGTAGTCTATGCAAAACGCTACTGTTGAGTCCATGATCGCTGCTTTGGATGCTGATCGTGCTGCGAATCAAGCCAAATTTGGCGCGCTTGACCCAAATGCCTTGGTGTATGCTGATGGCCCTTGGACGGTTACCAATATCATCAGTCATCTGACGATTTGGGAAGAAGAGTTTCTGAAGGGTTTGCAGTCGCATCAAGCTGGCCAAGGCTATCTGACCGAAATGCCAGCCGTAGAAAACGAAGAAGGCGAAGCAGCGCTCAATGCGTTCAATGGCCGCACGGTTGGCGAACGCAAGCAGCTGAGCTACGAACAAGCGCTTGAGCAATGGGCTAATGTGCGCCAGCAAATCAAAGCTACGCTGGCAAGCCTTACGCCTGAACAAATCGCAGCACCGATGGTTGCCCCTTGGGGTGGCGATGCCGCTTCACCAGTTGCCCAAACTGGAGGCTGTATCTGGCACGAAGGTCATCATCTCAAAGAAACCTTGGCCGCTGTAACAGGTGATAGCGCTGAGGTTGGCTAAAATCGCAGCCCTGCTTCCTTGAAACTGGAAGCAGGGCTGCTTTACAATCTAGCCGCGGCGTTCGTAGTTGGGTGCTTCGTTGGTAATTGTCACATCGTGCGGGTGACTTTCGGCCAAACCTGCTGGCGAAATCCGCGAGAAGCGCGCATTCTTGCGCAGTTCATCAACGTTATGCGCGCCAACATAGCCCATGCCTGAGCGCAAACCACCAACCAATTGATAAACCGTATCGGCAAGCGCGCCTTTGTAAGGAACCATGCCTTCAATCCCTTCGGCAACCAGTTTGCGGGCTGGCTGATTGCTTTGGAAATAGCGATCGCTACTGCCTTGCTGCATCGCGCCAATCGAACCCATGCCACGATACGATTTGAATGAGCGGCCTTGGTACAGAATCATCTCGCCTGGTGATTCGTCGGTACCAGCCAATAAGCCGCCGAGCATAACCGTGTGTGCTCCAGCCGCGAGTGCTTTGGCAACATCACCGCTATATTTGATCCCACCATCGGCGATGATTGGCACGCCTGCTTCTTCAGCAGCTTTGACACACTCCATTACTGCGGTAACTTGAGCCATCCCCGCACCAGATACCACCCGAGTGGTACAAATTGAACCGGCCCTGGCCAACCTTAATCGCATCAGCACCGTGTTCGATCAGCGCGCGTGCGCCTTCACCGGTGCTTACATTCCCGCCAATGATTTGCAGTTCGGGGTATTGGTGTTTGATGCGGGCAATTGCATCGAGCACTGCTTTGGAATGACCGTGAGCCGTATCGACCGCAATCACATCAACTCCAGCCTCAACCAACAAGTTCACGCGCTCTAGCTCGCTGGGCGATGCGCCAACAGCAGCGCCAACTCGCAAGCGGCCAAAGGCATCTTTGGTGGCGTTGGGATGTTCGATTTGTTTTTGAATATCTTTGACCGTGATCAAGCCATTGAGTTTGCCATGTTCATCAACCACGAGCACCTTTTCGATCCGATGTTGATGCAAGGCTTGTTTGGCTTGTTCAAGGGTCGTGCCAACTGGCACAGTCACAAGTTCTTCGCTGGTCATCAATTCGCTGATCTTGCGCATTGGGTCGGTTTCAAAGCGCAAATCGCGGTTGGTCAGTATCCCGACTAATTCGCCAGCAGCACTGGTAATCGGCACCCCTGAAATATGGTAATCGCTCATGAGTTCCCATGCTTCGCCGATGGTTTGTTCGGGGCGCAAGGTAATGGGATCGGTGATCATGCCACTTTCTGAGCGCTTGACCCGCCGCACCAAATCCGCTTGTTGGGCAGGAGCCATATTTTTGTGAATAATGCCAAGGCCACCTTCGCGAGCGAGCGCAATTGCCATGCGATCTTCCGTGACCGTATCCATCGCAGATGAGACAATTGGAATATGCAAACGAATCTCGCGGGTTAGCCAGGTGCTAACGTCGATTTGCGAAGGCAAGACATCCGAGTAGGCTGGAATTAACAGCACATCATCATAGGTCAGCCCTTCAAACGCGAACTTAGCACTCCAATCAATTGGCATGGGGTTATCCTCCTTGGGATATATGAAAAGCTCACCGCAGCATGCAGTGAGCCATCCGACGCACAACGCTGCGTCATCCTTCAGTTGTCCGATTGCCGATACAATCAGCTTATTATAGCACCATCGCGGTTTGGTTGTGGCATCATGGCCTGATCAACACAAGCACTTCGCGCTGATTTCGGGGGTATAGTTAATCGGGGTCTCAACCGGTTAATGGCTGTTACTCCTTTTGACTATGGTACTTAGCGAGAAAGTGCTTGAATGAACATTGTAGTGATCATCCTCTTTTTGCTGCTCTATGGCGGTATTAACTGCTATATCGGTATTCGAACATGGCAGTGGCTCCAGAGCCATGTTTCTACGCTCAATGCCGCGCTGGAGTTATTGGGCGTATTGGGTCGTCTTTGGATTTTTCGCCAGTAGCTACTTTCTATCGCGCTTTGCCGCAGGCCTGCTACCATTGGGCATAACTACAATCTTAGCCTACATCGGTGGCTATTGGTGGGCGATCTTCGTGTATGCTGGGCTGCTGCTCGGGCTGCTTGACCTGATTCGGCTAATTCGGCGCAAAACTGGCCGAAAACTGGCCTCGCGTTCAGCCATTCGTGGTACTGGGACAGCCATCAGCCTGATCATCCTCATAGCGCTGGTTTATGGAACATGGCGCGCCCGAACCCCGCTGGTTACTGAGTATTCGATTAGCGTTGCCAAACCAGCAGCTACCTATCGTGAGTTATCGATTGTTTTGGTTTCCGACACGCACCTTGGCGTTATCAATGGCACTGGCCGGATTCAAGCGCTGGTTACGATGGTTAATCAACTCCAACCAGATCTTATTTTGATCGCTGGCGATTTGATTGATGACGATTTTCAGCCATTTTTGGATGAAGCAATGGCGAACGAACTAAGCAAACTGCAAGCGCGGATTGGCACCTATGCAATTATGGGCGATCATGATGTTCGCGACCCAGAACTGCCGCTATTTCGGACTCAATTGGCCCAAGCAGGTATTCAGTTGCTGCTTGATGAGTGGGCTGTGGTTGATAATAGTTTTGTGCTGGCCGGGCGCGACGATCCCTCACCTCCACGGGCAGCAGGCGAAGGTCTGCCATTAGCCGAGATTCTTGCCAATGCCGACCGCTCGTTACCGCTCATAGTGATGGATCATAATCCCAATCGGTTTAGCGATACAGTTGCGGTTGGCGCTGAGCTGCAAGTTTCGGGACATACCCATGCAGGGCAGATGTTTCCATTCAACTTGGTTACCAATTGGGTTTATGCAGAGCATTGGGGTGCGTTAAGACGGATTCGACCAATGTCATTGTCTCATCGGGCTTTGGAACGTGGGGGCCACCAATTCGGATTGGCACATACCCTGAGATTGTGCGCATTCAACTGACCTTCGGCGCGGAGTAGCCAATCTAAGCCAATTGATGGATAGCGAATGCCCCTCTCAGCTTAGGCGAGAGGGGCATATATCAACATTTTTAGGGTGTTCGCCAAGCCTCATCATAATCGCGGCCTAGTAATAACACTAAGGCTGCATCGCCCTTGGGTTGTTCAGGTGCGGGGCTGGTTTTGCTGACCACAATGATATTGCGGCTGTTAATCCCCAACTCAGCCGCAAGTTGCTCACGTAGTGCTTTATGGTTACCAAAATCAATAATTTTGGTCGTGTCGTAGATAGTTGAGGCAGTTGAAGGATTGATCAATTGATACTCGCGGTTTTCCAGATGGGTTGCAACATCGCCGGCCAAACCACTAATTTGTGCTCCGTTGATCACTTCGATGCTCAGATTATCGTCCGAGGGCGTGTTTGAGCTCCCATCAACAGGGCTGCTGGTGTTGGGAATTGGGCTGGTCAACAATTCATTAACCGTAGCGTCGATGCTCGATTGCTCCCAAATTGGCACATACTGAGCTTCATCAATATAGCCTGCTACCGCGCTGGTATCCCATTTGACGCTCTTAATCCGGCCATTGGCGATGTCGGTGCCAAGCCCTGCCAAGGCGCGTAAATTGCCAAGATCAGTAATTGGCAAGTCGGTGTAGAACGAGCCTTTGAGTTGCTCGGTCAGGCTATTCAACGAATCAATTTGATCAAATAAGCCTTTATCTTTGAGGGTTTGCACAAACGCTCGAATCACATCTTGTTGACGACGTGAGCGGCCATAATCGGCATCTTGATGGCGTGAGCGGGCATAGCGTAGCGCAGTAGTGCCATCCATGTGCTGCAACCCAGCCGGAATAAACAGCCGAATAATTCCATAATCGTCGTCATCGGTTGGGTATGAAGCATCCCAGAGCGGGCGTTGCACATTGATTGTGATGCCACCAACTGCATCAACAATTTTGCGAAAGCCCTTGAAATCAACTTGGGCAACATAATCAATGTTCATATTGAGCATATTGGCGACGGTATCGCGGGTTAATTTCATGCCTTCAATGGATGGATTGGTCATCTTTTGTGCAACGCCTTTTTTATAGCCCAACTCATAGGCTGCGTTGATGCGTTGTGAGCATGTACCAGGCGTGTCGTAGCCTGGAATTTCGGCACAACTATCACGTGGAATCGAAACCATGCTGGCCCATTTTTGGGTTGGATCAACATGCAGCACGATGATGGTATCGGTGCGGGCTTCGGTATCATTTTCGCGTAAATCGACCCCAATCAACAATAAATTAAAGGGATCTTTGACGATATCGGGGGTAGCAAGTGGTTTGTTTGGTTGCGAATTGTTTGGATTCTCAACCAGATTTGGCTCTTGGGTTGGAATCGCAACCAACATATCGCTGGTCGCGCCTTTGAATTTAAAATAACCCCAAAGCCCTATGCCACCGCCAACTAGCACAACTGCTAGCAAAATGCCGAGTGCAATCATGCCACAGCCAGCGCCACGCGAAGTGGTTTTGATTGGTGTTTGTTTGGCTGGCAAGGGGCGCGAGGTTGGGCGACTGCCAGTACCAGCCGTCGCTGAGACCGACTTGGGCACACGCACATAGGCACCTTCGTGCTCGGCCCGTGGCACAGTGCGCGCACGCGGACGAGCCGCAGCAGTTTGGGTATTCAACAGCAGATCATTCATTAACGCTGCATCATTGGAAGCTTGAGGTTTGGCGCTTGAGCGCGACCGAGTTGGCAAGGGCGTGGTAGCTTGACTACTAACATGCTCAGCATCGAGCGATAGATCGTTGGCTGACCCGTTGGTCGATTCCTCAGGTGTATCGGTTTTTGCAGGCATGCAGCTAACTACTCCTTGTTTGTTGATGATTGATAATTGGCACGTTGAGCAAGCACGAATTGTTCGACAGCATCCAAAACTGCTGGCGATTCGCCATCGCGAAGCATTTCATGGCCACTCTTATCGAACCATAGTAATTGTTTCTCGGTCGAGCCGACTTGGCGATAAATCGCTTCGGCAGCAGCGGTTGGTATTGTACGATCTTGATGTGAATGAATGATTAAAATTGGTGCAGTAATTCGTGGCAATTGTTGTTCCACGACTTTGGCATAGCGCCATAACGAGACAAAAGCTGGCGCTGGAAAGCGCCGATAATTGCCATGTTGACGGCCCGTCTCTTTATCGTACCAACCAGCACCCATATCGCGGTTTTCGTCGCCCCACATGCCCAGCATTGGCGCGACATAGCGTGCCCGATCGGCGTGTTTATAGTGAAAACGCATGGCAGCGGCCACGCTGACCACCCCAATCACCTCGTCGCGGTGGGCGGCAGCCAGATGGTTGGCCACTAAGCCACCCATCGAAAGCCCAATTAAAATAACTTTATCGACCTCGCGGCGTAAATCGCGGAAGGCTGCATTGGCATCAGCATACCAATCGTGCCATGTTACGCCCTGCAAATCTTCGGGCAAGGTGCCATGACCACGCAAATAGGGCATGCGATACGGAATATGATGCGGCGCTAAACGGCTTGGCACCCGATTCACTGAATCGGCGCACGATGTAAAGCCGTGGAGAATTAAACAACCAACAGTTGCCATGAACACTATTCTTTCTTACACCCTGCTGCCACTTTTGGTATAATGCGACAGCAGATCATTCAACGGAGAACCATAATGGGCATTAAAGAGTTTTTTGTGGCATTTCGCGATGCCATCGATGGTGAATATGATCGGCGGGTTAAAGCCGCTAGTGAAGTGCGTGAATATAACATTGGCGGCCATGGCCATCACGATCATCATGATGCCGATCACGGTCATGAGCATCACGATGCAGTCAATCAAGACGCTCATGATACGCAAGTCGTTGTTGATAGTCACGCTGAGAAACCCGCTTCACAGCACTAAACGCACGACAGCACCCCAAAAACGGGGTGTTGTCGTTTTTATCCACTTGTATCATGCCATAGCCACGGCACAGCGTCAATCCAACGCAACTGACAGCTAGGTGAAATAGAACGTAGGAATCCATGTCAAATCAATTGCCCGCAGGTTTTACGATTTTAGCCATTGAAACATCGTGCGATGAAACCGCTGCCGCAGTCATTCGCGACGGTCGCGAGATTGTGGCCAATACGGTTGCTTCGCAGATCGATATTCATCAGCGTTATGGCGGCGTTGTGCCGGAAGTGGCCTCACGCCAGCATATTTTAACCATTACTCCCGTGATTAATACGGTGTTGGCTCAAGTGCCTGGTGGTTGGAGCGCAATCAACGCAATTGCCACAACCTACGGCCCTGGCCTGGCTGGAGCATTGTTAACTGGCATCAACACCGCCAAAGCAATTGCTTGGTCGCGTAATTTGCCGTTTATTGGGGTCAACCACTTAGAAGGCCATATTTATGCTTCGTGGTTGCATACCGCCAAAGAACTGGCCTATCAAGCACCCGAATTTCCGTGTGTCGCCTTAATTGTTTCTGGCGGGCATACGGCGTTGGTGTTGCTCAACGATCACGGCGATTATCGTTTATTGGGGCAAACCCGCGATGATGCGGTCGGCGAGGCCTTCGATAAAGTGGCACGGATTATGGGCTTGGGCTATCCTGGTGGCCCGCAAATGGAAAAAGTTGCCCGTGGCGTAAACCCTGGGGCGCTCAAATTGCCGCGAGCATGGTTGCGCGGAACCTACGATTGGAGCTTTAGTGGTTTGAAAACCGCTGTGCTGAATGTCGTTAATGATCGTTTGGGTGAACGCATGGAGAAAGTTAAACTTGCTGAAGTTGATCCAGCGTTTACTGCCCAACTTGCCGCCGCTTTCCAAGACTCAGCTGTCGATGTGTTGGTGCAAAAAACTGTCGCCGCTGCCCGTGAATACAAAGCAAAAACGATTATTTTGGCTGGTGGTGTAGCGGCAAATATCGCCTTGCGCGAACGACTCAGCGCAACCGCCAAACCCATTCCAGTGGCTTACCCGCCAATTTGGTTGTGTACCGATAATGCTGCAATGATCGGCGCTGCCGCCTATTATCGCTATCAAGCAGGCCTGCAACACGATTGGTCGCTCGATGCCACGCCAAGCCTCAAGCTGATTTAGAGGGGCCAGAGGTCAGGGATGAGGGATGAGGGATGAAACTCCGAATTTAACATAGCGGCGCAGAGAACATAATTTAATGCTCTGCGCCGCTGCGTTAACATTAACCCCTGACCCTTATTTGCTCAAACCCCTATGTTCTATGCTTTATGTTCTTTAAACTTGGCAAACCGGGCAGATATGGGTTGAGCGTTGCGCGACCACAATGCGCTCGATTGGCGCACCACAGCGGCGACATGGCTCGCCAGTGCGGCCATAGGCCTCAAGGTGATATTGGTTTTCGCCGCTCACGCCATAGGCATCACGATAATTAACTAAGGTTGTGCCTCGATGCTCAATCGAGTTGCGCAAGACGGTTTTAATCGCCTCAAATAGTACAGCAATCTCATTGGGATTTAGGCTGTTGGCTGGGCGCAATGGGTGAATTTTGGCCAACCACAAGGCTTCATCAGCATAAATATTGCCAATTCCGGCCAACACGCTTTGATCAAGCAAGGTTGGCTTGATCTTGGTCGCTTTGCGTTGCAAACGCTGGCTAAAATCAGCAAGCGTAAAATCATCGCCCAATGGTTCTGGCCCTAAACGCTGATTAAGCTCGGCCACGCCACTGCGATCGACCAAGCTCCAGCGGCCAAATTTGCGCGGGTCGTGGAAGCGTAATTCGCGGCCATTATCGAGCGCAACCGCCACATGGGTATGCTTATCAACTGGCTGATCGGCGGCTACAACCAACATTTGGCCCGTCATGCGCAGATGCACAATCAAGGTTTCATGGTTATCAAGCTCGATCAGCAGATATTTGGCTCGCCGCAAAACTTGCTGAATTTGGCGTTGGGCAATGGCTTCGGCGAAAAGCTCAGGGCTATGGGTCGCGACAATTTTCGGCCAGCCAAGGCTGCGTAATGCCACAAACCGCCGACCAACTAACTCCTGCTCAAGCGAACGACGAACAGTTTCGACTTCTGGTAATTCTGGCATAAATGGTTGTTTCTAAAATAAACAACCGGATTGTGATTGCAATCCGGTTGTTTGCTATTGCTTAACGCTCGGGCGTTCCAAGTGCGCTATGGCCGCCGCCACCGCTGGTGTTATCGATCAAAATTGTGCGTTCGGCAACAACTGGCAAATTGGCTTCGACACTGATCGTATGCGATTGCAAATTTGGATCAATTGTATCTAGCAGAATCGAAATTCGGCCTGTGCGCGGAATGGTATATTCGACGATCTCGGTTGTGCCGTCTTCCTTGCCAAGGGTAACTTTAACTTGGGCTGGGCGTTGATTGGGATTGAGCACCAATAAGAATTCGGTCGCTGGATCGGCGGTGCGACCTTCGGCAAAATGCCAAACATAATCTGGCTCGGCGGCGCCCATGCTGTTGGTGGCGCTATTGCCGCCATTAAAGTAGCTGGTGCGTTCGGCCACAATTGGCTGGCTTGAGGTTAGCATCGTGCCAACACCTTGGGGCGAGGGCACAATTTCGCGCATATCCACATCGAGCCGGGCCAAGGCTGGCACTTGATAGCGGCGGGTGAAGGTCGAGCCTGCTTCGGTCATAAAGGTGGTGGTAATCGCTGCCGAAACTGGATTAGGATTGAGCAAGGCCAAGGTTGTTACAAACGGATCAAGGGTTGCACCTTCAGCAAAATACCACGTATTCGATGGCGCAACCGCGCCTTTGGTCAAAAATCCGCCGCCCTTGGTTGGGCCAACTAAGACCGTGCGTTCGGCGGCAATCGGCGCAGTTGCCGCGATGCGCAAGCCAAATGCCTTGGGATAATTGTTGCTCAAATCGACTTGGGTGCGGGTAAATGGTGGCAGCAAAACTTGACGGGTGGTCGTAATGCCATCGGTTGGCATCAGCAGCAGGTTAGCGACAACTTCGCTTGGCTGTGGATTATAGAGCGACAACAAGCTAATGCGATCGTTCGAGCCATCGCCTTCAGCAAAGTACCATGTGCGGCTCCAGCGGCTAATCCCCGATTCACCCAGCGCATCGTTGCCAAACAACATCGTGCGATCGCCAACAATTGCTTGGTTCGAACTGACTTCGATTGGCAAATTGAAGGTATCGCTAAAAATTTCGTTGGCAATGATATTAACTCGTTGACCGGGCTGAATTTCGTATTCGCGCCGCACAGCGTTGGTTTGGCCGGGCAAAAATGTCACGATTGTGCGTGCAATTTGATTTGACGGATTGAACAACATAATCCGCTCGGTATAATCGCGGGTGTTGCTTTCGACAAAGGTCAAACGCTTGCGCACGGTTAGTTGGTCGGCCGTGCGGCGAATTGATTCAGCTTGCTCAACATTCAAACTACCAAGCACGGTTAGGGTTTGGGGCAAACGATAGGCTTCGCTAATCCAAGCGATAATTTGGCCCAAGCCAGTGCGCGCGGCATCGGTTAATTCACCAAGCAAGGCCAGGCGAATTGTGCCATTGCTGGCCGGAAAGCCAGTGCGCCCAGCATAGACGTTACCAGCTTGATCGACCACAAATTGATAGGGCAGATCACTAGTGCCTTCTGCTTGGGCGGCGGCTTGCAAGGCACGCAACATCGTTGGTGGATCAGCTTGGTTATTGAGCGGCAAACTGACCAACTCGATCCGGCGAGGTCGTGAGGGCAACAAATTTGGAATCCCAGGCAATGCGCCCCAACTATTGCGGCTAATCACTTGCGGTGGTCGGGTGAAGGTTGTGCCACCAAACGCCGCTGGCGCCCGATTAAGCTGGTCGGTTAATGTTGGGCCATTGCTGGTATCGATAAAGCGCCAAGCAATGGCTAGCAGGCTAGGCGCAGCTGGTTGATTGCTGCTGGCAAAATCAACTTGATATTGCAACCAGCGTGAATCGGCCTCAACTCCAAGTGGCCCAAGCAATTGCTCGCCTTCGGCCAAAATTTGGGCTACATTGAGGGTTTGCCATTCGCGCCATTCGGTGCCATTGGCGCTGGTGCGCAGTTTAAGGCTTAGGCTGGTGCCAACTGGCAGTTCAAAATTCCAATGTGCCGAAACCGCATTCCAAACAAAAGGAACCTCATGGGCCACCGACGTGAAAGTACCCTGCGTTGCCGCTTGCTCAAGCCGCAACTCGCCATCGCTATTGTTGGTAACTAACAAGCCTTCGAGCGTGCCAGCTTGCCAATCGGCGACCGATGTTTGGGCAAAGGTGGCAGTTTGCACCTTGCTCGCGGTGTTGGTTTGGGCATTCGCCTGCCAAGCCACTCCGCTGAGCACCAGCGATAATCCAACTGCTGCCATGAAAAACTTACGGCGCATAGGTACCTCGTCGATACAGAAGATTAAGGACTATAGGCTATAAGCACGGTTACGCAATGTGTAACCGAAGCCTATAGCCCTTAATGTTTGATGATTGAGAACTTTTAATTAATCAAGCCAGGTTGGGTCGTAGTAATTGGCAGCATTCCAGAGAATCCAGCCATAGGTGCCTTCGACCTCAGCGACTGCTTGCATTTGGGCGCGAATTTCAGTCCGCCCATATTTCGTCACCGGATCAAGCCAAGTGGCGGTAAAGGCTTGCAGCCAAGGCCGTTGAACTGCATATTTGCCTTCCATGCGCTTTTGGCCCTTCTCGATGCTATCTTTGACGATCTCGTATGGATAGGCATCGGCGTTATCGAAGCCCAATTCATTGCGATCGTAGTGTGAAGGATAGACCATTGCACAGACATAATCGGTATGATCGGCCATAATTTCAAGGCTTTGGCCAATTTCCCACATGTTGCGCCACGTTGCATAGCCAAACACGTCGATTGAGAAGAAAGCACCTGCGCCATTGATATCGCCGTGGGCGCGTTTGAGTACATTGCCAATTGCTTCGTACATCACTTCAGGGTTGTTTTCTGGGTCAATCGGCTGCGAGAAAACCAAATTGCTGGTGCTGCCATCCGATGGGAAGCGAATATAATCGAATTGTACTTCATCAAAGCCATAATCGGCAATTTCTTTGGCAATGGCCACATTATACTCGGTGACGTTAGAGTTGAATGGATCAAGCCACTTCAGGCCGCCATCATCTTCCCATACACCGCCGGTTTCGCGGCTTTGAGCTGCCCATTCCGGGTGGGCATCGGCCAAGCTATTATCGCGCATCACTGCCATCCGGCCAATCATGTAGATATCACGTTTGCGTGCTTCGGCGACAATCCATTCCATATCTAAATAATCAACAGCCGTATCGGCTTCAATCACCATCGGATTTTGCGAAATATAGCCGACCATGCCAACTTCGCCAGCAATATCAAGCTTGATATCAAGCACAATCGCGTTAACTTCGGTTTGATCAACCAGATCAAATAATTCGGTTAATGCAGCTTTTGATGAGCCAGTTGCAGCGGTGACATAGATCGCTTTGGCAACAAATTCTTCAGCTTCAAGATCAGCGGTGAATTTGCCATCGCTGAGTGCCGTCCATGCCTTACGATAGCCAGGCGAGAGCACCTGAATTTGGGCATTTTCGGGCACGCCAGCTAGTTCATAGGTGCCATCGGGCTTGAGTCGCGTCGTGGTGACCGCAGTGCCTGTGTAAGGATAGGTTTCGTCTGCGCCCGCAAATGGCTTGACCATGGCGATGACCGTGCCTTTGGTCAACGGCTTACCAGTTGTGCTATTAACGACTGAACCACGCACCGTCGAAGGCCGCAACACGACATCCAACGAGGCAGCTTGCGGCAATTCCAAGGTTTGGCTGCTGTAATCGGTGGCACTGAACACAACCTGAGCATCCAAATCGATATTGCGCACCGTGTAGCGGCCTTCGGCATCACTTTGAGCCGTGGCACTGCCAACTTGCACCGTGGCGCCGCTAACTGGTTTTTGGCTATATTTATCGCTGATAATGCCAGTCAGGCTGGTTGGGCGCAGCGAAACATCATAGCTGGTTTGCTTTTCCAGCGTCGCAGTGGCGCTGGTATAATCGGTTGCCACAATCACAACTTCGGCTTTTTCGTCGACGTTGGTCAACTTGTAGCGACCATCGCTGCCGCTGGTGGCTTGGCTGCTGCCCGCCTTGACCGTCACGCCTGCGACGGGCTGTTGTGAGTATTGATCGAGTACAACCCCGCTAATGCTATTGGGGCGAATCGTCAGATTGACTTCTACCGGCGTTTGCTCATTGACTGGGGTTTTATCGGCCAAACTAAGTGTGGCTGAGCTATAATCGCTGGCTTGAACGATCAGTGAATTGGTGTTTTCCCATTCATTAATCGTCCATTTGCCGTCAGCATCACTGGTAGCGTTTGCTTCGCCAACTTGAATGGTTACTCCAGCAACGGGCTTTTGGGTATAGCTATCTGTTACAATTCCCGTCAGTGGCGGATTACTGCTGCCACAGGCGGCAAGTACCAACGCAACAGCGCCAAACAGACCTGCTGTTAGGCGGCGCTTGGTTTGACTCACAAAATACATCACTTCTGACCTTCCTAAGCTTGTGGTGGGTGTCGGTTTAGACGGCGGTAATCATACGTTGCCCATCATTGCCTGTCAAGAAAAAACGCCCGACTGCACAGGCAGTTCAGGCGTTTTTTTGATTAAGAGTTGCTAAGTTTAATCGTTAAATTGGCATCCGCTTGGCTGAATGCTAAGCAGCCGGATTCTTGACCACAATATCTTCAGCGACAATCGGCACCGAATGCAAGTGATATGGCACGCTAATTACGACGACATCTTCGTATTTGCGCAATGCCAGCAACAGCATCACGGCAGTTTGGTTGTGCAGCGCCTTCGCAAGCGTCGAATCGGGCACAAACTCTGGAATCACCACCGTAATCAGATCGCCAGGAAACTCTTTGCTATTCACTTGGTCGACATAATCAACCAATGGCGTGAGATAATCGCGGTAGTCGGTGTGCAAGAAGACCAATTTGGCCTTGCCCAACACCTCATCCCACTGTTCCCAGCGTTTACGGGTTTTGATTTCTTCTTCATCACTGCCAACCACCTGTACTACCCGCACATCATCGGTTAGCTTCAAGGCATATTTGATTGCCCGCAATGAGCCACGGTGAATGCTACCAACTGGCACAATTGCCACATCGGCTGGTGAACGCAAATCGCTTGGTTGCAGGCCAGCGAGGCTCAAATTGAGTGCCACATGATCATAGTGCTTTTTGATTGAACGGAACAACAGCATAATCAATGGCAAGGCTACGATGATAATCCAGGCACCTTCGGTAAATTTGGTAACCGTGAGCACCACCAAAACCACAGCGGTTAAACCAACCCCAATAATGCTGGGAATCCGTTTGAGCTTGTAATTTGGCTCGTAGTGCAAGGTTGTGATGCCAGTATCCAAGCTCTCGCCGGGCTTAAGTTTGGCAACTTTGCGCCACATCACAATCATGCCGGCTTGCGAAAGCGTAAACGAGAGGAAGACCCCAATTGCATACAATGGCAAAAGATGATGTTCTTCAGCGCCGAAGACTGCCAGCAAGACCGATGATAGGAAGGCTAGCGCAATCACACCTGAGCTATAGACCAAGCGACTGCCTAAGCGTGAAAGCCAACGGGGCAAGAAGCCGTCATTCGATAAGAATGCAGCGATCCGTGGAAAGTCGGCATAGGCGGTATTGGCTGCTAGGATCAAAATAAACATTGTGGTAAATTGAACCCAGTAATACAGAAAACCGCTGCCGACAATCGTGCGGGTCATTTGCGAAAGCACGCTCTCGCCGCCTTCGAGCAAAATAGTAATCGGAATATGGGTGGCAATAAAGCTAATCCCGATAAACAATGTCATGGCCATAATCGCCATAGCCCGCATCGTGATAATCGCATTTTTTGGCGCTGGGGTTTTGAAGGCTTGCACCCCATCGCTAATCGCTTCAATTCCTGTTAATGCAGTACAACCACCAGCAAAGGCCCGCAAAACGAGCCAGATAAAGCCAAAATTATCGAGGCCTGAGCGCGCAACTTCATCGGTGGCAACGCTGCGTGGTGGCAATGGCTCGCCAAAAATGCCAAAGTAGCGTGCTAGACCAACCGCCAGCACTACAAAGACCCCGATGACGAAGGCATAGGTTGGGATGGCAAAGATCGTGCCGCTTTCGCGCAAACCACGTAAGTTGAGCCAGGTAATTAACAGGATAATCCCAATCCCAATTAAGACCCGATGATCCTGAAAGAAGGCAACATTCGGAAAGGCCGACGAAATTGCTTTGACCCCTGCCGAAACCGAAACCGCCACTGTAAGCACATAATCACTAAGAATCGAAGCACCTGCCAACCATGAAGCTGTGCGACCGAGGTTATCCTTACTGACCATATATGCGCCACCACCCATCGGGTAGTGGTGGATGGTTTGGTTATAGCTCAGCACCACCAACAGCACCAAGGCTGCAATCCCGATCGCAATCGGTAAGGTATAACTCAAGGCAGCGGCGCTGATCAAAATCAACACCCGCATAATTGCTTCGGTGGCATAGGCATTGGAGCTAATTGGGTCGGATGCAAAGACTGCCAATCCGCGAATGTTGTCGAGCCGTTCGTGATGAGCACTACTGCTGGGGAACGGCTTCCCGATGAGTAGCTGTTTGATGTTCATGGTCGATGTCCTTTCAAAGTGGATTGACAGCCCTCGCCACTTCGTTGATTCGCTCTAAAATGCGCCACTGGTTTTGCCAGTTGCGGCAAAACTGTGACGCATTATTCTGTCAGCGTTAGACTATACGTTGATTTGAGCCTAGGGTTGCTTAACCAGTAATCACGCGCACCAAAAAGATCGTAACCATCACTAGCCCAAGTGAAACCTGAATTGCAATGCTTACGAGCCAATTTTTGATAGTGCGCCATGAAACATCGAGCACGAATTTACCATCGCGCCAGCGTTGCCATTCTGGCAATAATGCCCCTATGATCGAACCAATCAACATGCCTGGAATGTTCAGGATGAATAAGCCAATAATACCACCAATCATACTAAAGATGGTAGCCCAAATCGAGGCTCCGCCCCGACGTTGACCCAAGGCTCCCACCCAAATATCACTGGTCATGGCAATTAGCGCAATCACACCTAAAACTGCCAACGTACCCCAACCAACCACCACAAAATCGGTCATGGAGGCGTATAACAACGCCCCCAACCAAACTAGGGCTGCGCCTGGTAAGATGGGCAAAACCACCACGCTTACCAAGCCGACAAACATAATTAATAAGGCAAGTGCTAGTTCCAAATTTTAGCCCTCAAAACGTAAATGGGTCTGACCAACTTCGATCACATCGCCAGGCCGAACCGGTTGGCGGCCTTGAACCGCAATGCCATTGATTTTGGTGCCATGACTGCTGCCTGCATCTTCAATTTCAATGCCACGCGCTTCGCGATAGATAATTGTATGGCGGCGTGAAATCGTACTATCGCCACTAATTACCACCGCTGACGAGGCTTCGCGGCCAATGAAAATTTGATTATCACGCAACAGATAGAACTTGTTCAATTCGGCGCCGCGCACGACGGTCAATTTGCCCCATGCTGGCCCGCCTGCTGGAGCCGCACTTGGCGGGGCAAAACTTTGGCTCAATGCTGGCGTTGATCCGACGATCGGTTGCGAGGCAAGGTTGCGTTGCGGCATTGGTTGTTGCGGCAGCGCTTGATCATAGTGAATTGGCGGTGGCGGGGCGAAACCACCAGCGGGGATGGCCGCTGGCCGGGCTTTGAGCTTGCGGCGGCGAACCAAAAATACGGTTAATCCACCTAAAACCACCAGCATTACAGCGCTAAAGCCAAGCAGCTTGATTAAATTGGATTTGGCTTCGGGGCCACCAACGGCGGCGGCACTGCCCTTAATTGGCCCACCAAGCGCGTTACAGGCATTGATCCGGCCTTTGCCAAGGTTGCTTGGCTCAAAATAAGTAATTGGGCCATAGCGTTTAATCGGGTTTTGCGCCGAAATATCATCAGCAGTTTTTTCAATTTCGGCCCGCACTTGGTCGGCGTTCCAGTCGGGGTGTTGGGCAAATAGTAGCGCCGCCAAGCCAGCGACGACTGGAGTTGCTTGCGATGTGCCGCTCATTTGGTCGTAGTTTTTGTTGAAGCGTTCTTCGGCGGGCAACTCTCTGGTCATATAGACATCGTAGGTTGGCATGGTCGAGTAAATGCCAGCACCTGGCGCCGAAACCGAAATCCAGCTACCATAATTCGAGAAGTCGGTTTTACGATCTTCAGGGTCGGTGGCAGCCACAACCATGGCAAATTCTTCAACTCCAAAGGCAAAGTTAGGCAATGGCACAAACGAATTACCAGCGGCGATAATCACCAACACGCCAGCGGCATCGGCCTCTTTGATCGCGGCGACAATATCTTCGCTATCAAGTGGCAACATCGAGCCAAGGCTCATATTGATGATTTGGACATTTTTGCTGACGGCATAGCGAATGCCAGCAATAATATCCTGGTTGCTGCCCGATCCATCGGCGGCCATCACCCGAATTGGCAAAATGCGGGTGCCACCGCCAGCAACCCCAGCAATGCCTTTGCTATTGTTGATTGTGGCGGCAATAATCCCTGAAACATGGGTGCCGTGGCCATTTTCATCGGACGGATCATCATCGCCATCGACAGCATCAAAGCCATCGGTGCGCAAAACATCGACCAAATCAGGGTGGGTCATATCAACGCCAGAGTCGATTACGGCCACAGTCACATCGGCGTTGCCAGTCAGATGCTCCCACGCGCAGGTTAGGCCAAGTTGGCGAATAACCCATTGTTTGTTGGCATCGGGGTCGTTGGGTGGGCTGGTTAAAGGATTTTGGGCAGCGACCGGGGTGCCGACCAGCAAAATCAAACAAAAAACAAGTGCAATGCGACGGCTCATGATATAATCGCCTCCTGACAAACACTCAGCACGCTGGAGGATTCCCCATGCGTTTCAAACAGTTGCTTATGGGCTGCCTTTTGCTAACACTCACAGCCTGTGGTGGCGATGATACCGCACCCGTCAACCAAGTCAAGGCATTTGTTGCAGCAACTGAAGAACGGAATGTTGATCGGATGGTCGCATTGATGGTGCCCGAGATGCGGCGTGATGCTGGTTGGCAGCTACGGCAGGTCATGCCGCGAATCGAATTAATCGATTATCAAAATGATCAATATACGCTCGAAAAGATTGAAGATGGCCGCGCGTTTGTCCAAATCAATGGCACATTGGTAGCGCAGATGACCGATGGTCAAAAAGTTGAATATCCCGCCAACCAGTTAGTGGAGTTAGTTGAGCAAGATGGCACATGGTTGGTGGCAAATAGTGGTTTTGAAGTTCCAACCCAACCCTAAATTGAAAATATAGCGAGCGCTGAACCTTCAGCGCTCGCTTGGTTTACTCAGTTGGCTCAACAATTTCGAGCACTGCCTCATTCAATGGTAGGGCATACACGCCAGCTGAACGCCGAGGAAATTGATGTTGGCTGACGGGCAAAAAGCGTGCTGCATCTTCCAAATACAGATATTGGGTGATGACGCTGCGTTTTTGTTCAATATCCAACACATTGAAGGCATTTTTACCGCGATACCAACGTCGCCCCCGCCGCGATGTGGCTGTGCCTGCTTGTACAATCACTGTGCCTTGACGTAAATTGGGGTCAAACTCCAAAGTGTTGCCGATGTACGAGGCATGGGTATGGCCACATAACACCAACTCAACATTGCTACGATCAAACGTTCGCAGCGCCGCCGCCGCATTTTGAATCACATCACGGGTTTCGCCTGGTGGCATAACCGGATGATGGTGCATAATCACAATTTTACATAAGCTATCGGAATAGCGTGCCAAAGTGCGCTCAAGCTCAAGCAATTGTTGATCGGTTAGTTTGCCACCATCGACCGTAAACGAGCGAGTGGTATTGACCCCAACCGCCACAAAATCCTCATTGCCCCAAACTGGCTCCAAAATTGGTGATATATATTTTTTGTAGTAATAATTGGGCCGTAGCATGCGATAGAGCGCATTATACAGCGGCACATCGTGATTGCCCATGACCGCAATTGTTGGTTGGGGCAATTGGGCCACAAAATCGCGAATTGTCAGCCATTGGCTCTTAATATCGGCTCGTTGCACGAAATCGCCAGATAACACCGTTAAGGTTGGCTTGATTTGCCAAGCGGCCTCAAGAATTTGTTGGGCTTTTTCGGGGTTGAATGGTGGTCCGGCGTGCAAATCGGAAAGGTGCAGAATGCTCGATGCCATTAAGCAGCTTCCTCGCCTTCGCTTGCTGGGGCCGCTGGTTTGGCTTGAGCCAAGGGTTTGCCACGGGCGGCCTGGCTTAGTTGATAGGCTACTGCCACTACTCCTGCGAGCATTATTACAAGCATGGTTAATTTGATCAGCAAAAGCAGCATATACACCTCAAGTTGCATAGAAAGAATTCGCGCTTATTGTACCATGGTGGCGTTTCATTGCTAGTGTGGAGATAGCCTAATGTTGATTGCAACTGAGCGTGGTGACATTACCTTGCGTGCGGCCCAAACCGCTGAATGGCCTGAATTCAAGCGCTTGCGGTTGTTGGCGCTGCAACAACACCCCAGCTTTTTTGGCTCGGATTACACCCAAAGTGCCGCCGAGCCTGATAGCCACTGGCAAGAACGCATGGCCAATCTGCATCCTGCCAAACAGCAAATCTTTGTGGCGACGCATAATGCAGCATTTGTGGCAATGGTTGGCATTCGACGCTATACCGATCCCAAATCAAGCCATCAAGCCGATATTTGGGGCGTGTATACCGACCCTGCTTGGCGTGGTTATGGTCTGAGTCGCCAGCTTTTGGCCATGGCTGAAGCTTGGGCTTGGGAACAATCAGCGATCATCATTCGCTTAATGGTCAATGTTGCCAATACCAGCGCGATTCAACTGTATAACCGCTGTGGCTATAGCGTCTATGGGGTTGAGCCAATGGCAATCTACTACGAAGGCGTGTATCACGATGAGTTGTTGATGGCGAAGAAGAACATAGAACATATAGCATAGAGCATAGAGCATAGAGCATAGAGCAGCGTTCCCTCAACCCATCCTCGCTCCCGTGACGCGGGGTTAGGGCTTTTTGTTGCGTGGTGTTGCCGTGATGCGTGGCAACAATGGACATGTACTCCTCCTCGCCCGCGTTGAGTGGGAAAGGGGGCTGGGGGGTGAGGAAACGCTCAACCTGCCTCTGAGTGACCACCTCTTAGGTTGGGCGCTTTGCTTGACCTAACCGCTGCACCACGGCTGGATCACGATGGTCAAAGAAGCTGCTCGTTTTGGTATCCAATGTGCTAATCGCCGCCATTTCCTCGGGGCTAAGCGTAATATCAAAGACGTTGAAGTTTTCGGCCATGCGTTCTTTGCGCACCGACTTGGGAATTGCCACGACCCCACGCTGCGTCAACCAGCGGAGAATCACTTGGGCAACGGTTTTTTGATGCCTAGCGGCAATGCCCGCGAGTAGCTCGTTCTCGAAAATAGCATGTTTCCCTTCGGCAAACGGACCCCACGATTCGATTTGTACGCCTTGCGCTTGTAAGAAATGCTGGGTATCGATTTGCTGTTGGAACGGATGGGTTTCGATCTGATTGACTGCGGGGGGAATCTGATTGTGAACGATCAAATCCATCACCCGATCGGGGTGGAAATTGCTGACCCCAATTGCGCGGATACGACCTGCCTGATGTAACTCTTCCATCGCCCGCCACGCCCCATAGATATCGCCATACGGTTGGTGAATCAAGTACAGGTCAAGATAATCTAGGCCTAAACGTTGTAGCGAACGCTCAAAAGCGGCTTTGGTTTGCGCATAGCCAGTATCTTGAATCCACAATTTTGTTGTTACGAACAACTCGTCGCGAGCCACACCACTTCGGGCGATGGCAGCGCCAACAGCTGCTTCATTGCCATAGGCGGCAGCGGTATCAATCAGCCGATAGCCGGTCTGGATCGCGTCGCTAACCGCGCGTTCGCATTCTGCCGCGTCGGTAACCTGAAACACGCCAAATCCGAGGATTGGCATTGTGATGCCTGCGTTTAAACTCACGGTTGGAACGCTTGTCATAAGCAATACTCCTTGATCTCGTGGCGAAGTATCAATTGCTGCTGTTTGCCCTATTCTTGAGAGCGGCAGGTTGAAATGCCGGATGTTGCTGCGCTCTATAATCAAAGTATAGTCCTGTGCGGCTCCATAGCCTATGATGATTGTCCTCAATTCTTGGATAATTCTCCAAACTGTTGTTGGCAATCGATGCCACCCATCGCGAGGCGTAAACTTCAGCTAACACCCGTATCCAAGCTTAAAACGCCAAACAGCTCCATTAAGCGAGCCGTTTGGTGTAGATATCGGTGAGCGAGCGCTCAAACGAGTGGCAGTTGTAACCCGCCATTATAGGCTTTATCTTTGGAAAGCTGGTCGGCATAACGGGTGGTTTCGGGCAAACGATATTTGGTTGTGCAACGCAAAATCAAATCAACAGCCGTAGCAATGCTCACACGATGGCCAGGCGAGATGTAAAGTGGCTTTGTGCCAACCCGGGTTCGCACAACTGCTCCGATCTGTTCGCCAGCATCATAGACCGCAACCCAGGCACCTTGCTCATCTGGCACTGCTTCGTGAGTGCCGCACAAATAACTTTTGCCAACCCCAATTGTTGGCAGATCGGTCAAAATGCCTAAGTGGGCCGCGATGCCAAAGCGCCGCGGGTGCATAATGCCCATGCCGTCGCAAAGCAGGATGTCGGGCAAACTTTGCAATTGCTCCAACGCTGCCAGCACTGCTGGAATTTCGCGAAACGATAATAAGCCAGGAATATAGGGAAAGGTCGTCGGGCGACGAGCTAAGGTTTTTTCGATCGGCTGGAGTTCTGGAAAATTCAGCGTTACAATTGCTGCGCGGGTGGTCTCGCCATCATCTTCAAAGGCGGCATCAACGCCAGCAACGGTTTGTAACGGTCGCGCAAAATCGTCAACCAGCCGTACTTGGTCGCGCAGTTGCAATTGGAGATCGATCGCTTGCTCAGGGGTTAAATCCCAGCGATGGAGTTGGCTATTCGGAAAACGATTCATGGATTCCTCACATAACATCAGCCAACAATTGGCCGCCGCTCAGCCGCCCGATCAATCAAAACATCAAGCAATAGTTCATCGTAATCGAGGTGCTGGGCTAATACAATTGTGGCATGGCCATGGCGTTCGCGGCTTGCTTGAATAATTGCGGGCAAATCTTCGCGCACATGGCTGCCAAATTGAATAAAGTAAGGCACGGCTACAAGCTGCTCAAGCCCTTGGGCAATCAGCGCATCGAGCGCATCAGGGATGCTTGGTTGGTTCAAATCCATAAAGCAAACCTGGACTGCTGCCCATGGCGTGGCTTGACGCACCTGCTCAGCTACTGCTTCAATCGGCGCATTCGAGGCTGGACGCGGACTGCCATGCACCAAGACCAACAAACCTGCTTGAGCATAGTTGAGCTGTGGCCATGCTTGATCAGCACGCTTTTGCACTAATTGGGCCAAGGCTGGGTGCTCGCCAAACGCTGGAGCCAGATTAAATGCCACGGTGGGGTAGCTGGCGGCGATTTGCTCAACCTGTTGGCGTAAACTTACCTGCACAAAATAGCCATCGATCAAAAAATATGGTAGAACGGTAATTTCAGTCGCGCCCTGCTCAATCAAGCGGGCGGTTGCTTGGGCCAGATCAGGCTGGCTATAATTCAAAAAACCAGCGCCCGCCAATTCTGCCACACCGCGTTCGCGTAGCCTTGCTGCCAAACGCAGCATGGTTGCGCCCGAGGCTGCCAATAAACTGCCATGACCAATGATTAATGATCCATGCATTGCATTTGTTCCACTACTTTTTAGGCTGTAAATAATCGCGCATATTCTCAGCGTTTCCGCGCCAGGTTGGGCTTGGTTCATGCGCCAAACAGGCTTGATAATCAGCCAAGGCCTGATCTGGCAAATCCAAATCCATATAGGCCTCGGCGCGATAGCAATAGGCCATATAGCGATCAGGATGCGCCACAATGACTGCACTAAAATCATCAACCGCTGCCTGAATTGCATCGGCGCGTAGGGCTAAACTCCAGCGCAAATCAAATGGCTCCTCGTATTCTATGCTCCAATCCATGGCGTTGACATACGCTGCGCGCGCAGTATCCCACTTGCCATTGAGCATCGCATTATCGCCTTGATCAATATAGATTAAGGAAACTGCGGTACGCCCAAAATAAAGCACTGGGTAACACAACGCCACGACTAAAAAGCCAATCACAATTGCCCAGCCCAAGGGCAGGCGATGATACCAACGCTGACGGGTAGTGGGTAATGGCGAAAGCGATTTTGAACCGGCTGACATACTCATGCTCCTCGATCCCTAGCGATTATTCGTTTAAATTTACTTGACTAATAAAATGTTCCAAGTTGCCAAGCTTCATGTCGTTCAACAAGGCGGCTGGTAGCTCAATCACGCCAATTGCGTGCTCATAGGCAGCAACATGCTTCAGCAACATTAGCGCCAACACTTTGGTATGCTGCGGGCTGCATCATAATTCGGGCAATTGGTTGAACATTGGCTGTGCTATTGCGCACATCTTCAACGCAAGCAAAATCAATCGTAAAATCATAGGGACTACCACTAATTTGGACCTGATTAGCATACGCTGCCCGTAATGGTTGGTCGCTCATAAATGCTACTCCTTAAGAATGATCTTTCTAGAAATATCGTTGGCTGTTTAAGCTGTCTATCAAGGGTTACTGGTTCGATGCTACAATAGCGCTAGCCTGTGTCAGCGAAAGAAGGAGCCGCTATGAGCGATTCAGAAGCGCAACAGCCCCACCGCCGCAATCAGTTGAATGATTTATTGGGGCGCGAATGGCTGTATGCAACGCGGTCGATTGCCCTGACTGGCACGCAGCCAACGCCGCTCAATGATTTAACGCCTGACGAATGGGCGGCTTGGTCAGCGCCAGTTTTGGCCAGTGCCTACCCAACCCGTGGCTCAGCCTCAGCCGCCCATCATATTCGCAAAGCGCATCCATCGCCGAAACCACCAGCTTTGTTGAGCGAAATTATCCGTTTCTTCACCAAACCCAACGGCTGGGTGCTCGATCCATTTGCCGGTGTGGGCGGAACCTTGCTCGCATGTGCCCAAACCCAACGGCAAGCCATTGGCATCGAATTATCGCAAACGTATATTGATTTGTATGGACAAGCAGCTGAAGCGTTGAATTTGCCACGCTTGCCAGTGTTGCACGGCGATGCCCGCGAAGTCCTCAACAGCCCAAGCATCCAACAACAACCGTTTGATCTGGTGTTGACCGACCCGCCGTATAGTTCGATGCTTAGTCGGGCGCGCACTGGTCAGCGCCGTAAACAGGGCAATGCTGCTGCCACACCCTTCACTGATAATCCCGCTGACCTTGGTAATGTGGATTATCCAACCTTTCTGCGTGAACTAACTGCAATTGTGGCGCAAAGCTTGCAACCATTGCGGGTTGGCGGCCATTTGGTCTTATTTGTCAAAGATCTCCAACCAACTCCAGAGCATCATAACATGCTCCATGCGGATATTGTGTCGGCGTTGTATCAATTGCCGCAGTTGCGCTATCGTGGCTATCGCATCTGGTACGATCAAAGCGCAATGTTGTATCCATTTGGCTATCCGTATAGTTTTGTTGCCAATCAGGTCCATCAATTTTTGTTGATTTTCCAAAAGCAGGCCGAGGTAAATTTATGAGTCATGGTTGGGCAATCGTAACTGGTGGCGCGCGGCGCTTGGGCAAATCAATTGCCCTCGAATTAGCCAGCGCAGGCTACGATTTAATTATTCACTACAATTCTGCCCACAGCGAGGCTGAGCAAACCTGTGGCGAAATTCAGGCGCTTGGTCGCGAAGCCTGGGCCTATAGCGCCGATCTGCGCGATGTCGCGGCAATTGAAACGATGTTTGTGGTGATTGCCGAGCGTTGCGGCTCGCTCGCAGTCTTGGTTAACAGCGCTGCTGATTTTCCACGCACGCCAGTTGGCAGCGTTAGTCTGCAAGTATGGGATGATCTGATTGCGATCAATCAGCGAGCACCATTTTTCTGTGCTCAAGCCGCCGCCAAACTCATGTCAGAGCATGGCGTAATTGTAAATATTGCCGATGTTGGTGGCGAAGTGCCATGGCCAAGTTTTGTGCCCTATGGCATGACCAAAGCCGCAGTAATTATGATGACCCGTGGGCTGGCATTGGCCTTGGCTCCCAAGATTCGGGTTGGCGCGGTTGGCCCCGGGGTTGCGCTTTTGCCCGATGGTTGGCAAGAAGATAGCAATTCGTTGAATAAAATTCCCCTCAAACGGCTCGGCGTGCCCGAGGATATTGCTAAAGCTGTACGATTTATCGTCGAAGCGCCCTATTTTACTGGCGAAACCATCTTTGTTGATGGCGGTCGCCGTTGGGCCTAAGGAGCGAATTAGAAGCATGAGTCCATTTTCATTAACCCACAAAGTCGTTAAGCCGCGTCAAGCGCTGGCCGAGGGCAAAGCGCCATTGCTGGTGATGTTGCATGGCGTTGGAGCCAACGAACAGGATCTGTTGCCACTGGCTCAATATCTTGATCCGCGTCTGTGTGTGGTTTCGGCCCGCGCACCGCATCGCTACCAAGGTGGGGGTTTTTCGTGGTTCGATATTCATTGGCATGCCAAAGGTTTTAACATTGATACCGAACAAGCCCAACAAAGCTGGGAGACCGTTCAGCGCTTTTTGAGCGAGGCATGCAGCGCCTACGATTGCGATCCAGCACGAATTTATTTGGGTGGCTTTTCGCAGGGCGCAATTATGAGTTTGGGTGCGACACTCACCAAACCTGCCTTAGTTGCAGGCACGATTTTGATGAGTGGCCGTTGGATGCCCGAAGTTGGCCCGCAAACCGACCGCGAGCAGATCGCCAATAAGCCAATTGTGGCTGTTCATGGCTTGTACGATGAGGTTATTCCGATTCAGTATGGCCGGGCAATTCGCGATTTTTTGCAAACTTTGCCAGTGCAACTGGAATACCATGAATTTGCCATGGGCCATGAAATTAACCTTGATAGTTTGCAAGTGGTCGTGAAGTGGCTCAAAAATCAACTTGATTGAGCGTTCCCTCACCCCCCAACCCCCTCTCCCACTGAACGCGGGCGAGGGGGAGCAATGACTACATCGTCGCCAAATCCTAATAGTGATTTCAGGCCAACAAATGTCATTTAGGGGGTGCAGGGGGATTAAAGCCCCCGGCGTTTCCCTCCGGCGGAGGGACGGAAGGGTGGCGAATCATGACTCTTCGCTGATGAAATTGATACCAGATTAACTCCCCTCTCCCGCGCTGTGGGAGAGGGGCTGGGAGTGAGGGGATCTTATCCTTTATAACATTGATTAGCTTGCTCGATCACCCATTGCTCAAGCAGCGATGGGTAGATTTGCTCGCCCAGCAAGGTGCCAAAGCGCTCGATTTTATCACCGCGCTCAAACCAACGGCTAATCAACTGTTCGCCATAGAAATAGCTGAAAATATAGGCCCGCCACAGTGGTGAGCTAATAAAGCGCAAGCGTTGCTGAGCACGTTCCTCACTGGTCAATCCATAGCGCACCAAATACTCGGCCACTTCTTCAGCAGGTCGGCCTTCGGCATGCAACAACAACGCTGCATTGCCAGCCACACCTGCTAACGCTTTAAGTGCCACATTAATCCGCAGTTCTTGGGCGGGATCGCCAGTTATGCCCACTTTGGGATAGAGCGTTTGGGCTTGCCATTCGACCAATTCTTTGGGCGTAAATAATACACCCACCGCGCTATTGGCGATGCCCTCGGCCATCACACACTCAGGCGTATTCAGCAAAAATATTGCATGCTCGGCCCAACCGCGCCCAGCATATAAATCGCGCTCTTTGATGCAATGCTCGGTATGATGGCCAGGATAGGCTTCGTGGGCCACCAAATTGGTCAGGCCGTTGAGCGCAATCGGCAAATCGGTGTTGATATCGACTGCCGAGTGATAATTGCCATAATACCAGTTGTAGCCGCTCCACGGCTGATTGTTGACCAAGCGAAAATCGACCTTTTCGCTTGCAGGCAAGGGATACAAACCTAATGTGCGGCTGCGCAATTCAGTTTCGATCAAATCGAGCAAGGGTCGGGCTTGCTCACCATTGATCTCAAATTGTCGTCGCCAGATTTGGGTGCGTTCGAGCACATCGCCTTGGCCTGGCAACAAACTATCGAGTTCATCGATTGCTTCATCAAACAGTGCCTCATCGATCATCGCTGGCTCAATATCAAAGCAGCGCCGCACTTCTTCACGATAATCAAAGCGTTCGCCTGCTAGTTGGCGACAGGTTGTGGCCATCGCTGTGACCTGCTTGCGCAAATAGGTGCGACGGCGAATTGGCAAATCGCTGGTTTCAATCTGCTCAAGCAGTTGATCGGCGGCCTGCACCAGCTGGTTGGTTGGCCAAACGGCGCTATCCAACACTTGGTCGCGCAAATAATTCGGCCCACAATAGGCATCAACATAGCCATCAATATGTTGGCTAATTCGAAAGGCTAGCTCGATATAGGCCAGGCCAATTGGTTCAAAAATAGGCATTATTCAGTGTCCTCACAACACAAGATCTCAATTCATTGTACCGCAAAGCCTCGGCGTTAATGGTTGATCATACCTTATTCATCATTCTGCGGAATTCTCGATCGACCAACGTGCTATGCTAAATCGAGTTAGAGTTTATGTATGTTACTAATCGCTCTATGCTGTTTGAATCGCTGGCATAAACACATTCCACTGGCTCAATATTAGGGAGTGCAGGGGGATGAGAACCTCCTGCGTTTCCCTCCGGCGGCAGAACGGAAGGGTGGCGAGCTGTAGGTGCTTGATATAAACTGAACAGCATAAACTCTAAGCTCGTTATAAAAATTTCTGTTTTGAGGAACGCCCATGCGCAGCCGTAAACAACGTATTCTGGGATCGCCATACTATCGCAACAACCAATTTCAAAATTTATATCCAACTACGATGATGCAATCCAACTCGATGGTCTCGACCTTGCAACGCCAATTTTTTGGCAAGGAACAACGTCGCCCAAGCAAGCCCTTGCCGAGTAGCTGGCCCGGCCAAGCTTTTCATCAGACCCCACCAGCTTCGGGTTTACGGGTTACATGGCTTGGACACTCGACGTTATTAATCGAATTTGCGGGCATTACCATCTTGACCGATCCGGTTTGGGCCAAACATTTATCGCCAGTTCAGGGCATTGGGCCGCAGCGCTTCCAAAACGCACCGATTGCGCTGGAGCAACTGCCGCCAATCGATTTAGTGCTACTTTCGCACGACCATTACGATCATCTCGATAAGCAAACAATTCGCTGGCTAGCCCGTGGCACGATGCCGTTTGTCACCGCGTTGGGCGTTGGCGATCATCTTGAACATTGGGGCATTGCTAGCAGCCGCATTCACGAGCTTGATTGGTGGGAAGAATTGAATTTGGCCGAATTCAATTTGACGATTGCCGCCGTGCCAGCCCAACATTTCTCAGGCCGTGGCCTCAAACGCAATAGCACGCTGTGGGCTTCGTGGGTGATTATGAGCCAAACATCACGGATCTACGTTGGCTGCGATAGTGGTATGTTTGCCGGCTTTCAGGATATTGGCCAACGTTATGGCCCATTCGATTTTGCCACGCTTGAAATGGCCCAATACGATCTTGCTTGGCCAGACGTGCATATGCAGCCCGAAGAAGCCTTGCAAGCCGCCGAAATGCTGCAAGCCCGCACGATGTTGCCGGTGCATTGGGGCGCATATTGTCTCTCGTTGCATGCTTGGGATGAGCCAATTGAGCGCTTGATCAAAGCAGCCGAAGGCAGTGCGATCACAATTCTTACGCCGCAACTTGGCCAGCCAATCGAGCCAAGCCAGCCCGAGGGATTAACCGCATGGTGGCGCGGATAAGCGGGTTCAGTTGTCAGGATTCAGTTGTTAGGGTTCAGGGTTCAGGGTTTTAGAGGGAATAAGGATTTGTTGCGTTCCCTCACCCCTCGCCCGCGCTCAGTGGACCCACACGAATAACTCCTGCGATTTGTCGGCGAGTGATGGCAAGTCACCAACCCAACACCCCTCGCCCGCGTTCAGTGGGCGAGGGGCTGGGGGTGAGGGAACTTTACTGCTATGATTCATTATGGTTGAAGACTCGTGGTGATCGATGGGCAAGATCAAAAGCCGATAGCCAAAAACCAAAAGCCAGTAGCCTCACTTCCTTCGTGGATCGATGCTTCTTTGTTATCGTGGTATGCTAGGCGCTTGGAAGCTAGCTAATGTGGATAAAGGATTTTTGATCATGAAGCAGATTCGGCGAATCGGATTGCTCGTGCTGAGCCTGAGTTTGCTGGCGTGTGGCCCAGCAACCAGCAACCTACCAACTACCCCAGCCAATCCAACCACGAGTATCAACGCTGCCCCAACCCTGAGCGGTGAGATTACAGTATTTGCGGCGGCCTCGTTGACTGGCGCATTTACTGAAATTGGCAATACATTTCAAACGGCGCATAGCAATACCAAAATTAATTTCAATTTTGCTGGCTCTGATCAATTGGCAACCCAAATTACTCAAGCTGCGCCTGCCGATGTATTTGCCTCGGCCAATGCCAAACAAATGCAAGTTGTGGTTGATGCTGGCGCGATCAAGCCTTCCAATCAACAAACCTTTGCCCGCAACCGCCTGATTGTGATTTATCCCCAAGATAACCCGGCCCAAATTCAACGTTTGCAGGATTTGGCCAAGCCCAACCTGAAACTGGTATTAGCCAGTGCAAGCGTGCCAGTTGGCAATTATGCACTCAATTTTCTGGCCAAGGCTTCGGCGTTACCTGAATATGGTACAAGCTATAGCCCAACCGTCTTGTTGAATGTGGTTTCGTATGAGGCCAATGTCAAAGCGGTTTTGAGCAAAGTTTCGCTCGGCGAGGCCGATGCTGGCATTGTCTATAGCACCGATGCTGCGGCGATTAGCGATGGCAGTATTGGCACTTTGGCAATTCCCGATCACCTTAATACAATTGCTAATTACCCGATTGCAATCACCCAAAATAGTTCCAACCCAATCTTAGCTCAAGCCTTCGTTGATTTTGTGTTGGCCGCTGAAGGCCAGCAGATCTTGGCCCGTTATGGCTTTTTAGCAGGTGTTGATGTATCAGCCTTGCCTACAAATCAACTGCTGATCGCGGGCAATCTGACTACACCACTGACTCTAACTGCCGAATTGATCAAAACCTTCGAATTGCAACAGGTTGAGCTTGATGGTCAGAGTTTCCGTGGGTTGGGCTTTGGTCAATTGTTGATTCAAACCCAACCCAAAGGCAATGCTCGAACATTTAGCTTGATCAGCAGCGATGGCAGGCAAACGGTTGTGCCAATTGCCGACCTAACTGCCGACCCACAGGCGATTATTGCAGTAGCAGCTGATGGAAGTTTTACCAGCATCATCCCCAGCAAGCCTAGCGCCAATAAGATTGAAAATATCGTTAAAATCACGGTAGAATAAACCTAGCAATCGTGCAGCTACGTCAACAGGATAGGCTTGGCCCTATCCTGTTTTTATGGGTGAGCAATGGGAAATAATCGTTTTGGCCGCCAATTTTGGCTGATGCTTGGCAGTTTACCGCTGTTGGGGTTTTTGCTCATTCCTTTAATTGCACTTGCTCTACGCGTTCCAGTGGATGCCTTAGCCAGCACCTTTGCCAAACCGGTAGTGCGCGAAGCGCTCAGCCTGAGCATTCTTACCACCAGCAGCAGCATGCTGATCACCCTGCTTTTTGGCACGCCAATCGCGATCCTTTTGGCTCGACCACGCTTTCGTGGCCAAGCACTACTCGATACCTTGATCGATTTACCGATGATTTTGCCACCCTCGGTTGCCGGGATTGCCCTGTTGATGGCATTTGGGCGGCGTGGTTTGTTGGGCCAATATCTACGTTTAATTGGGATTGAATTGCCGTTTACGACAGCTGCGGTGGTATTGGCTCAAGTCTTTGTGGCCTCGCCATTCTATATCAAAGCTGCGAGTGCAGCCTTCGCCACGATCGATCATGATCTTGAGGATGCTGCGGCGCTTGATGGTGCGAATCCGCGCCAAATTTTCTGGTTTATCAGTATTCCCTTGGCTTGGACAGGCTTGGTAAGTGGGGCCGTGATGACGTGGGCACGAGCCTTGGGCGAATTTGGCGCAACGATTATTTTTGCTGGCAATTTCGTTAGCCGCACCCAAACCATGCCCTTGGCAATTTACCAAGGTTTCGAGCAAGATCTCGATGTGGCGCTGATTTTGGCAGTATTGCTGCTGGTTATCTCATTTGTCATTTTAGGCCTAGTCAAAGGGCTATTGGCGCAACGCTTACGCTAAAGCTGATCGAAAAAGCCTTGATCACGTTGGTTTAAGTCGAGTTTTGGTTCAACATGCTGTACTTGATCAAATGCTTGTGCCAAATCTTCAACATAGATTAGTTGAATGGTGCCATGCTGTTGAATTGTACGTTGAGCTGCCGTATGCTTAATTGAATCAGGTAAAATCATCACAATCCAGCGTAATTGTGGATGATCTTAAGGCTGGAAATGCTTGCATAATCAGCTCTAACGATGCAACATTCAGATCGCTGATGATGCGATTATCAATAATTACCTGAAAAGGATGTTCAATCTGTTGTAAATAGGTTTGGGTTTCAGCCAAAATAGCCTGAAACTCCTCAGGAGTGATAGCTGAAGTAAAATGAGTAAGCGCTAAAACGTGTTGATCAACCAACCAGCCAAGTTTGTAGTTCATGGTTAACTCCTATTGATAATCGGCCAGAATGCTGTGGCTATAGTTCCATAATTCAAGCGCTAAATCACTGGATGTTGTGGGCAATTCAAGTAACATGGGCTTTGTTTTTTGCCAATGAACTCCCTCGTGGCGTTGATTAACCAGCCGCGTGAGATAGCTACTGGCTTGGGATGGCGATTGACCAAATAAGCGCATCAAAAGCCGCACTGGTAACGCCATATGCTGAAATAAATTAGTTCGAACCATGCCTGGATAACATGTATGGATGCGTAGGTTTGGCTGATCTTTGGCAAGTTGTTGGGCATATAAGTCTAGCGCTAATCCAGCTTTTACCGCTGCGCGCAAGCCTTTTTCGGCACGTTGCCAAGCAGTTGAGGCATTTTTATACCGCCCATTGCCGCTGACCATCACAATGCTGGCATTGGCTGTTAATAAGGGCAATAAGCGCTGCGACAAGCTAAATTTGCTTAGATAATTGGTAGCGAATAGGGTTTCAAAGCCCTCGACTGTAACCAAGGGCGTTGTTTTTGAGCCGATTCCACCAGCACATAGAATTAGGCTATCGATTGGCTCGTGGAATTGCGCGGCAACTTGTTGCGTTTCGCGGAGCAACGATAAATCGGCTTGAATAAAATGGCCGCCTGTTTCAACAGCGATCGCTTGGCCACGCTCACGATTACGCCCAATAAAGCTCACATGCTGGCCATTTTGGCTCAGTTCGCGCACGACCGCCGCGCCAATTCCGCTGGTTCCACCAGTTATAACAACATTCATTAAGTTCTCCACGCTAGTAAATTAATTAGGATGCTAAATATATGTCAAAAAATTAATCAGGCTCGTGATAGCCTAAATTTGCTGCAATCCGCTGAAGCCAATCGGTGAACAAGGCCTGCTCGGCGGCTGAAAAGCCTTGGAGCATTTTCGCTTCAAAGGAATGGAAAACACCGATTAATTGCCCAAATAGCGCATCTCCAGCAGCGGTTAGGCCAACCATTTTGGCTCGCCCATCATCGTGGCTGAGGCTGCGCCGCAATAACCCGCGTTGCTCCAATTTATCCAAAATTCCTGTTAGGGTTGCTGGGGTAACGCCGCTATACTGCTGAAGTTGTTGTTGCTCCAATTGGGCCTCGCCATAGAGATACCCCAACACCTCAAATTGTGAAGTCGTCAGATGATAGGCACTTAGTTCTTCATCCAAGCCCTTGCGCATGAGAATATAGCTGAGTTTTAAAGTAGCGAATTGGTTTTGACATATAGGCCTCGTTATTTAGCAACCTAAATATATCTCATGCTTTGGCGATTGTCAACAGCATTAATATTTATTAATATGATTTTCATGAAATTGCTATTGATTAACACTGTCAAATCAATCACAATCTTGAGCTATGTACCTATCTAGGACGATTGCTGTACTACGGAAGGATTGGCAATGTTTAAAACTTCACGTCGGATCGTTGGTTTGTTGGTAGCAACCTGTGCTTTGGCCTTAGCACCTTTGGTTCCAGCAGCGGCGCAGGCTGGGCCTTTGACCGTTGGCGTTTCGTGCTATGGTTTAGGCTTGAGCTATAATCGTGGTGCCTTTGGCTGCGATGCCTATACTAGCGGTGGAACCGGTCTTTATAGTTATAGCTGGACACCCGCTGCTAATGCTGACATTGTGGAAAATGGCGGCGACTATATTTATGGCAGCTGCACGCTTGGTCGAACAGCGCGGGTAAATTTGGTTGTTACTGATAGCAGTGGGGCGAGTGTCACGGCAGTCAGTCGCTTTTATTGTAGCAGTGATGCCTCGTAAGATTAATTAGGTTTGGCATGGGCATCGCTTTTTTTGTTCGATTGTGCACGTGATGCCCATTTAATCATCAATAATCCCCAACTGAGCCAAAATAGTATAGACATAGGCTGTATTGAAGCGCGCATTGGGCATATGTTCAGCAATATCAGCCCGCGTTAATCGTCTAAGCTTGATGGCATCACTCTGCAACAAAACTTCAAAATCCTTGCGCCTCAGCCAACGTTTTTTACGCGTACTATGGGGTTCTAGCCAAAGCTCATCAGCATCAACGCTCAATATTGTAAACAAGCGCCGTTGGGCTGTGGTAGCCATGGTCGCTCCAGCTAAGGTTTGAACATGTTGCCAAAAATCACTCATACATATTCCTCGTTTAGCATCAATTGGAAATTAGCAACAGTATAGCAATGTTAGGCAAGATATCAATCACTTTGCTTGGATTCCTTCTTGGTCTTTAATCATTTATAGGTGTAGGTGTTTAATGATCTGGGTATTCCCTCTCACCCCAACCCCTCTCCCATGTGGCGAGTGAAGGGCTTTTTAAATTGTTCTTTATCATAGTTTGATGCTTGACTTCCACAAATTGAAATTTTAGGGGGTGCAGGGGGATTAAAGCCCCCTGCGTCTCCCGCCTTGAGGCGGGACGGAAGGGTGGTGATCGCCGATGAATGACCAAGAATCCAATTAAAAATTTCTCTCAGAAAGGGTGAGAAGTATACACTTCATCAAACCTCAACAATTAAAACTGATAGTTGCTGTGACATTGTTTGACACGCCGAGGCTCTATACTAACGCAGGAAGGGTCGCTGGAACGGCAGCATTCGCAGCGGCATTAGCGCTCACCTGAGCAGAAAGGGCTTTGAATGTGGCGACATGGTGATGTCCTCATCGCAGCAATTGATCAAATTCCCAATGATGCAACGCCGCGCAACGGCACGACCTTAGCCTATGGCGAAGTTACCGGCCATAGCCACCGCTTTAAACTGGCCGATACGGTTGCACTTTGGCAACGTGGCGATTCATTGTTTGTCGAAGTCACCGCCGATAACGCTCAACTCGTTCACGAAGAACATGCCATGATTGAATTGCCACGCGGCAATTATCGGGTTTGGATGCAACGCGAATATTCACCCCAAGAAATTCGGCGGGTTGTTGATTAATTGCTGTGGCTGGTGGTAATGCGCTCGTATTACCACCAGCCTTTGAGGATAGTTCGATGCATGATCAAATGATGACTGCCGCCACAGCCTTAGAGAAAATTCGCGCTGGGGTCGAGGATCTTGGTGGCCGCCCAATTACGGGCACGCTTGTTTTGGATAAAGATATTGAATTTTTGCCCCGTGGCTTGGTGGCAACCGCGATTGAAGCCAAAAATTGCACCGAACTGCGCTATTTGCCCAAAGATTTGCATGCTGGTCGCTTGGATCTGAGCGGATGCACCGGTTTGACCAGCATTCCCGAAGGCTTGCACTGCTTTGAGCTTGATCTGCGCAATACGAATATTGAGCATTTGCCTTTGGTGCATGTGCAAAATCGGCTGAATCTGAGCAACAATATTCAGCTCAAAAACTTGCCACGCAAGCTCAAAGTTGGTTCGTTGGTGCTGCGTGGTTGCAGTGCACTCGAAAGTTTGCCCGAAGGCCTTGACGTGAACTTTCTCGATTTAACCGATTGTGTTAATTTTCGGCGCTGGCCCAGCGCAGGTCGCATTAGCATTGGGCGAATTGTGGCTCGCAACTGTATCAACATGCCAAATTTGCCCGCTTGGCTTGGCGAATTAGCCCAATTAAGCGTGCGTGGATGCAGCAGCCTAACGGAATTACCAACAGGGTTGGTCGTGCATTCGTGGCTTGATTTGGGCAATACTGAAATTTCGCGCCTGCCTGATGCTAGCCAAGTTGGTCAATTGCGCTGGAACGGCGTGCCAATTGATGAGCGCATCGCCTTTCAACCTGAGACAATCAGCGTGAGCGAAATTATTGCCGAAATTAATGTTGAGCGTCGCCGTGTGCTGCTTGAACGCAAAGGCTACGAAGAATTTTTTGCGCAAGCCGAAGCCAAAGAGCTTGACCGCGATCGTGATACTGGCGGCGTGCGACGCTTGTTGCAAATGCCAATGCCCGATGATGAAGATTTAGTTTGTTTGGCGGTGCAATGTCCTTCTACCGACCGCCGTTATGTGTTGCGGGTGCCGCCAACAATGCGCAGCTGCCATCAAGCTGCCGCTTGGATCGCTGGCTTCGATAATCCCGATGAGTATCGATTATTGAAAGAAACTTAATTAACCAACCTGCTGTACAAAGCTCGATTTTCAACAAAAATGAAAATGCAAAGCCCCTCGCCCGTGTCATGGGAGAGGGGTTCGTACAAGGCTTTCTAAGATCCCCTCACCCCAACCCCTCGCCCGTGGCGCGGGTGCGATTTGTTGGGATGGGTCGGCCATGCGCGCGGATGTTCCCCTTGCTCGCGTGCAGTGGGCGTCACGTCGAGGTTTTCCATGAGGCATTAAAACAGGAGATCCCCCTCGCTCGCGTTCAGTGGGAGGCGAGGGGCTTAATATGGCAATGGGTCGGCCATGCGCGCGGATGTTCCCCTTGCTCGCGTGCAGTGGGCGTCACGTCGAGGTTTTCCATGAGGCATTGAAAAACAGGAGCTCCCCCTCGCCCGCGTTCAGTGGGAGAGGGGGCTGGGGGGTGAGGGGCTTTTCGATTTAACGGCGCTTGAGCAGCATCGGCATACCACCCTTGGAACGCATGGTGATCGCCATTTCGGGCTTAACTTGGTGCCCGGGCTGCAACTGTGGATTATACTGCTGCGCCACACATGCCAGCAATAGTGCACCTTCCATCTCGGCCAAATTATTGCCAATACACTTGCGCGGCCCAGCTCCAAACGGCATAAAGGCCAAATGATGGCGTGGTTGATTGGCATTCGAGGCAAAACGACTAGGATCAAACTGCAAGGGATTTTCCCAAAAGGCCGGGTGGCGGTGTAAATTGGCAATGCTCACGATGACCCGCGAATTGATTGGCAAATCGTAACCACCAAGCTGAGTTGGCTTGGTTACGCGCCGTGGCCCAATAATTGGCGCAGCCGGATACAAACGCATAGCCTCTTTGAAAACTTGGTTAGTGTAGGGCAAATTGGCCAAATCGGTCACGCTGGGCGCACGGCCTTGTAACACTTGATCAAGCTCGGCTTGCAATTGGCTGCGAATTTCGGGGTGTTCGCTGAGCAAATACCAAGCAAAACTGAGGGTATTTGCCGTGGTTTCGTGGCCAGCAGCAAAGATCGTCAACACTTCATCGCGAATCTGCTCGTCGCTCATGCGCTCGCCAGTATCGGCATCTTGAGCGTCAAGCAACATATCCAGCAAATCGCCAACTGGCTCGCTAGCGGTACGGCGCTGCTGAATCAGGCCAAAAATCATGCTATCAAGCACGTTGCGCGCTTGCATATAGGCCCGATTGCGACGGGTTGGCACCGGTAATGGCAAGCTGAATGGATTGAAAATTCGATAATTGGCGTAATCAACCGCCGCTGTTACTGCTGGAGCCAATTTGCCAACCTCGCCCAACATATCAGCGCTAAACATGGTTTGCATAATAATGTCGAGTGTCACTTGCAGCATCTCATGATCCATATCGATCGGCGCGGCTTCAGGCAAGGCTTGCCAACGCTGAAGCATGCGTGCTCCCGCAGCATCGATTTTTTCGCCCATTGCGGCTAAGCGTTTGCGATGAAACATTGGCTGCATCATTCGGCGCTGTACCAACCACGATTCTGGGCTGGGATTGGAAATTAAGCCATTGCCAGCAATAATTTGTAAGCCGCCATTGCCCCCAATTTTGGGAAAATCCCGCTGATGATCAACCAAGATATGCTGAGCATAATTGGGATTTGAAACCACATGCACAACTCGTGAGCCAATTCGATAGCGCACAATATCGCCGTGATCAATAAAATCACGCTGCATCGTCACCAGAAAATCATCAATAAAATCGTGCAAATTACCAACCAATAAGCGACCGCGCGGCCCTGGCGCCAGCAACGCTGGAGTTGCAAAAGCAGTTTCAGTCATAAACACGTCCTTTTATTTTTTTACTATCCGTTCGTGTAGTATTTGACAATGACTATACAATCGGATAGCATAATTTGTCAAGCGCTATTTTTAAAACTTTGGTATTCCCTCACCCCCTAGCCCCCTCTCCCGCCCGCGAGGCGAAGGGGAACCACAGCATCAAAGCCCCTCGCCCGCTCCGTGGGAGAGGGGTTGGGGTGAGGGAATACCATTAATCCTAGAATTGATCGACTATGAATCAACCCAACGAAAAACTCAGTGGCCGCCAATCGGAGAGCACCGCCCAACAAACCCGCCAGCGCATTTTAGTTAGTGCGCGCCATTTATTTGCAATGCAAGGCTTCGACGGCATTAGTTTGCGCGATATTGCCAGCCACGCCGAGGTAACTCATGGCTTGTTGCGGCATCATTTTGGCTCAAAAGAGGCGATTTGGCAGGCGGTCGTGGATGCAGCGCTGGCTGAATATTTGGCTGCGTTAGTACCATTGGTTAATGCTGCAATTGCTGAGCAACACCAGCCAAGTGCCGTGATCAAACGCTCAGTTGGTACGATAATTCGGCTCTCGGCCAGTTTTTGCGAAGTGCCACGCTTGATGGTGCACGAAAGTATTACCGGAGGCGAACGGCTGAATTATTTTATGCAACAACTACGCCCACTTAGCGCTATGATGCAGCCATTTTTCGAGGCAATGCGTGCTGAGGGTAAATTTCAACAATTTAGCCATCCAACCTTTTTGTTGGCGGTGATTTCCTTGGGAATTTTGCCGTTGGCGCTAGCTTCATTTAGTAATGCGCTGGCCCAAATTGATCTGCTTGATGCGGCTGAACTTGAACGTCACATCGAACGGGTGATTGCGACATTAATGCCTTGGACAACGGTTTGAGCGCCAAGAGCGCGAAGAACTTAAATCTTCGTGCTCTTTGTAGTTATCTGCAAGTAGTTGGAAATTACTCAGCGCTTACGCCAACGCGGGCGGCCCAGCCAGCGGGATCGGTGGCCCAATCGCTGATTAAACTGCGATGTTCGGGGCGAATATAGTTTTGTTGAGCCGCTACTTCCAACAGGGTCGAAAGATTGGTCAAGGTCATTAAGCGCACGCCAGCTGCATTAAAGCGCTGCTTCGATTCTTCCATCTCATAGGTAAAGATCGCACAACAATCGGCTACTAGTGCGTTAATTTGGCGCAACCCAGCCACCGCATCCAAAGCACTCCCACCAGTGCTGATCAAATCTTCGATTACGACTGCCCGTTGATTGGCTTGAACCCCGCCTTCAACCTGTTGACCACGGCCATATTTTTTGGCTCCAGAACGAACATAGGCCATTGGCAAACTTAATTCATGGGCAACCCATGCGGCCCAAGGCACGCCAGCAGTGGCGGTTCCGGCAATCACTTCGCTATTCAACAATTCATCGCTGATTTGTTGGCACATTGCTTCAGTGATCGTGCGGCGAGCGCTGACTTGGGCCAAAAGCAAGCGATTATCGCAATAAATTGGCGAAAGAATGCCCGATGCAAAGCGAAACGGCTTATCTGGTGCCAACACGACAGCTCCGGCCTCAAGCAAAAGTTGCGCAATCGCAGTTGAAGAATGTTTCATACTAGCTCCTATCTGGTACAATATCGCGAATAGCTTAATTGACGGCGCTCATTACCGCCTAGTTTGGGGAGGTCCCCCACGATGAGAGGCCTAATGCGATTCAACGAGGCAGAACGTATGACTATCAAACACGTCCTTTCATGGGATGAAATTCAATCACTAGTTGAAATTATTACCGAACAATTACATAATGATTATGATGCCTTACTGGTTGTCACCCGTGGTGGGATGATTCCAGCCTGTTTGATCAGCCAACGTCGCAACTGGCGCAATATTCTCGTTGCTGCGGTGCAATTTTACACTGGAATTGGTACTACTCGTGAAATTCCTACTTTCTTGCAATTTCCCAGCGATCCGCTGATTGTGGGCAAGAAATTATTGGTGATAGATGATATTTGGGATAGTGGCCGCACGATTGCTGCTGTCAAGCAACGGCTCGATACTGCTGGGGCAAATTATGAAGTTGCCGTCTTGCACTTCAAACCAGGTTCATCCAAAGTCGAAGGCCGACCTGATTTCTATGCCGCTGAAACCGATCAGTGGATTGTGTATCCGTGGGAACCACCCACAGATCCTGATGCAGAATAATGCGCATTGCCATCCTCAGCGATATTCATAGTAATTTAGCCGCCTTCGAGGCTGTGCTTGAGGATTTGCAAGGCCAAGCGGTTGATCATGTCGTCATTAATGGCGATGTGATCAACGGCGGGCCTGATCCCCGGGCTTGTTTGGAGCGTGCGCGGGCAACTGGCTACACGCTTTTGGCGGGCAATCATGAACGCTACATCCGCGATTATGATTTGCCAGTGCGGCCAGCAGAGTGGGCCAGCGATTTGTGGAAGCCCTCGCTTTGGACGGTCAATCAATTTAGCCAAGCCGAGCGAGCTGCCTTGCACGATTTGGCCACAACCTACCACACCGATGATCTTTTAGTCGTGCATGCCTCGCCTCGCCACGATCAAGATTCAGTCTTTGCAATCACGCCACAACGCGAATTAGCCGCGATGTTCGTCGATACACCGCAAACGATTATTCGCTCGCACAACCATATTCCGCAATTTCGACCTTGGGGCGAACGTATGATCGTTACCACGGGAGCCGTCGGGCAGCCGCTTGATGGCAGTCCGTGGGCCAAATATGCGATTGCTGAACGCAAACCACAAGGTTGGCGGGTTAAGCATCGGGTGGTGATGTACGACGTTGAAACCACGGTCAAGCGCTTTCATAGCTCGGGCTATTACGAGGCGGCCTACCCTATGAGCAGGCTCTATTTGCGCGAAGTGCAGCTTGGCACCCATCATATTGTGCCATTTTTGCGTTTGCAGCACCAATGGCTAAAAACCGAACCTCAACTGAGTGCCGAGCAAGCAATCAAGCGCTTTTTAGAATTATGAAGTATGAAGTTTACTGATTGAGTTTTGGTCGCTGGAGCAAAAATTCAGCTTGAGGCGATTAATGCGCAGCTCAAGCTGAACAATATTTATGAATAGATTGAATTGGCTTAATTTTCGATTAGCGCTGCTAAACCATCCACATCAAGCACCAGCACATGGCCGCGAGCCAACTCCACCAAGCCTTCATCGGACATTTGGCGCAACGTTCGGCCAATAATTTCGCGCACCGTGCCTGCCCGCGCCGCCAACTCTTGATGGGTTAAGGCAGCGGTTCCATCAGCCGCCTCATGCAACAAAATCCGCGCCAGCCGCGCGCGTACCGTGCGAAAGGCCAAATCTTCCAACAGCACCGCTAAATCGCGAGCTTGGGCTGCCAAATCGCGGAGCAGAATCAAGGTAAATTCGGGGTGACTGCGCAAAACATCGGGCAAGGCAGCAGTTGGTAGATGCACACAACGGGTGGGAGCCATTGCGCGTGCGGTTGCCGGAGCTGGTCCAGCATCAACAAATGGCTCGATATTAAACAACTCGCCAGTTTCGGCGATTGAGAGCACCTGCTCACGGCCATCGTTGGCCGTGCGCGAAAGCCGCACGCGACCCTCTAAAATGCCAAATAACCCAAAGCGCGGATCATCTTCAAGCACCAAATATTGGCCAGGCCGAAACGAACGAACTTCCATCGCTCGGGCAAGATCGCGCAAAGCCAATGGATCGAGTGCAGCAAAACGGGTAAATTGCCGCAGAACTTCAACGTCAACACTCATATCAAACAGCGCCTCATGCGCGAAATGGTTATTGCAAAAGGGGCTAGGGACTAGGGATCAGGGGTCAGATTATGCTTGAAAGAATATTTATAATCACTGATCCCTAATCCCTGACCCCTTATCTCTAGTGTAGCATAGCCCCAACAAATTGTGATATTATGTGCAAATAATCTAAAATTGAATTATTTGAGGATTTATACCGTCATGACACGTCAAAAAGTGTTAGTAACAGGTGGCGCTGGCTTCCTTGGGATTAACCTCTTGCGCTACCTTGATGCCAAAGGCTATGACCTTATTTCATATGATTTTGCTGATTGGACCTATCCTGATCTCAAAGATCATATCACGATTATTAAGGACGATATTCGCAATGTTGCAGGGCTTGATCGGGCTATGCAAGGCGTTGATTTCGTCGTACATACAGCAGCTGCTTTGCCACTCTATTCAGCCGAGGATATCTTCTCGACCGATATTGATGGCACCCGCAATGTGCTCGATGTTGCCAAAAAACATGGCGTAAAGCGCGTGGTTCACGTCTCGTCAACCGCCGTCTATGGTATTCCTGATCATCATCCATTGGTTGAAAACGATCGTTTGGATGGAGTTGGCCCATATGGTAAAGCCAAAGTGATGGCCGAATATGTGGCCTTGGAACACCGCGCCAAAGGCATGGAAGTGGCGATTATTCGGCCAAAATCGTTCATTGGGCCAGAACGGCTTGGGGTTTTCGCCTTGCTCTTCGATTGGGCGCTCGATGGCCACAACTTCCCAATGATCGGCAATGGCAAAAATCGCTATCAATTGCTCGATGTTGAAGACTTGTGCGATGCAATTTATTTGTCAATGACCTTGCCTGCTGAGGTTGCCAACGATACCTTCAATATTGGGGCCAAAGAATTCGCCACCATGAAGGAAGATTATCAAGTAGTGCTCGATTACGCTGGCCATGGCAAAAAAATTATCGGCTCGCCAGCAACACCAGCAATTTGGACTTTGCGCGCCTTGGAATTTTTGCGGGTTTCGCCGCTCTACAAGTGGGTTTACGAAACCGCCTCGAAAGATTCATTTGTCTCGATCGAGAAGGCCGAAACTCAACTTGGCTGGAAGCCTAAATTCTCCAATCAAGATGCCTTGCTGCGCAACTTCAAGTGGTATATCGACAATCGCCACGCGTTTGCCAATGCTTCAGGCGTAACCCACCGCGTGCCATGGAAACAAGGCGCGATTGGTTTGCTCAAAAAAGCCTTCTAAAATAAAGCTACGCCTAGCGTATAATGCTGGGCGTAGTTTTTTTATTTAATCCGATATGAGGTATCTTATGCCCTTAGCAATTGCCGTTCACGGTGGCGCTGGCGATATTCCCGAATCATTGCGCCCAGACCATGCCGCTGGAATCCAAGCCGCATTGCGTGCAGGCAAGGCGGTGTTGCAGGCTGGTGGTACGGCGCTTGAGGCCGCAATCGCCGCAGTTATCGTCTTGGAAGATTTACCAGCCTTTAATGCAGGCTATGGCAGCGTGCTCAATCACGAAGGCTTTGTGCAAATGGATGCCGGCTTGATGGATGGTACCAGCCTTGATGTTGGGGCGGTTGGCGCAATCGAGGGCATCAAAAACCCTATTTTGGCTGCCCAAGCCGTGTTAAACACGCCGCATATTTTGTTTGCTAAGGCCGATGCCGAAGCGGTAGCGCGGGCAGCTGGGGTTGAGTTTGTCGATAATGCCAGCTTGATCACGCCCCGCCGTCATGCCCAATGGGCCAGTGGCGACCGTGATTTTAAAGTCGATTCGGGCAGTACCGATGCTGAAACAATTGCTGATACCGTGGGTGCAGTTGCGCTCGATGGGCTGGGCAATATTGCTGCGGCGACCTCAACTGGCGGCATGAGCGGCAAACCACTTGGCCGGATTGGCGATTCACCAATTCCTGGTGGCGGTTTTTATGCCGATAGCAATGCTGGCGGTTGCTCAACCACGGGTTGGGGCGAAACGATTGCGCGGGTATTGCTTGCTCGGCGAGCGATTGAAAATCTCGAACGCGGCATGGATGTACAGGCTGCTGCTGAAGCTGCGGTTGCCGTGTTGGGTCAACGCATCGAAGGCGGCGAGGGTGGCTTGATTCTGATTGCCAGCAATGGCCAAATCGGCGCAGCCTTCAACTCGCAACGCATGACCCACGCCTACTGGAATAACATCGACGATCAAGAACAGATTATTGCTTAATGAAGATAGTTAGGATCCCTCACCCCCCAGCCCCCTCTCCCACTGTACGCGGGCGAGGGGGAGTACGAGTTGGTGGTGGGTATAGAGGTTCCTGTGCTGCTGACTCATCTGGCTTACTGCACGCGGGCGAGGGGGATCAGTCGTTGGTTGCCCATGATTTGTGGCAAAACCACGAAGTTAACGCCCCTCGCCCACAGCGGCGGGCGAGGGGTTGGGGGGTGAGGGATCAGTCGTTGGTTGCCCATGATTTGTGGCAAAACCACGAAAGTAAGCCCCTCGCCCACAGCGGCGGGCGAGGGGTTGGGGGGTGAGGGATCAGTCGTTGGTTGCCCATGATTTGTGGCAAAACCACGAAAGTAAGCCCCTCGCCCGCCACGTGGGCGAGGGGTTGAGGTGAGGGAACGTATTAAACTTAAGCCTCAGATTCCTCGCGATACATCCGCTCTAGCGCCTCAACGGCCCGGTTCATCAAGACCAAAAATTGCGCTTGATCGCTAGATGAAAGCCCACTCAAGAGTTGGGTAAACCGATCAAGGTGGGCATTGTGCATTTCGGCCAGCATGCGTGCGCCGTCTGCACTAAGCTGCAACAACACCCGCCGACTATCAACATGGTCGGGCAGACGTTCGAGCAGTCCGCTAGCTTCAAGCTTGCGGGTCAGCACTGTCACCGAAGGCGGAGTCATCGCCAGAGCCTCAGCCAAATCCTTCATCGGCAACCCAGGCTGGTCTTCCAAGATAAACATCGCCCGTAAATGCGAATGCGATAAGCCTAAATCATGAATTTTGGCATAGGCTCCATCCAAAGGCATGCGCTTGGTACGATCGATGAGTTGAATAAATTGTTGGGCATATTCACGGCTTGTTGTCATAATAGGTCACTATATCTAACGGCTACATTGCCGCTTACAATTTAGTTAAGTTAACTAACTATCTTGATCTTACCCTAAAATAATGTAGCGTCAAGTAGCGAATTAACAGAATCGGCTGAGCATTCAGGCCAAAACGCGGTATGATAGCAGCGCAAAGCCTAGAGAAGGATCTGGATTTATGAGCGAACAACCAACTTTTGATCCGACGATTATTCGTAGCAAAGCCCTCATCATCACGGATTATAGCGGTGATGCTGCAAAAATCGAGCTTGTTGAACGTAGTTTGCGACCACTCAAGCCACATGAAGTGTTGGTTAAAGTTGCGGCTACGCCAATTAATCCCTCGGATATGATGTTTATAAACGGTATCTATGGTATCACAAAGCCGTTGCCTGCGGTGCCAGGCTTTGAAGGCAGCGGCACAATTGTGAGCACTGGTGATCAATTATATAGCAAAGTGCTGCTTGGCAAGCGGGTTTCGTTTGCGACCCAATCGCCCGATGATGATGGCGCATGGGCTGATTATGCAATTGTGGCGGCTCGTCAATGTTTGCCCTTAGCCGATAACTTGAGTTTTGAACAAGCTGCTTCGGCAATTGTTTATCCCGTTAGTGCTTGGGCATTAATCGATATTGCCCGTCAGCGCAACGCCAAAGCCGTGGTTCAAACCGCAGCGGCCAGCCAATTGGGTCGCATGCTGCTACGTTTGGCGCAACGCGAAAAATTTAACTCTGATCAATATTGTGCGCCGCCAAGAGCAAGTAGAATTATTGCAGGGTTTAGGGGCCGAGTATGTGCTCAATTCAAATAGCCCTGATTTTGCCGAGCAGCTGGCTAAACTGTGTCATGAACAGCAAGCAAATTTAGCCTTTGATGCGGTGGGCGGGGAATTGGTCGGGCAAGTATTAAGCGCCATGCCCAAGGCTAGCACAGTTATGGTCTATGGCGCATTGGCCGATGGCGCATGCCAGATCGATCCACGCAGTTTAATCTTTGAACAAAAACAGGTGATTGGCTTTTGGCTGACCGATTGGATTAGCCAGATTAATCCATTAAAATTTTGCCCGAATTACCAAAAATGTGCAAAAATTGTTGATTGACGAGCTAGCCTCAACGATTCAAGGGCGCTTTAAGCTTCACGAAGCCCAAAACGCCCTTGAACTGTACCAAGCCAATATGACTGGCGGCAAAGTTTTGTTTACACCTTAATAGGCCGTGTTCATATCCAATAGGCCTTTTTCTTTGGCCCGATGTTCGGCGCGGCGCTGCAATGGAATTGAAATCAAGGCCATTGCGATGGCTGCGCCCAACAAAATCCACAACAGAGTGCTAGTGCTCAATTGATCAAGGCCCGTTTTGTAGGCGGGATTGCGTGCATCGACCCATAAGGCGCGGCGCATACCCTCTAGCCAGTAGGTCAGCGGCACGCCACGCGCAATCGTTTGCATCCAATTTGGTAGCACCGTAATCGGAAACAAGGCTCCGGTGAACAAATACAACGCGCCGGAAACTGCTTGACCCACAAAACCTGCGTGCCGAGCAATCATCAAGGTCACGCCAGCCAAAATTTGGGCTGCGAAAGTCACAATCAGAATCCCCAGCACCACGACCGCTAGCAACAACGGCCAATCAATCGTGCTGAGCCGAATTGGAATATCCAACACCAATGAGCCAAAGGTCAGGGTTAATGGAACTGCCAAAAAATTTACCGAAACTTTGGCAAAGCCCCGGCCCCACAAATAGCCATACATCGACGATGGCGTGATCGCAATATATTTGAGCATGCCCATTCGTTCGCGATCTTCCAACACGGCCCACGCCATGCTATCGAGCAACAAAGCCACAATCGAATAAACTACTGTGCCGATAAACACATAGGGCAGCAGATCCGCGCCGCTTGCATTGCCAGTGCGCTGCAAAACCCGCAGCATCATCGTCATAATCAAGCCATTCGACATTGGGAGCAATAACGACCACAAAATATAAAAAAGCGGATTCGTCCAGTTGCTTTCGGTTTTCCAACCCAACCAAGCACCGACCCGAAACGCCTGCAAAAATCGCTGCATACAAACCCCTTTGAAAGGATGAAGATGAATTATGAGGGATGAACACCTAAACACAAACCATATAAGGATACAATTCCTATTAATATATTAATAAAGATAACCTAATAGATTACAAATATTGGGTATCTTTTCATAATTTATGCCTCATCCTTCATAATTCATCCTTCTAATTGCCACGTTCGGTTAGTCGGCCATCTTGGCGTGATTTATGCTCCATGCGCAGCAACGACCAACGCGCCACGAGGCCGAAGAATAAGGCCAAGCCAGCTAAAATTGCGGCTTCGGTGCCAACGCTCAAAAATTGAAACTGCTGCATCATCTCAGGAAACAGCAATTGGCGCATGGCATCAAGCCCCAAAGTTAATGGCACAACCGAGGCTCCAGTCGCAACCAGTGTGCCCAACGCTTTAACCGGAAAGTGAAAACCTGAGACAAAGAAAATTGGCTCTTGCAAGGCCGCAGTCATTTGCCAAGCACCTCGCCCATAGACCAAGAAAATGGAGCTGAGCAACATGCCCAAGCCATAGAGAGCAATCAGCGACAAAAAGAAAACCCCAACCAAGGCAAACCAACTGGTTGCTTGGTAACTAATGCCAAAGATCAACGAGCCGCCAATCAAAATAATTGCTGCCCGAATGGTCGTAGCAAACAAGCCACCCAACGCCATGCCAGTCAAAATTGCCATGCGTGAGGTTGGAGCCAGCATATACAATTGCAAATTGCCCTGCTCTTTATCCCAATACAATTGCATTGCCATCGACCAAAGCACATTCAGCCAAAAAGCCGTCATTGCGCCACCAACCAGCACCAAGCCCTTGTATGAGGCTGGAGCGCCAATCGCCTCGTAGACCAAGACATACGACATGGTGGCCATAAACGGCAAGAAAATATCAAAGAACAACCAACTGAGCTCGTGTTGCATGCCAATGACCCGTGGATAGGCGCGACCGATTACCGAGCGCCAAAAGATCGTAAAGGCGCTTGGCCCCTTGCCACGCCGCGGATTGGGTTCGTGCTCAACCGCTGTATGTTTATCTAAAATTACGCTCATGCACTGGCCTCACTTTCGGATAACGAGTGGCCGACGAGGTTTACAAAAACATCTTCGAGCGTTGGTTGGCGTTTTTCAAGCGATAACAAGCCTGCGTTATGAGTCGCAAGTTGGCTCAACACCTGCGGCAAAATCGCATCGTCACGCAGAATCAGGCTTAATTCATCACGTTGATCGCCGCTACGTTGACTAATGCTTTGCACGCCCGCAATCTGTTCAACCGCTTGTAAAAAAGCTGGATTGACTGGCGTGGTGAAAAGCCGAAACACCACATCTTCTTGTAGCGCATATTTGAGGCTGGTGGGGGTATCGCAGGCCAGAATCGTACCGCCGCTGATAATTGCCACCCGATCACATAATTCGTCGGCTTCTTGCATATAGTGGGTGGTTAGTACCACGGTTTTGCCGGGGTTGGTATCAAGCCAATGGCGGGTGTAGGTGCGCAATGTGCGTGCTGCTTCAACATCAAGCCCAAGCGTTGGCTCATCAAGAAACAATACATCGGGGTCGGTCAATAGGCCACGAATGTAGTTCATTTTTTGGCGCAAGCCGGTTGAAAGGAAACTCACACGGGTTTTGGCCCGATCAGCTAAGCCCATCACTTCAAGCAATTCGTCGATGCGCTTATTAGCTAGTTTACTATCCATACCATGAAACTGGGTAAACATCCACAGGTTCTCGCGCACGGTCAACAAGCCATAGCCCGACGATTCGCCACCAGAAACCATGTTGATATGGCGGCGGACTGCGTCGGCTTCGTGCAACACATCAAAGCCCCAAACCTCGGCAGTACCGCCAGTTGGCAATAGCAGCGTGGTCAGAATTTTAATTGTAGTAGTTTTTCCAGCACCATTCGGCCCCAAAAAACCAAATAATTCGCCTGGTCGTACCGCTAAATCAACCCCATCAAGTGCCTTCAAGACGCGTTCTTTGGTTTTATAAGTCCGTTGCAAATTGACGGTTCGAATTGCATATTCAGGCTGCATATTTCCTCGCACAGAAAGTAAACACCGCCTCGCGGCAGTGTAGCTCGATTTGCTATCAACAATTGATCATCTGGTGATTAGCATAGCTCAATCGTGCGGTTACAGCATGGGTCTAGAGAACGATTGATCGTTCAATAAATTTGCTAGGAGCGAATGGTGCTTGGTTTATCGATTATTGTAATGCCGCAATTAAGTTTGGCATGGCTCCCATCGCTGCATAAAACTCCGAGCCATCGGGCGTGGGCGTGGGATATGAACTCATTTTGGCGAATACCAGCTCGGCTTTGGGCGCAATGTAGAGCATCTGGCCACCATAGCCATTGGCAATATAGGCTGCATGTTGATTGTGGGTATGCCACCATTGATAGTTGTAGGAATAATTGGCATTGCTGGGATGGGCAATGGCACTATTGGCAAAGGCTGCTTGATCGCCACCAGCCTCAATTGCCAACACCGCCGTTTCGGGCATAATCTGCTGGCCATTGAACGAACCACGATTGAGCAACAGCTGGCCAAAGCGCGCCATATCACGCAGCGTCGAGCAAAAACCAGAGCCTGCGGTTTCAGCACAGGCCGAATCGACCACCCACAGTGCATCGCGCTCAGCGCCAAGCTTTCGCCACACATACTGCGATACTGCCTCGGCCAAACTGCAATTCAGCACGCGCTTGATAATCCAAGCCAAAACATCGGTGTTGGGAGTCTGATAAACAAAGCGTTGGCCATGCTCACCAGTTTTCAGCATCGTGGGCAAAAATTCATAGACATTGGTTGGCCCTTGATACTCGGCAGGTCGCGTATTCCAGCCCAATGCCACGCCATAGTTAAAGTTTTCGGTTACCAGATTGCCAGTTTGCTCACTAAACTCAACTGCCGTGCTCATGCCGAGCACCTGCGCTAGCGTTGCGTCGCCAAAACCGCTGTTGGCTAATTCGGGCAAATAGCTGGCAACCGTCGCCTGAGGATCAAGCAATTGCTCGGCAACCAAGATCGCTGCCAAGGTTCCGGTGACCGATTTGCTGCCCGAAGCCCACGCATGCAAGGTCTGTGGTTGCATACCATTCAAATAGCGTTCATAAATCACCTTGCCGCGATGCAACACCATAATGCCATCGGTGTAACTTTGCTCAACCATATGCTTGAAACTAAATTCTTGGCCAAGGTAATTTTTGTAACTAAGCACATCCAAATCTTGCAAATCGTAGACGAACTCGCTGATCGGCCCATTGCCACGCCACACATCGGCCACCGGATTAAGCAAATGGATGTTTTGGAAACTCCAACGATTGTAGGGCTTGAGCAATTGCTGCGAATGTTCGACGTTTGATGCAGGCGGAAAACCCTGCATCAAGCCTAATTCAACTGCGGTTTGAGGTATTGGCTGATTCATCATTACTCCTTTATTCGCCAAGCTCGGGCAACCGACTCAAAGCGCGCAAACGCTCGACTTGCGAACGCAATACCCGCCGATTTTGCTGCGGGTTGGCCACCGACGGATCTGGCACCCAATCCAGCAAGCCATTATCGATAGCGCGGGCAATCCGCATCCGATTGGCTTGGTTATTCTGGCCAAACGCCAAGGCCGCCGCATTGCTGATGGTTATAAGATCTTCGGCGGAGAGCCACCAGCGTGTGCGCGAGACCAAAATGCCAATATCACTCTGCCAAAAATCTTCTGGAAAAACCGCCTTACTTTGCAGCGCATTGCCCAACAACAGATCAAGCAATTGCTCCAGCGCCAGCTCAATCCGCCGCAACATAATCTCGTTGCGCATATGTCGCCCATTGGCCACTTCGATCAACAAATTGAGGTTATGTTGAAAGGCGGTTTCGGCTGCCGCTTCCTCGGCCAAGTTGGTTGCACCCAAGGCGTGGCCCAAACTGTGATAGCGTTGCAGCACTAAGGCCGTAATTTGTTCGGCTAATTCATGATTAAACAGCGCCATTGATTTTATTTTCTCCATATAACGTAACTATCGTTAGTTTATGAAATGATAATAACGCAACTATCGTTAGTTGTCAAGGCTTAATTTCTTTGAATAATTTGGGTATCTAAAAAGGCCTGAGCAATCAAAAGTTACGCTCAGGCCTCAATCAAAGAAACTATAGACTGATTAGATCGATTGATTGCTTAGGCGTAAGCGCTGCATAATTCCCAGCGCCCATTTAGCCACAAGCCCAAGATCGGCGTTGTAGGGCAATATTTCTGCTTGAGCGAGGCGTAAACGCCAGAGTGGTTTGGCATGCAGCTCATAAGCGATATTCCGTTGATCAACCCAATGTTGAATTGTTGCTTTATCGCCGCGCCGATTGAAGAATTGCATATGCCAGCCTTGCAAATTCAAAATAATGTCGATTTGCAAGCTTGCTTGATCATCAAGCCCTATTTCATAATGCAGAATCTCAAATAGTTCTGTATCAGGACTCCAATAGCCTTGCTTTAGTTTTTGCTGTTGATCGTCAGGTTGAATCAATAGCGCTAATTGAGCTAATTTTGTCCGCATTTCATTGCGCAAAACTTTCGTTTCATTTAATAATTCTTGGATCTGGGATTGATTTGATTGAAAAAATGCTAAGTGTTCAGCGCTCATAGTTGTTCCTCGCGATAAATGGAGCATTGTCTCAGAAAAATCGTGAAAGAAGCCTGTATACTTATTTAAATCAGCAGGCGCAGGCTGATTAGTGAGCATTTGCACATTTGCTAGCAGTTGATTATAGGTAATACTGCTGAAATTTGATTCTGGTGGTAGATTGATAGAATGGAGCGCTAAAACAAAACCGTAGATCGTGCGCCCATTGGCGAGTGCCTTGAGTTGATTATGATAAATTGTCAGATCGTTATTGAGCTGATGATAAATTTTATTCTCGATGCCAATGATAAATTCGGCTGTCTCAACCACCAAATCAATCCGTTTATTGCCTGGAGTTACATCCTCGCGGCGCGTAGTAACCACGTAATCGCCTTGAACATCACGCTCAACCAGCAGCATTAATGCCCGAAACAACAGATTGCCAAAATTGTGTGGGTTGGTCGATTGTAGATAAAATGCCAAAATATTGCTGGCAACATTTTCCAAATGCGGATAGCCTGCGATTTCCAAAAAGGTTGTAGTAGCTTCAGGCTGCGGCGGAAGTTTGGCAAAGGCCTGAAGTAGAGCTGAGGTTTCATCCATGGTGTTACTCCATCACAGAGAATTCCATTCATAGCATACTTGAATTGCTTAATGCTTGTAAAGCCATTGGCGCTACCTCTCGGATGTCGAGTATTTCATTGGGCTGTTGCTATTCGCCGATTGCATTTTAGGGGGTGCAGGGGGATTAAAGCCACCTGCGTTTCCCGCCTTGAGGCGGGACGGAAGGGCGGTGAATCAGCCTAGATCATAACTTAGTTCACCAATTGTCCCAACCAAACTTATTTCTTTTGATTTGATGGGAATGCAACATGCAATAGATTTACTGTAGCAACTTCTACCAATCTAAAGCTTGTGGCCTTGAATTACTAATGTTGCACGAATCGATTGTTCTTTCAATTGTAAAAATTGCTGGCGTTGCGGGTCGGCAAGATAACGCTCAAAATCGGCACTTGACGCAAATTCAAGCAGATGAATTTCATCTGGCTGCTCAATGGCTTGGGCAATAATTGCTGAAGCGTTTGGCTGGATGCGCAACAGTAAACGCCCATTATACTGCTCTAGCAAAGGCAAAACCAAGGCTTCAAATTGCTCAAACACCGCTGCTTGGCCTGCATTCAAATAAATTAATTGGGTTAAATAGATTGGCATTATTGCTCCAGTACCCAAGCATCGAGGACCTGCTGAATGCTATAACGGGCCATATTCGCCAAAACGGGATTGCTCTGCTGATAATAGGGTAAGGCAATCAGCGCCACCGACAAAGCCCAGCCTCGGCCACGCAGCCATGTCGCTTGATCAACATTCATAGCTTCACGAAACGCAAGCCGCGTCTGGCGATTGAAGAAATTCCAAGCTGGCATCAAATCGCAAGCGGGATCGCCAACTGTCAACGCGCCAAAATCAATCACGGCGCTGAGCTGCCCATCAACAACCAACAAATTGCCAGCATGCAAATCGCCATGAATCCAGACTGGCCCATGTTGCCATGGCTCAATGTGAATTGCATGCTGCCAGACAGCCAAAACCTGCTCAGCATCAATTAATGCCTGAGCTTCGGCAATCGCCGCCTGCGTGGCTGCATCACGCTGAATTAATGGTACGCCACGGGCAGTTGGCGATGCTGGTGCCGGGCCATGCTGCGGATCAATCAGTTGCAAGGCATGCAGAAATTGGCTCAAACCCACATGGGGATTATTGGGCGCGGCATTGATGGCATTTTCACCATCAAGCCATGCATAAACGCCCCATTGCCAAGGATATGCCTTGGTTGGCTGGCCTTGGGCAATTGGTTGGGGAATTTGCAAGGGGAGTTGGGGCTGTAACCACGGCAACCAGCGAAAATCACTCGCTATTTGGTCGACCGCCCACGCGATACGGGGCAAGCGCACGGCCATAGTCTGGCCAAGCCGATAAATGGTATTGTCAGTCCCCGCCGAATCAACCTTGGTCAATGCCAAATCAGCCCAGGCCGGAAATTGGCTCGAAATCAACGCTTGAACTAAAGCCCGATCGATTGGAAATTCGTTTGGATGCATGGTTGACATAAATCGCCTTTAAACAACTTCGTTCAAGCATTATGCCAAATCATGCTTGAACGAAGATCAATCCAGCGAACGAATTTAGGCCAAGAGCAGGTGCAAATCGCCAAATTCATGCCAAAGATAGTGTTGCTCCAAGGCGGCACGATAGCATAAATCCAAATGTTCGTAGCCAGCTAAGGCTGCCAACATCGCCAAATGGCTAGCTTTGGGTTCGTGCAAGCCGGTCAAAATGCCATCAACTGCATGCAAACCACGTTCTGGCGTAATGACCAATTCTGTCCAGCCAGTTTGGGGATGCACCAAACCACGTTGGTCGACGGTGCTTTCGATTGCACGCACGCTAGTAGTGCCGACCGCGATCACCCGTCGACGGTCAGCCCGCGCCCGATTGATCAGATCGGCACTGGTTGCTGGCAGGCTATACCATTCGGCATACGGCGGCTCGTGATCTTCAAGGCTGGCCACGCCGGTATGCAGCAATAACGGCGCAATTTGAATGCCTTGAGCCACCAAACGGGTCAGCAACCGCTCAGAGAATGCGCGGCCTGCCGAGGGCATTTCGGCGCTGCCAAGCTCGGTAGCATAGACCGTTTGATAGTAGCTATTGGGCCAATCTTGGTCGACATAACTATAATGAATTGGTTTGGCATGTTCAGTGAGATAGCGGGGCAAGGGTTGCGGTAACTGTAGACTGGCAATCCACAAACGATGGATTGCTGAGCCATTGCTAGCATAGCCGCGATGCAGTTCGATTTGGCCGCCAGCAGGCAGGGTTAAGTTACTTCCAGCGAGTGCTTCACGATACGGCAGACTGCTGGTGCCGTGGGGCAGGCGAATTTCAACCAGCCACAGTTCGGCCAACAACTGGGTTGAAAGATGCACAATTAATCGCTGGCCAGCGTGCGTTGTTGCAGGAATCGCTGCATTCAGCGTACCACTGGTATTAATTGCCAACACATCGCCGGTTTGTAAAATTGTTGGCAATTGGTCAAAGCGATAATGTTCAATTTGATTTGTGCGACTCTGCGAGACCATCAAGCGCACTTGATCGCGCTCTAGGCCTCGCGCTTCTGGTGGCTCGCCAGCCTCAAGCGTAGCTGGTAATTCGAAATCTATGGTTGCAAGCATGGCTAGCTCACTTTCATTACAATTGTTTGACCCACGAAGGGAAACGTGGCTATGCACTAAAGGCTATGGGCTTTTGGATGAATGAGCTGCTGGAAATTCCAATCAGCGTTCCGCTAACCTAACCTCTCATCCCTGACCCCCGCTCCCTAGCTCCTGATCCCTCTGTTCTATTCTTTGCGATAGCGCCCGCTTGGCAGGTCATCATTAATCAGGCGCAGCAGTGTTGGCACGCTGGCTTCTGGCGGCGGGCGGTCACTAATATCCTCACCAGGAAAGGCTTCTTGGTGCATTTGCGTGTTCATATCGCCTGGATCGAGCGCATACACGCGCCACGTTGGTTGTTCGGCTGCCAAAATTGCGCTCAGTTGGTCGAGGGCAGCTTTGCTGGAGCCATAACCACCCCAACCTTCGTAGGCTTGAATTGCCGCATCGCTGCTGATGTTGATGATCCGAATGCTGGGCTTGAAGTTTGGGGCTAAAGTTTGGATTGCCGCCAATGGTGCAAACACATTAATTGCATAGACTTGAGCCAACACATCAAGCGGATAATCCAATAGATTGGGCTGTGGGCTTGGCCCCAAAATGCTGGCATTATTGACCAATAAATCTAAACCGCCCCATTCTTGGGCTGCCACTGCCAGCGTTTGGCGATGTGCCGAATCGCTAATATCGCCGACGATTGCTTGCACCGTAGTGCGGGTTGCCAAGGCAGCTCGGGCTTGCTCAAGCGTAATTGCGCCGCGCCCAGTAATAATCAAATGCCAGCCATCCAAGGCTAATTGTTGGGCCAGCGCCAAGCCTAAACCACGTGAAGCGCCAGTAATTAATCCAATGCGTTGCATAGAATATGCTCCTCAATTGCCTCGGCCAACCACCATTCACGAAGTTCGGTAGCTTGGCCGTGGGCATCAAAATTCACGATAAAAATGCCAGCTAAACTTTGGGTTTGCTGTTGTTGCTGGTGATAGAGCTTGGTGCACCATTCGGCTACTCCACGATTAGCGCCAAACAAAACGGGCGTGATTGTACATTCCACAGCATCATGCTGCGCCAAAGTTGTGCGCCAATAGCCAATCACCGCCGCCAATCCTAGCAAAGCAGGCTCAAACGGATGCTCTTGATAGCGAATTGTTGGGCTAAATAACGTGGGCAAGGCCACAAGATTATGCTGATTCCAAACGGTCGCCAGCGTGGCGCACCAGGCTTGAAAATCGTTATTGTTCATAGCCAACCTCCATCTGCCAAGCAGTATAGCGATCAGCCTGCATTCTCAACTCGGTCAGCAGTGGTGCAATGAGGCGCGCAACTAGACAGGCCCAGACCTGTACGATTGGACAGCGAGGCAAAAGGTAAAAGGCAAAATAAGACTCAGGGATGCTTATTGGAGGTTTTCGTCCCCTCACCCCCAACCCCTCTCCCTTGGCGCGGGCGAGGGGCGTTCCACGGTGGTGTTGTCGTAATGTGAGGGCTGGCGCAATCGTCTCCTCGCTCGCGCGTGGCGGGAGAGGGGGCTTCATATGGCGGTTTTCGCATGAGGTCAATCCACCGCTGCTCCCCCTCGCCCGCGTGCAGTGGGAGAGAGGAGCTTACAAGGGTAGGTTGTTAAGTTGCCCTCACCCCAACCCCTCTCCCGTGGCGCGGGCGAAGGGCTTAATCTGGTGGTTTTCGCATGATGCATGATCAATCCACTGCTGCTCCCCCTCGCCCGCGTTGAGTGGGAGCGGGGGCTGGGGGGTGAGGGAATTATTTCCCACAAGCGATCCTCAGCTCCTACTCGCCGAGGCGGTGCTGCTGCATAAATTCCCAAGCAGCGTCAGCGGCATAAAAATCACGGTTATGCGGATTTTGGCGCTCCTTCAAGCGTGATGGCAAGTCTAAGCTCGGCCAACTGTGACCACCGCCATCGATGCGATAGAAGCTGACGAGGTTATCTTGGTAGCTGCTGATGGTTACTGTGCTATTGTCGTCGAGGGAGACATCGGGTAGTTGGCTCATGCTTGGCGCAGTGGTGATGCCAAGCATCTCAAGCCACAGTTGGATTGTCGCTTCGGCGGAAATGACCAAGCCTTGATTGCTCTCGCCAGGAATATCAATTGCTCCGCCTGCATACGGCATAATTGGGTCGGCGGTGCCAGCCAAAAGCATCAATGGTGCAGGCGTTCCAACGGCTTTGCACTGGCTATTTTGGGCCATGTAGCCCGAGCTACCAACCACTGCCGCAATCCGATCGGGCAATTCGAGCGCCAGCCGCAGCGCCATCATCGAGCCATTGGAGTGGCCGGTGGCATAAACCCGGGTTTGATCGATTGGATAGGCTTGGGCAAAATGGTCGATCAAACTGCTGATAAATTGCACATCATCGCTGCTTGAAGGGTTATCCCAATCGTTGCGACAATCGTTCCAGCGTCGATTCAATGCCATCGGGATAGACCACGATAAAGCCATGCTGGTCGGCAAGCGTATTCCAACGGCCTTGGGTGGTTAAATTCATGGCCGAATTGCCATCGCCACCGCCGCCATGCAACATAAAAATCAATGCTGCTCCGGCTGGATCAAGCGTAGCTGGCAAATAATAGCTAAACCGACGGGTTTCGCCAGCAACCAGCAATTCTTGCTCGTGGATTGTGCCCTTGGCTAAGCCCACACTGTTTGGTTCAGCAGGCAGGCTGGTTGGGCTGGGCGAAACTGCGCCGGGTTGGCGATTGGCTCGGCTACAACTCAACAAAACCATACTTAGCCCAAGCAAGCCCCCAAAACGAATTAAGCGTTGTATGTGCATCAATGTACCTCCAAATAAAAGCATAAACCCAATCATAGCCAAACTGCGCTGATTTAGCAGCACCCAATGCGGTGATTAATGATCATGCTTAGCGATTAATCGAAATCAGAATTCATGCTCTGACAAAATAAAAACTCAATATACAATATATCTAGTATAAATTATTGCTGGATGATATGAGTTATTCACTGGCGTTTTCGCAGGCGATTGCCATCAGCCTCTACATCACCTATAAAATCGAGGAACATTGCTACGATTTCGTGCCAACCCACGAAATTGCCGATTTTTTAGGTATTGCCAAGCCAAGCGTGGTCAAAGTTGTTCAAGCCTTGACCAATAGCGGCCTGATTGAAACTCGCGAGGGTTCCAAAGGTGGCGTGCGCCTGACGCGGGCAAGCGCAGCGATTACGTTGCTGGATATTTTTAATGCGATCGAGCAATCGAAGCCCTTATTCCGGGTCAATATCCATTTCAAAGAGCAAAAAGAATCGGCGCTTGCCGCTCGTCAGCGTATGCTCGATAGTTTTCAACGCGCTGAGGAGGCCATGAAACGCGAGTTGCAAGCGGTTAGCTTGGCCGATCTTTCTATCGATTGATTTTTTTAATCTAAACTATATATATTTTGTATATAGTTTATAGCGTTCAAGTTAGTTGCTTTTTTTAGCCAAAACTAGATAAACTGGTTATCTAGTTTATTAATTGAAAGGATATTCAATGAGTAAGCGTGTATTGGTAACTGGAGCGAATGGTCATCTAGGCTCGGTGTTGGCCCAAATATTGGTTGAACGTGGGGTTGATGTGCGGGCAAGCGTGCGCAATCGCAGCCAAATCAAGCCCGAACTTGGCTACGAACAAGTCTATGCCGATTTGACTGATGTGAATTCGTTGCAACAAGCCTTGGTTGGGGTTGACACCTTGTATCAAGTAGCTGCGGTATTCAAGCATTGGTCGCGCAATCCGCAAAGCGAGATTATCCAGCCTAATGTTGAAGGCACGCGCAATATTCTACGCGCAGCGGCCCAAGCTGGGGTCAAACGGGTGGTGTATGTGAGTTCGATTGCGGCGGTAGATAAAAATAATCCTCAGCGCCAAAGCCCAGCCGATGAAACCACATGGAACCAATATACCTACGGCAATCCTTATTATCAATCGAAAATTGCCTCGGAACAATTGGCATGGAAATTGGCCAAAGAATATGGGCTGGATATGGTGGCAGGCTTGCCAGGCACGATCATTGGCAATCCCAATGGCCGCACCACACCATCGCTGGGGATTTTGGAGCTGGTATTGGGCAATAAAATGCCCTTTGATATCAACATGGATTTTAATTTTGTTGATGTGGCTGATGTGGCCGAGGGCTTAATTGCCGCCGAACGCCAAGGCCGAGCTGGCGAGCGCTATATTTTGGCCAACCACCAATCGTTGCCATTACGCCGCTTGTTTGAAATTGCCCAGAACTTAACCCCAAAATCAAAGTGCCAATCCGGGTTTCCAAAGGCATTACCCGCGCTGTGGCTGGCATGATGGAGTTGGTGGCGAATGTGACAGGTCGTGAGCCAATGATTTTGCGCAGCCAAGTTGGCTTGTATTGCGGCGTGGAACAGCGGTTATCAATTGCCAAAGCTAAGCGTGAGTTGGGCTATAACCCCTTGCCTGCGGTTGAAACCGTGCGTAAAACCTTTCAAATTTTGGCCCAGCAAGCGCCGATCCACGTGGCAGTAGGCCAAGCCTAAATCCTGAAAGCAGTGGTGACAGTTGGGCCGACTGCCACCACTGCTTGATTAATCGCGGGCTACAATTGTATTGCGGAGCACGCCAATTCGTTCGATTTCAAGCTCGACCACATCGCCAACTTCGAGCCATGGCCCTTCGCCATTAGTTGTTTCCAGCAAACAACCAGTGCCGACCGTACCAGAGCCAATAATTTCACCTGGCAGCAGTGTCACATCGCGCGAGGCTTGGGCAATCAACTCGCCAAGCGTGTAGTGAATATCGGCAAACGAGGCACGGCCCCGTTCTTCGCCATTAACCCGCACAACCATTGCCAAATCGTAGCGCCCATCGCCCAGTGCTTTATCTTCAATTTCGTCGAGCGTGATCAAGGCTGGCCCAAACGAGGTTGCAAAATCTTTGCCCTTGGCTGGCCCCAAGCCAACGCTCATCTCGCGGGCTTGAATATCGCGCGCCGACCAATCGTTCATCACCATCAAACCGGCAATATAATATTCAGCCTCATCTGGCTCAATATCGCGGCATGGCCTGCCGATCACGGCGGCAATTTCCAACTCATAATCAAGCTGGCTGGTGCGTGGCATCACCACATCAGTATCCGGCCCAATCACCGTGGTAGGATTGCCAAAGTAGAAAACTGGCATATCGTACCATGAGCTAGGTACTGAGCGGCCATATTGCGCGCGAATTTCACGCACATGCTGCTCGAAGGCATAGAAATCGCGGATGGTCGGTGGCTGAGGAATTGGCGCTAACAAGCGCACGCTATCTGGTGGATAAATCACCGTTTCGCCGCCCAACGAGAGCATGCTATTGATTGCATCGGGATCATCCCACTCGATGCCATCGCCGCCACCGCCGAGCAAATCGATGACTGCTGCCACGATTTGCATCGCTGAATCGAGGCCATAACCATCAGATTCGTGCTGAAGCATACTCATCAGCGACCAATCATGCGGCAGATTTTCAAAAACCAAACCTGCTGCCGCTTGCAAATCGATAATGCCCATCGGTAGCCACGCTCCCGCGCGCGCCTCGGAGCCTTCGCCATACCGCCGAAATGAAACAAATTTCATAATAGAACCTCTTTCGTTGCAACCGTATTATAGCCGAGTGAGTGGGGCTAGGTGAAGGATGAGGGGTGAGGGAATGCTCAAGTCTGGCTCCCCCTCGCCCGCGTGTAATGGGAGAGGGGGTTGGGGGTGAGGGAACGCTTCTGTTGCCCATAACCTCGTTTCTCTTCGTGCTGCTTCGCGCTTAAACCAATCCCTTTTGTCACTCTTGCCCCAACCGGGGCTTTGCGTGTATGATGCTGCTAGGTTCGCACTGTAGCGCCATGGAGTTGTTGCGTATGAGTAGTTTTGCCGATTTTGAGTTAACGATCAACCCAAAAGATGCTGAGCACACGTTTGTGGTGCATGGCCGCACTGCCAAAGGCATGCAAGATAGCGATACGTTGATTTTGCCACTTGAAGATCCGCGCTACCAAGCGTTTCAAACGGCATTGGACTACAACACGCCACTCACTGAAGATCAGGTGATCGATTTTGGAATTGTGCTCTACGAAACATTATTAAAAGGTAAAATTTGGGCACTTTTTACCGCTGCACGTGATGCTGCTCGCTCACAAGGTCAATCATTGCGCATCAAACTTAATATTGATGCCAGCAATCCTGCGCTTGGACCCGTGGCGACAATTCCTTGGGAATTTGCCTGCGATAATGCTGGCATTCCCTTGGCAACTGATCACTCGATTTGTCGCTTTTTGGCCTTTCCTGAATCGCTGCCAGCCTTAAAGTTTGGGCCAGGAAAAATTACGCATCGCTTTAGTTGGGGCTTTGCCTGCCGAAATGGCCAGCAGCCATCCGGTCGATATTCAAGGCGAGTTGGCGGCAATTCGTCGTTCATTAGAGCCATTGGTAACGCAAAATCAGATCGAAATTATTGAAGAAACCCAATTAACTGCTCCCAAACTGCAACGGCTGATTCGCGAATGGCGACCGCACATTCTGCATTACGTTGGCCATGGCGATTTTCAAGGCACAACTGGCGGATTAATTCTTGACGATGGCAATGGCAAAAAGCATCTTTCAACTGCGCGAACGTTGGCGACGCTTTTGCGCAATAGCTCAGTGCGTTTGGTGGTATTAAACGCCTGTAAAACCAGCACGGTTTCTTCAACTGCCTTATTGCGTGGAATTGCTCCAGCCCTGATGGCGGCTAATATTCCAGCAGTGGTGGCGATGCAATCATCAATTTTGGATACGGCGGGCAAGGCCTTTGCTGAGGAATTTTATCGGGTATTGGCCAGCGGCACGCCGATTGATGCATGTGTGGCTGAGGGCCGTAAATCGATTATTGCCTATGGTTTTGGCCAGCTTGATTGGGGCTTGGCTACGCTCTACATGCGGGCTGACGATGGCTTGCTCTTTGCCATGCCCACTCCCCAAGCGCCGAGTAACCAAGCTGTTGCGCCAACTACTGATTCAACACCTCAAGGCAATAGCCTTAGTAATCTTGCTGGGAGCGGAAATACCTTTAATGGTGATGTTAATTTTGGCAATCTGATTGCTGGCAATAACATTCAGGGCAATACCTATCATAACATTGAGCAGCCAACTAAACCATCTTCGGCTAATGCCAATCAACGAGCAATTGCCGAGGCTGAAGAATTGCTGGCCATCCAGCAAAATAATCTACGTATGACGAACAAGCAGATCGCTCAACATGGTGGTGATAGGTTTGCATCGGTAAAACTTATTAATCAACGTGATGAATTTCAAAAAAACGTTGCAGAAATTGAACAACAACTTGCCCAATTAAAACGCCAATGAACCATTTAAGTTGTGTGATTATTGCTGGTGGCCAGGCACGGCGTTTTGGTAGCGATAAACGCCGCCTGCGTTTGTGGGGCGAATCCGGCCCAAGCTTGCTTGAACATACCCTCGCAGTTGCCCAAACAATCTGTGATCATGTGGTGGTGAGCCTCAATGATCCTGCTGACTGGCCTGAATTGGCTGTGCCTTTGGTGCAAGATGGCCTTGCCAATGTTGGCCCGCTGGCTGGAATTGTGGCTGGCATGCAGCATTACGCGAGTGAATGGACTTTGGTGCTGGCAGCTGATCTGCCGTTGCTTACAACCCCATTTTTAGCTGAATTACTGGCTCAGCCACGCCATGGATTAGCAATTGTGCCGCAGCGCCAAGCAGCGAACCAACGCCATGCTGGTTGGGAGCCGTTGTGTGCGCTCTATCAGCGGGCATGTTCGCCACTATTTGAACAAGCCTTGGCTGATGGCCAACATCAATTAATTAAGATCATTGAGCAATTGCCGCCACAGGTTTGGTCGATTGCTGCTGATAGTCCGTGGCAGCAGCATTTACATAATCTCAATCGCTTGGACGATTTGCAGCAACTCGCCACAGTTAAGGTACTATAGGCCAAAATGTTAGGTGAGGCGTTTCATGCAGCGTGTGGCTTTTTGTACTCCGGTCAATCCAGTTGAATCGGGAATTTCGGATTATAGCGAGGAGTTATTGCCCTACCTTGGGCAGTATGTTGATCTCACGCTGGTGGTTGATGATGAGGTGCAGCCAACCAATCAGCAGTTAATCGCCCAACTCTCAGTTATCCGAATTAGCGATTTAGCCAAGCAGCACGCTCGCCAACCCTTCGATGCGATTATCTATCACATGGGCAATAGCCCAGCGCATAGCCGTTTTTGGCAAAGTTTGCAGCGTTTGCCGGGCATTGTTGTGCTGCACGATTATGTATTACACCATTTAATGCTCTGGCACGCCGCCAATCGCCTAAAACATTTGCCTAGCTATCGCCAACAAATTCAGCAATATTATGCTGAATCTGGCGCAACTATTGCCCAACGCATGGAGCGCGGCCAGCTTGGCGATGCAGTCTTTGATTTTCCGCTTTCCGAGCCAGTGATTGCCAACGCCAGCAGCCTGATTGGCCATAGCCAGTATGTGATTGAGCGAGTGCAACAGCAACGCCCCGCTTTGGCAACGTCGTTGGTGCCAATGGGCGTGCCTCTCTTACCGCCAGCTGATCGTTTGGCAGCGCGCCAAGCCCTCCAATTGCCCGCCGAGATTCCAATTTGGGCCAGTTTTGGCCATATCAACCCCTACAAACGGATTGAACAAGCGCTGCAAGCGTTTGCCCAATTTCGCCGTAGCTATCCCAATGCCCGCTATATCTTGGTTGGCAGCGTCTCGCCAAGCTACGATCTCAAGGCGCTGCTGCAACGCTTGCACCTTGGCGACAGCGTGCAGGTAACGGGCTATGTTGATCACGCTGATTTTAATCGTTATGTTGCGGCGGCTGATATTTGTTTCAATGGGCGCTATCCCTCTGCTGGCGAGACTTCAGCCAGTTTATTGCGCTTGCTTGGTGCTGGCCGCGCAGTGTTGGTCAGCGATATTGCCACATTTAGCGAATTACCCGCCGATGTGGTGGCTCATGTGCCAGTTGATCGCGATGAAGTGCGTTTGATCGCGGCCTATGCCGAGCGTTTATGGGCCGATGTGGCTTTGCGCCAGGCCTTGGAACAAAATGCACGGCGCTATGTAGCCGAAAAGCATAATCTGCCCTTGGCGGCGCGTGGCTATGCCGACCATCTCAGTCGGGTACAGGGTTGGCCGCGTTTAGAGCCACAACGTGAGCCATTGTGGGATATTAATAATGTGATGATCCAGCATTCAATTGCCCAAACAATTGGCCATAAAGCCGCCCAATTAGGCTTGGTTGATGCCGATGTCCCGTTGCTTGATCGGTTGGCGGCTCGCTTGCGTAATTTATTGCCATAATAATTAATCGATCAGCTGATCAAAACGCCAGTGCCAGCGGGTTTGCTGTTGCTGCAAGCGCCAGCCAAAGCCGGCTAGCAACACTAGGCCCAACGCTCCTGCTGCTAGCTGTTGATGGCTACAATTAACGATGGTAAATAAGGCCAAATTGAGCAAATAGATCGCGATTGGCAGCGTCAGCTTTGAGCTTTCGGCTGGCTCAGGTGTTGGTTTGTGGCAAAGTGCTTGGGTCGCGAGGGCTAAAATCAAGGCCAAGGCCCACCACGCCACAAAATTGGCTGTTGGAATGCCAAAGATTGGGCCGGATTCAAGCCATGTCCAGTAGCGATTGATATACACGGCGACTGGCTCGATCACCAGATCAAACAGCATCGCAAGGCTCGCAGCGCCAAGCACGCGTTGCCAAAACCCAGCTTTGGGCATGAGCATCCGGCTCAATTCGAGCGCACCTGGCACAACCAACAGCCATGCAAACGGAATCGCTAGCGGCACAACGCCAGCAATTTCTGGCAGCAACACGCCATTATATTGATATGCGCCAAACGGCCAGCCAGTGGTAACTCCAAGATGCTCGGTGAGCCATGAGCCAACCCCAATAATGCCACTGCTCAGCCAACCAAACTTGCCATAATGTTGAATTAGCCACCAAGCAGCAAGCCCACCTGGCACAACCAGCATGAGCGTTGCCATAAATTCGCCGCCAGCAGGCACCAGATCAAACGCTAATAAGGGTACGCTCCAAGCCCAAACAAACAAGTACCCTACCCATAACCAATGCCCTAGCCGTAAATTAGTCACAAAGTTCACCCCTCAGATAGTAAAATCGTCACTTGCGATCTTACTCTAGTCCCCGCTACGATGGATGTATTCATTTCGGCGTTAATCGATATTCTCATCGTTGATCGTTTGATAAAGGACGCACCTGCATGGCCGCCAATCCTCAGATCAGCAGCTTTCTCCCACGCTATGTCCTGCAACGGCTTGTCGAAGCACACCAACCCCGCCAGCCGCTGGCCGAAGATCAATTGGCAACGGTCTTATTTGCCGATTTTTCTGGTTTCAGTCGGCTCAGCGAGCAATTTGCCTACGATCAAACCACCATCCTCGAATATATTTCCGATGTGCTCAACGATTCATTCAGCCAATTGATTGATACGGTGATTGCCCATGGCGGCGATGTGGTTAAATTTGCTGGTGATGCATTAATTGCCATTTGGATGGCTGATGATCTTGATCAATTAGCGCAGAATACCCAACTTGCATCCCAATGTGGCCTAGCGATTCAAGCAAGCTTTACGTTGCCTAGCGATTCTGAGCGCTTGGCAATTCGGGTGCAAATTGGGGCTGGCTCGATTTCAAGTTTTATCGTGGGCGGCGTGAATAATCACTGGGAACAGTTGATTAGTGGCGAGGCCTTGTTGCAAGTGCATTTGCTTGGCTCGCAAACCTATGCAGGCCAAGTAGTGATCTCGCCAGAAGCGCATTCGTTGATTCGCGAGCAAGGCATTGGCGAGGATTTACGTGCTCAAGCCTTTCGCCTAACCGCGATGGCCCAAGAGCTAGCATTGCCTGCGATTAATGACAATCTGCCCAATTACCCCACCGAGCAACTAACCCCGTTTATGCCAACGGCGGTCATTGCCCGCGTCAATGCTGGTTTGCACGAATGGCTGGCCGAATTGCGCCATCTGAGTGTGATGTTTATTAACGTTCCAGCCTTGAGTTTCTTTACGACCCTTGAGCAAGTACAAACCGCAATCAGCGCCTTGCAAACCGTCATTTTTCGCTACGAAGGCAGCATCGATAAATTATCGGTCGATGATAAGGGTGTTAGTTTATTGGCAGCATTTGGCTTGCCGCCGCTCTCGCATCGCGATGATGCTGAGCGAGCGGTACGCGCGGCTTTGGAAGCTTCAACAGCCCTAACCAAATTGAGCTTGACCCACACAATTGGGATTGCAACCGGCCCAGCGTTTTGTGGCGAAATCGGCAACAGTCAGCGGCGCGAATTTACCATGATTGGCGATGTGGTTAATCGGGCAGCGCGTTTAATGGAAGCGAATCTTGCGCCAATTTTATGCGACCAAACCACCGCCCAAGCCAGCCAACAGCAGGTGCGTTTTCAAGTCTTGCCACCAATTATGATCAAAGGCAAAAGCCAACCAATTACAATCTATCGCCCGCAACAAACCAACTATAGCCCCGACCAAATTCGGCCACGGCGCTTGATTGGGCGGCGACGTGAACGCGGCCAGATTGAAACCCTGTTCAATCAATCTCAGCCAGCAATTCAGCATCTGATGTTAACTGGCGAGAGTGGTATGGGCAAATCGGCTTTACTGTACGAGGCGGTGGAAATTGCTCAACAGCACGAGCGCCAAGCCTTATTGATTACCAGCAGTAGCCTGCGGCAATCGGCGCAATATCCAGGTTGGCGCTTGTTGCTTGAGGCTTGTTTGGCGATTGAGCAATGGCCAACACAAGCCGCCCAATGTTATCAACTGATCATTCAGCGCTTGCAATTGCCCGAACAACTGGCTAAATCGGTGCAGCTTTTACACGATGTATTGGAATTACCAGGCCGTGCCGAGGCTAACTCCACACTTGATCAAGCCCAACAAGTCCAAATCATCCATGAATTAATTGGCCATGCCCTGCAACAACTGCATCAACACCAACCCTTGGTTTTGTGTATCGATAATCTGCAATGGTTTGATTCGCTGGCCTTGAATACGCTTGAACAGGTGTTGCAACAGCAGGCTGAAATTATTTTGATTACGACTGCCCCAGCCAAGGTGTCGTGCCTCGAACCACAGCAGATTATTCATTTGCAAGCGCTTGATCCGGTGGCATGTATTGCGGTGGTGGCGCAATCGTTGGGCGTGCAGGCAATTCCGCCGAGTGTGGCCTTGTTTATCAATCAGCGTTCGGCGGGCCATCCGTTGTGGAGCATCGAGCTAGCCCAAGCCTTGCGCAACGCCGGAATGATTCGGATCAACAATGGGGTTTGCAAACTTGATCAATTTAGCCAACTCGAAAAACTCAATTTGCCAAGCACCATCCAAGGCGTGCTGGTCAGCCGTATTGATCAACTGCCGCCACAACCACAACTGACCCTCAAAATTGCCAGCGTCATTGGTCATGACTTTAGTTTAGCCGTGCTTGATGCGATTTACCCAGTAGCCCATGAGCGTGAGCATATTCCGGCGCATCTGGGATTGTTGCTGCAACAGGGCTTTATTCACGAAGCGATCGAGGGCTATCAATTTAGCCAAGCGATTATCCACGATGTGGCCTATTCCTTATTATTGTTTGGCCAACGGCGGGCCTTGCATCGAGTAATTGCCGAGTGGTACGCTAGTGAACATCCGCATTTGGCCGAGGCTGGCAGCAGTCTTTTGGCGCATCACTGGAGTCACGCAATTGATCCTGATGAGCCTGAAACTCGTCAGCCAGCGATTATGGCCTTGCAACGGGCTGGCGAACAAACGCTATTGCGCTGTAGCTATCGCGAGGCAATTCCATTCTTTGAGCGTGCGCTGCATTTGCTAGCGGTTGACGATGATTTTGCCGCCCAACAACAAATTGTGCGGATGCAATTTAATCTGAGCCAAGCCCGTTGGCGTTTGGGCGACCACAGTATGGCCTTGACCAATTTGGACTCGGCCTTGGTAACCGCGCAGCGGATCGATGATGGTGTGGGCGAAGCCGATGTGCTGCGCCAATTTGGCAATATCGCCTATGTGCAAGGCGACCTTTACACCGCCCAACAACATTTTCGAGCGAGCGTCAACCGTGCCCGCCAAGCCAACTATCATAGTGGCATTATTAGCGGCGTTAGCAATGTTGGCGTAGTAGCGTTTGCCCGTGGCGATTATCACGTTGCCCGCGAAGCCTATCGTGAAGGTTTGGCGACCTCGATCGAACAAGGCCATGATTTTGGCATTGCGGTCAATCAGCTGAACCTTGGCGGCTTGGCGATTGTTGAACAAGCGTGGGATGAAGCCCGCTACTATCTCTATCAAGCATTAAACCTGGGCTATACCAAACATATGACCTTAGTATGTTTACATAGTTTGGTTGCTTTGGCAGAATGGCGTTTAGCAACCAACCAAGCTGAGGCCAGCGCCAATTTGATACAAATTGTGCTGCATCACGAAGCGATTGATAGCGAAATTCATGCAGCAATTGATAAACTGACACCGCAGCTGATTCAAATTCTTGGTGAGACCCAATGGCTGATTCTGAGCCAACGCCCAACTACGCCATTCGAGCAAATTATTCCGGCAATTGTCCAAGAATTAGCCACGGAGCATGATTAAACGCTATGCTACAATGGATTTATCACGCCAAGCAATCGCAACCTAACACGCCAATTTGGGCCAAATTGTTAAGATCTCGTCAGCAAAAGGTCTAGGCACGATCTACCAAAGCCGTTACAATAGACGACGGTATGATCAAGAATAGAGGTATATATGCCGACGATTTTAGTGATTGAGGATATTCCTGATAATGCAGCCTTAGCCCGTCGGGTTTTGAACGCCTATGGCTATTCAGTGATCGAAGCGGCTGATGCTGCGACTGGGCTGGATATGGCGCTGGAACAACATCCCGACCTGATTTTGCTTGATTTGGGATTACCCGATGCTGATGGTCAAACGGTGGCCGGGGTATTACGCGGTACGCCCGAAACTCAAAACATTCCGATTGTGGTATTTACCGCTTGGCCCGAAGAAACCGCCCGCCAAATGGTACGAGCCTATGGATGTAATGGCTTTATTCGCAAACCATTATCAGTAGTTGATTTTGCTCAAGCGATTGCCAGTTACCTTTCCTAGTAGGCGTTGCCAGCATATATCAAGGACGTATATGACAACTGATGGTTTTCACGATGGTTCGGCCATTGAGCTTACTCCAGCAGCCAGCTTTACCATTGATGAATTGGTCGCAATTTATAACCAAACTCGGATCGATTATATTGTGCCAATGCCAATGAACAGCCAGCGGCTCGCTGAATATATTCGGTTATATGATGTTAATTTAGATGCCTCGTTTGTCGCCAAGGCCGATGGCGACATTTTAGGCCTCGCAATGTTGGGCGTGCGCCGCGACCATGCTTGGGTTACGCGCTTAGGTGTTTTGCCAAATCGCCGTAAGGGTGGCATTGGCCGCGCTTTAATGGTGGCGATGGTCGAAGCCGCGCGTCAACACTGGCTCAAATATGTCCAACTTGAAGTTATTTTGAATAACACGCCAGCGCATCAGCTTTTTTTGGCGCTTGGTTTTGAGGAAACAGCACAGCTTTTAGTTATGCGGCGACCGCCAGGCCCAGTTAAACAGCCAGCAGTTGGCTCGGTCGAATGGCTCGATTGGTCGCAACTGCAACGCTTGGTGCGCCAGCAATCGCAGGCTATGCCATGGACAAATCAAGCTGATTCGTATGATCACATGGCCATGGTCGAAGGTTGTCGGGTCAGTTTGCCCGATGGTGGCCGTGGTTGGTGCATTTTTCGCCGCCAACCGTTGGTAATTTCCCACATTCGGCTTCAGACTGAGGCTGGCGATCCCACAGCGGTTGGTACAGCGCTACTGAGCCATGTGCATCAACGCCATAATCGCTTGGATACCCAAGCTGAAAATATTCGCTGCGATGACCTACACTTGACGGCCTATCAACAGCATGGCTATATCGAAGCCTTCCAACGGATTGAAATGCTGTTAAACCTTGTCGCTACTGATCGGATCAATAAAAATCCCCCCCAATCCGCATCATAAACGGGACTAAGGACAAACATCAATAGCAGTCAATTGGGGGAGAAATAGGTATAATCACAAGACGCAGGTATTCTGTTTAGCATAATGCTGATCAACGCTGGCAGGAATATTTCCCAAGAGCAAATTTTGGCACAGTATACGAGGTAGGGTTATGGCTAGTGGACTCACCGTTACCACATTGAATAGCATTCGGCTCAAGCGAATTCTACGCTTTGGTATTTTTACCATGATCGTTGGCTTAATCATGGCAATACCCTATGGCTTAGAATTCTTGCGATTGCCTTCTTGGCAAAACTCCATGAGCGTCATCAGCATTGTTGTGGCTACAATTGGTGGTTTGTGTGCCACCATTTCCGCCAAAAAAGGCTGGCTGATTGCTGGAGCATACAGTTTAATTATCTCAATTGCGGTTGCCACCTTCCCCAGCCAACTCTTTATTGCCGAGTTTGGCTTTATGCTCTCGATTCTCAATGTCTTCTTTGTGCTTGTGATCTCGATCCAAACCCTACCTGAGCGCCACATTTTCCCAGTTATTTTGGGCACAATTAGCCTTGGCGTGATTGCCACCTTGCTCAAAACCTTCCTGAATATTCAAGAAGTTCGGGTTTCGGCAAGCCAAGCAATTTATATGCCTGTCATGAGCATTGCCGCGATATTTATCCTAATCTACTTTGTATTTCGCGAATTTGGCACGCTCTCGATTCGCAACAAAATTTTGATCTCGTTTGTTTTGGTAACAACCCTGCCAATTGCGATTATTTCGTTTATTACCCTACGCTCAACCCGTGATTCGCTAACCAATCAAGCCAATAGCTTGATTTTGGTCAATGCTACCAATATTGCCAACGAAATTGACGATTTTGTCAATCGGAATATCAACCGGGTGAGTGCACTCTCGCGGATTCCTGAACTGAGCGAATATTTGCTGGCAGCCGAACAAAATACTTTGGTTCCCGACCAAGATCGCGATACCCGTAATTTGTTCCGCGCTGTTACGACTGAAAATAACGATACGCTCTCGGTTGCGCTGCTCAATAATCGTGGCATCGTGTTGGTTGATACGGTGCCAACCAATGTTGGGGTCAATGATTCAGGGCTTTCATATTATCAAAATGCAATTCGAACTGGCCAAAGCATTATTTCGCCAGTAACCTTCGGCAATGATAACTTGCCTTCGATTTATTTCAGTACTCCCGTGCGCAACCCGCAAAGCCAAGAAATTATTGGGGTTTTACGGATTCGTTATAGCGCCAGCATTATTCAATCATTGGTTGCCCGCAGCAATGATCGCGCTGGTCAAAACTCCTTCGGGATTGTGCTTGATGAATATGGCATGCGCATCGCTCAAGGTAGCGAATTAACTCTTTTGTATAAAATTGCCGATACTTTGCAACCTGACGAAATTAAGCGCTTGCAAGATGAACGGCGATTACAAAATATTAATGCATCAAACCTACTTGTTCCCTATCCAGCCTTAATTAGTGCGATTAAGGGCGTAGTGCTCGATCCCCAAAGCACCGGCCAAGTGATCACGATTCCGAGTTCGATTCCTGAACAAGAAAAACCAGGCGACCCCGACCCTGAAGGCAACGATATTTACGCCTATACTGCTACCAAAACAGTGCAATGGCGAATTCTCTATCACCAAAGCGAATCGACCTTCTTAGCGCCAATTCGCCAATCTGAGCGCTATACAACCTTAATTGTGTTGGTGCTGTTGGTTGGGATTAGTATGATCGCTGTGTTTGCAGCGCGAATTCTGACCACGCCAATCGAGCGATTGACCGCATTTGTCGAACGCTTTCGAGCTGGCGATTTATCAACTCGTGCTCCAGTTACCTCGCAGGATGAAATTGGCCAACTCACTACAACCTTTAATAGTATGTCGGAGCAATTGGCCCAAACGCTGCAAGGCTTGCAACAACGCACGATTGCCTTGGAAACATCGAATGAAGTCAGTCGTCGACTCTCAACGATTTTGAATCCTAACCAGTTGGTGTTGGAAGTGGTTGAGCAACTCAAAAACACTTTCAATTACTATCACGCTCATATCTACTTGGTTGATCAACAAACCAATGAGTTTGTGATGATGGGTGGTACGGGCCAAGCAGGCCGCACGCTGCTCGCCCGCAATCACCGCATTCCTCAAGGTCGCGGTTTGGTTGGGCGGGCTGCCAGTACCAGAGATGTGGTGTTGGTTCCCGATGTGAGCAAAGAAGCAGGCTGGTTGGCAAACCCATTGCTACCCGAAACCAAAGCTGAAATTGCTGTGCCAATTATGCTGGGCGATGAAGTGCTCGGTGTGTTGGACGTGCAAAATGCCGAAGTTAATTCGCTAACCAATGACGATGCAACCTTGCTGCAATCAATTGCCGCGCAGGTGGCAGTTGGGTTGGAAAACGCTCAATCGTTTGAAGAAATCAAGCGTACCCAAGAACTCTTGCTGATTCGCGAACGCGCAATCACCGCCAGTAACGATGGGATTGTGATTGTCGATCCCTATCAGTTTGATATGCCAGTGGTCTATGTTAACCCAGCGTTTGAGCGGATTACTGGCTATACACCTGAAGACGTGCTTGGCAAGAACTGCCGGTTCCTGCAAGGCGATGATACCGACCAACAAGGGCTACGCGAATTGCGCCATGCGGTGCGTGAAAAACGTGCCACCCGGGTGCTGCTGCGCAACTATCGCAAAGATGGCACGTTGTTCTGGAATGAACTTGATATCAACCCTGTTTTTGATGAAAACGGCGAGTTGATCAACTTTATCGGCGTTCAACAAGATGTCAGCGAGCGGGTCGAGGCCCAGCAAGCCTTGCAAGAATCCTTGGGCTTCCAGCAAACCATGCTCGATAGTGCCAACTATATGATTATTGCAACCTCACTCGAAGGCAATATCACCTCGTTCAACCGCACTGCCGAGCAAATGCTTGGCTACGATGCCCACGAAGTAATTGGCAAAAACCTGCTCGAATTGGCTAACGATCCTGAAGAAGTTGATCTGTTTACTAAACAATTGAGTACGCAAACTGGCATGGCCTTGAGCCGCCACGATGCCTTGGTTTATGAGGCTCAACGTGGCCAATCATCAAATTTCGAATGGACATATATTGCTCGTGATGGCCGTCGCTTCCCAGTCTTGCTTTCGATTACAGCCTTGCGCGATCGCCAAGGTGAAGTGACTGGCTATCTTAAAATTGCCAATGACATTAGTTTGGCAAAGCAACAACAGCAAGCACTACGCGATAGTGAAGTTCGCTATCGATCACTCGCCGAATCATCACGTGACTTGGTATTTATCTTCGACCGCGAAAATCGGCTGGAATATATCAATGATTTTGCGGCAGGGATTTTCAATAAGAAACCTGTCGACTTAGTTGGTTTGCTTGATGAGCAAATTTTCCTGCCATCTACGGTTGAATCGCGGCGCAGCGATGCTGAGATTATTTTCAACACAGCCCAAAGCCTCAATCGCGAATCAATGTTTACCTTGAACGGCGAAGATACGTGGTTCGACTTTCAATTGCTGCCAATTCTTGATGATGACACAGGTGTCCCTTCACTGATTATGAGTGTTGGGCGTAACATTACCGACCGCAAACGCGACGAACAAGAACGCGAACTCACCTTGATCGAATCCGACCGCCAACGCCGAACACTGCAAGGGATTCTCGAAGCCTTGCCAGTGGGTGTGGTGGTCTACAATGCGCAGTTTGAAATGCAATTGCGTAATCAAAGTGCTGAACTGATTGTCGGTCAACCATTAGGCGATGTTGATCCCGATGCGCTGCAAGTGATTGGCGAGACCTATAAATTGTTTGTGCCAGGCACGGATACCGTATTTGAACCAAACCAGATTCCAGTCTTCCGATCATTGAATTATGGCGAGCATGCCCAAGCTGAATTTGATATTCTGCACGCTGATGGTCGTCGCTTCACAGTTTTGGCCAGCGGCGCGCCGGTCTTCAACAGCGAAGGTCAGGTAATTAGCGGCATTGCTTTGCTGCAAGATATTACGGATCGTAAACTCAACGAGCAAGAACGTGAACGCTTGCTGCAAGCCACAATCGAACAAGAACGCTTGCTCAAAGCGATTCTCGATAACATGCCGATTGGGGTCTATGTTGTCAACAATAAGGGTGTCAGCCAACTGATCAACCGCTCAACAGTTGAGATCTTGGGCGTATCTGGTCAAATGGGTGCGGCGGTCTTGGAACAACCAGATTTGCCACGGCCAAAGTTTATGTATGAAGGTACCGACAATGAATTGGCAGTGCCTGATACGGGTTTATTCAAAGCACTATCAACCAAAAAACCAGCCCGCGAGCTTGTCGATGTCGTGCGCTTTGATGGTAGCCGGGTTTCAGTCGATTCAACCGCCGTGCCAATGTTCGATGACCAACAACAACTGACTGGGGTACTTTCGCTAATTCAGGATGTGACCGAACAACGCAATGCCCAACGCGAACGTGAACGCTTGTTGACCCAAGTGGAATATCGCGCTTTGGAATTGGAAACAGTGGCCCAAGTGAGTACTTCGGCGGCTGGTCTGTTGAATGTGGAAGAACTGCTGCAAACCGTGGTTGATCTAACCAAACATCGTTTCGGCCTCTACCATGCTCACATCTATTTGTATAACCCTGAGAGCCAACAATTGGAACTGGCCTTCGGAGCGGGCGAAATTGGTCGCACAATGGTCAAGGAAGGTCGGACGATTCCATTAGATCGCGAGCAATCGCTGGTGGCGCAAGCTGGTCGGGCCCGACGCTCAATTATTGAAAATGATGTGCGTTCAAACCCAAGCTTCTTGCCGCACCCGCTGTTGCCCGAAACCCGCGCCGAAATGGCAACGCCACTGATTGCTGGCTCGATGCTGTTGGGTGTGCTCGACGTTCAATCCGACAAAAGCAACATCTTTACCGATGATGACCGTAAGATTCAAATGACCTTGGCCAGCCAAATTGCGATTGCTTTGCAAAATGCACGCTTGTTTGCTGAACAAACCGCTACGATGCAGCGCTTGCAAGAGCTTGACCAACTGAAATCGGCTTTCTTGGCCAATATGTCGCACGAACTGCGCACGCCGCTTAACTCGATTCTTGGCTTTACCGAAGTTATTCTCGAAGGCATCAACGGGCCAATCAACGACCTGATTCATAATGACCTGAGCATTATTCATCGTAATGGTCGCCACTTGCTCAACTTGATCAACGACATTTTGGATATGGCGAAGATCGAATCTGGCAAGTTGACCTTGTTCCGCGAAACCTTCGATGTGGTTGAAGTGCTGCATGAAGTGGCCAGCACGGTTGGGCCATTGGCTAGCCAGAAACATCTGGAGCTGGTGGTTGATATTGAGTCAGGTCTCAAATTGCCAGTCTATGCCGACCGTTTCCGTATCCGCCAAGTATTATTGAATATCGTAGGCAATGCCTTGAAATTTACCGAGCAAGGTTCGGTGACAATAGGCATTGACACAACGCCAACGACCCGTATGATTAAAATTCAAGATACAGGCATTGGGATTCCCCTTGATAATCAGGACACGATTTTCATGGAATTCCATCAGGTGGATAATTCAACAACCCGTAAGGCGGGTGGTACGGGCTTAGGCTTACCAATTAGCCGTCACCTTGTAGCAATGCATGGCGGCAATCTTACAATGGTCAGTAGCGGCAATCCTGGTGAAGGCTCACTCTTCACGATTGAGTTGCCGATCAATGCCAGCGAAGATGAAATTGACCCTAATGAAGCGCCAGCCAATCAACCTATGTCTGTAGAATAATGGTTATGCGCATTGTGCCGAGGCATAAGCGTGTGGTAAGGGCGTTATGACAGATTTAGTTTGCCAAACCTGTGGCCATATTCAGCCATATACCTTTCGTAGCTCGAATAGCTGTGCTCAATGCGCGAACGATTGGCTTGAAACCCATTATGATTATGCGCATTTTCGCGAGTTGGTGAGCAACCAGCAGTTGAGCGGTCAGACATTATGGCGCTATAGCAGCGTTTTGCCGGTGCCGCCACCAAGCTCACCAACCCACGTTGGTGGCACGCCCTTGGTACATGCGCAGCGCTTTGGCGGTTTGCTGGGCTTGCCACGCTTGTACATTAAAGATGAGCGCTATAGCCCAACCAACTCGTTTAAAGATCGTCAAGCTGCATTGGCGGTGGCGGCGTTGGTTGCGAACGATATTCGCGAGTGCGTAATTGCCTCGACTGGCAATGCGGCGGTGGCCTATGCCTCGGCTTGTGCCGCAGCTGGGATCAAACTTTGGGTTTTTATGACCAGCGTCGTGCCTGATGCGAAGTTGCGCGAAGCGGCCTTGTTTGGCGCAGAAGTCATCAAAGTCAGTGGCAATTATGATCAAACCAAGCAAATTGCCGCCGATTTTGCCCAAAATCGTAACATCATCTACGATCGAGGTGCGAATAGTATTGCTGCGCGCGAAGCCATGAAAACGATTAGCTACGAAATTTGTGAGCAACTTGGTTGGCAAGCACCCGATTGGTATATTCAGGCGGTTAGCGGCGGCTTAGGGCCATTAGGGGTCTATCATGGCTTTGCTGAATTGCATGCTATGGGTTTGACCCAGCGAGTGCCACAAACCGCAATTATCCAAGCTGAAGGTTGCTCGCCGATGGTGCAGGCCTTTCATGCTGGCAAGTCGGTGGCCGAAAAAGTTGTGCCCAATACGCGGATTGCCATCCTTTCGACCGGCGATCCTGGCAAGATTTATACGCGGCTCTGGCAGCGTTTGCAAACATCGGGCGGCACCATGGAAGCCGTGACTGATGAAGAAGCGTTTAGTGCCATGCGCTTGTTGGCGCGAACTGAAGGTATTTCGGTCGAGCCGGCAACCGCAGTGGCATTTGCTGGCCTGCAAAAGATGGTTGCTCAAGGCCAAGTTAACCCAGAAGAATTAATTGTGGTAAATTGTACCGGACACACCTTTCCGGTCGATAAGCATGTGCTGAACGATCAGTGGCACATTGATGTGCATGTCAGCGATACCCAGCAATCAGCGCCCCAAGAAGGCTTGTTGGCTGCACTTGAGCAATTGAACGAAAAAGCCACAACAGTGCTGTTGATCGATGATAATCCTGATGATGCGCAATTGGTGCAACGCATTTTAGAGCGCCGCAAAGCCTATCGGGTCTATCGGGCCGTTGATGGGGCTGATGGCGTGCAACAAGCAATTCAGCGCTTGCCCGATGCAATCGTCATGGATTTAATGATGCCAAATATGGATGGGTTTCAGGTGATGAGCACATTGCGCCAGCACCCCAAAACCCGCGATATTCCGATTATTGTGGTGAGCGCCAAGGATATTACGCCCGCTGAGCGCCATCATTTAGCGACCCATACCCGTGCTGTGTATCAAAAAGGCTCACTTTCACCGGTTGCCTTTGTCGAACAGGTTGTGAGTGTCATTGAACACAAAGAGCGTGATAGTGAGGACCAATGAGTACAACCCTTGTCTTATATATCGAAGATAACCCTGATAATATGTTGTTGGTGGAGCGCCTGTTGATTGCCCGTGGCTGCCAAATGGTCAAAGCGATCAATGGCTCGACGGGGATTGAACTGGCTTTAGAGCATACTCCCCAAATTATTTTGTTGGATATTAACTTGCCGGATATTGATGGCTACGAGGTGGCTCGTCGTTTGCGCGATAACCCCAAAACCGCCACGATTCCGATTGTGGCAGTGACCGCCAACGCACTCAAAGGCGATGCCGAAAAGGCCATGGCGGCTGGTTGTGATGGCTATGTTTCCAAGCCGATCAACTTGCGTGATCTTTGGAACGCGATGTTGCAGTTTATTCAAGCGCCTTCAGTCTAAGGCTCGCGTTAACGAATAAAGCGGTAGTTGAATTAGTTCAACTACCGCTATCTATTTAATTTCGACGATTGAGGCTTAGTTATACCATGGCTTGGATTGATTGGACCCGGCGAGCCAGTGCTTGACCTTCTCCATTAGTGACATCACATCGAAGGGCTTGCTGACATAATCGGTCCAGTCGGGGGTCATCAATTGCTTGACTTCGCCAGGGCTGCAACTCGCAGTTAACGCTACAATCGGAATATGAGCCAAGTGCGGACTGGATTTGACGGTGCGACAGACCGTCCAACCATCCATCCGTGGCAAGTTCAAATCAAGCAATACAAGATCTGGTTGGCGTTTTTGAATGGCTTCCAGAGCTTCAACCCCATCACGAGCCATCTCGGTTGTATAACCAGACCGTTGGAGCATTATTCCTAAAAGCTGACGGTTGTCAGGCATATCATCAACAACTAAGATGGTTGGCATATGGGTGTCTCCTAAACTTGTACCTTCTAATCTTGCTCTTATCCAAATGTACTATAGCGACTCAACCTTACTAGCTAATTTACAGATAGGACTAGCGGACGATTGCATACTTGGTTGGGCAATGGATAGTTGAGGCGATTAGTCTGATTAACGATCACTAGACGGGTAATTAGTAAAAGTATATGCAAGTTCTGACATAATTACCATGGTTCGATAGTCCGTAGCCGCCGTTTAAGCAATGGGCTAGTTTCGGCTGATACGATCTCACTCCATAGGGTGAGATTGGCCTGCGGTTGAGCTGGACAATGGAGCTGGGAGCATCTTTCAGGCGTAGGGTTTAAGATCCCTCGGCTGCGAACTGAACGATGACCGGTTCATCGGAAGACGATTGACCTCCAGCAGGATATTTTAGGGGGTGCAGGGAGATTAAAGCCCCCTACGTTTCCCGCCTTGAGGCGGGACGGAAGGGTGGTGACCACGCCATGCTGCTGGCCAATCGTTTGTTAAAAACCTGCCCTTGAAAGGCTGGGAGCATAGCCTAGCTTGAACGATGGCGATTGGGATATTTGCCAATCATCAGGCTGCCTGATATACTCAATGCATCCTCAAGTGTACCGTGGGTTTGCACTCCACGCTGAAACAAGCTGCGTGCATGCATGCCAAAACAAGAGCTAAATTCTGCAAATCAATGAAAGGGAGTACGGTTTGGTGGAGGCGTTTAACGTCATCGCATCACCGTAAAATGCAGTATGAATGTAATTATTCCTACCGCCGGTCTTGGAACCCGCCTGCGTCCACATACACATACCCGTCCAAAGCCGTTGGTTCCGGTCGCGGGCAAGGCCGTGATTGGTCACTTGCTTGACAAGCTCAAGATCCTACCAATCGACGACGTGGTATTTATTACCGGGTATTTGGGGACACAAATTGAGGAATACGTTCGCAAGAACTATAACTTCAAGAGCCATTTTGTTGAACAAACTGAGCTTAAAGGCCAAGCCCATGCGATTGCTTTGGCGCGCAATATGGTCACCGGCCCAACCCTGATTTTGTTTGTTGATACGATTTTTGAAGCAAACCTCAATATTTTGAACCAAACTGATGCCGATGGCGTGATCTATGTGAGCGAAGTTGATGATCCTTCCCGGTTCGGGGTGGCATTGCTCGAAGATGGGGTAATTACCAAGCTGGTGGAAAAACCTAGCACTCCCGTTTCCAACTTGGCTTTGATCGGCGCTTACTTTGTACGTGAAGTTACTGAACTGTTCGCCGCCATCGATGTGCTGATCGAAAAGAATATTCAAACTAAAGGTGAGTTTTACTTGGCCGATGCGTTGCAACTCATGATCGACAATGGCACTCGGTTTAGTGCCGAAACTGCCACGATGTGGGAAGATTGCGGCACGGCTCCGGCCTTGTTGCGGACCAATCGCTATTTGCTGCAACACGAAACCGGCAATGTTGAACAACGCGACGGTGCGATTATCGTTCCACCAGTGTTTATTGGCGAACATGTCGAGATTCGCAACTCGATCATTGGGCCGTTTGTCTCAGTTGCTGATCATAGCGTAATTGTCGATTCAATTGTGCGCGATTCGATTATCAATCAGGGAGCCAGCATTCAATCATCAACCTTAGAAGGCTCGCTTATCGGTGAAGGAGCGCATATCAGAGGCGAATTCCAACACCTCAACGTCGGCGATTCATCAGTAATTACCTTTGGTAGTACGATTCAGTAAATGCATGATCAAACAGGGGATTGGATGTCCCCACCAACCAGCTTGCAGCGTGGCACAGGCTTTCACCACCTGATCGCCGATGATCATCGGTTGATTGCCCAGGTGTTGACCTATTGTCATGCCGCTGGATATGCGATTCCACCGCTGTTGGTAATTGATTATGTGATTGCGATCAAAACCAGCCCATTTGTCTTATTGTTTGGGCCAAGTGGGCAGGGCAAAACTGAATTAGCACGCTTATTTGCTCAGGCCTTGGTACTGCCCTTTGATGATCAATATACCTATGTGAACTTAGGCAGTAGCTTGCAAGCGAGTGAAATTCAAGATCGCTTTGGTTGGATGAAGTTTGTCGAGACATTGGAGAACGCTGCTGCGCCGGCCAACGCTGGCCGCTTGTTTTTTCTTTGTCTCGATAATCTCCGGCCTCACGACATTTATACCTACTTTGCCAATGTGAGCCGTGACCCCGATGGGATTACGCGTTTGGTGATGCGGGGCTATCCACCTGATAAATGGCCAGCCTTGCCCAACAATGTAATTATTACTGGCACGCTGGATGCTGAACATCCAGTTGATCGGGATCAAAGCTCATTGTTGGCCCAGATAAACTGTGTTTATATGCAGCCGCAATGGTTGCAAAGCAACATTCGCACGGTTAAGCGCCAACAACGGATGGCTCCGGTTGGTATGCAACGCTTATTGCTTGATCAACAATATCGCAGTGATGAGGCGGCGAACGATCGTTTACATACGCTGCTTGGCCCTCATCTTGACGATATTTTGCAACCGCCCAGCGAATTGATGGCAATTTTGTGGCAAAGTAATCTGACCTATACCCAGACTTGGCGTAGCACCATGTTGCGGGCTGTGGCAAATAGCTTTACCATAGAAGGACACGGATTATTCATTCCATATGATGTGCTTAACAATGCGCAGTTTGCCTATTCATTTGTGATGGCACGCCAATTGTTGTTAAGGCTTTGGGGGCAACCGCAGCATAGTGCCGCAATCGAAGCCTTGTTGCATCGTCAACTTGCCCAGCTACCAAGTACCACCTTGGTCGGCTTGACCGACTCTTTGCTCTATTAAGCTAGGAAGCTACTTATGCCAGTTCACAACGATCTTGATGATACTACCGTGGACATGCTGTTTCGTGATGCATTGAAGCAAGAACTAACACATTCAGCACCAAAAGTGAGCTTACCTCAACGAATCAAATCAACCCGAAGTTATGAGCGTCGCATTCGTGGCGGTGGCCCTGGTGGCCAACAATGCTCAAGCTTCTACTTGCTATTTTATGTGATGAATTCATCACGCGCATCTTGGAGTATTTTGCCAGCCTAGGCACTACTTACTCAAGCACCAAAACCTTTGAAAGGGGGTGATGGGTGACCCTTCAATCGTTATCATTGGATTGGTTTTCGTACTCTTTGAATTAGGAGATAGCCTTCATGCTCAAACGTCGTTTGACCCGCTTATTGGCCTTAATGGTATTGACCGTACCAACCTTGGCCGCTTGTGGCGCTGGGGATGCAACTCCAACGACTGCTCCTGCTGCCGCCACCGCTACCAGTGCTCCTGCAACTGGTTCAGAAGCAACTGCAACGACTGCGCCTGTTGCTGAAGCAACTGCGACTACCGCAGCCGAAGCAACCGCCGAACCAGCCGCTACCGCTGGAAACGTTTTACGGGTTCACCAAGTTGCCTATCCAGATGTCTTTGATCCACAGAAAAGCTCGTACAGCGCCGAAATTGTGTTGCTGTCGCAAAACTACGAAGGCCTAACCCGCCTCAATGACAAACTGGAAACCGTACCTGGTGCAGCCGAAAAATGGGAATCAAACGCTGATGGTACCGTGTTTACCTTCACATTGCGCCCTGACCTCAAGTATAGCGATGGCTCGCCATTGACCTCAAAAAACTTTGCCTACGCGATCGAACGCACCTGTGACCCAGTAACCGCTGGCGAATATCAATCAATTCTGTTTGATATTACCGGTTGTGCTGATTTCGCTGGTACGGTTATTAGCGATACGGCCAAGTACGATGCTGCCAAAGCTGCTTTGGGTGTTAGCACCCCAGACGACAAAACCATCGTGATTTCAACCGTCCAAGCTGCGCCTTATTTGCCAACGATTGCTGGCTTGTGGGTTATGTACCCAGCCCAACAAGCGTTGATCGAAAAAGGTGGCGAAAATTGGTGGAAAGATGCCAGCTTACAAGTTGGTAACGGCCCATTCCAATTCAGCCGGATTGCTGAAGATCAACAAATTGACTTTGTGCGTAACGAAAACTACTGGAACAAAGCCAAACTTGATGGCATTAGCATGATCTACATCGATGATTCATCAGTTGCGTTGGAAGCGTATCGCCAAGGCCAACTTGATATCTTCACTCCAGATCCAAGCCAAATTCCAGCTGTCCAAAGCGACGCTGATCTTGGCCCATTGTATATCTCATACCCCGGCGCGAACACGACTGGCTTGCAGTTCAACACAACCAAAGAGCCATTCAACGATCCTAAGGTGCGTGAAGCATTTGCCTATGCAATCGATCGCGCTACCTACTGTGAAGTTATCCGTAACGGCGACTGTTTGCCAACCTTGACTTGGATTCCACAAGGGATTCCTGGTTATGATGCAACCGAAGATCGCTTTGCGTTCGACGCAGAAAAAGCTAAGGCTGCCTTGGCTGAATCAACCTACGGCTCAGCCGATAAGTTGCCAGAAATCACCATGGCCTATAGCAGCAACGACACCGCCAACCAAGCTCGCCATGAGTTCTTGGCTAACACCTTCCGCGAAGTCTTGGGTGTTGAAGTCAAGTTGCAACCATTGCCAAGCAAAGATTTGACCGCTGCGAAGAAAGATAATACGACCTATCCTCAACTCTCATTGGGTGGCTGGATTCAAGACTATCCTGATGCCCAAAACTGGTTGAGCGTATTCTGGAACAGCAAAGCCACCTTTGCCCAACGCCAAGGCTACGGCAACCCTGCGGTTGACGAATTCTTGACCAAGGCCGACACCAGCACCGACGATGCAACCCGTTTGGAAGCCTACACCGGTGCCCAAAAGTTGATCGTTGGTGATTTGCCAACCGCTATGATGTACAACCGGGTGAATAAGTATGTGATCAACCCACGCGTAAGCGGCTTCTCAAAAACCGCTGCCGATGATCAATTCCCTGGCCAATGGACTTCATACAGCATCGAAATCAAGTAATTGATTTAACCTTCTGGGGCGCAGCGCAGGCCTGTGCTGCGCCCCACTAACCAACTCCCACGCATTAATTCTTTGCAAGCACCCTATTTAAATTACAATCAAGGCTCGCGAGGCAACACCCCGGCTCGCTCTCGCGCCAATGGGAGGCATGGCATGATTGGCTTTATAATTCGTCGCGTCTTGGCGATGATTCCGGTGTTGTTTCTCGTGGCATTAATCACCTTTTTTCTGATGAAACAGGCCAAAGGTGGCCCATTTGATCAAGAAAAAGAAGTTGCCCCAGCAACGATCGTCCTACTCAATCGTAAATTTGGTCTAGATAAACCAACGTGGCTTAACCCGACAGGTTTAATAAGCGCTTGAGTTCCGATGGGCCGATCTCGGCAGTTCGTGGCTTGTTCGATAGCCAGTTCGGCAACTATCTGATCAATGCCATGCAAGGCGATTTAGGCCCAACCTATGCTTCGAAAGGCACCGAAACGGTTCAAGATAAAATTAAAGCTAAATTCCCCATTTCGTTAAGATTGGGCTTAATCGCTTTAACCTTTGCCTTGCTGGTTGGGTTTCCTTTAGGTATTCTGGGTGCCTTACGTCAAAATACGATCTTCGATTACTTTAGCCTGATTCTCTCAACGATTGGCTTTTCGGTGCCAACCTTTGTCACCGGTTTGCTGTTAATTCTCACGATGAGTAGAGTATTTAACATTCCACCGATTAAAGATCCTTCAGTCTGGAGTGGCATTGGCCCTTCGTATATTCCACCAGCAATCATTTTGGGCTTGGGTACAATGGCCTATGTAACCCGATTAACCCGCAGTAGCGTGTTGGAAGTAAAACGCCAAGATTATATTCGTACCGCCCGCGCCAAAGGTCTGGGCGATCGGGTCGTGATTTTGCGTCACATCCTGCGCAATAGCCTGATTCCTGTGATTACGATTTTAGGGCCGGCAGTAGCGGGCTTGGTAACTGGCTCGTTTATTATTGAATCAATTTTTGGTATCCCAGGGATTGGTAAAGAATTTATTGGGGCAATTGGGAGCCGCGATTATTCAATGATCATGGGTTCAACCTTGTTTTTCTCATTGCTGGTTGCCCTGGGCAATATTATGGTTGACCTTTCGTATGGCCTGATCGATCCGCGGATTCGCAACAAGTAGGAGACACGAACGTCATGGCAACCGCATCGAATGTGGCTGGTAGCAATCCAGCTCAAGCCCAAGAATTTACGCGGCCTGTTCGGAGTCTTTGGAGCGATGCTTGGCTGCGTTTGCGGCGCAATCGCTTGGCAATGGCAAGTATTGTATATTTGTTTTTGCTGGCGCTGGTAGCAATTTTTGCCCCAGTCATTGCCCCCCATTCACCTGGCCGTCCAACCACAACCGAATTACGCGAACGTGGGGTCTATCGTCAAGCTGCTTGGATTGTCGATGAGAAAAATCCCAAACGCAGTGGCAATTGGACGTTTCCATTGGGTACTGATTCTGCTGGTGGCGATGTATTAAGTCGTTTGATTTATGGAACGCGGGTATCAATGGTTGTGGGTTTCATTCCCATGATCTTTACCCTAACAATTGGGATTACGATTGGCTTAGTTTCAGGCTTCGCTGGTGGCAAACTCGATAGTTTGCTGATGCGCTTTACTGATATTGTCTTTTCGTTGCCCGATGTGCTGTTCTTTATTATTGTTCAAACAGCCTTCAACCAAACTGCCTTAGGCAAAACCTTTAACGGGTTATTGCTGATTTTCTTGTCATTCTCGGCTGTAAACTGGGCCAGTGTTGCTCGTTTGGTGCGTGGCCAAGTGCTTTCGCTGAAAGAAAAAGAATTTGTCGAAGCTGCCGAGGCAGTTGGGGTGCGCCGGGGCTCAATTTTATTTCGCCATATTTTGCCCAATACCTTGGCTCCAATTATTGTGGCAGGCGCGTTTATTGTGCCAAGCGCGATTGTCACCGAAGCTACCCTGAGCTTTTTGGGGATTGGCATTCAGCCTGATACCAACCCAAATAATCCTTTTCCAACCAGTTGGGGCCAGATGATTCTTGAGGGTAAGTCGGCGATTGATTCGCAACCATGGATTCTGATCGCTGCGGCGATTGCAATTGCTTCAATTACGATTGCCTTTGTGGCATTGGGCGATGGGTTACGCGACGCACTTGATCCCCGTCAATAGATCAAGACAGATTGCTCGACATCATGAGGAGCATATATGGCTGAAGCACCTTTGCTTGAGGTCAAAAACCTACAAGTTCAATTTAAAACCGCTGATGGCATCGTCAATGCTGTCAATAATGTTTCATTCTCAGTCAATCGCGGCGAAACCTTAGGCATCGTCGGCGAATCTGGCTCAGGGAAAAGCGTTACTTCTCTTTCGATTATGCGCTTGATTCCTTCGCCACCAGGCAAAATTGCTGGCGGCCAGATTTTATTCGATGGTGATAATCTCGTCGATTTTAGCGAGTCGGAGATGCGCAAAATCCGTGGTAATCGGATTTCGATGATCTTCCAAGACCCCATGACTTCGCTCAATCCGGTGCTGCGAATTGGTCGACAGATGACTGAATCGCTGCAATTGCACATGGGCATGACTGCCAAACAGGCGCGGAACCGGGCGATTGAATTGCTCTCAATGGTGGGCATTCCAGCGCCTGACAAACGACTTGATGATTTTCCCCATCAATTTTCTGGCGGGATGCGCCAACGGGTGATGATCGCCATGGGTTTGGCGTGTAACCCTGAACTGTTGATTGCCGACGAGCCAACGACCGCCCTTGATGTGACAATTCAAGCGCAAATTCTCGAGCTGCTTAACCGGCTCAAGAATGAAACTGGCACCGCAATTATTTTTATTACCCACGATCTTGGGGTTGTGGCCGGAATGACCGACCGTGTGATCGTGATGTATGCTGGGCGGGTGGTCGAACAAGCTTCAACCAACGAACTATTCCATAATCCACGCATGCCGTATACCATCGGCTTGCTCGATTCGATTCCACGGCTTGATGGGATTCAAACGCGGCTCACGCCAATTCCGGGGCTTCCACCAGATTTGTTGGAAGAAAACCCAGCGCTGCCCATTTGCACCACGCTGCGATTTTGTGCAAGAGCAATGCTGGATCGAAACGCCAAGTTTACGCCAAGTTGCGCCTGAGCATACGGCAGCCTGTTTATTCGATATTGATCGCGAACAGCGCCAAGTGATGGCCGAAAAGAAAATTGCCGAAGAAGAAGCGGCCTTGGATGCTGCGCTTGAAGATGTTTTAGCCCACGAACAAGCATCGTAGAACCAGAGGAAGGCCAAATGGCAGTACAAAATGATAATCTGCTCGATATCAACGGCTTGAAAATGCACTTCCCGGTGAAATCCAACGGTTTATTACGCCGCACGGTCGGGGCAGTCAAGGCAGTTGATGGCTTGAGCTTTACAGTTAAACGTGGTGAGACGCTCGGTTTGGTGGGCGAATCAGGCTGTGGTAAATCGACGACCGGGCGGGCAATTTTGCAGTTGCATCGCCCCACCGCCGGTACCGTGAGCTTTGATGGCCAAGATCTGACCAAACTTCACGGCGAGTCTATGCGCCAGATGCGTCGCAAAGTTCAGATTATTTTCCAAGACCCCTATGCCTCACTTAACCCACGGATGACCGTTGGTGATATTGTTGGCGAGCCAATTCGGGTTCACAAGTTGCGGACTGGCAAAGAAGTGCGCACCCGGGTTGAGGAATTGCTGCGGGTGGTTGGTCTCAATCCCTACTTTATCAACCGTTACCCCCACGAATTCTCTGGCGGTCAGCGCCAACGGATCGGGATTGCGCGCGCTTTGGCGGTTGAGCCTGATTTCATCGTCTGCGACGAGCCGGTTTCAGCACTCGACGTGTCGATCCAAGCCCAAATTATCAACCTGTTGCAAGATTTGCAGGGTCAGTTTGGCTTGACCTATCTGTTTATTGCCCACAACTTGAGTGTGGTCAAGCACATCAGCGATCGGGTTGCGGTGATGTATTTGGGCAAAATGGTCGAGTTGGCACCATCGAAAGATTTGTATGCCAACCCGATGCACCCCTATACTCAAGCCTTGCTCTCGCCGTGCCAATTCCCGATCCTGAGGTCGAAAAGCATCGCCAACGGATTATTTTGCAAGGCGATGTGCCAAGCCCACTCAATCCACCGACCGGCTGCCACTTTCACACCCGTTGCCCAATTGTGATCGACAAGTGCAAAGCCGAAGATCCACCATTTCAAGATTATGGTGGCGGCCATTTTGTGGCCTGCTGGCGCGCAACCGAGTCGCAAGCGCAAATGGAGAAGAAGTTGCAGTAGTGACGAGGGGTCGGGGATCTGGTTATTTTCCCTCACCCCCCAGCCCCCTCTCCCACTGAACGCGGGCGAGGGGGAGCACGTGTGAATTGACCAGAATCGCGAAGGTAGCCCCTCGTCTGACCCTTCTGCACGCGGGCGAGGGGGAGCACGGGTTTTTTACCGCTTTGTGCAGCAAAACCACAGGGTAATGCCCCTCGCTCGCGTCACGGGAGAGGGGTAAGTCGATTTATTTCGATCCGCGATCCAATGATTTGATACCTACGATTAACAAAGATATGCATAAATTCGTTATGAGGAAACTCAATCGCTTTGATGACTAATTGATAAACAATCAATCCATGTGGACATTCAAATGGTATTTCTACATATTCGCGAATTTCAAATTGCTCAAAGTGGAATATTTGCTCATTTATAATGATTGGAAATTCAAGCAATTGTTCCAAGAAATTTGCAGGCGCAAATTCTATGGCATATTCCGATACTATTTTACGCTGATCGATAGCTGAACCATTGAAATAATCAGCAAGTTGCTGCTGCCCATCGTGCTCAAGACATGGATCGTTAGTATATGCGTTATGCCAACAATAAACGTTCATTTACTAGCTTTCTGACTATTGATGCTTGCCTTCTGATTTCATTTCTCTGCGCCGCTGCGTTAAATGAATTGATCCACGAAGCGCACGAATGATGTTTTAGCCACAGATGACACAGATGACACAGATGATACAGATTTTGCTTTGGGTTAACTGAAACCACGAAGAACGCGAAGTGCGCTAAGACTTGTTAATCCAAAGCCAGTAGCTAAATGGGTTAGACCATTCCTCTTTCATAATTGATAGCTCCTTCTCCTCTTCCTGCTTCATCCTTCTAATTTAGCCTTGCCAGCGTTTGAGAATAACACTAGCGTTGACTCCACCAAAGCCAAAGCCATTGGATAAGGCATATTCAATCGCCATGGGCCGTGGCTCGTTGGCAACCAAATCAATGCCTGCGCTGGCTGGATCAGGATCGTCCAAGTTTAATGTGGCCGGAGCAATTTGGTCGCGAATCGCCAAGGCGGTGAAAATAGCCTCGACTGCGCCAGCTGCACCCAGTAAGTGGCCGGTTGATGATTTGGTGGCGCTCACGGCTAAACCAGCGTTCTCACCAAAAACTTGCTTAATTGCAGCCAACTCGCCGCGATCGCCAACTTGGGTTGAGGTCGCATGCGCATTGAGATGTTGAATATCGCTGGCCGAGATTTGGGCTTGGCGTAAGGCTAGACGCATGGCGCGGGCTGCACCTGAACCATCTTCTGGACCTGAGGTGATGTGGTAGGCATCGGCGGTTGTGCCATAGCCGACAACTTCGACCAATGGCGTTGCGCCCCGCGCTAAGGCATGCTCTAAATCCTCTAAGACTAACACGCCAGCACCTTCGCTCATCACAAAGCCATCGCGAGCTTGATCAAATGGACGCGAGGCGAGGGTTGGGCGATCGTTAAATTCGGTTGCCAAGGCCCGGGCGGCGGCAAAACCACCCAAACTAACGGGATCAAGCGCTGCCTCGGTGCCACCACACACCGCCACATCGGCCTCGCCACTATGAATTAGGCGGGCGCCATCGCCAATTGCCTGTAAACTCGCAGCGCAAGCGGTGACGGGAGCAGCGATTGGGCCACGAAAGCCATAGCGAATTGAAATATGCCCGGCTGCCAGATTAATCAAAAATGCTGGGACGGTAAATGGTGAGAGCCGCTGTGGGCCTTTGCTATCTAAAGTGCGCACCGCTTGGGTGATAGTCGAAAATCCCCCAACACACGAAGCGATCAAGGTTGCTGTACGCTCTTGGGCTTCTGCAGTTTGAGGTTGCCATTGGGCTTGGTTGAGTGCCTCAGCAGCGGCGGCCAAGCCCAAAACAATAAACCGATCCATTTTGCGTAGCTCTTTGCTATTAGCGATAGCGCTTGGCTCAAAGCCAGCTTGTGGGTCGTCAGCCAAACTTGGTACCATGCCGCCAATCGTGCTCGCCAAGCCAGCGCTAATCTGCTCGGGCAACTGACCAATCCCCGATTGACCAGCCAATAAGCGTTGCCAAACTAACTCGACTCCGCAACCCAACGGCGAAACAATCCCCATTCCGGTAATCACAACACGACGCATAGTGTTTCCTTAACAGATGTTGCTTCGGATCGTAGCAACCACAGTCAACACTATACCGCAGTTTTTTATTCGGCTCTCGGTAATTTAATCTGTGTTATTCCCGAAGGGCAATCAGGCTATAGACTTTTGGCTTTGGTATCCCAATCAATCTGCGATAGCCAAAAAACCTCAGCCTAGAGCCATTATTCCACTGCGTTAAAGTGCCTAGCTACTTAATTTCCTGCAACCATGTATTCATTTGCTGGTTTTCGGCGGTTTGGGCCGTAATCACGCCATCGGCAAAGCTTGTGAGTTCGCTGCGTTGGCTACTAGTTTTGATGCTTTGGGCCATGACGATTGCCCCATCGTGGTGGCTGATCATGGCGGTTAAAAAGCGGCGATCATAGCTTTCAGTGCCAGCAGGCACATCCATCGAACCCATGTGAAGCGTGCTTAAATCGCTCGCTGGCGCGTCGCCAAACCATGCTTTGCGCCACGTTTGCAGTTGGACGATCTCTGGCTCTTGAGCAGCGATAATTTGTTTGGCCAACTCCTGTACCCGTGGATCGCTGGCTTGGCTTTGGGCAGCTTTGGCCATGGCAATCGCGCCCCGATGGTGCTCGATCATGCCATCGAGAAACTGTAAATCGCTCATGCTCATGGTCGGCATGATCGACCGCTGACGATCCGGTTGGATGATCACCCCCATGATCATCGTTGGCTGCACTACAGCCTGCCATGAATAAGAGAATGCTTACTAGACTGATCCATCGCCGCATTGTGAAGTTCCTTTCGTATACAATTTGCCTAGCTCTAGCCTAAACAATGTTGTTGCTACAGGCCAGTTTTGGCCAGTTTGGGCACGAATAGCAGCTTTTGGTTGTAGCAAATGACGCAAAATGTAGCAAATGCCACAGTTTAGGCGGTTCAACAGCATAAATGTTATAAAAAATTGTTTGCTGAACAGAATAAATTTACAATAAACCCAGTAACTCTTGATTTAGCAGTGAGGCTCGCGATGGTTAAAGCGCGCAATCAACGCCATTGGTTTTGGTTTGTAGCGAGTAGTGAGTTGATCATTACTGCGCTGCATTATCTGACCAGTGCGCATCTCCTGCCCTATCACTCGATTCATCGCAGCTTGTATTATGTGCCGGTAGGCGTGGCGGCGGTGATCTGGGGGCGGAAGTTTGGGATTGGCATGGCGATTTTCACGGCGCTGGTGTATCTGCCGCATTCGTTGTGGTTTGATGCCCATTCGGTCAATAGATGGCTTGATAATGGTTTAGAAATGGCGACCTTAGTTGTGGTTGCGGCCTTGCTTGGCACATTGGCCGAGCGTGAACAGCAAGCGCATAGTCGTGCTGAAACCTTACGGGTATACATTAATGATGTGTTGACGAGCCTGCCGGTGGGGGTTGCAACGGTTGAGCAGCAGCAGTTGAAATTGCAAAATCCAATTGCTCAAACCTTATTGCAGCCCAGCCCGACGTTAGCACAATTGCCACAAATTAATGGCTACAGCGAAATGCAGATCGACCACTTGGCACTCGCTGTACGTCGTTCAGATCTACATAATGTGCAAGGGCAGCCGATTGGTGCGGTCTTGGTGTTTGAAGATATTCGCGAGCAACAAGCGATTGCTGAACGAATTCGCCAAGCTGAACGGATGGCGGCCTTGGGTCAATTGGCTGGTGGGCTAGCCCATGAGGCGCGTAACCCATTGGGGATTGTGCGCGCGACTAGTCAGTTGCTGGGGCGTAAATTGGAGCAGCAGCCAAGTTTGGCAGGCTATACCAATGTGATTAATAGTGAAGTTGATCGCTTGGATCGTTTGATTAGCTCGCTGTTGAAGTATGCTCATCCCCAGGTTTTGCAGCGTCAAGCCTTGGCAATCAACCAATTGTTGGCTGAATTTGTCGCTACTTGCCAGCCGTTAGCTGCCGAATATGCGGTTGAGTTGCAGTTCACACCAAATCAAGCTGAAAGCTGGATTGAGGCTGATCGCGATGCAATTTGGCAAATCCTGTTAAATCTTATGCTGAATGCGCTGCAAGCAAGCCAAGCAAGCCAAGTGATTCAGCTCCAAGGCCTTGTTGTAGCGCAAGCGTTTGAAATTTGTGTGCACGATCAAGGTGTTGGAATTGAGCCAGCGATTCGCGAGCGAGTTTTTGATCCATTTTTTACAACGCGCGATGATGGGACTGGGATGGGTTTGGCCTTGGTGGCGCGCAGTGTGGCCGAACATGGCGGCACAATTAGCCTCGAACCTGCACCAGATCAGGGCACAATCGCCCGTTTGCGCTTGCCACTGTTAACCCAAGGAGTGCCACAATGACCAAACGTATCTTGGTGATAGACGATGAGGCGAATTTACGCTGGGTGCTGAGCGAGGCGCTGAGTGACCAAGGTTATGACGTGATGGTAGCTGCCAACGCCAGCGATGGCATAACAGCGATGAGTCGTCACGCCGCCGATGTGGTGATTCTCGATTTGAAATTAAAAGGCATGGATGGCCTCGCAACTTTGGCGCGGCTGCGCGAACGCTGGCCCGATGTGGTTGTGCTGATTTTGACGGCCTATGGTACGGTTGCCAGCGCGGTTGAGGCGATGCAACTCGGCGCTGCCGATTATTTGCGCAAGCCGTTTGATTTGGAAGAAATTGGCTTTAAACTGCAACGCGCTTTAGAACGGGCAGCGCTGCACCAAGAATTAGTTCGTTTGCGTCAAAGCCAGCACCAACGGGTGGTTGATGGTTTGGTTGGGAGTCATCCGGCTTGGTTGGCTTGTCGCGAGCAAATTGAACGCATGATTGATCGCTTGCCATTGCTGGTGTTGCTGGGCGAAGCGGGGGTTGGCAAAGCCCAATTAGCCCGCTATGCCCATGCAATCAGCCAACGCCAGAATGCCCCTTTAATTGAGCTTGATGGCGCTTTGTTGAATCAGCCGATGCTTGCGGCTGCAATTCAAGAGGCCGGCAACGGTACGCTTTTGATTCGCCATGGCTTGGCGTGGTTGGATTGGCTCTTGACTCAAACGCTTCTGCCACGGATTATACTGACCAGCCTTGAAGCGCCAACGCAAAGCGTGCCGACGATTCGCCTGCCCAATTTGCAGCAACGCCGCAGTGATATTGGCTTAGTGGCAAGCTCTTGGTTAGGCCAGCAACCATTAAGTGGCGAGGCGCTCCACCGGCTCGAGCAAAGCCAATGGCGCGCTAATTTGCCCGAATTGCGCCATGTGCTTGAGCGAGCGGCTTTAGCTGCCAAGGGCCAAACGATTCAGACTGAACATCTGCCGCAGGATTTGCCAATGAGCACTGTTGAGCCAATCGATTTGCCAGCAGCAGGCTTGCAACTTGATGTCGTCGAACGCAGTTTATTGCAACAGGCGTTGCAACGCGCCAATGGCAATAAAACCCGCGCCGCCGAATTGTTGGGCCTGTCGCGCCATCAATTATTGTATCGGCTGGAAAAACATGGCCTGAGCTAGCCATTAATCACTTCGCCACCATTGGGATGCAACATTTGCCCAGCCATAGACGAGGCATCGTCGCTGGCCAGAAACCCATAGCAATTGGCAACTTCTCGTAATCCAAGCAACATACCAATTGCTGAAAGCTGCCTCAGGCTTGCGATGGAATCAATCCTCGTTCTGATCGGCTAGACTTGGCTGGTTGTGCTATAAGGGAGCCTTTGGCAATGAAAGCATTTGATCAATTAACCGAGCGTGGTCAACACCAGCGGCGGCGGCGTTTGGCTGAGGCAGCGCTCGCAACATTCGGCATCAAAGCTGAAGAACTAAAATTTATTAATCATGGGGAAAATACAACCTATCGGGTTAAACAGCGGGTGCTGATGGCTCGCGCAACGGTTTTTACCGCACTGGCACCTATTTGCTGCGTTTGCATGGCATCAACTACAACAGCGCAAGCGACATTAATTCGGAGTTGCAATGGCTCAAAGCCTTAACGGAACAGGCCAACTTGCCTGTGCCATTGCCAGTTGCCGGCTTGGATGGTCGCTATGTGCAAAGCGTTCAGATTGACGAAATTCCCCATCGCTATAGTTGCTCGCTCATGGAATGGCTTGATGGCCGCTTACAGATCAATAATCCTACGCCAGCCCACTGTCAACAGCTTGGGCGCTTGGTTGGCCAATTGCACGAACATGCGCAGAATTGGGTGTTGCCAGCCGATTTTCAGCGCCGCAGTTGGGATTGGCAAGGCCAATTTGGGGCCAATGTAAGCAATGGCACTGATCATGCGACAATTTGGGCGGCGATACCGTCTGAGCATCATGGGTTATTGCAACAAACCATGGATGATTTTGCTGAAGTTGAGCGCATGCTTGGCAAAGGTCGCGACGTTTATGGTTTGATTCATGCTGATCCGCATTGGGGCAATATTTTGTTTGCCGATGGCGCTGCGCGGGCAATTGATTTTGATGATTGTGGTTTTGGCTATTGGCTGTACGATCTGGCGATTGCGGTAGGACGCTGGCGGATCACCCCACAGTGGGATGGCATTTGGCAGCATTTTTTACGCGGCTATACCAGCCTGCAAACCTGGGATCAAGCCTATTTACCCTTGCTTGACGTAATTATTAGTGCCCGCTGTACCAATGTGCTACAATGGTATGTTGGTCATGCAACATACGACCCACTTTTTGCGAGTGATGTCCATGAGGTGATCGAGACCTTCACCACAAGGATTAGAACAATCTATAAACATCCCCCACTTGCTCGCTAACTGCCCATAGTTGCTAGGAAGTCATGTACCAACTAAGGTGATCCAAAAGCTACCCATATAGATAGGGCTAAGTGCATAGATTCAATAAAGGATTTTCGGGTTATAATCGTGGTACACCTTCAGTCATTATGAGAGCTGGTAGCAGGAGGTTTTACACCAACGGACAAGGATGCATATGGCAACACAACAAAAGTACAAAAACATCCGACGGATTGAGAACGTCGAGGCCAATTCGTATGGTTGGTGGGTGCGGGTGAGGATCGATGGTGAACTGTTCAGCAAGTTTTTCAGCGACAATGCGTTCAATGGCTCTGGTAATGCGCTGCGCAATGCTTTAGAGTATCGCGATTCAATCAAGCGTGAACGAGGGCGACCCCACATTGAAACGGTTGATCCGCAAGTCCACTACAAGGGTATTAGCCGAATTGATCGTGAGATCAAACGGACGCATGGCTGGTATGTGCGGGTATTCTACAAAGGCCAACAACGAGTTAAATTCTTTAGTGATATGCTCTACGATGGTCGCGAGGGTGCGCTAGCTGCCGCCTTGGATTTCCGTGATGAAGCCGAGCGTGAGTTAGGCAAACCACGGACTGATCGCCCAGTGGTTACCGTCAGTCGTCGCAATGCGACCGGCAAAATTGGCGTGACCAGAGTGCGACGCAAGGATCGCAATCGTAAAGGCGAAGTCTATTTGCGTGATGTGTATGAAATCACCTGGTGTCCTCGCCCGAATGAAATCCATCGAACCTCGGTGTCGGTGCGCAAGTATGGCGAAGAAGAAGCTCGCAAACGAGCTTTTATGATTCGCGATAACAAAGAGCGCGAAATCTTCGGCAAGGTTGTTTCGCAAACTCCTAGCTTTGAAGTTGTGGAAATACTTGATGATGATGAAGTATCAGCTTAATCCACTCTCAAGTATCTGGTTGCGGCAGTACATGGTATTATTGCACGAAACATGGCGATGCCTCGGTGCATCGCCATCGTGTTGTTTTGTTGGAAGGAGCATCTATGGCACTGCTGCCCTCGATGTATATCCGCGATAGCGCCGACCACGTTGGCGAAGCGGTAAAACTTGCTGGTTGGGTCTATCACAAAACCGAAAAAGGCAAGTTGGTTTTTATTCAATTACGCGATGGTACCGACACCATTCAATGTGTGGTGTTTAAAAAAAATGTCAGCGACGAAGTTTTTGCGCGAGCCAAAGAATTAACCCAAGAATCGTCGTGCTATATCCATGGCACGCTGCGCGCCGACGAACGCTCGAGTTTGGGCTTTGAATTAGATGTGACTGATATTGAAATTGTGCATCTAACCCAAAATTACCCAATTACGCCCAAAGAGCATGGCACGCAATTTTTGATGGAGCATCGCCACTTGTGGGTGCGCTCAGCCAAACAGCATGCCTTGCTGCGCATTCGGGCTCAAGTGATTGCATCGGCGCAAGAATATTTGAATAGCGAGCATTTTGTCCGCTACGATTCGCCAATTTTGACGGCAACTGCCGCCGAAGGCACGAGCGACTTGTTTGCAACCGAATATTTTGATTTGGGTAATGCCTATTTGGCGCAAACTGGCCAGCTGTATGTCGAATCAGGCATGGCGACTTTTGGCCGAGTTTATTGTTTTGGCCCAACCTTTCGGGCAGAAAAATCGAAAACTCGCCGCCACCTGACCGAATTTTGGATGATCGAGCCAGAATTTGCCTTCGCCGATCAAGACGATAATATGGAATTGCAAGAAAATTTTGTTTCCTATATTGTCCAGCGCGTGCTTGATCGCTGTGAAGATGACCTCAAAATTTTAGAGCGCGATACCTCGAAGCTTGAAAATATTGTGCCACCTTTCCCACGCATCAGCTACGACGAAGCTGTCGAAAAGATTAAAGAAGGCGTGGCTGCTGGCGCAACCGTTGCTCCCGAAAATGCACCATTAGCGCCATTGGAATGGGGCGACGATTTCGGCGCACCGCATGAAACCTACTTGGCCAGCTTGTTTGATAAACCAGTCTTTATCTACAACTATCCTACCAAGATCAAAGCGTTCTATATGCAACCAGCCGAAGGCCGCCCCGAAGTGGTGCGCTGTGCCGACTTGATTGCGCCTGAAGGCTATGGCGAAATTATCGGTGGCTCGCAACGGATTCACGATGCCGAGTTGCTCGAAGCTCGCATTCGTGAACATGGCCTTGATGTCGCCGATTACCAATGGTATTTGGATCTGCGGCGCTATGGCAGTGTGCCGCACTCAGGCTTTGGTATGGGTATCGAACGCTGTGTCGCTTGGATCGCTGGTACTCGCCACATCCGCGAGGCGATTCCTTTCCCACGCCAACTCTACCGTATCTATCCATAAGTATTGGGGATCGGTTGTCGGGGGTTGGGGATCTGCCATAAGAGCATAGAACATAGGGCTATAGGCTGATGGCTCTGGACTATCGGAATATTGTGTGATAAACCACAAATTCTCTAGTCAAAAGCCCATAGCCTATAGCCTTGCTTTGTATTCTTCGTGCTTCCAGTTTCTGATCCCTGCTCCTTGGCCTCACTCCTTCGTGTCCTTCGTGATTTCAATTCTTAGCACAGAGGCGCAGAGAACATATGGCTCTTGGCTGATGACTATGGAATATCGGAACATCATCAAAATAATCTGTAGAATATGTGGCTAAAATAATGTTCATTCGTGGAATTCGTGGAATTCGTGGAATTCGTGGCTAAAAAATGGATCTTCTTGGTTCAAACCTGACTCCGTGCCAAAAGATACAGTTTGACGGCAAACTTTACAATCGTTTGTTTGAGGGCGATTTTGTTGGCCCATGATAAATTCAATCCTGTTTCACCATAATACGCCCCAGCCAGTTGACCATAAATTGCCCCGGTTGTATCGGCATCGTTGCCCAAATTGACTGCCAATAAACAACCTGCTGCGAATGAATTGCAGTGGTAAAACGCCCATAATGCTGCTTCAAGGGTGCGCGGCACATAACCCAAGGCCTCAATTTCCGGTGGTTGGCGTTGCTTGAACGAGCCTGCGGCGATTTCGGCAATCTCAGGGCTGAGTGGCTGCTGCTGCCAATAGTTCGGCAATGGATGATAATTGGCTGCTAAAAGTTGAGTTTTGGGCACACCTTGTAACGTGCCAATAATCAAGCCGGTGAAATAACGACAAGCATCGATAGCGATCTGGTTGCCATGGGTGGTGCGTGAGCTAGCCGCAGCATAGGCATCAGCAGTTTGAGGGTTATTGACATAAGCAAGGGCGATTGGGGCAATTCGCATCAACGAGCCATTGCCAGCCGACCAACGATCGTGATCGCCAGCATAGGCATCGCCAGTTTGGATGAAATGATTAATTGCCTCACGAACGGTGCGTCCGCTATCGATATAGCCACCAGTGCTGCTAAGATGGCCTTCTTTCAACCAGCGGCGATAACGCTGCATTTGATCAACTGGGTCGAAGCCCTGACATTCGATCAGACTTTCCGCAAGGCACAACATCATGGCGGTGTCGTCAGTCCATTGGCCTGGCGCGAGCTTGAATACACCCCCACCAACCATGTCACTAATTGGCTCGAATGTGCCTGGGCGCTGGAATTCTAAAGTTGTGCCGATGGCATCGCCAATCGCCGCGCCAACCAAACATGAGGCGTAGCGTTGCCACGTAATTGTTGCTTGCTGCATTCTGATCCCATCGAAATCGAGAAATAGGTTTTTAACGCAGAATTGCTAGGGGTCAGGATTCAGGGGCGAGGGGTTAGGGGTTGAAATTAATGCTTTGAGACCCAACCCCTTGATCCCTCATCCTTCATGCTCTTCGTGTTCTTCGTGGATCAAACGCTGCGTTAAATTTGATTATGCTCTCTGTTCTATGTTCTCTGCTCTCTGTTCTGTATTTTACGCTCCAAATAAATAACTCAAGAAGCGTTCGCCAACTTTTTGCTCTACTGCTTCGGTATTATTAGCTTCTTCGCGGGCAAATTTGACTGCTTGTTGCAATTTGCTGATCCGTTCGAGCAATTCGTTGACCCGACGGGCTGGCAATGCGCCTGAGAATTTAATTGTGCGCCAATAGCCAACAATCACATCTTCATAATACACTTCAACTTGGGCTGGGTGTTTTTCGGTTGCCTCGGCTTTAACGTGGTTGCGTGGGATTTTCTTGGTACGCACGGTTTGCACTGGCTCGGTCGCCCATGTATCAGTCGATTGATCAAGATTCCAGCTTTCGGCAGCATCGAGGGTTGGTAATTTACGCACAAAGGTTTGCAAATCGACCAGTTGTTTTTCTAAAAAGAGCAAATAGGCCACTGGCACATCGTTGAGCAAGGTTTGGCCATCGACCACTACATTGGCTTTGGCGACGCAATTAGTCCAATCTTTGGTTGCGGTAACATCAAATAAACGGGTTAAAATCGTGCTAGTTTGGCGAATAATTTCTTCAGCCCGCATTTGTACTTTGGTGGATTCTGGGGGTAATTGTTCGCCTTCTTCATCTTTTGGGCGATAGGTGCGGCTAATTCCAGCTAAGAGCGCTTGTTTTTGTAATGCTTGGTGCGCTTCGGTCAACTCCGAGAATGAGCGGCTTTTGACCCCTTTTTCGACCGCGATGATTTGGTTTAATTTTGCCATTATGTGATCCTCCGATTAATCGATTAATTTGAATCTACTGGCAGTATAGCCGATGCTACCGCGATTTAGCCATAGCCCTCAGACCGATTGCACTCAGTCGTTAGGCTTAATCCTTATAGATTGTTGGCGAGTTCTTCATAATCTTTGAACAATTATTTTCTATACTGCATTCAGCGATTTGAAATAGCTTGACACACAAAGGATAAAGCGTATGCAGACGGCAACCAAAGCCAAAACTGGCAATCGAACCAAAATCAACTATGTCGTCGATTTAGTGATTGGAATGAGCTTTTTGATTGCAACCGCCCCTAATGCTACTGGCGAGCCAATTCACGAATGGCTGAGTCTGGGCTTGCTGGTGATGGTTGTAACTCACTTGTTATTGCACTGGCAATGGATTGTTGCAATTACGAAAAAGATATTTAGTAAAGTAGCCTGGCAACAACGGATTAATTACATCTTAAATATTGGCCTGTTTATTGATATGACGATTATCATGTTTACTGGCATTATGATTTCTAAGACGGTTGTGCCAATGTTGGGGCTGGAATTGCCCAATAATATGACATGGCGCAGCCTGCACGGCCTTGCCTCCGATGCTGGCGTGGTGATGATTGGTTTGCACTTGGCCTTGCACTGGGATTGGATTGTGCGCACCACCAAGCGCTATCTGATTCAGCCAATTGCCAAACGCGTGCACAAACCAGCCGCTCAATTAGCCACCAAGGAGCAATAAGTATGAAATTACTTGGACGAATTATGATTATCGCGATTGCCGCGACGTTGGTGATTGGCAGCTTGGTAGCACTGGTGCCAAGTAGCTCGGCGACTGGCTTTGCAGGTGGTCGGCCTGAACGCCAATTGACCACCGAGACCGAACAAACGACTGGCGCGACCGATCAAACTGCTAGCGCTGCTGCCCGACCGGAATTTGCAGGGCGCGAGCGTGGCGGACACGGTGGCGAGGGTGGTTTTGGCCATATCATTCGCAATGCTGGTATTATGGCGCTACTTATTGCGCTTGTGGCTTTTGGCATGCGCTGGCTTCGTCGTCGCCGCGATGTTGTATGGGTCTAACTGCCCGCTTGCAAGGCGCGACTATCATCCAGCGTTCGCGCCTTTTTTGAACCCGCTGCGGGAGATAGGAAACCCACGATGGCTCAGACAATTTTAGTGATCGATGATGAACCAAAGCTCCGCGAATTGTTACGCAGTTATTTGCAAAATGAAGGCTTTAACGTTTTTGAAGCCAAGAATGGCCGTGAAGGTTTATATGTAGCCCGTGATGTTAAGCCCGATTTGATTTTGCTTGATATTATGATGCCAGAATTGGGCGGGCTGGATTTTATGCGTGCTTGGAATAAAGAAGCAGAAACGCCAATTATTTTATTAACTGCAAAAATTGAAGATCACGATAAAATTATTGGCTTAGAACTTGGGGCTGATGATTATATTACGAAGCCATTTAATGCTCGCGAGGTGATGGCTCGCGTGCGGGCGGTGCTGCGTCGCAGTTACAAATCCCAGCCTCAAGCCGATATGCTGCGAATTGGCGAGATTGTGCTGGAGCGCTCGGCGTGTACCTTGATGGTTGGCGAGCAAATTGTTGATCTTACGCCATCGGAATTTGAAATTTTAGCCACGCTCATGGCTTCACCTGGCCATGTTTTTTCGCGCTTGGATTTACTCGATCGCACGTCGGGGCAGGCTTACGAAGGCTACGAACGCACAATCGATGTGCATATTCGCAATCTGCGTAGTAAAATCGAGCCCGACCCGAAGAATCCGCGTTATATCGAAACTGTGTATGGGGTTGGCTATCGCTTTGCCCGCCCGAAACGGCCTGAATAATGATGTTACGCTCACTAACTTGGAAATTAACCCTAGCTTTTTTGGGGGTTGGCTTGATTGGAGCCTTGGTGGTGGCCTTATTAGCCCGCCAAAGTGCGCGCAACGAATTCGATCGCTTCATATCGGATCGCGATCAGACCGAGTTGATCAATGCGGTGACAAGCTATTATGTTGGCAATGCAAGCTGGGATGGCTTGGAAGCATCAATTAATCAAACGCCTAATTTAGCCTTTTATCGGCGCAGCGCAACCTTGTTTGATCGTGATGGCAAGGTTATTTTGGCCAATGGCCCGTATGCTCCCGGCATGATTGTTGATCAAGCCACCTTGCAAGCAACCAAGCCCCTGACGGTTGCCAACCAAACCGTTGGCTATATTGTTTTTGGCACGTTGCAAGGGGTGCAACCACCTGCGCCAAGCGATGGTCAGCTGGTTAAAGAAGGCCCATCGCCTGGCCAGCTGGCGTTTGATCAACGGATTACTTGGGCAATTACCGTGAGCGCGATTTTTGCCACCAGCGTGGCCTTATTAGTTGGCACATTGCTGGCGCGGCGCCTAACCCGCTCGTTGCGCGAGTTGACCGTGGCGACACAAGCCATGGCTGCAGGTCATTTGGAGCAACAAGTGGCGGTGCGTTCAAATGATGAAATTGGCGATTTGGCCCGTTCGTTCAATCATATGAGCGCCGATTTGAGCAAAGCCACCCATTTGCGCAAACAGATGACCGCCGATCTAGCGCACGATTTACGCACTCCGCTGAGCATTTTGCGCGGCTATGCCGAGGGCTTGCGTGATGGCATTTTGCAGCCATCGGAGACAATCTACACCGTGATTTTCGATGAAGTGACCCATCTTCAGCGCTTGGTTGATGATTTACGGGTGCTTTCGTTGGCCGATGCTGGCGAACTATCGCTCAATCGCCGCTTAGTTGATCCGGCAGCGTTGATGGAGCGCACGGTTTTGAGTGCATTTGTGCAGGCTGAACGCCAAAATATCGAACTCAAACTCGAAACTGAACCGGGCTTGCCATCGGTATCGGTCGATACTGATCGCATGGCACAGGTCTTGAATAATTTGGTTAATAATGCTTTGCGCCATACCAAACAGGGCAGCATTAGCCTCGTTGCTAAGCGTCAAGCGCAACAGGTGCAATTGATAATTCGTGATACTGGCAGCGGAATTGAGCCAGCCGATGTGCCTTATATCTTTGCCCGTTTCTATCGCGGCGATAGCTCACGCCAGCGCGAAGATCAAGCCTCGACTGGTTTGGGTTTGGCGATTGTCAAAGCGATTGTCGAAGCGCATCAAGGCCAAATCGAGGTTGAATCGCGCTTGGGCGAAGGTACAAGTTTTATCATCAATTTACCAATTGCTTGACAGCTAGGCTATACTCAATGAAACATGTGTTCTTATCGTTAAGGGTGGGTGTTATGCAAATCAAGATGACCAGCGTTTTCGTCGATGATCAAGCGAAGGCCTTGAAATTTTACACTGAAGTGTTGGGGTTTATCAAAAAAGTTGAAGTTCCAGTTGGCGAGTTTTTATGGCTGACCGTAGTTTCGCCTGAAACGCCCGACGAAGTTGAACTTGTGCTCGAACCCAACAATCACCCTGCTGCTCAAGCCTACCAAGCTGCGCTCAAAAACGATGGTATTCCCTGTTTGAGCTTGGCGGTCAAAGATATTCAAGCCGAATACAAGCGCATGCAAGGGCTTGGAGTTGAGTTTCGTGGCCCGCCCACCGAAATGGGACCAATCACCACCACATCCTTTGATGATACCTGTGGCAATTGGGTTCAGATGTATCAAAGCTAAAAGCATAGGTCGGTGTTTGAGATCCCCTCACCCCAACCCCTCGCCCACGCGGCGGGCGAGGGGCTTAACTAATCCTTGATCGTTTGTTCGATGATTTGCTTTTCCCTCGTCCGCTCCCATGGCCAGGGACTTAACGCCATGGTCGTGCGTTGATTCATGCATAATCGAAGTGTGCTCCCCTCCACTCGCGGGCGGGAGAGGTGGTTGGGGGTGAGGGGTCGCTCAACCATTGCCAATTCCACACGACCATTAAACCTACTCTTGAAAGAAGATGGCGGGGATGAGGGAACCTATAATGCTTGAATATTGCCAAGGAAATTTATTAGCAGCCAAAACTGCGGCGTTGGTAAACCCAGTTAATTGTGTTGGCGTGATGGGCAAGGGCTTGGCGTTGCAATTTCGCCAAGCGTTTCCAGCCAATTACCAAGCCTATGTTAAGGCCTGTCGGGCTGGGGCGGTGCAACTTGGCACGATGTTTGTATTTGTTGAAACGATTAATACGCAGCCAATTACGATTATCAATTTTCCCACCAAACAGCATTGGAAGCAGCAATCACAAGTGGCCGATATAGCCGCAGGCCTCGATGATTTAATCGCTGTGCTAACAACCCGAGCAATTGGCTCGGTTGCTGTGCCTGCCTTAGGTTGCGGTTATGGTGGGCTAGCTTGGGCCGAGGTCGAGCCATTAATCATCAACGCATTTGAAGGCTTGCCAAATCTGCATGTGCACTTATATCCACCGCAGAAACCCATGTAACGCTGCTATGACCGAGTTTTACACCCAAACTAGGCTATATCTGAAACCTCAATGACACTGTTGAACACTTTATCGGCGACCAATACACAAGTAGCCTTAGCAACATAGCTTTTGCCAATCAGAAGCTTGCTGGTTTATGTGTATTGGAGGGTTTCAAGAATGGGTAAATTACGTCGGATGCTGGTTATGCTGAGTTTGCTCTTGGCAGGTCTGCTGCCATGGAAGGTGGCGCAAGTTCACGCAGCAACGGCAGTGCCAAGCAGTTATCGAGTGCCAATTAATGGGAGTGCTAACATTACTCAAGGGCCAGGCTGTTCGTTCTCACACAGCAACAGTTTAGAGGCGATTGATATTGGCTTAGCGCCTAATCGCCCAGTTGTTGCCACATTTCAAGGTACGGTAATCTATCGGGGTTATGATGCAACTTATGGCAATATGATTAAGCTGCAACATCCTGATGGAAATGTGAGTTGGTATGCTCACTTAAATGCATTTGTGGCTAATTTTGGCGAAGTTGTTGCTCAAGGTCAAGAAATTGGTTTGGCTGGCACAACTGGCAATTCGAGCGGGGTGCATCTGCATTTTGAGGTACACGATAGCCAAAATAATTGGCTCAGTGTGCGCTATTTGCCCGGGATTACGTGGGAAGTAAGCGCCGAAGCCCCCTGTACCAATGCTGAACCCGATGGTTGGATTAACTATGCTGGTTCAACTCGGGCGAATGTTGCTCAAGGTAAAAATGCTGTGCAATCGAGTACTTTTGCGCCCCAGCATAGTGCAGGCGTTGCAGTTGATGGCAATACCGATGGTTATGGCACGATCACGCATACCAACTATGATGCTGGGGCGTGGTGGCAGGTCGATCTTGGTCGAGTTTTCAATATTAATAGCATCGATTTATGGAACCGCACAGACTGTTGTGCTGAACGCTTACGTAAAATCTATGTTTTTGCCTCGCCTGATCCGTTTCCAGCGACAAATATGAGCCTGACGGATTTGCTCAATCGCCCAAATACGGTTTCGTGGTATCGCGCTGATCCTGTTAGTGCGCAAAAAATTAGTTTTTCCACCAATAATGTTGGCATGCGTTATATTCGGGTTCAACTTGGCCGCACCGAGTATCTTTCATTGGCAGAGGTTCAGGTGTGGTGGCAGCCAAATGCGCTTAATAATATCGCCCAAAACAAGAATGCTGTTCAATCGAGCACCTATCATGTTTTGCATGGCGCAAGTGTTGCGGTTGATGGTAATACAAGTGGTAATGGTACTATGACGCATACCAATTATGATGTTGGCGCGTGGTGGCAGGTTGATCTTGGTGCTAACAAAACAATTGATGCAATTGATTTATGGAATAGAACTGATTGCTGTGCTGAGCGTTTGCGCAAAGTGTATGTCTTTGTTTCAAGCGATCCCTTTCCGGCAGCGAATGTTAGTCTGGGCGATCTGATTGCTCGCCCGAATACAACCTATAGCTTCATTCACGATCCGTTAGGTGCTGAACAAATCGCTGTTCCATTGACCAATACGCCCAAAGGCCGTTATGTTCGAATTCAACTTGGACGAACTGAATACCTTTCCTTAGCAGAGGTTCAAGTTTGGAGTAGCGCTCAGTAGGCTTGTTGCGAGTGGCGGATGACTCCTTGAGCAAAGGAGTCATCGTTGTATTTAATCTGTGGAAGACCAATTATGCCTTCAGAAATTATCGATTTGGTTGTAGAACGGTTGGTCAAGGTCGCTGGAGTTGAGGCCTTGGTGTTGGGTGGTTCGCGGGCACGCGGTAGCCATCACGCTGGCTCGGATTTCGATATTGGGATTTATTATCGCGAACAGCTGGATATTGCGGCCTTGCAAGGCCATGCCCAAGCGCTTGATGATCTTCAGCGTGAGCAATTGGTAACTGAGCTTGGTGGTTGGGGGCCATGGATCAATGGCGGTGGTTGGCTGACGATTCAAGCCATTCCTGTCGATTGGATCTATCGCGATTTGAACAAGGTTGAACAGGTATTGGCTGCGTGCCAGGCTGGCGAAGTGACGATCGATTATCAACCTGGCCATCCCCATGGCTTTGTTTCAGCGATTTATCTGGCCGAAGTTGCACTTTGCCAGCCGTTGTACGATCCAAATGCGACGCTTGCTGGTTTGAAACAGCAACTTGTAGATTATCCACCAGCTTTGCAGCAAGCATTGTTAGGGCGTTTTTGGGAAGCTGATTTTGCTTTGTCCAATGCGCGTAAAGCAGTCAAACGCGGCGATTTAGCATTTTTAGCAGGCTGTTGTTTTCGCTCGGTCATGGTGCTGACTCAGACGCTCTTTGCTCTGAATCAGCAGTATTGGATGAACGAAAAAGGCGCGGTGGCGCTGGCAAATGGGTTTAGCCAAGTGCCAGCCGCCTTTGAACAACGAGTTAGGCGAATATTTAGCTTGCTTCAGCCGCAGCCCGAATCAATCGAGCAAGCTTTGCAAGAGCTCGAAACCTTGATTCAGGCTACCGCCGCGTTGTTGGCTTAGTTGGCTTCTAAGCCTTCGGCAATTTGTAGTAGAGTGGCTTGATCAAGTATGTGGCTTTCGACGGTGATAATTTGGCCGTTTTCTTCCCACAACACTAAGTTAACCGAAACTGTTTCCAGATCTGCTTGATACATTGGGCCACCCAAATCTTTGATGTACAACGGTGCTTGCTCGATGTACAAGCCTTGGGTATTGCGCACCGTGACAGGTGTGGTGCTGGCAGCGCCAACCCCAAGTGTACTGCCCTCTTCAATGCTCCGCACTGAGATATAGATCGAATCAGCAGGATTTTGGTTGGCATAGTAGCGGCCATTGTAGCTAGGTTTTGCCACATAGCCTGCTGGCATATAAGTTGCATCGAATGGGCTTGCGTCGCTGAGCACTGGTGGCGCGGCGGTTGGTTCATCTGGAATTGGTGGCTCCTCAGTGGCGGTGAGCAATTGTTCGGCGCTGGTTGGATCATTGGTAACGCTCAGCCAGCCAATTTGATGCAAAATTTGGCTGGCATAGCTGCGTAATGGTGGTACAGCCACGGTTGCGACAACTAAGGCCATCACGACGGCTAAGGCCATGCGCATTTTCGATTTCAACATAAAACCTCCAGAGTGTGGTTTGCGATTTTCAAGCTGCTGCTGTATCCGTTTGGCGGTAGCCGCTTGCTGAGTGCTGCTTGGTTGAAAACCCATTTGTCCTAACTGTTGAGCCAGATGAAGTAGAGCTTGATGATCCGAGTCAGCGGACGATGGTAGTTGACCAGTGTCGAGCAAATGGTCAACATCAGCATTAAATTGCTGGATTTGCTTATCGATCATTGTTCGTATCCTGTATTTGGCAGCCATTGGCGCAGGCGTTGCAGGCTACGATAGAGCAGCACTCCCACATTGCTTTCGCTATGGCCGGTAATTTCGGCAATTTGGCGATTGTTCAATCCAGCCCCAAATTTCAGGGCAATCACGTCGCGTTCATGGGCTTTGAGTTTGCCCAAAGCTTGATGCAGTTGCTGATGGGTTTCGCTTCGCAAGGTATCAGCCAGCAGGTCGCTATTGTCGGCGGCATGCTCACGAATGAAATCCAACGAGAGCCAGTGCTGGCGACGTTGCCGTTGAAAATGACTATCAACGCAGTGCCGAGCAATCCCAAAGATCCATGCGCCCAACGAGCCACGTTCGGCGCGATAGGTTTCGATGCGGGTCATGGCACGCTCGAAGGTATGGGCGACTAAATCGTCGCTGAGGCTAGGGTCGCGCACGCGATAGCCAATATAGCGATAAATCGACTCGTAATGCTGGGCGTACAGTTCGCCAAAATCAATTTGGCTTGTGCTTGTGTCAAGCGTTGGTTGCTGAATCTGAATCATCATAGCCTCACGTATCTGACGCACTTAAACTTACACCCAACCATGCAAAGTATTACAAGTTTGGCTCTAGGCTTTTGGCTTTTGGCGATAGGATATGAGATCGTGGGCCTGCCAACCATTGTGCTAATAGCACATAGCCAGATATTCTCTGCACTGCTGTGTCCCCTCACCCCAACCCTGATCCCCTTAATCCTGTGGTTTTAGTCTGATTCGTGTGGAATCAACGGATGCTCCCCTTCTCCTGCGTTCAGTGGGAGCGGGGATGAACTTATATGGTTCGGTAATGAAGATCCCCTCACCCCAACCTCGCTCCCGTGGCGCGGGCGAGGGGAGTTAATGGTGTGGTTTGTCATGATGCGTATGTACTCCCCTTCTCCTGCGTCCAGTGGGAGAGGGGGCTAGGGCAAACTGCTTGCTGCTGGGCATTGGCGAGTAAGTAACCTCCTCGCCCGCGTACAGTGGGCGAGGGGGCTGGGGGGTGAGGGCATCAATCACCATTGCCCATCCACCATGCGATTGTTAAAAACCTATCCTTGTAAGGCTAGGGGGTGGGGGATAATCCCATTTCTTCGATCCTCTGCTGCTAGCTAGACTTGACAAACCACAGTAGCTGATTTAGATTATGTTTTGTAAGCGTTTACATAAATTTTGCTGCTAAATATTGGCATAATTGTGCTTTTTGGGCAAAATGAGCATTGAAATCGAGCTAATTTAGGTGAATTTTCTGCAAGCGTTTACAGAAAAAACGATCATTGTCTGATCAGTTTTATCGTACAAGGAGGTACCGTTGATGTATGCTGCACAGCCTGACCACAAATTTACCTTTGGCCTTTGGACAGTTGGCAATGTTGGCCGTGATCCATTTGGCGAGCCAGTTCGTAAAGCCCTGAGTCCTGCTGAGATTGTGCACTTGCTGGCCGAGGTTGGCGCGTGGGGCGTAAATTTTCACGATAACGATTTGATTCCGATTGATGCCAGTGCCAGTGAGCGGGCGGCAATCCTCAAAGATTTTCGGGCGGCTTTGACTGAAACTGGCTTGGTGGTGCCGATGGCAACCACCAATTTATTTAGCCATCCCGCCTTCAAAGATGGCGCGTTTACCAGCAATGATCCAGCGGTGCGCGCTTATGCCTTGCAAAAAACCATGGCCGCGATGGATTTGGGCGCTGAATTTGGCGCAACAACCTATGTGTTTTGGGGTGGTCGCGAGGGTAGCGAAAGCGATGCTGCCAAAAATCCACTTGAAGGTTTGAAATGGTTCCGTGAAGCGCTGAACTTTTTGTGTGAATATAGCCTGGCGCAGGGCTATAAGTATCGTTTTGCCTTGGAAGCGAAGCCCAACGAGCCACGCGGTGACATTTTTTTACCTACGACTGGCGCGATGCTTGGCTTTATTGAAACTCTCGATCACGCTGAGATGGTTGGCGTAAACCCCGAAGTTGCCCACGAAACCATGGCGGGCTTGAATTTTACCCATGCCGTGGCCCAAGCGCTTGATGCTGGCAAACTCTTCCACATCGACCTCAACGACCAAGCCAGCGGGCGTTACGATCAGGATTTTCGCTTTGCAGCCCACAATTACAAGCAAAATTTCTTCTTGGTGAAACTATTGGAAGATGTTGGCTACGCTGGCCCGCGCCACTTCGATGCCCATGCGTACCGCACCGAAGATTTACAAGGTGTCAAAGATTTTGCCCGTGGTTGTATTCGCAGCTATCTGATTTTGGCCGAAAAGGCTCGTCGTTTCAACGCCGATGCTGAAATTCAAGGCTTGTTGGCCGAATTGAAAACAGTTGAGCCAGCAGTTGCCGCTTTGGCTGGCAGTTATTCGCCAGAACGGGCTGCGGCGCTCAAGGCGCATGAATTTGATCGGGCGGCGCTAGGAGCACGCGGTTTGGGTTACGAAAAGCTTGATCAATTGACATTTGAATTATTGATGGGTGTTCGTTAAACTGGCTATAGACGTGAGGCTATGGGCTGTAGGCCAAATTTCGATAGCTCATAGTCAATAGCCTCAAGCCTTTTATGGAGCATCAATATGGCATATGTACTTGGTTATGATATTTCGACGACGGCTACCAAGGCACTATTAATTGATCAAGCTGGTACGGTGGTGGCGATTGGTCAGGCGAGCTACGATTATGCAACGCCACGCCCGTTGTGGAGCGAGCAATCGCCGCATTTGTGGTGGCAGGCTTGCCGCGAAAGCACTCAAGAGGTTTTGGCCAAGGCGAATGTGGCCGCCACTGAGATTGTAGCAATCGGCTTGGCTGGCCAGATGCATGGCTTGGTTTTGCTTGATCAAGCAGGTGAGGTGTTACGTCCAGCTTTGCTATGGAACGATCAGCGCACTGCTGACCAGTGCGAGCAAATTACCGCCCGGCTCGGCGAGCAACGCCTGATCGAATTAACGGGCAATCGGGCATTAACTGGCTTTACTGCACCCAAAATTTTGTGGGTCCAACAGCATGAGCCAGAAATTTATGCCCAAATTGCTCATATTTTATTGCCTAAAGATTATGTGCGCTATTGTATGACTGGTGAATTTGCCAGTGATGTTTCCGATAGCGCAGGCACGCTATTGTTGGATGTACGCAGTCGCCAATGGTCGGCGGAAGTGGCGCAGGCGCTTGAGGTTGATCTGGCATGGTTGCCACAATTGTTTGAAGGCCCAGCAGTTACTGGCCAATTGCATCCCGAGGCTGCCGCCGTATTAGGCTTGGTAGCGGGCATTCCAGTCGTTGGCGGTGGCGGCGATCAAGCATCCAATGCTGTGGGTACGGGGGTGGTTGAAGCTGGTAGCATTGCGCTGAGCCTTGGCACTTCAGGCGTAGTATTTGGGGCAACTGCCAGCCCAATTATCGAGCCAGAGGGTCGCTTGCATGCCTTTTGTCATGCAGTGCCTGGGCGTTGGCATTTGATGGGCGTGATGTTGAGTGCGGCAGGCAGTTTACGCTGGTATCACGATACCTTTGCCCCACAGTTGAGCTACGATCAATTGCTAGCACCTGCTGAAAGCGTGGCCGTCGGCAGCGCTGGATTATTTTTCGCGCCATATCTGACTGGCGAACGCACCCCCCACCCTGATCCATTGGCGCGTGGCGGGTTTATTGGCTTGACCGTGCGCCATACCCAAGCGCATCTTACGCGCTCGGTGCTCGAAGGGGTGGCTTTTGGTTTGCGCGATAGCCTTGAATTGATGCGCCGAGCTGGGATCGGTACCATTGGGGCGATTCGGGCTTCGGGTGGTGGTACGCGTAACCGTTTGTGGCGGCAAATTTTGGCCGATGTGTTGGGAGCGCCGTTGGTTGGCGTGAGCACGACCGAGGGTGCGGCTTACGGTGCGGCCTTGTTGGCGGCGGTCGGGGCTGGCTGGTATCGCGATGTTGATCAAGCGGTTGCGGCAACCGTGCGCTTGAGCAACCCCACCGAGCCGAGCACTGATCAAGCGCGCTATGCTGAATTATATGCGACCTATCGCGCAATTTATCCTGCGTTGCAACCGTTGTATCCGGCCTTGGCTGCTGCTGAAGCCTAAATTTAACTGAAAAGTTGCGCTGCGTGTATTTCAGGCAGCGCAGTTTTTTAATAGTTCACTTTAATGCGACTGGGTAACAAAACTAAAATAAGTAGGCCAATCAAGCCAAATATTGCTAATAGTCCTATCCAGCCTGAATAACCTTTACTTTTGGCTGAATAACAGCATGCAGTTAGCCATGCGATCGCAGTAACTACTAAGAATAGATCCAATAAAAGCTGACTATGAAAAACTGTTGTCGCATCGAGTAAGCCAAATCCAATAATCCCCATGCCGATAGCAATCCCAAACGCAATATTTGATATCCGGCGATGTTTCGCAGCATCGGTTTGAAGTCCATTCGGCACCTGATATTGATAATTGACTGGCTGATATTGGCCTTGATAAGGATGTTGACCATAGGGTGCTTGTGGGTATTGGTCTTGATAGGGTTTTTGGGGATCTGGCTGGCCATAATTTGGCTGATTGCTCATAATTATTCCTCTCAATGGCTTGAATAGCTCACTATACCATGCTTAATTTGATAGATTAAGCCCACTAAATACGAAGAGCACGAAGAGCACGAAGAGCACGAAAGGCTTTTGGCTATAACCTTCATCCTTCATCCCTGTGCCAATGGACAGGCACTTGTTCCATCAGAATACTGAGCGATTGGGCTTTACTCCCCGTTATAGTTGAGCCAGCAATTAAGTTTGGTTTGGAGGCTACAATGCTTGTTGGGGTTTTAGGTGCTGGTCAAGTTGGCCAGCTATTTTGTGAATTGTTGGTTGAGCGTGGGCATCAAGTATTGCTGGCAAATTCGCGTGGCCCAGCCTCGTTGCAACCATTGATCGAGCAACTTGGGCCGCAGGTTACTGCGGTTGTTTCAGCTGAATTACAACGAACCGAAATGATTATTTTGGTCGTGCGCTGGCAGCATATTCCGGCAGCTTTGGAGCCGTTGGCTGATTATTCAGGGATTATAGTTGACGTAATCAACAATCGCTTTGGGCCAAAGCCGAGTGATTTTCACGATTTGGGCGGGCGTGGCTCAAGCGAAATTGTAGCCGAATTGTTGCCACAAGCCCGTTTGGTCAAGGCCTTTAATCATCAGCCATTTGCCGATTTGGCCCATTTGCACGATTCACCAACGCCCAAAGCACTCTTTGTGGCAGGCGACGATCAAGCAGCGAAGCAGATTGTGATTGAATTGATCGAATCATTTGGAGCCACCGCAATGGATTTGGGCGACTTGCGCGAGGGTGGTCGTTTGTTCTCGACCGGAACTGGGCCTTTGGCTGGTCATGGACGGGTTTTGACCGTGGCTGAGGCCCAAGCGATTTTAGCCCAGCAGTAGGTTATTGCTTTACCCATACCCCTTGCCCACTGAATGTAGGCAAGGGGCTTTTTTGTTGAGTGTTCTTGGGTGAACCGCTGAGGAAATCACCTTTTTTGGCTGATACGGGTTACAAGCACATGCAAGCTAAAGAACCTGTCTCAAATATTTTTCTAAAGATTTTAGTAAAAAAACAACTTGACATTTAGAGAGATTCTTCTATAATAAGCACAAATTTCAATAATTCTTCAGTGAATTTCAAGTTTGCGGGACATTTAGCGACTATGGCAGTGCTAAATTAGCGTTTATCGGTGTGAGAGACCGGTCTATCGCTAGCAATAAAACTGCAATAGCCTCCAGGGAACTTATTTTCTTTACTAAAAAAAGTAATTAATCTCCCAAGATAAATGTTCGGCAGCCACCATCTAGCATGTACCGGCTTGCTTCGCCAACGGCATCAGAAGCAACTATCTAGCTAGCTTCTCGGTTGGGCAGGCTTGTGAGAATGATCAAGCTTGATTGTCTCTAACTAAGGAGGCTCATCGACGATCGAATTAGTAACCCAAACGCTTAACATTGTAGTACGTCGTTTTGGATTCAATTTGCTCAAAGAAGAGGAAATTCTCATGGTAAAGAAGCCAAAAAACTTGTGGGGCCTGATTGCGCTCCTGATTCTCGTTTTGCCACTCTTGGCAGCCTGTGGCGGTGCCGCCTCGACTGCAACCACGACCGGTTCAAGCCAACCAACCACTGCTAGCGATACTTCAGCAACTACTACTGCACCCACCGCCGGCACTGATGTCCAACCTTCTCCTGCCAGTACAGATGTCAAAGATGTGACGGTAACCTTGCCATTCCAACAAGGCGGGATTACCAGCCTTGACCATGCCTACTGGTCAGCTCAGTTGTTTGTCTCACAAGGCGTTGTTTTCGAAGGCTTGTATGGCTACGATCAACAATTGAACATCGTGCCAAAAATTGCCGAAAGCGCTACACCTTCAGCCGATAATACGGTTTGGACAATTAAACTGCGCCAAGATAAAAAATGGTCGAATGGCGACCCGGTTACGGCTAAAGATTTCTATGCTGCTTGGGTTCGTGCAGCTGGCCCAGAATTGAAAGATGCTCCAATGTGGGCAGGTATGATGGGCTACGTCAAAAATGGCTATGCTTTCAAAGCTGGCGCTGTTGGCATCGATGAAGTTGGCTTCAAATTGATTGACGATTACACAATCGAAGTCACCTTGAGCCAGCCAAACGCTGCTTTCATCAACTTCTTACCAGTCATGAACGCCATGCCAATCAACGCCAAGAACTTGGAAGCTCATCCAAGCGACTGGTTCGACCCCAAGAATGCTGTCTACAACGGCCCATACATTGTTGAATCGTGGGTCAGCGGCGGCGACATTGTGCTCAAGCGTAACCCAAATTATGTTGGTGATGGCATTGGCAATGTTGGCACAATCGTTTTGCGCCCATATGCCGATGCAAACGCCCGCTTGCAAGCCTTTGAAAACCAAGAAATTCAATTCACCTTCCTTGAAGATGCTAGCCAATTGGCCTACGCTCAAGGCAACCCCGACATCAAAGACAATATCAAGAGCGAAGAAAACCCAATCGTTTGGAAGGGCATTCAATACAATCGCTCATTGAACGCTGGCCCATTGCAAGATGTGCGCGTGCGTCAAGCATTTGCCTTGTCAATCGACAAAAAAGCCATCACCGACCAAATTTTGAAGGGCTTGGCTGTACCAACCGATACCTTCAATAGTGATGTGCGGGTGAAGGATAAAGTCAAGAGCTTGAGCTACGATGTGACGAAGGCTAAGCAATTGCTGGCCGAAGCTGGCTATCCCGATGGCGCTGGCTTCCCAGAATTGACCTTCTACGCACCACCATCAAACGACCCTCAAATGCCTTGGATTGAAGCCGTCGTCAAGATGTGGCAAGATAACTTGGGCGTGAAGGTTGTGATTCAAAACAACGAAGGCCCAGTCTATTCAAACATCCAATGGTCGAACTACAACAAAGATATTCAACCAGGCTTTGCCACCCTTGGCGGCCCAATGAACTGGTTCCAACCACTCGACTTGACCTTGGCTACCAACCACATTTGGTACTTCATGGACTTCAAAGAAGGTGGTATGGCCAAGTTTGCTGAATATCAAACCCAAATCGATGCTGTCAGCAGCACCGAAGCCGTTGGCGATTGGGCTGATTTGACCGCTCGCGCCGAAGCCGCTTGGACCAAGCGCCAAGCAATCAGCGCGATTGAAGAGCCAGAAATGGCCAAAATCTCGGCCAAGGCTGCTGAAGCTCCTAGCTTCAAAGAACAATGGGACGCAATCAACGAACGCTTTACCGCTGCGAAAGATGACGCTGAAAAGCTGACTGCCTACAAAGATGGCTTGTTGTTGCTCTTGAAAGAAGAACAAGATGCAACGTGGTATGATTATCGTACCGACGAAAACAAACAAGCCCAACGCTTGATGTTGAAATTGGCTGGCCAAACCCTCGACGACGCTTGGCAAACCTTGCCCGAAATTCAACAATTGGCAATTGACTCAGCTTGGATGATCCCTATCTACTATGACAAGTTGTACTACGCAACCGATGCACGACTCTCAGGCATTGTGATTAACAAACTAGCTTGGGGCGGGATCTTCCAATATCAATATTTACAGTGGACTGAATAAGTTTGGTGCAACTGGCGGGTGTAAACTACCCGCCAGTTGCCTCCACTGCACGCATTCTTCCTGACATACGGCAGTAAGAGTTGATCGCCGGCTCTGCCATGATGGAATGCACTGTTGATTACTTGTCATTTAGCAATGGTAGGGTCGTTATGCGAGTCAATTTTATCTTCTTCTTACTCAAGCGCTTGGCGATGATGGCAGTCTCGCTGGTGGTGATTATTGCAATCTCCTATACCCTGCTTGCCAAAGCGCCTGGCAATTTCATGGATGTGCAGCGAGCAGTGGCCGCAATGACCACGCTGGCCAATAGCAATAGCGAAACCTTCAAAATTCAAAAAGCGCTGTTCGACGAGCGCTATGGCCTCGATAAACCACTGTATGTGCAAATTTGGACCTACACCAAAAATGCTGTGACCTTCGATTTTGGCCCCTCGTTTCAAAGCCCAAGTATCTTAATTCAAGATATGGTGCGCGAACGGCTGCCCCGAACCTTGCTAATCGTCTTCCTTGGGATTGGCCTTGCGTTGATCGTTGGGATTCCATTAGGGGTGATTGCTGGCTTTCGCCGCAATACGTGGGTTGATTATATTGTGACTGGCTTTTCGATGGTCGGTCAAGTTGTGCCTGTCTATGTGTTGGCAATTGTGCTGATCTTGATCTTTTCTGGTCAGGTTTGGAAGATTCTGCCGAATGGTGGCTGGGATACGCCGTTTCCAACAATCAAGCAATTGATTTTACCAGTGCTAACCTTGGCACTTGGCCCAATTGCTGGGATTGCCCGCTTTACCCGCAACCAAGTTGCTGAAACCATGAGCCAAGAATTTATTCGGACTGCTCGCTCCAAAGGGATTTCCGAGCGCTTGGTGATTATGCGGCACGCCTTACGCAACTCCTTGATTCCTGTGGTAACAACGACTGCACCCCAAATTGCCTATGCCTTGGTTGGCTCAGTCTGGATTGAAAATATTTTCCGGATTCCCGGGATTGGCCAATTATTTGCCAGCGCGCTTGGTGCCCGTGATTATCCATTGGTGATCACTAGCACAGTTATTTTGGCCCTTGGGGTTATGTTGGCCAACCTGTTAGCCGACATCCTGTATAGCATCCTTGATCCGCGAATTAAGCTTGAAGCCTAATTTGGTTGTTGCACGCTAGTCTCAAAGGAGAGCTTGTATCATGGCAGTTAATCAGCTTTCACAACCCCAAACCCAAGAGGAGCTTCCGGCTGCGGAATCGCTGCTCAAGGTGTTTTGGCGGCGCTATCGCCGCAATACCATGGCCCTGGTTGGCTTAGTTTTGGTCATCATCTTTGTCATCCTCGCCATCTTTGCCCCTTTGATTGCTCCCTATCACTATAATGATCAGAATTTGGCCGCAACATGGCAAAAGCCTTCTAGTGCCCATTGGTTTGGAACTGATGATGTTGGCCGTGATCAATTGAGCCGAATTATTTATGCAGTGCGAACCGCAGCAATCGTTGGCATTGGCACGTCGTTGCTCTCGCTGATTATCGGGGCGGCGATTGGCTCGGTCTCAGGTATGCGCGGTGGCTTAACCGACACCTTTTTGATGCGCTTGGTTGAGATTTTCAATTCGTTTCCTTCGACGCTGTTGGCGATTATTTTGGCCACCACGCTCGGCCAAAAAGTAACCACGATTGTGATTGCCTTGGCAATTACCAACTGGGCTGGCTATGCCCGCTTGATTCGTGGCCAAGTGCTTTCGCTTAAAAATCAGGAATATGTGCAGGCCGCCCGTACTTTAGGGGCGAGCGAATGGCACGTTATTACTAAATATGTGCTCCCCAACATTCTTGGCCCAATTGCGGTGGCGCTGAGTTTTGGGATTCCCTATGCCATGGTTGCTGAAGCAGGGCTTTCGGTAATTGGGGTCGGGATTCGGCCACCAGAGCCATCGTGGGGCAACTTGATCAACTTGGGGATCAGCAAAATGCGCGGCTTCCCACACTTAGCTGTTTGGCCAACCCTTTTGTTTAGCATCACGCTATTAGCCTTTACTTGGTTTGGCGATGGTTTGCAAGAAATCTTCAATTCGAAAGGGGAACGCTAATGAGTGCGCCATTGTTGGAAGTCAAGGATCTCAAAGTCGAGTTCAAGCGGCATGGTGGCGTAGTCCATGCGGTCAACGGCGTAAATTTTGTCCTTGAAGCTGGCCAAAGCCTCGGCATCGTCGGTGAATCTGGCTCGGGCAAATCGGTGACGATGCTTTCGTTGCTTGGTTTGATTGGCCGCACTGGCCGGGTAGCTGGTGGCTCGGCAATGTTTAATGGCGTTGATTTGGTCAAAATGGCACCGCGTGAATTGCAAGATGTGCGCGGTCGCGATATTGCGGTGATCTTTCAAGACCCGATGACCAGTCTCAACCCAATTATGAAGATTGGGGCGCAGATTACCGAAAGTATGCGCATGCGCAAAATTTATTCGGTAGCCGAAGCCAAAGAACGGGCGATTGAATTGCTGGATCGGGTTGGGATTCCCCAGCCAGCCAAGCGACTCAACGATTACCCGTATCAATTCTCTGGTGGCATGCGCCAACGGGTGATGATTGCGCTGGCACTGGCGCTCAAGCCCAAATTGCTAATCGCCGATGAGCCAACCACAGCGCTTGACGTAACCGTGCAAGCCCAAGTGCTCGATTTGCTCGAATCGTTGCAAGATGAAACTGGCATGTCGATGATTATTATTACCCACGATTTGGGCGTGGCCACCAACTATTGCGATAAATTGGCAGTGATGTATGCTGGCGAAATTGTCGAAATGACCACCGTCGATCGCTTGGTCGATCACACAGCGCATCCATATGCCTTGGGGTTGCTCAATAGTACAATGGAAATTGGCCATGGCAAAACTGCCATCCAGCCAATTCCTGGCAACCCGCCAAGTGCCTTGAAAAAGCATACTGCTTGCCCATTTGCGCCACGCTGTAGCTTCAAAACCAGCGTCTGCCAGGAGCGCAAGCCCGAATTAACCACGATTGAACCGAATCACCTAGTTGCTTGTTTCCACGCTGAGACTGTGGTTAAGGCAGCGCAACAGGGTGATGCAGCAGCAGCGGAGGTAATGCTCAATGTCGCTCAACCAATCCACGCCTAAATCAGGCCAGCCCTTGCTCAAAGTCGAGGGCGTTTCCAAATATTTTATGCGCGACAAAAGCCGCTTTGCCGCCGTCGAAGATGTTTCTGTGACCCTCAATGCTGGCGAAACCTTGGGCATCGTCGGTGAATCGGGTTCGGGCAAATCGACGCTTTCGCGTTGTATTATTCGCTTGTACGATCCCGAAAAAGGCCGAATTTTCTTCGATGGAGTTGATTTTACATCGCTATCGCCCAAGGCTTTGCGCAATAAACGCCGCGATATCCAGATGATTTTCCAAGACCCGCTGGCTAGCCTCAACCCAATGATGACCGTGCATAGCGCAATTGAAGACCCGATGATCATTCATAATGTGGGGTCGGCACGCGAACGCACCAAGCGCGTCCACGAGTTGTTGGAGTTGGTCGGGCTTGATGTGGGTGCGGCTAATGCCTTTCCATTTGAATTTTCTGGTGGTCAACAACAACGGATTGGGATCGCCCGGGCGTTGGCCTTGAATCCCAAATTGTTGATTTGCGATGAGGCCGTGAGTGCGCTTGATGTCTCAATTCAGGCGCAGATTTTGCGCTTGCTGCAAGATTTGCAAAAACAATTGGGCTTAACCTATCTGTTTATTTCGCATAACTTGGCAGTCGTTGAGCATATGAGCGACCAAATTGCGGTGATGTATCACGGCAAGGTCGTCGAATATGCTAACGTCGAGGAAATTTTCCGCGCACCCAAGCAGGAATATACCCGCAATTTGATCGATAGTGTGCCGAAAATTCCCCGCTCAGATAGCTTGCGCTTCAAACGCCCGCGCTTGAATAACGACGCTGCGGGAGCCTAATGGCTGATCTTTTCAACACGAAGCACCGAAGGCTTCGTGTTTTTTATTGAGCTGAGGATAAATTATGACAACGTTGTCGAAGCCTAACACTGCGATTAGTGATGCGCGGTTTGCCAAACTGGCCCGTGGGATCAATCTGAGTCATTGGTTTGCCCAAGATTATACTAACCAGTATAGTTTGGAGCATTTGCGCAATTATAATACCGAGGCCGATATTGCGCTGCTGGCCAAACTTGGCTGTAGCCATGTGCGCTTTACGCTCAACCCAATTGTGCTGTTGAATGAAAGCAATCCTAGCGAACTGAATCCTATCTATTTGGCCGAAGTTGATCGCGCGATCGATCTGATGTTGGCGCATAATTTGGCGGTGATTGTTGATTTGCACCCTGAGGACGATTTCAAACAGCGTTTGTTTAACTCTCCAACGCTAGTCAAAATTTTTGCCAGTTTTTGGCAAAGCTTGGCGGCCCATTTGGCGCAGCGTGACCCTGAAATGCTTTTTTTAGAGGTTTTGAATGAGCCAGTGGTGACTGATGCCCAACAATGGGCCTTTGTGCAGGCCGAATTGTTGGCGGCAATGCGGGCTGGTGCGCCCAAACACACCCTGATTGCGACTGGACATAAGTGGTCGAGCATTGCCGAATTGCTTGAGCTTGAGCCATTAGCCGATCCAAATATTATCTACAACTTCCACTGCTACGATCCCCACACCTTTACCCATCAGGCGGCAACCTGGGGTTCGCCCTACTGGCCACATCTCGAATATTTGCCCTATCCATCCAGCCCTGAGGCCTTAGCGCCAATTGCTGCTAGCATTCAGGATGCTGTTGCCCGCGATGCGGCGATTAACTATGGCAACGAGCGTTGGAATACAGCTGCGCTGCGTGAGTGGCTTGGCCAAGCGGTGGCATGGGCGAAGCAACATCAGGTGCGCTTGACCTGTAATGAATTTGGGGTGTATCGCTTCAAAAGCAAGCCCGAAGATCGCGCCGCTTGGTTGCATGACATGCGCAGCATCCTCGAAGAATTTAATATCGGCTGGACAATGTGGGATTATGCTGGCGGATTTAGCGTCGTCAACGAGCATAATGGCCAACGCCAAATCGATGCCCTGACTGCTGAAGCATTGGGCTTGAATCAATAGCAACGTTGAGTTCCCTCACCCCAACCCCTCGCCCACGTGGCGGGCGAGGGGAACACGCGTTCAGTGCCCACAAATGGCAAAACCACAGAGTGAAGCCCCTCGCCTGCTCGGCGGGAGAGGGGATGCTTACCCAAATCCTTAAAACCCTATGCTGGTACGCTGCGAGAGTGAGAGAATGCAAAACCACAATTTAGGCAGAATGCCCACTTGATCTTTATCAAAAGCCGCATAAGATGAAGCCATGGATTGATCCTATGTAGAGGAGTATTGATGATCCATTCGACCTATGCTGAGGTATTTAATCCGCAGTTCGTCCAAGATCCCTTCCCAACCTATGCTGCTCTCCGTGCCGAAGCCCCTGTTCACCGCATTAGTTTACCCGATGGCCGTGGTATGTGGATGATTACCCGGTTTGAAGATGTCAAGGCAGCGCTGAAAGATCCGCGCTTTATCAAAAATTGGCGTAAGGTGCTTACTCCCGAAGAGCAAAAACTAATGCCCGTGATGCCGCCAGTTGTGCAACTGTTGTTTAAACATTTGCTAGCGATTGATCCGCCCGATCATACGCGGATTCGTGGCATGGTGCATAAGGCTTTTACACCACAATTGGTCGAACAGCTGCGGCCACGAGTTCAGCAAATTGCCGATGAGTTGCTTGATGCCATGCTGGCTGGCCCACGCAGCACCGATTTGCTGACAGCCTATGCTTTTCCGCTGCCCTTGACCGTGATTGCCGAATTGTTGGGGATTCCGCTGGATCATCGTGAACAGTTTCGCTATTGGTCAGGCTTGGTCGTAACCGTTGATCCCTCGCCAGATCGTTTTACGCGCATGGCGGGTGAGATGGAAAAGTTTGGCAATTATCTGCGTGAATTATTTGCCGAGAAACGGGCTAATCCTGCCAACGATTTGACCAGTGCCTTGGTGCAGGTTGAAGAAGCTGGCGATAAATTGACCGAGCAAGAACTCTTTTCGCTGGTGTTTTTTTTGTTGATTGCTGGCCATGAAACCACGGTTAATTTGATTGGCAACGGCATGTTGGCCTTATTGCAGCACCCTGATCAATTGAATTTGCTGCGTGAAAACCCCGACATGATTCGCAACACGGTCGAAGAACTGCTGCGTTTTGATAGTCCGGTCGAAACCTCAACCCTGCGTTGGGCGCGCGAAGATGTTGAATTTGCTGGCGTTACAATTCCCCGTGGCGAGCAAGTGCTGGCAGTTGTCACTTCGGCGAATCGTGACCCTAACTATTTCGACGAGCCTGATCAGCTTGATATTACGCGCAGCGAGCATAACCATATTGCCTTTGGCCATGGCATTCACTATTGCTTGGGTGCGCCATTGGCCCGGCTCGAAGGCGCAATCGCGATTAATTCGTTGGTGCAACGCTTGCCAAACTTGCGGCTCGCTGTGCCAGCCCAAGACCTGATTTGGCGGCCTGGCATGCTGATTCGCGGCATGATTGAGCTGCCAGTCGAATTTTAATGACGCACGCCGGCTAGTTTGATGCTAGCCGGCGTTGATTGTTTAATGCTTGCCGATCAGTGGTAAATAGTTGGTGTTGGTCGCGGCACTCGAACGCAGTAACAGCACGGCGCTGCGCTCGGGGTCGGCGCTGGTTTGGGCTTTGACCCAAACTTGATCGCTACTGGGGCTTTGGCCTGCTGGCAGATCGACGCGAATGCTGATGTTTTGGCTGGCATTCGGCCCAAGGCTGCTTGGCACTGTGCTGGTAAGCGTGGTTGGCCATATGTTGCCAGTAACACTCAGGCTAATTGGCACTGTTTGTTGGCTGAGGTTGCGCAAACTCAAGGTATAAGTGATGCTGGTGCCATGCACATTGCTTTGCTCAGTGTCAGGTGTGGTTAGACTAATCACACTCGATTGCACCTCAACATCGGTCGCTTTGACAAAACCAAAACGATGATTGAAATTGATTTGATAATACTTGGTTTGGCCGCTCACAACGATGTGCGAAGTAGGATCAAGCGTCGGCGTGAAGACTGGCGAATAGTAGTAGGTGCTGGTATAAAGCTGGGTTGCAACGACGATATTATCGGCTGGCAAACTGTAAATTGGCGTAACCGCTTGCGGCGTGATGCCTTGCGGATAGGCCGCTGCTTCAGGATAGGCTCGCCCATAAACCGGAATGTTGGTTTGACCAACCTTTGGTCGGACTTTCAGTCCTTGAGCAGCACTCGTATTAGCTCCATTGGGGTTGTAAAACCAAGCTTTTTGACCACCAAAATAGATTGCCTGCCAAGCGCCTTGTTGCTCTGCCACAACATAGGTTTGGCCAGTAACAACTTTATTGGCCCAGTTATTGGCGTGGGTTGGAGTTGAACCAATATATTGATTGGTGATCAATGGCGAGTTGGCGCTGGGCTGGGTGTGCAAATAGAGAAAATTGGCGCTTTGGGTTGGTACAGCCCGACAATCGTTGCTGGTGTAACAGTAGGTCAGCGCTGGCATGTTGGTCTCAAAATCGGGATCAATCGTGACTAACTGTGGGTCGGGATTGCTGATTTGGGCGGGGCCGCCACGCACTAAATCCATATAATGCGCCCAATCCCAAAATGGACCTGGGTCCCAGTGCATGCCAGCTTGATGCTGTGGCAGCGGGCCGGGCAACTCATCGTGGCCAATAATATGGCTGCGATCAAGCGGAATCTGATATTTATCGGCGAGATAACGGGTGAGTTGGGCCGAGGCTTGATACATCGCTTCGCTATACCAGCTTGCGCCTTCGATTGCATAGCCTTCGTGTTCAAGCCCAATTGCATGCCCATTTACATCCCAGTTGCCTGCATGCCATGGCACATTTTTATTCTCGACCATTTGGGCAATATGGCCATCGCTGGCGCGAACGACATAATGGGTTGAGGCCTTGGTTAATGGATTTTGAAACACGTTGATGGTTTGGGTATAAGTAATTTCGGTATCGTGAATCAAAATATAGCGATAATCCAAGCCATCAACTGGGCGATTGGCTAAATCGTAGTTGCCATAATTGCCACGATCATTGGGATTATTCAAGGCATAGGCGGCAGGAATCACTTCGCAATCAAGCGTAGCTGGGCAATCCAAAGGAAAATCATCGCCCAAATACAGTTGCAAACTGGCAGCACTTTGGCGATTGATGGTGACTGCGCTTGCTGCAAGCGTCACATGGTCGCCGCTCTCGATTTGGCGGCTTGCACCGTTTTGCAGTGTCGCATACACCCGATCGGCGAATGCAAACGCAGTCGAACGTTCTTTGCTGCCGCTATACAACACCACCGCGCCATACCAATCGGCAAGCGTGGTTGGCAGTTTGGGGTTGATGCTGCGGCTATATTCGGCCAACAAGGCTGCACCACCACGAATATTCTGCCCAGGGTCACTGATTAAGGCACTGGTTGGCTGATCAATTAGCTTGGCTGCTTGAGCCAAGGTTTGGAGTTCGGCTGGCTGTTTGAATGGTGTGGCCCAATCAAGCCCTTTGCTCGTTTGCCAATGGCTCAGATCGATCTGGGTTAAGTGCATAATGCCATAACCGCCGCTGGTGCTAGGCTGGCCGGCGTGATGCTCCCAGCGCGAAAGATTGTAGCTCAACGCCAGTAGCAATTCGGTTGGCACATGAAATTCGGCGGCGGCATGATCAAAGGCAGTTTGCAGCTTGATCGGCGCTGGGGTTGGGCTGTTGGCGAATGTTGGCAGTGGTAGATAGCCAGCAGCCAGCCCTAAAATGACAAAAACGATCAACAACCGTGATCGTAACCAACGTTGGTTCATCTTGGCTTCCTCAACAACTAAAAGACCCTACTCATTATTTAAGTATAACTGCTTAAATCAATTAATAACTGAGCGCTTGCTAAGCAATGAGGAAGCAGGAATCAGGGGTCAGGGATCAGGTACTGAAACCACGAAGAACCCGAAGGTCGCGAAGGCGGAGCAACACAACGAACATCAATAATCTAGCAACCAACTATTAGGGGGTGCTGGGGGATGAAAACCCCCGGCGTTTCCCTCCGGCGGAGGGACGGAAGGGTGGCGAACGATTGATGAACGATCAGTTGTTAGGCATCAGGTACTGAAACCACGAAGAACCCGAAGGTCGCGAAGGTGGGGAATCATAACGAACATCAATAATCCAGCAACCAACTATTAGGGGTGCTGGGAGATGAAAACCCCCGGCGTTTCCCTCTGGCGGAGGGACGGAAGGGTGACGAACCAAAAATCAAGAATCAACTAGATGAAAGGATACTGACACCTATCGAGTTGCATCGCGCAAAAAAGAATGCCATAATTGGCCATGCTTGCGCTGTGGGAGGCTATTTATGACCAGCTATCAGCATATAATTCGTCAACGTTGCTACCAATTTGATTCACTTAAAACGCTGTTGGCTAAGGCTACCCCTGAACGTTCGGGCGATGCATTAGCAGGCTTAATCGCCGCCAATGCCGAGGAACGGGTAGCTGCCCAATGGTGTTTGGCTGATCTGCCACTGACCACGTTTCTCAACGAGGTGCTGGTTCCCTACGAGGAAGATGAAGTTACCCGGCTCATTATTGATAGCCATGATCAAGCAGCGTTTGCCTCAATTCGCCATTTGACGGTTGGTGGTTTGCGCGAGTGGCTGCTCGATTATTGCACCGATAGCCAGCAATTGGCGGCAGTTGCAGCGGGCATTACGCCTGAGATGGCGGCGGCAGTCTCCAAAATTATGCGCAACCAAGATTTAATTGCGGTTGCCAAAAAATGCCAAGTGATTACCCGCTTTCGTAATACCTTGGGCTTGGCGGGGCGTTTCTCATCGCGGCTGCAACCCAATCATCCCACCGATGATCCACAGGGAATTGCGGCGGCAATTTTCGATGGCTTGTTGTATGGCTGCGGCGATGCGGTGATTGGGATTAATCCAGCGACGGATAGCCCGCAGGCCATGACCAGCCTGCTCCACTTAATCGATGAATTGCGTCAGCGCTATGCCATGCCCGTGCAATCGTGTGTGTTGGCCCATGTCACCACCGCCTTGCAGGTGATCGAGCGCGGCGCTCCGGTCGATTTAGTGTTTCAATCGATTGCTGGCACCGAGGCAGCAAATCGTAGTTTTGGCATCGATTTGGCGCTGTTGAATGAGGCGAATCAGGCGGCGCGAGCCTTGCAGCGTGGCACAATTGGCAATAATGTGATGTATTTTGAGACCGGTCAAGGCAGCGCACTTTCGGCCAACGCCCATCATGGCGTTGATCAACAGACCTGCGAGGCGCGAGCCTATGCCGTGGCGCGAGCCTTCGAGCCATTGCTGGTCAACACCGTAGTCGGCTTTATCGGCCCCGAATATCTCTACGATGGCAAGCAAATTACGCGGGCGGCATTGGAAGATCATTTTTGTGCCAAATTGTTGGGCTTGCCGATGGGTTGTGATGCCTGCTATACCAACCATGCCGAGGCTGATCAAAACGATATTGATAATTTGCTGGTATTATTGGCAAGTGCTGGCTGTACCTATGTGATGGGTGTGCCTGGAGCTGATGATATTATGCTGAATTATCAAAGCACCTCGTATCATGATATTCGCTTTGTGCAAACAACCTTGGGTTTGCGGCCTGCGCCTGAGTTTGAAACATGGCTCCAACAGCTTGGAATCATCGATCAAGCGGGTTTGTTGATTGCCAACGAACGTCATCGGTTGTTGCAATCAGCCGCCCAATTGGGAGGATTATAATGGCTGAACAACCGGAAGCAGCGCAACTGTGGCAACGTCTGCGCCAGTTTACCAATGCCAGAATTGGGCTTGGCCGGGTTGGCGATGCGCTGCCAACAAAGGCCCATTTAGGCTTTCAACAAGACCATGCCTTAGCACGTGATGCAGTCCATGCCCAGGTTGATTTTGCAACGATTGCCGCCGCATTAGCACCCGAATTCCCCCAAAGTATCAGGCTCAAAAGCGCGGCCTTGGATCGTGCAACCTATCTCAAACGGCCAGATTTGGGCCGAACCTTGCATGTCGATTCGCGCCAACACCTGACGGAATTGCCAACTCAGCCATACACCGTGGCGTTGGTAGTGGCTGATGGCTTATCGGCGGTCGCGATTGAACGTCATGCTGCACCATTATTACAATTGCTCAAGCCCAAATTAACCGAACTTGGTTGGTCACTTGCCCCTTTGGTATTGGTTGAGCAAGGGCGCGTGGCAATTGGCGACGAAATTGGCGAATTACTGCGCGCCGAGTTGGTGGTGATATTAATTGGCGAACGGCCTGGTTTGAGCGTTGCCGATAGCGTAGGCATCTATTTAACCTATGCACCGCAGCGAGGCCGCAACGATGCCGAGCGCAACTGCATCTCAAATATTCATCCCCAAGGCTTGAGCTATGCGGCGGCCAGCGAATTATTAATCTATTTATTGGTGCAAGCGCGGCAACGGCGCTTAACCGGAGTTGGGCTGAAAGACGATCGTCAACAACTTGGCGAATCGACCACCCCACCGCTTGAATAAATCACTTTGGATAACAGCATGCTATTTGGCTTGGCGCGATCGAAAGCAATGCGTTGTGGTATAAAATATCACTACCAATGACGATAAAGTAGCTGGGAAAAGCATAGAACACAGAACAGATGAGGCTATAGGCTGAAGGCTCTAGGCTAGCGAGCAATTATGGGATGCATTCAACGATCAGAGCAACCTGAACGCCAATAGCCAACAGCCTCACCCCTTCGTGCAATTCGTGGCAAAAAATAACACGAGCTTTAACGCAGAGGCGCAGAGTGGAGTGTAGATATGGGCTGAAGCTGATAATTATTCGTGTAATCCGTGTAATCCGTGGCTAAGAAATGAAATGATTTTTAACGCAGAGGCGGAGAGCGGAGTGTGGCTATTAGCTATCGGAAGCTTTTTTGAAGATTGCAATGATTTCAACAGCCTATAGCCTCGCCTCCTTCGTGTCCTTTGTTTCCTTCGTGGATCAAATCTTCCTCTCATTTTAAGTTCTACTACTGCCTTTTTTGCCAAAAATCTGCCAAAATCGCATCGCGGCTCTTAATATTTGTCTGAACATTGGGGTGGCCTGCCCCGCCATAAGAGCGAATTTGCTTGGGAATAATCTCATCAAGTAGAGTTATAGCCTCATAATACTGGCCTTGGTAGGCCAAGCAAGTAGCAATGCTGGATTGCGTTATGAGGGTATCAGGATGCTCAGTACCCAATACTTTCTGACGAATAGTGAATACGGACTGATAAATATCGAATGCTTCGACATAAGACTTTTGGGCTTTTAATACGTTTGCAAGATTATGGTGAGTTATTAAGGTATGCGGATGATTCATACCTAAGATCTGCTTTTGAATAGCAAGTATAGACTGATACATGTAAAAGGCTTTAGTGAAATTACCTTGGTCATACAAGGCTCCTGCAAGTTGATGTTTAGTTATGAGAGTATGAGGATGTTGCATTCCCAAAACCCGTTGTCTAATTTCTAATACCGCTTCATAGAGATTCAAGGCCTCAGCCTGATACCCTTGAATGTATAATACTCTCGCCAAGTTATGCAGGGTTAAGAGTGTATCAGGATGTTCATCACCCAGCATCTGTTGACGAATGCGAAGTACGCTTTGATAGCGGTCGGTAGCCTTAGCATAGGCTCCTTGGGAATATAATACATTTGCAAGTTGATGTTGAGTGGTGAGGGTATGAGGATGTTCATCCCCTAAGATCTGTTGACGAACCTCAAGTATGCTCTGATAAAGAGTCAAAGCCTCATTATAGTTTCCTTGAGCATGGATTACCCATGCGAGGTTATGCTGAGTAGTAAGTACTTCCTGATGTTCATTTCCATATAGTGCTATTTCATACTCCAATAGCTCTCTTATAAGTCGTTCTGCTTGACAATAATCACCTTGGCGTTCAGTAATACTAGCGAGAATGAATAAAAGATGACCAGTATAGCCTTGTTTGGTTTTTTCTACTTCATGGCAAGTTTCTAGATGTGGCACTAGAGCGAGCATTGCTTCACGATCCCAGTTTTCATGAGCATGTGTGCCTTCGGCAACTAGAGCAGCGATCATAGTGTTGGCGGCATTTGGGTAATGCTCGGCTTCGATAATCTGAATCGCCTCGCGCATGAGCGGGTGCAACTGTGGTGGATCGTGATCGAAAAAGCCGCTTTGGCGCAATGCATACAACCATGCGCCAACAGTCGCCGAATCGTGCTCGGTTGCTCGGATGAGCAAATCGATCGGAATTGGTGCATTCGGCGCACAACAGGCTAGTAGTAACAACAAATTGCGGAGTTGGCCTTCATCACGATAAGGACTCTTGAGCAGGTCATAGCTCACGTGTACTGTGGCGACGACGCTCCATTGGTGGTTGGTTGGCGAACGATGAATGTTTTGCAAGTTGTTGGCGGTGGCTTCAAGTTGAGCCAATAAGGCTCGTTGTACCCGTTGATAATAATTTTCAACAGGCAACGATGGTTCGAGAGTTCCCAATGCCACGCCCATTACATGCAACGCCAAAGGCAAATAGCCTACCAGATTGGCTAAATCATCCGCCTCTGCATCGGTAATGCGCGGTGAAAGTTTTTGCAACATTTGGCGACTTTCAGCAGGAGTCAGCAGATCAATCGCGATTGATTGGACGTTGCTGGTCGACCAAACTGCATTGCGACTGGTCATCAGCACGCGGCAGCCACTTTGCGGGCCAGGTTGGTAGGTTTCAAAAATCCATTGCTGCTCGCAATTGTCGAAGATCAATAAACGTGGAATTGGGCTATTGAAAAAGCTTTTGATATCGTTAATGCGTTGTTCAGGGGCAATTTGGCTGCTATCACGATTGGGAAATAATTTTTGCCACAGCCGATCAACCGCTGGTAAAATCGTGGTACTAATTGAGCTATTGGCAGCATTGATCCAATACACGCCGCCAGCAAAGTAGTTGCCATAGCGATAGGCAAATTCGAGTGCTAGACTAGTTTTGCCAATACCACCCATGCCAGTTACGGCCAGCGTTGGGACGATCATGGTTGGGGTGGTTGATGCCATTGCCGCAGCCAGTTGCTTTAACAAATCCACGCGACCAACAAAACTGCTGATTGGAAACTGATCGTCAATCAACCATTCAACGCAAGGACGTTGATGCTCTGGAATGCGATCAAGTGGGATTTGGGCGAGCAAGGCTTCGGCTTTTAGCAGGGTTTCATCATCAGGCAAGGTTGTCATCGCAACATCTCCCCAGCGATTGTGCAGCAGGAATCAAGTCAATGATACTGCTTGGATGCATTGCTTGTCTAGGGTGGAAATTGGGAATCTGCTATTAATAAAGATACAGTATGAAGATTTTTGTGCAATTTAAGCAACGGAATACGGAACCACGAAGAATACCAAGAGCACGAAGACTTAGCATTGCAAGCACAATCATATGCTACAAAACAAATAGTGTGTAATAAACAAATCAAGAATGATCCTGCCCATGAATGTTTGGGGTTAGAAGGAATGGAAACCCCTCCGTTGCCTTCTGGGAGGGAGCAAGGACAGCTTACATTTAGATCCCCTCACCCCCATCTTGTTCCCATCCGATGGGCTAGGAGCTTCAGCTGGTGGTTTATAGGCAGTGCACGAGTGCTCCCCCTCGCCCGCGTTCAGTGGGCGAGGGGGCTGGGGGGTGAGGGAACGCTCCCACCACACTTAAAAACCGACCCTTGCAAGCTCATCCTTCCTCCGGCGGAGGGACGGAAGGGTGGCGAACCAACGATGAGGGATCAGTGATCAGGAAGCTGAAATATGAGAATCACGAAAAATACGAAGGCTGGCGAGATAATCAATTCTCAACAGCTATATAGACATTTGGATGGTGATCTAGTATACTGCTTGACATTCCTTTGAGAGATTATCGAAAACCCATTTTTATCACTCGGTGAGCCTATGCAGCACGATTTCGAAGCACTCCTTTGCCGTTTGATCGCCAATCCAACCAGTTATCAGCTTTTTGGGCTTCAGCCCGATTTGCTGCTGGCTCAATATGCGCTTTCAGCCAGCGAACGAATCCAACTTAGCGCTGCCTACCCCGATTTAGCCGATATTCATCAGCAATTTACAGCTCGTCGCCAACGGCGTATTCGCCGCCCTCTAGCCCGCACCTTCGATTTGTTGGGCGATTTTGGGACGCGATTGTTGGGGCGCTATCTTGATTTGTATCCAGCACCGCCCGATGCGCGCACTGATCTGCTGCGTTTGAGTGGATTTTTAACTGAGTCGCTACAAACGACGATCGATTTGCCGCAAACTGACTTGATTGCAGCAGTGTTGCAGGCCGAAACGGCAATTTATCGCGCGCTGCGTACCCCTTCGGATTATGAAGCTGATTCAGATTACCAGCCACCAACGCTAACCAGCACCAGCGTGCTGCGCTGTGATCGCACGGTAAACTATGCAACGTATGTCTACCCATTAACCAATATATTGCAACTTCAAGCAACCGATTTGCGTGAATTAGCTCCCCAACCAACCCATTTAATCATCTATCGGCGCCATGGCCAGCGCGATATTCAGCTGATGCAAGTTAATGCTGCGGTGATTCAGGCTTTGCACTATGTTGATGGTGTTCGCACTATCGCTCACATTGCCGAACTATTGACCAACGAGCCAGCGACGTTGGAGCGCACGCTTGAGGGATTGGTGCAATTGAGCCAACGGTTAGCCCAAGCAATGGTTTTGGTGGTTTGAGGAGCAGCAATGAGCAAATTAGTGAGCCAACCTCAAGGCGTTGGTATGGGCTATCGGCCTGAGTTACGCCAATTTATTCTCAATCCGACCACGCCAATTGATGTGCTAGAAATCACGCCTGAGCATTATATTGAAGCTGGCGAGTTACTCTATCATCAAGAATTAGCCAGCTTGCGTGAGCGCTTTAAGCTGGTATTACATGGCGTAACGGCGAATCTGGTTTCAATGGATGAGCCAAATTGGCAGTATTTTCGGGCAATTAAGCAATTGCTCACGCTCACCGGCTCGCCCTATTTTAGCGATCATATGGCGATGACTGCCAGCGATGGCTTTCAGGTTGGCTTCTTTTGCCCCAATAGCTACAACCAAGCCTTGCTCAGCCGCGTGATCGATAAAATTCAACGGCTTGAAGACTTTTTAGAAGCGCCGATTGTTCTTGAATATATTGCCTATAGCGTGCGGATCGCCGATTCGCCGTGGACTGCCGAAGAATTCTTTTTGGAATTGGCGCATCAATACGATCGCTTGGGCATTTTGCTCGATCTGAGCAATGTTTGGTACAACAGCCTGAATTTTGGTTTTGATTGTTGGGATTTTATCAATGCCTTGCCACATGATCGGATTGTGCATGCGCATTTGGCTGGCGGAGAGCAGATTTAACGGCTTTTGGCACGATTCACATTCTACTGCCGTGCATTCCGAAGTATTTGAATTATTTGGGCGGCTAAGCCAAAAAGCTGCAATTGATTGCATTATTATTGAGCGTGATGCCAACTATACCACTGCGCAACACGATTTGATTAACGATATTCAACAAGCTCGAAGATTATGGTCGCCTGCGATCTAATCATCACTTGGCATTCAACACTCTCTTGAAAGGAGGTGATAGGCATGGATTTTGAAATTATCGTTACCACCGAAGGCGAAGCCAGCGAAGTTGAAGAAAGCTGCAAAGGCTAATTTAAATCGCTAAAACCGTTGAGAATCCACCTGTTGGAACAGTTTATTCTGTTTCAGCAGGTGAGTTTTTATTTTGTCGTAGGAGATTTGGAATGCAATTACGTGATACTGGCTTACGTACATTCTTTTGGATTTGGCTGGGCGAATTAGTTTCATTACTTGGCTCACGCTTAACCAGCTTTGCGCTGGGTGTTTGGGTTTATCAAACAACTGGTTCAGCTACCAGCTTTGCGCTTAATCTGTTTTTTATTATAGTGCCTGGGATTATTTTAGCACCATTTGTTGGGGTTTGGGTCGATCGCTGGGATGTTCGTAAAGTTATGATTATTAGCGATTCTGATTTTAGCACTCAACACAATTGTATTATTATTGCTCTTTTTAACCAAAAATATGTTTGTCGAATTTATTTATATCTTTGGGTTGATTAATTCAATTTGTAGTATGTTTCAGCAACTTAGCTCAACCGTAGCTTTTTCATTAATTATTCCTCAGCAACACTTGAGCCGTTCAAGTGGCATGATTCAGTTTTCTGAATCGCTGACTGATATCTTTAGCACCCTTGCTCGGTGGATTTTTGGTCTTGTATTTGGGAATTATTGGGATTATTGTGCTCGATTTGGTGACCTTTGGCGTTGCCGTCACAACGCTTTTGCTGATCAAAATTCCTCTGCGCGAACAAACTGCAGCGGCAGCCCGCTCGATTCGGCGTGAGTTGTTGGCGGGCTGGCAATTTATTCGTAGCCATGCAGGCTTATTTGGCTTATTGATTTTCTATAGCCTCAATAACTTGCTGCTGGGAATTGTCGATGCCTTGACTGGACCATTGGCCTTGACGATCGGCAGTTCGGCCGATTTTGGGCTAGTGGTTTCGGCTGGCGGTTGGGGCTTGTTATTTGGTAGTTTGCTGATGAGCACGTGGGCTGGGCCGCGTCCCCGCATTCATGGAGTGGTTGGGGTGCGTTTGATTTTTGCGCTGGGCTTTATTGCTGTGGGCTTGTATCCCCAGATTTGGGTTTTGGCACTGGCCAATGCGATTTATTATTTTTGTATCGCTGTAGCAACGTCATCGACCCAAGCAATTTGGCAAACCAAGGTGCCACCCACGCTGCAAGGGCGGGTTTTGGCTTTTCGGCGCATGTTGGCCCAATCGAGTTTGCCAGTAGCATTTTTGTTGGCTGGGCCGTTGGCCGAACGAGTTTTCGCGCCAGGCGTGCAGGCCGATGGCTGGATTAGCAATTTAACTAGCCCTGCTTGGAGCCAAACTGCTGGCCGTGGCATGGGGTTGGTGATTAGCTTGATGGGATTGTTGATGCTCGGCTTGATTGCGTTGACCTACGCCAATCCACGGGTACGCCGAGTTGAGCTTGAAGTGCCCGATTTTCGTAAATCAACCAGCTAAATTGCTGCGAGTGCTTGCAAGTGGGCGGCGAAATCCTCGGCCTGTGGCGCTTTGGTTACGTGTAGATAGTTGACATAAGTATTTAATAATGCCATTGCTGGCTGCACTTGCCCTTGTTGCCATAATACTTTGCCAAGATGCCAGCCCGCCAAATGAAAAATTGCCAGATCATTGCGGCTTTGGGCCAATTGACGGGTCCGCTCAAAGCAGGTGATTGCCGCAGGATATTGATTTAATTCGACATAACGTAAGCCAATGGTGCCAAGCGCATAGCCTTTGCCAAAGCCATCGTCGCTGGTTGCTGGCTTGGCGGCACTGGATTGTTCGGCATAAATTTGCTCAGTTAGCGCAAGTTTTTGTTGATAGTAGGCGGCTGAGCCTTTGGCGTGCAGATTGCGCCGATAACCCCACATCCAGCGGCCCCAACGCAAACTCATAATCACAATGATATCGGCAATCACATAGCAAACAAACGCGCCAACTGGCGGGTTGGTGGTGTGCAATAAACCGTTAAGCGGATTGAGATCCCAGCGCCAACAGCCTAGCCATGTGCCCATTAATTCGATGTAGAGCACCAAAAAGCCCATGATTAAATGCAATAGTTGGCCCGATACATCAGCAGAATCAGGCTGAAAACCAAGCCGAATAGTACGCTCAGGTTATCATCAAACAGCAGCCATGCGCCGATAAACAAACTAATATGACCCAATAATAATCCCCAGCGTAGTTGTGGTTCACGCTGCTTGATCCATGCTAATTCGCTGATTAATAGTCCAGTGCTGAGCAAAATAGCATGACCAAATGGCACATAAATTGGAATCGCCGCGAATTTGTAGGTATAGAGTTCGAGCATCAGGCTAAACACATATTCGCCAAGCGCAGAGAATGGTACAAATGCAAGCGCAATCAGGCGTTGGTTGCGGCGTAAATGGTAGAGCATTAAGCCAAAATAAAGTGGTGCAGTTAAATTGCTGATGAATTGGCCGTTGAAGCCTTGCGCGTTGAGCCATGCCGAATCGTTGAACAAGGCAAAAAATACAATCGGCCAAAAACCGATGATAAGGCCAATCTGCCAACGCTGATGTTTGCTGCTTGCCGCCATAATTACGCTCCTGCACTAACGAACAAGCCCTATTTTAGCTGAATTCAGGCTTGCACAAACGATTAAAATAGCACAAGCCTAACTATGTGTGCAACCATAGCTAGGTTTGTTGATGGAGAAACTAGTTGATTGGTCTGTTGTCAGCAGCTAGTTTTAATCGTTCATTGGATTGTCAAGGATCGGTGTTCCCTCACCCCCAGCCTTTCAGGGGTAGGTTTTTAATATGCACCGTTCCCTTACCCCCGACCCCCTCTCCCACTGTACGCGAGCGAGGGGGAGCCTGCAGAAACGTGGGTTTCTCCGTGCAATCGCGCTGGAACCACCAACTTGAGCTCCAACTCCGCGCCACGGGAGCGGAGTTGGGGTGTCTGAAAGCAGCCCTTGCTCCCACTGCACACGGGCGAGGGAGAGCCATTGGGTTTCAATGTATCCTGGCAACACCATCAAATGAAGCCCCTCGCCCGCGCCACGGGCGAGGGGTTGGGGTGAGGGAATCTTAAAACCTATCATACTAACTTCGCCCTTCATCCCTCGTCCTTTATTTTGACTTCTGCCTTTTGCCTTTGATTTTGCTTTATCTCTGTCGTCCGGTGCGTTGCCCAACTTGGGTCACGATCTCGCTGACGTTGAAGGTAGCGTAGGCACTGCCGCCTGCATTGGCCGCAGCTGGCGAGAAACCGCTAGCGGTTGATTCAAGCGTGCCACCACTATTGATCGTGTAGCTAGCTCCTTGTTGCAAGGCTGGCGACGAGAACACCAAGGCTTGATATTGTTTGTTTGGTGCAAAGCTCAAAATTGGCGTGCCAGCTTGATCAAGAATTTGTACCAAATTACCAGCGGCTTGAGCAGAGCTATAGTTGATCAGCACCGAGGCCTGCGTTGAATTGGTATCAGGAGCCTGAACCATGCCAGCACTCCCAGCAGCAACCAAAGTTCCACCATTCAAGGCAAAGCCACCATCGTAATCCAATGCGCCGTTCATTTGCTCGGTTGGGCCGTGGACGAGTACCAACCCATCGTTCATCACAATCGAGCCATTGGCATCCAAGCCATCGCCAGCAGCATCGACCACTAGTGTCCCGCCGTTGATGTATAAGAAATAGTTGCCAGCGGCAAAGCTATCGTTGCGGCCTGGCCGACCCATACCGCCACCTTGCATGCTCGACCCATCGCCACCAGCCACATTCACCCCATCATCTTGCGCCACCAAACTAATTGTGCCAGCGTTGATTGTGATCACGGCACTTTCCAAACCTTCGTATGAGTTGGTTATTTGGAGATTGCCGCCGTTGATTGTTAGGGTTGCATCGGCATGTGCGCCATCATCGCCAGCGGCAAGTGTGAGCGTGCCGCCATTGATAGTTAGGTTGGTATCAGAATGGATTGCATCTTCAGCTGCATCAATCGTGATCGTCGCATCGGCAATTACGAGATTTTGGCCAGCCTTCAAGCCTTTGGCCGAAGCATCGGCGCTGACACTGGCGCTACTGCCGCCGCCTGCTGCAATCGTCAAATCGCCAGCATCAATCAAGATATCGGTGATTGCGCTCAGGCCATCGCCGCCAGCAGTTACATTCAACGTGCCACCAGTTAGCGAAATATAGCCTTTGGTTGGATCTTCCTCGTTATCGGCAGTCAAGCCATCGCCTTGGGCATTGATGGTGATTGTGCCACCACTGACCACTAGATAATCTTTGCCCCGCAAGCCATCATCAACGGCTGTGATTTCGATTGTGCCACTATTGATCACCAAGCCATCTTTGCCGGTAATGCCATCGTTGCCGTTGGCTTGAATCGTCAAACTGCCCGTGCCATCAATCGAAAGATCGGCTTTGCTATATAAGGTTGCGTTGGGCAAATCTTCAGTGGTTGTGGCATTCGCCGAGGCATCAACTGTATCCGAAAGCGTGTTTTGCGAACCATCAGCCAGAATAACCGCCACCTGTTCAGCTTGCATAATTGCAATTGGCGCACTGCTGGAGCTGTGAATCGTTACGCCATTCAAAATCAAGCGCACCAAATCTTTATCGGCAGTATCAACAATAATTTGGCCATCGCTCAAATTGCCACTAATTTGATAGGTCCCTGCGGCGCTAATGGTGGCCGTCGTGCCTTCAACTTTGACGTTTGGGTTGCTCGCACTAATGCTGCTATCACTGAGCTTAATCTCGACAAGGGCAGCAGCAGCATAATCCAAATCAGCTGATGTATCGTGAGGTGTGGCTTTGCTGGCCAGCGCTTCGTCGATTGATTCGACCGTTGGCACAACCACAGTTGGGCTAGCAGCAACAGTCGAGTTTGAACTTGTGGCAGCTTGGCTGCTACTGACTGAGTTGCTCGTGGTTGGCGTTGTTTGATTGGTTGAACAGGCCGCTAAAATAGCCACCAGCATACTGGTGATTAATGCTCTGGTAAATGGTTTCATGCGAAAGCTCCAAATAGAATCGGTTGGCAACGTGATTGCTCAAACTGCTTAATCTGCTATCAATTCTAGCTAGCAAGTGTGAGGAACTAATGAAGAGATTGTGTGGTTGCTGTTTGGCATGCGCTGTATACTTGAGCTGCACGAATCATATGGTCAAGGGGTGGTAGTATGCCAAAGCATCCATTAACGTTGCTAGAGCCACGCTTGCGCTCATTGTTGCCGGCGATGTTGTATGCCTCGGTTTGGGTCGAGCCAATTCCTGAGCGTTTGATTCAGGTTTTTGAGCATTTACGGACGTTGCGGCGCATGCTTGGCGATTATGTGCCGCGCTTCGTTGCCGAAACACCGCCAACGCCGGGAATTGCTCGCTCGGCGTGGCAAGAAGGCACATTGATGTTTACCGATTTGGCGGGCTTTACGAGCTTGATGGATGCGCATGCCGCAGATCACGCGACCGACCAAGTGTTAACGGTGTTGAATAACTATTTTGCCCAGATGGTCGAAATTATTAGCAAATCGGGCGGCAATCTGTTGGAATGGACTGGCGATGCCATGTCGGTACAATTTCCAGCGGATGGCGAGCGTAATGACACTGCGTTGGCAGTGCGAGCTGGCCTCCGCATGCAGCGGGCAATGAAGCAATTTAATCGATTAACCACGCCACAAGGGGTTATTTCGCTGGGCATGCGCATCGGTTTACACCGTGGGCGCTTTATTGCCGCCGATATTGGCACGCCCAAACGCATGGAATATGTGTTGCTGGGCGAAGCAGTGCAAGCGACCAAATATGCCGAAGGCGCTGGCGAAGTTGGGCGAGTTTGCCTGAGCCAAGCCGCTCAGCAGGCGATTGCGGGTTTGTATCGTTGTGAACTGTTGGCTGATGGCTATGCGCTGGTTTGCGACGATTTGGCCGAGCAAACCTTGGGCGAATACGATATTGCGCCAACCAAACGCCGCCAAGCCGGGGGATTTTTGCTCGATCGCAGCGTTGAAGCCTTGGTGCGTGAGATCGAAGAAATGATCAATACAACTGAGCCACTGGCTAGTTTTTTGCCCTTGTCGGTCTTGCGGCTGTTGGTCGAAACTGCGGCGCAACGCAAAGTACCGCCCCAATGGCTGCAATTGCCAGTAATTTATATGAATTTGAGCGGCATCAGCGCTGCACCCGAATATCTTGAACCCGACGAAGAGCCGTTGCTGATCAAGGCCTATTCGCGGATTTTTGCACTGATCAATGCAGCGGTTGAAACGACTGGCGGGATGCTAAAAAACGTCACTTACGATAAATCTGGCTCGAATATTTTGATTCATTTTGGGGTGACAGGGGCGCATGTTGATGATGGCTTGCGGGCGGCCCAAACGGCGCTGACCATCCAGCGCTTGGTTGAACAATCGCCAGCATTGGATTTTCGCAACTACCAACAACGCATTGGTTGCAAAATTGGCCTTGCCTATGGCCCAGCCTTTGCCGCCGAAATAGGCGAGCCACGTGGGCGGCGCGAATTTAATTTGCTTGGCGATGTGGTCAATACTGCCGCCCGCTTGATGGCCGCCGCTGAGCAAGGCCAAATTCTGCTCGAAGCCAGTTTGCAACAACTGATTGCTAGCCAGTTGCCATGTGTTGCGTTGGGCACGTTAAGTTTGAAAGGCAAAGCCAGCCCAACCCCAATTTTTAGCTTGCAGCCCGTCGGCTGAGCCAAGCATTTCACAATTAGTGCAGCGATGTTGGTTGGCGTATGGTTCCTGCTCGATACGATCTGATTGAGTTTGGCATTTCCAAAACCATTATTCTGGTGATCATCCATAATTAAGGAGACTCATCATGCGGTTGAAGCCTGTTCATATCATCATCATGACATTCCTGCTCGTGACCACGGCATACACCGACACGCGAGTTCGTGCTCGTGCTCAGTTCGATGCTCCGCTTGAAGTTATAGCTGCTGGCGAAACGCTTGGCATTTCGCAAACCGGCGTGGTTGGCATTCAACGTACCACCGCAGCGATTATGGCCAGTCAAGCCCTCGCTGATCGACTGCCAGCAACGCCTCGTTTGCCTAAACCACGTTTTCAGGTTGATCGCCAGCGGCTGGCTCAAAACCCAAACGCGCCAGCGATTGCCCAATGGCCTGCGCAGTTCGGTCCACCTGCGCCAGTTGTAGCATCACGCGATACAGCCTTGACGAGTTTGAGCACCAATTTTACGGGCGCAACGCTAGCGGATAGCAATATAATTCCGCCCAGCACCATGGGCACGGTTGGGCCAAGCCAATTTGTGGTAGCGATCAATGGGCGCTTGCGGACCTTCGACAAAGCCACGGGGATTGCCGATGGTGTGATCAATACCACCATGGATACCTTCTTCGCTTCGGTGATGACCCAACCTATCGTAAATAATTTAACCAGCGACCCGCGTCTGCGCTATGATCGCATCAGCAAGCGCTGGCTGCTAACCGTGATCGATCTACCAGGCCAAACAGGTACTCAGGCCAATCGGCTGCTCCTAGCCGTTAGTGATGCTGCCAGTGCTGGGGTAATTAGCTCGAGTACCGTGTGGACTTTCTTCTTTTTCCAAGGTAGTGCCACCGATGTTATGGACTTCCCAAGTTTGGGTGTTGATGTTAATGCGCTGTATATCGGCGCTAATATGTTCAATACTGCTGGCGCTTTGGTAGGGACGAATGGCTATGTAGTGCAGAAAAGCTCGATCCTCGGCACTGGGCCGATTGTCGTAACCACATTCGCCGGGTTGGTTGCCTCGGGGACTGGTGCTGGGCCGTTTTCACCGCAAGGGGTTGATAATGCTGATCCAACGGCGACCGAAGGCTACTTTGTTGGAGTTGATAATGCGACATTTAGTACGCTAATGTTTCGGCGGGTTAACAATCCGGGCAGCACTACCCCCACCATCTCTGCAAATATCTCAATCACGGTGCCAACTACTACCTTTCCTTCGCGAGTTCCCCATCTCGGCAATAGTGGTGGCGCGAATGGTCAGCTTGATGGCCTCGATGATCGGCTGTATGCTGCCATGATTCGCAATGGTCGTTTGTGGACAGCCCACGGCATTAGGACAAATAGTGCTGGGGTGGCGAGCACAGTAGCAGGAGCACGCAATTCTGTGCGTTGGTATGAGTTTCAGAATCTCTCCACTACCCCCAGTTTGCTGCAATCGGGAACTGTCTTTGATAATGCGGCATCCAATCCAAGTTTTCGCTGGATTCCAACCGTCGCCGTTTCGGGCCAAGGTCATGCTGTAATGGGCTTTAGCAGCGCCGGAGCAACAGCACGAGCCAACGCGGCCATGACCAGCCGCTTGTCCAGTGATACGCTTGGAACGATGCAGGCTCCGACGCTCTATACTGCAACCACCTTCGACTATAATCCTGCTAGTGATCCTGGTGGTGGTAACGGACGACGCTGGGGCAATACCTCATATACCAGCCTCGATCCTAGCGATGATATGACAATCTGGACAATTCAGGAATTTACCAATGCAACCGATTCGTATGGCGTTCAGGTCGTTAAAGTGTTGGCCCCGCCGCCAGCCACACCCGCAAACAGCAGCCCAGTATCAGTAACCCAAGGCATGACCACCAACATCACTATTACTGGTACATCAACCAGCGGGTCGGGCTTTTATGATCCTGGCGTAGGGTTTACCAACCGAATTGCGGCCAGCGTTAATGGTAGTGGCGTGACAGTGAATAGTGTTACCTACACCAGCCCAACCCAGATCACGCTTAATATTAGCGTCGCGACGGGAGCTTCATTGGGTGTACGCACAGTCACGGTAACGAATCCCGATGGGCAGAGTGTCACTAGTGCTAGCGGGCTTGTGACGATCGTCGCAGCAACTCCGAGCAGGATTATCGCCACTGCAGGCACGCCGCAGAGTACTCAGCAGAACACAGCATTTGCGACGGAACTTCAGGCCACGGTGCTGGATGGAAACAACAACCCCGTTGTGAATGCACTTGTCACTTTTACTGCGCCAGCTAGTGGCGCGAGTGGGACGTTTCCAAGCGGGAATACGGCACTGACGAATGCTAGCGGTCAAGCCAGCATACCCTTTACTGCTAATGGCATCGTTGGTAGCTACAATGTTACCGCCAATGTTAGCCCAGCCCTCGCCACGCCTGCCAGCTTTGACCTCACTAATATCGCGATACCAACCAACACACCAACCAACACACCAACCAATACACCTACGAACACACCAACCAATACACCTACGAACACACCAACCAATACACCTACGAACACGCCGACGGCGACAGCAACCAGTACCCCAACCGCGACCGTGACGAATACACCAACCAACACACCGACTAATACAGCAACCGCGACCGTGACGAATACACCAACCAACACACCGACTAATACAGCAACCGCGACTGTGACGAATACGCCAACTAACACAGCAACGAATACGCCAACTAGCACTGTTACCGCGACTCCGACGAATACACCAACGGCGACTGCAACCCCGGTTGCCGTACCGCACATTCAGTATTTGCCACTTGTGGTGATGAACCGTCCCAGCGTGATCGCCACACTGGGATCGGTCGTGGTGCCAACTAGTCCAGTAGTTACGCCTGGATTCGTGTTTTTCACGACCACTATTAACCTTCCAGCGGTGTTACCGAGTGGCGGAACCTATTGGCTCTCGGCTAGTCAAACCAGTCTTATGCCAGGTTTGGTCGATGATGCGGTCATATTGCGAGTGGGTACAACTGAGGTATTTCGCTATGCCTATGGGATCAATGGACAGCCGCAGGCAGCAGTGGTGGCGGTTCCAGCAAGCGTGTTGATGCCACGGGCTGGACAGACGTTAACTGTGGAGTTTACCGATCTCTACGGCAGCGTCTATAGCGCTACACCGCTGTACCTGGTTTGGACTCCCTAATTAACCCAAAAACCCACCCAAACCTTCCCGCTCAATAGGAGCGATGTTTGGGTGGGTTTAAATAACTGCTCCCATCCAGATGAGCCGGTATCGATCTTTGGTACGAGCGGTCACCTGCTAAATTAAGCGATTGGCGTTGTCTTTTGAGCGAGCACAATTCAGCATTATTAACCTAGCCCTAACGATGCTCAACCAACTATCCTAACAGCAATCACTGCTATGTTCATAAACGTTCTTTTGGAAACGTGATTGTTGTAATATGTTAGGTTGAAAGGTAGTTTATGGCGAATTTTGCTAAATTCTTGCCCCAATGGCAACGCTGGTTTTTGCTCACTGGCATGGCTGCGACACTCTTAGCTGGCTGCACCACTGCCAATTCTCAACCGACCTCGAACAGCGCTGCAACTGCTACGACAGCTGCAACCAGCGTTAGCGCTGCCACCGTCGAACCAACCAGTGATGCAACGGACACCGCTGCACCAACGAGTCCAAGTGCGGGCGTTGAAAGCTCCAAAATCTATACCAGCACCAGTCAATTATTTTCGGTGCCAATCCCTACCAACTGGCAAATCGCTGAAGAAACTGGGATTGTGCGGCTCAGCGATCCTGAGCAGAAAATCAAGATTGCGCTGTTGAGCGTTGAGGAAGCTGACCTTACTAAGGCGATTGAATTGGGCTGGCAGCAAGCCGACCCCAGCTTTAAACTGACACCAGATGATAGCCAAGAAGTGCCCTCGCCAAGCGGTGCTGAAAAAGCTTTGGTTGCGGCCTACGATACCAAAAACGCCAGCCAAACGACTATTGCAATGGCCCAATTGCACGAAGGCGTAACCTATTTGATGTTGGTGCAGGGCGAAAATGCCACGATTGCCAAACGCCAATCACAAGTTGGCATCATTCAATCAGGCTTTACGATTTTGGCGCTCAACCAAACCACGGTCACTGCTGATCAACGGGTCGATGTTGGGCCAGAACTGATCGGCGAACTAGAAAGTTTTATTCAAACCGAACAGGCCAAATATAAAATTCCTGGCGTAACTGTGGCGATTGTGCAAGATGGCAAGATTGTCTATAGCAATGGCTTTGGCGTGCGCGATGTGGTTTCGCAAGCACCAATTGATGCCGATACCCAGATGATGATCGGCTCAACTGGCAAGAGCTTGACGACCTTGTTAATGGCAACCTTGGTCGATCAAGGCAAGCTCGATTGGGATACGCCAGTAGTTGAGTTGCTGCCAAATTTCAAAGTCAAAGATCCCGAAATTACCAAGCAAATTACCGTGCGCCACTTGGTTTGTGCCTGTACTGGTGTGCCCCGCCGCGACTTTGAAATGATTTTCAATGCCGAAGATTTGGATGCTCAAGGAATTATCGCATCGGTTGCTGATTTCGAGTTCTTCACCGATTTTGGCGAGGCGTTTCAATATAGCAATCAGATGGTGGCAATTGGTGGTTTTGCGGCTGCTGCTGCCAGCGGTGGCGATCTGAATCAGCTTGATCAGACTTTTGTGCAAGCGCTCACCGAACGGGTGCTCAAACCAATGGGCATGAACAACACGACACTTGATCAAGCAGTGGTTGAAGCTAGCCCCAACCATGCACTGCCCCACGGTTTGGATCTGACAACTGCAACTTACCAAACCTTGCCAATTAGCACCGAATTTGCCATCAAGGGTGTGGCACCAGCAGGGGCAACCGAATGGTCAACCGCCAACGATATGGGCAATTATCTGATCACTTTGCTCAATCATGGCATTACGCCAAGTGGCGAGCGCTTGGTCTCCGATCAGAACCTTGATGTACTGTGGGAGCCACAAATTGCCATCGATGCCAAAACCAGCTATGGACTTGGCTGGATGATTGGCGATTATCATGGCTTGGAATTTATTGCCCACGGCGGCACAACCTTTGGCTTCTCATCGGAGTTTGCCTTTATTCCTGAGGCCAAGATTGGGATTGTGGTCTTGAGTAATGGCCAATATGCCAACCATTTTGCCACCAGCATTAGCGATCGCTACTTTGAACTAGCCTTTGATCAGCCAAGCAAAGCCGCTGAAACCGCAGCATTTAGCGCCCAAAGTATCGAAGAATCACTGGGCGAAATCAGCAAACAGATTGCTCCCGACTTTGACCCTGCTAGTGCTGAAGCGTTGTTGGGTAATTACACCAACCCTGCCTTGGGCGATGTTACGCTCTTGCTGAATGGCGAGCAATTATGGCTGGATATTGGGGCAATTCAGACCCAATTCAAACCATTATTGAACGAACAAGGCGAGCCTGATGGCTATTTATCAGTCACGCCGCCATTCACCGGCATTCCCTTCAAAACTGGGCTTGATGCCAATAACCAACCAACCTTGACCATGGATATTGGCACCGAAACCTATCTCTTTACCCGCAAGCCATAAAGCAAAGTGACCTAAGAATATAGAGTACGTTCCCTCACCACCCGATCCCCTCCTTACAAGGGTGCTCTTAACAATCGCATGGTGGATGGACAAGCGTTCAGCGTCCCCTCACCCCCTAGCCCCTCGCCCACTGCGGCGGGCGAGGGGGAGTAACTGTCCATTGTTGCCATTCATCATGACAAACCACGCAGTTAACGCCCCTCGCCCTCCGCAGTGGGCGAGGGGTTGGGGTGAGGGGATCTTCAATAATCCTATAGTACGAAAATAGGCCAAATAATTATTTAGCATAACGGATAGGCATAAATCACTCGATCGAAGCAAGAACCAAACAATTTGACAAGCAAGCGCTAGGCTGCTATAATTACGCCTCGTAAACAAGTAAATATGATTTCGTCCGGAGCAGTGGCCGAGCGGTTGAAGGCGACTGTCTTGAAAATAGTTAGGGTGTCAAAGCCCTCGTGGGTTCGAATCCCACCTGCTCCTCCATCATACATACGGGAAGGTGGCTGAGTGGACGAAAGCAACGGTTTGCTAAACCGTCGAGGGGTCACACCCTCCGAGGGTTCGAATCCCTCCCTTCCCGCCAAGAAACAACGTGAGTAACCCTCACGTTGTTTTGTTTTAACCTCAGCAATTCATGCTATAATCCTGCCTCATTGCCTAACTATTGTTTAATCTCTTAAGGAGGCAGGCTTGAAGTCTATCTTTGTCGCTCTTTTTCTCGGTTTGTTGGCGGCTCAGGCTAGCCTAGCCGCACCGCAAAGTGCGGTTGTTGCTGGCGAATTACGCGCCGATGCCAGCTTTGAACACATTGGGCTTAGCTGGGCAATCAGCGGCGATACTGATCGCGATAGCAGGCTAACTGTGGACTATCGCTTGGTTGGTAGCCCAACCTGGCTTGCTGCTGCACCTGCAATGCGTGCCAATCCCAGTACAATCGTCGAAGGCGAGCCGCTCAATCGTAACTATCATGCGGCTAGTGCCATGTGGCTCAGCGATGGCGAAAATTATGAATTACGCGCTACGTTAACCGATCCCGATGGTGGTAGCACGACCCGCACGATTACCAAACGCACTCGCAGCCTAAGTGATTTTGGCCCAACTGTGCGCACGCGCTTTGTGGTTCCCGGCACGAGTGGTGGCGATGGTTCGTTTGCGAATCCATTTCAAGGCATTCAAACTGCGGTTAATGCAGCAGCACCAGGCGATACGTTTCTTTTGGCTGCTGGCACCTATCAGCCCTTTCAAATTCTGACCAGCGGCACTCAAGCTCAGCCAATTCGCATTGGCGGGCCAGCCAATCGCCGGGCAATTATCGATGGCGCGAATACGACCCGTGGCATTGTAACCCTTGGTGAGAGCGACCAAACCCTTGGCTTTGTAATTTTGGAGAAACTTAACGATTCAAAATGGCATGTGGGGCATTGACGCCCAACATACTCACGATATTCTGATTAGCCGCAACGTTATTCGCGATGTCGGCTATGGCATCTATAATCGGCGCCAAACCCATCAAGAGTACAATCAGACGGTGCTCGATAACACAATTACTGGGCGAACTCCTTGGCCTGGCACCGGGATTCCCAGCGAGCGCGGCATCGATTTACGTGGCACTGGCAACATTGTGGGTTTTAACACGGTGATGAATTTTGGCGATTGTATCTCGTTGCAACCATGGAATGCCCAAAGTAGTTATGGTCAAGATATTTACCATAACGATGCGGCCTATTGTGTTGATGATGGGATCGAAATCGATTATAACCAATCCAATACGCGGGTTTGGAATAATCGCGTGACCAATGCGCGGATGGGGATTAGTGTCCAGCCAATTTATGGCGGCCCAGCCTATACGTTCCGCAATAACTTTTTTAATCTTGCTGGCGCGCCTTTTAAATTACACAACCAACCAACTGGACTGTTTATTGCCCACAATAGCTCGGCTCGTATCGGCAATGCCTTTAGTGACGATGAGCAACAATGGCGCAATACGATCATTCGCAATAATTTTATGCTGGGTACCCGCTATGCCTTTGAGTTTATGACCGTCGCTGATGAAGGCTTTCGCGATGTGGATTACAATGGTTGGGGTACGAACCACGCCAGCGATTCGCCCTCAGCGCCCGATTTCAAATGGAATAATGTGCGCTATCTGCGTTTGAGTAATTTGCAAGCGATTGGGGTTGAAACTCATGGCGTAACCGTGGGCTTCAATGATGTTTATAACGCCACTTTGCCCGCCTCAGTTGATGTGGCCTCGCCGGTTGGCGAAGCAGATTTGCGCTTGCAAAATAATTCAGTGGCAATCAATAAAGGCGCGGTGATTGCAAATATCAACGATCCATTTGTCACTGATGGCCAGCCCGATTTGGGCGCGTTTGAGTTAGGCAGCGCTATGCCGCATTACGGCCCCCGAATCGATTATCAAGTGCCGAGCAATATTCGGGTGTATGTGCCAATCGCCCGTCGCTAATTTGACATAATTAAAAAAGCATCCTGATCAATCTATGATCAGGGTGCTTTGCGCTTTGGCTTATAAATCGGCGCGAATTGCCCACAAATCGGGGAAAAATGGCTTGATGGTGCTGGCTAGGTATGCCGCGCCGCTTGAACCGCCAGTGCCCTGCTTGATGCCAATTGTGCGTTCAACCATCTTCACATGGCGATAGCGCCATTCTTGAAAGCCTTCATCAAGGTCGATCAAGCGTTCGCAGAGGTTGCTAACCAAGGGATTTTGGCGATAGACCGTAATCAAGATTGATTGAATTTCAGGCGTTGCTGCCAGTGGTTGGGTGACGTCGCGCTCAATTTGCTCATTGGGAATGGCATAGCCATTGAGTTGCAAATAGTGCAAAAAATCATCCCACAGGCTGGGCGCATGATAGCGTTGTTCGAGCCGTTCATGGCCTGCTAATGCGCCAAAATGTTGTAAAATCGCTGGGCGTTTGTGGCCAAGTGCAAATTCAATCTCGCGAAATTGCAGCGATTGAAAGCCGCTGGCTGATTCAAGTGAGCCACGAAAGGCATTAAATTGGAGTGGGGTCATGGTTTCCATCACATCGACTTGGGCCACGATCGTTTTGAGAATCGTCAAAACGCGGCGAATACATTGGTTGGCGCGGCCTGTATCGTTGGCGCGTAGCAGTTCGCCCAAATAATCAAGCTCGTGCAAAATTTGCTTAAACCACAACTCATAGACCTGATGAATCACGATAAACAATAATTCATCGTGTTCGGGGCCGTTTGGGCCATGGCTGCGTGGGTTTTGCAATGTTAACAGCTCGTCAAGATTTAAATAGCTGGCATAAGTTAAGGCCTGAGACATGGCATGCTCCTTTGGATGCGGCTTTTCAATCGCTGGTTGCGGCGCAAGTTTAACATAGGCCTTGATCGTCGTCTACAAAAAAACACCGCTTGGCAGCAAACCAAGCGGTGTTTTGCGCTATAAAACCAGATTAATTGGGATAATTGGTTACTTTTGGTGTGTAGCTTACATTGGCTTGGGTCGAGCCGCCAGTGTTATTAATCACGTTGCTAATGCCGCCATTGGCCCCAATCGCCACCGAAATCATGCTGTGGAAGCGCACATTGGGGTTATTTGGCGCTTCAATCGCGCGGGTCAGCCAGATATTGGGATTAGTGAACACGCTGTAAATGCCCAAGCCCCAAGCCTCGTGGCTAGTCACGTTGTCGGCAACTTTGTAGGATGCCCAGCCGTTGACTCCCGCTGCACTGCGCCAGCTATCTTGGGTTGGCGGATCGTAGGGAATTTCCGATTGATAGAAATACACCCGACCACCATTGCCTTGCCAAAGCACTTGATATTGTTGATAGTGCTCGACAAATAAGCCATAGATCGTCACATTATTGCCGTTGACGATCAGACCATTGGCGGCAGTATTGCTATTCCAAGCGACACCATCGCCGTGGTCGGCTCGCCAAACCCAGGTATGGTCAACAATTGTGTTGTGGCTATTGATGCGGAAACTGGTCGAGGCCTTGCCAGCAGCAGCCCCACCAACCCGGAAGATCACATCGTGCAAGACAATTGGGTTGGCTGCATGGTTGGCGTTGCTACCATTTGGCCCAACTTCCAAAAGCACTGGTGAGTTGATCACGCCAGCATCAAACAACACGCCGGCAATCGTTATGCCATCGACATCGGCCACGGTCATGGCTGCCAAGCCAGTGGTTGGGCGCAAGGTTGCAAAGCCCAAACCCAAAACCACAGTATTTGGGTTATTCACCCGAATTGTATCGTTTAAGGCATAGATGCCAGGTGTGAACAACAGATGCTTGCCTGCGGCCAATTGCGCATTGATCGTGGCGGCACTATCGCTTGGTTTGGCGATAAAGAATTGGCTCATGGCGATGGTTGTGCCTGGGGTTGAACCACCAGCCCAACTAATGCCGCTGCTGTTGGTGCGCAAACTTGGTACGCGCACGCCCCAGTTACCAGCCGCATCGACCGTGACAAACGGTTTTTCGCGCACAATCGGCGTTTGATCAACCTTGGTATACGGTGGGTTTGGCCAACTACCTGCTGGCGGATTGGTCACGCCCACAAACACCATATTCCAATTTGAGCCAGTCCAACTGCCCCATTGGCTGTTGCGCGAAATCCATTGTTGCTGGGTGCCAGAGTTAACATTGCCATCAACCAAGACATCTGACATCCAACCGCCGCTTGACCAGCCGTTATTTTGATTGAGTTTCATATTGCCGCGAATATGCATGCGGCGGAATGGCACAGCCTGCGAAACGGCCCATTGCATTGTGCCATTGGTTGGCGTAATCGAAAGCCCTTCAGCGCCACGCCAGAAATTACAGGTAGCGTTATCGTTGTCCAGATAGGCGTTCGAGTAGACACTGCCGTTGATGTTGACACTATCCGGCGATGCGCCAACCCCCAGCAATTGGGTATAGAAGCCAACTGGGATGTTGAGGCCGTTGTAGGTGCCGGGCTTAAACATCAAGGTATAGCGAGCTGAGCCAAATTGGCTATTTTGCTGAATGCCATAGACATTGTTGATTTGATTTTGGATCGATGCGGTTGACATTGAAGGGTCAAACATCAATACATTTGGGCCAAAATCGGGGGTTGTGCCTGGCGGCGTGGTTGGGATCGGCGTTGGATTGGCTCCAACAACACCCCAATTGAAGGTTTCCCAGCCCGAAGCCGTTGGTCGGTTGGCAACCAGCGGCGCATAGGCTGCCAGATTGAGATCGCTGGAAACGAAATTATTATTGCCAATCGAGCGCAATTGCACTTGACCAGCAGTCACATCGACCCATTGAAATACTTCCCAACCGCTGATGGCGGCGCGGTCGGCGACCAAAGGCGTATTGGCAAAATTTTGATCGGCTGACACAAACTTGCCATTCGCCAAGGCGCGCAGGCCAATATTGCCATTGCCAGCATCAACGACCTGAAATTGTTCCCAGCCACCAGCGGCATCGCGGTCGGCAACTAAGGGCGAGTTGGCTCCGCGATTAACATCTGCCGAAACATATTTGCCGCTTGAAATTGCTCGCAGCCAAATTGTTTGACCAATCGGCGCGGCGGCAAAAGCAGCTTGAGGCGCTGCTGTGATAAAGGTAAACAGCATGCTAACGGCAAGGCCAAGCGCTGCTAATTTACGCCAAAGATTGTTAAGCATTCGTTCCTCCATGCGTCTAACCCAGTTTCATCTTCGAAAGCATCTATCCGACAGTGCGATAGCGTGGGCTTGCGGAACGGGCATCGTAAAACAATAATAAAAAGTCGGTATCGTTTCCGGAAACGATACCGACTATATTAATGAAATTTAAAGGTTTGTCAAGCTCTTAAGAAATAATTGCATAGTGAGGCTCGATGTAGTTAAGAAGATTCCCTCATCCCAACCGCTCCCGTGGCGCTGGCAAGGGGCTTAATCTGATGGTTTTCGCATGATGGATTGTCAATCCACTGTGGCTGCTCCTCCTCGCCCGCGTGCAGTGGGAGAGGGGGCTGGGGGGTGAGGGAACGCTCAATCTTTGACCATCCACCAGTCCATTTGTTAAACCCCCCTTGTGAGATGGAGGTTGGGGGGTGAGGGAAGTTTCTAATTTGGTGGATTGATGGCACAGCACGCGAGGAAGCGTTTGAGCGCGGTAGGATCGCCTTGAACGTGCAAAAGCGCTTGATCAATCGCCTGTTCAGGGCTAAGCGCACCTTGTAATAATTGCAAATACACTTCAATCGTGGTATGCAGAATTGCCGCTGGCTGATGGCTTAGCCCTTGCTGAACGAATAATTGCCCATAATCGATCGTTACGCTAAGCAATTCAGCATCAACATGCCATTGATAGCTTTCGCAGAATTGCGCTTGGTCGGGGCGAAAAAAGGTTTTGAGGGTTAATGCATACGAGCCGATGCTCAACAGCTGCACATGTTCGCTGTTTGCAGGAATAAATTGGCTACCCCATTTGCCCAACTCGAGCAAACTAGGCTCTAGCCCACGGCCTAAATCGGTTAAGCCATAGACGGTTGAACCTGCTGGTGGAGCCAACACTTGGCGCACGATCAGGCCATGTTGCTCCAAATGTTTGAGCCGCTCGGTGAGCAAATTGGTGCTAATGCCCGGCAAGCCATTGAGCAAATCTTTAAACCGGCGTGGCCCAGCGACCAGCTCACGAATCACAAGGATCGTCCAGCGTTCGCCGAGCAGTTCGAGGGCATAGGCTAGCCCGCAATATTGGTTGTAGCTACGATTATTCATAATGCTTGTAACAAACTTCAAAAATACTATTCACTTCAAGTATACCTGAAATTAAGGCTTGACTTTTTGAAGTAATCCTTTTAGTATAGCAAATATGTTCTGTTAGTATAAAGGGTATGTACGTATGGGTAAGATTGTATTGACCATGTTCGTTTCGCTCGATGGTGTCGTCGAAAATCCAGGCTGGTCGATGCCCTATTGGTCTGATGATATTTCGGCCTTCAAGGCTGAAGAATCGGCTGAGTGCACGGCGTTGCTCTTGGGTCGAGTAACCTATGAGGGTTTTGCCAAAGCTTGGCCTGAATCCAAGGATGAAGGCGCAGCGCACATCAACGGCTTAGCCAAATATGTGCCGACCAGCACGCTTGAGCAACCAGAGTGGAATGCGACCTTTTTGAAGGGCGATGTGATTGAGCAAATTCGTCAGTTGCGCCAAGAACAAAATTTGCTGATTTACGGCAGCACCGTTTTGGCCGATAGCTTAATTAAGCATAATTTGATTGATGAATATCGCTTGTTGATCTACCCTGTTGTGATTGGTGAAGGCCAGCGCTTGTTTCACCAAGGCACAGCCGCCACGCTCAAACTGGTTGAAACTCGCACCATGAGCACAGGTGTGGCGATGTTGAAATATCAGCGGATTGAGCAAGCAGCGGAGTGAAGCGAGATGTGTCGTAATATTCGCCCATTGTTTAATTTCGAGCCACCAGCAACCGATAGCGAGATTGAAGCGGCTGCGCTGCAATTTGTACGCAAAATTAGCGGCTTCAATCAACCTTCTGCTGCTAATAGCGAGGCATTTGAGGCCGCAGTTGCAGCCATAACTGCCAATGCCCAAACCCTATTGAACGCGTTGCAAACGACCACTCCAGCCAAAGATCGCGAAACTGAAAAGCAGAAAGCGCAGGCACGTAATGCCCAGCGCTTCGGCAAATAAGCATAGTTCTCATACCTATTGACCACGCTTGTTATTCCAGTACGCTAAAAACTGGAGTTAGCGGCGTGGTTTATTGCTTGTCGGCGGTTTTGAACTCGACGGTCGACTGGTTGCAGGCGGTTTCGCGCTTGATGGTCGGCTGGTTGCCTGTGGTTTGCTTGTTGCTATTGGTCGGCTGGTTGCAGGCGGTTTCGCGCTTGATGGTCGCGTCGTAGGAAATGGGCGATTGGTTGCATAGGGACGATTGGTTGGCTGAACTGTTGGTGATGGGATGAGCATTGCCTGCTCCCACGGCAAACTGGCTTGTTGCTCAGCTGGCAAACTAAATAAGCTAGCACTCATCCAACCAAGATAATCGTTGACCCGCACCCGATACCATAATTGATCAGCATAGCTGTGTTGAGCCAAAATCAAGATTGCCGCTTGCGAATCGACGGTAGTAATAATCTCAGCCTCGGTGCTTGGTTCGGCGCGCAGGTTCGATACAGCGCTAACCGAGCTGACCAAAGGTGTTGGAGTTGGTGGTAGTGGCGTTGGGCTTTCGAATAGAATGGTGATGACTTCTTGTGGCTCTAATGTTGGCACAAGCGGAGTTTTGGAACGACCGCAGCCAACCAAGAATAAAAGCCCAAGCCCAAATACAAAACCTCGTCGCATAGCACCCTCGCAACTCTAAATAATCTAACGCTTGAGGTTGTACGTGCAGGCTTGACAAACGTTACTGAAACTACGCTAGCGGCAACAATCGCACTAATTCGTGCAAGGGTTGCCGTTAGCTAAACTAAACATCAAACAACTATGGCAAACATGGGGTTTTGCAGCGCGGAATCTAGCCCAAAAACTCAGCGGGTGTATTCAAAATTGTTTGAACCCGCTCATAGAAACGCCCAACATGCAGCCCATCCATCAAGCTGTGATGCACTTGGACGGCTAATGGCATCAGTCGGCGCTGACCTTCAAGCGTGTGTTTACCCCACGAAATGCGGGGCACTGAATCGATTGGGTTGAGGTGCACAGGGTGCATAATTCCAGTAAAATTAATCCACGGAATACTGGTCATAAACAGCAGATTATCTTGGCCTGGCTCGTCGCTAATCGTCGGGTTGGCCTTAACTTCGGCAATTTTGGCCTCGGCGAGGGGTGCAAAATCAGCATAATCTGAACGATAGGGAATAATACAAAAGCTAAATAAATCGTTATCGAGCAAGACGGTTGGCGATGGATGCACAGCATCATGCTCAACCACGCTATCGCCGCGAATCCGCCAGCGAAAGGCTTCTTGCTCGTTGGCGGCCCGGGCAAACACAAAGGCGAGGCTGGTGCTTAATCGCGCTTGACGCTCTTTGATCGCTTGATACCAGGTTTGAATATCGACGTTGGCGCATAAACTAAAGTGCGGGTAGGTCATGCTATGGTAGAGTGCAAAGTGCTGACGACGTGGCCATGTAGCAAGATCGATTGTACGCATATGGTTCCTTATAAACTACGTATGGCCTAGTATAATCAGCAGCGTTTGCCCGTCAATCCCTCTAGGGTAGGTCTTTAACCATGCCATTGGTGGATGGGCAAAGGTTGTGCGTTCCCTCACCCCCTAGCCCCCTCGCCCACTGCACGCGGGCGAGGGGGAATACCGCTAGATTGACAATAGATTATGGCAAAACCATCAGATTAAGTCCCGCGCCCGCGCCATGGGAGAGGGGTTGGGGTGAGGGAATCTTAAAACTCGCATTTGGCTAAAACCCACCTTTATGGTTTCATTGCTGAGAACCCATATTTGTTATGCTTAGAGCTACTATCAATTAGCAAGCGCTAAGCTGATGGCCCGTTGTAGGCTTAGTTGCTGGCCTTGCTGCGAGGCTTGTTGCCAAGCCACTGCGCTTAACTGGGCTTGGATTTCGTGGATAACTTGGGTATAGCTATGCTGATCGGCGGGAATGATCGGGTAGCCTTTGGTGGTGCGCATCTGGGCGGCATAGGCCAGCAGTTGCGCGGCGGTGGTTGGCCTCGTTTGGCTAAAACAATGGGCAATGCCTTCCAAACCTTCGATAATCCCCGCATCGAAGCCAATCGCATGCGCTAGCATTAGGCATTGGCGATAGCCTGTTTGGGCTTGGGCATACTCGCCCATTAGCCAATGTGCATTGGCAATCCGATTTTCTAGGACACACAACGATTGTTGATCGCCTAAACGCTCGAATATCTGTTTAGCAGTCTGATAATGGCTTAACCCAAGTTTGGGCTGGTTCGTATCTACCGCGATATTGCCCAAGTTGATTAATGCTGTTGCTTCATTCCAATCGTCGCCCAGCTCGCGAGCCAAACTTAAACTTTGTTCAAACGATGCTTGTGCTGCGTCTAAGCGCTGTTCGTCACGAGCAATTGCGCCTAAGCCCAAGGCAATTAACGCAACACCCGATTGATCACCCATTTGCTGATACAGCTGCAAACATTCTTGATACAACTGACTGGCGCGTTGATTTTCTGATTGCTGGCAATAGAGATTGCCCAGATTGTGCAAGGTAGAAGCAATGCCAGATTGATCATCAAGCGCTTGATAGAGCGGCAAACTTTGCTCGTAATAGGCGGCGGCTTGGTTATACGAGCCAGCATCCATCGCCACCAAGCCCAAATGGCCCAAAACTTGGGCTTGGCCATAGGTATGCTGGTTGGTTTGGTAGATTGCGAGCGCTTGTTGATACCATTGTTCAGCTTGTTGATAATCGCTTTGTCGCCAAGCCAAAATGCCCACGCCATCGAGCGCCCGGGCAAAATCGACATCGGCGCTTGGTTGATAGCTGATCAGCAGATTTTCAAACCAGCGCCGACCTTCGCGCAAATAACCACGCATATACCAAAACCGCCATAAATAGCCGATTAGCTGAATGCCACGTTGATGGGCTTTATGCTGCCAAGCCCAGTTTAGGGCGGCACGAATGTTATCGTGCTCAGCTTCCAGCCGTTGAATCCACATTGCTTGGCTATTGCCTGAACGCAATGGTTGCTCGGCTTGTTGGGCCAGCTTAATCAAATAATCAAGCATGCGACTATTGAGCAGATCGGTTTCGGCATGCTTTTGGGAGTGTTCTTGGGCGAAGGTTCGCACCATGGTCAACATGCTCATGCGAGTTGAATCATCAGTGGTGTGCTGCTGAATCAGGCTATGATCAAGCAATACATTCAATTGCTCGATTAACGCATGGCGCTCAAGCTTGGTGGCACAAACTGCCAAGGCGGCCTCAACCGTCCAACCACTGACAAAAATGCTCAAGCGCTCGAAAAGGCGTTGGCTGGCCGAATCAAGCTGTTGATAGCTCCAAGCCAGTGCAGTTGTAACCGAATAATGGCGCGAAGGTAAATCGCGACCACGTCGGCGCATGCTCAAAAAATGGCTGGCCAACTCGCCCAACAAGGCTTCGGGATCGAACAAACGGCCAGAAGCTGCAACCAACTCAATCGCTAAAGGCACGCCATCGACTCGTACACACAAGGCGGCAAGGGCTAGGGCGTTTTTCTCGTTGAGCTCAAGTTTGGGGTTATGCACTTGCAAGCGGGCTAGTAATAAGGCCATCGCTTCAATTTGGGCTAATTCAGCTAAAGGCGGCAAGGCCAGTAAATTTGGCACCGCCAACGGCGTTAATTGCAGCACATGCTCGCTGCTTAGGCGCAAAGCTAGTTGGCTGGTAACGATTAATGTAAGCGTTGGTACTTCGCGCAACAAGTGGCTAATCACGCGGCTTGCTGCTTGAATTTGCTCACAATTATCGAGCAGCAAGCAGCTTGGGTGTTGCTGAAGCTGGCTTATTGTCAAGCTCAGTGGTTGCTCATCAGGGCTTTCGCTCAGATCAAGCGCCTTATTAATTGCCCGAATCATCGATTCTGGATCGTTGGCACTGACGAGATCAACAAAAACACATTGTTGGGTAGTTTGGCTGGCAAATTGATGCAAACAATGCAGCGCGAGTTGGGTTTTGCCAATGCCTGCCAACCCGACCAAACTGATTAGCCGAATAGTTGGGTGTTTCAGCCATTGCAAAATTTGTTGTTGCTCGGCGTTACGGCCAAGAAAGTGGCTGGTTGGGTTGGGCAAGTGGCTGGCCAAAAACGATGTTGTTTGGTTTTGGCTTGGCGGAGCATTATTTGGCGTGTTGGCTGGCTCGGCGATTAATCCTTCGCGGGCGACTGCCGCTAATTCTAAAAGCTGCTGTGCCTCGTGCGATTGAGCCTCAATATCGAGTGCTGGCAAAAACAGCGCAATCAAGGTGGTGAGATCAGGTGGGCGGCGGCCTGTTTCGAGCCGACAAATTTGCGCATCACTATAGCCAACGGCAATCCCTAATTCGGCTTGGGTTAGGCGCGCACGGCGGCGCAACAAGCGCAATTGCTTGCCAAAAGCCACTGGTGAATTAATCGCAGTTTGGGTCATCGTCACGTCCTCGTTGCTGGGATTGCACACGCTGATTTGGGCCAACCTCATTGCCTTTAGCAAGAGTGGTAGGAAATGTCAAGTTTTCTGCCATTGCTGCTGCTATAACGAGCATAGAACGAAAATCCAAGGCTGGAGGTAGGAATGCACTTTTTGAAAGTTCTGTTGCTCGTTGGTTGTACGTTGGCGGCAGTGTTTCAGGTTCAGGCTGAATCACTGGCTGGCGTTGTTGGCACTGGCACGGCTGCAAGTTGTAGCGAAACTGCTTTGGATGCCGCGCTGCTCAATGGCGGCACTATTAGCTTTAATTGCGGCGGCGCAACCACAATCAATCTTACCAACGATAAGGTTTTGGTTAGTTCTACCACGATTGATGGGGCAAATCAAATCACGCTGAGCGGGCGCAATCTCAATCGGCTGTTTGTGGCCAACGGTTCTATTCAGCTGAATTTGCGTAATCTTAGGCTTGAAGCTGGCTTTTCGGCGGTTGGCGGCGGCGCATTGGAGTTAGTTGGCGCTGAAGTGTTGCTCGATAAGGTTATTTTCACCAATCATCAAGCAACCGACCAAGGCGGCGCGATCTATTGTTTTGAGGGTAGCGGCGGCAGTTTAACCATTCGCAACAGCAGTTTTAATGGCAATCGCTCGGCTTCGGGCGGCGCAATTTATAACGATGGCTGCGTATTAACGATTGACAATAGCGATTTTACTGCGAATATAGCTCCGACCAACAACATTACTTCGTTTGGCGGCGCGATTTATAGCGTTGGCCCAACGACCATCACCAATACGCGCTTTTATCTTAATCAAGCCCGTGATGGCGGCGCAATCTTCATCCACACTCAAGCCTCAGCAACCATCCGATACAGCAATTTCCTAGAAAACACTGGCGGTTATGGCGGTGCGCTGGAAAACACTGGCGGTCTGACGATTACCGATAGCTTACTGCAAGCCAACAGCGTCAGCGGCACTGGCGGCGCACTTTGGAATAGCGGCGGGCGTTTGTTGCTCAAACGTTCACGCTTGGTAGGCAATCAGGCCGATGAGGGCGGCGCAATTAGCAGCTATGGCAGCCACGCCGAACTCGTCGATTTGCTAATCGAAGCCAATTCGGCAACTGGCACCAATGGCGGCGGCGCAATTTTTCATGATAGTGGCACGCTCTTTATCACCAATGCCAGCCTGATTCGCAACACGGCAACTGCTGGCTATGGCGGGGCAATTTACCAAGATTCCGACGATAACTTGACCTTGACCAATGTGACCGTAGCCGAGAATCAGGCTGATCAATTTGGCGGTGGTCTGTATCACAAAGCCCGCTATGCCGTGATTAGCAACAGCACCTTTTATGGCAATTTGGCTTTGGCTGGCAACGAGCTTTATGAAGATTCACCGCTGACCAGCGAGCAACCTGGGATTATTCAAATTGGCAATAGCATCGTGGCCGGAGATAGCAATAATTGTGGTGGGAGTGCGCTCCAATCGCTGGGCTTCAATTTTAGCGATGGCACCTGCGCCGGGCTGGATAGCACCAGCGATCAGCAAAATACCAGCGATCTCAAGCTTTCGGCGCTGCAAATTAATGGTGGACGGCTTGCCATGCCTGTTTATACTCCGCTGGCAACCAGCCCGTTGATCGATAGTGCCGATTCCAATCTTTGCCCAACGACTGATCAACGTGGAGCGGCGCGGGTTGCTGCTTGCGATGTGGGCGCGGTCGAAGCAGCAGCGCTGTTAATCCAAGTCTATTTGCCATTGGCAGCACGCTAATTAATTGTGGAGGAATTATGCGACGTATCTCGATGTTCGTTTTGCTGATGATTTTGGTGGGCTGTGGCATTGCAGCGCCCGCCCCAAGTAGCCCTGCCAACACGGTTGTTAGCGGTGAAGCCACCAACTTGCCGCCCGATTCGACCAAAACTAGCTTGCCAGTCGTGATGACTGGCGATCCGAATGCGCACCCACGTTTATGGCTGACTCAAGCCGATTTGCCACGGCTGCGAGCGTGGGCTAGCGATACCAACCCAATCTATCGTGATGGCTTGAAGCGGGTGGCTGAGGCCGCCAAAATTACCATGGATGCTGGTGATGTGCCAACCCGCGATTGTGGCAGCACCGAATACGAAGAGTTTCCCACCGAAATGTATGCTGAACTCTTCGCTTTTATGTCGTTGATCGATCCCAACGAGGCGGCACGGGCTGATTATGCTCAGCGGGCACGCACTTTGTTGATGTACATCATTAATATTGCTGCTGAAGGCCCAGCCGAAAATGATGATTACATTTGCCCTGAAAATGAATCATCTGGTTACCCGCCATTCCGTAGCCCACGCTTTTTCACTGAAGATTCTAACCGTGCCCGTTGGCATGGCGAGGCCTTTCCTTTGGTCGTCGATTGGATTTATCCGGTGTTGAGTGCTAGCGATAAAACGGCGATTCGCGGGGTATTTTTGCGCTGGTCAGAGGAAATTATCCAACGTGCGTATCATCATCCTGAGCCAGTTGGCGTGATTAATGATCCCAGTTTGATTGCGAATACTGAGCAAGTACGTTGGGCGGGCAATAACTATTTTGTGGCTCATATGCGCAATTTGGGTATGATGGCGCTGGCTTTTGATGCCAACGACGACCCCAATAATCAGCTGCGCGATTATCTGAACAACGCCACCGGTGCTTGGCTGTATATTTTTGATCATCTGACCCGCACCGATAGCAAGGGCGGCCTGTTACCCGAAGGCTTTGAATATAGCCCACAAACCGCCAGCTATGCGATTCAGTTTTTATTGGCGTTGCAAACAGCGGGCAAAGATACCTGTGGCCAACATTGCAAACTCAACGAAAACCCGTTTTGGGATGATTTTGTGACCAGCTACTTACACTCGTTGAGTTCCAATCCAACCGAAGATCCCAATCATGGCTTTGTGTATCAGCCAGCGTGGTATGGCGATGCCCAGAGCTATCACTTGGTCGATTTTATCAATGCTTTTGGCTCGTTGGGGATGTACGATCAACGGACTGGCAATGCTGCACGCTTAGCCAAAGTGCGTTGGATTGAAACCGTAACCCCGCCAGGTGGCGCTGATGGCTTGATTGAGCGGGTTGGCAACCCCAATGATTTTCGCGATGCGATTATCTACTTTATGCTGTTTGACCCGACCGCTGCTGTGGCGACAGATCCACGTCCAAGTATGCCACTGGATTTTTATGCTGAGGGCATGCACAAAATCTTCTCGCGTAGCAGCTGGGCCGATGATGCAGGCTGGTTCAATTTCAGCCTGAGTTGGAATTTTATCGACCATCAACAGGCCGATGGCAACCATTTTGAGTGGTATCGTAAGGGCGAATGGCTGACCAAGGCGCGCACTGGCTATGCCGATATTGCCGAGGGCATCGCTAGCTCCGAGTTTCGCAACCTGATCGCGCTCGAAAACGATCGGCCTGATCGCGATCCTTCCGATTGGCGGATCGATCTCTGGCAACGTGGTTCGCAATGGAATTTAGTGCCAACTGGCGACCCAACCTTGGTAGCACATAGCCTCGATAGCCGTTTTATCTATGCCTTAGGCGATGCCACCAATTTATACAACAGCGAAAACGAGGCGACGATTGACATAACTCATGCTAGCCGCTCGATTGTTTGGCTCAAGCCTGATACGATTGTGACCTATGATCGTGGCGGCTCGCAAACTGCCAACCGGTTCAAACGCTGGTGGCTACAATTGCCGACACCCGCAATGATTAATGGTAATCGCGCTACCATGACAACTGCTGGCGGCCAAAGCTTGAATATCACCAGTTTATTGCCAGTGGGAGTTACGTTAACCGCTGTCAACACCAGCGATCAACAGGTGGAAAACACTGCTGCCAGCGACGACCCGATGACCGTGCGCTTGCGGATCGATGCGCCTGGTAATCCGCAGGATGTGCGCTTTTTGCAGGTACTGCAAGCCGCCGATAGTGGCGTTACGTCAGCCAGTGTGAGCTTAATTCAAGCAACTTCGGGCAATTATGCTGGCACACAAATCGGTACGCAAGTAGTGCTATTCCCAATTAATGTTAGTCAAGCCTTTGCCACGATTGAATATAGCACGGCGAATACTGCAAATTTGCAATTGATCACCGGCTTGCAACCAAACACTGGTTACACAGTGCAGCGCAATGGTAACAGCGTGAGCATCAGCCAAGGCGGCGGGCAAATGAGCGATAGCGGCGGGGTGTTGGTGATTGAGTAATTATGAAGGATGAGTTATGAGGCTAGAGGTTAGCGGCTTTTGGCTAGCGGACAGTATCATGGGCAATCTGTGACAATCTGTGGCTAAAAACCTTCGTGTTCTTCGTCGATCAAAAGGGGGATCGAGCTAGTACAAGCCCGATCCCTGTTCTTTCAGTCATTTATCAGGTGCTTAGCATTTGTGCGCGCCGTGCGCTTGCTATAGTACGAGAGATCCTAGTTTATGAGTGAGGATAGGAACCATGCGCAACGCTTGGTGGATTGGGTTTTGTGGCCTATTTAGCGCTTTATGCTTGATTGCTGGCTGTTCAGCACCACAGATTAGCATCAATCAGACGGATCAAATCATCCCAACGCAGGCCCAAACAGGCCCATTGACGATAACGATAACCATCGATTTACAAGCTGCATCGTTAACCAACCCCTTAGTGCTGACCCAAACTGAGCCATTGGTTTGGTTGGCCTTAACCAAAAAAGATCCTGAGTCAATTCATTTGACTTCGGCTGAAGTCGGGGTTGAGGAAAATATTTATCCAGCACCACTGCTTTCGATCAATGGGTTAGGCCAGCAAACCATGCTTACAACCGAAACCGATGGGTTGATCTATCGGGAGCAAGGCTTCCCATTGCCTGTCCTCTATCGACCAAACCCCCTCCCTGACCAACCTTTCGCAGCTCAAGTATTTACTGATCACGTCGAGATTTCGTGGCGCAGACACGTTCAATTTTCACCCAAACTTGATTATATGGCGATGCGGTCTTTTAGTTTGGGAGAAACCAGTTTATTGGATAGAACCCGACTTGAAGTAATCAATCTGCAAACAGGGGCTAACCAATTATTGGAAGATTCTCAAGGAAACTTGAAGGTTACTGACTGGTTTATTGGTTGGACTGCAAGTGGCATTTATGAACTCTCTTCAATCAATGGAGCAATGTCGTCGTCATCAATTACGCGTTTTAATCCAACCCAAACAGAGACGCTCAAGCAAGCAATTCAGGTTAGTGGCGAGGGTGGTATTGGTGACCATTTTTTAGATATTCAGCATGGCTTATTGGCCTATGGCGGCAGCTCTTGGAACCCCGACTTTGGGATTAAGAATCTGCAAACCCAGACCGATCTTGTTATCGGACGGAACACTGATACAACCAACATTGATCATGTCTCGATCTCGCCAGATGGACGCTATTTAGCCTATCTCTATCATCCCACGGTAAGTGAATCTGTTGAGCCAACTCCAGGCAATATTTGCTTATATTCGATTGAGCAGCAGGAGGCACTTGGTGATTTAGCAACGGGAATTAATCCCGATATGGTACGCAAGCGTTTTGATCATCATAGCTCACCATTTGATCCTACGATGATGCTTTGGACACCTGATAGCCAGTATCTTTTTGCCCTCAGCTGTGACCCACGCACTCCATGGCAATGGCGATCTTCTGGCCCAGCTTGCGATGGGGCTTCGTCAATTCAACAGCAACGGCAAGGCTTAGTTTTCCGCCTCGCTGATCAGCAACAATTAACTACACTTATTTTGCCTGCGCATACTGGCTCGACTAAGTTGGTTAGCCCAACACTGTTGGGGATGATTGCCTATGTTGATAACCAAGCCTTGTTGATTTTTTGCGATATTGTTACAGGCCAACAAACCGTGCCGCTCGCCCTTGGTAATGTTATCCCTGTGATTGTTTATCCTCGTTGAAGCAAGAGTAAAGCACATAGAACATAGAGCAAAGAACATACAAGGAAGGCAAAAGGCAAAAAAAGGGATGAAGGCAGAAGATAAAAGTCACAAAGCAAAAACCTATAGCCAAAAGCCAAAAGTCCATAGCCTTGCTTCGTGCGCTTCGTAGTTCCAGCCCGAACTGGCCCCTGATAACTGATCCCTCACCCCTTCGTGCTCTTCGTGTCCTGCGTGGATCAAAAATGGAGATCGAGCTAGTAACAGCCCGATCCCCGACTACCGACAACGATCCCTAAATCCTACGCCCCGCCGGTTTTGCCTGAGCCGGCGTTGTTGCCTTCGCGCAGCTTGGCTCGAATCAGGTCGCGGTTCATCTTGGCGATGAACTGAATGCTAATTTCCTTGGGGCAGGCTGCTTGGCATTCGGCATAGTTGGTACAATTGCCAAAGCCTTCAGCATCCATTTGAGCGACCATGTTGATCACCCGTTGATCTTTTTCTGGCTCGCCTTGGGGCAGCAAGTTCATGTGCGAGACCTTGGCGGCGGTGAATAACATTGCTGAGCCATTGGGACAAGCTGCAACACAAGCACCACAACCAATACAAGCAGCAGCATCCATCGCTAAATCGGAAATTTCTTTGGCGATTGGAATTGCATTGCCATCAGGTGGTGCGCCAGTGCCAACCGAGATAAAGCCACCAGCGGCAATGATCCGGTCGAAGGCTTCGCGATCAACGGCTAAGTCCTTGATCACGGGGAATGGCTCGGCACGCCATGGCTCAATATACACTTCATCGCCATCTTTGAATGAGCGCATGTGCAATTGACAGGTGGTGGTAGCCCGCTGTGGCCCGTGGGGAATCCCGTTAATGACCATCGAACATGCACCACAAATTCCTTCGCGGCAGTCATGGTCAAAGGCTACTGGATCATCGCCCTTGGTGATCAACTCTTGGTTGAGCACATCGAGCATTTCGAGAAATGACATGTCGGGGCTGACGTGGTTGGCATCGTAGCTGACCATTTTGCCCGCTGTTTTGGCGTTATCTTGTCGCCAAATGTGCAATTTTAATTTCATTGAAGCACCTCAGCGATTATTTGTACGAACGGGTTGAAAGTTGAACATTTTCGAAGTCGAGCACTTCTTTGTGCATGGTTGGTTTGTTGCCAACGCCGTTGTATTCCCAAGCGGCCACAAAGGTAAAGTTTTCGTCATCGCGTTTGGCCTCGCCATCCTCGGTTTGGCTTTCGGTGCGGAAGTGACCGCCACACGATTCGGTGCGCATCAAGGCATCGTGGCACATCAATTCAGCAAATTCGAGGAAGTCGGCCAAGCGGCCTGCTTTTTCTAACTCTTGGTTGAAGTATTCGCCGCTGCCTGGCACGCGCAAATCGCGCCAGAATTCTTCACGTAGCACCGGAATGCGTTCCAAAGCGGTGCGCAAACCAGCATCATTCCGCGCCATGCCACAATAATCCCACATTACTTTGCCAAGTTCACGATGGAAATCATCGACGGTGCGCTTGCCATTGATTTCAAGCAATTGCTTGAGCCGCGTGGTTACTTCGCGCTCAGTTTCGGCAAAGGCTGGGTGATCGGTGCTGACTGGGGCCAACTTGGTGCTGGCAATATAATCGCCAATTGTGTATGGCAAAATGAAGTAGCCATCGGCCAAACCTTGCATCAAGGCGCTCGCACCCAATCGGTTGGCGCCGTGGTCGGAGAAGTTAGCTTCGCCCAACACATGCAAGCCTTCAATATTGCTCATCAAGTTGTAGTCAACCCACAAGCCGCCCATGGTGTAGTGCACGGCGGGATAAATCCGCATTGGCACTTCGTAGGGATTTTCGCCTGTGATCCGTTCGTACATCTCAAACAAGTTGCCATAACGTTCAGCGATCATGTTTTTGCCCAAACGCTTGATCGAATCGCTGAAATCGAGATAGACGCCCAAGCCGCCTGGGCCTACGCCACGGCCTTCGTCACACACTTCTTTGGCAGCGCGTGAAGAAATATCACGTGGCGAGAGGTTGCCAAACGAAGGATATTTGCGTTCGAGATAATAATCGCGTTCGCTTTCGGGAATATCCTTGGCTGCGCGGTTGTCGCCAACCTTTTTGGGCACCCAAATTCGTCCGTCGTTGCGTAACGATTCGCTCATCAAGGTTAATTTTGATTGATGATCGCCTGCAACTGGAATACAGGTTGGGTGAATTTGGGTAAAGCATGGGTTGGCAAACGCCGCGCCACGCTTGTAGGCACGATAGCTGGCGGTAACATTACAACCTTTAGCATTGGTTGAAAGATAAAAGACGTTGCCATAGCCACCAGTTGCCAACACCACAGCATCGCCGGCATGGCGTTCGATTTTGCCGCTGATCAAATCGCGGGTGATAATCCCACGCGATTTGCCATCAACTAAGACAATATCCAACATTTCGCAGCGCGAATACATGGCGACTTTTTTCAAGCCAATTTGGCGTTCGAGCGCTGAGTAGGCACCGAGCAACAATTGTTGGCCCGTTTGACCACGGGCATAGAAGGTGCGCGAAACTTGGGCACCACCGAACGAACGGTTGGCCATCACGCCGCCGTACTCACGGGCGAACGGCACACCTTGAGCCACACATTGGTCAATAATGTTGACGCTGACTTGCGCCAAGCGATAGACATTGCCTTCACGGGCGCGATAGTCGCCACCTTTGATCGTATCGTAGAACAAACGGCGAACACTATCACCGTCGTTTTGATAGTTCTTGGCGGCGTTGATGCCACCTTGAGCAGCGATACTATGGGCGCGGCGCGGGCTATCTTGGAAGCAGAAACACTTGACGTTGTAGCCAAGCTCAGCCAATGAAGCAGCGGCAGAAGCCCCCGCCAAACCTGAGCCAACCACCAAAACGGTGTATTTACGCTTATTGGCGGGATTGACCAACTTCATGTTGAAGCGGTGCTGATCCCATTTATCTTCCAGCGGCCCTGCTGGAATTTTAGCATTCAATTGCATAATGCGTCACCTATTTGTACTAGATTGGCTTTAGGAAACCAACTAAGACCGCAATCGGAATCGAAATATTTCCCAAAAACAACAAGGTGCCAATGCCGAGGGCAGCATTACGCAGCAACCGATTAAAACGGCGGTTGTTTAAGCCTAAAGTTTGGAACAAGCTCCAAACCCCGTGAGCCATATGCAAGCCAAGTGCGAGCATCGCCACAATATAAAACAGCGAAACCCAAACATTGCTGAAGCCATAGACCACATTATTGTAAACATTGTGGACATCGAACGGCTGTGGCCCACCAGGCGCTTTACCGATTGTAAAGTGCAAAATATGGTAGACGATAAACAGCAGCAAAATCACCCCGCCATAGCGCATCGTGCGGCTGGCGAAGGTCGATTCGACATGCTTCTGTTTGACGTAACGTTGCGGTCGTGATTTGCGGTTTTCAATCGTCAATTGCACGGCAGCGATGATGTGCAAAATGACTGCCGTCAGCAGTACAACTCGCACAACCACCAGCAGCTCGCCAGTGCTCTTAAGAAAAGCCGCATACTTATTCAATGCTTCGGCACCCAAATAAATTTGGAGATTACCAAGCATATGCCCGATGACGAAGCCCACGCCAATTAGGCCCGTCACGGCCATCACGACCTTCTTTCCGATAGATGTTCGGTAGAAAGAAAGTACCCCAGTCATTACTGACTCCTTTATCTGTTCCGACGTGGAATCTTTACCTTCTATATTATCGCTTAAAACTTGCTTTAGGTGAAACACTTGCTGCACGTGGGTGAAGCTTTGTCCACATGGATTCACAACCGCTATAAAGCTGGCTTAGCTGCCTTTAATTGCAGTTGCAATCCAAATAAATAATCCGATTAATCGATGATTTAGCGCGTTAGAATAGGCTAAATTGCCCATTTCAGCTGCTTGCTGGCTCCAAGCAGCAAACAAGCATTCGCCATGCCCAAGTAGTCGGAATGTAACCAACATACGTACTTTTGAAGCTTGAATTCAATAATAAAGACGGATAATAGAGCGTAAACTGTTTTTACTGCTAACTTATTCCAATCATTGATTTGACAAATGCCACGAAGCGACTATACTTACCCGCAATAAAGACAATAAAGACTGATTAAATTGTCTTTATTGATTCAGTTTTGTGAGAATCAAGCTGAATTTTGCGGCGAAGTTTACCCCAACCGTTGAGCAATTTACGATTTCCGAGCCAAGCATTTGGGCGTTGGTCGATTTATTGCGCTTAAAAAACGGTTGATCGACGGAGTTACAACGTGGCGGTTACCCTTGCACAATCAACATCACAGCCAAAACCAAAACGTCGCGCCGCTGCGGCTTTAGCAATCGGCTTGCTCTTGGCAGGCGGCCTGTTGCTGGTGATTATGACCCTCAGCATTAATTTTGGCGCGACCGATGTTGCGCCAAGCACGGTCTGGGCCTCTTTATTTAATTATGACCCTAGCTCCACCCAACACCTGATTATTCGCACGCTGCGTATGCCACGGGTTTTGGTGGCGGCGATTGTCGGGGCAATTTTGGCCTTGGCCGGGGCGATTATGCAGGGCTTAACCCGCAACCCACTGGCTGATGCCGGCCTTTTGGGCATCGAAAGTGGCGCAGCCTTGGGTGTGGTTTTGGCCATTACCTTCTTCAATATCAAAACCCTGACGCTATATTCAATTTTTGCCTTCGCTGGCGCAGCCGTTACCGCCGTGCTGGTTTATAGCCTCGGCTCGCTAGGGCGCGGCGGGCCAACGCCACTGAAATTGACCCTTGCTGGAGCAATGATCACGGCCTTCTGTACCTCGTTTACCAGCGCCATCCTGATTCTCGATCAACAAACGCTTGATGAGGTTCGCCTGTGGTTGGCTGGCACGGTTGCTGGCCGCGATTTGGGCCTAATCGGCCAAAGCCTACCCTATGTTGTGATTGGGATTGTACTCGCGCTGAGCCTTGGGCGTTCGCTGACGGCGATGTCATTGGGCGAAGATGTGGCCCGTGGTTTAGGCCAACGCACTGGCTGGGTCAAGGCAATTGCAGCGGTTGCAGTCATTTTGTTGGCTGGGAGCGCAGTGGCTTTGGCTGGCCCAATTGGCTTTTTGGGCTTGCTGGTGCCGCATATTATGCGCTTTATCGTTGGCATCGATTATCGCTGGCTCTTGCCCTATTGCGCAATTGGCGGCGCGTTGCTACTGGTCGTGGCCGATATTATTGGGCGGGTGATTTTGCGCCCAATGGAATTGCCAGTTGGCGTGATGACCGCCTTGCTCGGCGGCCCAATGTTTATTTACCTTGTACGTTGGCGGGTGCAACGATGAAAACATTTCCATGGATTACCCTTCGCCCCAAACGTGGCACATTTTCGCTACGGATTGACCGCCGTTTGCCCAAGGTGGCGCTGATTATCGCGCTGCTGGTGATGGCAATTATGGTGATCAACATGGGCGTTGGTCAATATGAAATTAGCCCGCTGGATGTGATTAAAACCTTGCTTGGCATGGAAACTGGCGATCCCCAACATGTGCTGATTGTGCGCACCTTGCGTTTGCCACGCATGCTGCTTTCTGCCTTGGTTGGCTTGGCGCTTGGCACGTCCGGCGCATTGTTGCAGGGCTTGACCCGCAATCCCTTGGCCGACCCCAGCATTTTGGGCATCAACACTGGCGCTGGCTTGGTCGCGGTCGTGTTGACGATCTTGGTGCGTGATTTTCCAGCTCGTTGGATTCCTGTTGCCGCCTTTGCTGGCGCACTGGTCGCAGCTGGCTTGATGTACCTTTTGGCTTGGCGCAAGGGTGGCGATTCGCCGATGCGCTTGGTGCTGATTGGGGTTGGCTTGAGTGCGGTTGGTTCCGCCATCACCACTTTGGTGATTACGATTGGCAATATCTACGACGTGCAACGGGCCATGATTTGGCTCACCGGCAGCGTTTATGGCCGCTCGTGGGTTGATTTTTGGGCCTTTGCGCCGTGGGTTGCGATCGCCGTGCCCTTGGCGTGGTTTCAGTCGCGCCAACTCAACAGCCTACACCTTGGCGAAGATGTCGCCATGGGCTTGGGCGTGAATGTTGGCCGCCAACGGGCTTGGATTTTATTTGTGGCCGTGGCTTTGGCTGGCGCAAGCGTTGCCGTAGCTGGCGTAATTAGCTTTGTTGGTTTGATTGCGCCGCACGTTGCCCGCCGTCTCGTTGGTACCGATCACACGGGGCTTGTGCCGACTTCCGGCATGCTTGGCGCCTTGCTGCTAGTGGCCTCCGATTGGATTGGCCGCACGATTGCCGCGCCCAACGAAATTCCGTGTGGCTTGGTTACCGCCGTGATTGGCGTACCGTTCTTCTTGACAATGCTCTACCAACATGCCCGGACAAAGTGAGGACGTGATGTTAGCAACCGATACATTAACCTTGGGCTACGATGGCCCTAACATTCTCGATCAGTTGTCGATCACGCTGCCTACTGGGCAGATCACCGCTTTGATTGGCCCCAATGGCTGTGGCAAATCGACCTTATTGCGTGGTTTGGCCCGTTTGATCAAGCCCAAGCATGGCTCAGTTGTGCTTGATGGTCACGATATTCAGCGCATCCCGACCCGCCAATTAGCCACCCAGCTTGGCATTTTGCCCCAAAATCCGGTTGCGCCCGAAGGCTTGACCGTGCGTGAATTGGTGGCGCAAGGCCGTTATCCGCATCAGCGTTGGTTTCAGCAATGGTCGGCGGCAGATGAAGCTGCGGTTCGCTCGGCGCTCGAAATTACCAATATGGTCGAGTTGGCCGATCGCGCGGTTGATGCGCTTTCCGGCGGGCAACGCCAGCGCGCGTGGATAGCCATGACCTTGGCCCAAGAAACCGAAATTATCCTGCTTGATGAGCCAACAACCTTTTTGGATTTGGCCCATCAAGTTGAAGTATTACAGCTATTAGAGCAGCTTAATCGTCAATCACACCGCACGATTGTGATGGTGGTGCATGATTTGAACCATGCCACGCGCCATGCTGATCATGTGATTGCGCTGCGAGCTGGCGTTGTGCAAGCCGCCGGAGCGCCGCGCGATGTAATTACACCGTCGTTATTACGCACTGTGTTTGGGATTGAAGCTGACGTTATACCCGATCCGCGCACCGGAGTGCCATTGTGCATTGCCTATGGTTTGTGTGCTGCGGAACCTACAGATTCTCTGTTGCATGCCGGATGCTGTTGGCAGCCGCGCTTAACCCTAGGAGTAACTTTTCATGGTTCGTTTTACTCGTTTACTCTCATGTGGCTTGCTACTGACGGTGCTAGCAGCCTGTGGTGGTGCAGCTAGCACTCCAACTAGTGCTCCAGCAGCAACCGCAACGAATGCGCCAACCGCAGCTAGTGCCGCCGCCACCGCGACAACCGCACCAACCGCAGCCGCAGTGGTCGCACCAACCGCCACCACTGCGCTTAGCGATACAACAACTGTTAGTGGTACGCGCACCTTCACCCATGCCTTGGGTGAAATCAGCATTCCCAACGTGCCACAACGGGTCATCGTGCTTGATTGGATGTATTTGGAAGATGTGTTGGCCTTGGGTGTGCAACCTGTCGGGGCAATCGACTTGGAAAGTTATCCCAAGTGGATTGACCTGCCTTTGACGATTGATCCCAGTGTGGTTTCAATTGGCTCAAATCCAGCACCTGATTTTGAAACGATTGCCGCTTTGAAGCCCGACCTGATTTTGGTTGGCGCATTGCGTGGCGAGACAATCTACGAGCAATTGAATGCCATCGCCCCAACCATGCTCTTCAACCCCTATTTGAAAGCGGGCGAAGGCCATCCATACGATGAAATGACCACCACCTTCAGCACAATTGCTACGGTATTAGGCAAAGAAACCGAAGGCCAGCAAGTTTTGGCCAAAATGGAACAAACCTTTGCTGATTCCAAAGCGCAATTGGCGGCGGCTGGGTTGGCAGATGCCAATGTGTTGGTTGCCCAAACCTACGCCAGCAACAATGCTGCTGAAGTGCGTTTGTTCACCGATAACGCCGCTGTGATGGAAATTATCAAGCGCTTGGGCTTGAAAAACGCTTGGGCTGACCCAACGTACCAAGTCTATGGCTTCTCATCAGTAGGCACTGAAGCGTTGGCGCAATTCAGTGATGTGCATATGCTCTATATCACCGAAGAAAATAACGATCCCTTCCAAAGTGCAGCGATCAAACCTTTTTGGGATAGCCTAGAGTTTGTCAAAGCTGGCCAAGCTCACACCTTGGATAGCCAAACCTGGACGTTTGGTGGCCCAATTGCCGCCGAAGTTTTTGCCCAACGGGTCACCGAAGCACTCTTGTCGGAAAGCAAATAAGCCAGATTTAGCGTTGGCCGTTTGAAAATTGTAAGCGGCCAGCAGAATAGATAGCACAATGCAACGATTTTTGGCATTAATTGGTTTGGTCAGTATCTTGACTGCCTGTGGTTCATCGGCAGCAACCCAAGCCCCCACGACCGCCGCCGCTCCAACCGCCGCTGAAGCCGCCGCAACCGCGACGACCGCCAGCGAGACAACCGCTGCTGCAACCGAAGCAGCGAGCGAAGCAACCGCCACCACCGCTGATTCTGCTGCCAGCGGCACACGCACGATCAAGCACGTAATGGGCGAAACCACGATCACCGGCGTTCCACAAAAGGTCGTTGTGCTCGAATGGGTTTATGTGGAAAACCTCTTGGCCTTGGGCGTGCAACCAGCAGGGGTCGCCGATATCGAAGGCTACAACAAATGGGTCGATGTTCCAGTTGAATTAGGCCCAGATGCAGTTGATGTTGGCACTCGTGGCGAGGCCAATCTTGAAACGATTGCTTCAATCAAGCCTGATCTGATTATTGCGCTTAAGTATGATGCTGAAAAGAACTACGCTCAATATAGCGCAATTGCCCCGACCTTGGTCTTCAATCCCTATCCTGATTCAGGCGATCAGTATGCTGAAATGATCGATACCTTCAACACGATTGCCGATGTGCTGGGCAAGACCGATGAAGCCAAGGCCGTGTTGGCCAAGATGGAGCAAACCTACGCTGATGCCAAGCAAACTTTAGCCGCGGCTGGCTTTGAAAACGCTCCCTATGTGTTGGCTCAAGCCTACACCTCAAACAGTGCTGCCGAAATTCGCTTGTTTACCGATAACTCGATGATTGCCAAATTGATCGCCAAAACTGGCCTCAAGAATGCGTGGACTGACAGCGCCTTTCAAGTCTATGGCTTCTCGACTGTGAGCAGCGAAGCCTTGGCTGGACTGGGCGATATTCACTTTATGTATGTTGTGGCCGATGATGACAATCCATTTGCCAGCGGCACGATCAAGCCATTTTGGGATAGCCTTGATTTTGTGAAGCAGGGTAAAGCTTACCCCTTGGGTGGCGATGTTTGGTTCTTTGGTGGCCCATTATCAGCCGAAGTCTTGGCCCAACGGGTCGTCAAGAGCTTGACCAAGCAATAAGATTTTTTTGATTGCTAGAGGATGTGCAATATGCATGTAGAACGTAGCCCACTTGCCCAAAGCTTGGAACGCGCCGCAACCTTGGATCAATACTTGGTTGCGCAGATTGTCGAACCAAACGAGCCAGATTGGGTGTCTGCTACAGCATTGACCGATCCAGCGATGCTGAGCACAATTCTTGAAGGCTTTGCTGAAAGTCGCAAGCTGGCTAAGCGCCGTTTGGCAGGTTCGTTCTTTATTAGTTCGTATGTTTGGTATTTGGCTGGGGCTGCGATTGCCAGTTTATTTATCGATCAACGGATTCCCGACCTTGATCGCGCCAATGTGTTGGCCCGTTTCCCCAGCAACGGCAATGGCAATCAGGCTGCAGTCGCGTTTGCCTCGGAGCGTTTTTTCGGCTTAGCGATTGATCAAGCGCAGCTTGGCGTGACCGTCGTTGCGGATAAAGCCAGCTTACGCGAACATTTTCGCCAGCAATTCGAGCAACACCTTGAACCAGTTGTGCAATTGGTCGCCGATCAATCAGGTTTAGGCCAACGTGCTCAATGGAACATCATCGCTGATCGCTGTGCAGGTATTTTCTTGCGGGTTGGTCAGCGACTTGATCAAGTTGCGACTGCTTGTGAAGAAGGCCTGGCCTTTGTTGGAGCCAGAGGTTCAGCCATGAAGGCCAGTAAAACTGGGTATATTAAGCTGAATACGGCCAGTGATCAATGTGCCACATTCCTTCAGCGTGGTGGTTGCTGCTTGTACTATCAAGTTGAGGGCGGCAACAACTGCAACGATTGCCCCTTATTGCCTACCGCCGAGCGCTTGCAACGGATGGCAAGAGTTAGTGGCTAAACGCAACGGCGCAGAGAATTAATAGATTCTCTGCGCCGTTGCGTTAAAACTTACGCTTTATTGATTCCAATCCCTGACCTATTTTACAATCAACTCAACGTCGATATTGCCACGGGTGGCGTTGCTGTAAGGGCAAACAGTATGGGCTTTTTCGACCAACGCCAAGGCGGTTTCGCGTTCGACCTTAGGCAAATCGACGGTCAAAGTTACGGCCAAACCATAGCCACCTTGGGCATTTGCGCCAAGGCTAACCGTGCCGGTAACACTTGAATCGCTGGCATCGGCTTTGGCATGTTTAGCGACCAAACTCAAAGCACTATGAAAACAGGCAGCATAACCAGCAGCAAACAATTGCTCAGGGTTAGTTGCGCCACCAGGCCCGCCTAATTCTTTGGGCGAAGCGAGATCGAGCGTCAAGCTACCATCAGGCGCGGTTACTTGGCCAGTGCGTCCGCCGCTTGCCGTCATTGTGGTCGTATATAAAGTTTTAAGCGCCATAATCGTGAATCTCCTTCACATACATTAGATTTATATTTATATCAATTATATTGCACACAATATAATTTGTCAAGAGCTAATTTCTGTGCTACGGTGCTGCTATGACACGCATAGGAGGCCAGCGATGAATTTGGATGAACAGGGTTTATTATTGGAGCAGCAATTGTGCTTCGATGTGTACGCGGCCTCGCGCGCAATCAACAAGGCCTATCGGCCACTTTTGGAGGCTTTGGGTTTAACCTATCCCCAATATTTGGTGATGTTGGTGTTGTGGCAGCACGAAGCCCAAACCGTCAAGCAGCTTGGCACACAGCTGCAACTTGATTCTGGCACGCTCTCGCCGTTGCTCAAGCGGCTTGAAAGTGCTGGCTTTTTGCAGCGCCAACGCCGGGCCAGCGATGAACGCGAGGTCGAAATTCAACTAACCGAGGCAGGCCGCGCCTTGCGGCATCAGGCCAGCAATGTGCCAGCTTCAATTTTTCAGGCGATCGGTTTAACCGGCCCTGAATATGTGCAACTCAAGCAACTACTACGCCAAGTGATGGCTTCGATTGAGGCCAATAACCCTGATTAAGGCTGTGGTTCCCTCACCCCACCCCCGCTCCCACGTGGCGGGCGAGGGGCTTAACATGGCGGTTTGGTCAGGATGGCTCGGCAATGCACAGCGGCTCCACCTCACCAGCATTCAGTGGGATGAACGGTGCATGGCGCTTGGTTTATTTTACTTTTCGCTTGGCTGCACCCCCTCGCCCATGTTCAGAGGGATGAACAGTGCATGGCGCTTGGTTTGTTTTATATGTACCCAGCGTCACCCCCTCGCCCACGTTCAGGGGGAGAGGGGGCTGGGGGTGAGGGAACGTTGCACAACTACCCAGAAAGCCTTCAATTAAGCCAAACCCTACGATCAAACCTTCTATGGTATAATCAAGGCCCGTACTGATGTATTCAGTGCGGATTTTTTATTTAACGCGGAGCACAGTCAATGACGAAGTATATTTTCGTAACGGGTGGCGTAGCCTCATCGGTGGGCAAAGGTATCACCGTAGCCTCGTTAGGCCGTTTGCTGAAAAGTCGTGGCATTAGCGTTTCAATTCAGAAACTTGATCCATATATCAATGTTGACCCCGGCACAATGTCGCCTTACCAACATGGCGAGGTTTTTGTAACCGAAGATGGAGCCGAAACCGACCTCGACTTGGGCCACTACGAACGCTTTATTGATGAAAATTTGTCCCGCGTTAATAACATTACAACCGGCCAAATTTATTCTTCAGTTATTCAAAAAGAGCGGCGTGGCGATTTCCTCGGCGGCACGATTCAAGTTATTCCGCATATCACCAACGAAATTAAGAGCCGCGTGGCCTTGGTTGCCAAAAATACCAGCGCCGATGTGGTGATTGTGGAAATTGGCGGCACGGTTGGCGATATTGAAAGCCTGCCATTCCTCGAAGCAATTCGCCAAATGAAAAAAGATGTTGGCCGCGATAATGTGATCTATATTCACGTGACCTTGCTGCCTTATCTGCAAGCCAGTGGTGAGCTTAAAACCAAGCCAACCCAACACTCAATTGCCGAATTACGCCGGGTCGGGATCTCGCCAGCGGTTGTGCTTTGTCGCTCCGATTTACCAGTTGATGATGAAATTCGCGAGAAAATTGCGCTGTTTGCCGATTTGCCCAATGAGGCTGTGGTAGCGCTGCCAACCGTCGATTCGATCTATGAAGTGCCCTTGGTTTTGGAAGAAGCCGGTTTGGGCGATTTAATTTGCGAACGTCTGAATTTGGCAGCTCAGCCAGTGCAACTTGATGCATGGCGCTCGCTAGTTGAACGGATTAAACAACCCAAGCAGCATACGACGGTGGCAATCGTTGGCAAATATGTTGAGCTGCGCGATGCCTATATGAGCGTTGCCGAATCGGTGCGCCACGCTGGTTGCGCCAAGATATTCAAGTTGAGATCAAATGGGTCTCATCAGAAGAGCTTGAAGTTGCCGATCCGGTGACCATGCTTGGCGATGTGCAAGGCATTATTGTGCCTGGTGGCTTTGGCTATCGTGGGGTTGAGGGCAAAATTCGCGCTGTGCGCTATGCGCGTGAAAACAAGATCCCATTCTTGGGCTTGTGTTTGGGCATGCAATGTGCCACGATTGAATTTGCGCGCTTTTCGTTAAATGCTCCCGATGCCAACTCAACCGAGTTCAACCCCAACACTAAACTTCCGGTAATCGATTTTATGCCTGATCAGTTGGATATTACCGACAAGGGCGGCACGATGCGTTTGGGCGTTTATCCATGTATTTTGGCTCCGGGTACCAAGGCCGCCAAAGCCTATGGCCGTGAATTGGCCTTGGAACGCCATCGCCATCGCTTTGAATTTAACAACAAGTATCGTAAAGCCATGGAAGCAGCTGGCTTTGTAATTAGCGGCCACTCGCCTGATGGTCGTTTGGTCGAGATTATCGAGTTGCGCGACCATCCATGGTTTGTGGCCTCGCAATTCCACCCTGAATTCAAATCGCGTCCGAACAACCCGCATCCATTGTTCCGCGATTTTGTCCAAGCGGCTTTAGATCAAACCGCAGAATAACGTTTGGGGATCGGTTATTGGCTGATGGAGATCGGGCATAGGTGCTCGGTCTCCAATTTTTTAGCCTGGAGCAGGAAAGGCATCAAGAGTCAGTGGTCAGAAATTTAGAAGAGAGCCTTAACCCAGAGGCGCAGAGCAACTGAGGGATCAGGATTCAGTGATCAGGGGTCAGAGAACAGCTTGGGGCACAAACGAAGCCTTTATTCGTGGAATTCATAGCTAAAACCTTTTTTGTTCTATGTTCTATGTGTAATGGTTATATCGCCGCGAGGTGCGGGAGAACCACCAACTCCCCTCGCCCGCTGCGTGGGAGAGGGGCTGGGGGTGAGAGAACGTACATCCTTCCTTGTCAATTCAATGAACCATTCTATCTATGTCTATGTTCTATGCTCTGTGCTCTATGTTCTCAGGTTGGCGTTTGCGGCTATAATAAACTATGAACGACAAACTGTAGGGATTGCCTGTGAAAGTCTTATATATCGCCAGCGGCATTCGGGTGCCTGGCGCGTTTGGTGGCGCAATTCATACAACCGAGGTGGCGCACGGTTTGGCCCAATTAGGGGTTGAGATGCATGTGGTTACGCGGCCAGCCCAAGGCCAGCGGCGCAAGCCATGGCAACTGCCCAAGCGTCAAATCGGGCCAATTACGTGGTACGAAGCTGATCTGCCCAAGCCCTTGAGTTTGCTAGGCTATGCCCCAATTGCCCGCTTGGTACGCGAGTTGCGGCCCGATGCAGTGATGGAGCGCTACTACAACTTTGCCGGCGCAGGCATATTGGCGGCGGTCCGCCATGGGATTCCGACCCTGTTGGAAGTCAATGCCTTAATTGTTGACCCGCCACAAGTGCGCAAACGCCAAATTGACGATGGGTTGGCGTGGCTCTTACCTGGCAGTGCTGGGCCGATGCGGCGTTGGGCAGCATGGCAATGTCGCCATAGCACGAAGATTGTGACCCCACTGCATACAACTGTGCCACCTGAGATCGAGCGGAGCCGAATTGTCGAATTGCCTTGGGGCGCGAATGTGCAGGCATTTAGCCCTCAAACCAACCCACCAGCCCAACCGATATTCGTCTTTCTTGGCTCGTTTCGCCATTGGCATGGGGTGACCGATTTTATTCAAGCGGCAATTCGCTTGATTCAACAAGGCAGTGCAGCCCGATTTTTATTAATTGGCAGCGGCCCTGAACAAGCCGAAGCCCAACGATTGGCAGCGCCCTATGCTGAGCGCTTTGAATGGGCTGGGGCAGTCGCCCATGAACGGGTACCAGAACTATTAGCACAAGCCAGTGTTGGGGTTGCGCCATTCAATCCGGCGCGCCATCCGGCTTTGCAATCAGCAGGCTTCTTTTGGTCGCCGCTGAAAATTTATGAATATATGGCAGCAGGTTTGCCCGTCGTGACCGCCAATATTCCGCCACTGGATACGATTATTCGACCGCAACACGAAGGCGCACTGTTTGAACCTGGCAATATTGCCGATCTTGCTCGGGTCATGCAGGCGGTTGCCAGCGATCCGCAACGCCAACAGTGGGGCTTGAATGCACGCCAACGGGTGGTTGAACATTATTCATGGGAGCAACATTGCCAAGCCTTGCATCAACTCTTACAAACGATGATCACGCAGCCATGAAACCGTTGCATGTGTTCTTGCCAACCGATGTGTTTCCGCCGCGCACTGGTGGCGCAGGTTGGAGCAGCCATGCCTTGGCAGTAGCCTTGCTCGAACGCGGGCATCAGGTAACCGCCTTGGTGCCAAAAGCTGGCATGCATGGTCTGGATCGGCGGGTTGAAGCTGGCGTTCCGGTGGTTGATGTTGGCTATCAGCCTGCGCGCTTGCCGTTTGTGGCCAATTGGTCACGCTTTGAATTGTTCTGGCCGCAATTTGCTCAAGCGATTGTCCAAACCATCGGCGATCAGCGTGAGCATGTGATTATCCATGGACAACACGTCCAAGGGATTGGTGCAGCAGTGCTGGCTGGGCAACAGCTGAATCTGCCAGTTGTTGCCACGGTGCGCGATCATTGGCCAAACCATTATTTTGGCACCAATTTACATGGCGATCAGCTGCCTTTCGCACGTTTTGGGTGGGCTGGGGCGGCTACCGATTTGTTGGCGCGGCGCAAGCCCTTGCTGGGAGCGCTCTCGTTGCTGGCTTTGCCCTATGTGCAAGCACACATGCGCTGGCGACGGCAATTGCTCCAAGCCTGCGATGCGGTAATTTCGTTGAGCGATTACATTACCCAGCGGCTTAGCACCTTGGTTGCCGCCGAAAAACTATGGCCGATTCCAAATATGGTCGATTTGGCTGCGATTGCCAAAGTGCTAGCAACGCCTGCCCAAACGACCATTAATCAACCATATGTGTTGTTTACTGGCAAATTGGCTCGCAACAAAGGTGCTTATTTGCTGCCTGAGATCATGGCAAGCTTGCGGGCTGCTGGCGGGAATGCGACCTTGGTGATTGCTGGTGGCAAGAATCCAGACTTGGTGGCCGCTATTGAAACCCAAGGCGTTACGGTTATTGCGCTGGATTGGGTTGAGCATGACGAGGTTTTGCGCCTCATGGCCGGGGCTAAACTTTTGCTATTTCCATCAACATGGGGCGAGCCGCTAAGCCGTGTATTGCTTGAGGCTTGTGCCGTGGGCATGCCAATTGTGGCCATGGCAACTGGTGGCACGCCTGACCTGATCACGCATGGCCAGAATGGCTATCTTGCGCGTTCAGCCAACCAATTGGGCGTTTTGGCGGCAGAACTGCTGGCGAATCCTAGTCGGGCAACCGAATTAGGCCAAGCTGCATACCAAACCGCTCAAACCCGTTTGGCTGCGCCGATTGTTGTCGAACAGATTGAGCAACTCTATTGGGCATTGTGTACCCAACAACCACAGCGTGCGCTGAATGGGTATGATTAAGTTACTGTGTAGGAGAAAAGGCGTATGCGTCGATTGGTTTCTTGGTTGCTGCTGGCGCTCATCCTGGTTGGATGCAGTGGCGGGCCAGCAACTGTTAATATCACCGTTACACCGAATTTGCGTCAACAAACAGCAACGGCTTTTGCTTTAGTAAACCAAGCGCTGCAACGCCCAACTGCCACAGCAACCGTAGCCGCTGAGCCTGGTGCGTCAACGCCAACCAAAACAAGCAATCTGAAGGCCACCGCAACGGCCAATTTAGGGGCGATTACAGTCACGCCGTTGCCAACTGCAACCCCGTTGGAAAGCCCAACCCCAACCGAGACTCCGTTGCCAACCGAAACGCCAACGCCCGAACCAACGGCAACCCCAGCCCCACCAAGCGCCACCAGTGGTTGGATTTATTTTGAGCGGGCTGGAGCGTTGTGGAGCTATGATGTTAAAGGCAAAACCGAGCAGCTAATCGCTGAACGCGGCAAGTTGGCACGGGTTGCGCCAAATGGCACAAAAATCGCCTATTTGGATAACCGAACCTTGTTTGTGGCCGATCGTAATGGTGAAAACCCTCAAGCTTTGAGCCAAAATGTGAATGAAGCGCCACGCTGGGCACCTGATAGTACAGCTTTGGCGGTGGTCAGTGGAAGTGCTGATAATCGCTATCCTTTGGCCTGTGCTGATGATAGCCAATTGCTCGTGGTTGACCTAAATACCAGTAGCAGCACAACGGTGGCTCAAGGCTGCCAACCTGTTTGGTCGCCCGATGGCAAACGCTTGGCCTATGTCTCGCCAACCATTGGCGATATCAACGAGGTTTTAACACGGTTGGTTTAGTGAGTCGCCAAGGCCAAAACGGCTGGACTCCGGTGAGCGCTCCGGTGCAAAATGCGGCGTTTCCTGATCCTCGACGTATTTTCTATGCACCATTTTGGAGCCGCGATGGCAGCAGCTTGTATAGTTTTGGCTTTATTGGCTATCGCGTGCTGATCGATTTCAGCACGCTTGAACAGATCGATCCGATCAATGGAGGCACAAAGCCAATTGGTTTGGCGATGGATGTGCAAAGTGCCAGCGTGCGGCCAACCTTTCGTGGCGATGGCGCGGCCTATATTTCGCTGGGAGCCAAAGGTAGCCCCATGTTGAATATTGTGCGCACTGGCAATCAACCACAAGTTGCCGATTATATTGGCACGCCGATTGAAGTTTCGGCTTTGGTTGAGCGAGGCACTGAGTTTGTTTCGCAAGCCACCTGGGCGCCAGCCGGCGAGATGTTGGCCTTGGTGGTTTGTGCCAATGATGGCTATGCCTGCACACCTGGCGGGAGCGGCACAATTCAGTTGTACGATCCCAAAACCCAACTTAGCACGCCACTGATTCAAAATGTTGATGCTGAGGGCAGCATCGATTGGGGGCGCTAGAGTTTAAGGGTTTGGATTCAGGGGCTAGGGGTCAGAATGTTACATCGTTAAGGTTCTGGCCCCTGACAACCAATCCCTGACCCCTCGCTTACTCTTTAAACGGATAATCTTGCCAGAGTTTGCTCAAAATGATCATTGCGCATGCTCCAATGCTGAGCCAGACAAAACTCGCATAGCCAAGCAGATAGGCTGCCAGCGGCGCGGCGCTGATCATCACCAGTGCTGCCCAACTGCTGCGTTTTAGGCCAAGGGCAAAGAACGCACCAACGGCCAACAATGGGAGCGCCAACATTGGAGTAAGCACGCTGATCACGCCGAGGCCCGTGGCTAAGCCTTGCCCTCCAACGCTCAACAACCAGTGGCGCCAATGTTGCCAAGGCAATCGTAAACTACGCAACAGCAGATATGGAGAGTAGCAATGACCCAAAACCGCAGCGATCCCAACCAAGGCAACTGGCCATTGTGGCGCTAAAAACCAATCGGCAACCAGCATTGAAACGATCGCTTTGAGCGCATCAAGCCCTAAAACCAATACCCCAGCCGTTGCGCCAGCAACCCGCAACGAGTTACGCGCACCCACATTGCCTGAGCCGCTTGAGCGCACATCTTGGCCGCTCAACAAGCGCACAACTGGTACTGCAAAGGGAATGCCGCCAACTAAATATCCCAATACACTAAATAATGCAATCAGCATGACAAACCCTCTACACCCGAATCGTTAATGCAGCAGGCTGAATCGTAATCTCGATTTCGTGGAGGCTGGCGCTAAACACCTCGCCATCAACATGAACCGGCACGCCGCGCTCACTATACAGCTTAAAGGTATGAGTTTTGAGCATTGTCACACTTGGCAAATCGCCATGGGTTCCTTGGCGCACTCTGGTTGAGTCACGCACCATCGACCAACGCGATTGCTCGCCAGTCAGACAAACATCGAGTAAGCCATCGTCAATTTTGGCCTCAGGCGTGACCCAAAAACCACCACCATGATAGCCACCATTGCCAACCGTAGCCATATTGATCCGTTGTTGCAAGGTCAGATCATCGGTTTCAATCAGCAAATCACGAGCTTCGTAGCGCAAAATCGATTTGAGCACGGCGATTATATACACCAAACCACCTTTAATGCGTTTGAGCTTTTGGGCCTCAATTGCCACATTTGCATCGAGTCCAATCCCAACCCCATTGATAAACCAGTGCTGATTGATCATGCCTAGGTCGATTTGACGGAGTTGATTGCGAGCGATCGAGCGAATCGACTCGACAATGCTATTGCTTGGTAGTTTGAGCATTTTGACAAAATCGTTGCCCGTGCCAAGGGGAATAAAACTGAGTGGTAGTTGCGAGCCAGCCATACCATTCACAATTTCATTAATCGTCCCATCGCCACCCGCAGCAATAATCCCATCCCATGTGCCTTCCTCGATACAGTGTTGGGCCAAATTGGTAGCATGGCCGATGTGGGTTGTGTTGAATAAGCTGGCTTCAAGCCCAAAATGGCTGAGCATTGCCATAATATGTGGCGCTTGATGGGCTGCTCGTTGACGATTGGAATGGGGATTCAAAATGACTGCCAGCCGCAGTTTTGACATTGTGAGTCTCCTGATACTTGCTGAGTGCTAGCAGCATTATAGCAGGGGTGTTTTAAATAAGCGGCTGGTTGTCAGGGGTTACGGATTAGGATTTTAAATCAATACTGCTCATATTTATTTGCCGCTGTATTCATGATCTGCGAAGCGCACGAAGGATGATTTTAGCTACGAATTCCACAAATTGCACGAATGATCGTTTCATCTCTCATTCTGCATCCTTTCGGTCGCTCTGCGGCGCTGGGTTAAAAAAGAGATCGAGCTAGGATTAGCCCGATCCCCGATCTCCAATTTCTTTGCTCTCGCTACGCAAACGCACGCACAACTTCGGGCATTTCGAGCACTGTTGATTCAAACCAATTGAGTTGTTCGCGTAGTGCCACGACCTCGCCAACAATTAGAATTGCCGGCGCACTGATGCCAGCAGCTTTGACCGCAGCCTCAATCTGATCAAGCGGAGCAACCACGGTTTTTTGTTCAGCAGTTGTTCCCCAGCGAATCACGGCAGTTGGGGTGTCGGCAGGCCGACCATTGGCAATTAAGCTGGCCACCGTGTGATTAATCCGCGTAATGCCCATCAAAAAGACCAAGGTATCAACGCCTTGGGCCAAAGCATGCCAATTAATGCGGCTGGTTGGCTTAGTTGGATCTTCATGGCCAGTTACGAACACCACTGACGAGGCGACATCGCGATGGGTCACCGGAATACCAGCATAGGCTGGTGCAGCAATCGCCGAAGAAATGCCTGGCACAACTTCCCATGCGATTCCGGCGGCGCTGAGGGCTGCGGCTTCCTCGCCACCACGGCCAAACACAAATGGATCGCCACCTTTGAGCCGAACGACTAATTTGCCGCGTTGGGCTTGCTCAATCAAGGTCGCGTTGATCCAATCTTGACTGGCGGAATGTTGGCCGCCACGCTTGCCAGCGGGAATCAACTCGGCATCGCTACGAGCTTCGGCCAATAATTCGGGCAATACCAAAGCATCAAATACGATTACATCGGCACTTTGCAAACGGCGTAACCCTTTGACGGTGATTAAATCGGCAGAGCCTGGACCAGCCCCGACTAATGAAACAAATCCTTCGCGTGTCATAGATCCTCCGTTGGCAAGTGATTGGGCCTCGCCGTTGGTTGTTCGGCTAATTCAGCCAGCAGTTGATCAAAGTAGCGCTCGCGTTCGGTGCTTGTGAGCGTGGCAAGTGTGGCACGTTCAGTGGCAACCCGTTGGGCAAGCGTGGCATAGCGTTGATCAAAATAACTACTGAGTTGTTGGCGCAGATAGCGGCTCAACGCTGGGCTGGCACCGCTGCTACTGACGCTAAACAACAATGAACCTTGGCGATGGCTAGCAGTTGTGATGAAATTACCCTCTTCAGCAGCATCGGCGATATTGAGGAGGATTGGGCGGTTGTGGCATTCTTGGGCAATTTGTTGATTGACTATACGTTGGTTGGTTGCGGCAACAACCAAAAAAGCGTGGTCACAATCACCAACTTGATATTCACGGGCATAATGCTGAATCTGGCCGTTGGCTTGCCAAGTTTGCAATTGGGGTGTGAGGTGAGGGCTGATGACGATCGGATTTGCGCCGCCAGCAATTAATCCAGCAGCTTTGCGTTCAGCCACCGTGCCACCACCAATTACCACACAACGCTGTTGGGCTAAATTGGTCAAAACTAATGGGTACATCGCGATCAGCCTTGAGCCGCCGACCAAAGGTCAGCGCCAAACAGCAGTGGTTGGGCAAAAGCAGCATTGCACATTATGTGGGCAAACCCAGTATAAGCAACAATCAAGCTTTTGCGTAGCCATAAAGCAACTGTTTTCTATCGAATTTGCGCCATCTATGGATGCCCTTACCCAACCCATCTCTTTCAAAGGTAGGTTTTGAACCAAGCATTGGTTGATCACCACCCTTCCGTTCCGCCTCAAGGCGGGAAACGCAGGGGGATTAAAGCCCCCTGCACCCCCTCAAGTACAATCAGTGACAGTCACGAATTCACTGATGAACCATAGAGTCGGTGGTTCGATGCGTCAAAACCTACTCTTTTAAACTCCCCCTCGCCTGCTGAGCGGGAGAGGGGGCTGGGTGGTGAGGGCATGTTCTAACGGCTTTTATTCCACGAGCCTTCTTCAGTCCAAACGCCGTCTTCGGTTTCGGGTTGACCAAAGCCGAGGTAGACCCGCAGTTGGTCGTCGGTTTGGCGTTTGGCCCAATGGCGAAACTGATCGTCAGGGCTGGTGCGTTGGGCTTGGTAGGTAGTGATCAAATTGCCCAAACGATCGGCGAGCTCTGACCATGGCACTTTGGTTGCCACGCGGCGGCCAATCGCTGCATCGTCGCCTAAGGCTCCGCCAAGCAAAATATCGCTGGCTGGCAACTTATTTTTGCTGCCATCGGGGTTGCGAATGACGCCACCCTGCAAGCCAATATCGGCAATGCTATGTTGGCTGCACGAGTGGGGGCAGGCCGAAAGATGGATACGCAACGGCACATCAAGTTCAACTTTATTATCCAAATCTCCAGCCAATTGCCAAGCAGCTTCTTTGGTTTCGATTGTGGCGAAGTTGCAGTAGGGTAAGCCTGTGCACGCAACCACCGTGCGTTGAATCCGTGGCCCATTTGGCTGTAATTCTTGCAACAACGGCTCGGCCAACAAGGCATCCAAACGGGCTTCGGGAATATAGGGCAAGAGCAAGTTTTGGCTGTGGGTCAGGCGAATTTCGCTTTGGCCATATTCCCGCGCTAAGCGAGCAGCTTCGCGAACTTGGGCTGGTGTAATGCGGCCAGTTGGCACAAGCAAGCCAACCCAGTAGAGATTTGGCTGCTTTTGACGAAACACCCCAACCACATCGCCGCTATAGACTGCTGGTGGCACATCAGTCGCCGCCCGCTCCAATGGATGCCCAAGATAGCGCTCGACTTCTGCTCGGAAGCGTTCTGCGCCCCAATCGGCAATCAGATACTTGAGCCGAGCATGGTTGCGCTTTTCGCGATAGCCAAAATCGCGATAGACTAAGGTGATGGCGCGGGCTACTTCAACGACTAATTCAGGATCGGCTGGTACAAAGGCATCAATATTTTGCGCCAGATGTGGCTCGTGCGAAAGCCCGCCACCAACCCAAATGTTGTAGCCAAGCACAATTTCGCCATCAATTTCCTTGCGACCTGGGGTAAAGGCCAAATCGTTGATTGGTGCTTGGGTGGCATCAAGCCCGCCGCCAGCAACCGAAATTTTATACTTGCGTGGCAAGTTCGAGTAATCGCCGTTATAGGCAAAGTGCTCGTCGAGCGCCTTGAAAAATGGTCGTGGATCGAGCCATTCATCAGCGGCAATGCCAGCAACTGGGCTACTAACCACGTTACGCGGCACATCGCCACATGCCTCAATCGACGAAAGGCCAACGCTTTCCAAGGTTTGAAACACAGTTGGAATATCGCGCAGGGCAATCGTATGCAATTGGAAGGTTTGCCGCGTGGTAATTTCGATTCGGCCTGGTGCGACGGTTTCAGCTAATTGCACAATCGCATCGGCTTGATCAGCGGTCATGATGCCACCAGGCAAGCGTACTCGCAACATGAAAAAGCCATCTTTGGGCTTGTCGTGATATAAACCATACCATTTGAAACGGTTCATATCGCTTTCGGTTACGTCATTAATATCGCCACTTTGGGCGTAGCGATAAATATCGTCAAGCACCGCCAAGCCGTCTTTTTCAAGTTTTTGCAGTTCGACAGGGTTCAGTTTTTGAGTTGTAGCAGTCATGCGACCTCCTCAACGGCGGCAACCGTCGGTAGATAGCCAAGTTCCTCAAGTTTGTTGACAATCCGGGCAACGCTTGCATCGAGCGCTTCGGCGTGGCTTGGAATTACCACTTCAGGGTTGGTTGGCGGTTCGTATGGGTCGGAAACCCCAGTGAAGTGGGGAATTTCGCCAGCCAAAGCTTTGGCATACAAGCCCTTGACATCGCGATCGATACAGACTTCCAATGGGCAATCGATATACACTTCGACGAAGCGGGCAGTGCTGGCGCGAATTTCCTCGCGGGTTTGGCTATAGGGCGAGATAGCGGCGGCAATTGCCACTCCGCCATGGCGCGCAACCAAATCACAAACCCAGCCAATCCGCCGCACATTCGTATCGCGATCTTCCTTCGAGAAGCCCAAGCCTTTGCTCAAATGGGTGCGCACCACATCGCCATCAAGCACTTCGACCCGTTGTTCGCGTTCGCGCAGCACCTCAGCCAAGGCCGCAGCTATCGTTGATTTGCCTGCGCCTGATAAACCCGTAAACCAGATAATATATCCTTGACTCATACAAAATCCTTATTGTGAGAGCATAAAATCCTATGTTCTATGCTCTATGTTCTATGTGTTTAATTTACGCAGCGATCAATTCTTCGATAACTTCACGGCGGCTGAACTCAGGTGGTGGCAATTCGCCGCGTGACAAGAGGGCGCGCACGGCAGTGCCACTCAAAATCACGTGGTGTTCGTGGGAGTGTGGGCAGGTTTTGGCTGAGGCCATGGCTCCACAACGTTGGCAATAGAAGGTATGTTCAAAGAACAATGGCGTAATGCCCAACGCAGCTGGATCAAATTCGTTGAAAATCGCTTGGGCATCGTAGGTGCCGTAGTAGCTGCCAACTCCAGCGTGGTCGCGGCCAACGATAAAGTGGGTACAGCCATAGTTTTTGCGATTCAAAGCGTGGAAAATTGCTTCACGTGGGCCGGCATAGCGCATTGGCGCGGGGAAAACGCTGAGCAACACCCGATTAGCAGGATAGTATTCACGCAGCAAGCGCTCGTAGGAACGCACGCGTGCTGGTGCTGGCACATCATCGCTTTTGGTAGTGCCAACTAATGGGTGCAATAACAACCCATCAACAACTTCTAAGGCACATTTTTGAATATATTCGTGGGCGCGGTGCACCGGATTGCGGGTTTGAAAGCCGACAACCGTGCGCCAGCCAGCTTCGCTAATTGATTGACGCACTTCTTGGGGCGTGCGTGGCAAGTGCGGGAAGGCACCTTGCTCAAGCTGCAACAACCAAATTGCGCCGCCAACCCGCCAACGTGGAGCAGCATACAAGCGAGCAACGCCTGGATGCGCGCCATCGGTGGTGCGATAGACATGCTGAGCTTCGTATTCAACATCGACAGGGAAAATATCTTCAACTTCGAGCACTGCCAAAATCGTGCCTTGCTCGTCGGTTAAGGCCACTGGCTGGTCAAGCACCAAATCGTAGGCTTGATCTTCAGTAATTGGCAAGGTAATCGGAATCGACCAAGGCAAGCCATTTTTGAGGTGCATGGTTTCGACGACCGCCTTATAATCGTGACGATTCAAGAAACCAGTTAAGGGGCTATACGAACCAATGCCAAGCATCAAGAGATCGGCGCGGTGAGGCTCGTCGAGCACAATTTGCGGTAACTCTTGCGCTGATTGCAACAAGTTTTCGCGTAACAAACCACTTGGAATCCGATTGACCAACGTGCCGCCGTGAGGCAAAATTAACGATGAAACAGCCATTGAAGCACACCCTCGAAGATATAATAAGAGCTACCATAAAGCAATAACTTTATGATAATCAGCATTGATTACACATAACATAACGAACAGATTGGAAATTAGATATGGAGTCCACACTCGGTTTTGTTAAAGCCGGCCCAGCGTCCGCTGCGTGGGTCACCGTTCACAGGGTGGCTTGTACAAGTATGACATCCGAGGCTAGGATAACCTTGGTCAAGCAATGGGTTATATGGCACACCATTGGCATGGATGTAACGCCAAATATCGCGTTCAGTCCACAAGGCTAAGGGGCAAATTTTAACTAATTGATGTTTGTCATTCCAAGAAACCACCGGAGTATTAGCCCGGGTGCTGCTTTGGTCGCGGCGCAGCGCGGTTAGCCAAGCATCAAAAGGCGCAAGCACATTTTTGAGTGGCTCGACCTTGCGGAGTTTGCAGCACAAATCGGGATTGGTGCCCCAAAGCTCATGGCCGTGGGTTTCAGCTTGTTCGGCCACGGTTTGGCGTGGGCGCGAATATTGCACCGTAATGCCATAATGTTGCTCAATTTGGTTGACCAAGGCGTAGGTTTCGTTGAAAAGCAAGCCTGTATCGAGCACCAGCACTGGCAAGGTTGGCTCAATTTTTAGGGCCATATCGAGCAGCACCATGCCCGAGGAACCGCCAAACGAGCATGTTAGGGCTAAGTTGGGAAAATAGTGGTCGATAGCCCAACGCACAATTGCTTGAGGAGTTTGGCTGGTTAATTGAGTATCGAGAGCTGTCAGAGCCTCGCGGCTTGGCAAGGTTGCGTGCATGACCATAAAAAAAACCTCATCTGTATATTGGGCAGATGAGGAGTAGGGATCGTGGCATTGCTGTCACAAACTACTGCTCATCTGTCAGACATCACTGTCGGAATTAGCACCTTAAACTTAACTGATCAGGTTAAGGATGGTTGCTGGAGCTTCGTCGGGCCGATCCCTCCGCTCCTCTGGATGAGTGCAACGGGTATTCGTTTTTTAGCTGTGATGAATATAACATACTTGATAAACAAAGTCAAGAATTATTCTATCGTATTTTAGTCAAGAATTGGAGTATACTTAATAACGGATGAGTTCAACGGGTGATTTAGCCCATTCTAGTGGCAAATTTTATTTTAGCTAGCTCTCTAGCTAGTAGTGGTGATATTGAAGGATAGTTAACCAAATGACTAAACAATATGCGTTAGCAACCCTTGGTGGTGGTTGTTTTTGGTGTACCGAGGCCGTCTTTGACGATCTGCAGGGCATCATCAGTGTGGAGTCGGGCTATGCTGGCGGCCATGTTGCCAACCCTAGTTATGAAGAAGTTTGTGGCAAGAAAACGGGTCATGCCGAAGTCGTGCGTTTGACTTATGATCCAAGCATCATCAAATTTAGCCAAATTTTGGATGTATTTTTTGCCACCCATAATCCGACTACCCTTAATCGGCAAGGTAACGATGTAGGGCCACAATATCGCTCGGCAATTTTCTATCACGATGCCGAGCAAAAGCTAGTTGCCGAGCAAACGATTGCCAGCCTAAATGCCAGTGGCCAATGGTCTGACCCCATTGTGACTGAAGTAACCGCAATCAATAACTATTATGAAGCCGAAGATTATCATCAAGAATATTTTGCCCAACATCCCTTCCAACCATATTGTATGGCCGTTGTTTCGCCCAAAGTCCAAAAATTTCGCAAAGAATTTAGCAAACAGCGTAAATCGTAGACCGTAGGATTAAGCAGAAGCGCAAATGAATAAGGATGTGAAGAGCATTCGTGCTCTTCACATCCTTATTTGTTAGTGGATCGGTCAGGATGCTCCTAGTTGACAAGGGAGGGAATCTGCGGTAGAATCCCCGAGCTGTCAACGCATGACTCATCAACCAGTCACGACGCACCAACCAACCTGAACGCAATCGCCCACACCATCCTGTTTGACAAAGACAGACGGCTGTGGTAGGATACTCAGGCTGTTGACCGACAGCACCGATGTTTGCTCAACATCACACAACTTGGTGAGATTGCTCCGCTCCGATGTCCGTTTGACATCAGCGGATTTTTTATCGCCAAAATCGCACCTTTCCAACTGATGGGTGCTGCGTCCGCAGCACATTCCATGCATTCATATGATTTTTTGGTTTTGTCACCGTCAATCGTTTCGGTAGGGATCTACCAAATCGAGTCACCGTCCTCCGGCTGATTAAATAAGGAGGACACGCAGTGACTTCGGTCACTTGTCGGCGAGTTTGATCCTGGCTCAGGACGAACGCTGGCGGCGTGCCTAATGCATGCAAGTCGAACGCATTCTTCGGAATGAGTGGCGCACGGCTGAGGAACACGTGACTAACCTACCCCGGTGTGGGGGATAACGGGTCGAAAGACTCGCTAATCCCGCATACGATTCACCTTGGTGAAGGAAAGCCGCAAGGCGCACTGGGCGGGGGTCGCGTCCCATTAGGTTGTTGGTGTGGTAATGGCGCACCAAGCCGATGATGGGTCTCTGGTCTGAGAGGACGACCAGACAGATTGGGACTGAGACACGGCCCAAACTCCTACGGGGGGCAGCAGCAAGGAATTTTCGGCAATGGGCGCAAGCCTGACCGAGCAACGCCGCGTGGAGGATGACGGCTCTTGGGTTGTAAACTCCTTTTGGGGGGGACGATAATGACGGTACCCTCCGAATCAGGCCCGGCTAACTACGTGCCAGCAGCCGCGGTAATACGTAGGGGCCAAGCGTTGTCCGGAATTACTGGGCGTAAAGCGTGGGTAGGTGGTCGGTGATGTGCCGCGTGAAAGCGCCGGAGTAATGCCGGCGAGGTCGCGGTAGACACATCGACTTGAGGCTCGCAGAGGAACGTGGAATTCCCGGTGTAGTGGTGAAATGCGTAGATATCGGGAGGAACACCAGTGGCGCAAGCGGCGTTCTGGGCGAGACCTGACACTGAGCCACGACGGCGTGGGGAGCAAACAGGATTAGATACCCTGGTAGTCCACGCAGTAAACGATGCATACCAGGTGTGGGATGGCGTTCGCGTCGTTCCGTGCCGCAGCTTACGCGATGAGTATGCCGCCTGGGGACTACGAGCGCAAGCTTAAACTCAAAGGAATTGACGGGGGCCCGCACAAGCAGCGGAGCGTGTGGTTTAATTCGACGCAACGCGAAGAACCTTACCTAGTCTTGACATAGCACTGCAAGCTTCGGAAATGAAGACGCCTTCGAGGGTGTGCTACAGGTGCTGCATGGCCGTCGTCAGCTCGTGTCGTGAGATGTTGGGTTAAGTCCCGCAACGAGCGCAACCCCTGTGAGGTGTTACAAGTGTCACCTCAGACTGCCGTTGTCAACAACGGAGGAAGGCGGGGATGACGTCAAGTCCGCATGGCCCTTACGACTAGGGCGACACACACGCTACAATGGCTGGGAGAATGCGCCGCGACCAGGTAACTGGCAGCGAATCGAGAACACCAGTCACAGTTCAGATTGGGGGCTGCAACTCGCCCCCATGAAGGCGGAGTTGCTAGTAATCGCCGGTCAGCCATACGGCGGTGAATCAGTACCCGGGCCTTGTACACACCGCCCGTCACGTCATGGAAGTGGGAAACACCTGAAGTCCGTGGGCTAACCGCAAGGAGGCAGCGGCCGAGGGTGGGCGTAACTGGGACGAAGTCGTAACAAGGTAGCCGTACCGGAAGGTGTGGCTGGATCACCTCCTTTCTAAGGATACCGCTGAAGCGGAACACGGTGACGAACGCGAAGAATCAATGAATGCAGCGAATGACCGCCGCGGCGGCAGCACCCATCAGTGGGCAAGCGCTTACTGAGCATTGCACCTTACCAATCAGCAAATTTTGACGACAACATCAAAAAGCAAAGCAAGCATCAAGAAACAGAACTGCCTGCCTGAGCCATTTGGCGTTTGGCGCTGCCGAGGCGCGACGACCGATGATCAGCAGGAATGCGAGTGATGGATGCCTAGGCGCACACGACCGAAGAAGGACGGGGACTCCCGCCGAAACGGGTAGGCGAGCCGGAGTCAGGCTGTGACCCTACCATCTCCGAATGGGGCAACCCCACCACCGTGATGGGTGGTGATCCTGCGGTGAATCTATAGTCACAGGAAGGGCACCGGGGGAACTGAAACATCTCACGTACCCCGAGGAACAGAAACAATTCCCGAAGTAGCGGCGAGCGAACCGGGAAGAGCCTAAACGGCGCACGTGTCAAGCAGGACAGCGTTGCGTGTGCCGGGTTGCGAGACCTCCAGGTCAGGATGTCCTTCCTGATAGCAAGTAACCAATGCCAGTGTTAGGGGAATGGCCCTGGAACGGCCAACCAGAGCGGGTGAGAGTCCCGTACCCGACAATGCTGGCACTTGCGTGAGGGATCTCAAGTACGACGGGACACGCGAAATCCCGTCGGAAGCGGGGGTGACCACACTCCAAGGCAGAATATCGTGGGCGACCGATAGCGCAGAGTACCGTGAGGGAACGGTGAAAAGCACCCTGGCGAAGGGAGTGAAACAGATCCTGAAATTGCTCGCAGACAAACCGTGGGAGGCGTAAGCTAACCGCGTGCCTTTTGGAGTATGAACCGACGAGTTACCCTGTGTGGCAGGTTAAGGCAGCAACAGCCGGAGCCAGAGCGACAGCGAGTCTGAATAGGGCGATTGAGTCGCACAGGGTAGACCCGAAACCAGGTGAGCAACCCATGGTCAGACTGAAGCGACCGTAACAGGTCGTGGAAGGTCGAACTAGTGTCCGTTACAAAGGGCTTGGATGAACTGTGGGTAGCGGAGAAATTCCAATCGAACCTGGAGATAGCTGGTTCTCCCCGAAATGTATTGAGGTACAGCCGTGGAACGGGGCTGCTGGGGGTAAAGCGCTGTTGGCGTGCGGGGGGCGCGAGCCTTACCAAGCGCTGGCAAACTGGGAATACCAGCAGCCTACACCACGAGTGAGACGGTGGGTGCGAACATTCATCGTCAAGAGGGCAACAACCCAGACCCGCCGCTAAGGTCCCGAAGTATCGGCTCAGTGGGCAAGGGCGTGATCAGACGGAGACAACCAGGAGGTTGGCTTAGAAGCAGCCACCCTTGAAAGAGTGCGTAACAGCTCACTGGTTTAGTCCGGTTGCATCGACAATCCACCGGGGCTAAGTCGATCACCGAAGCGCGGGATGCAGGTAACTGCATGGTAGGGGAGCGTTGTGGGGGCGTCGAAGCGGGCGCGGAAGCGCAACCCGTGGAGCGACCACAAGTGCGAATGTCGGTATGAGTAACGATACGAGGGGTGAGAACCCCCTCCACCGAAAGTCTAAGGGTTCCGCCGCACGGGCACTCCGCGGCGGGGAAGTCGGGCCTAAGGCGAGGGCGCGAGCCGTAGCTGATGGACACGCCGTTGATAATCGGCGACCACACCCAGAACGTTTGAACGTGACTGAGATGCTGATGGGGAGTCCGAGCGACGAGACGAGCGTCGTTCACGCTGGTAGGGAGGATTGTGTGGCAAATCCCACAATCCGTTGACCGAGAAGCAAGTACGAGTGGTTCTTTTCGGAGAACCGCGAGTCGGATGGACCTAGGCAGCCGCGAAAGGCTTGGGCACGGAGGACTGGGTGTGCCCGTACCGCACACCGACACAGGTAGACAGGTCGAGGAGACCAAGGTGGACGAGCGAATCCCGGTTAAGGAACTCGGCACGAATGACCCCGTAACTTCGGGAAAAGGGGTGCTCGCGATGGTGAAGCCCATACGGGTGGAGCTGAAGCGAGTCGCAGCAAAGAGGCCCAGGCGACTGTTTAACAAAAACACAGGTCGGTGCGAACGCGAAACAGCGGACGTATACCGGCTGACACCTGCCCAGTGCTGGAAGGTTAAGGGGAGCTGTGCAAGCGGTGAACCGAAGCCCCAGTAAACGGCGGCCGTAACTATAACGGTCCTAAGGTAGCGAAATTCCTTGTCGGGTAAGTTCCGACCCGCACGAAAGGTAGAACGATCTGGGCGCTGTCTCAACCGGGAGCTCGGTGAAATTGCAAGGGCCGTGAAGATGCGGCCTACTCGCAGCAGGACAAAAAGACCCCGTGGAGCTTGACTACAGCTTGCCATCGGCGCGTGTGTGGCGCTGCGTAGGATAGGTGGGAGCCAGGGAAGCCGGACTTGCGGGTTTGGTGGAGGCAATGGTGAAATACCACTCTGCGACAGATATGCGCCTCACCCTTGACCATGAAACTGGTAAGGGGACGGTGGCTGGTGGGTAGTTTGACTGGGGCGGTCGCCTCCCAAAAAGTAACGGAGGCGCGCAAAGGTAGGTTCAGGCCGGATGGCAACCGGCTGGGGCGTGCAAGCGCAGAAACCTGCTTGACTGCAAGGCAAACAGGCCGCGCAGGGACGAAAGTCGGCGCTAGTGATCCCACGTGCCTGAGTGGAAAGGCCGTGGCGTAACGGATAAAAGCTACCCCGGGGATAACAGGCTGATCCCGCCCAAGAGTTCACATCGACGGCGGGGTTTGGCACCTCGATGTCGGCTCGTCGCATCCTGGGGCTGGAGTCGGTCCCAAGGGTTGGGCTGTTCGCCCATGAAAGCGGCACGCGAGCTGGGTTCAGAACGTCGTGAGACAGTTCGGTCTCTATCCGCTGTGAGCGTAGGATGATTGCGTGGGGCTGGCCCTAGTACGAGAGGACCGGGCTGGACAGACCGCTGGTGGACGAGTTGTGGGACGACCCGCAATGCTCGGTAGCTACGTCTGGGACGGAGAACCGCTGACAGCATCTAAGTGGGAAACCGGCCACAAGATCAGTCATCCGAGTACGCAAGTACGAGAGGCACCGTCGAGACGAGGCGGACAACTGGGTTGCTGTGGAGGCCGTGTGAACGGTAGAGCAGACAACTACAGAGAGCCAAGCGATCATCGGTTGCCGCGCGTCGGCAGGACGCAGAGCGCGAGGAATGGCGCAGGGACAGGCAGGACTGGGACTGTGGTGCGTGCGAATGCCGATTGAAGATGTCGTCAGAAGAATGCTGATGGGAACAAGGGCAAGCACCAATTGGTACGTGTCGAGGTGGTTGTGACCCACGCTGCTCCATCCCGAACCAGGCCGTGAACGCGACACACACCGAGGCTACTGCAGCACCCGCTGTGGGAACGTAGGAGGATGCGTACCATCCCAAACGAAAGCGCCACTGAGTTTTTATACTCAGTGGCGCTTTTGTGTTTAATCCCGTTCTTCAGCCTCTAACTCGCGAATCGTTAACCCTAACGATTGGGCAATTTCCAGCGCTTGGCGTGGTTCGATAATTAAGCCTTGTAGTTGCTTCGGCTCGATTTGCATGCCAGCGATCTGCGAGCCGCGAATATCAACATTGCTCAACGTCGCCTGTCGGAAATTGGTACGACTCAGGTCGCAATTGCGAAAACAAACATCAATGAGTTTGGCTGCTTCAAAGGTGCTTTCGAGCATGCGACAATCTTCAAAATGGACATGCTCCAGCCGCGCCGACCACCACACACTATAATCAAGTTGACAGATATTAAACACTAAATGCTCAACTTGGGCTTCAACAAATTTCATGCCACCTAAACGACTATTGTGCCATTCCAAGCGCTCAAGATGGCTTTTTTCCCAGTTGGCATGGCTCAGATCGCATTGCTCAAAGCTACTATCAACAAGTTGTGATTGTTGTAAAACAACTTGATTGAATTGGCATTGCCGCACAATCGATTGCTCCATAAAAATATCTTTGGCCCGTTGGTGATTGAAATTGAGCTGTTGAATGCTTAATTGGGCATAGTTGCCGTTATCACTCAAGCTCAATTCGCTCGCGGTTTTTAGTTCAGATGCTGGACAATGTTGTGGTGGGGTAATGCCTTGATAGCGCTTGCGGCGTGGTCGTGCCATAGAGATCCACCTCTCAGAATTAAACGAACAGGTGCGTTATTTTAACCCGATTGGTGAATTTGGCAACTTAATTCAATCTTTTATATGAGTATGCAAAACGATGATTTTGGATTTATGAACATTGATGCTTTGCTAGTTTCCGTTTCTCCGTCGGCGGGAGATGCAGGGGCTTTAATTCCTCTGCATCTCCAAAAATGAAGTTTGTAGATTAGCTCTGTAGCGCAGATCAATTCAAAATACTGCTAGCAGCGAGAATATCTCAGCGCTCGCGTGATTTAGACCAGCGGTTTGAGGTTGGCAACGATGGCTTCACGGCGTGGCTCAAGGAATGGTGGCAAGACAACCGATTCGCCAAGCGTAGCGGGATCTTCATCGACGGCGAAGCCTGGCCCATCGGTGGCAATTTCAAACAGAATGCCGTTTGGCTCGCGGAAATAGAGGCTGCGGAAGTAGTAGCGATCAATTTCGCCACTCGTCCGAATGCTTAATTCACGCAGACGTTGAGTCCAGCCATGATATTCTGCTTCGTTGGGGGTACGAAAGGCCACGTGATGCACGCCACCAGCACCTGGTTGGGCTGGAGCTAGATCCGGCTGAACAACGACATGCAATTCTGCGGCTGCGCCACCAGCGCCCATTTCATACACATAAACGGTATATTCTTTACCTTCGTTTAAGTTATATTGGCGCACCTGGCGCATATTTAGCGCTTTGGTGAGCACCGTATCGGTATATTCAAGCTTTGGCACGCTCATACGAATTGGCCCAAGCCCACGAATTTGGTGCTCGGCTGGCACTGGACTGGCATCCCATGGCGTGTTGGCATCGCCCGTACCGGCATCATCAATCAGGCTTAGCCGTTGGCCTTCGTTATCAGCAAAATCAAGCGTCAAACATCCATCACGCTCAATCACTCCACTATGCTTAACCCCTTGTTGGGTTAAACGCTCAGCCCACCACTCAAGGCTGGCTTTGCCAGTTACCCGTAAGGCGGTGTTGCAAACGCTATGCGTGCCGCGTTGCTCTGGCCCAACTGGCCAATCAAAAAAGGTGATATCGCTGCCAGGTGTGCCTGCGCCATCAGCATAAAATAGGTGATAGGCACTAACATCATCTTGATTGACGGTGCGCTTGACCAAGCGCATGCCTAAAACTTGAGTATAAAAACGATAATTTTCACGCACATTGGCGCTAACTGCCGTGAGATGGTGGATTCCGGTTAATTGCATATTCGCAGGCCTCATAAACTCTGGCTAGCCCATTTTAGCTAGCCCTTGTATTGTACAACTATTTTTAATTTGACATAAATTATCGAAATAGACTACTTGACTTAAAACATACTATAAGGTATGTTTTTGATAGATGATTTCGATACAACGAGGATACGATGCAAGCGATTACGATTATTGGTGGGGGAATTGGCGGTTTGTGTTTGGCGATTGGCCTGCATCAACGCCAAATTCCAGTGCAAATCTATGAGGCTGCGCCAGCGCTACGGCCTGTTGGTGCGGGCATTTTGTTGGCGCCGAATGCCATGAATTTGCTCGAACGCTGGGGATTAGCCGAAACTGTGCGCCAGCGCGGGCTGTGTTTAAGCGCTTTGGGTGGCAGCGAATTTGGTATTTTAGATGCTCAAGGTCGTAGTGTATTGCCTGGTTTTGATTTGAACTTAATGCGTGAGCGTTTTGGCCAAGAGCTGGTGACGATTAGCCGCGCTGCATTGCAACAAGCGTTGCTCGAAGCCTTGCCTGCCGAGTGCCTACAGCTTGGTAAGCGATTTGTTGGCTTGCAGCAAACAGCTGAGCAGGTGCAGGCTACATTTGCCGATGGCACACAGCTTCAGACGACTTGTTTGATTGGGGCTGATGGTTTGCGTTCAGCAGTCCGCGAGCAGATTCTCCCCAATCGACCATTGCGCTATTCGGGCCAAACGTCGCATCGGGCGTTGGTCGAGCTGGATTATCGCGAATTGGGCCAGCCGGTGGCCGCCGAGATTTGGGGTCAGCAACTGCGCTTTGGCTATACGCCAGTCGGCCAGAATTTGGTTTATTGGTATGCAACCAGCCTTGCAGCTCAAGGCCAGCGTGATGCTTCACCTGCCGCTGCCCGCGTAAACTTGCTAGCCCAAGGCCACGATTTGCCAGCCATCGCCAAAATGTTAATTGAGCGAACTACAGATGCGGCCTTGCTGCGCACCGATATTAGCGATTTGCCGCATTTAAAAACGTGGTATCAGGGGCGGATTGGCTTGCTGGGCGATGCTGCACATGCGACAACGCCCAATCTTGGCCAAGGTGGTTGCCAAGCGATAGAGGATGCTTGGGTCTTGGCCGAAATGTTGGCACGCTACGAGCAACCGCAATTGGCATTTGTCCACTATCAAAACCGCCGGATCAAAAAGGCCCAAACAATTGTCGATACCTCGTGGCGAATTGGCTCGCTGGTACATTTACCGCAGCTGTGGCAACAACGGCTGCGCAATCGGATTTTGCGGCTGGTGCCACGCAGTTTGGGCCAACGCCAAACAAATTTTGTCTATGCTTTAAACGATTAACTATTGCTTCGAGCTGGCCGAACTAGGCTCCAACCTAGCCCAATTACCCACAATGCTAAGGCTTGAATCCAGCTAAAAAGGCTGGGATTTGGCTGCAGTGACCAAGCCCAAAACAGAATATTGCCTGCCCGTTGACCGAAAAAACCACTTAGTAGATGCAATGCCACAGGTATAAGCGCGGCTGTTTGCCAGCCAAAGAGCCGTGCTGCAACCAAACCTAAGCCCATAAAACCAAGGCTATTGCGGGCGAGTGCTAGCATTAATGGTTGATCAAGCACGCGTGCCAATAACCAACTAAGCCCAACAATCAGGCTGCTGATAACAAGCAGCAACCCTGCATCAAAATAACGCATTGGCCGGAGCGCCGTTTGTTCAAGCCATGGATCACTTGGCTCAAGGCATGCGCAAGCAGCATCCACCATGCAGCTGGCAGCAGTAACGCCAATGGATTGGCGATCAAATCGCCACCTAGCATGCTTGGCAATGGCAGTTGCAAGCCACGCCCACTGCTTGCAAGCACCAATAAGCCAAGGCTCGCGCCAAAACACCACTGCCAGCGCCGTAGTTTAAGCCAAATCTGCATGGCTCAAGCCTCAAAGCGTGGCGCTAAATCGCAACCAGCTAAGGCTTGACGATTGTATTCAAACCAAGCACGTTGCTGCTCAAGCGGCTGTTGTTCAAGCTGGTGCAGCAATTGAAAATCGGCGGCGCTTAATTGGGTTTGCGCTACTTCCTGTGATACACCAGCTTGACGTAATAACCACCAGAGGCTGAGTGATTGGACTGCATAGGCCGGATATGGCTGTTGCTGGCTACAAACTGGAGGTTTTGGCAACATGGCATAGGCGAAATTACGCAAAATATCCAAATCGCTTGACTGCCTGCGGACTACAAAATAGCTGCTTTGCGGTTGTAACGGCGATTCGCTCCATTCATTAGGAAACGCTACTTGTGCTTGCTGCCAGCCTTGTTTGGTCTCTTGGGCAAGCTGTTGAATAGCGGGCAAGCGTTGGGCATGCTCAGGCCAAACGCAAACTTGAATCGTGGTAGTGCTACAGATTAATGCGCTTGGATTGCGATCGACAATTGGATCGTAGTCGAGCTTTTGCACCCGTTGGACAGCCAATCCAATACCAATTATCCCTAGCATCAGACCAAAACCGATGCGCCAAACCGAGCCAAATGCTTGCCATAGGAGCATGCAGGCTATGATCAAACTTACTATGATCAGCCATTGAGCCTGAAAAAATGCTGGTGCTAAGCTATATTCGGTAGCACAACAGCCAATGCTATAGCCAGTTAAATGGCGAATCCATGGCGTGCTTAGGCTATTTGGGAAAACCATCCAAAGATAATCGAGCAATAATACTCCCGCCACAGCGCCGATTGGTGGGATCCATAGCCCTGAAACTTAAAGCCAATGACAATGTGCATGGCTAAAGTGGCAAAGCCCGTGAGCAGCACCAATGGCGCTGGAATGAGCACTAAATCAACGAGTACAAGCTGTATAAGGGTGTTGATGACAAGGCAAACTGCACCAAAGCACCAAATTAGACCTGTCGTATGCAGCCCAATTGCCCAGAGTGGGCGCGCATGACCACTATGCCACCATTGCACTTTGCGCAAACGCGCTGCTTCCCAAGCAGCCCAGGCTGCACAGATTGGCGCAATGATAATCAGCATGCGCATTCCACGAGCTGTTGCTTCCAGCCGATAGGCATCAGAGGTAGCTTGCCAATTGATCGGATGCAGCAAACTGAGACAAAGCATAAGTGGCCAAAGCCAAAAGCTTGGCCAACGAAACCAACGCAACAGCATCAGTGGTCGCCTCCAATAAAATGGGCATATGCCGCTTCAGCCGGACGCGAGCTGTGAGTTGGTGCATGGACTAAAAACTCGTTGATGCTGCCTTGGAAGCGAATTTGGCCTTGATAAAGCACCACAACCGTATCGAATAGTTCAGCCAGATCATCGACCTGATGGGTTGAGACCAGCATTGTATGCGTGTTTGGCAGGTTGGCTAAAATAGTCCGAAAGCGTTGGTGCTGGATTGGGTCGAGGCCAACCGTTGGTTCGTCGAGCAACATAATGCTTGGCTTGTGGATAATCGTTTGGGCTAAGCCAACGCGCCGCAATTGCCCGCCTGAAAGATTTTTGCTCAGATCATCAGCCCGCTCAGTTAGATCGACTGCTGCTAAGGCTGTTTGGGCGTGATCCCACGCCGCCGCTTGGCTTAGCCCTTTGAGCCAACCTGCATAGGCTACCTGCTCGTGAACCGTTAATCGACTGATTGCTAGGATGTTTTGCGGCATCCTGCCAACATCACGTTTGGCGTTGGCCCGAATGCTGCCAGCCTTAGGCTTGAGCAGGCCTGCCGCTAAATTCAGCAAGGTCGATTTGCCAGTGCCATTTGGCCCCAACAAGACCGTTCGACCCGCCGGTACATGCCACGAAAATTGTTTGAAGATCGCTGGTTTGCCACGATATCCAAAACTCAAATTCTCAAATTGCATCGTTAATCATCGATCGAGCGCTGTTGTCGCAATAACAACAGTGCCCCCAAAATAGATTAATAGCTGACGTTGATTGGATTGGTGTTGACCGAAACGGCATTATTGGTAATGCCAGTGATCGCGCGAATTGTCCAGTAGTAATTGCCTGCCGTGCCCATGCGCCCAAAGTTTGCCGAGCCTGCATTCCAGCAGCCTACAACATTTTGCCCGTAGCTTGCATCAGGCGAGAATGAAATATCACGTTTTAATTCAACCGTGATTGAATCTTGAGGATCATTACCATTATTGCTATCGCGACATTGGCTAAATCCAATGACCGTGTCGCTTGCATCATTGTTGTTGTCAGTCCAGCGGCGTGATTCGAAGCCAACCCGACAACCGGTACAACTTGAACTCCAAGCGCCTTCAGCCAAGGCAAAACTGATGCTGCCTAAGCTCAAACCCAAGGCTAAGCCACATGCTGCCAGCGTTTTATACCAAGCAAACTTGCGGTGTAGTCGCATACTGGTCCTTCCTCATAGAAAAACCTATGCTCGTGAATTAATATCAAAGCAAGTGGGAGTGATGAAGCAACGATGAGGGTAGAAGAGCGCCCTTCTACTACTAGAGTAGCATGCTTGAGGCTGTAATACAATGCTGGGAAACCCTACTCTTTTTTAAGCACTTATCTAGGTTAATATGATAGAGATTGTTGCTGGCTCCAATACCATTGGGTTAAGCTGGTACGATTGCTTAGGGCTAAGCGCTTGAAAATGCTTGTAAGGTGTTTTTCAACTGTGGCGACGCTGATACAGAGGCTTTGGGTGATTTGGATATTGGTTTGGCCATGGGCAACACCCTCAATAACTTGCCATTGGCGCTGACTCAATCGCATCTCACTACTCCTTGAATCCTAACAATTGTATATATTTATACCATATTAATTCTTAAATCCAAAAGGCTGTCGCAGCATCGAGACAGCCCACCATACACAACTCTGTGTCCTGATTGTTTGGTTGTTTAGCAGTGCAATGAGAGTAGCAGGTGGGTGCGTAGTTGGTTCCAAGTCTGGCTGCTCATGAGGCTTTGTTTGTCGCGTGGACGAGGTAGATCGACCGTAATTACTTCTTTGATCGTTGCACCGGGGCCATCAGAAAAAACGACAATTCGGTCGCTGAGGTAAATCGCTTCATCAATATCGTGAGTGACCATCACCACCGTTTCGGTGCGCGCATCGCCACTCCACAAGTCCAATAATTCTTCTTGCAGGCTGCCACGGGTCAAGGCATCAAGCGCGCCAAATGGCTCGTCGAGCAAGAGCATACGTGGATGGACGGCAAAAGCGCGGGCAATCGCCACCCGTTGGCGCATGCCGCCTGAGAGTTGCAAGGGCTTTTTGTGCATATGGTTGCTCAGCCCAACCCGCTCCAGTACGGCGTTGGTCAAGGCTTTGCGCTCGGCTTTGCTCATTTCGGTTTGCACCGAATCGACAGCTTCATAGACATTTTGATAAACTGACAGCCATGGCAACAGCGAATAGTGCTGAAATACCATCGCTCGCTCAGGGCTTGGGGCGGCAATTGGTTTGTTATCAAACAGCATTGTGCCAGTGCTAATGCTGGTTAATCCTGCAATCATATTCAACAAAGTGCTTTTGCCACAGCCAGAATGGCCAATAAAACTAATAAATTCACCCGATTGAATCGTCAAATCAATATCGTGCAGAATGTTAATCTCGCCTTGACCACTAGGGTAATTTTTACCCACGCTACTTATTTCAAGCAACGGAGCAGGCTCCATCGGTAAGATTGCGGCATTGACCGTCGTGCGCGGTAACAAACGTGGAGCCATTAGTGACCTCCTTCTTGCCAAGCAGTAATGCGTTGACCAATCAGACTAAACAAGCGATCCAAGGCGAAACCAGTAATCCCAATGATTAAAATTGCGCTCATCACCCGTTCCAACGAGAGCGCATTCCACGAATCCCAGACGAAAAAGCCCAAACCAGTGCCACCTGCCAACATCTCGCCTGCCACAATCACCATCCAGGCAATTCCCATTGAGAGCCTCATGCCGGTTAGAATTGCAGGGAAGGCTGCGGGAAGCAAGACCTTGCTGATATAGCGCCAGCGACTAAAGCGAAACACCTTTGAAACAGCTTTGAGATCGGCGGGAATATTTTGCACGCCCATCGTGGTATTGACCAAGGTTGGCCAGAGCGAGGTGATGACGATTGCAAATACTACTGCTTTGGGTGCATTATGCAGCACTGCTAAACCCAAGGGATACCACGCCAGCGGCGAGACAGGCCGCAAAATTTCAATTACTGGCGCGAGCATTTTGCGCAGCGTCACACTACTACCAAGAAGCATGCCAAGCGGAATAGCGATTGCGATCCCAATGCTCCAACCAGTGAAAACCCGCCCCAACGAAGCCATCAACTGAATTCCAATGCCCTTATCGTTTGGGCCATTATCGTAGAAGGGGTCGCTCAAGAGTTCGCGCAAGGTGCTAGCAGTGGCAAGCGGCGTTGGCAAGCTACCACCGGAGATCCACGCGGCACCTTGCCATAAGCCTGCCAAAATTAACATTCCCATCACCACCGGGCTAAGCGTTTGCCAAATTAGTTTGCTCCAGCGGCGGATAATAGTTGGCGCTGTACTCTCACGCCGTGGAATAACTTCGATCATTTGTGCCATGGAAGTGCTCCTTGTGTGGTTGGCAAGCAAGTGGCTGGTGTGTCGGCGACTGAAGCCGTGTTTCTTCAGTCGCCTCGGTGTGTGTCGTGGTGGCCTGCGAGCTAGGATGGGCTTTTGGGATCGAAACTGCGTTGATCAAGCGTAACGGTGAAGGGTTGTAAATCGTCGCTGGCGACGCTTAGGCTCATTTCTTTGGCGACTTCGGCATACAGATCACGCATAATCAACTTGTCGGCAATTGAATTGTAGTCGGGGGCGCTTGGCAAGAGGCCAAAACGGAGATATTGGGCCATAAACCAAATTGCATGGCTGCGTTGTGGCTCGTTAACCGCGCCAGCTTGATGAAAAACCATGCTTTTGCTTGGCTCGAATGTACGTTCGCCGAGGGTTGCCCCAAGATTGTATTGGCCCTTCAAACGCGATTCGATCACATCTGCTGGCGCATTGACATAAGCTTGACCGCCGATGACTTTGGCGGCTTCGCTGCGATTATTGAAATCGTCGAGCCATTGCGAGGCTTCAAGAATTGCCTTCATCATGTTTTTGAGGTCAGCGCGGCGTTTTTCGGCAAAACTTGGGTTGACGACCAAGGCTTTCTCTGGGTGTCCCGCCCACAGATCTTGGGTTGCCAAAACAGTTTCGCCAATGCCTTCTTTGACCGCTACGCCGTTCCATGGCTCGCCCACGCAGAAGCCATCCATTTCGCCGATGCGCATATTGGCGACCATTTGTGGTGGTGGAATGGTGATGATTTTGACGCTATTTTGATCAACGCCCGCAGCCGAGAGCCAGTAGCGTAGCCAAATATCGTGAGTTCCACCTGGGAACGTGCCAGCAAAGGTGGCAGGTTTATCAGCAGGCCGTTGGCTGAGCAGCGCTTTGAGTTTGCTGGGGTCGCCATAGCCAACTTCTTTGGCCAGCGCACTGCTAAGCGTAATACCTTGGCCATTTTGGTTCAGCACCATGGCAATTTTGAGTTCGCTTTCGGCCTTACCGCCCACGCCAGTGTAGACCGAGAAGGGCATGCCAAACAAACAATGAGCGGCATCGAGGTCGCCAGTCAACAGCTTATCGCGTACATTGGCCCACGAAGCCTCTTTGACCACCTCAACATTGACGCCATATTTTTTGTAATAGCCCAAGGTATGCGCCATCACCACCGAAGCGCAGTCGGTGAGTGGAATAAAGCCAATTTTGATTGGGCGATCGCCGGTTTCGTTGGCAGTTTCGCTACCACCACAGGCGGCCAGTAGGCTTGGGGCGGCAATTGCAGCGCTGAATGAGGCAGCAGTTTTGAGAAAATTGCGACGGCTGATTTTTGACATTGGAAGCTCCTCCGTGAAACCTGTGGCACACACATCAAACGCTTGGAAGTAGCGATTATCGATCGATAATCGGTAGCACGATTCACCAACATTGGTGAGACTGCATGGCGTTGCAGGAGCTATCGCGAAGCGAACAGGTTTGTTATCGCACCATCATCGGTGGAAACTGCACTCATTGCAGGGAGTTGAGCTAGTGGGTAGTTGACATTTGCACCGTCGTTGGTGGAATTGTTGGTAAGGCAATTCAGTGTGTTTGGCTATTGCTGCTTACTTGCGCGAGAATCCGTTGCACCATTTGGCCCATAAACGGTTGCTCAGGCACAATCACGTTTTGAATGCCAACGTTGATCAGCGCTTGGGCGCACGATGGGCCAACTGCGGCGACGACTGCTTGTTGCATAGCTCGAATTAATGCTTGGGCTTGGCCTTGTTGCTCGGCGACCTGCAACAAATGGCGCACCTGAATTTGGCTCGTAAAACTGAAAATATCGATCTCGCCAGCAATTGCTTGCGTAAGCAGCGCTTGTAATGGGCTGATATCAACGGGCAATTGCCATTCGTAGACGCTATGTTCGTGAAGCCGCGCACCACGGGCTTGGCAATAATCAGCTAATTTATGATCGCGCTCGCCGTAGTGCAACAAGCCAACGCCTCGTCCAGCCAATTCAATCGGATCAAGGCTGCTGATGAGATCGTTGATCGTATAGGGCGAAGCGGCGCTAATGCTTGGGCGTAATTCATAACGGCGTAAAACGGCAGTAGGCTTGGGGCCACGGCAAACGAGGGTTGTTTTGGCCAATGTGGCCAGCATGGCTTGCTCAAGCCCTAAATTGGCAGCGCCATCAATTAATTGTTGCGTTCCAACCCCTGTCAACAAAATCAATAGATCAATCTGGCCTGCTTCAAGCTCATGCAAGACCGCTTGAGCAACAGGAGCTGAATCGACGCTGACCTCGCGTAAGGCTGGGGCATGAATGGGGATTGCGCCATGGCGACTGAGCAAATTGGCTAATTCTGAAGCGCGGCGAGCTTCGAGAATTGCAACTCGTTGACCGTCTAAGCTACTCATTGGCTGCTCCGTTTGCCAGCGACCATTGCTGGAACTGTGGCGGCTTCGCCAAATTTGATGTTGATACCTTCGACAATTGGCCGTAATTGTACCGCACATGCCTTGAGTTCTGGTTGCTTGCTAATTGGGTCGGCGGCGTTGATGCTCAACACATTTGGGTTGCCATCTTCCCAGTGAATCGGCATAAACAAACAGCCGAGCATTATTTCAGGGTTGATATGCACCACCGAAGTGCAACTACCGCGTCGCCCGATCACCGCGATTTTTTCGCCAGCGCTCACGCCCAGCGTGTTGGCATCGTCGGGGTGAATTTCGATAAAGCTGCCGTTATGGCGTTGATTGAGTTTGGCCACGTTGGCGGTGCGGGTGCGGGTATGCCATTGCTCCAAAACGCGGCCAGTGGTCAGCCAGAATGGAAATTCGTAGCTTGGCACTTCTGCTGGCTCAACCGGAATCGTCACTTGGAAGTTGGCGCGACCATTGGCAGTTGCAAAACGGCCATCGCTATACAAACGCACAGTGCCAGCGTGATCTTCGGCGGGGCATGGCCATTGAATTGGGCCTTTGCGCAGCCGTTCATAGCTCACGCCGCTGACATCAAGCGGATGCCGGCCAGCGGTCAAGCCCCGATATTCATCCCAAATCGCTTCGGCATTAGCAAAATGTAGCTCAAAACCCATGCGTTGGGCGATTGATTGTACCAACCACCAATCGGGCATGGCCTCACCTGGCGCGGGGTAGGCTGGATTCAGCAGGGTAATATGGCGATCCGAGGCGGTGAAGGTGCCAATGCTTTCAGCCCATTGGGCAGCAGGCAAGGCAATATCGGCATAGGCCAAACATGAGCTTGTATTATACACATCCTGCACAATTACCAATTCAGCTTTTTCAAGCGCAGCGCGAATCGTGCTGTTATTGGGCATCGAGTGCAAGGGATTGGTTCCAATAATCCAGATTGCTTTGAGCTTGCCTTCGGCCAATTGACTGAACATGGTTTGGGCATCGGGGCCGGGCGTTGCGCTGATGCTACCAACTGGAATGCCCCATGCTTGCTCAATCGCGGTACGATGCTCAGCCACGTCAACCCGGCGATAGCCTGGCAATTGATGCGCTAGATAGCCAACTTCGCGGCCACCCATGGCATTTGGCTGACCAGTCAACGAGAACGGGCCACAGCCTGGCTTGCCGATTCGGCCTGTTGCTAAGTGCATGTTGATGATCGCGGTGGCTTTGGCAACCCCATTGCGACTTTGATTCACGCCCATGCTCCACAGGCTCAGGGTGCGTTGGCTGGCAACCAGCATTGCGCCAGCAGCCTCAATTTCATCAACCGATAAGCCAGTTGCTAAGGCGGTTTGGGCGGGTGTCCAGCCAGCCACGGCTTCGGCAATTTCGCCCCAGCCAGTCGTATGTTGGGCAATAAATTCATAATCAACTGCGCCATCGCGAATTAAGATGTGCAATAAACCATTAAGTAAGGCGGTGTCGCTGCCCGGCGCGGCGGCCAAGTGCAAGCTGGCGTAGCGCGAGGTTTGGGTGCGACGTGGATCAACCACAATCAATTTAGCGCCATGCTTGCGCACTTGTTGCTCGATCCGGCGATAGACGATGGGATGGCATTCGGCGGTATTCGAGCCAACAATTAAGAAACAATCAGCTTGTTCGATGTCGCTATAGCTACAAGGTGGGCCATCGGTTCCCAAGGTGCGGGTGTAGGCCGCTACGGCGCTGGCCATACACAAGCGCGAATTGGCATCCATAGTGTTGGTGCCCATCAAGCCTTTGCAAAGCTTGGTCACCAGATAGCTGGTTTCGTTGGTAAGTTGGCCGGAAAGATAAAAGCCAATCGCCTCGTTGCCATGTGCTGCCCGAATGGCATTCAGCCGTTGAGCAGCGTGATCAAGCGCTTGATCGAGGCCAACGGACTGGAGCGCAGCATGACGATCGCTGCGAAGTTGGGCATGAGTTAGGCGTGATTCGGGCGTGAGCATCTGCTCAATCGTTGCCCCTTTGATGCACAGTTTGCCTTGATTGGCGGGGTGGGCGCTATCGCCAGTGACGCGCACGACCTTGCCAGCGTTGACGGTCAATTCAATTCCACAGCCAACGCCACAGTAGGGGCATTGTGAACGCACAACATTACTCATGATGCTTATTTCCCATCCAAAACGGCGAGTTCGGCAGCAATTCGCCCAGCCAATTGATCGACAGGGATTTTGCGCGCTTTGAGAGTGGCAAGTTGCTGATGATTACCACCAACAAATAGATCGAAGGCATCGACGATGCTGCCATCTTCTAGCCGCAATCGCTGCGCTTGCAAGCCAATTTCGCCAACGTGGTGCTGGCCACAAGCGTGAACACAGCCTGAAACTTTCAAATCAACCCGGCGTTCAGCAGGAATCAGCGTGCTCAATTCGTCGGCAATCTGCAACGATAATTCTTTGGTATCGCTCAAGGCAAAGTGGCAGTAATCGCGGCCTGTACAACTGACTAAGCCGCGCAAAGCGCCTGGAGCATGCGGTTGTAGCACTTGCAACAGTGGCTCGGCGAGTAAGCGTTCGAGGCAAGTTTCATGCACATTTGGAATCAGAATGTTTTGATCAGGTGTCAAGCGCAGTTCGCCAGTGCCATAAGCATCAGCCAAATCGGCAATTTCGGCCATTTGCTCGGCGTTGGTGCGACCAACTGGCACCAATAAACCAACCGTCACAAAGCCTGGATCTTGTTGTTGATGAATGCCTAAGTGGTCGCCGTTGTGCTCGGCCAGGAGCGATTCGCCTGCACTGAGGAATGGCTGACCAAAGACTTTTTCAACTTCGGCCAGAAAGCGCGGCATACCCCATTCACGAATCAGCCATTTCAAACGGGCTTCGGTGCGCTTCTCGCGTGAGCCATTATCGCGAAACACCGTCAACACTGCGCGGCAGAAGGGCAAGGCTTGTTCAGTGGTCAAGAAAATACCTGCATCTTGGCCAAGCTGCGGCGTTGTGCCACCCAAAGCCCCGCCCAGCGCCACATGAAAGCCAAGTACGCGATAGCCATTAATTGCTTTGGCGGCAGGAGTCATGCCAATATCGTTGGCCCGACTATGCGCACAATCGTGCGAGCAACCGCTAATCGTAATGTTGAACTTGCGTGGCAAATCGCTGAACTCGCGGCCAAGCAAGGCCAATGAAACACTTTGCGCTATTGGCGCGGCGTTGAAGATTTCTTCGTGGTGCAAGCCAGCCAAGGGGCAGCCCATCACATTGCGATAGTTATCAAGCCCAGTTTGTTGCGAGGTCAGGCCAACATTTTGCAAGCGTTGAAACACTTCGGGCACATCTTCGATCCGTAGCCAGCGCAATTGAATATTTTCGCGAGTCGTTAGATCCATTGTGTTACGGCCAAAATCACGCGATACACTGACAATTGCTCGCATTTGGCGCGTGCTGAGAATGCCATTGGGAATTCGCAGGCGTTGCATAAAGAAGCCAGGCGTTTGTTTGCGATGCAACAATCCATACCATTTCAAGCGCTCAAGCTCATCTTCGGGAATTGCATCGAAGCCTAAGCGAGCATAGCGATACAGATCGGGCAAGACATCGAGGCCATTTTTGAGCTTCTTGATGGTTTCAATTTGAACAGCCATGAGCATCCTCCATAACAGCATCAAGCATCAAGTCGTCGTCGTATTCGCGAATTTGGCGCGGCGTGCAATCGTATAAACGACGGAAGGCGGCGCTAAAGTGGGCGGCGCTGGCATAACCAAGCTGGCTAGCAATGGTACCAATCGGCAAATTGGTGCTGGCAAGCAGCATATTGGCCTCGCTGAGCCGCAGCATTTGTAAATAACTAAGTGGGCTAAGCCCGGTACAGGCCAGAAAATCACGTTGCAGTTGGCGTGGGCTGATGTGCAAGGTCGAAGCCAATTGACTAATACTTGGTGGCCGTTCGAGATTTTTCATCATCAAGGCTTGGGCTTTTTCGACCGATTGAGCTTGAGTTGGTGCATAGCCATGCAAGGTTGTTTGAAAATCGAGCGCACTTAACAGTGCCAAAAGGGTTGTGGCCGCGTTTTCCAACGTCGCTGGTGGAGCTTCGGGTAGGGCGGCAATTGTCATTAATTGACGGGCTGCGTGGAGTGCTGGCGGTGGTACATAACGCACTGCCAACAATGGCGAACGAGCTGCAATCTTAATCAAATAGCCATGACGTTGATTGAATTGTGGATGCCGATTGAGAAAATGTTGCCAGCCATCGGTTGTCCAGGTCAGGTTGAGCCAATCGGTGGTTGCGCCAGGCAAATAGCGAATGCGTAGCGGCTCAGCTTGTGGGCTGGTGAGCACCAACGAGGTTGGGGCTTGACAAAAGCTGCGCTCGCCATAGCTGACATAACGTGTGCCACTCAAGGTCAATTGCATCGACCAATTGCGCCAGCGTTCGAGTTGCGGCATTAATGGCCGTTGGTCGGTAAAGCGGCGGCGTTCAATGCTCAGTCCATAGCGGCGAAAGAGCGGCAGCGTTGTCGCCCATTGCAAGTTGTTCCGAAAACGCACCAATCCATTCATGGTCGGCCTACACTTCTAGGTAGCCAATGTCGAGGATCAACAGGCCACTACCTTCACCGGCGACGCATACGTCGAGCACGGTTCCGGCGGGGTGTTCCTCAACGATGGCTAATGACACATGAATTGCTGAATCGGCGGCGACTGGAAAGTAGCGTAACACCTGACCATTGCGCAAGATTGAAACATTGACCAGGCTGCTCACGGTGCTGCCAGCCCGAAAGTAGAGCATGCCCGTGGTGCGATCTGCTGGCACGATATAGCGCAGATCGAGCGTTTGGGGGTTGAAAAAACCCTTGCCTTCGAATTCGACGATTGTTTGCAGGAGCACTGGAGTGCCCTCACCCATAAACATGCCCATGACCCCGTCCTTTCGTTGATGTAGAGGATCGACGTTTGGGGGCAGTCATTGCCGAAAATGAGCATCGCTGCTGCCTACGCTCGCAACATTGAGAGCATGGGCAGGCGAGGTGAGGTATTGGTACAAGGAGTGTAGCAGAGGCTTCGTCTATACAATACCATGGCGCTTGATCTGTGCTATCGGGCAATACTACCAGTGCTTAACCGTGGCTTTTTGTGCAGGTTGTACAAGCTGGTTAGCTAGGTACTGGTGGGTACTATACAAAAAACGACATCAGCCCGCACTGGCAATTAAGCCGCTTTAGGGCTTAACAATCGCATAATATTGATTTGTTAAGCATTGGTAAATGGCCAATAAACTTAACTGTAGCACTCGACAGTAGGGCGAATTGCCCTATACTACAGCTCAAGCAGGCGACTAGTGATGAGCGTAGGCGAGGCTTCAAGCGCACACATTCACACCATGTTGACTGAATTGCTCAAAGAGTTCTCAACCACCAACTTAGACCAATGATGGTCTTCGGCACTCTGAACTCTTTGAATCCGTTTTGAATCAGGCGAACTACCCAACACCTAAACACCTATGGCAATGTTGCTATGGGTGTTTATGCTGTTTAATCAATTTTGATAGCACTATTGGGCGAGGGCTGCTCACTCGTAAGGGGTAGCGTAACGTGGGTGAAGGGTGGGATTAAGTGTCAAGTAGGCCTAAAGTCCTGTAGGAAAAAAGACCAGTATGCGCTATGGTATGCCATAGTACAATAAGAGTCAGTAATCAAACTCGTTTTGAATAATTCCACGTTTGATTAATGATTCACAGAACTAGATGCATGGGGGCTGTTGTAGCTCCTTTTTTATTGTTCAGCATCATGTTCACGCGCGGAGGAACTATGCAGCCAAGCTTTGTGCAACGACGATTCAGGTCAGTAGTTAGTGCTCTTATCATTTTAGCGTTCAGTTTTGGTTCATTTAGTTGGCTGTTACAATCGGCGTTTGCCAATACGATTGATGCAACCCCCTATTTAAATCCATTAGCCCCCGATTTTGGCATCCAAGCGGCCATTGATGCTGCTGCTGCCCAAGGCGGTGGCACGGTACGTTTGCCCGCTGGCAGTTTTACCTTGGAAACCTACCTCGATCTCAAAACTGGGGTTACCTTACAAGGTGTTGGCGCGGAGACGATTTTAAAGGCTGGTCGCAATGAGCAACGGGTGTTCGTGACCCAAGGTGGCAATAATCTTTCGACAATTAAAGTTGCCAACATTGCCGCATTTCGGGTTGGCATGATTGTCTATGTTTGGCGCTCGACCGAGTTGCGCTTCTTGCCTGGCTCGTATGAAATTATGAGCATCGATACACCCAACCAAACGATTACACTTGACCGCGCTGTTAACTACCCGCTGACCGCAAATGTTTCACAAGTGTCCTATGGCTTGTATACTAAATTGACCGCCGCTGCAACCCAAGCCACCAATGTGATTAGCGTGGCCGATACTTCGGTGTTTAAGCCAGGCGAAGGGATCATTATTAAAGGTACCGAAGGCACCGGCATTGGCAATTGGGGCGTTGAGCAAAATATGGTCGAATCGATCAATACCAGCAATAATACGATTACCCTCAAAAAGCCGCTCACACTTTCAGTGCCGACTAACTCAGTTGTATCCCACGCCTATTCAGCGATTTTTGCGCTTGGAACCAATTTCAACAATCGCTTGCAAAATATGGGTGTGCGCGATTTGACCATTGAAGGTTGGAATTCCAACCAAAAGCCGGCGTTCTACGAGTTTTATATTGGGGCGATTAACTTTGTCTATTGCCGCTTTGTAACGATCGACAACATCACCGTGCGCTATTGGCATAGCGATGGCATAAGCTTGCAATCGTGTGACCAAAGCACAGTCAGCAATAGTTTGGCAACCGCCAATCGTGGCCATGGCTTCCACCCGGGCACAACCTCACGCGATATCGAGTTTGTAAAAATCCAAGGGATTGGTAACCTTGGCTATGCGGCGCGTGGCACTGCTGGCGATGGTTTGTACTATTGCTGGGGTAATCAACGAGTTAATATTCGCCAAAGCGTGTTTCGCAATAACGCTGGCTCTGGCGTTGGCGATTTAGGCGGTGGCGATACCGATAATTCCGCACGCGATACCGATAACATCATCGAAGATAGCATTATGGAAGGCAACGTCCGCGCTGGGGTTGAGGTTAATGGCGGTGGTAATGCTGCCAATAACATCATTCGGCGCAATGTTATTCGCGATAATAACACTGGCAATCAAGATTATGCCGGGATTAACCTGCTCTCCAAGCGTGGCCCTGCCCAACGGTATATTGTGCAAGATAATATTATTGAAAATACCAATGGCATGCAAAAATTTGGGGTGCGCGAAGCAAATTTAGCGGTGCCACCAACCACGCCAGTTAATTATTTGACCGATTTCAATACGATTACCAATAACACGATTTACAATCATCCAAGCAACAATTTGGTGGTAATTGGCCCAAACACGGTGGCCACTGGCAATATTTTCACCCAGCCAGGCGCGGTTATTACGCCAACGCCAACCAATATTCAACCAACTGCTAGCCCAACGACCGCGCCAACCAACACTCCAACCCCAACTGGCCAGTATGTACCACGCTTAATTATGTACAATGCCGATACCGATCAGGTTCTGTACGACCCAATTCCTAATGGTGTGACAATTAATTATGCTACCTTGGGAACCCGTAATATTAGCATTGTGGCCCCAACCTTCCCTGCAACTGGCATCGGCAGCGTGCGCTTCTGGATTGATAACGCCATCTATCGGACTGAAAGTGGCCGGCCTTATTCAATCGCTGGCGATCAAAATAATGGCCTCGATTTCTTGCCCATGAATCCAGCCTTGAGCCATGGAACCCACGTGATCAAAGCCGCAACCTTTACGGCTTCGGGCGGAACTGGCACTCAAGGTACGCCATATCAAGTGGTGATTAACATTGTTGATAGCAATGCGACTGCGACTGCGATTCCAACCAATACCAACACGGCTGTGCCAACCAACACGCCAACCAATACGGCGACCGCAACCGCGACAGCGACGAATACACCAACCAATACGCCAACCAATACGGCGACCGCAACCATAACCGAAATTCCAACCAACACGCCAACCGAGATTGCGACCGTAACATTAACTGAAATTCCAACAAATACGCCAACCGAAATTGCAACCGCAACCGCGACCGCAACTGAAACGGCAACCGCGACGGCGACGGCAACCGCGACACTTACCGCGACGATCACGGCGACCGCAACCGAAACCGCAACGATTACTGCGACCGTAACCGAAACAGTGACGGCAACGATTACCGTAATTATCACTGCAACGGTGACGGTAACGGTTGAGCCAAGTGTTACGCCAAGCAATACTCCAACCGCAACCACAACTAATACTACGCCGACCCCTGCAACTCATCATATTTATGCGCCGTGGGTCACGAACTAGAGTTTAGCGGTTTTGCTAGAACCAAGCTTTATTGCCCGTCAATAATCGAACTTTAGGGGGTGCAGGGGGATTAAAACCCTCTGCGTTTCTCTCTGGTGGAGGGATGGAAGGGTGGCGAAATAGAACTTTGCTTAATATACCAACCCTGAACTGCTTAACGAAACCCTTCGCAAAAATAGCGCTTTCGGGTATCATGAGATCGAGTGCTTACGCCACTCGATCTTTTGTTTAACGACTAGAGGAACCTCATGACAGAGTTTATTGATCTACGGGCGCTGCTTAGCTCGTTACAAGCGCGGTTTGACGTGCTAAGGGGGCGGCTTTGACTGGGCTGCCAAACAAGCCGAATTACATGAATTAGAGCAACAGGCGGCAGACGCAAACTTGTGGGATAACCCGCAGCAAGCCCAAACGCTGTTGCAACGCCTCGCCCGCATGCAAGAAGAATTGAAAATGTGGGATAGTTTGGCCGTCGATTTGGCTACCCTGCGCGATCTGCTACAACTTTCAGCCGACGATCCTGATTCGCTCAGCCAAATTGAGCGTGAAGTCAGTGTCTTGGCCAAGTCGGTTGATACGCTTGAATTGAGCATTTTGCTGGGCGAAAAATACGATAGCACCAATGCCTTTATCTCAATTCAATCGGGCGCTGGCGGGGTCGAATCGCAGGACTGGGCCAGATGTTGCTGCGCATGTATAGCCGTTGGGGTGAAAGCCAAGGCTTCCGCACCACGATCGTTGATTTGATGGATGGCGAAGAAGCTGGCATCAAGAGTGCTACCTTGGAATTGCGCGGCCCGTATGCCTATGGCTATGCCAAGGCCGAGGCTGGCATTCATCGGCTCGTGCGGCTCTCGCCCTTCGATGCCAACCATCGTCGGCATACCTCGTTTGCGCGTGTTGAAGTGCTGCCCGAGGTCGATGACGCTCCCGAAGTTAAAATTAACCCCGAAGATTTGCGGATCGATGTGTATCGTGCTGGTGGCCATGGCGGCCAAGGCGTAAACACTACCGACTCAGCGGTGCGCTTGGTATTTCGTGGTGGCACGCCCGATGAAATTATTGTAACCTGTCAAAACGAACGTTCTCAATTGCAAAATAAAGAAACCGCCATGAATGTGTTACGCGCTCGTTTATTGGAGCGCGAACTGGTTCGCCAAGCAGCTGAACGTACCAAACTCAAGGGCGAACATCGCGATGCTGCTTGGGGCAATCAAATTCGTTCTTATGTGCTCGATGATCGCCGCGTCAAAGATCATCGCACCAATGTTGAAACATCGAATACCCAAGCGGTGCTCGATGGCGAGATTAATCTGTTTATCGATGCCTTCTTGCGCTGGAGAACCGAAGGCGCGGAGTAAGCGAGGTTTGTATGCGACGAGTAGTGTTGTGGATGTTGGGATGCTTGCTGGTGCTGGGATTTCAGGCCACGGCTCAGGCAGCTGAGCCAGCCAAAATTTCCCGTAACGAGGCAACCAGCAGCTTTGGTCAAGACGTGGTTTTCGAGCTTGAGGCCGAATCAAGTTCGCCAATTCGCGAAGTAGCGTTTTTATATGCCTTGGGCGTACAGCCAGGCGATGTGCCAGCCTATACCGAGGCCGAGGCCAAATGGCAACCTGGCACAACAATTAAGGCCAGTTTTACCCGCGATACCAGCATCGAATTTTTGCCAGTTGGCGTAACCGTGCGCTACAAATGGCAATTGGTTGCTGAAGATGGCACGATTACCGAAACACCTGAGCAATCGGTGCTTTATCAAGATACGCGCTTCAATTGGCAAGAAAAAAGCTCCCGTGGCATTACTGTGCGTTGGTACGACGGCAATGAACAATGGGGCCAAGATTTGCTCGATAGCGCTTTAGGTGGCCTCGATCGGCTTGAGCAGCGAATTGGCGGCTCAGTCGATGATCCCATGACGATCTCAATTTACAGCAATACCCGTGATATGCGTGGAGCCTTGCCACCTAACTCAGCCGATTGGATTGGCGGTCAAGCCCGCCCAGACCTTGGTTTGATCATTGGGGCAATTGATGCTGGCGATGACAGCGAATTGGGTCGTTTGGTGCCACATGAATTGAGCCACTTGGTCTTGCATCAAGCTACCGATAACAATTATGGTGGTATGCCGGTTTGGTTCGATGAAGGGCTTGCAGTTGCCAACCAAGATTCGCCTGACGCTGGCTTTAGCCAACGGGTTGAACGGGCGGCAAAAAATGGCGAATTGATTCCATTGCGCGCTTTGGCCTCGAATTTTCCATCCGACCCTGAAAAAGCCTTGCTTTCGTATGCCCAAAGCGAAAGTGTGGTGCGCTATATCGAGTCAACCTATGGCATCGAGGCAATTACCAAACTTGTTGCCCAATTCAAAAGTGGCGTAACCGATGATGTGGCGGTGCAAACCGTCTTGAATCGCAGCCTTGATACTTTGGATAGCGAATGGCGCGGCACCTTGCCTGAAGCCCAAGGCTCAGGGCCAGCCCAAACCTTGCCCGACGATACGGCGCCTGCTGAGCGATTTAGCGAGCAGCCCCGTTCTTCGGCTCCGAGCAACCCCAGTCAGCCCAACGCTCAAGCAGCAACCCAAGCAGTGCCCTTGTGGATTTGGCTGGCAGGGATTGGTGGCCTGATCCTGATTGTCTCTGGTACGGTTTGGGTTATTCGTAGTAGCCGCCAGCCACGCTACTAAACTCAACGTATTCATCTACTAAACCCGCCCTGGGGAATGCTGCAAACCATTGGGCGGGTTTGCTTATGGCTCGCAATTACTCAGTTTCATCGATTGTGGTAGCATGCAACCCGTCGAATTCAGCCTAGTGGAGGTTTAGCGTAATGCCCCGATTAAAACCACTTGCGCCCAACGAAGTTGACCCTGAATCGCTCAAAGTCTTCGAAGGCTTTTTTGCCAAACGTGGCAATGTGCCAAATATGTTTCGCACCTTCGCCCGTCGCCCTGAGATGATGATTGCCGCCAGCAATTTGATGAGTGCTGTGCTGAGCACTGGTACGCTTGATTTGCGTTTGAAAGAGATGGTGGTGGTGCGCACATCGCAATTAAACGAATGCGCCTACTGTCTGACCTCACACTCGACAATTTTGCGCAACCTTGGGCTTTCGCAAGCCAATATCGATGCCTTGCAAGAACCCGATGATTCACGCTGGACTGAGCGCGAACGGGTGGCTTTGCGCTACGCCGAACAAGTGACATTGAATCCCAAAGGAATTAGCGATGAATTATGGGCTAGTCTACGCGAGCATTTCGATGAAGGCGAGATTGTCGAACTAACCGCTACAACTGGTCTCTTTGCAATGTTCAATCGCTTTAACGATGCGCTGGATATGGCGATTACTGAGCCAGGTTGGCCGGAAGCCTAAACTTGGATTTTCTAGCAAGGAAACAATAATGCAAAAACCACGAATTGGCCTGATTGGCCTGGGCGCGATGGGTGCGCCGATGGCGGCGAATTTGCTCCAAGCAGGCTATCAATTAACTGTTGGCGTGTATCAGCGCCGCGAAGCAGCTGAGCAACTGGCCCAGCAAGGCGCAACAATTGCCGATAACTACCAAACCTTGGGCGCAAATAGCGATATCGTCATTACCATGGTGCCCGATGCGCCGCAAGTTGAGGCGGCATTGCTTGGCACGAATGGTGCTGCATTAGCGATGGCAGCAGGCAGCATCTGTATTGATATGAGTACAATTGCGCCTACGGCCAGCCGAGCAATTGCAGCCAAACTTGCCGAACGCCAAATAGCCATGCTCGATGCTCCAGTTAGTGGTGGCCCAGCCCGTGCTAAAACTGGCGAGTTGGCAATTATGGTTGGCGGTGAACCCAGCACCTTTGAACGCTGTCAAGCAGTGTTGGACGTGCTTGGCGGCGCAGTCAGCTACATTGGCGCAAGCGGATCTGGCTCGGTCGTGAAGCTATGCAATAATCTCGCCATCAGTATTATTGCTATGGCCAACATTGAAGCCTTGGCATTTGGCGTGGCCAATGGCGTTGAAGCCGAAACCATTCGCAATGTCTTGTTGAACGCTACCGCCTCGAATTATCTTTTAGAGCGTTGGCTGCCTGAAACAATCTTCAGCGGCGACTACAATAAAGGGTTTGCGGCAGAATTATTGGCCAAAGATTTAAACGCTGTGATGGATACTGCTCGCGCGAGCGGCGTGCCATTATGGGCTGGTGGGCTGGCTCAACAAATGTGGGTCGCCCAAAAAGCGCTTGACCCGCGCTCAGATTACACCGCCCTTGCTCAGCGCTACGAAGCAATTATCGGGCGCACAATCAAATCAACCACCGAATAAACCCTCGCTTGTCGTGTAACCATGCGCTATGTGGAAGGAACGCCGAATGAATATAACCAGTCGCGAATGGGCTATGATTGAAGACTTTTCGCGCCGTATTACAACCGAAGCGCCACAGTCGTTGGTTGCATTGTCCCAGTCGCTCAGCGCTGCCTTTCAGGTTGACGTAACGATCTGGAGTCGCACCGCTTCCGCTGAATATCACTGTGTTACTCCAACCAAAGGTCAGACTGAGGGCATGATGATGAGTGCTGAGCAGGCATTAAACGTCGAAAAAGCCACCTTGATTTTTGTTTATGAGGCTTTTTATGCGGCCAAATTTAATCCTGCTCACAACTTTAGCCCAGCCCAAGTGATGATTATTCAGGCCTTGCTAGAAGGCTGGATCGGGCGTTTGCGTACCAGCTATGTTGAACCACATGAGCATGAAAATCTTGGTGATCTGCATCAATCGTTGCTGCAAAGCATTATCGATGTCTTGCCCGAAGGCGTGGTCGTTGGTTTAGCGCCTGATGGCCAGTTGATTTTGGCCAATCGTCAGGCCGAGCAATTGTGGCAACACCCATTGCATGCGGTGCCCGTTGAAGGCTACACCCATTTTGGCTTATACAAACCAGATGGCACGCGCTTGCCATCGAGCGATTCGGGGATTGCGCGGGTGCTCAACACTGGCGAGCCGTTTCTCAAACATGAGTTGATTTTGCGTCGACCTGATGGCAGCGAAATTCCAATTTTGGCCAATACCTCGCCAATTCACGATAATCGTGGAAATTTGATCGGCGCTGTGGCCGTCTTTCAAGATATCACTGCTTGGAAATTGCAAGAAAGTGATCGCGATAACGCCATTGCTACTATCGTGCACGATTTGAAAAATCCGCTCACGACTATTCGTGGCAGTGCCGATTTGCTGTTGCGCCGCGCCAAAACCGAAAATCGCAGCGAACGCGAGATCAATCGCTTACAATCGATTATTGCCCAATCAGATCGCATGCGCGATTATCTTTCGCTGTTGGTTGATGTAGCCCGAATCAATGCTGGCGAAACCTTGATTAACCTCCATCTATTGGATTTTGGCGAGCTGGTAAGCCAATTAGTCAGTACAATCAATGGTGGTTTAGCTAATCCGCGGATTACGCTGAACCTCAATGCTGCGCCGCTGGTGCGAGTTGACCAAATTTGGATGGAGCGGGTCATTTGGAATTTGCTCGATAATGCCTTGAAATATAGCGCTGATGAGACCGTCGTTGATGTGCATTTGGATTTAGCCCAACAACAAGTCGTGCTTAAAATTCGCGATTCAGGGCTAGGGATCGATCCGCAAGATCTTGATCGGATTTTTGAGCGCTTCACCCGGGGCCGTCATACCCAACGGATTGGTGGCACAGGTCTTGGACTCTATACGGTTCGCGCGGTGGTGCGTGCTCATGGTGGCAGCATTCTGGTTGAATCGGAAGGCTTAGGCCATGGCAGTTGCTTTACCCTAAGCTTACCGATTGAATCAATTACGCTGGGGTAAGCGCTTACTGGTCTACATCTTGCTGAATAGTCAAGCTTAGCTATTTTATTAAGTTGTTCCGAGGATCAAGCGCTGATGATCATCGATCATCGGCGTTGGAATGTCCCACGGCGATAAAAGGAGTTTCTGTGTGGTTGCTGGAAAACAGATATTGATCGTGGATGATGAGGATTCAATCGCAGACATGATCGCCGATGCCCTGCGAGATGAAGGTTACTCGGTTGAGGTGGCCTATGATGGCCGCCGTGGTCTCGAATTGGCCCAACGAATTCAGCCAGCGTTGGTGCTAACCGATGTGATGATGCCGTTTATGGATGGGATCAAAATGGCTGAATTGGTGCAACGCGAATTTGGCACTACATCACCATCATTTGTCTTTATGAGTGCTGTTGATTGCCGCGATCAAACCCAACTGTATGGGCAATTTTTGTTTAAGCCATTTACCTTAGATATTTTGTTCGATACAATTGAAACCCTGATGCGCAACTAAAGACAGACACCCCACCATTGTTGGTTGCCGTCTTGCCAAGCCTTAGCTGTGGCAAAAATTTGCGCGCGAGCATCGGTTATTGGTTGATCACGATAGGGATTCCACGTACCGGCCCAGGTGCTTGGCTGATATTGAAACAGCCCAATGAGCTCGCCTGGGCCTTGAATTGTGGGATTGCCACTTGATTCGCAGATCATCACATTCCACATTATTTCACTGCTCTCGCTATAGGGATGGGTTTGGCGCGCTTCATTAATCCAAGCTCGATATTGGCTTTGCCAATCGTCGGCTACAATACTTGGTGTGATCCCAACTGCTGGTTCGGTCGCATAGATCGCCCCGCTGACGGCAGTTGCACTTGGGCTTATTGCTAATACTGTGGCGGTTGGATTGCTGAGAATTAAGCCCAAGGTTGGCTGGGTTGTAGCAACTTGGTCGGGCTGACCACATGCTGCCAGTAGTATTAGCAATACATAGACCACAAATGAACGCATATACCTGCCTCAATTAATCAATTTTTTAGAATTACCCGCCACTATAGCAAAAAAGAGACCAACGAGCAAGACAAAATTGCATCCATGGCTAGAGCCAATAGCCCAAAGCCTATTGCCCTGTCGTGTGCTTCGTGTGCTTCGTAGATCAAAAAGCCCTCAGCTACTGACTTACCATGCAGTAACTGAGGGCTTGATTTAATTAACCTTGTTTGGCCGCAAAGTGAACCATAAAGCTGGCGAGGGCTTCGACCCCTTCGATGCTCATGGCATTATAGATTGAGGCGCGAACTCCACCAATCGAGCGATGGCCGGGCAAGCCGATCATGCCTTGGGCTTTGGCTTCAGCCAAGAATTGTTTTTCAAGCTCTTGGTTGGGGAGATTGAAGGTGACATTCATTTGCGAGCGGCTATCAGCAGCAGCATGGCCACGATAGAAACCAGCCGAATTATCGATCGCATTATAGACAATGTTGGCCTTGCGAGTGTTGTATTTGGCCATACCTGCCAAGCCACCTTGCTCTTCAATCCAGGCTAAAACGAGGTTGAGCATATAAACCCCGAAGGTTGGTGGCGTGTTGTAGAGCGAGTTGTTTTTGGCGTGGGTGCTATAGCGCAACATGGTGGGAACATGCTTGGCGCCTTTATCCAGCCAGTCTTCGCGAATTAACACCACGGTTACGCCCGAAGGCCCGAGGTTTTTCTGCGCTCCAGCGTAGACCAAGCCAAATTTGCTGGCATCGAAAGGCCGCGAGAAGATGTCGCTGCTCATATCGGCGACAATCGGTACGCCGTTGGTTTCAGGGATGGTTTGCCATTGGGTGCCATAAATCGTGTTATTGGTGGTCAAGTGGACATAAGCAGGGTTTTCGCTAAATTGAAGCTCAGCTTGGGTTGGAATCCGGTTATGATTTTCGGCTTCGGTGGTGGCGGCAATATGCACCTTGCCGATTTTTTGGGCTTCATCGCGAGCCTTTTCGGCCCATGTGCCAGTCACAATATAGTCGGCAACCGTATCGGCGTGCAAGAAATTTAAGGGAATCATGGCAAATTGGGTGCTAGCTCCGCCTTGCAGCAGCAAGACCCGATAGCCACTTTCGATCCCAAGCAAGGCCTTGAAACGGGCTTCGACTTCATTATTGACCGCTTCGAATTCTTTTGAGCGGTGGCTGGTTTCCATCACCGAAATTCCAGTGCCTGCAAAATCGCGAAGTTCTTCTTGGGCTTGGCTCAAAACACTGGGTGGCAAAATCGCAGGACCGGCATTGAAGTTGTAGACCGTCATTTGTACACTCCTCGGCGCAAACAAAAAAAGCCTCTATCCAAGCGTATTCAACGTCGAACACGAGGTGGTCGTCTAGCTCAGGCAGCACTGCCAACAGTTTGTGATACAAGGCACATTGTAGGGAATGCTGGCATAAAAGTCAAAGCTGAATTAATTGGCAAAATAGCCCAAATAGCTAGCTCAAAGTAGGATTACCAGCGCCATGCGACTGCTATATAATGCAGAGAGATTCTTATTTTAGCGACTATAGGAAACGCAGCATGACAAGTTTACGCCAGACCCTGCACCAAACCGCGATCAATATTAAAGTTGAACACACAGTTTTTGCCCTGCCCTTCGCCTATTTGGCTCTTTTTAGCCAATAAACAATTTCCTGGTTGGCAACCGCTGATCTTGGTAACCGTGGCCATGGTAGCAGCACGCACTGCGGCGATGTCGTTTAATCGCTACCTTGATCGGCATTTTGATGCGCTCAATCCGCGCACGAGCATTCGGCCAATTCCTGCTGGCACGCTTTCGGCCAAATCGGTCTTGATTGTTGGCTTGGTTTCGCTGGCAGTTTTGGTTATTGCTGCTGGTTTGTTGAATCCACTGTGTTTAATCCTCTCGCCAATTGCTGTTGTAGCGCTGACCGGCTATTCGTATCTGAAGCGTTTTACCTGGTTGTGTCACTTTGGTTTAGGCTTTACCGATGCGATTGCGCCAGCTGGTGGTTGGCTGGCGGTTGACCCCAATTTTCGGCCTGCGATGATTTTGCTGGCTGCGGCAGTCGGCATTTGGATTGCGGGCTTTGATCTGATTTATGCCTGCCAAGATGTTGATTTTGATCGCAAGGAAGGCTTACACTCGTTGCCAGCCCGCTTTAGCATTGCTACTTCGTTGTTGGTTGCCAAAATTTGCCATGTGGCCATGATTGGATTACTGCTGGCGGTTGGGGTTGCGTTAAGCCTAAGTTGGCCGTTTTATGTTGGGGTTGCTGCTGCCGCAGGTTTGTTGGTTTACGAACATAGCTTAATCAACCCGCGCGATCTTTCCAAAATCGATATTGCCTTTTTTAATGTCAATAGCTACATTGCTGGGGTTTTATTTCTCTTTACGCTGACTAGTTTGTATGTTGGTAACTAATTGCCTAGCGGCTCGGTGCGGATAGAGAGACTCTTATGAAGCAGCCCTGTTTGGCTGCTACAGCACGATAGCGATCAACTGCGCAAATCTTAGGAGATTCAGGGGATCAAAAGCCCCTCGCCCGCGCACGGGTGAGGGGTTGGGATGAGGGACATACTACACAATTGGTTTAATTAGGCTTGTTGCACCAATTCGACCAAAACCGTGCCACTTGCGTCAAGCAAGCTCAATTTATCGCCAGCAATTCGATAGCTAGTGACTTTTTCGAGCGCTTGGAACAGCGTGGTTTCTTGTTGTTGCAATTCATTTTCAGCACAAGCCATTTTGGTTGACATTAATGGCCCAAGCGTCAACTGCTCACCATTGGCTCTAGCCTCGCCTGAGTAGCCATTACAACCGCTATGGCCAGAAGCGCGGCCATCGGCTTCAAAGTTTAGGGGCAAGGCTTGTGAGCCTTTAATGGGTTGGCCATTGATTTGCAAGACATTCCAGCGTGAGCCAGCCAAACCAGCGGCCCCAGGCTGCGAAACATCAACCGTTGGTACATTCGTCGGCACTGCGGTTGGCGTGGTCGCACCACCACAGCCAGCCAAAACCGTTAAGAGAGCAAATATCGTTAGTGTGCGGCGCATGAGAATCCTCCAAAAATTTAGTCGTTATGGGGCAAGAACGTAAAAACTCGGCCAAAAGTTCCCGAAGAAATTAATAACGCTGTGCTATAATAAGCCGCAGATTCGCCAAAATGTAACCCGCTTACAATGGTGGCAGGAGGAATACATGGATATTAGCCATAAAGCCTATAATCGTGTTGATGTTATTACCGTCACAGGGCGCTTGGCCGCAGAGACCAAAGACGCGCTGAACGATAAAATCAACCAAATTTTTGAGGAAAACCGCCATCGGATTGTCCTCGATCTTGAGAATTTAGAGTATATCAGCAGCCCTGGTTTACGGGTGTTGATTGAAGCACGCAAAAAAGCTCGCGAATGGAAATTGAGCGAACTCGAACGCGGTGATGTGCGGATCGCCAATCTGCCCCAACGGATTCGCGAAGTATTCGATCTAACTGGCTTCACGCCATTGTTCCAAATTTATGACGACTTGGTGGAAGCTGTTGGAAGCTTCTAGACGAATTTCGGTGAGACGATATGGCGCAAACCGCTGAACTTAAACTGCCAGGGGTACTCGATTCGCTCAGTGCCCTGTGTAAGTTTGCCTATCAGGCAGCACTCGATGCTGGGCTTAACGAACATACGGCGTGGGAAATTGAATTGGCTGTTGATGAAGCAGCCACCAATATCATCCAACACGCCTACGCTGCTGAACATCCTGGTGATGTTCGCTTGGTCTGCGGACGCGATGGCAGCCGTTTTGTTGTACGACTGTTTGATCGCGGGGTTCCTTTTGATCCTGAAACTGTTCCTCCTCCAGATCTTACCTCATCAATCGACACCCGCGAGGCCGGCGGCCTCGGAATGTATTTGATGGGCCGGATGATGGATGATGTGCAATTCAATTACAATCCTGAAACTGGTGAAAACGAGTTACACATGAGTAAAATCGTTGGGACACGACTGCCCGAAGATGTGCGGGTTGTGCCAGTTCAAGGCCGGATTGATGCAACGGCAGCACCTGCCTTAGCGACGATTGTCCATGAAGCCGCCGAAACTGGCGGGCGGCGCATCTTGCTTGATCTGACGGGCGTAACTTTTTTGAGCAGCAGCGGCCTACGGATTTTGCTGTTATTGGCTCGCGAGCTAAAAGGCTCCAATGGCGAACTACGCTTGTGCTCATTGCAACCAGCGGTGGCAGAAGTCTTTACCTTGACAGGATTCACCCAGATCTTTACCATTCACCGCACTCGTGATGAAGCGCTTGCAGCGTTGGCAGATGTTGAGTAAGGTGCATGTTACCCAGCTTTGATCGTAGAACTCGCATCTCAAAACACCGCATGGTGGCCCTCGGTTGGGCTGCCATGCTCTTTGTGTTGGGTAGCGCCAACATTATTTGGTATGGCTTGCCCACCTTCAACTCGGCGACTTTGCCAGTTGCTGGCGCATTGTTGCTTTTGCTCGATGGCTTGGCCGTGCGTGATCGTTCGAATCAGCCGCTCAGCCTCTCTGGGGTCGTGTTGTTGGCAGTCGCCTTGATTAGTACCTCGAGCACAACCTTGGTTTTAGCGGCGGCCTCTGGCTTGTGTATTCGGGTTGGGCGTTTGGCCCGCTCACGCTATGAAGAGTGGGCACGCCGCGCACTTGAAGGCGGCGCACGCAGCTTAGGCATCGCCATCGCTCTGCCGTTTAGCAACAATTTGGGGCTTTGGTCAAAGCTCACTCTGCTGATTCTTAGCTATATCGTGGTGGTTCAAGGCGCACGCCTGCTGTTTGCCTTACTTTGGGATGGCAAGCAAATTACCATGGGCACTTGGCAGGTCAGCGCGCCTAATATTTTTTCGATTGAAGTTTTGCCCTTGCCTTTGGCGGCAATCGGCGCCCAAATTGCCCAAGATTTCCCCTTTAACTTGGTGGCAATCTCGGCAGCAGGTTTGGTTGGTAGTGCCTGGATGGTGCAACGAGCCAGCCGATCATTAGGCTTGCAACGGCGCACGGTCGCTGAACTTGGCCAAATTAATGCCATCAGCCGGGCAATTATTCGCGCTGAATTAGATGTTGAGTCGCTCTGTCAATTGGTGTATGGCGAAACGAGCAAGGTTGTTGATACCAGCAATTTTCGCTTGGGCTTGTTTGAAGGCCGTTTCTTTGAACTCAAAGTGCGGGTGCAAGATGGCCATCACGAGCCACCATTGCGAGTCGAATTGCCCAACGATCGTGGGATTGTTAGTTGGATTCGACGCACAGGTCGTTCATTGTTAGTCGAAGATTTCGCCACCGAAATGGATCGCTTGCCTGCTCAACCAACCTATCAAGCCGAACATCCGCCACGTTCTGGGGTTTATATTCCCTTGATGACTGGCGATGAGGTTTTAGGCACAATTTCGATTCAAAGCAGCGAACCACGGGCATTTGATACCGACGATTTGCGCTTGCTCTCGCTGATTGCCGACCAAGCCGCTGTTGCAATTGATAAAGCTCGGGCCTATTCAGCAGCTCGCCGGCGTGCAGCCCAACTGGCTACGATTGGCGAAGTTAGCCGTCAAGTTACGGCAATTCTGGATTTGGATCGCTTGTTGCCCTCGGTTGTCCATCGGATTCGGGTGAGTTTTGGTTATTCACAAGTTCACCTGTTTACTTTTGATGAACTCCATCAGCAGCTCTTTTTTCGCGCTAGCACCGCCAGCGATAGCCCATTTTGGCAGCGCCAAGGCAAACGCCTGCCGCTTGGCTTGGGGATTGTTGGCCATGTTGCAGTCAGTGGCGAGCCAATGTTGGTCAATGATGTGCGCGAGGAACCACGCTTCTTACCTGACCAACCAGGGATTGCCTCGGAGTTGGCAGTACCCATGCGGGTTGGTCAGCAATTGCTCGGCGTTTTGGATGTGCAAAGCGAACGCTACGATGCGTTTGATGAAAATGATTTCTTCGTAGTACAAACCCTTGCCGATCAGATTGCGATCGCGATCGATAGTGCCTCGGTTTTTCAATCGCAACAAGAGGAAGCTTGGGTGCTGAATGCGCTGTTGCAATCGGCAGAAAATTTTGCTTGGGTTAGCGATATCAGCGAGATGCTGTATCTCAGCGTGCGCTTGCCTGCTTTATTAGTTGGCTGCGAACGAGCGTTATGTCTGCTTTGGCAGCGTGAAAGCAACCGCTGGATTTTAGCCGAAGGCTGGGGCTTGACTAACGAACAACGGCAATCGATTGGCGCGAGCGCGACCGATGAGCAAGTGCCATGGCTGGTGCGCATGCGCTTCGAAGGCGAATCGTTTGCTGCCGAGTTGGTCGATCTCGAGCAACTTTCGAGCGCAGGCTTGGTGCCCTATACCAGCTATGGCGCAGTCTTGGCCCAACCGCTCAACTCACGCGGTGCAACTCTAGGCGTGCTGTTGCTGGAGCAATGTGGCCACGATGAAACCTGGCTACCACGCCAAATTACGATTGCCGCTGGAATTGCTGGCCAAGCTGCTGCGGCGATTGAAAGCGCTCTATTTGCCCAAATTGAGGCCGCTCGTCAACATATCGAGCAAGAAATTAGCGTTGCCCGCGAAATTCAAATTAGCCTCTTGCCAGCGCGCTTGCCACAGCTTGAAGGCTGGGATAGCGGGGCACATTGGAATTTGGCGCGCCAAGTTGGCGGCGATTTCTACGACTTCTGGCAGTTTCGCAGTGGGCCGTCTGCTGGCGAAATGGGCTTTGTGATTGCCGATGTCTCGGATAAAGGTGTGCCAGCGGCCTTGTTTATGGCGCTTTCACGCTCGTTGGTGCGTGGCGCGGCGCTCGACGGCTCGCCACCATCGCAGGCCATCGAACGCGCCAATCGCTGGATTATGCGCGATAGCCAATCGTATATGTTTGTCACCCTGTTCTATGGCATCATCAATCCAGTCACGGGGCGTTTGCGCTATACCTGCGCTGGCCATAACCCGCCCTTGCTCTATCGGGCTGCAACTGGCCAAATTGAACAGTTACGCACGCCCGGCATTGCCTTGGGTGTGATTGATGACGCGGTTTTGGGCGAAGCTGAAACGATTATTGAATTAGGCGACGTTTTAGTCTGTTATACCGATGGCGTAACCGAGGCAGTTGATAGTACAATGGATGAGTGGGGCGTGCCACGGCTGATGGAAACAATTCATCAGACTGCTCATGCTGATGCAGCAACCATGTTGCATGCCATTAGTAGCCGCCTCGCGGCCCATACTGGCGATTTACCAGCCTTCGATGACCTTACTTTAGTGGTGATTAAACGGCTTGCAAACGCCAACCAACCTGTTTGAGGAAATTTGATCGTGCGTCTCCTGAAATGAACATGTGATCATCACTGGCGGCTCCAGCGGGATTGGCTTTGCCACAGCGCAACGAATGTTGCTCCGCGGAGCCTCGGTTTCGTTGATCGCTCGCAATCGCATTCGGTTAGTCGAGGCCGCCGAACGCCTGAAGCCCTTGGTTAATCGGGCTGGGCAGCGGATCGAAATTGCCACCGCTGATGTGCGAGTACGCAATGATATCAGTCAAGCCATCGCCGATCTGATTCAACGGGCTGGCCCTTGTGATGTGCTGATCGCTGCTGCTGGCGCAGTCCAAGCCGGAGCCTTCCAACAACTTGATGATCAGGTTTTTCGCGATTTGATGGATCTGAATTATTTTGGTACGTTGCATGCGATTCGCGCAGTTGTGCCGCATATGCAAAGTCGGCGGGTTGGCTCAATTGTCGCTATCTCATCGGTCGCAGGGTTAGCGGGAGCATTTGGCTATAGTGCCTATACGCCTAGCAAATTTGCCATTCGTGGCTTGATGGAAGTCTTGCGCCAAGAACTCAAAGCCTACAACATCACTACCAGCGTTGTCTATCCAAGTGCAATTCAAACCAGCCTTGAGCCAGCCAGCAATCCCAATGGCGCGAGCAACCTAAGCAATCAACCGCCACTGAATACAGATCGGATTGCCCAAGCGATTGTCCAAGGGATTCTCAAGCGCCGTTTTATCATCACCGCCGATGCCCAAAGCTCATGGCTGGTGCGGGTTGGCAATTTTGCCTCACCACTCTTGAACCGGTTCTTTAATCGTCCAGTGAAGCGTTCACAACAGCAACCAAAGCCTCACGAAGATAACACGCCGCCAACCGGCTTGGTTTAAGGAGAGAATTATGCAACCGTGGTCGGATGATGTTCAGCAACAAGCCGCCGTGTTTAATGCGATTGGGGCCGATTATGAGCTGATGTTCGGCAACAACAAAGATCAACAAGATCTCAGTCAATGGCTGGCCGATTTATTAGAACCAAATTCAAAGGTGCTTGATTCAGGCTGTGGTACGGGCATTCCTACCGCTCAAACGCTGGCCAAAGCCGGCCATGAAGTAACCTGCCTCGAAATCTCAGCCGCCATGCTTAATTTGGCGCGCCAAAATGTACCCAACGGCCAGTATGTGCTCGATAGCGTCAATCACGTTAATTTTGAGCCAGGCGCGTTTGATGCAGTGGTTTCGTTTTTTGCCTTGCTAATGCTGCGTCGCCATGATATTGAGCATGCCTTGCAACAATTTCATCATTGGCTCAAGCCTGCTGGGTTGTTAGTGCTCTCAATGGTCGAAGGCGATTTCGATTATATTCAAATTGTGATCGGCGATCAGCCAGTGTTTGTAACTGCCTATCCCCAAGCCCAACTCGAAGCGTTGATCACCAAAGCTGGCTTTCAAATTCTTGAAACGCGGCTGCAACATTATGTGCCACGTCATGGAGCCACGCCCGAAACCCAAATCTTTATCGTCGCTCAACGCGATTAACCTTAAAAAGTGTTCCCTCACCCCCCAACCCCCTCTCCCACTGAACGCGGGCGAGGGGGAGCCACCAAACCAAAAGCCCCTCGCCCGCGCATGGGAATTTCTTGGATTCCAACTATGTGACTGAACAAGCCACTAAACCAAAAGCCCCTCGCCCGCGCACGGGAGAGGGGTTGGGGTGAGGGGATCTTAACATCCTACCCTTGTAAGCCGCCCCCTCGCCCGCGCATGGGAATTTCTTGGATTCCAACTATGTGACTGAAAAAACCGCCAAACCAAAAGCCCCTCGCCCGCGCACGGGAGAGGGGTTGGGGTGAGGGGATCTTACCGCTTATTTGTTGATCAAGGGCAAATACTGCACCGAGCCAGTATCATAATCATCAAGATAAGCCGCAACCCATGCTAGCGGCGAGTTCCAGTTAATTGTCACTTCATTAGTCGACCACGAATCGATATGGTCAACATAACATTTTAAGGCCGCACAGCCAGTTAATTCGGCTTGGGCATACGGGTCTTGAATGCCCGAATTCGGGCCACCTGCCACCACACCCGGCGGTGTGCCAGGATAGCTTGGATCAAGCTGTTTGGCCCAGAAACGATGATGTGGATTGGTCAGCGAAACAGCACCATAGCCCGAAATATACGAGCGATTGAGCGGATTGCGCCCCAGCAAATAATCCATGCCTTGGCTAATCGCATCGGCATAGCTCGCTTCGCCAGTGAAATCGCCAGCCAAACCAATTACAATCATATTATTCAGAATTGACGAGTTGGAACCCCACGGATACTGGCTGCCTGGATTGTAGGGAATACCATAGCCGCTGGATTGTTGAGCCGCCACAAATTGGTCAGCCGCCGCAATCACCGCAGCCCGCGCTGCTTGACGCTCAGTCGTGCTCAAATTGTTGGGAACCAAGGCCAGCGACAATGTGCCAAGGCTGGCCACGCTGCCCCAGTTCATGGCGCTACCGCCACCAACATCAAGCTTCAAATAATATTGCGAGTCTGCAATTGCATCGCGATAGGTTGCCGAGCCAGTGGTTACATACAATTCGGCGGCGGCCCAATACCATTCGTCGTTCAAGTTGCTATCGCCATAGCCACCACCGCCATCAAAGTGATCGCTGGCGATTTCGTTGGGATAGGCTAGCGCTGCTTGCCAAGCTCGTTCGGCGGCCACCAAACAGCGATCAGCAAACGCCTCGTCAATCCCGCGCCAAATCCGCGAACATTGGGCTGCGGTAGCGGCCAAATTCAAGGTTGCTGCGGTGCTTGGTGGATACAAATAGCGCATTTGGGAATCGTCATGTGGAGCCATTGGCAAACCTGTCCAGTGGGCATCGTGGACTTTATGGTGCACCATGCCGGTTTTGGAAACTGGCGCCGTTGTAGGAATTTGCATTCCCAGCATAAATTCCATATTCCAGCGCACTTCATCCAACAAATCGGGCACGCCATTGTTATTTTCGGGTATATTCATCGAGCCATCGGCAAATTGGGCAAGGCTCGCTGCGCCACGTTGCTGCGCCCGTTCATATTGATTCAGCAAGGTCCAGACCGAAATGCCACTGTTGACCACATATTTGCCATGGTCGCCAGCATCGTACCAACCCTTGGAAACATCAAGCTGATAATCGCAGCCTGGCCATGTTTGGCCTTGGTTGTCGGTGCCAGTAAAGCAGGTCACCGATGTATCGCCTTGATTGGGCGCAACCCCGATATGCCCAGCAGGACGCGTCCATTGTTGCTCGCCAGCATACGGCATGGTAATCGCAATGCCGCTGCGGTTATGGTAGAAATAGGCCAAAGCATCGTATTTCAGCCGCGAGTATAAGCCAGCCTCAATGGCAAAAGCATAGCTGGTTTCGCTGCCAATGCTCAAATAATAGCCTTCACCCACCGTTTGATAGCTCGAAAAATCGATCAAATGCAGATGTTCAGCCGAAGCGGCTTCTTCGCCATAAACCGTCGTTTGGCCACTCGATACCACTGTATCAGCAGCATTATGTAATTGCCAAGCCAATGGCTCAGTTGCAGGATGTACCAAACTCGCAATTTTGCTCATCGTGGGCAAATAGCTCGCTTGATTAACCCGAATTCCTGTTTCTAACATTTCTAAACTCACATGATTAATACAGATCGTCGGGGTTCCTAATCCGCCGATTTGAAACAACAACGAGGCTGCATCGCTATATGCCGAGGTGAAATTGAAGACAAACTCTGTCCATGCTGCATTCAGCACCGGATCAGTTGCAAAATAGCCAGTGTATGGCTCGGCATTTTGTTGCAAGCGCACTGGTAACGTCACAGGAGTCGTCGATTTAGCGGCAAATTTCAGTTGATAGCTCGAACCAGCTTGTAGCGAAATATTATGTTGGCCAAGCTGCACATCCCAAGGATTTGTGCCAGCAGCATTAATCGTCAAACACGCGCCATCAGTGGTGGTGATGCTCAAATCGCCACTCGTCCACCATGGCTCAATTCCGCCAACAAAATTACCATTTTGTACCAAATTGCTCGATGGCTCAGCTGGGCCAGTTTCGCCCAACACTTGCACATCGTCAATCGTCAGCACATTATTACCTTGGCCGCCCATCTGAAATTGAAAGGCTGCTCCAGCATCATCAAAGCCAGAAGTAAATACAAATTGATGGGTTTGATCACTGGTGGTCAAGGCTACATCTTGGCTGAAATAGCTGGTGTAGGGGGAAGCTTCTTTTTGGAGTTTGACCACCGCAGTGCCAGTGGTCGAGGCGCGAATCCGAAACGTCACGGTGTAGGTTTGGCCCGCTTGAAGATTAACCCCATTTTGGCCCACAATCGCATCCCATGGATTGCTACCAGCATTGTTGATTGTTGCAACCAAGGCTCCACTTGCAGCATCAGCAGCAACGCTACTGGTCGCCCACCATGGCGCGAGACCAGCGCTAAAATCACCGTTTTGTAGCAAATTACCGACAGTTTGCGGGGGTTGGGCATGAATCTGTGAGGTTGCTGGCACAATCGCTTGTTGACATCCTAAGGCGATAATCAGCCAGAATGCAAACACTCCACGTGCCCAAAAGCTCCTCGTTGAACGAATACCAATCACGGTACGGCTGTGGTCAGCGCTCATTGCTGCCTCCATGATTCACTTCATTGGAATCGGTCTCAGTACACAGGCGTAAATTAAGGATGTTGATGCAGACTAAGGCTGCTGCTACAGTGCTATGCCATCAATGCTGCTTTAGTCCACAATTGAGAACGATCTCATAGCTAGATAGCCTATAATAGCATAGGATTGTGCCGTATAATGCAACCAGCACATTTGCCACCGTTGAAGCTTGATTGGCCTGAGGAATCCATGCAATCCGTCAGAACCAGCCATAACTACACACCAATGCCGTTTCGTCGCCTCTTACGCTGGTCGATGCTGCTCTCAACCGTTTTAGGATTTATCATCCTGATTCCAGTGGCAACCTCTGGGCTAAGCGTCGAAAATGTGCTTATGACCTTTGGCTCTAGCTATTCGATTGGTCTAGCAGCGCCATCACTGGTCTTTTTTTTGTTGCGCTGGACAATGCCAATTGCCCAAGCTCGCAACTGGTCGCCGATTCGGGCTTGGTCGCTGGCAGTCTTTATTGGCGGGTTGATTGCCACAATCATCTATGCAGTTATTTTTGGCCTCTTTTTCATTGCTGCCCACGAACGGCTTAACTTCATTATTTTTTGGAGCATTTTAGGTTCGTTGCTCTCAGCAAGCACTACCGCCTTGTTTTATACCGCCGAACGAGTCCTGAACGACTTAGAAAAAGGTCGTCAAGCCCTGCGCAAAAATGCCGCACTCTCCGAAGAACTCCGGCTTGCCCGTATGATCCAAGAAGGTTTGCTGCCCGATCATGCGCCAGAAATTAATGGTTTAGCAATTGCTGGCGGTTGTTTTCCTGCCCACGAAGTTGGCGGCGATTTGCTGAGCTACGATTTAACCGCCGATGGCCGTTTGTGTATCAGCGTTGGCGATGTGACGGGCAAAAGCGTCAGTGCAGCCATGCTCATGGGCATTACGCTTGGCGTTTTACAATCAGAGATTTATGATCACGAAGAGCCAGCCGCCGTGCTCAGCGAGCTTGATCGTTGGCTACGCACCAAGCGCCAAACCAATAACTTTGTAGCCTTGCAAGTAGCCTTGTTCAATCCGCAAACCAGCAATATGCTTTTAGCCAATGCTGGTCAATTAGCGCCATTGCGTCGTCGCCAGCACGAGGTTGAGTTTCTCGAAATTAAGGGTAGTTTGCCGCTTGGTATGGGGCCGCAAATGCCTCATGTTCAAGAAAATATTAGCCTCCAATCGGGCGATTTGTTGGTTTTTTATACTGATGGCGTGGTTGAAGCTCAAAACGTCAATGGCGAAATGTGGGGTTTTGAAAACCTGATTAATCTGGTCAAAACAATTAACAGCAATCATCCCCAAGAAATTATCCAAACGATTTTGGCGGCGATTCGTAGCTACAGCCTCAACATCGAGCCACACGATGATATTACCTTGGTCGTGGTGGCTGTTCACTAAGCTATGTCAAATACATATCAAATTGCGCATATTCAGCTTGAACCTAGTGCATGGGCACCAATTTTCATCGCCAAACTTGAGCCACAGCAACTACCAAATGTGGTCAATTTGCCCCATCGCCATAGCTTTCATGAGCTTTTATGGATTAAAGATGGCACTGGTCGCCATCGGCTGGATCAACAATCGTATCCGTTGCAAGCCCACACTTTAGCCTTGGTTGCCCAGGGCCAGGTGCATGTGTTTGAACAAGCTGAGCAGCTTGATGGCTATTATTTGCGCTATGATCAAGCGTTTCTGCAAGCCCAACCGCATGAGCAACAGCCGCTATTTAGTGCCAATGGTGCGCTCCAACTGAGCGCTCCCGATAGTCAAATTATCGATAGTTTGTTTAGCTTGTTGGCGCAGGAATATCAACGTGAGGATTGTTTGGCTAAGTATCATAGTTTGCGACACTTGCTCTTGACCTTGCTTTGGCAAAGTCAACGCCTGAATCAAGCCGCGCATCAACAACCTCAAGCACCAAATTATTTAATCTATCGTCAATTTTTGGGTTTGCTTGAACAAGCGTTTCAGCAACACCACGATATCCACTATTACGCCGAACAACTTCATCTGAGCAAAAGCCAATTGGCCCAAATTATTGGCCAACACAGCGGCCAACCGCCGAAAAGGCTGATTCTCAAGCGCGTTTTGCTCGAAGCCCAGCGCTATCTGCAATTTACCACCATGCCAATTCAGCAACTTGCGCTCAGCCTTGGCTTTCATGATCCGTTTCATTTCAGCAAATTTTTTAAGCAAGAACTTGGGATTTCGCCCCGGCGCTATCGTGAGCAAAGCTGCAAAAAATGATATGCGCGCCCAAAATTTTTTCCATTTTTTCAACCCAACACAATCAGTACAATAGAGCGATGGCTCCATTCTAGCAATTGTTAGCCAGCAATCGGTTAGCACTCAAGCACGAGGTCTTCATGAAACGGATCGTCATCGATCAAAAAATTGCAGTTTGTGTCGTCTTCGTGGCGGCTTTGTTTATGAGCATTATGGATGGCACGATTATCAACGTCGCCTTAGCAACCATCCAACAAGATTTTACGGCCAGCAGCAGCGCAATTAATGCGATTGTTGTGATCTACTTAATTTGTATTGCAGTGGTGATTCCGGCTTCTGGTTGGTTGGGCGATCGTTGGAACACCAAATGGGTCTTTTTGAGTTCGCTCGGCCTCTTTACGTTGGCCTCAATGGCCTGTGGCTTGGCCCAAAATATTGAGCAATTGATGCTAACCCGCGCTGCCCAAGGGATTGCTGCTGGCGCATTGATGCCGGTTGGCACGACCATGCTTTTTCGTACTTTTCCACCACACCAACGCATCCAAGTTTCGCGCATTCTAATTATTCCGACCGTGATTGCGCCTGCGGTTGGCCCAGTGCTGGGTGGATATTTAGTCGATCGTCTGTCATGGCATTGGGTCTTTTTCGTCAACGGCCCAATTGGCTTAGCCGCGCTAATTTTTGGCGTGTTTTGGTTGCAAACACCTGAACAAGAGCAAGTTGGCGCATTCGATTGGCTTGGGTTTATTTTGGCCGGCGCAGGCTTTGCGGCGTTGCTCTATACATTAACCGAAGGTGCCAGCAAAGGCTGGGGTTCGCCGCTCATTCTAATCAGCGCAGCGATTGGGCTTGCCAGTCTTGCGGCGCTGGTATTCGTCGAATTAGCCAAAGCCAAACCAATGCTTGATCTGCGGCTATTTTCGATTCCGCTGTTTCGCGTGAGCAATTTGGTGGCAATTTTCGGCTCGGCGGCATTTACTGGGATTCTCTTTTTGATGCCGCAATTTCTGCAAAATGTCGTTGGTGCGAGCGCGCTCGAATCGGGCTTGACCACTTCGCCCGAAGCAATCGGAGTCGTCTTATCGAGCCAAATTGTGGCCCGGCTTTACCCCAAAGTTGGCCCACGACGCTTGACCTTTGGTGGCGTTTTAGGGGTTGCGGTGATGATCGGCTTGATGAGCACGATTGATGCTGAGACCAATTTGTGGTCGGTACGAGCCTTAATGTTTGGCACCGGCGTGGGCATGGCGTATCTGTTTTTGCCAATCGAGGCGGCGGTGTTTGCCCAAATTCCACATGCCTCAACTGGCCAAGCATCGGCAATTTTCAACATGCAACAACAGCTTGGCTCGGCCTTGGGCGTGGCAATTTTGGGCAGCGTTTTGGCGCTCAATCATAGTGGCACAACAATCAATCAAAATGCCCAAAGCTATCAGTATGCGTTTATGGCAGCGGCAGTCTTGGCACTAATTTCAGCATGTGTCGCACTGTTTATTCGCGATCGTGATGCTGCCGCAACTATGGCGCAGCATGGTGAACCCAGCGAATTAGGTCATTCAGCTGCCTAAAAGAGCTGCGGCGCATGAAATCAATTCATGCGCCGCAAGCAACCTAAATGACTTCTTGGTCACGCAAACGTGGCTTTGGATCGTCGCCACCGCTGCTTGGGCGTTGTTGTTGCTGCGGTTGGCCACCAAATAAGCCGCCACCGCCAAACAATTGACCAAACAAATCGCCTAAACCGCCAAGTGGATCACCATAGCCGCCTTGAGGCTGTTGTTGTTGTTGTGGCTGTTGTTGCTGTTGTTGGCCACCGCCAAACAACTCTTCAAAACCACTGGTTTTGGATGGCTCGCCACGACCTGCGCTGAGGCCATTGGCAAGCAAGGTTTGCAGCAAACTACCAAGCAACGAGCTAGCGCCAGCAGCGCCAGGATCGACTTTGCCTGAGGTGTCGTTATTGCCAAATTGGCCAAAGCCTGAGCCTTGCTGGCTTGTGCCATAGGCCCCCCGTTGCGAGGCTTTATAGCCATCCATCAGGGCTTCGAGCGTCGATTTGCCATTATTGCGCGATTGCATAAAGGTTGTTACACCGGGCACGAGGCCATCGAGAATCCCGCCCTCGCCTTGTTGTTTGACGCCAGGTGTATTTTGCACACCGCCAAGCAAGCCGCCCAGCAATTTCACAATATCATTGACCCCAAACGAGGTCTTACCTGCTAAATCTTTGGCAGCTTGATCCAAACCGTTGGCATACATGGGCGCGGTTGGGCCTTTGCCCGATGTGCGTAACGCCTTGCTAGCAGCGCGTAAAGCGTGATCAACCGAGCCTTGGCCTTCATTTTGGCGCAGCGTATTGGTAATTGTTTCAAAATTGCTGAGCATATTATCGCCAGCATCGCCATCGCCAACCCCATCAAGTGCATTCAATGAATCGCGTTCATCGGCTAAATTGTTGGTTATTTCGGCAAACAGGTCGGTCAATGCCTTCGACATAACAACTCCTTTTAGTGCTAAGCACATAATCCTACGGCTGCTACTGCGATTTCCGTACCACCAATTGCAATGATTCTAGCAGCTCGCCATGGTTAACTCAATTGTTAAACAGCAATTGGCGGCTCGTGCTGAAACAACACGAGCCGCCAATCATCACTAGGTTAGCTATTTTGCACCAACATCAACACGCTGCTCAATGGTTGCTCAGCCAATTGTGGCATCAATTGGAGCATGCCTTGAACTTTATGCAAGACTGGTTGTTGGTCGTCGCTGGCCACGCTCAAAACCTGTTCGAGGGCTGCGCCAACGCTGAGGCTTTGCAGTTCCTCAGCGCTCAGATAGTGGCTGGCAATCAGGGCGGCCTCGCGCAATACAGGCTGCGCAGCCGTCAGATCAGGCCATTATCGTTGCTGGCTGGTTTCTCAGCATCGCCATTGCCATTCGCTGGCAAAACGCGGCTGATCAAGCGATTGCCAAGTTCCTTCAACGGTGCAGGAGCGGTATTGATCAAGCTGCCAACCCCGTCGGCCAAACCGATCATGCGCAGAATTTGTTGGGCTGTTTCTGGCGTGCCATAAAGCTTGAAGTCCATCGCAGCCATCGCTTCGCCCATGGCTTTCGCTTGAGCCACGCCAATTTCAACTTTGGCATGCATGCGAATCCGCTCAAGTTCGAGCTCTTGCGCCACCCCAGCGTGAGCCGCCAAGGCTTCGGCCAAGGCTTTTTGACCTTCGGCTTCGGCAAGCGATTTGGCGCGAACAGCGTCGGCTTCGGCCAAACCACGTTCACGAATTGCCTCAGCTTCGACTCGGGCGGCATCAGCTTTGGCTTTGATCACTTCAGCTTCAGCCAAACCTTGCGAAGCAACAGTTGATTTGTTGGCTTCGGCGCGGAGAATTTCAGCATCAGACATCGCTTGAGCTTCGGTACGACGCGCTTCGGCCATCTTGATTGCAGCGCTTGCTTCGGCGGTTGCTTTTTTGTTCAAGGCTTCAGCATCAGCTTCGGCTTGCTTAATTTGGCGGAAAGTTTCAAGTTCGACCTCGTTTTTGCGATTGATAATTTCGCGCTTGGCATCGCGTTCAGCATTGATAATTTGAATTTGTGCTTCACGTTCAGCCGCAGCCCGTTCTTGCACCGTGACCACGCCTTGTTCGGCAGCTTCACGCTCGGCAGCAATTGCCAAACGATCTTTTTCAGCTTGTTCGAGTTTAGCTTGCTCTTGGGCCAAAGCCACTTGGCGTTCGCGGTCGGCCACTTGAACCGCTTGTTCACGCAAAACTTGGCTGCGCTGCACTTCGCGTTGGCGTTCTTGTTCGGCTAACTGAATTGCTTGTTGCTTGCGTTGCTCTGCCAACATCACCGCTTGTTCTTTGAGTTTTTCGGCTTCAGCGATGGTACGTTCTTTTTCAACCCGACTTAATTCAGCCGATTGTTGTTGTTCGTAGGCAACCCGCTCAGCAGCAGTCCGTTCCTCAGATTCACGAATCAAAATTTCACGTTGTTGGGTTGCTCGCGCTTGCGAGAGATTTCGCTCTAAATTCAATTTTTCTTGATCAACATCGGCGTTACGGCGCGTAATTTCCAATTCACTTGAGCGTTCAATATCATTTTGTTCTTGCGAGGTACTGGCATTGCGGCGGGCAATTTCCAACTGCTTTTGGCGTTCAATCGTGTTGCGCTCTTGTTCAGCAGTAGCATTGCGCTTGGCAATTTCAGTCTGGGTCGATTGATCAATTTCGTTACGTTGTTTGAGCGCTTGCTGAATAACTTCGGCATTGGCGCGTGCCACTTGGGCACCAAACACGTCATCAGTACCAAAACTGCCTTGGCGAGCACTCTTTAATGCGGTAATCGAAACTGCTTCTAAGACCAAACCATTTTCAGCTAAATCGCTGCGAACCAAATTTTGCACGCGTTCGACAAATTTTTCACGCTCTTGGTGCAATGACATCAAGGTAAAGGTGGCGGCTACATCGCGCAAGGCACCTTCTAATTTGCTTTCAACCAAGCGTTTGACGCTATCGGTATTAACTTCTTTACCACCAATTGTCCGCGCAGCGCGCTCAATATCTTCAGCGATTGGATTGACTTTGATAAAGAAAATCGCCCGAATATCGGCATATTGCGGATCGATTGTTAGCAACGCATTGGCTTCGGTACGTTCAACATCAATATCCATCGTGCGCAAATCAACCCACGTAATTTCATGAAAGGCTGGAATAACCCAGCTACCACCATTGAAAACCACTTTTGGTTTGCTGCCACCAGTTCGCACATAGGTGCGATCGGCGGGAGCTTTGACATAAAAGTGATTGACCAAAGCAAAAAACACGACAATCAACAAAATCACGACCAGCAGGGCTATCCCGACCAAAACTGCAATTTGTTCCATTAGCGATAACTCCTTATAACCCAGGGCTGCTGTCTATACTCTACCCAAAAGCCACCCTAGAGACGTTCCCTCGTAAAACAAGCCTTCTTTTCAAAAAACCTATCACATTGCACAATTCCTTGAATTCAACCCACAATCTATCTAACCTAACCACGAAATTGCTTAGCAATAAAACAGCGCTTGATGCTATCGTATTCGACCAAGGCCACCTCAGTATTGGTTGGCAACGGCTCGCCAGTGGCTAATTGGGCAAACACCGTGTGCAACAAGCCATGGGGATCACGAACCTCAACTCGGCCATAGGTCAGACTTAGCGTTGGGCTACTCACGCGACCAACGCGCCCGACCAATTGCTCAAAGCCAATTGCGTTGCTACTTTCGGGAGCCAATTTAGCGAAAATTCGACTGGTACGGCTGGTGCCAAAAAAGGCGAGGGGCAAACTTAGAAGCAAGACGACACCAAAAAACCAACTGGAGTAAACACTGCCAAGTTGGACGGCGACAGCATTGATCAGCAGCCCAAGCAAGCCAAACAGCGATAAGAAACTGACGAGGATAAACATGAGAGGAACTTTACCAACCCCAAGCGTATCGAGGGCGGTATCAAACAAACCGTGGCCATCGCTGTCGATATCGGCATCGCTATCGTGATCGCCGAAGCCACCAATGATTTGCAAAACCGCAAAGACCAAACCAAGACCAAGACTGATTAAAAATGGTAAGTTGTACCACGTTGTCCATACCTTCATGGGTGTTTTCTCCACATCCTAGTGTAGCTGATGTACGTGGTAATTATTAAAATGTTGCAGTTAATCAACTGCGTCGGGTGCTAAAACAAGCATAGCATACAAGCCAGATGCGACACAAGCACATCCTTGTGTTAAAATACGCAACATTGTGTTGTCGCCCAACGGCTCTAGCCGCGTTATTAACGCTGGTTGCACAACGATGTGCCGCATCGAAGCGTGGCTTTGGCTTTGTTATTATCCAAACGCGAGGAGAGCAGTCGTATGCTCCGAACTCATACTTGCGGCGAGTTACGCCGCGACCACATCGACCAAACCGTGACGTTAGCTGGTTGGGTTCATCGCCGCCGTGATCACGGCACTGTGCTCTTTTTAGATTTGCGTGATCGCTATGGCTTGACTCAAGTGATTGTTGATCCTTCATCGAATCCTGAAGCGCGGGCAGTGCTCGATAGCATCAAAAATGAGTATGTGATTCAAGTAACAGGTCGGGTGCGCTCACGGCTTGCTGGCGCTGAGAATACCAATTTGGCAACTGGCGCGATCGAAATCGAAGTCCAGAGTGCCACGATTCTCAACACTGCCAAAACTCCTCCGATCTTGGTGAATCGTGATGGTGGCGAAGATGAAGCGCTGCGCCTGAAATATCGCTATATCGAATTGCGCCGCGAACGCCAACAACATATTCTTGGTTTGCGGCATCGCACGATCAAATTTATGCGCAATTGGATGGATGCTGAGGGGTTTTGGGAAATTGAAACCCCAATCTTGATGAAAAGTACGCCTGAAGGCGCACGTGATTACCTCGTGCCAAGCCGCTTGCATCCAGGCGAATTTTATGCCTTGCCCCAATCGCCACAGCAACTCAAACAATTGCTGATGGTTGCGGGCATCGACAAGTATTTTCAAATTGCCCGTTGTATGCGCGATGAAGATTTACGCGCCGACCGCCAGCCTGAATTTACTCAGCTCGATATTGAGATGAGCTTTGTTGAGCAAGACGATGTGCTCGATGTGGTCGAACGCTTGATGACTGAATTGGTTGCCAACGTTACGCCACACAAACGGCTGGTCTCGCCCTTCCCACGGCTAACCTACGCCGATGCGATTGAATATTATGGCTCAGATAAGCCCGATTTGCGCTATGACTTGAAGTTTGTCAATGTTGGCGAAATTGTTAAAGATAGCCAATTTGGGGTGTTTACTGGCGCACTCAGCAGCGGCGGTAAAGTTCAAGCGATTCGCGTGCCTGGCTGTGGCAGCTATTCGCGCAAGCAAATTGACGATCTGCAAGAAGTTGCCAAAATTGGCGGTGCCAAAGGCATGGCTTGGATGGCAATCGAAGCTGATGGCAGCGTGCGCTCACCAATTGCCAAATTCTTCGATCAAGCCCAACTTGATCAATTAAAGAGTGCAACTGCCGCCGAAGCAGGCGATTTAATTGTTTATGTTGCTGATAAACCAGCAGTTGTGGCGGCATCATTGGATAAAGTGCGGCGTGAAATGGCCAAACGGCTTGAGCTTGCCGACAAAGATCTGATGCACTTTGCATGGGTGATCGACTTCCCAATGTTTGAATACAACGCCGAGAGCGGCGAATGGGATGCTGCCCACCACCCCTTCTGTATGGTTAACCCTGCTGATGTTGAAAAAATGCAACGCGGCGAATTTGAAGGCGTGCGCGCTGCTTCATACGACTTGGTGTGTAATGGCTATGAATTGGCTTCAGGCTCAATTCGGATTCATGATCGCAGCATTCAGCAATACATTTTCGATCGCTTGCCCTACAGCCCAGAAGAAATTCAAAAGCGCTTCGGGCATATGTTGGAAGCCTTCGAATATGGCGCGCCACCGCACGGCGGGATGGCTCCAGGCATCGATCGCTTGGTAATGTTGTTGGCCGATACCGACAACATTCGCGATGTAATCGCCTTCCCCAAAACCCAACGCGCCGAAGATTTGATGATGAACGCACCATCATCAGTCGATAGCAAGCAATTACGTGAACTTGGCTTACGCTTAGCTGATGGCGTTGAGCCACGGGGCTAATTTTAGATTAAACGCTTCATTGCTCATCGTTAAATGAACGATAAGCAATGAAGCATTCCCCGAATCTGTGATACGATAACTTGAGCGATTATCGAACTCGTGGATTGGCATGCAAACGGCGACACTATATTTGATCAAGCACTCACTAGGTTTAAGTATTCAGCGCCATTGGCTGGGATGGCTCTGCATCCTCATGCTGGGCGGGCTGAACCCGCTAAGTTGCTTGTGGCATTGTGATCGATCAAACCAGTTGAGCGAAGCCAATGCCCCGTATGCTTCAGGCCTATTTATCTGTTTAATTGCCGAATCGCAGCCACCCGCCAGTGCGATGCACACTCATGCCCCAAGCTCAAACTTCAATCTAGCCAACCAAGGGCTATTTAAATTGATTGGCATTGGTGGACTGGATGTGGGTCTGAGCTGGCAATGGCAGCAACAACATCAGCCGCCGCTAATCTGGCAAAGCCAAGCAGCGCAGCCACCACTTGCACCGCCACCAAAATTACTGCTTATTGGTTAATCTGCTATGACTATTTGTGCTATTTTTGAGGAGTATCCAGCGTGTTGAAACGATTTTTGATGTGTTTATTGCTATTAACCAGTTTCGTTGCTTGTGGCGGCAATGATGCAACCAAAGTACCAGCTCCAGTTGAAAAAACCGTCGATGGCGTGACACTCAAACTCACGGCTGAAAGCCCATTGACCCCCAACACCGATCAAACATGGGTGATTAATGTGAGCCAAAATGGTCAGCCTGTTGATAATGCTGATGTCTATTTGGATATTGATATGCCGTCAATGCCGATGGGTCAGAACAAGCCATTAGCAAAAGGTGAAGGCAATGGTAACTATCGCGCCCAAGGCATTTACACCATGAGCGGAGCGTGGTCAGTCAGCGTGTTTGCCGAATTCGATGGTAAAGAATACCAAGCCAACTTTGATGTTAACGTTCCAGAATAGGCCCAAAGGCTCGCCTTTCATGCACAATGAAAGGCGAGCCTTTGCGCAATCCAGCTTTACTCAGACTTGACAAATGGGTCAACTTCGGGCATTATTGGCGCTAGCAAAACAAATGCGGGAGTAGCGCAATGGTAGCGCATCTGCCTTCCAAGCAGATGGTTGCGAGTTCGAGTCTCGTCTCCCGCTCCAACGACACGTTCTGGTTGAAACAGAATAACCGTTTGAAAAACATCGTCAGCAATGGCGGTGTTTTTCGTTTTAGGAGTTTTATGGGCTACCAGATCGATAAGATTGCAGTGCAAATGTCACGCAAGCCTGCCGAGCTTGTGGAGCTTGAAGCCATCGATCGTCAGCAGCAACGCTTTTTCTGGTTGTCGCTTGGGACCATCGTCGTCAGCTTTGCCCATATGGTCGGCGCTCTGGCATTGTTCAGTGATGGCTCTATCATCGGTAAGATTGTCGCAGGCCTGATGACACTCTTGGTTGACGGTGCGACATGGGTCATTACCGGCTACTACGATTACGCCAAGCGGCGACAACTTAAGCGCGGCAAATTGGTGGCGCTCCTGCTCGGTGTCGCCCTGATAATCTCCTTTGGCCTCAACCTGATCTACCTTGTCACCCACATGCCGTCAACCATTCCCTCATGGATTGGCTGGTGCATTGCGATCGCCTTCGCACTCTTCATTCCTCTCTGTATCGCTGTCGCCTCAGCTGAGCGTGGACAACTCGAAGATGACAAAATTGGCCTGCAAATTACCCCGCAATCTGTCAACGTTGACAGTCAACCAGCTCACGAATCGGTTGACACGAGCTTGTTAATCGAACACGACCTCGATCAAGCACACACCCTTGAGCCGTCAACTACATTTGATAAGCGCGCCGCCGAATGGTCAACCATGAATGACCAAGGCCTGAGCTACCAACAGATCAGTGACATGCTTGGTGGTGAGCCAAGTCGTCAACACATTGGGCGACATGTCAAGCGCTATCGCGAAACACTGTCAACTAGTCTTGGTTGACACCCATCACGAGGAAGTTGACAGCGAACCGCGTTACTGAGTTGACGCGGTTCGCTCATTTTTAGGAGCAATTCATGACAAACCATCAGGTGCTATTCGCCATACTTGTTGGCGGTGTGTTGGGTTATGGCTTGTATCACTATGTGCCAACACCTATTAAGCTGGTCATCATTGCAGCCTGCATTGTTCATGTTGCGTGGAAGCGGAGCAAAGAACGATGACAACGCGAACGCCCTTAGGGCCATTGGAATATCGTCGCCGCGTGCGGGTAGCACACGGTTTACCACAGAACGCAACCGTAAAAACACGCTGGCAGTTCGTGAGCCGCAGCCGTTTGATTGCTGAGGCGAGCATGCTCTTGATATGGCTCGTCTTATGGATTGCCAATGGGTTGGCAACGGCCAGCGCAGCAGTGCTCGGTGGTCTTTGGTTGAAGTATCACCAGGTGTGGCCACAATTAGGCATCCTTGACTGGTTCTTTATCGGGTGTTTGAGCCACATTGTTATCTCGTTTGTGGGGCAACATCTGTGGCGTGGCGTGAACGTACCCGCTGAGTTACGCTGGTATCAACAGGTTGCCTACTTTTTCGTGCATGTTGACCGCATGCGGCTGACATGTGCGATTCTTGTCGGTTCATTGGATGCCCACGGCAACCGGCTGGTATATTCAAACATTTTTGAGTACGGTGTTTGGCGATCACTGGTGGTTTGCCATCGTAAGTGGGTTTCTCGCTGCCCTCGTTGCATTAAGTGCTGAGCCAATGATTCGGCAATTTGTGCGTGGGGTGACTAATGTGCTGAAAGGGAAGGGTGAATAATGCAAGGACTGATCATTATTGCCACACTGGTGGCACTTGTTGCCTCAGTGGTGGTGATCGCCAGTCGCCAGAATCCATCAGTCAAATCCAACCGCCACAAACCCACAATCAACCGCCAGCCAATTAATATCCGCATGATGAAGCGTCGTTACTTAAAACGAACCCAGCGCATTCAACAGCACTATCAGCAAGAGTATCTGAAGCTTTTTATGCTCTTGCTTTATCATCAGTATCGCTGCGAACAAGCAGCTGTCTCCCACAATTAAATGAAGATCATCCGCGCTTTAACTCACGAGGCGCGGTTTTTTATGTGTGAGCGGGACTCCATATATTCGAGCACTGTCATTTGGTACCTGTAGGTTTACCCATTCAAATCGTGTTCATTCCGCATTCTTTCAGCATTGCTACCCCTCACAAACCGCCAAAAATAAAATAGCCCATCAGAATGGCCTAAACTGGCCATTTGGTGGTGCCGACATTCTTTAACAGGCTGAATAGCCACCATTTTCCATGGTGAGGAGATGTTTCATGGCACATGCTATGTCCATTGGTCTCAATCCGATCGAGATGCAGGTCTTACTCTTGATTGCCCGCATTGGTCGCTTACTTTCACGCCACCTGTGTACAGCATGGGGGCATCCGTTTACGGTGACTATCCAGACGGTTAATCGCACCTTGGCGAAACTCGTCGATGCCAAACTCATTACTTACTGCGAACACTTTCAATCCCATGGATATGACCCGCGTGGTGCGTTGAGTTGGACACGTCATGGGCGTTTGTATAGCCTTACCCCACTCGGCTGGGAGATCGTCAAACAGGCCTTTCCAACATTGGAGGAAGGGATCGAGCGATTAGCTCCAACCATGTTCAATCCCCAACATCAAGCCGAGCACCAGATTGAATATGCGGAAGTCATCACGAGCTTGATGCAATCGCTGTCGTATGTGCCGGGCATTGTCGGCATGAGCAGCTATATCGAGATGGACTTAGGGCCAACTGCACGGCCCCGTGCCGATGGGATTGTCGTCGTGCGCCGCTGGGCTGATGCGACGCAGCCCAATTGCGAGCGATCATCGTTGTATCCGTGGCTCGGCCTTAGCCAACAGCACGGGCAGATTGATCAACTCTATGCGATTGAAATCGATCGTGGCACCGAGGAATTGCGCATTATCACCGGCAAAGCGCAATCGTATCGTGAGTTATATCAATCAAAATACTGGGAAGGACGCTACGGCTGGCCGCTGATTGCCTTTACCGTACCAACCGAACGCCGCAAACGGGCCGTGCTCGATGCGTGGGAAATGGGCTGGCCCGGCAGTCAATTACTCATTGCCACCATCGACGATGTGCGTGGTTCCGGTGTGCTTGCGCCGATCTGGACAACGCAGTATACGAAGCAAGGCCAACGAATTCAGCAACCACATCGGTTTTTGCGAGCGGCGTGGTTTGAGAAGATCATCGCATAAATAGACGAACCGCGCTTCATCCAGAGGCACGGTTTTGTTTTTAGGAGCAAGCAGCCAATGAGTGATATTACCGTGACGGATCTGTTTTGTGGTGCTGGTGGAAGTTCAACCGGCGCAGTCAATGCTGGGGCCAACGTTCGCATGGCCTTGAATCACTGGAAGCTGGCAATCGAAACCCACAATACCAATCACCCCGATACCGACCACGATTGCACCGATATTCAGGCCTGTGACCCACGCCGCTACCCACGCACCACCATTCTTATTGCTTCGCCCGAGTGCACGAACCATTCGTTGGCGAAGGGCGTGAAGCGTCCAACACGCCAACTATCGCTCTTGGAGAATGGCCAGCCTGACCCATCGGCGGAACGAAGCAGGGCCACCATGTGGGACGTGGTGCGGTTCACCGAGCATCATCAGTACAAGGTGGTGATTGTTGAGAACGTGCCCGATGCGCGGTCATGGATTCTCTATGATGCGTGGCTCAAGGCCATGCACGACTTGGGCTATGCGCACAAAGAAGTGTTTTTGAATTCCATGTTTGTGTGGCCAACGCCGCAATCACGCGATCGGATGTATGTGGTGTTCTGGCGCAAAGGCAACCGAGCGCCTGTTTTGGATTATCACCCTGTGGCTCAGTGCGAAAAATGCACAACCAACGTGCGAGCCGTGCAGGTCTGGAAGAATCCATCCAAACCTTTTGGGAAATATAAAGCCCAATACCGCTATCTCTGCCCTCACTGCGCCAGCGCTGTGCAGCCCTTCTACTTTTGCGCAGCCAACGCCATTGACTGGTCGCTGCCCATCACCCGCATTGCGGATCGCAAGCGCCCACTCAAAGAGAAGACCATGGCCCGCATTCGCTATGGCCTTGAAAAATATGCGAATCATTCATTTTCACCAAACGCGCTGTTTATCCCAATGGGCTATACCCATGAAGCCCATGATCGCCGCAGCACTTCGAGTGCCGAGCCACTACCAACCCAAAGCACGCGTCAAGAGCTTGGCCTCTGCGCACCATTTATCGCTGAGCTGCACAATAACTCAACGGCTCGTGGTATTGATTCAGCCTTAGCAACGGTGTGCGCCAGCGGTGGTCATCATGCGTTAGTCCAACCCTTCATCACCAGCTACTATGGCAATGACACGACGAATCATCAGAGCGATGCCCTAGGCACCGTGACCACCCGCGATCGCCATGCCGTGGTTGTGCCACCATTCCTGACCTCGGTAAATTATTTTCGCCCTGATGTGAGCATTGATAGCCCACACCCAACCCAAACCACTAGCGGTCAATATGGCCTTGTTTCACCGCAGCCCTTTACGGTTTCCTATTATGGCGGTGATGGCGATCATCGTGTAAATGACTTAGGTAAGGCGCTGCCAACCGTGCCTGGCATGGCGGTGCACTATTTGGCGCAGCCGCAAACGCCCAGCGTTGATGATTGTGGGTTCAGGATGTTGCAGCCCCATGAGGTTGGTGCAGCGATGGCGTTCCCACGTGCATATGTGGTGCTCGGCAATGCCCGTGAGCAAGTGAAGCAATACGGCAATGCCGTCACGCCACCTGTCATGCAGTGGCTGGTTGGTCAGGTGATGGCATCGTTGAATTAACCAGAGCAGTCCTAGCCAATGATGGCTAGGACTGCGTTTTTTATTTAACCGAATTCTCGCGTACTCGTGCAGCAATATCATTAAATAGAGTAGAAGCTTGTTGATAGGGTAGATTGATTTCTAATGTAGGAAAGAGATCGCCAGTTTTTGGAGTGAATGAGACATACCATGGTCCCTGAATAGAACTATACGCTAATAGAAGATCGCCATCAAGCGCCAGCAATGGAGGGGTTGGAGATGAAACCAGTTTCAAATTTGCTTCAAGGATCGCGATTGCCTCAGGGATATTATCAACGACTACCTTGCCAGATCGGATATCCGCAATTCGTTGAATTGCGTACTCTTCAAACGTCATAAAGGCTCCTTTGTTGAGTTTTTACTATACCAAGTTTTAGCAGGGAATTATAGTAGGTATGCACTCTAACTTGACGTTCATGATAGGATAAATCTTATATTTTTGGCAATACGAAAGGAGATTATAGTGTCTTTTTTGTTTAAGAAGAAACCGCCTAGAGATCCTTTTCGTGAGTTACTGGCTTCCACCTATATGTTTGCTTCATCTGTAATACAAAAAGAGATTGATCTATCACAAGCCCATATCCTAATGGAAAACCAACAAGCAGCGTTTGCACATCTTGGTGAATATATCCTTATTCCAAAGATTTATGCATACTTAAAAACATGGGCTGGTTATGAACAGCGATATTTTTTCTGGAGAGGTATATACGAGACTTTTGGGTTAAAGAGTATTCCTCCTTTGACTGTAGTTTTAATGAGACCGAAACAGTTAGAGTATTCGCATTTTCTGTATTACTTAGAGGTTGATTGCCCTAAGGTATCAGGGTTTGAAAAGTATGTGCAAAAAGATTTTATTCCCTTTGCTGATCGTGCCCTTGGATTAAGCCTACAAACAGTACTTTTTGTACTAAAGAAGCAACGATCTTCATTAAATTCTATGGAATCTAGCGATCTTCAACAGTTTCTAAAAATTATGCGAGGTGAACAACTACAAGGCAGAACCGATTTTGTACAGGCGGAAATTCGAATGATTTCATATCTAGATATTGTTCAAAAATTAGACAAAGATACAGTATCTTAATAGTAACCATGAGAGGTTATCAAGCTCTTATATAAGAGTTCCCATAGTGCTTATTTCGTTGCTTAAGAAGAACGTTGTAACAACTTAGTTCCATACTCGTAACAGTTGTGATATAAATCGAGTTCAAGGAGTATATATGATTTCTACAGCATGGGAATGGATACCACCATTGATCATTATTACATTTCCCTCCTTGTATTGGATTCTCAATCATCTATTTCATCTTCACCGTGGTGTTGCATATAAAAAGCCAATAACTTCTGGTTCTAAGCAAACAGGCTCCCAAAAAAACCTTATAAGCAAACCGAAAGACGATCCAGGCGAACGACCACGTGATAAACAGATTTGGATAGGACATTTAATCTGGAATGCAATAGGGATTACTCCACTGTACATATTTGTTGATAATCCATGGATCGTAATATTTGCATCAATGGTATGGCCAAGTGTTGGATCGTTAGTCATGGGTAAAATTCGCGGACGTGCATCCGTTTCAACCACACTCATTTTTGGTATGTATGGAGCGATTGCGAGTCTACTCTGGTATCTCAAAGGAATGAAAGTTATCGATGATTGTATACAGTCTGTGGGATTGATCGTTGTAGATAAAAAATTTGAGGGTATATCACTGTGTTACCAAACAGCTCAATTTTGGGTTAATGGTTGGTTTACCGTATCATTAGCATTTATGACTTTGTTTGGCGCATCATTAATCCCAATTTATGCTATTAAACATGAGGATTATGGGTTTCCGGCAGTTAAAGAAGAGCGGCAAATTCTAGCTCAATTATTCTCACTATCGACAATGGGTTTATTGGCAATGGGAGCTTTAGGCATAGGATTCCCTGCAATTCGATATATGAATAAAATTGCCTCCGAATTATATGTATACATAAACTAGCAACAAACAAACTATATTGAATGATAATTAAGAGTAAAACGATATGATTTAAATATCGTTTTACTCCCTCACTTGCCGCCGCACCTTATACCCTGCTCATCATGGCCCTCTAGTCTCAGGGTATACCCACAGATCTCCACTATTCACATAGGTGTTTGCCGCAATGATGCAGGCGCGGCTTTTATCGCTGGCTGATGTATACCCGAATGGCCCACCACACATCACGATCGTATCGCCTGATCGGCACATCCGCAACGGGTAATCTTCCGTACATAGCGAACAAGACCGGCATGGCGACCTCGCTCTGCATGCTGATTTGGCAGCATCGTGGGGTGGCCCCAATCCTGCATTACGTCCTCTGTCTCTCGTACCATCATTGCTTGCATTGCCTCCCATCGCGTCTACTGTGGAAGGATGTTCGATGCGCGCTGACCTTTCCTCATGTGCTGATGACCCTGATGCCATTCTTGCCCGCTGTTATACCCAGTATCAGCACCAAATCCGTGCCCATATTGCCGCCGCAATTCACAACCCGACCGATGTTGATGATCTTGTCCAACAGGTCTTCGTGACCGTCTGGGAACACGCTGCGCGCTTCGATCCAACCAAGGGCGAATTGGGCGCATGGCTCGCTGGCATTACCCGCCATACCGTTTTGGATTTCTTACGGCGGATCTATCGTCAATCGTCACCATCACGACCGAACACTATGCTCGCGTGGACGGATTGCACCGCCTTGGCTGCCTTGATTGAAACCGAACAATCCCAATTCGTGCAGAACCTCGTTGCCCGACTGCCCACCCCTGCAAGCACGATTGTCCACGCTGCCTTTTTCTTGTCGATGACGCACCAACAGATTGCCGAGCAGTGGCAAATTCCCTTAGGGACGGTCAAAACGATTATTCGCCGATCGCTAGGGCAACTGCGGGTGCGGATTGAGCAGGACAATACACGGGATTAGGATGCAGTGAGCATCAAGAAATATGGTACAATTAATCCAAACCTTCTCCTCTCTCTTCTCTCCCACAAGTGACCCCTAGCGGGTCATTTGTGGTTTTAGGCACGTCTCTTAACACTCCAAATGGGGCGTAGTCAGCACTGTACCCCACGCGGGCGGTCGAGCGATATGACTTAGAGGAGGTTGGATATTTCCAATCAAGTATCGTGGTAGGAAAGGAATGCATATGGCGCTCAAGCGTATGGACAATGTGCTCATTGTGGTGAACGACCTTGTGGCAGCAAAGGCGTTCTTTCTCGAACTCGGGATGGAACTGGAGGGTGAGATGCCCATCGCCGGCGCGTGGGTAGACCAGGTTGTTGGGCTTGAGAACGTGGACTGCGAGATCGCGACGCTGCGAACCCCGGATGGCCATGGTCGGGTCGAGCTCTTCCAAGTTTCATACGCCAGCAGCAGTCACCGTTGAGCCGACTAATGCACCGTCGAATACACTGGGTATACGGCGCATTATGTTCGCCGTCGATGATCTTGACGATGTCCTTGCGCGCTTGCGTCCGCATGGTGCTGAACTGGTCGGTGAAGTGGCGCAGTACGAAGATATCTACCGACTCTGTTATATCCGCGGTCCCGAAGGTATTATCATTGGGCTTGCTGAGCAACTGCGGTAATACGCCTGCTTCTGTTGGAATGAATGAGCTATCCGATCTGCGCTCCTACAAGTGACCCCCAGCGGGTCGTTTGTGGTTTAGGGGTGATCGACTCTCTCCCTGCTATACTTCCTATCACCATCGAGGTCGGCACTGGCTCCCGAGGCATGGTATGCTTTCGTAAACCAGTAGTTTCGCATCGTCGTACTGGCGATGAAACGATTAGGAGGAGCCGCATGAACATAGGAATCATTGGAGCTGGCAACATTGGCGGGACGCTTGCACAGCGATTGACCGCGCTCGGACATACCGTGGTAATCGCGAACTCACGTGGGCCAGATAGCCTGCATGACGCTGCCGCCGGGTGGGGCGCGCGTGCGGTGACAGTCGCCGAGGCGGCACGCAGCGGCGATATCATCATCATTACCATCCCGCAGCATGCGGTACTGGATCTGCCCAACGACCTCTTCGCTGGCGTTCCAGAGGATGTGGTGGTGATAGATACTGGCAATTATTACCCCGCCCGTGACGGACGGATCGATACCATCGAGGATGGCCTGACCGAGAGCGCGTGGGTTGCCGAGCAGGTGGGGCGACCCGTCGTCAAGGCGTTCAATAATATCGGTGCCCAGAGTCTCCTCGAAAACGGTCGACCAGCGGGGACACCGGGCCGAATTGCACTGTCGGTCGCCGGCGATCGTCCAGACATGCGGACAACGGTGCTTCGCCTCGTGGACGACCTCGGGTTCGATCCGGTGGATGCCGGGAGCTTGGCCGACTCATGGCGGCAGCAGCCAGGGACACCAGCCTACGTCGCCGATTTCGACGCGCCACAGCTGCGGGATGCCCTTGCTGCGGCGGAGCAGGATCGCATTTCTGAGTACCGCACCACGGCCAATGAACAAGCCCGCGCCTTCTTTGAACGATCACAGTAGCACCAGCGTCAGAGCAGACAGTCCCACACCTCTCGACTGTTCATTAGAAGAACACTGACAGCGTTGATGGAATACCAGATCTTTTCTCTCACAAGCGATCCCAGCGGGTCGTTTGTGGTTTTAGATTTAGGCGATTGTTTCTTTATTCCACTATCGTGAGCGATAGTGGAATTTTAGCGCTAAAAACACCACACCCCTGATCGGCTGTGCTTACAATTGATCAGGGGTGTGGTGCGCATTTTCAGTTGCTGGCAGTATTCACTCCTGCCAGCACACCTAGTATAGCATAACGCGCTCAGCGCACACAAGAGCCACCGACTGGCACGGTCAATGCAGAATCGGCGGCTCTTCACCCAAGTGTGCGCTGCCAGGTGCACACAGTTGTTTAAGCAGATTAAATGCCAGAGGCTACTGGATATCGATCAAACGTGGCAAATCCTCGCTGGCTACAAAGATCCCGCCGATACGATCAACGTACTTGTCCCTATGGCTCCGGCCATACACGTTGAGCGGAATGTGAGCGGTGATAATTGCATCAGTGTGACCATAGATTGTAAGCACATCCCTTGAACCGTTGGGCGCTGTCTGGTGTCAGTGCAAACCACTTGCCAAACTCATAGCTTGAAACTGGCCCGATACACGATACTGGAATATTCTTTTCAATCGTTATAGTACTATTCCAAACGGCACGATAGAACTATTCCAATCAGTGGCCCACGAGGGCTGCGTCGACAAGGAGGATGTATGCGGTATGTTCCCAAGCATGAAGAGTTACGACTGGGAATCGATTTAATTGCCGCGATTGGGAATCCCGTGATGGTCAACATCAAGCCCTACGCAGGCGGCCTCATTATCACCGCAGAAGGGCATGCTGATCTCGATCCGCTGGATCATATGCGGAAAGTTCGCAAGTTCGGTGTTATTCGGATCAGAGGAGTTGGAGCGACCGACCTCGGGTTGATTGAGGGCTACTACAAATACACATTCGTTCAAGCAGGGCAATTATTAGCGATGCCCGAAGGCGAGGAGGAATAGCGGATAGCGTCCTGGATCGTCCCGCTGCACTGCACGCGCTGTTAAAGAGTGTAGCCCTGCCAAATAGCCGTCTATGCCGCACTGGCAGTGGGTTGGATGGGCTTTGACGGTCGTGCAACGGTACTGCAATGGTCGTGAAGTCGTAGTGCAATGGTACTGCAATAAGGGGATAGCATTGGCGAAACGACTCTGCTAGAATCGGGAGGTGGATTTTCTCGTGAGGTGGGTATGAGTGATCGTGTGCGGCTTCTTGGCTTAGGACTTCTTTTCGGCTTGGTCATGCTTGGTGCTTACGGGTATTTCTTTCGACCCGACCTTCCGCTGCGCTGGTTATTGGTTTTTGGGATTGGCTTCCTTGCAAACTTAAGTGATCTGCTTGTGCGCAAGGAGTAGCCACGCGCGCGAAACCACACAACGATCGTTGTCGAAGCGTACACGCGTTTGGTCGAAGAATCACCCAGAGCACGAGGGTGGCCTTCAGTCTCGCATCGCGGTCAACACTGCTCGGCAGTATGAGATTATGGCACACATTCTGCTTGGGTAGGAATTGCTCATTTTGGATTCTACCCTTCTCACCTAACGGAGCGAGCACTTGGGAATTTCCCAAGTGCTCCTCGCTTTTTAGGACTGGGCCAACCATCGATCGAGCTGCTTGATCGGGGCTTCCGGCGTAACCGATACCTCGCCCGTGACCAGATTGACCGATGTTTCCGCCAGCGTATAGCTGCGCTTATTAATCGCTCCCGAAAAATCACCCACCGTTATCACATCGCCCCGGGTGAGAATGTCCAGCGGCTCGCGGACGTTGTACTCATTGCGCACCGCGCGCACGGTTAAGCTCGCGCGAATGGTGGGTGCAGCATCGGTCAGGGCAACACTACGCAGCGTCGCTGCCTCGGTCGCGTCGGTGGTTTCGCTGGCAAGCGTGCGCTGGCGCGTTATTCCCACGGTCGTGCGCTCGCTGGTGTTCTCGACAAACGCCGTGTACACGGGCTGGTTGCTCGCATTCTTATAGGCCACGCGCATCTGGTTGGTGGCTTCGCCCAGTGCCTTTTCCAATTCAATCGAGCCATCGACTAAGGCGAAGGTGCGGCCCACTTCCTTTGGCCCATAATACAGATATTGGGCATCATCCACGTAGGTCACATACTGGGCCAGCTCGGCCAACTCCTGCACCACGCTCAAGCCGGATGTGGCCGACCACGCCGCCTCTTGGCAATCGCGGCCACTCTTGATGATGCGTGAGGTATTTTGTTTGATCCCACTATTGGGATTGGCAGCCAACACGCGGCTCAACACGTCCTCCACAATCTCTTTATCGGTCACGACAATGCCGCGCACGGTACTGCCAAGCCCATGGGTCTTGGTAAAGGCGGCTTGGAACTGGGTCGCATTGACCGCCAAGACTACCACGCTCTCGCTATTCGCTCCGCCACTCTCTACGGTCAGGCGTTGGCCCACGCTGATGTTCGCCGTGTTGGCCACGGTGACGAAGGCCGTACCAATCGCAATCGCGCCACTGGTTGTGGTGTTGACCATATTCGTGATGGCGGTGGCCACGCGCAGGTTACTGATCTTCAGGTAGTCGTCGCCCGTCTCGCCAATATACAGCGCTTCAGCGGCGTTGTAGTACATCGCGAAGCTGACCAGTGGCCGTGCGCCAAAGGTAAAGCAGAGCGATCCCGATTGCGCGGTGGTATTGCCGCTGGAGATGGTGGCCACACCCGTTTGGCTGCTATAGTCGCGCTCGGCAGCGAGGAACGTGGCCAGCCAGTTGGTTGGCCCTTTGGCGCGCCAATCGAACTGAATCACCTGAAAGCCGGTGCTGTTCAGATTGGCCGGAATAAACAGCGATTGGCGGCCAATGCCTTTGACATTTGAAAAGCGCTCATTCTTGCGCGGCGATAGGCTGATCGTGCCATCGTCGTGGCGCATCTCCCAGCGCTCGGGCGTGGACGAGGCGGTTTCGACCGGCAACCAGCCATCGAGCTTCGTCACTGACCACCAGCCGTCATACTCCAAATCATCGAGCGCCACAATCAGATTATGGCATTCAATCGCCAAGCCTTGGTCAAGCAAGCGCATGGTCACGGTGCGGTAGCGCAGGGTTTTACCGTCGCTGCGGGCAACCACCGCCGTCAGCATGCGGGACTGGGCATACAAGGATTTGGCGAAAAACGGGGCAAGGCGCACGCTGGCGGTTAAACCATTCGTGCTCAACTGTGCATCGGTGACTTGGCGATCAAAGCGGGCAATCTGCACGTTGGCAAATGGGTCATACAAACTGATTGAATACTGCATCGGTGCCTCCTACAGCGGAATAATCGCGCTGTTAAGGCGTGATGCTTGAACGGTCATGGTGCGGGCGCTGGGGTTGTTTTCGGCGGTGGCACTCCAGGCATTGCCATTGACCGCAAACAGATTGACATCAAGCTGAAGGTCTTTGGTCAACAGCAGCGGGTTGGTGTCGGTTGCCACGGCTTGGGTAACACCGGCATTGGTCTGGGTCACACTGGCATCGGGATTGCTCAGATAGCGCGCATCAACATTCACGGTCGTGGCGGTACTTGGCAGTTGGAGTGACGCGAAGGGAATCACGCCCCAACCACCGGCATCGGCAGCAATCGAGAGAATGGAATTAATGTAAATCACTCCGGTATTATTCAAGTTGGTTAATTTGATTTGGTGGCCACTGATCGGATAGGGTGCGCTGGTTTGGCCCAACGGCACAATGATCGGCGTGGCACTGTCAACATAGGTTGAGCGCCCTTCAATTAATGCGCCACCACTGCGAATCACCGGCGTAATCAGGAACGGCGCAGTGGTTTTGAGCATCGCCCACTGGATCACGGATCGGCAATTCATCGGGCCAATATCAGTCAGAATGCCATTGGGCGAATAGGATGGAATAAGGCCGTTGTAAAAACAGACCTGATTGCCCATCGCAAACTCTCCTGCCGGTCGCATCATCCGTTGCCAGCCAAAGACGGACGGGCTTGGGGCAAACAGCCATGCTGCCGATCGGACCATCTTGCCACGTGGCGCAATGGCAATCAGCCCTTTAATATCCGCGCCAGTGGTGGTGGCCGCTACGGTCAAGGTCAGATTGGTAGGACTCTCCATGGGTGCCGCGCTGCCGCTGAAATTGGGCTGATGAACCGCGACAACATCGGCGCTGGCAGTGGTGGTGCTGGTCGTTGCTGCCGTTGCGCAGCGCAATGGCCGCGCCAAGAACGTCACGGGCACATTCAGAATCCACCAGGCATCATTATCTTGGATGAGGGTGGGCGAGGTGCCGACCATCGGCGTATCACCAACACGGCCCATCACGATCATATCGCTATGCACGGTGGTGTCACTCGGCTTGGTGCGCCACACCACGGCACTGCTATACACTTCGTCATAAAAGCGCTCTGCATCATCGAGCAGTGCCATGAGGGTGTGGTAGGCCGTCCACGCCTGATCTTCATTGGCTCCGCCGAAGATGTTTACCGCGAAGGTTTGCACGCTGGGCATGAATTGTTCGCCATTGGAGATTAAGCGCCGATCGCGCTGTGGGACTTGGGGTTGCCACGAGCCATCGACGAGCCAATAACACGTGGTGCCTTCGGTTGGGTTCACGCCCGGCATCAGGTCGATCACGACGCTGCCATTGCGTAACAGTTGCATAGTAGTCATAGAAGCCGCCCTCCTTTGGGCGGGGGGTTGGTTGGGTGAATGGTCGTGTGTGCAGGGTTGTATGTTCCCTGCACACGAATCAATCGTTATTTGCCAAATGGATTGGTTTTCTTCAGGATATTGGCCTTCTCGGTATAGCGTTTGATCGCCTTTTCCGCACCACGCAGCGCTGCGGCTTCGACCGCTGCCGGATTCATGGCCTCGCGGGCATCGACATAGATCGTGACGGGTGGCAGGGTTGATTGACTGGTTGGTTGGCTGAGGGTTTGGGCCATTGCACCGACCATCCCACCCTGCGGAACGCGCATACGGGCAGCCATGCCCCGTGTTTCTTCCGCCGTGAATACCTCGGCTCCACGGGGAATATTGCTGATCCCCGGTGGGAGCAAAGCAAAGTCGCCACCCGGCGTGCGCATTGCCTCAACGCCCAGCCACGGCTCGGACGCGAAGGCCAAGCCACCCGCCCAGTTCTTTGCACCCTCGGCTAAGGTCGGAATCAGCGGAATCGTGCCCATGCCCAAGGACGAACTGACGGTATTTGCCCCCTCAATCAGTTTATTGACCGCCCAAATCACGGCATTGATCGGCTCTTTTAGGTCGGTCAGGATGCCTTTGAAGGATTCCACCATGCCGCCTGCGATGTTGTCCCACAGCCAGTCACACGCCTTTTTCACCCAGTCCCATGCGCCCCCGATCATGTCTTTGAACTTCGTCAGGAATCCGCTCAAGTTATCGAGCACGCCGCCAAACATCGTGCTGAAGTAGCCGCTGATCCCATCCCACGCCGTGCTAATGCCGGTGCCAATCAAATCCCATGCAATCACCAGCAGATTCCAGATACCTTCTGCTGCACCTTTGACGACATCAACGATGCCATTCCAGATGCCCGCGAACATGTCTTTGATTGCCGTCCACGCGCCCGACCAATCGCCCTTGATCACCGCGCTGACGGTTTTGATTACGCCTTGGATCACGCTCATGGCGGCTTCGACGATGCCCTTGATAATGCTCCACGCACCACTCAGCACGCCGGTAATCTGGTCTTTGTGTTCGCCGATGAAGGTGGCAATGCCTTGGAAGGCCGGAATGATTGCGCCGTCAATCAGGTCGAGTGCGCCATCAATAACGACTTGGATGGTTTCCCACGCCATCGTCAACACGCCTTTGATCTCCTCGCCGTGCTGCTCAAGGAAGGTTTTGATTGCGCCCAGTGCGGTCTGAATGACCGTGTTGACTGCGCCAAGCACCGTGCTGACAATGCCCTCAATCCGACCCCATGCGTCGCGCAGGAAGGTGACGACCTGTTCGCCGTTCTCGCGGAACCAGCCGGTGATAATGCCCCACGCGGTTTGCACCGTGGTCTGGATTGATCCAAAGACCTCGGTCGTAATGGTGCGAATATTGGCGAAGTTCGTTTGCCAGGCGATTCCCAGCGCGGCAGCCCCGGCCACGAGCAATCCCATCGGTGATACGAGTGCGGCTACGGCCAACCCTAAACCTTGGAACAGCGACACTAGCCCCATGCCCGTGAAGAGCGCCGCAATGCCCATGAACGCGCCTTTGACCAGTTCAATGAATGGCGCAGCCTGGGTAAAGGCACTGCGAATGCGATCCATCAGCGTGGGCACGGGCGCAGCGGTGGTGACAAATTCTTGCTGGCGATCCTTCAAATCGGCATAGCGATCGGCGGCAGCGCTCGCACCGTTGGCCGCATCATTCACCGCTTGGTTGGTTTCGTTCGCACCATCCTTCACGCCACCAAGGGGTGGGATTAATGCGCCAATCCCTTTGGCAGCACCCTTCGCCGCGCCGCCCACGCCCTTCATGCTTTCTGCAGAAGCCTCTAGCTCCTTTTGCTGTTGGGCTTCGAGCTGTGAAATCTGGGTTTTGATGCGCCAATACTCGGATTGATCCGTATTGGTATTGGCCAATTCGCCTTGCAGGATTGCCAATTTGCCCGCCGTGTCAGCGGTCGCATACTGATAATCACGTTCGGCCTTGGCCGCTTCCTCTTGTTTGCGCGCGATTTCATTTAACTCACGCTGGCGTTGTTGCTCGGTCTTATTGATATCCTTCTGAATGGCGTTATATTCTTCACTGCCCTCGGCGTATTGGCCTTGCTCTTGACGCAGCCGTGCCAACTGATCCTCAGTGGACATGAGGCTTAATTCGTATTCGCGTTGTTCCTTGGCCAGTTTGTCCAACTCGCCTTGGCGTTTTTGTTCCTCCTGATTAATTTGGCCTTGCAAGCGCCAATACTCGGCATCGGTGGTGGCATAGCCTGCTTGCTTGTCTTTGAGCATTTGCAAGCGATCAGCGGTTCCCGCCACGCTGAAGTTGTATTCCCATTGCGCACGGGTAGCGGCCTCGGCTTTTTTGGCCGCGTCGTCCATCGGCGATTTGCCACCGCCACCCCCACCGCCCCCACCGGTTGCCTTGGGCTTTTTGACGTCTTGCTCAGCGGCTTTGGCCTGTTCCTCGCGAATCTTCTGGCGCAGCTTCAGCGCGGCTAGCTCCAGCTTCGCCTGCTCGCGGTCGCTGTCTTTGCCGCCCGTGCTGTTGATCATGGCTAGCAGCTGCTTTTCTTGGGCCGCTTCTTTGACCCGCTGCTGGGCATCTTCGATTGATTTGAGTTCACTTTCGAGGTAGGCCAGTAAGCCATCGGTGGGCAGGCGGGCATCATTCCAGCCGTCCATCCACACCTGTGCCGTGTCGCGGCCCCATGTGTCGATGTTCGGTAACAGCTTGGGTGGTGAATGTGGCTCCAGCCAGTAGGTTACGAGGTCGCCAATGTAGGAAAGACTATCGACGACCGCTCCCGCGCCGCCCATAATCCCATTGGCCAGCTGCGTGGCAATGTTGCTGCCCCACTGGATCGCACTTGATGCAAGGTCGATAAACAGCCCAAAGGCTTCGCTGGCGGTACTGGCAAATTGCGAGAAATACGGTCCAACGGTTTGTACCGCTGAACCAATGCGCTCGAAGGCTCCGACGACGACGGCGCTGATGCGGGGCATGGCTTCATGGAGCCAATCCGCAAACGCCTGCACGGTTGGTGCGAGGGCATTCCCGACATCGGTTTGCAAGACCTTGAATTCAGCCTTGAGATAATCAAACGAGCGCGCCAAGCCCTGATCCATTTGCTGGTAGGCAGCTTCGGTTGCGCCTGCGCTGTTCTGCATGGATTCCAGCGCGCCCGTAAACATCTCGGTGCCACGGCCCGTCAACGTCAGCGCTGCGCTGCCTGCTTCCACGCTGCTGAACAAGTCATTGATGCCCACGCCGCTCGCATTGGCGTGCTGCTCCAGCAGTTGCAGGGCTTGTTGGACGTTGCCACCGCTCGCAATAAATGATTTAAACGAGGTGCCGGATAGCTCTTGGAATAAGGTCGAAACCTCGCCGCCGGATTGGGATAACTCCACAAAGAGCTGGCGCAGCATCGTGGTGGTTTGGGCGGTTGGCACACCTTGCGCCGTCATGGCGGCAATCGCTGCCGACAGATCGCTAAAGGCAACGCCCAAGCTCGCGGCAATCGGATTAACGTTGTAGAGCGTGCCTGCCATCTCCGCGAAGGTGGTTTTGCCATAGGCCACAGCGGTGAACATTTGGTCGCTCGCCGCTTGCACACTCAGCACGTCCGCGCCGTAGGCATTGACCACGCTGGTCAGGCCATCCACCGTGGTTTGGGTATCCGTTACGCCGCCAATCGCGGCTTTCTGGGCCGTGGCAAGGAACGAAAATACATTATCTTTGGGTACGCCCGAGGATAATGCTTCATAGAGCGCGGGGATCACCTTCTCGGGCAGCGCACCAAACTCCACCGCAAAGTCTTTGACCTGTGCGCCCATCTGCTGCATGGCTTGTTGCGAGATGCCAGGCAGCAATGTGAACACGCTGTTCATCTGCTCTTGGAATCCGGCGAAGGCATTGACCCCGGTCACGGCCAAGCCTGCGAGCGCAGCGCTGGCAGCCGCAACCGCGCCGGTTACGGCGGTGGTGATGGCGTTGCTTAAGCTTTCGGCAAGGGATTGCGCGAAGCCTTTGGCTTTGTTCTCGGCGTTGCTGATTGAGCGGTCAAGCTCCGAATCATCCGCGCCGATTTTAATAATGGCGCGCCCGAGTTCTTCTTCATCGGCCATAGCCGCCACCTCTGCTGATGGAACAGAACGCCCACGCGCCCATCCCACGATTGCGAAATCGAATCGTGAAAAGCGGGCGCGTGGGCTATCCATCGCGGCGGCTTTGTTTCCTATGAAGCGGCGCAGGTGCGCGGGTTACATAGAACTATTTGGTTTTGGGTTGCGCTTTGCGACCGGGTTTGATTTTGTAGGTATCGATCGCTTTCGCAATGGCAACGAGTGCGCGATGGATGGCGATCCACATGGTGGTGTCTGCATCCATAGGGTGTATGCTCCGATTATAAATAATGAGCAACTTAGGCTTGGACCGATCGCGCTTTCATGCTCGCCATGAGTTGCGATGCACTCATATACGTAACATCGGATCGGGTTTTCGATTGGGCTGACTGGCTTGTTGCGCCCTTTTTCTTTTTGCCTTTCCCTTTCCCCTTGCTATCGCCAAACAGCATCGTGCCAACCTTGGTGGCCGTTGAAATTGCCAATTGCTCGCGGTCATTCCGCGTCCGGCGTAAGTAGGATGGCAGCAACTGGATGACCGTTTCCTCATGTAGCTCATGGGTGGAATCCCATACACGGCATACATGAGTTCAATCACATCATCGGTATAGGTTGCTTCACTTAGCCAATACTCGAAAAACCCGCTGCCAGGGCTTGCAACTTTTTTAGCGGAACGGCGGCATTGGCCACGCACAAGAATGCGTCAATAATTTCGTCATCAAGAATTTCGTCATCGATAGTCTTCGGAAGCGTGCCACTGGCATAGGCAATGATGAGCGATAGGGCATCTTCGAGTAAGCCATCGACCGATTCCAGCATCGCCACAATATAGGCGGTCAAGGCTTCGCCGGTTTGCTTCCCATCTTCATCGGTTGCCGGCGGCTTGCTCATCTGGTCAACTTGTGGCATGACCTTTTTGGCCACGTCAATCAATTTCTTTTTAAAGTCTTGGTTCCGACGAAAGGGTAGCTTGCGAATGTCTTTGACTTCGCCGCCAATGGTCAAGGAAAGCATCACGTCAGCCATGGGTTGTATCCTTTATTACTACAAATCAATTGAAAAAACCTTCTCACTCGCTGTGAACTAGACGGTTGCTGGTGCCGTGATACGCACGAGCTGGAGTAGCCGCTCACCCTTTACCTTTGACAGATCTTCCAACGCCGAAACCTTGAAGGGCGTGCCGGAATACTCTTCTTTGCTGAATTCCAGCTCGCCGCCTTCTTCGCCCGTGCCGCGCCAGATGAAGCCACGCACAGGGAACACGAGGCCGTTATCGTCCTCTTGTTCGCCTTCAAAGCCCCACATGCGCACGGCTATTTGACCCGCGCCGCCGATTTTGAAGGTTTCCTTGCCGACTTGGCCCACCCCAGGCGCGGTCACGACATTGGAGCCACCCCAAATTTGGGGCAAGATACCAAAATCAAGCTGGGCTAAGGTGGTTTCGAGCCGTCCTTCTTCGCTGATTTTCTTGCGTTTGACCGCACCCATGGCTTCTTGGATTTCGGGTGCTTTGGTTTCGTAATCGTAGGCAAAGACCAAGGGTGAACTGGTCAAACCAACGCGGACCCAGCCCACGGGCCACGCACCACCAGCTGCAAGGTTGTCAGCGGGTAAGGTCGTTGCAAGTGGCGCGTAATACAACACCGCATTGGTCATGGTAATTGCGGCAACATCGACTGGCATTGCAGCCTCCTTCTAAACGAACTAATGATTCTTGATATGAAATGTCCACCCCGACAGGGCAAACAACCACAAGGTTTCTTGGGTGCGCAGCAAGCGCGGCATCGCCGTGCTATCCGGCCTGATCCGCGTCACGCCATTGCCGCGATCCATCCACGCCTCGCAACACACCCGCCAGAGGTCGATGCACGTTGCGTCGTCCTTTCCATACATGCGCACATAGAGCGATGGGTTCAGAATCCGGCGCGTATAATCGAAGCCGCCACCACGTACCACGAACAGGATCGCGGGGCCAGCGTCCGGCGTGTAGCCTGCTGGTACATCTGGCCCAGGCCACACGCGGTCAGCAACAATGGCCGTAACGGCTGGCTTACTCATGGCAGTAATGATGGCATCGAACGGATCAACCATTTAGCGGCCTCGCTTCCGGCGCACGACTTGGACAATCCCGCCAAAGTCTTGTTTCACCTGATCGATAGCGGGAAATAAAAACGGCTCGCGAATCTCAATAAAGATGGCATAGTCGGCTGCGCAACCGACGGCGCTGGTGGTGTCGCCCATGGCGGGTAAACCAGCAGACGTGCGCTGCACCAGCTCGCCCTGTTTATCGGTCAATTCGGTTGTTGATGCCGCAACCGATTGCCCATTGACCAAGACCGCGTGAATGCTGTTCAACGCAAAGCCGGTATCAATACTGTCATTGGCCACCATGTTTTGTTGGGCATAGCCTGCGCCCGCAATCGCCGCTTCGTTCAAGAGATCGCGGGTTGCATCGTCGATGCGCACGCGGAATTGCTTGGCGAAGGATTGATAATGAGCCGTGCCTTTGCGTGCCATGACTAGACCTCCTCGCGGGTCACGGTGGCCAGCTCCACGACGATGGCCGTGCCAATCGTCGCGGGATCGCCAACCACATCGAACAATAAAGGGGGAGTCAGTGCCTGCCCATTGCGATGCGTGATGCGCACGCGACATGCGGCAACAATCACGGTTCCGGCAGGGAGGCGCAGGGTTGGTTTGGTCAGCACAACTGCTGTCGTATCTAACACCTCGTCGCTTGCACTCCCATTGGCTGCGCTGGGATTGAACCCACACACCGTTGACCCGGCATCGGTGTAGGTGGTTGTCGTTTTGTTGTAGCGTTTTGCCGTTTGCTGTGGCTCCATGAGCACACACCAGTCGCGCATCGCATCCACATGCGTTTTTTGCATCACCGCAAATTCATTGGGGTACATCGGCAACATGGGCATCTCCTACTACCACCGGCTAAAGGTGTCGAGCGTGCCACTGATCGGCGCTTGTTCGACCACCACGGGTTGATTGGCGACAAACTCGGCTTCGAGCTGGCGCACCATGCGCAGCGCATGGTCGTGCATATCCTTGCGATTAAACTTCCCGCCATCGGCTTCGAAGTTAATCGCGGTCACCGTCGCGTTGGCAACACTGCGCCACACTTCAATGATGGCCACGGTTTCGAGCAGTGGATCATTGGTTGAGGCCGCCGTGTTTGCCAGATTCAACCGCCGCAAGGTGCGCCGTAAGGCGCTTTTGTAGCCCGGGTTCTCCACATCCGTCCAGGTAAGGACGGTTGCGGTTTCCAGCAACTCTTCCTGCATGACCGCTTTAATCGAGGCATCGGTATGTGCCATCTTAGGCCGCCTTGTACTCGCGTAATTTCTTAATCGTGGCATCGCCAATGCCATCGATGGCGCTCAACGTGGCATCATCAGCGGCCAGCGCATCGCCATAGCTGGCATAACCCGCTGCGGCCAAACTTGCAGCCGCCTTGCTGCCCACGATTGCCTCAAGCACGGGCGTGGCTTCTGGCTCGCCGCCTTCGCCATTGTTGGTTGGGTTTGCTCCGCCGTCGGCGTTGGGTGTTGCAGGATTGTTGGCGCGCTGCACGGGCGCGACGGGGGTTGGCTCAACGGGTATTGGATTCTTCGCCGCTTCGGCTTTAATCAAAATGTTGGCAATTGATTCATCGAGCGTATGTGTACCAGCTTGATAGGTGGTGCCGCTCAAAATCCAATCTTCGGTTAAGGTGACTTGCACATTGGCCATTAGGAACACTCCTTTGAAAGAACGAAATGATTGAAACCTTCTCCGCCCTGCCTAGATGTTTTTAAGTACCGCGATTGCTTCTGGATCAGTAATCACCGGAAAGCTTGTTTGCCAGCCTTCGCCTTCGATGCGCGGTGGTTTGTTCTCGAAGTGCTCTGCCCGAATCACGCGGCCTGGCTCGCTTTGGCCAGCGGCCCGCCCAATCGCGGTATAGCCCAAGGTGTCGGTGATCAGGTTTTGCTCGCCATCGGGCAAATCCAACTCTTCGTTTTGACCCGTCAAGGCCACCATCACGAAGGCTTGCGCGTGCAGGAAGCGCGTATCGCCCGTTTGGCTGCGATAGCGCAAGTCATAGCGCTCAATCGGGGGTAAATTATCCAATTGCAAGGCGGCATTGATGCCCGCCACGTTGGCGCGGCCAGCGGCCAGCTCTAAGGCTCCGCCGTTATTGGTCACGAAGTGACCGGTGCGCTCGCGCACGAATTTATTCTTGGACATTTTCGTGAGCACCGGCGTGCCTGCGAAGATGCGGCCCACGGTGTAGCCCTTCGATTGCAGCAAATCCGCCATGGCGTAAATGTCAAGGAAGGGATCGTAGCTATCTAAGCCCCAATCGCCTGCTACATTGACCCGATGGCCTGCGGGATTGGTCAATTCCACGATTTCCTCGTAGCCGTTGTCGCCTTTGATCACGACCGACGCATCGACAATCGCTTGCCAGCGCCATGCTTCATTGGTTTCGAGTAAGGCCATGTTGAGCACCGTTTCGGCCCAATTCGTCAACGCGGCGATCGCTTCCATCGAGGCATTGCGACCCAAGTAGCGCAACAAGGCATCATAGTCGCGGCCCGTCAACTCGCGGGCAATATCGCTGTTGGCCAACTTGACATCGAAGGTGCCGATCAGGTCGCCGCCCTTCTTTTGGGCGGGGCCATAGCGCGTGCCGCCATTGGCCACGACGGTACGATAGCGAATGGAATCCTCGGTATATTGGTTTTCTTCAACGGTGCGTTCGGGCAACAACTCTGCGCCGACATAGCGCCGACTTGGCCGCCCAAACTGGGCCAAGACATTCCGCGCCAAATTGATCAGCGTGCCATCGGCGCGGGCTTGGGCAATTAAACTTGCAATATCAGCCATAGAAACAGACTCCTAGACAATGAATGAAACGATTAGGCATTGCCAATCGTGCATTGATAGCGGCTGCGCACAAACGCTTTGAGCGTGCTGCTCAGACCTGCCCAGCCCGGCACGAAGTTTTCTTTCACGATGCTGCCATGGCGATACAAGTCAGCATCATTGTTTTTGCTGGCATCGGTAATGTCTTGGGCCAAGAAGAAAATATCGTCATCGGCATCAGCAGCGGGGCCAAAGGCGGTGCCCGCATCGCGCTCAGCCCACGTGCGACCCAGCAAGGTGCCGCCAAGGATGGTGACCGGCTTCATACCGCTGCCCTTATAGGTGGCCTTGTCACCATTGGTCAGCGCCACCGGCAACGCTTCGACCGCGATACTGGTTGCTCCAGCGGCCGCATTGGCGGTGGTGTAGGCATACTTGCCTGCGCCAAAGCGCAGCTGCGTGCCACTGGGAATGGGATTCGCCAAGGCGCTAACCGCGATACTGACGGCATTGACCAAGGCATTGGCGGTCAATGTGACCACTGCACCATCGGTTGCCATGAACTGACTGGCATCCACCTTGGCTCCGCCAGGCATGAGGTGTTCGCGATTGAGAAAGTCACCGGCCCACGCCGGGCTGGTCAGTTGGTTTGGGTAGCTGTTGACGTCAGCCATTAATTACCTCGCTTTGGGACGCTATAGCCCATTTTTTGATTATGGGTTGTGATGACATCGGTCTTTTTGGGATTGCCAGCACCTTGCTGAACAAAGCCCGTCCCCCGCCGTGGAGGGTTGTTATCGATCGTGAGGGCTGGCATGAATTCACTCCAGTGTTTGTCCGCGTAGTCTTGGAGTGGGGTTTCCACGTCGCCGTCCTTGACGCTGATCGTGGTCGTGTCGCCCTCGGTCTTCGTAATGAAATTGAGATTTGAGCCTAAGCGCTCCAACACGTTGGGCTTCCATTGCATCACCTCGGCAACACCGCGAATGGTGGCTTGGGTGCGCAGATTCGTCAGCTCGGTTTGAGCTTGCTCACGCTCGGTTAAGCGGGTGCGCAGTTCATCGAGCTGCCCCAGTGCTTGATAATCCCGCCAGCGCTGTACATCGTCGCCGCTCAGCACCACGGAACCTTCGGGCGTGCGCTCGCGCAGCTGGCGATTTTGCTCGCGGTACTGATAGTTTTCCTGCATCAGCAGCATCAGGGCGGCATCAGGGCTGCCTTGGCGGGCAATCAGATTGGCGATTTGCCCAGCAATATCCGGCTGATTCCCGCCGTTATTAGCGGGCGGATTAGCCGGTGGATTGGCAGGCGGGTTGGCTGGTGCTGGATTGCCACCACTACCGCTGCCGGAACCGCCGCCACCGTTGTCAGCGGTAAAAAGTCGAATTGAGCGAAAAAAACGAACCATTGCTGAGTACTCCTCTATGATTGCAGTTGACGTAAAGCTTCAACCGTGGTGACCTGGGCATTTGCACCCCAGACCCCACCGCTGTGCACGGTTGCTAAATCCTCAAATTGAAAAGCGCTCCGCTGCCATAAGGCATAGCGCCCGGGGCCAAGCATATCGCGCTGCGTTTTTGCGCTCTGCTCCATGAACCATTGCTTGCCCGTTGGCATCGCCAGTGGCGCGCGGTTTCTTAAAATTGGCAGCAATGCACACCGGCACTGAGGGTGCAGCGGCATCATCACGTTCGTTGGATACACCGTGCCATCGAGCGCCAAGCAGGCCAGACAGGTGCGCCGCTGGCGTGCCGCGATACGCTTATAAGCCACGACTAAATCACTCGTTTGATACTGCTGCAATGTGGCCAACCGTGATGCCCGAATCGACTGATCACGGGTCACTAACAAGGCATGATTGAGACTGGTTGTTAAGCCATCGTTGACCATATTCCGCGCGGTTGTGCGGGGATTCTTACCCAACGCAAGGCCCTTCAGCAGTTCGTCTGTGATGGCCTGCGCTGTTGATGGATAGGCAGCACTCAATAAATCAGCGAGCGGATTGCCAGCTCGTGCCAAGGCCGCAATGTTTTCGAATGCACCGCTACCCAGTTGCGTAAATGAGCCTTGGATTGCTCCCGAGTAGCGCAACCATGCCGTGGCCTGCTCGGCTCCCAAGCTCGCAAAACTCAACTGCTGGGCCTGAATGATGGCCGCTGCATCGGCGTTGTATTTTGCCAATTCCCGCTGGAGCTGTACCAACAAGGCTTGATAGCGATCATTGGCATACAACTGCGACTCGCTGACCGTTTGCCCGTCGGCCTTGGCGTGGCTCATTTGGAAGGCCAAGGCTTCGATTTCAGCCCGCAGCGCCGCTTCGACCGTGCGCCAGCGTTTGGTCAAATCGTCCATGGCGCTGGCGTTCTGGGCTAGCAATTCGTTGCGGAATTGGGTAGCGATGGCAACCGCGTCGATCATGCGGGTTGCTCCAACCCGGTGCTGGCAGCACCACTATCGAGCCGTGCTTGACTGGTTGCGAGCGCTGCGGCCAGCGTGCGGATTTGCTGGATCTGTTTGGCTTCTTGCTCCGCAGCAATGCGGGCTTTCTCTGCATCAACATCTTCCACATCGATCAGACCCAAGAACAGGTCATGACTAATGGCACCTTTTTCATAGGCTGCGAGTAAGAAATTGCGCTCCTCACTACTCAGGCTGCCCAGCCATAAACGCGGGGTGACATCCGCCCGTAACGTGTCAAAGGCTTGGGGTCGGCCAGCGAAGTGTGCGGCCAAGGCCAAGGCCGCTTCAAGCAACCAACGCACGAGATGCTCGATCGCCGTGGCCGTTGGCCCAAGTGCCATGGCAAAATCGAGGAGAGCCTGTTTGCGACTTTCGCCACTGGCAACCGCGTCGCCACTCAATAGCGCATGCAGCTGCTTGCACTCGTTGAGCATCCGGCGATAGATGGCCGCATCGGTGTCAACAAAGGTCGTGACGGGCGATGGGTCGCGCCATTGCACTGATGGGTTTGTATAGCCGGTGATCGCCTTGGAGCGTTCGTCTCGAATCGGCACGCCAACCAAGTTGGTGGTTTTGCCGGGGCCAATGTCATAGGGCTTATACACCCGCATCTTTTGGCCAGCATTCGCCGGATCATCCACCTCGTCATAGGGCATTTGGGCATTCGACAACACCCGCTCCACGAAGCCGCTGATCACGATGTTGTGTTGCAGCATGGTCAAGGTCATGTTTAAGGCCTTTTGCATCTGCTGCATCGACAGGCTGATGATGGGCTTACAGGTGATTTCCAGCATCAGTAAGTGCCCCATCAGGTGGCAGCCGTGTTTCACCAGTGACGGCCTCGCCTTCGAGCGTGCGCACCACCGTATCGAGGCCATCAAGAAACGTAACTTCGGCGACTTCCGTTTTGTCGTCGTTCGTATAGACATACACGCCAGCGGCCTGCATCGTTTGTTTATCGCGGCTGACTCCAGCCTGCTCGGGTGGCAGCAAATCCAACCAAATCAAATTAAGGCATCGTCCAAGGTTGGTTGGCGTTGAATCACCCCGCCTTCGACAGCGGCTGGTGGAACAAATAAGCGCAGCACCGCGCGGCCATGGATCACCGCCGTCGCAATGGTTTCTTGCAGGATACCCAGCCCATTGCGCTGATCCCACCAGCTCGTCATCGCGGCTTCGGCCTCGTCGATCAGGCCTTGCTGGGTTGGTGGGCTGTTCTTCCTCCAGCAGCGGACGGCGCACGGCATAGCTCCATTGCGGCTCGCGGCCAATGGCACCATTCGTATGGCGTTCGACTACCTTGGCAATCACGTTGCTGGAAACAAACTCGCGTTGAATCCGGGTCATCACCTCGGATGCGTTAGCATCGCCAGCGGCGGGCGTTGGCCCTGTCCACGCGGCCCCACCCTGCCAGTGATCGCCATTGCGAAAGAGCACCGCGCTTTTCACACTTTCCGGCGTGGTGGCAGTCGTTTCTTCGCGAGGTCAACGGAGAGCGTGTCAAAGGCCGTTGGCATTAGTAGCTCCCCCATCAGCCAGGCATCGCTTCATCGTCATTGCTTACCAGCAGGTGATCAAAGCAAAAGTCAGGGGCAGCGCATAACACCAGGCCATCGCCATCGTCAGGACTATGCTTGTTCCGCTTGCGAAAATCGTCCTTGGGTTCCAGTCGCTTCAGCTCCAATTCACCCTTCGACTGATAGCCATGACATGCGATCCGTTAGGTCAGCTTCCAGCTGCCCGGCAGGCTTGATAATGGCAATGTCCTTCAAGACTTCTGCGGTTTCGGCGTACATCTCGGTCACCAGATTGGCGTACTCCTCACTGTTGTGTGGTGATGGCAGCGCACCGAACATGACCCCTCAATCACCTGAAAGTCGCGAAAGCGTCGTCGTAATTCGGGGTCAACCTGTAAACGATCGATAATGCCAGCACCAAAGCCACCGGTGCCGTCAACGCGGATATGCAGACTGGTCACCGTATCAGGCAGCTTCAAGGCAGCCAGCTTGATGTGCTCAACGTAGACAAACGTGTTTTGCTGCTCGATGCGGGCAATCTTAGTAATCCGCCCGTTGTGCCGCAGATACACCGCCCCGGTATCATCACCCCAGCGTGCACAGTCCACGCCGATCCGGGCCTTGGTTTGATCAGCGGTTGGGTTGACCATGGGCTGTTTGCCGCGCTTGACGGCTGCTTCATAGCGACCAACCGGAATGAAGGTATTAATGCTCGCGTTCTCGGGCGGAATCCCCAACACGCGAAACATAAATTCATTGTTTGGCTGGTACCAGGTCGTGGCATCCCATGGCACCTGAAAGTGGAATAAATCAGGGTTTGGCCCGTCTACTTCGTGGCAGTGCTTTTCGATCATGTCGGTGACATAATCACGCTTCACGGCACCAGGCACCACGGTTTTATTGGCCAAGACATTCGGGTGCTGCAAGCAACTCATGCGCATTGACTGCACATTACTGAACTTGGCTTGCTGATAAAAATGACTATTGCGGGTCTTTGGATTAGCAATCATCAACACGATCACAATCCCGCCGCTGGTCATCGCGTCGATCGCGTCATAGACAAACTCTCTTAATACCTTCGGCTTCATCGAGCACGAACATCAAGAACTTGCCGTGCTGACCCTGTACCCGCTCGCCGCCCTTGCCGTCGGCATCATTGGTTGCTTTCCCACTGGCAAAATGGTTGTCGTCGATAATCACTTCGCAGGTTTCGAGAATCCGACCGGGCAGCTTGGCCTTTTTGCGGTCGGTTTTGATTTCTTTCCACAGCAGCTTTTTCACCTGATCCCAGCTGGGGGCAAAGGTGTAGATAATGCTCGGGCGAAAGCAATCCAAGAAGTGGCTGACCAAGGCGCTCATGCCTTTGGTCTTGCCTACCCCGTGGCCCGCTTCGATGCGTATCCGGTTTTTGATGATTTGCCCTGGTCGCCACACGGTTTCATCGTAGCTTTCTTCATTCTCATATTTTTCTTTTTCAAACTGCTGGCGGAGGGCGAGCGTATAGGCGTTGAAAATTTCAACCTGCCCCGGATCGTCGATCCCGTTCCCCTCCCACGGCTCCCAGCCAAGTTTGTCCTTGGTGTAGCCTTCAGGATTGAACTGGTATGCATCAAATGGCGACGTATCCTCCAAGCCGCGCGCGCGCAACTCAAGGATGGCTTTCGCGCGCACTTGCAGGCTCAGCGGTGGCTTAACGCGCAGATTGGCATTAGGGATTAAGTAAGACATCGATAATATCCTCACCTGCCGCAATGGCACGAATTTGGTTTGGTGTCAGTTTGCTCACATCAAGGTTGGCCAACAACGAATCTTTGATATTGGTCAGCGCGCCATTGGCCTTGCCAATTAATTCCAAGGCTTTCAGCGAGTCGTGCAGCTCCAGCTTGGCACCAACCTTGGATGTTCCTTCTTGAAAACTGCGAACCAGCATCACGGCTTCTTTTGCGCCGAGCGATGTCAAATCAACCTTATTGCCAGTCGTCATAAACGGCTCGATCGTGCCACGTGCAATCACGGCCAAGCGATAGAGTGTTTCATCAGCGCTCATGACCCGCTCGCTGATTCGCTCCCTGATCGCGCGCATGATGTTATCTTTTGACAACAATCGACTCGCAATTTGGCGTGCTGAGCGTTCGCTGTATCCTGCCCGAATGGCGGCCTGTGTGCCATTGAAATCATGAAAGTATTCAGCAAGGAACCGCTGCTCTTTTGACATGCGCGGCTTTTTTTCTTGCGTTTCTGGTTGTTCTGATTTCTTCTTGGCCATTGGATACCGCCTGGGAATGGATGCATGGATGGTTGGGTTCAGGTTTCACTTGGGAATTTCCCAAGTGGTTTTATTTGCGCTTATTCCGGCGACGGTGGGCACGGTCTGGTTTGCCAGTGCGCCAAACGGACGGGCGGTCAATCTTGTGACTTGTGATTGCCATCAGATTGTTGATATCGAGATGTAAATAGGCCAGCTTGAAGGCAGAGAATACGATCAGCGTAATAATCAGCGTGATGCTAATCCACGTTTCAAAAGCCACCTAAACCTCCTAAACAACTACTGATTGATGCAGAAAGCCAGTACTGGTGTATCCAGCGGTGTATACAAAGACTTCCTCAACCAGCGATGAGTGGACAAACCCAAGGCCATCGGCGCGCCAGTACCAAATATTGTTTCCGTTCAGCGATTCGCCAATCACGATCTTGCCGTCAAACTCGTGGCCTGGCTGGAACGTTGCGGCAATTGGGAAGTTGGTTCCAGGGCCTTGGCGACATTTTGAATCGCTGAACTTAATGCGATAGCGCTTCAGGACGGGCGTTGGCTGCTTACGCCAGTTCTCTAACATTGGCATTAGCACTGGGCCGGGGCATTCGCTCTGCCCCCACTCCGTATGCCCTTTTGTATTCGACTTTGCATTGAAGCCACGATCCTCGGCCAATGCCTCAAACAGCTTAATCTTCGATTCCCACTGCTTATCGGTTGGCCGTTGTTTGCCACCGATTGGGGTGTGAACCGCGACGGTCGTGTTATTACCCGTGCCATTGCCACAGTGCCAAAGAATGTCACTCAGGTTGCGCAGCCAATAAATCGTGCCCGTTGCGCCAATGGCGTAGTGGTACATAATGCCGTGGCCATAAATCGGAACGCCATTGACATAGCCCCAGATTTTGCCAACGTGATATTTCGCAATTGCCTGAAGATGCCGAATCTCTGCATCGACCGATACCGGAATCGCGGTCTCAGGGCCGTTGTAATGGTCAACGCTGCCAGCAATAAGCTTCAGCAGCCGCGTGATAAGATGGCGCGATGGGCGACGCAACAGCAGATCGCGAATATCAACAATTGACAGACTGGAGATACCCATGGCTTACACTCCGTCGGTTGCTTTAGGCACGATAGAAAGAACTGGGCGCGCGCGCTCCTGCTTGGCTGCTTCAGCATCGATCAAGGGGATCAAGGTTTGTTCATCAAGGGCAAGCCCAAACCGCTTGGCATAATCAATAGCGGCTTCGACAGCAACAGCTTTCGCTGACTTCCACGCATGTTCTGGCGTAAAGCCCTGCGCAGCTGCGGCACGTTCGCCAACCTTGACGGCGGCATACAAAACTGCTTGCTGATGCTCGGTCAATTTGGAATTAATGAAGGCCGTACCAAGTTTGATCAGGGCTGGGCCTGAACTCGCCAGAATGCCAAAAATGACCGACAGTAATAACGGGACAAGGATGTTAGCGATTGCGTTGATTGTTACGAACATGGGGTTTACCCTCCTGTGTTGGTAATGGTTGATTCGGCTTGGTCGGTTGAGGTCGGCTCGGCTGCTCCTCGCGCAGCACGGTGAAAATGCGAGCGACATCCGTTTTGATATCGGTAACGCCTATTTGCGTTTCAACAACCCCTTGGCCAATGCGCATCAATTGCGCTTGCGTCAAGAGATCGCTATCGAGGAGCTTGGTCTGAATCGCCTGCATCGTCATAATGACCTGCACGCTGACCTCGGCGTTTTTCTTATAGGCCTCCAGCAACTCGCCATCGTAGACATGCGACAACAAAGCAATTTCCTCTTTTCGTAAGCGAGCTTCGCGATCAAGTTCCTCCTGCTTTGCCAACGCCTTCGCGTCGGATCGGGTTGGATTGAAATACGAAACGAACCAATCCCACACTTTGCCAACCGCTGGTGCTGCTGACTTACTCAGGAAAAACAGAATCACAACGAGAATCCCGATCAGGCCGTTGCCATTAATCAATTTGATTGCTTGCTCAGCCTCGGCCATATGAATAAATCCTTGAAACAACAAAACCCGCAAAATCAATACACTCCGGCTTTCGCTGGAATATATCGACCTTGCGGGTATCGCATCAGTCGTGCGCCTAGTTGCCTAGGTCGCCATGGCTAGCCCAAAAGGAGGCTAGTCACATAAAGAGCGAGCTTCGCTCTTCATTAATTGGTGGTCGGCGCGAGGGTGATCTTCGCCAGCGTTGGCTGGTCGTCTGCGTAGTCAACTTCCATCGTCGCCGTCAGGGATTGCTTGGTTGAAGCAAATCGTTGTTGTTTGAACGTTTCACCATTCCGCTGGCAGCGTTTCAGAAAGGAAAGTGCTGATTCGCCGCCGTTGCGTTTGATGGTAACGATGCGCGCAACTTCAGGCCAGTTGCCTGGCGATTCCAAAACAAGAATAACTTTGCCATGAAATCGTTCTGCCATCATGACCTCGTGTGGTTGCGTCGATACGATTGCGAAAATTATAGCACGCATGTACTAATTGTCAATGAAAATGTGGCAAATTATCCCACATATCCCACATATCCCACATATATGCAGTAAGTATTAGGTATCCTATCGTGGATAGTAGAATTTATTTATCATATTCTACTATTGCTCTCTGCCACTGTCTGAGCCAATTACCATTGTTCCTCCTCTCTTCCATAAGAATATTATTATCTTCTAATACTATCCAGTTCTTCTCTGCTACACGTAATAAACTAAGAGGATCATCTTGGTTCGTATTAAGACGTTCCTCAATATCTGCAAACCAGTAAAGATATTGTCTCCACCCTAATCCTACCCATGGAGGTGGTCCCTTTACTTTAGATGGAACTGGAGTCTGCCCATCAGATGGAACTGGAGTCTGCCCATCAGATGGAACTGGAGTCTGCCCATCAGATGGAACTGGAGTCTGCCCATCAGATGGAACTGGAGTCTGCCCATCAGATGGAACTGGAGTCTGCCCATCAGATGGAACTGGAGTCTGTATTTTGCTTATAATTTCTTGGTAATAAGGATTATTGATACTAGCATTAGAAATTATTCCACCTTTTGCAACGATACGGCTAAGATCAGAGGCTCGAATACTAGCCATCAGGCCTTCTTCAAACCAATATGCCATTTGCCCGCCTCCCTCATCAGCATCGTCCCATCGAGATGGTGTAAATCGTCGTAAATTCCAAAACTTACCAGTAGCACACGATGTTGCTCCTGCTATTTTCCAAAGAATGATATCTGATGATGAAAAACCTACTATAACATTACGTTTGCCTTTTTCTAGAATATTAATTAACTTCATTGCTCCTTTCAATTCTTCAACCATATCAATTTCTCGTCGAGGCTCTGTTGCACTAAAAAGCAGAAGATAAACTTGATGTGTATTATTAGCAAGAATTAATGATGCTATTGTCATTAATTTATTGGTATCTGTTAGTTCTGCGATATTAACAAGCACAGATTGTATAACTTCGATATTATAGGGACTTAATCTATTATACAGATCATCAGCGATGATTACAGACTGCTCATAGTATGAGTCACTATATATTCTAGGTACTTGAATCGGAGAACATACTGCATCTGGTTTTATATCCATTACACATGTAAAAAGTTTTTTATTTATATCTAACCACCAATCTTTATCAGCTGCAATCGTATCATAATCATTTGGGAAATAAGACCAATCTTTTAGTTTTTGCTTACTAGTTCTAGGGAAATATAATTGAGGATCAAATATAGTTGTGAATAAGCTATTATCTCGATATCTATCAATTAAATTTTTGATTTCTGATTTATCTTGATTTACAGGGCTTAGTATGGCTCCTGAAAACTTATTTAAAAACTTTTCAGTAAGTAGATTATCTGAATGATGTCCCATTTGATGGTAAACAGCCATAATTTACTCCTAATTAGTAATATACAATATTTGTTGAATAAAATTAGTTTGTTATTGAGTATTCCAATCATCCTTTAGATGATTAGGCTTATTATATCTATTTGCTGGCCATGCTTCTACCATGCTCTTGAGGGCAAAAAGACCTTCATTTTCAATAAATTGTACAAATGAAGGAGATAAGCTCCCTCTATTACAAACACGATCTACCACGTTTGATCCATCACCTATATCATATGGATGTTTCCCATACATAGCTATAGATAACGAAACGCCAAGTGAGAACTGATCCGTCCACCATTTTATAAGGCTTTGTTGATTGTGTAGTTGTTCTGGAGCTGCATAAAAAGGCGTTCCTGGGCCTCTATCAGCCCAAGTAGCAGTTAATGAAGCTGCCGAGAGATCTCTTACTAAACCAAAATCTGATAAAACTGGTTCATCTATAGTATTACGAAAAAGTATATTATCTGGCTTGATATCACGATGTACCAAATTTAAAGTTATACAAATGCTCTAAAGCATCTATCAAAGAATTTCCTAGATTTAATGTTTCCCGTCTACTTAATCGTTTACCATCAATAATGGACGAAAGAGTACCTCCACTGAGGTACTCTTCAGTAATATACAAATACTTAGATTCTTCTAGTAGAAACTCATTAATTGATAGAAGTCGAGCGATATTTTGATGATTACATCGATGCATAGCCTCGATCTCGCGATCAGGTCTATCACGAGATGCATTAGGCTTATAAACTTTTAATGCTATGGAATGTCCATTTCCATCTATGACATGAAATGTCTCTTTGTATTGGCCATTGGCCACTGCCGATTGGAAAGTTAATTTTTCCTTATCACAAATGCCCTGAGCTATCATCTGAAGTTGAATGTTCGACTGCATAGATACACTCCTGTATGAGACTCGCAGCTTTCTCTGATAAATATGGTAGAGAAGGGCTTACCCTTGGAGCTTCATGAACCACGATTACTTTTCCATCACACACATAGCATATTCCAACGGATCGTCGCATGAATTCGCCAGTACAGAGGAGTGCCTTATATGCCGTTTCCTCAGGGACAACTATATAAGTATGATGTGCAAAGCAAGTATTGCGATAAGCCTGATGCATTGCATCACGCCATTTTGTTAATTTGCCTTCAAATGCAATTAGGACTCCTTCGCTATTCAATCCAACAATGTCTGTCCTACCACTGGAGTAATTGAACTCAGTAATAATACTCAAAGCACCCCACGGGCTCTGTTCTGGTTCTGCAATAATTGCCATAAAATCTTCAAGAAGGATTGATTCACGGGTATACATAGAAACTCTCCAAAAATAAGAACAAATGTTCGATATACTTCAACATTATAGAGAGCCAAATACGCCCGTCTATAGCTGTTTGATGACCGACAAAGCAGCTAATAGTACTATACTTAGCTTTCACCTGTTCAAGTATTCATAATATGGAGAATTCTGAGGGTAATATAGGCTTAAAGATCTACATATACCTCAATTTTATATAGTCTATCAAATTCCCAACATACCCTGCAAGACAAACATTTGTGTTAGTGTAGTATAGGTTGGCAGCATGATCTCATCAGCAAGATCATGCTGCCAACCTATATTTTCTTAACTTTCGCAGCCAATACCATCTTTATCGCGATCAAAACGGTGTGGATCGGGTGCCAAAACTCTAAATCGACGATATGGGATGTCGCCACAATCGAGATCTGGCGGTGGTGGTGCAATACAGACATCAGGATAGGAAGGATCACATCGTGGGACGGATGTTGGTGTAAGTGTCGGTGTTACAGTTGGAAGAGCCGTTGCTGTCGGAAGTGGAATCCCCGTTGGTTGTGGCATCGGGATTGCGGGTGGCTGGGCTACGCTTCGCACTTCGCTCCCAAGTAACCCAAGCAATACCTTAAAGTCATCAGGATTGTTGGGATGCCACTCAAATCGGGCACGCTCAAACCACTGCGTTTGGACAGTATCGCCATTAGCATTTGTTTCGGTGGCTACACTAGTAAGAGGAAGGCCAAAAAGTTGTAATGATCGTGCATAGGCATCAAGACTTGGTATCGTTAATCGCATGCGATTGCCAGTAGCTTTTAAACCCTCGATTAGGGGCTTGATCACAGACATTATGCCCCGTCTCCTCAAACCACAAACATCCTGGTATTGGTCCAGCTTCGCGGGCATTAGTAGTGCGACCAAGTTGCATCAGTCGCTCTTTCCCGAGCAACCCTAGTAGCACCTCATAGGGCGTACCGACATTTTCGGGATGGCGCTCAAAACGATTGCGCTCAACCCATTGCGTTTGATAGACCATTCCAGTATCAGGATTGGCTTCACCTGCAGCTGCACTGATGGGATAACCAAATACGGAGAGACCACCATTTACTTCCCAATAATCCGAAAATGGATCATCGAGACAAAAGGCTGATTGTGGAAAGCACAGGTTGTGCGCGGTTGCTGCTTGTGGAAGAAGCAGGACGATGAGACTCAGAGAGCATAGAAGGAAGATGAGCCGACGCATGCAATGACTCCTTAACAAACTGATGGTTATCTTATTTAGATGCAATCTCCATGCATTTTTTGGATGTGAAGTAAAGAGGTTATTTTTGTGTTTGTTGGGCCAATTGTTCAGCAATTCGTTCAAAAAGCCTATCAATCCGGGGAATGACTCCAAAATATATATGGTGATTTTCATAGGCTTTTAGTGCTTCGATATGGGCTGGCATGGAATTAAGTAACTGGTCAATTTCCTCAAACCACGTGAGCGAAGCTGGATCATCGACAATCAACGGTTCCCACTTGTAATGAACAAAGTCATTTCGTTGTTTCGCAAGCGCTCGTAATGCCTCGCGAATTGACTCATCAAAACGGGGAAGGTTAAGGCCATCGAGCACTTTGGTATATTTATCACCAAGATTATGCTTGCGAATCAATCTTTTGATATCTGCATCTGACTGGCCTTGTCGTCGAGCAATGCTTGTGATGATGCCATTAATCCAATGTTCACACCATGTTGCATACAGAATGATTGCAAGAAGTCCATTTTCACGTTCAATAGTATCTAGAGCTTCATCCAATAATTCATTGGTGTAATTGAGGTTGAGATGTGTCGTTAAAACAGGCTCTTTGCCCCAAACAGCAATATAATCAAATACTACTCTTTGGAGTTCTCGATCAGTTTTATTCGCAACATCTAACATTCCAGTGCGAATAGCATTAAGAACTGATGATTTAACGAAGGCTAGGAATTGATGGTTATCAATAGATTGATCATTGACTGATGCTTCAATGATATGAAGATATGCTTTTAAATCTGGGGCTGACATTTCCATAATAAGTATACCTTCTCTGCTAATCAAAGTATATCGAAAGAGGTTATGATACCGAGCAATCTTGGTGCATTTTCTGATACATCATTTGGATCGATAACAATAAATGGCTTATCACTTTTATTATTGTTTATTATTTTTGATAAATTATCACTATACATACAAATATTTGCTGGTTCTAGTTGTAGCTTATTCTCTTCGTCTACAAGCGCTAGGCTAATAGTATTCGCTAGTCTTTTTTTCTTTTAGATTTCCGGTCATCTCCAGTAGATTTATTTAAATTAAAACTTAAATAATTAACTATATTATAATCAGACAAGAAATACCATTTATTTTCATGACATATAGGTATATAAGAAAATGAATTCTCTAACATTTTTTGGCGAATAAATGCAACTGGTTGCCATAATTCAGCAATAACCACATCTGATACCATAAACGAACCTATATTATCTTCTATATCCATAAAAGCATCCTCAATTAGTAAAATTAATTGTATAGTCCTTGATGTAAGATTTCTTGCGACTGCCCCTTGATGTAATGCATCATTTCGGTATGATGTAATGATTGAAAACAATCTCTTGTGATTAATATAATAGTATGAATCTTCCTGAGATTGATATAATGCACTTTTTTCTATTTCTTTGCATATTGCATCCTTATATGTTCCTAAGGTGGCTTCTTTGTTTAATCGAACCATCCCTAGTTTTTCTAGGGCGAATAAAAGGTCTTGAAAGTTTTCAAGACTCTTCTGAGCTTTGGCACGTGCATTCCTAAATAAATTCCGGAAATAAATACGTTGATCACACCTAAGTTCTATAGGATTTTGATGTGTGAGATTTGATCTAGGGGTTTTATTGCATGTTCTTCGAGTCATTCGATCCTCCATAGTGAAGTAAATATGAGGCTGAAATTAACATCTCCGCCTTTATAGCCTAGTGTTCAGATACTAGCAGGACGCCTATTTGGGTGCAATACCTCGATAGATATTAGCTTTTGTAAAGGTATTCAATTGCTGCATTATTAGCAAATCTGTATTATTTTGGTCAATATGTTAATCTCTTCGATTTCAAATAAGTAATTACTTATTTTTTACTTTCGGTTTTGCAGTAAGATTATTACTACTATTCTTTTGGTACAGTATAAAGTTATTATCATCGGTATTTTCTGGCCAGTTAATAGATTTCATTTGATTTAATCGAATAGGTATTTTACAAGTATCTCTCAACCCTAGGTTTCTATATTTACTGAGGCTTTCTAGATCTTCATAATGAGGAATATCAGTGATAAGATAAGCTATAGGGAAAAATTTCAATATAGAAAATATAGTCATTGAGGAAATAGTACCTCTTCGAATCGGCATAGCGATATCATGAATGATGGTCGTTTGATTATATGGGTACAACCAATAAAAAATATGTATATTATCAGGTATAGGCTTATCATCATCAAATACACATTCTCTAATTAATGGATCTATCTCACTTTCAGTCAATATAATTTTGCTAGCTAACAGATGGCCAAGTAAACCTTTCATCAATGAAACAGGTGATGTTATATATTCAATGCGATTTGGGAAATATAGATCTAATTTATTTATAGTTAGCAGAGTTCTATTTAAGCTATTAATAATATAGTCATATTTACTTCCTAAAAGGCTATTGCATTCCTTACATAATGTTCTATATTTGCATCCATTTTGCGAAATAAAAAAATTCCTTTTTTCATTTGGATATAAATATACAAATGCACTTTCTATCTCTACTGGAACTGAGTAAATACCCCCTTGAGGCGGGACATGATCCCATGTCAATTCTCTATAATTTTTACAAATGTTGCAAACTCCTACTCTTTCCTGTTTATTCTTAAAATATCTCATAGACATATCCTAAATCATACTTCGTACATAAATAACGCCTTAAATCCGATCGCCCTTCGCCAGATTACACTTCCGGCAAAGCAGTTGCACATTGCCGACGGTGTTTGCTCCGCCCTTGCTGTGCGGAATGATGTGATCGAATTCAAGGTACGAGGCATCGCCACACTGGGTACACTTGCCCTGATCACGTTGCCACACCGCTAGTTTCACATCTTGGGGAATATGGCGGCTTTCTTGGTCAGTTTGGGGCGCAATAAACTCACGTTTGGCCATGCGTACTAACACATCAAACACCGCCTCAGCCATGGTTGGGTCGGCCACACTATAGCGACCATTCCCGCTTTTGACCGATAATTCAAGGTAAATACTTCCAGCCTCTGCGTTGATCCGCATGACTTTCTTCCAGTCGATGCTGCTCCCACCCGTTTGGGAAAGAAAATGCAGTTTCTTATTGGTTGCGACAAAGCGACCAGGTTGCAAGGTGGTTCCTTTGGCCGTGACTTTGTGGTAGCGAGCATCGGTTTCGAGATGGCAGATCTCGCCCGCGTCGAGCCGAACGGTTGGTTGAATCGTTGGTAGCTGACCTTGACGCACATTGCTAATTGTTTGCAGATATTTGAGTCGTTGGAGCAACGGCTGGGCTTGATGCTCAGGAATACGAAATGCTTGTTGGAGTAATTGGATATGGGAGGCTTCCTCATTGGTAATCACACCATCGGTTGATGCAAAGGCAAGGGTGCGTTCAAGGAAGTTCAGTGCATCACCACGAATATAGCCCAACGCTTCATCCCAGTTTAAGCCTTCTTGTTGCGAGCCTTGAATCAAGATCGTCCATTCTTGTTGGGAAAGGAGGCCATCATTACAAAATTGAAGAAAGGCTTGGCGAAAGCGTTGAAGTTGTTGTTGCACCAGCCCATCACAGGGGCCGCAGCGGTTGGTTTGTCGATTGAAGCGTAAAGCACCCATAAGACCTGTATCTTGGTGGCAGCGCGTGCAAACTGGCATGATCGTGTTTCCTGTACTTATTGGCTGTATCCGCATGCAGGTACAGCTACTCTATAACTCACTTGAGGCGCTGTCAATAGGTATTATATTTTAGATGTTGAATTAAGGAACTTTACCTGTATGCTGCGAATTAAAAGAACTTTATTGACCTGTTGGGGAAATTTGATATGATTATAACGTTGTTGGGATATATCTCTAAATTAAGGATAATAACTTGTCCCCCTTTTAGATTATTGACATAAGGATTATAATATACATGGAGGGTTAATATGGACGATCAAGATGATCAGAGATGGAGAACCGTAGGAAAAATGAGTGATATTTTTGGTGTAATTGGTGGACCTTTAACTGTTGTTGCAGTATTGACTTTTATATGGAATATAATAAAAGAAATTGATATAAGTACTTCCATTTTTATTATTATTCTTGTATTAGCGTCTTTTATAAATATACTACTAATTATAATATATAGATTATTGAAAAATAAAAAGCATTTAGAAAGAATACTTAACGAAGAGAAAAATAACAGTGAAATATTAAGATTGGAATTGGATGAAAATTCCTTGGAAATAAGTGATCTTAAAGAAGAAATAAATAATCTTAAAGAAAGGGAGAATCATATATTATCTATACTAGATAATACACAAGCGGAGAGTCTAATCTATAAAAGTATATATGAGACTACACAAGACATATATAATGAAATTAGAGGGATTATTGAAAATATGACAAAAGGTGAAGATGTTTCATTGAATAATAAAGTACGTGATGATATTATTAAAGACTTTTCATTTTTTATTATAAATAAGTTTAGTGAATTATTGAATGAAAACAGAGCACGAAACTTTAAGTATGCATATCTTAAGCTTAATGATGATAATACTTTTACAATATTACGCCATTTACGAATTGATACTGATACAATAAGGTATGCAAATAGTAATTTTACATTAACTAGTTGCCTTGCTGGTGATTCAATTTTGAATGCTCAAAAACTAAAAAAATATAATGATTATTATATATATATAAGAGATACTAGTAATCGAGAAGAGGTTATAAAAGCTGGAGGACGTAACTATGATGAGAAGATGCATATAGATTATCATAAATCAATAATATGTGTACCGATATTTAGTGATTCTAAACCGGTAGGCGTATTATGTATTGATTCTATAAAGAAGGATGGATTTATTGATTCCGATATTTCCATTATTCGATATTTGGCTAGTACTATTAGGCTAATATATAAAATTAAACTTTTATTATAGCCTATTGTTGATATAATATACATTAATCATAAGGAGTCATCTATGTCTAAGCGACAAACTCAAACTAACATCGATATCGAAAAACCAAAAGAATCGAGAAAGAATGAGTATATTCATATCGATCTTACTAAGAGGATTCAAATAGAAAGAGAAATGAATAGTCCTCTCTTTCAACGAGCACAAAGGATAGTATTAGAAAAAATAAATAATCTATCAAACAATGAGTCAAGTAAGAAGCCTGGATAGAATTTTTTATTCTTAAACGATTACCTTGATCGGCTAGGATGAATCAGAACACTTCATCGCATCGTTGCATACAGCACTGAATGCGACAACCCAGTATGGGCATGTGATTCCCGATTTTGCGCGAGCCATGAGTATTTTGTTTGTACCAGCGCTTCTATTTTTGGCTATAGATCGGTGGGACTAGGCTCATGATAAGAATTGCAACGAGCTATATGGATTATATCAAAAAGCCCACCTGTGATGGCGGGCTTTTTTGATGCCGTATGCATTGGTGAACCAGATCTGGCGGCCATGCTGAGCGAATGCGGCAGTGATTCATTTTTGTGTAATTCTGCAAGCACCCACTATAACGCTTACTCTGTTGATTCAGCAGTATCCGGTTCAGCCAGCGCTGTTTCGATTTGTGTATGAATATGCTTGATTGCTGCATGGTGATCGGCCCAAATCTCACTGGCAAACACCCGATCTTTGGCAGCGCCAAGTGAGATGGAATGAACGGTGCGCATAAAAATTACGGCATCAATCATTAGTAAGCCGTGCGATCGTGCCCATGCAAGCAGTAATCGATCATCATCCGCAAACCCTAGGGGAATGCAGGTTGCCAAATGTTCGCGAAGATACTTACGATATGCAGGATCGGTCTGACTCATGGGCGCACCTTCTAAAGTTATCTAACAATATGCATCGAAATATTATTATACGATTTGGTAGACTCGTAGCATGCTGTTCGTCATAATACCGTCTGATAGTCATGGAATCAACAACAAACCATTAACATTTGTTCGCGCTATATTGTCGCTATATTGTTGTTTCGTAGTTAATGCCCGGCAATGATTCGCGCTTTCGACAATAAACCAACATCATGTGTTATCGATCTGGCAGCCGCCGCAGCGAGCAACAATAAACCGACAATATTCATTGTCGTTTCATAAACATTTCGCTCATCAACCCTCTTTACCCAGTGTTATCAATCGTTATCAATTGATAACACCCCTTGTACCATACAGTGTTATCAATCGTTATCAATTGTAAACATCAGCGCTATGCCCTGTTTACAATTGATAACATCGTATTCCACTAATCATTTTGGGTTAAATATGGGCAAAACTATACGGTGTTTGGATTAATCACTTGGTGTATTACGTTCACGAATGAATATATTCAAAGCAATTATTTCACTCCTGCACTGCACTATCGTTTCACATGCTTGTAAAATCGCTAAATTTTACTTTCATTTAATGCAGTTTATAAGAATATCGTTAATATCTGTATAAGAAAAGCGATTTATGCGTGATTCCCGCCATTTGGTTTCTTGCAAAAATACTCCATTTCACGCATACTTTTTGCTATTGCTTTCGACCTTTTTGCTCATATCCTCACCGTCAAAGCAGACTGTTCACCCAGTTATAAAGGATGACACCATGAAGTGTTACAACCTTCTCCTCTCAGGAGTGGGCTGGGGTATTGAAGCATTAATCGCTCATACTCCAGTGCATTCCATGTCCACCGAGTCGTCTGATCAAAGCCTTCCTTCAATGCCTGACGACTCACCGGCTCACCTTGCACTTCGTTGTGGGACACTCCTCACCCAATTTGTTGACGGACAGATTGGTGAGCAGACCTTGCAGCAACGGCTGGTGATTGTCAATACCGATGTGTCCATTCGCGATGAGTGCCACCAGGAAGCAGCAGCTCAGCATCCAGACGTTGTTTCCTATGACCAGCATCGTCATCCAAGCCATGAAGGGTCGTTTGTGGCAGACGTGACACCGGGCTGGTCGCACACGGCATCATAGCAGGGCATAGCGGTCGTAACACAGCGGCTAAGGGAATGAATACGCACCGGGTATGCGTTGTTCGGGGACAGATGCTTAGGATGTGAGCATGGGCATCCTGAGGTCGGGTGAATGTTCCTGATATGCAACGGGCAGTCAATGGGCGGTGGACGCGGGGACATTGACTGGACGGAGCAGCGCATCGAGCGGACGGGGCGTGTCATTCTGGGCCAATAAATACCATGGGCAACCAATGCGTATTTACACAGAACCAGCGCGTGGAAAAATCTCCTCCACGTGCTGGTTCTGTGTTTAACTTATTCTTCAAGCATCTGTTTGAGGCGACTGAGGCGTTCATCCCACACGATACTCAATGTTGCAACCCACTGTTCAATCGAGCCAAACGCTGCCGGAACAAGGCAATAGCGCTTTTCCTTGCCAACCTGTTCGACGACAACCAGCCCAGCATTGCTCAAAATAATCAAGTGCTTAAGCACGCCTTGGCGGCTGATTGGAAACTGGGTTGCCAATTGGGTGGCTGTTTGTGGCCCATGCGCCGCAATGTATTCAATTACCATGCGCCGGATGGGATCACCTAACGCGGCAAAAATGGCGTGGACTTCACGGGTGGTTGAATTGCTCATCATGCCATGCCTCCCAGTTCGTCTGTGGTGGATGCAGGCTCGTTGATACGATTCCTGCAGAGCGGTTTAGAAACCCCATGGATAGGGTAGTGACCGTTCTTCAAGATAGGCTTGGATGTTCTCAAGCATCATGCCAAAGCCGATTGAATTTTGTTCCATGCTCGTATCGCGTTCGGTATCGCCAAGCACGGTATAGCCGGTATTGATAATCGTCAAGCGCGTGCCGTTCTCTTCAGCACGTAAACGATAATCGGTGCGTTCTGCTGCGCCCAAGGTGGCGGCATCAGTGCGCAAGACAAAGCGCTGGATTGGATCAAGCACCTCAATAATTTGGGTATAGAGTTCGCCGCCCGTTTCTGGATCACGAACAAAGAGTTTGCCCCCTTCTTCGAGGCTGGTCAACTCCCACGCAGAATTTGGTGAAAACCAGATCGAATAGGCTTGAGGATCGGTAACGGCATGCCAGACCTTTTGCTGCGTAGCGGCAATCCAAATACTGCGTTCAAGGGTGAAGGTTACGGCTTCATGGCGAAAGCCTAATAATTTGGCGATAAAGCCATCAGGAAAGGGGAGCGCTTCGCCTGCAAGTGTGGCTTGAAGATTGCGTAATCCCTGCTCCCACGCATCGGCATGCGGATGATTGAATTGAGCAGGGGAATCCTGCATGGTCACGACAACCTGGGTTCCATCGGCATGGTCAGCTAAGTCAAAGTGAATGGGATAAAGACGATCGGGTAGACCCAGCCACGTAAGCTGGCGAGTGGGTTCAATCACGTCGAACTCGAGGAATGGGATAGTCATTCCGCCAAGAGCACTCCCAATCCGGCGATCATCAAGTGAGACGAGTTGTGCGCCGAGCGCGGCTGGTAGCAGCCACGAGCCGATGGTGGCAGGGTCGGTGAGGGCATTCCAAACGACCGTGTGATGGGCATCGATCCAGAGGGTCCGGCTATTCATGGGGTGATTCATGCGCTACTCCTATCATGTGCAACCATTTAGTTGCACATGATAGCGGATGGGCTAGGGAAGTCAAGCTGGAATTGCAGGCCCGCAAACGCCCTCATCTGCTGGAGATTGAGATTATTTGGTCGAGGAGCGTTTTTGGACGAGCATTTCCGCATAGGTGAGCACCGATTGACGATCATCAAGTGAGAGATGGGCTAATGGTGCAAAAAAAGATTGCAGCTCGGGAACTGCCGTGAGGAGCAACTGCAAGCGATGTGATTCCTCAACCTGGCTCGCAGCATCAATATCGAAGCCACAGGCTTCAAGCATGCGCCGTAGCGGAATATCCAACGCCAGCGAAAGCGCCGCCATCGTTTTGAGTTCGGGGATATACTCGGCATCATTCATAATGCGCGAGAGGGTTGGTTCGCTGACCCCCGATACTGCCGCTAGCTTGCTGCGTCGCCAGCCGCGTTTCTGCAATTCCGCATCAAGGAGGGTTGATAATCCAAGCATGAAAGAGTCTCCAATGAAGTAAGGAAGGATAGTAGCAGCCATAAATCGATGTTTCAAACGCAGATTGACAGTAACTTAGGTTAATGATAGACTTTCGTGCATGAAACTTTGAGGTGAATTGTACAGGAAAAGAGGGAATAATTCAAGCTGGTGATAAATTTTTTTACCCTAATCTTTCATAAGAGAAAGAATTATCCATATGAAAGATTTATAATAGTGGTTGAGTAACGAGTGATAGAAGGTATCGTGATTATTTTATAGAGAGTTGATATTATGGACTATCAATCAAGAATGAAAATGTTTTACATCAAGCTTGATCAACTTCTTGATTCACATTTTTCTGACGATGCTGACGACGCATTTCAATATATGCCAGAACATCAGCTTGATCGAGAGGAGAAAACGTCATCATCTCTTCTACAAGACGTTGAAAGTCTGGAATTGCTGAAACAATAGTCTGTAGTCGTTGACCGTCTTCTGATTCAGTACTAGTAACATCAAAACCACATGCAGCAATAATTCTCGCTAGAGGTATTTCAAAGGCGTGAGCCAATGCTGCAAGATTTTCTAATTTTGGTATCTGATTTGGATTTTTGAGAATCTTAGATATGGTTGAATCAGGAATTCCTGATATTTCAGACAACTTTGTCTGATTCCATCCTCGTGCATCCATTTCAGATTTGATAAAATAAATCAAACCTGTAGTCATTGTTGCGCCTCTGTAGGTAAGACCATCAAAGTATAAACTATGCATATTCATTTTTCAAGAAACCTTCATAAAACTTCTTGACTTAATTCCACTTAAGTGGTAGATTCCACTAAAGTAAAAGGAGTATATATGGCAAGAATAAAAACTAATCGCACAAACCGAGCAACCTTTATGTTGTCTGATGAAGCGATTGCCTATCTTGTAAATTTGGCTGAAAACCATGGAAGATCAGTATCTGCTATTGCAGATCAAGTTTGTATTGAACATAAAAATCAGCACTCGTCTTTTTTTGAAAGCGTATCCACCAAAGTGGAAAATTCCAATGAAGTGGAATTAGTTAATTAAGATGCCTAATTAATCATCTAAGGAGCCAACTATGCAAACGATTGATACCATTCACATTCGTCTATCATCAATGCACGCTTTCGTCCAATACTGTCCTGTCCAAGCTCATGTTTTTCCAATATCCGCTGCCCCGATTAGCCCTCTAAAGCCAACAACCAAAACTAAAAAGACCCGCAAAGCCAAAAAGCCGCATTGCACTTGCCCAAGTTGCCAGTTTGGCAGCGAAACGGGTGCGTTCTACTGCCTCAACTTGAGTGAGTGGGGGGTGTACTCCAGCGGCCAACTGTTGGGCTACCGCTCAACCTATAACGAGGCCGATTCGCTCATGCGAGAGCACCTCTACACCCAATTAACCAAAATCGCTGCCTGAAAGTCGGAAGGCTCATGCGGCTGCAAGCCGTATTGCAGCGCCGCAAGCGTAAGCGGCAGGCCTGAGCAGTCCACAACCTGCTCACCACACGCACCTTAACAAGAGAATACGCAGTCGTGGCAGATCGCGCGCACCCAGCGCGGGATTGCTTGCCTCAAGGACACAAGGCTATGGGCGATGACCCCACCTCGGCGCTTGCGTCGCGTCCTTACCAGCAGCACCACGATCAACGGGCAGGAAATCACGTAGGCCTGCCCACAAATAGGAACAACCGAAAGTCTACTACAGTCGTCCGTTTCCGTCTCTTAGCTTTTTTGAGGAGCCTTCGTGCTGGAATTAATCATTTGCACTCTTGGCTGTGCAATTAGCTTGGCCACTGAGCACCTTGCATTGTGGAATCACCCTTGGCGCTTACGCCCACCCGTGACCTATGCCCTAGGCATGTTGACCATCATTGCTTGGTTCTCACTTTTCTGTTGGTTGGTAAGCCCGATGTATCTCTTTTTTGGAGTGGCCTTGCTGCTTTTATCAGGGGGCGCTGGAGTAGTAGTGATTGTTGGCTATTGGTTGCGCCGTGTATTCAGTGCCAAAGATCAGGCCGCGTTTACGGCTGGCCAACTCAGTCGGTCTATTCCTCAGCCATTGACCCAGGATTGGATCGATGGCAGCGACCGATAAAAACAAGCGTTGGGCCGAAATAACCGATGCGCTGGCACTGCGCGGGAACGCTGACGATGCGTTCGTTGAAATCGCGCAGCGTTCCCGCGAACCAACAATTTTGCAGTTTGTTCAAAAAGGGCGTGAAGAGTTGGCCAAGCAACGCCAACGCCTGATCGCCCTGCGTGATACAGCCAAAGAGGAAACGAAAGAGTGAGCTACCACATTGTAATGAACTATGGAATGGTAGAAACGCCACTCCAAATCGGCCAGTTGGATCAGGATGAGGCATTGATTATTCAGCGCCAACTCACCACCGTTGCTCGATCTGTCTGTGCCGATCTTAAGGTTATCGGATTGGACTGTTTGCCAAGTTACCGCATGGAGGAGCTAGCCAATGGCAGCATGGATTCACACCATTGATGGTGAATTTGAAGATCTCGGGGCGGCAATTGAAGCCTACCGAGAGCGGCAACGTAAGGCCGATGCAGCTGAGCGCCGTGAGGCATTGCGTGCAGCTCAATCCGACCCCGAAGTGCAAGCATGGATTGAGATTGCCGAGCGCGAAGAAGCGCTTCGCACAAACGCACGGACACAACGTCCAAACAAAAAGCCCTGTGCCTAATGACACAGCGCTTTTGTTTCTTGTTCACCAGCACCGATTCATGAATCAGATGAATTGGTGCTTTTGTTTGGAGTTAGCAACCCCAGTATACCATGGAGGCTTTGAATGTTTCAACGTGCGACCAAATTCCGCAGCAAACTGCGGTTGGCTCTGCTCGGCGTTGCGGGGAGTGGCAAAACCTACACCGCGCTCAATATTGCCAAACACTTAGGCAGCAATATCGCAGTGATTGATACCGAGCATGGCAGTGCCAGCAAATACGCCGATGATGTGGCGAGTTTCGATGTCGTCGAACTGACCTCATTTCACCCAAAACGATATATCGAAGCCATCAATGCCGCCAATTGGGTTAAATATGATGTCTTGATTATTGATAGTCTCTCGCATGCCTGGAATGGCAAAGATGGCATTTTGGAGCAGGTTGATCAGGTTGGGAAGCGTGGTGCCAACAAATTTACTGCGTGGGCTGATGCGACCCCGATCCATCAACAATTGATCGATGCCATTCTTGGTTGCCGGATGCATGTGATTTGTACCATGCGGCTCAAAACCGAGTATGTCGTCGAACAAAATGAGCGCGGCAAACAAGCACCACGGAAAGTTGGGTTGGCTCCGGTGCAGCGCGACGGTTTGGAATATGAGTTTGATGTGGTGGCCGATCTGGATGTGCACAATACGCTGATGGTCAGTAAAACGCGCTGCCCAGCCTTGCACGGTGTGAGTATCCCCCGCGCCGGAGCCGAGATTGCCACCACCCTCCTCGAATGGCTCAATCAAGGCATTGATAAACAAGCGCTCAACGAACCTGATCCCGCCTCGATCGACCCCTTCAATGATCCATCACCCTATCCCTACAAAATCGAACGGGTACAAGCCTGTCGTGGTTGTCGGGCATCGGTGATCTGGATTGACAATCTGCCCTACAACGCCGATGCAAATGGTCAACGCACGGAGCATCTTCATTGGGAAACCTGCCCAAAAGCCCATCTCTTTCGCCAAACCAATCGCCTCACGGCGGCGCAAGTGGCCGAACGCGATGAAGTCTTTGATAACTAACTGGTCGTTTCGCTGAGCGCCTTGCAGGGCGCTCGTCTATTTAAAGGTGTGCTATGACAACCGGAAATGCATGGGTTGATGCCATTGCGCAGATCCCGATCGAAGGCAATATTGTGCCGCCAGCATGGTTTCAACATATTACATTCGAGAATGGGAAACCGCATGCCTGTGCGGTCATCCTGCTTTCCGATATTGTGTATTGGTATCGCCCAACAATTCTCCGCGACGAAACTACTGGCCATATTACCGGCAGTCGGAAGAAGTTTCGATCCGACATGCTCCAGCGGAGCTACGACAACTTTGCAGACCAGTATGGGTTTACTAAAGCCCAGGTCAAAGCAGGCATTAGTGCCTTGGTGGAGAAGGGATTAATCGTTCGGGAATTTCGGTCTGAAACGATCAAAGGCCAACGATTAACCAACATGCTCTATGTTGCGCCAATTGCCCATGCAATTGCCAAAATCAGCCTACCCCTCTGTGATTCTAATGGGACACCTCCCTCAACAGAATCGCATACCTCCCCCAACAGAATGCCAGAGGTATGTGATTCTAATGGGACACCTCCCCCAACAGAATCGCAGACGTATACAAAGACTACCCAGAGACTACCCAGAGATTTCTCATCATCATCCGCTCCTGCGTCGCGTGACGCGGTTGGTGTGTCATCACCACAGCAACGCGCATCTGGCGATGCGGATAAAAATAGCAACCAACAATCGGCAACCTATCGACTCTTACGTGATCGGAAAGTTTGGTCAGCCAGCAATTATGCCCATGAGCCAATTGCCGTGATTCAAGCCTATCTTGATCACGTTGGACCCGAGTATCCGGCGGCCCAAATCGCCAAAGACTTGAAAGCTGGCGTGCATCAACGCTTAGGCCAAGCCTCTGCTGCCGCGCCACCCCAACCCGATGAACCCTTGCCCGAATGGCCAGCGTGGCTGCCTGCCGATCACGGCTTGCCGCCCGATATGGCCCCGTGGATGCAGCAAGCGGTATGGGTCGATGAACGCGGCGAAATTGAAATCCCCAAACATAACGAACGTTTCCGGCGACGCTTCAGCTATTGGCTGACCCCGCTCGAACTCGTATTGCGAGGACTCTATGCAACGACTTGAAACCATTATCCAATCGTCGGTGACTCCTGCACCGGACATCATGCCGCCAACTGTGCCGTGGGAACCAAGCGAGACCTGTCTCTGTTGTAAAGGTGCTGGCTATTTTGTCTATGATGTCGATATTCATCACCCCTTGTTTGGTAAATTACAATCGTGTGGGTGTCTCCAACAACGCCAAATCGATCGGCGGCGCGGCGAGCTGCATGCCAAGAGTGGCCTTGCGCCGTTTCGCGGCAAAACCTTCGCCACCTTCGATAGCACGATCGCTGGGGTTGGACTCGCGGTAGGCGCAGCGCAAGCCTTTGCCGCGAACCCCGACGGCTTTTTGACCTTGGTTGGCAATCCAGGCTGTGGCAAAACCCACTTAGCCCAAGCCATCGGCAACGAATTGCAAGCTAGTGGCAATGAAGTGGTCTGGTCAACCGCCCCCGATGCACTCCGACTGCTGCGCTCGACCTTTGATCAAACCAGCAACAAGCCCAAAAACAGCTTTGATGAACAATTCGAGCTGTTCCGCAAAGCCCCGATTCTGCTGCTCGATGATCTTGGTGCCGAGAATGCCACTGACTGGGGCAAAGAAACCCTGTTTCAGTTGTTGAATGAACGCTATGAATACCAACGCCCAACGGTGATTACCAGCAACCTGCACCCCAATACCACCGAGGCCAATCGGCGTTTTGGTATGCGTCTATGCAGTCGCCTACTCGATGCGGTGCAAGGTCAATTGGTCGTGTTGAATGCCGCTGATTATCGTCGCCGTGATCCGATGGATCGCATGGGAGCCGCCTGATGCGCCGCAAACCTGTGAGTTTTACGACCGTGCGGCTGGTGTGGGGAGCAGTGAGCCGTCGACCGCTGGCAACCGTGCGTGACCTTGCCAGTGAATTGCGGCTTGGCTATAGCACGGTTGCCCAAGCCTTGTTGGTGCTGCGCGATGCTGGGTATGTCGAATTTACGCCCAAGCGCTGCGGCTGCCGCAAAATCATCATTCCCTTGCTGGATGCCGCATGAGTATCCTGATCAATCTGGTTGGCACGCGACTGGAGATTCAAGCGCATTTGCACCACGGCAATCTTGCCGCTGCCCGCAATCTGATCACCAATCGCATGATTGCACCACGCTTATTGGCTCAATGGCTTACGCCAGCCCAGCAATCCGCGATCGCTGCGCCACCTGAACCAATCGTTGTTCAGGCCCAAGCAACAGCGCTGCCCACTGCACTAATGGTCCAACCCAAACGCGAGGTAGCCCAATTAGCACTGGAGCTTGGCTAAGACGGCACTGGATAATCTTACAATACTCATTGCATCAAAGGTCACGGTTTCGTGAGGGCGTTGTGCACGCCCTCAATATGACTTCTTGGTGAGTGACGCGACGACGATAGTTTTGTTAGCATGGGTGTTCGTTTGTCTGTTGAGGAGATCCGATGAATCGCGTACAACGTCGCCGCAAACTTCGTGCCGAGATAACGCGCCTCAAGGCCCAAATCCGCCGTGACGAGCAGGCCATTACCCAAGTTGAGCGCCATGCTCCTGATAATCCGCTCTTCGTGAATACCAGCCGCGAGGCGTTGCTGACATTGATGTACGCACGCCAGCGTCGAAATCAAGAACGATTGGTGCTCATAGAAATAGACCTTGCTGCGCTCGATCCCGAGCAAGGGCAAGCGACTGACTAGCGAATGCATCACCTTTGGCGCGTGACTTGCATAGGGGTTGGATATTGCTCTTTTTGGAGGTGTCATGAAACGATTGCAGTATCGTCAGCTTCGAGCGCAGATCACGAGCTTAAAGGAACGCTATACCCGAACGGAACAGATCATTGCGCGTGTGCAACGCTATGCAGCGGATAATCCAGTATTTGAGCACACCAGTCGCGATGCGTTGGTCGCATCAATGCATTCCAGTCAGCGGCGCGATCTCGAACACATCTTGATCCTTGAAGCCGAGATTGAATCCTTGGGTTCGCACCTCGTTCGTGTAGCTGGCTAGCCACTCTTAACCGATATTGACGTTTACTGGCAGGTGATCCCTGCCTTTTTTATTACACCGCGATCCATCAGGATGGCGGTTTTCTTATGAGGTTAATAATGACCAATCAGTCCAAGTCTGATCCTCAACCACAAACACCTGACCTCCAACCCAACCAACCACAACCCGAACGCAAACCTAGTACCGAAACTGAAAAACAAGCAGCTATCGCGTGCTTTCGCCACTTACGAGACAAGCACCAACCAACCTAAGGAACACCTATGAGTCGTTTTTGGGAACGCTATCTGGCATGGCGCGAATTGCACCGTGAGCCAGCGATGCACTATCGTGCGATTTGTCAGCGCTACATGCCACCAATCCAGATAGCCGCACTTGACCGCATCTTGAAGGATGTCCACGCGATTAAGTTGTATTGCCACTGGTGGAATGAACTCAAAACCGTGGCTCCACACGAAGCCCAAATCGTATGCTCGATTGATCATGACGATGTTTGGGAACGCTTCAATGGTCACTGCGTTTGTTGTGGTTTGGTTATGACCAAGCCTCCAGCGAAGGCGCCTGAGCCAAGCCCAAAACCAATGCTGCAATTAGCTTTCGAGGTATAAATGCCTGCCTATAACTTCAAATCCCAATTTGCCGAGGCTGTGGCCAACGGCATGAAAGTTTGCACAATTCGCCCGAAGCGCAAGCGCCCACCCAAGCCAGGTGACACTATCACACTGTATACCGGAATGCGCACCAAACAGTGTCGCCTGCTGCGAGAAGCAACCTGCACCAGCGTGCATGCCGTGCGCATTAGCGCCAACGGCATTGAGCTTGATGGAGTAAAAATGGCCGCTGCTGATGAGCTTGCGTTGGCCCAAGCCGATGGATTTACGAGCGTTGATGAGATGCTTCGTTTCTTCAGCGCCGTCTATGATGGCTTACCAGTCGAACATATGGAGTTAATCCGATGGGCTTAGAGTCAAAGAACCAGCTTCTTATCACGACTGGTCTCGCTGATCGAACCAATTTCATTGAAGTGCTCGAACCGCCCGACGGCGATGATCGTGGTCTGATTGCCACACTCATTGATTTATTGGTAGAGTTGTGTAGCATACCTGAAACTAGTACAGGAGCTATCGATGAGAAGCGCAATCTATCGCAGAATTAGTACGGAGGAGCAATCAGACTTTTCACTGTCGGCACAAGAGGCCAAATGCCTTGCCTATATCACCGAGCAGGGCTGGCATCACACTACAACGTACACCGATGACGGTATCAGCGGCGCAACCGAATCACGACCAGCGCTTGATCAACTACTCGACGACGCACGCATCAAACGCTTCGATACGGTAATTGTCCACGATCTCAGCCGCCTTGCGCGCAGCGTGCGTATCCAAGAGAACATCTTGCACACCTTTATGCAGCTGCGCATTCGGATCATTGCCATCAAAGACGGTTTCGACAGTAACCAACCCCAGTCAATGCTTATGGCCCAATTCATGGCGATTATCAACCAACAGTACCGCGACAATTTACGCTGGCATACCCAGAAGGGCTTGCAGGAAAAAGCCAAGCGTGGCTATTGGGTTGGCACGGTGCCATGGGGCTATCGCGCAATCGACAAGGACAACATCGTCCCTGATGACAGTGCCCCGTTTGTAACACGAGCGTTCACCTTGTACGCCACCGGCCAATATTCACTCAGCGAACTGGCCGATCATCTTAATACGATTCAGCTGCGGCACTGTACCACCGATTTTGTCCGAGCGGTCTTGAGCAATCGGGCATATCTTGGGTATGTGAGCTGTGGCGACGAATATGTTGGCAATCACGAGCCGATCATTGATCAAGCAACCTTTGATCAATGCCAGGCGATCAAGCAAGCACGTAGCACCAAACGCAGCGCGGCGAAACCCAACAGCGTGATTCGTGGGTTGGCTATGTCGATTATCCACTGCGCAACCTGTGGTGGCCCAATGTGGCAACACGTCGCCAGTTGCAGCAAACCCAACGTCAAGCCTATCTATTACTACCGCTGCGCAGGTAACCGAAACCGCACCTGTAATGCACCCATGGCACGGCTGATCACCATCGACCAAATGCTGCTTGATATACTATCAAGTTTTATGCTGAGTGATGAGCAAATTGAGCAGGTGATGCAGGGCTTGAGCAAACGCCTTCCAGCCCCCCAGACGATTGATCGCAAGACCATTCAAGAGCGCCTTGATCGGCTGACCTTGGCCTGGACAAACGGCAACATTAGCGACAGTTTGTACCAGTCTGAGACGACCAAACTAAAGGCCTTGTTTGAGGTCAAGCCCAGCGTGCCAGTAATTGATATTGCCCAAGCGGCTGCCTACTTGCGCGATATGCCCATGCTGCTCACCGCCCTGCCCTTGGTTGGCCAACGGCGCATGGTACAAAAGCTCTTGGCTGGCATTTGGGTGAGTGATAACCATGTCGTGAGAATTCGACCAACAGCGGCATTCGCGCCGCTGTTCCCTACTTATTTTGCGCTTCCCGAACGTGACATCGAAGGTAGTGAGGCTCGTCTCCCGCTCCATGTACACTACAAAGCTCCAACGGAAACAACGGTTGAAATGCTGTTGTTGGTTGGAGCTTTGTTATTCTCCCAGCCGTAATCCACACCCGATGCAGCAAGCTTTGAATAATCCGGCGTTGCTCAGGAACCCAACTGCATGCAACAACAAGCGGACTTTGCATAAATACGTTGCTGCTTTGGCAATGTCGATTTGTTGTGGTTGTTTTGACTGCCCGTCGAAGCGCACTTTCACGGTTATACACGGCAGTGAAACCACTGCCAATTCAGGAATTACCTATCATTATTCGCTAGCCGACATACCGAACCTGTTCGGTGTATAATGCGTTGAGTTCGGCTTCAAGAATCAAGATGTGTTCGTGATCGCGCCGCTGGCTGGAATGCATCGATGCGACCAACTCATCGCGACTGGTGTGCTCAAACACCGGATTATCGGGGGCATAGCGTTGCACGCGCGCAATCGTTTGTTCGGTACGGCGATGGCGTTCCTTCAAGGTGGTAATTTGTGCATGTATATCGTGATGATTAACCCGTTGCATAGCATTTCTCCTTGTCAAAAGAGCACTAACTAACCAGTGCTCTATGCAAGTCGTGCGCCAAAAAAAGATGCATGTCCGATAGACGCGAATCTGTATCTTATTCCTCCTCAGTATCTAAGGCTGCGAGTTGCGCTTCGAGCAACCCTAACCGTTCTTGATTACGGCGCTGGCGTGCATACATCATGGCGAGCAATTGCTCACGATTGGTACTTGCGAAGAGTGGATTGTCGAGGTCATGGCGTTCGACTTGGGCGATAGCTTGGTCATCACGGCGTAGGTGGGCTTTCAGTCGCGTAATCTCAGTGCGAAGTTTGCGGCGATGCTGTACGCGGGTCATAGAGTCTCCTCAACAGACAATCGAACCCTCATGCTAGCAAGAGCAGTAGCGCTCCGTCATCACCTATCAGTCACATTGACGGCCTTCACGGCGGCCAATCGACAACGTGACCTTTGATGCAATAATTATTGTAAGATTCAGCTAAGCTTAGTGCTCATTGGGACGGGCCATGTTCTATCTGACCGTGCGCGTGGTACGCTAGTGCGAGCCGCTGAACATGACACGCGAGGCAATGTGATTAGCGTCGGCGATTTTCTGGTGGCATCAATAAGCACAGTTATACGCTGACTGAAACATCAGTCAAGCTGATAATTGGCGAGCTGAGGCTTACGTTCGAAGCGCCGATCAAGCAGCTTGATCGCTGGTTGGCACAATCCTAAACAGAAGCGCACGTGAACAATTCCCACGTGCGCCTCCAGCAACCTATCAAATCACGTCCGAGCAACCAGGCTTAGATGAGATGTCGATCAAAGAAGTGCAAGGCCAATGCACTCGCTTGCTGATGAATCGCTTGCCGATCGACACCTGGCGCGTCACGACACAGTTCTGGCATCAGGTGACAGCCTGCCTCAGTACATTCAGCCAAGAACACATAGTGGCCAACTGGCCCTTCCAATAAGTTCAATGCTGCATCCTTGATCAGCGTCGCATAGCGCTGCGCATTAACAGCGGGTGGGGTATTCGTATCCGCTGCTTCTGCTATGATCATTACAGGAATATTCAACGCCGCCAATCCATCGGAGGTGAATGCTTCGCCAAGGGCTGGTGCCAAGACAAAAACAGCATGAATGCGCTCATCGCGGTACGATTGACGATGTTCACTCTGTCCAGCAAGCGCTTCAATCTGCCGGGCCACCGCATCGGCATCAGGAAATTCTGGGGGAGCAATTGATGTCAAGGGCCGACCTGCATTGGTATAGGCGGCCAAGAGCACGGCTAAATCGAGCCGAGCACCACCAAGGGCTAATGCGGTGTAGCCACCGAGAGAAAACCCTGCTGCACCGATCCGTGATCGGTCGATACATGCGCCAAAGCTCGGATTATCGAGCAGGCGATCAAGGACAGCACTCATGTCACGCGGACGTTCCCAAACCCGGGTAAAGCCTTCAACCAAATACGGTTCAAGGCCCGTGTTACCGTGGTGATTGACCCCAGCAACAATATATCCGTGGGCTGCCAACACACAAGCGAGCCAAGCAAGCTGCATGGCAATACCACCCGTTCCATGGGAGATCAAAACAAGCGGAAATTGGCCTTCGGCAATGGGAGCATCCGCTGCCGCTTCGCCAGCATGAAAGAGTGGATTGCCCGGTGGGCCGATAACCATGGGTATCCGAGGTGCGGCAGGATCACAAGGATACCAGACATGGGTCAACAATGGACGGTCACCACCTATGCGCCAATCCACGCGTGTGTCATCGCTATACGACAATGCCTGCCAGCCAACGTTATAGGCCATATGAATCCTTTCAATCGGAGATTGATGCCTTTTGATTATACCAACTGGACAGGTTATCACCCATAGAGGCATGCTCTGGTTTGATCCTCAACGAAGATATAGGCCATTCAACCTAGTAGTGCTGACGAGGGTACCAGACGCACTTAACGGATTTCAATCGCCCAGCGAGGATAAACCTGAGTATCTACGATGCGCCGTTTGTGGTTTACGCCCGCTAAAACCACAAACGGCTCGCATAGTGGAGCCGCTCGACCTCCTTCCGCGCGGCGATGTGATTATCGTCGGTGATTTTTCGGGTGTGATCAACAAGCGGAGTTACACGCTGGCGGAAACCTCAGTGAACTTGGTCACGAGCGATGTATCGGTTACGCCAGAAGCATTCATTAAACATCTTGATCTGTGGCTAGCGCAAGCCTAAAACGAGAGGAGCACGTGGAAATTTTCCACGTGCTCCTCTTCACAGTGCGTGTCCATCGCCCATCAGCGCTAGCGTTCAAAGAGTGGTAGGGCTACCAGCGTAACCACTAACAGCCCATCATCACGGCCTATTGTTCCAAGATCACGATAGTAAATATGGATAAGATCACCCCCATTAACGCCAACCATACGGATAAAGAGGGTCATCGTCGCACCATCAGGTTCCACAGCCTGGTTATCGATCCGATAGGTTGGGTAGTGTGCTCGATCTCGGTGGTTGACTCCGTGACGAAATAAACATCTTGGCGCTTCAGCGTTCCGAGCTGCGTGCCCTTAATCGCATTCATAGACACGTCGATCGGTTCTTCGCCACCAGTATAGGGTTTGGCTGATGCAGGGGTAAACAATTTTACTCCTTGCGGGCAAGCAGATCACTCAACTGCGCAAGGAAGCCAACCACAAACACCAATAACCAGCGCAGCGGAAGATCAGGACGAAAGAAATACCCATACGCGCCGATCAGTGTCAAGATGGCTATAACGATTAATCCAATAAGTCGCACGCGATCGCTCATAAGCACCTCTGGCGAAAATCCACCATCTCGATTCTAGCAGAGCGGTTTGCTCAAGACTATCCCCCATTGCAGTCCCGTTGCACGACCAATTGAAGGCGGAATGGGGGATAGAAGCCTACTGCCAGCGTGGTATTGTCGGCCATGTCGAATGACCAACCCGCTTAATGCAGACTATCATTAACATGCTCAAAAATGGTGTCCACAACCCGTTCGAGCGGTGCTGTGGCATCGATGTAGATGGCGCTCGCGGAAAATCCCACTTGGGTCGCATGTTGAAATCGCGCAAAGGCTTCTCCTTCTTCTGCGGTTCCGCCCCACTCATCCTCCGGTCGAGCCGCAAGCCGGTGATTGAGCGTATCCCAATCGACCTCAAGCACAAACACGGCATCAAACACGGCAATAAAGCGGTCGGAATTTCGCGAACCGCCGCAAAAGAAGCTAACTGCATGGGTTCGATCGGCCACCAACGCACTGACCTTCCTCACATCCCAGATCCACGCTCGCCAGTGCGTTCATCCACCGGTTCCCCCGTTTGGAGATCGCCGCAATAGGCCAACTCCCGGTCACCATGGAGGGCATGATAGCCGCGCCGTTGTAGCTCGTCGCAGACGGTTGTTTTTCCGGCGCATGAAACACCGTCGATTAAGTAGTTCTTGATACCCATACTTCGTTTCCAATCTTTTGCTGCCTAAAACCACAAACGACCCGTCGAGGGTCGCTTGTGGGAGAGAAGAGAGAGGAGAAGGTTTGATTTAATGATACCAAATACTTTGGGTTATGGGCATTAGCTATAGATTAATATCTCACTTACACCATAACCATCTCAAATCATTAATTGTGGCAAAGTATTGCTTGTTCGAATCAATACTGATGATCAAGCAAGCGCATGAACAGCTACAGTACGGGCTAGAATTAAACTAGTCGCTGCATAGATAGCTAAACCGCAATCGATGTTGACTAATGCTGTGATGCCTAATTCTAATTTGCTCGCTGCTCCTGAATAGGTCGGGATCGAAAGTTGCTACACATGAGGAGAGCATGCTTGTGCTGGATACACGCTTGATGCATCCATAGCGATCCAAGCTTGCTTAATGCTATTGTGTGATTAGGAGCATGTGATGCTAGGAAAAATGTACATTTTTACTGAGACAAGTGTTCGTTCGCTGCCAATCGATGCTGGCGGTTCTCAGATCACTACGCCACGACCCAGCACTGCTGCGATCAATCTTTCGCTCGAAGAACTGCTTAAGTCATTAGTTGATTTGAATCAGTCGGAAATCCACACAAAACTCCGCCAAGAATTTGACGCGGGCTATACGATCGTATCTGTTCAACACGACCATGCCATAACTGTGCTTGCAGGCCATGTCGCCGTTTCCTTGATCACCACTATGACAATTGCTGACGATAGCCCAAAATAATGCACCAACTAACGCTTTTAGATGTTCGTCAGCTGCCGTTCATCACGATTAACTTGGACAGTATATGCGCAGCTGTTGCAATTCTAATATGAGTAATAGCGCTGCAATTAAACATTATTGCTTAGGCAGATCGCGCTCGATTGCGTAGGTTTGGATGGAGCGTTGCGATCATCCTGCATTATTGCAAGGCAAAGTGACGGGCATCGGCATTATCCGAATTGTCACGATTGATGACGACTAAGGGATTGGGATCATCAACTGCTACCAAGATTGGAAAATAGATTTCTGTTTGAGTATCTTTGGCTACTGGGGCATCAAACCGAGGCTCGAAGCAACATGGCAAATCTTGCATATCCTTGACCGCAACATACTCTCCATTCGATAAAACGAGGAGTGAAACCATCGATCCATCAAACACAACCGGTTCGTCATGCACATTGCCATGACCGATCACCGCTCGAACCAGCCCAACCTCATACCCAGCTGGTGGGCCAGTATACGTTGGATCAATTGTCGCAATCATCGCCAAGGCCTGCTCACCACGCACAAAATCCACTATCTCGAAAGAAAAAGAAATCTCCATACTCGCCATCATCAACATTTCGCCCTTAGCAGCAGGCTCTTTGGCTGAGGCAAATTCAAACGCAGATTCAAAATCATCGTCAGCATCAAGGTAGGTGACCGTCACTTCAACAAGACTCTCGGTCGGCGCTGGTGTTTTGGTGGGCGCTGGTGCATTCGTGGGCGATTGCAGCGGATTACCGCTACATGCCGTAAGCATAAACCCAAGCAGAAGCCCAACTCCTAAACTTTGAAATCGCATAACTTCACCTTTCTTTCTGTATTGCTGGCGATACGCACCCATAGAAAGAAAGTTGCCTGCGATTAATCGGTTCGTCCTATGCTACTCTATCGCCAACGGAGCAATTCTAATGAGGAAGGACTTTTGCATGCGGCGTTTGAGTTTTTGGATAGTGCTTGGAACTTTAGCAGCATGTAGCAGCACAACCAGCGAGCCAAGCCAGCAGGCGCTTGCCCCCACGGCAACGGCAACACTAGCGCCAACCAATACTCCCGAACCAACCATCACTACCATTCCTACGGCAACCAATCAGCCAAGCCCAACCCCAGAGCCAAAGCTCGAGCTAGCAGTCGTGGGCGATATTATGCTGGCCCGTTCAATTGGCGAGCGAATTCTCAGTGATGGCCCTGAACAACCATTCGCCGGAGTTCGCGAAGTATTGGTCAATGCCGATTTGACGATTGGCAACCTTGAAACCGCAATTGCTGATACTGGTGAGCCTGCCCCCAAAGCTTATCGCTTTTTAGCGCCCCCAGAAAGCGTCGATAGCCTTAGCGATGCTGGCTTCGACCTAGTTTCATTGGCCAATAACCACAGTTTAGATTGGGGTGAATCAGCGCTGAGCGAAACCATAGGCTTGTTAGATCAGGCTGGAATTGCCAATGTTGGCGCTGGCATGAATGCCGAGCAAGCCTATCGCCCGGTTATTCTTGAGAAAAATGGCTTACGCTTAGCCTTTTTGGCCTATGTCGATGTGCCAGTAGAAAATGGCGGCTTTGTGACCGAATCGTGGACGGCAACCGCCGATCAAGCAGGTTTGGCTTGGGCCGATCCAGCAGTGATTGCTGCCGATGTTGCGGCAATTCGGCCAAGCGTTGATCATGTGATTATTTTGTTGCATAGTGGGTATGAGGGCCGTAATCAGCCAAACGAGATTCAGCGTAGCCATGCCTATGCCGCATTGGATGCGGGCGCAACCCTCGTTTTAGGGGCACATCCACACGTGTTACAAGGCTACGAGGCTCACCCAACTGGCCAATTCGTGGCCTGGAGTTTAGGCAATTTTGTGTTCGATGGCTTCGATGGCACACCCAGTCTTGATAGCGCGATTCTCCACCTGACCCTCGATAAAACTGGCGTAATCGATTCACGCTGGACTCCCGTGCGCTTGGTCGATGGCTATCCGCAAGCGCTTGATCCCGCAAGCGACGGCGCGTATATCATCGAAACGATTGAGCAATTGAGTCAGTAGCAGTAGGGGTTAGGGGTCAGGGGCTAGGAGTCAGGGATCAGCGTATAACATTCACAACTCCCCTCACCCCCCAACCTCCTCGCCCACTGAAACGCGGGCGAGGGGGAGCCGACCGTTTCACCACATAAAATGGGAAATGACCAGCTGAAGCCCCTCGCCCGCGTCACGGGCGGAGGTGTTGGGGTGAGGGAATGCTGTTGCCAATCGAATGAACCAGTATCCCTAATCCCTGAACCCTGAACCCTACACGCTATCCCTTACGAATCGCCTCGGCACGATTAGCAAACTTGGTGGCATAATCGGCATCATCAGTCCAGTGATTGCTCAAACCAGCAAGCGTTTTGGCCACGCCGCGTAGATTGGCTGGAATTTTGGCATGGCGCGGGTTGCGGGCCATCATGGTTTTTTGGGCTTCGTTGGCCTCATCATCACGCAACGCCAAGGCCAATAATTGGCCAATATGCGCTTGTACCGCGCCATCCCAAGTGCTAAACGAAAGCCCACCCTCTTGGCGCACGCCCAAACCAGCGGGGTTACGTTTTGGTCGTGCCGCCCAGCCAGAGGTTAGGCCAGCGGTTTCAAAAATGCATTGCGTGGCCGCAAGGAAGGGATCAAGCCCAACACTGGGAGCATAGACCCAGTAGTAACCCATAATTGTTTCAACATCGTTTTTGTATTCTGAGGTTTGGGGCAAGCTTTTACGAATAAATGCGACTGCTTTTTCGCGACTACCCGATGGCGTAGCACTCAACAACGGCGTATCAGCGCTAATTGGCGTATCAACAATTGGTGTCCGTTGGACATTATTCAAACTATCAAAGGCATTTTGAATCGTGCTAATGTAATAGGCTTCGCTGATTGCAGCGCCTGGACATGAGGGTTTGTTGTAATCGCGGTGCGATGAAATGCCACCACCAAATTTTTGATAGCGAATCTCAAAACTATTTAATTTACGTTTGAGCACGGCAACCGCATGGCCAACCAAGGCCGCCACTGGAGCCGACCACTGGGTGTTTTCAAAGTAGCCACAAACTTCGATGCCAATTGAATATTGTAAGGTGCCTTTGCTATCGCGATAGCCATTGCCTTGGGCAGCGTGAATCCCTTGATCATACATCGGTGTGAAGAGCCAAATCCAAGTTTCATCGATAAACAAGTGCGGGCCGCGATCCCAGCCAGCGCCAGTGCGATAGTATTCGCGCAGGGTTTCAAGCTGTTTAAGGCGTTTGCGGTAAACTTGGCCTTCGCTCAAGCCAGTTTCTTGGCTATCCCAGCGCCAGCCCGATGGATACGGCGCGGCGGTAGTACTTGGCACGGCAGTATGATGCAAAACCACAAAGTTGGGCGGTACGGCACCAAAATCATAGGTATCGACATAATGGCTAAATTCATCGGCTTTCAGCCCTTGACCAAGATACAAAAATTGTTCAACAGGCACAACCCCGCGTGTACCTTCCTCACTGAGCGTATCTTCAAGCGGCATCGCATCTTTGGGGTTAGGCAGATCAAACGGGGGTAAGGGTTCATCGTGCAGCGGTTGATTGACATCGGTCATCGATTGGTCTCCTTCGCACAAAACACCGAGAGTAGCCTAATTATATAATTCTAAGTAGTCTGTTGGCTAGCTATGATTTATGCATTTTGAATTCTATTCAGTGAGTTGCCATGATTCGCCCGCCTTCCGTCTCGCCACCAGAGGCAGATCATGGAAGGGTAGATTATTAACAATGACATGGTAGATGGGCAACAGTTGAGCATCCCCTCAACGCCTCGCCCTCGATCCCACTGCACGCGGGCGGTTAAGCCCCTCGCCCGCCGCGTGGCAGAGGGGTTGGGGTCAGGGGATCTTAACGACTTACCCTTAGAAAGGAGGTTTTCAGCCCTCGGTCTCTCCAAATATTCATGTTCTGGATTGTTACTGTGATTCTTCTCAACCTTCGTGTTCTGCGTGCCTTTTGTGGTTTCTTGCTCACCGATCTCCAATATTGCTGCTTGACAAATTGATATTGAACAACTATATTGTTATTGAACATTGTTCGATAAATATTCTTTATAGAAATGGAAGCACGGATGGGCAGCAAAGAACGGCGCGAACGGATCAAACAAGCAACCCGCGAGGGGATTCTGAGCGGTGCCCGCCAAATTGCCCAAGCCGATGGTTGGTCGGGCCTGACGATTCGTAAAGTTGCCACGTTGATCGAATATAGCCCCTCGATGGTCTATGAATATTTTGCCAGCAAGGAAGCGATTCTGGAAGCCTTATTGGAAATTGGCTTTCAACAATTAACTAGTGCGATGCAACAAGCCAGCGCGGCCTATGTTGATCCTTATCAGCGTTTGCAGGCCTTGGCACTAGCCTATTGGCACTTTGCCCAAGCCAATCCCGATCTCTACCAAGTGATGCATGGCATGGATGGCGTGACGGTTAACCCTGATTTGCGCAATCAAGCAGCTTGGCCGGTATGTTTAGTGGTTGAGCAAGATTTGCAAGCCTTATTGATCGACGAACAGGTGACGAGTGCAAATTTGCGCGAGGATAGCGAAATTCTTTGGGCAACCTTGCATGGCCTCGTCAGCCTTGCGCTGAATCAACGGCTGAACCAAGCAGAACAGATTGAAGCTCGCATCCAACGCACTACCCAAGCTTTGTTACAGGGCTTACTAATGACCAACTCGTAATTTTTTTAGCCTCAATAAAACATTGTTCGATTATTGAATGATGTACAAGGAGCATTTTTATGAATTCATTGCATGTTATTTTTGGCACAGGCCCAGCTGGCAGTACATTAGCTGAAGAACTGCTAGCTCAAGGCCAGCAGGTTCGTTGTATCAATCGCAGTGGCAAGGCCAATCTGCCAGCAGCGGTTGAGCTGGTTGCTGGCGATTTGTTGAATCATGGCCAAGTGCGCGAATTGTGCCAAGGAGCTAAGGTTATTTATCACTGCGCTAACGTTCATTATGCTGAACAGACCAAAATTATGCCTGAATTTCAACAAGCGATTATGCAGGCAGCGGCAGCAACCAGCGCTCGCTTGGTGGTGCTCGACACGCTCTACGTTTATGGATCTAGCCAAGGCCGACCGATGACCGAGACTACGCCATTTGCGCCGCATACTCGCAAAGGTCGCATGCGCGCCGAATTGGTCGAAACCTATTTGGCCGCGCATCAGGCTGGTACACTCGAAGTCACATTGGGGCGGGCTGCCGATTTCTTTGGGCCACGCGTCTTGAATTCGACTTTGGGCGATCGGGTTTTTCCACAGTTGTTGCAACACAAGTCAGCTCAATTGTTGGGCAACATCGATTTACCACATAGTTTTAGCTATATTGGCGATGTGGCGCGGGGTTTAGCCGTGTTGGGCCAGCATCAGGCGGCGTTGGGCCAAGCATGGCATTTACCAGTGATGCCGCCATTAACTCAACGTGCCATGCTGCAAACGATTGGCAACTTACTGGGTTACCCAGTCCGCAGCATCGCCCTGCCCAAAATGGCGATTCGCGCTTTTGGCTTGATGGATTCGTTTATGCGTGAATTTGTTGAGATGTTTTATCAATATACCGAGCCACAAATTGTTGATGCGCAGGCGATTGAGCGTGAACTTGGCCTCGCTGCTACGCCACTCAATCAAGCATTGCAAGCAACAATTAATTGGTATCGCGGCCAAGCAAACCAGCAAAAAGCCGCTGCCTAAAATATGGCAACGGCTGTGAATTAAGTTGATTGGGCTGCGCTGATTTAGATTGATCAGCGCAGCCTTTGACTTATTGGCTGCTTTGCCATTCGCCAGCGACGCTGCGCCGGAACTGATCGGCAGGCTTGAGATCGTGGCCTTGCAGATAATGGCCGAACCAATCAAGGATATATTCGATCCGGGCGATGCGATGCAATGGCTCGCCGCTCCGCGAAAGTTCGTGGCCTTCACGTGGAAAGCGTACAAAGCGCGCTGGTTTTTCAAGCACCTTGAGCGCGGTATACAGTTGCTCGGCTTGCTCCACCGGGCAGCGATGGTCTTCATCCGAATGCAAAATCAGCAACGGGGTATTAATTGAATTTACATAACGAATTGGTGAGCGTTCCATGAATTTATCGATATTGGCCCATGGCTTGCCACCAAATTCATCTTCACCAAAGTATGGCCCAATATCCGATGTGCCGAAAAAGCTCATCAAGTTCGAAATACAGCGTTGGGTATTGGCGGCAGCAAAACGGTCGGTATGGCTGATGATCCAGTTGGTCATATAGCCACCATACGAGCCACCGAGCACACCCATGCGTTTGCTGTCGATCCAATCCCACGTTTCGGCCAAATCGGTGGCGGCCATGAGATCACGATAATCGTCGCCGCCAAAATCTTGGCGTACCAACGAGCGAAAACGTTGGCCATAGCCCGTGCCACCTCGTGGATTGGTGTAAATTACGCCATAGCCAGCTGCGGCCAAGACTTGGAATTCGTGCATGAAATTGTGGCCGTAGGCGCTGTGTGGGCCACCGTGAATATAGAGTAATGATGGATATTGCTGGCCTTGGCTAAAGCCAACTGGCTTGATCGACCAGCCTTCAATTTCTAAACCATCAAAGCTAGCATAGGTAAAACGCTCTGGTTCGATGGTTTGGATGCTAGCAAGCAATGTGGCATTGGGGTCGTACAGCAAGCGGGTGCTGCCATCGGCATCGCCAAGGTACAGGCATTCGAGTTGGGTGGCGGTGCCAGCGGTGAAGGCGGTGCGCTGATTGAGCGATTGGCTGTAGCCCGAAATGCTGGGCGTATCCTCAGGTGTGAGTTCATGCATTGCGCCATCATTGTAGCGATAGGCGCGGGTGCGGGCGGCGCGGGTTGCCAAGCAGTAGATGCCATTATCGCGCCAATATGGTCGATAGGGAAAACGTCCAATCCGGGCATCGCTGATGACGCTATTTTCCAGCCCATGTTCAAAGCCAACGCTGAGCAAACGTGCATCGCCGCCAGCCCGACTTACACACCACAAGGCCTCGTTCGAGGCATTGCCAAGCTGTTGATCGTGGCCGATATAGGCGATTGCCGCACCATCAGGCGACCAAGTTGGGTGATATACCGGGCCAAGGGCGTTGGTCAAACAGCGTGATGTGCCAGCCGCTACATTTAATAGATACATATCGGCTTGGCGGGTATGCTCCAATTCGGCCCGCGAAACCGTAATAAATGCCAACTCGCTACCATCAGGCGACCACACCGGATCAGCATGATCAAAGGCTTGGTCGGTGATTTGGCGTGGTGCTTGACCGAGTTCGACCAACCAAATTTGAGCATATTCTGGTTGTAAATAGCCCACGCCATCGAATTTAAACGGCAAGCGCTCGATAATTTTTTCGTCGCGCAAGCTCTCGACGTGCGGTTGTTCTTTGGCCTTGGCTCCACGGGAGATGAAGGTGAGCGCTTGGCTATCAGGCCGCCAGTTGATTTCGGCCACGCCATAACCAAGGCTGGTCAGTTGTTGGGCCTCGCCGCCGCGTGCTAAATCGAGCACGAAAAGTTGGGTAACCCCAGCATCACGAGTTGAGATAAATGCCAATTTGCTGCCATCAGGCGACCAGCGTGGCGAGCTATCGCGACCTGAAACGCTAAACGTCATGCGCTGCGGCGTGCCACCATCGGCCTGAACTACCATAATCGCTGAACGATAATCGGGCTTGCGCGGGCCACTCTTGCTCGTGGTTTCCTCGATCCAGGTTTCGACGAAGGCGATTTGCTCGCCATTGGGCGCAATTTGGGCATCGGATATAAAACGTAGCTCCAAAAGACTGCTGGCCTGCCAGGTTCGCAACTCTGCCATGCTTGATTCCTATTCTCTATATGCAATGATCCATTAATCTGTATGCCCTCACCCCTAGCCCCTCGCCTGCCGAGCGAGGCGAGGGGGCGTTTGGTTTGGTGGTTCCCCTTCGCCTCGCGGGCGTGAACGAGACTAGGGGACAATTCAATCGTTAACGGTATGGATCAATCCATTTCTATGCAATTCTGCGCATAATAGCATAGAACGATCACCCCCTAAACACGACTTCAGAATTGTACTGCCTGCGAAATGACTTATTTTAGTCATTGAATAATAGTTAGGAAAAAATTAAAATAGCAGTATATGGATTCTTTGATCGAAGGAGGTTGCTTGATTCATGCTACTAGGGGTTCATAACATTTCGGCTATCGACGTTGATTAGTTACACGAGGATGTGCATGAATACACAACATTTACCTAATCGCTCAAGACGATTACCATGGCTCGCAGGAACACTCCTGACATTCTTAACTACTAGTTTGTTCTTTTCTCCTACTCAACCTGTTGCCAACGCTGATCAAGCTGGGCTTGGCAGTTACACCACCACCTTGCCAGCAGGCGCAAAAGTTCCCGATGATTTTAATGGCAATCCTGTTTCTCCCAAACGAACTGCGAATGTGACTGGGGCAACGCCTACCAACGATTGGTGGAGTTCGCTCGCTTGGCAGCGTTTTCCTGGTAATCCTTATTCGGAAAATATGACGGCTCTGCCGTTGATTGTAAAAGCCAAATCTGCCGGTTTGGGCGTAACCTTTCCCACGGTTCCAGCAATTTCTACTGGCTCGCCCAACTACATTGGCGAATTTCATTATAACGCTTCCGAAGACTTGAACCTTGGTTTGGTGGGCTTGAACTCACCCGATGCCAAGCTTGATGGCTACTCGGATTGGACGGTCACGGCCTATTGGAATGGTGGCGGCACGTTGCGCGCAACCTTCGGCCATGGCATGCCCTTTGTTTATTTGACCAAGAGCGGCGGCGATGCCTTGATTAGTGCTGCAGCACCGCCAAGTGTCTGGACTGGCGCTGGCACGAATGCGCTTGGCATCACGGTCAACGGCCATCACTACGGTATTTTTGCCCCAACTGGCGCTACTTGGGGCCAATCGGGGAATAATTTTCAGTCAAATTTGGCTGGCAAAGATTATTATTCGGTAGCGGTGCTGCCTGATAATAGCGTGGCAACCTTTAATTTCTTCAAGTCACGCGCCTATGCTTTTGTTACCAATACCACCGCGAGCTGGAGCTACGACCAAGCTGCGGCAACCTTGAACACAACCTTCAGCGCAACCACGGTTGCCAAAGAAGGCACCAATACTAACACCGTTTTGGGCTTGTATCGCCACCATGCGATCAACTCATCGACGGCGTTGACCAACTATAGCTACGCCACTGCTCGTGGCCAAATCCGCTTGCGCGATGGTAACTCGTTTACCACGGCCATGCGCTTCAACGGCGTGCTGCCAACCTTGCCTGATGCAGGCGATTACAACCGCACCACGCTCAACAATCACTTGAATGATGTTGCCAACGAAGCCAGCCACTTTGCTGGTGGCGATACCTACTACACGGGTAAGGCCTTGCTACGTTTGGCCAATTTGATTCCGATTGCTGAGCAATTGGGCAATACCAACGCCAAAAACTCGTTGATTAATTCCTTGCGCAACCGTTTGCAAGAATGGTTTACCGCCAGCGCCAACGATACCAACGGCCAGTTCTATTACAACAGCAATTGGGGTACGGTGATCGGCTATCCAGCCTCATTCGGCTCGGATACCGAATTGAACGACCACCACTTCCACTATGGCTATTACATTTACGCTGCAGCAATCTTGGCCCAATACGATCCAAACTGGGCGATCGATAGCAACTGGGGTTCGATGGTCAAGTTGTTGATCAACGATGCTGCCAATATTAGCACCGCAACTGACCCACGCTTCCCACGTTTGCGCACCTTCGACATTTATGAAGGCCACTCATGGGCTTCGGGCCACGCTGGCTTTGGTGCTGGCAACAACCACGAATCATCATCAGAAGCGATGATGTTCAACACAGCTGTGTTGTTGTGGGGTGCAAACACTGGCAACGCCCAAATGCGCGACCTTGGGATCTTCATGTACACCCATGAAACCCATGCGATCGAACAATATTGGTTCAATGTTGATAACGCTGTCTTCCCAGCTGGCTTTACCGCCAACAACAATCACCCCGCCGTTGGTATGGTCTGGGGCGATGGTGGCAGCTACGCTACGTGGTTCAGCGCCAACCCAGAAATGATCCACGGGATCAACTTCTTGCCATTCCACGGTGGCTCGCTGTACTTAGGCCGTAATCCAGCCTACGTCAACAAAAACTACAGCCAAATGCGCACCAACATTGGTGGTGCAGAGCGCTATTGGTTGGATGTTATTTGGAGTTTCCAAGCCTTTGGCGATGCAGCAACCGCTTCAACCAAATTTGATACCGTGGCCTACACGCCTGAAGAAGGTGAAACCAAAGCTCATACCTATCACTGGATTCGCAACTTGAAGCAGTTGGGATCATTGGATACGTCGATTACTGCCAACACCCCAACCTATGCTGTTTTCAACAAAAATGGGGTGCGTACCTACATTGCTTGGAACCCAACTGGCAGCCCATTGAGCGTAACCTTCTCGAATGGTGTGGTGTTGAATAGCATTCCTGCACGCAGCATGGCGAGTAGCACGGGCACGACTCCACCACCAACGGCGACTCCGGTCAACCCAACCGCAACGCCAGTCAACCCAACCGCAACCCCAATCAACCCAACGGCTACGCCAGTACCACCAACCGCCACGCCTGTTGCTGGTTGTTCAGCAGTCAGTTTGGATGCCAATGGCTACTATCGCGTAACCGCTCGCCACAGTGGCAAGGCGCTTGATGTTGATGCAGTTTCAACCGCTGATGGTGCCAATGTGCATCAATGGGGCTATGTTGGTGGCTTGAACCAACAATGGCGCTTCGAAGGTGTTGGCAGCAACTACTTCAAAGTAACCGCCCGTCATAGTGGCAAGGCGCTTGATGTTGCTGGCGGTACGACCGCAACTGGCAACGGAGTCAACGTGCATCAATGGCCATATGGCAACACCACCAACCAACAATGGTGTTTGCGCGATGTTGGCAACGGCTACTATGCGATTATTGCTCGCCACAGCGGCAAGGCGCTTGATGTGGCCGATGCTTCAACTGCCGATGGTGGCAATGTGCATCAATGGGAATATGTCGGCGCTACCAACCAACAATGGCAGCTCACCAAGATCGATGCTGGTGGCAACACCCTGCACGTAATCGATGGTGCTGCTCAAAATGTAGCTGGCACGTTGAGCTTGAGCGCAGGCGCTGGAGCGAACAGCGACGCGCTTACGTCGGCTGGCGGAGCCAACTACGATGGTACGCCAACTAATGCCTTGGTCTACACCATCTCAGGGTTGACTCGCACCTACAACAGCCAAACGACCCAATTCAAGTTGTTCGTCGATTCAAACACCGCCGTGGGTAACGGGGTTCAAGCCCGCATCTCCTACGACTGGACTGGCGATGGCAGCTACGATCGCACCGAAACCTACAATTACTTCCCAACCGATCCAGTTGCAGGCTTCGAGCAATATGGTCAAACTGCTGGCCTTAAGAGCAGCAGCGGCGCTTGGGCCAACTTGAGCAATGGTCGAGTACGGATTGAAATTTGGAACGCGATTGGCAATGGTTCAGCGAGCATTCGCACCAGCGCCACCAGCGCCCAGGGCCAACAATCCACAATTACCTTGCCATTCAACTAAAGTTCGATAAACTTGGTTCGCAAACCCGTCACTTGTGCCGCTGTACAAGTGACGGGTTTTAACATCTATTCATATAAATTGCTAGTAAACATTTGTTTCAAAAATAGTTAAAATAGCGCTATAATGGTGCAATATTTTTGCGCCGAGTACACCGCCTATGCAATGTACAGAATGTCTCAATCTCAACCCTGCCAGTGCGCGTTTTTGTTCTCAATGTGGCCGCATGTTGGCCGACACGCCGTTGCCACGCAGCGAGCGCCGACGGGTGACGGTGATGTTTGCCGATTTGGTGGGCTTTACCTCAATTGCTGAGCAGTTGGATGCTGAGGCAGTGCATCGCCTGATTAATGCCTGTTTTGATCGCTTGGTGCCCATCATCGAGCACTATGGCGGGGTCGTCGATAAATTTATTGGCGATGCAATTATGGCGATTTTTGGCGCGCCCCTCGCCCACGAAGATGACCCGATTCGCGCGGTGCATGCCGCTAGCGCCATGCTCGATGCGATTGCTGAACTCAGCCAACAAGAAGGGCTTGAACTTGGCTTGCACATCGGGATCAACACTGGCGTAGTGATTGCCGGTGGTATCGGCTCACTTGGCCGGCAGCAATATTCAGTCATTGGCGATGCAGTTAATCTAGCTGCCCGCTTGCAAGATTTGGCTGCTAACGCCGAGATTTTGGTTGGCCCCGAAACCCAACGTATGACGGCCCATGTGTTTGATTATGATGCGCTTGGCGAAAAAGCGATTAAGGGCCGTTCAGAACATGTGGCGGTTTTCAAGTTGCGCGGGATTAATCCGCGACCTTCGTCTGGCCGGGGCATTAAAGGCTTACAAAGCCCAATGGTTGGCCGCAGCGGCGAACTCAACAGTTTGTTGGTGGTTACCGACGAGTTAGCCAAGCAGCATGGCCGCGTAGTGATGGCAATTGGCGAGGCAGGGATCGGCAAAAGCCGGCTCTTGACCGAATGGCGCAGCCAAAGTTCTGAGCAATTGCCCCAAGTGGTGTGGTACGAGGCGCGCTGTCTATCCTATACTCAAGAAAGTGCCTACGCCCTGCTGCGCGATTTGGTGCGCTCGCTGATTGGCGTTTCAATTACTGATGGCGAAGATGAAATGGCCGCAGCTTTGCACCAAATTGCCACGGCGCTGTTGTCAGATCAAGCTGATCAGGTGATTCCAGCGTTGAGCCATTTATTATTGCTGCCAGCCTCACGCCGTTTCGATGAACTCAACCCCCAAGCATTGCAAGCACTCTATATCACCGCCGTGCGCCGCTTGGTGCTTGCTCAAGGCCAGCTTACTCCGGTCATTTGGTCGATTGAGGATATTCACTGGGCTGATGAGGCTTCGGTCGATGTGCTGCAAAATCTGCTGCAATTGCACAACGATATTCCCTTGATCATTTTGGCAACCTCGCGGCCTGATCGCGATGTAGTGGGCTGGCGCTTGGTCGAATCTGCCCGCGATTTAAATGGCCTCGAATTGAATTTAGCGCCATTATCATTGGCAAATGGCCGCGAATTAATCGCCAACTTGTTGCATTTCGATGGCTTGCCCGAACATTTGCGCACCGTGATTCTCAACAAAGCCGATGGCAATCCCTTCTTTGTTGAGGAAGTTATTCGCACCTTGATCGATCGCGAAGCAATTATGCACGATGGCAATAGTTGGGTGGCGCTCGAAGCAATTAATCATATTGAATTGCCCGATAGCGTGCATGGCTTGTTGGCAGCACGGATCGACCGCTTGCCCAGTGAGTTGCGCCAACTGTTACACATTGCCGCCGTGATTGGCCGGCGCTTTGCAATTCGGGTTGTGGCTGAAGTGCTTGGCTCAACCACTGAAAAACTGACCAACTCAATCGATCTCTTGGTTGATCGCGAACTCTTGCGGCGCGATCGCACCAATCCCAATGGCTACTTGCGTTTTCGCCATGCCTTGGTCCATGAAGTGGTTTATAGCACAACCTTGCAAACCGAGCGTCGCCGATTGCATGGCGTGGTTGGCGAAACCTTGGAAACGCTATATCCTTCACGGCGCGAAGAATTGGCGGCAGCCTTGGCCAATCACTTTATGCATGCCGAGCATCCTAAGGCCTTTGAATATGCCTTGCTCGCTGGCGACGTGGCCTATCGTCAATATGCCTTGCGCGAGGCAATTCGCCATTACGAACGTGCCCACGATTTGAGCCATCATTATGAGTTGCCTTTGGGTGTGGTGCGCGGCTTGTATCTGAATTATGCGCGCGCCACCGAATTGATTGGCGAAACCAAGCAAGCGCTCGATTTATACAACCATGTGCTTGAACGCTGTGATAGCGAGAACGATACTGAATCGTTGACGATTGTGTTGATTGAGCGGGCGCGGTTGTTGATGCTGCCCAGCCATAATCGCGACCTTGATCGCAGCCGTAGCGATACCATGCGCGCCCTAGCGCTAGCCACCCAACAAGGCGACCGCCAATCTGAGGCCCGTTGCTATTGGCTATTGGCCTTGATCGAAGGCCATCTGAGCCGCTTTACTGATGCTGAGCCATGGGGCGAAAAAGCTTTGAGTTTGGCGCGTGAGTTGGGCATGCGCGAGTTGCAAGCCTATTGTCTGAACGATTTTCACCGGGTGGCAATCAATCGTGGCGAGCCAGAATTGGCTGAGCAAATGTTGCGCGAGGCGATTGAATTGTGGCGCTCGTTGAACAACCTGCCGATGCTGGCCGATAGCCTTTCGGGCATGGCCGATTTCTACTATTCACGCCGCGATTTGGATCAAGCGGTGCGCTACGCGCGCGAGGCCGAGCGTTTGGCCTTGATGATTGGCAACGCTTGGAATTTGGGCTTTTCGCGCTCGGTGCTTGGCGGCATTGCCCTCGAAACTGGCGATATTCAACAAGCGCTGCACATGTTCCAATCATCAATCGAGCAGTCGAGCCTTTCGGGGCCGATTATGCTGAATATGTATTCGCGCACCGAACTGATTCGTTTATATCGCATGCTTGGCGATTATCAGGCAGCGCTCGATGTGCTCGAAGCTGCTGAAGTCTATCTCGAACAAATTAACGATGAGGCCTTACTGGCCTTGCGCCAATTGATGATTGCCATTCGTTTACTGATTTCGATCGAGCAAACCAACCAAGATCCAGCAGAGCTTAGCGAGACGATTCGCCACATTTTGGCTTTTGAATTGGGCGATCAGCAAGTAGTTGCTGGGGTTATGCTGCGGGTTATTCACATTGAATTGAGCCTAAAACTGGCCGACTATGCCCATATTGAGCGTTTATTGGAGCAAATCGTTGAGCAACTTTCATCGTTGTGGTTTGGTGGCTCGTTGGTCGCCAATTATCGCGCCCGGTTGGCGGCGGCCCAAGGCCAGTATGCTCAAGCCATAGAACTCAGCGACGGACTGATCAACGAACAGCCTGCTGGCGATATTCACGATCTCTGGCGCTTTTATGCTTGGCGGGCCGAATGGCTCGAAGCGCAGGGCCAAGCAAGCCTTGCATTGAACGAACGCCAACAAGCCCAACGTTTGATTCAGCATATTTCGGGCAATATTCTGCGCGATGAATTACGCGAGCGCTTTTTGGGCCTGCCATTGGTTCAGGCGACGCTGCAAGAGCCAAGTTCAAGCTTCATTATTTAGTTATTATTGATTTTCGATAGCTGGTTTGAGAACAGGTGTGATAGCCTTTCGCTGATCCGATCACCATGCCGAATTAGGAATGCGACGCAACGGAGCGTTGGCTCATGGGCTGGAATGTTGTTCAACCGTCCATGCCGCGCTGTTGCACTGGTTCTCGTAGATGCTGCATTTTGTGGCTAGGAAAGGTCGAATCGATGACCGCGATTGATCAACAAATCAACAGCTTGTTGACTCAAATGACGTTGGAAGAAAAAATTTCGCTAACCATCGGCCAAGATATGTGGAGCACTCACCCAGTCGAACGCTTGGGGCTTGGTTCAATCAACATGAACGATGGCCCGCATGGCTTGCGCAAACCTCCCGAAAATTCCTCAATCGGCATTATCGATGCGCTGCCTGCCACATGTTTTCCTACTGCCGCCGCCGTTGCCTCAACTTGGGATATCAACATAGCTAAGCAGATTGGGGCAGCGATTGCCCAAGAATGTTTGGCTAATAACGTTCAGATTGTGCTTGGGCCTGGGATCAATCTCAAACGCACGCCTTTGGGTGGTCGCAATTTTGAATATTATTCCGAAGATCCAGTTTTGGCAGGTGAGTTGGGTGTAGCCTTTGTCCAAGCCGTGCAAGACCATGGCGTTGGCACCTCGCTCAAACATTTTGCCTGCAATAATCAAGAATTCGAGCGCATGACAATTAGCTCGGATGTTGATCAACGAAGCTTGCGCGAATTATATTTGGTGGCCTTCGAGCGGGTAGTCAAGCGTGCTCAGCCTTGGACGATTATGGCGGCCTATAACAAGATCAATGGCACCTATGCCACTGAGCATCGCCAATTGCTGACTGAAATTTTGCGCGAAGAATGGGGTTTTGAAGGAATTGTCGTTTCTGACTGGGGCGCGGTTAACGATAAAGCCGCCGCATTAAGTGCTGGCCTCGATTTGGAAATGCCCGGCCCATCGCTCAATCATGTCGAATTTCTGGCCGATTTAGTTCGAAAAGGCTCGCTTGCGGAAAGCGTGATTGACCAAGCTGCCAGCCGTATGCTCACGATTATTCTACGTGGCATCGAGCAACGCCAACCTGAAACCAGCTACGATCGAGCGGCGCATCATGCCTTGGCTCGTCGCGCTGCCAGCGAATCGATGGTCTTGCTCAAGAACGATGGGATTTTGCCGTTGCAGCCTGTTGCTGGTAGCCGCGTGGCAGTGATTGGTAATTTTGCCCAAAAACCACGCTATCAAGGCGCTGGTAGCTCGGAAATTAATGCAACCCAAGTTGATACGCCACTTGAAGCCTTGCAAGTTTGGCTAACCGACCATGCGGTCGAAGTTAGCTTCGCCGCTGGCTACGATCACGATGGCAACACCAACGAGCAATTGTTAAGCGAAGCGGTAGCCACAGCCAAAAATGCGAGCCTGAGTTTGGTATTGGTCGGCTTGCCCGATGCCTACGAAACCGAAGGCGCTGATCGCACCCATATCAACCTGCCAGATGGACATAATCATGTGCTCGAAGCGGTTGCCGCAGTTCAGCCCAATACGATTACAATTTTGATTAATGGTTCGGCGATTGCCTTGCCATGGCTTGGCCAAGTGCGGGCGGTGCTTGAAGCAGGCTTGGCTGGGCAGGCGGTTGGCAGCGCTTTGGTCGATGTATTGTCTGGCGCAGTCAATCCCAGTGGCAAATTGGCCGAAACCTTCCCTTACGATCTCGCTGATACGCCAGCCTACTTGAATTATCCAGGCGAGGCTGGGGTTGTGCGCTATGGCGAAGGGCTGTTTATTGGCTATCGCTACTACGATGCACGTAAAGTTAAGCCCTTGTTCCCATTTGGCTATGGCTTATCCTACACCACATTTCGCTATGATCAGATTACGCTGAGTGCCAGCAGCATCGATGAAGCTACGCCCTTGCGTGTCAGCGTCACCCTGACCAACACTGGCGACCGCGCTGGTAAAGAAGTGGTGCAAGTTTACGTCCAGCCCACCAATTCTAGCTACTTGCGACCCATTAAAGAACTGCGCGCCTTTGCCAAAGTCGAATTGGTTGCTGGCGAAACCAAAACTGTCGAATTAAGCCTTGCTGGACGTGATTTCAGCCTCTACGATCAGCAACGGGCGGCATGGCGCATGGAAGGTGGCAACTATCGAATTTTGGCGGGTGGTTGCAGCGACGATTTGCCGTTGGTCGCTGATGTCACGGTCAATGAAGATCCCCATTCAGCCCGCAAAATTCTGACCCGCATGAGTGCCATCAAGGAATTTTTGGATGATCCGATTGGTGCTGAGATTTTGCATGCTACGGCTGGAGCCTTTATCGAAGGCCAAAGTGCGAGCACCCGCGCAATTTTCGAGCCAATTCCTTTGGCCAAATTCGTCAACTTTGGTTTCTTCGAGGCCAGCCAAGTTGATGAAATTGTGGCCAAGGTTAACCAAGGTTAGTTAATGCTAGGGGATCAGTGTATACCACTGATCCCCTTATTAATCCACGAAGAACCACAAAGACACCAAACTGCGAAGGATAAGTTTTAGCCACAGATTCTTGTGATGATGCTATGGGCTATAGGTGTAATGGGTCATCACGTTAATCACAACCTGATCCCCTCAGCCCAACCCATCTCCCGTGGCGCAGGCGAGAAGCTTTACCACTGTGGTGTTGCCGCAAGGCGTAGTGGAAACGTGTGCTCCCCCTCGCCCGCGTTTTTGTGGGAGAGAGGGCTTCCAAGGGTAGGTTTTTAAGATCCCCTCACTCCAACCCATCTCCCGTGGCGCGGGCGAAGGGCTTAATAGTGTGGTTTTCGCATGATACATGGTCAATCCACTGCTGCTCCCCCTCGCCCGCGTGCAGTGGGAGAGGGGGCTGGGGGGTGAGGGACGCTTTAACCATTGCCCAGCCCTTAGTCCATTGGTAAAACCTACCCTTGAAAGGAGGCGGCTGGAGGGTGAGGGAACATGGTTGTCAATCCAATGCACCATTACATCTAGGCTTTTGGCTTTTGATTTCTGCCTTCATTCCGCATCCTTCTCTGTGCCTCTGCGTTAAGAATTTGATTCATGAAGCGCATGAAAGATTATTTTAGCCACGAATTACCCGAATTCCACGAACGCTGCATTTTTTGCCACAGAAGCCCTCATCCTTAGTTCACAACATAGGGAATTGAGACTTTATAGAGTTCTTGATCAATTGGTGGCGTCGTTGGCGTACTACTTGGCACAACGGTATTGGTCGGTGTGTTGGTTGGTGTATTGCTTGGCACAACGGTATTGGTCGCGGTATTCGTTGGCGTATTGCTTGGCACAACGGTATTGGTCGCGGTATTCGTCGGTGTGTTGGTTGGTACGGTGGTATTCGTTGGTGTGTTAGTTGGCACGCTCGTACTTGTCGCGGTGTTCGTTACCGTGCTGGTTGGTATCACAGTGTTCGTCGGCGTATTGCTTGGCGTTGTAGTATTGCTTGGCGTTGCAGTATTGCTTGGTGGTTGATATTCCAATTGCAAATGCGCTACACCCAACGATGGAATTGAACCAACATGAGTGAAATTGCCTGCAAGATACAGATCGTTTCTGGTCACAGCAATGTGTTCAATTGAGCCATTAACGGGGGTGGCTAAGCCTTGCCATAGCGTGCCATCCCAGCGAGCCAGCGAGCCAGTGGTTTGCTGATTAACGGCGTTAAACTTACCACCAACATATAAATAGTCGTCGCCATCAATTGCCAAACGTGTGATGACATTATCAAACTGTGCAATATAGTCGAACATGCCATCATTCAAGTGATATAGCGAATTCTGACCGCTGATATATAGCTGATCACGCCACTCGATAACCTGCGGATAACTGCCATCACCGACTTGCCCGCCACTAAATTCTTCCCAGCGATTATTGCGCCAGATATCAATGTAGATGATATAAGAATAGCGGTCAGAACTAATGCTCACCGCATAATACTGATTATTGATCAAATAGACCATGGCTTGGTTGTCATAATGACGAACATTTAGTTGTTGCCATGAATGATCGTTGTTGATCTGGACGGTTTTGCTATAGGCTTGACCATTGATAGTTCCAGGATTGCCATGAGCGAGCAGGCTTGTCCCAGCGCGCGCCCAATTGATTCCAGTTCCAGTAATTGCAACTGGATTGGTGAGCGTCCCAGTTGAGCTGAACTCCCAAAGGGCACTTGGGTCACCATTGTTGACCCGAAACGGATAGCTGCTGGTCAAGTAGGTATGTTGGGTATCGACGGTAACCAGTCTGCTGCCCTGACTCATGCTGTGAAGTGGTTGCCATGCTGTGCCATTCCATTGTTGTAGGTTGGTATTGCCATTCACATTAACCACAATCTTACCATTGACTCCGCCAAGATCTCCGATTGATGGCGGTAACGTTGTGTTTGCTAGGCTCGTTAGGCTAGTTCCATCCCATGCAATTAATTGGCTTGGTTGGTTGTTGACAACAAACTTGCCTGCGAGGTAAAGTTGGTCGCTATTGCCAACCATTGAGCTGATTGAGGTGATGCTAGCCGGAATTTGCACTTGTTGCCATTGATTATTGACTAGCTTCCACACGCTATTCTCGGTATAGGCATACAAACCATCAGCATCAATTAGCCCGTTAATCTCTGCTGGCAGATCATTGCCAATTTTAGTCCATTGATTATTGGTATAGTGATAGATACTGTGCTGTTGTGGGTTTGAAGTTTGGTAGCCCCACACGTAGATACTATCGTGTATATTGGCAAAATTATCAACCCAAATGGTAACATTTGCTGGTAGTGGCATTGGCGACCATTGGCCATTAGAAAATAGTGCAAAAAAATCGATTTGAACATTGTTGATATACTGAAATCCACCAGAGACAAATAATTGCTGGCCAGTTGAAGCAGCTACAATAGCTTTATTGTCAAAACTGCCCAGCGCACCAAATCCGCTTGGTTTCCAATAAGCCATCGACTTGGCCGCAATATTGTTAAATTGCGAGAAATTGCCAGCGATATACAACGTGTCACTGATAACCGCAAAATCGTTTACTTGCGATGGTGTATTACCGTAATAATCATTTGAACCCTGCGTACCAGCACCAAAGCCTTGGAACTGTGATCCATTCCAACGGGCCAGCCCGTTGATGCCTTGGCCGGCAAGGTTGTAGAAACTCCCACCAATAATCAGTTGATTTTGGTAGGTTTCAAAGGTTTTGATGCTATTGATGTCTTTGGCTTGGAGGCCATGGCTGTGCCAACTTGTGCCATCCCACGAGATTAACCCATTACTCAATTGATTATTGAGGTAGGCAAAATTGCCAGCCACATATAAGTGATTATCGGGGCCAAGGTAGAGCTTATTGATGCTGCCAGTTGTTTGCAGGCTATTGGCAATCGTGCTATCCCAAATTCCATCAATTGATAGATTGGTTGGTTGTTGGGCACGGGTGATGGCGAGGCTTGATAGCACCGCTATCATGGTTAGGATGAGTCCCGCATAGCGGCGATTGTGCCAGAATTTGTGCATTGCTACTCCTCAAATCAGTTTCAGTAGAGCGATGCATTATAGTAGCATTGATCAAGCCTTGATGCACTAAGCAATTAGGGGGAATGTTCGATCCAAAAAGCACACGAAGGGCGACGCAGCACAGAAACCGCGAAGGTCGCGAAGATCGCGAAGGGAGAGGGGCTATTGGCTATGAGAGTAATCGATCGTATAGCGCCAAAAAATGTTCCAACGGCTCATTGCCATTATTCCTCTGCGCCTCTGTGTTAAATTCAGTCCCACGAGCATGTTTAGCCACAGATTAGCACAGATGGCACAGATTAATCTTCTGCTATCCCACATCATAGAACCTTAATACCTCTGTTCTTGGTTCTCTGTTCTTCATCCCTCATCCTTATCATAGCTCTGCGTTAAATTTCCTCCCTCATAATTTCTCCTTGTTTCAAGATCATCCGCTCACAAACCAGCACATCCCAAAAACCGTGTTCGTTTGGGTTGTTGTATGGTGGCGGAAGTTCGTATCGCTGGTTGCCTTCGGCAGTAATGACGAGCGATTGCTCTTGGATTGTATGTAAGTTTGGATCGGCCAATTCAATCAGATTGGCTGCATAAATTGGTTCAAATAAACGTTGCATCTCGTGGTAATTGCCAGAAAGTTCGTCAAATGGTGGTGGTTTATCAGCAAGTTGAGCCTGTAATTCGGGATAATAGCCCCATGGTGCTTTGCTTGTCATAATAAATTGCAGCACGCTAAAGCTGGAAATACAATCAGCCCGCCCACCAGGCCCAAACGCAATGCGCACAAAGCGGCCATCGTGTTGATCTTGAATATCGCATTCTAGGCCATGAAACCAATAGCGCCAGTGGGTTTCTGGTATGATGCCTGATTGAGCACTCTGCGAGCGCCAGTTATAATAGACATCATGGGGTTGCATGTGCCATGAGGTTGCTAATAAACTGATTAATTCAACTTGTCGCTGTACCGATTCACGGCAGGCAGCTAAAAGCTCAGGCTTGATTGAATCCATTGCAGGTTCTCCCAATTTGATCCACGAAGGGCTACGAAGCACGGAAACCGCGAAGGATGCGAAGATCGCGAAGGTTTCTTAGCCACAGATTGGCATGATTATGCTGCTATACTGTTAGTTGATCGCGTACCTTCAATGATTTTTTTTGTTGGCTAGTCCCAACTTCATCCCTCATAATTCATCCTTATTATAGCTCTGCGCTAATCACAGAGCCTCTGTTTTTGATATTTGCCTTCTGCCTTTTGATTTTCATCCCTCATAATTCATCCTTTTATTGATTCCCCTGTATGGGCTAGGTTGAAATAGGAGTAGCCGTGGGTTGGCTCGTTAGGTTGGTCGTAAGCTTCAAGCCTGATACTACGATCAAATTCTTCCTCCTCTACACTCTTCTCTCCTGCAAGCGGCCCGACTGGGCCGTTTGTGGTTTTAGCCGATTAATGCCATTGATTTACACTGCTCCTCTGGTTCTCTCCCACAAGCAGATTAACCAATTGTTGTGCATGATTGCTGTGCCCCAAGCCCACCCTTGTTCAACTGTGAATAGACGTTCAATGGTAGTAACAATAAACTCGATCAATGGCCAAAAAATTATTGTGCGAACGATCGAGTTGCTAAGTGCTGTTGTCACAATACGAAGCTTAATGGGAATAATTCCTTGTGCCGCTCCGCACGGATACAACTTTAATTAGGCAGTTGTCGCCTGAACGCACCTATTCATAGCCAAACTACCGACAGCAAAGCAGCTAGATTAAGTCAGTGATCCAATTGATGGTTTGGATTTTTGTGTCAAGCTCACGAAATTGGCGCGCTAAATGATCAGATTCCACGCGTAATTGGCGCACATCGATGGTTACAACGTTACGAATTTCGGCCTGACCATAGCGATCGCGGCGGCGTGATGCTTCCTCGGCAATGCCTTTAAGCACGCTTATTTTTAAGTTGATCACATCGCGTTGGGCTAAAACAGTGGTTAGATTATGCTGGTCATTAAATGCTGTGATGCTATTGGTATGATTGATTTTGATAATCAACGCTTCAAATTGCATTAACAAACGATCGATTTCGTTCAAGAGTTCTTGGGGGTCTTCTGGTGGTAGATCGCCTTCTTGGACAAGGACGGAGATTTTTAAACGCTTGCTCAATTGTTCAATACGCCGTTGGGTGTCGGCGCGCAAGATCAACGCTTCTGCTAGTTTTATTATGTGGCGGATGTGGCAGTCCATCCATGATACTGCCTGAAAGAAGATGCTGCGATTATAGCTGTGCTGATTGGCGTTTGTCAAGCGGTATGATTTTGCCGCAAAGCTGGCTTATAATAACATGCGGAAATGTTGTGTTGGAGGAATCAATGAACCTCATGCAAATTCATGGCCAATTTGCGGCGCTGCAGGCTAATCGCGGGCGAATTGCCGCCACCCGTGCGCCTGAGCGACTTGGCTATTTACAACAATTTAAACGGGCGATCGAACAAGCCCGGCCTGATATTCACGCTGCCTTGCAGGCTGATTTTGCCAAACCAGTGGCCGAAACTGAGGCCACCGAAATTCAGCAAGTGATCGAACAAATTAATTTTGCCATCAAACGCCTCGAAGGCTGGATGCAGCCCAAACGGGTCAAAACTCCAACCATGTCGACCGGCAGCAAAAGTTGGATTCAATATGAGCCGCGGGGCGTGGTGCTGATTCTGGCCCCATGGAATTACCCGCTGTCACTGGCTTTGGCTCCGCTGGTTGGGGCGGTGGCTGCTGGTAATTGTGCAATTGTACGACCATCGGAGCGCACGCCGCATACCGCCCAAGTGATTGCGAAAATTATTGCTGCGGCATTCAAGCCTGAGCATGTCACCACGGTTGTGGGCGATATCGATACGGCTGAAGCCCTGCTCGACCTGCCATTTGAGCATATTTTCTTTACTGGTAGCCCTCGCATCGGCCAATATGTGATGCAACGCGCCGCCGAGCATTTTAGCTCGGTCACCCTAGAGCTTGGCGGCAAATCACCAGCAATTATCGATCGTTCGGCAGATCTCAAGCGTGCAGCCCAACTGATTGTTTGGGGTAAGTTTGTCAATGCTGGCCAAACTTGCGTTGCGCCCGACCATGTGTGGGTGCAGCGCGAACAAGCCCAAGCCCTAACCCAATTAATTATTAAGCAAATTGAGCGCAATTATGGCAAAGGCGATTATACGCGCCTGCAATCGTCCGATTTGGCCAATGTGATTGATGCCAATGCGACAGCGCGTTTGCGCGGCTTGGTCAATAATTCGGTTGCTCAAGGTGCGTTGGTGGCGTTGGGTGGCCAATCAACTGATCAGCCAGCCCGTTTTGCGCCAACCGTGCTGACCAATGTTAAGCCCACTATGGCAATTATGCAGGAAGAAATTTTTGGGCCAATTCTGCCAATTTTGGTTTACGACCAGATCGATGAAGTGATTATGGCGACCCGTGCGAGTGGTAAGCCCTTGACTATGGCCATTTTCAGCGAGAACCAAGCGATTATCAATTGGCTGCTGCGGGAAATTCCGGCTGGCAGTAGCGTGATTAATGGTGTGTTGCTCAATCTGGCCAATCCACATTTGCCATTTGGTGGAGTTGGCCAAAGCGGCATGGGCAACTATTATGGCTTCTATAGCTTTAAAACCTTCTCGCATGAACGGGCAGTTTTTCAGCAAGGCGGCTTGAATCTGGTCAACTTGTTCCAACCACCCTATCGCGGGGTCGGTAAGCGGCTGATGGCTTGGTCTCGCAGCATGCTCAACAAACGCTAAACGATATTCGCCGCTATCCATAGGGGGGGATAGCGGCGAATGAGGGTTTTTTGAATCGTTCTGCGATGTGTGACCCCATCACAGGAGGGGTTTTGTCGGTCTATGGTTGAAGGTGATGAAGTTATCTCCTTCCAAGGTCTCGTCATCGTCACGATTGTTGATGCAGTTTCCTTGTACCGAGCGTGGTTTCCGAGGATGATAATATGCTACTTGGATGAGTAGCAGATGAGTTAAGGGTAAAGAACCGTTAAAAAGTTCCAGCGCCTCGGTTAAACGATTTGCGCTAGGGTATAGCCTAAATCTTCATAGGTATGTGGCTTCAGAATTAACGACCGAATTCCTAAGGCTTGAGCTATCTCATACTCTTCGGGGCGTACATAGCCCGAGGTCAGAATAATTGGTAAATTGGGCTTGATTGCCAGTAATTGTTTGGCCAAATCAAAGCCCGACATCTGCGGCATCGAGACATCGCTAATTACCACATCAATTATGCTGGGGTCGCGCTGGAAATAGTCCAAAGCTTCTAGCGGATTGGTAAAGCCATGAACATCATAGCCCAAGGTATTGAGCATCTTGATTGCCAACGTCACCAGCGCTTGATCATCATCAATATAGATAATCTGGGCAGAGCCATTTTCGACGATAATTTGGCGTTTTGGTGGCTCAGGCGTTGGTAGCTCGTTGGTCGCTGGAAAATAGAGTCGAAAGGTTGAGCCTTTGTTAATCTGGCTATAGACCGTAATCGCGCCATCATGGCCCTTCATAATTCCATCAACCACCGATAAACCCAGCCCTGTGCCCTCACCAAGCGGCTTCGTTGTGAAGAATGGATCGAAAATTCGCTTAATGGTTTCCTTTTCCATGCCACAACCATTGTCGCTTACCGATAGCCGTACATAGTGGCCTTGCTGCAAATTAGGAATTGTGCGCGATAATTCAGCCGTCAGATGCACGAGATCAAGCCGAATTTCAATGATTCCACGCTGATTGCCGATTGCATGGGCTGCATTCGTCGCCAAATTCATAATAATCTGGAAAATTTGGGTTGGATCAGCAGCAGTTGCAGGGATCTGACCAATAACGTTTATTTGAATCTCAATCATTGCTGGTAAAGTTGCACGTAATAATTTAACTGCCTGATCAATAATTGTTGGCAATAATACAACTTCACGTTTGACTTCTTGTTGGCGACTGAAGGTTAAAATTTGACGGACTAAATCGGTGGCGCGTTCGCCGGCTTGCTCGATTTCACGTAAATTATTGTGCACCGGATGATTTGGATCGAGATCTAGCATTGCCAATTGCGTATTGCCAGTAATTGCGAGCAAAATATTATTGAAATCATGGGCAATACCACCAGCTAAGGTACCTAATGCTTCCATCTTTTGGCTACGTAATTGAGCATCTTCAGCCCGTTTACGATCATCAATATCATTACTTGCACCAAACCATTTAATAATCTCACCCGATTGATCAAAAAAAGGCACTGCCTGCGTATCAAACCAACGATAGGTGTTATCATAGCGGCGGATTCGATATTCACTATGTAATTTTTGGCGATTAGTGAGTGCCTGATTCCATTCGCGCATAATTGATGCTTGATCATCGGGATGAATTTGCTTGATCCAGGCTAAACCTAATTGTTCTGATTCTGGAATGCCTGTATATTGAACCCATTGTTGGCTTAAATAATCACATGCTCCAGTTGTATTACAGGTCCAGATCAATTGAGGCAGTGATTCAGTTAAAATACGAAAGCGTTGTTCGCTTTCGTGTAAGGCTTGAGTTGCTTGTTTATAGGCAGTCATATCGCGGTTTATACCAACTGTGCCTTGAATTTGGCCTTGGCTGTTTTTAATTAGTGAAACGCTACTTAATATATACAATTTCTGACCACTGCGGGTATATTGATAGACCTCGCCTTGCCAAAATGATTGTTCGATTAACCGAGTACTCGCTTGTTGATGATTATCGTTATAAATATATTCAGTTGCAACTAATTGGCTAAGATGTTGGCCAATAACTTCCTGTGCCGACCAACCATAAATCTCTTCAGCAGCTCGGTTCCAACTTTTAATATGATAATTGCTATCAGTTGAAATAATTGCATCGGAAACATGAGCCAAGAGATTCGCTTGATACTGCAATTTTTGTTCAGCATGTTTGCGTTTGGTAATATCGGTAATGGTTAAAAATGCCACCGAGTGTCTAGCTGAATCGCCAACGGTTGCACCACCATAGCAAAAAATTCGTTCCCAGACAATTGGCGTATTAATGCGGCGGATTTTTAGTTCAATCAATTCTAAGCTTTCGCCCCGAATTAGGCGTGACATTGGCCATTGCTCTAGCTCTAAAACCCGATCATCGAGGGTGCTAATTTCATAAAAATCTTTGAAATCTGGTAAACGCTCGCGACATTCTTGCATACTGGCAAAGCCATGCATCGCCAAGGCTGTTCGGTTCCAATGAAATAGATTGCCATCAAGATCTGATAATACAATGCCTTCATTCAGATTTTCAATCACGATTTTTAACCGTTCTTCACTTTCTTGAAGTTTACGCTCAAAAATTTTGCGATTATTGATATTATGAATAACGGTAAAACTACATAAACTATTATCTAAAACAAGTAAGGTCATTGAACAAATGATAAAAATCGCTTCAAGTGATTTGGTGCGAATTTGTAGTTCATAGTCACTGACGAAGTTTTGATTTTTGAGCAGGCGTACCATTGCTGTACGATCATCCAGATCGACAAAAATATTGAGTTCTTGAATCGCTTGGCCAATTAATTCATTGTAGTGATAGCCAAGTAAACTGATGAGACTTTCATTAATATCTAAAATAAGTCCATCTTTCAAACGGGTAATAATCATAGGGCTAGAACTGGTTTGGAAGATTGCATTAAAGCGTTGTTGTGATTCTTGCACCGCAACCGCTAACTTTTTATTACTACTGATATCGTTAATAAAACTGAAAAATCCTTGTACTTGACCGTCAGCAGCTAAATCTGGTTGGTATTCAATTGCTAGGCTGCGAATTTGCGCATCTGCGAGATTAATCACGGTTTCGAAGAAAACTGCTTGACCAAGGAGTGCTTGATGAATGTGATCGTAAAATTGGGTATAGGCTGCTTCACCCCATACCGTCGCCACAGTGGCACCAGTAATTTGGCTTAGTGGTCGTTGAAACCATTCTTGATAGGCTGGATTATTGAACCGATAGTAGCCGTAGCGGTCAATATAGCCAATCAATGGCGCAATTCGGCTGTGATCAAGCTGAATAGGGCTGGATTGGGCGAGCGGAAATTCGTTCTGCTGAAGCAGCTCTAAAAAAGGCGTTTGACTTGCTTGATTAAAGAGGCTTGGCTGGGGCGCGCTGGTAACTTGGGTGACGGTGTTGAGCACGCCAACAATCATGCTTTGCTCGGCATAAATTGGGCTGAACGCGAGATCAAGCAGTAGCTGTTGCTGTGGTTGGCTAATCGGATAGGCTTTGAGGGTAGTTGTTTGGCCATTGCTGGCTTGATCCACTGCTTGTTGCAACGCTGGTTGCCCAAAATAGCCTGATTGATTAACAGGTTGGGCTTGGGCAAGCAATGGATCTGAATCAAGTAACCTAAGATAGTAATCGTTATAGAAAATTGTCTGCGTTACCGACCAAATTAATGCCATTGGAATCGTTGCATACAACACCATGCTAAGCGATGTTTGCAATGCACCTGGCCATTGCTCAATTGGGCCAAGTGGGTGTTGGTGCCAATCGATGCTTTGGAGCATTGCGCCTGTGATCCCGCCATTGCGCAACCATGCAGGAAGATCGGTTAGCAGTGATGAATCATCAATATCAGGCATCGCGCGATCCTCATCAGGTCTTGCACCAGTGATAGCAGCATTTGGGTGTTGTTTCAGTCTGGAGTCTGCGATGAATTTTAGGCTAAGAGGACACGCTAGCAGTATAGCAGTGGCTTGTGGCTCATGCAATAAACAATTTTCAGAATTTCATGCCCTGAACATGCTGGCAGATTAAGCGAATACCGTTGGATTAGCACCCAACGGTATTCGCAACTGATTGATTAATTTGCCAGCGGTTTAGCCAAAGACATCGGCAACATAGCGGCCTGCTTGCTCGATTTCGGCGATCCATTCCATGGCTGCTGCTTGCTCGCTACCAGTGGCTTCCGCGTAGATTCGGGCCAGGGTTTCGCGCACTGCTGGAGCCATATAACGGCCATCGCCACATACGGCAATCACTGCGCCTTGTTCGATTACACTCCACACATACTGACGCTCTTGCCAGAGCCGATGTTGTACAAAACTGACCTCGCCAATTGGCTGGCGATAGAAAGCCGGGAAGAATTCCAGCACCCCTGCTTGTTGCCACGCCGCAATTTGATCGTGATAGAGCAGATCGACCTCGGGATGATCGCAGCCAAAAAAGAGCGCAGTTGGGCCAAGTGGCTGGCCTTGTGCTTGGCGTGCAACCCGTTCTTGGATAAAGCCACGGAATGGGGCTAAACCTGTGCCTGCACAAATCATCACCAAGGCTGTGCTGTTATCAACTGGCGGGTGAAATGGAATGTGCGGCTGGCGCAACATCACAGCAATCTGATCGCCAGCTTGCAAACGAGCCAAATAGCTTGAACATGTGCCATAAAACTGACCCTTGCCCGACCAAGCAGGCGCATCAACCACCGCAACGGTTAAGCTAGCTTGATCTGGCTTGATCAAAGGCGACGACGAGATTGAGTATTGGCGCACCCGCATTGCTGGCAATAGCTCCAAAAATTCGCCGAAGTTCAGGATTGATGATTGGTAGTGTTCAAGCAAATCTAAGACGCTGAGGCGTTTATTTAATATTTCGTTGGTATAGCGCTCGTGCTCGCTAGCCAAACCAGCCAAATGAATTTGATGCGGTGGACAAACATTCTTTTGCGCCAAGACCGCCAAATCGCGCTGGGTGGCGGGAGTTGCCAGTTCAACGTGGCTGCTCAGCAATTCGCCAAGGCTGATTGGCTGCTCAATTGGCAAGCTGGTGGCTCCCCGATTGGCGTGTAAGACCACGGTTTGTTCGGGGTTTAAGCCAAAATGCTTGCAAGCGCGTTCGATCAGGCTGGGGTGATTTTTCGGCAAAATTGCCAGATAATCGCCTGCTTGATAGTTGATTGCTGCTGGTAAGCTCAATTCGATATGGCGTTTTGAGCGACCCAAGGGCGAGCTGAGATCAACCAATTCGCGGTTTTCGAGCACACTGGCAAAGACTAAGCCGTTTTGTTGTGCTAGCTGGTTGCTACTTGATGGCAGTAATTCGACCTCGTAGAGCGGTTTGGTGGCGATCGTAGCGCTTTCGATGGCAAAAGTTTGATTGTGGGTTTGCCAAAATGGCGCATACCAACGCTCAAAATCGCCAAAGAAATCGCTGCGAGCATCAGCCGCGCCCCGTTCGAGCAAGCGTTCGGCTCCAGCGGCCTGCAAATTCTGATCGATCTGGCTTGGCACTGCTTGGTAGGTGCTTTGCCAATCGCGGTTGCCACAGCCAAACACACTATAGCGCACGCCCTTGAGCGAGTTTGGTTCAACGCCCGCCAGCCATTGGCAAAAGGCTTGGGCATTATCGGCAGGCTGGCCATTGTACGAGGCTGCAACGATGCTCACTGCTCCGGTGGTTGGTAATTTATTGACATAATCGTTGAGTGGGGCAATCGTTGTTTGATAGCCACGGGCCTCGCCATCGCTGGCCATTCGGCGAGCAAAGGCTTCGGATGAGCCAGAATTGGAGCCATACAAGACCAACAACGGGGTATTGTGTTGCGCTTGATTGGTGGAGGTTTGAACTGTGATTGTGGGTTGCGTTGGCTTGGTCGTGCGACTGATTGTTTTGCGCACTCGTGCTCGAACGGTTAAGCCTTCTGGTTTTAAGGTTAAGGTTTCTTTGACGTGCAGATCGTAGGGCTGTGATTGTGATAATTCAAAGCGTTGCAGCAGCATTGCCAGCACCAACGTGGCCTCTTGCATGGCGAATGAGCGGCCAATGCATGCGCGTTGACCATTGCCAAACGGCTTCCAAGCGTGCTCAGGGATTTGTTCGCGCATTTCGGGCGCAAAGCGATCGGGATCAAACTTTTCAGGATTGGCCCAAACTTTGGGGTCGCGGTGCAAGGTTGGCAACAAGGCTAAAAATTTCTCGCCTTGCTTAACCGGAAAGCCGCCAACGCTAGTATCGTGCTTGGCATACACGCCAAACACCGGCGCGGTTGGCCAAAGCCGCAAGCTTTCGCGCAAAATTTGGTCGAGATAGCCTAATTTTGCCAAATCTTCGTAGCGTGGCAAGCGATCATCCAAGACCTGATCGACAATTATTTGGGCGTGTTGCAAAATTTCGGGGTGCTGCAATAAGAAATAGGTGGCGAACGAGAGCAAGCCGCTGGTAGTTTCGTGGCCGGCAATCAAAAATGTCACCAATTGATTGCGAATATTGGCATCATCTAAGCCTTCGCCGGTGACTGAATCTTTGGCATTGAGCATCAACCCAAGTAGATCGTTGGGCACTTCGCTGGTTGGCAGGCTGCGGCGTTTGGCAATTAGTTCATCGGTGATGCCGTGCATATACTGCATATCGGCTTCGTATTGGCGCTGAGTTGAGCGCATCAGTTTAGTTTGGATCGATAAACGGCGGGCGCGGGCACCAGCTTCGGCCAATGCTCGCACCATCGCTTCAACAAATGGGTGCATTTCGCGCTGATAAAACGAATTGAAGCGATAGCCAAAGCCGCATAAGGCAATCGTATCAAGCGTGAGGCGGGTCATATTATCGGCCACATCGAAATCGGTTTCTGGCCCTTGGCGCTCCCATTTGGTAAATAATTGGTCGGCAATATCGAGCATGTCATCGAAATAATTGCGCATGCTGGCTGGGCCAAAAGCTGGCATCAACAAACGATGGGCCTTGCTCCAATTGGCTTCCTCGGTGTAGGCCGTAAACAAGCCATCGCCAGCAAAATCGCGAATTTGAATTAATGGCCCGTGCAATAATTTATCAAAATGTTGTTGATCGCTAATTTCAGCAACAAGCTCAGCCGAGGAAACCACCAACACCGTGCGATTGGGAAAGCTAACGCGGAAAATTGGCCCATAATGCTGAGCTAGTTTCATCAAATTTTGAACCGGCGTTTCCATGCCAATATCGGGCACATTGCCGACAATCGGGCGGGTTGGTGGTTGGGGAATATACCGAATTGGGCTAGAAATACTCATAAAACGAGCCTCGCTTGCTGCAATGCTGTCGCCGCTAATCATCAAAATAATCTCTGGTACCATTGAGTACCAAGTAGATTTATGCTATCATCTGCTTTTGGTACTGTCAAGTACCAAGAAATTAAGCTAGTATGAGTGGCGAATGGCTCAACGACGAGGTTGGTATGACCGGACAAGTAACAGAAATTGAATATCGCAGCCGCCTGATGGATGGAATGGCGGCGGCGGTAGCCGAAAAAGGCTATGCCGAAACGACAATTGCCGATATTGTGCGTTTGGCCCGGGTTTCCAAGCGGACTTTTTATGAACATTTTGCCAGCAAAGAAGAATGTTTGTTGGCACTCTACACTGCTGCCACCGACCAATTAATCGAGGTGATTCGTCAGGCGATCGAGAGCGCTCACGATCTGCACTCGCGGGTGCGTTATGCCCATCGTGCCTATCTCCAGCGCATCAAAGACCATCCGATTTTGATGCGAACACTCTTTATTGAGATTTTGGCAGCGGGAACCCGTGGTTTGCAGGTGCGGCGTGCGGCCAATCAGCGCTTTGCCGATTTGCTGCGGGCAACTGGGGCTGACCAGCACTATGATTCGCCGCAGAAACGTCAAATCACGCCAGCTTTGGCCATGGCAATTGTTGGGGGGATTAATGAATTGATTTTGCAGGCGATGGAGAGCGACCAAATTGAGCAATTGTTGACGATTGAGGAGCCAGCCACCGCCTTGTTGGAAGCAGTGCTGGCTCGCCCGATTATTGAAGCTTAGTTAAATGTGAGGGTGCCAGTTTTTAGCTCAGGGTTGTTGGCAGTAAGGATAATTGGCTCGTCGCCGCCATTGTGTTGCACAATTACTTGGGCTAGGCCATTGAAGCTGCGGCGTTGCCATGCGGCGGCTGGCTCGATAATTTGCACTACACCAGGCTCGCGGTTGGGGAAATCCCACGGATTGGCTTTTTTGATCCAGCGCCCGGTTACCAGATACTCGTTTTGGCCTGGCCGCACCAGTTCGTGGCTCAATTCAAGCGCTTGATCGCCTTGGTCGAGTGCAATCTCACTGGCAATCAATTGGCCATTGATATATACGCTGTAGTCGTGGGCCATGCTTTTACTGAATAAACGAATGCTGCTCGCCGCGCTGTAGTTTGGTAACTCGAAACTACCACTGAACAGAATATACGGCTGTGGATTGGTCTGTTGATCGTCGTTGTGGTGGAAGAAGGCTGGTTGCCATGCGTGCGCTACGGCTCCTCGCGCCAACTCCAAACCTGTGGTTAGCTCAGCAACGGTTTGCTCGCCAATGATCTGAATTGGGCTGAGCTGATAGGTTGCGTGATATTGCTCTGGTTCGTGGCTGGCCGGATCGCCATTGCCAACCCCTAAAATGTTGGCCGAACCACTCAATTGCAGATCAAGCAGCTGGTTGGCGGTTGGCACAATTTGGCCTTGATCATCGCAAACTTGCAGTGTAACGACTGCCAGATCGCCCGCTTGTTTGAGTTGACCATAATCAACTACGAGCTGAATTTGGCTGGCTGCTTGGCTGGTGCGCAGGCTGGTGCTGATTGTTTCAACGCCATCGGTGAAGCCGCAGGCCAATAATTCGCCTGGCTGATAGGCGACTTCCCATTGTTGATGGCCATTTTCGGGCATTGCTTGGCGGCCAAGGCTTACGCCATTCAGCCATAACTCAACTTCGGTGCAATTGCTATAGATTGGAAAGCTTTTAACCTGACCAAGATCATTCGGCCAATCCCAGTGATAGCCAATGTGCAAAACTGGTTGCTGGCCCCACCAAGCCTTGGTGAAGTAGGCAATATCTTTGGGGAAACCACACAAATCGAAAAAGCCAAACTGACTGGCAACCGCTGGCCATTCAAATGGCGTTGGTTCGCCCCGATAATCAAAGCCTGTCCAGAAGAATAGCCCGGCTAAAAATGGCCGTTTGACATAAAATTGCCAGCTAAACTCGGTATCAGCGTAGCCATCGCCACTGGCACAAGCCGCCAAATGACCACGGCTGGCATCGGTTTGGTAGATGCCACGTGTGCCATAGGTGTTGCTTTCCTCGGTGCCAACGCCCGATTGCCATGGAAATTTAGCGTGATGGGCATCAATATCGCCATGCCAAATGTAGTTATAGCCCACAACATCGGTTACCGTGCCAATGCCCGTATCCCAGCCGCCGCTACAGGCGATGGTGAACAGGCGGGTGTGGTCGAATTGGCGGGCAAAGTTTTGCATGGTGCTGGCGATGCGTGCGCCGATGATTGTGCCCTCAATTGCCCATTCTTCGTTGCCCAACGACCACAAAATAACCGATGGATGGTTGCGATCACGCTTGATAAGCTGCTCAACATGGCGTAAATGCTCAGGGTTGGTTCCCATCAAGCGGTTTTCATTCAACACCAACATGCCCAAGCGATCGCAGGCAGCGAGAAATTCAGGCGTTGGCGGGTTGTGCGAGGTGCGAATCGCGTTGTGATTAAATTCCTGCAAGCGTTTGATGCGATAATCTTGCAGGCTATCGGGCAATGCTGTGCCAACCCCAGCGTGATCTTGGTGCTGGTTGCTGCCCACCAACTTAACCGATCGCCCATTCAAGAAAAAGCCTTGATCGGGATCGAAGCGAATGCTGCGCACGCCAAAATGTGTCTCATAGCTATCGACTGCTTGCTCATCAAGCAGCACGATGGTTTGTAATTGATACAAATTTGGGCTAGCCAGATCCCATAATTGAGGATTGTTTAGCGTGTGCTGGTGGCTGAATTCGGCGCTTTGGCCTGCCGCCAGTTGATAAAGTTGGCTTTGGACTTGCAGTACATTGGTTGCATCAGGATCGCTGATCGTTTCAATCAAGCTGAATTCGACTGGTTGCTGGCTTTCGTTGATAATTGTGGTTTGAATGGTAATCGTTGCGCTGTGTTCATGCAGCTCGCTGGTGACAAAGGTGCCATAACGCGCAACATGCAGCGGCGCGGTTTTGCTGAGCCAAACATGGCGATAAATGCCAGCGCCTTCGTAAAACCAGCCCTCTTCGGTGGTGGCATCGGCGCGCACAACCACCACATTTTGGCCGCCATAATTCAGATAATCGCTAATATCGTAGCTAAAACTGGTGTAGCCGCTTGGCTCGTTGCCAAGATAAAAGCCATTGACCCAAACCTTGGAATCGCGATGAACCCCATCGAATTCGAGGCTGATTCGTCGCCCAAGCTCTTCGGCGGCGATGCTAAAGCTTTTGCGATACCAGCCAACGCTGTTTTCGGGAAACTTGCGGCCAATTGCTTTGTATCCATGACTGTGGCTGGTATGTCGATCGAATGGCAATTCGACGCACCAATCGTGGGGGAGATCGACCAAGCGCCAAGCACGATCGTCGAATTTGGGCGAGGCAGCGCCATCGCCATAACCAGCCTTGGCCAGAAACGAAAAATGGCTAGTATCTAATTGAAAGTCTTTGGCGGTATCAAAGGCATGACCGAGGGCGAAACGCCAGCCTTGATCGAACAAAATCCGTTCGCGGGGTGGGTTGCTAATCATCGTTGATGCTCCATGCTGCTGTACATCGTTGTTTGCCAAGCAGCGCTTAGTTGCTCAAGGTTCGCGCCCCGCGTTTCGGCAAACGCACGCTAGCACGACACTTTAACTGGCTAGTCTACAAGCCTTTTTACTAAAATTCTTCTAAAAAATAGCGCTTATTTCAAAATCAGCCAGAATTGTTGTGATCGTTAGTATTGTATCCGTTGCCTCACCCCAACCTTTTTTCCATTGAGCGGAGGTAGAGCGTTCAAGGGTAGGTATTTAACAATGACCTGTTGGATGAACAATGGTGATTGATCCCCTCTGCCGTGGCGCGAGCGAGGGGCTTTAACGGCGTGGTTTTCGCATGATGCATGGTTACTCCCCCTCGCCCGTGTGTAGTGCGAGTGGGGGCCTTACAAGGGTAGCGTTTTAAGCTTTCTTGGCTACGAACGATGACCAGTTGATCGTGAGACGATTGACCGCCATTCCATGTATTTTAGGGGGTGCAATGGGATTAAAGCCCCCTGCGTTTCCCGCCTTGAGGCGGGACGGAAGGGTGGTGACCACACCACGCTATGTTGTTAACCAATGATTCGTTAAAAACCTACCCTTGTAAGGAAGGACTTGGGGTGAGGGAATAATCAACGCCAGCCAGCAAACAGCGCAACACTGCCGATGCGCTTAATCTCGTAGCGCTGAAAAGCCTGTTGCAGCATTTGCTCAAGGTTGGCGAGCGTATCGGTTTGGTTGGCAAAAATCTGGCGCTGATTGTAGATACCCATCAAACGCCGCGCAGTTTTGCTATGCCATGGCTCGCTAGCACTCAGAATCGTTGCGCCAAACAACACGCCATCAGCAGTTAATTGCTCTGCCAAGCGTTGCAAAACAGCGCCTTTAATCTCAGGCGTGCCAGCAATACAATGCAGAATATAGCCCACGCCAATCGATTCAAAACACTCAGTTAAGGGCAAATTTTCCATAATTGAAGCCCGCACGCACTGCGGCTGCCACTCAGCAAGATTGCTCGCTGCTTGGATTAAGCACTCAGGATTAACATCGAGCAAATGCAACTTGGTTAATTGGCGTTGAGCGAGGGTTTCGCGCAATAATAAGCCACTGCCTGGCCCAATATCCAAATGCTGCGCCCGCAAATGTTGGCGATACCACTGAACTAAGTTGGGCTTGGGGCAGCGCCAAATAAACTGATCGGAAATGCCATGAACCAAAAAATCGTAGAATTTCAACATAGTATTGTTGTAGACCCGGGCGCTGGCTGGTAAATCGCTCATTGAATGCTCCAAAAACAGCGAAATCTTTTAATTGCATCTTAACTGATTTCTGCTAAAAAATAAGTAATAAAAACGCTTCCATGATGTGAGGATCATTATGCAACGCCGCTTTCAAAATCCAATCCTGTCGGGCTTTTATCCTGATCCGGCTATTTGTCGGGTAGGCGATGATTATTATCTGATTCACTCAACCTTTGAATATTTCCCTGGTGTACCGATTCACCATAGCCGCGATTTGGTGCATTGGCAGCAAATTGGCCACATTTTAGATCGACCTTCGCAACTCAACCTCGACGAAATTCATCCATCGGCGGGGATTTTTGCGGCCACGCTGAGCCACCACGATGGCATGTTTTATATGATTACAACCTTGATTGCTGGCAAAGAGCAGCATGGCAATTTTATTGTAACGGCCCAATCGCCAGCTGGCCCATGGTCAGACCCCTATTGGCTCGACGCTGATGGAATCGATCCCTCACTGTTTTTTGAGGATGGCCGAGCGTGGTATGTGGGCAATCGGGGTAAAGCCAACCCTGAGTATGTTGGCCAATGTGAGCTGTGGCTGCAAGAACTTGATTTGACCACGATGCAATTGATCGGTGAGCAATATGTGCTGTGGCGTGGGGCACTCAACGGCGTGATTTGGACTGAAGGCCCACATCTTTACAAAATTGACGATTGGTATTATTTGCTGATTGCCGAGGCTGGGACTGAATATAATCATGCGGTGACGATTGCCCGCAGCCGCGAACTGACCCAAGGCTATCAGGGCAATCCGACAAATCCAATTCTGACTCATCGCCAACTTGGCCGCGATTACCCGATTATGGGCACTGGCCATGCCGATTTGGTGCAAACCCAAAACGGTGAATGGTGGCTGGTGCTCTTGGCAATGCGGCCTTATGGTGGCGAATTTTACAATCTTGGGCGCGAAACCTTTTTAGCGCCAGTGCGCTGGGAAGCAGGCTGGCCATTGATCAGCCCCGGCACTGGCAAGGTCGAATTGAGCTATCCAGCGCCAGATTTGCCACTGCAACGCTGGCAGGCCCAAGCCGCCTGCGACCATTTTGATGGCGCAGCATTGGGCATGCAATGGATGTTGTTGCGCACGCCGCGCTCGCAATGGTGGAGCCTGAGCGAACGGCCAGGTTGGTTGCGCATGCAACTGCGGCCTGAGCAGATTAATCAAATGGCTAACCCCAGTTTTGTTGGCCGCCGACAGCAGCACATGAACTTTTTGGCTCAAACAGTGCTAGAGTTTCAGCCGCAGCAGCCCAATGAAGTTGCCGGCATGGTGCTAATTCAAAACCATAAATTTCAAGTGCAATTTGTAATTAGTGCTGAACAACAAGCAACCGTGATCGTTTGTCGTGATGGCGTGGAAGAAACTTTGGCTCAAGTGGCAATTAGTGGTCAACGCAGTTATTTGCGAATTGTGGCGTATGGGCAAGATTATAGCTTTTTCGTGGCCGAACAGCCCGATACATGGCAACCAGTGCTAGAAAAGCTTGATGGCCGCTTTTTGAGCACGCCGATTGCTGGCGGTTTTGTAGGCACGGTGATTGGCCTGTATGCCAGTAGCCAAGGCCAACCAAGCCAAAGCGTGGCCGACTTCGATTGGTTTGAATATCGCGAATTAGCCGAGTAATTATTGCGACTCATCTGATGACGTTTGGCAGGCAGCGGTTTTTTGGTTAAAATACATTCCCCAGTGGATGATTGTACTGCTGCTGTGGGAGAAAGTAGCCTATCATGGCGCGCAAACAAGCCAAGCCCAATCGGCAGCCAGCAAGTCCACAACGCCCTGCCCGACCACCTGCCAAACGTGCAGATCGCACCCATCAAGTGCGTAAACCTGCGGCGCAAGTGCAAAAGCCAAGCCTAGAGCTTGAGCCAACCGTCTTGCCCGATATTGTTAAAGAAATTCGCCAATTGCGCTCGCGCGATGCCCGCGATCGCACTGGAACCTACTATATTGAAGGCGCACGAATCGTAGCCCAAGCGATTAATGCTGGCCTGCCGATTGAAATTGGGGCAATTTCGCTTGAGTTGCTTTCGCGCAGCGATCATTCTGCGAGCACCGTTAGCGCCTTACGCAAAGCGGCCAAAGAAATGGTTGAACTCTCGATTAGCGCTTTTTCGGGCATCTCATTCAAGGAAAATCTCCAAGGTATTGGGGCAGTTGTTAAATTGCAGCACGAGGCGTTGCGCAACGTCAAATTGACCGACCGACCTTGGGTTGCCTTGAATGGGGTTGGAAATCCCGGCAACTTGGGCGCAATTATGCGTACCTGCGATGCAGTTGGTTGTGAAGGGCTGATTCTGATTGGCGATACGACCGATCCCTATCATCCAGCGGCGATTCGAGCCAGCATGGGTTCGTTGTTTGCCTTGCGCATGGTGCGCACGACCTTCGATGAATTTGTGCAATGGAAACAAACCAATGGCTATCAGGTCATTGGTACAACGCCCGATGTTGAGCAAGAATATCACACCATTAGCTACCCAAACCCAGCAATTTTGTTGATGGGCAGCGAGCGTTTAGGCCTATCGGTTGTCGAGCAAAGCGTCTGTGATACTTTGGTGCGCATTCCGATGGCTGGCACCTGCGATTCGCTCAATCTTGGGGTTGCCACCAGCATTGTGCTCTATGAAATGTTTCGCCAACAACGGCTGGCGCAATAACTAATTTAGAGCGCTGATTGAATGCTACCGACTGTCTGAGTTTGCTCAGGTAGTCGGTATTTTGTTATGGGCTAAAACTACAAACGGCCCAGTTGGGCCGCTTGTAGGAGAGAAGAGTGTGTGTGAGGAGGAAGGATTTGTTCATAGTATGCCAGCGCCAGCTTACGGCCATCCTAACGAGAATTATAGGTGCTAGTCCTATGTTTGGTATAACCGCATGGCCTAAATCGAAGCTGACTAATGGGTTAATTTACACGCCGCCAAAATATTGGAGTGCCAAGCGTAGGCGTTCTTCGGTTTCGGCGGGAGCATCAGCGGGGAGTGCATTTAGGGCGGCTTGGGCTTCGGTGGTGCTATAGCCAAGGCTGGTCAAAATGTCGATCAGCTCAGTGTTGAGGGCTAGCAAGCCTGGATTGGTGCTCAGTTGGTGGCTAATGTTGCTCACGCCAAATTTGCCTTTGAGCTCAAGCACCAAGCGGGCAGCAGTTTTTTTGCCAATGCCTGGCACTTTTGAGAGCATCGTAATATCTTCGCGGGCAATCGCATGTTGCAATTCTTCGGGCGTGGCGGCGGAAAGCAGGGCCAATGCCACTTTGGGGCCAATGCCACTCACACCGAGCAATAGCTCAAACAGCGCTCGTTGGGCCGGCGAGCTGAATCCAAATAAGGCTAGCATATCTTCCCGCACATGCAAATGGGTATAAACCTGAGCACTATCGCCAATTGCGCCAATCGTTGCTAAAACTGTTCGCGGGACAGCAATCGCCAAACCCACTCCATGCACGTCAATCACCACTTGATCTTGCCCAATAAACTGGATAATACCCCGTACCGATGCGATCATGTGCGATCTCCCTGCTAGCTAAGCCTAGGCCTATTATACAGGTTTGGCCTTGCTTACGCGAAAAGGCGGCTGCTTTGCTGCAGTGGTGCAAAGCAGCCGCCTTGAAAATTAGCGAGTTACCGCTGGTAAGTAGATTCGGTGGGTTTGAGGAATGACTGGCGTGCCAACTGTTCCGGTTGGGCTCGGTGTTTCGCTTGGCATAACCGTTGCCGTGGGCGTTGCGCTTGGTGTCGCTGTTGCCGTGGCTGTTGGGCTTGGTGTCGCTGTTGCCGTGGCTGTTGGGCTTGGCGTAACCGTTGCTGTGGGCGTTAACGTTGGCTCACTGCCTTGGTACTCATATGGCCCCATATCAACCAAACTCTCGTTGATCCGTGGCAGATAATCGATGGTTAATGGGATTGTTTCAGCACTATTTCCATCGCCATCAAGATCGGCGCGATCGGTTGGCAGTAAACTATTATTACCAGCATTGCGAGCGGCAGAATTTGCTTGCAACGTTAAATTATCGTCAAGCGTGCCAATCAGATTATCAGCACCATCAACATCAACAAACTGCGGATCACTGCTGCTATTGCCGGTGCCAATAAAGCCAGCTTGCACAATCGAATAACTAACCGTGAGATTAAGATTATTATTGGCACCGTTGATTGGCGCAATCGCATTATTACCCCAAACGATGCTGTTATGCAGATTGAGTGTGCCGCTAGCGTTGGCAATTGCACTCACGGTATTTTGATTAGAAATATTGCCGACAAAGCTGGTTGATAGCAGGTTAACAACCCCATTTTGTTGATTTTCAAGCCCGCCGCCGGTTGATAAGGCCCAGTTGCCATTAACCATGCTTTGACCAATCGTTAGTGTGCTATTGAAATTCAGTATTCCGCCACCAAACAGCGCTGCATTGCCGATAAAATGGCTATTTAAGATCGTTAAGTTACACTGATCAGCTACTAGGCCGCCGCCCATATTGTGCGGAAACATTTGGTTGGTGGCTTGGCCGCCACGAATCACAAATCCATCGATCAAGCTGGGATTAGGTTTGTTTACACAATAGATAACGTGGTAGCTATTCTCGCTGCGCGTTGGGTTGCCTTGACTAGCCGCGCCTTGGTCGTTGCCAAGCAAATCGCCGCTTAAAATGCTTGGGTATTGCTGTGGGTTACGCTCTTGGCGACTGGTTTCATCGCCAGCAAAACCGCCAAAAAGTTGGATGCCATTGGTAAGGGTAAATGCAGCTGTGCGATTTGCGCCGGTTGTTGGCAGATAAATGCCTTGCTTAACCCAGATTTCCGTACCCGATGTTGAAGTTTGGATTGCGGCTTGGAGATCCTTGGCATTGGCCCAATCGCTGCCAGTTTGGCTGCCAGCGCCGCCCGGCACAACATAGACAACTCCATCAGCCTGTGAGGTTTGCGGAACTAAGCCAATTGCCAAGCCTAAACTGAGCAAGCAGCCAAGGCTGCGCAGCTTCCACCAGTTGTTCATCGAATTCCCTTTCTCAATTGATAAGTTTGCTACAACTATTTTGTTGCAGCCAAATAAGCCGAATCTGCTTCGGTGAGAGGTTTTGCCGAATTAAGTATTTGCTGTGCTGGATACGAGGGTTGCTCTCATCAACCCAATCTTGATTGTGTAATAACAATCAATGGCCCGATTATAACGGCTACCAATTAATCTGACAATCATTCGAGCGATGGATTTTGATCTGGTGAGGTTTGAAAAAAGCCTCAAGTTTGCCAAATGAACGCAAACTTGAGGCTTGGGGAATGCTTAGTGGGCGAGGCGTTTGGCATTGATTCGATCGCGGGCGGCGGCGATAATTTCAAACGAACGCATGCGCGCGCTTGATCGTAAATATTGGCGCTGACCATAATTTCGTCGGCGGCAGTCTCTTTGATGATTTGACTCAGGCGTTGCTCCAAGCTATCGACTGTGCCGATTGCGGTGTAAGCGAGCATTGTGCTTTGCGCAAAGGCAAAATCAAGTGCTTGCCGCTTAAGTGGATCATTGGTTGGCGCAGGTATTGGCCGTGGCGTACCACGTTGAATATCTAAAAAAGCTTGTTGAATGCTGGTGAACAAGTATTGAGCTTCCGTATCAGTTTCAGCCCCAATCACATTGATCGCAACCATGGCATAGGGCTTGGTAAGCTGGGCTGATGGCTGAAAGTGCTGATGATACAGTTGTAAGGCATCGAACAAATGGGTTGGGGCAAAATGGGCAGCAAAGGCAAATGGCAAGCCTAATTTGGCCGCCAACTGGGCACTAAATGTGCTCGAACCAAGCAACCACAATGGTACATGCAAGCCAGCACCAGGAATTGCCCGTAAATATTGGCCGGGGTTTGGCTCAGCAAAATAAGTTTGCAACTCACGTACATCTTCGGGAAAGCGCTCGGCGCTGGCCATTAAATCACGGCGTAAGGCCATGGCGGTGCGGCCATCGGTACCAGGTGCGCGTCCCAACCCCAAGTCAATCCGACCTGGGTAGAGCGATTCTAAGGTGCCAAATTGCTCAGCAATCACCAAGGGCGAGTGGTTGGGTAACATCACGCCCCCCGAACCAACCCGAATCCGTTTGGTGCCTGCGGCAACATGGCCGATCACCACGGCAGTGGCGGCGCTGGCAACATTGGCCATATTGTGGTGCTCAGCCAGCCAAAAACGCTTAAAATTGAGCTGCTCGACATGTTGCGCAATTGCAAGGCTATTTTTAAAGGCATCAGCAGCGGTGCTGCCCTCGAAAATTGTAGCTAAATCGAGCACCGAAAACTCTATTTCGCGGCTTGCTTGGGCTTGAGCAGGGCTTGTTTGACCAACGGTGGCTTCCATGAACACTCCATCACATGCTAAAAACGCTGAACTTCCAATTCGTCAACGTTGTGCTAGCAGTATTGTACCCCCAGTTTTGCTGATTAATCTAGTAATTGCTAGATAATGTACGCTCAGCATATCTCGATGCTGAGCGTACACCTGATTTAGCGGACTGTATAAGGAATATAGATCAAATTAGGTATGATCAATTGTTTGGTTGGCGAAATATTGCCTGCACCGTCACGAACTCGGAGATAAACACTACTGCCTTGAGTTGCATTAGTCGTGATTCGCGTTGAGTATGCTTGCCAAGCAGCATCATGAAAATCGGCAAAACCGCTGATTTGAATGCGATCAATGCCGCTGCCACCGACTTGATCGACTGCTTCCAAGATAATTGTCGATTGTGAAGTTTGAGCTTGTTGGCGTTGGGTATTGGGTACTGGGTTAATTGTGGCATTAAATGTTGGCGCCAGTGGATCATAGATAATATCATCGTTCAGTGTTCCATTACACAGTTCTTGATTGCTGCTATTACGGAAACGGCTATAGAGGTTTAAGGTTGCAATACGTGCACCAGGATCGGTAATTAACCACTGAGCATTGGCCGTATAACTTTGCCACATGCTATTGATAAAGCCTCCATCGTTTGATAACAGCATTTGATTAGCATTTGGCACGTTACTAGTAATCGAAACATTTAGTTGATTGGTATAAACAGCACCATTATTAATTGTGACAGTACAGGCGACCAATGCTGGCTCCCAATTGAAATAGACCCTAGCCAAGCCAGTAATCTCGCGCATTTCAACGCTGATCTGATGGTTGCCTGGACTAAGCCAACGATTGATCGACACATCTTGGATGCGTGTATCAATTACCAATTGGTCGTCGATCCAAACCTTTAATTCGTCATCTACTCCAGCATTGAACTGATAATCGCCACCTGCAAACGTAAAATTGCCTGTCCAGCGCACGGAAAAATGATCGCCCCAAACCCCCCAACGATTATTGCCTGGTACGGTTGCTCCCCAATTATGATCAATTGTTGGTTCATTTTGTACCCACGTTGCTCCACCAGGCGCGAGATTTGTGCCATTATGATATTCTGCCCGCCATTGGCCTTGGACTGGTGCTGGCCAGTTATGGCGCTCAACGGTTGAGCCATTTTTGATCAAGGTTCCGCTTGGAAAGTTCTGCTGCGGCTGATTTTGGCTATTGAGAAATTGATCGCTACTTGGCCCCGCCCCAAGCGTTGAGCTAGCCCCACCTGCGTTTTGAAAGGCGAGTAGTAAATCGCCTTTAATAAAGTAAGCTGGAACTGAGCCAAATGGCTGATCGTGTAATTCGTCATGGACTGAAATAACCACCACTATCAAAGCGTTGAATTACTGCTTGTTGTGGTGCGTTTGCTGGCCCTGACCAACCTGCCGAGGTTTCAGGTAAGCCTAAAACTGCCTCGCCACCATTGCGATTATATGCCTCAATGAAAAGTTGTTGGCGTGATGAACCAATCCCAACCGCTGGCGTAACGATAATTTCAAACCAAATGAGATTAGGTGCTGGTTGGCTAAACCACGTAACACCTTCTTGGACAACTGCAAAATTTATTCGATAGGTGCCTGGCTCATTGGGTGCTCGTAGATGGAAATTGAAGCTCCCAATTTGGCCTGGAGCAACCGTTCCAGCTGAAACGATGCGGCCTGCACTGATCCATGTGGCAGGGTCATAAAATGGGCTGGCTTGATCTTGCGGCATTGGTGCGAGCCGTGTATTTGCATCCCATGTTGCGGTGCCAGTATTGCGAATTTGCACTGTGGCTGGCTTGCGTGAACTAGGCAGCATTTTGCTAGAATAGTTTTGGGCATGGTATGCGCCACTATAGGTTGGAGTTGCTTGTGGATGGCGAATAAAAAGTTTATTCGCAGCTGATTGGGTTATTGTTGATTGGGGACAGCCTGCCCCAATTCATCTGCGACATGGTTAGGCTATTAGCATTCGCCATAGATTCGAGAAATGCCACATGATTATCGTTTGCTCCCATCCATACCACTGCACTCCCCACAGTTGGCGTATTGCTCAATAGGTTGGGATAATGCTGGGCTGCACATTCATCCCAAGTGTTGGCATTGCCAGTACATGCATAAAGATTGGCGATGTTATCTCCTGTGCGGCGATAGCGCACCCACCAGGTGCAATTGCCATTACTACATGGGAATGGATTATATTCGGCATCGCTAACTGCACAACAATTTTGCACTGAAATAGCTAACGGTTGATTGGCCTGTTCGAAAGCCTGTTTTATATCGCTAACGAGTGTGGAAGGGCGAAAGGCTTGTGGCGAAAAGAAACTGAATTGGTTTAGCCAACGCTCAAAAGCTTCCCGCTGCACTGCGTAGCCCACGTATTCGATCACCACTATTTGATCGTCAATGGCGAGCACCATCCGAAGGTGGTCGGGCGTTTCAGAAGCTTGGTCAATTGGATTTGCTTCGTGAATCAATACAGCTTGATATTGATTCCACTCTAATGAGCGTTGAGTATAACTGGCACTACTGCGCCGATAATCATAATCTTTGACCCATTGCTCTGGACTAAGCTGGTCAGGATTACTAAAACTACTAATCAAACTCATCAATGATGGTTGCATTTTATGCACAAAGCCAATAGTGCGTTGCGCGACTGCTGATGAGACTTGAATGCCATTATCAGCAAATACGCTGGGAATCCATTCGTCCAATTCAGCAACTTGAAAGCCCATCGACGACTCGATTAATTCAGGATTTTTGGGTGATTGAGCATTGCTTAATGGCAAATGGAATAAGCTATAGCCCAAACTGCCTAACAATAATACCCACCATACAATTCGTTTCATTGCGAATCCTCCTTGCACCAATGATCGATCCAACTGTGATGATTTGTTGGGGAGTATAGCGATTAAGCTATAATTGGGCTGCTAGGATTCCCTAGCAGTTTGCATGACTGTCAATTGGAGGTAAGCTACGGTTGCCATAACTCGATTATCTACTTCTAGCTTGTTGTAAATGCGGTGTAAACTCGTTTCCACGCTGCCTTCAGTTAGATTTAGGACTTGGGCAATGGCTTTATTGGTTTTACCTTGGATGAGAATCTGCATAATCCGATGTTCGCTTGGTAGGAGCAAGTGATTGAGTGTGGTCATAGCTGATGAAACCTCCAGAAACTAACACTGAGGTCTAATCTAGCGATGCCATGTGGCCACTGCAAGGTTCAAAAACCTGTTATGACACCTTCAAAAACTCGTCTATAACTCATTAAGTCCGCTAAAACTACTTGAAATAGACGAAATTTAAGCACTTTGAGGAGCAATTTTGTGCTTTTTCAAGAAGCCTGTGGCATGATTCAGTCACGACGAAAAGCTGCAAAACTTTAAGCAACGCGCAGTGGCACCACTCTTTGGTTTTGCTCCATCGGGCTATCAAACCTTTGGAGCTTGGGAGCGTGGCGATTTTGCTCCGCCGATTCATCATCGCTTTGCAATGGTGTTGTATTTGTTGCAACAGCTTGATTTTGCCCATGATCTTGAATTATTCGAACAGGTTTGGCAGGCACTGACTAGCCATTGGAAGTGGGAACAAGGGCTATTGCCAGCTGAAAAAGTATGGTTGGAACAGTTTTTATTGCAGCCAGTTCAGCCTAGTTCATTCGCTTCGGTGGTAGTGGTCAATGCTGCTGAAGCAAGCAGACCAGAAATAGCTGATCTATCACAAACCTTCGATAATTCAAGCCAAATGCCTATACCTCAACCTAGGCTTGAACATGTTCTCCACAACGACTGAACTTTTGGCCGAGGCTCTTTCTTCGCTTTGGTTTGATGGTGCTATTGTTGTGGGGTATTCCAGCATCGGCTGACCAGCATTGTGATGATATTGAATCTAAAGCAAGTCTTGGTGGTTGGTTTATGGTTGATGCACGCTTGCAGTGGCAGCCAATGTTGATGGTTGAGGCCGGCATGCTATTGCAAGTCGAAACATATGGGCAATGGACGGTTAACTGTCATGGTATTCATGATCAAGATCCCTTTGTGGGGCCGCAAGGCTATCAACGGGCAAATGATTGGAATATTGTGCCCGATTTTGCCAATGGATCGTTGATTGGACGCATTGGTCAAACAACCTTTTTGATTGGGAGCCAAAGGATTGTGGTAATCCCCAAATCGGGTATCTTAGAACTACGAATTAATGATGCTGATTGCCGTAATTGTGGTGAGTTTAACGATAATTTAGGCCAGATTTACCTGCGATTGTTGCGTTTACCGCCAGAAACAGCGCAATGGAGATCAGTTGCTTTTAGTGATCCATCCCAACGCTTATTGCCACCATTTAATTGGTTCGCAGGAACTTCCACGGAGAGCCAGTTAACAGCTGTCAATTCAACAACCTTGAGTATTCGGGCAGGTGTACATACTGATTTAGCGTCTGATGCGCAGAAAGATGCTCATAGTGCGCCGACTTTAGCCTATCCCATCAGCCATAATTTTGCGGCAAAGCTCCAAGTAACCATGCCTAATTCGCAGGTTTGTTGCAAAAATGCTGGCTTTGGTATTCGTTCGAGCGATAAACGTCAATCGGCTAGAGTATACATAGATCATTTAGGTAAATTGGGAATCGATGTGATCGATTCGGGGAATCGAATATTTGCGGGTAGTATTGATATCAAACTTGAAACTGCATTTTTTTATATCCTCAACCGAGGAAATTCATATGATTTTGCCTATAGTATTGATGGGCAGAATTGGCAGATTTTTGCTACTAATATTCAACTGAATATACGAGACCCAGAGTTATTTTTAGTCACAATTTCAGCGTGGGATGATCTTAGTGATCAATCTGCACTATTCACAAACTTGCAGATCAATCAATAGTCCAAAAAATCCCCTAGCCTGATCAAAGCTAGAGGATCGAATGGGCGCGTATTGACCAGCTGCGACCTAGTTATAGGCAGCGATTTCCCATAATGAGTAACCCCATTCGGTGGCACGTTGGGTTGCATACACCCGTAGGTAGCGTCCGCTGCCGCTAACGGTCAGGGTGTCAGTGCCACCATCGCCGTTGCTCACCGTGCTGAGGGTTCGCCAAGTGCTGGCATCATCGGAGACTTGCACCTGATAAGCGCGCGCATAGGCCGCTTCCCAATTCAGCACAACTCTGCTGAGGCTTTTGCTACTGCCCAAATCGACTTGAATCCATTGGGGATCGCTGTAGCTGCTGGCCCAACGGGTAGCGCTATTGCCATCGGTGGCGTTGGCTCCGCCCAGCGCACTGGTTTCCGCTGAAGAAACTTGAACTGGCCGACCAAGCGCCACGTTGCTGCTGGTTGTGCTGCCGCTACAACTTTGACCGTTGACTGTACAATTACTTGGATTGACCCATGCGCCGCTGTAGTTGCCGCTGAAGCCAAATTCGCGCGTTTGACCGACTTCGATGCGGCGGTTCCATTCTGAAATTGCTGGCGGTGTAGCGGTTGCCGCTTTTGGCTTGAGTTGCATCCCACCAGCTGGCAATCGTCGCATTGCTTGGCAGATCAAAGCCAAGCGTCCAGCCATCGACGGCGCTGCTGCCATTGTTGGTAATGCGGTAAACACCCACATAGCCATTACCCCAATCGGAGGTTTTGACAAACGTGGCTTGTAAACCGTTGCCAGTGGTCGGTTGATTGTTGGTCGTGACACTGAGGCTGTTGCTGTTGGCTGAACGATTGCCAGCGGCATCACGCGCTTTGACCGTAAAACTATAGGCGGTGCTGGGATTCAACCCGCTGATTGTGATGTTGGTGCTGCCAGTGCTCGCAACTGGATTGCTGCCGCCATTTTGGTAAATATCGTAGCCAACTACGCCGACATTATCGCTTGCGGCGTTCCAGCTTAGGTTGATGCTATTGTGGGTTTTGCTGGCTGCTTGCACATTGCTTGGTACGCTTGGCGCAATCGTATCGCTTGGTAGATCCGCTTGGGGCGTGAAGCGCAACCAGTCAATATCAAGCGAACGCGTGGCCCGTGGTGGATTGGTGGCGTTGGCGCAGCATTCAGGTGTCCAGTTGGGATGATGCCACAAATTGACCATAAAGGCAGCTGGATTTTTGGGAATTCGCGCGCTTGGCCCACGATAATCCCAGAGGACAATTTTTTGCCCGTTGCTAGGATTGACGACCCACAAGGTCACATTGCTGGCTGTCCAGTTGAAGCCATATTCGTAGAATGCCGTGGCCGAGTTGTAGCCTGGAATCGCTTGGGCCGTGGTTGGCTGATTTTCGGTTGGGCTATTCGCCAAATCGGTGTATGTATCGCCGAAGGTTGTGGCATAGCGGGTATATTCAATCGTGCCAGTTGCCAAATTAACCTTGCGATACACCCGGCGGCTGGTTGCGGTTGGGTCGTTGTAATCAGTCCAAATCGTCATCAAAATTGATTGTGGCTCGGCACACAACCATTCAATATCGATTTCGCTGTTATCAGGCAAGCCATTGCCATTGCTGTCGCTGCCATCGTTGAAATAGGTAAAGAAGCCGTTGATCACGCCTTCGTCACTGGCGCAGTTGGCGGTTTTCATCCGCGCTTCGTAAGTGCCATAATGATATTGTTGGCGTGAAACGAGATTCGAGCCTTGGCCGGGATAGGCGGTTTGGCCAGCGGCAATCGAGAGCCGCATAATTTTGCCATCTTGGGCTTGGCTATCGCTCAGGTTGGCCGTGCCAGTCGCTGTGCTGGAGTTGGTGTACCAGCTAAATAGTGTGGAATTATTAATTGGCTGATTAAAGTGCTCGGTGCTGCTGGCGGCACTGGTCACGAGTGGTAAAAAGATCAAAAAAGCTGCAATAAGTTTGAGCATTGGTTTATAAGCTTTCATAGTGTACCCCGTACTAGATTGCGTGTAAAATCTTCCTTTTCCCTCGACTTGCTGGGCAAGTGGCCTCCTTCATTGACTAGCACGCCTATTAGACCAAATAGCGCCAAGCAACAAAAGGGTAGAAACCGAGGTAAAAGCGGGGTATTTTTAAATAAATTTAATAATTAGGTATAGGCTAAAAGCGATTGAATTAGGCTTGCCAAGCCCAAACGTTGGCTGCTAAACCACAGCGCTTGCCAGTGGGCCGATGTTAGCTGTTGCTGGCTTTGCTTGATTTGGAATTGCAAGCGTTTTTGCTCCGCCTCGAACAATGGCAAGGCCAATTCAGTGCGCAATTGCTTGGCCTTGCTCCAAGCTTGAATCGCCAATTCAGCCTGATCGAGTTTGCTCAACACCTCGCCAAACCGCTCCAAATTCCATGCCAAGCCATCATAATCGTGTAAATGCCAGCGAATTTGTAGGCTTTCTTTGATTGCTACAAGCGCGGCGCTGGTTTGGCCTTGCTGCAACAAGACTGGCGTGAGCGCATTCAAGGCCGAAGCAATCCCCCGTTGATCGTCGAGGGTGCGCCAAATTGCCAAGGCTTGTTCATGGGCAATTTGGGCTTTGCTTAATCGCATTTGATACAGCGCAATCACGCCCAAATAATTCAAACTAAACGCGAGGCTAGGCAAAATCTGCTGCTGTTGCCAATAATCCAAACTTTGCTGCAAGAGTTGTTGGGCTAGGCTAAATTGGCCTTGGCGCACCAATACCATGGCTTGGCAATCGTGCATGGCGTAGACAGCCGCTTGATCGCCAAGCTGCTCGTAGATGCTACAGGCGTTGCGATACTGCTCAAGCGCTTGCGCATAATGACCTTGCTCCATGGCAATTTCGCCCAATTTTGCTAGATTTTCAGCGATGGCTGCTGGCTGTTGCAAGGCTTGGCGTTGGGCTAACGCCTGTTGATACCAGGCTTGGCCAGCCCGATATTGGCTTTGCAAAAAGGCCGCAATATAGCCATTCATCTCCGTGCAACGCGCTTGAATTGCTGGCTCAAGCGATTGGGCTAGCAACCAATCGAGCCATGTTCGTAACTCCTCGGCAGCACCATACCGATACCAAAATTCGACCAATGGCAGGATGCAGGTGCTAGCCGCTGGCCAATTATTCGTCTGAATCGCCCAATTAATTGCTGCTCGAATATTCTCGCGCTCGAGCACCAGCGCTTGACGTGATTCTAAAACCTGCTCGCTCAACGATTCGCAATACATCACATAATAATCGAGATGCTGTTGGGCAATATCGGCTACTTCGTTTTGTTCGGCCAATTGCAGGGCCGCAAATTCTTGAATCAAACTGAGCATGCCAAAGCGTTGTGGTTGTTCAGCCGCCGCCTGCATAAACAACAAACTATGATCAATCAAGCCTGCCAACTGATCGAGTAGATCAAGTTGTTGGTTATGTGGCACGATGGCCTGAATTGCATCGAGGGTACAGCCAGCCTGGAAAATTGCCAGTTGCCGGAGCAGTTGTTGTTGCTTGGGCGAAATTTGCTGATAGCTCCAATTGATTGCGTTGTGCATGCTTTGGTGGCGGGCTGGCGCAGTTGGATCGTTAGTAGTCAGCAGTGCTAATGGCGGTTGCAAATAGGCCAGCAAGGCCTCGGGCGTGAGCAAACGGGTGCGAGCCGCCGCCAATTCCAAGGCCAACGGCAAGCCATCAACTTGCCAACAAATCTGCTTGATGGCCTCGGCATTCTGCTTGGTAAGCGCAAATTGCGGGTTGAGGGTTTGGGCGCGTTGCACAAATAATTGCACCGCTGGGTTGGTTTTGAGATCGCTGAGGTTGGCGTTGGCGGTTGGCAAACGTAACGGTGCTAACGGAAGCGCATATTCGCCAGCGCAATGCAACAAGCTGCGACTGGTTAACAATAATTTGAGGCCGCTAGTGTGCACAAGCAACGATTGCAAAGGTTCGGCGGCGCTGAGCAATTGCTCAACATTATCGAGAATCAGTAATAAGCGGGCCTGCTGAAAGTGCACTTGAATTTGGCGTTGCCAGCTATATTTGCTGCTGGGGAGCTTGAGCGCTTGACTGATTGCTAAACCAAGATCCGCCACGCTATTGGCTTGCGCCAAATCAACAAAATACACGCCATCGGAAAAATGCTTGTGGCTTTGTTGGGCAATTTGCAGCGCGAGGCGAGTTTTGCCCACGCCACCTGGCCCTGTCAGGGTAATCATGCGAATATGCTCAGCATTGAGATAGGTTTGCAGCGTTGCAACTTCAGTTTGGCGATTGATTAATTTGGTTGCAGTTAATGGCAGGCCTGTTGGGCTTGGCGCTGGCTGGGCTTCAGTTGTGCCAACCATCCGCGCTTGAGCACAAAATGCCTGAGTTTGTTCGGCTGATAACTGCAACATGCTGGCTAAACGGGCGGCCAAACTCCGTGATGGACGCTGGCGATTGGCCTCCATTTTGCGAATACTCTCGACTGCGCAACCAACTTCCTCGGCCAACGCGGCTTGGGTAAGATGGCGCTGATGGCGATATTCGCGCAATTGTTGGCCAAATGATCGTTGTTCTGGCATAGACGCGAGCGACTCCTTGTGCTGGCACGTACTTGGTTGTGAAATCGGGTGAATAGTGGCTTGGCCAGTTGTTGATACGGTACACTACCGACACCAATCAGGCAATGGCTTAGGATTGCTGACTATTTATCTCAGATTTGCAGCCGCATTGCCTGCACTATCAGCATAAACCGCCGTTGGGTTTGCTACAAGCTGTCGTAATTAGATGAAAATTGGCTAAATCTTGGGCATAATTTCTTAACCCAAATTTGATATTCGAGCGTCAAAATTCAGGTACACTACACGAGTGCTTTGGGTACTGGCTCGATGACCCAAAAGGACTACTCTCTACCATGACTAGTATCGAGCACTGTTACGAGCGATAACCACCAATGCATCGACGGCTGCTGCATGGCAACGGTTATTGTGTTCGTTTTGGAGCAAGTCCATGTATCCGGTTGTTCGACCGAGCGCTTCGCCTATCGTCGTTGCAAGCCGTGCCAAAGTGATGGTAATCGAAGATAACGTTGACAGCATGAATTTGACGTTACGGATTCTGCGCGAGCAGATTGGGGTTGCCTACTGCAACGCGCGACCTTCAGGCGATGCCTTTTTTAGCTGGCTCAACTCGCCGCAAGTGCGCCAAAACCCTATTTTGAGCTTTCTCGACCTGATTTTGCTTGATATACGGATTCCCCGTGAAAATGGCCATATTGTGTTTCAAAAGCTGCGGGCTTTGCCTGAGCTGAAGCGCACTAAAGTTGTGGCTATGACTGCCAATGGCTCGCGCGAGGAGGCTGAACGCGCGCGTGTTTCAGGCTTCGATGGCTTTATCGCCAAGCCAATTTCAGTCAAAACCTTTCCCGAACAAATTGCCCGCGTGTTGCGCGGCGAGATCGTTTGGGATATTGGCTAAACCAAAATTGGATTAAGTTTTAAGGGCTGGCAGTGTGGCGCTGTCGGCCTTTTTTTGTGCTATTCGGCCACTGATAGTTCATGCTATACTGGCGTTGTTAATCATCGTTTTGCTGGCTCAAGGAGGTGCAGCGCGTATGCCCGAACAATTAAACATGAACTCTCGTTATGCCATCGAGAGCTGCGGGCGATTTACGATCTCGATGCTCTCCGCGACACAACTGATTCTAGCGAAACTTTTTTAAATGGCTGTGCCGCAATTATTCGCGGTGTGCTACAGCCCGATTTGCTGCAATTAATTACCCTCGATTTGGAAGATTGCCCAGCCCAAAACATTACGATTGAACGCTGGCGGCCCACGAATGCTGCTGGTTTGATGTTGGCCTTGACCAATGCCTTGGCTAGTGGCGAAACGACAAATTTGCAAGAGGGCGATGCTGAGGTTATTGTGCGTTCGCTCTCGGTGAGAGGTGAGCGCTTGGGCGTGTTGGTGCTTGGCTCGGCAGACCATCATTGGTCGATTGATGATCGGCGCTTGATCGATGCGATGTGTTCGCAAATCGATTCGGCTATGGCCAGCCTACGCTTATTCCAACAAGTGCAATCGCGTAATCGCGAGCTAGAGACGATCTATCGCTTGGATCGTTTGATTGATGCCACGCCCGATTTTGAGCAAGGTTTAGGGGCGGCCTTGGGCTTACTCTCCGAGACGATTGGCGCAACTTGGAGCTTTATTATGCTCTATACCGCCGAGGAGCATGAGTTGGAGTTTCGGGCTGCCTCGCACGATGATTTAGCCGACCCAAGCTTGCAAGTGTCGCAAGTATTGCGTGATTTGGCGCGGCAAACCGTTGATCAAGGCAAAATGGTACGCCGCGAACAGATCGATCAAACGATTGGTTCGTACATTGGTGTGCCGTTGATTTTGAAAAACCAAATTATTGGCGTGTTTGGCGGGGCTAATCCGCCAGGTATGCGCGGGTTTAGCATTCACGAAGTTAAAATGTTGAATGCAATTGCTTCGCAAATGGATACTGCCCTATTTGAAGACCGTCAACAACGCCATATTCGTGAAACATTTGCCCGCTATGTTAGCCCCGATGTGGTCGATTTGATGTTGCGCACGCCTGGTAACGATTATATGAACGTGCATCGTCAGCAACTATCGATGCTTTTTTCGGATATGCGCGGCTTTACCACGGTTTCTGAGCAATTGCCTGCCGATGTGGTGGCGCGGATGCTCAACGAACATCTTTCAGCCATGACCACGATTATTCGCAATGCTGGTGGTACGGTTGATAAATTTGTGGGCGATGAAATTGTGGCCTTTTTTGGCGCTCCCCTGCCGTATGAGCAGCATCCATTGTTGGCAGTCCAAACTGGCTTATTGATGCAAGCTCGTCATACCGAATTGATGAATGAATGGCAAAACCAAGGCTTGCCAGGCGTAGCGATTGGGATTGGGATTGCCACGGGCGAGGTGGTGGTGGGCAATATTGGCTCGGCTCAAATGATGAACTATACGGCAATTGGCCCCGACATGAATCTTGCAGCCCGCTTGTGTAGCGCTGCCTTGGCGAATCAAATTTTGGTCAGCCAAGCAACCTACGACGCAGTGCGCGATCAGGTTCACGCAGTGCCAGTTGAGCCGTTGAGTTTGCGGCATATCTCGCAGTTGGTGCAAGCCTATAGCATCGAAACGGTGTTGAGCACCAACGTTTAGGTTTAGATCCCTCACCCCATCCGCAGGGTGAGAACTGCTTGCGAGGATAAGGTTTTATACATGATCGGTGTATGATCAGGCATTGAATGTTCCCTCACCCCCCTCTCTCGCCCGCGAGGCGAGGGGGAGCAGCCTGAGCAAATCTCGCCGAATCATTGAAAATCACCTGATCAAACTCCCCAACCCCGCTCCGTGGGTGAGGGATCTTATCAATTCTTTATTTGAGGACAACGATGTCTGAACTTTTTGAAGTCAGCGAAGTTCATAATTATGGTGGTTTTTTTGGCGGCGATACGGTGACGCTCGATGTGATGGCGATTGCTGACAATAATGATTGGCGGCCATTGGTAATCGATGCAAAAGCTTTGGAAAACATGCCTGAACGGCATAATTTATTGGCCGGCATGGTACTGTCGCTTGAATTTAGCGGCGAGCGGGTTGATCGGGCGGTTTTAATTGCGGCCCGTGACTATGAAGAATTGCGCACGGCCCTCGGGGTTGCGCAACTGCCTACAAGCAGTGACCAGCCGATTAAATTAAGTGGTTGTTGTGGGCAATGTCAGCGTTGGCTGCCAGCCCAACATCTGGCTGAACATGGCTGTGTGGTGTGCACGCCAGCCTAAATTAGCCTGATCATCTGCTACAATAGTGCTACTGAATTGGTTTATTTGTACGTGAGGAATGGTATGAAACAGCTTTCGCATGCGGCAACGGCAGTGGCTTGTGCCAACATTGCGTTTATCAAGTATTGGGGCCAGCGCGACGCGCATCTGACTCTTCCAACCAATGGCTCGATCTCCATGAATCTTGATGGCTGTCTAACCGAGACAACCGTACAATGTTTGCCCGAAGCCCTGGAAGATAGCGTGTGGCTAGCCCTCAGCGGTGGCGAAGAAATTCAGGCCAAAGGTCGCCAATTTGAGCGCGTGATTCAACAGATTGAGCGCTTGCGTCAATTGGCCGGCGTAACCGAGCGGGTTGAAGTGCGTTCGCGCAATAATTTCCCTTCTGATGCAGGGATTGCCTCATCAGCCGCAGCCTTTGCAGCATTGACTCGCGCTGCTGCTTCGGCTTTTCGTTTAGAGCTTGATGAAGCCGAATTGTCGCGCTTGACGAGGCTTTCTGGCTCTGGCTCGGCCTGTCGATCGATTCCGGCTGGTTTTGTTGAATGGTATAACGATGGGACGCACGCAGGCTCGTATGCAGCCCAAATTGCGCCGCCAGAGCACTGGAATTTGGTTGATATTGTGGCGGTGATTAGCACTGAAGCCAAACATGTTGCTTCGACCAGTGGTCATAGCGTTGCCACCACCAGCCCGTATTTTCCTGTGCGCTTAGAAGGCATCGAGCAACGCTTGGCTGATGTGCGCCAAGGCATTGTCGAACGCGATATTGAGCGCTTGGGCCAAGCCTCGGAAGCCGATGCTATGTCGATGCATGTGATTGCCATGACTGCCCAACCAGCGACTATGTATTGGTTGCCGGGAACGTTGGCGGTAATGCAGGCAGTGCAACGCTGGCGGACCCAAGATAATTTGCAAAGCTATTGGACGATTGACGCTGGGCCAAATGTGCATGTGATTTGCGAAGCCAAAGATGCGCCCGAAGTTGAAGCGCGGCTATGTGAGTTGGATGCCGTTCAGTGGACAATTGTGAATGGTGCTGGCCCCGAAGCGCGCTTAGTTGGATAGGGTGAGCCGATGCTGCGACGACTACGAACATGCTTGTTAATTGTTGGCCTGTTGCTGATTACGATCAGTGCTGGTTCGGCTGAAACTGCCGCTGGGCAGCCGCGCTACTTTGCTGAAACTGGCCATACCTTGGCCTATAACTTTCGGCTATTTTGGGAGCGCAACGGCGGCTTGGCGATCTTTGGCTATCCAATTAGCGAAGTGTTTGTTGAGAATGATCGTCCGGTGCAATATTTTGAGCGAGCACGACTTGAGTGGCATGCGACGATTGGCTGGACATTAGCTGGCCATCTTGGGCGTTGGGCCGCCGAAGGTTCAGCCGATCAGCCAGCCTTCAAACCGCGCAGCGAAGCCGCCTATCCTAGCCAAATCTACTTTCCCGAATCAAAACATACCTTGGGTGGGCTATTTCGCCAATATTGGGAGCGTAACGGCGGTTTGCAAGCCTTTGGCTATCCGTTATCAGAAGAATTTTTAGAGCGCAACCAACAAGATGGCCAAACCTACACCGTGCAATATTTTGAGCGCACACGCTTTGAATATCATCCTGAATTGCCAGCGGCCTACCAAGTATCGCTCGGCCATTTAGGCCGTCAATATTTGATTGCGACCAAGGCAGCGCCCGAATGGGCTACGCGTAAGGTCAATACTGCTGAAACTGCGTGGCAAGCACTACGTCCAACGCGGATCACCATGCCGCGGATTGGCCTCGATAGTTCAATCATTGAAGCAGGCTTTTCGTTGGGAACTTGGGATGTACCAACTGATGCAGCGGCCCATTATTGGCCTGTGGCAGGCTTTCCAACAACAGCTGGGAATATAGTCCTAGCAGGTCATGTCGGCTATCGTGGTATTATCTTCAGTCAGCTACCCAATGCAGTCGTCGGTGATACGCTGATGCTGACTGTTGATGGGCTAGAACATCGCTACCAAGTGACTGAAATTCGTACCGTGACCCCCGACCGAACATGGGTGATGGAGCCAACTGCTGAAGAAACGGTTACTTTAATCACCTGTGTGCCGATTGGGGTGTATTCGCATCGCCTGATTGTGCGTGCGAAGCCCCAACCGTAGGAGTTGTATGTCATCAACTGTTCAACAATTAATTCAACAGGGCGTTCAAGCAGCGCGCTCTGGCAACCATGCCGAGGCGCGACTAGTGCTGCGTCAGGCCCTAGCCGCTGATCCCAAGAACGAGCAAGCATGGCTGTGGCTGAGTGCGGTTGAAGCAACCAACAGCGAAAAAATCGCCGCTTTGCAACGCGTTCTGGCAATTAATCCCCAGAATGCTGCGGCGCAACGGGGGCTTGATTTGCTTAAACCCACCCAAATTGATTTTGCTAATTTGGGCCAAACCAGCACTGCCGCGCCTGCCAAAGCCAGTTTTTCACCACCACCAGCCCGGGCAGCAGGCAATAACAGCTTATTGCAGACCCGGCCTAGTTTTGATGTTAATCCAATTGCTCCAGCGCCAAACCAAGATTTTAGTTCAGTGCCTCTGACACCGCCTGCAACAACCTCAGTCCAGAACACTGGAGTAAGCCCAGTTGAGCTAGCAGTTGGCGAGATTAAGCCAACGCCTGAATCAGACCATGTGGTTAGCTATAGCAATGATTTGGTTGGCTCGTTACGTCCAGCAATTGCCAAAGGCCCCAAAAAACGCTCAATTTTGCCCACCAGAAGTGAACTGATAATTTCTGCTATTCTTTTAGTATTGATGGTTGGGGGGTTTAATCTGGTGCGTGCGGCATTAGCAGGTCGGCTCAGTAGTTCACGCGATAATGCTAATATTAGTGCTAGCGAGCGAGCAACTAGCGAGGCATTGCTTGGTTTGAATTCAGGCCGAGCGACTCCAGTGATAGAGGTCGTGATCGACTCAAGTCAACCGACTCAGCCAGTGCAGCCAGTCGCCATTGGTAGCGTTCATGAATCGCGGAGTTATTTTCTAACTATTGGCGATACTGTGGTTGCGGGCGATGGCAAGCAGGTAACTGTCAGCGTTACCTTGCAAAACCCAACTAACCGACCGGTAACCTTTCGGGGTGCCGATTTTACCTTGCAAACAAATGTTGGGGCCTTGCCAATTACTGCACAATCAACCGTGATTAGTACACTTACGATCCCTGCTAATAATACAATTGCGGGTACGTTGGTGGCCCGAACTAATACTGGTGAGATTCAATCGGTCAAGTTGGTCTGGCGGCCAACCAATGGCGGTATTTCCAAAACAATTACATTACGCTAAACCCATGAACGCCATGGTTGCGCGCTCGCTCGTAGCTCGAACCATGGCGTTGCTATGCAAGGAACTTGGATGTTTGATCAGTTTGTACCCTATTATGATGCCGATTATGGCGATTTCACTGATGATCTGCTGTTTTACCGTGAGCATGCTCGGCTGGCTGGCGGTAGCATTTTAGAGCTAATGTGTGGCACTGGCCGGGTGGCAATTCCACTGGCTCAAGCAAACCTACACGTGGTAGGCATTGATATTGCTCCTGCCATGATTGACCAGGCTAAAACTGCGGCAGCAACCGCAGGCCTTGAGCAGCAGGTAGAGTTTGTGGTAGCTGATGCCACCAATTTTCAGCTTGATCAGCAGTTTGGCATGGCTTTGGTTGCGATCAATTCGTTTATGCATTTGGAAACCACCCAAGCTCAAATTGCAAGCTTGCGCTCAATTCATCGCCATTTGAAACCAAATGGTCTGTTGCTACTCGATTTGTTTAATCCTGAGCCGAGCCAACTCAGCGCCGTCGATGGCTTGATGGTGCTCGATAAAAGTTTTCGGGCCAGCAATGGCAATCTGGTGCAAAAATTTGTCTATCGCAGTGTTGATTTAGCGGCTCAGCATCAACAGGTGCAATTTTGCTACGATGAAATTCAGCCCGATGGCCATGTGCGGCGCTGTGTGCTACCGTTTGGCATGCGCTGGCTTTATCGCTACGAAGCTGAGCATTTGCTGGCTCGTTGTGGCTTTGAATTGCAGGCGGTCTATGGTTCGTATGAGCTTGATCCCTATACCAGTGAATCGGAACGGATGTTGATTGTGGCACGAGGAATATCCCAATGAGCATGCTTGATCCCTATGAAATTGAGCGGATCGAACGTTCGCGCAAACGGGCAACCCGCTTGTTGACGATTGTGATGGGCTTGGCAACTGTGTTTTGTGGCGCATTGTTTATCTATATTATTAGCCCGCCAGCTCGCGACTATATTGTTGGCCCAGTGAGCCAATTTCCAATTGGCCAAACGCTTCAAGTTTCGGTTAAACAATTGGTTGCCTCAGAAACCATCGCTAGCCGACCTGAAGTCAGTGATGATCCATTGTTGGTCACCCGCTTGAGTGCCGATCAATGGCGAGTCTTTTTGGCGTGGGATAGCCTGAGCGGTTGTATTGTGCTGTATGAACAATCCAATAAAACCTATCGTGATCAATGCTCCGATCGGGTGTATGATGAACAAGGATTATTAATCAGCGATGATCGGCGCTTGCGTTTGGGCCAGTTACCTGTAACAATTGTTGACGAGCAGGTCCAAATTCGTGATGAATTGCTACCTGATCCACGCCAAGAATAACGTATCGTCGATTAGCGAAATAGTGTTGGGTTTGTTCGGTTAATTTTGCAGAAAAAGGAGGGCATGTGTATCGCTTTGCGCGATCTGCCCCATTCGTGGTGGAAGAATTTGCTGATCCTGGCATCGATCACCGCGATGGTGCACCATTAAGCATCGGTAGTGCCTATTTGATGTTGGGTATGGTTGCTGGTGATGAGTGTCCGCCGGAAATTTTGAACATTCTCGATCAGATTAGTTCTGATAAATGGTATCATGGCCAACTTTTTGAAACCATGTTGAACTATTTTGAGGATCGTGATCCAGGATTGTTGATGGAAATTGGGCGGGGCATTTATTACTCGTTGGCAGCCCAATTTCGTGAAATGGGTCTGAACACGCCAACCGCCATGTTGGTAGCAATGCCCGACGTATGGCGAACTGCAACCCGCGGCGCTAGTGGCGAATGGCGCACAACCATCCTCGCCGCCTATCATGCACAAGTCGAATTGCAACAACCCTATAACTGTCTGTTCGAGCAGGCAGCGATGGAAGGGGTTTTGCAAGGCTTGGGTGCACGTGATGTTCGGATTACCCACGACCCTTGTATGCGCAATGGCGCTGCTGCCTGTGTGTTTACGATTCGCTGGACTGAACTTTAATCAAAAAAGCCCTTGGTTGATTTGTTTGATGCTTGCCTGTTATGCGTTGGCATAACCTCCTCGCTCGCTCCTCATCGAACAATTTAACCAAGGGCTTTAATTTTTTCTTACCCCCAGCCCCCGCGCCCACGGCGCGGGGGCTGGGGCTATGGTTCAACGACGAATTAGGAACTGTAGAAAGCCCCGTTCCCGTCGAACGGGAGCGGGGTTGGGGTGAGGAAACTTAGGCTTGCAGGATTTTAGCAAATAATGCGACGTTGGCTTGGCGCGGGCTAGGGTCGTAAATTGCAAAATCGATCTGCTCAAATGGCCATGCGTGTTGCCCAATAACCGTTTTGAACAGCCGCGCAATCAGCGCCGGATCATTGCCAAATACCCCGCAACCCCAGGCTCCCAAAATTAAACGTTCGATTGGCTGGGTCGCGCAAAATTGCAGCAGCCGTTGAATTCGTTGGAGCATGGTCGGCTCAACTTCGGCACTTTGGCCTGTATGGTTTTGGCGAATTGCCCCAGCATTGACTGCCGCCATGGTGATAACATCGACCAAATATGGGTGTTCAAGCCAATTGCCAGCATCATCGCAGACAACTGGCACTTGCGGCGACCAAATCAGCGCATCGGAATAGAGCAAGTTATTTTGCTGTTTATGGTAGCGATAAAACTCACCACAGCCAGTTAAACAAGGATATAACCCCGATGAACGGGCGATGCTTTCCTCTTGGGCTTGGCTGCCACCTAAAAAACCACCACCTGGATTTTTGGCTGAAGCGAAATTTAATAGCGCGACCCGTTGGCCAGTTTGGGCATGAGTTCGCGCAGCCTCTAAAGTTGTTGCCGCATAGACCTTGATGCTTGGCTGCTGGCCAGCGTTGTGGGTTGCAGCCAACGCTGTATCCGGCCAGATGATCGTGCTATCTTGCTCGGCAGCCTGTTGCTCAGCGGCAATGCTAACCCATTGATCAGCCTGATTGAAATAGCCACCCTCGCGCAAACAATCGAGTGTGCGTTGGGCAATGATTGTGCGTGCTTCTCGTTTCATCGTAACCGTGCGGTTGCCTCCCAAAAACTACCAACTTGACGATAGCCAAGTGGCTCATAAATTTGGCGGGTCGCGAAATCGTTGCTTTTTACATCGTGAATGATATTCGTACAGCCTTGATCAAACAAGCTCTGGGTGAGATGGGCAATGATTGTGCGCACATAGCCATTGCCACGCAAGGCTGGATCGGTGTAGACATTACCAATTGTCGCCAGCTGATCGCGGCTATTGACCAAGTGGGTTCCGCCAACCGCAACTAGCGCCCCATGGCGACGCACGCCATAGTATAACCCGCCATGTAATTGATCAGGGCTAAATGTTGGCACATCGTTCATGGTGTAGAACGCCGATAGCTCGCCAAGATGCTGATCTTCCAGCTGTTCGAGTTGAGTGCCATTGGGCAGATCGTGCAATTGGCCTGCTTCAATCGCAATCCGAATAATCGCTTGTTCGTTGCTGAAGCGGTAGCGCTGGCCCAAAATTTGGCGATACTGCTCATTCATATTGGCCACGATACACGCTTTGGGCCACTGTTTTTAGCCACTAAGATGGCATTGATGCCTTGGGCCTCGCCATAGGGCAGCAAGGCGGTAAAGGTGCTGGTGCGATACCACAGCAACACTGCCCATTGCGCGCCATTGTGCGCCAAACTGAATTGCGAGCGTTCGCGGAAGGGTGGTTGCAAATCGCCCAATGCATAGGCTGATTCAAGCCGATTTTGACGGAGTAAGTCGTGCAATGTGTGGTCTGAAGGAGTGAAATCAACCTGCCAATTCATGAAAATGTCCTGTCGTTTGTTGATGATGATCTGCCGCTGCCTAAATTATAGACCTTCATCACGGGATTACAAGATTAACACTTTGCCAACGCAGCGTCACTACTGTGTTAATGGAGCAGTGGTATGCTTTTTCTAGCAGTTCTTTTTCTAGTGGAGGTCCAAATCGATGGCTAAGTTTCTTGTGGTTCGCCAATTGCCGCGCCTCCACACCCAACACAGCGCCTTTGAACGTGATTGGCAAACCTCATGGCCACGTAGCAGCAGCGCCGCCCGCGCTTTGATCTGGCGACCGCAAGCCGATGTCCATGAATACGCCGAGCAATTTGTGATTAAGGTGGAGCTGGCAGGCATGCGCGAGGCCGCAATCGAAGTCACACTCCACGATGGGGTGTTGTATGTCAGCGGTCAACGCGAAGAGCATTGCCCAAGCCAAGGGGTTCATATCCATGAATTGGGGATTAATTATGGCCATTTCGAGCTAGAGTTTGCGATTCGCACGCCGCTCGACGAGGCCGCAATTAGCGCTCGCTACGACGATGGCATGTTGATTATCACATTGCCCAAGCGTAACCCAACCCAGACTGAACCACGGCGGATCACGATTGAACAAACCAACGTCTAACTCGCATTGGTGCTAAAAGGGGATTTTTGTATGACAGACTTTGAACGAACGACCACAATTCCAGATGAAATCGCGATTTTGCCATTGTTGGGAACCGTCGCCTATCCCCAAACCATCGTTCCATTGGCCGTTGGTCAACCAGAATCAATTCGCTTAATCGATGATCTGATGGCTGGGCAACGGATTGTGGGCTTGATGGCGCTAAAAAATGATGATGAACGGCCTAATCCGGTGCAGCCTGATGATTTTTATCAGCTTGGCAGCGCTGCGGTTGTGCATAAATTGATGAAATTGCCCGATGGCACGCTGCGTGTGGTAATGCAAGTGCTTGAGCGGATTGAAATTGTTGAAATTATTCAAACCGAACCCTATTATCGCGCCAAAATTCGGGTTGTGCCCGACCAAATTATTGAGAGCGACGAGCTTGAAGTTATTGCTTTAATGCGGTCGATTGGCACGGTTGCCAGCCAAATTGCCCCCTTGATTCCGCAATTTCCAACCGAATTGTTGAATTCGGTGTTGAGCGAAGAAGACCCACGGCGCTTGGCGTATTTGGTGGCTTCATATGCCCGCATGAGCGTGACCGATCGCCAAGCAATCTTGACCGAACCAAGTATCAAGCAAAAATTGCTGAAATTAAACGAAGTGCTGACTCGCGAGTTGAATGTGTTGCAAATTGGCCAGCAAATTCAATCGCAAGTGCAAGATGAACTTGGTAAATCGCAGCGCGAATATGTGTTGCGCGAACAACTCAAAGCTATTCGCAAGGAGTTGGGCGAAACCAACGAACAAGAAGTTGAAGTTGATCGTCTAGCTGAGCAAATCGAGGCCGCTGGCATGAGCACCGAAGCCCATGAGCAAGCCATGCGCGAGCTTGATCGGCTGCGCCAAATGCCTGCTGCTGCCGCCGAATATAGCGTGATTCGCAGCTACTTGGAAACCTTGATTGCTCTGCCATGGCAAAAACGTAGCGATGACACGATTGATGTGGCTCAAGCCGCCGAGACTCTCGATGCTGATCATTATGGCTTAGAAGAAATCAAAGAGCGGATTTTGGATTACTTGGCAGTGCGCGAACTACGGCGCAAACGTTCGCCAGAGCGTGATCCAGGCCGTGGGGCAATTCTCTGTTTCGTTGGCCCTCCCGGCGTGGGCAAAACCAGCCTTGGCCGCTCAATTGCCAAAGCCATGAATCGCGAGTTTGTGCGTTTGTCGTTGGGTGGCGTGCACGATGAAGCCGAAATTCGCGGTCATCGCCGCACCTATATTGGCGCAATGCCTGGCAGTCTGATTCAAGCAATTCGCCGTAGCGGAGTCAATAATCCTGTCGTGTTGCTTGATGAAATGGATAAACTCAGCTCAGATCATCGTGGTGATCCAACCTCGGCCATGCTTGAGGTGCTTGATCCCGCCCAAAACGCCAATTTCCGCGACCATTATTTGGATGTGGCATGGGATTTGTCGCCAGTAATGTTTATTGCAACCGCCAATAGCTTGCAAAATATTCCTGGGCCATTGCGCGATCGTTTGGAAATTATTCAGCTTGGCAGCTACACCACCCGCGAAAAGTACGAAATTGCCAGCCGGTATTTGGTGCCAGAGCAACGCGAGCAACATAGCCTCGAGCCAAACGAAGTTGAAATTTCGTCTGATGCCTTGCTGGTTGCAATTGAAGAATACACCCGCGAGGCTGGCGTGCGCAATTTGGAGCAACAAATTGGTACTGTGATGCGCAAAGCTGCGCGTCAAGTTGCGCTTGGTTCGGCCACTCCAATTGTGGTTGATTCGACCAAAACCCGTGAATATTTGGGCAAGCAACGCTACTTCTCAGAAATTCACGAGCGCACCGATCGGCCTGGAATTGTGACTGGTTTGGTCTGGACTCCAGTTGGTGGCGATATTATCTTTATCGAAGCGACCAAAATGACCGGACGCGGCAACTTTGCCCTGAGTGGCCAGCTTGGCGATGTGATGAAAGAATCGGCGCGGGCAGCATTAAGTTGGGTGCGGGCTGAAGGCGAAACCTATGGCATCGATCCGCATTTTGCCCAGCATTTCGATTTGCATGTGCACGTGCCAGCGGGTGCGCAACCCAAAGATGGCCCATCGGCGGGGATTGCCATGGCTACGGCCTTGGTTTCGTTGCTAACTGGGCGGGCTTTACGCGATGATGTGGCCATGACTGGCGAAATCACCTTGCGCGGCAAAGTGCTGCCAATTGGTGGGATTCGCGAGAAAGTGCTGGCTGCCCATCGGGCAGGCATTCGCACCATCATTTTGCCGCAGCGCAACGTGGCTGATTTGGATGAAATTCCAGCTGAGGTGTTGGCTGAGATGCAATTCCATGGGGTTGAGCATGTTGGCCAAGTAATTGAATTGGCCTTGCGCACTGAGCCAAGTGAAGCGCCGGTGAGCGTACCCGACCATGCCGTGATGGAAAACCTACTTCAACCAGAGCTTGAAGTGCTAACCCACTAAAACAGCAACAGCGCCGTTGGAATTACTCCAACGGCGCTGTGATTTAAGCATCTGAATTATTGTTGAGCTGGCTCGGCGGCAGTGGCGGCAGCTTGTTGATGGCGTTGCATGGCGGCGATAGCTTCTTCTTCGCTAGCGAAAATATCGGCATATTGGGCGAGACCGACCATGCGGAAAATCTTTTGGAAGTGTGGGCTAAGGCCGCTAATTGCCAGCTTTTGGGCTTGGCGATTGACCTCAGTGACCACCCCAATTAAAATAGCAATCCCCGCGCTGTTGATATAATCGCTTTGGCGCGAGTTGATAATAATATACTTAGCGCCATCTTTGCTAACGCCTTCGTATGCCCCCGTAATGGCCTCTTCGGCAAATGTTGTCACATCACCTTCGAGATCAATAATCCAAATCCCGTCGCGTTGACGGGTCGTCACTTTTAATTCATCATCAATCATAGGTCTAAAACTCCTTGACCAAGAATCGCGCTAGGCTGAGGCTGATCCATGCCGTCGTGGTGGATTATACATCGCTAATCGAAAACGATTACCTTGTCCGGGACGCGACGGTAGAAAGCCGCACTCATCAACAAGTTGTTCAATGAGCATTAAGCCCATCCCTCGCGCCGATGCCAGCCCAGCAAGTTTTTGCTCGATGGTTGCTGTTTCGATCTCTTGGGAGGGGTGAAAACGAAGACCTTCATCGCTAATAACAAGCACCAGCCGATTGCGTGAAATCGTGCAGGTGATATGAATTCGGCGTTGGGTTTGGCGCTGATTGCCATGCTCGATGGCGTTGACACAGGCCTCGCTGAGCGCCGTGCGTAAATCCTCAACGCGCGCTGGGTCAAACCCCATATTCCGTGCGAGCGTACCAATGGCTTCACGGGCGATTTTTTCATAGCCAAGCTGGCTGGGAAATATCAGTTCGATGGTGGCTTGGGTTTGCGCCATGTTCTTCAACTCAACGATCTAGGTGGATAACCATCCTTAATTTATTGCCACCTGATGGAGCGACCGAAAATTGGACTTCATCCATCAGTTCTTTAATTAACCAGATTCCCCAACCACCTTTATCGTCGCTATGCAATACCTGGTGGATGTCGGGTGTACGCTCGGTGATGGTATGATCAAGCAGCTTGCGCCCTTGATCAGCGACATCAACAATCAACCCGTCATCGCTGCCAGTAAAGACCACCACGACTTTCATTGCTGAATCGTGTTGATTGCCATGTTCAATTGCATTCGTTACTGCTTCGCTCACGGCAGTGCGCAGCGAATCAACGCGATCATGAGAGAAGCCCATCCGTTTCGCCATCGCGCTGGCGGTATCCATGGCGACTTTCTCGTACCCCAGCCGACTCGGCAAATGGAGTTCAATCACCCGTTCTTCATCGCCGCTAGGGGCCATGTATTGTGGATTGGACATTTGGAAACCTCACGTCGCTCGCAATGACGATGCTAGCCCTCAATATACCATAGGCGAATAAGCGTATGCAAGCCTGATTTTGCTGCACGCTGCTTGCTAGGGCGTTGTGCTGGCGATTGGCCGAACGCTAAGCTTCTGCCGAGTATAGCAAAGGTTTCTAGCGGCTTCAAGCCCTACAGTTATAATTATTGACCCTAGTTATTAATTCGATGTTCTTCGATTTGGCTGTTCAGGCTTTGACCAGCAACTTCAATGTAGATTTGCTGCTCGGTCACCGAAATGCCTAAATCGCAGCGTCGTTCGATCAGATTGGCAACGCTTTCAATAAAACGGCGATCAAAGGCATAGACCGGAATTTGCTCGGCTTGGTAGATGCTTTTGCCGCTGAAATTGCCAAGCACTTGTGCGACATCGCGATGAGTATAAACCGCTGCGCGGCCAGCCCGTTTGCTGCCACGGTGTAAACGCTCAGCATCAGGTGCGCCAACTTCAAACCAGCCAGTAACTTGCCCAGTCAAATCGCGAATCCAAACTGCTGGTTCGTCGCCAGCGGCCACGCCTTGGGTAAAGGCAATGCCGTCGCTATATTCCAAACAATAGGCCAAAATGCGCATCAACATATATTCGGCTGATTCGGATGGCTGGCGTGCCACTCGTAGCTCTAATTGCTCATACACGTTGCGGTCAACATTGGCCAAATTAACGTTAATTGTAAAAATGGTTGCACTAAGTGCCATGAATGCTCCTAATTGATTTTTTGATAGATTGCTAGTTCAAGTGGATTACCATTGCTATTAACTCCATGATACTGCTTGAGCAAGCGAAAGCGCGCTGGGTTTTCCAGCAAACTGCGGGGAGTTTGCCATTGTAGCGTCCAAGCAAAGCGCGAATCCCAGACCACAATACTCCCAACTGGTGCTTGGGCAACAGCATTTGGCGTAATTGGCTGATATTGCGCAGGATCATAGGGATCGATGCCGGTGCCATAGGCAAACCATGGAATTGCCGCCAAAACCAATTGCTGGCGATAGTCGCTTTGCTTAAACCATTGGGTGCTGTTGAGCACTTGCTGGTCGCTATTTTGAATAATAAAGGGCTGGACGCGAATGAATAAGCCGAGCAAACCAATCACTACGCTTGCTCCAACCAAGCGTTGATACCAGGCAGTTTTGAGCCTTGGCAGTAGCAGCAACGCCACCAAGCCAACGCTTAGCAGCGCATCGTAGAGCACAATCCCACGGGTTATCCAGCGAACCCAAGCCATTCCCAATAATCCCATCATCACCAAACCCAAAGCCCCACGAATACCCCAACCTTGCCATATTTTTGTAATTGGTTGACGTAATGTATGTAGGCCATAGGCGCTAAATGTGCCGATAATCGGCGCTAAAATGGCTAAATGGCGATCGTAGCCGGCAATTTGGGTCGCTGGAATCTTCCAATAACTGATCGCCAGAATCGCGATATAGCCAACCGTCCATGAGTGTAGCGAATTCCAACGCATGCGCAAAAAGCCATAGACTGCAAGCGCAAACGGCACACTGCCAAAGGCGACTGGCAAGCGCGTAATGTAATGCCACCATGGGCCTGTGCCATAAAAAGCAACGCTGCCGCCTTTTTCAAACAAGACCCGATCAAGCGGAAACAGCAGGTTTGTCCAATCGTTGAGCCGGAGTGCCCAAAAGCCATTCCAGATCAGCATTGGTAAGGACATCAGGCCAAGCTGCCAGTAACGCCGCTCTTTGACCAAACTGAAGGCGAAGAAGATTAACAGTGGCAAAGTTTCATAACGTGCTAGCGGAATCAAGCCTGCAAACAAGGCCATGAATGTCCAACGTTGGCGGCGTTGGGCGAGCAATGCCGCTGCCAAATAGGCTGCGCATGGCAATTCGGTTAACGCAGCAAAGCTCAAGCGCGCAAATTCTGGCTGAATGCCCGTGAAAATCGCCGCCAGCCAATACCACTCAACCGCAAATTCTGCCGCCAAATAAGCCGCTAAACCACAAATCAGCGCCGCAAGAACCGCGCTTTGCATATGGACAGCCGTCAAACCAAATTGACTGATCAGTGCATAGAGTATGGTAAAACCTGGCCGCCCCCAAACATCGAGCAACAACTCAGGGTGTTTGAGACTCCAGCGGGCAATTAGAAAATGCTGAATCGAATCGTCGCTATAAGTGCTGCTGGAGCGCAAACCATAGCTGATAAAAATTAAGAGTAAGAGGCCACAACTCAGCCAGAGCCATTTGCTTGAACGGCGCAAAAATCCAACCACCACAGATTCCTCATTGGCTCATTCGAACGTTTGGCAGTATACCACTTGTCTCAGGCTAGAATTGTTGTGTCGAATCAATACCAGTGTCGAGTCCAAATCCATTATTTATAGATCATCCAAATTCTCGAATTCAGCTGCATGTTCGATTAAGGTATCGATTATTGCTTGATGCGGTTTAAGATAATCACTCCACGTTTGGCTCAAAAGGGTTAATCGTTTGGCCTCGCCCAACCTACAGCCAAGGCAATCCAATAATACAACCACTGAGTGGTACTGAGAACAGCCTTCTTTACGCAAAAAGCCTAGAATATCCTCAACTTCCGTTAAGTGCTGTGCTTTTACCTTTGTTATAAAACTCTGAATTATCGCATTCGTCTTTTCATCGCCGTACATACTTTAATCCTTTCGGGCATATTTTTAATTTGAAATCGCCAACCATGCTTGAAAAGCATTAATCAATCGCAAGTATCGCATACATAGCACGATTTATCATGGGGCGAAACGAAGGGATAGCGGTCAACAATTAGCAAATGAAAACCGCGAAGCTAATTTAGCCACGAAGTTGCTGAATGGAAAGAAACAATAACAATCCAGCACGTGAATATTTGGGGGTGCAGGGGGCTGAAAACCCCCTGCGTTTCCTTTTACAAGGGTAGGTTTTAGATCCCCTCACCCCAACCCCTCTCCCACTGCGGCGGGCGAGGGGCGTTAACGGCGTGGTTTGTCATGATGCGTGGCCACAATGGACATGGACTCCCCCTCTCCCGCGTGCAGTGGGAGAGGGGGCTGGGGGGTGAGGGGACGCTGAACGCTTGTCCATCCACCATGCCACTTTAACCTACCCTTGTAAAATGCGTTTCCCTGCGGCGGAGGGACGGAAGGGTGGCGAAGGTAATGAAGAAACGGTTCCCCCTCGCCCGCGTTCAGTGGGAGAGGGGGCTAGGGGGTGAGGGAACGTTTCATCACTTTTCTGACCAATAATTACTGCAAAGTGCTAATCTCAACAATCGCTTGAAAGTGCTATAATTGCAGACGACACTTGTTTGGAGCGAGAAACCCCATGCCCAATTTAGGAGCGCATGTTTCAACCGTTGGTGGTTTGCACACAGCCTTTGAGCGCGCGCATGCCACAACCTGTCATGTGATTCAGATTTTTACCAAAAGCCAGCGCCAATGGAATGCCAAGCCATTAAGTGCCGCCGATTGTGCCAATTTTCAAGCGGCGCATCGTGAGGCTGGCTCGCCACCATTGATTGCCCATGATTCGTATTTGATCAACATGGGTAGCCCTGATGATGGCTTATGGGAAAAATCGATTGCAGCGTTTCGGGTTGAGCTAGAGCGTTGCGAGCAGTTGGGTGTTGGCGCATTGGTCACCCATCCTGGTGCCCATGTTGGCTCAGGCGAGGCCGTTGGCTTGGAGCGGGTTGGGGCGGCGTTACGGCGTTTATTGGCCGAAGATACTGGCGAAACCCAGATTTTGCTGGAGATTACCGCTGGTCAAGGTACTGCTTTGGGCCATAGCTTTGAGCACTTAGCCCGCTTGATCGAGCTGTGTGACGGGCATCCACGGCTTGGAATTTGCTTTGATACCTGCCATGGTTTGGCCGCTGGCTACGATTTTAGAACCGCTGAGGGCTATCAACGCACCTTTGAGCACTTTGATCATTTAATCGGACTGGATCGATTGCGAGCATTCCATCTCAATGATTCTAAGAACGATCTTGGTAGTCGCGTTGATCGTCATACCCATATTGGTGAGGGATTTGTGGGCTTGGCTGGTTTTGAGTTAATAATGAACGATCCTCGCTTTCTAACGATTCCGATGGCCCTAGAGACTCCGAAAGAACCTGATGAAAGCGCCGATATTCGCAATTTAGCAACGCTGCGTGGTTTGCGCCGCTCAGTTGTTAGCTCATCACCACAAAGCGAGGTATAAATGGGAAACCAACCAAAAAGCAAACGCAGGTTGTGGGTGTCGTTATTGTTGGGCTTGGCCGCTGTGGTGGTGATTGTGCGGCGCAAGCTGCAACCAATCGATTCGGCTCCAATTTTGCCACCGCCACCGCCGCCACCATCTGATCCGCCACGGATCGTCTTGCCAACCGATATTTTAACCACTGAAATTGCCACCAGCGCTCCCGAATTGGAAGCCGAGCCAGCCGTTGCTGAGCCAGAAGAAGTTGTGGTTGAGGACGAAGCGCCCTTGTTGGAACGCGAAGTTGGCGGGAGTGACGCAGCTAGCGCAGAAGCCGAAGCTCCAGCTGTTGAAGCTGAAGCTCCAGCCGAAGATGACGACGATGATGAGTTGCGCAGCTATTGTGTCTCATGTCGCGCCAAACAACCCATGATCAATGCCCATGAAGAGTTGACTGAAAATGGCCGTCGCGCTTTACGTGGAACCTGTGAAGTGTGTGGCGCAGGCATGTTCCGTTTTCTGCCCAACAAAGACTAAAATTTGCATTAACGATTGGCAACCCCCAGTAAGTAGCAACTTATTGGGGGTTGTTGATTTTAGTGGTTAACTTCAGGCTCAAATTCAATATAATCAACTAAACTGGTCGCAGGCGGAACTAGCTCGCCTTCCAAATGCATAACAATCGCTGCTTGCAATAGTTGTTTGGGCTTTGTTCGATTACAATTGCATAGCGCATTAGCCTTCTCCTTTGCTCGCATTGATAGCGCTAGGATAGCAAATTAAAGACTCATTGGCTGTTAATTATTGCTAGGGAGAGAAGATGATTAATTGCATCCGAATGCCAAAATTGCCAATTCTGATAGGTTTGATGCTCTTACTCGCTGCCTGTGGATCGTCGCCAACCTCGGCTGCCTGCTATTCGATTGCCGATCTAGAACGAATGCCAGAAGCCCACTTTTTACCAACCGATACGGTTCGCTTGAGTTATGAGGCAAGTAATGATGAAAACCATCAAGAAAGCCCGTATCGTGGAGTGATTGAATCGGTGATGGGCAGTAATCAGGATACAAAAGCATTCTTCCAGACCTACAGCGACTATCTTCAGCAGCAAGGATGGACGCAAGACATAGCGCGTCCCGATGAAATTATGTGGTCAAAAGATGGACTGACACTCAGGATCATGATTGTTGATCCCAATCACAGGCGTGATATTCCAGCTGCATCGAAACAAGCTCATCGCACATGGTATGTGCTCTCGCTTGGGGAATTCAAAGGAAGTGTTTGCCCAACGAATGCAATCCCCAAATGATTTATTCGGAGCTAAAACTACAAACGGCCCAGTTGGGCCGTTTGTAGAAGAGAAGAGTGTGTGTGAGGAGGAAGGATTTGTTCATAGTATGCCAGCGCTAGCTTACGACAATCCTAACGATTCTTCATACCCATAGTCCTATTGCAAGCTATACCACATGGGTTAGATTTTGCTAACCTGATCCCCTTGGCGGATCGTGCCAGGCTGAACCACCCGCGCATTGATGCCGCGCAAATGCAATTGTTTGCCGACTGCTGATTTAACAAACTTAATTGCATCTTGGCCATAGCGTTGGGCAAATTTTTTGCAGCCATTATGTGGCTGGTCGGTTACCTCAATAATTGCCTCGCCGATTGCCAAGCGCGTGCCCGCTGGCAAATTCTCATCGCTCAAATCAAGATCAACGAATAATTGATCGCCAGCCCATTGCCAGCGCTCTTGATCGGGCGCAAGCAAGCCAATTGCACGCACATTGATAATATTCAGCTGCATATCGGGGTGCGAGCTGCCATCCTCGGTGCGCGAACTACCGCGAGTTTTCCAATTATCGCCAACTAAGCCTTCGACCAAATCAAGCTGGCCTTGATTGAGCACTTCACGTTGCTCGCTGGCAGGCCGACGAACGATTAATTGCAAAACCCCTTGCTCCTTGGGTGCTTGACGAATGTGGTCTAAGCCAGCTTCAAGCGTCTCCATGGGAACATATTCAAGATCGATCATGGTACCTACCTCAGCCTAAACAAAAAAACGAGCCTCCCGTTGGAGACTCGCTGCGCCAACTGTGGCGCTTTATTATGCCATAGCCGTGGCTGTGATGCTAGCGAAATTTTAGCAGGTTGCCCAACTTAATGCCGTGGGCTTGCAGCCGTTTGCCAACATTGCCCAAGGTCCAAGCGATCGGGGCAACTGCTGCCAGCGCCAAACCAAGCCATAGGCTAACCGACCAAGTTTCGAGCAGTGCTGCACGCCACACCAAAAGGCCACCAAGCGCTGATAGGCTCGTCCATATGCCGAGTAACCAAAGCATACTGGCCCGACCTTGCATCGCTCCGCGTAAGGTTGCGATCGCAACCCAGCCAAAACCAAGCAAGCCCAAAAAGCCCAGCCATGCTAATAATGTCCAAATCATAAATCCTCCAATGCCAACATATTGCAATCCGAGGATAGTACGCCAACAGCGCCACGAGGTTCCAACCCAATTTAGTGATTAAGCATTACGACCTTGCCCGTAATCAAATATTCGATCTGCTCGGCCAAGTTGGTGACCCGATCACCAAGCCGTTCGAGATTATGCGCTAGGGTCAGCAGGTGAATTGCTGCGGCTGCCACATCAGGACAACTGGTCGAGATGGTAACCGTTGCTTCAAACATTTCACGATACAGTTGATCGATTACATCATCAAGTTCGGTTACATAGTCGGCGAAGCTGCGGTCATTTTGGCGCAAGGCCTCTAAGCCAGCATGTAAAATTTCGCTGGTGCGTTGGCTCAATTCGTTGATCAGGCGCGGAATTGGCTGCGGCATTGCGGAGACGCTCACAAAATTGGGGGTGGCAGCGATCCGCTCCTGCAATTTACAGATGGTTGCGGCATAATCGCCCATGCGCTCTAGCTCTGGAAGAAGGCTGAGAACTACACTCACCAAGCGTAAATCACGCGCTAAAGGCTGTTGGGTTGCGATGATCAAAAGAGCTTGATCATGCAAACGCTGAACCTCGTGATTAATCGTTTGATCGTTTTGCACGACCTTGCGCACCGTTGCTTGATCGTAAAGTTTGATCGATTGAAGGGCCTCGGTTAAGGCTGCTTCAACCATGGTGCCAACGCGAAAAACCCCATCGTGCAACTCGGTGAGTTGTTCATCAAAAATTTGACGGTGAGACACGCCCATGAAAAACCTCCAACAGAGAATTTGCCAGCTTGGCTACCTCCGTAACTATGCCCGTTGCTCATTCAGGTCGGCCATCTGCCCTGTTGCCATAAAGACAACCCGTTCTCCAATATTGGTAGCGCGGTCGGCGATGCGTTCGAGATTATGCACAACGTAGAGTAAACGCGTAGCTTGTTCGACAGTGCTGGCATCAGCAATCATAACTTCGAGAATTTCGCGTTGGACGCGATCAGTTTGGCTATCGATTTCATCATCAGCAGCGCTGAGCGTTTTGGCAAGCTTAACATCAATCCGGGTATAGCATTCCAAGGCTGTTCGGAGCATCAGTTGGGCTTTGCTGGTCATCGATGGAACCTCGGCCTGCGGCTTGAGGGCCGGGGTTTGGCCTTGGCGAATCGCAATTTTGGCAATCCCTTCAGCATAATCGCCAACCCGTTCAAGTTCGCTGGCAATTGTAATAATTGCGCTGACCATGCGCAGATCGCGTGCCACCAATGGCTGCTGGGTTGCAAACAATAAGAGGGCTTTTTCCTCTAAAGCATATTGGGCCTGATCAATCAAATCATCATTGCGAATAACATCCTGGGCCATGGCCTCGTCGTGGGTGGTTAAGGCCTGAATTGAGTGGCCAATTGCGGTTTCGACCAACGCGCCCATGCGTAACAGATCATCATTAAGTGACCGAAGTTTCTGCTCGTAATGTTCCCGTGACATACCATCCTCCGATGCGCTAGGAAGGCTACGCCTGCTGGATGTAGTAGCTGAATGCCAAATGAGCTTCCTGTGAATAGCCTGCGATTATACCATGCTTTTAGCTTTTTTTTCGATTCAATTGGCTTGATTTTGCCGCCAACAGTTAATCACTATTGGGCAAGTTATAGGCCAGCCGAAAGCCTAATAAATGGGTTGATCGTTCAGGTGGCAAGCGAAAACGACAGGTGTTGCGGGCAAAATGGCCGGGATTACCCCAACAACCGCCGCGCATGATCCGCCGCCGATCAGCCTCTGGTGCTGGTTGCAATGCTTCGCGGCCATCATTAGCATTATAGGGATACGATTTTTGTAGCGAGCTTGTCCATTCCCAAATATTGCCCGCCAGATCATACACCCCAAATGGACTTGCCGCCTGTGGATAACTGCCAACCGGTGCTAGTCCGCCACGCAAACTTTCCTTAATATTCATCATGGTTGGATCAAGTTGATCGCCCCACGGATAAATTCGGGTATCATCGCCACGGGCGGCCCGCTCCCACTCGGCTTCGCTTGGCAAGCGCAACGCTAGCCCAACTTCGCCGCTTAGCCAGCCACAAAAAGCCACTGCTTGCTCCCAAGTCACATCAACCACAGGATAGTTGGCAAGCTCGGCACTTGGTTGCTGACCATGCCAAACAATTGGTGCTCGCTGGCCTGAGTGCTTAATCCATTCGGCATAGAGTGCGTTGGTCACCGGTACTTGCGCCATGGCAAAGGCTGCTACTGCAACCGCATGTTGCGGTGCTTCTTCAGCATACGATTCACGGGTGCCGCCAAAACGCCGGGCTAAATCGCTGAGTTGCTCGTTGGGCGTGCCCATCTGCAAAATGCCACGCGGAATCGGGCAAAAATCGGGCAAAAGATCACGAATTTGCTTCAATTGGACTTCCTTCATGCCAAAAAATGTCAATCTGTGGCTCTAAAGATACCAGACTTTTAATTGTGCTTGGGAGGTGTTCTGATGGTGCAGCAGATTCGTTGGCAATGGCTGGTAGGGCTGGCAGTTGCTGGCTTTTTGGGTTGGAATCTTTGGCAATCGACCGCGAGTGCTGGCTCGGAAGGCGAAGCGGCCTTGAGTTTGTGGCCAACCAGCGCTCCAACGCTTGAGCCAACCCTTGAGCTAATTACGCCAACACTCACATTGACTCCAACCATAGCCTTGGCCGAAGCCACGCCAACAATGGCAATGATGGCGGCCTATATCAGCGGCGCGGTGGCCAAACCTGGCGTTTACGAGTTGGCGCTTGGCTCGCGAATTGATGATTTGGTGCAGGCGGCTGGTGGTTTGCAGGCCAGCGCCGATCCACAAGCGCTCAATTTGGCGGCCTATTTGCAGGATGCCCAGCATGTGCATGTGCCAATCGTTGGCGAAAACCCGCTTCCAACCAGCGTGCCAACGGTTGGATCATCAGCGGCAGTTCCCGTGACAGCTCCAACTGCAATTGCCAGCCAGCCCAGATTAATCAATATCAATACGGCGAGTGCTGCCGAGCTTGAGAGCTTGCCCAAGATTGGTCAAGCGATTGCCCAACGGATTGTGGCGTATCGCGAGCAACATGGCTTGTTTGCAACGATTGAGGCGATTCAAGAGGTTAAGGGGATTGGGGCAAGCACGTTTGCTGAAATTGAGGCCTTGATTACGGTAGAATAGTTGCTGCTTGCCTCAATGTTTGCTGAAGCAAGCACCAAATTTTTAGTTTTCAGCAGTTGTAGCCCATGGCAAAAAGACCTGATTGGTTACTGCAATGGTTGGGCCAGCTACGCCGACGGTTAGTTTGGCTGTGTAGCCAGTGCTGGTGTTGCCAGTCACGCTGGCAATTTGCAAAACACCATCATCATTGCCAAACACGTTATCGTTTTCAATGCTCAGTGAAGCTAGATTTTGCATACTTGCGCCATAGCCTGTGGTGGTGTAAACCTGATCGCAACTGGCTTCGGTCAAGGCCAACTGCGAGGTATGCACAATATTGCTGCTGCCAGTTGCCAAGGCAAGCGATGGATAGACCTCAAAATGGATGTGCGGCCAGCGGCCAGCGTAGCAACCTGGAAAAATTGTGGTAAACGTCAGGTTGCCGTTGCTATCCGAGGCTTGCACGCCACGCAAATAATCTTCGTTGGTAATGCCGCTACTATACAGCGAATATTTGCCATCGTTGGTGCAATGCCAGATGTAAACAGCATAGCCAGCTAGGGGCGCACAATCAGCATTGATATTAACTAAACTCAATTCAACAGTACATGGTATTCCAGCCGCAACATTGCTGGTGTTGAGGCTTGGCCGAATATCGTTGCGCACAATTCCAGAGCGCGTGAGTACATTCAGCTTTTGGCTCGAAGCATTAGAACCATCGGCGGGATACGGGCCGGCGGTTTCGCTGGGAATTTGCACACACGAGCCAAGCAGTTCAGTTTCGGCCTGCGCTAGGTGTGGTGATTGATTGGCTTGATAGCCAACGAGCAGCATACTAATGCCAACCGCTCCCAGTTTGAGCAGGCGGCGGCGATCGGTCGGTGTGTGCATCCACATTGCTAAATCGGCTTGCAAACCTAAATCAAATACATCATCGGGCTGAGTTTGGCTCATGTTCGTTGCTCCTTGCTGCGTACTGGCGGCAGGTTTGTGATTGACGATCTTGAGGTTAAGCTGAAGCAATGAAGATCGTATGAAGGATTGCAATCATCAATCGTGATTCTTGGCTCGTAGGCATAATGATTCTTTGGATTGACAAACAGCGGCTTTCCCTTACCCCTCGCCTGTGCCGTGAGATTGGGATTTTGCCATGATTGATTGTGGATCAATAAACACTTCCCTCGCCCGCGTTCAGTGGGAGAGGGGGCTGGGGGTGAGGGGACAATGCATATGATTAACCATTACAATCCTTATCACATCAACGTTAAGCTGGGGTTGCAGGTGGGAGTTCGATCGCTTGATATTGCGGGCGCAAACGGATGATGATAACTAACAAGCTAATTGCAACCAAGGTTGGCAAGCGAATGCCCAATTCACCTTCAAGCAATATCGTACCCATAAAGCTAAGCCATGGGAGCGCTAAACAATACTTTGGTAGCCATGTTGGTTGTTGACGCTGTTGATACAGTTGGAACAGCAAAAGCACTGGTGTGATATAAAGCATTGTATCGTGACCATACATATGCAAGGAAAATAATGCGCCACAAGTTACGGCCAAACTATAATTCCAAGCCTGTTGTTGTGGATGTTTGGGCGAGCGCCAGACGAACCATGTATAGATGAGTGCGGCTAAACCAAGGCCAATTTGTGAGATAGTGTTGATCAATTGTTTGTTTTCGTTGCCAAACCACAAGGTTAAGGTTCCGCGCAACGTCAAGGTTTTGCTTGGTTTAAGCCCATTTTGGTCGAAGAAATTTAAGGTTTTACTGCCAATGGCTAAATAATTCGGCCACATTGACCAGCCCCAAATCAGGCTGCTTAGTCCAACAAAGCTTGCACAAATCACGCTAAACCAGAATAACACCTTCCAATAGCGCTGGAGAACTAACCACAACCCAATGAAAAGGACAAATTGAAATTTGAAGGTCGCTATAAACAGCCAAAACGCTGCCTTAAACCATTGTTCACGTTGGGTTGAACGATACACTTGATAGGTCGCTAAGAGCATTAAGAACGAAAATGTTCCTAAGAACAGTACAGTTGAGATGGTGTGGAACCCAAAAATCGCACTAATTGCCAGCCATTTATTAGCTGATTCAGTTTTGCCAAGGTCTTGAAATACGAGCCAAATAATATATGCTAAAAGGCAGAGATTAATCGCATACCACACGAAAAACGATACAGTATAAGGCAGCCACGTCAACGGAATCATGAAAATTGCCGTATGTGGTGGGTTGACATAAATAAGTAAATTTTCAATATCGCCTGGTTGGAACCCGCGATATGGCTGTTGAAAATCGGTTTGGGTTTCCATATCATAGAGTAAATCGGCATGATCAGTTTTAACAATTTCGCCTGCGGTGTAAAAACTCGCATAATCAGAGATATCAGGGGTGAATCCCCATACAAAGCCAGTTAATATTAAACATAATCCGATAATAAAATTGGTTAAGGTGAGCATTGAACGATAATCACGCATGATCGATTCTCCATGTCTCAAGGGCTTGGTAGCGACTGCCTTGGGGTTGGGTTATGCTGCGCATCAGCTGACAGATGGAATAGGCTGCTGGAGTTGCTGGCCATTGGCTCGCTTGGAGTTGGCTTGATAATTGCTCAATTTGTAGCTTAGTTAAGTGCGCTTTGACATAACCCAAGGTGATGTGCGGATGCCAAGGCCGAGTTTCGGCGATAATTCCAATTTGGCTGCTGCATGCGATAATCGTTTGCTGAAGTTCGAGCAAATTGGCAGGCCATTGTTCAAAGCCAGTCCAAACAACGTGCGGTTGGCTGGCATTTGGAAAATAGCCCCAGTTCGTGCAACTGAGGATTGGCGCAGTCTGGTTGGCCAGCGCTTCAGTTAGGCTATGTTGTAATGTGGGTAGCAATTCAAGCGCTACATTACCCAAAAATTGCACGGTTAGATGCAGATTTTCGGGCTTGCTCCAGCGAATCGGCAACTCCAATTGCTGCAATTCAGCTTGGATCGCCAAGAGCCGAGCATGGCAGTCTGCTGGCAGTTCCAACCCAACAAAACAACGCCATTGCTCGCTCATGATCAATCCTTGCGTTTAAAGGAATTGCACAAAGGTAAGGCCGCGGACTGCTTCAATAATTGGGTCGAGCACCAACGGCGGGTACAAACCGATGACTAAACAAACCCCAAGCAAGGCCACGGCGACGGCAGTCGCGCCCAAGGGTTCGGTGCGCTGTGGCGGCGGTGGTGGTAGCCCCAAACCGCGAAAATCGGTTAAATCTTCTTCGGGCATGGCAGCTGGTGCACGACCCAAAAAGTGATCACGTAAGACTAAGGCGAAGGCGTAAGCACCAAGCATCGTGGCGATCAACAAGGCCACCAAGTAGCCGCGACCTTCTTCGGCAGCACCCTGATAGAGCAAGGTGCGGCTGGCAAAGCCATTAAACGGTGGAATACCGAGTAAGGCCAAAACGCCACAGATAAATACTCCACTTGCCCAAGGTCGGCGGCGCAACCATCCATCGCCAGCAGTGGCCCGTGTTGGCTCAGGCCGCTCGAGCAGCGCTACCGCTGTCCACAATACAACACTCAACACCAATTGATTGAAGGCTTGGAACAATGCGCCGGTTAAGCCAGTGGTTGAGGAAACCACGCCGAAGAGCATCATTCCGCTATCCGAAATCAACAACATGGCCAAAAAGCGCCGCAATGATGGCCGTTCATGGATGGCTAATAAACTTCCGCCGAGCGCCGAGCCAAGCGCCACGAAGCGTACCAACCGTAAACGCCCTGGATCAAGCGTCAACAAGCCAGGCGCGAGCAAAAACTGAAATGCTGAAACCAAGAATAGCAGCGCCGCCAAATTGATCATGCCAATTAGAATGCCGACCAACGGTGGCGAATCTTCAAGCAAATCGGGCAACCAGCTATGAAATGGAATAATTGCCAAGCGCAGGCTGATGCCTACAATCAACAAGGCCAACAATGGCCGCGCCAATGACGTGGTGCTCAAGCGATCGGGCGTATTTTCGAGGTCGGCCAGCACAAAACATAATGCCAGCAAAACCCCCGCCAACAGCATCATTACCAAATAGCGCAAACCGCTGCCAATCGCCCGACCACGTAGCAAGGTTGGGCTGCCAATTGGCAAATCGACTTGGGCCAAAATAATGGCCAAACCAGTGGCAAGCAGCAGCAGCGTGATTAAAAACGGCGATTGTACGTCAATCGTTAATGCCGCATTGATCAAACTAAAAATGATCAGGCCAATTACCACAAAATTTTCGCCGTGAGCTACCCGCGTTGCCACAATAAACGTAATACAAAAACTCCCTGCGACCGCCAGCAAAAACAAGCGATTGATTGCTCGCACCGTCATGCTCTACGCCAACGATGCTAATTGGCTGATCAACTGGCACTTGCCAAATGACCCAACTGAGCAACATGGTGGTGCCGATTGCCAGAATTTGCACTAGCCCTTGTTGTTGGCGCAGGGCGAAACAGACCGCCGCCATGACCAATGGCAAGCAAAACATCAGCAGGAAGGTCATTTCAGGCGCTCCGTTTCACTCAGATTCAAGGTTTTGAAGCGGCTATAGAGCAAACCGCTGAGGTAGGCAATTGCCAAGGCCAAGAGTAAGGTAACTAAACTGAGGGTTCCTAAGGCCAAAATATTAATTCGATTGGCCAAGGTGGTGTAGAGCAAATCCAAACCGCTGAGGCAGAGCAACAAGCCTAGCCCAAGTTTCAAAATATCGGTGGCCAGCACCAAGCTAATCAAGCCAATAAAGACCTGCCAATACCACATAAAATCGATTGCTCGGGCTAAACCTACCTGGTCGGGATACATTTCGACAGCCAAAGGCAGCACGCGTGGCAAGAAAAAGCTGGCCAAACCGACCAAAACAGTCGACCAAATTGGCACAATATAATCGCCAAATTTGCGATTTTCTTGACTGGTGGTGCGTTGGGCAACCCGTGCTGCTCGCCGTAGCTCAGCCAAGGAGAACTCATCGAGATCTTCAAGGCCATATTCGCGGGAGAAGGTCAGGGCGGTAATGCCCAGAATCATCGCCACGCCAACTCCGGTAATCAACTTAATAAAGACCAGTGAGCTAAACTGCCGTCCAGCAATCACCAAATCTGGCACGATAAATTGCTGTTGGGCAATAAACAACCCTTGGGCAATATAATTAACCAAGACCGCAATCAGGCTAAAACGCCAGATCGCGCATAATCGCGATGACTGCGCCGCTGGCTACCAGCAACGTTATTAAAATCCAGATGGTAATTGTCATAGGCAGTTTAGCGCTCGTCACAGCAAGGCGACGAAGCTTCCTCTATTGAATTAATAATAAGACAATCGTGATCGCTGCGATCAGAATTCCAGTTAGGTAGTAGCGCCCGCTGAACAGCTGCAAAGCCCAAGCGACGCGGCTACTGAGGCCTTGTAAGATGCCATGGCTTTGGCGCAAGGCTGGGCGTGGATTGCCGAGAAAGGCAATGCCGCTGAGCATCCGGCTGCTGGCTGCTGGCAAATGCGCCGTCCCATCGTCGCGATCAGGCTGCTCGCCACCTGTCCAAGGCACAATTGCTTGGCGCTGCGAGCGAAAACAACCGAAGAGCAGCATCATAAAACCAAGCGCTAGGCTGCCGCGCAAGCCCCAACTCATGCTGCCGAGATCGTCCATTGGGCTTGGCACTGCTTGCAAGGTGCGTAAAGCTGGCTGTAACAACCAAACTAACACTTCAGGTGCCAAGCTTAGGCCAATCAGGGGCAAACTTAGGCCAAGCAATAAGCCATCGTTAGCGCGGCCAGCATCAACTGGCGTAACTTGGCGCTGTGGATCGACGCGCCAAAACAGGGCATTCGAGCCGATAAACGAGAGCAACAGCAAGCCACTGCTGACGAAAAAGACCCCCATGCTCCAACCGCCAGCGCCAGTATAATCCATCAGCCAGCGCCGCGCCCAAAAACTGGGCAAGGCTGGTAAGCCAACGGCGGCGGCAGTTGCCAGCGCATAGGCCAAGCCGGCTGAACGTAATGGTGCGCCGAGCGCTGGTTGTTTGGCGATCAAGTCGCTACCGCTGCGCCGTTCTAATGTACCTAAGGCCATTGCGCCCAACATAGTTGCAACCAAGGTTGTGACCGTGATTGTGAGCGTTGCCATCACCACGGCGGTGTTGTGTTCGCCGCCAAGCGGTAAATTTGGCTTGTAGCGACCCAAGGCCATGGCCACAATGCCCCATTGGGCAACTGCCTGCCAGCCAACCAACGGGCCAAATCGCGTTGCACGGAGGGCATAGGCCGCGCCAACAATGCTGGCTAAAGCGCCAACATAGCTCAAACCAGCAAACCATGTTTCTGGCCATGTGCCAAGGTTTAGCCCAAAGAAGCGCAAAAAGCTATAGACCGCCAAAACTGGCACGCCAGCACTGATAATCAAGCCATGCAAGGCCGGGGTTGTATCTTCATCATCGCTGAGCACCCGGCCAAATGGTGGGAAACCAAGCGCGATGCCAACCCCAAATGCCAGCGGCAACCAAGTGCGTAAATATTGCACAACTCCAATATCGGCCATTACAAACGAGCCATCAAGCACATCGTCAGGGCGAACCGATTGGCTCAAGATTGCCACCAACATGGCAAAGCCACTGATGCCGCTCATGCCCAAGGCCGAAGGCGTGCGCTGGTTGTCGCTGCCAACTACTTGGCGCGCAAGCGTGCTGCCTAACAAAGCCAAACCCCAGCCAAAGGCCAAAAGCAACAGATCGCCAGCAAGAATGCCGAGCAAACTGCCAAACACCATAATTGCAATGCCCGACCAAAGCCGACCATAGCCAACCAAGCCACGGCCCAAGGCTAGCGCCAAGTGGGCAAAGCCAATGCATGTGAGCAATAAGGTAATGCCTGCAAAAAGCAAACTCAAGCCATCAAGATGCAGCGTCAATAGTGAGCGCATTAGTGGGTTGGGGCCAACGCCATAGCTGCTAAGCCAGGCTCGCTGCCCAACATCACGCGGCAACTCGCTTTGGGCAAGCCACCAAACAATTGCTAGTGCTCCAAGGGTCAAGCCGCTAGCAATTAAGCCCAACAAGCGCGTGCGCAAACGCTGGCCAGTTAACCAACTGACCAAAGCGATGATCATCAGCAGCCCAAAGGGCGCAAGGGTGAGGAGTGTTTGTCCGTTCATGCGTTATTCTTCGCTACAGGCAGTGCATGCACTTGCCGAGGCGATAATTAAAGGTGCATCGTCGATATTCATTCCGGCCAAAATTGTGCGGGCAATCAAGCGGTCAAATTGGCGTGGTGCGTCGATCCGCACGCTGGTTAATTTGACCCCATTGCTTTGGACGGTATAGCGTAACGTGCCACGGGCTGATTCAACATTGGCGGTAACGCTGCCTTGTGGCACGCTATCGGGCGCGTTGCCAGCCCAATCGCCGCTTGGCAAATTGGCGAGCACCCGAATGGCCAATTTCAAGCTTTCAAATGCTTCAAGCGCAAAAATGACCAAGCGCGCATAGACATCGCCACGCTCTTGAGTGACCCGGCTGGGCGGAAATTGCGCATAGGCTCCATACGCGCGATCAATTCGTGCATCAAAGCCAATGCCTGCTGCGCGCGCCATTGGGCCGCGTACCCCAAATTGTTCGGCGGCTTCGCGACTGAGCACGCCAATGCCCACACAGCGCCGCAAAACCCCGCGATGATCGATAAACCGATCAACGAAGCGATACATTAAGCGTTCGAGGCGGCGAAATTGAATCGCCATTGATTCTTGTTCGCTGCTACTGAGATCTTGGCGCACCCCGCCTGGCACAATATAGTTGGGCGGCGAGCTGCTGCCACACAAATGCTGCATCACCTCGTATAAGCCATGATGCAATTTTTGCACATGATCAGCATCGCGCTGCAAGCCCAAAATTGTCAGTACATCTTTCATGGTGCTCAGATGCACGGTAGCGCGTTCGACCTCGCAAGCAAGCAAGCGTAAAGCCGCTGCCCGTTCAGAAGCGTTGATTTTAAGTAATTGTTCGAGCGCCAAGCAAAAACCCAGCGAGTGAGCATGGCTATCGGCAGCGCAAATATGGCTGACAAGGTGTAATCCCTGAGGAATGGTGGTGCGCGTCAAACGCTCGCTAATGCCGCGATTGGTGTAGCCATCGCGAAATTCAACATCAGCAATCTGTTCGCCCTCAACCCGTAAGACCATGCGCATCGGGGTTTGCCAGTCGGGGTGAAACGGGCCAAGCGGTAAAACGTAGCTCAAACTCAGTGCCTCACACAGATCACGAACCATCAACCCTGCCGATTATAGCATAGGCTTCTCGATACTGTGGAATGCTTTGATCAACGCTAGTCGTTTTTGGGCTTATGGCTAGTTAAGTTCCCTCACCCCAACCCCTCTCCCGTGGCGCGGGCGAGGGGCTTAACGCGGTGGTTTTAGCACGATTGCACGGAGAAACCTGCGTTTTTGAAGGCTTCCCTTCGCCCGCGTTCAGTTGGAGAGGAAATTCTTGATTTGGTGGTTCTTCTGCGCCTCACTTACAGGAGCGTGCAATTTTAACGCAGAGGCGCAGAGTTGAAAGATTGATTGATTCGTGATCAAGCCATGAAAGCTCCTCCCGACTGCGTTCAGTGGGAGCGGGGATGCTTACAATGGTAGGTTAAGGATTCCCCTCACCCCAACCCCTCGCCCGTGGCACGGGGTTGGGGCTTAACGCGGTGGTTTTGCCATGCTTCGTGGGCATTGAACGGCTGCTCCCCCTCGCCCGCGTTCAGTGGGAGAGGGGGTCGGGGGGTAAGGGGACGCTCCTACATTGCTTGCTATTAATTTGGTTAATCAGACGTGGCGTTCTTGTTGCAGTTGATGCCAACCGTTCCAACCATCGGCCATCTCAAGCATTGCTTGGCTGAAATGAGGTTTGAGCACGCTCATGGCAATTGGCGAACGCCCACCTGCCTGACAATGCACAATCAATGGTTGATCATGCGGAATTTCGGTTATGCGTTTGCTCAATTCATTTAATGGAATATTGACCGCATTAACCCCATGGCCATTGGCATATTCCTCTGGGGTGCGCACATCTAGTACAAACGCCTGATCTAGTTGATCAACCAAATTTGCTGCTGGCAGGCGTTGATAGCTCTGGCTTGGATTGGTTTTGAGCCATTCGGCTAAAACATCGGGGCTGATATAGCCCACAATCTGATCGATGCCAATCATGCCGAGGTCGGTTTGGGCAGTTTTGGCCGCCTCAGCTGTGCCAATCAGAATAACCTTGCTTTCAACTGGCACAAACCAGCCAGCCCAGCGATTGAGCATCGCACCGCTGCTGAGGCTCAGCGCACCTGGAATAGTGCCTTTGGCAAAATCGTTGCCTGAGCGTAAATCGACCAGCAGAGCAGCATGTTGCTTAATTTCGCTAGCACTTAACCCTAGCAACTCTTGGGGGCGCAGTTCAGGCCCATTACGATTGATCTGTTTCATCGCGGCAAAATAGGGTGGTGGCGTAGGTTGGCCATCAAGCACAGTTGCCACAAATGCATCCTGATTCTGCTGCTTGAAGGCCCAATTGACCTTCTTTTCGTAGCCTAATGTGCTTTGGGGCACGGCTCCAAGTGCTTTGCCACATGGGCTGCCCGCGCCATGGCCCGGCCAAACCTGCAAGAAATCAGGCAATTTATTAATTCGTTGCAACGATGTGAACAAATCTTGGGCGGCAGCTTGGCTGGTGCCTTGAATGCCTGCGGCTTTTTCGAGCAAATCGGGGCGGCCAACATCGCCAACAAACAAAAGGTCGCCAGTAAAAATGCCCATTGGCTCGTCGCTAACCGGCGTATCAGTTAACATAAAAACCAGGTGTTCGGGAGTATGTCCAGGTGTATGCAATACCTCGATCTTCAAATTGCCGAGCATCCAGCTATCGCCATCCTTGATTAATTGGATATTGGGCGTGTTGCTAGCGTAGGCATACTGCCATGCTGCTGGGCCTGCCGCCGAAAGATACAGCCTTGCCTCGGTAATCTGGGCCAGTTCGCGGCTGCCCGAGACAAAATCGGCGTGAATATGGGTTTCGGTAATCGCGGTAATTCGTAGGCCAGCGGCTTTGGCAGCATTCAAATACACGGCACTATCACGGTTGGGATCGATAACTAAGCCCTCGCCAGTTTTTTGGCAACCAACCAAGTAACTCGCTTGGGCCAAACCATCATGATACAGGCGTTGGAAAAACATAGCCAGTCCTCCATTGCTATTAGCTATTTCTGCTGCGGTTCTATGGCTCATGGGTTTGGAAGCCGATTAAACAAGCGATGAACCCTAAACAAGATTGTGATGATGGCGATGCAAGCACAAATTATGCCAATCCAGCAGCAATTTGCGTTGAAATCTGTTCGCTTTGGTCTATTATGGATTTTGGGTTGGGTAGCACTTTAGCGGAGAGGAGGATAGCAGCGGCTTGCAGCTAAAACACCCTCGACGTTGAAAGTGCGTTTAACATTGGTTGTGGCTTGGGCTGCCTACTTCGGATTGCGCAGCCAACAATTGATTGTGGGACTGACCAATTGCTGCAAATACTATGCACTGCTGAGCCGCGTGTGTCAATAGGCCACTAGGGTCATTGAGCGATTTACTTATGCTTGACAGAATGAAGATTTCAGGTGCTTGGTTCGGCAACTAATCCTGGATAATTGATCAAATCCCAGTATTTGGCGAGGATTAAAAAGCCCCTCGCCCGTGTTGGGAAAGGGGTTGGAGTGAAGGGCTTTAAGCTTTAGGCTGCGCTATTGGTATCGTGGCGCAATGGCAACAGCGGCACAATATCTTCTGGCTCTAACGAAGGATGAATATACATAATCGCACTTCGCGGCGCATGGCGAATTGAGCCACGCGAGTTGGCGATCAGAATAATTTCCGCATCGTCGCATTGATCAAGCCAACGAATTAAGCCAGGCGTGCAAATGCTTGCATCGACAAAAATGCGTTCGGGAACATATTGTTGAAAGCATGCATTGATCATGCGTGGTGTTGTGACCATTAATGGCATGGCCAAAACTTCGAAACGGTCAATAAACCGTTGGCGAAGTTCATTACTCTCCGTGATCAAAACGACCATCTGGTGCTCCTAGTTCCTCAGCGTGGCTGGGTGGTGTAAAAATGTTTGCCCCATAGCCCAAGAGTTCTACGTTGCAAAACATCGTCAACGATGCCTTTCCGAAGAACGTACATGAATATTGGTCAAGAATTACATATCAAGTGTTGAATAAATGCATTTGCATTATAGTAGTAGCTATCGTTGATTATGCCACCAAAAAGCTAGCATAAAGGTACTATCTTGGTTTAGGTCATGGCTTTAAGAAATGAGGGATACGCAGCCGCTTAAAAGATCACCCACATAGGTATTTGGCTCATCCCAAATTGCACCATACTATTGCTAGAATAGGGTTTTTAGTCTGATTTAACCGTTGAATCATTCATGAGCATATATGCGCTACTCTATCGCCAATTTTGAGGCAAGAGGGGAGATTAATAGTGTAGCCCGATAGTCCTAGATCGGGCTGGTTCTATAGCTATATGGTTATTTGGTGATTGCTGGTAGATAGATGCTTTGACGTTGCTGATGTTGTAATACTATGTTGGGATCACCCAAAAGAATCGAGCTTTGTAGGCTATCTTGGCAACAGCCACCATCGCTGAATAAATGCAATAAGCCTGCTAGTACTCCCGTACCAATCGGTGTTTGGCGCGGGTTGCTCCACATGCGTTGCCACCAGCCTTCGTTAAGCAGATCATGGCCATGGGCTACGCCTAAACCCGACGAACCCCAAGTCGCAATTGCACCACCATTGGGTTGCAAGACCAAGCGTTCATCAAGGCTGGTGCCACTCCAAGCGGCGGTTTGGAAGGCACTGGTCAAACATGTCATCTCTAAAATCATTGGTAGGGCTGGGCTGTTTTGTAGCCGATCGCTATCGTACAAACTCAAGAGGTAGGGCTGGCTATTACTCAAATCAGTAATTGCCCATTGATATTGATGGCTATGACCAACGTAGGTTACCACTGCCGCGCCTTGATTGAGTTGCTCGAAGGTTTGTTGCCGCGCTTGATCGGCACTAGCGATGCGCCATGGATCGGTTTGTGGCAAGCCGTTGTTGGTTTTGCGCCAAGGGTCATAATAGACGCGCTGAATATCCAGATTATTTGGTTGGTAGCTGAGCATCGTATCGCTGAGCGCTGCAAAATCGCCAGCATAATCGGCCTGACCGCTGGCAGTTTTGTAGTTATCGGCAATATACACTTGACGCGAACGCCAGCGCAGATCGGCTGGAGCATCTTCATAATTGCTGATCTTCGTGATCAAATTGCTTAGCTCCGTGCTGGTTTTGGCTGGCAAACGCCCAATTTGCAAATCAGGTAGTGGATCGAACAATGGATCGTCGCCATCAAGCTGCACAAAACATGTGTCGCAGGCAACTTCGCCCAGCCATGGATCGCTGTTGGCTGGTAATGCTGGAATGATATTGGGATTATTGCGGCCCAAATAATTACGCGGATCAATCGTGCCATCACCAATTAATACCAACGCTTGCGGCGCTTGCGGCCAAGTGCTGGCGAGGTAGCGCATAAAATTACGAATCGCCAATGGGTCAACATTGCCGCTACTCCAACGATCATAAATTGCTTGCACATCGACTAAAAGTGGTTGCAATCCTTGTTGCTCGCGTCGGATGATCAATGGTTGTACGAGGCTATGCCATTGTTTGGGTGCAAGATAAATCGTTTTGGCCGGAGTTGCCCAATTAACTGTGGCGCTAGCCTGAATGCTCGCTGCTGGAATGCTAGCGGGATTGACCAACAGATAATCGCCTGGATTGGCTGCTAGCAAATTGCCATTGAATTGCATTCGTTGCGGCTGCCATGGCTGGCTCACGTTGTAGCTGATTGCTTGGCTGGGTTGGTTACTAATCGAATAATTGGCTTTCCGTAATGCTTGCCATTGAATCGATTGTGCGTTTGCATTCAGCAACACAGGCCGTTGCCATGCGACGTGATCAAGTGAGATGCTGCTAATTTGTTGGGTCGTGGCGATTGCGAGTTGCAAGTTTTGGCTGGGCGCAAGTTGCGCTGATTTGCTGAAAACTCCGCTATTTAAACTAAGATTAATGCGATTACTGCTGGTGATGGCGATGCTCGTTGGATTGCTGGTATAGACAATTCCGTTTAATGTCACAGTGCTCGGGCCGGTAGCGAGCGGCAGGGTGCTGGTGAGCCAAATTTGCTGGGTAATTGGGTTTAATTCTGGTCCAGCTTTCAAATCGGCGCTAAACCAATGGTCGCCGTCAGCGCCAGCCTGCAACGAATCGTAGATTGTTGGCGCATACCAAGTGCTGGTTTGGTAGGCTTGGTTGCTGGTTGGCAAGCCAGTTGGGTCGATGCTGATTGGCTCGATTTTTGGGCTGCTGTGGGCAGTTCCGATGCTTAGCCACAAATTGCTGCCTGCATTCCAACGGTCGCTAACAGTAGGCAAATAAAACCACACGGCATCGCCCTGATCAAAGCTGCCGTCGAGCGTGCCTTGCTCCTCGATCGCTAGTTGCTGATTTTTGTACCACAACTGAATACTATAGCGTTCGAGGGTGGCAAGGTTGATGCCTACTTGCTGTAAGCTTGCACCAGTTAATCGCTGCATGCCTGCTTGATTAACCGTAACCCGCCAGCCTTGGCCGGTTTGTGGGCTTGGCACGGTTTGCCTGAGCTTAAACGGCTGGTCGATCAAGCGATTTGGTTCATTTAATACTTGGGCGTTGGCAATATACACCGTTGCGCTGCTAATGCTTTGCTGCTTGAACTTGGTTTGCGGTTGTAGCACGACAATCCGTTGGCCGCGAAAACGGCCTTCGCGCAAGACGCTGATTGGTGCTGGCAAGTTAGCGAGTTTGCTGAAGGTTTGTTGATCGAGGCTGAGTGCTTGGAGGGTTGGCTCAAATTGCCAAGCATCAGCCACTAAAATAGCAAAAGGCCGTACTTCTTTGGCGGCTTGCCATTGGATCACAATACCGTTTGGGGTTTGCCGCAGAATTGCTCGCGTTTGCAGCGCCGATTGAGCTATGGCAGGCTGTGATTGATTGAAGGCGAACGAACAAATGATGCAAACAAGCACAAAATAACGCCACATATGCCACAATCCTCACTACACACCATAATCAAAGGGCTGACTGGAATTATTCCAGCCAGCCCTTACCGACGCGATTACCGAGTGGTCATTGGTAAGAAAATTCGATAATTATTGGCTTGAGTGCCATTGGTATTGGCTGGGCCATACTCGTTGGTTGTGCCATCGAGTTCGGTTTCGACTAACCAATAGAAATAGGTGCTACTAGCATCGACGTTGCTATCGAGCCAGCGATAGCTTGCGCCACCGCTCCGGCCTTGCGCCGCGATCATGCTGCTAGTGACGCGTACTGCATTGGCGCGATTGCGATCGCTGCTGCGATACAGATGGAAGCCCAAAGTTTTAGATTCGCTGACGGTTGTCCATTGCACCACCACATTGCCTGCTTCGCGGATTGCGCTGAAATCAGCCAACTCGATTGCACTTGGTGTGGTTACGCCAGCGTACACTGAGCCATTGTTATCGCCAGGATTCAAGACAATCACGCCAGTTGTGCCAGTGTTGGGGTCAACGTCGCTATCGCTCGCATCGTTGCCCGTATCATCGTGGGTAAATACGAAGCCTGGTGGTAAGTTGTCGAAGCCAATGATGTAGCTGCCTGGTGGCAAGTTATTGAATTGATAACCGCCACTTGCATCGGTGGTCGTACTGATGATTGCCGTACCATTGATGTCGTAGAGCGTTACGATCACGCCTGGAACGCCAGCATCGCCTGGCACATATTGACCATCAGCATCGGTATCGTACCAAACGATATTGCCAAGGCTGGCTGGAATAAATACGCCAAAGTCGATGCTGAGATTGCTGTTGGCGCTACTATCGCCATCGTTGGTTGGCTCGCTAGTGGCCAAAACTGTAACTGCTAGGCTCTTAATTCCACCAGCAAAGCTACTGCCGTTGTCATCGTCATTGATATCGTTATCGGGATCGCTGGCTGGTTCGAATGGCGTTGGTTGAGCGCCAAAGTTGCCAGTGCTGGTGACATAATTTTCCAATGCCGCACCAGTAGCAAAGTTGCTGCTTGGCAAGACCACAATGTACTCGCCAGGCATGAGATTGCTAAAGAGATAGTTGCCGCTGGCATTGCTTGTGGTTGTGGCAAGCATTTCGCCAGCATCTGGTTGGTTGTTGGCATTCAGATCGCGATAGAGATCAACCGTCACATTGGCTATGCCTGTTTCGGTGCCATCGACGATGCCATTATTGTTAAGATCGTTCCAAACCAAGTCGCCTAAGCTGACTGGGGTGTAGAACCCTACATCCCATGTTGGGTCGTTTTCACCAGCGGTCAAGCTGGTTGCAGGCGTTACGCCCGTGAGTGGGTCAACATCGCTATCAATTGTATCGTTGCCGCCAACATTTGGTGTGGTGAAAACCATGCCAATTGGTGCTTGGAACTCAAGCGTATAGCTGGCTGGAATCAAGCCAGTGAAGCTATAACCGCCATTGGCATCGGTAATTTGGGTGTCTACAAGCACGTTATTGCTGTAAAGATTGACGGTTACTCCAGCAATACCCGGCTCGCCAGCATCTTGAATACCATCACCATCCTGATCTTCCCAAACGAAGTTGCCAATACTTGCCAGTTCATAGATCCCAGCATCAATGCTTGGGTTATTCTCACCTGAGGCAAGGATGATCAACGCGCTCAAACCAGTGGTTGGGTTGGCATCACTATCAACTGTATCGTTTGTGCCAACGTTGGCTGGGCTAAAGTTGTAGTTGGTTGGCTTGGTAAACTCGACATAATAACCAACCCCTGGCATCAAACCAGTGAATTGATAGTTGCCGTTGACGGTAGTGGTGGTGGCGATCACAACATTGCTGCTATTGAGTAAGTTGACGGTTAATCCGTTCACGCCTAGTTCGCCAGCATCGAAGATGCCATTGAGATTGATATCGTACCAAATTGTATCGCCTAAGCTAGCAAATTGATACAAACCTGCATCAATGTTTGGATTTGAGCCACCGCTGGCAAGGGTTATGGTTGCGGCTTGGCCAGTGATTGGGTCGGCATCGCTATCAAGGGTTGGGTCGCTGCCAGCGCCTTGTTGGGTGAAGAAGTAGCCGCTGGGGGCAACAAATTCAACCAGATAGGAGTTTGGTGGCAATTGACCAAAGAAGTAATCACCGAGTGCTCCGGTAAATGTTGTGCTAATTGCTGCGCCATCGGGAATGCCATCGGTGTTATTGTCAAGATACAAGTTGACCGTAACATTGGCAATGCCTTGTTCGCTGCCATCTTGAATCCCATTGACATTCAGATCATGCCAGACATAGTTGCCTAAGCCAGCCAATTGATAGATCCCAGCATCGATCGTGTCGTTATAGCCGTTGACCGTAACCGTAACTAGCCCGCTACAACCAGTTGCTTGGTTGGCATCACTATCGAGTGCAGGATTACCACCTTGATTTGGTTGGGTAAAGACATGGCCTGCTGGCAAGCCAGTGAACTGAACCACGTAGTTGCCTGGAGTTAATTCGCCGAAGCTATAATTGCCAGTGCCGCTGGTAATTTGGCTCGCAACGAACACATCGTCGGCGGTACATGGTTGGTTGTCTGGGCCTGGTGTATACAGCGTTACGGTGACGCCGCCAACGCCACCGCCGATGCCGTCTTGAATCCCGTTACCATTGGTGTCGAACCAGACATAATTGCCCAAACCACCCAAGTGGAAGACCCCAAAGTCGAGCGAGAGATTGCTATCGGCTTCGGTATCGCCATCATTGGTTGGTTCACTGCCTGCGTTCAAACTGATTGCTTGGCTGGCGATCACGCCAGTTGTGCCAAGGGTTCCAATCGTCGTGCCATTATCATCGTTGTTGATGTTGTTGTCTGGATCGCTGGCTGGCTCGCTATTGCCACCAATTGAGCTTGCCATGCTCTGTAATGGGCCGCCAGTGATGAAGTTGTTGGCTGGCAAGACCACGATGTATTCGCCCGGTACAAGCTGATCGAAGTGGTACAGGCCACCAGCTGTAGTCGTGGATTGGGCGATTAAGTTATCGCCTGCATCGAATGAACCATCGCCATCATCGGCATATAAATCGACGCTTACGCCAGCGATGCCAGCTTCGCCAACTGTGAATAAACCATCGTTGTTATCATCGTCCCAGACCAAATCGCCAAGGCTGAGCAAGTGATAGAAGCCGAAGTCAACGGTTAAGTTGCTGTTGGCATCGATCGCGCCGCCCGTGCCATTGCTATCGACCTCGCCGATTGGTTCGGCTCCTGCTGCGAGATTGAAACAGACGCTTTGGACGCTGCCGCCACTGCCGAGTGTGCCGACGACTGTGCCGTTGTCGTTATTATCAGCGTTATCGCTATCGGGGTCGGGTGCTGGCTCGAATGGACCAGTGGCGGCGGTTGCGCCGGTACTGCTGCTTTTGCCAACCAATGCCCCAACTCCAGTGAAGTTGCTGCTTGGGATGGCGACACAGTAATTGCCAGCTAACAGGTTGTTGAACAGATAGTAGCCGCTGGCATTGCTTTGGACACTCGCGACCACTGGAGCATCGGCGGCATCAATCGCGCCGCTGCCGTTACGATCGAGATAGAGATCGACCGTAACATTGTCAATACCCATTTCGCCGTTGTTGCGCACGCCATCGTTATTGCTATCTTCCCAAATGCGATTGCCAAGGCTGAGTGGTTGGTAGACTCCAAAGTCAACCGTTAAGTTGCTGAAACTATCAGGTGTGGTGTCGCCGCTGCCATTGGTTTCGCCAGTTGGTTCGCTATTGTCGGCAAGGCTGATGCTTGCGCTTTGGATCACGCCAGTTGTGCCGAGCGTGCCGATAATTGTGCCGTTATCGTCGTTATCAACATTATCATCGGGATCAGGCGCGGTTTCGTAGGCTCCGGTGGTGCTCCCGAACGTCCCGGTGCTGCTGGTGTAGCCAACCAATGCGCCTGTACCGCTAAAGTTGCTGGCTGCCAACTCAATCTCATAATTGCCTGCGCTGAGTCCAGCAAAGTGATAGTAGCCAGTGGCATTGGTGGTGGTGCTACTCAGGATTGTGTTTGAACCTTCGCGGTACAAGTTGACCAGCACACCACTGATGCCTGTTTCGCCAGGATTGAAGAGACCATTGTTGTTGGCATCGTTCCAAACGTAGTTGCCAACAGCCAGTGGCTGATAAACCCCCGCATCAATCGTGTCGTTGTTTTCGCCCATGGTTAAGCTAATGATGCCAGCACAACCAGCGGCGTTTACATCGCTATCGATACTGTCGTTGGCCCCAACATTGGGTTGGGTGAAGATATCGCCAGCGGGCAAACCACTGAACTGAATCACATAATTGCCCGGCATCAAACTTGCAAAACTATAAGCTCCTGCGGCTGATGTGGTTTGGCTTGCAACGAACACATCGTCGGCAGTACATGGCAGGTTATCTGCACCTGGAGTTGATAAGGTCACGGTGATATTGCCAAGCCCTTGCTCGGCGTTATCGAAGATGCCATTATTGTTGCTGTCATACCAGACTAAGTTTCCGATGCTGGCCAATGGGAAGACCCCAAAATCAAGGCTCAAATTGGAATTGGCGCTGATATCACCATCGTTGGTTGGCTCGCTGCCAGCGTTCAAGCTGATTGCTTGGCTGGCGATAACGCCCGTGGTGCCCAGCGTGCCAATCGTCGTGCCATTATCATCGTTATTGATGTTGTTATCGGGGTCGCTGGCTGGTTCGCTGCTACCACCAGTTGAACTGACATAATTTTCGAGCACATTCCCAGTCGTGAAGTTGCCTGCAGGCAAGACCACAAGATACTCACCAGGCAAGAGGTTGGCAAAGCCATAGATCCCGTTGCCAATGGTCGTAGTTTGGGCAATAAATGTATCGCCTGCATCGAAGCTGCCATCGCCATCATCGGCATACAATGCCACAGTTACGCTGGCAATCCCAGTTTCACCACCTGAGAGCAAGCCATCGTTGTTGGCATCGTGCCAAACAGCATTACCAAGGCTCAGCAATTGGTAGAAACCGAAATCAACGGTTAAGTTGCTATTGGGATCAATTGCGCCGCCCGTGCCATTGCTATCGGTTTCGCTGGTTGGTTCGGCTCCGGCGGCGAGATTGAAGCATGCGCTTTGGACGCTGCCGCCACTGCCAAGCGTACCCGCAACTGAACCGTTATCATTATCGTCGGCGTTGTCACTGTCGGGGTCAGGCGCTGGCTCGAAGGGGCCTGTTGTGGCTACTGCACCAGTGCTGCTGCTATAACCAACTAACGCGCCCGCCCCAGTGAAGTTGCCGCTTGGGATGGCCACACAGTAATCGCCAGGCGTGAGGCTGCTGAATAAATAGTAGCCACTCGCATTGGTCTGCGTGCTGGCAACCGCTGGGGCATCGGCGGCATCAATTACCCCGCTACCATTACGATCGATGTAGAGATCGACCGTAACATTGTCGATGCCAACTTCGCCGTTGTTACGCACGCCATCGTTATTGGCATCGTTCCAAATGCGGTTGCCAAGGCTCAAGGTTGAGAAAACTCCAAAATCAAGCGTCAAGTTGCTATTGGCATCAACGGTTAGATCGCCGCTGCCATTGGTTTCGCCAGTTGGCTCGCTCCCAGCCGCAAGCGTGATTGCTGCGCTGCGGATTACGCCAGTCGTGCCCAGTGTGCCGACAATCTCGCCATTATCATCGCTATCGATGTTGGTATTGGGATCAGGTGCTGATTCGTAAGGGCCGGCGATGCTACCAAACGTGCCAGTGCTGCTGGTGTAGCCGACCAAGGCACCTACGCCGCTAAAGTTGCTAGCAGCCAGCTCAATTTCATAATCGCCAGCACCAAGCCGGCTAAAGTGATAGTAGCCAGTGGCATTGGTGGTGGTGCTGCTGATCACCGTGCTTGAGCCAGCCCGATAAAGGTTGACTAATACGCCGCTGATGCCAGTTTCTGCTCCATTGTGAAGACCATTGTTGTTGAGATCATTCCAAACATAATTACCAACCGCCAATGGCTGGAACAACCCAAGATCCAAGGTTGTGTCATCGGTTGAACCATTGGCATTATTGACAATTGTGGCATTTTGCGCGCCAGTGCTGGCTGGAGTGAGCGTGATCAGTGCACTGCGGATGACGGGACCATTGGTCGTGCCATTATCGTCATTGTTAATATTATTGTCTGGGTCGGGTGCTGGTTCATATGGGCCAGCCGCCGAGGCTTGGCTGCCAGTGCTCGAAACATAGTTGGCTGGTGGTGTTAGCTGAACATAATAATCGCCGGGCAATAAGCCTGCAAAACTGTAATTGCCGCCACCAGTCGTGGTGGTGCTTGCAATCAATACATTCGAGGCGTTGTAGATTGCAACATTAACATTATCAATGCCTGCTTCGCCAACATCCGACAAGCCATTATTGTTGACATCATTCCAAACTCGATTGCCCACGCTGAGCTTGAAGAAGCCAAAATCAACGGTCAAATTGGTAGTCGCGTCTGGTTCAGCGGGGTCGCCAGTACACACGTTGGTTTCGTTGGTTGGTTCGCTGCCGCCAAGCGTGATGACATGGCTCAAGACTCCATCGGTGGTGAGGTTTGCGCCTTCAATTCCATTATCATCATTTTCAAGATCGTTGTTGGCACTTGCAGCGGTGATGGTACTGCTGCGATAGCCTGCTAAGGTATTGCCAGTGCTGAAGTTGGCGGGGTTAATCCGCACGACGTAGCTATTGGCAGTTAAGCCATCGAAGCGATAACAGCCATTGGCCGTGGTATTTTGGGTTGCCAAGGCCGTGCCACTATCGGGAATTCCGTTGGCATCACTATCGGCAAACAGGCTGACGCTGACCCCAGCGATGCCCTGTTCGGTTACATCGAGGCTGCCGTTGTTGTTGGTATCGTACCAAACCCGATTGCCCACGCTATAGGCATAAAAACCCATATCGTAACTGTGGTTGTTATCGCCTGCAACCCCAGTATTAAAGGTAATCACGGCATCGGCACCACTGATCGTTGCATCAGAATCGCGCAGATCGCTGTTGGTACCACTGTTGAAGTCGGCGATTGTCAGGTTTTTATTGGCAAGCGCTGCTTGCGCCGAAGCAACCTTAATTGAATAACCAGTTCGGTTTGGTTGTAATCCAGCAATATTAAAGATCGTGCTAGCAGTGCTGGTGCCAGCCAATGACGAGAAGCGATAATTGCCATTGGCATCGGTCGTGGCGGTGGCAAGCACGGTTGTGCCATTGGTATCGAACAAACGCACGGCCACGCCACTTAATGCTAATTCGCCAGCATCCTGAATTCCATCGCTATCAGTATCGTTCCAAACCCGATTGCCAATTTCAATCGGGGCGGCATCGCACAAGGCTTCGAGATCGCCTAAGCCGCCAGCTTTGGCTAGCGTATTGGTCTGGGTATTGGTATCGTAAATGCGATAGGCGCGGCTCCGATTGCCAGTGCTGTTGTTGAGCCACATGATCCCGCCATCGAAATATTGGGTCGCATCGAAAATTGGGTCATAGATGGTTTGAACGACATCGGGCTTGCCTGGAATTTGCAGCAATCCACCGAGGGATACTTCATCATGCTCAGGATAATTTTCGCGATAGTAATATTCGCCGCCGCCTGGGCCTTGGTTTGTCCCAGCGCCAGCAGTAGTCGTACCACCACATAAGCCATTGTTTTCGAGCGTCCAGCCGCCACCATTGCTACAGGCGCGCAAAATATCGCCAGCAGAGTCGCCGATGTAAAGCGTTGTGTTGCCAGCAGTGGTGTTATTTTGCTGAAAGCCCATTTGGTCGCTGAAACGGTCGCGAATACCTAAAATCATGTTGCCGTTATCGAATTCGATGTCGGTCAACATTGGTTGCGGTTGGATATATTCGCCGCCAAAGCCCGTTGCCGTGACGGTGAAATTGGTGCGCCATGGATTCCATGCGGCACTGGTACAACCACCAGCGACCACGGCACAACCACGGGTATGGTTCAATGGAAAGTTCAGCACTTGGGTGAAGGTTGTTGTGCCAGGGTTAAATTGATACACATAGGCACGAAGGTTGGCGGCATTGGCGGTTGATTGGGCTGAACAGACCATGCCCAGATATACCAGCCCTTCATGCACGGCCAAGGCGTAGGGTCGGTTGTCACCAGCAGCACAATCGGCGGGGGCTGGTACTGCATAACGGCTAATTGCCGCCGCAGTTGGCGGGGTTGGCGTTAAGCCAATCGGAATTTTATACAGTTGTTTTGATGCAAGATTGATTGTCCAGAGCGTAGTTTCATCTTCGGAAATATCCATATCGCCGAGCGAAATTTTGCCGACTGGGTCCCATCCAGCTGAATCATACGAGAGGTTGGTGCCAGTTGGGTGCGGGTTTGCTCCAGCAGTCCCAGCACCAAATACGGTGTTCAGATCAAGAAAGAGGCTGACCGTGCGTGGACTTGGAGTAATGCGATAAATTGCGCCCGTGCCATTTGGCCCAAAGCCAACGTGGCGTTTCATGACCGCTGAGGCAAACAAGCTTTTTGATGAGCGTTGCCAAGCCAAGCCAAAGGTTGGGCCAGTCTCGGCACCAAAAGCCAAATCACTTGGTGCTGGGCTATCAATGCCCAAGGTTTGGGTACTGCCTGCGGTATAGGGGAAGCTCACAATCGAGTGGAATGCCGCTGATGGAGCTTGATCTTGGTGACCAAGGTTGGGTTATCTTGGCAATAGTTGGCGGGGTTGTTAAAACCCATATTGGCGGTTGTGCTACCACCATTCAGAAACAAGACCGTTGAGCCTGAATTACTGCCCATCGGCCCCGATTTGACGGTGCTCGGAGCATTTGTGAATTCAACCCGATAAGGGCCACTATAGGTTGTGGCATCGTTAATCGTATAATTGCCAGTTGCATTGGTTGTGGCAGTGCCAACCACAGCGTTGTTGGCATTGTAAACCGTAACCATCACGCCACTCATGCCTGGCTCTAAACTATCGATAACCCCATTGGCATTGTAATCGCGATAGGCTCGCCCGCTGATTGTAGCAGCGGCATAGGCGACTGATCCTGCGCTTGGCAGCATGGTGATTGCAAGTGCTACCAGTAAACTACAACACACAAACAGTGTGCTGAATGAATAACGAGTTGATGATTGCTTCATACGTTAAACCTCTTTGATAGCACTACGCAGCACGTCGTTGCAGGCCAAAACCAATCAAACATGCCAATAATCCTAATAAACCAATAAACCACAAAGCAGCATTATCGGCGCTGCTGGTGCGCGGCAATGCTGGTTGCCCACCTGCTGGTGGTGCTACTGGATTGGCGCTTGGCTGTGGTAGCGGCATTGTGCTTGGCCCTGGCGTTGGATTTGGTTGCCCAGGCGTTACTGATGGATTTGGTGTTGCACTTGGAATGCTTTGGTTCGGAGTTGCCGTTATCGTTGCCCCAGGAATTGAGCCAGTTGGAATTACTGATGGCACACTGCTGGTTGGTACACTGCTAGTGGGAATAGATGGATCAGGCGTATTCGTTGGCACTGTTGTATTGGTGGGGACTGCCGGATCAGGCGTATTGGTAGGGACTGCCGGATCAGGCGTGTTGGTAGGGACTGCCGGATCAGGCGTGTTGGTCGCTACGACTGTTCTGGTTGGGATTGCTGGATCAGGCGTATTGGTTGGCAACGCTGTGACCGTTGGTGGGCCTAGATCAGGCGTGTTAGTTGGCAACGCTGTGCTGGTTGCTGTGGCTGTGTTGGTTGGCGTATTGGTTGGTATCGCCGTATTGGTTGGCGTATTAGTTGGGGTTGGAGTATTTGTCGGCGTGTTAGTTGGCGTGTTAGTTGGCGTGTTGGTTGGCGTATTGGTTGGGGTTGGTGGCTCGGTTGGGGTTAATGCCAATGGCCCAACATCCGCAGCCTGCGAAAATTGGGTTGGTAGAACCACGAGAGCGATCAGCAGAATTACAAGGCTGCGAATGAACCATGTCATATAAGCTACTCCCACATCTGAGGATTAAACGCCTTCTCTGATCGCGAATCGCGAAAGCAGCCTAACCCAAACAACGAAACATTGAATAAAGACAATTCGTTTATTTGATCGTGGGAGTGTCATTAATTTGGTAAGACGATAACCCTAACCGTACCATGACAATGGATTAAGCATTTTCTAGGATTAATGGGCTACTGCCTAGCGGTCAATCGTAAAGGGGATGGTTGCGCAAATGGTATGGGAGTTAAACAACAACGCCCTCGATTAATGCTTGTTGCTCTGATTTGCATAGTTGTAATAAACCGCTAAGTTGCTAGCAGGCTTTGTTGAAATGTTTGGGAATTACAGTGCATCCTGATTAAGGTTGCTCGTTAAATCCGTCAAGATCTTCCATGCTTGACTAGGAACAACCATTCAGGAAAACGAGGATTAGGAGAGGATTGGTTTACTTGTTCAAGTCAGCGCTAAATCTTCTCTATATGGTATGAATAAATGGTTGGCGCGAGACAACCAAATTGATGCAAGTTGGTGGATAAATCATTGATACTAGCTAGAGGACTACCATTGCCACTGCCCCGGATACAAGCAGTATTGCCCAATATTCCATCCGTAGCAACATAAACGAGTGTGCAGTTTGGAAATTTGATCTAGCCATTGGACTATCGCGCTGATTAAGATATCGGCCAAGAAACCATACGATAATCGCGGCAATAATTAACGCTCCGGCGAATAGCGTCCGAGAATATAGTTTGTAGGTTCCAGAACCTATAAGCTTATCAACAGCTAACTGTACAAGTGCTGGCATTGCCAGTATCAGGATTCCAACCAGCCAGCCCCAGCCCCGCCAAATAATCATAATACCTTTATCTCCACGGGTAAACAGCTTAAGATCGCCATATAATCAGCATAATTATACTTTATATCGAACCCATGTGGAGTCCATAACGCATCAGAGATGTATGGCTAAAACAGTAGGGAATTCTTCGTATAGATGGATGTGTCAGCACCCACCTACATGAAAAATTCCCTACTGTTGTTTCCAACCTATCTAAATTTGGGAACCCTTGTTTAGATATATGTTATCTTGCTTTGCTTGAAGTTTGGTTTATGGGGCAGTATTAATCCAGGTGTTGAAGTTGCTCAACACGGTTGAGGTGATGCGTGTGCCTGAGTTGGTTGTCGTGCCGCCATTGGTGTGAACGCCAATTGAACAGTTGCTGCAACTGCCGCTGCTGTTCCAAATTGGTGAGCCACTTTGGCCGCCATAGGTGTCATTGGCATACGAGAGACGATAGGTGGCAGCGCTGCGCACGGTATCGGCGTGGAACCACATCGTGCCTGAGGCTTTATCACCTGGGTAGCCAGCAATATTGGTCACTTGGCCAACTAAGCCAGTGCTGCTTGGTGCTCGCAACCCAAACCAACCAGTTTGGCTGCCAACACTACAGTTGATTTTGAATGCACCATAATCGTAGTTGGCACTGCCACTGGTTTGCCATTGCGAAACAGTGAAGAGCTTGGTTGCGTTACAGCCACCGTATGGGTTCGATGTGCCATTGCGGCCTGGGTAGAACTTGACGTTGGTGACCCACGCGTTGTTGCTCCAGAGACAGTGACCAGCAGTTGCCACCGTATTAGCGCTAATCAACCAACCAGTACAAATATAGCTACCACCACCGCTGCTAAAGGTAATTTGACCAATTCGGCGATAAGGGTCTGAGGTGGTAGCGGTAATCCGCACGCGATTATCAGCGCCAATAACCGAACTTAGCCCTTCTTGGCTGCCACTTTGGGTTGCAGGCAAGGCATTGGGGTCAACAGCTTCGGCTCGATCATCTTCGGCTAAAACACCAGTTCCTTCGCTCCCAGCGATATAGGCTCCAAATCGATCATAGACAATGCCATCAGTGCTTACTTCGACTGGTTTCCCATCACTGGCCACGATCGTATGAGGATCGACCGCAACTTCGACTTCTTTCTTGGCTAAGCTGACATTACCTTGGGCTAATGTCAAACCTAAAACGCTCAAGACCACCGCGACCCGTGTGTACCGCCGAACAGATAGACGCATTGCTGATCCTCCTGTAAGTTTGGGCTGATGAGAATAAGGCTTGGAAATAGAAGTGGTGTTTGATGTGTGGATATGCATAAGTATATATTAAAACTTTAATTGCAAGTTAAAGACTTTAATATTGATATATGGCGATAGCCGCGTAGCTTCTCAATCCAAGCCATCGATTTTTAGGTTCATCCCCCTACACACCCAAATAGTTGTTTTGTGAATTATTCTGTCTTTCTATTTCCCCTTCGTGCAATTCGTGCTGAAAATAGTCTTCGTGTTCTTCGTGGTTACTAATTGCTGACCCCTGACTACAAGCCCCTGATCCCCAAAACTGAGACGTAGATTGACAGCCCTGCTGAGGCGTTGCACAATGGCATTAACCAAAAGCTTTTGTGAAGGAGGTCGCTGTGTTACAGCCATTTGGCGCACGCAAAGGACCATTTGTGATTGGACATCGTGGAGCGGCAGGCTATGCTCCTGAAAATACCATGGCAGCATTTCAACGTGGCTTGGCCCTACGCGCCGATGCAATTGAATTAGATGTTAATCTGAGCAAAGATGGCGAGTTGATCGTAATCCATGATCCAACGCTCAACCGCACAACCAACGGCTCAGGCTTAGTTTGTCAGCACACCGCTGCCGAAATTCAGGCGCTTGATGCTGGTTCGTGGTTTGATCCTTCATTTAGCGATTGCCGCGTACCAACCTTGCGCGAGGTGTTGACATGGGCCAAAGATCGCACCAAAGTGGTGATCGAATTGAAAAACGGCCCGATTTTCTACCCCGACATTGAAGTTGCCTTGGTGCGCTTGCTCGACGAATTGAAGGTGCGCGATCAAGTGATGGCAATCTGGTTCGATCATATTGTTTTAGGCCAACTCAAAGCGCTGGCTCCTGATGTGGCAACTGGGGTGATTTATGCCTCGCGCGTGCCCGATGCGCCAGCAATGGCGAAGTTGGTCAATGCCGATTTGGTGATGCCATATTGGGCGATGTTGACCCGCGAGGAAGTTGAGGCTTGTCATGCTGCCGATTTGTTCGTTAGCCCTTGGGGCGGCCCCGAACAAGATTATCAGCATATTTTGAGCTTGGGAGTTGATGCAGTTGGCGCTGATTATCCCGATCGTCCGCGCCAATTCATGGCCCATTAACTGCTTGACGGGCTACCAAAAACTTGGTAGCCCGTTGGTTTTTTAGGCCGCGTGGAGTTGTGGTTCGCTGGTTTGAGGATGTAATGCTGCACTGAGATCGCGTCGCAGGGCATCAATATCGCCTAAATCGTCATCACACAGCATGGTGACCAAATAATCACCAAGGGTTTCGACAATCAGCGTGCCTTCGTCGGCATGCAGAATTAAGGCACTAGCCCAGCCTAATTCGCAAGCATAGCCCATTTGACGATAGACATCCAACAAGGCCTTGGATAAGCCACTAATTCGTTGATGGCTGCTCGATTTGGTAAAACTGAGCGCACAGGTTAGGCCTTCGTGGGTTGCTAGGGCAATGCCACGCAGCCGATATTGCGAAACATTGACCAGGGTATTCAATATTTGTTGCAAATGCGCATGGCGTTGGGCCGTTGCTGGCGCAAGCTTAATTGCCTGGGCAATCAAGCGATATAAGGTGCTAATTTGTTGCATTTCGCAGTTTGCCACCGTGGCATAGCTCGATGTACCCAAGGCTTCGCGCAGTGTTTCGCTGCTCAGGGCATTGGGCGCTTGGCTACGGGTTGCGGCAATAATCAAGGGTTTGCCTAAGCGAAACGCCTGCTCCTCAAGTTCATTGACAAAATAGCCACTATCAACCGAGGGCTGGCAGCCATCGACAAAGGTAATTGTGGCCAGCGCCCGTTCCATCAAGCCGCTGCCCAATTCCTCGTATAAATTTTTGGGAATCGCCAGCAAACGAATGCTGGTAGTGGTGGTTAATCGATATTCACCAATATGGACAGCCCCAGTAGTTGGGCTGAGGGGTTTTAATGTATAGCTGCTGCTAATGGTTTTCAAGCATTGAATACTGGCTTCACTATCACCAGTCAAAATTATGGTATGCATGCGATGCCTCCGCCGCAGAATAGGTGCTAGCTGCACGCGAATAGTGCTCCACACACTACACTATATTTTGCGCTTTTCTGCATTGCTTTAACCGGTACTTTAGGCTGATTCGGTTATGGGATTTTAGGTTTGCCAACGGCGACCTGCGAACTACTGTCGTATAGGCTACTTGGTTATGGTTCAGACTGCCAACTATCAGTTTCTGGGTTGTAGCGATAGCTCAGGGTTGTTTCATTGGGGTTGGTAACGGCGGTCAGGGTGTAATCGAATTGCACAATCCGCACTTGCATGGTGGCATCGCCAAAGCTAATCCGTCGCCCGCGCTCATCGCCGTGATAGCCCTGCCCACTAAAATCAAGCTCTTGACGTGGCTGTCCAGTAGGGTTGCCACGCTGATCAAGCGCAATAGAGTAGATTTGGGGCTGGCGCGCCAAGGCATAATACAAGCGCTTGCCGCTGCTACCGTTATACACCCCAAGCCCAAAGCTATCAACGCCATCAAGCACAATGCTGACTTGGTTGCTGGCTAAATCGACCCGAAAAATCCGCCCAAATTGCTGTTGTTTGGTTGAGCCAAATACCGATGAAACATACAAACTGTGGGTATTGCAATCGTAATTGAGCGCCAAAATGCCATATGGGTTGGTACTATTGGCGGGCGCAGCACTCGGCAAATCGAGCAATTCGCTCAACTCAGCGCTGCGTGGATCGATGCGATAAAGTTTGTTGGCCGCCGCAGGTGGATTGTACAAAATGCTGACCCATGGCACAGCGCCAACATAAATCGCCCCATCGCGATCCAAAATTGGCGAGCTAAGATAGCCTGCTTTTGCCCAAGAAGGGTGTTGGTAGGGCGCTGGCTGGCTGGCTTCTTGACCTTCACTGTTCAAATCGTACATCACCATGCCGCGCACTCGTCGAGCTTGGGTATCTAAAACGGCGTTGACGCCAAAGCCTTGGGCCTGCGCAAAAGGCGGAATTTGCTTGCACGAGGTTACTTCACCAAGCGCAAAATTATTGCTGCTGGCTGAACTACGATTAACCCACCACACGCCTAAACCTAGCACTCCGAGCACGGCTAAAACACTGCCCAAGGCCAACAACGAGCGCCGATTGCTGGCTTGGCTAGGCTTGGCGCTTGGCCGCGCTGCTTGGGTTGATTGCGGGCGTTTTTTACGACGACTCATTTATTTGCCTCGCTCTGGCCGAAAGAGCGGCCCCGACCAACAAGGATATTCTTCGGGCACATACACGCCCCGTCGCAATAACGATTCGGCCCAACAATATTGGCTGCCGGGCGTATCGTCGTTTTTGAGTTGGGCCACATACCATAAAACGATGTTTTGGTTGCTGATGCTTTCTGGTGGATTATCGATAAATTGTTCTGGGCCTTGCTTGGCATCGGTGTTGCAACATGGCCCAATCGTCACCATATCGCTTTCGCCCTCGTCGCGTTCAGGATGATCGAGCGTTGCATAGACAAACGCTTGATCGCCACGCCCACCATCAGCAAATTGACCCCGCCCGGTGGCGACGCGATAACTGCCGCCATTGGCAAAATCCAAGCGATATTCTGCGCCTTCAGGGTGAATTTTACGGCTGTCTGCTCCCTGCCATTGTTCAGTTTCCCAGGCTTGCCATTGCGTGCCATCCCAAGCGCTAATCACCCCAGTATCGGCTAGGCTAATCCGCGTGACAGGCCGATAGGTGCCGTCATCGCCGCAACCACGGCCAACGCTCGCAATTGCTGGCCGAAAACTCCCATCAAAATAGAAGTGGAAGGCTTGCTCATAATAATAATTACATGGCTCAGGCCAGAGTTCCGATCAAAATTCCTGCACCAGTTGAAAGCCAACCAGCTGATCATTCTCGCGAATTTCGCCGATCATCGGCGGCTCGACGGCAATTACTGCGGCTTGCGAAAAATAGGGACAGCCAACCGCATCGCTGTAACCAAAGCCATCGCGTTCGCTATAACTCACATGCCAATCGACCAATTTGGCGCTTTTGAACAGCGGTTTGCCTTGATAGCTGACATCGGAAATACGCAGGCCATCGGATGAAGTGAGCATATAATCAAAGGCCCAGCCATCGCGCTCTAGCCGCGTAGTGTGATCGCAATATTTCAGGACAGCTTCATTTTGCATGCCTTTTTCGGTGACCGCCGGCCCAGTTGCCCCAACATTCGTCCAGCGCACACCGACCAAACGGGTATCGGTCAAATCGACAATTGCCCACAATGCTCGCTCACCGTCAACAAAGGTTGGGGCAACACACAAGTGAACTGAGCGCTCGCAGCGAGTTGCATTTAACGAAGTTTTGGTGTTGGCCATGACTGCTTGATCGGACGTTGGTTTGTAGCCAAGCGCTTGCTCAACTTCGGCGGCATTGCTGGCAATTTCGCGAGCCACCGCAGTCAAGTGCTCAGGAATATCTGGTTGGCTATTGGCGAGGCGCTCGACGACAATCACTTTTTGGTTGGAAATATCGACCGTAATCGCCAGCGTCAGATTGAGCGCAAAATTGTAGACCTCAACCCGATAACAGCTGACTTGCAAACATTGAGTGGTTGCCTCGATGATGTCGCTTTCGCGAACTGGCACAACTCCAAACACTTCATTGCGAAATGGAATACCAGTCTGCTCAACAAATTGACTTTGTAATTTTGGCTCGTTGAGCGCAACGATTTGGGCCATCGCTTGTTGCGAATCAAGGCTGCTCAGCGTCAAGACTGGTGGTTTGGCGGTTAATGCAGCATCGACAGCTTGCTGGTAGGCAGTCAATAAAGGATAATTGCGGGCTTCAAGGGTAACTGCGGCGGCGAGAATGGCGGGAGTTTCATCGGGAACACTCGTAGTGGTGGGGTGTTGGGCAGGCGTTGCGCCACAAGCACTTAATCCTATCAACAGAATAATGAATCGATACCAAACGCTCCGTTGCATAGAAACTCCTTCACACCGAGCAAGAATGCCCTCTTTTGATTATGGACTGAGTAGGTGGCGAGGATGAAGCATGCGCGTAATTTTATTATAGAAGATTCTTACTGATTTGCTGCACCAAATTCCGCTCAGGATTGTGGATACTTCAAACATTCCTTAGTCGTCACAAATTGTCCTTGCGGGGGTGCAGGGAGATTAAAGCCCCCTGCGTTTCCCTTCGGCGGAGGTACGGAAGGGTGGCGAAACAGACTAAAATCAATGATCTAGCTCGCGGTAGAAAAAGATTGTTGCATGGGTTGCGCCATCGGCGCTGCGGGCAAAGTTGGGAATCGCGCCAGCCTCGCGATAGCCCAGCTTGCGATAGAGCGACTCGGCCTTATCGCCTTGACGCGTATCAAGCACCAATAACCAACGGCCTTGAGTTTGGGCAATAATCTCAAGCTGCTGCATTAATTGTTGGGCAATGCCACGGCGTTGAAATTGCGAATGCACCAACAATTTTTGTACTTCGGCCCGATGGCTGGCATTGGCTTTGCTTGGCAGCTCAAGCTGAACACTACCAACGATTTGATCATCGTGCAATGCTACCAATAAAACCCGCTGCTCAGCTTCGAGATCGCTGATGATAGCTTGCCAATACGTGTTCGCATCGGCTTGGCTGAGTGGCGGCAAAAAGCCAATTGATGCGCCTTGAGCCACGCTATCGCTTAATAATTCGCCTAATTGGTCGATTTTAGCTTGTGCTTGTTTGAAATTGTCAATTTGAATCTTGAGCATGCTCGTTTCCTGTAATGATCGATTGCAACCAATTATTGATTAACTCGGCGGTTTCACGATACGAGGCCTCGAACATTAAATCGTGATTGGCCTTGGGAATGACCCAATATTCGGCGTTGTAATGAGCAGCTGAAGGCCGCGAGTGCTCTTCGGGAATACAGCGATCGTGTTCGGCTGCTAGCCATAAGAGCGGCGTTTTGACCTGTTTGGCTGGTCGCCAAAATGGCCAGCGATATTGCATCAAGACCAAGGCCGATTCGGGCGCAAGTTGGCTATGCAATTGCTTGGGCTTGATAATCGCGTTCTCGCTGAGCAACCAAAAGGCCGTGCGTTTGGGCGAGCGAATGGTTGGAGTTGCTGAAAACGACAGCCCGCATAAGACCATTCCCCACGGGTCGAGTTTTTGACTGTTAGCGAGAGTCGGCCCCATACTATGACTCAACCATGGCGCTACCAAGACCATGGCCGGGTAGATCATCGCCGCCTTTGGCTAAATGCCATTGACCCAACGCGCCACCCATACTGTGGCCCATGTAGATTGGTTTGGTTGGCAAGCGTTCGATTTCGGCTTTGAGCGTGCGGTAATAATAGCCGAGCGTATTCAAACGATAGGCGCGGCGCGCAGGCGATTGACCATGGCCAGGGAGGCTAAATGCAATGCTTTGCCAGCCCCATTCGGCTAGCAATTCTTGCCATGGTTGCCAACACCAAGCACCATGCCACATGCCATTACCCATTAATATTGGGGTCTGGTAGCGTTGTTGGGTTGGGGTGTAGATGATTCGTTCGATGCCATTATCAAGCTGCCGTTCAATGCTATATGCACTCACACAGGCCTCTTTTTCTACAAACAAACTACATACTGGTAATGCCGCCATCAATAATATACTCGGCACCGGTGATAAAACTAGCCGCAGGCGAGGCCAAAAAGACAATCAATTCGGCAATTTCGTGGGGCGTGCCCATGCGTTTGAGCGGAATCGAGCGAATCAGCCGTTCCTGGATGCTTGGCTCAAAGTTTTCTAAAATGGCGGTTTCCGTCCAGCCTGGGCAAACTGCGTTAATCCGAATGCCAGCAGGTGCTAGCTCAATCGCGCCAGTTTTGCTCATCTGAATCACACCAGCTTTGGCAACCCCATATGGCCCAAGGTTGGGCGAGCCAGCCACGCCCGCAATCGAAGCCACATTGACAATTGCACCGCCTTTGCCACCAGCGAGCATGGCTTGGCTGGCATATTTTTGGCCCCAAAATACCCCAGTCAAGTCGATTTCAAGCACCCGCTGCCAATTGTGATTTTCGGTCAGGTGCAATGGCGCTGGTTGGCCACCAATCCCAGCATTGTTGATCATAATATCCAAGCCACCGTGTTCGAGTGCAAATTGCACCAAGGCTTGAATATCAGCTTCGTTGCGCACATCGCAATGGCGAAAATACGCTTGGCCTGTTTCATTCCCAATCTGTTCGACGGTTTGCAATCCGGCTTGCTCATTGATATCGCCAATAATCACCGTCGCCCCTTGCTTGGCTAATAGTTGGGCCGTGGCAGCCCCGATGCCAATCGCTCCGCCCGTTACAATTGCAACTTTTCCGTGAAGCATCCTGTCCTCCTTGACATTCTATGGGTAGCGCTATTATCAGAAATCGAAAGCCAAAAGTCAAAAGCTAGAAATCAGAAGGATGAAGGATGAGAGATGAGGGATGAAGCTGTAATGGTAGATGTGTTTCATAAGGTGGTTTTGCTGTGATTCGTGGGCACTGCACGCCAACTCCCCCTCGCCCGCATTCAGTGGGCGAGGGGTTGGGGGATGAGGAAACGCAATCTCCGCTTTATTGTTGGCCCATGCGGTTGTAGAAATGGATAGCCGTGGCTACTCCACGAAAGAATTCATCAACCAGCAAATATTCGTTGGGTGCATGGCCATTATCGCCGGTGCCAAAGCCAAGCGTTGCCAAACTGATGCCTAGTTCGCGTTGAAACATGCCCATAATTGGCACCGATCCACCTTGGCGATAGAGCGTTGCGGGCTTCCCCCATGTTGCTTCAAATGCCCCTTGCAGAGCTTCAATCACTGGCCCATCGTAGAGCAAATTGACTGGATAGCTGGCTGGCCCCTTGGTCACATTAATCTCAGCCGTTTCAGTGGCGAAGCTTTGGACAAATTGGCTAAATGCTTCCAGAATGCCATGCGGATCTTGATCAGCAACCAGCCGCATGGTTACTTTGAAGCCAGCCTCAGCAGGAATGATTGTTTTGGTGCCTGCGCCTTGATAGCCACCCCAAATACCATTAACGTCGCAGGTTGGTAAGGCTGTGGTGCGGGCAACCAACGAGCCAAGTTCATTGGCCCAAAATTTTTCGCGGCCAGTTTCGTTTTTGAGCATTTCAAAAAAATCTTGTTCTTGGGCTGCCATCAAGACCTGCTCGGTAGCCGATGGTGTTTGCACATCGGCATAAAAGCCAGGAATTTGAATCCGCCCAGTTTGGTCGTGCAATGCGGCGATGATTGTGCCAACGACATGAATTGGGTTTTGCACCGCTCCGCCAACCAAACCTGAATGCAAATCATGACTTGGCCCTGTGACCTTGACTTCGGCCCCGATAATGCCGCGTGCGGTGTAGAACATTAAGGGTTGGTCGGGCATCGAGCCGCCATCGCAAATCAACATCAAATCCGCTGCCAGCAAATCTTTATACTCGCGGACAAATGGCTCCATCGCTGGCGAGCCAGTTTCTTCTTCGCCCTCGAAAATCACCTTGATATTAACTGGCAGTGTGCCAGCCGTTTCAAGCAGCGCCTCAAAGGCGATCAGATTGGCAAACGCGCCACATTTATCGTCAATTGCGCCACGGGCATAGAGTCGGCCATCATGTAGACGCGGCTCGAATGGCGGCGTTTCCCATAATTCAAGTGGCTCGACTGGCTGAACATCATAATGGGCATAGACCAAAATCGTTGGCGCATTTGGCCCAGCCTTGAGCCACTCGCCATAGACTACTGGATGCCCAGCGGTTGCAATGGCACGACAATCAGCAAAGCCAATCCGTTGTAGATCGGCAACCAGCCAATTGGCACAACGCTGGACATCGGCGGCATAGGCAGGGTCGGTGCTGACTGAAGGAATTCGCAGCAATTCGCTAAACCGCGCCAACAGATCGTCATGGCGGTCGTTGACCCATGCCAAGGCGGCATCAACACTCATCTGGTAGACCTCACACTAAATCGATCCCTTGATTTAGTATAGGCCAAGCCTGTATTTTCAACAACCATATGGGGTTTTGATTTGCAAAGGGACTCGGGGTCAGTATTTAGGGATCAGTGAGATGGAACCGCGAAGGTCACGAAGCTTGGCAACGAGGGGCTAGTAGTCAGGGGCTAGCGACTAGCATAGCAAACTATAATCAACGACCACAATGGGTTATTGCAACAGCAGCATATTCCACCCAACGAATATTCGGGGGTGCAGGGGGATGAAAACCCCCTGCGTCTCCCTCCAGCGGAGGGACGGGAAGGGTGGTGAACGAGCGATCAGGGATCAGCGACGAGGAGCCCCAATGACCACAACGGGTGGGAAGTAGCATCACAACAATAATCCACAGCGCAAATATTCGGGGGTGCAGGGGATGAAAACCCCCTGCGTCTCCCTCCAACAGAGGCACGGAAGGGTGGCGACCACTAAACATGCTGATGCCAATAAATGGATACAACCCCCTTATATGCACGGAAGCATGGCAACTTGATCGCTGCCTTGGTTAACTTGTCCGCTGGCCTCAATTGGTTTGGCAACTTGGCCGCGATTAACAGAACTTTCAAGACTATACAGGGCTAGCGCAATCCAGATAATTGCAAAACCAAGCAGTTTTGCGCCAGAAATTGGCTCATGATACAGCAGCACCCCAAGGCTAAATTGCATCGTTGGGTTGATATATTGCAATAATCCCAAGGTCGTCATGGGAATTTGCCGCGCCCCAGCAGCAAACAACAGCAATGGAACCGCCGTAACGATGCCTGCGCCGGCCAACATAAACGTCACCGTCCACGATTGATGCGCAAATGCAGCTTTGCCTTGAGTTTCCATCCATAGCAAATAGCCCGCCGCTGGCCCAAAAAAGACCACGGTTTCTAATGCGAGGCCTTGCAATGAATCTAAGGCGGCGGTTTTGCGAATCAGGCCATAAATCCCAAAGCTAAAGGCTAATATCAAGGCGATCCATGGCAAGACACCCAAGGCCACGGTCAGATAAAGCACGCCAATGGTAGCCAAACCAATTGCGATCGCCTGCCAGCGCCGCACGCGTTCGCCTAAAAACAGCATGCCCAAGGCCACATTCACCAATGGGTTGATAAAATAGCCAAGGCTACTTTCGACAACATGGTCGGCATTGACCGCCCAAATATATACATACCAGTTGATGCCTAGCAAAAAAGCACTGGTAGCATAGATCAAGACGGTGCGCCGATTGCGCAGCACCTGCAAAAATTGCCGCATCTCGCCACGCACCAGCACCAACAAACCAACAAACACTAACGACCACGCCATGCGATGAGCTAAAATTTCCAACGCTGGAACGCTGCTCAGCAACTTCCAGTAGAGCGGGAAAAATCCCCAACATGCATAAGCCCCAGCAGCGTAGAGAACTCCCCGTTTCATACCAACACTCCCATTGAAGCACACTTTGGTTTGTGCTCGGAATTTGCCAATGCCTGATTACTGGCATTATCGCTGATTTTGGGCAAAATCATGCTATGCTTAAGCCCAAGCGTGACATACAATACACATCTGAATGATTTCGCTATAATCAGACCTTTATTCGCTGCATCGTCGTAAGCGTTGAACTACTTCGCATCAACTATGGAGCGTTGCCATGAGCAATTCAGCATCAGATACCGCCGATCTCAAGGCTCAAATTGCCGAATTACAAGCCCAATTGGCCCACGTTCAACAGCAAGCTGCATTATTTGAAAAACTAGTCAACCATTTGCCAATTGGCATCGATTTGTTGCAACGTGAAGATGTTGATGATCCTACCTCACTGCGTTTGATTTTTACCAATGGCTTGATGCCCAATGCCCCGATTGATATGCGCTTGCATGTTGGCAAATTGCTCAAGGATATTTTCCCCGATATTCCGCGACCGATCTTTGAACGGTATCACCATGCTTTGAATTCTGGCGAAAATTTGCATCTGAATGAGTTGGTTGTAAAAGTGCCAGAGATTGGCGAACGCATTGCTCGCCTGACCGCTATTCCCTTGAGCAGCGATATTTTGTGTATCAAAGTTGCCGATATTACCGAGCAAAAGCAGGTGCTCGAAGCCCAACGCCATATGCTTGAGCAACAATCAATTATCAACAGCCAACAGGAAGCCTTGGCCGATATTTCAACCCCGTTAATTCCAATTACTGATAGTGTGGTGATTATGCCGCTGATTGGGGCGGTTGATACGCGGCGGGCGCAGCAGATGATGGAAACGTTGCTGCATGGCATTAGCGAATTGCATACGCGCTTTGCAATTTTGGATATTACTGGCGTGCCAATTGTCGATACCCAAGTGGCGCATGTGCTAATTCAAGCGGCGCAATCGGTGCGCTTGCTGGGCGGCCAGGTTATTTTAACTGGCATTCGACCAGAAGTTGCCCAAACCTTAGTTGGCTTGGGCGTGAATCTCAACGATTTGATTGTGCGTGGTAATTTGCAAAGTGGCGTGGCCTATGCCACCTTGCAGCGCTATCAATAATCAAAAGTCTAGTTCGCTTAGATAAAATTGGTTTTGCGTTGTTGAATTAAAAGCGTTGCACCTAATAAGCCGCCAATAACAACCAACTGAATTGCCAAAATGCTCAATTCAGTGCTATTCCAAGCAAGGCTATCGCTCGCTTGATGTTGGGCAATTGCTGGAATTTTGAGCATGCCCCACAAAAAGGCTTGAAAGCCCAAATTTGCGATTGCCATGGCTCCAATTGCGCCATGCTGCGATTCAGTCACAATCCCCATCATCATAATTAAGCAATAGCTCAATAAAATTTCTACCAATGCCAACGTGGTTACCGCCGCTAAACCATTGGGAATGCTGGAGCGACTGAGAATAATTAGCCAACTACCAATCAGCGCCATGAGCCAAGGCACTAAAAACATCGAAAGGTTGGCAAGGATTTTTGCTACCGCATAGTGGCGGGCCGAAACTGGCAAACTCATAATAAATGTCAAGGTTTTTTGGCTATATTCGCTAATCACATTGCTGGTTGTTAGATGAATACACAAGATAAATAAAATCGTTAGGGTGAAAATTACCCCAAAACCGAAAACAATCTGTTCGGAATCAGCAAGCAACATCAAATTAGCAATTAACATCGCAACAATATAAATCGCCATAATATTACGATTAATTTGCCAATCTTTGAGCACTAATTGTTTAATCATCGAATTCATACGATTTTCCCTTCGCGGCGTGCTTGAATTGAAGCAACGAAAATTTCTTCGAGGGTCAACGCTTCAACAGCCTGAATTTCTAAGCCTGCTTGTTGGTAGATTTGTTGCAATGTTGGGCTATAACGATTGGTAATAAGCGTTTGAAGTTGACCATGACCTTGGTGTTGAACGATATTGGGTAAATGCGTAATTGATTGCTCAATGGCAACCCGCACCCGCAAACGCTGCCAAGCATCAAGCAAATCTTCTTTGGGTGTAGCTTCAATTATTGATCCTTGGTCGATAAAGACTACTTGATCGGAAATTTGTTCAACATCAAGGGTATTATGCGATGAGAATAAAATTGTGCGTTGTTCATCGGCCAAAACTTCGATTAACGCTGCTAGCACTTCTTGCCGCGCCACTGGATCAAGCCCAGTCGTCGGTTCATCAAGCACTAAAAGCTTCGGGCGATGCGCCAGCGCTAACAATAACGTCGCTTTAACCCGTTGGCCATGCGATAAACCCTTAATCTTCTGCTCAGCCCGTAGATCGAAGCGCTTGAGCAATTGCTCAGCATAGGCTTGATCCCAATTGGGATAGATCGATTGAATAAATTGCATATGCCAAGCCAAGCTGGCCTTGGGATACAGCCGCATATCTTCGGAAACATAGCCAATTTCGCGTTTGGCAAGCACTTGTTGCGCTGGCATTGCTTGGCCTAATACCTGCACCGAGCCACGATCTTGATGCACCAAGCCTAATAAAATGCGAATCGTGGTCGATTTTCCTGCACCGTTCACGCCAATAAATCCGGTAATACTGCCGGTTGGCAGGCTTAACGAAATATCTTTCAGGCTAAAATATTTATAATCTTTGCCAACATTGCGTAGCTCAACGGCATAGCTATTCATAAAAGCTCCTGTTGTTGTTGCGCTGCCGCAGCATGCAAACGCTGAATTAATTGCTCATTTGATAAGCCCAATAATGCTGCTAAACGCGCTACATGCTCAAGATACGAATTCAATTCATCCTCCCATAATTGGCGACTAAGCTGAGTATTGGTGGCAACAAACGAGCCTTTGCCATGCTGCGTCACGATAATTCCCTCATGTTCTAGCTCAAAATAGGCTCGCTTGACGGTAATCACGCTAATCCGCAGATCAATTGCTAGCTGACGAATTGAGGGAATTTCACTACCTGCAGGCCAATCGCCAATCGCAATCCGTTGTTTGATTTGCTCGATAATTTGCAAATACATCGGGCGACCATCAGTTCGTGAAATTACTAAATCACTGTGTATGTTCATATACACAGTATATACAGTGTTCGCAACTTGTCAAGCGCTAAAATAGTAACGACCAGCACTTGGCTGGCCGTTGCTTGGGTTATACCACCGATTTAGTAGCCGTAGCGACTCTTGAGATGTCGCCAGAAATCGCGTAACATCCATTTATCAAACTCGGTAATTTGGCTAGCACTGCCTGCATTCATAATAAAACTGTTGATGCCTGTTGGAGTCCAATCGTAAAAATCGTCAAGCCCAAACGTATGCCCAACTTCATGCAGAAAGATGTGGATATTCTCGCTGTTGAGGGCATTGACAAAATATTCGCTGCCAACGCGCTGACCCCAATCGCCACCAGCCCCACCAGCCATGCCCTTGGTTAGCCAAAGCGACATATCGTAGTGATGCTCGATGCCACCAGGACAATCGGAATAATCGCCATCTTGGTTGAAGAAGCGACCACATGGCGGAGCACATTGGGGTGCGTTTTCAGCGATATTGTTGACATAAATATCAACTGAATTGTCACTCCATTGCAAAGTGCTGCGATCTCGCACGGCCCAACCAACAACTTTAACATTGACATTGGTATAAGGCCAGCCGTTGCTACCTTGACCATTATCAAGCATCGCATCCATCCATTTTTTGAATTGGCGAGCGAGCGAGGCATGAATTTGATCGCGCAATGTAGCTGAAACCGGCGCGTCAGAATCCCAGCGCACACAATAATTAATCGAGCCATTGCCCGCAATCACTTGATCCCAGCCATAATTGCGAAATCCATACAAATTGCCATAGGTTGATTCGACGTGCTGCCAAACTTCGTTCAACGGCGTGACCAAGTTGCTCGGCGGATTCCAGCCAGTTGGTGCAGGCGTGCGGGTTGCCGTTGGCGCAATCGTTGTCGCGGTTGGCGCAGGCGTGCGGGTTGCTGTTGGCGCAATCGTTGTCGCGGTTGGCGCAGGTGTGCGGGTTGCTGTTGGCGCAATCGTTGTCGCGGTTGGTGTAATTCCGCCATTACAAGCGATGCCGTTGATTTGAAAATTGCTTGGAATTGGATTGCTATTAGTCCAACTAGCGATAAAACCAAGATTGACGCTAGCATTACTGGCAATTGTACTATTCCAAGTTACATTGCTGACGCTGACGGCATTGCCAGTTTGGTTATAATTGCCGCCCCATAATTGCGAAAGAACTTGATTATTGAAATTCCAAGTTAATGTCCAAGTATTGATCGGGCTGGTGCTCGTGTTGCGAATGGCGATATCGCCCTGAAAACCACCTTGCCATTGACCAACGATCGTATAACTAATGGAACATGCGCTACTGGTTTGGGCTTGAACTGGTTTTTGGTTGTGAACCCAACCTAGCGCCATCAATACTATAATGATTAACAAGCGCCATGCTCGCTTTGAACTTACCATAATCGGTTACTCCTAAAAACAGCGTTAACGAATTTTTGCCAGTTGGCTAAATTTGGAATCGATCCCAAGCAAGAACAAAAATACTGAGTAACCGATCCCGCGCTGGCTTGTTCATCGTAGCATGGCATGTTTATTAAAATATACTTAATTTCTTTAGATTTATTAATGAAATTTGACGATTAATTGAGACTGAAATCAGTCCACAACAATGCAATGGTGAATGCTGACATTAACGATTTCCTTATGCTTGGGTTAAGCCGGATCAGGATTTAACGGTGTGGATTCTCCATCAGGCAGCAGATCGTCCCATTGTAGAATACTGGCCAGCAGCTCAATAACTTGATCATCGTGGCTATCGGCAAAAGTTGTATAGAAGGATTGACGGCGAGCAGGATTTTGCAACCATGCCAGTAGGCTGGTGGTTGCACTTGATGGGCTGCTCCAAAAATGGTGTAAGCGGTTTTGGCCAATAATGCTCGGCATCTGCTCCGCAATCAATTCGGCATAATGGTGTAATCCGCTGAGTGTGCTCAGCTGCGCATCCCAATAGGCGAGGAATGGGGCCAGATCAAGCCCAGTTCGGGCCAGCGCAGCCAGCAGTGCGCTTAGGGGATAGTCGGCATCGGCGAGCGATTGCTGCCATAATCTGCTGAAATAGTGCTGAATTGGCGCTTGTTGATTGGCGGGCCAGGTTTGCCACTCGGCATAGGCTAATTTACCGAACACGTTTTCGATTAAAAAACAGCTTGGGTTAGCCGCAAGCAGCTCGAATAATCGTGGCAAGAGCGCACGAAATTGCTGATCATCGCCCCATGTGGTGAGTGCCCGCATACTGTAGGGCCATAAATCAGCTGCGCTTAATTGGCGCAAAGGCTTGGCCAGCAGCCGATAGTGAGCGTCAGGCGACGTGCAGCAAGGGCAGCCAGTTGGGTAATTAGGAATTGAATAGTGGGCAAAAGTCTGATAGAGCTGCTCAATTGTCATGCTCAATGATTCAGTCTGCATCGCAATTCCTCGCGCATGAATCAGCAAACTAGCGCTGGTGAAATAGCTATCATTCTACCAGCGCTAGCGAGTTAATTATGCTTGTTCGCGGGCGGTTTTGAGCGCTTTTGTCCACCAAGCTAATTCTTCAAACAAAGTTGTGAGGGTTGGCAAGAGGTGAGGAAGATCATTGAGCGCCACACCTTGTTGCCAAATTCCAAAGAAATCGGCTCCGCCAATATGAACTGCGGTGCGGGTAGGAGCCATTTGCAACTCAACCGCAATACCGCGTAGATGCTCGACGGCGCGAGCGCCGCCAACGCCGCCGTACCCAACAGCAGCAGCAGGCTTTTTATTCCATTCAGGTGAGGCATAGTCAAGCGCGTTTTTCAAGGCAGCGGTGATGCTATGGTTATATTCGGCGGTAACGAAAATAAAGCCATCGAAGCTAGCGACGGTTTTTTGCCAAGCTTGAGCAGCTTCGCTGGTTGAAGGTGCCCATGCATTCGAGGCAACTTCATCGAAAAATGGCAGATTCACTTCACGCAAATCCACAAGTTCAAAGGCTAAATCAGTGTGTTCTTTCGAATGCTCCAACACCCATTGAGCAACTTTTTCGCCCAAGCGAGCTTGACGAGTACTGCTAATGATGATCGCGATCCGTGGTGTGGTCATTGAACACTCCTTCTGTAACTGACACAACAAACTAAATGATTGTGGCTAGCTAATTGTGGCTTGCTTGGGAATCATGGCCGTGCTACCATCCCATAAGCTTTTGTGCTGCAACCATGATTGCAATCCATCAATTTTCTAAACAACATGTGTATGATAGATGGCTAAAAATCCTGCGTCAACCAACAAAAAGCTACAAGTGTTGTTTAGTTGCAAAATTAGGAAGCGCTTTGATTAGTGTTAATGTTTCAATCGACCCACGCATTACCCGCACGCGCGAACGCTTAATCGATGCTTTAATCAGCTTATGCAGGCAAAATCGTTTGATGAGATTACCGTCCGCGATATTGCGCGCCAAGCCGGAGTGAATCGCGCAACCTTTTATGCCCATTTCCCCGATAAACATGCGCTCTTAGATGCAATTATGGCGATTAGTTTTGCCGCTACTCTGCAACGCTGGCTGGTCGGGCCGCTTGATGACCCAGAGATTTATTTAGAGCGGCTGTTTTTGGCGATTACTGATCAGCTGACAATGTTTAATGGCTCGGAGTGCCAAGATACCTTTTCGACCTTTGAGGCAGTGATTGAAGTGCAAATAAAGGCCCAAGTTTGTAAGCAGATTCAAGCATGGTTTGGCCAGCATATACCGGCCCAAGTGCTGCGCTATCAGCCGCTTGAACTGAGCGCAGCCTTGGTTAGTTGGTCGTTATATGGGGCGGCGCAAGAATGGAAAACGCGCGCCCGAACCCAATCGCCAGCCGTGTTTGGCCGCCAAGTTATCCCCTTGATTAGCGCCATGGTTCGCAGTTTTATCCATGAGCGTTAGGCTTTGGGTCGATGTTTGTTGATAAAATGGCTCAGCTGGCTGGCAGGAATCGCAAACCCCCGACATTCTTCAAGATCGGCGCAAATATAGCTGTAGGTAGCTTGATATTCGCCATCTTGGCGACCTCTGAGGCTACGCACCGAAATCATATCGCCAACTTCGACGAATTGGCTGCATAAATCGCATTGGCGTTGGCGAAATGGCTTGCCAGCGTGCGCCGACATATTGAACACAATCCCCCGGGCTTGGCTGCCATCGTGCCAGACCAAATAAACCCGATTGGTACGTTCAGCCAGCCAATGATAAAAGCCATGCTGCGAGAGCGTAATATCGAGCGGTAATTCGTAATTCTCGGCTTTGCGAAAAAGCTTGCGCAAGGCTGGGCGCTCAAAAACTAGTGCTGGTTGATCTGCTTGATCCATGGTTGTCTGCTCCAAAAAAGGCTTACCATGATCAATTGTATGCAAAATCGAGCCTAATTGTTTAGGTCTAAAGCTGTGCTTAGGCTTCAATCATTGGAATGAGCAAGCGTTATTTGGATGCTAAATGGACTTGATGGGATATGAATGGGCCAGTTTACATCCATTTGACCGCGCTAAACTGCTTGCATAATGATTAATTGATTGGTGATTGAAGGAGCTGTTATGCTACACTGGTTTATGCGCCTAAGCCGATTCAGCTTGATATTGGTGTTACTGGCTGCCTGTGGCCGCTCGGTAGCACCAACCCCTCAGCCAGTACTAGAACCATCAGTGCAATCAAACGAATTAACCCCAGTGCCAACCCAAATCCCCGAACGTACTCAAACACTTGTACATGATGAGTGTGGAATCATTGAATGGACAGACCAAACGTTGCAATTAGACGAAGAAGCCTTGCTTCAAGCAGCGTTTAAGCAAACTGGATTAAGCGGCGAAGTGCTTACGATGGTAGCATTGACTGGTACCAGTTGTGAATATCAACTTGAGGAAATTAATTATCATTTCACACTTGATGTGCTTGAGCAAGCTGAACGAGCTACACTAGAGCAAATGGCGCATACGATTCAAACCCTAGTGCTTGAATTAAAGCAGCAGTGGCCTTTTGATGCTCCATTAACGTCTATCGTGATTACTTGGAGATTTGCTGATCACGGTTGTTCATGGGGCTATGATTATGTGAGCCATGATGGCGAAAGTGTTTGGTATCCGATATCTGCTGAGCACTTTGTTGTACCATCAGCTTTGCTACTTTCAGATCTCTGCACACATACTGAGGTGGTTGAATCAGCTATTCCACGGCCAGATAACACCTCAATCTATCATTGTAATCAAACGCCAAACTTGCTTCATTGGCGTTTGCAGAAAGGTCAAGAAGCCTTGATTACCGCAGCTTTTGAAGTTTCGGATATTCCCGTTATAGCAAACGCAATAGCGTTGATTAATGGCACAACTTGCTTTTATCAGCTTCATTCGCTGGCCTATACCTTAGATATCAGAGTGTCGGACGAATCTGATTATACTTTTCTGCAGCAACAAAGTAAGATTTTTAATACCATCCTGAGCCAGCTTAATCGTGATCCTCGAATTAATGTAGATATGGCTTCGGTATTAATGCTCTGGAGATTTCCAACCACGCCATGCACTTGGAATTATAACTATTTTGTGGAAAATGACAGATCCAGCTGGCAACGTGATTCTTCCTCTGATAGCCCATGTCCGCAGTTATAGCCTTAAATGAATCAAGCCCTGCTTTCACACAGGGCTTGTCATTTCAACCGAGCCTAAACAAAAATATTCGAGCGATCTTTGAGCCGATCAAGCAAGGTATTTTGAATTGTGGTGCGCACTTGCTCGGTCAATTGCGAGATCAACAAGGGGTCTTCTGCGCCCTTTGATCCATATTGCTCGGTGTCGATTGGCTCGCCAAACACGATTGTCCATTTGCTGGGCAAGGGAATCAAGCCCAATGGGCCGAGCCATGGAAATGTGGGGGTAATTGGGAAATAGGGAAAGCCCAAGAGTTTGGCAAACGACTTGGCATTATGCAAGTGCGGGTGAATTTCCTCGCCGCCGATAATTGAGACCGGAATGATCGGCGCACCAGTTTTGACCGCAACTTTGACAAAGCCGCCCCGCCCAAACCGCGCCAAGCGATAGCGATCTTTGTAGAGTTTGCCAACACCCTTCAAGCCTTCTGGAAAAACCCCAACTAATTCATCGCGCTCAAGCAGCGCTTCGGCATTGGCTGGCAAGGCTTGCACTTGGCCCAAACGGCTGAGCAATGGCGAGATAAATGGCAGTGACGAAAACCAACTCAGGTGCAAGTTGCGCAACACCCGGCCAGCGTCATGTTCAAAATTTAGCGCCGAGCCGACCATTGCCCCATCCCATGGCAGCACGCCAGAGTGGTTGCAGACCAACAAGGCGCGGCCTGAATCGGGCACATTTTCGAGGCCAATTGCTTCGACCCGCCAATATTTCTTGTACATAAACAACAAGAGCGGCTTGGCCAAATCGAGCAATTCATAATCCAGCCCAAATTCATCAACCGCGTAATCGCCACGCCAGCGCCGTTTGACCATATCGGCATTGGCATCGAGCTGATAGCGCAGCACTAAGCCGATGCCTTTCCAGAAATCGGCATCAAGATAATCGCTGTTGATATTGGCTTTAAGCGTGGTGACCGCCATTTCGATCACTTTTTTGGGCCAGCGGGTCAACGATTCGCGAATCAAATGAATGACTTCGGCGATTGCGCCTTCGCGTTCGTCTTCCGAGGGTGGTAGCGCCCGAATTTCCGATTCTAAGGCCAAGAGCAACGAATCGATGCGGGTTTGGCTACTGCGGCGCAAATCGCCCTCAAGGTTGATTACCTCAATTGGGGTTTCTGGCGCAACGGGATATTCATCCGCAGGTGAGGCTTCGGCGGTTGTTTCAGCCGCGCTAGCATCAACGATCGGAATCGTTTGTTCGGCTTCGTCAGCAGCGCCAGCAGCGCGACGGCCACGTTTTTTGGGTTGATCGCTCATGCTTCATCCTCCTGACGGCGACGATTCAAAAAGGCTTGAATTCCATCGTAGGTTTTGGGTTTGGGCAATAAATCGCTGAAGCTCTTCAAGCGCAACGAGCTACGGAAGGCATCAAGCGCTTCCTCGGCGCTATGGCGTGGCTCGTAATTCAATTCGCCACGCATGGCTGTAGTATCAGCAACCCAAGGAAAGCGCAAATAATCTAATTCAAAGGGCATAATTTGGTTAGCCAGCCGATTATGGCGCACAAAGCTGAAGCGTTCAGCGGCATAGGCCAAGGGGTGGAAAATTGGTAGCGGTTGGCGACCAACTCGCCGAATCATTTGGCTCAGCGGCATCACGCCATCAGCAGCAACATTGAAAACCCCATTGGCTTCGGACACCAACGCATGCAGCAGCGAGCCAATTACATCGGCTTCGTGCACAATTTGGATCAACGGATCAAAGCCCAGCAAGGTTGGCGGGGTTGGTTGGCCAAGGTAGCGCATGGTTGAGGATGCACCGCTGGCTCCGACGATCCCAGGGAAACGCAAAACCGCTATATTCATGGAGTGGTTACGGCGAAAATCGGCGATAAAGCGCTCAATTTCATAGCGATGGCGTAATAATGGCTTGCCATCAGTGCCACGCAGCGGAGCATGTTCATTCAAATATAATGGATTATCGACATGCGCCCCATAGAGCATGGTTGTGCTTTTGATAACCACCTGTTTGACTTCCGCCGCATTTGCCGCCGCCAAAACTTCCATTGCGCCCATCACATTGGTTTGAAAGGCATCTTCGAGCGACAGTAGGCCATGACCACCGGATAAACCGGAGGTAAAGACCATGTGCAAAATACCCTCGACCTTTTCGGTGCGTAGCAATTCGACCAGCAATGGGTTACGTAAATCGGCCTGAATATACTCAACGCCATCGATTGGGCGTTCTGGTGGCGTAATATCAAGCCCGATTACGCGCACAATTGGGAATTTAGCCAGTTGGCGGGCTAATCGCCGTCCCCAGCGACCAGCAGCCCCTGTGATCAGCACTGTGCGTCGTTCCACAAAAGCTCCTTATCCAAAAAAAGCCAAATGCGAGCACAACCGTGGTGAGCACATAGAGCGTGGCAGCGAACGTGGGTGAAGCTCTATGCAAAAAAAACGTGGCTCCTCGGCAAGAACAATGTATTAACCCTAGCGTGGTTGAATAGTCAATGCGCCAGGGATGAGATGATCGTTGAACCATTGCAACAGCTGCTCTTGACTGCGTTCTGAACGCGCAGCCGCAGCTAGTTCATGGGTTAAACCTTCAATATCGTCAATTGTTTGATCGTTGATTTGGGCTAAACGCAAGGCCACTAATAGCGCTGTTGCGGTATTACCCGAGCGAAATGGGCGATTTTTGATTAATGTATAGCTTAGGGCCGCGATTTTGGCTGGTAAATCGGGATACAATTCCTCGCCAAAACAGGTCTGGGTTTGGCTAACAACCAAGCCAATCAGCCGATCAAGGCTGTTGAGGCCAAGCCGACCACCAAAGCGTTCGACCAAATAGCCATGAATATCCAAAATATCTTCACGTTTTAAATACTGCATATGCCACTTCATTGTTGGGTAAGCACCTGCAAAGCTGCGGTTTGCTTACGCTATAAGCCAATTAATGATTGAAATTCGCGATCGTAGGCATCGACAACGCCCTTGGCCCAAGCCCGTAATTCAGGGCTAAGTGGCCGACGCAAAACCAACTCGCCCTCGGTAAAGACTAATTCAACGGTATCGTGATGCTCAAGGCCGATTGCATCGAGCCAGCCTTGCACCACGGTCGGTAGATTTTCGCGCTCGATGACTAATGAACGTGGCATGATGGTTCCTTTATGAGTAGGGGTCAAGGGCTAGGGATTAGGGTTTAGTTTAGCGATTATCTAATTTGTCGCAACTATAAATTTTCCATTCGTAGCTGCTAACCCCTCGCCCCTGATGCCTGACCACTCGTTGTTACTCCTCGCCCTGCTTGCGCAAATGCGGGAAGAAGATTACTTCGCGAATGGTTGTTTGATTGGTAAATAACAGACACAGCCGATCAATCCCGATGCCCAAGCCGCCAGTTGGTGGCATGCCAACTCGGAGCGCCTCAAGAAAATCTTCGTCCATTTGCATCGCTTCGTCGTCGCCAGCAGCGTAATCGCGGCCTTGCTCCAAAAAGCGTTGCTCTTGATCGAAGGGATCGTTTAATTCGCTGAAGGCATTGGCAATTTCAGCGCCAAGCATAAACAGCTCAAAGCGCTCAACGAACTGTGGATCATCGGCTTTGCGCTTGGCCAAGGGCGAAAGCGGCTGTGGATATTCGGTGATAAAGGTTGGCTGAATCAATTCAGGCTCAACAAATTCACTGAATAGCTCATCGACTTGCTTGGCCCAGGTTGGCTTGCGCTCGATTTTCAGGCCAGCTTCGCGAATCGCTTCCCATAGTGTATCAAATTCGCGGCACTCGCGAATATCAACCCCAGTTTTCGCGAAAATTGCATCGCGCATGGTGATGCGCTGCCATGAGCCACCAAGCTCAATTTGCTGACCCTGATATTCGATGCTGGTGCTGTTGAAGATTTGCTCAGCAGCAAAGCGAATCATGCCCTCGGTCAATTGCATAATCGATTCGTAATCGCCGTAGGCTTGATAGACCTCAAGCATGGTGAATTCGGGGTTGTGGGTGCGATCAACGCCCTCGTTGCGGAAGTTTTTGCCAATTTCATATACGCCATCAAAGCCGCCAACAATCAAGCGCTTCAAATAGAGTTCGGTGGCGATCCGCATATACAAATCTTGGTGCAATTGATTATGATGGGTGGTAAATGGCCGAGCCGCAGCGCCGCCATAAATCGCTTGCAAGACTGGCGTTTCAACTTCTAAAAAGTCGCGTTGATCAAGATATTGGCGCATGGCGCTAATCAAACGGGCCCGAATTCGGAAAATTTCGCGTACTTCGGGATTGGCTGCCAAGTCAACATAACGCTGGCGTTGACGGGCTTCTTGATCGCTAAATTGACCTTCGCGCTTGTCGGGTGGTGGCGTGATCGATTTGCTCAGCATCGTCCAACTGGTAACATGAACGCTTGGCTCGCCCATTTTGGTGGTAAAGAGCGTACCAGTCACGGCGATAATATCGCCAAGGTCAGTCAGATCGACAAAGTGTTTGAATGGCTCGTCGCCAACATCGGCTTTGCTCAGGAATACTTGAAACGAGCCGTGATCATCAGTTAAGTGGGCAAAGGCTGATTTCCCCATGACCCGGCGTTGGCGCAAGCGACCCATGATCGTGACGGTTGTACCTGCCTCAGCGAGCAGATCGAATTGCTGGCGCAAGGCGGTTAATGTATGGCTGCGTTCAGGCACGCGCGCTGGATATGGATCGATGCCAGCGGCTTGCAGCGCCTGCAATTTGCCATAACGCGTCTGTTGTAAATCGTTTAATTCCATGACTCATCTCAATAGTAGAGTAAAGCGAGCCAGCCCAACCCACAATGATGCTAACAAAAAAATGGCTGTGCTGGATGACTTACTGCTTGAATCCTGCTGGCTATTATAGCCGAGAACGGGTTGTTTAATCCGTAAGGCGCACCCTACAGTGCGCCTTCGGCTCTTTCACACACTGAATTGAGTGGGGGATGTGCTAGCGAATTTTGATAACAGTCATTTTCATAATACCGCTGGGGGTGTTCGCAGTGGCTTTTTGGCGGGCGCGTTTACCCATCAAAGAACTGCCAATTGGCGATTCATTGGAGATTTTACCATCGCGAGGGCTGGCTTCGGCGGCACCGACAATCATCCATTCTTCTTCTTCGCCATCTTCATAGCGAATCGTGACCGATGATCCGAGCCGTACTTCGCGATTGTCGCCATCTTCTTCAATCATTTGAGCATTGTTCAAGATGTTACGAATTTCGCGGATGCGCCCTTCGAGGAAGGCCTGTTTGTTTTTGGCATCTTCGTACTCGCCGCTTTCGGAAATATCGCCCAGTTCTTTGGCTTGACGAATCCGCTCGGCAACTTCCATACGGCCAGTCGTTTCGAGTTCCTCAATTTCCGCTTCCAGTTTTGCGCGACCCTCTTTAGTCAGATAAAACGGCTTATCGGTCATAGTACTTGCCTCGATTATGGAATGAAAAAAAACCGAGAGGACTCTCAGTCAAAAGAAACGCCCACGCGATTGCTCACGTGAACGTGTTAGCCATTATACGGTATTCAATCAGCCTTGTCTAGCCATGAAAGTGTTAAAGTTTTTGAACTACAGTTTCTGTTTCTGTTGTAAGTTGTTGCAAAAACCAGGCCAAACGCTGCGGCCCAATAGTCTTGAATGGTTCGACCTGATCATGCAGTTGTTGATAGATTTCAGTGGTAGTGGCATGCACCTGATCAACAATGCTTGGCGGCATTGGCCAAGTTTGGCAAACCGCCGCAAATTCGGCTTGATCGCGAATTTCCAGCCGACCATCATCCAGTTTTAGCAAATCAATTTCGAGATCAATTTCCTCAACCAACTGATCATTCCACATGTTGGGCATTACAATATCAACATCAATTAGCTTGCCACTGAGATTGAAACATGCCGACCAATAGGCATCATGGGTGATTAATTTAACAAACGAGTGCTCAAACGAACCCTGCTGGCCATTGCTCGCGTGCCATAGGCTGCCAGCAACAATCCCAAGCCAATGGCCATATTGATCTGCGCCAAGTAGATAGCCAGTTGTCTGGGCAGTTGGGCGTTTGGGCCATTTGAAGCCATGAATCGCTATGAGCGGATATTTATCAAGCGGCATATGCAACCCCTTTAATATCAACTAGGCTATGATTATAGCAACCATAGCCTGAGTTTCTGCTGCCGCTGACTTTATAAAAACAGCTCTTTTAGATGTTGTTGACGAGCTTTGGGCTGATGTTGCCTGTACTAGGGCTGTGATTGAAGCCTTTGGCAAGCAACCAAATTGCTAAACTCAATTCGGTGAGTGCAACCGGAATTGCCAAGAGCGCGCCCCAGGTTGAGAGTTGCTCGATAATTCCAAACATTTCTAGGATCGCCGCAACAAAAATTAAGTTTGAGCCGATTAATCCCAAGCTGGCGATTGCCCGTGGGATGAGCCGAGTTTTATAGAAAATGTAACTATACATAATCGTATTGAGGCCAAGCATGAAATTTGGCCCAAGCATAAATGTCCAATCGTGGATGGCGATCAGAGCTGTGCCTACGACTTTATAGCTTTGCTCATCGGGAGCATTGGCGCTACTAAATTCACGGCTTATGCTTAACAATGCCAACATGCTGACAATCCCAATTGTAATCACGACTGCCTCTAAGAAGCGGAAACATAGGTGGGCCAAGGCGATCGGTTCGCTATACTGGCGCAAGATTGGAAACAGCATAACGGCTGTGCCAATCGCAGTGGTAACCAAGCCTAATTCCATCAATGCGCCAAACACAATTTGGTTGGCATTGGCAGCTCCCGCCACCAAATAATCGGCTTGATTGAGCAACGGCGCATACAGCAGCAAGCCAATAATCGACGTTATGGCCGCCACAATAAAAAAGATTCCAATCAGGATCGCGCTACGACGATTGCTGGTGATCATGGGTGCTCCTTGTGAAATGCTAAGAGGTTGGGTATAGGGCAGGACTGCAATCAAACACAAGCCTAAATCGCGAATTTTGCGCAAAACACGATATAACGCCGCTTGATCAACGATTGCTCCGGTGAGCAGCGTATCGCCTTGAGCGTTCTGGCTGATGGCCAAACCATCGAACCACCCAGCCCAACTTGGATCAAGCTGGCCTTTGATTTGAATTTGATAGGTAATGGTTTGATTTGACATATCTATTCCTGCTTGGCGGCTTGCGGTGTGCCCCGACTGACAAGCAGCATACAGTTTGGGCGCCAGCCTGTCATACCTCAAACGAGTTATTCGGCGAGCTATGCCGCATGTTGCCTCACCCGAACATCTAAGGGTAGGTTTTAAATCAATCATTGATTAGCAGTATTGGTGGTCACTACCCTTCCCACGATGAACCAGTCATCGTTCGGTTTGTACCGAGGAATCTTAAAACCTAATCTTGGAAGGCAGCCCCCGCTGCCACTGAATGCAGGTGCGGGCGAGCAGCCGCGCATTGCCGACCCATTCTGACCAAACCACCAAACCAAAAGCCCCTCGCCCGCGCCATGGGAGAGGGGTTGGGGTGAGGGTCATTATTTGCTTAGTTCTTCAACAAGGGATGCGTTTGATTTAGGTTTGGGGTAAGATGCCGAGGCTGCGGGCGCGGGCAACCGCTTGCGTGCGATTGGTTACCTCGAGTTTGGCATACAGATTGCGGGCATGGACTTTAACCGTGTAGATCGAAAGATACAAGCGTTCGGCGATTTCACGGTCGGTCGAGCCGGTGGCAATCTGTTGTAGCACCTCGATTTCGCGCTCGCTCAAACGCTCGGTCTTGCTAATTTGGCGCTGAATTTGAGGTTGGCTACTGGCAAATTCAGCGAGCACTTGCTCGATCAAACCTGAATTTAGGCCATTGTTGCTTGCTTGCTGCATCAGTGGCTGAATTGTTGGGCCATGATCAAGCAAACTGCGGATTAATTGGTTGGGTTCGGCCAGCAGGATGGCGTGTTTGAGCCAATTCAGCGCTTGCTCGGTTTGGCCTTGGGCGGCGTAGGCTAATGCCAATAAAACCCATGCTTGAAGCAACTGATCAGGCCAATTGTTAGTTTGAGCTTGGTGTTGCAACGGCTCCAGCAGGGCGATTGCCAGCCCAGGTTTGGCTTGAGCCAAGGCGATTTGAGCTTGGCAAAATGGTAGTTGGTAGGTGCTGGCAAGTTGGTTGGCAGTGCTGAATTTGGCTTGACGCAGCATTAATTGAATCCGCCAGTAGGCAATTTCGCCAAAGCGTTGCTGAAAATTGTGTTGCCGCGCCAATTGTTCAGTTTGCTCAAGCAGCCGATTGGCTCCCACTAAATCGTTGTGGGCTAGTTTTAGTTGTGCCAACATCAATTCACACACGATAAAGCGATCGATTGCTTGTTCGTATTGCAGCGCGAGTTGCAAGCTTTGCTGGGCATGCTGCTCCGCTGTGGCCAGATCATTCCATTGATAGTGAATTCGTGCCAAACCAAGATGGGCTTCGTAAATAATTTGCTGTGGTTGCTCGCCCGCCAATTGCAGCACATGACGATACATTGCAGCTGCCCGATACAACTCAAGGTTGCTTTCGTGGAGTTGGCCCATACCGATTGAGGCCAAAATCGTGGTGAAAATATCGTGCGATTGTTGGCTAAAATTGATCGCTTGGCTCAGGGCTATTTTGGTGTTCTGGCGCTCGCCGCGCACTTGGTAGGCATAGGCCAACGCCCAATTAGCGGTAGCCCGAAATGGCAAATTATGGGGATGTAAATAGGCAAAAGCCCGTTGAGCTTGTTGCCTAATCGTCTCAATTTGATATTGTGTGAGGGCAACGGTTGCACGGGCGGCGGCGATTTGGCCAAGCAAATCACGGTTTTGCTCGTTGTCTGCGAGTAGTTGTAGGCCACGCTCGGCGGCTTGGAGTTTTGGCTCAACCCCGCTGGTTTGGCCCATCACCAGCAACATTGCCGCATAGCGTACCCACAACGACGGCTGTTGATCAAGCACATGATTGGGCAGGCTGGCCAGCCAATTCAGCATCGCCGATACCAGCCCATTTGCATGCAGCGGCATCGATTGCATTAAGTGCTCTGCCCGTTGATAATCGTTGGCCTGCGTGGCATGTTGAAAGGCTTCGAGCAACAAATCATGCTGTTCGTACCATTGGCTAGCCCGTTGGTGCAGCGCTGCTAGCTGAGACTGAGTTAGCTGTTGGGCTAAACGATGACGCAATAAATCGCCAAAAAGCTGATGATAGCGATACCAATAGCGCTGTTGATCAAGCGCCACGATAAATAAATTGGCCTGATCGATCTGTTCGAGCATGGCTTGGCTGGTGGTTTGATTCAGCACTGCATCGCACAACGGCCCACACATGCGCTCAAGCATGGCAGTTTGCAGCAAAAATGCCTGAATTTCTGGTGCTTGGTGCTGCAAAACTTCTTCCAGCAAATAATCCAAGATAAATTGATGTTGGCCACTAAATGTTGCAATAAAGCTGGCTGGATCAGCCTGCCCTTGGAGTGAGAGCGCTGCGAGTTGGAGGCCGGCAATCCAGCCCTCGGTGCGGGTTTCAAGCGTCGCGATCGCTTGATCTGGCAAGTGCAAGCCCATCACGCTGCGCAAAAATTGGCTGCTCTCAGCCAAACTAAACCGCAAATCAGCGACGCGAAGTTCGTTTAATTGGCCGCGTGCTCGTAAACGCGCTAAGGGTATTTGGGGATCTTCGCGGGTGGCAATCACAAGGTGAATTGTTGCTGGCATGTGCTCTAGCAAAAAATTGAGCATATCATCAACAGCTTGGTTCTCGATCACATGATAATCATCAAGTACCACAATTAACGGCTGACTGATAGCCTGAATTTCATTGAGTAAGCCAATCAGTAAATGCTCGCTGGGCGCTGGCTGCGCTGTTTGCAATGCCTCTAGTACACTTTGACCAAGCTGTGGCTCGACGGTTTGCAGCGCTGCGACCAAATAACTTAAAAAGCGCAAAGGATCATTGTCACGCTGATCAAGCGTTAGCCATGCTTTGGCCTGGCTCGTCTGTTGAAGCCATGCGCTTAGCAAGGTTGTTTTGCCAAAGCCTGCGGGTGCAGCAATTAAACTTATGCGCTGCTGCAAGCCCCGCTGGAGTTTATCGATCAGCTGGGTTCGAGGAACGACTTGGGCACGGAGACTGGGAATCGCCAGTTTGGTTGCTAAAATTGCAATTGCCATGCTGGCATTATAAAAGCCCAAACTTGCTACCGTCAATGCTTGGCTTGAATTGCGCATTTGCGATCAAGCCTGGATTTGGTAGCATGCTGCTAGTTCTTTGGTCTTGGATAGATGGAGCAATCATGCCAATTAAGCTTTATACCGATCTTGCGCTGGCGCAACAAGGGCCATTAGCGCGAGTAGCCTTTGATACGGTCGAAATTCCTGAGCGCTTGCAACAAAGCCTCGACCGCATGTTTGGTGCTGGCACAACGCCGTCTGCAGCAGTTGACCAGATTTTGGCCAGCGTGCGGCGCGATGGTGATGCAGCCTTGAAGCACTGGAGCCACACGATTGAAGGCGTCGCATTAGCTGAATTTGAGGTTGATCGTTTGGCGATTGAAGCCGCCTATGCGCTCGTTGATCCATTGTTGATTGAGGCCTTGCGGGTTTCAGCCGCCGAAATCGAGCGCTTCCATCGTAAGCAAACCCGCCAAAGTTGGGTCGATTGGACTGATGAAGGTGCGCTTGGCCAAATTGTGCTGCCGCTTGATCGAATTGGTGCCTACGCGCCAGGCGGCACAGCGCCTTTGCCTTCATCGCTGTTGATGGGCGTGATTCCGGCCAAAGTGGCTGGGGTACGAGAGATTATTGTTTGTTCGCCGCCACAGCGCGATACTGGCGAGATTTCGCCGCTGGTCTTGGTTGCTGCCGATATTGCCGGGGTGAATCGGATTTTTCGGTTGGGTGGAGCGCAAGCGATTGCGGCCATGGCCTATGGTACCAACAGCGTGCCCCATGTGGATAAAATTATTGGCCCTGGTAATTTATTTGTGGTGCTGGCCAAAAAAGCTGTCTATGGCACGGTTGATATTGAAGCCTTGCCCGGCCCGACCGAAACCATGGTCATTGCCGATGCCGATGCCAACCCCGAGCTGGTCGCCGCCGATTTGTTGGCCCAAGCAGAGCATGATATCTTGGCTTCGGCGATTTTGCTCACGCCATCGTTAGCCTTGGCCGAAAAAGTCCAAGCCGCCGTAGCCCGCCAACTTGAGGAGCTTGAACGGGCCGAAATCACGGCTCAAGCCTTGGCGAATCGCTCGGGAATTGTGGTTGTGCCATCGTTGGATGTGGCCTTGGATCTTAGTAATGCCTATGGTCCCGAACACCTCTGTTTATTGGTCAACGATCCTTGGCAATATGTGGGCAAAGTGCGCAATGCTGGCGGAATTTTCCTCGGCGAGCGTTCGTTTGAGGTTTTGGGCGATTATGTGGCTGGGCCATCGCATATTATGCCAACCGGTGGCACTGCCCGCTATGCCTCGCCTGTGAATGTTGACCATTTTCGCAAGGTCATTTCGTTGATTGGCTTGAATGAAAAAGCCTTACAACGCTTAGGCCCGATTGCCCAACGCTTGGCCGAAGCCGAAGGTCTGACTGCTCACGCTGCCGCCGTGCGCCGCCGTTTGGAGCAATAATCAGAGCATAGAACTGATTCCCTCACCCCCCCGCCCCCTCTCCCACTGACGCGAGCGAGGGGGAGCGGCTCCATTGAACTCCCCGAATCGCAGTAAACCCACCGTGTTAAAGCCCTTCGCCCGCCACTGTTTTATTACGGACATGCGGTAGAACTACGAGGTTAAAGCCCCTCGCCCAAGCACGGGCGAGGGGTTGGAGTGAGGGGATCATAGCCACCAAAATTAATACGCTAAGCAAAATGGCCTAAAAGAACGAACCTAAGAGGCTTGCACTTCGTACTAATGTCCATAATACTAGAGGTCTATGGATTGGTGAGCTAGCTCTCTATCCAGATCAAGGAGGAGTGGCTGATGAATAATCGTGATAATTAAGCTCGGGTTTGGGTGGCAATAACCAACCATAATCTGCTCAGCGTAGGCAGCTACCCCACGAGCAGATTCGATCACACGACCACAATTGGCGATTTTGAAGCACAATACTAAGTTAATCCGAATGCTTGGTATTTTAGGAGTGGTGAGGTAGTGTTTATGCGTTTTCTGCGTTGGACTGGCATTGCCAGTTTAGGTTTGGCCATCAGTTGGCAAGCGGCCTATGCGACGATCAATCAACCCCAAGCGGTGCAGACCACAATTACCGTTAATACCTTTGTCGATGATTTTACCCCAAGTAACGGCACGTGCTCGTTGCGCGAGGCAGTTCAGGCTGCCAACACCGATCTTGCCGTTGATGCATGTCCGGCTGGTTCGGCCAGCGATACGATTCAACTGGCCGCAGGTAACTATCAATTAAGCCTGACTGGCAGCGATAGCCCACAAACCGGCGATCTTGATCTCAATGGCACAATTCAGATTACTGGGGTGACTTCGGCAACCAGCATTATCGATGCCAATGGAATCGATCGCGCCTTGGATGTTGCTGGCGGCAATGTGAGTTTGCGCAATCTGCAAGTGCGTGAAGGTTTTATTGGTGCAACAGCTGAAGAGTTAGTGATCTATGGCCAAGGGATTTTGCATCAAGCAGGCTCTTTTAACCATCGACAATAGCCTGATCACAACCAATGGGACAAGCCCAGCCAAAGTAGCCTTGTTTCCGCTAAGAATGGTGGTGGCATCGCCTCGATCAGTGGCTATCTGACGATCACCAATAGCTTGATCGAAAGAAACTATGTTCCTTATGTGTATATGGAGAGCGGTGGAGATGGTGCTGGGCTTTACATTGACTCGAGTACGGTGAGCATCAGTAATTCAAACTTCAACCGATCAAGCGGTGGGACTGGCTCAGCCATCTACAATGATGCAGGCCAGTTAACGATTACTGGATCAACGATTGACCGTAATGCTAGCCTCGGTGATTTTAGCGCAGTGCTCGCAACAAATGCTGGTCAGACGGTCGTGAACGATACTATTTTTAGCAACAATCAGCCAAGTGCAATGCGAATCTATGAGGGTTCAGCAACCGTCGCAGGCAGTACGTTTATTGGCAACGGCGGCAATGGCGTGTTCTATTGTTCCAAGGGTGGCGCGATAAGTAGCTTGGGAACATTAACCGTCAGTAACTCGCGCTTTCTCGATAATTGGGCTAATGAAGGCGGGGCAATTGGCGTAGTTACCGGCACGGCAACCATCGATCATAGTGAATTTAGCGGCAATGATGCGCGTGAATTCATGGCTGGCCGTGAAGTGTGTATTGGCGATGCTGGAACAATCAGCACTGGCCGAGGTGGCAACGTCCGGCTCGATTCAAGCACACTTGCCTACAACCGCGCCGATGGCTTTGCCGCAGCAATCTATCATGCCAATAATCCTCATCAATTGATGATTAGCAACTCGACGATTGTCTCTAACACGAATAGCCTCATGAATCCCGAAGATGGTTCAATTGTCGAAAACGACGCTCCGGGCATTGCAGCCTTTAATAATGCGACCGTACAATTGAGCAACACACTGTTGGCAGGCAATCGCAACGAGGTGAGCAATGTTGCGCGCGATTGTTCGGGCCAGTTTATCAGCCAAGGCAATCTGCTGATCGAGCATGTTGATGCGGTCTGTACCCTGAGCCAAGCCACCGGTGATCTGATTGGCGTGCAGCCCAATTTGGCCAGCTTTGATTTTCATGGTGGCTTCACGCGCAGTTTTAGTTTGGCAGCCAATAGCCCAGCAATTGATGCTGGCCCCAGCGAATGTGGCGCAACTGATCAACGCTATTTTCCACGGCCCGTTGATGGCGATAGCGATGATCAAGCGCTGTGCGATATTGGGACCTTCGAGTTTGGCGCAACTGCAATCGAATATTTGCTGTTTATTCCAATAACGATTAAATAACGAGTCAAGGGTAGGTTTTAGTTCCCTCACCCCCAGCCCCCTCACCCACTGGACGCGGGCGAGGGAGAGGCGCTCGTGGATTGTCTCCGAATTACACTAGAACCACGGTGCTAAAGCCCCTCTCCCGCGCCACGGGAGAGGGGTTGGGGTGAGGGGATCTTACCACTGTTCCCTCACCCTCCAGCCCCCTCTCCCATTGGACGCGAGCGAGGGGGAGCTGCCCGTAGATTGTCTCCGAATTACAGCAGAACCACGGCGTTAAGTTCCGTGGGAGCGGAAGATCGCCCTCTATTCGCCATACAGCATGGCAAAACCACCAAAATAAAAGCCCCTCGCCCGCCACGTGGGAGAGGGGTTGGGGTGAGGGGATCTTATTATCATATTAATCTGATCAGCTCGTTGCTGGCGCATATTGCAGGCTGCATGCTCAGATGCTTAACCCATGCAAGCCAATTTTGCGCTATAATTCGCCCGTTGTTGAGTTCAGGGTGATAACTATGCCACGTTTCGCTGCGCTGCGTGCTTTTGGGCGACGCTTCCCCGATTTAATCAGCTTGCTCTTATTGTTGGTGATCCTTTGGATGGCTTGGGGAGTACGATCGATTAATCGTGCTGATTGGGATGGCTATGCGCCATTGATCCACCCCGATGAGTATTATTTAAAGGATGCGATTACCCCCAACCTGCGAGTGCCCGATTCGTTTGCCAGCTACCTCACGACTGAATGTGAGATTGTGCTAAATGATCAAGGCGTGGCGCAGCTTAACAATGCGCGTAATCCTGAAGAGCTTGATGTTAGCAAACAACGCCCTAGTGCAACCAGCGGCTGTAACTCACTCAACCCGCGCACAGTCGATCGTGGCTATGTTTATGGCTCGCTGCCAGTTGCCACGGTGCGCTACCTAACCGAAAAATTCTACCCTGAAATTGAACCCGACCAACTCAATAGCCGCACAATTGCGATTGTTGGCCGCACAATCGCCACAATTGCCGATTTGATTTCAATCGTGCTGTTGTTTTTGCTTGGCCGCAGCCTGAATAGCCGCCGGATTGGCTTATTGGCTGGCTTTTGTTTTGCATGGTCGCCAGCGCTAATTCAACATGCTCACTTTTTTGTGGTTGATGGTCAAGCGGCGATGTATGGCCTGCTGACCTTGTATGCCAGCACCCGTTTGGCCCAATCGCGGCGTTTATTGAGTGCGCTGCTCAACACTATTTTTGCTGGGGCAGCGCTAGCCTTGGCGGTTTCCTGCAAAATCACGCTTGCGCCACTAGGCGGCATTATTGCGATTGCCGCGATGGTGGCTTATTGGCATAATCCAGCGTATTTGCGTGACAACCATTCACCAGCAGCAATGTTTCATCGGCTGTTTTGGAGCGGCGTGCATGCCTTGCCATTTGCCGGTTTAGCATTGCTGGTAATGGTCTTTACCCTGCGATTTAGCATGCCCGATGCCTTCAATGGTTTGGGCATCGATGAACGCTTTGTCGAAGCGATTGGTCGGGCTAGTGCTACCTCATCGGGCGATGTTGATGCCCCATCATCACACCAATGGGCTGGCCGCAGCAACTACACCTATGAATTAACCAACATGATTCGTTGGGGCATGGGCGTGCCTTTGGGGATTGCGGCTTGGCTTGGTTGGCTAGCCTTTGGGATTGCGCTGGTGCGCTCAAGTTCGCGTCAGCGCTTACTGGGCCTCTTGCCAATCTGGCTCTGGACAGGCATTTACTTCTTCTGGCAGGGCGGCTTGATGATCAAGCCCATGCGTTATTTGCTGCCGATCTATGGCCCGTTAATTTTATTTGCCGCTTGGGGTTTGATTAGCCTGGTTGATTGGGCGCGGCGTGAAGGCACACCATTGCTGTTCCGCAAAGTGCCGTTGCATGGCCTTGCTGTGGGCTTAACCGAGCATGGTGGCGCTTGTAACACTGCTCTGGGGTTGGGGCTTTAGCCGTATCTATGAGCGACCGCATACCCGCACGCAGGCCTCGGCTTGGGCGCATGCCAACATTCCGCCAGGCAGCACCCACACCTCCGATTCATGGGATATTGGCATTCCAGGCATGGAAAATTGGATCTGGACTGATGTGCAGTTGCCAATTGTTAATGAAAATGATGCTGGCTCGATTGAGCAAATTCTGCAAGTTGCCAACCAAGCCAATTATTTAGCCTTTACCTCGAATCGCGCCTACGATTCGCTTGATCAATTGCCGATGCGCTTTCCGGCCACGCTCAACTTCTTCAAGGGCATTTTTGATGGCTCGTTGGGTTATGAAAAAGTTGCTGATTTTAGTTCGTATCCCTCGTTTTTGGGCATTAGCATCCCCGATGATCACGCGACCGAAGATTGGAGCGTCTACGATCATCCACGGGTAACAATTTGGAAGCGCACTGATAACTGGAATATTGATACAGCGCGCCAGCAAATTTTGGTCGATGTCAATGTTGATGAAATTTATAAGCTGCGTCCTAGAGTTGCCACGCCAATGCCTACGATGTTGCAACAAACTGTGGCCGAATGGCGCGAACAGTTGACTTCTGGCTCGTGGGCTTGGGTCTTTAATGGGTTTGCGAATAATGCGCCTTTGCTTTTCTGGGTTTTGGCGCTTGAAGTCTTAGGTTTGGCAGCGTTTGGTTTGTTATGGCGCTTAAAATTGCCGTTGCCTGATCGGGGCTTGGGCATGGCGCGGCTGGTCGGCTTATTTGCCTTAGCCTTAATTGCATGGCTGCCCGCAGCGTGGCATTGGTGGTCATTCAATCGCTTCTGGATTGCAGCGGTGTATCTGGTATTAGTGGTGTTGGGCGGCGCAAGTTTGCTGCGCTCGCGCCATGAGCTGCGGGCATGGTGGCAAACCCGCCGCGCAGCAATTCTCACCTCGCAAGCAATTTATTTGGCTGGCTTTCTAATTCTACTGACAATTCGCTATCTCAACCCCGATTTGTGGCACCCAGCCATGGGCGGCGAAAAGCCCATGAATTTGGCCTACCTAACTGCTACGCTCAAATCGGTGCAGTTCCCGCCGTATGATCCATGGTTTGCTGGCGGCTATATGAACTACTACTATTGGGGCTATGTGTTGATGGGCACGCCAATGAAGTTGTTGGCGATTCGCCCAGAGCTTGGCTTCAATCTGGCATTAATCTCGCTCTTTGCGATGACCGCTCAACTCAGCGGCAGCTTTGGCTATAACCTGCTCTCAACGCTTGGTCGGGTCGCCAAAAAAATCGAGCGCCGTGCTTGTTTGACGGCGGTTGGTGCTGCAATTGCTTTGATGCTGTTGGGCAATTTGGTGCAGCCAGTCTTTTATTTCAATAGTGTACGCATTTTGGGCAATAGCGAGCTAAGCTGGACGAATCCTGAGCAAACGAGCCAAGGTATTTGGCTTGAGGGCGGCTCGCCGTTGGCTGATGCTGCGGCTGGCTTTGAAAAACGCCTCGATGGCGAATCGTTTAATCTGCGCCCAGAATGGCCGTATTGGAACGCCACGCGGGTAATTCCACCCAACACAATCAGCGAATTTCCTTTCTTCTCGTTTTTATATGGCGATTTACACGCCCATATTATTGGGCTTTCGCTGCTGGTGCTGTTGCTGCTGAGCCTTGTTGGGCTCTACAAAGCGCCAAGCATTTCGTGGCGGGCTTTGGCTGGCTGGAGCGTGGCGCTGGGTATTTTGGTTGGTGCACTCAAAGCCACCAATGTTTGGGATTATCCGCTGAGCTTGGCGTTGGCAGCGGTTGCCTTGCTCGTAGTTGGGATGCAACAAAGCCGCAGCGTGGCATGGCCCAAACGCTGGCTCTGGATTGTGCTGCCACCGCTGGCGCTCTTCGTGGTGATGACGCTAGTTTGGTTGCCATTCAACCGCTATTTGGCGACTGGCGACTATGACAAGCCTCAATTGCTGGCCAGCGACCAACGCATGAGCATTCGCGAATGGACAGTGATCTATGGCCTGTGGTTCTGGATTTTGATTCCGTGGATGTTGCTGCTAGCGCGGCGAATTTGGGGCATGCGAACCACACTGATTAGCATTGGTTTAAGCCTCGTCTGGATGGCACTGATTAGCCTGATGCAAGATCGGGTGACCTTGCTCGATATGAGCGTTGAGCCAAGCAAAATTGCGTTGTTGAGTAATAATTTATTCAAACAAGCGATTGCCCAACGCGCCGCCTCAATCGTGATTCTGTTGCCGCTCGCAGTTTGGAGCATTTCGCTACTGTGGAGTGCTTTGACTGGGCGCACGCGACGACGTGAAGTTGTGCCATTGGCCTTAACCAGTGCTGGTATTTTGCTTTTGCTCTTGAGCGAAACGATTGTGCTGCCCGGCGCAGGCAGGATGAATGTGGTCTTTAAGCTGGGCTACGAGGCTTGGGCCTTGTTGGCCTTGGCTGCCGCCAGTGTTGTGCCATTGACTTTGAGTGCCTTCCGCAGCGTCTTGCGTTCTGGTTTGGCGGCTCCACTGCGCATCTCGTGGGCAACCGTCACGGGCTTGCTGGTGCTTGCTGGCTTGGTCTATCCAATTACCGCGACCCAAGCCAAAGTTGCTGATCGCGCCGTGGCCGATGCGCCGCGTGGGCTTGATGGCATGGCCTGGATGGAAGGCGCGACCTGGTTCGAGAATCGCGAAATTGCGATCAAAGACGATGCTGCGGCGATTCGCTGGATTCGTGACAATATCGAAGGCACGCCAACTGTGCTCGAAGCCAGCACCTCGGCCTATCGCTGGAATAGCCGAATTGCCACATGGACTGGCTTACCAACTTTGGTTGGTTGGGATGGCCATGAAAATCAGCAACGTGCGCCAGCCGAAGCGGCGGGCATTATCGCCAACCGCAAAAATATTATTCAGCAAATTTATACCGCCTTTGATGCCAACACCGCCCAAAATTACCTTGATCGTTACGCTGTGAGCGTGATCTACCTTGGTGGCTTGGAGCGAGCGGTGTATGGCGATTTGTTGCCAGTCTTTGAGCAACTCAAGGCCTCAGGGCGTTGGCGCGTAGCCTATGATAGCGGCACAACCCAAATCTATCTGCGGACTGATGCCAAAGTGCTTGCGCCAACCGCCTTGCCACCAGTCGAATTGCCTGGGATACCACCTGCGAACCCCGTGGCAGCGATTAGCATGGCCGAAAAGCCCTTGCCCCAAGCGACCGTCGATAATAAGGTTGAAACTCCGCGCGTCGATGGCTTCTCGGATTGGTCTTGGATTAACCAAAATCAAGGCGCAGCAATCGTGTTGTGGTTGCTGTTCTTTGAATTGGTGGGCTTGCTGGCCTTTCCAATTGTGGCGCAAGCGTTGCGTTCATCGTTGGCGGCGGCATGGAGCGCTAGCAAAATTGCCGGGCTTTTGCTGCTTGGCTGGCTGATTTGGCTGCCGACCAGCTTAGGTTTTTGGCAATGGACGCGGCTCAGTGTGATTGTGGGCTTAGCAATGTTGGTGGCCTTGGCGGCTGGGGCTTGGTATTTTGGTGCAGCTCAACGGATTCGCCACACATGGCGGCAACAACGCCGTCGAATCATCATCAGCGAGTTGGTTTTTATTAGTTTGTTTGCTGTTTGGACTTTGGTTCGGGCGGCTAACCCTGATTTGTGGCATCCGTACTGGGGTGGAGAAAAGCCGTTTGAATTTGGCTTTTTGAATGCAGTGCTGCGTTCGCCCCAAATGCCACCGCTTGATCCCTTCTACTCGCAGGGCACCATCAACTACTACTACTATGGTCTCTACCTGATGGCCTTGCCAATGAAACTGTTTGGCCTGAACTCAGCAATTGGCTTTAATTTGGCAGTTGCCACGGTTGGGGCATTAGTTGGAATTGGCGCTTGGTCGGTTGGCTTGGTGGTTACGCGACGGCTCAAAGTTGCGGCGATGGCCTTGGTTGCAGTAGCCTTGCTTGGCAATTTGGCGGGCGTGTTGCCAATTGGCACCTCGACTGGGATTGGCGGCGTGGTTCGCGCTTGGCAAGCCTGTGAATTGGGTGGCGAAGGCCGCGAAGTTGCCTGTGCGCCGCTTGATAGTGAAACCAACTTGGGCGCAATGCTCAGCGATGCGCTGGCCAATGGCAAAAGCGCAAACTTTACCCGTCGCTTGGGCGGCGGTGTGCCATGGTTTTGGGGGCCAAGTCGGGTCACTGTCAGCGATAAACTGAATACAATTAATGAATTTCCCGCTTGGAGCGTGATTTTTGCCGATCTGCACCCGCACCTGATTGCCCTGCCTATTACCTTGCTAGTAGTGGCCTTGGCGTGGGAAGTCAGTCGGCGGCGGCGCTTGCGGCGACAATTGCTAGCTTTCGGTTTGGCGGCCTTGGCGATTGGCTCGTTGGCGGCAGCCAATGCATGGGATGTGCCGACCTATGGCTTGGTGCTGATTGTTGGCTTGATGGCGCGTGGTTGGCAAGCACCGCAACGGCGTTGGTGGGCAACGCTCGGCTTTAGCTTGCTGGGCGTGGCAACCGTGGCATTTGGTTTGTTGCTGTATGCGCCATTCTTGGGTAGCTATAAAGCGCCAGTTGGTGGCATCTGGCCAATTCGCGTTGGCACGGCATTCGTGCCATGGCTAGCAATGTATGGCTTATTTTTGTTGGTGATTACGGCTTGGCTGCTATTGCCGCTCAAACGTGTCGAGCCAACACCATTCTGGGATTGGGTTAAAGCAACCCGTGGGCGTTGGTTGATTGGCTATGGCTTGGCAGCGGCGGCGCTGATTGTTTATGTGCTCACCCGCAGCGATGCAGCCAAGAGCGCAATCACCGAACCCTTGGTTTTGCCTGCGCTGGCAGCAATCTATAAGCCGATTTTCAGCGCTGGGATTGTAGTGCGGTTGGCAATTGGCTTGCTATTAGCAGGCTTGATTCGACGCTTTATCAATCGGGTGGCCTCGCCATCGGCGCGTTGGGCGATTGTGCTTGGCTTGGTTGGCGGCTTGGTTGCGCTGGGTGTCGAGATGCTGTTTATTCGCGATCACCTTGCACCTGGAACGTGGGATGGCGGACCCGGCGATTCGGAGCGCATGAACACGGTCTTTAAGTTTGGTTATCAAGTGTGGGTGCTGTGGGCCTTGAGTGCCGCATTGCTGCTGCCACACATCGGCTCGGCGCTGCGCAACTCACGGGTTGCCAAATATAGCTGGCAAACAGCGGTTACTGTTGGCGTGGTGCTGGCGCTGTTCTTCCCAATTTTTGGCACACTCAGCCGCGTTGGCATGCGCTTCGATAAGCCATTGCAAGGCTTGACCCTCGATGGCTTGGCCTATATGCAAACCGCCGAATATAGCGTCAACAATGGTGTGGTTAATTTGGCCGATGATTTGACGGCGATTCGCTGGATTACTGAAAATATCACTGGCACCGAAATTTTGCTGCAATCGGAGCAAGAATTCTATCGCGCCTTTGGGGTGCGGATCACGGCGAATACTGGCTTGCCAACCGTGATTAGTGCCTTGCATGCTGGTGAACAACGGCCCGGCCCATTGGTTGATCAACGTATTCGTGATGTGATGGAAATTTATAGTAGCCTCGATGTGTTGCGCAGCCAATGGTTGCTGAACAAATATGGCGTGGATTATGTGTATGTTGGCCAGATTGAGCGCCTGCGCGACCCGATGGGCGTTGATAAATTTGTGACCATGCCCGGCGTACAGCAGGTTTATCAACATAATAGCGTGACGATCTACAAAACCACGCCGCAATTGCGCGAATTAGCGATGCAATGGCGCGATGGCGTGCCAGCAGCGCCAGTTGTGCCAAACACGCCTGTTGATCAGGCAGGCAACCAAGTTGAGGCGGCGGTTGCGATGTATGAGAGCGACCCCAACAATGCTGGTTATGCCTTCGAGGCTGGCAAGCAGTTGTGGCAATCGGGGCAGGCTGATCGGGCGGCGGCGATTTTAGGTCGTGCTGCCGATGTTCACCCCAACGATATTGGCTTGCACCACCTTTTGGGTGATGTGTTGCTGTCGTTGAAACGCTACGATCAGGTAGTGTTGGCCTATGAACAAGCCTATAACGCTGGGCCAAACCCGCAAAACCAAACCAAACTTGGCCAAGGCTATTTGGCTTGGGCCGAGCTTGACCGCACCAAACTTGATGCGGCGGCTGCGCAATTTAGCGCGGCGATTGTGGCCGATAGCCAATTTGCTGACCCACACTATCACCTTGGCGAAGTCTATCGATTGCAAAACAATAATGCCGAGGCTCGTCGCGAATACGAAGCCTATTTGAGTATCGCCCCGCCCGAGGGCTTGTGGGTAGGTTCAGCGCAGGAGCGCTTGAAGAATCTGCCATAGTGAGTTGTTATGATTGCTTGGTGGTTAAGCATCGTTTTAATTGGAACCCTCGCGCTGCCGCTGAGTATGCGCGTATTTGGGCATTTGCCAGGGCGGGGCTTGGCGTGGAGCAAGGCGCTTGGCTTATTGGTTGTGGCATGGCTGGCCTGGATGGGTGCCATGCTCAATCTTTCGGGCTTCGATGGCGTGACGGTTGGCTTGGGCCTTATCGGCCTTGTCACGCTCAGCTGGTTTGTGCAAAAACCCGTCGACAAAGCCCGGTTGCTGGCAGCAATTCGCCACTATTGGCCTGAATGGCTGGCCTATGAGCTGCTGTTTGGCTTGGTTTTCTGGCTGGGCATTCAATTGCGCTTACATGGGATGTATGGTTCAGGGATTTATGCGACTGAAAAACCGATGGAAGCCATGCTGTTTAGTGCTGTGCTCAATAGCTCTAGCTATCCACCAAGTGATATGTGGTTGGCGGGATTTAGCGTTAATTATTACTATTTTGGCTATGTGCTGATTAGCGTGTTGAGCGTGCTCAGTGGCGCGACAGTTGGCGAGACCTTCAATCTCGGTTTGGCCACGATTATGGCCTTAGCCAGCGTTGGAGTTGCTGGCTTAGTCACAACCATGGCACGCTTGTGGTGGCACGATTATGTGTTATCACGTTTGCGCTTGGCTGGGATTGCTGCGCTTGGCGTGCTTGGCTGTGTGCTGGTGCTGTTTGTCGGCAACCAAATGGGAGCCTTGCAAACGATCATCAATTCTGGGGAAGTTAATAAGCTCACCGATAGCCAACGAGTTTCGGCGATGTGGCAATCACTGCAAGGCATCGAACCTGTTAGCGTCGATTCTGCTACGCTCAAATCGGATAACCCGGGAGAGTCCAAAAGTTCGACCTTGCCACCAATGGGCGAGCAATTTCAGGCTTGGCCGCCATCACGCGTGATCTACGACGATAGCGAAGAAACCACGATTATTGTTGATAACCAACAACGCACGGGAATGTTTCAGCGTGAGATTATCACCGAATTTCCCTTCTTCAGCTTCTATCTGGCCGATATGCACCCGCATGTGTTGTCGATTCCGCTGACACTTTTAGCGATTGCCTTGGCTTTGGCAATCTTTGTGCGGCCTGCGATGGTACGCTTTCCCAAGCACGATTGGCTTGAATTGGCTATGGCTGGCTTGGTAATTGGCGGCTTATACGCTGCTAATTCGTGGGATGCGCCGACCTTTGGCGTATTGTATGCCTTGGGCTTGGTGGGCTTGTGGCGCGGACATACGCCACAGCCAAGTCGCCGCGATTGGTTGCATTTGGTCGGTCAAGTTGGTTTGGTGGTGCTTGCGGCGGCATTGCTCTATATGCCATTCTTGCTGACATTTACCTCGTTTGCTGGCCGTGATACGGTGCCTGAACCATTTGCCAACATTCCAATTATCGGTAGTTTGGGCAAAATTATGGCTCCAGCACGTGATCATTCAGGCTGGACTGATTTGCTGATCATTTTTGGTTTGTTCTTGGTGCCGATCATTGCTTGGCTGACGCGTATGGTCAAAGCTTGGCAGCAATGGGCCTTGATTGGCGTAGTGCTGTTAATTGGCCTGATCGCGGGAATTCCGGCGGTTGTGTTTTTACCAATTGCGGTCATCTGTTGGCAAACAGCGTGGCAACGCAACCAGCGCGATGTGCAAAACTTTAGCTTGATCGTGGTTGGCTTGGCGGCATTAATCATTGTCGTTGTCGATTTTCTGTATCTGCGCGATATTTTTGATAATCGCATGAACACGGTTTTCAAGGTCTATTATCAGGCTTGGATGCTGTTGAGCCTTAGCGCGACTGTCAGTATTTGGGGCTTGTTGAGCAATGGCCAGTGGCAACGCTGGACGAATGGCATTTGGTTGCCATTGTTTGCACTTTTGTTGGCTGGCGGCTTGGTTTACCCAATTTCTGTGATTGATCCCAAAACCTCGCCATCGTGGGATTCCAGTGGCGCGAAGCTTGATGCGGTTGAAAGTTCACAACACTTTTCCGAGCCAATTCGTAAAGCCGCAGCCTGGCTTGAAACCAACACGCCTGGTAACAGCGTTTTGGCAACCGCGCCTGGTAACAGCTATCAAGATGGCGGTGAGTTGGCAACCTTGAGTGGTCGGCCTACGCTCCTTGCTTGGCCTAGCTCTCATGAAAGCTTGTGGCGTAGCAAGCAGCCCGATGCCAATCAGCAAGTGGCCCAACGCCAAGGCGATATTAGCGCGATCTATAATGCCACCGATATCAATCAACTACGCGAAGTGCTAACCCGCCAAAATGTTGATTATGTGGTTTGGGGGCCAAACGAGCAAAAGGCCTATCCTCAAGCGAATATTGGCTTGCTCGAACAAGCCGTCACCAAAGTGTATGAAGCCGATGGCTGGATTATTTATCAGGTACAACCGTAGGAGCACCGAATGCGCTTGACTGAACAATTACGCCAAGTTGGGCGTTGGCTCTGCATCGCTGGCGGCATATTGATTGCACTGGGCTTGCTATTTCTCGGCTTTGAAATTCGCCAAATTGGCTTTAATCTTGCTGATTTGTTGGGCATGCTTGGTATAAGTTTGGTGATTCCGCTCGCAATTTATTTCTATCAAATAAAAATCAATTGGCGTAAACTGCGCGAACGCTTGCTTAAAGCCGAAGCCGCCCGCGATTTTCAAGCATTACCAGCGCTTAAGGCGTTGCCGATCTGGGTCTGGGCCATTTGGGCGGTGTTGGCGTTTACCAGTGGTTATACCTTTGGCGGCGCGTTTACGATCTTTTTTGGGGCCTTTTTGCTTGGCTTTGGATCGGCCAATCCTCGGCTGGCCAAGCAGGTCGAGCAACTCGAAGCTGGCAGAGCCTTGTTCTATGCTCAGCGCGATTTGCGGGGCCGCCCGATTGTGGTGCGGGTTTTACCTGAAATGCTTTTGGCACGCGATTGACGCAGCGAGTATAATTTAAAGCTCGAATTCATGCCAATGAGGTCTCCATGCGATCTGAATCCGCTTCACACCGTTATGGCGAACATCGCATTTATTTGAGCTTAGCGCCAGGCATTGGCTGCACCCGACGCTTGATGGCCGATGCCCAGTTGCTTGCGGCTCAAGGCTATGATGTTGGGATTGCCTTTAATGCTTCGAGCGATTACTTATGCGATTTTGCCCGTGGTTTGCGGCCTTTGCCTTTAAGTCTACGAGCGCCAGAACGATCAACGAGTCGAGGCGCTCGATTTGGAAACAATCCTCCGTGATCCACCCCAAATTATTGTGCTTGGTAATTTGGCCCATCAACACGGCCTGCCAAATCAGCCAATTGAGCCATTGAAGTTGGTCGAGCAATTGCGCATGGCCGGAATTGCAGTTTGGTCAACGATTTATGCCTATAATTTGACCACGATTGCCCCAATTTTTACCCGCTTGACCGACATCACGCCGACTCCAATCATTCCAGAAAGTGCCTTGGAACAAGCCAGCGAGTTGGTGCTGATCGATCCTGAGCCAATTGATATTATTCGTCAATTGGATGAAGGGATTTTGTTGGCTCCGCCTGATGCTGAGCAAGCTCGCAGTACGTCGCTGCGCCTCGATGTGTTAAACCAACTACGAGCGGCAACCCATGCGCTGCTTGAAATTCGGCGGCCATTGAGCGATAGCGCTGAACGGCCACGCTGGCTGGTGGGAATTGGCTTTAATCCGAGTGCCATGTATTTGTTGCAACGGGCAGCCGACTTGGCCTATGGCATGGGTGCATTGCTCATCGGGGTGCATATTCGCCCACCTGGCGGCGGCTCCAGTGGCTATCGCTTGGCGGCGCGTGAGCATCTCGATTATGCCGACGAGTTGTGTCACGAAGTGGTGATTATTGAGGAAAAAGATGTGGCGGCGGCGATGTTACAAGTGGCCCATGAGCAACATGCCACCGGCATCTTTATTGGGCGGCCTGTACGCTCGCGCTGGGATGAGCTGCGTGGCGGCTCGCTACTGACCAAGTTGATCAATAGCGACCGCGATTTGGATATTTTTGTGCTGGCTGACGCACCGCGTTAACCTATACGTTGATTGCCTTGACTTAGTAAGCAACGAGAATAGCAATGCAGATCATGTCAACCCCTCGCTCATCATGCGAGCGAGGGGTTGACATGATCTGCTGGCTGCTACTCAGGTTTGCGGAAATTTTCGTTATAGAGTTGGATTGAAGCTTGGATGCGTTGCTTAGCGGCTTCGGCACCTTGCCATTCGCCAACTTCAACGGTTTTATTTTCCAAGGCTTTGTATGAGGCAAAAAACTGGGTCACTTCTTTGATGAAGTGTGGTGGCACATCGCCCAAATCGTTGATATTGGCAAAATAGGGATCGTTGGCGGGCACGGCAAGAATTTTATCGTCGTTTTCGCCGCCGTCGATCATGCCAAACACCCCAACTGGGCGCGCTTCAACCAAACAACCAGGGAAGGTTGGGAAGTTGAGCAGCAAAATCACATCAAGCGGGTCGCCATCTTCGCAATAGGTTTGCGGAATCAAGCCATAATCGCCGGGATAATACACAGCTGATGAAAGCACCCGATCCAGTTTAACTAAACCCGTATCTTTATCGATTTCATACTTGTTCCGTGAGCCACGGGGAATTTCAATCACTACGTTAATAACTTCTGGTGCATCTTCACCAAATGGCACATCATGCCAAATATTCACAGGGATTTCCTCCATAAATGCGTTGTAAAAACGGCGCAACTATACCACGATTTGGGCATAATGCAATGCGTTTGACGCACTGCATTGTAGAGAAATCTGCCACAAGGGGCTATAATTCACTACGTTGTGGCTATTAGCATAGCATACAATCACCCAATAGCTTACTAAACATGGAGCAGCCTCATGCGTTTTCCAATTGTAATTCAAGGCGGCATGGGTGTCGCCGTATCAGATTGGCGGCTAGCCAAGGCCGTTGCCAGTGCAGGTCAACTTGGTGTGGTTTCAGGAACCGGGATCAATGTAGTGCTTGCTCGGCGTTTGCAAGAGGGCGATCATGATGGTGCGATGCGCCGAGCTCTGGCGCATTTTCCGATTGCTGGCTATGTCGAGCGCATTTTGGAGCGCTATTTTATCGCAGGTGGTAAACCAGCTGAGCAGGCATATCGCGCTGTGCCAATGTATACCGCCGTGCCTTCGGATGAATGGCAGATTTTGAATGTTGTGGCCTCGTTTGTCGAGGTATTTTTGGCCAAGGAAGGTCACGATGGCCTTGTCGGCATCAATTTGCTTGAGAAAGTCCAAATGCCCAATTTATCGGCCCTCTATGGCGCAATGTTGGCCGATGTTGATTATGTGCTGATGGGTGCTGGCATTCCGCGCGAAATTCCTGGCGTGCTTGATAATTTTGCAGTTGGCGCGGCGGCGAGCTTGAATATTTACGTGGAGCAAGCTGGAGCCGATGATAAATTAGTCGTCAATTTCGACCCCAACCAGATTTTTAATAATCCACCCGCTACACTCAAGCGTCCAGAGTTTTTGGCAATTATTGCCTCGAATACTTTGGCGATTGCCTTGGCCAAAAAAGCGACTGGCAAGGTCAATGGTTTTATCGTGGAAGGCCCAACCGCTGGCGGCCATAACGCCCCACCCCGTGGCCAACCGATCTTCAACGAGCGCGGCGAGCCAGTCTATGGCCAGCGCGATGTGGTCGATTTGGTTAAGTTGCAAGATTTAGGGCTGCCTTTCTGGCTAGCTGGCTCGTATGGCTCACCTGAGCGTTTGACTGAAGCCTTGGCAACTGGCGCAGTTGGGATTCAAGTTGGTACTGCTTTCGCATTATCCAACGACTCTGGCTTTAGCCCTGAAATTCGCCAATCGTTATTAACTGATATTGCCAACGATAGCTTGACGATTTATACCGATGCCTTGGCCTCGCCAACCGGCTTTCCCTTCAAGGTGGCCGAACTCAATACCACCTTGGCCTTGGAGCCGACTTATCAAGAACGTCCGCGAATTTGCGATTTGGGCTACTTGCGAGTGGCGTACCCGCGTGAAGATGGCTCGCTTGGCTTTCGTTGCCCAGCCGAACCGATCGATCAATATGTGAAAAAGGGCGGCGATATTAAGGATACAACTGGGCGCAAATGTTTGTGCAATGCCTTGTTTGCCAACATTGCTATGCCTCAGCAGCGCAAAGACTATACCGAGCAACCCTTGGTAACCCTTGGCGATGATATTAAAACTGTCTCGACCTTGCTAGAAATTCATCCCAATGGGTTTAGCGCGGTTGATGTGTTGGAATATTTGCTGGCAGCGGTGCCGCAGCAATAGCGCAGCCTTGCTGAATAGAACGATTAAAAGCAGCAGCAATCATGGGCGATTACTGCTGCTTGATCGTTAAGCTAGGCTGTCAATGTGAGGTCTGCCAGGGTAATGCGGTGGGCCATGCCTTCTAAAACATCAGTCATCTGTGAATCAAAGCCAATTTGGTTGGTCAAGGTGGCGAATAAGACACAAGCACAGGCGCAGGCTTGGCTATCGAGATCGCTGGAAAGCTGATCTTGGACAGTGATGCTCATGCTGATAGCATCAATTTTCAAAAATAAATCATCTAATAAGGCTTGTAGATTCATGTTCAGTCCTTTAAACGCTGATTGCTTAGGCGCAGCTTGGTTGTGCTGGTGGGGTTGAACTAACAGGTTTTTGGGTTGCACATAAGGCCTGAATCAAACGGCGATTGGCTGGAATTTGCTGGCGCAACGTTAAGCGCATAACTTGAATTAATGCTTTGGCTTGGCGCACGCGTAAGGCTGAAATAGCATTTTGGCTTTGCAGCATAAAAATCATCTGATCAAGCTCACGAATGACTGCGGCGAGTGAGGCATACGGATCGGTGATTTCTGCCAATAATTGATTGAAGCGTTGCTCTTGCTCAGGGGTCATTGCGTTTCCTCCGCTAGGCGATCAAAATAGTTTCTACTATAGATAGATGCAGAAATAGAATTTTTTTTGCAGGGATTGAAGCGAAAAAAACCAGTAATTTTGCTGGTTATTCGAAGAACGTTTGTGCATATATTAATAAATGATGCTCATGGGTTTACTCAATAATTGGGATTGGCTGCGGTGGAAGATAGATTTTGATATAGCTCACTAAGCTGCTGGTTGCTTGCAAACATTCCCAGCTTTTGTGGGCCAAGTGCGCTCGGCGTTCTTCGATAGCAGCAACCGCGCGTTGTGGGTGTTGCTGATCGAGGGTTTCCAGGGTCGTGCGAATCGAGCCAAAATCGGCGTGGGCTTGACGTAATAACACAATAATTCTTAAGCGACGCAACTGGCGTTCATCATAATAGCGATATTTATTCGCTTGCTGGCGGAGTGGCTGCAACAGGCCTTGTTGCTCCCAAAAACGCAACGCCGAAATTGGCACACCAACCGTTTTGGCAGCCTCGCCAACCAAAAGCCGCTGTTGGTGGCGCTGGCTTGGCGGCAGTTGGTCAGCAACCGCTTTGAGCAAACTCAGGGTCTGATCAAGCTGCTGACGAATTGTATCGAGCTTGGCGTGATGTTGATTGATCAGATTAAACGCTGTTTGATGATTGATCTGGTGGAATGCCGCCATGATTGCTTGGGCAGTGCGCCAACCATAACCCTTGATCATCGCATGCGCAGCTTTGATCGCATCCATATGCTGCTGAGTGTAACGGCGATAGCCATTGGCCCCCCGTTCAACAGCTGGCAAAAACCCTTGATCTTCAAAATTGCGGACTTGCTGGACACTGATATTAATCGCCCTTGCGAGATCAACAGTGCGGAAATAACATTCAACATTCATGTTAAACCTTGATCTACCAATTGAGACTTTAATTGGCCATTTGAGCGTAATCGGGTTATTAAAACGCCTAAAACTACTCGGACTTGCATCTATGTTCTAGAATATCCTTAGATCGCATGAGTGGCAAGTCGAATTGTCAGCATCGATTCACTTAGCGGCCAGAGATGTGTAGTTATCAAGGAGTCAGATGATGCAGGAACGAGCGTTTATTGAGGTTTATGGCGCACGCGAAAACAACCTCAAAAATATTTCCTTGAATATTCCTAAACAGCGGGTGACCGTATTTACCGGAGTTTCTGGTTCGGGAAAATCGTCGTTGGTGTTTGATACGATTGCCGCCGAGGCCCAACGCCAACTGAATGAGACTTTTACTTTTTTTGTGCAAGGCTTTTTGCCTCACTACGGCCAGCCTGACGTTGAGCGAATCGAACATCTCAACTCGCCAATTATTATCGATCAAAAGCGGGTTGGTGGTGGCTCGCGTTCAACCGTTGGCACTTACACCGATATTGCGGTGTTGCTGCGCTTGTTGTTCTCGCGGGTTGGTCAGCCCTATGTTGGGCCGGGCTACGCGTTTTCATTCAACACGCCCCAAGGCATGTGCCCCGAATGCGAAGGTATTGGCAAAACTGTTCAGCTTGATATGGATAAACTGCTTGATCGCAGTAAATCGCTGAACGAGGGTGCGATTCTGCATCCTGAATTCAAGGTTGGCAAGTGGATGTGGAAAATGTATCCACTTTCGGGCCTGTTTGATAACGATAAGCCAATTAAGGATTATAACGAACAAGAATTAAACGCGCTGTTGCATGGCGCTGATCTTAAGGTTTCGTGGGGTGAGTTTAGTTCAAAGTACGAGGGCTTGCTGGAGCGATTCGAGCGTATGTACCTCAAAAAAGATGCTGCCGCAATGTCCGATCGTAATCGAGCAGTCTTTGAGCAATTTACGACCTCACAAACCTGTCCACTGTGTCATGGCCAGCGTTTGACCCAAGCGGCGCTGAATTGTCGGATTGCAGGACGCAATATTTCTGAATTGGCTGAATTGGAAGCGACCGATTTGATCAGTTTCTTGGCCGACTTTACCGATCCCATTGGCGATCGGGTGGCGGCGAAGTTATTGGAGCGCATGCAGCAGTTGGTCGATATTGGCTTGGGCTATTTGAGCTTGAGCCGTGAAACTGCCACACTGTCTGGCGGCGAATCGCAGCGGGTTAAGATGATTCGACATCTTGGCAATAGCCTGACTGAAATGCTCTACATTCTCGATGAGCCAAGCGTGGGCTTGCATGCCCGTGATGTGGCGCGGCTCAATCGCTTGCTGCAACAACTGCGTGATAAAGGCAATACTGTGCTGGTCGTCGAGCATGATCCCGATGTGATTGCGATTGCCGACCATATTGTGGATATTGGGCCACGGGCTGGCGTGCATGGCGGCGAGGTCGTGTTTGAGGGCAGTTATGCCGATCTCAAGCGTTCAAACACCTTGACTGGTACCTATTTGCAACAAGTAGTACCCACCAAACAACATTCGCGTAAGCCAACTGGCCATTTACCAATTGTTAACGCTAATTTGCATAACCTCAAAAATGTCAATGTCGATATTCCGACCGGCGTGTTGACCGTGGTGACGGGCGTGGCTGGCTCAGGCAAAAGCACCTTGATTAATGAAGTCTTTTTGAGCCAACACCCCAATGCGATTGTGATTGATCAATCGAAGGTGACCGCTAATAGCCGTTCGGCTCCGGCGACCTACACTGGAATTATGGATGATATTCGCCAGACCTTTGCCAAAGCCAACGGCGTGAGCGCCTCGTTATTCAGTTTCAATTCAACTGGCAGTTGCGATAATTGTAATGGTTTGGGCTTGGTATACACCGATTTAGCCTTTATGGAAGGCATTTCTTCGACCTGTGAGATTTGCGAAGGCAAACGTTTCAAGGCTGAAGTGCTGGAATATCATCTGCGTGACAAATCGATCAGCGATGTGTTGGATATGACCGCCGAGGAAGCGCTTGATTTCTTCAGCGAAAAGAAGATCAAGCCAGTGCTGCAAGCCATGAACGATGTTGGTTTGAGCTATTTGAAACTTGGTCAACCACTGAGCACGATCTCTGGTGGCGAAGGCCAGCGGCTCAAATTGGCCACCGAATTGCACAAAAAGGGCAGCGTTTATGTGATGGATGAGCCAACCACTGGCTTACACCGCTCGGATATTAGCCTGCTGATGCAGATTATCGATCGTTTGGTCGATGCCAAAAATACCGTGATTCTGATCGAACATCATCTCGATATTATTCGCCAAGCCGATTGGATTATCGATATTGGGCCTGATGGTGGCAGCGCTGGTGGCGAGATTATTTTTGAAGGCCCACCATTGGCCTTGAAAGATTGCGCCCGTAGCATCACTGCCCAGTTTCTGTAAACCAAGGTTTTACGTCCCTCACCCCCAACCTCCTCGCCCACTGAACGCGGGCGAGGGGGAGCCACAGTGCATTGTTCATGTCTCATGGCAAAACCATTAAGCCCCTCGCTCGCGCCACGGGAGAGGGGTTGGGGTGAGGGGAATCGTTAATCAATTGATTTAAAGTTGATCCAGCGCCATGTTCAATTGCACCACATTCACCCGTGACTCGCCTAGAATCCCAAGCGTGGGTTGGCTGGTATGCTGATCCACCAATTGCTGAACCTGAGTTTGGCTGAGGCCGCGCGCCGTCGCGACCCGCCGCACTTGATAGATCGCCGCAGCTGGCGAAATTTCAGGATCAAGCCCGCTCGCTGAGGCCGTGACCAAATCGACCGGAATTGGCAACAGATTGCTAGGATCGGCGGCTTTGAGCACGTCAATGCGGGCTTGAACAGCTTCGGCCAAGGCTGGATTGAGTGGGCCGTAGTTTGAACCGCTCGAAGCCGCTGCATTGTAGGGCACTGGGCCTGTAGCCGAAAGCCGACCCCAAAAGTATTCAGGCTGATCAAATTGCTGGCCAATCAGCACTGAGCCTCGTTGTACGCCCGATTGCTCGATCAGGCTGCCATTAGCTTGGCGCGGAAACGCCACTTGGGCAATTGCCGTGACCAAGGCAGGGTAGATAATCCCGGTTAAGATACTGAACATGATGATCGCGGCCAAGGCTGGCCGAAAAAATGTACGCATTATTGGTGTTCCTCATCGTTAATCCAACGATAATTAATTGCTTGCTGATCACGGCGAACATAGTGCAAATGGCCGTGGGCCAGATTGGCAGCAGTGTGTTGCCACGCCAACATACCCATCGCAGCATAGCCCAAAAGCAAAACAGCGATTGATCCCACGATTTTTAGGATTTGGCTTAATGCTTGGATGTGAATTTCGCTGATACTCAATATGATTCCAGCACAAATCAGATCAAACCAAATCCACGATTGATGGCGTTGCATAATCGTGCTCCTAGACTAAGCCCAAGGCGACTAAGAGCAAATCGATCAATTTGATGCCAATGAATGGCACAATCAAGCCACCAAGCCCATAGATTAGCAAATTGCTGCGTAAGGCTTGGGCAGCGGCGACAGCACGATAACGCACCCCACGCAACGCCAACGGAATCAGAAAGACAATAATCAAGGCATTGAAAATCACTGCCGAGATAATTGCGCTTTCAGGCGATGCCAAGCCCATAATGTTGAGTTGATTCAGCACTGGGTAGGTGCTGGCAAAGGCCGCCGGAATAATCGCAAAATATTTGGCAATATCGTTGGCGATCGAAAACGTCGTCAAGGCTCCACGGGTCATTAATAATTGCTTGCCAATCTCAACAACTTCGATCAATTTGGTTGGGTTGGAATCGAGATCAACCATATTGCCAGCTTCTTTGGCAGCGTTAGTGCCAGTGTTCATCGCCACAGCCACATCGGCTTGGGCGAGCGCGGGAGCATCGTTCGTGCCGTCGCCAGTCATAGCCACCAAGCGTCCGCCAGCCTGATATTCACGAATCAGGCTGAGTTTAGCCTCGGGCGTAGCCTCAGCCAAAAAATCATCGACTCCGGCTTCAGCGGCAATCGCTGCCGCCGTCAAAGGATTATCACCAGTGATCATGACGGTTTTGATGCCCATGCGCCGCAATTCGCCGAAGCGCTCTTTCATTCCACCTTTGACAATATCCTTCAGCTGAATAACTCCCAAAACGCGTTTACCATCGGCAACAACTAATGGCGTGCCACCTGCACGGGCAATTGTTTCAACATTGGTGCGTACATCGCTTGGCAGGGTGGCTTGCTGCTCGCGCAGATAACGCTCAATTGCATCGACCGCGCCTTTGCGAATTTGGCGGCCTGCGATATTGATGCCGCTCATGCGAGTTTGGGCAGTGAAAGCCACAAATTCAGCCTCTAGGCCAGCAGCTTGACGTTCGACAATGCCGTAGCGTTGGTTGGCAAGCAGCACAATCGAACGGCCTTCAGGCGTTTCATCGGCTAGCGAAGCGAGTTGGGCTGCATCGGCCAACTCGCTGATTTCCACGCCACTAGCGGGCATAAAGTTGGTAGCTTGGCGATTGCCCAAAGTGATTGTGCCAGTTTTATCCAACAACAACACATCAACATCGCCCGCCGCCTCGACCGCCCGCCCCGACATAGCAATCACATTGGCTTGAATCATACGATCCATGCCAGCGATGCCAATCGCTGAGAGCAAGCCGCCAATCGTAGTTGGAATCAAACAGACCAACAGCGCAACCAAAGCCGTGACGGTAATTGGCAAGGCTTGGCTATTGGGATCAAGCGCCTTGACCGCCGCGACGCTGTAGATCGAGAAGGGCAAAAGGGTCGCCGTTGCCATCAAAAAGATGATAGTTAATGCGGTCAGCAAAATGTTGAGCGCAATCTCATTGGGTGTTTTTTGGCGTTTGGCACCCTCGACCATAGCAATCATGCGGTCGAGAAAGGTTTCGCCTGGATTGGCACTAATTTGCACAATCAGCCAATCGGAAAGCACCCGCGTGCCGCCAGTAACCGCCGAGCGATCGCCGCCACTTTCGCGAATGACCGGAGCGCTTTCGCCAGTGATTGCACTTTCATCGACTGCCGCCACCCCTTCGATCACATCGCCATCGCCAGCAATTGTTTCGCCAGCACTCACCAAAATATAATCGCCTTTACGCAGGGTACTGGCGGCCACAATTGCTTGATTGCTAGTGCGTTGGGCAGTGCTTGAATTTAACTGCTTGAACATCGCGGCGCGATTGGCGTAAGCTATCGGCTTGGGCTTTGCCACGGCCTTCGGCCATCGCTTCGGCAAAATTGGCAAATAGTAAGGTCAACCAAAGCCAAACAGCAATTGCCAAGCTAAAACTCAGCTGAGGTTTCGCCGCTGGCAATTAATCCATGCAGCCATAAACCGGTGGTAAAAATCGCCCCGACAAAGACCACAAACATCACTGGATTGCGCACTTGCAAGCGCGGGTTGAATTTGAGCAACGCCGCTTTGAGCGCTGGTACAACAATCGCTCGGTCAAAGAGTGAGCGGTTTTTAGGAACTGAATGATTCATCGTTCTCGCCTTATAAACTCAGCAATAAATGTTCAACGATTGGGCCAAGTGCCAGCGCTGGAATAAATGTCAACGCCCCGACAATCAGCACCACGCCAATCAACAAACTGACAAACAATGGCGTATGGGTTGGCAAGGTGCCAGCGCTTTGCGGAATCAGCTTTTTGCCAGCCAACGCGCCTGCAATCGCCAAGGTTGGGATTATCAACCAGAAGCGCGAGAGCAGCATGGCGATGCCAAGCCAGGTGTTATAAAATGGCGTGTTGGCACCAAGGCCAGCAAAGGCGCTGCCATTGTTGTTGGCGGCAGAAGTTGCGGCATATAGCACTTCGCTAAATCCATGGGCGCCACTATTGAACACGGTTGCTCGACCCGATTCGTTGCTGACGGCAATCGCGGTGATTAGCAAGGTCGTAACACACGGAATTAAGATAATCAGCGCCGCCATTTTCATCTCAAAGGCTTCGATTTTCTTGCCCAGATATTCCGGTGTGCGCCCAACCATCAAGCCCGCCACAAACACTGCGATGATTGCAAAAATCAGCATGCCATACAAGCCAGAGCCAACGCCGCCGAAAACCACCTCACCAAGCTGCATCAGCACCAGCGGAGCCAAACCGCCGAGCGGCGTATACGAATCGTGCATCGAATTGACTGAGCCATTTGAGGCGGCGGTGGTAACAGTTGCCCACAAGGCCGAATTGACGATGCCGATGCGGGTTTCTTTGCCTTCCATATTGCCGCCCGCTTGCAAGGCTGAGGCTTGATCATCAACACCTAGCGTTTGGTACAGCGGATTGCCCGTTTGCTCTGCGCTCACCGCCAACGCCGTAAAGCCAAGCAAAATAATCGTCATTGTGGCCAGAATCGCCCAGCCTTGGCGTTTATCACCTACCATAATGCCAAAGGTGTAGCACAGCGCTGCCGGAATCAACACAATGCTCAACAGTTCTAAAAAGTTGCTCAATGGCGTTGGATTTTCCAACGGATGAGCCGAGTTGACATTGAAAAAGCCCCCGCCATTGGTGCCAAGCTGTTTAATTGCAATTTGTGAGGCAGCTGGGCCTAAGGCAATTGTTTGTTGGGTGATGCTTTGGCCATTGGCAGCAGCGATTGGCTGAATCAGCTCAACGGTTTGCGAAGCATTGAAGGTTTGCACAACCCCTTGTGATACCAAAACCACAGCCAATGCAAGTGATAATGGCAGCAAAATATACAGAATCGAGCGCGTCAGATCGACCCAGAAATTGCCAATTGTGCTACTCGAACGGCGAGCCAAACCGCGAATCAAGCCAATTAGTACGGCCATACCAGTGGCCGCCGAAACAAAATTCTGCACCGTCAGCCCAAGCATTTGGCTCAAATAGCTCATGGTGGTTTCGCCAGCGTAACCCTGCCAATTGGTATTGCTCACAAAACTGGCGGCAGTATTGAAGGCCGAATCGGCGCTAATTGCTGGGAGTTGTTGGGGATTGAGTGGCAGCCAAGCCTGCATTCGTTGCAAGCCATACAGCAACACCAATCCCAATCCATTGAACGTCAACAGGGCCAGCGCATAGTGTTTCCAATGCATCTCGCTTTTGGGATCAACGCCGAATATGCGATATAACAAGCGCTCGATTGGACCGAAAAAGCCTTGGACTGGTGGATTTTCGCCATAGACCTTGGCCATGTAGCGGCCCAAGGGTACGACACACGCCAAGAGCACCACGAAAAAACTGCCAATTTGAATGAGGCTATTGCTGATCATTAAAACACCTCGGGCTGCATCAAGGCCCAGAAAAGATAAATTACCAAGCCAAGCGTTACGAGCGCCGCAATGAAATACAATGTGCTCATTTCGTGCTGCCCAACGCGGCACACATCCGCAATAATGCCCATGTCAAGAGCACGAAAATTCCAATTAATCCAAGAAACCATAGATCCATAGTGAACCTCAATCAGACTTAATCAACCACCATCTATTCAACCAGAAATGGCCTCAAGCAGGCATCAAGATTGATCAAGCACAGATCAAGAAAGTATCAAGATTGAGAACTGAGGGATGGTTCCAGTTTTTAACGCAGAGGCGCAGAGAATGTATGGTGATAAACCTTGGACTATTGACTATCGGAGATGGATCGAAATTGAACTGCCAAAAGGCGTTAGCCAATAGCCATTTTCCTCTTCGTGGATCAACCTCTCGCATGAGTCTTGGTACAGCCTCAGAATGATGCTGCTAACTAAACTGCCATGCTATGCTGGTAGTTATTTCTAGCTTGGTAGGTATTAATTGAGTAAGCCCTTTCGGTGGAACATCGCGAAACATGAACAGCTTGGTGGTTTTGTTGAGCAGCCTGATCCGCTGCCAACGCATGCCTTTATTAGTGAGCTTCAACAGTGCTGTGTGCGCATTCTCGGCCAAGCAGGTGATAGCGATCTGGTGTTTATTGGCCGTTCGCCCGAAAATATTTTTGATTATATGAGTGGGATTTTGGCTGATACGGCGTGGGCTACGCGTTGTATGCTGGTCAACATATCGATTCGTGATGAGCCAATTGATAAAATTCGCCAGCAGTATCCGGCGGCTTTGCCAGCGATTTATGAATATTTAACAGCAGTTGGTTTGACCCCGCGCCAAATTGCCCAGCGCGCTGTGCCAATTACGCTGATTGACCTTGTTGATTCTGGTGGCACGCTTGGCTCATTGCTTAATCTCTGGCTGGATTGGGCTGCTAACGAAGGGATTAGTGCGGCGGCGATTGTGCGCCGTTTGCAGTTTGTTGGCATTACTATCAGGCGTGAAACCAGCCCTAAAACTTGGCGTTGGCAGCAGCATGTGGCTTGGACAAAACAGGTTCCTGCGCGCCAAATTCGCAATGTTTCGCTAGAATGGGAAGTTTGGGCTGAATTGGGCAATACCCAACCTAAATATGAAGTTTCGAACCCGCCATGGCGTTGGGGCGATGCTGCGATGAGCGTGCCACCGCGTGATCCTAAATCGATTGATGCGCTCAGACTTGCGCTCTATTTGTATCGGCTTGGTTGCACAACCGAGCATCGTCAAGCCTTTGCTCAACGTATGAGCGCCGAACATGCAATCCGCTATGCTTGGTTTCGCAGTTTAGGCGTGGCGATTCGCCGAGGGTGATAGGGATCAGGATTCAGGGATTAGGGGCCAGGTTTGACGCAGCGACGCAGAGCACAAAAGTATGAAGAATAAGGGATAAAGGATGAAATCAAACGCCAATGGCCCAAAGCCAATAGCCTGATCTCTCTTCGTGTGCCTTCGTGACCTTCGTGGATCAAATTGGTAGGGCTGTTTTCAGCGCTAGGATTTTCGGGTATTATGGCAGCAGTCGAACCAATGAGGTATCCCCATGGCTGTTGTCAGTGTCAATGTTCAACCCAAAAACCAACGTAAATGGCTACTCTTTTTTGCGCCCCTGATTGGCATTATTGGGCTGTGGCTGGCCAGCGGTTGGCTTGTGCCTAGCAATTTAGCCCCATTAACCAACAAACTCCAAGGCTTGGTTACCACCTTCCAAGGGATTTTCATCGAGGCCTTGCCATTTTTGAGTGCTGGGGTGATTGTCTCAGTATTAATTGGCGAGTTTGTGAAGCCGCAGCATTTGGCCAGTTTTGTGCCGCAAAATGCCTTTGGCGCTTCAGTCTTTGGCTCGCTCTTGGGCTTGTTGTTTCCAGTCTGCGAGTGCGGAGCGATTCCGACCAGTCGACGCTTGCTGCGCAAAGGCGCGCCAGCTCCGATGGGGATTGCTTTCGCCTTGGCGGCTCCGGTGGTCAACCCAATTGTGCTGATCTCAACCTCGATTGCCTTTGGCGATGTGCGTTGGGCCTTGGCTCGGGTCGGCTTTACGATTGTGATTGCCTTGACGATTGGCTTGATTATTGGGGCTGGAATTAAGCGCGAAGCGAATTTTAACTCCGCTTTCATTAACCGCCGATGATGACCACGACCACAGCCATTGCGACCATGATCACGGCGCTTGCGACCACACACATGACCAAGCCAAAGGCCGTTTGGCTGGCTTGATTGCCCATGGCAGCACCGAATTTTTTGAGATGGCGCAATATTTGGTGATTGGCTCGTTGCTGGCGGCAACCATGCAAACCTTTATTCCTCAATCGGCATTGCTGGCCTTGAATGATAGCAGCATCGGGTTTCTAGCACCATTGGTTGGGATTGTTGTGCTGATGCTAGTGGCAGTGCTGCTCTCGGTTTGTTCAACCGTCGATGCCTTTTTGGCCTTATCGTTCCTTGGCTTGTTCCACCCTGGAGCCGTGATGGCCTTTTTGGTCTTTGGCCCGATGATCGATATTAAGAGTACGTTGATGCTGACCTCCACCTTTCGGCGCTCGGCGGTGGTGGCAATGGTCGTGTTGGCGGCGTTATTTGCAATCATTGCTGGCTTGATCAGCTATGTTGTTTTGGTATGAGGTAAATGATGCAACGACAAGTGCTTGAGCGTTGGCTCTCGATTGCAGTAATGTTTGGACTTGGGGCCATGATTATATACAAATGGCAAGCCAATCGCTTGAATTTGTATATTCATCCGCGCTATACTGGTTTGTTGCTGGCAACGGCGGCGATATTATTGTTAGTGGCGCTGGGCATGGCGCTGACCAAAGCACCAGCAATCCCTAAACATATGCTGGCGTTGTTGACGATTCCTGTGGCGTTTGCTGTGCTTGTGCCTGCTCGCCCACTAGGTGCGAATTTGGTTTCGGGTAAGGCTTTGAATGCCAATTCGAGCGATAATTTGCTCGCCCGCTGGAAAACCAATTTATCTGATGATAGTAAAAGCTGGACGTTGCTCGAATGGACAACCGCAGTTCGCCAGAGCGATCTTGAGGTGTTGCGCGATAAACAAGCTGCCTTTGAAGGCTTTGTCTATCGTACTCCCGATTTGCCTGCTGATGAAGTGTTGGTTGGGCGCTATGTCGTAACCTGCTGCACCGCCGATGGCACAGCCTTATCGCTGCGAGTTAAAGCCAGCAATGGCGCAGATTTTGCCAACGATCAATGGGTACGGGTTGAAGGTAATTTTGTGCCAGCCGAAATTAATGGTTCAGTTGTGCCCCAGATCGCCGGTACGCTGGTGTCGATTGACATGCCCAGCTCGCCCTATCTGTATCCATAGTTTATGAGGAGTTTGCGATGAAACCATGGCTTCGACGATTGATCATTACATCAGGGATTAGTTTATTACTGGGTGCGATTTTCAAGGAATTTTCGCAACCACGCGGCTTGCGGGTTGGCGAAGGCAAAGTTTTGGGTGTTCCCTACAGTTTACGCTTGCCAAATGGCAACGATCTGCGTCAACGCTATTGGAACGCTGAGGGTAGCCCGGTAGCTCCACCACTGTTGGGCGTAGGATTCTATCCCAATATTCCGGCGTTGTTGCGTAAGTTGCAAAAGTAAACGAGGGGTCAGTAATTAGGCATCAGGGATCAGAATTTAACGCAGAGGCGCAGAGCGTTTTGTAAGGATGCAGTTTCTATCGAAATTTAATTGAGAGGCGTATGGTCAAAGTATTAGGATTTAGGGCGATGGTCAGCAGTTAGAATTGCTGTGCTTTCAACTCTGACCCCTGACCCCTCGCCCCTTCGTGGATTAAGTTTAGAGATCGGTTGTTATTTATGACCCGTGTCGCGATTATTGCCAACCCAGCTTCAAGTAAAGATATTCGGCGAGTGGTCAGCCATGCATCGAGTGTCTCGAACAACGAAAAAACCAGCATTGTGCGCCGGGTGCTCCAAGGCTTGGCGGCTACGCCTGTACAAGAAGTTTGGTATATGCCCGACCACGCTGGGATTGTGCGCAACGCTGCTGAGCGCCAACAATTGCCGTTTCGTTTGCTGCCCTTCGAGGGTCAATGGCGTGATCATGCCGATGATACGACCTTGGCCGCGCAGCTTGCCGAGCAGCATGAGGTTGGCTGCTTGATCACGCTTGGTGGCGATGGCACGGCACGGGCTGCGGTCAAAGGCTCGCGTTCAATCCCCGTTTTAGCGCTTTCGACCGGAACCAACAACGCATTTCCACAGACAATCGAGCCAACTTTAGCGGGCTTGGCAGCTGGTAGTGCTGCCTGTTTTGCGGCTGAAGCCCGCAACTGGCATCCGCTGCTGGAAATCTATCGTAATCAAACCTTGCTTGATATCGCCTTGGTTGATGTGGCCAGTGTTGCCGATAGCCTTGGTGGTAGGGCCGTGTGGGAAATTAGCAAAGTGCAGCAAGTTGTTACTACGCGCTTGACTCCAGGCACGGTTGGGCTTTCGGCGATTGGCGGCCATTGTGGGGTTGCGCCAGCCAACACGCAAGCGGTGCATGTGCTGCTTGGCGTTGGTCGAAATATCAATGTACCAATCGCCCCAGGTTTGATCACACCTGTAGCATTAACTGAACACGCATATTTGAACGCTGAACAAAGCGTTGATCTGCTAAGTGGTGCGATTGCGCTTGATGGCGAGCGCGAATGGATGGCGCGGGCTGGCGAGCAATGGCATGTTAAGGTGATCGCTCAAGGTGTGGCAACCGTTGATATTGCTGCTGCGCTGGCTGCTTTTGTTCAGCATCAATCGAGGTAGTTTTGTGGCACGCTTAGATTTAGCAATTGACGATATTGTGCAACTCCGCAAACCGCATCCGTGTGGCGGCTATCGCTGGCGCATCACGCGCTTGGGGGCAGATATTGGCTTGCGTTGTATGACCTGCGAGCATAAAGTGATGCTGCCGCGTGCCACCGTCGAGCAACGTACCAAATTACACCTTGATGCCGAAGGCCAGCCCAAGCCTCCTCTCAGCGCAGAAGCTGCTCCATAAATTATTTATTCTCGATTGTAATACGTTTGACCATAGGTTCATCGCCACATGAAATAAATGACTCGGTTCCATTCTTGGCATAGGCTTTAAATTTTTAATGTATGTTCACCATTTAAGAATTTGGTTGTATCCCAATTCCAAATAAACTTATGTTTAGGTTTACCCTCGCTATGAAAAGCACCATAATTAGCGTTACCCACTTTCGTATCATCAATCCAAATTTCTACTGTCTCAATTGCATTTGTTTTTTCAACCTCAATCCATCCACCAATTGGATAAACACCACCAATTGTTGTGCGATCTTGTGGGCCGTCAGTGCAGCCATAGGGTTGGCGCTCACTTGGTACGGCATATTGTCGTAATGCTGCTGCTTCAATGTTAAGGCCATTGATTAGCATATTTCGGGTAACAATATACGTATATAAAGGTACTTTGGTGAAATACTCTTTGATAGGATCATAGATCGCTAAACTGATTTGAATAATATCTTTTGGTGTTACATCAGGAGCAATACTAATACTTTGACATTTGTTTAATAATTGAATTGTGTAATGACGAATTGGCTTTGGATTAGGTGCAAGTTCATCAGCAATAATATAATAAGCTTGAGTAGTTTTTGGGTCTGTTGAACAGATATGCACAATAATTTGACCATAAATATATTTGTTGTTTTCTAGGAAATCAGTCCACTCAAATGACAATGTTGTTTTGTCTAAAGCTACTGTAATCGGTGCTGGTGGCGTGATGGTTGGCTGAGTTGTAGGTTGGATATGTTGCTCAAGTGAAGTGAAAATGCCTGTTTGGCTATTATCGCCTTGAATGATATTAATGCCTGGCAAAAGGATGATAACTAATGGAAACACGATAGCTACTAAGCTGATTAGGGCTACACCTTGGTACAAACGTTTGCGACTAGGCTTTGTTGGGTTATCGATTGGGCTATTTGCTGGTTGTTGAATTGAAATATGTTGAGTATTAGTTGTGTTGATTGTGTTGGTATTCAATTGATGTGATTCTGCTGGTTCACCAATAACCTCAAATTCCTCTGCATCGATTGTTGTGCTTGCCGTTGCTTGTTGCAACAATTGATTGATATGGGCTTGAACCTCATTTGGCAGATGCTTGGCTTTTCGGCCTGCACTCAACAACAGCGCCGAAGTTTCAATATCTGTTACTTCAAGCAATTCTGCGACTTTTAAAATCATATCTTCTTCGCTAGAGGCATGCTTTCCCTTGATCCAGTTATCAAGAGTCATTTTGCTAATGCCTACATTCTCATAAAATGCACTCTTCGTTTTTCCACGCCAATAATGATTGAACAATAGGTTAAAACCGTCCCAAAATCCTGATCCAAGAGCGAACGCGACCCCATACAACCTCCTACAAGCCTCTAGACCGATATTTAGCCATTGCTTTACCTGATCTTAGACCATGGTTTAGACCTTTGTCAAAGCCAGATTTGGTATAGATTGCGTATACTCTTGCTTGATCGATCACGACTGAATTGCAGTCATTGCGCAATGACATCTTTGGAACTTAAAGGAGATGTCGAATGGCTCGCTCGAATAACTACGATGATAACGGCCTAACAAATCGTGAGAAGGAAGTTCTCGCTTTGATCTGGGAAGGAAAGGATAATGACTATATTGCGCAGAAACTGAGTATTACAGTTGGTGTTGTAAAACTCCATGTCCACCATAGTATTACCAAACTTCAAGCAGAAAATCGCCATCATGCCGCTATCGTTGCCTATAAAAAAGGCTTATTACAGCAATAGATATATCTCCAGATATATTCATAATTACCAATAGAAATAATAAAATACAGACTATAAAAAGTTTTATGAAAGGAGGATTATCGACTTTATTGTTTCTATTGGTAGTGTGTATATTTTCTAGAGGAGGATTATTTATGAAATATCGGCGTAGTACCTACAATTTATTGGTCGTATTGGCGATAGTATTGGCAAATTTTATGATGTTCAAACCGGATAAAACATATGCAGTAAACACTTATTATCGCTTACCATTTAATGGAATTCAAAGTATTACTTCTGGGCCAGGTTGTTATCATAGTCATCTCAATCCATATAACTATGAGGCTATTGATTTCGGTTTAAGAACAGGAACGCCTGTTGTAGCAGCTGCGTCTGGAATAGCTCAAGCTAAAGGTTCTACTACATCAAGTGATGGCCTTTGGGTTGAAATTGAACATAATAATGGCCAAAAGAGTGTCTATTTTCATCTTAGCGAAACTCAGGTTAATAATGGTCAATTAGTTGAACAAGGTCAGCAAATTGGTTTATCAGGAGCCACGGGTTGGGCAGAGGGCGAGCATCTCCATTTTGCGGTTATCAAGGATTATTCTCCTGAAGGCATTAACGGAATATCTGTCCCGATTCGTGATTTGTCAGGTATAACTTGGGTTTCAGGCGATGCGAATAATCCTTGCCAGCCTCTTGATGAGCCTGATGGCACAGCTGTTGGTGGGCCTATATCAGTGCCTGCATCTGGCTACATCGATGCGCCAGCACCCAATGCCCAACTGACCAATCGGATTAAAATCAATGGTTGGGCCAAAAGCACAAATTCTACGATCAAGGAAGTCAATATTTATGGGCGTTTGGCAGGCTCGAATCATGCATTTGTGCCATTGGCCAAAGCCAATTATGGCGAATATCGGCCTGATCCTGGGTTGGCTGGGCCTTACGGCTGGTCGTGGGAGTGGGATACTAGCCAGTATGGCAATGGTAGTTATGAATTAAAGGTTAAAGCGACCTCGCTTGATGGCAGTAGTGCATGGTTGCTTACCTCAGCCAATCATGCAGAAATACTGAGTGTAACGATTCAAAATAAACCCCATGCTTGTCTTAAACCATTGTATCGCTATTTCCATAGCTCAGTCTTGCGCCATTTCTATACCCAGAATTGGAGTGAGCTAGGGTTGGGCGACGTGAATTGGCGTTATGAAAACATTACTGGATTTGTTGCGACTAGTGGTTGTTCGTTGCCAAGTGGCACGCCGCTTTACCGCTTAGCTCATAACACGCTGATTCCTAAACATATGTATGCCCCTCAGTACGAGCGCGATGTCTTGGTGGCAGGCGGGCAGTATCACGATGAGGGCAGCGTTGGCTTAATCGCGCAACAAGCCCAAAGCCAATATGTGATGGCTCCGTTGCAACGCTTGTATCATGCTGGACGCAACGATCATTTCTTTACAACCAGCCAAACTGAAGTTGATGCAGCCCGTAGTCAAGGTTATCAACTTGAAAATCCAGTTGGTCAGATTGTTACGGTCGCGAATGTGATTCCTAATCCGCCAACGGGCCTGAGTCCGAGTGGCACGACATTAAATCAGCTTAAATGTACAACTGACATGGAATGATGCTAGTGATCCTGATAATTACCCAAGTTCTTATCGCGATTATGTGGTCGAAATTCGCGCTACCAATAACTCATGGTCGCAAAGTCGCTCGTGGAATATTAGCACGAATTGGTCGGTGACAGTACCTCAGCCTGGTACTTATGCTTGGAAGGTACGTTCTGGTGATGGACTTAGCCCAAGTGCATGGTCGGCAGAGCGCCAATTTACAGTCAGTACCAGCGCTCAAGCAGTGCTGACTGCCAATCCTAACCCGATTGCTGCTTCAACCTCATCATCAAGTTCCACAATTACATGGAGCACTGGCACTGGCAATCAAGGGCAATTGTTCGTGTCGGAGAATGGCGGGCCTGATCTGTTGATGACGCAAGGCCATTATGGCGTGGATAGCCCTGCTTGGTTCGCACCTGGTGCTGAATATCGCTTCCGTTTATATGCTGGAACCAATCGCGCAACTTTGTTGCGTGAAATTACCGTGCGGCGTGAACGCAGTTTAGTTGCGAACCCAAGTAGCATTCCAGCAGGTGCACAGGGATTACAACAAATTATGCTGTATTGGAGCACAGGAGATGGTAGTGAGGCGCAAGTTTATGTCTCAAAAGATGGTGAGCCAGAGAAATTAATGTCTCAAGGGCCGTATGGCAAGGCTGATCCTGCTTGGATTGTGCCTGGCGCTGTCTATCGTTTCCGTTTATATGCTGGCTTTAACCGAGCTAGCTTACTGCGTGAAATTACTGTGCGCTAATCATTAAGATTGTTTCCGAATAAGGCGATTTGCTGGAATATATTTCTGGCGAATTGCCTTATTTTAATCCTCTTTAAATACTCATCCATCCCCAACATTGGTTTGCTCGATTTCTAGTACAATAGTACCACCTGTAAAGGAGGTGGCTTATGCTTGAACGACTATGTTGGCAGTGCCAAACTGGCAATAGCCTCGACCAAACGCATTGTGCTGTCTGTGGGGCCGACCTTGCCCAACCAACCACAACGAGCCTCGCGACCAAGGCTCCAACCAGCCTAACCACACGCCTGCGCCAATCGCCGATTTTACGTAGCCCCGTGGCCAAGTCGGTGGCGCTCGGTTTAGCGGCTTTGGCAGTCGATCTTGGCTCGAATTTGTTGAGCAAGCGTCAAAAGCCAGCCGCAACAACCACCGCTTTAGCAACCAAACCCACTGCGTCGCAACGGGTGTTTTTGCGCCAGCGCGAGTGGCAAGAGTTTGATGAACAGGGAACGTTACGTCGCCATGTTGTGGAGCGTCTGATCATTCGCGATGAATAAACCAATTTTTATCAAATTTGGCGGCTCGATGTTGACCGATAAAACCAGCGCCGAACGCTTGATTGATCAAACGCTCAAGCAGGTTGTGACCGATTTAGCAGCGTGGCGCCAAGCACAGCCCAACCAGCCAATTTTGCTGGGCCATGGTGGTGGCTCGTTTGGCCATTATTGGGCTGAACGCTATCAAACGGCGCAGGGAATTATCAACGATCAAAGCTGGTGGGGCGTGGCCCGCGTGGCCGATGCGATGGCACGACTCAATCGCGCAGTCGTTGGCGCATGTTTGGATGCCGAATTGCCTGCGATTGGCATTCAACCAATGGCCTCAAGCATGGCCAATGCCGGCCAGATTCAAGAAATTGGCAGCCAGCAGATCGCAGCATTGTTGGCTGCTGGCACAATTCCGGTGGTGTATGGCGATGTGTTGCTCGATGCAACCCAAGGCTGTACAATTGCCTCGACCGAACGGATCTTTAGTGCCTTGGTGGGCACACTCCAACCAAGCCAAATTATTCTACTTGGCGAACAGGCCGTCTACGATGCCGACCCCCGCCAACACGCCGATGCTCAACCAATTCCTTTGATTAATCGTACAAACTACGCTACTATTATTGCCCGCCTCGGTGGCTCGCATGGCGTTGATGTTACTGGTGGAATGCGCAATAAAGTTGAAGCAATGTGGCAATTAGTGCACCAAGCTCCACAGCTTGAAATTTGGATTTGTGGTCCTCACCAATTGCAATCTGCGTTATCAGGACAATTAAACGGCCCTGGCACGATCATCAAGCTTAATTAATGCCCTGCTTGCCGATCATTTATGATTTGCCATGCCTTTGGAGGTTTTTATGCAACGGCTTAAGTTATTCACATGGTGTCTGTTTTTATTGGTTGGCTGTGGCCAAATTGCGGTTGAACCCAAGCCAGCCCCGCCAGAATCAGTCACAAGTGATGATTATGATGTTGCGGTGGTGAGTGTCGATTTCGACCCTGCCTTGCAAGGTTCGCGCTTGCCAATTAGCGATAAATACGCGGTTTTGGTGGCTCTGGAGAATCGTGGCCTGCTAACCGCCTATAATGTTAAAAGTTAATGCGCGTTTGCGCCGCACGAGTGATGATATACTTATGCTGAGTGGTAGTAGAAGCGTCACTGAGTTGGCTCCTGGCCAAATCTTGGTCGTGCGGATCGAGCCTGAGGGAGCGATTCCAGCCAATGCCGACGTGTATAGCCTGATTGTGCGGGCAGAGCCACTTAGCCAAGAAACCCTGACCAGCAATAACACGCGTGAATTCACTATCCGCGTCGAGCCGTAAGCCTGCGGGAGCACCTATGCGTCAACTAGTACCTCAACACCGTGCCATTTTGTCGCTGTTCGCTTTGCTTTTTGGAGGGTTGTTTGTCGGCATGTTAATGTCGGTGCGCCCTCAAGTGGCACTTTCGAGTAGTAGTAGTTCGCGCAATAGCTCAGCGAGTTTGAGCGTCGATCGGATTAGCACGCTGCGCGCCCATCAGCAAGAATTAAATGCTGAGCTGAGCCGCCTGCGTGATGAACAAGCTGAATTGCAAAAGCAATCAACATCGAGCCAAAGTAATTTTGAAGAAATTCGCACCCAAATTGATCAACAGCAGCAACAGGCTGCCTTGGTCGCAATGCGTGGGCCTGGCGTTGTCGTGACGCTCAACGATAGCAATGCCAATTCGTTGCCCGATGAAGTTGCCGACATCAATCGCTATATCATCCACCAGCAACAGCTTGTAACCTTGGTTGGCGTGCTTTGGAGCAATGGCGCTGAAGCAATTTCGATCAACGATCAACGCATCACCGATCAAACCTCGATCTATTGTGTTGGCTCAACCATTCTGATCAATCAAGAGTTAATGGCTCCACCATTTACAATTCGGGCAATTGGCGACCCCAATACCTTGGCAAACGCCGCCAGTAATTCGCCCTTGCTCAGCGATTTATGGAGCCGCCAGCGCGAATATGGGATTGGGGTTGATGTGAAGCAAAAAGCGCAAGTGCAAGTGCCAGCCTACACCGGCCCCTTGGCCAATCGCCACCTGGAGGTTGCGCCATGAAGTCGTTTCGGATTCGCCGGGGCATTCTGCGCCAAAGCATGCTGACTGTAATGTGTATGTTTATTGGCTTTGCGGTGGTAACTCAGCTGCGTACCTATGAAAATATTGCCAACGATGTCGTCAAGCTTTCGCCTGAGCAACGCGCCGAATTGATGATTAGTCTGATCGACCGCAATGCAGCAACTGAGCGTGAAATTATTGGCTTGCGCCAGCAAAATGAAGATTATCGCCGCACCCAATCGAATGGTACCAGTACGCTTGATCAATTGGCTGGCGATTTGAATCGTTATCGCTTACATACTGGCGCGGTGCAAGTCCAAGGCGCTGGAGTCACGATTACGATTAATTATCCGCTGCGTGCCGCCGATGTGATTGCCCTGACCAACGAAGTGCGCAACGCCAGCGCCGAAGCAATCGCAATCAATGGGCGCCGAATTATTGCCCGCACCAGGATCGAAGAAGATGAAAATGCCGAATTGTATCTTGATGGCGAGATTCAGCACGCGCCCTACACAATTCAAGCAATTGGCGATAAAGAAACCTTGATGGGTGCATTGAATCGGGTTGGTGGCTTGGTGCGGATTTGGAATGAGATTGATGGCGTTGATATTACGATCGAGCCAACCAATGTGATTATTATGCAGCGGGTTGGCAACCAGCCTGAATTTCGTTATGCTCAGCCTGCACCCAAAGAGGGCCAATAGTAAGCCCATTTTGGGTCAAAATCAGCCGTCATAGCCACCCATCCTTTGGTACAATAGTGCAAACATCATTGCACATCAAAGGAGATCGTTCGGAATGGTTCACCAAGCACAGGTCGTAATTATTGGGGCAGGCATCATTGGGGCTTCTGTTGCCTACCATCTTGCTGCGCGGGGCTGTACCGAGGTAGTGGTGTTAGAAAAAGAGGCAGTTGAAGTTACTGGCTCAACTGCGCGTTCTGCGGCTGGGGTTCGCCATCAGTTCTCATCACGCACCAATATCTTACTTTCGCAATATAGCATCGAACGCTACAAACATTTTACCGAAGAAATTGGCGGCCATGCCGAACTGCATCAACATGGCTATCTCTTTTTGTTTAATGATCAGGCCGCCTGGCAAGCCTATCAAGCAGTGATCGATTTGCAACACGGCTTAAATGTGCCAGTCCAAGTGCTCACAGCTGAACAAGCGGCAGGCTATATTCCCGAATTAAATACCAGCGATCTGGTTGGCGCGACGTATTGCGCCGAAGATGGCTTTGTCGATCCCCATGGCATTGCAATGGGCTATTTGAATAAAGCCCGCGAGTTAGGCGTGAAAGTCTTGCGCGATGCTCCAGCGCTCGGTTTTGAATTTGCTGATGATCAGGTGGTGGCGGTGCAAACGCCTCAAGGCACAATTCGCTGCAATTATGTGGTCAATGCCGCTGGGCCGTATGCTGGCGAAGTTGGCAAAACCGCTGGTTTTGAGATTCCGATCAAACCTTATCGTCGCTGTATCTATGTTTCCGATCCGTTTCCAGCCTTGCCCAAGGATATTCCGCTGACGATTGATGTCGCCACCGGAGCCTACATTCGCAAAGAGCAAGACACGGTGTTGATGGGTTTGAGCAATCTCAATGAGCCATCATCGCACGACACCACCGTGGATTGGGATTGGCTCGATACCGTTTTGGAAGCAATGCTCAATCGCTTTCCAATTTTGGAGCGTGCTGGCCTCTCTGAGCGCCAATCGTGGGCTGGCTCGTATGAAATTACCCCCGACCACCTGCCAATTTTAGGCCGCATGCCCAATTGCCCCAACTGGCTGAATGCCGCCGGATTTAGCGGTCATGGCGTGATGCATGCGCCCGCAAGTGGCTTGCTAATTGCCGAGGAAATTCTCGATGGCCGCGCGCATTCAATCGACATTGACGAGTTGCGCATCGAACGCTTTGCCGCTGGCGAATTGCACGCCGAACGCAACGTGATCTAAGAGGGGTTTTTCAAGCCTGCGTCGGTTGGCGAGGCAGGCGCAGGCTTGATGGAGTGTTGAGCAACGCCTATGCAGAGCATCGACAAACTATTTGTAAACCGCGAAAAACAAACTGCTGGCTTTGTTAAAATGGTTCAGGGCGAAACTCCCAAACGCATCATGATGATTGAAGCGAGTGGTGGGTTGGGCAAATCGTGGACTGTCGAATTTATGCGGGCTGAATGCCAGCGGCGTGGGATTCCCAATACGGAAATTGATTTTGCCGATAGTATTGTGTTTGATTTTCTGGCCTTGTTGCGCCGCGCTCGCGATGGCTTGGGGGCTGCGGCGTTTAATCTATTTACGCAGGCAATTAACGAAGTAACCCAGCCCACTGTGCGGATCGAAACCGGCGTTGCCAATACCAATGCAATCAACAATTTGCTTGGCCAGAGCAATAGTTTTTCTGGCTCGAATGTGAATGTTGGCGAAGTGGTTGCGGGCAATGTGATTAAAGATAATTCGTTTGTGATTAATGCTGATAATGCGGTGGTGCGCCAAGCGCTGCAAGATCGCTTGACGGTGGCTTTTTTTGAATGTTTGGCTGGCTTGACGAGCCAAGGCCCACTCTGTTTTTTCTTCGATACCTACGATAAAGTGACGGTTGAAGCCGAGGCTTGGCTGATGGGCCATCTGTTGCCCCAAGTGCGCGATGGCGTAATTAAAAACGTGGTGGTGGTGATTGCCGGGCGTTCAGTGCCAAAATTAGATAATCAATGGGATCACTTGATTGCTCGGACGGGCTTAGATCTGTTATCAGAGCCGCATGTGAAAGAATATTTGGTGCAGCGCCGTGGCCTGAGCGACGATCCGAATGTGATCAAAGCCTTGTTTCAAGGTAGCACCGGGCAACCACAGTTGCTGGCAATGTTGGCTGATAACATTCTTCGCTCACAAGATAGCGGAGGCGATGATGACTGGCTCTGAAACCCATCAATGCCCGACCTGCCAAAATGTCTTGCGGCCTACCACCTTATTTTGCCCGCGCTGTGGTACGCCGATTATGCCAACTGTCAGCAATGCCCTGCAACTATCGATTACCCAAATTCTTGAAGGTATGAAGCCTGGTCAGGCCGAAGTGATGCGCCGTTGTGCGATTCCGCGCTGGTTTGACGAAGATATTTTAGCAGTCTTGCGCGATCGCAACGATGGCAACAACGCCAAAATTCTCCAGCAAGTGATCGAATATAGCTTTGTGCGTCAAGTTGGCGAGGGCCGCTATGCCTTTATCGACGATGTGCGCCAATATTTGCTCGAAGATTGGCGCTTGCGACCTGACGAGCTGCACCCAATCCATCAGCGCTTGTATACGTATTTCGAACGGCGCATGGGTTCGACCATGGTCGAAAATCGTGCGACATGGCTGCGTGAAATTGTATCCTACGATTTGCTGCTGGCCTCAACCACCAGTGTTAGCCCGCAAAAACCTACTGCTGGTTCAGAGTTGTTGACCCAAACAATGACCCGGGTTGAACGGGCGCTTTTGCGCTTTCGCAATTTGTTTGATGCCGCCTTTAATGCTCATCGTATGGCCGAAGCCGAGGCAGTTTTGCTGGCTGCCGAGGAGCAAAGCAATATTTTAACGCCCTTGGTACGTGATTGGCTGTTCTATTATCGCGGCAAGATGAATTTTGCCATGGTGCGGCTCGATGCGGCGAGCAATTGCTTTGAACTGTTGTTGAAACGCGATGATCTTGATCCTGAATTAAAGGTTTTAGTGGCCCTCAGCTTGGGCGATGTGCAGGTTGAGGCTGGTCAGTGGTCGGCTTCAATTTTGTCGTATCAAGCAGCCTTGGCAATGGCCAAAATCGAGCCAGCCCAACAGGCCGAAGCCCACCTTGGAATTGCCGATGCCTACAATGAAATTGCGGTTAGCGCAGGTGGCTGGCATCAACCGCAGATTCAGAAATATCCGATTGCCCGCGCATTTGCCAAAATCTTCCAATCGATTGCAATTGTACCAATGTTTATTTTGGTGAGCCTATTGCGGCGTTTGGGGGCGGCTGTACCCAAACCGCTGATTTTGCTGCGCTACCAAAATTGGCTGCTGGCCCGAATTTTTCGAGCCTCGCGCGAACAAACCATGGCCGCCTATACGATCTTTAAGCAGCAAAAGGATGAAGTTAATCTGATTCGCTGCGAGATGCGTTTGATCGATATTGATGTGCTGTTTGGGAGTATTGATCAAGCGATTGCGTTGGCCAAGAAAAGCCTCGCACGGCCTGGCTGTGAAGAACCCTATCGCAAGGCGCGAGTGCAAGTGACGCTGGCGCGGGCCTTGATCGCCAAACACGATTTTCCTCAAGCAATTGAGATTTTGAATCAAGCTTTAACGGTGTTTCGGGCGGTCGATGATGGCCGTTGGGAATCACGGGCGTTAACCACGCTTGGTCGCGCGCTCCAAGTATCTGGTCAGGCTGAAGCCGCCTTGAATACCTATAAAGCTGGCTTGGCTCGCGCCCGTGGCATTGGCTCGGTGTTGAGCCGTGAACGAATTTTATATGAGCTACGCAGTTGGCGCCGCTCAGAATTGAGCTACCCCAGCGAAATTAGCACGATCTTGCGCGATGAACCGACCCAACGCTTTGTGGCGCGCTTTCCACGCTTTCTATTGCCCTATTTGCAGGTTGGCCAAACCTTGCTCATCCCCTTAATTTTGGTGCTGGCGGCGATTGTCGCACCCACGGTTGAAACCCAAACGATTATTCAAGCCAGCAGCAATTTTGTTTTGCCTGCGGCTGATGTGTATGTGTTTCCATGGTATCGGCTGATTATTTCGCCATTGACGATGCTGGTGGTAACGGGCATTGGCTATAGTGTGTTGGGCTTGATTGTGCTGTGGTATATGCCGATGAATCAGTTGCGCAACAATCAACCAACGGTGCACATCGTTACGCCCGAAGAATTGATTCATCAGGATCAATCTGGCAAGGAATCGCATCGAATTAAGTGGCCTGAAGTAACCGAGATTATCACAGCTGATCGCCGAGTTTGGAAACGACCGTTGATGGTCTTTTCGCGCAGTTTTGTGCGCTCGACCAAGCAACGCTTACTACGCGTCGATGGAATTACCGGTTGGTACAACACCTTAATCTATTTGATTGAGAAACGTGCCAGTGATGCTGGTGCGCAGATTAACTATTTGAGTGCCGATATTAGCTTGTTGCGCAGCGCTTGGGGCGTGGTCATTGGGCTTGGCGCAGCGTTGTTGATGCTGATGATTACCAGTGTCAATGGCTGGATTCCGAATATTGCCCAATTTTTGCCAGCAACCTTGTATTCAATTATCCAATTGATCAGCTTTAGCGGGGTGTTGCTGATTGGCCCAACGATTTTCTGGACGGTAATTCGGCCTTTGCGGCTTGATAATGAATTTGCGCTGGATGAGCGTTTGCCAAGGTTGGCGGCGATTATTGGCCTTATTGTGATAATCTTGTTTGCCATCACCGATGGCGCGATTGTGCGCGTGCCAATTTTTAGCGTTTCGCTGTTTATTGCTGGGGTCTATGTGTTTAGCGAGGGCATTTATCAGCTCGGTGTGCGGCGTGGCAAAAATCGACGCTGGCAAATTGGGGTAACAATTGTTGGCTTTGGCTTATTGCTGGGGGCAATGCTGATTGTGCGCGACACGGTTTGGCGCGAGTTCTATCACGCTCGTTCGTATGCCTATGCTATTCAAGGCAATGCGGCTGCGGCGGCTGACGACCGCTTGCGCGAGGCGGCCCAAGCCACGGTCTTGTTTGAGCGACCCATGGTTTTGGAGCAAGCCGTGCTAGCGAGCCAATCGCGTGATTGGGAGCAATCGAGCCAGCAATATACCGCGATTGTCAATGGCCGCGACTATGATCCGCAGTTGCAGGGCTTAGCTTACCACAACTGGGCAATAACCGAGCTTTCGCGTTGTAAAACCAATCAGTGTAGCGAAGCTGAATGGGCCAGAATTGCCCAATTTGCCAATAAATCGCTTGAATTGATCGATCTGGCGATTGAACAGCAGCATGCCAACCCCACAGAGCGGGCGGTATTGCTTGAGGCTCAGGCTTTGGCCTATATCGAGGTTGGCCGAATTTCCGAGGCGGTTCAAAAATTTAACCCAAGCCTTGGCGAGCGCGACTGATCCGGCAGCTCAGCAACGGATTCGCGATTTGTTGAATTCGTTGCAACGCTAGTTTACTCAATCACCAACCGATAGCCTACCCCGGCTCGGTCAATAAATAGCGGGGCCGAGCCGGATCAACCTCAAGTTTGTGGCGCAATTGGCCCATATAGACCCGCAAATAGTGATTTTCTTCGGTGTAGGCTGGCCCCCAGACTTCGCGCAAGAGTTGGCGGTGGGTCAGCACTTTGCCCGCATGCTGCACCAATGTGGTTAAAAGATTATATTCGTTGGGCGTGAGATGAACTTCTTGTTCGGCTACAAACACCTGCCGCCGCAGCAAATCGACGCGCAACGCCCCAACCTGAAAGACTGGCTCGCTTTTTTCGCCGTTATGCTGGTGCAGATGGCGCAAGGCAACCCGCAAGCGGGCCAATAATTCGCCCATGCCAAAGGGCTTGGTCAAATAATCATCGGCTCCAGCATCGAGCGCGGCAATTTTATCGTCCTCGCGACCGCGTGCCGAAAGCACAATAATCGGCGTATTCGTCCATTCGCGCAGGCGTTGGGTTACCTGCAACCCATCAAGGTCGGGCAAGCCCAAATCCAAAATGATGATTGCTGGCCGTTGCATCGCCGCTTGCAATAACCCATCCTCGCCATTTTCCGCCTCGATCAGCGTATAGCCATGGCTTGGCAGCGAGGCCCGCAGAAAACGCCGAATTGGCGCTTCATCTTCAATCACTAAAACCTGAATTTCATTTGACATAAATACTATTCTCCTCGAATCTGCGGTGGTTGGCCTTCGATTGGCAACGTGAAGGCGAAGATTACGCCGCCCGCTGGGCGATTTTCGGCCCAAATTGTACCGCCATGCGCTTCGATAATGCCACGGCAAATCGTTAGACCAAGCCCAACTCCACTACTCGCTGAGCGATTGGCTTGCAGGCGGAAAAACTTTTCGAAGATTGATTCGAGCGCACTTGCGGGAATGCCCGGCCCATGATCGGCAATCTGCACCTCAATCAAGCCAACCCGTTCCAGCGCGCGAATTTCAATCGGGCTGGTGCTCGGGGTATATTTGAGGCTATTTTCGAGCAGATTAACCAACACTTGCTCAATCAAGATGCTATCAAACGGCACAAATGCTTGCTCTGGTAAATCAATCGTGATTGTGCGCTGATTAATGTGGGGCGTTAATCGTGCCAGCGCCGTGCCAAGCACTTCTTCAAGCGCTTGCCATTCTTTATGCACCTGAATTGCCCCAGCTTCGAGGCGCGTCATATCCAGCAAATTGCTCAATAAACGATTGAGCCGCTCGCCCTCATCGGCAATCATTTGAATCAGTTCTTGTTGGACGTGGTGATCAAGCTGATTGGTTTGATCAAGCAGGGTGCTGGCTGCGCCGCTAATTGCTGCCAAGGGCGTGCGGAGATCGTGCGAAACGGAGCTGAGCAGCGAGTTGCGCATGCGCTCGGTTTCAATTTGCACACTCGCAGCTTGGGCTTCTTCGGCGAGGTGGGCGCGTTCGATCGCTACGGTCGTTTGGTTGGCAAAGGTTTCGAGCAAATGGCCATGGCTGGGGTCGAGCAAGCGCCGTGGTTGTTCTGGTTGCAATGCCAACACGCCAACAATACCACGGGTGGCAATCAACGGTAGATACATAGCTTGGGCGCTGGGCAAGGTGTCGCTATGCATGCCCGCCTTTTGCTGATGATCATAGACCCATTGGGCAGTGATTAATTCGCGTTGATCGTTGATAAACGGCCATTGTTGGCCCACAATCGCGCGGAGTTGGCCCTTCGGATTGGGCAGTAAAATCGCGGTTTGGCCTTCAAACACGCTGCTAATATGTTGCACTGCAGTTTGCAGCAAATTATCCAAGCCGCGAATACTGGCAAATTCACGGGTCATGGCGTAGAGCGCAGCGGTGCGACGCTCACGTTGGCGGGCGGTTTCTGCCTGCGCCTGAATTTGCACTGTCAAACTGCTAATCGTCAAGGCGACAACCAACATTACAATAAAGGTCAAGATATATTGCACATCAGAGACAGCAAAGGTCAAATAGGGCTGCACAAAAAAGAAATCAAAGGCCGCTACGCTCAGAATCGAGGCGCTAATTGCTGGCCCGCGTCCGTAACGCGCCGCCACCCAGGTTACTCCGAGCAAATACAACATAATCAGGTTGGATAATTCGAGATGGGGGAAAATGCCCTGCGATAAGACGGTACAAGCAACAATAATGCCTACTGATTTGACATAATTTATTTTGGAGGCATAGATTTGACTGCGTGCCTTGGTTTTGGGGAGATGTGTATCATCGTGCTCGCCGCTAATCACATAGACATCGATTTCACCACTTTGGCGAATCAGTTGATCAACGATTGAGCCAAACAGCAGTTCGCGCCACCGTGGCTGAGCTGGCTTACCAACCACAATTTTCGAAACATTGCGTTGACGCGCATAGCGCAGCATCTCATCGCCTGGATTGATGCCACCGAGGGTGACAATTTGCGCGCCCAAACTTTCGGCTAAGCGCAAAGTTGCGGTTACCCGGTCGCGATCGGCCTCGCTCAGCCGTAAATGCTTGGGCGTTTCAACGTACATTACAATCCATTCAGCCCGCAGATCGTTGGCCATGCGTCGGGTTGCGCGCACTAAGCGCTCGGAGAGCGGGCTTGGCCCAACCCCAACCAGCAAGCGCTCGCGAGTTGGCCATGTGGTCGGAATCGCATGATCAGAACGGTAGCGCTGCATTTGGGCATCGACACGATCGGCGGTGCGGCGGAGCGCAAGCTCGCGTAGGGCAATCAAATTGCCTTTGCGGAAAAAATTGCGCACCGCTTGGGCTGCTTGGCTGGCAATATAAATTTTGCCTTCGTTCAAGCGTCCAAGCAATTCATCGGGCGGTAAATCGATCAACTCTACTTCGTCGGCGGCTTCAAGCACCGCGTCGGGCACCGTTTCGCGCACAATCACGCCCGTTACTTGGGCCACCAGATCGTTGAGGCTTTCGAGGTGCTGCACATTGACGGTGGTATACACATCAATTCCGGCATGCAACAGCTCATCAATATCCTGCCAGCGTTTGGCATGGCGCGAATTTGGGGCGTTGCTATGGGCCAATTCATCAACCAAAATCAGGCTTGGTTTGCGCTCCAAGGCTGCGTCAAGATCGAATTCGCGTAAGTTTGTGCCGCGATAGTCAACCTGCAAGGCTGGCAATTGGTGCAAGCCCACCAAGAGCGCGTCAGTTTCAGCGCGGCCATGGGTTTCAACGTAGCCAACCACCACATCGATGCCCTCGGCGTGGCGTTGTTGGGCGGCTTGCAACATCGCATAGGTTTTGCCAACCCCAGCAGCAGCTCCAAAAAAGACCTTTAAACGCCCACGGTGCGCTTGTTGGCTAGCAGTTTGAATCCGTTCGAGCAGCTGATCGGGGTTTGGGCGTTGATGTTCCATTGAAAAAGCCTTCACTACGTTGGTAGAAAATGTCAAGTTTTAAGCGCTACATTGGGCTAAGCTGCATCCATCGATCATTGAAACGACTGAATTATCAGTCAAACTAAGGAGTTGTGTGATGGATGGACTGAACAAACCGCATTCGCGCCGCAGGTTTCTGTCCAGCAGTGGCTTGGCAGCAGTTGCCGCTAGTAGCCTGTTGGGCGATCAATCGCCGGCAGCGGCGGCTCCGACAGCTAGCCCAACGACAAGCGAGCTTGAAATACCACCAAGCGCTAAATTCAGTATTCGGTGTGTGCGTTCGCTTACCTTGCTGACGATGAGCGCGAAGCTGAGCGATCCAACATTTAGCGCCGAAGTCTACGAAATTGGTCTCAAGGATCTTGAACATAATTTGCAAGCCTTAATTGGATATGGTACCAGCGATCTCGTCAGTTATCGGCCAAACCCTGAAGCGAGTTTACCAGCGCGGCCATGGTGGTGGCCCAAGCGGCGTTGGCGGCGTTATGCTGGGCAACTTTCAAGCCATGAGCCAATTCCTGAAACTGGCCACTTGGTCTTGGATATTATACGCAGTCTCGATAGTTATAATCTTGCTTTTTATTCCAACCAGCTTGAATTTGCCGAGTTGAGCCAGAATTTGGCCTTAGCAGAGTTGCAAGCGCAAACTCAGCGTTTGATCGATGCCCAAAGCATTGCTGGTCTGTACCCTGCTGATGATGATATTTGCCCGTGGTGGTGGCCATTTCCGCGCCCAAATTGGTGGGTTGATTTGGCCGATCAAGGCTTGGCCGTGCCCCCAATTCCAATTCCGCCCTGCGATTTGCGTGAGCTAGCAATTAATTTGCAACGTGGTCTGCTTCAATTGGCGGTTGCCGAGCGCTACAGCGATAGCGAGCGTGGAGCCTATCGCCTCGCTACAATCCGCCCATTCATCCATGATTTGGCTAATCAGCTGGGTTCATATGCTGGCACGCTGACTGGTTGGCTTGATCAGGATATGCTTGATCGTCCGCCACCATTGCCCTATCTTGAAACCGATAGCCTGCTCGATGAGCTTGATGGCTTGCTTGATCGCCCACCACCACAGCCATATCGGATGCTGCTGGCCGACCAAATAATCCGAGCGAGCCACATTGTTGGCGTGGCCTGCCATATGCGCAATCAACAGCTTGCTGGGCGATTACAAACTGCGAGCCTGAATCAAATCAAAGATCTCGCCTATCAAATTTGAGCATGCAGTAAGTTTCCTCAGTTCCAATCCTTAACACTCTACGCTTGAAAGCAGCGGGTTTGGGGCTGAGGAAATCGATTCGCAAGTACGAATCGAATCAGTTAGCGCTTTGCCCGCTATTCGATGCTGGTCACTCGCTGTTCTACGCGTAGCCCATGGCGGCAATTGAGTAACAGCGCGATTCCACTGGCAGCAATTAAGCCACTGCCCAAGCGCAAACCCCAAACACTATTGATCACCACGGCGATAATCACCAAGCCACTGCCCAAGCCATAACTTGCGATCGACATAGCACTCAATTGGGGCAAGAATAATTCGCGGGCAGTGGTTGGCACCGGCTGATTTGGCGTATTGGCGCGGGCAATCCAAATCAAAAATGGAATAATTTTATGCAACATGGACATGATGGCGAGGCCAATCCAGCCTTGCATGCCAGCCATAAACAAGACTTGAAATTGCTTAGCGCCACTGCCCGGCAACCATCCCAAGGCTGCGGCAACGGCCCAACCACTACAAAACAGCAACCATGCGCCAGCAGCAATAAATAGTTTAATCGGGCTTTCGATTTGGCGGCGAATGCGATGCTTGAGAATCGAACGCACATCTGCCAGCCATGCCACAATACTCAGCAACACCAAACCTATGCAACTAAACATAACGATAGTTGATGCTTGCTGCCACAAGGCTAGGCCGGTGGCATAGGCTGCGATGTTCATACTCAGCAAGGCAACCCAGCGCCAACGGCAAACATAGCCATGGGCCAAAGTAAACATTGCTAGGAGCCGATAGCTCAAAGCCAAGGTGAGCGTGCTAAACCAGCCTAAAACTCCCAGCGTCGCATGTCCCAACGGCCCATAGGCTACCAAACTTGGCCAAACCAAGACCGAACGATTGATCACTAAGCCAATGCCAAGTAGCAGTTGTATTGCTAAGGCAGTTAATGCTAAACTGATGCCAATCGTTGTTACATCCCATTGTTGTGCTAGCCATAACGTGCGGCCATAGCTCAGCAAAATGCCAACCAAGCCAACGCTCATCACCCCAGCCCCGATGATCAACCAATGGGTTGCCGCTTGACTAAACGCCCAGCTAAACATGCCGCTGCCAACCACAAACCCGCCAAAGCTCCAATCGACCATGCCCGGCCATGCCAAGGGTTGTTGCAGCAACACTGGCAATAGTTGATACAACGCCGCCAAACAAATTAGGCTTGCCCATCCAAGCGTGATCAAGTGGGTCAAGCTCAAAATAGTGGGGCTGTAGGGAAAGCCGATTAACTGCGGAGCAATTAATCCTTGCAAACTCGCCCAAGCCAGCAGAAATCCTTGGGCAATCAGCAGCAAGATCAAAACATTGCGGGCATGATTATAGTTTTGGCTAGGCACATGCATAGCATCCTCGTTTCACAAAGCAATTAACGTATGCGTTAGCCTAACAAACTGTGGCTAGCAAGGCCGTGACTTTTCTCACACCCACGCCATGTGAGAAAAGTCGCTGCTGACTAACAGTAGCTAGGGCTAAACTCGACAGAGTATTTAGCCCAACGAGGTATCCATGATTACTGCTACGATGACTGTCGCCGATATTCTCAAGCGCTATCCCAACTTGCTTGAGGTGTTTGTGGCGCAACATACAGCCTTTCAACGGCTGCGCAATCCGCTGTTGCGGCGGGTTTTTGCCCGCATGGTCACGCTTGAACAGGCTGCCCAAATTGCCAAACTTGAGCCTGCTAGCTTGTTGCACGCGCTCAATCAAGCCAATTACGAGCCACCAGTTGCGGATACGCCGCTTGCTGGGCATTCCAGCGCACAGCCTAATCTAACCACTCCACCAGCATGGCTGCACTTACGCCAAATTAAGTATCTGCTTGATGTGCGTGAAGCCCAAGCAACCGCCCAAAATCCGCTGGCGCTGATCACCCCTGCCACCCTTGCCCTCGCCACTGATCAGCTGTTGTTGTTGCGCAGTAGTTTCGAGCCAGTGCCGTTGTATCAATGGCTGGCTCACCGTGGCTATCAGGTTTGGGCGCAGCAACAGCGCAGTGATGATTGGTTGGTATTTATCGGGCGGCTTGTCAGCGCCGAAGCCCAACCATCCGACCAGCCCAATCCTGCAACGCCATGTATTGTGTTGGATAATCGCGGCCTCAAGCCACCAGAACCGATGGTCCGCACGATTACCACGCTCAAAAAATTGCCGCCTGCGAGCTATTTAATTGGCGTTACCGATCGGATTCCGGTGATTTTGCACGAAACGCTCAGCGACGAAGGCTATCAGTTCGAGGCATTAGGCCAGATTCAACAAGCCTATCTAACATTAATCACTGCATTGTAAGGAGTTTTTACCCTCAGGTATTTAGATGATTACATTGTTGTGAGGCGTTCGCGAGTACCCTGCTTGTGATTCCCCAAATGTGCCAATTAAAAACAACAGTGTCGTTTTGGTTCAAGGAGCACCCGATGGTCAAACGCTACCCCGTTCGGAAAGCGCTTATTTGGGGCTGCATAACTACGTTTAGTCTTGCGATTATGATTGCGGTTGGCTCACGCGATCTGGCGCATTTTGATGCAGCTCTTGTCGCCTACACCTTTGCCACCCTGTTTGCCACCTTTGGCATTACCTACCGTTATACGATGTGGCTGCAACGCCCGCCAACCGCCATGTATTGGAAGCGCGGCTGGCAAATGTTTTTCAAACCCCAGCGCGTCGTTACGAATATCCGCAATTTGTTTACCCGCACAACCAGCGATTTTGCCGCTAATCGCTTTATTTGGAAGCGTGGAAAGTTACGCTGGCTGGCTCACTGGTTCATTATGTGGGGCTGCATTATCGCCGTCGCGATTACCTTTCCCTTAGTTTTTGGCTGGTTGCACTTTGAAAGCGTGCCCGGCGCGTTGGATTCGTACCGGGCCTATATTTTTGGCTTTGCGCTCTTCGATTTCCCTGTACATTCGATTTTTGCCTTTTTGATGTTTCATGGCTTAGTTTGGTCGTCGTTTGCGGTGATTTTCGGCGTGATGCTAGCGATGTGGCGGCGCATGCGCGACCATGGCGCGGCCTCAGTCCAGCAATTTGTTGAAGATATTTTGCCGCTGATTTTGCTGTTTGCAATCAGCGTAACTGGGGTGATGTTGACCGCCAGCTATACTTGGATGCGCGGCTATGCCTTCGATTTTATTGCGATTTTGCATGCAATTACAGTAATTTTCACCTTGCTGTATATGCCGTTTGGCAAGTTCTTCCACATCTTCCAACGCCCCGCCCAACTTGGCGCAACCTTCTATAAAGATGCTGGGGCGGTTGGCGAGCAGGCCCATTGTCGGCGTTGTGGCGAGGCCTATTCCTCGCGTATGCACGTTGAAGATTTGATTACGGTGCAAAAGCAGCTTGGTTTTCGCTACGAAGTTGAGGGCGAAGTTGAACATTATCAATGGATTTGCCCACCCTGCCGCCGCGCGATGTTTGTTTTAGCCCAAACCAAACAGTGGCAAGGCAATTTTGGCGATCAAATGTTTTCAAGCATGCACGAGCAACCAACCGCCCCGCGCTTTGGCAACCCCGTCATCAGCGAAGGCCCACTTGGCCATGAAGATCAGGCCAATCTGCATTTTTAGGTTTGTGAGGATTTTTGGATTATGGCACAGCTACCACGTTCTGAACTTGAGATGATTGCGGCCTTTGGCCCGCATCTCGCCCATGCCCAAGGCCAACGACTTGAGGCTGGCGTTGAACCAGATCGCTTGGTCAAAACCCATTGTTGCTTTTGTGGCCAGCAATGTGGCATTCAACTGAAAGTCAAAGATAATACCGTGATCGGCTTCGAGCCGTGGTACGACTTTCCCTTCAATCAAGGCATGCTCTGCCCAAAAGGCGTTAAACGCTATCTGCAAGGAGCGCATCCCGACCGCTTGCTGACGGCCTTGGAGCGTGATCCTGCCAGTAGCGGCGGTTTTCGGCCAATCGGCTATGATGCAGCGATTCAACGGGTGGCTGGCGAAATTGCGCGGATTCAAGCGCAATATGGCAACAGCGCCTTTGGAATTCTCTCGGGTGCGAGTTTGACCACCGAAAAAACCTATTTGATGGGCAAATTTGCCCGCATGTGTCTCAAAACGCCTTATATCGATTACAACGGACGTTTGTGTATGGTCAGTGCTGGCGCGGCCAACAAAAAATCGTTTGGCATCGACCGCGCCGCCAATGCTTGGGACGATATGCTCAACACCGATGTGATTTGGATTAGCGGCGCGAATGTGGCTGAATGTGCGCCAATTACCACCAGTTATGTGTGGCGAGCACGTGAAAACGGCGCCAAAATTATCGTGGTCGATCCACGGATTACGCCAATTGCCCGCACCTGCGACCTGTATTTGCCAATCAAGCCAGGCCGTGATATTGCGCTATTCAACGGGATTTTGCACTTGATGATCAAAAACGATTGGCTTGATCATGAATTTATTAACAATCACACGGTTGGCTTTGAAGCCGTAGCCGAACACGTTGCCGATTGGAATCCCAAGCGCACCGCCGAAGTAACGGGCATTGCTGAAAAAGGCATTCAACAGGCCGCCGAATGGTGGGGCACCGCCAAAACCTCGTTTATGACCCATGCCCGTGGCATCGAGCACCATACCCATGGCGTGCAAAATGTGTTGGGCGCAATTAGTTTGGTGCTGGCTTCGGGCCGCATCGGGCGGCCAAACTGTGGTTATGCCACAATCACCGGGCAGGCTAATGGCCAAGGTGGCCGTGAACATGGCCAAAAATGCGATCAATTGCCGGGCTGGCGCGATTTGGCCAACCCCGAACATCGCCAACATATCGCCGATATTTGGGATATGCCAGTCGAAGATATGCCACAGCCCGGCGTTGATGCCTACGAAATCTTTCGCAAAATCGAAACGGGTGAGATCAAAGGCTTGCTAAGTTTGTGCTTCAATCCCAAAGTTTCGTTGCCTGATAGCGATTATGTGAGCGCCATGCTCGATAAACTGGAGTTTTACACCTCAATCGATTTCTTCTTGAACGACAGTGCGCGCCATGCCGATATTGTGTTGCCCGGCTCGCTGCAAGAGGAAGATGAAGGTACAGTGACCCAAGCCGAGGGTCGGGTGATCAAAATCAATCAAGCAATTGAATGCCCAGGCGATGCGCGCCAAGATTGGCGAATTATTCAGGATATTGCCCAAGCTTTGGGCCGCAGCAAAGGCTTTACCTTCGATAGTCCACGAGCTATTTTTGATGAATTACGGCGGGCATCAAAGGGTGGCGTTGCCGATTATTCAGGCATCAGCTACGAAAAGATCGAAGCCCAAAACGGAATTTTCTGGCCATGCCCCAGCGATGATCACCCCGGCACGCCACGCCTGTTCGAGCCAAATTCTTGGAATCCAGTAGCCAAAGGTGCTGGCCCGTTCTACTTCCCTGATGGCAAAGCGCGCTTCAACGTTGCGCCCTACACGCCGCCTGCCGAAGATGTTGATGCCGAATATCCCTTGATGCTTACGACTGGCCGGGTGATAAGCCACTTTCTTTCGGGAACCCAAACTCGGCGAATTGGCCCATTAGTTGATCAATATCCTGAGCCACGGATTGAACTGCATCCTCAACTGGCGATGCGTCTCAACATTCGCGAAGGCGATTGGGTGACCGCCCAAACGCGTCGTGGCGAAATCACGCTGCGAGCGCAAGTGGTGCGCACCATTCGCCCAGATACGATCTTTGTGCCCTATCACTGGGCTGGCCAAAAGAGCATCAATCGCCTGACAATCGCCGCCCAAGACCCAATCTCAAAAATTCCTGAGTATAAGGTTTGTGCGGTGCGAATTGTTAAAGCGACCGAAGCACCGGCCTATGCCAGCCAACTTGAGCCACAGCAATAGGAGTCTGTCATGCCTGAAGCCTATGAATTTTTTATCGATCCCAGCCGCTGCATCGGCTGCCAATCGTGCGTTCAAGCCTGTAGTGAGTGCGATACCCACAAAGGCCAGGCCATGATTCACCTTGAATTTGTGAATCGCCATTATTCGACCCAAACTGCGCCAGTGGTGTGTATGCACTGCGATTCGCCAACCTGTGCCGAGGTTTGCCCAGCTGACGCAATTAAGAAAAAACGCCCGATGGTGTGGTGCAAACGGCGCGTAAACCACGCTGTATTGCCTGCAACAACTGTGTGCTGGCCTGCCCGTTTGGTGTGCCCAAGATGAATAGCGAAGCTGAACTGATGATGAAATGCGATATGTGTTATGACCGAACTTCGATAGGAAAAGCCCCGATGTGTGCCTCGGTCTGCCCAAGCGGTGCTTTATACTATGGCACGCGTGAGCAAATTCAAGCCCAACGTCCCCGCTCGATGCCTGTTAATCAATTTCAATTTGGTCAGCAAACGATCAGCACCAAAGTCCACATGATGGTGCCACGAACAGCCCAACCTGAACACATCGATGTGCTTTCCGCCATGCATGATCACACCAGCGGCCAAGATATTTTCTTGATGATGCATGAGGATTAAGCCGCCAATCGCTGTTTGTTGAAGTGCTCTCAGAAAGGACACGCTGATTATGACCCGCGACCACGATGAACTTTCGCTTGCGCCCGATGGCTTGCCATTGAGCGAACAACCGCAATGGCGGCAGGATTTTCCAATCGATGTTGCCCAAGATAACTACGTTTCACGGCGAGAATTTGCCAAATTTCTGGTGCTGATTAGCTCGGCATTTAGTGCAGGCCAATTCTGGATTTTGTTTAAAAATTGGCAGCGCAACCAACAACCTGCGCCGCCGGCCCAAAAAATCGCCAGTTTAGCTGATATTCCAATTGGTGGCACGTTGATATTTCACTATCCCAATGAGCATGAACCATGCATTTTGGTGCGTCCTGATGCTGATAGCTTGCTGGCCTATAGCCAAAAATGCACCCATCTTTCATGCGCAGTGATTCCGAATGTGGCTGAAAATCAAATTGGCTGTCCCTGTCATAATGGCTCTTTTAGCCTCAATGAAGGCCGGCCATTGGCTGGGCCACCGCAACGCCCATTGCCCCGAATTCATGTTGAAGTGCGCGGCGATGAGATTTTTGCGACAGCCGTGGAGTTACGTAGCATATGAAACAACGCTTTCCACGCCAGCAAAAAATGACGATTGTCCATGGCATTTTAAGCATTGTGCTGATCATCGATATTGTGCAGCTTTGGCTGTTGACCGCCACCATGAACTCGTATCTTGGCGGCGATAGCGGCGTGCCACTGCCAGCCTTGATCTTTAGCTGCATCTGTTTATTGCTCAACCTTGGCTTGCTGAGATTTCTCTACAAGCTTGATCGAAAGCCCAACTGATAGGAGCCTTGCAATGAATGCTCAAGCAACGGCCAATGAGAGCCAGCCCCGTGGCAATCTTGGTCAATTAATTTTAGCAACTGGTGCATTTGCCGTCTGTTTTGCGATTTTTGGCTCGGTTTCGGCCATGATGCCAACAATCAAAACCGATTTGAATCTTTCTCCAGTGCAGGTCAGCATTGCGCTAGCCTTACCAGTTTTACTCGGCAGTTTAGGCCGAATTCCGCTGGGAATGTTGACTGATCGTTATGGTGGGCGGATGGTATTTAGCGCCGTGATGGCTGGCGCGATTATTCCATCGCTCGGCATGGGTTGGGTGCAAAGCTACAACCAATTATTGATTGCCGCCTTTGGCTGTGGCTTAGCGCTGGCAAGCTTCTCGGTTGGAGTTGGCTTTGTCAGTGGCTGGTATCCGCCGCAGCGTCAAGGCTTTGCCTTGGGTGTGTATGGTGCTGGCAATGCTGGGCAATCGTTGGCGGCCTTTGGTGCGCCAGTGTTGGCAGCCAATTTAGGTTATCAATGGGGCTTTTGGGTCTTTTCGGCCTTGACCGTGGTTTGGCTGATTTGCTTTATGCTGTTTGCCCGCAATGCGCCGCGCCAAGGGCCAATCAAAACGCTGAGCCAAATTTTGCAACCAATGCGTAGCCCCAAAAGCTGGATTTTGAGCTTGTACTACTTTTTGACCTTTGGTGGGTTTGTAGCCATGGCGGTCTATTTGCCAACCTTGCTGACCGATTTATTTGGCCTGAGCAAAACCGATGCAGGCCTGCGTACCGCTGGTTTTGTGTTGGTTGCGACGGCCTTACGCCCAATTGGCGGAATTTTGGCCGATAAAATTGGCGGCACCACGATCTTAAAATGGGTCTTTCCAATTACCACTTGTATGGCCGGTTTAATGGCCTTCAGTAGTGTTGTGCCATTTACGATTGGCGCGTTGGGCATGGCAGCGGCAATTGGCTTGGGCAATGGTGCGGTGTTTAAATTAGTGCCCGAATACTTCCCTCAATCGGTTGGAATTGTGACTGGCTTGGTGGGTGCGGCTGGTGGCTTGGGCGGCTTCTTTCCGCCATTGCTGCTTGGCTTTATTCGCCAACAAACTGGCTCGTTTAGCTATGGTTTTGTGGCTTTGGCCGCTTTTACCCTGGTCTGTTGGTTTGTACTCTATTACAACAATCGCCCACGCCGCTCAACTCCCCAATTAGCCTAATGCTGCGCGGATCAAGTCGGAATGAAACTGCCGACCTGATCCGTCTTTTTGCGTATTGATTGAGCTAACTAGGTAGGCTATAATCGGCGCGTAGGTTGATCAGTAGGAGGAGAATTTTGTGCGAAAGCGTGTTTTACTGTTGGCATTAGTAGCTCTCAGTTGCTTAAGTCTGGCCGTTCCTGCTCGTTCCAGTGCTCAAACTAGCTCAGAATATTTATGGAATTTTGGTTGTGGTTGGGATACTGAGAATTCACTATATAATGTTGATGATACCAGTCCACTACTGAACTATTCGGGTACTTGGAAGGCTGAAACCCCTGGCCGCCAGTTGTACCTTGGCACACAACATATTACCAATAGTGGTGGCTCGTATGTTTCATATACCATGAACCCACCAGCGTATATCGGTCTCTACATTTACTACACCAAAATGCGTAACGCTGGTCTAGCCGACGTTTATTATAACGATGTCTATGTCACAACCATCGATATGTATGGCCCTGAGACTGAATCTGGCTGTTTTTTGAGCATTTATGGTGGTTTGCCCGCAGGAACCGTCAAGGTCAAAGCGGTTAATCGCAAAAATCCACTTAGTACCGGTACCTACGTCAATATCGATTATTTCAATGCCGAACCCTAGTTTATACCTCTAGGCTTTATTAGCTATTGATTACCTACAAAACCCATGGCATGTTGATACATACCATGGGTTTATTGATCACTGGTTTAGGCTTGAGGATGCTCGTAGACATAAAAAATATAATCTTGTGAGCTAGTTTTGACCCCCAAATCGTGGCAAATGCGTAGCACTTGAGCGCGATGATCAGTGCCATGATTAACCACTTGCAACAAAACTTGCCACACAATCAAGTTCTCATCCTCGCCCTCAAGCGGTTTTGTCTGCAAATCAGCATCCTGCAAATTGGCCAGATACTCGCGCATCATTGTTTCAACTCCATCCCAATACGCTCGAAGGGTGGCGCGATCCGAGAAATTATCGAGGTCGAGTGGCTCAGGTAATTCTACGCCGCGCAAATCACTAAACCAGGCTTCATCAACACTCATCAGGTGTACCAACTGGTTGCGTACTGAGCCTTGTGAATAATTCACCTCTTGCACAAATTGCTCATCGGATAATTGCGCTACATAATGGTCCAAAAGCTGGCGATTTTCGGCAAAGTGATACGCGTAAAAATGGCGAAATACTGCAACATTCATCAGAATCTCCTATGCTTAATCAAGCTGCTGCTTTGAACGATACTGAGCATAAAGGTCAAGAGTTAATTTTATCATAGCAAAAATGTTTTATTCGGGATAGATTGAGGAGCCGTGATTAATGGAGAAACTTGAACTCCAACTTTCGCCAATCGCCGAGACTGTCTATCGCCAGCTTGGCTGGATTCCAGAGCGTGATGTTGATCCTACACCGCATCTTGAGCACATCAAGCAAGCAACCTATCCGATATTTCCGCTGGCTGAAGCATTTTTACGCCAATTTGGTGGCCTGACAACCTTGGGTAGCTATAACCGTTTCATTTTTGCTGATCAAGTTTTTGTGCACGAAGGCATGCCCTATCGGCTTTGGCAAATGTTTGAGAATTTTATTCCTGCGGATTCTCAGCATGCAGATTACGAAGCTGCTCCCTATTGGCTTAACCATCCGTTGATTGCCAACTATGGGCGTTTGCTTTGCCCAATTGGCTCGTATGATGTGGGAAACACGATCTTTTTGACTTCTGATGGGTGGATTATGACAGGCCAGTTCTACAATATGCGTTGGGGAGGCTTCTACAATCATTTTTGTTGATTCAGGCGATTAGCGAAGAGCTTTGATTTTGGATAATCAAGGCTGCATAAGCGGGCATGGTCTCAATGTTGCTTTACGAACAAGCAGTTAAGCGCTCGCAAAATGGAACCACAGATGTATTTGAGCCACGAATTATCCAAGAACTAGAGTGTTAAAGCCCCTCGCCCGCCGCGTGGGAGAGGGGTTGGGGTGAGGGGATATTAAAACCTATCATGTTAGCTCTTGACATACATGACGCAGCGTGTTATATTATCAATAACGCAACGCGTCATGACATCGAAAACAACACCAAGTGCTATACACAACTGCCTGCTGGCGGTTGAATCACCCAAAGGAGCGATCTATGACGATCATTCGCCAAATTGCTGATACGACTGAAAAGCAAGTCAAAAGCGCCCAAAAAGTTGCCCGCCGTTCATGGTTGGCAGGTTTAGGAGTTGCTGGTTTGGCCATCGATAGTGGTGAAAAAACCTTCAAAAAATTGATCAAACGCGGCGAAAAAGTGGCCGCTGGAGTCCGCGGCGATTTGAAAGATTTGAATGGACGTTTGCGCCGCGAACAAAAAAACTTGAATAACGACGTGCAAGATGCGACCCAAACGGTTGAGCGCAGCGTCAGCGATGTGTTGGAAAACTTGAATATTCCTTCACGCAAAACTTTGCGCGTGCTCGATACCCGGATTGCCCAACTCAATGCTCAATTGCGCGAGCTTGGCAGCGATGGCAGCATCGCCCCAGTTGCCAACTATGAGAGCCTAACCGCCGAAGAAATTATTGTCTTAATCCCAAGCTTGAGCCTTGATGAACTGTTTGCTTTGGAAGCCTACGAAACCAGCCATGCCAAACGTGTCACCGTTCAACGCGAAATTGAACAAGCGGTTGCCAAACAGCTGACGGTTGATGGCGAAATTCGCGAACCTTTTGCTGGTTATGAAGCTTTGCGGGCTGAAGAAGCCATCGCCAAACTTGAAGCCTTAGGCATCGCCGAATTGCACCATGTCAAACTGTTTGAAGCTAGCCACGCCAAGCGCGTAACCGTCCAACGCGAAGTTGAACGCCGAATCGAAGCGCTGCGCGGCTAATTTGGCGCGGTGCTATACTGGAACTACTGGTGAGCGATAGGTCAATCCAAAGGAGTATTGTGATGGCTGATGAAATCGAAGTAAGCTTGAATGAAATTAAAGATGATGCCACCGATCGCGGCGTGCCATTTGTCGATGGTGTGCGCAAGTTGATGTTGGCTGCTGTTGGTGCTGTTGCCATGACCCGCGACGAAATGGAACAATTCGTTGGTCGCTTGGTTGATCGTGGTGAAGTTGCCGAACGCGAAGCTGAAACCCTGTTAAATGATGTGTTATCACGGCGCAAACGTGAAGTTGAGCATGTTGCCGATGAGGCCGAATCACGGGTTGAAACCCGCCTCGAACAAGTGCTCAACCGCATGAATATTCCATCAAAACGCGATATTGACGAGTTGAGCGACAAAATTGCCCAACTTTCGGCCCGCGTGGAAGAATTGAAGAAAAGCCGCAACGCCTAACCCCTAGGCCTGCTGCTTCGCAAAGTGCAAATCCCCGTAGGATGGTTTTTCGCCATCCTACGGGGATTTTTGCGTCGCAACCAATCCGCATCTGGTGTTATGATTGGCGCTAGCACGCGTTTGTAAGTGTTCTTGGTTAAATTCAAGCAATCTGATGGGGGTTGGCATGATCGAGCAAATCCAACGTTTCGGTAGCTATCCTGAATTAATCCATGGCGTATCAACGCGCCGAGGTGGTGTAAGCGAACCGCCCATGCAACCCTCAATCTTGGTTTTTCGCGGCCCGACGATCCTGCCGCTGTTTTGGAAAATCGTCGCCGCTTTGCTGAATGGGTTGGTTTCAATTTGGATGATGCAGTTTTGGCTGGTCGAGTTCATGGCACAACTGTGGCCGTGGTGGGCGAGTTGCAGCGTGGCCGTGGTGCTAGCGAGCGCGAAACGACCTTGCCGCCCGCCGATGGCTTAGTCACCAATCAGCCTGGGCTGGTGTTGTGGGCCAATTTTGCCGATTGCACCCCCTTGCTCTTTTTTGATCCGGTGGCGCAGGCGGTGGGAGTAGCCCACGCTGGTTGGCAAGGCACGGTTAATAATATTGCTCAGGTGGTCATCACAACCATGCAAGCGCAATTTGGCTCCGAGCCAGCCAATATTCTGGCAGCAATTGGTCCATCGATTGGCCCATGTTGCTATGAAGTTGATCAGCCTGTGATCGGTGCGGTTGAACATAGGTTTGCCGACCATTCGGCGCATGTTTTGTTGCGCCAACTGGGCAAAGCCCGACCGCATTTTGATTTATGGGCCGCCAATGGGCACTGGTTGTTGCAAGCTGGCATTCAACCAGCCAATCTCATTAACATGAATTTGTGTACTGCTTGTCATAACGATCGCTTTTTCTCTCATCGCCATGAAGGCGGAGCGACCGGTCGCTTTGCCGCTGTGATTGGTCTACGCGAGGTACGTCATGCCGTTTGATCAGGCTCAATTGTTGGAACAAATTGCCCAGATTCAGCAGCGGATTAGCCACGCTGCCCAGCGCAGCCAGCGCGATCCAGCCAGTGTGCGCTTGATTGCGGTCACCAAAACCCATCCAATGTTGCGAGTCAACGGGGTTTTGGCGGCGGGTATTCACGATGTGGGCGAAAATCGGGTGCAAGAGGCCGAGGAGAAAATTGCCCTGCAAACGCCCGAAGCCATAGCCCAAACCCGTTGGCATTTAATTGGCCATTTGCAACGCAATAAAGCCCGCCGTGCCGCCAAGCTTTTTTCATTAATTCACTCAATCGATAGCCTCAAGCTGGCCGAAATTCTCAATCGGATTGTCGATGAAGAAGCTAGCGTGATTCCCCAGCCCTTGCCAATTTTACTGCAAGTTAATGTTTCAGGCGAACGCTCCAAAGATGGTTTTGAGCTTGCAGGTGGGGTGCGCAACGCTGCGTGGCTCGATTTTGTGGGCGAAGTTCGAGCCATAGCTCAGCTGCCATTGATCGATTTGCGCGGCCTGATGACGATTGCCCCCTATTCTGCTGATGTTGAGGGTGTGGTGCGGCCATGCTTTCGTGCACTACGCGAGGTGCGCGACGAGCTTGAACAGCGGCTTGATCGCCCGTTGCCAGAGCTTTCAATGGGCATGAGCGGCGATTTTGAAGTGGCGATCGAGGAAGGCTCGACGATTGTTCGGGTAGGCACTGCCTTGTTTGGCGCGCGCTGAACAACGCCCTACTACAAGCTATGCTAAAATTAGAATATTGTAATACCGTTCGTTAGTTGAGCAATCGCTCATAGTGGTAGAGATGGCTATGCGTTCGATCCAGCAAGCGTTTGAAGTACGCTATTCGTATCCAGTTCATTGTACTCACAACCTATTTGATTTGGATAATCCAATCTTAGGTGAATTATTTGCTCCAACTGCCAGCATGCCTAAAACTTTGGGTCGTGCTTGATCAGGCTGTGGCTGAGCATCACCCACAGCTATTAGCCCAAATTGCGGCCTATGCCCAAGCCAGCCAAGCCTTTCAATTGGTCGAGCCTAGCTTGGTGCTGGCTGGTGGCGAATCAATTAAACACCAGCCTGAGCCATTGCAAGCCGTTTACGCTGGGATTAATCGCTATGCGATCGATCGCCATTCGTATCTGATGGCGATTGGCGGCGGAGCCTTGATCGATATGGTTGGCTATGCGGCGGCGACTGCCCATCGTGGCGTGCGTTTGATTCGCGTACCAACCACGGTTTTGGCTCAAAACGATGCAGCGGTTGGGGTGAAAAATGAGCGTTAATGCTTTTGGCAAAAAGAATTTTCTGGGCACGTTTGCGCCGCCCTACGCCGTGCTCAACGATAGCCACTTTTTGACCACGCTCAGCGATCGCGATTGGCGTAGCGGCATTGCCGAGGCAATCAAAGTAGCTTTGCTCAAAGATTCAGCCTTTTTTGCCACGATTGAACAAACTGCGTCGGCGCTCCAGCAGCGAGATCTGGCGGTCATGCAAGATCAGATTTTTCGCTGTGCCGAGCTACATCTAGCCCACATTGCTGGCGGCGACCCGTTTGAGCGTGGCTCGGCCCGACCACTGGATTTTGGCCATTGGGCAGCGCATAAACTTGAACAGCTCAGCGATTATAGTTTGCGCCACGGCGAGGCAGTCGCAATTGGCATCGCCTTAGATTGCACCTACAGCCATTTAACTGGCGATTTGGCGGAGGCCGATTGGCAACGGGTGTTAAGTTGTTTAACGGCGGTTGGCTTCGAGCTATATCATTCTGGCCTGAGCAATGAGTTGGTGCAGCCCGAGCATCCCCAAAGCCTATTAAGTGGCTTGGCTGAGTTTCGCGAACACCTTGGCGGCCAATTAACCATCACGTTAATTCGCGGTATTGGCCAGCCCTACGATGTTCACACAATTGATTTAACCGTCATGCAACAAGCTATTCGCTATTTAGCCGAACGTGCTTGAAACGAGGATTTTATGCAGATTGAAGGCTCTTGCCCACGCACTCAGCGTGAATTAATCGAACTCGAATTTATTGAGCATCGCACCAAAATCTTGGATATTGCCGCCTTTTTGGATCGCTTTGATCGCTCAATTGAACATAATGCCAATGACGATTTTCGGATCAAAGCCTTTCGCGAAGCTCTTGCGGCGCTGAATAGTGCCGAATTTGGCCGCGTCGAGCGCATCCAAATGTTGTTGAGCGATGTGAGCAGCGAATTACGCGCTGAACGCGACGGCCAAAGTGCTTATGGCGCTGCCAAGGAGAGTGAGCAATGATTAACTATATCGATTTGCATGCGCATATGGTTTCGCGCACCACCGACAATTACCATGCCATGGCCTTGACTGGCTGCGTTGCGGTGACTGAACCAGCATTTTGGGCCGGCTATGATCGGGCTTCTGCTAGCGCTTTTGCCGATTATTTTAAACGTTTAACTGAGTTTGAGCCACAACGCGCCGCCAAATATGGCATTCAGCACTATACGTGGCTGTGTTTAAACCCCAAAGAAGGCGAAGATCGCGGCTTGGCACGCGAGGTTTTGGCAATTATTCCCCAATTCTTAGATCGGCCAAACGTGCTAGGCATTGGCGAAATTGGGCTTAACCGCGTGACGCGCAATGAACTGGCCACCTTTATTGATCATGTCGAATTGGCACTTGAGCACAATCAACTAATTCATATTCATACCCCGCACCTTGAGGACAAATACAAAGGTACCAAGGCAATTGTCGAAACTTTGGCCAGCAACAGCCGCATCGATCCCAGCCGCGTGATGGTTGATCATGTGGAGGAACATACGATTCGCATGGTGCTTGAGCATGGCTTTTGGGCGGGCTTGACGCTCTATCCAATGACTAAAGTTTCGCCAGGTCGGGCGATTGATATGCTCGAAATGTATGGCACTGAGCGTTTGTGCGTTGCTTCGGCCTGCGATTGGTGGCAAGCCAACCGTTGGCGATTCCCAATTGTATGTTTGAAATGCGTCGCCGTGGCCATGCGAATCAATGGATTCATGAGGTGGTCTATAACAATCCATGTCGCTTCCTCAGCCAAAGCTCCAAATTTAAGCTTGCGCCGCTTGAGCAAGCGCTGGGGCAGTAGCAATGCACATTAAGCAATCACCACAACTGAATTTAACCTATTGCACCAACATTCATCCTGCCAATGGTTGGCCAGCTGTCTTGGCTGGTTTACAACAACATGTGCTCGATCTCAAACAGCGCGTGGCGCCCGACCAAGCCTTTGGAATTGGCCTACGCCTTTCGGGCCAAGAGAGCCATGAAGTATTGGAGCCAAACACATTGGCCGCGTTTCAAGCATGGCTAACTGAACATAATCTGTATGTGTTTACCTTGAATGGCTTTCCCTACCACCCGTTTCATCAACAACCAGTCAAAGATCAGGTGCATGCGCCCGATTGGCGTGACGCTGAACGCGTTGCTTATAGCTTGCGCCTGATCGAGATTTTGGCGGCGCTGCTGCCCAAGGGCATGCATGGCTCAATTTCGACCAGCCCACTGAGCTATAAGCCATGGTTTGATGATCTGACCCATATGCCATGGGCATTGCTGAATAGCCATGTCTTGCAAGTGGTCGCAGCGTTAGTGCAACTTGAACGCGAGCGTAAGATCACAATTCAATTAGCCTTCGAGCCAGAGCCAGATGGCTTGCTTGAAACCAGCGATGAATTGATTAGTTATTTTGCCCAATTGCTGGATGTGGGTGCAGCTGAATTAGCCACCATGCTTGATTGCTCGTTGCTCGAAGCCCAAACCGCAATTCGCCGTCACGTCGCTGCTTGTTTGGATACCTGTCATTGTGCAGTGGCTTACGAAGCGCCGCGCACAGTGATTGCCAACTATCAAGCGGCTGGCATGAGCATCGCCAAAGTGCAACTGGCTCAGCCTTGCAAGTTGAGCTTGGCGATGATCGTCAAGCGGTGGCAGAGGCTTTAGCGCCATTTAGCGAAGCAATTTATTTGCATCAAGTCGTTCAGCGCAATCACGATGGCTCGTTGCAGCAGTATCGAGATTTGCCGCAAGCCTTGGCTGCAATCGACGATCCACAGGCTTGCGAATGGCGCATCCATTTTCATGTGCCGATTTTTACGGCTAGCTTTGGCCTACTCAACGCCACCCAATCTGCTTTGCTGGAAAGTTTGCAGGTATTGAATGAGCAACCCTACAGCCAGCATTTAGAGATTGAAACCTACACTTGGGATGTGCTACCAAGCCAATTAAAGCTTGATCTGACTGAATCGATTGCTCGTGAATATGCGTGGGTGCTGCATGAACTCAAGCGCTAAATCTGGCTGGTTTGCTTATCTGGAGTTAATGCGCATCTCCAACAATCCCACCGTGATCAGCAATACCCTCGCTGGTGTGGCCTTGGCTGGTGTGAGCCTCAGCGATTGGCGAGTTTGGCTGTTGGCGCTGGCATTCAGCCTGTTTTATAGCGCTGGCATGGTGTTTAACGATTGGTGCGATTATACGATTGATCAACGTGAGCGCCCAGATCGACCTTTGACCAGTGGTCGCGTCAGTCGCCAGGCGGCGTTGCTGCTAACGCTCGGTTTGTTTGGAGTTGGCTTGGGTTGTGTGGCGCTGGTTAGTTGGCAAGGGTTAGTTTGGGCGAGCGGGTTAGTTGGGCTGATTGTGCTCTACGATCTGTGGCACAAAACCAATCCCATCAGCCCTGTGCTCATGGCTGGTACACGCATGTTGGTGTATCTCAGCACGATTGCCGCCTTGGGAGCTGGTTTTTCATGGCAGGCATGGCTGGCGGTTGGCTTGTTGTTTAGCTATGTGATGGGCTTTACCTTTATAGCCAAATCGGAGCTACGCCCGCAATTGAAGGCACTTTGGCCAGCAATCTGTATGTTGCTGCCAATTGGCTATGCGCTGATTACGCCCAATTTCAGCCCGATTGTTGTGAGTGTGGCCTTGCTTAGTTGGGTATTGCACAGCATCAGTTTGGTCTATCGCCAGCGCTTAATTGGCCCAGCAATTGGCCGTTTGATTGCTGGCATTAGCTTGTTTGATGCCTTAGTGTGTATCGTTGCTGGCAACCTGTGGGCTTGCGCGTTTGCAATTGCTGCCTTTGGCCTAACTCGTTTGGCCCAACGCGCTATTCAAGGAACTTAACTATGCATAAAACTGTTGTGATCAATGTGGTTGGGCTAACCTCGGCATTAATCGGCCCACATACTCCCCGTTTACAGGCATGGCAGCAAAAAACTGCGCACGCTACAATTAAACCAATTATTCCGGCAGTAACCTGTAGCATACAGGCAACCTATCTCACTGGAAAAATGCCAAATGAGCATGGAATTGTTGGCAATGGTTGGTATTTTCGCGATGAATGTGAAGTTAAATTTTGGCGCCAATCAAATAAATTAGTTCAAGCACCAAAAATTTGGGAAGCGGCTAAGCAGCTTGATCCAAGCTTTACCTGTGCTAATCTGTTCTGGTGGTACAACATGTATTCATCAGCTGATGTTGCCGTCACGCCACGCCCGATGTATCCCGCTGATGGGCGCAAATTGCCTGATATTTATAGCCAACCTGCCGAATTGCGCGATGATTTACAACGTGAATTAGGTCAGTTTCCTTTGTTTAATTTTTGGGGACCAAATTCTTCAATTGCCTCATCACGCTGGATTGCCAACTCAGCCAAAACCGTTGAGCAACGCTATAATCCAACGCTGAGCTTAATTTACCTGCCGCATTTGGATTATTGTTTTCAGCAATATGGCGCGGATATTGAGCTTTGCGCAGCGCAATTGGCCGAAATTGATCAAGTTGTTGGCGATTTGCTTGATTTTTACGAACAACGTAATGCTAGAATCATCATTTTATCAGAATATGGCATAACCAGCGTTAATCGACCAGTGGCAATTAATCGTTTGCTGCGGGCGGCAGGCTTGATTGCGGTGCGCGAAGAATTGGGTCGCGAACTGCTTGATGCTGGCGTAAGCAAAGCCTTTGCCGTGGCTGATCATCAAGTGGCGCATGTTTATGTTAACGATTTAAGCTATTTGGAACGGGTCAAAGCCTTGCTTGAAGCCACGCCTGGGATTACCAAAGTGCTTGATGCCGAGGGTAAGCGCGAGTATGGGCTTGATCACGAGCGATCTGGCGAGTTGGTGGCAATTGCCGAAGCTGATGCTTGGTTTAGCTATTACTATTGGCTTGATGATCAGCGTGCGCCCGATTTTGCCCGCGCTGTCGATATTCATCGTAAACCTGGCTATGATCCCGCTGAGCTGTTTGTTGACCCTAGTTTGCGCGTACCAATCGCCAAAATTGGCCTGACCTTGGCCAAGAAAAAGCTTGGGTTTCGCTATGTAATGGATGTGATCGGGCTTGATCCAACGGTGGTACGCGGCTCGCATGGCGTGATCAGCAGCGATCCAAATCATGCACCACTATTGCTGACCAATCAGCCAAATCTTTTACCTGAAGCCAGTTTACACGCGACCGATGTCTACCAAATTTTGTGGCGACACCTGATGGAGGGATGAGCGATGAAATCAGAAGGCAGAAAGCAAAAATCAAAATCCCAATGATCTAGTGTAGAGGCGCAGAGAATATATATAACTTCTATTTAAGATACCCAACAGTTAAAGCTTTGCGCCTCTGCGTTAAGTAATGTCTAGTTTAAAGCATTGCATAATGACTAAAACAAAATTGCCCCAACCAACGTCCTAGTGCTAGCCTAGATCAGGTGCTGTCAAAGGAGATGTCGATGGATAAACCACTAAATTATGTGATTTCGTTGCCAGAGCGCACGCTACGAGCAGGCGCAGCCTTAGTTGGCGGCTTGGTCAACGAGGCCAGCAATGTGATCGTTCCCAAGAGTTTGCGCGATACGCGGCTCTATCAGGTAACATTTGAACGCTTGTTGCGCATCACAATCGAATTGGTTGGCGATGTAAAAAATGTCTATGCCGACCAAAATATGGGTATTGAAGAACTGACCAAGCGTAAATTGGCAGGCAATGCAGTTGAATTAGTTAGTTTTCTGAGCCTTGGTTGGTCGCCGCTGTGGTTTTTGGCCGCAGCCTCAGACGTAACGAGCGGCACGCGTACCTATTTGGCGGCTTTAGTTGCCGAATTGCAGCAACGCCAATTGTTGTCTGCTGAAGCCAATATCGATTCAGTTGATGCCTTGCTCGAACGTTTGGAAGGCACTTCAGGTATTGCTGCCGATACTGTCGATTTGCCGCCGCTTGATGTTTCGGCCTTGCGCAGCTCGTGGGAAACGATCAAAGCCAACGCCAGCAGTTTGCCCGAACCAACTGCCTTGGCCGATACCTTCGATCAATTGCGCGAAACCGCACGTACCGAAGGCCAATCGCTGCTTGATGTTTCGGCTGTGGTTGCCGCAGGCGCATTGCAAGCAGGCTGGAGCCTCGGCAATACCCATATTTTTGAATATTATCGCGAGTCTTTGAACGCGATTCAAAAAGAGGGCTTGCTGGAGTTTGCCCGCCGCGTGACAACGCCATACTTTGATCGAGCAGCCAAGCACTTCGACCCAGCCGAAGAAACCTATACCGATCGCTTGTTGCGCCAGTTGGATGGGCCAGATGCACCGCAAGCAACTACCCAACCACAAGCAACTAACGTTCCCATAGTAACTGAAGAACCGAAGTAAGGTACGGTTCCCTCACCCCAACCCCTCTCCCACTGAACGCGGGAGAGGGGCTATTAAATTTAGCAATTTTTCTTCATTATGCTCCAAACCGACAGATCATTGGTTTATGGTCGGATTCATGCAATCCATCTCATGTTCTTTTTGGGTAGGTTGTCAAGGATTTGGATGTGTTCCCACACCCCAACCTTTCGCTCGTGGTGTGGGCGAGGGACTTTAATGTCGTGGTTTTCAGGATGATTCATGGTAATCCACGACGGATCCCCCTCGCCCGCGTGCAGTGGGAGAGGGGGCTGGGGGGTGAGGGAACTCCATCCCTAATCAAGAAAAGGGATGAGTTAAATCATCCACTTTTGTATTAACTAAAGTAATAAAAAATGTATTAATAAAACACGATTTAGCTCTTGACAATGGGCTAAAACACAGCTAGCATAAACTAACTCTCTCACTGTAGGGAACCTGTTTCGCTCCACACTATGGGGTAAACGTATGCTGTCGCTGACGACTGCTCAACGTGATCTTTTGTACCTTTTGCTCACCACTGAGACTCCGATCGGGGCTGCGGCGCTCGGCCAGTGTCTCCATCTCACGCCACGCCAAGTTTCCTATAGTTTACGCAGCATCAAGCTCTGGTTGGCTCGGCGCCACACCAGTTTACGCCAAGTACCTGGAGTTGGCATTCAGTTAATCTGCTCGACCCAGCAACGCCAACGGCTTTACACTGAACTTGAATCACAAGCCAAGTTTCAACTGATTCTCACGCCAGAGCAACGCGGCCAGCTGTTGGGCTTGGTGTTGTTGATTACGCCTGAACCTTTGACCCTCAACCAACTTCAGCACGATTTGGCAGTTGCGCGCACGACTGTGCTCAAAGATCTCGATGTGATGGAAATTTGGTTGGCCAGTTTTGGTTTGCAAGTGGTGCGGCGACAACATCGCGGCTGCTGGATTGAAGGTGTTGAATTAGCCAAACGCCAAGCAATCGCCGCCTTATTATGGGGCGATGTACCCTTCAGTTTGCCAATTATCACGCTCCAAGCTGGGGTTGGCTTTGATTTTGTGTTGCAGCAGGATGCAGCGCTGTTGCCAATTATTCAACGGGTCAATAGCTTTTTGCAGGAGCTTGATCTGGCTCAGGCCCAACAGCAGGTGATTTGGGCTGAAACACGATTGAATGCACGTTTCAGCGATCAAGCCATTAGCCTGCTTGCGCTTGCCTTGGCCTTGCAACAACAACGGATCAACGCGCAACACTATCTAACTTGGCATCCCGAAACCTTGTATTGGCTGGAGCAACAAGTGGTTTGGCCGATTGCGGAGCAATTGAGTGCCAGTTATGGCTTGGAGCAATCGGCAAGCGCTCGGCGTGCCGAAATTGCTGGCATGAGTTTGCAATTGGTTTGTGCTGCGCGTGAACGCCCTTGGCTCAAGCAACGTGAAACTGATCATGTAATGCAGAGCTTAATTAATCGCCTGATTGATTTAATTGCGACAAGCTACAACGTGGCGGCGCTTGCCAACGATCAGCTTTTGCGCGATGGCTTAGAGGCATTAATACCGCCAGCCTGCAATCGCCAGCGATTTGGTTTGTGGGTTCCGACCCAGCAAGCGAGCGAAACCCAGAGCGAGCGGTATGCAACTGAGCGACGGATGGCCGATTTGATTGATCGGACATTATTGGCGACGATTGGCGTAGCCTTGCCGATTGATGCACGTGATGAATTGATTCTGCTGTTGCGAGCGGCGGTGGTGCGGGCGCGACCAGTCCAAACCCGCAATATTTTAGTGGTTTGTCCTAGCGGCATGGCCACAACTCAACTGTTGGTGGCACGACTCAAGGCGCGGTTCCCCAAACTGGGTATTTTTGAAGTATTGTCGATGCGCGAGCTTTCGGCAGAACGTTTGGCGAATGCCGATTTAGTGATTACCACCGCACCGTTGGCGCTTGCCAGCGTGCCGATCGATGTCATCCAAGTGCACCCAATGTTGCACCCTGAAGACATTGCGGCGCTGACCCAGTGGATGGTTTAGATTTATAAATCATCGCATTTTGTCGTAATAACCCAACCAAAAAGCAAACTAATAAAATGGGTTTTATGGCTTGACAATGGCCTAAAACGCTTGTAACGTAATAGTGCATAAACACATCGAACCTCTGTCCATCCGGAGCTATCTCCCTCGATTGACAACTGACGAAAGGATCGTCGCCATGGTGTAGGGCACTGCCAAAACACTCCGACGAACCTCTGCTTAGCGGTGTGTGCGATACCGTGGGTGACTGTTGCACAGATAACAACCCGGGCGTTAGCTGGCAGAACCACCATTCTGAATCCACGGGCAATCAACGACGATTAACAATGACTTCAAAGGAGAAACGCCCATCATGCGACAGCATATTCAGCGCTTTGGCAGCTTTTTGGCTGCAATGGTTGTGCCCAATATCGGTGCCTTTATCGCTTGGGGCTTAATTACCGCTCTGTTTATCCCAACTGGTTGGATTCCCAACGAAACCTTTGCCAAGCTGGTTGGCCCAATGATTACCTACCTGTTGCCAACCTTGATTGGCTACACTGGTGGCAAAATGATTCACGATACCCGGGGCGGGGTGGTTGGTGCCGCCGCGACCATGGGTGTGATCGTCGGGGCCGATATTCCAATGTTTATCGGGGCCATGGTTATGGGGCCACTTGGCGGCTACCTGATGAAGAAAATCGACGAATTTCTCGAAGATCGGATGCCAACTGGCTTTGAAATGTTGATCAATAACTTTTCGGCTGGCTTTTTGGTAATGGGCTTGGTGCTGATAGCTAACGTAGCGATTGGCCCAGTTGTGGAAACATTGAGCGATGGCTTAGGCGCTGGGGTTCAATTTCTGATCGATTCACGTTTGTTGCCTGTTGCTGACATTCTGATTGAACCAGCCAAAGTGCTGTTCCTCAATAACGCGATCAACCACGGGATTCTCGGCCCCTTGGGTGTGGCTGAAGTCAAAGAAAGTGGCAAAGCAATTCACTTTTTGCTCGAAAGCAATCCTGGCCCAGGCTTAGGCTTGCTCTTGGCCTTCTGGTTTGCTGGTAAAGGCAACCTCAAGCAATCGGCTCCTGGCGCTGCGGTAATTCACTTCCTCGGCGGGATTCACGAAATCTACTTTCCCTACATTTTGGCTCGCCCAGTGATGATTGTCGCAATGTGGGCTGGCGGGATTGTGGCCGACCTCTGGTTTGTGATCTGGGATGCAGGCTTGGTTGCTACTCCATCACCTGGCTCGATCTTTGCCTATTTTGCGGTTATTCCCCGCGGCGGCCATTTTGCGGTCTTAGGTGGGGTGGTTGTTGGGATTATCGGCTCGTTTGTAGTTGGCTCGGTGCTACTCAAACTCTTCCCCGGCCAAGAGGTCGTCGAAGCTGAGCAACAAACACCAGAAATGACTGGTGCAGCCGTTACCGCGCACTAAATTGATCTCAAACAAGGAGGTTTGTCATGGCCCAATCAATTGCCGCAGCCGATGTTACAACGATCGTGTTTGCCTGTGAAGCAGGCATTGGCTCAAGTTTTATGGGCGTTACGGCACTCAAAAAGAAACTCAAACAAGCCAATTTGAGCATTAGCGTCGTGCATAAATCGGTACGCTCATTGCCAACCGATGCCAAACTGGTGATGGTGCACAAAGGCTTAGCCGATTTCGCCCGCAAGCAAGCACCAAATGCCGTTGTAATTGCCTTCACCCAATTTCTCAACGATCCAGTCTTTGATCAAGTTGTCAAAAGCTTGCAGGATGGCACTGATCTGGTGGAGGTGTAAGATGGCAATCTTATCAAGCGAAACCATTCGGCTCGGCGCTAGTGCTGCCAGCAAACACGAGGCAATTCAACAAGCTGGCGCCTTGTTAGTTGCCAGCGGCTGCGTTGCCGCCAACTACGTTACTGGCATGTTGCAGCGCGAACAAATTATTTCAACCTATCTCGGCAATGGCGTGGCAATTCCCCATGGTCAGCACGAAAATATGGCCGATGTGATTCGAACGGGGATTGCCGTGGTGCAATTTCCCACTGGTGTTGAGTGGGAGCCAGGCGAATTGGCCTATTTGGTGATTGGGATTGCCGCCAATGCCGATGAACATGTAGGTGTGTTAGCCAATTTGGCCGAAGTGATCGAGGATGAAGCGCTGGTGCAGCAATTGGCCCAAACAACTGATGCATTGCAGATTCTTGAGCACTTAGGGCGAGCGCGTGAGGAAGAAGCCTACGAAGAGGAAAGGCATCATGCAGGAGCTTGATCTGGTCATTCATAACTCGGCAGGCCTGCATGCGCGGCCTGCCCGAGTGCTCGTTGACCTTGCCAAACAATTCAAATCAACCGTACATATTCGCGCTGGCAATAAGCGGGTCAGCGCTAAAAGCATGATCGCAATTCTGACCCTTGGCGTTGGTTGTGGTCAAGCGGTGCAGATCGACATTAGCGGCGAAGATGAAGCGGTTGCGGCTGAAGCATTGGCAACTGCCGTGCGCGAAGGCTTGGGCGAAGGCCATGGTACGCCTGCCGCCAATAGTGTCAACGATGCTTTGGCTGCTGCCCGCAACGGCCATAGCGAACTCAATGGTCATACCAAACCTGAAACACGCGTCGTGGTGACCAAAGTTGTGCCCGTAGCAGCCCCAATCCGTGCCGAACCAAGCAAAGCTGGCGCGGTGATTCAAGGAATTGCGGGCGCACCTGGAATTGCGGTTGGTACAGTTTTGCGCTACGAACGTGCACGGATCGAAATCAGCCATACATTTAATGGCGTAGATAACGAACTCCAGCGTTTGCAAGCAGCCTTAACGACCGCCCAACACCAATTAATTGGCCTGCGCGAGCAAGTGCTGCTGCGGGCTGATGCCAGCGAAGCGGCGATTTTTGATGTTCACCGCGATATTTTGGCTGATCCTAGCTTGCTTGAAGCAGTGCATGGCGCAATTGGTGCTGGTCAAGGTGCGGCGGTCGCTTGGCAGTATGTAATCAATCAACAAGCCAATGCCATTGCCCAACTTGACGATAGCCTGTTGGCCGAGCGTTCCAGCGATATTCGCGATGTTGGCGATCGGGTGCTGCGTCTGTTGGTCGGAGCCGAAGCCGCAACCCTCGATGCCCATTGGACTAATGCCAATCAGCCAATGATTGTGGTGGCTTACGATCTCACGCCGTCAGAAACTGCCGCTTTTGATCCGACCAAAGTGTTGGGTTTTTGTACCGCCGTGGGCGGGCCGAATGCGCATACGGCAATTTTGGCTCGCGCTTTGGGCTTACCCGCAGTGATTAGTGCTGGCCCAAGCGTCTTAGAATTGGCCACCGGAACCGATGTGATTCTCGATGGCACTGCTGGCACCTTGCTGATTAGCCCATCGGCTGAGGCGATTGTGGCGGCCAAAACCGCCCAGCAACGTGAGCGTGAGCATAAAGCCTTGGCTATGGGCAGCGCCAGTCAGCCAGCCATAACCGTTGATGGCCAGCATATCGACGTGGTTGCCAACATTGGTGGCTTGAACGAAGCCCAACAAGCCACAAGCTTGGGTGCCGATGGCGTTGGTTTGTTACGCACCGAATTTCTATTTTTGGAGCGAACCCAAGCGCCAACCGAAGCTGAACAGTTTGCAACCTACCGCGAGATTGCCCAAACCATGGGCGATTTGCCAGTGATTGTGCGCACGCTGGATATTGGCGGCGACAAACCACTGCCATACCTCGCCTTGCCTGCTGAGGAAAATCCATTTTTGGGCGAGCGTGGAATTCGCTTGTGTTTAGCGCACCCTGAATTGCTGCAAACCCAATTGCGGGCAATTCTCCGCGCTGCGAGCTTTGGCCGCTTGCGAATTATGTTTCCGATGATTGCCGATGCTGGTGAATTACGGCTCGCCAAAGCTGAAATTGAGCGCATTCGGGCCGAATTGCAGCTCCCACCAATCGAAATTGGGATCATGATCGAAGTGCCTTCAGCGGCGTTGATGGCCGACATCTTGGCAGCTGAAGTCGATTTCTTCTCGATTGGCACTAACGACCTGACCCAATACACCTTGGCGATGGATCGCACGCACCCGACGTTGGCTGCCCAAGCTGATGGTTTGCATCCTGCGGTGCTGCGCTTGATTGCCCGCACAGTTGAGGCGGCCCATGATGCTGGCAAATGGGTCGGCGTTTGCGGCGAGCTAGGCGCTGATCCGCAGGCTGTGCCAATTTTAGTTGGGCTTGGCGTTGATGAACTCAGCGTCAGTGTGCCAGTTATTCCGACAGTTAAGGCCCAAATTCGGGCACTGAATTATGCCCAGTGCCAAACAGCTGCTCGACGGGCGCTGTCCTGTGCTACCGCCGTCGAAGTACGCCAAGGAGCGTTCGATCAATGACCACGTTTGATGCCTATCAAGCACCTGATGCCCCGATTGCCGCAACTACGGTTGCCTGGAATATGTATGGGGCCGGGGTTGAGAATATTGGGCGCGATGCCCAACCTGAAATTTTTGCCGTCAGCGAGCCTAGCGATAACCAATTATTGGTGCGGGTTGATGCAGTCGGTATGTGCTTTTCCGATGTCAAATTGATTCAACAGGGCGGTCGACATCCTAAGTTGTATAATCGTGATTTGGCGACTGAGCCAACTCGCTTGGGCCACGAAGCCGCTCTGACTGTGCTCAAAGTTGGCAGCAATCTGCAAAGGTACTATCAACCAGGCCAACGCTTGGCGATTCAGCCTGATATTTACCACGATGGCATGAGCACCGCTTATGGCTATACGATTCCCGGCGGTCTGACCCAATTTCACCTGATTGGCGATGAGGTGCTGAATGCCGATGATGGAGCCTATGTACTGCCCGTTGGCGAGGGCATGGGTTACGCCGAAACTGCTTTGACCGAGCCTTGGGCTTGTGTTGAAGGGGCCTATACCCAGCGTCGTCGCCTGCAACTCAAAACTGGCGGCACGTTATGGATCATCGGCCATGCTGGAGATCCACATCGCTACACCTTCAGCAGTGGCTTCGATGCCCCAGCCCGCATTATTGTGACTGATGTGCCGCAGCAAGTACACGAATTGTTGAAGCAAAACAGCAAGGCTGAAATTATTGTCCGTGATGGCCTGAGCGTTGACGATTATCTTGCGCTGCGCAACGAATTGACCAGCAATCAAGGCTTTGATGATGTAATTATGCTTGACCCACGTTCAGCCAGCCAAGTTAGCGCGGTTGCCCGCTTGGTTGCCCGCCGTGGCACGTTTAATCTGGTTGGTCAAACGGCGCTCGATGGCTTGCCTGAGATTGATGTTGGGCGAATTCACTACGATTATATTGCCTATGTTGGCACAAGCGGCCCAGATATTAGCGCTGCTTATGGCGAGCAACGTAATCGCTGCGATCTGCAACCAAGTGGCGTGGCAGTGTTTGTTGGTGCTGGCGGGCCGATGGGCCAAATGCACGTCCAACGGGCGATTGAATTGGCCAATGGCCCACGCACGATTATTGCCACCGACGTAAACGATGAGCGGCTGCGCGCTTTGGATCGCTTATTCCGTGGTTTGGCTGAAGCACGTGGCAAACGTTTGGTGCTGATTAACCCAACAGTGGAAAACTCGTTGCAGGCCACGGTTATGCTTGAAACCAATGATTTGGGTGCTGATGATGTGATTGTGAGCGTGCCAAGTGGCCCCTTAATGGGCGATGCGGCGACGTTGCTCGCCTCAAATGGGATGCTGGTGTTGTTTGCAGGTGTGCCGAATGGCACCTTTGCCCCGTTAAATTTGAGTGACGTGTATTTAGCCAATGCTCAATTTACTGGTACATCTGGCTCACGCATTATCGACCAAGCAACGGTAATTCAAAAAACCGTGGCTGGTGAGCTATCGCCAAATCGTTCGGTGGCAGCGGTTGGTGGCATCGAAGCAGCGCTCGATGGAGTTAAAGCGATGATGGCCGGAACCTATGCTGGTAAAGTGGTGATCTTCCCACAACTCAGCGGCCTGCCACTGACGGGCATCGATCAATTGTACAAAAACTTCCCTGATGTTGCGGCCAAACTTGGCGCAGGCAATGTCTGGAATCCTGAAGCTGAACAAGCCTTGATCGAACACTTCTGGCAAGGTTAATTGGCCCATTGATTAAGAGTCCAGCCAGCCACGTAGAAAAATACGTGGCTGGCTTTTTTAATTTACTCGTCATCCGCGTTAAAAGCAGAACTCCTCGCTAGTTGTTGACGACTAACGAGGAGTTCTTAGAATGGGGTGGCTAAGGGGCTCGAACCCTCAACATCCTCAGCCACAGTGAGGCGCTCTGCCATTGAGCTATAGCCACCACATTTATTTTTGCCTTGTTGACTAAGGCGGTTAGATTATAGCACGATTGCGTTGGCATGTCAAATTGAACCAACCGCCTCAGCCAGCGCCATGCCTGCCAAAGTTTATGCCTTGCGGGCATGGCGTTGAAGTTGGTTAGCGACAGGAGAAAACGGCTGTGGTAGACTGGCTATAGCGATGCCTGATTAACCGCAGCAAAACCAAAGGAGTCCTTGATGCGTCGAGTGATTGCGCTTGCGCTTGGTGTTGGATTGATTGCTGCTTGCAGTGCTGAATGGCCTAGTCCGCCAGTTGCCAAGAGCACGCCAAGCAATCCAACTAATTTTCCACCTAGCCCTCAAAGCTCGCCCACAATTGGTCAATGCCCAGTTTTTCCACTTGATAACATTTGGAATACGCCAATCGACACCTTGCCAGTGCATCCGCGTTCGAGCAACTATATTGCGAGCATCGGCGGCAGCGAAAGCTTACATCCCGATTTTGGAGCGGCTCAGTGGAATGGTGGTGCTATTGGCATTCCCTATGTGGTTGTGCCAGCGAATCAACCAACCGTAACCGTTAATTTTATCGATTATCCTGATGAGAGCGATCCGCCAACTGGTGCTGGTCAATATCCAGTTCCTGCCAATGCGCCACGTGAGCATGGTGGTGATCATCATGTGTTGGTTGTGCGCGAGGATGAGTGCAAACTCTACGAGCTATACAATGCCACCAAAATCAACGATACCACTTGGAATGCCAGCAATGGGGCGATTTTTGATTTGCGATCAAATGGCCTACGACCTGATACATGGACTTCCGCCGATGCGGCGGGCTTGCCAATTTTGCCAGGTTTAGTGCGCTATGAAGAAGTGCAGGCGGGCGAAATTCGCCATGCGATTCGCTTTACGATTCAGCGTTCGCAACGTGCCTATGTCTGGCCTGCTCGCCATTTCGCCTCATCGATTACCGACCAGAATGTGCCACCAATGGGCATGCGGTTTCGGCTCAAAGCAGCATTTGATATTTCGGGCTTTTCAAGCGAAGTCCAAGTTATTCTACGCGCAATGCAGCGCTATGGCATTATTGTGGCCGATAATGGCTCGGATTGGTATATTTCAGGTGCACCCAATCCAAATTGGAATGATGACGATTTGGTCAGTGCTTTTGATCAAATTCGTGGCGACAACTTTGAGGCTGTTGATAGCTCCAGCTTGCAGCTCAACGCCGATTCTGGCGCAGTTGTCGCCAGTGCCGCGCCGCAACCAAGCAAACTTGCCGAATTTGGCGGCGTTGACCAGGGGCAACAATTGCGCTATGCGATAACCGTAGTTGGTACGGGTAGCCCGCAAACCATGAACGATCAATTACCTGCTGGCTTAACGATTGTTCCTGCGAGCGCCACAATCAACCCAAGTCATTTGGCAGCGCCAAGCATCAACGCCAATAGCGTGCAATGGAGTGGTACAATTCCCAATTCGCAGAGCGCCGTAATTAGCTTTCGGGCTACCGTCAGCACCACTGAGCGGCGTGTTATCGTCAATACAGCCCAGATTAATGCAGTAAACGTGCAGGCTAGCATTATCGCCAATGGCTATCGGGTTTGGTCGCCGCTCGTGCGTAAACTTAAGTAGTTCGGCAACCAAATACAAAGAATATGCTATACTCTAGGGGTCGTGGCAAGCCATGATCCCTGATAATTGGCGGGCGTAGCTCAGTTGGATAGAGCATCGGTCTTCTAAACCGACGGTCGTGGGTTCGAGTCCCGCCGTCCGTGCCAAACTCTCCATTAAACCACTATTGTTCAATAAATAGCAAACTCCTGCAAACGCTGCATCCTGATAAACTAATACAGAAACCCCGCTTTGATAATCATCAAAGCGGGGTTTGTTTAAGCCCTATGTATGGCAGCTAATCAGTTGGCCATCAAAGCTTATTCGCCAACCGCTCGCCGATTAATCGTTTTCTCGGCGATTTTGGTGAGGTTTTGATCGGTTGTACCTTCTTGATCAAGAATAGTTTGCAGCCGTTCAGCAATACTATTCATGCCAAGCTGTTTTGCCCAAGTACGCACACAACCATAGCCAGCCATTTCATAGTGCTCCACTCGTTGAGCAGCGGCAATCAAACCTGCATCCATAACTTCGGGGTCAGCCTTTTCCTTCATAAAATCCTGGCCCTCGCGCAAAATCCCCTCCATAGCTTTACAGCGATGGTCAGATGGTTTTCGGCCTAGGTCGGCAAAAATATCATCAAGGGTTGCGCGTTGAACTTTGGTTTCTTCAAGGTGTTTTTCGAATGCAGCTCGTAACACAGGCGCTGTAGCTTTTTTGGCCATCAGCGGTAAAGCATCAAGAATCTGGGTTTCGGCATCATACAGGTCACTGAGATGCTCGTGCAATAGATCATCAAGCGTTTTTAGGGTGGTCATCATCGTCCTCCATAGTATTCACCAGATCATCTTCTATACAATTCTCCAAAGCAACAATCGTACCACCTGTAATAATGAGGCCATAAATTGAGGCTAAATTATTGTGCTGCCCTCGCCAACGTAAGCGCACATCAATTCGATATGCTGTCACTTGCGAGGATTTTGGTTATTTGAATCGTGGGTTCAGCGGCAACAAGACCACCGCACTCAATTATGCCTTTTAATCCCCTTCCGAGAATGTTGGTTATTTGAATAAATCACCGAACAAAATGTCAAGGTTAGTCAACGATTCGGTTTAATCCCCTTCCGAGAATGTTGGTTATTTGAATCCTTGGCATTCCCTCAGTACGGCGTGATGGGGTGATAGATAATCCTATAGGCATCAACCTTAATCGTGAGAGACGCTCCTATGGCATCATGGAATTGCTGCACACCATGAATCCAAGGAGCGTCGATGGCGATCATACCGCAGGTTCGTCAGGCCATGCAATCCCTGCTGACCACCACCGAAATGGTTGCAGCAACGCTTGGCTCTGTGAAGCGTCCCGACCGAGCAGCCTTCACCCCGAGCACGCGGGTGCAAACCCTGGTCTATGGCTGGTTGGCCAACCCAACGGCCAGTTTGGGACAATTGGCCCACATGGCGGCACGCGTGGGCGTTGACGTCTCGCCCCAAGCGATTGATAGGCGGTTTACGCTGGCCACCGCCAGCCACCCTGGGCTACGCCATGAGCGCTGATCCAGTCGCGGTGCCGATTCTTCAACGCTTCACCAGCGTCCGCATCCATGACAGCACCACGATTGGCCTCCCGGATGCGCTGGCAACGACCTACGGTGGGTGTGGCAACGATACGGCGCGTGGTACAGCGGGAATAAAATGCGGCGTCCAACGCGATCTCCTCACCGGGGCGATCTGCGGGATCGACCTTGCCGATGGACGGGCATCAAACCATGCCGTGCCCGTCCAACACGCCCCACTGCCGACTGGGAGTCTGCGGCTGGTCGACCTCGGCTTCTCCACATTGCGTGTTTTTCGTGCGCGTGCCGCCGCCGAGGTGCCCTGGCACTCGCGGGTCTAGAGTCACAGCCGGATTCGGCTGCCAGGACAGAAAGAACCGTCGATCCGAGCGGTCGTGACGGGATTGGGTGACGTGGATCATTGGGAAGGGGCGGTGATGGTCGGCAAAGACCATCGCCTGCATGCACGTTTGTTGGTGCAACGGGTGCCGGATGCGGTGGCAGCGGGTGCAAGACGAGGCGCATGGCATGTCTCCAAGGATGCCATGGATCTGGCCGCATGGACGGTGGTCATGACCAACGCGTCGGGAGACAAACTCCGTCTCGCCGAGGTGATGGCCCTGCTGAAAATCCGCTGGTAGATCGAACCGGTGTTCAAATTATGGAAGCGTTATGACCATGTGGACGAATGGCGGACCAAGAACCTAGCCCGCATTCTCTGCGAGATCTCTGCCACATTGATCGGACTGGTCTTTCAACAGGGGATTCTCGTGGCGAGTGCGTGGGATACGGCGGAGCGCAGCCGGTTCAAAGCGGCGCAGCTTGTGATGACCTATGCCGGTGATTTGGCCAGCAGCCACGGGTGCCTTGACCGGTTAGGGCAGGTGCTTGTTACACTCGCCAGCGTGATCGGGCGGTTGGCACGGGTAAATAAACGTCAGAAGCGGCCCTCAACGGCCCAACGGCTCCGAGCGCTGACGACGGGGAGAGGCTAAGGTTGATGCCTATAGGTCATCCCCCTGCACCCCCAAATAGGTGTGTTACTGGTTGCAATTGCTAATCTTCGCGTTCTTCGTGCGCTTCGTGGTTTCCTGCTTCCTTGGAAGTTTCAACGCGGGTTGCGTTGTTAGGGCAAAAGTTGATTCGGCAAGGCGGCCCATTGTTCAATTGCGGGCCAATTGTGATAAGCGCCTTCGCTCCAGCACGGCGATTGATTATTTAAGTAACGCGCGGTACAATCAAATTTCATGGACGGTTCATGACCTTCTAAACTAGTCGTTTTCGCTTTTCATGGACGGTTCATGACCTTCTAAACTAGTCGTTTTCGCTTCAAAAATTGCAAGGGTTGAAATTTAATGCTTGTTGGAGCATGACAAGCATCGCCATCACTAACCATCCAACAGTCCAAATGCGCGTTTTAGAACCTAGTGATTGAGCAGCTTGAAATAGTGGTTAATCACTCGATACGAAAAGTGGTATCTGGTGGCTGCACTATAGCGAGCAGCCGGGCGCCCTGCCGACGAGAATTTTTACATCGTGAGCGGTCTTGGCGTGCGCTGGCTTGCCTCGGTGGGAGCCTGAATTCATCGGCCTAGCACTGGATATCCGAGGTGCTAAACTATGACGATGGTCGTGCAACGAAGCATGAGAGGCGCAAAGATGACCTACAAAGTCTTTTTAGTCGAGGACGAGATCATAACCCGCGAAGGGATTCGCGACGCGGTTGACTGGGCGGCGGCAGGCTATCAGTTCTGCGGCGAGGCACCGGATGGCGAAATCGCCCTCCCGCTCATCCGTGAGCGGCGGCCCGACATCGTGATCACCGACATTAAGATGCCGTTTATGGATGGATTGCAGCTCTGTCGAATCCTGAAGGAAACGCTGCCGATGCCGAAGATTATGATCCTCAGCGGCCATGATGAGTTTCGCTACGCCCAAGAAGCGATTCAAGTCGGTGTCACTGAGTATCTGCTGAAACCCATTGTAAGCCAGGATTTACTGGCGGCGCTGGGCAAGATTGCCGGCCAGATCGATGAGGAGCGCCAAGCCAGGGCGCAACTTGAGATGCTCCAAGCGCAGATGTCCAACCACCAACCAATGTTGCGCGAGCGCTGTCTGCTTGAGCTAGTCGCTGGCAGTAGCTCGGCGGCCAATTTCATGGAGCAAGCACGCAGCCTTGAAATCGATCTGCTAGCACCATGGTATCAAGTGCTGGTGCTGCATGCCGTGCCACCCAGCGCCACTGCTGCGCCGCTGTATTCCATCTTCCAACAGATCGATGCGATAGTCGCCGGAATTTTGGGCGAGTCGCGGTCGGTCGTGGCCTTTAAGCATGGGCTAGAAGACACCATCCTAATCGTTAGGGGCGAAACCCGCGCTGACGTGGCCCAGCAGGCGGATGGCCTAGCGACTGCACTGCGTCAGCACGTAGCCGAGCAGATTGGCGGTCGGGCTATAATCGGGAGCGGCGACGCAACCGAGCGGCTTAGCCTGATCGCCCAATCGTTTGCCCAGGCGTTGGTACAGATCAGTAGCGTCGAGCGCCCGGCGGAGGTCGATCTCTACGACCAGGGGCAGCTCCACGGCGACGCGATGATAATGAAAGCCCTCGCCTACATCGATACCAACTATACTGATCCCGCGATGTCGCTAGGCCAAGCAGCCGCCCATGCGTTACTTAGTCCAACCTATTTCAGCGCCGTCTTTCGACGCGAGGTTGGCGAGACGTTTATCGACTACCTGACGCATATCCGTATTCGCAAGGCGATCGAACTCCTGCGCTCAACCTCGCTGACCGCCAGCGAGATCGCTTATCGCATAGGCTATCAGAACCCGCGCTATTTCTACTCGGTGTTCCGCAAGGTTGTCGGGCAGCCACCCAACGAGTTCCGCCAGCGCACCTAACGAAACCATCGCATCCAGACTGCAAGAGGATATTTATGGATGAGAATCTGCCAGATCGTAAGCCTATCGGAGGCCTGCCCGAACGATGGGCCTCGGCCCCTCGGCTACACCGGGCGCTGCGCCTGCGGCTGTCCATCCGCGATAAAATCCTGCTTGCGCTGCTGATGGTGGTTATCCTAATGAGCGTGCCCTATGTCTTCCTTATTGTTGCTGGCATGGAATACAAGAACCAGTACGATGTACTTATTCAGAACATTACCACTGCCAACAGCATCAACGGCTATATCAAGCCGTCGATCGATGCCGAGTTGTGGGAGATCATCGCTGGCAAGAAACCATTTGCCCAAGGCACTCAATATACGATCCTGAGTGATGTCGATCATCGTATCGAGCAGATGATCGATAATTCTAGTTCGGAAAAGGGGCAGGTCAAACTGCGCATTATCCAGCACACGCTGCAAACCCTCCGGGGATCAATCAATCAGGTCGGCATTCAAATCGCCCAAGGCAAAACCTTTGCCGAGAATTTGGTGCTTATGGAGGAGATTCGCAGCATCACCCAGCTGATCGAGGGCAACGTGCAGGCGTATGCCCTGTTTGAGGTTAAGCGGACCCAACAGCAGTATCAGGCCATGCAAAGCGACCTGACCCGTTGGGCGATCGGCGGCCTGAGCGTGATCATGACCTCGATCCTTTTCTCAATCGTCGCCGCCTGGCGGATCTCAAAAGGTATTTATGTCCCGATCAAGAAGCTGCACGATGTGACCACGACGATCGCGCGTCAGGATCTCGAGGCGCTTGTTATCGCCGATAACGCCGACGAAATTACTGAGCTAGGCTTGAGTTTCAATATTATGGTTGGCAAGATCAAAGAATTGCTCGATGCCAAGCTTGAGGAACACGAGAACCTCAAAAAGGCTGAGCTGCGGGTGCTCCAAGCCCAGATCAACCCGCATTTTCTTTACAATACCCTCGATGCAATTATCTGGATGGCCGAAGCCAAGCGCACAACCCAGATCGTCGATCTTGTTTCGGCGCTGTCGCGCTTCTTCCGGATCACGCTCAGTAAAGGCAGGGACTGGATCACCGTCCGTGATGAGATCGCCCATATCGAAAGCTATCTAGTGATCCAGAAGATTCGCTACCGCGATATCCTCGACTATCAGATCGACATTCCCGAGGACACCCGTAGTAGCGAGATGCTCAAACTGACTCTCCAGCCACTGGTGGAGAATGCGCTTTACCACGGCATCAAGAACAAGCGCAACGGCGGCACCATTGTGGTGCGTGGCCGCTGGCTCGACGATGATCGGCTACAGATCGAGATCGAAGATAACGGGATTGGGATGACCCAAGAACGACTCGCCCATGTGCGGGAGCTGCTAGCTGCGGGGAATCTCTGGGTGGCCGGTGCCATGCCGATCGTTGAGGATGGCTACGGCATTAGCAATGTCAACCAGCGGATCAAGCTCTACTATGGCCCCGACTATGGGCTGTCGATTGAAAGCGAACATGGGCATGGTACCTGCGTGGCGCTGATCATCCCACGGCAGCGCGGAATCACCGCTCGCCCGCCGCTGGCGCTCGCCGTCCGCTAGCGTACTGATCATAAAAAATCAAACACCAGGCTAAAAAAATGCACACTGCAATCCGTAAAAAATCATTAAAAAAACTGATATTCTGCTTAGGAATCAGGATTGTTCGTCCTCGAACCAGCCGCTATACTACTCACAGTCACTGATCGATCGGTTATCTGCCGACCACGTCTGGTCTGGAACTCGCCAAAGGAGGCGACCTCAATGACTGCTCTTGCACTCTATCGTAGCGCCATCACGCTCGCCATGGTATGGACTCTGGCGGCATGCAGCGAGCCTGCGCCTGGAGACGGCAGAGCAGTGTCAACTCCTCTCGATGTCAAGACCAAAACCTACCCTGAACTTGTTGTTGGGTTTGCCCAGATCGGAGCCGAAAGCGAGTGGCGCACCGCCAACACGCGTTCGATCCAAGATACGGCGAACCAGTTGGGTGTCGAATTGGATCTTTCCGACGCTCAGCAGCAGCAGGACAACCAGATCAAGGCCATCCGTTCATTCATCGCCCAAGGTGTCGATGTCATCGGGGTTTCGCCCGTAGTCGAGACCGGCTGGGACGAGGTTTTCGCCGAGGTGAAGCAGGCTGGCATCCCCTTGATTCTGCTCGACCGCAGCGCCAATGTGCCGGATGATCTCTACAGCGTCCGAATTGGATCGGACTTTGTCGAAGAAGGTCGGCGCGCCTGCGGCGAGATGGCCCGACTGCTCGACGGCCAAGGAACCATCGTCGTCTTGGAAGGCACGCAAGGCTCGGCCCCGATGATCGGACGAGGCGCTGGCTTCCAAGAATGCTTGCAGGCCTATCCCGAGCTGCGCGTGATCGACAGTCAATCCGGCGATTTCATCCGCGCTCGCGGCAAAGAGGAGATGGCAGCGTTGTTACAAACGCACGGCAGTGCTATCGACGGCGTGTTCGCCCAAAACGATGACATGGCGCTTGGCGCGATCGAGGCCATTGAAGAGTACGGGCTGCGGCCAGGTATCGATATCAAGATTGTTTCGATCGACGCAGTGCGGGCCGCCTTTGAAGCGATGATCGCCGGCAAGCTGAATGCCACGATCGAATGCAACCCGCTGCTTGGCCCACTTTTCTTCGCGACGGCGCTGAACCTAGCCAACGACACACCGGTTGAGAAATGGATCAAGCCGGACGAGGGCATTTATCGCCAAGATACTGCCGCGCAGGAATTGCCCAGGCGACCTTACTAGGCACTTGCCTCCTATCGTTGAAACCCTTTTGAGCTTATGAAGTCCACGGGACTGACCCTTTCGGGTGCGCACAGGCTGCGTGCCGCGTAGCGCGCCGCGCTCGATACGGAGCTACGCAGTCGAAAGCCTTTTTATCGCCAATAACGACGGTTTGCTCGCACGATTTTCTATTTTCTAAGGAGGATCTTCCATGAGCAGTTCACGATCATTCGCCGCGCGCTTGGTAGCGCTACTGGTTCTCATCGGGCTGGTCGGTTGCGGTGCGTCGGACACGCCTACAACAGCGCCGGCGAACGCGCCTGCAACAGGGGCGAAAACCTACAGCGACATGGTGCTGTGCTACCCGCAGCTTGGTGCCGAAAGTGACTGGCGTACCGCCAATACCGCCTCGATCAAAGAAACGGCTGCGACTCTAGGAATCAAGCAACTTGTCTTTTCTGATGCTCAGCAAAAGCAGGAGAATCAGATCTCTGCCGTTCGGGCCTGCATCCAACAGGGCGTGGATGTGATTGCGCTACCTCCAGTGGTTGAGGATGGCTGGGATGCCGTCTTGACCGAAGCCAAGAACGCCGGAATCCCGGTCATTATTGTTGACCGCAGCGTGAGCGCCGATAAATCCCTGTATAGTACCCACATCGGCTCTAATATGACCTTGGAAGGCGAGCGGGCTGCCGAGGAGTTCAACAAAATGCTGCCAAACGGCGGCGTGATATTGGAACTCTCTGGCACTACCGGCTCTGGCGCAGCGGTCGGGCGAGCCAAAGGTTTACGCAACAAACTCAACCCTAATATCACCATCCTCGATTCGCAGACCGGCAACTTCACCCGCGCCGAGGCCGTTCCTGTGATGCAAGCGCTGCTGAAGAAATACACACCTGGGAAAGATTTTCAGGGTGTGTTTATTCACAACGACGATATGGGCATTGGCGCGATCGAAGTCCTCAAGGCTGCCGGGGTCAAACCGGGCGATCTCAAGATCGTGTCTGTGGACGGCACACGCGGCGGCTTTCAAGCCATGGTCGACGGCTGGTTCCAAGCCGATGTCGAGTGTAACCCGCTGCTTGGCCCGCAGGTGTTCGAACTAGCCCTGAAGCTCATGAACGGCCAGCCGATTGATGCGGAAGTGCTGACCGATGAAACGGTCTACTATCCGGAGAACGCCGCCGAACTGCTGCCAACACGCAAATACTAGCCGCCAAACGGCGCGAGGGAGGCATCAATCCTCCCTCAGCGCCGTTTGATAGCGATATGGGAAAGGCGGGTGATCGTTATGGCTGATCCGCAGAATCTTATCACCGTCAGAAATATTTCCAAATCGTTTCCCGGTGTTGTCGCCCTCGAAGGTGTCGATTTCGCGCTGAGAAAAGGCGAGATTCACGCGCTCATGGGTGAGAACGGTGCCGGCAAGTCGACCCTAATCAAAATTCTCACTGGAGTGGAGCAGCCCGACATGGGCAGCATTGAACTGGAGAATACATCCATCCGCATCAGGTCGCCGCAGCATGCTCAGGAGCTTGGCATTAGCACGGTGTACCAAGAGATCAATCTTTGCACCAATATTTCCGTCGCCGAAAACATTATGCTCGGCCATGAACCACGGCGCTTTGGTGGCATCCATTGGAAAAAGATGAACGAATTGGCCCGCCAAGCATTATCACGCCTAGGCATCGAACTGGATGTGACCCAGCCGCTGGGAGTCTACTCGATCGCGATCCAGCAGATGGTCGCGATCGCCCGTGCCCTTGCGATCGCGTCGGCCAAAGTCCTAATTTTAGATGAACCAACATCGAGCTTGGATACCAACGAAACCGCCCGGCTCTTCGCTGTTATGCGGGCGCTCAAGCAGGCGGGCATGGGGATTGTATTTGTTACGCATTTCCTAGATCAGGTCTACGAAATCGTTGATCGAGTGACTATTCTGCGCAACGGGAGCTTTGTTGGTGCCTTCGACATCGCGGCTCTCCCACGGGTTGAGCTCGTGGCCAAAATGCTTGGGCGGGTGGTAAGCGAATTGCAGGCCCTGGCCCACGACAAAGCGCAGGTCGAGCGCCAGCCCGCTGAGAAGCATCTGATCGAAGCCGCTGGTCTGGGCCTACGCGGCGCGCTGGAACCGCTTGATCTGATGGTGAACGTCGGCGAGGTACTCGGGATCGCAGGGCTGCTCGGTTCTGGCCGTACCGAGCTGGCAAGCCTGCTTTTTGGCATTGCAACCCCTGATAGTGGCACCCTGATCGTCGATGGCCAGCAGGTGACGCGCTTTTCCCCGCGAGAATTGATCAAGCGTGGGGTCGCCCTGTGTCCCGAGGATCGCAAGGCCGAGGGCATTGTGGGTGAGCTTAGCATTCGCGAAAATATCATTCTAGGCTTGCAAGGGCGCTACGGCTGGTTCAGGTTCATTGGCAAGCAGCAGCAGAATGAAATCGCTGAGAAATACATTAGACTGCTCGGCATCCGCACGCCATCGCCCGACCAGTTGGTCAAAAACCTAAGTGGCGGCAACCAACAAAAGGTCATCTTAGCCCGCTGGCTCGTCACGCAGCCACGCCTGTTGATCCTCGATGAGCCGACGCGGGGCATTGATGTAGGTGCCAAGGCCGAGATTCAAAAGCTGGTGCTGGAACTCGTCAAGGATGGCATGTCAATCGTCTTTATTTCATCCGAGCTAGAAGAGGTGGTGCGTATGAGCGACCGCATCGTGGTCTTGCGCGACCATGCGAAAGTGGCCGAGTACGACCACGCGGTGAGCGATCGGACTCTTATGCAAACGATGGCAGGTGAGGCATGAACTATCGGGCTTCTTTCAGCCGAATTCGGGCAAGCCGGCTGTTCTGGGTGCTCACTGCGTGGGCAGTTATCCTTGGATTTAATGCGCTGTTTGTCCCTGAATTTTTCCGCATCAGCGTTCAGGATGGCCATCTCTACGGCAACCTGATTGATGTATTGAGCAACGGCGCGCCGCTTATGCTGGTGGCGCTTGGCATGACATTGGTGATCGCTACTGGCGGCATCGATCTTTCGGTTGGCGCTGTGATGGCAATTTCGGCGGCCATGGGTGCAGTCCTGATCAACCCCGCGCCTGGTGACAAGCTGGTCTCAAACGAGATTCTGACCAGAAACGCTACCAACACGCCGCTGGGAATCATCGTACTGGTGACGCTCGCGGCGGGCACACTATGCGGCCTTTGGAACGGCCTGTTGGTCTCGCGGGCTAAAATCCAACCGCTAGTGGCGACCCTGATTTTAATGGTGGCTGGTCGGGGCATTGCCCAGCTGATTACCAACGGTCAGATTATTACAATCTACTATACGCCCTACTTCTGGTTTGGCAATGGCTACATCCTAGGGCTGCCTGTATCGATCTATATTGTCGCAGCGGTGGCCAGCCTCGCCTGGGTGGGTGTGCGCAAGACGCCGATTGGGCTATTCATCGAAGCAGTGGGCCTGAATCCGAAAGCCACCTACTATAGCGGTATCAGCGCCAAGAATATTCAGTTGCTGGCATATACCTTCAGCGGTTTTTGCAGCGCGCTCGCTGGCCTGATCCTTAGCTCCTACGTGCATAGCGCCGATGGCAACAACAATGGGCTTAACTATGAGCTCGATGCAATCTTGGCCGTAGTGATGGGCGGGACGATGCTATCCGGCGGGCGCTTTTCGCTGTTGGCGAGCGTGATCGGCGCGATAGTCATCTGGACATTCACACTTTCGATGTATGCGCTGGGCGTGCCAGCGAATGCCTTGCTCGCTGGCCGAGCGGTGCTGGTTCTGCTGGTGATCCTGCTCTATTCCGATCGGCGGCTGGTGAAACGCCGTGGTGCCAAGGGGGCCAGTCAGGACAAGCCGACGGTGATGCCGCCAGACGAGAAGCCGGGCCTGCCTCACCCATAGCGCCGAACCACTGCGCGTCACCGCTTTGAAAGGGATTCACCATGACACAACGCCTGAAGCTTTCCGTCTTGCGGCATGGCCCGCTGCTGATCACGATTACGATCTTTCTGATGGCCTACATGATTGGGGCGCAGCTGTATCCCGCCATGCAACGACCACAGGCATTTTTCAACCTGTTTATCAACAACGGCTTCCTGCTGATTGTTGGGATTGGCATGACCTTTGTGATCCTCACAGGGGGGATTGACTTGTCGGTAGGGGGTGTCTTGGCCCTGACGACGGCGGCATCGGCGGCGCTGCTCAAGCTGGGATTCAGCGCGGCCCTAGTCATGCCGCTGATGCTAGCCATGGGCACAGCGATCGGGCTTGGCCTAGGCTGCATTATCCATTTTTTTAAAGTACAGCCGTTCATCGTTACCCTGATGGGGCTGTTTTTTGCCCGTGGCCTTGCCTACATCATCAGTCTCACATCGGTCACCATCACCGACCCATTTTACAAATACCTGGCCCTTACACCGATCCATATCCCTTTTTTTGCGAAAGCCTATGTCTACATTCCCACCCTCGTCGGCCCGCTGCTGCTGATCGTGGCGATTCATCTGGCCTACTTTACCCGTTTTGGCCGGATTATGTACGCCATCGGCAACAACGAGCAGTCGGCAGGTCTGATGGGATTTCCCGTTGGCCGCACCAAAATTATGGTCTATGCCTTCAGCGGCTTTTGCTCAGCCTTGGCCGGAATTGTGTTCAGCATCTCGCTACTGGCTGGCTACGGGCAGTTCGCCACCGGCGTGGAGCTGGATGTCATCGCGGCAGTGGTGATGGGCGGCACACTGCTCACCGGCGGGGTTGGCAACGTGATCGGTACGCTGTTCGGCATCTTGATCGAAGCAACGATCATTTCTATCCTGCAGTATAATGGCACGCTGAGTTCGTGGTGGACACGGATTTGCGTCGGCGTGCTGACGCTGATCTTTATTGGCATCCAAAGCATCTTTTCTAGGCGCAAAAAAGATCTCTGATCACCGGTTGGCGAAACTCGTGTTTCAACGTTGATGGGTGTGTCTGGTGCGGTGAGTGCAGTAAGCAAGGCATACCCATCAGCCCCATAGGTTGCCATTTCTTCGGGTATCGTATACGCAAGCGGTGCTTGTAATGCCGAAGTGCCCTTCGACCAAAAAACACCCATCAGTATCCCGCTTGGGTGTATTCAGATTTTGCCAGCAAAGTAACCCTACATGCTTCCATAAACACCCCTGACTGCCTCCTGCGTTCGCCGAAACATGGCTGGAGTGCAGCCATTTTCACGCTTGAAGAACTTGATAAAGTTGGTTGCCTCACCAAATCCAAGGCGCTCAGCGATCACTGTGATCGACACGTCGGTATGAACGAGCAAGCGTTTCGCCTCTAGGCTAATCCGCGCGGCGATAAAGGCCTTGGCATTGATGCCTGCCGCTGCCAGCGTTGCACGCGCTAAACTTTTTTCTGCACAGCCTAGCTGCTTAGCATAGTCGGCCACCTGATGCCATGCGGTAAAGTGATTCTCCACCAGCTGGTTAAACGCCTGAAACCGTTGCATGGTGCGGGTCTGGTCACAAGCCGGCACTGCATGGTGCCCATGCACGATGCCGAGGCGCAACACGAGGGCGGCGAGTTGATAACGCAACAGGGCATGGATATCCTGCGGGAGCGCGTCACGTTCCGCATCCTCGCGCATCTGGACGATGGCATCCCTAACCCACTGGTCGTCAGGATCGCGCAGCGAGAGGTGCGTCGGCAGCGTTGCAAATCCGGCCAGCAACCTTCCATCGGGAGTCATGGTGGGCGAAGGGAGGAGAAATTCCGGTCGGAACACAATCATCCAGCCATCCCAGTCCTCTGCAAGCCCAAAATTGTGTGTCTGTTCGGGTCGCACCGCAAGCAGCGACCCCGGTTCACAGTGGATGGGCTGGAAGTCCACGAGGTGGGTACATGTGCCATGTGTGACGCACACCAACACGTGGAATGCATAGCGATGCGTGGAGCGCCATTGCTGCGCGCTGACCCGTCGCCGCAGATCGGCGGCGGTCACAATTTCCAGATCGAGCCGATAGGGTGGAACGGGGCGATATTCGAGCCGTGGTATCGCGGTGCTCTGGTGGACTTTTTCTGGCATCCTAATCCCTCCAAGAATGAATCGATGATCCTTGCTGCGTCATGGTAGAAAATGTCCGAAAGGTATCATATATATACGAAGAATAACCGTGAAATCGCAGATTCATTGTACTATAATGACCATCATGCTGCAACGATACGACCACGGTTTGATGGCCGATCGATACCCAGAAGACGCGTTTATCAGGCGGATCTGGCGCACCATCGTGCCGCTGACAAGGAGATCACCAACGATGTCATACATCATTCATGGAGCCACCGGGGCTAAGGTTCGCCGCTTTTTAACAAACTATTTATGGCTGGGAAATCCGTTGTTGCGGCCATGCGTGACCCAGCGATGCTGACAGATATACCATCCGTTGCCGTTAACTATGCTTCGATTGATTCATTGGCGGCGGCATATCATGATGCGGACGGCGTGTTTATCCATTTGCCGGTGGTTTCCGAAGCCGACCGATTGCAATACGCCCACAATATTGCTGCGGCGATTGGGCAAGCGAAGCCTCGCCGCGTGGTAATTTCTACCAGCGGCTGGGTTGTTGATGAACCGGGAACACCACGCCAATCACCTGAGAACAGTGCGGTGATGACGCTGATTCGCGGCGTCGAAACGACCGGTGTTTCGCTGGCGGTTATTGCGCCACGGCTCTATTTCGAAAATCTGTTACTGCCTGTAGTGCTCGAACCTGCCAAGCACGACGGACTACTTCAGTATCCGCTCCGCGCAGACTACCCCGTCTCGTGGAGTTCCCATCCTGATATTGCTGATGTTGCGGAGGCACTTTTTGCCAATCCGAGCATCACGGGGATTGTGGGGGTTGGCCAACAGCCGGCAATCACAGGCAGTGACCTGGCTGCGGCATTCTCAACCCATTTCGGTCGAACGGTGACATTCAAGAGCCTTCAGCCAGACGAATTTCGCCTGCTCCTTACCCCACTGTTTGGTGAGGGTGCTGCCGCTGAGGTCGCGGCAGGCTATCAATCGATGGCGCAGGTTGCTGCCAACGCCATCACGCGCGAGCGCAGCGCCCAAACCTTGTTGGGTATCACGCCGCGCACCGTGGAGCAATGGCTGTCCGAAATCGCGAGCTGACAATCCGCGCAGCGCACCTGCCGTGCTGACCCACATTGCCGCTGGGATCGGTATGCCAAGTGGGACTGTTATGGGCACAGTTATATCTAGGCAGCGATTGAGAACTGGTCGGAATTAGCTTGTTGGGCAAAGCGGTCTGTAGCAGGCAGATAATGGCGTGCGTAAGTAGACCGTACCATCATACCTCATTAGTTCGCCGGTATAGCCCCGTTGGAGTTTACAGCGTCAAGCATTCGCTGTTCGTCCTTGACTCAAGGCGGGAGACGTAGGGGGTTTTCAGCCCCCTGCACCGCCAAATATTGAGGCTGTGGATTGTTGTTGTCGTTCTATGATCCATGCTTCGCGTTGGTAGCGTTCTTCGCGGTTCCGCTCTGCTAATTTACTAAATACACAGGATCAGGACTGAAATCAGGGAATTACCGACTTTTGCTTGAAAGTTTCCAAACGCCACGGGCTGCGGCATCGCGGGCATAATTGCTGAAATCATTAGGCTGGCGACCCAAAGCGCGTGCTACGCCATCGCTCAGGTAGGCATTGCGGCCATCAAGCACTTGGCTAAACAAATATTCTACCAACCAAATCATTTCAGCAGGCCATTGCTGCTCGTGTAATGCTCCAATATAGGCTTCGATTGGAATTTGCTGGTAGTCGATTGGGCTGCCATTGGCTTGGGCAATTTCGCTGATTGCTTCGGCAAACGTCATTAAACGCGGCCCTGTTACTTCGTAGAGTTGACCTTGATGCTTTTGAACATTGGTCAAGGCTGCCACCGCCACATCGGCAATATCATCAGCATCAATAAATGGCTCTTTGACATCGCTGACTGGCAGGAAGATTTGGCCATTGAGTAGCGGTTCGTGAAAAAACGATTCGCTGAAATTTTGCATAAACCAGCCTGCCCGCACAATCGTCCAAGCTACTCCCGATTCTTGAATTACTTGCTCGCTGGCTTGGGCTTCTGCTTCGCCGCGCCCCGATAACAGCACCAAGTGTTGTACTCCGCTTGCTACCGCCAATTGGCTAAATGCGCGAATTGTATCAAGCGCCGTGGGCATTGCCAGATCAGGCTGGTAGCAGATGTAGACACTTTGTACATTGGCCAAAGCGGCTGGCCAGGTGTGCTGATCGTTCCAATCGAAGCTGGGGCTAGCCGCACGCGAGCCAACTCGCACGTTGTTGCCCTGCGCTTGTAAGCGTTCAACAATTCGCTGGCCTGTCTTGCCCGTGCCGCCGGTTACCAAAATCAGATTATTGGCTGTCATGGGTGTTTTTCCTCACTAGAAATCAAATCCATGAGCAGTCTAAATCTTCACGTAACGTTAACTGCAAGCCCTTTTTTGGGCTTCTCATCAAGCACTCATTTTACGCTTGGCTCGATTGGAAATTGCACTTCGGTCAGCAGATCGCTGGCATCGTTGGTTTGGGGCAATTGCAGCGAAATTTCACGTGGCATGCCAGTTGGCCGATAGCCATTGAGTTCGGCCCAACGGCCAATTTGCTCGTAGCTGGTGAGGATACGTTCAAGCGGGCCTTGCACGACGCTGGTTGCCATTAGCTCGCTGGCGGCATGTTGATTGAATTGTAAGTGGAGTTGCTGAGAAATTTTGACTGGTGCGTGCTTGGTTTGCTCAACAAAACAGCCAATTTCGAGATCCATATCAAACATCGATGCATTGTTGGTTTGGCAAATGCAAAAACACATGCCATAGCGTTTGCTAATCGGCAGGTGGTGGCGAATTTGTTGAATTGCCTGCAAGCCTGATTCGAAATTTTCAGCGACGATCCGTGTGCTGAGCACTGCTTGGCTGGGCATTGGTTTAAGCACTACATTCAGCGGCTTGTCGAAATCGTTAAGCGCATTCAAGCGCGATTCAATCCGGTGAATGCGTTGCATTTCCTCCCGCAGATGGGCTTCGATTTCAGCTTTTTTCTGGCGCAACAAGCGTTGCATCTGGTCAGCAGAGATCTGATCATGCGCTAAATCTTTGATTTGATCGAGCGAAAAACCTAAATCCTTGAGTACTAAGATCCTATTCAAGGCTGGTAATTGGTCGGCACTGTAATAACGCCGGCCATTGCCATGATCAATCGTTGCAGGCGGAAAAAGGCCTAATTCGTCGTAGTAGCGCAAAAAACGCTTGGAAACTTGGGCAATTCGGGCGAATTCGCCAACCGTAAACATGCACAGTACCTCATTTGCTGGCTGAAACCAACAATCCTACTAGCCATTAGTCCACGCTTCATTATAGTGCTTGTTGCTGCTATGGGGGATAAGTTTTTCGATAGGACGAATAGCCTATAGGCAGTTGTTGCTATTAGGCGTATTGTGATATCTACCTCACATCGACGCATCCGTTTAATCATTTTCTCAGCACATGCTTGTACGCCTGCTGGCTACTTCAGTGCGCCTTTTTTATGGCATGGCTTTGTTTGGGTAAGCACTTGGGCTTGGTGGTATTAACAAGGGAGTTTCTATGATTCAAGAAACCAGTCGGTTTGCACGGGTCGTTCGCATGAGCTTGATCCTGCTGTTAGCACTCCAATTGTTGGTCTATCCCCAAGCATCGTTTGCCGCTCCCAACAATGCCGCCACTCCAGCTCAATCGCCAGCAACTGGCTTGATTCGTGGTCAAAGCGAAGCGCTTGATCCATACTTGCAACGGATTGCCGCCGCCGACCCTGATTTGTTCCAAGAAGCTGCATTATTGGCGGTGCAAGATGTGTTTAATGGCACTTTGCCCGAAGTCGCTGGTGATAAAGCCATCGAGCAGCAAATTAGCTATTATCTCAATCGGGTGGCGTTGGGCTTGCCAATCCAACCAAGCGTTGCTGACCCAGCAGTTAGCTCAGCACTTCAAGCTGATGCCTATTTGTGGCAGAGCAACCAAGCGGCGATTGGCGCAACTTGGCAGATGACTGCCCGACCTGAAGGCGACCCACAGCTATTTGCCCAAGAATTTGATGCCTTGGCTGCGGCTCAGATGCCAGCCGCCGCTGCAAATACATCAAGCGTGGAAACTGCACCGATTGTGGTTGCTGAGCCAACGCTTGACCCAGCAGAAACGGTGCTTGTGCCAGCGTTGCCAAGCAGCCCGGTCAGCCCAAAAGTGCGCTTGGTCGTGGCGAGCAGCCCGAATATCAAACAATTTTTGGCAAGTTTGCCAAGCCAACAAGCCGAAGTAGATTTTAGCGGTTTGCGGATTCAGCCCCAAGTGGCGTTGAATAATCCAGTTCAAACGCCGCACGCCAAGCTGGCAATTACCGCCACTGCTCCATTGCAAACCAGCTACGATGAGCTGATTACCTACACTGTGACGATTAGCAATACTGGTGGACAAGTTGCCTCGGCGGTTGAAATGACTCAGCGCTTGCCAGCAAATGGTATTTTTCAAACTCCAGTTAATGATTGTTTGCTTAAAGATGTTGATCAAGTGATCTGTACAGTTGGCAATTTGAATGTTAATCAAAGCAAAAGCTATGAAATACCCGTCAAAATGAAAGGGAATGGCATATTAACCAGCACCCTGACGATCAAAGATACCTTGCTTGTTAACCCTGATACTAAGCCAGCGATCGTTAAAGTTACCACTGCCGTCACCTCAACCAATCGTACCCAACAAGAGGTTGGCAAAATTGTGGTTGCGGCTGAAGAATTTACAACCTTTTTTGGCGAGACCGAGGCTGCGGGCGCAGTCGAAATTGGCTTTAAGAAAAATGGCAAATATACCTATCATCTACGCCTCGGGCCAGACGATAAAATCAAATGGGATGCGGTTGGCACGCCAACGATCGTCACAACCTATGGCAGTGTCTCGCAAATTGAAGAAAATTTTCCCTTGTTCAAGGGCGATTTTGAAATTGATGTGAGCAAAGACAAGCCCTTTATCACGCCAAGCCCCACAATTACGCCAACGATCAAGCATTTGGCGGGCTTCCAACTTTTGGGCAGCGCCGTGATTAGCGATGTGGCAATTTTGTCGGGCGAAGCAGGCTTTATGACCGAACTTAAGGTTTCACTGCCTGGCATTACCACCACCTCGACCTTAACTCCAACCGCCAATATGACCACTACCAATGGTTTGCAATCAAGCAACGCCGTAACTAGCACAGTTAAGAAAAATACCCTGCGGGTGACTGGGGTAATCAAACCAGGTGGCAAGGGCGAAGCCAAAATCAACGAGTTTGAAATGTTCTTCGCGGGCTTGAAGGTCAAAGTTAAAGATGCCAGCTTCAGCGGCGATAAAATCAAAGTCAAGCAAGCACTCTTGACAATGCCCAAACAGCTTGGTGAGCTAACTGGGATTATCGCGCAGATTGAAGTAACCGCAAAATCAATCAGCTTTGGCGGGGTTGGGGTAAAGATTCCGCTACCCAATATTTACCCGTTGGGCAAACCGATGACAGGCACCAATCAGCTCAATTCAACCAGCCTTTTGGCCCAATCGGTTGCGCTGAGCCAAACTGGAGCCTACACGCCAGCAATTGCCTTCATCAAAAACTCGGCCACAATCATGTACGATAGCAAGGATGGCTTTAGCCTCCAAATTGATAGTACGCTTGATTTACACGTGGCTAGCAATGATCGCAAGATTCCAGTTGAACTCAAAATCGATTGGCAAGGCAATGTTAAGGGCACAATCAAAAAGCTCGAGCTTAAAATTGCTGGCCATGATCTCGAAATGAAAGATGTTGAGATTAGCAATTCAGGCTTGAAGGTCGATGAAGCCAGCTTTACGATTACCTTCCCATCAGAGAAGAAGCAAGAACCGAAAGCAGCTGCTGCTGGCTCACCCAAAGAAGGCGATAAGAAAAAAGAAGATAAGAAACTGACCATCACGGTTAAGAAGGTTTCAATTACCAAGAATGGTTTTGCAATTGGCGAAGGTGCTATCGCCAGCGACTTGCCCGATTTTGGGCTTGGCGAGAGCATTCGCTTTACCAAAAACAAAGTTAAATTTGTGGTGACCAATCCGATTACCGACCCAGCCATGGAGCTAGAACTTGAAGGCACGCTCAAAGTGTTGATCAAGAGCAGCGAAATGGAAACCAAATTTAGCGCCAAATGGGATAAAAAGGGCAAGTTCGCTGGCAAACTCAAAGAATTAACCCTGACCGTCGCGAGTTCTAAGCTCGAATTAAAGAATGTTGAATTCAATACCCAACGCTTCGCGACCAACTCGGCCAGCCTAACGTTACCTTCATTTCTTGGTAACACCAAAGTCATCCTTACCAAAGTGGTAATTGACGAGAATGGGCTTTCGTTTGGTGATGCTGCGGTCAAAATTCCGGTCAAATTTACGATTGGCAAAGAAAATGGCGAGCCAAGCCCCACCAATTCAGTCACGATTTCCGGCACGCTTGGCCTCGATTTCAAGCAAGATAAATCGTATAGCTTTGTGTTTGCTGGCAAAGTCTCAATCACGCTGGCCTCGCAAACTGCCGAAGCCGAAGGCATGGTCCAGATCGATAAAACTGGCAAAGTCACTGGCAGCGTTGATAGCTTCGAGTTGACGATTGCTGGCATGAAGTTGGCGATCAAAGAGGCCAGCATCGAAAACGGCACGGTCAAAGCACGCGAGGCCACGTTTGCCATTCCCAAGGAGTGGGGCGGTTTATCGGTCTCGGTCTACAACATCGAAATCTCCAAAGAGGGTTTTTCGATTGGCGGCGGCTCGTTCAAACTGCCTGAGATTAAAGTTGGCGATATGTCGCTGAGCCTCGAAGGCACGCTCAAAAAGGAAGGCAATGGTTGGCTCATCGCAGCTGGCGGTGAATTGAAGTTGCCCAATTCGGGTGGGGCGGGCTGTAGTGGTTTAGGCGTAAGCGTTGAAATTTTCACCGGCAGCAATCAAACCGTTGCCATGCGAATTGTGCCAGCGTCTGCCGATGCACTGAATGCCTTCCAATTGCGCAAAGTTGGGGTGGTGCTCAAGTGTACGATTCCATTAGGTACCAGCGGTTTTGATCTAACGCGGATTGAGGGTACGGTAACCCTAACCAGCAATGTGACCAAAATCGAAATGAAGGCCACGATCGAAAGCAAAATGGGCATTGGTAGCTTCCGTGCAGTCACTGCCGATGGCAATATGTCCATGGAATATGTCAAAAACCCATATAAATTTGAAATTGGCATCGGCGCATCGATGAAGATTTTCTCGATGTTTGAAGCAGCCCGTGCCAGTGCCAAGATGCGTTTTACCGATGGTGCAGTGCCCTTCTTGTTTACCGCCGAGATGAATATTAACGCCGTGATTGCCCGTGGCAATATGAAACTGACAGCTTGGACCAAAGATGGAGCATTCAACCTCGTTGGGCGGATCTATGGCGAGGTTGGGGTTAAACGCGGTGCCTTGGTCGATAGCTGTTGGCGCATTTGGCTGCCATTCCGTACTCGCGAAGTTTGTTTGCGCATTCCTAGCGACGATTTCTTTATCGGCGCAGGCATGGAGTTTGGCAAGTTCAAGCGTGGCAATGGCGATACGTGGGGTTTCAAAGCCAGCGTCAATATTGCCGGAGCCAATTATGGAATTTACGTTGATACCAGTGGTCGATTCAGCGTTGGTAATGTTGATGACTATCGATTAATCGACGCGCCATCGCTGCGCCGGGCGCAATATTTGCACGATTTGAACGCCAAGCAGCAGCTTAATCGTGCTAGCCTGAGTGCTGAAGATGCGGCATTGTTCAACGACTATAGCTTCAACAATCAAGAAATTGTCATCAGCACGGTTGAGATCACCCGCCCAGGCGACTTGATGCTGAGTATGTTGCGCTCAGTTAGCGATAGCGATTTGCAGGTGAGTTTGGTTCGTCCCGACGGCTTGCGGATCACGGGCAGCAATCCATCGGGCAACGTAACTTTTAATGAAGTGTTCGTTGATCCACGCGATATTCGCGACCCAATCACCCAAGCACCAGACCTAACGTCGCCCCCAATGATCCAAACCAGCCTCAATGTGACCAATGCTGAGCTTGGCCAGTGGAATTTGGTTTTGCAACGGGCACCAGCCTTCGATTTCATCATCAATGTGAGCGGCACGATCTATGGCCCACCGATTGAGAAATTGGCCGTAACCAACCAGAACGATAGCAATAATCTAGTTGATTTGGCTTGGACGCAAAGCACGCCATTTACCGCAACCGCGACGATTTATGCCAGCCAAGATACCATCACCGATACCGCCAGCTACACCAAAACCAACAACGTTATGCGCCCCGATGGCATTATGGCCACCGAGACAATTACGGTTGATGTTGGTACGGTAACCAAGTTTGGTGGCTACCCATTGGCCAGTTTCGATTATACCGAAGGCTTGCAAAACGCCAGCGAAACGCTCGATCTTTCTTCGCTCAAGAGTGGAATTTACAACCTGTGGCTAGAAGTCAACGACGGCCAAAATCCACCGAGCCGCAAATATTTCCCCAATACGGTGAGCGTTTTGCACCCATGGCAACCAACATGGACAAGCACCAGTGTAATCACTCCAGGCTATGGCAGCTTGGATGTGGCTTGGGATACGCACCCTAATCCTGATGTTGATGGCTATGAAATTCATGTGCGTAGCCAAAATGATCAATTTGATGAGGATCTTTCGATAGTTGATGTTGGCGATGCTGAATCGCAAACGGTGACTGGCTTAAATGCTGGCGAGGCTTACGATGTGATGATCGTTGGCTACGATTCAGGCACTGGCCGAACTTCGGAGGCTAGCTTTAGCTCGGCAACGCCGTTGGTTGCGCCATTCAGCATTAGTGCTAACCCAACCACATTAACCTTGGATGCTGGCGTGGCAGGCACAAGCAATTTGACCGTTGCTTCGAGTATCAATCCATACCCAGAGCAGGTGTTTATTGAAGTAGCCGAATTGCCCGAAGGCTTTGCGGCCCATATCACCACGCCAGTGCTGACTCCAACCTTAGCTGGCGTGCAATCGAGTGTGGTGCTAACGCCAGCGGCTAGCTTGCTTGGCGGAACCTACACTGTGACATTGGTGGCCTTGTCGAATGGCACTGAGCGCTATCTCAACCTTCCAGTGACGGTGCGCGAACCAGACTTTAGCCTACGCACCAGTGTCGATAACCTGACTTTGACCAACTTCAACAGCACCAGCGTTGAGATTGATGCCACCTATCAGTTCAGCGAACGCGATGCGATTTTCGTCGATGTGTTGGATATGCCTGCTGGCGTGGATTGGTCGTTCACCCGCTCAAGCTTTATGCCAGGCGAACAAACGCGCTTGATCCTGACTGACACGCTTGATCTGGATTATGGCGATTACCCAGTTACCTTGCTGGCTTTTGATAATGAACATGCCTACACCAAAACGCTCAATTTGGCGGTGACAGGCTTCTATATCGAAGCAATTGAAGATCAAGTTGCCCGTCCACACGAAGTTGGCGCTCCGTATGTGCTGACGATCGATGGCAACGACTGGAATCAGCCAATCGAACTCAGCATCGATGATAACGCCGACCAGCAATTGTTCTTTGCCAGCTTGTCGAGTGCTACGGCTGAGGTTGGGCAACTGGTCAATTTACAACTGAGTGCCTTGATTGATACCGCGCCTGGTACCTATGAAGTGTTAGTGCATGCCGCCAGTGCTGGCTATACCCAAACCTTGCCGCTGTATGTCACGGTTCAATCGAACGCTATGGCCACCGATTTGGTGATGGGCTACGAGGGCTTGGCTGAAGGTTATGTGGTTGCAGGCGAAAGCTACAGCTATATCCTCGCGCCCAAGAATATCAGCCTCAATCCAGCGCTTGATGTCAGCGTGATCGACCATATGTTGGAAAATAGTTTGGTTACGCTTGCTGACGCTGATGGTTGTGGTGTAGCGATGGACGCTGCTGCAACCACCCTGACCTGTAGCCTTGGCGATATTCCCGCAGGCAGCCAAAATAGTGCCAAAACCCTGACTTGGCAGGTCAATCCCGACGTTGCTGAAGGCACGTTGATCTCGCATACCAGCGAGTTGCTGGTCAATGATACAGCAATCTATAGCGAAACTTCAACGATTGATAATGTGGGCGAAGTAGCCTTTACCGTTGAACGCTTGTCGGATCTTGATTTGATGGTTGGGTATGCTGATCTGGTCAATGCTGGCGAATTGACCACGCTTACCGCCACTATCACCAATACTGGGCCATCAGTTGCCGCTGAAACGCTCTTGGAATTCTATTTGCCAGCAGGCACCAGCTTGGATGATGCGAGTGTTGGCTGTGCCCAAGAAGCTGAGTTGATCAGTTGTCAGTTGGGGAATTTGGCGCTTGGCCAAGTGGAAACTGTTGCCGTGACGCTCAAGATTAACCCTGATCAACGGGAATATCTCGAAACCTTGGTGGCAGTTGATAGCGATTCGTATGATGAAGATTTGAACAATAACGCCGTCTACACGTTCTCCGAGGTTGCGGCGGTGGCTGATTTGGCGGTAACGATTGCGCCAAATCGCAACGCGATCAACGAAGGCGAAGCGGTTGAGTATCTGGTGACGATCGTCAACCAAGGCTCGGCCACGGCTAATAATCTGCAAATCGAGCTTGGTCTGCCCACTGAGGCCGATATTGTCGATATCCGAATTGGCAATGTGTTGGATATTCCTGAGCAATTGATGCTTGAGCCAGGCGCAAGTTTGACCGCAACGATTGGCATTCTCTACCCAGAAGATGATGCAGGCACGCCGATCAGCATTCAAGCAACCGCCTTGGCCGATGAAGCGAGCGCCGTAACCGCCAATAGTGCCAACGTCAGCGTCGCGAATCTTGCACCAACGGCGATGTTTACCAATACCATGGTCGTCAACGAAGGCGAATTTGGCATCATCTCGGTGATGATTGACGATGCTGGAACCATGTATGACCCATTGAGCGTCGCTTGGGATTTGGATAACGATGGCGCGTTTGACGATTCGACCACTGCGATTACTCGGTTTGATGCCCGTGCGTTTGATGGAACGACCACTCGTCCTGTTGCGGTCAAGCTGCTTGATGATGATGGTGGCGAAACGATTCTTGATGGCACGGTGATTGTGCGCAACGTTGCGCCAATGGTCGCTGCCGGCCCCGATCAATTCCAAATCTACAATCAGCAATTTACACTCGATTTGGCTTTGAGCGACCCATTTGCCAACGATACCAAAACCGCTCGGATTGATTGGGGCGATGGGGTAGTTGATACGCTGCCGCTGGCGGCGCAAGTGAACGCTGCAAGCGCCGATCATACTTATGCCACAATTGGTAAATATGCTACCAAGGTTTGTGTGACTGACGATAACCAAGGCCAAGGCTGTGATGAAGTGCTGTTGTATGCGATGTGTCGCGATAATGGACTGCTGGTGCGCGTCGTTCAGCAAACCACGCAGATTAGCATCATTTTGGAGAATGCCAGCGGTAATGTAGCAATTCCGGCAGGCATGCCATTGAGCTTGTATCACGGCAACACCGTATTGCAACGCTTTGTGCTCGATCAACCGTTGGCGGTCGGTGCTTCCCGCACGCTCACCTATACTTGGGCCAATGCTCCGTTGAGCGCAACCCTGCGTGTTGCTACCGACGATAACGGCACAGGCACAAAAGCAACCGATCTCTGTTCGGGCAGTGTCTACAAGTGGGCGATTAACACCACGATCTATGCTCCGGTGATTATGGTTAATCGCTAATTGCTAGCTCCCTCGCCCGCGAACGAGCGAGGGAGCTACTGCATCAAGCTAGCTAGTAATGGTTTGGTGCAGCATCGAATACATTCAAAGAGGTTGTGTATCGACTAAAATCGCACGGTAGGCATTCCAGCCTACCGTGCGCTATTTAAAGCAGGATTAGCGCAGTAGATAGCGCTAAACTCGGTGATAATTGTGCTTATAATTCATCGCGTTCGAGCCATTTGGCAATGCTGGTTGGGGCTTTGAAATTGGTCACATCGTGTAACACTTCATCAAGTGTTGTGCGAATTGAGATAAAACGGCGATGTTCGGGAGCAACAAAACCTTCGCTGACAGCACCTTCGATAAACGTCAGCAACGGATCATAATAACCTTTGACATTCCAGACCACAATTGGTTTGGCGTGAATGCCAAGCTGGGCCAGAGTTAAAATCTCGAATAATTCCTCGAACGTGCCTAATCCCCCAGGAAGGGCAATAAAGGCGTTTGAGCGTTCGGCCATCATGGCTTTGCGTTCGTGCATACTGCGCACAACAAAGCGCTGTGACAAACGTGGGTGAGCTACTTCTTTCAAAAACAGGCCATCGGGAATAATGCCCTCGACATAGCCACCAGCCTCAAGCGCACTATTGGCCAAAATTCCCATCAAGCCATTGGAAGAGCCACCGTAGACGACGCCTAAACCACGTTGGGCTGCGGCGATTCCCAGTTCCCTAGCAGCATCGCTATAGTCGGGCTGCGCTCCATTGCGCGAACCACAGAACACACACACACTAAATCCTGGTCGTTTGGTTGTCATGCCAATCTTGCTCCTTGTGTTGTTGCCTGCGGCAGGCTTCATCATAGCATGGAACAACCTGCAATGGGCTAAGATGTGGTATTTTAGGATTATATAAATCCGCTGCAATCTAGTGTGAAAGAACAACTTGACCAACAAAGCCGAAAGTTCCGCAATGAACGTACTTGACTTGTCCAGCATCAGTAATGAATCCCTTTTAGATCTCAGGAGACCATTATGAGATTATCGATTGAAACGCCAAGCAATGTGGAGCTGAATAATCAATTTTTGTCTCATACGAGTATCTATGTTTATTCTTGTGGTGGTAAGTAGCCTTTTAGATTAAGGATTTTTCATGAAAGCCAAAGAAACCGCTCTGTTTGAGTTCCTGAATGGCACCAAACAATTTGTGATCCCAATCTATCAACGGACGTATAGTTGGAATCGGGAGCAATGTGAACAACTCTGGCGTGATATTTCGCGACTCATCCAAGATGGCGCGATCAAGGGTCACTTCATTGGCTCGGTTGTCTATGTTGAAGACGATCAATATAGCAAAAGTGTGGTTCCGCAATTGTTAGTGATTGATGGTCAACAACGGCTCACAACCCTCTCGCTCTTATTAGCGGCCTTAGCCAATGTGATTGATGAGCGTGTCCATGAATCAGTAGACATAACCAGTAAAAAACTCTATAACTATTACTTGCGCAATAACGATGAAGACGGCGAGCGTCATTATAAATTACTCTTAACCCAAAGTGATAAACCTGCGCTGATTAATGTGGTTAATCGTGAAGAGTTTCATCTTAATGCGTCGCCGCGTATTCAAGAAAATTATCGCTACTTTCTAGAGCGAGTGCGGAGTGCATCAACCCTTCAGCAGGTTTTCGAGGCCATCAAACGAATTATTGTGGTTGAAATCTCGCTTGAACGTGACAAGGATAATCCGCAACTTATTTTTGAGAGTTTGAATTCGACAGGTTTGAAATTAACCCAAGCCGATCTAATTCGTAACTATATTTTGATGGGCCAAAATCATACTGATCAAACATCGATGTATACCACCTATTGGCATCCGATGGAACAACGCTTTGGCAGCGATTATTCTGCACGCTTTAATCGGTTTATGCGCGATTACCTGACGATCAAACTTGGGCGCATTCCGAACATCGAAGACGTATACGATGAATTTAAGCGCTATATGACTGAGAATAACCTTAATGTTAAAGCGGTAGTTGCCGATATTGGTGAATATTCTGGGTACTTTGCTGATCTTAATTTTGCCACAACCAATGATCGCGAACTTGATGCAGCCATCCGTGATTTGCATATTTTACGGGTTGATGTTGCCTATCCATTTTTGATGCAATGTATGCGGGTGTATAAAACCCATCATTTATCGCAACGCGAGATGGTGCATACGGTGCGGCTGAGTCAAAGCTATGTGTTTCGACGCGCTATTTGCGGAATTCCGACTAATTCCCTCAATAAAACCTTTGCAAACTTATTACGCGACATGGATAATCCACAGTTGCTCAGCCGCTTCTCGTTGAATCCCGATAGCACATTTATTGCCCGGCTTGAGGCTGCATTGTTGGATAAAGATAGTTATCGGCGGTTCCCCAACGATGAAGAATTTCGGCGTGAATTGCTGGCCAAAGATATTAACAATTTTCGCAATCGCAATTACTTACTGTATGGCATTCATATGGGATCGCCGGAAGCAAGCCATGACCTGTCGAATTTGAGCGTAACCCAGATTGTCCCAACTGCAAATCCCTTAGCGCTGGAATGGCAAAATGAATTAGGTATTGAGTGGCAAGCAATTCAAGGCAGTGTGATTAATGGGTTAATTAATCTTTCATTGGTCCAACAACCACTCGACGAGCAATCCAGTTTTGCTGACAAACAACGTACCCTCGGTGGCTTTGCTGATACAGGCGGCATGATCTAACCGTGATTTGATGGGTCTACCACGTTGGGAGGAACGCGCGATTCAAGAGCGTGCAATGCGGTTGGCGCAGGCAGCTTGTAGTGTATGGGCATATCCAACGGCGGTTGAACGCGTACCCGTAGCAATTCACGAACAGGATGGATCGGTCATTGAGTCGGAATTTTTGAACGGGATCTGGCGCGAATGCTATGATGAGCTGCGCCAGCGGATTCTGAATTTGAGTACGGCGATTCAAGAAGAGCAAACCCGCTTATATATTGCATTCAAGCTAGAGACAAATTTCTGTGTTGTGGAGCCACAAAAAAGCCGCCTACGGATTGGATTACGGATACCGTTTGATCAACTGCATGATCCACAACAACGTGGTCGCAACACAACAGGCTTGGGGAACTGGGGCAATGCGACCGTCGAGTATAGCATTACTGGGCTAGCAGATTTGGATTATGCCATGGAATTAATCCAACAAGCATTTAATTATCACAATAATGAACTCTAGTAGAATCCATAATTTAGGATTTTTTGAGATAAGGAATACATTGTGAATTTAACCGATTTAAAGCCTAGCCTGATCGATCCAATTACCTTGAAACAAAAAGCCTATACCTTTGTGATTGATCATATTGAGCCATACAGTATTTACACCACGCTCAAAGCCCAATTTGGAATGCCCAATGCAGCGTTGAGCAAAAATAGCCAGTGGAGCTATGAACTTGAGGCTCCAACTGCATTTCTGCGGATCAACGATTGGAAACTCTATGGCTGTACGCTGATTATTTATCCTGATGATCAGTTTGCCACTACTGCGCAGATAATCTACGACCGTTTACGGTCAATTTTTAACAAAGCGCGAAATACCCAGGATTCAGCAATCAAAAAAACTTCAGAGTTGAGCAGCCTTATGCTGCTTCAGAATCCGTATCGCGTGTATATGGATACCGGTGCGGAACTATTGGCACTTGCTAAGGAGCAACCATCGAGTCATCAGGGCAATACGCTTTGTCGCTCTGCTTTTTTTCAATTTCTCTCAGCATTTGAGGGCTTATTAAATATTATTTATGATTTGTATCTCAAACCTGCGATTCGCCAGAGTAAAGATACGCGTGATCCAGCGATTAAAGCACCAATTGATACAAAAATTGCAATGGCACCAATTTACTGTATTTGTTTTAGTGGCGACCGTATCGCCATCAATGACTCAATTTATGCCCAATATAAAGCAGTTCGTGCGCTACGAAATAATTTTGTTCATGCAAATTTGGTCGATGCGATGCGCACAAGAATTGTCAAATTCGATGGAATGACCTTTTTATTAGAGCCAACCCAAACAAAAGATTATGATCTCCCACTTGTGGTATCAAATCTTTCGGTTGCCCATCTCGACTTTACTAAGCAAACCATTGAGGCTATGAAGGATGAAATTGTCAAAGCAATGCATCCTACCTATCGCCAAGATTTTGCAAAGGCACTAGAACGCGACGCTATTATTGTCGAGCGCATTGATAATGGTAGTTATGTGATTCGCAGCGAGTTATAGCATAGAAACGAGGTTCTTGAGTTGTTTCGGACTCAAGAACCTCGTTTCTATTATCAATCTATTGCTTTGGTAAAGAGAATTGCGGCTTGCAGATTCATCCAATCCAACCACAGCCCAAACATGGTAGGCTTTTAGGGCAATTGGTATTTTATAAGGAACAGTGATGGTTAACCCTGAAAAAGTCTTACAAAGTTTGCAGATTTTGCGCGAACGCTTTGGCCCACGAGTGTTGCACACCCAGCGTGATCCGCTTGATGAATTGGTGTTGACGATTCTTTCGCAAAATACCTCCGATCGTAATAGCGGGCGGGCCTTTCGCGAACTCAAAGGACGTTACGCGACATGGACGGCAGTGCTCAACGCCGAATCAAGCGAGCTAGAGGAAACTATTCGGGTTGGTGGCTTGGCCAAAATCAAGGCCGCCCGGATTCAAAACACATTAGCCGTGATTTTGCAGCAGCGTGGCGAATTTAGCCTCGATTTTCTGCGTGATCTGAGTTTGCATGAAGCCCGCGCTTGGCTAACTGCGCTGCCAGGAATTGGTCCTAAAACCGCAGGCTGTGTGCTCTGTTTTGCCTGTAATCAGCCTGCCATGATCGTCGATACCCATATTCATCGCGTCGCTAAGCGCATTGGCATGATCGGCCCCAAAGTTTCAGCCGATGCGGCTCATACGTTGCTAGAGGCGGTTGTGCCCGTTGATCAAATGTATCAATTTCATGTTAGCGTGTTGCTGCATGGTCGCCAAATTTGCCATGCCCAACGCCCGGCGTGCGAGCGCTGCCCCTTGACCGAAATTTGCGATTTTTATCAATCTCAATTAAATAGCTGAAAGCGTAGATCGTTAATCGCACTCCGTTGTCAGCTAGAGCATGCCTCGCTGATCTCTCATCCCTCATCCCTGACCCCTTGATCACGATCCATGTTCATCGCAGCCCAACGAACTGCAATCGGCGGCCAAGGAGCAGCTAATCAAGTGGCGCAGCGATTTAGGAGTTTGGGCTTGTTGGCCAAAACTAAAATGTGGCGGCAATATGCGGCGTAATGCTTGGTAATCGGCGGGTGGAATTGGCGCACCAAGTAATTCGCGCAGCCAATGTGCACCGTTCCAAAGTGCTTGCGCTCGTTCGGGCTGCTGGTTGAGCGCACTCCAGACTGCTAAACCTTCGATTGAAGCTGCCACACCTTCGCGATCGCCAACTCGATAGAGCGTGGCTAAACTTTCATTCAGTAATTGCTGGGCGTCGGTGTACCGTCGTTGGGCTAACGCCACGCGCCCCAAAAATGTTTGGCTCCGCGCAACCGCTGGCCAGTTGCCCAATGGCTCAAGCATGGCGATGCTTTGCTCAAGCCATTGTTGGGCTTCGTGATCATCGCCATAAATTAAGAGCGCTCGACCATAAAAGCCCATCGCCGTGCCAATGCCGCTTTTGCTGCCCAGCTCTTGATAGAAACTCAAACTCTCGGCTAGCAGCGCTAAGGCACTGCGCGAGCCATGTTGTACCAATTGGCTCATTCCCAAATGGCGCAAACTACTGGCCAAACCATAGCGATCATCAAGCATTTTTAATAATGGTAGACTTTCTTCTAAGGCTTGAATTGCATCACCATAACGCCCTTGCCAGTAGGCCACCATGCCAATGTTGGTCAGGGCATGGGCAATTGCCTTGGGTTGATGGTCGGCGCGTGGCTCGACGAGCACTTCACCAAATGCCCGATTAGCAGCCGCATAATCGTCTTGAATAAAGGCTAAAACGCCAGCTCCTAGCCGTACTTTATCGCGAATGGCCAGTGGAATCGTGCTTGGTTGTAGCTGCTGGATTTTCGCCAACCACTCGCGGCCTTCGCTGATTTGGCCTTGCTCGTGCCAAAAGCGCCAAAAACTGGCACATAATTGCCACACTGCTAAAGCGTTATCTTGCTGAATGCCCCACGCCAAGATGCCGCGAATCGTTGGCAGTTCGCGTTCGAGCCGTTTGATCCAGCCAGTGTGGTTGCTTACCAAAAAGGCTTGCTCGGCTTGTTGCATTAGCTCGACATAATAATCAAGCAGCTGCTGTTGTAGCCAATGAGCCTCGCCCTTGGGCAATTTGCTCAGGCTATATTCGCGAATCGTATCGAGCATGGCAAACCAGCTTAATCCATCGCTGCTGGTTTCGCGCTGCAGCAAGCTTGCATTGACCAAGTGGTGTAACCCGCGTTCGATGCGGCTTGGCTCGTCGTTTGGCCACAAAGCTTGGGCCGCTTCGCGGGTAAAACTGCCTGCAAATAAGCCAATGCCCTGAAAAATCGTTTGCTCGTAGCTGCCAAGCAGTTCGTAGCTCCAATCGATTGCGCCGCGCAAGGAATGTTGGCGCGGCGTGCGATCCGGGCTGTTGTGCTGGAGAAAATCAAGCCGCTGATTGAGCCGTTGCAACATCACATGCGGCGGATAGAATTTGCTATGCACTGCTGCTAATTCAATTGCCAAAGCCAAGCCATCGAGCCGCACACAAATTTCGGCCACAATGGGAGCGTTTTCAGCCGTCAAGCGAAATTGGCTATCAACCGCTTGCGCTCGTTGCACAAACAGTTGAATCGCTGGGCTGGCGGCAATTTGCTCAAATGGCGGGCTTTGTTGCAAATCGGGCAAGCCCAATGGCGGCAATACAAACTCATACTCGCCATAAATGCCCAAAACAATTCGGCTGGTAACCACGATTTTCAAGTTTGGGCAATGCTGAAGCAATTGGCTCACTTGCGGCGCTGCGCCCAGCACCTGCTCAAAATTATCCAAAATCAGCAATATGCTTTGGTTGCCAACCCAATCTTGCAAGCGTTCAAGCGACTGGTCATCGCCATGGTCGCGTAAGCCAGCGGCGCGAGCGAGGGTAGCAGCCACCAAACTCGGATCGCTAATCGTATCGAGAGCCACGAATACCACTGGAATTTGTTGGCTTTGATGCATGTGTTGGGCAATATAACTGGCGAGGCTGGTTTTGCCCGAGCCGCCCATGCCAGTGATTGTGATCAGCCGTGCTTCGGGCTTGGTCAATAATTCTTGTAGGGTGGTTAGCTCATGCTGGCGGCCAATCAGGGCGGCGATTGGGTAGGGCAAGCGCAAATGGGCGAGGCTTGATGGATTGGCTGGTGGCTCATAACTTGGGGCTTCAATTCGCATAAAGCGATAGCCAATCCCCGATTCGGAGTGAATTAATTGCGGTTTAGTCGGGTCGTCTTCGAGTTTGGCGCGTAAACGCCGCATATAGGCGTGCAGATAAGCCCGATCTTCACTGTAACTTTTGCCCCAAACCTGTTGCAAGAGCATGCGATGGGTCAAGACTTGGCCATGATATTGAATAAATAATTTGAGCAGCGCCCATTCAGTTTTGGTGAGATGCACTAACTCGCCATGTTTGCGCACTTGCTGATCCTGCCAATTGATCAGCAGCGAGCCACATTCGGTATAGTGGGGTTGTTGTTGCTGTGTTGCTTGCTGGCTGCGGCGCAACAACGCTCGCACGCGGGCCAAAAATTCACTTTCATGAAACGGCGTAATCACATAATCATCAATCCCTTGATCGAGCGCAATTCCGCGCATATAGGCATCGCTGCTGGCGCCAACCATTAGCAAGGGCAGGCTAGAATGCTCGCGCAAACTACGACAAAATTCTAAAGCATCTTGATCGGGCATCCACTGATCGATGATAACCAAATCAAAGGCTTCTTGCTCGACTAGCGTTTGAGCTTCGTGAATGCTATCACTGCGCACAACCTGAAAGCTCGCGGTTTTTAATACTCGCACAATCAAGGCTTGCAAAGCGCGATCTGGTTGAATCACTAAGATTGTAGGCTGTTGCGTCATGGAACCTCCTAGTGGCTCGTTGATCCTTGAATGCTTCTTAAGATATCTTTTAGAAATACGGCAAGTTTTTTAGAATTTTTTAAGAAGCGTTGGCTATAGTATACCTAGGAAAAGCGCTTTTCGACAATCAACAAACAGTCCCATTCCCGATCTTTTTTGGTGTCATTCACAAGGAAGGATAGCAATTATGCACAAGCGATGGGCATTTTGGTTCAGCGGCCTAACCATGGCTTTATTGGTGCTTGCAAGTTTTGGCCCGTCGGCACGCGGCGTGGCTGCTCGCACATGGGCAACCGTCAACAACGGCGACAATGGCGATAACGTCTATACTGTGCAAGCAATGTTGAAACAACGTGGCTATAGCTTAACGGTTGATGGCGATTTTGGCCCAGGCACATTGTCGGCAGTCAAAAGCTTTCAATCGAGCAAAGGCTTGAGCGCCGATGGCGTGGTTGGCCCCAATACCTGGGAACAATTGGTAGTTGTGGTGCGTTCAGGCGATAACAATATTGTGGTCAATGCCTTGCAACGCCAATTGCGCAAACATGGCCATTCGCTGACGGTTGATGGCGATTTTGGTGCTGGCACCTTGTCAGCAGTCAAAAGCTTTCAATCAAGCAAAGGCTTAGGCGCTGATGGCATCGTTGGTGCTGATACATGGGCTGCCTTGACTGGCAATGCGAGCGGTGGTGGCTCAAGCCGCGCCGATCTAGCCCGCACTATCCGCGATAGCAGCCGCATTGCCCTCGCCACCATCCACACCTCAGGCGTTTCTGATAGCGCAACCGCCCGCCAAAACATTGTTGATACAGCTAATGGTGGCGCTGCTCGCCGCAGTAGCTACGGCAATGCACCAGGTGGCTCGGTCAACCTCGATACCGATTTATTGCGCGGCATGATTACGCTCTCGCAATCGTGGAGTTACTCAGTCAGCGAAATTGCTGGCGGCTCACACAGCGCAACCTCACGTCACTATGCTGGCGTTGCCGTCGATGTCAACGTGATCAACGGCTCACACGTTAGCTCATCACACCCCAACCAACAATCATTCCGTAACAAATGCTCCAACCTCGGCGCAACCGAAGTGCTTGGCCCCGGCGATTCCGGCCACAGCACCCACATTCACTGCGCTTGGCCTCGCCCATAATCGATGCTGCCAACAAGCCTCACGTTGTCTAACGTGGGGCTTGTTTTTTTGAACAAAGGAAGCCCTGCAATGAAGAAGTTTTCTCGCCGTACATTTGGCAAATTGACCATGGGCGTAGCAATGAGCGTGGTGGTTGGCGGCACTGAATTGCGTTTGTTGCGCTCAGCCCATGCCGTAGTTCCCACGCCAAGCATCGATGGTACTAGCGCTTGGGGCGCTGCTGCTGCTACCGAGCCAATTAATGTGCTCAATCAAAAGCCCACTGGAATTGTCGTTCACCACACCACCAACCTCAACACCAACGATTTTACCCGCAACAAGGCTTGGCAAGTGGCGCGCCAAATTCAACAAAGCCACTTCAATCGCGGCTGGATCGATACCGGCCAACAATTTACGATCAGCCGTGGTGGCTGGATTATGGAAGGTCGTCATCAAAGCCTGAGCATTTTGCAGGGCGGCACCAAACATGTGCAGGGTGCGCACGTCGATGGCCATAATGAAACCCATATTGGTATCGAATGTGAAGGCTTGTATATGAACGTCACGCCAAGCCTGCCGTTGTGGAATAAACTGGTAGCTTTAATCGCCTATATTTGCCAGCAATATGGCCTCACCGCCAACGATATTGTCGGCCATCGTGATTTGGATAATACTAGCTGCCCAGGTGATACGCTGTATAGTTTGTTGCCACAGTTGCGCACGGCGGTTGAGACAACCCTCAATGGTGGCGCGGTTGGCCGCATGTGGCCAGTTTTGCGCCGCAACACTCCCGCGACTGGGCTTGCCAAAACCATGCAATACCTCTTGCGAGTGCGTGGCGCGACGATTACCGCTGATGGTGCGTTTGGCCCAGGTACCGAAACGGCGGTCAAGAGCTTTCAAACTGCCAATGGCCTAACTTCCGATGGCATCGTTGGAGCTGCAACATGGGAAAAATTGATTATGACCTTGCGCTTGAACGATACTGGCGAGGCCGTCAAGGCTTTGCAAAATCAACTGAGTGTGCAAAATTACCCAACCACGGTTGATGGCAGCTTTGGTACGGGCGTAAATACCTTGGTGCGGGCCTTCCAAACCAATCGTCAACTGACGGTTGATGGCGTGGTTGGCCTGAATAGCTGGAATAATTTAGCGATGTAGTGAGGTTGCTTGATGAAAGCTTTAGTTTGGCGAATCGCCAGTTGTACATTAATCCTTGGAATTATGCTGAGTTCGATTAATACCGCTCAAGCATTTTCAGCGGCATTTTTCCACACTGTTAGCAAAGGCAATCGCGGCACTGATGTTAAAGCGATGCAATATTTACTCAATATCAGCGCCGATGGCGTGTTTGGCTCAGGCACCGAAAGCTCGGTCAAAAGCTTTCAATCAAGCAAAGGCCTTGGCGCTGATGGCATTGTTGGCCCAGCAACATGGGGCGAGTTAGTGACAACTGTGCGCCGTGGCGATAATGGCAATGCAGTCAAAGCTGTCCAAAGCTTATTGAACGCCAAACGCAACGCTGGCCTGACGGTCGATGGCGATTTTGGCGCAGGTACCGAAAGCGCTGTCAAGAGTTTTCAGAGCCATGCAGGCTTGAGCGCCGATGGTGTGGTTGGCCCAACCACCTGGAAAAATTTGATTTGGCATTATGAATATGCCGATGTCAGCGCCAACATCTGCGACAAAGACCCCGATGGCAATGGTAATGCTAATTGGGGTGTAGCCTCAACCGTGGCTCAACTTGAAGAAGCGACGAGTAATTTTGCCAGCTATGGCAAGGGCAAAGTACCGCTTGGCGATATTAGCTTCGAGCATGGCGGCGATATTCCCGGCCATGCCTCGCACGAAACTGGCCTCGATGTTGATATTTGGCCAATTCGCAGCGATAGCAATCAATGTTCTGGCAGCCGCATCACATGGCAATCGAGCACCTACGATCGAGCTGCAACCCGTAATTTGGTTAAGGCGATTCGCGCTGCTGCGCCCGGCCAAATCACCGTGATCTACTTCAATGATCCCGTGTTGATTAGCGAAGGCTTAACAACCTCATATCCAAACCACGATAATCACTTACACATTCGCTATAAATAATTTTTATCCGTCTGACATATAATCCGTCATGGCCGCTGCTGCAAAGGAGTGAGCCTGACGGATTTTAGCTATTTAGGGGAATTTGATCGCATGCGTTGGATTTTATTGCTTGGCATTCTTGGTAGTTTAATCAGTTGTGGCTCGGTGCAATCAACCGCTGTGCCAACCGTTGACCCTCAATACTGGTTGATGAGCTATGTGCAGGAGCCTTTGACCGAGGCGAATTTGATTGTGCGTGATTTTGCTCAAAACCAACAAACAATTGCAACTGCGGTGAATAGCCCAGCCTGCTTCAGCCAATGGCACTTGATTTATACGACGAAGCTAAGCGGCACAAATCGCTTACTAGCGAGTGATCTGAATACGCGCCAAACCCAAATTTTGGTTGATGATCCTGCGGCGGTGTTGAGCCAAGCGACTTGCCATCCCAGCAGCGATCAGGTGTTGTATTTACGCTCACCGTTGGCCTTGATTGATGATGAGCCTGCGCCACCCAGTATTTGGCAAATTAATGCTAATGCGAGCCAGCCCCAAAGCTTGGATGCGACCCAAACGCCAGCCTTGAACCAACAGTGGTCGCCTGATGGGCGCTGGTTGATCTATGAATTGGCTGAGCGACCCAATTTAGTCTTGCAAGCGGCGACTGGCGAAACCCGCGAATTAACCTTCACCGGAACATTTACCTGGCAGCCCGATAGCCAAGCCTTGATTATTGCCCAACTAACCGAGCCAGAAACAGGGCGTTTTGGCCGTTTGGTGCGCTACGATCTAGCTAGCCAGCAACTAAGCGTTGTGCTAGAAAGCCCTGATGTTGATGTTTATTATCCACGGTTGGCTCCTGATGGCCAGCAATTGGCCTATATTCGTCGCCCGTTGGAAGCTGAAGTTGGCGAACTCTGGCTACTGAAGCTCAACAATCCCCAAGAACCACTCCAACTGACTGATGATCCACGCTACGATAATTTCGACCCTCAATGGTCGCCAGAAGGCCAGGAATTGATCTGGAGCAGACTCGATCCACAGCAAGCCCGCTATTCGATTTGGTATCAAGTCCCTGAGATAACGACTCCTATCCAACTTGCTGATGATGCAGTTTGGCCGCGCTGGCTGCCCTAAAACACAATGCAGCAGGTTTTGCCTGCTGCATTGGTGATCGTGTGTAGAATTATTGAGTTTATTGTTTGATGATCCGGTTTTCGACATTGGCATTGACTGGTTCGGTCAACTTTTCGATGTAGCGAACTAAACCATCGAGGTCAGTTGGGCCAACTTCGCGATTGGTGCCTTGTTTGAGCACAACGAAGCCGTCGCCACCATCGGCCAAGAAGCTATTGACCGTGATGGTATAGCTTGCAGCTTTATCCAACACTTGGCCATTGCCACCGCGTACTTCCAACACCTTTTGACCAACGGCGTTTGCGTCAGTCCAGGTGTAGCTCAAGCCTGAAATTTGCAGGATACGAGCGCGGACTGAACCATCGCTTTGAGTTTGCCATTGTTGGTTGAGCAAGGTGTAGATATCGTTACCAGTCACCGTCATCTTGACCAAATCGTTGCTGAATGGCTGAATTGCGTACAACTCGCCCCAAGTGATTTCGCCAGCATCAAGTGGTGCGCGAATGCCACCAGGATTCATAAAGGCAAATTGGGTGCTCATGGTATTGCGTTGGGCATCAGCAATCAAGTTGCCTAAGGCCGATTCGCCAGCATCATTCGCCGTGTTGGTGATGGCAATTGCCGCTGTGCCAACTTTGCGGCTGACTTGAGGAGCAACTTGGTCTTCGTATTTCTTGACCATCGCTGCAACTTCAGCATCAGGGGTCATGCCTTCGTGGAAAGTCGTGACGATCGTGGCTTTTTTGCCCACAATATCGCGTTTGGCGCGGTCAATCGTCAAATCGATATCAGCAAACGCCATGCTATACGACAGTGCTTGGGTAATCAATTTGCCATCAACTTCGCCGCTGATTGAGGTGTGGCTGTGAGCGCTGACGATCACATCAACATCATCATTGACTTTATTGGCAATTTCAGCAATTGGGCCAGTGATTAAGCCAGTGGTGGTATTTTGGGTGCCACCTTCGTGAGCCAAAACAACGATCGCATGCACGCCTTGACCATTCAATTCGGTAACTGCTTGGTTGATCGCAGTTGCTTCATCGATGAATTCAAGGTTGGCAACGCCTGAAGGCACCACGATTTCTGGGGTATTTTTCAAAACCACGCCGATAAAGCCAATCCGTGCGCCATCAACATTAATCACATGGTAGGCTGGCAAGATGGTTTTATTGGTGCGTTTGTCAATCACATTGGCTGCGATCAAGGGATAGTTTGCGCCATCCCAGCAGCCAGCGGTTGGGTGACAGCCACCGTCGATCAAGCGCATCAGTTCATCGAGGCCTTCATCAAACTCGTGGTTACCAAGCGTACCAACATTTACACCCAAGGTATTCAAGAATTCCATGGTTGGCTGATCTTGCAACAAGGCCGAGCTTGGTGGGCTTGCGCCGACCATATCGCCAGCTTGCACCGTTAAGGAGTAACGGGCTTTGGCGCGGGCTTGCTTGATGTAGCTGCTCAAATAGGCAGCGCCACCGACATCCTTGTTGCTTACTTTACGGCCAGTTGAGATTTGGCCATGGAAGTCGTTGATTGCCAACATTTTGAGCTGCATTGGCACCAAGGTTACCCCAAGCCGGGTCAGCAAGATTTGGTTCTTGCCGTCTTTGGTGTGCCATTCCATGCGCGCCCGCTCGAAGTGTTGGGTCACAACTTTATCGCCATCGATATTGATTTCTTCTTGAGGATCAGAGAGTGGCAAACCCCACAAGGCTAATGATTCGCCGTAGGTAATGCCATTTTCGCCCAAATCCAAGCCTTGCGCATTCCAATATTTCAAGAACTCACCACAAACGCTGTGGCCAGTTTCGCTGAATAATTGGCAACCATTGGCTTGAGGAGCGGCGGGGAAGTCGCGCCAAACGCGGTTTTCGCGCAACAGCACTTCATCATTGATCCGACCGAGCAAAATCGTAAATGGAGCAGGGGTTTCGGGGTGATATTCAAGCCGTTGGCGTTCGAAATATTGCACCAAGAACTTGCCTTCAGGGGTAACTTCTTCATAGGCTGCGGTTTGGGGATAACCAAAAACGGGCAGACCACCGTTCTTTTCCCAATAATCGCGGAACTGGGGAGCAATACATTCAACAACGCCGGGCTGATCGAAACACAGCTGCTCGGCGGCCTTGGTTGGAGCAGCTTGGCCAATTGAGCCGGCCAACAGCGTGAGGCCAAGTAGGATGCCTACTTTGCTTTTCACGTTATGCCACATTGCAAAATCCATGAATTATTTCTCCTGGACACACAGATCACTCACTATTATACGTCAAAAAAAGATAAATTTGGTTAAATTTAGTTCAAATTTTGATTCTATTTTATTTACCACGCTAAAATTATCTACATATATAGCAAAAATATTGACTATTTGCGTTCTATAATTTATTGGCTAGGATACTTTAAGAATGCAATAATTGAATAGTCGAATTAGCTACCTTCCCAAATTTGCTCGCCATTCATAATCCGGCGCACTTGTTCGGGGAAGCGTTGAAAGTGTAATGGTTTGGCTAGAAAGCCATCAAAGCCTGCGGCCCGAATTTTCGCAACTTCCTGAGGGCCGGTTTGCGCACTAACGGCAATCACTACCGCACTTGACAGTTTAGGATGCACGCGAATTTTTGGCAACAGCACATAGCCATTTTCGCGGGGCAAGTTAATATCCAACAAGATTAAATTAATTGCTGGCACGGCATCGTTTTCGAGGAAGGCAAACAGTTGGCGACCTGAAGGTCGCACATTACAATATCGCACTTCTGGCATAACATTTAATAATTCGGTTAATACCAGCATATTATCGATATTATCTTCAACGATTAGCACAAATGCTTTGGTCATTTTTTGAATCAGCGACATACGATTAACTCCTTCGTGAGTAATTTATAGAAATCGTGGCTTGAAGTATTGACGTAAATCGTTGTCGCTGATCTAGGGCGTGGAACAATTGAAATGAGCACAACAATTGATTAGCGTTGGTTGGTTTTAGCCAAGTTTGCGCGCCACAATCAAGACGTAGCGCACATACTCGGCATAGATTTTCTCGACCATCGGCCAAGTTTGTTCGATCATTGCCAACATTGGCGCTGGATAGATTGCCGCCAGTTCGGCGCGTTTTTGCTCGATGCCAAGCTTGGTATGGGCCAAGGTTTTGGCGATCCCAGCAGTCAAGTCGATCAATTCAAGCTGTTCGAAGCCAGTTTGGGCGAAGAGCTCAAGGTAGCCTTGCTTGCTAGTGAGCGTGTTGATCTGAAATGCTGGGTAAAAGACCTGTTTTTGCTCAAAACTCAGTGGCTTGATCTCAACAATATCGGTCAGCACCAAATAACTCCCAGATTGCAGCACCCGATTGGCCTCTTGCAAGACCGTCAAGCGGCTGGGCATATGAAAGATTGATTCAAAGGCCCATGCTGCGTTGAAAAAACCATCAGCAAAGGGCAATTCCATGGCGTTGCCCCATGCAATCTGCACTTGATCCTGCATCTGCATGGCTTGGATTGTGGCTTGAGCTTCGGTAACTTGACCATGAGCAACGGTAATGCCATGAACATTGCATTGTTTCGCGGCGGCCATGCGAATCGCTGGCAAACCTGTGCCACAGCCAAGATCAATTAAGCGTTGACCAGTTGCAATTGGCGTTTTCTCAATCATCAAATTGGTCAAATGTTCTTGGGCTTCTGGCAGCGATAGATGTTCTAAGCCCGCTGGCCAATAGCCACCATGGACACTATCGCCCCAAATTAACTTATAAAACGGCCCCATTGCGTCGTAATAGGCTTCTACATCGCTGATGCTGGGTGAGTGTGGTGCGGGATCGGTTGCTACGACTGTCATACACAATTCTCCTAAAACGCTGCTACAACTCTGATTCAATGCTGCTCGATTGTGGATACCAAAACGGCCCTAGTTGTTGGCCAAGCCCTAAAATTGGGCCGCGCTCCCAGTGCTCGCGAAATGCTAAGGCTGCGTTGGTGCGTTCGGTTTTATCGGCTTGCCAAGTTTTGCGCAAAAAGCCAAAATCATACAAGATCTGGCGAAACTCTCGTTCACTCAGATCATAGCCTGGCTTTTGTGTCCAATAACATTGTAAATCGCCAACCAATAATGGTGGCAAGAGATCGTGATTGACTTGCGGCTTGCCAAATGAAACCAGCAGTTCGGCAGGTGGAATTGGCTCGCCATAGAGTGTTTCAATTGCTTGGCTGCGTGTTTTGAAGCCAGTTTGTTGGGCGGCTTGGAAGATTGCTTGCCATGGATCTTCCGAATCGCGGACGATAAACCACCAGAGGGTTGGTTGCTCAGGATTATCAGCGGGTTGGTGTAGGCTTTGAGCCGCTTCAGCAATAATCGGTGATGCTTGGGTATCTAAAAGTCGAACCCGCCAACTATGTTCGCGATAATACTCACGCATCGCCGGGCTAGCGGCTCCCCAAGCAACCCAGCGCTCAATATGTTCGCGATAATCGGGCGTTGTTTCTTGGAACTGATTGGGCAAAAGCATCGGCAAGAAAAGATGCTTAATGCCGTGACGGAAAAATAGCTCTAAACATGTTAATAATTGGCCGTGCGACCAACGCGCATACTCTTCGCCAGCTGCGGGCATATGCGCCAAAGCAGCTTTTCGGCGGCTGCCGCCACTTGAAAAGATCATCGTTGCTGGCGCAACGTGACGGATTGTTGTTAGTGGAGCTTGAAGAAACTCTGCAAGCGTTGGAATTCGATCGCCGATCATATCCGTAAATCTCCTAGGGTGACTGCTAACATGGCACTTAGCTCATAAGCGCGATCAATTCGTTGGGGACAATAAATTTCTTTATTGAGCCAACATTGATACTCTTTCATGCGGAAAGGGCGATAATGAGTGCAGAGCCAATTATAGCCACGTTGGAGCATGTGAATGTCGTCGTTATCTAATAGGCCAGCAGTGCGCAAGTTTTGCAAGGCCAGCACGGCATAGGCCGTTTCAACTGTGGTTGAGCGTTGAATAATGCCCCAACCACCATCAGGGTGTTGATGCACCTGCAGCGCAGCCACAGCTTCTTTCATGGCAGTTTTGTAGGGCGAGTTCTTTAAGGCAATGAGTACATGACAGGTGGTGTAGAGCCACGAGGTATTCCATTTATCGCCACTCCAGCTGCCATCAAGTTTTTGGGCATCAATAAAAATCTTCCACCAGCGCGAAATATCGACTCCAGCCAGATCAAGCGCATGCACCGCTCGGGCAGTCAGCGAAATTGAGGGTTGCAATTCGCCATTATAGGCCACAAAACATTGGTCACGCTCAAATTGACGTAAAATTGCCAGATCAACCGGATGGCCAGCAGCAATTAATACCGCCACAGCCGCCGCCGTATCATCGCCATCGGGCATAAAATCATCGCTGAACCCGATGCCTTGCGGTTTGAGCGCTTGCTGTAAATCAGCAATTTGTGGTTTGAGCACATCTTGAATACTGGGAAAATCGAGAATTCCAGCGGTTACCAAGGCATAGAGGCTGAATGATTGCTCGAAGCGTGGAATTGGCCATGCGGTTGGCATAATACAGGGCGCATGTTCAGAGGTGGCCAATGAGGCTTGGCGCAAGTAGTTTTCAGCGCCAGCAATCTCGCTGTGCAAACTCGGGTTGTGATTGGCGGCAAATAACCAAGCAGCGGTGGCGGCTGGGCTATGGCCGATGCCACCTGAACCATCAATCAATGCTGGATCGGCATGGCTGGCCCAGGCTTCCCATGAGTAAACTGGAGCCGTGCCCGCACGCGGTTTTTTTTGCTGGATCAGCGAACGCTTATGTTCGCCAAGCGCAATCAATTCGCGATAGGGTGCAAGCGGAATATTGAGGTGGAGCTTAATTGGCACTTCATCAATCGTATCTTGGTGCTCTTCGCGATAGGCTTCCTCAAGCATATAGGGCAGCAATAATTCCATGCCAACCGGCAAATCATCGGGCAATGGTTTTTCCCAATATTCAAGTTGGCGACGCAGAAAACGCTTGGCTTCGAGCAAGCCTTCAAAGGTTGAGCGGCGTTGGCAATGGCGACGCAGGGCTAAAATTGCGGCCAAGGTTGGCACTGCTCGACTTAGCGGCATGGACGGGTTGCCCCAGCCACCATCAGCATGTTGTTGGCCAATCAGCCAATTGACTGCTGTCCAGACGTGATCTTCGCTGGGCATTGGATACAAACGCAAGGCTTGGGCAGTGTCGTAAACTGACGGACTCATCAGCCCACCATTCTGGCCAAGGTCGCGAATTAATGCCCGCAGATCATTGAGTAAAATGTCAAGAATTAAGCTCATAGCCAACGGGTCGAGATCCTACACAAGGTCGTAATCTGAACCCTACTCCTTTCTGGATAGCAGCCCAACCAGCGCCTATCTTTAGACGCTGGTTGGGCTACTGCGGCCTAGTAGGGTTCCCAGATTGATTCGCCATTTAGGATGCGGGTAATTTGATTGGGGAAGCGATTGCGATTGATCGGCTTACCAATTAGCCCATTGAAGCCAAGCTCGCGGGCCTTAGCCACATCTTGCGGCATAACATTGGCTGTGACCGCAATCACTTGGGTGTTTTTACAGTTGCCGGAACATGCAACATATTCTTGAAGACGGTAAAGCCATCTTCATACGGCAATTGAATATCGAGCAACACTAAATCGGGGTGTAAGCGTGGATTGGCCTCGAGCAGCTTAAAAAATTGGCGACCAGAGGCGCGTCCATTATAGTATTTGACCCGCAAATCTTCGCGGAGCAGAATCTCCAAAACGAAGAGATTGTCGGGATTATCTTCGACAATAACCACCGATGCGTCGCTCGGTACAACGGGAACAAAATATTCATTACTTGCCACGGGCATACTCTACTCCTTGGTTAAAGACCTGATTAATGCGGCTAAGAAATTCTTCCTCACTAAGTTGGCGTTTAGCAATGACTCCTTGAGCGCGGGTGCGCAACCAGTCATGTTCCGGTTGATCAAGCTCCTTGGCGCTGACAATAATTACTGGAATGTCAGCATACGTGCGATGATTACGCAGCGCTTCGAGCACTTCAAATCCATCCATATTGGGCATCATGAGATCGAGAATAACGAGATCAGGTTTGGATTGTTCGATCAGTGCCATTGCTTCAACACCATCTGCTGCTTCGCGAATCGCATAATCGCGTGCCGCAAGGATATGTTGAATTACATGGCGGGCATCAGGGTTATCGTCAACAACCAAGATCTCAGCAGTTGGTTCGACACATTCCTGAACAACAGCCAGCAATACCTCCTCACGTACAGGTTTAACAATATGTTTCCTTGCACCCAAAACCAAGCCAATTGTTCCCTGATCGACCACTGAGCAAACAATGATCGGAATATGGGCAATCGTCGGGTCATTCTTGATCTGAGCCAGCAACTCCCAGCCATCAAGATTGGGCATTTGTACATCGGTAATAATCAAACGTGGTTCAATCTGCTTGATGGTGCTAATTGCCTGACGGCTATCAAGCACGCTATGAACGCGATACCCGCCAGATTCCAGCATTACCCGGAAGGTCTCATGGGCATCGGGATTATCATCAATCACCACGATATCAATGCTGTTGGGACTATTTGTTTCTGTCACAAGCTCAGCCAAACTAAGCGGCGTAGTTAGATCGACGGTTGTGGTTTCTGGCGCTGTATTGTTAATTGGCAAACTAAAGAAGAAGGTTGAGCCTTTACCAGGAGTGCTTTCGAGCCACATGCTGCCGCCATGCATTTCTACCAACAACTTACTAATCGGCAAGCCTAAGCCTGTGCCTTGATATTGGTGGGTAACTTCGTTTTGAACTTGTTGGAATTCCTCAAAAATTTGTTGTTGATGTTCAGGCGCGATCCCAATTCCGCTATCTTGGACCGAAATTTGGATCGTTTCAGGCTCAGGTTGGCTAATCGTGACATTGATTTGGCCTTCTTCGGTGAACTTAACCGCATTCGAGAGCAAATTGAGCAGCACTTGGCGAATCCGCACCTTATCAATCACCATGGTTGGCAATTCTTCAGGCATATCTAGCTCAAGCTCAAGGCCTTTATCGCGGGTGAGTCCACTGGCTGTGGCCATCACGCCAGTGATGATTGGCTCAAGGTTGGTTGTTTCATACATCAACTCCATCCTGCCAGCCTCAATTTTCGAGAGGTCAAGAATATCGTTGATTAAGCCAAGTAGATGATCGGCGTTATACAGCACCCGTTCTTGCAGCTCGCGCTGACGCTCGGAGAACTCGCCATAGCGATCAAGAAAGGCCGTGAAATTGATAATTGCATTGAGTGGCGTGCGCAATTCATGGCTCATATTGGCCAAGAAGCGCGATTTAAGTTGGTTGGCTTCCTCGGCAGCAGTTTTGGCGCCAGCAAGTTCGATATTGGTTTTTTCGAGTCGGATTTCACGCTCTTCGACTGCGTGCAAGGCATCTTGCAAGGCAGCGGTTCGCTGATCGACCAAAATCTCAAGCTTATCGCGAATCTGTTGGAGCTCATATTCACGCTGTAAAGCACGGCTAAGCGCATCGTTTAATGAGGCGCTAAAACGATGAAAAAAGAAGCCCACAATCAAAACGCTAAATACAAAGGTACTGATGGTTGGCGGTAAAAGATCGCCGAGGCGTGGATAGGCTCCAATCAATTGGACATTAAATAGTTGTAAGCCACCCAGCACTACAATAACGACGATGCTTGCCCCTGCAATGGTTTTAATGCCCTTGCGACCAGTTAATAAACCCGATAGCGTAATCGGCATCATAAATGCTGAAAGAATCCACGCACTATTACGCAAACCTTCGAGCAATAAAATGATTGATAGTCCAACCACAAGCCCACTTGATGCGAGGGTAACTGAGCGGCGGAAATGACCTTGGCGTAAATTACTCACGGCAATTACAAAGAAAATGAAAATTAACAGACTTGTAAGACTCGCTCGAAACGCACCACCAAATGTGCTTGAAACAACAAACGCGGTTGGGACGGTAAAAAAACAAATAATGCTCAAACCAATCAGCATAATTTGTAAGAGGAAAGCTTGCTCACGTTGCACCGGATCAGTAATGTTTATGCGATTAAGCCAGCGCTGGATTGAGGCTTGCATGCTTGCTCCTTCAGCATAGCGCCTACTATGCCGTATCAAAAATGAACTACTCTTCCATCAGTAACCACAATGATCTGCTTGAATTAATGCTAGGCGCAAAGAGAGGAATGGGTGGTATTCAAGCAGCGATCGGCTCAATCCTGACCGGAATTATTTACAGTTCACATATATCAATAGCTGTATATTGCTATAGATTTATGTGTGAGAAGTGTACCATAGCTGGGCTATGGTTGTATAGTATTTAAGTTGGATATCTAGCTCGATGTTCATCCGTACTAGTACCATGATTTCCATGTGACAAATTTCGCAATTCTTGGTATGATACGGCCTACACTGATCCTAACTATTTGATAGTCAGGACTAGAACAGTCGTGGCCCAATTATCCCTGTGAGTGTTATACCATAGCATGGGTAATTCATTCTAGAAGTGCTAGTACTGAGTTCCTATACACTCTAGGTCAGAAACCGAGTGGTACTATTGGTACTATTCAAATGGTTTCTAATTACCTAGTGGTATGGCGGTTAATCTGTGTATAATCTCCCCACAACCCACAGATAAATCAACTCTATCTGAACAACCATCACCAAATTATCGTGGCACGACCTGCCACAACAATTGACGAGCGCTCCCCCCAATGGGTAGCACGTCGAGCTGAAAGTTCTAGCAAGCAACCCTGTACAAGACGCATAGTCTCGTTGTTTGATTTGAACTCTGGCTGGTGATTGTGGGTGATATACCGCTGATTACTGCCATTATTGAAGCTATGGAATGGCCCAAGGTGGTAGGTGCTATCGGAGGCGGGATTTCTATCGGCCCGTGTTTATATGGCATAAACACACCAAATTCTTACCTCAGACCCTGACCGTCTGATGTTTGGAGTTACCATGTTGTATTGTCTCTTGCCAGGCTGCGGTGACGTGTCGTTCACCAGCAATTCATCTGTTCGCGTTGGTATCATTGCCCAAACAATTGCTCTTTTGGTTTCTTTCTTGCCTGCAATATTCTCGGTTCAACAGCGTAGCTGGAGTTCTAGATACCTTTTGGCTTGGTCACCGAACGATGAGCATAGTTCTTGCTTAGGCACACGCTAACAGCAAACCCTTCGCTCATCACGATTCGCCCTTGCTCTTTTAACCACGACGTTAAATGAAGGTAGACTGCTATGACAACTCAGCGCGATGTTTTGGTTTTGGACGTACAAAGCCAACCTGTTCAAATGACCGTTTTGTCGGCCTATCGCAGCAACATGCAATTTGCTCGCTTGCGTCACCACGATTTCTGTGATGCAAACTTGGCAGATACTCAATTCAACTTGGCTGATTTAGTGCGTGCTCAATTAAGTGGCGCTAATCTTCAACGCTGTAATTTTCATCGCGCTCGGCTCAATCGAGTTGCGGCTGTCGCTGCAGATTTTCGTGATGCGAATCTGAATCAAGCTCAATGTGATGGTGCTGATTTTACCAATGCTGATCTCTCAGGGGCCAATTTGAGCCAAGCTCAATTCTGTGGCGCACGCTTGGTCGACGCTTCGTTGTTTGGGGTTCGCTCCAATCAATCAGCGCACCCAGCTCGCCAACAATTGAATTTCACTGGCGCTGATTTGCGCGGTGCTGATCTGCGCGATGCTGATCTGCGTAACGCAACCCTGACTGATGTTCAACTCCAAGGTGCTCGCTATAACGCTGGCACACTCTGGCCATTGGGTTGGAACACCGCCGATCAAGGCTTGATTTTCGATGACCATCTGCTCGCTCGTGAGGTTGCTTGCTAGTTACGTATTTTTTTGTACTGGCATTGTGCTAATCAACGCCCATTTCAGTTGCTGAAACGGGCGTTGATTATTTTTAGTTATTGGCTCATCTGCTGAGCTCGTTGCAGTAGGTTCACAAATTCAGTTGCACCTGAGTTGTTGGGCAAATCCAGCGCTGCTTCCTCGGCAAGATCGAGCACGTCTAACAGATCAGTCCCATTGTTCCAGCGTGAGTGGCGCAGCAGCTCGGCATATTCGGCAACGCTAGCCGCCAAATGCATCCGCCCACTCGCCCGATCAAAGCTACTATGAATTTGCTCGGTGCTAATGCTCAAGCTTTCTTCAACTGGGGCATTGGTATCCATATCGACATAACGAATATAGACTTGAGCAATTGTGCCACTGGCATCAGGGTGACGCTTGATTTCATACAGCGCCGTAACACTATGGCCACCGCCAACTTCACCACCATCAACGCTGTCGTTACGGAAGTCGCTATCAGCTACCGCCCGATTTTCGTAGCCAATCAGGCGATAACGTTTGACCACATTTGGATCAAAGCTAACTTGGATCTTGGCTTCACGCCCGATGGTTTGGAGCGAACCGGTCAGTTGCTCGCCAAATAAGCGTTGAGCTTCATCGGCTGAATCGAAATAGGCGTAATTGCCATCGCCTTTATCGGCCAGTTGCTCCAACAGAATATCGTTGTAGTTGCCCATGCCCACGCCATAGGTCGAAAGCTGAACTCCTGCATCAAGATATTCTTGGAAGGTTGCTAGCAGTTGGCTTGGCTCAGTCATACCGCTGTTGGCCACCCCATCAGAGCAGAGCAAAATTCGGTTGATGCCTTCGGGTTTGAAAGCTTGCCATGCTAATTCAAAGCCTTTGTATAGCCCAGCCTCGGCATTGGTGCTGCCAGCTGGTTCAAGCGAATTGATCGCCGTGATGATCTCCATCTGATTTGCCCCCGATGTTGGGGCCAATGCTACCCGCATTCCATCGTTGAAGGCGACGATTGCCAAACTATCGTCAGGTTCTAATTGGCTAGCTAAATAAATCAAGGCGTTTTTGACCATTCCCAAGCGATTACCTTGCGCCATCGAACCCGAGGTGTCGATCACAAAGGTGAGTGCAGCCGGCTTGCGATCCGCTACTGCGATATTGCGTGCTTGAATGCCAATTTGCACCAGTTCGTAGTTGGGGCCGCCAAATGGCGATGCTGCTACCTCGCTGTAAATCGCAAAATCACCATCTTCTGGCTGAGGATACTCATAATCAAAAGCATTCAGATATTCTTCGACCCGCACCGAATCGGCTGGTGGCAAGAGTCCTTGGTTGATGCTGCTGCGCATCAGGCTATACGAGGCACTATCAATATCCATCGCAAAAGTTGATAAGGGATCAGTTTCTGTGCGCACGAATGGATTGGTGCCATAGTTTTTGAAGTACATTGAGTCAAACACTTCTTGATCTTGTTCGGTTGAGTAAGGCTTACCTGGGTCAATCGGTTGGATTGGCACTATCTGCGGATCAGGCAATGGTGCGCCTGCGGCATCAGCTGGTGCCTGGGTGGGTATTGGCCGTGGCGCTGGTTGTTCAGCAACACTGGTTGCCTCTGCTGTAGGCCATTGGGCTGAATTATTGGGATCATTGGCATCAATGGGTGGCCGCGGTTGCGGTGCTGGCCTTGATCTTGGATCGCTAACTGACGTTGGAACACTCGCTTCTCCCCCACAAGCGCTAATGATCAGCGCGATCAGCACAATGCTGCCTTGTTTGAATCGCATAACATCCTCTTTTCAGTTAATGTTGATAATGCATTGTGGACCACACCTATCAAACGCCACCAAGTAGATTTTTGTTCCATAGCTATCTGTATGTTTCTACCTAGCTCTTCGTAACTCAATTTGCGGATTGAACGCGGTACCAATCAAAGCTCCTTGGGTGATCCAGCTTTAGCATACCTGCTGTAAATGGCGAAAAAATGGATTTTTACTGGTGAAATGCTGCCATTTACTGTACAAATCAGCTGAAATATGCTATTTATCAGGGTTAATTCCAGCTTTGAAAGGGGTTGTCGATGCAACTCTCAAGAGTTGATCCCGAATTACAGCGCTATGTCCGACGGATTCCACCACTGCCGCTGAGTAGCAATTGGGGGCGGCGTTTGGTGCGCTGGCTGGGTAGTCGCGTGCCGACCAAGCAGTTTGATGGGGTGAGGATTGAACAACATAACGAGTTGAAGCCCCCACTGCGCATCTATCGCCCAACCGTTTGCCGCTCAACTGCGGCACTTTTTTGGATTCACGGCGGCGGGATGATTATTGGCCAAGCTTCACAGGATGATCAATGGTGCGCCACGACCGCCCAACGCTTAGGCATCGTCGTAGTTTCGGTAGATTATCGGCTTGCACCGGAATACCCGTTTCCTGCGCCACTTGATGATTGTTGGGCTGGTTGGCATTGGTTGCAACAGCATGCGGCAACACTTGGGGTTGATCCGGCGCGGGTGGTGCTTAGCGGCGAAAGTGCTGGTGGCGGCTTGGCCGCAAGTTTGGCTCAGCGACTGCTCGATGCAGATCAAGCGCCGCCAATCGCTCAATTGCTGTTTTGCCCAATGCTCGATGATCGCACCACGACCGATCAGGGCTTAAGTTCAATCGAGCATTTTGTGTGGAATAATCGCAAAAATCTGATCGGTTGGCAGGCCTATTTGGGCCAAAAACCGGGGATTGGCGCAATGCCGGCCTATGCGGTTGCCGCCCGCCGTGAAGATCTGCGTGGTTTGCCCCCAACCTGGATTGGCGTTGGCGATATCGATTTGTTTTACGAGGAAAATCGGCGCTATGTTGAGCGTTTGCATGCGGCGGATGTTGCCGTAAGTTTTGAGGTTGTGGCGGGTGGGCCACATGGATTTCAGAATTGGGCATTTAATAGTGGAATTGCGCAAGCATTTATCAATCAAGCGCATACCTGGCTCCAACAATGGCTTGAACCTTAGACGCATTTGGTAATTTGGATCAAATTTAGATAGCCACGTAGACTGTTTGTATACTCATTAATGCTCTATTCAAGTATGAGGATAGCCCCTATGGATTCCACCACTGCCGTTTTCATTATTACAGGTGCACCAGGTGCGGGAAAAACATCAATTGCACGGCAGCTTGCGCAACGCTTTGATTTGAGTCTGCATATCCCGACCGATGAATTGCGTTCGTGGGTTATTACGGGTCGGGTTGAGCCGATTCCTATCTTGACTCCTCCAGCGATTGAGCAACTGCGCCTTGCCCGCGAGGTCGTCAGCTCAATGACCTCGCTATACCACGACCATGGATACACCGTTATTATCGATGATGTGCTTTCGTCAGGCGATATCCAAGCGCTTTTTACGCAGTTCGATCAGACAATGCTCCATAAAATATTCCTTTGCCCGTCTTTTGAGCATGTACTCGCAAGGAATCAGCAACGCTATCCCAAATTTGATCTTGCCAAATGGCAGCCCATCATTGCAACGCTGTACCAGGATTTATATCGTCAGAATACACCTGAAGCAGGCTGGATCGTGCTTGATAGCAGTAGCTGGAGTATTGAGCAAACTGTTGATGCGATTCTCCACGCAGTGCAACCCACGGCGCGGTAAAAACTGCTTTTATACTGTAAACCGCTACTCTTTTAATAAATTCTAAAGTTTTAGTATTGACAAGGCTTGTTTTTTGACTAAGATGCGTTATTAATCGGTATTTAATCTTTGAGACCGATTCCAAGAAACCGAATCATGAAGGAGGTTTATTCGTTCATTGAGCTTATTAAGCCCTGATGAAATGCTGTTCTTGAGACCGATTCCACGAAATATAAAAACCTTCAAAGGCCAAGCCCATTCTCGTTAACATTATTGCTTGTGCTTGCCTGCTGCTTTAAACACATATCGTACAACCGGGTGCAAAGGAGACCCCATCTATGCGTATGCTAAAGATGGCCGCAGCAGTAGTGGTGCTGTTTGCCGGCGTGATTCAAGCGATGGTAGCCGTACCGCAATCGCGGGCGGCAAGTAGCCAGCCCTACAATTGGTCGAATGCTGAAATTGTTGGCGGTGGTTTTGTGCCGGGGATTGTATATAATCCCAGCGAGCGCAATTTGGTCTATGCCCGCACTGATATTGGCGGTGCCTATCGTTGGAACCCCACGACCAAGCGTTGGATTCCGCTTACCGACTGGATTAATGCCACCGATTGGAACTGGACTGGGATCGATAGTTTAGCAACTGATCCGGTTGATCCCAATCGTGTGTATTTGGCCGCTGGCACTTACACCAACGATTGGACCTCAGCCAACGGCGCGATTTTACGCTCAACCAACAAAGGCAATTCGTGGAGCCGCACCGATTTACCGTTTAAACTTGGTGGCAATATGCCAGGCCGCTCAATGGGCGAACGTTTGGCGATTGATCCCAACAAAAATAGTGTTTTGTATCTCGGCACCCGTGGCCAAGGCTTGTGGCGCAGCACTGATTATGGTGTAACGTGGGCCCAGAGTTACAAGTTTTCCGGCAATTGGCAACTATACCGATCCCTATTTCAATGACCGAATTGGGGTGGTATGGGTGACGTTTGACCCACGCACTGGTAGCAGTGGTAGTGCTTCGCAAACCATTTATGCAGGTGTTGCTGATACAACCACCAGCATTTATCGTAGCACTGACGGCGGAGCAACATGGTCGGCCTTGGTTGGCCAACCGACCGCTGGTTATTTGCCACATCATGCCACATTGGCCTCAAATGGCATGCTCTACATCACCTACAGCGATACGCCCGGACCCTACGATGGCAGCAAAGGTGATGTTTGGAAGTACAACACTGCGACCCAAAATTGGACGAACATCAGCCCGATTCCTTCAAGCAGCGCCGATGATTATTTTGGTTATGGCGGCTTGGCGGTCGATGCCCAAAACCCCAATACCTTGTTGGTAACTAGCCTCAATTCATGGTGGCCTGATGCCTTGATCTATCGTAGCACCGATGGCGGAGCAACCTGGAGCGGCATTTGGTCGTGGGGCAATTATCCCGAACGCATTTTCCGCTATACCCAAAATATTAGTACCTCGCCATGGCTCGACTTCGGCGGCGTTATCAATGCGCCGGAAGTTGCACCAAAATTGGGCTGGATGATCGGCGATATTGAAATTGATCCATTTGACTCAAATAAGATGTTGTATGGCACTGGCGCAACGATTTATGGTACTGATAATTTGACTGCTTGGGATACAGGCGGCACGGTTGCCTTGGATGTTCGGGCGCATGGCCTCGAAGAAACTGCGGTGCTCGATTTAATTAGCCCGCCATCGGGCGCGAATCTGGTTAGCGCTTTGGGCGATATTGCTGGTTTTTATCATACCAGCCTGACTACTGCACCAAACTGGTCGAGCGGCTTGCAATTTGGTAGCTCCTCAGGCATCGATTTTGCCGAACGTATGCCCACGATGATGGCGCGGGTTGGCTATGTTTCCGAAGGCAGCACCACCAAAAAATTAGCTTGCTCGTGGGATGGTGGCAAAAACTGGTCGCACGCTTCGAGCGAGCCAACTGGCGCGGTTGGTGGCGGTAAAGTTGCCGTTGCCGCCGATGGTTCGAGCATTATTTGGAGCGGCACCAGCGCACCGGTGAGTGTGGCCAGCGGTTGTGGCAACTCGTGGACGGCTAGCGCTGGAATTCCAAGCGGCGCAGTTGTGGTCGCTGATCGGGTTAATGCCAAAACCTTCTATGGAATTTCTGCTGGAACGTTCTACCGTAGCACTGATGGCGGCTTAACCTTTAGCGCCGTTGCTACGAATTTGCCCGCTGAAACCACTAAAATCAAAGCTGTGCCTGGGATTGAAGGCGATGTTTGGTTGGCTGGGCGCAAAGAAGGGCTGTATCACTCGACCAACGGCGGCACAACGTTCAATAAACTTGCTGGAGTTACCGTTGCCAATGTGGTTGGTTTTGGCAAGGCTGCACCTGGCCAAAGCTATCAAGCGATCTATCTGACTGGCACGATTGATGGATCTGAAGGCTTCTTCCGCTCAGACGATGGCGGCACAACGTGGGTGCGCATCAACGACGATCAACATCAATATGGCTCGACCAATGAAACGATTACTGGCGACCCACGGATTTATGGGCGGGTCTATATTGGCACTAATGGTCGGGGGATTATTTATGGTGATATTGCTGGCTCAACACCAACCAATACGCCAGCCCCAGCCACCTCATCGCCAACGCGCGTGCCTGCAACGGCAACCAGCGTGCCGCCAACCGCAACCAATCTGCCAGCAACCGGTACGCCAACCTTCGTGCCTGCCACAGGCACACCAACTTTGGTGCCAGCGACCGCAACCCGTGTGCCAGCTACGGCGACCGCGACGCGTGTACCAGCGACGACTACACCAACCCGTGTGCCAACGGCGACTGCAACGCCAGCCCCGGGTGGTTGCCGCATCAATTATGCAGTCAATCAATGGAACACTGGCTTTACTGGCAATCTGACGATTACCAATTTGGGTGCGCCAATTACTGGTGGCTGGACGTTGACTTGGAATTTTGCCAATGGGCAAACCATTTCCAGCAGTTGGAATACCGTGCTGACCCAAACTGGCTCAGCAGTGACTGCCAAGCATAGCGCCGATTGGAATGCTAATATTGCAACCAATGGCAGCCAAAGCTTTGGCTTTATTGCAAGCCATAATGGCACTAATGCTGTGCCAACGAACTTTGTTTTGAATGGAGTTGCTTGTAACGTTGCTCCATAAGTTTGCCCAACGAGCCTATTTCTAGGCAATAGGCTCGTTGCATATCGGAAGGCCACTGGCGAGCATGCTTCTAGGCAGCAGGTTTGCTAGTGGCTTTGTTGGAGCAGGTCGTGAATTTTATTGGCCAAATCGGTAATTTCAAACGGTTTGCTGAGCAATTCCATATATTGTTCAAGCTCGCCGCTGCGCACTGCCGCCCGATCGGTGTAGCCACTGACCAACAAAATCGGCAGGGTTGGGTGGCGTTGGCGCAATTGCAGCGCTAGATCGTAGCCATCGGTTTTGGGCAGGCCAATATCGCTAATCACTAAATCGATTGAGCTTGTTTGCTCGAAAAAGGCCATGGCACTTGCGGCATCGTCAGCCTCTAAGGTGTGGTAACCCAGCTCGCCCAGCACATCGAGCAAAACCATGCGCACCGCTTCGTCATCCTCAACCACCAAAATAGTTGCGCCTTCGATGCTGCGGGCTTGGGCCGATTCGGCAGCAAAGCTATGCTCAAGCCCACTTTGATCGCGTGGTAAATAGAGTTTAACGGTCGTGCCATGCTCGGTTTGGCTCTCAATCTGAATATGGCCGCCTATCTGTTTGATAAAGCCATAAATCATCGATAAGCCCAAGCCTGTGCCTTGACCCAACGGTTTGGTGGTGAAAAATGGATCGAAAGCGCGTTCAATCACCTCGTTGCTCATGCCCGTGCCTGTGTCGCCAACCTCAATCAAAACGTATTCTGCTTGGTCAAGTTGCTGTTGAATGGCTTGCTGCAAGCTAATATTGGCGGTGCTGATGGTCAATGTGCCACCATATGGCATGGCATCACGGGCATTAATTGCCAAATTGAGCAAGGCGTTCTCAAGCTGATTTGCATCGGTGCGCACGCGCCAAACGTCGCTATCAAGCTTGGTTTCAACCTGAATTTGCTCGCCAAGGCTGCGTTGGAGCAAATCGTCAAGCGATTGAATTAGGCTATTGACGTTGGTTGGCTGCACATCAAGCGCTTGTTGGCGCGAAAAGGCCAGCAAACGCTGGGTTAATGCCGCCGCGCGTTTGGCCGATTTGATCGCGCTGTTGATGTAGCGTTCAATCGTATCAAAACGGCCAGCGTTGATCCGCCGTTGCAGCAAATCAAGCCCGCCCAAAATGCTGGTCAAAATATTATTGAAATCGTGGGCAATTCCGCCAGTCAGTTGGCCAATCGCCTCCATCTTTTGCGATTGCCGCAGTTGGGTTTGCATGCGCTCAATCTCGGTTTGACGCTGCTTTTCGTTGGTAATATCGCGCGCCACACAGTAGATAAAATTATTATCAAGCACAGCTGTCCACGAAAACCAATGATATTCGCCATCACGATCGCGAAAACGATTTTCAAAGTGGCTGCTAGGAATGCCACGGGCTAATTTGGCAATTTCTTGGTGGGTATGCTCATGATCGTCTGGGTGTTCAAGCCATGTGGTTGTGCGCCCTAGAATATCGGCATCGTCCCAACCGAGCGTGCGCTGCCAAGCAGGATTGATCGAGAGCCAATTGCCCGCAGGATCAGCAATGCCCAAGAGATCTTGGCTAACCAACCAAATTCGATCGCGCTCGCGAGTGCGTTGGGCTACCAAACCTTCCAAATCGTTATTCAACGCTTGAAGTTGCTTTTCGGTGCGTTTTTCACGGTCAATATCGATAATCGTAATTAATCCACCAGTAATTGTGTTATCGAGGTCGCGAACTGGGCCGCCAATAACTTTGATCCAAGCCCGGGTGCCGTCGCCACGCTGATAGTGAAAATCGCGTTCGGAAACCTGGCCTGTTCTGACCGCAATTGCCAGCGGATATTCTTCAATTGGCACAAGTTGATTTTGTTCGTCGTAGGCGATCCATTCGCCGTAGGCTTCGGTTGCGGGCGAAGGCAGCACTGGATGCAGCAAAATCTGCTCGACATGGGCATTGCCATCGGTAATTCGTCCGGTTGGCGTTTCGGCAAACACCAAGCCAACTGGCAAGGTATCGAAAATTGCACGTAAACGGGCTTCGCTATGAGCCAAGGCATCTTCACGGCGCTTGCGTTCGGTGATGTCGATTAGTACACCAGGAAAGCGCTGTGGTTGGTTGTTTTCAAAAATGCAAAAGCCATTGGCCTCGACCCAACGATAGCCACCATCGCGGTGCAACACCCGATATTCAGCCTGATATGATTGGCCGTTGTGCATTGCTGCCTGAATCAGTTGGCCAATCATTGCTTGATCATCAGGGTGAATTGACTCAAGCATGATTGAAACACTAACGCCTTGGGCTGCAAGGATTGGATCAATCGAAAAATAGTCGGCAAAGCGCCGATCGACAATACAGCGATCGTTCACAATATCCCAATCCCAGGTACCAATCAACAAACCAGCATCTAAGGCTAGTTGAAAGCGTTCTTCGGCCCGATGGCGTTGTTGTTCGGCTAAAACTTGGGCCGTAATTTCGACCACCAAAGCCATAACCCCCAAAATTTCACCGTTTTGATCAACAATTGGGCTATAACTCAGATCAAGCCAGACTTCCTCGGTGCGACCATTGCGCTGCAATAAAAAATTGCTTTTTTGGTAAGTCAGGCTTTGGCCTGCAAAAACCTGATCGAGGATTGATTGATTGAAATCGGCAGCTTCAGGCCACGCCTCGATAACCGGTAGGCCAAAGATTTCAGGGTGGCGCGAGCCTGAAACTGCCGCATAACCGGCATTGTAGATCATAATGCCTTGCTTGCCCCACATCGTGGTGATAGCAACCGGAACCGCTAGCATCATATCGATGATACTGCGCATGGCGACTGGCCATGTTTCAAGCGCTCCGAGCGGCGTTTTGAGCCAATCAAAGCTGTGGAGTAACTTTGTGATCGTAGCTTGATCGACGTGAGGCTCGGCGGGTCGTAACGAATTCGGCATGGCAATCTGATCCTTTTTTGTCCTGAAAATGCGTGCTGTTATTGTATCAAAAACGTTGCCACCAAACCGACTTTGAGTGATCCAATTTTTACTTAAGAATTTCTAAAGTTTTGCTATTGACAAAATTGCTTAAGAGCTTTAACATTCGTCCAATAGTTTTGGGATCGCTCTCAAACAACGCCATTGCCTCCCATCCCAAAGCCTATTTTGCTCAATAAAGCTATCTAAATGAGACCGGTTCCAAAGGAGGATATCCACTTCAAGTAGTTTCCACGTTGAACGACAATGAATTGTTTGTGTACATAAAACCATGCGCGTTTTAATCGATGAAGAGTACACATACTACGCAAGGAGGCGAATTCTATGGCTCGGATCTTTTAATTCCCGTGGATTAATTCTTATTCTTTAACCGCCGTGGTTGGCAGTGGCTTGGGTCAACTCAACGCCAAACCAACTGCCGCAGCCACTAGCTGCGAAGTCGTCTATAACATTGCTAACGATTGGGGTAGCGGTTTTATTGGCGATGTAACTCTCAAAAACACTGGTTCAGCCGTTTCAAGCTGGACAGTCGGCTGGTCATTTGGCGGCAACCAAACCATTTCCAATCTTTGGGGTGGTGTGGTCGCGCAAAGCGGTGCTGCGGTCAATGTCAGCAATGCTGGCTGGAATGGTAACATCGGCACTAATGGCACGGTAAACTTCGGTTTCCAAGCAACCTATAGCGGTGCCAATGCCAAACCAACCGTTTTTAGTCTCAATGGTGTAACCTGTGGTGGCATAGTTCTGCCAACCAACACGCCAGCACCAACCAACACGACTGTTCCAACCAACGTGGCAACGAATACACCGGTTCCAAGCGCAACTACGCGCCCAACCAACACGACTGTTCCTACGAATGTTGCTACCAATACCCCAGCTCCAAGTGCAACTACACGCCCAACCAATACAACTGTTCCTACGAATGTTGCAACGAACACTCCGGTTCCAAGCGCAACTACGCGCCCAACCAACACGACTGTTCCTACGAATGTTGCTACCAATACCCCAGCTCCAACCACGGAGCCAGGTATCCACGTTCCAAACCCATTTGTTGGCGCACAAGGCTACATCAATAGCGAATACGCCGCCCGCGTGAACGCCGAAGCCAACGCCACTGGTGGCACGCTTGGTTCACAAATGCGCCAAGTAGCCTCCTATCCAACCGCAGTTTGGCTGGATCGGATTGCCGCGATCGCTGGCAGCAGCGATGCCATGGGCTTGCGCGGTCACTTGGATGCTGCACTCGTGCAACAACAAACCAGTGGCCAACAAGTCGCAATCTCGATTGTGGTCTACGACTTGCCTAACCGCGACTGTGCCGCTTTGGCCTCGAACGGTGAGTTGAAAATTTCGGAAAATGGCTTAGCGCGCTACAAAGCGGAGTACATCGACCCGATTGCCACGATTTTGAGCGATAGCAAATATGCTGCGCTGCGGATTGTGGTGGTCTTGGAACCGGATTCACTTTCGAATTTGGTGACCAACGCCAGTATTCCAGCCTGTGCTGAAGCGATTTCGAGCGGAGCCTACGTCCAAGGTGTCCAATATGCGATCAACAAACTGAATGTGTACAGCAACGTCTACATCTACATGGACATTGCCCACTCAGGTTGGTTGGGCTGGGACAGCAACTTCACGCCTGCGATTCAGTTGTACACCCAAACGGTGCGCGGCACAACCAAAGGCTTGAGTGGGATTGATGGCTTTATCTCAAACACGGCTAACTACACGCCATTGAACGAAGTGTTCTTGCCGAACTCCGGCTTGACCTTGGGTGGTGGCAACCCAATTCGCTCGTCGTTGTTCTACGAATGGAATCCTTACTTCGACGAAGTGGATTATGTGGTGGCGATGCGCAATTCCTTCATCAGCGCCGGTTTCCCAAGTGGAATCGGGATGTTGATTGACACGAGCCGCAACGGCTGGGGTGGCAGTGCTCGCCCAGCAGCAGTCAGCAGCTCAAGCTCACTGGAAATCTATGTCAACGATTCGAAGTTAGATCGTCGCCCACACCGTGGTGGCTGGTGTAACCAAGCGGGAGCTGGGATTGGCGAACGGCCAACGGCAGCACCATTGAGTGGGATTGATGCCTATGTGTGGGTCAAACCACCAGGGGAATCAGACGGCGTGGCGACGGCAGGGGTGATTGACCCAACCGACCCAGCCAAGCAGTTTGACCCAATGTGTGACCCGAACGCGCAAAACCGCTACAACCCAGCGTATCCAACCAATGCGTTGGCTGGTGCACCGCACGCCGGACGCTGGTTCTCATCACAATTCGCGATGTTGGTTCGCAACGCCTATCCTGCGATTCCACAATCGACCAACCCAACGACGACTCCGGTTGCAACGACGGTTCCTGCAACCAGCACGCCAGTTGGCACGCCAGCACCAACCAGTACGCCAGCACCAACCAGCACGCCAGCACCAACCAGCGTACCAGGTGTGCACGTTCCAAACCCATTTGTTGGTGCACAAGGCTACATCAATAGCGAATACGCCGCCCGCGTGAACGCCGAAGCCAACGCCACTGGTGGCACGCTTGGTTCACAAATGCGCAAGGTCGCTTCATACCCAACCGCAGTCTGGCTGGATCGGATTGCCGCGATCGCTGGTAGCAGCGATGCCATGGGCTTGCGCGGTCACTTGGATGCTGCACTCGTGCAACAACAAACCAGTGGCCAACAAGTCGCAATCTCGATTGTGGTCTACGACTTGCCTAACCGCGACTGTGCCGCTTTGGCCTCGAACGGTGAGTTGAAAATTTCGGAAAATGGCTTAGCGCGCTACAAAGCGGAGTACATCGACCCGATTGCCACGATTTTGAGCGATAGCAAATATGCTGCGCTGCGGATTGTGGTGGTCTTGGAACCGGATTCACTTTCGAATTTGGTGACCAACGCCAGTATTCCAGCCTGTGCTGAAGCGATTTCGAGCGGAGCCTACGTCCAAGGTGTCCAATATGCGATCAACAAACTGAATGTGTACAGCAACGTCTACATCTACATGGACATTGCCCACTCAGGTTGGTTGGGCTGGGACAGCAACTTCACGCCTGCGATTCAGTTGTACACCCAAACGGTGCGCGGCACGACCAAAGGCTTGAGTGGGATTGATGGCTTTATCTCAAACACGGCTAACTACACGCCATTGAACGAAGTGTTCTTGCCGAACTCCGGCTTGACCTTGGGTGGTGGCAACCCAATTCGCTCGTCGTTGTTCTACGAATGGAATCCTTACTTCGACGAAGTGGATTATGTGGTGGCGATGCGCAATTCCTTCATCAGCGCCGGCTTCCCAAGTGGAATCGGGATGTTGATTGACACGAGCCGCAACGGCTGGGGTGGCAGTGCTCGCCCAGCAGCAGTCAGCAGCTCAAGCTCACTGGAAATCTATGTCAACGATTCGAAGTTAGATCGTCGCCCACACCGTGGTGGCTGGTGTAACCAAGCGGGAGCCGGGATCGGCGAACGGCCAACGGCAGCACCATTGAGTGGGATTGATGCCTATGTGTGGGTCAAACCACCAGGGGAATCAGACGGCGTGGCGACGGCAGGGGTGATTGACCCAACCGACCCAGCCAAGCAGTTTGACCCAATGTGTGACCCGAACGCACAAAACCGCTACAACCCAGCGTATCCAACCAATGCGTTGGCTGGTGCACCGCACGCCGGACGCTGGTTCTCATCACAATTCGCGATGTTGGTTCGCAACGCCTATCCTGCGATTGCACCATAGTTCAACTGTAATCCACGGCTATCGCGCGTGAGTTACTTTCAAGGCTCAACAATCATTGTGATTGTTGAGCCTTGAATCTGTTTAGGAGGTTTCGGCTGGCCGATCAAGTGGTTTTGGTTGTGGGTGCTGGCGTTTTTGCCACCAACGGCGTAGCGCTGGCAAGCGTAATAGCATCAGCACGCCAATCGCTGCACCATAAAGCAATGGTTCGCGAATATCAGCTTTAACCAACCAGACATAATGTAAAACGGCAAGACCAGCGATCAGATAAACCAACCGATGCAATAGCCGCCAGCGCTTGCCAAGTCGCCGCATCCAGCCTTTAGTTGAGGTAATTGCTAAGGGAATTAGCAAGAGCCAGGCGACTAGGCCAACGATGATATAGCGTTTTTCAGCAATCGCCTCGCCAATAAACTCCCAATCGAAGCCATAATCCCAGCCCACAAAAATCAAAAGGTGCAAGCAGACATAGAAGAAGGCATAGAGACCCAACGGTCGGCGCAGCGCAGTTACTTGTTTCAATGGCGTAAAGGTTTTGAGCGGGGTGCATATCAGCGATAGCACTAATATGATCAAGGCAGTTTTGCCTGTACGTAAGGTTGCTGCCTGAATCGGATTAACCGTTAATTGATCATTCAGATAATCGATGATCAATAACCCAAACGGCACCAGACAGCCCACATGCACCAAATAGCGTAACCAATGACGTTTGAGTTGATTCAGCATGCACTCTACCTTTTAATAGTTGGCTTTCAAATCGAGATCTTTATACAGCCCAGCAACTTCATCGGCATAGCCATTGAACGCCAAGGTGCGCCGCCGACCAGCCTCGCCAATGCGGCGTTCAGTGGATTGCGACCAACGTGGGTGGGGCACATCGGGATTGACATTGGCATAAAAACCATATTCATCTGGCGCTGCGTTCATCCATAAACTAGTTGGTTGCTCGGCCACAAGTTCAATTTTGACAATCGATTTGATGCTTTTGAAGCCATATTTCCATGGCACGGCGAGGCGCAAGGGCGCACCATTTTGCGGCAAAATCGGCTTGCCATAGACTCCGGTAGCCATCAAGGTCAAATCGTGCATGGCCTCATCGAGCCGCAAACCTTCGACATATGGCCATTCGTAATAGCTGCTGCTTTGGCCGGGCATTTCTTCGGGGCGCACGACCGTTTCAAAGCGCACATATTTGGCAGCACTGGTTGGCTCGACCTGTTTCAACAAGCCTGCAAGGCTAAAACCAGTCCACGGAATCACCATCGACCAGCCTTCAACACAGCGCAAGCGATAAATCCGTTCTTCTTGCGAAAATTGTTTGAGCAGATCTTCGATTGCGAAGGTTTGCGGTTTATTGACTAAACCACTAACTTCAACCGTCCATGGCGTGGTGGTAAAGTTTTTGGATTTGGCGGCAACATCTTCTTTATTGGTGGTAAATTCATAAAAATTGTTGTAATTGATGATCGATTCGTAGGGTGTTTGCACATCAACGCCCGCCGGCAGATCGCTGGTTTCGCTGGTGCTGCCACAGGCGGCCAAGACGGCGGCACTGCCAAACAAGGCCGCCGCGCCTTTGATAAACTGACGACGTGAATGGAACAAGGCTTCGGGCGTTATTTCTGAAGAAGGAATCTTTTTCATGCTCAGCATCCTTATTAACTAACAACCACTAACCCAACCTACGTCTGGCTAGCCCAAATAGATCCAAGTTGCTGGTGTTAGTATAGAACTGAGATATTAATAGAGTATTACAACGGGCTTACAGCTTGCGATCAATCCAAAGCATGTGTGGTAATTAAGCCAGTGGTGATGCACTTGTTGGCTGCATCACCACTAGGAATTATTTAATTATTGCGGCACGATACCTTTAATCGCGTTAGCATGGGCTTCGATAGTAATTTGACCATTAGCTTCAATTGGTAAGTTGGCGCGAATGTGGGCTTGGAATTGGTTTTGCTCGACTGCACTCATTGCATTAAGGTGTGGGCCAACACTCGGGCCACCAAGCACTGTTTCCCAGTAATCAGCAAAATCAACAAAGCTGCGGGTTACTCTGATAACTTGGGTTTCAATCGCGGTTAGGCCTGCTTCGAGCCAGAGTTCATGCATCACTGCAAGTTGCGAGGCCTCGACGCTTGGTGGATATGGCACTGTTAGGCCAAAGTCGGTCATTGCTTTTTGCAGCGAACCATAGGGAAATCCACCACCGAACATATCCCAAGCGTAGGCCGAGACAATCCCGCCTGGAGCAACTACCCGCGCCATTTCGGCCACGCCTTTGGCTGGCTCGGGCACAAAGAAAATCACCAATGGCATGACCGCAACATTGACGCTGTTAGCTTCTAACGGCAAGTTTTGGGCATCGCCTTGATAGAATTTGGCTCCATAGGCACTCAAGCGCTGGCGGGCATAGGCAATTTGGGCAGGCGATGGATCGACCCCAGTGATGGCACGTGGTTGGTAGTGTTCTGCCAGCATTTCGGTAAACGCGCCGTTGCCACAGCCAACATCAAGCCAGCTTAAACCAGTTTGTGGGGCCAACCAATCAAGAAATTTAGCCCCGACCAGTTGGCTCCAGCCACCCATGTAACGCTCATAAGCCGCTCCATCATCAAAGCGAATTTGGTTATTTGTCATGCTTGTAAATCCTTCCGTACAATAAATCAGTAGCTGCACTATAGTAGAACAAATGGGGTTTTTCAACCGAAGGTTTATGGGGTTGGGGTAAGGGAATTGAATTGTGCGTGACATGATCAGAATCATGCGAACGACCGATTGACAAGCTATGGCTTGGCCTTCTAGACTACGAATGCTTCGTGATGGTTTGAGCCTTGAGCACACCCATTATGAAGCAAGGCTCAGCCTCATATTCGTGGATAACCGGAGTTATGGAATGAACCACTCGACCACCGACGACATTGCCGCAATTCAGCAAGCGGCACTCGACTATTTGGAATCCCAACATAATCTCAACCCCGAGCAAATGCGCCGAAGCATTCATCCGCGCATGGTCAAACGCACAGTTTGGACGCATCGCGCCACGGGCAAAGAATATTTGCGCGAAGCAAGCGCCGAAGAGATGATTTTGCTGGCCGAAAGCTACAACCGTGCAGGCGATAAATTTCCAGCAAACCCGCGGAAAACTGTCGAAATTCTTGATTTCCAAGGGGTTATTGCCAGCGTAAAGCTGACTGCTGATGAGTGGATCGACTACATGCATCTGGTTAAAATTAATGATATTTGGACAGTCGTCAACGTTCTGTGGGCCTACCATGATCTCGCTGCCCACCGCTAAGTAGCGAGGATCAACGCTCAGCCGATGAAAGGTTGCGTGGTCGTGCAGCGCTCGATGTTGCGATCACGCAATCCACTCCGATTAACCACGCATATACGTCTTAATCGCCAGGATTGCAATTCCTCGCTTGCGGTGAATTTGCTTGTTCTACGGTTGCTTGCCAGCTGAAACCTGATCGCTGAGTGTAATGGTTCATTGGATTGGCAAGGCTGAGGGTTCTCTAATCTTACATAGGCTAGGTAATTAAGATTCCCGCCCACAGCCGCCCGCCGCTGTAGGCGAGGCGCTTAACGCTATGGTTTTTCCATGCTTCGTAGTCATTGAACGACTGCTCCCCCTCGCCCGCGCTCAGGGGGTGAGGGGGGCGGGAGGTCGGGGGTAAGGGAATGGTGCACCACCGCCCATGCTTGAAAACCGACACTAGTAAGCAGCTCTGCTGCCACTGGATGCGGGCGAGGGGAGCGTGGGTCGCGGCGAATTGAGGCGCTGTGTTACTGCTATGAACGATACACCTGAGAACTGAGCTTCGTTTCAGTTTGTCGTTGCGCAAGCGCTGTGCTATGCTCTGGCAGGTTATTTTGAAGTGGGAGAAGAATGATGAATACACCAACCAATGATGATCAAGCACTGCGTGAAGTCGCCAACCATCGTGAAAGTGAGCGCTTGCTGCACCTGCGGCTGGATGGCTTTGTCGGTCGGGTTGCCGAACAGGTGGCAATTAACGAATTAATTGAGCAAACCCGACCAACTGGCGGGTATGTGTTGGTTACTGGCGGCGCTGGCGAAGGTAAAAGTAAGCTTAATTGCCAGATTAATTGCCACCGCAGGGCTGGCCCAAACTCCACATCATTTTATTGCACTCACGCCAGGCCGTGATTATCAATTGGAGTTGTTGCGCAGCGTGGTGGCGCAATTAAATCTTAAGCATAATTTAGTGAGCGCTTATTTTCCCTCCGACAGCTACCCCGCGCTGCGGCTCGAATTCGCTCACATGGTGCAAGACCTATCAGCGCGTGGCATTGCTGAAACCATCTATCTTGATGGGCTTGATCAGCTACAACCGGAGCTTGATGGCAGCCGCGATATTACGTTTTTGCCCTTGCAGTTGCCACCCGGAATCGTGATTGTGCTTGGCTCGCGGCCCAACGAGAGCACCGAAAGTTTAGCGCTTAGCCACGGTGTACGTTATAGCGTACCGCCATTGGCTGATGCAGATGCGATCACCCGTTGGCAGCTGCTTCAACCTCAGCTAGATCACGATCTATTGCAGCAGTTAGCGCGAACGATTAACGGCAATGCCTTGTTGGTCGAGCTTGCTGCAACGCTGATCGCGCAACAATCACATACTGCGCTCGTGCCCTTGCTTGAACAATCGATTGCTGATGCGACCAATTTGTTTCGCTTGAGCCTTGCCCGCATGCAAGCGCAGGCAGCAAGCGAATGGCAGACAATCGCACGGCCAAGCTTGGCAGTTTTGTTGGTAACCCAAGAGCCACTAGCGCCTGCGCTGCTGGCGGCAATTATCGAACAACCTGCCGATGAGGTTGCCGCGATCGGGCCAATGCTGGCTGATTGGGTTAGTGCCGCCGCCGATCAACGACTATCACTGCGCCATTTGTTGTTTCATGACTATTTGTTACAGCATGAATCGAGTGTTGCCGAGCTGCGGGAGTGGCATGGCCGCATGGCGCTGTGGTGTGGTGCTGCGCTTGGCGATATCTGGCAGACTAGCACTGAGCCAATTGAACAAACCCGCCGCTGGTATGGGCAGCAGCATTACATAACGCATCTAGCGTTGGCGGAAATGTGGAGTGATTTGTGGCAGGTCGTCGATGCAGGCGATTATGGCGCGCAGAAAATACATTTTGAGCCAAGTACCCGCTTGTATGGCTTGGATTTGGATCGGGCGCGTGAAAGCGTGATCGCTGCTGGCCAAAGCCTTGAACAACAGCTTGAGCTCTTGCCTCGCCTCTGGCGTTATAGCCTGCTGCGCACCAGCCTCACCAGCCATGCCGATCAATGGCACGCTAATGTGTTTGTGATTTTGGCCGTGGTGGGGCGTGTATCGGAGGCGCTTGCCCAGATTGATATTTGCTCAGATGCAGCGAGGCAGGTGCAATTGTGGTCTCTGGTATTACCCTATGTTGAACCTCATCGGCGCTTATCTATTTTGCAGCGCATGGAGCAAGTTGCTCGCAGCATTCATGATCAAGCAGAGCGTGATTATGCGTTGTATCGGCTAGCATTGGCCTACGCTGATAGCGGAATGATCAAGATGGCGGATGGACTTGCCCTTGTTCTGACCGAGGATCGTGATGAAATATTGGCTTATGTCGTCGAAGCGTTGATTAACCAGCATGATCTGATGCAAGCTTTGGGTATGGTTGCGCAGATTCAAGCCTCAAAATATCGGTTCAAAACAGCGCTGCTCTTGGCAAATGCTTTACTCCTGGTTGAGGAATTTACCAAGGCCCGCCAAGTGCTAACTGAGGCTTTGCCATTTGCCTATAGTGAGCATATAGTCGAACTCACCGCTAGGCTTGCAACGATCGAATGGCAGCTTGGCAACTATCAACAAGCCCAAGCACTATTGATCAAAGCCCACGTCAGAAGCGAACGATTAAGCAGCGAAGCGCAAATTTTGGCGCTACCCGCAGTGGTTAAGTGTTACTTGGCGCAAGGAAATTTGGCTAAAGCACGGAGTTTGCAGACTGCGATAGATTCGGATCGCTTTCGCCGCGAACTGGTTTTGATCTATATCGAGCATGGTGATATAGCAACTTCCGTTGAGCTAGCGGCCACGATTACGCATTGGCACAGTAGCGATCCGGCCTATGTTGCAATCGCTGCTTGGTATTGTAAAAATGCTAAACTTGATCAGGCCCAGCAAGTGATTGAACTGATTATCGGCCATGCGGAAAAGGTTGAAAGTTATTGTTTACTTGCAAGTAGTTACACTCAACATTCGCAAATAGAGCAACTGCTTAAGTCGCTGCAACTGACCATCACTCAATCCAACCAGACTTATTATGCTGCTGAGAATTTGCTGCGCATAGCCGATACATATGCTGGCAAATCCATGCACAATCAGGCAAAGAGCGTGTTTGCTGAGGCATTAACCACAATCCTCAATTCAGCGCAGTCAAGTTCGATAATGAATGATCACATGGATCGATTGTTGTTGATTGCCCAACGTGCCAAGCACTATGGCTATGCGAATCTCTATGATCGGATTGGGCAAATTGCTTTTTTAATTTCTCAGCAAGAGGCTTTCGTATATTCTTTGGTATTTGAGAAGGCCAAGATCTATCTTAACCACGGTGATATTGGCTCGGTTCGCCAGATTATTGAACAAAGTGCAGAGCCACAGCTGGCGGTTAAACTTTTGCAAATGCTCGCGACGCGGGCCATCGATCAACAGGACTATTCCCAAGTACAAAGCTATTTGCTTGCAGCCTTGCCCTATGCTCAAGCAGCCGATTCTATTACGCGGATTCGCTTGCTATGTGAACTTGCGGCCATCGCTTTGCATAGCGGGTTTAAAGCTCTCGGTAAAACCATGCTTGGCGAAGCTACCCAGCTATTGCCCACAATTGAATCTGCCACTAGGCAGAGTTGGACTGGTTTAGAGCTTGTGCGCAGCTATCATACCTATGGGTTATTAACAGAGACGGGCACTATCGTGAAAGCAATGGCTACGCTTGAATCGCAGCAGTACATTATTAAGGAGATCTGCATTTGCCATGCCGCTAATGGCGAGATAGATCAAGCCTATACAGCACTGAAATCGGCTAATCTGCAAGCCGAACAGTATCAATGGAATTTATACCAAATTGTTATCAAAGCCCATGAACTTGGCTTGGCCGAGCGGACGCTAGCGTATTGGGCGGAAGCTATTGCAGTATGTAACCTCGTGACTGATCCAATCTACAGGCTCAAACATATTAAAGAGCTGGCACTGACCCAAATTCACTATGGTTCCAATCACTATTTCAGCGAATTATTGGATTCCATCAGAACTATTCAATATCCAGGGCTAAAAGAATATCAATATGTAGAAGTGCTCTGTGAGATTGCAAGAGCTTTCGCAAAACAAGGTGATTATCCTGAATTTATTGATTGGTTAACTTATGCGCATACTATCGCTCAATCAATTGTTATAGAATCGCGCCCAAAAGTTGTTGCTTACCATTACATTGCGATGGCCTATATTACTCATGCTACGGATGCAGATACCCAAGCATTTTTGGCTGAGCTGCTGAGGTTCGCCGAGGATATTAAACCAAGTAGCTATGCAGATGATCTGTTTAATAACTTAACTGGGACATGTACTCACTATGCAGTCCGTGGGAATCCTGAGTTTTTTGCTAAAGCTTATCAATTTGCAATACGGATATCAGTCCCATTGCAGCGTGCCAGCGCGCTGAGAGAAGTTGCTAATGGCTATGCAGAGGTTGACGATCGGGTTGGGCTGCAAACGCTGATTATCGAAATAAGCCAAATTGAACCTGATTTGGGGCTTGAAACGAGCGCCATGATCTATGCCAAACGTGGTGATCTGGCCTTTGCTCAAGTGCTGATTGCAACTGGCGAGCCTTGGGAGGAAAAAGATTTTGTCTTGGAATATTTAGTGTCAGCCTTGTTGCAAACTAACGACCCATTGAGTGCTTATCGGCTTGTGCCTAACTTTGATTCAGTGGGCAAACGGGTTGAATCCTTGCAGCAGATTGTTGCTTACTATGCTGAACGCCAACAATTGGCCGCAAGTATTAAGCTTATTCAAACTACTTGGCGCAATTGTGCTGCCGCAGATGAGCTTTGGGAATTGCGTGCAATCGTGCTCCCACTTGATTCTGCGTACCCAGGGCTTGCACTTACTTTGCTTGATGGCATGCCATGGGTCGAACAACAACTTGAGCGCTATGGTTAAAGCAGCATTGCCAACGCTTGCACGCAAATGCATACTATGAACTGCTGGGCTATGCCCACACAATGTTGCATAATTAACCCAAGCCAGTTTCTGGGTGCATTGACCATGAGCTGTGACGCTACCCAAGAAACCATCAGTCAAGCGCAATCTGCAAAGGAGCTTTATGCAGCCTACGTATTATCTCCGCCGCCCGAGCTTGCCAACCGAGGCTAGCCAAATTACTCAATTTGCGGCTGTCTGGAATGAAATTGAGCAATCTACTAATCCGCTTGATCTGACTGCGCTTGTCGATTCGCCGCGTTGGCAATTTTTGGCGTACCTTGCTGAGCATAAGCCAGTGTTATTTCATGGCTCTGGCAACCCAGATTTAGCGACGCTTGTGCCACGCCAAGCCAGCGATATTGTCGAGTTTGGCAATCAGCGGGCGGTGTATGCTGCCTCGGATGGGATTTGGCCAATTTTTTATGCGATTCTTGATCGTGAGCAGCATGAAGTGTCGTTGCTGAATGCCTGTTTTCGCAGCGTCAATCCCGATGCAAGTTTCGATGATCCGCATTATTTTTTCTCCATCGACGAGCAAGCTCATCAGCGCCAGCCATGGCGGGATGGCACAATTTACATTCTGCCGCGCGCTGGCTTTGTGGCCAAACCAACCACATATAAGCGTGGCATGACGCTGCAAATTATGGAATGGGCTAGCCTGAATGAGGTTGCGCCAATTGCCAAACTTACGGTTGGCCCAGCCGATTTTCCATTTCTTGATCAGGTGCGCAGCCATAATTTAGCAATCCTGATCGAGCGGGCCAACGCCAATCCCGAGGGCTTTCCATGGCTTGAATAGGCTCTGCAAACGCTTGGTATAATTGGCTATTGGTTTGATGAGGTAGGCAATGCAAACGACGGATCTTGATGTATTGATTGTTGGGGCTGGTTTATCGGGCATTAGTGCAGCCTATTATTTGCAAACCCGCTGCCCACACAAACGCTATGCTATTTTAGAAGGCCGCAAAGCAATTGGCGGCACATGGGATCTGTTTCGCTACCCCGGCATTCGCTCCGATTCGGATATGTACACGTTGGGCTATGCTTTTCGGCCATGGCACAGTTCCAAGGCGATTGCCGATGGTGGCTCAATTTTGCAGTATATTCGCGAAACCGCCCAAACCTATGGCATCGATCAGCAGATTCGTTTTGAGCAGATGGTGCACAGGGTTAGTTGGTCGTCGGAGCAAGCGGTGTGGACGGTCGAGGTTGAGCGCTTGGCTGAGGGCGATGTTGTTCACTATCGCTGCAATTTTCTCTACATGTGCGGCGGCTACTACGATTACACCCAAGGCTACACCCCCGAATGGCCGAGCTTGAGCCAATTTCAAGGGCAGGTGGTGCATCCCCAAGCTTGGCCACAACAGCTCGATTATCGCGGTCAGCAGGTAGTGGTGATTGGCAGCGGAGCCACGGCCATTACCTTGGTGCCAGCAATGGCCGATCAAGCGGCGCATGTGACCATGCTGCAACGCTCGCCCAGCTATGTGGTGTCCCAGCCCGCTCATGATCAAAGTGCCGAGCAGATTCGGCGTTGGTTGCCGAGCAAATTGGCTTTTCAGCTGATTCGCTGGCGGGCGATTATCCAAAGTATTTTCTATTACCTGTTGATGCGCAGCTGGCCGCAGCTTGCCAAACGCGCTTTGATCAAGCTGGCCCAGCAAGAGCTTGGTGATAGCTACGATGCCAATATTCACTTCAACCCAAACTATAACCCATGGGATCAACGGCTGTGTTTAGCGCCCGATGCTGATTTTTTCAAAGCCCTGAAATCGGGCCAAGCCAGCATTGTGACTGATCAGATTGAGCATTTCACACCCACGGGCATTCAGTTAAGCTCTGGCCAGCATGTGGCAGCTGATCTAATTGTGACTGCAACGGGCCTAAATTTGCGCTTGCTCAGCGGGATTGAAGTGCTGGTTGATGGCCGCAAGGTTGAATTGGGCACGACCTTGAATTACAAAGGCATGATGCTCAGCGATGTGCCGAATCTGGCCTTGGCCTTTGGCTATACCAACGCTTCGTGGACGCTCAAATGCGAGTTGACCTCGATGTATGTTTGCCGTTTGTTGAATTATATGGATCGCCATGGCTATGCCTATTGCGTGCCCAAGAATTTCAATCCAGCGCTGGCGACCGAGCCAGCGCTCAATTTCACGTCAAGCTATGTGCAACGAGTGATCAGTCATCTGCCGCGCCAAGGTCGCCAACGCCCATGGAAGCTCTACCAAAACTACCTGCTCGATTTGCTTATGCTGCGGCTTGGCAGGCTTGATGATGGCAATATGGAGTTTTTGCGGCAACGCTAGGTTGAGTAATTACGCTTGCTCGGATTGGTGCAAGGCTTCGCGATAGGCTGCCAGTGCGCGATCGCGAGCAAAACTATGCTCCACAATTGGCGCTGGATACTCGCGACCAATTACACAGCCAAGATGTTCTTGCACACTGCGCGGCATTGTCCAAGGCTCGTGAATGTAGCGATCAGGCACGTTGGCTAGTTCTGGCACAAAGCGCCGAATATACGCGCCTTGTGGATCGTGTTTTTTGCTCTGGGCAATTGGGTTGAACACGCGAAAATAGGGTTGGGCTGATGGCCCACTTGAACCAGCTGCCCACTGCCAGCCACCATTATTGGCGGTTGGGTCGCCATCACACAACTGCTGCATAAAATAGCGCTCGCCCCAACGCCAATCGATCAGCAAATCTTTGATTAGAAACGAGGCGCTGATCATACGCACCCGATTGTGCATCCAGGCAGTTTGGTTGAGTTGACGCTGGCCAGCATCAACAATTGGATAGCCAGTTTGGCCTTGTTGCCATGCGGCAAATTCAGCAGGATCGTTGCGCCATTCGATCCGATCGTAGCGCGGATCGAGCGAGCCGTAGAGCATATGCGGATTGTGGTAGATCAATTGGGTGTAATAATCGCGCCAAGCCAATTCGTTGATCCAAGTATCGACACCGTAGCGTTGCTCAGCAGTTAATGGCTCGGTCAGCAGATCGATGGCGCGTTGCAAACACTGGCGAATCGAAATACTGCCCATGCGCAAATCGACCGAAAGCCGCGAAGTTGCGGTTTCGGCGGGCAATTCGCGAGCGTTGGCATACTTCAACACCGAGAAACTACGGCGGCGATCAAAAAATTGAGCCAAGCGTTGTTGGGCCACACCCTCTCCAACCGCAGGCAGCGTTTGCTGCAACGCAAAGCCCAAATCAGCCAAACTTGGAATTGGCAAGCTGGCGAGATCGCTTGGTGGCGCAACCAATTGTTGCGGGGCTGGCACCAGTTGCTCGGCCTGAGTGTAAGCCAATTCGCTCCAGCGCTTGACATATGAGCCATAAACCAGATAGGGCTTTTGTTCAGCTTTGGTTTTTAGGCCTTCTGGCTCGACTAAAACGCTATCGTGGAAGGAATGCGCGTGCAGATCGTTTTGGCGCAGCCACTGTTTCACTGCCGTGTCGCGCTTGATCGCATATGGCAAATAATCGCGATTCCAATACACGCCACTGGCTTGAGTTTCGCCTACCAAGCGTTGCAATTCGGCAAGCGGCTGACCATGACGCACAATCAACCGGCTACCACGTTGCTGCAAATCGTGATCGAGCGCTTGGAGCATAGCGAGGGTCACACCAGTCAACGCAGCCCCAACATAGCCATCGTGCAGAATCGCGTCATCCAAAATGAAAACCGGAATAACCTCGCCAGCACTGGCCTCGACCGCAGCGTGCAAAGCGCGATGATCGGTTAAGCGTAAATCGCGCCGGAACCAACAAATAACAGGCATACAAAAACTCCCCAACTATACGCAGACTACTACGCATAATTGGGGAGTTGGATGGTTAATGGTTAATTGGTTTCTTGCTTGCTGGCGATTGGCAAGTAAACACTATAATTCTCTGGGGTTGGGGTTACGCTCACGGTCGGTGTTGCACTTGCAGTTGGAGTAACACTGACGGTTGGGGTAACACTTGCGGTTGGAGTCGCAGTTTGGCTAGGGGTTGGGGTAAACGTTACTGGGGTTGCGGTTGGCGTGCGGGTTGGGGTCGCGGTTGCCGTCGCGGTTGGCGTGATTGGCGTTGGCGTGATATTAACCCCGTTGATCGTAAAGTTGGCGTTTGAAATATCAAAGAAGATATTATCAGCACAACGCACTTTGATCCGGGCAGCGGTTGCATTGATGTTTGGTGAAACCACCGTTTCGCTGCCATCGTTGGCCGTATTGCTGACCAAGGCATTAAAGCTCGTGCCACCATCAGTTGAGAGCAAAATATCAACATTGGCACAATTGATTGGCGCAGCGGTGGTATTGGCAACATTCCATGTTACCGATTCGTTGGCAGCACCAGTCCAAGCAATCGCCGTATTTGGGGCAGTTACTAAGAATGGGCCAGCGCTATTATTGACCGTCAGCACTGCTGTATCCAAGCCATAACCGCCAGCTCCCGGGTGGTTATCACGCACAGTCAAGCGGAAGGTCAGCGTTCGGCTGGTGGTTGGCAACGATTCGCCAATCGTGCTGGTATTGTTCAAAATATCGCTGAGTTTGGGCAAGGTGCGCACATTGCTCACGGTTGAGTTGAAACTGCGGAAGATTGGGCGGGTGCCGTTATCAGTATTTGGTGGCGCTGCTGCTCCCAAATCATACTGTTCCCAATCGTAGGTCAACGTATTGTCTTCAGCATCGGTCGCGTTGGCCGTCAATTCAAATGGCGTGTTGGCCGGAATCGTGTAATCGCTGCCAGCATTGGCGACTGGTGGTGTATTGCCAGTGCTGGTTGTTGTGCCACAGCTTGCACCGCCACCAGTCGTGATGAAGGCTGAAATTTCTTCAAGGCTCTTGACGTGGAAGTCGAAGTCGCTGTTTGGTTGCAAGTTTTCAGCGCCACAAATGCCAGCGTAGGCCATAATCGTCGAGCCGCTGCCTGGTTCGTAGGCGGCCCCACTTGAACGATTGCTCGAACCACAACTGCTGGTTGTGCCATTGAAGGTGTGGTTACCGCCAAATTGATGGCCAATTTCGTGGGCAACATAATCGATATCAAACGCGTCGCCAACAGGCGAGCCAGAGCCGGTGACCCCACGGGCTTTATTGCTGGTTGAACAAACTGAGCGTAATGAGGCAATCCCACCGCCGCCTGTGCTGAACACGTGACCAATATCATAATTGGCGGCACCGATTACGTTGGTCAAGTTGGTTTGATTTTGGCCGAGCATGGTGCTGCCACTATTATTGGTGTAGGGATCGCTACTGGCATTGGTATATACAATCAGATCGTTGTTGGCGATCAATTGCATGCGCACCGACAGATCGCGTTCGTAGATGCCATTGACCCGATTCATGCTGGTGACGATTGCTGCCATTGCACCGCTGACCGTGCCACCATGGAAGGCGGTATATTCGCCAGTCGCGGCCATCGCCAAGCGATAGGTGCGCAAGGATTCGCCAATCGAATAGCGCTCAGGGACGGTCAACGGTGCGTTATCCAACAGATTTGCTTCGTAATCGATGCCAGTCCGTTCGGCCAACTTGCTTGGGTCGGCCACAAAATTGCGGCTATCGTACACAATGTAGTTGGTGGTGTCGTTACGGCTGTATGGGTCGATAAAGAAGCGGCCTGATTCGCTCAAAATTAGCGCGTGAAAGCCACGAGGCGTGATATCAAGCCGAGCGCTGGTTGTTGGCTGATCAACCGATTGAGCCAAGAAGGTGCGAATTTCAGGAAACTTGGCGGCCAATGCAGGGGCCATAATTGGCGATTCGACCACGCGGAATTTGCCAAATTGACCATTCGGCAGCGGTAAATCTAAAATCAGCCCTGAGTTTTTTACATTAACTTGGGCTTCCTGCGGAACTTGACGTAAGTGTTGTTGTAATAATTCAAGATCTAAGCCAACCGTGCGATAGACCATGGGAATGATTTCACGCGAGCCTTTTTGTTGAATATCCTGTTGATCAACATTGACCCATAATCCATCAGCTGAGCTAACGCTGGGGCTAACCATAGCGGTTGCGGTGATGACACTAATCAGTGCAATCGTGACAACTGCAATAATGATCACCCATAAACGACCAAAACGCATAGATATTCCTTTCCACAAAACAGCAAGCTTGATTATACAATTAATTAAGCGATGTTAAATCAAAAGGCAAAGGCTGAAGGCAGAAAGGCTACGTAGCGGGATGCGGGGAGAGAAATGAAAAGCGTAATTATTAATCGATAATCATTTGAATCCCCTCACCCCCAACCCCTCTCCCATGGTGCAGGCGAGGGGAGTTTGGTTTGGTGGTTCATCCAAGAACAGCTGTGGAACCACGGTATTTTGCTGGGTGGCTCCCCCTCGCCTCGCTAGTCGGGCGAGGGGGCTGGGGGGTGAGGGAACGAATAACCTCTCCGTGTTCCTAATTCACAGTAAAGTTTACATTGGAAAGATCAAAGAAGACGTTGTTGGCACAGCGTACTTTGATCCGGGCTTGCGTGGTTGCGGTATTGGGTATGGTGACTGCTTGGCTGCCATCATTAGGAGTTGAGCCAACGAGGCTGCTAAAGCTGCTGCCACCATTGCTAGAGAACAAAATTTCGACATTGGCACAACTGACTGGTGCCGCCGTGGTGCTGGCAACATTCCAGGTAATTGTGCGGCTGCTGTTGCGCGTCCAAGTTACTGCCGTGTTGGGAGCTGTAACTGCAAATGGGCCAGCGGCACTGCTCACCGTAATGTTAGCAGTATCAATCGCATAGCTCCCGCCGCCAGCCCGATTATCACGCACAATCAAGCGGAAGGCTAGAGTTCGATTGGTGGTTGGCAACGATTCGCCAATCGTACTGACATTATTCAAAATATCGCTCAATTTGGGGAACGAGCGTTTGGGATTGGTGCTTGGGTTGAAGCTGCGGAAGATTGGGCGCGTGCCATTGTCGGTGTTTGGTGGCGCAGCCGCACCCAAGTTATATTGTTCCCAGTTATAGGTCAAGCTATCGCCGTTGGCATCGCTGCCAGTGCCAGTTAATTCAAATGGCGTGCTGCGCGGAATCGTGTAATCTGCGCCAGCATTGGCCACCGGAGCCGTGTTGCCAGTGTTGGTTGCTGTGCCACAGCTTGCGCCGCCGCCAGTGGTGATAAAGGTCGTAATTTCATTCAAACTCTTGGAATGGAAATAGGGATCACTATTGGATTGCAAGTTTTCAGCGCCACAAATGCCAGCATAGGCCATAATTGTTGAGCCGCTGCCTGGCTCGTAGGCGGCGCTGCTGGCGCGATTGCCACCACCGCAACTGCCAGTTGTGCCATTGAAGGTGTGATTGCCGCCAAACTGGTGGCCAACTTCGTGAGCGACATAATCAATATCAAATGGATCGCCAACCGGAGCCGACGAGCCAGTGACACCTTGGGCTTTGTAGTTGGTCGAACAGACTGAACCAAGCGAGGCAACCCCGCCACCGCCAGTGCTGAACACGTGGCCGATATCATAATTGGTGTTGCCAATCACGTTTTTGATGTTGGTTTGATTTTGGCTGAGCATCGTTACCCCATTGTTATTGGTGTAGGGGTCGCTGCTCGCGTTGGTGTAAATGATGCTGCTGTTGTTGGCAACCAACACCATGCGCACTGCTACTTCGCGTTCATAAACAGCGTTGACGCGGTTGACGCTGGTGGTGATTGCTGCCAAAGCTCCGCTAACCGTGCCGCCATGGAAGGCGGTATATTCGCCAGTCGCGGCCATCGCCAAGCGATAGGTGCGCAATTTATCACCAACTGCTAGCCGTTCTGGCAAGGCTTCGTTGGTCAATGGCAAATCGATGACATAATCTTGGAGTTGGCGCTCGGCCAATTTTTCGCTGCTTGGCACAAAGTTACGGCTATCGTACACAATGTAATTTGTGCTATCGCCAGCGCTGTAAGGATCGATGAAAATGCGGCCTTGATCGCCCAAGATCAAGCCATGAAAGCCTGTGGGCGTAATATCCAAACGCCCGCTAAGATTTGGCGTATCCACCCCAACAATCAGATAGGTGCGAATTTCAGGGAATTTCGCCGCAAGTTCTGGTTGCATAATTGGCGATTCGACCACCCGAAATTGCTCGAATTTGCCATCGGGCAAGGGCAATTGCAGTGTGTACAGCGAGTTTGTCACAAATTGGTCTTGTTCTAAAGGCGCTTTGGCCAGATATTGGCTTAATCCAGCCAAATCGAGCGCTACAGTGCGATAAACTGTGGGTACAATTTGACGCGCACCCTTTTGCACCAAGCGATTTTCCTGCACATCGTGCCAAAAGCCATCGGACGAAGCGGCGGTAGGAGTTACCAAAGTGGCGGCGGCAAAGCTACTCAACAATGCGACCACCAAGGCTGCAACGATCACCAACGATGAACGTTTTCCGGGCATGCCAAACCTCCTAGGGGTAGAAGTGGATACCTATCTATTATACATTAAAAATTTTAATTAATTGTGATATTTGTTAATTTATAACTCCAAACAAGGCTGTTTTTCGTCAAGAACGAAGTTGATTCAAGCGCTTTAAAAGCCTATTCATCGCTGTAACAACGGTGTAACACGCTACGGCTAAGCTCTGGTTAATTCAACCGATTGCTTAGTGGGGTTTAGGTTTATGGGGCTGCATCGTTTTTTTGGCTTGGTGATCATCGTTGGGCTTATTATTATTATGATCCCCGTTGGTGCAATGTTGTTAGTGATTGTGCCAATGCTACCATTTGTCGGTGGAGCAGCACTGCTGCTGCTTTTGTATCTTTGGCCAATTGTTGGGGCTGTTGTTAGTTGGCAGAGCGTAGGATTATTCTATCAGCCAGAAAAAAAGCAGCACTATTGGGGATTAGGCCTGCTCTTTTTTATCTATGGCGTGGGGCTGTTGTGCTCAATCGGTAAGTATTCGCTCTTTGGCGATTGGGTATTTTTGGGCAATAGCATTGGCCTGATCTTGCGCAGTATCTTGATTGAATGGCGCGTTGCCGAAGGCCGCGCTCGCCGATTAAGCATTAATCTGTTGCTAGCGCTTGTGCTGCCACTAACGGTTAAGGCATTTTTCGCGTAGCCGAAGTTCGTTTCGTCGATCGGGTCTGTTGGTATGACCCAGCCATAAAGCAGAGCAGTTGTCATTTTGTTTTAAAGTTGGTAGCTCAATTGGGCGAATAGGCGCTAAATCTCTTCAACGCTGTAACAACGGTGTAACGCGCTGCGGCTAAGCTCTGATTAATTCAACCGATTGCTTAGTGAGGTTTAGGTTATGTGGTTGCAGCGCTTTAGTTCATATTTGGTTGTTTGTGGGTTTATGCTTCTGGTATTAGTAGTCGGTGCATTATTTTTGAAAATTGGAGCGCCGTTTTTATCGTTTGGCTCAGCAGTGCTTGGGATATGTTTATTATTTCTTTTCCTGATTATATATTTTTGGCCAATCATTGGAGCTCTTGCGAGTTGGAAGAGTATAAGTTTGTTCCATCAGCCTGAAAAAAAAGCCCATTACACGGGTTTGGTCTGGTTGTGCATTATCTATGGTTTGGGAATTGTAGGTTGCATCAATAGATATTCACCATTGGGCTATTGGATCTTTTTTGGTAATAGCCTTGGCCTTCTTTTGCGCAGTGTTTTCATTGAATGGCGCGTTGCCGAAGGGCGGGTGCGCCGATTAAGCATTAATCTGTTGCTCGCGCTTGGACTGCCGCTGATGGCCATCTTGATCTTTCTTTATCCGCAAATCAGGGCTTAACACTATTCAGGATTGATCGCCATATAACGTTTAATAGGCAGAGCCAGCAATCAGTCGATTAAACATAACAATTACTTGAAGTTTCAATAGCTGCCTGAGCTTGTTTATTATGACGATAGCTATGCTCTGTTGGTATAAAATTTTAGTTAGGAGGCCAATCGATGAGCGCATATTGGGTTGAAAATCAGTGGGGCGGCGATAATGCTCCATGGCATCCCGGCGGTACATGGGTGTTGGGCGCACGTGATAATCAACATGTTGTGGCAATCAATATTGCCTCGACCGATAATGGCGAAACATTCACTGGCACCATGACCTACAGCAACGAAGGCCCAATCGGCTTCCGCGCAACGCGTACCAGTACCAATAATTATGCTGTCGAAAATCAATGGGGCGGCGATGATGCGCCATGGCATCCAGGTGGAACGTGGGTGATTGGCGGGCGTGATAATCAAAATGCGATTAATCTTGATGTTGATTCGCAGGATGATGGTCAAACACTCAATGGCACACTGGTCTACGCTGGTGAAGGGCCAATTGGTTTTCGCGGCAAGCTCCAATAACGCTTAAGTTCTGAGCGCCAGCCATGATCATTTGATCATGGCTGGTTTTTTGGTTTAGTAATTAATTTTACATAAAATAGCTTTGACAGATTATGATCGGCGCTAGTACTTCAATTTTCATCAATGCTTTGAAATAATTCAGGATTAGCATGGTTCAAACGTCTTAATTGTGAACCGGTTCAAACGACATCAGAATTTGTGTAGTAAAGGAATGATAATGACAACGCAACAACAAATTGATTATGCCGCGATTGCAAAAGCTCAATATGATGCTACTATTGAATCACTTAATCAAGCTTTTCCTAATGCTGATAAAAATGCACCAAATCAATTAACTTCAAGCTCAACGTCGACGGCAACTGGCAATGCAACCTTTGCAACTGCCTTCATTTATGGCACTTGTACCTGCGATCTAACCTTCGATAATGGTCAAAAAACTCATTTTTACGGCACGATGTGGGGCATTGGGCTTGGTGGCGGCACCAGCGCCGGTGTTTATATCGGGGTTCCAGCCAATCAATTAATTGGCGATTGCAGCTTCCAAGTGACGGTTGTTTCTGGGGTTGGTGGGGCAGTAACGATTCAATTTTGGCGCGGCAATGACTACCTTGGTAACTTTACTGGGGCAGCCTTGGCAGTCGCAGCCTCGGTTACTGGCGGCAGTGGCAGCTGGACAATGAAATAAGTTGTTTGAGACTGCGCCACCAACGAAATAGTTGGTGGCGCAGCGTTATTTTAGGCCAAAATCGCTTCAATTTGGGCTTGAAGATCGTCACTGAGCTGCACTTCGCCAGCCTTGATGTTATCGAGCACATGTTCGGGCTTGGTTGCTCCCGTAATCACCGAGCTAATTTGGGGCAAGCGCAAAACCCAAGCCAAGGCCAATTGGCTCATGGTTAGGCCAAGATCGCCGGCAATTGTGGTTAATTGACGCACTTTTTCCAAATTGGTTTCGTTAAGTTCGCGATCAAGCCATTTCGTGGTTGCGCCACGGCTGCCTTCGGGCACGCCAGCATTATATTTGCCAGTTAACAAGCCTTGGGCCAAAGGACTCCAAACCGTAATGCCGAGGCCATGTTGCTCACAGGTTGGGATGATTGCTGGCTCGATGTGGCGATCGAGCATATTGTAGCGTGGCTGTTCGACTTGGGGCAAGTACGCATTATATTGTTTGGCGATGCTCACCGCTTGCTCAATTTGCTCGGCTTCCCAAACGCTGGTGCCCCAATAGAGCACCTTGCCTGCTTGCACCAAATCGCTCATTGCGCGCACAGTTTCTTCCAGTGGCGTGTTGACATCGAAACGATGGCAGAAATAAATATCCAAATAATCAGTGCCAAAATGGCGCAATGTTTTATCGATTGATTCCATAATGTGCTTGCGGCTCAGCCCTTGATCATTCACGTTCTTGCTCATGGGCCAATACAGTTTGGAAGAAAGCACCAAATCGGCGCGTTTATAATCGCGAATCACGGTGCCAACGACTTTTTCTGCTTCGCCATAAGCGTATGCATCGGCAACATCGATAAAATTAATGCCATTGTCGATTGCTGCTCGCAAACATTGGGCGGCCAAATCGCTTTCAACGCTTCCGCCGTAGGTCAACCACGCTCCTAGCGATACCGTGCTAACCCGCATGCCTGCTTTGCCCAGCCGTCGATATTCCACAGAAGCCTCCTCAGACAAGATATGCTGATATTCCAATCTGATCATACCACGGATTAGCAAGGCTTCTTGGCATAGCTCTTGCCTTATGAGCTAGCAGAAATTATCATGTGGAGGATGATTCAATGGAACAGCAAACCCCAGCTAATCAAAATATCGCCAAGGTTGCCGAGCAACTTAAAGGCTTTAAGATTGCCATGTTAACCACGATTGCCCAAGATGATTCATTGCATAGCCGCCCAATGGTCGTGCAAGAAAAAGAATTTGATGGGGATTTGTGGTTTATGACCAGCCGTGATAGCGGCAAGATCGATGAAGTAAACCACGATAAACAAGTCAATGTTGCCTTTGTGAATATTGATGATTCGCGCTATGTCTCGATCAGCGGCAAAGCCCAACTGGTTGATGATCGGGCCAAAATCAAAGAATTGTGGACTCCGCTGGCCAAGGCGTGGTTTAAAGATGAAAACGACCCCAATATTGTCTTGATCAAGGTTGAACCAAGCATTGTCGAATACTGGGATACGCCCAATAGCACCTTTGTTCAAGTGAAAGGCTTTTTAACGGCCCTCGTGACCGGCGAAAGGCCCGATGTTGGCGATCATGGCAAGGTTAATCTCTAAAACGTAGGTTTTGAGCTTAATTCAGGCCAGTTGCTAAGTGCAACTGGCCTTTTTTGCATAGATTGAAGCTCGATCTGTTTAAACACAGCGGTTATGAATTGGGAGTCGAGTAACCGCGAAGCACGCGAAGGTCACCATGCTTGGGTCATTCAACGACAGTAACAATCCACAAACCAAATATTAGGGGGTGCAGGGGATTAAAGCCCCCTGCGTCTCCCTCCAGCGGAGGGACGGAAGGGAGGAGAAACTCACAATTATTGATCCACAAAAACACGATAGTTAATTTTAGCCACAGAAAATCTCGCCCCCTCGCCCGCATTCAGGAGGAGAGGGGGTTGAGGAAAGCTTCATTATTCTGCCGTTTGCGCTTGATTCCAGCGCACCCAATCGCCGTCAGCAATTCGGTGATCGTTGGTTAGATCTTGGGTCACCTGTTCGCTGACATAATACATCCAGGCTAGAATTTGGTGCTCGCCAACCCCAACATAACGTGCCACCCGCAAATACCAACTATTGCCAGTGGGGCTAAATTGCTCTAATTCATCGATCTCGCGCATCACTGCTGGATACAGCTCAGGCTCAATTTCGACCAAGGTGCCAACAACCTTGCCTTCGCCGGGAATCATATAGGGATACTGGTTGGCATACAGCTGGTGCTGATCGGCAATTGCCGGAGTTTCGCTGCGGGTTTTGCCTGCGAGATAAATTTTCCAATTGTATTCGCCAGTGCGTAACGTGCCATAGACAAATAATGGCAAGGGTGTATCGTAGGCTGGTTGCTCGCTCATTACTTAATCCTCTACCCATCAATCCGAGCGTAGGCGCGAACTGGAAATGTACCAAACTGTTTGATTTTAACTGGCACTGCCGAAAAATGAAACCCACTGTTTGGCAATTGCTCAAGCTGACAAAGATGCTCAACGATTGGAATATTATTGCCTAACAAGATGGTGTGCACAGGCCGCGTGCCAGTATCAGTGTTATCAATATTGTATGAATCGATGCCAACTAAGGTTGCTTGGGCTTGTACCAAATATTCTGCCGCCGCCGCTGTTAAGTAGGGATGGCCTTCGAAATACTGGTCTGTACGCCAGTGCTGCGACCAGTTGGTGTTGATCAAGACTGCCTTGCCTTTGAGATCAAGCCCAGCAAAGGCCTCAGCCTCGATCGCGCGGCTTGCTGCCAGATCATGCCGAATCAAAATGCCCTCAAGCTCAGCAATTTGGGTTAATGTTAATTCGGATAAATCCTTGCCATCGGCAAAGCGATGAAACGGGCTATCAATATAAGTTCCGGTATTGGCAACCAGTTCAATTTTGCCAATATGAAACTCGGTGCCTTCGGCGTAGTTGTTGCGCGAAGCCTCGCGGCTCAGAAAATCGCAGATAATCGGGGCGGGAATACCCTTGTAGGTAATCATGCCAGCTTCTACACTATGGCTTAGATCGATAAATTGTGGCATGGAACATCCTCGTAGAAAGTAAATTTGGCTGAGTATAGCATAGGTGAACGATGACACTTCAGACCAGTTTAAATTGCTGGAAACATCATGCGCGTTGGTCACTCCAAGCCTTGGCTAGCTTGAAGCTTGGCGAGCATCTAAGTTTGCTGGCGGCCTTGCAAAAAATCGGCAACTCACAGATGGATTTGTATCTTGGTGATTTAAGCCTAAAGCTGCTCGATAGCCAAGTGATTGAGCAATTGCAACAGCGTGGGATTGGGCATGCAAGGCACTATGCTGAATGGCTGGTGAGCAATGGCGAGTATCAACAGTTAACTCTAAACGATGGTTCAGGCATGGATTTTGCGTTGGGGCGAGCTTGAGTCACAACGGGTGCATCTGCATCCAGCGCGCTATAGCCCGCTAAGTGTGCGAGTGCGGGCGCCTGTGTTGCGTTCAGCCTATGCAATCTTGGTTTGGCAAGCTTGGTATGGCGGCGAGCTGCTTGATCTACGCTTAATTAACCAAGTTCGGGCAACTTGGCTCCAGCTTAGCCCAATTGCCAAACTGCCACCAACCGATGGCTTAGGTGGCTTATTGACCTTGCTGCAACAATTAAAAGTGTCTAACCACTAACGCTGATAAATAAATTTTTATTAAGAAAGTGCTTGACATCCTTGATTGGCCTATGCTAAGGTGGTGATAAGTAATTTCATTGAAATTACGAAGCAGCTAGTTGACGCCCAAATTTGTAGGAGGATCGTCTCATGGCACGTTGGCGTTTTGCAATGCTAAGCATTTTTTGTTTGCTCTTTTTGGTTTTCAGTCTTCAGGCGCGGCATATTCCGGCGGCGCGGGCAGCGAGTTTGCCCAACGGGTTTAAGAGTATTGGCTATATGCCTTCGTGGGCAGGCGATGTAAATAGCATCCAATATAGCAAAATCACCCACATCAATTATGCCTTTTTGTTGGCCAACGCTGATGGCAGCTTACGCAGCTTGGATAACCCAGGCAAGCTGCAATCGATGGTAACCTTGGCGCATAACAACAATGTTAAGGTGTTTATTTCGGTTGGTGGCTGGAGCGGTAGCTCGGTTGATGCGACGTTTGAGGCCTTGGGCGCAAGCCCCAGCGCCCGCAGCAACTTCATCAATAATATGGTGAACTTCGTCAATCAATATAATCTTGATGGGGTTGATATTGATTGGGAATACCCGAAGGCTTCTTCGGCTGGTAATTATTCGGCTTTGATGAGTGGCCTTGCCACGGCGATGCACAGCCGGGGTAAATTGCTAACCGCCGCTGTAGTTTCCGATGGTTCTGCTGCCGATGGCGTTGCCGCCGATGTGTTTGGCTATGTCGATTGGCTAAATATTATGGCCTATGATGGCGGCGAGCCACACGCCAACTACGATTGGTCGGTTAATCGCCTGAACTTCTGGCTTAATCGCGGCTTGCCGGCCTCAAAAGCGGTGTTGGGTGTGCCGTTTTATGCTCGGCCTGGCGAAAGCTTTACCTATGCCCAAGCTGTTGCCGCCAACCGCGATAATGCCAATCGCGATTGCGCCACGGTCAATGGCGTGTATGGTTGCTACAATGGTCAGCCAACGATTCGCCGCAAAACCCAATATCTGCTCACCCGCGCTGCTGGAATTATGTATTGGGAAATGTCGCAAGATACCAACGATAGCACCTCGTTGGTCAGCACTATTTACGACACGGTGATTGGTAACAGTGGCCCAACCGCAACCCCAACCCCGAATCCAAATGGCACCAACATCGCCCGTGGCCGCACTGCCAGCGCTTCATCAACCGAAGCCAGCACCTTTGGCGCGAGCTTAGCCGTCGATGGTAATGCAACAACCCGTTGGTCGAGCGCTTGGAGCAATCCGCAATGGTTGCAGGTTGATCTTGGCAGCAGCTATGCGCTGAATCGGGTGATTCTCAATTGGGAAGCAGCCTACGCCAGCGGCTATCAAGTGCAAGTTTCCAGCGATGCCAACAATTGGCAAACGCTCTATAGCACAACCAGCGGCAATGGCGGGATTGATAACCTGAGTATTAATGGCACTGGTCGGTATTTGCGTGTCTATACCACCGCCAAAGCCACCGAATGGGGCGTTTCATTGTTCGAATTGGAAGCCTATGGTACTCCAGCCAATGGTCCTACGGCTACGCCACGGCCTAATCCTACGGCTACCAGTGTTCCAAATCCCACCGCGACGCCACGACCAAACCCAACCGCCACCAATGTTCCAAACCCAACCGCCACCAATGTTCCAAACCCAACCGCCACCAATGTTCCAAACCCAACCGCCACGCCAACCACTGGCACGCCTGCTTGGCAACCCAACACGGCCTATGCAGTAGGTTCAAAAGTTAGTTATGCCGGCAAAAACTATAGCTGTTTGCAAGCTCACACGTCATTGGTTGGCTGGGAGCCTGCCAATGTTCCAGCGCTCTGGCAAGTGCAGTAGTTAAGCGAGGATCGGCTAAACTTACGCATGACAAAACGGGGCAATTGCTGCCCCGTTTTTGTATCATGCCCAGATCGAGATCTGCTATACTTTTTAGCGAAGCTATGGTGGTATAGCGATTGTGGAGCACAAGCATTGACCTATCGATTGGACATTTTTGGGCATTCGAGTGATGCTAGCTGTGGCTATGGCTGAGGCCCGCGCATGCCTTCGTTGAAGGTTGCAGATAATGTCGCGCTTTCATTAGCGCGTTTGGTTGGCGAGCAAGTCAGCGTGAACTATTATGATCTTGATGATCCTGATATCCAAGCAGAGCATGCTAGCCAAGTTGAGTATTTTGCCGAGGAAGGCTGGCCGTATCCGATTGCCATGTTTGAGGATGAGGTCTTGTTTGTTGGTGGGCTGCAACCGCTTAAATTGCTGGCAGCCGTGGTTGAACAACTGCGCCAGCGGGGAATTAGCCTAGTGTGAAATCCACAAACAACAATAGTTGGTAGGCTGCTATTGTTTGTACATGCGGCACGAATCGCGAATAACCAATCGGGTTGGTACGGTGTGCAAGAGCTGGCTTGAATCGCGATCTTGCAGCATATCAATTAACAGTTGGACGCCCAGCGACCCCATCTCACGAATCGATTGATCAATTGTGGTCAGGCGCGGCGTGGTTTGCATGGTTTCGGGAATATTATCAAAGCCAATCAGCGAGAGATCGTGTGGTACGTTGAGGTTAAGCTCGTTGGCGGCTTCGAGCACGCCAATCGCGGTGCGATCATTGGCGGCAACGATCGCGGTTGGCGGATTTGGCTGATTCATCAGGCGATAGGTAGCTGTTTTGCCACAGGCCGAGGTGAAATCGCCTTCGCAAACCAACGCAGCGTCGAATTCGATACCTGCTTTGGCTAGCCCGTCCTTATAGCCTTCAAAGCGTTGCAATGCGCTCCATGCCGATGGATGGCCTTGGATAAAGCCAATTCGGCGGTGACCAAGGCCGATCAAATAATCGACTGCTTGGATTGCGCCTTCGTGGTTGGTGGCAACGACTGATGGCACTTCAGCCCCAGCCCCATGGGGATCGATTACCACAATTTTGGCATGGGCTTGAAAGGTTGGGGCTGATGGCGAGACGATAATACAGCCATCAGTCAAGCCGCTACTCAATAATGCGACATGTTCACGTTCCCATGAGGCTCGTTTGTTGCGCGTCGGGCTGCCGCTGGTATAGATCAATAAATCGTAGCCTGAATTTTCGATTGCTGCGCCAACACCCTTGATAACCTCGTGATAATAGACCTCGATCAGTTCAGGAACCAACAAGCCAATCACGTTGGTAGTCCGGCTGCGCATGCTTTTGGCGGCTAAACTCGCGGTATAATTCAAGTCGTCAATAACTTGACGCACTTTTTTATAGGTCGCTGGTGAAACATCATCTTTATTATTAAGCACCCGTGAAGCCGTGCTTACCGAAACCCCCGCTGCCTTCGCAACATCGTGAATGGTGACTGTTGATTGTTTTGAACCCACAGCAATACCTCAAGCGGTAAATTAATATTTCTGGAAACGATACCGGTAACGATATCATGATACCATGGTGGGGTTGAATGTCAATTAATTGGCAATCTAGCCCTTAACGAGTGATTTTACTCTACTTTTTAGCAAATCTAGCTTTTATAGAGCGTGGTTTAGGTAATGAAGCATTGCGAATTGTTCCCTCCCCCCCAGCCCCCTCGCCCACGAAAACGCGGGCGAGGGGGAGCACCGATGTATTGTTTATGAATCACAGGCATACTACGGTGTTAAGCCCCTCGCCCATCCGATGAGAGCGGGGTTGGGGTGAGGGGATCTTACCGCCCGAGCCTTGGAAGCCAACCTACCCTGACCAAACCTTAAGCTTCTTCTCCCGTCGGACAGGCGAGGGGTTGGGGTGAGGGAACGCTGCTGTTGCTAACCCAATGAACTATGCTATGGAAATAGCATTCAAATTGCGGCTCGCTTGTGCTAGACTGTACCAAATTTGTACAGATTATTTGATTGAGGAGATTAACAATGAGGCTGATTCATTCCCAAAACAACCACCGTTTGAGCATGCTGTTGGCTCGTATGCTGAATGCCACAACCTTTGGCCTAACCCTGATGTTGGTTTATCCCAGCATCCAAATCCATCAAATCTATGGGGTTTTGGGCTTGGTGGCGGCAATTGGCATGCTTTGGCTGACCAAGCGTTTGACGAATAATCTAGTTGATTATCAAACACGCCGGGTTTATCTTCACGTTGCAATTGGGCTTGGCTTGCTTGGGCTTGGCTTTATATTGGGCTATTCGAGTCTTCAATTAGTTGGTGGTACGCTGATTTGGATGCTGGTTGGCTTGGTTGATGGGGCTTTTCGGCTACGCAAGCTGAGCTAAGCCTCACCATCTCCGGTGCATCGTGCTAGAATGGAGCTAGATTAATCCTAGTTTGAGGATCGTTCTATGCCACGCTGGCGCGAAATTGTCCAAGTTGATGCGTTCGCTCGGGTTCCGTTTACTGGTAATTCAGCGGCGGTGTTGCTCGATACTGCTGGGCTTGATCCGGTGGTAATGCAACGTTTAGCCCGCGAGATGAATGTTTCTGAGACGGCGTTTGTGCTGCCGAGTAGTCAAGCCGATTTGCAATTGCGTTGGTTTACCCCAACGGTCGAAGTGCCATTGTGTGGCCATGCCACCGTGGCGGCCTGCCATGCTATGGCCGAACGCGGCCATTTAGCAATCCCCGGGCGCTATCGAATTGAAACCGCCGCCGGTATTTTGGCGGTCGAGCTGCAAGAAAGCACAAGCTCGGCATGCAAAGTTTGGCTGGATATTCCTGTGCCGGAATTTGAGCCACTTGAGCTGCAAATTGTGGCTTTGGCTGCTGCACTCGGCTTGGATGAGGCCGATATTCGCAGCGATATTCCGCCAACGCGCGGCGGTGATTATGGCTATATTGGTTGTCATAATCTGGCAAATCTTTTGGCCATTAAGCCGAACATTAATGATGTGCGTTTTTTGTGCCAGAGCCATCAATTAACTGCCTTGACCCTCTACTGCCTCGAAGGGCTTGATGCTGAAAGTGCTGTGCATGTGCGCTTTTTTGCTCCCGTGATTGGCATCGACGAAGATCCCGTTACTGGCTCAGCCCAAGGGCCATTAGGGGCATTATTGGTTGGCGTTGGGGCAATTGCCCAAGCCGATGGCAGCAATTTGGTACATTATCGGGCCGAACAAGGCGATGCGATGGGCCGGCCAGGTCGGGTCGAAGTTGCGATCGGATTTGATCAAGAAGCACAAATTAGTAGCTCACGGATTGGTGGCGAGGCGCTGACGATTCTACGCGGGCATATTTTAGCCTAGAGGAGCGCTGGTGGAATATCAATTTCCTTGCGTCAGCGATTGTGTTTCGCGCGCCGAAGGCGTGTATATTGCGCCTCAAGCCTTGGTCTGTGGCGCTGTCGAATTGGCCAGTGATGTCAGTGTCTGGCCGATGACAGTTATTCGTGGCGATAAAGGCCTGATTCGGATTGGCGCACGCTGCAATATCCAAGATGGCTCGATTTTACATGCCGACCCTGATGCATGGCTGACCATCGGTGCGGGCGTGAGCATTGGCCATGGTGCAATTGTCCATGGCTGTACGGTTGGCGATGATGTGCTGATTGGCATGGGCGCGGTGATTTTGAACCATGCTCAGATTGGGCCTGGCTCGTTAATTGGCGCTCGTGCTTTGGTTACTGAAGGCATGATCATACCGCCAAATTCGCTGGTTTTGGGCATCCCAGGCAAAGTGCGTCCGCTCGATGCTGCTCAGCTTGAGCGAATTCGCCGCACCGCCGAAAACTACGTAGCGCTCAAAAACGCCTATCTTGAAGCGGCTACGAAGGCTTAATCAGGCTTCAACAATTCCATTTGAGCGGGAGTTGCTGATCGCAGACAGCACAGAAAAACCAGTGTTCTTTGATTAAATTGAGCATTCCACAACCTGGGCAGCGGCGAAAATCGTAACTGGTTGCCCAACCACCCGCATGCGGCAGCCCGATTCGATCGAGCACTTGCTGAACGACTGCCCATGAAGCTGGCTCTGGGCAATAGCCAGTCGATTGATTGGTTAACGCACACAGGGCTAATTGCTTTGCTTCAAGCACAAAGCTGATCTCGCCAGCGGCCAAAACCGCAGCGCCACGGGCACATGCCACATGTTCAGAGCGCTGATCGGCAAGCCAAAGCTGCGCTGCTTGATCGATGATAAACGTGGCGGTGAGCTGCTCATGCTTAGGTGAGCTGGCTGGTTGTAATTCAATCCACGCATAGAGATCAGCAGGATGCCTAATTTGATGCCGGATTGGCAATGGATGCGGCATTTGGCTCAGTTCGACAGGGCCAATATACTGATACATGCGTGGCATGGTGTGATCTCCCGATCTGGCAAGGCATATGGTTGAGTAGTTACCAAATGTCCCCTCACCCCAACCCCTCTCCCGTCCGATGGGCTTTAACGTCGTGGGTGTGCCATGAGTTATGGGTACTCAACGGCTGAACCCCTCGCCCATCCGATGGGCTTTAACACGGTGGTGTTGCAGTGATCTATCGGCAATGCAGTGGTGCACCCCCTCGCCCGCTGCGTGGGCGAGGGGGTGGGGGGGTGAGGGGTTCGATTATTTAAGCTCATCCGATGCTTCGGCTTGGGGTGCGAAGATAAATTCAGCGGGCACTGCAACTAGTTCAGTGGGATCGGCCTGATATTCGGCGAGGCGTTGATAATCGGCGGGATACCAGCCACGTCGTTTGGTTTTGAAGCCAAAGGCGGCCAAGCCAATTCGCCGCAAATAGGCATCGTTGGATGGATAGAAGAATGTTTCGAGTTGCTCAGGCTGGGTGAGCCAAATACGATTTTCGACTGTTTCAACGACTTCTAATATTGCTCGAAAGTTATTAATATTCAGCGAGCTTTGTTGATGCAATTGCTGAACGAAATCAAACCATTGTTGCTCGCTGTAGCAATGGCCCGCCAATTGAATTTGCAAATGAGTGGTGAAACGGTCACGAGCTAATTCGTTAATCACTGCGTGCGCTACTGGATGGTACATTGGCGAGATTCGCACCTGTCTATCGAGTGAACTAACGATGTGGTTGATAACGAGCCGATTTGCCAAGTTAGCGCGCACAATTCTAGCAATAACCTCAATATTATTGATTGCATAGCTATTAATAATGGCCGAAACTGCTAAATCTCGTAGTTTCTCAATGCCTGAAGTGAGCGTTTTGGTCAATGGTTCAACCAAAATTCGCTGCGGGTCGGTGCCGCGAAAGTGGTAACATCTCGTTACTGCCGCTTGACGCACTTCAAGATTAGGGTGTTCCACTAAGGCGGCTAATAACCGCAGCACGGGTTGGTGCATGGCTAGTGGTTGGCCTGCGAGCGAAATTGTGGTTAGACTTTTGACCACGGTTGGCTCTTCATGGCTGAGCAGGCGTTCAAAGATCTGCCAAGTTTCTGGTTGCTCAAGATAGTTGTTAAGCGCATGCACCAGGGCAATCTGCACATCGCGATGCAATTGCAGCCCATTCCAGCGCAATAATTCTTGGTAGGCGGCTTGATTTTTGAGATCGCCGATTAAGCGGATGGTTTCTTTGGCGACGGTTATTTTGCTGCTTGGCACGTTGCGCAAAATTGCTAAGGCTTGGCTGGTTGGCATACGCAATAACACGCGGCGCAAGGCATAAATTGCTACTCGTGCCCGGGCATCATCCAAGGCTTCGATCAGCGTCGCAACACCATCGCCGGTTTCGCGGCGACTTAATGCTTCAAGTGCTTTATCGCGTAGCAACTCAATTGGCGCGTCAAGTTGGGCCAACTCAATCAGGCGGGTGGGTGCAACCTCGCTGAGGTAGGCCAAACGCTGAGCATATTCGACTAAATCTGGGTGTTGCAGGTCTTCTTGCTCGGTTTGGGTGCTGACGGCTTCGGCAAAAATCTGTTGTTGCGTGGTAGTCCAGCGCTCAAACCCACGCTGAATTGGCAAAATATAGGCCGCATCGCCGGTGCTAAATTTGCCTTGATAGCGTTGGGCAGGCAAAAATGGGGTCAGCAGATCTTGGCGTTTGGTATGCACAAAGTTGTGTACTAGCTCTTGGGTAATCCAGCTTCGGTCGTGGGCCAAAATCCGTGGCACGACTTGATTAAACATTGGACGGGCATAGCGATGCAGCACATAGATCGCTCGCATGGCAGCCCAATCAATCGGTTCATCGGCAATTTGCTCAAGCATGGTCAATAATTCGGGTACAGCGTTAATCGCGCGCCCAACAAAATTGATAATGCTGAGAATATCTTCTGCTTGTTGGCGGCGCTGCCATGATTGCATAATTGGCAAGAGTGCAGCGCACAAAGCTTGCGCTTCGCTGGCGTTGAGTTCGCGACCATGGCGTTGCACAAAAAGCTTGCCTCGTTCGCGGCTAATCTGGCTAATTAATCCAATGCTTGCTTGGGGATGAACTTCGAGCAATTTGCTCAGCCAGCGTTGTAATAAGCGAATGCTGGTATCGGAGCAATCGCGGGCATTGAGGCTACCACGAATAATCTGCTCAATGCTGGCCAGATGCTCTGCCTGCCAACGCCGCGCCGGCAGATCGCTCAATGCGGTCAGCATTTGTACCCGCACGGGATCTTGCTCGTTGCGCCGATCGTTGACTAAATCCAAGCTGGTTTGGGCATAGTCTGGCTGATAACGCACGATTTTGATTAACGAAGCAAGTGCTTCACCGCGAAACTCAGCCTCGTTATGTTTGAGCGCTGGTTGCAAGGCTTGCCATGCTTCATCCCATGGCAAATAGGCAGCATAGCGAATCCTTTGTTGAATATTTGTGACCAAACTTGGTAATTGTTGCATGCGCCGGGCTTCATGCCAACGCTCATTGCTTGGCAGTGCTTGCCAGACGCCATCTTCTGGGATCAGCAATTGATCGTTGTACCATTGGCGATGATGGGCGGCGTACAACGCTGATCGATAGGCGATGGGAGTTTTGTGCAGCCATAAGCCTGGTCGTGGCAGCAGATTCAGCTCAGCGAGGCGTAATACTTGTTCTGAAATGCAATTTGCTGACTAATTTGCCCCAGTTAATCGAGGCTGCTTGTTGCTGCTGAATGATCAAATCGCCAATGGCTTGTGGTCGCCGATAGGTTAACTCTTGCAACTGCATGCGTGCTAAAGATATTTGTTGATTTAAGGCTGTTTGCAGCAGCGCGAGCGCTCGATCAGGGTCATAGGTTGCGAGGTCTGGTATGGCTTGGTTGAAAATATTTTGCTTATGCCAAATGTTATGTGCTTCATTTTCCAAAATATGTTGGACTGCATCGGCACATTCGCGCGGCTTGAAGCGAGCAAATTGACTCCATGCTGCCTGGTTTAAGTTTATTGATAATGGTTTGTTGATGCTCGCTGTAATACTGTTCCGAGCCAAATAACTGGTAAGGCGGCAACTGTTGCGGCTCTAGCGTGGCTAAAAATGCGTCAACAAGTTTGAAGCGCCGCTGTTGCGCTAATAATTTGAGGGTTTTACGCCAGAATGGTTGGGCTAATTGGCTCAAACTTGCTGCTACATCGGCATCATTGCCATAAACAACGATTAACTTGATAGCTAAGTGAATCAATGATTGCGCTGGATCTTCGATAAAACGCCGAATCAAGCTGCTATCGCGGCTGCCGTAGCAACTCCACAAAGCCAAACGGCGCTGGTAAATGCTATTGCTTTGGGCTAATTGCGCAATTAATTGGCCAATTTGCGGATTATTGCTCGCCTGTTGACCTAGCCCAACCATCCGTTTGATGCGTTGCGCATAGCTTAATTGTTCGAATTCAGCCAGTAGTTGATCGAGATTCAAAGACACTCTCCAAGATAGTTAACTCGCGCTAGGGTCTATCAGCCGATAGCATGCGAGGAGCGGTTAACAGTTTCTCCCTAGCCCATCACTATAGCAAACCTGTCAAGCAGCGCTGCCAGCAAAGCAAACTGCCTGCCGGTGGTATAACGAACGTGGTGCAAAATTAACGAGAGCCAGGTGGACTATACATGGAGTTACCACACACCCAAGGAACGGACCACCATGAATCCCATCAAGAAGCATACCCAGTCACCCATGCTCGGTCAAGCTGAGGCCCAGGCCACCTTCCAACAGCTGGTGCAGCAGCAGATTCGGCAGGCAATTCGCGCCACCTTTATCGACATTTTGGAAGAGGAAGTGGCCGCCTTCATCGGTGCGCAGCCCTATGAACGCACCGACGAGCGGCGTGACCATCGCGCCGGACATCGCTCGCGCACGCTTGGCACGACCGCTGGCGTGATCGACGATTTGCCCGTCCCGCGCACCCGTGGCGGCTTTCGCACCCAGCTGTTTGACCGCTACCAGCGCCGCATGCACGACGTGGATACCATGATGCAGGATATGTTTGTCGGCGGCGTGAGCCAAACCGCCGTTGGCACGGTGGTCGCGCACTTGATGGGTAACGCGCCCAGCCCCTCAACGGTCTCGCGGGTGTTTCATACCCTTGACGACGAGTTTCAGGCTTGGCAAGCGCGTCCGTTACCGCCACGGTACTGCTATGCCTTCGCCGATGGCACCTATTTCAGTGTCATCTATAACGGCCAAGGCCAGAAAATGCCGATTTTGGCGCTGATTGGGATCACCCCCGATGTCCAGCGTGCGGTCATTGCCTTCACGACGGGCGAGCGTGAAAACCTGCTGGCGGATATCAAGGAGCGTGGGGTGGAAACGGTTGATGTGTGGATTACCGATGGACATCAGGCGATGCTGAACGCGATTGCGGCCAAATTTCCCACGTCCCAGCGCCAGCGCTGTGTCGTCCACAAGATGAGCAACATTGAAAGCCACATTCCCGAAAAATACCGCGCTGCGCTGCATGCGAAGCTGCGGGTGATCTGCTATCAGCCCGACCGGGCGCAGGCTGACCAAGCGGCAGCGGCGTTTATGGCCAAGTACGAGCGTCAGTACCGGTCGGCGATCCGTTGTATGCAACGGGATTGGGAGGCGTGTTTGACCTTTTATGCCTATCCTGAGGGGCATTGGGTGACCATTCGCACATCAAACATTATTGAACGCACGTTCGAGGAGGTCAAGAAGCGGAGCAAAAAAATGGCGACGGCCTTTCGGAATGAAGGCAGTTGTTTATTGCTGTTTTATGCGGTCGTTCGGACGCTCTAGCTTCGTAAAATTCGCATGCCTGGCTAGATTTGATTTTGCACACTTCTTGACAAACCACCCAAACTGCAATCAGTATCATGTCCATTCGGCGAAAAACGGCCCTAGCATTAAAATCCAATCCTTTTCAGCAGAGAAATACGCGGCAACAACGGATACTACGCAGTATCGGTCGTAGAAATCGTGTGGACTCCTGTGCATCCGTGATTTTTGCGCCATGGTTGGAGACACAATACGCCTGATACGAGGGAAGCATATGGTGAACATGACCGTTAATTGCGCGTGTGCTGCCCAGTTCGGCGGCGTATCAGCGGAAGATACTGCTCCTGCGAGCATGGATTAATCTATTTTTTACTTTTATTAATTATAGGGCCGTTTTTCGCCGAATAGGCATTCTGCCCTTATTTGACCATTACAGTGACTGATCGAATCGTTGCCATTAGCTGTACGTGAACAGCAATTGTAAGCCTCAGCCGCCTCGCGATTGATGGCTGGAAGTCCCCTGTTTAGCCCCTAAGCAGGGGGACTTCCAACAACTATGGCATCCGCATCAGCCAAGTAATTCGCTAAGGGTTTGGCTTGGTTGATTTACCAACCCTTCGAGCAAGTGTTCCATTGTGGTTAGCAATGCTGTGGCTTGGGTTAGATCGATATGGGTTTGCCAGAAGCTTAACTCTAGTTCTATCACCTCACCGGGTTTAGCGATTAGACAGAGCGGATACGGCCAGCGATCAATGCTGGTGAAATCTGTAACCTCTAATCCAAGCTGCGCTTGATTGAGCTTTTGGTCAGTTGGATAATTTTCAAAACGTACAATGCTTTCAAACTGAGTTGGATCTTTTTGAATACCCCATTCGGTGAGCTTTTCAATCGGTAAGGTTTCATATTCGCGGATGCTCACGAGCTGATCTTGAATATTGTTTAGCCATTCTAAAAGCCGCCGTTGCGGGTCGATTTGCAATCGGATTGGGAGGGTGTTGATCAGCAATCCAACACAAGTTTCGATTCCTTCGAGTTCTGGTGAGCGGCCCGACAAGGTAACCCCTACCAACAAATCGGAATGCTGATACAACTGCCGCAGTACCAGCCCCCAGCATCCTTGGATGATTGTGTTGAGCGTCAGGCGCTGTTGGCGGGCCAGCTGCCGTAGCCGTTCGCTAAGGGTTATGGGGAGTTGATGGATAATCTCGCCATAGCGCTCGGCTTCTGGCAGGCTGCGGATTTGAGGCAATGGCTCTGGAGGGGTGAAACCTTCCAACATTAATTGCCAAAATGATCTGGCACTATCCCAGCGTTGCGCTGACCACCATTCCAGAAATGTGCCAAATGGTAGCGCTGGTGGCAATGTTGGAGTTAGATTGCTCGCCAGAGCCTCATAAGCCGCAAAAACATCTCGTAAAACGATCGCCATACTCCAACCATCAAGCATGATGTGATGGTGTGTCCAAATCAAAGCATAGTCATCACTTGCCAACTGAATCACTTGAACGCGCCACAAGGGTGCTTGAAGCGAGAATCCTTGGATGCGCTCTTGTTCATAACAGGTTTGGAGGGCTTGGTGTTGTTGTACCTCGGTTTGATTACGCCAATCTTTCGTAGTGAATGCGATAGCGGGTGTATTCGCGACAATTTGCACAGCTGGGAGATTTGATAGCTGGGCTATTGTCGTGCGCAAGGCCGGATGTTGGATGGACACATGGCGGCAAGCTTGCTCAAAACGATTTGGGTCGAACTGGCCCTGAAAGCGCCAACGCATTTGGTTACAATATGCCCAGTTTCCAGGCTGTTGGAGTTCCCTACCCATTTGAATTTGTGTCGCAGTTAAGGGATACATATCAGCAACCTGTTGCCCATTAGTCAAGGCTGCGATTTGATCTGGCGTAGCTTGGATGTGAGGAAAATCAACCGACGAGTAGCGGGTGGTTTGATTACTGCTGGCACTCTTAACCAATATCCGTAGCGCCTGGTTAAATTGATCTGCCAAGGTCTTGATCGTCTCATGATGGTGGATCTGTGGCGAAAAAGCCCATTCAATCTGTAGCTGGCCAGCTACGACTAAGCCAGTTAGCTCAAGCAGGTGGCTGCGTTGACTACGTGGGTCGGTATTTGGCCCGATAGGAGTTGAGGCTACTTTGAAGAGCGTCGCCTGATCAAGTAATTGATCAAACTGGCCAAGATAGTTAAAGGCAATCTCAGGTGTAGGAAGTTTTTGTACTTCAGGGGCTTGTACCACATAACGCAGCGTACCAAAATTGGCTGCGTGGTGTTCGAGGCTCCGAAGTTGTGCTTTGATTGCCTGTAGCGATTGAATTAAATCGCCATGGTCAGGCGCAACCAAGGCTACCGGATAAAGCGCAGTAAACCAACCAACCGTCCGCGAGAGATCAAGTTGGGTTTGTCCCCGCCCATAACTTTCCATTTCAATCAGGGCGGATCGTCGCCCAGTCCATTGCGAGAGTGCTGCAACCAAGGCTGTCAATAAGAGTTGGTTAATACTGGCACGAAAACGCGCGGGAAGTTCGCGTAAGAGGGCTGTTGTTGTGGCCTGATCAAGCATACTCGTAACAACATGGGTGTCACCAACGTCGCCCGTGCCAGCATAATTTGTATCACGCGGCAGAGGAAACCATTGCTCAAATGGCTGACGTTGCCATACAGCGGCTTGAACGGCCAGTTCAGTGGCAGATAATCGAACCATTTCGCTCCATGTTTTAAATGCGTCGGTTCTTGGTGCAAGCTGAATGGGATGGCCTTGAAGCAATTGGGCGCAGGCTGTTTGCATATCTTCTAGCAAAATCCGCCACGAAACTCCATCGACAAGTAGATGATGCGCAACGATTAGCAAATGCGCTGGATGATCACGTCCGCCAAGATAATACACAGCCTGCAAAAGCGGGCCATTGCTGAACTCAAGGCTGGTCTGAATTTGCATACTATGTTCTAGTAAGGCTGCTGCAAAAGCTTCCCGATTAGTAGCATGCAGATCGATAACCTGCAAGTCTGAACTTTCGCTTGGAGGTACAATCCATTGTCGCCAGCCTGACGGAGTTTGCTCAAAGCGAGCCGCAGCATATCGTGGTGTTCTTGCAATGCTAAAATGCTTTGAGCAATCTGCTCTACGGCTAGGCTGGAATCAAGTTCTAACAGGATCGATTGATTCCAATGCTGGCGTGCCACAATCTGCTGGTCGAAAAACCACTGCTGAATTGGACCTAATGCGACCTCACCTATAACTGGGGTATTTTCGCTAAGCAGGGTTTGGCTTGTGTTCGCGACTGCGGCTAATTCAGCAAGAGTTTGATAATCGAATAATTGCTTTGGCGTAATGCGAAGACCTGCTCGTCGGGCACGAGCGACGACTTGCACTCCCAAAATTGAGTCGCCACCAAGGTTGAAGAAGCTATCGTGAATCCCAATTTGATCGATCCCCAAGACCTGTGCCCAAACCTCAGCTAGGATTTTTTCAGGATTGGTTCGGGGCGATAGATAGGGTGCTCGCACCGGCTCGCTGCTGGGGATTGGCAATGCGTTGCGATCAACTTTGCCATTTTTTGTCAGTGGTATGGAGCTTAACTCAATAAATACTGATGGGATCATGTGCTCTGGGAGTTGTTGCTGCAAAAACCGCGACAACTCGTTGGATTGGAGTATCCGCCCCGAATGAGCCACATAATATGCCACTAAACGAGGTTGATTATCGATCAACTGCAAGGCCGCAACTGCGTCGCGCACATCGATGTGGGCTTTCAGTTGCGTTTCGATCTCACCTAACTCAACCCGAAATCCGCGAATTTTAACTTGCTGATCATTCCGACCCAAAAATTCTAGATTTCCGTCAGGCGCATAACGCACTAGATCGCCAGTACGGTACATTCGGGCGCTGGGTTCGCTATTCCAAGGGTCGGGAACAAAACGCTCAGCTGTGAGATCTGGCCGTTGGAGATAGCCACGGGCAACCCCGACCCCGCCGATGTACAACTCACCCGGAATCCCGACCGGAACCAATTCGCCATTCGGATCAAGGACATAAAGCCTCGTATTGGCGATGGGTCGACCAATCGGCACAACCACCCCAGCCGGCATGTTGCCCTGCACAGTATAGGTGCAGCAGCCAACTACGGTCTCAGTTGGGCCATACTCGTTCACGATCCAAAGTGCCGGGGCTGATTCAACCCAGTTTGTTAAGATCTCGCTGCGTAATGCTTCTCCACCTACAACAAGACCATGGGCCGCAGCTGCTAAGGCAGCTGGTGGCAGGGTATGATTAAGGATTTCAAGATGGGCTGGAGTGAGCTTTATAAAACTGAAACCTGGTTTGGTTTGCAGCTCGTTCCCAAGTGCTTCAATCCCTGATTGCTCATCCAGCATGGTGATCGTTTGACCTAAAAGCAAGGGTAAAAATAGCGATGTTACCGTAAGATCAAAACCAAGCGGCGAATGAACAGGTGCTCCATGGCCTGTGGCAGCATAGGCGGTACCAGCCCAAGTCAGATAATTGATCAGGCCGCGATGCGTTACCATCACTCCTTTTGGCTCGCCAGTCGAGCCAGAGGTATGGATAACATAGCAAACCTGATCCATGTGAACCGCTTGGTTCAACAGCGTTGTGCTAGATTCCTCGATCACTAGCTGATCGAGCAGAACTGTGGATAGGTTGGTTGGAAAGCGATCTCTATAGCGATGCTCAGTTACTAATGCCACCATCGCAGCCTTAGCAAGGATAGCTTTTGTGCGCTCGACAGGTGCGCCGAGATCAATCGGTACATAGGCTCCACCAGCCTTTAGGATTGCCAAGATGGCAATGAGTATGCTTGGTGATCGATCCAGCGCCACCGCAACCAATGACTCCGCCCCCATACCCAATGCGATCAAATGCTGGGCGAGGGCATTCGATTTGGCCTCCAATTCGGCGTAGCTCAAGCTCAGATTGGCCGACTGGATAGCGATGGCATCAGGATGGATTGCCGTTCGTTCTTGGATCAGCCGATGGATCGGGAGATCCGAAATTGGCTGGCTAGTCTGATTCCAGATGTCGATTAAGTGCTGACGTTGCCAATTGCCTAGCAACGGGATACGGGCGATTTGATGCTCAGGATTGGCGCAGCCAGCAGCAAGAATGGTTTGGAGTTGCTCAAGCAGGCAGACCAATGCTGCTTCACTAAAGCGTTCTGGCTGGGCAGATAGGGCAAGTTGAAAATTGCCTTGGGTTTGACGGCAGTCTAGTTTAATCGCCCACGGATAATCCAGTCCTGTCTGTTCAATTACACCTATGCCTGCGGGGAATTCAGGGAGCGTTGTATATTCAAAGCCAACGCAATTGGTAATTGGTGCTGCGTCACTATACCCCTCTGCCCACTGCTCGCGATCAGTAAGCATTCCATTCCATGCTTGAATCAATTCTTCAAAACGAAAATCGCCAGCGTAGTCAAGCTGGATGGGCAGCACTTTTCTGACTGGACCAACCAGACTTTGTAGCTCATCGTAGCCTCGGAATGGCATGATCAGCCCAAGATCAAGCGCTGATTGCTGGGTTTGATGCCAGAATAAGGTCGCCCAAGCTGCTAAGAACACACGATCAGCCGTGGTTTCGTAGCGGTCGGCGGCTAGACTAATCAAGCGGCTTAATTCGTTAGGCAGCAGCAGCATGGCAGTCTGCGTTGGTGCTGTAAACTGCGTTATGGCAGGCTGCTCAAACGGCAAACGAATCATCGTTGCTTGCAACGCTTCAGTAATCCATGCTGGGCTATGCTCAGCCTGATTTTGTAGTACCTCAGATTGCCATTCTGAAAATTGCAGATATTGGGCTATTTCATCGGCTGCTGGTAGCTCAGTTTGAGTATAGGTTGCGATCAACTCCTCAATGATAACCTGTAAACTCCATCGGTCTGCTGCAATAGCGGGGATGGTCACGATCAACACGAGGTGATCATGGTATCGAGATAGGCATGCTCGTACTAATGGCCCATGCTCAGATCAAAACGCATTGCCCGCTCTTGAGTCGAAAGACGGGTGAGATCATCTGGGGTTTGCAGCGCTGCACAAATTCGCCAATCGAGCGTTGCTGCCGACGCAATTACCTGAATTGGAATTGCCATACCCGGCAATCGTCGAAATGTAGTACGCAAAGCCTCATGGCGTTGGATGGTAGCCTCTAGAGCCTGTTGCAGACCCGCTGTCGACCATGTTTGAGGTAACTGGACCACGGATTGCATCACATATCCAGGCGCTTGCTGCTGGATAATCCACTGTTGCTCCTGTTGCGGGGAAAGACGAAACCCTTGGGTTTGAACCGACATGCGTTCCTCCACTAGTGGTATAACGAAAGTTGTGCCCATTGAGCGCCAGGTAGATGCTCCTTGGCGTTACCACTCACCCAAGGATCTAACGCCTTGACTCTCATAATGAACCTAGCTAGCCATCCACAATCGATCAAAACACCCAATCTACTATCGTTGGATAGTAGACACTTGGACCAATTGGCAATTAACAGCAGATAGGAGTGTTTGTCTAAAAAGCGGAGCGAGATCAGTCGATCCGCTTCGATCGTTACTCAGGTATCAACCTTCCAATGCTGGCAAGTCGGCGTAGCTAGTCATCTCTGCCAACGCGACCAGAATCCGGCGCTCACCAACATATGGATCGCGACCATGCGCTACCAAGGTATTATCAAGCAGCATGACATCACCTTTCTGCCATGGAGTGCTAATCTCCAAATCGCGGTAGACTCCAAGAATTTCTTCCATGGCAGAATCCTCGATTGAGCTGCCGTCGCCGTAATAGCAGTGACGCGGCAGATCTTCCTCGGTAAATAATCCTAGTAACGAATCACGGGTGGCTGAATCAAGGCAAGCAACATGCCAGTGTTGGGCTTGATTGAACCACGTTAACTCACCAGTGCGTGGATGGCGAATCACGGCGGGCCGAATCATGCGGGTTCTTAGGCGATCACCAGCTTTCCATTCAAAAAGTATATGATTCTGATTGCAGAATGCCTCGACCTCGGCTTTATCGCTAGTTCGGAAAACCGTCCGCCAATCAAGCCCGAGGCCGTCGCCATAATTTCGCATGTACATCACTTGTTTGTGCTTAAACCGCTCGCGCAAGCTAGGATCAAGCTGAGCATAGACCCTGCGACTATCAACGATTGGGGTTGCTCCACCTTGGCTCGGCGGAGTGGCGCAGGCGAAGAATATTTTTGCAGGCCACTGGTAATTAAACGAATTTTCATTGTGCCAGAGCAATTGTTTGTCGGCAGGATAGAATACTGGTGTCTGGATACCGGTTTTGGTGACGGGCGTGTGTTCGCCGTTTTCTTTAAAGAGATCGCTACACAAAGTGCGAGCAAACCGTTCAAAGACAATTTCGTTGTCGATGCTGAAGCCCCGAAAGAGGATTGCCCCATGCTGATCGAGTTTTTCTTGGAGCATGGCTTTGTGGGATTCACTCCATTCAGCGAGATCGATATTTTCAAGCTGTGGTTGAATTAGCCATGGCGAGAGCATATCGGCGCGAAGTGGTTGTTGTGAGACAAGTTCACCTTCAGGAAGGCTTACAGTCTGTGGCTTGATATTTTTGAAACGGTTGAGTCCAAGGGTTTTTTTGGGTTCCATAGGTATGCGCGTCCTTTCTGGTTGCATAGGAATCTGGTTAAGCCGCCAGTCGGGTTGTTGTGTGTAGTGTTGAAGGATTAGCAGATAATGTTCGGCAAAACGGCTGATCGTTGCCTGATCAAACAGATCACTGCGATAGATCCAATTGAGGCTAAACTGTGGACCATCTTCGATAAACAGCACGAGATCGAAATTTGCTGTTCCCTTAAAGGCTTCAAATGGGGTGAAGCTTAATCCCGACAGGGTACTATCGGGGGTATCAGTGCGATTGATAAATACTAATTTGACTTGAAAAAGTGGACTGCGTTGAGATTGCCGTTTTGGTTGCACAGCTTTGACGATTTCTTCAAACGGCACATCTTGATTAGCGTAGGCACGAAGCATTGTTTCGCGGATCTGTCGTACAACGTTACGCAAGCTAGGATTACCGCTGAGATCGGAGCGGATAACAAGTTGGTTGAGGAAAATTCCGACCAAATGTTCCAACTCGGTTCGATCACGCTGGGTGATATCAGTGCCTACCAAGATGTCGTTCTGGCCGCTGGCGTGTTGCAAAAGCACATGAAACGCCGCCATCGTGACCATGGCCATGGTCGCTTGTTCGCGCTGGCCTAACTCATGCAACCGTACCACCACCTCGCCTGGGATACTACTTGCGTAGAATGCGCCTTGTTCAGATACTTGGCCTGTCTGAGAACGGATTGGCAGGCTCAGGGTTGGTAATTCACCAGCCAATTGTTGCCGCCAATACCCAAGCTGTTGATCAAGGGCGGCGGTTGTATGGGTCTGACGCTGCCAGACGGCAAAATCGGCATATTGAATTGGCAGTTCTGGCAAGGTTATTAATTCTTCATTGACATAAGCACTGTAGCATGCCATCAGATCGCGCATGATCAGATTTATCGACGCTTCATCGGCGATGATATGGTGTACGGTCAGCAAAAGCACATGCTCGGTTGGCTCCATGTGGAATATATGGGCTCGCCAAAGCGGGCCGTGAGCAAGATTAAATGGGGTTTGAAACTCCACGATTGCCTGCTCATGCGCTTGTTGTTCGCGTTCTGTGTTTGGTATAGCGCTAAGATCGCTGAAGGCTATAGCATATGGTGCTGGCAGGGCGATCCGCTGATATGGTACGCCATCTTGGGCTGCGAGCGTGGTTCGTAATGTTTCATGGCGCACAATCAGGGTGTTAAGGCCTGATTTAATGGCGCTACCTGCAATACTCCCCTAATTCGCACGGCGCTTGTCAAATTGTAGGCGGCGCTTTCCGGCTCAAGTTGATCGAGGAACCATAAGCGTTGTTGGGCAAATGACAACGGAATTCGCTCTGGTCGCTGCCCTGGCTGAATCGGCAGTTGCGGCGTTTGAACTTGATCTTGGCACTGTTCGATGGCTGCGGCAAGGCCAGCAATGGTTGGTGCCTCGAATAACATTCGCAGCGGTAAATTGCTCTTCGTTTGATCGCGCAAGCGGGCGATGACTTGCATAACAAGTAACGAATGCCCACCAAGATCGAAAAAATTACTGTCGACGCTCTCTACCGCTTGGCCCAATACCGTGCTCCAGACTTGTGCGATCTGTTGTTCTAGCGGTGTTCGCGGTGCGACCTGATTGGGTGCCTGAATCCAGGCTTCGGCAGTAGGACTTGGCAACAGCTTCCGATCAAGTTTGCCATTGGGCGAGATGGGCAATCGTTCCATGAAAACAAATGCCACTGGAAGCATGTATGTTGGTAAGGTACGACGTAGAAAGTCGCGCAGACTGGCCGGTGTAGGAGTATGGGCAGGATCAATAACCACATAGCCAACGAGATGGCGCGTGTTGTCCTCATCGCGTACCATCACCACGACATCACGCACGGCTGGATGCGTTCGTAACAGGCTCTCAATCTCACCAAGTTCAATCCGAAAGCCTCGAATTTTAACCTGATGATCGCTACGACCCAGAAATTCTATTGTGCCATCAGGCAGCCAGCGTGCTAGGTCGCCAGTTTTGTACATACGTGCATCGGGAACAAAAGGATCGGTGACAAACCGCTCGTTGGTTATCGCCTCTTGATGCAAATATCCACGGGCTAGGCATGGCCCACCAATGTATAGCTCGCCAATCAAGCCTTGCGGAATAAGCTGTCGCTGGCTATCGAGAATATATAAGCGGATATTGGGAAACGGCTTGCCAATCGAAACAAATGGCAGATCAGGATGCCGTGTCGTTTCCTCTGCGTAAAAAGTTGAATCAATGGTCGCTTCAGTAATCCCGTAGGCGTTAATTAGCCGGATATGCGGGCTGAGTTTATCCCGTAGATTGCGATAATCGATAGTGCGCCATGCATCAGCACTGGAGATCAGCACTCTGAACCAGCTCAAGTCTTTTTGCTCAGTAATGATATAGTCGAGAAATGCATTGATCAAGACAGGCGTGCTTTCAAAAATATTAACCTGTTCTTTCGCGATCAAGTTGTACAATGCCTTAGGATCGAGCCGAGTATCGTTGGGGCAAATGACCAGTGTTGCCCCGATGAAGATCGAGCGTGCCATGTCGCCGTTAAACACATCAAACGAGATTGAGCCAAGATTCATTGCAACTGCGTCAAAACTATCAAGGCGATAGCCTGTCACATAGTTAAGGCAGGTTTTCCAGTAGCTATCGTGTTGGATCAACACCCCCTTAGGCCGACCAGTCGTCCCTGATGTGTAGATCAAATAGGCGACGTTTTCTGGGGTGCAGTGGCGTGGTGGGTTCTCGCTAGGGAAACGGCTATATTCCAAGGTATCTAGTTCGATGATCGGGCCAGTATAGGCCGAAGGTAGCTCGCCACGTAAGCCTGATAACGTCATTACGACTGTAGGCGCGGCATCTTCAAGCATGAGTTCCAGCCGATCACGCGGATAGGCTGGATCAAGCGGTACATATGCTCCGCTAGCTTTGAATGCCGCCAGTGCCCCAATCACGGCGTAATGGCTTCGTTCGACAAATAAACCAACGAAGGCTTCTGGCCTCAAGCCATCTTCGATCAGGGCGGCAGCTAGTTGATTCGCTCGCTGGTTAAGCTCAGCGAATGTCAGCCGCTGTTGCTGATAGATCAAGGCAATTTTATTGGGATGTTGCCTCGCTGCCTGCTCAAAAAGATCATGTGCCAGTTGCGGTGTTGATGGATAGGTTGTTTGGATTCCGTTGAAATCTGCTAACAACAGCTGCCGTTCTTCTGCCGCTATCATCGTTATCTGAGCCAGTACAGACTGTGGCATGTTGGCCATCTGATCCAAAATTGCGCCATAACGAGCTAAGAGCCGCCGCGATTCTTCTGTGCTATACCGTTGGCGATTGTAGCGCAGGCGCAGCGTGATCTGCTCGCTTGGAATTACTTCGACATCAAGCGGGTAATTCGTATAATCATCGAGTTCAAGCTGTTCTAGACGCAAGCTACTTGCTGGCTGTTGGGTGCGATTTTGACGCGGAAAGTTTTCAAAAGCAAGCAAGGATTCAAACAAGGGTGTGCCACGCGGCACAGCGCTCCAGCTCTGAACTTGAACAAGTGGGCTGTGTTCGTAGGCGCGGGCCTCTGACTGTTGGGTTTGAATATCCCTCAGCCATTCCAACAATGGTTGATCTTGGTTGATTCTGATTCGGACTGGGAGCGTGTTGATAAATAAGCCGACCATCTGCTCAATGCCGGGAATGACTGTCGGTCGGCCCGCAACGGTTGCCCCGAAAACCACATCTTCCTCGCCGCTATGACGGCTAAGCAGGAGTGCCCAAGCCCCCTGCACAAATGTGTTAAGGGTCAGCATGTGCTGGTTGGCCAACAATCGCAAGGCATTGCTGGTGTCAACGCTTAAATCAACCGTGTCCAGCGCATAATCCTCAGGTGTTGGTGCGGTGGGCAGCCCTGTTTGTGGCTTAATCTGTGTGGGTGCTCCAAACCCTTGGAGTGCTTGCCGCCAGTAGGACTCGGCTTGGCCAAGATCTTGTTGTTTAAGCCAAGCGATGTAATCGCGATATGGGCGGACCGGCGTTAAACCATGAGCATAGCCGTCAACATCAGCCGCATACACATGAAAAACTTCCTGTAGGATGATGTTGAGTGACCAGCCATCGACCAGCAGATGGTGGCACGTCCAGACACATACATGCTCGTCGGTAGTAAGCTTCACAATATTAATCCGCATTAAGGGTGGTTGTTGCAGATTAAACCCTGGCTGCGGTCGGCGTTTAACCATGCCGTGAGCCGAACCTGATGACTAGAGCGAAGATAGCCGCTCCAGTCATCAATTTGCAGCGAAACCTCGGCTTGGCGATGGACGATTTGCAGCGGCTCGGGAACATTCTCCCAGACAAAACTTGTACGGAGAATTGGATGGCGCTCGATGACGGTTTGCCAAGCCTTTTGTAGTGCAGGAAGATTAAGTGGCCCGCGCAGGTTACAGCGTAGCTGAATCAAATGCATGCCAGCCTGCTGTTCATAGACACTGTGGAACAGCAAACCTTGTTGCAATGGCGCTAATGGGTAAATATCTTGGATATTTTTCATAAATTATGAACCAAGGTTTTTCAATAAAGCGTCTAATCCTTGTTGGTCGATTTCGAGCAGCGGGAAGTCGGACGGCGTAAATCCGCCTGTTTCCGCCGCTAAACAATGGGCGATCAGCGTCCGAAGCGATGCCATATAGTGTTGTGAAAGCGCTGCAACCGTAACTGGGATGTGAAGCTCTGGGCTATACCACCAACTTATTTCCAAGCGATCGTTGATCACCGCACTGTTGACCCCCAGCAGATAGTGGCTCGTTGGCACGATTGGTTCGCGCTGATCGGTTGGTGTAAACGGCATTGTTGCTTGGATGTTGAACTGACCGGCATAGCGGAAGTGGAACGGCGACTCAGCTGTGCCAAGTTTGGCTTTAATCGCGTCTGAGCCTAAGTAGCGTAATACCCCGTAACTCATTCCTTGCTGCGGAATCTGCCGGATTTGCTCCTTGATGCTTTTGAGGATCATCCCTGGATTAGCGTTTGCCGGAAATTGGAGTTTGGCTGGATAGAGGGCTGTAAACCAACCAACGGTTTGATCTAGGCTAATCCGTTCGTCTGGTGTAGTTCGCCCGTGGTGTTCCAGATCGACCACAATAGTGTCGCTGCCTAGCCAACCGCTGAGTGTTTGGGCTAAGGCCGCCAGTAACACATCGCTAATGGTAGTTTGGTAGGCATTTGGAACCTTGTGCAGTAATGTATGGGTTTCTTCGATGCTCAACTGTTCCACGATACCTGTATCGAGGCTCCAAACCGTTGGTTTAGGATAATCTAGGGGAACAGCCATGGTTGCCGCAGTTTGAACTTGAGCTTGCCAAAAATCTACTGTTGCGAGCACCGCCTTGCTTTGGGCATACGCTGCCAGCGATTCGGCCCAATCCTTGAAGGCGGTTGTCTTGTTTGGCAGTTGTAGATCTTTACCGACGGCTAGTTGCGCGTATGCCTGAGCAAACTGCTCCAAAAGGATTCGCCATGAGAAGCCATCAATAATCAGCCGATGCACCATCAGGATCAATTGAGCCGGACGGCTGGAACCATAATCTACATACAGTGCTTGAAATAAATGGCCTGTTATCAAATCGAGTGCTGTCTGTTGCTTGGCGACCAATTGTTCAACTGCAGCTTGATGTTCGTTAGCGGGAAGTGCCGAGTAATCAACACTTGTCCATGCCAAAGAAGATCGATGCTCTGTCCATACAGCTTGACGCTGACCTGCTTGCAGCGGAAACGCAGTACGAAGCGCATCGTGATGATCGAGCAAGCGTTCGAGCACTTGTTTGATCAGGTCGGGCTGTACAGTTTCCTCTAGCTCAAGCCAAACACTGACTGTCCAATCCTCGGGACGGGAGTGTGTTTGACTGAAGAACCAATGTTGGATTGGAGTCAAAGGTGCTACGCCTTTAACCAGCCCTTGATCGATTTGCTGTGATTCTGTGCCGTCCGAATGGCTGAGCGCGACAGCGGCAAGATCAGCGATGGTCTGATACTGAAAGAGATCTTTGGGATTGAGCCGCAGTCCAGCTTGATTAGCTCGTGCCACAACCTGAATCCCCAAGATTGAATCGCCACCAAGGGTGAAGAAACTATCATGGATGCCAACCTGTGGCAGATTTAACACCTCAGCCCAAATTGTTGCTAACAAACCCTCTTCGGCAGTGCGCGGTGCGACAAAAGATGCTTGCTGCTGCCGGATACTATCAGGTGTCGGTAAACTCTGCCGATCGATTTTACCATTCGCAGTGAGTGGTAATCGTTCAAGACGGATAAATGTATTTGGTAAGACCTCATTAATCACACTCTGGGCCAACCAAGCCCGCAGAACCCCAAGATCGAGTTCTTGGCTCGCCACATAGTAAGCAACCAAGCGCTCTACCTGCTCATCACCGCGAATAAGCGTCACCACACTATCGTGAATCGACGGATGTAGATTTAACTGATGACGAAGTTCGTTTAGTTCAACCCGATATCCGTGGTATTTAACTTGATCATCACTACGACCAAGAATCTCTAGGTTGCCATCTGGCCATAATCGGGCTAGGTCGCCAGTTTTGTAGAGTCGCCCCGCCGATGGAGCAATAGCCAGATCATTCAGAAATGCAGCGGCGGTTTGTTCGGGCTGACCCAGATAACCTCGGCCAACCGCTGCTCCACCAATAAAGACCTCGCCGGGCATCCCAAGTGGCACTTGTTGAAACTGTTGATCAAGCACTAGGATAGTTGTATTGGCGACAGCTTGGCTTAATGGCAGGGTACGGGTACGCTGGCTGTGGGTCGGATTGATTCGATGCGTTAAGACACCGACTGTCGTTTCCGTTGGACCATAATGATTCAAGATACCGCAACTGGGAGCTAGCGTCTGGATTCGCTGTACCAACTCCCAAGAAGTGCCTTCACCGCCAAGCACCAAACAGCGTTGGGGTAAGATGTGTTCGGGATGGACCGAGGATAAGAGCGCTCGGAGATGACTGGGAACGATCTTAAGATAGTCGATTGGTGCTTGCTGCAAATAAGCCGCCAAACCATCGGCATCGGTACTCAATGCTTGGGGAATCAAGCGCAGGCATCCACCCGAACACAAGGCTGGAAAGATCATCGTATAACCAAGATCGGCGGCAAAGGTCGAGATTAGCCCATAGTGATGGCCAGGCTTTGCTGCCAACCGTTCGATCATGGTCGCGGTGTAGTTGATGAGTTGCCGATGCTCGATTGCCACACCCTTTGGCCGACCTGTCGATCCAGAGGTAAACATGACATAGGCCAATTGCTCAGCCTGCACATCGAGATCGAGTGGCGCATCCGATTCAGCCGCGAACAATCCCCAATGTTGGTCAAGGGTCAAGATCGGGCATTCTAAGCTGTCTAACTGCTCTATCAAAGCTGGATGGGTTAGCAAAAGTGCTGGTTGGGCATCCTCTTGCATTGCTAGGAGGCGTTGGCTTGGCAAACCAAGATCAAGTGGTACATAGGCCGCCCCTGCTTTCCAGATTGCCAGCAAGGCCACGATCATTTCCAACGAACGCTCCATTCGAATGCCCACGATCTGCTCATGCCCAACCCCATAGCGTTGTAATACGCGAGCAAGTTGGTTGGAATAAGCATCCAACATTCGATAGGTTAGGTGTTCATCGCCGAATTGGATTGCTAGTGCATCGGGCGTTTGTTGGGCCTGTTGCCCAATCCACTGGTGCATGGTGCTAATAGCTGGCGCTGGTTGGTTCTGGACTGCGCATAGCTGCTGAATATGGGTTTGTTCTAGCTCGCCCAGCCAGCCTAGGCTGAGCACTGATTTCTGGGAATGTTGCACGCCTTGGGTAAGTAGTTTTTGAAAACGTTCTGGGTAAAAACGTACATCATCGGCTTGAAAGATCTGGCTATTCCAAAGCAAACTGCATTCGATTGTCTGCTCGCTTGAGATGCATGTCAAGGCAAGTTTGAACGCCTCGTCGATGGCTTGAAGTTCGCGAATAACGAACGATAGCTCACCTGCATCAAAGCGCTTGGGTGCATCGTGGTAGGCGAAACCAACTATTGGTGCTTGTTCGGCCAAAGCAGCCAGATCTTGCCATTCAGTGGCGGCCTCGTGCTGCGTTTCAAGCCGACGTGCCAACATTGGCAGGGTGTAAGCTCCGGCAACACTCCAGCCTAATGGCAGATACCGATCGATTGGGCCATAGGTTGCCGCTAACTCCTCATGGACACGCCCCTTAGACCACACGCCAATGAGGAATGATTCTTGCCCGCAGAGTTGTGCTAGCAAAGTTGCCCACGCTGCCTGAAGGATTGCCGCTTCGCTAGTTTCTTCCTTTTGCGCTAGCGTTCGCACAGCCTGAACCAAGGTTGTTGGTAAATCCCAAGTCTGAGTGACATAGGATGGTTTGTCAGCCGTCGATTTTCTCTCGAATGGGAACCCAAGCTCCGTAACTCCTGTCGGGATTTGCTGCTGCCAAAATGCTCGCGCTGGAGCAGTTTCTTCTTCCTCACCCAGCAATTCATGCTGCCATTCGGAAAACTGAATATACTGGACGATCTCGTCGTCGGATGTTGTGTGCTGGTATGCTAAACAAAGATCCTCAACCATCAAGTGCAAGGTAGTCACGTCTGCACACAGGGTTGGCAACCGCAAGATGAGATAAGCTGTCGTCGTGGAAAGAATAAGATCTGCGTTTAGCAATGATCCTGCGCTACCGTCAAGTGGCTGAGGTGGATTGGTGGCAAGGATTTCGGTCACCAAGGCCTTAAGTGCCCCATGGTCAGTGTCGCGCAGATCGTGAACCTGCCAGTTTAAGCTAGCAGCCTCGGTGATGCGCTGGATGACCACCTTGCGCCCCGGTAGTCGCTGGAACACTGTCCTTAACATCTCGTGGCGCTCGACCAGAGCCTGCAATGCTTGCTCAAGCCGGTTAACCTGGAGTTGGCCGCTGATTTCCACTATACAGTGTGACCAACGGGGTGCTCCCTTTTGGGCTGCCCAAAGGCGACTTTGCTGTGAGGCAAGTTGGAACCCCTCAAGTACCTGATTCATACACACTCCTAATTCTCTCGTGATTACTGAACGTTATGGCGGGTGCGATCTATACCCTCCACCGTAATCATATCGCCCATTGCTACGACAATTTTTCGTGGACCAACGAATGGATCACGCGCATGGGCAACCAACATATTATCCAGCAAGATAATGTCACCTGCTTGCCATGGAAAACGGACTGCGACCTGCTCATAAGCCGCCAAAACCTGTTCGACAACCGCATCTTCAATTGGGGTTCCGTCGCCATAATAGACGTTGCGCGGCAGATCTTCCTCACGATACAAGGCTTGTAATGAAGCGCGAGCCGCCTCGTCGAGACAGGCGATATGGTGGACAGGAATCTGATTGAAGAAGATTGTTTCAGCCGTCTCAGGGTGTTGGGCTACCGCCATGCGAATTTGGCGTGTACGCAAATTGTTGCCAGGCTGCCATTGGCATTCGACTTCGGTCTTTTGGCAGTATTCTTCCACGACGGCGCGATCATCGGTGCCATAAAAATCTTGCCAACGCACATCAAGGCCGTCAGTGAAATTACGAACGTACATCAATTGCTTTTGAGTGAAGCGTTCGCGTAATTCTGGCGAAAGCGCTGCATAGACTTTGCGACAATCAGCTAGCGGTGTTTGACCACCCTGTTGAGCTGCCGTCACGCAATAAAACCACTGTTTGATCGGCCAGCGATGCAGATGGGAGCTTTCATTATGAAAGAGTATCGCTTTGTCGGCAGGGTAGGGCGTGGAGGTATAAACCTTGCCACCTAAGCCTTCACGAGGCAGATCACCGTATTCGCCAAAGAGTTCATCCGTTACCGAATGCGCGACCTGCTCAAACGCATCGACAGTATCAATCCCAAAACCACGAAATAGGATTGCCCCATATGTGTGAAGCTCTTGTTCAATCCAGTTCCGATTCGTCTGTGCCCACTCGATCAAATCCACGTCCTTAACAGCAGGTTCGATAATCAGCGGGAGTGGCTGATCCGGGGCAAGATGACTGGTTTTAATCAACGATTCTGTGGGGATGCCGACCGCTTTGGGTTTGACGCTCATAAATGGTTTGCGGCGCGGTTCTTTCCGATCAGATTGTTGCATATGCTGATGCTCCTTTTCCTGTGCTGAATCTATGCCAAGTTTATTAAGCCGCATGGCTGGGTTAGCAGCGATGCGGTGCAAAAGTAGGTCGAATTGAACGCTTATGGCTTCAATCGTCGCGCGATCAAAAAGGTCAGAGTTGTAATTCCAATAGACATGTAGCCCTGTAGCTTTTTCTTGAACCGATACGAATACATCGAACTTGGCGGTTTGGGTATCGGTAAAGAGGGGCTGAATGGTCAACCCCGGCAGTTCCAGTGGCGGCGCAGGCGCGTTTTGCAGTACAAAAAGAACCTGAACCAATGGATTATGCTCAAGATTACGCGGTAATTTCAGTTCATCGACAATTTTTTCAAAAGGGACATCTTGATGAGTAAAAGCATCGAGTGCTGTGACCCGAATTCGAGCCGCTAGCTCAGCAAAGCTTGGATTTCCGCCAAGATCGAAACGCAGCGGTAGTACATTCACAAAAAAGCCAATCAAGTGCTCCACTTCAAGATATTGTCGGTTTGCTACATCAGTTCCAATCACGAGATCCGTATGATTAACATACCGATTAAGCAGGATTGCAAAGCCACCACTTAGCGCCATAAAAAGACTGACATCAAGCTGGCGGCTCAGAGCGAGCAATGCGCTAGTCAATGCCGGACTTAATTGCTGTACCAGCGTCGCGCCAGTGTAACTTTGGATAGCTGGCCTTGGTCGATCAGGCGGGAATGTTGTACGGGTTGGTGCGTTCGCTAGCTGGTGTTTCCAATAGTTAAGTTTATCGGCCAAGATCGAGCCTTGAAGCCATTGGCGTTGCCAAACTGCAAAATCGGCATACTGAATTGTGAGGTCGGGCAATGGCGAAGGACGCTGCGCGACAAAAGCTGTATAGAGGGTTGCAAATTCATTCGTCAAGATTCCAAGCGACCAGCCGTCAGCAATAATATGATGCAAGGTGAAAAGCAATACATGGCGTTCTGCCGCAAGTCTGATTAATTGCGCTCGTAACAACGGACCTTGGTTTAGATCGAAAGGGATTGCCGCCTCGACTTGTAACAATGCATCAAGTGCTGTTTGGCCTTCCGCCGCGCTAAGTTCGAGATCGCGGAATGGAATCGGTATATAGAGGTCAGGGGCGATACATTGAATCGGCCCTTCGCTGCTTAGGGCGAAGGTTGTTCGCAGTACTTCGTGTCGTCTGACAATTTCATTGAGTGCGTATTCAAGCCCGGCATGCTCTAGCTGCCCGTCAAACTGCAAGGCAGCGGGGATATTGTAGATCGCCTCACCGGGATGCAGTTGTTCGATCGCCCAGAGCCGTTGTTGGGCAAAAGAAAGCGGAAGATTATGGCGCGGGGTCAATGAACGTATCGCTGGCATTGTGCTTACAGTTTCACTGCTATCAACAAGGTTTGCTAGTGCAGCAATGGTTGGAACTCGGAAGAAATTGCGCAGTGGTACATCGACCCTACAAATTTCCCTTACTCGCGAGAGAACTTGGGTCGCCAAGAGCGAATGTCCACCCAATTCAAAGAAGTTGTGCTCAATTCCAACATGATCTATGTTGAGAATATCAGCCCAAATTTGAGCCAAGGTTGCTTCGGTTGCACTACGTGGCGCTACAAAATCCTTCACCAATCCAGGTCGAACCTGTTCGGGGGTTGGCAGTGATTGGCGATCGATTTTTCCATTGGGGGTGTGAGGGAGTTCTGGCAACAGCATAAAGATCGTCGGAAGCATATAGTTGGGCAATAATCGATTGCAATGCTGCTGAAGATCGGTGATTGTTAGGGTTGCACCTAATTTTACCACCACATACGCCACTAGATGTTGTTGCTGCGCCTGATTGGTATGGAGCGCTAGAACGCTTGTCTGGACTGCCGGATGCCGCTGAAGTACGGCTTCGATCTCGCCAAGCTCAATTCGGTAGCCGCGCAATTTAACTTGTTGATCGCTGCGTCCGATATACTCCAACTGTCCGTCTGGTCGGAAACGCGCGATATCGCCCGTGTTATAGAGTCGCGCACCGGGCGTATTACTCCAAGGATCGGGAATAAACCGCTCAGCGGTTAAACGCGGGTTCTGATGGTAGCCGCGGCTTAACCCTGTGCCGCCAATGTAGAGCATGCCAGGAATACCAACCGCGACTGGTTGTAATTGGTGATCAAGCAGGTAGACTTGGACATTGGGCAATGCTGAACCGATGGCTGGCTGGCGTGGCCCACTATGACAGCTACCTGCGGTTGCGCACACGGTGTTTTCAGTTGGCCCATAGGCATTGAGCATCCGCCGTTGCTGGCCCCAGCGATCGACCAAATAGGCCGGACATGGCTCACCTGCGACGACCAATGTTTGCAGGTCGGGAAGGTCGGCATCTGGCAGTACCGCCAGAATCGAGGGTGGCAGTGTTATTGTCGTTACCTTAGCACGTTCTAAAAGTTCAATTAGCTCAGGGCCAGGCACCATGGTTTCCCAAGCAGCCATAACCAGTTCTGCTCCAGCTAGCAGGGCTGTCCAGATTTCGGAAACAGAGGCATCGAAGCTTAACGGAGCGAATTGGAGCAGTCGGCTAGTGTTATCAATGGCAAAAAGCTCGATTTGGGCCAAAACGAGGTTAACCAACCCGCGTTGCGGAACCAACACTCCCTTGGGTGCTCCCGTCGAGCCGGACGTGTAAATAATGTAGGCCAATTGCTCGGGATGATAGCGCAACGGTGGTGCCGAGACTGGATAGTCGCTAAGCTCTAAGATCTCACGATCAAGGTAGATTGGGTGAATTTTAGCGCTGGGTACGTGCTCGGCCAATTCACTCATTGTTAGCAATACTGTTGGCTTGGCATCCTCGATCATGAGGTTCAAGCGTTCGGTGGGATAGCGTGGATCAAGCGGCACATAGGCTCCACCAGCTTTCATAATCCCCAATATGGCGCAAATCATCCACGATGATCGTTCCATGCAAAGGCCAACGCGTACCTCTGCCCCTACTCCCAAAGCCTTCAGATAGTGAGCGATTTGGTTACTACGTGCTTCTAACAACGCATAGGAAAGTTCTTCGGTTGCAAAACGCACGGCTGTTGCCTGTGGTCTTTGCTCAACTTGGCGTGTGAACAGCGTAAGGATGTTCTCGTTGCCCAGCGGACGCTTTGCTCCCTGCCATTCATAGAGTAGGTGCTGTTGTTCGTCGGCTGAGGCCATGCTCAGATTGCCGATTGGTGCATTAGTATCAGCGAGCACTTGATCCAACACCGTTAAGTAATGATTGACAAAGCTGGCAATCATCAATCCATCGACGATCTTGGCTGCATAGCGAATGGTTGCCACAAGGTGGTCGCTAGCTTTTGCAACATGGATCTGGATATCTTGGCCTATATCGGGCATGGAATGATGAATCGATTCAAGTGCCAAGCTTACCCGGAACAACGCTGCTGATTGCTGTTCATAGCCAAGATCACGAATGAGCCGTTCAAACGGATATTGTTGGTGAGCATAGGATTCCAGCAAGGTTGTGCGGATCGCCATCAGGAGCTGACGAAACGTCATTGTCGGATTAAGCTGATTAATAATGACCAATGCATTGTCCGTAGAACTGCTTCCTTCGCCCTTGCGTATCGGGCTGCCCACGGCAATCTGGGCAGTCCCCGTATACTTGTACAAGCAGATCTTAAGCACTGCCAGCAACGTGGTGTAGAGCAAAAACGGACCTTGAGCGGTCAGGCTCGCTAGCCGATCATAGGTGTTATCGCTGATCTTAAATGTTGTTTCAGACCACTCGTTCGCCAACTGATCGGCTGCACGTGGATTGGTCAACGGCAAAGTAGCTGGTTCGGGCATGGATTTCAGCCGATCAAGCCAGTAGCTCCGTTCTTCGATAAGTTTCTCATTTAACACCAAAAGCTCAGCTTTGGGTGAAGGATTTCGTTGTGTCATTCAATCACCTATCACGTTAGAAATTGAACATTGCTTCGGCATCATCTTCAAGTACTGCCCTATCGACTATGGGGTTGGCTGTAGTTTCAAATGCGCCAAGCAGCCCTTCGGGGTGATCAGCCGCCTTTTCAAGCGCTGCCCCAACATATCCAAAGAATGCTTCAACTAGAACTTGCTCGATCTTGTGTGGATTGATCGTGCTGTTGATCGAGAGATCATGCCGACATTCAAGCTCCCAATCGATCCCAGCCCAGACGCTTGGATAGTATGGCAACTGTTCGGCTAGGGGTTTGGCTTCTCCAGACTGACGGTTATGGTGAATGTAGAGGTCGAAGGTTGGCACATGGCAGCCAAACTGCTCCATGCGATAAGGATTGCTGATGATATGAAACGCATACAGCTTATTCTGCTGAGCAGATTGTAAAGTTGTATCAATAGTTTTAACCAATGATTCAAACGTTTGATCTCGTCGGGGCTGCAACCGCAGTGGCAGCGTGATCGCATCTAAGCCGATGATGAAACTAACATCTTCACGTCCATTGAGCGAGGCTAACAGCATACTTAATCCCGCTAATATGACGGCAATTGGCTCAACTGCAAGTTTCTGTGCCAGCCGAACAACTTGGGCCGCCGGAAGTGTGGGCTGCGATGGCGCTGCTGGCTCGCGAGGAGCGGTTTTTGTTGTGCGGAGTGCTTGAAGTTGGCTTGCTGGCGCATGACCGCGAAACAACTCGATCCAAAAATGCTCAGCGGCCTTGTAACCTGATGCGCTTAATTGCTCGGCTGGTTGCATCATTGGTTGCGGATAGCGATCAAACTGGCAGGTTTGGCGGAGCATGTCGATGGTGGCAGGGCTAACATCGCGCTTGCCGGGATAAATGATTTTCTCTTTGATCGCCGTATTGAAGCCGCGCAAGAAATGCTTGACCTGGCTCAACTGCATTCCATGGCGCTGCAAATAAAAGGTGCTCCATTGTTCAAACCCAAATTGTGGTAACCAGATAGCGTTTTCGACCGACAAGAACATGCGGTCGATCAAGTCGCAGGCGGTACGGGAATCCATGGTTTTGTGCGACCAATTAAATGCAGAACCGTTAACGTGATACTCCTCGCGTTTTTGCCAGATTGGGGTGAGAGGATCGCAGTACCAGAGCTGGGCGCGGAAGAAATCCGGTTGGGCTTCCGCAAGAAATTCAATAGTTTCCTGAACGGTGGCATAGGTTTCGCCGGGAAATCCCACGATCAGCGAGGTATAGCTAGCAATGCCCACCTTACGGAAGTGCTTAATCGCATCGATATAGTTCTGCCGGCGCGAGGTTTTATTCATGTGCTGCAACATCGTGTCGCTGCCGGATTCAGCTCCTAAGAAAACACCTTCGCAACCAGCTTGGCGCATTAGTTCAATCGTTTCAGCATCGCCTTGGTCGCTGCGATAGAATGAGTTCCATTTAAACCCATATTGATTGCGAATCATCATCTGTAAAATTTCTTTGAAGCGGGTTTTTGGAACATTGAAGGTGTCGTCAAGAAAGGTCAAGGTTGTTACTGTGCCAACTGAGGCAATCTGATTGAGTTCTTTTTCGACCGTTTCTACACTGGTATAGGTGTATTTTCCGGCGCGTTGTGGAAACCCACAAAATGCACAAGCATAAGGACATGATTTGGCGGTGCGGGTCGAGATAAATTGCCCGATTTGATCGGATGAGAAGAGGCTATAATCAACAAGGTTGGCTTCAAGCGAATTTGATTCGCCAGAGCTTTTGGTTACAAAGAAGCCTTCTTTATGCCGAAAGGCAATATTATCGATAAAATCTAGCGGAAAGCCCTGTTTGAGTGTGCTGATTAGGTTCGAAAGCGCTAGTTCGCCTTCTTGGCATGTGACATAAATATCAGCATTAAGATGACTTGAACAATGCTTGAAGAGCATCACTATCAAGCACCTTAAACTGGTTGGAGATAAATGGCCCACCCACCACAATTTGGGCTTTGGTGTTGTATTGGCGAATAAAATTAATAATTTCAATGATCGGATGCGCCGATACATACAAGGTTGTGGTGATTGCAATCGTCAAGATGGAGTCTTCTCGCAGTTTTGCCCGGAGTTCAGCTTGCTGAGCTTGAAATAAATTAACATAATCAACTGAAATGCCACGTTTGGCCAAAAACGATGTCAGATACAATACGACCGGCCAAAGAAAATCTGCATTATGGAAACAGGCATGGTTGGAACGATCTTCGTTATAGAAACGATTGAGAATATCGAGGCTATGCTGGGGCTTACCCGCATAATCAATAAACGCGAGATCGAGGTCTTTGAATGCGCCCGAGTCTTCGCCCATTGAGCGCACCATTTTGACATATTCCTCGAAGTTTGAATCGTTGAATCCAATGATCAGACAATCAGTTTTTTGCATGGCTTCCTCCTATGCTGGTTGGCCGTTGGATGTTTCAAAAATCGAATTCTTCGGCAGCATCGAGCAAATTAGCCGATTCTTGTATGCCATTCGGTTTGTCAGCTCCTGATAACGGAATATTTAGAATGCTGATGTCTGGCTGAGCCACAACTGCCTGAAAGATCTCTTCTAAGTGTTTCAACATGGTGCTAACAGTTGTCTGCTTGAATAGATCCGTGTTGTAGAGAATCGTGCCATCGATCGCCGACCCTGTATCAACCATCCCAATAATCAAATCAAACATCGCGGTATTTGTTGTTGTGCGAAGATGATCGATCTGCAAGTTTGCGACTTCAAAGGCAGACATTGCGGTATGATCAAGCGCACAAACCACTTGAAATAATGGAGTCCGGCTGAGAGTTCGTTCTGGTTGAAGTTCCTCGACCAGTTTTTCAAATGGAATATCTTGGTGGCTATAGGTTTCGAGTGCCGTCTCGCGGACACGTCGCAGGACTTCACGGAAGGTTGGTTTTCCAGCCAAGTTGCTACGCAAGACCAACATATTGACGAAAAAACCAATCAAGCCTTCTAGTTCTGGCCGGTGGCGGTTGGTAATTGGCGCCCCAACAATCAGGTCTTCTTGTCCGGTGTAGCGATAAAGCAAGGTTTTGACCGCCGCCAGAATTGTCATAAACAGGGTGGCTTGTTGCTGTCGCCCAAGGTCGCGCAACGCAGTGGTCATGGCTTCTGGCCAGGCAAAGCTAATCTCGGCTCCCTGAAAGCTCTGAACCTCGGGGCGAGGAAAATCTGTCGGCAGCTGTAACGTCGGTAATGGCCCTGCCAGTTGTCGCCGCCAAAAGTTAAGCTGCTGATCAAGCACTGCAATAGCATGCGGATCAGCAAACCATGCCCGCTGCCAAAGCGCGAAATCAGCATACTGAATTGGCAATTTAGGTAAATCGACCTCTTGACGGTTGAGGTTCGCGGTATAGAGGGTTGTTATTTCTTGGATCAAAATATTCATCGACCACGCATCAGAAACAATATGGTGCATGGTCAATAAGATGACATGTTCATCGGGTGCGACCCGTAACGCGCGTACTCGTAGTAACGGCCCTGTGGCCAGATTAAAGGAGTGGAGCGCCTCTTGAGCCATGAGTGCCGCAAGCTTGCTTTGGAGGACTTCCGGTGGTTGAACACTAAGATCGTCTAGATCGATCAACAGTGGCTGGGGCGGCGGAATTACCTGCCATGGCATGCCATCCTGAAACGTGAAAATTGTTCGTAATGCTTCATGGCGCTCAATGATCTGATTGATGCTCCGTTGTAATGCATCACGATCGAATTGACCGCGAATTCGCACGGCGGCGGGAATATTATAGAATGGGTTTCCAGGTTCAAGCTGATCAAGAAACCAAAGGCGCTGCTGTGCAAATGATAGTGGAATTTGGGCTGGCCTAATTTGGCTCGTCAATGCAGGTGACCCTAGCTTATCCGATTGTTCACGCTCAACATGGCCTGCTAATCCGGCGACAGTTGGATCGGCAAAGAACAAGCGTAGTGGCAGCGAGACATCGAACGCCTGGCGAATACGGGCTACAATTTGGGTTGCTAACAGTGAATGAACACCGAGATCAAAGAGATTTGCCGTGATGTCGATCCGTGGCGTACCCAAAAGGGTGCCGCAGATCGCAGCAATCTGGGCCTCAATCGCAGTGGCAGGTTGTTGAGCTAGGTCGTGATCTTCCGCAACGATAGGTGCTGGAAGTTGCCGTCGATCAACCTTGCCATTCGGTGATAAGGGCAATTGGCTTAGTTCAACAAAGCGTTGCGGAATAGCATGAGCTGGCAAAGAGGCCCGCAACCAAGCAATCAAATCTCGAAGATCGTAGCCAGCGGCAGAACGTGGAACAACATAGGCAACAAGCTGCTGCTCGTCGCGAACAATTACTGCAGCATCAGCAATGGTCTCATGGCTTTTCAACACCATCTCGACTTCACCCAACTCTAGGCGCAGCCCACGAAGTTTTACTTGCGTGTCGTTCCGCCCCAAGAACTCCAATACAGCATCTGCTCGCCAGCGTGCTCGGTCGCCAGTGCGATACAAACGGCGGCCATACTGAGAATTGTGCTGATTGAACGGATGCGGAATAAAACGTTCGGCGGTTAACGCTGGCTGCCCCATATAACCCCTCGCGAGGCTTGCGCCGCCAATATATAATTCGCCAGTGACCCCTATTGGTACTAGCTGCAATGCTTGATCAAGGACATAGACTTCAACATTTGGAAAAGCTTGGCCAAGCAGAATCTGCTCTGGAATAGTTGTAGTGGCCATTGATGTAGCGAAAAAGGTGCTATCAATCGTGGTTTCGGTAATGCCATAGCTGTTGAATATCTGCGTTTGTACTCCGGCCAACGCTTGGAGCGTTTGATGCTCGCCCATATACCAAACATCGGCACCCACGACGAGGGTTTGGATGGGTGGAAAGGCAAGTTGCTGCTGCCGAATATGCTCGATTAGCAGGCGTAAAACTGCTGGCACACATTCAACGTAGTCGATCCGTTCGCGAACGACAAGTTGATATAATGCTGCTGGTTCCAGTACCACCTCACGAGGACACATAACCAACTGTGCGCCGTTACATAAAGCCCGAACAAAATCGCCGACCCAAACATCAAATGAAAAGCTTGCAAGTTGTAGCAAAATCCGGTTGTGGCTCAGGCTATAGATAGTGTTCCATGCCTCGTGCAAACCATAGATATTGCGATGGCTGACCATCACCGCCTTAGGACGGCCAGTTGACCCAGAGGTAAATATCACATATGCCAGATGCTCTGGCTGGGCGAGATCACTGGGCGGGGTATTGGGATACTCGTCAAGTTTCTGCCCTAGGTAATCAATCGCTACGAATTGCAGATCGCGTGTCAGCATGGTAGGTGTGTAGACGGTATGACCAATGATCGCCTGACAATTGCTATCTTGTAGCATGGCTGCAAGGCGTTCTTGCGGATAGGCAGGGTCAAGCGGAACATACGCACCACCAGCCTTCCAGACCGCCAATACAGCTACTGCTTGATCGATGGATTGTTTAAGATGAAGCCCAACGCACACTTCCGGACGCACGCCGCAATCGCGTAGATAATGAGCAAGCTGATTGCTGCGCCGCTCAAGATCCTCGTATGTGATATGGGTTGTTTCGTAAACTACCGCCCAAGCTGTGGGGTGTCGGCTGGCTTGAACTTGGTACAATTGATGCATGCAACGTGGCTGGCCTGTTGGGAGCTGTGGCTGCCCTAGGTCTAATAATTGGTTCGCTTCTGTGGGCGAGATTAGGGTTGCCCTGCCGATTGCTTGGGTTGGATTTTGGCTCAGCTGGCTCAGCAGCGTTTGGTAATGTAATGCTAGACGTTCGATTGTTGCCTGATCAAAAAGATCGGTTGCGTACACGATGTGGCCTGCCAAAGTTTCGCCGTGATCCCATAGATCGACATCAAGGTCGAATTTGGCGGCTGGCTCGGTTGGCATTAACACTCGTAGGCTTACGTCATCAAGCGTCAATTCCTCAATCGGGGCGTTTTGTAACGAAAACATCACCTGAAACAAGGGGTTTTGCCCCAGCTCGCGATTGGGGTGGAGCATTTCTACGACTTTTTCAAAAGGAGCGTCTTGGTGGGCAAAACCAGCTAATGCCGTATCCCGCACTGTTCTGAGCAGCTGATCAAATGATTGTTCAGGATGCACGTGGGTTCGCAACACAAGCACATTGACGAAAAAACCGATTAGCGGCTCAAGCTCCTTACGTTGACGATTAGCGATGGTTGTGCCAACTACGAGATCATTCTGGCCAGTGTAGTGTTGGAGCAATACATTAAATGCAGCAAATACCGTCATAAAGAGCGTACATTGCGCTTGAGTGCTTAACGGCGGAGTCTGCTGGTTGTATCGGCATTGATCGTGAACCGCACAGAGCCGCCGTGCTGGCTTGGGTAGCGCGGATACGGACGATCGGTTGGAAGTTGTAGCGGCGTACTGGTAGTTAATCGATCATGCCAAAAGGCTAAATGCTCTGCCAGTGCCTGCTGATTGGATTGGCTCCGTTGCCAGCCAGCGAAATCAACATATTGAATCGGCAAATCTGCTAGTTGTGGGTTTGTTGCGTGGTGATAGGCGTTATACAGGGCGGAAAGTTCGCGGACGATCACCCCCATCGACCAAGCATCGGCAATACTATGATGCAGCGTGAGGCTAAGAACATGGTTCAAAGGTGTACACTTGGTTAATCCTACTCGCCAGAGCAAGCTCGCTTCTAGTTTAAATGGACGCTGAGCTTCCGCGATTAACCAGTGCTCCAATGTCGCTGGTTCATGATCGCTTTAAGCTTATGATGTCAAGTTTGATCGGTGCAGGATCAACGATGATTTGATGAGGAACACCATCCACCAGATTAATCTGGGTGCGCAATACAGCATGCCGAGCCGCTAACGCTGTCAGGCTAGCCTGTAGCGCGTTAATATCCAAATCTCCATTGATTTCTAGGGCGAACGGCATATTGTATGCCGCCTGCTGGAGTCCAACTTGTTCTAAAACCAAAGCCGTTCTTGGGCAAAAGAGAGCGGATAGGGAGTCTGGCTGGTAATGTTCGTCTGGGGAATAGGCTGGTAGGCTGAGCTGCTATAACGTTGCTTGTCTAGATCAGCAGCGAGGGCTGCGACGGTGGGTGTTGCAAAAAAAGTCACCAGCGACAAATCGGCTTGGAAGGCTTCCCTGAGGCGGGCAATGACTTGCGTTGCCATCAAGGAATGGCCGCCCAATTCAAAGAATGAATCATCAACCCCAATCTGTTCAATCCCTAGGATTTCAGCAAATAGGGCGGCGATCTGTTGCTCAGTTGCTGTACGAGGGGCAATGAAGCTACCACTGAGCGTAGGCCGATCAGGCGACGGTAATGGTAAGGCACTGCGGTCAACTTTGCCATTTGGGGTCAATGGAAATTGTTCAAGCCTGATAAGCGTTGCTGGGAGCATATAATCTGGTAGTCGCTCTTGGATAAATCGCGATAGGGTGCTGCTATCGACTGTTGCGCCTGCCTGTAAAACAACGTAGGCACATAAGCGTTTTTGCTTCTCTGGCAGCACCATCACGAGGCAATCCTGAACGTCGGCATGGGAGCGTAAGACGGCTTCGATTTCTCCAAGCTCAATCCGAAAGCCACGAATTTTAACCTGATGATCAACCCGGCCCAGAAATTCTATTGTTCCGTCTGGGCGGTAGCGAGCTAAATCACCAGTCCGATACATCCGTGTTCCCGTTTGCGCCCATGGATTAGGCAGAAAGCGTTCGGCGGTGCGATCAGGGGCGGCCCAATATCCTCGTGCAAGCCCATCGCCAGCCACATACAACTCCCCAATAATTCCAACCGGAACCCGTTGCAAGTTTGAGTCGAGAATATAAACTTGAGTATTGGCGATTGGTCGACCAATTGGCACTGGAGTGACCACTGCTGTTGCTTCTGCCATAGGGTGGCAACAGGTAAAAGTTGTATTTTCTGTCGGCCCATACCCATTGATCACCCGCCGCGATCCGGGCATTGCTAACAATTGTTGTACATGGGTTGGCGAGAGTACATCGCCACCAGCAATTACTACAGCGACCTGAGCTAAGGCGGCGGCATGCATTTCGACCATTTGGTGAAACAACCCGGCGGTGAGCCAGAGCAGGCTGATCTGGTTGCTCCGCAGTGATGCCGCCAATAATGCTGGATCAAGCGGACTAGATGGATAGATCACCAGACAAGCACCATTCAGTAAGGGGGCCAGATTTCGAATGTGGCCGCATCAAACGCGCTCGATGCAAGACGCAAGCAACGATCACTTTGTTTAACTACAATGTAGTCTGTTTGACAAACAAGCCGTACAATATTGCGATGCACAACCCCAACACCTTTTGGCTGGCCGGTTGAGCCAGAAGTATACATAATATATGCCAGTTGATCAGCAGAACAATGCCTCTGCGGCGGAGTTGTGGGCATTGCCGCTATTTGCGAATCAAGCATTGCGAGATCGTTGGCCGGACATGTCTCAAATAAGCCTAGGTAGGCCGATTCGGTTAACACCAGCTGAATTCCGGCATCAGCCACCATCATTGCCAGCCGAGCACGAGGATAGAATGGTTCAAGTGGCACGTAGGCTGCGCCAGCCTTGAGAATTGCTAAGATCGCAATAATCTCGTTAGCTGAGCGATCCAGACAGACTCCGACACAAGTCTCAGCTCCAACTCCATATGCTTGAAGCAGGTAAGCCAATTGGTTGGCTCGCTGTTCCAGCTCCTCGTATGAGAGCGAACGATCACCATCCTCGACGGCGATCGCGGCGGGTGTGCGCTGAGCTTGTGCGGCAAATAACTCATGAACACAGCGGCTAGCCGGATATGCAGTTTGGGTCTGCTCCCATTGGTGCAATACAGCCTGCTCTGATGGTGTTAATAGAGAGGCTTTGGTGATCGATTGATCAGGGACATGGAGGCATGTTTCGACTAAACTAAGCCAGTGTTGTGCCATCCTTGCAATGGTTGGTTGTGTAAAAAGATCGGTATCGTATTCGAACCAACCAATTAATCCATCAGGAGTTTCGGTTAAATCAAGTGAAAGATCAACCTTGGATGTGCCTGGATCAAGATCGCGTCGGCGCATCGTCACGTCTCCCAAGCTAAGCGCTGGCATGGGAGTATTTTGCAGCACAAATAAAACTTGAAACAAAGGATTATGGCTAAGCGATCGCGTTGGCGATACCGTCTCTACAAGAGTGGCAAACGGTACATCCTGATTCTCTAGGGCTGCCTCGGTGACTTGCCGCGTGCGCTCAATCAGCATGCGGAAGGATGGTGTGCCGCTGGTGTCCGTTCGTAAAATCAGGGTATTGACGAAGAATCCAATCATTCTTTCAAGTTGGGGCTGTGTTCGTTGGGCGACGGCGGTTCCCACCCAGAGGTCGGTCTGGTTGCTATATCTGGTGAGAAGGGCATTAAAACATGCCAGCAAAATCACAAATAGCGTTGTGCCTGCTTGTTGGGCTAGTTGCCGAATGGCATTGGTCTGGCTTGCATCCAGCACAATCGGCTGACGCGCCCCACGGAACTGCTGGACTATTGGGCGTGGATAATCATAGGGAAGTTGCAGTAAGCCTGGTTCTCCATCCAAGTGTTGCCGCCAAAAATCAAGCTGTTTTGCTTGATGTTCAGCTAGCCAGCGTCGTTGCCATTCGGCATAATCGGTGTATTGAATTTCCAGCGGCGGCAATGTGCTGGGTTTGCCTTCCCGCAGTGTTTTGTAACTACTGGCGAGTTCCTGTGCTAGCACGCCAATCGACCAACCATCGGCCACAAGATGATGGATGGTTAAGACGAGGACTGCATGGTCATCGCGGTAGTTGATTAATAAAGCCCGCAATAATGGCGCATGGGTCAGATCAAAAGGTTCTTGGATCTCGTGCTGAATCAGCGCTTCGATATCGTTGATCGCTCGCTGATCGGGAGTAATTGGCAGCGATTGTTGGCGCAATGCTAGCTCAATCGTTGCCGCGATCTGCTGCATTGGCATGCCATTAATTGGCGTAATCGAAGTGCGTAGTGTTTCATGGCGAGCAATGACCACGTTTAATGCCTGTTCAAGTAGTGCTCGGTCAAGCGCACCTTGTAATTCCACCACAATTGGAATGTGGTAGGCTGCGGTTATTGGATTCAGTTGTTGGATAAACCAGAGTCGTTGTTGGGCAAGTGCGAGTGGTAGCGGTTCGCCCGACCGGGCAAGTGCTTGGAGCGGTGGTTCCGATCTGATCACTGACTGAGTTGCTTGAAGTAGGCTAAGGATCGCCGACTTTTGCATGGCAAGCTGTTCGCGCAGCTCCGCAGTCAAGACTCCCTTTGGTGCTTGGAGTTTGAGTTGATCGCCTTCAATCCAGAGGCGCACGCCCAAACCACGTATATGCTGTAGGAATTGCAGTGTGTTCATAGCGTGAAATCCTCTAATTCGCCCTCGATCTGAGCAAGTGCAGGTGGAGCCTCGCTCATCCATTGCAACAGATCAAGGCTTGTGGCTTGGTCTGCGATCGTGGGGGTCTGAAATAAAAGCTGTAACGGTACAACGATCCCAAGGCTTTCCTGAATCCGGGTTCGAAGCTGGGTCAACAGTAATGAATGCCCGCCCAGCATAAAAAAATCATCGTGGATACCCACCGTTGGAAGCCCCAATACATCCGACCAGATTAAGGCAAGCTTGGCTTCCAATGCCGTTCGTGGAGCCGTATAGGTTTGGTGGGCAATGAGCTGCTGCCAGTCGAGCGTTGGGAGGGCGCGACGATCAATTTTGCCGTTCGTTGAGCGTGGCAACGCTTCAAGCATTACAAAAACTCTCGGAACCATGACTGGTGGCAGATGCGCTTGGATGGAGCGCCGAAGTGCCGCTTGATCTACCTCATGGCTTGGGCGCTGGGCGATATACCCGATTAAGTGTTTGTGTTGGTTTGCATCGATCTGAATCATTGCCACGCTTTCGGCTACGTCGGGATAGCGATTCATCACCGCTTCGATATCGCCCAATTCGATGCGTACTCCATGCAACTTAATTTGTTGATCGTTACGACCGACAAACAACAGGGAACCATCGGCAAGTAAGCGCGCCAGATCACCGGTTCGATAGAGGCGTTCGCCTAGTGTTTGCCCAAATGGGTCAGGCACAAAGCGTTGAGCAGTCAACCATGGATTGCCAAGATAGCCGCGAGCCAGCCCCACGCCGCCAATATATACCTCGCCGATGCTGCCGATCGGTGAGGGGTTTTGGTTGGAGTCAAGAATATAAACTCTTGTATTTGCCAAGGGGTGGCCGATTGGGGTGATGCGTGCGGGATCAACCGCTGTTTTAAACGGATAGACTAGCGAGCACACCGTTGTTTCAGTCGGCCCATAGGCGTTGGTAATCAAGACGTGCGGCAATGCTGCTCGTATGCTTTCCAACATTGCTTCGCGGATCGGTTCGACCCCCACCAAAATTTCTTGGAGCGACCATGCGGATGGATTGACTTGGATTGTGGTGCTAAGCGCCTCGACCATAAACGGCGGGATAAAAGCGTTTTGAATACCATTTGATCGTAGCCAATCCAAACTGGCGCTAATATCGCCACGAAGTTCAGTTGGTGCCATATACAACGTTCCACCACTCAACAACGAGCCGATTATCTCGTAAATCGAAACATCGAAACTGAGACTAGACAAGCAACTTCTGTGGGTTCCAGCTGTTGATGACGATGTTTGGGCAAACGATTCAAGTAGATTGATAACGCCGCGATGGCAACCTGCAACTCCTTTAGGTTGGCCGGTTGAGCCGGAGGTAAAGAGCACATAGGCCAGTTGGTCTGGGTATTTAATACTTGGTTTGTAAGCAGCGGCTGTAAGTTGCATGATCGTCTCAGGCTGATCGAGCATAATGATGGTCGCAGTAGTGGGCGGGAGATTGGTCGCGTGAGTGCTATCTGTGACAATAAATTGGATATTTGCCTCACTGAGCATAGATTTGATGCGCTCGGTTGGGTAGGCCTGATCCAAGGGCACATAAGCACCTCCAGCCTTGAGAATTGCCAAAAGGGCTGCTGGTATTGCAACACTCGGTTCCAAATAAATTCCAACTAGGGTTTCTTGCTTTACTCCCAAGGTTTGTAAATAGCCTGCCAATTGATTGCTTTGTTGATCAAGTTGGGTATAAGTGAGTTGTTGATCGCTATCAATGACCGCCGTTAGGCTTGGAGTTGCTTGTGCTTGTGCCGCAAACAGTTCATCAATGGTGCTGATTGGATACTGATAGTCGGTGTCATTCCAGGTTTTGACCCAACGCTGCCAGGCGGACGGGGAGAACACCGTCAATTCGCTCGGCTGCTGATTGCTACCCTCTAACGCTGATTCAATCACACTTTGTAGTGCGTCTATAGCGCGATCGATGGTTATGTCTGTGAAAAGATCGGTACGATACTCCACTATCCCATGAAGCTGCTCGCCGATTTCAACCATCGTCATGGTTAGGTCATGTTGGACGCTTTGCTGGTCTAGTGGATAGGGCGTTAATGCGAGATCAGCCATTACCACCTGACCAACCGGAGCGCCAATGATTGCAGCCGCCCAGTCGTCAGCGTTACCCTGAGGTCGTTCCAATGTGAACATTGTCTGAAACAACGGCGTTCGCCCAGGATCGCGCTGCGGTACCAGTTGCTCAACCAACATAGCAAAAGGGAAATCTTGATGCCGAAGGGCTTCCAAGACGGTTTGGCGGGTTGTCAGGAGCATCGTTCGTAATGACTGCCGTGGTTCACACACTATACGGATTACTAGAGAATTGACATAATAGCCAATTGCTGTGGCATGGGCAGCCCGATTGCGTCCCGCGACAGGTATCCCGATTAATAGCTCGTTTTGGTTGGTCATCCGACCAAGGAATACGGCATATAGCGTTAGCAGTAATACATAGAGCGTGACTTCTTCGTGCTGTGCTAGCATCTTTAAACGTCGCGTTGTTTCGGCGGAAAGCGTAAAGCGGCGTTGAGCACCAGCGGTTGTTTGCAGTGCTGGCCGGAGATAATCGGTTGCTAGCTCGAGAATAGGCAAGGGCGCAGCCAGTTTTTGCTGCCAGTAACTGGCGAGCGTTGTGCCCCGCAGCCCTGATAGCATGGTTGCTTGCCACTGTGCAGCATCGCCGTTGCTCGCAGCTGATTGAGCAATCGGTAGCGGCGTGCCTTGCTTGAGCGCAGCATAGCGTTGGCGAAATTCTTCGAGCAGCAGGATTAGTGACCATAAATCAACGCTGATGTGATGAAATACCATAACCATGAGGGAGGCATTTGGGCCACGTTGCACGACATGGACTCGAAAAAGCGGCAACGTAGCAAGATCAAAAGGATGCTTGATCAACGCTCGCACCTGAGTTTGGCATTCATCCTCGCCCCATGCCTGACCATCAATCAAGTTGATACTAACGGTCGCCTCAGGAGCAACCTCTTGCCAAAGCTGGTCGCCACGCATAGCAAAGGTGGTTCGTAACCCTGCATGTTGGATCACCAGCTCGGTTATAGCTTGCTGTAAAGCCTGAAGCTCCAATGCTCCCTTAACTGTAAATACCCGCGCAATATGGTAAGCCGTGTCGTTCGGATTCAGCGCATGAAGAAACCATAATGCTCGTTGCCCATAAGTTGCGAGAGTTTTAGCCGAAGCTTTAGCGTGATCAATTGTGACCTCAAGTGGTGCTGATCGATGTTGTAATTGCTCACCAAGTTCGTAAAGGGTTTGGCCCGCCAGCAAAGCACCCATATCAATCTGGAACTGCCAATCGCGCTCTAGCAAGTGGGCAATTTCTAATGCTGCCAATGAATCTAAGCCTAGGGTGGTGAGCGGCTGTGATGGGTCAATTGATTCTGCGGGTAGTTGCAAAATCTGGCTGATACGTTGGCGTAAATTTGTCACCAGATCCCCGTCGGCGGCAGTATCGAGCAGGGTAGTCGCAGCAACGGGTTGATCGAGGGAATCTACACCTAAAACATCCAAGGTGTCTTCAATAAATTGGCGGCGGCACTGTTGCCGTTGAACCTTGCCACTCGATGTTTTCGGCAAGCCGCCTGGCTTTAAGAAGGCGATGGTATGTACTTGAAGCTCATGCTGTTCGGCGATGGCTTGGCGAATAGCCTGTGCCATACCATGATGATCACCGTGCCGCTCCCGCCTCTCCAGTTCATGGACGATAACGACCTGTACTCGATCAGCGACATCAATAGCGAAGGCTGCGGCTCCTCCTGCTAGTAGTGCTGGATGGCTGTTGGTGGCAGTATATTCCAAGTCATGGGGGTAGAAATTGCGCCCACGAACAATAATTAAGTCCTTGATTCGGCCAGCCACAAACAGCTCATTACGCCATAAAAATCCAAGATCGCCAGTGCGTAAGTACGGTCCCTGCCCATCCTTTGTCCACGCATCGAACGCCGCTTGGGTTGCGGTTGGCTGGTTCCAATAACCCTTCGCAACACTTTCGCCAGCTACCCAAATTTCACCAACCTGATCAGTACGGCAAGGCTGATGGGTAATTGGATCGATAATCGCTAGATCCAGTTGTGGATAGCCGTTACCAACAAGCGATTGGGCGGCTGGGTTGGTAGGATCAACGGCTTGCACATGGTTTTGCTGTAGGGCATTGGCATCAAAAAAGCCAATTGTCGCTGTCGCTTGGGCTGTGCCACCGGTTACGAGCAGTGTGGCTTCTGCAAGGCCGTAACAAGCATAAAATGCTTTTGCTTGAAACCCATGGGGGGCGAATGTCTTGGAAAATTGCTCGATCGTGGCGGTGCGGATCGGCTCAGCTCCATTGAAAGCAAGCAGCCAACTCGAAAGATCAAGCGTTTGACGTTGCTCTGGTGTGATGCGCTGTGAACAAAGTGCGTAGGCGAAATCAGGCCCACCACTGGTTGTTGCACGATAACGAGTGATTGCCTCAAGCCAGCGTAGCGGACGTTGCAAAAATGCCGTCGGTGACATCAAGACAACAGGAAATCCTGCAAACAGCGGTTGTAAGATGCCCCCGATCAATCCCATATCGTGATAGGGTGGCAACCAAATAACGCCACAACTATCAGGCGAATGCTGAAAAGCCGCTTGGATGAGTTCTAAGTTGTGGATCAGGTTGGTGTGGCTCAGCATGACCCCTTTGGGTTGGCCAGTAGAGCCAGAGGTATATTGGATAAATGCTAGCTGTTGGACAGAGATTGGTTGCGCGGCGGTCTGCTGGTGGGCTATCAGATCTGTCGCAACCCAACGTAGTTCGTTGAGATCTGGCAGTATTTCGCCATACGCAGCGACCGACTTGCAGATCGCATCGGTTGTCAAGACAACGCTGGCCTTAGCAGCTTGCACAATCATTTGGATTCGTTGCAACGATCGATTGTTCCGCGGCGGATACATGGGAACCGCCACGATTCCTGCATAGAGACAGCCTAGAAATGCCGCGATGTATTCTAATCCTGGCGGATACATTAATAAGGCGCGTTCGCCAGCTGGCAACAGCGATTGGAGGGCAGCCTGAATGGTCTGGCTCGCAGGTCAACATCGGCATAGCTCCAACGTTCCTCTTGGGTTTCTCCATCGAGGAGAAAGGTGAAGGCATTGCGTTGCGGTTGATGCTGCGCTCGCCAACGGACTATATCGGCTAATGTAGCCTTTGGGAAAGAAAGCTTCTCCATTGGATCCCTCAACTATAGTTACTAACCACTGTTGCTCGTTATCTGCAACAAACAATTAAACCATGCCGCCCAGCGGTGCGGTACTTCGGCCTTCGCGGCGGGGATGCAGCAGTTCGATCCCAAACAAATCAATAATCCCAAGGATGGTGGGATCGGCTAAAAAAGGTCAGGGTAGGAATGGGCCTTGACGAGCACGCGATAGCGGCGCGATTATCATCGACAATACACAACAAGAGGACGTTGTGCGTTAGTTCGGGTTTCATCCTTTCGGCTTGCATCATCACCATCCGTTCATTCAACTAGCAACCGTGGTTACGAGATCGTTGACGGTTCATACTCGTTGATCGGATCATCGGGGAGCATATCCGGAAGCTGGGTTTCTACATTCCGTAATGGCTGATACACGATTCCGATAGCCACCAGTAGTAGCGTTAAGAGACCTAGGCACATCAAGAAAAACGCTATTCCACGGCCTTCACCGACTCCGATTAGGCGGCCAAGTGAGTCTGCCAACGCACCATTTGGGAGGAACCATGGCCGAAAAACCTTGTCGGCCAGCGGCCCTGCAATCCCATAAGCCAATGGCAAGCTTAGCCATACGATCGAGCGTCGTAGCGCAAAAACTCGTCCGTGAAGATCTGGCGGTACCTTGTGCTGCCAGATCGAGACATTGCATGTTTCAATGATTGGCACATTAAAAAGATAGAGAAACATGGCAATGCCAACCATGCTTGGAGTTGGCCTGAAACCAGCCCCGAGTAAAACCAAACCGGTAATGGCCATCGCGATAATCATGCCGCGCAAGCGCCGTTTCGGTCCGCCCCACAAGCCCACCGTTAGGCTGCCAGCTAGCAGGCCAATCCCGCCAACCGATGACAAAACACCCAAGGTTTTAACAGAGGCGAAGGACAAAACGAGCGGTGTGAAAACGGCCTCAATACTTCCTGCAATAAAATTCAGGGTAGCGATAAACCCTAGCAGTAGGAGGAGGGTTGGGCGATCTGCCATGTAGCGCCAACCACCTTTGATGTCTTCCCAGAAGTTCATCTGAGTAACTGCCCTCGCCAGATTCATGGATGGGAAGCGTACAAGGCTTAATGTTGTAATTGCTGCAATACATGTGATTAAGTCGATATACAGCACGCTATGCAGCCCAACCTGATTAACCAGCCAACTAGCCATAAGTGGGGAACCGATTTGGGCGATAGCTTGCCCACCCTGCATAAACCCATTAAACTGGCCAAGATACTTTTTGGGCGTGATATAGGTCAGCGCTGCCATCGATGCTGGAACTTGAAAGGCGTTACAGCATGCAATCAGCCCGCTAAATCCATAAACGTGCCATAGCGAAAGGGTGTTTGTAAGCAGTAATCCCAATAAGGCACAGGTGGCTAAACCAGCTGCAGCATCGCTCCCCATGATAATCAGTCGTCTATTCCAACGGTCAACGAGTGTTCCCGCGAACGGCGAGATAATGATCCCTGGCACGGCTGTAAACAGCAAAATCAGGGCAAATCCGGTAACATTCTCGTAGGTTTGATAGACCCAGATCCCCAAGGCAAAACTGGTTAAACTGGAGCCAACGACCGAGAACATTTGCCCAAGCAGAATCAGGCTGCTGATCCATAGGCGTGGTGGTTGATGGAGCATATGCTTACTGTCCATTACGCTCAATACGTTGGCGCATTTGGCGCACAATCCACTCGGCGACGGTTTGGCCTTTACTGCCTGGACCAAAGCCTGCATCAAGATTGCACCCTAGCGCCAGTTCGTGGGTTACATGCGGGCCACCAGCAATAAACAACAGCGAGTTGCGAATGCCCTTCTCAACGGCGATGTCGGCGATTTTTTGCATATTAAGCGCATGAATCTGTTGGTGAGAAACGATCAAACTACTGAGTACCGCACAGGCACCATATTCGATCGCTACATCAAGCAGCTTTTCGGGCAAAACCGAGGTTCCAATATTCAAACATTCAAAGCCAAACTTTTCCAGCCCGCCATGCTTCAGATCCATAATCTCGTGCAATCCCACCGAATGATCATCATTACCGAGCGTTGCACCCACAACCCGTAGTTTATGCGCTAAGACAAATGAGCGGATTTCTTGGAAGGACAAGGGTTCTTCTGCTACTGCTTCAGTGCTAAAGCGCTTGATATCTGCTGCGTAATTGAGGATACCTTTGATCTCGAAGTGGGTTCCCTCTGCCGGATGCAACACGTAGCGATCAAGGATTTGTGGCTCACGTAGGTTCATATTTCTGGCCATATCCAGCGCTACTTTATCGGCAATGCTGCCGCTCATCGCGAGGAAGAGGTGCACCGTTACCACACCGTCGCCAGCAAACTCAACTTCAGGGCGTATCATGCCATTTGATGTTTGGATTATGGGTTGTTGTAACCGCTGGTGAACGTTGTCAGAATCATCGAGTTCATCAATGTATTGAATTTTATCTTCTCGACATAATGTACATCCATCAATCAGATCGCAGGCTTTGGCGGGATCACTAGGCACAGCGTTATAGCCAAAATGATGGCAGACTGGGGCAAAATAGGTTTGTTCGCGAGGGAAAACGCTATCTGCGCCTACGCCACCTGTCTTGCTACGGCGGATACCATCGCCCTCACGTTCGGGATACAATCCAGAATCGACGAAAAACCCAGCCTCCAGCGCATCAAAATAGCCGCCAATCGCCAAAATATCTTCTAGCATCATAATGGCACGGATAATCAGATCGCGCATAAGTGGGCCGACGGCGGCTTGATCGATCTGAAGCAGTTGATTAATGCCGTCCAGTCCAAGCAGGGTCTGTTTTGCTCCGTCTACGCCTTGGATCGAATGGTAGTGCCATGGGACATTCCGTGCCTCATCAGGAGGAATTGTGCTTTGGATATCCACGCTTGTTAGTCGTGAGATCATCGTATCGAGCACATGTAAGATTGTGGTTTCTTGGAGATTTGTGCCACTATAACGGGTATTTTGTTGGGCGCGAAACTTAAAGCGCCGAAATAAAAAGCGTACTGCCAAGGCATAAGGCAGATCATAATAGAGTTTCGGCAATGGTGGAGCAGTTGGTGGGACAGTCGAGAGGGCAATAGCTTCATCGGCCATCCCTGCTGCTTGCGAAAAACAGGTATTAATCGCATGCTGAACAAGCAGTTCTGGCATGATTTTCCAGGCACTAATTGCGGTGGCATTGGCGTTATGTGCCCCGTCGATTTGCAGTATGCCCCCAATAGCCATAAGCTTTTTGGCCACGACCGAATCAACGACCGAGCGTTGCATATTCACATTTCGATACAAAATGTTATACTGAAAATCTTGATGAGCGCCATTCACTCCTTCTTCGGTAAACATTAATGCCATTTCAGGGCCAGCCAGACCACTGACATACGAATGAAGGTTAATCGGACGACCAACTTCTTCCTCAATAGCATCCAAGGCTTTGCGGGTTGCGCGAATTTGCTTACGTGTGATTGGCACACCGCCAACACCTTCTGGCGTACCCTCAATCAGGCCATCATAATGGCTTTGTCCTAATGTTCGAATTACCATAATATGATCGGCACCATGCCAAGCTGCCATTCGCATGCGCCGAAGATCGTCCTCAAAGCGGCCTGAGGCGATTTCACATGTTATGGTGCAATCGGGCTGAGGATCAATCCCATCCATATAACTTGCCGCAAGCAGTGGGAGCGAGTGCTTGAGCGGGGTGGCTACCTGGGCGTATGGAAACGCATAGCTATTTGGTGCCGCAGCGACACGCCATGTCCAGCCTTTGCGTTTTGGCCGATAGCTCGCTAGATCTGCTAAGATCGTGTTAAGATCTAATAATTCATTGGGCTGCAAGCTCATCCCAAGACTCCACTCTGTTTCCAATTTGGCTCTGCCATTAACTGTTCAAAAGCTGCATGATAGTCTAGCCCCTGCCGACGAGCGAAATTGACGATCACGGCTCCTGCGCCATGACCAAGACACCCTTCCTGTAAGCAGCGATCAACAAATGCTTGTGCTTGGAGGCTATTAAAACCCATGCGTAATAACACCGATCGCTCAATCGAAGGCGAAGTGTGTTGGCTCGCATAGGTAATCAAAGGCTGGACAATCTGATCTGTCAACTGCCAAAAACGTTGATAGAGTTGATCATCACTCAGCGCTTGCAAGGCTTTAAATCGATCTTCGTGAGTTGTATCCATAATGTATTTAGGCCTCCCTCATGCCATGGTTGCGGTTTTTAGTATGAAGCGTACATATATTCAACCAATCCCTGAATCGTTAGTCCTTCTGGTCGTTGGTTAACCACAATATCGCCGCCGCGTGTGCGGATGGTAATCGGAAACTGATAGTTCAATACCCGATGAGCAATATAAGCACTTGCCGCAGCTCCCGAGCCACATGAAGCGGTTTCGTCTTCAACTCCTACCTCATACGTTCGCACATAGACAAACTGCTCATGTGGCTTGAGAAAATTAACGTGAACACCTTCTGGATGATTTAGACTGCTGCAAAGCGCCGAATCATAACGGTAGCGAGCACCTTCGCGTTTAACATCAATCGCGTCGATTGCGTCATTGATAACGACCAGATGGGCTACGCTGGTAAATGTAAAATAGGTAGCCGGATCAAGTTGAGCAAATTCGCGGCCATCGCCCAACGATACTTCAACACGATCTGCGTTTGCCGAGACCCATTTGGGGCCATCGTCGGTCATAAACGAATCAATCCCTTGAATATAGCCACGATCAAATGCATAGAGCGTGGAACAACGTAAGCCGTTGCCACACATTGGCTCTTCGGTGCCATCCCGATCAAAAAAAGTCATCTTGATCGTTTGATCTACATTAGCTAAAAAGGCAATTCCATCAATCTTGATGCTTGTAAATGTTTCGCAGAGTGCCCGGGCAATATCAGGCCGAATATCATCGTCGGCTAACCCGCTTCGTTGTTTATCAACGACAAGGATCACATTTCCGTTGCCATGCATAATTGCAAAGCAGAGATGCTTAAGCTGAATGCCATGGATATGCTGCTCAGCTAGTTGGGTACATTCTTGCTCAATGGCTCCGGTGTTCGAAATATCCATTAATCGATCCTCGAATTGCTGCTTACTCATCAGCATATCCACACAAAAGTTCATTTAAAAGGGTGGTTGCCGCTTGGGGATGATCCTTGACAAACAACCCGATACTCGACAAAAGATAGTGCCGATCAACCAAAAAATGCTTGCTGGAGCGTGGTAAAAGGCTATTTTCGGGCAGATTGGCGAAGAATTGTTGAAAACTCTGGGTTTGGGGTGTTCCATAAATAATGGCTCCACCTGTTCCCACCACAACAGCAACTGTTGATAGGTCACGCCCATAAATAACATCGACCATTTTTGTCCCCGTATGCATCCGCGCTTTGCTTCCACAATGCCGCAGGAGACCGATTTCACAGGCTTTCCGGGCATATTTGGCTAAATCCAAGCGCGGGTCGGTTGGCGAGGACAGATTGAAACGTTCACTATCGGTTTCAAAAAGGCTCTGAATATTATGAAAGACCCCGATGTCGCCTTCGACGCTGCGCTTAAGGGCTGGCTCTAAGGTCGCTTGAATCGTATCTGAATCGTTGCGCGGCTTGATATACGAATGTACATCGGTTGTAGCGCCTCCGACATCCAAAACGACAATATCACCGACCATATGACCTAAATGCTCAACCGCATATGAAACCGCAAGCGGGGTTGGGATGGGCGGGGCGGTCTCTTGCTGGATACGCTCAACCCCCGGTGCCTTGATAACTTCGGTTTCAAATACTTTGCGAATAATCTCTTGCACAACTCGAAACCGGAAATCATCGACTTTTGGGTAGACGTTTTCCGTTACGATACATGGTTTATTGGCTTGTTTAAAAACGGTTGCGACCTGTTTTTGAATAGCTGCATTACCTGCATACACAAAAATGGCATCGCTCTTAATCGCCGCTAATACCTCAGCATTTTCTAAGATCACAGTCTCCTCGCCAAAATCTAATCCCCCACACAGAAGAATTAAATTAGGCTTGATCGACTCGATCTCGCGGGCCTTGGTTGGCGTGATTCTGCCGGCAATACTGCTTAAAACAACCCCACCAGCACCAAGAGCCGATTCTAACGCAGCCTTAGTCGTCAGGTTAAACGTTAACCCGCAAACCACTATGCGTAATCCGCCAGCAGCGCTACTGGAGAGGTAGGTTTGGCCGAAACGGGAAATACCATGCTGGAGTTTGAGTTGGTTGAGGAGATACTGATAACCTAGAGATACGTCGTTTTGTTGGATTGTTGTTCGAGTTGCGAGACGACATCCAAAGCGGAGCATACCATTATGTGTTGTGAAGAATGCAACTTTTGTGAATGTGCTACCAATTTCAACCGTGAGAATATCTGCGTAATCTGCCATGGTTACTCAATTAATGCTTGTGTGTGGGTTGAGGAGGTAGTAGAGGATGATGTAGCACGACAAGCATCTATGCTAATGTGATTAGTCACTAAGAGAACATTTATGTGACTTTTTCCACTAGCGGCTATGCTACACAACCAAGAATGGTTTGTCAAGAATTAAATTTTAGCTTGGGACATGCATGGGTTTATGCTGCTGAAATGGCTAAATGGCTAGCTAAAAGCTGGTTCATGCCTAGTTGGCTAATGGAGTTGCCATCGACTTGACCGATTGCCAATGGATAGCTATGCTTACGCGCGGGTGTCAATCTGAGTCCTTATCCTTTGGTGTGTGATAACACCAAGGAGCGTCTACATAGTATTCAATCTACACGACGTTTGTTATACATACGCACGTTTGGGTTTGCTGGTATAAGCCGCTTAGGCAAGCTGGTATGTTCAGTTATCAATGCTTTTCAAGCCTAAGGCCATATACCCGTAACTGCGTTGTGTGTATACTAAGCCTCGTTTTTGGCGACGCCTTATATTCAGGAGATCTCTGATTATGCAGATTCCCACGCCGCCAGTACTTCAATCTCATCAATGGAACCAGCTTAAGCCCAGCGATGATCAAGCCTATCAAGCGTTGGCATTTTTGTGTGCCCAGTCGGATCGGATAACCCTGCCTAAACCAGCCGATCACCAAGAAAAGTTTGAGAGTTCAGCTGATGTTTTTACCAACCAAACGCTAGGCTTATTTTAATGATCTTGGTGATTTGTTGGCAAGTGCTTGGATTACCTTGGACGACAGCATGCAGCATGAGTACCGAGCTTTTCTCGATATTCTGGTTCATCCAGAATTGCGTGATGAAGCGCTTGCGGTTGAAAACTACTTGCTCGCTTGGGCTGAAGCCCAAACGCGTTCCTTGGCTGAAGGCCGTACTGATCAGCGGCCTTGGATCTTGCGACTCGATTTTTATCACCAGAATCAAGACTCAATCGATCGCTACCTTGTAGCAGGGTTTGGTTTTGCTTTAGCCGAAGATGAAATGCGGCGTGATCTCGCCCAAACGATTCCTGAAAACCCACTGCCTGCGGGGATGCTCTATCACAGTTGGACTCCTGAGCTAGCACCAGCATTCTTTGAGGTCTATAGTCAAGCGTTTCGCGAGCGGCCTGGATTTCCGGGTTGGAGCGAAGAAACGTGGCGACGTAATATGACTGGCCATGATGAGTTCCGGCCTGATCTCTCGCTATTGGTATCCGACGAAAATACCCCAATTGGGTTTGTGCTCTGTGCGGTTGAAGCGGATCAAACCGAGGCCGGGCATATTATCCAAATGGGCGTTGTCCCAACATCCAGAAATAATGGCATTGCTACCGCAATTTTGTCTGAGACGATGCGGCGCTTTAAGGCTACGGGCCTACGTTATACGACCCTTGAAGTCAATGCTAATAATCCTCAAGCACGTAGCGTCTATCGGCACAATGGGTTTGAGCAAACTAAACGCTACTCAAGTTATCGTAAAACTATCTGATGTAATGATTGGCTATTGATCATGCGGAGCGATGTCGCGCGAGCATTTCTCGTGCGACATCGCAATGGTTATTGATGTGGTCACGATTTAATGGACAATCGTTCGTATCCGCTCCACGCCGCTTCAATCGTTGCGGGCGTTTGATAGCCTAACTCCGAATGCAGCCGTTGGCGATTGTAAAAGATTTCGATGTATTCGAACAGATCGCGTCGTAAACTGGCGATGCTGTCATAGGTTCGATGATGGGTCAATTCGGTTTTGAGGGTCGCCCACAGGCTCTCCATGGGCGCATTATCGTAGCATTTGCCGACATCGCTCATGCTCATCGTGATGCCATTCGACGTACCAGCGCTTGGTATGCCGCGCTCGTGTGATCCAGAAGGTGCCCCACTGGTGCACGGTAGGTCGCTGCTGGGTCTGGGTCACGGCCATCTGCCCAACGTCCAGCCAACGACTTTGCGCGTATAGCGGTCTAAAACCCCCGCCAAATAGGCGGTTCCGCTGCGGAGCGGAATGGCCGTGATGGCACCAACCCAGCAGGCATGCGGGGCGGTGACCGCGAACTGGCGCTTCAATTGATTCGGGGCGGCAGACGCGCCGCACGCACGGTCGTCTGCCGCCGCCATTTCGTGCGGCGCGGGTGGAGGTTGGCACTCCGCATCAGGCGGCAGACGCGATGGCGGCCAACCCGCACGCCTGCTGGCATAAGCTTGCCTGATCCGACGGCTGCCATAGCGGAAGCCGCTGATGGCTTGGATGATCTCGGTTAAGGTTTGATTGGCTATCGTTCGGGCACTCGGCGGGCGGGTGCACCAGGCATAGAAGCCGCTCGCGGCAACCTCCAGCAGGCGGCACATAGCCCGCACCGACATCAGCGATCGGTGGTCAGCGATGAACTGATACCGTTTGGTAACGGGTGCGCGGGGAACCCACGCCAGTGGGTCATAGCCACGGCTTTTTTTAGGATCAGGTTCTCCTGCTCTAGCCGTTTAACGTCCCGTCGCAAGCGGGCCAGCTCGTGGGTTTTCGCGGCCACGGCGGCAACGGTGGTGCCTGCGGCGTGGGCCATGCGGTGTTTTTTGAGCTACTGGCGCAAGAGGCCTGACGATAATCCCAAATCACGTTTGATCTGGGCAACGGTTTGTTCGCCTGCAGGGCTAAATCAATGGCCATGTGGCGAAATTCCGCCGTAAAGGTGCGTGGTTTTTGCCGTGTCATCGATGGGTTCCTTTCCCGTACCAGTATGATAGCATACTCGTCTCTACGTTCAGGACCACATCAGATCAGGGATGGATGATGTATTATCACAACCCCAGCTTTCGGTCGGGGATTGCGTTCGGGTACGGCTCCATGCGCAGAATCGGACGCCTCGCGAGGGGATCATTGTTAGCTGTGCTTGGCATCACAACGACCAGTATTACTATTACTATCTGATTGAACGGGGAAAAATCGTGCTGTTTCGGAAGGTGGCGAAGCGCTATCCCGAGGCCGATTTAGAGCGAATAGCCGATCATACCCCACCGATGATAGGGTCTTGATCGGATACCATAAAAAGGAAGTGACGTTTTTCGTTGAAAGGGCATGTGAGCGCACATACCCAGCTGGCCTCGAAAATATGTAGCGAACGGGTGTGCTGAATGAAGTTCAGGTATGGCGCGGGTTGATTGCTTGAACCATGGATTGCCATTGCTTGCGAGCCAACCCATGACGAGGACATGGTGGTCAGCGATGGATTGATCGCACCCATGCGTGCCAGAAATCGCCATGAGGTGGCTCTCGCTATTGGCCGATATGATTCATGCTTGCTGCCCATGCCTCGATGCCGTTGAACGATCCATTGTGAGAGGAAATAGATGCTGGACACCGATGCGCTGATTACGCTAATCCAGACCCACCTGCATCAGCAGTGGTTGTTTCCCCGTGCGATTGATGCCGCTGCCGATGTGCTTCGGCAGTGGTATCACACCACGGCGCACCCGCTGGCACTCGATAGGCTTGCGCTCTATCCCCATTCCTTGGCACTTGAGCTGCGCACGGCGAATGAAGCGCATACGCTGATCCGGATTGATATTGGCATCCCCGATGGACGGAGGGGTCGGCATGGCGATTTTGTGGATGTCGGAACATTCTGGTTCGAAACAGACCTGCGTGGTTGGATCACCACGACAACCCTCACGATCGATACGACCCAAACGGCGCGTGATCGCTGGCTATCACGCCAGGATGCTGCTGCGGATCGGGCACTTGCACTGCTGCCCGGGTATGCTGTCAACGCCCATGGCTCGACGCTCGTCCGCACCCTCTGGCATGCGCCAACCGCCGCCGCTTCTATCCCAGTGTCGCTCGTCGCTGCACTGCGCTGGGCGCTCGATATGAACGGACGAACGGAACTGGCCCATGCTGAGGGGCATCGCGTGTTCGCTCCGCATGAACGCGATCAGCCCACCAATAATTTGGCATGGATACCGGAAACGCTGACGCTTGATACAGCCCAGGTCCAGCTTGTTTTCCCGCTTGACGCAGGCCGTCCACTCCAAGTTGAGGTTATGCTTGCGGTGCGTGGACGACCGGACATGCTGCTTGGCCACTATCATTTCTGGACCGCCCTTGATGGAACCTACGTTGATGATTACTATATGCTTGAGAGTCAGGCTGGAGTGCCGCCAGTCGCTGCTCCCCCACCTGAGGACATTCCAGCCGATATCCGTATCGATCTTGGGGAGTTAAGTCCAAAACGCTACGACACCTTGCGTCGGTTGATCGCGGTGGTAGGACTTGATGGCGTGCAACGACTGATGGCCGAGGCCCGAACCCGCGTGGCAGCGCAGGCGGTATGGAATCCCGATCCAATGGCACCACAAAGCGTGCGTAGCATGCTGTGGCAGATGTTGGAGCAAGGGGCGCTTGATGCACATGAGCGTGCGTTCGTGCTTGGGTTGCAGCAGCCGAAATAAGCATCCGTGCGATCCTGTCTAGAAGGGGAGCGCTAAAAACTCGGGGGCAGCTATCTCAGGGGCTGACTACTCTCGCTGTGGGTGCTTTAGGCTGCGAAATCTCAACCATTCGGCTGATCAGCACCGCCGTGTGCTGCTCATACTAAGTCAATAGGTGGGTAACACATACCGATCACTCGTGTTGGCAGAGCGTTTTTATACCACTGCAATGGCATAAAAACGCATCAATGATGATAAAAAAGCGGCATATCCTTGGGCAATACTGCCATCGTGAATGATCGGTATATGATACAAAGGCAATGGCTTAGCGTGGTGCTGCTCTTCGTCAGAGCGTTTCATGCCCCCGACTTTTTCATGAGATCCTTAAGTAAAACCCTCCATTTAGCAGCAAAAAACTAGCCTCTGCTGACGGGTGGCAGAGGCTGATTGTATTCTCTTATGTCAGATCGTGAAGCACTTAGCGCTTCACGACTGGCAGATACATTTGATACGAGTCGACCTCGAATTTCCAACTGAAATCAGCAGGCATTTGACGGCCATCTTTCGCGCTAATCCCGTTGGCACCGCCGCGAATAGTCACGGTATAGGTCTCACCATCGCGCAGCGTGGCGCTCGGTTTGAAGCTGAATCCGATAATTTCGGTCTGATCAAGATTGTAGAGATAGGTCGGCGTTCCGGCCACCAACTGATTGTTGGCATTGCGGACTTGCAATGCATTCGTCAGGGAAGCCTCGCTCAGCGGAGTTTCAAAGGCGGCCTCAATCTGGGTGGTTGTCACACCGCGTCCTCCAGGAACTGGATTCCAAGCGTGCGGACTGAGCGGCCATGGCGTACCAACCACCAGCGGCGACCAGGCGCTGTAGTTGCCGCTTACATCATAGGCTCGAATCCCATAGAAGATTGACTGATTGTCCTTCAAGCCCCACAATTTGGCATCAAGCTGGTTCGTCGTCGTAAAGATCATCTCTTTGCCACCCATATTGCGGGTGTAAAGGAACTCATTTGGATCATTGACTTCGCCAAAGCCAATCTCATAGCCACTGAGATCGAGTTCGGTGTTCGGTGTCCATTTGACCAACAGTTGACCAGGCAAAGGGGTCGCCTGAAGGTTGATTGGAATTTGGGGCGCACGCTGATCATTGACCACAATCAAGGTATCCAGATGGGCCACGGTTGGTTCATTACGTCCGTCATCGGCAAACAGCGCCAGTTTATATTGGCCACTTGGAATCTCACTCAGATCCCAAACCAACTGGCCTGTGCCAAGTTTGATGTTATCGCTAATGACGGTGCTCAACCCAACATCAATTGGCTCGGTCGGTGTGATTACACTAGCATATACCAGCGAAACCTTGGCACCTGGGTCATCGGTATCGCGGGTGGCCCAATTGACCGTAACCTTGCTGCCGCTGGGAGCTGAGTTACACGTTACCGTAACCCCTGGAGTTGCCGCACCGCCACAAGCCAAGGTAGCACTATCAAAGATTGGTGGATTGTTCAGTTGGTAGGCAACAACTTCATAGTGGGTTGGTGGCCCTTCAATAATTAGGCTATACGTACCAGGAGTGGCCGCTTCGAGCATAAAGGCCAGATCGTTGCCTTCCGTAATCACGGTTGTGTAATCACGAATCAATGTCTGCGTTGTGTCATTGACATTGCCTGCATTCAATTCTGTACCATCAGGCAGAATCAAGCGGATAACTGGTTCAACTGAGGGAGTCCCAGTAAAGTGAATCCCAAAGTAGCCACTAGCGGTCGAGGTAATCACAACTGGTACGGTCACTTCAGGGATTGCAGCAAATAATGCACCACCCGATTTTCCAGGATTGACTGGGCGTGAGACAATCCGTTGGCTGTAGCCTGGCACGCCCTGCTCAATATTTTTGGCAATCTGGAGCGAATTAATCAGGCGATAGTTTTTCGGGTTGACCAGCCTGACAAAGCCTGTGTTCAAGCCAACAGGTTTGTTCAGATCGACAAATACACTAACCTTGAAGATACCAAAACAGCAGCTCACGCGGCCCAACATCCCCACGGTCGTACCACCACCAGACTTGACGAACTCGCCCATTTGGAATGAAACCGAGCCGAAAGTAATATTCTTTGGTGGTAAGGCTGTGCCAAACTGGCCTTTGCGCAAACCAACTGATAGCCGAGCTGATCCAGCAAAGCGTAATCTTTGGGTATCAACACAGTTGGTTGAGCCAGCAGGCGTACAACTGCGAACTGTCACCGTACCAACCCGCAGCTCTAAGCCACCGCGAACAATTACCGCCTCAAATTGGAATTTCGCATGCAGACCCTTGCCGCCGCTAAATCCAGCTTCGTGACCAATGCTCAGGCTAGCGCTAGCAACCTCAAAGATCAACACCTTCATGCTAGCGGTCAGCGAAAACTTGAATGGATCAACTACCAAAGTAGCAGTTCCCTCAGCCGAGACCAATGGTATCCCTGCAAGTTGGGCTATCGAGCTTACCTCAATTCCAACTCCGATCGTGACCGTGCCAGATTTGAGCGAGAACGAACCGCTCATCTTGGTGAGCGCAGCACCACTATTGGCCAACGGAATGCCTGGCGACGACTCGAAGGCCACCACCACATCCAACTCATTAAACACCCCAGTTGACAGGGTTTTGACCGTCACATCGACCGAGATTGTCGAGCCACCACTGGGATCAAAGCCTGGCATACTCAGGGTTGCACCACCAGCAAACATGTAGCCAGCGCCATCTTTGCTGAAAAAGCCGCGGAAGCCCACAAAATTGGTTCCGGCAATCTTGAGCGGTGGTAGTTCAATTCCGCCGCCAGTCACTGATACCTGGCCTGTGCCACTGATGCTGAGACCAGTTACATCGGCGGTAAGATTGCCCATGAGATCCGACATCGAAAGGCTGGCACTATCAGCAGCAAAACCGCCATCGTCGAGGAAGTGGGGATTTTCCAAGGCCATACTGAAGCCAGCAATCTTGACGCTAAAGTTGGTCAGCGAAGCTTCGAAGCGCTTAAGACATGGTGCTTGGGCACAGTTTTGGCTGCCAATCGGCGCAACATTCGGGCCGCCCCGCACCACCATTACCAAGCCTGCGCCAACTCCACTGTTACCAGGGATTTTCACGCGCAGGTTACCAGTGACGGTTAAGCTCAGGGTTTCTTGGGCCAACCCAAACTCGCCGACGATGCTGCTACCTTCTAAGACTCCACTCGAAATGTTGGGAGTGCTGATGGTCGCGCCGCCAAGCGCAAATTGCAGCTTGCCATCTTTGTCGATACCAAATTTGAAGCCAGTAATGCCTGCTGCCGACTGACCGCCGAGATCACCCGACCACAGCAGATCAACCGCGCTCGCTTGCAAACCATAGAAATTTTCCACGGTATCGCCGATCAATGTCAGACCGCGCAAGCGAAAATTCAGCGGCCCCATTGCGACGGTAGTTTCGGCAACTGTGGCACTGAAAACTGGTTTAAAGACTCCGTTGACTTTGACAGCGCTAAACGTCAAGGTTACTTCGCGTGGCGTGGCTGATGCTGGTTGGTTCAGCACATTGCCAAAGATTAAGGTTGAATTGACGCTAACAGTTGAAGTTCCAGTCGCATTATCATGACCAATGCTCAGGGTCTGGTCGGTCATGCTAAAATTGCCGCCAAACTTCCAATCGGGGATTGGCACCGAACCGCCGCCAATGCTAAAACTGCGATTCGCATACGTGAGATTTTGCAGTGAAAAGACCAAATTCGGGTTAGAAGAATCAAGGTTTGGCAGATCAGGGTTAGCGGCCCGTGAAACCTCGACCAAGCCAGCCTCGAATGAACCAGTTGATAAAGCAATCTCTTTGACTGCAACACTCATGCCAGCCAGCGACATGGTGAAATTATCAACATTGCCTGAGAGCACGCCTTGACGTGAGTAGTTGAGATTGACCACAATCTTCAGATTGGGATTCTCAGAGGTGCTCGGATTCAAAGCCGCGATGTTCAGGTTAATCGGCAGTTCAGACTGAAACTCCTCAGCTGCAAGATCAAAAACAAAGCTTAGATCTGCAGTCTCAGTGGGGTCGGTTGTCTTATAAAAACTGCGTACACCCGAGCGATCAAGAAAGTGCAGGCTGATCGTGCTATTGGCAATCACGCCGATTGGATCTGCACTGCTTTGATCATTGGTAATTGTTAGACCAGTTGTATCAACCTCAAACACTTCCTTTGGTGTGTTGTTGGCAGTATAGGTCGAGGCCACCAGCGGCAGGCTCGCAGTATCGCCAATGAATTTAACTGCGCCCGACATCACCGACTGATCGGCATCGAACACAAACTCACCGAGATTGGAGCCAACCGAACCAACGCTGATCAATGGTGGATCATCGCTAACCGCAATCGTCACATCATCGCGGGCGATAAAGTGCGTGGGATCGGTTGCAATAAAACTATTAGCACAAATCTTCAAGGCATCAGCCATGCGGCACTCGCGAGTTTGGGCCGATGATGATGTGGTCAAGAGTGTTGTGAGTAGAACGATACACCCAATAAGTCCAGTACTCATCAGCAACTGGCTACGAAATTGCCATGAACTACGATTAATCATCGCTCCTCCTAATAACCGAAAAACCAAGACCGCTCGTGTGAGACAACAATAGAGAAACACACGCTCTATGCTTGTGGTTTGAAATGATTGGGCCTTTGGAATCATGGCAATTAGCATACGAGACTACGAGGCAATCCACACCTAGCCTGGGCTAGGAATTTGGGCTATCAAAAGGCTGCTAGAAACCCTGACGAAAGATAGGGTTGACTACTGGGTAAGATCAAAGCCATGCTTAATTGCATATAGCGCAGCTTGAGTACGGTCGGCCACTGCCAGCTTGGTCAGGATTGCACTCACATAGCCTTTTACTGTGCCCTCAGTCAGGTGCAACGAACGGGCAATTTCTTTATTGCTCAGGCCACTAACAATGCCATCGAGTACATTGCGCTCACGCCCCGTCAGGGTTGGTACCAGCGAGGGCGGTGCAGACGATTGACGCATCAATGTCCGCTGGGCTTCGGCGTGCAAAAAAGGCTGGCCGCTCGCGACGGTGCGAATCGCCAGAAATAGCTCAGCCTTGAGGACATTTTTCAGCAGATACCCACTCGCTCCTGCCTGAATTGCCTTGCTAACCCATTGATCATCACTAAAACTGGTTAGCACGATGATTCGGCTGGTTGGCAGCATGGATTGGAGTGCGTGGGTCGCCTGAATCCCATCGATGTTGGGCATCACGAGATCCATCAAAATAATATGTGGCCGCACAATGGTGGCTAATGCAATCGCTTCGACTCCGTTTTGGGCCTCGCCCACAATCAAAAATTCGGCATCCTCAGCTAAGAGAGTACGCAGCCCTTCGCGAACAATTGCATGATCGTCAACAAGCATAATTCGAATAAGATTGGACATGGTAAGCTCCTGCGATGGGGTATTTAGCGGGGAATGATGGCTTGCACTACCGTTCCTACGGTTGCCCCGAGCGTAATTGTTAGCGTTCCGCCACAGGTTTCGACCCGTTTACGCATACTGTAGAGACCTAATCCTTGGCTCGGTGGCTGGCTCGCTTGATCGAAGCCAATCCCATCGTCCTGAATGCTCACGATGAGCCGATTGCCATGAATCCGGAGTGTAACCGCCACATGGCTGGACTGGGCATGTTTACTGACATTGTTCAATGCTTCTTGGATAATTCGATAGAGTGCATCTTCACAGATGGTTGCATGGTGCTCATACCTGGTTGTATCAATGCTGACCTTAAGATCTTCGCCAAGCACCTCGGTTGCATACTTGTGCAAGCGCTGCATTAACGGGCATGGTTCATCGTAGGTTGGGCTTGTCGTTGGGTGAGCATAGCGCACCGCCTGCGGATGATCACGTTCGATCGGATGCAGATCAGTCAGCAACGATCGCATTTCGGTCAGTGCCAGTTGGCTCAATTCGATCAAGCGATTAACGCGGCGCTCGCCTTCAGCAGGGTCACGCTGCCAAGCCAAGGTAACCGTTTGCGAGATGAGCGTGATACTGAAGATCATTTGGGTCACCGAATCATGTAGATCACGCGCGAGCCGCTGTCGCTCATCCAGCACCGCAATCCGTTCGCCGTGAGCATACAACAGCCGTTGTTGGCGACGATTGTCAATCACGATCGCCAGATGTTCGGCGGTAACTTGGTAGGGGTGCAGATCGGCATGGGACCATTGGTGAGGCTTGGCATCAGTCAGCACAACCAAGCCAATTCGCTGACGACGCACAATGAGCGGGATAAAGGCCATCGCCAGTCGTTGTTCAGTTTCCTGCATGCGCCGTAAGCCAGGTGCAACGCGCGGGTCGCTGCGCACATCGGCAATCGTCACCGTCTCGCCAGCATCAAGCAAATCATCTAAGGCATCGCGTTCATATGGCTGCCGATCGTGGTTCGACGATAAACCATGTTCTGGCGACCAACGACCCTTGACCGTGCGAGCCACAAACTGTTCTTGGGCATCAAATTCATACAGGACAACGGTGCAAGCATAGCGGCGGCGGGCAGCGATATGGTTGAGGTATGCCGCCACAACCTCGGCAACGGTACGAGCACTACTCATGTTATGGCTCGTCTCAAACATCAATTTAGTTTCCGCTAAATGGTATTGAAGCTGATCAAATAGTCGAGCATTTTCAATCGCCACCCCAAGCTGATCAGCCACAATCGCCAAATGAGCGGGATCATCAGCCAGCATAGGGCGCTGCGACTCAATGTAGAGAATCCCTTCCAACTGCTCACTAATAATGATCGGAATCGCCAAATACGATAAGTTCGGTGAGTGATGGATACAAACGAGCTGACGGAGCTGCACTGCTGCCCCGATAATACCTTGATCGGGAGGAAAAAGTGCATCAAGCGCCAACGGAAGCGTGGCAGGGCCAATTGCTGCACGGCAGATTAAACCATCAGTATCAGATCGATTGACCAGTAAGAGGCGCAGGGTTGCAAACTGAAAGTCCTCACCAATAATTGCGAGGGCACGGTGAAGCACCGCCGCGAGATCAAGGTGGTGCTCCATGAGGTGAGCAATCCGGTTGACAGTGCGTAAACAGGCTCGCCACTCAGTGGTGTTTGGCGTCCTATGGCTTGCTTGACCTTCAGGGGAAGATGCCATGCATGCTGTCTGATCGAAATCTGATGGTTCCATGAGCTATCCTCAATCCTTGCCGATAGCGCAGGCCCATGCGGTTGAAGGTTGCCAGCGCTCGCTCAATCGAGCACACAAGCATCCCATACAACTGCATCACAGATCGGCATCAGTGGCGCTGTGGAATGGATTGGATTGCGGGCAATACGCAGGCATAAAAGTAAAATATATTTTGTTGATCATAAGGGCTCTCTATCAAAATCTTGGAATAGCCGTATTTGACACGATCAATTGCGTTGAAGCAGCAATTCGGGATGCCAATATCTTGATGGAATCATTGACCTCGCCAAACAAAGGTGCAACCTGATGCGTTCGCTAACACTTTCGTCAGCACAATTGTTAGGCGAGAGCACAAAAAAGATGCGGTAATCGCTGTCAAGGATGACATTTTCTACGAGGTAAGTTGATCTCGGCTTCTCAAATATGCGCGTCTATCGTGAGCTTGCTGCCGCCGAGGTCTACTGGCTGTCGCGGGTTCAAAGTCATAGTCGGATTCGGCTGCCAGGACAGAAAGAACAGTCGATTCTGGAGATGGTGACGGGGTTGGGGGATGTCGATCACTGGGACGGCTTGGTACTCGTAGGTGGACAGGGATAGTTAAAAGCTCGCTTATCAGTCCAACGACTACCGGAAGCCGTCGCACAGCAACGGCAACAACGAGTAAAAGATGACGCATACAATAAGCGTCGTCCGGTCTCGAAGGATGCGGTTGCGTTAGCGGTATGGGCCGTGGTGATCACGAATGTGGCAGCGGAGAAGCTCACCGTGATGGAAGCAATGGTACTGCTGAAAATACGGTGGCAGATCGCGTTGATGTTCAAGATTTGGAAGCGTCATGCGCGTATCGATGAATGGCGAACCACCAAGCCAGCACGGATTTTGTGCGAGATCTCTGCGAAATTGATCGGGCTGATATTCCAACACTGGATTCTCGTGGCGAGTGCATGGGATAGCGCCGAGCGGAGCCTCTTCAAGGCGGCGCAGGTGGTCTTGGCATTTGCTGGTGATTTGGCCAGCAGTCACGGACATCCTGAACGATTTCACCACATTCTCACAACGATGGCTGTGGTCATTGCACGAGGATCACGGGTCCAGAAACGCCAAAAACGACCATCCACGGTGCAACAGTTGCTGACATTAACCGCCGGAAGCGACTAAGGTTGATGCCTATGGGGATCACTCATACAACCTCCTTGTAGAACACTCACGATGCGCTTACTTTAGCTGATGGGCATTGCCATATATGTGCGCTACACAACCGAATATCTGTGCGATTTAGGCACTATGGCGATAACTTAATTGATCCAATTTCAGCGCATTTTTTGGATATTGCCGAATTTAAAGTAGCTATGCTAGCTATGTAGATAATTGAATAGGTGGAAAATTTTGAGTTAACTGTTGTGATTTGGGGTAATGTTCGTGGAAGAGGGAGAGGCTAATTTGGCCTTAGTGGGAGTAGGCCATATGGTTAGTCGATAATAGGAGTATGAGGTGGATTGTTTGTTAGGTTGATCGTAAGCTATACTTGCGATACTCGAAACAAATCCTTCCTCCTCACACACACTCTTCTCTCTTACAAACGGCCCATTTGGGCCGTTTGTATTTTTAGCGTTCAAGCACCAAACAATCGTGGGGCGCAAAATTCACCACAACCGCCTCGCCGCGATTTGGCAATTTGCTGACCTGATTGTCGTTGAAGACATCAACGAACAGCAATTGTTGCTCGACCTCAACGTGAAAGCGCACAATTGGCCCAAGCAGCATCTGTTCTTTGACCACACCATGCAGTTGATTTTGGCTCGCATCGCCATTGAGGCTCAAGCGTTCAGGCCGCAGCGCTACCCGCACGGTATTGCCTTGCAGCGATTGATCAAAGCTATCGCTGACTTCAAATTGTTGTTTGCCAAAGTGTAAAATGCCTTGCTTGGGGTCGTGCAGCGAGGCTTCAAGCGTATTGAGCGTGCCAACAAACTGGGCTACAAAGCTGGTTTTCGGCGCATTGTAAATCTCGGCTGGGGTGCCAAGTTGCTCAACCACGCCCTTTTGCATAATCAGCACCCGATCGGAAAGCGAAAGTGCTTCTTCTTGATCGTGGGTAACGTAAATCGCTGTAATGCCCAGTTCGCGCTGAATGGCCCGAATATCTTGGCGCAACGAAACTCGAATTTTGGCATCAAGCGCCGAAAGTGGCTCATCGAGCAACAAGACTTTGGGGCGAATCGCCAAAGCTCGGGCTAGGGCAACTCGCTGTTGCTGACCACCAGAAAGTTGGTGCGGATAGCGATCGGCAAATTCGTGCATATGGATAATATCGAGCATTTCGCCAACTCGCTGCTCAAGCGCCGGTTTGCTGAGTTTGGCGATCCGCAGGCCATAGCCGATATTTTGGGCAACGTTCATATTGGGAAACAGCGCATACGATTGAAACACAATTCCAATATTGCGTTTGCTCGGCGGAGTTTGGGTGATATCAGCGCCGTCGATTTTAATTACGCCGCCACTAGGAGCCTCAAAGCCTGCGATCATACGCAGCGTTGTGGTTTTGCCACAGCCACTTGGGCCGAGCACCGACAAAAATTCGCCGCGCTCGACCGCCAAATTGAGCGGCGAAACCACGGTTGTTGCGCCAAATTGCTTGGTTAAATTGTGTAATTCGATAAAAGCCATAGCGTTTCCTTAGTGTGTTCCACCAAATTGGGTCTGTTGTTGATCTTTACTATTGACTAACAGCACAATGCCAAAAATCACCCATGTGAGCGCAAAGCTGATGATGGTTAATGCTGCTGGCTCGTAGGCTTTGTTTTGGCTGATCCGTGCGAGGTACGGGCCAAAGGCTGGCCATGCCAAATATTGGGCTAAAGTTAATTCGCCCAAAACTGTAGCGAAGGTCAAAAAAGCGCCATTGACTAATGCGCCGCGTACATTCGGCACAATCACTTGCCAAATAATCCGTGGCCAGCCAGCGCCAAGGCTTTGGGCGGCTTCGGTCAGGGTTTTGACGTTGGTGGCGCGTAGGCCAGCATCAATCGCCCGATACATATAGGGCAGGGTCAGCACCATATAACCGGCGATCAACAAGCCGCGACTTTGCACCAAAATCACTGGTGGGCGGCTGTACGATTTGATCAAGCCAAACACCAAGACAATTGGCGGAATCACAAAGGGCATCAGTGACACTAACTCGATCAAACGATGCAAGCGTGGATGGCGCAAATAGGCCCAGTAGACTGTTGGTACTAGTAAGAGCAAACTCGCGATAATTGTCAGCAGCGCCATTAATCCTGAAAACAGGAAGGTTTCGTAAAAACTGCTATCAGCAAAGACCCGTTGATAGGCGACAAAGCCCAAAGTGTCTTTTTTGGCCCGCAACGAAAATAGAAAGGTCGCAATCAGTGGCAACAAGAAATAGCTTGTGCCAAGCGCGATAAACAGCCAAGCGATGAGTGAAGGGCGTTTTTTCATTGCAACCACCGTGCCGATCGGCGCTGAAGCCAGCTATAGAGCGCCAAAACCAAGGTCATAATTACCATCATGCCAAACGCCAGCGCATAGCCCAAATTGGGATTATGCAAAATATCGCCCTGAATTTGTGCGCCAATCATAATGGGCACAATATTCAACGAGCCGCCAGTTAAGGCATAGGCCGTGGCATAGGCACCAAAGGCATTGCCAAACAACAATACAACCGTGCTGAGCAGTGCCGGAGTTAAAATTGGCAAGGCCACGCTGCGCCAATAATAGCCCCCAGAAGCGCCTAAACTTTCAGCAGCTTCGCGCCATTGCGGGCGCAAGGCTTCAAAAGCCGGGGTTAAAATTAACACCACCAAGGGAATTTGAAAATAGAGATAAGTTGCGCTCAAGCCCCAAAAGCTGTAGAGGTTAAAGCCCTTGTCATACAAATTAAAGCCCAAATCTTTGAGCAGCACTGTGACAAAGCCAACCCGACCCAAGGTTGCGATAAAGGCAAAGGCCAAGGGTACGCCAGCAAAGTTCGAGGCCACGCCAGAGAAGGGAATTAAAAAGGCTCGCACAAAACGCGGCAAGCGACCCAGCACCATGGCCCACGCCAACAAGCCGCCAACCACGGTTCCAAGTAATGCCGTAACCCCGCTAACCTGCATACTGAGCAGATAGGCATTGACGATGTTTGGCTGGCTCAGATCAGCGAGATTTTGCAGGGTAAAGTTGCCTGCGTTATCTTGAAAACTACCAATTATCAACGAGGCCGACGGCAGGAGCAAAAAGGCACAGGCAAAGAGGAAAAATGGCACTGTGCCTAGCCAACTCCAATTAATGCGACGAAGGTCGAGGTGCGGCGATTGCGCACCCCGACCACGTTCTGAAGCTTGTTCCTGCCACAGAGCAGCGATCCTTCCTTAATTATTCCTTGACATCGACGTTGACGGTGGTATCCCAGCCATCGACGATAACTTTCTTGGCGGCTTCAAGTTGGGCCAAGGTTGGGAAAACGGCATTGGCGTAGAGTTCGGCTGGTGGCAATTTGGCCGCAATTTCGGCTGGAATCACATTGCGCGCTACCAAATCGTTGTAACGCACCGGGTGACCGCCACCTTTGAGCCACGTCAATTGGCCTTCATCAGAGTAGAGGTATTCCATCCACAATTTGGCAGCGTTTGGATGGGGAGCATAGGCGCTGATAGCTTGCACGTACACGCCGCCAAGCACGCCTGATTTTGGCACAACCACTTCAATTTCGGGGTTACCGCCCAATTCATCGCGAGCGCTAATTGCCAAATAATCCCAGGTGATCATAATTGGGGTTTCGCCTTGGGCCAAGGTGCCTTGTTTGGCGATAACTGGCACAAAGTTGCCTGATTGGTTCAATTTGCTGAAGAAATCCAAGCCAGGCTGTACATTATCCAAGCTGCCGCCATTGGCGAGTGCTGCGGCATAGACTGACTGAATCGCCAAATTCGAGACCCGTGGATCGCCTGCCAAGGCGACTTGGCCTTTATATTCTGGCTTCAAGAGGTCAGCCCAATCTTGGGGCACATTTTTGACGACATCTTTGTTGACGGCAAAGGCCAACACGCCGTAGTAATCGCCGAACCAGTAGCCTTCAGGATCTTTCAACTCGTTAGGAATCGTGTCCCAGGTTGAAACTTTGTAGGGTTGCAAGAGGTTTTCTTGCTTCGATGAGGGGCCAAAGGCAAAGCCAACGTCGATGACATCGGGAGCTTGTGGGCCTTTGTTATCTTTATTCGCCTTGATGGCTTCGATTTCGTCGCCCGAACCAGCATCAGGATTGAGTTCGTTGATTTTGATGCCATATTTTTTTGAGAAATTTTCGATCATCTCGCCATAATTGAGCCAGTTGTGGGGCAAGGCGATCACGGTTAATTCGCCTTCGGCTTTGGCCGCAGCAATCAAAGCATCCATTGTTGATGATGTGCCGCCTGAGCCAGCGGTAGGTGCGGTGGTGCTGGCAGCAGCGCCACAAGCACTAATCATCAACGAAACGACGAGAAATAAGGCCGCTAATTTAGCAGCACGGAGCCGAAAAGCGCCAAGCTTCGATTGAGCCATGGGTAAATCTCCTAGCAAGCTAGACTACGATGCAAAAAAAATCGATTTGGTTTTGACGAGTGTCACCACAAAAAGGGCTAGATTGATGCTACAGGGGCTGAATTATCGTACTATAACATACTTGTAAAACTTTGGTTAAGAACCCATCATGCTTCAACGAGCCAGTCATCAACTAACGCAAGATCTGGTATGATACAACGCCGTAGAGCAATGCTGCTCGCTCACTGCAACGACGCACAACCATGCAACCATTAAGGATTAGCTGAATGATGAATTTCCTAGGTGAGGGTCGTTCATCCTTCATTTTTCATCCTTCATCCTTACATTTGGAGGCTTTATGCGGTTAATTTTGGTGCGCCACGGTGAGAGTGAGTGGAATAAAATCGGTCGCTATCAAGGCCAAGAAGATGCGCCATTGAGCGAACTCGGCCAACAACAAGCCCAAGCCTTAGCCCAACGCCTCAAGCGCGAAAAGCTTGATGTGATTTATGCAAGCCCCTTGCAACGTGCCAACAACACGGCGCGCGCGATTGCCGAATTCCACCCCGATGTGCCGTTTATCGACGACTCGGCCTTGCTTGAAATTCACCATGGCGATTGGCAGGGTTTGTATAGCCCCGATGTTAAGGCCCAATATGGCGCAGAATTACGCGAATGGCAATATTTCCCCACCCGCTCGCAAATGCCCAATGGCGAAAGTTTCTCGAATATCCTCAAACGCGTGATCGATTTTAAAGAACGGGTCTTGAGCGAACGCTCCAATCAAACGGTGGTCTTTTCAACGCACGATGTGGTTGTGAAGATCTTGGTTGCCGATGCCTTGGGCATCAATATGGATCGAATCAATCGCTTGTGGATTACCAACGCATCCATTAGCGTGATCGAATATGGCGAAGATTTGCCCTATCTGGTGAGCTTGAGCGAAGCTTGCCACCTTGGCAAATTGGCGACTGTGCGCGAAAACCAAACCGCACTTTAAACCTGCTTACCCCACCCCAACCCCTCGTCTATGATGTGGACGAGGGGTTTTTTGTTAGCCAATTCACGTTCTGATTGCGATCTCCAAGTCGATTTAGACTGGTATTAAGACCAATTTGCCAGTGGTTTGACGCTGCTCCAAAGCTTGATGCGCTTGAACGGCCTCGGCCAAACTATAACTCGTATAGTGATGCAAGGTCAGCGATCCATCCAAAATACCATTGAACACTGCATTGCTACGATAGGCTAGTTCGGCTGAATCGGCGATAAAATGGCCAATGCCTGGACGGGTCAGATGATACGAACCTTGGGCCAAGCGTTGTGGATCAAAGGCTGGAGCTGGGCCGCTCGACGCGCCAAACAAAACCAAGGTTCCACGGCGTTGTAACACCTTAAGACTTTGTTCAAAGGTCGCGGCTCCAACCGAATCATAGACTGCGGCTACGCCACGTTGCTGGGTATAGGCTAAAACTGCTTCAGCAAACGCACCATCAGCATAAATAATCACATGATCAGCTCCTGCTTGATACGATAACTCGGCCTTGGCTTCGGTTGAAACCGTGGTGATTAAGGTCGCACCCAATTGTTTGGCCATTTGGGTCAATAATAGCCCGGTGCCACCAGCCCCAGCATGCACCAAAACCGTGTCGCCAGCTTTGATCGCATACGAATCGTGGGAAAGATAATGAGCCGTGATCCCTTGCTCCAGCACTGCCGTGGCAATCGTTGGTTCAATCCCAGCAGGCAAGCGAATCAAACGATCAGCCGGAATGCTAATGTATTCGGCGTAAGCCCCACGAATGTTGACATAAGCAACGGGCATGCCAACTTCCCAGCCTTCGACTCCAGTCCCAAGCTCAGCAATAACTCCAGCGCCTTCTAAGCCCAAGATTGCTGGCAGGGCAATGCCCGCCACGCGCCCGCTGCGTTGATAAATATCGACGAAATTAACCCCCGCCGCCTGATTGAGCACGAGAACCTCGCCAGCCTTGGGCTGTGGTTGGGCAACATCGCTATAGGTTAAAACATCGGCAGCGCCAAATTGGTGAATTTGAATAGCTTTCATCGATTAAATCCTTAACTAAGTGCCATATCAGCTGCTGATGGCACAGCTAAACCCGCCGCATGCAACAGTGTTCGCGCTGCATGTTTGGCCATCAACGCCGCTGTGGGCGTGCCTTCACGCAATGCCGTTACCAGTGCGCCATCAACCAGCAACAGCAAGCCATAGGCAAGTTGTGGGTCAACAACTCCAGCCGCAGTTAAAAGTTGATTAATGTAGCCGCGATAAAAATCCTTATGCGCCAACGCCGCCAAATGCGCTGGATGTTCACGATTGGCGGTTTCGACAATCGTATTGGTAAAGGCGCAACCACGAAAATCGGCTGCGGTAAAGCGCTCTGCCAAGACATCGAACAAGGCCAAAAGCTGACCAACTGGGGTGTTGGCTCTGGCAGCCACATTGGCTGGTAGCGATGTGCGCCATTCGGCATCACGCTGCTCAATGTAGGCCACAATCAGCGCATCTTTTGAGCCAAAATGGTAATAAAAGGTTTTTTTGGTAATGCCGGTCTCCGCAATAATTTGGTCAATTCCGGTCGCTCGAATCCCTTGGCGATAAAACAAGTTCGTAGCAGTTTCCAGAATATGGCTACGGGCTTGGCCTTTAATTGGTGATGATTGCATATATCCCCACAGGTCTGTATACATGGGAGTATAAACGGAAAATCACGCTTGTCAAGCCTAAATATCCACCGCCGTGGGAGCAGGTTTAGGCTGAAGCAAAGGGTTTAATCGATAAAGCCTTGTTCGCGCGCTTTAACAATTGCGGTTGTACGATTGTGCACATCGAGTTTGAGGTACAAATTGCTAATATGACGTTTGAGCGTGCTTTCGGCAATCACTAAGGCTTCGGCGATCGCGCGATTGCCCAAACCCGCCGCTAAATAGCGCAAAATCTCTTGCTCACGCGGCGTAATTATCATCTCAGCGCCATCGAGGCGGTTATGGTGGAGTAGCCGCAAGACCAATGGGCTGGTTGGCAATTGTTGTAATAATGGAATCAACCCAGCCTGCAGATCAAGCAATGGTTGGATAATCGACTCTGGCTCGGCAATTGCCAAGGCTTGGCGCAATTGCGCGACAGCTTTGGGGAGTTGGCCTTGGCGGGCTAAAACCATGGCCATTGTTGCGTGAAGGCTGATTAACAGCGGCACATGGTTGATTCGTTTGGCAGTCACCAAGGCCTGATCAAAAAGCTCAGCGGCTTGATCAAGTGCCCCTTGATGCAGAGCCAACAAGCCACTCAACCATTGATTGTTGGGATTAACCAACTCCTCGGGATTGGTGTTAATCAAAGTCAACCATTGGGCTGCTTGGGCCAAATCATGCTGCTCGATTGCAATTAGGCAGCGGGTTTGTTGAATGATTAAGCGAACTTTTTCGCTCTCTTGACCGATTGCTTGCGCTTCAAGCTGTTGGAGGCAGTGCAAGGCTTGGGGATAATCGTTCTGCGATTGCAAAATTGCCACTCGCTGTGCCTGCGCAATACACCACATATAGCGATTATCCATGGCTTTGCTATTGTTGAGGCTTTGTTCGGCGGCAGCTAAGGCTTCGGGTAATTGATGGCGTTGATGATAAATTCGCGCCAGCATCCAATACATGCCAGCCATAAACGGGCGTGGTGCTGGCAAGGCTTGCGATTGTTCGATTAAGCTCAAGCAAAGCTGTTCGGCGCGGGTAAATTGGCCGAGATCAGCCAGCAATACAGCCCGATTAACCGCCCCAACCGTGGTTAAAAAGCGACTATTAATCGTTTGGCCCAAGGCTTCGGTTTGTTGATAGAACAGTTCGGCCTGCTGGGCATCGCCCTGAAAATGGGCCACGACCGCCAAACAAAACGTCATCACGCCCTGAATTGCCGGATCGTTGCTGGTATTGAGGCGCTTGGCTTGTTCACCCCACAACGCTGCTTGCTCTAATTTGGAGGTAATCGTTGCGGCCAATGCGCCCAAGGCTAAGGCCTCGGCAGCCAAGGGATTTGGCTCGCTGCTATCGACTAATTGGCTAATTCGTTCGATATAGCCTTGAACCCCTTCGCCATTACGCAAAGTAATTAAAATCCACATTTGCGCAATGCACAAGCGTGGCTCATTCCAAATAACTTCAATTGGCAGTTGGTCAAGCCATGGCCGTAGGGTATAAAACGCCGCCTCACGTACAAATTGGCCAACCCATGGCGCAAGAATCGCCGCCGCCAGTTGATAGGCTTGGGCTTGCAAGGCATAGTTCATAGCATCGTGAATATAATGTTGATCACGCGACCATTCTGCGGCAATTGTTAACACGCTATTGCTCAACCCTGGCTCAACCAGATTGGCATGCTGAAGCAAAAAATCGCGAAATAGTGGATGCAACTGCCACCATTCTTGATCGAGCGCCCCAAGAAACAGTTGACGCTCGATAATCAGGTCAAGTTGATTTGTGCCAAGCGCTTTTTGCTGATGAATAAACTCGGCCATTGAGCGATTGAACCGCTCTAGCGGCGCTAAGGCCAACAGTGCTTGTTGAATGGTTGCTGGCTGTTGCTGAAAGACTTCTTCCAGCAAATAGACGCTAATATCGCTCGATTGCCCAGAGTTAAGTGCGCGTAAGCCTTGCTCAGGGCTGGGAGCTTCGGATAACGCTAAAGCCGCTAATTGCAGGCCGGCAATCCAGCCAGCAGTTTGTTGCAAGATTTGGCTCTCAAGCTGCTGATTGAGCCGCATGTGCATCACATCGCGCAAAAACTCGCCGCCCTCGAAATCAGTGAAGCGCAAATCGCTTACGCCAAGCGTGGTTAGCCAATTGCGGGCGCGCCAACGCGCTAAAGGTAAGCTTGGCTGTTGCCGACACGTCAACAAAATATGCAATTGTGGCGGGCAATGCTCAATCAGCGTGCTAATCGCTTCATGAATCACCGCATGATCGATCATCTGATAATCATCCAACACCAGCACCCACTGCTCGCTTTGCTCATGGAGATGATTGATTAGTGTGGTGATTAAATTAATTAATACTTGATGCCCTAATAGCTCAAGCCATTGCCAATTGAATTGCGGTAGTTGTGACTGAAAACCCTGTTGCAAATATTGGGCAAAGCGCAACGGATCATTATCGTGGCTATTGAGTGTTAGCCAAACGCTGCGTTGCTGTTGGCTGGTATGCAGCCACGCGCTGACTAAGGTGGTTTTGCCAAAGCCAGCTGGAGCGCTGATGATGGTTAGACGTTGTTTACGCCCATGATCAAGCCGTTGATATAAGCGCGAACGTTTGACCACTCGTTCACGCGGTGGTGGGACAACTAATTTGGTTTGGATGAGCTGTAGCATGCAATAATCCCTCAACAGGTGCTTTTCAGTCTACCATAGCCATCTACACCTTGTGGCTACACCTTTTGAATGAAGCTTGATGGCCGTAATTTAATCTACAATAACAGCCTAATTGCTGTTAACAAGGAGTTGGAAGAATGCCACGCATCGAAGCCTTGCTTGCTGCCCGTCAATTTGTCGTACCCCAACGATCGGGCGAGTATCTTTATTTTTTGAGCGATTTGAATGGCCGCCTGAGTTTGTATCGCATGCTGTTGACTGGCAGCGTGCCTGAGCCACTGCTGCCGCCAAATATTGCCTTGCAAACGCCGCATCATATGGACGGCAAATCATTCGTTGTGCTGGCCGAATATAATCAAATTGTGGTCATGATCGATCACGATGGCGATGAAAACTATCAGCCAATGCGCATCCCATTGACTGGCGGCTTCCCTGAACCAATCTTTGGCGAGCAATTTACTGGCATGCAAACCAACCTCGCCAAGCTCGACCCTAAAACGGGTATTGGCTATTTGACAGCTAGCTCACGGGTGCGGCCAGAATTTAGTGGTTACCAAATTAATGTGCTTGACAACAGCGCTACGTTACTCGCTACTGCCGCTGAAGGCCCATTTTATGCCACATCGTCGCCCGATCAGCAAACGATTCTGACGATTGATGCCTATGGGATTGGCGATACGGTTGTTTATCGTCAGCAGCTTGGCAGCACCGAGCGCATGGTTATTTTTGGTACGCCACTTGAGCAACGTACAACGCCAATTGCGCCAAATGGCATGGGTTTTGCCGAATGGGTCAATGATCAATTTGCCCTGTTCAGCACTAGTTTGTTTGATGATCGCTATAGTTTAGCATTGTTGAGCCTTGATAGTTCGCAAAGCCTCGATTCAATTACGATCGAAGGTTTGGTGCATACTGGCCAAGGCGAGTTTGATCGGCTGACAAAACTGAGCGATCAGCGCTATTTGGTGGGCTACAATATCGATGGCTGTTCGTGGTGCTACGAAGCCGAGCTTGATCTCGATCAGAAGCGCATGCTGATTACCAAGGTGTTGTGTGGCCAAGCGCCGCTCGACAATGGCGTTTTAGAATCAATTGATTATGATGCCGTCAGTGATAGCTTTGCACTTTCGTTCTCAACCGCCATCGCCCCAACCCAAATCTACACGATTAAGCCAAACCAAGAGCTGCAACAGCATACCAACGAACGGGTTTTAGGTATTCCAGTTGAGCATTTAGCAGCTGGCGAAGATGCCTCGTTCAACTCCCACGATGGCCTGCGAATTTCCGCGCGGCTCTATCGCCCAGCTCCAGCGTTGGGGTATGAAGGCCCTCGGCCATTAGTCTATTACATTCATGGTGGCCCGCAAGGCCAAGAACGCCCCGATTTTGCTTGGTTCTCGATGCCCTTGATTCAATTTTTGAGCTTGAAGGGCTTTGCGGTGTTTGTGCCCAATGTGCGCGGCAGCAGCGGCTATGGCTTTAATTATATGAATCAAGTAACACACGATTGGGGCGGCCAAGATCGGCTTGACCATGTGTATGCGATGACCAATGTGCTTGCCAACGATCCCTTGATCGATACCAAACGCGCTGGGGTAATGGGCCGCTCGTATGGCGGTTTTATGACCTTGACCTTGCTTGGACGACACCCTGAGCTGTGGCAAGCAGGCATTGATATGTTTGGCCCATACGATTTACACACCTTCTCGGAGCGCGTGCCTGAAACCTGGAAAGCCTATATGGCGACCCAAGTTGGCGATCCTGTGACCGAAGCAGATTTCTTGGTTGAGCGCTCGCCAAAAACCTATATGCACAAGTTGGCCTGTCCATTGTTGGTCACCCAAGGCGCCAACGATCCACGAGTAATCGAGCAAGAATCACGCGAAGTCGTGCACGAATTGCAAGCATTGGGCAAAAATGTCGATTATCTGTTGTTCAGCGACGAAGGCCACGATGTGTTGAAATATGCCAATAAAGTGACCTGCTACAACCGGATTACCGACTTTTTCAGCCAACATCTCTAGGCAATGCTCAATGGTGTAGCGAGAACGAGGTAGGTTTTTAATAAAGAAGCAGTGAACGTTCCCTCACCCCCAACCCCCTCGCCAACTGCACGCGGTCGAGGGGGAGCTCGCATCCGTTACGATGGCAGGTTCAGCGGAAGCGGCGTGCCTACCACAAAATGAATATTAGGGGGTGCAGGGGGATTAAAGCCCCCTGCGTCTCCCGCCTTGAGGCGGGACGGAAGGGTGGTGATGCCCGATCCATGTGGATAGCCCCAATTATTGAGTAACAACCTACCCTCGAAAGGTTCGGAGAGTGATGATCAACTATGCGCATAGCTTGAATTAAGCATGGCTATAATGTCTAGTTCAATTAATCGCTGCACCATTGTTTGAAAAGTATGGTACTATACACTCCGGTGAGAAGGGCCATTAGCTCAACGGTTAGAGCACGCGGCTCATACCCGCTTGGTTGGGGGTTCGAATCCCTCATGGCCCACCATCAACCCCTTCAACACCAATCCCCACAATCAAAACCAATTGCTCAATAAAACTATTTTCCTAACATAAAAGTAAAGCTTACTATACTGGATCGATTAATTTCTAGTCCATCACTTACGCCGACCAAGTAAGTGCCGTTTTGGATTGTGGTTTTCCTGCACTCGTTCAGGCATGAGCAACTGTCGATGTTATCTATATAATACATATTGACAAATTATTTTGACATGATGTATAGTATTTTTAACATTAATGTATTGATCTCGTTTGAAGGAGTTGTCGATGGCTTATCGTGAGCAAACCGCTTGGCTCTCTTTAATTGCGCTTGCCGTGGCGTTTGGCCCCTACTTTACCCTAACAATGCTTTGGCCCCCAGATGATACGTTGCCCAATCTGAGCCAATTGGGCTTTTTTGGGGTTGCAAGCGTGGTTCGAATGCTCATCCTTGGCGGTGGCTATCTTTATTTGCTCCGCAAGTTGCCCAAGGCTGATCGTATGCCACCCGATGAGCGTGATCGAGCGATATCTCAGCGCTCAATCACTGCGGCCTACTATGTGTTGCTGGCCGGCATGATTGTGGTGGGCATGATTATGCCGTTCAATCAGAGTGGTTGGTCGTTGGTTAATAGCGCACTCTTGATGATTGTGCTAGCCGAGGCGGTTTGTGGCAGCATCGTTGTGCTGAGTTATCGCTGGCAGCGTGTATGAAAGCCACCCTTGCTAATCAGATTCGGCTCTTGCGCTTTCAACATGGCGAAATGTCGCAGGCTGAACTTGGTCAACGGATTGGCGTAACGCGCCAGACAATTGCGGCAATCGAGGCTGGCAAATATTCGCCCTCGCTCGAGGCGGCATTTCGAATTGCCCATGTTTTCAAGGTTCCCTTGGAAGCGGTTTTTCAGTGGGAATTTGATCCGCAGCAGGCTGATTAATCGGATTGATCCAGCACCTTCAGCCATCAAGTGAGGGTGCTGGTGGTTTGCTACGGTTTATTGTTGGGTTAAGAAAATTGGCGAACTCGTTAATTGAAGATTGCTGCCGCTGACCGTACTACTTGTGCCATTCCAGGCAACTTTGCTATAGGTTCCGTTGAGGTTAATCGTGGCACTGGCAGTTTCATTGCGATCAAGCGTGGTTTTGGCCCACAGCACATAGCGCACTTGGTTGTTTTTGCGAAAGGCTGCACCATCGATGGTGCTAGGTAAGTTCAACGCAGTTGTCGCAGTTGGATCGTAGCGCCAAGCATAGAGTTGATTGTAGGTTGTACGATTGGCGATGCCTTCACTTGTCATAATCTGGTTGTTTGGGGCATCACGTTTGAGATTTTCGTAAAAGCCCATTAATTGATATTCATCTTGTGCCGTGGCATAATCCGCACCTTCGCCGGTTGCAAACCAATAAATTTGCAAAATGCCAAGTTGCTGACCTTTAACAATTGCTTTGATCAGATAATTACGTTGAATTTCTTCGCCACCTGCATAATTGCCAAAGGCTTTGCGTGAAACATTGGTTTCAGTGATGATGCTGGGCTTACGTGGGTAGGTTGTACCATTATAATTACGATTGACCAACGTTTGATTCATAGTTTGATATTGATCTTGGAAAACTTGGCTCATACGGTCGCTATGCCGCACATACACAAAGCCACCAACACTATTATCCCAATATGAGCCACCATATTGTGGATAAATATGATAACTCAAGGTATCGAAATATGCTCCACCAGTTAATGGATATTGACTGCTAATTTTGCCTGCATCGGGATTATCGGTATAACGCAAGAGCGCATCCAAAAATGAGGCGTAGCCAATTCCACCAGGTGCAACATAACTATCAGGATCAGTTTTTTTGATTACGGTGTAAGCAACTCGCAATAAACGAATGTAATTATAAATTGGTACATTTAGATTAGGTAATTCATTCGGGGTTGGCGCGCTATCCCACCAACTGCCACCACTTGCGCCGGGGTTGGCATAGGCTCTGGCACTGCCGGTATAATCTGGTTCGTTGATAATTTCATAGAAGCGCATATATTTGCCATAGGTGCTGGCAATTTGCCAAACATAGACTGCAAATTTATTAGCATCATTAACTGGCGTGCCATTCTCGCCATTATCCCAAATTGGCTCGTACATACCTTGCCAAAGCTTGCTCTGAACGGGCGTGCCGTTGGTGCTGTAATAACTGACTGGATCGCGCCAAGCCGCCCGTGGCTCGCCCAAAAAGACCGTATTTTCGCGAAAATTGAGCGTCGTCGAAATATATTCAAAGACTGGCACTCGAATTGCCGGGCCCACTGACCAATAAAACTATCAGGGAGCGAAGCGCGGGTGCTGTGCGCGCCTGCATCAGCCCCAATACTATAGATTTTTTGATCATCCCAGCCGTTGCCGTAATAACCAGGGTTAAGCCCAAATTGAAAAAGTGCAGCATAACTAGGCACAAAACTATTCGCCGTAACCTCGTGATTGCCCATCACCATGGGCAAATAGGTCGTGCTTGGTGGTAAATAATTGGCGCCAAGGCTTGAAACCGATCCCAGTAGCAATAAAACGAGTACAAATCGATAGAAGGCACGTTGGGACATACAACCTCCTGAATGTGTTGGTTGTTAATTGCCGAAACGATTGGCAGTAGTTGGTTTGAGGCTAAAATGAACCTGTTCTTTAATTGGCTGATTGGTTAAACGGGGAATAATGTGCATATGCACATGGTCGATTACGAGGTCAGCGACTGCGCCGCAATTCCAGCCAATCGTATAGCCCAGCGGTTTATGGCTGGTATTGATAAATGTTTTGACTTGATTGAGCAGCTCTTGCATGGCATCCCATTCATCGAAATTCATTTCGTGGCGAGTTGGGCAATGGCGTTTGGGAATAATCACTCCTGAGCCTGCCAACACCTTATCGGGCTGTTGCAGAAAGCGACAAAAGCTATTTTCGAGCATGGTTTCGATTTCTAGGGTAGCGGGGTCGCAAAAAGGGCAGGCATTCATGGCGTTTCTCCATCGTCGTCGTCTTCGTTGGATTTCAACATATCGCCAAGCCGCATTAATGCCTCAATCAAACTGTGATCATGTGGTTTTTCGGCCTCTTCCAAGGCGCGACCCATAGCTTCACGCACCGATGTACCCCAGGTTGTTTCGATGCGCGGATCTTCATGGACTAAGGCTTCTTGCAAGTGGGTGATAGCATCGGGAACGTGCAGTGCAGCCAAAGCCACAGCAGCCTCGTAGCGCACATCACTATCGGGGTGACGCAAGGCCAATACTAAAGCATGAAAAGCGCGGGGATCGCCAATTTTGCCCAATGAGCGCGCGGCACGGGCGGCAATTTCGGGGTCAAAATCGGTTAAGGCAACCAATAAATGATTGAATACTCGTGCTTGACCAATCACACCTAAAATCCGAATCGCTTCGATGCGTAATTGCCGATTTTTTTGCTCCATCAGATCGAGCAAAGCTGGGACTGCGGCAGCCCCGATAACGCCGAGCGTCCAAGCGGCGCGCAACCGAATATCACGCTGCGGCGAGCGCAAGAGCGGAATCAGAAATGGGACGGCTGGCTCGCCAAATAATCCAAGCGTAAAGGCCGCTTGCGAACGCACAAACTCATCGTCGTGTTGCAAATCGGCGACTAATTGAACAATTGTTTCAGGTGTCCGCTCCATGCGTCACCTCCTTGTGACATCATCAATGCTTCGAAGAATGGTGCTAAGTTGCGATTGAGTTGGGCGATTATCGACCACAACTCGCGATGGGCGACGTAAGCCACTGGCGGCAGTCGTGCCAGCGGGCAAACCGGTGGAATCAATGCCATTCCACGCGAGCAAGGCTTGGCCAAGCTCAAATCGACTGAGAATTTGTGGGCCTACAAGGTGAAATATACCATAAAGCCTTGGTTTCTGCGCAAGTTCAACCAACGCCAGAGCAACATCTTCAACAAAGACTGGGCAACGCATTTCATCGGTAAATAATACGCCATGCCGCTCGCCACGCAGCATCGCCAAGGCCATCGTTGTGTTGGGGTCAAGCGGGTTTTGACCATACAACAATGAGGTTCGGGCAATCGCTGCTTGTGGGTCAAGCGCCGCTACCACTGCTTCGCCGGCGGCCTTCGATGCGCCATATGGATTGATTGGCGCTGGCACATCGCTTTCAGTATAGGCAGTATCACGCCCACCCCAAACTGCATCCGACGAAACATGGACTAATCGGACTTGATGTTGAGCCGCCCATGCTGCCAGCGTGGCACTCGCTTGGACATTGACTGCCCACAAGGCTTCGTTGGTCATCGCTGGACCCATCGCTGGCGTAACGGCTGCGGTGTGAATAATCGCAGTAGGTTGAATGCGCTCAAGCAGCGCTTGAAGTTGGGCTTGATCTGCCAAATCGCAGGCTACATGCTCGCCTGCTGGCGGCGGGTTGCGCCAACTCTGACTATAAACTTTATCCCAAATTGTTGTCTGCTGAGCAAAATAGACAACCCGTTGGCCGAGATAGCCCGATGCTCCCGTAATTAACACACTGCTCATGCTGCACCATCACTAAATATCGCTAAAAAAATGGTTAATAATTCCATTGTAGCCGACCTTGCAAGCACTGCGACCACTGTACATACTAATGGTCGTGATAATTAACAGAGGTCAGGGCGAGCAACTACGAAGCACACGATCATGTGGTTTTACCACATGATCGTGTGGTGGAGCGTTCCCTATGATCGTGTGGTGGAGCGTTCCCTCACCCCCCAGCCCCCTCGCCCACTGCACGCGGGCGAGGGGGAGTACCCGTTATTCAGCACGCATTGTGACAGAACCATAATGTTAAAGCCCCTCGCCCGCGCCACGGGAGCGGGGTTGCTTTCAAGGGTAGGTTTAACAATGGCTCGTGGTGGAGCGTTCCCTCACACCCCAGCCCCCTCTCCCACTGCACGCGGGCGAGGGGGAGCATCCGTTGATTGACCAATGAATCATGGAAAAAACCACCAACCTTAAGCCCCTCGCCCGCGCCACGGGAGCGGGGTTGGGGGTGAGGGGATCTTAAAACACCTCCAGCCCATGATTAATCTTGTGCAAATTGCTCTAAGCAGCTTTGGATAGTTTGCCTAGTATTGGCGATTTTTGGCTCGGCTATACTGGCAACGTGATGTTAAATAAACGTTTTGCCCAACTAGCGTTAATCCAACTCGCCGATAGCGCACTGCCAATTGGCTCAACTGCCCATTCGTATGGGGTTGAATCGTTGGTAGCCGAGGGTCAACTTGGCGTGGCAGGATTAGGCCAGTTTATGCGGGTTTTTGTGCAAGAGAGCGGCCAGTTAGAAGCCTATTTGGCCTATCAGGCTTGGCAATTGGCTGCTGTGAGCGAATTTGAGCAAGCTTGGCTGGCGTTAAATGATTTGGCGGCGGCGTTTAAACCTGCCCGCGAAAGTCGTCAAGCTAGCGCGGTCTTAGGCCGGCGCTTGTTGGGTTTGGCCGTGCAATTAGAGCCATTGCCGCGCTGGCAGCAGGCGAGCAGCCTTGCCCAACAACAGCAAATCGAGACCCACCATAGCTGTGTGTTTGGCTTGGTCGCTGGTTGCATGGCGATTGATGCTGAAGCGATGCTCGCGGCTTTATTGCAACAAATGACGTTAAGTTTAATTTTGGCATGCCAGAAAATTCTGCCCTTGGGTCAAGTGCAAGCCCAACAAGTTTTGTGGCAGTTGCAGCCAACCATTCAAGCAGTGGTTGAGCAAACCCCAATCACCACCTTAGCCGACCTCGCGCCATGTAGCATTGGCTTGGATGGAGCGAGTATGCGTCACCCGTTGTTGGGTACACGCCTGTTTATTAGTTGATGCAAACGACGACGCGCCTTGAGCGCATGCATGGCCATTTGGCGCTCGATTTTACGCTCAAACAGCAGCGTACCCGCTTGATGGTGCGCGAACATCGGCCACCCTTGCAGGTGGTGCGCGATTTTGGCTTGGCTGATGGTACAAGTTTTGTGCATTTACATAATATTGCTGGCGGCGTGCTGGCGGGCGATCAGCTGACCACCACAATCAACCTTGCTGCATCAACCAAAGCCCAACTAACGACCACCAGTTCAACCCGGGTTTATCGCAGTGATGGCCAGCAAATCGCCTATCAGCAGGTCCAGGCTAATTTGGCTGAACATAGCTTGTTGGAATATTGGCCAGATACGACGATTCCATTTGCTGATGCTTTGTATCATCAGCAAACGCGGATTGATTTGGCAAATGCTGCTGGTTTGTGTTGGTGGGAGTTTCTTGCGCCTGGTCGCGAAGCCTATGGCGAACGCTTTGCCTATCGCCAATTGCGCTTGGATTGCGATATTTATGCCTTAGGGCGACCATTAATCCTGGATCGCATGCGCTTGCAGCCAAGCCTACAACAACTGAGCAACCCGTTGTATTTTGGCAACTATAGCTATCTGGCGACCGGCTATATTTGTCGAGTTGGGTTGGATGCTGGCCAGTGGAAAGCCCTCGAAGCCAAATTAATGGCCTTTGCTGCCAGCCAAACCGAGCATGGGCGTTGCCTGTGGGGTGTAAGCTATTTACACGCCCATGGGTTGATGATTCGCGGCTTGAGCACCAATAGCCGTGATCTGCTGGCGACTGCTTTTGAATATTGGCGCTACGCCAAACAAGCGTTGTACGGTACAACCCCAAATCTGCCGCGCAAAATTTATTAGCATGAGGCTTGTGCAATGCACCTAACTCCCCGTGAACAGGAAAAATTGCTGATTGTGGTGGCCGCCGATTTGGCTCGTCGTCGTCAGGCGCGTGGCCTCAAACTGAATTACCCCGAATCAGTGGCAATTATCACCGCCGAATTGATGGAAGCCGCTCGCGATGGCAAAAGTGTGGCCGAAATTATGAGCTATGGTACGACCATTTTGACGGTTGATGATGTCATGGATGGCATCGCCAGCATGATTCACGAAGTTCAAGTTGAGGCGACCTTTCCCGATGGCACCAAACTGGTAACCGTGCACGACCCGATTCGTTGAGCAGGAGCCGCAAATGCAACCAGGCGAATATTTAATTGATCAACCAAGCGATTCAATTGCAGCCAATCTTGATCGCCCAACCTGCGAAGTGTTGGTGGCGCATACCGGCGATCGGCCAATTCAGGTTGGCAGCCACTACCATTTTTTCGAGGTTAATCGGGCTTTAGTTTTTGATCGTAGCCTTGCTTATGGCATGCATCTCAATATTCCCGCAGGCACGGCGGTACGTTTCGAGCCAGGCGATAGCAAAATTGTGAATTTGGTGGCTTTTGCTGGCTCGCGCCAAATCTATGGTCACAATGGCTTGGTTAATGGCGCTTTAGATGTAGCAGGTCAGCGTGAAATTAGCCTAAACAATGTGCTGCAACAGCAGTTTGGTCATCGCCCACAAGGAGATTTGGAATGAGCTTATGGATTCCGCGCCAAACCTATGCTGATTTATATGGCCCGACCAAAGGCGATCGTCTCCGCTTGGCCGATACTGAATTGATCGTTGAGATTGAGCACGATTTTGCACCATTATGGCGATGAAATTACCTTCGGCGGTGGCAAGGTTATTCGCGATGGCATGGGTCAAAGCAGCACTGCCCACGATGTACTCGATTTGGTGATCACCAATGCGATCATTATTGATCACTGGGGCATTGTCAAAGGCGATATTGGCATTAAACATGGCCGGATTGTCAAAGTTGGCAAGGCTGGTAATCCCGATACCATGGCGGGAGTTGACCCTGAATTGGTTGTTGGCGCCAATACCGAGGTGATTGCTGGCGAACATATGATTGTCACTGCAGGCGGGATCGATAGCCATATTCACTTTATTGCGCCCGGCCAAATTTACGAAGCGCTTTCCAATGGCGTGACCACGATGCTTGGTGGTGGTACTGGCCCAGCTACAGGCACCAAAGCCACCACTTGTACCCCGGGCATTTGGAATATGGCGCGCATGCTGCAAGCCGCCGATGCGTGGCCCGTCAATATTGGCTTTTTGGGCAAAGGCAATGCCTCGCAGCCCGAATCGTTGATTCAGCAAATTCAGGCTGGCGCATGTGGCCTGAAATTGCACGAAGATTGGGGCACAACGCCTGCGGCTATCGACATGTGTCTGAGCGTAGCCGACCAATACGATGTGCAGGTGGCAATTCACACCGATACGATCAACGAAGCTGGCTTTGTAGAAGATACGCTGCGGGCGATTGCCGGACGCACCATCCACACCTATCATACCGAGGGTGCGGGCGGTGGCCATGCCCCGGATATTATCAAAATTGCGAGCGATCGCTATGTGCTGCCATCATCGACTAACCCAACTCGCCCTTACACCGTTAATACGATTGCTGAACACCTCGATATGTTGATGGTCTGCCATCATCTCAATCCCCAAGTGCCTGAAGATGTGGCGTTTGCTGAAAGTCGGATTCGGCCTGAAACCATTGCTGCTGAAGATATTTTGCACGATCTCGGTGTGATTAGCATGATCTCCAGCGATTCGCAGGCGATGGGTCGAGTTGGCGAAGTGGTGACCCGTACTTGGCAAACTGCCCACAAAATGAAAGTTCAACGTGGCGCTTTGCTGGGCGATTCAGCCCGCAACGATAATCAACGGGTCAAACGCTATATTGCCAAATATACGATTAATCCAGCCTTGACTCATGGCATTGCCCACGAAGTTGGCTCGATTGAGCCAGGCAAGTTGGCTGATTTGGTGCTGTGGCAGCCAGCCTTTTTTGGCGTAAAGCCCGAAGTAATTGTTAAAGGCGGCTTGATTGCCTGGAATGCTATGGGCGATGCCAATGCATCGATTCCTACGCCCCAGCCAGTGCTCTATCGCCCGATGTTTGGTGCATTTGGCGGAGCAATTGGCGCAACTAGTTTGACTTTTGTTTCAGCGGCGGCCCACGAGGCAGGCATTGGCCAACAATTGAATTTACAAAAAACAACCGCTGCTGTGCGTGGTTGTCGCAATGTCCAAAAAGCCGATTTGATCCATAACAATGCTACCCCAGTGATCGAGGTTGATCCTGAAACCTATGCTGTGCGCGCTGATGGCGAATTGTTGACCTGCGAGCCAGCGAGCAGCTTGCCTTTGGCCCAGCGCTATTTCTTATTCTAGGACGAGGAAACTATGGCCGAACAACTATTGCGAATTGGGATTGCTGGGCCGGTGGGCAGTGGCAAAACTGCGCTCGCCCATTGCTTGAGCGTGCATCTGACCAAGCGCTACTCGCTGGCGGTGGTTACCAACGATATTTACACCAAAGAAGATGCCGAATTTTTGCTGCGCCAAGGCGTGCTACCTGCCGAGCGGGTGCGCGGTGTGGAAACTGGCGGCTGCCCGCACTCGGCGATTCGCGATGATGCCTCGATGAACCTCGAAGCGATTGCCGATTTATGCTCAACCTTGCCCGATTTGCAGCTGGTGTTTGTTGAGAGTGGCGGCGATAATCTAGCAGCCTCGTTCAGCCCAGAGTTAGTCGATTATTGGATTTACGTCATCGATGTGGCTGGCGGCGATAAAGTGCCACGCAAAGGTGGGCCTGGGGTGACCCGCTCCGATCTATTAGTGATTAACAAAATCGATCTTGCGCCGTTGGTTGGTGCTTCGTTGGATGTGATGGAACACGATGCCAAACACATGCGCGGCGAATTGCCTTTAGTTTTTACCAACCTCAAGGATGAAACGGGTTTGGATGCGGTGATTGCTTGGCTTGATCAGCGTTATGCTGCGCCACGGCCTGAGCCAATCCAGATTCATGACGATCATCACCACCATCAGCACTAAGATTTGAGTGCTCGCAGCTGCTTGGGTTGGTTTGCTGCGAGCACTGTGCCACAATCTGCCATCATAAATCCATGTTTAATTAAAAGTTATTAATTCGATTGTTGGTTTGGCTCGCCAATCTAGCGTGATGCATAGGGCTAATAAACCAAATCAGCTTGCGCTTGATTGACCAATAAACCTTGTAAACTGCTACGCTATGTTATGAAAATTAACTATAATTTAGCTGCAATCAAGCTAATTTTCGAACAACAATATTATGTTTAGCGCTGCTATTGGCTATACCATGCATTGTGAAAAAAACATCTTGCAGAAAAAGTTAAAAATTGGTATAATTCGCCACGCGATCATACTTACATTCCAGCTTCTGATTTGAAATAGAGCAGGGCAGAGAGAACAGCCATCCACGCCGATAACTGCTTTCAGCGCCAACGCTCGCATTAATTGCCAGCGTATGCTTACGATAGCCAATCATACGCATAGCAGCGTAGATACCGCAAGATTGTTGGGCTAAGGGTTCCACGCTGAAACTCCCATGCACAATAGATGAGATGAGCAAGCCAACAGTTGGGATGTTGCTCATCGTAGCGCGAAATTGTAGGAGGAAGCATGACCTCGAGTACCTCGGAAATAGCCTATTTCGACCCTTACAACAACGCTTGTTTGCATTGCTCTGGTCGGGGCAAACGATTTCGCGTTTGGGCGATACGATGTATCAAGTTGCGCTCTCGCTTTGGGTTTTGGAACACACTGGGTCGGCCACAAAAATGGGGATTGTGTTAATCTGTTCGTTTGCGCCGATGATCATTTTTTCATTGCTCGGTGGCGCTGCGGTTGATCGCTTTTCTCGTGGTTGGCTGATGTTTAGCTCCGATATGCTGCGCGCCTTAATTGTTGGTGGGGTTGGGATTTTGGCGCTCACCAATACCTTGCAACTCTGGCATATTTATGCAGCAAGCATCTCGTTTGGGTTCTTTGATTCGTTTTTTCAGCCAGCCTATAGCGCGTTAGTGCCCGATGTTGTGCCAGCTGAATCGCTGCCTGGAGCCAACTCGCTGACTGCCTTGAGTGCCCAAATGACCTTGATTTTAGGGCCATTGATTGCGGCATTAATTGTTGGTTTCGGTGGTGCTTCAACTGCCTTTTTATTCAATAGCTTCTCATTCTTGATTTCGGGCTTGTGTTTGGTTCCGCTGCTCTCGACCGATGCGAGCCGTACCAAAGCCAAACGCTCAACTGGCATATTAAAGGATGTCGGAGTTGGTCTGAAAACTGTCAGCCTTAATCCTTGGCTGTGGATGACGATTATTCTTTCGTCGATGGCCGACATGATGTTGGCTGCTCCAGCCCAAACCGCCTTGCCAGTTCTGATTAATGAAATTTTCAAATTTCCCCAGTGAACGACTTGGTTGGCCATGCCAGCATTGCTTTGGGTGCGGTTTCAGCCTCAATTTGGTTGAGCAAAGGCAATCGTTTACGCCGCCGTGGGCTAATGGGCTATGGCGCATTATTTCTGGCTAGCTTAGCAACCTTGTTTGTTGGCATCATTGGCTTTAACGTTGGCATGTTTGGGAGCACAATTGCCTTAGTCGCTTTGCTGAGCGTGTTGGTATTCCGTGGGATTGGCATTGCAACCTTTGGCTTGATTTGGACGCATACCATGCAAGAAATGGTTGAACGCGAACAACTTGGGCGGGTTGCCAGTATTGATTTGCTTGGCTCAGTGGCGTTATTGCCAATTGGCTATGGCCTTGCTGGTTGGGCCGCCGACTACTTTGGTGCGCCAGCAGTGTTTGCTACCTGTGGCGCGATTATGTTGGTTATGACGGCATTATTTAGCTTCCATCCAGCGGTACGCGAATTAAATTAATTCCGCAACAACAGATAAACAGCAACCACGGCTCACTGCGAGTCGTGGTTTTTTTGCGCTATAATCGCCTATATTTGCAAAAGGAGCATTCATGAATCGCCAATTAGATTCGCAGGCATGTTTTGTCTGTGGTAAAAATAACCCCAGCGGGCTACAATTGGATTTCTTCGAGGAAGAGAATCGGGTGGTAACCCGCTTCAGCTCTACATCACTGCATCAAGGCTGGCCTGGCTTTGTGCATGGCGGCATTATTGCGACGATTCTTGATGAAACCCTAGGCCGAGTTGGCTTTTTGATCGATGCTTGGACGATGACTGGCCGGTTTGAAGTGCGCTATCGCCAGCCAGCGCCAATTGATCAGGAAATTACCTTTACTGGCAGCATTGTGCGCGATCGTGGGCGGGCACTCGAAGTTGAAGGCTTTGCTCAATTACCCGATGGCACGATTGTGGCCGAAGCAACCGGTTTGTATATGCGGGTTTCGCCGGAGCTGCGGGCTACGCTGTCCGAACAAATTGCCGAAGGCTATTAATCGATTAACGGTGCTAGCTTCAAGCGTGATGACGATTAAGTTAGCACCAGTTTAATATGGTGGAGGAGCGTTATCATGAGTAATCTTGAAGCCAAATTTCTCCAAGAGATGATCGATGGCTATCGACTAGCTGCCAAAAAAGGCTACACAGCTACCTATTATATGCAGATGCTCAGTGAACTCGGGGCGATTCCTGCGGCCAAAAAGCTGGTAGCCGAGCCTGAAATTAGTAGTGGCTTGCAACAACTTTGCCTCATGGGCTTGCTCGAAACATCAGTCGAGGTAATTATTCTCAAGTCTGAGTACGCCGAACTTTTTACTGAGGCTGAACGCCAAAGTGCTCGCGAAAAATTAGCTGCGCTTAATTGGAACGCCGACGCTTGATTAACTAATTGACGGGTTGTTAAAATTCCTCTGCTAGCGGATTCAAACGACTGCTAGCTTAATTAGCGTGTTCAAATTACTGCGGTCGCGCGCCAAAATCCCCAATTCATGCTCACAATTTCTACATAATTGCTTGCTATGCTAGGCTTTAGGGCTGCTATTTTGGCTGGCTAGCATATGGGGATTGAGCCATGCAGTATACTATTTTAGTGATTGATGATGAAGAAAAGTTGCGCCAAGTCATCCGACTTTCGTTAGAGCAAGAAGGGTATCGGGTGATCGAGGCGGCTAATGGGCGCGAAGCATTGTATCGAGCACGAGTCGAAAAGCCCGATTTGCTGGTGCTCGATCTGATGATGCCCGAACTGAATGGGACTGAATTTTTACTGGCTTTCAATAAAGAGGCCAATACGCCCGTGATTATGCTGACGGCGCGAGTCGAAGATCACGATAAGATCGTCGGGCTTGAATTGGGAGCTGATGATTATCTTACCAAGCCGTTTAATATGCGTGAATTAATTGCCCGAATTCGTGCTGTTTTACGCCGCACCCATAAGCCAACCCTTGAGCCAGATTTGATACGGGCTGGCGATTTAGTGCTTGATCGCGGGGCGGCAACCGTGCTGGTGGGCGAGCAACAATTGAGTTTAACCCGCTCGGAGCTTGAAATTCTAGCAACCTTTATGGCTGCGCCAGGCCTGATTTTCTCATGGCTCGATTTGCTTGATCGCTTGTCGTTTGGCGATGCTTACGAAGGCTATGAGCGCTCGATTGATGTGCATATTCGTAATCTGCGCACCAAAATCGAGCCAGATTCACGTCAACCCCGCTATATCGAAACCGTGTATGGCATGGGCTATCGCTTTAAAAAACAGTGAGGTGGCTCATGCAACGAATTTGGCAGCTACGCCACTCACTGGCAACCAAGTTAATCTTAGCTTTTTTGCTGGTCGGTTTAATTGGTATTTCGCTGGTGGCAATGTTGGTTGTGGGGCAAACGCGCTCGGAATTTAGCCGCTTTCTGTCTGAACGCGACCGGACTGCTTTAGCCAGCGCGTTGGCCAACCACTATGCAGCAACCAATAGCTGGCAAGGTTTGAGCCAAGTGCTCGATGCTCAACCAGCATTACTCGAATTGCGCCAAAATGTGGTTTTAGTCGATCCAAATGGCGAGCTAATTAATAGTCTGCGTGAATCGACCGCAACCCAAACCATGCAAGATATTTTGCGCTTTGCTGGCGAGCCGATTGTGGTCAATCACGAGACGGTTGGCTATATGCTGCCTCATCCCAGAACCGTGCCAAACCCCGAAACCCCACCACAATCGCCTGAACAAAATTTTTTGGCGCGGGTGACGTGGGCTGCAACTGCCAGCGCTACGGCGGCAATTCTCTTGGCGTTATTAATTGGAGCCTTGCTGGCCCAAACCTTGACTCGGCCAATTCGGGCCTTGATTACGGCAACTCATAAATTGGCTGATGGCACGTTCGATCATCGCGTGGTGGTGCAATCGCAGGATGAAGTTGGTCAATTAGCCCAATCATTAACCAGATGAGCGCTAAATTGGCGCGTGCCAGCCAATTACGCCAGCAAATGACCGCCGATTTGGCCCATGACATTCGCACGCCTTTGAGCATTTTACGCAGTTATACCGAAGGACTCAAAGATCAACGCTTTGCTGGCTCGCCAATAATTTATAGCGTGCTGCACGAAGAAGTTGAGCATTTGCAACGCCTCGTTGAAGATCTGCGGATTCTTTCGTTGGCCGATGCAGGCGAATTGGTGCTCAATCGGCGTATGATCGATCCGCGCGCTATTTTAGAGCGGGTTGGTTTAGCCCATATTATGCAGGCCGAGGCCCATGGCATCACCCTAACAGTTGAAGCATCTGATCAATTGCCCTCAATCTCTGTCGATACTGATCGCATGACCCAAGTGCTGAATAATTTAGTCTCGAATGCTTTGCGTTATGCCAGCGCTGGCTCAATTCGCTTGGGTGCGCAGCTGGTTGCTGACCATGTGTTGCTGACGGTTCATGACACTGGGAGCGGGATTGATTCGGCTGATCTGCCATTTATTTTTGATCGGCTGTATCGGGCCGATAAATCCCGCCAACGCAACGCCAGCAACACTTCAGGCTTGGGCTTGGCAATTGCCAAGGCAATTATTGAGGCGCATTCAGGCACGATTCGCGTCGATTCTCAGCTAGCCAAGGGCACAACCTTCACGATTAGCCTGCCCGCAATTCCATTTGCGCAAACCTATCATGATCAATCGCGCCCCAAAACTACATAGCAACCTCTCGATATCCTAACAGTTTTATAACAATTCTTGAGTAGACTCTTAACCAGAAGCTAACACAGATTGCCGATCGCTTTGGCGTTGCGGCTTGCGAAGGAATTGGATTATGCTGCAACAATTACGCTATCAACCAACGCTTATCTGGCCAACTGAGCCAACTCCTGCCTGTGAGCAACCGCAACTAGCGCCGCAAGCGCTGATTCAACCACGGCTGGCTGGATTTAATTCAATTAGCCTGAAACAGATGGATTCGGTGGCTTTGCTCAATCGCACCGATAGCAAATATGTCTGTTCAATGCAGCAATTGGCAGCGATCTTGCCCAGTTTGGTGGCGGATTATCGGGTTTTGGAGATCGATGGTCGGCGGATGCATCGTTATCATACGCTCTATTTTGATACTGCCGATTTTGCTTTGTACCGTCGCCATCACGCTGGTGGCCGTAATCGCTACAAAGTGCGCAGCCGCACTTATCTTGATACTCAGCACTACTTTCTTGAAGTAAAACACAAAGTTAATAAATATCGCACGATCAAACATCGGCTGGCAACGCCCTCTGCGCTGGAAACATTTAATCCAGCGAGCAGCGACTTTGTTCAGCGAATTGTGCCGTTTGAAGTGGGCTTGTTGCAACCAACGCTGACCAACGATTTTAGCCGCATCACCTTGGTGAATATTGCTGAACAAGAGCGGGTGACGCTGGATATTGGGATTGGGTTTCAATCCGATTCGCGTTTGGTAGAGCTGACTGGCGTAGTGATTGCCGAAGTCAAACAAGCTGGAATTAACCGCAGTTCGCCTTTTATTCAAGGCATTCGCGGCCAGCATTTACACACAATTGGCATGAGTAAATATTGTAGCGGCGCGGCTTTGCTGTATCCCGATTTGCCACGCAACAGCTTTAAGCCAACCCTACGCTATCTGAATACATTGATGGAGTATACCCAATGACAACCGATTTAACCCAATTTTTGCTGGGAGCGGGCTTTAATTTATTGGTAACGCTGCTGATTGTCCGCGGCGTGTACTACCCCGTCACCCAAGACAAAAATTTCATCTTTACCTTTATTGGCTTCAATATGATCATCTACTTTGTGCTGGGCTTCTTGACCAGTGTCGAAGTTGGCGTAGGCGTAGGCTTCGGCTTGTTTGCGATTTTCTCGTTGCTGCGCTATCGCACCGATGAAATTCCAATTCGCGAAATGACCTATCTGTTTATTCTGATTGCGCTGGGCGTGATGAATTCGTTGATGCATAGCGGCAGTTTGCTGCAAATTGGCATCGCCAATGCTGTGATTCTGGTGATTTTGTTTGTGTTGGAAAAAGGCTGGGGCTTTCAGTTTGAGGCCAACAAGCGGGTATCTTACGACAAAATCGAGTTGATTGGCGATGCTCGCTCCGAGGAATTGCTGGCCGATTTGCGCCAACGGACTGGCATTCCGGTCAAACGGGTCGAAATTGGCCGGATCGATTTGCTCCACGATATGGCCGATTTGAAAATTTTCTACGATGAAACCCCACGTTTGAGCGCTAGTCGCAAGCAAACTACGAGCCGCGTGTTGCGCGATCAACGGCAATTGCCCTAAGCGGATTTTCTGTGATTTGTCGCAGCGAGCCAGTATTCGACGGCTCGCTGCTTGAGTTGTGATTTTGTGAGGTTTGCATGAAATTTTGGCGCTGGTTCTGTTTATTGGCTGTTGGATTAAATTTGGCTGCCTGTGCGACTTCAACCACTTCGACCGTTGTGCCTGCTAACCCAACCGTTGCTGATGCTGAGGTCGTCACACGGCCAGCGAGCTGGAATGAACAATCACATGGCGATACTGCCGAGCCAAATTATGGCGTAGTCTTTCCGCAAAACAAGGTTATCAATTAACCATTAGCATTGATCCGGCTTCGTGGCAAGCAATGCAAGATAATATGACCGAACTTTTTGGCGAGGCTGGTAGCCGTCAGATGGGCGGTGGTTTTCCTGGCGGCGTGTTTACTGATACGATCGGCATGCCCGGTGGTTTTCCTGGTGGAGCATTTACCGATACGATCGGCATGCCCGGTGGTTTTCCCGGCGGCGTATTTACCGATACGATCGGCATGCCCGGTGGTTTTCCCGGCGGCGTATTTACCGATACGATCGGCATGCCCGGTGGTTTTGGCGGTGCAGGCATGCCAAATATGGGCAATTTCTCGGTCGAAAACCCCATGTGGGTGACGGCAACCCTGACGTTTGAAGGCCAAACATGGACAAACGTCGGTCTGCGCTACAAAGGCAATTCCTCGTTGATGAGCGCTTGGAACAGCCAACAAGATAATTTGCCCTTTAAACTTGATTTTGATGAATTTGAAAAAAGCTATCCCGAAATTGATAACCAACGTTTTTACGGCTTCAAACAATTGGCGCTCTCGAACAATTTTGGCGATCTAACAGCCATGCGTGAAACGCTGGCCTACGATCTGTTTGAGCAAATGGGCTTGCCTGCCGCTGAAACTGCGACCTATGAAGTCTTGCTTGATCATGGCACTGGTGTCGAGAGCTTGGGCTTATACACTGCTGTCGAAGTCATCGACGATACGGCGATTGCACGGGTGTTTGGCGACGATAGCGGCAATATCTACGAGGGCGATGGTAGTGCCGCCAGTTTTGCTGAAGGCTCGCAGGATGCAATTGAGCAAAGTTTTCAGAAAGAAAATAACGATACTACGAGCTGGAGCGATGTCGAAGCGTTGTACGATGTGCTGCATTCCAGCGAACGAACCAGCGATTCGACGGCATGGCGCGCCAAATTAGAGGCAATCTTCGATGTGCCAAGTTTTCTCAAATGGCTTGGGGTTAGCACGCTGCTGGAGCATTGGGATACCTATGGAGCTATGACCCATAATTATTATCTTTACAACAACCCAGCGACTGGCAAATTAACCTGGATTTCATGGGATCACAACTTTGTGTTGGGAGCTATGGGTGGTGGCAGTATGCCCGGCATGCGGAATAATGCCAATCCACCAGCCAATGCTGGCGGCCAAATGCCGAATAATGCTAATCCTCTGGCCAATGGCGGCGGCATGCGTGGGCCGGGTGGTGGTTTTGGTGGCCAAAATAACACCTTCGATAAAGCCAGCGTGACCAGCGATTGGCCTTTGATTCGCTATTTGCTTGATGACCCAACCTACTATGCGGCCTATATTGCGGCGTTGCGCGAAACCAGCAGCCAATTTGATGTTGAGGCCTTGGTGCAAAAATATACAGCGTTGTCCGAAACTATTAGCCCAAGTATCGGCCAAAAAACCAGCGCCGCTGATTATAGCGCAGCAGTGACCACGCTGCTGGAGCGGATTCGAACGCGTAGCAACGATTTAAAGACCTTCTTAGCAACGCAATAATTAATAGCGATGACCTGTGGATTGAACGCTCAATCCACAGGTCATCTTAGCTTTAGGCGCTGATGCCACCATCAACATTGATGGTGGCTCCGGTGATAAAGCCAGCCGCAGGGCTTGCCAAAAATGCCACGGTCGCGCCAACTTCTTCGGCCTTGCCTAAGCGTTTGAGCGCAATTGCTTGGGTAAATACCTCGACCAATGGGCTATCGCCGGGTCCCATATCGGTGTCGATTGGGCCGGGCTGAACATTATTAACTGTGATGCCACGTTGGCCTAACTCGCGTGCCCATGCGCGGGTATAGCTGGCAACCGCAGCTTTGGTGGCTGAGTAATCGCTAAGGCCAGGGAATGGTGAGCCATCGGCGGCAACTGAGCCAATCGAGATAATCCGCCCGCCGTCTTGCAACAACGGCGTTGCAGTCCGCACGGCGGTGGCAACTCCCTTAACATTCACGGCAAACATATGCTCAATTGCTTCGATATCGGTATTGGGATCGCCCAGTGCGGAGCCTTGGAAAACGCCAGCATTATTGACCAAAATATCGAGCTTGCCAAAATGCGCCACGACATTATTCACCAAGCTTGCCACTTGGTCGCTATCGGCTTGGTCGGCTTGAAAGGCTACAGCTTTAACGCCAAGCGCTTGCAATTGTTCGACAACGGCTTCGGCTTTGCTGGCTGCGGCGACATAACTAATTGCTACATCTGCGCCTTGTTCGGCCAAAGCAACGGCGCTCGCTGCGCCAATTCCGCGTGAACCACCAGTGACCAAGGCAACTTTTCCGGCTAATGGCTTGCTCATGTCCATCCTTCCAACATCAATAAAGATAATATAGTACCGATCAGTATATATATTTTGTACTGATCGGTACTATATAGAAAATAGACTTGTTTGTCAAGCATGAATTTGATCCACGAAGGGCACGAAGTTCATGAAGAGCCAAATAACCAGACCGAATGTAGGTCTAGAGATGGATTAACCACTCATTTCGCGAGGTACAAGCAACCAATAGATATTAAAGGTTGACATAGCAGAGTAATAACATTCCACTAAGTGAAATTTAGGGGGTGCAGGGGAATTAAAGCCCCCGGCGTTTCCCTCCGGCGGAGGGACGGAAGGGTGGCGAATCTAGAAAGAATGAGAATTGTGGGTTAACTGCGAAGGTTATGAAAGGAGCTATTTGGCTTTGAGCTATTGACCTTGGGCTTTTGCGTCCATCCTGCATCCCTCGCGGCTCTGCGCTAAATGGTTATATTTTTGAATTCATTCCTCCCAGCTTGTTGGCTTGTGTTATACAGCTGTTTGGCGTATGATCATTATGGTCAATACAGAATAGATTGGTTTGCAACGATGAAAGCAATTACAGAACAAAAAGTTGGCCGACCACGCGCCTTTGATCGTGATCAGGCCTTATTTCAAGCGTTAAACGTCTTTTGGCGTTTGGGCTATGAAGGCGCTTCGTTGAGCGATTTGACCGAGGCGATGGGGATTAATCGGCCTAGCTTATATGCAGCCTTTGGCAATAAAGAAAGTCTCTTTCGCGAAGTTTTAGAGCGCTACGCTGAACTGAGCATTCCAGCGATTAAGGCGGCGCTTGATCATCCAGCAATTTATACGGCGATTGAGCAATTGCTACATATTAATGTTGCTCAAATTACCAACCCAACCGTGCCTGCTGGCTGTTTATTAGTGCGCGGCGTGCCAGTTTGTAATCAAGCAACTGCCTCAATTTATCAAGCTGTGGTTGACCAACGCTTGGCCCAAGAGCTATTAATTTGTGAGCGATTGGAGCAGGCGCATCAAGCAGGGCAGCTCGCCGATACGGTCAATCCTCGCGATATGGCACGCTGTATTATGGCGTTTTCCAATGGCTTGTCGATTCAAAGTGTCAATGGCTCAACCTATGCCGAGCTAGAACGGACTGCTGATTTGTTTTTGCAAGGGCTACGGGGATTGTTGGTGAATGAAGATCGCTAGTTTAGCGGAAGGATTTTAGCGTGATGTGGCGTTGGTTATTGCTGGTTGGCATTGGCGGTTGGTTGCTTGGTGGTTGTGCTACCGCAACCGAGATGGCATCACAAAAGACCCAGAGCACGATTAGGGTGGAGCTTACTGGCGGCGATGCGACTGATCCGCGTGATCATGGCCGACCAGTTGGATTAATCGCGGCAGCCTTGGGTGTGCCTGAAGCGGTTTTTCGCGAGGCGTTTAGCCATGTTAGCCCTGCGCCTGCTGGTCAAGAGCCTGATTCTGAGCAAGTTCGGCGAAATAAAGCCGAGTTGTTAGCGGTCTTGGCGCCGTATGGGGTTACCAACGAGTCACTTGATCGAGTATCCGATTATTATCGTTTTAATGCTAGCGCTGGCGAAACTTGGCCTCGTACTGCGGCACAAGTTGAGGCGATTATCAGCGATGGTGTGGTTACTGGCTTTACGATTATCAATCCTGGGGCTGGCTATAGCTCAACGCCAATTGTTACGCTGATTGGAGCCAATGGCCAAACTGCAACGGCGAGCCTAGGTTTTGGTCCTGATGTGGCGAGTAATGGCTCGATCACGAGCATTAATCTGAATCAATAAGAGTAACGCATTTGAGCATGATTGAATTATTATCAATCATGCTCAAATGCGTTACTCGATTATCTCGGGCTGATCATCGGCACCTGGTCGCTCGAAAATTTGCTCAATCGCTAGCTCAAATAAATCGGCTATTTTGAAGGCGAGGGGCAAGCTTGGGTCGTATTTACCTGTTTCCAAAGCATTGACCGTTTGGCGCGATACTCCTAGCGCTTGAGCCAAATCGGCTTGCGACCATTCGCGCTCCGCTCGTAAGACCCGCAAACGATTTTTCATTGATAGCTCCGGTTGGCCAATGCTAACCCAAGACCCCAACAGGTTGTCAAAAGTGGCAAAACCCAAACCCACGAAATATGGGGTAAGCCAACTAACACTTGCAGCAAGCCATAAGCACAGCTAATAAAACTGGTTGCTCCCACCGCAAAGGCCAACGCTAACAATTGAATCTGGCGTTGAAATTCATCCAAGCCATTGATTGCGCGATACATAGCCTGAATGCCAAGCGCCACGGGTACCAACGGCACGATTGCCAGTGCCGCCCGCCATGGCGATTCGGGCAAAATTGGCAATGCGAGAATGACCGCCATAAGCAAGATTGGGAACAATACGAATGCGATAATTAGTTGACGTAATCCTGAAACGTTGGTTTTCATCGAGTGCTCCTTGACTTAATCATTGAACTGACCTGAGTATACACAGGTTTTCTGATTAAGTCAAGGATACTTTACTAAAAGATATGCTTGCTTTACAAAAAGACATTGAGAGTTGACATGCAGCTTAGAATAAACCGACGGTTTGTCCATGCTCATCAATATCAATATTTTCGGCAGCAGGGTGGGCGCTTAGGCCGGGCATGGTCATCATATCGCCAGCAATTGGGTAGATAAAGCCAGCGCCAATGCTCGCGCGCACCTCGCGAATCGGGAAGGTATAGCCACTTGGTGCGCCTTTGAGCGCTGGATCGTGGCTGATGCTGAGGTGGGTTTTGGCCATACAGATTGGCAAATTGCCAAAGCCATTGGCTTCGAGTTTGGCCAATTGTTCGCTGGCCTCAGGGCTATAGCTGACCTCAGCAGCACCATAGATTTTGCTGGCGATGGTGGCAATTTTCGCCGTCAATGGTTGTTCTAGCTCATACAAAAATTGTGCTTGACCTGCTTGTTCAATCGCTGCTAGCACTTTATGCGCTAATTCTTCGCCGCCAGCGCCACCTTGGCTAAATACCGTGCTGACCGCAACATCAAAGGCTCCGGCGCTCATGGCAATTTCTTGGACGGCCTCGATTTCCGAGGGATGATCATCGGGGAAGGCGTTGAGCGCAACCACGACTGGCAAGCCAAACAATTGCGCATTGCGAATATGCTTTTGTAAATTTGCGCCGCCAGCATAGACCGCTTCGGGGTTTTCGTGCAGCAAATCGGCGGGCAAGGCGCGACCTGGCTTGATGTTCCAACGCCCGCTGTGAGCTTTGAGCGCCCGAATTGTCGCCACCAATACCACGACTGCGGGCTTGGCATCAAAGGCTCGACACTTAATATCGAAGAACTTCTCGCCGCCCATATCCATGGCAAAACCGGCCTCGGTGACCACATAATCGGCAATGCGCAGCCCAACTTGGTCGGCAACTACGCTGGCATTGCCGTGGGCGATGTTGGCAAACGGCCCGCCATGCATCAAAACTGGAGTGTTTTCGATCGTTTGCATCAAGGTTGGATGGATTGCATTGCGCATAATCACGGTTGCTGCGCCCGCTGCCTGAATCGCATCGGCAGTAATTGGCTGGCCTTGGCGATCGAATGCCACAACCATCCGGCCAATTCGCTGGCGCAGATCGCGCATTACTTCGGCGTGATTTTCGCCACTGACTAAGGCCAAAATCGCCATTAATTCGCTAGCGGCAGTAATATCAAAGCCAGTTTGACGCGGAATGCCATGCTGCGCGCCGCCTTGACCGATCGTAATTGAGCGCAAAAAGCGATCGTTTACATCAAGCACCCGTCGAATCTGAATTTGCTTAGGGTCGATGCCGAGGGGATTTTTTTGATACCAGCTGTTGTCGGTCATAGCGGCGATCTGGTTGTGGGCTTGGCTGACGGCATGAATATCGCCAGTCAAGTGCATTAAGCTATCTTCCAACGGGATAACTTGCGAATAGCCGCCGCCGGAGCCGCCACCTTTGATGCCAAAAACTGGGCCTAGCGAGCTTTGGCGTAGCGTACAGATAGCGCGTTTGCCCAAGCGACTTAATGCCATGCTCAGGCCAATTGTGGTGGCGGTTTTGCCCTCGCCAAGTGGCGTTGGCGTCATGGCTGTAACTAAAATCTGCTTGCCGCGTGGCCGATCATGGCTCGCATCAAGCAGATCAAGGTTAATTTTGGCGCGATATCGCCCATATGGTTCGACAAATTGCTCAGCAATCGCAAGTTCTTCGGCAATCTGAGCGATTGGGCGTGGTGAAGCCTCAGCTGCGATTTGTAAACTACTTTTCATGAACGATGTGTCCTTTATCAATTGTCCGTACCGCCGTTGGTACGGTTGCTACTGCATGCAATAGCTGACGATTAACGCAAAGCCACCGCTCATGCCATTGATTGGTAGTTTTGCAACAATCATGGCTATTGTAGCGGTGTTTTGCTCAATAAATTATAGTTATTTTTAGCGCTAGAAGTTTACAAATCGCAACCAGTTGGTTTATGCCCGCCTAAACACGCGCCCAAGCACGCCACGTACTACTTTTGGTCGTAATAATGCTTCTGGGCCAGCCAACAGGTGCATCACATCCAAAAAGGCTTGGTAAATCTCGGTCGATTGAGCGCTCAGCCAAAACACATGCTCGGTATACCATTGCAAAAAGCGAATTTTAGGACTACGCGAGCCTGGCATACCTTTGAAGCGTAAAGCCTCAGATTGAGTAATTAACCATGGTACTTCGATAACTTTTTGGGCTTGTTTGAAAAAGGCTTGAGCCAAGGTTGCAGCTTGTTGACCTTTGGCCGAAGCCAACACGTGATCCAAGGCTTGAGCTTCTTTGCAAGCGAGCGTCATACCTTGACCAAAGACCGGATCAACGCTGCACAACGCATCGCCGAGTACTAAGAAGCCTTGGGGAAAGCGTTTTAACTTGTCATAACGCTGGAAAACTTGTTGTGGGTAGCCAAAGCGGATGGCTTCGCTGACTGGTGTTGCCTCGGCCAAAGTGGTATAGATATCGGGCACTGGCAGGTTTTTAACAAACTCCAATACTCCTTCGCTGGTTGGGGTTGGGTGTTGGCCGAGATAGCCAAATAGTGTGACAATCCAATGTTCATCGTCGATTGGCGCAATAATCGCGCCGCGTGGTGAATCTTTTGATGGATGGCACGCCATACATTGCCAATCGCGAGCGGTATCAGTTTTTTTGAATACCTGGCTAACATACACCAAATCGATCGGCATGACTTCTTTCGCGGGTGTTGGATAACCGGCGGCTTCGAGCCATTGGCCGGTGCGCGAGCCACGTCCAGTTGTGTCAACCACCAGATCGGCGGCAAGCTCGCTGGTTTGCTCGTTTTGGCTTACCAACACACCTGTTACATTCGTTTTGCTGGCATCAAACAGCAATTGCTCAACTTTGGTTTGGCTGCGAAACTCGATCTTGGGGTGTTGGCGAACGTAGCTGCGAATCCGACTTTCGAGATCAACCCGCGCCTGAGGATAAAAGCTAATACTACAAGCTTCGCGAGTTTTCCATGAGCCAGCCTGAAACCAGCGCAAATCGCTTGACCAATTGAGTTCTGGCACGCCTGCTGCATGCAAATCGCTGCTGAAACTGGGAAAATAATGCTGGAGCACATTAAAGCCACCAGTTAATAAAATATGCACATGATTAGCTTGCGGTACGCCTTTGCGGGGCTGGGTTTCTTCAGCCAAGCCATCGCGCTCAACGATGGTAACGGTTTCAAAATGATTGGCTAAGGCTCGCGCTGCGATTAAGCCCGCGATACTAGCGCCGATGACTACTGCTCGCTGTCGTTGCATAACACACTCCTAAATCGCTTGATACTTGCTAATGCTGCTCAATGACGTAAAAACTCACAGTTTCTTTCTTTGTGGTAGGGCAGATATTTAGATCATCTTGCAGTTCTATGCTGATTCTCCATCCTTCCATTCCTCCGCCAGTGGGGTCTTGAAATGGATGGTGGTGCACTGTTCCCTCGACCCCACAGGGCAAACAACAGCAGCAAAAAGCCCCTCGCCCGCAGCGTGGGCGAGGGGTTGGGGTGAGAGAAGATTCCATATTTGATCGCGAGAATTAGGCGTTATTGAACTGCTGCATACACATTAATCCGGCCACAAGACCAATAGGTGCCTGTGCCAGCGATTGGATCAGCGGTGGCGCAAATTCGGTCGCGAATTTGGGCGTTGGTGCGGTTTTGTGAGGCTAACAAGCCAGCCAAACCTGAAACATGGGCAGTTGCAGTGGAGGTACCGCTAATCGTGGTATAGCCACCGTTAAACCATGTCGAGTAGATATTCGCTCCTGGTGCGGCAACTTTGACCCACGTGCCATAGCCTGAGGAAGGGGTTTTAATATCGGTTTTGCCGCTGGCCGCCACGGGGAAGCAGTTGGCGTAGCCTGCTGGATAGGTTGGCGTACCTGAATTGCTGCCGCCAACGGCGCATGTCAGAAATGAGCCTTTGTTCCAAGCATAATCGACTGCGTTTTTTAATGTGGTTGAGGCACTGCCACCAAGCCCTAAATTGATGACTTTGGCATTATTGTTGGCGGCAAAGGTGATACCTTGAGCGACTGCGGCTAAAGTGCCGCTACCACTATTATTGAAAACGCGAATTGGCATTAACCGACAATTGGGGCATAAACCAGCGCCACCAGTACTATTGTTGGTTTCGGCAGCGGCGGTGCCAGCCAAATGCGTGCCATGGCCATTGCCATCGGTTGCATTGGTATCGTTATCAACAAAATCGTAGCCAGCCACAATTTTGGCATCAAGATCAGGGTGGTTGGTTTGAATACCGGTATCAACAATCGCAATGATCACGTTGGCGTTGCCTTGGGTAATATTCCAACCATCGTAGGCTTTGATCACGCCCCAAGCCCATTGTTGGGCGATGCCGGGATCATTGGGCGTATACAGCGGAGCATAGATGTAGTTTGGCTCGATATACTCAATCGCTGGATTATTTTTGATTTCAGCCAGCAGCCGTTCAGTTTGCTCTGGTGTAGCGTTGTGTTTCAGCGCCGCAAATTCAATTAACTCAAGATCGAGACTATCGAGGTGTTGCAGCTGATCGGCTCCGATGCTTTTGAGCGTGCTGTTACGAGCCGATTTGGAGAGCGAATCGTTGAACTTGATCAGATATTGGCCTGCAACTGCCGGAGCTTCTGCTGCGGCCAAATTCTCGGGAGTTTTTTGCGTCAAACGAGTCTGCCCAGCAGTATTCGTAGGTTTAGCCAAACCAAACAAACAACCGACAACCAAGGTACTTAACCAGAGACGTTTCAAGCGAGCCTCCTCAACAACGAGTTGCAACAAACAGTTATCCAGTACGTTTCCAACAATGCGGTCGTACCTCCACCTGAGCAACAATGTTGACCACAACGCGGCGAGGCCATCATATTTAATTGTGGCTCCTTAATTAGTGCCAATCCATGCACCTATACTAGCCGATTTTGATGTATTTGTAAAAAATATTAATAAATACACTGATCTATCCACATTACTGTTTGGAAAAAGCTACTCCCGAAGTGATTAAAGCCTCTGCCTCTCCCGACCAATCAACCCTTACACATAGACGATAAGCTTGACAATGTATTAATTTGTGTTAATATTTGAGCTATCGGTATCGTTTCCGGAAACGATACCGATAGCTTCTAGCATGTGATTTTCCACTTTTTCAATCAAGGTTGTACGACAGGCAAACCATCGTTCAAGGAGGAACAGGATGCAAAAACTGCGTAGGCTGATGATCGTACTTGGTCTTATTACCACAATTTTTTCGCAGCATTCGGCAACACCCAATGCCCAAGCTGCGTTTGGCGCAGGCGATTTTCTCAAAGCCAATGGGCCAAATGTGCGCAATAATTCGGGGAATGGCGCAGTGGTTACGCTCAAAGGTACCAATCTTGGTGGCTGGTTGCTGCAAGAGGGTTGGATGTCGCCCTTAGGCTATCCCGCGTTACCTCGCACCACTTGGACTGCCAGCGCCTCAGCTGGTGGAGCTAACGCCGCTATCGATGGCAACCCCGCCACTCGTTGGACAAGCAACGCGCCTCAAGCCAATGGCCAGTGGTTCCAAGTTGATCTTGGGGCGAACCAAGCAGTCGAACGGGTAACGATTGATGCTGGCTCCTCAACTGGCGATTATCCGCGCCAATATCTAGTGCAAGTTTTTGTAAATAATGCTTGGTTGACCGTTGGCAGTGGTAGCGGTACCAGCCAAGTCGTGACGGTGCAATTTTCGAGCACCCAAGTAACCCGACTGATTCGCGTCTTGCAAACTGGCTCAAATGGCAGTTGGTGGTCGATTCATGAATTCAATGCCCAGATTGCCGATGAATTTAATTTGCGCCAAGCCTTGACCAGCCGCTTTGGCCCGAGCACCGCCGATAGTTTGATTGCTGGCTACCAAGATACTTGGATTCAGGCCAGCGACCTCGATGCTATCAAGGCCATGGGTTTGAATATGGTGCGGGTGCCGATCCACTGGCTGGTGCTGATGAACCCCAACGGTAGCATGAAATCGGATGCAGAAGCGTTTCGTAAGCTCGATTGGCTGATTAACGAGAGCAGCAAGCGCAATTTGTATGTGATGCTTGATTTACACGGCGCACCTGGCGCAGCCTGTCCTTGGCACTCCTGTGGTCAAACCGGCACCAACCAACTCTGGACAAACACGACCTATCAAAACTGGACAGTGCAAATTTGGGAGCGCTTGGCAACCCGTTATCGTGGTAACCCCACCGTGGCCGCCTACGATTTGCTCAACGAACCCTTGCTGAGTAATGGCGAAGCTGAAAATGCCCAGCAAATTCGTCAAAAATTTGATTTCTTTGATCGTTTGTATGATGCAGTGCGCGCCAAAGACCCCGACCATATGATTGTGATGGCGGCATTCTACGATTGGTATCAAGCGCTATCGCCAGCAACCTATGGCTGGACGAATGTGATGTATCAACTGCATCACTACAACTTTGATACGGTTAACGATTGGAATGTGACCAATAACTTCATTCAAAGTGCGTTGGATAAATACGCTACCTTCATTAACGATTGGAATGTGCCAGGGTTTGCCGGCGAATATTGGTTCTCAACCCACTATGATCTGTATGAGAAATTTATGTCGGGCCTGAATGCGCTGAATGTTTCTTGGACAAACTGGACGTATAAAGTCAATGGTGGCGGCAACTGGGGCTTCTATCAAAACAACACCCAAGCCGTGCCAGACCTGTTAAATGATAGTGCGGCGACGATTGCCGACAAATGGAGTCGCTTCAGCACTAATTATTTCCAACCAAATACCCAGTTTCAAAATGTGGTGCGAGCGTATGCTCCAGAAGGTTCATGGGTTGCGTTGCAAGCTGGAGCCAACAACAATTACATCAGCGCCGATAATTATGGCAATAATCCATTGATTGCTAATCGCCCTACGATCCAAGGCTGGGAGAAATTCCGCATGATCAGCAATCCCGATGGGACTGTTTCGTTCATGGCAATGGCCAACAACAAGTATGTGACTGCCGATTTGAACCAAGGTGGGCGGCTTATCGCGCAATCACGGGGGGTTTTGGGCTGGGAGAAATTCCGCCGGGTTGATCTTGGCAATGGTACGTTTGGCTTGCAAGCGATCGCTAACAATAACTATGTGACGACCGATCTGAATAGTGGCTCGCCAGTGTTGGTTGCTAATCGCGATGCAATTGGCGGTGCATGGGAAGCCTTCAGATTTGTTGCGACTGCTCCATAAACTTACGAAAAGGCGAGGTTGTTAGTTCATAGTATTTTTCACTACCCTTCGTCCCGCCTTAAGGCGGGAGATGCAGGGGGCTTTAATCCCCCTGCACCCCCTCAAGGACACTTGGTGGATGGCACGCGGCTTTCGATCAACCTGTCATTGCGCGGTTCGCAGCGGAAGGATCGTAAAACCAATCCTTATGACCTCCAAAATCCCGCTTCTCCTGAACGCGGGCAGCACGCGTCCAGTGCCCACGAATCATAGCAAAACCACTGCGTTAAGCCCCTCGCCCGCCGCCGTGGGCGAGGGGTTGGGGTGAGGGGATCTTAACAATCAAGATTTTTGTCATACCACAGAGCCAAGCTAGTTATTTTTAATCATATTTATACTAATTTAAACTTTTTATTAAGAAAAATGCTTGACAAGCCTAATCTGACATGATACGTTCTTTATAATTCCACTGGAATAATAAAGCTGGAATGAACTGATCAATTCAATTGGCATGGCTGAAGTTAGGTTTGGAGCGGCAGCATGCTAGCGGTTGAGGGCTTGCCACGAACGGCAGCGTCAACAGCACCATTATCAATGGCGATGGGCAATTGAATCATCGATTAAGGAGACTGCATGACACTCCCACAACTGACCCGATCAAAACTGAACAAGTTGTTGTTAGTACCACTTTTGATCAGCGCTTTTTGGGGCGGCATGGTCAATCCACAGGCTGGGATGGCTCGTCAATCATTGGCTAATGCTCAAGCGAGCCTCGCGCAAAGTTGCAATTTTACCGATTGGGTTGCCGGCAAGCAGTATTACACCGGCAATATTGTGCGCTACAACGGCAGTTTTTATGTGGCCGAGCACGATAATCCTGGCTACGATCCAATCGTTAGCACATGGTATTGGGAGCCAACGAGCTGTGGTGGCGGTGGCGGCGGTAGCTGTAGCTACACCGATTGGGTTGCTGGTCGTCAATATTACACTGGCAATATTGTGCGCTACAACGGCAGTTTTTATGTGGCTGAGCATGATAATCCTGGCTACGATCCAATCGTTAGTACATGGTATTGGGAGCCAACCACCTGTGGCGGTACCAATCCACCACCAACCACGCCAACTCCGCCGCCAAGCACCTGTAGCTACACCGATTGGGTTGCTGGCCGTCAGTATTACACTGGCAACATTGTGCGCTACAACGGCAGTTTTTATGTGGCCGAGCACGATAATCCTGGCTACGATCCCATTGTCAGCACATGGTTCTGGGAGCCAACCACTTGTGGCGGCACCAATCCACCACCAACAACTGGCTTTAGCTCAATCGTCAGCAAAGCCCAGTTCGAGCAAATGTTCCCCAATCGCAATCAGTTCTACAGCTATGAAGGCTTAGTTCAAGCCGCTGCCTTCTATCCCGCTTTTGCTGGCACTGGCTCGACCGAAGTTCGCAAGCGCGAAGCTGCTGCCGCTTTGGCCAACTTTGCCCATGAAACTGGCAATTTTGTTCATGTGACCGAAATTGCTCAAGGCGAATATTGCCAAAATAGTGCTCAATGGCCCTGCGCCCCCGGCAAACGCTACTTTGGTCGTGGCCCAATTCAATTGAGTTGGAATTACAACTATGGGTTGGCGGGCCAAGCACTAGGCTTGAATTTGCTCAACGACCCCGATTTGGTTTCACGCGATTCAGCCGTAGCTTGGAAAACCGCACTCTGGTATTGGATGACCCAACGCGGCCCCGGCTCGATGACTCCGCACGATGCGATGGTCAATGGCAATGGCTTTGGCGAAACCATCCGCAGCATCAACGGTTCGCTGGAGTGCAACGGTGGCAATCCCGGCCAAGTTCAAAGTCGGGTCAGCTCATACCAAGCGATCACCAATATTCTTGGCGTAAGCCCAGGCAATAATTTGTACTGCTAGGTTTGTCGATTTTCCTCAAGGCCAGATCGATCTCAATCGATCTGGCCTTATTTTTTTAGTTGAAAGCTCCACAAGGGTTGGTTTTTAACAATGTCATGGCTTGGATGGGCAGTGGTTCATGATCCCCTCACCCCCCAACCCCCTCTCCCACTGCACGCGGGCGAGGGGGAGTCCATGTCGATTGTTGCCATGCATCATGACAAACCACGCAGTTAACGCCCCGCTCCCACTGAACGCGGGCGATGGGGCGTCACGAAATAACATTACGTGAGTTCCAGACAATTATGGGCGAGGGGAAGCAGCGGTGGATTGAGCAAACCACCATATGAAGCCCTTCTCACGCGCCACGGGAGCGGGGCTGGGATGAGGGCATACACCCAAAATCCTCTCGCCTGATCGTGGCGTCTATGCTATACTCTGGGTATGAATTGAAACACTTGTTCTGTTTTTTGGCCAGAGATTGAAGGAGGTTTAATCTGCAAATGGATGAACGAGCTGTTGAATTATGGCAACGAATCTTGGATTGGCTGAGTCTGAACTATCCTGAAGGGTTGGAGTATCGCCTTGAGCCAATTGATCAGGCCCAAATTGCTGCTGCTGAAGCGACGATAGGACTTGAGTTTCCCGCAGCGTTTGCAACAAGCTATCTGCTGAATAGCCATCAGGGCGGCATTCCGATCTGCTTTTATCCAGGCTATGAATTGTTTTCTTTGGCGGGTTGTGTTGAATCGTGGCAATGGAGACGTGACAATGCGACCCCGCGCGAAAACGATTTGAGCGAGAATGGCCCAGTTTGGCATCAATGGGTCGCAGAAGAACGCGTGTGGGTTGAAGGGCCAATCAAATTAGGCATCAATTCAGAACTACGCATCCCGTTCATGTCGAGCAATGGCAATATTGATCTCTATTTAGATTTTGATCCTGCGCCAGGCGGCGTTAAAGGCCAAGTTATTTCGATCGATCCAGAAGGCTGTACATGGCTTGTCTTAGCTCCATCATTTGAACAATGGCTCGAAACGTTCGTCACTCAACTCGAACAAGGCCATTTTCAGGTAGGCGAATATGGCCTTGAATGGATTGATAAATCTAAATCTGGCAATCAACCAATGATTATGCCCGAATACCTCCGTGATATTCGAATTGAACCCTATCGAGCCGCCCCGATTGCTCCAGCTGCTCTTGAAGCGCTGACCCTCGACCGACAACTTGAGGTAACAGGTCGAATGCGCAGCATTATGGGAATTGGTTCAGATATTATTATTTTTGATTTTGAGATCGATGGAATCAGTCAGCGCCAGAAAATTGGCGCATATGCAGCCCAAACCTATGGCTTTGGCACGATTCAATGTGGCGAGTATGCCCACATGCGGCTTGTTCGCTACAACCAGCACATTCCTGATATCGATTACTTCACGAAAGATTTCGTCATTCAATGGTTTGTTGTTAGCTATACATTAACGCAAGAGTAGCGGAACGTGTGATGGGAATTCGTCAATATTTCGTCCGCATAACCACCCAAGATTTAGCTGATTTAGCGCAAATTGAAGGGGATGGATCAATTTCGCAAGAAGATATCGACAATGATCCAGAAGATGAAACCCTTCTGCACGATTATTGATGTAGCGTTGACCCGATTTATCGATATGAGTGATGACAAGAAACAAGGGGTTTACGATATGGCGCAGCAAGCGTATGCTGCCAACGAAGCGATTATTTGGTATATTGGCTAAAATCAATTTTATGAGAGGATTTTACTATGAGCGAAGCCAAGCCCGCCTACTATTTCAGCGAAGGTCAAGTCTGGCGCTATCACACTCGCGACCACGAGCCAGAATCGGCGGTTTTAATCAACAAGATTGAGTATCACACCGGCTTAGGCGCAATTTTTCACATCAGCATCGCCGGCGTGGATGTTAAAAATCCGCATTCGCCTGAGCCAATCAACCAGCTTAACCATTTTCCAGTTGCCGCAAGCACGCTTGAACAAAGCTTGACCGAATTGGTCGATACCAATGTGAGCAATCCCGGCTATATCGAGGGCTACGATTCGTGGCGCGAAGCGTTCGTGCAAGGCAAAGCTGGGGTTTTCAACGTTTCGGTTAGCGAAATCATCAATATTGTCGAAGAGACGATTAATCAACCTGATTAAATCGTTTGCAGCTTTGTGGATCGTCAGTAACGATCCACGAAGCTGCCCGAAGTTTAAACCTGTATTTTAATTATTATTCTACTGATCGTTGTTTCATGCTTCTCCGAGCCTCTGGGTTAAACTTGATCTGGTTGTGCCATTTGATCCTGAAGAATTTGCCATACGAATTATTGGCGGTTCAATTCGGCGTGGTTATCGCCTCGACTATAGCCTGCTTGATCCTCAAATTCAAGCATTTGCAGCAAAGCGCGCATAATATCGTAAGAACTCCGAGTTCTCTCACCCTGACCGTATGCCCTCACCCCCCAACCCCCTCTCCCGTCCGACGGGCGAGGGGGAGCCAAAAAAACCATGAACGATCGGGTTCCCCCTCGCCCGCCAAGGAGACGCGGAGGAACCGAAAAACCTAAATCCCCACTCGCCCGCGTCGAGGGGGGCAGGTGAATTGGAGGTTTGGAGGAAGTAGAGAATCCCCTCACCCCCCAACCCCCTCTCCCGTCCGACGGGCGAGGGGGAGCCAAAAATCATGAGTCTGATGGCCCTCGCCCGTGTCGAGTGGGAGAACCACAAAACCATGAATGATCGGGTTGCCCCTCGCTCGCGCCGTGGGAGCGGGGGCTAGGGGGTGAGGGAACAACCTCCCTCATGCACAAATGTGACAAACAGCTTATGCTAGAATTTGGCCTAGGTTTGGGTGATTTGATGTATACCATTTGCTGTACTAAAATTACCCCTGTTGCTTGACATGATCCGCTACACTACTGGTACGCAGTGCAAGGATGCATTGTGGCTCGTTGAGCCGTGACGCTTCCCCACGTTCTGGCTGCCGTTGAGATTCTGAAGGGGCTTATGGATACGAGCTTTTTTGATCATCCCATCCTCAATTCGCCGTATAGTTATCCGCTGCGCCATTGGGAGCTTGATGCCCAAGGCCAACCAACCAATCGGATTATGCAAGAACGGCGTTCGGCAGATTTTGTCTCTCCTGTGCCCAAGCCGCGCAAACAAAAGGCCACCCGGGGTCAACAATTAACCTTGGTTAGCACTGAGGGGTTTGTTGCCGATGGCGAGCATGCAACTGATTTTCAGGTGTATAACCCAACTGAGTTTATTAATAGTGTCCGCCAAGAGGTTGATCGCTGGCGCGCTTTGCCCAACGAAGCCGATTGGAAGGTGACCGCCGAAACTGCGCGACTCTTGCGCCATTGGCGCTCGGATCATTTTCAGAGTGTGCGGCCTTTTTTCTGCCAAGTCGAAGCTGTCGAGACGATGATTTGGCTGACTGAGGTGCTGCCAAGCTTGGGTAAACGTGGCAGTTATTTTAGCGAGCATCTCGAACGCTCCAATCGCCAGGCCAACCCTGAATTGCTGCGGATTGCCTTGAAATTGGCGACGGGCGCTGGCAAAACAACCGTGATGGCGATGCTGATCGCATGGCAGACGATTAATGCAGTTCATCACCCGCAACGCAAATTGTTTACCCGCGGCTTTTTGATTGTTGCCCCTGGGATTACAATTCGCGATCGCTTGCGGGTGTTGCAGCCACACGACCCCGATAGTTATTATCGCGAACGTGAGTTGGTGCCGCCTGAATATCTCGAAACCTTGGGCCGGGCAAAAATTGTGATTACCAATTATCACGCTTTCAAGTTGCGCGAACGTATGAGCCTTTCGGCGGGCAATCGGGCTTTGTTGCAAGGCCGTGGCGAGGCGCTCGATACGCTCGAAAGTGATGGCCAGATGCTCCAGCGGGTTATGCCCGAACTGATGGGCATGAAACAGGTTTTGGTGATCAACGATGAGGCCCATCACTGTTACCGTGAACGCCCAGCCGATCAGGCGTTCGATGAGATTCAGGCCGATGAAAAAGAGGAAGCTCAACGCAATAACGAGGCAGCACGGCTTTGGATTAGTGGCCTCGAAACGGTCAAAGCCAAACTTGGCATTACCAATGTGATCGATCTTTCGGCAACGCCCTTCTTTTTGCGTGGCTCTGGCTACGTGGAAGGTACCTTGTTTCCATGGACGGTCAGCGATTTTTCGTTGATGGATGCGATTGAATGTGGGATTGTTAAATTGCCACGAGTACCAGTTGCCGATAATGTGAGTAGCAACGAGATGCCGATGTTGCGCAATTTGTGGGAGCATATCGGCAAGAAAATGCCTAAGAAAGGCCGCAAACAAGCAGGGCTTGATCCACTTAGCCTGCCAGTGGAGTTGCAAACCGCACTCCATGCCTTATATGGCCATTATCAAAAAACCTTTGAGCTTTGGCAGAACGCTGGCATCAGTGTGCCGCCGGTGTTTATTGTGGTCTGTAACAATACCGCTACCTCAAAGCTGGTCTACGATTTTATTAGTGGCTTTAATCGCGAGGGCGAAGCTGGTACTTCGAGCTTTAATGAGGGCCGTTTACCGTTATTTCACAATTTCGATGAGCATGGCAATCGTTTGGCCCGCCCCAACACTTTGTTGATTGATAGCGAGCAGTTGGAATCGGGCGATGCCTTGGATACGAATTTTCGGGCGATGGCCGCCGATGAAATTGAGCGCTTCCGGCGTGAGATGATTGAACGGGGCGGTAATAACGCCAATGCCGAAAGTATTAGCGACCAAGAATTATTGCGCGAAGTGATGAATACCGTCGGCAAGGTCGGACGTTTGGGCGAATCGGTGCGCTGTGTCGTCTCGGTTTCGATGTTGACCGAAGGCTGGGATGTCAACACCGTGACCCACGTACTTGGTGTGCGGGCGTTTGGCACGCAACTGTTGTGTGAGCAAGTGGTTGGTCGGGCGCTGCGCCGCCAATCCTACGAGCTGAATGAAGAAGGCTTGTTTAACGTTGAATATGCCGATGTACTGGGCATTCCGTTTGATTTCACGGCGCACCCAGTGATTGTTAAGCCGCAAACGCCGCGCGAAACTGTGCGGGTGCATGCGGTGCGCCCCGATCGCGATAGTTTGGAGATTTGCTTTCCACGGGTAACTGGCTATCGGGTGGAATTGCCCGATGATCGCTTGATTGCTCAATTTACGAACGACTCGAAATTTGAGCTTACGCCGCAGGTGGTTGGCCCGTCGATCACCCATAATCAAGGGATTGTTGGCGAGGAAGTGCAACTTACGGTGCAATATTTAGAGGATGTGCGGCCTTCAACGATTGTCTTTCATCTGACCAAGCATTTGTTGTATAGCCACTTTCGCGATGCCAATCAGGAGCCACGGCTCAATTTGTTTGGCGAATTGAAGCGAATTGTGCGCCAATGGCTTGATGGTGGCTATTTGATTTGCCGTGGCGAAACCTTCCCTGCCCAGGTGCTCTATCAAGAAATTGCCGATAAAGTCTGCATCCGAATCAAAGATGCGATTAATCAGGCCATGATTAAAGAGCGCCCGATTCGTGCCATTGTTGATGCTTATAATCCAACTGGCTCAACCCAGCATGTCAATTTCACCACCTCAAAGGCCTTGCGCTGGAAAACCGACCCGCGCCGCAATCATATTAATTGGGTCGTCTGCGATAGCGATTGGGAAGCTGAGTTTTGTCGGATGGCCGAAGCGCATCCGGCGGTCGCTAGCTATGTGAAAAATCAGGGCTTAGGCTTTGAAGTGCCCTACCTCGATGGGGCAACGCCGCGCATGTATTGGCCCGATTTTATTGTGTTGCTCGATGATGGCCATGGCCGCGATAATCTGTTGCATGTGGTGATCGAGGTCAAGGGCTTTCGCAATGAAAATGCCGCGACCAAAGCCAGAACCATGGAAACCTATTGGATTCCTGGGGTCAACTATTTGCGCGAGTATGGGCGTTGGGCCTTTGCCGAGTTTACCAGCGCGATCGATATGCAAGCCGATTTTAATACGTTGGTGCAGCAGCTTATCCGTGGGCTGCATCGGTAAAAAAGGGATGAACCTAAGGTAAGCCCTCACCCCCCGACCCCCGCTCCCACTGAACGCGGGCGAGGGGGAGCCACAAAACCGATGCATCGAGGGATGGCGAGGAGGATCAGCCATGGTTGAACAACGAATTGCGCACGAACCATGATGTTGAAGCCCTTCGCCTATTGGATGGGCGAGGGGGAGCCACAAAACCGATGCATCGAGGGGGCGCGAGGGCGAGGGGGTGGTTCGGAGGAAATGAGGGTGTTCCCTCACCCCCCTAGCCCCCTCTCCCGTCCGACGGGTTTAAGGGCGGACAGGTTGGATAATGGGTGGTACTCTGTGTTAGGTGGTGGCGTGTCCTAATCGTCCACCCCGTGTCACCGTCGTTGCCCATGGCCCATGCAGCGCCGTTCCGGCCAGCGACAGCCCCTCCGCCACGGACGGCATCGCTCCCGTCCAGAGCCACCGCAACACCCCATACCGCCCCAACCGGAACAGACTTTCCCGCGCCGCCCATGGGCGGCGCGGCGTTGGCGTTGCTCCCCGCGCGGCCAGCACCGCGTGCGCCTCCGCCGTCCCGATCAGCAGCACCAGTACCGTCGCGATCGCCATGCCCAGCACGAGTGCCTCCTGCGTCGTCTGGCTCCGCGTGTGGCTCGCCTCCCACTGCCAGCCCGCCGTTTTCCAATCGCGAAACAGCGCTTCAATCGCGTACCGTCGGCCATAGGCGTGCGGGATCGCCGCAATCGCCGTCAGATTGCTGACCAGCAGCAACGGTTCCTGTGCCGCTGCCGCCCACGCCGCGACCACCGTTACCGTCCGCCAGCCCGCTTTTTTGAAGGCCCGCCCGCGCCGCACCACCCGCTGGCCGCGACCCACCAACGTGCGGATTGGGACTTCGGTATGGCCACGGAGCAGCAGGCGGGTGTGGCCTTGGACGCGCACAACCCAGTTCCAGCCGTGGGCTGCGACCTGATCGGTAAACACTGGACAGCCAAAGGCCCGATCGGCGACGACGACGACCGGGGTGGTGGCGGGGATGACCTGGCGGACGCGATCGAGCAGCGTAGCGGTATCGGTCCAGAAGGCGGTGGCGCGCCGGGTATTGCCGGGATGGAGCACCCACGCGAGTGGGATGGCGCGTCCGTGATACCAGAGGGCGGCGGTGAGCAAGGTCCAATGGTCGGTGTGGGTGGTTTCATCGATGATGACGGTCACGGGGTCGGTGGGCACGAAGTGCAGGGTGGTGGCGAGGATGGCGTGCTGGAGGGACCACGTGAGCTGGGCATCCCGATAGGTGCGGCGCAATCGCCGTTCATGACTGGCGGCATGGGCAGCGGTGGACAATCCAAGGGCACAGCCCCAGGCCACGACCCGGGTGGTGATGGACTGCATGAGCAGGATACTGACGAGCCAATCGGTGAGGCGACGGACCGTCCAGGGCGACAGGGTGGGCATGGCGGTGGTCAGGATGGTGTTGATCCAGTGGGCAAGGGCTGGTATACTCGGCATACGACCTCGGTTTTGGTATCGGTTTGGTTTCGTCACCACCGAGTATACCAACCCGAGGTCGTGCTGTGAACACGCAGTATGCGTCCCTGTCCGCCCTTAAACGCCCGCGAGGCGAGGGGGAACGGATTGCCTTTCAAGGGTGGTTTTAACAATGGCTCGTGGTGCACCGTTCCCTCACCCCTAGCCCCCTCGCCCACTGAATGCGGGCGAGGGGGAGCATCCGTTGATTGACCAATGAATCATGGGGAAAACTACCAACCTTAAGCCCCTCGCCCGCGCCATGGGAGAGAGGTTGGGGTGAAGGGATCTTAACAACCGACCCTTAGCAGCCTCCTCGCCGACTGAACACGGGCGAGAGGGAGCAGTCATTCATTGCCGATCCTGTCCCCTGTACCTTCTAAAGTTTTCGATTGGTCGATTGCAATCGATTGATGTTAATGGCTTGTACAGGATAGGACAAATGGCGTTAGTCTGAACCAAGCTAGCGACCAAGATAGGTGGTATACTCAACCTACTCGTGGCTTTACGGAGATTCGCTGCATGGCTCGCTCGTTTCAAGCTTTGATTCCGCGCCTGCGGCTGCATGCTGGTTTGGCGCTGTTGCTCTACGTTACAACCCACTTGCTGAACCATGTTTGGGGTATTCTTGGGATTGAAGCTTTGGAGTCGTCACGGCGATTTTTTCTGAGTTTTTGGCGACATCCAGCAATTTTTTGGGTTGTGCCTGCAAGTTTATTGGTGCATGTGCTGTTGGTGAGTTATAAATTATTAACTATCACCAGTTGGCGGCGCTTGCATTGGAACGAATGGCTGCAAATCGGTTTGGGCTTGATTATGCCCTTGCTGATTACCTCGCATATATATGCCACGCGGTTTGCCACAATCTTGTATGGGGTGCGCGATACCTATAGCTATGTTTTGCTCAGCCAAACCACGATCGCGATTGATCTCTATCTGATGCTGGTCGTGGTTTGGTTACATGGCAACTTTGGTTAATGGGCTTTTTATGGCATAAAGCTTGGTTCGCACGGATCAGACAGCCCTTGCTGATTGCTCAAATTATGATTCCCCTACTGGCGTTGGTTGGCATTATCGTCGCCCATCGCGAGGTCAATCAGCTAAAACAAGACCCAGCATGGCTGGCCAGAGCAATGCAATTTGCCAACCCGCAAAATGTTGATGTGGCGACTGCCACTAGCCAGTTTATGTTTAAATTTGGCTCTGGTTATGCAGCTTTGTTGCTGGGCTTGGGCGGTGGTCGGGCCTTGATGCTGCGTTTACGCCGCAAGCATTATTTAATTTCGGTGGAATATCGGGGGATTGCCACGGTCACAATTGCGCCTGGCACCAGCTTGCTTGAAGCCAGTCTTGCTAATGGGATTCCGCATGCCCATAGTTGTGGCGGGCGCGGGCGCTGCTCAACTTGCCGGATCGAAATTATCGAAGGCGCTCAATCGTTGAATCCGCCGAATGAAACCGAGTTGCGGCTGCTCAAGCGCTTTGGGGCAAGTGGCGATATTCGCTTGGCATGCCAGACAATTCCAAACGCAGCATGTGTGGTACGACCACTGCTACACCACCACGATCGCACTCAGCCCGGCACGCCAACCATGATCAGCCATGGTGCTGATAAGCAAATTGTGATTATGTTTGCCGATTTGCGCGGCTTTACGACACTCTCCGAGGGCAAGTTGCCCTATGATACCGTCTTTATCCTCAATCAATATTTTCAATCGATGGGCCAAGTGATCGAGGCCAATGGCGGCTATCTCGATAAATTTATTGGTGATGGAATTATGGCCTTGTTTGGCTTAGAAGGCAGCCTAGAAGAAGCTTGTCATAATGCACTGGCAGCGGCGCAAGCAATGGCTCATCAACTCGATGTGCTCAATCAGCGCTTGCAACATGATGTTAATGAGCCATTGCGTATGGGTGTTGGCATTCATTGTGGCCATGTCATTGTCGGCGATTTGGGCTATAAACGGGCTAAACATCTGACTGCGATTGGCGATGCGGTGAATATTGCCGCTCGCTTGGAAGAAGCTACCAAAACTTTGCAAACCCAATTAGTGGTTTCGCGGGCCGTGATGCAGCATAGTGCCTTGGATTTGCATGAGCTGGTCATGCTCGAAATTCCAATTCGTGGCCGCACCCAGCCCTTGGAGATCTACTCAATCGAGAGTGCCAAAAGCTTGGTGCTCGTGCCACTAACCTTAAATACCTGAATTTAGCTCAATCACCACGTTGCCTTTTTTGCGGCCTGTTTCGACATAACGGTGGGCTTCGGCCAACTCTGCTAAGCGATAGCGGCGATCGATGATCGCTTTGATTTTGCCAGCAGCGATTAGCTCGGCCAGAAATTCAAGGTTGGCTGGTTTTTGATTAAGCCCTGTGGCCGCGAATTTGGCCTTTTTGCCCTTGCCAAGGCTCGTCCAGAGCATCTGCAGCATAATTGCTCCGGTTGGCACGGTCATTAAAGTACATGCCATTTGGCGTGAGCAAATGCTTACAGCGATGATACGAGCTTTTGCCAATCGCATCAAAAATTACATCGTAGCGCTGCTGGCTTTGAGTGAAATCGCTACTGGTGTAATCGATCACGTGGTCGGCTCCCAATTGCGTGACCAACTCGTGATTGGCGGCGCTGCACACGGCAGTAACTATCGCGCCATAGTATTTGGCCAATTGTAGGGCATACACTCCAACCGCCCCCGAAGCACCATTGATCAAGATCTGTTGGCCGGTTTGCAGCTTGGCAATATCGCGCAAGAAAATCAAGGCCGTGGTAGCGCCATCGCAAATTGCCACCGTTTCGGCGGCGCTCACGTTGGCTGGCTGCTTGGCAATTGGCTTATCTTCGGCGAGGCACAAATATTCGCCATAGCTGCCAAATGTGTTGGGACTCATGCCAAATACCCGATCACCAACCTTAAAACGACTGACAGCTTGCCCAATTGCCTCGACTATGCCAGCAAACTCGACCCCAAGAATCGGGAATTTTGGTTTGCGCAGGCCATACATCAATTTAATCATGAATGGATCGCCCTTGCGAAAGGCGCAATCGGAAGGCGTGACGCTGGCTGCTTGCACGCGAATCAGGAGTTCGTTGGCTTTGGGCGTGGGCTTGCTAGTGTCGCTGAATTGCAACACCTCAGGCGAACCATAGCCTGTACAAATCATTGCTTTCATACGTTTTGTTCCAGTGCTTGTTCAGCATTTGCTTGCATTTCGACCACAATTTTGCCTTTGGCATGGCCCGCTTCGAGGTAGCGCATCGCTGCTGGCGCTGCATCCAAGCTGTATCGGCGATCAATCACCGCTCGCAGCTCGCCACTTGCCAGTAAATCGCCAATTTTAGCCAGATCGGTTTGATTGGGCTTGGCGAACAGATTGCTGAGTGTTTGCTGGTTGCCAAGTGAGAGCAATTTGCCCAACACAAGCGCCTGGAAAATCTGGGCCATCTCGCCGCCGACCATCACATAGCGGCCTTGAGGCGTTAAACTGCGTTTATAGCTGAAAATTGAGCGATAGCCATTGACCGCCAAAATCAGATCGTAACGCTGGCCGTTGCTGGCAAAATCATCCTTGGCATAATCCAGCACTATATCGGCTCCCAACGAACGCAACAGCTCGTGTTTGGCGGCGCTGGAAACCGTAGTGACCGTAGCGCCAAAATGCTTGGCCAGCTGCAGCGCAAAGGTACCAATGCCACCAGATGCACCATAGATCAATACCTGCTGACCGGCGGCGATTTGGCCTTGGCGTAGCCCTTGCAGCGCGGTGACTGCCGCCATGGGTGCTGCCGCTGCTTGTTCAAAACTTACATTCGTTGGTTTGAGCGCCAGCAAATGCTCAGGTGCGCAAACATATTGGCCTAAGCCGCCAGCGCCGCAGCCCGAAAGATCACCAAACACCGCATCACCAACATTAAATTGACGAACGTTGCGCCCAACCGCTTCGATAACTCCAGCGACATCAGTGCCAGGAATGCCATTTTTAGGCTTGAATAGACCAGTCATGAAGCGTACTGGCAAGGGCTTGCCATTCATCAAACGCCAATCGGCGGCGTTTAATGCCGTGGCATAGACTTTTAGCAACACTTGATTTTCGCTTGGGGTTGGGCGTGCTACCTCGCTGAGCCGCAACACATCGGCTGAGCCATATTCACGATAGACAATTGCTTGCATACTAAAACTCCAGTTTAATTTGGTTATTGCTCGGTTGAATTGGATTCAAGGATGGTTGAGTTAAGCGGCATAATCGAAATTAAGTGCATGCCCAAATCGCGAATTTTCTTGATCAGGCCATACAAAGCTGCTTGATCGACGATTGTGCCAACGAGCAGGCTATTGCCGTTGGGATTGCTGCTGATTTGCAAGCCTTCAAACCATTCGGCCCAAGCGTGATCAAGCTGACCGCGAATGCAGATTTGGTAAACGATTGCTTCGCTTGGTTTTGGCGCTTGCTGATCGTGATTAGTCATCGCTGCCTCTTGTGCTTGCCTACGCGCCGCGACGCTTGCCAACGGCTCAACTGCACCCTAGCATACCCAATCGCGACTAGCATGGTCAGACACCAAAGTGTTGTTTTGACAGAGGTAAGTGGTTATTGACTGAGCAAGCCCAATTCACGCGCTCGTGCTACCGCTTCGGTACGGCGTTGAACCTGAAGTTTTTCAAAAATGCGGCGGTTGTGGCCTTTGACAGTATCTAAAGCAAGGTGCAGGTGTTGGCAAATTGCTTGATTAGAGTGGCCTTGAGCGATCAATTGCAGCACTTCGCGCTCACGCTGACTGAGCAAATCGAGCAAGGTTGGCGTTGTGGGGTAAAGTTGGTTGGTGTGATCGGCGGCGAACTGCTGGAGTAAGTAATCGCGATAGTTGGCTTGGCCTGATTGGGGGTTGATGCTGCTCAACAGCGTTTGCATTGCCACGCCATGATCAAGGAAAATACGCACAAAACCCTCAGTTTCGGCGGTAATCAGGCTTGTTTTGAGCAGTTGCAGGGCTTGGCCATGTTCGCCGAGCGCTGCCAAAACCAGGCTTTGCATACACCTGAGCCAGAGTTGCTGATCGTGCCAGCCATTGGTTTGCGCACGTTCGAACGCTGGTTTTAGCACGGCGAGGGCGGCGCTTGGCTGTTGCTGGGCCAAATATACTTGGGCTTGACCGATTGGCAAGCCATGGGTTTGGGCCAGTTGTTGTGCTTGGTTGAGTTGGCCGCGCATTAAACAAATGCGCACTTGTTCGGCGGCAATTTTGGCATGTTGGTTGGTATGGTGATGACTTTGGGCGGCCTCGCTGGTTTGCGCCAGCAACAAACTGGCTTGATCAAGCTGGCCTTGGGCGATTAATAGCCGGGCTTTAATCACTTGGCATGCCACTTCACGATCAGTATGCTGCAATAATTGGGCTTGTTGCAAGCCGCGTTGATAATGCTGCTCGGCCAGTTCAAGCTGATTCGATTGATAATAAATCCGCGCGAGGCCAAGCTCGGCGCCACAATTGGCCGCAGGCATGCCTACATTTTGGCAATTAGCGAGAATATAGTGATAGGTGGTAGTGGCGAGCTTGAGCTGGTTATCACTCTCTTGCAGATTGCCCAAACCCGTTGATGCCAACAAAACCGTGACCAAATTGCCCGATTTTTGGCTGATGCTAATTGCTTCGTTGTAGGCGTGTTTGGCGGCGCTGCGCTGGCCTTGTAACTGATAGGCATAGCCCAATTTCCAGACCGTTGAGGTGCGAAACGAAAGATTATCAGCTGCGAGGTAGCGTAAAGCACGTTCGGATTGGGCGATAATTTGGCTGGCATCGTTTTGGCTCAGCGCCAATGTGCCCCGAATCGCCGCGATCCGCCCAATTAAATCGCCTAATTTAGGGCTTAGCTCACGCTCGGCGATCGCTTGCTCGGCGGCTTGTAGCCGTTGCTCGATGCCATTAACTTGACCTGTTGCCAACCAAATTGAGGCTGATGTTACCCATAGTGATGGGTGTTGATTGAGTACGCTGGTTGGTAGCGCCTGTAGCCAGCGCATAATTGGCAATAAGGCCCCTTGGAATTGCAGCGGAACCCGTTTGCCCTCAATCAAGCGTTCTGCACGCTCAATATCGTTGGCGGCTGCGGCATGCTCAAAGGCCTCAAGTTCTAGTTCATTATGCTCAAACCACATGCTGGCGCGAATGTGTAAGCGTTCGAGGCTGGTTGTGGACTGTTGTGCCAAACTACGCATCAGCCGTTGGCGCAGCAATTCGCCAAATAAATGATGATACCGATACCAGCGCCGCTCATGATCAAGCGGCACAATAAACATGTTGGCTTGCTCAAGATATTCCAGCGTGCTCTGGCCCGCAGTTGCATCAGCGGCAAGCAGGGCATCGCATAACGAGCCACACATGCGATTCAGGATTGATGTTTGCAAGAGAAATTGCTGAATCGCTGGAGTTTGCTGTTGCAACACTTCTTCGAGCAAGTAATCCATCACAAAATGATGACTGCCGGTAAACGAAGCGATAAAACTGCTGCGATCAGGTTGTTGTTGCATCGAGAGGGCTGCCAATTGCAAGCCAGCGATCCAGCCCTCGGTGCGAGCTTCCAACGCTGCAACATCGGTAGTGCTTAAATCAAGCTGCATCGCCTGATTGAGAAACAACTGTGCTTCGGCGAGGCTAAACCGCAGATCAGCGCTGCGCAATTCGTGCAGTTGGCCACGTGCGCGCAGCCGTGCCAATGGCAAATTGGGGTCTTCGCGGGTGGCGATCACCAAGCGCAACGAAGCTGGCAAATGTTCAAGCAAAAAGCTGAGCGCTTGATCAATCGCGTGGTTTTCGATCACATGATAATCATCAAGCACGACGATATTCAAGCTTGTGACGCTACTCAATTCATTGATTAAACTGGTCAGCGCTTGCTCGATCGCCTGAGGTTGAGTTTGAATCAAACTTAATGATCCAGCACCAACTGCTGGCAAAATAGTTTGCACAGCATGGATAACGTAGCTAAAAAAGCGACTGGGATCGTTATCGCGTTCGTCGAGCGCCAGCCAAGCAAGTGAATGCTGGGTTGTGGCGTGCCAAGCGCTGAGCAGGCTGCTTTTACCAAAGCCTGCTGGAGCCGAAATTAAACTCAAGCCACAATGCTGCGCATCTTCCAAGCGCTTGATTAATTGCGGACGCGCCACCCCATTTGGGCGTGGTTGCGGAATATGCAATTTGGTTGCTAGAATGGGTATTGGCATAGCTCAATTATAGAGTGGCCTGATTTGCCGCGTCAATCCAGCAACTACCCCGAGAGTATTAGCATTGATGAACGGCTTTGGAACGGGAGACGCTTATGGATACACCAACCCAATGGCAGTCATTGGCCGATGTTGTAATTTTTGATCCCCAAACTCAGCGACTCTTAATTGAAGCATCAGCCCACACGTGGCGGATTCCACGCTTGCCAATCGACCAGCTTTGGAAAATTCCGCTGCATACGATTAACCAGCTTGTGCTTGAACGCTATGGCCTGCATACCTCGATTCTCATGTTGCTGCGCCAAGATCTTGATCAAGCCAGCCATACGATTAAATCGCTGCGCGTGCTCGAAGTTCAGGTGCAGCAATTAGAATTACCAAGCACTTGTCGTTGGCTTGCGTTGACTGATGTGGCCGCAAGCTTGTTTGTTAATCCTGAGCATGCTGCTGCGGCCCAAGCATTTTTTGCGAGCCTGAACCAAGCCGAATTACCAACTGAACGGGTAGTTTGGGCGCGTTTGGGTTGGTATCAACAATGGGAACAATGGGCACACCGAAATTTAGCCGATTTAGGCTATCACTTAACTGGCCCAATTGAGCAAGTTAAAACCTGGAATTTATCGTTTGTGGCACGGATTGCGACCGATCAAGGCTGGATCTACTGTAAAAGGTCAATTCAAACCCGATTAATGATTGCTGAAAGCCGTTTATTAGCCAATTTAGCCAACTATTTGCCTGAAGCTGTGCCACGCCCAATTATTGTTCCAAATGCGCCGGAGTATTTGTTGCTGGCTGATTTGGGGGCTGATTTAGGCATAACTGTGAGTGTTGCCACCCGCGCCGATGTTTTAGCCAGCTTTGCCCAACTACAACAAGCCTCGCTTGGCTTGATTGGCGATTTGGCGGCGCTTGGTTGTGTTCAGCGCGATATTCCTGCAATGCTGCGCTCAATCGAGCCATTTGCCGCTGATCCGTTGGTTGCTAGGATGATCGGCCCAGAATTGCATGAACGTTTTATGGCCGAAACTGCTGCGCTGCGCAATCGCTGTGAGCAAGTGCAAAGCTATAATATCCCAACAACGCTCTGTCATGGCGATTTGCATCCGCGCAATGTTGCCAAACAAGGCAGTGGCTATTGTTTTTTCGATTGGGTTGGAGCATCGGTGAGCCACCCTTTTTTCGATTTACAAGATGTTTTTCACGAGCCAGATGCGGCAATTAAGCAACAATTACGTGATAACTATTTAGCGCAATGGCTTGATTACGAGCCAATCGAACGCCTGCAAAGCCTTGTACAAGCAATTGAACCGTTGTATGCGATGCACCAAGCCTTGACCTATCAAGCCTTATTGCATGCCTTAGAGCCAAACGCTCAGCTCGAATTTGCTTGGGCTTTGCCATTTTGGGTCAATCAAGTGCTAGCTGGTTTAGCTTGAGTCAGATCGATTTTATGGCTGTCAGCTTTATCAATTAATGATTGGAATATACCAAATTATGCTACTATCATCGTTCTGGTAGCCGAATCCTGCAAGCTAGTGAGATTTTTAGCATGGGAGCGATTAACAATGAGTCGAAATTTAAATTACATTATTTTTGACGGTGATGATGAAGCAGATTTTAATTGGATGGATGAAAATCCTCAGAGCTTTATTTTGAATGTGATTCGATCGTCAATCGTGGGTCCGATCGTGGTGCATCGCTCACATTGTGGGCATATTCGGCGTGGCCCAGGCATGGATTCTGGCGCGTTTACGACGCGTACCCAATTTAAAGTTGCGGCCTTGGCCATCGGTGAATTAGAAACATGGCGTAATTATTATCAACCAGATGCTGAAATTAAATATTGTCAGACATGTAACCCAACTGCATCAACGCTTACTTAGCTGCGGATTGAATTACTGAGGAGTGGCTTACGCAAACCACTCCCCGCCGTTATTAGCCCGCCAAAAAATGATTGATGACAGGCAGCAAAAGATCGGTGCGGTCGATGATGTCAAAGTGGGTGGTATTCGGCAAAATTGCTAACTGCGATTGGCTGCGTTGCTCAGGATCATCGCTCTGTGCTCCGCCAAGTAACGCAAAAAACTCGACAGCATGGCTTGGAGGCATACTATCAGCATCGCCTTGGATCAATAAGCATGGGCTTTGTAAAGCAGCAACCTCACTACTCCAATCATAGGTTTGATTGCCCATTGCGCCTGTTTTGCGAACCAACTGTGGCCAATTGGCTGGATTTGGGGCATATTCCTGATAGAATTTGTAGGGAATTGATTCAACCATTGCTGCTGCCACTGCCTCATCTAATTGCCCTATCGCCGCTCGGATTGCCGGATACCAGCCAGTATCACGAAATGGTGCCGAGATAACGATCAATTTGCGTACTAACTGCTGATGACGAATTGCGGTTTGGAGTGCAACCCCACCACCCAGCGAGAAACCTGCTACATCAACTTGGCTCAAGCCGAGGTATTCGATTAATCCTGCTACATCATCGGCCAGCGCGCTATAGCTTAGTGGCCGAGACGTATCATTCGTTCGACCATGGCCTTGGAGTTCAACCCCAATCACTTGATACTTCTCGGCTAGAGCTGGCAGTAAATCTGCAAACATTCCAATGCCACCTAAACCGCCATGCACTAAAACCAACGGCTGGCCGCTCCCATGAATTTCATAATAAAGTTGTACATCATTAATCGGAGCATACCCACTTTTTACTAACATCTACACTACTCCATACAAATCAGAAGTCTTGATTGAAACGAGCAATAATTGTGTGTTAGATCAATCAGGCTGGGCCTGATCAACCGCTATCCATTAACCTTTGGCCCATGTGGCTAGTCGTTCAGCGATCGCTTGACTGAAGATCATCGTTGTGTCCTTCGGCGAGGCGCGACCATTGGGCGATTGGGCGCTGACTGAATGGCTGATCGTGCTTGGCCATGGCGCTCGGTGTGGTTTCGGGGATCATTGTATTAAAAAATCGTTGAGGCCAGCCAGCTGGCACATCTTGCCAGACCTCTTGACGACCATAGACCGTCAAATCAAGCATGGCAAATGAGCTGCCCATCAGCTCGCAACCACGATCAGTTGTCCAATAGGTTTCAAAGACGCGATCATTTTCGCGCAAGTAACAGGCCCACATACCAAAGTGGCGACCAGCAATCAGTGGCTCGACCGAGGTTGAGGGAACTGAATACCACGGCATTGTCCAACCCATAAATTCGCGGTAGCGATTACTGACATCGAACGGCCCTTGGCACAGCACGGCAACAGTGACATCACGGGTGTGCAGATAGCCTAATTCGTGGACATGACTAATGACCATGGTACAGCCAGCGCATTGTTGGGCTGCTGCTTGCCCATCGTGCCACATCATATAGGCGACCATGAGTTGCTGGCGACCTTCAAACACATCGATCAGCGGAACCGTGCCGTTTGGCCCGACCACAGGCGTTAACGCATCGACCTCAACCATCGGGAGCCGACGACGAGCAGCAGCGATTGCGTCACTCTCGCGGGTAAGCGCTTTCTCCCGACCTCGCAGCGTATCTACCGTTGCTTCGAAGGTCTGGCGATCAACAATTGTAGGTATATGCGAGGCGTTGGGCGTGACGAATGCGATCGGCTGTGGTTCACTCTGAGTCATGATCGGCTCCTTGGATTATGAAAACAAAGGATCATGGGTTGCTACTGGTGTTTTAGTGTAATGAAACATGTGTTCGCTAAATCTAGCAGATTTACTAGTAGAATGCAAGTATTAACTTCAAAAAAACAAGTGAAAAAATTGTGACAGGAATTGGGCATGAGGTCAACTATAATTTTGGTCTAAAAGGCGGTACAATAACGCCGAATCTGCTGCGAGGGTGGCTGCAAAGGAGCCTGTGTGCGTATAGCCTTAACTGCAATTATGCTGCCGATTGGGCTGCTAGCCTTGGTGGCTGCAACAATGCTGGTATTGCCAGCGCCGAATTTTATCTTTTTTCAGCTTGGAATTGCTGCCCAAGAGTGGGCACCATGGTTTTTACTGGTTTTATTGGTTGGGGTTGGGTTGTTGTTTGGGCTGGCCCCAACGAGCGGTTTATGGCGTTTAATCAACCGTTTGCTTGGGTTTGTGGCGATCATCAGCTTTTTTGTGATTGCAGCTGTGTTGCTGCGCGGGTTGTTGACCGATCTACGGGTGCGTTCGAATCAGCCAGCGGTGGTTGATGCTGGGGCTGGCACGTTTCGGCTGACCCAATTTGCGTTCGGCGATGCTGCACCGCAGGGTGTGCTGCGCGAACAAAATACGGTCTATGCCGAGGTTGCTGGCGAAGCATTGCTGATGGATATTTATGTGCCGCCAACTGCTCCAGTCAACGCTCCGGCTTTGGTTGTGGTTCATGGCGGCTCGTGGCGGGGTGGCGCAAAAGGCGATATTCCAGCTTGGAATCGTTGGGCGGCGGGTCAAGGCTATGTGGTGTTTGATATTAGCTATCGTTTAGCGCCGCAAGCCCAGTTTCCAGCGGCGGCGAGCGATGTGAAATGTGCAATTGGCTATGTGCGGCGCAATGCTGAGCGTTTCGGCATCGATCCCCAGCGTTTGGGTTTGGTTGGGCGTTCAGCAGGCGCGCAATTAGCCTTGGTGGCGGCCTATTCCGATGCCACGATTGCCCCAAGTTGCGATGCGCCTGATACTAGCGTTCGTGCTGTGGTCAGTTATTATGCCCCAACGCGGCTTGATTATTACAATGTGATCAAACCTGAGCTAGCGCCCGGAGCGTTGGATGATTACCTTGGCGGGCCGCCCGAAGCGCATGCTGAAGCCTACCGCCAAGCCCGTCCGGCCACATGGGTCAAGCAAAATACCCCGGCAACCTTACTGCTGCATGGTGGCCGCGATCAGTTTATTCGACCGCTTGATGCCGATGTACTTGCCGATGCCTTGGAGCAAGCCAATCGCCCGTTTACCATGATTGAATTGCCATTGGCGAATCATGGCTTTGATTTTAATCTGCATGGGGTTAGCAACCAGCAAGTGCAGCCTTACGTTATGCGATTTTTAGCTGAAACTTTGCAATAATCAGGAGCTTGCCTATGAGTAAAATGCTTGATTTGCCAAAACCGCTGGATTTTAGCCAGCCAGTCGATTTTGAAATGCTGTTGCAGCATGCGTGGCAGTTGCTTGAGCATGGAGTGCATGCTCGCCATGATCCGTTACATACACCGGTGTTTGGCACTAGTGATGAGCATGGTAGCGATCAGCGGGTGGTCGTGCTGCGTGGTTTTGATGCGGCAACGCGGCGCTTGTGGTTTCATAGTGACCTGCGTTCGCCCAAAATTGCGCTGCTCGAACGCGATCCACGGGTTAGTTGGCTGTTATATCACCCAGCTGCACGTTTGCAATTGCGCATCCGGGCTGTGGCCGAAATTCATGCCAGCGACGATTTAGCTGAGACATCGTGGCAAAAAAGTGCAGTCTTGGGGCGACGCTGCTACTGTGGCATTGCGCCAGGAGCAATGAGTGCTGAGCCGAATCATGGGCTTAATCAAGCGTTGCTTGATCGCGAACCAACCCTTGCCGAAAGCGAAGTTGGGCGGCCAAATTTTTGCGTTATTTCGACCACAATTCGCAATTTAGATTGGCTGCAATTGCAATTTAATGGCAACTATCGCGCCCAATTTAGTTGGGCAGATGACGGTGATTATACGGCCCAATGGGTAACGCCCTAGAACGATTATGCTATAATAACGAGCTAGATCATTTTAGCGATGTAGCGATGTTATGGTTGCCGCATCGCGGCAAGGAGATCGAGTTTTCTATGCGCCTAGCGTGTCTTCAAGAAAATCTAAAGCGTGGTTTAGCCTTAGCAGGCCATGCTGTTGCAGGCCGCTCAAGCTTGCCTGTACTTGCAAATATTCTGTTGGCAACCGAAAGTGGTCGGCTTAAATTGGCTGGCAATAATCTCGAAATTGGAATTACCGCCCTCGTCGGCGCAAAAGTCGATGAAGATGGCGCGATTACGATTCCAGCCAAATTATTAACCGATCTGGTGGGCAATTTGCCCAATGATACCGTCGAATTAGAAGTTGATCCACGGACTCAGACCTTAACCGTGACCTGTCGTGGCACCAAAGCCAATATTAAAGGCATTGATGCCGATGAATTTCCTGCGATGCCTGCGCTTGGCGACGAGCCAGTGTTGGCCTATATTCCTGCTGAGCTGTTGCGCAAAGTCGTGGCGCAAGTGGTGGTTGCGGCTGCGGCTGAAAATACGAATCCCAACCCCATTTTGCAAGGCGTGTTGATTCGTTTGAGCGGCACCCAAGCAACCTTTGCCGCAATTGACGGCTATCGCTTGGCCGTGCGCACGATCGAATTGCCCGAACCCGTTGCCCACGATGCTGAGTTAGTGATTCCTTCCAAGGCGATGGCTGAGTTGGGACGCACGCTTGGCGATAGCGAAAACCCAATTGCCATGACGATTACGCCCAATGGCGGGCAAGTTATTTTTCATAGCGATACTGTTGATTTTGTTTCGCGAGTGATCGACGGCAAGTTCCCCGATTACGAGCGTTTTGTGCCACCAGCAAGCAATAACTCAACCCGCAGCGTGATTTCAACTGCCGAGTTTAGCCGCGCTGTCAAGCGGATTGCCTTGTTCTCGCAGGCTGCTGGCAACATTGTAACCTTGACGATGGAGCGCGGCGATGGCAGCGAGCCTGGTCGTTTGCTCTTGAACGCGAATGCTGCCGAAATTGGTGAATCGGTTGAGGCAATTAGCGCCTTAATCGATGGGGATGATGGCAAATTGGCCTTGAATGTGCGCTATTTGCAAGAAGCACTTGGCGCGATCGATACCGATCAAGTGGCCTTGGAAACCCAAACACCCAACTCACCAGGTGTATTTCGGCCAATTGGTGGCGATGAATACCTGCACTTAGTTATGCCAATGCGCATTCCTTAAGTTGGTTGTGATTTAATCAAAACACGCAAGCAGTGATGCTTGCGTGTTTTGATTAAGGTGCTTAATCACAGTTCCTAATTGTAGAGAGGAGTGATGCTATGCGACGGATGATTGGGATATGTTTGTTGACTATTTTGTTGGTTGCATGTAGCCAAGCTGGGCAATCAGGCCAAATTACAGCTACGCCCACAGCTATTGGGACACTGCTGCTCCCTAACGATACGCCTATCACCCCGATTACTGTCAAACGTGATCCAGCATGGGCAAACTTTCATTTTGTAACCACCTACGTGCGATCGACAACACGCAACTTTAGTTTGTTTGGCTGGTCGCCCGATAGTCAGCTGTTGCTATATCGCGATCAGCGGCAGCTTTGGCTTTTTGATCGCAGGAAAAATATATCGCGTGAACTTGATATTGAATCACTTGTTGCAACATGGTTGCCTGATAGTAGTGGTATTATCTTTGTACCATTTTCTGATCAAGACCGGTTGCTGCACTATACAATTGCAACAAACCAAGTTGCCCCAAGAACTAGAAATATGGTACCCAGTGATTTGGAAATCAGCGCATTAAAAACCTATAACGATAAAATTATTGTTGCTAGTTCTAATCAAATATTTACTATCGACAACTTTGAGTCAATGACATTGCTTCTAGAGCAATCGATTTCATTAAATAATTATTATTCATATGTTCTTTGGTCTCCTAGTGGTGATAAAGGAGTTATCCTTGATAAAAAAACTAAAACAATTAATTTTGTAAATACTTATGATTTTATTCAACTAGATTCTGCTGATCAGGTTAGTACCGTTGTTTGGTCGCCACATGAAGATGAACTGGCTATCAGCGATCTTGAAAATCAGATTCAAATTATTGATGTTAATGGGAAAACTTCACAGCTTTTACAAGTTTCAAACCATCCTCGTGTCTTACAATGGAATACTAACAACCTTATTTATAATGGCAATAATGATGGTCAATCTCCATACAATGCATTTTTGTTGCGCAATGGCGAAACCGAAAGTTTGCAAATAAACGAGCCATTGCCTGATCAGAGTGCTGTATCAGAAGTTGTTTTCTCGCCCGATCAAAAATTTGTAGCCTATAGAGCCCTGATAGCTACCGATAGTGGCACTGAGGATCAACTTTTGATTCGCGCAATTGTGAATGATCGTTGAAACGGATTTGGCAGCTTACAATCGGTAGTTGCACAATTGCGGCGTTTTGGTACAATCGCAGCCGTTGGCTAACGAATTGGGGTTTTCGCGTGAAGTTTTTGTTGGTTGCGATCTGTGGTTTGGGTTTATTGGTTGGCTGTGGGGCGGTTTCACAGGCGGCGATTGCTGATCGTCAAGTGCATTTGCAACCGGCTCATGTCGCACCTAGTGCGACCTCAACGCCTAAGCCAACCCGCACGCCTGTACCAACGCCAACCCGTACACCCCGTCCAACCCAAACTCCAACTCCCACCGCTGTGCCGCTGATTCCAGCGCTTGATGCCGAAGCCGAACTGCTTGATTTGCGTTTGGCTGGGGTGCGTGGTTCGCGTTCAGGCCAGTTGTTGCGCCGTGAAGCGGTTGCTGACCTCAAAGATTTAATCGATGCAGCGCGGCGTGATGGCTTTGTGCTGGAAATTCGCTCGGCCTATCGTTCGTATGCTGAGCAAGCCAGCACCTTCGAGGGTTGGGTGCAATACGAGTTGAGTAGCGCTGCCCAAACCGACACGCCAATTAGCCGCAAACAGGCGATTGCCTACGCCGCCACCTACAGCGCCAAACCTGGCACCAGCGAGCATCAAACTGGCCTGACGGTCGATTTATTGCCCCAAGGTGCACCTGAAATTGGCTTTCGAATTCCCGATCCCTTGAAAGAATGGCTGAATGCCAATGCCTACAAATATGGCTGGGTCCAATCCTACCCGATCAAATATCGCGATGGCGAGTTGATCACCTATGAATTAATGGGCTATACCAGCGAGCCATGGCATTGGCGCTGGCAAGGCTACGATTCGGCCAAGGCTTTGTATGATCAAGGCTATTTGGATACCGATTCGTTGCTCGTTCCACCTGAATTGCCGCGCATTTGTGATGCTGAGCATGACCCCTGCACGATTCTCAGTGTTGCTCCAACCGAGCTTGTGCCTATTCCAACCCGCACGCCGATTGCAATTGCGGAATAGGGGTCGGTGGCGAGGGGCTGGGGATCAGTTGTGATGATCCCCTCACCCCAACCCCTCTGCCGTGGCGCGGGCGAGGGGCTTTAACATTGTGGTTTCCCATGATTCGTTAGTGATAGACCCGTGCTCCCCCTTGCCCGCATCTTACAAGGGTAGGTTTAAGATCCCCTCACCCCAACCCCTCTGCCGTGGCGCGGGCGAGGGGCTTTAACATTGTGGTTTTCCATGATTCGTTAGTGATAGACCCGTGCTCCCCCTCGCCCGCGTTCAGTGGTTGTGGAGCTTTAGTCGATAGTTTTACCATGCTGACTCCCCCTCGCCCGCGTGCAGTGGGAGAGGGGGTTGGGGGGTGAGGGAATCCACCGAATTCTTAATTAGTGGTGTCCACTTGTTGAGATTATTGTTCCCATAGCCCAAAGCTTATAGCCAAGAGCCACACCTCTCTCTTCCCCTGGCCCCTAAATCCTGACTGATTGCTGACCTCTCATAGAATAGGGCTAGGGCTTCAGGAGGCGTGGCCCGTTTCGTGGTATGCTGATGGCAGAAACCACACACGGGAGGTAGCTGTGCGCCGCGTTGCAATGTTGAGTGTCCATTCGAGCCCTCTGGCTGCTTTGGGTGGTAAAGAAGCTGGCGGTATGAATGTCTATGTTCGTGAATTAAGCCGTGAGTTGGGTCGTCAAGGGGTTGCAGTCGATATCTATACCCGTTCGCAAGACCCAAACACGCCCTTGATTACTAATCTTGCGCCAAATGTGCGCGTCTTTGCGGTGCGGGTTGGTCCCGCCGCACCCTATGATAAAAATTGGGTTTTAGATTATCTGCCTGAGTTTGTGCATCGGATTCGTTGCGTGGCTGATGGCGAAGATATTCACTACGACGTGGTGCATAGCCACTATTGGCTCTCCGGCGTTGCCGCGTTGGAGTTGCGCCAAGCCTGGGGCACGCCAGTCATCCATATGTTCCACACCTTGGGAGCCATGAAAAACACGATTGCCCGGGGTGATGAGGGCGAAACCGAGCAACGGATCGCGATCGAACGCATGTTGTTGCAAGAGGTTGATCGGGTTGTGGCGGCCACGCCGCTTGATCGGGCCGAAATGCTCGAACATTATGGCGCTGAGCTTGAGCGAATTGCGGTTGTGCCTTGCGGAGTTGATGTTGAGCATTTTCACCCAATTGATCACCATATTGCCCGTAATGAGTTAGGCGTTCCACCGCATCCCCATCGGATGTTGCTCTTTGTTGGGCGCATCGAGCCACTCAAGGGCATTGATACGCTGTTGCGCTCGATCGCGTTGTTGGCTGAGCAACAGCCAGCCTTGCGGGGCGATATTTGTTTGGCGATCATTGGTGGCGATCGGCGCGAAACGCCCGATCAATGGGGCAGCGAGATGCGGCGTTTGCGGAGGTTGCAGGGCGAATTGGGCATTGGCAATTTGGTCACCTTCCAAGGCTCGCAAGATCAGCGCAAATTGCCCTTGTTTTATAGCGCATCCGATATGGTGGTTGTGCCATCGCACTACGAATCGTTTGGCATGGTCGCGCTCGAAGCCATGGCCTGTGGTACGCCTGTAATCGCCTCCAACGTTGGCGGTTTGCGTTACACCGTGCGCGATGGCGAAACTGGCCTGCTGGTGCCGCGCGAAGATCCCGAAGCCTTGGCCGAAAAAATTAGTTTGCTCTTGAATGATGAGCCATTGCGTTTACAATTAGGCCGCAATGGAGTGCAAGCAGCGCAAGGTTATAGTTGGGCCGCAGTTGCCCACGATATTCGCGAATTGTATGATCATGTTGTGTGTGGCGAACCATATGCCGATGTGGTTGGAGCCATGTAGCGCCAATTGTCGACAAAGGAGTGACTATGCCAGTTTTGGCTAAGGCAGCATTACAGCAAGCGTTAGAGCAACGCACAGGTTGGACAATCGTTGATGGACAAATCAGTAAAACCTATACTTTAGTGACATTTCCGTTTGCAATTGAGTTTGTACGCCAAATTGCCGAGGCTGCTGAAGCAGTCAATCATCATCCTGATATTGATATTCGCTATAATAAGGTGACGATTGCGCTCTCAACCCACGATCAGAAGGGCATTACCGAAAAAGATTTCGACTTGGCCGATACGATTGATCGGCTGTTTGCCGCAGCTCAATAAGCCATTTGCTGCAATTCATGATGGCACGAAGGGCTTTCTTCGTGCCTTTCGTGTGTACTATAATAGTTCAACCGTCGCTTGTGGACGGGATCTGAGCGAGGAAGTGCTATGTTTAAACGTCTATCAATTCTAGGATTATTGCTGATCAGCCTCGTTGGTTGTGCAGTTGGCAGTAGCCCAACCACAGTGCCGACATCTGCGTCAACTCCAGCCACGCAAAGCCAAACCGGCGGTGGTGGCAACTTTATTTTGACTTTAGGCGATGATCCAGCGACGATTGACCCAGCTTTAGTTGGCGATACCACCAGCGGTTTTATTACGCGCTTGATGTTTAGTGGTTTGGTGACGCTCAACAATGAGCTTGAGGCAGTACCCGATTTGGCCGAAACGATCGATGTGTCGGCTGATGGTACGGTCTATACCTTCAAGCTGCGCACTAATGCTCGTTTTGCTGATGGTACGCCGATTACCGCCGAAGATGTGCGCTGGAGCCTCGAACGCGCGACCGATCCGAGCCTTGGCTCGATTGTCTCGCCAACCTATCTCGATGATATTGCTGGGGTGCTTGAAAAAGTAACTGGGCAAGCTAGTTCGCTCAGCGGGGTCAAGGTGGTTGATGATCTGACGATCGCGATTACGCTGCGCCAGCCAAGCTCGCTGTTTTTGCTTAAATTGACCCATCCGCCAGCATTTGTGCTTGATCGGCGCACAGTCGAGGACAATAGCGATTGGCTCGAAAAGCCCAATGGCTCTGGCCCATTTACCCTCGATCTGTGGAACCATCGTCGGCGCATGGAGCTTGTACCTAACCCATACTACTATGGCACGGCTCCCAAATTGGATCGGATTACCTATTTGATTGGGGCTGAAGGTAGCAATCCTTTGGGCTTATATGAGCAGGGCGAGATTGACGTGACTGCGATTGGCACCTATGATCTTGATCGGATTAATGACGAAGCTGATCCATTACACGCCGAATTGCGGGTCACGCCCCAGTTGCAATTAAGCTATATTGGCTTGAATGTCAAGCAACCACCATTCGACGATCCGAAAGTGCGTGAAGCCTTTTACTTGTTGATCGATCGAGTTAAATTGGCCGATGTTTCCTATAATGGCTCGGTCGTGGCGGCCCGTGGGATTTTGCCACCTGGTATGCCGGGAGCTGAGCCAGAGCGTTTGCCTGAGCCACGCGCCGATCTTGCCCGCGCCAAGCAATTGATCAGCGAATCGAGCTATGGCAGCGTCGATAAATTTCCGCCGATCATTGGCTACAGCAGCGGCAGCGGCGTGGGTTTGCTCGCCCAAATTGCCAAAGATGAGCTTGGGGTGACGATTGAAATTCGCGGTCAAGATCAATTTGGCGATTATTTGGCCGCGCTCGGACGCGATAACTACCACTTGTACGATCTGAGTTGGATCGCCGACTATCCTGATCCTCAGAACTTTTTAGAGGTTTTGTTTGGCAGCAAGGGTCAATACAATCGTACCAACTACAGCAGCAGTGAGTTTGATCAATTGATTGAGCAAGCCAAAGCCGAAGCTGATACCGACAAACGCGGCGCACTCTATCGCCAAGCCGAGGAGCAATTGCTCAGCGATTTTGTGGTGATTCCGCTGATGCATAGTGTCGATTATTCCTTGGTAAAATCGTATGTTGATGGCTATAGCATTACCGCTTTGGGCGAACTTGATTTAACTGGCGTTTCGCTCAAACGCTAACGCTTTTGGGGCTTTGTGCCCTTGGATAAGGAACCGAAATTATGCCAATTACTCCCCGCGCCTACAAAGGCATGCGCGATCACTTGCCTGAAGCCATGCGCTTGCGGCGTTTTATCACCGATACCTTGATTGCTGTTTTAGAGCGTTATGGCTTCGAGCCACTTTCCACGCCCATCGTCGAATATTCTGATACGCTTGAGGGTAAGATTGGCGACGAAGAAAAACTGCTCTATCGTTTGAAATATGGCGATGATGCCTTGACCTTGCGTTACGACCAAACCGTGCCCTTGGCGCGGGTGGTGGCCCAAAACGAAGGCAAATTAATTATGCCCTTCAAACGCTATGCCCTTGGTCAATCTTTCCGTGGCGAACGCCAAGCCCGTGGCCGCTACCGCGAATTTTGGCAGCTTGATGCTGATATTGTCGGCGTGGATAGCCCGATTGCTGATGCGGAAATGGTGGCAGTCGTGGTTGAAAGTTTGCGTGCAATTGGCTTTGCTAATGCCAAGGTTGTGCTCAATCACCGTGAAATTTTAAGTGGTTTGGCACGGGTGGCAGGAGTTGCCGATAATGAGGCTGGCGGTGTGTATCGCGCAATCGACAAGCTCGATAAAATTGGCAACGATGGTGTGCGTAACGAATTGCTCAAAAGCGGCGTGAGCGCCGAGGCCGCCGAGCGGGTTTTGCACTTTGTGGGTATTAGCGGCTCGGTTGAGGATGTTTTGGCCGAAATGGAAAGCGTGCTGACCAACGATGCGCCAGCTTTGGCCGCCGTAGCCGCTTTGCGGACCATCTGCGATGTATTGACCAACTTTGGCGTGCCCGCCGATAGCTTCACGATTTCCCCAAGTTTGGCTCGCGGCTTATCGTACTACACCGGCTGTGTCTTTGAGGCGGTGCTCGATTCGCCGCCGATGGGTTCGTTGTTGGGTGGCGGGCGCTACGACAATTTGGTGGGTATGTTCAGCAAACGCTCATTGCCCACCGTTGGCTGTGCCTTTGGGCTTGAGCGCTTGTTTGATTTGATGCTTGAGCTTAATATGGGGCCACGCCCAGAACGCACAATCGATGCCTATGTTACCCTGTTTGCTAGCGATTTTCAGAGCGAAAGCCTTCGCTTAGCTGGCGAATTGCGTGCTGCTGGCCTGAGTGTGCTGACTGCCTATAGCCCAGTTAAAATCGCTAACCAATTCAAAGAGGCCGATCGCAAAGCTGCAAACTTTGCTTTAGTGCTTGGCCCCGACGATTTGGCAGCTGGCGTTGTGCAACTAAAAGATCTGCGCACTGGTGAGCAGCAAGCTGTGGCGCGTGATGCGATCGTGGCGGCGATCAAAACCGCTCTCTAATTCAGCAATTGGCGGTAGGTGCAAACCTACCGCCCCAACAGGAACCATCAATGAAGCGATTTCGTGGCTTCCGTCCATCTCGCGTGTCGTTACAACCAGGTCGTCCATTACGTTGGGTTGCCCAACGCTTGCTCAAACTTGTTGGTTGGCAAGTTGAAGGCACGATTCCAACTGAACCAAAATGGATCGCAATTGGCGCGTATCACACCTCCAATTGGGATTTTGCAGTGATGTTGCTGGCAACCTTATCGCAGCAACTGCGCATTTATTGGATTGGCAAGCACTCGCTGTTTCGCTTTCCCTTCAAAACACTGATGCGCTGGCTGGGCGGCATTCCGATTCGCCGCGATAAAACCTACAATGCGGTGCAACAGGTGGTCGATGAGATCGAACGACACAAAACATTGGTCTTGGTGGTTGCACCTGAAGGCACGCGCAAGGCAACCGATCACTGGAAAACAGGCTTTTATTATATTGCGCTGAATGCTAAGATTCCCATTGGCATGAGCTATATCAATTACAAACGCAAGGTGCTTGGTTTTGGCCCAATGCTCTACCCAACTGGTGATATTGATGCCGATTTTGCGGTGTTGCGCGAATTCTACGACGCATGTCGGTTGGTCGCTTCCCCGCCCAAGAAGGTACAGTTCAAATCAAAGCCACCAAAGCCGAATGAGTAAATCATGTGAAGTGTTATAAAAAAGAAAAGCAAAACAATCCACAGGATAGATATTAGGGGGTGCAGGGGGATGAAACCCCCCTGCGTTTCCCTTCGGCGGAGGGACGGAAGGGTGGCGATCATCCGCCTCTGCAGATAAACCCCTATCTACTGCCATAAATCGCCGATTAAGCCTCCTCAATTGGCGCACTTTTAAAAACCTTGAACAAAAACCACAGCGATGGCAACAGAATCAACAAGCCCAACGGCAACGCCACCAAAATAAAAATCAAGCTTGCTCGCGGAGCCGCCGCCGCTGCCAAGGTTACATCGGGATAAATAATATAGGGATATTGGGCAATGCCCCAGCCTGCCAGCAAACAGCTAATTTGGGCAATTGCTGCGCCACGAGCAAGCTGAAAGCGCCAACGCAACAAGGCCCAGCCTGAAAGCAAGGCCGCAATCACCCCAATCGTCAGCACGGGTGCGGCCCGAAAACTGATCAATCCATCCCATAAATGTTGGGCCTTGAAATACAGCAAAGGCAAGCTCAATAGTGATAAGCCAACTACCGCTGTGCCCGCTAGCAGCGCCCGTTGGCGAAAATCGGCCTGCAGCTCGTCGCTGGTTTCAAGCGTCATATAAACTGCCGCGAGGTAGGCGCATAAGGCCAAGGCCAATAGACCCATGGCAATTGCTAACGGCGTGAGCCAAACAATACCTTCGCTTTGCACAACGCCATCGATCACCCGTAACTGTCCCGCTGAAACCGCACTCAAGGCCATCCCCAAAATCACTGGGGTAATCACGCTGGCAGCACCAAAAATCGTGCCCCAACGCTGACTACCATGGCTTGGCTGTTGAGCAGATTGTGGGCTATAGGCCCGAAACACAAACGCCGCCCCGCGCAGAATAATCCCCAACAGAGCGATATGAAACGGTGCAAATAGCCCAATGCTCAAAGCTGCAAAGGCTGTTGGAAAGCCAGTAAATAGCAACACGATAATAAAGATTAGCCAAACATGGTTGGCCTCCCACACCGGGCCAACCGCATGCGCGATCGCTTCACGTTGCTGAGTGCGCCGTGGCCCCCACGCTAATAAATCCCAGATGCCGCCGCCAAAATCGGCTCCCGCCAAAATCGCATAGGTGATTACGCCAACCAGGCCAATTGCAGCCACAATAACTTCAAGCGGCATGAGTCGCCTCGCTTTCGTTTGCTTCGCTGGGATAGCCCGTCGCAAGTTTACGTAATAAGTAAACCAATACACTTGCCAGTCCAATATACAGCAAACTAAACAGATAAAACACCTGCGGCACGCCAGCAACCGTGGTTACTGCGTCGCGAGTGCGCATCACCTCGTAAATAATCCACGGCTGGCGGCCAACCTCGGTCACAATCCAGCCGGCTTGCAGCGCCAGAAATCCTAATGGCGAGCCAATTACTAATGCCCATAATAGTTTGCGACTCAGAATAAGATTACTACGCCAGCGCCGCCACCAAAACCATAAACCCAAGCCAATCAGGGCAAAGCCAGCACCAACCATCACTTGAAAGGCAAGATGGGCAATCACCACATTTGGTCGTTGATCAGGCGGAAAGCTATTTAAGCCGCGTAATTCGGCGTTAAAATCGTTGGTTGCCATAAAGCTCAGCGCTTTGGGAATTTCGATTCCAAAGTGAATTTCGCCAGTCTCAGGGTCGGGAATGCCGCCGATCAACAATGGCGCGCCAGCTTGGGTTTCAAACAATGCCTCCATTGCCGCCAGTTTGGCAGGCTGATCCTGGGCGACGCGCTGAGCGCTGATATGGCCGCTAATTGGTTGCAATAAGGCGGTCACGGTTGCCAATCCGAGGCTAATCGTCAATGCCGAGCGATGATAACGGTCGTTGCGGCCTTTGAGCATGCCCATCGCATACACGCCAGCTACTGCAAAACCAGTCGCAATATAGCACGATAAAGTTGAGTGCAAGGCCATATCAAGCCAAGCAGGCGAGAGAAATGGTGCCAGCGGATTAATGTTAACTGCCTTGCCATCGACCAAATCAAAACCAACTGGCGTTTGCATCCATGCATTGGCGGCAACGACTAATGCGCCCGAAAGCATGCCACTAACCGCCACCGGAATCCCAGTCAGCCAGTGGGCCAGTGGTGAAAGTCGCTTCCAGCCATATAAATACAAGCCCAGGAAAATCGCCTCGATAAAGAAAGCGAAGCCCTCAAGTGTAAATGCCGAGCCAATAATGCTGCCAGCAAATCCCATAAAGGTTGGCCAAAGCAAGCCTAATTCAAACGCAAGCGCCGTGCCTGAAACAGCGCCAATTGCAAACGTCAGCGCGGTTGCTTTGGCCCATTTTTTGGCCAATGCGAGATAATGAGCCTGCCCCGTTTTCAAGCCCAAACCTTCGCTAATGACCATGAGCAAGGGAAAACCAATGCCCAGCGCTGCAAAAACCATGTGAAACGCGAGCGAGACTTCCATCTGCGCCCGTGCTGCGGTCAATGTATCCATTTGTATTCCTCCGCAAAAAGTTGGAGAACCCCCTAGCCATAAGCGTACCGAGAATTGCCCTACCAACCATCGGATCACGACTGGAATGGTTCTCAGGTCTTAACCTTAGAATGTCAACTCCAAGGGATCAGGTGTCAGGGGCTAGAGATCAGCGCAGGGGAACCGCGAAGATTGGGAATAGGAGGTTGGGGATGAGAATCACGCAGACCACGAAGTCGATCAATGATGGGAATTGTTACCAGTAGAACAATACACGAAATGAATATTCGGCTGTGCAGGGATGGAAAATCCCTGCATCTCCCTCCAGCAGAGGGATGGAAGGGTGGCGAACCAAGAAGGTTTTAGTGGCTAGGGATCAGTTGGACAGAACTGCGAAGCACACGAAGGGGAATAGCGATCAACAGTAACAACCTACACAATGAATATTCGGCTGTGCAGGGATGGGAAATCCCTGCATCTCCCTCCAGCAGAGGGACGGAAGGGAGGCGAACCAAGAAGGTGTCAGTGGCTAAGGATCAGTTGGACGGAACCGCGAAGCGCACGAAGGGGTGGGAATGCAATAAGCAAAACATTCTACAGCATGAATATTTGGGGGTGCAGGGGGATGAAAACCCCCTGCGTCTCCCTCCAGCGGAGGGACGGAAGGGAGACGAACCAAGCATGAGCGATCAGTCGTTAGGGTTTCGGCATCAGATAAAGGTGATGAATCCAGAATTAAATAGCATCAAAAGTGAGGTATGTTATACTCGCTGAAGAATCGCTCGTTTGCAGTTTTAGAAATTGAGCCTATGCATTTTACAATTAATGGTCATTTACTCTCATTTGATAGCTCTTTTCGCCAAGCTGGAGTTTCCAATCACACCCGTTTTTTGATTGAAAACCTCGCGAAGCTCGATCACGATAACCGATACACCTTATTTGTCGGGCCAAATGTGCGTCAAGAACTCAATTTGCCAGCCAATTGGGAAATTGTCGAATCGCGCTTGCCCACAATTCAGCCCAAATACCGCATTCCTTGGGAGCAGTTTATTGCACCGTGGCTACTGGCTAAACGTCGGGTCAATCTGTTTCATGGTTTGTTGAATATCACGCCGTTGCTCTCGCCAGTGCCAACTATCGTCACCATCCATGATTTAGCCTTTATGGATGTGACTGGTTCGCATCGCAAAGCCAATCGGCGCTATCTCGCTGCGGCAACTCGCCAAGGTGTGCGTCAAGCCGCGCATCTATTTGCGGTTTCCGAGTATACCAAATCGGCCATGGTCGATCGACTTGGGCTTGACCCAGCCAAAATCAGCATTGCCTACAATGCTGCTGGAGCCAATATCATCCCCGTTCGACGACTGAAATTAATGCTTGGAAACAGAAAAAACAACTGCCTGAGCAATTTTTGCTCTATCTTGGTACTTTAGAGCCACGCAAAAATATTCCCAATTTGCTGCGAGCCTATGCCAAAGTCAAGCACGAAGTTGGCATGCCATTATTAATTGGCGGTGGCAAAGGCTGGAATTTCGATGAAATTTTCAGCACCTATGAGCAATTACAATTACATGATAGCGTCAGTTTTCTTGGTTATGTACCTGGCGAAGAATTGCCATTGTGGTATAACGCTGCGACGGCATTTATCTATCCATCGCGCTACGAAGGCTTTGGTATTCCGCCACTTGAGGCCATGGCTTCAGGCACCCCAGTTTTGACGACCAATGCCACCAGCATTCCTGAAGTGGTTGGCGATGCGGCGATCCAAGTCGATCCTGATGATCTTGAGCAGATGGCGCAAGAGTTGGTACGAATTGCCAACGATGCTAGCCTGCGCGACGATCTGCGCGAGCGTGGCTTGCTGCGTGCTCAAGCTTTTTCATGGGAAAATTTGGCCAAAGCCACATTAGATGTCTATCGTAAGGTTGGGAGCTAAAAAGTACGATGATTGATCTGAATCTATGGCAAGCGCGCTTTGCAACGTGGATTGAGCAAGAGCTTGGGCAAGCCGATGTTTCGCACGATGTTGAGCATATTCGACGGGTCGTGCGCAATGCCCAATTAATTCAAGCCCAAGCGGGCGGCGATTTGGCGGTGATTATTCCCGCGGCGTGGTTGCATGATTGCGTGGTGGTTTCCAAAGCCTCGCCGTTACGCAACCAAGCCTCGCGCATGGCCGCCGAACACGCAACCCAATGGCTTGCCAGCCAAGGCTATCCCGAACAATATTTGCCGGCAATTGGTCATGCAATTGCCGCTCACAGCTTCTCGGCCAACATTCAACCAGAAACTATTGAGGCCCAGATCGTTCAAGATGCCGATCGACTCGATTCGCTTGGCGCGATTGGTTTAGCCCGTTGTTTGATGCTCAGCGTTGAGCTTGGCCGTCGGCTCTACGATCCGCAGCAGCCGATTCCGCGCACCCGCCCAGCCGATGATCAAATCAACAGCATCGATCATTTCTATACCAAACTTTTAAAGCTGCCACAAACAATGCAAACAGCCACAGGCCGTGCATTAGCAGAACAACGAACCGGTATTTTAAACCAATTCTTGGAGCAATTAGCGCATGAAGTTGGGGAATCGTAGCAATGATTCTCTCATTAATTTTGGTTTAGTCAATTAAGCACTGTGGGTAGAACACAACACAACCCGCGCTACCCACAGCGGCTAATTGAGAATTTTGATCTTCAAGCGAGCCAATTCTTCAATTGGAATTCGATCGAATAAGACAAAACCATCGGCATCGGTGGTGCCATTGTTTTCGTAGCTTGGCGATACCACTTTCACTTCAGTTCCAGCTTGATCAAAGGGATCGCGCTCAGGCACTTGAATGTAGCAGTGCAACACCGCATGTTTGGGTTGCATGCTCTCATACATTTCGATCGTCACATCGGGAATGCTCACCGACGATTGGCGATAGGTGCCAATTAAACGCTGGCCGCGCATTTGGCCGGTGTATTGCAGTTGGATTTGCATCTGCTTGAGCATCTCGTCGGAAAACTCAATCATAAAGCGATAGCCAACGGTTTCAGGTACGGCGGCTGTGACCAACGAGTGTTGGCGCAAAAACTTCAACGATGGAGCTGGGATGCTATCGGCGATTGTAAGCGAGTTGCTGTATAAGGCATAGCTCGCATCCAAGGCATCAAACAACTCGGCGCGACAGCCAGCACATGTTTCCACATGGTCGGCAACCACTTGCAGCGCAGCATCTAGTGGCGCGCCAATCGCAACAGCATGGGCATACTCAACAAGGCGTTGACGCATAATCTCGTGAGATGCGGTCGGAAGTGATGTGTTCATGGTAGTTCCTCACCAAATAGTTATTCGTAAGCAATCCCTAGATCAGTGGCAACAGCTTGCCAGCGGGGATCATCACGCAGCCGTTTAATCGCCCGGCTACGTAGGGTATGCACATGGCTTACGGTAGTTTCCAACGTCCGGCTAATCGCATTGTCATCAAGGCCTGTAATATATTTCAGCCACAATGCGGCTAATTGGTTGTGTGAACGAGGATGTTCACGCAGATAAGCGTTTAAACAAGCCGATATGCGCTCCTTGGTCTCATGTTGAATCACCACCGTCGCGGGAGCAATGCTATGGGTATCTTCCAACACATCGTAACGATTTTGACCCTCGTCATTCATGCTTGGTTGATCTAACGAGTCAGCGGGATATTTTGTCCAACGCCGGAGGCTACGCAGGGCATTGTTCATTTGCAAACGCACAAATTCCCAAAAGGCACCTGGTTTACGGCAATCGTCAAAATGTTTGAGCACCCGCTCAATCGTTGCTTGGGCGATTTCCTCGGCTGGTTCAAAACGTTTAAGCATGGCATAGCTATAAACCATGCGAAAAAGCTCTGTATAGCCATCCTCGCGCCGACTCAACCCTTCGCGCCCAGAACAGGCATCGTATAACGAAATCATGTACGAGCAAATCAAGGTTTGATCAAGCGTGCCTTGAAAATCGGTCGCGCGACGGCGCACAGTTCGTTGTACCAGCTCGTCGATTGAGAGCAGTGTCCATCCATATTTCTTGATCAGAAGAGTTGCACGTTCGGTATAGAGCTGCTCGCTATCAGATAATTGGGTCTCGAACATGGTGCGCACCTTTGCTTTCAGGCGTGATGCTTCGAAAAGCATCGTAAACATTCTACAATGGTCAAACGAACAATTGCCGCTTACACTTTAGGCTTTTCCGATCACCATAAAGCCAGCCCAAAATCGTGGATCAGCCAAGGGGCTTTCACTGTGCTGGCCATCGAGTTCGAGCGGAATTGCGCTCGTCGGTAACTGCCAAAGCTGGAACTGCTTAATAATATCAGCCCGCGTCAAGTCTCGCACTGCGATTATCGCATGTTTGAGTGCTACGGCAATGCGTACTCCGGCCTGTAATTCCCGATAAAAACGATCCATCACGAACAACGCCGCTACATCCGAGGCGTTCCACAACGAACAGAGCAAACTGCGCGTGCCAGCATAGAGAAACGCCCGCTGCAAACCATATTGATCGTCGCTGACTGCCACAAAACTGCGTCCGCTCACACAAGCACTCAACACCACCAAATCGGTGTCGATTTGCACATGGTCCATAATTGTTTGCGCACTCAGCGTTTCATTACCAAGAATGAGGTGTGAATTTAATGGTTGCTGCGCATCATAAACACAGTGCGAGGCAATGTGAATAATCCGTGCATCGTGGGCATAGCGCAAAAACTGATCGGTGGCTAAGGCACCTGTCCAAGCCTGCCCGCCAACCAATTTGGCAATTTCCTGCGCCTCGTGTTCGGCATAGGTTAGGGCTTCAGCGCCCACACTGTTGTAGCCAAAACAATAATGCTGCTGTTGGCTGCTGGCCGCCCGCCCCAAGGCATAGCGCACCAAAATCGTGGCACTGGGAGCCAAGGCGATTGCTGGGTTCTCCTCGCGTACCAACCAATTGCCATCGCTGGTTTGCAAGGCCATAAACGGTACATCGTGCAATGGCCCATGCGGCACAACATACACCAAATCAAGCGTGGTTAACATGGTTTCGTAGGGTTCGATTAACGCTTGCGAGATTGCCTTTAAGATCCGTGGTTGTAAGAGCCGATGATGACCACCATGGCCACGGGTGAGGTTCAATGGATTAAAGGCATGTTGCTGAATTGTGGCCTTGGTTGCTGTAATTGCCACACTATATAAGGCTGGCTCAAGGCTAAAGTGGTGTAAAATTGGCGATTTGCGCTCGGCCAAAGCCGCCAAAAAGCGTAATGATCGGCCTAAAACGCCGACCGTAAAGTATTCAATGACCGCTGTCCGTTGATCAAGATGGGCTTGGATTTCGGCCAAATTGGCGCATTGCTGCGAAAGTTCAACCGCGGTGCTCTCATCGCCAGCTTGCAGCGCATCGAGGAAGGCTCGCGAACGTGCTCGTTCAATATAATTGACCGCTTGGGCCGCATCGCCACGCTCAATACACAAAACTACCATGTGCTCGTAAACCTGTTGCGCGGTGCTAATCAAGCCCAATTTGGTATCTTCATCGCGAAACGATGTACGCAGATCTTCAATAATTGCAATCGATTCGGCAAAGGCTGCGAACGCTGCGTCGATCGCACCGTTACGGCGTTCAGCATCACCGCGATGGTTGAGAATTAAGGCCAATTCATGGCGATTGTTTTGTTCGCGAGCCATGGCTTCGGCTTGAGCATAAATCTCCAACGCGGCTTGATAATCGTGCATGCTACAGTAGAGTAAACCTAAAAACGCCAATGAATCGCGCAAACTATCATCATTGGGCACAACGCTGGCCCGCGCCGCCTCAATACTAATCTGATAGGCCTGTTCGCTGGCCGCCAAATCGCCTGCCAGCTGCTTCAAAAAGCCAATATGCCAATACAAATTGGCTAAATCGCCGACGGTATCGAGGCTTTGATACAGAGCTGCCGAACGCGAGAAATAGCTATCGGCTTCATCCCAGCGGCACAAATAGAGCAAATTCGAGCCAACTTCGTAGAGCGCGTGGGCTTCGCGGTAGCGATTACCAGCCCGTTGTAGCACCTCTAAAGCTTGCATGCTGAGTTCAAGCGCTTGCTCTGGGCGTTGAAAGTGATTGGCCAAAATACTTTGGTTAAGCAAACTATGGCCTTGATAGAGCCAATTTTGCACCTGTTGCGCATGGTGCTGCTGCTCAATATAATGTTGAATCGCTTGATCATACGCTCCCCGAAACCATGCCAAGGTACCCAGACTATTAATGACCATTGGCAATAAATCGGCTTCGAGTTGGATATCATCACGTAATTGTTGCAATAAACTTTGGGCAGCATCATATTGGCGTTCAAGCCGCGTGGTAATAATTGCCGTATAGAGCGTTAATAATTGGTGTTGACGGGGATTAACTTGGGGAATTGTGGCGGCTTTGCTGAGCACATCGGCGATTGTGCGCCACTCGCGGCGGGCCGAAAGCAACTCCAAATAGGCTTCAAGGTAATACAACCACCGTTGAAGCTCAAACTGCCAGGCTTCAGCTACTAGACGATTGAGCTGTTGCTGGCTATACTCAAATGCAGCAGCAAAAACTTCGTGTTCGCGATAGGGAATTTCAGCCAAACTTGGTGCTTCGCGCAGTTCGTACCAACCTTGATCATGATGTTTGAGCATGAACGCGTTTTGGCAAAACCGCTCGATTTGTGCGGGTGAATAAGGCGTTAGGCTAGCCAACTGAGCCGAATCACACCAACGTAAGAGCCAGATGTAAGAACTAAGTGCAGGTGTAACCGTTGATTCGAAGGCATCATCAAGTAAAACCATACCATCACCCTTGGTGTATGTAACGCCATCAAGCATGCCTTGGTTTGTGAGAGACCAGGCACCCTATTCGCGTAATTGAAGCAAAGTTCTAGCGCTACTATACCCGATTTCGATAGGCTTTGCTACCGTAGTAGCCCTTGTTTTGTGACATTGGGGGAATGCGATCATGTCCACACCACACGCCCAGGTTTATTTCAACCGCTACAATCTTTTTAACACAGCACCGAACCCAGCTCCAAGCGGCAATAACGATTGGTACACCAATCAGCCAATTATGCAATTAAGCAACCCACAATTGGTTCAACGGGTGCCAAGCCAAACCGCTCTGCTCATCAATTGGTCATTGCCAAATGCCAATTTGTTGGGCCTACAAGACCTCAATTGGGCCTTTTGTGTGTATGATCTTCAGCAACATTTAGCGACTAACGGCAGTGCCGACGACCTGCCGAATCAGCCAATTGCCTATGCCCAGGTACAAGCAACCCATAACACCAGCCAAAGCACCAGCGCAACCAAGGTTTGTCTGTTTAATGTTTTGGTGGCGATCGAATGGTTGCCCAGTGCCAGCGAGCTTAATCAATTGCAATGGGCTTTTCGCCGCGCCTCAGATTTCTTGTTCGATGTTAGCAATGGCACAATGGCCTTTGGCCAGGTGGTGTTTGGTGGCGTTGAGCAAATGCGCGCCGCCGACATCCAAATTTTGGCCTCGAATCGCTATCACCCACGTAGTTGGCGCGAAGGCCTCTACACCGATGCCAAACACATGCCAATTCGCTTAGGCCGTGGGATGTGGGAGCGCCAAGGCAGCTTTAGCATTCCATGGCACGAGCCAGAAGGCTATCGCGTGATTGTGCATGAATGGATGCACTACGCGATTGGCTTGCGTGATCAATATATTAATTCAAATAATGCTGAGCATCCCGATTTGGCCTTGCCATCGTTCAACCCAACCGCCGAATCGATTATGGCCCACTTGGTTGGCTCTAGCGAAGTGATGCGGATTGAGGGTGGTGACGATGTTTGGCAGCCATTTCGGGCGCAAACTGGGGCTGGTTTGCCCTACAATGCCATGGCAACCGCGCCATTTGATCAGCCACGGGTTGGGCCAGAACGCTTGGCCTTGCCTTTGCCCATAATGCAGCATGGCTTTGGTAGCAATCCTGCGGCGGAAGTTGTAAGTTTGCCAATTGCCGAAACCCCAATTGCCAGCCTCAAGCATGGCTGGGTCTATCTGTTGCGCGGCAGCCTGAACACACCTAGCACCATTATTCCCCAAGGCAGCCTTGATTCGCGGGTGAATTCGCAGGGCTTCAAGTTGCTTGGCGCGAACGCCGATGATTATGTGTTGGTGATTGGCGACCAAGCCAATGGCACAACGGCAGTGTATGTTGCACAGCTTGAGGGTAATCCGCCTGAATGCAACTGGACTGAGTGCACGCCAAGCCAATTTCCCTTAGTGGCAGTGATGCCGTATGGTGCCGTTACCCAAGGTTCGTATAGCGTCAAAGTTGTAACCCAAGCGGGCTTAACTCCCAGCGCGATTTATGTTGCCGCCGCTGGCGAGCAGAATGCCTATGCCGTCAATAGCAGTGGCGTGGTCAATAATTTGCCGTCGCTCGATGGCACAGCTTTGCTCGTGTTTGAAGGCCAAACTGGCATTCAATTGGCGGTAGTTGCCTATTCCAGAGGGTGGCAATCCACCTAGCCACAATCCAACTGCACCAATTCCATTAACTGCTGGCTCCTCAGAAGGCAACTTGATGGTATTTTTCAATCAAGCCGCCGAAAGCCGTGCTAGCGAGTTGAATCATCTACGGGTGATTACGACCACGATGTATGGCTCGTGCACCAGCTTGCCGAACACAACCGGCAGCGCCCAAAGCCGTGGCTATATTTTTGCGCTTGCTAGCAATGCGGCCTTGCCCAGCGATGTTGGCGCAACTGTGCCGCTCAAGCCAACTTTGGTGCTGAACTACGATAATGCAGCCTTGCTGAGCCTTGGTACAACCGCTGGGATTGCGGGAGTGCTCAAAGTTTATAGTGCCAATGGTAGCACTCCACAGGCCGAAGGATCAAAGCATTTTGTTGATCGAGGCTATGTGGCCTTGGCCTTGAATGCCGCGAGTGCCAGCGGCTTGTTTGCCAGCACACCAACACCTGAGTTCTTCCGGCTCTATGGCCAACAATTTACAATTTAACCGCAGCAAAGCGCCCATGGCTTTGGTCATGGGCGCTTTGCTAATGCAGATTGTTGCGGCAAGCTAGAGCGTGCGAACGCTGCGAACTGGCTCATTTGGGCCAAGCAAGCTGATTGACTGTTGCTGATTCGGGGAATTATTGGGCTTGCTGGCGCTGGCCACAGTGCGGCGCAAACGCCATTGCAAGGCGGCAATTTCCTCAGAGATCGCCCGCAAACTTTCAACCTCATCGCGTAAATCTTCAACCACTGCCGAAGAACCAAACTCAACGCGCTGCGGTTCGCGCAATGGGCGACGGGGCCGCTGCTGCGAAACATCGCCCAATTGATCTTGCATTGTGCCCAACAAACTCATCAAATAGGCCCAAGATTCGTTTTCTTGTTGGCTGACTTGCTTGGTATGCTGGCGACGTTCGTTCATCCAGCCTTCCAGTTGGCAGTGTAAACTATTCAACCGGGTATCAAGGTGCTCGATTAATGGGCGGCTAAAATCGGCGGGCTGGGCAGCTAATTTCGCCACTGTTGCTGGAAACGAGGTATGCAGCGTTTCCAGCTGGTCTTGTAAATGGCCGAGCGACGAGCCAAGTTGGGCTTGGCGGCGGGCTACAACCTCTTGCTCGCCTAAAACATCGCTCAACAAGGCTTTGAGTTGCTGGGTTTCTTGCTTGGCGCGATGTTCTTGCTGGCCGAGCAAATGCGGTACAAACCACAAGAGCAGCACCGCTAAGAGCAATAATGCCCCGCTCATTAATAAAAAAACAATCTGCATAACCAACCTCCATTGCAATTGCGATCAGGCTTCATTATAAAAAAAAGCCCGCTCGCTGAGAGGATGCAGGGGTTACAGCTTGATGACAGCTAACGAAGGGCAAAAGGCAAAATTGGTGCTAAGTGTAATGGTTCAAGGATCTGTTTTAAGATCCCCTCACCCCAACCCTTCTGCCACAGCGGCGAGCGAGGGGCTTTAACGGCGTGATTTTGTCGTGATGCGTGAAAAATGGAGGGACGGTTCCCCCTTTCCCCCTCGCCCGCGTTCAGTGGGAGAGGGGGAAAGGGGGTGAGGGGATAATCGACAACAGCTAGTATATAGAGCTACGAACACTGTTTTGATGGGAAAATATCGCAGCTATTTGGGCAATAGGTTGCACTTTGCATATTCAAATACTCCTGCATCTCGCTCAATTGTAGTTTGATTGCGGTAGGTGACTAGGATTTATATTGACATAAGCATGAAGTTCCTCGCATGTGGCGACATGCAAGACCTTGGCATGCTCGGAGTAATTACAGTATTGGCTGTTGAATGGCAATGATCAAGCGCGATCCAAATGGCAATAAATTTGGTGTAGTATAGATTGAATGTTGCTGTAATTAGGATGCTGCCGATGACACTGTTGGATGTTGCCCCGCTTGCTGAAACTGATTACTTAATTGCGCCTGAACGCCGCTATTTAGCCCAATTATTGGCTCAGCATGCGCCGCATGATGGGCGGTTTGGCTTTTGTATTCCTCGAACCTACGCCATTCGTGAATCGCAGCCGCATCAACGCTCGCTGCCTGCGCTCTATCAACCAAGCGTCTGTATTGTGGCCCAAGGAGCCAAACAACTTGTGTTGGGCGATCAGACCTATAGTTATGATGCTGAGCGCATGTTGGTGGTGGCGGTTGATTTGCCGGTGGCAGCCCAAATTACCCAAGCTAGTATTGCCCAGCCCTATCTGTGCTTCAAACTGGAGTTTGATCCCCAGCGAGTAGCCGAATTGGCGCTCAAAGTCTATCCTGAGGCACTGCCAGCCCCCACCGAGTTACGGGCAATTTCGATTGAGCGTACCAATAGACAGCTTGTACAGGCTGCCACGCGCCTGATTGAGATTATGCGCCAACCTGATGAAGCTGAATTGCTGGCAGCTTTGGTGATCGATGAGATCATTATTCGTTTGTTGCGTAGCCCGTTTGGTGGTCGGCTGGCCCAAATTGGCCAAACCAGCTCACGGGTTACGCCAGTGGCTCAGGCGATTAGCTGGTTGCGTCGCCATTTTGCCCAACCAATGCGGGTTGAAGAGCTTGCAACCTTGGCGAATATGAGTGTCTCAGCCTTTTACCAGCATTTCAAAGCAGTTACCGCGATCAGCCCAATTCAATTTCAAAAAACCTTGCGTTTGCACGAAGCCCGCCGCATGTTGGTTGCGACAGCGCTTGAAATTGGTGCGATCAGCCAGCAAGTTGGCTATGCTAGCGTATCGCAATTTAGCCGCGAATATCGGCGCTACTTTGGTTGCGCTCCCACCGAAGATTTGGCACGCTTGCGTCGCGCCAATGCTTAGGGACTGATTGGCCTGATATTGCTGATCGCTGACATGCTCCAACCATTCGACGACCGCGCCATCGAGTTGTTCTTGCAAGGCAATGTGGGTCATGGCGGTAGTTGGGCCAGCGCCATGCCAATGTTTCTCACCCGGGGCAAACCACACCACATCACCTGGCCGAAGCACTTCAATCGGGCCATCCCAACGTTGCGCCAAGCCATAGCCAGCAGTTACAATCAAGGTTTGACCAAGCGGATGGGTGTGCCAAGCTGTGCGTGCGCCTGGTTCAAAGGTCACGCTGGCGCCGCGCACTCGGGCTGGTTCTGGCGCTTGAAACAAGGGATCAATCCGCACCGTGCCGCTAAAATCGGCTGCTGAGCCAACTTCTGCGGGCTGCGAACCATTGCGTTTAATCTCCATAATCAACCTCCATGAATCAACGAATCCTTGCTAGTATAGCCAATCTTGGCTGCGCTTGCTTGCCTAATGCTGCATGGTTGTTGCCCAATCCTCGCGATTAATCCTTAGGCAATGCGATTGATCCATGGGGCTAGCGACGGAATAACCGTCTGCTTTAGATCCGCAATAAGTCTGGTTTCGAGCATATTCAGGGCTGCTACAATCGGTTCGGCTGGCCCAGTGTAAGCATTTGTTTCAACATAATCCCAGCCCAATGGGTTGAGATAGCGTTGTAATAATTCGATTGACAGGCTGCCCGGCATATCGCGTTTGTTATATTGCAATACCAACGGGAGCTTGCTGAAATTGCGTTGATTTTGCTGCTGCATTCGGGCAACGTTTCTGAGTTTGATGATATTTTCTTGCAATTTATCGCGCTGCGAATCAACCACAAACACCATAGCATCAGCAATGCTAATCCACTCATTGGTAAAACTATCATCCATAGCTACGCCTTCTTGTCCAAGGCAGTGAAAATGCAAGCACCAAGCGCCAATCTGCTGTTGTCCAAGCACACTACAGCCAACCAAACGGAATGTTTCGGTAGCATAACGCTGTATGGGGAAAATAAGCTGTTGGCGCTTAGCATGAATTTGTGCAATCTGGCGAATTGAAGAGCTTTTACCACTTGCAGTTGGTCCACAATACATAACGTTGCAATGAATAGTCTGATTAATTGCATCGAAAAATGCCATACTTTTCCTCATCATTTTGTGACTATTTTCAAGCGAAGATGGACGATTTTGCTCGTATTCTACTTCTGCTTAACTCTTCGAGTGGCTTGGCAGCAGGCGCTTGATACCAATTATTGGGTACGAATCTCACTATACCAACTCAAGGTTAGTGCATCCATCGCCCACGGCTCGTCAGGAAATAATAGCTCCCATGCATGGCGCAGAAAACCATAGCGATCGGTGGGATATCGGCTAAATCCAATCAGTTGTTGCCAGACCTGAAGGAAGTCATAATCCATGCGTGCATCATAGACGTTGAGACAACAACGCAGGGATTCTTTTATGTGATATTGGGCACGTACTGCGAAGGATTCGTGGCAGGAGCAAATTTTGGTTGGAGATAATGGCGACTAAACAGCGCTTGATTCTCAGGGTCATCAAGATAGAGCGATCGATTGAGTTGAGGAAGGGAGAGAGTGAAGGATCGAGCCATCAAGGTATAAAACGCAAAATCCCGATCAACCTTAATCTGTCTCATTTCTATCATCCTTCGTGCTAAGGGGGCGTAGTTCGTACCATACAGCATTTTGTGATTAGTATAAGCAGCTAGGGTCTAAAACGCAGCTATTAACTAACCGCATAAACTGACATATTTAATCACTGTGACAACCATTGTCACCGAGTTGGTTATACTTCAACTAATCAACCAACGCATTAGCCTAGAGGAGAATTTCCTTGCAGCAAGAAACGTATTTAATTGATGCATTACAATTGCCCAGCCAGTCGTTGACCTACCTGGTTAATCAGCAATTAGCTGCCCATTACCCCAACAAAGGGATTCTCCAAACCCAAGATTGCGATTTTGATGTGCGCAATTATGCCGATGCCGGTTTGTGTCACGTCAGTATTCATCAGCAACCCCACCCGCAAATTGGCTATTCATGGGTGCGTGGCGAGCAAGGCACATTTGCCCGGTTTTTGGAAAACGCGTGGCAAACGGTTACATGGCAAGATCACCACTTTGATCTGATTTTGCTCGCGTGGAATGCCTTTGGCAATCAGTTTACGATCCAATACCTAATTGGCGATTCTCAGCCTGCTGTCGAAGCGTTTTTCAGCGCTGTTTGTGCTTGGAACACTGAGATTCGCGATGAAATTATGGTGTTTGAAGAAGGTAGTTGGGAAAAAAACCAAGAATTATTCTACGCGATTAAAAATGCTTCACTGGATAATTTGATTTTGCCTGGCATGCTCAAACAGGATATTTTCCGCGATTTACAACGCTTTTTTGAATCCAAAGCAACTTATGAACAATACAATATCGCTTGGAAACGCGGGATTATTTTGGTTGGCCCGCCGGGCAACGGCAAAACCCATATGATCAAAGGCCTGCTGAATGCCTTGGATTATCCATGTCTGTATGTCAAAAGCTTCGATGCCCAATATTCGACCAACAATGCCAATATTCGGGCGGTCTTTGATCGGGCACGCCGTAGCGCACCCTGTATTGTGGTGCTCGAAGACCTTGATTCATTGATTGACGATAATAATCGAGCCTTCTTTTTGAATGAAGTTGATGGTTTTACCTCCAATCAAGGCATCGTGTTGCTAGCGACCACCAACCATCCCGAGGCAATAGATCCAGCAATTATGAACCGCCCAAGCCGCTTTGATCGCAAATATTACTTTAGTTTGCCCGAATTGGTCGAGCGCGTGGCCTATATCCAACAGTGGAATACGGCACTGCATAGCTCAACCCAATTGACTGAAACTGGGATTCAACAAGCTGCTGAAGCGACTGAAGGTTTTTCGTTTGCCTACTTGAAGGAATTATTTGTTTCGGCACTGATGCGCTGGATCGATATTAAAGACCAAAACACGATGGATACGGTGATTTTGGAGCAAGCCAACTTCTTGCGCGAGCAAATGGTCACCGAAGAGCCTGAGGCTGACGAAGCGGCTGCGGAATAAGTGATTTAGCTGCTTGCTTGTAGCTCAAAAATCAACGCATGAGCTGATCGTTGTAGCCAAGTTGGCGATAGAGCGGCAGGCCAAGCTCGCTGGCAACCAAAACGCTATGTTGACAGCCCTTGGTAATGGCATCGCTCAATAATTCCTGCATCAACTGACGTGCCAAGCCGCGCCGCCGAAATTGCGGCGCGGTCACTACCGAATCGACAATTGCAATCCGCGCAGGCAGCGTTATCAAGCGCGCAACCGCCGCCAGTTGGCCCGCAATTTCGATAAAATATTGCCCAAGTTGCCCATCATCAAGCCGATCAAGCGCAAATGGCGGGTTTGTAAATTCGTCGCTTGCTGGAATTGCCATGCCCGCTGTTAGCCTTTGGACTTTGTTTGGTTGTGGCTCAAACGCCGCTGGCTGGCTGAGAAGGCAACTCATCAAGGTTTCTTGGTGCAATGCACGATAGCCAAGTGGAGCCAATAAGGCTGCAAAATCGGTTGAATTTTGACTGAATACTGTTAGCCAATGGGCCAATTGTGGATACTGTTGGCGAATGCTTACGCCAAAATCATAGACATTGGCAGCATGGCCTTGATCAAAGATCAAAAATTCATCGCTACGCCCGCCGGTTGGCAACCCAAAAAGCACATGATACTGCTCGGCGAAGCGTTGAAGTTGGGTTGTTGAGATGGAGCGTGAATAAACCCAACCGCGCACAAATGCATCGATAGCGTGAGTAATTGCTAAATCTGAAGCGATTTCCATAGCCATCCTTTGAGCAAACGGCGCATGATTAGATTCGACTATGCGCCGTTTGTTGCCTATGAGCAAGCGTTATTTGGTGAGATCAGCAGCGGCTTGGGCCATAATTGGAATCACTGCGCCAAATTGAGCAAACCGATCATCTTTGGTTTGGCCACGTTGATAGCGCGCATAAATTTGGGCCAAAATGACCACCAAGCGATATAAACCAAGCACCTGATAGTAGCGCACATGGCTCACATCGCGGCCTGAACGCTCTGCATAGCGCGCAATCAACTCATCGCGGCTGGCAAAACGCCCATCGGTCGGCATCATCGCGACAGCTTGCAAGGCAGGCGGATCATCGGGCTGGCTCCAATAGCAGAGCAAGGTGCCCAAATCGGCTAATGGCTCGCCTAAGGTACACATATCCCAATCAAACACGGCGATTAATTGACTCGGATCGTTTTGGCGAAACATCACATTATCAAGTTTGTAGTCGTTGTGAACCAAGGTTGGGGTTGAAGCTGGTGGTTGCTGCTCACAGAGCCAAGCATAGACATTTTCCATCGCTGGTAAATCATCGGGCTTGGCTTTATTCCAGCGCTCATACCAGCCAACAACTTGACGTAAGATGAAGCCATCGGGTTTGCCAATATGGCCCAAGCCAATCGCGGCATAATCAACGGCGTGCAAATCAGCAAGCGTATCGACCAAGGCTAAACTGAGCGCTCGGGGAGCCTCAGGCGTATTAAATTGTACTGGCAAATCGCGACGGACAACCGTACCATGGCGGCGCTCCATAATAACAAATGGCGCACCAATAATTTCAGGTTCGTTGCAGAATAATAAGGTTTGGGGAGCCTGAGCAAATGCCGGATGTAATTGCGACAAGACCCGATATTCACGGCTCATATCGTGAGCAGAGGGCGCAACTGGGCCAAGTGGCGGGCGACGCAGCACATATTCATAATGACCATAATCAAGCAAATAGGTCAAATTGGCTGCACCACCACCAAACTGGCGCACGGTTAACGATTGGCTGGCACCAGGCAACTTATCGTATAAATACTCGGCTAAGACTGATTCATTCAACTGTTCATCAGGCCGAACTTGAATCGTATCCATGGGTTGTACCTCGGGACACTACAAACTTAGACTTTGCGCTCAGGATAACCATAACGCTTCAAGATTTCACGGGCGACGACCATTTTATGCACTTCATCTGGCCCATCGTAAATCCGTGATGCCCGCCCTTGCCGCCACATAAAGGCCAGCGGCGTATCGTCGGAAACACCTAACCCACCATGAACTTGAATGGCTCGATCAAGCACGTTCATCAACATCGCTGCAACACTAAATTTAATCAGCGAAATATCGATTCGAGCTGATTTTGCACCCGCTTGATCGATTTGCCATGCGGCGTGCAGCACGCTCAAACGCGCCGCTTGAATTTCAGCAGCACTTTCGGCAATCCAATGTTGCACAATTTGCTTTTCGGCCAACGGCCCACCAAACGCCACCCGCTTGGTGCTATAGTCGCACATCAAATCGAAGGCGCGTTGAGCTTGGCCAAGCCAGCGCATACAATGATGAATTCGGCCTGGGCCGAGTCGCGTTTGGGCAATTGCAAAGCCAGAGCCACGCTTACCAAGCAGATGCTCGGCAGGCACGCGCACATTGGTATATTCAATTTCCCAATGGCCGCCGCCAGTGGTATGGCCCATTACCGAGATTGGCCGCACCAAGGTTACGCCTGGGGTTTCAGCAGGCACAATAATTTGGCTATAGCGCAAATGGGTTGGCGCATCGGGATCGGTCATGGCCATAACGATGCCAAAGCCAGCGCCATTAGCATTGGTGCTATACCACTTGCTGCCGTTGATCAGCCAATGATCATCGATTAATTCGGCAGTGGTTTGCAGCAAGGTTGGGTCGGCACCGCTGACATCAGGCTCGGTCATGCTGAAAAACGAGCGCACATCGCCTTGTTGCAATGGCCAGAAAAATTGCTCATGCTGGGCTGGTGTGCCATAGTGCCAAAGAATTTCGGCGTTGCCGCTATCGGGCGCGTTCGAGCCAAAAATCCGTGGCGCAAAATACGAACGCCCAATAATTTCGTTGAGCAGCCCATATTCCATAATTGATAAACCCATGCCGCCAGCTTCACGTGGCAGATGACCCGCCCACAAGCCTAATTCTTTGACCTCAGCTTGCAACTGCTTAATCTCAGGATGATCCTCGGAGCAGGCGGGATAGGCTTTTTCGTCGTAATCGAACCAAGCATGCTCGTTGGGATAGACTTTATCGACCAAAAATTGGCTAATTTGCTCACGCATTGCCGCAATATGGCTGGGAATCGCAAAATCCATGGGCTTCATTGCTCCTTGGTGAGTGGGCTTTATTTAGCCCACGACATCCCTGAATCAACATCAAACAGGTCGCGGCGAATCTCAACTGGCTGGCCGAGGCTAGGAGTATTGCTTTGAATTGTTAGATCGGCAATCGAGAGCGTAACCTGATCGTTGATTGTGAAAAAGGCCAATTTGCTACCATCGGGCGACCATGTGGCTTGGCGCGAACGCCCGGTGCTGGTGAGTTTAACCGGAGCACTCCTGACTTTGCCAGTGGCATCGGGAGCTGGCACGATAAAGATATCGCTATAGCCATTTTCGCTCTTGGTGAAGGTTAGCCATTTGCCATCAGGCGAGAAGGCCGGATCAAGCGCACCTTTAAATGTATCGTCGCTTGGGCCTTGCAATACGCCATAATCATCGTTACTACCTTGAAGATCAAGCACAGCATAGCCCAGCTGAATCTCGGCAACTTCGCAGCCAAAACAGCGTTCGGCCTGACTGTACACGATCATCGAACCATCATCAGACCATGTTGGGTGGCTTAAATCGGTATCTGCTTGCACAAAGCGTTGAAAACTGGCGCTGGGAAATTCGCCAGTGCCGATCCGGCGGGTGCCATAAATATATAGCGAAAGCGGATATTCTTGGTACGAATCGCCGCCAAGGCTGCGTGGGGTTTGGGCTTGCGAAACATAACTAAGAAATTGCCCATCGGGTGACCAGCGCGGGTAGAAGGCCCAGCGAATACTTTGCACATGCAGCTCTGAGCGAGCATCGATTCCGGCAGGTTCGTTATTGGTGACCTGTTGTTTGTTGGAGCCATTGGCGTTCATCACCCAAATATCGGCGAAACTTTCTTCGCGTTGAATGTAGGCAATTTGGCTGCCATCGGGCGACCAACTGGGCTGGTATTTTTTATGCGATGTGGTGATGCGGCGAGCCTCGGTGCCTTCGTGAACCCAAATATCGCCTGAGCCGTTTTCGACCCGCACGAACAGCAATTTGCCTGGGATATTGCTTTGATTCTCGACCACAATTTGCGTGGCTTGAGTTTCATCAATTGCTGGTTGGGTCTCGTTGGTCGGCAAGGGCTTCATGGTCGGTAGGGCTGAGCCTGCTTCGCTACAGGCTACTAACAAGAGCAGGATCAGCAAATAGAACGAACGTCTCACACAGAACCTCAATCTGGCTATTAGGGTTAGTTAATTTCAGTGGTACGCGGTAACAGCACGCGTAGGGATTGCGGAACGACCCGAAAGGTCATGGGGGTTGTACCAATTGCATCACCATCGACTTGAATTGGCAACGGCTTAGAACATGCCACCTCGATCTCGCGAGCCTGGACATACTCTAAGCCTTGAATCACACCATAACCACGGAAGAGAATTCCCGCAAGCAGTTTGGGGGCATCAAGGGCGCTATCGCCCATCATGGTACAAACATCGAGCATGCCGTCGCGCATGGCGGCGCGATAGGCAATATTCAACACACCGCCATACAGCCGTGAGTTGCTAATTAACACAAACAGCGCATTGCCCTTGAGTGGCTGACCATCAAGGCTAATGCGGGTGCGGGTGCCGCGCAAACGCCAAAGCACTGGCAAACTTTTGATCACATAGGCCAAACGGCCTAAGCGTTTTTTATCGGTAGAACGTACTTCGCGGGTAATCGCGGCATCCAAACCAATGCCGGCCATCAGCAAAAAATAGCGCTCGTTGGCCTGACCAACATCAACCAATTCGACATGACCATCGGCCAATTGACGTGCGGCATGCAGCGGATTGAGCGATTGTTGCAATTCGCGAACCCACACATTGCCTGTGCCAACTGGCAGTGCTCCGAGCGCTGTATCCGTGCCAACGAGGCCATTCATGACCTCGTTGATCGTACCATCGCCACCAGCAGCAACAATTAAATCGTTGCGTTTGGCTTCTTCACGGGCAAAAGTGGTAGCATCGCCTGCGCGCCGCGTTTCGCGTAAGCGCACATGCCAACCATGATTACTGCGCCATTCGGTGATACCTTTGGCAATTGCACGACGTTGGTGGGCATTGCCTGCCATTGGATTAAGAATGACTGTTACTCGCTTCATTCGTCGTCATCATCTTTATTGTTAAAATTAAGCGCTTGCGAACCACGGCGTTCGATGCTTTCCAACAAGGTTGTTGGAGTTTCGATCCAGCCACGGCGCAGCGCATACAATACCGCTTGGGTGCGATCATTCAACGAAAGCTTGCGCAAAATCGATGAAATATGGTTTTTGACGGTTTGGGTGCTAATTTTGAGCGCATCGGCAATATCTTTATTGGTTGCGCCACCGGCAATATGCTCCAAAACTTCAATTTCGCGGTCGCTCAAGGGCGAGAACAAACTAATATCGAGATCTGGCTCGGCCACAATGCCAGTTTGCAAACCACGGAACTGGGTCAGAATGCGATCAGCCACCCGTGGATCTTCAAACATTACATCGTTAATCACATATTCGCCACGGGCAACTCGCCGCAACACGGTTGCTAAAGTTTTGGGGCTAATTTCTTTGGAATAATAGGCGGCAGCGCCTGCTCGTAAGGCATTGAAGGCATGCTCGTCGCTTTCATAAACGCTCAACATCACCACTCCGATGTTGGGATATTGGCGGCGAACAGTGCGGGTAAATTCCAAGCCATCCATGTTGGGTAAGTTCAAATCAGTTAGCACTACATCTGGCTCATGCTCAGAAATTAAGACTAAGCCTTCTTCGGCACTAGAACCCTCACCAATGATCTTAATATCGCGTTCGCTTGAAAGCGCCCAACGCACCCCTTGGCGGAACAACGGGTGATCATCGATCATCAGCACTTTGACTGTTGCATACATAGTGGTTCCTTTGCTAATGTAGCACGCCAACGCTGCCATGCTTGTTCGACCGAATAGGGAATGCTGATTCCCGCTTGAGTCAATAAACTGGCGGTCGTTGGAAGCGGTAGCCCAACAACGGTTGTAAAACTGCCTTGAACCTCTTCGACCAATCGTCCGCCGATGCCCTGGACACCATAGGCCCCAGCTTTATCCATTGGCTCACCAGTTGCGATATAGTCCCAAATTTCAGCATCGCTGAGCGGAGCTAAACGCACGCGGGCTGCAACCAACTCGCACAACGGCTGATCAGAGGCTGCGGGTAGCACAACAACTCCGGTATAAACCGTATGCCAACGTCCGGCGAGGCGGCGCAGTAATTCAGAAGCATGAGCCGGATTTCGTGGCTTGCCCAAGATCATACTATCAATCACCACAATTGTATCAGCGGCCAGAATCACTGCCTGCTGACCAGTTTCGCGGGCGGCTTGAGCTTTACGCCACGCTAATAGTGTTGGGTGACTGGTGAGGCCTAAATCGAAGGCTGGGAGTTGCTCCACAATCGCTTGAGGAACCTGATCTTGGCGCTCTTCCCCATCATTTGCCTCAATTATAAACGACAGCCCTAAACTGACTTAACAAATCATGTCGTCGTGGTGAGGCCGAGGCCAGAATTAAGCTATCCACGCTGAATGGTACTCCACAAGCCAAACTCAATTGTTGTTCATCATAACGCAAACAGGCAAAGCTGCAAGTAGCAATTAGGCATCGTCATCAAGCCCAACATCGTCGCTGAACAAGCTCACGCCATCATTGGCAATCGCTTGTTGGGCAATATAGCGGTTGGGGGTGTTGAGGTTTGTCCAACCACCAGCATCGCGCAAGGCTTGCACCGGAATGTTGGTTTGGGCGACGCGGGTTGCCCACGAATGGCGCAAATCATGCGGCGCAAGATTGTTGATGCCAATTAATTTGCCAAGCTGCACGATGCGTTTGTGAATCGCCCGCTCAGAAATGCCAAAGCCACCATGATTGCCTTTATGATCAAACGATGCCAGCAGTGGTGTTTGTGGATCATACGGTTTGGCAATGACCTTTTGATATTCGCGCAAGGCCTTGGCAGTATCGCCAATTAATCGGTGTTTTTGCACCTTATCAACTTTAGGCCGATCTACCAACAAAACGGTGCCTTGCAGATGCTCCCAGGTAAGCACCACAACCTCGCCGCAGCGCATGCCCAAATCGACCAACAAACATACAATCAGATAATCGCGCCAGCCAACTTCAGGAGTACGATTCATGGGATTATTGCGGGCGGCACGTTTGAGTTCGCGAATTTGACTTTGATCCAAGATGTGCGGCGCGGCTTTTTTGGTCGAAAGCCGAGTTGGGGTTTCGGTGGCTTCGCGTTGGGCATCGATGCCATCGCCTTCGCGGCGACGATAGCCTTCGACTGTGTGAATGCGGCTCCAAGCCTCAAGGCTCAACACTCCGGCTTGATGTGCTAAGCGACAGTAAAGCCGCACTGTGCCGAGCCGAATATTAATTGAGCCAAGCGCATAGCCTTCGTTGAGCATCCACGTGCGGAAGGTTGTGATAATCCCTACGCTCATTTCGGCCCAAGCCTCTGGCTCGGTGGCCAGAACCGGCACTTCTTGCTCATCAACTGGAATAACGATGCCAATGCTGGCCAAAAAATCGGCAAAAATTTTCAAATCGGTGTTGTGGCGGCGGATGGTTTGGGGCCGTTGGCGCAAGCGATATTCAATAAAACTATGTTGCGCCGAAATCTGATCAGCGACGGCGCTGCGTTGCTTCATCACATTGGTGAAATTGGGAGCAAGTGGATTATTGCTCTGCTGTGGAATTAACTCAAATTCATCCATGATCAGCCTCGTTGTAGCTCATGGATGCAGTGTAGCCGATCTCATAACCGCTTGTCAAAGCACGTCTGTTCGCGTTTATGGTTCGGTTTGCTGCTTATAATTTAGAAAAAGCCAAAATCTTCAATGCTGCTCACTTCAGCATCGATAATCATCAAGAGTTTATCGGTGCGCCACAATAAATCGCTGGCTGCAACCACAAAAAGATAGACATCAAGTATCCTGCTTGGATAGTGGGCCTGATAATCGGAATCGCTGAGCAAAAAAGGCAGCGCATAATACAAGGTTGCTTCGACCAAACTCCGAGTAATTGAGCATTCAAGCGAATCGATGTACGTCAAAGCGTCGTGTTGACCGATAAACATGCTGCTTGAACACAGTTCGACAAGCTGTTTGTGCTCGGCTGGACTAATGCTTGCACCATACAGATAGCCTCGCAAGCGTTCGGGCTGCTGCAAAAAGGCATAGAACCCTCGCGCATAAACCAGCCAATCCATGGGGCATTCGTACCAACGAGTGGTATACGCAAAATGGCGTAACATCAAACTTGGAAAAATCAGGTTTACGCCAAATTCCATAAGCAAATGTTCGCGCGATTTGGGCAAGTTTGCGATCCATTGCATGGTTTCGGGCCAACGATAGCGAGCAACGTTTGGCAAAATACCATTGGAGTTTGCTGGCCATTTGCCTAATACCGCTGGGGGCGGCGGCATTGGAATTGGAATTGGATTGGGAAGTATTGGCCGATGTTCTGATTTTCTTAATTCGTTATCCATAATAGATCGCTCCGCCTCGTTATTTTTTACCAAGCACCAAAACGAATAAGATGATTTGATTCTTTGGATGCTGATCTGGTTGGCATAGCTGGTAAACAAGCGGATTGATTGATCGACTGGTGGAATTTGGCTGCTCAGCAACCACAACCAAGCTAGCTCATTGCTATTAATTGGCTCAATTGTTGCTAAATAATCGTCTGGCTGGTGCAAATCGTGCCACAAGGTGCAACATTGCTGCTGCTCAATGATGATTGCTGGTAATTTCAAATTAACATAATCAGCCAATGCCATGCTAGTCAGCTCAAATTGGGCTTGCCAAGCCTCCAGTTCAAGTAGTGGCACAAACACCAGATAATCGCCCAAGCGCTTGATGCTATGTGGGATTATGCTTGTTTGATTGAAATTTAGTTGCAAGTACGCTGCGTTATCAATCCATACGACAAGCTGATTCAATTCACCCTGATACACTGGATAAAGCCTTGATCGTGGTAGAAAATCCTGCTCTGTGGGATTTGTTCAGAATCAGCTCCGAAACTCCAGGTTAAACGTGGCGTTTGCATTTATCACCTCTCGCATATACTTCTCGTGCGGATAAGCATAGCATAGCGTGGCTAGTACATACCTCAATCGCTGGTTTGATATTGGATCGAAACTAGCTTTAATAATTCACCTTTAGCGATCCAAAATAGGATACTTGAAAGAACATATACAAGTGGCGCGGCTACGAGTTTTTGTGAAGAACAAGATTTTTATAACGGATGATCAGTATGGAACATGAACTGATGTGGCACCCCATCACCATGCTGCCAACCCTTGAGATGGTAGTCAATACAGCTTTAGCGAAGGCTGAGGATCAGCTAGCAACAGTGTATTTGGCGATCCAATCTTACGGGTTGCATAATGTGGATGCGATTGTGCAAGTAGTTGGGATGTACGAAGAACAACGACATTTTTTTACGATCTATGCTGAACAGGGGCGCCGTTGGCAACAGCACAACCTAACCGAGGTAATGAGGCAACAAATCGATAGATTTCTGACCATCAATGCCAAAGCAACTGCCGTCAATGCCAAAGCAACTGCGCTCTTAGCCATGATCCATGTCATCAGCAGGCATTCCCAAGACGAGAATTGGTCAATGGCCTTGCGGACGATGATTTCACTCATGGATGATGATGTCCCCACGAAGGCGTTTACATGGGCTTGTGAAGTACTCCAGATATGGCAAAAGGTCGAACTGATGCGATTATGGGGTCTTGTATGGCTAGCCTATGGTGAGGTGAGCGAAGCCCTGTGGGAGGTACGGTTGGCGTTGTCACTCTGGATGGATACCTCCAGTGAGGCGGATCTGGTGACCCATGCGCAAACATGGGAGCTGATGATTCAATGCTGGATCTATCAGGAGGATGCTGCCAATGCTATTGAGACAGTGAGGACGCTGGTGGCATTCGTGGACACACATCAGGATGGCCTGTTCACGCAACCCGATGGGGCACGGCTCTGGATGGTAGCGGCGTATTATCGAGCGCTTGTAGCCGAGTTTGCGCTGGACTATTCAACCGCCACGATGTGGTATGCCGAGGCCCAGCAGCGGGTACAGGCGGTCAAGTTGTCAGCCGATCATCCAATGAGGCGATTGATTGCCGCAGGGATAATGCGGACTGAGCAGGAAGCTGGATCATGGTGCCAGGCTTGATGCAGAAAGCTATAAAAAGGGTTAAATGTAGATTCCTTCACGCTCATGTAGCGAACAGATGGACACTGTTGGGTAATTGGCTGCATTACGCCAAATCTTCTTGGCCGGTTAGCGGGCGAATTGCCGACTGCATTAACGACTGGCGCTCGATCATTGGGCCTGGGCTTGGCCGCAACATTCCCGAGAGAATGACTTGCTGGCGCTGGTCGACATAATCTTGGGTGAAATCGTCGCCATCCTCAGTGGTGAGATCATAGCCAAATTCCTGGTTTTGATAGAAGCCATTGCGATAATTTTCTTCGATCTGCTTAATTAAATCGTAGGTTGCGGGATTAATGCGGTCAGCGATCAACGCTTCTCGATTGGGATATTGATAGTAATAGCCAGCGCCAGCCCGCCAAAAAATCAATAAGGCTGTGCCAAAATCGCAGTTTGGTTGCTGAATAATCCACCAAAGTGGCTCTAAATTTCCGTCCCAATTCCATTGCAGCATCAATTGATGCCATTGCAACGGCTTGGTTAATTGGCGATAATCGGCATTGAATTCTAAGACCTGCAACACTGCATAGGCTTCTGATTTGGTTAATCGGTTTGACATAACTTATCTCATACGTAATGATTCAGTTTATTCTATCGCAAGTGCTGCTATCTTCAAGTAATTTGAGCTTGCATTTAAATACAGTTTGCTGGCCGTGATGTTGAATTTAGAGTGATTTTGGATTATTAAGTGTGCAAATGAATTTTCTGTTTGGATCTTGTCTAATTATTATAGGACTAATTGTATTTATCCTCGCTATATGGGCATTTATTGAAATTACATATGAAAATGCTGATTATATATACCGAGGATATGTTTTCAGTAAGTTTTATGGGATATCGATACTTTGTTTGATTATTGGTTATATGCTTATCCATAAAAAATCAGTATTTTTCGTGTTATGGGCGGTACCGATTTATTTTTTGGGGAGCATGGCGATTGCTATGCTGCTAAATTACCTTATCAATCGCTATGAAGCTAAGAAATAGTGAAACCGAACAACGAGTTATGCTGGTGGGTAGCGAGCTAAATCAAGAGGTATGGAATTTACTGCTAGCTCTTGACGGGCTAGTTTAATCCTTCTATGATAGCTGTGTGTGTCTGGAGCGTAGAACAAAAGGACGTTGTATGAATAACATTAAACAGTCACTCGAAGAGGCCATGAACATCGATGGTGCGTTGGGCGTTGCTTTGGTTGATTATACCAGTGGCATGACTCTTGGCACTGCTGGCGGGAATAGTGCCTTAAACTTGGAGTTGGCTGCGGCAGGCAACACTGAAGTAGTACGTTCTAAAATGAAAGTGATGGGTCGGCTTGGTTTGAAGGATCAGATTGAAGATATTTTGATTACCTTAGGTTCGCAATATCATCTGATTCGGATTTTGCAAAAGAAACCTAATATTTTCCTCTACCTAGCGCTCAACAAGCCTACCGCCAATTTGGCGCTCGCTCGGATTATGCTAAGCGAGATTGAAGAAAAAATCGAATTCTAAGTCGGGCTACATTCAGCTTGGCTGCACTGCAACTGTCACACTTGGCAGTTGCTTTTTTATTTACTTGGATTCGAGTTAATATAACCGTGCGCTGAACCGCGAAGCACACGAAGAGCAAGAAGGTTGGGAATTGGAAGCACAAGCACAATCCACCTAACGAATATTAGGAGGTGCAGGGGGATGAAAACCCCCTGCGTTTCCCTCCGGCGGAGGGACGGAAGAGTGGCGAAGCTTGATTCGATCACGTATCCAGCTGCTGATCGGGCTGTTAATGTATTGACAGCTACAAAACACAGTGCTATCGTATACCTAACTAAATACTATGGTCTTCAGGGTTAGGTGAAATTCCTTATCGGCGGTGATGGTGGTTCAGCCACATAAGCCCGCGAGCCGCAAGGTAGGATGCTGGTGCGAATCCAGAGCCGACGGTCAAAGTCCGGATGGAAGAAGATCGATCAACGTATGTGTACCTACAATGCTGTGGGTTATTTGCGTAATTCAAGCGTGCTGTTTCGTTGCAGCAACGTTTGGCTTGCGTGCAGCTACGTGGTGATTGACCCTGAGATGATTGATTCTTTTGGGGTTTTTTGTTTTTAGGTACATGCTATGTTACAAGATTATGGCCGGATAACGTATGTTGCTGAAGCTTCTCCCGCTCCGTTGCGGCGCAAACAACGCCGCACGTGGTTGGGTTCTAGTCGCTTGTGGATTGGGCTTTCGTTGGTGGGTTTATTGCTGGCATGGCGCGGGTTAGTTGCGTGGCAGCAATACCCAGCGTTTGTGTTGCCAACGCCTGAGGCAGTTGCGAGCCGTTGGTGGCAAGAGCTGACCCAAGGCGCATTGCTGCAACACACCTTGCGTACTTTGACCGAAGCGTTAGGTGGTTTTAGTTTGGCGTTGAGTGCAAGTTTGGTTTTGGGCTATATCTTAGCCCATTGGCATTGGCTTGATCGAATCGTCTCGCCGCAATTAGCGATTGTGCAGGCGATTCCGATTGTGGCAGTTGCGCCCTTGATTTTGATTTGGGTTGGCGCTGATCTACGCGCCAAATTGTTGGTTGCGGCGTTGGTAACCTTCTTTCCAATGCTCAGCAGCGTGATTGTGGCCTTGCGCAGCGTGCCACGCGATATTCGCGAAATGGCAGCCATTAGCGGGGCCAATCGTTGGCAAAGTTTGTGGCAGATTGAATTGCCTTTGGCCTTGCCTGGGATTTTTGGCGGCATCAAAACTGGTTTGGCGTTGGCCACAACTGGCGCAGTCGTTGCTGAGTTTATTGGTGGCCGCGAAGGGCTTGGCGCGCTGATCAACATTGCCCGTGGTTTATTCGATACACCACTGATTTTTGCTGCGTTGTTGACGCTCGGCTTGCTCACGTTTGGGTTTTATCAGCTAGCAATGTGGCTAGAACGACGTTTGGTCAATTGGGAATAGATTTTTTGGAGATTTCAATGCAATATCGTCGTGTCTTAGCGATTGTTGGGCTACTCTTTTTGACAGCTTGCGGCGGCCAAGCGGCTACGAATACGCCAGTTACCGTTGGGGCAAATGATCAAACTAAACCGCTAACCAAAATAACGATCGCCATGCCGTATGTGCCAAATATTCAATTTGCCCCATTCTATTTGGCTAAAACTCAAGGCTATTACCAAGCCGAGGGCTTGGATGTAACGTTTGATTATCAATATGAAACCGATTCGGTGCAGCGAGTGGCGAATGGCTCGGTGCAATTTGGCATGGCCGGCGGCGATTCGGTCTTGCTGGCGCGGGCGCAGGGCTTGCCAGTTGTCACTGTGGCGACCAATAGCCAACGCTCGCCGACGGTTTTTTATAGCAAAGCCGAGCTGAACATCAAAACTCCAGCCGATCTCAAAGGCAAAAGCATAGGCATTCCTGGGCGTTTCGGTGCTTCGTACATTGGCTTGCTGGCGTTGATGTACTCAAATTCATTGCAAGAAAGCGATTTGAACATTCAAGAGATTGGTTTTGCCCAAATTCAAGCCTTGAGCGAAGATAAAGTCCAAGTTGCCAGCGGCTATGGCAATAACGAACCGATTCAGCTGGCCAAAGCTGGAGTTAAATTAAATATCATTCGGGTGTCGGATTCGTTTCCGTTGACATCCGATGGGCTGATTACCAACGAAAATTTGATCAAAGAGCAACCAGCGGTAGTTCAGGGTTTTATCAAGGCAACCATGCTTGGTATGCGCGATGTTGCGGCTGATCCAGCCAAAGCATTTAGCGCCAGTTTGGCCGAAATTCCTGAACTGCAAGCCGCCGATGATGCGACCAAAGCCTTACAACAAGAGGTTTTAACCGAGACAATTGGCTATTGGCAAAGCGATTTGACCGCCAAATATGGGCTTGGCTACACCGATTTGGCCAGTTGGGAAGCAACCCATAGCTTTTTGCGCAGTCAGGGTGTCTTGACCAAAGATGTTGAATTGGGCAGCGCATTTAGTAATCAATTTATTGCCCAACCCTAAGGATTAATGGTATCGTGGCTGACGTGTTCATGGATTTGCCAAATTCCATGAACACGTCAGTTTGTTTAAGGAGTGTGCGATGAGCGAACAACCAAAAGCAGAATTACCGACAATTAGTTTTGCCGACCAAGCTGCTTGGCGTGAATGGCTGGCCGCTGAATATGCCACCAGCAAGGGTCTTTGGCTTAAAATGGCCAAAAAAGCGACGGGCCTTGCTTCAATTAATTATGCCGAGGCGCTCGATGTGGCGTTGTGCTATGGCTGGATTGATGGCCAAAAAAAGAGTTTTGATCAGCAGCATTGGCTGCAAAAATTTACCCCGCGGGGCAAAAAAAGCATCTGGTCGAAAGTTAATCGTGATCATATTGAGCGTTTAACCGCTGCTGGCCTGATGCAGCCTGCTGGCGAGGCCGAGGTCGAGCGCGCCAAAGCCGATGGCCGCTGGGATGCTGCCTACGATTCGCCCAAAAATGCGACGATTCCTGATGATTTTCAAGTGGCGCTTGATGCGAGCCCAACAGCCGCTAGTTTTTTTGCAACCCTCAAGCAAGTTAACCGCTATTCATTTCTATTTCGGATTCAAACCGCCAAAAAGCCCGAAACCCGCGCCAAACGAATTCAAGAATTTGTCGCCATGCTCGAACGTGGCGAAACCATCTAATCACTGCTCAATGTGCTACTAGGCTACGTTGATTTGGTTATTTAATCGCTCTGTTCATGAGTTTAAGGAGTGTGTAATGAGTAATAACGGAAAGGCCGAATTGCCAACGGTTAGTTTTGCCGACCAAGCGAGTTGGCGCGAATGGCTCGAGGCTGAACATGCCACCAGCAATGGCGTTTGGATCAAAATGGCCAAAAAAGTGACTGGCATTGCCTCGATTAATCGTGCTCAGGCGCTTGATGAAGCATTGTGTTATGGTTGGATTGATGGTCAGGCCAAACCAATTGATGAGCAATATTGGTTGCAGAAATTTACGCCACGGGGCAAAAAAAGCATTTGGTCGAAAGTTAATCGTGATCATATCGAGCGGTTAAGCGCTGCTGGTCTGATGCAGCCTGCTGGTGAAGCCGAAGTTGAGCGTGCCAAAGCCGATGGCCGCTGGGATGCCGCCTACGATTCGCCCAAAAATGCGACGATTCCTGATGATTTTCAAGTGGCGCTTGATGCCAGCCCAACTGCCGCTAGTTTTTTTGCAACCCTCAAGCAATCGCAGCGTTATTCATTTCTGTTTCGGATTCAATCCGCCAAAAAGCCCGAAACCCGCAGCAAACGAATTCAAGAATTTGTCGCGATGCTCGAACGTGGCGAACATTTGTAAGCAACCCTTTTTGCCAAATCGCATAGAATTTGCTGCTATACTGCCCGCAGAAAAAATCATTATGGAATGAGGCAGACCAATGGCAGAGCAACCAGCCCCAATTGATGTTGGCGCGATTTTGGCCGAAATTCGCGCTGGAATTCGCCAACATCGCGCAAATGGCTTAATTGACCAAGCCAACGAACCGCGTTTGAGCGATGTCGATCTCAAGCGTTTGTTGGCTGAAGTTGAGGCAACCCGTGTGGTCAGCGTGCATTGGCCGTTGCATGGCGAAACCTTGCCCCAAAAAATAATTGCTACGCTCAATAAAGTTGTACGGCGCTATTTGCGTTGGTATATTAACCCGATTGCCGAGCAACAAAACGCTGCCAACGATGCAATTGTGCGCAGTTTGCATGGCTTGGTCACCACGATCGATGAGCAACGGGCCGAAATTGCCTTGCTGCGAGCGCGGGTGGTTGAGCTTGAGCGCGAGCGACAAGCATGAAAGCGCAACGCCCTGTAGCCCTTGTAACCCCATGGTTTGGCCCTGATACCCGTGGCGGAGCTGAAGATCAAGCCCGTGATCTCGCCCATGCTATCCATGCCCAAGGTGCTGATATTGAGGTCTGGACGACGACTGGCCGTGATTCGTTTACTGAACGCACTGCTGCGCATTATCCTGCTGGTCTGAGCCATTGGGATGGTTCGCCAATTCGGCGTTGGTCGATGGCTGCGCCTGCGATGGGGATTCCGCCAGTTGTCCGGCGCTTGGCTGCACGCTCTGGGCGACGCTTGCCCCAACATCCGGCCCATGAAATAAATCTGTTGGGAAGTTTGCCCAATAGTGATGGCTTGTATGAACATTTGTTAGCAGATAGCCAGCGGCGCTGTATTTTTATGCCCTATCCAATGGGTTTGTCGTATTGGGGCAGCTTTTTGGCCCAAGGCCGCGCCTATCATATTCCCTGTTTGCACGACGAACCGTATGCCTACTATTCAACCTACCGCGAGATGCTGCGCCGCGCCCAAGGAACCATCTTCAATAGCCGCCCTGAGCGTGATTTAGGCCTGCGACTGTACGAGCTTGATCCAGCGAAAACCAGTGTCGCCGGCGAGGGGATTGATCTGAATCGGATTGGCGATGCGGCGCGATTTCGCCAACAATATGGGCTTGGCGACGAGCCGCTGTTACTGTATGTGGGACGCGCCGATTGGGGCAAACATGTGCCGCAATTGTTGGCCTATTTTCGCGAGTGGAAAGCTGAGACAGGTCGAGCATTGCGCTTTGTGCGGATTGGCGCTGGTGAGCTGAATGCCCCAAGTATTTTAGATCCTTGGGTGTTGGATTTAGGCTTTGTAGAGCCACAAACCAAGTATGATGCTTATGCTGCGGCCAATGTATTTTGCCAACTTTCAACGATTGAGAGCTTTTCGATTGTGTTGATGGAAAGTTGGCTGCAAGGCCGACCAGCCTTGGTCAATGCCGATTGCCCTGTGACCAGCGATTTTGTTGTGCGCAGTGGCGGTGGTATTCCATGCCAAGGCTATCGCGAATGGGCCAGCGCCCTCAGTTATCTGCTTGATCGGCCTGAACTGAGCGCCGCAATGGGTGCTGCGGGCCGCGAATTTGTGCTGCGCGAATGTCGTTGGGATGAAGTCGCCCAACGCACCTTGGCAGCGCTTTCATAAGGGAGCATTGAACCATGAGCAAGGCATATGAGCTTGTGACTCAATTCTGGCACCTGATGCAAACCAATGATTTTGCAGCGGTTGGCGCGCTGTTGCACGATGAGTATATTCTGGATTGGCCCCAATCGAATGAGCGGATTCGTGGCAGAGTCGCCTTTGCCCAAGTTAATTACGAATATCCTGCTGCTGGCGCTTGGCAATTTACGATCAACCGCTTAGTTGCCAGCGAAACCGAAGCCTGTAGCGAAGTTTCGGTTACTGATGGCCAGGTTCAGGCGCGGGCAATTAGCTTTTTTTACCTTCAGGATGGACTGATTATCAAGCAAATTGAATATTGGCCCGAAACCTATCCTGCTCCGGCCAATCGCCAACATTTGGTTGAACCGATCGATTAGGTTGTATTCGTTGGCTCATGGGGCCGTGGTATAATGAATCTACTAAGCTAGGCTGAAGAGGAACTATGCGCTGCCCGTATTGCCCTGGCGAAAGTGCAGTGATTGATACCCGCGAACTTGATAATGGCGAAACCATTCGTCGTCGTCGTCGTTGCAAACACTGTGATCGCCGCTTCACAACCTATGAACGGGTTGAATCCGTCAATGTCATGGTCGTTAAGAAAAACGGCGACCGTGAGCCATACGACCGCGAAAAATTATTGCGTGGTTTACGGGTTGCGGCCTATAAACGGCCTATTTCAGCCGATGTAATTGAAACTTTGGTAACGGAAGTCGAGGCTGCCCTGATTGCCTATGATGCGCTAGAAGCTCCTAGCTCGGTGATTGGCGAACAGGTGATGGAACGGTTGCGCTCACTCGATGAGGTAGCCTACATCCGTTTTGCCTCGGTTTATCGTTCATTTAGCGATCTTGGCAAGCTGCGTGAAGCTGTCGAAGAACTTATGGAAAAGGAATAAGTAGCTGCAATGGCAACTCCCGTATCTCAAGAAACCAAAACTGATCTGAAAGACGCTAAGCCTCAAGCGGCCAAAGTGCCGTTGCTTTGGCGCCAACTGTGGATCGCTGGCTTGCTCACTGGGTTGGTTTGGTGTTTGGTGATTTTTGCACCATTCTCCTACATGATCTATTTGGCTGGGGTGATTCCAATTGGCGGTGGGATTTATCTTGGCCGCAAGATTCAAGGCCGCGCTTTGGTGCATGGGGTGATTTTCTCGCTGATTGCAACAGTGACGGCTTTGGCGATTGGGACGCTTTTGATTATGGCGTTTGATCTCAGGCCAGCACTCTCTGACCCGAATCAACCTGTGGCCACCAAAGAAGGCAATTTATTGACCTTGGTGATGATGTCGGCAATGACATTGTTACCTTTCCCAGCCTATGGCACAGTCATGGCCCGCCGTGGCCAAGAACGCACCCAAGCCATGCGCGATGAAATGAGTTCGCGGGGCGGCCAACTCGAACGCCCAGGCCGCGTGGTCAGCATTGAAGATCTTGAATCGTTGCCCTTGCCAAAATTTGGCTCATGGGTTGCTCAGCTGTTTCGCAACAACAACTTCAAGCTTAAAAACTACAAATTTGATAAAGATGTGATTGATCTCTACCTTGAGCGCAACGAAACTGCTGAACTTTGGCTAGTGCGCTGTACCGTGAGCGAATCGCTCAAACCGGGCCAAGTTCAAGAGTTGTATCAAGATTTGCGTGATAACCCCGAGTGGCACAAAGGCGTGATTGTCACCCCATTGAAGGTGCAAGAAGGCGCGCGCAAGTCGGCAAAATCGCGCCCAATGCTCGAAGTGCTCGATGGCGAAACTCTGCTCGATATGAATGGCTAATTTGGCGTTGAGGATTGTGCATGAACGTGATTGAGGGCAATTTGATCGGTACCGGCCTACGGGTTGCGATTGTGATTGCGCGCTGGAACGATTTTATCGGCGGCAATTTGCTCGAAGGCGCAGTCAATACACTCAAGCGCCATGGTGTTGCCGACGACGATATTAGCGTGGTCTGGTGTCCTGGCTCGTATGAGATTCCACTGGTCGTCAAGAAAATTGCCGAGCGTGGTCAACCTGATGCGATTATCACGCTTGGCGCAGTAATTCGCGGCGCAACCTCGCATTATGAAGTTGTGGTCAATGCTGTTTCCAGTGGCGTGACCAAAGTGATGCACGATACTGGCATTCCGGTGTTGTTGGGCGTGTTGACGACCGACACCATTGAGCAAGCAATCGAACGGGCTGGCACCAAGGCTGGTAATAAAGGCTCAGAATGTGCAGTTGCGGCGATTGAAATGGCCAATTTGCTCAAACAACTTTAGCCTGAAACCGCTGTTTTGAACGGCTCCGAGAGGTCAACCACTGATACTGGTTGGCCTCTCGATGAGTTTAGGTAGTTACTGCTATAATGATGCGGCACTTTGCTATGCACTAGGAGGTTTTGCTATGAATCGACGTGTCGTCGTCACAGGATTGGGCACGATTAGCCCATTGGGCCTCGACGTGCCATCTTTGTGGGAGGGCATTGTCCAAGCACGTTCGGCTGTTAGGCGAATTACCCAATTCGACCCAACTAATTTTAGTGCTCAGATTGCCGCAGAAGTCCATGGCTTTGATGCCGCCAACTATATGGATAAAAAAGAGGCTCGGCGCAACTCGCGCTTTGTCCATTTTGCCGTAGCAGCAGCCAAAGAAGCTTTGCGCAGCGCCGATCTGACAATTACCGACGAAAATGCCGATGATGTAGGGGTCATCATTGGTTGTGGCGTTGGTGGCCTTGATAACTTTACAACCTATTTGCGAGTGATGGATACCAAAAGGCCCGACCGGATCACACCTTTTTTGATTCCGATGATGATTGTGGATATGGCGGGCGGGGTTGTCGCAATTGAAATTGGGGCGCGTGGCCCGAATTTCTGTCCTGTTTCAGCCTGTGCTACTTCAGGCAACGCAATTGGCGAAGCATGGCATGTGATTCGGCGCGGCGAGGCAAAAGTTATTTTGGCTGGTGGTACCGAGGCAGCAATTACCGAGATTGGGATCGGTGCCTTTGCCAGCGCGCGGGCGCTTTCCACCCGCAACGATGACCCAGCCACCGCCTCACGTCCATTCGATAAAGATCGCGATGGCTTTGTGATGGGTGAAGGTTCAGGCGTGTTGGTGTTGGAAGATTATGAGCATGCGGTCAGCCGTGGCGCAACCATTTTGGCCGAATTGGTAGGCTATGGAGTTAGCACCGATGCCTATCACATTACCATGCCAGCCGAAGATGGTTCTGGCGCGGTCAAAGCTATGCGCATGGCCTTGCGTCAAGCAGGACTCGAACCACACGAATTGGGCTATTTGAACGCCCACGGTACTTCAACTCCCGTCAATGACCGTACCGAAACCTTGGCAGTTAAAAAGTGTTTGGCGATTACACCGCGAAGTTGCCAATTAGCTCGAATAAATCGCAAATTGGCCATACCTTGGGCGCTGGCGGCGCAATCGAAGCAGTGATTGGCATTCGCGCAATGCAAGAAGGCCTCATCCCTGCCACAATCAATTATCACACCCCCGACCCAGCTTGTGAGATTGATTGTGTGCCGAATACGCCGCGCCCAGCGCAATTCTCCAGCTTTATGAGCAATTCATTTGGCTTTGGTGGACATAACGTTAGCCTGTTGTTCAAGGCTTTTGAAGCCTAAAAAACCTCGCGAGCTAGCTGGATTATTCTAATTCTGCCTAGCTCGCTTAGCTTAACATTGTTGCTATGGATTTAAACAAACTACAAACAGAACTTGGCTACACCTTCAATGATGTAACGTTCTTACGTGCTGCGCTGTTGCATCGCTCGTATGTGCACGAACACCCTGAAGCAGGCTCGGAATCGAACGAACGCCTAGAACTTTTAGGCGATGCTCTTTTGAATTTTATCTGTGGTTCTTTTTTATTCCACGAGTTTCCTGAGCTTGGCGAGGGCGATTTAACCAAAATGCGGGCGATGTTGGTGCAAACGCGCACCTTGGCGAGCCTTGCCCGACGCTTTGATTTGGGCAGTTATGTGCAAATTAGCCGTGGCGAGGAACGGGCCAAAGCCCGTGAGCGTGATAATTTGTTGGCTGATGCCTTTGAGGCTTTGTTGGCGGCAATTGCGCTTGATGGAGGTTGGCCGGCGGCTCGTGATTTTGTGTTGCCCTTACTCAAATCGGTTAAGGCCAGTGGGGTGCAAAACCAAGATTACAAAACCGATTTACAACAATTTGTCCAAGGCCGAATTAACCTAACGCCCAATTACCGTGAAGTTAATGTAACTGGCCCCGACCACGAACGCACCTGGACAATTGAGGTTTGGGCTGGCGATCTGTTGTTGGGAGTTGGTATCGGAACCTCGAAAACGATGGCTTCGCAGGCGGCAGCGCGAGTCGCGCTAGAAGCACTCACCAACGATACAATTCTCTTAACAGCGCCTGAACAACGCTAAATTGAGGCTGGTGCTCACCAGCCTCAAACTTATTCGATTTGATTACTGGCTGCTGCGTTTGATCAACCAGCCCATGCCAACCACCAAGCCTACGCCACCTGCTGCGATCCCCAGATACCACCAATTGGCTGCTTTTGGAGCCGCTGCTGTTTGCACAATAATGCGATAGACTTCCCCCTCGATGGTGCCAAACGGCATTGGCTTGATCGTTATTTCCCATTCTCCGGCAGCTGGAAGTTGTAACCTGCTCTGGAAATGCCCAACAGTGCCAACTTGTTGGGCATAGAATTTTTTGACTTGCAGACTGTGTACATGTCGTGCAGTGATCTCTGGTTTGATCGGATTGGCTTCTAAGCCGTTGGTTGGTTTGGTGCCATATTCCAGTACGCTAAATTCCAACTTAAATATTTGGTCTGCAACAATCGTATCGGACAGTTCGGTGATGGGCGTTGTTGCCCAGCTACCAGCCTTGCTGATGCTAATCAGGCCAAATTGCAATCCGATCAGACAAACAAACATTAGTAGACGACGCATGATTATTTCCTTGGCTAAAAGATTCGGCTAGTTGGCGCATTGCTGGCGAGATCGCTGTTGGTTTCAAGTCCACTTCGATTAATGGCTGCTGCGTTTGATCAACCAGCCCATGCCAACCGCCAAGCCTACGCCACCTGCTGCGATCCCCATATACCACCAATTGGCTGCTTTTGGAGCCGCTGCTGCTTGCACGGTGATCCGATAGACTTCCCCCTCGATGGTGCCAAACGGCATTGGCTTAATCGAAATTTCCCATTCCCCGGCAGCTGGAAGTTGCAGCGTGGCTTCAAAATGGCCAACATCGCCAACTTGTTGTGCCCAAACTTGCTGAAACTCTCTGCTCGTTGCATGCTCTCGCCCGTAAGCAATGGCTGAACAAGCTGATCGCCTATGCCATTGGTTGGTTTATTGCCATGTTGGAGCACGCTAAATTCGAGTTGGAAGGCTTGGCCAGCAACAATCGTATCGGGCAGTTTGGTGATTGGCGTGGTTGCCCAGCCACCAGCATTACTGGTGCTAATCAGGCCAAACTGCAATCCGATCAGACAAACAAACATCAATAAACGACGCATGATTATTCTCCTTGGCTAAAAGATTCGGCTAGTTGGCGCATCGTGGCGAGATCGCTATTCGCTTCAAGTCGATAGGTCAGTTGATCATCATTCCAAATCAAGCTGGCGGTGTTGCTCAAGCTCGTAGTTTGGTAGACACTGGCCGTGCTTGGATCAAAGAAGGTTAATTCGCGCTGGCCTTGCAACCAAACCGCCGCATGATTATGGACTTGGGTGCGAGTAACATCCTCCAGCGAAAGGACGGTTTTGCCGGCCCATGCTTGTGAATCAAGCAGATCAAGCGTGATTGTTTGGCCTTGACTGAACCAGATTAAGCGTTGGACATGTGGATATGGCTCCAATTGCAACACCTGATCAGGCTGCCCAAGCAACGGGCTTGTAGGTAATGTGATTGCTTGCGGCAAGTGCTCAGTTTGAATGCTGGTTGGCATTGGCAACATAGTTGCTGGTTGGCTGCCGATAATAATTGTGCCTACGTGTAGCCAACGCCCAATTTGGCCGCACCGCCGGAATGCTGAAACTGAGCAACAATCCTAATGCCAAAGCCCAGCCAATTCGGCGTGGCCAAACTGAGCGTTGCGCTCGGCTGATCTGTAACTTGGGTGTTGGTGGATAGGGAAAGGCTTGAGCGTGTTGGCGCAAGCTTTCTTCTGGGTAGGCTTCTGGTGGTTGGCTCATGCGCAGCGCTCCGTCCGCAACTCAGGAAATTCGCCATCAACAACGCCACGCAAGCGCACCAATGCCCGATGCAAACGCGATTTAACCGTACCTTGGGCGATGCCAAGCGCTTGGGCGGTTTCCTGCTCGCTTAATTCCAAGAAATAGCGCAAATAAACTACCTCTTGTCCGCGTTGGGCGAGCCGACCAATCGCATGCCACAGTTGGGTTGCTTCCCAAGCTGGGCCGCTGGTTTCTTTGAATTCGCTATAGTATGGTTGGTGCAAAGCCAAGCGTTGGAGTGCGCGCAGATAGCGCCGCAACGAACGGCGATAATTGCGGGCCAAATTGGCGGTAATTTGCAAAAGCCATGGCTTCAACGGTCGGCTTTGATCAAATTGGTGCTGCATGCTGATGGCGCGGATCAGCGTTTCCTGCGCTAAATCTTCGGCAATCATGGGATCTCCCGACCATGAGATAGGCCAAGCGAAAGATCGCCGTTTGATGGGCGAGAATTTGAGTTGCCCATGCTCGGGCCAGATCCGCGGGCTGCGGGGCTTGATCCACGGCAGATGCTCCTGATTTGGCGGTGTTGTTAAGTTCTACACCGCTCAGGCTAATTTGGTTCCATGTCATATTTCATAACCTTTAGATCGCAGTATGAACGTGTTGACAAGCCGTGGCAGTGGTACAATCGGGAGAAGTTGTTTTTTATGGGGATTTTTCGGCATGCTCGATCTTTAAGCAGTTAAAGCTTATCTTGCTCGATATGGATGGAGTTTTGCATCGGGGTGGGGCAATTTTGCCAGGTGCAGCGGCATTAACCACTGTGCTTGATCGCTTAGATTTAGGCTATGCCTGTTTGACCAATAATTCATCGCAATTACCCGCCACCTTTGCTCAACATCTCCAGCAGTTGGGCATTGCAATTTCGGCTGAGCATGTGATTACCTCATCGACTGCGACGGCAACCCTGTTGCGCACGCGCTACCCGCAAGGCACGCGGCTGCTGGCGATTGGCATGGATGGCATTCAGTCGTCGTTATTTGCTGATGGCTATTTTGTGGCGGCTGAAACTGATGTAGCGGCAGTAGTCGTTGGGGTCGATTTCAACCTGACCTATGCCCGCTTGAAAACTGCAACCTTGGCTTTGCGCGCTGGTGCGGCCTTCATTGCCACCAACAGCGATCGCACCTTTCCCGCGCCGGAGGGCTTGATTCCTGGGGCTGGCGCGATTGTGGCAGCCTTGGCAACAGCCAGCGATTGCACGCCCGAAGTGATTGGCAAGCCCGAACCAGCCATGTTTGAAGCGGCTTTGCACTTATTTGGGGTAACGCCCGAGCAAACGCTGATGGTCGGTGATCGTTTGGATACCGATATTGCTGGGGCGCAACGGGTTGGGATTGCCACCGCCTTTGTGGGCAGCGGCGTGCATAGTATGCAACAGGCCCAAGCTTGGGAACCAACAATTGATCTGTTGGCTGATGATTTGGCCGGCATTTTAGCGCTGATCACCGCAGGTCGGGAGTAGCTCGATGCAGCCAATTCCAGTCATTATTGTTTCCTACAATACCCGCGATTTATTGCGCGAATGTTTGGCCAGTTTGGCGCTAAGCAGCCTTGCAACCCAAGCAATTGTGGTCGATAACGCCTCGCATGATGGCAGCGTTGCCATGGTGCAGGCTGAATTTCCACACGCGCAAGTCATCGAGTCGGGGGGGAATTTGGGCTTTGCGAAGGCCAATAATTTAGGGATTCGTCATGCCTTGCTTGAGCAACCAGCCTACCTTTTGTTGCTCAACCCCGATGCCCAACTAACCAGCGGAGCCTTGGAAGCACTGGTAGCTTTTTTGGCGCAACATTCGCGGGTTGGTATGGTTGCGCCGCGCTTGCGTTACCCCGACGACTCGTTTCAAGTCGCAGCTTTTCGCTTCCCGACCTTGTTGATGAGCCTATTTGATCTGTATCCGCCGCGTGGGCCGGGTTTTGGGCGGCTCTATCATCACCCGCTGAACGGGCGTTATCCGCAAGATGGCGGCGACGAAGCCTTTGCGATTGAGCATCCATTAGGCGCGGCGATGGTGGTACGGGCTGAAACCTTAGCCGAAGTTGGCCTGTTCAACGAAGATTTTTGGCTGTATGCCGAAGAAGTTGAGCTTTGCTGGCGCATTCGCCAAGCTGGCTGGGCCATTTGGCAAGCACCGCAAGCAACCGTAATTCACCATGGCGGGGCGAGTTCAAGCCAATTTCGGGTACGCTCGTTTTTGGCCTTGCAACAAGCGCGCGCCCAATTTTTTCGCTTGGCCTATAGTCAGCGCTTCAATCGTTGGTATCGGCGCTTAATCACATTTGCTGGCCTGCAACGCAGTTTGGCGGCAGTTTGGCAATGGCGGCAGCAGACGATTGATCAAGCTGAATTGCGTCGGCGAACTTGGGCTTGGGCCAAAGTGCGTCAAATCATCCAACCTTCCAATCAACCAAAGGATTAAATTATGCAGCGATTTATTGGCTTATTTTTAGTATTAAGTGTGCTTTTGGCAAGTTGTGGCGGGGCGGCGGTCAATTATGATCCCAGCCAACCGATCACTAGCTTTAATCAACTCCGTGACCAATTGGCCAAAACCGATGATCAAGCTGAACAGCTCAAATTGATCAACGATTTTAATGCGATGTTTCCAGCTAGTCCCCTGACCCAAGGCGATCAAGCCTTGTTTATGGTCGAAAAAGATGCTCCACGCATGGAATTATCAAGTGATATGACTAATTGGTTTCAGACAATTCCGATGCAACGACTTGGCACAACCAACTGGTGGGGCTTGGTGCAAACGATCAGCCCAACTGCGCGGATCGATTATCGCTTTGGCGTTGGCGGTGGCGGCGGTTTGATCAACGATCCACGCAACACAACTGTGGTACCAAGCAGCATGGGGCTAAATTCTGAGTTGCGCATGCCCGAATATGTCACGCCAACCGAAATTATTTCGCGCAGCGACGTGCCCAAGGGAACCGTGGAAAGTTTGGGCAATTACTATACGGAAATTAGCAAAACCACCCATCAATTGCATGTTTATTTGCCAGCCAATTACGATCCAGCGCAGCAATATCCTAGCGTTTACTTCCAAGATGGCGATGATTACCAAAACTATGCCTTTACGCCAACGATTTTGGATAATGCGATTGCTGACCAAATTTTGCCGCCATTGATTGCTGTGTTTGTCAAGCCAAGCCGCGAGCAAGGCCGCCAACGCGATTATGACCTCAACGATGCCTATAGCGAATTTTTCGCGACCGAATTGGTGCCAATGATCGATAGCAAGTACAGCACGATTAATGATCCCAAGCAACGAATTGTGGTCGGCGATTCATATGGTGGCTTGATTTCGCTCTATTTGGCCTTACAATATCCTGAGATATTTGGCGGTGTGGTCAATCAATCGGGCTTTGTTTCACGCCAGAATGGCCGTTTGCTGACGCTGATGTCAATTCAGCCACCAGTTAATGCGCGGATTGTGACCGTCGTTGGTACATATGAGACATGTATTGGCGGCCCGGTTACTGGCGATGAATGCAATTTCCTAGAAGGCAATCGGACGTTGCGCGATATTCTGGTTGGGGCTGGTGTGGAGCTCAACTACAGCGAATATCCGCAAGGCCATGCCTGGGCCTTTTGGCGCGACCACATCGATCGAGAGGTTGCATGGGCTTTAGATTGGCAAAAACCCTAAGAGTTTGGCTAGGGTTGTTGGTCGTTGTGCCGTTGTTGCTGCCTCAAAGCACAGCGGCACGGATTATTTTAGGCGAAGATCGGGCCTTTGAGCAGCTTTGGCAAGCGACCGATGGACAGCGCAGCGCTGAGCAATCGTGGCTGTGGGGGCCGCAGCGGTTGTGGCAAACCCAAGAGCGCTATGCCGAAAGCCCACGCCAATTGCGTTGGGTGCGCTACTACGCCAAAGCCCGTATGGAAATTAGCGATCCAAGCCTTGCACCAAAATCGCCGTGGTACATCAGCAATGGTTTGTTGGTGATTGAGCTGGTGACTGGGCGCTTGCAAATTGGCAATCAGGCTTGGCATGAGCAGTGTGCGACTGGCGGTTGTGGCTCGGAGCAACCGGTTGCTGGCGATGCGGTGCTAGCTAATCGTGCACCGCGCTACCGGGATTGGGCGGAATTTCTGACCTTGAACGGTCAAGCTGGAGCTGATTTACGCGGCCAACCAGTGACCAATTGGCTGACTCATGAGCCTGAGGGTGTGCAAGTGTGGTCTGACCCAAGTTTGGCTGAGCGTTACCCTGAAACTAGCGGCAGCCAGCGCGATGAAATTACTGGTCAAACCGTGCCCGCAGTGATGTGGAATTACGTCCAAGCCCAAGCGCGTGAGGCTTTATATGTGTTTGGGCGGCCAATTAGTCCTGCCTTTTGGACCCAAAGCTTGGTTGATGGGGTTGAGCGCGAAGTTTTGGTGCAATTGTTTGAACGCCGCAGCCTGACTTATACCCCGAGTAATCCTGTTGGCTGGCAAGTTGAGATGGGCAATGTGGGCCAGCATGCCTTGGAATGGCGCTATCATTTGCGGCCATGGGAATACCAACCATTGCATGTGACCATGTTGACCTATCACTATATTTCGCAAAACCCGAATCCGGCTGATCGATTGCGCGACAGCTTATCGGTGTCACCAGCCGAGTTCAAACGCCAGCTCGAATATCTGCAAAGCCATAATTTTCATGTGGTGACTTTGGATATGGTGCTGGCGGCGCAACGAGGTGAAAGCAGTTTACCCGAACATCCGGTGGTGATTACAATTGATGATGGCTACCGCGATTTGTATGAGCAGGCCTTTCCGATTGCTCAAAGTTTGAATGTACCGATAACCGCTTATATTCCTTCGGCCTTGGTTGGCGAGCCAGCCTATGTCAGTTGGGAACAACTACAAGAGCTAAGTCAATCGCCGTTGGTCACGATTGGCTCGCATACGCGGGTACACCCTGATCTAGGCACGCTTGATCGTGAAGCCCAATGGATTGAGATTGCGCATAGTAAGTGGGAGCTAGAAGCACATTTGGGGTTGGCGATTGAGCATTTTTGCTACCCATATGGCCGTTACAATGCCCTGACCGTAGAGCTAGTGCGCGAGGCGGGCTATCGTAGCGCCACGACGACCCGCCAAACCACCGACACTGCCAACGATGATCCGCTGATCTGGAATCGGATTACGATTTCGGGCAAGAGTTCATTTGATGATTTTGTGGCTCAAATCGAACGTAGCCAGAATTAATTAACACTAGCTTGACGTAACCATTGACGGGCAGTTTGCTCATCACTGAACACTTGTACAGCGCGGCTATTGCCAGTTAACCCAATAATCAAATTGGCAATCACGCGGCTTAATGTCGAATCGACCAACAGCGCTACAATTGTGGCGCTGTTGCGAGTTTCAGGTTGCATATAAAAACGCCGCACCTCACGCGAGATTGGCAACGCCTCCCGTAAATCGAGCAAGCGTGGCCGCCGAATACCGTTCGCCAATAGATCGACCGCAGCGAGATTTTCCTCGGCATCCTCAACGGTTTCTTGCACCCCTGGCCGAATTTTGATCACGATAATACCATCACCATCGAGGGTGATAATTGAACTGCGGGTTGTATACGAATGTGGTATCAGCACCATGGCTTTTGTTATCACTGACATAGGCTAACCTATTTTGACCTATCCCACCTTAGCATAGTTGCATACGCCGCTTGGGGGAATTTTATGGGTGATTTGTTGGCTCGCCCTATTTTAAAAGATAGCCCGATTGAGGGACATGAATCAACCTTGCTAACTGGCGAATGAATCATTACAGTAAACCTTTACTGCATTTTTCGCGGTGATGAGGTTTTGTTATGCCATTATTACCATCACAACTGCCCCAATATGCCACGCGCCTGATTGGTCGCACCCGTGCTCGCACCTTAGTGCTCGACCTATTGTTGGATGCCCAATCACGCTTGGTAACATTATATGGCCAAAGTGGGGCTGGCAAAACCCGTCTGAGTTTAGAAGTTGCTGAGCAAGTGGGCGAAATTTTTCGCGATGGGCGCTATTTCGTAGCGCTTGCCCCAGTTTCGCAAGCCCAATTTGTGCTGCCAACGATTGCAGCTACCTTGGGCGTTGAAGAATCGCAGCATGAAGCAATTTTAGAATCGTTGGTTTTAGCTCTCGCCGATAAACAAATTCTGTTAATTCTTGATAATTTTGAGCAAGTTGCTGGCGCTGCTGGTGAATTGTTGGAATTGTTGCAACGGGTGCCAAACCTAACCTGTTTGATAACCAGCCAGCAAGCGCTTGAAATTGCCGGTGAAACGGCGATTATGGTTCCGGCGTTGCAGTATCCCGAGCTTGGTGAAGAGTACCGGCTTGAAGAGTTGGAGCAACACAGCGCGATTGGCTTATTCGTTGATCGCATGCGCACGCGCCAGTCACGGTTTCGCTTGAGCGCCGATAATGCCGGAGCCTTGGTTGATATTTGTCGCTTGGTGCAAGGTTTGCCGTTGGCGATTGAGTTAATCGCGGCCCATAGTGCCTCGCTCACCCCCCAAGATTTGCTGTTTTTCGTGCGCAATCATCTTTCGATGGCGGCATTAACCCCAAGCAATCAACGCGGCAAGCGATTATCAAACCAGTGCTGGCGTGGAGTGTGAGCATGTTGCCCGCCGATGCCAAAGATATTTTTGCCCAGTTGGGCGTGTTTGCTGGTGGTGCAACCGTTGAAACGATTAAACAAGTTGGTTTAGTCGATGGCATGGCCTTTGAAACGAGCCTGAATGCGCTGATTGATCGCCATTTGTTGCAAACTGAACAACTACCGGGCCAAAAACCGCGCTTTATTATGATTGATGCAGTGCGCGAATATGCGCTGGAGCAATTGCAAAAAACAGGCCGTTTATATTATTTACAAGAACGACATGCCTTGTATTACCAAGCGCTGAGCGAGTCGGTTCATCAGCATATTCGTGGAGCCGATGGTGCAAAATGGATTGAACAATTACGTGGCGAGATTCATAATATTCGCCAAGCTATGGTTTGGTCGCTTGAAAGCAGCGATGGTTTACTGGCTCAGAAAATTGCTGGCAATCTCTATTATTATTGGTACCGCACCAGTGCCTATCGTGAGGCGGTATCGTGGCTAGAGCAAAGCTATCAACACTCCAATCGTAGCGATTTAAGTGCAATTGCCCGAATTGCCACTGGTTTAGGCGGTTTATTAATTAGTTTGATTCGGTTTAGTGAAGCTGAGCATTATTTAGTCGAAGCACGGCGTTTGTGGCAAGAGCTTGGCTTACCGCACGACGAAATTAGCGCAATTGGTAACTTGGCAGTCTTGTATGGCACACTTGGCCGTTTGAACGATTCGCAATTGGCGTTTGAAGCAGCCTTGGCTTTAGCGCGCACAGTTGGCAATCAACAGCGCGAAATTTTGATGCTGCATAATCTTGGCACATTAGCCCAAGAACGCAATCAATTAGCAACCGCCCAAGCCTATTTTGAGCAAGCGCTAGCGCTCAAACAACAGATTAATCAAACGTGGGATATGTTTCTAACCCAAATTAATCTAGGTTTGGTAGCGGTTGATCAAGGGCGTTATGCTGAGGCTGAGCAATGGTTTGAGCAAGCTTTTATCAACGCTTATGCAATCGGTGATCACGATAGTTTGGCCTATATTCGCTATGCACGGGGCATATCAGCAGCTGAACAAGCCGACTATGCCCAAGCTGAATTGCATTTTCGTGAGTCAGAGCGAGGCTGGCGTGGAGTTGGCAATCAAGAAGGAGTGCAGCGCAGTTGGCTTGAACAAATTTCAGTATTAATTACAACCGCTGATTATACTCAAGCTAGCGAATATTTACAAAAAATTGAACCAATTGAATCATTGAGTCAAGAATTAAAATTACGTTATGCAGTTTTGGCAACTAGTTTAGCGATTGCAACCAATGATCAGACTGCGATGCAACGCCAAGCACAATACATGCTAGCAACAGCGTTAAACAGTGAACTACGCCGCTTTGATCTGATGTTGTTACAGCATAGTGCAGCGGTATTGGCTGAAGCGCAACCAGCGCTGGCCGCGCAATTATTGGCAACTGCGCAACAGATTCGCCAAGAACGGGGCTTGCATCAAAGTGTTGCCGAGCAACAATGGCTAGCCCAAACCGGCTTAGCCCAGCTTGAGCCAACCGAGGCTTTGAGTTTATCTGCCGCATTGCAAGCAGCGCAGGCTGCGCAATAATGTTAGCCGCCACACGTTCAAAACCTGCTAATAGGCAGGTTTTTCTTTTTTCATTGGCAAAAGAAACTGCTATTTGACGTAAAATACTAGCTATTTTAATAAATATTTAGATTAGTGTGCATTATAGACATTAAAATTTTAATGAATTAACATCTACAAGCATGAAAAGCGCATAAACTGAAAGTCCTAGTACCACACTAAAAAACATGTTGCGATATTCACACATAATAAAAACAAATCTCCACCTTGATTAACCACACGGCTATATTATGATACGAAGGTCATTATTTTTTGTAGTACTTCTATTATTGAGGATGGTTTATGAAGCAACGTGTCGTTTGGTTAGCCGTGTTGCTGGTGGCGGTGCTTGGGGTTCCCTTTAGCGTTTGGGCTGCCAGCCCACGCCAAACTCCCACCAAATCACCGTTAGCAGTCCAAGCTACGGTGCGTGTGGTGGAATCGGTCTCTACGCCAGTGGCTGCTGCTGTGGTAACCGCAACTCCGCCAACCTGTGATCCACTTACTACTCGCTCGTTATATGGCTGGTTTACTTCCAATACCGCCGGAGCTGTTTACAATAGCTCATACAATTGTGCCTTTCAAGTTGGGATTGCCTCCTACAGCATGTTTGATGATCGGATTGGCAACCAACAATTGTTTGATTACACGTTGTATACCGTTGCGCCACGGCAAACGATTGACCTGAATGTTAAAATTCCTGACTGCAAAGCCCAACTGGATATTTTCCGTGGGCCAGTTTTGCAATCACTGGTTGGTCAGCGCTATGGCGACCGTTTGCTTTCAACCCGTTTCCCCAACACCAACTATTGTGCTCCGCCAGTGCAAGAAGTTTGTGCCCAAGGCCAAATTAGCCGCTTGAGCGGTGTGAGCAACAACCAATTGGTAACTGGCATTTTGAATATTCAGGCCGAAGTTACTGGTGCGTTGCCGCAAAAAGTTGAGTTTGCTTTGACTGGTGCCCAAACCACTGGTTACACCGATGTGAACTCACCTTACTATTTCATGGGTAACAATGGCACCCAGCCGAATGGTTGGGATTCGAGTACCAAGCCCGAAGGCGATTATCGCCTGAGCGCAACCTATGTTGGTTTGTTTGGTGAATCATTGGCAATTCGCTGTGAGCCTGTAGCTGTCAATTTCAGCATTCGTCGCAGCACGCCAACCGCCGAACCAACCGCGACCAACACGCCATTGCCAACGGCAACCAACACGCCATTGCCAACGGCAACCAACACACCGTTGCCAACCGCAACCAACACGCCGTTGCCAACCGCAACCAACACGCCGTTGCCAACCGCAACCAACACGCCGTTGCCAACCGCAACCAACACGCCGTTGCCAACCGCAACCAACACGCCGTTGCCAACCGCAACCAACACGCCGTTGCCAACCGCAACCAACACACCGTTGCCAACCGCAACCAACACACCGTTGCCAACCGCAACCAACACGCCGTTGCCAACCGCGACTAGTACTCCTGTACCAACCAGTACTCCTGTACCAGGTAACCAATGTGTACCACAAGGGTTAGGCACTGCTGGCGATTTCAATGTCTTTACCTTTGGCAACATCACCCAAAGCAACACCGATATTGAAGGTCGGGTCGCTGCTGGTGGCAATATCAACTTCCAAAACTTTGGGGTTGGTGTGCGCTTGACCAATTCAAATGGGACGCGCGACGATTTAGTTGCTGGTGGTTCATTGACCTACACTAATGGTTCGGTCTACAACGGTAACGTGGTGTATGGCACCACCAAATCATTGAATAGTGTCAGCGTGCTCAATGGCACGGTGCGCCAAGGTCAACCAATCAACTTTACCAACGAGCAAAGCTTCTTGCGCGATCGCTCGCAAGCTTGGGGTGCATTGAGCGCCAACGGCACGACTGTCTATGAATATGGGGCAGTCAAGTTGACTGGAACCAACGCAAGCGTAAATATCTTTACGGTTGATGGTGCAAAATTGAACCAAGCCAATGGCTTGCACGTCAATGTTCCTGCTAGCGCAACCGTCTTAGTCAACATTACTGGTACGAACAATCAAATGCAAAATTTTGAAACCTTCTTGACCAATGTTGACCAAACCAAGATTGTTTACAACTTCTACCAAGCCACCAGCTTCAAGTTGGCAGGGATTGGCATCAAAGGTACAATCTTGGCTCCATTCGCTGATGTAACCTTCGACAATGGCCAGATCAACGGGACGTTGATTGGTAACTCATTGATTGGCTATGGTGAATCGCATCACTATCCATTCAATGGTTGTTTGCCAGCGTTTGCTCCTAGCCGAGCTGTTGGTCAATAATTTCTAAACCGTAATCAAAAGGCCTTGGGCAATTGCTCAAGGCCTTTTTTGTGTTTAATCGTTTACATCGCCAGCGATCGCGCGCATTAGCCGCCAATATTGTTTGATCGCCACCTTGCCATCGGATGTGAGCCGATAGCTCGTGCGTGGGCGGCGGGCCACAAATTCTTTGGTGACTGAGATATAGCCCTCAGCCTCAAGTTTGCTCATGTGCGAGCCAAGATTGCCTTGGGTTAGCTCAAGTTCATTCATCAGATACAGAAAATCTGCTTCATCAACGGTAGCAAGATAGCTCATCACTTGTAAGCGAACTGGTTCATGTACAAGCCGATTAAGTTGGGCGATGGTTTTGATGTGCTTATCCATCGATTCCTCACTGTTTGCTGTAATTATTAGTTTTACAAGGATATAATTCTGCTACACAGAATTTTGGGCTAGGATAGCACTGGCATTAAGCTATGTCAAGTCGCTTAGCTTGCCATACAAGGTTTAACCGTTCTTGTTAATGTCCAGCGGTTTTGCGTCTCCTCACGCCCAACCCCCTCCTTATCAAGGGTAGGTTTTTACCAATGGGCGATAGTGCACCGTTTCCTCACCTCCCAGCCCTCGATCCCACCACATGTAGGCGAGGAGTAGCATCCGTTGATTCCACACAAATCAGACTAAAACCACAGGATTAAGCTCCTCGCCCGCGCCACGGCAGAGGGGTTGGGGTGAGCGGCTTTCCCCAACCTTGGTTGATTAAAATCTAGCCCGTTGTGGCGGTGAATTTAGCTTTTTTGAGCAATTTTTGAAATTCGTTTCATACGATGAAATGCTAGCTATGGTTTGTTCGTCTTTAAAGGCAGTTCTTTTGATTCTGGATGTAAGGATCGTGTATGGTGATTGACTCAGTGCCTCTGGCCGAGGCCGCCGTGCGGGAACGTCTGGCCGAGTGGTTTGATCAATATAACCTCGCGATATTTCGCTATCTCGTGCGGCTAGTTGGCGATGAGGAGCAGGCGGCTGATTTGTTGCAAGAAACGTTTGCCCGGGCGATTGTTGCCCTGCGCAGCCAAGACTTGCCGAATTACCCGTATGCATGGCTGTGTCGAATCGGTGGGAATCTGGTGATTGATATGCTGCGACGCAAACGCCGCTGGCGCTGGCTGCCATTTCAGACCAGCACTCCATCGCATGAACATGCTGTTGCAACCGCGCAGGATGTGCGCGATTGCTTAGTTCAGCTCAATCAACGTGAGGCCGAACTGCTGGTTATGGCCCATTGCGTTGGCCTTACTCCCAATGAGATCGCCGAACTCCTGAGCGAAAATGTCTCAACCGTTCGGGTGCGCCTGCACCGTGCTCGCCATCGCTTCCGCAACCTGTATAACAGGGAGATTGACTTGTGAAATGCGCTGATATCAAAATCTTTTTGGCTCAAGGTGCGGTAATTACGCTGGCAGAGGCTGCTGCATTCGAGGCGCATCTGGCGACTTGTCCCATGTGTAGTTCATTGCTGACTGAATTGGAAACTCAAACCGAGCACTACTTTGATCTGCTGGTTCGTACCGAGGCCCGCCCGCCAGTAGCGACCCTCACCACGATTCGTTCAGCTATTACTGGCCAGACGCCCAAATCAGCTGGTTTCTGGCATGATCGTCGGCTCCAAGTGGGTTTGGCCGCGCTAGCTCTGCTGCTTTTATGGTTTGGGCTTGGGCACATGAATCTACCTCAGGCCAACAAACAACCCATTTTGGCTCAAGATGTGGCGACTCCTGTTACTGCGTCGCCAGCAATTGCCCAGAGTCAGCCTTCGCCAACTCCGACGCTCTTCGCTGGAGATACTCAGACTGGTACAAACTCGCCGTTTGCTGCAACGCCAACTGGTGCGCTGCCCTCGCTAGCTACTCAGACAGCAGTCAATGTGCCAACAACGCTGGCGCAGCCATTGCCCACGCCCAGCAGTTCCATCCCAACCCAAAAGCCAGCAACAGTCCCGCCATCGATTTCACCAGTGCCGCCAGTTATGTCACCGTCACCGCTGGCGACGGTGATCCCATTGCTAACCGAACGTCCAATAGTTTCACCGGAAGTTCCTGAAGAGTATCCATCAGCCACGCCAACACCTGAGTTTTCATCGCCGACCGAAGTTCCATCGCCAACTGCGGATTCCGTTCCAACGCCTGATAGACCAACAAGGGTGCCGCCGACCAGTCCGGGGCCAACGGAATTACCGCTGCCCACAGCAATAACTACGCTGGTGCCGCCGACCATCCCGCCGCCAATAGCGACTCAGACCATTGGCGTTGGTATGACTTCGACACCAACCGAGAATCCGCTGCCGCCGCTGACCGCGATTGGTACGCCAGTAGCGACTCAGACTCCCACAAGTGTTCCGGTTCCGGCCACATTGTCGCCGACACCAACACCGACCAGTCTGCCGCTACCAACACCAACGCCGTAAAACCAAAATGCTTTTTTAAGGAGGATGTTCATGAACACGATAGCGTTAATTGGCCGCCCATTGATGCGATTATGGATGTTCGGCGTAGTGGTCGCGCTGTTGGGTGCATTTATGCTTGTGCCAGCTGCCCGCGCAACCAGCGAATTTAGCCCTGCCGCAACCTCGCAGCAAACGCAAGCAAATTGCCCACCTGGCGAGACCGAAGATCTGATCTGGCCGACCTTGCAGGCGGTCGCCCCAACCAATTCCTATCCAGGTGATGCGGTCGAAGTTAGCGGCTTTGGTGGTTACATCCATTGCAGCGGCGGCCTCTATAATGAATCAGCTCGCTCGTTCGACCTAACATTTGATGGGCAACAGATTGGGCAATTGGGCTGCTATAGCAATCATTGTCAGACTTCGATCACGATTCCTGCCGAGGCGGCGCTTGGTACACACATACTTAGCACCGAAGGCGGGTCACAATTCACAATTCAGATTCAGCAAGTGCGCATGCTGCCGCGAATTGTTTTTCTGCCGGCGGTAGTGCATGGTTCGGCGGAGCCAGCGGTCACTGGCTGTTCCGCTAACGAAACCGCCACCCTAATTCCCCCAACCTTGCAGACCTTGAACCCATCCAGCGTCGTGGCTGGTGGCTCGGTTAATGTGGTTGGCTCAGGTGGTTACATCCGTTGTAGTGGTGGGCTGTACAACGAATCGGCACGATCTTTTCCGCTTGCACTCAATGGCTCGGACATTGCAGAACTGAGCTGCTATGCTAACCGTTGCGAAGGAACCTTGATTGTTCCGATCTCCACCGATTCTGGAACTTATTCGGTATCGACATTTGGCGGCTCGCAATTGCCGCTTGAGGTGCAATAGCCTGTACCTTAATCAAGCTCGCTGGCGTCGTTCTGTGCTTGCGCCGCCAGCTCAAGCTCGCAAAAAAACCATCGTTTAGCGATTCGTGAGATTCAAAACCCCTGCCCCGCTGGACTGAAAGCCACAACCATAATAAAAGTCAGCAAGCTGATCCTCAAAATCGACATGCACCCATGTAATTCCATGATCACGGGCTGTTGCGCAGGCTTGACGCACCAAACTTTGGCCAATCCCGCGTCGGCGATAGGCTGGATGTACGGTGGTATCGAGCAGAAACGCGTGGATGCCACCATCCCATGCGAGGTTGACAAAGCCGATCAACGCCGTATCGTCCCATGCACAGAGATAGGCAAGGCTACGGCTCAGAATCGGCTGAAAATCACAGTCGCTATGATCGGGCCATGCCGCCTCAAATAAGTGATTTAAGCTTTGGTTGTTCAGCGCTGGGCTAATAGTGTACTGGATTGATTGCATGTAGACTTCCTCATTGCTATGCTACGGAATCGATTCATGCCGGTAATTGTATGAAAGATCGCGCCATGCTCGCCAAGACCATGTTAAGTTTTATATTGACATAATAATTATATATTAAGCTTATAACACCAATTGAATCAGCATAATCGAACTGTAATTGCCGATCAATGCTTGATTGGCCTGCGCGGCAATCAACGGTAATAGTTGGGTAATATCTACTGGTAGGTCTAGGGTACTCCTGATGATATACAATGCTGCTGCGTGATGATTTTGTTGGGCTTGTCCAGCCATTTGAGCTTGCCTAGGTTGCGCCAAGGCTCGTAGTCCATTCCCCGCTAAGAGCTAGGTTATGCAACCATCCAAAAGCGCGTCATTCAAAAAAACTATCGCAATTAACTAATCCATACGCTGAGCACGACTGCACTAACTCGTGTCCGTGGCCAAGCGTAACCCAGATCAATGCTGATCATGCAGCTATTCAGTATCGCCAGCAATTGTCCAGCAAGGAGACTTCCCATGGCTGAATCAAGCTCAGCACAACCGAAAAAACGTGGTTATAAATGGTTTATCATTGGCGGCGCGGTTTTATTAGCGCTCGTATTACTGCCGTTTGTGTTTGGCGGCGATGATTCTGCGACTGTTTCAGCCAGCACTACTACGACCATCCAGCGTGGCCGTTTGGTTTCCTCGGTGCTTGGTAGTGGAACGATTAATCCCAAACAGAGCCTTGATTTGACCTTCCAAACAACTGGGATTGTGAGCACGGTTTTGGTTAGTGAAGGCCAAACTGTGGTTGCAGGCCAGATTTTGGCTGAGCTTGATGATCGGAATTTGGCATTAAGTGTGCTTTCAGCCGAAGCCAATTTGCAAAGCGCCGAAGCCCGTTTGCGCCAAACCCAAGAGGGCAATGCGCGGCCTGAAGATTTGGCAGCTTCGCAAGCTGGTGTCGATAATGCTAAGGCTAATTTGCAAAAGACCGTGACTGGCAACACCACCGCTGCTGATATTGCCTCAGCGCAAGCCAGCGTCGCCAACGCTGAAGCCCAATTGCGCAAGGCCAAAAATGGCACCGCCACGCCTGCTGATTTGGCCAATGCTGAAGCCTCGGTGCGCTCTGCCCAAGCCAAACTCGATGATCTGCGGGCTGGGCCAAAACCTGAAAAAGTATCAAGTGCTCAAACGACGCTTGATCAAGCCAAATCGAGCTTAGAGCAGGTCAAATCTGATTCGTCGAAGGCCAAAAATCAAGCCTCGCTTGATCGTGATACGGCGGCCAATGCGGTACGCAACGCCCAAACCAGCCTGAGCCAAATCTATTGGGAAACTCACGATGCTGATGGCAATTGGAAGAAAAAGCCTGATGATGCTGGCTATCAAAATGATGTTGATCGCTATACCAACGCCCAGCGCGATGAGCAAGATGCCCAAACCAAACTCAACGCTGCCCAATTGGCCTACGACAACGCGGTTACCCAAGAAGGCTTGGATATTGCCAATGCCGAAGCCAAGCTGCGCGATGCCGAAGTGCAATTGCAAACGGTACTGAAAGGTGCAACCGCACTCGAAATTACTCAAGCAGAGGCTGCGCTCGACCAAGCCAAGGCCAACTTGGATAAACTCAAGCAAGGTGGTACAGCCGATGATGTGGCGGCGGCCCAGGCCAACCTCGACCAAGCACGGGCTAATTTGCGTAAATTGACCCAAGGTGGCACTGCTGCTGATGTGGCTGCCGCTCAAGCCAATGTTGATCAAGCCAAAGCCAACCTCGATAAATTAACCGCGCCGCCAACTGATACCGATTTATCAATTCAAGAGGCTACGGTTGCCCAGAGCGAACAATCGTTGAAACAAGCTCAATTGCAACGGGATAGTGCAAGCTTGCGCGCGCCATTTGCTGGCGTAATTACCTCGGTTGCGATTGTGCCTGGCGGCCCGTCGAGCGGCGTTGTCATGCATATTCTCGATCGTAGCAACCTCTATGTTGAACTCAACTTGAGCGAAACCGATGTAGCCTTAGTGGCATTAAATCAAAAAGTTGAATTAACGATCGATGCGCTTGATGCGTGGAGTACCGAAGGCACGGTCAGCTATATCTCGCCAGTCGCCGAAGTCTCCAATGGGGTGGTGATTTATCGGGTCAAAATTAGCGTGCCCGGCAATGATCCAATTGTCAAAGTTGGCATGACCGTCAACACCAACATTATTCTCAGCGAAAAAAGCGATGTGTTGCTGGTGCCAAATTCGGCTTTGTTGCCCAAGGGCAGTGGTCGCGCGGTGCAAGTGCCCGATGGCGCAGGTGTGCGCGAAGTCGATGTTGTGACTGGGATTAGCGATGGCTCGTTTACTGAGGTGCTGAGCGGCTTGAACGACGGCGATACGATTATTGCCGTGCCAACCGCCGCATCGGATAGTGGCAGCCGTGGTCTGTTCGGCGGGGGCCGCTAATGATCAGTTTGAGCGATATTCACAAAACCTACCAAATGGGCGATGTGCTGGTGGCGGCCTTGCAAGGCGTAAGCTTCACAATTGCTAAAGGCGATTTTGTGGCAATTATGGGGCCAAGTGGTAGCGGCAAAAGCACAGTTATGAACTTGATTGGCTGTTTGGATACCCCAACATCAGGCAATTATGTGCTCGATGGTGTGGCGGTTGATCAGCTTTCGAGCAACGATTTGGCGCTGGTGCGCGGGCAAAAACTGGGCTTTATTTTTCAACAATACAATTTATTACCGCGCCAATCGGCCTTGCGCAACGTCGAAATGCCCATGATTTATCGTGGTGTTTCGGGGTCTGAACGCCAACGCCGCGCTTTGGCTGCGCTGAATCTAGTGGGCATGGGCCAGCGTGTTGATCACCGCCCCAACGAATTGAGCGGTGGCCAACAACAACGGGTAGCGATTGCCCGCGCTTTGGCTGGCAGCCCCTCGGTGATTCTAGCCGACGAGCCAACTGGCGCGTTAGATAGCAAAACCAGCATCGAAATTATGGAATTGCTCCGGCGCTTGAATCAGGAGCAAGGGATTACAGTCGTGTTGGTGACCCACGAACCCGATGTGGCGGCCTATGCGGCGCGGGTGCTGACCATGCGTGATGGCCAGTTAATCGGCGATCAGCGTAATTAAAGGAAGCAACCATGACAACGCTTGATGTGCATGCCACCACCGAACCAGTTCGCGCTGCCAGCGACAACATTTTATTTCAGCCAATTGAGGCCAATTCGAGCGGTCTTGGTAGCCTCTGGGAAGTGGTGCGAATTTCCTTCGGCAGCCTCTTGGCCAATAAAGTGCGCTCATTGCTGACCATGTTGGGCGTGATTATTGGGGTGGCCTCGGTGGTTTCGCTGTTGGCGCTTGGCAACGGCGCGAGTGCCTCGATTACTGGCGAAATTGAGGCGATTGGCACCAACGTACTGACAATTTCGGCTGGCTCGCAAAATCGTGGGCCTGGCAACGCGACTGCTGCCCAAAACTTGACCATGGACGATGCCAAGGCGATTGAAGCCCTACAATTGCCAGTGATTGGCGTTGCGCCACAACTAAGCTCGAACGCCCAAATTGTGGCCAAATCGGCTGATAAAAGTGCCTCGATCGTTGGTATAACACCAGCCTTCCAAGTGGTTAATAATTTGACCATGCAGCAAGGCAGTTTTATTAGCGAAGAACATTTGCAAGGCGCAAATACCGTGATCGTCTTGGGATCGACCTTGGCCAAAGATTTGTTTGGCAATGGACAAGCCTTGGGCCAAACGGTGCGGATCAACAACCAAAGTTTGCGCGTGGTTGGCATACTAACACCCCAAGGCGGCAGCGCTTTTGGCTCGGAAGACGATCGAGCCTACATTCCAATTACAACTGCTCAAAAGCGCTTGTTTAATGCTCGCACGCCTGATGGTAATGGCTATCGGGTTGGCTCGATTACGCTCTCGGCGATTAACGCCAGCGATCTTGATGCCTTGCAATCGCGGGTCAGCATGCTGCTGCGTGAACGGCATCATTTGAAATTCGATGGCAGCGCTGATGATTTTAATGTGATCAATCAAGCTGAAATTTTGGGTACGCTCAGCTCAATCACGTCGATGATGACGCTCTTTTTGGCGGCAGTTGCGGGCATTTCACTACTGGTCGGCGGGATTGGGATTATGAATATTATGTTGGTGAGTGTGACCGAACGTACCCGTGAAATTGGCTTGCGCAAGGCTGTGGGCGCCCGCAGCCATCATATTTTGATGCAATTTGTGGTCGAGGCCGCTGTTCTAAGTATGACTGGTGGCATGATTGGCCTGATGCTGGGCAGCATTATTCCAATTGTTGTCACCCAGTTAGGTGTGCTCGATGCACCAATTGATCTGCAAACCGTGGGCGTGGCAATCGGCTTCTCGCTAGGAGTTGGCTTGTTCTTCGGGATTTACCCAGCCCAACGAGCCGCGAAACTTAACCCGATCGATGCCTTGCGCCACGAATAAGGAATGAGCACTATAATTTTTGAAGCCCTTCGTCAAGCGCTTGATGAAGGGCTTTTGGATCTATAATTACGAGCTTACAGCCAGATTGTGCGCCCGATAATGACCTGACTGATACCAAATAAGTTAACGAGATTTTACCCCACATGGATTTTGCCCTATAATACGAGAACCGCACCGCTCTGTATCAGTGGAGATGACGAGTGTAAGACTATCTTAGGAACGCATAGCTTAAGGAGGTGTCATGTCTTTCCGTAAACCCGGTAAGCGTTCGATTGGTTGGCTATTGCTGCTGGTATTGATGATACCGCTGATAGCTGCCTGTGGCGCAAGCACAGCCCCAACTGCCACCGTTGGCCAAACTCCTGCTACTGGTGGCGAACCCACCACCGCCCCAACTACCGCTCCTACAGATGCCACCGCCGCAGCCACACCAACTGAAGCCGCTGCTGCAACCGAAGAAGCCCCAACCACTGGTACCGCCGATGACTACCTGGTATTCGGTGGCTCTGGCGAACCCGATTCACTCGATTCGATGGATACGACCACCGGCACGGCATTGATCGTAACCCGTCAGATTCAAGAATCGTTGCTGGGCTTCAAGCCTGGTACGTTGGATGTGGTGCCAGAATTGGCAACTAAGTGGGAAGCCAACGCCGACTCGACCGAATGGACGTTCACCCTACGCGAAGGGGTCAAGTTCTCCGATGGCACCGACTTCAACGCTGATGCAGTTGTTTTCAACTTCCAACGCTTGTTTGTGCCAGATTTTGAGTTTGGCTTCCGCGCCGAAGGCAAGCAATACAACATCGTGCCTGATATCTTTGGTGGCTATGCTGGCGATGCCAACAGCTCTTTCAAGGACATTGTGGCAGTTGACCCAACCACGGTTAAGTTTGTGTTGACTCGACCTGTGCCGTTGTTGCCAAGCTACTTTGCCGCTTCATACTTTGGCATTTCTTCGCCCGAAGCGGTGAAGGCAGCCAAGGGCGATTATGGCTCACCTGAAGTTGGTGGCGTTGGCACTGGGCCTTTCAAATTCGAGCGCTGGAATCCAGGTGAAAGCATTACCTTGGTGCGCAACGAAGAGTATTGGGGCGAAAAGGCCAAAATGCCAGGCGTTGTGGTGCGCTTTATCCCTGAAGCTCCCCAACGTTTAGCCGAGCTCGAAGCTGGTACAATCGACTTCACGATTAACTTAAATGCTGATAGTCGCGATACGATTGCCTCAAGCGCTGAGCTGCAAGTGGTTGATTTGACTCCATTCAACATTGCCTACTTGTCGTTGAACCTCAACAATAAGCCATTTGACGATGTGCGGGTTCGTCAAGCGGTTGCCTACGCAATCAATAAGCAAGAAATTCTTGATGCCTCGTATGGTAGCGTTGGCTCGATTGCCGACGACTTCCTGCCCGATGGCTTAGCTGATTATCGCCCAAGCGATTTAGAGCCATATGCCTATGATCCTGAAAAAGCCAAGGCCTTGCTGGCTGAAGCTGGCTATGCCGATGGATTTAGCACTATGGTCTTGACCGATGGTACCGAATTGCCGTTGGAATTGTGGTATATGCCGGTTTCACGGCCATACTACCCCGATGCCAAGTCGGTGGCTGAACTCTACGCTGCTCAACTCTCCGATGTTGGGATCAAAGTTGAGCTTAAGACCGAAGATTGGGGCGTGTATCTCGACAACTGGGATGCTGGCCTGAAAAATGGTCTGGTAATGTTGGGTTGGACTGGCGACTATGGCGACCCGAACAACTTCTTGTTTACCCACTTTGGCCCCGGCAACGCCGACGAAGCTGGCTATAGCAACGAAAAAGTTTGGCAGTTGCTAGCTGATGCTGGTGGCGCAACCACTCCTGCCGACTCAATTCGCCTCTTCCAAGAAGCTGGCAAGTTGATTAATAGCGATTTGCCACGGATTCCAATTGTGCATGCACCACCAGTCTTGGCAGCCAAGAAAGCGCTGCAAGGCTGGATTCCAAATCCAACTGGTGGCGAATCCTTCGCTCCAATCTCGATCACCAAATAACCAATAGCCGAGCCTACGCCGCTTGTTAGCCCTTAACAAGCGGCGTATAGTAAGGATGAATGCATGGTTGGGTATATCATTCGTCGTCTCCTTGGAATTATTCCCGTCCTGCTTGGAATTTCGCTGCTGGTATTTAGCCTGCTCCGTACCATCCCTGGTGATCCAGCGATTATTATCTTAGGTGAGCGCTCGACCCCTGAGCAACGCGCTGCTCTGCGCACAAAACTCAAACTTGATCGACCCTTGTATCTCAATTTTGAGGGCGGCAACATCTTTGAAAGCCAATATGTAACTTATATCACCAATTTTACTACTGGCGATTTCGGCGATTCGATCAAAACACGCCAAGCAATCTCCAAAGAATTAAAGCAGCGTTTTCCGGCGACGATTGAACTGGCGTTAAGCGCCTTGTTGATTGCGGTGGTGGTTGGCGTAACCACGGGCGTTGTGTCAGCAACCAAACGTGGCTCATTGCTTGATGCTGGCAGTATGATTGTGGCCTTGCTAGGTGTATCAATCCCGATCTTTTGGCTGGGTTTAATGATGCAATATCTATTTTCGGTAAAGTTGAAATGGCTTGACCCCAGCTTGCGGCTTGATACCAGCCTGAATGGCACATTTGAGCCAATTACTGGGCTGTATTTGCTCGATGGCATGTTGCTTGGGCGTTTCGACATTACCATGAATGCCTTTAAACACTTGATTATGCCTAGCCTTGCTTTGGCTACTGTGCCGCTGGCCAGCATTGCCCGCATGACCCGCTCGGCCATGCTTGAAGTGCTGTATCAAGATTATATTCGCACGGCGCGGGCCAAAGGCTTGTCGTCGCGCATTACCATTTTGCGCCACGGCTTGCGCAATGCCTTAATTCCAGTGATTACGGTGATTGGGCTGCAATTGGGCTTTTTGTTGGGCGGTGCCGTTTTGACTGAAACGGTCTTTTCATGGCCTGGGATTGGGCGTTGGTTGCTCGATGGCATTTTGGCGCGGGATTATCCTGTGGTTCAAAGTGGCGTGATGTTTGTTTCACTGGTGTTTGTGTTGATTAATACCTTGGTCGATATTTCCTACCGTTTCTTTGACCCACGGATTCAACTTAAATAACGCTGCTCGGCGTTTTGAAGCGTGTTTGTAAAGGTTGATTTATGGCTACAACTGAACCAACTATCACCAATAAACCGACGAGCGATCAAGCGTTACTGTTGCGCAAGCCGCGTTCGCTCTGGAGCGATGCTCGGCGGCGGCTGTTTAGTAGCACCGTTGGCCTGATTGGCATGGGCATTTGTGCCTTTTTGTTTGCAATTGCGATTATCACACCCGTGGTGCAGCCACTTGACCAAACCCTCAATCGTGATATTGCCAATAAATTGCAGCCACCGTCATGGTTGATGAGTGCTGAAGAGCGCACTGAGGCTGCCAAAAAAAGCATTGATAAAGCGCGCAAAGATACGCCATGGGGCCGATTTGAGCGGCCATTTGGTACCGACCAACTGGGCCGTGATATTTTCATTCGGGTGTTGCATGGTGCGCCAATTTCGCTGACGGTTGGCACATTTGCCGTCGTATTGGCCGTTGTTTTCGGTTCGCTGCTTGGTTTGGTTGCTGGCTTCTTTGGTGGCATCATCGATACGATCGCGACATGGCTGATGGATATTTTATTGGCCTTTCCCTCAATTTTGCTAGCAATTGCCCTGACCGCGATCAGTAATAATCGCGAATCATTCTCCTATAAATTCAGCCAGCAAATTACCAATCTGCCAATTTTGCAAACGATCTTCGATCCGCCGTTGTTCAACGCCATGTTGGCGGTAGCAGTGATTGAAATTCCGATTTTCGGGCGGATTGCCCGAGCTGCTGTGTTGAGTGTGCGTAATCAAGAGTATATTTATGCTGCCGAAGCGGTTGGGGTTAGCCGAATGCGCATGCTGCTGCGACATATTTTGCCCAATAGCTTAACCCCAATTTTGGTGCAAATGACCTTGAGCGTTGCTTCGTCGATTACCAGTGTGGCGGCGTTGGGCTTTTTGGGGCTGGGCGCACAACCGCCTCGGCCTGAATGGGCTCGATGCTTTCGACCGCCCGCGAGTATGTTGGCACTGGGCAATGGTGGTATGCGCTGTTCCCTGGGATTGCGATTATGCTGACGGTTCTGGGCTTTAATTTGCTTGGCGATGGGTTGCGTGATGCGCTTGATCCGCGGCTCAAGAATTAATCCAATAGCCTGATTGTGGTTTTAGGGATATGTGGTTTTTAGTTTTATGGTTTGCCACCCTTCCGGCCCTCCGCTGGAGGGAGACGCAGGAGGTTTTCATCTCCTGCACCCTATAGGCATCAACCTTAATCGTGAGAGACGCTCCTATGGGATCATGGAATTGCTGCACACCATGAATCCAAGGAGCATCGATTCGATCATACCGCAGGTTCGTCAGGCCATGCTGACCACCACCACCGAAACGGTTGCAGCAACGCTTGGCGCTGTGAAGCGTCCCGACCGGGCAGCCTTCACCCCGAGCACGCTGGTGCAGACCCTGGTCTATGGCTGGTTGGCCAACCCCACGGCCAGTTTGGGACAATTGGCCCACATGGCGGCACGCGTGGGCGTTGATGTCTCGCCCCAAGCGATTGATAGGCGGTTTACGCTGGCCACCGCCACGCTGCTGCACCAGGTGCGGACCGCCACTCTGGGCTACGCCATGAGCGCTGAGCCAGTCGCGGTGCCGATTCTTCTTCACCAGCGTCCGCATTCATGACAGCACCACGATTGGCCTCCCGGATGCGCTGGCAACGACCTACGGTGGGTGTGGCAACGATACGGCGCGTGGTACAGCGGGAATGAAATGCGGCGTCCAACGCGATCTCCTCCCCGGGCGATCTGCCGGATCGCGACCTTGCCGATGGACGGGCATCAGACCATGCTTTGCCCGTCCAACACGCCCCACTGCCGGCTGGGAGTCTGCGGCTGGCCGACCTCGGCTTCTCCAGCATGCGTGTTTTTCGTGCGCGTGCCGCCGCCGAGGTGTCCTGGCACTCGCGGGTCCAGAGTCACAGCCGGATTCGGCTGCCAGGACAGAAAGAACCGTCGATCCTCGAGGTCGTGACGGGATTGGGCGACGTGGATCACTGGGAAGGGGCGGTGATGGTCGGCAAAGACCATCGCCTGCGTGCACGGTTGTTGGTGCAACGGGTGCCGGATGCGGTGGCAGCGCAACGGTGGCAGCGGGTGCAAGACGAGGCGCATGGCAAGCGCCGCCCTGTCTCCAAGGATGCCATGGATCTGGCCGCATGGACGGTAGTCATGACCAACGCGTCGGGAGACAAACTCCGTCTCGCCGAGGCGATGGTCTTACTGAAAATCCGCTGGCAGATCGAATTGGTGTTCAAATTATGGAAGCGTCATGTTTTCGCGACGGAGGCGGGCCAGTTCGGCGGTCTGGCGCTGGGCTTCGGGGGTGGGTGCGGCCAGTTCGCCCTCGGCCCGTTGCCGTCGCCAGCGGGCGAGGTGCGAGGAATAGATTCCCTCGCGGCGCATCAAGGCTCCGAGTTCGCCAGGGGCGCAGGCATCGGCAGCAGCCAGAATGCGCAGGCGGTCGCGGGCACTTCAGTGGGTGCGGGCAGCTTTGGGTCGCACTTCGGGGTCATGGGTCGATTGGTTGGGTGTTGGTTTTTTGCTGGCCATGGAAGCTCCTTGCGTCCCTCGACTTAAGATTTATACACCAGATTCTGTCTCACCCATGGTAGCACAGAGGGTAGCTAATACTGTGGTTTTCTCAGAAGCACGGAGGAAATCACGGAGTCCCTTGAGGGGTGCAATAAGTCCCCGCTCCTAGACGGTGGGAGCGGGGACTGTGGGTGAAAAAACTGGAATGGTGGTGTTTTAGCTGCGCAACGGCATGATCGCTCGTACCCGTTCATCACTCAAATACAGACCGCCCCAGACCAATGCTGCAATACTCAGAGCAAATATCAGCGAGAATGGCGGATCACCTACCCGTAGATGGCTGGCGATCGCACCGCCAAGATAGCCAGTGAGGAGAATCGCCCCAAGCACTGCCGTGCGTGGAATTGCATAGAGCACTGTGCAGATGATCAGCAGTAGCCCTAAGCCAAAGGCCATACCATCGGGATAGCCAAGCGCCGCAAACGATTCGGCAACTGGAGCAGGATTGAAGAGTTTGTAGCCGCCATCGAACAGCAAGAATAGCACTGGAATACCACGCATAATCCGACTGGCCCACAGGCTGGTTTTTGAGCTAGATACTGTCAAACTTGCCATAAACTGTCTCCATTCCACACAGATGAATAACCATCATGGGCTAACGATTAGGCTTCAATTGCTGCTTGCTCAAGCAGTTCCAAGGTGACTGCTTCAAGCATATCGAGCGCCGTTTGCATGCCCGATTCGATGCCTGAGTTGACATGGCCATCGCGATCTTCTTGGCTGCTATGTTGCACCAGCAAGGTCAACGTTGAGCCACCCTCGCGGTCGCTGAAGGTTAGGCTATTGAGTGCTTGACCTTCGGGCATGGCCTCGTAGACTTCAGTACAGACTAGCCGTTGATTTGGCACGAGTTCGCGATACTCGCCATGAAACGCTACCTCGAATCCAGTTTCGGTGACGGTGACCCAACGCCAACTACCACCGACTTGCAGATCAATTTCGGCCACGGTTACTGTGCCATGGCCAGCTGACCACCAACGCTTAACCAGCTCAGGCGTTGTCCATGCTCGATAGACAAGCTGTTTGGGCACATTGAACTCGCGGGTGATGTGAATTTGGGTATCGGTTGGAAGCGTAACCACTGCCGAATGTTTGTTCACGATTGTCATTAGCTAATCCTCCTGATCATGCAATTCTTCAAGCACAATATCCAAGGCATCGAATCGATCGTTCCACATTTGTTCATAGCGCCGAATCCAATCGTGGATTGGCTTGAGCGCCCGACCATTTAAACGGTAGAGGCGTTGCCGTCCATCATCACGCACGAGCACTAGCCCGACCTCGCGCAAAACATGGAGGCGCTTGGATACCTGCGGCTGAGCTAGCCCAAGCTGCTCAACCAATTCGTTGACCGATAACTCGCCATTGGCGAGAATGTCGAGAATGCGCCGCCGACCCGGCTCTGCAATCGCGTTGAATACATCGGTTGTTGTTGCTGCACGTGCCATAGAACTATTATATACCAATATGGGAATATATCAAGAGGCAATTTTCCATGCGCTGCAAAATTGAATGTTTAGTTGATCGATTAGGGCCAATAGATGAGCTTGCAACTCAAAAAACGGCGCAACTGGGTATGCCAGTTGTGCCGTTAGATAGTGCTTGATCGGAGTTAATTAGTTCATTACGAGGGTTGCCACAAAGGCCAGATACGTAACACCTGCCAAGGCTGCTAGCAGGTTGGCAAAGGTCGAGGCCCCAACGCTGCGCAACAGGATAAAGCTTGCAATTAAAACCCAAACCAGGGTATGGCCCCAGCGCAAAATCAAATAGCGAATGCTGGTGGTATCGCCTGGCACTTTATCACTCGGCCAAACATAAACGAAGATTGCTGCAATAACAAGCGCCAACAGCGACCAAACTACTGCTGGAATTCCTAAAAAACGTGTACTCATGTTGACTCCTTACACACTAATAGCGAGAATTTAGCGGTTACTGGTATCTGATTAATTATCTCCAATCATCGCTTCGCCACCCTTCCGTCCCAACCCCTCACCCCAACCCCTCACAAGGCTAAGTTTTAAGATTCCCTCACCCCAGCCCCCTCTCCCGTGGCGCGAGAGAGGGGCTTTACCAGCGTGGTTCTATCGCGACTCGTCGCTGAATAATGGCGGCTCCCCCTCGCCCGCGTGCAGTGGGAGAGGGGGCTGGGGGGTGAGGGGATCATCCACCATTATCCATTCCATTGTTAAAAACCTAGCCCTTTTGCCAAAAGACCGAATCTTCGTCAATTGGCTGCATGGTGACAGTTTCGCCAATTGACTCGAGATAATCATGGACAGCGTTATAGCACTCTTCGAAGGTGGCATAATCATCAACAATTACATAGCCACCTTGGGAAACCTTGGGATACAACGCCTCTAAAGCATCGTAGGTTGAATCGTATAAATCGCCATCTAAACGTAAGAGGGCCAAATTATCGATTGGCGCTTGATGCAGAGTATGGCAAAACCAGCCCTTGAGAAACTTGACTTGATCATCAAGCAAGCCATATTGATCAAAATGTTTGCGCACTTCGTCGTAAGATGTGCCCTTCCACAGCAGGTCGAGAATATCTTGGATGGGCTTGGGCGGCGGGCCGTTTTGCTCTTGGGGCAAGCCAGGCGATTCGGTTTCGCCGAGCAGGCCTTCATCTTCGTTTTTGGGAAAGCCTTGGAACGAATCGGCAACCCAAACCGTGCGATCGCTGCAATTGTAGGCCTTGAGAATGCCACGCATAAAGATCGTTGCACCGCCGCGCCAAACTCCAGTTTCAATCAAATCGCCAGGAATTTGCTTTTCGAGAATATCGGTAACAACGGTTTGAATATTGTTCAGCCGATGCATGCTCGAGCATCGTATGCGCTTGGCTCGGCCATTCATGGCCATTCAGCCGTTTCTCACGATCAAAGGTGCTGTAGGGGCCGGTGTAGGGTGCGGCCATGCTAAATGGCTCGTACACAATATTGCGTAACGGCTGATCTTCATAGACCAAGCCCATAATACAGCGCTTAAGTAGGTCGAGATAGAGTTGTGCTTCGACATTCGCCATTGGTTGATGATCTCCCTTGCAAAAATTGTTGCTTATGCTGATATCAATTAATTGGCGCTAGGCAATCAGCGTTGTTGCGCCAAACTGGTTAACAATTCAATTACCCGCTCTGGGCCTGGTAGCTCGCGAATTTCGGCTTGAAAACGTTGAGCGTTGCTGCGATAGCGTGGGCTTTGCAACAACTCGCGCACGCTGGCGCGAATCGATTCGACCGAGAACTCAGGAACCCATTGATCAAAAAATTCTTTGGGTTGATTGGGCAACCGCAAGACCTTGCCTAAACCAAGCTCTGCCGCCCGCATCGCTCCCGCTGGCTCCTCGCCAGCCACTGGAATCATCAACAACGGCATGCCATGGCTAATTGCCGCCATAATTGTTGCAAATGGGCAGTGGGTAATGAACAGATCGCAATGTGGGAAAAGCAAGGCTTGTGGAATGTATTGCTCGATATAGACATTGGCTGGCTGCGGGCCAAATTGCGCTGGATCTTGCTTCGTGCCAACCGTCAAAATCAGATTAATTGGCTCGTCACGTAATGCCTCAAGAATCATTGGAAAGATCGTTGGGGTATCAAATACTGAACTCATTGAGGCATAGACGGTTGGCCGATCGGGCAATTGCGCGACCCACGCTGGTAATTCGCCATCGCTAAACCGCGTAAAGCGCAATGGCCGCAACGATTCCATGGTCGGAATTTCCTTGGGCTGAAACGAGGGTGGCGCGAAGGCTAAATACAATGCTGGATAGAGCATATCCATGGTTGGGTAAGGTGCGAGGCCATAGGTGCTGCGCAAATAGGCTAATTCCTCGCCAATTAACGCTTCAAGCGCACTCGCCGAGAGAAAATAGCTAATGCTGATAGTCGCTTGCGGTATGCCTAGAATTTCGGCGGCAACGCAACTGCCAAACTCAAAATCGTTGCGCACGATAATATCGGGTTGCCACGTTTTACATAAGCTGAGCAGATCGGCAACCATCGCATGCGCGGCGGCATCGGCGAAGATGCTGCCTAAAATGGCCTGCCCTTGTTCGGCAAACGGCAGCTCGAAGATCTCTGGAAAGGTTTGAGCCATCTCTGAGGAAAGCCAATCTAAGCCCGCAGGGAAGGTGTTAAAGCCTTTGGCAGCGATGCTTGGTAACAGCTTCGCCGATGCTGCAAAAGCCAGATCATGGCCAGCCTCTTGCAACACTTGAGCAACTGGCAACATGGGATTTAAGTGACCGATGCCGGGATTAAGCACGAATAACGCACGCATACCATTCCTTTCTGGCTGGGTGGCGGAAGCTCCGCTGTGAACAATGTTGAATGCCTAACCTACAGAATTCGCTGTACCGATCAAGGCCTGTAATTGCTGATTGACATGCTGTTGTAGCTCGTGCTGTGATGGGTTGTGCAGATAAAAATGATCGCCAGCCATGAGCTTAATCTGACACGAATTGCGCGTATGCTTGCGCCACAAATCAAGCTGATCGGCGGCAACGCTGGGGTCATCTTGCCCGCCATACACCACCATTGGGCAATCCAAGACAATCGAATCGTCGTAGCCATACGTTTCGCAAACCGCAAAATCGGCCCGCAAAATTGGCGTCAACAATTCGAGCAACTCTGGGTGCTGCAAAATATCTTTGGGCGTGCCATTCAATTGCATCAGGCGATCCCAAAATTGTTGATGCGGCAACTGGTGAATCACGCTTTGGCGTGGGATATGCGGCGCTGCATGGCCCGAAACCAACAGCACTTGAGGCCGCAGTTGATGCTTAGCTTGCAAGCGCCGACTCAGTTCGTAGCTAACCAACGCGCCCATGCCATGACCAAAAAATACGAACGGCTTTTCTTCAAGCAATGGTTTAATCACCGGAATCAAATCGTTGAGCAATTGATCGAGGTTGGTATAGGCTGGCTCCATGAACCGCTTGCCCCGGCCTGGTAGCTCAAGCGCACAAATCTCCACTTCCGATTCGAGCTGTTTCGTCCATTGATGGGCGCGTTGTGCTGTGCCGCCAGCGTAGTGAAAACAAAAGAGCCGCAGGCCAGCGTTGGGTTGCTTGCGCAACCACTCAATCCATAATTGTGATTTCATGCGATCCTTCATTGTGTGATGTTGCGCTACTCAAGGATGAATCGGTCGGAACATTGTGCAGCGCTAATGCTAAGTGGCTGGCCAACATTGGTAGCGCTGGCTCACTCAACAGCGTGTTATGCGTGCCTGGAATGATCTGAACAGCAATGTGGCCCGTGACAAACTGGCCCCAACCCAAATCGGCCATACGATAGGCTTCGTGAAGTTGATCATCATGTTCGCCAGCCAAATCGGCTGCCCGCAAGAGCAACATATTGTTGGGATAGCTGGCTGGTTGATAGTTCCAAACAGCTTGCGAATGGGTGCGGAAGGTGCTGACAAGGTGGCGTAAGCGTACCAGTGTGTAGCTATCGGGCAAGCCAAGATGCTGCTTGATGATTTCGAGCAGCTGATTCCAGACCGCAGCACTTGCTTCAGCTTTGGGATCTTCAATTCCCAAAATGTCGGCATCAACACCAAGCATCGCAATCAACAGCTCCAAATCGGTTAAGCCTTCAGGTGATGTGCCAGTTAGTTTGGCGGGCGTATCGATTAATGCCAACAGGTCAACGGTTTCGCCTTGGGCCACTAATTGGCTGGCAATTTCAAAGGCAATCGAGCCACCCATCGACCAACCGCCAAGCAGATATGGTCCTTGCGGCTGAACAGTGCGCATATCGCTGAGATAGCGTTGCGCCATCACTTTTACATCGTTCAGCGGGCTTTCGGGGTGCTCCAAGCCAAAGGCTTGCACGCCATAAAATGGCCGTTGGGTGCCAAGCAATTGGGCCAAGCCCGCATACACATTGGCCATCCCGCTCATTGGGTGAATACAAAAGAACGGGCTGGCTTGGCCTTGCGGTTGTAAGCGAACCAAGGCCGATTGCACGTTAGCGTGTTCGGCAGTTTGAGCCTGAATAAGTTGGGCTAATTCGGCAATGGTGGGTGCTTCAAATAAACTGCGCATCCCAACATTGGCATGCACTTTTTCGGCAAGATGGGTAGCAACTTGCAGGGCTAAGAGCGAATCGCCGCCTAGTTCGAAGAAATTATCGTGAATTCCAATTAACGGCACGCCCAAAACTGCCCCCCAAAGTGCGCCAATTGTCTGTTCAAGGGTTGTGCTTGGGGCAACATATTCGCTTGATAGATTGGGGCGTTCGTAGCCAGTGCTGGTTTCGGCTTGCTCGCCTGGCTCTGGCAAACTATAGCCGCCTTGGGCTGCTTCAAGCAAATTTGGGCCTTGGCTTGCGGCAGTGTTGACAAATTGCTCAACCCAATAGCGTTTGCGCTCGAACGGGTAGGTTGGCAGGGCCACCCGCTGCCGTTTATCAAGCGTAATTTTGGCCCAATCGATGGCAACTCCTGCCAGCCACAAACGGCCAAGCGCATGCAACAAACACTGCGTATCAGTTTGTTGATCTTGGGGATGGCGCATCGACTGCACCACAACCCGCTCTGCCCCAAAATTGGCTTGAGCACGTGTTAATGTGGTTAAGGTGTGGCCAGGCCCAACTTCTAGCAATACATGGGCGGGGTTTTGTAAAATCTGGCTCATACCAGCGCTAAATCGCACGGTTGCTTGCAAATGCTCGGCCCAATAATTGGCATTTGACCATTGTTCATGGCTCATCCAATTGCCAGTTACATTGGAAATATAGGGAATTGTGGCCGGCTGGAGCGTGATGGTTTGTGCAAATTCAGCAAATTCGGCCACGATTGGCTGGAGCATGGTTGAATGCGCGGCCACCCGAATTTGCAAACGTCGATAGTTGATTGCACGGGTTTCTAGCTCACGTTCAAGCACTTCAATCGCTGCAATTGGCCCAGCTACGACCGAATGTTCAGGGCCATTCAGCGCTGCTAGCGAGAGTTGTCTGCCAAGCAAAGGCAAAACTTCAGCTTCGGCCAGCGCAAGCGTAATCATCGCGCCATCCTCAAGCTGATCCATTAATTGGCCCCGAGCTTCGACCAAGCGTAGCGCCGCCTCAAGCGTAATTGAGCCAGCAATATGCGCCGCAGTATATTCACCTAAACTATGGCCAATCAAGGCCACTGGTTGAATGCCCCATGCTAGCCACAATTGGGCTAGGGCATATTCGGTGCTGAAAATTGCCAACAAACTGGTGCGCATGGTTGCTAGTTGTTGCTCGTTGACCTTGGCGTTAGCGCTATACACCAGTTGCCGCAGTTCAAAGGCGATTTGCGGGCTGAGCAGGCTCAAACAGCGATCAACGGCTGCGCGGAAAATCGGCTGGGTTTGATACAGTTCTTGGCCCATGCTGGGGTATTGCACACCACCGCCGGGGAACATAAACACCACGGATGGTGTGCTGGTGCTCACTTGGCCGCTGACCATGCGCTTATCGCGTTGGCGCAAAATTTGGCTAGCCTCAGCAAGCGAACGACAAACCACAACCCGCCGATAATTAAAGGCTTGGCGGCCTACTTGCAGTGTATAGGCCACATCGGCCAAGCGTAGTTGTGGATTGGATTCCAAGTGGTCGGCCAAATTTTTGGTGGCCGCATTCAGGGTGGCGCGATTGCGCCCAGAGAGCACCAGCATTTGCCAATCTTGGCGATCCTCGGTTGGTTCAAGGCTTGGCGCTTGCTCTAAAACGATATGCGCATTGGTACCGCCGATCCCAAATGAGCTAACTCCCGCTCGCCGCACAGGCTGATCGGCTGGCCAATCGCTTAATTTTGTATTGACATAAAATGGTGAATTCTCAAGCTCAAGTTGGGGATTTGGCGCTTGGAAATGCAAGCTGGCAGGAATTTTATTGTGATGTAAGGCCAGCACGGTTTTGATCAAGCTGGTTACGCCTGCCGCTGTATCGAGATGGCCAAAATTCGATTTAACCGAGCCAAGCATGCAAAATTGGGTTTTGGTGGTTTGTTGGCGAAAGGCTTTGGTGAGCGCCGCAAGCTCAATTGGGTCGCCGAGGGCGGTGGCAGTGCCATGGGCTTCGATATACGAAATTGTGGCTGGATCAATATCGGCAACTTCTTGGGCGGCGCGAATCACGGCGGCTTGGCCATCGATGCTGGGCGCGGTATAGCCAATTTTCAACGCGCCATCGTTGTTGACGGCTGAGCCTTTGATCACCGCATAGATCGAATCGCCATCGGCTAGTGCATCGTCAAGTCGTTTCAACACCACAATGCCTGCGCCATTGCCATTGAGCGTGCCTTGCGCTTGGGCATCGAAGGTTCGGCAGTGACCATCGGGCGAGAGAATACCACCTTCTTGGGCGAGATAGCCCTGATGTTGCGGCACCGTGATCGAAATACCGCCGGCTAAAGCCATATCGCATTGGTAGCTCAGCAGGCTTTGGCATGCCAAGTGAGTTGCAACTAATGAGGTTGAGCAGGCACTTTGCACGCTAAAACTTGGCCCGCGCAAATTGAGCTTATAGCTGACTCTGGTGGGCAAAAAGTCTTTATCATTGCCCATAATTAATTGAAACAGATCGGGAATAGTGCCCCGGCCTTGTTGGCTGGCGAGGTTGCGCAGCAAGTAGGTATTGAGGCTAGAGCCAGCAAATACGCCGATTAAGCCTGGATAGACCAATGGGTTGTAGCCAGCATGCTCCAAGGCTTGCCACGCACACTCCAGAAAAATCCGTTGCTGCGGATCGAGCAATTCGGCCTCGCGCGGCGAGTAGCCAAAAAACGCTGCGTCGAACAGCTCAACGCCTTCAAGCACCGAGCCAGCTTAACATAGCGTGGATGGGCTAATTGCTCAGGCGTAACGCCGGCGGCCAGCAATTCAGCCTCATCAAAAAACGTAATGCTTTCGGCTCCAGCACAGAGCTGCTGCCAAAAACTCGCGATATCGGGCGCTTTGGCCCAGCGCCCAGCTAAGCCAACCACGGCAATATCAAGGTTGCCATCGTTGGCAAAGGTCTCATCATGACTCATCGTCGTTATCCTATCTTTGTTAACGGCGGCGACGTTGGCGTTGCAACGCTTGGCGCTGTTGTTGGGCACGATTATCGCGATCAACAAAGGTTGACGCTTGTACCGATTGCTCGCTGCTCAGGTAGGCGGCGAGGGTCTGAATTGTTGGATACTTGAATAAATCCAAGAGCACAAGCTCGCGGCCCAAAAGCTCTTGCAGCCGACTATGCACTTGCACCATTGCCAACGAATTACCACCAATATCGAAGAAATTGGCTTGGGTGCTGATTGGCGCGAGTTGCAAAATCTCTTGCCAAAGGCTGGTGATAGTTTGTTCAAGCTCGCTTTGTGGCACAAGCGCTTGGCCGCTGGTTTGATTGTGGCTGGGTGCTTGTTGGGCGAGGCTGCGATAATCGATCTTGCCATTTGGGGTAAGCGGCATTGTTGGCAACACCACAAAGGCGGCTGGCACGGCAAAGGCTGGCAATTTTTGCTTGGCATAGGCTTGTAAATCGGCAGCCAGATCGTAAGCCTCAGCCGTTTGACTGGTTCCGACTGCCTGTTGCAATGCGCTCAAGGAATCGGCGGCGGTTGCATTGGCCACAACATAGGCAATCAGCCGCGCCGTGCTGCTGGCTTGATCGTGAATCAGCACGACGCTTTGTTCAACCGCTGAATGAGCATTCAAGATACTGCTGATCTCGCCAAGCTCAATCCGATGGCCGCGCAATTTAATTTGCTGATCGATCCGCCCGATAAATTCAATCTGGCCATCAACACGATAGCGCCCAAGATCGCCGGTGCGATACAAACGCTGGCCTGGCATTGAGCTAAAGTGGTCGGGCAAAAAAAGCTGGGCAGTCAGATCAGGGCGGTTTAGATAGCCGCGTGCCACGCCAACCCCGCCAACATAGATTTCGCCAATCACGCCAACTGGCACAATTTGCTGGTGCTGATCGAGCAAATACATCTGCAGATTTGCCAGCGGGCGGCCAATTGGCGGCGTGGTGGCGAGGCTTGGCTCAAGCTCTGTCAAACTGGCACAAACGGTTGTTTCCGTTGGCCCATAGGCATTGATCATGCGGCGAGCAACCGCCCAGCGTTGCACTAGCTCGCTGCTTGAAGCCTCGCCAGCAGTAATTAGTGTGGCCAAACTTGGAGCCTGATCGGCTGGCAATACCGCCAACAATGATGGTGGCAAGGTTGCAACGCTAACGCTATGCTGGCGAATAAATCCGAGCACATCGGTTCCTGCGGCCAAACCGCCTGCTGGCATTAGCACCAAACTTGCGCCTGCCAACAAGGCCATGCCAATTTCCGAAATTGCCGCATCGAAACTCAATGAGGCAAATTGCAGCACGCGGCTTTGCGCCGTTACACCAAAGCCCGCAATTTGCGCCGTCACAAGGTTGGTTAGGCCGTGATGGTTGACCATTACCGCTTTTGGTTGGCCGGTCGAACCTGATGTATAGATCAGATAGGCCAAATTGGCAAACTGAACCGTGCTTGTACAATTATCTGATGGCTCGCTGCCATCACAAATAGTGGCGAGGTCGAGAATTGTTAACCCGCCTGGCTTGAGCGATTGCACTTTTTCGAGCAAATGGCTTTGGGTCAAGACGATGCCAACATTTGAATCGTTGAGCATCCATGCCAAGCGCTCGCTTGGATAGGCCGGATCAAGCGGCAGATAGGCTGCGCCTGCTTTGAGGGTTGCCAACACGGCTACCACCATGGCCAGCGAGCGATCGCAACAGATACCAACTAAATGTTCTGGGCCAACAGCTTGGGCTTGCAAGCGGTAGGCCAATTGATTGGCGCGTTGATTGAGTTCGTGATAGCTGAGCGCTTGATCGTCGCCAATCAGGGCGATTGCATCTGGCGTTTTGGCGACTTGCGCTTCAAAGAGTTGCTGGAACGTCTGCTGATCGGGGTAGGCTTGGTTGCTGTTATTCCAATCCTTGATGATCTGCGTTTGCTCGTCGGGCGTGAGCATAGCCAATTGTGAGAGTTTGGTTTGGGGTTGCTGATTGATGCTGCTAAGCAATGTGACATAATGTTGGGCCATGCGCTCAATCGTGCTGGCATCAAACAGGTCGACATTATATTCAATCGTTGCGCGTAAGCCATGTTCAAATTCAAACATCGACAATGTGAGGTCGAATTTTGATGGGCTAGCCACATCTTCCAAAATATCCAAGCCTGAGTGACTGCCACCGATTGACACATTTTGCAGCACAAATAATACTTGGAACAATGCCGAACGACTGAGATCGCGGGTTGGTTGCAAGGCATCGACTAACATTTCAAACGGCAAATCTTGATGCGCATAGGCCCCAAGCGCCACTTCGCGCACCTGCTCCAGCAATTCGATGAATGTTGGATCAGCGGTAAGCTTGACCCGCATAACCAAGGTATTGACGAAGAAACCGATCAGATCTTCAAGTTCGCGGCGATTGCGGTTGGCAATTGGCGAACCGACGATGATATCGTTTTGGCCGCTGTAGCGCTGCAACAAACTGACCCAAGCGCTGAGCAAGAGCATAAACAAAGTGGCTTGCTGCTGCTGGCTGAGCTGGTTGAGTTGATTGGTCAGCTCGCTGCTGATCCAAAACGTGTGCCGGCCACCTTTGAAGGTTTGGATTGCAGGTCGTGGCCGATCAGTTGGCAATGCCAGCACTGGCAATTCACCCTCAAGCTGGGTTTTCCAATAGCTGAGTTGCTGTTCGAGCGTCGCGCCTTGCAGCCATTCACGTTGCCATGCGGCAAAATCGGCATAGTGCAACGCCAATGGCGCTAGTTGTGGCAGCGGCTGCTGGTTTTCTAAGGCCGTGAAAATCACTTCAAACTCTTGGATAAAGATTTTGACCGACCACGCATCGAAGGCAATATGATGGATGGTCAGCAATAAAATATGCTCATCAGGGCTGATCCGCAGCAACTTGGCCCGAAACAGTTGATCATGACGCAAATCAAAAGGCTGCTCGGTTTCAGTTTGAATCGTCTGTTGGAGTGCTGCTTCGCGCTCATCTGGATTTAATTGACTGAAATCGATGAACGGTATATCGATGCTTTCTAGCGGCATAATTGCTTGCTGCGGAAGGCCATCGATCGTGCTGAAAGTTGCGCGCAATGGCTCATGGCGCTGGACAATCGCGGTGAGGGTTTGGGTTAGGATGCTGGGTAAATCGGCAAAGCTACCCCGAATTTGCATTGGAATTGAAATATTATACAGCGCGGCATTGGGCTGAAGTTGCTCAATCAACCAGAGCCGTTGCTGGGCAAACGATAACGGATAGCTGTGTTGATCGCGCCGTGGCTGAATCTGCTGGGCTGGTTTATTGCCCTTGGCTTGGATTTTTTGCAACAATAGGGCGCGTTTGGCGGGCGAAAGTGCTGCTAAACGCTCAGAATAATCATTCACAATCAAACCTCATGTAGCACACAAAAACGACTATGTATCCTCTCACCCTCAGTTTTCAAGGGTAGGGTTGAATCGCGGTGCGCGGCGAACCACCAATTCCATGGTTTATCGATGCCTGCCTGCGTTCCACCCATTGTCCTTGAGGGGGTGCAGGGGGATTAAAGCCCCCTGCGTTTCCCGCCTGGAGGCGGGACGGAAGGGTGGTGATCACACATGATTGTTGAAAACCGACCCTTGAAAGTTACCTCCCACGCCTCTTCCACACCCAAGAGAAGGGCTTCTTCGTTCTGTGATTTTATAGAGCATTACATACCTGCTTGGATTTCCTCTTCCGATAAGCCTTCAAGCTCGGCCAGTAGCGCTTCCATTTCCGCTGCGTCGATTTGTTCAAGTTGCAAGTTCTCAATTGTTGTCGCTAGCTCGGCAATGGTTGGGGCGGCGAAAAGTTGATAGAGCCGAACTTCGAGCTGAAAGCTATCGCGCAAGCGTGAGACAAGCTGGGTTGCCAATAGCGAATGACCGCCCAAGGCAAAAAAGTTGTCGTGAATGCCAATTTTGGGCTTGCCCAAAATATCCTGCCAAATGCTGACCAACTGGGTTTCGATGATAGTGGTTGGTTGGTCTACCACGGCATGCTGGTTTGCAGTGCCAATCCGGCTGAGCGCAGCATGGTCAATCGTGCCGCTGCTGGTGCGTGGCAATTCGTCAACTCGATACCATTCGATGCTGGCTGCACCAAAATAGCTATTGGCAAGTTGGCGATAGCGATCGTGGCTGAGCGTGCCATGCTGATTGGTCGTATAGAGATTAAGCTGTTGTTGTAATGGCTGATTGGCTGCGATATAAGGCCGCAAGACTGGGCTATCGCCGTTTAAGCCAATCATCAACAGTGGATATTGGCCCTGACTGATACCCGCTAGTAGTGATTGCAAGCCTTGGCGCACGCCAATTAAGCTATACCCACGCTCTGCGGAAAGGCCGCGAATCTGCTGTGGATTGTTGAAGCTCATGCCAATGTTGTCCCATTGTGTCCAGTTCAAACAAAGCGCCTTGGGATGCGACGTTTGGCGTTGATGCAGCATAAAGCTATCAAGGAAGCTATTGGCTGCCGAGTAGGCGCTAAATGTTGCTCCGCCAAAGAAGCTATTGATCGACGACATGGCGATTATTGGTAGTTCAGGCCGATTGATCAGTGCTTGTTGCAAGGCCCAGGTCGCATAGACTTTGGGCGCAAACATCATTTCAAAGGTCTCAAGGCTTTCGTTTCTAATCCAGTGGCGCTCCATCACCGTCCAGTGATAGGCCAAGTTGCCAGCGCCAGCAAAGTGAAAAACCCCAGCCAATGGCTGATTCCAGCGCTGTTCGGCAGCATTGATTAAGCCTGTGATCTGAGCGGGATCGGTCAGATCAAGCGCTTGATACTGCACATTGTTGCTAAGATCGGTCAGATCTTTATAGGCGCGGAGCCGTTTGCCCACGGCGCTATCGGCGCTCAAATGCCTAGTCCAATCGCTTGCCAATGGCAACTCAGTTGAGCCAGTAATCACCAGCCGCGCGTTGTAGTTTTGTAGTAACCAACGGGCAAATTGGCTACCAATGCCGCCAAGCCCACCAGTAATCAGATACAGGCCACCGTTGATCAACGGTGATTCGATCGGCGTTGATTGGGCCATTTCTGCCTGAATTAATGCTGGCACCAAGCGTTGGCCTGCGCGATACGCCACCTCGGCTGGTTGGTTGGGCAGCGCCAGTTCATGACAAATCTGCTGGCTATTGGTCGCTGCTGGAGCAGCATCGAGATCAATATGTTGGCAACTGAGCCAATCGATCTCTAAGGGTATCGTTTTGAGCAAGCCATGAATTGGTGCTGCCGCATAGACCACCTGATCGCTTGGATTAATCGCATGACTTTGGTGTGAAACCACGGTTAAGCGGGCATTGGCGAGTTTTTGCTGGGCTAGGGCTTGCGTCAAGTACAGAATGCTATAGGCTCCACGATATTGGGCCGCCGCCAGCTCGCTTGCTTGCGCGATGTGGCTTGGCAGATCAGCGCTATACAAGTGAATGTAATCGTGAATATTGGCTGCGCTCAGCGCTGCGACAAGCTGTTGATAGTGCTCGCGATCGTTGAGATTAATCGTGTAATCGCGATCGTGCTGGCTGAATGTTGCTCCTGCACTAATCAAGACCCAAGCCCGTTGCTGCTGTTCAAGCACGCCGATCAATTCGCGAGCTAGCGCAGTATCGTCGCTGAAAATGGCATAGCGTGGCTTGAGCAAGGCTGGATTGCTGTGCTGGCTGGCTGGTTGCCATTGTTTGCTATAAAACCAGCGCGGTAGCGTTTGCTCGTTGGCCAAGGCCAAATCGATGCGTTTGGTAATCGCGCTAAAGTCGCCAGCGACAAAGCGTTGGCTCAATTGCGAACGCTGAATTTTGCCAATTGCAGTCTTGGGAATATCGGCTTTGGCAACTGGTAGCACATAGCTGGGATTGATGCCAATTTTCTGGACGACAACTTCGCGAATTTGCTGAATTTGCTCAAGCTGCTGGGTAAATTCAGTCGATTTTGAATTGTAGAAAATGACCAGCGATTCGGTGCCACCTGCATGTTTGCTGGGCACGCTACAGGCTGCGCTATACGAAACCTCAACGCCTGCGATTGTTTCCACCAAGGCTTCAATTTCGTGGTTGTGATAATTAATCCCATTGATGATGATCACATCTTTTTCGCGGCCAGCAATTGTCAAGCGACCTTGGTGTAAAAAAGCCAAATCGCCAGTGGTAAACCAACCATCGCTGGTAAACACTTCTTGGTTGAGTTCGGGGTTGCGGTAGTAGCCAGTGGTAATGCTCGGGCCTTTAATTTGCAAGCGGCCAATCATATCTTCGCCAAGTAATTGATCGGTGGCATTGACGATGCGCAGCGTAACTCCGGGCAACGGTGCGCCGACCTCGACAAAGGCAACCCCAATACTATCGGCAGTGGCTGGTTGAATGATGCTTTGCAACGAAGCTTGATCAAGCTCGTGAAAACCGCTGTTCGCGCCAAATATCAATTGATCCGATGAGCTAATGCCCGATGAAGTTTCTGACATGCCATACGCGGGATGCATCGCGGTTGCAGGCGAACCATGGGCTTGCAGCAAGCCGAGGAAATTGAGCGCAGTTTGCTTGTTGATGCCCTCGCCACCATTCAAAATAAAGCGCAGGGCCGACAAATCGCGGCGACGACTATTAACCCGCTCGTGCTGATCCTTGATCAGGGCATAGGCAAAGTTAGGTGCCCAAGTAATCGTTGCCCGATACTGCTCAAGCAAATCAAGCCAACGCACGGGATCTTCCAACACATAGTCGGTTTTGGCCTGAATTTGGCGGCAACCCAAGCATACATCATGAATGTGAAACATGACGATGCCACCAACATGATCAAGCGGCATCCAATTTAACGAAACATCATTGTGATCAAAATGATTGTGTTGGGCGCTGGCCTTGGAACGGCTAATAATATTGTGATGGCTGAGTTCAACTCCTTTGGGCAGGCCGGTGCTGCCCGAAGTAAACAGCAATAAGGCTGAATCCTGCGGCGAGAGTTGCTGGTGCTGATGATCGGCCTGATGCTGGCGCAGCTGTTCGGCTACTTGAATTGCCGGTTTGGCAACGCCCAAACTATTGAAAATGCGCTGCACGTGGCTTAAGCTGGCTTCTTCGCTGACAATCAATGGTTGTTCCAAGGTTTGCCAGGTATTATAAAGTTTGCTGACCGCCGGGTTATTGGGATCGCTGCTAGTGGGCATTGCCAACGGTACTGCGATAAAACCGCCAAGCATACAGGCCCAAAATGTCACCACAAACGGCTCATTATTGGCAAATTGCAGCACCACATGCTGGCCAGCTTGTAACCCTGCCGCTCGCAAACCAGCCAAAACCGCCTCGGCATCGGCCAACAACGAAGCATACGATTGAACCAAGACCTTGCCATCGGCTTCGATATAGCTAATGCCATGCTCAGGATACAACTTGGCGGCATGAACCAAGGCCTCGGCCAAGCTAAACGGCGCTTGGTCGGCTTTGACTAATGGCTTACCAACGGCCAAGGCTGGTTTGTCGGTCTCTGCCAATAGTTCGGCTGACTGTTCGCTGATGCTGCGTTGCGCTGGGCCGAACTTACCAGTTTCAATCACTGGCAAGATATCGTCAAGATGCAGCGGCGTGGTGGCTGGGAAGATTGACTGCGCCACCAGCGCAACTTCTGCGCCATTAGCTGCCTGTTGCAGTTGCGCTTGTAAATCGGCCAATTGGCGCGAGTCAAGCACGCTTGTTTGGGCTAATTGATGGCGATCAGGCTGACCATTGAGCATACGTGGCAGCCGATCGATTTGAATCAAGCCAAGTGTTGGCAATTGGCAAGCAAGCCGAGTTTCAAGGTAGCTAAGCACCTCGCTTGGCTCAAGGCTCTGGTTGGCAACCACAAAGCCCGTTAATGTTTGGGCCTGATTGAGCGTTGTGCGGCGTACCACACAGCTTGCATTTATTGCTGGATGGGTTTCGAGCAGGCTTTCTAATTCTTGCAGCAATAATGGCGCAGCAGCTAGCTCAATCGCTGAATCAAGGCTACCACTGATGTTAATCCGGCCATCATCTTGCCAGCGTGCGAGGTAGCGGGTTTGATACAGCTGGGTATCTGCGGCAAATGGGTTAGCAATAAAGCGCTCAGCATTCAATTGAGGCTGATCAAAACCAGCAAAAACTCCTACTCCAGCAACATACAACTCACCAGTTAATCCAATCGGTGCTAGCTGCTTGTGCTGATCGAGAATCAAGGCTTGAGTGTGTGGCACGGGCTTGCCGCTATGGATTTGGCCAGTTTGGCTGTTCTCGCCAACCACCGTCAGCAATTGCAAGGCTGGAAAACCATAGTAGTTGTGCCAAGCAGTTTGTTGCTGTTTGAGCTGATGCTTGAGTGCCTCGCCATCGAGCAAGCCCTCGCCGCTGCTAAGAATATGGCGGACTTTAGGTAAACCAACGCTGGCTTGTTGCTCAAAAAGCTGGCCCAATGTTGCTAGCGCCAAGATTAATGTCTGTGGTTGCTCGTCATCGTCCTGCTGTTGCAGCGATTCGAGTGTGCTAAAGCGCAGCGTGCCACCACTTGCCAGCGTCGCCAAGCTAGTAAACGCGGCAAAATCGTTAAATTCGCCAACCCACAGGCTGCGTTGAAAGCTAACTTTGGCTTTGCTCAGGTTGAAATCGATAAAACTCAGCAGATTGGCCTGCGTTAGCTGGCCTGCTTGCATCAACCCGCTAGGATGCGAGGCATAGCTCAGGGCGATAATACTCTCTGCGGTTGCCTCAATCGGCTCGATTGAAGCTGGCTCGCTGCGCATCAGGTGCTCAAATTCGATGCTTGGCGCTTGATCTGCGACTAACGCGAGCGTATCAGCTGTGCCAACCACCAAGTGTTGACGGGCAATGATGCTGCGCAACCGAAAGCCTGCCAAATTGGTACTGAGCAACGTATAGCGTGCGCCCAACAGCAGCGCTGCCATCAGCGTGCTACAAATATCGATTGGCTTGGTTAGCAAAATTGCCAGCTTGCTATCTGCGCCGATGTGCTTGGCGGCTAAGCCAGTTGCAAGCCGTTGGGCACGGGTGGCAAGCTCGCCATAGGTCAATACCTGTTCGCCATCGATTAGCGCTACTTGGATCGATTGCTGTTCAACGCTCGTTGTAAAACGTCGCTGGATACTCTGAAAATCCATGTCCATTTCACCCTTTGCAGCGTATCCAAGGGCTAGCATCAAACCCAGCCCTTGGATTACACCGATTTAGAACAAATCGTAGTCGTCGTCGTTCGCTTGTGCCCAGCCGCCAAGCAGGCGTTCTTTTTCGGTCGTGCTCAACAATGAGACTTGGCTGATCTTCTGCTGTGGATTCGCGGCCATGCTTGCCAGCAATTGTAAAAATTGCTCAACCATGCGTGTAATTGTCGTGGCTTTAAATAGGTCGGTGTTATATTCGGGCCATGCATCGATGCTTGAGCCATGGTCATACAGCACCAAACTCAATTCAAATTTGGCCGATTTGGTTTCGACGCTGCGGGGTGCAATTTGCACCTCAGGCAAATCGAGGCTGGTGCGTGCAGCGTTTTGCAACACCAACATGGCTTGGAAGATCGGCGAACGATTGGTTTGGCGTTCAGGCAAAATCTCGCTAACCAACAGATCAAACGGTAGATCTTGGTGGCTGTAGGCATTGAGCGCGGTTTCGCGAATCCGTTGCAAGACAGTTTGCAAGGTTGGGTCGCCGCTCAAATCGGTGCGCATTGCCAAGGTGTTGGCAAAGAACCCAATAATGCCTTCAAGCTCTTGACGATTGCGATTGGCAATCGGGGTACCGACCACAATATCGGTTTGGTTGGTATAGCGATTGAGTAGCACAACCCACGCCGTCATGAGCAGCATAAACATGGTTGCTTCGTTATCTCGGGCCAATTGATTCAGCTGGCGATAAAGTTCTGGCTCGATGCTCAGCGTTTCGTGACCACCATTGAAGGTTTGGACACTTGGCCGTGGATAATCCAGCGGCATTTCGAGTAGCGGCAATTTGCCACTCAACTGTTGTTTCCAGAAGTTTAGTTGGGCTTGCAATACGTCGCCTTGCAACCAATGGCGTTGCCACGCGGCAAAATCGGGGTATTGCAAGGCCAATTCTGGCAATGGCGAGGCTTGGTTGTTGATAAAAGCTTGGTAAAGCTGGGTCATTTCGGCAAACAAAATGCCCTGCGACCAATCATCAAAGGCAATATGATGAATGCTTAGCACCAACACATGCTGATTTTCGGCGAGTTTGAGCAAGCGCCCACGCAACAATTGATCACGATCAAGCTGAAATGGTTGGTTTACTTCCTGTTGCAGGCGTTGATCAATCGCTGTTGCTTGGGCTTCGCCAGCCAGCCCACTCAGATCGTGCATTGCGAGGGTTAGTGGTTGTGCCGGCTGCACTTGCTGAATTGTTTGGCCTTCGTGGCTCACAAAGAGGGTGCGCAAGCCATGATGGCGCTGCACAATTTCATTCAGCGTGCGTTCCAATGCGTTAACGTTCAATGTGCCATTGATTTCTAGCACAACTGGCACGGTGTAGAAGCTGCTGCTTGGGTCCATTTGGGCCAAGAACCAGATTCGTTGTTGAGCATAGGAGAGCGGCAAACGCGCCTGCGGATCAGCCTTGTGGATTGCGATAATGCTGGCTTGCGCTGGCTTTTGGTTTGCGTGCTCGATAATGCTGGCCAAGCCTTTGACCGTTGGGCTGAGGAAGAAATCGCGCAAGTTGAGGCTGACATTAAAGACCTCGCGAATGCGTGAAATCACCTGGGTTGCCAGCAACGAGTGGCCGCCCAAATCGAAGAAATTATCCTGAATGCCAACTTGGGTAAAGCCCAGTAAACTCGTCCAAATCGCAATCAGCGATTGTTCGGTCACGCTGGTTGGTGCGGCGATTGGCACGGTACGTTCAATATGTTTGGTTTGCTGTTGGCTTGGCAAGGCGCGATAATCAATTTTGCCATTGGCAGTCAGCGGAATCGCATCAAGCATAATAAATGAGCTTGGCACCATATATTCTGGCAGCCGTTGCTTGAGAAATGTGCGGAGTTGGCTGAACCTTGGCGCTTGATTTGGCTGAGTTACCAAATAGGCTACCAACCGCTGATCATCAGCCGAAATCGTATTGACCGCCACGATTGCATCGGTAATCGCAGGATGCGCCATCAGCGTGGCTTGAATCTCGCCTAACTCAATCCGGAAACCGCGAATTTTGACCTGATTATCGCGCCGCCCAAGGTATTCGATCTCATTATTGGCCAGTCGCCGCACCAAATCGCCAGTTTTATACAGGCGGCCCGTGGTGGCAAACGGGTGATTGATAAAGCGTTCGTTGGTAAGTTCTGGCCGATTCCAATAGCCACGCGCCAAGCCCGCCCCGCCAACATACAATTCGCCTGCAATTCCCAAGGGCACTGGCTGACAGTGGTCGTCAAGCACATACAAATCCAAATCGGGAATTGGCGCACCGATTGGGCTGGTTTGCGGGTTTTGCGCGTCGTGCAGCGTGAGTGGGCGGTAGGTAACATGGACGGTGGTTTCGGTGATGCCATACATATTGACTAATTGCGGTTTGGCATCGCCGTGGCGCTCAAACCATGGTTGCAGTGAGCCAACATTCAGTGCCTCGCCACCAAAGATGACATACCGCAAAGCCAGCCGTGTGGGTATTGCATGTTCGGCATCGCTGATGATTAATTGGCGGAAGGCTGACGGGGTTTGGTTCAAGACCGTCACGCCTTCATCGCAGAGCAATTGATAGAATGCTGCGGGATTGCGAGTGGTCATAAATGGCACGATCACCAGCCGCCCGCCATACAGCAACGCGCCCCAAATTTCCCAAACCGAGAAATCAAACGCAAACGAATGAAACAAACTCCAAACATCGCGGGCATTGAAGTTGAACCATTGCTCTGTTGCGCTGAATAAGCGCGCCACATTGCGATGGGTAATCAGTGCGCCTTTGGGTGTGCCGGTTGAGCCAGAGGTATAAATCACATAGGCCAAGTTATCAAGCTGGGCGCTTGCTGCGAGATTGGACGTTGGCTGCGTGCCAAGCTCCGAATCAGCCGCATCGAGCACAATCAGCTGCAAACCAGCTTGGGGTAGTTTGTTGATACAACGCGTTTGGGTCACAACCAGCCCAACTTTGGCATCGGCCAAGAGCCAAACAATCCGCTCTTGTGGATACGACGGATCAATTGGTAGATACGCGCCGCCAGCCTTGAGAATCGCCAAAATGCCAGTGATTGTATCGAGCGATGGCTCAACACACAAACCAACCAAACTATCTGGCCCAAGATTGTGGATTTTTAGCTGATGCGCGAGTTGATTGGCGCGGCTGTTCAGCTCGGCATAACTCAGTTGAGTTTGCTCAAAGCGCACAGCAATCGCCTGTGGATTGGCTTGAACTTGCTGCTCGAAACGCTCGTGCAATGGCAATAAATTTGCTTGCGATCCAGGTTTTGCTTGCGGCAGCAATTGCTGAAGCTCAGTTTTGCTCAACAATGGCAAGCGTGAAAGTTCCAAATCGGGCGTGGTTAACGCGGCTTCAAGCAAGATTTGGTAATGTTGGGCCAAACGTTCAATCGTTGCAGGCTCAAAAAGGTCGGTTTTATATTCGAAGCTCAGGTTAAATCTGCTGATCAAGTGAGATTGCCTCAAGGCTCAAGGCAAATTTGGCGGTGCCGGTTTCAATTGGCAAAGGCTCAACTGCAAGTTCTGGCGTTTGGAACGTATTAACCGTATCGCGCTGAAACACAAACAAGCTTTGAAAAATTGGCGTATGTGCCAGATTGCGTTCAGGTTGCAAGGCCTCGACGAGTTGCTCAAACGGCAGGTCTTGATGATCTTGAGCAGCCAAATTGGCAGCCCGCACTTGATCCAAAAAGCTGCGAAAACTCAGGTCGCCAGCGGCTTGGGTGCGAATAACCAGGGTATTGACGAAATAGCCAATCAAGGCTTGCAAATCGTTGTAGTGGCGGTTGGCAATGGGCATGCCCACCAATAAATCGCTTTGGTTGGTGTAGCGGAAAAGCAAGGTTTTCCAGACCGTCAGCAACATAATGTTGAGCGTATAGCCTTCGCTGCGGCTCCATGCCACCAAGCGTTGCACCAAATCGGCGCTGAGTTGCACTCGATAATGTGCGCCGCGCGATGATTCGACCGCTGGATAAGGCCGATCGGTGGGTAATTTGAGAATCGGCAATTCGCCAGCAAGTTGCGTTTTCCAGTATTGAAGCTGTTGCTCCAATACTGTGCCTTGCAGCCAATTACGCTGCCACACCGCATAATCGGCGTATTGAATTGGCAGGGCTGGCAAATTGCTTGGTTCGCCAGCATAGGCGGCATTCAACAAACTATTCAATTCGGTGATCATCACGCCCGCCGACCAACCATCAAACACACTATGATGGACGTTGATCAGTTTAATATATTCATTATCACGAATATGCAGCACAAGCACCCGCAATAACGGCCCAGTTTGCAGGTCAAATGCTTGTTGAGTTTCGGCCTGAAGCTGGTGTTGAATCGCGGTTTCACGCTCGTGGTCGCTCAGATCGCGCACATCAACCAGGCTGAAACCGGGGTTAAGCTCGGCGTGAATCTGCTGGTACGGTACGTCATCCACAAGTTTAAACGTGGTGCGCAAGACTTCATGGCGCTGGGTAATTGTGATAAAGCCAGCTTGGACTGCGGCAATATCCAGCTTGCCAAGGTAGCGCACTCCATAAGTAATGTTATACAACGGGCTGGTTGGGTCCCACTGATAGAGTACCCATTGACGCTCTTGAGCAAACGATAAGGGCAGCGTATTGGTTGTTCGTGGTTGGGCCACCAATGCCGGTGGCTGGTTGGCGGCTTGTTGCAGCCGACGAATCAAGAGCGCCTGTTTTTCTGGTGGCAATGCAGCGATTTTGGCAGCAAAATCAGTCATGTGAAATCTTCATACCTCACCCAACCAGACGAGATTTAGCCTCATCAGTGGAAAGTTGTTCTAATTCAGCAAGTATTTGGGCGATCTGGTCGTGATCGCTGTGCTGTACTTGTTCAAGTAGGGTCTGAAGCGCATCATCGCGGGTTTCAGGCGAAGCAAACAGCTCCGATGATAGTTCTAGGTCCAGTTGTTGATTGACGTTCGCAACAATTTCATCAATGCTGGGGCCTTGAATCAGATAGGCAACCGACAAGGTTACTCCAAGCTGCTGGCTGATGCTGGCTTTGAGTTCAATTGCCATAATCGAATCGAGACCAAGCGTATGCAGCGGTAGTTGACTATCCAGTTTTGCTGGATCAAGCTGCATAACTTTGGCAATCAAATGTTTGAGTTGCTGGGTTATCAAGGCTTGGCGTTCGCTTGGATTGGTTTGTTGCACCCGTCGGCGAAATTCATGCTCTCGGTTGGTTGGGCTTGATGCTTGCTCAATGCTTGCTTGTGGCATAAGCGCCGCGAAGAAGGGCAACGCCGCTACAACCGGATTGGTTTTGAGCCATGTCGCCCAATCAATCTCGGCGATAGTTGTCTGAATTGCTTGATCGCTGATCAGCTGCTCCATGGACACCAAGGCTTGGCTTGGCTCAAGTAACTGCACGCCATGGGGCTTCGAAAATTTGAGGATTCAGCCGCGCGGCCATGCCGACGCTGGCCCATGGCCCCCAATTGATGCTCAGTCCAGCTAGGCCTTGACTGCGGCGATAGGCTGCGAGGCTATCCATAAAGCTATTTGCCGCAGCATAGTGGGCTTGACCGACCGAGCCAAGGCTTGCCGCCAGCGATGAACAGAAGATCATAAAATCAAGTGGCTCAGTGCTGAAGACATCGTGCAGCGCCCATGCGCCAGCAACCTTGGGCGCAAACACACTGCTTAGCGCGCTTGGCTCCATGCGATAGAGCATTTGATCATCAAGCACGCCCGCTGCATGCACAATCCCACGAATTGCTAAGCCAGTTTCGGCCCGATAATGCTGCAAAAATTCAGCCAATGCTGCCTGATCAGCGACGTTAATCGCTGCATAGTGGACGTTCGCTCCAGCCTGCTCTAAATCATTCAGGGCATTGAGCAGTTGCGAGCGTTGATCCGACAAACCTTGCTGCGAAGCATTGGCGGGCTGCAATGGGCGACGACCAAGAATAACCAAATTACGCGCACCCTTGGCCAGCATCCAATGGGCGATTTCCAAGCCCAAGCCGCCGCTGCCGCCAGTGATCACATAGGCTGCGTCACTGGTTAAGCTGATTGTGCTTGGTTTGGTTGGGGCTTGGCGTTTTTGCAAGCGGGCAACCAGCGCTTGTTGGTTCCGCAGCGCTTGTTGATGCTCGTTGGAGCGTTGGAGCAAGATGCTCACTAGCTGTGATGCTTCGTTGGTCACAGCATTTGGGTCAAGATCGACTAAGGTTGGGTAGAGTTCGGGGTGTTCCAATGCGGCGCTACGCAACAAGCCCCAAAGTGGTGCTTGGGCTAGATTCACAACCTCGTTGTTGACTGCTTGACCACCGCGGGTAACACACCATAAGCGTGGATTTGCGCTATTTGGCTCGCTAATGGTTTGCAACAATGTTAACATCGCGATACTTTGTTGGATTGCGGCTTCTGCTGGAGCTTGCTCGTTGCTTGCAGCGAGCGGCCATAAACAAACGATTTGTTGATAATTTTGCTGCAATTGGGTTTTGAGCCAAGCGCGCAGATCGCTTGGTTCAATTGTTTGTTCAAGGCAATCAACCTGTTGGCCATGGGCTGCTAGACTGTTGCTCAATTGCTTGGCGAGCTGATCGTTGGCATTGGCCAAAATCAGCCAGCGCTCTGCTGGAAGCTCGGTGGTTTGAGCGGTGCTTGCTTGCCAAGCGTAGTCATACAGGCCTTGATTGGCTTTGGCATTGGTGCGAGCGGCGGCCACTTGGAAGAGCCGTAAGCCTGCAATTTCGACGACCACGCGGCCTTGGGCATCGGCAATCACCAAATCAGCTTCATACATCAGGGTTTCATCGGCGGGAGCCGACCGCAAGACCGCGTGACACCAGGCCTCGGCTGGAATCCGATCAAGCACATTCAGCCGTTCAATCGCAATTGGTAGGTAGGTCTGATCATTGGTGTGTTGATCGAGGATGACCGCGACCAATTGGAAGGTCGCATCAAGCAAGGCTGGATGCAGCTGATCATACGCTTCGAGCTGACCAATCACGCTTGCTAGCTGTAGTTTGGCCAAGGCTTCATTCTGGCCGCGCCAAATATTGGTTAACGATTGGAAGGCTGGCCCATATTCCAATTGCACCTGTTGCATCCGCGCATAATGCTCGCTGACAGCAATGCTTTCAGGGCAGCGAGCCTGCAATTCATCAAGCCCAATATGGGTTGAATGGCTGGCGGCTGAGCTGCTATCAAGTGCCGTCGCGGTTGCGTGCAATTCCCATGCGCTTGGCTGATCGGCGGCCTGGCTCAAAATTTGGAAGCTGAAATTATTGTTATCTTCAGCAGTGCAAATCAGCTGAATTGTGCGTTGGCCTTGCTCAGGCACGATCAACGGTTGCTTGAAAACGAGGTTATTGAGCGTGACCGTTTGTTGGCCACGGCTGCGCAAGGCTGCCACAATCATCTCAACATAGGCTGCGCCAGGTAATAAGATTTGCTCTTGTACTACGTGATCCTCCAAATAGGCTGGGTAGTTGGCAGCTAAATTGGTTTGCCAGAACTGGCTTGGATTCAAGGCCGAAGCGATTGAAATGCCAAGCAATGGATGCTGATTGCTCGGTGCGGACTGAACCTTGCCAGATAAAAGGGCTGGCACAAACGAGCCACGGGCTGTTGCTTGCTTGGTTGCTGCTGGCAAAAGCTGATCAAACCAATAACGCTCACGTTGCCAAGGATAGTGGGGCAAGGCACTGCGCTGGCGTGAATTGGGATAGATCTGCTGCCAATCGGGCGTGTAGCCAGCGACATATAAGCGGCCAAGCGTCTCGAACAACAAGCCCAATTCAGCTTGATCGCGGCGTAATGAGCTGAATACCTGGGCTGGCTGCTTAAAGTGTTGAATACTGCGCAGCATCGATTCGCCTAAAACCGGGTGTGGGCTGATTTCCAAAAATGTATCGTAGCCCTTGTCGAGTAGGTTTTTCACAGCGTTGGCAAATAAGAATGGTTCGCGCAGATTGCGACCCCAATAACCATCGGCATAAAGTGTTTGCTCAACAAAGTCGCCAGTTACGGTTGAAACCAAGGGAATCGTTGGCGCTTGAGGTTTGAGTTGCGCCAGCGCCGCATTTAATTGGGGCACCAATGGCTCCATATGCGGGCTGTGGAAGGCAATATCGACCCCGCGCACCAAGCGTGCAAATACATCGTTGTGTTGCAGGGATGCCACTAATTGCTCCAAAATGCTTGGATCGCCGGCCAAAATACACGACGTTGGGCTATTGATGCCGGCAATTGCAACCTGTTGCTCACGGCCAGCCAAGAGCAAGCGTGCTTGTTCAAAAGTCAGTTCAACAGCGGCAGTTTTGCCTTTGCCAGCAACCTGTTTCATCAAGCGGCTGCGATGATAAACCACCTGCACTGCTTCATCGAGGGTCAGCACCCCGCTCACATAGGCGGCGGCAATTTCACCCAAACTATGGCCAACAATTGCCGCTGGTGTGATGCCCCAAGAGCGCCAAAGCGCCGCGAGGCTCACTTGCAAGGCAAAAATAAGCGGCTGAGCACGATCAGTCTGGTTGATCTGCTCGCCGATGCGATCATCAAGCAAGGCATCAAGCAACGACCAATCGGCATAGTTGCTGAAACAGCGGTCGCAGGCTTCGAGCGTTTGGCGAAAAACTGGTTGCTGATCAAGCAGTCCTCGGCCCATGCCAAGCCAATGCGAGCCTTGGCCTGAAAATACCCAAACTAATTTATGCGCTTGGCTCTGTGAGCGGTCTTGCGTGATCAAATCGCCGGCAGTTCGGCCTTCGGTAAAATCGTTGAGGTGTTCGATCAGCAGGCTTTGGCTGGCAGCGCTGACCGCTAGCCGATAATCGAGTTGGCTGCGGCCAACGCTGGCACTGTAACAAATAGCGGCAGTTTCACTGGCGCTGGCTGCGGCAATCTGCTTGGCATAGCGGGCGGCAAGTTGACGTAAGGCTGGCTCGCTTTGGGTTGATAAGGGCAATAACAAGGGCCATACTTCAGTGCTGCTTGCTGTTTGTGCTTCAGCTGCTGGAGCTGATTCGAGCACCACATGGGCGTTTGTGCCGCCAAAACCAAAGCCACTAACTCCAGCCAATAATGGGCCGGCTGAGCTTGGCCATGGCCCTAATTGGCTTTGCACCTGCAAGCGCAGTTCATCAAACGGAATCATCGGATTGGGAGTTTCAAAGTGCAAACTTGCTGGTAAGATTCGATGCTTCATTGCCAGCGCCACCTTGATCACCCCGGCAATGCCTGCTGCCGATTCAGTATGGCCAATGTTGGTTTTGACTGAGCCAATCACACAGGGTTGTTGCTCGGAGCGCCCAGCTGATAAGACTGAGCCAAGGGCTTGGGCTTCGATCACATCGCCGAGGCTTGTGCCAGTGCCATGGGCTTCGATATATTGAACTGTTGCGGGATTAACACCAGCGCGGCGATAGGCTTCTTGTAGCACAACCTCTTGCGATTGGCGATTGGGTGCCATAATTCCATTGGTGCGGCCATCGCTGTTAACCGCGCTGCCCCGAATGACGGCATAAATTGGGTTGCCATCAGCCAGCGCTTTGTGCAATGGCTTGAGGATAATAATGCCTGCACCATCGCTGCGCACAATTCCATTGGCCCGGGCATCGAAGGTTTTGCAACGGCCATCAGGCGATAATGCCCCAGCCTTGGAGAAAAATAGGTTGCCATCAGGCAGCAAACTGGCATTAACCCCACCAGTGATCACCAAATCGGCCTCGCCAGCCTGTAACGCCTGACAGGCCATATGAATTGCAACTAACGAACCGGAACAGGCAGTGTTGATGCTAACGCTTGGGCCTTGCAAATTGAGCACATACGAAAGCCGATTGGCCAAAATACTGTGCGACGTGCCTGGACCAGTATAGGCATCGATGATTTCAGGATGGCTGAATAAAATGCGGCCATAATCTTCGCTGACTGAGGCAATAAAAACCCCGGTGCGGCTGCCAGCAAGGGCTTGCGGCGATTGGCCGGCATCCTCGAATGCTTCCCAAGTACATTCGAGCAGCATGCGTTGTTGAGGATCAAGGTGGATGGCCTCCCGTGGTGAGATGCCAAAAAAGGCGGCATCGAAATAATCAGGCTGATCAACAAAGCCACCCCACCGGGTATACATTGTGCCTGGTACGCTGCGATCGGGGTTATAAACCGCCTCTAAATTCCAACGCTCAGCAGGAATTTCCGTAATTGCATCGCGACCGTTAATCAGTAAATCCCAATAATCGGCCAAATTTCTGGCCCCGGGGAAACGGCAACTCATGCCAATAATCGCGATTGCTTGCTCGCTTTGGCTTGGCTCGGCTGGATTTATGACCGCCGATTGCTCAGAACCAATCAACGCTGGCACAAGGGTCGCAATGCTCGGATAATCCCAGAGCATTGTTGGCGAAAGTGAGCGTCCAAGCAGTTCTTCAAGCTTGCTGATTAAACTAAGCGCTTGGAGCGAATCGATTTGATAGTGGGCAAATGGTAAGCGCACATCAATATCTGCCAAGGAAATATTTAAATAGGTACAAAAATGATTAATTAACCACTCAGTGAGTATCTCTGCGGTTGGTTCGGTTGCTTCAGGTTTGAAGTTATCAGTTCCAGCTGGTAGGTTGTTCATAGGATTCCTCTGTATGGAGTGTTGCACAGCAAGGTTTGAGCTAAATCGTGAGCATCTATATACTGGAAGTTCCATCAGATTGAAATTACTTATTCTATGGATTCAACTGCTAAAATTGATTATGAATTGATGATATTGAATAATTTTAGTTATGTGATTGTAAATTTTTGATATAAATAAGATTACGGATTTTAATATTGATTTTATTGATTCATAATTGAATATATTAATATGATAAAATTTAGGTAAAAAATATCTATTTTCTTAGAAAGATATATAAAATAATTAAATTGAATATATCTGACTTGATGATAGATAAAAACCTAGTTATTATAACTAATTCACCTAATATGAATTAATTATAAGATATTGAGCTTGGTAATTGCTAATAATCTAATGGCGTAAAGCGATTCGAGTAGTTGTATATTGTGCAAACTATCCAAATAAATTGTTGCAACATGTTGCTGCAAATTTACTTAATAAAGCGCATCTATATACATTTACATTGTAAAATGAAAACTACTGAACTCTGTTATCTTGGTAAAGAGGAAGCATGAAACAAGTAGATTTACCTTGATTAAACAGCAGTATTTGATCTTTATCCTAGGCTTGGTGTGAAGAAGCAAAATTGCGCTACGTTATTTGTTAAATCGAGTTAACATCACGGTTAGAAATTAACACAAACCCAGCTCGATCAACATTTTGTGCAATTGGCTTACAACGCGCCTATTATAGTTAAACCACGTTAACATTGTCAAGGCGCATTAAGTATATCTAGGCATGCTTGTTATTTGCTAGCGATTGGGCTATTCAGCAGATTTGACGCTTCTTGCATAATTTATTTTCTTAGGTTATTATCCACGCTATGTGCTAAGATTCGTTAAATTTAAGCTTAATTTGTTGACCTATAGGAATCAGGATAAATCAGCCCTATGACTCATTAATTTTGTTCCTATTTGCGAGACGTTATCCTAAAATCATAGCTAGAAAACGCTCCAAATTCGGTGCTAATTTAATTGAGCTAACATTGTATAGCTTAATCAGCTAATCCTACATTAATTAAGCTAACATCGTATAGTTAATTGATGATTGAGCGATTTTAGACCTAGTGGCTCATTCATCGCAACCCTATCAGACAAAGCTGCATCACAGAACAACATTATTTCCTCAGCTTAGGTTGTGATACCAAACCATGCCGACCATGGCCACGCACCACTGGGTACGCACGCATATTGATGACGTTAGTTGATTCAGCTAGCCAATCGATTGAGGAGTAACAACGACAGCATGAACATTTTTGATCGATTACGCATCATCGGGTTGGGTTTGCAGGCCACCAAACAGCTTTTTGCATTAAGCGAGCATGACCCGCTTAACGCTGGCGAACCTGAATCAATCAGCGATTCGGATTTGCTGCCAGTTGGCACGTTGTTGGTGCCGGTAACCGATAGTTTGGCCAAGGTTGCCGTGCTCTATGGGCTGAGTGGCGTGAGTGCCTTGCTCAATGCTGCCAAATCCGGCGCTGACGACGCAGATACTCAGGCGCAGGTTGGGTGGGGCGCGTTTCAAAAATCACAGGTCAATGCCGGCCAAGTTTGGCGAATTCTGACCTATAGTTTGGTTCACCCAAGTTTTGCCCAGGCCTTGCGCGAGAGTGCCGCAATGGGCATTTTGGGCACTGCAACCACCCGCTTTCAATCATTTGGTTTGGCCTTTTCGGCGGTGCGGCTAGGCATTTTCGTGCCCTTGCTGGTGACCGCTCCTCAAGCCGACGACGACGCAGTATTGATCAATATGTCTGGCTCTTCCTACTGTTTGCTCGGCGTATTTTTGGCCTCCATCGCAACCGACCGCGATCGGCTGAGTTTGCGCTCCCAAAACGATGTTTTGGCGGCAACGGGCTTGGGTGTGCTGAGCGCTCAAATGCTTGTACGGCTGTTGCAATCCAGTGGCCAAGCGCGCAAAGCTGGCTTCGCTTCGCTGGGCGCGGGTGTGCTGAGCACGGTAATTATGCAGATTGTTCGGCGGATTAACGCCAATAAAGCTGATTAAAGTAGCAAGCATAACGAGCATTATTCACGGCGCTAGCTGGGCAATGCTGCATTGCTAGCGCCGCAGATACTCCTGCGCCATTGACTGCCGCATGCTACCCGTGGCGCAAGGCTGAAAGCTGAAACATCAGTTTGATCAGCGAACCAATGGTATCAGCTGACATGCTGTTTGCCACCAATTCCTCGGCGTTTGGTTGAGCGATCAACCAACAACCCATCATGCGGTCGAGGCTTCCAATGCTGAAATTCGGTCTATCCCACATTAACCTCAACGGAGCAGCTTGATGATTATTCTTGAAACCAAGGAATTGGCCAAAAGTTTTCGAGTGCGCGGGCGTTTAGTCGAGGCCGTCAAAGGCGTAACGATGAATGTTCAGGCAGGCGAGATTTTTGGATTTCTCGGGCCAAATGGGGCTGGCAAAACCACAACCATGCGCATGTCGACCACCTTGCTCAAGCCGAGCAGCGGCCAAGCGCTGATTGCTGGGATTGACCTGCTACAACATTCACGCCAAGTGCGCGAAAAAATTGGCTATGTGAGCCAAGCAGGTGGCGCTGAAGGCGCGTGTACAGCCCGTGAAAATTTGATTCTGCAAGCACGCTTTTATGGAATGAGTTTGCACGATGCAGGTGTGCGCGCCAAAGAATTGCTAGCAGCGCTTGATCTTGAGCAAATTGCTGATCGGCCTAGTAGCAGCTACTCAGGTGGCCAGCGCCGTCGGCTCGATTTGGCACTTGGCATGGTGCATAAACCAAAGCTGTTATTGCTCGACGAGCCAACCGCCGCGCTTGATCCCCAAAGTCGGGCTTGGTTGTGGGCCGAGGTGCGGCGGCTTAACGCCGAAGGCACAACCATTTTTATGACCACCCACTATCTTGATGAAGCTGATGCGCTTTGTCAGCGCTTGGCAATTATTGATGATGGGCGGATTGTGGTTGAGGGCACGCCCGATGCCTTAAAACGCCAGATCGTTGGCGATACGATTACGCTTGGTTTGCAATTTCAGCCGGCAACGGGCCAGCAAGTTCAAGCACTGTTGCAAGAGCAGAGCTATATCCATTCACTGGAATACGATGAGCAAGCGATTCGTTTGGTCGTTGATCGCGGTGCCGAGGCATTGCCAATGATTCTGCGCTTGATTGACGATGCCAATGTGCATGTGCAAACGGTCGAGCTTTCGCGGCCTTCGCTTGATGATGTGTTCCTTAAGCAAACTGGTCGTTCATTACGCGAGTCTGCCAACTAATTGAGGATATTCGATGCAATCGCTACGTGATACATGGCTGCCGTTTAAGCATTATCTCACCATTACCCTGCGCAACCCAGTGATGGTTATTGTCGGCCTTTTTCAGCCAGTGGTGCAATTACTTTTATTCGCGCCTTTGCTGGAGCCAATTGCCAATACCGAGGGCTTTCCTGAGGGCGGTGCAATTGGCGTATTTACGCCAGGGTTGCTGGTGATGTTGGGGATTACTGGCTCGCTGTTTGTGGTGTTTGGCTTTATTGCCGAGCTACGGGCAGGCGTGCTTGAGCGCATGCGGGTTACGCCGCTCAGTCGTTTGGCCTTGGTGCTTGGGCGTTTGCTGCGCGATGTGGTGATGTTGCTGCTGCAAGCCACAGTCCTAGTTGGCGTGGCATGGCTCATGGGTCTGCGGGCTGATCCTGCTGGGGTGGCGCTTTCAATGTTAATTGTGGTGCTGCTGGGCTTGCTGGTTTCTTCATGTTCGTATGCAGTTGCGCTGATTTTGCAAGATGAAAACACCGTTGCCTCAGTTCTCAACTTCTTGATCTTGCCAATTTTATTGCTATCTGGGATTACGCTGCCACTAACGCTCGCCCCAAATTGGATTCAAAATGCGGCTGGTGTTAATCCTTTTGCCTATGCTGTCGATGCCTCGCGGGCACTATTCATTGGTCAGCTTGGCAATCCAGCGGTCTGGCAAGGCTTTGCTGTAATGGGTGTTTTGGCGTTTTTGGGTGTGTTCTGGGCTGTGCGCTCGTTCCGTCAAGGGGTTGCCTAGATGAGTTGATCCCCTCACCCCCCAGCCCCCTCTCCCACTAAACGCGGGCGAGGGGGAGCCGAAGAAACAAAAACTGTCGTTTCTTTGATGCTTATGGGATCGCAACCAAATTAAAAGCGCTCTCTGACTGAACGCGAGGGAGCATTGAGTGCATCATCCCACGCATCATGACTGAACCACAAGATGAACTCCCCTCGCCCGCTGCGTGGGAGAGGGGCTTGGGGGTGAGGGGATCAAGCAACCAAATCAAAAGCGCTCTCTGACTGAACGCGAGGGAGCATTGAGTGCATCATCCCACGCATCATGACAGAACCACAAGATGAACTCCCCTCGCCCGCTGCGTGGGAGAGGGGCTGGGGGTGAGGGGATTCTTGAGGTTGGGGCAAGGCAACTCATGCAATCTAACCATAGGAGCATGTTTGAATGGCGACAATTGTAATCAGTATGTTTCCCGAAGAAGGCCATCTCATTCCCAGTTTTAAGCTGGGCAAGAGTTTAAAAGCCCAAGGCCATCAGGTTTATTATTTAGCCTTGGCTGATTTTGAAGCGTATATTCGGACCCAAGGCTTTGAGTATTTGGCCTTGTTGCCAGAGGCTTTTCCCAAAGGTTTTCGGGCGCAACAAACCGAACGAATTGCCATAACCAAGGGCCGAGCTTTTTTGAAAGAGGTCTCGCATACCGATTTTTATCGCAGGTTGTGCCAAACCGTGCTTGCCGCAGACAATCCAATCAAGGCTAGTTTGCTTGAGCTTGGCGCCGATCTGTGTATTATCGATGGGTTTTTGGCTCCGCTGAGCTTGATGCTGCGCCACTTGGGGCTTGAAGTGGTTAGTTTAAGTATCAATATCAATTTGCCCCAAGCAGCCAATTATCCGCCAGTCGTGACCAATATTATTCCCGATGCCACGCCTGCTTCGCCTTCTAAGGCCAGCATGGCTGGAAATTTAGCGGGATTGCGGTCAAAATTACCAATCTCTTGGTGGGCTTTAATTTTCAAAAAGAGCTGACCAAGGTTGCGATCCATTTTGGCTTTCCAGCCGATCTAATTGTGCCAGCGGCCTTGTTTCCACGGCTGCGGCCACAGCTTGAGATTCCTGAGATTGTGCTTTGTCCACAGGCGTTTGATTTTCCACGGCCAAGCGTTGAGCAAGGTATTTTCTACTGCGAGCCATCGATTGATCTTGATCGCCAAGAAGCGGCCTTTGATTGGTCGCAGATTGACGCAAGCAAGCCGCTGATTTTCTGTACCTTAGGCAGCCAGAGCCATATCTACAAGCAGAGTCGGCGCTTTTTTCAAACCGTTATCGATACCTTGCGCGAGCATCCTGAGTGGCAGTTGATTATGGCGCTTGGTCCAAAATTCCAAGCCCACGAATTTCAAGCTGTGCCAGCCAATGTTCAGCTGTTGCAATGGGCTTCAGTTGAGCAAATTCTGCCGCGCGCCAGCGTGATGATTACCCATGGCGGGGTTGGCACAATCAAGGAATGTTTGTATTTCAATCTGCCGATGGTGGTTTTTCCAGGCACCCGCGATCAACCGGGCTATGCTGCACGAGTTGTCTACCATGGGCTGGGCTTGATGGGCGCACTGGGCAAAGTATCGGCTCAAAGCCTTGCAACAATGCTCAACGATGTAATTCAAAACCCCAGTTTCAAGCAACGGGTGACTGAAATGGGCGCGGAATTTCGCGCGCTCGAAGCTTCTAGTCCTGCGCTTGAATTGATTCAAAGCAAATTACCCAATAGCCGCACGGTTGCCTCGTAACGCTTGCCAGCGGCAAACTTGGAGTGCCCAACAGTTCGGCTCCCGAGATATTCACTGTCATTTGATTTCACCGCTAGCGAGGTTCTGATAGGGCTGCGGCAATGCTGCCACCACGATCACGAGCCTCCTATGCCGTGCCTTGCAATTCGATTTGAAGGTTGGTACCGCCCAACCATAACGCTATAAAGGGAAGCATACAGCAGATGAATATTGCCCAGCATATTGAAAAAGCGCAACGCCAAACTCCCAATAACATCGCGCTGATCTTTGAAAATAGCCACTATAGCTACCAAGCACTTGACCAATTGGCCAATCAAGTTGCGAATGGCTTGAGCGATCTTGGCATTCGGGTTGGCGAACGCGTAGGGTTATTCTTGCCTAATATTCCCGAGTTTATGTTTGGCTATCTTGGGATTATTAAACTTGGGGCGATTGCAGTTTCGCTGAATGTGCAACTCCAGAGCGCAGAGATTCAATTTATTGTTAACGATAGCCAAGCCACGGCTATTATTACAACGCCCGAATTAGCACGGCTGATTCCAATTGACGATTGCCCGAGCCTCAAGCATGTGTTGGTTACTGGCAACGCCGCTGCGGCTGAAAGTTTCGCTGGCCTGATGCAGCAATCCTCAAATCAGTATCAAGCACGTACTATGCAAGCACATGATCCAGCAGCAATTGTCTATTCGTCGGGCACGACAGGGTTTCCCAAAGGCGTAACGCTTTCGCATAACAATATTATTTCGAATATGCAGGCGAAAAATCGCTATTGTGATATGCAATCCACTGATAAATTATTATTATGTGTGCCACTCTTTCATTGTTTTGGCCAAAATGCAATTTTTAATAGTGCGCTTAATGCTGGGGCAACGATTGTCTTACATCGTAGTTTTAACCTCGATCTGGTTATTCGTTCGATTCAAGCCGATCAAATTACGATGTTTTTTGGCGTACCAACAATCTATTTGCTCTTACTGAATAAAACTGAGCCTGAACAATTCCAGCCTGTGCGTTATTTCTTCTCTGGCGCTGCAATTTTGCCAGTTGAGATTGCCCAGCGTTGGTATGCAAAATATAAGCTACCAATTTATGAAGGCTATGGTTTAACTGAAACCTCACCATTTGCTGCCTATAACCATATTTCCAACTATCAATTAGGCTCGGTTGGTACGCCAATTGAGCATGTTGAAATAAAAATCGTCGATATTGAAACTGATGTTGAAGTGTTGCCCGATCAGGTTGGCGAAATTATTATTCGTGGCCCAAACGTCATGTTGGGCTATTGGAATAATCCAAGCGCAACTGAGCAAGCAATTCGCAATGGCTGGTTTCATACTGGCGATCTTGGCAAAAAAGATCAGCATGGCTATCTCTTCATCGTTGATCGCTTAAAGATATGATCAATGTTGCTGGGCTTAAAGTTTACCCCGCTGAAGTTGAAAATATAATCTTCCAATTACCAGAGATTGCTGAAGTTGCTGTGTATGGTGTCGCTGATGCCATAACTGGTGAACGGGTTGAAGCCCAAGTGGTGTTCAAACCAGATCAACAGCGAACGATTCAAGAAATTATCGCCTTTTGTCGCAAACAGATGGCGAGTTTCAAAGTGCCTACTGCAATCAAGGTTGTTGATTCGATTCCCAAAAACCCGACCGGCAAAGTGTTAAAGCGGCTCTTACGCAACGAGGCAGGAGCCTAGGTTCGAAAGGTTTAGGACAATGTTAGAGCGACTATCAACCAATTCATCGTTGGAGAACCCTATGCGCAATCAAGTAACCCTAACAGGAGCAGGCCTAACCATTGAGGATGTTGTTCGTGTAGCTCGCCACCATGAATCGGTGGGGCTAAGCGATAATCCTGATATATTGAACCGGATTGCTGCCTCGTGTGCCTATATTAACGATGCGGTCAAAGCAAGCAAGCCAGTTTATGGCGTGACGACCGGCTTTGGTGGCATGGCCGATGTAGTTATTTCGCCCGAAGAAGCCGCAGATTTGCAGAATAATGCAATTTGGTATCACAAAACTGGCGCTGGTAAATTATTGCCCTTGGCCGATGTGCGAGCGGCGATGTTGCTACGCGCCAACTCGCATATGCGGGGGGTGTCGGGCATTCGGCTTGAAATTATTCAACGCATGATGACCTTTTTGAATGCCAATGTTACGCCGCATGTGCGCGAATTTGGCTCGATTGGGGCGAGTGGCGATCTGGTGCCGTTGATTAGCATTACTGGGGCATTGCTTGGCACTGATGCAGCATTTCGGGTGGATTTTGATGGCGAGGAAATGGATTGTATCACGGCCTTGGAACGGCTGAATTTGCCCCGCATGCAATTGTTGCCCAAAGAGGGCTTGGCGATGATGAATGGCACCTCGGTGATGACCGGGATTGCCGCCAATGTGTTGCACGATGCGCGAAATTTGCTGGGTTTGGCCTTGAATATTCATGGCTTGATGATTCAAGGCTTGCAAGGCACCAATCAATCGTTTCATCCATTTATTCATTATCATAAAGCGCATACTGGCCAAGTTTGGGCCGCCGACCATATGTTGCAAATCTTAGACGGCTCGGTGTTATCGCGCGATGAGCTTGATGGACGGCACGAATATCGCGAGGGCGATTTGATTCAAGATCGCTATTCGTTGCGCTGTTTGCCGCAATTCTTGGGGCCAATTATTGATGGTATGGCCTACATTACCCATCATTTGCGGGTTGAAATCAACTCGGCCAACGATAATCCGTTGATTAACACCGAAGAGCAAGCGAGCTATCATGGTGGCAATTTCCTCGGCCAGTATATTGGCGTAGGCATGGATCAATTGCGCTATTACATGGGTTTGATGGCCAAACACCTCGATGTGCAAATTGCCTTGTTAGTTTCGCCGCAGTTCAGCAATGGCTTGCCAGCCTCGTTGGTTGGCAATTCCAATCGCAAAGTGAATATGGGTCTCAAGGGCTTGCAAATTTCGGGCAACTCGATTATGCCTGTGCTGGGCTTTTTGGGTAATTCGTTGGCTGATCGCTTTCCAACTCACGCCGAACAATTTAATCAAAATATCAATAGCCAAGGCTTTGGGTCGGCCAACTTGGCGCGGCAAACGATTGAAACCTTGCAACAATATATTGCCATTGCCTTGATCTTTGGGGTGCAGGCTGTCGATTTACGCACCTTTAAGATTGCTGGCCACTACAATGCGGTTGAAACGCTTTCGCCGATGACGGCTAAACTCTACACCGCGATGCGCGAGGTGGTTGGCCGTCCGGCATCGCATGAACGCCCCTACATTTGGAATGACGATGAACAAGCGCTCGATCAGCATATTAGTGCAATTGTTAGCGATATTACCAACGATGGGATTATTCCTCAGGCAATTCAGCAAACCTTAGATAGTTTGCGCTCGATTATTTTATTTGCCTAGGGCTGGCGTGTTCCCTCACCCCCCGACCCCCTCGCCCACTGGACGCGGGCGAGGGGGAGCTTGGTTTTGTGGGTGCCGCACGGGTTGTTTGCGGGTGAGGGGGAGCTTGGTTTTGTGGAATGTTCCCTCACCCCCGACCCCCTCGCCCACTGGACGCGGGCGAGGGGGAGCTTGGTTTTGTGGGTGCCGCATGGGTTGCTTGCGGGTGAGGGGGAGCTTGGTTTTGTGGTGCTGCGAATTATCATGGGAGAACCAGCAGGTTTTAACTCCCCTCGCCCGCCACGTGGGAGCGGGGCTGGGGGTGAGGGGATCTTAATACACTTGATCCCGGAATCTTCATGGTTCGCCACCCTTCCGTCCCTCCGCCGGAGGGAAACGCAGGGGGTTTTCATCCCCCTGCACCCCCGAATATTTGCGCGGTGGAGTATTGGTGTGTTGCTATTTCCCCACCCTTTGCAGGGTTCACGGTTATTTGAAGTTGACCCCCTCACCCCCCGACCCCCTCTCCCACTGAACGCGGGCGAGGGGGAGCTTGGTTTTGTGGGTGCCGCATGGGTTGCTTGCGGGTGAGGGGGAGCTTGGTTTTGTGGTGCTGCGAATTATCATGGGAGAACCAGCAGGTTTTAACTCCCCTCGCCCGCCACGTGGGAGCGGGGCTGGGGGTGAGGGGATCTTAATACACTTGATCCCGGAATCTTCATGGTTCGCCACCCTTCCGTCCCTCCGCCGGAGGGAAACGCAGGGGGTTTTCATCCCCCTGCACCCCCGAATATTTGCGCGGTGGAGTGTTGGTGTGTTGCTATTTCCCCACCCTTTGCAGGGTTCACGGTTATTTGAAGTTGACCCCCTCACCCCCCAGCCCCCTCGCCCACTGAACGCGGGCGAGGGGGAGTTTGGTTTTGTGGGTGCTGCGAATCATCATGGGAGAACCAGCAGGTTAACTCCCCTCGCCCGCCACGTGGGAGCGGGGCTGGGGGTGAGGGGATCTCGATTCTATTGCCAATGGGGTAGCAGATTAACTAGCGTGTTGCTGTTGATTTGGCCTAGCCCAAGGTAGCGCTGTTGTTGATCTTCAACGACGACGATGCTGCCATCGGCATAGACACTGGTTTTAATGGGCAGATCGCGGCGGGCGAGCCACTCATCGATTTGTTGATCGTTGATCGTTAGGCGTTGTTGGCTGAATTGCTCGGCATAGCGCGAGGCTAAATCGTGGGCTGGTTGAAAGCCTTGACGCGATAGTTTGCCAATGTGGATGCCAGCACTGACAAATGGAAAATGCTCGAAATTACTGAGCCAGCGCTCAGGCATGGCCTGAATCGTTTTGTTGTTGCGCCATAAACTGAGGCCTTGGGCGGCAAGCAGGCTTGGCAAATCGAAGCCATACGCATCGTGCAATGTGGCAATAATTTGCTGTTGTTCGTCGGTAGTCAAGGCTTTGTAGCCAGCTTTGGCAAGGGTTTGTTGCGGGCGCTCTAGGCTTGGCGTGGCAATCTGATCGCGCTTGACAATCAGCGCGGCGAAAAATCCGGCGGTGTTGTATAAATGTGGCCACAAGCGCAATGCGTTGGCAACACTCGGATCATACTGTTGCGTGCCTGCGGCCAACAAGCCCGGGGCTTCAATCGGTACATGGCTTGGAATTGACATAATTTCAATTTGCTCAGGGTAGCGCTTGAGCAGCGCATCGAGCACCGCTTCATCTTCTTCGGGCGCAAGGCTACAGGTCGAGTAGACTACTTGGCCGTTGATGCGGGTCGCTTGCAAGGCACTTTCCAGCAGTTTGATTTGGCGTTGTTGCAAGGTGTTGCGTTCGTGGCTCGAAACCAAGCGGCTGGTGTGGCGTTCGCTGGTGCGCAAGGCCTCGCCACTACACGGCGCATCCAACAAGACATAATCAAATTGTTCGGGCAGCCAACGCCCCATGCGCTCGCCGGGCTGGTTGGTGATCACCGCCGAGGTGCTGCCCCAGCGTTGCAAATTGCCCTTGAGGCCTGCAATCCGTTGTAAATTGCTATCATTGGCGACGACCAGCCCACGATCGCCAAGCTGCGAGATGATATGGGTGGTTTTGCCACCAGGCGCAGCAGTCAAATCTAAAACGCTTGGCTCGGCCTCAGAATTAAATTCAAATAGCTCGACGGGCAGCATCGAGGCCGCATCTTGAATGTAGTAATGGCCCATTTGATGCTCAACGGTGCGGCTTAAATTGCCAACCTCGTTGCTGAGTTGCCAGCCAGTTGGGCAAAACGGCACTTGCTCCAGTTGCCAGCCATAGGCTTGTTGCCATGCTTTGGGGCTAGTCGCGCCAGCCTTGAGCGGATTGAAGCGCAAGCCGCTTGGCAAGGGCTGATTCATGCTCTCCAGCACTTGGTTTAATCCGGTTTCATTCAGTAATTCGCGATAGGCTTCAAGCTGTCGCGGTATTTGACGTGTCATGTAATTTGTTCCTTATGTGTTGGGGATCATATCAATGCGGTTCCCTCACCCCCAACCCCTCTCCCACTGGACGCGGGTGAGGGGAGTTAATCTGGTTACTTCATGAGATCCAGTGATCGGTTCCCCCTCGCCTCGCTGGGCGGGAGAGGGGGCTAGGGGGTGAGGGGATCATATCAATGCGGTTCCCTCACCCCCAACCCCGCTCCCACTGGACGCGGGCGAGGGGAGTTAATCTGGTTACTTCATGAGATCCAGTGATCGGTTCCCCCTCGCCTCGCTGGGCGGGAGAGGGGGCTAGGGGGTGAGGGGACGCTCAGCCCCTAGCCCCTGACCCCTTGCTTCCTATGCTTTATGTTCTATGCTCTGCGCCCCAATTTCAGCCACAATATCCACGGTTTTCAGGCTGACCGTAATGATTTTGCCGATCAGCCGCACAATGTACTCAGGATCGTCGTGGCGATTGGGATCGTTGCTGATGCCAGAACGGGTATCGGTGCTAACCCGATATTGATCGATTACCCAATCCAGCGCCGAGCGATTGCCCAACTTGTATTCAAAGGCTTTGGCCGGAATGCCCGCCAAGCTCAGAAAGTTATTGTAGCGCAGACTGGTGCGATCTTTGCTGAGTTTCATGCTTTCAACCCGCCAATTCAGCGGTTCGTCGCGGTTTTCGAGCCATTGCAACGGATATTCGGGCTGGCTTTCGTAATTAATGTGCAGCTCGGCTAGCTCGCGGCCAGCTTTGGCAAAGGCTTGAAAATCGGCCAAGGCCACGATTGGGATGCGCGGCAGTTCGCGGCGCAAATTGGCGGCGTAGCGTTCGCGGTAGCTTGGCGCATGCAGCAGCCCATAGACGTAATAAAAGATGTCCCATTTGCTGATGCTTTGCTCGCCAAGTTGCTGGCGAAAGTGCTCAAGCGCCCAATTGCTGATATTTTCACGCTGGTTGCTGCCATCTTCGTCGTAGACATAGTATGGAAAGCATTGGCCTGTCCTGCCACCGATTGCAACATCTGATATTTGATCTGTCATTAATACAGAGAATGGTATTTGGGTATGATTGGTTACACAGATAACAAAGTTTTTATGGTATTTGGTTGGAAAAATAGAAAATTGTTGATATACTTCCTCATTCAGAACTTTGTCTAAATATAGAAATCTTTTTGTGAATGGCCGATAATATCCATTATATAAACTTTCTTTATTGAATGAAATAAATCTACCTCTTTTTAAGTCATCTTTCAAGTCTCTGCTCCAACTAATATTTCTATCATTATTTGATATAAAGTTATCAATTTCTGGTTTTACAGATAACCTTTGCCATCGAGAAATATGATCATTATAGTAATCAATTGTCCCTTGTATATTTTTTGATATTAATTCCATATCAAAATTCCAAACCCATATATCTCTATTTGTTTTAATTCCACTACTAAATGTTATGAAAATTGATTTTTCTATTCCCTTTCTAGAATTCTTACTACCTAATGGAAGAAAAACATTAAAATCTACATCAGATTCATTGGTAATCCAAGAGAATTTTTTATTTGGTAATACTTCTTTCCAATCAATATTTACAATATTTTTTACTTCATTAAGGAAATTTAATTTTTCTTCTTTACGCAACATTTCATCGAACCGTAGATACCAAATCTTGGTATCTGTAACTTTCCTTAATCCTTGTTTTTTGATTAAAAATATGATGCTAACTCCAACCTGAATCCCAAAGACATTATGGGTTGTGCCTGAAAGTTTGGGATTTCTTCGAACGTTTCCGCCAAGATCAAGCACATAAATTGTATTGAAATCTTGAGCTAAATGCTTGCGCATGCCATCAAAAGCTAAACTATCAATAAAACTATTGTTGGTAACTAATGCCACGATGCCTTCATCACCATTGCGCTTAATCCGATCGGCAGCCCAGCGAAAAGACTTGACATAGGGATCGGAAAGAGAATTTTTATTGGTAGCTTGCGAATCGCGACTATAGGTCATGGCCACACGTTGATCGATAATTTCATACTTGCGATTTTTATTATTATCATTCTCGTTAACTTGGCGAGCGTTGTAGGGTGGATTGCCGATAATTACAAAAATATCTTGTTGTTGTTGTTTGAGCACGCGCTCGGTGTTTTCGGCCACAAACATGCCTAATTGCTGGCCTGCGCCAACTTGGGCTAATTCAAAGGTATCGACCAAACAAATGCCATTGAATTCAGCATAGCTATTGGTCAATTCATAATACAAGTGTTCGATATTCATCGAAGCGATGTAGTAGGGCAACAACATGACCTCGTTGCAGTGCAATTCATCGGCATATTTTTGGCGCAACTTGCTCCGCGGAATTTCGTGCATCACGCGCAGCAAAAAGTTACCAGTGCCAACAAACGGGTCGAGCACATGCACGCCAGCGTTACCCAGCGAGGTATTGAATTCGCGGCGCAACAACTCCTCGACCGAGCGCACCATAAAATCGACAATCGGCTGCGGCGTGTAGACAATCCCGTGGGTATCGGCGACCTTAATCGAAAACCCTTGGAAGAAATTCTCATAGACCGTGTTCAAGAAATCTTGCTTATGGCTAAAATTCTCAATCGTGGCGGCGGTCGATTCAATCGCGCCATAAAAGCGGTCGAGTTCGCGCAGAAAATCGTTGCGATTGAACGAACGCGAGGTTAATGCTTGAATCACGGTTTCAATTTCGCGGGCAATCACATTGCGGTTAACAAAATCAGGATTATTGAACACCTTGCGAAAAATGCGTTCAGTCAGCAAGTGCTGAATCAACATCTCCTCAACCGCCGAAACTGAAATATTGGGGTTGATTGCCTCGCGCACCAAGGCCATAAAACGCTCAAGCGCCGTGATAAACCGCTGATTCTTCTCGTTGATTTCGCGCTCGATCAAGCGCAGCACACCTTGGGCCAACTCGGGCACGCGCTCGCGAAACTCGACCACCGCGTGATCCCATTGCAAATATTGGGGTGGCTGATAATTGAAAAACAGCAGCAGCGCATCGATCAAGCCATCGGGCTGGCTAATATCCACATCGAGCACCTGGCGCTGATCCTGCCAGAGAATAATCCGTTGCGGAGCCTGAAACAAAATATTATCGGCGGGATAGCCAGCGGCGAACTTTTTGCGCACCTCGGTTGCCAAATCATCGCTACTATCTTTGGCCTCCCACACGCCGCGAATCAGGGTAAAACTATCGAGCAAAGCGCCGTCGGTGCGAATCGAGCCTTTTTTCAAGCGGATTGAATACTGTTCAACCAATGTCCAGCCCATCTGGCCAGCGCAAGCGCGCAGCAAGGCCGCAAAGGCGGGAGCAACTGCGCCCTCGTGTTGGGCACGGGCATCGGCCAAACTGCGCAAACTAGCATAATATTCGCGCACCGCCTTATGATTTGGCTTGATCGACAGCATTGGTTCTACCCTCACACACAGCGGAAAAAAAGTAGCACTATTGTACGCGAGAAGCAGGCAAAAAGAAAGTATGAGGGATGAGGGCTGAAGGATGAAATTGAGCGCCGAGCGCAGAGCGAGGAGGATAAAAAAGGCAGAAATCAAAGGGCAAAGGGCAAAAGGCGAAAAATCAGAAGTGTAGCTATTTTAACGCAGAGGCGCAGAGCGAGAAGGAGGAGCGTTCCCTCACCCCCAACCCCTCTCCCGTGGCGCGGGCGAGGGGCTTTAACATCGTGGTTTTCGCAGCACCACAAAACCAACGCACCCCCTTGCCCGCAAACAACTCGTGCGGCACCCACAAAACTAAGCTCCCCCTCGCCCGCGTCCAGTGGGAGAGGGGGCTGGGGGGTGAGGGAACACTCCTCCACGTTCAGCTAACTTGCTTCCTCAACAGCGCCGCAACCATGGCTGGGTCGGGCAGAAAGTTTTGCAAATGCAGTGGTGCTGGGCCAAAGCCTGCTCGAATGACTGCCGCCCGATAGCGCAACGCGGCCTCAATTTCAACCAGCCCTTGGGTTAGCGGCAGCGTCGGATCAGCAGCCCATAATAGGGCTTCAAGCTGACAACTGGCTGCGGCATCGGGCAATAGTTCAGCCAAGATGCGCTCACGCAACCCAGGATCACTGATTGGCAGATCAATCTTGCGCTGGCTCGGCCCACAGGCTAGTTGTCCACCGCCAACGATTAGCACATCGCCGCGCTGCTGCATGCGCTGAATCGCCAATTCGGTGTCAAGGCATGGCGGAAAAGAATCATCGACGACAATTGTGCCTGCTTCGAGCCGTGCTACATCGATAATGCCTGCCGTACTGGTGGCGGCGACGATGACTTGGGCACGGTAAACTGCGACTGGCACGCCACGATCAGCGGCGACAATTTCAATCGCGCCCTGATAACCAGCTTGTGTGCGTAAGCCTTGGGCCAGCGTCTCTAGCCGCTGTAAGTTACCAGCAGTGTCACAGAGCACCAACGAGCGGGGATGCGGTAACGTATGCAGCACTAGTTGTAATACCGACTGGCCAATTGAGCCAAGTCCAACTAGCGCTAGCTCACTGGGGGCAAGCTCGCAGCTAGTTGCGTTAAGCGCTGCTTCAAGCGTTTGGGCGACCGCAACCACGGTCGTGGCATGGCCGGTGGTTAGGGCTGGTCGCGCTTGATTATGCCCTGCTAGTGCCCGAAGTACCCCAAAACCATAGCCGGTCAGCGATGGCAGCATGCCCGCCAATGAAACACAACGCACGCCCCGCGCCTGCGCCAGCAGCATGCCATTGGCAATTTCAGCTTCCAGATCTGCGGCATTCTCAGGCCGCAATTCCTCAGCAAACCGTGGCAAGCAGAGCAGCGCAGACGCTCCGATTGAAGTCTCAAGCCGCTCCGCCCAACGCGGCTGGCCATCGGGAAAGAGCAAACTGCGCAGCTGTTGGCGAATGCTTGCCGCATCTCCTTGCATGCCAAACATCGCCGCAATCCGCTGGCTTGGCGGCAGATAGCCGATCAGCGCCGCATCGAGTTTGGCGGTGGCTAGGCTGGCAGGCTCGCGCTTGGCAGCATGAATTCTGTCGCTACTGGCAATCAGCGTGGTCATTTCTGCAATCAAGTTATTGAGCAAGTTTTCCAGCAGCGCCGGCTCAAACTTGGCTGGCATTCCTTGGAGCGTGAGGCGTAAGTTGCCATTGGCAGCGCGCGCCGCAAACAGCAGTTCGGTTGCGCCAAGCGGTGGCTGAACCTCAGTGTAGGATGTCTGCCAATCGATTGCTAGGTTTTCGCTGTGCAACGAACCAAGCGCATCAAAATCGAGAAACGTGAAAAAGAACTGTGCGCCAGTCGCCGTGATCGCTGAGATGCCGTTGTTGTTGCCAATAATCCGGGCAATCTCGACTGGCGGCAGCGCGTGGAGATAGGCGGCTTTGAATGCTTGCGCCACTGGTTGCAACAAACTCCCGACTGATGCATCCAGCGGACTGTGGCTAACCCGAATTGGCAGCGCTGTGGCGAAACAGCCAAACAACCGCTCAATATCAGCTAGTGCAAAGTCGCGGCCAGAGTGGGCAGTGCCAATAACCAAATCCTCGGTGGCGCTTAACTGGCGCAGCTGATGCACAAACAAGGTCAGCAGCAGAATATATGGCGTTAGCCCCGCTGCTGCTGCCACTCGGCGTAATTGGGCAAGCGTCTCGGCGGGCAGCACGTGGCTCAGATTAATCGTGGTTGCTGCTGGGCTGCTTGATGCTTCAACGCTGCTGAATTGAAGCAACGGGCGACGATAGGGCTTGGCAAAGCTGTTGCGCCAATATTGCTCGTGGAGTGCCGCGTTGGGCCTAGATTGTTGTAATATATTGACATAATCAATGAACGTTGAACGCAATGGCGCTAAATTTGGCAACTCACTACGCACCAAACTATCGTAGCTGTGCAGCAGTTCTTGGCCGAAAATCCATGCACTCCAACCATCGCCAATAATGTGATGGGCTGCGATCAGCCAAACATAGCGCGTTGGAGCCAGCCGCAGCACGCGCAGCCGCAGCAACGGCGATTGATCGAGCTGAAAGCGCTGAGCTTGCTCGAATTGCCAGTGCTGATCGATCAAGTGTAGTTCGTCAGCACCAGCGGCAAGCTGTGCTTGGAGATCATCGAAGGCCAGTTGGGGTGGGCGAGCGAATGGCTCAGCTTGCTGGCGTGGCGGGCGCTCGTTGACCAATATGCGAACTCGCAACATTAGATGGCGCTTGACAAGCAGCTCAAAAGCCTGCTGGAGCACGCCAAGATCCAGCGGCCCATTTACGACGAGGCGCGCACACCAGGTTGTTGCCGCCGCCGGATCAAGCGCTTCTGTCAGCATAAAACCAATTTGGGCCGGGGTTAGTGCAAAGCGCTGTTGTTGCGCTAGTGTTCCATGATCGCCTAAATCTTGGGGTATTGATGGTTCACTCAGCTGGCTTGCCGCATCCAAGGCCTTGGCAAAGCTGGCGAGCGTGCTATGTTGATAAAAGCTGGCAGCGCGTGGCAGCACCGGCACTCTTCCCTCTAAGCGGGTCAGCACCTGCAACAGCAACAGCGAATCGCCGCCTAGCTCAAAGAAATCAGCATCGCGGTTCACCGCTGGCAGCTTCAACACCTCACACCAGATCTCCGCTAGCAGCAGTTCGGTCGGGGTTTCTGGCAAACTACCCGCCAATCTGGTTGGCACTGGAATTGGCAACTGCCGTAGTTGGGCGCGATCGATCTTGCCCGAACTGGTTGTTGGCAGCGTCGGCAGCACATGAAAGCGCTGCGGAATCATCTGTGGTAGCAACCGCTTTGCAAGCCAGTAACGCAACTCCGCGATGGGCGGCAATTCTGCATGGACTTCCAGATGAGCCACCAGCATTGCTTGCTCACCATCCTCAATCAAGCAGACAACGGCCTTGGTAATTGCCTCATGCTCATCCAATGCGGCCTCGATTTCGGCTGGTTCAATCCGGTAGCCGCGTAGTTTAATCTGATCATCAGCGCGCCCAATAAAAACCAAGTTGCCATCGCCAAGCTCGCGCACGAGGTCGCCAGTGCGATAAAGCCGCTCGCCAGGCCGCAGCGGGTCTGGCACAAACTGAAGCGCCGTCAGATCAGGCCGCCCAAGGTAGCCCGCCGAAAGCCCGCTGCCACCAATATACAGCTCGCCAATCGTCAGAGCTGGGCAGCTGCGCCTCTGCTGATCGAGCACCCGCGTAATGACGCCACGAATTGCCCGCCCAATCGGAATCTGGGTGCTAGCATCAACAGGCTGCTGCGGAATTCGATAAGCGGTTGCGTTGATAGTTGCCTCGGTCGGTCCATAATGATTAACAATTTGATGACGTTGGCCATAAATATCCATCCAACGCCGAACATAGCTTGCTGGCAAGGCTTCGCCACCAACGCCAATCAGCCGCAGTTCTGCTAATGCTGGCGCTTTCTGTGCCTGCGCAACTCGGTGCTCGATCGTGCTGAGCAAGCGTTCCCACAGCGCTGGAACCGAGCGCCAGATGGTTGGCCGTTCGCGCTCAAGCGCTTCGAGCAAGGCGTGCGGATCGCGCACGACCAGCGGCGAAAGCGCTACGACCGTGCCACCAGAAGTTAGCGGGCCAAGAATCTGGCTAATTGCGGCATCAAAACTCAGTGCCGCTGTTTGGAGTAGCCGATCGTTGGGGCCATAATCAAAGGTTTCAACTAGCCACTGGAGATAATTGGCCAGCGATCGATGACTAATTGGCACGGCTTTTGGCCGCCCAGTTGAGCCAGAAGTAAACATAATGTAAGCTAAGCCGTCAGCCGCTGGGCTTGCAATTCGTGGTAGCACAGCTTGCGCCGTGTGCTGCTGGTTCAGCGTATCGAGATTAAGCAGCTGCAGTTTAGTTTCATGTTCTGAAATTTGCTGAGCCAATTGGCTGGTATCGGCGTGATACAGTAGCAGTTTCACACCCGCCTGATCGATCTGCTCCGCAAGTTGGCGGAGTGGATAATTGTGATTCAGCCCAAGCCATGGCACGCCGGCCCATAAACTTCCGACGATACCAACAATGCTGGCAATTCCCGGCTGGGTTAGCAGCGCCACTGCTTGGTTTGGGCGTGCGCCGTTCGCCAAAAGCCAGGCTGCTAGCTGATTTGCGCTGTGAGCAAGGGCAGCGTAGCTCAGCGCTTGCCCATCGGCGCTCACGGCAATCCGCTCAGGCTGACGTATGCACTGTTCGGCAATCCGCTCAGGCACAAGCAGCGCTTGGGTTACGATGCGCTCAGGGAGTGGCTGCGTAGCAGCGGGGTTAATCAGGTCGGCTAGTTTTTGCTGATAGCTAGCGGCCAATCGCTCAATCGTCTGCACTTGGAAAGCAGCTGGCGCATACATCCACGTACACTGGAGCGCCCCATCTAGCTCTGAAATCAGCAACGAAAGCTGGGTTGATGCAGTTGCAGTGCTTGCAGCTAGCGCTTGAATCTCAATTGGGCAATCCTGCGGCAATGTGCCCGGAAAACGAGCGAGGCTGAATGAAGCCGCTCCCGGCGCGCGTGGCCCAGTCTGGCGGCGTCCCCCGGATAAGCGTGCCAAATCAAGCGCCGAAACCGAGGCATGCTCGCTGAATGCCTGTCCACTGATCACGCACCACCAAGGCTAAATCACTAGCAGTTTGAGAGGCTTCAGGCTGCAACAGCAATGGCAGGTGATCAGCGCAGCAGCCTATCATCCGCTCAACGCCAACTAGCCGAATGCCGCGCCCGTGCTCGGCCACATTGATGGCGATGGCACTCGCTTGGCTCCAATCGGCCAGTTGGCGGGCATAGGTTGCCAGCAATAGATGAAAGAGCGAAACATCTAATTCGGCGGCCAGTTGGCGCAAACCAGCGCTTGTTACTCTATCCAGCTGTTGCTGCAAACTGCTGATCGCAGGGGTTGTGGCTGACGTAGCACTGGCAGTTTCATCCTTGGGCAGCGACCATGCGAGCGCTGCGCTGTGGTGTTGAAGCTGCTCGCTCCACCAAGCGCGATCGCTTGCTGCTTGCGGGCTGGCCGCGCTCTGAATAGTTTGAGCTACATACTGTTCAAAACTGCACGTCAGCGGCGGCAGATCAACGGGCAACCCTTGGGTTTGCTTGGTATAAACCTGCCACAGCTCCTCAAGCAAAATACTGGTACTCCAACCATCGGCAATACTATGATGCAGCAACAGCAACAGCACCCAGCGGTCATCGGCATAGCGGCATAGCACAACCCGAAACAGCGGAGCCTTGAACAGATCAAACTGGTGATGAACGAGTGTCCGCTCCAAGGCCTCAAGATCAGCCGGAGCCTCACGTTGCTCAAACCACAGGTTGATTGGCAGCATGGCAGGTGCCAGAATCCGCTGGCGTGGTGCGTCATGCTCCTGATCAAGCGGCTCGAACTGCGCCCGTAGCATGGGATGGCGCTCGACCAAGGCTATCAGTGCGTGCTGCAACGCCGTTTGGTCGAGCAACCCCGCAATGTGCTGGCGAACAAGCGCAAAGGCCGGATTTGCCGGGTACAACTGATGCCCAACATAAAAGGCAATCTGTGCTGGTGCGAGCGGGAATGAACCGTCGAGGCTAGCGGTTGGCTTGCTCAGCACTGTGCTGCTTTCAGCTAATTTGGGCTTAATCACGCGCTGGAGATGCTCAGCCAACGCACTGATCGTCTGAAACTCAAAGAACAGGGTCAATGGTAAGACCGTCCCAGTTGCTTGCTCAAGCTGCTTGACGAGATCGACGGCTTGCAGCGAATCAAGGCCCAGCGAAAGAAACGAGGCATCATGCGGAATACTGGTCGGCGCTAGCTTCAAGGCTTTACCCACCAGCGCTTGAATCTGCTGGGTGATGGTACTTGGATTATCGCTTGCGCTTGCTGGAGCCTCAAGTGCTACAGGATCAGCTTGTATGGTTAATTGGGGTAGCTGGCTGATCTTTGGCTCAGGCGGTGCCAAAATCACAATTTGGCTGTGCCCGGAGTAGCATGCTTGGTCAAATGCTTGAAAGGCCTGATGTGGATGCAGCGGTGGTAATCCGCGCTGGCGAAGGTGATCGAGCAACATTGGCGTTGCCGCCCAGCCAATTCCATCCCAAGCCGCCCAATTGATCGCGGTCATGGTGCGACCTGCCCGCCGCTCGCTAGCCGCAAAGGCATCAAGGAAGGCATTGGCCGCAACATAATCGGGAATTCCACCGCCAAGGCCGGGCAGCACCGCCGCAATCGACGAGCAGGTGATAAAAAATGCTGGCCGTTGGTTATGCCGCTCAAGTGCCCGCGCCAACAGCCAGGTTCCTTTAACTTTTGGTTATAGGACTGCCGCAAATTGCGCTGCGCTTTTGGTTTGCAGCGACGCTACATCGATAACGCCCGCCGCTTGGATAACCCCAAAAATGCCAGTGCCCGCCGTGGCAATCCCAGCGATCAGCTGCTCGACCTGCTGCTGATCGCAAATATCAACTTGCTGGTAGCGTGCCTGTGCTCCTAGTGCTTCGAGTTCAGCGAGCAGCGCTGCCCGACTGGGATCAAGCGAGGATCGCCCAAGTAGGATCAGCATTGGCTGGTTGTGGCTTGCCAGATGGCGGGCAAGTTGTGCGCCAACCCCGCCTGTACCACCAGCAATCATAATTACGCGGCCTGGCTTTTCGGCTGGTGGCACTGGCGGGGCGATTGCTGGCAATGCAGCCAACTCCCGCTTTAGCCGTTCGTCATCACGCCAAGCAAATACACCAGAAGTTGGCTGGGCCTGAAGTTCACATACTACAATCTTCGTTTGTTGATCTTCAGTCGTATTCAATTCGAGATCAAGCGCTACGCAAGGAAATTCGATATGCTGATCAGGCAGCGCAGCGGCGAGGCCAGCGATTAGTGCTCGTTCAGCAGCAACCTCAGCAGTATCGCCAACCGCATACGCCCCAGCAGTAACCACCCACAAACCCGTTGGCTGCGCCGATCGTGGCAGCGCGAGCACTGACTGAATCGAATCCAGCAGTTGCAGTACCCCCTCATTCAACGGCTGCTCATCGTCGGCAGTTTGGTTAATGATTGATGCTGGGCCGCAGTCGGTCAGCATAATCAGGCCATAGCGCTGAGCGGAAATTGTTGGCAGCACGCTTGTCAGCGATTGACTTGAAGCTACAACGCAGTGTTGATTGCCAAAGTTGAGGGCTGTGGCAAGCTTATTGGCAAGCGCGTTACCCAAATCAGCGATGATAACCCAGTGCTGAATGGGATCGTGAGCTGGCTCTGGCAATTCAGCCTTGCTCCAAACGATCTGCTGCAATACAGCTGGCGCTAAATCTGGCTGTGGTATTGCTTCTGCGCTGCGTAGATCGGCAAGCGTGAGCAAGGTCTGGCCGTCGGCGGCCTTCAGGATCAGGCTATAGCCGTTGGCGGTGGGGCGTAGATTTACGGCGGCAATCGGCTGACCCTGCAAGAATGCTGTTTGATCTGGCGCTGGCTTGAGGTCAAGTGCCATCTGCTGTGCAGGGCGTGTTGTGGCGACTGGCAACCAGTGGCGCTCGCGTTCAAAAGGGTAGGTTGGTAGGTTTACTCGTCGGCCATGCCCAGCAGTCGCGATCGCCGCGAGATCGAAATCAACGCCCTCAACCCATAAGCGAGCAATTGCCGCACGAATGCTGGCGCAATCGTCCTCGCCGCGCCGCAGCAGCGCCTCAACCATCCAGCCCGGCTCGCGGCCTGCCAGAATTTGGCGCGCAAAGGCCGCAAGCGTACTGCCCGGCCCAATCTCAATGAAGGTATCAAAGCCCTCGCTGATCAGGCGTTCGATGGCTGGGGCAAACCGAACAGGCTCAATCACTTGGGCGGCCCAGTACTCAGCATCAAGCAGCGCCGAGCCGCGCAACCACTCAACGTTAACGGTGCTCAAAAATGGAATGTTGGGCGCAGTTGGGCGCAGTATAGCCGCAGCCTCGGCGATTGGCTGCACTGCTGACTGAATTAAGGGTGAGTGGTAGGCCATGGTTTGGTTGACGATAAGCGCATTGAATCCATCGCGCTCCAAACTTTCCAACGCGCGTTTGACAGCGGCACTCGTGCCAGCGACCACGACTTGGTTGGGGGTGTTGTAGGCAGCGATGGTTAGTGATTCTGAACTCTGGCCAACAACAGTCAGCACCGCCGATTCGGGCGCAAACACCGCCGCCATCATCCCTGGCTCGGCTGATGCTGCCATCAGTCGTCCGCGCTCGCGGGCTAGCTCCAAAACCTGCTCGAAGCTAAGCACTCCAGCGATACAGGCCGCCGCCAGTTCGCCAACGCTATGGCCAACAACCGCATCAGGCCTAAGACCCCAGCTGATAACCAGCCGCGCTAGGGCTACCTCGAACGCAACCAATAACGGCTGGGTCACGGCGGTATCGGCCAACGCCGCGCTATCAACATCAGCAGCAAAGCACCACTCAAGCAGCGTTCGCCCCTTGATCTGGCCAAGTTGCGCCGAGGCTGCATCCAGCGTGGCCTTGAAACTTGGTGCCTGTTGGTAGAGCGCCGCGCCTTGTTGTGGATACTGCGCCCCTTGACCAGCGAAAAGCAGCGCCACTTTGCGGCGGCGTACAGCAACCGAAGATTGCAAAATCGTTGCCCCAACATGGCCTGCGGCCAAATCATCCAATGTGTTGGCCACAGTGGCAAGCGATTGCAGCGCATCGCCGCTTAACACGGCGCGCCGTTCAAAAACTTGTCGCTCAGCTAAAGTGAAATACAAGTCTGCTACACATAACGAATTATCATCTCGAATGCGCTCAGCCAAGGTGGCAGCAAGCCTATACAAAGCTTGCTCATTCCGCGCTGAAATTGCCAGCAACTGAAATGGATTGGTTTCGGTTGTTGCTACTTGCTCGATTGGCGGCGCTTCCAGAATAACATGGGCGTTTGTGCCACCGAAACCAAAGCTATTAACTCCTGCTCGGAGCGGCAGCGGCCCGCGCCATGGCTGTACACTAGTATTAATCGCCATCCCAGCCTGTGCCAGTTCAAAGCGATGATTTGGCGTTGTGTAGTGTAACGATGGTGGAATTTGGCGATGCTGGAGCATCAGAATCACTTTGATCAGCGCTGGAATGCCGGCGGCGTTGAGCAAATGACCGAGATCGGTTTTAACCGAACCGATGATACGTGGTTCGAGGTTGGTTGCGGCTGGAAAGACTTGGGCCAGTGAACGGGCTTCAGTTGGGTCACCAATGGCCGTACCAGTACCATGGGCTTCGATATACGAGACACTGGCCGGATCAAGCTTGGCATCGCGATAGGCTTGGCGCAAGGCTTCGGCTTGGCGCAGCGGATTTGGAGCCATCGGGCGCAGTGCCCGCCCATCGTTGTTAATCGCTGAGCCGCGAATCAGGGCCAACACTTGGTCGCCGTTGCGTCGGGCGCTGTCTAGCCGTTCAAGAATGATCACGCCAGCGCCTTCGCCAAGCACAATTCCGTCAGCGGCATCATCGAATGCGCGGCAGCGCCCGCTTGGCGATAGTGCCCCAGCCCGCGCGAGCAGCTGATAGGGCGTTTCGGTTAGGTTGAGATTGATTCCGCCGACGATTGCCAGATCGCAATCACCAACCAGCAAACTTGTGCGCGCCAGATGCAGCGCAACCAGCGTCGAGGAACATGCAGTATCAATCGCAATCGCTGGCCCATTCAAATCAAGGCAATGGGCGATGCGCCCAGCAATCAGATTGCGCATGTTGCCAGTGGCCGTCGATGGATGCAGCTGATCATCATTGGCTATTAGTGGCAGCAAGAGCTGTTGATAGGATGCCTCGCCAACCCCAATAAAAACCCCAACCTGGCGACCAATCCGTCGTCCTGCGGCATATCCAGCCCGCTCAAGCCCATGGTACGCTAGCTCTAAAAGGATGCGCTGCTGTGGGTCCATCGCCGCCGCTTCTGCAGGCTCGATATTGAAAAAGCTTGCATCAAAGTAGCTGACTGCATCCAATATACTGCCCCAAGCAGGGCCATGAGGCGCAGGACTGGCAAGGCCATCGTCGCGCGATCTCGGCAGCTCATGAACGCTATCTACTCCAGCAACGAGATTGGCCCAAAATTGTTCGGGCGTATCGGCATCGGGCAAGCGGCAGGCCATCCCGATAACTGCGATTGGCTCAGCGATTGTTGGCAATTGGTTGTCAACTTTTTGAGATGAAATGGTTTCTATTGACATAATACTGGAATTCAGCCGCAACCAACTGGCGAGACCAGCGGGGGTTGGATGTTGGCGTAACGCGGCGGCATCAAGTTCAAGCTTAAACCGATCGCCGATTGCAGCCAATAAATCCATCAGTTGCAGCGATGTGGCCCCGAGATCGAACACCGAGTCGTGCACGCCGATCAAACTGGGATCAATGCCCAAGGCTTGAGCACAAAACTGGATGATCTCTCGCTCTAGGTTATCGCTGGTCATGTTTGAAACTGAAGCGTTGCGTTGCGCCAATGCACTATTTACTGCTGCAATCTCCGAATCAAATTCACCAGCCTCGTAGCGTGCTCGCAGCTGGTTGCGTTTGAGCTTGCCGCTGGTGGTGCGAGGAAACTGACTTGCTCGCAGCGTCACAATATCGATCGCGGTCGTGCCCGTGGCTCGTCGCAGCTTGCGTACAAGTTCGCTGAGTGCTGGCAGCGCAGCATCGGTTTGGCTACGAGGCGGCAGCGAAAGAAACACAATCACTCGCTCCTCGTTGCTTCCGGCACGCAAAGCACCACACACAGCTATGCGCTTGGCGTTCAGCCCCTCGACCTTGCTGACCAGCTCCTCAAGGTCGGGGGCGTGATGCTTGTGACCATTGACGATCACAATCTCCTTGGCCCGACCGGTAATTACCAAACGGCCATTGCGCAAAAAACCGAGGTCGCCGGTGCGCAACCAGCCATCGCAAAAGGCTGCGCTCGGGTCGCTGCTGCGGTAATAGCCACGCATCAACTGAGGCCCAGTCAGCTGAATCTGGCCGATTAAGCCATCTTCAAGCAGACAATCATGATCATCAACGATCCGAATTTGGCAGCCAGGCACTGGTTCGCCAACATCAACCAACTCGATCAAGTTGGCTTGGTCGCTGCTGATCAGTTGTTGGCTCTCAACGGGCGAACTTGCGCGTGCTTCGCGCACAAGCATTTGGCGATCAAGCAGGTGTGTCTTCATGCCAGTGCCAAGCGGCGATAGCGTAACCCCAACACAGGCTTCGGCTAGGCCATAAACTGGCAGCAAGGCCTGCGGTGCGAAACCAGTTGGCGCAAGCTGGGCGAGAAAGGCGCGACAGTTGGCCGCGACAATTGGCTCGGCACCAACGATTAATACCCGTACACAGCGCAGATCGAGGCCAGCAAGCCGTTCTGGTTTGACCCGCCGCTGCACCAGATCGAGGGCGAAGGGTGCGGCAGTCAGCAGGGTTGCCCGATGCCGATCAACCGTTTCTAGCCAGATGGCCGGACGGCGGGCAAAATGAAATTCATCAATTTTGACCTGTTTGATGCCAGCGGCGAGTGGTAGGAAGTGGGCAGCGATCAGCCCCATATCGTGATAATAGGGCATCCAAGTTACCACGCTATCGTGGGCGTTAATGGCGCATGCACTGCCCATCTGGCGCAGATCGGCAAGCAACCCAGCATGGGTTAGCTCGATGCCCCGTGGATCGCCGGTGCTGCCCGATGAAAACTGGAGATAGGCAAGATCGTCGGGCTGTGGTTGAGCATAGATTAAGCCTTGGTGATCATCTGCTGAAGCTGTGGCTTGGTTGGCAGCACTGGGAGTTGCACAGAAAAGTTGGACGCTTGACGTTGGCCATGGCCCAGTCAGTGGCCTTTGCTGCATTGGAGTTTGATCAGTTTGCTGGGCGGCGAGCGCAACCAGCGCTGCGCTAAGCGTTGTACTGATCAGCAACGCTGGTTGTTCAAGCGTCGCCCAGATTGAGAGAATTCGCTCTGGTTCGGCTGCAAGCGGTGCGGGAATCAGCCCAGCGATAATCGCACCCCAAAAACCAGCTAGAAAATCGGCACTCGACTCAAGCGAGACTAATATCACTTGGCCTGCGATCAGCCCGCTTTGCTGTAGCGCCAAGGCCACCTGCTGGGCATCAGCATAGAGTTGTTGGTAGCTGATGATACGCTCGTGGCCGGCAGCAGCGAGATGGACGATCACTTGGTCGGGCGTGGTTTCGGCTGTAGCTCGCAGCAGATCGGGGAGCGTCATACCATCAAGTTGCAACAACGAATCAGACACCATGCGGCATACTCCAGTAGGGCCTTCCTACAAAAGACGTTGATAACAGAGCTGCCGTTCTCATGGAAATGACCAAGGGTCTGGACACGCTATCAAGCGTAGGTAGAAGGCGGCGATGCGGATTCTAACTCTTCAGAGGATACCACAAGCTTGGTTGCTGAAGTTCATGAGGTTGACGATCCCCTCACCCCCTAGCCCCCTCTCCCACGCAGCGGGAGAGGGGGGGTGAGGAAACATACACCCATCCACAATCATGAATCAACGCAAAAACCAAAGCACCGCTCGCGTGCAACAAGCCTTGGTTAAACCACACAATGAGCACCCCTCGCCCGCGTCCAGTGGGCGAGGGGGTGGGGGTGAGGGAACGTCAGCACCGCTCGCGCAACAATCTAAACCATCCAATGAGCACCCCTCGCCCACGTCCAGTGGGAGCGGGGCTGGGGGGTGAGGGAACCTTAACTACCCAATCGTCTCGCCCAAATCCAAGCCTGATGGTATACTCGGCCCTAGCAACCTACGAGGCGCTACCGGCCCTCGCGAGCATCAAAGGAGTTGCCACTATGGCCCGTGTCGATGATCGGTCGCTCTTCTACCTCGCCGCCCAAAGCTTTGTTGATCGGGCGCTCCGCACTGACGATTCACTGTTTACCCCGGGCATTGCAGTTTGGACAGCTGCCAATCTACAAGATTTTTATCAGCGCTTTGTTGGCAAGCCTGATGAGTCAAGCGACTCATTTATGATTAAATTTCAGCGCCAGCTGGGTGATGCGCCACCAATCGTCATCCAACTTGCTGCCGAAACCCAATTTGTCTACCACCTAATTGCTCGCAATGTCAACGGCCAAGCCAAGCGCTCGCAGATCAATACAATTCTTAGCTGGTCAGCCGAGCCGGTTAGCATCCCGCAAGAGCTTGATGGCGCGCTCGACCAAGGCATCGCCAATACTGGCACCGCCTACCTCACCTACAAATTCTACCAAATCAGCTTTATCATCGAATTTGTGCAACATTGGAAGAGCTTGTCGGCTGCGGCTCGTTCGGCGGCGCTGGCTGATCCGTGGGAATTCAAACGTATTTTATTCTCGCTACCAATCAGAACTGCCTATGCTGCCCGTGAAATGCTGCTGCACTTGGTGCATCCCGATACATTCGAATCGATTGTTTCGCGTGATCATAAAGCCAATTATGCCCGCCAATATGCCCACCATCAACAGACCAATAGCGATGACGTTGATCGCCGCTTATGGGAAATTCGCCGCTCGTTAACGCCGCAATATGGGGCGAATTTCACCTTCTATTCGTTGCAGCCAGATGCTGCAATAATCAGAAATGTTGATTTTCCGATCGCGCTGCCATTGGGGCCAAAACTGCGGCCCTATATCCAGCTAGCGCTCAAACTAAACGCCGCGAGTTACAGCGCCGACCAAATTGTTGATGTGCTTGGTCAGTCCAATCCGCCGTTGGTTGCGCTTAATGCCCGACCCAACGCCGACGAGCTAATTGATGTGCTGCAACTCCTGCGCCTAATCGAGCGCCTGCCAGACGATCGCTACCAGCGCTGGCCGCATCTGAGCGATGCCAATGAAGAGCATATGCTGCTCTATAGTGCACTGGCCCTCGTGTTGCCCGATAGCGAATCCAGCGATGATTATCAACTGCCGATCGCCAGCATGCCGTTCGATGGCATTTCACACCCAGCCGAGGCATGGCCCGGCCCAGCCTTGCTCCGCGATTGGTATCACGAGGCTGGGCTAGTTGAGCAAGTTGAGCGCGATTGGCTGCGGAGCCGGCCCGATGCGTTGCAGCCATTGGCCAACGCCACAACCCCAACCGCCCATGCGATCAACACCTTCCTCGATCACCTAGAGCGCGTGCAAATCAGCCAGCGCAGCAATACCGATAGTGCCCTGCAAGAACAGCCCTTGCCCCAACTAGCTGGCCCAGTGCTCAACGAGCGCATCGCCGAGCTTCAGCGCGAACTCTTGGTCAATCGCGTGACCTTGCTCCGCATCTACCGTGCGCTGATCGCTGGCCAGCATGTGATTCTGAGTGGGCCGCCTGGCACTGGCAAAACCCACCTTGCCCAACGCCTCCCCGAAATTTTCTGGCGCGACAGCGATGCGAGCGTGACCTTGCGCATGCCAACCTCGCCAGCAGTGCCGCCAACCGATCCGCCGCTTGAAGAACGCCACACCCGCCATGGGTATGCGGTACAGATTGAAACCGCCACCGAGACTTGGAGCACCCGCGATGTGATTGGTGGCATCGTTCCGCAGTTGCAACGCACCGCTGGCGGCAAAAACTTGGTCTACGGCGTGCGCCATGGCTGCCTCACCAACGCAGTGCTTTCCAATTACGCTGGCTATGATGGCGAGAACGTGCCCAATCCCGAGAGCTTGCAACGGAGCGAAGTTGTGGTCAAAGGTCAGCGCTATCGTGGGCGTTGGCTGGTCATCGACGAATTTACCCGTGCCCATATCGATGCCGCCTTTGGCAGTTTGTTGACAACGCTTGGTGGTCAGCGCAACGCACCGCTGAGCATCCCAACCGATGATGGCGTGGCTGTCCAAGTGCCATTGCCCCGCGATTTCCGAATCATTGGCACGCTTAATTCGTTTGATCGCCACTTTCTCAATCAAATGAGCGAGGCCATGAAGCGCCGTTTTGTCTTTATCGATCTGCTGCCGCCAAGCCGCGATGCCGCCGACGATGAGCAAGGTATCGCCGTCTATCGCGCGCTGCTGCGGCTGAGCGACCAAAAACTCGATACGATTGCTGCCAACGAAGCGACTGGGCGTGCAACTTGGCGCGGCGTGCTCAACGTTAATCGCGAAGCCGACAGCGACGGCCAACAGGTCAGCTATCGGCTCGATATTGAGCAGCAAGAAGCCAAGGATGTGCTGGATAGCTTCTGGCGAATTTTCAGCGCAATTCGGGTCTATCGCCAACTTGGCACCGCCCAAGCCGAAGCAGTCTATGCCGCAACCTTTGCTGGCCATTCGATTGGCTTGAACTGGAACGATGCGCTCGATTATGCCTTGGCCGACACCCTCGCCGACCAGCTGCAAGTGCTCAATCGCGATGAACTGCGGGTGTTGCTGGCCTATTTGCAGCATGGCAACAATGCCACCCCATTTACCGAACAGATTAAACACATTATTAAGAGTTTGCCGCTACCACGCCAAGCCAGCCATCTAGCCCATCTGCAAGCGGCCAGCCCAAATAGCAGCCAGATTAACACGGCCAATGCTGATGAACTCGCTGTCAGCCAAATCCGAAAAATTTTCGATCTTGATACTGAATTGCTGATTGACCACACCAGCCAATTTGCCCAGCGCTTGCTGGCTTTCAGTAGCGAACGAGGCTTGTAAATGCTGCATACGCCAACTGCGCTTGAGCAAACCGCCTTTGCCAGTATGCAAGCCCGTATGATCGAGTTGCTGCTGCGGCATGATGAGGTCAATTTTCACAAATTTATGGGTTCGTATGCTGGATTTGCGCTTGAGGATAATCCCACGCTCAGCCGCTACCGCGATCTGGCGACGGTTTTTCATCTGCGCGATGAACTATTCGAGCATATTTTGCCGCGCATCGTGCGCCGCCTAAGTTTTGCTGCGCCACGCACGCTGGTGGTTGAAGAACCTCCAGCTCGTGGCCAGATCGATTGGGATCGCACGCTGGCCGCAACCTGGGATGAACGCCCAGGCGAGCCTTCGCTGGTCTTAGTCACCCGCCAGCAGCGCCGCGATTTTGCCATTCCCGAGAATCTGCTGACCGTGGTCGCACTCTTGGAATATCATCAACTTGTTGAAGCCCTGCTGTGGGATGAAAACCTAGCGGTCGGGGCGGCGGCGTTACGTCACCCACTAACCGATATTGTCGAGCGCTGCGAGCGTGAGCTGGCGTTTCCCCAATTTGCTGGCCTACGCAGCCAAGCTGCCCAAATTATTGCCGGCCTGCATAGCGAATATCCCGATGGCACAAGCCTCGCGGTGCAGGTCAGCGATCAGTTAATTCCTGGCGGCAACAGCGCCTACCAAGATCTGCTTAGTTGGCGTGAGCGGCTACACAGCCTGCAATTGTTGCGGCGGCTGCCAACCGCACCCGAAAACGATGTATTGGGCAGCAACCCAACCCGCGACAACTACCTCTATCAGCTCTGGATTTTCTATGAACTGGCCGATTTGTTGATTGATCAGCATCGTTTGATCAGCATCGTCTATCCACGGCAGAGCGCGAAAGAAGGCATGCGGCTGCATTTTCGCTGGGGTGCAGCCGACAACGAAGTCGAGTACGAGCTGCGCCACGATCAAGGAGTGCCAAATCCGGCGGCAGTCTGGAGCAGCAGCTCGAAATCCGACCATGTGCCCGATGTGCGCCCCGACTTCTACCTGACCCGCCTCAATCCAGCCATGGTCACGGTTATCCACGACGATCAGCAATTCTGGCGCGAGCCGGGCATCATCTGGGACGCAAAATATTATCGACCGTTCGATCATAAAAAAGTTCCCGCCGAGCCAATCAAGCGCATGATTGCAGATCTGGCCTTGCTTGGCGAAGAGCATGGCACGCTCTTGTTTGCATTCCTGACCCTCGATCAGCAGTTTAATGATGCGAGCGCTGTCGATCGCACTAGCCCTGAGCTAGCGCCGATCTATACCATCGCGCCTGAACAGGGCTTGGCTCACAACGTCATGCCAAGTCAAAAAGTGCAGCTGCGACAACTTCAGCCCGAAAGCACAGCTGGGGCAACCAGCGTTCGCGCGATTTTGGCCGACCTGCTGGAGAGTGCCCATGCGCGGCTTGGCCAACCACGCCAAGTGGCCTGCCACGCTATATTTCTCGATTCGCTCAGTAGCACCAATCGGCTGCCACTACTGGCAAGCTATGGTATTGCAGCCAACGAGCTTGATGAAGCCGTACTTTGCCCAAAACCGCATATTGGTTCATGGCGCATCGACCTCGTGCATCGTGGCCGCCAGTGTTGCGAAGATGGCAAAGTTTGCCAGATTATTGGTTTAGCCAATAAACGCAAGCCGATTCGCCCATTGCGCACCGCTGGCGATCTGCTCAACGAGTTGCAGCATATTTTGGCCTACAGCGACGAACTTGATGAGCAAGAACTGGCGCGAATTGTGCAGGATGTGGAATCGCTGACCCGTCAGTTTGCTGCAATTAACAGTATTCAATGGGAGCAATATTTCAATCGGGTGCGTGATCTGGGCATGCGCGAAACCTTTGATCTGCTTGATCGCTATGCCCAAGAGTCGCTGGCACTTGCCATTTTCCTGACCGATCAGCTTGATAGCATTAAATCGCACGATTACTCGGCTCCGGCGATTCATATTGGCAGCGTAATGGAGCGGCTGATCAAAGAGCGAATTTTTGGTGGCGGCAACTTACAGGGCGATTTGGCTAAGCCACATAGCCACACCATGGGCAAAGTCACCTTTTTGCAGCAAAAACCATGGGTCGATCAAGAGAACTGGGATTTAATTTTAGACCATGTTGATCGCCATTGGCAGCCAGAAATTAGCTTTCAGGATATGGATTATAGTTTTGATTTCATTAAGTTTGTGCGCTTGCTGAATCGGGTTAAGGATGCCCGCAACAATGCTGCTCACGTCGATCCCGTTTCGCGCAGCGACTATGGAAAGATGCAAGACCTCGTGTGCCAAATGAGCCCACTTGGCAAGGGCATGCTTGATGTGCTATTGCTCGTTTGGAAGTAAGCCCCTCACCCCCAGCCCCGCTCCCACTGAACGCGGGCGAGGGGAGTTTTGGTTTTGTGGTTTCAGCAGGGCTTGGTTGCGGGTGCGAGGGGAGCTGACGTTCCCTCACCCCCGACCCCTCTCCCACTGGACGCGGGCGAGGGGAGTTTTGGTGTTGTGGTTCCAGCAGGGCTTGGTTGCGGGCGAGCGGTGCTTTGGTTTTTGCGTTGATTCATGATAGTTTGGCTCCCCCTCGCCTCGCTGGGCGGGAGAGGGGGCTAGGGGGTGAGGGGATCTCAGACATGATGTTCCCTCACCCCCGACCCCTCTCCCACTGGACGCGGGCGAGGGGCGTTTTGGTGTTGTGGTTCCAGCAGGGCTTGGTTGCGGGCGAGCGGTGCTTTGGTTTTTTGCGTTGATTCATGATAGTTTGGCTCCCCCTCGCCTCGCTGGGCGGGAGAGGGGGCTAGGGGGTGAGGGGAGTTTTGGTTTTGTGCTACTTCATGATAATTGAATTCCCCCTCGCCCGCAGCGTGGGAGAGGGGGCTAGGGGGTGAGGGGATCATCATCCCCAATTATCGATCAAGCCACATTGCGCGAATCGCAGCAAGCGCGGCGGCTAAATCGCGCTCAACGATATCAGCACTCAAGCGCAGCACACGATACCCCAAAGATTCTAAAAGCGCTTGACGCTCCTGATCAGCCTCCAGTTGATCGGCATGGATGGCTCCATCAACTTCAACAATCAGCATTTGCTGAATGCAGACAAAATCGACGACAAAGCTTGCAATCGGGTGTTGGCGCCGAAATTTTCGGCCATCAAGTTGGCGCCGCCGCAATGCTTGCCACAAGATCGCCTCACTCGGCGTTGCGACTTTGCGAAACTTCTGCGCCGCTTGGCGTATCCGTTGGGCCAGTTCATAAGCTATCACCAATCGATCCATGGCAATGCTCCTTGTACTGTGGTAGAAGGTTCCCTCACCCCCTAGCCCCCGCTCCCACTGGATGCGGGCGAGGGGAGTTTTGGTTTTTGCGTTGATTCATGATAATTGAATTCCCCCTCGCCCGCAGCGTGGGCTTGATTGCGGGCAACGAAATCTTTGCTTCGATGCTGATTCACGGCAGATCGAACATTGAATTCCCCCTCGCCTCGCTGGGCGGGAGAGGGGGCTAGGGGGTGAGGGGATCCCTCTCATTCCTCGCGATCCCAAGCCTCAAGCACCAGCCGCCGCGTGCGATACTCGCCATACAGCTTGGTTTCCTTCTCCTTGAGCACCCGAAAGGTCTCGCCAGGGAACTCGGGGCCATAGACATCAGCGGGGTCGAGAATGTAGCGCAACTCGTCGCGAGTTAAGCCATACAGCCGCGCAATTCGCGCATCAAGCTCGGCCCGCAATATGGCCCGTCGCTCGTCGCTCCAGCGGAATGGCGGCAGCGCAAAGCCGTCGCGCGGGCTGAACCACGCAGCAGGTGCGCCTTGGTTGCACTCGGCGTTCTGCGCCAGTAGCGCCTGCCGCCCAGCGTCGTCAAGCTCGGCCCACACATCCTCAGCGAATGGCTGCATATCCCGCGCGGTGTAGACCAGCTCCAATACTCGCGGCACGATGTAGGCCAATTCGGCCTCGCCAAAGCTTTCGGGCGGGAGTACGGGCAGTTGTTTGACATAACCAAATGTCAAGTGTGTTCCACCAATTTTTTGACGGACTACATAGTCAAAACAAAAGCTATTTGCCGCGCTCAAAAAGCAGGTAATAAGTATAGGATTAATTTCTTTTAGAAAAATTAAAGGAGTGGTATGTCCCACGGCCACCCGTGGAATAATGCTGAAGATTGCTGTACGCTCATCAGTTGCACGAGCAATATCTCGAAAACCAAGCAACCAATGTTTTGACCAACGCCCAGCTAAACGCTCATTTACTGCTTGTGAATCAACCCAATAACGAGGATTAACCATTATTTCAGAATTTTGAAGTGCTTCACCATTAAAATCATGTGTTTCATCCTCAACATAGGTTGCCCAGCGATGGGTAAATTGATGAATCATTTTGGCTTCGTAGAGTGGCACATTATTTGAACCAGCTTCGTTTTCGAATAAATCACTATCATTTGACATATGGAACATTGTTCCAAACGATATATTCCAAGGATTGATCCCAGTTCGTTCATTCTCTAAAATTGGTACTTTTCGATAAATTTTCTTGGTTAGCTCAGCATCAGCTTTGGTGCGAAAGACGGGGCTGGTGCGGGTGTTGGGATTAATCAGGGCAATTTCTTCGGCACTCAACTCAAATACCCGCTGTTCGTCATTCAGTTGCTCAGTATTTGTAGCAAAAAAGACAAAACGGGTTGGCTTAGTTGTCGTCCCAATTGTCAATAAACAAAATTTATAGCTACGATGAACGCCTGGGAAAATGGCCTCACGATTCTCAAAATCATACAAACTAACCAACGATTTTTGCGCATTCAAATCGCCAAAAAAGGCTTTGGTCGAATCATCGGTGGCAATCCCAGTTGGCACAATAATTCCCGCCCGCCCGCGCCCATTGATCAAATTGCGATCAAGTTCGGAGAAGAGAGCATAGGTGTTGACATCGCCCACCGCCGTCAGCGGGTAGCGCTCGGAAGTCCGAATAAAGCGGCTGGTAGCTTCGGCGGCATATTTGGCCAACTCAAATTTGGCATAGCGCTGTTGTTTGATCGGGTCACTGCTGGAGGCCCATGCGTTGAGCACTTTCTCGCGGGCGGCCTTGTTGGCGGCCTCGCGCACCTCGGCTACATCAACCCAGTGTTCTTGCTCTTGCAGCTTGATCCGCTCCCATGGTGGGTTGCCCAAAATAACATCGAAGCCTTTGGGGCTATTGTTGCCAAAAATATGCGGAAACTCCAACTCCCAATGGAAAAAGCGGGTTTCAGCCTGATCGGCGAGGCCATCGACGCGGGCCTGCAAGCCTTGGTTGAACTGTTGCGGTGCATCGTCGAAGGCATGAATGCTGGCCGTGGTTGGAATAAACGCCAAATTATCCTTGGTGATTGGCAGAAAAAAAGCCGCCGTCCAAAGGTTGTAGCGTGTCCAATTTTGGCGCTGATCCTCGCGCATGCGCGCATAACGCTCAGCCTTGGCTCGCACAGCCCGCACGCTATCGTGGGCCATGGCCTCTAATTCGCGGGCAGTTCGGCTCAAGCTTGTGTGGTTGGTTGCGCTTGGGGCAGTAACCATGGTGATTTGGCCGCTGGCAATATCCTCGCGTTCGCGCTTGTTGCGTTTGCGCAAAGCGGCGGCGATGGTTTTATCGTCGCCAGTCACTGCCTTGAAGGCATCGTCGGGAATGCCCGCATCAACCAGCTGCTCGGTTGCGCCAACTAGGCTATTGCCCCAACGAATGTGCGAATCGATAAACGATAGCGGCATGCCAGCGCAATGGCCCTCAATCCATAATGCGAGTTTACATAAATCAACCGCTAACGGATTGAAATCAACGCCATAAATACAGTGAGTCACCACATCGCGCACGGCGTGACGAAACTGGTCGGGGGTTGGCTGATCCTCGCCTGAGCGCACACGGGCTAGTTCGCGACCGATGCGGCGGGCGGCGGCCAGCAAAAAGTGACCACTCCCGCAAGCAGGGTCGCAGACCGTGATTGAGAGCAAGGCCTGCTCAGGATTTTTGGCCCGCAGCCGCTCGGCGATCACAGGTTCAAGCGCACTCTTGATCAACTCCTGCACCAATTCGGGGCGGGTGTAATACGAGCCAGTGGTTTTGCGCTCGGTGCCAGCAACCAAATCGAAGCGCGCAGCATTCACAACCGGGCGATAATCGAGCAGCGATTCATAAACGCTGCCCAACTCCTCAACATCGAGCGCAGCATAATTGACCCGCCGCAAGCTCTGCGATTGCGGATCTTTGTAGATCGATAATGCCCGCAGCGCCGCCAGCAAATCGGCATTGCGCAGCCGCGCCGTTTCCAGCGCCCCAATCGCGCCCTCGCCAAACAAATCGCCGTCGAGTGGAGCAATGCCCAATTTACCAGCCTTGAGATCAGTGCCCTCAAAAATCCGAAACGTCTGCTGGAGCGCAATCCACACATCGTCATACGGGCCGCGACCAGCGCCGCGCAACTCGGCCATGCGCCGCAAACGCCCAACGCTATAGTGATCGTAATAGAGTTTGAGCCGTTCTTGGGATGTGCCACGCTGCGCCAGCTCAGAGAGTGGGTCACTGGCAATTTCGGCCTCGATTAATCCGCGATCTTCAGCCACCATCAAAAACAGCAACCGATACACCAATTTGAGCAACTGGCGATAATATTCCAGCGGCGTTAACTGATTATTGGCAAAGCGTTCGCGTAAATCGGCGTTGCGTGGATGGCTAAGCAAGCCTTGCCCAAGCACTTTGAGCGCCGTTTCGACCCCTTCGCGCAAGCCTTCGCGCACCCGCCCGCCAGCCTCACGCGCCTGTTGGTGATACTGTTCGAGCAGCGATTTCGCCGTATCGGCGCTGGTAAGCGGCAAGCGCGAGCGGTGTAATATCCGATACAACAACGCAAACTCATTGAACAACTGGCCCGTAACCAACGACTCCAAGTCGAATTCGACAAAACTTGGGCGGGTGGTTTGCGATGAATCGCGGAGCAAGCGCAACCGTCGCCCGTTGGTAACAATCCCCCAAGCATGCTCAGTCCCGTTGAGATACTCCTGCATCAACGCGTGCGGCGAGATCCGTGGGCGACCACTTTCAGGGCGGCGATCAATATCGGTATTGATGCCCTCGATGTGGATGGGCGGCGAATCCTCGTTTTCATCGGCGGAGTGACTGATGGCATAAGTGCGATTATCAACCCGCCGCGCGGTTTTAGTTGAAGTTGTTTCATAGCCGATCAATTGCAAAAACGGCTCGACCCAATAACGACGGGTCAGCGTCGTGAGCGAATCGTTTGGTCGGCGCTCGATTGAGGCTTGAAAAATTTGCCACTGCGCCCGCACCTGGCCCCAAGCGGCGGCAATATCATCGCTCATGCGGCGGCCACGAGGCAGCCCAAAATCTTCAGGTCGCTGGCCAACGCTTCCGCCCTGCTCGCCCTCGGCGATCGTCTGGAGCATATCGGCAGGCAGCAGCCCGCCCTCGGTGATAATCGCAGTGTATTTCATCAAGTCCTCCCAACAACAAGCCTTCAAAAAAATATGGGTGAAGTTTTGGTGCCCTCACCCCCGACCCCTCTCCCACTGAACGCGGGCGAGGGGAGTTTTAGGTTTTGTGCTACATCATGAGTCCGAGTGCTCCCATGCCCTCACCCCCGACCCCTCTCCCACTGAACGCGGGCGAGGGGAGTTTTAGGTTTTGTGCTACATCATGAGTCCGGGTGCTCCCCTCGCTCGCCGAGAGTTTCTGGTTTTTTCACTACAATGAGTCCGAGTGCTCCCCCTCGCCCGCTGGGCGGGAGAGGGGGTTGGGGGGTGAGGGGATCTCCTCCTCCTCCATCCCAAGTTACTGCACCGGCACCAACACATACAACCCAAGCACATCAGGCGGCAAATGCGGCTCGACCTTGGCCTTACCCGCAACCCGGGTTGCCGAACGCACCCGCGAGTGGGCCTCGGCCAAACGTTCGGCGCGAGTCTCAGCAATCGCTTGCAAATCGAGCGCAAGCGTTGGCAAAATTGTCAATGCCGCATCGAGCTGAAGATCACGGTCACTGATGCTGATATTTGCATCGGGCTGAGCGTTGGTCAAGAGATCAAGCGCCGCTGATTGCTCTAACCAACGTACACCGCCTGGCTCGCGCACAAACCCAGCCACAACCAGCTCCTCGGCCAATAGCGGCTCGGCCCGTTTGGCCGTAATCAGCATTCGCACCCGCAGCAACAGCAAAAATGTTCTTTTGGTGACTGAATGCGTGCGCAGCGCCCCGCAACGTGCAGCAGGAGTCGGCAATCCATCCTCAGGAGTCAGTGCGGTTTCCAGTGCATAATCGGCCAGCGCCACCGCCAGCGGGTGATGACGACCCACGAGCGCCACGCCCTCTGGCGGTACGCCCGTGAAGGTCACGAGGAGTTCGCTGCTCTGTTTGCGCAGCAACGGCTCAACCCGTTCGCGCACTGGTAGCGGCAATTGCAGCACCGGCACTCGCCATTGATCGGGAGCATGAGCGCCAAGCGTAGTCAACGGCGCACCAACCCGCTCGGCGATTGAGCGCACGAACGATCGCACGGTGTCGGCATCGCCAAGCACTGCATCGCTTTCCTCAAGCTCGTGGGCAACCTCATTCGGTTGGATGCGGCGCTGTGCAAAACGGGTACGACTTTCGTGCTCATCCTTCTCAGCCCGCTCCCACTCAAGTTCAACCGCATCCAAGGTTTTTTCGGCAGCGGCAAAGGTTGCCGGATCAATTGTTGCGAACATGGTTAATTGGGTTGCTGGCGGCTTGAACAAGGTCGCGATCAGCGCATCGACCACAGTTTCGTTATCAACTGGCAGCGGCACGCTAATACCGAGGGTTCGATGGATGGTCACTGCTTTGCGCAACAACACCTTCATCACTGCCTCATCGATCGGATTATCCTCGCCGCGCACCAACGCCATGCGCACCACATCTTTTGGCTGACCATAGCGATCGACCCGACCCTCGCGTTGCTCCAAGCGATTGGGATTCCACGGCAAATCATAGTGAATAACCGCGTTGAAGGCTTCTTGCAAGTTGATACCTTCGCTGAGGCAGTCGGTCGCAACTAAAATCCGGCGTGGGCTAGCGCTTAGTTCGGCAATCAGCGTTTCGCGTTCCTCCTCGCTATGATCACCAGTCACCGCCAAGATGCGGGTATCGCTGCCGGGCTTGAGCGCGCGGTTCAGCTCCTCGGCCACATAGCGGGCAGTCGCAATATAACGACAATAAATAATTGGCTGAAAGTTATCCTTGAGCAATCGCGCCACCACAGGCACGATGCTTTGAAACTTGGGATCATTGGCTCCACGCAGCTGACGCGCTTTTTCGGCAAATTTTTGCAGCCGCTCAGCCTCGCTAGCGGTACTACCTTCCTCGATCACATGGGTTGGCTCAACATCGTCATCGGCGGCGGGCGTGCTGCGATCGTGAATCGAACTGCGAAAGAAATCATCGTCAAATGTCAGGGTCAAATCGTTGTTTTCGGGGCCAGCATCTTTGCGAGCGCGGGTTGATAAGGCTTTTTCTGCTGCTGCTGGGCTACTCATCACACAGCGCAAGAGTGCCAGCGCCGCCCAATAACGCACCCGAACTCGGGCTGCAACCCGTGGGGCATTGGCATCGCGCAGCGTTTCGTGCACCAATTCGCGGGCAAACTCAAACACATCGTTAAACAACGAGCGATAGGCCGACGATTGGGCGAGCCGATAGGTGACATCACGTTCTAGCTTGCCATCGCGAACCATAGTTTCGCGGCGTGGAAAGGGCGTATCTTCGTCCATCCAGCGCTCAACATCGCGGCGGCGGCGTTGCACAAAGTGTTGAGCCAGCAGATCACGCTGCTTTTCCGAGAGGTTGGTCATGGAAAATTGCTCAAATTCGGGTCGCAACAAGCCAAGTAGTGAGACAAACGCATCCTCAATCCCGCTGTGGGGCGTGGCCGAAAGCAACAACAAATGGCGCGTTGCATCGCTAGCAATTTCGCGAATCAGCTCATAGCGTTGTTGCTGGCCCGATCCCCGTCCGCCTGGGCGGGCTGCGGTATGCACCTCATCGACAATCACCAGTTCGGGGCAGGCCCGCAGAAAATTAGCCCGATGACGATCGTGTTTGACATAATCAATGCTAGCAATCGTAAACGGATAATATTTAAAAATACCTTCATCGCTGTTGGGCAAGCTGCGTTCAAGCGCTGCCGCAGTACTGGAGCGCACCACGACCGCCTCGATGCCAAACTTTTGCTCCAACTCGCGCCGCCATTGATCGCACAGATGCGGCGGGCAGAGCACCGTAAAGCGCTGAATCTCACCGCGATCGAGCAGTTCGCGCACAATTAACGCAGCCTCAACCGTCTTGCCGACCCCAACATCATCGGCGATCAGCAGGCGAACTGGGTCAAGCCGTAGCGCCATGAGCAGCGGCACTAGTTGGTAGGGCCGTGGGCGGGCCGCCAAGCGCCCGAGCGATCGAAACGGCCCAGCGCCATTGCGCAAACTCAGCCGCGCCGCATTGCGCAACAACTGCCCCGCCACAAAATCGCCAGCCGCGCCTGGATCAGGCGGTGGAAATTGGGCTTGGCTGACACTATCGCCCTCAATTGGCAGATAAATGCCACAGCTCTCGCCATCAATTCCACCGAGTGGCCGCAGCATTAAAATATCTGCATGGGCTGATGGCTGAACCACCCACTCGCGATTCCGACAGCGAACAATCGAGCCAACCCCGAACTGCGCCATACAATCAACCTCATCTACTACAAAAGCCTGCGCGAAAAGCGTTCCCTCACCCCCGGCCCCGCTCCTACTGCACGCGGGTGAGGGGAGTTCTTGGTTTTACAATTAATCATGATTTGGTGGATGGGCAAAGGTTGCGCGTTCCCTCACCCCCAGCCCCGCTCCCACTGGACGCAGGTGAGGGGAGTTCTTGGTTTTACAATTGATCATGATTTTTGTTATTCCCCCTCGCCCGCCACGTGGGAGAGGGGGCTAGGGGGTGAGGGGATCACCACCACTAACATTGACAATTGGTTCCCCCTCGCCCGCATTACGCTGGTGCAATGATTCATTGATGCCTAACCACCACTAACATTGACAATTGGTTCCCCCTCGCCCGCCACGTGGGAGAGGGGGCTAGGGGGTGAGGGAACACTTTTACCCTCAATCCTCAAAAGGCTTGCGGCCTGCAATTTGTGGCTCCAACGGCTGGCCACGCTGCACGATGATCACCTTGAATCCGACTTCTTCCAAGCTAAACCGCATTTCAGCCAGCGATTCGCCAACTTCTGCGCACAGGACGCAGGTTGTTGGGCTGCCTGCCCGCGCTTCATAGAACAAATGCGGGCGAAACCCAAACTTCTCAGGCTGAACCGCATCAGGTAGGTTGCGCCCGGTGGTCTGCAGCATTCTCAGCACTTCACGCACAAACGCCGATTCAGTGTGTGCCAGCAGCTGCATCCAACCCAGTCTCGGTTGCATGAGTCGTTTTTTCAACCTGATCATGGCTCAGTTGCAGCAACAGATCCCGCACCGCATGTCGGTTGAGATAGGTATGTTCCGGTTGATTGGCATAGGAGAGCAAGCAGTGATAACAACCACGAACACACTCGCCAGCCTGCTCGGCCTGATTCTCGCCAGTCATCGGATCAAAGTGGCAAATTTCGAGCGCAGCCCGGGCAATTCGCGCCAAGGCCTGCGGATCATCGACCAAATGGCGTAACACTCCAGCACCACCCTCTGAAGCTTCCCATAGCAACATCCGCCGATTCGCTTTATATCCCAGCACTTGAGCGCCTAATTCCTGCTCCTCAAGCTGAAAAGTTGCCAGAATTCCACGCACCAGCGCAGCTTGTAGGCTGAACAGCAATTCAGGATCATCGGCAATCTCAGGCGCTGGATGCACCAATAAGATATTGCGAGTGTCGTTGACAACGAGTCGCACATTGCGCTTAATCTCGTTGGCTTCATCTGCGTTTGTAATATCCTCTTCTGGATTTTTGGCCCACAAGCCTGAGCGTAAATCGATATTGAAGCCCTTACTGCGTGAACGCCGCCAGCCATGATTGATTCGCCACATAGTTGCTGCATGGCCGTAGTGCAGCCCAAGCATTGGGTCGACATGGGTTTTAGCATCTACCCGCCGCAGCCCGTTATGATCGCGCGAAAACTGGTAATGGGCTGAGATTTCAAATCCGAAGCGCACGCGCTCCTCTTCTTGGCTGGTAATCCGCTGGATCGCCTGTGCCGTGACTGTTGTCATCGGCAAGAGATCCTGCAGCGTCTCGCTGGTTGCGTCATCGAAGCGCGAATCACAGTTGCCACAACGATCGTGCTGGGTTGTTAGATCGTTGTGGAAATAGCCACACACAAGGCAAACTTTGGCTTGGATAAACCGCTGTTGGGCGTTGGCTGCTGGCAGCGCCGAGCGAATAATCCGATACTGTTTGCCTTCGTGATAAATGATGTTGCGTGGGCCAAACTCAGTAAGTGCCAAAAAGCGTGGCCGGGCCAAATATTCGCCCTCACCAGCCTGATCGCGCAAAAAGGCCCGAACTGGCAGCCGTGGAAAGTTATAGCCCGGCAAGAAGCCTTCGCTCGCAAAATAGCGATAGGGGTAGAAATCTGCATCGCTGCCCGATTCGCTGCGTGACTGATTGCAAAGAATATCCTTCTGGCGCAGCGCTTCGTCGTGGCGACGGCGAGCTTGGTCGGCTTCGCGCCCGCGCCCTGAGCGCTGATGACTTTGATCCATGCTCAGTCGCGCCTCGCGCACCTGTTCGTCGGCGGCACGGTATAGCTCGCGCCAGCGTTCACAGGCCGCATTGAAATGGTCGGCGGCGGCGGCCAGCGTGGTCTCTACATAATCAGTGCCAAAGCCTGGCACTGTCGCCAGATCAATCTGACATTCGTTGATAATTTGCTGGCATGCCACAACACATTGGGCTTGTTGGGCAGGCGAAAGCTGAATATTAGCTTGAACCTCTGGCCAGAGCGGATACTCATTCTGGCTTGTATCAACTAAATCTAGCATTGAATGGCGCATGCCCAAGCCTGTTTTGCTCAACCAAACTGCATGAATATGTGCTCGCAACAAATCTTCGTTGGCTAAATCAATCTGTGGTGGCGCAACCACGCCTGCCACCATTGCCGATTGCCGATCGAAGAAATATTGATCATGGCCGCTGCCAACCGAACAATAGGTTTCGATCAGCGCTGGTTGGCCTGAACGCCCAGCCCGCCCAGAGCGTTGCGCATAGTTGGCGGGAGTGGGCGGCACATTCCGCATATGCACAACATTCAAATCGCCAATATCGATCCCTAGTTCCATCGTGGGCGAGCAGAAAAGCACTGGTAAGGTACCCTTGCCAAAAGCCTGCTCACGCGCTTGGCGTTTTGCTTGCGGCACTTGGCCAGTATGCTCGCGGCCTTCCAGCCCTTGGAAATTCAAGGCCATGCGTTGATAGAGATCGCGAAAGAATGGGTTGGCGTGGCGTGGCGCTGGCGCGATGCCCTTCAGCGTGCGCGATCGAACTGGATCACGGGGTGGTGGGCTGCCATCGCCAACCTTCCAAAGCAGCGCATCACGGCTAATTTGCAGCACTCGCTGCTGGCCATCGCCACTATCAGTCAAAATATTGCCAACTAACGCATCAACCAAGGTTGTAATCAGCGGCCAATATTCCTTCTCGGTCAGGGTTTTATTCAGCTCAGGCCAAGTTTGTTCTGCCCGTAAAAATCGCCCTAAGGCCGAGCCAGCCCCCAAACTCTTGCCACTGCCGGGGCTGGTGCCATCGGGAGCTGGCACAACAAATCGTTCTGCGAGTTCCAATTCGCGTTCTTCGAGCTGCCAATTGGCGGTGAGCAGCGCCGCGATACTTGTGCGCATGCGTTTCTGCTCTTGTTCATCCAAACACGGCGCATTGATTGCCAAGTCACTGCGCATATAATCCAGCATAATCCGCATAACCCGTTCGCGATCGGCTGGTGTTGTTGCTGCAAGCAGCTCATGATTCTGCCATAACGCTGCTTGATTGGCTAGCTCAGCAACGCCATCGTAATCGATGCGCAGCAAGCCCGCTTGTTCCAAATTCGGTTGGGTAATTCGCCAGCCTCGGCGTAAATCCTCGTAAATGCGATACTCGATCAGCCGAATCATAGCGTCGTCGATTTTAGCGCGGCGGTTGGGCAGGGTGGTTGGATCGGCGGCATAGGCTGCTTGCGGAAGGTTAAGCCGCTCAAAAACCGCTTGGGCGATCGTGGCATAGTCGAGCGCGCTGCCTGCTGGTTGCTGGCTAATTGCACCATAAATTGCGGCCCGCAGGCGAGCCACGCTCACAAAGTCGTTGAAATGGCCAGCTTGTAACGAGGCATCTTGGCGATTATCAGTAAAACTCAAAATCTTTTGGGCCGAGGGTTCGTTGGGCAATGCTGTGCGTAATTCGCCGACCGTTGCCAATGAGAGCACGGTTGTGGCGGTGGAGCGACCTTCGCTGCTCAAGCGTGCCAGCTTGCCAAAATCGTTTTTATCGCGTTTGGTATAGACAACGCCACAGTTGAGGCAGCTCATAAACGGGCTGGGTACAAACCATGCAGTAGTTGCGTTGGTCGCAGTTTGCGCTCCAACCGCCCCATCGGTGTAAACTGCGAGCCGCCGTGGGATAAACTGCTTAAAAATCTTTTTTGACGCTGCCACGGCCATGCTTCGCTGGGTTGAACCAGCTATCAGGTAGCAGATCGATTGCATCATCACTCCAAGCATCTTCGCCAAGCAAGGCATAGCCTGGAGTACTCGTACTGCTCTCATCGCCCTGCGAGAACGGCTGGCGTGGCAGCAGCATTTGGCCATGGCCATCATATGAACATTGATAATAGTGCTGGCCACAATTGCGACAAAAAACCAGTGGAAATAAGATGCGGGGATTTTGGCTATCGCCAATTGAGTGCTGACCTTCGAGCGTGAGTTTGCGCTCTGGTGGGTGCTCCAGCGTTGCGTAGACCGTGCCACCTTGCGAGATGAACTGATGAAGTTTAAAGGTAAAGGCTGGCCGCGCATTTTGGGGGTCGGTGATGGTACTGCCAAGTTGCAACATCGCTTGCAGTTGTTGCAGACAAATCGCGTATTCAACGCCAGTTAGCTCGGCCAAGGCTTGCGCACCTTGGGCCAAGGTTTTCGGTTTGGCCCGCCGCAGCGGCTGCGTGCTATCAACGATAACCCCAAATGTCTGCTCAATCCAAGCAGCCAATGGATTATTTTTGAATGAATTCCAATCCATGGTTGCGGGAATCGGTTGCAGCAGCAGCGGGCGAATTTCGTGCGCCGGAGGCGAGCCAAAGTAGCTAACCGATTTGATCAGCTGCTCTTCGATAATTTGGCTGGTTGGAATCGTGACCCCAAACACCGTGCTGGCAATCGTCGCAACTGCCTGCTTGCGATCATCAGCAATTGTGCTGCTGGCCATGGTTGCACTGGTGCCAATACAGATTAAGTTGGGGTTGCCGCTCCGCTCGCGCAAGCGCCGAACCAGCAGCGCAACATCGCCACCTTGGCGGCCACGGTAGGTATGCAGCTCGTCGAGCACCAAAAATTGCAGATTGGCCGTGTGCTTATCGACAAATGGCGCTTCCTCGGGGCGGGTTAGCATCAGCTCAAGCATGACATAATTAGTCAACAGAATATGTGGTGGGTTGGCTTGAATCGCCCGTTTTTCTTCTTCTTTATTTTGGCCGGTGTAGCTCTCCACCCGAAGCGGGCACGCTCCATCGCCAAGATTGACCAGAAAGGCCTTGATTGCCTCCATTTGCGAGTTGATCAGCGCATTCATGGGATAGACGATAATTGCCCGAACCTTGCCCTCTTCCGGTTGGTGTTTAAGCACATGGTCAAAAATTGGCAGGATATAGGTTAGGCTTTTGCCCGATCCTGTGCCAGTTGTCACAATATAATGCTTCTTTTCCTGTGCCAAGCCGAGCGCGGTAATTTGATGGCTATACAGTTGCAGCGAACGTAGTTGTTTTTGTTGATTATATTTTTGAAAGATTAGTCTGCACAACGGATGAAGTTTCTGTGACGTAACCAGTTGCTCAACAGAGCCACCTTGCTCGTAGGCTGGTGAAAGTTGAATCAGCGAATCAGGCCACAGCGAACCACTCTGGAGTTTGGTTGTGACAAACTGTTGAATCGCCGGATCAAGGATTGTGAGGAAGCCTTGGGTATATTGACTATAGTGATCAATCACCCGATCGCGAAGCTGAAAAATATCCATTGTGCTCCCTCTAACTACAGCGTCAGACAACATTTGGAGCTGGCTTTCGCTCAAAGCGGATTTTAGTGCGAGAATTATAGCAGACAACCGCATTCATCGTAGTGCTAGGCGATATTCTTAATCCTGCTCTCCGCTCCTACAGTGGCAGGATCGGATCATACAGTCTAGTGCATTAATCAATTGAGCCATCCTCAACCCAGTCACCGACCAAAGCATGTCGCCGAATGGTTTCTATCCAATCGAACAAGGAACCGTGAGGTTTGTCCCCACGCCCAGTGTATCACCCCTTACACCCACGATCGTGTCGATTGATAATCCTGTCGCGAAAGTATGTGGCAATGGATGGAAACCAGATACCCGTGAGCTTTATTTGCTCGATTATGGCTATCAAGCCCGATCACGGTTACCTGGCCCACTTCGCTTCTGGCCAATCACTCCCTGAATGCCTTTAACGATGGTTCTTTAAACCGTATGTTGCCTGAACCGCCTAGATGGGCTGTTCGGCATAAACTAAATAAATTATATTGAGGATTGACATTATAGATTTAAAAATCTATAATTCGATTATGGAATCTATTAAAAAACGGGGCCGCCCAACCCGAACGTTCACCGAAGAAGCCCGTCGAACCCAATTGATTAGCTGTGCGATGCAGGCACTGGCTGAACTTGGCTATAGCAAAACATCGCTGGCCCAGATCGCGGCGCGAGCCGAGATTAGCACGAGCGTGGTCTCGTATTACTTTGCTGGCAAAGATGACATTCTCAAAGCAGTGCTGGCAACGGTCTACGAGCATGCTGCCAACTTTATGCAGCAGCAGATTCAAGCGACAACCTCGGCAGCTAGCTTATTGCAGACCTATCTTGCTGCCAACCTTGCCTATGGGCGCATGCACCCGATGCATGTCAAGGCCGCTGCCGAGATTTTGACCTTTTGGCAAACCGAGCCAGCACAATTGACCGGCGCTGGCGATACCGACGAGGAAATGCTCAAACCGCTTGAGGAGATTTTGCGCTGGGGTCAGGAAAGTGGCGAGTTTCGTTCGTTTGATTTACGTCCGATGGCAGTGACGATTCGCACGGCAATTGATAGCGCCTTTGCCCAGTGGGGGCGTAATCCAGCCCTCGATCAAGAACGCTATAGTGCCGAACTGATCACCTTATTTGACCTTGCTACCCGTAGCTAAACCAGTGTTTGATCGATTGGCTCTCCTCGCCTACCGTTGCGTGGCAGCGGCGAGTTAACCCACTGATGCTATCAGAGATGGAGCATCCAGCGCATGGCTCCCCTCGCCCACTGAACGCGGGCGAGGGGGTGAGGGGAGCAAGCTCATGCTTGGAATACAAATCAGGAGGATTACAATGATCATTTCAAAACCACTCAGATGGTGTATGATCGCGCTTGGATTGCTGCTTGCAGCTCGGGGAATTGGCGCACTCGTAGCACCAGATAGCAGCGCATCATGGACACAACTGCTGGGTATTGGTGGCTTGGCCAATGCCGAAGCACGCTTCGGTGGGCTTGGCAAGGCCATGCGCATCCTTTATTTAATCGAAAGTCGCTTATGGGTGATTGTCGCCTTCCCAATGATGTTTCGGCTTGCGTGGGGCCGTGATGTGGCTATCGCAGTGGCAGCGGCTAGCATCCTGACTCAGGGTTTTCGGCTATTGCTCGGAGCTGGGTTTGGCGCTGTGGTTTGGATTGGGATCTTTATTGGCATCATTGCGCTGTTTGCTACCTTACCACAGATCAAGGCCTATTTTGCTGCTAGCGAAACTGCAAAAATCTAATTTCCTCGTATTAATTGGATTGCTTGGTTTGGCTAAAAGCAATCGATTCGCCAGACCAAGCAATGCAACTTTGGGCTTCGCGTCACCGTCTCAGGCGATGTGCCATTGTTACGCGAGGAGCGTCAATTGATCACCAAACCTGCGTCATCCACCCTCTACTCGCCAGTTGGTTTCCAATCCAAGCGATTTCGCTCGCGGCTCTATCGCTGGCTCTGCCTGTTCGTGCTGATCTTCAGCGGATTGGCTATCAGTCAGCACAAGGTTGCCGCCCAGAGCGCCAATCCTGAAACCATGGCGACAATCGATGCCTACATCAATAGCCAAATGCGCGACTTGCGTATCCCAGGGCTGGCGTTAGCAATCGTTCACAACGATCAGATCGTGACGGTTAAAGGCTATGGTGTGGCCAATCCCCAAGGCGATCCGGTAACACCAGCGATGCCTTTCAGCATTGGCTCGCTCAGCAAATCTTTCACAGCAATCGCAATTATGCAACTGGTTGAGGCTGGTAAGCTTGAACTCGACGCGCCAGTGCAACGCTACCTGCCTTGGTTCCAAGTGCAAGATAGTGATGTATCTGCGTCGATAAGCCTGCGCCACTTGTTGACCCATACCAGCGGCCTGCCCCGCGATTTTGAAGCATCAAGAACCCCTGAAGATGCGGTGAATCCGGCTCAGCTAGAGCAGCGAGTGCGCAGCCTGCACGATACGCCGCTTGAGGTTGCGTTCGGCAGCTACAGCTATAGCAATGCTGGCTATACCATTCTCGCACTGATTATCCAACAGGTCAGCGGCCAATCGTATGAAGCTTATTTGACCAAGCAGCTATTCGCACCGCTTGGCATGACCCACAGTTTTGGCTCGCTCGATACTGCCCGGGCGGCAAAGCCAGCAACGGGCTATCGCTACTGGTTCGGCCAGCCAGTCGCAGCCAATGAGCCAGCCTATCGTAGTGGCCCCGGCAATGGCGGCCTCTATGCTAGCGTCGAGGATATGGCCCGCTACCTGATTGCCAATCTGAACCAAGGTCGGCTTGAAAATGCGGCAATTCTGTCGCCAGCGGGCATGGCAACCGTTCATCAACCAGCTATCGAGCGGCCCGACGGCTGGTATGCTATGGGCTGGGGCGTTGCCAAGCCCAATGGTCGAACAATATTGAGCCATAGCGGGCAAACCTACAATTATTTTGCGCGGATGGTAATGTTGCCTGAGCAAGGCTGGGGCGTTGTTGTGCTGCAAAATTCGCAATATACCGTTCGGCTGATTGCTGGCGATATTCGCCAAGATGCGATTGCCGATGGTGTTGTTAGCATTCTGCTCGGCGAGCAACCGACCACGCCACCAGCAACAGCAACATTTTGGCTGATCTATGCCGGGTTTGGTTTGCTGATCGTTGCTCAGTTGATTGGAGTTGTGCGATCGATCAGTATTCGTCGTCGTTGGCGCAACCAACCTGCGTCCAACTCACGTGGCCGATCGTGGTGGCGGCTTGGGCTGAATCTGCTTTGGGCGGCGCTAATGCTCATTGGCTTGCCAGCGGCAGTTAACCTAACCGAAGTCGGCTACCAAATTCCCGACCTAACTATCATCCTCTTAGCTAGCGGCGCAATTGCCTTGGGTTGGGGTCTCGTCAGAACTATGTGGGCGTTTCGCGCTTGATCAGAAGTAATGTTGAGGGAGAACAGCACCATGATCGAGGACTATTTGAAGCATCCGCAAACGCGCCAAGCATTTGTGGATGCAGGTTGGTTCCCCGAGCGCCAAATTAATGTTGATCACTGGAAGGCTGAGTGTGAAGGCTGTGGCTATGAGTGGTCATCGATGGTCGATATATTCATGCGGGCTTTTGGCGGATTAACCGTTAATCCGCCACTAATTGAAACGCGCATGTATACCCCAGTTGCAACAATATTTCTGCCGGAACCAGAGTCACATTATCGAGTAAATATGGCATTTTATGAACAGCACTTCCAGATGATACTATGCCCCATTGGTGGCGATGATTATCAGTCGGGCATCCTCATGGATGCAGATGGTGGTATCTATAGCATCACTCCCCTCAATCTACTCTATTACGGGCGGATAGCCGATGATGCATTGGATGTATTAATCCTCGGAATTCGCTATCCCACCTTGTATGCGGGAACCAGTTGGTTTCAAAAGCAGAGCACGACGGGTTTGGGAGTTCCACGAATCCTAAATTTGTAATGATTTGCCGCTTTCTTGCTGCGCTTGAACCCGATGATCCGAATGCCTAATCGAATTAAATAAGGAGCGACCATGATTCTGCCCAAAGATCGCGATCCCCGCCTGATTACCATACGGCGCGGTGGAACGCTCACCGATAGCGATCATCGACTTTTGGCGGTTTGGGCTGCTAGCTGTGCCGAGCATGTTCTGGATCTTTTTGAGGCCGAGCAGCCCGCCGATGATCGTCCGCGCCATGCCCTCGTTCAGCTGCAGGCATGGGTGCGTGGCGACCTTAGTATGACCGACGTGCGCTCAGCTGGTGGCCATGCCAACGCGGCGGCCCGTAGTTTGAGTGGTGCTCCCCGTTTTGCCGCCTATGCCGCCGCCCAGGCGGCACTAGTTGCCCATGTTGCTGCCCACAACCTTGGTGCCGCAGCCTATGCAATTAAGGCGGTTCGCGCAGCAGTTGCTCAAGAGCAAGCGGTAGCGGCTGGTCGGCAGGAATGTCGGTGGCAACGCGACCAACTCCCTGCTGCAATTCGCGAACTTGTACTTGACGATCAACGAGCACGTAATCCAATTTGCTGGTCGGTCTTCGATTGCTGAACTATTTAATTATTCTTTTGCAAATAAGTCTTTTCTACAAACGAAGATAGCCATCAAGAATAGACATCCTAGTGCATAATACTAGCCAGCATCCGTGAAGAAATTGGATTTGCCAGTATTTTTTGATATACTATTTCTGAACCAAGACAGCAGGCCTAACACTAGGATGGTGTAGAACTTGCGACGAGCTGTAAGTTTGCTTCAGTCACTGAGCTTAATCTTCTGACTTTAGCTATTTGTAAGGAGCATGGTTAATGCCATTTAGTGTTCAGCAACTCCTTAACGATCGTCCTCAGCCGCTTACAGTTCGCCTTAGCGATGGCTTGGTTAAGGCGATTGATCTGATGAACGAGTATGATTATAGCCAGCTGCCCGTGGTTGATGCAGATGCAAAGCCCCTTGGCTTGGTTTGTAGCGATTCGATGGTGCATGCCTTGCGCCATTTTCAGGTTGCACCCCATGCCTTGCAGGTTTCCGATGCCATGATTCGGGCAGTCACCAAACGCGATGATCAAGAGTTGTTTGATCTGCTTGATGACTTGCAAGACACCTATGCTGTGCTGATTGTGAACAACGAAGGCGCGTTAAATGGGATTGTTACTAGCTACGACACCACCGATTATTTCCGTCGCCAAACCCAAGACCTCATGTTTGTTCAAGATATCGAGTTGATGTTACGCGATTTTGTGCTAGCACCCTTTTTACAAACGAATGGCGAAACCAATATTCAAGCCCTTAATAGCGCGATTGTGGCAACCACCAAAACTGATAAAGATCGCTATAAACGTTTTCGAACTGCCGTCATAAGTTATCTGCATGATGGTCTAGCGCCGTCACAGGTCGATGAGGGGTTGCTCAAAAAGATTTAAAGAACAGATGGAAGTCTCAAGTGAAATCAAAACCCCCGATCGCTTGACCTTGCATGATACCATCCAACTTTTCTTATCCAAGTCGCATTGGCAGCATTATGGCACCATGTTTAGCCTGCAACCTGAGGATATTCGACGGTTGTTAGACCAGTGCGTAAACCCGTAATGATCTCACGCATCTGCGTGAAATATCCTATCAGCAGCATGAGCAATTACGCTTTTGTAAAGAATGGCTTGCTCGCTACCAAGCACCACAGCCAGAGCCAGCGCCCTTGGCCGTGGTGGAGGTACCAGAACTGATTGCTGATACCCCGATCGACGAGCCACCATTGGTTGCTGTGATTGAAGAACCATCAGCGAGTTTCGCCCCAATTGAAGATGAGCCGCAACCACGAGCTAGCCGCTATGATCGGTTGGCGCATTGGTTACGAGGCCAAAGCCGTAAAACCGATCGCGTACAGTTGAGTTTCGCCCAAGTCGAACAGATTATTGAATCTCAATTACCTGAATCAGCCCGCAAACATCGGGCTTGGTGGGCCAATGACAGCCATGCTCATGTGCAATCGATCAGTTGGTTAGCGGCAGATTGGAAAGTGAGTCACATCAATATGGATCAAGAGATGGTGACTTTTAGTCGGATTCACGAGCGCGAACAAGCCTACATTAGTTTCTTCAGTCGATTGGTGACTGAGTTATGTGCCCGTGATCAGCGGTTTTTGCCAATGTCGCCTAATGGAACATCGTGGATTACCGTAGCCAAACTCAAAATTCACCAGCGGGTGATTGCCGTATTTAATTATCTCTTTACCCGCAATGGCCTGTTTCGGCTTGAACTCTATATTGATACCGGCAATGAAGCCATCAATACCGAACTATACGAAACCTTACGTGTGCTTTATAGTCCTCGGGTGGCTGAACTCAATGAGCGACTTGGTACGGTGCTGGAGTGGGAGCCATTGCCAGGCAGACGCGCAGCACGGGTTGCAGTTTCCCATGTTGGGTCGATTACCGCTAAGCAAGAAGACCTTGATCAGGTACGGCGCTGGGCTATCAATACGATGGTGATCTTTTATGATAGCTTTGCTGAGGCTGGCCAATTGTTGGAACAGCAATACACCGCCGGAGCACATCCCGCATTAGCACCATTGTTTACATAATATATAGATTTTAATTATATCTCATTTTCTTTGTATTATTGTCTGCTATACAAATTGATACTAAACCAAATATAAACCCTCATTGAAGTACATTTGTGTGGTTTAGCATCATAGTGTGATTAAACTCAATAATTGTTGCAGTTAAGCTGGTTGCTCATCCCAAGTTTGCACTTTTAACGTATACTGTTGCGCGTGCAATTGTTCACATGGGAGGCGACCAGTGCCAAGTAAAATTGACCCCAATGATTGGGATGCCAACTTTTCGGCCAAGGGGCCACGTCAACAAGGCCCACTCGGTGTTTTACTCCAAACCTTGTTAGTGCTTGGAATTGCTGGTGGATTAGGCTACGGGATTTGGTTGCTCAATCAGAGCCTTGATGAGCAAAATGCCGCCAACAATGCAACCGCTACTGCGATTGCGCCAACTACCTTTGCCCGCGCAACCCAACGTGCCATCCAAGCAACCCAAGACGCGATTCCAACAGCTACCCCCAATTTGCCGCTTGGTCGCTCGTTGGCAACAACGGCGCTGCGGTTCGAGCCTGATGAACGCTCACAATCAAAGGGTAATATCAACCCAAATGATAGCTTGCAATATATTGAATCACGCGAGGTCAATGGCGTTGTTTGGTGGAATGTTCGGCTCTTTGAACGGGCTAACATGGATTTGCCAGCCGCCGAACTTGGTACCAACGGCTGGGTCGTTGGCAATACGGTGACTGAGCCAACTGCCCCGCCACCTGTTGTCGCCAATTCAACCGCTGTTCCTGCTGGGCCGGTTGATTTGCCAACGACGCCGATTGAGCCGAGTAGTGTAATTTTGAGCCGCAATAGCAACACCAATATGAGCGTATCGCACCCTCAAGCATGGACAGAATATGTGATTGCCTCGGATTTGGCGGTCTTTTTCTCAACCGCAACCGACGGCGAACAAGGTATTTTGGCTCGCAAGGTTATCGGTAAAACCGACGATGCCGCTGGCATCCAAGCAGCCATCGAAGAAACGATTAATCTCTTGGCTGCTCCCAATACACAACGTGAATATGCAATCACTGCCTCTGAAGGCACGGTGAAGTTTGTGCGGATTGTCCGTGGTCAGGAAGCGAAAATTCAGGCCTTTGTGACGGTTAAACCTGGCCCAGGTGGTAGCTTGGGGGTGATTGTCGGGTTTGTGCCAGAGTCGGGCTATGCTACCAATGAAGCTATTTTGCAGCAAATGACCCGCAGCGCAATTGTGCAATAATCAATCAGCAGGTGGCGCTCGTAGCGTAGCATCAGCTTGAATTGTAGTGGCATATGCTATGCTATGCGATTGAACGAATGACGCAGTTTATAAGGCGGTTAGAGACGTATGGCACACGAGGCAAAGCAACCAATTCATCAAGCGACCAATGCACCCGACGATCACAATCATGAGCATGGCTCGCAGCACCGTCCAGTTCCAACCGGGCGATACCTAGCGCTGCTTTCCTTATCGGCGCTGGGTATCGTTTACGGTGATATCGGGACTTCACCGTTGTACGCAATGCGCGAAAGTTTCCACGCCGGCCATGGCTTGGCCCTTACTCCCGCCAATATCCTCGGCGTGGTATCGTTGATCTTCTGGGCACTTGTGACAGTGGTAACCATTAAATACCTGATCTTCATCGTCAAGGCCGATAACCGTGGCGAAGGTGGGATTCTGGCCCTGACTGCGCTGGCCACGCCGATCAAGCAGGTCGGCACAACTGAGCGCAAATGGATCGTGCTGTTGGGGGTGTTTGGGGCCGCGCTGCTCTATGGCGATGGCATTATTACGCCAGCGATCTCGGTGCTTAGCTCGATCGAAGGCTTGAATGTTGCCACAACCTTCTTTCAGCCTTATATCATCCCGCTCACAATTGTCATCTTGATTGGCCTGTTTTTGATTCAGCGCTTTGGTACGACGCTGGTCGGCAAGCTATTTGGGCCAATTACCTTGCTCTGGTTCACGGTGCTGGCAGTGCTGGGCATTGTCAATATTATCCACGAGCCAGATGTTATTCGGGCAATTAATCCCATGTATGGGCTAGAGTTTTTTCAGAACAACGGCTGGAAAGGCTTTTTGGTGCTGGGCAGTGTGTTCTTGGTGGTTACAGGTGGTGAGGCGCTGTATGCCGATATGGGCCACTTTGGTCGCCGACCAATCCGGATTGCCTGGTATGTAGTTGTGCTTCCGGCATTGCTGCTCAACTACATGGGCCAAGCCGCTCTGCTGATCCGCGAGCCGGAAGCGGTCGAGAACTCATTTTTTCGCATGGCACCCTCATGGGCACTCTATCCGCTGGTTATTCTCGCCACCTTGGCAACCGTTATCGCCTCGCAAGCTCTGATTTCGGGAGCGTTCTCGATTACCATGCAGGCTAGCCAACTTGGGTTCTTGCCTCGCACCCGCACGCTTCACACCTCGCGAACTGAGTTTGGCCAGATCTACATTCCAGCAGTCAACTGGCTGCTGATGGTCGCATGTACTTTAGTTGTGATCGCCTTCCAAACCTCTTCTAACTTGGCAGCAGCCTATGGAATTGCGGTCACTTCGACGATGGCGATTACCTCAATTATTTTCTATGTGGTGGCACGCAATCAATGGGGCTGGAGCGCCCTGAAGGCTGGAGCACTGACCGGATTTTTTCTGGTGATTGATATGGCTTTCCTGATTGCCAATGCGATTAAGATTCCCCATGGCGGCTGGTTTCCGCTGGTCGTCGCGGTCGTGTTGTTTACGATTATGACCACATGGAAACGTGGCCAACGCCTCGTGGCCGAGCGCGCTAGTAGCGATCAGCTGCTTTCTGAATTGACCAATCGGATTGCCCACGATCCACCAGTGCGCGTACCGGGTACGGCGATCTTCCTCAGTGCTCGGCGTGATGGCGCACCTGAGGCCTTGCTGGCAAACATGCGGCATAACGGCGTGCTACATCAGAATATTCTGCTGGTTACAGTCGAGTACCGCCAAGTTCCCCATGTGGAAGATCATGAACGCTTCCTGCTTGATGAGGAAAGCCATGGCTTCCGCACATTGACGATTTTCTTTGGCTTTATGGAAGATCCCAATGTGCCACAAGCTTTGACCAAAGCCACCATCCCTGGCTTGGTGTTTGATCCAGCTCAGACGACCTACTTTGTCAACCGAACCAAGGTGATTGCAACCAAGCAGTTGCCTGGCATGGCACTCTGGCGCGAACGCATGTATGCTGTCATGCTCCAGAACTCAACCAGTGCCGCCGACTTTTTCAGTCTGCCACCAACGGCAACGATCGAGATTGGCACACGCGTCGAGGTCTAACTCACCCTAGCGATATGTACAAGCGGGCGTGCAACAAGCATATTGGTGCACGCCCGCTGTGTTTAACCTCAATCACAATCTGGCTTTTAAATCGATTTATATTGACATAATTGAGCGAATATAGTAAATACCATGAACAATCACCGCTGAGAATATTAAATCAATCCTTTGTTTTATAAACAGATTATTCTGCTATACAAATCAAATTTATTTGACACTCAATTTACGATACCTAATCATATAATAACCAACCGCCAACATACCGAGGTTGGTATGCTAGCGGTTGTTCGGCAACTTCTCAGCTATGGTTTAATCAATTCAGCGGTATCAAGATACAAGTCGTCGGTACCCGCTGCGGTTTCGATATACCATGTAACGCGCAGTAGCGAGCCAGTCCACGTTGGGGTTACTTGGCCACGTAGTTGAGTCCATGTGCTGCTGGATAACGGCGTATTTGGCGAGAGTTGCAGCCATTGTTTGCCCGTTGAGGTTTCAATTTGCAGCATAATTCGGGCTTGCGGGTTGCCACTTGCGCTACGAACCCAGGCCGCAGTTTGGTAGGTGATGCCTGATTGGAAGTTTGCAAGGTTCAACTCCTGCGCTGGGCCGTTCCACGCTGCAACCCGCTGACTCAATTTCAGGGCGTTACTACCTTGATAGATCGGATTATTGACCACCGTTAAGCTACAGCATGCCCAGAATTCGCTGCCTTGCTCCATATCGGGGTTGCGTAAAAGATTGCTTGGTGCTGGCGTGGCGGTCGCGGTTGGCGTGGGACTTGGGGTTGCAGTTGGGGTTGCAGTTGGAATACTCGTTGCGGTCGGGCTTGGCGTGGCGGTTGGAGCCACAGTTGGGTTAAATTCATACGCGCCAAGATCAGGTGCGCTGCCACTATAGGCGATACCGACATCAATTCCTTTATCGACCGCAAAACTAGCCGCACTTGCTATGCTATAAAATGCGCGCGGCTTTGCGCCCGCCAAGGCTAAGCCAGCGTTTGCTTGCCAGTTATTGGTTAATGTAACACTGGTCACTGGCGGCCCATAATGCACAAAAAAGCCCCAAGTTGTGCTTGGATAACTATTATTGCTCAAAATGAAGTTGCTACATGCAGCAGGCAGACTACATTCGGTGGCAACCACGGCGTTTAAATTACCGATTTCGTTAGTTTGAAAGATTGTGTTGCGAATTTCAATATTTCTTAAATAGGTTCCAGCATAATTTTGCCGTTGAAGATAAATCGGAACTCCAAACGAACCATAACCAGTGTTGTTATAAAATTTCACCCCATCAATATACGAAGCTTGTACATGCAGCATCCGGTGATTAGTGGTGGTTCCACTTTCAAACACATTTTGCGAAATCTGATTATTCTTACGTTCAGGGCCAACGTTCGGGCTAGCACCTGACCAAATCGCTATGCCCGCTTCACCTGGGTTTCTAATATAATTATGATGCACCTGTGCATTGCTCATTGCCAATTCGATTGCTAAATTTCCGTACCAATTTGATTCATTTTGTGGCTTACAGGCAACGCCAACGGTGCACCATTCAGTTAAATTAAGCGTATTGTCATGGAAATCAAGCGTGCTCGTTGCTGGTAGTTGACTATTATCGTACCAGGCAACAAACGAAGCCCATGTATTAATTCGCAGATTATTAATTTCATTGCCCTCAAGCAAATTCCATAATTCAATACTTGCAGCCATGCCACGCCATGTTCCACTAGTAATATTCGGATCGGCCATAATCGTTCCATGATGAATATGAGTGTGTTTAAACCAGCCGCCTTTGGCGAATTTCAGGCCATAGGCATCAGTGGTTGGGCTATTAATTACAAAATCGTGAATCTCAGCACCATCAAGCCCTCCAATCTGAACCGCGCCACTCATCCACGTTCCCATATGTTTGCCTGCATTGGTAACTGAAAAGTGATGCAAGTGAACATTTTGGACATACGTTGTTGGGGCAATATGTGCATCAGCACTATCATCATTGGGATTATAACGAATACTGCCATCAGCATTGATATTAATCGCGGCAAAATCAACATCGCTAATTCGCACGTTATAAAGCTCAAAGTTATGACGGCCTTGCATATAAATCCCAACATGCAGGCTACGATTCCGCCCATTAACGCTTAAATCATGAATCGACTGACTGCCATTAGCAGCGGGCGTAGAAATAAAATTTAACATGCCCTCATCGTAGGTCGCGCCGTTTGGTGTCCAAGTTGCGCCGGTTAAGAAGGTTTGGCCTAAACCAGCGCCTTCTATATTCACCCCAGTTGGCACATAAAGCTTTGTTGGAACAAGGTGAGTGCCCGCATTCAAGTGAATCGTGTGGCCCTGATCAGCAGCAACCTGTTGGATTGCGGTTGCGAGGGTTTGCCATGGTTGGCTACTACTACCCGTGCCTGTGGTGTCATTGCCCAGCGTTGCATCAACATAATAGGTGGTTGCAAGTGCGCTAGCTTGACTCATAGTTTGTTGCAATGCGGGTTGTGGCGCAGCTGCCACCCTCGATTGCGGAGCGATCAAGCCCATGCTGCTGAATAATCCGACGACAACCAGTCCAACGAACAGCCGCCAGCGTTGCGTTTGTAGTGGCATTGCTTACCATCCTTCAAAGCAATACACCAAGTACGCGATTGTGCGTTCAAGGAGCTAGACGATTGGTTTGGGCTGCAACATGAGGACGATGATCAATCGGTGAAACCGCTTTCAGCAAAGCGGATACTCGGCATATTGCATTCTATGCGTAGAATACTCTATCACAAAAATGTTTAACTATTATTAAAAAGCATTTGCAAGCCTGCAAAGGCTTTGCAAGGCTGATCGCTGGAATGTTGATCGAGTCATGTAAGATTTTTGGAGCGCCGTGCGTTTCCTTCTATAGAACAACATATCTTTGTTCCAACAAGGAGCGCCTATGAAGCTTATGACGCGAGTTCGTGATGTATTTGCAGTGTCGCATCCGCTTGCCGACCCTCGTGCATTTGGGTTGTTCTATCAACAAACGCATGCGGTGGTTTTTCGCTATGTGTATATGCTGCATGGCCCACCCAAGGGCGATGTCGAAGACTACACAGCTGAGACCTTTGCGCGGGCTTGGAAGCATCGGCACCGCTTTTAGTGGCAGTGATGAGGCTGCACTGGGCTGGATTATTACGATTGCCCGCCGGATTGTTATTGATCAGCAACGGCGTGCTGTAAGTGCAGCCAAGCGCGAGCAGCAGGAGCTGCCATCATCACCAACCCCGGAGCAGCATGCCATCCTGCGCGAGCGGCAACATCTGGTGCTTGATCTACTGTCGCGGGTCTCGCTGGCCCAACGTGATCATCTGATCATGCGCTACTTGCTTGGCTGGCGCGTGCAAACAATCGCCGAACACCTTGGGTGCTCCGAAGGCTCGATCTCGGTGAGCATTCATCGTGCCCTGCGCATCCTTCAGACCCATTATGCTGGTTTAGCAGAGGAACTTTTCTATGATGCATAATCAACCGACCGATCACCATTGCCAAGACGACGAGCAAACCACTCGTGCGGTCACTGATTTGCTGCAAGGCTTCGCTGAGCAGCCGAGTAAAGCATTTCATGCGCGGCATGTTGATGCTGCTTGGGTGCGAGCGGCAGCACCCGATGCGCGGCGGCTGAATCTGCGGCGCGCCATGCTGCTGACTGGATTCGTGGGTTTGCTGGTGGCACTTTGGTTCAGCGTTCCAAGCGGTTTGGTGGCGGCTGTTAGCGAGTTCTTTGGCATGTATCGCGCCCCAACCGATACAGTTGATTCTGCCCAAGGCCCGTTCATGACGGCCCCTAGTGTGGCGACCTTGGCCGAGGCCTCAACCCTCGTTGGGTTTGAGATTCGCACCCCTGCCCAACTGCCAGCAACGGTGACTAAAACCGAAATTACCATAGCGGGCGAACAACCAGAGATCATGGTACCAATTAATTATCTCGATGATCAGGATATGTCGCAAGTAACATTGAGTGTGAAGCAAGGGCCATTGCTTTTGCAGATTGGCGCCAGCGCTACGGTAGAAGTCGTTCAGCTTGGTAATGTAAATGGTGAATATGTGATGGGCGGCTTTATCACTGGAAGCCAGTCCGCCCAGTGGGACCCAAACTACCCCATGAAATATCTACGCTGGCAGGTGGGCGATGCCTCCTATATGCTTTCATCAGCGCGGCTCTCGAAGCAGGGACTGATTGATTTGGCAGTTGGGATGCAGTAGCGCCGAGCGTCGGAATCAACCACGAGCATTTATCGATCCAGATTTGAATGGGACTGCGATCAAACTTGATCGCAGTCCCGATTGATACGTTAAGCGAACTCATACTCTAAACCCTGATTTCTGCATCGTACCGTGGCATTTTTGACACCCTTCTGGATTGTTGGTACCGTAGCGCTGAGGATTATTGCACTCAGGAGTGAGATATGGCAGCCAAGCTACAAACGAAAGGCATTTGCATGTGCTCACAGGTGATCGCAAAACAAAGCGTGGTAAAACATCTGTCTGCGTGCTCAACGTACCAAGCACTGGTTGAGAAGGCTGAGAAGAAAACCAGCGCCAGCGAAACGATCTATCATCTGCGGGTGCAGGACAAGTACAACAAAGCATTTTGGTTGGATCTTGAAATGACCGGTTCAGCAACCTTGCAACATCTTGATAACTATCTGCGCGCGATCTGGCTTGAGTGCTGCGGGCATCTTAGTCAGTTCTCAGTTGGTGGCTGGCGCGGGGAGGAAATAGCGCTCCAGCGGAAAATTAGCACGGTTTTTCAGCTCGGCATTGACCTCACCCATATCTACGATTTTGGCACCTCATCCGAAACAATGATCACGCCGATTGCAACACGCGAGGGCAAACCGATCACCAAGCGTCCAATCGCGTTGCTCGTGCGCAATCAGATGCCAGAATCAGCCTGTATCGAGTGTCAACAGCCAGCGGAATGGTTCTGCCTCGAATGTCTAATTGAGGCGAATGTGATGGGAACCTTATGTGACACGCATGCGAAAATCCATGCTCACGCTGATTATGGCGATCCGATTCGCTTGGTCAATTCGCCGCGCTTGGGGATGTGTGGCTATGATGGTCCAGCTGAGCCACCCGATTAAGCTAGGATCGTAGCCAGTTCCATTTAATTGCCATGACTCGGATTGGCAGCAGCTTAATTGCCATGACTCGGATGGCAGCAGCTAGCTCGTCGGCGTGCGTGGTTTCAGTCGAAACCAGCCATTGCCAAAGACTGCTGCTTTGCCGACATGCACCGCCGATGCCATCATAAGGAGTGCTGGATGTGCGGGGGTCATGCCGCGCACATCCAGCACTCCAACCATGCCACCCAGCTGCATCGTTTGGCCGGTTGCCCCCGATATGCGATCCCAGTCCACCCAACACATCTGGTCTGCATCAATCTGGGCGGCGCGCGCATCATCAAAGAGCGTATCCATCGGAGCCAGCCATGGCGTTGTGCCATAGCAGGTATTCAGCTGCTGCAACCGTCGGATGGCCGCCCCAACCAACAGCGGCAGATCAAACTGACGTACCATTGTGCCAGCTCATTTGATGCGGGTTGGGGTCACAAAATGCAACTGCCAGCGATCGCCGGCACGCTGCGCCGCAGCATAAAAAAAGTGGGGCAGCATTGGTGGCTCGATCGCTAACAATTGACCATCTTGGAAGCAGGGGATAAACCGCTGATCTTGAGCGGAAAAGCTGGCACCATGGATTAATCTAGCAGGGCTGCGATCCGCGCCTAATCCCAATCGACCTAAATGGGCAAAGGCCGTGATCATGGCATCCGCATACGGCATTGCGGATCCTAGCAAGAGCACCTCAAACGCCAGGTGATCACCACGCCGAAAGTGAGTCTGATCATCTAAAGGGGGCCGGACGAGAAAGGGTCGCGGTGCATCACGGAAACCAGCGATCTGATCGTGCGGTGCTTCGGGCGTAAACAGGATGCGGTAGGGGCAGTCACGCGAACACTGGGATGGCTGATCGCAGTCGGGATGACAAAAGACGGCGCTAAGTGCCCTTCCCCAGCCGCCACGCAACAAGGCTCCCTTCCAACGTGGGAGGCGTGCATCCGCCAAAAACTCATATACAAGTCGCAAATGCAGGATCGGCAAGTGTGGTAATAGATCCATCGGTGTATCCTCGATCATCAATACAGCGTGTGCCTATGGTAGCATAGGCATTCCGATGCTGCACCTGCGGCGGTAACAAGGGTTTATCCAATCGAAAAAGTTGGAAGGTTGCGTGATGGTATGCAGCAAATTGACCATAATGAGTGAGTCGCGGACTGTTATTCCTCGATTACTCCACCAATCCGCCGTAAATGTTGGCGAAATGTTAGGTTTGGGTCGCTGGCGCGTTGCGCACGATAGGCCTGAAACTGCACTTGATCGCGCAACGATTGGCCGGTGTTGATAGCATGGGCTTGCTGGCGTTCACGCTCTGCGATCTGCTGTGCCAGCAGCAGTACATCTGTGCTCTGGGCAGCGGCTACAAATAGCACACCATCGCCATCGGCAAAAACGAGATCATCACGGGTGACAGTAGTGATCCCAATCTGGGCAGTCTGCTGGGCCTCAGCATCCCAAGGCTCAAGCCGTTGCGGGCCAACTGGCCAGCGCCCAGTACTAAAAACCGGAAAGCCGATCTGGAGCAGCTCGGCAGTATCGCGATGCAAGCCCCATACGACGATGCCAGCTAAGCCAGCAGCCTGAGCTTCTAAAACAATCAGGTCTCCAATACACGCCTCATCAGTTCGGCCAGCATTATCAATCACTAAAATATCACCAGTTTGGGCATTGTCGAGTACATCTAAGAAGCTATCAACACTGCCATAATGACGCACGGGGAGCGCGCGGCCAACACAACGGCTTTGCGGAAGCAGCGCTTGAATGCTAAACGGTGCCGCGCGAATCGGTACCTTCAAGCGCAAACAGGCATCGGCAATTAGTGCCGTCGAAAGCGTGGCGAATAAGGTCTGAACGGAATCGCTCTGCATTGAGTCCTCCATAGGCAGCACGTAGAATCTCGACATTATGCCGCATGCTCATCATGCTTTGCGCGGCATTCTGTAATACCTAGCATGGTCGGAATCTGGCTATCCCATTGCGTCATTTTCAAGTACACTGAACCAGCCCCGACGCTGTTGTTTGGGTATTTTCCATGTCGCAAAGGAACCATCGCAATGAATCCATGGTCTGAGACCATCCGCGACCTCACTATCAAATTGGTGGGTTGGCCTAGTGTCACCAACACCCATGGCGAGCATCTGTGGCCTCAACAGTTGGCCGAATGGCTGGCTCAGCAACCCTATTTTGCTGCCAATCCAGAGCTGCTGCGCTTGGAGCGTACCATCAACGACGGCTATGAGCGCTCAAATCTCTACGCACTGGTGCGCGGTGAAGGCCCAACTACCGTGGTTTTGGTTGGCCATTACGATGTGGTGAGCATCGAAAACTATGGCAACCTGACCGAGTGGGCGCACGATCCCGAGGAATTGCTGCCCCGCTTGATCGCCAGTTTGGAGGCCTACGCTCCCAGCCCGTCGGATCAGCTGGCCTTGAAGGATCTGCGTTCAGGTGAATTTCTGCCTGGCCGTGGCAGCTTGGATATGAAGAGTGGGCTGGCCGCCGGACTAGCGGTGTTGCTCCGCTTTGCCGCTCAGTCCGAGCGCTCTGGCAACATGCTCTTTGTGGCAACTCCAGATGAAGAGGAAGCCTCGCACGGAGCACGCTCGGCAGCCAGTCAGTTGTTTGAACTAGCCCAAACATGGGGGCTTGATCTAGCTGCGGCGATAAATCTCGATGCCGCCAATGATCATGGTGATGGCTCGCAGGGCCAAGCGGTATTTCTGGGCACGGTGGGCAAGTTTCTGCCATTGCTCTATCTGGTTGGGCGCGAAACCCACGCAGGTTATCCCTTTGATGGTGTCAATGTTAATCTGCTGATGGCAGCAGTGACCCAAGCGATCGAATGTAACATCGATATCTGTGATGAAGCCGAAGGTGAGGTAGCCCCACCGCCGGTCAGTTTAAAACAAAGCGACCTTAAAACTGCCTACGATGTTACAACACCCACCACCGCTTGGTGCTATTTCAACTACCTGACCCATGGTCGCTCGGCTAGTGCAGTGCTTGATCTCTTCAGTGCCGTAACCCGCGAGGCGCTTGATACGGCACTGAATGCTCAGTTTGAGCAGGCTCGCCGCTATGCCGAGCGCGTTGGGGCAGCAGCACCAGTGCGTTGGCAGGCTACGGTGCTGAGCTACGCCGAGCTGGTTTACCTCGCCCAACAGCATGGAGGTACTGCGTTCAGCAACGGCCTCGATCAGCTGATCACGCAATTGATGGCTGATCCGGGATTGGATGCGCCAACTTTCAGCCGCCAGATCGTCGAGTATCTCTGGCGTTGCGCTGGGTTGAGTGGCCCAGCAGCAGTGGTCTGCTTTGGCTCGCTGCATTATCCCCATAGCCTTGTCGCTGGGCGGAATGAGCGTGAGCAGTGGCTACGCGCTGTGTGCTTGCGTCACGCCAAACTACTAGCTGTCGAACACAACACGCCAATCAACGTGCGACCGTTTTTTACTGGTATCTCGGATATGAGCTTCTACGGCAGCAGCATGGATCTCGCCGACCAGCACATCGTGGCGGACAATACACCGCTATGGGGATCACGCTTAAAGTTCGATTATCGTCTCGTGAGTAAGCTTAACCTGCCCACGATCAACATCGGGCCATGGGGTCGCGATTACCACCAGCGGCTTGAGCGCGTCTACTTGCCATATCTCACGTCAACCCTGCCTGAACTGATCTGGCGGGTAACGCTGGACGTGTTGGAACCTGATAATCAAGCGAGCATGGAGCGTAGCGAAGGATAAGGCCTAGCTGGTAATAGCTGAAGCATACACATGGGAAATATAACATCGGCTGGCGGCCCGCTATAAAAACGAGCCGCCAGCCGATGCGATACGCACCGAGGATACACTCATGGCCTTGCGTATATTGCTCTTTCTAAGTGGCATATTGCTCGTTTGTACGGCATGTCAATCAACTGACCAAGCTGATCCAGCATCTGAGATCGTAATCACCCCAGCGGCGGCTGCATTACTGCAACTCCAACCGGGATTGCAATGGCCAGAACCAGCCGCACTCACCAGTGGTGTTCTTGTCATCCACAATCGCTGCATTCGACTGATGAATGCTGATCATCCACGGGGGTACGCTGTAATTTGGAAGGCAACCATCGCCTTTGATGGCATCAGCGTGCACGATCGCCAAACCACGATGCAAACCCAGCTTGGTATGCCGGTGACGATCAGCGGCGGTGTAGTGGGTGACGACTATGTTGCCCATTTGACGAACCCTAATGATAACCCTTGTGATCCACCGTTTTGGTTTGTCACCCATATTCCGCCAGTCCGCAAGTAGTTGAGCCATGATCCGGCGCTGACCCGAGATATATTGACATAATCATGTAAAATCAATCGGGTGTATGCAGGAATGGTCAATGCGTCGTATCAGCACTGCCAAACCACCACTGGATACACCCACAGGATGGACTGCTACATCCTCGTGCGCTACAATCAGTGCTTCATAAACGACTGCGGCAGCACCCCCTAATGACCATGGGACGTAAGGATGACCTGCCGTTATTTTCAAGGAGCAACCTATGGCCAAGTACCTGATTTCCTTTCCGAGTGCGGCGATGGTCATTCCCGACGACCAATGGGATGCTGTCGTGCGCGATTCCCATGCGGTCATCGACGAAGCGAAGGCAGCGGGCGTCTACGTCTTCGGCGGCGGCATTGATGAGGCTGTTCCTCCCATCCTCGTGTCGGCTGATGGCACAGTCGTCGAAGGTGGCTATCCATGGGCACCGCAGCTTGATGGTGGCTTCACCGTGCTCGAGCTGCCCTCACGAGAAACAGCGATCGCGTGGGCAGCGCGGCTTGCGACCGCCTGCCGCTGCGACCAAGAGGTGCGGGTCTTTGGGTTCGATCCCCAGTCCTAAGCGTGAGCATATGGCGCGAGGTGGTCTAATGGCAGCGACTGCCCACCAACGTCAGTGATCAGGAATGGCGCAACGTGGTTGCCTGGTAAGAATCGCAAACGATCGCGCTGGGTAATCACGGGTTTTGGGTGCAGGTTGACGAGGATGATAGCGTACCCATCAAAATCTGTAGTCATGGTGACTGGTACTGCCGATTTTTGATTGAAACGACCTTGTTGGAACCTTCGTGGAGCAAACTCTGCACCCTCACCCCTAACTACACTGATTCATGTTTCGGCGAGTTTGCATATCTGTTAGAAGCCATGACTTGCATGCTCTTTGTGCAGTATATACGAGCAATTGGCATTTAAGGCCAATTGAAATATCCGTTGACGGCTACTTTTGGCCTATGCTATAGTAGCAACAATTCCACAACCTACTCCTACTTTGTACTCAATTCCTCAAAAGAATTTAAATTCGTTTATGGCGTTCCAATGCTGTAAATGCTTTTTAGGTGTGCGTATTGTTTAGGGAGGTATTATGGCTGAAGTGATTTTGCCAGGCACCTACATCACTGTGCGTGATGAGGGGCTAATTAGCGCTGGGCGTGTTGCCTCAGGCTATATTGGCATTGTCGGCACGGCAGCAAGTGGGCCAATCAATCAGGTTCAGATTTTGGGCAGTTTTAGTGAAGCCAAGGCAATCTTTGGGGTTAGTGATCCATGGCAAGGTGGCAACAAAAACGAATTAACCTTGATCCGCGCTTTGGAACAAATTTATAACAACGGCGGCAAAACGGTCTATGCAGTGCGCAGCGAAGGCGTAACGGTTGATAATTATAAAACTGCGCTAGCTGAATTAGAAAATGAAATTGTCAATTTAGTAGTCTTAGCAGGCCAAGATAATTCAAACGTCGGTATGGCCAACGCTTTAATTGCTCACCTCACCACTACTGCAGGCATCAAACGCGAACGTATCGGTTTGATCGGCAGTGCGCTCGGCGATGATCTAGCTAAAATTTCTGGCCATAGCTATGCCAGCGATCGCTTGATTTTCGTCGCTCCCGGCATCAAAAGCTCAGTCAGCGATCCAACTACCCAAACTGTTAGCCAAGTTTCGTTGCCCGGTAGTTATTTGGCGGCAGCAGTGGCTGGCTTGATCGCCGCCTTGCCAGTGCAAACTAGCCCCACCAATAAAACCTTGGCAATCGAGAGCTTAACCACCAATTTTAGCGCCTCGCAACTTGAACAATTGGTTCAAAAACGGGTTTTAGTGGTCGAAAAACGTGAGGGCTGGCGGGTGGTCAAAGGCATTACCACCGCTACCAATTCGGCTTGGCATCAAATTACCACCCGCCGGATTGTTGATTATGCGATCTACGGGGTGCGCTCGGCCTGTAATCCTTACATCGGCAAGCTGAATAACGAACGGGTGCGCGGCGCAATGAAAGCGACGCTCGATGCCTTTTTGACCCGTATGGTCGAGGATGAAGCCTTGGTTGGCTATGGGTTGGATGTTTCAGCCACGCGCGCACAGCAAATTGCTGGCGAAGTCCAAGTATCGCTAACATTGCAACCAACCTTCAGTATCGACTTCATCTTGGTAACGATGTATTTGGGTTAGGAGCAACCTCATGCCAAATGTCAATGTTTTTCGTGGCTCAGATGCGTCGTTGGTGCTGGCTGTTGACGATAGCAGCACCGCCGAAGGTGGCTTAGCCGATGCCTTGATTGGTGAATATGGCTTGTCGAGCGTGGTCGGGCGTTTGCAAAATGTGCAAATTGTCGTCCAAAACGATATTCGCCCCTATCACGAGATTGGCCGTCGATTTGCCACCGAACTCCGCCCCGGCAATATCAATATCTCCGGTACTGCTGAACGAGCGCATATCAACGGAGCCTTAATTCGCTTGTTGCTTGGCGATGGCTCGAAAAGCCCACCACCAAATGGTGCGATCGCCCAGCCATCCTTCAATATCGTGATCAACTTGATCAATCCAGCTTCGCCCGACAATAGCAGCACGCTGACGATCTTCGGCGTAAAGTTCGATACCTGGAGTTTTCGCCTGCCCGAAGACGATTTCGTGATGGAAACCGTAACCTTCAAGGCCCTTCGTATGAGCAGCGCCGAAACCAGCGCCTAGAGGAATAACCCTGCATGAGCGACATCCACTTAACTGCCGACGAACTGCTTGCTGGCGCTCAAGCACGCTATGCCGTGACGATTCCAGCCGAAGTTGCCCAACCTGGCCAAGCCAGCTCAACCGCCCGTGAATTGGTGGTCCAATTGCAACCAATTACAATTGGCACATTTCAATTGATTATGCGCGCCGCTAAACAAGATTCAAGCCTGATTCCGCTGTTGTTGATCAAAGAGGCGTTGGTCGAGCCAAGCCTAAGCCTTGAGCAAGTCAAGCGCATGCACTTGGGCATGGTCGATTTCTTGATCGGTCAGATTCGCGAAATTAGTGGCATGACTGAAAAAAAAAGCCATTAATTGAGTTGCAACAAGCGCCATTGTTGCAAGCGAGCTATCGCCTGGCCAAAGCCTTTGGCTGGACACCGCAAGAAGTGCAGGCCTTGACCATGGCCCAAATGACTTTGTATTTGCAATTATTAGCTGAGGATGCTGGTGAATAAGCCCGAATCAAGCTTAATAACCCTTGGCACGGCGCTTCATGCCGATTTTGCAACATGGCTGCACAGCATAACCGCTTGGCTGCCTGCTACCGAGCCAAGCATGATAATGTTCGATGATTGGCAGGCTGAACTAGCATTAGCCGAGCAATTGCAACAAATCAGCGCTTGGTCTGATGGCTTGACCAGTGGTTTGCTGCCCCAGTTGCTTGCGCCAATGCCCACCAAGCAAACCAACGAGCCTGAGTTTGAACCAACCAATTTGGCTGCTTGGCAACCAGCGTTGAGTGACCATATCATGCTTGCAGCGCCGCAATTTGATCTGTTTCAGCCGCCAGCCGCAGCCATGTCCAGCCGAACCCAAGCCTCAAAAACTGTGGTTCGGTCTGAACTGCGGAGTGTACGTCAGGTGTTGGCTGCCGCGCCGTTGCCAATATCCGAACCGCTTCCACCAACCTTCGTTGCTAGCGAGCAGCCAAGCAATCAAGTTGATTTAGATTTACATAAATCCATTGCAGAGCGCAACACTGGGGAATATCAGCCAAGCCAGCCGTTGGCTCAAGCAGCAATCCAGCCAATTGGGTCTAGCCTTGAGCCAAGCCGCAACCAAGCATTGCCAAGCCAAGTAAGTCCAATCAAAGGGCTAGCCGATTTTGCCCAGTTGTGGCAGGGCGCGGTTCAGCCAGAACCAAGCTTGCTTGCTGAGGTCGCTCAACAGCAAACTCAGCCCAATCAGCCATTTGAGCAGGCGCAGCCAACGCTACCAAATCTGCCAGCTGGTAGTGCGGCCTCAGCGTGGCAGCAGGTCGTTGTGCAGCATGATACCCAATCTTTTAATACAAATATGTCTGCTGAACAAACTGAAATTAATGCTAGAAACTTTAACTCGACTGAAGCATCCAATGCTCAGGTGGTATGGGTTACGCCACAGGCTGGCAACCAAGCATCGGGTAGCGCAACCAACAGCAACCTTCCAGCGCCGATCATTAATCAAATTGCCCAAGCCTTGGAATTGCCAACCAGCCAAGCCGAACCACGCACTAGCACGTCGTTGCCGAACCTAGCCCAATCAACAATTGCGCCAACACCAGCGCAAGTCGAGTTTATTCAGCAATCGACTGCTTCACAGAATCCAAGTGCATCAGCCTCAGCAATCCAGTCTGAGCAGTTGGTGAGCGAGGTTTTGGCAGCCTTGACCCAAGCCTTGCAGCGCGAATATTTGCGTTTCTATAGCGATGGAGCATAGCCATGGCGCTTGAGCTAGCAGGCATTGCCTTACAACGGGTGCATCGAATTCAAACGCTCGAACAGCGAGCGGCGGTGTATCACCATGTGCCGGGCATGGCTGGCGATATTACCCAACAGCTTGGGCGGCACTCGGTTTGCCTGCAAATCGAAGGCATTTGTTATGGAGCCGAAGCTCAAACCATGCTGGAGCAATTGCGCGGCATTTATCTCAAACAAGAGCCAGTCGAATTTATTGCCGATATCGTTGGCCAAGGCTATGTTGCCAAAGTAACGCTTGATCAATTTCAGGTCACGCAACAAGCCTACGAGCCTGATCAATACAGCTATCGTTTGCAGATTGTCGAATATGCTGTGCCCAGTAAAAGCACAGTCGCAGCAGTCCAAGTCGATGCCAGCATCAAAACCCAAGCCGTGCAATTGACTACCCTTGCCAGTTTGCCCGATGCCTTGGCGTTTGGCTCATTGCCTGAAATTACCAATCCGGTTGAACCATTGAAAACCGCGCTAGATCCGGTGCGCGAAGCCGCCAGTAGTCTTAGCGATTCGCTGGGAGCGTTGCGTAGCCTGTTGGGCTAGTGTGTTACGGGGAGATGTATGCAATCGTTGTTGAATGAATTACCGGGCAAAGGCCAATTAACCAGCCTGCTCGAAGGGAAATTTACGCCCAGTGCGGTTGGTGCCGATGGCATGCGCGAGATCAACGCTGGAGCAATTAAAGATGATCTGAGCGCGGCAACGCCCGATGGTAGCAGCCCTGCCGTGAGTTTGCCAGTGTTGCCACAAGGCTTGACTAAAGAAGGCTTTACTGGCCGAATCAACGCACCGCTTGATCAATTGGGCGGAATTAATCGCACTTCATTAATTGGCGATGTAACTAGCAAGCCCTTGCCAATTAACTTGCCTGCGCCAAGCTTCGATGTTAATGGCACGATGGGCAAAATTACCAATGCGGTGATTCCTGCCCATGTCTCAACGCCAACAACCACGCCCGATTTGCCGTGGCTCGATGTTGATAGTTTTACTGCGCCACTGCGCAAATTGGCCGATGCAGGCGCTTCCACACCAATTCGCATTTTGGGAATGCTCTTGAAGATTGTCGAATCATTCAAGAATACCTTGACTGATCCGGCCAAGATGACGGCATTTACCACCGAAGCCTTGGCCGAAATTTATGTCGTTCAATTGCGCACGCTGCGCCACAATTTGCCCTTGCATACGCTCACCGCAACCAACACCTTGCTCAGCAGCGGCTACCTTAAATCCTATCAACAAGCGCTCGATGCGCTCGAAAAAGACCACGATATTGATGCCTTTCAGCAATTGAGCCGCAATAATTTGCTCTCTGGCTTGAGTTTAATCCAACAATCTGACAAAACCTTACAACGCATGATCGCCAAAGATGTTGTGCAATTGCAACAAGCTTTGAAGCAAGTGCTTGATTTTGGCGCAACCGACGACGTATTCTTGCAAGCTTATTTTGATCAACTAACGGCGAAAACAGGCCAGGTTCTGGGTGCAATTACCAGCCCAATCAAAGAACTGACCGATATGGCCAACGATATTGTCAAATATCTTGAGGCCGCCGCCGCCAAGGCTGAGGAAGCCGCCCGCAATGTTTCAACCGCGATTGAAACCAACATTCAAAACGTCAGTGGCGTATTGAATGGCTTGCAAACCCAAATTACCAGTGTGACTGCTGAGATCGAGGCCTTTCTCAAGCAAGTTGATGTTGGGCCAGTTGTGCGTCAAATTAAAGATGGCTGCAACCGCATCAGCAGCGTAATCGAGCAATTCTTTGTGCGGATCGAGGAGCTAAAACTCAAGCTTGATGCTGCGGTCAAAAATGTACAGGATAATGTTGATACCAAATTAACCCAAACCTTCAACACGCTTGAGCAGCAAATTCGCCAATTGCTCGGCAAAATCAGCGAAGTGCTCAATCGGCCTGATGTCCAAGATGCACTGAATAAAGCCCGCCAAGGGATCGAAGATTTTAAAACCAAGATTGGCGATGCTTCACTCAAGCCAGTTTTTGATTTGGTGATTGAGCAAACCACCAAATTAGAGGGCAATGTGCGGGCAATTGATGTTGCGAGCATGGGCACGCCGCAAAAAACTGCACTCAAAGTTGGGGCGAAAGTTATCGAAGCAGTCAAAGTCGATGAGATCGTCAAACCAGAGTTGCTCGATGCTTTTCGCCAAATTCGCGAACCCTTGCAAGAGTTGGTCAATTTGCTCAAAAATCAGGTTTTGGTGATTGAGCGTATGATCGACGATTTCAATCCTGGTACGATTGCCACCGATGCAATTCTCAACGCTGCACCGTATCAATTAATTATCAAAACCTTGGAAGAGTTTCAACCATCGCAATTGCTTGCGCCGCTCAAAGAAGCCAATGCTGAACTCGCCAAACTAGTTGCCAAGCTTGACCCTGAGCTTATTTTGAATGAATTGCAACGCTTGTATGATCAATTGTATAGTTTGGTCGAAACCCTCTCTCCCGAAGCACTTAACCAACTGATCAACAAAGCGATCAATGCAGCCTCCAAAGAGCTAACCAACATTCGCGATTACGAGATTGATTCGCTGCTCAACACGATCAAATCGGCGGTATCGCTGGAGAAACTATTGGCCAAAACCGGCTTGCAAGATATTGCTGACGCTGAATTTTGGACGATGCTCAAAAAAGTGCTTGGCGGTGATTATCTTGATGAAGTTGCGCTAGCGATGGATTCGATCGAAGCTTCGCTGCGCGCCAATGCGGCAACTTTGACTTTTCCCAGTGTTGCCGCTGAAATTGCCAAAACCCGCGAAGCTTTTCAGGTTGAGCTTGGCGTAACAGCAACCAATTTGGATGCTGCGACAACTAGCTTGAGCCAAAGCATTGCCGCTGCTGCCGCCGAAATTGATGGCTTGCAAACTCGCCGCCGCAAATTAATGCAAACCTACGATCTTTCCACTGGTACAGGTCTGTTGCTGCGTGATTTGGATTTAGCCCCGTTGACTGCACTCAGCACGACGCTTGGCCAAGTGAATGGGCTAACCAAAACGGCCTTGAATAGCTGCATCGGGGTTTATAAACCAGTGCTCAAAGCCGAAGAAGCGCGAATTATTGCGCTCAACGAAAGTGCTTTACAAAATGTGGTTGCGGCCATGTTCAAACGCCAATTTGGCGACCCTGTGCGTACATTCGTGACCGATGTCAAACTGCAACTCAAGCCCTTCAAAGATGCGATTACTGCGATTCAAAAGATTTTGACCACGGTTACTAAGCTGCCAGCCCAGATCGATGCTGCCGTGGCAAATGTGCTGAATACGCTTGGCAAGAGCATCAAACAAGTAATTAGCGATATTTTGGGCTTACTCGAAACCATTCGTACTTCGCTGATCAGCGTGATTAAGGCAACCTACGAAACGGTTAAACGCAGTGTCGAGGCATTTAGCCCGATGTGGCTGCTCAACTCGGTTAGTGCTAGCGATTTTGTTGGCCAAGGTTTAATCGCCGTGGCGCTGAGGATTCGCAATCCGAGCGGCGATCGTTTGGCAGCCTTGGTGCAAACGAAACTTACTGCTGCCGCGCTAGAATTATTGCAAAATCAAGCTGCTGGTAGCCTTAGCGAAGTCAATAGCAGCAATATTTTGCAGGCGATCAATGATACCCTGCGCGATCCAACGATCAGCACTCAGACGACCGTTGATTTGCTAACTCAGCAACTAAGCAGCGCGATTGGTGTGATCGAGGTCAAGTCAGCCGAAACCCGTAGCGCCAGCGAAATGCAACAACTCTACCGTTATTTAGCCTTGAAAGGCCAGCTTGGCCGTGCTTGGTATGAGCTTTCGCGCACCCCAACTAATCAAAATCGCTTGGTACGGCTTAATCGGGTGCTGTTTGAAGCGTCGTATCCTAGCGATCTGGGCATGAGTTTGCAATCGCTGCACCCATTTATTGTCGAAGAAATTGCCCATCTCTATCCGGAAGAAACCGTCAAGCGGCTCGATGCGATTTACAGAATCATCATCGATAAAATCAAAGGCTTGCCTGATCAATTGATTCGCCGCCCATTGGATGATGAATTCAATAAAATCAAACAACTGCTGCACAAAACCTTTGATATCGAAGGCCTATTCAATGTAATCGACATCAAATTAGCAGGGCTTGATGGCGATTTGGAAAAAGGCCTGGATCGGCTTAGCAATGCCTATGGCCAGTTGTTGAACACGCTTGATGAACGTTTAGCAGGGTAACGCTGTGTTGGTGAAGTATCGCATCACAATTGGCTCAGTTAATTTTAGTGCCGATCAGGCTGATTGGCTGGTGAGTTGCGCGAGTTATGCCTCGTTGCGCTCGCCAGTCAATCGTTGTAGCTTGGTGTTTGCCAGCAAAAGTGGCCTGAATCCCAAACTTGGCGACCCAGTTAGCGTGGATTTAGGCGCTAGCAGTGGCCTACAACGGGTCTTTACTGGCCGAGTTGCTAGCTGCCAAACCAGCCTGCACACGATCACCATCGAGGCCTATAGCAGCGCTCAATTGTTGACCAGCATGGGCCTGAACGCACTCTATGAGCAACGGGCAGGCGGCGCAATCGCCAAAGATTTATTGGGTCGCGCCAAGCTTAAACTTGGCACAGTTGATGCTGGCCTGACATTTAGCAGCTATCTGTGCTCAGCCAACCAAAGCTTGTGGCAACATCTGCACGCTTTGGCGCAACGCTGCGGGGTTGATTGTTATAGCGATGCCCAAGATGCAGTGCACTTTAAACCCTATGCTGCTAAAACTACCCATCGCGTTAGTTATGGCCAGCAGCTTTTGCACTTTTCGGCAACCCTGATTCAAGCGGCAATTGATGGCTTGGAAATTCATGGCACCAGCCCAGCTGGCCAAGGCCAAAGCGATGAGGCGAGTTCATGGCTGACCAAGAAAGTCGTCAAAGGCAGCGCTGGCAAAAGCGCTGGCAATGTCTGGCGTATCAGCGATGCCACCGCTCGCAGCCAAGATCAAGCCCGTCAAATTGCTGAAAACCGTTTTCAAGCCTATGCCGCCACCTTGGCTGGTAAAGCTCAAGTGCTAGGCATGGCCGAACTTGCTTTGGGCGATGCCCTGCAATTTCAGCAAATGCCTGATGCCAGCCACAATCTGAGCGCTGAAATCCTGAGTGTCAGCCAACGGATTAATCGCTATCAAGGCTTCATCAGTGAAGTTAGTTGGGAGCAGCATTAATGGAAGAGCTATTGCAGATTATTCAAACCATTGCCGAACGCAGCACTCAACGCATTCACACCAGCGAATTAGGCATTGTTACGGCGGTGTTTCCCCACGCTGATGCGGGTGATAACGATAATTACCAATGCTCGGTACAATTGCGCAACTATCATTTGCCCGATGGCAGCCCATTTGAATTGCGCAAAGTGCCAGTTGCCACGCCCTACCTTGGGATGGCCTGTATTCCCAATCTTGGCGATTTGGTGGTGCTCTCGTTTATTGGTGGCGATATCAACGCGCCAATTATTATGGCGCGAGTTTACAACGATGAGGATCGTCCGCCTCCCAATAATCCCAAGGAATTTTTGCTGCAACACACGCTTGCCGAGGGCGGTAGTTTACGCCTCGATAGCGCCGGCAAAATCATTCTGACCAGTAAAAATGGCGAGAACACCATTACGGTTGAGGATGAAACAATCGCCATCAGCAACGAAAAATTTAGCCTCGTAATCGATATTGCGGGCGAGAAAATTAGCCTTAGCTCCAACAAAGATCTGGCCTTGATTGCCGAAACTGGCAAACTGAGCATCCAAGCCAATGCGCTCGAACTGAAATCCGACTCAACCTTGGATATTCAGGCCAGTGGCGCGATTAAGATCAAGGGCAGCACGATTGATTTGAACTAAGGAGACGCTATGGGCAAGCCAGCAGCCAAAAAGGGTGATCAAGTAACTGGAAAGTGTATGCATACGGTGCAACCACCAGGCGCACCGCCACCGCCACCAGTCCAAGTACCGCATCCATTTGTGGGCATGATCGATGATAAACTCAGCAGTGATGTCAAGATTGCTGGCCAACCAGCCGCAGTCGTTGGCTCAATTGCGGTCAACACTCCACCACATATCCCAATACCGCCCAACCTGAGTTTTATCAACCAACCCAACGATCAAGCAACACTCGAAGGTGGGAGCCAAACGGTCAAAATCAATGGCAAGCCAGCAATTCGAGCTGGCGATCAAGCGACAACCTGCGATGAAGCGAACGTCAAAGGGGTAGTTGTGGCGGTTGGCACCGTAATGATTGGCGATTAAGTGAGGTTTGCAATGACCGAATCCCTTGAAACCGATTTGCACTTGACATGGCGCAGTCTTGGCATGCAATCCTCAGATCGGATTGCCGTTGATCTCGTGGCTGAACGCAGCGATTTGGCCTTAGTGAGCGGGCGGGCTAACGTAGCGCAAGCCATTGTCAATCGTTTACTAACCCGTCAAGGTGAGCTGAGCATGCTTGGGCATCCTGATTATGGCTCGCGCCTCTATTTGCTGGTTGGCGAACCGCAAAGCCGCCGCACCCATTTACGAGCAGAATTTTATGTGCGCGAAAGTTTAGCGCTCGAACGCCGGATCAGCGAGGTCGTTTCAGTCACGATTGCCCCCATTGTGCCGCGCTCAGATCGGCGCTCAAATCTCGAATTGCAAGTCGTCGTGTTGCCAATTGACCAATCGGAGCCTTTGACAGTGAATGTAGCCGTAGCCTTGGAGGGCTAGCGTGACAATGCATAAAAAACAATTTAGCGATATTTATACCAGCATGGTGGCCGATGCGCGCCAACGTATCCCACGGCTCTCCGATTTTGAAGAAGGCAGCGTGGTGCGTTCGCTGTTTGAATCGTTTGCCTATGAGCTAGCAGTGCTCTACGAACAGCTTGATCTGGTCTATCAGGCTGGCTTTATCGACACGGCTGAGGGTATGCAGCTTGATCGGGTGGTGGCAATTTTAGGCATCAAACGTAACGAACCCGATTTTGCAACTGGCAGCGTTACCTTTCAGCGTGATAGTGCCAGTGCTGAGGAAAGCGTTATTCCGATTGGCACGCTCGTCACGACCAAGGAAGATCCCAAGCAAACGCCTTCCAAAAAGGCCTACATCACCACCGAAGAAGGCCGCATCGCGCCAGGTATGTCCACGGTTGCGGTGCGGGTGCGCGCCGAGGAGCGCGGCAAACACATGACCAGCGCCGAACAAACGGTCGAAGTCATGCCACAACCTGTGCCTGGCATCAAATCAGTAACCAATCTCAAGCCGATTGGCTTTCGTGGGCGTGAGCGTGAAACCGACCAAGAACTGCGCGAACGCGCCAAACAAACCTTGTTGGCTTCTGGCCGCGCCTCAAGTTTATCGATCGAAAATGCGCTTTTGAGTTTGCCCGAAGTGCGTGAAGTGCGGATTCATGAAGACTTTAACGATAATAGCGAGGGCCAAGGACGACCTGGCTCAATCGAAGTATTTGTTGATGGCATGAACGAACGCAACGAGCGGCAATTGCGCCAACGCTTGGATGAGGTGCGTGCTGCTGGGATCTATGTGATTCTCAAACCTGCTGCGCCAATTAATGTCGATGTAGTGATTCAAATTGAGGCCAATAGCCAAATTGCCAGTGCCGAAAAGGTGTTGCTAGAAAACCAAGTACGTGAGGCAGTTGAGGCCTATTTTGGTCGTTTGGGCATGGGTAAGCCCTTGCTGTTTTCGCAATTGACCAGCGAAATTCTGCAAGTCAAAGGCGTTAGCGATTTAGTCAATCTTGAATTGCAACTCTACCGCGAGGCCGAAAGCTTTGCCCAAGGCAATGTGCAACTAACGCGCAGCAGCAACCTCAGCCAAACCTTATTGATCGAGTTGCCGTGTGAATTACGTACCCTCGATAATCAACGCTTTTTGGCACAAAATGCTGCAAGTTTTAGCCCTAATCAAACCACAATCGAGTTGCCAATTCAGGCTTTAGTGGCAGGCCGTAGCGGCGAACTAGCCGCCAGTGCCGCCTTATGGGAAGAATTGGTGGTTAATCAGACCAAACTAACAATCAACAATCAACAGCCGATTTTGTTGCAACGCACCAACCATACTGCTCAAGATAAACGTTTGGAAAGTGCAATTTCCGAGCTTTTCAATGCTGGCAGCATTCGAGTGGCCGCTGAGCCGAAAGAATTGCCAATCGTGATCTTGATTAAATTGGTGGAGCCGGGTTTGGAGCACGACGAGAAACGCCGCAAAATCGAAACCGCAATTCAAGAATATATTGCAAGTTTGGCGCTGGGAGCTGTAATTCAAGCCAGCGAAATCGAAAAGAAAATTCGGCTGTATCATCGCAAAGATTTTAGTTTGCGGATGCTTGCCAAGCCTTTCCAAAGCCATGAACGCCCAGAGGATAGTGCCATCCAAGTCAGTATTGTTGAAAAACCAGTGCTGGCCAATTTGTTGATCTACAGCGAACGGGTTGACCTAACTGGCAAACTTGAATTGACGGTTGCGCCAACCACCAGCGATAGCCAGCGCCGCCAAATTTGCTACGCCGTGCGCCGCGCAATTATGGCCTACCTTGATGATCTCGCACCTGAACAAGATGTTGAGTTGGCGCAACTTGAAGCGCTTGCCAAAGCCCAGCCTCAGGTATTGCAAGTTGCTTTCAATGCCAAACATTGCCAACTCTATAATCTTAGTACCAGCCCAGCCAGCCCATTACCTGAGCGCAATACGGGCAAAGTGATCAAAATTGCCAGCTTTGAGAAGGTCTTTCTGGCCAACGATAGTGCGAGCGATGCAGCGCTGCGCTTTGTGATACAGGCTTAATATGCAACGATTAACTGGCAAAACAATTGCAATTTTGCAACGACTCGCTCATTTTTACGCTCCCGAAGAGGCTGGCGAGTTGCTCTTGCTGTTCGCCGAGATGTTTGGGCGCAGGCTCGAACGGGCTGAGCTTGATCTGTACCATGTGTTGCGTTCGCATCATGTCGAGACCGCAACCAACCAAGGTTCGCAAGGCTATATTGCGCCAATTGAACAGCGCGGTGACCTCGATAAGATTTTCGCGCTGTATCTCGAAAGCTTGGGCGGCACATCACAGTTGATCAAAATGAACCCACGGTTTACGCTGCGTTCATTTGATGCCTACCGTTTGAGCCAAATTATTCTCACCGAGCAAAGCCCGCTCCAAGCCTATCTTGATTGGCTGATTGCGCCAACGACATGGAAATTGCTGCGGCGCTATACCGTGGATTATGCCTATGTTTTAGGTGCTGAGATTCAAGCGGGTTTGGTTTTAGAATTGTTGGTGCGACGCACGCCGATTAGTGCCATCATCGCCCAGCAAATTGCCGAACGCTGTCCTGAAGCCTATCAGCAAATCCAACGCTATAACGGCTCAGGTAGCATTAGCCGTGAATTGGCATTGGTGGTTGCCCAAGCCTTAACCAAGCAATTTTGGCTGACACCCAATTTTTTAGCCGCCATTATGCTGCGCTCAATAGCCTAAACTTGCCAGCCCATGCTTGGAGTTTGATTTACAGTTTGTATCGCGATTTTCTGCGGCCAATCTATCAACAGGAGCCAAACCCTGATCGCCGCAACCAACTGCTAAGTTTGTTGGAGCAAAGCGAGTTTAGCCCTAATCCATTGAGCGACGATGTCGCTCGTTTAAATCGCATTCTTGTCGATGCTGCTTTGGGCTATGATGCGCGGCTGCGGCCATGGGGCTTGAGTATGCGGCGCATTTCGAGCGTGCAAGAAGTGCGGCAAGCCTTGGCAGCGCTACTCAATCAGTTGCTTGATGATCCACAGTTGGTTAATGCCGAGCGCTTTCCTGAGTTAGCTGAAGATTTGCCAAGCCTACAAGCCAGTTATGGCGATGATCTGGCGCGGCTCAATCGATATGCCGTGGAATCAACTTGGGCTTATGCGATTGAACCAAGCCATGCGCCCTATCGTGAGCGTTTGCAAGGTTTGATTGCCGTACTAAAGCGCGGAGCCTCGACCCGTCAAGGAATTTTAGATATTGTAGCGGCCAATTTGGGGATTGTCGGCAATGATCCGGCGGTGACTGCCGCCAAAGCACTGATTGATATTGAAGAATTTCTGCCCCAACGAGCGCTCTTTTTTGCCGATAATCTTAAGTTCTATCAAGAATTTGCAGTTAATAACATTAATCGTAGCCCTGAAACACCACATATTTGGATCACGATGCTCAATGGGCCGTTTCGCGAACTAACCAATATTGAGTTAATCGATATTGCTAGCGGCCAACGAGTGCGCTTTCCTGGGCGCTTGCAAATTGGCGATCGTTTGACCCTCGAAGGCCAGCGGGTTTTTCGCAATGGTATCGTGCCAGCAGAAGGCTTAATCGGCGAAATTCCCCAATTAAAGCCTGGGGTTGCCCGTTGGCGCTTGCATGCCGAGATTATTGGGGCTGATAACAAGCCATATCCAGCTGGCGCTTTTGATAAACAAGCCTTTGATCAAAGCCTGTTTGTACCAGATGAACCAATTGTGCGGGTCGAAGTTTCGTCGTATGCCCTAACCTATGGCGTGTTTACGGTCACAATTCCGTGGCATATCGCCGGATTCACCGATAAATTCGATGAGGGTGGCGATCATCCACGCCAGCAAATTTTGAACTTGGTCAATCGAGTCAAGGCGGCAGGGGTACAAGCTTTGGTCGCCTATAAACAAGTTTTTCAAGAAGATCACGATCAAACAGATCGCGTTAATCTTGCTGTTCAAGGCCGTTTGCTCAAGCAACAACACGATGTTCGCGATAGCTTTGAGCTTGATAGCCAGCAACGTAGCGGCGAGTTGCATGAAACCAGCGATCGCTTGGTGCTAGCAGGCGCGTTTGATTACACCAGTTTTGATAGCCTCAATACATTTGCATAGAAGGATGAGTGTATGTTCAGGAGTGAGCATTTGCAGATTGCCGGACGCTTAACGATTCAGCAATACACCAGCAGCGGCGAGTTGGTTGGGCAGATTAGCGCCCACAACGATATAACGGTGGCAGGCCGCACGCTGGTAGCGCGGTTATTCAATCATGAAAAAAAGGGCGATGTAATTCAACGGGTTTCGACAATTCAGCTTGGTGGCTCCAAAGCAGCCTTTAATCCAGCTCACACCAGCTTAGTACAGCCCATTGGCACCACCAAAATTGCTCGTATCGAACAACTTGACGTAACTGATAGCAGTAATAAGCCACGGATTATGCTGCGGCTAACTGGCGAGTTGGGCGAGCGTGATTGTAATGGTGAGTTGCGCGAAGCAGGTTTGTTTACTGAGGATGGCGTGATGTACAACCGCGTGATCTTCGATACGATCACCAAATCTGAGCAATTTAAATTAACCTTAATTTGGGAAATTACCTTTTAGCGGGAGTCAGCAGCAATGGCCTACAATCATCAGGATAAACAAAGTGGTCAGCTTATTCGTGCCGCTGACTGGAACGAAATGAGCCGCGAGGTTGCGCGTTTAGAAGGCGATAAAGTTAATCGTGCTGGTGGTGATGCGATGCAAGGGCCGCTTAAAGTCACGGCTGGAGCCGATGCTGGCCAAGCAGCGCTTAATGTTTCAGCCACTACTAACAGCGCGAAAGCACCAGTGGCTGAATTTCGCCATAGCAACCAAACCCAAGGCGTGAGCATTGGCTACGCTAGCGTTTTGGCCACCGGCTCGAATCCCAATCAACCGCTGGCGATTGCCTCGCGTGGCACTGATCCTTTGACCTTGAATGCTGAAAGCGGCGGCAATGTGGGTATTGGCACCACCAATCCGCAAAATAAATTGCAAGTTGAAGGCAATCTTCACCTGAATGGCAATGCCTTATATTTGCGCAAAGGTCCAACCGACCAGTATGATCTGGTTCGCTGGCAAGAATCGACCGATCGGGTTGAAATTGGCGGCTTCAATGGGGTGACGCTTGGCCATACCAAAGATGGCGCGAATGTTGTCAAACCTGTTTTACATGTGCGGAGCGATCAACAAGTTGAAGTCAATGGCAGCCTGACTGTGCAACTTGACTCATCAGGGCGAAATATTCCAATGGTGCAAATTCGCCGCTCAGCCGCTGCTCGCGAAGAAGGCAAATTTGTGTTTCTCGAATTATTTCAGGATGGTTCTGGTACTATTGGTGAGGTCTATCCAAGTATTCGTTTTCATCATGGTAACCGTTATTGGCGACGAATCGAAGGCCGCAGCGATGCTTTTTATTTCAAAGATGGTAATGTCGATGGTGATGCATTATCGCCAATTGTTGCCAGTAGCCTCCGCTTTGCTGATGGCACAACCCAAAGTACGGCTACCCGCGTGCAAGCTGGCTATGTTGATATTGGTGGTTTTCGGGGTAACAATCAAGTGAGCCAAGTTCGCCGGGCAATTAGTTATAGCGGTTTTACTGAAGCGCCTAATATTATTGTCAGTATTGCTGCGATCGATTCTGAAAGGGGCAATAATTTACGCTTTCATGGGTTTGCTGAAGTGGTAACCCGTACAGGCTGTACAATTGTGGCTCAAACCTGGGGTGATACGATTATCTATGGCTCATGGGTTTCTTGGATTGCGATTGGGCGTTAGGAGTTAAGTATGCGGCAACAACTTGAACACCGTTTAACCACCTTGAAGGAAGAATTTCAGGCAGGCCAACAGATGCTCGCCGAGCTTGAAACCAAGCGTGAAAATCTGAATGCTACATTGCTTCGGATTAGTGGTGCCATCCAAGTATTGGAGGAAGAGCTAGCGAGGGAAGCAGAACAGTTGGCAATCGAGGCCGCATGATTCAGCAATTAATCGAATCAATTGGGTCATTATTACACGATAATTTGTTCAATAATGACCCCGATGCCAAAGCCCAAGTGCTAATTGGCGTTCCTGCGGCGAATCCGCCAGCAAAATTGCCAAGCGTGGCGATTTATAGCACGCCGCTGAGTTTTAGCCTCAAGCAGCACGATGATCAGGCTGGGCGTGAATTTAGCCAAGGCTTCACGATCGCAATCTATACGACGGAGCCAGCCCAAGCTGAACGTTGGCTCTCGGTGAGTCTTGGTGCAGTGCTGCTGAGCCAAACTGCACTTTTAGAGCATTACAATCAATTTAACCCAGTGCGCTATCAAAGTAGCATGGTCGAATCGCTGCATCAAATCAAATCAATGCAACTGCTCGGCGCTGAGCCAAGTGCTGCGAATGGTTGGTATCAGTGGGAGATTCAGTTTGTGGCTCATGGCCAGTTTCAAGCCAAATTGCGCCAACCAGCTGAGGCCGAATATATTCGCGAAATGCTGCTCCAGCTTAACCCAACCAATCCGAGCCTACCTGAGTAACGTACATAGCGAAAAGCTGGACACAATATGAATTGTGCCAAAAACGAGCGCTAATCCCGTCCAGAGATAATCACCTGTTAGTTCCATATCGTACATATGTGCTATAATACCGCAAGGTTTCTCTGCTGAATTGCGACAAAGGAGCACCGTATGGCAACTATTCGAGAAGGGAATAATGCGGCACTCGTGGTCGTTGATGCCCAGGTTGGGGTTATGAATGACGCCTGGGAGGCATCGCGGATCATCGGGAACATTGCCCGCGCGGTGGAGCGTGCCCGCGCAGAAAACATTCCCGTGCTGTGGGTCCAACACGCAGATGCGGAACTGCCCACCAATAGTCCGCAGTGGCAATGGGTGCCGGAGTTAGTGCCCGCTGCGGGTGAGCCACGCATCCATAAGCAGTTTAATTCGTCGTTTGAACACACCACCTTATCGGAAGAACTGGCGGCGTTGGAGATAGCGCACCTTGTGTTGGCAGGGGCGGCAACCAATTGGTGCATTCGCGCCACCGCATATGGTGCGCTTGAACGCGGGTATGATCTCACCCTAGTCAGTGACGCGCATACCACTGCAACGATCGACATGGAGAACGGAACCACGATCGAAGCGGCGGATATTGTTCAAGACCTCAATATCGCCATGCAGTGGCTGTCTTATCCGGGACGCACGAATGGCACGGCACGCGCTGAACAGATCGACTTTGCGCGTCCCGGCGGCGAGCAATAGGAATTAAACGCACGGCCCTCCCCGAACCATGGCAGCGAACCTTTGTTTGTCGCTCCTCCAAGGGGAATACAATCAGGAAACGACACGGTTGATCTGAACGCTCCCAAAGCATTCAGATCAACCGTGTCGTTTCCTGATCGCAAGTATGACAGAGTGACCCTGATGTCGTAGCTCACGATAACTCCGCTCGATGTACCGTCGCGTTGGTGCATGCGACCTCGCGAACCCCAGTCTTGAGTGCTGGCGGCTTTTCTCGGGCCGTCCGGCTTCGTGCTGTGAGGACATTTTTGATCAATCAATCTCGCCGTGGCCTTGCTGTTGGAACTGGGTATGCTGGCGGCGCTCGGCTACTGGGGCTTCATGGCTAATAAGGTTGTTTTGGTGATGTCTTGACAATTCTCTTCGAAGGTCTTAGACCCTATCCTGACGAAGCACACATATGAGCGCTCGGTTGCGAGCCGCATTGCTTCATCATAGCCAATATCGCCGTGCAGTGCGCGTTCAAACTCCACATTCATAATTTCCTCAATATCAACCTAGGTGTCCATCACTGGAACACGGCGAATGTACGGAATCACATCAAGGGAATTAAAAGTATATTCCCCATGCGCATCAAGCTTCGGTTCATGATGCCGTTAATGCCCGTAAGCGCTGGGCCGTGGTTGGTGGTTGATGGCGTTTGTTCGTCGTCGCCCAGCGCTGAATCAAGGCCGCGAGCCGCGTCAGCACGCGCAAAAACTGCGGCGGATCAGCCTGCGTGCTGGCCAATTCCCCCGCCATCCCCGCGACGATCGGCGCAGCCTTGAACAAACTCCGCTCCGGGTCATGCCAACTACTCGCCGCCAGCAGCCATTGCTGAAACACCAGCCCAATCAATGTGGCGTAGATTGCACACAGCACCCGGGCTGGATTGGCGGTGCGCCAGTCATCGATCCGCGCATGGCGTTAAACAGCAGTTCAATCTGCCAGCGCACCCGCATCACCGTCCAGACCTCCGTCGCGGTGATCTGCATCCGTGGCGCATTCATGAAGACCACATTCCAATCCGCCAAGGCGAGGGCCGCCGCCGATGGCATCCGATGCTGATGCTGGGCATGCTGGCGAATCCGTGCCCGCCGCTGATCAGCAACCGCCTGCGCCACGCGGGTCACGACGAGCCGCCCATGCACCTGCTGCTCCTTGCCCACGCTGATCGCACAATCCCACGTTGCTACCGGGCCAAGCTCGCGGACAAACGTAGCCAACGGCTGCGCGCCATGTGTGCTGTTTCTCCACATCGTCAGGCATTTTCTTCTCATCGTCGGCTCCGTTGTTGCCGCTGCATAAGTCGTTGCGTTTCCCGATCAGCCAATCCACAGAGTGCCGTAATCATGTGATCAAAGGACATCATTCCACCGAGCAACCGTTTAAGTTGAGCACGCTTGATCACCTGTTCGCGATACCGAAACACTAACTCCCGCTGGGGAGCATCCACCTGTACCGCCAGTTCTTGTTTTGCATAGGCACTACCCACACCATAGATCACCCCATCAAGGGAGATTTCACCCCGCGCATTTGCTCGTCGAACATATGTCCAGCCGTCGATCTGGTGAAGCCACCCGTCGGCATCAACCATCGCGGGAATGGCAGGCAGGACAGGCATGGGAAATACGTCCGTTGGGGGACGGTTGCCACATGCTCGTCCCTGATGCGGACGCTCACGGGAATACCAGGCACGATACGCATCGAGTTGTTCTTGTGCTTCAACCACTGTCGTTGGCCACAGAGGATGCATGCATTCAATTTTGTAATTTTTGTGAAAGCGCTCGACAAAGGGTTTTAAGTCCGGTCGATGGGGTGGACAGACATCAACCTGAATACCGAGATTGAGGAGCAATCGTTGAAATGGGGACGGAAAAGGTGGTTTGTCAAGAAGTGTGCAAAATCAGATTAGCCAGGCATGCGAATTTTTCGAAGCTGGAGCGTCCGAACGACCGCATAAAACAGCAGTAAACAACTGCCCTCATTCCGAAATGCCGTCGCCATTTTTTTGCTGCGCTTCTTGACCTCCTCGAAGCCATACGGCCAACAGCCCAGCACTGTCGCGGTTCCGGCAAGCTGGCTTGGCGTGAGGCGGCTACAGCCAACCAACGCTACCAGCACCAAACCACTGCTGATTAATCGGCGTGGCATCGGCAGCCTCGCTTTGGCCACACAACCAGCCAGACCAGCCTGAAGGCAATCCCCAGCATGAGGGATTCCATGGGCATCGTGCGGATCATGTCCATAACCGCTGGCCCGAAGAAGCCCACGCCAATCCGCACGAGCGCGAGGATGGCCATGGATTCGATGAACTGTTGAACAATCCGCCACCGCGTTGCCGTGCGCGTGCTGAATGCCCAGCGTGCCCCCAACGTGGCGGCTCCCAGCACGACTCCCAGCTCCAGCCCGTTATCCAGCCAGACGAGCAATGGATCATCAGTCAACCCATCCGCCAACCAAGAACCAAGGCCAATCAGGAGGCCATGCGCGAGATCGGCACGGGTCAGATGATGGCGCGCCTGCGCACCAAACTGCACGATCCCATTGCAGGCATCGGCAAGCAGCGAGCACAGACCATTCCAAAGCAGCGTGATCATCGCTCGGCTCCGCGTGGCTCATGCGTGACCGCCACATCATCGGCCACTAACTCGTGGCCTTCACGTTGTTGGCCACTTTCCTGATCCTGCCACTGGCGGACTTGCCAGCGCCCTTTGATCACCACCTTGCAGCCCTTGCTCACCCGCTGCGCAAACGCGGTCGGCGGTATTTCCCCAACAGCTGACGGCCATGAAATTGACCTCCTCCCGTCCTTCGCGACCCTCACCACCGGGTATCCAGCGGTGATCGCGATCCGAAACGTCGTGAGCGACGTATTGCCCGCCGTCACCTTCACCTCTGGTTCATTCACCACCCGTCCTTCGATCACCACTAAATTCACATCACTGGCCATGAGCAACCTCCATATAAAGAAAAAACGACACCACAAAACCACCCTGCTCAGCGAGCAGCATGGATAACCATCAGGATGCAGAAAGACACAAGCAAAAGGTTCCTGCAGAACGCAGGCAGCAGGGGTGACGACCGTCCTCAACAGCACAGCATGAGACGTTTGCGGCCCATGATGAGACTTTCAACCCGCGTGCAGCGACTATGCTGCATGGTAGCGAACCCGTGCGGGGACACTGAACGCAGCGCCACGCACGAACCGACCCACCGTCGCGACATCCGCGTACAATCGGATGCCGCGCGAAAGGATCATCCATGCAAGCCGCCGCATCAGTACCCGTGCACGCACGCGTCCGTCGCACTGCCCACGCAACGTGGCTGCTCCTCCTCGTGCTCGTGCTCCCCATGACGGTGCAAGCCGAGGCACCCAATCCCGCAGCGACGACCATCGAAGTCTTTGCAGAGGATGGCACGATCACCCGCGTGCCTGCCCCGATGACTCCGCAGCATCCGGCTGAAGCCCGACTGGTTGCTCAGACCAACGTCGCCACCATCCAGACGACCGGCCCGGTGACCAACCGGATTGCCATCGTTATGCTCGGTGATGGCTACACCGAGGCCCAATTAGGAACCTATGCAACCCACACCAATCACGTCTGGCAGTACGTCACCCAGGTCGAACCCTTTAAAACCTATCAATCCTATTTCACCGTCTACCGCGTCGATGTCGTCTCGCCCGATGCGGGCGTGGACAATGACCCAACGCGGGGGATTACCCGGCAGACGGCACTCGATATGTATTTTTGGTGTAGTAATCTGCAACGCCTCTTGTGCGTCAATCGCACGAAAGCCCTGCACTATGCAGCCCAAGCACCCCACGCCGATCAGATTATCGCGATCGCCAATACGACCATGTATGGCGGCGCGGGCGGAACCGACATCGCGACCGTGGCGGGCGGCAATAGCGCCGCCCCGGAGATCCTCGTGCATGAATTGGGGCATTCGCTCGGGCAACTCCACGATGAATATGTCTTAACCCCGGGTGTGTATGAAGGGCCGGAGTCACCAGCGGCCAATACCTCGATCTTCCCCACCACGACCATGGGCCATGCCCAGGTGAAATGGTATCGCTGGCTGGGAGCCGCCTCGCCCGACGGGAGCATCATTGGCACCTATCCTGGGGCGAGCCATGGCACGACGGGGATCTACCGTCCGTCCGAGAACTCCGGCATGCGCTCACTGCGCCAACCGTTCAACAGTCCCAGCCGCGAAGCGCTGGTGATGGCGCTGTATCGCAGGGTTCGGCCCATCGATCGCAGCACGCCAATCACGGCCACCCTCACGCCCAATGACACGATTACCGTCATGCCGTTGCAGCCCAGCGGCCATCAGCTCACCGTGACCTGGCGGGTCAATGGCAGCATCATTGCGGCGGCCCAGAATCAGCACCAGCTGCGGCTAGCCGATCACGGCCTGCACCATCAGGCCATCGTGACCGTGGAGGTCACCGATCCGACCCCCTTTGTGCGGGACGAAGCGTTTCGCGCGGCCTTTATGCGGGAAACCCGCCAATGGACGGTGACGGGTCCGGATCCGACCGTCTGGCGCATCGCACTGCCAATGACCCTGCATGGCGGCGTGCAAACATCCTCAACAGCACCGCATGAGACGTTTGCGGCCCATGTTGTCAGTGCCAATGCTAGAATATCGCTGACTGCTAAAATGAAATGGGTTCTTGCGGGTTTTTGATGATCGCGTGCTACAATAGCGACTCCCTCGTCTAGCCTATGCTTGGAGGACGCATCCGATGACGGTGTTTCCCACATGGCTTCTTCCCGACGCGGTAGTGCTCCATTGTGACGACGTTGTCCCTGGCGCGACCGATCGAACCAAGACCCTCTATCTCCGCACGATCGCCCCAACCGCTTCATGCCCCCAGTGCCACGCGCTGTCTCGGCGTGTCCATAGCCGGTATACCCGATCCATTGCGGATCTCCCACTCGCGGGGATTGCCATCCAGATCGTCCTCCGCTCGATCATCCTACGCCCATGGTGTATGCCCACTTTATCCGATATGGCAGGAAGTTCATCGCTATTTCCGTGATCTGAGCAGTCGTGACTACCGCCAGCGTCTTGCACAATCGCTGGCCGATCACTTGCACGCAACCCAGATTCCGAATCGCCCATTTCACCATGCGACAGCAACCACGCGCGATACATACATCGCAACCAGGTTACACGATTCTGGCATGTATCCTACGATGCTGCTGATCGAGTTTGCCCTTGGCCACCAGATTCACTCGCAGGTTTATGAGCATCCGCTCATTCAGCGTGCAACCAAGCTGACGGTATTAATTGCGGCGATCCTCAATGATCTCTTTTCCTATGAAAAAGAAGTTATGTTGCTCGATTCGAGATTTAATCTGGTGCGTATCCTCATGGAGACTGAGCAGTGCTCGTTTGCTGCTGCCGTCGATCAAAGTATTAGCATGATCAATACATGGATTGCTAAGTTTGAGACGATTGCACACGCTCCGCTCGAATTGAAACTAGACTCCAAGTCTCATGCTGTGGACTATATCCATGGGCTTCGCCAGCAGATTGCGGCAGCATGGCATTGGCAATTGGCCACCAATCGCTATCGATCACCCGATTCACCATTTCCGATACTGCGCACCATGCTGCCAGATAGCTAGGATGTTATAGCTGCACAGGGTTAATACGTGGTTGATTGCGATGATTGCCGAGACAATCAATCGATATGCGCAACTCAATGCAATCGCTGTATCGGCGCAAGTATCCAATTCGTGGGGTTTTGGGTGCTGTAGTGTAGCTCACACCACTGTTTTATGCTATTCTCACAGCAGGTGTATAGGCATACTTTGGGGAGGCCCATAATGGGAATCGATATGCATCAGGATGGGGATCAAACCACGGGTGACGTTCAACAAACCATTGCTACTTTGCGTGCCCAACTCGCAATCTATGAACAAATTTTAGATAGCATCCCCGATTTAATTTTATATAAAGGCCCCGCTTCCCATATTCGCTATGCCAATCGGGCCTTTCGTGACTACTATGGGATGGATAAACAACAGCTCCAAGATGTAATCGATGCCGATTTTAATCAACCTGATTACACCCAACAATATATTCGTGATGATGCACAGGTCTTTCAAACTGGCCAGTCGTTGGAGATTGCGTGTGAGCCAGTCACCCATCATTCGGGTGAGGTTCATCTGTTTTCAACCAATAAACACGCTATTCGCAGCCACGATGGGGCGATTATCGGGACGGTTGGGATTTCGCGCGACCTCAGTACAACCAGTGAATCCACGGCAGGCCGCACCAATAACGAGGCGCGCTTGCAACGAATCATTGACAATGTGCCCGGCATGGTTTATCAACTCTTGTTGCAGCCCGATAAGACGATCAGCTTTCCCTTTGTGAGCACCGGCAGCCGCGATCTCTATGGCCACGAACCAGAAGCAATTATGCATGAGGCCAGCATTGTGACCGAAGCTATGCATCCTGCCGACCGCAGCCGTTTTCACGAAGGAATGCTGGCTTCCGCCCAGAGCCTTGCAGCTTGGCATTGGGAAGGGCGGGTCGTGATCAATGGGCAAGAACACTGGCTCCAAAGTGCCTCACGGCCTACTGCCTTGGGCAATGGGGCAATGCTATGGGATGGAGTATTGCTCAATATTACCCAACAAAAGCAAGCCGAAGCCTTGCTAACCCGGTTTGATACGATTTTGAGTGCAACCCCTGATCTGGTTGCTATTGCCGATGTGGCGGGCCAGATTCACTATTTAAACCCAGCAGCTCGTCAGGTCGTACACGCTGACCCAACCGCGTCGGATACCCCATTAACCTGGCAAGATATCTACCGCAACCCGACCGACCAAGCATGGATTGCCCAAACCTTGCAGCATGCCCAAACCCATGGATCATGGATGGGTGACTACCATCTGCAAACCGCCCAAGGCAGCCAACTCCCGGTGCGCTATCAAGTCTTGTGTCATTATGATCGCGATCAGCAGCCCAGCTTTGTTTCCCTGATGGCTCACGATATCAGCGATCAAAAGCAGGCTGAGGCTGAACGCCAACGCTTGCACGAAGAAATTATCCAGACCCAACAACAAGCCTTGCGTGATCTTTCAACCCCTTTGATTCCGATTACCGATGCGGTGGTTCTGCTGCCGTTGATTGGCAGCGTTGATACTGCGCGCGCCCAGCACTTAATGGAAACGTTGCTCGACGGCGTATCGACCCACAAAGCCCAGATTGCGATTGTGGATGTAACGGGCGTTCCCATGATGGATACGCAGGTAGCAGGCCTGTTGATTCGAGCCGCAACCAGTGTGCAATTGCTTGGTGCACGGGTGATCATTACGGGTATTCGTCCCGAGTTGGCGCAAACTCTTGTGACCTTGGGGATTGATTTCCGTTCGATCATCACCCAAAGTAGCCTTCAACAAGGCATTACTTATGCAATCCACGCGCTGCAATGATTGAGCTGCACTCCTAATTCCAATCAACAATGCAGGGCGCGAAGTTACGCGCCCTGCGGATAACTTGCAACCAAGCTTGCTGTGATTATTCAAGCAGCAGTCGAATCGCCTCACCAAAGGGAAATGCCTCGCTATCAAGACCACCAGCAACCACGACCCACAATAAAGGATAATCAGGGGCCGTTTGCGGAAAACTGCCATAGCCATCAGTCAGATAGACTGCTACCACTGGCAGATGGGGGCGGATTAAGCCCTCAATTGCCTGAAAAAAGGGTCGAAAATCAGTGCCGCCACCACCGATTGGCTCAGGAATTGGGCTATGGGCCGTGAGTTGAAATGGCCCATGCGCCTCGGCATCGACATAAAACAGCTCACAATTGATATGCGGATACGAGCGCAAAATTCCTTGGACTTCATCCATAAATAGGCGTAAATGGCGTTCATCGATTGAGCCGCTAGTATCGACCGCAACATAAACTTGCAGGCTCTCGCCAGCTAAGGCATCCAAGTACAATCCGCGACTAATAAAACGTCGATCAAAGCCAACAAAATCGGTCGGAGTTTGGACTAAATAACGCCATAAATAGGTGCGCCAATCGAGTTTCTCGGGGTCGGTACTGCTCAACTCGCGGCGCATGCTACTTGGCAAGCTGCCCTGAGCCACCATCAGCGCAATCAGATCGGCTTGGTGGCGGGCGTTGCGCCAGTGGGCTTCAAGCACGGCATTGCGTTTTGTGCCACGGGTTTCTTGTTCAAAGCCGCCTTGGCCACTGAGGCCTGATCGATCAGCCTCGCTTGCTTCGAGCAAATCGAGTGTGTCGGTCAATGGGTAGCGGCTAGGGTCGCGCACCAATAATTCGTAGACTTCCTCGACGCTTAGTGCTTCAAGTTCAGGATCACGCTGGGTCATGGGGTCGCAGCCAATGCCCTCAATGCTGCTCATAATGCCATTCAACACAATATCACAGGCCGTGTTCCAAATCCGTGGGTTACGACTGCCACGGCGGGGAATATGTAGCAAGGCCGCATGCAACACCTGATGCAAGATCAAACGATCTTGGTCGGGCTGGCGCAGGGTGGCGAAATAATCAGGGTTGACATAAACCCGCTTGCCATCGGTTGCCGTCTGATCCACATGGGTCGCGGTAATGACAGGGGCAAACAAAACCAGCGTGGCAAAGTAGGCCGAACGGGTGCGCAGCCGCAGCACGGACGCACTGATCATGCTGTCAAATTGGGCGGCACTCATGCCAACATCCGTTGATAGTGATGGAAGAAGGCTTGTAACTGCGCATCGCTCTGAACATAGGCGGCAAATGCGCCAATTTGGCCCTTGAGCCGTAATTGGCGCATCACATCGGCAATAAAGACCTGTACCCATTCGGTTGGGGCTTGAGCGGCCATCCAACAAAAGGCTTGATAGGCGCTATCGGCGGTTGAGGCTCGCAATGTTAAGCCGATCGTGTTGGCATAACGAGCGCCTGGCTCGCTTGGAAAGGCGAGGCTTGAGCCTTCACCACGCAGAATCGTATCAAAATCAGGCAGGGTTTGATAGCTGCAGTGTAGGAATAAAACTCCGCCGCTGCATCAATCCCAATCACTGGAACAAGATCAAGCTCAGCTTGGTAGAGTTGACTTGCCATAACCCACGAGCGTGGCGATGGCCAAGCTGGATGCTGGGGATTGAGTTTATGCAACAGAGTTGGGCGAAATGAGAGAAAGGCAATTACTTGCTCGGCCACATTTGTATTTAGGGCATAGGCTTTGAAACTCTCAAAATCAGGTACGACATCGAGGTGGATAAAGCGATTTGCTAAGGGTGCTGGCATATCGAAAACCGAGGCGCGATCCTCTTTGCGATTGCCTGCTGCCCAAACAAACCAGCCCTCAGGTAGGGTGTAAGAGCCAACCCGGCGATCGAGAATCAGTTGCTGGGCAACCCCTTGCATGGCTGGTGGCGCCATGTTTAATTCATCAAGAAATAAAATACCTTGGCCAGTTTGGGGCAGAAATTCTGGTGGAAACCAGCGCGAAATGCCGTTCTCAGGCACAGGCAAGCCTCGAAGATCGGTTGGTGCAAGTTGCGACAAGCGCACATCAATGAACTCGAAGCCATTGCGCTGGGCGATTTGGGCCACAATGCTCGATTTGCCAATTCCTGGCGGTCCCCAAATCATGGTACTGAGATAGATCTGTTTCTGCACCAAGGTATCAAGGTAGTGTTGCAATTCTACGGGATTCATGCCTGCTCCTTCAATCGTTGCTCAAGCGCAGTTTGGGCGGCGCGGCGGACAAAACAATTAGCATCGTTGGTCAGGGCGGTCACAATCTCTACTGCAACTGCTGGATTGAGCGCCAACCCATAGCGAGCATACCAATATGGTGAGCGTAGCCCTTTGCTCAAATGCTGAGGATTGGTGTATTGGTTGGCTAAGGCGATAAAGTGGAACATGGGATGGGCCGAATAGAGCGCGGCGGTTAATGCGCGATCAAGCAATTGTTGCCGCGCACTGAGCGAGGTTTGCGGGTTATTCGCCACTTCATTGCGCACCTGAATCGATTCATCGGTGGCCAAGCGCGCCAAAATATCGGGGGTCACATTGGGATGGCGGGCAATTGCTTTGCGCATGCGTAACGCCGACCAGCTATAATCGCGGGCCATCGTCGCCAACAACGCAGCCGAGAGATTGGGGTTTAGTGCAAGCGCATTGCGCACCGGCTGCACATCATCAAGTTCTAGGTGTGGCAACACATCAAGTGGCGTATTAATATTGAAGGCAACACGAGCGCGAACGCTTGGATCGTCATCATCAGCGAGCAATCTGAGTAGTTCGGGGTCGCTTGATTCAGCGGCAAGCTTGCGTTGCTCACGATCAGCAGTGCCAATGCTGGCATGATCAAAGCGTTGGTTATTGACCGTATAATTCATTGCTGCAACCATTTCTTCTTCCAAGATCGTTACCGTCTGGATCAGGGCTTGTTGAATATGGTCTTCGTTTGATGCACGAATGCGCTGTTCAAGCCATGGAGGAATCGTCCTCAGTGCCAGATGCTCAATCAACGCCTCTTGGCCATCGATCGGTGGTAGCGGGATATGCTCCAAAATTGCCTCAGCTTGCTGTTGCCAATCAGCGCCAGCAGCACCATGAATACTAATATGGTAGGCAATGGCTTGAGCAACGACTGGCGAAGCATAGCCGCGAATCGTATTCAGCAAATTGGCGGGGATCGATGCATGGCCTAGAAACACTAATAAGCGTAATTCATCCATCTGGCGAAATAAATCGGGATGCTCAAGCAACAATAGCAGCAGCACCGGATTATTGAGAAAGACTTCGGGGAAGTCGGCAGCGAAATGTAAGAGTATTTTTTGCGGCGTATTGGGATTTGCCACCAACGCGGCAACAATTGGCGAGCGCGAATTCTGCTCTAAAACGACTGATAATGGTCCTTGGCGACCAACAAACCGCAGGAAGTCGGTTCCCGAAGTCGGTCGTTCAAAGTCAGGGTCAGCCACCAGATCAAGATAGTTTGCAATCCGAACAAGCTCCTCTGGGGATGTTGTAGGATCGCATGCGGCTTGCAAGAGGGTTTGTTCATCAAGCGATAATTCATCAGCCGTCACAGGACGTCCTAGCATAATAGCTCATTTCTCTAGCCAAACTTTCCTAAAATGTTCGTACTCAACGTACCTTTGTCGCCTAGTATAACAAAGAACGGTTGCTGATGATGACCTCATGGATGCCCAGCGCCTTCGATTGGCGGTGGAGCTACCATCCTGACCCGTGCCACGAAGGGCACTCAGCAGCACGTGCTGAGTGCCCTTGAGCGGGAATCCGTCAGTACTGTTTAGTACTGATTTGTATACCTAAATCAGTACTCTAGCCATATTTCATCCCCTTCGCTTGCGTAAACCTGAGCCACGCTAACACGCTTATTTTCGCGTCAATGGAAGATAGAGCGTATAGGTCGTTGTGGGCTGCCAGATCGCCAAACCAAGCGCCGTCGTGCTCCCAACTTCGTTGAACAAGCCATACACAAATAACCATTATCTTATTTTAGAAACACTTGCATTAATCCGAGAACCAATGACATTAGAAGATTTAATGGCTATTTCTGAGATAAAAGATCAAGGTATTAAAGATATACAAAACGCAAGGTTATATTTGACAAATATTCTTATGATTGAAAATCAAGGAGAGTTAAATTTATCTACATCCATTTTTGGGAAATTATTTTAAAGATAAATTAGAAAAAACAATAATTTACTTAGTAGAATATCTGAACAATTCGGTAAATATGCATATAATAAAGCAATGGCTATAAATAAAGAATTAAAAGGAAATTCAAGGACAAGTAACTATTAATGAAGATGATCTTATGCAAAAATCAAATGAGATATTTCGATATGCAATACCAGCAGCTAAACTTTTATTATCTACTGGAAATGAAAGTTTGGCGAAGCATTTACCAATACAAGTCGATGGTACTTTAAGAGAAATGGTTTTCTATTTTTATCAGGACAAGAAGAATCCTCAAGAGGCTTTAAGATATGCTAATAAATGGTTAGAACTTAATCCAAATGATCTAGAAATTATTCTTTACCAAATAAGATGTTATAGCAGTTTTCGAACAAGTAATGACTTTCTGAAAGCAGAAAGCATTATTTCGGATATTGAAAAAAGAGGTGTTCCTAAAAGATTTGCCGCTAGGTTATATAGAGAAAAGGCTTTAATAGAAGATAGAAGAGGCAATAGAGATAACGCTAAAACTTTCTATCGCAAAGGCATAGAGATATATGGACAATCTCATTATCCTGAAAACCATGTGGGATTAGCCCAAATCCTATTGCGAGAAATCGAAGACTCATACGAATTCAATCTAGATGGATCTAGGCCAATTCATATACTAGATAAAATATTAGAAGCCAAATCTTTGTTAGAAGAAGCTCGCAGAAGGCAATCAATGTTTGATCGACTTCATCTAGGCTCGTATGTTGAGGCTCTTATCCAAGCAGGCGAAGAAGATAAAGCATTGCCACTTCTCCTGGAAGCGTTAGTGGATAACCCTCAAGATGAAAAACTAACCTATAGATATGCGGAGATACTCAGAAAACAAGGAAAATACGCAGAAGCCATTACTTATGCAGAACGTGCAAAAATGCTTGGATATCATCAAGCTATTTTTACTCTTGCCAATATCTCTTTTTCGGAAGCAATGGAAGTCAGTGATGAGACTATTAAAAATCATCGACTTCAAGATGCTCTTAAGCGGATAAAAGATTTTCAACCAAGACATTTACGCGAAGAAGAAGTTATGGATGGAATGATAGCAAAAATATATAGAAATCTAGGAGATTGGAAAAATGCTCGACAACATGTTTTAAAGCATCTAGATACAAAAAATTCTTACATTATTTATGAAATTTTTCACGCTGAACTAGATGAAGCTTCAGAGATGATGCAACGTGGTGATTATCTGCAATCCTTATCATTGATAAAGGCAGTCAAAGATAGGATAGAGGATTTTAAACAAAATCCTAGCATTCCTCAATCTTTTTCTGAGCTTTTTGGAAAGGTCTCTGATATGGAAATTCATCTTAAACAAAAATTAGGAGATACTAATGATTAAGTTTAGATTAGTCACAATAATAACAATTATTATTATTGTAACAGGATTTATTCTTTCCTTACTTACTAATTACGCTTCTTCAGAGATACCTAATTTTATAAAAGAAAACCAATTATTATTATGGATATTAATATTCGTTTGTATATTGATATTAATTGTAGCAAATATTATATATAATTCATTTGGACAAACGGCTGTAAAAATTTCAAATTCCTTGACTCAAGCGAATAAGTTAGGAGGCGATATGTCGGCAATTCACCGTTATGATGTATTCATAAGTTATAGTCATAAGGATAGTGACTGGGTGAAGAATAAGTTATTGGTTGGGTTAGAATCTAGAGGATTTTCTGTTTTTATTGACTTCAGAGATTTTTCAGGGGGATCTTTTGGTATAGAAGAAATGCAAAGAGGGGTTTTAGAGAGTAAACGAGTTATAGTTGTGCTTTCTCCTGATTATGTTCAAAGTGATTGGACAAAATTTGAAAACGTTATGGCACAGACACTAGACCCTGGTGCAACAAATCGTAAAATAATCCCTATATTATTAAAAGACTGTAATATACCCCTACGAATACAGATTTTACATTATCGAGAATCTTCGATCAGATGATAAACAAGCATGGGAACTTCTCTTTCGAGATTTTAATGTGAAACCACGAGATGCTATCATTGTGTTTACTTTGCCGTAGGACACACGAAGTTAGTCAGTGGAACTTTCTATCACTGTGCTTATAAAACAGTGAAGACACAATAATTCGTTATGTTTACTCTGCGGCTGGCCGCAGGAATGTTGGTCATGGGCCATACAGCAAACACCATGAGAAATCTGGCAAATTTCTTTGAAATACAACGAAAATATGGAAAAGCGCAGTCATTGTATGAACGCGCATTTGCTATTAGTAAACGATCGGTAGGATTAACCCATCCTGATACGCAATCCCTACAGCAGAATGTCGAGCGCATTCAACGACTCCATCAAAGAAACAAAAAGAAAAGACAGAAATGAGTCGTGCGGTACTGAGGCATCATTTTTCGGGACATAATGTATCTGTCAACAGTTATTGAAAAAGATGTTCCAGAACATGAACAGGAATGGATCACGCTGGCCAGTCCCAGTATCTTTGATAGTCTACACTACACTTACTGTAAGGAATCATAAATTAACGGTTATGGGGTTCTCAAAAAATGTCAGATGCTATGGCTTTCTGGCTTGTTGTGGTGCTCATCGTCTATCATGAGGTATTAAACCGCTATCGCTAGGCAGAAAAATTTAGAATTATCCCTCTGATTTCCTCTAGGAAGGCGAAGTGTGGGTCGTTTCTCAACGATATTACGCTCAGTTGTGGGAAACATGGGTTTAGATATTAAGCGAACATGCCATGCCCATATGGGCATGGCATGTTTTTTATTCCTTTGTGTGGGTCGCTTTGGATAGTCAGGATTTTCAATCTGATGTGATATTTTGATTATTATCGTTTAACCGTTACCACAACATGAATGGTTGGGCCAGCATACCGAGTTCGTGACCATACACGCCACGAACTGGTAAATGTTTGCTCGTTTGTGCCATCCTCGGGAACCGGCATTGTCCATGGTTCACTATAATCCATAAAGGTGTAAGGTTGTCCTGGATCGGCATTCGCGGTGGCGGTCGTGCGATGATGGGCACCAAACAAGAGCTGGTTATCGGCGTTGGTATTGGAAAGAAATTCGCGTCCAGCGGCGATTTGATAGGGGGACTGTGGAATCATGGTTACTCCTAGAACGAGTTGTTGGCCTGGAGAAAGGGGCTTCGGGTAGGTGACGGTTATCACATCAGTTGTGAGCAGTTCTATGACTGGCGGGGATGGTTCACACGTCCGTGATCGCTGCGGCACTAATTCGATACACAGTTCCGCAACAGCAAAAGCCTGATCAGGAAAGGGGAGTCGTGAATGGGTCAGTCCGGTTGTAATTGTTCCTGTCCAGATATGATCGCTATCAAAAGGACAGCCTTCACACGCTTGACCAATGGCGAGTGTTCGGGTATCAAGCTGATGATAGGCCATCCATCGTTCCCCATCAAAGTAGGAAACGCCGCCTGTTGTCCCAACCCATAGGCGGTTCAGGCTATCTAGGGCGATGGCCTGTATATTATTTGATGGCAGGCCATCCTCAATATCGTAAACTGTCCATGTTCCTCGTTGAAAGCGGCTCACGCCGCCATCCTGTGTCGCCACCCACACGGATTCTGGTTCATGGTCTGTTGCAGGCTGGACGACCATGCTACGGATTAGATTGCCACCAATTGCACTGGTTGCTGTCACGATATGCGTCCATTGCCCTGTGCTGTTGGTGAAGCGACTGATCCCAGCATCGACATGGCCAATCCAGATATTTTGATCTTCATCAACGGCGAATGCATGCACATGGTTATCGAAGATGCTTAATTCGCTTGCACGATAGGGGATTGTCCAGCGAGTTCCATCGAATTTTGCAATCCCTTCCCATGTGCCAACCCAAAGAATCCCCTGTGCATCAACATACAAGCCAAAAATTTCATCATTCGGCAGATCTGGAACACCATAGTGCGTCCATTCTGCGTCATCAAAACGAAAGAGACCGCCACGCTCAGCCCCTGCCCAGACATTGCCATTGTGATCGATAACCAAAGCATTTATATCCTTGCCGTGTGGTCCATCGGGATGGTCGCACTGAATCCAGTAGCGTTTGGTGGTTGGTCGATCATAGACGCTAAAACCAACGCCGCCGGGATTCCCGTCTGTATGAAACATTCCAAACCATAGCCCCCGACTATCAATTGCTGCTGCGCGGACAAAGGTACTTTGCACTCCACCTTGGGTATTAGTTGGTGTGAATATGCTGACCCCCTGGTGGCGCAGAAATCGATCATCAGGCAAGGTCGTATCTAAAATAGGTGGTGATATACCGCACCGGGGGAGCATCAAACTCGTTGAGATAGGAGGTGTTAACGTGGGCATAAAAAGTGAGTCATTACCATCCAAATCATTGCTTGGACTTAATTCTAGCGAAGGAGTCGGTAATACGTGAATGGCTCCCTTATCAGGAGTCTTGGTAATCGTGGTCGGGTTCGTTGATAAGCCTCGTTGATTTCCATCATTGTTTCCAAGTCCAGTTATTCCCCAAGTCAAAATGATGATCATTAAGAGTGTTATCCCTATAAAGGGCATAATTGTGATTTGCGAGCCACTAGTGTGATGTGAGAATGTTAGATCCTTCGGCAGGGTATTTGATTCTAGTTGTTGATCGAGCGCAATAATAAGTGGCTCTGTTGATACCATCATCGGTGCAGTTTTGTACAGTATATCTTGGTCTTTATCAAGATCTGTCTTTGTAAGTTCAGTTTCTACAGTGATCGATTCTAAATTACTTAGTGATGGGTGTGTAGAAGAAGGTTTGATGTCAAATGAGGTAGACGTAGGATTTAGTAGCTCATAGAGTTTAGGTTTGTTAAGGCTCTCTCCATCTTTTACTGTTAAACCTATCAAGCCAGCAGTGGCAAGTAATGCATTAGCTTCCTCAAGTGAGCTAAGAGCACCTTCCTCTTGTAGCCATGCGATAATTTTGACAACCCTCTCACGTAACTTCGTTCCTCTCAAGTTTTTGTCGCTCGTGCACATACCGCTAATAATTGAGGCGGCGAGTCCAATCCCTAAAGCGAGTTGGTTTTGGCTTAGTCGTTTCCGAGCAAGGTGCTGGCTGACAAGGTCACCAAATGTGTAGTTTTGCATTCATTTCTCCAAGTTATGAATGAAATTCATACTTTTAAGGATTGTTTTTCATACCTTTACCATGATAAACCGTAGCTGTGACTCGCACCATTGCACAGTGCCTAATAAGGAGAAACCTATGAATGGTTCAACGAAGGTGCATGTACGTCTTCTGTTGGTGATCATGAGCATAGTTTTTGCTACAATTATGCTTATTCAAGGTTTTGAGAAACCAGCGATTGGCATAGCTTCTATTACTATACCACCCCCCCGCTTTCCGTCTCAAGAGCAAGCCAAATCTATTAATCGTTTAGAAGATCATGTTCTTCTTCACTCGACCGATATTGTATCAGCAGGAGGGATTGAAGCCTTGCCAATATTGCATCCTCAGTCTATTACTGAATCCATCTCTTCCACTAATCCTATATCGAACACTTGGCAGGATGTAGTTATGAACTCATTTCTTGTATCCTCTAAATCGATTACAACGATGACGTTTCTTGCCGAAAGTCTATCCTATGGGTTTCCCTATACCACGACTGCTCAAACCTTTCTTGATTCGTTACCAAATAATCCCTCTTTGCTTGATTTTGCATTTATTGGCGATCTTGAATCACATAATATTGAGTGGCGAGCATGGTACTTCCATGATATGGAAGGAATGCCTACATGGACATTTTTCATGGCTTATGAACAATTTGTTCTCCAGCTCTCTCTTACTAGTTCCTTCCAAGGTGTCAATCAAGCCCCGCTGCTTTTTAAACATTTGGTAACAAGATTGTTCCGAAGATCAATTGGCCAAGTAGTAATATCAGAGATCTTTCTTCCTAATGTTGTATATGATGCAACTAATAATAGAAATTCGCCAAAACCATCATTATTACAAAATACCCTATCGATATCAAACATCCCTTCTGCGCAATCCATATATGGAGTCAGACCTGATAAAATACCAGGTGTTGCCATTTATCCAGTAGGTAGCGAACAAACCTTGGTTTATACAATGAATTGGAACGCACCTAATAATGATGCTCATGATCCTCACTTTCATGGAACAGGATCTGATTCGGCAACCTGCGTGTCTGGGATTGGCTGTATTTCTAACTGGCCTTGGATTAACGATTCAAACTCGAAAAGACTTATTATTCCAAGAAGTTTTTTTACATCTAGCCCAATTGAACGAGTAGACCCTAGAAAGTATAGTGCAACCGCAACTACTAATTGTTCGCTTCCTGGCTGTGTTATACGTCGCCCAGGATCGTCTAATGCGTGGCGAGCAAATAGGGTAGAAAAGGCAACTTCCGGCTATTGTTTTTCATATGATGATGTGTTTAATTTTGATTGGCGTGTTACCTACGATACAAATAGCGGTATATGGCAAAACCTAAGTGATACATCACGAGTTTATTTGTATGGTGCAGACTCAAATAAAATACAATTTATGCCAATGCCGCAAGGAGGAGCAAGCGCAGAAGATGGTACCCTTCCTGGCATAACTTTGTGTCTAAGTTCCTCATTAACAATAGATGAGGCATGGGCACATGGCTTTGGATCGATGGAGGCACGTCTCCAAATCCAACAATCCCCCCTGTTCCCAATCCAACACCAAACCCAACGCCTCCGCCAACGCAGCAAGGCATTAGTGTCTTAAGTATTTGGCCACAGGGAAATACCTTCTCCAAAGATTATCAATTCAATCCCGAAGTCGTGCTTCAAACAACAGGATTTGCACTAAATTGTGGACAGAATTATGTTGAGAATCTCGATGGAAACCGCTATGGGGCACATCCGATTAATGGCTGTACAGACTTAGGTGGCAATAAATACCGCTTCCGCTTTGGTCAGCCTATGCAAGCTCCAAACCAGACTGGCTCCTATCAATCCCGTTGGAAGATTTGGCGCTATCCTAACCATATTGGGCCAGATATTGTTTTCTCATTCAAGGTAGCACAAACGCCTGATTACGGACAGCCTCCGACCACACCAACCCTCCGGAACCCTAGCGACTTACACACAGAGCGAACTGGCCGTGCCCCTGAATTATGTTGGAATCCAAGCACCGATCCCGATGGGGAGCCCGTGAAATATTTTGTGGAAGTCCGTGGAGGTCGGATCGAGGATAGCGATTGGATTACGCAAACATGCTGGCGGCCAACCAGACTTGATGGTCCAGAATACTATAATTATGAATGGCGAGTAAAGGCTCAAGATCCCCGTGGGATCGAGAGTGGATGGAGTTCCAAGTGGCGGTTTGGTATTCAACCTGCGCCCTATGATCCACCTGTTCCTACCTCGACACCTCCGATGGCAACACAGCCTCCTGTGGTTTCAGGAGATTGGTGGAATGCTGCGTGGCATTATCGTCGCCCATTGCCAATAGCGACGACTACTGGACTCGGTGCTGGTCATATTATCAAGATTGATGGGTTTGACTTGGAGACACTGGTGACTCAAGGCAAGGCTCGTCCTGACCATCAGGATATTCGGATTGTGCGAAAAGGGGTTGGGAATACATGGCAGGAAGTAGCACGCACCTATTATAGTGGCTGGGATGTTGAGTTTCGACTCCTTGATTCCTTACCGAATGGAACTGATACGTCCTATTACATCTATTATGGTAATCCCAATGCTAGCTCACCGCCCACCTACAGTCTCCCACAAGGTTGGTGGGCTGATATGTATGTGGATATCGGCTTGGGAAGTTTTCATGGCACCTATCCCTTTAATATCCCCATGGATTTTAACCGTGATGGTGTCTGTTATGCGCCACTTGACCACTTTGGAAAGACCGGACAGCGCTTTGAAGAATCCGATAAATTCCGTGGTCGGCTCTGGATTCCAACGACGGGTGATTGGAAATTTACCTTTTTCCATAACGATAAACACGCAATGTATCTTGATGGTCGTCTCTTGGTTGGGGATTATGAATTTCATAGTGGCGATATGTCGACAACGAGCTTGCCATACACCTTGAAGGCTGGGTGGCACACGATGGAACTTCAGCATATGTGGGTCAACTGCGGCTCGTGGCAATTCTCCATGGAAGGACCAGGATTTCCTCGTCAGGTCGTTCCTGCTGCCTATTTTCAGCAGGTTTGGGGGAATATCAAAGATGGGCATGTTCCCGGTAACGAAGAAACTGCACCTGGCCAGCCAACACCAACACCGACACCCCTTCTTCCCACGGCTACCCCTGTGCCAAACTTTTCCTACTTCGGTGATGGTCGTGATGGGAATATGCCTCCCAGTGGAAATCTCAATAATGATCATGGCTTTGCCCTTGGGTCGGTGAACGGCACCGCAGGGGCGACCACGATGGTGATCTATGATAAAAGCTCTATCCATCGCATTAAAACTGGTGATTATATTCTGATCCACCAGACGCGCGGCACAGGTGCAGGCAATTGGGAACTTAATCGCGCGACGATGGATTTTTCCGGGAATGGTACAACGGTATCAGTTGAGCGTCCGCTGCGCCATTCCTATACTACGAGCATTAACGGCTATACACATCAGGCACAGATTGTCCGTGTTCCGCAGTATCGTACTTGTCCTATCAGTGGCACGGTGACTCCCATGCAACCGTGGGATGGTACTGTCGGCGGGATTTTTGCGGTAATGTGCCAAAATCAAGCGACTATTTCGGGAGCGATTGATGTGGTGGGATATGGTTTTCGCGGCGGGGCAAGCGGGAATACGTATCAAACGGATCAATGGCAAGGCGAGAGCATTTTAACGCTCAGTAATTTTGCTAATCACTACTACCAAACCCCTGATCGCACACCTTCTGCTCAAGGCGGTGGGGCTGCTGATAATATAGGTGGCGGCGGTGGTGGAGCTGGCTTTAGTGCCGGACAAGACGGAGATACCATTGGTGGAAGTTCTTGGGGGTATGGCGGTATTGGTTATGGCACACCAAATCTTTCACAAATCTTTTTCGGGGGTGGGGGTGGTGGAGCCGCAACTGTGATTAACCCCGCAGGGAACTATGCGACATCAGGCAATGGTTCCGGTATCGCCTTCCTTTTTGCACCTACCATCACAATATCTGGTCAAGTGCGGGCTGATGGTCAAACAGCATCAGGAGTTCAAACTGATGATAATGGTAATCGCCGCGTGACTGCTGGATCGGGTGGCGGTGGACAAATCTACATTAAAACGGAGAATATCGTGATTGAGCCAAATGGTATCCGCGCCTTAGGTGGCCCTCGCCTTGCACCTGGTGGTTCTGCACCATTTGCTGGTGGCGCTGGTGGTAATGGATACATTTATATTGAACATTGTGGGACAGTGACTGGATCAGCGAATACCTCACCTATTGCAGTAACGATGCCTGTAAGTTGTACCCCCTAAGACGTTACTGATTCGCACAGTGGCTATCATACACCCGACATCCCTTATTAGGATGTCGGGTGTAGCGTGTCATTACGCAGCGCAATACTGCTGTTGCCACGCGGTGATGGCCTCACGGAGCAGCACGAGATCCGGCGGGAACGAGCGTGAGCACCGTGCCATTGCGGCGCAATGCAAGACCCCACGCGGTGGCAATAATCCCCAATGGGCTGATGGGCGTGGGGTTCCCCAGTCGTCGGCAGTCGCGGCTACTTCCTCAAGCAGCGCTTAGGCCATGGTATAGGCTTCCTCGTCGCTTACGTATTCTTGACCGATCCCGTGACAAGTCAACCGCTTGGATGTCCACGCTAAGCCACGATGGTGGCTCTGGAACATTCTCGGTGCAATGGCTATGCTATGCTTGGCGTATGCATGATCTCCAAACCACGCTTCAAGCGCTCGTGGTCGGCGATGTGGGGATAACCCTTGATGCGATCGATGTGCAGCCGCAGCACTGGCGAATCTCCGCCACTTGCACGGCACTCATTGCGTGTTGCCCGACCTGTGCCACCCAATCACCGTCCGTCCATAGTCACTATCGCCGCCGCCTTGCGGATCGCACCCTCGGTGCGACATCGGTCACCATTCAGCTGACCGTGCGGCGCTTTCGCTGCCGCAATCACGGCTGTCGCCAGCAGATTTTTGCCGAGCGCCTTCCCACGCTTGTGGCTCCCCGCCAACGGAGCACGATCCGGCTCACCAAGGCGTTTCACACCATCGGCCTTGCCCTCGGTGGACGGTCAGGCGCTCGGGTTGCGCAGGCACTCGGCATGCCCACGAGCCATACCACCATCTTGCGCCGTATCCACCACCTGCCCATCCCGCCCATCACCACCCCAACCGCCATCGGCATTGACGAATGGGCCTGTGTGCTGATCAGGTACATCATCGCCCAGATCACCCACATCATCGGCGACCGATCCGCTATCATAGCGACTGTACCCGTTTTTGGGCTTGCGGAGGTCATCCATGGTCACGGATCGCTGGTTTGCTGCTCGCCGCACGTTGTACGAATTGCTGCATACGCACCCCAACTGGTCGAATCGTCAGTTTGCCACCGCGCTCAACGCATCCACGGATTGGGTGCGCACCTGGAAACAGCGCATTGGCGCACCACCGCATCCTGATCCGGATGTCGTTTGCCAGAGCCAGTCACGGGCACGGACAACCCCGCCGCTCACGTGGAGTGATCGTGTCATTCAGCGCATTCTGGACTTGCGCCATGCGCTGGCCGCCCAGTTCCATCGCATCGTTGGTGCCAAAACCATCATTGCTTATCTCCAGCGCGATCCCGATCTGACCGACGACCGGATTCCCCGTTCGCCCACCACAGTCAATCGCATTTTGCGTGATCATCACCTCCTGGTCGATCCGCCCACACGCCAGCGCCAACCACGCACCCCTTGTCCGCCCATGCAGGAGATTGAAATCGATTTTACCGATGTCCCCACCATTCCACCCGACCCCGATGGCAAACGCCAACACGCGGCGGAAGCCTTTATGTGGGTTGATGCGGGCACATCGATTCCCGTCGCAGCACGGATCAGCACTGATTTTCATATGGCTTCGGTGATTCGCACCACCGCCAGCATCCTTCAGCAAATCGGGCTGCCCGCGCGGATCCGCATGGATTGCGATGTGCGCTTGGTCAGTAACAAGCGCGTGGCTGATTTTCCATCCCCCTTCCAACGCTTGCTGCTCAATCTGGGCATTCAGGTCGATGTTTGCCCACCGCATCGACCCGACTTAAAGCCGTTCGTGGAGCGGTTTCATAAAAACTATAAAGGCGAATCGGTCTATCCAAACTGGCCGACGACCGAGGCCGAAGCCCAAGCCCACGTTGATGCCTATTGCGACTGGTATCGGACCGAACGCCCCCACCAAGGCCGCGCCTGTGGCAATCGCCCGCCTGTCGAGACGTTTCCTGATCTGCCCGTGTTGCCACCCGTTCCGGCGCAGGTCGATGCGGATGGCTGGCTGCAGCAGATTGATGGCTGGACATTTGTTCGGCGAGTCAATGCGCAAGGCAAGCTGATAGTGGATGGCGCAACGTATACGGCAGGCATCGCCTATGCAGGGCAGGAATTGGCGGTGCAGGTGGATGCCGCCGCACGGGAACTGGTGCTCATCCAGCGTGAACAGCCAGTGAAACGGGTCAAACTAGGTGGGATGATGCCGTTTGAGCAGCTGGTTGAGGCCCTGTGTGGCTTGGCGGAGCGTGAAACCAAACGGCTCAACCAACGACAACAGCGCCGCCGCTACCGCCGATGATGTGAATGATCTGGGTGACGATGTACCTGATCAGCACACATGGCGCAAACGCACCGCCTATGGCTGCATTGTGGTCGATTTGCACACCAATCGCGTCCTCGATCTCCTGCCCGATCAAGCCCAGAGCACGATTGTCGCATGGTTGCGCCAGTATCCATCCATTCAGATCGTCAGTCGTGATCGGGGTGGTGGGTTTGCTGCCGCCATCACCGCTGCGCTCCCGACCGCGACCCAAGTGGTTGATCGCTGGCATCTCATTAAGAATTACGGCGAAGCCCTCGAAGCCGCCTTGCTGAGCAAGCGCGCGGTGCTTCGAGCGGCTTGTGCCCCGCCCGAAGCGGCGGTGGCTGTGCCCTTGGTCGATCCGTTCGTGGGGGCACTGACCAGCACGGGTCGCCATGGGCCGGATGCCCCGATGCTGGAGGCCGCTATCGCGGTTCGGCGTGAGCGCCATGCGGTGCTTTGTGCCCTGCATGCGCAGATTCATGCGCTGCGTGCCACGGGGGCCGATAGTGTGACGATTGCCAAGATGGTCGCAACCAACCGCTCGACGGTCTATCGCTATTTGGCCATGGACAGTCCCCCTGACTGGGTACAGCCCCTACGGCGTACCACCCTTGACCCCTACAAGGAATTCCTTTTGCAGCAATGGAGCGCGGGATGCGAGAGTCCGCGCCAGTTGTGGCGCATGATCCGTGCTCAAGGCTTCACCGGAGCCGAGGTCGCGGTGCGGCGGTATCTGGCATTGATGGGCTGTCAAAAAACCAAGCCACGGCCGATCATCTATCCAACCCACGCCTTGAGTAACGGACGGATTCCCTCAGCAGGACACACCGCCCAATGGGTGCTGCTCGCGCCCACGCGCCGCACCGCGGCCAACAGGCATTTTTGGATACGGTTGCGGCGGCTGACTCCGACTGTGCAACCCTGATCACGCTCAGCGAGCAGTTTCTGGCCATGATTCGCGCCCATGAAGCCGCGGCGCTCACGGCATGGATCACGGCGGCGATCACGACCACAACGGGCCATCTTCACCGCTTTGCGCAGCGGTTGCGTCAGGACGAAGCCGCCGTTCGCGCCGGGATTGCCGGGCCATGGAGTAATGGGCCAGTCGAAGGGCAGATTCATCGGTTGAAGCTGCTCAAACGGCAAGCGTATGGCCGTGCCAGCCTCGCACTGCTGCGCATCCGCTTGATCGCTCAGCCTCCAGCGGCATCACATCCATAATCGACCATTAACAGCGGTTGCACCGAGAATGTTCCAGAGCCACCATGTCGTGGCTTAGCGTGGTCCGCACTTTGTTGGGCGTGAGGATGAATTGAAACAGTTGGCTGCGTCAATTGGCACGGCCCAACCAGGGCTTAAACGCACGGCGCCCCGAAACATGGCAGCGAACATTTGAGCTACGGAAAACCAGGTTCAAAACGGGGTATGGCAACGATTCGCATAATCGTGGGCCATAGAACATACCGTACAGTATTGGTTGTATTTTCCCCAGTCGTGGACTCGTTCGGAGGGTGATTCCATCATCAACGATTTGGACAGAGCCAAGCGCTTATGGCTAGATACTCCCTCCATACAACGAAGCACACTACTGCGAATCGGCGTGGCGGGAAAGAAACCTTCTGTGAAGGAAATACCGTGCTTTAGCACCGCCGTTAGCCTCCACAATGAAAGGTGACGAGCAAAACACATTGCCCAAATTGCTTCACAGAAGGGACGTTCTGTGGAGCGAAAAAAATAGCCGCTGCTCGATGCTGAAGCGGTGATGTGGACTGGTTTTTCGTTTACATTATGTTCTGTGGCCCGTGGCTGATCGAATCTGTAATGGTCAAATACCCTTTGCATTCTACGATCGATACTGCTACGATAGAACGATGACGAAACGCATTCATTTTCCACTCACCACGGCCCAGCAACGGCGGCTCTTATTTGAAACATGGGAAGCCACGGGTGATGTCATGCTCGCCTGCCGTACCGCCCATGTCGGCCGTCGGACGTTCTATTATTGGAAGCCGCGCTTTATCACGGGCGGCTATGCGGCGCTTGTGAACTTTGCCAGTGCGGCCCCCAAACACCCGGCGCGCACTGATGCCGCCATCGAAGGGCAGATTGTGGCCCTCCGCACGGCCCATCCGACCTGGGGCAAGCGCCGCATTGCGGATGAACTGGCCAAAGGGAATGCGTGGCAGCGCGTAGTCAGTCCCAATACCGTTGCCCGGATCTTGCGTGATCATGCTTTGTGGACGGCCGCCGCAAAAAAAAACGATCCTTCCGTCCCATAACGCGCACCGCCGACATGCCAGGGCAAACCGTCAATATTGACCTGTGCTTTGTTCCGACCACCCGCACCGCCGACCAAGCCATTCCCGCCGTGAGTGGCTCATCTGGACGATTAATCGTCACGACCCCACCATCAGCCCGCAGCACCACGTTTCCGGGAGCCGTGTTTGCCACGCCCGACCAGCCCTATGCGGAGCAGATGCGGGCCTATACCGCAGCGGCCAATCACCGCTATGGGTGGCGCTCCAAACCGACCACGGTTCCCGATCCCATCCGCCAGCAGCGGATCGAACTGCGGCATCACGCCACCCTGCTTCAGGCTGCCCGTCGCACCACGCGGCTCCAGCGTGCGGAGGAGGATCGCGCGTGGATGCAGCTGCTCACGGCTCGCGGGACGGTCGCCGATCGCCAGCGGCAGTACCAGCACACCATTGACCGCGCGATGACCCCAGCACAGCGCCGCGCGGAACGGCAACGCGTGTGGGCGGCCCAACGCATAGACACGCAGCAGAACGAGGTGCTGCGTGCGCATCGACGGCAGGTCTTGCAGCAACGCACGCAGGAAGACCAGGTGTGGCAGGCCGAACAGCGGCGGTTACGCGATGCGATTCGGAAGACGGTGGTGACGACAACGTGGTATGCCATTCTGCTGATCACCGACAATTGTACGCGGGTCTGTTATGGACTCCCACTGTTGTGCGATGGCCCGAATGTCACGAGCGATCAGGTGGTTGCGGCCTTGCAGGACCAGCTCCCCGCCTCGGTGACCTTTGTCGTTTCTGATCGCGGTGTCCATTTCACGGCGCATGCGTTTCGGGCGTTTACTCGCACGCAGGGCTTCCTACATGTGCCGATCAGCCGACGGCGACCTCAGACCAATGGGATTGCGGAGCGGATGGTGCGGACGCTGAAGGAATGGCTGCGGGGAGAGACATGGCAAACCGCTGGGGAATTAGACGATCTCCTCGGAACGTTCGTGGCGGACTACAATGATCGTCCACACCAAGGGCGTGGCCTTGATGGCCTCTCACCCACCGTCTACACGCAGCGGCTGCTCAGCCCCATGGGCAGTGCAGAGGGTATTTGACCATTACAGTGGCTGATCGAATCGTTGCCATACCCCTTATGGGAACTCTTATTCATTGGTACTGTCATAGGTGGCATACTTTCCTTCACTATTCTACCGGAGATAGCCTGGAACGGAGGGAGTGAAGGAGAAAAAATGACTCTTAATATTATTATAGTATTTCCAGCGGTTATTTTTACCGCAATATGGTTCTATTTGGCGAAAAGAACAAAGTCCAAGAATTTAGCACGAGTAACTTCAATCGTTCAATCGAGCAATTTCAATACCGATCTTCTGTATTGTAAACATTGTAATGGTGTCTTTAGGATTAATGATCCTAAAGTGACACCAATCAAGGATGCTGCTCGTATGTTGGGTCTTAATCCAGCTAGCCCATAGGCATCAACCTTATTCGTGCGAGGTACTATGGCATCATCAGTATGTTACCATTTCCCTGCTTAAGCAACCGCGCACACGTGGGTGAAGAGTCGCCGATCCCGCATTGGCCGTGCCAATCGGCGGCTTTTTTGTGGCACACCATCTGCTTTCCTCACAGCATCGTTCGATGGTTCACACAGCTCCGCTAACGATACGAAACGTCCACACCACACGCCTGCTTGGGGTTTCAACGCACCCAATGCAGGCGTGTGGTGTGGACGCCATCCAAACGCTCTTCCCCGATGACGGTCGGGTCATCGCGTTCACGGAGCGCCGCTGCCATGCACGCCGCGTATGCATGAGCCATGCGACAGCGCATCCATCATCGATTAGCGGATCACAAACGGAAGAAAGATGACGGTAGTCGCCTGAAATCCATGCAGTTGCACCGTATCGAGGCCTCCTGTATCGGACCCATCGCGAAACTCACCACGAATCCAGAGGGTCGTCAGATTTCCCAGGACGGACTGCATCTCACTGACCGTTGGTGCCATCCCCGTCGCGCGAACCGTCCACCCGCCCTGCTCTTGCAGGGGAACGCGATAGGAAGTCCAAGTAGTTCCTGGGTTCTGGGTGGTGTCAAACTCCAGCGTGATACCATTGCCGCTGAGTATCACATCGGCGGCATCAAATTGACTATCGGTTTCTGATTGGCGGAGGTCAAAGGTGAGATCGGTGTCATAGGCGGCGAGCCGATTCCCAAGAAAGTGCGCCGGTGCTTGCCAATACCATGTCCCGCCCACCACATCGTCTTCAGCCGCGATAAACCCACCCGGATTCCCACCAGTGCTGTGCCAATCAGGAATGCTTGCTCCGTCTTGTGCATCGCCTACAACCTGCCAGCCCTCATGGCTCGTGGCAAAGGTACTCCCGATAACCCCCATCGTGGTCTGCGGTGCTGGTGCCATGGCGGCGCTGTCACGGGTGGTCAACAAGAGACTGAGGATGGAAATCGCGAGGACGAGAGACCAAATACGACGCATTGTTTATCCTTTCTGTGGATGCACCCATTCCGGAGGAAGGATGCATCTGACTGCTATGACGTTCGGCATTCATTGGGGTACTGGGTCATCGCGCAGAGCGTGTTTCTGTTACAGCCATGTCGCTTGGGATGCATTGATTGTTCAGACTACCTGTGTGCGCCTGTGGCCGTCATGGCCCTACTCTAGCAAAAACGCATGGCCTAAATATGACAAAACTTGTCAAAATCAGCAGGGCATCGCTGCTCAGGGTTTGATCACACTGACAGCGGCCATGCCGAGCTTCGAATACGGGCAGTAATCACGATTGTGATCACGCCCATAATCAACGGGGTCAGTAAGGTGATACGGACGGTGGGTGGGATCATCATCCATAACACCACACACAGGACAAACGCCCCTAAACCAAATCCATACCCGAAGCGTTTATGTGGAGAGCACAAAAAAGTCGGGGGTACTACCCCGAAAACGGCAGCGCTGGCGGAATCATCGGTTCAGACCGGAAACCCGCATACCACCCGCGAACGGTCGCCTCCCAATCACCATTGAGCACGTGGGTTCGGACTTGGAGCAGCAGATGCGCTCCTTTGGCACTACCTGTCCTTTGTTCAGAACTATCCGTAGCGACTTCTATGGCCCAAACCCACGATTTGTCCATCCAGCCGCACCATGGTGCGTTGTAGGGCATGAGAATACCCTACAACGATGATTGATCCATGTGAAAGATACGACCGATATCGTCCATTGTTGCTACAAGAGGGAGGGGAACGATTCGCGACCCATTCGCCACGTCGAGAATGTGTCGCATCGTGCACACTATTGCGAGGAACTTGGCGTGCAAAAAACATTTTGCGTCGTTTTTCCGTGGGGTTAGAAACCTCAAAACCACGTATTCATGGGTGATCGCCTCCATTTGTGAGCCAAAAACAACGCATAACGGCTCTTTTGCGTTGTTTTTGGCCATACTTTTTTACGTTTTGTCACGCTGGCGAATTTGATTCTGATCGTTGCCATCCCTCTCAGTGCATTGGGAACCATGAGGCGTTGGTCAGCCATCACAGGAACCTTACTCCCAATCACGTGATTCATCACGAGCAGCACGATGAGTCCCAGTCGCCAATGACGATCCCCCTGTGAAACCATCGCGGCGTGGCACACGTATTCCCTGACGTGGGTACCACAACAATGACAATCCTGAAGATCGACCACTATTTGGTTGTTCGACGATGCCAGATCGGAGAAAGGAAATCTATGCGAACCATGGATTTATCGGTCACTTACCGTGTGTGCAGTGCTTCCATTGGTGATGGCACTCATCGGAATAGCGCCCCGCACTGCGGAGGCGCAGTTCGTCGATTGTACGAGCCTGACGGCGAGTCAGAGTCCAGCTGCCAATCGACTCCTCCTGCAAACATGTCTGAATGACCCAACCGTTCCCCAGGTCATGGTGAAGAATACGGGTGGGATCTTTACCGTCGATACGATGATCACGATTCCCGATGGGAAGCAGTTGCTTGGTGATCTCACGGGCGGACCGGGGAATACCCCGACATGGCCAACAATCCAAGCGGTAACGGTTAATGGGAATGAGTTCTTTTCTTCCAATACCTTGATTGAAATTCACAATACAGCTCGTCTGGGATTTTTACAGGTGGATGGCAACACGATTTTATACCCATCACATTCCAGCGTGGTGCGGATTGCGGGTGCGGGAAGCCAGATCGACAACAACCATATTCGCAATAGTCAACCTGATCATGGTGCTGGTATCTACATTATGTGTAATGTACCGCTCGGCCAAGTGCGCGTCTGTGATGGCTCAAACGGACTCAATCCTGTCCGGCAGAACCAGATCCTGAACAACCAGATCTATCAAAACTTTTCTGGGATCATCTTTGAGGTGGGATTAACGTCCGCCGAGGTGAACACGGCGGAGGGAAATACGCTTCGCAACAACACCTGCGATCCGATTACCTTGGCAGGCTATGGACGGGCGATCAATAACACGATCTATAATAATGGCTACAATTGCTGGGGAAACCCACCTGGTGGCGCAATTTATAGCAAAGGGAACACCGCTGGTGGTGTGATTACGGGCAACAGCATCTCCAATAGTTGTGGCAACAATATTGATCTTGATAATAGCCGTGGATTTACCATCACTAGGAACACGCTGCGCGATCCAGGGTTCCAAGGGCCATTCGAGCCGAATGGCGCGACCTATCCGGCATGTAAGGGGGCCGTCAGTCTGCTTATGGTCGATGTGTCGGATAGTCAGGTGATCTCCAACACAATCCGCAATGATAATCGTCCTTGGAATAAGATGCAGAATATACCACAATGGGCTCCTTTGGTTCCGGAAGGGGGCAAGCGCTGCGGCCTATAGCGATTTACCCCAAGGTAATCAGAACACGATTGCCTTCCTCTTGGCACAACGACCCGAAACCGCAGGGAAGACGATTAATAACACGATTAAGGAAAATACGATTATTTCCTATTGTCCTAGCAGCATCGGCTGCGTTGGCTTGGGGTATTTTGCGACGCGTGGGACGGGGTGTACCAGCAGTATTGGGAGCACAACCTGCCCGACACCCCAGCCCAATATCTTCACCCGAAATAATCCAAATGGCTCGCAAAATGGCTCGCGGCGAGGTGGGAGTAACCAGTATGGCGACATGACCAATAAAAGTTGCACCACCCTTGGAACAACGGTCGGGGGATGCAACTGGGACGATGCCCAGCATAACCCACCAGCCAGCGACCCCAAACGGAACGACAATTTCTATCTGTACAACTAGATGGCGCACGGTGAACGCTTCGAAGCGATACGCTGAAGCGTTCGCACAGCGGCTCGGCCCAACCCACGATGTATGACACGAACGCCACACTATCCGTCCCGCTTCATGGTGTGACGTTCCAGCGTTCCCGTCCCCGCCGAGTCGACCCAACCCCTGCTCGCCAGCTTTGACCAGAACGGTCTCTTTACCCGCTTTGGGTTGGCGGAACGGGCGATCAGCAAGCGGATTCAGCAGCTGGGAGTCCTGATCGGGATTGCCAATCTTTCGCCCCACGACTTACGGCACTCATGGGCGACCCGGCTTGCCCAGTTGCAGGTGCCGATTCAGGCCTTACGGGATGCGGGCGGGTGGTCGAATTTTGCCACGCCGGGCCGCTATGTCGCTCAGCAGGCCATCGCCAATGATCGCATTCCCTTGGCCAATGATTTGGTGGCCGAGCGCGACTCGTGATGCCAATGCGTGCTTGTTGGGACGATCATGGATGCAGCGGGCCGTTTGTTGCTGCATGGCCATGCTGCCCGTTAACCCACATGGCGACCATCCTGATGCCGTGCGTCACCGCGTGGAACCATCCGCGCGATCCGAGTCGCTCGCCACCCGATCCTTGATACCCACCACACAGTAGTTGGAGCGCTGGGCCGTGTCGGAGTCGGCGACGATGCTGGTGGCGCTGAATCCCGCAGTGTGCAGCATCGCCTGGACCTCGGAGCCGCTGTACGGGCGACATGCTGGTGTGCCGATGGGGAGATCGGGGCGGTCGCTGTTCCATCGCTCGCGTGGCAACATCGTCAGCACCAGCCGTCCGCCCGGCCGGAGTACCCGCCAAATCTCGGCCAGCGCCGCCGGAGCCTGCGTCCAAAAATAGATCGCGTGGATGCTGAAGGCTTGGTCAAAGCGCTCCGCCGCAAACGGGAGGTCGGCGGCTTCGCCCTCAAGCAGCTGCACGCGCCCAGCCTGGATCGCGGACGCGTTGCGGCGGCGTGCCGCCAAATCCACCCCGGTAATCTGACCAGCGCTGACGATCGCGCTCAGCGCCTGGATCGCGATTCCAGGGCCAAAGCCGATCTCCAAAATCTGGTCGGCAGGACGAGCCTGGAGCACATCGATGGTCCAGCGATGCTCGGGCAGGTGATCGCGGGCCATGGCCCGTCCCGTGTAGCGCCCCAGCCAGCCACTTGGCCGCCGATACTGGGCATCAAGATTAACGAGTCGTTCGAGCGCATATGATCCTCGCGTTGGTGGTCGTGTGGTGGTTCGTGTGCCCTCGGTAGTGCGTACCCATGCAAGGTCCGTGTACCCGCTGACGAACCCTACCGTTTCTCTGCGGACAACCAATTGTCCTGCTGGAGGTTCGGAACAGCGGTAAAATCGCGATCGGTCGTCAACAGGATTAATCCATAGCGGAGCGGGAGTGCGGCAATCGGCGCATCCACGGTCGCCAGTTGGCGGCCGTGCCGCCGTAAGGCAATCTGGAGATCGGCGGCATGCACGGCATCGGTTTCGTCGGGCACGCCCGTGTCATACCCACAGAAAGCCCCCGATGCGACGGTCGTTGGATCTGGGTTGCCGCAACCAGGAGATCGCGAAAAACGCGGGGGCAGCGGCTCATAGCGTGTCGGCTTCGCAATCCGCAGCATCCGACCATGTGTGTTACGGGGTGTTGCTGTTCGTCATCGCGTTTCCCGCCCCACATCGGCACCAATACTGATGGGTGCGCATGATTCCCATGCCCCCGCCTTTTTCGTGCTCTCGCTTAACAATTGTGCTGACGAAAGTGTTAGCGAACGCATCACGTTGCACCTTTGGTTGGCAAGGTCAATGATTCCATCGAGATATTGGCATCCCGAATTGCTGATTCAACGCAATTAATCGTGTCACATACGGCTATTCCAAGATTTTGATAGACTGCCCTTATGATTAACAAGGCATATGGTACTTTTATGCCTGCGTATTGCCCGCAATTGATGCCGATCTGTGATGCAGTTGATGGATGCTTGTGTGCTCGATTGAGCGATCGCTAGCAACCTTCAACCGCATGGGCCTGCGCTATCGGCAAGGATTGAGGATAGCTCATGGAACCATCAGATTTCGATCAGACAGCATGCATGGCATCTTCCCCTGAAGGCCAAGCAAGCCATAGCACGCGAAACACCACTGCGTGGCGAGCCTGTTTACACACCGTCAACCGGATTGCTCACCTCATGGCGCACCACCTTGATCTCGCGGCGGTGCTTCACCGTGCCCTCGCAATTATTAGTGAAGACTTTCATTTTGCAACCCTGCGCCTCTTACTGGTCAATCGGTCTGATACTGATGGTTTAGTCTGTCGCGCAGCAATTGGCCCTGCCACGCTTCCCTTGGCGCTTGATGCGCTTTTTCCGCCCGATCAAGGCATTATCGGCGCAGCAGTGCAGCTCCGCCAGTTCGTTTGGATCCATAACGCACCGAGCTTATCGTATTTGGCGATTCCGATCATTATTAGTGAGCAGTTGGACGGGATTCTCTACATTGAGTCGCAGCGCCCTATGCTGGCTGATGATCCCGCTCATTTGGCGATTGTGGCTGATCAGCTTGGGGTTGCGATTGAAAATGCTCGGCTGTTTGAGCAGCTTCAGCACCATTTAGCGGAAACCAAATTGATGTTTGAGACGAGCCATAACATGAGTAGTGCTCGTACCGTTGCCGAGGTTGTGGCGGCATACCTCAACCATATCGCTGCCCGCCGCCGCTATGCTTGCACCGTGGTCCTGTATGAATTTGATGCCCAAGGGCAGTTTGTGGCGCGCACGGTCAAGGGCCGTTGGTCGCCAGAACATGGTTTATCGTCGAGCCACGATCGGCAGCCATATGAACGCGATGCCTTAGATGATTTGCTTGATGCTGGCGAGACGGTGACGATTGCCGATGTGCGCAGCGACCCGCGCGTTGCACCTGGCTTACGGCACATGCAGGAAGCTGAACAACGGCTGGCGATGGCCTTTATCCCGCTCATTGTGCGTCGTCAGCGAATTGGCTTGGTTGTGCTGACGGCTGCCAAGCCTCACCAATGGTCCCATGCCGATCTGCACCCCTACCAAGTTACCGCCGAACATCTGGCGATCGTGATTGACAATCGTCGCCAGCAACGGCTGCTCTATGCGCACGGCGAACGGATTGCGGTGTTAGATGAGCGACAGCGGCTCGCCCGTGATCTGCATGATTCGGTGACCCAAATGATCTTCAGTATCACGCTCATCTCGCAAACGGTTACCTCGGCTTGGCAGCGTGACCCTGCTGAAGGCGAGCGCCGCGTTAATCGCTTGATCGAGTTGAGCCAACTGGCACTGACCGAAATGCGATCGTTGCTGACTGATCTGCATCCGATCGCCCGTGATCATCCGCAGGCGGTACGCTATGCTCACCCAACGCCACGCCCAGCCCACGATGAACCACGCCCGTTAATGCAGCGCTTGCACAAATATGCAACCGAGGTGCTTGGCGAGGATCTTCAGGTCAGCATTGATACAACCAGGTATGAGCACCATGCAACCATCTGTGAAGATGCACTCTATCGAATTATCCAAGAAGCATTGAACAATGTCAGCAAACATGCCCAGGCCAGCCATGTGGCGGTTACACTCCGGGTTCATAGCAATCGGCTCATCGTGAGCATTCAGGACGATGGGATTGGCTTCGATCAAGCCAGTCAGCCACCGAGCCAAGGATTCGGGCTCTACAGTATGCGGAAACGGGTCGAAGCCTGTGGCGGAATGCTCACAATTACGCTCGGGGCAACCGTAGGAACGGTAGTGCAAGCTATCATCCCCCGCGAAATGCCCCATCGCAGGAGCTAGCCATGTCCAATCCTATTCGAATTATGCTTGTTGACGACCATGCAATTGTTCGCGAAGGGCTACGGACTCTCTTAGCCGAGGATGCCGAATTTTTGATTGTGGGCGAGGCCCAAAACGGAGCCGAAGCGATTGCATTAGCCACCATCGTGCAGCCACATGTTATTTTGATGGATCTCGTGATGCCCAACGTCGATGGGATTCAGGCGACCCATGCACTCCAACCCATGCTGCCAACCAGCCGAATCATCGTGCTAACCAGTTTTAGTGATGATCAATGGGTTAGCAAGGCAATTCAGGCAGGAGCGAGTGGGTATCTGCTGAAAAATGTCCTCAAGGCTGAGCTATTTCTGGCGATTCGCACCGTCGCGAGCGGCCAGCCTTTTTTGCATGCCGAAGCCCAGCGGACATTAATGCGTCAATCGTCTGCATCGCCCTCGCTGGTACCAACCCTGACGGGGCGTGAGCGCAGTGTGCTCGATGGCATTGTCAGTGGCCTGAGCAATAAAGAAATTGCCCGTTCGTTGCATCTGACTGAGGGCACAGTGAAGGGCTATGTGAGTGCAATCCTGACCAAATTGGCAGTGGCCGATCGTACCCAAGCGGCGCTGTATGCGATTAAACATGGCTTTGATCTGACCCAATAACGCGTCAACCCTATCTTTCGTCAGGGTTTCTAGCAGTCTTTTGATAGCCCAAATTCCTAGCCCAGGTTAGGTGTGGTTTGCCCGGTATTCTCGTATCCTCATAGCCATGATTCCAACGGCCCAATCATTTCAAATCACAAGCATAGAGCGTGTGTTTCTCTTTTGTTGTCTCACACGAGCGGGCCTGGTTTTTCGGTTATTAGGAGGAGCGATGATTCATCGTAGTTCATGGCCATTTCGCAGCCAGTTGCTGGTGAGTACTGGAATTCTTGGGTGTATCGTGCTACTCACCACGCTTTTGACCACCGCATCATCGGCCCAAACGCGCGAGTGTCGTATGGCTGATGCCTTGAAGATTTGTGCGAATACGTTTATTGCAACCGATCCCAGCCATTTTATTGCGCGCGACGATGTAACAATCGCCATTGGCAATGAAGCGCCATTAATTAGCATTGGCGCGGTTGGCTCGAATCTTGGGGAGTTTGTGTTCGATGCCGATCAGTCGGTGATGTCGGGCGCAGTTAAGTTTATTGGCGATGCTGCGAGCCTGCCGCTGGTGGCCTCAACCTATACTGCCAACAACACACCAAAGGAAGTGTTTGAGGTTGATACGACTGGCTTAACGATTACCAACGACCAAAGCAGTGCTGATCCGATCGGCGTAATTGCCAATAGCACAATCAGCCTACACTTTCTTGATCGCTCGGGTGTGCGCAGTTTTTATAAGACGACCGACCCTAGCGAAACCGAAGATCTTAGGTTTGTTTTTGATTTGGCCACCGCCGAGTTTCAGGCTGAGCTGCCGATTAACCTGAACATCGCCGCCTTGAACCCAAGCACTTCTGAGAATCCCAATCTGAATATTGTGGTGAATCTCAACTACTCACGTCAAGGCGTGCTCTCGGGCAATGTCGATAATTTCACCATGTCGCTGGCTGGTATGCGTGTCGCAGTCAAAGAGATTGCCTTAGCAACTGGTTCGTTTGAGGCTGGTTTGGTCGAGGTTTCGCGGGCCGCGAACCCCGATCTGCCGAATTTTGATCCTGCGAACCCGAATTTGGTCTTTTCACTGCAAAATCTCACGTATGCGAATCGCAGTTTTAGTATTGGCGGCGGTTCGGTGCCAATCCCCGATTGGAAGTTTGGCGGCAACTTCAGCATGACCGACCAGACCCTGAGCATTGGTCATGATAATGCGACTGGCACGTCAACCGTCAGCGTCAACTCAACCTTGATCTTTGGCAATGTGCTGAACCAACCAGCATCAGCCACGCCGCGCGAAGTAACGTTGACATTTAGCGCGGTCAAGGTCAATGGAGTTTTCAAACCTGTTTTCAGTGCTACCGTTGCTGAAACCACCGTTGCAATGGGGCCGCTGAATTTTCGCTTGCGCGGTCTGACATTGATCGGCGATACCGTGGAAAATTTCTATGGTTTGCAAGCGAGCACGGTGCTGAATAGTGACCGCTTTGCTGACTGCACGCCGCGCCAGATCTATGCCACCTTGCTCGACGAGGGTATCTATCTGTGTCATTGGCGCACGATGTACCGGATCTTGGCCGCCCATCACGAAGTCCGTGAACGCCGCAACCAGCTGCGCCACCCGACCTATACTGCGCCAGAATTGTTGGCCACGGGGCCAAACCAGCTCTGGAGTTGGGATATCACCAAATTCAAAGGCCCGACCACCTGGTCGTATTTCTATGCCTACGTCATTCTGGATGTGTTCAGCCGCTGCATTGTGGGCTGGATGGTGATGGAGCGCGAATCGGCAGCCTTAGCCGAGCAGTGTATCGCCGACACCTATCACCGCGAGGGCATTCAGCCCCACCAGCTGACGCTCCACGCCGACAATGGCAGTGCCATGACCGCCAAGCCCGTCGCCCAATTGCTCGCGGATTTGGGGGTGACCAAAACCCATAGTCGCCCGCATGTCGCGAACGACAACCCGTACTCGGAAGCCCAGTTCAAGACGACCAAATATCGGCCTGATTTTCCCGAACGCTTTGGCAGTCTCATGGATGCGCGGGCGTGGATGCGGACGTTTGTGCAGTGGTACAACCACGACCACTGCCACAGCGGGATTGGCCTGCTGCCGCCAGCGGTGGTGCATCGTGGGCAGGCCAGCGCCATGACGACGGCGCGGCAGCAGGTGCTGGCGACGGCCTATGCGGCCCACCCCGAACGCTTTGTGCGGGGAACACCGCGCCCGCCGCGTGTGCCGCAGGCCGTGTGGATTAACCGCCCAGTCGGGCCCGCTGATCCGTCGATGGAGTCTCCATTGCGCGAATAACCACCTTCTTTAATCGCCCGTTTGCTCCGTTGTCATCTGTTTCACCGTGCTTGACACATTCCGCCGTGCGTCCGACCTTGCCCGCCAATGCGCAGCCGCAGACAGCAACGGCCCCGATCACCCTGAACGACGAGCTGCCGCCGTTGCCTGATTTGCCGCCCGTCGCCCTCCCGCTTGTGGATACGACCACCCAGCGGCCCACCATTCCCCTGACGACGACCTCCCCATCGCCGTTTGGCCCATTGTTGGCCCGTAATACCGATCCTGCCATTACACCATCGCCAACCGGTCCAATCTCCTTAGACGGCGACATCGACCAAGGGAAATCCCGCTCATTGGGGCCACAGGATGTGAGTTCGTGTATGGGTGATGCGGCGAATCCCCGAGCATGGTGGCAACGGGATGCGACCAACCGGTATGAATTTCTGAATCCGAGCAATGTCGATTGGTCGCATGATCCGCTTGGTGTTGGCCACCAACGGCGCTTTTTCCAGACTGATCGCTCGGTCGGCATTGTCATTTGTCTCCGCCCTACGGATCAGCTTGCCAGCTGGGTCCCCAACGCCACCACGTGGACAACCACCTGGTATCGGAGTGCGACCCCGACCAGCACCGTGCCAACCATCGAGTTTGGCCGCGTCACGATGACCTATCGCGGCGTTCAGAACGGGACGCTCCTCTTTACCGCTCGCTGGAATAACGGGAATGAGTTTCCCTTCGACCAGAACTGTATGGCGACGGTCAACCCCTGTGCGACCTCTCGCTCCCCTTAATATTGACGCGCTTGATCTCAAACGCTATCCTGGAATATGGCGAGCCGTGGTAACGAGTACCACGGGCATGACCGCTACCCCGCCCGATAGCGTGATGATTAACTTAACCGTCACCGACTATGAAGCCAGTCCCAATCCGATTAATCGCGCCACCCCCACCACCTTGACCACGCGGTTCCAGGCAACCCCGCCCACGCGGAATCCACAGGGTCAGCCAGCGATGCCCATCCTCGGCTATACCTATGATCTGTATACGCCTGCGGGCCAGCATATCATGACCTTGCAACACCCCACCGCTGGCTTTGATCCGAGTACCGCGACCGCCAGTTTCGCAACGAGCTGGAATAATCAACTGCTCAATCCCACCCGACCAATCACGGATGGTGCCTATCTGGTCTCCTTTATGTTTGCCTTTGGGGAAAACTCATGGGAGGGATGGCACGAACCCGCCTATATTCAAGCCATTTGGCCGCTGTATGTGGGCGTTCCCGCAACCCAATTACGCAACAAAGGCTCCTGTGAATTTGGCTGTTCTCCCGCATCCTACCAAGTCGTGGCGGGCGATCCGGTCAATACGGCCTCTGGGAATTTTCTCCATCGCGAAACCGACCTGACTATCCCAACCGATGCTGAGCCACTGACGTGGACGCGGTCGTATAATAGCCAAGCCCTGACCGAGACCTCCGTCCTTGGCCCCGGCTGGACGCATCCCTTCCAACTTCGCCTCGTTTTACCAAGCAGTCCACTTGGGGTCGCCAATCAAATCAGTCTGATCAGCCCGTCGGGGAATCACTATACCTTTCGGCAATCCGGATCAACCTATGTGCCCCTCCCCGGAGTCTACGCCACCCTCACGGCTGATGCAGGTGGCTATAGCGTGACCCTTCCCGATCTGACCCGCTATCGCTTCGATCTGCTCGGACGGGTGACCACGGTCACGACCAGTCGTGGGGCGAGTATGCAGTATCAGTATGTCACCAGCGGCCCCTATACCGGCTTGCTTGACCGCATCACGGATGCCAGTGGCCAACGCTTTTTGGCCTTGACCTATACCGGTGAGAACGCCATCAACGCCCGCCTTGCCAGTGTCCGCGACCCGCTCAATCGAACGGTGACCTATGGCTATCAGGATGGAATGTTGACCACGGTGACCGATGTCATGGGGCGGATCACCACCTATGGCCTGACCGATGGCCTGATTACCACGATTGATCATGCCGACGTGCGCACCCTGACCAATGTCTATGAAACCACCACCGCCAGTCTTCCCATTGGCCATCCCTCCGCATGGTTGTATGCTACGGCTCCTGCCTTGACCGCATGGCCACCGCCCACCCAACGGCGGGTCATCGCTCAAGTGAGTGGTGATGGGGTGGAAACAACCTATCAGTATGCATCTGATGGAACGACCATGGCGACGCGTGACGGAAATCGAGTCTATCAGGAAAAACACTGGTACCGTCCTGATGGCTCCTTGGATCATATTAGTCATGAAACCACGCTCGGCACGATCACGACCGAACAAGCAACCTTCGACCCCGTAACCCTCAGCCGCACGGCGACCACCGATCGCTATGGCAATACGCTGCGTCAAACGACGAACGCGCGCGGCCAAGCGACCTCGATGACGGATGCAACGGGTGGGGGGGTGACCACAACCTATCGGGCAGCGACCGAAACAATTGCCCCCAATCAGCCAGCGATCGTCCGCGATTCGTTAGGGCGAGAAACGCGCTATCAGTATGGGCCGGGTGATGTGTTAACCAGTGTCACCACCGGAATTGCGCCGACAACCCCACAGGGTCGCACCACGACCTATACCTATGATCAACGTTACCCCGGCAAGCATTGGCTCGAAGCGGTCACCGATCCGCTGGGTCATACCACGACCTATACGTACAATAGCTGGGGCCAAATCACCGCCGTGACCGATGCCGCTGGTGCGAGCACGACGACCACGTATGATGCGGTGGGCCGCGTGAGTGCCACTGCCGATGCGCGGGGAACCGTGACCCGCTATAACTACAATCCGGACGATACCGTCGCCATGGTGGTGCGTAATTGTACGGATGCTGCGGGCGTTCCCAGTCTCACGGGGCCATGTGCCGCCCAAACCGCTGAGCGCAATCTCACCACGACCTATGGCTATGATCCCCGCGGGCGGCAGGTCTGGGAGCGATCTCCCCTCGGAACCTATACCGCCCAACGCTATACCGCTGCGGGCCATGTTGCATGGCGTACCAAGGGCTTGGTCGCCGCAGGCTTTCCCGCCATGCTCCCAACCACCCCACCCGCGTATGATTCCCGCTGGCCCGATCAAAACAGTACCACCTTCTATGCCTATGACAGTTTTGGCCGCACGACCTTCATTACCGAAACGGGGATCGTGACGGGGTCGCTCATGCTCGATTCCAGCCTTGGATGGCGCTGGACGGGGATGACTCAGCGGGTGACCCGGTTCACCTATGATGCGTTGGGTCGCCCATGGCAAGTGATTCGGCAATATGATCCGCAGCAGCCGCTGACGGGGCGAAGTGATGTCAATCTCACCACCACCTATACCTACGATGATACGGCGATACCCCGTGCCACGATCAGCTGTGACCCGCTGAATCGCTGTACTCGCACGGCCTATGATGCCCTCGGACGGGTCGTCGCCGTGATCGAGCGCTATCAGGATGGCGTTCCTGGACCAGATGCGGCTGATCGTAAAACGGTCACGGCCTATACATCGGCGGGATTGGTCGATAGCGTGATTACCGACTATCAGGATGGTATCTATGCGCCTGCCAGCGATCCGCTCGCGGATCTGAAAACGGCCTATACCTATGATAGCTGGGGCCGCGTGACCCGCGTGACCACGGCCGTTGATCCTGCGCCCATCAGCGGCGCAACCGATGTCAATCGTAGCACCCAGCGCTGGTATGATGCCAATGACCGCCCCTATGCCGAGCAAGATGCCATGGGTCGCATCACCCGCTATCGCTCCAATGCGGTCGGACAGGTCATGGAAACCGTCACCAATTGTACGGGTGCAACCGCAACGCTCTTAACGGGCACCTGTGATGCCTTTACACCCAGCCAACCGGATCGCAATCTGCGGGTATGGACGCAGTATACGGCGCTCGGACAAACTGAAGCCGTCACAACCATGCTGGATCTGACGGCACGGCGCACGACGGTGTATCGCTATGATCCGCTGGGCCGGATGACCGTGCAGGTCGATCAGTGTACGGCCAATGGGCAACCCGTCATTGCTGGCTGTGATACCCCCAATCCCACGGATACCACCCAGAGTGATACCAACCGTCGGCAGCTGTGGATCTATGATGCCGAAGGGAATGTCGTCGATCAACGGAATCCACGCGGGTTCCGCGAGACCTTTACGTATGATCGCCTCAACCAGCAACGCAGCCGAACGTATTATTTTATCGGCATCACCTGTGAGCCAACCACCATCACCTGCGCCACGACCCGTCAACAGGCCGATGGAACCGGCCAGGTGCGCTGGCAGGTGAATGAATCCGGCATTGATGCCAGTGATCCGCTCCGGAATCTCGTAGCCACGCACGTTGATCCGGTGGGACGGGTCGTGCGGACTGTTGCTGCTGCCGACAACACGGGCCAATTCGGGATCGTCACAACTACGCAGTATGATCGCGGAGGCCGTGCTATCGCCACCACGAATGCCGATGGGCAAACCACGCTGCTGGGCTATCGGGGCGATGATCGGGTCACGACCGTCGTCGAGAATGCAACCGGACCCGTTGCGCCGATCGCCGTGACCACAACCGCCCAATATGATGTTCATGGCAACCTCCGTAGCCTAACCGATGCGGAACAGCATACCCGCCGCTGGCAGTATGACAGTCGTGGCTTGGTGCTCACCCAGCAGGATGCCGCCAATCACACGACCACGATGACCTACGATACGGGTGGGCGGATGCGCACGAAAACCGACCCGCGCGGCAGTGGGATGGCCGTCAGCTACACCTATGACCTGCGTGATCGGGTGACGCAGATCAGTTCGCCTGGTCTCGCGACCGCCATCACGATACAGTATGATGCCAGTGGTCGGCGCACGCAGATGACCGATGCGAGTGGGACAACAAGCTGGACCTATGACCGGGCGGATCGCGTTGCGACCACCACCCAACCCGTCATTGGTGGTCTTCAGTATGGCTATGATGCCACCGACCAACGCGTGGCACTGACCTATCCGAGTGGTGGCCCCCAGTTGGGGTATGGCTATGAGATGGATGGGTTGATCAACGCGATTGATACCAACCGTGATGGCACACGGGATATTAACTATACCCATACACTTGATGGCCACATGGCCAGCATTGAACCGATTGGGCAACCGTTCACACTCCAATGGACGTATGATGCGCGGGGTCAGGTTATCGGTATCGACCAAGGTCGGGCCGGAGCGCAATCCCGAACGGATCGTCCAACGCGGGGACAGCGCCAGCATCCGCAGGATCTTGTCCCCACGACGACGTTTGGGCTGCGCTATACTCTGAGCGCCGCCGGTCGCCATGAAGCGATGACCGAATGGCAATCCAGTCCGGGCACCACACTCCCGCTCCCCGCAGGAGCCTACCGCCAATATCTCCCCATGGTGCTGGATGAGCGGCTGGATGGCTGGAACTTGCAGTATGATGGCCTCAATCGCCTCACGGCCGCGACGCTCAGCCGACCAGGCGATGGAACGCCCGCGCGGGGACTGGTTGCCGATGAAACGGAAGGGGCAACCTATGATCGGGTCGGTAATCCGCTGACGCGCCAGCGCAATGGCAGCACGAGTGGGCCATGGAGTTACACGGCTGCGGATCAACGGACCGATTGGACGTATGATGCGGCGGGGAATGTGCTCAACGATGGGACGGCAACCGCTACCTATGATGCCCTGGGTCGCCTGACGAGCCGCACGCAGGGTGGCATAACCAGTACCTACACCTATAATGGCGATGGCTTGCTGGTTGCCAGCACGACCAACGGGGCAACGACGCGATTCCTGTGGGATACCACGACCCCGAATGCGCAATTGGTCGGCACCCAGCAACCGAGCGGCACAACGTGGTATGTCTGGTCGCCGATGGGCGGTGGGACGGCGCGGGTGCTCTATAGCCTTGGGCCGGGTGGTCGTCGCTGGCTGATCAGTGATAGCATTGGATCCGTGCGCCGCACCCTGAGCGATAGCGGAACGGTCATCCAAGCGCGGCAGTGGACCCCATTTGGGGTCGAAATCGGCGGCACCGCCAGTGCGGGACTGGGCTATGCGGGAGAATGGCAAGATGCCAGTGGCTTAGTCTATCTCCGCGCCCGCTGGTATGACCCGGCGGCGAGTCGCTTCCTGAGCCGTGACCCATGGGATGGGATGATCACCAATCCCCAAACCCTGAATCCCTATGCCTATGCCCATAACCAACCCACCCGCTTTACTGATCCCAGTGGACGCTGTATTGGTACCTTAATGCTCTTCTGTGTCGGTGCTGTGGTTGGGGCTGGGATGAATTTTGTATCCCAATTTGTTCAGAAAGGGTCTCTTGATGCGATAGATTGGACAGATGTGGCGGTTTCAGGGACTGGTTGGTGGTGTTTCGACGCAGTTCCCGATTGTGGGAGCTGGCATTGGCATTCTTGGCAGTTTCTTAGCCATGGATGCCTTTATGAAAAATCCAAATCCCGTCACGGGCTTAAGTCTCCCTGAGTCTCTTTGGCGCATGTATGGGGCTTGGCGGATTAGGTGGTGGTGGCAGTGGGCCAACGCTGGCCTTTGCTGGCGGCGGGGTAGCCCCAACCGCAGCCCAAGTCCTCAATTCTACCTCGGCATTTCAGGCTGGTGTGGCTGGGATGAACCTTAATGTGCTGATGATGAATGATGGAACAAAGTAATAGCGAAAGTTCTCAAAGTGACCTTATAATAAAAAAGGGCGAGGTCAATAATTATAAAGAGTACGAAGCATCTGCTCCTAATAATCGACAGCTATATGCGCAAGGGCGCATCTATAATCGCGATCGAATACTTCGTTTGAATTTTCAAACAAAGGGTGATGATGGATCTCGTTATCCTGGACTACGGGGTAAAGAACAATTTCATAAAATCATGGAATATTTCGATGGCGATTTCGATATAGTTCGTGGATCTTGGGTTGAAAAAGATAATCTTGCTGGATTTAATAATTATATGACATCAAACCCAGGTGCAAGTTTAGAAGAGGCAGCAACCAATGGAACATTCACTGGACAGTGGCTTCGAGAATATGGGTATACAAATGTTACCATCTTAGAAGCTCTTGAGGAAGGTCAGGAATATTACAGGGTTACTGTTTATTTTACTGAATAAAGGAGATTTTCATGAGCACAATAGACTCTTCGACAATACGAGAGTTGATCATCTCTCTCCACAATGATGGTAATCAACCAGCTGAAATCCTTCATAGTCTTAAAAGCCTAGGTTTGGATAGAGAAATGGCTGACCATCTTTATATGGCTCTTGATCTTGATCCTGATGCTGTTACGTATGTGTATGCTTGGTATAACGGCTCGATCTCTGATGAAACAGTTAATTTCCTTATCCATAGAACAATGAAACCATTACCTTAGATAATTAAAAGAAATTTGAGTATCTAAAGTTGTCAAAAGTAAAAACCACTGATACATTGTATAAATCAAATCCAGTTGTTTTTGTCTAAGTTTTATAAATCTATCCCTATGGATTACTGATAAACCGCCTGCTAGCAGTAGGCGGTTTATTTGAAGAAACACCACTTTTTCGAAAATAGGGATTAATGTCAGTTAGCCCTATAGGCATCGATCTTAACTAATCCCTGTATTTAATACCAACAACAGTTGCGCCGTAGATGACCGTTTTACTTTTAGGCGTTTCTATACCCTTGACAATTATCTGGTCACGCTGGCTAGAGTCATAAACACTGCCAGAACAAGTGACACTACTTTTTTGTGCTCTCATTCCAAACTATACAGTTCATAACGCGGTGTGATGGTTATTATACAAGCGGCCATGTCTGTTTCAGGTCGATATGAGCGATGAAAATGGCCATCAATAAACTCAGAGTTAGCCATACGCACCTTCTATCAGACAGTCTATTTTGATAAATAGCACAATAGTTTTTATTATTCTGTACAAGGAGATAGATGAATGACTGAATTTGCTTCCGAATTAATCCAAATTCTGCGACAAGCTCAATCGTTAGTAGCGTTAACGGGATCGGGAATCTCGGCCCCTAGTGGAATTCCGACCTATCGTAGTGCTGCTGCTGACGCACGTTGGACGGCCTATGACCCTGATAAAGTTGCAACTTTTGCGGGCTTTGAGCGCGATCCCGTTGGGGTTTTTCAAATGTATCAAGCCATGAAATACCAATGTGAAACAGCCCAACCAAATGCAGGCCATTATGCCTTGGTACAGTTGGAGCACTTAATTCCACAATTTCAGCTATTTACCCAAAATATTGATAGTTTGCATCAACGGGCTGGCTCAAGCCAAGTTTATGAGGTGCATGGCAGTTTGGCCCGAACAATCTGTTCGAGTGAAGGCAACCTAGTTGAAACGTGGAATGCCGAGCAGCCCATCTGCCCTACTTGTAGTGCACCGCTGCGACCCGCTATTGTGTGGTTTGGCGAATTGTTGGATTCAACCATCTTGCAAGCTGCTAGGCATGCTTTTGATACAAGCGATGTGGCCTTGGTCATTGGCACTTCGGCAATTGTTGAGCCAATTGCTTCATTGCCACATCGAGCCTTACGGCGCAAAAAAACCGTGATTGAGATTAACCCTGATAGTCCTTTGAGGGGTATTGCAACTTTTTCACTGGCGGGTAGTGCTGACACGGTATTGCCTCAGTTGATTAGAGCGGTTTTTCAATAGGCTCTGACTGAAACTTCAAGACTATACTAGATAGGTAACTAGGTCATGTCCAGCTCATATTAACATGGATAAGGCTCCGTATGTCTCCTACCAATGTCCTCGTGGATTAAAAGTAAATGTCATAAAACAACCATTTTTGTGAAAATATGTCAGAATAGCATCTAAGACGTTGGAGGGATTTGTCAAAAAAGTACAAAAAGAACCCTAATCTGACACAGAATTAGGAAGAAACTGACATCAGGAATGGGTATATGTGCTGTTTCGCAAGGTCGTCACCCGATTCACGCACCTCGTGCATGCCCCTTGCCCCCATGTGCTGAATCCTGCGGTTGCCCACGCCGCAACGCCGCTCCCACAGACGGTGAGCGGCACCCAGCAGCGCTGTGGTTGTCCCCAATCCTTACCGACGACGACGCTGGCGATCGCGGATACGCGCATCCTCACCCCGTGCCGCCGCGCACACCTGGTCGATGAACTGCTCGAACGGAAGGTCGGTCGTAATCAGATTGCGGAGGCGGCGACGGCGGTATTCGTGTTCCGCGTGGTACACCACCAGTTCCTGCGTTGGGGCATCCATCCGCACCACCACCTCCTGTCCCGCCAGCGTCCGACTGACGTCGTAGTCATTGCCGCCAATCGCGATGCTGCCTTGGGTCGAGACGCGCCGCACCCACGTTTTTCCATGCAGCTGCGCAACCCAGCGATTGGGATCAAGGGTGGCGGGAACCGGCGGCCACGCGGGTGGGTCAGGATACACCACCGCTGGTGGCTGGTTCTGGCAGGCACGGCCCTGATGGGGTCGTTCATCGCGATACCACGGCTCCCAGGCATCAATGGCCGCTTGCGCATCGGGAATGATGGTGGGCCACGCAGGCCGTAAACATTCGGTTTTGAGGGTTGCATGAAAGCGTTCAACCGATGGTTTTAATCGGGTCGACCGGGGGGACAACAATCCACGGTTGTTCCGAGGCACAGCCAGAAGCGTTCCCATAGCGAGGGGAAATCATCGACTTGTGTCCCAACGAAACGGGGATCACGGTCATAGCGGACAGAGCGGCGGAATGCCGTGGCGGAGGACGACCGCAGCACGCACCCGAATCGCCCGCTCCATCGAAAAAGCGCCATCCGCGATCATCGCCAGTGGTCGAGCTGTCCCCACATCGATCCAATTGAAGACTTCGCCCGCATGCTGGCGTTTACCCTCGGGATCAGGCATGATTGAGGGAATATCGGTGAAATCGAGTTCGAGTTCCGTCCACGGCGCAGGGGGCTGGAGGGGTTGGCGTTGGCGGCGGGGCGGGGTGTGAATGCGTTGATGCTGGCGCAAAATCTTCCAAATCGTGGCGGTCGAGCGGGGCAGTGGATCGTCGGTGCGTTCCGAATCGTGCTGGAGATAGTAGGCGATGGTTTTAGGGCCAACGGTGCGGTGAAACTGGTCGGGGAGGGTATCGCGGAAGTGGAGAATGCGGGCAACAACGTGTGGTGTGGGAGACGGCGGTGGGTGGTGACGCGCCAGGAGCGCGAGCGGCAGGCGACCAACGGGTCAGGATGGGGTGGCGATCCAATGCGGGTTTTCCATTTGGCAACCCAGCGGCGACACCGCCCGATAGCGGCGGCATGCTCAGCATTGGTAGCGGACGGAAACGCGTGCAAACGGTCATACAACGTCAGCCGATCGGCAAACGCGGCGGCGGTCATAGCAAGCCTCCAAGCAAGCGAATGAATGATATGACCGGCATCGTACCGCGTGGCATCTCGTGCGGCAAGGGGGCATGCACGAGGTGCGTGAATCGGGTGACGACCTTGCGAAACAGCACAGTATACGTATTTTTGACACGTCTGAGACAACGGTGCGTATCGTCGCTGCACTATTAGGGCTTAAGCGCACGGCCCCCCGAACATGGCAGCGAACAGGTGTTCTTTTTTTTATTCTTCTTTTGCGAACGGATCATCCAAGGAATCCGCGATCATCGCATATTCGTCCTCGGGATCAGGTGGCTGATCGGCGGCGCTTTGCCGATAGGCCAAGACGGCTGCCACTGAGGCCAGAATGGGCGCTGGGAGCAGATCGGCAAAAAAGGTGAGCCGTCCGCCAAAATTGATATGATGCCATGCGACGGGGGAGACCGTGCGTAAAAAGGCACTGTCTGCGAGCATACCAATGGCGGTTTTGGTATCAATGGCCTGCTGTAAAATCTGCATATTATAGAGCAGAATGGCATTTACCAACAGCCGACAGGCCTCATTCCACAACGCTTGTTCCTCGTCGGTTCCATAGCGCAACTTGCCGATATTCCCCGCCGTTAAGGCACGCTTGAGGTGGTGATATTGCTCCCCACGATTGAGCGCTTGCTGGACGTTTTGCCGTAAGCGCGGGGAATCAACAAACTCCAAGAGATAGCAACTGCGGAAGATGTGGTCATACTCCCACAGGGCTTGCAGCGTGCGATTCCGCCGTTTCGATGCACTCAATTTTGCGATGAGCATGCGTTGACTGATCGTTTTTCGGGACAGGGAGGACCATGATGCGTTGCGATGGCATCCCACTCGCTGATGATCAGATCGGTATTCAGTTTGCGGACAGGCCGGAACAAGGCGTCATCCCCATAGGCGGCGGGTGGCTGAAAGCCATACACGCTGGTGCGCATGCGCTCTTGGACATTGGCATAGCGGGGGGCAAAGCGATGGCCAAACAGCGAGAGAATCGCAAAATTGACCCGATTTGTTCCATGGGTATCGGTCGAGTGGATCGTTGATTGAAGCGTCGTGGGATTGTTGTACAAGAGATCAAAGACATCATCGCTTTCCGGGTCATGGGCGCTGATCAAGAGGGTGTTGACGGGGACATGATTGAGGACCAGGGTATCGGCAACCACGCCTTTGCCCATGCCAAAATAGCGGGGAGAATGCTGCGCTTTGAGCGTATCAATGGCCACCGTGAACTTCTGGCCATCGCTGCTGGAATGGCGCTGACCATCAATATCATAGGCGCGAAACAACGGCATTGCCGCAAGGGTATTGATGATGCGGGTACTGGCAGCCTGCAAGGTCTCGAGTCGCAGGTAGTTGCCAGAGGCACGCACCAGGGTGCTGGGAGGAATATCGGACATTTCGCCCATGCGGTGCAAGCCCACGTTCGTTCCCCAGGCAATCAGACAGGCCATGACCACCCGGTCGTCACGCTGATGATGCGCACGCCCCAGCATATGGTCGAAGTCGTGCATGAACAGGCGGCGTGGACGGCAGCCAAGACCTGGATGAGCGAGGCTTGGGGCAAGCGCTCATAGATGCGGTGATTGGGCTGTTCGCGTGGTGGTGGGGTGGTGAGTGTCCACGTGCGGGTGGTGCCATGCTGGGTGATCTGAATCGCGGGATTCTCGCCCGCCGCAATGCGCCCGTTCACCCGCGCAAACTGGGCTTCCAGCTCCTGTTCAAGGTCGGTGAGATGCTCGCGAATGGGCAACCGAAGGGTTGGCAGGTTGGTTTCAGCGATCAATGCCGCTTTGTTGGCCTGCCATTCGGCAAGGGGGATCAAATACATCCTCAAGACTGCGAAAGCGAATGCTGTCGGGACAGACCAGTTCCCCTGCTTCAAGGGCGGTACGCAGGTGCAGATAGAGCAGTGCCTCATAGCGATCCAAGAGCAGGCGGGCGGTGTCCGTGGAGGGTTGGGCGTAGAGATAGCGTTTGAACCGCACGGGAATCCAGCGGGTTGGCAGGGTTTTGGCATGTGCCTTGGTGAACGATCGGTCGCCCGTTCCGAGCCGTTGCATATGGTGGACGGCATCAAGCAAGGGCGAATGCCCATACGGGGCAACGAGGGTGATCCCGGCGAGCAGGCGACGGAGTCGCCGCTTGATCGTGGTGGCGCGAGCGTCAATGCGCTCCCAAAAGAAGGCGGTTTCATCACAGTCCGCCCCGGTGGCGATGTAGTGGGCAATGTGGTCGAGGCGATCCCGGTCGAGCATGGCAAAGGCCTGGGCTTGGACATGGACAAACGGGGTCGTGGCGGCAACCGCATTGGTGGTAAAGAGCTGAAGGATACGACCCGCTTGGGCCATATCCCGTGATCGTTGCAGGCGATAGGCGACCACGCGTTCTTGCGCGTTGGCCTTGGCATCATCATGAAAGGCTTTGACTTCGCGCATCACGCCACTCAAGAGATGATCATGCAGGCGACGGGTGCGCTGCCGGATAAAACAGAGCAGGTAGACATTGACCAGATCCGTGGTCAAGCGATGGAGTCCTGCCGCCCCATAGTAGCTGACCATGCCCGCATAGGCGATCTGGGCATCGGGGGACAGCGCAAGCAGGGGCAGGATACGGAGCGCAATCGCATCCAAGGGGTGCAATTGGGCCGCCCGCTTGCGCTCGCGGGCGAGGGCGCGTGGGCCTAAGGTGCGGGGAACCTGACGGAGCAAGGTCACCCGATAGCGCCCAGCATCCCGATCAAAGAGCAGCGCGAGCTGGTCCCGATCCGCCGGGGTAAGGTGCTGGGTCAGCAGCGTCTCGAGCCGTTGTTCTTCGGCGGTGAGCGCTTTGCCAATGAGCTGTTCTTGGAGGGTAGTGTAGGCAGGCACGATGATCTTCGCGGTGGCGAAATGGCGCAGCAGGATGCGTAAGAGATAGGGAACCTTCGGACTCACCCGGGCTGCTTGGAGGGCAATGTGGAATGCCTGCTGGCGATCGGCAGGCTGACAGCGGCGATAGCCCGTAAAGGTCAGGATGTGCTTCCGTTGCTGATGGATTGTTTTCGCATGCGGGATACGAAACGCTTCGGGGGCGACCCCCAGATCAAGATGATCGCTGATCCAGTGCAGATCAGGAAGCACCTCGACAAGCGTCACGGTAAAGAGCCGTTGTTTGGCTTTGAAATAGCCTAAGAGCAGGATAAAAAAGGCTTGCAGTGGTGGCTCCGTGAAGGTTTCCATGAGCACCCGTTCGGGTGGAGTCGGCGTAAAATACCCCTCGCGCTCCTCCGTGGTAAATATGGGTCGATCATAGATTGCGGCCCGATCCTGCGGATCAAGGACGCGAAGTCGTTTATTGTCGGCTGATGATGGTGGCATCGGAGCACATTCCTCCATTGGCCATGCGATGTGGGCGGATATCGTTCGTCAATGAATGGGGAGCACGCACGTCGATGGGACGGTACCACAGGGTGCCCCGATCGCGTGCTGTTTGACGGTGTTCGACCGTGTACCGCGGCTGCGTCAACGTTTCTTCCGCCGCCACTGCCGAATTTCCGCATCACTGGTGGCATCGGCTTGCTCCGCGTAACGCAAGGTCGTCTGGATGTTCGCGTGGCCGAGGCGCTTGCGCACGGTGGCGAGGCTTACCCCATCGGTGACGAGTTCGCTGGCATGGGTATGGCGCAGCTGATGGAGCGTGCAGTATACGCCAGCAGTTGCGCAGTAGGCGGCCCAGCGTTCTTGAATCGACTGATACCGGAGCGGTCCGCCGTCGCCATTTTTGACGGCGCGAAAGAGCAACCCATGACGAATACCCATCTGCTGAAGGTAGGTCTTCATGCGCTTGACCAGTTTGGGATCATCGAGCAGGAGTGTCCGGCGTTTGCCCCCTTTCCCCAGCACGGTGAGTCGTTCGTTATCCTGCTCGAGACTGAGATCTTCGACCGCGAGCGTCAAGACTTCACGCACCCGTAAGCCCAGCTCCAGCAGCAACCGAAAGAGCAGGTGATCCCGCCGATTACTCGCCGGAATCGCCGCCAAGACCGCTTCGACCTCGGCCCGTGGCCGTGGGCGTGGCAACGGTGTCTCGACGCGAACCGACTCGATCCGCGTCATCGGGTTCGTTGGAATCAAGTCATGCTGCTCAGCCCAGCGGAAGAAACGGGTCAGGGCGGCGTGCATGCGGGCGCGGCTGGCGGGCTTGAGGTGACTGTGCTGCGCGAAGAAGATCCGGAGGATGGTCGGCGTGATCGTGGTAATCGAGCCAGCATGGAACGCTGTTAGCCGACGGAGTTCGGTGGCATAGGCTCGCTGGGTGTGGACGGAGCGATCGGCGTTGGCCAAGTCGGTCAGAAAGGCGGCGATCAAATCGGTCATGGGGTGAGACGCTGGGATTCGTGAGGGTGACATCGGCAGCTCCGCGTATTCCTGTGATAACGATGGGTTTTGGCTACGTCGGTAGGATCGATACGACGCTCATATGAAGGGGAAGTATAGCACAAATCCTGTGATAATGGTTCTTATCACAGGATTTGTGCCTCTTGCGCTGTCTGCCCCGTGAGGATGCGTCCTTTAGCGTGGCCAGTAGACAATGATGCCGGCGCCCAACAGCGCAATACCGGCACCCCAGAGACTCGGCGCATCCGGCCGAACGCCATCAACGGCCCAGCCCCACACGAGCGAGAGGCCGATAAACACGCCGCCATAGGCGGCATAGACCTTCCCAAAGTCGAGGGTCGTGGGTTGGAACGTCGGGAGCACCCCATAGAGGACGAGGATGAGGCCACCCAGCAGACCAACCCACACAGGGCGATCGGCACGCAGCCAGATCCACATCAAATAGCCGCCACCAATTTCGGCCAGCCCCGCCAGGACAAAGAGGAGGATTGATCGTGTCACCGCCATGGAGAATCTCCTGCTTGACTTAAACCGTACTTGAAGTGCTATGCTCACGCTGTCCCTGCTCGGGACTGAACCATCCGTTGTGAGGAGGCCGTATGGACCCCGTACCGCCTGATCAAACGAGCACACCCGCGATTCCACTCGCGTGTAATCTCCTCGCCATTGACCCGGCCCACCGTCTGACGCATCTGACCGCCGGGAGCGTCCTGTTTCAAACCATGGTCCAGGAGTCGCACGCGTTGCCCGATGGCCTCGCCTTTCGCTTTGCGGCGGATGTCTATGACGAGGTAACTGCCTTCATTGCCCAGGAACGCCGCTGCTGTCCCTTTTTTCATTTCCAGCTTGATGTTGCCCCAGACTCTGGCCCGCTCTGGTTACGCATTACGGGAGCGTCCGGCGTAAAAGCCGTGCTCATAGCGGGCCTGGAGGGCATGCTTGCACCGACCGAGTCTCCTCGTTCATCGGCAGGGGATATCCAGCGATGAGGGACGTCAATCCAAGCGCTGATCGCCCATCGGGCGACGAGACCGTGATGAGGACGCACGCTGGATAGGTGACCGTGGACACATGCGCCACAGGCCACCCATCCAGCGTGCGTTCGATGCATACGACCGAGCGCTTACTGCCCATCCGTGCCGCTTGCGCATTGGCCATCCCCACAGCCACAGGCTGCGTTCGTCACCGATGCCGGTGTTGCAGGACGGGCCTTCCGGCGCAGGAAGGCGAGGGGAATGAGGCAGGGGATCAAGCAGGCCAGCCCGAGCAGAATGGAGGCGGTTCCCAACGTGCCGCCAGCAATCCCGGCAATCAGCGGCAGACCATCGTTCCAGAGCACGCTGGCGACAAGCACCGTGACCAGCAACCCGAGCATGATGCGTCCAACCCGACTATTCATACAATCCTTCATTAAACGAAGCATAGAAACCCTCCATACGCTGATACACCCGTGGTACGCGGTACAATGGAGGGAGCATAGACCTTCAACTCAGGTTTAAGTCAAGGAGCAATTTTCATGACCATGACACTCCCTACGACATCATTAACGATTGGTGCGGTTGCGGCAACCCTGGGCATCCGCACCTTGGCCATTCGCTACTATGAGCGAATTGGACTCATCCCACGGCCAACGCTGCGCAGTGGGCAACGCCGCTATGCTGCGGACATTGTACCGCTGCTTCAGCTTATTCATGCCGCCCAACAGGCCGGCTTTACCTTAACGGAGATCCATACCATCGTGCATGGGTTTGATCCGGCGACGCCTCCCTCGGCACGCTGGGCAATGCTTGCGGCTGAGAAATTGACCGAAATTCGGACGCGCATGACGCATCTTCAGACCATGGAACAGATGCTGATGCAGACACTGGCATGTTCGTGTTCCAGTATGACCGCCTGTGCAACCGATGGGTTCACGCTGTGTGCCCCCCACGACGATCAGTAGGCAGGAGCACCATGGGAGGACGCGAGCGTCATACGCAATGGGTGGCGCAGCATGGGCTTGACTTAACCCGGACTTCACGGAGTAAGGTCTGGTCGTCACGTCTATGATGACCACCACTGCTGGTGGTGTATGCCCACAAGGAGGTCGCCCATGATTCCGGTGAATCTCACCACGCAACGCCCGATCACCACCCCAATTCCGATCCTTACGACGGATGAGGTGGTGCGTCTTCAGACGGCGGACCCGCCGCTCATCCTCGTTGAAGCGCTGCCCTTGATGCACTATCAGGCAGCGCATTTGCCGGGCGCGGTCAATATTCCTGCCGATCAGATCGTGCGCCTAGCCCCAATGCTCCTGCCAGACAAAGCGGCGGTCATTGCCGTGTATTGCTCCAACCATGCGTGTGGAACAGCCCAGCACGTCGCCACGCGGCTTGTCCAGCTTGGCTACCGGCAGGTCTTCCATTACCAAGGTGGCAAACAAGCATGGATTCTTGCGGGACATCCACTTGAAGGCCAATCATAAGGATCGTCCACGATGCCACCATCATCAGCCGACAAGAAACGGCTGCGCGTCCTTGATCCGCAGGATCGGGCCGCACTGTATGATCGGCCTATCTTTACGCACGAGGAGCGCGAGGGCTATTTTACGCCGACTCCACCCGAACGGGTCCTCATGAAAACCTTCACGGAGCCACCGCTCCAAGCCTTCTTTATCCTGCTCTTGGGCTATTTCAAAGCCAAACAACGGCGCTTTACCGTGACGCTCCCCGAGGTGCTTCCAGCACCGATTCTGGCTTCGGTGGCAGCCGTCTTGGCCTATCGGTAAAGTGCCGCCGATCAGCTACCTGATCCCGAGGGTGAACACGCAATGATCGAGGATTCCTTGGATGAGCCGTTCGCAGAAGAATACCAAAGAAGAACATCTGTTCGCTGCCATGTTTCGGGGGGCCGTGCGTTTAAGCCCATGCTGCAAACGTGTTCTATCGGGGGGCCGTGCGAGGTCGATTTAACCGCATTGCTTCAGCCGCTGACGCAGCTGAAGCATCTTTCCTTGAGAAATTGTTTAAATGAGGTGCCAGGCCAGCTTCGATCGTGCACCCACCTCCAAACGCTGGATCTCAGTTTTAATGGGCTGGTTGAACTGCCCGACTGGATTCGGGAACTGAACCATCTCGAATGGCTGAACTTGGAATATAATGAACTTGCCGTCCTCACGGAAGCCCTGCGCGACCTGCCACGGTTGCACACGATCGATATCACGGCAAATCCGCTGCGCGTCTTTCCTGACTGGCTGCATCGCATGCCGCAGCTGCACGCCATTGATTTCCAATTTCCACCCGATGACCTCGCCCTGCATGATCAGCAACACGCCTTGTTAGCGGCGGGGGTTCGCTGCAATATCCGGTCGCCGCGACCACGGGATGGATGATACAGGCGGGATCACGCGGTGGTCACGCTTGAATGGACAAGCGTGACCACATCAAAACAGCGTCCGCTTGCTGGATCACGAAAAGGGTGCTGTTGAAAAACCCACAATTGATTAACTGAATAATCAATCATGGGTCTTTTCATGGTATCCACTATCCTTCACGATACTGGAATTTGATCCCATTGACCACCATGCGTGCGGTCAGCCGCAGACTGAACATACCGTTTTTTGCACATTTGCTCATTAACAACGCTTTCGATTTTCATCACAACCCCACGATTCGTGCTACCGAACGCCACACCATTAAACATGAATGCTGGGGCCGTTTTTCGCCGAATGGATATGGGACCCTTAAATGGCCTCAATCGAATGCAACACATTCGAGTTCTTGGCGATCCATTTGATGTTTCTATGCTCTATAATCCTAATCCTTAATCGAAATAAGGATACTACTCGATGATTAATCCATTCGTGCAACAACTGAATAATGAAATTACTGCGTTTCGGATTCGTTATGGACAAGGAGTTACCGACATAAACATCCTCGCATGGAGAGGATATCTTATCGGATTGTATCAATATACAATTATCTCAGAAGGAGAATATACGTACCTTCTCCATCAATTACCACCTATCAAGGACGTACCTGGTGATGATGTATTGTGTTCTGGCGATCAAATCACGGTCATTGCGGTTAATGATACATATCAATGGGTTGCGGAACTGGAAGGTCGTCTGCATGCAAGCCTTTATCAGTATGGTAACCCATTTAACGAACGCCAAAGTGCGGTCTGGGATGGGTATTTTGCAGGGTTATATATGCATGGAGGACTTTCACTTGATGAATTCTCGTATCTCTCAGATCAGCTTGTTGGATTTGATCATAAGCCCGTCGTTGATATTTTTCGAGGCGTAGATGAGGACCCTCTAGCGTAGTGTTTGCCTCCGATGTAGGTTCCATTCCATGCGGGCCTCCTGCTGACGTTTCTGGTTGCCGCTTTGCCGTCTCAGGCAGGTGCTCAACACCGGATAACACGGTGTATCGGCAGTAGAGTGTCGCAAGGAGTCTTTCTTAAGGGGATAGGGAAACGATTCGTGTTTTTAAAGGTCATATTCCATACTGCGTAAAAATGAGCATTAATCCATACCGAAGATCGATCAAAAAGGATGAGCAGACATCGATTGTTGCCCTTTTGACTGAGCATGAGCAGATATCGATTGGCCAAATTGGTGCATCATGGTATCCGCTCATCAGTATTCGCAGATATGCATCGACAAATGGCCCTAAAAGACACGAATCGGTGCCGCACGCCTTATTCAAGCGCTTCTCGATGGATCGATAACGGATCTGGATCAGCTCAACGACTTTTCTTTTGAGTGACGTGCACGGGCTAGGCTATCCTTAGTGCTTGCTGGTTAATCGGCGCGAATCGCGTCAATTAAGGACTCGCACTGCTCCTATTCGTGCGCCGTGTCACATCACGAACAAACCGTGAGCAATCGCTTGCATCGGAACCATTGCTTTGCTAGGATAAGAGAACACACCTGCCAGCCCTGAAGGATCGTGCCATGGATGATCGTGCCCTGCGTCTTGCCCTTGAAGCTCTGCTGGATGAACCGACTCTGAAATCAGCGCATCGTGCGTCGATTACGCGCGGCCTTGCTGATCTGGTGGCGCAGCGCCTCACCCCCGATGAGCGGGACTATCTTTGCTATCTCATCGAGCACTATGGGCAGCCAAACCCATCCCCTGATCCGGTGGCCGCGTTGATTGCCGCTTTCCAAGACAAGCTACCCAATCACGATCCTTTGGCGTTAGCCACGGCGATTCAGCACGCGCTTGCCCAGCGACCCGCCACCCTCAATGGCGTTCCGGTCACGATCAGGATGGACGGCGATACCCATGCGCACCAGGCGAACTTGGCGATTGGGAATCAGGTGGGCGGCCATCTCGTCCAAGTCACGATTCCGATTCCGGATGCCCGCTTTGATGCCCTCTTGGCCAGCGCCCTCAGAACCCATGAACAGGAAAAAACATTGGCGCGGGTTCGGCATGCGGCACAACAAATCGAAAGTGATCGGTTGCTCACGCTGCGCCTTCAGGGCTTCGTCGGTCGCGTCAACGAACTGGCGGCGATTCGTGAGCAGATTACGGCGATGCGGCCCACAGGGGGCTATGTCTTGATCAAGGCAGCGGCAGGCGAAGGCAAGAGCAGCACCATTGCCAAGCTGATTCAGGAGGCGGGGATTACTCAAACACCCCATCACTTTATTGCCCTCACGACAGGACGCGAATATCAAGTAGGCTTGCTCCGCGCGGTGGTGGCCCAATTGATTCTGAAGCATGGACTGACGGTTTCGTACTTTCCGGAAGAGAGCTATCCGGCGATGAAGGGGGAATTTGCGCGGATTCTTGACGAATTATCCAAACACAGCATCGAGGAAACAATCTATTTGGATGGCCTCGATCAACTGCAACCAGAGATCGACGGGTCGCGTGATTTGTCGTTCTTGCCGCCGCAACCGCCCCCAGGCATCGTGATCGTGCTTGGCTCACGGCCTGATGAGACCTTGAAACCGCTCGACATTCGGCATCGGGCTGATTATGATTTACCGCCACTCAACGAAGCCGATGCGTTGGCGGTGTGGCGATCCGTTCAGCCTGCCATGGCAGATGGACTCCTGCATGACCTCTATACCGCCCTCAAGGGGAATGCGCTATTTGTCCACTTGGCTGTGGATAGGATGCGCGATCAATCCATGGCCGATGCGACCAGCTTGATTCGACAGATTGAGCAGAATCCAAGCAACCTCTTTGGAATTACGTTGGAACGGATTAAAAATCGTTCTGAGCATCGGTGGCCAACGATTTGGAAGCCGATGCTGGCACTGTTGCTGGTGGCCCAAGAACCATTGCGGCTGGATGTGTTAGGTGATTTGCTGGGACACGACCACGACACCATGCAGGATGCGGTATGGATCTTAGGTGGTTTGGTCAGTCAGGGTGTTGATCAGCGGGTTGCCCTGCATCACCTGCTCTTTCGCGATTATTTGACGGCTTCGGTGTTCAATGATCGTGAGGTGAAACGCTGTCAGCAACGGTTGGCCGACTGGTGTGCCATTGATCTCGATAGCATTTGGGCTGATGATCGTGATCCCATTGAACAGGCACGGCGGGTCTATGCGCGGTATCATTATGTAACGCATCTCTTCTTGGCTGAAAACTGGCCAACGCTCTGGCGGGTCTTGGATGCGGGCGACTATGGCGAACAGAAAACCCGCTTTGATCCGAGTACGCGGCTCTATGCCCTCGATTTGGATCGGGGGCGGGAGAGTGCGATCACGGCGGGGAAGTCGGATGAGGAACATATTCGGAACCTGCCGCGCCTGTGGAAATATAGTTTGTTGCGGACAGAGTTTAGTGAGTCGCATTGATCAGTGGCCGAATGACCTATTTGTTGTCCTTGCGATGCTTGGTCAAATCCAGGAAGCCTTAGAACGGATTGAATTGTGCTCTAACCCAGAACACCAAATCAATCTTTGGGGCAGCCTTATTCAATATTATGACACTTATCAACGAAAGGCTACCCTCGTCCGTGTACAACAGGTAGCACTAGGTATTCCGCTGTTCAATCGAATAAAGACCCTTATTTCTGTTGCGAATACTGCTATATCTCTTAATGATATACCCTATGCCAGTCCTTTAATAGAGCAGGCTATTTCCAGCTCCTATTGTCTTGTAAATGATCTTGAGCGCAGCGAGGCATTTCGCGTTATCGCCATCACATTAGTAAATATAGACGATCTTAATCGTTCCTTCCAAATTGCCCAGTCTATTGATAGTCCATGGAAGAACGAGGATCTTCTTGTGACGATTGCAATTGCGGCTGGTAATAAAAATAATATTGACTACGCCCTCCAAATTATCCAGTCTATTGACAGTCCACTGAAGCGATCTAAAGCTTATGCATCCCTTTCCATAACTGCAAGCACGTTAGGACAATTCAAATACATCAATAGATTGATAATCTTAGCTTCTGCACCAGTCCAATATACTGATAACAAGAGTCAAGCTGAAATACTTGCAACTCTTGCAACTAGCGCTGCGGCTTTAGGCCATATTAACCAAGCCAATGAATTAATCGCTCAAGCTATTACAAGTGCTTATACAATCAAGGATAGAAAGAATTGTTCAAAAATCTTTATGTCGATCGCAACTAGCGCTGCGGCTTTAGGCCATATTAACCAAGCCAATGAATTAATCGCTCAGGTATCAGTGTATGATTTTGGGACTGGTATACGGTAGGATTAAAAAGTGGTAAAAATAATCTCAAAAAGCTCATGTCTCTACGGTAGGAGTTATGCTGTCGTGAGTTCTTCGAGGTTTTATCGCTACAGAACAGACTAAACGGAAACATGCGTTACGTATATCTGTCGGCCCGATGGCACAGATTTACGCATTGCTTGGCAGTTCAGCCAACGCTGGGAGTAACAATCTCTGTCATTTAAAAGAACAGGCATACGGAAACAATGTGATCGTTTAGTTTGCTACAGAACGGCCCAAGAATGGCGTGCGCTGGTCGATTTCGATTAAAACTGCAACTGTGCCACAACATCATTGATCTCGGGATACAGCATAGCTTGCACACATAGCGCGTCAAATAAACACTTTATGCCCGCGACGGATACGTATTTTTGCGCATTATAATGGTCAATACTAGCTACGCATCGTTCTGCAAAACTGAGTGAATGCCAGCGTCAAGCATGATAGGGCACAGTTAGTGCCGTTGCTATTATGGCCTATTAACTCGTCATAAGTATTGAGTATGTAACTATACGTATTTGGCGACGGCTCAATGGCCGATAGATCGTATCAAACAGGGTTCGTTTCATAGAATGGAGAGCGCAGAGTGACTCAATCGCATACACAACACCAACTTATGACATATCTTAATGCTTGTTTTGAAGAATATAAAGTTCTTAAAGCAGAAATTCTTTCGGCTCTAACAGCAGGGCGGCAGGTAACAACACTCTCTCTTGCAGCAACAGCTGCATGTACTGCATTATTGCCATATATAGATACACATTTATCAATTCTACTATTTATCCCTTTCTTATTCTATGGAATTGCCTTTACCCAACTTCGATACACTGCACATGCACTTGACATTGGAAATTACCTGAAAATGACCCTTATTCCTAATATACGGCTTATACTCCAACATATTGAATTAGAAGGACAGCCTATCTCCTTTAATCAAATTATAAATATCAATATTCAAGTATTACAGTGGGAAATGCCAAAGAAAAGTCCATCACATTTTCGAGGGGTTGATTTTCTTCCAATTGCAGGATCAGGGGTAGGAATACCCATAGGAAGTGCTTTATTCGCCACAATATATTATTGGTATCGTTATCTACGACTTGAATATACCTTTCTTTGGCAATGGGAGACAATAGGGACAGCCATACTTACAACTATAAGCTTTTTTATGAGTTTTTATACTTTATGGTGGGCATTGAGATTAGAAAGGCAGCGATAAAAGCTATTAATTAGCAAAGAAGCGATGCTTTTTTAGAAGATGCACAACCTGCATCCGATGAAGCTAACGGCGGAGCCTCCACATATTCACAAAAACTCGCGTGATCCCAGCGCTTCAGGGGGATGTGGTTGATGGAACGGGGTTGGGGGAGGTCTATCAGGCTATGCTTGGTCAGCTTCAGGCGATAGCGGCCAATCGGGCGGAATAAATGTGGTGCGGGATGGGCAGGGTAGCGTGTCCATCCCGCGTGTGGAGGGGGTGGAATGATGATGTCGGTATATTCGGTCGAGCCATGGCATAATTGATTGTGCGAGGAATAAATTAAGATCAGTCTTGAGCATGCAAGGCAGATGTGCGTAGAAACCCAGCTGGCCCCGAAAATAGGCAGCGAACGGACGTGCTGAACGGGTGTGGATCGATTGATGATCACCCATGCAGGTGATTTTTTAGCCCTGCATGTCAGAAATCGCCAAGCAATGTATCTATTAATAACAAACCCCAACTTAAGCGCTGTGTGAGGAGTGTCCCCATGGATTTGCCAGCCCGCATTGCCGTTCTGGTCGATGCGATTCTACTCAAATGCCCGAAGTATGATCGTGCGAGCGTGACCGTGGCGCTCGAATCGGTTTTTGCGGGCCATCCCACACTGCTGGGTGGCAATTCCATCTCCATGCTGCTTGGACAGAACAACGACTTTACCAATGCCACGATCACGATTGGCGATGTGCATGCCGGAAATCAGGTGCATGTGACGGTGACGCTTCCCCAGCCGATTGACCCACTACCTGCTGCCCTTGCAGCCCTTGCTTCGATTCCGTTGACGGATGTGCCCACGCCCCGTTCCGATCTCCCCCAAGCCTCACGCCTGCCCTTTGAAGCGAGTCCCCACTTTGTTGGACGCGAGATGGAATTAAAAGCACTGGCGCAGACGATTGGCACGGCGCAACCAGCGGTCGTCATGCCAGCCGTGGCCACCGGACTTGGTGGGATTGGCAAAACCAGCCTGGTGACGGAGTTTGCCTATCGCTATGGCGTGTATTTTCACGGGGGGGTGTTTTGGCTGAATTGTGCCGACCCCGATCAGGTGGCCAGTCAAATCGCCGCCTGTGCGCTGGATCTCGGCATCGATCCGACCGGAATGATGCTCGATGATCAGGTGCAGCGGGTGCTCAACGCATGGAAATCCCCCATGCCGCGCTTGCTGATTTTTGATAACTGCGAAAATCCGGCGATTCTTGAGCAATGGAAGCCAAAATTCGGTGGCTGTCGGGTGTTGGTGACGGCGCGATCCGATCAGTGGCCAACGTTGACACAGATTCGGCTTGGATTGTTGCCGCCTGCCGAAAGTCGCGCGTTATTGCAGCGCCTCTGTGCGCGGTTGCGTGATGCCGAAGCGGATGCGATTGCTGAGGATCTTGGGCATTTGCCGTTGGCGTTGCATTTGGCGGGGAGCTATCTCAACACCTATTCCCATCACACGGTTGACCAATACCGCACGGATTTGACGATTGCCCATCAGTCACTCAAGGGCCGTGGCGCGTTGCCCTCACCCACGCGCCATGAACTGGATGTCGAAGCCACGTTCATGCTGAGTTTTAATCAGCTTGATCCCACCAATGCGCTTGATTCGTTAGCCTTGGGCATGCTTGATGGCGCGGCGTGGTGTGCGCCAGGTGTGCCGATTCCTCGCGATTTGGTGCTGGCGTTCGTTCCTGATGGGACGGATACTGATGATGCCGTTGATGCGCTACGGCGCTTGCAGCAGCTTGGATTGCTCGATGGCGTAGATGCCGTGGTACTCCATCGTTTGCTTGTCCAAGTTGTGCAGGCGCGATTGAGATCGACAGATATGCTGGCCGTGGTGGAGGAGCGGATCAATACTGGGGCAGATTATATCAATGCGAGCGGGATACCGAGTCACATGCTGTTGCTTGAACCGCATTTGCGCCATGCCACCATGCGGGCGTTGGAGCGCGGTGATGTACGTGCAGCCCGCCTCGCCAATAGCCTTGGTTTTTTTGAAGACCTGCGGGGAGCCTATGGGGAGGCCCAATGCCTGTTCGAACGGGCGTTGGCGGTACATGAAGCGATGTTAGGGGTAGATCATCCCGATACGGCGATGAGTATGAACAATCTGGCGTTGGTCTTGGAGCATCAAGGGCGCTATGGGGAGGCGCAGCCCTTGTTTGAATGGGCGTTGGCCATTTATGAGGCGGTATTGGGGGCGACGCATCCGCAGACGGCTGCGAGTTTGAACAATCTTGCGGGGGTTTTGGCGCGGCAAGGGCGCTATGGGGAGGCGCAGCCCTTGTATGAACGGGCGTTGGGGGTACGGGAAGCGGTGTTGGGTGCAAAGCATCCCGATATGGCTGCGAGTTTGAACAATCTTGCGGGGGTTTTGGCGCGGCAAGGGCGCTATGGGGAGGCGCAGCCCTTGTATGAACGGGCATTGGCGATCCATGAAGCGGTGTTGGGTGCGGAGCATCCCCATACAGCGACGAGTGTAAACAATCTGGCTTCAGTCTTGGAGAGTCAAGGGCGGTATGGGGATGTCACTTTCCGCCCTATACTACACAAAAATCGTTAGCAATCGCGCTCAATAATCGTCGGCAATCGTGCCCAATGTGGCCGATCGTCGGCAATACTGCTCATCTGACGTGCATTGCACCCCCATGTCCGCTATCCTGTTGCGCAACACTCTGTAGCGCGGGAGGTTCTATGGCGGGCACGAGGATTGACTATATGGAATTGCGAGACCTAGTGCGCGAACTCCGCGCCTCCACCAATGACAGCGCGATTCAGCGCACCACGGGCCTTAACCGACGGACGATCCGCCGCTACCGTGCGTGGGCATCCCGGCATGGGCTGCTGACGGGCGATCTGCCATCCATTGAGCACCTCGCCGCCTTGGCGCACGACACGCTCATGACTCCCGCGCCACCCCAAACCGTCTCCAGCCTCGAGCCATTCCGGGCGCTGGCCTTGGAACTGCATGCCGCTGGGGTCGAAGGAGTCGCCATCCGTGAACGCCTCCGCGAGCGTGGCTTTACTGGCTCCCTCTCCGCCGTCTATCGCTTTCTCGCGCAGCTCACGCCTGCCCAGCCCGATGTGACTGTCCGTGTCGAGACCCCGCCTGGACAGGAGGCGCAGGTCGATTTTGGGTACGCTGGACGGATGATCGATCCGGTGACGGGGGTGCTTCGGAAGGCCTGGGCATTCGTCATGGTGCTGGCGTGGAGCCGCTTTATGTATGTCGAATTTGTCTGGAATCAGTCCGTTGAGACCTGGCTCTTGCTCCACCGCCACGGCTTCGAGTTTTTTGGTGGGGTTCCCCATCGCGTGGTGCTCGACAACCTCAAGGCCGGTGTTACCCATGCCGACGTGGACGATCCGCACATCCAACATGCCTACCGCGAGTGCGCCGAACATTACGGCTTTCTGGTTGCACCATGTCGGCCACGCACTCCTGAACACAAGGGGAAAGTCGAGAGTGGTGTCCACTTTGTCAAGCGGAACTTTCTCGGAGGCCGGATGCCGACCACGCTCACCCAAGCCAACCACGACGTGCTGGCGTGGTGTCAGACGACCGCAGGCCAGCGTATCCACGGCACGACCAAACACGTCCCGATCCTCCAGTTCCGCGCCACCGAACAGGCGGCACTCCAAGCACTGCCCGCCAGCCCTTACGACCTCGCGCTCTGGAAGGCGGCCACGGTGGCGCGCGACTGCTACGTCGTGTTCAACCAAGCATTCTACTCGGTGCCCTTTCGCTTCGTTGGCCAAACGGTCCATGTGCGGGGCGGTGCTGCCGACGTGCGGATCTACACGACCGACTGGCAGCTCGTTGCCACCCACCAGCGGGCAACCACAGCGGGGGAGCGGCTCACGCATCCGGATCACCTGCCCCCGACACACCGACCGGGGCTGCTGTTAGGGAGGGAGATGGCGCTGGATCGTGCCACGGTGATCGGGCCTGCCACCCAGCAGGTCGTGCGCACCTTGCTGGATGACACGGTGGTGGATCGGCTGCGCACCGTCGGGCGTATTCTCCAGCTGGCCGAACGGGTGGGGGCGGCACGACTCGAGGCGGCGTGCGTCCGCGCCCTCTGCTATGACGCGATCTCCCACCAAGCGATCAAGGCCATTTTGGCACAAGGGCTGGATCACGAGCCAGCACCGGAACCACCCGCACCGCCCGCCCAGACCTACGTGCGGGATGCCCACGATCTGCTGGGCCACCTGTTTGGCGGTGTGGTATGGAACTAACCCATCAGTTGAGTGGCCCGCTCAAGCAACTGCGGCTGTCGGGCATGCTGGAAACCTTAGTCGCTCGGACGCGCCAAGCGGTGGATGGCAAGTGGTCGTATGAGGAGTTTTTGGCGCGGCTGGTGGAGGATGAGGTGGAACGGCGGGCGCAGAAGCAACTCGTACAGCGGCTGCGTCGCGCCAACGTGCAGACGAGTAAAACGCTGGAGGGCTTTGATTTCAGCTTCAATCCAGGGATCAATCGGCAGCAGATTCTCGCACTGGCCAGTGGCGAGTATATCCGTCAGAAGCGCAATGTGCTGATCTGTGGGCCAGCCGGGGTCGGCAAGTCGCATCTGGCCCAAGCGTTGGGGCATGAAGCGTGTCGGCAAGGCTACCCGGTGGTGTATGTGAACACCCACAAACTGGTGCAGCACCTGCACAGCGGACGTGCTGATGGGAGTCAAGAACGGCGGCTGGAGAGTTATCTGCGGCCAGCCGTGCTGATTCTGGACGACTTTGGCCTCCGCGCGCTGAGTGCCCAAGGAGCGGAGGATCTGTATGACGTGATCTGCGAACGGTATGAACAGGGCAGCATTGTGCTGACGAGCAACCGCGCACCGACGGAGTGGCCAGAGCTGTTTGGGAACCCGCTGCTCGCGAGTGCGGGGTTAGATCGCTTGGCGCACCACGCGGAAACGGTCGTGATGACGGGCCGGAGCTACCGGGCGGCGGGTCGACGGGGCAGTGGTGAGCCATTGCCAAGCGCCGACCAGAACGAGGCCGCGAACAAGGGCTGATCAGCAATGGGCTGGTCAGAAAACCGGGTCAATGGCGAGAACCAGGTGAGCAGCATTGCCGAGAATCTGGTTGGGCAGTATTGCTAACGATCATAGAGCACTATCGGGCGACGATTGACACGGGAGGCGCAGCCCTTGTATGAACGGGCGTTGGGGGTGCGGGAAGCGGTGTTGGGTGCGGAGCATCCCCATACAGCGACGAGTGTAAACAATCTGGCGTTGGTCTTGGAGCGGCAAGGGCGGTATGGGGAGGCGCAGCCCTTGTATGAACGGGCATTGGCGATCCATGAAGCGGTGTTGGGTGCGGAGCATCCGGCGACGGCGACGAGTGTAAACAATCTAGCGGGGGTCTTAGAGCAGCAAGGGATGTATGCTGAGGCGCAGCCCTTGTTTGAACGGGCGTTGGTCATCTATGAGGCGGTGTTGGGTGCGGAGCATCCCGATACGGTTGCGAGTTTGAACAATCTAGCGGGAGTTTTGGCACGGCAAGGGATGTATGCTGAGGCGCAGCCCTTGTTTGAACGGGCGTTGGCCATCTATGAGGCGGTGTTGGGTGCGGACCATCCCGATTCCCAGATTATTCGTGCCAATGGAGTGTATTGTCGGCAGCAGAGCGACAATCGATTACGATTATCACGCAAGCAAGGTGAAAAACTAGCCAAGCGAGATCAGGGGAAAGGCTGGAAATGAGTGCGGCCCCGAGGTGAAAAATAGGTTAATGATAGGGGCTGATTTGCCATTTAGTGCCAGTCCTATTCTTACTTATAAGCACACAGATATATAACCACTGTTGCTCGTTAAACGACGATTATTTGTGTACCTGAACAGACGTGCTTAACGCGCGCATGTCCTCGATGATGGATTTGCTACAACCCCATCAGGAGGACATGCAATGCGTACCGATGAGCGTATCATCCGCTTATTGTGTAGTGTCGATGATCGTCTCACGGCTGTCAAAAAGCATCCACTGGCCAAACTCCATCCGCGTGAGGTCGTCACCATTGGATTATTGTTCGCACTCAAAGGACGGAGGTATCGGGCGTTTTATCGCTGGTTGTCTGCCAAGTATCGCCACCCGTTCCCCGCCTTGCCAGAGCAGTCGCGGCTGCGCCGCCTTCGTATGAACGCCCATGCCTCTACCGACCAGTTTTTGGCCGATCCCGCCATCCTTAGCATTCTTGACTCAGTTGGCATCGAACTGCTGCATCCCCGCCGCGCAGGCCGAAACACGACACCGCTGGGCAAGAAAGGGATCGCAAATCACCGCTGGATCGTGGGTATTAAACTGGCATGGCCGATTAATCAGCGCGGCGAGGTCGTCGAGTGGTCGTGGCTACCCGCCAACGTCCGTGATCAGGAATTTCGCGACGTGGTGGCATGGCAGGCCGGGCAAACGATTGCCCTTGGGGATCGCGGATTTCGGGTGCGGATTGATGAGGATGATGGCCTCCCCATCAAAATCTGTGGGCGTGGTGACTGGAACGGTCGCTTTTTGATTGAAACGATCTTCAGTTTGTTAGAACGGGTCTTTCAGATCAAGAAACTCACGCATCGGACGGATCGTGGTATGGATATACGGTTGGGATTTGTTGCAGCCTGCTTTAATTGGTTGTTACCGATAACGCATGGAAAACTATCATTCCTTGATTTTGTGATTTGAACGAGCAACAGTGGTTATATATGTTTTGGCAAAATGATAGTCAATAGAAGATGAACAGTGTTGTACTAGTTATATGCTCAGCAAATGCTTTGAGTATCGAAATTTGGATAAATTTCATCTTTTTGGTATATTAGTAGAACTATTTCTAAGCTGTATGTCCTTCGATTGACTTTGTAAGTCATTATTTTTTAATATCAGACTTCTCAGAAATTTTTTATCTTCATTTTTCTTAATTTTTAAAAATTTCTTTATCTTCTTATTTTCTTTATCTCTTTTTTGAGCTATCAAGAATATATAAAACTTTATGGATATAACAGCACCTAATGCAACATATATATAGAGAAATATAGCATCAAGCAATAATGGCTTTGTTATTGTAGGTAAAGCTATTATCTGCCTAATGCTCCAAATTCCAAATAGAATAGATGTTGCTGCCTGAATTAAGGAGCTAATATCTATTATCCATATAAGTAAGAAAATAAGACCTAAGATTGATCCAATAGGAATTATAACCAGATATCCATATATTAATGGCCTAGAAAAACCAATTTCGTAAGTATGGTAATCTGTTTTTTTAACTAATATCCTTCTTCCAGGAAAATTTATATCAAAACCTGTTTTTAATTCTTTATTATCAATATAATATAATTTCATTGTAATAATATCTAACGGATATTTACTATTATATGTATTTTTAATATCGATAATATAAGTTGATGTAATTGTATTTTTATTTTTTATGAAATTGGAGATATCAAAATATTCAGTTTTACTATCCGGTATATTTATTGCTGCCTTCAAATTACTTATTTCGTTTTTGCTATTTATAAGAAAATTGATTTTTAGTTTTCTATTAATCATATCCTCATCGAAATTAATTTTAATATTTTGATCTGATGATTTTGCTATGTAGAAATCAAAATTTTTATTTTTGTATAGTAGAATACCTATGATAATAAATACAAAAATAATACTAGATATCATTAATCTGATTTGAATAATATCTCCTTTTGTGAATTTTACATTTTTATAGAAAGACATAATAATCGTCCTTATGTTTTCTTTCATCAATGAATATCTTACGCTAAAAAGATAATTTGTTTCATGAATCTATCTCAAGTAGTCTTGATGAATTACAAAAAATATGATTTATTGAATTGACATAATGATAATATATTATATCGCCTTAATTGTAGGGTTTAGTTTATGGTTGTGTATCGACAAGTACTTGACTTTATAGGAATATAACAACTTTTTTACGATAGATAGACTACACTCAAATCCATACCATAATAGAGTGATATTTCTTATGGACAAAGTAAATCTTGTGTAGTGTAGTCTTATTAAGACCTTTATTAATTATCTTTCTTTGTAGCAGTGTCCGTTTGGAGTATACCCCAATGCCAGTCAAATAAGCGTTTTATGGCTTCTGTATCCACTGAATCGGTGGATACAGGGCTTGCTTTGGCATCGCTTGTCCATCCAGTCCAACCAGACAGATCGCCGTCGCAAAGCGCCCATTGGTGAGACACCATCCACGATCTTCTGGTCCTTTCCGAGGAATTTTTGTCCTGCGTTGCCGAACCATGCGGGGATAGATCCGTAGGCGACGCAGCGGGAGCAGGGTGCGTCGGCATTCTGCGACCATCCGTTCATACAAACGGCCATGATCGATCGGGTCGGTCTGCTGGAATTCTCGCACGGCAGCCTGAATTTCCGCGACGGCGGTGACAAAACTGAGGCGATCGGGGTCAATATCTGCCCCCATGCGCCGCATCATGCATAATCGCACGAATTGCATAATGCGCCAAGAGCGATCCATAAAACTCTTGGATCACACCCACCGGTTTCTGACTGCGAAAGGGTCGATATGCCGTGCGCTGGTGCGTATCCAGTTCATCAATCGTGATTTCTGCTTCCCAGCGTTCGTGATACGCACCGACCAAGGTTCGGGCTGGGGCCTCGGACGGGTCAAGCAGGCTCGTTATCAGCATATGCACAGCGGTGGGATCGCCCAGCGCGGGCACGGAGAGTTGATAGCAAATCCGCCGGAGGATGAGCGGTGGCTTTCGGGCTGGGCGCTCGGCCTTTGGTGGCAGAATGATGACCAACGGTGATCCATCAGCCAGCGTTTTGATCACTGGGGGATTGGTCGAGACCGAGATCCGGGTCAGCACATGGGCACCCTGCGCCATGGCCTTGGTAAGCATGTGATAGCTATGCAGGCCACGATCCCAGAGCACGAGCATGCCAGGACCAACCGACCGCAGCATGCGCCGACTGCCAACGCGCTCATGGGTACCGCAGGGCCAAATCCCCGCATCAAGGATCGCGTGCGTGCCACATTCAATGCGATAGACAATCTGTGCTTGCGGCAATGCGCCACCACCATGGGCATTCTGTGGACGACCAAAATAGGCGGCATTGTGGGGGCTATCGGGGACATTCGCGACCGTCCCATCAATGGCGACGAGGCGGAGATTACACAAAAAGGCTCCGCGCGTTTCCGCAGTTGCCATGGTCTGGCAGCATGTCCGAAAAAGCCAGACGAACGGTTTGACGCCAAGTTGATACCGACGATAGGTGAGCGCATTACTCCAGAGGGAGGGGCACATCCGTTGGCCAGAGCCAGCGGAGACCGCGAATCATCTGACGGAAAACCATGGGCATGGCACAATCAGTCCAGATATTCATCGCAATGATGAGAAAAACCATGGCGCGCATGGAGAGCCGCCGCCGCCGTGGAGCATGCGATGCCGTTGCCGTCAGGGCTGCATCAACGGTGGCGGTCGAAATGGTCTTGGCAAAAATATCCCATGAAAACTGATCAATGAAGGGTTGTTGCGGATCAAGGGTTCGGAGGGTAAAGGGCATAGAGTGGCCTCCGGAGTCACAATCGGGTATCAATACTGAGGAGTATCGCATACCGACAACCATCATGCGAGCGATGGCACACAAAGTCACCACTTATCCCATTGGAACGCCATACAATGCTTATTTGACTGGCATTGGAGTATACCCATTCCTGATGTCAGATTCTTCGTAATTCAACGTCAGAGTAGGGTTCTTTTTGTCCTTTCTTGACAATTCTTTATGAAGGTCTTAGGCTCTATCCTGATAGTTTGCTCCCCAAAGTATTGGAGACGGTGATGCATGGTGTTACCATGCTCGAATAAGTCCAAATGTTGAGCGTCCAAGAGCGCAAGGGACTGGTTAAGTATCGATTCGTTTGATGTGTCCCCACAGCAACCGTTACTCCGGGTGGCTGATATAGGCCTGTTGCCAACAATGTTGCAGATTAACAACGTTTGTACTTTTTTTGATCATGTCCTGGGCACGACGCGACTGATCATTGCCAATAATTCCGGTTATCGGCAGCGATTAGCAGCGATAAAGGCCGATCAGTGCCGATAATCAGGTGTTCCCTGCATCCCCATGCCGCTCATCCATTGCCAATAATCGGGATATCATTCCCCAGCAGCGTTTGACACCATAAAATCATGGCTATTGTTGTGTTTTCGGCACCCTATGATGCCGCTTATGAAAAAAAACACAAACGTTGTTAATGTACCACCATGTTGGCAACAGGCCATCCAGCCGCACCATGGTGTGTTTTCGAGCATGAGAATAGCCTAAAACGATGATTGCGCCATTTGAAAGATACGACCGATTATCGTCCTTTTTTTATACAAAAGTGACGCTATTTTGGCGATTTTTTGAGACACAAGAGCGGAAGTATCGAACAAAGAAACTTTTTAATGATAGTGCGATCGGCCGCGATAAACGTGGGTTTAGGCCTTTAAAACTTACATATATTCTAACTTCCGTTGCGTTGTTAACCGTCGATACCGTTGCTCAACAAGACTATCTAATGTGATTGTTGTTTGTACCAATGCCTCGACATCGCTTGGCCCAAAACAAACAATTGGATGGTGATTGATATATGATGTGATGTGATCACGCGCTCCAGAGGTAAACCCCGACAGTGATATAAACAGTCCTCGGTAGTGACTGCGATTTGCTAATTTTCCATAAAAGTCGCGAATATGTTTTGCTTCAACAGGTTTGTTATACCATTTACACTCAACCAAATAGTAGGCATGATCTTTCACGAGAACGAGATCGAGTTCTTCACCCCGTGTAATAACGTTTGATTCAAGGTTCCAGCCTTCGTGCTTCGCCAACTCAGTTATAATACGTTCTAGGGCTTTTCCTCGTTTTTGTGCTGAAAGGTTAGGAGCGTCCAGATACATCTGTCGGATATTCATTTGTGCTCGCCATTCAAGTACAGATTGACGCCCAACAGAGGTTATTAAAAATAATCCTCCTAATGCAGGAGCCTCAATACAGCCCGTCACATCTAACATACGCAAATGGGTTAATAAATAATTCGTGTCCATACTGAGATCACGAGCAAGGTCTTCATAGAAATAGGGTGCATGTTTGCCACTAGTTTCATACTGCCACATCAGCCGATTAAGAATTTGTGTTCTTGCCTGTTGATGGTGCTCCATTTGAACACTATCAGCGAGGCTATTCTTCTCAACAAAGAGAACTCCTGAGGCATTTAATATGTATGCCCCACCAATAGCATACGCGCTTATGAGTTCTTGGTCTTCTAATCCCTTAACCTCATCCCAGAATACTTCATCATTAATATTATTTTCCTCTCGAAAGGAATTAAGGTTGAGAAACGAGGGATCGTCAAAATAGCGTTCATACAATGCCTTTAATAAAGTATTTTGTATCGGTGACATATCATTGCATCTCCATAGAATTAGGATGAAGTATGTTTTAGTATTTTAATTCTCTTCCCAGTCTTCTATGTCTGAATATTCTGGTCTTTCGCTTCCATAGATTCTTACCCACGGTGACTCTTCCTCATCAGGTTTTCCTTGAAGATGTGCTTTGAGCAGCCCTAAGGTTGTTTCAATCCTGCTGATATGATCGATCGCTATTTGGTTGAGATCGACGTTACTAACTTCATCCGAAGTTTCGTTACTTGGACTACTATCGATATTATCTTCGTGAGGAATAATAAAATCAGCCCAAGACTCAATGGTACTTATGACATATTTTTCTATATCATTAAGCATCAATATAGGAGTTTGTTCGTGCGGAACTTCTTGCTCTATGTGCGGTAATCGCATAAAGAGAAGTGTCATAATAAGTCGGGTTAAGCTATCAAAAAGATTGGCTGCAAGATGTTCTCTTTTTGCTTCTGGACTATTCTCAAAATAAGAAAAAGGATTATCGTTCGGCTGGAGTCGTTTTAAAACAGGGATAACCTCCTTAAACTTATGGAGAGGATATATTCTACCTGGAAGTATTGCGCGATGCTCCCATATCTTGAGAATGATCTCTATTGACCTCTGTTGGGCTATTATGCGCTCGTTTTCCGTTGTTGTATGGTTTACCATATCTATAAGCTGAGCAAGGTGATGTGCCATCCATTTACCCAGCGTATCAACACCAGTGTCCAAGCCGAGTTCACGAACAAGATACTGTCCAAGTTCCAATACATCGTTCGGCAGCATCGATGGTTCCATCTCTTCGGAGGATAAAGATTCGATGCGGTTGATTCTTTTTGGTTCTTGATTCGTCATCTCGATCTCGTCCATAACCATTATTCTCCCGAATAATCTTTACTTCAACGATTAAGTCTAGTTGAACCTCATCCAAAAAAGCTCTTAATGCCTTCTTATTGATATTCAGCCGCCATCCGTTTGACTGAACCTGAACAGTCGATCGTATTGTATACTCTGTCCTATCATCACGACTATCCCCCCAACATTCATAGGTGAATGCAGTACTGCTATCTTCTATATTGACCCATTGTAGTTGGTCACCATAGTGAAATTTAAGATTCAAGCACTGCTTCTACCAGTGGACCAGGATACGTTTCAATAGAGCGAATATCGTAACAAAGCGGATCATATTCATCGATGCCTTCAATCAGATGCTCATAATCAATAAGCCATCCAATCAGCTTATAGGGTGATGTATCGATCGCAAGCCTATCTCCTTCGTAAGGAATGCGATAGTCCCATGAGTCAGCAACAGTCTGAAGTGCTCGTGCAAGAGCAAGTGCGGTATCAGGCGAAACAAGCGCAGTTCGGATTCGAGTTTCCTGTTTAAATCGGTATGAATGCGTATTATGATCACCATCGACCACGACCATGTCTGAATTATCACTAGCAAAGATTTGATTGAGGAATGTTTGGTCAGTGATACTGTCAACCCAAGCATCAATAGGGACTTCGGGATCATTCCAAAATTGAGCCTCTAATGGCTTTGCTCTAAGAAAATCTGCAAGCCAAAATGGTGGCATTGCGAGACCATTTCGACGTATCCAGCCATCGGGTGTATAGTGATCATCCTCCTCGTGACTATTGTTTGCAAGTGATCGTGTTTGGATAAGCTGTCCCATCGTACACCACATGGCATGCCATTCCAAGTAGGTATGGTAGCGCTCAATTCTTGGGAGGTCTCCATGGCGATGCATTGTGCTCATACCCATACTATCGGTGATACGATAATTTCTTGGCTCTTTGGACCATTCTCTTGGATTATCGTGCACTTGCCAGGTATCAACAATCCATTCCTCTGCTATAGTGCAAAATTCTGTCATACCGACATCAAAAAAAAGTTTAATGGTTGGAGAATACCAATAAGGGATAGTATCCATGCTATCAAAGCTGAATCGTTCTGATCGACTTGGCTGATTTTGATAAAGATCGGTTTGATGTATGTGTCTTTGGCTTTCCCGTAGGGTTGTTGATACTCCTATCGTTATGTTATCTAATAGCGTACGTTGTTGTGCATCAAGGAGCAGGTTTCCTGTCTCATCCAAATGGAGAACTGCCGATTTTGCAAATGCGCGGATGAGGAGATGAGGAAAGGAAGTATCTGCCGCAATTCCAAAGAGCTTTTCTCCATAGAAGGCAGCGATGTTTGGTGTCTCCGTTGCAATTCGCTCCAGAGTAATTACAAGCCATAATCGAGCAGCGAGCCAGTAAAAGGGTGCATGGGGATTTCGATAGCTCAATTCTGTTTTTTTGTGATAGAGCGACACAATATGATCAACCGTTTCGCTCTCTTGAAGCCGTGCAAGTCGGCGAACAGTATGAGCTGCACGCCAGCGTTTGTACACATCTATATCAGACATCAGTGCATAGAGAAACCGTGCAAGAGCCTCAGAACCTGAGGATGGTATATCAACGAGATCCCACCGATCACAATCCTGTGCAGGTATCCGGTCAACAAGTCGGGAGGCATATCGCCCACTAACCTCTGCCGCTACCAATGGCGAACTATAATCCCCTAAAAGGCCAACCAGTGCGAAGATTGTTAAGGATCTTAGTGTATCTGACATGGCGTTCAATAGCAGCAAGTAACCTGTTGAAGATCTCGTGATCTGGTAGGCAGGTTTTTGTAAGGAGCATAGGAAGAGGCGAGTGCCCATAAGTAAGATACGCAGCAAATTCGGGGAGCATTTTACCGATCACGTCCATGAGATTTGTTTTACACCAATCGATGACAGCTGGGGTATTCCATTCTTTGATACAGTAAACGATAGCATCTGCTAGCATAATATTGTGTATACCATATAGTCCGCCTTCACTTAAAACATCAAGATAGGCGGATCGATCGCGGAATGAAACCACTGTGGCGATATGATTCAAGATTTTTTCAGGGTAAATAAAACTATCTATTTTCCGAGCAGTTTCAATCACTTGTTCAAGTACAGCATTAACTTGCATCCTTTGATACAAAGCGTTGATTCCAATTAATGCCTTGCAATGGGTCAGGCGGAGGTATTTTTTTATTATCAGCCATATCAAAGATGTCAAGAGATTTGTCATCTGGTTTTTGAGCGACTTCCTGCTGATGAAATAATTCAGCCTTCATTAATTGTTTAAGCCAGAACGTGCTAGGATTCTCTGCCTTCAGTACAGTCACTAACTCTGAGCGTTGGCCATGACCGAATCGCAATAACTCATCACAGGCCAATATTTCAATAATAAGGTTGCGATTCTTGGACGATGACCCTTCTATAATTGAACTCATAAGCTTTGATGGAAAGCTATCAAGAAGTGTCGCACAAGCCGTTGCACTCTCAGGAGATATGGTGTTTCGACGAAGGGTCGTTAACAAGATCGTTGGGAGAATATTCTCATATTTAATAATATTTATATCGTCCCATCGCCCAGCCACTGCGAATGCTACTGAGCAATCAAGGGTTGTGATTGCTTCGGTTACCTCAGTCCAAGGGAACTCATCGCTATTACCAATCCGTGTATGAGTATCACTAACCACTATAGCAAGCTGGGATGCCATCTCGCATCTTTGCTCGGGGGATAGTACATGAAATCCATGTTTTACGAGCGGGTTAAATAGGGCTATCTCTCGTCCGGTTTCAAGATTAATGTCATTGGCAATCTCCAAAGCATTGAAAAAGAACGGTTTAGCATCAGCGTGACTAAAGGGCATAATAAGCCGTGCAAATCGTAGGAACGCATCAATTTTGTCTTGGGTTTCAATTCTCATGGATTTTATGCTTTTAGATTGATCAGTAATAGCAGAGAGAATCGTTTCATGAAAGGAATGATCCATTGCAAGATGAGTATACATCTTGACCATTGTCTCGCTTAAGTAATCGTTTTTCCATCCAACAACCGCCTTGACACTTTCTAGAAGGACAATCCGATCAAATTCTGAAACCATAAGTAATTTCGTGATCGATGATGCTACTTGCGTCCGCATACCAAAAGCATGATAGCTGGCATCAAATTTATATGTATTCATGCCAGTTCGATTAACAACCTTCTGTAAAAGAAGGTTACCTGCCTCTCCAGAAATTTGTCCTATAATCAACTGTGCTCGAACGGCATACACTGGTATCAGTGGTACTAGGAATTCAGAAAGCTGGTCTTTCTTTTCTCTTAGTTGAGCGTTTTGGCGACGTGTCGTCTCTGTTGATAACTTGATTGAAGGCTCAACTAAAAACTCTTTAATCTCTATTTCCTGCCCTTCTAAACGTCTCAATAAGCTATACGCGCGAAGAGTGATATCAATATAAAATGAGTCTGAGGTATTAAATTCGTCGTAGCAACGCCGCTCAGGTGTTACAAAGCTTTGAAGGATTGAAAGCGCATTATTGTGCTGAGTTGTATGACCAACAACAATCTCACAGGCAGTGAGAATCAAATCAATGTACTCGATGTAGGAGAAATCTTCATTCCTCGCGTATTCCTTCAATTTATCAGCCTTTATCAATCCCCGACGATACAGAATTCCTAAACACGTTCCAATACGAGCAATATCACTGCTCTGACCAACAAGCACAAGAGGAACCAGAAGAAAGAGATCCCACGGCGTTTGACTTGGAATCTCTTCCAACACCTGTTGAAGGAGATCTATGTCCCCCGAAGTAATAAGCTTTTTGGACAGTCTTAATGCAACCTCGAAGACTGCGGATCTTGGTCTCCAGCGTAAGAGTTGCGCTATAGCCGACTGAGGCCCTTCAATACGAAGAAGTGCCTCAGTTTCTGCGACAATATCATTAGTGCCAACCTCCCAACCCTCTGGCTCATCATTGGGGAACCGCTGCTTTTTCAGTACAAATTCTGAATTACGGCGTTGTAACCAGGCACGTATTTGGCGATATCCATTACGGACAGCAAAGGCGTTCTTCTCAAGGGCATCATTCGCCATCATGTGGAATAGCAGTGATCCATGGTGTTGAATTTCCTGGGAATTTCGTAGCACAGCTAGTGCATACGTGTGCGGGGCGAAAATTGCCACCAGATCGAGATTATTAATAATTGAATTATGAATTGTTACATTCGTTTTGAGTGCCTCGGCACCCTTAAGCAGTGTCAATAAGCTATCAACAGGATTCCCTGCCTCACGACATACCTTCATAGCAATGCGCAAGCGCTGGAGTTGGGTGTCACGTTGAAGCAGGGGATCTCGGATTGCTTCAGGAATAGGTTCTTTATCGACAAGCAAGATGATGTCTTGTTTTCGTCCTGCGGCAAGTAATGCAGAGGCCAAGTGGGTTGCAGCATAACTGTTTTCTTGAGCACGTTTGGTAAAATGCTCTGCAATCTTTATCTGGAGCATATGAAGCCGTGCCTCGGCCTTCAGTCGCACAAACTGCTCAAAATCCTCATCAGCAAAGCTAATGAGGTTATTTACAACCTGAACCCCAGGTGCGAGATCACTCGCAAGATCACGAATATGGGTTTCGTTAAATTTTGTTACTGCTGCGAGATCGGAAAGAGGAATAGGTCGTGGTAGTGCAATCAGGGCGGAGCAAAACATGAGAAGTTCTTGTTGTTGTCCTATCTTTAAGAATAGCTTGAATAAATTGTTGTTCAAATACATGATCTAAGTCTTTGCCATGCGGGAGAAGATACCTCAATGCTTTATCAGGCTTATCTTGCGCAATATCAAAAGCGTATCGTTGTACGCGTGGGATGCCCCGTGATAGCTTATGAAAATCCTCAATCCATGCATCTGGCGCTTCAGGCCAAACAGAGTGTACATGATGCGCTGTCTCATCAAAGGTAAAGCCACTAAGTTCAAACTTGTCAAATGTGTGGGGAAGTTCGAGCATGGGGAGCCGTCCCGTCCGGGCGCTGACTAAAAGACGAACGTTTGATGGCAATGTGCCGATCGAAAGAAAATCACTAATGAAACATTTATCGCCTTGTGTTAGTGCGGCTGTCAGTGCATTATCAGCCGCATCAACCACAATAAGTACAAGAGCCGAGGCAGTGCCTCGCACCGGAGGATAGGGGAATTCGTGACCTGCCAGCGCGGTCTGGACGTCATGGGTATACGGAATCAACGCAACCATACAATACCTCTCCACAGCAGTGCGATCAACGAACCCAAACCCATGCTACCATAGCACGCAGCAAGAGCCGCGTGCAGCCGTCTGCACGTAGACACGAGAGGAGCTTCCCCATGATCAGTTTTCACCCATTTGGCGGCGCACAAGAAGTCGGCGCATCGTGTGGCATCCTCAAACTCGGCATGCGTCACATCCTCGTCGATGCGGGCATGCGACCCGCCGCGCGACCTGGCCAATCCCGCACGCCGGATCTTGAAGCCCTCAAACGTTTCCCGCTCGATGCGATTTTGATCACCCATGCCCACATTGACCACACGGGCTGTCTGCCGCTCGTCGCCAGTCTCTTTCCCACCGTGCCGATCTATGCGACCGAAAGCACGATCGCGCTCATGCGGATTTTGCTCTTGGATAGTGCGCGGATTATGGAACAGGAACACCTCGCGCACGAACTGGAAACGCCCTTGTATGACCAAACGATGGTGACGGAAACGCTGGCGCGGATTATTCCGGTGGCCTTCCACCAAGAACTCCGTCCCGTGGCCGCCAACCAAGAAATTGCCGTGACCTATTTGCCTGCGGGGCATATCCTCGGCGCGGGTATGCTCCACATCACGAGTCCGTGGGGCAGTGTCTTGCATACGGGCGATATTTCGGTCGGCCATCACCGCACGATTACGGGCGTTGACCTGAACACGCTGCCGCAGGTGGACATGATGATTTGCGAAGGCACCTATGGCAATCGCAGTCACAAATCCCGCAAAGACCAAGAGCAGAACGTGGTTGCGACCATTCAACAAGTGATTGGCCAGGGCGGGCGGGTGCTGATTCCGGCCTTCGCCGTCGGGCGCGCCCAAGAGCTGATCCTGATTCTCAAAGCCTTCCGCACCTCCGGCGTGGTGTCACCCGTGACGATCTATGTGGACGGGATGTGCAAGGCGGTGTGTGAAGCCTATCAGCAGCAATCGCATGACCTGCATCCCGCCCTCCAAAAGTTCTTAACCAATAGCCAGCGGCCCCTGTTTGTCGATCCCACCTTTGGCGTGCTGGCCGTCCATCAGGGCATGCGCCCGCGCGTGATTCAGAGTGACGAGCCAGCGATTATCATCAGCACCTCGGGTATGCTCACGGGTGGGCCAGCGCCGCTGTATGCGACGAAACTGGCGCAAGACCCACGGAATGCGATCATCTTCACCGGCTATCAAGACGAAGAATCGCCCGGCGCGGCGATGCTCAAAGCGACGCAGGGCGGAACCATTACCCTGAATGGCCAACGGGTGACGCTGGGCTGTCCGGTCTATCGCTATGGCTTGTCGGGCCATGCCGATGTGGGCCAACTGGAACAGGTGATTCGCCTGGTGCAGCCGCAACAATTGGTCTTGGTGCATGGCGATCACGACGCGCTCAGTCAGCTCGCGGTGCGCTTCAAAAAGCTGGCGGTGGCGATTCCCGCTGCGGGCGATGTCGTCACCCTGACCCGCCGTGCGCCGACCGTGAGCCTTCAGGCGGGGCAACTGATCGCTGCGCCACCAACGCCTGTGGTGGAACCCGTGGCCGAACCCACCCCGCTGAAGCCTGCGCCCACGTTGGCGGATTTGTATGCGATTGCCACCGCCAGCGGCATTCCGCCGCGCCCCTGGACGGCGATTGAGCTTGGTGCGGCCTGGTATGGCACCGCCTATCAGCCAACCTTGCGGCCTGTGGTCGAGGGGGTGTTAAGTGTGGCTCGCAGCCATTTCCGCACCAAGCGCCTCGGCAGTCAAACCGTCTTTACCCCACGTCCGGTGTTGGAATCGGGCGAGCCGAACGTGACCGCGCCGCCGAAACCGCAGCCCGATGATCGCTGGGATGTCGTGCCGATTGGCCAAATTGTCTTGGTGCTTGGTTCGGCAGCGCCACCGGATCGGGTGCAGCTGGGCTTGATTACGGGAGAGCCAACGGGCAGCACCGTGCCACTGGTGGTCGAGGCGTGGAAAAGTCCCAGCCAAGTGCGCGATACGATTCAGGGGGTCACGCCCATGAATCGTATCGACTGGGTGGGGCTTGAGCATGCCGAGATTCAAGCCCACTTGCAAGCGCTGCGGGCCACCGTCGATGCCATCCCGATTGATGTGCTCACGCTCTGGCAGGCCCAAAACGGCCAACCTGCGCGGCTGGAAACGCTGATGGCGACGGCTCCAACCCTTGAGGAACAAGTGGCCACGGGCATCACGCTGATGCGGCGGGGCTTGCTCGTCTGGAAACGCGAGGGATCACGCTGGATTCCCAAGCCGCTTGAGAGTTTGAATGACCAAGCCTTGATCACGCGCCACTTGGAGTTAATCATGCAGGTCGGGGCGGCGGTCACGCACACCAAGGATGGCCGCACGGGCACACTCACGGGGCGGGGTGGCTGGTTGCAGGTCGAGGTACGCTGGGATTCGGGTGTGGTGGAATTGGTCAAGGATGGGTTGGTGCAGGTAGGGGCGTAAGCCGCTGGGAACCTAAAATGGCAGACCAATGCCCATTAAGCATGGTCGCTTAATGGGCATTCTTGGTGAAGCAAGTATTATCAGCTATCGAAAGGATTGTGGATAACGCTCAGTTTATCGCGATTGGCTATTGTTTCAGTCGCACGGTATAATTTTTTCCAGGAGTAATAGGGAAATCGATATATTTTTTCACATCTCCTGCCGAAGAACATGTAACATTGGTTGGCAAAAGTGCAACATTATTTTCGATGACTTCCATATTCAGACAATTCCAGTAGGTGAGATTCATTGACATCGTATTGGTAATGGTGGAGGTCTGGTTTCCGCTCGGATAGTTAAAGGTATAACTGCTATTCGTGAGCACCGGATACACGCGACCACGGAGTTTGGTATTTTCCTCACCAGGGCCTATGTATGGCCATGCTGGACTTGAATCATTTGGTCGAAACACCACAATCCCCTTTCCGCCAATGAATACAGGAATAGTGTGATTGTAGGTACGTGCTACCGTCATCGGTCCTGTAATTATCTCAGTGCTATTAAAATCAAACCATCGGCCTGCTGGAAAGTACACGTTCCGCGTATTAACGATCGAAACGGTTGGTGTACCCAGATCATTGGGAACCGCATCTTCACCATAAATCGGGGCGGCCATCAACGATGGTCCTAACATCCATTGATATTGCCGTTTGGTCACAGAGGCTAAATCATAGGTGTGTGAATCATTGGGATAGGCAATGGGGAGCGGGGTCATCGTCGAGGGGTACCCCGTCGCATAGGTATCCAATGCGGCACTATAGATATAGGGCGCAAATTTAGCATGCCAGAGCGCCGCATTATGAATATGTTGCTGCCATACCGTATCACTGGAATCGATGGTTGCAGGATCACCCCCATGGCCATGGCTGGTGACACCGCTGCAAAGAGCGCATGGCGTAACAGATAGTTTTTGCTATAGGTTTTGTTCACGAGCGTATCGACCTTGAGCGTCGTACTAACACCGCCAACGACTTCGGGATAAATATTTGGAACGCCACTAGCAGCTAAGTTTAATCCATTAATTGGCAAGCGATCCTTATTGGTATAGGCACTCGATGCAGTTCCGCTTGCATTGGCGAAGTTCGCATCATCAAGTCGTACAATATCACCAGGTGCAGTATAGTTACTATTGCGCACGATAATCGTATACTGTTTCCGATTGGCCGCATCGTGCAAGAATGTATTGACGGGATTTAATTTATCTTCACTTACCACCTTGGTTGGATCAAAGAGCATCGTATCTTCTTTGAAGCCATCAACGCCCCAGAGATCCATCCCATTGGCAAACCATGTGACCGCGCTGGGTTTCTGACTATCGAGCATCCAGCCATAGTTAGGAAATGAATTGTCATAGCTCATCGGTTGATTGGCCAGATTGCGCAGAAAATACTGGTTGTCGGCACCTTGCTGCGCAAATGGGCCTTGGGTAACAGAACTAAATGCGGTACTGGTTGTTGGCACGAACGCCGTCCGCATCCCAATCATCAGCAACATATTTTGCGTTTGAAATGCTTGCTTGAGCGCTGCTACGTTGGGAAATCGCGGGTTTGGTGTGGTACTGGTTCGACCAGACTCGACGGTATCATCCCACATCCCAAAACTGGATGTCGTTCCTTCTTGGAGCGAACCACGCTGCCCCTTCCAGAAGGCTGAACCAATCACCCCCCAGCGAAAGCGATAGACATTCGTATTTGAAGAGGGTTGGACAAATTGGTTTATGGTAGCGAGAACGCCCGTTTGATAGGGTTCCCAGCCATATTGTCCCCATGCTTCAAAGCCCACGTCGAACATCGCGTAGCGCGGTTTACTATGCGTATAGCCATGCGCAGCAAGAACCGTTTTATAGGTCGCATAAATGGCGGGCGGATCACCAAGTAGATAATAGAGATCATGGCCATTGGGATTGGTTGCGTCAACTACCCCAAACTGGTTGCCCTCCGTGGGAGTATTGATGATCCGCTTTGGAGTATCACTGATAAACACCGCTGCATAGCCCTTGTTTGGATAAATGGCAAAGTTTGACGCAAACCGCAACTGAAATCCTTGATAAGGGTCTTGCGATTTCACCACTGGCGCATTAATCCCAGCCTTATTCGTGCTATTGAGGGTGGTATCCGTATAACATGCTGGATTGGTACCACAGGTCGTATAGTTATTTGGGTAGCCACCTAAGTCACCAAGCCCATACATGATGAGTTCATGGGCGGTTCGCAGACTCACACTGTACAGTTGGGTCTGCCCAACGGGTTGAACACGAATTTTGACATAGGTAGGCTGGGGATCGACGTAAATCCACACCTGAAGATTCCCCGTAGTAACGGCATCAAAGACGTGTCCACCTGGGGTTGAGTAATCCACATAGGACCATGATTGAATGCCTTGGAGGGGACCGCCGCCAACTGAAAAGCTCACCCCACCCCAATCCGACCCGCTGGGCGTAAAGGCATTCACGATCGGCGCGCCATTGGAACCTAAGATCCGATAGGTGAATTTTGCGGAGGTGATCTCAAAGGTATAGGTTTGCGTAGGTGGTTGCACCGAAAACGAGGTGCCATTGTTGAGGACTCGACGGGGCTGGGCATGGGTTTCGGGTGGGGTCGCGGCCATGACCAGATATGGAAGCAGCAGCGTCATGACGACTAACCAGCGCATGCCAAACGAAAGGCGTGTGAACATCCAACATCCTCCTGAAATGAGTACGATGATGATGCAACGAGGAGGGAGGACGAGACACAGCACAGTGCGACGAAACACCACTACGGGGATATAGGGGTAAAACCTTCACGTGCTGAACACAGCCTCTTCTCCACAGCGCTACTATACAAATCCTCGTGTGGATTGTCAATTACCAAGAACAAACAGAGGAGTATGAGATAGGCAAAACCGCTATCCTGGATGAGTGAGCACAGAAACCGACGGTTTTGATTGGAAATGATTCATGATTTTTGAGGCCATGTACATTAATTCCACTATCTTACTTGATAGTAGAATTATGATTGACGCTCTCCTAAGATACTGATATTGTCGTTTGTATCAGAACGTATCGTCCCCGATGAGGCTTCTCAGGCAGACGAAAACCGGACAATCCTTGTAAGAAATCGACACGATGGCGGAGCTAACTATACCAGAGTCATGCTAAAATAGCGCTATGATCAGCGTGCTACCAACGGAGGAATACCAATGACCCAAAGCTCAAAAAAACCGCATCAGCGCCTGCGCGTGCTTGATCAGAAGGCCGCCCGCCGTACAGCAACACCCGCAACCCGTCCCATGAAACCAGCGCCCAGCACGGGACAGTCGCTTGCCGCCTTTCGTGGCCGCTGGGCGGGCGATGATCAGCATGAGCGGCTCGCAGAAGTGTACCAGCTGCGTGGACTGGTGGGCCTCGATTAATGTTTCTGCTGGATACCAATCATTGCAGCCTGATTCTGCAAGGCAATCCTGTCGTGCTCGACCATTTGGCCGCCATTGGTCAAACGCCGGTGATGACCTGTGTGATTGTCCAAGGTGAATTAATGCTCATGGCCGAACGGTCAACACGGCGTGCCGAAAACCGCCGCACGGTTGATGCCTTCTTGCGCGAAATCACGATCTTCTCGATTGACCAGATCACGGCGCATACCTATGGCAGCCTCAAGGCCGCCGTCTTGCAGCACTTTGGCCCCAAAGAAAAAGCCAAACAACGCCATACCGCCCTGCACCACCTCGGCTTTTCGGAAAATGATCTCTGGATTGCCGCGATTGCCGTCCAATATCAACTCACGCTGGTCTCGATGGATAGCGATTTTCAACGGATGCAGGCGGTGGTCTCCCTGCCCACGGTGCGGTGGGATCAGCCTTAAGCGGGAACCGACCATAGAGACAACCGATGCCCGCTTCAGCGCGGGCCGAGGCCAGTCCAAGCCGGGTGGGGAAGCAAACACAACGATGCGACAATGACCCGTCCACCAATGCGGGATCGTGCGCTTCCTGCTCGCGGTGATGTGGCACCGTTTGGGCCGTGATGTCACCAGCGCCACGTTTTTCTTGGTTGGTGGCAGCTTCACGATTGAACCCAGCAGCAACGAGCGACCGGTTTATTGTATGTTTTGGAGGAGGCAACGGTGAGTCTTGAGCAGCTTTGGGACGTATACCAGGAGCATGGGTATCGTGCCGATCAGCCAATCGACGCAGATCCGCTCGATCGATTCTATGCCGCCCTGCTGGCGTTCGGCCACCAGGACCTGGCCCGTGCTGCCGAGTTGGCCAGTCAGGCGGCGGCGGGCGACCCGAACGACCGGGTGTTTACCGAGGCGGCGGCCTACCTGAGCCGGGTGGCTGGCCAGGGTAAGCACCATGTCTACGTCAGCGGCGACGCCTTCGCGGCCTTCATCGGCGGTGGTGGCAATATCCCGCTGTATGCGGCGACGAGCGCCGCCCTGCGTACCGCCTATAGCGAACACGAGCGGCTGGATGTGCTGGATATCGGCGCTGGTAATGGCCACGCTCTACTCCCGGCTCTGACCCCCACCATTAACCGCCTGGGTGTCGTCGAGCCGTCGGCGGCGCTGCTGGCCGACCTCCGTGAGCGACTAAATGCCATCGGACGGCCCATCGATGCCTTCGCAGGCACCGCGCAGGAGTTCGTGCGTCAGGATAGCGGCGGCTGGACAATCATCCAGGCGACCTACAGCCTGCATTCGATCCCACCTGCGGAGCGACCGGGGCTGCTGCGCCGGCTGCACGACTTGGGCCAGCGCCTGGTGATCGTCGAGTTCGACGTGCCGGAATTCGCTACCATGTACGACCCAGCGCGGGTGCGCGATATCGTGGGCCGCTACCAGCGCGGACTGGCCGAGTACACCGACGACGGCGGTCTCGTTGCCCAGGGGTTTCTGATGCCCGTCCTCCTCGGATACTTCGACCAGACGGCGGCCCGCACGACCTACGAGCAGCCGATCGCGGCATGGGCCGACCTGGTGCGCGCGGCTGGCTTCGCCACGGTCGAGGTTCGCCCGTTGTATGACTACTGGTGGGCACCAGCGTGTTTGGTGGCCGGCAGCGACTAGTGTAGGGCGGAGAAAGCATGCGTGCACTGCTGAGCTGAAGCGGCGACCATGCGTTCTCCACCCCGTTGAAGCGGAGGCGATGCAACAACGGGGGCAATACGAGAGCGCATCATCCCCGTCATCAGCGTTTCGGCGGTACATTCCCCAGCACGGATTTCAGGGCATAGAGGACTGATATTGTTATTTGTATCAGAACCCAAAAATACCAATGATGCCGCCCAGCGAGCACCATCAAGGCACGAAAAAGCACGTTCTTCTTGCTACGCCTGCGAAGCGATGCTACACTATTGCGATGATAGTGGGCCATTTTTATCCCGATCAATAGATGCACGGTCGTCCCGTGCTGCCCATCCTCAACGTGGGACGGCACGGGCGTAAGATGAACAAGGTACCGAGGAGAAGGATACGGCGATGCCCGATTCAAAGCATGGGATACTACGATGGTTTTTTACCCTCCTCCAGACACATTATTATGCGCAGACAGAGGTGTATGGCCGTATCCATCAGCCGATCCTCACGCCTGCGCTCTTTGAAGCGTGCCTTGAGGAAGCAATGCCATGGGTGACCTTCCACCAACCAGACCAGTGGGCGATCGGAACGGTTGATGAGCATTTTCTCAATGGGCAGATTCGTCAGACGGCATTGTCTTCATTGCAATGGTTACTGGTGCAGCCGTTAATACCCTCCGATTCCCGTCCCCTCGCAGCATCAACCCTGCATCAACTGATTGCAACCGAACGCCTTTTTGCGTGCGGACGATCCTTGGCAGCACGGGTTATCTTTCTCCACGGCGGGCTGTCGCCGCTGATTGAAGCGGAATTCATCGCCGGGAATTTCCCACCTCCTGAACGCGCATTGCGCTATCCCGCGTTTGCCGACCTCGGAAACCTCGATGATCCGGTTGGCCAAGATACGGCACGTGTTGCGTATGCCGATCAGTTAGTGCTGCATCCGCTGGTAGGCCCATGACCAACATTCGTGCGGCCAGCCGCAGAGTAAACATAACGGTTTGGCTCGGCGGCCATACGCTTTGCGCCTCTGATGGGCGTGCTGGGCCTTGGATGGTTGTAGCCCTACAATCCCGGTTCATTGCCCATCGGGTGATAGTCTTGGAGATACCGCTGTTCGTGCTCCGTGAGCGGGCGATCCTGCTTCCACAGAACATACCAAATTTCATTCTCGAGCCAGAATCGATAGAGAAATGTCGCAAATGATGGTGCGCAGTAGACTGTTACTCGCTCCAGGGATTCTTGGTCTGGACCTTCCGACACCTCCTCCGACACCTCCTCTGGCACCTCCTCATCACCCTCGTCCTCGGCTTCACCATCCCAACAATCAAACCCTGCGGGCGACGCGACCACACAATGCTCACCACGCGGCGTGAGGTAGAGATACCAAAATAGGCACCACTGCTGATCATTGAGAAAGCGCAGTAAATAGCCATCACTGCCCAAGGGACACGGGATAAGCCGGGTGCCACGATCAAGGTAACACGCCGTACAGGAAGGCACCCGTTCTTGCAATGTGGGCGACTGGAGAAACGTGATAAACGAGTCTGGAAGGGTTAACTGGAGCGCGGTGGCGGCGGTACGCATGTCCGTCAGGTGGGTCGCGTTCAGGATAGAGGTCTGATGAGAAGGACGCTCATCGATTCGAATGGATGGCGTTCGTAGGAAGGGAGAGAGCAGCCAGTCAAGCTGGTTATTCGCCTCCGCCGCATGGATTGGCGGGAGCATTTCATACGGATACAGGTCGTAGGTGCCGCGGGCTGGGCGATAGCCAGGAAGGCCAAATGACCACCAGCCAGTACGGAACGGTGTTTGTTTCCAATCCATAGCTATTTCCTCTTTGTGGAGCATGCTTCCCGTGTACTACTAGGCCGCCTGCCCTTAGCCATACGCATTGAGATCAAGTTGCTCGACACGGGCTGTTATGTCGGCATCCGTTGGTTGCACATAGATCTGGGTTGTGGTGATTGATGTATGACCAAGCAGCCGGGCCAGCCCAACCAGGTCATGCGGGTGACGGGTCAGATAGCGGGTGGCAAAGGTATGGCGCAGGCTGTGTGCGGTCGTATTCGCTGGGATGAGATCGCGGGCGGCCACATCGTGCACCAACTGCTGGATTATATGGCTGATCGCGCGCAGGCTCAGGGGTGTCTGTCGCTCACTGGTCCAGAGCGGGCGTAGTGGCTCACCCTCCTGCCGCAGCGGCCAGGCATGGGCAATAGCCCGCAAGGTCGGCTCAACCCCAAGCCCTGGCGCGGCATAGATGGCCAGTGCGGTGCGAGCCGATTCGTTAAGTGGCACGGTTCGCACTTTGTTGCCTTTGCCCGAACGTACCAGCACCTGGCCGCTGCGCTCACCGTAGTGAATGTCATGCCAGCACAACGCGGCGCATTCGCTGATGCGCATCCCCGTTTGAATCAGGATCTGGAGAATGGCGGTATTCCGTATGGGGTAGCGGGTGGCTTGCGCCTGCCTTAACAGCGCGTTGACCTGAGCTGGACTCAGGGCCTTGGGTGCCGATGAAGCCGTGCGCTTCACGAGCTTCAGCCGCTGGGCCGGGTTGGTGGCGAGATGGCCCTGATCAACCAGCCAGATACACCAGGTACGGATGGCACTCAGGTGCGTATTGACCGTGCTCACCGCTTCAGTGTGCTTGAGTGCCTCACGATAGCCCACTAGGCTGATCGGATGCAGATCGGACAGCGTCAAGGGACGCCGCTCGGCAGCGATAAACCACCGACAGAGACGGCGCAGCGCACCGCGATAGCGCGTGCGGGTTGCGGCGGTGAGATCCTCCCCAGGATTCGCCCACCACCGATCGATGAGCGATTCAATTGGTTCAGTACCTGGCATCGACATGAGCGGTGGTCCTCGTCGTATCGCTTCTCGGCAATGTTTTTGGCTCGTTAGTCCCACTGCTGGAACACGGGCTGACGCTCACGCTCCTCGTGTTTCAACGAGCGACATGGCAGAGAATGCTTCTTCTCTGCCATGTATCATATGCGATAGATCACCCATTGCGCAATCCCTTATTAGGGCATTTTCGCATCGTTTATGGGTGGTTATTGTCACGATTGGTAGGTTGTGAAAGGATCTGCATGAAACGATTCTGGGATGCCGATGAACTTGCCGCGCATTTTACCCTTACGAAGGAGGATTGGACGCTCATCGCCAACAAAACCGATGCAACACGCCTCGGCTTTGCCATCCTGCTCAAATACCTTCCCACCGAAGGGTCTTTCCCCGAACATGCGGCCGATGTGCCGCCCATGGTGATTGATCACCTTGCCACACAAGTCGGCGTGGCGGCTGACAAATTTGCAACCTATGCCTTCAAAGGTCGGACGATTGAGGAGCATCGAAGCCAGATTCGCCTCGCACTCGGCTATCGCCCGTCAACCGAGCAGGATCTCACCGAGCTGAGTGCATGGTTGGTGGCGCAGTGCCCGCCGGAAGATCACTACACCACGGCGGCAAAAGCGGCTGCCTTGAAGCACCTGCATGCCCGTCATATTGAACCGCCAAGCCCAAAACAACTGCGCCGAGCATTGAAATCCGCAGGTCGGATAGCCGAGGAACGGATGGCTGCTGGGGTTGCTGATCGCTTGACTCCCTCGGTGAAGCAGGCACTTGACGCACTCCTCCAGACAACGAGCCATCCAGCCACTGCCGATGGGGGTGACGATGATCCCGATGACGATGAACCGACCGCAGCGACCCCGCTTGCAGAACGCCGGACTGCATTGCTGACCGAACTGAAATATGATGCCGGTCGTGCTAGCCTCAAAAGTATCCTCCGTGAAATCGATCGGTTGCAGATCATCCGCGCTGTGCAGCTCCCGCCGCTCCCCGTCGATGGACTCCATCACACGATTATTCAGGCGCTTCGGCAACGCGTCGTAACCGAAGAACTGTTTGAACTCCGCCGCCATTCTGACAATGTGCGGGCCTGTATGTTAACCGCGTTTTGTTGGCTCCGAGGCCAAGAGATGACCGATAACCTGATCGAACAACTGAATCAGATTGTCTATAAAATTGGTGCCAAGGCTGAGAAAAAAGCGGATGATGCGTTGGTCAACGCGATCAAACGGGTGCGTGGCAAGACCACGATTCTCCGGAAGGTGGCCCAGCAATCGTTGGAACGACCACACGATGATGTCGAGCAGGTCGTCTATCCAGCGGCGGGCGGCAAACATGTCCTTGAGGCGCTCGTGACCGAACTCACGGCCATTGATACCTATGACGATCATGTCCACCAAACCATTCGCAGTTCTTACGCCAATCACTATCGGCGGATGATCCCGCCCATCTTGCGCATGCTGACCTTTCGTTCCAACAACGAGGCCTATCGTCCTGTGCTCCAGGCAATTGACCTCCTCAAGGCCTATGCGGATATCGCTGGTGACTATCCATACTTTGCTGATGATGCCGTGATACCCCTCATCGGGGTTGTCCCGGACGCATGGATGCCCTTGGTGCAGAATGAACACGGTCGCGTCAACCGCATCGCCTATGAAATCTGTGCGCTCCAAGCGCTTCGCGATCGGCTGCGTTGCAAGGAAATCTGGGTTGAGGGTGCACTCCGCTATCGCAATCCCGACGAGGATCTGCCGAAGGATTTTGATCAACGCCGGGAGGAATACTATCACGCCGTCGATCAGCCTCTTGATGCCGATGCCTTTATTGAGCAGCTGCAAGCCGAGATGCAGTTGTGGTTGGAGACCCTTGATCGGGGATTACCCAAAAATGCGGCGGTGCGCATCTCGAAGCAACGCGGGCATTGGATTCATCTGACCCCATTTACGCCGCGTGCGGAACCACCCCAGCTTGCGGCGTTGAAGCGCACCCTTCTGGATCGATGGTCGGTAATCAGTCTCCTCGATATGCTGAAAGAAACCGATCTTCGCGTAGGAGTCACCACCGACTTTCACACGAGTACGGCACGAGAACACCTCGATCGTGCCACCCTCCAACGCCGCCTCTTACTCTGCTGCTATGGCTTGGGAACCAATATTGGCCTCAAACGGGTCTGCGCAGGTTCGCCCGGTGATCAGCATAAAGACCTCGCCTATGTGCGACGGCGCTTTCTGCTACGGGATCAGCTGCGGAATGGCATCGCCAAAGTCGTCAATGCGCTCTTTGATGCGCGGTTGCCGCAGATTTGGGGTGAAGGAACCACCGCGTGCGCCTCAGACTCGAAACTGTTTGGGGCATGGGATCAAAATCTGATGACGGATTGGCATCCACGGCATCGCGCCGCTGGGGTCAAAATTTACTGGCACGTGGATAAGAAGGCCGCCTGTATTTACTCGCAGCTGAAACACCCCTTCGCCTCCGAGGTTGCTGCGATGATGGAAGGACTCCTGCATCACAACACCACCATGACGGTCGAACGCAACTATGTCGATACCCACGGCCAGAGCGAGATCGCCTTTGGCTTTTGTCATGTCTTAGGTTTCAAATTGATGCCACGATTCAAGGCCATCCATCGGCAAAAACTCTATCGTCCTGAGCGCGGCAATCGGACGGCCTATCCCAATCTCCAACCTGTCTTGCAACGACCCATCAATTGGGAACGCATCCGACGTGAATACGACCAAATTATCAAATATGCAACAGCCCTCCGCCTGCGAACTGCCGAGACCGATGCGATTCTGCGTCGATTTAGCCGACGCAATTTTCAACACCCAACCTTCAAGGCGCTGATTGAATTGGGGCGGGCCATCAAGACCATCTTTCTGTGCCAATATCTGCATTCGGAAGATATGCGTCGGGAGATTCACGAGGGCTTACAGGTAGTGGAAAACTGGAATGGCACGAACGACTTCATCTTCTACGGCAAGGGACGTGCGTTTAATACCAACCAGCGAGCCGATATGGAAGTGTCCATGTTATGCCTACATTTGCTCCAAGTCTCCATGGTGTACATCAATACCTTGCTCATTCAGGAAGTATTGCGGGAGCCAGCCTGGGCGAATCGGTTAACGCCCGATGATCTGCGGGCACTTACGCCGCTGATCTACAGTCATGTTAATCCCTTTGGTGTTTTTCTGCTCGACCTCTCGCAGCGATTGCCGCTCAAATCGATGAGACTAGCGGCCTGATATCGTGTTTCGTGCGCGGACATTCATCTCGTTCATAGGGGTGTCCGCGCACGATTATGTTTACTTTGCGGCTGGCCGCACGAATGTTGGTCATGGGCCTATTACCAACATATAGGCAATTCCGTCGTGCTCGCGACCACAAGTATATATACTGTCGACGAATGATGGGACAAGATGATGCAGAAAAAGAACATTATACAGAGTTATTAAGTAGTCTTTTACTGGAATATATTATTCGTGGTGAAACGCTATATAGTGATATCTTTGATATTGAGGAATAATATAATGGATATTCTGCTTCTCAATATGCGAATTGCAACAATTATATTTGGGCTACTATGGCTTTTTATTAGTATATCCTATTATAGGCAAGGGAAGTTAAAGTTTAGTACAAGAACAATTGTGCTTTGTTGCTACTTTTTTATCTTAGTTTTAATAGCAGGAATAACATCATTAATACGACCAATAACGTTTATTCCAAGAGCTATATGTATACTTTGTTTATTTAGTGCAATACATATAGTTTACATAATAACCAATCAGTTTATTTATGGCCAATCAATATCTATTTACCGAAATAGGTTTTTTATTGTTTTCTTAGTATCTATAACTATAGAAATTATTCTGCTCTTTTAGGAAGCGAGTAATTTAAATTCATTTTTAGATAAGAATGAACCATAGACTTAACTCCCGTTTACTATTTAACTCAGCTTATTATGTTTTTATATCCCATGATTGTTCATATTAGTATGATTAAAGTTCTTATTAATGGATTAAGAGGTAAAAATATCAATAACTTTATTCGAGTATTTTTTGGTTTGGTAGGATTTTGTTTTTCATTTCTATGGTGGAGTCTTGGATTAATCAAAATAAACCTTTTAGCTTTTGATATTAACAATCATGAATATATCGATTATTTAATGATATTTGCAAGAAATCTTGTTCTACCAATAAATCTTCCTCCTTTCATTCCTTCATTAAGCCCATGGCTCTGTAAAAAATTCGATCCCCTTTATACAAAACTTGAAAAAAAGCGATTACATTGGTTAATCTATCTTCATACTATGACAAAAGCTATTTTTGTATCAACAGACAAAGTGCCTGAATCGCTGCTGAATGAACAACGCATTATTACGGAATTAGGTGATATGCGAGAACTTCTATGGAGTCGTATTCCTCATCGGTGGCCAATTTGCGCACGAACCGAGGCACGATATATTCACCAATTACGCATCGAGAAACAAATAATTTCCGATTATGGCCAGTATCCTCCCCATGCAGCACGCTTTAATTCGGCAAGTTACAATGTCAAGGTTTCGAAGTATCTCTATCAACACGAGGCCCAATAATGGTATCTGCTATCCATACTGTCCCTGCTATCCCTCATCTCCCTATTGTAGGTAATATTGCTGCATTACGCGCAGATAGACTCGCATTTTTCTGCCATATCCAAAATACATGTGGCGAGCTTGGAATCTTTCATTTCGGCTCAAAGCCGGTGCTCATGGTTGGCAGCCCAACCGTAATCCAAGAAATCCTTGTTCATAATGCGCATGCAGCAGCAAAAACCGATCGGTTGCGTCGACTCTTACAACGAACTATTGGGAATGGGTTACTGACCCTAGAAGGCCAGTCACATCGAGAACAGCGTCGCCTCTTGGCTCCCGTATTTCAGCCAAGAGCGCTCGCTCCTTACGTTTCGCTGATTGAAAAAAATACTACTATGATGATTGCAACCTATGGAAATCAGGTTGTTAATCGTCAGGATACCTTTCGCACACTTGCAATGACCACTATTCATCAGCTTATTTTTGGAAATGCGCTCGATGATGCCGATCAAACGACAATTCATGCGTCATGGACTAACATTACTACCTTTATCAATGATGCCATGGCACAATTATTTATGCTTCCGCTCTGGATACCAATTCCAAAATATACCAAGTTTAAACAGGCAACCGCCAATCTTACATCCAAACTGATGGATGTTATTGCCCAGCGACGTGCCAATCCGACAACTACTGACATTATTTCGCTTATTCTGAACGCGACCAACAACCAATTAACAAATGAGCAGATTCGTGATCATGTCCTAGCACTCTTCACCGCAGGTCATGATCCGCTAGCAATGGCACTCACGTGGATCTTTGTTCTGTTGGCCGCACATCAGGATAGCGCAGAAAAGGTCGTTAATGAAATTGAAAATACACCCGATCCCTTATCAGATGATGTTCTCCAGCAGTTCCCGTATACCTTACAATGTATTAAAGAAGTTCTGAGACTCTATCCGCCTGCATATGTCTTTACACGACGCGTTATCTGTCCTATCGAAATTTCCGCAATTGGTCGCTTACCAATTGGGTTAACATTGGGCTTCAGTCCGTATGCAATTCATCGGAACGAGCACTTTTTTCCTAATGCTGAACAGTTTGATCCTGATCGATGGCTCCCTGAAAATGAGGCTCTGCGTCCGCGCTATAGTTATCTCCCGTTTGGGGCTGGCCCGCATCAGTGTCTTGGAATGCATCTCGCGATGATCCAACTCCAAACAATGGTGATTACGATCATTCGTCATTGTGGCATTCCTGAACTTATCTATGACGACACTATAGGCATTACACCAACAACTGTGTTAGAGCCAAATAAATCCATTGATATCATATTTACGAAAACACCGCAGAGATGATAGAGATGGTCTTGACGGAGCATGGGCAGCTGCTCCTTGACCTACTGATTGAAGAAGATCAGATCCTTGCTCCCTAGGCCTTGGCCGTGCGCCATGCGGCCACCAATCCGACAAATGACGAAGCGCTGCGCCTACAAGCCTGCCTGATCCGCTGCTTCGGGAACGTACACTGGCAGCGCTGATGGGATAATCGCGACAGGGCGAAAACGGGGAGTGCCGCGTGTGGAGGCACTACACCTGCTGCTGACCGAACACACGTGGCATTGCGACATGGGGTGCGCACCCGCGTCTCCCTGGTCGTCGCGCCAACTAGGGAGGGGTGCGCTACGCAGGGCTGGACAATGCGGTGGGAACGTGCAGGCATTTGGGTATATTAAGGAATCGCGTATGAACGCTGAAGAACGACGCTCGCGCTTTAAAGCCCTTCAAGCTGCCTATGAGCGTGGCCTTGAAGTAAAATCGTATCTCCAACACCTGCAATCCGCGCAGCCACTCACCCCAGCGGAGGCACAGCAGCGCATTGATGCTTATCAGGCTTGGTTTCGCCAAACGGCGGTGCTGCTCAATGACGATGAGCGCGGTCACTTTGAATTTGCCTATATGGGCGAGCCGCTGAAGTCGCGCTTACAGCACTATCTCACTCATTATGCCGAAGAGCGTGATACCGAATCGCTTCCAAAGGACAAACAGTTTGCCCGAATGTATCGCTGGCAGCATTCCTATAGTATGCATTATTACCGCTATATGGATGAACAAATCAGCATTGTTGCCGCTGCCCGCAAGCGCATCATGGATGGACCTTCCCTTGTTCCTAAAGAACTCATTGATTGCCTTGGGAAGCCCTTCATGGGCCGAAAACACAGTCTTTTTATCGTGGATGGGCTGTTTACTGATGCCGGGGCTGATCCCGTGTGGTGCGTCTACCCACCACGACGCGGCCTTGCAAACAGTCAAAAGGTTACCCGTCTCTGGGGTTGGATTGATGGTATCCGCTTGTATGCTCCAGATCGTGAATTGGCCATCATCACAACGGTATGTCAGCGTCTCATCCATGGGAATTTCGTGGGGGCTGCCGATGGAAAAATGATTGAACACCTGCTTGCATCCGTCGCCGCCGAACCGTCTCAAGCGCTACCGTCAATCGATGTGGTTGACCCGCAACGCCTGATAGACCTCCGAGCTATCGCAGCAGATAATCCCGCCTTTGATCTGCGCAAATTGATTCGGCTGTTAGAGGAACTCGTGATCTGTATAGATCAACAGGCCTTGTTTGCCGCTGCCATGCTGACGCGGGCCATTATCGATCATGTGCCGCCAATCTTTGCTTGCAAAACCTTTACTGAGGTCGTGAATAACTATCCAGGGTCACGGTCTTTCAAGGATTCGATGGGCATTCTCAATAACTCGGTTCGTAAGATTGCGGATAGCCATTTGCATACCCATATTCGGGCATCCGAGGTGTTGCCAACGCGTGTTCAGGTAGATTCTGCGCGCGAACTCGATGTCTTGCTGAGCGAAATTATTCGGATTCTCCAAAAATAAAACCATCTTCTCTTATTTTTATTGACATAAAATATCCTACTTTTTTATTACGAGCAGAGGAGCATCCCCATGATCAGTTTTCACCCGTTTGGCGGTGCCCAAGAAGTCGGCGCATCCTGTGGCATCCTCAAACTGGATATGCACCATATCCTCGTCGATGCGGGTATGCAGCCTGCCGCGCGCTCTGGCCAATCGCGCACGCCTGATCTCGACCTGCTGTCCGAACCACGCTGATAGCACCATGATCGTCGTGGCCTACTCGTCTATTCTTTCAGAGGAACCCTATGCATCCTGTATCCATGTCCATACTTGCTCAGTTTGTGCGGCAATTTCATCTTGTTGACCGCATCGTCGGATCATCCCACCTAACCATCACCGCCACCATAGCCGACCTCAGCATGCCACCACTTCCTGCGGTCTATTCTTCGTTTCTTGCCACCTTTGGGGATAGTCCCTCACGATCGTGGTTTAACGGTGCGAATGGTTCCCTTGAAGGACTACGACTTGCCCACGACGTTCATACCGACCTTGCCGCGTCACCCGCCTACCAACACTGGCTCAATGCTGCCGATTTCCTGCCCATCATGCAACATGACGGCTATGTTGTCTATTATCTGCGGCTCGATACCAGCGATGACCCCCCAGTCTGGTGCTTTGTCGACGAAGAGGAATCAACGAAACCACCTGCGATCCTTGCGCCCGCACTATCGCTCTGGTTGCAAGAAAGCGCGCTCGAAGCGCTTGATTATCGATATTGGCGTCGGTCCATTCCAACGGCCTCGCCACGGGATACCGCCTTGATGGAGCGGTATCGATTGCTGTATGCGACGTTTCTTCAAACATACCAGACGACCATGGACGCACACAAGCCGATTATCGATCCATGGCGGTTGCATACCGCATGGCGAACAACCCTCCACCAAACGGATCTGTACCATGACCTCCTAGCGCATCAGCAGTACATTCCGTTCGATTGGCCCCTCACGCCACCAAACGATGACTATGTACTGGAGGTATGTGGCTTGTGACCAGGCAACAGTATCGTCATTCCCTTTGTAAGAGGAGCTTCCACGAATGATCAGTTTTCACCCCTTTGGCGGCGCCCAAGAAGTCGGCGCATCGTGTGGCATCCTCAAACTGGGCATGCGCCATATCCTCGTCGATGCGGGCATGCGCCCTGCCGCCCGTCCTGGCCAATCCCGCACGCCGGATCTCGACGCCCTCAAAGCCTTCTCGCTCGATGCAATTCTGATCACCCACGCGCACATTGACCACACGGGTTGTCTGCCGCTCGTCGCCAGTCTGTTTCCCACCGTGCCAATCTACGCGACCGAAAGCACGATCGCGCTGATGCGGATTTTGCTGCTCGACAGTGCGCGGATTATGGAACAGGAACACCTCGCGCACGAGCTGGAAACGCCCTTGTATGACCAAACCATGGTGACGGAAACCCTGGCGCGGATTATTCCGGTGGCCTTTCATCAGGAACTGCGTCCCGTCGCGGCCAATCAAGAAATCAGCGTCACCTACCTGCCAGCAGGCCATATCCTCGGCGCCGGCATGCTGCATCTCACCAGCCCATGGGGTAGTGTCCTGCATACGGGTGATATTTCGGTCGGCCATCACCGCACGATTACGGGCGTTGACCTCAACACGCTGCCGCAGGTGGACATGATGATTTGTGAAGGCACGTATGGCAACCGCAGCCACAAATCCCGCAAAGACCAAGAGCAGAATGTGGTTGCGACCATTCAACAGGTGATTGGCCAGGGTGGGCGGGTGCTGATTCCGGCCTTCGCCGTCGGGCGGGCGCAAGAACTGATCCTGATCCTCAAAGCCTTCCGCACCTCCGGCGTAGTCTCGCCCGTCACCATCTATGTCGATGGGATGTGCAAGGCGGTCTGCGAGGCGTATCAGCAGCAATCGCATGACCTGCATCCCGCCCTCCAAAAGTTCTTAACCAATAGCCAGCGTCCCTTGTTCGTTGATCCGACCTTTGGCGTGCTAGCCGTGCATCAGGGCATGCGCCCGCGCGTGATTCAGAGTGACGAACCAGCGATTATTATTAGCACCTCGGGCATGCTCACGGGCGGGCCAGCACCGCTGTATGCGACCAAACTGGCCCAAGACAAACGCAATGCGATCATCTTCACGGGTTATCAGGATGAAGAATCACCCGGCGCGGCCATGCTCAAGGCCACCCAAGGCGGCACGATTACCCTGAATGGCCAACGGGTCACGCTGGGCTGTCCGGTCTATCGCTATGGCTTATCCGGCCATGCTGATGTGGGCCAATTGGAACAGGTGATTCGCCTCGTGCAGCCGCAACAATTGGTGCTCGTGCATGGCGATCATGATGCGCTCAGTCAGCTCGCGGCCCGCTTCAAAAAACTGGCGGTGGCCATTCCCGCTGCGGGCGATGTCGTCACCCTGACCCGCCGCACGCCGACGGTGAGCCTTCAGGCTGAGCAACACGTCGCTGCGCCGCTGCCCATGCCGATGGTGGTGGAACCCGTGGCCGATCCTACGCCGCTGAAGCCTGCGCCTACGTTGGCGGATTTGTACGCGATTGCCACCGCCAACGGGATTCCGCCACGCCCATGGACGGCGATTGAGCTTGGCGCGGCCTGGTATGGGACGGCCTATCAGCCGACCTTGCGGCCTGTCGTCGAAGGGGTGTTAAGTGTCGCCCGCAGCCATTTCCGCACCAAGCGCCTTGGCAGCCAAACCGTCTTTACCCCGCGTCCCGTGTTGGAATCGGGCGAGCCAAACATGACCGCGCCGCCCAAACCGCAGCCCGATGATCGCTGGGATATCGTGCCGATTGGCCAAATTGTCTTGGTGCTTGGTTCGGCTGCGCCACCGGATCGCGTGCAGCTGGGCCTTATCACGGGCGAGCCAACGGGCAGCACCGTGCCACTGGTGGTCGAGGCGTGGAAAAGTGCCAGCCAAGTGCGCGATACGATTCAGGGGGTCACGCCGATGAGCAAGCCAGAATGGGTGGGGCTAGACCACAGCGAGATTCAAGCCCAGTTAAAAGCGCTGCGGGCGACCGTCGATGCGATGCCGATTGATGTGCTGCGGCTCTGGCAGGCCCAAAACGGCCAACCTGCGCGCTTGGAAACACTGATGGCCTCGGCTCCAACCTTGGAGGAACAGGTGGCCACGGGCATTACGCTGATGCGGCGGGGGCTGCTGGTGTGGAAACGCGACGGCTCGCGCTGGATTCCGAAGCCGTTTGAGTCCTTGAATGACCAAGCGCTGATTACGCGGCACTTGGATCTGATTACGCAGGTCGGGGCGACGGTCACGCATACCAAAGATGACCGCACGGGCACGCTCACGGGGCGGGGTGGCTGGTTGCAAGTCGAGGTGAAATGGTATTCGGGTGTGGTGGAATTGGTCAAGGATGGATTGGTGCGGATAGAGGAGTAAGGAGGCATGCATGGAACCGGACTATCATGGTCCTGCCAATCGGTCGCCCTATCGTTGGCGTATGATCATTCGCATCGTGCTTGCCCTCGTTGGTGGGTGTGTCCCAATGACCGCCTTCATCCTCCAACAACTTTTTTTTTATCAACGCTATAGCGCCGCTGGAGGAACCATTGAGCAGTTTATGGCGATTGAACGGTGGCTGTGGTCAATGCTGCCATTCTGTGGTGCCCTTGGGTGGCTCCTGATCGGCATCGGGCGTGATAGTTGGCTGCTCGTCAAACGGCGGGGAACGCCAACGGTGATTCCGATACCCTATTGGCTCGCCCTGGTGTTTGTGATCATGACGGTCGTGGTCTATGTGCTCAACAGTCGGATTCCCTAGCGACCCGTATGCCGATCGACCAGCCACGCAATGGAGGTGTCCCCATGAGCTACCGCGTTCCAGATAATCAATCCCCGCTTTCGCGGGGACGGCTCCGGCTCTTTTAATAGTTTCTGCTTTCTATCGTTCATCATCGTTGGGATCGTCGGGTACTACTTCGTGTTAATCGATCTGGTATCGGTGTATGATTTTGGGACTGGTATACGGTAGGATTAAAAAGCAGTAAAAAGAGCCTCAAAAGGCCCATATCTCTGGGGTAGAAGGTATTCTGTCGTGAGTTTTTCGAGGTTTTATCGATAGAGAACAGCCCAAGAACGGCGTTCGCTGGTCGATTTCGATTGAAACCCACGACAGAATAGTGATTGAACGAAGCGCTCCGCGCAGGGTGTGCTCCAGCATTCTACGAGAGTCCATCATTGGTATTGGTGGCACACTTCCTCCTGTAGGGTAGGAACAACCAACAGGAGGTGCTCCATGACAACTGCACTTCGCCGCCGAATGACCGAAGATATGCAGTTGCGCGGCTTATCCCGCGCCACCCAACAATCCTACTTGTACACCATCGGCTTGATTGCACGCTACTTTGGTCGTTCGCCGGATCAGCTTACCGATACCGATCTTCGGCACTATTTCTTGTATTTACGCCACGAGCAACACCGCTCACGCAGTACCATTATTCGGACGCTGTGTGCGCTCAAATTCCTCTATGAACAGACGCTTCAGCGTACCCTTCCCAGTTTGGAGTTAATCCGTGCCCCCAAAGAACACAAACTCCCTGTTGTGCTCTGCCCTGAGGATATTCGGCGCATCTTGTCCCAGATCAAGGTTGACCAATATCGGGTCTGTTTGGCCATCATCTATGCCTGCGGCTTGCGGCTCCAAGAAGGACTCCAACTCCCCGTGTCCCAGATCGATAGCGCCCGCATGGTGCTCCATATTCGGGCGGGAAAAGGCAATAAAGATCGTGATGTTCCCTTGCCCGCATCCGCCCTCCAGGTACTTCGCGTGCATTGGCGAACCCATCGGCATCCAATCTGGCTGTTTCCCGCACGCTGGCCCCGCCAAGCCGATCCCTCGCCGACGGCGGATCACCCATGAACCGCACTGGTCTCTGCCGCGCCTTTGGGCTGGCGGTTGCCGCCTGTGGAATTCAGCAACACGCCACCGTCCATACCTTACGCCATTCGTGGGCTACCCACCTCCTCGAAGCGGGTGTCAATCTGCGCATTATTCAGCTCTGGTTGGGCCATCGTTCACCCGTGACGACCGCCTTGTAACGCACGTCAGCCAGCACGCGGAAGCGATTGCCTGCACTACCAGCCAGCGTTTGTTTGAGCAACTCGTATGATCACGCTCAATGCCATTGTCCAGCGCTATGGTCCGGCCTATTGGGCCACCCCGCCAACGCCGATCAGTCCTGACCAACGCCGGGTGCTCCATGCCCTGGATGCATGTCGGACGGAGCATCTAGGCGGTCAGGTGTTCATCTGCCCCCACTGTCACATAGCCCGCTACAGCTACCATTCATGTCGGAACCGACATTGTCCCACCTGCCAACACGATGCTGGCCAAACTTGGTTGGCCAAGCAACAGGCGCTGCTGCTGCCCGTCCCCTACTTTCTCGTCACGTTTACCTTGCCAGCGGAACTCCGGGCGTTTGCGGCGGCCAATCAGCGACAGGTCTATGATTGTTTCTTTCGGGCCTCAGCTGCGGCACTCCAGCAATTAGCCCACGATCCTCGGCTGCTCGGCGGGCAATTGGGGATGCTGGGCATCCTGCAAACCTGGACGCGCGACCTGCGCTACCATCCGCATATCCACTATCTCATTCCGGCTGTTGTCCGTGCCCCCGATGGCACCATCCGCCAGCCTGCCCCAGGGTTCCTGCTCCCCACGCGGCCCTTAGCGCTGCTGTTTCGCGGCAAACTGCGTGCTGCCATCGGCCAACTTCCGGGTGGCACGACCCATGATTCGGTGATCTGGCAACGCCCATGGGTCATCGATTGTCGCCCAGTTGGCACCGGTGAAACAGCCTTGAAATACCTGGCACCGTACATCTTCCGGGTGGCCTTGAGCAACAACCGGCTCCTCAGCATGGACCATGATCAGGTGACCTTTCGCTACACCAATGGGCAGACGCACCAGACCTGTACCAAAACCCTCTCGGCACTGACATTTCTCGAGCAATTTCTCCAGCACGTCTTGCCAAAAGGCTTTGTCAAAGTGCGTTATTTTGGCTTGTTTTGTCCCGCCAAGCGCGCGCTCCTCCGCCGCATCCGCGCCCAATTGATGCTCTCCCGGGGACAGGAGTCCCGTCAGCCACCCGTCATTCATTGCCTCCAGGAAGCACCGCTGTGCCCGCAGTGCGGTGCGGTGATGCGCCGCCAAGAACTTTTGCCAGTTGTCGGACGCTCGCCACCAGCGGGCGCATTGACAGCATAAGCGGCATCGTTCATGCGCTTCCTGAAGCAAACCGTCGCGGAGACGGTTATTCGTATGGAGTGCGACCGCTGCATAATGGGTGCTGCAGTCGCGGTGAGGCAACCACTGCCCGTCAGCTACCCAGTGATCGTACCAATCTCCGTGCGTTCCACCACCGACACCAGAGAAATCCTTCGCAATTCGCCTTCATTGATGGGTATATCTCGCGAGAAGGTCCCCCCTGAATCCCCAAGTCCGTCTATCGGCTCCGTTCAAATAGGGTTATGTGGCGGCTCCGCGCCACATGAACCCTTAGTTCATTCTGTCGTCAGTTCGTGGTCATTCTGAGCGTTTAAACGACAAAAATTAAAAATATTAACCCTAGCGTATATTTTACCCAAAATCGTACACTGATTCCAACTTAATCAAGCCAATCGTGATCGCCAAGACCGGCGGACGCGCAAGGCGCAATTGATCAAGCGTGCGCTGAGCGCCTAACAACCGCATAGCACTTGGGAATTTCCCAAGTGCTCCTTCGCAAACCCAAAAAATCCCAAATCTGACTTTTTGTACCTTACCAACTTGCAACAACATTACCGAGGACTCTATGCCAACTGAGTACCCATATAACTTCGTGCAGGTCAGCAAAGGCGATTTTATCCGGCTGGCCAACGGCGAAGAAATTCAAATGCCGATCGGCGGTTTAGCCGTGGTGTTTCAGACCACGGGCGATGTGTTAGGCCCCTATCAATCGCGCCACCAAGCCGAAACAGAGGCGAGCTGCCACATTCAGTATCGGCGAATCATGCGACTCGACCCGAGGCAGCCGATGAACGAACTTGAAACCCACATTGCCGAGGCTGAAGCGAAAGCATGGGATGCCTTGAGCCGCTACAAATTTATGATGTTTGGGTATTGGTGCGTTACATATATCTGTCGGCCCGATGGCACAGATTTCTGCGTTGCTTGGCAGCTCAGCCAACGCTGGGAGTAACAATCTCTGTCATTTAAAGAACAGGCATATGTAAATGATGTGATCGTTTAGTTTGCGCCAATACGGTCATTTGGGACTGGTATGCACGCCATTTGAACCGGAGTATCGCATGAAACGACGCAAGTCTGGACTGAAAGGAGGTGATCGAATTGGTACGCGTTGTTATTTTTGTTGGCACAGCCGAGATTGGCGAAGATGCCGTGAAGAAAGCGGAAGCCGCCGCGAATGCGTGGTTGGCCGAGCGCGTTGACGCTGACATTGTTTCCATCCATCCCACGCACGTGGCGTTGCCCGCGAGCGCTGAAAACGAGGATGAGCACACCTATAGCCTGTGTTTGGCCTATCGCTAATCGATATTAACCAGCGTTTGCACTGGCAAGAGCTTTTGCAAAGCCGGAAGCGTCACCGGCATTACCCCAACCCAAGGAGACCAGCGTGATCAAAGTCTATATTGATTGTCGCCTACCAAGGGGCAGCGCACCGCCGAAGAAAAAGCCCTGCCCCCATTGTGGACGTGAGATCGACCCAGGTGGGCCACTCACTCAACACATCAAGTTTTGCAAGCACAAGTAGCCGCGTCGGGCGATTGGCAGCCGTAAGTTGCCACCAGCGCCACATCAGGCGCACCTATAGCAGTATCACGGCTCACAGGCCTAGCCTCCTGTGGGCCATTTCTTACCCAAAACCTGTTGTTGCACCTTAACAATTTTATATAAAAAACCGCAAATTTTACGGGGGATTTATGACAACGAATCTCATTCGTAAGCAGCGGGCAGCGGATTTTTCAACCGCGATGCTGCTGTTTTATGGCCTGCCAGGCGCAGGTAAGACCACCTTGGGGTGCAGCGCTGGCACCGAGGAAAAACGCCTAATCCTCGATTGTGAGGGTGGCGTAAAAGCCCAAGTCGGCGATGTAGCCCCGATCGATAGCCTGAAGGCATTCAATGTCATTCTGGATTTCCTTGAGAAGGGCAGTCATTCCTACGAGTACATCGTGCTCGATGGATTGGACGCGCTGTATCAATCCATCTTTGAGCAATCGCACTTTGGCAAGAACGCCAAGGACAAACGGCTGGCCCACGTTGAGCCGAGCCAACAACTGACCCAAGCACTGCGCCGATTCGCAGCACTACCAGCCGTCAAGATCGTGATTGCGCACGCCAAATTTGAACCCGATGCTCAAGGCCGCTCCAACATCATGATCAACATGCCGCCAGCCCTTCGGCTGCAAATCGAAGGCTTGGTTGATGTTGGGATGTACTGCTGGCGTGGCCGCTCAGGCAGCTATCTGTTTGTCGCTGATGCGATTGAAAACGAGCGTGGTAGCAGCTGGGGCAAGGATCGGAGCGGGAAACTGGGGGCAAAAGGTCGCCGCCAAGACTGGGCGACCATTCAACAGGCACTCAATTTATGAACTTACTGATGTTCGTTTGTGTGATGGCAGGTTTTGTAGCGCTGTTACAGACCTGCCTAGGAGGAGGCGATGCAGATCACGAATGAAGCGCCGGAGCGCTGCCACTACTGTGGCTGTTTCTGCGCAGGATTGCCACTGTGGCGCTATGCCGAGCATCTGGCACGCTGCCCGCAGCGGCCATTCCAGCGAGCGCCGGAACCAAAGATAAAGATTATCAAAGCGACCAAACCATACTGCTTGGATTGCGGGGAGTGGAAGCCACTCAATGCAGTTCATGAATGCAAGCGCAAGCGAAAGAAGGTTGCTGTATGAGTCACGGAAATGAAGCTCGCACCTGCTGCTGGTGTAACGAAAAAATGCACATCAGCGCGAAAGGGCTGAGTTATCACCAGAAACGATGCAAGGCCAATCCCAACCCGCTGCCGCCAGAGCCAGTGAAGGACGTGCCCAAGTGGCAATGCCCAGCGTGTAGCAAGGTAATCACCGAGGCACGGAAGCAATCCCATCGTTGCCCAGCGCCGAAACTGCCCGCGATTCGGCAGGGCAAATTCAACGCCGCGATTGAAACGATGAAACGCAATGATCGCAAGCAGGCCACCGTGAAAGCGGAAACGGAATGTACGCGCTGCCACCAAACGCCCTGTGCCACGCCCGAATCGTGTGGCCGAGCAAAACGCGCAGCGAGACAACATGCAGAGCGATTACGCATTGAGGCCGCCAATCTAGGTCGCCGCAATACCGATTAGCACCACTTTGCCAACATCGCAGCCTGTGCCTAGACACTCTAGGAGGAAGGACATTGCAGAAACTTATGACTGAACTTGCTGCCCGCGTGGTAGAGGAACAACGCCAGGCTGAACTAATCAAGGCGTTGTCTGAACAGATTGTCGACCTGCAAACGCAACTGGCCGAGTATCAGGAAATCGCCTGGTTGTTTGAGCAGCTGGAGCAATCGTTGTTGGCTGAACAAAGCCTCGTGATGATTGATCGCTGCGATGGCGATGTGTGGCTCGATGTTGACGGACAATTGGGGATTGCCCCCACGTTGCGGGAAGCGGCGATGCTGGCCTTTGAGAAAGCATCGCCCAATAGCTCCTGATCGGAATTGCCCAGTGTGCCACAGAACATTGCCCAACATCTCGCTCGCTAATTTCCTGTGGCATCGAACAAATTGCAAGCGCACGCTGGAGCTTGACCAACGCGCTGCCGAGCTGGCCAAGCAATCAACGCCAGACTTGGCCAATGATAGCAAGGCGATCAGTCGGCTCGAATCAGCCGTCAATAACGGCTGGACAATCGTGATCCATCTCAACAAAAACCGTGTGATTTTGTACTACCGCAATGCTGAAATTGTTGGCCTGAATTTGCGCGAGGTACTAAAACGAATCATCTGAATACTTGGCCGTAGCCAGCGGTCAAACTGGCTACTGAGGCCTGTGCATTCGGCCTGATAGATGCAATCGAACTGCCTCACGACACGAGGCCGAGTAGCTGGCGGAAGCAGCCATACCTTCTAGAAGATGAACGTCCCACTCATCCATTCATCCATGCCTACCAAATAAGCAACGCGCGGCAATCACGATTGATCACCGTGGTCGCTGCGCCTCGATAAAGGATTCGCAATGGAAACCCGCACGCTGATACAAGAAATGCCCGATTTGGGCAAGGCCGTAATGCTCTTCATCGATGGTAAGGGCTGGCGTTGTTACATCTGGCTTGGCGACTTCTGGCAGCGCTTCGATGATCGTCGCGAGCCACAGCCAGACGACCGCTGGAAGCCGCTGCCGCCAGAGAACGGCCAAAACTGGCGACAACCCACATAGCCGTACACATCGGCCACCACGACCTAGTGATTTTACATAAAGGAGTTATCCAAATGCGATTCAAACCCGAACAAAGCCGCAGCCCTGCAAGCCAAAATGATCGATGCCCATACCGCAAAACAGGCCGCGTGGCTGGAGCAGCAAGCGAATACTCGCCTTGAAGATGTGGAACGCGCTACCTTGGCCCGCCAAGCGATGATTGACGATTGGACTGATAAGGTTTCGCCAGAGCTGCTGCAATTGATCGTCTCGTTCGATTGGCTGGTCGATTACGAATACGGCGGTGCATTAGTAACCTTTTGTCTCGATGAAAAATATGCAACGCCGCTGGTGCTGGAATATGAAGGCGAGGTTTTGGAAATCAGCAGAAGCAGCGATCACGATTGTTGGAACCTTCAACGCTTGCCGTCGGAGTCGCGCATCGGCGCGCCAGAAACGCCAGCCGCAGCCGAACAGGAAGTGTGGGAATACTTCGGACGCTGGCTGTTAGACCAAGCCGCAGCCGAGCGCAAGGCGCAAGCTCAGGAACTGGCATTTGAAGACGCGATTGCACCCGTGCTTGATGCCGTGCTGGTTGAACTCCAAAAAGCCTGCCGGAAACACGGCAGAATCCGCAACCAGCATGAGTTACACAGTGTGTTGCTCGAAGAACTCGAAGAATTTTGGGCCGAGGTGAAAAAGGCGCAAGTATCCGCCGTGTTATCGCCCGAGGCAATCAAAGAGTTGGTGCAAATCGCGGCGATGGGCTTGCGCGGGTTGCTCGACCTAGGAGCTTTTGCGCAGGAGTAACCGCAGCACATCGCAGCAAGGAGTGGAGTAGATGTCACGACCGCCAAAGATGAAATATCAGCTAGGGCAATGGGTGCGGTTCTCGCGCATCGTTGCCCAAAAGCCTGATAGCGAGGGCCGCCCAGTTGTTCAAAATCTTGGGCGGTTGCGCGAAGGAATGGTGATCGGGGTCACGAGAGTGTACCGCCGGTTGCCAGGCGGGAACCCGCCACGCCTAGCTGATAACACGGAGGTTTACCTCATTGCTGTCAGCCACCATCGCCACTACAGAGTGTTCGAATCAGACATCAACGCATAGATTAATTTCAGTGCACATGAGTATGCACAGGAGAATAGCATGTCAGACAAAGTAGAAGAAACGCAAGCGACCGAATCGACCGAGCCAACCAACGCCATTGTTCACACCACCAAGATTGTTCGCGTCGCTGGCCAAGACTTTACGGTTGATGCCAAGGCCGATAACGAGGCGATTCGTCAGCAGCTGGCAGCGCAAGGCTTTACCGATGTGACCAACGCCAAAATCAAAGAGACCAAGAACGAACACGGCCAAACGGTGGTGGAATTCGTGAAGCAAATTGGGACGAAGGGCTAAACGATGGCTGAATCGAATACGGGACTTGGCGCGGCACTGGTGGCCGCGCTCGCTGATTTAGAGGCATTACCACCACCAGCGCCGCCGCAATGGCTGGCCTTATTCGACCTGATCGATAGCCTTGATATGACCATGGAGGAAGCGCTGCATAGTGCTGACCTGCAAGCGAGGTTTCAATGTTCCTTGGAGAATTTGCCGAACGTCAACAACACGACGCACAAGAAGATCGACCGCATTCCGGCAACACCAGTGCAATCGTCGTACCTGCCCGACGGGTGGTAAAGGTTAGCGAGCTGACCAACCAGTACGATTCCAGCCGCATCGTTGCCTATGATCGGATGTTCCATTTGCTCAAAACATTTCATGCCAATTGGCCCGACTTTGAGCATTGGCGTTCGGTACAATTCGCGCCGCGCACGGTTGCGGCGATGGCACTGCGCTTTACCGACTATGTGGGATCGCGCTTGGATGTGCAACGCGATTTTTGGGAGTACGTGCAGAACAATGTGGACTGGTGGACGGGTCCTATGGTGGTTTCAACCGAGGAAAGCGCCGAGATTATTGTGCATGAGGCCGTTGACTATCTCGATCGGCTCGAACCCGAAGTGTCTGGGGTGAGTGACATCGACACCGATAACGGGCTTGAAGATGACGAAGATTTGAACTACTGGCTCTTTGCGGTGCTGAGTCATGTGATTGGGGTAAATGAGGTCTTTTTTGAATCCATGACCCCGACGATGTACCACGGCATTCGCCGATCGTTCAAGCGAGCTGCCTATCCAACCACAATCAACACCTATCGCGATTATGGCTCACTGCCGATTGAGTTGCTCTATGACCGTGGTCACAAGGAGCTGGCAACCTGCTTGGCGATGGCGACGGCGAGTACGGGCAATGAATACGCCGATTATTCATGGCGCGAGGTGATGGGCTTTGAAGAATGGGCTATTAATTGGCACACACCAGGTGCGCTTGATCGTCACGTTCAGCGACAACGTGAGGCTCGCATGCTTAACGATGTCTACACGTGGAGGCAGCAAGAGCTTGTTGGCGACATCGCCGCAACCAAGGCGTTTATCAAACCGCTCTATGCGGTGATTAAATCGTTTGCAACGCTTCCAGCAACGTGGTCTCGCTATCCAACCAAGACTGTGGCTGAAATGCTTGGCGGCACGGTCACACGGGAGAAACTGATATGACGACCGATACCCTGATTGAGCTTGACCAACCCGCTCCGATGATTATCCATCTGTATGATCAGCTGACCCTGCTGGAGCGTGGGACTGATCGCTATCGCACCGTCTACCCCATCCACCTCGATAGCCTTGCTGAGGTGCTTGGCCGTACCACGATGAACAGTGGCATTTTGCCGCAAAACACGCTGGCAACGGGCAAACGCAACGGTGACGCGTGGATTCTGCGCTATATCCCGCCTGCAATCCGCACGTTGCGGATTGGGAATACCGAGAAAGCCTTCACTGTTCCATCGCCGCCGCTGGTGTGGTTTGGCCACGGCCAAAACTACCGCCTGTATGCGCTCAATACCCTCGACTATCCCAATCAACACACGATTCTATTTCAAGCGCCCTATCCCAATGTGAATGCACGCGGTGTCATTTGCTGGGGGTCAACCGGTACGGTGTTACACGCCAGTCATACCACGCTGGAGCCGATGCTGGAGCGTTTCTTTGCCAGTGGCTTCAATACCCACCTTGATAACAACCGCAGCCGTCGTAAGCCGTTGAGCGTGCTAGATTTATGGGCTGATCTGACGAAGCAGCAGGCTGAAGCCTATCCGCTCGATGATTTGATCGCCTGTTCGATCAAGCTGGGTGAGTTAGCTAGTACCGAGGATCATCAATGATTAGCCTGCTTAACCATACGATTGCTCGTGCTGGCCAACCCTTGCCGCCGCTCGATGCAGGCATTGATTGGATACTCGCGGCGAATGGACTCTTCAAGCGCGCAGCTAATAATGCGCTGGCTGCCTGCATTCAAGTGCGCTCGTGGAATTTCTTAATCCCCGGGCTTGCTCGATTGCTCCCATCGATCGCGTGGAAGCATTGTCCGCAGCGATTGCCAAGCCAGTGGTTGGACGTGCTTCTGCAGGAAGCTCGCAAGGCGTGTGAGCAGGAATCGGGGATCACGATCCCCCAGGAAAAGCAATGGTTTGTGATTTGGCGGGACGGGAAAGTGCGCTTGATTGCACCACAGGCCCAAACCGCTAGCCCAGTGCGCGTTCAATATGCGATGCCCACCGAACCAATACTACTCGATGTGCATAGCCACCACACGATGCATGCCTACTTCAGCACGACTGACGATCACGACGACGATGGCCTGAGTATTTCAATGGTGATTGGCCGCATCTTTGATCGTCCTGAGGCGGTAGCCCGGGTCAACGTCTACGGCCACCGCCAACTCATTCCCCTATCGTTCCTGTTTGACCGTGGCCAATCACCCTTTAAGGAGAATGTGCATGCCAACCCTTACGATCGACCCAATTAAGCCGTTTCTCTTTGGGTTTCAGCGGTTTTCAATCTTTCTGGTTGGCGCTGGTGGCACGGGTGGTTACTTATTGCAATCACTCGCTCGCTTGCTCGTCCACCTTGGTCGGCCTGATGGTATATCAGTCTTTGTCCTTGATGGCGATCATGTGGAGCAGAAGAACGTGGGACGGCAATTGTTTAGCCACGCAGAAATTGGCCGCAATAAAGCCGAAACGCTGGTACGCCGCTTCAATACCGCCTTTGGCTTGCAAATGATGGCAATTCCTGCGATGGCAACCCCAGCGATGTTAGATGATCTGATCCGTAATCACCCTGCCCGTTCCACGCGCTCTCCGCAAGCCGCCTTGTTTTGTGGCTGTGTGGATACAACGGCGGCGCGGGATGTTATTCACCGTGTAGCCCAACACTCGTGGGTTAATCACTCGTTTTGGCTCGACTGTGGCAATGATGATCAGCATGGGCAAGTGCTGTTTGGGAAGTCAAGCAAAGAAGAATGTCGCGGCGCATTGGCCACCGATTTTTGCACCGCGTTGCCACGACCATCGGTGCTCTACCCATCCCTCGTTGCGCCAAAGCCTGCCCCTGTTGTTACTACCAATTGCGCCATTGACGTGGCCGACAATCGCCAGAGCTTGAACATCAATCAGATGATTGCCACGATTGCCGCCCAATACCTGACCAATCTATTCGTAGAGCGACGCATCACCCGCTACGAAACGACCGTTGATTTATCTACGATGTCGATGGCAAGTCAGGCAATCACGGCTGGCAACCTCGCACAATCGCTCAATGTAAAACAATCTTTTTTGATGAAGAAAGGACGATAACCCATGCCTACTACATTAAAGTTAAGCGACATTCGAACGGATGGTGGAACCCAAAGCCGCGTCAACCTTAATATGTTTACGATTGAGGATTATGCTGCTGCGATGCGCAGTGGCGCACAATTCCCGCCAATCGTCGTTTTCAGAAGCAAGGATGAGGTTTATTACCTGGCTGACGGCTTTCATCGCCACGCCGCAGCTGTGACCGCAGGTCTCGAAGAAATCAATTGTGATGTTCTGGCTGGTGAACGCCGCGATGCCATTCTGTTTAGCGCCAGCGCCAACGCGACGCACGGCCAACGGCGAACGCGCGAGGACGTAAATCGGGCTATTGGCATGATGCTTAAGGATAGTGATTGGGGCCGCTGGACGAATAGCGCGATCGCAAAGCATGTCAACTGTGACCATAAAACGGTGGCCGCACGCCGTACCGAGCTTGAAAAAGCCGGCGAGATAGAACCGCTGGAGGTGCGCGTGGCTGCCGACGGGCGGTTGATGAATACCTCGAAGATTGGCGATGGCGCACAGGAATTGCCCACAAGCTCGATGCTCGATGCAAGCCCATCCATCCATGCATCCATGCCTGATGATGATGAATTAGCTGTGGTCGAACCAGAACCAACCACAGCTCCAGCGACCAAGCCACCTATTGCCAGCATTGTCAATTTTCAGCCTGCGCCACCGCGCACCGATAGTCACCCAACGCCGAGCGCTGCACCAGCATCGTTGGCCGCAGCAGTCAAACCTACACCTGCACCGCAACTAGTACCAACATTGACACCAGCTCCAGTTGCGCCATTGCCAACGCTCACGCCGATTCTTACGCCAATGCCAAAGGCAGTTGACACGAGCGATCCCAAGGCCGCACTGAAGAACAAACAAGCGCTTGCCAGTTTGGCGAAGGCCTTGAATGCTGAAGCGCAACGTGAATTACACGAGCTGCGCACGAAGCTGGAGGATGAAGGTATTTACATCGATGCCACGGCGAATCAGGCAAGCTTCGCTAATGCAGCTCGATTGTTGTTGGCCAACGAAAGCATTGTGATGCAGGCACGATTCCTTGAATCGCAAGTGGTAGTGACCGATGGCGAATAAACACCTCATCGAAATCTATCGACGCAATGGCCTGAGATATTTGCGACTGAATCTAAAGCGCGCCGATCCTGACTATCGGCCAACGCTTGTCGTGAGGGCTGGTTGGGCATTGCCAGAGTATCCAGAAACCAAGTGCCAATACTGCAAGAAAAACATTCGGCCACAAGCCTATAACGATTGCGGCCACATCTATCTCTCAATTGGCTGCTGTGATTCCGTTATCGAAGATGTAGCGTGGCCGTTTACCGATGACTACATTACGCATGCTGACGAGGAGTTAGAGAAACTAGGGTTTGAGTATTTACAGGGTTAGCACTTGGGAAATTCCCAAGTGGGCCGCTCGCGTCATGCTCGTTCCATGCTCGCTTCACGGTGGGCATGGAACCTGCTCGCTGAGTGGCATCAAACGGCCATTTGGTAGGCCGACACTCTTTAATAGGCTCCTGCACCTACCACGCACACATCGTGCACAAATCGTGCAACTACCGCGCGCGAATCACTAAGACGATTGAAGCGGCTCGCTGAGTGGTCTCACGGGGTCATTTGGTGGGCCGACACTCTTAATAGGGGTAGTTTTATGGATAATGACATCCAGCTTGATAATATTCGCCGCCGCAATGATCGGCGCAAAGACCTCGTGGCACGACTCGCCGACGGCAAGTCTTGGTATGCCCACAACCCTGATGATGATGTGTATATGAATATGATGCTGGTTAGCAGCAACCCAATTGAGCCAGACTATCGCGATGTGGTGCAGGAGCGAGGCGATCCGCTGGATGGCGAGGTGGTTGCCCTGACCCTGCTACAAAATCCGCGTATTCGATTCGTTTCGCACCTCGATCATTCTGCGCTGGCCCACCTGATCGCCGATGAGCACAACAATCCCGCCAGCAGTGATATTGATACGTTGCTCCAGCGCATTACGAAACGTCGTGCTGCTGATCTCGATATGAATGTCTTGCTCACACGGATGTCACTCACGTTTGGATTAACGGCACTCGTGGTTTCGTTTGGGTTTTGGATAGGCATGCCGTTTTGGCTTGCTTTTGCAATGGCTCTTATTGTGCAGGCTCTTGTTTGGGAACTGCTCAATCCATGGATGTGAACGTATCCCTTTTTTTGATACAGCAGATTTGGTATGTTTAAACAACATTTGTTGTATCACGAAAAGGGGTTTGTTGTTTTAGGAGGATGTATGGCCGATCTCCAGCAGTTCACTTGGTTCGATGATCCAAAGAAACCACCACACTACCTAACCAAAACTGAGTTAGCCAAGCTTGGCTTGAAACCGCCGTCTGAACCAGTTGGCTACATTTATTGGAAAAAGAAGCACACCACCTACTATCTGTATGACCAGAACGCTGCCACGCCCAAGCGCAAACCAACCGAGGCGCAAAGCGCAGCGCTGGCCAAGGCGCAGGCAACACAACGAACCTGTGAGGTTTGCGACACCGAGGAGTCATACCGCATACCGAAAGATCAGCGGCTCTCTGGCCTTGATGAGGACGGCAAGCGTTGCGGCTACCGCGTATGCGCCTCCTGCTATTTTTGCTACTATGCAGAGCAGCGCCGCATTGAAGTATTGCGGATACGCCGTTGGGCACAGCAAATGATCGCCGAAAATTGGTTGATTCTTGACCTTGAAACAACAGGCTTGGGTAATGCCGAAATCATGCAGATAGGGATTATCGATTGCGCAGGCACGATACTGATGAACCAACTCATCAAGCCACGCACAGAGCCAACGGCCCGCGCTGTTGAGGTTAATGGCATCACGATGGAGCGTGTAGCCGATGCTCCCGATTTGCTCGACGTGCTGCCCCAGCTCGCGGAGATTCTTCGAGGTCGAGAGGTCTTGGTCTATAATCTCTCATTCGATAAGCAAGTGCTTGCTTGGTGCTTGCACGTGCGTGGATATTAATCCGCGCACGTGGCTGGAAATGGCAAGCTGGAATGATTTAATGGAGGCGTACAGCGACTGGGTTGGCGATTGGAGTCCATCGCGCCAATCGAATCGCTGGCAACGATTGAATGGGCCACACGATGCCGTCGGCGATTGCTTGGCAGCGCTGGCGTGTGTCAAGGAGATGGCAGCCTTTTCACTGTATGGGGCATTGGATACCGATGCCGTTGTCATGCCAAACAATTACTAATCCCAAGCCCATGATTGATTATTTGGCGAATCAATCATGGGCTTTCCTGTATCCATCATCGTGCAAGATACTGGAATTTGATCACCCCAACCAACATTCGTGCAGCGAGCCGCAAAGTAGACATAACCTCTTTTTAAATAACCCCTCAAAAAGGTAAACCAGTCACGCGTATTTTCTGGACGGAAACCGTATCTGCTCAATAATCGGGGGCAGCGGGCTATCCATGCCACAAAATCTGCTCTACTGCGGCTATGCTTGACGGTTTTGATCTGACGACTATTCACGATGAATCGCTCCGCACGATCGTCCGATTCCTTATGAATCAGGTCGAAGATCTGGCTGCCAAAGTTCGGCACCAGGCTGATGAGATTCAACGCCTGCGCGACGAGAATAATCGACTCAAAGGCGAGCATGGCCAGCCGACAATCAAACCGAACCGCCCTGCCCTTGCGTGTTCCTCGACGCATGAACGCGCGATTCCCCAAGCACGATGTACCCGCGCCAAACAGGCAACCCTGCGCATTGATCGCACCGAAACGCTGATGGTTGATCGCGCCACCCTTCCCCATGATGCCCGCTTTAAAGGCTATCACCAGGTGCGTGTTCAAGATCTGCGTTTGACCACCGATACGGTGTGTTTTCGCAAAGAAAAATGGTATTCTCCGTCGTTGCGTCAAACCTTCCTCGCGGCCAATCCACCCGGCTATGAAGGCCAGTTTGGGCCACACCTCAAAGCCTTTGTCCTTACCTTAGCGTTTGAGAGCGGGCATGAGCGAACGCAGTATTCGGCGGGTGCTCACCCTCGCAGGGATCTCCATCTCAGTAGGGCAACTCTCGCAGTTAATTATCACGAACCACAATGCCTTTCACCACGACCGAATGGCCATTCTCAAGGCTGGATTTGCCAGCAGTCCGTGGCAGCATATTGATACGACGGTTACGCGGGTCAATGGGCGCACTGCCCACTGTCATGTCGTGTGCAATCCGCTCTATACCGTCTATACGACGGTGCCACAAGCGGATCGGCAGCATGCCCTTGCCGTTTTGCAGGGTGGTCAACCGCTTCAGTTTCGTGCCGATAGCACGAGTGACCGGCTGCTGCGATTGATGGATGTCCCCGCCCGTGATCGCACGGTGCTGGCGGCCTTGCCCCGCGAAACCATGCTGACGGCAGACGTGCTTGATGGCTTTGTCCTCGCCCATGGGCAGCAGTTCAAAGCCGGGACACGGAAACGGCTTAAGGATGCGCTCGCGATTGCTGCTTATCATGCGCAACGCGACCCGCCGATTGCCCGGCCACGGTTGCTCATCGCTGATGATGCCCCCCAATGGGCCATGATCACGCAGGAATTGGCGTTGTGTTGGGTTCACGATGCGCGGGCCTACAAAAAGCTGCTGCCCCGCTTCCCCCAACATCACCAGCTCGTCGATGCATTTTTAACCCAGTATTGGGCGTATTATCGCGCGTTGCGGGCGTATCAAGCTGCACCGAGCAGTGCGGAAGCGGGGCGCTTACGCGCAGACTTTCGACAGCTCTTTGCGACCGTCACCGGCTATGCAGCCTTGGATGCACGGATTGTGATGACTGCCGAAAAAGCACGGGGACTGTTAATGGTCTTAGATCACCCAGAAATTCCGCTCCACAATAATCCTGCCGAGCTGGGAGTCCGCCGACGCGTGCGCAAGCGCGATATGAGCTTTGGACCACGGAGCGACGCAGGAATGCAGGCATGGGATACGTTTCAGACACTTGCGGCGACCGCCGCCAAACTGGAGCGGAACTTCTATGCCTATCTGTATGCGATGCTGTGTCATGACCCGATGCTGGTTTCCTTGGCCGACGAGATTACCGCACGGGCACAGGCAAATCCACTTGGCAGTTCGTGGCGCGAGACACCACCCCAACCGGATTGGAAGCCCAAAGAACGCTCAATGTGGCATGGATAGCCCGCTGCCCCCGATTATTGAGCAGATACGTTAATGGGCAACATGTTGGGAACAGGCCCTATTCCACGAGACAGTGTGAACAACGGACAACCGTTGTTCACCGGTGGCAAGTTGGGAATACCGGCTGCTGCGAAGCGAGCGGGGGCAGTGGCCCGCCGCGCCCAGTCAGCGGCTGGTCGTCTGGCCGCTGCCCACCAACAGGTCCACCGCGTGCGGTGCCGTGGACCGGTAGAACCAACTGCTCCCCTGCGGCATCTGCCCCGTGAGATATGCCAGCGCCGGCTCCCGCATGACCCGCCAAGGCAGTGCCCCAAGGCGGGCAAGCGCCGTCGGCAGGGGCACCCACGCCACCTGCTGGACAACCCCATCGGGATCCCGCCCCCCGAGGGTTCCCGTCCAGGTGGAAACCTCAAACACCGTGGCGATGGTCTGCGTCCGCGTCACGCGGTCATCGACATGCGCTAGGTAGGCGAGCGCTCCGAGCTGGGTGACGACGAGGCCCGTTTCTTCCTGCACCTCGCGGCATACGGCCTCACTGAACACCTCGCCCGGCTCCACCACGCCGCCGGGCAACATCCACGTTGGCAGCGCGTCAGTGGGACCCTGTTGCTGCACCAGCAGGACGGCATCGCCATGACGGATAATCGCCCCGGCAACGTGGTAGATGTGCGGTTTGTCTGCTACGCTGCTCATCGCGTCGCACCATGCGGGCGTGTGGCCTGCCGCACACCAAGGATCGGAGTGCCCGCAGCCACCGACAGGGTGGCCTCGACCAGCGTCGTCAGCACCGCATGCATGGTCGTAGGGGCCGATGGGTCGTCGCGGTTCGCGGCTGCCGGTTTCGCTTGTGCCGCGCGAACACGTTCACGGCTGCGGTCGGTGCCAATGGTCGCCACCAGGCGCTCGGTGAGCGTGCCGAGGGCGGCTTGGATGTCGGGGGGGATGGTGGTCATTCAGCGTCCTCCGTCTACCTTCTGTCGTCAGTTTCAGCCGAAATCGATCAGCGCACACCGTTCTTGGGCGTTCCTCTATCGATAAAACCCCGAAAAACGCACGACAGCATATCCACGATCGTTCGCATGGGGGTTAGAAACCAGCGTTTGGTGGATATTTTTACCGCTTTTTAATGCTACCATCTCGGAGTCCCACCATCATACACCGATACCCCATAGACGATCCCGGCCAGTGATCCCCCAATAAAAGAGGGAATCGCCAGATCATCAAAGGCCGTCGTTACCCGTAAGGTCGCGGTCATCATAGTCGTCATGCGTCGTCTCAATCCACTGGTCAAGTGGGCCATAGACGGCCAAGGCACGCGCTGGCCCAAGTTTGCGATCAAAGAGCCGACGGCGTAGCTCACGGGGCGATGCATCGGGATAGCGTTGCTGGATTGCGTGCAGAATGATGGTATCGGTCTGTTCCTGCATCTGGGCTGCCAAGGCAAGCTTGCGCCATGCGGGCAAGGCGCGCAGAATGCGGAGCTGAACAGCAGCCGCCGCTGCGGTGGTATCACGGGTTAAGGTCATGGTGGGTCACTCCTTCTGGGCAGTGTTCCGCATGCTCGTCCTAGTGTAGCATCACGCATGCATGGCAGCAAGCCGTACTTGATTGGATCACGCCTTATGCCCGCTCCTCGGCAGCGGCGCTCTCAGTCACCAAATCATTGGCCAAGGGAATGCGATCATTGGCGATAGCCTGTTGGGCCACATAGCGCCCCGGCGTGGCGAAATTCGACCAGCCGCCCGCATCCCGCAGCGCCTGAATCGGCACCTGCAACTGGGCCAGGCGGGTGGCCCATGAGTGCCGTAAGTCGTGGGGCGAGAGATTGGCAATCCCGATCAGGACTCCGAGCTGCTGAATCCGTTTGCTGATCGCCCGTTCCGACAACCCAAAGCGGGTAAAGAGACCGTTCTGGTCAAAGCTGGCGATGAGTGGTTGGGTCGACTCGGCGGGAACGGGAACGCTGACCTGATAGCGGGCGAGCACCGTGCCCACATCCCCGAGCAAGCGATGGCGCTGGACAATCTTGACTTTGGGGCGAGCGACGGTCAACAGGTCATTGCGCAGCGACTCCCAGCGCAGCAGCGCGACTTCCCCACAGCGCAGCCCTAAGTCCACCAAGAGGCAAACCAGCAGCGTATCACGGGCGGCAACGGCCTCGGAACGGGTGGTGGGATTACGCCATGGGGATTGCTTGAGGTCGATAATCTGGGGGGTCGTGAGAATGGTGGCCGTGGCCTTTTTGGTGGCAATCCGGGTGGCCTGGTCTGTGGCCACGCGCTGCTGGTCGAGGTTGTCGCCTTCACTGCGGCGATAGCCGCTTATGGCGCGGATGCGGCTGTACGTGTCGGCAGGAATCACGCCCGCAAGGTGGGCCAGCCGGGTATACGTCCGCACGGTGGCCAAGCGAATATTGATCGTCCCAATCGCATAGCCCTCGGTTAGCATCCAGGTGCGAAAGGCACTGATCAAGCCCGCCGTGATGCCATCCCACGCCGCTGGGTCGTGGGCCAAGACGGGGATTTCCTGCTCATCGACCGGAATCACCACCCCAACGGTGGCCAAGAAATCGGCAAAGCCTTGCACATCGACATCGTGCCGACGGCGGGTTTTAGGGGCGAGCCGACTGCGGTACTCGGTGATCATCACGGACTGGGCCGCCGTATCGGCTTGGATGCCCCGGATGGTTAAGGCAGCGCGATGATCGGCGACCATCGGGCTGGCGTCGACAGGCGTAAGGAGGGTTGACTCGTCCATACAGACCTCAATTGACATAATTTCGAGCGACACCCGTCACGGTGTCGTGCGCAGCATGCAGCCCATACGTTGTGTGGCGGTCCCGCTCCGCGATCAACGGAACCATGCGACACCAGCGTGCAGCGCAGCAGATCGTCCTGAGGGAAGTATAGTGGGACGCGGATCGGGTGTCAAGGGCTAACTTACCAACCAAGTCGGCCCTTGGAATTACTCCTTTTAATAGCCTTTTCTACTATTTCCACACTCATTTCCAGCCCTTCCTCTGATCACGCTTGCTTGGTTTTTCACCCTGTTTGGCTACTGATCGTGATTGATGGCCACTTTGTTGCCGACAAAGTACTACATTCGCACGAATAATCCGAGTCTCCGGATGATCCGTTCCCAACACCGATTCCGTCACCGCCAACGCTTGTTCAAATAACTCCTGTGCTTCTGCATGTTGTCCTTGCCGTGACAAGACGAGCGCCAAATTGTTCATACTCGTCGCTGTATCCGGATGCTCACGCCCTAACACCGATTCTGTAACCGTCAATGCTCGTTCGAATAACTCCTGTGCTTCCGCATACTGTCCTTGATTCAAAAACGCCATCGCCAAATTGTTCATACTCGTCGCTGTATCCGGATGCTCACGCCCTAACACCGATTCCGTCACCGCCAACGCTTGTTCGAATAACTCCTGTGCTTCCGCATACCGCCCTTGCCGTGACAAAACAACTGCTAGATTGTTCATACTCGTCGCTGTATCCGGATGCTCACGCCCTAACACCGATTCCGTCACCGCCAATGCTCGTTCATACAACCCCTGTGCCTCCCCATACCGCCCCTGCCGTGATAAAACAAACGCCACATTGTTCATACTCGTCGCCGTATCCGAATGATCTCTGCCCAACACTGATTCAATAATGACTAACGCTCGTTCATACAACCCTTGCGCCTCTCCATACAACCCTTGTTGTGACAAGATAAACGCCAAATTATTCACACTCCGCGCTGTATCCAAATGCTCACGCCCCAACATCGATTCCTTGATAGCCAATGCCCGTTCATACAACCCTTGCGCCTCCCCATACCGCCCTTGACTGGCCAAAACCCCCGCCAGATTGTTTACACTTACCGCCGTATCCGGATGCTCACGCCCCAACATCGATTCCTTGATAGCCAATGCCCGTTCATACAACCCTTGCGCCTCCCCATACCGCCCTTGACTGGCCAAAACCCCCGCCAGATTGTTTACACTTACCGCCGTATCCGGATGCTCACGCCCCAACATCGATTCCTTGATGGCCAATGCTCGTTCATACAACCCCTGTGCCTCCCCATACCGCCCCTGCCGTGATAAAACAAACGCCACATTGTTCATACTCGTCGCCGTCTCCGGATGTTCACGGCCAAACACTGCTTCATTGATGACCAATGCCCGTTCATACAACCCCTGCGCCTCTCCATACGCTTCCCGCAGGTCTTCAAAAAAACCAAGGTTGTTGACCAAGAGGGCTGATCGTTCTTCGTTACGATCTAACGCCCGCATGGTGGCATGGCGTAGATGCGGCTCAAGCGGTAGCATTGAACGTGGCACACCCGTCTCATTTGCACGGAATGCAGTAGCACCAATCCGCTCCTCGACCATTGCGAGCATGTCCGTCGATCCCAATCGCGCATAGATGACCTGGGCGAGCAAGCGATGCAACACCACAGCATCCGCTCCATTAAGCAGCCCAAGCTGTTGCAAGCGCCGTAACGCATCAACCGTATCATCCCCATCAGTCCCATCCGGCACGAATGCCAGCACCAAATCGCGGGGGATTGGCACGCCTGGCGCACACCACGCCGCGCCATCGAGCATGCCCAGCGCCAAGGAATCAAGCGCATTGGTCGGGTCAAGCTGGCTGAAGCTGAGCATAAAGGTCGCCTCGACATCCAGTTCATGCCGCGTCGGTGACGGCAGCGCTCCCCGTCCCTTGAGCGAGCGGTGGGCAATCGTCAAATCCTCCTGATACTGCGCGACCGTATGATGGGAATAGGTGGTGAGATAACTGCCCGCCAAATGCAACGCCAACGGCAAATGCCCTAGATCCTCGGCAATCGCATCCGCTTCCGTGTCAGTCAACCGCGTACACAATCGCTGCAATAACGCGCGACTTTCGGCAGGCGGCAACAATCCAAGCCGAATCTGCGTCAGCGTTGGCCACTGATCCGACCGCGCCGTCACCAGCACCCGACAGCCGCCGACCGTGGGCTTCCACTGTTCAAGAATCGCCCGATCCTCGCAGTTATCGAAAATCAACAAGCGCGGCATGGGGGATTTCCACTCCTTCAGAACCCGCTGCACCTGCTCATCGAGTGCCATTCCGGTGGTGTTTATCCCTAAATCAAGCGCACAGGCCGCGATTTGACTGGCCACCTGATCGGGGTCGGCGCAGTTGAGCCAAAACACCCCACCATGAAAATAGACCCCATAGCGATAGGCAAATTCCGTCACTAGGCTCGTTTTGCCAATCCCGCCAAGGCCCGTCGTCACCGCTGGCATCACGACCGCTGGCTGCGCCGTGCCAATCGCCTGCGCCAGTGCCTTCAATTCAACCTCGCGCCCAACAAAGTGCTGACTGGCTTCAAAGGGCAAGCGTGAGGCGTGGGGCAAATCCGAACGGGGCTTGGGGACTTCCTTCAATGGAATCGAAGCAAGAGCCGCGAGGGCAGCGGGCAGCGAGTCAATCGGCTGCGGGAGTTGCACTGTTATGGTATGCCCTGCATGCACACTGCCAATCGTGATTGTGGCATTCGTAAAATCATTGTTCTGGCCAAGCAGCATCGAAATCGTATTGTCACCCAATGCCGCTGGATGACCCGCAAAGACTGATTCGAGCGCCACCGTCACGCTCACCCGATCATACTGCGGGCATTGGGCAAGAATCGCATCGACCAGAACGGCAATGAGGGCTGGCAATTCCATCGGGGACTCCTCACATAGCGCTTATACTGGGGGTTTGTTGTTAAGCAGATACCGTTCATCGCGATTTCTGGCATGCATGGCGCAAAATCAATCCCATTTCGAAAGAAACGTGTTACCGTATTCTTATGGCTTCTGCGCCTCTTTATCAAGTTCTGCAAAGGTTTGTTCGAGAAATTGTTCGTAGACACGGGATAGTGAAAGATACACAAATACCCATGATGCAAGCGTGCTGATCGTCGTGATACCAAGTATCGTATAGTACGTCCATAGGATACTTGATTGTGGAATGCTCAGTGAGAAAATGTGCACCGATGGAATACGCTGGAGATATCCTGCAAATTTATAGACTGCAAAGAGATACGTAATTGCTGCAACACAAAGAAATGATGTAATAGATAACGCGCGAAAGATGAAGTAGTGGTTTTTTTTATAATAGAATAAGCGACCAGGAGTGAGTTTTGATTCCCATAGAAGCAGTTTATACCCAATAACCTTGTTGATGCGTCGCTCAAGAAATTCAAGATGCTTTGCATTTGTAAAAAACGTTGTTCGAATCTGCGAGTCTAAATAAATGAGACACAAGACGATAAATGGCGTAATACCGCCGAATACGGAATTTCCCTGACCGCTGCTTAGGAGAACGAGGCCGCCGAGCGTTGTGAAGGTAATGCCTGAAATGACGTAACTATTGTCAATCGACTTATGGACGACATCCGAGCGTCGTTGATATTCAACCAAAAGTTGTGTCGCAAAAAATTCACGATTAAACGGTTGGTTTGATGGTGGTGGTTGTGCATTCATAGGTAGTACTCGACTAAAATGATGTTAATAGCAGGTTGTTCCAGACGTTTTGGACTGCTTCGCATATGGAAAGCATGGGTTGTCATATTTACAGGGGTGGTCTCGGTTTGCTGCTGTGGGTGGCAGGAACGATGTTGGTATCTCAATACGTTCATGGGACGAAAAGCACATTTTCCATGGAGACCATCCTCATACCCCTATTAAGGGATTCTACTCTTAATAGATACACTTCATCGCGATTTCTGGCATGGATGGCGCAAAAATCACCCCCATGGGGGAGTATTACGCACTCGCAGCGCATGGATCGCCCGCACACAACGCCGCTTATCGTCGATTCACGGTCGCCTGGCTGAATCGCCGCTGGCCGCCATGCGCTCGTCATGCCCTTTTTCGTTGCCTCGTAAAAATCATTCCATGGTCTTGCACGATGTAAGATATATTTTCAGGCAATCGACTCGTGCCCTCGCTAGCCATCATTCAGCACGCCCGTTCGCTGCACCGTTTCGGGGCGAGCTGGGTTCGTGCGCTCAAACTAAGCAAATTTGGAATAAAAGTTTATGGCTGGGCAAATAAAATCGTTCGTACTCTTATCAATTAAAGGGGTATAAATGGGTGGCTATACTAGGTAGTGATGTCGCATGGATTGCGCTAGCCCCATGATAACGCTCATATACGAAATTGCGCCAATGGGGCTTATCATATAAGTAGGTTAGATAAGTACAGAAGTTCTGTACCGCATCATCAACCTGATCGTAGACGGGATCGATTGCAGCCACAACGGAATGTGTCAAGCACGGTGAAACAGATGACAACGGAGCAAACGGGCGATTAAAGAAGGTGGTTATTCGCGCAATGGAGACTCCATCGACGGATCAGCGGGCCGACTGGGCGGTTAATCCACACGGCCTGCGGCACACGCGGCGGGCGCGGTGTTCCCCGCACAAAGCGTTCGGGGTGGGCCGCATAGGCCGTCGCCAGCACCTGCTGCCGCGCCGTCGTCATGGCGCTGGCCTGCCCACGATGCACCACCGCTGGCGGCAGCAGGCCAATCCCGCTGTGGCAGTGGTCGTGGTTGTACCACTGCACAAACGTCCGCATCCACGCCCGCGCATCCATGAGACTGCCAAAGCGTTCGGGAAAATCAGGCCGATATTTGGTCGTCTTGAACTGGGCTTCCGAGTACGGGTTGTCGTTCGCGACATGCGGGCGACTATGGGTTTTGGTCACCCCCAAATCCGCGAGCAATTGGGCGACGGGCTTGGCGGTCATGGCACTGCCATTGTCGGCGTGGAGCGTCAGCTGGTGGGGCTGAATGCCCTCGCGGTGATAGGTGTCGGCGATACACTGCTCGGCTAAGGCTGCCGATTCGCGCTCCATCACCATCCAGCCCACAATGCAGCGGCTGAACACATCCAGAATGACGTAGGCATAGAAATACGACCAGGTGGTCGGGCCTTTGAATTTGGTGATATCCCAACTCCAGAGCTGGTTTGGCCCCGTGGCCAACAATTCTGGCGCAGTATAGGTCGGGTGGCGCAGCTGGTTGCGGCGTTCACGGACTTCGTGATGGGCGGCCAAGATCCGGTACATCGTGCGCCAATGACACAGATAGATACCCTCGTCGAGCAAGGTGGCATAGATCTGGCGCGGCGTGCAGTCAGCAAAGCGGTCACTATTCAGCACCGTGCGAATGTAGGCGACCTCATCCGGCGTGAGTGCACGGGCAGGCCGACGACGCGGAACCGCTGTGGGAGCGGGCTGGGCCGCACGATAGACCGCACTGCGGGGAACACCGAGTGCCCGACAGGCAGCCGCAATGCCCACGGTCGGAGCCAAATCGGCGACTGCCGTGATTAATCCTGTGCGTCGGTCGGCGGCGCTGGGAGCGTGATCCCCAACAGGGTTGCAAGCTTTTTTTGCACATCAATGATCACCTCGGCTTGGGCCAGTTTGGCCTGGAGCCGCTGGTTTTCACGGCGGAGGCGGGCGAGTTCGGCGGTCTGGCGCTGGGCTTCGGGCGTGGGTGCGACGTTCCGTTTGGGCGTGAGCGCGGCCAGTTCACCCTCGGCCCGTTGCCGTCGCCAGCGGGCGAGGTGTGAGGAGTAAATCCCCTCGCGGCGCAGCAAGGCACCAAGTTCGCCGGGGGCGCAGGCATCGGCAGCGGCCAGAATGCGCAGGCGGTCGCGGGCACTCCAGTGGGTGCGGGCCGCTTTGGGCCGCACTTCGGGGTCATAGGTGGTCTGGTCGGGTGTTGGTTTTTTACTGGCCATGGAAGCTCCTTCCGGCCCTCGACTTAAGATTACAGTACCAGATCTGTTTCACCTATGTTAGCACAGAGGGCAATCGCTGAACGTGATTTCCAATAACGCGTTTGCAAAATGCTGGTTGCATCAGTTTTGATGCTGAGCTTGCCAATAAAAATTCCCGATGTGTGGCTGATCTGCAAGTCGGGTGTAAAAGGTAGCACTATGTGATCAACCAGTAAATAAAGCTGATCACATGCGAGCAAGCCGATTAACACCTGCCCACCCTTAACGTTGCGTAAGACTGTGCCCATGCCAACGACCGAGCGCTGATCGCTAGGATCGATAGGCAGTGGAAGGGATGGGAGTTCGATGGTTGGCTCTAAGCTGGGGTACTGCTCAAAGTACATATAGCTTCTCGTGTGTTATAGAACTCTAATAAGGATTTTCATATTATAAGGCCAATGTTGGTAATAGCAAAGAATTAGACTAGCCTAAATCATTACATTACTCAGAAGAATCATTATGATGATAAAGTTGAAATAAATGAAAGCTTATTAAGGATAATTTGATATAAAATGATTATTTATAAAAGGTTTTCTAAAATGATCGATGGGCTTTGGTTTTTAAACTGTAACGCTCCTTCTAGAGATGTAAATTTAAACTGATTATTTATCATGTGTAGCTATATTATAATCTAATCAGGTAATATAGCTACACATGGTTAATTCACGTTATTCTAACGCTTCTAAATAAATCTCCATATTGCTTGGAGGGAAGAACTCCTCTATGGGATAGGGCAACGATTCGTTCTTTTAATATACTAGTCAAAGAGCGGTTGCACTATCCCTTAATCGGCTCGGCCCAGCAAAAGGTGGTAGGAACAAGCGCCGATCGGGATCTGACCGCCGCATCGTGAATCATACGACGTGTGCAGAGGGTATTTGACCATTACAGATTCGTTCTTTTAAAGGCCATAGTCCATACTGCATAAAAATGAGCGGTAATCGAGGCTGTGCATGCATTGAAAAGGGGTAGCAGACATCAGCGTTCACCCTTTTGGATACCATGAGCAGCCATGGATCGACCAAATATCTGCGTCATGATGTCCGCTCATCAGTATGAGCAGATATGAATCGACACATGGCCCGAAAAAACACGAATCGGTGCCGCACCCCATGCTGATAGGCCACCTCAATATCGGGATGATAGGCGACGGTATGGCTCCAAGCGGATGCACCCATGAAAAAAAACCCAGTACCCATGTGGATTTCATCTTAACCATCGGGATGGGCCGCTTCTTCCGTGGTCTGAAGGTGGAAGCGATGCTTGACCAGAATCTGTTCAGGATTAATAGTCATATCGGACACAAAGTAATCGACCAACGCAGGATAGTGACTATACGCCATGGGCAGCAGCACATACATGGCATGATTGGGCCAGCGCCGCGTCGGGCCAATCATGCCCCATGCTAACTCAATAATGAATTCTTGAGCCGTCGGATCACCGAGCGAGAAATCGGTAAAGATCATGAAGGTGGTCGCATGCGGAGCAGCAAAAAACTCATCAAAGCAATCGCTGAATGAATCCCACGAGTGCCAGAAATAGTCGGGAAACTGAAACAATGATCGAGCTAGGCGAAAAAAATCATCATCGTTTTTAATCGTTGTCCCATCAAAAACAAAGGTATTGATGGGTGCCGTCGTCGCCGCAAGGATCATTGCTAATGGCTCGCTGCTAGCGACAAAATAGATGTCGGGTGGCAGCGTCATCAAGGTTTCAACCGTTCCCGTTAACATGCAGGTATCTCCCTCGTCTACAGTATCACAACGATCAATCAGGCTAAACCCATGCTACCATACATCGGACGGCCCATCGATGCCTTCGCAGGCACCGCGCAGGAGTTCGTGCGTCAGGGTAGCGGCGGCTGGACAATCATCCAGGCGACCTACAGCCTGCATTCGATCCCACCTGCGGAGCGACCGGGGCTGCTGCGCCGGCTGCACGACTTGGGCCAGCGCCTGCTGATCGTCGAGTTCGATGTGCCGGAATTCGCTGCCATGTATGACCCAGCGCGGGTGCGCGATATCCTGGGCCGCTACCAGCGCGGACTGGCCGAGTACACCGACGATGGCGGCCTGGTTGCCCAAGGCTTTCTGATGCCCGTCCTCCTCGGATACTTCGACCAGACGGCGGCCCGCACGACCTACGAGCAGCCGATCGCGGCATGGGCCGACCTGGTGCGCGCGGCTGGTTTCGCAGCGGTCGAGGTTCGCCCGTTGTATGACTACTGGTGGGCGACCGCGTGTTTGGTGACCGGCAACGGCTAGCGTAGGGCGGCGGAGAACGCATGCGTGCACTGCTGGGTTGAAGTGGCGACCATGCGTTCTCCGCCCCGTTGAAGCGGAGGCGATGCAACAACGGGGGCAATACGAGAGCGCATCAGCGTTTCGGCGGTACATTCCCCAGCACGGATAAGGGGTAGAGGGTACTGATTTATTCCACAAGTCGGCCCTTGGGGTTAATGAAAATTTACTCCTCATTTGTGCTATTTCCACCACCGTTTATTCTATGTGTATCCCCCTGGATTCACCCCATCATCACCCCGGTATTCACCCGTCGCGTGGGACGCATTCCCCGTCGACACCCTGCGATTTGTTTGATAGACTAGCGGGAGATTGAGCGAGAGAAGGGGAGCGAGGTTTTCCTGCGTACCCCTCTGTGCTAACATAGGTGAAACAGATCTGGTACTGTAATCTTAAGTCGAGGGCCGGAAGGAGCTTCCATGGCCAGTAAAAAACCAACACCCGACCAGACCACCTATGACCCCGAAGTGCGGCCCAAAGCGGCCCGCACCCACTGGAGTGCCCGCGACCGCCTGCGCATTCTGGCCGCTGCCGATGCCTGCGCCCCCGGCGAACTTGGTGCCTTGCTGCGCCGCGAGGGGATTTACTCCTCACACCTCGCCCGCTGGCGACGGCAACGGGCCGAGGGTGAACTGGCCGCGCTCACGCCCAAACGGAACGTCGCACCCACGCCCGAAGCCCAGCGCCAGACCGCCGAACTCGCCCGCCTCCGCCGTGAAAACCAGCGGCTCCAGGCCAAACTGGCCCAAGCCGAGGTGATCATTGATGTGCAAAAAAAGCTTGCAACCCTGTTGGGGATCACGCTCCCAGCGCCGCCGACCGACGCACAGGATTAATCACGGCAGTCGCCGATTTGGCTCCGACCGTGGGCATTGCGGCTGCCTGTCGGGCACTCGGTGTTCCCCGCAGTGCGGTCTATCGTGCGGCCCAGCCCGCTCCCACAGCGGTTCCGCGTCGTCGGCCTGCCCGTGCACTCACGCCGGATGAGGTCGCCTACATTCGCACGGTGCTGAATAGTGACCGCTTTGCTGACTGCACGCCGCGCCAGATCTATGCCACCTTGCTCGACGAGGGTATCTATCTGTGTCATTGGCGCACGATGTACCGGATCTTGGCCGCCCATCACGAAGTCCGTGAACGCCGCAACCAGCTGCGCCACCCGACCTATACTGCGCCAGAATTGTTGGCCACGGGGCCAAACCAGCTCTGGAGTTGGGATATCACCAAATTCAAAGGCCCGACCACCTGGTCGTATTTCTATGCCTACGTCATTCTGGATGTGTTCAGCCGCTGCATTGTGGGCTGGATGGTGATGGAGCGCGAATCGGCAGCCTTAGCCGAGCAGTGTATCGCCGACACCTATCACCGCGAGGGCATTCAGCCCCACCAGCTGACGCTCCACGCCGACAATGGCAGTGCCATGACCGCCAAGCCCGTCGCCCAATTGCTCGCGGATTTGGGGGTGACCAAAACCCATAGTCGCCCGCATGTCGCGAACGACAACCCGTACTCGGAAGCCCAGTTCAAGACGACCAAATATCGGCCTGATTTTCCCGAACGCTTTGGCAGTCTCATGGATGCGCGGGCGTGGATGCGGACGTTTGTGCAGTGGTACAACCACGACCACTGCCACAGCGGGATTGGCCTGCTGCCGCCAGCGGTGGTGCATCGTGGGCAGGCCAGCGCCATGACGACGGCGCGGCAGCAGGTGCTGGCGACGGCCTATGCGGCCCACCCCGAACGCTTTGTGCGGGGAACACCGCGCCCGCCGCGTGTGCCGCAGGCCGTGTGGATTAACCGCCCAGTCGGGCCCGCTGATCCGTCGATGGAGTCTCCATTGCGCGAATAACCACCTTCTTTAATCGCCCGTTTGCTCCGTTGTCATCTGTTTCACCGTGCTTGACACATTCCGTACCCGTGTGCGCAGCATGGACATAGACCCTTTTGCTCATCAATCATGGATTGTTTCTGAGTGAAAGGGCGTTTGTATGTCCGCTTCCCGTTCGTCGCGCATGCTCTGCCATGCTGTTGTTCATCACGGTGCTCACCAGTCTGCTCCCCCGAGCAACGGTTGCGGCACCCATTACCCTTGCCCCAACGGCCCGTGCCATTCCGGCGGTGCCGACCATCCTTGATGAGCCTCCACCGGGCCATCGCCCAGCGGCTGCAAAATCCATTATTTCTCCAGACAAACTTGCTGAAATTATTAATCGCGCGATTGAGGATACCCATCGCTCACGCTTTGATGGCACCTTTTCCGGGCCACTCCAACGCGAAATGCTGGCCTATCCTGATACGATCTCCCTCACTATTCCTAACCGCGCTGGTCATACCCATACCATGTTTCCGATGACCCTTCCCGCCTATGCCCATGATAGCTTCTCCGTCGAAGTCCAGGTATTTCCAGCGGCGATACCCGTTGACGGTGGTCCAATGGACACCGTTGCGTGGATCGAAGCGAAACCAATTACGGGAACGGAATGGATGAACATGGGGGCAGATCTCCTGGGAGGAGGAGAGTTCCTTCCTAATCCCTCACCCGTAACCCCTGTTTGGCGCACCTTTGCGATGCGACCTACCAGATATCATCTCAATAATCAGCATGATCCTAGCGTTCTTTATGAGAATACCAATCGCTTATTTCCCGATGTGCCGATCCAACTTCGGCTCCATTGTCGCGCTATGCATCCTAATGTGGATGGAGGACAGTGCACCTTTAAGAACTTTCGCTTCTATAACGATGTTACTGGTTGGACACGTCAAGATCAGCACGCGTTGGGATCAGGAGTCCACGATGTTCATTATGGGCAACGGACAGGTATTGTCAATGAAACAGTTGGATCTATCAGTCCTGATCAAGGACCGTACTGGCTACTTGATCAAGCAACCGGCATGGCCGCTTATGGGGTCCAATATATCGGACCTGTCATCCAATTTCCGACCTTTGATCCAGCGCATGATACGTTGACGGCCTCGTTTCGCTGGGCATCGGAAGTCCTGTCGCCAAACTCCAAACGCAGTGCGATTACCGTTGGGATCTATCATCCCGATGATAACACGGGTGGCCCCTTGATTGAGGTTCTATCTTCTAATACGCCAACCAGTACCCCATGGCAAACGACCTGGAGTACCTATAGTCTCTCCTCCTTATCGGGTCGGCGTGGCATCATATATGTAGGGTTCTCCGATGGGAATGACCAACGGATTGGCCTCGACTCGGTCAAGTTCTATATCAATAATGTTGAGGTACCATGGCTCAATAGCGATGACCAAGGCTATAACTGTAAATGTACCAAGACGGCCAATGGCGGCTATCAACTCGTCGTCGGCGACCCGGTCAATACCCTCTCGGGCGTGTTGATTGAATCGGCGACCGATGTGGTCGTGGCGACGGCGGGTACGCCACTCAGCATGCAACGCACCTATGTCTCGGGTTTAGCCGATCCGGTGACCATTCCGCAAAGTCCGCTCGGTTTTGGCTGGCGCTTTAACTACGGCGAAACCTTAACCTTGCCAACCGCCAGTGTCGGGGCCGAAGCCAACACGATTATTTATGAATCCGCTGAAGGCAATCGCTATCGCTTCAGTGGCTATGGGACAACCTATCAGCCTGCGATTGGCGTGCGAGCGGCCTTGACGGTTGAAAGTCCTGGCTATCGGATCACCTTCCCGGATAAAAGCTGGCGCGCCTTTAATAGTGAGGGCCGCCTCATTCAATTGGCCGATGCCGCTGGTCGCACCCAAACCATTACCCTTGGCACGAGCGGGGTTGCGACCGGGTTACCGACCAGCGTGGTCGACGACCTGAGTGGTCGCAAACTCACGCTGAGCTATAGGAAGTTACTTGATACGACCTTGATTCGCGTCGGCACGGTTAAAGACGATCTGAATCAGGTCACGACCTATGGCTATGATACGGCAGGCCATCTGACCTGGGTGACGAGTCCGCAAGGCACGATTACCCGCTACGAAACCAATAGTCTGCATCAGATCATTGGCATTGCCAAGGGCTTGACCAGCTATGACACCACCGCCAGTCGCCGCGATTTGGTGATGACCTATACCAATGGGAAAGTCACCCAGCAAGTCGAACGCGATGGCCGCACCTGGCAGTATGCCTATGAAACGGCTCCTGATGGTACACCACGCACCACCACGACGATCCGGCGCAATGGGGCCATTTTGGATACCCAGGTCGCCCACTATCGCGGTGATAAGACCCTCCAATGGATCGAACACAACGACACCTTCGCTCATTATCAGACCACCGATGCCAACCTTGCACCCGCATCGCAAGCGGATGCCAATGGCACCACCCAGTACAGCCTGCGCAACGCCGTCAGCTTGCCGACCCGGCTCGAAATTGGCTCGGTTGGCGAGTTTCAGCATACGGCCAGCGGCTTGGTCACCTCCATCGAGTATGCCAGCAATAATCAACCACAGACGATTCTCGCCCCGGGCAACCTCGTGACCACGGCGCAATACAACACGGCCAACCAACCCACCAGTATTCAAGTCGGCAATCTGCCCGCCACCACGGTGACCTACGTCGCGGGAACGCAGTTGCCCGACACGGTGACCAGTCCCGATGGCATTGTCACCAAGTATACCTATACCCCGGCTGGTCAAACCAGTACGGTTGACGTGGGCTATGGCACCAGTGCCGTCCAAAAAACCGGCTATAGCTATGATGCCCTTGGCCGGTTAACCCATGTCACCGTGGGCAAAGACACCCTTTTGGAGTCGGTGACCTATACGGAATACCGCCCGGACAATCACGTCTGGAAGGTCACCCAAAACTATACCAACGGTGGTTCCCCCGTTACGGCGTCAGCGAATGTCGTGACCGAATATGGCTACGATAGTTATGGTCGCCGGATTTGGACCAAAGGTCCCGATGGCCGCTATCGCGCCGTCACGAGCTACGATAGCACAGGCCGCGTGCGCTGGGTCGTCGATAACGCCCTCAATGGCAGTGGGGTGCCGACCGTTCCAACGCTGACGGGGTAATAGATACAGTTCATCGCGATTTCTGGCATGGATGGCAGAAAAATCACCTCCATGGGGGAGGATCAATCGATCCGCACCTGTTCAGGACACCCGTTCGCTGCACCATTTCGGGGCGAGCTGGGTTCATGCGCCCAACATCTGGCTCGTCGAGCGCTTTTTCTTCGTTTTACTGGTTCCTCCGGCGTTCTTTGCACGTTTCTTCGCTGCCGCCTTGGCGCGCCGTGATCGAGCGAGTTTTTGGGAATAGGCATAGGGGCAGGGCAGCTGCGAGCGTCCGCACGGCGTGTCACTGATGTGAACGAGACCCCGTTGATCCGATACGCCATAGGCAAGCCACATACACCACCCCTTTTCGTGACACAGTATTTTTATTCATTTTGGGTCGTTTTGTCACCCGCAAAGTGTATGACAAAAAGGGGTATTTATATTTTCTATGAGATTTGATGCTAATCCAGTTTACTCTTTTCTGCTACATCCGGGTTGAGACTGCCATCATTACCATAGCTAAGAGCACCAGGTAAACCGAAAGATTGATATACTTCATCCAATATTGGTTTAAGCGCAATTTCTGCGGCATCTGGGGCTTGGATATTTTCAATAATCTTCCCTATAAAGGTGAGAGGTTCATTACTGCCTAGCGAATGGCCTAAGTTACTGCGTCGATTCATAAGAATGGATAGCCCTTGCGCATTATAGAGTGTAAAGAAGATAGCAACCGAAGCATTAATCTGCTGTTCTTTATAAAACCTTAGCGCCCGCCGAGTAGCTTTAATAAGAGCACTATCAATTTCTGGAATACGAAAGCCTTTTTGCTTCTGATTGCCAACGGTCCAAGGAGCATCGGAAATAAGGTATACATCTGCGAACTCTATTGTTCCATCAGCAAATATCTGGCTATAAGAACGGATATAATCACCATCCTTTTCATTGGAATTGATTGGTTGTATTTTGTTTTTATAACCACCTCTGACTACATCGAAATACTTAGCAGGTGCCATGAGCGGATGAATATTCATACATTTTCCACGAACTTCCTCGCGTCTAATCTCAATAATAGCCTCTCCCCCATGGTAGTTCAAAGGAATTACATGAAACAATAAGAATGGTTTAGTTTCATTGACTTCTAGACAATCCTCGCCCTCATTTATAAATGCTATTCGTTTTCTATGAAATTCTGTAGCCCTGTCTAGCAACTCATGCATGGTTTTATGGCGTATAGTTTCGACACTCTTAAGCATTGCTGGAAGGTTTGTTTTGAAATCATCACTCAATTTATTACGGCCTGTTGCGCGATCTGAATCGGTTTGATATGCAGTATATTGAAGTATACGGCGAAAACGAATATCAAAAGGAAGATCCTCAACTTTGCCAAACGCAGTATTAAATACGAGAAGAATTCGATCATAGCCTAAGACATGAAGCGCATATCCTAACTCGATTAATACGTTTGGATTTGGAGTCAGGCGTGGTTTTTTTGCTCTTCTGGGTTAATAGATCTGACTATTAATAAATGAAACGTCACAAACAAAAATCGCTGCTCGTTGAATCTTTTCTAAAATAGAATCGGCGATATGTTTTGCACCATGGGTGTTCTGGGTATCGCGATCAACAGCTAACTCCATAGAAACTTCATCGCCTCTATTTAAATCGCGCACAGCAGTTTCTAATGCCTGTTGAATGAAACTACGGTTTGTATTATTCGGTAAGTCAGATTGCCACGAATAGAAGATAGTTAAAGGTTCCATACAATTCCTCTTAAGTGAATACTATCTGGCACGCTCGTGATTGAGCACCAACAAACGCCCAAGGATGTCATCATCGGTCAGTGTATCGGGCCAACCATAGGCCGCAAACACGGCGTTGTCGAGCTTCTTGTGCGCCAAATCAAGCCATGTGGGCCGCTCGTTATAGAGTTTGGTCAAGGTGCGTTTTTTTAATTCCGCCTCGGTTGGCCCAACTGGATTCAGCCAACCATCCCGCTTCTCAACCAACTCTTTTGCCGCCTCGGCAATGGCCGTGACTAGTGGGGAGTCTGTGGGTTCTTTACTTGGCGGCCATGGGAAGGGGAATGTATCAAAGCAGGTTGTATTGTTGTATGTTGGATAATTACCAACGCCATGACGGCCAACCTGCTTTAACGACCACACTTCATGAGCACGAGAGTGAAGAATCCCAAACATATAATCACTTTCTGTTGCAAAGACATAGAGGCGGGCTGCTGCCAAGATCTCGGCATTGGCCCAAGCAAATAAACGGTGCTTTGCTACCACAGGCGTAACAATATAGCGGGTTAGCCCAGTTAAGGCAGCCCTCAAGGCCGGACGGCTTTCTGCATAAAGCCACCATTTTTGCTTATAGACTGCACGATTATTCGTTGCGCGGACAGGCTTTACATGACGTTCGACATGAATAAACGGTTTTTCATAAAGCGAAGCATTCTCTAGGCTCATCGATAACCCAAAGTCTATCACCCATTCATTCCGTGATCGCCCAAGAATATCTGCGGCATTTATGAATGGTCTTAACACATCGCTATTTGGTCTACCATTGGGATTGCCAGTATCTTGTAGCCACGTTGATGCAACCGATTGAGAAACATCAAATTCTCCAGAAAGAATTACTCCCATAAAACATAGATTGGCATTCTCATTTAGACTCTTTGGCTGGAATTTACTATCTGCTGTAAAGTTGGAGCTAATCGCACTTACAAGATTACCATCAAGATATCTCTCTTGTTCATCCCCATTGAAACTCAGCAATGACATAGTGGCCCTACGCCAATCTTGATGCACCCCGTTCAGAATGCGCGAGTTGATGATCTCCGCCACGATAGAGCACCCGTGTTCGTAAGAGGGCAAAGCCAGCCTGCCCATACATTTGCCGTTTAATCAGCTTTAATCGCTGGACATGGGCCTCGGTTTGTCCATTCGACCATTCCATCGAAAGCCCTGCTTTGACCGCGTGGTAATCCTGTTGTACGCCTTTCGCAAACGAACGTAAGGCTGGAATGCCACTGGCGAGTGCAGTTGCAAGCCAGTCATCAAAACCATCGATCTGCCGATCACGCAGCATCTTCCGGAACGCTTGGACGTGGGTTTCAACGAGCGCAACCTGGGCATCGGCCTGCTGCATGTGGGTGAGATAGGTCTTTTCCCAGTCCGCCCGAGCAGACGGTTCCCGCAGCAGAAGGCGAACAGTTTGGAGCACACTTAAGGGTCGTTGCTGCTCTCCTGCGTGATAGGGTTGGGTCGTAACCGCATCGCGGAAGGTGCGGGGCGTGAGGTCGCTATCGGCACGAAGCAGACAGAGAAATCGCGTTACGGTGCGCAGACAACAGGGCCAACCGTGGTCTTGCACCTCACGCCAAAGCTGATGGGCATTCCGACACCCCTTGTTCCAGTGCTGGATGACATACGGTTTGGCCGCATCAAACGGCGAACGGCGTGTGCGATGGATGGTTGCCGAGCGTGGCGGTTCGGTCATGGCGAGATACCGACGCACGGTGACCCGTGACAGCCCAGTGTGCGGGCAATCGTCGCTTGTGTTACGCCTTGGGTGGCCATCCCGTGAATCGTATAGTACCGCGTTGCGGCATCGGTTTCCCATGCGTCGCGATTGGCAAGATTGCGCGGGGAGTTTTTTCCGACAAAACTGGGGACAGGACGTGCACCATCGTCACGATACGCTGCCGTCGTCATCGCATGCGCGGCGAGTTTGAGGATCGGACGTTTGGTCAACAGAAATGACTCAAGCGCATCACCAAGATTCTTCAAGAGATGCCAGCGATCCGCAACCTGGACTGCTGTTGGTGCACCCAGACGGACGGCCTCAATATAGGCAATTCCGCGATCGCGTACAACCGTCGTAATCGTGGGGTGCTGTTGGAGCCAAGTCGCAATGGTGTGAGGGTCACGATCCGGCAGGAGATCAATCGGACATCGCCGTTCCAGATCCACACAAATCGTGCCGTAGGTATGGCCTTTACGCCAAGCCCAATCATCGATCCCGACAATCGTTGGGGGTGGACACGGCGGATCGGGCACGGCATGCATCAGGCGAATGAGGGTACGAGCACTGATCGGGACGGCACTCTTTGCCAAAGGAACAATCATGGCGGTCGCACTGGCTTGGAGAATAAGCCGTTGAATCCAGTGGGTCAAGCGCATGGTTCGCCGGGCATACGGCGGAGCTACCGCGCGAAAGCGTTCGGTAAAGATGGTACACGGACATTCCGCAGTACGACAGCGGAACCGTCGCGCCCGAAGCCGGATCGTGACCTGATAGTCAGCCCACGGCAGATCGGTCATCGTGCGATAGTAGGAACTATGGCAGGACTGGCTTGGACAATGACAGTGAGGACACTCCGCCGAACGGTGGGTTGAGCGAAGGGCGATGGTGATCGAAGTGGCATCCGCCGTCATGGTTTCCAGCGAACAATCGTCGAACGGAATGAGCTGTGCCATGGACGATCCTCCAGACAAGGCATTCCCACTCCATCATACGTGCATAGCCCCCGTGCATCAAGATTGGCGTAGGGCCACCATGTCTCCGTTTAGTCTCATGAATTAGCCCTCATGTTCAATTCGATTACGAATGATGTATTACCACGAAGTTTCATGCATCATAGTTTCCAACCGCTTAAACACGACATGTTGACCGATTTTATGACAAGTTACTGGAATACGGCTATCCATCATACGGCACAAATCCAAACAGTCATACATAGTCTATGGGATGATATCTGCTCAGAAAAAAGAATGTATGAGATTCCTTCGAATGGAAGATCGGAGATTGAGGCTCCGGCGATATTGGGATAGGGCAACGATTCGTTCTTTTAAAGGCCATAGTCCATACTGCATAAAAATGAGCGGTAATCGAGGCTGTGCATGCATTGAAAAGGGGTAGCAGACATCAGCGTTCACCCTTTTGGATACCATGGCAGCCATGGATCGACCAAATATCTGCGTCATGATGTCCGCTCATCAGTATGAGCAGATATGAATCGACACATGGCCCGAAAAAACACGAATCGGTGCCGCATCCCATGCTGATAGGCCACCTCAATATCGGGATGATAGGCGACGGTATGGTTCCAAGCGGATGCACCCATGAAAAAAAACCCAGTACCCATGTGGATTTCATCTTAACCATTGGGATGTGCCGCTTCTTCCGTGGTCTGAAGGTGGAAGCGATGCTTGACCAGAATCAGTTCAGGATTAACAGTCATATCGGACACAAAGTAATCGACCAACGCAGGATAGTGACTATACGCCATGGGCAGCAGCACATACATGGCATGATTGGGCCAGCGCCGCGTCGGGCCAATCATGCCCCATGCTAACTCAATAATGAATTCTTGAGCCGTCGGATCACCGAGCGAGAAATCGGTAATGATCATGAAGGTGGTCGCATGCGGAGCAGCAAAAAACTCATCAAAGCAATCGCTGAATGAATCCCACGAGTGCCAGAAATAGTCGGGAAACTGAAACAATGATCGAGCTAGGCGAAAAAATCATCATCGTTTTTAATCGCCAACGCCTGCATTCGGGTTTAGGCTATCAAACGCCCGCGACGATTGAAGCGGCGTGGGGCGGATACGAACCATTGTCCATTAAATCGTGACCACATCACATCCATTCCTCGTGTGGCCTTGGCGGATGGATTCTTGCCGCCAGCATGACGCGGACAGAATCCCAGAACGAGAACACGAGCGGCAACTCATTAATCGGCGGCAGATACCCCGACTGAGACCATCAAGTCCAGCCAAGCCATTCAATTGTGATCACGTTATGCTAATGGCGATCCTTCAACGGAACGCCCAGATATGTGGTATTCTGCTCAACCTGAGCGACCTGTGGAGGATTGAGTGCGATTGTGACTGACAATTAATTAGGAGATCTGGAACATGGATTGGTCTATATCCAAAGCCCAGGCAGACATGCGTTTGGGCTATTACAGCGGTGCCGCTGGGATCTTGGCATCGGCAATCGCATGGTCGGTGGCGGCGGGCGTTGCGCTTGCTGGCGCAGCTGAACGGTCAATCTGGGTGTTGCTACTGGGCGGCATGCTGATTCACCCAGTCTCGGTACTCATCTGCAAAGCCCTTGGTGCACGGGGAAGCCACACCAAAGGTAATCCACTTGGCCAACTGGCGGGAGCCAGCACGTTCTGGCTCATTTTCTGTCTACCCCTTGCCTATGGCTTGGGATTACAACAGCCAAGCTGGTTCTTCAGTGCGATGCTGGTGGTAATCGGGGGCCGCTATCTTGTGTTTGCAACGCTGTACGGCATGCGGCTCTACTGGGTGTTAGGCCTTGCGCTTGCGGCTGCCGCGATCATGCTGGTGTATGTATCAAAATCCGCAGCGATCGCAGCCAGCGCCGGAGCAGCGATCGAAATGGGCTTTGCAATCACATGCCTCGTCCAACATCGACAGTCATTACGTCAAGCAGGATCTACGGAAGCAACGCGAAGCCTATTGTAATCAGCATGCTCCAGTGTTAACTCAGCAATACGCGCTGGCCAGCCAAACCCTTCGACCTGAATCTTGCCTGCGTATCGCTAGTCGCTATGCTATCACCCGTTGGAGATTTCCCACAACCAGTTGGGTATTCGGATGATCGATCCCAAGGGTGCGTTCGCGAATCGCCACCGCACGGGCATAGCATGTCCGTGCGTCAACCAATTTGCCTTGCCGTTCGAAGACAACGCCCAATCCATTGAGGCTAGTTGCGGTCTCCGGATTATCCATTCCCAGTGTCTGCTCTCGAACCATTACCGCTCGTTTGTACCATGTGTGCGCTATCGTCAGCAGCCCTTGCTGCAAGGCGGCGGTTGCCACCCCATTCATGCTCTCAGCCGTCTGGGGATGCATACCACCAAATAGATCCTCCCGCAGGGCCAATGCCTGTGCATACAATTCCTGCGCCATCGTAGCATCGCCTTGCCGAAGCACGACTGTTGCCAGATTTTGCATACTCGTTGCAATAGCAGCATGGTTTGTGGGTTCCATGCGCTGACGAAAGGCTAAGACATGCTCAAACAGCGATCGAGCGGCCACATCCGCTCCTTGATTAAGCAAGACCGTCGCCACATTATTCATACTGTGAATCGTCTCAGGATGATCGCGTCCAAGCTCACGCTCACGCACCATTAATACCTGTTCGAACCACGGCTGAGCAGCCGCATACTGGCCTTGTCGTTCCAGCACAACCGCCATATTATTCAGGCTCTTCATGGTCGCGAGGTGTTCGCTGCCAAGCGTGTGGGTTCGCAGCACAAAAACCTGTTCAAACAGGCGGTAGGCAGCTGCATACCGGCCACCTATATGATCAGCGATTCCCAGTACCGTTCCCAATCGTGCTGCTGCCGCACGACCATGTTCCAGCGCACACAATGTGACATACCGTAGATGAGGCTCAAGCGCGATGGTCGCGCTTGGTATCCCCGTCGGATTCAAGCGTTCAGCCATCATGGCAACGCTCTCTTCGACTATTCCCAGCATTTCCGTCGATCCCAAGCGTGCTTGGATAACCTGCGCTACCAAACGATGCACCACTACGGCATCGGTGCCATCGAGCAACCCAAACTGCTGCAAGCGCTTTAAACGCATCAACGGCATCATCGCTATCCGTCTCAGATGGAACCAACGCCAGCACCAAATCGCGAGGAATCGGCACACCCGGCACACACCACGCCGCGCCATCGAGCATGCCGAATGCCAAGGCATCAATGGCATTGTTGGAATCAAACTGGTTAAACTCAGCATGAAGGTGGCTTCAACATCCTGTTCATGGCGGGTGGGTGAGGGCAAGGCTCCTCGGCCTTTGAGCGAGCGATGGGCAATCGTTAAATCCTTGCGATAGTGTTCGACCGTATGATGGGCATATGCCTCAAGATAACTCCCCGCCAAATGCAAGGCCAGCGGCAAATACCCAAGATCGGTTGCAATCGCATCAGCCTCCGTATTACTCAACCGCGCACAGAGTCGTTGCAACAACCGCCGACTTTCTTCCGGCGACAACAACCCAAGCCGAATCTGGGTGAGCATTGGCCACTGATCCGATCGCGCGGTCACGAGCACCCGACAGCCACCCACGCGCGGTTTCCACTGCTCAAGAATGGCATAGTCTTCGCAGTTGTCGAAAATCAGCAAGCGCGGCATGGGCGCTTGCCATGCGTTCATCACTCGTTGCACCTGTTCATCAAGGGTCATTTCGGCGGTATCAATCTTCAATCCGAGCGCACAGGCAGCTATTTGACTGGCCACTTGATTAGGGTCGGCACAGTTCAGCCAAAAGACCCCACCATGAAAATAGACCCCATAGCGGTAGGCAAACTCGGTCACCAGGCTGGTTTTGCCAATCCCGCCCAGTCCCTGTCGCCACCGCAGGCATGACAACCGCTGGCTGGGCCGTGCCAATTGCCTGTGCCAGCGCTTTTAACTCGGACTCACGCCCAACAAAGTACGGGCTGGCTTCAAACGGGAGGTGTGAGGCTTGGGGCAAATCCGAACGGGGCGGAGGAACGTCGTTAAGGGGAATCGAGGCTAACGCGGCAAGTGCGGCGGGTAGTTGATCAATCGGCTGGGGCAGTTGCACGGTAAGCGTATGCCCTGCATGCACACTGCCGATCTGAATAGTGGCATTGGTAAAGTCATTGTGCTGGCCAAGCAGCATCGAAATGGAGTTGCCACCCAACAGCGTGGGATTACCAGCAAACACCGATTCGAGCGCAATGGTCACACTTGCACGATCATACTGCGGGCATTGAGCAAGAACCGCATCGACCAGAACGGCAATGAGGGCTGACAGTTCCATGGAGATATTCCTCACACAACGCTTAAGCGTGGCTCTTCTTTATAGAGATATCATTTTCGCACATTTCTGGCATACTTGGCACAAAAATCACCCATTATGAGGGAGATTCACGGAGCGGTACATCACTACTAGACACCATACACACTATTTCGTAGGCAGTGTGCGTGAGTGGGCGGTTAAGTTAGAGACCAAGCCGAAGTACGTGGTATCCTCGACTCGAACACACTTCCCCTGGACCAATAGCCACCCTATCGCCGGCGACCTGCGCACGGGCATCCAGCAGCTCAAGGACGCGACTCCGAACGGCGTGCTCCTCGGGAGCGGCACGCTCGCCACCGCGCTGGATCAGCTGGATCTGATCGACGAGTACCAAGTTCTCGTCCACCCTAGGATCGCTGGCCACGGCCCGACCCTGTACGAGCGCGGGCTGCTCAGTACGCGACGGCTGGAGTTGATCGCGGCGACGCCGCTTCGCTGCGGCACGGTCGCCATGCACTACCGACGTGCGCACTGAAGCGCCGATGGTGAGCATGGCCGTTAGGCGTTCACCATCGGCCTTTACTAGGAGCTATCTGTAATTGTACAGGCGAGAGGGAGCCATGTCGGCTGTTACGTATCGGTCGCCCCAACCCTCTCGCCCACTGCACGCGGGTGAGAGGGAGCCAATGAATCATGCAAAAACCACGCCGTTAAAGCCCCTCGCCCGCGCCACGGGCGAGGGGTTGGGGTGAGGGGATCAGGCCGTGGTTAACGTGATGTACCATTATCTATCCCCTAGACAGATACTCTTGGCTCGGTTGAGGCGAGAGATAAGGCGTCCAAATGTTCGCTACAACAAACCGGGGCATTATGCATTTTAGCCCGATCTGGAGATAGGTGTGCAGCTGCGCCAAGATCGTGTCACTCGTCATCACAAGTCGTCACCAAATACGCGGCGCGACATCCTTAATGGTTTCACAGCTAAAAACGGCGTGAAACGCGCACGAACGTCATATGGGGAATTCCAGAACCATATGGATTACTCATATATTGGTCTGGTAAATTGAGCTGTTCCCCATCGGGCAGACGATAGTTTTGGTCAATTAAGATTAATTCGAGCGTCTGCTCAGGTGCAATTCCTAAAGTTAGCTCAAAACCTTCCGATCCGGCACCCCAATATTCTAAAGCCCAACGACCTGCGCGATCAAGCGATGTGTTATCGTGCAGATCAAATGCTTGTTGATTGAGACTAGCCGAAAGCACGGTGGTTGGTTGAGCCAGATAGATCGCAATCGTCTGTGCCTGACGTGGTGAGCGAATGCGTAGCCGAACCTGCCGCATTGATGCGGTCGTTCGATCTTCTACAACTTCGGCGGTTGGTGCGGCAAATTCAAGCAATGGCGCAGGCTTACGCAAAATTCCACGCTGACTATACGGATAAAAATCAGTATTCGATGCCGATTCTGGTTGGTGCGAGAGCAGCGTTGCAGTCCAATCGTTGACAGCGTGATCACTACTCATCCACCATGCTCGCTGCGTATCATAATCTAAGCCATAGGCTAAACTGGTTGGAATAGGATGTTGAGCATCAAAGTCAGCATTGAGTCCTCCAACCAAGGCTAAGCCAAAACCAATACCCATCAATCCAAGAAAACCGATTCGTGGAAGGATTCGTCCAAGTGCTAATAATCCAGGTACGAACAATCCACTAAGCAAGACAATCAAACTCACCCCAACAAACGGTGAAGCCAAGGTTAATGCAATAAAGATTAATCCAATAATGGGCGTAAGCAAGATTAAGCCAGGCACAGTTGCAACCGTTAGCCCGATGGTGCCCCAAGCAGTATTCTGGTCAACTTGGCTGCGGCGAAAACTTAGCCATAACCCAAGACTAACGATCAGCAATGGCCACGTGAACAGATAGCTTCCACCAGGCAAAACTATCGTACTCACAATCATTAAAAGCGACCACCAGCCCAAACTGCCGACCAAAAGATTAACCGCATCCGAGCGTCGTGCCAGCCATTGATAGATTAATCCAACTATGGCAATCGTAACCACCCCAAAACTAATAAAATAGATCGAACTGTCGTAGACATCGACGAAATTGCGATAACTATCAACGAACAATGTGATGCCATACCACAAGCCTTGAACACAGCCAACCGCGATTAACCCTGCGATCAACATACCCAAAAAGCCGCGAATAAGGCCTTGCCATGTGAGGCGTTTCGCTCGCCAGCCAACTACAACCATCGCAAGCGTTACCCCAAGCGTAAAGATGGTTAGCGGCCAAGCCCACCAAGCTGGATAACGCACAAAGGCTAGGCGCCCTAGATTAAAAAAGATTGCATCGCTCTTGGGATCGAGTTCAAGGTCGCTTGTACGAGCCAAGTGTTGGGTTAATGCCAACATCGATGTTCCATAGTGCTGAAGCGTTAATCGATCGACATTATCAACCGTATCAGTCCTGGAATGGTAATGGACCAGCCCATCGATATAGGCAAAATTAAGCCCAGCGAAGCCAGCCTCACGAAAGATACTAAAATCAGTATCATTCGGCAGTTGCTTATAAATATCGGCAAACAGCGAGCTTGCTACCGGCTGAGGAATTGCGGCCAATTGCGAGACCAGTGGTTGGTTGCCCACGCTAGTCTCGAACATCAGCATCGCTCCTCGGCTACCGCGCGCCTCAAAATTCAACACTATATCCACATCATCTGCCCAAGGATGATCGCGGACAAAGGCTGAGGCTCCCAGCAGATCGGCTTCTTCACCATCAGTAAATAAAAAGATTAAATCGTTTTTAGGTGTGGGAGCCACCATGATCGCGCGTAGCGTTTCGAGCATCGCTGCCACTGCTACGCCATCATCATTCGCGCCAGGGCCAGTCGCGACAGAATCATAATGGGCAACCAACATAATCGTATGCTCTGGATCACTGCCAGCAACACGAACTACGACATTTTCAACCGACCCTGCAACCATAAACGGCGGCGCATCTTGCCGAAGGACGGTAGCACGCTGCACCTCTGGCTGCAAACCAAGCTGATCAATTTGGCTCACCAAATAGTCGCGCACTTTAAATTGAGCGACAGAACCAATTGGGTGTGGCTCAGCTGCAATTTCAGCGAGGTGTTGATAGGCATGTTCAACCGAAAACTCGTTAGGTGCAGCCGAATCAAGCGACGGCGCAGGAAGCTTAATTGCGAGCCAGCCAATCCATCCACCTATCCCTAAAATTCCAATAATTGTTAAAGCCAACCAAAATCGAGCCATTGCTGGCTGTGTTGATCGCGTCATGCCATAAGCCTCTGTACTAAGGATGCTTTGGAGTATGCTATACTAGGTAGTATTCTGTGGTGAGATTCTATCACCCAAGCATACCCGAAAGTGCTATCCCACGCAACTAATGGGGGATATGGTACTTAGTTATATGGATAGAGCGAAATAGCTTTATATCGGTTTTTATATCGATTTTCGGCTCTTACCCACGACGTTCTTATGGTTTACTAATCGAGCAATAACGCTATCATTCGTGTAATCACAAATCTTTGCGCTGAAAAACCTTAATCAGATGTTTAACCAAATCATCATCTGGTAATAAAGTTAGTTGGTTAACCTGATTAACGAAGGGGGATTTATTAATCAAATTTAAATTTTTAGTCATACTATATAATGCATAAAATTATTAATCAGTAAAAGTGAATTTAACCCATCAGAGTAGCCTAAATTGATTGCTTCACTAACGACCTAGCCTCACATTCCAATTGTAGTTCAAGCATTGATTTAGGTTTTTTATGTTCCAGAGCGTTGAGATTTTTAAGGATTGCACACGCGCCAAATTGGTTCCAGCAATTAACGCTGGCAGCTTTCCATCTACCCAAACCCGAACTGAATAATCAATCGACGTAGCAATCGAGTTGCGTAAAGGAAATGCGTAAGGATATCCATACGTCATGCTCTTTGCTACGAGCATTTCTGGTACGTATCTCCCCCATGTGTGTGAGCATTGGGGATGTTTGGTCAGCATAATCGCAACAAATCAAACACTGCAGTCTGATGATGCTGATGCAAACATGGTGGAGCGGATTTTAATTCAATCTGAAGGAGCGATGATGTCTCCCTTTGGTTTCTCTGACGAGCAAGCCTGGCCAAGCTTAGTTGATATGTTGCGTCAACGGGCTGAACAATCCATCAACCATCAAGGATTTAGATTTCTCGGCGAACAACCTGATCAGCTTGAAACACTCGATTACTACACCCTTGATCTTCAAGCGCGCGCTTTAGCCAGTTATCTTCAAGACCTTAACGCCAAAGGCAAGCGCGTTCTCCTCCTTTTTCGACCGGGTTTAGAATACATTACAGCATTTTTTGGTTGTTTATATGCTGGAGCGATCGCAGTTCCGGCCTATCCGCCAGCCTTGAATCGGCCAACGCCACGCTTACAGGCAATCGTTGCCGATTCGCAAGCGCAAATTGTGTTGACAACCAGCAAATTCACGCCAAGTTTTGCCTATATGCCTGAACTTGCCGCGCTTGATTGCTTAACCATCGACACGCTCTCACTGGCTGATGCGCGCGCATGGCGCGACCCTGCAATCAATGCCGATTCATTGGCATTTTTACAATATACCTCTGGTTCAACAGCAACACCCAAAGGCGTTATGTTGAGTCATGCCAATTTATTGCACAACCTCGGCTTGATCAAACAAGCATTTGGCCATAATCAAGCCAGTAGCGGGGTTATTTGGCTACCACCCTATCACGACATGGGGTTAATTGGTGGAATTCTTCAACCACTCTATGCCAACTTTCCCGTGACATTAATGGCTCCGGTTAGCTTTTTACAGCAGCCATTGCGCTGGCTTCAGGCTATTTCAGATAACCAAGCAACGACGAGTGGCGGGCCAAACTTCGCTTACGATTTATGTGTGCGCAAAATAACGCCGGAACAACGCGCCGAACTTGATCTTAGCACATGGCAGGTCGCATTTAACGGCGCTGAGCCAATTCGCGCTGAAACATTAACCCGATTTAGTGATTATTTTGCGCCGTCTGGCTTTAAATCAAGCGCGTTCTACCCGTGTTATGGGCTGGCAGAAGCAACACTGATGGTTACTGGCGTGCAACGCGGAAGTTTAATCCAATCTCATACATTCGATCCAATCGCCCTTAATCACCATCGTGTTCAAACCACTACAGCAGCTGATGCCCAAAGTATGGTCAGTTCAGGGGCAGCGCTTGGTCAACAACACGTAGTTATTGTTGAGCCAACCAGCCAACAAACATGCAGCGCTGAACAAGTTGGCGAAATTTGGGTGGCAGGGCCAAGCGTCGCCCAAGGCTATTGGAACCGACCAGAGCAAAGTGCGCAAACCTTTGGCGCGTATACAAACGCTGGTCAAGGCCCATTTTTACGCACTGGCGACCTTGGCTTCTTACACCAAGGTCAGCTCTTTATTACTGGTCGCCTCAAAGATCTGATCATTGTACGCGGTCGCAATGTTTACCCGCAGGATCTTGAGCTCGCTGCCGAACGTAGCCATCCTGCATTACGCGAAAATGGCGGCGCTGCCTTCGCAATCGAACTCGATGGCGAAGAGCGGCTCGTTGTCGTCCATGAAATTAATCGCGTTGATCGCAAAGTTGATCCCGATGCAGTGATTACCGCAATTCGGACTGCCCTAATTGAGCAGCACGAACTTGCACCGTATGCAATTGGCTTGATCAACGAAGGCTATTTGCCGCGGACTTCGAGTGGCAAAATTCAGCGCCATGCGGCGCGCCATGCCTGGCTGAATAATGAATTTAAATTGATTGGCCAAAGCATCCCTGACGCTAGCCAAACTGATGATTTGCCTGATGCTGCCGAGATCGAAACGCTGCTGCACCAGATTCAGGCTGCCGCTGGTGCTGATCAAGCCCAACTACTAACACCGTATGTTCACCTCCGGATGGCTCAAGGGTTACGTACCTCACTTGCAACAATCGCAACTGCCCCAAGCCTTGCCAGTCTTGGAGTCGATTCCTTGATGGCGGTTGAGCTAAAACATCAGCTAGAACAAGACCTCAATTGCAATTTGCCGATGACGATCTTTTTAGAGGCTGAGCATATTGCAGAAATCATCACGGCGATTCAAACAGCGTTACAGTCGGCGCACAGTCAGCCCCACAATCAGCTTGAACGCTTGCGTATTGCAGCAACCAACGCCATGATTTGGCCAGCGACCTATGGTCAACAAGCCTTGTGGTTTCTACAGCAACTTAACCCAAATAGTGCGGCCTACAATCTGAGCAGTGCTTTTCAGATTCATGGGAGGCTCAACCTCACATCATTCCAACAGGCTGTGCAGCTTTTGGTTGAACGTCATACGAGTTTACGCACGCGCTTCGAGCAACACAACGGCCAGCTCTATCAGGTCGTCCAACCCTATGAATTGGCCGATTTCAAGCTTATTGACGATCTACCGGATCAAGCCAGCATTGCGACATGGCTGCAACAAGCAGCAGTGCAACCATTCGACCTCCAACAGGATCAGTTACTCCGAGTACGGGTGATCAAAGCGCCGGCTGGAACCAGCATTGGCTTTCTCAGTCTGCACCATAGCATTGCCGATTTTTGGTCGTTGCGGGTATTGATGAGCGAATTAACCAGCATCTACACCAGCCTTGACACGAACCAGCCTATTCGCTTGAGCGAATTAATCGATTACGACTATGCAACCTGGCAACAACGGTTTGTCGCTAGCCAGCAAGGCCAGCAACAAGCTCACTTTTGGCAACAGCACCTAGGCGATCAACTGCCGATCCTCAGCTTACCAAGCGATCATGTTCGGCTGCCCAGCACAGCTCCAATCAGCCAACGCCTGCGCTTCAAATTGAGCAGTGAACAAAGCCAACAACTGAAGCAATTTGCCAAAGCCCAAGCGGTCACACCATACATGGTTTTACTGGCAAGCTTCAAATTGTTATTGCATCACTATACGGGCGAGAACGATCTAATTGTTGGATCACCGACTGCTGGCCGCGACCATAGCCAACTTGAGCAGGCTGTTGGCTATTTTGTAAACCCAATTAGCCTTCGTTCACACATTAAACTGCATCAAAGTTTTGGTGAATTTGTCAAGGCAATTCGCCAAACCGCCTTAGCAGCCTTTAATCACCAACAATACCCGTTCAATTTATTGGTCGAACAACTCCAGCCTGAGCGCCAGCAACATAGTCCGATCTTCCAAAGTATGTTTACCTTGGAAAATACGCGTTTCAGTGATGACAAAAACCTAGCAGCCTTGATTTTTGGAGTGCCTGAAGCTCGCTTGGCTGTCCACGATTTGGTTTTTGAGCCATATCCAATCGCAACCCAGCATGCCCAGTTTGATCTGGTATTGCGCATGATCGACTTGCCCGATGGCTTGGCTGGGGTATGGGAATATGCCAGCGATCTCTTCAGCGAAGCAACGATTCAGCAGTTCCAACGCCATTTTATCCAACTTTTGGCAGCTGGCTTAAACCAACCAACCCAAGCGTTGCATAGGCTGACAATGCTCAACCAAACCGAGCAAGCCGCATTAATGGCCATAGCCCATGGTTCGAGCCAATTGAGCCAACTCAAGCAAGGCGTATCCAACCGCATCGAGCACTGGGCAAGCTTGTATCCGCAAGCATCAGCAGTTCAAGATCAAATCAACCAGCTGAGCTATGCGAGCCTCAATCAACAGGCCAATCAACTAGCACACTATTTACTTAGCCAAGGAATTCAGCCTGAAACACGGGTTGCCTTATATCTGCAACGCTCAGCGCACTTAATCATCGGCATGCTGGCCGTGCTCAAAGCAGGCGCGAGCTATGTGCCAATCGACCCAAACTATCCGCACGATCGGGTTGGGTTTATTTTGGCTGATGCCCAAGTTCAGTTGATTTTGACCGATCAGCAATTGGGCCAGCAGCTTGGTTTCAGCGATCTTCCATTCGTGGCGCTTGATCAAGCTGAGTGGCAGCAGCAACCAACGCATAATCCGGCAATGATGATCAATCCACAACAGGTGGCTTATGTCATCTATACCTCAGGTTCAACTGGTCAACCCAAGGGTGTTGCCGTTGAACACCGTAGCTTGCTCAACCTGGTTGATTGGCATCAAGCAAGCTTTGCAATTGATCGCCATGATCGCGCCACCTTGTTGGCAAGCAGTGCCTTTGATGCCTCAGTTTGGGAAATTTGGCCCTACCTCTGTAGCGGCGCGAGTTTGGTGATTGTCGCTGATCAGCTCCGAACTGATGCTCAGCAACTGCAACGCTGGCTTTTGGCCGAGGATATTAGCATCAGTTTTGTGCCAACACCGTTGGCCGAACAATTGTTAATCCTCAATTGGCCACAGCAAAGCGCGTTGCGTTGGTTGCTGACAGGCGGCGATACCTTACATCACTATCCAACCGCCGAACTACCATTCCAGTTGGTCAACAATTATGGGCCAACCGAAAATACGGTTGTAACCAGCTCGGGTATCGTTTCTCCTGCTCGCAGTTCAAGCAAACGCCCAAGTATTGGCCGCCCAATTAGCAATACCCAAGCGTTTGTGCTCGATCAAGCGCTCAGATTCGTACCGCAAGGCGTGGTTGGTGAACTCTATATTGGTGGGAACAGCCTCGCTCGTGGCTACTTAAATCAGCCTAGCAAAACTGCCGAGGCCTTTATTCCCAACCCATGGAGCCAACAAGCAGGTGCGCGCCTCTATCGCACTGGCGATTTAGTACGCTATAACCAACAAGGCGAGCTTGAATTTATCGAGCGACGGGATCAACAAGTCAAAATTCGCGGTTTCCGAATTGAACTTGGCGAAATTGAAGCCCAATTACAGCAACATCCCACTGTTCGGCATGCACTTGTCCTCGTTGATCAACAAGTAAGCAGCAAGCGTTTGGTGGCATTTGTGGTTGCCCAAGCAGCTTCCGAGCTTGATAATCAAACGCTGCAATCATGGCTTAAACAACGGCTGCCTGAGTATATGCTGCCAGCGCGAATTATTGAACTGGCCGAATTGCCAATGACCAGCAATGGCAAAATCGATCAACGCCAGTTGCGCCAACGCATTCCCGTTGAACAGGCAGCATTAACGCCATTAAGTAGCCCAATCGAGCAGCAAATCGGCCAGATTTGGCAAGAACTGCTGAATGTCAAGGAATTAGGCCGTGAAAGCCATTTCTTTGAATTGGGCGGACATTCATTGGTAGCAACCCAAGTGTTGGCACGGCTACGCGAACAGGTACACCCAGCCCTGACGTTGGCAAAGCTCTTTGAAGCCCCAACGATTGGCGAGCTGGCCCACATCCTTGAACAATTGCCTAAAGCCAAGCAATATACGTTGCCAATCCTCCAGCCGCAACCACGCCCAAGCCAAATTCCGTTGTCATCTGCGCAACAACGTCTATGGCTGATTGACCAGATTGATACGGCAACCGCTGCGTATACCATTCCTGCAGCGGTGCGTCTCGTAGGCCAGCTTAACCGGCATGGCTTAGAACAGGCGCTTAACCACATTATTCAGCGCCATGAGATTCTGCGAACGAATTTTGCCAGCACTGAATCAGGCAGTTATCAAATTATTCATCCGCAGCGAACGCTTACGCTCGATTATTACGATCTTCGGCAATTGACCAAGGCTGCGCAAGCCGAGGCATTGCATAATCACTTCATCCAAGCAGGCAACCAGCCGTTTGATTTGGCCCATGATTCACTGATTCGGGCGCAAATCTTACAATCTGCTGCTGAACAGCATACGCTGGTGTTGGTCATGCATCATATTGTTTGTGATGGCTGGTCGATTGGGGTGTTGATCGATGAATTACGTTCACTGTACGCTGCTTATGTCAATAAAGAAATCAATCCATTAGCGCCACTTAGCATCCAATATGCCGATTTTGCCTTGTGGCAGCGGCAATTATTTGATCAACAGTCGCTTGCATCAGCCTTCACCTATTGGCAAGATCAATTGGCTGGCAGCCCACAATTGTTGGAATTGCCAACTGATTATCAGCGCAGCCCACAACAACAGTTTCAGGGGACGCGACTGGATTTACCCAATCTGCACGCACTAACTCCTGGGTTGCAGCAGCTTGCTCACGCCAATCAAGCAACTATGTTCATGGTGATTATGGCAAGCTTGAATGTATTATTGCATCGACTGAGCAATCAACAGGATCTTGTGGTTGGAACGCCAATTGCCAATCGCCAAGATTCAGCCTTAGAGCCGTTAATTGGCTGTTTCGGTTAATACCTTGGCGATTCGTACCAAACTTGATCCGCATCAATCGTTTAATCATCTGCTGGGGAATGTACGCCGCACCATGCTTGAGGCCTATACCCATCAAGATTTGCCCTTTGAGCGGTTGGTTGAAGGATTACAGCTTGAACGCAGTTTGAGCTACACCCCACTCTTTCAGGTGTTATGTGTCTTTCAAAATACGCCGCAGCGCAATTTGACCTTGCCAGATCTGGCGGTGGAAATTCTTGATTGGCACAACCAGAGTGCGAAGTTCGATTTGACCTTTAATCTAGAAGAAGATCAGCATGGCTTGAAGGGCTGGATTGAATACAACTCCACGCTTTTTGAGGCCAGCACCGTGCAACGTATGGCTGAACATTTCGCCATGATTTTAGCGGTGGTTGGTCAGCAGTCGAATCAGCCAATTGTGAGTTTGCCAAACTTGCCAAGCGCAGAGCTTCAAAAAATCTTGGTTGATTGGAATGCAACCGATTACGACTACGACCAGCAACAATCTTTACACACCGCAATTACGCAGCAAGCAAGCCAAACGCCGCAGGCAATTGCCGTGCTCGATGGCGCAAATCGGCTTACGTATCACGAACTTGAGCAACGATCTAATCAACTTGCCCACTATTTGGCGGGCCGAGGAGTCCGACCAGAACAACGGATTGGGGTTTGCGTTCAACGCAACAGCGATCTGATCATCTGCTTATTGGCAATTTTAAAGGTTGGGGCGACCTATTTGCCGCTTGATCCGGTTTACCCGCAAGCACGTTTGCAGCTGATGATCGACGATGCCCAAGCTGAGCTTGTGCTCAGTCATACGGCGATCCAGGCCAATGTGCTGCTTGAGGCGTGCGAGTTGATCGCGATTGATCAACTGCAAGCAACAATCGCCCAACTGCCAATGACTGCCCCACAGGTGTCGATTGATCCAGCTCAATTGGCCTACCTAATCTATACCTCTGGCTCGACAGGCAAGCCCAAAGGGGTGGCAATTAGCCATGCGAATGCAGTAGCGTTGATCGAATGGGCGAAAACGCAATTCAGTAATGCAGAGTTGGCAGGCGTTTTAGCAGCCACTTCAATCTGTTTCGATTTATCAGTCTTTGAAATGTTTCTACCCTTGAGTGTTGGTGGCACGGTCATTCTGGCGCAAAATGCCTTGGATCTGATCAATTTACCAATGGCAAGTCACGTCACGTTGATCAACACTGTGCCATCGGCCTTAGCAGCATTAGTGCGGCATCATGCGATTCCCACCAGCGTGATCACGATTAACTTGGCAGGCGAGCCATTACCACATGCGCTTGCCCACGAGATTTACGCTGAAACCAACGTTGAGCGCTTATACAATCTGTATGGACCATCGGAAGATACAACGTACTCGACTTATGCCTTGATTGCTGCCGATAGCCAGCAGCTGCCAGCAATTGGCCGACCGATTGCCAATAGCCAAGCGTATGTGCTTGATCGCTATGCCCAACCAGTTGCTCAAGGGGTGGTTGGTGAGCTGTATCTTGGCGGAGCCGGGGTGACTCGCGGCTACCTTAATCAACCAGATCTCACCGCCGAAAAGTTTGTCCCCAACCCCTGGAGCAAGCAAGCAGGCGCACGGCTTTATCGCACTGGCGATTTAGTGCGCTATCGGCAGAACGGTGAACTTGAATTCCTTGGCCGTGTTGATCATCAAGTCAAAATCCGTGGATTCCGGATTGAGCTTGGTGAAATCGAGGCGTGTTTACGCCGCCAACCTACAATCAATGAATGTGTGGTGGTGGTTGATCAAACCGTCACAGGGCCGCAACTGGTTGCCTACTATGCAAGCAATGATCATTCGTTGAGTGAACAAGACCTGCGCCAAGCCCTTGCAACGAGTCTACCCGATTATATGCTGCCACAGGTATTTATGGGCTTATCAGCCTTGCCGCATACCGCCAATGGCAAGATTGATCGCAAAGCGCTCCCCAAACCCGAACGGGTAGCTGAGCAGACTTTTGTAGCGCCCCAAAATCCGCTGGAGGAGCTGGTAGTAAATACGATCAGCCAAGTGCTAGGGCTCGATCAGGTGAGTGCTGATGCCAATTTCTTTGCGCTTGGTGGCCATTCATTGGTTGCGACCCAAGTTATTGGCCGTTTACGCAGCCTGTTGCAACGCGATTTACCATTGCGCTTGTTGTTTGAAGCACCAACTGCTACCGAACTAGCAGCCCAAATTGCCCTGATTCACGCACCAAACACCGAGGCTGCAATTGCGCCAATCGCCCGCAGTCAGGAATATTTTCCACTATCGTTTGCCCAAGAACGGCTGTGGTTTTTGCACCAACTTGACCCACATAGCAGCAGCTACATCATTCCGATGGCGGTGCGTTTAGTTGGCGAACTTAATCAGGCGGCACTCCATGCGAGCTTGAATGATCTCGTTGATCGTCACGAAGGCTTACGCACTATGTTTGTGCTGCACAATGATCAACCTGTCCAAGTGATTCAACCAAGCATGCAGATTGAGCTGCCACGCTACGATCTCCAAGCAGCAGACCCACGTATACAGCAAGCTGAGTTTACCCAGATCGTTACATCACTCCAACAAATGCCCTTTGATTTGAGTCAAGGCCCGTTGCTACGTTGTGGTTTAGTGCGATTCAGCAACGCTGAACATTGTTTAGTGTTGATTATGCATCACATCATTTCCGATGCCTGGTCAATGAGCGTGTTTGTGCGCGAAGTTACGACGCTGTATCAAGCATATTGTGCTAGACAACAGGCCAATTTACCGCCGTTGCCAATCCAATATGCCGATGTTGCTACATGGCAACGCACTTGGCTCCAAGGCAACGTGCTTGATCAACAGTTGCACTATTGGCAGAACCAATTAGCCCAACTGAGCACGCTCAATCTGCCAACCGATTATCCGCGCCCAGCCCTGCAAAGCACCAATGGCCGTAGCATCGCGATCCAGCTTGATCATGCGCTAGCACAAGCCTTGCAAAACCTTAGTCGTACAGCTGGGGCAACCTTGTTCATGACTTTGTTGGCAGCGTTTAAGCTCGTTTTGGCTCGTTACAGTGGCCAAACGGATATCAGCGTTGGTTCGCCGATTGCCAATCGTAATCGCCCAGCAACCGAAGGTTTGATTGGCTTTTTTGTCAATACGCTGGTCTTACGGAGCCAGATCGATGAAGAACAAGGCTTTGAGGAGTTCCTAGGCCAAATTCGCGCCACAACCCTCGACGCGTATGCCCATCAAGATACACCATTCGAGAAATTAGTGGAAGTGCTGCAACCGCAACGCGATTTGAGCCGCAACCCACTGTTTCAAGTGATGTTTGTGCTGCACAATACGCCAGCAGCCTTGGGTACGCTGAGCGAACTACAACTTGAGCGGATCGATTTTGTCAGTACAACCGCGCAGTTCGATCTGACCTTGGCGCTTGAGGAAACCGCTACAGGCTTAAATGGCTATTTGGAATACAACACAGATCTCTTTGCAGCCAGCACGATTGAGCGCATGAGCCAGCATTTTAATACCCTGTTGTTGGCAATTGTCGCCCAACCAACGACGCCAATCAAACGCTTGGACATGCTAAGCAGCCAAGAGCAACAGCAGTTGCTGTATGGTTGGAATCAACGACATAGCTTTAACCCACCAGCGACGAGCTTGCATGGCTTATTCGAGGCGCAGGTACAGCGCAACGACCAAGCAGTCGCCGTGATTGATCAGCGACAACAATTGAGCTACGCCGACCTTAATCGACGGGCAAACCAACTGGCGCACCATTTACGTGCTCAAGGCCTCCAACCTGATCGCTTGGTGGGTGTTTGTATGCTACGCTCGGTCGATTTAGTTGTAGCCTTGCTGGCAATTCTCAAGGCTGGTGCTGCCTATGTGCCGCTTGATCCAGCGTATCCGGCAGAACGTTTAGAGTACATCATTGCTGATACCAAGTTGACCTTTGTATTAAGCCAGCATGAAGTGATTGCCGCCTTACCAACACAGCATAGCAATCTCACCATCATTTGTGTTGATCAACCGTTGACCCACGAATACCCTGCAACCAATCTTGCACACGCAATCGAGCCAGATCACCTGGCCTACATGATCTATACCTCAGGCTCGACGGGCCAGCCCAAAGGCGTCATGATCAGTCATACAGCGATTAGTCAGCGCTTGCAGTGGATGCAACAAGCCTATCAGGTTACGCTGGCAGATCGCTTATTACAAAAAACCTCGTTGAATTTTGATGTATCAGTCTGGGAAATTTTCACGCCTTTAATTGCTGGAGCGCAGTTGGTGCTGGCGAAGCCTGATGGTCATCACGATAGCGAGTATTTGGTACAGACTATTCGCGAACACCAAATTACCTTGATTGATTTTGTGCCATCAATGCTTGAAATCTTTTTGGCTGAGCCAGACGTTGCCCAATGCACATCATTACGTCAAGTTACATGTGGTGGCGAGGCGATGAATCTGCAACTTCAAGCGCGCTTTTTTGCAACGCTCAAGGCTGAATTACACAATATTTATGGGCCAACCGAAACAACCATTGATGCAACTATGGCGGCATGTAAGCCAAATGATTCAACGCAGCGGATCACGATTGGCCGACCGATTGCTGGCACTGAAGCCTATATTTTAGACCACCACCATCGGCCAGTCGCCATTGGCGTTATTGGTGAGTTGTATCTCGGTGGCGTTGGTTTGGCTCGTGGTTATTTTGAACGGCCAAGCCAAACGGCGCAAGCATTTGTCCCACATCCGTGGAGCCATACTCCTGGTGCACGGCTCTACCGCACAGGCGATCTCGCCCGTTATTTAGCCGATGGCACAATTGAGTTTCTTGGCCGACGTGATCAACAAGTTAAAGTCCGTGGTCTGCGGATCGAATTAGGGGAAATTGAAACAGCCTTGCGGCAGCACCCTTCAGTGCGTGAAGCAGCGGTTGTCGTGCAACAACAAAGCCAAATTATCGGCTATGTTGTGCTTAATTCAGCCGATGCTAGCACGAATAGCGCGCTACGGCAGTTCCTCAAACACAAATTGCCCGATTACATGGTGCCCAATGGAATTGTTATGTTGGAACGAATGCCAAGTTTACCCAATGGCAAACTTGATCAAGCAGCCTTGCCACAGCTCCAAAATCTGCACATGAGCAGCGTCGAATTTGTTGCCGCTCGCACGGCAACCGAGCAACGACTGTTGGCAATTTGGCAGCCATTATTAGAGCGTGAGCAGATTGGTATTCACGATAATTTCTTTGAATTGGGCGGTCACTCGCTGCTATCAACCCAAGCGGTCAGCCGTATTCGCAACCTTTTTGCAATCGAACTGAGCTTGCGGACGTTCTTTGAGCAGCCCACGATTGCCGAATTGGCACAATGGATTGATCGTCAGGCCAACCCAAGCAGCAATAAACCAAAGATCCAAGCTCGACCACGAGCACAGCGCCAGATCGAACAAACGATCACGCAGATCGAACAACTCTCAGAGCGCGAAGTTAATCAACTGTTACAAGAGAAGAAGTTTACCCAGCAAGGAAGTACTAATGACTGATTTTGCCGAATTACTTGATGCGCTATCGCCTGAAAAGCGCGAATTACTTGATGTCCTGTTAGCCGAACAAGCAGAACAAATAACTGGCGATGTGTTTCCGCTCTCCTTTGCCCAACAACGCTTATGGTTTTTGAGCATGTTTGAGCCTGAAAGTGCCTTATACAATTTACCAGCGGTAGTACGCCTAACGGGGCAGCTTGATTTGGCAGCCCTCGAAACCAGCCTGAACACCATTATTCAACGCCACGAAATTTTGCGTACCAGCTATCGGGTTGTTGATGGTCAACCGGTCCAGGTTATTCATAGCGAATTAGCGTTGAGCCTGCGCTATCAAGCATTGAACCAGCACGAGCCAGCAGAGCGTGAAGCCGCTGCGCGACAAATGGCCTTTGATGAAATCCAAGCGCCTTTTGAGCTGAACCGTGGGCCAGTTGTACGGGCCTTGGTGCTGCAATTACAACCAAAAGACCATTGGCTGGTACTTACAATTCATCATATTGCTGCTGATGGTTGGTCGATTGGGGTCTTGCTACGCGAGCTTACCCAAGCCTATCACGCTGCTTGCCGTGGCGTTGCTGCCCAATTACCTGAATTGGCAATTCAATATGCCGATTTTACCCTGTGGCAACAAGAATATCTTGCAGGTGACGTATTAACCGAGCAATTGAACTACTGGCGTACAGTTTTGGCTGATGCTCCTCATCAGTTAGCATTGCCACTCGATTACCCGCGTCCAGCAGTGCAAAGCTTCAACGGAGCACGCTACAATTGGACAATCTCTCCAGATTTGACGCAAACGCTGCATGATCTCAGTCACCAACATGGGGTGACGCTGTTCATGACGCTGCTAGCAAGCTTAAATGCCTTGCTCTATCGCTATACCAACCAAACCGACCTCTTGGTTGGCACGCCAATCGCCAATCGCAACCAAGAAGAAATTGAAGAATTAGTTGGGTTCTTTGTTAATACCTTGGTGTTACGCAGCCAGCTTAGCCCTGATCAACCCTTCAGCAACCTGCTGCAACAAGTCAGTACCACAACCTTGGCAGCCTATGAGCACCAAGATTTGCCATTTGAAATGTTGGTCAAAGAACTCAATGTTGAGCGCAATTTAAGCCACTCAGCGCTATTTCAGGTGATGTTGGTGCTGCAAAATGCCCCGATGCCCAGCGTTGACCTTGGCGACCTGCGCTTAAGCCCAATTGAACTTGATCGCGGCCTCGCTAAATTCGATCTGACCCTATCGATTGAAGAAACAAACCAAGGTTTGGCAGCGACCTTTGAGTATAATCGCGATTTGTTTGCCTCGACAACAATTGAACGCATGGCGCAGCATTTCAATACGCTCTTAGCGGGCATTGGGTTGAATCCGCAGCAAACCATTGCCGAATTACCGCTGCTAAGCACTGCTGAATTAACCTATCTGACCACAAGTTTAAATCAAACCGAGGTCGATTTGGGCATTGTACGCCCAATTCAGCAGATCTTTGCGGCCTATGCCATAGCTCAGCCGCATGCTCCAGCCGTAGTTTTTGAGCACGAACGGTTAAATTATCGCGAGCTTGATCAGCGTGCCAATCAAGTTGCTTGGCATCTCCAACACCAAGGTGTTACTGCTAATACCCCAGTCGCACTTGTGCTTGAACGTTCACTTGATCTCGCGGTGGCCTTGTTGGGAATTCTTAAAGCTGGCGGAGCCTATCTGCCAATCGATCCAAAGCTACCAAGCGAACGGATTAATCTGATGCTGCAAGAGGCTCAATCTCGGCTGGTGATAAGCGATAGCGTTCTAGAAAACCTCTGGGAACAGGCGACAACAATCAGCCTTAATGACCCAGCGATTATGCATGCACCAACAACGGCGCTCCCAGAGCAAAGCCATGGCGATGATCTCGCCTATATCATCTTCACTTCTGGCTCAACTGGAACGCCCAAAGGGGTGGCGGTGGCGCATCGCCAGCTCTATAACTATGTCCAAGCGATTCAACAACGTTTCGATTTTGTTGCGCAAGCCAATTTTGCTACTGTTTCGACCATTGCTGCTGACCTTGGCAACACCATGATTTTTGGAGCATGGGCTAGTGGTGGTTGCTTGCATATTATCGCTGAAGATCGCATTAGCAATGCCCACGGCTTAGCTGATTATTTTGCAGCTGAACAGATTGATTATCTTAAACTCGTGCCCTCACACCTTGCGGCATTGTTGAAGGCGTATGACCATGCTGATTTGCTACCACGGCGCGGCTTAATTCTTGGCGGTGAATCGGCGCATTGGAGTCTGATTCAAAACGTTCAACAGCTTGCCCCACAGTGCCAGATTTTCAATCACTATGGGCCGACCGAGACAACGATTGGGGTCATTACCCACGATTTGAGTGCCGCGCTGGCTCAGCCCTATAGCGATTATGCGCCATTAGGCCGGCCCATTGCCAATACCCAAATTTACATCCTCGATACTGGCTTGCAGCCAGTGGCGCAAGGTATTGCGGGTGAACTGTATATCGGTGGCGCAAACGTCAGTCAGGGCTATCTCAATCGGCCTGACTTGACCGACGAACGCTTCATAGCGAATCCGTGGAACCCGACAACACGGCTCTACCGAACTGGCGACTTAGCGCGGATCAATCCTGATGGCACGCTGCATTATCTTGGGCGGCTCGATCAACAAGTTAAAATTCGCGGTTTTCGGGTTGAGTTAGCCGAGATCGAAACCGTGCTGCGCAAGCAGCCTGCGATTCGTGAATGTGTGGTTGTCGCGATTGAGCAACACTTGGTTGCGTATGTCGTCGCTGCGGCCAACGCTCGGATCGATACCCAAGGGCTGCGTCGCTTCTTGCACCAGCAATTGCCCGATTATATGGTTCCCTCGAGTATTATCGAGTTAGCCAACCTACCATTAACGACCAATGGCAAACTTGATCGGCGCGCCTTGCCCAAACCAACCCAATCATTGACTGAGTTAACGAGTGATAGTACGGCGCGTAGCCCTCTTGAAACTATTATCGCTGGCGTATTTGGCGATGTGCTTGGCCAGCAGCAGGTTGGCATTCATCACAATTTCTTTGAGCTTGGCGGTCACTCCTTGCTGGGGATTCAGGTCATCGCCCGATTAAGTGCGCTTACCGCTGTCAATGTGCCAATTCGAAGTTTATTCGAGTATCCAACCGTAGCAGGGTTGGCAGGCGCTATTGCCCAACAACAATCAACTAGCAGTGATGTTCAATTGCTTCCCGTTGATCGAAGTCACGACTTAGGGCTTTCGTTTGCCCAAGAGCGGCTGTGGTTCTTCCATCAACTTGACCCAAATAGCTCAGTCTATCATCTAACCTACAACCTCCGCCTTGAGGGACAGCTTGATATCTCAGCGCTTGAACAAAGTTTTGCCAGCATTGTTCAACGCCATGAAATTCTGCGCACAACCTTTTCGCTCAGTCAAGGGCAGCCAATCCAGCGCATCCATTCAACGTTGCCACTTGATTTTAAGCTGATTGATCTGCGTCAATATTCGATTAGCGAACAAGATCAACAAACCCAATCGAGCATCCAAGCACTCGCGGAACAGCCTTTCGATTTGATAAATGGGCCGTTGCTGCGCGTTGGTTTGATTCGGCTAAGTGATACCGATCAGTTATTGCTCGTAGCGATGCATCATATCGTGGCCGATGCTTGGTCAATTGATCTACTACGGCGCGAGTTGAGCCACTTTTATCGGGCAGCTCGCCAAGATCAGCCAAGCCAATTGCCAGCATTATCGGTGCAATATGCCGATTTTGCCGCATGGCAACGCCAATGGCTGCAAGGCCAAAGCTTAGAACAACAGCTTGGCTACTGGCAAAAACAGCTTACCAGTGTCCCAATCCTCGATTTGCCCAGCGATTATCCTCGGCCATTGGTGCAAAGTTTCCGAGGAGCATTACACCAATTCCAGCTCCCCGAGCAGCTTGTTGCCCAATTGAAGCAATTGAGTCGGCGCGAAGATAGCACCCTGTTTATGACCATGTTGGCAGCCTTCCAAACATTGTTGTATCGCTACAGCGGACAAGCCGATTTTGCGGTTGGAACGCCGATTGCCAATCGGCACCAAGCCCAATTGGAGCATGTTTTTGGCTTTTTCCTGAATATGTTGGTGATTCGCAGCGATTTGGCTGGTAACCCAAGTTTCCGTAGCGTGCTTAAACGCGTTCGTGAAACAGCGCTTCAAGCCTATGCACATCAAGATGTGCCGTTTGAAAAAGTGGTCGAGGTATTACAACCAGAGCGCGATCTCAGTCGTTCACCACTGTTTCAAGTGATGTTTGTGTTGCAACACGATACTCACTTCAATTGGGAACTGCCCGATCTGCACGTTACGCCGCTTGCCCCAGACTATACAACTGCCAAGTTCGACCTAACATTAACCTTAATTGAAACCCAAACCGGTTTGAAGGCTAGTTTGGAATATAACCTTGATCTATTCGATAGCACCACAATTGCAGCGATGGCGCAGCATTTCCAAACCTTGTTGCAGGCAATTGTTGGGAATCCTGAGCAATCAATTAATAGCTTGGCATTGTTGAGTAATGCGGAATTAGCCTATGTGCTGCAAGAATTGAATGCAACAGCGACTGACTATGTTCAGCAGACAACAATTCATCAACTTTTTGAAGCTCAGGTGAATCGCCAGCCTGAAGCAGCAGCTTTGGTGTACAAAAACCATCGTTTGAGCTATGCCGAACTTAATCGGCATGCCAATGCGTTGGCCGAGCAGATTCTCGGTTTAGGGCTAGCCCAACGTTCGATTATCGGCATTTATATGGAACGGTCGTTGGAAATGGTCATCAGCATGCTTGCCATTTTGAAAGCTGGCGCAGCGTATCTTCCACTTGACCCCAGCTACCCAAACGATCGTTTGCAATTTATGCTTGCCGATGCTCAAGCGCCCTTAGTTTTGACGCAAAATCAGCTCCAAGATCGGCTGGCGAGCACCCAAGCCCGAATCGTGGTAGATACGAGCCACGCGCTCGTGAGCACCCAAAACCCTGATCGCCATGTGGCAGTCAACGATTTAGCCTATGTCATTTATACCTCTGGTTCAACGGGCAAGCCCAAGGGCGTGATGGTCGGGCATGACAATGCGATCAACTTTTTTGTAGGCATGGATCAACGTTTGGGAGCTGAACAGCCTGGTACGTGGCTGGCGGTAACCAGTATGTCCTTCGATATTTCAGTCTTGGAACTACTCTGGACATTAACCCGTGGCTTTAACGTTGTTATTCAGCCCGATCTTGATCGCAACGCAACCACAACAACTGAAACCAGCACCAATACACAACCGCTCGACTTTAGTTTGTTCTATTTTGCCAGCGATAACGGCCAAGATCCGCATGATAAATATCGCTTGCTGCTTGAAGGCGCTAAATTTGCCGATCAGCATGGTTTTACGGCGGTCTGGACTCCCGAACGACACTTCCATTCGTTTGGGGGCTTATACCCCAATCCTTCGGTCGTCGGGGCGGCAATTGCCGCTGTTACCGAGCGCATTCAGATTCGCGCTGGTAGCGTTGTGTTGCCATTACAACATCCGTTGCGTGTAGCCGAAGAATGGTCGGTCGTCGATAACATCTCGAAAGGCCGGGTTGGGGTATCGTTTGCCTCAGGCTGGCATGCTGATGATTTTGTGCTCGCACCAGCCAATTATCACGAACGGAAAGACCTCATGTTCAGTGGGATTAACACCGTGCGTAGCCTGTGGCGCGGTGAATCGCAAAGCTTCCGTGGCGGGAATGCCACCGAGGTCAACGTGCGCATTTATCCCCAACCAATCCAAGCAGAGCTGCCATTCTGGGTTACTGCTGGTGGCAGTCCGGAAACCTTTCGCATGGCCGGCGAGGTTGGGGCCAATATGCTGACTCACTTGCTTGGGCAAAGTGTCGAAGATCTCAAAGCAAAAATTGCGATCTACCGCCAAGCATGGCGCGATCATGGGCCATGCTGGTGATGGTTGTGTGACGCTTATGCTGCACACCTTCGTCAGTGATCAGTCGCTGGAATATATTCGCGAGACCGTGCGGCAGCCATTCTATCGCTACCTGCGCTCATCAATCGATCTGTGGAAAAACCTTGCCCGCAGCCTTGGCCACGATCGGGAAACCAATGATTTCACTGCCGAGGAAGAAGAATTTATCTTGGCCCAAGCCTTCGAGCGCTACTTTGAAACCAGCAGCCTCTTTGGGACTCCTGAGCATTGTTTGGCCTTAGTCAATCGCTTGAAGGCAATTGGGGTGAATGAGGTTGGCTGTCTGATCGACTTTGGTGTTGATAGCGACGTGGTGCTGGCTAATTTACCGCATCTCAGCAGCTTGCGCGAGCGCAGTAACCCATCGCAATCAGCGAGCCAAAGCAGCGAACCCGAATCAGATTACTCATTGCTACGCCAGATCCAAGAGCAGCACGTTTCGCACTTACAATGTACGCCTTCGTTAGCACGGATGCTGCTCTCAGAGCCAGAAGCGCCCCAAGTATTAGGCAACCTCGATCGCTTATTGCTCGGTGGTGAAGCCTTGCCGCTCAATCTTGCCGATCAACTCAAGCTGCTGGTAAACGGCCAATTGCACAATATGTATGGGCCAACCGAAACCACGATCTGGTCGAGCAGCTACGAGGTTACTGGTCAAGAAACCGAGCATATTTCAATCGGGCGACCAATTGCCAATACGGCAATCTATATTCTTGATCGGCAGCTGCAACCACTGCCTTTAGGTGCTGCTGGCGAGCTTCTACATCGGTGGTCATGGAGTGGTGCGGGGCTATTTACAACGCCCTGATTTGACTGCCGAACGCTTTGTACCCAATCCATTTAGCGCCCAGCTTGGGAGTCGCATGTATCGCACGGGGGATCGCGCCCGCTATCGCCACGATGGCACGATTGAGTTCCTTGGACGCATGGATTATCAAGTTAAGCTCCAAGGCTATCGGATTGAGCTTGGCGAAATTGAGGCCGTGCTCGAACAACACCCACTCGTCGAACAAGCAATTGTGGTAGCCCGCGATGAAGCTGATAGCCAACGCTTGGCGGCCTATGTTGTGCCAACCCATAAAATCCTAGCGCCATTGCAACCAGCGCTGAACGAGGCCCAAACTGCCCAATTATTTGAGCAACATCGACGCTACAACCTTCCGAACGGCATGAGTATCGCCTATCTTAGCGATTTACAAGCCAACGCTGGCTATCGCGAAGTGATTGAAGAAGCAATGTATCTCAAGCATGGCATCGAATTGCACGATGGCGATTGTGTGTTTGATGTAGGCGCAAATATTGGCTTCTTTGAGATGTTTGCCAATATGTATGCTAAAAATCTCAAACTCTATGCTTTCGAGCCAATTCCGCCAACCTTTGCGGTGCTTGAAGCCAATATTCGCTACTACGGCCTTAACAGCACACTCTTCCCATTTGGCTTATCGCATACCGCTGAAACCACCGAATTCACCTTCTATCCTGAAATGGCAGGTTTATCGGGACGGTATTCTGAGACCAGTTTGGATCGTCAAATAACCAAATCAATTATTTTGAGCGATCTTCGCCAAGTTGGCGCACAAGGTACCAACGTCGTGCTCGAAGAAACCGAGCTTGATGCAATCTTGGATAAACAACTAGCGAGCGAAACCTATCAATGCCAACTTCGCACCTTATCCGAAGTGATTGCCGAACAGCAGATCGAGCGGATTGATTTGCTCAAGGTCGACGTTGAAAAGGCTGAGGTTGATGTCTTGATGGGGATTAAGCAAAGTGACTGGCGCAAAATTCAGCAGATTGTCATGGAAATTGACAATCGTGAAAATCTTGAGCAGATTATCACAATCCTTAAACAGCAGCAGTTTGCTATTGTGGCCGAAGATTTTGCGGTTGCCGAAGCCCAAGGCGATACACCTGGCGTGTATGTTTATATGCTCTATGCGCGGCGGGTTAGTGCCGATTCACCATTACTGGCACAACCAGTAAGCATCTTGCCTGCGCCACCACAACGCAGCCTCACCAGCGGCGAGTTGCGCACTTGGCTCAAAACCCGCTTGCCGGAATATATGCTTCCGGCGAGCTTTAGCATGCTCAATAATTTGCCGCTGACCCCAAATGGCAAAGTTGACCGCAAGGCCTTGCCAGCGCCAAGCAGCGCCCGACCCAATGTTCAGGTCAGTTTTATTGCGCCAGAAAGCCCAACCGAACAAGCGATTGCTGCCATTTGGCAACAAGTGCTCCAAGTTGAGCAAGTTGGCCTGCACGATAATTTCTTTGAACTTGGCGGTAGCTCATTGCTGATTGTTCAAGCGCGAACCAAATTACGCGAGGTGCTTGATATTGATATTTCATTAGTCGATCTCTTCCGCTATCCCACGGTAGCAAGTTTGGCCGAGAAACTCGGCAGCAACCCAACCACGAGTGCTTCCAATTTCGATAAAGTGCGTGAACGAGCTGAACGCCAACGCCAAGCCAAACAACAACGTTCAAAGGGGAGAAAAGTAGTCATGACACAGCACGACTTGCCTGAAATCGATGGGATTGCGATTGTTGGGATGGCTGGACGCTTTCCCAAGGCGGCAAACATCGCCGAGTTTTGGGCAAACCTGCGTGATGGGGTTGAATCAGTCAGCTTCTTCACCGACGAAGAATTACACCAAACTGGGGTTAGTGCTGAGGTACTTCAGCACCCCCAGTACATCAAGGCACGAGCAGCCCTCGATCAGATCGAGCTGTTCGATGCTGGCTTCTTTGGGTTTACCCCGCGTGAAGCCGAGATTATGGACCCACAGCATCGCTTCTTTTTGGAGTGTGCTTGGCATGCACTCGAAGATGCTGGCTATAATCCTGAACAATACGATGGCTCAATTGGGGTGTATGCCAGCACCCAATTAAGCAGTTATCTGTTAGCCAATCTTTACCCCAATCGTGATTATCTCGAATCGGTCGGGCCGCTGGCGGTACGGCTTGGCAACGATAAAGATTTTCTGCCAACGCGAGCATCATATAAATTCAATTTGCGCGGGCCGAGTATGGCTGTGCAAACCGCCTGCTCTAGCTCATTAGTCGCCAGCCATCTGGCCTGCCAAAGTTTGCTCGATTATCAATGCGACATGGCGTTGGTCGGTGGGGTTTCAATTACAACACCGCAAAAAAACGGCTACATCTATGAAGAAGGTGGAATTTATTCACCGGATGGCCATTGTCGAGTGTTCGATGCCAATGCTCGTGGCACCATTGCAGGAAGTGGGATTGGCGTAGTCGTGCTCAAGCGCGCGGCTGAAGCGGTCGCCGATGGCGATACGATTTATGCGATCATCAAAGGCTCGGCCATGAATAATGATGGTGCATTGAAGGTTGGCTATACTGCACCTAGCGTTGATGGGCAAGCAGAGGTGATTGCCTCAGCCTATGCCGTTGCCGAGATTGATCCGACAACAGTTGGCTATATCGAAGCCCATGGAACCGGCACCGCCTTGGGTGATCCGGTCGAAGTGGCGGCATTAAGCCAAGTTTTCAGCGAAAACAGCGATCAAACCAGCTTTTGCGCGATTGGCTCGGTCAAATCAAATATTGGGCATCTTGATGCGGGTGCAGGCGTGGCTGGTTTGATTAAGCTGGCTTTGGCCTTGCACCATAAACAAATTCCACCAAGCTTAAATTGTGATCAGCCTAATCCCGTCATTAATTTCTCACAAACCCCATTTTATGTCAATACAGAATTACAAGCGTGGGCTGAAACGGCGCATCCACGCCGTGGTGGCATAAGTTCATTCGCAGTTGGTGGCACCAACGTGCATATGGTGCTCGAAGAAGCACCAGCCATGCCTCGCACCAAAACTGAGCCACAACCGCAGCTTTTCGTGCTTTCGGCCAAAACCGAAACAGCTCTGGCAGGGCAATCGCAGCAATTAGCCGCGTATTTGCAGGCGAATCCAACAACCGAGCTAGCAGATATCGCCTTTACCCTGCAACAAGGCCGCAAAGGGTTTAATCTGCGCCGAGCCTTCGTGTGTCATGATCAACAAGAGGCCTACCAAGCGCTGACCCAGCTTGGCTCTGATCAGGTGTTTAGCGCAACCAGCCCTGAAGCAACCCGAGCTGTCAACTTTATGTTTCCTGGGCAAGGCTCACAATATGTCAATATGAGCCACGAGCTGTACCAGCATAACCCGATTTTCCGTAAGACTGTTGATCACTGTGCCGATCTACTCAAGCCCCAGCTTGGGATCGATCTGCGCACGATTATCTTTGCTGCTGCTGACCAAACAGCGTTTGCAAGCCAACAACTAGCACAAACAATGTATGCCCAACCAGCCTTATTTACGATTGAATATGCTTTGGCGCGGGTTTGGCTGGAATGGGGCATTACGCCGCAAGCCATGATCGGCCATAGCATTGGTGAATATGTTGCTGCGTGTTTGGCAGGCGTTTTCTCGCTCAACGATGCGCTGATGGTGGTTGCAACCCGTGGGCGATTGATGCAAAAACTGCCAAGCGGCAGCATGCTGGCCGTGCCTTGCTCGGAACAAACATTAACACCATTGCTAGGTCAGACATTAGCCCTAGCCGCCACCAACAGTCCAGCTATGAGTGTCGTATCTGGCCCGCATGCTGCAATCCAAGCGCTAGAGCAGCAGTTGGCAAGTCAAGGAATCGAAGGTCGGCGTTTGCATACATCGCATGCGTTTCATTCGATGATGATGGAACCAATGCTGCGGGCATTCGCCGAACAACTCCGGCGAGTCCGGTTAAACCCACCGCAGATTCCATTTGTTTCAAATGTCACTGGAACATGGATTACAAACCAAGAGGCCAGCGATCCTGAATACTGGGTGAACCATGTGCGCCAAACGGTGCGCTTTGCTGAAGGCATTGCCACTCTGACCGCGAAAACGACCCCGATTTTGCTCGAAGTAGGGCCAGGTCGCACGCTTAGTAGCTTGGTGCGCCAACAGCTAGCGCCCGATTCAGGCGTGGTTGGCGTCACGTCGCTGCGTCATCCCCAAGAGCAAGCCGACGATCAACGCTTCCTCTTGCAAAGCCTTGGCAAGCTCTGGATTCATGGCGCAGCGATTAATCGGAGTCGCTTTAACGATGGTGCCAATCGGCGGCGGGTAAGTTTACCAGGCTATGCTTTCGATCATCAACGCTACTGGATCGAAGCGCCTAGCCAAGCGCAAACCCAGCAGCGTCCAACGCGCCAAGGCCGTTTTACGTCAATCAACGACTGGTTTAGCCTCGCTGGTTGGCAACCACAGCAGCTTGGCAAGTCGCTCAGCGATCTGCTGAATCATGAAACGTGCTGGCTGGTATTTGCTGATGATAGCCCATTAAGCCAAGCATTGGTACAGCGGCTTAAATGGCTGCAACAGCCAGTGATTGTCGTACAGCGAGGTCACAGTTTTACCCGCCACGATCATGATTTCTATAGTTTTGAGCCAACGGTCCAACACCTGCAATTGCTGATCGACGATCTCGCCACTGCCAAACGTGTGCCAAATCAGGCGATCTACACCTGGCAATTGCATGCTGAGGTTGCCGAGATCAGCGTTATTGAGCAGGTATTACAAGGCTTACAGCACCCAGAAATCGCTATCAAGCAGCTTCAGGTTGTCCTCAACCAAGCCTACGATATAACTGGCAATGAGCCGATCAAGCAGCAACAAGCCTTATTTAGTGGCTTGGTCGGGCTTTCAGCCCAACCAGCGATTCAGATGATCGATGTAGATCTCGGCAATCGTGAGGCTCAATTGGTTGATCAAGTGCTGATTGAAGCCTTGGCCAACGCAAGCGATGTAGAGATAGCGTATCGTGGTAAACGCCGTTGGGTTCGGCAAGCACAGCTGATCACCGAACCACTTCAGGCCCAATTACCGCAGCAAGGCGCATACCTGATTAGCGCGGGACTATCAACAGCAGGATTGGCCTTAGCCAACTACCTCGCCACAACTACCGATGTTCAATTGCTGCTGGTTAGCGATCAAGCGCTTCCTGAGCAGGCAATGTGGACTGAATTGCTCACTGATCCAACGCTGGATACCACATTGCGCACCAATCTGCAAGCGCTCAATGCCTTAGGTCAACACGCCGACTATCGATTGATCCACGCTGATCTACGGTCGGTCGAGCAATGGGCTGAAGTGCTACGGCAGTTCCCAAAACTGGCTGGCCTTAGCTATGCACTGGAGCCAGCAATCGGCCAAGAGCTTGATCAAACGCTGCTTCAGCAGGATATAAACACGCTTCAGTTAATCGCTCAAGCTGCACCAGATTTGGTGTTGGTGTATAGCCCACTACTGCTTAATCCAACGCCACACGTTAGCTGTGTTGAGCACTGGTTAAACGGCGTAGCCCAACACCACACTCAAACCCAATGGCGTACTGTGCAATGGGAACAGTGGAATAGCCCAGATCGCTTCAGCATCAAGCCTGATGACTACCAAGCAGTATTTGATCGCATCTTTGGCTTGGCAGAGGTTGGGATCACGGTTGCAACTGGCGATCGCGCGTTACGCCGGGTTCAAGCCCACAAAACACTTGTGGCAAGTACCGACCCAGCGCTGCCACAATTAGCAGCCCTAACCCCGATTGAACAAAGCTTAGTTGCGCTATGGCAAGAGTTGCTTGGCATTAGCCCCATTGGCATTCACGCAAATTTCTTTGAGCTAGGCGGCCATTCATTATTGGCTACCCAAGTGCTCTCGCGGATTCGCGATACGTTGCAATCGACCTTGAGTTTAAGCGATTTCTTTGCGCAACCAACGATTGCAGCCTTGGCTCAACGGATTGCCAACCAGGAAACAAGCGTTGCCCAAGCCATAGTGATTGCTGACCGGAGCCAAGTCTTGCCGTTATCGTTTGCCCAACAGCGGCTGTGGTTTTTGCATCAACTTGAGCCACACAACCCAGCATATAACATGCCATTTGCGGTCGAAATCAAAGGTCACCTTGATCAAGCAGCGCTTGCCGAGAGTTTCCAGCAGCTTGTCCAGCGCCATGAAAGCTTGCGAACTGTGTTTCGAGCCGATGAAGGCAAATCGTATCAAGTTATTGTGCCAAACTTGACAATCCCCATTCCCTTGATTGACTTGGGCAATTTAGCCGCATCGGAACAAGCATCCGCGCTGCATAACAGCATTTATGCACTTGCCCAAACAGCATTCTCGTTGCATGATGGCCCGCTGTTACGCCTCGCATTGGTGCAACTTGAGCCTGAAATGCATGTTGTCGTGGTCGTTATGCACCATATTGTGGCCGATGGTTGGTCGTTGGGGGTGCTACTGCGCGAATTAGCGAGCTTCTATCTGGCCAATCGCCAACACATTGCCGCCAACTTGGCTGATTTGCCAATTCAATATGCCGATTTTGCGAGCTGGCAACGTGGGTATCTCCAAGGTCAGGTCTGGGATAGCCATGTAAATTATTGGAAACAGCAACTTGCCCAACCGATGGAACGCTTGCTTGCGCCGTTAGCCAAACGCCAACCCAGCCAAGGCGGTAATCGCAGCGCTCACTATAGCCAAACCTTTGCACCAACCACACTTCAAGCAATCAACCAGCTGTGTGAAAAGGCCGAAGTAACCTTATTTATGCTGTTGCTCGCTGCATTTCAAAGCGTCGCCCATCACTATACCAAACAAACTGATCTGGTAATTGGCACTGATGTGGCGAACCGCAATCGGAGCGAAACCGAAGGCTTAATTGGCTTCTTCGTCAATCAGCTGGTATTGCGCACCTCGGTAAGCAGCGAATTAAACTTTAGCGAGTTGCTGCAACGAGTTCGCCAAACAACCCTAGCAGCCTACGATCATCAAGATCTGCCGTTTGATCGGGTAGTTGAGGCCTTGAATCCTGAGCGCGGGCTTGATCTCGCTCCATTCTTCCAAATCAAGCTGGTATTGCAAAACACGCCAATCAGCGTGATTGAATTACCAGATGTGCGGCTCCGTGCATTACCCATTGAGTCTGAGATCGCTAAGTTTGATCTCTTAATCAATATCGTTGAAACCAACAATAGTTTGCTTACGACCTGGGAATACAACACCGATTTGTACGAAGCGAGTGCAATTGAGCAACTTGCAGCGAGCTATGCTGTGGTAATCGAACAGGTCGTTGCCCAACCAACCATTAACCTGCTTGGTTTGGGCGAAGCAATTACAACCGCCGATCAAATGGCCCAACGCCAAAAAGAAGCTGCTTTCAAAGAAGCGCGCTTACAAAAGTTCAAGAAACTAGCCCGACCAACCTTGCAATAAGTAGCATTATGAAAGGATATTTGATCATGACTATCGCTAAAAAAGGTTTGCCCAACATCAAACGCAAATCGGCCAGTTTTTCCCAAGAAGATTTAATTAAAACGAGTTTGCTGCCTGACGGTGGTAACTTGCCGTTGGTGATTACTCCGGCGGTCGAAGGCGTAGATGTGATCGCGTGGGCTGCCAACAACCGTGATTTTATTCAACAAGCGCTCTACAAGCATGGTGGAGTTCTTTTCCGTGGTTTCAATTTGAACGAAGTTGGCGGCTTTGAAAAATTCACGCAAGCTGCTTCTCAAGAGCTATTAGAATATCGCGAGCGCTCATCACCTCGCTCACAGGTAAGCGGCAACATTTACACCTCAACCGACTATCCATCACATCAACATATCTTTTTCCATAATGAAAATTCGTACCAACACGCATGGCCAATGAAACTCTTTTTCTACTGCGTCACGCCTGCGCAACAAGGCGGCGAAACGCCAATTGCCGATGTGCGCAAGGTCTATCAACGCATTGATCCCAGCATTCGTGAAGCATTTGCAGCCAAACAGGTTATGTATGTGCGCAACTTTAGCCAAGAATTAGGCCTGCCGTGGGAAACCGTTTTCCAAACGACTGATCAGGCGAAGGTCGAAGCCTACTGCGCCGATCATGGGATTCAGGCAGAATGGCGCGATGGGAATCGCTTACGTACCCGGGTGATTCGGCCAGCCTTGGCTAAACATCCAGTCACTGGCGAAGATATTTGGTTCAACCACGGGGCATTCTTCCATGTTTCAACGCTTGAAGCCAGCATTCGCGATGCCTTGCTCAGCCAATTTGCCGAGGAAGATTTGCCCAGTAATACCTACTACGGCGATGGTTCAAGCATTGATCCTGCCTATTTGCAAGCAATTCGCGATGCCTACCATGGCGAAGCCCGCATCTTCCCGTGGGAACAACACGATGTCATCGTGCTTGACAATATGCTAACCGCCCATGCGCGCACTCCGTATAGCGGCCCACGCAAAATTCTGGTGGGAATGTCGGAGCCAATGTCTCTGTTCGGCGTTGTAATCGTTGTGTCGTAGAGGAGTTTCAGTCATGAGTGTGGGTACGATCGAAGGATTTCAACTTTCACCACAACAAAAACATCTGTGGTGGCTTGCTGAAGATAGTCAAAATCCAATCTATATAGGTCAGATTGGCATCAAGCTCCAGGGAACGCTTGATCAAGCTGCGTTGCAACAAGCGCTTAATACGCTTGTGACCGATAACGAAATTTTAGGCACGGCGTTTCAATGGCTCTCGGGCATGAGCTTGCCAGTACAAGTGGTGGGTGCATTTGATGCACCTACCATCCAACTGCATGATCTTCGCGATCATGACCACGTTGAACAAGCAGCGCTGTTCGCCCAACAGTACCAAGATCTGCAACACCAGCCGTTCGCCGAGCAACAAGGCTTAATCCAAGCCAACCTCTGGTTGTTCAAGCCCGATCAAGCGGTACTCTTGCTTAAACTTTCAGCCTTATATGCCGACCACATTAGCCTCTATAGCTTAATTCAAGAACTAAGCGTCGCGTATCAAGCGGCACTTGGGATTGAACAACCAGAGCAAGAACGCCTGCAATATGCTGATCTTGCCGAGTTCTTCAATGAGTTAATTGATTCAGAAGATATGCAGGATGGTCGAGAATATTGGCAGCAACAGCAGTTGCAGCATGCTTTGCATATTCCACTCTATGCCCATCAGCGGAATGCCCAAGTGCGCTTTCAACCAGCAAGCTTGGAGCATGAGCTTGACCCAGCGCTGACCAATCAGTTACGCACGGTTGCTCAGACCTACGAAAGCACGCTTGATGGAGTGCTTTTAGCCAGTTGGGCTGGCCTTTTAAGTCGGTTGAGTGGTCAAGCCGAGCTGGTTATCGCTCGCCGCTTTGAAGGCCGGAACTACGATGGGCTGGAATCGGCCTTGGGTTTATTTGCTAAATATATTCCAATTCATTGCACCCTGAACGAGCAAGCGCCGTTTGAGCATGTCATCCAAGCGCTGAGTGCCAAGGTTGGCGCCGTTCATGAATGGCAAGATGCCTTTATTTGGGACCATGTAACCAATCGCCCAAACACGAGTGCGCATGGCTCACTCTGTAGTTATGGCTTTGATTACAGCCTACAACCAGCCGCAATCACAACCGCTGGGCTGATGTGGAGTATCGACCAATTAACCAGCGTGATCGAACGTTTCGATCTACGTTTGGCGGTCGTTGAAAATGACGAACACCTTCGTTTGAGTTTGGTGTATGATCAAGCCATGTTCGACCATGGCGATATTGAGCAGCTGCTGATCCACTATACAACCTTGTTGGGAGCAGTTGGTAGCCAACCGCAAACCGCCTTAGGTCGTCTGAAAATCATTAGTGAGACCGAACGCGCCTATTTAGTGCAAAGTCTCAATTCCAGCAAGCAAGCGTATGCTCACGATCGCAGCGTTCCTCAATGGTTTGCCGCGCAAGCTGCTGCAACCCCATTGGCAATTGCGCTGCGCATTGGCGAGCAACAGCTAACCTATGCCGAACTCAATCAACAAGCGAACCAGCTAGCTCATACATTGATCAATCGTGGCATCGGGCCAGATAGCTTGATTGGTGTAAGTTTAGAGCGTTCGACGTTGTTGGTGGTTGCTCTTTTAGGCATTCTCAAGGCTGGGGCAGCGTATGTGCCGATTGATTTGAGCTATCCTGCTGAACGACGCACGTTCATTGCTCAAGACAGTGGCGTGGCGTTGTTGATCACCTCGGCCACCTGGGAGTCTGAACTTTCGGGTTCCATAAACGAGTTATTGGTAATTGATCGCGAGTGGTCAAATATTGCCCAAGCGTCAACTGAAAATCCCACGGTAACGCCACAACCAGCGAATCTAGCCTATGTTATTTATACCTCTGGTTCAACTGGCCAGCCCAAGGGAGCTATGATTCAGCATCAGGGCTTGACCAATTATCTGACTTGGGCAACCCAACATTACCCCGTAACCCAAGGCATTGGCAGCATTGTGCATTCGCCGATTGGGTTTGATTTAACCGTGACCAGTCTGTTTGCTCCATTGTTAGTTGGCCAAAGCGTAATTTTATTGCCTGAAGCAAATCCGATTGAGGATTTGGTGCAGTATCTCCGTTCAGGCCAATTAAGCTTGCTCAAACTCACGCCAACCCACATGGAATTGTTGAATCAGTTGCTCAAGCCTGAGGAATTGGCGCAAAGCAGCCATGCCTTGGTCATTGGCGGCGAAGCATTATTGCAAAATCAGATTGCTCCATGGCTACAGCACGCACCCCAAACCCGTTTGATTAACGAATATGGCCCGACTGAAACGGTGGTTGGTTGCTGTGTATATGAAGTTAGCAACGATTCAAGCTTCACAGGAAGCGTGCCAATCGGGCGGCCAATCGCCAATACCCAACTCTATGTGTTAGATCGCTATGGCGAACTCTGCCCATTTGGTGTAGCTGGCGAACTGTATATTGGTGGCGATGGAGTTGCCCGGGGCTATCATCAACGCCCAAGTTTAACCGCTGAACGCTTTACTCCCAATCCATTTAGTGCTGAGTTCGGCTCGCGCTTGTATAAAACTGGCGATTTAGTGCGGTACCGCCAAGATGGCCAACTCGAATTTTTGGGGCGAACCGACCAACAAGTTAAAATCCATGGCTTCCGGATTGAGCTTGGCGAGATTGAGGCGGCGTTAACGACCCATCCCGCCATTCGTGAAGCCGCTGTGCTTGCGCGACATGTGCCACACCTACCAGGAGATCAGCATCTGGTTGGCTATATTGTTGCCAAACCAGAGCAAACGCTTGAGCCAGAAGCACTGCGCCAATTTTTGGCCAGCCGCTTACCTGACTATATGGTTCCAACCACATATATGCAGCTTGATCGTTTGCCAACCACGCCAAACGGCAAGATCGATCGGCGCGCATTACCAGTACCAAGCTCCAGCACGCTCCAACGAGCTGAATATGTTGCCCCACGCAATGCCGTCGAGCAGCAATTAGCCACCATTTGGGCCGACGTATTACGCCTCGAACAGGTTGGCATCAACGATAACTTCTTTGAAATCGGTGGCGATTCAATTCTCAGTATTCAGATTGTGGCCAAAGCAACCAGTGCAGGCTTGAAATTAAGCCCACATGCCTTATTTAGCCATCGCACCATTCGCGAGTTGGCAGAAGTTGTTGGCAGCGGCCCCGCTATTGATGCAGAACAAGGCGTGATCCATGGCGAGATAGGATTAACCCCAATTCAAGCGTGGTTCTTTGAGCAACAACAACCACATCCAGAATATTGGAATCAGGCATTGTTGCTAGCTGCACAGACGTCAATCGATGCCAACCTATTAACCCAAGCCTTGCAGCATGTGTATGCTCATCACGATAGCCTACGGCTGCGTTTTGCGCCAACGAACGCTGGCTGGCAACAGTTTTATAGCGACGCAACCAGCATTCAACTACAAACCATCGACTTAAGCACCCATACAACTGATCTTGCGCAAGCAATCGAAGCGGCTGCCAATACGATCCAAGCAAGCCTCAATCTGAGCGAGGGGCCATTATTTCAAGTAGCCTTAATTGAAACTGCTGAGCACCAGCGCTTATTATTTGTGGCCCATCACCTAATTATCGATGGGGTATCGTGGCGTATCTTGCTAGAAGATTTGCAAACGGTCTATGGACAATTGCAACAAGCAGTAGCAGTACAATTGCCAGCCAAAACAACCTCATTCAAAGCCTGGGCCGAGCGCTTAACTAGCTATGCCAGCGATCCACGCAACACCCAACTCGCTGCGTATTGGCTGCAACAAGCAGATCAATCGAATGCTGGATTACCAACCGATTATCCACTAACGACCAATACAATTGCTGCGAGCCAGCATCTTCAGGTAGCGTTGAGTGTTGAGGAAACCCAAGCCTTGCTCTACAGCGTGCCGCAGGCCTATCAAACCCAGATTAATGACCTGTTGTTAAGTGCCTTGCTGCAAGCGTTTGCTCAATGGACAGGCCAACAACAACTCGTCGTTGATCTGGAAGGTCATGGTCGTGAGCCACTTTTTGAGGATGTCGATCTCTCGCGGACTGTTGGCTGGTTCACCAGTCTCTTTCCAGTACATTTGCACTCCAGCAACCTCCAAGACCCGGCAACAACGCTTAAACAGATCAAAGAACAGCTTCGCGCAGTGCCGCACAACGGCGTAGTCTTTGGCCTGCTGCGCTATCTCAACCCTGAGTTTGGGCAACAATTGCAGGCCTTAGCGCCAGCTCAAGTCAGCTTTAACTACCTTGGGCAACTTGATCAAGCCGCAAATCAATCACCTTTATTGGGTCTTACGCAGGAATCAGTTGGCATGACCCGCCATCCTGCAAGCCGCCGTAGTTATCTGATTGATATCAACAGTAGTTTAGTCAATCAACAATTGCTAGTGGATTGGACTTACAACGGCGCACTTCATCAACCAGCTACGATTGCCAAGCTGGCAAATGGGTTTATTGCAGCACTGAGCAGCTTAATTGCCCATTGCCAAGCACCTAATGTTGGCAGCTATACTCCCAGCGATTTCCCTGATGAAGCTTTGAGCGATGACGATCTTGATGCAATTATGGCGCAACTTGGTGGCTAAGCTACATCAAATAGCACAGAAAGATAGACATGAAGAAAGATATTGAAGCAATTTATGGGTTATCGCCCTTGCAACAGGGCTTATTATTTCATAGTTTATATGCACCCAACACAGGAGCCTATGTTGAGCAACTGCATTGTCGCTTAACGGGTAGCCTTAACTACCAAGCGCTTGAGCAAGCGCTCCAGCAGGTGCTTAATCGCCATGCAATTTTGCGCACGGCATTTGTCTGGGAGCAGCTTGATAAACCAGTTCAGGTCGTGCATAAACAGATCAGCTTGCCAATTGAGTACATCAATTGGCAAGCCTTCTCGACAGCAGCGCAATCCGATGCCTTACAGCAGCTCTTAGCAAGCGACCAACAGAGCGATTTTGATTTGACCAAAGCGCCATTAATGCGTTTGCGGATTATCAAAACTGCTGCTGATAGCCATTATTTTATCTGGACGCATCATCATATTTTGCTTGATGGTTGGTCAGTTTCGGTGGTTTTAGGCGAATTATTCAGCCTCTATGCCAGTTATAGCCAGGGCCAAGCGCTCAGCCTTAACCCAACCAAGCCGTATCGCACCTATATTAATCGGCTCAAAAGCCAAGATGTTCAGGCTGCCGAACAGTTCTGGCGCAACTATCTCAAAGGGTTTATCAGCCCGACACCCTTGATTAATACGCTCCCTGCACCACAAGCAGCGAGTGCAACGGGCTATGCTGAAGCACAGATCGAGCTTGATAGCGCAACCACCACCGCCTTACAAGACCTCGTCCGCCAGCATCAACTAACCCTCAATACCGTCATCCAAGCAGCGTGGGCGTTGTTACTCAGTCGCTATAGCAATGAGCAGGATTTGGTGTTTGGGGCAACAGTTGCTGGACGGCCTGCTGATCTCTTGGGCATTGAAACCATGGTTGGTTTGTTTATCAATACCCTGCCAATTCGCGTCACGATTGATCCAAGCCAAGGTTTGATCGATTGGCTGCAAGCCTTGCAAACCAATCAACTTCAGTTGCGCCAATTCGAATATAGCGCCTTAGCCGATATTCAGCGTTTGAGCGAAGTACCACGCGGTACCAGCTTATTCGATAGTTTGCTCGTATTTGAAAACTACCCGCTTGATGCAACGCTTCAAGGCTGGGATGGCGGGCTACAATTTCACGATATTCATGCCGTTGAACATACCAACTATCCATTAACCTTATTAGTCTTGCCCAAGAGTCAGCTCAATCTCCGGCTTAGCTATGCGTGTCAGCAATTCAGCGCTGAGACCATCGAAGCTATGCTTGGCCATCTTCGCCACCTATTGAGTGGATTGAGCAGCCACGGAAACCAAGCAATTGGCGCATTAAACCTGCTGAGCGCTCCTGAGCAGCAACAACTGCTCTATGGGTGGAATGAGACCCAGCAACCAGCCTTTTTGCCAGAACAAAGCTTACACAGTTTGTTTGAGCAACAAGCCAAACGCACGCCTGAAGCAATTGCCGTGCGCTTTGCTGATCAGCATTTAACCTATCGCCAACTTGATCACCGCACCAATCAATTGGCCCATTACCTCCACGTCGCTGGCGTTGGCGCAGATAGTTTGGTTGGGGTTTGCTTAGAACGCTCATTTGATCTGGTGATCAGTCTATTGGCGATTTTGAAGGCGGGCGCAGCCTATGTGCCGCTTGACCCGAGCTATCCCGCTGAGCGCGTGCAGTATATGCTCAACGATGCCCAACCATCGATCCTGCTCACCCATCAGCCGATTGCCGATCGCTTGCCAACCCATCATGCTCAAACCATCTGTCTCGATCACGGGCTAATCGCCACGACCATCGCCCACCAACCAATCACTGCCTGTCCAAGTCATCATGGCGGCGACCATTTAGCCTATATGATCTATACCTCCGGCTCGACTGGCCAGCCCAAAGGCGCCATGAACACCCATCGGGCGATCGTTAATCGCTTGTTGTGGATGCAAGCGGCCTATCCATTAACCGCCCATGATCGGGTACTGCAGAAAACCCCATTCAGCTTTGATGTCTCGGTGTGGGAGTTTTTCTGGCCCTTGATCACCGGAGCTGCGTTAGTAATCGCCAAACCTGAGGGGCATAAAGATCCGCAGTATTTGGTGGAGTTAATCCAACACCAGCAGATTACGACCGTGCACTTTGTGCCGTCGATGTTGCAAGTGTTCGTGCAAGCCGAGGATGTAGCCGCCTGCACCAGCCTCCGCCATATCGTGTGTAGCGGCGAGGCCTTACCCGCCGAAGTAGTTCATCGTTGTTACCAACACTTGCCCCATGCAGCGATGCATAATCTGTATGGCCCCACCGAAGCCGCCGTCGATGTGACGTTCTGGGAATGTCCAGCAGATCAACTGCTTGAGCGCGTGCCCATTGGTGCGCCAATTGCCAACATCACGATGTATGTGCTCGATCAGCAATTGCAGCCTGTGCCAATTGGTATCGCTGGGGATCTGTATATTGCCGGGGTGGGGTTGGCACGGGGCTATCATGGCCGTGCTGGCTTAACCGCTGAACGCTTTATCCCCAATCCTCACGGTGCTGCTGGCAGTCGCATGTATCGCACGGGCGATGTGGCCCGCTACGATGCTGCTGGCCAGATCGACTACCTTGGCCGCAGCGATCACCAAGTCAAAATTCGCGGTTTCCGGATTGAGCTTGGCGAAATCGAAGCGCAGCTGAATCGTTTAGCCAATGTGCGCGAAAGCCTTGTAGTTGATCATACCAATGCCCATGGCGAGAAACAACTGGTTGCCTACATTGTGCCGGATCAGGCGCCAATCAGCCCAACCCTGTTGCGTGCGGCGCTGCAAGCCCAATTGCCCGAGCATATGCTCCCCAGCTTGTGGGTTGAACTTGAACACATGCCGTTATCGCCCAATGGCAAAGTTGATCGTCGCCAATTGCCCCAACCAGAGCAAACGCTGCAACGCAGCCAAGCATTGGTTGCCCCACGCACACTGAACGAAGAACTGCTCGCAGCTATTTGGGCCAATGTGCTTGGAATCAGCCAAATTGGCATCCACGATAACTTTTTTGAGCTAGGCGGCGATTCGATTCGTAGTATCCAAGTGCGCTCACAAGCACTCAAAGCAGGCCTAAACCTATCGATCGAACAGCTTTTTCGTGCGCCAACCATTGAACAACTGGCCCGCTTGGTTAATCACGACCAAGCCCAAACCATGCCGGTAGCGACCGAGCCTTTTAGCCTGATCAGCGCTGCCGATCGCCAAGCCTTGAGCACCGAAATTGAGGATGCCTATCCACTCAGCACGCTCCAAGCTGGCATGCTCTTTCATAGTCAGTGGAACCCAGACTCGGCAACCTATCACGATGTATTTAGTGCACATTTGGAATTACCATTTGATCAAGCCTGTTTTGAGCACGCTATCAGCCAATTGAGTCAGCAGCATGCGCTCTTACGCACAGCTTTTGATCTGATTCACTACAGCACTCCCTTACAATTGGTCTATCGGAATGCCCAAGTTCCGGTTGAAATTATTGATCTTCGCACCCAAACAGACGATCAACAAATTGCAACTTTAGCCGCTTGGCAAACCCATGAAAAACAACAAGCCTTCGATTGGAGCATTGCGCCGCTAGTCCGGATTATCATTCACCGGCGTAGTAACGAACGACTGCAATTTAGCCTCAGTTTTCACCATGCCGCGCTTGATGGCTGGAGCGTTGCCTCCATGTTGACTGAGTTGTTTGGTTTGTATTTGGGGCTGATCAATCAGCAGCCTGTTGCAATTACCCAACCGCAAAGCGTCTATCGCGATTTCATCGCGCTCGAGCAGCAGGCTTTGGCCAATCAAACAATCAAGCAGTATTGGCTTGATCAAATAGCTGACAGCACGATTACCTCATTGCCACGCTGGCACACCAAGGCAAATGACGAATTGACGCTTGATAGCACGCTGGTGCATGTACCAATTAGCGATCAGACAGCCCAAGGTCTTGGTACAATTGCACGCAGTTTAGGTATACCAATTAAAAGTGTGCTTTTTGCCGCCCATGTGCGGGCAATTGCTCTGCTAACAGGCCAGCGCGAGATCATCACGGGCATGGTTACAAATGGTCGTTTGGAAACCGAGGATGGCGAGCGGGTGCTCGGCTTATTCTTGAATACCTTGCCAATGCGCATGCGGCTAGCTGAAACCAGTTGGAATGAGCTAGCGAAAACAGCCTTTGAAGCCGAACGTTCAGCCTTAGCCTTCCGCCACTATCCGCTTGCCGAAATTCAACGCCAGCATGGTGGCCAGCAATTGTTCGATACGCTCTTCAACTACACCAATTTCCATGTGTATCAAGCCTTGGAAGGCCAAGTTAAGCTGTTGGGTGGCGATTTCTTTGAACAAACCAATTTCGGCTTGACCGCTAATTTTACTGCCGATGCAGCCGCTAGTAGCATTCGCTTGAGCCTGCGTTACGACAACGCCTTAATCAATGCCCAACAAATTGAGCATATCAAGGGCTATTATTCGGCAATTTTGACCGCAATGGCCAATCAGCCACAAGCTCATTATGTTGCTGATTGCTTCCTAAGCGCCGCCGAGCAAGCGCAATTGCAACACTGGAATGCAACGAGCCAGCCAGCGCTTTTGACTGATTTGGGCATCCAGGCATTATTTGCCCAACAGGCTGAGCGTACTCCTGAGGCAATTGCATTAAGTTTGGATGATCAACAGCTGAGTTATCGCGAATTGGATCAGCGTAGCAATCAACTGGCCAACTATTTGCAAAGCCAACAAATTGGCGCAGAAGCATTGGTAGGGGTTTGTTTAGAACGGTCATTTGATCTGCTGATTAGTTTATTGGCGATTCTCAAGGCTGGAGCAGCCTATGTGCCGCTTGATCCGAGTTATCCCGCTGAGCGGCTGCACTTTATGCTGAGCGATGCCAAGGTTGCTATCGTATTAACCCACGACAAATTCTTGGCAAAACTGCCTGACTCAGGGAGCCGCGTGATCGTTTTAGATGATCAAGCCAGCCAAACGATGCTTAGCCAACAAGCGGAGCGAGATTATCCCAGCAGCCTAGGCGGCGATCGATTAGCCTATATGATTTATACCTCTGGCTCGACTGGCCAGCCCAAAGGGGTAATGAATAGCCATCGGGCGGTCTTGAATCGCTTAAATTGGGGCCAACAGGTCTATCATTTAACAGCGCATGATCGGGTGCTGCAAAAAACTCCATTTAGCTTTGATGTCTCGGTATGGGAATTGTTCTGGCCATTATTGAGTGGAGCACAACTGGTTTTGGCGCGACCTGAGGGTCACAAAGATCCACAGTATTTGCTCACAGCGATTCAACAGCAGCAGATTACGACGATTCACTTTGTGCCATCAATGTTACAGGCATTTCTTCAACTGCCAAGCATTGAACAGTGCATGAGTGTGCGCCAAGTTTTCTGTAGTGGCGAGGCCTTGCCCGCCGAATCAGCCAATCGTTTGCTCGCTCGTTTGCCAAACATTCAGTTGCATAATCTGTATGGCCCCACCGAGGCCGCAATTGAAGTAACCCATTGGACAGCACCAAAACAGCAAACGATTGAACGCGTACCAATCGGCACGCCAATTGCCAATATCGCCATGTATGTGCTTGATCAGCACTTGCAACCTGTACCAATTGCGGTTGCAGGCGATCTCTACATTGCCGGAGTTGGTTTGGCGCGCGGGTATCATGGCCGCGCCGACCTAACCGCCGAGCGCTTTATTCCCGATCCGTATGGTGCAGCTGGCAGCCGTATGTATCGCACGGGTGATGTTGCCCGCTACGATGCTGCTGGCCAGATTGAATATCTTGGCCGTAGCGATCAGCAAGTCAAAATTCGCGGTTTCCGGATTGAGCTTGGCGAAATTGAAGCGGCGCTGTGCCAACATCTACTCATTAACGATGCAGTAGTGGTTGTTGATCAAACGCCGTTGGACGATGGCACGCCAAGCCAACGCTTGATTGCCTATGTGATTGCCGACGAAGCCACTTGGCCGAGCCATGGCGAATTGCGCACCAGCCTCAGTCAAACCTTGCCTGAGCATATGCTGCCCAATATTGTCATTCCAATGTCAGCATTTCCGCTAACTGCGAGTGGCAAGTTGGATCGGCGAGCGCTACCCAAACCAACGCCAATCGTTGCAGACGTGGAATACCGCGCCCCACGCAACGATTATGAAACCAAGGTAGCCGCGATTTGGAGCCATGTGCTTGGGCTGCCCCAAATTAGCATCGATAGCTCATTCTTTGAGCTTGGTGGTCACTCGTTGCTGGCGACCCAAGTTGTCTCACGAATCAACCACGATTTTGAGGTTGGCTTATCGTTACGCCAATTTTTCACAACACCCACGATTGCTGGGCTGGCCAGCTTTTTAGCACAGAGCCAACAGCAGCAAGCACCTGCGCCGCAGCCTACCATTCCAACAACCCCCCGCAATCAGGCGATACCCTTATCGTTTGCCCAACAACGGCTGTGGTTTTTCGATCAACTTGAGCCGAATACGGCCCACTACACCATTCCGGTGGCGGTACGCTTACAAGGTAGCTTGAATCTAGCGGTACTTGAACAAAGCTTGAGCGAAATGATTCGTCGCCACGAAATTTTGCGCACAATTTTACCAACAATTGATGGCCAAGCGACCCAACAGATTTTGCCAGCGCAAGCGTGGCAGGTTGCAACCGTTGATCTGCGCCAACTCGATCAAACCGAACAGGCCGATCAGGCTCAAAAACTTGCCAAGCAGTTGCTGCAACAACCCTTCGATTTGGCCAATGGGCCGTTATTGCGCACCCAATTGCTACGTTTGAGTTCGCTTGAACATATCTTTTTGGTCAGTTTGCATCATAGCATCACCGATGGCTGGTCGATGGGCATTTTTATCGATGAACTAACAACGTTATATGGAGCATTTCTGCGTGGGCAAGCCTCGCCATTAGCCGAATTGCCAATTCAATACGCCGATTTTGCAGTTTGGCAACGCAATTGGCTTCAAGGCAGCCTTGTTGAACAACAATTAAATTACTGGAAAAAGCAATTAGCTGGCATCAGCGCACTCGATTTGCCAACCGATCACATGCGCCAAGCTTTCCAAACCTTTAACGGCGCTGAACAACGCTTCAGCTTGGATAGCACGCTCAGCACAAGCCTGCGTCAATTAAGCCAGCAAGCAGGCTCTACCCTGTTTATGACCTTGCTTGCAGCCTTCCAAACCTTGTTGTTTCGCTACACCAACCAAACCGATATTGCCGTAGGTTCGCCAATTGCCAACCGAACCAGCCCAGAATTAGAACATTTGATTGGTTTTTTTGCCAATACATTGGTGTTTCGCAGCAATTTGGCCGGCAATCCAAGCTTCTCCCAGCTGTTGCAGCAGGTACGTGAGGTTGCGCTTGAAGCCTATGCGCATCAAGATATTCCGTTTGAGCAATTGGTTGATGCCATTCAGCCCGAACGCAATCTCAGCCGCCAAGCCTTGTTCCAAGTGATGTTTGTGTTGCAAAATATGCCAGCTCGCGGGCTTGAATTTGGCGATTTACAGCTCTCACCTGTGGCACAAAGCCAAACAACTGCCAATTTTGATCTCACACTGACCATGCAGGATAGTCCTGAGGGGCTGATTGGGGTCTTGAATTACAATTGTGAGCTGTTTGAAGCTAGCACGATTGAGCGCATGATTGGCCATTTCACCCAACTGTTGCGCCAATTCAGCCATACACCAACCAAGAAAGTTGGCGAATTCAGCATGCTTGATGTTGCAACCCGTCAGCAGGTGCTGGATGAGTGGAATGCTACGCACGAACCACGCTTTTTGCCAGAACAAAGCTTACACAGTTTGTTTGAGCAACAAGCCAAACGCACGCCTGAGGCAATTGCCGTGCGCTTTGCTGATCAGCATTTAACCTATCGCCAACTTGATCACCGCACCAATCAATTGGCCCATTACCTCCACGTTTCTGGCGTTGGCGCAGATAGTTTGGTTGGGGTTTGCTTAGAACGCTCATTTGATCTGGTGATCAGTCTATTGGCGATTTTGAAGGCGGGCGCAGCCTATGTGCCGCTTGACCCGAGCTATCCCGCTGAGCGCGTGCAGTATATGCTCAACGATGCTCACCCATCGATCCTGCTCACCCATCAACCGATTGCCGATCGCTTGCCAACCCATCATGCTCAAACCATCTGTCTCGATCACGGGCTAATCGCCACGACCATCGCCCACCAACCAATCACTGCCTGTCCAAGTCATCATGGCGGCGACCATTTAGCCTATATGATCTATACCTCCGGCTCGACTGGCCAGCCCAAAGGCGCCATGAACACCCATCGGGCGATCATTAATCGCTTGTTGTGGATGCAAGCAGCCTACCCATTAACCGCCCATGATCGGGTGCTCCAGAAAACCCCATTCAGCTTTGATGTCTCAGTGTGGGAGTTTTTCTGGCCCTTGATTAGCGGAGCTGAACTGGTGATCGCCAAACCTGAGGGGCATAAAGATCCGCAGTATTTGGTGGAATTAATCCAACACCAGCAGATTACGACCGTGCACTTTGTGCCGTCGATGTTGCAAGTGTTCGTGCAAGCCGAGGATGTAGCCGCCTGCACCAGCCTCCGCCATATCGTGTGTAGCGGCGAGGCCTTACCCGCCGAAGTAGTTCATCGTTGTTACCAACACTTGCCCCATACAGCGATGCATAATCTGTATGGCCCCACCGAAGCTGCCGTCGATGTGACGTTCTGGGAATGTCCAGCAGATCAACTGCTTGAGCGCGTGCTCATTGGTGTGCCGATTGCCAATATCGCCATGTACATCTTGGATGGCCAGTTACAACCAGTGCCAATCGGCATCGCTGGGGATCTGTATATTGCCGGAGTCGGCCTAGCACGGGGCTATCATGGCCGTGCTGGCTTAACCGCTGAACGCTTTATCCCCAATCCTCACGGTGCTCCAGGGAGTCGCATGTATCGTACAGGCGATGTGGCCCGCTACGATGCTGCTGGCCAGATCGACTACCTTGGCCGCAGCGATCACCAAGTCAAAATTCGCGGTTTCCGGATTGAGCTTGGCGAAATCGAAGCCCAGCTGAATCGTTTAGCCAATGTGCGCGAAAGCCTTGTAGTTGATCATACCAATGTTCATGGTGAAAAACAGCTCGTCGCCTACATTGTGCCGGATCAGGCGCCAATCAGCCCAAGCCTGTTGCGTGCGGCGCTGCAAGCCCAATTGCCCGAGCATATGCTCCCCAGTTTATGGGTTGAACTCGAACACATGCCGTTATCGCCCAATGGCAAAGTTGATCGTCGCCAATTGCCGTCACCGCAACAGAGCTTGCAGCGCAGTCAACCCATGGTTGCGCCCCGTACACCAACCGAAGCAACCTTGGCTGGTATTTGGACGAATGTGCTGGGTGTGCCACAAGTCGGCATCAACGATAATTTCTTTGAGCTTGGCGGCGATTCAATTTTGGCAATTCAGATGGTTGCCCGTGCTAATCAAGCTGGTTTACACCTCACGCCAAAATTAATTTTCCAACATCAAACGATCGCCGATTTGGCGCTAGTTGCCAGCGAACAATCACCGATCATCGCGGAACAAGGCCCAGTCAGCGGCCCGATTGGCCTCACGCCAATTCAGCATTGGTTTTTCGAGCAAAACCAGCCCGAGCCACAGCACTGGAATTTAAGCATGCTGGTTGAAGTTCCAGCAAGCATTCAGCCTGCGTGGTTGGAACAAGCAATTAATGGCGTAATTGCTCATCACGATGCCTTGCGCATTACATTTGTGCAGCATGATCATGGAATCGAACAAATTAACGCAGCGCAGCAACATTCGCCGCTGAGCATCATCGATTTGGCCGATCTCGCGCCGCATGCGCGGCGTGCAGCGCTCGAAGCGCATGCCAACCGCTTGCAAGCAAGCCTCGATCTCAGCCAAGGCCCATTATTCAAGCCAATTTACTTTGATTATGGGGCTGGGCAGGCTGGGCGTTTATTGCTCATCGTGCATCACTTACTGGTTGATGGCTTATCGTGGCGGATTGTGGTCGAAGATATTCAACACGCCTACCAGTTACTCAGCATGGGTCAAAATATTCAGTTGCCAGCGAAAACCAGCTCGTTTAAACAATGGTCGGAGCAATTGCAGCGCTATGCAAGCTCCAAAACTTTAGCGGATGAGGCTGGCTACTGGCTCAACCAGATTCCAGTCTGGCATCCTGGTTTGCCAGTCGATGATCATGCTGGCGAGCAACTTAACACCGCTGCAACCAGCAAAACGCTGAGTGTCGAGCTAACAGCAAGTGAAACCTACGCCCTGTTGCACAACGTTCCAGCAGTCTACCAAACCCAAATCAATGAGGTGTTGCTCACCGCACTGACCTTGTGTATAACGGAATGGACGGCGCAAACGGGCGTGTTGGTGGCGCTTGAAGGCCATGGACGCGAGGACATTATCGCTGAGGTTGATCTCTCGCGGACGGTTGGTTGGTTTACCAGCCTCTACCCGATTTACCTTGAGCTTGAACCAAACAGCGAGCTTGGCTCGGCGTTAAAATCAATTAAAGAGCAGGTTCGGCAGATTCCTGAACGCGGGATTGGCTACGGAATCTTGCGCTATCTTCAGCCTGATCAGCAGCTGCGCCAACATCTGGCCGCACTGCCAAAGGCTGAAATTGGCTTTAACTATTTTGGCCAAATCGATCAAGCGCTTGAATCAACCACAAACTTTGCTCCAGCCTATGAATCGGCGGGAGCATTGCATAGCCCACAAACCAAGCGCCAGCTGTTAATCGATGTCAATGGCTTAGTCATCGATCAGCAATTGCGCTTGAATTGGACTTACAACACCCAGAGCTATCAGCAAGCGACAATCGCGCAGCTTGCCGATAGCTATTTACACACGTTGCGCCAATTGATTGAGCATTGTCAATCGGCTGAGGCTGGTGGCTATACCCCCAGCGATTTCCCTGATGCCGAAATGAGCCAAGACGATCTCGATGGCTTTTTTGCCCGCTTTGCGTAGGAGTATTTGTGAAACACAAAAATATTGAGACAATCTATAAATTATCGCCGATGCAACATGGGATGCTGTTTCACACCATCCTTGAGCCAACGGCGGGCATTTATTGTCTCCAATTTAGTTGTATTTTGCAGGGTCAGTTTAACCTTGCAGCCTTCAAACAAGCGTGGCAGTTGATGCTCGAACGCCATGCTGTTTTACGAACTGGGTTTTATTGGGAAGATCTTGAGAAACCTATTCAAGCCGTTCATCGCACGGTTGATCTGCCTTGGCATGCACTCGATTGGCGTGAAATTGGCTTGGATGAGCAGCAACAGCAGCTTGAACAGTTGCTGCAAACCGATCGCCAGCAAGGCTTTGAATTAAACTCAGCCACCCTTAACGCGTTGGTATCTGATTCAACGTGATGTCGATTCGTTCTATTTTGTCTGGTCAATTCATCAAATGGTGATGGATGGTTGGTGTCGCGGATTGATTCTTGACGAATTGATGAGCGCATATCAGGCTTTTTGCCACGCTCAAACCCCGCACCTGCCACGCCGACGGCCATATGGTGATTATTTGGCATGGCTGCGCAAACAAGATCTTGTTGCTGCCGAAGCGTTCTGGCGGCAACAACTCAGTGGTTTTGCTGCACCAACACCATTGCTGCAAGTAAGCGGGTTGAGCAACAGCGATTCCCACGCGACACGCTATACTGAACAGCAGCTAATACTCGACTCAAGCACACTTCAGCAATTGCAACAGCTTGCACGCCAACATCGGCTCACGCTGAATACGCTGGTTCAAGGTGCTTGGGCGTTGTTGTTGAGCCACTATACCCGTGAACATGATGTTGTGTTTGGGACGACCGTTTCAGGTCGTCCCAGTACGCTCGCTGGCAGCGATACGATGGTTGGTTTGTTTATTAACACTTTGCCAGTGCGCGTCATTGTTGATCAACAGCAACTATTAATTCCTGGCTCCAGGATTTACAAACCCAACAAGTTAACCTGCGCGACTATGAATACACGCCGTTGTTGGATATTCAGCGTTGGAGCGAGATTCCCCGAGGCATGGCGTTGTTTGAAAGCTTGGTGGTGTTTGAAAATTATCCCATGCAAGAGCAGATGGGCAGTGATGCCAACGCGCTTGCGATCCAAGCAGTTCAATCGATCGAGCGCACGAATTATCCGCTTACCTTGCTGGTTGTCCCTGGCCAACAATTAAGTATCACTGCGATTTATGCTGAATCACAGTTTGATCAGGCAACGATTGCACGCATGTTGAGCCAGTTTCAAACCATATTAAGTTCTATGGCGCAGCAGCCCAATCAACAGCTTGCTGCTATCCGCTTGCTTAGCGCCACTGAACGGGAAGCGCTTTTGAACCCATGGCCAGTAACGCAGCGCGATTATGATCTCAATCAACCATTTTTTCGGCTGTTCGAAGCGCAAGCCAACCAGCATCCGCAGCGTATTGCCATAACTGATGAACTGAGCAGCTTAAGCTATCAAGCACTTGATCAGCAGGCCAATCAATTGGCGAACTACCTGATTCAGCATGGAGTGAGGCCGCATACCCTCGTTGGCATTATGCTGGAACGTTCGGCAAGCATGGTCGTGGCCTTATTGGCAGTGCTCAAAGCCGGCGCAGCCTATGTGCCGCTTGACCCAAACTATCCTGCTGATCGTTTGACCTCTATGATTGAGGATGCTGGATTAAATGTGGTCGTTACAACAGACCATTTGGCAACTCAGTTCGAGAGTGCCAAGCCCAGCTGGATTCAACTGGATCGTGAATGGTCGGTGATTGTGCAACAGCCCAGCACAGCCCCGATCGTTCAGCTTGATAGCAACAGCCTAGCCTATACACTTTATACCTCTGGCTCGACCGGCAAGCCCAAAGGGGTGCAAATCGAGCATGGCGCATTAAGCAATTTCTTACTATCGATGCAAGAACAGCCTGGAATCGACCCCAGCGATTGCGTCTTGTCGGTCACGACCTTGGCATTCGATATTGCAGGATTGGAACTGTATTTACCATTGATTAGCGGGGCAGAATTGGTTTTAGTCAGCCACGCCACCGCAGCAGATCCACAGCAATTACGCCATGTCCTTGACACGCAACGCATAACGTTGATGCAAGCCACTCCAGCAACATGGCAAATGTTGATTAATGCAGGCTGGCAGGGACATCCTACGCTCAAAATTCTCTGTGGTGGCGAGGCGCTTACACCTGAACTTGCCCAAGCACTCCAGAGCCGCTGTGCTAGCCTATGGAATATGTATGGGCCAACCGAAACCACCATTTGGTCAAGCCTTTGGCAGGTTGAGCAAGGGCCAATCAGCTTGGGGCAGCCAATTGCCAATACCCAACTCTATATTCTTGATCAACAACTCGAGCCAGTGCCGCAAGGCATTGCAGGCGAGTTGCATATTGGCGGGGCTGGTTTAGCCCGTGGGTATCTCCAACGGCCTGAATTAACTGCTGAGAAATTTATCACGTATCAACTGAACCCAACTCAGACTATTCGGCTCTATAAAACTGGTGATCTCGCCCGGTTTAACAGCAATGGTCAACTTGAACATCTCGGGCGGATCGATCATCAGGTTAAATTACGTGGTTTCCGGATCGAATTAGGCGAGATTGAGGCACTCCTTCGGCAGCATCCTATGGTGGGTGAAGCCGTCGTGATCTTGGCCGATACCAATCCAAACGATCAGCGCTTGGTTGCTTATTTCACCACGTCAAGTGAAGGCAGCGTTAGTGCTACTGACCTACGCGAGCTATTGAGCCATCAATTGCCTCAGTATATGCTGCCATCAGCCTTGATCGAATTGGCGGCCTTGCCACGCACGCCAAACGGCAAACTCGACCGTCGGGCTTTACCAGCGCCGGATCAGCATAATTTCCAGGTTCAGGCAAACTATGTTGCGCCACGAAATGCGCTTGAACACCAATTAGCCACAATTTGGGCCGACGTACTCGATCTGCAAACCATTGGCATCGAGCATAATTTCTTTGAACTCGGCGGCCATTCGTTTAATGCCTTACAAATCCTGTCACGGATTCAAACAAGTTTGCAGCTGAATGTGCCATTACGCCGATTTTTAAAGTAACCCAACCATCGCGCAACTTGCCAATGTGATTGCATTTATTCAACAGACCGGATCGGATGCTGGGTTCGACGCAGTCGATAGCCTTGATTTAAGCCAAGAAGCGATGCTTGATGCAACGATCACGACGGTTGGCGTAGCTGAATACCGCCAAGCACCGCCGCAAGCTATTTTATTAACAGGTGCAACCGGGTTTTTAGGCCCATTCCTCTTAGCTGAATTACTCAAACAAACTAATGCGCAGATCTATTGTTTGGTGCGGGCAAGCGATCAAACGCAAGGCTATGCCAAAATTCGCCAGCAGCTTACCTACTACCACCGCTGGGAATCAGCATTCGCAGCACGCATTACGGTTGTGCTCGGCGATCTTGGACAAGCCCAATTAGGGATTGCTGAGCCGGAATGGCAGATGCTAGCCCAAACGATTGATAGCATCTACCACAATGGAGCTTTGGTTAATTTCGCCTTTCCCTATGCAGCGCTTAAGCCAAGTAATGTTCAAGCAACCCAGGCAATTCTGCGCTTGGCGAGCCAAATAAAAGTTAAAGCTGTCCATTTTAGTTCAACGACTAGCGTTTTTGCAGCAGCGACCCAACCTGATACGGTGCGCTATGAACAAGAGCTACCGCAAACGCCTGATGGGTTAAATGGTGGCTATGGTCAAAGTAAGTGGGTAGCAGAGCAACTGTTGCTCCATGCTCGCGAACGAGGGATTCCCGTCAATAGCTATCGGCCAGGCCGGATCGCATGGGATACGCAGACGGGCTTATGGAATAGCAATGACTCGCTCTATCGCTTAATCCACGGCTGTTTACAGCTTGGAAGTGCCCCGCAGGTTGAGCGGTTGGTCGAAATTACGCCAGTTGATTATGTTGCCCAAGCAATCGTAGCACTATCACTGCAACCAATTGGGCAAGGCCAAGCCTATCACATTCTCAATCCAAACTTCATCCAATGGAATCAATTGATCACATGGATGCAAGAACTGGGCTACCCAATTCAGCACATTGAACATGATCAATGGTTCGCACAGTTGCAACAACTTGTTCAATCGCAACCCAACCATAGCTTGCAACCACTGTTAGCCGTAGCGCCAGCGGAGGCTGGCGAGGTCAATAGCTACGAGCAACAGTATGATCAAACCAATAGCCAAATCGGCTTAGCCCAAACAGCAATTCAGCAACCCGTTGTCGATCAAGCGCTGCTTCAGCGGTTTCTCGCGCAACTTAGTCAACAAGATCCTTCAGTGCCACAAGCGTTAATCAACCAATTTCAACGCACGGCTTAACCTATTCAGGAGTGTGTGATGCAAGCAGCGCAAAGCGGGCAACAAGGAAACATGAAAATATTTAGCATTATCTGGTTCGGTCAGCTTCTCTCGCTGATCGGATCAGGCCTAACCAGTTTTGCCCTTGGAATTTGGATTTACAAACAAAATGATTCGGTTACCCAGTTAACCTTGATTTCACTCTTTACCACCATCCCTGGGCTGGTAACTGGGCCATTAATTGGTGCATTAGTTGATCGCTGGGATCGGCGAATGGTCATGATCGTAGGAGATTTGATCTCGGCACTCACTATTTTAACCATGGCCGTGCTCTATTTCAGCAATCTGCTTGTATTTTGGCACATTTGTCTTGGTGTCGCGATCAACTCAATCTCGGGAGCCTTCTTTTGGCCTGCCTATCATGCGAGTACGGCTGTTTTAGTGCCAACGAAACACCTTGGTCGTGCTGGCGGTATGAACGAAATTGCCTATGCCGCAACGCAACTCATTGCACCGATTTTGGGCGCAGCCTTGCTCAATAGCATTGGCCTTTCAGCCATTTTCATGATCGATGGGATCTCGTTTCTCTTAGCGCTCAGTACCTTGCTGTTCATTCGAATACCAACGCTGCAACATGCTGAACCAGCGAAACCCAGAACCTCATTATGGCGCGAAGCACTCTATGGCTGGACGTATATTCGGACACGTCGTGGGCTGGTAGCCCTCTTGGTCTTCGCAGTCGTCACCCGCTTTGTGATGGGCAGCGTGAATATTTTGGCAACCCCCTTAGTTTTAGCCTTCAGTAACGAGCAAGTGCTAGGGACAATTATGTCAATCGGCGGCGTTGGTGCCGTGATTGGCAGCGTTGCGATGACGAGTTGGGGTGGCCCAAAACGTCGAATCTATGGGGTACTAGGCGGCGAATTGATTGGTGGGATCTGTATTTTGATTGCTGGATTAAAGCCTTCAATTCCGCTGTTTGGCGTTGCAATCTTTATTTATTTATTGCGTTGGCCAATTGGCTTAATTTGTAATCAAGCAATCTGGCTGAGCAAGATCGCACCCGAAGTGCAAGGGCGTGTGCTATCGATTCGCCAATTAATCGGATTTTCAGCGTTACCCTTATCCTATGCGGTTTCAGGGCCATTGGTTGATCGCGTCTTAGAGCCGTTGTTTGCTACGAATGGCGGGCTCGCCAATAACGTTGGTCAGATTATTGGCACAGGCCCAGGCCGCGGAATTGCCTTTCTCTTTGTGCTCATGGGTGCATTAACGATTATTGCAAGCATTGTTGGCTTTCTGAATCCACGGTTACGCATGGTCGAACAAGAACTACCTGATTTACGCGCAACCACCATGGCGCAACCACAACCGAGAACCCATGAGAACGAGCCAGTTATTGAAACATCAGCCATTTAATTGATAAGGATTACTCATGACCTTCCAAGCTATCATCAAAGGGACGTTTATGGCAATCGCAGGAGTTGGCAGCTTAACCCTTGGCTCACTTGGCCTGCTTCAATGCTGGCATGTGGTGCAAACCAATCGTTTATGGCGCTCGATGAAACCACAACCCTCCACCAAGCACTTTGTGCCAGCAATGGTGGAGGGCTTGCCAGCCCCAGCCCAACGCTATCTCCAGCATGCCATTAAGCCGCATGCCCGGCTTGCCACCAGCGTTGAGGTGGCAATGCATGGAGCCTATACCCATAGTACCGATATTAACGCGCCGAAATATCCCTTTCGGGGCAAGCGGATTATTCGGGCAGGCAAAGGCTTTGTTTTTAAGGTTGTCGTCCCTGGTGAAGGGCTTCAGCGGATTCAAGAAAATGGCTTGGCCTACTATGCCAACCAGAAAGGCTATGAACGCGCCAAATACCTCTATCTGATTCCGATCTATTTTCGCTTGAATAATCCTGTTGATATTAACCGCACCTTTTTGGAGCGCTATATCACCGATCTCGTGCTCTTGCCGAGTGCCTTGCTGCCGCAGCCAGGAGTGGAATGGCAGGCAATTGATGATCAGCATGCGAGTGTCACCATCACCCAAGATGGCCAAGCGATGAGTTTAAAGCTAAAAATCGGCTTAGCTGGCGAATTGCAAGCCGTCAGCTTTGATTATTGGAGCGCCAAAGGTGGCGCTAAAACCTATCAGGCAATTCCCTGTGGGATGCAAATTCACCAAGAACAAAGCTTTGGTGATTACACGATTCCCAGCAGTTTCAATTTTATCTGGTGGTACGATCTGCCCGATCGCCAACCCGGTACAATCTTCGAATTTGAGCTTGATAGTGCTCACTTTATTTAAGAGGATCTATGTTTAAGTATGATCTTGATTCAAACGGCGAACTCCGGATTTTAGAGCGCCGGCATGCGTCAGAATTCCTTGAATTGGTGAGTGCCAATCGGCGTTATTTTGGTGAATGGCTTGGCTGGGCCAATACCATGACAACGGTAGCCGATGCGGAAGCATTTATCGTCGCCGGACTAAACCGCTTTGCTGAAGATGGCTTGCCGCGCGTAGGAATTTGGCACAATCAACAGCTTGTTGGTGGACTGCTCTTTTTTCCGCTTGATCGCCGCCTTATGAGCACCGAAATTGGCTACTGGCTCGCTGAATCAGCGGGCGGACGGGGCTTGATGGTGCAGGCAACGCGAGCATTACTTGGGTTTGTATTTGATACTTTAGGCCTGAACCGCATTGGCTTAAATGCGGTGGTCGAAAACACACGTTCGCGGGTTGTGGCTGAACGGCTCGGCTTTACCCTCGAAGGAGTGCGGCGCCAAACGTGGACAGATGGCCAACGCTTCGCTGATATGGCCTGTTATTCGTTGTTGGCAAGTGAATGGCGCAGCCAACAAACCGAAACCAATCCTAATCACGCATCGATCTGATCAGGTGCTCAACGTAGCCCACTGGCTTGGTAGAGAGCTGCAAGCGCATAATAGAATACACGATTGCAGCTCTCTACCCATCGCTGAGCAGATGCAATCGTTAAAACTCACAAACAGTACTGTGAATCTATCTATAATGGAGGGTTATCAATCATGGGTTGGAATGACGAAGAAGATACGACGATTTACAACGTTGTGGTTAATCACGAAGAACAATATTCGATTTGGCCCGCCGATCGCGAAAACCCATTAGGCTGGAATGCTGTCGGCAAAAGTGGTCTCAAAGCCGAATGTTTGGAGTATATCAAAGAGGTCTGGACGGATATGCGGCCCTTGAGTTTGCGTAAACTGATGGCCGAACAAGGCCACTAATTTACCAAAAGTTAGTGCCTGAGCCAAAAGCGACTATCCTATTGAGATAGTCGCTTTTGGCTCAGGGAGCCTTGCCTCAAAGTACTGAAGCGCCAAATGTACGGGCGAGCCAACCATGTCGGCTCATAGTTCGGAAATGCGTGCTGGCTGCACAGCGTTCGTCTCGAGCGTGGGAGATGATAATGCAATTACCATGTGGAATTACTGGTTTTTGGATGGCACACGACCCACCATTGCCGACGTTTGCGGCCCAAGAGTTTACCAGCATTGGCTATGCGGTGGCCCGCACACTCGGAGCTAGTGTGATCAGCCGCGATCTACTGCCCCATCCAGCACGCAGTTATCGAATCCTAACGCTCCAAACCGATCATGAATGTTGGAGTCTCTTGGGCCATACAATTCATCCCATCATCGCCAGTGTGTCAGGAGCGATCGCTACCTACATCGACACGCGTCCCTTTGTTGATCTAGCGCCACTTGCGGCAATCGCGCCGGAATTTGGGGTGAGCATCTATCCCGCACAGCTGCTGAATCATGCGGTTGATCCACGCTGGCTCGTCAAACTTGCAGCAGTCGAATTGCGCCAAATCCACGCTTGGAAGCCACAGCGCATGGGCGATATTATGTTTAATTATTGGGATTAAGCGCAGCCAACTGCTGCTAGCAATACACATCCTGCAGGAGCGCATGGTTGGTTGGAATAGACGAAGCCGTTCGCAAAGCAGGAGCCGAGTGCCCACGCCATTGCTCTTGAATCAAGGCATTTATCTGGTGCGTCGAGGCTGGCACTTGCAAGCTTTCGGCTAAGCCAGTTTGGATTGTCCCATGGCGACTCACTTGGCGATCACAAGCACAAAGCGCACGGGCGCGGGCACGCAACTCGGCGGGGCTACAATCGACTTGAAGACCATGAGCTGTCAACCATTCATGGTTATAGACAGTTTGGAGATAGCGCTCGCCACTATCAGCACCAATGGCAACAATTCGATTGCCAGGCCCCAATTGCTGGGCATAGGCCAAGGCGACCAGCAGCACTGCACCACTGGATGCACCCACCAAAATTCCCTCATGGCGGGCCAGCACTCGACATGCAAGGAAGGCATCCTCATCAGGTACCATAAATGCTTGGTCAAGCAGCGACAGCGGAATATTGGCCGGTGTCCAGCCTAAGCCAACTCCCGGCATAAGGTAGCTGTGAGCTGGGCCACCGAAGATCGCGGAACCTACTGCATCGACCCCAATTACCTGAACATGGGGAGCGACACGTTTGATATGGCGGGCGATTCCACCGAGTTGCCCACCAGTGCTAACGGCGGCGATCACCATTGCTAATTCAGGTCCAGCATCCTGCAAGATTTCGTGCGCCGTGGAATTGGCATGGGCCTCACTGTTCAGCAAATTGAAACACTGATCTGGCCGAAAGGCCCCCGGGATTTGGCGGGCCAGTTCGTTGGCTCGGGCGATGCGCGTTTTATGATAACTGCCGCTATCATCCTGCGCAGTTACCACTTCGACTTCAGCGCCATAGGCTTCGAGCAGCGCAAGGTTGGTTGGCGTGATTTTCGGATCGACGAGGATAATCACGCGGTAGCCTTTGGCCGCGCCAAACATCGCCAGCGAAATCCCAAAGTTGCCGCTTGACGACTCGATGATCGTCGCGCCCGGCAGCAGCAAACCAGCACGTTCGGCGGTCTCGAGAATAAAGCGCGCCGGACGATCTTTCACACTGCCACCAGGATTGGTACGCTCACACTTGAGCGCAATGGTCGCCTCATTTGAATGCGTAAGCCGCTGGAGTTGTACGAGTGGGGTCTGGCCAATGGTATCAATAATTGTCTGCATAGGGTCTCCAAAGCAAACTGCGAATGGCGGCAAACTGCATTAAGCAATCACAATCGTTGATTCGTCCTCATTCAGCGCTTGATCATCATTGGGCTGAACTGGGCGTGGGGAGTGCAGCGGCAGTAAGCTCAGACCAAGCGCACTAATCAGGCCCACAGCGGCGAAAACCAACCATGGCAGCAATGGCAGCGCCCGCGCGGCTGCTTGATCGATCAGCCAGCCACCCATTCCATTACCAATGCCACCGCCAATCGCCAAGGCGAGCGAATTGACTCCAAGGTATGTTCCGAGCGCTTGCGGATCGGCCATCGATGCAGTTAGGCTTTGCTGGGTCGGACGAGTCAGAAGTGCTCCAAATGCGAAGCAGGCGACGCACCCCAAGAACAGCGGAAAGCTGTGGGCGAAGCCAATCACGCCAATGCCAAGCGCCATAATCAGCACCCCGGCAACCAAAATAGCGCGTGCCGACAGCCGTGGCTCAAGCAGCCGAATCAGCGGATATTGCAAACAGACAGTCATGCCAGCGTTGAGGGCGAACATAACACCAACACTCTCGGTACTTCCAGTCAAGCGCTCGACCATAATCGGCAGGCTAATATTGATTTGAACAGCAACAAACCAGTAGCCCATCAGCAAAACGGTCAGCGTGAGAAAGCGCCGATCGCGGAAGACGAGCGCGTAGCCCGCGCCAAACGCACGGTCAGGGCGGGCGGTCTGAACCGCCGGCAGCACCAAGACCGCAATCAGAAAGGTCGCCAAGAAGCAGGCCGCAGCACTCAGACACACCCAGCGAAAATCAAAGCGCAGCAGCCAAACTCCCAAAAGTGGGCCAAGCGTCGTCGCCACACCACTGACCAGATTGCTCAGCGCATAGTAGCGCGGACGGGAATCAGTGGTGGTCAGCACGGCAATCGATGCTTGATAGGGCACCTCAAACAGCGCTCCACCCAACGCCGAAATCACCAGTGCCGCAAACAAACCCGGAATCGTGGTTACCCACGCCAAACTGGCGAAGCCGACCGAGCGCAGCAATACGCCGCCGCACAACAAGCGCCGAGCACCGATCCGGTCGGTCAGCATGCCACCAATCAGAGCCAACCCCTGCTGGGTCACTTGGCGCACCGCCAACGCCAACCCAACCGTAACGGCTGCCCATCCAAGCTGGGTAACAAAGTGGACTGCAACCAGCGGCATGACCACCGTAAAACCAGTCACCATAAAGAAGGTGAAGCACAACAAGGCTCGCAACCCACGCTGGCGCTCTGCCAAGCTCAGCTCCATCGATCAACTCCCTCTCCCGTCAATGGTAAGGCCCGCGCAACCACCTGAAGGCGGCGACCCAGCAAGCTTTGGCCAAACGCCCAGTTGCTTTCAAATACCCCGATATGCGGAGCTGGATCGTCAAACATAACCTCCACTGCAAAGCCAGCCAGCTCGAGCAGTAGACCAAGCTCTTGGGGAAACAACAAGCGGTGTTGGAGATGCTCATGCAGCGGTGGCTGGTCGGGGAAAATCCAGGTATAAAAACGCTCCAAGATTTGGGTTGCTGGCGTGATCGCAAAGCGGGTGATTCCAACCAGCGTGCCATCCGCTAGCACAGTCTGTTCACGATGCACTTGGCGCAACCAACGCTGGCCATCCTCGGTAAGAAAAAAGGCAGCGTTGCGCATATCGAGCACCAACACTCCCCCATTCACCATGTGCTGGCGAAAACGGCGCAGCGTTGCCAGCAATGCCGTATTGGTCAGATTGTAGAGCAGCGTGCTGCCAACGCAGATGATTGCGTCAAACTCACAATCGAGTGCAAAATCTTGCTGGCTCGCATGGATGAAGCGCAGTCCTGGATTCCGTTGGCTGGCCCATTCGACCATTGCCGCCGACGAGTCGATGCCGATCGGCTCGTAGCCTTGTGCCTGTAAATAGGCCATCTCGCGGCCAAGACCGCAGCCCACATCAAGCAATCGCTGGCCCGGTGCAAACCGATCGAGCAGCGCATGCAGAAATCGACCCATGGCCCCATCAGGATCAGGAATTACTTGGTCATAGAGATTAGGATAGTCGTGTAATAAGTTGGAAAATGTGCTTGGTAGCTCCATACGTTGCTCCTAAATAGTCGCTGAGTCCTACCGATAGCGATAGAGAACGCTGGGCTCGGCGCTGAATTGCGAAAAAGGAAATGGCTCAGCCGATATCGCTGTCACGCCCTGATCAAGAAATTGCGGCACAATGCTGCTCCCAGTTTGGGCATACACCACCAGCGGAATCCCCCGCGCCCGCACCCGATGCAAAATCTGGTCAAATGAGCCGTTGCTCAGGGTCATTCCGGTCGCAATTACCAAATCGGCAGCATCAAGGGCTGGCTCCATAACGGCGCTTACAGGATCGCCCCACTGGGTTTGTGCGAGATTAAAATCGCAGGGCAGACATACGCCGCCACGTTCGCTGATCGCTTGAACCAGCGGGTTGACCACGCCAATCAGCGCAACTTGTTGGCCTGGCTCAATCGCGAGCAAGCTAACAATTGCCCGATCACGAGCTAAAGCACGCTCGTGCGGCGTTCCCAGTGGTAATTGCCACGGGCTGGCTCGCTCAGCAGTCCGATGTGGTTGCACTGTTCCGAGATAGGCATCAAGCGCAGCAATCCGCACTGCTAGGCGCTGATCATTCAGCAAGCTCCCTAGTGAGGCTCCAGCCAGTTCTTCGGCGATGATCGAGGGCAGCTCGTCGCGCTCAACGCAGCAAGCCCCAAATGCAACTCCCGATCGCAGCACTAAGTAGTAGTTACGATAGTGTTGGCTCGTAGCGGGAAACTTGGTGCTCTGGGAAAGCCACATAGCGCCAGTCGCAAACAGTTCAGCTGGATCAACAGCGTATGCTCCACGCTGGACAGCCTCCAGTAATTCGGCAACACTCGTGGGTGCTGGATAAGTTCGATTAAGCATCGCTAGCAACCTCCAGCACTGAATCATCAGCAAACTCAAATTCAAGCGTGGCCGCTGCTTGATTGGCAAATTCCCGCGCCCGCAGCCCAGTTGCATCAACCGCAACCACATGGCCCAAATAGCAAGCATTATCGATTGGTGGCGCAATCACGCTTCCCGGCGTTGCAGTCAGCGTCCAACGGGCAACATGCGGAGCACTCGCCAACGCAGTTTGGCCATGAATTGCCCGCAACTCGCCGCCACGCTCTGGTACCAAGAATTGGATCGCGGCACTTGCAACACCAGTTTCATGCGGATGCAGGTTGGGCCGCTGACCAAGTGCCAGATCGATGGTGGCGTTCAGCAAATTGATGCCACTGACTCGTTCAACCAGTTCGGCGATGTAGTTACCACCGACGCGCGGGTTGATCTCGACAATGCGTGGGCCTGCCAGGGTCAGCTTGACCTCGGTATGACTGATGCCATGATCAAAGCCAACGGCCAGTAGCGCAGCCACAACCAGTTGACTAACCGCCTGGTGCTCCGTCACGCTCAAGGCCGCCGGAAACATATGGCTGTCTTCAATAAAATAGGGTTCGGCGGTAATGCCCTTGTCAGTAATGCCAATGATGGTTGTTTCACCCGCAAATGTGCAGGCTTCGACGCTAACTTCGGGGCCGTGCATATACGCTTCCAAGAGGATTGTACGATCACGGGGCTGGTCGCGGAAGTTTCGCTCGAAACTCTGAAGCGTGGTGTAGCTCTCGTACAGCTCAGCTTCATTGCGCACCAAGCGCACATAAGCGCTCGAGGCAAGATCGGTTGGCTTGATCACCAGCGGATAGCCAATTGTCAGCGCCGCAGTTTGGGCCGCATGCCACGAGCCAACCAATTGATATGCTGGGTTCTCAATCTCAGCGCTATCCAGCGTGCGCCGCAGCAAACCCTTGTTGCGAATCCTGCTGACAGTGGTTGGAAATGGACATGGCAGATCAAGCGCATCAGCCACTTGGCGCGCAGTATCGATATAGTAATCACAGATCGTAAGCACACCATCAAAATGGAGCAGCCGATGTTGCTCCCGTAAAAATGCGATCAGCGCCGCCACATTATTGGTTTCTGTGGTAATCAGATTCTGGGCATAGGCCAGTACCGGATGCGTCGCTGGCGGCGTAGCATAGTGTTCACGTCGCCGCGTGACAAAGCTGTAGCTATGGCCTTGAGCCGTAATCGCTGCTGGTAAGATCTGACCCGTTCCACCAACCCAACTCTCTAGCATCAACAGATGCCCCATCGTATGCTCCCATCGCGCCATCAAACGGATTCGTTGATAATGCTTTATAATAATACTAAGTATCAATAACGATTTATAATAATACTAAGTCTCAATAATTTGTCAAGCGTGGGTTAAAGCGAATGATACTGGAGTGTGAATCAGGACACGGTTGTAAACAAACGCAGCATGCTGATAGCGCTTTGTTGGAAGCGAGATGACAACAGGATCGATTAACGCTGAAATCAATCATTGACTTATCGTTCCAACATGTGTTATATTGCTTCGCAAGGAGGAATCGAAGACGATCTATGGCAGGAAAGAAAGCATTTGATCCCCAGCGGGTTCTCGAAAAAGCCATGAACGCATTTTGGGAACGCGGTTACGAAGCGCTATCGATCGAGGATCTCGTTCAATCGACGGGTATCGGACGAGGCAGCCTCTACGGCACCTTTGGCGATAAACATTCGCTGTATCTGGCTGCACTTGAGCAGTATATTGCCGCTGTCAGAGCACAAACGAGTGCTTTATTGGATCAAACTGGAACCCTGCACAGCATATTAGAACAGCTTTTTCAAACCCAGGTTGATGCCTTGCTGAGTGACCCAGCACGACGCGGATGTTTTTTGGTAAATGCATCGTTAGAAACAGCGCCGCATGATCGTGCGGTGAATGTGATCGTTCAGTCGGCACTTCAAGAATTCGAAGAAGGACTCTATCGACTGTTGATCAAAGCGCAGGTTGCTGGCGAACTCGCATTGCGCCACGATCCCCATCAATTGGCACATTTCTTGTTGGGAACCTTTATCAGCATTCGTGTGCTTGCTCGTGACCAGCAGCGGAGCGTGCTCAACGATATTGTGAAAACGGCACTCTTGGTTTTCAATTAATTTTTTAGGTTCATGTTTGAATGATTGTTCAAACATTATTAGATATGATCGCGTTTGAAAGGAACAGAACAATGGTATCGCACAAACAAGTCGCTCTCGTCACGGGTGCATCATCGGGCATCGGGCAAGCAACGGCGGAACTGCTGGCAGCTCATGGATTTACCGTCTTTGGCACCAGCCGCACGCCGATTCAAGATAAGCGCTCCTACACTTGGCTGCCTTTGGATGTTCGCTCGGACGACTCGGTGCATGCAGCTGTCGAGTCGCTGCTGGCGCAAACTGGACGAATTGATCTTCTAGTTAATAATGCTGGCTATGTGCAGTTTGGGGCGATTGAGGAGAGCAGTATTGCCGACGCACAGGGCCAGTTCGACACTAATCTGTTCGGCATCATCCGGATGGTCAAAGCGGTGCTGCCGATAATGCGCCAGCAAGGAAGCGGGCACATTATCAACATCAGCTCAATTGTTGGGCACATTGCGGCCCCATATGGCGGCCTCTATAGTGCCAGCAAATTTGCACTGGAGGGGCTGAGTGAATCCCTGAGCGCCGAGGTTCGTCAATTCGGTGTGAGCGTCTCGCTGGTTGAGCCAAGCTATGTGAATACCCCGATCGTCACTCAGCCACCAACCAGCATGATTGACGCCTACACCGCTAGCCGCCAGTTTGCGCAGCAAAGCCTCGCAATCAATGCCAAGCAAGGGCTAGAACCTAACGCTGTGGCCCGCGTCATCCTGCGCGCCGCTACCAGCCAGCCACGGCTGCGCTACCCCGTTGGACGGGATGGAAAAATCGCACTGCTACTCCAGCGACTGCTTCCAGATGCGGTGTTTGAGGCATTCAAACGTCGCCTGTTCAGTGGTGGAAAAACTGCTGCTCCGTCGGCCCAGTAAACGCGATCACAGACGCAGTGGCAGCAAATAATGGCGCAACTTAAGGCAGCGTCGCATGAAACGATAGGAGCAAAAACCTATGATGAAGGCCTTCATCATTGATCAATATGGAAGCAAGGATGGTCTGCGAGTTAGTGATATGCCAATTCCAGAGATGCGGGATACTGACGTATTGATCGAAATCCATGCCGCCGGAGTTAACCCGCTGGATTCTAAAATCAGGGACGGCGCGTTCAAACGCATCTTGCCCTATCGTTTACCGCTCATTTTGGGGAATGATGTCGCTGGGGTTGTGGTTCGGGTCGGATCGCAGGTACAGCGATTCAAACCTGGCGATCAGGTTTATGCCCGACCAGATAGCAGTCGGATTGGCACATTTGCCGAATTCATTGCAATCAACGAAGCTGATGTCGCGATCAAGCCAAAAGCACTCACAATGGAAGAAGCAGCATCCATCCCGCTGGTCGGCCTGACCGCATGGCAAGCGCTGATCGAACGAGCCAACCTGAAACAAGGGCAAAAGATTTTCATTCAGGCAGGTTCCGGTGGCGTTGGGACACTTGCAATTCAGCTAGCCAAGCATGTGGGAGCGTTTGTCGCGACCACAACCAGCAAGGCGAATTTCGATTTTGTGAAGCGCCTTGGTGCCGATATGCTGATTGATTACAAGACCGAGGATTTCGCAACAATTCTGCATGATTATGATGTGGTCTTGAATAGTCAGGAGGGAGCGATAATCGAAAAATCGCTCAGCGTGCTCAAACCAGGCGGAACACTGATCTCACTTTCCGGTCCACCTGATCCTCATTTTGCCCAAGAGCTTGGAGCGACATGGCTGGTTGGGCAAATCATGCGCCTTTTGAGCTATCGGATTCGAAAAAAAGCAAACCAACGGCACATTCGCTATTCATTTCTTTTCATGCATGCAAGTGGCGCGCAGTTAGCCGAACTTGGTGCGTTGATCGATGCGGGGCATATTCACCCGGTTGTGGATCGGATCTTTCCCTTCGAAGCGACCAAAGCGGCATTGGCATACGTCGAAACTGGACGGGCAAAAGGCAAGGTTGTCGTCAAAATGAAATAAATCGCGCTTCTTTTGATTCGTGCTCGTAGCGCCACACCCGTAAGCCGATTAATGCTTTTTGGAGCTATGCTGGTTCTTCAAAGCTTGTACGTAATTGCTCAGCCACAGCAACAAGCGTTTGATCGAGATCATTGGTTGTAGGGTAGCCTTGATCGTTGAATTCAACTGGCAGAAAGCTGCTTTGGTGTTTACCATCATTGCCAGTTCCTGTCACAATGATTCCGGTAATGCGTTTGTTGCCATTGGGCATGTGTTCAACTTTGTCTTGGGCATCGAGGGTCGTATAGCGCCCAAGCTCCCATGTTATATCAGTGAAGCGCGAGCGCAGCATTGTCTCCAACTCGACAACAACTCCGTTGTATACCTCAGCAATCGTATCTGTACTCATGGCAAGCTCCTTAGCAAACATCGCATTATGGATAATTCAGAGCTACAAGAGCAAGAAATAGACCCCCACCGCTTGTTAGCAATTCAAATTGGCATGAATTTAGTGTTTAATTCAAATAGTGTGACTAGAATTGTTTGCTGACCTCATTCTGTATAGCAGATTTATCCGCAGAAAAATTAATAGTAGTCGTTAACAAATGTTTGTTTTGGTGCAATATGTCGCAACCTTTTGGCGATAGGTTGGCGATGCCAAAGCGCTATGCTGCGAGTGGTTTGTTGTGGGCAATCAATACTTAGATTGAAGGCATGGCAAATCACAGGTGATGATTGAGTTTGCACAGGAGCACGCAGATGCGAGTCTTAGAATGGGTATGTTGTTTAGCATTTTTTCCCAGTTTGGTGTTGCCGTTTATGCCGCAACGCTTACAGCAACGGTGGCTCAGAGCAGCTCTACCATTAATTGGCAGTCTCATGCAGATCGTTTTTGAGGGCTGGCGCATCCAAATGCTGCCGATGTATTTACTTGCAAGCTTATTGTTATTGCTGCACCGCTTTATCCGCAGCGATCGCCAGCGGCGAATACTGAGTGGAGTCAATGCATTATGTCTATCTATAAGTATTATTTTAGCTAGCTGGCTGCTGCCGGTACCAACCCTGCCTGCCCCAACTGGGCCATATGCGGTGGGCGTGATTGACCGCGAGTTAGTGGATTCGACCCGTGAACGACGGCTGATGGTATCGGTATGGTATCCCGCTGCACACACTGGCCCAGCTGCGCCATTAACCCATCACCCTGATCAGGTAGCGGATGCGCTCGGACGAATGACCGGGCTTCCCGGCTTTGTATTCCAGCATGTGCGCTACATCGATGTTGCTGCCAGTGAAGGTGTGCCATTGTTGGCGAATGCTGGGCGTTTGCCGGTGCTTGTGTTTTCACCTGGTATGGTTGCGCTGCGACTGCAAAACAGCACGAGCTTGCAAGATTTGGCAAGTTGGGGCTATGTGGTGGTTGCGATCGACCACACCGATGCTGCTGCGGTGACGGTCTTTCCTGATGGCGAAACGCGGTTCTCCAATTTCGAACACTTTGGAATTGATCCCAGCCAAGAAACGACTGTAGCAACGATTGATCAGCAGCTCTTACCCGTCTGGATAGCCGATCAACGGTTTGTTTTAGATACGCTCGAAGTCTGGAACTCTAACGATACGCTCTTTGCTGGGCAGCTCGATCTTGGACAGATTGGCCTGTTTGGTCATTCTTTTGGTGGCGCAACCGCCTTGGAAACCTGCGAGGTTGATCCACGTTGCCGGGTCGCAGTTAATTTAGATGGTGGTCTGTATGGCACGCGGGTCAATCAACCAACGACCCGTCCATTTCTGCTGCTAACATCGATGGAAAGTAATCAAGTCGGGGATGCCGTCAAGCATTGGAATTACTTACTCGCCAATGCCCAGCAGCAAGCAGTTTGGCTTGAACTGCCGAACAGCTCGCATCTCTCGTTTACCTTCGCCCAACTTTTATCGCCAGTGCTGGTGCCTGATGGCTTTGAACCGCGCCAAGGCTTAGCGATTGCTGATAGTTATGTGCGAGCTTTTTTGGATGTGCATTTGCGCGCAGCCAGCCCACAACAATTTGCAGCATTAGCCAATCGCCACGATGTTCGCTGGATTGATAAATAATGTTGGGTTGATAAACTAGCACTCCTTGGAATAGGATGTGCTTTGTTCAGCCCCAGAACGGTGAACTTTACGTGAAAGGAGCTTACAATGCATACAGTAAATAGCTTATTTGGCAAACCTGTAATCGCCCAAGCAACCGGCGAGCGGATTGCCACGATTCAGGATGTCGTGCTTGACCAGCCACCAACGCGGGTGGTTGCGCTGCTGATTGATGTTGGCGGCTGGTTAAAATCGGCCCGGGTTATTCGTTGGGAGCAGGTCATTAGCCTTGGTGATGTCTTGTTGGTTGGCAGCGAGCCACCCTATGCGATGATTGGCGATGATCCAGAGCTTGCTACGCTGATTAAACAGGCCCATCAGATCACCGGTACGACGATTATTACGGTTGACGGCACCCAGATTGGCACCGTTGCCGACTTATCGATTGATGATCGCGGCCAGATTATTGGCTATCAAATCAAACAAGGCTTCTTTCAAGATCTGCGTGGCCGAACCCTGCTGCCCGTAGATCAGATTCAATCGATTGGGAACGATGCGATTATTGTTGCCCCACCAGCGCAGCCTTAAACGAGTCAGAGTTCGGCTATTAATTGCGAATCACAAAGGGCATAAATACCATATACGCGGGCTGGTTGATACTTGGAGCCGTCCAAGCTCGCGAGCCTTCCGTATTGCCGTTAATATCAACTGCACGCACAATAATTGTTGTTTGCGCTGCGACTTCAAACGGCTGATTATAGCGTGACCACGTTGTTTGGGTGGGTAACCGATATTCCAAGCCACGCACAGCTTGGTTATCGGTTGCACTCAGATTTGCCAACCAACCAGTTGGAGTTTGGCTAAACGTGACGCTTGAAACAGGCGCTTGTTGGTCGGTAAAATCAAATGAGGCTTGGGCTAAATTATTTGCCAATAAGCGTTGGCCTGCGATTGATGGGTGGTAATAATCGGCGGTAACCAAGGTTGGCGAAATTGGTGAGTTAAACAACAGGTTTTGATCAAATCGACAGCGTAAATAGCCGCTACAAACCTCGCTTAATTGGCTATTGAAATCAATGATTCGTTGGCGCACACGCTGACGACGCTCTATATCAGCCGGCGCTGTCGATTCTGGGTTAGCAAACATCGACTGACAAACGCCAAATTGATTCCAAATTGCGCGGGCCATTGGCGTATCTTTAAACGTCTGCCAGACCTGAAATACATCAGGAATGCTGACCACAAAGACCCGTGCTTCAGGTTGATTGGTAGTAAATTGAGTTAAGCCGCTCACCAATTGGGCACGATAATCAACGACGCTGGTCATTGCACCTTCGTTCGATCGGCAGACATCATTTGCGCCCAAAAGCAGCGTGGCATATTGGGCATTGGCCGCATTTGCCGTATTAACTTGGCCAACCAAGGCATTCATACTAGCGCCAGAAGCTGCCGCGTTCGTCGCATTTACAACTCCTGTAGTTGCTCGAATGCGCTCAGCCAAACTATTGACCTCTGGGCTGGTGCCAGTTGCCCAACTATATTGCGGCTGATCGCCGATCTCCGAAACATTGCCATTGGCCAAAAAGGCGCGTGTGATCGAATCCCCAAAGGCAACGATCCGCTGTGGATAGCCAACCACTGGCGAATCAATCTCATCGCCCAACGAGTGAGCGTGGCTTTGGCCACTGGTTACAAGCACGACCGCAAACAACAATCCCAGCATTATTCGACGCATACGAAATCCTCATACCCAACTCCGCAGAGAGTTGGCAATACATTAACTACGCAACTTCAAGCACCAACAGATTCCACCACACAGCTGTCAACCCACCTCGCTTTTGAACAAATCAAGCTTGGTATTACTGTATCAAAGACGCAACACCTCATGTAGCAGATTTGTAGCAGCCCGATAGCGAATTAACAGCACTTGATGCTCGTGAGTTGCTGTTGCCCATTGCTGGAACGCTGTTTAGCGCAGTGTGGAAAAGAGCAGTGATTAAACGTGCACGCCGCTGCGGACTTGGATTAGGCCTCAGCGCATTACTCGTAAAACTCTGGCGCTTTTTTGAGTGTTTCCCACTGCTCCTTGTCATGACCGAAAATCACCAGCCCGATATGCTCCCGTTCGACCAGATCAAGCAGTTTAATCGTACTGGCGCGGATCGCTTCGGCGTCCGGGTTGCTACCGTCGTCCTGCTCGTCACGGGTAAAGCCCGCGCCGAAGGGTACAGCGTCAATCGTCAATAAAATCGCCCCCGTTTTGGGCAGCCGCACCAGCACCGATTGATGTCCCGGCACATGCCCGCTCGTCTCAATCAGCTCCAGCCCCGGCAGCAGTTCCGTGTCCCCGTCCACCAGCCGAATGCGCTCCATTGGCTGATCCCATTGGGGTCGAATGGCAGCAAAACGTGGGTTGCTCGCCGCATCCAAATGATGCACACGCTGAACAACATATTGCGCCTTCGTGAATGCCGCGTGTCTTCCGGCATGGTCGATATCATAATGCGTCGAAATGACTGTATCAATATCGTCCGGTTTTAAGCCAATGCTCGCCAACTGCTCGATAACGTCCTGCCCATTCTCGAACTCCGATTCTTCTTCAGGCATAATCTCCGGTAGACCACTGTCAATCAGAATATTCTTGCCGTCACCCGTTTGCACCAGATAGCACACAATCGGAATCTGGTATTCCGGCATAACCCCAACCTGCATCAGATATAAACGCTGCGGAGTAGCGTTACGCATACACATTCCCTTCTAAAAAAACAACCAACACCGTATGGGTCAGATTGTCGTCATCATAGCACATTTGTTCTTAATTGTAAGCCCACAGCTAGGAGCGCCAAAGCTGTGAACAGAGCAGCGCCTTAATTGCCTTAACCAGTAAAAGCGAGTTTAATCGATCGGCTTGGCTCTAAAACAAGCGTTGGGTTCATCGTGATCGGTTTGGAATCAACCAACTGTGGCATGCCCCAATGGCGAATAACTGTGATCAGGATGGTTTGCAACTGAAGCATTGCGAGCTGCATCCCAAGGCACTGATGTGGCCCAGCCCCAAAAGGAAGATAGCTATAACGAGGTCGGCCAGCCTCCTGTTCAGCAGTCCAACGATCAGGATCAATCCGCTCTGAATCAGGAAAAAACCGCTCGTTACGATGCATCGCGTAGGGACTAAATCCCAAGGTCAAACCAGCTGGCAGTGTGCCAACTGAAGGTATTTCGATTGGCTTAATCGTTCGTCTGGTAAAGGCATAGAAAGGTGGATAAACCCGCAATACCTCTTTGATAAACTGGAGCGTATAGGGAAATGCCTGAAGATTTTCTGTTGACAACTCACATCGATGTTGATCGATTTCATGCTTAACTTTCGCGCCAATCTCAGGATGCGCGGCAAGCGTAATCAGCATCCACGTCAGCGCTGCCGCTAATGGTCTATGGCCGGCGAAAAAGAGCGCTAGCACATGATCGCGAATTTGCTCATTGGATAGTTGATCGTTGGTAGCACGCATAATCAACGAGATAATATCACTATCGGTTGGCTTGGCCCGCCTCGCTGCGATGATCGTGCCAAATGTCTGGTTGATCGTGCGACATGCCCAGTTAAAGCGTTTATATTTGGGTAAGGGTATCCAGAGCGGCAACATAAATAATTGCGTCATCGCAGCATTCAGAAAATTCAACATCTCATCTAATGCTTGATGGATAGTCTGATCCTGATCGTAGCGATCGAAACCAAAAATGAGATTATGAATATTTTTCATTGCCAACTCCCGCAATGAATCGGTAGAATCAATCCGCCGATAAGGGTTGTTCTGCATAAACTCAAGCGTATTTTGCTCAATCGTATGCACATAGGGTGTCAACGCTCGTGGCTGAAATACTGGAGCCAAGAGGCGACGTTGCTCGCGATGTGATTGGCCTTCAAGCGTCAGTAAGCCATTGCCAAGCGTGCGTTGCAGCAGGTGGCGCAAGCGATCTGTTTTGGTTAACGAGTTGGCATGATGCACCAGCAGCGTTTGAATTAGCGCTGGATCACCGACCATAAGCACTGGTTTAGCACCAAAATGAAAGATACCAAGTTCGCCACAGGTCTTTTGGATCTGACAAAAAAGCGCCAGCCGATCTGCACGTAATGCAGGGATATTACCCACAATCGGCAAACGTGGGATAGTGGGAATAGACGATAGCATAATTGAGCCTCTCGCTGATAGCAAGCGTAAGAAACGTCAATAGTGTAACCTAGACAATTGAATCATGCGCCGACCTATCACTGTAAATAATTATGTCAACTAATTATTATCGATTGGTCGATAGTGGCGTGCTGGGGAGTTGTACCGTGACACAAAGCCCGCCAGTCGCACGCGGGATCACGCTGAGGGTGCCATCGTGAGCGTGGGTGATGCTTTTGACAATTGCCAGACCAAGGCCAACCCCTGCATGGTCGGTATGGATGCGCTCGCTGCCGCGCCGAAACGGCTCGACCAGCGTGGCAACTACATGAGGGCTAAGTTGCTCGCCAGTGTTTTCGACCTTAAGCACCACACTTTTGGAACCCATGCTGGTTGCAACCCACACATTGCCTTGTTCCGGTAGATTATGGATGATTGCGTTGTGGATGAGGTTCATCGTGAGCTGGAGCAAGAGCGCTGCTGAGCCGATAGTCGGCGCCAGCTCGCCAAAAGTTTCGATCGTGAGGCCACGTTTTTCGGCCAGCGGTAGGAGCGTTTCAGTGGCTTCTTCGGCAATCAGTGAAAGATCGACGGGTTCGCTGGTGAACAAGCGCTGGTCGGCGCGGCTCAGCAGCAGTAAGGCTTCGGTGAGATTGATCGCACGGCTATTGACTGCATAGAGGCGTTCGATCAGGTCGTCGGTGTCGCGGTTTAAATCATTGCGGGCTACATCGAGCAGCGTCTGGGTGACTGCCAGCGGTGTGCGCAGCTCGTGGGAGGCATTGGCGGCAAAGCGCTGTTGTTCGGCGACGTGGGCTTCAAGCCGCACAAGCATGGCATCGAAGCTGTCAGCAAGTTCGCGAAATTCGTCTTTACGGCCTTCCAATGCGATCCGATGGGAGAGTGATCCGCTCGCAGCTCTGCGGGTTGCATCAGTGATTCGCACCAAAGGGGCAAGCATGCGGCCCGCAAGGAACCAACCGCCCAGCAGCCCAAACACCAATAGAAAAAGCAACACAGCGGCGGCTCTCGGAACTGGCTCGCGCAAGCGGTCGGGCACAAAACGTCCAAGGGCGATAATTGCAGCTTCGGGCACATAGTAAAACACCCACATGGTCGCGAGCATCAAGGCCGCTGCGAACATGAGGAACCCAGCATAACTAAGGGTCAGTTTGAATCGAACGCTTAACCCAGCAACCCTATCCACGCTCACCTCCCTCAGCTGCTGCAGCGTAACTAGTATCAATTCGGTAGCCCACGCCGGCCACCGTCGTGATGAGCCACGGTTCTCCCAAGCGTTTGCGCAACCCCGATACCGTAATTCGCACGGCATTAGTAAACGGATCAGCATGTTCATCCCATGCCCGTTCCAGTAATGTTTCGGCGCTAACCACACCACCTTCGGCGGCAACAAGCACCTCGAGCACCGCAAACTGCTTGCGCGTAAGGGCAACGTAGCGGCCATCACGGTAGACCTCGCGCCGAAACGAATCGAGCCGCAGGCCAATGATTTCGCGCACTGGTGGCCGATTGTAAGTGCGTCTGCGATCGAGCGCTCGGAGCCGTAATACCAGTTCTTGGAGCGCGAATGGCTTGGTGAGGTAATCGTCAGCGCCGAGTTCGAAGCCTGAGGCCTTGTCGTCAAGTCGATCGGCAGCGGTAAGCATTAAAATCGGCATACCACTGCCCGAAGCAACGATATGTTTGGCAATCTCGTCGCCGGAAGGGCCAGGGATGTCGCGGTCGAGGATGGCGATGTCATACGCGTTGACGTGCAGCAAATCCAGCGCACCATTGCCATCACGAGCGATGTCTGCTGCAATCGCCGCCAATCGAAGGCCATCGCGAATAGCCTCTGCCAGGTATGGTTCGTCCTCAACAATCAACACACGCATGGTCAATGCTCCCGCTAATTTAGGCATTCATTATACCAGCCACCGTATATCGTTGGCATATTGAAAAGCCCATACGCTCTGGCAACATCAGCATGCCTACACTGAAGCAATGATGTATTACAAAACCACCAAAAACACAACCCGTCGGATTATTATGCTGCTGTTTGGGCTGCTCATCGTGATCACGATCGGCGGAATTTTCGGCTATCTGCCGTTGAGGTTCTTGTTCTCGACGACCGCAGCACCCACGAACACACCGATTGATGTCGCTCGCGGTGAACAGACTCACCCATCTGCCCTACCGCAGCACGCAGTTGATCCGCAGGTTGTTCGGCCCACCGCTACGCCGCAGCTGGAGCAGCCGACTACGCTTAAGGCGGAAGATTCGGAAGATTCGAAAAAAGCCATTCCATCATCAAACATGCCGTTGATTGAGCAGCCAATTACGCCTGGCACCGCTGATGGAGTTGTTCCGAATGGCACCACAATCTTTGATGATCAGCTGCCGAGTATTAAAAAGCTTGATCCTGCCCTGCTCAGGGCCATGCGCCAAGCTGCTACCGATGCCGCCGATGATGGGATTACGTTCTTCGTCACAAGCGGTTGGCGCTCCCCGGACTATCAGAATCAGCTACTAAATGATGCAATTTTGATCTATGGCTCGGAAGAAGTAGCAGCACAATGGGTCGCTACAGCAGACAAGTCTCCACATGTAGCAGGCGCTGCAATCGATATTGGCGAATTCGATGCGATCGCTTGGTTATCTGAGCGCGGTGCCAATTATGGATTGTGCCAAATTTATAGCAACGAGCCATGGCACTACGAATTGCGCCCCATGGCAATTGACGATGGCTGCCCGCCCATGTATCCCGACCCAACTCACGATCCACGGATGCAGCGCTGATCAATTCATAGCTAATCACGCAAGAGACTCATGTGTTTGGAGGAATAACCAGTGGAAATTCTCAAGGTGAACAACCTTTCGAAGGTATACGGAAAAGGCGATACGCAGATCAAGGCCATCGATGACGTCAGCTTCAGCGTGGAAAAAGGCGAATTCGTCGCCATCGTTGGCCCTTCCGGCTCGGGCAAATCGACGCTGCTGCACATCCTGGGTGGGGTGGATACGCCCAGCTCCGGCCAGGTGCTGGTGGATGGCACGGACATCTGCAGCCTCGACCAGACCAAACTGGCCATCTTCCGCCGCCGGCAGATCGGTCTGATCTACCAGTTCTACAACCTGATCCCGATCCTCAATGTCGAAGAGAACATCACCCTGCCGCTGCTGCTGGATGAGCGCAGTCTGGACGAGGCGCGCCTGAAGGAGATCGTCGCCACGCTGGGGCTAGCCGACCGAGTCAGGCACCTGCCCAACCAGCTTTCCGGCGGGCAGCAGCAGCGCGTCTCCATCGGGCGGGCGCTGATCAATAACCCTGCGCTGATGCTTGGCCGACGAGCCGACCGGCAACCTGGATAGCACCAATTCCAAAGAGATCATCGCGCTGCTCAAGCTCTCCAACCAACGCTACCATCAGACGCTGATCCTGGTGACCCATGACCGCGACATCGCCCTGCAAGCCGACCGCATCATCTCCTTCGGCGATGGGCACATCGTGCGCGACGAGGCGGTGCGGGCATGAACATCCTGACGACGTATACCCTGAAGTACCTGCGGCTGAACAAGAAGCGTACTGCGGTGACCATCCTGGGGGTGATTCTGTCCTCCGCCCTGATCTGCGGGGTGTTCCTGCTGGGTGTCAGCTTCCAGAAGGTGATGATCGACCACGAGATCTTCATGGCGGGGAATTGGCACGCCCGGTTCCACGCCGTGCCCTATGCAAAGGCGAACTATATCACCGAAAACAGCGCCGTCCAGACGGCGATGCTCAGCCGCTCGCTCGGGAACGCCACCTACGGCAGCCAAAACGACGTTCGGCCCTACCTGTATGTTCACCGCCTATGACGCGCTTTCATTCCAAAACCAATCCATCAAACTGATTTCCGGACGCTTTCCTCAAAACGCGGATGAGCTGCTCGTTTCGCCGGTGATGATGGAGGACTCTGGCCTTGGCTTGCAACCTGGCTCCACATTGCACCTGACTTTTGGCCAGCGGAATATCCCCAACCACGATGAGATGGTCAAGGCATGGGGAGGCGAAGAATATGTCGCTCTGCAAGATGGGGAAACCTTTACCCCGTCCGTTTCCAAAACCTACACGGTGGTCGGCGTGATGGTGCCGCTGTCCGATGAGACCAGCATGCCCGCAGCATTTCCCGGCCTTGACCTACCTCGACCCGGCGCAATTGGCAGCAGCAGACAAAGTGGACATCTCGATCCTGGCCCACGATCCGCGCAGCATTTACACCAGCGCGCCGGAGATGGCGAAGAGCGCCGGGTTGGAGGTGATCACGGGTCCAGATGGCCAGCCAGCAGAAGCTAGCATTGCCTATAACGAGGACTGCTGCCCTGGATGGGCGGCAGCGGCCGTTCCAACTTACGTGCGCTTCTTCCTGGTGATCCTCGCCACCCTCATCGCCCTGATCGTGTGCGGCTCGGCATTGGTGATCTACAACGCTTTCGCCATCTCGATCGGCGAGCGCAAGAAGCAGTTCGGCATGTTTGCCAGCGTGGGCGCCACCGCCGCGCAGATCCGCCGCATCGTGCTGACCGAAGCCGGCGTCATCGCGGCGATCGGCATCCCGCTGGGCATCCTGGGCGCCATCGCCGGGGTCGGGATCCTGCTGAAGCTCACCCAGGGGATCGTCTCGCAGTTGATCCTTGACGCGGAGCAGGGGATGCCGCTGGTGGTCTCGCCGCTGGTCATCGGCTTGACCTTGCTGTTTTCCGCGGCGACCATCCTGCTCTCGGCCTGGATCCCCGCCCGGCGCGCCGCCCGGGTTTCGCCCATCGATGCCATCCGCCAGAGCGGCGAGCTAGATCCAGGAAGGCACGCCGCGGCAACCCTGCGCACCAACCCGCTGATCCGGCGTGTGTTCGGGTTCGAGGGCGAGCTGGCGCTCAAATCCCTCAAGCGCGACCGCAAGACGATACCGCACCACGGTGCTCTCGCTCATGATCAGCATCATCCTGTTCGTGGCCTTCAACGCCCTGATGCTGTATACCAACACCACCCGAACCATGGCTGTCCAAGCGATGAACTTCGACCTGATGATCGACCTGGACTACCGCCAAAGCCACGCCAAGAATTTTGCCGATCTGGTCAGCCAACTGCCAGAAGTGCAGCGGGTTACCTACCGTCGCTCCTACCTACCAGCAGTACGTCCCCCGCGCAGCGGTGATCACCGACCCGGCGTACCAGGCCCTGCAGGAGCTGAACAGCCTTAAACTTGAAAATCTACCCACTGCTGGACGGCGATACGCTACCAGTTTGTGCTCGAGGTGAGTGCCGTGGGGCCGACCGAGTTTGCCCACTATGCCGCGCAGCTTGGTCTGGATCGTGCAGCAGTATTCCGATCCATCCGCGCCGCTGGGGATCCTGGTCAACCATCACCAACCTGCGCCAGAGCGGCAAGCTGTACGATTTCGACCTGTTCAACCTGAAGCCGGGCGATACGATGACTGTCTCCAGATGTCTGCTGATCCCCCAACGGGGACGACACCGCCCAGCCTGACATGGACGGTGGGCGCGGTCACCCAGGAAGCACCCTTGGGCTTTATGGGCATGGGGCCGGCAATGGTTGCCGATTTGATCGTCTCGGATGCCGTCTTCGACGGTTTGAGCGACCAGCTGCTGCAGTTGGGCCCGATCAATCCCGGGAGCATGACCATCAAGAGCGATGACCCGGACGCGGCGGTGGAAGCCATCGAACGGCTCTACAAGGCTACGGTTGGGGGCAATTTCTCGTACTATTCGGCGGCAGAATTCAACCAGAGCCACAACCTGCAGACGCTGATGATCAACCTGTTCTTCTACGGGTTCCTGACGCTGATCACGCTGATCGGGGTGACCAACATCGATCAACACGCTGGATACCAACATCAAGCTGCGCCGGCGCGAGATCGCCATGCTCAAATCGGTCGGGCTGACGCCGGTGGCTTCCTGCGCATGCTGCGCTACGAGAGCCTGTTCTACGGGCTGACCGCTCTGCTGTATGGTCTGCCGCTCGGGATCGCGCTCAGCGTGTTCATCTACTCCCAGTTCGGCGGGGTGAGTACCTTTGCCTTCACCCTGCCCTGGGGGGCGATCGTCAGCCTGCATGCTGGGCATCCTGGCGATCGTCTTCGTCACCATGATGGTCTCTGGCGCGATGATCCGCAACGACAACATCGTGGATACGATCAAAGAAGAAAATGGCTAGGTTCAGCAGCGCAATCCGACCAACTCAATAATCGGTCGAATTGCGCTGCATGCACTATTGTCGCTTAGCGAATGCCAAGACACACGCGATAGCTGAAATACCATGGAATTGGCTCGTGACCAATAGTCTCCAACGCTACCTGTGTCAGCTGATCAAAGCCAATCTCGGCCTCGGTGAGCGTGCCATTTTTGAAATGGTAGCTATAGCCACTGCTCAGAATGAGGCCAATGAAGCGGTTTGCATCGCCATACTCGCAATGATGAAGCGTCAATTCCAGCGTATGCCGAAATAGCCCACTCTGGCGCATGCGCTCAAGGTGCTGAGCCTTTGACCAACCTGGACTATCCTCTTGGGCACCACGGGTCTGGATCAGCTGGTCGAAGCGTTGATCAACCGCCTGAAAAATTTGGTCTAGCTGCCAATTAATGGTTGGCGGCCAGCTATAATCATAGGCGGCAAACACACCGCCAGGCCGAAGAATCCGCGCAATCTCAGCCAAGGTTGCGCATGGTTCCATCCAATGCAAGGCTTGAGCGCAGGTCACAATATCAACGCTGCTGGTAGCTAAGCCCGTCTGGTGAGCAAAGCCCGCCTGATAGTGAATGCGCTCAGCAAACGCAGTTGTTTGGAGCTTGTCAATAGCATGGTTGCGCATGGCATCACTTGGCTCGATTCCAATCACTTGTGTAGCTCGCTCAGCCCAAATCGTGGTCGAGTGGCCAGTGCCACAGCCCAAATCAACAACCAACGTGGGCTGCGGTGTATGAATCAGTTGAGTAAGGATATCAAGCAAGATCAATGGAGCTGTGGGTCGAGTTTGATCATAGCCGCTGGCTTCGCCAATCCAAACCGCGCTGGTATCAAGCATCAAAATACTCCTAGTAGCGATTGACTAGCCGATCGTGAACGATTTGAGCCAGCTTCTCAGCAAAAAACCTCAATTACGAAGCCACCCGGAGCCTTGAAATAAAACGTCCACGAGCCGTGGGCTTTGTGTGGAAGTTCGACATCGAAACCATCATCGCGCAGACGCTGGTTGATCTCGTTGACCTGCTCCTCGCTGGTCTGCCCAAAGCCAATGTGGAAAGAACCGGGATAGCGAACTTCGTGTTCCTTAGCAAGTTTCATATGGGTCAGTGAAAGCACCATGCCCGACTCGTCGGTCAGGAAGCCCATATTTTTATTGCCGCCTAGGTCTTGGAGGCCGAAATAGGCCTGGAGGAACTGGTGGGCCGCCGTCACGTCATCAACCGTCAGATTAAGATGATTAAGTTTCATCAGCCGTTGTCTCCACAGGGGATAGCATGACCATTCGCCGAAGAACGGTCTTTACATTAAAGATATTAATAAAAGCCATAGCGACACGCACGTTGAGGCCCACAGGTAGAAATCGACAGTAAATTTCCCATGCCCATCACGCTTAAATGAAAGGTCGCTCTATAGCTGTTTGCGTTGGTCATTCACCCACGCCTCGCCTTGCAAAATTGCACCTCCAACCCAAGCGACGATCGAATAACCGCCGGTGTCCTCATCGCTGCCCGGCGGCTGCGTGACTGGCTGCGCGGTTAGCGGGAGAAATCCATCATCCAGTTGGTTTCCCATGTAGCTCCGTTATCGGCGGAGAAGGCTTGTTCCCAGTGCGGCTGATCTGGCGTGGCCGCGAACCAGAGGAAGCGAACTTTAATCGGGTTGCCGTGGAGCGTGTCATCGGCGTAGAAGGTGCCGACGCCTTGGGCAAACTGCCCGACCACGGGCACGTCAAGCTGGCCGGGCATGCGCCCGTCGAGCCACCAGATCGACCAGCGCATAGTCTGGGGATTGAATGAGCGGATCGCGATGGCGCGATACGGCCCTTCTGGGAGCTGCACGAGGTTGTCTTCGATGTTTCCGTAGCCGCCAAGCACGGCTTGGGTGGTCATACGCCCTGGGAACTCAATCCATTCGGTGCAGCCAACGAGGCGATCTTTGAGCCGCCGGTGTCGGACATTCCAGTCGCCGAGCACGAAATCAAAGTCGGTTGGCGCTGCTTCCAGTCGTTCAAGGGCCATCGCAAAAACTCCTCACGGTATATGAATCGTCGAGTCGACGGGCGAACGCCCATCCACCACGAGGATACCACGACCCGGGATCGTCGGTTAACCGCTTGCCGACTGAGTTTGGATCGCCGGGAAGGCGCTTGACTATCGGCGGCGAAGGCCCATCGCCATATGTTCCCTACGCCAACGCCGCATGCCGAATGGTCTCGCTGGATGCAAAAATCTTGGGTTTATAGTCGCGTGTATTGCTTGGAATATTGCTTGGGCGACACTTGTAGATTGTCTTTTGGCCTTGGAATGCCGAAAACCACGCTGAAATGCTGGTCAATCAGGAGCAACAGGGTTCGCTATTGAAATCGTATCCAGTAAACCCATACCAATCCAATCAGCAGGAGCAAGCAGATTCTTTTCAGAATCGTCAACACTCTCCTTTTGTACAATGTATAACCAGCTAATGCTATGCTTAAGCCTAATTCAATATACTTTGCGTGCTGCCATTGGGTATACAGATTAAGCTCTAGTCCAGAGAGGTCTTTTGGGTATATCCCGTACCAGCGTCGATCGGCTATATAGACCCATACGATAATGGTCAAGATTAAAACCACTAAAGTTATACTATCAATTAATAGAAGTATCCTACCTCTTTTGTCAATATTTTGCGGTACGTTGTACATAGCGTGTCTGCCTCATCACTTCAATCAGCATGGTATACGCGTCTTTGGTACTATCTGGTAACTATCATTAATTTATTTACCCGATGGGTATAGCATACATCAAATTCCTCAGCATTGATAAACCCGATCATAACGGCTCGTGGGACAAACTGCTCAGCTTGACAAGCATTGTATTATCGAACATATGAGCGTTTTTTGGTTTACAGCAAGTGTCTATAAGTGTCTATTGATGACTGATTAATCTGGATTAATGAGGAGGGATTATGCAATATCTACTTACCTCGGCGGGAATTACCAACCCAAGCATCCACGCGGCCCTCGTTAACATGCTGAATAAACCAATTAGCGAATGTAATGCGCTCTGTATTCCGACTGCGCTTTATGCCATTCCCAACGGCTTTAGCAATGCATGGCGCTTGATTAGCGGCCAAGAACCTGATACGCCAATGTGTGAATTGGGCTGGAAGTCCGTGGGAGTGCTGGAACTGACCGCGCTACCCAGTATCGATGCAGCGCTTTGGCTGCCGATTGTCGAGCAAACTGATGTGCTGTTAGTCGGCGGCGGTGATCCACTGTACCTGTGTTATTGGATGCAGCAATCTGGCTTAGCCGACCGCTTACCAGGATTGCGCGATATGGTCTATGTTGGCCTGAGTGCAGGTAGTATGGTGCTTGCGCCCAGTATTGGCAAACCATTTATTGGCTGGAATCCACCAACAGGCGACGACAAAACGCTGGGGATTGTAGATTTTGCGCTGTTTCCGCACCTCGATCACAAGGATCTGCCTGATAATTGCATGGCCAACGCCGAAAAATGGGCTGCAAGCATGCCATGCTCAAGTTACGCAATCGATGATCAAACTGCAATCAGGGTGATCGACGGCAGCGTTGAGGTAATCTCCGAGGGTCATTGGAAACAGTTTAATGGCTGATAATTTAATCTCCACAGTAGTTCATTCGTTGCTAGTTAATATCCTAACCACCATATTTATTCTGTAATAAAGACTTTTTTGTAATATTTGATATTCTGACAGCAAGAATGCGTATGTTGAGACTAAATCAGCTCCTACTAAAAACCTAGTTATGTTTTGTTCTTTTATTCTGCTTAGCAGACAATAATTATATACAGATTATGATTGTTGCTTCTGCCAAGCAACAATCATAATCATAGGTCTTATTTCAATTGATTCAGTCCTTAGCACGTACCAATTTCCCAGCGTTTGCCATAGTGAGCGAGTGGGCTAGCGGCTCATTAGAAGCTTAAGCAGTGTGCGTTAGCGTGACTATGGGAATAGATCTTGCGCTTTCCATATATATCGAATACATATGGAAGGGATCTGTGATGAAAGCTGCTTGTTGGCATGGAGTCCACGATATACGGATTGATACCGTCCCCGATCCGAAGATTCAGCATCCCCGCGATATTATTCTGAAAATTACCGCCAGTGCGATTTGTGGTTCCGACCTGCACCTCTACAATGGCTATATTCCATCGATGCAAGCAGGCGATATTCTGGGCCATGAATTTATGGGCGAGATTGTCGAGGTTGGATCAGAAGTCAACAACTTGGCGATCGGCGAGCGGGTGGTCGTGCCATTTACGATCTCCTGTGGTCATTGTTTCTTCTGCGAGCGCGATCTGTGGTCAGCCTGCGATGAATCAAACCCGAATGCCGATGCAGCCAAAGCCGTCTATGGTGCTTCACCAGCAGGCTTGTTCGGCTATTCGCATCTGTTTGGTGGCTATGCTGGCGGTCAAGCCGAATATGTGCGGGTTCCATATGGCGATGTCGGCCCGCTCAAAGTGCCAACTGGTTGGCGTGATGATCAAGTGTTGTTTTTGAGCGATATTTTCCCAACTGGCTATATGGCAGCAGAAAACTGCAACATCGGCGAGAACGATACGATTGCGGTTTGGGGTTGTGGCCCGGTTGGTCAATTTGCGATTCGTTCGGCATTGTTGCTGGGCGCAAAACAGGTCGTTGCCATCGATCGCTTTCCCGAACGGCTCGAATTGGCGCGGAGTGCTGGGGCAATTGCGGTCAATTATGCCGATATTGATGTCGATGAGGTGCTCAAAACGCTGACCAGCGGTCGCGGCCCCGATGCCTGTATCGATGCCGTTGGCATGGAAGCCCATGGTTATGGCCTTGATGCCCTGTACGATAAAGCCAAACAATTCGTGCGGATGCAAAGCGATCGACCAACTGCGTTACGTCAAGCGATCATGGCCTGTCGCAAAGGTGGGATTGTCTCGATTCCTGGGGTGTACGGTGGCTTGATCGATAAAATGCCGCTCGGTGCTGCCTTTGGCAAGGGCTTAACTTTCAAAATGGGTCAAACCCATGTCCAACGCTATCTCGAGCCACTGCTTGATCTGATTACCAGCGGCAAGATCGATCCCTTGTTTGTTGTCAGTCATCGCATTGGCCTTGACGAAGTACCTGAGGCCTACGAGCAATTTCGCACCAAAGACAATCAGAGCATCAAATATATGATCACGTTTCCCTAATCTGAGATGCTAGATTCAATTGCTTATACGCTTCGATCAGCTCACTATCCCTCTTTTGTTTCATCGTTGCCTAGGGATTATGAATTACTTTAAGAGCATCATCCAAATGATGGATTGTGTTCAAAGGATTACTCCATGTATTTTCATACCCAACAATTAATCAACGAAATTGCGGTCGACGAGCCAGATCCCGCCGCGGCCAATGCGCTACAAGAAGGCTTAGGCGGACAATTTGGCGAAATGCGCACGATGATGCAATACCTCTTCCAAAGCATTAATTTCCGTGGTAACGCCAAACCCTACCACGATCTGATTCACGCAGTCGCGGTTGAAGAAATGAGCCACGTTGAGTTAATTGGGACCACGATTAGCCGACTGCTCGATGGTGCAGCTGAAAGCCTGCCGACCATGGGTGCTGGCAAGGGTGGCACGCCGCTCAAAAATGCGCTTTCAGAAGGCAATATTCATCATTTCTTAGTCGGTGCGCAAGGTGCATTGCCGGTTGATTCGGTGGGCAATCCATGGCTCGGCTCGTATGTCTATAACAGTGGCAACCTTACGCTTGATTTGCTCTATAACTTGATGCTTGAAGCAACGGGTCGCTTGCAAAAGTGCCGAATTTATGAAATGACCGACAATGCTGCGGCCCGCTCAACCATTGCCTATTTGATTGTGCGTGATCACGCCCACGAATTGGTTTTTGCCAAAGCCTTGGAATCGCTGGGTATCAATTGGGGCAAAATCTTGCCAATTCCCAACTTTGATGCCACCAAATTCCCAGAAGTGCGCAAATTGATGGATACTGGTTTGCACTTGCAACAACATCACTGGCGCTTAGATGGCTCAGAAATGGCCAAGATTTTTCATGGTTCTTCACCAGCCAATGATGGATCGACGGTCGAAACCACCGATGCCCCACCCGCTGGCTTCCCGATGCAGTCAGCCCCCGAACGCCCCGAGGAGTTCGCCCCAGGGTTGCCACCAGAATTGAAAGAACTGGTTGATCAAATTGCGGCGATGGGAGAGCGAAACTAAGTTAATCTTGCTAGCCGTCTGCTCCACGAATCAGTGGAGCAGACGGCTTTTCACCCGATATCGGTTCCTTGGATTAATCCGAGGGCTGTTTTTCGCCGAATGGCCATGCTAGTCGATGGGAGTGAGGTGGCGATCATCCATTGTTGACGTGTGTTCCAGTTCGCGATGATAGGTTGCTAAAGTTGGCCGAATTGCCATAGTGAGGATTTGCGTACCCAGCACACCAAATATTCCGCCAAGACCCAAACCCACCAGCAAGCCAAAGGGCAAGAACGTTCTGGCAGCAGGAATAAAGATGACTGCGGCGGTCATCGCGGCGAATAGGCCTAGTCCCATTAGGCCGTAGCCCAGCCAAACGAACGGATTCCATGCATTCGCGGCCATCGCACGTGCGATGAATGTGCGGCGTTGTGCTTTGGAATATCCGTGAAGCTCAGGAATTGCCTTCGTCGAAAGATAGATGGGCATTACATCTCTCCTTCACAGCGGGAACTGGTTGTCTGGACACCACAAGAATCGTGCTTTGTTGGAAACACTGCGGTGGTGCAATTGGCGTGATTGTAGCACACTGCGTTTGCCTTCGCCTTTTCTTTTCCCGCAATCATATGTGGCCTGTTCGTGCAATTGCCAATTAACAACGCGCTCAATGTGCAGCACAAACCCACGATTCGTGCTACCAAACGCCACGCCATTAACAACGTTAATGCCAGGGCAGTTTTTTGCCGAATGGCCATGCAACCTGTCAATCGCACACTCAATCAGAACGAGAAAAGTCACTCAACTATTACCAGCTAGCAGGCTGTGGATCGCATCCAATGCCACTGCGGCATCCATAGGACGAGGCGGGGCCTTCATCAACAGGGCTGCAACCGGCTCAATCACCCCGCCAAGCCCGGCATCGCGGGCTGCCTGACTATAGCGAATCGCATCGAGCACAGCGCCAGCAGCACTCGGTGAGTCTTCGACCTCCATCCGCAATTCTACATCGATGGCTGTGCCACCAAAGGCTTCGCCAGTCAGGCGAATAAAAGCAAGCTTGCGATCATTAAGAAATGGGATATATTCAGCGCCAAAATGAACTGCTTCTGCGGGCAAGTTCGTTGCACCAAAGCCATGAACTTTGGTTGCTTTTTTACTGCCGATGCGGGTCGGATCTTGCAAGGTCAAAAAATCCATATTTCCGCCGCTGACAATCTGATAGGTGGAATGGAGCTGAACCCCATTCCTCGCCAGCGTGTCAACAAGCGCATGATGCAGCAGGGTTGCTCCAAACTGGCTCTTAAGATCATCGCCGATCAACGGCAGCTTGGCTGCCCTAAAACGCTCGGCCCATGGATCTGAGCGGGCAATTACCGCTGGCATACAATTAATAAAGCTACATCCAGCTTGGAGCGCTGCCGCTGCATACAGTTCAGCTGCCTGCTGACTGCCAACTGGCAGAAAGTTGACCAAGACTTGGGTATTGGTTTGCCGAAGATGCTCAACTATGGTATCGATGGTAGCAGAACCACGTGGATCAATCTGCTCAGCTGTGATCGCTGCAACCCCATCGCTGAGGATGCCCTCCTGCACCACAACTCCAAGCGGCTCGACTGCGGCAAAGCGGCTGGCATTATTTGGTGCCACAGTAATAGCTTCGGCGAGATCACGGCCAAGTTTAGCGCGATTGACATCAAACGCGGCGCTACAGCGGATATCAGCAACCGTATAGCCAGCACAGACTGGATTGGTCAAACCAGCCCGCCCAGCCTCCAGATTGTGATAGTAAACCAACCCCTGAACAAGCGATGCAGCACAATTTCCAACCCCAATGATTCCAAGATTGATCGTTGCCATAAATGCTCCTGATAAGCCACAATCTATTAGCAGTTAATGCAACAAGTATGGCACAATACTAGCAAAATAAATATTTTTATGTTTGTATAGCAGAATAATTTGTACAATATCTCAAAAAGTACTCATGTGCCAAGCTTTAGTACCTATTGTTGCTCCCTGAGCGAGGTTCAAGCAAGGATAAACAAATGTTTGATTATTGATGCTTGTTCAATAACTATTGTTCGATTTTTGATCATTGTTTGTTTTTAGTAAATTCAATTGTTATGTAAATTGAATTCAACGAAATTTAGATCAAAAAACCATCGCCAACAAATGTTAGTGATGGTTCTTCAATCGATCAGCTATCGCGTCGAACAGACGTGGTTTTGTTAGCGTTGCTGGGTTTGCACCCGATCCAAAATTGGCGCTACTTCAAAATCGCCTTGCTTACGATTAGCCGTAATCAAACGAATTGCTTGATCATAAAAAAAGTAGTTGTAAGCCCAATTGATCAACACAACAACCCGATTACGGAAGCCGACCAAACTCATTAGGTGAATGAATAACCAAACCACCCACGCTGGAAAGCCCCAAAATTGAAGTCCAAAAATGTGCGCTACCGCCGCATTTCGCCCAATCGTCGCCATTGAGCCACGGTCGCGATAGACAAAGTTTTCGCTTGGTTGCTGTTGGCTGTGGTGCAGAATATTTTTGGCAGCAGTAACCGCCTGTTGAATCGCAACTGGCGCAACCTGCGGTAACGGTTTACCCGCTTGCTCAATATAGGCCAAATCGCCAACAATATAGACAAAGGGATCATCGGCTAAACTCAAATCTGGCTGTACTTGCACCCGGTTGCCACGCACTAAGGCTAATTCGAGACTTTGAGCCAGCTCAACCCCACGCACACCCGCCGCCCAAATCAGGGTGTGGCTGCCAATCACCTCGCCACCCTTGAGCTGCACTTGATCGGCGCTCGCGCCCTCGACAGCGGTATTCAAGCGCACCTGCACACCCATTTTTTCCAAGCGCTGCAAGGTTTTGCGCCGTAAACGCTCAGGAAACATGCCCAAGATTGTATCGGTGGCTTCAAGTAAAATCACCTGCACTTGGCTATTTTCAAGCTGGGGAAAATCGCGCACCAACACATGTTTGACTAGCTCGCGAATTGCTCCCGCCAATTCAACTCCGGTTGGGCCACCGCCAACCACCACAAACGTGTGCAACGCTTGGCGCACATGCAGATCTTGCTCGTAGGCCGCTCGTTCAAACATGCTCAACAAGTGATTGCGCAACTGCTCAGCATCATTCAGGTTTTTCAGGCCAAAACTATAGTGCTCAAGCTCGCGATTGCCAAAATAGTTCGTTTGGCCGCCAGCCGCCACAATAAGATAATCATACTCAAAACTGCCCATTGTGGTCAGCACCTGCTTGGCAGCGCGATTAATTTCTTGCACGCGTGCCATCAAAAAGCGCACACCCTGCCAATTCTGCATAATCCCCCGCACAGGATAGGCAATTTGCTCTGGCTCTAGGCCAGCAGTCGCCACTTGATAGAGCAGCGGTTGAAAACAATGATAATTTTGCTGATCGATCAATAACACATCGACTTTTTTGCCTGCCAAGGTTTTGGCCGCCCGTAGGCCCGCAAAACCTGCCCCAATAATAATTACTTTTTGCATTCTCGGCCTCCTATTTACCGCATGGTGTCGATTCTACACCTTTGTGAAGTAAATAACAATAGGTAATTTGTACGATTTTTCACATAATCGTGAGCAGCAATACGCTGTTTTGATTAACAGGGCACATTTCACGCCAAGCAAGGCAAGTCGTGGTGCTCTTTTTGCATACTGGCTTGATCAATAATGGTCTACAATGAGGTTACCAATGCAACGACGGCAATTAGGTTTTATTTTCGGGCTGGGTTTGGGAATTATCGGGGTACGGCAACTCTGGCAGCGGCGTTTCAAACGCGGTAAAATTACTCAAGCCCCGCAAGCAGGCAGCGGTTCGCTTTATCGGCGGCGCTATTGGGTCGATTTTGCGGCACTCAATCACGCGCCCGAAAGCTTGGTCAAACATATCAAGGCCAATTTGCCCGATTTCAGCCCTGGCTTATTTGCTGATTTTCGCAAAGCTACTGGCGATGAACGGCGTATGCAGGTTGGCGACGAATACGATATAACGATCTTGGGGCCGTGGAATGGCTCGGTGCGGGTGCGCGAAAGCCAGCCCTTGAGCTTTGGATTCACCACGCTCGAAGGCCATCCCGAGGCGGGCCAGATTCGCTTTGAACTTAAACCACACCCTGAGCAAGCCCAAGCATGGCGCTTTGAAATCGCTTCCGAGGCCCGTTCGCGCGATGGCTTGGTGGAAATGGCCTATTATATTGGCAAAGCTGTGCAGACCCAAGTGTGGCGCACTTTTTGCGAACGGGTGGTTGACTATGCCCAAGCGCAACAACTTGGCGAAATTCAAACCAGCACGATTGAACAAACGACCGAGGGCGAGGTACTAATTCATGACTGAACAACCATTATGGCAACAATACCGCCAGCAACTTGAAGCGTATCGTGATGCTCAGCTGAATTTCGATTTGCAGCGGGTGCACGAATATACCAAGGAAAATGGCTGGAATGTTGATGACCACGAGGCTGAATTACCGCCAGAACCACCAGGTGAGCCACAGGCCAATGGTTCGTGGCAGGCAGCCTGCGATGTGCTGCGCGAGTATCGCTTTCCGCCGCCCGATCTGATCACTGGCATTTTTATTCCCGATCAGCCGCTTGATCAGCGAATTATGCTGCTACGTGGCACATTTTTGGGCTTTACCTTCTATTTTGGGGTCAAAATTGGTGGCATCATCGATGAAACCCGCAACACCGAACATGGCCCTGAGCGCATCTGGGGCTACAATTACCAAACCTTGCAAGGCCATTTCGAGCGTGGCCAAATTGAATTCACCATTGTTAAACTGGTTGAAACCGGCCAAGTGCTGTTTCGAATTCATGCCTTCTCGCAAACCGGACGCATTAGCAACCCAATCTATTGGCTGGGATTCAAACTGTTTGGGCGGCATTTACAATTGCGTTTTGCTCGTGATGCCATGAAGCGCATGCAAACCTTTGTCCAAGAAGCTTTGGCAGGTGTGCCAGCCCAAACCAGCGAACAAACGCCCATCCAAACCCCAGCCAATAATTCCGAGGCTGCCGAACAATTAGCAGAAGTTGTTGATCAGCATGCTCAATAAACTCGGCTTCATTCATACTGCCGCCGTGCATGTGGCAACCTTTGATCAATTGCTTGCCGAAATTCAACCAACCTGTAGCGTTGAACATGTGGTTGTGCCCGATCTGCTTGAACAAGCGCGCCAGCAAGGATTAACGCCTGCAATTGGCCAACAATTGAGCGCCAGCATTGCCCAATTGCAAGCTCACGGGGTGCAAAAGATTATTTGCACCTGCTCAACGCTCGGCGGCTTAGCCGAAGAGTTGCACCCGTTGGTGGTGCGTGTTGATCGGGCAATGGCTGAGCAGGCAATTAGGCTTGGCTCACGGATTGCCGTCGTTGCAGCCTTGGAGAGCACACTTACCCCAACCCATGAACTATTGCAACGCGTTGCCCAAGATCAAGCCAAAGCAATTGAGATCGATGATTATTTATGTCTAGATGCATGGACAGCGTTTCTCGCTCACGACCAAACCAGCTATTTACAACAAATTGCTACGTTGCTTGAATCGATTCACACTGCCGATGTGATTGTCTTGGCCCAAGCCTCGATGGCCAAGACTACGGAATTATGTCAACAAACGATTCCAATTTTGAGTAGCCCACGTAGCGCAATCGCAAGCCTTTTTACTTCAGATCCAGCCCGCTAGCTAAAATATGGTATTGAATCAATTGTTATCAAATCATCACCAAAGCATGCTTTGAGCGTAATTGACAGCGGGTTAAAATGTAACTATACTTGTTTCATATTCACAATGAGGCAAAAAACATGAGTGCAAGCAGTCGATTCGCTGTGGCGGTGCATATTTTGGCACTGCTTGAAACCAATGCTAATCAAGCTCTTTCCTCAAGCTGTATTGCAGCCAGCGTTAACACCAACCCGGTGGTTATTCGACGAATTTTGGGCAGGCTCAATAAAGCTGGCTTAGTTCAAACCGAATATGGCGCTGATGGTGGCACTCGTTTAGCGCGCTCCGCGCACGACATTAGCCTCAACGATATTTATCATGCTACCGAAACGTGCCGCGTCTTGCCGCTCCATGCCAGCGCACCCAACCAAGATTGCCGCTGTGGGCGCACGATTCAGCCAGTGCTCAGCACCATTTTTAGCAGTGCCGAGGCGGCCATGCAACAAGTGCTGGCCAACAAAAGCTTGGCCGAAGTCGTTAATGAGATGCAGTGCAAGCCCAATCCTCAAGCCGTGCAATCTTCTAATCAACAGCATTACGATCTAACAAACCACGACCGAGTAACCGATTCAAGCATCGGTTACTGCATGAGCACGCTCAGCGTTTGCTGCTTGTAAATATCGTTCCCAAGCAGAGTCAGCGCATCAAGTGTATAGGGCAAAACATAGAAATCAGGCCGCTGTTGTGGCGCATCAGCCAAGGGCTGATAGAAACTATTGCCTGCTGGGGCAAGACAATCGGCTACCCACTGGTTTAATGCTGCAACCTGTGGAATTGGCTGGTTATTGAGTTTGAGGGCTAGCAACAACAGATACACCTCGCGCACTGTAAATTGTTGGCTATTTTGGGCCTCAATGGTTTCGAGAAACTGCGTAATCCAGCGCAGATTTTGCGCTTGGTTATACTCACTATAGCCGATATAGCGATAAAGAATAACTGCCATGGCCGTATGATAAGCCGTGATCGTGCCTTCGACTCCATAATTGCCATTAATATTCAAGCCTTCAATTAATCCGATCAGCTGTTGTTTGATCGAACGAGGAATCGGCATATTCAGCTGATTAAGCGCCGAAAGATAGAAAAAATATTGATGCAGATCAGCTTCAGGCTCAAGCGTAACTTGTTCAACATACTGCTTAAACCGCTGCTGATTAGCGAGCGAGAGTTTTGTGAAATCAAGCAAACTGAGACTATAGATTTCTTCAAGCGTCAGTTGCGGCTTTTCGAGCAGTTGCCCTATAACGTTATTAGGATCGGTATTTGCTGCTGGTAAATCGGGGAACAAGTTTGCATACTGATACGCAAATACCGTGGTGAGCACATCGTCTTCGGAAAAGACAACCGGATACAAGCTGCCATCGGGCATGAGCCGCCGTTGCAGAAAATCATGCATGCGCTGCGGATTAACCACAAGCTGTTCATGCGATTGAGCTGCACGATACAAAATTTCAGAACCCAACAGATCGGGGTTCTGGTTTTGATTAACGATCAGCCCTGCGTGATTACGCACCGGATCATTCATAAAGTCGATCGTCGCTTGATCAAGCCATGGATCAGTAATCCCTCGCTGCTCTGCATAGCCCAACATTCCGCTCAGATCAAACATAGTATCGCTATCGTTGGCTGCCGTTTTCAGCTTGGTGCGATACATACTCACAATCGAATCCCACCTATATTCAGCTGGCAATGATGGTGTTAGCTTAAGCAAATCAACGAGCACAAGCAATGAGGACAAACCGCCTAGATCTTGGCTTTGTTGGCGGACTTGCCATTCTGCCTGAATCCATGCCAATACTTGATCATGGTAGGCATATGTATAGCCTAAGCGATCAAGAATCCGAATCGAAAAATAGGTACTGGCGAAATACTGTGCTTGATTGGCGGGCTGTTCAGCTTGAGCTGTGGCTGCTGTGGTAAAGTAGCCTTGTGGTTGCTGAAACGATTGAATCAGGCTGGCCAATTTTTGTGGCTCTGGAAAAGCTACATCAAGCATCGCCAGCGACTCAAGCAAATAGTAGCTCTCGGTTTGCAGCGAAAGATAGGCTTGTTGCGGTTCATTAATAATTAATGCCAGCCGATCGATTGCCCATTGACCACTTTGAGCAAAGAGCAGTTTCTGTTCACCAAGCATCTGATTGATGCGTAAACCACGATAGAGCCAATAGCCATTCGATTGAATTTCTTGATTAATAACTCCATAAGTGCCAGTTTCTTTATAGGCGGTCTTGAGATATGCAGTAGTGGCAGCATGCCATTGCTGATAGGCAGGCGAGAGCTTGGCTGGGGCTGGCTGAGCAACTTGAGCCATACAGCCCCACAGCAAAACCAGCAAGCCCAAACTTCGCCAATATTTCATGATCATAGCTTAACCATAAGGCATCGCTAGACCGTAGTAGCACGGTCTAGCGATGCCTCCACTATTAATGACAATTCAGATATTGAGCTTTTTAAACATTGGAGTAGAAGATTGTACTGTTAGAGTGAGGTAGCGAGTAGTGAGCAGCGATTAATTTAGGGGGTATCCCAGTACGAAATGCGTGCTGAAGTCACTGCTACAGAAGTTGAGCTGCCCTTGGTTGCTGCGTTCGAGTCAATTTGTTTGACGGCTTCTAGAGTTGGGTAAAAAGCCGAACCACTTGCCTCGTGCCCAGCAGCAGAGACGGTAGCGAAAGCAGTATTAGCATAAGCAAATGGTCCAATGCTCCCACATGTATTTGAAGCGCTCATTCCAGGTGGGAAAGAAATGGTCAGCGATACACCTTCAAAACAGACTTGATTTGCCATCGTAATTACATCAGCATTGCCGTTGTTATAGAACGACAAACTTGAGTAGGCATTGGTAACTTTAAGCCGCTTTGTGGCAGTAGAGGTGGTTTTCGTCACATTCAGCGATGTAAAACCTTTCGCTTTACCATCCGGTGACCATTGGGTGTTGGTTCGGCGAATATTGACCGAGAGTTGATTCGGTTGCGGTTGCTCGGCTTGGGCTTGAGTTTTGGCTTCTTGGTGCAAATTCAGGCTCTCTAGCTGACTCGCATCAACTGATTGCTTATCGAGTGGCAGCAGGTAGGTCACTTTATAGCTGCCGTAATCAAGCGTTCGCAGGGTCACTGCATCCTGACCTGCAAGCTGAATTACTTCCTCAGAGATATTAACAACCTCTACCGAACGATCTTTCGCGCTCGCCTGATTGGTATGAAGTGTCATAATCATGCTTATAAGCACAAGTATGATTAAAAACGTGCCTTCATCATCGAAAATCCTCACACTACTAATTAAAATATAATCTTTTGCAACACAGCTATTCCAATAATTTTTATTCAGCAAATAAGCAATGTATTTCAATTGTTTATTTAACAAGAATTGTTTAATGATTGGATTAGATCGTTATGATCATTGTGGATCGATTATATTGCTCTCACAACACCTCCATTCTCAATCTAGCAGATATTTTTTAAAATAAAATGACCCATCACAATATACGCGATGAGTCATCATAATTCTCCATTAAATCAACTCATCTCTATCTATCTGCATTATAAACGCGAATCAGCTTAAGTCAATGATCAATAATTGTTTATCCATTATATATTAATAGTTGCTTTATTGATGATAAATTAAATCATTATGTAATGTCTTTTATCAACGTATCTTTTACGTGCTTGATCTCATTTTCGTTTCAAGCAGAAGCAGGCTCAGCGAACTAGCAAAATCATCCCAATCTGTTAACGCTCGTGACAATCCTTGTCGTGGGCTAAAACTACATGCTATGATGCAGCACGAAGAGAAACTAGCGGTAGGAATGCAGAATATGGCAAAAACACGTCGCTGGCCATGGGGGCTAATTTGGACAGCCCTGATTATTTTTTTGGCAGCTCTTGATCAAACCGTGGTAATCACCGTTTTACCAAATGTGGTTAGCACGCTTGGCTTAAGTGTTGACCAAGCCCTTGAACAGGGCATTTGGGTCATTACAGGCTATTTGCTTGGCTATACTGTCGCCATGCCATTGCTTGGCCGGATTGCTGATGCTTACGGTCATCGGCGCTTATTTTTGGCCGCACTCGGTGTGTTTGTTGCTGGCTCAATCGGTTGCGCCCTCGCCGATAGTGTTTGGGCTTTGGTCGCATGGCGCATCGTTCAGGCCATTGGCGGTGGCGCAGTTTTGCCAATCGGCCTGGCAATTGCCATGGACGAAGTTAAGCCGATTCATCATGCGACGGCTTTGGGCATTATGGGCGCAGCGGGCGAGGCTGGCGGGGTGCTTGGCCCAGCCTATGGCGGCCTAATTTCGCAAATTCAACTTTTGGATGTTGACGGTTGGCGCTGGGTTTTTTGGCTCAACGTACCCTTGGGGGCTGCGCTTGCTTGGGCCATTATTCGCAGCTTGCCTGATCGACCTGGCAATCGCGGTGCTGTCGATTATGTTGGCGGTGGATTAATCGCTGTGAGCTTAACCGCCTTGACGGTCGCACTTTCGCGCTCGCTCGGCAGTTTGGCAATCGAGCCAAGCGCCGAAAGCGGCAACCTCGATCAATATGCAGTTCAATGGACATCACCGCTCACGATTGGCCTATTGGGGTTAACGGTGGTTAGTTTTATTGGGTTTATTTGGTGGGAGCGGCGCACGAAAACTCCATTAATTGAACTAAGCGCCTTTCGCAAGCCAGCATTTAGCGCCGCCAATATTACCAATGTGTTGGTTGGCATGGCCTTAATCGTGGGCATGGTCAATGTGCCATTTTTTGTTGGCACGGTGCTCTTAGGCGATGCACTCTCTGGTGGCTTAACCTTAATGCGTTTGACGATCATGATTCCAATTGGCGCAGTTTTGGGCGGAATGCTGATGCGGCGCATCAGTGCGCGATTGGTTGCCAGCCTTGGCATGCTTACCACCGCAGTTGGCTTTGGCTTACTCGGTTTTTGGACGCTTGAAACCAATCAATGGCAATTGACGCTGTATCTTTTGCTCACCGGAACTGGCTTTGGCTTGGTCTTGCCTGCCTTAAGCGCCGCCGCGATTGGCTCGGTTGCTCGCGAATCGATGGGCACTGCCGCCGGCGTACTGAATGCGTTACGCATGGTCGGCATTACCTTGGGCGTTTCGGCCTTGGCTTCATGGAGTTTATCCTATCGCACCAGCCTTAACAGTCGCTTAGTATTAACCACTGGAAGATCTTGCCAATGGAACTGCCGAGCTAGCCTTCAAGCAAAATGAGATGACCGTTTATCACAGCACCTTTTTTGCTGCGGCAGTGATCTGTTTGTTGGCGCTGATTCCCATTTGGTGGTTGCCGCGCGAACGAAGCGACGCTGATACACCACTTTTCGCCTAAGTGTGCAGCGTTCCCTCACCCCCCAACCCCCTCGCCCACTGCACGCGGACGAGGGGGAGCAGCCGTCCAGTGCCCATGAGCATGGAAAAAACCACGGCATTAAGACCCTCGCCCGCGCCACGAGGGGAACCGATTGCTGCATCTCACGAAGCAGGGAAAACCACCAAAACATAAGCCCCTCGCCCGCGCTACGGGCGAGGGGTTGGGGGTGAGGGGATCTTAATAACCGACCCTTGTAAGTTAAGGAGTGGCTAGCGGCAACGCTTAGTAAGCGTTCTCATCGCCACGAATTGCATTGTAGGCAGTTCGAATAATAATCTTGATATCAAACATGGGCGACCAGTTTTCGATATAGTATAAATCGTAGCGGGTACGCTCCTCAATTGAGGTATCGCCACGTAAGCCATTAACTTGTGCCCAACCAGTGATGCCAGCTTTTTCACGATGCCGATGCATATAGCGGGGAATTTGCTCGCTAAATTGGGCTACATAGCGCGGTTGCTCAGGCCGTGGCCCAACCACACTCATATCGCCCAACAACACATTGATAAATTGGGGCAGCTCATCGATTGAGAAACGCCGCAAAAATGTGCCTAAGCGGGTGCGTCGATCATCATTCGGGGTTGTCCAAGTGCCCATTTTTTCAGCATCCAGCCGCATCGAACGATATTTGATCATCTTAAATGGCCGGCCATCGCGGCCAACTCGCTCTTGAATAAAAAAAGCTGGGCCTTGCGAATCAATCTTAATCAAAATCCCAATTAACAGTAACAATGGTGCAAGCATAATCAAGGCTGCTGACGAAACTGCGATATCAAGCAAGCGCTTGACTGTGCGGTTCAATTGGCGATCAAGCGGCACTGCTCGCAGCGTAATCAATGGCAAACCACTCAGTTCGCCCACCGAAACTTCGTTATTGGTAATTAATTGAAAGGCATCGGGGTAAATTTTAATCGAAATAATCTCATCTTCGATTTTCGAAACCAGCTCAAAAATATCGTTATACGACGCGCCGCTGACCGCAATAATCACTTCATCGATCGCACAGGTGCGCACCGCTAAGCCAAGTTTGGCTCGTTTGCCCAAGACTGGCACATCATCAACAACGTGCTGGCCTGTCGGGATATCGTTGGAAAGAAAACCAATAATTTGGTAGCCCAAGGTTGGCACTTTGCTCATCTGACGATAGACCAAATGGCCAATTTCGCCAGCGCCAACAATCAAAACCCGCCGCGTATCATAGCCACGCAAGCGCAATTTGCCAATGCCCTGATGATACAATAAGCGTAAGATCGTGGTCAGAATAATTGCGAAAATCCAGCCATAAACCAAGGTCTGAGTCGTAATGTTCAGCAGTGGAAACAAAGTATTCAGCGCGATAAACATGACTGTGCCAATCGAAATTGCCCGAAAAATATGGTAGCCTTCGTCGATTCGCGAGCCACCGCGCTGCATTCGATACAAACCATTGGCGGTAAACAGCGTGCCAAACAAGGCATTAAGACTGATAAAGTCAGCAACACTTGGCCAACGCTTGGCGGCTGAAATTCGCGCACAATCGCTTCGAGATTAAGATAGTAGCCGAGAAAAAACCCGCCATTTACGCCAATAATATCGCAGCTGATCAGCAGCAACAATACAAGATAGCGATAGCGTCGGGTAACGACAGTTGTCTGATTAAGCATTCTTGTTGTTGCCATGCATTGCTCGACGAGAGGCTAACGGGCGCAATCGATTGCGCAACAGCGCTTGCCATTCTTTAACGTAATGCCTAGGTAAATTAACCAATTCAGCGGCGCAAGCGTGGTCGCCTCATAATGCTTGCGATGAAAAATGCGCATTGCAGCATAAAATGCCCTAATTGAGGGCACCGCGCGACGAGTGCTCGAAACACGTTTATAGTGCAAAATCGTCACCCGTGGATCATACCAAACCTGCCAGCCATAGCTCTTAGTGCGATAACACCAATCGATATCTTCGCCATACATAAAAAAGGCTTCATCGAGCAAGCCCACATCGCGCAAGACTTCCGTGCGCAACAACATCGCCGCACCCACAATTGAATCAACTTCGGTCGTTACATCAGGATCAAGATAGGTCATGTTGTAGCGGCCAAAGCGCGGCGAACGGGGGAAAAGCCGTGATAGCCCAACCATGCGGTAGAGTGCAACCTCAGCCGAAGGAAAGGCTCGCCGACACGCCAGATCAAGCGAGCCATCGGCAAGCACCAATTTTGGCCCAACAATCCCAGCCTTTGGGCGTTCAACCAAGGCCGCAACCAAACCAGCAATCCCATTACTTGGCACAACCGTATCAGGATTCAGCACCAAGACCGCCTCAGGCGTTGGCGTTTCAGCCAAAATCTGGCGCAAAGCCAGATTATTACCGACAGAGAAACCACGATTTTCCGGCGCAGCGATCAGGCGTACCCATGGAAACTGCTCGCGCACCATAGCCACGCTTGAGTCAGACGAAGCATTATCAACCACCCACACATCGAGCCGACCATGCCAGTTTTGGTCAGCGAGTGAGGCTAAGCATGGCTTCAGCACATCGCCCGAATTAAAATTTAAGAATCACAACAGCAATATGTTTCATAGCGTGCCAATTATACTGCAAAATATCAAGCCCAATTGTATCACTTGGGTAACAACGCGTGATGCAAACCCGCTGCGAGTGCTTTGGTATAATGGCTTAGCAAACGTAGTCAAGCAAGCTTGAGATTAAATGAAGCCTTGTGTGGAAAGGATCTGTCTGTGACGACTCAATCGTTACCAACCGAACAGTTAGATGGTTGTCCTGTGTGTCAGCATCCAGAGGCCCGTTTTATTGGCCATTATCCAGAGCCGCATGTTGAAGCCGGGCTATCATTACATGAATGCCTTGCTTGTTCGGTCGTCTATCTCAACCCACGGCTGACATTGGAAGGTACCCATATGCTCGAAGATCAGAGCGAGGTCTACCTTTACAATGCAGAGCAACAAGCCCAAGCGGTTGCTGATCGTGAGGGGATTATTGCCTGGCTAGAATCAATGACTGGACTGAAGCCAGGCTCGATGCTTGACGTTGGTTGTAATCGCGGCTACTTATTGGCAGCCGCCGCTCGTCGTGGCTGGCAACCAAGCGGCGTAGAGTTATCACTGGTTTCAGCGGCTGAAGCTCGCCAACGCTTTGGCTTTCCAATCTATCCAGATTTGGAAAGCTTACCCCAAGACCAGTTATTTGATCTGATCACATGTTGGGCATGTGGTTGAACATCTGCATCAACCAGTCCAGATGTTACAGCAACTCTACGATTTGCTCACACCCGATGGAGTGCTGGCCATTCAAGTGCCTGCCTATAGCTTTGCCGATGAATATCTGCGCCGTGGCAATAGCTTGCACATTTTTTGTGCCTCGCATCCAATGCACTATACAGCCGAAACATTAACTATGGTTTTGAACAAGGCTGGCTTTGAAGTCTTTTATACTGATGAATCCACTGAATATTTGTTCTTAACTATTTATGCAGCCAAGCCTTCACGCTTTGAAGATAGTGCTCAATCAGGCCAGGTAAGTCGACAACTGCAACTAACAAACCAAAAATTAGCATGGTTTGAGCAGGATCATGTTGCGCTTGCCAAGCAACTCGACAGCATGAATCAGTATGTGCGGCGGCTAGAAGCAACGCTTAAGCTCAAGCAGCAATATATTGAGCACCTTGAGCAAACCGTGCAAAAAATTAATAATGGCCGCGCAATGCGCTTGCTCAACAAACTGAAACGTTCCTAAATTGCGCTACAATGAAGCTAACTCAACTTAGAGTACCTATTAGGAGTTCCGCGATGATTGATAAAAAGACCCAAGCCACCGAAGCCAAACGGATCTTGGCACTCCATCCGCGTGAGCTTTCGCTAGAGATAGCTCGTTTAGCTGCGCAAACTGGCTTGCCCCAAACCAAAATCCTTGAATTGCTCCGTCGTCAGGCCGCTGAGGGCGAACAAAAACGCTAAATCGTTGGTAAAGCAAGCGATCTGATAGCACTTAATCAGATCGCTTGCCCATTTAATTATTGAGTAAATCGGCCATGTTTTTTGGCCAACGCAGATTGTTGTTGCCTATAGTGTTGTTCTGCTTGCGCCACATTTGATTTTGTTCGATGCAGCTCCCAGCTTATGCTAATTACGACAAATCCCATCGCAATCAATGCCATGCTATTCAGCAGCGCAGCTGAGTCCTTCCAAATCGTCCAAATTCCAAAGCCGACGATCCCCAGCCCACTCACTAAAGCAACCAAACCGTTCAACTCAAACCGGATCGGATACGATCCATCTTCATCGGGACGCTCCGGATGATAGTAATAATCGGGCTTGATATTACGATAGCGCTGCCGCTGACTGAGCCAACGTTGTTCTAATTGAACTAATTCACGCAGGTATGCCTGCTCAGCTTTTGGCGCATCAACAAGTATTCTGTGAATTGCAGCGTGATAGTTTTTATCGCGCTTTAGCTCCGCATAATGTGCTTCCTGCAGTGCATAAATTTGTTGCTCCGCAGAAGTCCATTGGCTTGATTGAGGATTTAATTGCAAAGAGATTCGGTGTTTCGGAGTTAATTGGAGTGGTGTAACCCGATTAAGCGATTTTGCTAATTGCGCCCGTTTTTTTTGATAGCGTTGTTCAGCCAAGCGTAGCCGAATAAGCGAATACAGTCCAAATCCTAGCAGCATAGCTACGCCACTGGGCAAAAGCGCTGCCAAGTAAAAGCGAATGTCAGCTATGTTTACCAACATATCTGATTCGCTCTTGTTGCCATTGCTGGTCTAACGCATCCAATGGATCAGCTTTTTGGCAAAAGTAGGAGTGTAGTCGTTCAATTCGTCAAGTGTGGTTGGTTCTAGCATAGCTTGAACCTCAGTCCAATCAATAGCGTTTGAATCGACCAATTCTGCGCTAGCGCCCCGCTAGTGTCCATAATCGCGAATAATGTGTTGCCGCTGAGCAAAATAGCGTTGTTCAACCTCAATTGCCGCATGTGCACGCTTGCGGACTGATGGAAAGCGGAGGGCCATGATGAAACCCAACCCACAACATGCAGGTGGGAAGAAAGTTGGTTTTGCATGCCCAAACAGCATAACCCCAAAACCAAGTAGCCCCAACCCAAACCCTAACATTATCCAAGCCCCAAATGTACTCGGTGATTGATACGATTGCACTTCTTTAGTGAACTGACGTTGGCTAGAACGGCTATTAACCCAACTCTGCTCCAACTGCGCTAATTCACTGAGATAGCGTTGGTCGGCCTCAGGCGCATGATCAATAAAGCGTTGAATCTGCTCATAGTAGGTTTGATCGCGATTCAATAAACCATAGTATTCAGCTTGCAGCTCATGAAAGCGGGTTTCGGCTTCTGAGCGACTTTTTTTGGGCCACGAATAGCGCAAACGCTGCGCTGAAATTGGCAATTCAGGCATTGCCCGAGGGTCGCCAGAGTATTTAACCAAGCTAGCGCGTTTTTTGCGGTAGCGGCGTTCAGCAAGCGAAACTTTTATAGCAGTCGGCAAAGCCAATACCATTAACAGGCTTAGCCCAATCAAAAAGAGTGGCACAACAGAAGCCAATGCTGTTGGCAGCCTGCGGTCTTCGAGCCATAACGCAATCCCCAAGCCAAAAAATACCAAGCATATGATGATAAGCGCAAATCGATCAACATGCGATCTAGGGCTGTTGGAATAGTTAATTCCAATATATTTTGCTTTTTCTTGCTCCCATTGTTGGTCAAGAAACGTCACCGGATCAGCGTTTGGGTCAGGTTCTAAGGCTTTTTCGGCCAACATATGGGCTTGGCGTGCTTGTTCAATTAGTTCACGAATCTCAGCTAGTTTCGGCATGGTGCGATCCTCCGCATTGATTTTTAGCTGATTTTAGCAGTTGCAATAATAATCCGCGCTTAGATCAAACGACCATAATCGTGGCTAAGCTGCTGGCGTTGGGCAAAATAGCGTTGTTCAGCCTTCATCAATGAACTTGCACGCTGACGCATTGACCCAAAGCCCGTAACCATAACCAAGCCAAAGACACAATACAAAATCGTATGGCTCAGTGGCTTGCCTTGACTAAGCTGAAAAACCCCAAAACCGATTGCTCCAAGCCCAAACGCTAAAACTGCCCAAGCATCGAAGTGGGTTGGAGTTGCATAGGTGTGTTTCTTACGATTAAAAGTTAAAGATAGGGAAACCGCTCTTCAACCCAATGCTGCTCCAACTGCGCTAATTCGGTCAGATAGCGTTGATCGCGCTCAGGTGCATGGTCAATGTAGCGTTGCAATTGATAATGATACGCTTGATCACGCTTTGGGGCTGCATAATGCTCAGCTTGCAGCTCATGAAAGCGGGTTTCGGCCTCTGATTGGCTGTTTTTTGGCCACAAGTAGCGTAATCGCCGCACTGAAATGAATAATCCAGCCAGGTTACCAGGCTCGCCATAGTGTTTGACTAAGCTTACACGTTTTTTGCGGTAGCGGCGTTCAGCAAGCGCAAATCGGATAGCATTACCCAAACCCAATAGCAGAATCAAACTCGTCAGCATAAAAAAGACTGCTACAACATAGAGCAGCGTTACCGAATTGGCAACGGCTTCACGCCAGAGCATAAGCCCTACGCTTAGAAACACCAAGAAAAACGTGATTAACAAAAAGGGTTTGCCGTGCGTATTAGGCCGATCAAGCTGATTAATCCCAACATATTTTGCCCGTTCTTGTCGCCATTGTTGGTCAAGGTAGGTCACGGGGTCGGCGTTTGGGTCAGGTTGTAAAGCTTTTTCGGCGGCGCTATAGGCTTGCCGAGCTTGAGCCATGGTTTCACGAATTTCAGCTATTTTCGACATCTTTTAACCTTTGTATCTATTCTATATGTACTCTTTTAAAGACGATTAAACAACGAAAACCTTACTGCTACCACATCGTCTCCAACAACAGTAAGGTTGCGCGCAAAATCAAATAAACTTAATCGAGCTCATTTAAAATGGTGCGCGATCGCGAAAGCGCCCATGGAGTTGATTGCGCCGCTCAGCATACTGCGCTTCTAAGGCGCGATACTGTTTAACCCGTTGATTTGATCGAAAGCTGTCGATAGCAATCATCGTGGGCATTACAACAAAAGCAAGTAATCCAATCAAGTTGTTAACTGACAAAGGATTGACAGCCAACAAATATTTATTAAGCCCAAGCCCAACGAAGATCCCGCAAAAGATCACCACAAACCATTGATTTACGAGACGGGGAAGCCGTTGTCGACTACTGGCATTTTTAAACCGCACATACTTAAGCCGTTCTTGCACCCATTCTGCCTCGATGGCGGCGAGCGCCTTAAGATACGGTCGCTCCTGCTCAGGCGCATGGGCAATAATACTTAAGACCGAATGCCGATATTGTTCCTGATCCTTGATGCCGTGATAATGATATTGTAATTGGCGAATTTGCGATGCCGCCGAAGTTGTTATCGATTTATGAATCAGTGGTTTTTCAATCACTGGCGCTGGTGGGATTTGGCTTGGTTAAGGCCTAGATTCGTGACCAATACGGCTCGTTGAGCTAAATAATGCTTTTTAGCTTGGGCAAAACGCAATTGGTGACGGATTATAAAACCAAACATGACCACAAATATTAGTAAAAACAGGCTGAAACAGTAAAATCCGCCGTTACTGGTTTGCAAGCCAGCAAAAAACAATCCAAACGTCAGCACTGTCATAACAACAAACACCCCAATCGTTACCGATGGGTTTTGATTTTGCTGCATTGGAATACCATTGCGTGATGTTTGCATACCCGTATATTTGATACTTTCTCTGGCCCATTGTTGATCAAACTGGGTTAACTGATCGGCGTTTGGATCTAGCTCTAAGGCTTGCATGGCACTGTCATAATCGCGTTTATCAAGATCGATAACCTGACGGATTGATGGTCGGGTACTACTATGAATATCCCATTCCTCGTCCATGACAAACCCCTTTATGCTGTACTGGTTAAATAATCAATCGTATAACGTTCTTATGGCCTAGTACGTTGCTCCAACAAGAAACGTTACGCAATTGATCCTTCAGCATTGGTTATGCAGTTTCCTCAGGTAGGCTAGGATTGGTTGGATTAAAATCGAAACTCGGCGTTAATAGCTCTGGGGTATCGGATCATGGAACTACGATTTCATGATCCGATACCCCAGAGCCATTTATCTCATGCCTTTGTGGCCTTCGTGGGATCAAAATTAGGCTTGCATCCACGCGCTAGGCACACGCACCGCCAACACCGTACCGGTGGCACAAAGTTGTTCGGCAGCGCTAAGCGTACAGGTTACCAAGGTTTTGCGTTCGCTCTGCACCTCAAAGCGAGCACGCAACTCAACACTTGGGCCAAGTGGCGTTGGTTTATGGTAAGTAATTTCCAGCTTGCCAGTCACATACCAGATTGGCGAAGGGCTGCTTAGCGCAACCCCCGCCTGTTGAGCAGCCAAAGCCATAGCGCTAATAATTGCGTGGCAATCGATTAATGCGCCAATGATGCCCCCGTTGAGCACATGGGTTGGCGAGGCACAATGCCATGGCTGCGGTTGCCAATGACAAATTGCCGCAGATCCATCCCAATAGCTTTTGATGTGCAGGCCTTGGGGGTTATCCTTGCCACAACCCCAACAATGATTGCCTTGCAATTGATCTTGAAAGGCTGGTTGCATCGTTGAAACCATCAGTGCTGCTCCTTGATAACAAACTTATTCGCTATAGCCGTTTGGATGTTGTTGATGCCACGCCCAAGCACTTTCGATAATGCTTTCGACGGTCGCATAGCGTGGCTCCCAGCCTAAGTCGCGGCGAATCGTTTCCGATGAAGCGACCAAGGTCGCAGGATCACCAGACCGTCGTGGCGCGACCACCGCCGGAATCGCATGCCCAGTAACCTTACGAGCAGCATTGATCACTTCTTTGACGCTGAAACCACCGCCATTACCCAAATTGTAGCGCCGACTGGCTCCACCGTTGATCAAGGCTTGCAGTGTAAGAATATGCGCCTCAGCCAAATCGCTCACATGCACATAGTCGCGCACACACGAGCCATCAGGCGTTGGATAATCGTCACCAAAGATCGCAATCGATTCGCGCTGACCCAAAGCAACTTGCAAAATCAAGGGAATTAAGTGGGTTTCAGGGTCGTGGTGCTCGCCAATTGTGGGCGTACAACCACAGGCATTGAAGTAACGCAAGGCACCATAACGAATGCCATGAACCCGTTCATACCAATAGAGTGCCCGTTCCATCCACGCTTTCATCTCGCCATACGGCGAGCCTGGCACGATGCGCTCGTTTTCGTCGATTGGCATTTTGGCGGGGTCGTCAAATAAATTGGCGGTTGATGAAAGAATAAAGGCTTTCACGCCATGCTCTGCGGCAACAGTCAATAAATTAATTCCAGCCACAACGCTATCGCGCAGATAATACTCAGGGTGATGCATCGACTCGCCCACCAAGGTATGCGAGGCAAAATTCAAAATGCCATCGAATGGGCCATAGACCTCAAAGGCACTACGAATTTCAGCAATATTATTCAGATCGCCCAAGACAAAGGTTGCTGCTGCAGGAACAGCTTGGCGATGGCCTTGGCGCAAATTATCAAAGATCACAACTTCATAGCCCGCATCAAGCAATGCGGCACTGGTTACGCTGCCAATATAGCCAGCGCCACCGGAAACCAAAATACGCATACAAACTCCTTTTTACACGGCAAGAGCGTCGTGTAGCGTCGAATTCGCTGGCTATTGTAGCCGAATCAGCTTAATCGTGGGTGAGAAGTCGAGTAAAGTCAGAAGGCAGCATTCAAAAGGCAAAATTACGCTGCGCCATTGCCCGCTCAGGTAGCTGGAAAAGAGGAGGCAGCAATCCTGATCATGGATGCTGGATTGACACGCTGTTTCGACACCTAGCCAGGCATACCCCGCCAGAGTTTGAGGAGGTTGAATCCCTACGGGTCGTTTCCCTGCATCCACCGTGTCGTCAAACCGAGCGCGGCCCACCAGAGGATAGTCATAACCCAGAGTATGGCAAACAGGATAAAGAGGGGTTCGCGACCTAGGAACGTCATGAGAATTCCCAGCCCAAACCCGAAACTACCTAGGATTAGCCCGCTCCAGCCGAGCCGGCGCGCGCCAGCACCACTCCGCACCATGCCCATGCCGAGGAAGCCAAAGGCTAGCCAATTGATCATCACATTCAGCGGAAAGAGTCCCCGCCCGAACCCAACCGGCGACAAGACCGCAACGACACTTGCGGCAACGACCTGCTCATCAGGCGGTGCAACCAGCCATGCCCGAATGGCAGCCGGATAGGCGATATCGAGCGCCATGCCAATCGTCCAGACGACCACACCAACGCCATGGAATTGAGCACCTAGCCGCGCCCAGACCGCACCATGCGCCGGAAGCAAGGCTGGAACACCGGATGTACCTGCCATGATGCTCCAGACCCCGACCGTGATCAGCAGAGCAGACAGCTGGAGCTGGACTGCCTGCGCCCCATAGATAGCTTGGGCTTCCTGCACATCCGCGAGATCCAAGGTTGGCAGAGCGAGGGTCCCCACGAGGATCACGATCGCACCAAGCAGAAAACCTATCCGGGTGATCGTCCGTAGCGTCGCGATTGGCGGCGATGGTGCGTCAGTGGTCATAGGAGTTCCATTCATGCAAGCGAGCATCACCATGCCAGCGGAGAGCACGTCCAGTCGGGAGTGTCTACATTATGCATCCCAACCCCGTGAGCACCATTATACTATACGGCGCAGCGCGGCAGAAGCCTCAAACGTCGGCTGGGCATCGGAGAGCGGGTGTCGTAGCTTGCCGAATCTAGACGCCTGCTCGATAAGACGATTACCCATCGCTAGCATCGTCCGAATGGTCTTTTAGGCTCAAATCCATGCTGAAATCGACAGCCCAGTCTTCATGCACATCAAGCTCGTATAATCCACCATCATGTTTAACCGTCGAGCCACGGCATCAGCCCTGCCGTGTGCAGAGAGCATGCTTGAGATAATCGTGCGATTTTCTACGGGATTGACCAGTGTTGATGTCACGATCGATGCAGACAATCCGGCTGTCCGTGATTTCCTTGCGATGCTTCCGCTTACCCTCACGGTCGAGGAATTTGCCGGACGTGAGAAGCTTGCCAATGCTGGCTCAATTCACAGCACAGGAGCGTTGTTTCAGGGTATAATGCAGCATATGAACCTCAAAGTCATAGGTTTTTGTTGATGAAAACCGATCTGATTCTTCAATGGACACCAGCCAACCTTCAAACATTGCTTCAAAACCCGCAGCGGCTCCTTCAGCATGCCCAATGGCAAACAGCGATTCAGCAGTTTGGTGGCTTAACTGGCTTTTACCAATATCTGCAAAGTTTGCGGCTTAACGAGCGCCAATTGAATCTATTAAAGCTAATTATCGAATACCCGAAAGCAAGTGTTATCGAATATTGTGAGCGGCTGCATATTCACTCGGCAACCTTTCATCGCCATCAGCGCGACCTATGGCAAACGCTCAGCATGCAACTAACCAGCGAATTGCCACTTGAATCCGTTCAGCAACATCAATTCAGCAGTTCGAGCCACCCAAAACGCAGCCGCCTGCCATACCCGCTAACGCAATTAATTGGGCGTTCCCAAGAAATCGCGTTTATCCATAATTTATTGCAGCAATCAGTTCGGCTCATTACCCTGACTGGAATTGGCGGCATCGGCAAAACCCGCATGGCAATTCAGTTAGCCCATGAACTAGAGGCTGAAGCAAACCAAAAGGTTTATTTTTGCTCATTTGTCGATATTCGTGAGCCTGAAGCAGCCTTGCATTTTTTAATTCGCCAGCTAGAGCTTCCTTATAATCCTCAAACCGATGATTTAATAGAGTTATTGGCTGATTATTTTTCAGAGCAATCAAGCACGCTTATTTTAGACAATCTTGAGCATATCTTAAGCATTGCACCAATGCTTAGTCGATTATTGCGCCAAACATCAAACTTGAAAATCATTGCAACTAGTCGTGTACGTTTAAATCTTTATGGTGAACATGTGCTGCCAATTCAAAATCTTAGTTTTGCTGATCCGCAAACCCAATTAGCTATCAGCGATATCGATAATTTTGACAGTTTAAGGCTTTTTGTTAGCCGAGCACAAGCAATTAATCCTTTTTTTCAAATTAATCAACACAATCTTGCTCTGATTCAAGCTATTTGCCATAAACTTGATGGCATTCCGCTAGCGATTGAATTTGCTGCTGGTCATTGCAATCGCTTAACTCCTGATGAAATTGTTGTTGGATTAAATAAGCGCTTTGAATTATTAACCAATAGTACCAATGATGCAGAGTATCGGCATCAAACCTTATATGCAGCTTTAGAGTGGAGTTATCAACTGCTGAAGCCAGAAACCAAATATATTTTCAATCACTTAGGCATTTTTCAAGCCCCATGGAATCTTGAACTGACGTATGCTCTTTTTCCACAATTTAGTCAAGATTATATTGATCAACAGATGCATCTGTTGAGCGAGCATCAGTTTTTAAAAAGGATATCAATTAACAACGTATCAGCCTATATGATGTTGGAAACAATTCGCGATTATGCCCAGCAACAACTCGGCGGCGTACAGAATTTAGCAACAATCCAACAATCAATCATTAACTACCTGCATCACTATTTGCAAGCAAATCCGCATACTGATTCGAATAAAGAACAATGGTTCGAACAAATTCAGCTCTATTATCCGCATATTTTGCAAATATTACAATGGTTAGATCAACCGATATACGATCATCGATTAAATCAAATTGTCTATTCGATTATTCCTTATTGGATTAAAAAGAATTATTTTAACGAAGGTTTAGATTGGTGTAAGAAAGTTATTGATTCCAATCATCGTCAGCATGATATTTTTTATGCAAAGATACTCTACAATTATATACTATTTCATGAGTATTTTTGGAATCAAAATATCGAATATAGTGATATATTAATTGTATTTTTAAAAAAATCAATAGAAATAGCAAAAAATTATCCAGATGAGGCTTTGTTTATTGCAGATATATATAATCGTTTAGGAATTATCTATAGATTAATTATTAATGATATTGCACTTCATTATTTTCGAAAAAGTTTAGAGATTTACAAAAGATATGAAATGTATATTGACATTGGTAGAGTATATAACAATATTGGTAATCTTTTTCGTTTGGATGGTAGCCCAGATAAATCGCTACCTATGTATCAAAAAGCGATTGATGCCTTTCGTTTAGTCAAAGACCAGCAGAAGTTATCAATCGCTTTGGGCAATTATGCAGCTTCATTACGCGCAGTTAATCAAACTGATGAGGCAATTGATGCATTAAATGAAGCGTTGGCGTATACACGCGCTAATAATGATTTACACGGAATGACATTAAATTTAATGTATTTGTATGATGTTTTATGGGTAACCAAGCAGGTTGAAGCAGCCGCAGCGGTTCTTGAGCATGCCAAAGCCAATGTTAAAATTCTGCGGAGTAAATACTTTGATCATTGGATCAATCAAGCTGAAACACAATTAGGTGAACTGCGTCAACAACGTTACTAGGAATTATGCGGACTGAAATGCAACGACTGGCCCTTGGACATTCACGGTTATACGCATTGTTGGCGCAAGATCGAGCCGTGGCCCAGTTCGCGCCGCCAAGCGCAAATCGCCAATTTGCAGATCAAGCAGTTGATTGTGACCATAAAAACGCTGGCCTAGAATCTGGCCACGTCCGGTTGAATCAGGTACGAGATGCAGTGCTTCAGGCCGAATCATAATGGTTACTGGGCCATGCAGAGGTTTAGTTAACAATAATTGACCCAAGCCACATTCGACGCTATTTTCGCGGGCAATTCCAGGTAAAAAGTTGGCCGCGCCCACAAATTGCGCTACCGCTTGGCTGGTTGGCCGCAAATAGACTTCGTGCGGGCTGGCACTTTGCATGACCTTTCCACCAAGCATCACAGTTACTTGATCAGCCAAACTCAGAGCTTCCTCTTGATCATGGGTCACAAACAGCGCTGTCGCCCCAACCTGGCGCAAAATCTGCTTGGTTGCAGTCCTCACTTGATTACGCAAACCTGCATCAAGATTGGAAAACGGCTCATCGAGCAGCAATAATTGCGGTTTTGGCGCCAAAGCACGGGCCAAAGCCACCCGTTGCTGCTGGCCACCTGAAAGCTCATGCGGCATCCGTTGGCCCAAGCCCACCAGCCCAACCAATTCGAGCAATTCGTCGATACGCTGCTGACGCGCGTGACGACCCAAACCATAGCCAATATTCTGGCTAACCGTTAAATGTGGAAACAAGGCATATTCTTGAAAGACCATGCCAATTTGGCGTTGCTCGGTTGGAACATGGGCTTGAGCACTGGCAATCTCGCGCCCGCCAAGCCAAATCTGGCCTTGATCGAGCGTTTCGAAGCCAGCAATTAAGCGTAGAAGGGTTGTTTTGCCACAGCCCGACGGGCCAAGCAACGCACCCAAACTGCCACGTGGCAACTGAAAATCGACTTGATCCAAAACCTTGGTTGTATTGAAGGTTTTGCTCACGCCATGGCAATTGATCGCCAAGTTGATCGGTTCATTCATAGGTGTGCTCTCACGTTTTGGGTTCATTAGCCAGCAGTAGTGCCAACGATCCACCTGCGGCAAGCATCAATAATAACGCTGGTAGAGCGGTTTGCGAAAAACGCAATTCGGCAGTGTTGTTCCAAATATCGGTTGCTAAGGTATGAAAGCCAGTCGGCCCCAAAAGCAAAGTCGCTGGTAATTCTTTCAAGGTCGAAAGAAACACCAAGGCGGCCCCGGTAATAATTCCAGGCCGGAGTAAAGGCAAGGTAATGTTCAACACCACACGCCATGCCGGTTGGCCCAACGAGCGCCCAGCTTCTTCTAAACGCGGGTTGATTTGTAATAAACTGGTGCGCAAACTACCAATCGCTTGGGGCAAAAAGCGTACAGCATAGGCCAAAATGAGCAAGCCCAAACTTTGGTAGGCCCATGGCAAATAGTTAGCTCCCCAAAAAACCAAAGCCAATGCCACCACAATCCCAGGCAACGCATAGCCAACATAGGTTGCTCGCTCGATTAGGCTAGTCAAACGGCTGGGATAGCGCACCGCCAAAAACACCACTGGAAAGGCCAAAATAATTGTTACCAGCGCCGCTAAACTGGCGGCTAACAGTGAATTACCGAAATCAGCAAACTGCAAATTCCAAGCTTGGCCTGCCCGCATGCCCGATAATCAACCACGCTATAATCGCCACAATTGGCAAAACAACGGCAAACACCACCACAATTGAACAAAAGATTAATGCTGGCCAGCGCCAAAACCCAAGTTCAACTACTTTGGCTTGACGACTAACGCCCGCCGATGATCGATAATAGCGCGCTCGGCCACGACTTAACGCTTCGGCGGCCAATAAGCCGCAGGCCAAGCCAACCAGCAGCAGCGATAACACCGCCGCGCCAGTGCGATCGAATGAGGCGCGATATTGCAGGTAAATCGCGCGGGTAAACGAATTGTAGCGTAATAACGAAACTGCGCCGAAATCACTCAACGCATACAATACGACCAACAAACTGCCAGCAGCCAGCGCTGGGCGCAACTGTGGTAGCGTGATGCGCCAGAAAATTTGGCCTGAACGCTGGCCAAGCGAGCGTGCGGCTTCTTCCAAAGCTGGGTCGAGTTTGCGCAAGGCTACCCGTACATTCAACACAATATAGGGATAGCCAAACAGAATCAGCGCGCCGGCTGCGCCCCAAAATCCATAGACTTCGGGCAAGCGTTCAACGCCCAAGGGTGCCAGCCATTGTTGCAACAAGCCGCGCGGCCCAAGCACGGCAATAATTGCCCATGCCCCAATATATGATGGAATCGCCATTGGTAGCATAATTAAAGTCAACCAAATCCGTGCGCCAGGTAAATTGGTGTGGGTGGTCAGCCACGCCAAGGGTAGGCCGATCAGCAGCGAGCCAGCAGTGACCGTGATCGCCAGCAAAGCCGAGCCTGTAAACACGCGCAGAGTGGTTGGGCGTTGGAGTTGGTCCCATGCCGCAGGCCCCGCCTCGCTGGTGCGCAGCAACAAATAACCAACTGGCAAAAGCATAATTTAACGCAATTAGGCCAGCACTGATCGTTAGAAACAGTGCTGGCCAACGGCGTGGCTTTGTTGAATCGCAGACGTTTAAAGAGCATAGTGCCAACAATTAATTTCCCAAGCACAAGCCTGAGGGCAACGTACTATTGAATAGCGCCAACATCTTGCAACAACTCTAAGGTTCCCTGCAAATCTTTCAAGTTGCTAAGATCGATGTTTGGGGTGGTGATTTCGCTCAACGGCTTGATCGCTGGATTGGTTGGAATGCCAGCAGCCAAGGGATATTCATTGGTTTTTTCAGCAAAGTAGAGCTGAGCAGGAATATCCAAGAGGAAACTTGCAAATAATTGAGCCGCTTCGGGGTTCTTGGCAGTTTTCAGCACACCAACACCAGCAACATTGACCAATGAGCCAATATCGCCATTGCTGAAGTAGTGGTTGGCAGCTTTGGCAGCTGGTTGCTCTTTTTGCAAGGCAAACAGATAGTAGTGATTGACCAAACCGGTATCAACTTCGCCATTGGCAACGGCTTTAACAATTGCCGAATTCGATTCATAGACTTTGACATCGTTGGCGATCATGCCTTCGAGCCATTGTTTGGCAACTTCTTCGCCTTGGCTGACGCGCAACGCGGTGACGAATGCTTGCAATGAACCGTTGGTTGGAGCCCAAGCGACCCGACCTTTCCATTCTGGTTTGGTCAAATCGAGAATCGAAGCGGGCAAATCGGTGCTGGTTAATACATCGGTGTTATAAACCAAGACCCGAGCGCGACCTGAAGCGCCGACCCATGTGCCTTCGCTTGAGGCAAAGCGAGGATCAACCAAGCCCAACAAACTGCTATCGAGTTGGACAAAACGATCGCTAACGCACCCAATGCGCCAGCATCTTGGCCAAAAAACACATCGGCAGGGCTATTTTCGCCTTCTTCAAGAATTTGGGCGGCCATTTCGGCAGTGTCGCCATAGCGCACTTCGACGGCAATCCCAGTTTCTTTGGTAAACAGCGCCAACAAGGGAGCAACTAAGCTTTCTGAACGGCCTGAATAAACCACCAAACTGCCGCCAGCAGGCGCAGTGGTGGTTGTAGTTGGTACGGTTGGCGAAACCTCAGCAACGGCGGTTACTTCGACGGTAGCGGTAGCCTCGGCTGCGCTAGCGCTGGTTGGGGTTGCTGCTGCGGTGGTTGGTGCTGCTGGTACAGCCGTTGGGGTGGTTGCCCCGCCACAAGCTGCAATGACCATGCTCAGACAGAGCAACAGCATCAAAGAACGCACAAGTTTCACAAGCTACTCCTTAGGCCAACGTACTCGCTAATTGAGCACGTTATGGCAAGTATTAATTCAAACGTAAAAACTATTTTATCTGAAAAAACAGTTTTTATCAGCCGGAAGTATATCTTGCCTAATAGGCCATGTCAAATAATTAATGCGATTGTATTTTTATTCTAGCGCTATAATAATTTTAATTAACCAATTTCAAGCAATGTTGAAATACGATTTTATTTTCTATCTGGATATTAGCGTTGATCGCGAATCGATTATTGTTTGTTGCCGATAATCGGCGATTGTGCCTATTCAGCGTACAAATTTAGGTAAATCAGCGGCTTGCTGGTGCTGTTGATAGCTGGCAAAATCGCGTATAATCAACCAAATACCTAATGCAGCAGAATGGAGCGCGCATGCACTATGATGCCGATGTGGTCATTGTTGGAGCAGGTTTGGCTGGGCTAGTTGCCGCTGCCGAATTAGCCGATGCTGGCAAAAAAGTCATCTTGGTCGATCAAGAATCCGAGCAGAATCTTGGTGGTCAAGCATTTTGGTCGTTTGGTGGGCTTTTTCTCGTCGATTCCCCAGAACAACGTCGCCTCAAAATCAAAGATTCCTATGAACTCGCTTTGCAAGATTGGCTTGGAACCGCCGCGTTTGATCGGCCTGAGGATTATTGGCCGCGCAAATGGGCCGAGGTCTATTTGGCCTTTGCTGCTGGCGAAAAACGTCAATGGCTCTACGATCAAGGCATGCGGTTTTTTCCAGTCGTTGGTTGGGCTGAACGCGGTGGCTATGGCGCAATCGGTCATGGCAATTCGGTACCACGCTTTCATATCACGTGGGGCACTGGCCCCGGCGTGGTCGCACCATTCGAACGCCGAGTGCGAGCAGCGGCTCAACGTGGCGTGATCACGTTCAAATTTCGCCATCGGGTCAATCAATTATTGCTCAATGGTGGGACAGTTTGCGGCATCGAGGGCGATATTTTAGAGCCAAGCAGTTTGGCGCGTGGCGTGCCAAGCTCGCGTAAAGTTGTTGGTAGTTTCAAATTTCAGGCTCAGGCAGTGATTGTGACCTCCGGCGGGATTGGCGCGAATCACGATTTAGTGCGCAAAAATTGGCCCGAACGGCTTGGCCAAGCGCCTAAAACCATGGTTGCTGGCGTTCCCGATTATGTTGATGGTCGGATGTTGGCAATTACTGAGGCCGCTGGTGGCACAATTATCAACCCCGATCGCATGTGGCACTATACCGAAGGCTTGCAAAACTGGAAGCCAATTTGGACCGACCATGGCATTCGGATTTTGCCGGGGCCATCGTCGTTGTGGTTCGATGCGCTTGGCCAGCGCTTGCCAGTGCCACTCTTTCCTGGCTTCGATAGCCTTGGCACGCTCAAACATCTGATGCACACAGGCTACGATTATAGCTGGTTTATTCTGACTCAGAAAATTATCGAAAAAGAATTTGCGCTCTCTGGCTCGGAACAAAACCCCGATTTGACCAACAAAAGCGTGCGCCAAGTGTTAGGGCGCGTGTTACCCGGGGCAACAGCCCCAGTCGAGGCCTTCAAACGCCACGGTGCTGATTTCGTTGTGCGCGATAACTTGGCTGATTTGATCAAAGGCATGAACAGCTTAACCGCTGAACCATTGCTTGATCCAGCGGCGATTGAGCGCGAAATCCAAGCCCGCGACCGCGAAATTATCAACCCATTTACCAAAGATATGCAAATTACAGCCCTGCGCGGCGCACGCAACTACCTTGGCGATAAATTAATTCGGGTGGCCAAACCACACCAAATTTTGGATCGTAGCGCCGGGCCGTTGATTGCAGTACGCTTGAATATTCTGACCCGCAAAAGCTTAGGTGGCCTGCAAACCGATCTTTCGGCGCGGGTAATTGGCAAGGACGGTCAGCCGATCAGTGGGTTGTATGCTGCTGGCGAGGTGGCTGGCTTTGGTGGCGGTGGTATGCATGGTTATCGTTCGCTCGAAGGCACCTTCCTTGGCGGCTGTATTTTCTCGGGCCGCACCGCCGGACGAGCAGCAGCCGAAGCCTTGGCCTAGCAATTTGTGCTTAAATGCAATGCATTCCCTCAACTCATCAAGCCACCCCGCTGGTTTGACGTTGTTCGGGGAATGCACATTTAAAAGGTTTGGATGAATCAACGACTTATGCTGAGCCGATCAAGCCACTCGGTTAGTAACGCACGCTCGCCTGAAGTCAACATATAGCTGTTCGGCAGCAGAGCCTTGAGCGCCACTGCCATGCTGATAATATGGCTTGTGGTGTTCGTCGTTTCATCTATCTTGTTGGGGTCTGTCGCTCGTGTGATGGCATTTAATATAGCTTCACGAACACGGGTCGAAAGCGTGGGATCGCGTGTGTCCGAATCCATTTCGAGCAAACTGAATGTCACACCACGACAGGCAGCATGCAGCATTTGGGCTGCGGACTCAACATCGACCATCAAGCGCCCTGTCGCAGCAATATTGGTTACCCGTTCGCGCAAAATAGCAAAAGCCTTGAGCGCAGCCGGAACCTCCTTGCTTGGCTGTGGCTCGCCATACATCAGGCGATACAAGGCAGGGTTAAGCAACCCAAACTCCACATGCATATCCCATCCATGCCGAATTTCCTCAACAGGATCATGATGCACTATCCGTTCCCGTTTGCTCGCAAGATAGACCTCAAACCCATGGCTAACAACGGCATTCAGCAGACCACGCATATCACCGAAAAGCCGATAAATAATTGGCACCTGAACCCCGGCAGCTTCGGCGACAGCACGGGTTGACACACTCTCAAGGCCGCCATGGGCAAGCAAGCTAGCCGTAACCCGAATAATTCGATCGTGTGAATTTAAGTTAGGGGTAGTTTCAGAATCTTCCATAGTAGCAATGATAGCATAAAAATGCTAACAGTGATTGAATTATCAAAGATACCATGATATAGTTATCATCGATAACACTACTTTTATCGGAGAAGCTATGATTTTGGTAACAGGGGCAACCGGACAGATCGCGACAGCAGTCATCACTACACTTTTATGCCAACTACCCAGCAGCCAGATAGCCGCTTTCGTGCGGAATCCAACCAAAGCTACCCAACTCCAAGCCCAAGGTCTGGATATTCGAATTGGCAGCTATGATGATCTCGATTCGCTTGATCGGGCAATGCAAGGTATCGATACAGTGCTGCTGATCTCGGGAACCGAAGAAGGCAAACGGGTTCAACAACATCAAAATGTCGTGGATGCAGCAAAAAAAGCGCGGGTCAAACGAATCGCCTATACCAGCAGGAACTTACGCAATCCTGAGACCCTCGCAAATACACTGATGCATGAGCATTTTCAGACCGAAGATGCGATTAAAGCCAGCGGCCTGGCCTATACGATATTTCGCAATAGCTTGTATATGGATGCAATTCCGCAATTTATTGGCGGAGCACGCGGCTTTGAACGCGGCATTACGCTTCCTGCAGGCGATGGTAAAGTTGCGTTTGCGCTGCGCAGTGAGCAAGGAGAGGCTATGGCCAATGCACTTGTTCGAATGAGCAATGAAAGCCAGATCTATGCACTTACTGGAAGTGAAACTTGGTCATTTGCTGATGTGGCTCAGTACCTCTCCGAACTGACGGAGAAAACGATTGCCTATAGCCCGATCGAAGGGTCGGCATTTGCCGCAAACCTGAAGCAGCGAGGTCTGGATAATCAAGTAATTCAACGGATCATTGGGTTTATGACTGATATCAGGCTTGGTCAAGAAGATCAAGTTTCATCAACATTGGAAACTCTGCTCGGACGAAAACCCGTTGGACTCAAAGAAGGCCTCTCAATCATATTCGAAGGAGTAGTTCAACCCAACCATTCCTAATGGGTGTGCAATTCAGCTTGCAATCCCAAATGCAGCTAAGCACGGTGGAGTTCGATTTGGCAAACCCCAAGCATCCGAGCGATTTGTTACAACGCCAGTGGTGATTGAAACAAACCAAGCACGGCGATTAATTCGCTTAACGATCGCTCCAACCCAGATGTCAACCGAACCAACCCAATGGATCAAAACCTCTGAACAGGTATATTTGCAGCTTCAGCATGGTCAACTCATGACGATTTTAGTTGATTTTGGTACAAAAGGTTTATGGGATTAACGGAGATCAGTATCAGGTTTCTGGCACTGCCAAAGTCATACGGAAACCACCAACAGCCTGATCTAATCAGGTGCAGGTACGATTGGCAGTGCCAGCATTTTGCGCTACAACATGCTTAATCATTTTATAGGTTGAGGATGTATGTGTACCAGTTTTGCAATTAACCAAACCCAAGCCTTAGTAGCGATGAACTTTGATATTAGCTCCCGACCCATCGGCTTCAGTATGCCCAACCCACAGCAATTAGTAATCGTGCAATCGGCGCAAGGCCAGTGGTTGCCAGCAATCGGCATGACCAGCACAGGCCGCTTTATAAATTTGCAAATGCTAGCTGCCAGCGCTGTAGGAGTCTATCGCCGCAGCAAAGATGTTGTGCATATGCTGAAGGTTTTTGGGCAATTTCTGGCTGGCACGATCGATCTGGCTGCGCTGCAAACCCAACAGATTGTCAATGTGCCCAACCACAGCGTGCATAGCTTAGTGCGCGATGAGCAGGGCCAAATTGGCATTTTAGAGCCAGGGCAAACTGGTTTGGTTCAGCACGATCAGCAACTTATTCAGACCAACTTTTCGTTACATACTACGCCTGTAGCCAGTCTTTCCCAACAACCAAGCGCCGAGCGCTATCTAACCTGTCAGCACTTATTGATGAAGCAGCAGCCAGATCTTGAACAAGCTTTTGAAATCTTGGCAGCAACCAGGCAAACTTCAGGTGATTATCCAACCCAATTGGCCTTAGTATTTGAGCCAACTCAACAAACAGTTTGGCTAACCCAACCAGACCAGCCAGCTCGCCGTTGGCGCTTTAGATTTGCCGATCAACAACTTATATCTGGCGATCATACGTATCAACTCGGCAAAAAACGATTGTTGCTGAGCAGTCTCAACGGCTAGATTGCCATCAAAAATGAACAGTTATGACAAAGGCTTGCAGTTAACCCTACGGCAACTTGTATTGTGGCAGCATTAATTACAATGTGGAGTGACATTAATGCAACGAGCAAGCTTGATTGGCTTAAAGATCGTGTTGGTGTTGGTAGGTTTGTATAGTTTGTACATTAGCATCGATTTTGGCGTTGGCGGATTTGAGACGTTAGGTTGGCAGGGTGTGCCGCCACAGCTTGCCGATCCAAACAATCTGCGTTATAACGTGCAAGATAGCCATTTTCGTTTTTTGGCAGGCGTTTTTGGCACATTGGGCGTTTGCATCCTGCTGGCAGTGCGTGATTTAGTCAAATATCGACTCGTGCTACAAACGATTTTTAGCGCATTTATTGTTGGAGGGTTGCTGCGATTGAGCGCTAATAATTTCGATGTCTTGTTCATCAGCGAATTGTTGCTGGCGCTGATTGCCGAAATTGGACTGATGTTGGGGACTACACTGGTGGTTGCATCAAGCCTTGAAACCTCAATTAACGCAGTGATCAACTGAATTCCCCTCACCCCAACCCCTCTCCCGCGGCGCGGGCGCGGGGCTTTTGGCATTTGCTCCCCTCACTCGCTGGGCGGGAGAGAAGGTTGGAGGGTGAGGGAATCTGATTATGGCTGATAGCCATTGGCTTGATCGGCGGCATCACGTAGGGTCTGAATAAATTGTTGAGCGCCAGCAGCCCGTTGTTCAGCGGGCAAGCTACCAATGTAATCGAGCAAAGCGCTGGCACAAATTGCGCCTTCGGCCATTTTCGCGACCGAAGCCACATGCTCAGGTTTGGAGATGCCAAAGCCGACCGCTCGCGGCAATTGGCTATGTTGGCGCACACGTTGCAAAAATTCGCCCAAATCGTCGGCCAAGGCAGCACGGGCACCAGTTACCCCGCGCAAGGCTACACAGTAGATAAAGCCCGATGAGAGGCTGGCAATTTTGGCAATCCGCGCATCAGTCGAGGTTGGTGCCAATAAAAATACCAAATCGAGTTCATGGGCTTTGGTGGCCGCATGAAACTGATCGGCTTCCTCAGGCGGCAAATCGGGCACGATAAAACCATCGGCGCCAGTCGCCTTGGCCGCTGCCACAAACCGCTCAACCCCATATTGAAACATAGGATTGAAATAGCCCATCAACAATAACGGAATGTTCAGGCCAGCGGCGCGGAGTTGACGCACGGTTTCCAAGCAAAATTCAATATCAACCCCATTGGCAAGGGCAATATCGGTTGTGCGTTGAATCGTCGCACCATCGGCCAACGGGTCGGAAAACGGCATGCCAAGCTCAAGCATATCCGCGCCGCCAGCCACCAAGGCTTGGGCTAAACTCAGGGCTGAATCCCGCTCAGGATAGCCAATCGTCAAAAACGGCATTAGGGCAGTCCGACCTTGGCTGGCAAGGCGTTCAAAGGTTTGGGCAATTCGGCTCATAGCATCCTCAACTACAGCAGCCACTACTCACGAAACTGGCTGTCATTCCAATCGGCAAAAAGCTCTTGCAAGCGCAAGCGCTGATATTTGCCCGTTGCCGTTACCGGAATTTCCGTGCCAAAGACCACGACTTTTGGGCATTTCGCAAAGGGCATCTGGGCACGACAATGGGCTAAAATCACGTTGGCATCAAGTTGCGCCCCAGCTTCGGGCACAATGTAGGCTCCAACTTCCTCGCCATACCAATTATTTGGGAAGGCAATTGCCAAGGCGGTGCGCACTCCAGGCACAGCCAACAGCACTTCCTCAATCTCAAATGGGCTATATTTTACCCCACCGCGATTGATCAGTTCTTTGAGCCGACCGGTGATGAACAAAAATTGACGACCTTGGGCATCCCATTGGTAAAAGCCTTCGTCGCCAGAGCGAAACCAGCCATATCGAAAGGCTTCAGCATTGGCATCGGGGCGGTTGAAATAGCTCATCATCACGTTATGGCCGCGAATCACAATCTCGCCACGCTCGCCCTCGGATAAAGCATGGCCTTGGGGATCGTGGATCGCCATTTCATTTGGCCAGATTGCCACCCCAATGCTCGGATAGCCAAAATCTTCCATCCAATGGCGATATTCGGCATCGCTCAGGTTGGTTGGCAAGAAACAAGAATAACAGGTGGTTTCCGAAAGCCCATAGCCGTGGAGCACCCGCACGCCAAATTGATCATAAAAGCGCTTGGCCTGTGCCACCGGCAACGTGCCAGCGCCACAAATCACGTAGCGCAACTGGCTGCGCTCAAATTGGCTATGCTCTGGCTTGCCCTCGCATAAATATTGCAAAATCGTCGGCACCACCGAGACGATCTGCACTCGTTCGTTGGCAATGCGTTGCCAAAACGTACCAGCACTGAACGCCCGATTCAGCACCACCGAGGCTTGGGCCAAAAGCGGCGTAACGAGTGTAACTACAATTCCATTAACATGATGGATTGGCAAAATCGCCATCAAACGGCTATCGGCAGCGATGCCATGCCAGCGCATAATCCCTGTGCAATCAGCCAGCAAATTATAATGGCTCAGTTGCACGCCCTTAGGAGCGCCAGTTGTGCCCGAGGTATAGACCAACAATGCTTCATCATCAAGGCTTGGAGCTTGGATTGGTTCAAAGCTTGGCGATTGATCAGCCAGCGCTTGCTCAAAAGCAGTATCCAAGGCCACAACATGCTCAACGCCTGCGGCATGGTTGCTAATAATGGTGGCGCGTTCGAGATATTCGGGCCGCGCGAGCACCACCCGCACAGCTGCATTGCCCAAAATAAAGCCAATCCGTTGATCATCTTCACCGACATTTTGCGGCGCAATTGTCGCCCCGATGAGCCAACAGGCTGCATAAATCGCCACTGTGTCGGGGTGATTATAAGCCAACGTAGCGACCCGCTCACCATGGCGCACCCCATACACTGTAGTTAATAAATTCGCAATTCGGACCGCGCGCTCAAACAATTCGGCATAACTCCAACGAATTTCTTCGCCTGCATAATCGTTGAAATAGGCCAAAAACTCGCGTTGAGCATCGCTCGCCGCACGCGCCTGCAACAGCTCAGCCAGCGAATGCCATGGCGTTTGAACCGTTGAGGCGGGAATTCCAGTGTAGGTATGGGCAGCATTCAACAACTGGATTGTCGTTGGATCAAGCTCAGGGTGCGTCATTGCACAAATACTCCTTAACTGATGGCACACAGCGAACAGCCTCACCATTATATACGATGCTTGTGGTCGAGAATTAAGTTAAGATAGCGTGTCACGGATTCATACAATGCAAGGAAGCGAGTGATGACAGAGCAACAACCAATGGCCGCCGCCTCCATCAAATATCGGGAAGATGGCGAGGTCGATTGGGCCAATATGTGGGAAAGCTTTTGCGGTTTGGCGCTTGAGGGCGGCCCGCCGCATCGCGCTGCAGAAGCCAGCATTCCAATTCAAATTAATGCAAATCCGCAGCACCCCAACTATATGCAGGTCTATGCCGAGCTATGTCGCGGCATTTACGAGGTCAGTGGCTTGAGCGCCCATATTAGCGAAGCCGCCGGCATGGCTGGCGATTGAATGCCCGTTTGTTGGTCAAGCCCAATGGCTGGCTGGCGCAATTAAGCAAGAACATGTGGCGGCGCAAGCCAATGGCCAGCAACTTTGGGTGCCAATTCACCAAGATTTTAGGCTCAAAAGCGAAATCAAAAGCGTGATTACGGTTGTAGCCAAAACTACCCACTACTGGACTGAGCACCTGCCACAGTCGGTTAAGCAGAGTTTTGCGCTTCAAGCCCAATTCAACAAAGCTGGTCAGAAGCTCAAACGCTTCTTTAATCGCAGCTAAATCGAGTTCCCAAGGAAAGGCAGTCAATCCCCATTGCGTCTTCATGGCATCGAAGAGTTAAGTTCGTTCGTCAGGAGGATTTCAATGGGGATTAATGATCAGTTTGACGATATTGGCAATCAAGCAAGTTCACGGCGCGCGTTTTTGCGCAATAGTGGCTTGGCTGCATTGGCAACCGCTGGTGCAATTGGGGCCATCGATCAGGCCTCAGCTAGTACCAGACCAGTGAGCAGCGATAATACCATCGCAGCTGGCGGAGAAATTCCTGCTAGTGCCCAATATGCGCGGCGGGCCTTTCGTTCATTGACCTTGTTGGCAATGAGTGCGGTTGCCAGCGATCTGACATTTGCCAAAAAAGTCTACGATTTTGCCCTCGCCGACCTTGAAAAAAATGTGACTGGTTTATCAAATGCCAGTGATTCGGTCAATAGCCTGAGCTATACACCCAATCCCGACGACGACTACGAACCACGCCCTTGGTGGTGGCCACGCCCCTGGTGGCGGCTCAAAGATCAGCTATTTACCCCAATCGATCGCATTCCCGCTGGTGGTTTGGTCGTTTTAGACCTACATCGCAGCCTCGATGCCTTTAATATCGCCTTCCAATATGGTGATCAAGCCTTGCAAGCCGAAAATTTGCGCTTGGCGCGGAGCGAAATCCGCAGCCATTTTGTAGCCTTGAAACGCTCAAATAGCTTTGCCGCGTGGGAGCCAGGCGACGATCTTTGCCCACCATGGTGGCCATGGCCATGGCCGCCAATTCGCCGGACGGGGATTCCTACTCCGCAGCCAGTGCTTGAACTTGGCAATTTGGCCAAAGGCCTGATTAATTTTGGGCTTGGTCAAACGATGAGCAATACCAACCTTGGCCTCGCGCGCAGTAAAGCAATTATTGTACAAGTCAAGGCCAGTGCTCGCAAAATGAGCAGTTATAGTGGTAATTTGGTTGGCTGGGAAGATGGCGATGATCTTTGCCCACGCTGGCCGTTCCCATGGCCCGGCCCATGGTCGCTCGAACAACTGCTTGATCAATATAGCGATAAGCCGCAACCAGTTCCATGGCGGGATATTTCCAGCGAAGTGCTTCGGGCTAGCACCATCTTTGCCCTCGCCAGCAACTTGTCTGATCGTGGAATTGCCCAAGGCTTACGCGATGCAGCGATTGGGCAAATTCAAGATCAAGTTGGCAAATTAGCCTAGTTGTTATTATTGGAGAATGTGCAGCCGAGCTACGCGACCCGTTTGCTCGGCTGCAAGCGATTAAGTGGCCAAATCTCAAGTTCGTCTAGCTCGCGCAGTAGGCGTTGCGTTGGCACAAAGCGTCCAACCGCTTGAATCGAAGCTGGTTGTTCTGGCAGTTGGTGCATCACTTCGTGGGCTGGCAAATGCTGGCTATGTTGATTAAACCATGGCCGCAGTTGGGCCACAGGTAATATGTAAACCTTGCTGGTAGCCGCCACATAGCTATACCAATATTCTGCTGCCGTAATTTGCAAGCGGCTGGCAGGGTCGGGATCGGCTTGCCAGGTTGGGATAAAAAGCTGCTGATCGTTGCCATATTCATCGTAGTAGAAGGCAATTCGAATGTTGCGCTTCGAGCATGGGGGAATGCGCACTTTCCAAATAATATTGACTGCTAATTGCTGGTACAACGGCACATGGGCAACATCATTGACTTCTAAAGTATCGCTAAAGCTGCGTAAATGCTTCATGAGCAGGCGCTTAACTTCACGGCTTTGTTGATCGCGCAGCGAGGGAATTTGGAGAATTGTTGCCATTAGAATGCCTCATTTCGTAGTTGCTTCAGTTACCCATTTTGACTATACCAGAACAAATTTTCTATGTCAAGCACACATGTCAAGTTGCTGCAATTTAGGCAGTGAAAATCGCCTTCTTTGGTCTTTCATGGGTTCTCTGCCCTCCCGTCCCTCCACTGGAGGGAAACGCCGGGGGTTTTCATCCCCCAGCACCCCCAAATGTTTCTCCGTAGATTGTTATTAAGCTTGCTTACGTGCTCTTCGCGTGCTCTGCGGTTTCCCATCCTTCGTGCGCTTCGTGGAGCAAAACACCTGACCTATGCCCCTGAATCCTTGCTTGACGTGAACAGCAAGCTTCACTAAACTCACTACTTGAAGCCAGTTTACGATTCACAGCCTTCGGGCAGGGAGACTCTATGCACAACGTTGTGGTTATTACAACGGGCGGCACAATTTCCACCAAGCGTACACCGCAATGGAGCGGCGCAGTTCCAATGCTCAAAGGCGATGATTTTTCAGCGATGCTGCCGCGCGGCGAATTTAACGTGAGCTTTCAAGATTTTACCAACTTGCCAAGTAGCCATATTACCCCAACCATGGCACTTGATTTAGCACAGCGCATCAATAGCCAATTGCTGGGCGAGGCCGATGGCGTCGTTGTGACCCATGGTACCGATACCTTGGAAGAAAGTGCCTTTTTATGCGATTTATTGATCGATTCGAATAAACCAGTGGTGTTTACTGGCTCAATGCGGATTGCCACTGATGTTGGCTACGATGGGGTTACAAATTTAACCGGAGCAATTCGCGCTGCCGCATCGCCTCTAACCCGTGGGCTTGGGGTTATGGTGGCGTTTAATGATCGCTTGTTCTCAGCGTCAACCGTACAAAAAATCGATTCGCAAACGGTTGATGCTTTCGATGCACCAGGTTTTGGGCCAATTGGCAGCCTGACTGGGGCAACCGTGCGGATTCATCATCAGCCCAATGGTCGCCACTACATTCCATGCTCACGCTTGGCTGAGCGGGTCGATTTGATTTATGCCACCCAAGGAGCCGACGATCGCCAATTGCGTGCAGCCATCGATACTAACTCACAAGGGATTGTAATTGCGGCCTTTGGTGGTGGTCGGGTGCCGCCATGGTGGTTGCCAACCATCCAAGAAGCGCTCAACAAGCGCATTCCGGTAGTTGTAACAACCCGCTGCTTGAAGGGCATTTGCTACGATGAATATGGTTATGTTGGCGAATATCACGATCTCAAACGATTAGGAGTGATGTTTGCCCAGCAACTTTCGCCAGTCAAAGCACGAATCAAATTAATGGTTGCTTTGGGTGCAGCCGCGCATGCGCAAGAAGTGCGCGAGTGGTTTGCCGAATAACCAGCATTCGCCCTAAAAAATGCGCCCTGCACCAGTGCTAAGCATGGGCAGGGCGCAACAGCATTTAAGGTTATAAACTAGGGAAACCGACCAGCCAGGGCATTGGCGATGTTAAATGGATCGCTGGCAACCACCGTTGCTGCGTAGAGTTCCATCGCCCCAATATCCGAGCCACGGCTGTTGGGGTCGCCACGATCAACAATCCGCACAATTGTTGGCACATTGGCCCACGATTCAGGCGTATCAGTCAGTGGCGGCATGGTGATGCTCACATTGAAGCTCTGCACCCCCAACTCAGTGACAAAACAATCAAGCACATGGTAGAGATATTGGGCCAACTCTTGCACATCGTTGCCAAACAGCACCACCTCTTTTTCCTTAACTGGTGTGAGCGAGACATAGCCATGGGTATGGTCGCTATGAATATTCAAGCCCAAACCTAAGGCTCGATGGACGCGCCAAACGTCTTGGAAATAGTTGGCTTGATGTTGGGTCTGATATTGCTCAGCAGTGCGCCGCAGCAACTCAACCTTGGGGTAGGCCATGCCATGCGACACTGACATTTGGGCATGACCATGGATGACCGATGCCCCCGAACGCCAGAGACAATTCCAAATAAAGAACGGATAGATCGCTTGGGGATCGGTGCTATGCACTGCATCGAACCAACGCCCAGCGGTCTGAATATAATCCTCGACCCGTTCGAGGTTGAAATTCAAAGGATTATGTTGATCGAAGATCAGCACTCCATGCCAACCATCGAATTTGGCCACGTTGGAAGCGCTGAGACAATAGCGCCCACGGACGCGGCCAAACCGATCTTCGGGGGTGCCACTTTCGGGAGTACAAAAGCCCGCTTCATCCTGAGGACCAGCACTGGCAGCGATAATCTGATCAATATCCGATTGATAACGGCCTTGTTGTGGTCGCAGCCCGCGAATACGGTTAAAAATTGCACCATCGAGCGTCCAGAGGTTGGTAACCCGAATAATTTCTTGATGCAATACGGCTTCGACACTGCCAAAAGCGCGTTCAATCCAGCCATGCATACGGTCTGGTGGATGAATTGTGCCATGGCTCACATCAACGCGGAACAGTTGTCGCCACAGAGCAGCAACCGAGGGCGGCAAGCCCGCCACCAAACGCGGCAGATGAGTGATCACGGCTCCTCCGTGGTTATTGCTAAATAAGGCTTCTTCAAACGAATCCATAGTCCACAGCGACTCACGAACGCTCATTCGCGTCTCCATAGCTAGCGCGTGGCCGACGCGCTGCACGACTGACGAGGGCACGTCGATAGAGTTCATCGTAGCGTTGGGCCGAACGCGCCCACGACCAATCACAGTGCATCGCCCGCTTAACTGCGGCCTGCCAGAGTTCTTGGTGTCGATACAACTCTAGAGCACGCATCATGGTGCCATACAGCGATTGACTCTCTGGCTGGGTAAACCCAAACCCGTTGCCCGTCCCGGCATAGGTATTGATATTCTCAACGGTATCGGCTAGTCCCCCAACCGCGCAAACTAACGGTAAACAGCCGTATCGCTGAGCAATCAACTGATTCGTGCCACCTGGCTCGACCAACGATGGCATTAATAAGACATCACTTCCAGCATAACATTGATGCGCTAGGGCTTCATTGAAGGTCAAGGCTACGGCAACTTGCTGTGGATGTCGTTGCTGCAAATCACTGAGCCATTCATGATAGCGCGTTTCGCCAGTCCCCATAACCACACATTGGAAGTGATGATGGCTTAATAATGTTTCGATGGTTTCGGCTAATAGGCCCAAGCCTTTTTGGTCGTTCAGTCGCCCGATAAAACAAAACAAGGGCTTCGTTGGATCAACTTCCAAGCCCAATTGCTGTTGGAGCGCCGTTTTACATGCTTGTTTGCCAGTCAGATCGTCGTGACTAAATGGTTGGGCAAGGTACGAATCAGTAGCAGGATTATAGCGCTGATTGTCAATGCCATTCAAGACCCCAAACAGCCGATCACGCCGATCACGCAGCAATGGATCTAAGCCTTCACCAAACGCCGGGGTTAATATCTCACGGGCATGGGTCGGGCTGACCGTATTGATCATATCGGCATAATAGATGCCACGGCTCATCAGATCAACCACCCGATGCAAACTTGGCATATCGGAATGCGCAATATAGCCATATTCGGCAATTCCTGCCATCTCCAGCACCCGTTGACCAAACACGCCGCGATAGGCCAGGGTATGAATGGTATAAACCGAGGCAGTATTGAAAAAAAAGCTATCATCGCGGTACGAGGTGCGCAGCCAGTTGGCCACAATCGCCGCATGCCAATCATTCAAATGCACCACATCGGGTTGCCAAGCTTGGGCGCGGGCAATTTCAAGCGTGGCCTTGGCCCAAAATACAAAGCGCTCAGCATCGCCATCGCCAAGGTACACCTCAGGCTGACCAAACAAACGCTGGTTTTCAATCATCCACACCTGAACATTGCTATCGGGTAAGCTGGTGGTGTACCAAGTGACTGGTTCATTGGCATCGGCCAAGGGAATTGTGAGGTTAACCAAACTTGGTTCAAGCTTCCAGCGGGTAGGATCAATATGGCCATAGCGCGGCATAGCCACAATCACTTCATGACCCAACGCCTGCAACGCCCGTGGCAGCGAGGCGGCAACCTCAGCCAAACCACCAGTTCGGGCAAACGGCTCGACCTCGGAGGCGAAATATAAAATCCGTAACGGTTGTTCATTCATGCATGCTGCTTTTCGCTGAAGTGCGATAAAAAAGCCGCCCGTGCCTTTACTTGCATGGTCGGCCTCGACTGTGCTTGCTATGCTACCACATAGCCATTGCTCAATGCAAACCCATTAAGAACAGAGCGCATAGAGATTTTTAACTCAAAGGCACAGAGCGGCGCATGGCTATGGGCTACAGGCTATGGGCTATGGAATAGTGTTCGTGCAATTCGTGAAATTCGTGGCTAAAAAATGTTCATATCTCGGTCCAATAGCCCATAGCCTCATCATTCGTGCGCTTCGTGCGCTTTGTAGTTAAATTCACCCCAACGTCTCAAGCGGAATTTGCGGGATGCGTTCGAGCATGCCTTGACCAAAAACTTGGTGCAAGCCCAAATGTGGCATATGAATGTAGCCAATGTGGCAGCCACAGGTGGCATTAGCACAAACTCGTGGCTGCAAGGCTGCTTGCCAATCGGCAGCATAAATACTCCCAATTGGCTCACGCACAAAATGACACCGTCGCATCGTGCCATCGCCATCGACCGAAATCACGCTTTCGCCCGTAGCACACGCCCGACCCGCAGAAACATGACGCGTATTGTTGAGCGGAAACAGCGGATCAATCGCTGTCAGTTGGGCAATTTCCTCAGAGCTGTAATAGCCAACCTCGCGTTTATAGGCATTCACCCAGAGGTAAATTTGCGGAGGCAGCAGTTTGCGCAAGGCCACAATCTCAGCTTGATGCTCGTGCATGCCCACCACGCCAACGCTAATTGGAATACCACGCTCAATCGCTTCATGACAACGGGCCAAAAATCGTTCGCGTGGCGTTTGGGTCGGATGATAGGTCGCCCACAAACCAAGCCGTTGCTTCGGACAATCCTCGGCCCAATCCAGCCGCGCCGAAAGATTGGTCTGAATCGCGACTTTTTGCACATGCGGCAGATTCGCCAATTCAACAATTGCCCGCTGATAGCGCCGCCGAATCAGCGCTTCGCCCCATGGCGTGAAGAAAATACTTAATTGAAGCTTAGTTTGTTGAGCAGACCATTCTACAAAGCGTTGTAATGCAGCTTCGTCGTGAGCATGCTCAGCGGCGGTTTCTTGATGCTTGGCAAACGGGCAATAGCTACAGCCATAATTACAGCTGGATAAGGGGCCACGATACAAAATTGCTAAATTCATCGCAAAATAAACTCCTCGCTCAGCTGACGAATCTGTGGCGAATACAGCCAAGGCCCAATCAGATCCGAGCGTTCTAAGCCGGCTGGGGTTAGCTGATACATCTCATTGTGATATTCAGCCCAACCACATTCCAATAACTGGTTGATTTGGCTTAAATCATCCAAGACATCACTGCCAAATTGCAATCGATAGGCTTGGCTATCCAGCCCGCTGACCTGCAACAACGATTGAATTACAAAACGGCGGCGTTGCTCAGTGCTCGAAACAACACAACCATAATCAACATGGCTCAAATCGAGCAAACTGCGCTGATTGTAGCGTTGAATAATTTGGCGCACCGAGCTAGCTCCCACCGCATAATCGCTGGAATAATGCAGCTTGCGGGTGTACGAACGAGCGCCAGCGCCCAAGCCCAGCATGCCATCAGTTTGGCAACAATAGCTTGGTGCTTGGCTATCATCAGGCGCGTGGGCAGCCCGAAACATGCGCATTGAAATTTGCTGATAGCCTGCGGCTAACAAGCGTTCGCGGCCAGCCCGATAGCATTCCAAGCGCAAATCGTGCTCCCAGCCAGTGCCACGCCGATCCAAACCAGTCAATGGCCGCACATACAACGGATACAAATAGAGTTCTTCAGGCTGCCATTGCAAAGCGATTTCCAGCGATTCAAGCCAAGTTGCCACAGTTTGGTTGGGCAAGCCATAGATCAAATCAATATTTAAACTGGGAATTTGGGCAGCCCGAATGTTGGTTAAAGCCTGTTCAATTTCAGGGCGGCGTTGAGCGCGACCAGCAGCATGGGCTTCGTGATCAAGGAAACTTTGCACCCCAATACTCACCCGATCAACCCCTGCTTGGCGCAAAACCGCCATGCGATCAGTGGTTGCGGTGTGAGGCGAGGTTTCCACCGATAGCGGAATCGCCCGTGAATCGATGCCTAACCAGCGCTGGCTCATGCTAAAAAGCTGCTCCAATTCGCTAGCACTCAAGTAGGTTGGTGTACCGCCACCAATTGCCATGCGGCTAAAATGCAGCTCGCCAAGTTCGTTATGCACCGCTTGCATCTGAAGCTCTAAAGTTGCCAAATAGCGCTGCACCACCGCTTCCTGCGGATTGGTAGTCGTGAACAAATTGCAAAAACCACAGCGCATCTCGCAAAATGGAATGTGCAAATACAAAAATAATTGTTCGTGCGCTTCATCAGCCCAAACTTCGCGCAACGAACGCGGCGCGAGCTGGCGATAGGCCGATTTATGCGGGTAACTATAGCTATAGCCCATGTAAGGCGTAGCATTGGCATATTCACGCAGATGCATGGGCTTCCTCCAAACAGCAATCAGCATAGGGCACGGTCCAAACACTGGGGTGGGCTAGGCGATGACCAAAAAAACCATCTTCGCCGTAGGCCGTGCCATGATCAGAACAGAGCATCATAAAGGTTGGGTTGCGCTGCCGTAGCGCATTAAATAAGGCTGGCAACTGGCTATCGGCATAGCGCAAGGCCGCCGCATGGCTCGCTATTGTATCGCCAGTCGCGCTCGCCAAATAGTGCGCATTTGGTTGGTGTAATGCCGAAATATTGATAAACAAAAAGATCCGTTGTTCAGCAGGAATTGCCTGCAAACGCTCGACTGCCAAGGCCACTTGAAACTCAGTCGAACGTGGCTCAGTCACGCCCAAACGCGGCTCCCAATACGCTTCATGAAAATAAATCGGGCAAGACACAACTCAAGGCGGTTTGACGATTGAAAAAGCCCACGCCGCCGATGCAAATTGTGCGATAGCCAACCTGCGCCAAGCCCGTGACAATTTCTGGTGCATCAAACACAAAGGTCTGATCAACCGTAGTTTCGCTGCCAGCAAAACGCGCCGCAAATAAGCGAGCATGCGGGCCGGGCATGGCTGGCGTTGGCATAAAACCAGCAAACATGGCCTGATGGGCGGCATAGGTAAACGAGCCTGGACTATGCCGCTCCTGCCAGCCTTGCGGCAACAGCGCCCGTAAAGTGGGCGTGCCACCACTCGCCCACTCGGCACACGCCACATCGTAGCGCAAAGTATCAAAGGTTAACAGCACAATATCGTGCGTTGGAATGTATTGTTTCATTGTATTCTTTCGAGGGGTTAGAATTCAGGGGTCAGGGGCCAGAAATTGAATTTTAGAAGATAGAGAGAATTCGGTTTTTTGCACGGATTTTATACCTGCCTCTAAACCCTGACCTCTAGCCACTGATCCCTAAAGCCTAGCCCCTAACCCCGCCCCCACTAATTCAGCTTCATAACTATCAAGCCCAGCGACCAAAACATTGGGCAATAAATCGCCAAAAGCATTCACTTCGCCAACTAAGCAATGTTTTAGGCTGTTGGCAATCAGCAAATCAACTCCGGCATACAGCGAACGCCCAAAGCAGGCCGCTGCCGCCTCGGCTTGTTGCTGCACAGTCTGCCAAAATGCTGGGCCTAACTGCGCTTGCACCGCCGCCAGATCGCCGCGTGGATTCAACAGATGGAGGTTGGTAATTGGCGAAGTACTGGTGCGTACAACCGTATGTTGCGCCTTGCCCGCAATCACCAACATGCGCAGATCGTAAACCTTGCCAGCCAGTCGCGCCTTCGGCACCCATTCCTCAACGTGCACCCGTTGCTGTGCTAAGGCATCAATTAATGGTTGAATCTCACGCAGCTGAGTGTAGGTGCGCAAGCTGCGTGAGTTGTATAACTGCCAGCCAGCACTGGTTTGTACCAACTCAACCGTGGTAATTGCCTGCATGTGGCGGCCATTAGTGCGATAGGCCACTACGCCCGAAGCACTTGAGCCATGGGCAAGTTTGATAAACACCCGCTGCCAGCCCTGCGCTCGCATTGCCGTTTGCAATTGCTCAAACGAGCCGATTTGCGGCAGGCTGCGTGGCACCAGCACAGCAGCAGCAGCCAAACGCGCATGACACGCCACTTTATCGAACATGACTACAATATCAGCTGGATGTTGCAACAGGCGCACATTCAAACTAGTTAATTGCTCATCGAGTTGGCTCAATAAGCGGCGATAACCACGATACCACTGACGACTGCCCCACAAGCGGCCACGTTCTTGTGGTAAATCAGCCTCGTGTGGCCAATGCTCAAACTCTGGCTCAGGCGCTAGTTCGGCGGCAAACCGCACCATATCACGATACAGCTGCTCATCCTTGCCCGGCGATTCTATCCGCACCACAGCACCAGATTCGATCAATGTGCTGAGATCAGGCGTGCCTGCCAACAAATCGTAATAGCTGATTACACGGGCTGGCGGGTGGCCTTGACGGGCTAAAGCCGCCTGCCAAAGCCCAACCCGCCGATCATTCGGGTTGCCAATAACGATCATTCACTCACCGCGATATAGCGTCGATCATGGCGATTAGGGTCTTGTGGCTCGGAAATATCGACCTCGATGCCCAATTGTTTGAATTGCTGGGCCAGCTCGTTATCAATATAGTGATAGTGCAAATCGAGCAATTTCAGTTGTTTAATCGCCGAGCAAGCCAACAGCGCTTTGGCTCCTTCGTCACCAAGGTTGCCCAACGAAAGATCAAGCACCTCAAGCCGCTTGATGATCGTCGATTGACTTAGCGCAATTGCTAAATCATCAGCAAACGAGCAATCGCGCAGCGCCAGCACTTTGAGCTGCGGAAATAACTCGCCATTCAACAAGCGCTCAAGATCTGTCAATGTCACATCAGCACCATACCAATCGGAGCCAAGCCACAACTCCAAATGTTCGAGCGCTGGCAATTTGCCTTGAAAAATCTCTTGCACCACCCGATTAGCCAAGCCACCACTTTGAATCACCAAGGTTTTGAGTTGAGCATGGTTGCATGAACCAAGGCTTAGACCATTGGCTCCACGAATTGCCAAATGCTGCAACTTTGGAAATGCCGAGAGCAAGGGCGAAAGATCATCCTGCTCAATCCACGAGATTTCCGATTCTTCGCTGGTAATATCGCCAACGAACAAGGCCCGCAAATTGGGCAATTGTGGCGCGGCGCTGACCAAAGTTTCAATCACATGATCAATAGGGCCATTACCATCATCAAGCTCCCACCACGGGCCAATGACTAAGCCGGTGGTTTTTTCGACGCTTGGCAAGGCTAGGAAATCGGCAAAACGGTCGCTCCACGTGGTTTTGTTAGCGTAATCGTCTTCGTAGCCAAGCCCAACACGATGCACCACGCCGCTTGGTTGCAAAACACTAGGGTGATCCCAGTCGGCAATATTCGATGGCGCCAGCTCCGACATCCATGGCAATTGAGCCATTGTTGTGCTCCTTACTCGCTAACGGCGATATAGCGATACTCTTCGTCACCATCTTCGTCAGCAGTTTGTTGATCGCTGACATCGCTCTTAAGCTCAATTGTTGCCCAGCAATCGCGCATGCCATCGCTCATATAGTGGTGGTGCAAATCAAGAAATTCGAGTTTGCGAATCGCTTCGCTGGTAAACAAGACTTCAGCTCCCGCATCGCTCAGATTGCCCAACGAAAGATCAAGCACGCTGATCCGTTCAAGCATTGGGGCTTTGACAACCGCTTGGGCCAGGGCATCGGCATATTTGCAATCACGTAAAGCCAAGCTTTTTAGGCTTGGAAAACGCTCGCCACTTAAAATCGGTTGCAGATCATCGACTGTCGAATCGCCACCATACTCATCATTGCCCAACCACAGCTCCAAATGCTCAAGCGCTGGCAAATCGGCAGTGGCCACGTCGCGCGCCACTTGCACCGGCAATCCGCCAGTCTGAATCACTAAGGCTTTCAAGTGTTGATGTTGAATCGAACCAAACCGCAAGTTCGAGCCGCCGCGAATTGCTAAATACTCAAGTTGCGGATAGGCTGCCAGAACCGCAGCATAATCGCCCTGCAAAATCCATGAAATTTCCCATTCATCATAGGTAAAATCGCCGACGAATAAGGCTTTAAGCAAGGGCAAGCGTTCACGTGCATTGACAATGCTTTCTAAAACTTCATCAATATCATCAGCTTCGACCACATCGTGCCACCAGCGCCCAATCACTAAGCCCGTAGTTTTAGCAGGTTCATCAGTCGCCAGCCAAGCATTAAAATAATCGTGCCACGTTTGGGCGGGATCTTTCGAGCCATAGTTATAGTCCAAGTGCAAACGCACAGGGTGACCAATCGGCGCAAGTTTTCCCCGTCCATCCCAATTGGTGATCGTCGATTCGCCAAAATTTCCCATCCACTCGAAGATCATGCATACCTCACAAACAGCAATTGCAAGCCCGAATTAGCCTGCAATGAGCACACGGCGATTTGTGCCAAACAATGGCACAACAATTGTACATTTATTCAGTAACTGCGGCATAGCGATACTCTTCGCCCTCGTGTTCTTGGGGCACTTGTTGCTCGCTCACATCGCTCCATAGCCCAATTGTATCCCAGCATTCAAGCATTTCGTTGCTCATATAATGATGATGCAAATCGAGGAACAGGAGGCTACGAATTGCCTCGCTCGCAAACAAAACCTCGGCTCCAACATCGCTCAAATTGCCCAGCGAAAGATCAAGACTCGCAATCCGCTCAAGAATCGGCGCATTAACAAGCGCTTGGGCTAGCTCATCGACATATTCACAATCGCGCAAGCCTAAAATGAGTTAAACTGGGAAAGCCTTGGCCATGCAAAATTGGTTGTAAATCAGCCACCGTCGAATCGCCGCCATAGTAATCGCTACCCAACCACAGCTCCAAATGCTCAAGCGCCGGAAAATCGGCTGCTGCAACATCGCGCACTACTTGCGCCGCCAAACCACCAGTCTGAATAATTAAACCTTTAAGCTGCTGATGCTGAACCGAGCCAAAACTTAGACCAGAGCCACCGCGAATCACCAAATATTCAAGCTGCGGGTAGGCTGCCAAAACTGGGGCATAATCGCCTTGGATAATCCACGAAATTTCCCATTCTTCATAGGTGAAATCGCCAACAAACAAAGCTTTAAGCAAAGGCAATTTCTCGCGAGCATTGATGATGCTAGCTAAAACTACATCAATATCACCAGGATCAACTGTATCGTGCCACCAACGGCCAATTACCAAGCCCGTGGTTTGGGCCGGTTCATCGGTGGCAAGCCAAGCATTGAAATAAGCATCCCATGTTTGGGTAGCGGCTTTGGCTTGATAATCATATTCTAAATGCAGGCGCACAGGGTGATCAATTGGCTCAAATTGTTCTTGACCATCCCAGTTAGCGACGGTTGAATCACCAAAGTAGCCGATCCATTCAACGATCATGCCGTACCTCCCAAACAGCAATGGCAAGCCTCGATTGGTCTGTCATAAGCATAGCTTGGTTTGTGACAAATAACGTCACAGCAGTTAAGCTAAGTATTCGCTCACAGCAATCGAGCGTGCTTTGTCGCCCGCATGGTCTCCAACAAATTGTTGATAGCTAACCTCAACCGCAAGCTCAATCGCCGACCAGCAATCAAGCATGTCAGCGCTCAGATAGTGATGATGGAGCACCAGCGTATCGAGTTTGCGAATGGCTGGGCTAGCAAACAAGGCTTCGGCCCCGACATCACTCAAATTGCCCAGCGACAGATCGAGGATTGTGATCCGTTCAAGAATCGAGGCATTAGTAAGCGCTTGAGCCAGATCATCGGCATAGTCACAATTGCGCAAGGCCAAGGTTTTTAGGCTTGGAAAGCCTGCACCATTCAACATTGGTTGCAAATCGTCAACCGTTGAATCGCCACCATATTGCTGGCAGCCCAACCATAGCTCCAAATGCTCAAGCGCTGGTAAATTAGCGGCAGCAAGCTCGCGTACCACCTTGGCTGATAGCCCTGTAGTTTGAATAACGAGGGTTTTGAGCTGCTGATGTTGAATCGCACCAAAACTTAAAGCCAGTGCCACCACGAATTACCAACGATTCAAGCCGGGGATAGGCTGCCAAAATTGGCGCATAATTGCCTTGAGTAGTCCAAGCAAGATTCCATTTTTTATCAGTAACATTGCCAACAAACAGCGCTCTCAATAATGGCAACCGTTCGCGGGCATTGGCAAGTTGAGCTAAAACATAGTCAGCGCTCACGCGCTCAGCCGGATCATCCCAGTGCCACCAGCGATCAAGCACGATGCCCGTGGTGTAGAATGGATCATCACCTGCTAGCCAAGCATTGAAAAAAATCTCCCATGGATCTGGGTCGTCATCTTCGACATAAAAGCGCATGAGATAATCGTCTGCCCTAAAGTGCTCCCATCCATCTGAATTGCTTACGGCCAATTCACCGTAGTGGTATTTCCACTCAAAGATCATACAAACCTCACAAACAGCAATGGCAGACCGTACTTGGCCTGCCATGAGCATATGTTAGTTTGTGACAACCACTGTCATAGCAGTTGAATCAGCATCAGTTGCGCCAGAATGATTTTGATGATTAATGCTAATGGATAGACCGCAGCATAGCCTTGGTTCGGCAGTTCGTTATTGCTTTGTTGCACGGCAAAGCTCAACAAGGCTGGTTGGGTCTGAAAACCAGCCAACATCCCAGTAAGAATGCCCATCGGAATTTTCAATAATTTATAGCCAATTGTTAAGATCAACATGGCGATCGTAAAGGTAATTGCTGCGCCAACCCCAAACAAGAGCAAGCCATTACTACTGAATAAGAATTTGACGAAATCGTAGCCTGCCCGCGTGCCAACTCCCGCCAAAAACATCACAATCCCTATTTGGCGCAGCGTCAGGTTGGTGCTATAGGGCATATTCCAAACCAACGGGCCAGTACGATCGAGCGCGCCCAAAATCAAGGAAACCACCAATGGCCCGCCAGCAAAGCCAAGTTTGATGCTTACGCCACCAGGCAATGGCAAGACCAACGAACCAATCACCAAGCCCATGACTAAGCCCAAGGTGAAGGTCAAAATATCAACTTCACTCAAGGCGCGGTAGGAATCGCCAAAGAAACGACTGACTTGGGGAATATCAGCGCGTCGAGCAATCACCCGCACGCGGTCGCCAAGCTCCAATCGGGTATCAGCAGTTGGCAACATTTCCACATCGCCACGGCGAATGCGGGTAATGGTTGCGCCCAACACTTGCGGCAAATTCAGCTGCTCCAGCCGAATTCCCACAATTTTAGAATTTGAAACAAACATACGCCGATAATCAAGCTCACGCCGATCGTTGGAAATATCTTCGGTTTCTTGACCAAGCACAGCGATAACTTGCTCGAGCACATCGATTGAGCCAACAATGCTCACATGATCACCGAGCATAAATTGGGTTGCGCCAGTCGTGACCGCCACATGGCCATCACGGCGATAGCGCCCAAACACCATCGACCAATGATATTTGGCAATCAAGGCTTGAACCGACAAGCTAGTTGCTTCAGGATTGGTAATTTCAACCGTGCGGCTGGTAATATCGTGGTGATTGCCTTCTAAATCGTGGCGTGAGGCTAATTCTTTAACATAATCGATGCGCCACAAGCGTTGCACCAACACAATTGCCAACATCATGCCAACCACACCCATCGGGTAAGCAATCGAATAGCCAACCACCGGATCGTTGACCACAGCGGCTAATTCTTGCTCTGGCAAGACCGATTTCAAATATTCAATCGCCGCTGCCAAGGCTGGCGTGTTGGTGATTGTGCCGGTAAACAAGCCGACCGTCAAGGTTGGTTTGATGCTAAACAAAGAATGGGCCAGCATTGCAAAAATATAGGCTACAACGATCATCCCGCCAATAAAGAGATTATCGCGTAAGCCTTTGCTGCGCCACGAACGAAAAAACTGATGCCCGCTGCTCAATCCGACGGTGTAGACAAACATGACCAAACCAAATTGATACAGCACTTCGGGCAGTTTCAGTCGCTCATCAAGCGAGCCAATTGCCAAGCCCACAAACAAAACGGCGGCAACGCCGAGGCGCACACCGCCGAGATTCAATTGCCCTAAAGGATAGCCAATTGCTGCAACCACAAACAGCAGCAATAGTGGATTCGACGCTAGCAAGTCCAACATAATGTTCCTTTCGCAGCGTACAGCCGACTAGGCTGTTTCTCTCGATGCCATCTTAGCATAGCCGAGTCATCCACTTTGCAGGGTTGCAGCCTCGCTACGATTATTGTGAATTTCATAACAAGAATCGTAGCGTAATCATTTACTTCAATTTAAATAAGGTTATTCCCAGATATAGGGATGGGTGATCAGCTCAAGCCCATGGCCCGCAGGATCAAAGAAGTAGAAACCGCGACCATTATTTTCATGGTTGATTTCATTCGGCAATTGTTTGCGTGGGTCGGCCCAAAAGAGAATATTACGGTCTTTGATGCGCTCAAGGCTAGCATCAAAAACTGCATCGCTGACTAAAAAGGCATAATGTTGGCTCAAAATTGGAATTTTCGGCTCGCCAAAATGCAAAATCACATTATTCTCCATTTCGACGGCGAGGAAAAAACCAGCAGGAATAGCTTCGGGGAGACAGAGGATCGAGGTGAGAAACGAGGCCGATTCGTACTTGTCGTTAGCGAAAATCAACAGGTGATTGAATTGGATCGACAAAGGGTTACACATCCTTTCTGCCTCAATGAGGCTAGTCCAAGCAAGCTTGTACTGAAATATCATAATCGTAGATTGACCGAAGTCAAGCAGATTATAGCTGTGGCTATTGGCTGTAGGCTAGGGGCTTTTGGAGCAGGATATGAACATTTTTTAGCCACGAAGGACACGAAGCGCACGAACACTATTCCTATTGCCAAAAGTCTCTAGCCCATAGCCATGCCATGCTCTGCGCCTCCGCATTAAACTTCGACGCTTGCACCAGTATGTATAATCGTGCTAGCTTTTCCCAACCAGGGAAACCAACCGAGCTATATGAAAGGATCGTGTGTGCCAGAGGATTTTGTTGGGCAAGTTGCCCTGATAACTGGAGCTTCGCGCGGCATTGGGGCCGAAATTAGCCGCCAACTGGCCCAACGTGGAGCTGATATTGTAATTAATTATCGCAGCAAGGTGGCACGAGCCGAAGCGGTTGCTGCCGAAATAGCTGGGCTTGGGCGGCGTAGTTTACTAGCACAAGCCGATTTAACCCAAATTAACGATCTGATTACCACCCAAACCCAAATTCAACAAAGCTTTGGCAAGCTTGATCTGTTGGTACTCAACGCCAGTGGCGGCCTCGAAAAAGACAAGCCCGCCAACTATGCCATGGATCTCAATCTAACAGCGCAAGTGCAAACCGTTGAAACGATGTTGCCATTAATGCAGCCTGGCAGTTGCATTGTGTTTGTCACCAGCCACTGGGCGCATTTTTATGGCGAACGGCCAATTATCGCCGGTTATGAGCCAGTTGCCAGCAGCAAAAAAGCTGGTGAAATGGCATTACGCGAACGGATTGATGAGTTCAGCCAGCGTGGCATTCATTTTTATGTCGTCAGCGGCGATATGATCGAAGGCACGATCACGCCCAAATTGCTTGATCGAGTTCAGCCGGGCTTTTTAGCAGCCCGCAAAGAACACAGCCCTGAGCCAATTCCTACGATCGAGGAATTTGCCCAAGCCATCGTCGAAGCCGCAGCCGACCGCAGCCAGCCCAATGGCCATACCATTTTTGTTGGACCGATTATTTTAACAAGCCAAACATAGAAAACCGCTTGTAAGGATTTCCTCCTTACAAGCGGGCGGCGCAAAATTAGGATACCCACCACAGGTACCAATTTGTTGACCTTGAAACACTTCTGTGCCAACCGCTAAACCGGGACTCACCGTATCTAAGTGTGAATATAATGAACGGTAATTATTCACGCGATGATCAATCTGCAGTTCGTGACCATTATTCGATTCAATAAAGCCATGCGCCACTGCCAAAATCGGTCGGCCTAAACCCGATCCAACAACTGGTACAAAATCAACCGCATAGTGATTCCAATCATCATCATGATTATCGGCTTCCCACCCTGCGGTGATTTGCTATTCCGCGCCTGGCTGAAACGGCAGTTTCAAGGCTAAGCCATCGATAGTAATCTGCGAAGGCTGCGCTTGATTAGCTTGGGCTTGATGAGATAGAGGAGCAATAACTCCAACGCCGACCAATACCAGCAATAACCAACAACGAATAAGCAATCTCGTTTGCATCTACGCACCTCACAAGCCGATCAATCCAGGTTAAGTCAACTCGATTAAACCTTCTTCCTTGAAAATTAACGGCTGATGGCGGGCAAGAAGGTTTGGAGAATTGGCACAGTAAAAACCTCTTCTTCGGTAATGCTAGCGCTACACCCTTCGCTATTACAGCTTCGAACCCGCACATCTTGCAGCAAGGGACTATCAATAACGATCTCGGTTGCCTGAGTTACAACCACCTGAATAGGAGGATTATTATCACCAGTTTGTCGTTCTTTTGAAGCATTGAGTTGACTATATTGCACAAAATAGTGGGTTGCACCGGTCACAACATCCCACTGAATATGGGTTGTTTGGGCATTACTTGTTACGGTTGCGGTGGGGCTAAATCCAGCAGGTACGCTACCATAAAGGTAGCCTTCATTCATGGAAAACTGATAGCCCGCATTGCGTGCATCAGTCGCTCCCGCCGATGAACTCGTGGTAAAGTTATCGCCCCGGCCACTATGCCAAAACAGCTCCAAAGGTCGTAGGCCAACACCATTGGTTGGCAAAACATAGCCTTCAATTCGCACAAACGTGTAGCCTGCTACCAAGGCCGCCGCCTCACCAGATGTTGTTGCCGTCACATAATTATCTTGGCGCTTAGCATTCCAAAACAATTTCAGTGGCACTGTATCTGGTAGGGGGTCAGCGAAAACATAGCCTTCAGTTCGCACAAAGCTATAGCCGGCTGCTTGGGCCGAAGCAATTCCCTCAGCAGTAGCAGTGGTAAAATTGTCACCGCGATTTGCTTGCCAGTAGAGTTGAAGTGGCCGCGCGGCAAAAACATAGCCTTCAATCCGCACAAAACTATAGCCTGCGGCCAAAGCCGATTGTTCTCCTTCAATGGTCGAAGTTGTAAAATTATCTTGGCGATTTGCACTCCAAAATAATTTCAACGGCACAGTATGTTGTTGAGGCGTAGGGTAAATATAGCCTTCAGTTCGCACAAAACTATAGCCAGCACTCAGCGCATCATTGATGCCAGCCGTCGTCGCCACAACAATATTATCGCCCCGATCACTATGCCAATATTGCTGGAGCGGAATTCGACCTGCTGCTGAATGGCTGAATCCAAAGCCTTCGGTTCGAGCAGAGGCATAACCAGCCGCAGCCGCAGAGATTTCTCCTTGCAGGCTAGCCGTTGTAAAATTATCTTCGCGTGCACCCTGCCAAAATAAACGCAACGGGCGATAATTAGCCGTCGTACCAGCAAAATTCCAACGGGGTGAATGAATCCAGCCACGAGCATTACCAACAATCGTATAGCCGCCATTCACACGCCGTAATTGGAAGGATTGACGAAACATTGGCTGAGCAATCGATGTCCAAGCATTTTGCTGAATAACCTCAACTTGGTTGGCACTGACCATGCTCACAATTGCTACATGCCCATGTGGATTACCACTGACTGGCGGAAAAACCACGATATCACCTAATTGAGGAATCTGAGTGCTGCCATTAGCATGGAAGGTAAGATCTTCAAATTGCGCTCGGCCAGGAATAAACTCCATTTGATAAGCCAGAGGCTACTGCCCAGCGCGAAGGGTAACCCAAGCGCATAGCATACAAACGCTGAATTAATTCAACACATTGATATTGAAGACCATAGGTTCCCTGATTCCCTGGGTCGCCTGATCGTAGTGGGTAAATGACATCAACACCCATACCATTTAACCAAGCATTTCCGACAAACATAATTCGTTCAGCTCCGCTAGGGCTAGCCTCAGCCCTTTGTGCGACACCAACAAGTGAAGTTAAACCAATAAGTATCCCAACTATAATCAACCAACGCGAAGTAATCACACGCATCGAATAACTCCCTTCAATAAGTCCAATATTGAAAATCTATAATGAAACACGCGAATTGGCGTTAAATCAGCCTGTTTGCCCATTCTTGATTATTGGTCTGAGGTCATTGGTAGATACAATCGATATGTCTGTTGTGTAGGTAGGGCTATTGGTTGAGCTGGTGAACTATTGCCAACACTATCCCGAATACGCACATAAACGGTCGGGCTTTGTTGGTCTTCAAGATCGATCAATGGGTTATACGGAAGCATCGTGATAGGAATTTATTTGGTCAACGGCGGCTGACACATGGGAACTCCCTGCCAAGAGCAATATAAGAACCAATTGATTCAAACGCCTCACCATTGAAAATTCCTCCTAAAATAGTTGTTAGTAGTAAAAGGAATCGATTAATAACCCCACAATCCGATCAATCCGCATTAAGTGAGTTGATCGCTAGCTTGTATAACTCCTTCATCAATGGTTTTGCTTAGCATACAGCGAGTTGTCAGGTTTCAGGAATACACAAACGTGTTAAGCTCTAATGTAGCTTGTGGGTGAGGCGCATCCTCCTCACATCCTATAAGCATTCAGGACGATTTAAACAGCATCGTCCTGAATCTATGAGCAAGCATAGCTGGGTGGCAAAAAATGTTAGGCATCAGCAATACACGAACGTGTTGAAGTGTTAGCCAGTGCCGCCAAATTCGGGCTTAAGCTTGAGGTCAAAAACGCACTTAATCAATCGGGTGCGACTGCTCACATCGAGCTTGCTGTAAATTTCGCTCAAATAACAGTCGACAGTGTTTTCTTTCAAATTCAACAATCCAGCAATCTGGCGGTCAGTTTTGCCATCAGCAATCAAGCATACAATCCATAATTCCAGCGGGGTGAAGTCTGACATTGGTGTTCCTCCTTGCAGTCGCTATTCCATACCAAGCAGACTAGCAAAGCCGCCCTGGCCGAGTTACATGTTTGTGCAACTCAGCCCAACATTTGAGGAAATTCAACCAACTCCTAGCCCAAACTATACCTTCGCCGACTTGTTACACATCTTTTTTGCCTTACGTCCCAACCCCGATCGCATTCGCACCTACGATGATTTAGCTCAAGCAACTGGGATTTCGCGCTGCTCGTTAGCCCATTGGTTTGCTGGAGATTACGCTCCCGTACTCCAGAGCCAGTCGAACGGCTCGGCGATATGTTGGGGCTAACCGGATTTCAGATCGATCTGATGCTATATTCGATCAATCCACGTTGGTCACGCTACAACAATCCAACCGATCAACTGCAAACGGCTGAGGTCATTCGACGGGTTGAACAACGCTTGCCAGATTCAACCATCAGCTCCAACAATCTGCCAAGCCCAAGCTAAATCGAAAGCACTTGGTCGATCTTGTTTCGGGATAGTTTTGAATCGAATGCACATCACTGGGGGCTTGGTAGTAAAGATGATGATTCAGGCCGCGTCGAACGTTCGATCAGCAATCAATGCCTCGAACTGCGGTTAAGCAATCGCTTTGTCAGCGAAATGTTTATCGGAGCCGATTCGCAATGCTTCACACCTGATCGCTATTATTGTTCGGTTTATGGGCGCTTTGTCAGCGAGGCTGGGCCTGATGATGGTTTAGCACTCGTGTTTGAGGAAATCAGCGATGCATGTCATGGATTAATCCGTATTCGCGATCGAAGCGGCGAGTTTTCAGTTATTCAAGGATTTCATGGTGGCGATTTTTGGAAATTTACTTGCAACGCCGCCCAATCCATGGCTATCGTACTGGTCAATTTAATAAAATCGCCCTGTTGGTAGAGAATCAACAGCATTCACTGTTTATCAATGATTACCATCAAGCAAGCTGGGAGTTGCTGCGCCTGCCTGCCAGTCGGATCGATCTTGGGATTATCGCAGGTGGTCAGCAACAAGCGACAGTACAGTTTAAAGATTTCTGGATGCGTGTGCCCGCCGACCAGCGCTCCTTTGCAACCCTCGAAGCGTTAATCGGCGGAACTTTAGCAAATTCAACCTGGCGCACTCAATAAACCCAGCAATTGCTACTTGCTTTAGAGCACACTCTAGGCTATACCATTGGGTTAGCGGATATTGATGCTTGTGCAGGAGTTTAATCATGGTGATGCAACAGCAGGTAATTCACGAAAACCTAACGATTCAACAGATGGCCGAAATTACTGGCCTGAGTGCCCACACCTTGCGCTATTACGAACGGGCCGGCTTATTGCACGATCTGGTTGATCGCAATCAGCAAAATGGTTATCGCTATTACGGCCAGCGCCATATCAACTGGATTCACTTTATCAAATGCTTACGTGCCACCGGCATGCCAATTCGCGATATTCGGCGCTATACCGAGCTTTTGCACCAAGGCGAGCATACCGTGCGCGATCGCTTGAATCTCTTAAAAGCTCATCGAATGCGAGTTGAACAGCAATTAATTGAGGTTAAAGAACACCTTGAGGCGGTTACCCGCAAAATTGGCTATTATGAAACGCTTGATTAATCAATATTGATAGCGCAATTAATAGCCCGCAAAATCAATGCTTAACCTGATCTTTCTCGGCACAGCTATGGTATGATCGCCTTAGTTTGGTCGGTAGAGGTTGTGTGTGTTTAAGCTGCGCCAAATAACCAGTGTGCTAGGAATTGTCTGGCAGCAATTGCTCTGTTGGGCAATGGTGCTGCATCTCGGCGTGGGCTGCCCGGTTGGCTGCGTCGTCAATTGTGTTGCCCAACAACAGCTTGGCTACCAACGAGCAAGCATCGAGCAATCGAGTACGTTGGATTGCCCCAGTCAAACTGCCATGCTGCCGCACCAATCAATCGAGCCAAGTATGCCCAATACGCTTGTTCAGCTGGTAGCTTGGTTTCCGATGGTCTTAATTCTGCCCAAGCTCAGCCGTAGCCTTGCCAGCCAGCGCCGCCAATGGCGTATTCCGATCCAGCAGGCTGGTTCGTATATTGTGCTTCCCACCGCGCCACCTCCTCGCGCAAGCATTTGCGTCTCGATCTGTTCGTGATTCAAGTGTTGTTGATGCTGTAACGTTACAGCATGATTGAGGATGTGCATTATGTCTAATTCAACCCGTCGCCGTAGCCAACCCACCCGCTCGTTCAAACTGTTTTATATAGCGCTGGGATTAATCGCCGTACTAGGAATTGGTTTTGTGCTGATTCAAGCGCTGAACACGCCCGCCAGCGTTAGCAATACGGGGCCAATGCCCAACCAAGCTGGCTTGAACGCTCCAGTTGGCAAAACCGACGACAACTTTTGGTATAAAGGCAAGCCCGATGCGCCCGTCAAGGTCGAAATCTACGCCGATTATGAGTGCCCGGCCTGCCGTAGCTTAGAGGTGGAGTTAGCCCAAGCCAATTTTGATGGCTTGTATGTTGAAACTGGCAAGGCCCAAGTAATCTTCCGCGAGTTTCCACTGAAAACAATCCACAAATCGGCCCAATTAACTGCTGAAATTGCCCGCTGTGCTGGCGATCAAAATCTATTCTGGCCTGTGCATAATGCCTTATTCGATAGCCAAACCCAATGGGCGCAAAGCCTTGGGCCAAAAACCCAAATTATGGCCGCCGTCGAACAAGCTGGCGCTGATCGTCAAAAAATCGAAAGCTGTGTTGAGGCAGGAACGTATGCAAACGTGATCAACGATGCCTATGACGCAGCGGTTGAGCGTCAACTGCAACAAACGCCAACCGTATTTGTTGATGGTCAGCAAGTTAATTTTGAAACCGATTTTGCCAAAACCCTGATGGCCGCCGTCGATGCCAAATTGCCAGCCAATAGCAGCAATTAAACTAAAAAGGGCGAGCGTTCCACAAGGAACGCTCGCCTGTATTTTAGGCCTGTTTGAAGAAACGAATCAATTCGCGGGCATGCTCCAAAAATTGGCCATCGGTTGAGATTTGAGCCACAGCATGCTCAATCTCACGGCTAATTTGGCGATGGGCAGCTTCATTATTGGTCGTCAGGCTTTGCAAATCGAGCTTCAATTGTTCAATTCGCCGCTCTAATTGATTGAGCTGCTTGACCTGCTGGCTCGCCCATGAATCGGCTTCTTCGAGGTTCAATTGTTCAATTTTATACTCCAGATTCGCGATTTGATTTTTGAACAACATGATATCATCGCGGGGAAAGCGCACTTCTTCATGAATTGTTGCCAAGCGTTGAGCTAGATATTCGTAGCCACGCAAAGCCGGACGCAAACCGGTCAGCAGAATCGCCGCTCCCGCCGCCACATAACCTACGCCGCTAATATCGCTGGCTGCAATGCCATACAACGCCACCGCCGAAACGAGATGTAACAGTACCGCCCCAATCAACGAGCGTTTGGCAATCGACGTAGCATATTGCTGTTGGCTAGCTTGCACCACAATTCCACGTTGCTGCGAAATTTCGGCATCGGCCATCACCGTGCGTGCATCAAAATAAATATTCCAAGGAATGACCGTAATTGCCAAAAGCCACCAGACGCTGACAATTCCCACCAGCCAGTCGGTGACATTGCCAGCAGGAATATCAAACCAGCGCGTCATGGCAAACAGCACAATCAGCAAAACAGTCAATAGGGTACTCATCAATAAAAAGCGACTAAAGCTTGGGCGTTGAGCAGTAATCATGGCAAACCTCCAGCGTAGGAATCTAAGGGTGCTAGCGCTAGTTTAGCAGGCTAAAGCTGTGCTGCAATGCATCATTCGATACAATTCAAGGTGCATTGATTGCGCACAAAAAAATCACCAAGCATCAACTGATGCTTGGTGATTCATACTATGTAGATGGAATGGTTGATATCATTAACGCAGTGCCTCGATTCACCGCGAAGCGAGGACAACCATAAAACCCGTGCTCCCCTCGCTCGCGTCTATTGGGAGAGAGGTAACATCCGAACCATTACAGTTAGATTTTAGGCTGCGGGTTTTAAACGATTCAGGGCTTCAAAAATCAACGCCATTGCCACGGCCACCACAAACAAGTAGCTTCCTAGCACTTCGATGCCCATCCAATCGGCAAATAAGCCAAAGCTACTAGCAATTGAAGCGCCGCCCAAAGTCGCTGCCGCAATCTGAAAGCCAATCAGATTGGACGAGTGGCGTGGCCCCATGCGAGCTGGAGTTAGAGCAATAAACGATGGGAACATTGGGGCTAGCGCCAAGCCAAGCAAGCTAATCCCAATCACAGTCAGCCAAGGAGCGAAATTGAGCCAGAACAAGCCAACCCCAACAATTGCCCCCAGCATGCTCAAACGTAACAAACTGACAACCCGCATGCGGCCTACAATCACGCCTGAGAGCAAGCGCCCAACCGTCAAACTGCCCCAATAAACACTAACCCAAATCCCAGCAAGGCCTTCCTCCATGCCGCGTGAGGTTGTCAGCAAGGTATAGAGCCATTGGCCAGCACAAAATTCCAAGCCCGTATACAGAAAAAACAAGAGAATGCTCAGCCATGTTGTTGGTAAGCGCAAGGTTTGCAGCATCGGCGCGCTTGCAACCGGTTCCACCACTGTTTCATGTTGCTGGGTTTGCCATTGTTTGCGGGTAATCGCAAAGGCACTTGCCAGCAACAATTGGGCAATCCCAACCACCACATAGCCAATGCGCCATGATTGATTAGCACTAATAATGCTACTCATAATCACCGGGCCGCTGGCCGCACCCAAGCCAAACGACGCATGCAGCCAATTGAGCATCCGTGGGTTGAAATTCTCAGCTGCGTAGGTATTGCAGCCCAGCATCAATCGCGCCTGCGCCCAAACCTGCTAAAATACCCAAGCTCGCCATAAAGACCCAAGCCGGTGCATAGCCATAGCCCAGCAAGCTTAGCGCAGTCGCCAAACAACTCAGCACCAATAGCCAACCAACGCCAATTTTGGCCAAAACCCGCCCGCTACTAAAGCTCGAAATCAAGTAGCCAAGCGTGCCACTGGTGATCAATGCACCTAGCGCATCAACTGGCAAACCAAATTCCGCCCGAACCGATGGCCATGCAACGCCTGTTAGGCCGTCGGGCAGCCCTAAACTAATAAATGCTGCATAGGCCAAGCCAACTAAAAGCGTCGAATGCCGCCGCAGCGAAGGTACAGAATATGACACAATGCAACCTCTTGCCTTTCTGAAACGTTTTTTCTGTAACGATTCAGAAGTATAGCATGTATAATAAAGCCTGACAATCAGCCCAAAGGAGCAGATCTGTGGCAAACGAGCACGAACCTGCCAAACCCCACCGAATCACAATTAGCACCGTTGCCGCTGCTTTAGGTGTCGCCGTCTCAACCGTTTCCAACGCCTACAATCGACCTGACCAACTTTCAGCAGAACTGCGCGAACGAGTGCTGGCGGTGGCCGCCGAGCTTGGCTACCCCGGCCCGAATCCGGTTGCCCGCAGTTTACGCCAACAACGGGCGGGGGCGGTCGGGGTTTTGTTTGCCGAACGTCTACCCTATGCTTTTCGTGATCCTGCGGCGTTAATGGTGCTTGAAGGTATTGCCAGCACGCTCGAACAAGCCAAACTTGGCTTATTGCTCGTGCCAGGCCGCGATGACGATACGACCACGGTACAACAAGCGTTAGTCGATGGATTTATCGTTTATTCGATGATGGAGACCGATCCCTTGGTCGAAGCAGCATTGAAGCGCCGCCTGCCAACGGTCTTGCTTGATCAGCCGCCGCGACCTGATGTACCCTCAATTATTGTTGATGATGAAGCTGGCGCACGCATGGCAACCGAACATTTATTGAGCCTTGGCCATCGCCATTTTGCAATCATTACCGATCGTTTAATCGAGACCGATGCTCGACCGTCGCGTGCGCCGATAAGTGTACATACCCAAAGTGAAGCAACGTTCTTTGTGACCCAATTGCGCTTGCAAGGCTATCGCCAGCCACTCGAACAGGCAGGAATTGATTGGAGCGATGTGCCAATTTACGATTGCAACGATAATAATGAAGCTGATGGCGCGGCGGCAATTCAAATTCTGCTGGCGCGCACGCCACGGCCTACCGCAATCCTTTGTTTGACCGACCGTCTTGCCTTAGGCGCAATTAGTGGAGCACAACAAGCTGGATACCATGTGCCAAGCCAGCTTTCAATCGTGGGCTTTGATGATATTCCGCAAGCGATCCAAATCACGCCTGCGCTCACTACCATCCGCCAAGATCACCGCCAAAAGGGCTTATCGGCTGGTCAAGCCTTAATCGAACTCCTAGCAGGCCAAAGCCCAACCACCTACCAACGGCTTGCGGTTGAATTGGTTATTCGTGATTCAACGGCAGCGATTTAACCAACCATTCCTGTCGTTCGCCAACTTAACCACAATCGCCCGCCGCGTGGAAGAAAAACCACGGTGTTATCTCCTCTCGCCCGCGCCGTGGGAGAGGGGAAGCCGACTGATAAGGCCCAAAATTGCGTGAAACCACAAGATTAACGCCCCTCGCCCGCGCCGTGGGAGAGGGGTTGGGGGTGAGGGAACTAAAAAGCCCTGCTCCTATACAGAATAGGAGCAGGGCCAAAACCGATTAGTCGACGGTTATTCCAGTGGTAAACCGGTCATTGGATCAAACAGGCCGCGCCGCGCTTCAGGATTCGCAGGACGGGCTTCGGTTGGCTTTTTACCACCTTCCGAATAGTGATCATTTTGAACTCCGCTATAGGCACGATCAATAAATGGTCGAATCAAATCAATTGGCAATGGGAAGACCAAGGTTGAATTCTTTTCGACGGCAATTTCGGTCAGGGTTTGCAAATAGCGCAATTGCAAGGTCACTGGCTCACGCGAGATAACATCGGCGGCTTCAGCCAAACGCTTAGAAGCTTGGAATTCACCGTCGGCGTGAATGATCTTGGCGCGTTTTTCACGTTCGGCCTCGGCTTGTTTGGCCATGGCGCGTTGCATCGATTGGGGCAATTCAACGTCTTTGACTTCAACGATATTAACTTTAATGCCCCAAGGCTCGGTTTGTTCGTCGATAATTTGTTGCAAACGATGGTTGATTTGCTCGCGTTGCGAAAGCATTTCATCAAGCTCAAACTGACCGACGACTGAGCGCAAGGTGGTTTGGGCAATTTGCATGGTGGCGCGAATGTAATCCATCACGTTCACCACCGCTTTACCTGGATCAATCACCAAGAAGTACAGCACCGCATTAACCCGAATGGTCACGTTATCGCGGGTAATAACTTCTTGCGCCGGCACGTCCATCGTAATCACCCGAGTGTCGATGCGGAACATCCGCTCAAGCATCGGAATCACAAAGAACAACCCTGGCCCACGCACACCGACCAAACGACCTAAGCGAAAAATGACCCCTTTTTCATATTCAGGAATAATTTTGATTGCTGAGATCAAGAAGAAAAACAAGATCACGGCAATGAAAATTAACACAATACCGCCAAACTCACCCATTGTACTTACCTCCGCGCATTAGCGCCCACTATGCGCCACACGACGCACAATCAAGGTTAACCCTTCTAATCCAACAATTTCTGCCTGATCGCCAACGGTCAATACATCAGCCGAGCGCGCTTGCCACAAAGCACCCTCGACAAAGACTGTGCCTTCAGGCGCAACCGAGGAGCGAACTTTGGCAATTGTGCCAATCAAACGCTCGCCACCAGCACCACGCCCAACGAGCTTGCTGCGGCGCATAATCCAAATGCTCAGGCCAATCACCGCTCCAAGCCCAATACTAAGCCCAGTGATTAACGCTCGCGATACGATAATGCCTGGAGCTTCTGCCGGATCAACCAGCAACAAAGCGCCAATCACAAACGATGCTAAGCCACCAATCGTCAAGGCTCCGTGAGCCGTTGCAAAGATATCAATCGCAAACAGCACAAAAGCCAAAATCAGCAGCACAACCCCAACGGTATTGAGCGGCAACACACTGAGGCCATACAAGCCCAAACAGATTGCAATCACGCCCAAAAAGCCACCCACGCCTAAACCTGGGTTCGCTGCCTCGAAATAAATTCCCAAACTGCCCAAGCTAATCAGCATTGTGGCAATCGTTGGGTCACCCAAGAAGTGCAACAGCCGTTCAAGCCATGTCATGTCAATTGGCTGAAAGCCACTGGTTTGGGTTTGCAGCGTCACCAGATTGCCATTGGCCAAACTTACTTGGCGACCATCAAGCTGACGCAGTAAATCAGCATCATCTTGGGCAATCAGATTAATCACGCCACGTTCGAGCGCCTCGTTGCTGCCAATTGAAACGCTTTGGCGTACCGCTTGTTCAGCCCATTCTGGGTCGCGATCATGCGATTTGGCCCAAGTGGTGATGCGCGCAACGGCATCGTTGGTAATTTTATCGCGCAAATCGCCATCAATATCCGAGCCACTACCATCGACCGGGTGAGCCGCCCCAATATTGGTGTTGGGCGACATTGCGGCAATGTGGGCAGCGTAGGTAATAAATACCCCCGCCGAACCAGCATTCGCACCTTGCGGCGTAACATACACAATCACTGGCAACTTAGCGTTGAGCAATGTCTCGCCAATTTGCCAAGTTGAAGATGTTAGGCCACCTGGAGTATTCAGCTTGATCACTAAGCCTTGGCAAACTTGCTGTTCGGCTTGGATCACGCTACGTTGCAGATAATCGGCAACTGCTGGATTGATAATGCCGCTGACTGAAGCTATACACATCGCATTATCCGATGCTGCATAACTCAAACTTGGCAGCGTTACCAAACTCAGCCAAACAATTAACGCGAGCATTCGAAGCTGTCTCATCGTACCTCCCTTGGCGATGCCATACAGCCTATACGGGGCAACATTCAAAATGATGCAAGCTTCTGTATTGTAGCAGGCTTCGCAAGAGCTTAACTCAGCAATTACCTTTAAACCCTACTAATCACTCTCATACAATCTTCATTTTAAAAAGCTAACCCTAGGTATGTGTAAATAGCGAACCTGCGGTATACTTAGTGAGTTCTCACTATGCTGGTTAGCCTAATCGTACACGTTCAAATTCTCTTATCAAGCTACATGCATCAATGAAAAAAGCCTTTTTGCTCTTTTGGGTGATGATGCTCTCAATTCTCGCTTGTGGAATAGCCATTTACTATCTCCCAGCGACCGAAGCAGTCACTCCCTCCAATTCACATCCTGAACGCACTGTTGCAGCTACTTCCAGAGGTTGATGCTCCACCGCTGGTTTCCAGTATGCCACCAAGCGTATGGTTTTTTCCTGAACGCGCCAAAATTGGTAGGATTGAGATTGGTGGCATGACCGAGGATCAAGCGTTAACGGCCTTGGAAGCTGCCTATCCCAGCCCCACCTTGACCTTGACCAACCCAGCCTTGCTGGCACCAATCGAGATCAGTGGCCAACAGCTTGGCTATCAGCAGGATTTTAACCAAGTGTTGCTCGATGCCCGCGAACTCGCCGAAAAGCAAATTCCAATTCGCTTAGCAGTCAGTGGCACCTTTGATCAGCAAGTGCTCGATCAAACGCTGAATGAAATCGAGCAAGCAGTGGCTCTTTCGCCAACAGTTGACTACGATCGTGAGCGTTATGCCTTTGTCTTAACGCCTGGCTTAACCCTCGATCGCACAGTATTGTTGGCTGAAATTACCCAAACCCTCCAACTGAGTCAAACCCAAGATCTGATGATTCCAACCAAACTTGTGACTAACAATCTGCAAGCAAGCCCTGAGCAACTCACGGCGGCCTTAGCCGAACGCGAAGCTGAATGGGATGGCGTGTTTGGTATTGCGGTCTACGATATCAAAGCCAAGCAATGGTTCGAATATCAGGGCAATACGGTGTTCTCAGGCATGAGTGTGCTGAAAATTCCGATTCTGTTGCAATCGTTTCTCAGCCGCGAACGCTTCACCGACAGCCAATACGAGATGATCGATCTGATGATTGGCGACAGCGATAACGAAGCCTCCAACGACTTGCTAGCAATGATTGGCGATGGTGATGGCTTAGAAGGCGCAGCCATCCTCGACCAAACATTGACTGATATTCTTGGGCTAGAATATACAACTCTTGCGGCCCCATTTGAATCGATCGATTATCTTTCACTTGTGCAGGGCATCGAAGTTCCCAAACGTGGGCAAGAAGGGGCGCAACCATACACTGATGCCGACCCCTACGTGCGGGCATCACCGCGCGAAATGGCCCAAGTGGTTTTAGCAATTTTCGAATGTAGTCAAGGCTACGGCGTATTGCTCGAGCTTGAGGATAGCTTGCTCAATGTCGAGCGCTGTAACGAAATCTTAGCCATTCTGAGTCGCAATCGTGATACCAACAAAATTGTGGCTGGTGTGCCTGAAGGCAGTTATGTAGCCCATAAAAGCGGCTGGGTCGAGGATGCGCGGGCAGATGCGGGCTACGTGCGCGACCCGAACGGCGACGAATATATTGTGAGCATGTGGATTTGGCAGGATACTGATTTTATTGAAACACCAGTTTCCGACCCCTTACTCGCCGATATTTCGCGGATCATCTATACTGCACGCCATCCCCAAATTCGCTAGTCGTCGTTTGGAAAGGGTTACTGGGATGATTGGAACAGAACCACTTTATATTGAGCAGTTGAAGGTTGAAGCCGAACGCTTGCAACGCCGTTTTGAGCAAGCAAGCGATGTTGATGAATTTATTCGTGTGAGCCAAGAGGCCAGCCGACGGATTGCCGTCCTTGCGCCAATCGCGAGCATCATTCAACGCTATATGCTAATTTCCGAGTTGGCGCATCGTGAGTATGAGGCTCAAAAAGCCCAAGCTAGCGAAGCATAGCTTGGCTATAGGGTTGGATCAATAAGGGTTCACCTTCTTCCTCGACTAATTGCAAAAAGAGTGGCACCAGCGCTGGATCAAAATGGCTACCCGCCAAACCAGCAATATGTTGACGAATTTGCGCGACCGGCCAGCCCGCGCGGTATGGTCGGTCGGAACGCAAAGCATCCCACACATCAGCCAAAGCAAAAATTCGCGCCGCTAAGGGAATTTCGGTTGCTTTCAATCCTCGTGGGTAGCCGCTGCCATCCCATTTTTCGTGATGACAATAGGGAATATCCAGCGCTGGCTCCAAATAGTGAATGGGCCGCAGCAAATCGTAGGCATAGGTTGGGTGTTTTTGCATTACCACCCATTCTTCGTTGGTTAATGGGCCAGGTTTATGCAGAATCGCGTCGGGAATGCCCATTTTGCCAATGTCGTGCAACAACGAACCGCGCCAAATTTGAATCAAATCGTCGCCAGTAAGCCCTAAAGCCTCAGCAATTCGCACAGTCATTTCGGTTACCCGCTTGCTATGGCCCTCAGTTTCTTTATCGCGCAAATCCAAAGCCCGCGACCAAGCCTCAATTCCAGCATTATAGGCATCTATAATTTCTTGATTCAGCCGCTCGACTTGACGGCGTTCATCTTGCAAACGCCGGTAACGATTCAGGCGGGTAATGGTTTGTAAGCGGGTTTTTAGTTCAAGGCTATCAATCGGCTTGCTCAGAAAATCGTCGGCCCCAGCCCGCAACCCTTGCAGGCGCGATTCACGATCATCAAGCGCCGTCACCATCACTACCGGAATTTCGGCCAACAACGGATTGGCCCGAATTTGGCGGCAAACTTCAAAGCCATCCATATCCGGCATCATTACGTCAAGTAAGATTGTATCTGGCAATAATTCCAGCGCTTTGGCAATCCCAGTCATGCCATTTTCAGCAAAGACTAAATCATAGCCTTCACCTTGGAGCACTGCATTCATACTCGCGCGGGCAACGGCGAGATCGTCAATGATCAGGATTGTAGCAGAATTATTCACGATCAAGCCTCCTTGATTGGCTGCACAACGTTTTAATTAATTGTTCAAGTTGAACTAAATTCAATGGTTTATAGAACACGGCATCAGCATGTTCGGCAATATGCTGGTGATCAACGATTGCCAAGGCGCTCAGGGCAATGATTGGCAAATCATGATAGCGTTTATGCCGACGAACGGTATCAATCATCTGCACTGCATCACCACCAGCTAATTGCAAATCCAGCATCAGCAAATCAATCGTTTGATTGGCGATGGCTGCATAAATGTCGTGCTGATTGTAAACCAGCGTTACTTCCCAGCCGAATTCACTCAGAAAATCACGAATTAACAAGCTATTCGCCAAGTTATCCGCTGCAAATAAAATCTGCTTTGGTTGGTTAATCGGTAGTTGAGGAAGCAGCTGATAGGCTGAATTGGTATAGTGCAAAGTATTCAGCAAACGGTTTTGATTCAATGGTTGATAGATACAATGCCAATGATTAGGAATCGTCATATCAAGCTTGAAATCGTGATCGCAAAATAAAATAACTGGATGTTCAGCAGTTTGCTGTCGCATTTGCTCAAAAAGCTGCTGTGATAAATCTATTTGACGCAAATCGTAGATTACAGTCTGATTGGTATGCTGCAAATATGGTTGTAAATCAAAATAGGGTTTGCAAAAGTGCAGCGCCAAACCCAATTGCTCAGCATAGGCCACTAATTGCATCGTGAGCGTGCGATCTTCAGTGACAGCCAACAGCATTGGTTGTTCGGTTGGTTCAATCGCGCTCTGCTCCATGCCATACCAAGGCAAAATCAAGCGAAACTGACTCCCAATCCCAACTTCACTTTGTAATTCGACGCGTCCACCATGCAAATTGGCCATATGATAGACCAAGGCCAAACCTAAGCCAGTCCCCAGCATATTGGCGTGAAAGTTTGCTATCAAGCTGCGAAAATGGCCGAAAGAGCTTAGGAATATCTTGGGTATTGATCCCAATTCCAGTATCCCAAACCGTTAGGCCAACTTGGTGCAGCTGACTATCAAGTTTGATGCTGAGGCCAATTCGCCCGCCACTTGGCGTGAATTTAACTGCGTTGCTCAATAAATTGACCAGCATTTGCTTTAATCGGCGTGAATCGGCACAAATCATGGCATCTTCGGCACATGGTTCGTAAAGCAATTCAAGTTGTTTATCATGTGCTAATTTTTGCACCATACGAATGCTTGCTTGGCAAACTTCATCGATAATCATCGTTTGATAATTAATCGTCATCTTGCCTGCTTCGATTTTGGAAAGATCAAGAATATCGGTGATTAGATCAAGCAAATGGCGACTATTTTCATCAATTTGGTTCAAGGCCTGAGCTTGATCGTGGTTCAAGGCACCATATTGTTCGTAGCGCAAGGCCTCGGTAAAGGCCAAAATGCCAGTCAACGGGGTGCGCAACTCATGGCTCATGCTGGCCAGAAATTCATCTTTGAGCCGCGCCGCTTTGGCCAATTCGGCATTGGCAATGCTTAATTCATCGGTTTGTTGCTGGAGCCGTTGCTCGATGCGTTTACGCTCGGTAATATTGCGAATCACCATCACAACTTCTTCGCCGCCACTGGGCGCAATTCGCGCTTCAAAGACCGTATTGCCCTTGGGCAAGGTTAGGGCATACTCAACATTTTGGGTGCTGTTAGTTTCGATTGCCCGTTGAGTGGCGCTCAAAATATTGACGATCTGCGGTTGGGGTAGTTGATTATGCGCATTTGCGCCGATCATCGCTTCTTGGGGCAAAAAGAGATCTGACGGATCGTTGGTGTGATAATCCAAAATCTCGCCGCTGAGCGTAAAGCGAATCATCAAATCGGGCATGGCCGCCAGCAGCGCGCGATTTTTGGCTTCGCTATGGCGCAGCTGCATTTCGGCATGTTTGCGCTGAAACAATGTGCCCAACTGGGTTGCAATCACCGAAATCAAATTGGTGGTGCGCTGGTTATCAGTACCCTTGCTACTGCGAAAGAACTCAAGAATTGCCACAACTTGATCATTGGCCAAAATTGGCACCGCCACTGCCGATTGAATGCCAACCTGTTGGGCTAATTCGTAGCCACGTTGATTTAAATGGCCCTCAGCCCAATGTTGCTGCTCAAGCAGATAATTTGCTGATTGTTTGGTTTGCCAAACGCGCCCAGCCATCCCAGCACCTTGGCTCAATTCCAAGGTTTGCAAATATTGATAAAAATGTTGAAAGCGCTCGTTGCTACTCCAACGAATTGGCGCAAGCGCTAAATAGGCTTGATTGGGATCGGGCACCCAAGCCACACTTAAATCCCAGCCAATTGCTGCACAGATATTGCGCAACACAACTTCGAGCGCACTATTGAAATCGGCGGCTTCACTAACCGAGCGGGTCGTGCGATAGAGCAAATGAAATTCTTCTTCGGAACGTTTACGCGCTGCAATATTGTTGCCAATTAACAAAAAGCCTTCCAACACATCGGCATTCAATAATGGTGTGATGGTCAATTCGAGCGGAAAGCGCGAGCCAGAACGATGAACTGCTTGCCATTCATGGGGATCGGCAATCCCACGCCGCGCCTCGGCCAGCAGAATATCCAAATCGGAGTAGTACAAACCATGATTGCGATGTTGCTCAATTTCCCAGCGATAGGTCAAATCAGCGCGATCAAATAATTTGGTGGGGAAAGGTCGGCCAACTAATTCAGTTTCTTGATAACCAAACTCAAATTCGGCAGCCTGATTAAAACCGCGTACCACGCCGCCTGCATCAAGTGAAATAATAATTGAAGGTGCATGTTGAATCATAGTGCGCTGAAACCGATACGATTGAGCTAACTCTTGGGTTCCTTCGATAACACGTTGTTCAAGCTGCTCGTTCAATTGACGAATTTGCTGCTCTTGCAGTTTGCGTTCGGTAATGTCGCTAGCAACACCGAGCAATTGTGAAACCGTACCATCGGCATCGGTTGCAAAGGGGGTGATCCGTAAGGCAAAATAGCGATAGATGCCTGCTGGTGAGCGCAAACGACATTCAAAATCTACAATTAACTGCTGATCGCTACTAGCAACTGTACGTCCTTGCAAGGCCTGGCGGATGGTAGCATGATCGTCAGGGTGAAACAGGGGCCGAATGGTATTGATATCAGTAGGATCAATATTAAAGCTTTTGAACCATTGGCGACTGACCTCATTGGTATAGATCAATGAGGCTGAATTGCGATCGTAAATAAACAATTGTGATGGCAGGGTATCGGCAATTTTTTGAATAAAATGCTGATTATCTTGGGCGGCGGTTTCAGCTTTTTTCAAGGCGCTCAAATCGTCGGTAATGCCTACAAAGCCACAGAGCACGCCTGCTTCAATTACTGGCGAGATGCGCAACCGCAGCCAAATCAGTTGATTGAGCTTGGTGTGTAAGCGCACAGTTTGATCAAATAAGACTGCCGGAATTGGTTGTTGCTTGACTGAAAGTGCTAAATCGTGCCAAAAACCACCGCTATTTGAAACATCTGTGGGGTGTAAAAACTCCATCCACGCATCGCCGAGCACATCCTCAAGCCCAACTTCTAACATGGCTAAGAGCGCGGTGTTGGCATAAACACATTGGCCTTGGGTATCACAGAAGAACACGCCATAGGGCGCAGCCTCGTTGATGGCCCGATAGCGAGCCTCGCTACCGCGTAACATCACTTCGGCCAAACGGCGGCTGCTAATATCGCGACCTGAAATATTAACGCCATACACAGCCCGCTGTCCATCGAAAATTGGCGCAAAATGAAATTCGTAATAGCGGGTTGCCCCAGCATAATGATGAATAAATTCTTGGGCAAATGCTTCACCTTGCAAGGCGCGGCGATAGGCATCATTCCATGGTTTGGCAATCGCTTTGGGCAATTGCAGCATGCTCATCGGCTGGCCTAGCTCAATATGTTGGTCGTACCATTGATGCAAATACTCATGAAACGTGCGATTGCTCATAATTAAATGGGAGCTACTATCAATCGACCAAATTAAACTCTCAGTATGGTCAATCAAGGCTTGGAGTTTCGCCGTATGGCCGCGAACGTGCTGAAGTTCGGCTTCGAGCACGCTCACTTGCTGGGTTAATTGCCGTTCCAGCAGCGATTGATCAGCATAACCGGTCATAACAACGATTCCTCAACAAGCACTTGCAGTTTGCAGCGGCCCAAAGTAGGCAAGCTTCTATTTCTATCGCTAGAGTACGTTTGCAAGCCAACGGGGAACCTTACGAATACCGACTATGAAAACGATTTCAGTCCTTACTGAGGCTAGTGCTCAAAGGGTAGCTCATGTGCTAGCTAGGGGTGAGAATAAGCCCAATTTAAGGCTGATTCTGGTTACAACGCGCAACTAGCCGAACAATCAAGGCCAATTGGATAAGGGCGACATGCAGAAGGTTGGAACTTGCTGGAGCAACATTTTGGGTGGTGTAAGCGCAGCAATTAAACAATTGACAATTAGCCACGCTTCAATAATTATGGTAAGTTCTTCTTGATCAGATCATAGATTGCAGGTTCAAGTTTGGGACGGGCGCGTTCAAGCAGCCAGCGTTCAAAGGCTTGATTAGGGTCGTTCAAATAAAAGGTTGTGCCTGCTTGGCGCAACGTAATCACTTCAGCATAAATCGACAATTGGATAGACAGACTGTCACCAACTAGCTCGACGTTCATGCCGCGATAGCTGAGGCCTGGTGATTCAGGTCGATTAGTGGTAGGAGTGGCGGTTTGCAGCACCTGCTGAATATGCTCAATATCCTCAGCATCAAGCGGCCACTGCGGGTTTGGCAGCCCAGAAAATAGATCAGCTTGGCCAGTGCCTGCGGTGATTGCCGATAAATCGCCAAACGTCGTTGAGGTTGGCTGGGTTGGAGTTTGTTCGGCACAACTCACTAAAATTAAGCTCAAACAGCAGCCGAATAGCAATCGCCAAACCATCATTCATCCTCACAGCTACGTTAATCACGTCAAACTTAGCACAACCAAATGAGCCAATGATTAACGATTAGCAACAATCAATACGCTCACAACCTTAGAATATGAGCGTATTGAGTTAAATTTAGATGCTTAAGGCTTGTTTGTAGAAACCACGCATGGGTGGCGGCAGCATCGAGGCAATTTGATGCATTGTTGTATCTAAAGCTAGTTGACGGGCTTCGTGGCCTTTGATTTTGCGATCGACCACGATTGGCGCAGCATAGCGCACAATCAGGGTTGAGCGGCGCCATGGCCAACCAAGGGTTTTCGTGCCAATCACAGCGGCTGGCACAATTGGCACGTTGGCAAGTTGGGCCATGGCAATTACGCCATGTTTGCCTTCTAAAAGCTCGCCAGAGCGCGAGCGCGTGCCTTCGGGCAAAATAATTAATGGTTGCCCTGACTGCAAAACGGCTTTACAGCGAGCCAAAGCCTCGCGATCGGCCTCGCCCCGGCGCACGGGAATGCCGCCAACCGCAGTCGCAATGCGGCCAAGGATCGGCAACTCAAATAGTTCTTGTTTGCCGAGCGCCCCTATCATATGGCCGGGCAAGCCCAAGCAAAGCACCACTGGGTCCCAGTTGCTCACATGATTTGAGGCCACAATATAGCCACCAGTTGTGGGAATATGCTCTTGGCCTTCGATCACCAAACGAGAACGCATGGCCAAGAACACACGACAAATAAACCGTACAATTCGATAAACAAATGGCACCATGGCGCAAACCTTCTAGCTGTTATGGCAAAGCGCGAAGTCGTAGGTTATCAAAATAGACATCAGCACCACTGTTGCCAGCTAATACAAAGCCATACGCTCCACCAGGGAACGCAGGCAAAACAACTTCTCCAAGATAGCTATCGTTCCAATAGAGATGGCTGATTGTGCCACGCTGAGCAATCACCAAGCGGCCTGGCCCTAAACCTTCACCCGAAGCCAAGAGATTGGTTTGGCCAGCGAAGCGTTGTTGAAAAGCCCAAGTTCCATCGTTAGCAATAATAAAGCGATAGTAATTATTGCCATCAATAAAACCCATCATCAAGCCACCACTCCCACTAACCGCCTCAACATCCGCAGCCAGTACCACGTTCGTAGCAGGTAATGCGGGGCCAAACGACCAAACTGAGCCAACGCCCGGCACCATGGTCATATGGTAGCGCCCATTAACAAATTCAAAATTCCAGTTGCCACCGTTGCCAACCGGCCATGTGCCACCATCCAAATTATCAGTCACCAAAATTGGCCCACTGAGATCATCGGGTAATGGCGCAGGTGTATTGCTTGGCACAGCGGTTGGTTCGCTGGTTGGGATTGGCTCAAGCGTTGGCTCGACGGTCGGTTCGATAGTTGGTTCAACGGTTGGCGGCAGCGTTGGCTCGCTGCTCGGTTCAAGCGTTGGCTCAGCACTTGGCGTAACTACAACACCTTCAGCACTGGTAGCGGTTGGATTACTTGCGACTTCACCATCAACCGTGATGGTTGGCAGTTCAGCCACAATCAGTGCCGTCGCAGTCGTATTCTGATTGGTTGGATCGTTCTTTGAACCACCAAAAAACCAAACAGCGCCAACCAATGCCGCCACCCCAACGCTGCCGCCAATAATTGCCACGGCCTTTTTGTTGACTGGGCGTTTGGCTTTGGCTGGCTGATTGCGTTTTTGGGCAAATTCAGCGCGATACAGCAAATCGGCGCTATCGCGATAAAACGGGTCGGCATTTTGAATTTGGCGAAACACGTTGGCAGCACCAGCAAAATCACTGGCAGCAAGCAAACCACGGCCATGCTCATACAACTGAGCCAAACGCTCAGGGTTGCTGGTTGGCTCAGGGGTAGCTGCGGCACTCGGCGTTGCACGTCGAACAGGCTTGTCTTTTTGGGTCAAACTATAGGCTTCGGTAATTGCTGAAGCACGTTTGCGGGCATACTCTTGTTCGTTGGCACTAGCACCGTTCCAACGATCAGGGTGATATTTGGCAATTTCTTGGCGATACGCCCGTTTGATTTCTTCTGGCGGAGCAGTTCGCGCCACGCCAAGCAGTTCATAGGAGTCAAGCTGTTCAAAATCGTACACGAGCACTATCCTCTGTTCGCTGGTGGTTCTCGGCGATTATACCATGCCGATCAAGATCATTGTGAAAATTTGGGCAATGAACGCAAATCAGTGTTACAGTTTAAGCGCATTGCCCCGATTCCCTAAGCACTAGCATAGCACATCAGGTGCTGATTAAAGTAGGATACTATGGCAAAAATATTAATTAATCTTGACCATGTTACAAAATCGTTTCAAGAGGCTGGCCAAGAGCGGCTGGTGCTGCGCGATATCAATGGCCAAATTCAACAGGGCGAAGTGATTGCGCTGCTTGGTCGTTCAGGTTCGGGCAAATCGACCTTGCTGAATATCTTAAGTGGCATCGATGCGCCTAGCTCAGGCCGAATTACGATTAACGATATCGAATTAGGTCAGCTTAACGAGCATCAACGCACGCTGTTTCGGCGCCAACATATTGGCTTTGTTTTTCAATTTTTCAATTTGATTCCGACCCTCAGCGTTGAAGAAAATGTGCTGCTACCGCTTGAATTGGCTGGACGCTTGAGCGCAGCTCAACGTGAACGTGCCTATGAATTACTGCGGCGGGTGCATCTATTTGATCGTCGCCATGTCTACCCCGATAAACTTTCTGGCGGCGAACAACAGCGAATTGCCATCGCCCGCGCTCTGGCTCACGATCCACTACTGATTCTGGCCGACGAACCAACCGGCAATTTGGATGCCACGACGGGTCAAGAAGTGCTTAATTTGCTCGATGAAATGAGTCGTCAAGCAGGCAAAACCCTGTTGATGGTCACTCACTCGCTCGAAGTGGCACGCCGCGCCGATCGGGTGTTGAGCATGGTTGATGGCCAGTTGGTCGAGCATTCGTTGGCCGAGGTTGCAGTATGAAGTTGCTCTATCGCAGTAGCTTACGCTATTTGCTGCGCCATCCGGCCCAAGTATTGTTGGCAATTTTAGGCGTGGCGTTGGGCGTTGCGGTCGTGATCGCAATCGATTTGGCCAATGGAAGCGCCCAACGCGCCTTTATGCTTTCGACCGAGAGTGTCACTGGCAAAACCACCGATCAAATTCTAGCGGGCCAAAATGGCTTACCAAGCGATTTGTATGCCAAATTACGAACTGATTTGCGGCTCAAAGCAGTTGCCCCAGTCGTTGATCGCACAATTAGCCTGCCCAATCAGCCTGGGCGTTCATTTCGCTTATTTGGTATTGACCCATTTGCTGAGATGCCGTTTCGGCCCTATTTAGCCAGCTTATTCAGCAACCAAACCGATCTGCAAGCGCTCTTGACCACACCAAATACTGGTTTGATTTCAACTCAAACCGCCCAAACCTTGGCCTTGACCGTTGGCCAAACCCTTGAGACCAACATCGACGGCCAGCGGCGAAGCATTACGATCATTGGCTTGATCGCTGGCAACGATCAGTTAAGCCAAGAAGCACTAGCCGATTTGATTCTGGTCGATATTTCGACGGCCCAAGAATTGGTTGGCCAGCCAGATCGAATTAGTCGGATCGATTTGATTTTGCCAGAAGAACAGCGAGCGGCAATTCTTGAGCAAATTAAGCCATTATTGCCTGCTGATGCAACATTAACCACGCCCGCTGCTCGTAGCGAAACTCTGCAACAAATGACGCGCGCCTTTGAACTCAATTTACAAGCGCTGAGTTTATTGGCCTTGATCGTTGGGGTTTTTCTGATTTACAACACCATGACCTTTTCGGTGGTGCAACGGCGGGGCTTGTTTGGCATTTTGCGCTCGTTGGGAGTAACCCGGCGTGAACTATTTGGCCAAATTTTGCTTGAGGCCGCCGCGATTGGCACAATTGGCGCAGTGCTTGGTGTGCTTTTAGGCATTGTACTGGGGCGTGGTTTGGTGCGGCTAGTCACGCAAACGATCAACGATTTATATTTCAGCGTCAATGTGCAAAATATTACGATCGAGCAAAGCCAATTGCTCAAAGGCTTTGCTCTAGGTTTGGGCGCAACCTTGATCGCTGCTAGCATTCCAGCGCTCGAAGCAATGTTCTCGCCACCGCGCACCGTGCTGCGGCGATCTTCAATTGAAGAACGCATTCAGCGCATCGTGCCGCGATTAACCTTGGCTGGCTTGGGTTTGGCTGGATTGGGGGTGGCTTTGCTGCAACTGCCATCACGCAGCTTATTTCTTAGTTTTACGGCGATGTTTGGCATCATCATTGGCTGTGCCTTGTTCACGCCATTTGTTACCTTGCACATGATGCGGCTGCTGCAAATACCGCTCAACCGCATGTTCGGGCTGCTTGGCAAGATGGCTGCTCGCGATGTAGTAGCCGCACTAAGCCGCACTGGCGTGGCGATTGCCGCCTTGATGGTGGCGGTTTCGGTAACCGTCGGCGCTGGCACGATGATTGGCTCGTTTCGCACAACCGTGGTGCGCTGGCTTGATCAATCGTTGCAAGCCGATATTTTCGTTTCGGCTCCCAGCCTGAGCGCGAATCGCGCCGATACGCCGATTGATTTGAGGTTGGTTGAGCAAATTAGCCAATTGCCCAATATTGCATCGGTGACAACCTTGCTGAACCTGCGAGTCGAAAGCGAGCTTGGGCCGGTGCAATTAACCATCGCCAACTACCAAGACCCCGAGTTGAGCAAACGAGCCTTAAGCTTCATCACCGATAGCGATCGGGCATGGCAAGGTTTTGCCGAACAAGGCCAAGTGTGGGTTTCCGAGCCTTTTAGTTATCGCTATGGCCGTGGGCTTGGCGATAGCATTATTTTGCAAACCGAGCGCGGCCCGCAGCAATTTACGATTGCTGGAGTCTACTACGATTACGCCTCGGATCAAGGCTACATTTCGATGAATCGGCGTGATTTTGCCAAGTATTGGGATGTGCAAACCGTGCATTCGGTGACGATTTGGCTGGCTGAAAATGCGGAGAGTGCACCAACGATTAGCCAAATTCAGGCCTTGGCTGCACCAATTCAAGATTTGAAAGTCCAATCGAACCAAGTTTTGCGCCAAAGCACCTTGGAAATTTTCGACCGCACCTTTGCAATTACGGCAGTTTTGCAACTATTGGCCACAATTGTTGCCTTTATTGGCATTTTGAGTGCCTTAATGGCCTTACAATTAGAACGAAGCCGCGAACTTGGAGTTTTACGCGCCAATGGCATTACCCCGCGCCAACTGTGGTTGAGCGTGCTTAGCCAAACTGGCTTAATGGGCTTAACCGCCGGACTTTTGGCTCTGCCAGTCGGGTTAATTCTGGCAGTGGTCTTGGTCTATGTGATCAACAAACGATCATTTGGCTGGACAATGCAACTGATGCTTGATCCACAGCTTTTGCTGCAAGCCTTGGTTGTTTCAGTCGTTGCGGCACTTTTGGCGGGTTTGTACCCTGCTTGGAAGATGGGTCGCACCTCGCCAGCGCTTGCGTTGCGCGAAGAATAGTAAGCCGAGCATACATCTGCTCAAAAGGAGGCCAATGAGCACAGAAAGTATTTTTGTAATTGCAGGCAGCTTGGTGCTAATTAGCATCTTGGTCAGCACTGTCTCTGATCGCTGGGGAATTCCGGCGTTGGTGTTGTTTCTCGGCATTGGCATGCTTGCTGGCTCCGATGGCCTGGGCGATATTTATTTCGATAATGTGGCGATTGCCCAAGTTGTCGGGATTGTGGCGCTGATTTATATTTTGTTCTCTGGTGGCCTAGAAACCCACTGGCATCGGATTCGGCCAATCATTGGGCCAGGCTTATTGCTAGCCAATATTGGGGTGGTGGTTAGCGCGAGCATGGTGGCGGCGCTTGCAGTCTGGCTATTCGATTTGCCGCCATTAGTGGGTTTGTTGCTGGGGGCAATTATCTCCTCGACCGATGCTGCTGCCGTGTTCAATGTTTTGCGAACGCGCGGCGTGCGTCTGCCCGAGCCAGTTGAATCGCTGATCGAGCTAGAATCGGGCAGTAATGACCCAATTGCTGTGTTTTTGACGATTGGCCTGACCAGTTACCTGACCAGCAGCAATCATTCGGTTGGTGCCTTAGCCGTCGAATTCGTGATGGAAATGGTCTTGGGAGTGATCATTGGCGGGCTGGGTGGTTATCTGATCACTTGGCTGATTAATCGGCTCCGGCTGCAAGATGGACTCTACCCAGTTTTGACCTTATCGATGACGATTATGGTCTATGGTGCGGCAGTGCTGGTGCATGGCAATGGCTTTTTGGCGGTGTATGTGGCAGGCTTGGTGGTTGGCAATCGGCCAATTATCCATCGCCGCAGCTTAATTCGCTTTCACGAGGGGATTGCATGGCTGATGCAAATTGCCATGTTCTTGACCTTAGGGCTTTTGGTTTTCCCATCGCAACTACCGCCGTTAATGGGTAGTGGCCTATTGTTGGCTGTGTTCTTAATGTTTGTGGCTCGACCAATCAGCGTGATTATTGCGCTTGGCTGGACACGCTTTACCTTCCGTGAACGCTTGATGATTGCCTGGGCTGGCTTGCGCGGAGCAGTGCCAATTGTTTTGGCAACCTTTCCATTGATTGCGGGCGTTCCCGAAGCCAACAAATTGTTCCACATCATTTTCTTTGTGGTGCTTGCTTCGGTTACGGTGCAGGGCATGAGCATCGGCTGGGTGGCTGATCGCTTGAACCTGAATTCGCATGATATTCAAATTAGCAGCATGCCTTTGGATTTTATTCCTGAAATTAGCCCAGAAAGCACGGTTTACGAGGTGGTGGTGCCTGATGATGCGCGATTGGCTGGGCGCAACATTATGGAATTGCAACTGCCACGCGGTGCTTTAGTGGTGCTCATTCGGCGTGGCCGCGAAACAATCGTGCCAAGTGGCAATACTCGGGTTAAGGCCAACGATAAAATTCTGATGTTGGCCGATCAACAAGCCTTGGAGGTGATTAACCAACGCTTGAATATTGCCAATCAGGCTAGTTTAACCAACAACCCCTTGCTCAAGCGCTTGGGCAAGGGGTTGCGTTGACTATTGTTCGATCACGGTAATGGCTTCGGCAGGCGTTTTCTCGCCATACATTACCATCATCAAGCCTGGAAAGTAGCGGTTCATCAAATGGACTGATGGATAAATCGCGTTACGAATCCAAATAAAGGTTAACGTTTCATCTTCAAAATCAAGGCTGCTCTTGAAGCGCACTTCACCATCATTAAAATCAAGCTCGAAGTTACCAATATGCAAGCCATAATTGGCACGGGTCAAATATTCAGCGACCAATTGGCGTTTATCTTCGGGCACCTTCATTGGGGCATAGGCATAAATTAACAATTGTTCTTGTTCAAGCTTAATTTGGGCCAAGCAACGGATATCGACATTTGCGCCTTGATAATGCATGCGATAGGCTGACCGATCTTCGACCCGTTGCGGAAACCAACCATCTTCTTCAAGAAAAAGCCCTAAAGTGCTGAAACCTCGCCAGCCAGCGGCCTGTTCATGTTCAGGATCAAGTTCAGGAGCGTATTCTGGTTCTTCCATGAGCCACCTCGCATTGAGCATAACACACAGCAGCGCTGTGCTACACCGGTTTCGTTGCTATTATACCTGAGCACGTTGTGCATGTCATTGGTCTTTCTCCTGCTAGTATCGCACGAGGCTGTGTCAGGGATTGTCGCAGTGTTCCTCAAGAGGTCAGGAATCAGCGGCTAGGGGTCAGGAAACCGCGAAGCACACAAAGGCTGTTTTTTAGCCACGAATTGCACGAATTTATGTTTGCTAGCCCAAAGCCAATAGCCCTGATTCCTCTGCGCTGCTGCGTTAAATGCATTGCTTCTTTTGCGCCACAGATGCCACAGATTGTTGCAATTGGGTTCTTTTTGCCACCAATTCCACTAACTGCATTGATTTAGTCAGGGTTGGCTATTGACTTTTGACTGCATCCTTCATCCCTCTGCCCTCGAAGCTGACCTCTGACCTCTAGCTCTTCATCCCTCATCCCTCGACCTAATTATTCGCGCCGTTTTCGCAGCCTTCTTTGATCACGGCGATTTCGTCGGGCACTTCGACGGCCTCGACCGCGCCACTGATAAATGGCTCGAAGAAATTGCTAATAATCGTTTTGGCAGCTTCAATTTCGTTGGCCCGTTGCACATCGCGACGCAATTGGTTGCTGGCATACAAACCAATGTTAAACTGACCTATTAATTGTTTGAGTTTGCCAAGCGCTTGGCGTTCGACCATGGTTTCGGCACACATATCGACATAGCGCACCAGCAAATCACGCTTATCGCTTGGCGTTGGTACAAACATCGATTCGCCCACCCGCAGTTGGGCAATTTGGCGAAAGATCCATGGATTGGCCATAGCAGCGCGGCCAATCATCACCGCAGCCACGCCAGTTTGTTCTAAACGCGCCAAAGCCTCGGCTGGCGTGCGCACATCGCCCGAACCAATTACCGGAATCGAAACTGCTTGCACAACTTCGGCAACCCGCGACCAATCGGCATCGCCGCTGTAGCCTTGCACTTTGGTGCGTGGGTGTAGGGTAATCGCAGCACAACCAGCATCTTCGGCAATTTTGGCCGTGTCAATATAGTTCAGGGTTTGATCGTCCCAGCCAGCCCGAAATTTGAGCGTAAAGGGGATTTTGATTGCGGCATGCACTGCTTTGAGCATTTGCTGCATTTTGGGCAAATCTTTGAGCAAGGCCGAACCATGGCCGCCGCCGGTGACTTTAGGCGAAGGGCAACCACAGTTTATGTCAATCACATCGGGGCCAAGCTCTTCAACAAAGCGCGCCGCTGTAGCCACCAAATCAGGATCATTGCCTGAAAGTTGAATCGAAATTGGCCGTTCTTCGGGCAGATAATCCAGCAAGCGATGGCGTTTCATGGCCTTGGGCGAAACACTGGCAGCGTTGGTCATCTCTGAAACAACCAGACCACAACCACCCAACGACAAGACCAACCGCCGAAAAACTGAATCGGTCACGCCAGCCATCGGGGCTAGCACCATGTTTGGAAAAATACGCATTGAGCCAAGTTGAAATGATTCGGGCAATGCTTGAGTCAGAGTATCAGTCATAAGCTGCATCCATGTGATTTCGTTAATATGACAACAACGCCAGCATCAACTAGACGCTGGCATTGAAAAAGCCGTTTTTTGTATTATACGCCTATTCGCTGGCCGCAGGATCAGCCAATTCGCGGATAACCCGACATGGATTGCCCGCCGCAAACACATTGGCCGGAATATTTTTGGTGACCACGCTGCCAGCGCCAATTGTGGTGTTATCGCCAATCGTTACGCCTGGGCAGATGATCGAGCCGCCGCCAATCCAAACATTTCTGCCGATCGTCACCGGAAAGCCCAATTCTGGGCCTTTAATTCGTTCGCTAGCAATCAGCGGATGGCTGGCGGCGTAAATTTGCACCGCTGGCCCGCACATCGTATTGTCACCAATTGTGATGTAGTTGCAATCGAGAATCACACAGTTGGCATTGAAATAGACATTATTGCCCAAACGAATGTGTGAACCGTAATCGCAAAAAAATGGCGGCTCGATCCACACATGCTCGCCAATCTGACCCAACCACTCGGCCAATAAGGCCCGCGATTGTTCAGGCTGGCCCGGCTCGATCGCATGAAATTCTGCATTTAAGCGTCGACTGCGCAGCGAAAGTGCTTGTAATTCAGGATCAGCCGCAACATATAATTCACTAGCCAACATTTTCTCACGTTCAGTTTTGCTCATTGTTTATCATTCCTCAATGCAGAGATTGCTTATAAGTTAGCATACTGAAACGTTTTTGAACACTCTATGATCGATAGAATTAATGATTAGGTCATTGCCAAAACGCTATCAAAGCCAATGCGTTTGCCAATTGAACGTGCCAAACTGGGACTAAAAGCTGCGCGAATCGCTAAGCGACTGAATTGCACACCCAACCAAGTACGCGGCACAAAAGTCAAAGCAAAGCGGCGTGCGCCAGCCTGTTTACGCTCAACAAACGGGCGCATCCGTTGTTCATAGGCTTGGAAGGCCAAACGATGATCGGCGGTCTTGGCCAATTCTTCGGCCAGCACATAGGCTCCACCCATAGCCGTGGCCGCACCTTGGCCTGAAATTAATGTCAAACAATGGGCTGCATCAGCGACCAAAGCCACCCGCCCTTGCGACCAACTTGGCATGCGAATTTGGCTGATTACATCACAATAAAAAGCACTTTCATGATTAATCGAATCGATCAGTCGGGGAACCAGCCAGCCTGCATTGCGATATTCAGTTTGCAGCATGGCTTTACGTTGATCTGGCGCGGGCAAGCGCGTTTGCTTGCTGCGATAGGCGAGCATCATCAAAAAGCCACCTCGCCGATCAGGGTAGATTGTGGCTTGGCGCTGCGGCTCAATCAGCATCGTGGCGTTAGCAGCATAATTCTCATCTTGCGGTACGTTGAACGTCGCAAAGGTATAGCCCAATGGGTGGGTAAATTGGCTTTCGTCGCCAAATACCAGCTGCCGAACCTGCGAATGAATTCCATCAGCACCGATCACCAAATCAAACTGAGCCATACTGCTATCGTTAAACCGCACCTCAACATACTCGGCATATTGGTGCAAATCTACAATCGTGGTGGCATAGCGCACTGGCAGATCAGCAGGCAAGGCATTGGCCAAAACCGCTTCTAATTCGGGACGCATCAGGTGCAGCATCGGGTGAGGCAAGGCTTGGCGCAACGGAGCCAAAGCCTGGTTAAGCACCGTTTGGCCATGGCTATTTTTAAGCACCAGCGCTTCAACCTGAATTTGACGGTCTTCAAGTTCGGCCAGAATTCCCATACGCTGAGCAACATCCCAACCGCTGCCGCTAAAATCGATGCCATAGCCCTCGTCGCGGCGTTGGGCTGCTTGCTCGATAATCGTTGGTTGCTCGCCGTGGTGCTTAAGCCAATAGCCAAGCGTCAAGCCAGCAATGCCCCCGCCTACAATCAAAATCCGTCGTCCATGGCGCTGCTGCATCGATCGTTCCTTATTGATAATAATTGACTGACTCGTTAATATGCTATTGAGCATATAAAATGGCTTGTTCGCTGTCAAGCCAGATTTTTTGATCAGGGAATAAAATTATTTGCTGGGGAGAGGTTAATTAACAGCAAACAGCCGAGGGATAAACCTCGGCTGTTTTGAAATCATCTGAGCTAGCTTAAATACTTGGCGATACGCTGGTGCATCGCATCCATGCCCAATTGACCGTAGATGCTAGAGGCTTGCTGAAATGCTTGTTGGGCCTTGGCGACTGCTTGTTGGCGTTGCCAATGTTCGGCCAACGCCTGGTGGATGGCGGCAACTTCGGCTTGCGAACCACTGGTTTCAGCCATGCTCAACGCGTGTTCAAAACAGGCTTGGGCAGTCGTCGGCAGATTTGGCGGCAAAAGAATTGGCTCATTCAATTGGCTTAATGCACTGCCCAAAACCCGCAATGCTGCACATAATTCGAGGCTTTGTTGGCGCTCGCGCGCAGCATGATGCGCTTGAATGATATGGCGAATTGCCTCATCAGGATAGCCCAAACCAATCGCAGCCTCGGCCCGAAAACGATAAGTTTCAGCGATGCCATACCATGTGGTTGAGCGCGCTAATTCAAAGGCTTCGTTGAGTGTGGCAATCGCAGTTTCATAGGTGCCAAGCCCCACCAAGGCTCCGCCCAAATTGCTCAAAAACATGATCAGTCGTTCAGGATTGCGCAATTCGCGGCCAATTACCAAGGCTTGTTGATACAACTCAGCTGCATGCTGAAAATCGCCACGATGGCGGGCGGCCTCGCCCATGACATTCAACATACGAGCTTCATCTTCGCGCTGACCAAGCTGGCGGTGTAACCCTAAGCCTTCTTCAAACAACTGCTGCGCTACAGCAAATTGGCCTTGCAACACATTAATATAGCCGTGGGTTTTGAGCGCCAAGGCCAAACTATGCTGATCGGCTGCTTGGCGGGCAATTGCGATCGCTGATTGACTGGTTTGCCACGCCTGCTGCAAGTGGCCTTGATAACAGGCAATCCAACTCATACGCATCAAAATTTTGCAATGAATCCGATGGTCATGCGCTTGTTGGGCATAATCCAAGGCTGGTTTGATGCTTTGCATGGCCTCGTAATGCAAGCCTTGGCTACTTTGCACATCGGCAATTTCGCACAAAGCCTGCGCCAGCACTCCAAGCGACGCTTGGCTTTGGGCTTGGGTTAATAAGCGGCGATAGCTAGCCTCGGCTTCGCTCCAACGCCCACTCTGTTTGTAGATATCGCCCATCGCGAACAACACATCCAAGGTTTCGGGCGGTGCGAGCAAGGGCAAACAGCGCTCATAATAGCTCAAGGCCACATCGGTGGCATATCGAGCCGCCGCCGCATCACCAGCTTTGCGAAAATAGTTTCGCTGTTTATCCAGATTATTGCTCATGCCATAATGATGCGCCAACAAATCGGCAGCCCCTTCAACCCCATAGGTTTGCTCTAAATAATCACCAACCTGCTCGTGGAGCGTGGCACGAGTTGCCAAAGGCAGGCTTTGATAGGCCACTTCTTGGGTAACCACATGTTTAAACAGATATTCAAGCTCTGGATCATCACGATCGAGCGGCGTAAGATCCATGCGGCTCAGCGTGTTGAGTTGTTGCTTAACTTGCTCGGCACTGCCAAGTTGGGGGTATGCGCCCCACAGCCAATTAGCCTTGAATAAGCGCCCAATTACGCTAGCAACTTTGAGCGTGTGTTTGGTTGCATCTTCTAGCTGATCAATTCGGCTGATAATGAGTCGATGCAAGCTATCGGGCAAATCAAGTTGGGCTACGGCCTTGGGGTCGCTCAAATTGGGCTGGCGTTCAACGACTAAATTGATCAATTCTTCGATATAAAATGGGTTGCCTTGCGCCCGTTCGGTCAATTTACCAACCAGCTGCTCGGATGGAGCTTGACGGTTGCCAAGTAGTTGCTTGATTTTAAGCCGCACTAATTCGGCGGTTTCCGCCAGCGTAAATTCTTGCAGCTCGATTTCTGTCCAATGATCGAGTTGGCGTAAATCGTGCCATGTAGCTTGATCGCGCTCGGCTGATGGGCGATAGGCCAGCACAATCAGCACTGGTACATCGCGAATTGCCTTGGTAATTCGTGCCAACAAATCATTCGAGAGCGAATCGATCCAATGGCAATCTTCCAGCACTAGCAACAATGGCGTTTCATTGGCGCGATAGCGCAAACAATCCACTAATAACGATTCAAGCAACATCTTGCGCGACTTAATATCGAGCAACTTCGTTAATGATTGATCAGGAATTGGCAAGCGTAAGGCACTAGCTAGCAGCGGCATCCAATCTAATAAATCTTGATCAATAAGGGCTAATTGCGCTCGCAACTGCAACATCTGCAAATCAAGCGGCCACTCGGGATCAACATTAAAAAACGAGCGCCACAAATTATGCCAGAGCAAATAGCTAATCGTCGTGCCATACGAGAGGCATTCGCCGCTATAGACCGCCATGCGTTGGGCGCGGGCAATCCGGCGAATCTCAGCCACCAGCCGCGATTTGCCCATGCCAGCATCGCCGGTGATGCCCAAAACTTGGCCTTGGCCTTGCTTGCTTTTGGCCAGCAATTCGCCCACAAACTGTAATTCTTGGCTGCGCCCAACCATGGGCAAGGCATACATTGGCTCTTGGCCACGAATTGCCGTTTGGCGTAAATCGGTTAATTCGTGCAATTCAACCAATTCGCTGCGCCCTTTGACCCGTACAGCCGGCAATGGCGCGGTCAAAAACGTTGAGCTTAAGGTTGCTTGGGTTGCTTCGGTGAGCAAAATTTGGCCTTGACCAGCTTGCTGCATCAAACGCGCTGCCAAATTGACCGTATCGCCAATGACTGTATATTCTTGGCGACGCTCTGAACCAATCAGGCCGCAAAACACAAAACCAGTGTTCATACCAATGCGGGCCTCGAATTCGGGCAAGGCTCGCAGCTCCAGCGCGCAATGGGCTGCGCGATCGCTATCATTTTCGTGGGCAACCGGCGCGCCAAACAATACCAAAAAGCTGCTGCCTTTATCGCCAACTTCAACTTTATTGAGATAGCCAGCATAGCGCTCGACGATTCGTAATACTTCGCGAAAGTAGTGATTGAGCCGCTCGGCAGCAAACGGATCACGATCATAATCAGGGGCATCAAAATTAACAAACAGCAAGGTAACCGAGCGGCGCTCGTTGATAAAGGCAGTGCGACCTTCACGGACTTGTTGGGCAATTATAGGGTGTAAGTAGGCATCAAATTGGGCAGGAGGATGGGGTGTAATTGGTTCGGGCCAGCGAATTGGCTGGGCACGCACAGTTTGGGCTAGCTCAAGCACCCGAGCAAAGCGTTGATCAAGCATTTCACATTTGAACAAATCGCAATCCAGCGAATCGCAATCAACAATCACATCGCCAGCGCGCGCCTGATTTTCGGCCTCAGCAGAACGCAGTAAGGCCGAACCACCAACGATTGAAACACAACGCTTGGTTGGATCGCCGACCGTAGTATAGAGCACATGGCCAGCGGCAACCCCTATTTTGAGCGTCAAGCGCCATGTGGTCGCTTGAATATCGATTGCACTCAACTGCTGGGTCAAACGTTGCATTTCGAGCGCACAGCGCACCGCTCGCGCCGCCACTCGTTGGGCACGTTGCGGCTGATTAATGGGAAACAAGGCTGTAATTGCATCGCCGCCGAAATTGCTGATCATGCCACCAAAGCGCTCGATTACATCGATTAAGGGGGCAAAACAGCGATTTAACAAGCGGGTCAGGGTTTCAGTCCCATGCAGATCGTGTTGGCCAAGGGCTTCGCTCAGCGGAGTAAAACCGGCAATGTCGGCAAACAACACGACTGCTTGACCATGTTTGGTTGGTTGAGTTGCAGCAGAAGCTCGTTGATCAAGCAATCGTGGGACGACATACGGCGGCAAATAAGCAAACCAGCGTGCTTGCATGGAGCAACTCCTACGCCCAGTTAAATCATCGCGCTTATTACGCTCGCTGCTAGTATAGCCCGTACTATAGTCCTATGCAAATCCCCTGACCAAGCAAGATTGACAATTTAAGCCGCTTGGCGCTTGCTGCCATCACCATTTAGATTCTGGCGATTAAGCTTGGGTCATCATTACCTGGTGAATTGAGCCGGGTAGAAACTGGGTAAACGCTCATGCTTTCGCCTGCAAAGGGAGTTAACAGTGGCAACAGATCAGCCACATCGACCTCTGGATCAAGCCAATCGCGCTCGGTTTCAGGCGATAGAATGACGGGCATCCGATTATGGACTGCGGCGGCCATGGCATTGGCCGAGGTAGTAATCACGGTAAAGGTTGCCAAGGGAGCAGCGCCGCCATGCCATTCTTCCCACAAGCCGGCCATCGCAAACGGTTGGGCATCTTCGAGCACAAAACGCATTGGTTGTTTGCCGTTGGCGGTTGCTTGCCATTCATAATAGCCATCGGCCAGCACCAAGCAACGGCGTTTGCGCAATGGCTCGCGAAAGCTAGGTTTCTCCAACAATGTTTCGGCACGGGCATTAATCATTTTATTGCCAATGTTGGGATCTTTGGCCCAATGTGGCACTAAACCCCAACGCAACCATTGCACACTCTGGGGATCGCGGTTAAGAATGACTGGTAAATGTTGGCTAGGCGCTGCATTATAGTGAGCTTGCCAATCGCCCGCCACTTGCACCCCAAAACGCAAGGCAATTTGTTGGCCATCGGCGGTTATGGAATAACGTCCACACATCGTTTTAACTCCTTTGTAATCACCCAAAACGTACTATCGTTTACCCTCACTTAACTATACCGTTAAAAATTCTAAAAGTAAACACAAATGTTCGCTTTTAAAGCGCTAAAGGGCTTTATGCTACAATAGTTGCTTGCAAGCCCATGCGTGGAGGGCTGCACTTAACCCTATCTGCGATCAATGGGAGTTCTCAACGTGAAAAGCATCACGGTGGCCTTACCCGCCTATAACGAAGCTGAAAATATTCCGGCCATGGTCGAGGAAGTTGTCAATACCCTCGAAAGCCTTGGTCGTAGCTATGAAGTCATCGTTGTCAACGATGGCAGTCGCGATAACACGGTAGCGGTTGTGCGCGAATTAGAAACCCGCTATCCACACGTTCGCTTGGTTGATCATGGGTTAATCAAGGCTATGGCGCGGCAGTTTGGACTGGCCTGACCAGTGCGAAAACCGATTTGGTCTTTTTTACCGATGCTGATCGTCAATTTGACCTCAGTGAATTGCCCAAATTGTTGGCCAAAATTGATCAAGCCGATTTAGTCGTTGGCTATCGTGCGCCCCGCCGCGACCCGCTGATGCGTCGCTTGAATGGTTGGGGCTGGAGCCGCTTGGTCACGCTGTTGTTTGGCTATACCGCTCGCGATATTGATTGTGCGTTTAAATTAATGCAACGCCATGTAATTGAACGACTCAAGGATGAGGTTCAATCGCGCGGCGCAACCTTTAGTGCAGAATTTTTGGTGCGAGCCAAACGGGCAGGCTTTCGCTTTGAAGAAGTAGCAATCAATGGCCATCGCCCACGCGTTGCCGGCAACCCAACGGGAGCCAAACTCTCGGTCATTTTGCGCGCTTTCCGCGAATTGATTGCGGTGCGCAGCCAATTGGCTCGCCAAGAACAAACCAAAACCAAACAAATTTGAGCACTAGCAAAGATCCGCTCATCCTTTGCAATGAGCGGGTCTTTGCGTTTTAGCCGCCCCTTACATTGCTTCAAGCACCGTTAACATGCGGTCGATCTCGGCGCGGGTGTTGTAATGGGCCAGCCCAACCCGCACCATCCCACCTTGATCGAGTAAGCCTAAGCGTTCGACTGCGCGCAAGGCATAATAATGACCATCCCAGACGCAAATGCCCTCGTTGCCTAAGGTGCGAGCAATCGCTTGTGGACTAACGCCAGCGATCCGAAATGCTACCGTTGGCACGCGCAAATGGCTGCGTTCTGGCTCCAAAATGCCATACAATTGCGCGCCCTTGAGCGTTTGCAACCCTTGAATCAAATAGTGACCAAGACTCTGTTCGGCTTCGGCAATCGCATACATTGCCGCCAATAAGACTGCTCGTTGACCAACAGTCTCGCCAAGCTGCTGATCGTAGCGCTCCATATAGCCAACACCTAAGCCACCAAGATATTCCAAGGCTCCGTTGATGCCCGCTTGGCCTTCAAAATTTTGGGTGCCAGTTTCCCAGCGGCTAGGCAAGCTTTCGGGTGCAGGCCGGACTTTATAGGCAAACAAGCGCTCTAAATGTTCGCGTTTGGCCCAAAGCACACCAACATGCGGCCCAAAAAACTTATAGGCCGAACATGCTACAAAATCGGCATCTAAGGCTTTGACATCGCATGGAATATGCGGCACGCTCTGTACAGCATCGACAAAGCACAAGGCACCAACCGCATGGGCTTGACGCACAATTGTTTGCACATCATTGAGGGTGCCAAAGGCGTTTGAAGCCCAACCAACCGCTACCAATTTTGTGCGCGGCGAGAGATAGCGCTCAAAATCGCTCAACAGCAGGCTACAGTCATCGGGGTTAATATCAACAAAATGAACGGTTACGCCACGCTCCTCGGCAGCAAGCAGCCACGGCGTAACATTGGCATCGTGGTCGAGCGTGGTCAGAATAATTTCATCGCCAGCCTGCCATTCGCGGGCCAACGAACGACTTAACGCAAAGGTTAGCGACGTCATGTTGGCGCCTAGCACAATCTCATCTGGCTCGCCGCCAAGCAAGGCCGCCAAACCAGCATGACATTCATCAATCACCGCATCGGTGCGCTGGCTAGTGATAAACGACCCATGGGTATTGGCCACCGAGCGTCGCAAATAATCAGTCATCTGGCCAATGACCTGTTGCGGCACTTGGGTTCCACCAGGGTTATCAAAAAAAACTAAGGGTTTCCCCGCGTGAGTTTGGGTTAATGAAGGAAAGTGACTGCGAAACGGAGCTAAATCGACCGTCATGGTAACTCCTTGGCAACTATACTAGGTTGTTGCTAAGCTTCCTAGCTGGTAAAACAAATCTATGATACAGGATCTGAATCCAAGTAATTTTATCAGCCTGCAATATAGCCAATTAACCTATGGAAGTCCCCAATCCAAGGGCTAAAGAGCACAATTCAGACTTGCCAAAAATCCTAACTATCGGTATACTCAGGTGGGATTCTCATTTTAAATTAATCCTAAAGGAGGAGGTATGCTCCCACGTTCGATCGTGCGGCGCAGCATGGCGTTAATCATTGTCATGATGTTATTAACGTTGATTGTTGTCCGCCCTCAAGCTTCTAACGCTGCCGACCCACCAACCTACTACGCTGAGACCGGTCACTATCTTGGTGGTGGTTTCCGTGATTATTGGAACCACAACGGCGGCCTACAAATTTTTGGTTACCCAATTACTGAAGAATATCGCGATGCCCGTGGCAAGACCATTCAATGGTTTGAGCGCGCACGCTTTGAAGTCGCCAACAGTGGTGCGATTGAGTTGGGCCTTTTGGGCCGCGAAGCAACGGTAAATCGGGTGTTTCCGCAAATTCCACCTCAAGCAAACGATGCCAACCATCGCTACTTTCCTGAAACCAGCCACATGGTGATGTGGGGTTTTAAAACCATTTGGGAAACCAAAGGTGGGTTAGGCCTATTTGGCTATCCAATCAGCGAAGAGATGGATGAAGTTCTCGCTTCGGATAATAAATGGCATACAGTCCAATATTTCGAGCGTGCACGCTTTGAATTTTGGCCTGATTTTCCTGCTGGTCAACGGGTCGTTGTCAGCGATTTAGGTCGCCGCTTGGCTCCTCGTGAGCTAACCAATCCATTGCCACCAAGCAGCCCTCCCGGCTCGCCACCGCCAACCAATCCTGGTAATAAAGATGCAACGGTCAATCCAAGCTCAGGGCCACAAGGCACAATCTTTGCCTACAATGGCTTTGGCTTTGCCGCAGGCGAAGAAATTGCCGTCTGGGCAACCTCGCCCAATGGTCAAGTTATCCCAGCCAACAGAACTACCTATGCTGATGCTGATGGTTCATTAACCTCATCACGAATTGCTTACACGAGCGATTATACGAGCGCGCTTGGCAAATGGGCAATTACAGCCCAAGGTATAACTAGCGGTCATGCCAGTATTGGCTATTTTGAAGTTACTCAAGCGGATGAGCAACCATTGCCACCTGCCGTAAATGCCCGGATTGATCCAAGTGAGGGTGGGCCTGGCACAAAGTATCGCTTCTATGCTAATGGATTTATACCAGGTGAGCTTGTTGCAGCTGCCATTTTCAATCTTAATGGTGATCAACTTTCCGAGGCGATTGGCGTTTATGCCGATGGCAATGGCTCAATTGACTATGCTGGCATCAACTTTACCGCCAGTGACGATCCCACCCCCGGGGTATATGTGGTCTATTCAGCCAGCGAAAGTGGCCGTAAAGCGTATGCCTTCTTCCGCCAACGGGGCAAGAATATCACGATGCTGGGCACGGCAACGAGCGTCGATCCAGCTTGGTTCAGCGGCTCACGGGCTGATGGATTAACGAGCGAAGGTGACCTCAGTTTCTTTAAGAAATAAGCTGATTTGCGCTTGATTCAAAGAGATGAGCAACTGCTCATCTCTTTTTTTGTCGCTTCAGCCCGCACGATGCTATAATGCTCCTACGGTTCGACCGTAAAAATGCAGGGGCTTTTGAATCGAAAGGATCAATCAATGGCTCATCGGGTTACCTTGATTCGTGGTGACGGAACAGGACCAGAACTTGCCGAAGCAACACGCCGGGTCTTAGAAGCTACAGGCGTGGCTTTTGATTGGGATATTCAGGATGCTGGGGTCGATGTGATGGAGCAACTCGGTACTCCATTGCCTGATTCTGTGCTCGAATCAATTCGTTCAACCAAAGTTGCGTTAAAAGCGCCAATTACCACCCCCGTTGGCACAGGCTTTCGCTCAGTTAATGTGGCGATTCGCAAAGAACTCGACCTGTATGCCTGTGTTCGGCCATGTCGCTCCTACCCTGGCGTGCGCTCACGCTTCGAAAACATCGATTTGGTGGTTGTACGCGAAAATACCGAAGATCTATATGCTGGGATTGAATTTGAGCGTGGCACTGATGAAGTTGCCGAATTGCGCAACTGGCTGCTCCAAAAACGACCCAATGCCTTGATCAAAGAACCAGGCGGGATTTCAATTAAGCCAATGTCGGTGCCTGGCTCAGAGCGAATTGTGCGCTATGCCTTTGATTATGCCCGCGCCAACAATCGCAAAAAAGTTACGGCAGTCCACAAAGCCAATATCATGAAGTTCAGCGATGGGCTGTTCTTGGAAGTGGCCCGCGAAGTTGCCAAAGACTACCCCGACATCGAGTTCGATGATCGGATTGTTGATAATATGTGTATGCAGTTGGTGCAAAAACCAGAGCTTTACGATGTGCTGGTATTACCCAACCTGTATGGCGATATTTTGAGCGATTTGTGCGCCGGCATGGTTGGTGGGCTTGGGGTTGCTCCAGGTGGCAACATCGGCCAACATGGCGCAGTGTTTGAAGCGACTCACGGCTCAGCTCCAAAATACAAAAACCTCAATAAAGTCAATCCAACTGCCTTGATTCTCTCTGGCGAGTTGATGTTGCGCCACTTGGGCGAAACAGAAGCCGCTGATCGGCTAAATGCTGCGGTTGCAACGATCATCGCTGAAGGTAAGGATGTAACCTACGACCTCAAAGATGATCGCAACGACCCAACCGCCGTCGGTACCGCCGAAATGGCTGATGCAATTATTGCAAAATTGCAAGCCTAAGTAGGCTTTGGCTGGCGATCCATGCCCATGCGATCGCCAGCTATCCACAGCTTAAGCACCTATACCCAAGATTAATCCTGCTTCATGGTACACTTGATTTCAGCCAGCGCTAGCGTGAAATAGTCGCTAGCTGTGGCATGGTGTGATCCACTGTTTGGCATTCTAGAACGCATATGACACAATCAACATGGCCATCAACATCAGAATTACCAGCAATCCCTAAGGTGCGCATCTTGGGAGAAATTGGGCGGGGCTTGCATAGCACCGTCTATCGCTGTGTGCGCGATGGCCAAACCTATGCCTTGAAAATTCCCCGCCTCAGTGGCAATCAATCAGCAACCATGGCTGCCGCTGCATTCCGACGCGAGGCTAGTGCGTTGGCTCTCGTGCGGCATCCTAGTTTGCCCGAAGTGATTGAAGTTGATCACCACAACGAAATGCCCTATATCATTATGGAGTTGGTGCAAGGCCAGACATTATTGGATTTGGTGGCACTTGGGCCATTACCTGAAGCTTTCGTCATTCGCTTAATCAAGGATCTTGCCAGTGCCTTAGCCGCAGTGCATCGCCAAGGCATCACCCATCGCGATATTCAGCCACGCAATATGTTAATTCAACCCTCAGGCGAGATTAAATTAATTGATTTTGGCTTTGCCATTCATAATAATCTTGACCCTGAGCAAGCTCACGTTTTAGGCACGCTACGCTATAGCTCGCCTGAACAAACTGGCTATCTCAAGCGCACGGTTGATGCACGCTCAGATTTATACGCCTTGGGCGCTGTCTTGTTTGAATGCTTGGTTGGTGTGCCACCCTTCAATTCCTCAACAATTGCCGATTTGATGCGCCAACATGCCTTAGTACCAGCACCGGATGTGCGTTCGTTGGCGCCGCATGTTTCGCCGGCTTTGGCCGAAATTATTGCGCGCCTGCTGGCCAAAGACCCCGATGACCGCTACCAAACTGCCGAGGGCTTGCTCTCCGATATCGATCAACTTGATAGTTTGAATCTGATGTTGGCTGCTGGCCGGCCAATTCGGCTTGGTGCCGATGACCTCTGGACTGGCGCACTGTACGATAACGATTTAATTGGGCGTGATGCTGAATTGGCGGTGCTCCGTCAAGGCTGGAATAGCGCACGCCAAGGCCATGGCAGTGTAATTGTGATCAAAGGCGCTATGGGTTTAGGCAAAAGCCAATTAGGCCGTGAAATGTTGCACCGAGCACGCTCACTCGGTGGCTTGACCTTCGGCTCAACCTGCGTCAAAGATTCGACCTTGCCCTACAGTGCCTTGCGTAGCCCGTTTGAGCAATATGTGCATTATTTGGAATTAATGCCCGAAAGCCAGCGCCGCCATGCTGAGGAGCAGCTGCGCCAGCTGGTACATGGCTACCAAGAATTGATGTTGCGTACATTTCCTTGGTTGCAGCCAATTTTGCCGCATGCGACTCAGCCAGAAATAGTCACTGATTATGAGCGTTTTAATGCGGTTTTAGCCGACTTGCTGCTGTGGATGACGCGCGTGCATCCAGCTGCTGTCTGGTTTATCGATGATCTCCAAGCGATTGATGATGCAAGTTTTAATGTGGTCCGGCGGATCATTGCGCGAATTCAGCAAGTGCCATTATGTTTGATTATTTCATTAAATGATAGCCTCGATAGCCAACACATGGACCAACGGCTTACGCTCAATCAACCAATCCCCATCCAAGTTATCGAACTTGAACCGTTGAGCGACGAAGCGGCAACCCAATTTATTACCAGCTATTTAGGTGGCTATAGCGTTGATCAACAGATTATCAGCGAGATTGTGGCCCGGAGCGTTGGCAGTCCATTTGCCTTGCGCGAGTATATCCAAACCTTATTGGATACTGGCATGTTGCGTTTGGTCAACACCTGTTGGATGATCGATGATCAAAGTTTGACCAAACTAGCTTTGCCTTCGCATGTGGTGCGCTTGGTTATCAGTCGAATCGATGAATTAAGCCCTAAAGTACGCTCAATTCTCGAACTGGCGGCAGTGTTAGGCTTTCAATTTCGGCGCAATAGCCTGCTTGTCTTATGGAATGGTGAAGAAAGCGAAGTTAACGAAGCATTAACGATTGGTGGGCGTAGCCATTTAATCGAGCGCAGCGCTTCGGGTCACTATCATTTTGCCCATCAAAATATCTATCAAGTGTTTCTTGAAGGCATAGCGCCCGAGCAACAACAACAATTGCATGCTCAAATTGCCAAAAACCTTGATCATGCCCAACTTGAGCCAGAGGCAATCTATCAATTAGCCTATCACTATGCCCGCGCCAAAAGCAATGATCCCGCTTTTTTGGCTCGCGGCTTTACAATTTTGAGCAATGCAGGTCAGGTGGCGCTCGAAAATTATGCCTACGATGAGGCGTATCATTTTTTCGAGCAGGCCTACCAGATTGCCCAAGGCCAATCGCTGGCGTTTCAACCGCAACAACATGCTCAATTTGCCCAGCTTTGTTTACGCTTAGGCCAAAACCAAACTGCTTTGGTACATCTGCAAGCAGCCCTTGAACACCCCAACGAGCCTGATCAACGGGCACGGTTGCTGACCGCAATTGCCCATATTTACGCTTGGCAACAACAACCGCGTGAGATCTGGCGCTACTTCGACCAAGCCTTCCAAGCGCTGGGCGAGCCAAGTTTGGATCGCTCGGTTGTAGGCTTAGTTGGCGACATTGTGCGTTCGCTCGGGCGTTTGCTTGGCAGTAGTTTGCCATGGATGCGGCCAAGCTCACCACAGCACCAGCAGCGGATCATCATTTTGCTCGAAATTTACGATACAGTGGGCATGTATGCCTATCTCAATAGTCAAATGGTGTTGCTGGTAAGCCTGTTTTTGCGCTCATTGGTTTGGGCGCGGCGTGGGCGCAGCCGTTCGGCGCGAGTACGCGCCTTGAGCAATTATGCCAGCGTCTGGGCCATAATTGGCCGACATCAATTAGCCAAAAATGCATTAAATCGGGCAAAAACGATTGCCGCCATGCCCACGCGTGAGCCAGTGTTGCAAGCGCGGGTCGCGGTATACGAAGGGTTTATTAGCCATATTATTGGCGATGAGGTGCAGGCAGAACGCTTGCTCCGCACAACATTACGTCAATATGCAACAACCATCGATTCGTTAGCCTATGGCCATGCGGTTGCCGATAGCGTGTTATTGCTATTTTTACGTGGCCATGTGCTTGAAGCATGGCAATTGCTACAAGAAACCTTTGAGCGTTTCGAGCAGCATAACCAGCATAACGAGCAAGCCTGGTTTTTAGAATTATGGGCTGCGCCGTTGCTGATTACCTTGGGCTTTACCGCCGAAGCGCAACGCTACCCCGTGCCCGAACTCAAGCAACGCCAGCAATGGTTGTTGGCCTGGAAAAACTTGGCTGATGCCTCGCAAATGCTGGTCAATCTTGAGCAAGGCGATCCTGGTCAGCAAAATGATCAATTACTGCGCCATTTTAACCAGCAACGCCGCAATAATCCTCGCTTTATGCCGTTTCATTCGCGGTATGTCTACATTGTGCAGGGCTATATTCGCATCGCCCAATTTTTACAGCAGCGCAAACGGGTAACTGCGCGCCGCTTGCGGCTCGCCGCGCTTCAAGCCTTGATTGTTGCAACTACGCCGATCTTGCGCGGCCATGCGTTGGTGATTTTGGCGGCGGCCCATGGCTTCGACGGACGGTTTGCCCAAGCACTAAGCTTATTGGGCCAAGCTGAACAATTGGCTCATTTGCACGATGCCCCATGGATTTTGTACGAGGCACATCGCATTCGAGCGCATCTGTTTGGCATGCAACAACAAATGGCCGCCGCCAAACGCGAGGCAAGCCGCGCCTATACAATTGCCTTTGATCATCAATGGGTTTTGCGCATGCGCTATGTTGCTGTAACCTTCCAACTTGATGATCCAGAACGGATGAATTCGACCAGCATTATTAGCGAAGAAGGCTTGCGCCCAGATGATAGCCGCATGCAACGCTTGTTGGATGCCTTGCTTTCAGTTAGTTTAGCTGGCTGCAAAGCTACGATCTCGACGAGCAAGCCCAAACGGCGCTCGATTCGGTGATTCGGATTTTGGGTGCTGAGCGAGCCTTTCTGTTTTTGCTTGAAAACGACGAATTGCACCTACGCGCGGCGCGCGATGCCTCGAGCACGCCTGTAAGCAATACCTTGCAAGGCTACAGTCGCACGGTGCTAGAGCAGGTGCGAATTACCCAAAAGCCAGTGATTGTAACTGGTGCTGATGATGCCTTGATTATCAGCAGCGAAAGCGTTACTGCGCATAATTTACGCAGTGTTTTGGCTGCACCATTGATGCTTGATGGGCGATTTCTGGGTGTTGTGTATCTGGATAATCGTTTGGCATGGGGCTTTTTCTCCAACGATGATGAAGTTATTCTGCGGGCAATCACAACTCATATTGCCCTCGGCTTGGAGAAATCGCGCACAACCCAGCTTGAAATGCACATCAGGGCTGAACGCGAACAGCGGCGTTTGGCTGAACGCCTGCGCATGCTTTCAACCGTATTGAATGCGACGCTCGATTTGGCCGATGTGATCAAACATGTTTTGCTGCAACTCAATTCGTTGTTGCCTTATTATGGAGCCTGCATTGCCCTGCGCGAGGATGATCAGATTAAATTTGAGCAGGTTGAAAGCCCCAGCCCAACCATCTGGGCGCGGGGCACGAAAATCCCGATTGCCGATGATCCATTGTTTGACCAACTTGCAACCAGTGGCCAACCACTGATTATCAACGATATCACCAAAGATTCGCGTTTCAAGGGTTATGGCAACCATCCAGCCCGATCATGGTTGGGCTTGCCGTTGCTAGCACGTGGCGAGATCGTGGGCTTTCTGGCGATCGATCGCGATGAGCCAAACGCGATCTCCGAGCATGAGGCCGAATTGGGGATGCTGTTTGCCTCGCAAGCGGCGGTGGCGATTGCCAATGCCCAATTGTTTGGCCAAGTGCAACGGCTTGCAATCACCGATTCGCTGACCCAAGTGAGCAATCGCCGCCATTTCTTCGAATTGGCTGAACGCCAATGGGTTTTGACATGCAGCAGTGATCATCCACTTTCAGCGATGATGCTTGATGTTGATCACTTTAAACGGGTCAATGATAGCTATGGTCACTCGGTTGGTGATTTAGTCTTGCGAACAGTGGCCGATATTTGCCGCGCCAATCTTCGTCCGTCGGATCTGCTTGGGCGCTATGGCGGTGAAGAATTTGCGATTTTGCTGCCTGATACTGATGTTTCGGCGGCGCTAACGATTGCTGAACGCCTGCGGCTGGCAATTGCCAAACACCGGATTCCCCATGGTCAAGCCACAATCAGTCTGACGGTCAGCATTGGCGTAACGGGGTTGAGCAAAGATGATAACTCAGTCGTAAGCCTGCTTGATCGGGCTGATCGTGGGCTTTACATTGCCAAAGAAACTGGACGTGATCGGGTTACGATGGCGTAGGGCTGTGCTACAATAGCTCAAGTTTGGTGCATCTTGGAGGGCCTGATATGGTGCGTGATATGCTGCGCAACTTGCGGCGCGTGCGCTTAGTTGAAGTTCAGCTGCTCATAACCGTCTTGTTGCTATTTGCCGCTGGCTACATGATGGTGTTTGCCACAGGCCAACGCCGTTTAGAGGCTGATGTTGGCTCATTGCAATCGTTGTTTAGCGTGCTCTGGCCATCGTCACTGCCGTTATTGCTCTATCTGGTGGTCAGTGCTGGGCTTTCGTATCGCAACCCCAATGCCGACCAAATTTTGCTGCCCTTGGTGGCGGTGCTTTCTGGTTTAGGTTTGCTATTTACGGCCCGGGTAGCGCCAACCCTCGATAAAGATATTTATGGCGATGTTGCGGCCAAGCAATCAGCATTTGTGACAATTGGGGTGATTTTGCTGGTGCTAATGGTGTTTGTCGATTGGGATCGGTGGATCTTTATTCGGCTCTTTCGCACTGGCATGATGGAATGGCTCAAGAATCACCGCTGGACGTGGATGCTGCTTGGGGTTGGCCTGATGGTGTTGACCTTCATCATCGGGGTTGATCCCAACAATAGCGGAGTCAAAGTCTGGTTCCGTTTGCCTGGTGGATTTCTGTTTCAGCCCGCCGAGTTGCTTAAAATTCTCTTGGTGGTGTTTCTGGCTTCGTACCTGATCGAGCACCGCGAGGTGGTGAATCATGGCTATCGACTTGGCCGGATCACCTTGCCACCATTGCCCTACCTTGTGCCGATGGGTGGCATTTGGGCCTTGTGTATGGCCTTGATCGTCAAGCAAAGCGACTTGGGCGCGGCATTATTGCTGTTCGGCATCTTCATTGCCATGTTATATGTTGCTACGGGCAATGGCTGGTATGTTGCAGCAAGTTTTGGCGCATTCGCAATTGGCTCATATGTGATGTATCAGTACATTGGCAAAGTGCAAGAGCGGGTAGCGATTTGGCTTGATCCGTGGTCGGATGCGGCGAATTTGGGCTATCAGATTGTGCAATCACAATATGCGCTCTCAGCGGGCGGGGTGACTGGCAGCGGGCTTGGTTTGGGTGCGCCCCACTATGTACCGGCGGTGCATACCGACTTTGCCTATACCGGCATTGCCGAAGAATTGGGCTTGATGGGAACAATCGGCATTTTGATTGTCTATGTGCTGATGATTTATCGTGGCTATCATATCGCTTTATCAATTCCGGGTCGCTTTCGTGGCTTTGAACAATTGCTAGCGGTTGGATTGACCACGATTTTGGCAGTTCAAGCCTTAATCATCATTGGTGGTAACTTACGGGTCATCCCATTGACCGGGATTACCCTGCCATTTATCTCGTATGGTGGCTCTTCGGTGGTGATGAACTTTGTGATTGTTGGCTTGCTGTTGCGGATTTCTACAACAACTCAGAAGCAAACCTAAGCGAGGCCGACCATGAATTGGTTTGTTATTGGCATTGGAGCAGTGATTGCGGCATGTTTGCTGGCGATTATTGGTTTTTTTGGCGGCTATCGCTGGTGGCAAAAGCTCCGTCCCGTGTGGCAACTCTGCTTGATGCTGTTAATTCCGAGCGTGATGCTTGGGCTGACGCTCTTGGTAGCATGGGTTTTACCATGGCCAATCGAAGAAATTGGCAGTTTGGTGATTGGGATTACGCTCGGCAGCGGGCTTGTTTTAATTGCAACCTCCTATTTAGCAATGCAGATCTGGTGGGCCTTCCAACCTGAGGAGCCTGCGACCTCAACCGATTCTGATGAACCAACGTAGTTCAAGCACTGCTGCGCAGGAGGCAACCAATCCTGTGCAGCGCTTAGGCTGGCCGTTACTGATCAAACTGCTGATCTCGTTGCATGTTGGGGTCGGTGATTTTTTGTTACCCTTGTATGTGCAAGCCTTGGGTGGCTCGCCGCAAGTAATTGGCAATTTAGTTGGCTTGGGCGCAGCGTTTGGTGTTCTAGCGCGGCTAAGCATCAGTTGGTTGGCCGATCGGGGAGTTATTCGGCTGCTCTTGCGCGTGAGTTTGGTGGCGTTGGCTAGTGGCTTTGCAATTTGGAGTTTTGCTGACACCAGCACCTGGTTACTGCCGGGCCAAGCACTGTTAGCCATCGGGCGTGCAGGCTCAGGCATCTGTCTAAGCCTGTTGATTGCCCAACTAACCGACCATGGCCAACGTGGTTCAGGCTATGGTCGGCTGACGATGGCCAGCTCGATTGCCACGATTATTGGCGCAATCATCGCAGGAATTGGCTTTATTGGCTGGGATGCAGAGACGCGCCAACAATTGCAGCAATTCAGCTGGTTGCAACTAACGCTCAGTTATTTACCCAACCCAATTGCGCGGATACAGCTTTTTCATGGCATCTACATCGTTTTTAGCACGAGTGTCATCTTGGCAGGCTTGGTGAGTTTCGGCTCATGGCCTCATGCAATTCCGTCAAAACGCGGTACAATACAAATAACATGGCGCAGTGTGTTACGTCAGCCACCAATCCGCAGCCTTTTGTTGGTGCAAAGCTGCATTAGTGCGGGCTATAGTGCCTCGATTCCAATGACCGTGCCGTTATTGATTGATCGTTTTGGGGCAAGTGTGGCGGCGGTCGCTGTGGCCTATATTGTGCCAGGCATTATTTATGCCCTGTTTCCGGCACGCCTTGGGCGCGTCGCAGATCGCATTGGCTATCGACGGGCTGCCACGTTTGGGCTTGGCATCAGTATGCTCGTATACCTAGCACTACCTATCAGCCCACATCTGGCAATAACAGCCCTGTTTTGGGCGTGTGAAGCGCTCGCATGGAGTTTGTACGTGCCAGCTTTAGAAGCACTACTGGCTGAAAGTGTGCTACCACAGCAACGGGGGATGGCCTTAGCAATTTATGGAATTGCAGGAGCCTTGACTGCAACAGTGGCAGCACCCTTAGGCGCGCGCTTATTTAGGCATTTGCCAGCAGCACCGTTTATGTTCTCGGCCCTTTGCCTAGGTATGGCAGCCCTGTTTGCTGCCCGTACCCCACCAACCGATGCCGATTATGCTACCATTAAATCTCACAATTGAAGAACCCACCATGCCCGAATTGACTCCGTTTCCACAGGCTGGGCTTGTCCACTGGACGAGCAAATTAGGAGTTGAGCTTGCGATTCGCCACATCAGGCCTGATGATGCTAAATTGTTGGTCGAATTGTATGGGCGTTTATCGGCGCGCACGCTTGAATTGCGTTTCGCCACGATTATGATCAATATTCCCATCGAGCGCGTAATCGAAGAATCAGCCCGATTGGCAGCGCTCAATCACGATCATGCCGATGCCTTGATTGCCTTGCTGAATGAACATGGCCAAGAACACATTGTGGCGGTGGCTCGCTTGGCTGGAGCTGATCATATTCAGGCTGAATTTGCGCTTTTGGTACGCGACGATTTCCAGGGCCATGGCGTGGGCAGTTATATGCTTGACCTTTTGTTTCAAGTAGCGTTAGTTCGTGGCCTGCGCTATCTTAAAGCCTCGGTGCTAGCTGAAAATACGGCGATGCTGCGGCTTGTGCGCCGTTCTGGCTTCCCCTATCATATGCACACCTCGCATGGCGAAAGTGATGTGACAATTTATCTCGATCCAACCATCAGCGAGGGGAGAACTTAATCACCACTGACTCAAGTAGATTGTTAATTCTTTTGTTGGCCTAAGCCCGTATAATCTTGAATGTTTGACGATAGTCTGCTGTCCCCTGCCGCTGGCACGTGGGCTAGGAGTAGTGCGGTGAATGAGTTTGATTCGGTAGTTGAGGCAATTGAAGCAGGTTGGGAACTCGAAGATATTTTGCAGTTGATCGTCACCAATAGTCAAGTATTGCTCGATTTGCAGCATAGCTATATTGTGTTATACGAGGCCGAACAGCTTTGGCTCAAGGCCAATACCAGTAATTTGCCGACCCGTGTTTTAGCGCCAACCAGTGCCGAGGCGCGGGTTGTGGCCATGGGTCGAGCGGTGGCGTTGGAGCCAATTCAAGCCTTGCCACTTTGGCGCACGCTCGAATTTGCGCTTAAACCAGGCGCGCGCGGGTGGCTAAGTGCGCCAATTCGGCTCAATGGCCATACAGTGGGCGCTTTGGCGGCCTTTATTGAGCCAAACCCCAACGAGCCATTACGCGAAGCGCTGCGTTTTATGACGGTGTTGGCCGATTTGGCCGCACTGGCGTTGGAACGGGGTCAGTTTTGGCTGCGCCATCAACGGCGTTCACAATTTATTGTCTTGTTGCGCACGATTTCGGGCATTACGCAGCAACCTTCATTGGGCGAATTAGCCCATACAATCGCCCAGCAACTTTGTGAAATTGGCAATGCCGATTTGGCTTTGATCTACATTCCAAGCCCTGAAACTGAGGAATTTGTGACCTTGGGTATGAGCGAGACACCGCTTGCGCTACAAGTGCGCGAAGTAGGGCTTGATCATATTCCTTTGGCAAGCAATGCGCTCTTGCATGATTGTTACCAAACCGGCAATGTCCAGCGCTTGGCGTTAAACAACGATCAATGGCCAGAATTGGAACAACTTGGAGTGCAACATGTGCTGATTGTACCAATTCACGATACCCACGAGCGGTTGGGTGTGATTGTTTTAGCCAGCTTAGATGATGCGAAATTTGATGACGATGCGCTCAATTTCCTCAATTTCATCGGGGTTCGGCTGGGCTATGCCTTGAAAAACGAGAATTTGCTCGAAGAAGTAATCCAAGCTGAACGACGTAGAATCAATGAGGATGAACGCAGCAATTTTATCGCTTCGGTGGCGCATGATCTGAAAAATGCATTGACTACGGTGATTGGCACAACCCAGTTGGGCATGCGCAAGTTGCGGCGTGGCGACCAAACCTATAGCGAAAAGGCGTTCAGCACGATTGCCACCAAATCACAGCAGGCACTCCAATTAATCGAGGATATGGTTGATGTGAGCCGCTTGGAGCAAGGGACATTTCGCCTGTTTATGCAAAGCATTGATCTCTGCCAACTGGTGGCTGATGAGGCCGAGGCAGCCCAAGGTTTATCGCAAAAGCATACGATTAAGCTAGAAAAAAGCCTTGAACAGTGCGAATTGGCAGCCGATCAGCAACGCTTACGTCAAGTGCTGACGAATTTATTGATTAATGCAATTCGCTACTCGCCCAATGGCGGCATCATTACGGTACGCATTATGCCAGCAGAGCAAGCGCCAGCACCAAACAATGCCAGTGTGAGCAGCGAAAGCGAGCTAGAGCAAGCGGTGGTCATTAGCGTCAGCGACCAAGGCATTGGGATTCCGACCCATGAATTGGCCTATATTTTCGAGCGTTTTTATCGTGGTCAAGGCTCGACCGTGGCCAGTGGTTCGGGCTTGGGGTTGTATATTAGCGCGGCGATTATGGCGCAACATGGCGGCAAAATGTGGGTTGAATCGCAATTGCACCATGGCACAACCTTCTATTGTTCGCTGCCAGAGGCACGGGTGCAGTAGGTTTAGTAAGTTTCCTCACCCTCTAGCGCTTGCTTTAAGTAGGTAGGTATTTAACTAATCATTATCCAGCAGCATGGATCGGTGGTCACCACCCTTCCGTCCCGCCTCAAGACGGGAGACGCAGGGGGCTTAATCCCCCTGCACCCCCTCAAGGACAATGCGTGGCTGATACGCGTCTTCCGATGAACTTGCCATGGCGTGGTTCACAGCGGAGCAACCAAGGTAGGCACCCCCTCACTCTGCGTGAGAGGGGGTTGGGGTGAGGGGAGCTCCAGTTGCGAGGGTTTGACAAAATCCGAGTATCATAAGGCACGGGCAGCAATTTAGTGGGAGCAAACCCATGTTTATGCAAAAATTCCGTGCCGCAGCAAACCACAATCGTTCAACCCTGTGCATTGGGCTTGACCCCGATTTGGGGCGGTTGCCGGAACATTTACCCCGTAACACTGCTGGAATTGTGCAATTCAATCAAGCGATTATCGCCGCAACCAGCGATCTGGTGTGTGCTTATAAACCCAATATTGCCTTTTATGAAGCCTTGGGCAGCGCTGGCTGGCTGGCATTAAAACAAACGCTTGCCAGCATTCCGAGCCATATTCCAGTGATTCTCGATGCCAAGCGTGGCGATATTGGCTCGACCGCTCAAGCCTACGCCAGCGCCGCTTTCGATGAACTTGGCGTTGATGCGATTACCCTCAGCCCGTATATGGGCTACGATTCGCTGCAACCATTTTTGGAGCGCGCCGATAAAGGCTGTTTTATTTTATGTCGCACATCGAACCCAGGCGGCGACGATGTGCAGAATTTAGCCTTGGCCGATGGTGAGCCGTTGTTTTTGAAGATTGCTGGCTTAGTAGCCGAACGCTGGAATGGCAATCACAATTGTGGGCTAGTCGTTGGCGCAACCTATCCAGCTGAAATTGCCACAATTCATCAGCGCTACCCGCAATTGCCGTTGTTGGTGCCTGGGGTTGGCAGCCAAGGTGGCGACATAGCCGCAGTGTTGGCGGCGGCTGGCGAGCAGGCAATTATCAACGTTTCGCGCTCAATTTTGTATGCTAGCAGCGCTAGTAGCTTCGCTGAAGCTGCCCGCGAAGTTGCTCAAGGCTTTTTAGGGCCTAAACAAGCCTTAAATCACCCGTAGTAGGGATGCCTTTTGGCTAGTGTACTGGCATTGTTCGTGATATAGTAACGCTCAATTCGTTCCTTAGTTGCTAGGAGGTACAACCGATGACGGTTGAAGCATACTGTGTCAAATGTAAGCAAAAACGCACCGTTGACAATGCTGAAGTAATTCAGATGGAAAATGGGCGGCGGGCAGCCAAGGGCAAATGTCCAGAGTGCGGCACCAACTTGACGCGCTTTTTGCCCAGCGAAAAAAAGAAATAACCTACATTCACAGATCGCTCTCGGGTAGGGCAGACTGTCCTACCCCGTTTGGTATTTTTGGAGGAACGAAGCGTGGCTAAAGAGAGTAAAGATTCAATCGAGGTCATGGGCGATAATCGTAAAGCGCGCCATGATTATTTTATTCAAGATACCTATGAAGCCGGGATTGTGTTACGCGGCACCGAGATTAAGTCGATTCGACGTGGCCAAGTGCAGTTGCGTGGCTCGTATGCCCGGGTGCAAAATGGCGAAATTTGGCTCTACGATGCCCATATTGCGCCCTACGCTGAAACTGGCGAGTTGTTTAACCACGAGCCAATGCGCCCCCGCAAGCTGTTGCTGCACCGCCGCCAAATTTTAAAGCTGCATCAAGCATTAGCAACCAAGGGCTTGACCTTAGTGCCACTCAAAATTTATATGCGTGGCCGTTTAGCAAAAATTGAGCTTGGTATCGCCCAAGGTAAAAAACTCTACGATAAACGCGATGCAATCGCCGACCGCGATGCAAAGCGCCAAATCGAACGCGCAATGAAGAATCGCTATGAATAGATTATGAGGGGTGAAGGATGAAGGATGAGGGGTGAAGGATGAAGGATGAGGGATGAAATTGAGAGCATAGAGCATAGAGCATAGAGCATACGGATGAGGAGAAGCACTCGCCCCAACCCCTCTCCCACTGCACGCGGGCGAGGGGCGTTTGGTTTTGTCATTTCTCATCATCAAGAGAAGCCCTCACCCCAACCTCTCTCCCGTGGCGCGGGCGAGGGGCGTTTGGTTTTGTGGATTCCCATCATCTGGCAGTGAGCAAGGACAAGCCCTCACCCCAACCCCTCTTCCGTGGCGCGGGAGAGGGGCGTTTGGTTTTGTCATTTCTCATCATCTGGCGGTAGCAGACGCTGAGGCTCCCACCAAATCAAGGCTCCCCTTCTCCCGTCGGACGGGAGAGGGGGCTGGGGGGTGAGGGGTGAGGGGATCATCCTTCGCCCATCCAACCATGCCATTGTTAAGAACCTATCCTTGTAAAGCTAGGTGGCCAGGGCAGCTCCTCCAAATCAAGACTCACCTCAGTCGATTACTATTAATTCAGATTAATGAAATAGATCATTTGTGCTTATTTTGTGCTATGATAACGATATTATTTGTTTGGTAAGATCGGAGTACCGATGAAAACCATAGACTCACAAGATGGTACAAGGCTAGCCTATGATGTGTATGGCAGTGGCCCACCATTGGTTTACGTCACGGGAGCAACCTGTTTTCGCTCGTTCATGCCAATTGTTAGCGATGCCAAAACCTTAGCCAAAGCATTTACCGTCTATAGCTATGATCGACGGGGACGTGGCGATAGCACTGATACGCTTCCGTATAGCATCAGTCGTGAAATTGAAGACCTGATGGCAATTATTGCGGTTGCGGGTGGAAAAGCAAGCGTCTATGGGCATTCATCGGGCGCGGTTTTGGCGCTTGAAGCCGCCATCCAACAGCCACAGCATATCGATCAGGTCATCCTGTATGATCCAGCCTATGTTCACGATCCCGTTGAAAAAGCAGCCTATGCAACCTTGCGAACAAACATTGAAGCATTAATTGCCAAAGGCCACAATGCACGGGCAATCACGACATTTTTAGCGGGGATAGGCATGCCCAAGGTTGTTGGGTGGTTTATGCGCTTGATGCCTGGCTGGAAAACCATGGTCGCACTCGCACCAACCTTGGCCTATGACATCGCATTAACTGCTGATCTCCCGCCGTTTGAGCGTGCAGCCCTATGCAAGGTGCCGGTGCATGTTATGGCTGGAGCAAAAAGCCCAGCTGGCATTCGCAGCCTTTCCCAAGCATTAGCCAAGCAGATTCCCAATGCCACCTATGATCAGTTTGCAGGTCAAGGGCACATGGTTGATGCTAAACGGTTGTTGCCGCTATTTGTGCGCTATCTCCAGCCTGCTGCCCAACGTTCAGCTGCACACCAATAGTTGGTAATAATGATGAAGGGCAATGGTTGAGCGTCCCCTCACCCCCAACCCCTCGCCCACGGCGCGGGCGAGGGGCGTTTGGTTTTGTCATTTCTCATCATCTGGCGGCTGGTGAGGGACTTCACGCGGTGATTTTGCCGTGGTGTGAACATTGGACGCGTGCTCCCCCTCGCCCGCGTTCAGTGGGTGAGGGGGTCAGGGGGGGTGAGGGCATTGAATTTACAGCCCGAGATCATCGAGAAATTCTGAGGCGGGCGCAACTCCCGTGACCAGCAGTTGATCGCGGGCACGAGTACAGGCAACGTACAACAAATGCCGCTCGGTGGTGTAGATTTCGCCAATATCAGATTCATCGGCGGCGCTGTTCATGCGGGCTTGCGATGGAATGACTTGATCATCACAGGCCATCACAACCACCGCCCGAAATTCTAAACCCTTGGCTAAATGCCATGGTCGCGAGCGCAATCGCAGCACTTGGCGCTGCTAGCTGATGATCAAGCACCTGCCATGGTAGCTCGCTCGCCTGTAAGGTCGCTTCGGCTCGCGCCAACTCCGCCGCTGAACGCACAAACACCCCGATTTCTTGGGCTTGGATGCCTTCGCGCTGGCGGGCTTGCAGCCATTCCACGATGGTTTGTTGCTCGTCGGCAATCGTTTTGCTAACCACAATTTGCGGGAGTGCGCCGTTGAAAACCGAAATTGTGTGGTTGCGCTCCTCGCGGTTGCCATCAACATCGGCAATGCTTTTGGGCAGCAGTTGATCGGCTTGGCTGCGAATTTGATGGCTGGTACGATAATTAATCGTTAAGCTGTGCGAACGACCACGAATATCAACCCCAACTTGTTTCCACGAGAAGGGTTGTTGGAAGATGCGCTGGCCTTGATCACCGGCAAAAAACAGGCTTTCAGGCCGTTGGTTGCCCAACACCGCCAAGAAATGCAATTCAGCTACATCGAGATCTTGGGCTTCGTCGATAATCGCAAAATCATAGGGGCGTTGCTCGATTGTGGCATACAGCGCCGCCAATTCATACCAGAGCATCGACCACGTTTGCAAACCACGCTGCTGCAACACTTGGCGTACATCGGCAAAGTAGGCCCACAGCACCTCGCGTTGCTTGCCACCAATGCGGGTTTTGCGCCCCAAACGGGGCACATCGCGGTAGGCTTCCCAATTTTGCACGTTCCAAGCATCAACAATGCTTTGCCATTCGCTGATGAGGAAGCTTAGGCTATAGCTAAGCTGGTGCTGCTGACGTAGCTCGCTCAAGAGTTGCTCTAGCTCGGCAGGCCCAATAAGCTGCGGCTTGCGGCCATGCTCTGCCGCCAAATCAAGCGCTAACTCGTGCATATCGGCAATCGTGATCCGTTCGCGAATCGCTGGCTCGTTGCCAATTAAGCGATTAAGTTTGTGATGCAGAGCATTCGCCAACGTCGGCGAGAAGGTTGCCAGCAGAATTTGGGCGCTGGGATGTAATTTAGCTAGATGCACGGCGCGATGCAAGGCAACCACGGTTTTGCCAGTGCCCGCCGAGCCAGCTACCCGCGCTGGGCCGTTGTAGCCGCGCTCGACAAATTGGCGTTGCACCGGATGCAAAAAGACTGTCCATTGTTCCCACGGATATTCCAAGGCTCGTTCCAGTTCTTCGACGTTGTTGAGCACACGGAAGCGGCGTTGAGCATCGGGGTGAGCAAATGGATCGCCTTGGAAATCGACGATTGGTTTACTGGGATTGCCACCAATTGCCAGTTCCATCAGGGCTTCGCTGGCTTCTTGGGGCAGGTGCAGCAGCACATCAAGAAAGTTGTCGTCGGTCGCTGCCAGCACATCATCAAGCCATTCTGGTGGTACTGCATAATTCAGCAAACTATCGCGAGTTTGTTGGCGAAAGATCGGCGGTTTGGCTGGCGTTGGCGCAGCCACAACGCTTGGCTGATAGATCACGACTTCTTCGACACGCTCGCGAATTTCGACCAATTGGGCGGCTCCGGTGCGCGGGTGTTGCTCAATTTTGCGCCGCATGGCCCATTGATAAGCCGCATCGTGATGATCAACATAGCACAACAGGATGCTAAGATCAGTTTTATGTAAAATAATTCGAATATCATCGTTGACCCGCACCGACCAAAAATGTTCATCTTTGGCTCGCTCCAGCCGATGCATTTGGAAGCTGGGATGGGCTGGGTTGATTTGCAGATCAAAGGCTGTGGTTTTGACGGCTTTTTGTTCGTTATTGGTCAATTGTTGCAGGCTTTGTTGAAAGGTAGCAGCAATAATTACATTCATAAAGTCCTTTCGTCATTATGATTCTGCGATGGTTCCCTCACCCCCTAGCCCCCTCTCCCACTCAACGCGGGCGAGGGGGGATTTAGGTTTTTCGGTTCCTCCGCGTCTCCTTGGTGGGTGAGGGGGGATTTGCGATGGTTCCCTCACCCCCTAGCCCCCTCTCCCACTCAACGCGGGCGAGGGGGGATTTAGGTTTTTCGGTTCCTCCGCGTCTCCTTGGTGGGCGAGGGGAACCCGATGGTTCATGGTTTTTTTGGCTCCCCCTCGCCCGTCGGACGGGAGCGGGGGTCGGGGGGTGAGGGGATTTCAACCACCAATTCACTCCCGCTCCCACTGCACGCGGGCGAGGGGGGATTTAGGTTTTTCGGTTCCTCCGCGTCTCCTTGGCGGGTGAGGGGAACCCGATCGTTCATGGTTTTTTGGCTCCCCCTCGCCCGTCGGACGGGCGAGGGGGTTGGGGGGTGAGGGGATTTCAACCACCAATTCACTCCATCCCTCTCTCTGCTCTCTTGCCCCTGAACCCTGAACCCTATGTTCTATGGTCTATATTCTTTGCTCTATGCTCGCTACACGCTAAATACTTTCATCACTTCGTCGCCAAGGTGGTTGATGACTTTGACGGCGATGCGGCCTGTGCTCGGTTTGGCGAATGGCCGCGAATGATCGCTGTTGAGGCTTTCCCACGCGGTTTCATCGATCTCGGCTTTGAGGCTGGTTTTGAGCGCTTTGTAGGGATCGTTGGCTCCCAAAAAGTAGGCGTGGCGCACAAAGAAGCTTTCGCCGTTGTAATCGGTATCAATAAACCAACAAGCAATGTGCTCAGGCCCGCCCGATACCACTGCGCCCGATTGCGGGTGGAAAATATCAACTCCATGGATTTGCACTTGCAGTTGGTGTTCAACTGGCTTAATCGTAATGTCTGGCTCGCCGAAGATTACAAATAAGTTGCCAGCCCCAGTGTTTTTGAGCGTGTCGGCCATGTGTAAATCGGCGTTCATGCGGGCTTTGAGCACTGGAATGCGGCCAAGTTTTTCGAATTCGCTGGCGTGGGCATCGTAGTTGAAGGCGCAACCAATCAGCACATCAAAGCCGGCCTCGCCAGCCTCGCGCGCCGCCAGCACAAGGTCGCCGCGTAGCACGGTGCCAAATTCTGGGCCAATGAAGATGCCCGCTCGGCGTTGGGTGTTGCTGTCGCTTTCGAGGTAGGTTGCTTCGGCGCAAATGTAGCGCCCGGGCCACGCCACAAGGCTGGTAAAGTTGATGCGCCCCGCTTTGTGCGCTTGTTGCACGCCTGCCATGCGTAAATTGTCGAGCATGGCTTTGATAAAGCTATCGCTATCGCCGTAGCTGGCTTGTTGCTCACCCACAAAACGGCCCAAGGGCCGCAATTGATCATGTTCGTCGACCACGAGCACCCGATGCGGCGAGAGGCTTTCGACCGTAAACGGCCCGGCCACGCGCACGGTGTTTTTGTCTTCGTAGGGCTTGTCGTAGAGCAGTTCTTGGTCGGCTTTAGCCGCAATCGAGCCATCGATTTTGCGCTGACGTTCGATCCGCGCTTGCCACCAAGCTTTATGTAAATCTACGGCGTTGCGAGACCAGTTGGCAGCAGCCTCGCGCGGAATCTCCCATTCTTGCCAGTGTTGGCCAAGCTGGGCGTTAAGTTGCTCGCGCAAGGGTTCGAGCACAGCTTGATATTCATCCCAAATCGTATCGATTTCGGCATTGTTGGCGATTGATTTGAGCGTGATATGCGGCACGCGCTCGTAGACAAAGCCATGGCGCAGGTTGTTGTAACTGGGGCTAGGATTAGGAATTTTGCCTTGTAATTCGGCTTCTTTGCGTTGGCCAGCAGCCGAATCGGCCAGCAAATAGTAGGGGTAGCGTGCGCCCATAATCCGCGCCCGCGCTAAGGCCAAGGCTACTCGCGAGGTGTCGATGGTGATCCAGCGTCGCCCCCATTGCTCGGCCACATAGGCGCTTGTGCCACTGCCACAGGTTGGGTCAAGCACTATATCACCCGGATTTGTTGCCATCAGAATACATCGTTGAATTACTTTAATATTAGTTTGTACAACATATATAGGATTTTGTGCTCCTATTACATCATCCCATAAGTGATTTACAGGTGATGCGCTAAAATCATCCAAGAAAAATTTATATCGTATATTATTTTTAGTAAATAAAATTCGATTAGCTTGTAATGCTCTTTTTATCCCTTTCTCACTAGTTCTAAATCGTCCAGAAATTTTTTTTCCTTGCCAGACTAATGATATTAGCGGATTCGCATTTCGAACTAAATTATCTGACATAAAAGGCCTATATCCATAAAGATCGTTATTTTGATAAAATTCTGATTTAGTTTTCAGATCAAATTGATCATTCTCATAGTGAGAGGCTAATTCATCATCTTGCTTTAATACTAATACTTTATTTACAATCCCCTTAGTAGCTTCCTTTGATTTACCAAACCATAGGATATAATCACAAATTGTAGTAACAAAATCTGATGAAACTAGAGATCGTGTTTTTGTAAATACAATCTGACTAACAAAATTATCCTCGCCAAAAACCTCATCCATCAAGGCCCGCACGCGGTGCACATTCTCATCGCCAATTTGCACAAAGATCGAACCGCTTTCGGTGAGCAAATCGCGGGCAACCGTCAAGCGGTCGCGCAAATAGGTCAAATACGAATGAATGCCATCGCGCCAGGTATCGCGAAAGGCCTTGACCTGCTCTGGTTCGCGGGTAATGTGGTCGCGGTTGCCATCCTTGACATCGCGGCTGGTGGTTGACCACTGGAAATTCGAGTTGAACTTAATGCCATAGGGCGGGTCGAAATAAATGCACTGCACCTTGCCGCGCAACCCTTCGCGTTCACCGAGGCTAGCCATCACCTGCAACGAATCGCCCAAAATCATGCGGTTGGTCCAATTGGCCTCGTGCTGATAAAACTCGGTGGCGGCTTCAGGGCTGGGCAAGCCATTGAAATCGGCAAACAAATTCATTTGCGGTTCGGTTTCATCGCTGCGTTGGCGGCTTTGGCGACGCAAATCGTCGATCAACACTTTGGGATGCAGTTTTTCTTGAATGTAGAGTGGTGGGGCAGGCACGACCAAATCCGACCAATCTTGTTCGTCCTTGCCGCGCCACATGAGTTGCGGGTCGAGGTCGCGATTGCGGCGATCGTAATTGACTGGAACTGGCTGTTTTTGCTGATCGTCCATCACCGCTTCGTGTTCGGCGCTGGGAATATTGGTGCGCCGCGCCTCGTGGTGGGTCAGGGTTTCAACTTTTTTTGCTGGTTTTTGTGCTGGCATATCGCTACTACTTTCTCTAAACTTAATGATTGGTGGCGTGGTGAGATCCCCTCACCCCCTAGCCCCCTCTCCCACACATGTGGGCGAGGGGGAACCTCATCGTTCATGGTTTTGTGGTTCTCCCCCTCGCCCGTCGGACGGGCGAGGGGGCCGGGGGGTGAGGGAACACCCTCATTTCCTCTGAACCACCCCCTCGCTCCTACGCTGGGGAAATTGGTGGTCACCACCCTTCCGTCCCGCCTCCAGGCGGGAAGCGCAGGGGGCTTTAATCCCCCTGCACCCCCTCAAGGACATTCATTGGTGTGCATACATTCAACGATGAAATTGAAAATCGGCGTGATCCCCTCACCCCCTAGCCCCCTCTCCCACTCAACGCGGGCGAGGGGGAACCCGATCGTTCATGGTTTTGTGGTTCTCCCCCTCGCCCGTCGGACGTTTAAGGGCGGACAGGGACGCATACTGCGTGTTCACAGCACGACCTCGGGTTGGTATACTCGGTGGTGACGAAACCAAACCGATACCAAAACCGAGGTCGTATGCCGAGTATACCAGCCCTTGCCCACTGGATCAACGCCATCCTGACCACCGCCATGCCCACCCTGTCGCCCTGGACGGTCCGTCGCCTCACCGATTGGCTCGTCAGTATCCTGCTCATGCAGTCCATCACCACCCGGGTCGTGGCCTGGGGCTGTGCCCTTGGATTGTCCACCGCTGCCCATGCCGCCGGTCATGAACGGCGATTGCGCCGCACCTATCGGGATGCCCAGCTCACGTGGTCCCTCCAGCACGCCATCCTCGCCACCACCCTGCACTTCGTGCCCACCGACCCCGTGACCGTCATCATCGATGAAACCACCCACACCGACCATTGGACCTTGCTCACCGCCGCCCTCTGGTATCACGGACGCGCCATCCCACTCGCGTGGGTGCTCCATCCCGGCAATACCCGGCGCGCCACCGCCTTCTGGACCGATACCGCTACGCTGCTCGATCGCGTCCGCCAGGTCATCCCCGCCACCACCCCGGTCGTCGTCGTCGCCGATCGGGCCTTTGGCTGTCCAGTGTTTACCGATCAGGTCGCAGCCCACGGCTGGAACTGGGTTGTGCGCGTCCAAGGCCACACCCGCCTGCTGCTCCGTGGCCATACCGAAGTCCCAATCCGCACGTTGGTGGGTCGCGGCCAGCGGGTGGTGCGGCGCGGGCGGGCCTTCAAAAAAGCGGGCTGGCGGGACGGTAACGGTGGTCGCGGCGTGGGCGGCAGCGGCACAGGAACCGTTGCTGCTGGTCAGCAATCTGACGGCGATTGCGGCGATCCCGCACGCCTATGGCCGACGGTACGCGATTGAAGCGCTGTTTCGCGATTGGAAAACGGCGGGCTGGCAGTGGGAGGCGAGCCACACGCGGAGCCAGACGACGCAGGAGGCACTCGTGCTGGGCATGGCGATCGCGACGGTACTGGTGCTGCTGATCGGGACGGCGGAGGCGCACGCGGTGCTGGCCGCGCGGGGAGCAACGCCAACGCCGCGCCGCCCATGGGCGGCGCGGGAAAGTCTGTTCCGGTTGGGACGGTATGGGGTGCTGCGGTGGCTCTGGACGGGAGCGATGCCGTCCGTGGCGGAGGGGCTGTCGCTGGCCGGAACGGCGCTGCATGGGCCATGGGCAACGACGGTGACACGGGGTGGACGATTAGGACACGCCACCACCTAACACAGAGTACCACCCATTATCCAACCTGTCCGCCCTTAAACCTCGCGGGCGGGAGGGAATTATTTTTCGTGGGCTTCGTCGGCCCGCTTGGCGAGATCGAGCAAGCGCTGCAAGGCTGGCAAAGCCGCTGCCACAATACTCAATTCAACCTCGCTCAAGCCAGCAACATGGGCGGTTAGCTGTTTGTGGGCTTGGGTTTGGGCTTGGCGCACCGCCGCGAAACCAGCATCGGTTAATTGCAAAAGCTGTTGCCGCCGATCTTGGGCATGCGGAATGCGCTCGATCCAGCCACGTTCGACCAGCGCTGGTAAAAGCTCGCTAATTGCCTGCGGGCTAACATGCTGTTGGCGCGCCAAGCCACTCAAGGATTGCGGCCCATGCTGAAGCTCGTTCAACATGCGCAATTGGGCAGCACTGGTTGCACCGCCAAGCTGCCGCCGCACCTCAAGATCAACCAAGCGATGCAGTTGCGGGGCCAATACAAATAAATCTTCAACCAGTCGATCAATATGATGCCGCTGCATAATTCTCCTTATTCTTCAAGCTACTTGATGATATTCATAAAAATAAGTGTTATTTATCGGCTTAAAATTATAATAACAAAAAAATATTTTCAAGTAGATTGAACTTGACAACGACCATAAAGCTCCTTATTATACTGGTAGATACTCATTCATCAAGCAGCACCCGTCTAGCGAACAGCGTTGCGCTGTGTGAAGCTAGCTCGTGTGCTTTATGGAGGTGTTAATGCCTAAATCTGTCTTATCTCCACCGCTAGTAGTGCTTGATCGAGTGCTGCGCTGGTGTTTTATGATGAGTGCGGGCTTAACCATCCTGTTGCTTTTTGCTGAGCTTGCCCCGCGCTGGAGCCATGTTGGGATAGCGATTCAGTTAATCAGCCTTGGCTTATTAATGGTTCTGCGCCCACTCAAACGCCCACAACATCTTTTTCTGTACCCATTACTGCTCGCAATCGCGATTAGTATTTGCGAACCGACCCTACCACCCTACCAACTGCCAGCAATCATTCGCCAAGCCGCACCATTCGCCGTCGTTACGCTGATTTTAGGCGATCTGATTCAGCGCCGAGTAGTGCCAATCTGGCGGCCAAAACGCTTGCTAGTGTGCAATGGCAAAGTCGATCTGATTGAGGCAGCCTGTTTCTTCCAGCTTGATCCGGTTCGATTACGCCAAGAACTTGAACAGCAAGGCTGTCAACTACGCAACGCCAGCGATGGCGGCACGTTCGTCAAATTAGGGCCTATTTTAACAGTTTTAGCTACTACAACCCACTCAGGAGGTGCCGATGCCCCATGATATATCGTTGATCACCAATATTACCGTCGCTTTGGTCGTGGCTTTTGCTGGCGGCTTACTTGCCCGCCGAATCGGTCTGCCCACCATTGTCGGCTATCTTTTAGCGGGAATGCTGATCGGGCCATTTACGCCTGGCTTCGTCGGCGACATTGGCGACATTAGCCAGCTTGCAGAAATTGGCGTTATCTTCCTCATGTTTGGGGTTGGTTTACACTTTTCGCTGAAAGATTTATGGTCGGTACGCAAGGTCGCAATTCCAGGCGCAGCCTTACAAATGCTCTTGGCCACTGGCTTGGGGTTTGGGCTGACCCGTTTATGGGGTTGGTCAACCGCCGCCGGCTTGGTGATGGGTTTAGCGCTTTCGATTGCCAGCACCGTCGTTTTGTTGCGTGGCTTGATGGATGCAGGGGAGCTAAACACGCCTGCGGGCCAAACTGCCGTCGGTTGGTTGGTACTCGAAGACTTGGCTACCGTGCTAATTTTGGTCTTGCTGCCAGCCTTTTTCGGCAGCGAAGGCGGTAATCCTTTGGCCGCAGGCGGCATCGCCTTGCTGAAAACGACAGTCTTTGTGCTATTGATCTTGTTTGTCGGCGGGCGTTTCTTGCCTTGGCTACTGACATGGATTGCCCATTCACGCTCACGCGAGTTGTTTATTTTGGCGGCGGTCGCAGTCGCGCTCGGCACAGCCTTTGCCGCCACCGCAGCCTTTGGAGTTTCGCTGGCACTCGGTGCATTCTTGGCTGGCGTGGTACTAGGAGAATCAGACCTTAGCCATCAAGTTGGCGATGAAGTGTTGCCCTTTCGCGAAATCTTTGCGGTAATCTTCTTTGTTTCAGTCGGTATGTTGGTCAATCCACGCTACTTGTGGGATAACATTGGTCAAGTCGTTGCGCTGACCGGATTAATTGTGGTTGGCAAGGCGATCTTCACCTTGTTCTTGGGCTTAATTCTGCCTTCAACAGGCCGAACCATGATTGTTGTGGCCGCAGGTCTTAGCCAAATTGGCGAATTTTCGTTTATCGTTGGGCAAGCCGGGGTTGGCTTGGGCGTATTGACCCAAGATCAATACTCGCTGCTGTTGGCTGGGGCGATGTTCTCAATTATGCTCAATCCAGTCATGTTCTGGTCAATTCCGCATGTTCGAACATGGCTCAAGCGCTATCCACGGCTATGGGCGCGTTTCGAACGCCATGCCACAACCGCGCCTGAAGAAACCAAATTACCAGAAGCTGAGCATGTGGTTGTCGTCGGCTACGGTAGGGTTGGCGAGCATATTGGTACAGTTTTAGAGCGCTTGAAAATCCCCTTTCTGGTCGTTGAGGCCGATAATCATCGCGCCGACGATTTTATGACCAAAAATATTCCAACCCTAATCGGCGATGCCGCTAACTCGGAAGTGCTCACCCACGCCAAACTTGATAAAGCCAAGGCCTTGGTCGTGACCTTGCCGAATGAGGCCGCTAGTGAGTTGGTCGTTGCCGCAGCACGTGATCTTGCGCCAAATCTGCCAATTATTGCCCGTGCTGCTACCAATTCGGGAGTACAACGCCTTGCCGATTTGGGTGCTCAGGACGTAATTCACCCAGAACTCGAGGGTGGATTAGAAATTATTCGACATACCCTATTGCGTTTGGGCTATGCCTCAACCCAAGTTCAAGGCTTTACCGATGCTGTGCGCCGCGATCAATACCACACCAGCATTACACCTGCTGAGCATCTGATCCTTGAGCAATTGATTCAGAGTGTGCGTGGCTTCGAGATTGCTTGGCGCAGCATTGCTGCTACGAGCAGTTTGGTTGGCCAAAGTTTGGCCATGCTCAATTTTCGTGCCCAAACCGGAGCTTCGGTCATTGCCGTGATTCGCGATCAGCAATTGATTAGCAATCCTGAATCGCAATTGACCCTTGAACCAGGCGATATGTTGGGCGTAATTGGCGACGAAAGTCAAATCGTTTCTGCCGATGCGCTGATTAGCCGCAGCCAAGCCAGCGAGCAAGCGCCCAAAAACACCCAAGCTGGTCGCCTCGCTTCAAGCGGCGCGTAACCGTATTGCCGCACTTCGGCCCCTCGATCAAGCCTGATCGAGGGGCTTTTTGATAGTAGCGAACCAATCGTTAGACTGATGTAGGCACCAAGCTTCAAGCCTAAACTACCCACGCTTAGCTTGAAGGAGATGTCGATGCCCCAGTCAACCAGCCAATTACCATGGGATCAAGCCGCTTGGTTTAGCACACTGAGCGCATGGATCGAGCAGCAACTTGCTAACCATGGCCGCCAGATTAGTGCGCCAATCCAACTGGTTCATCAACGCCCATGGTCGGCCTTCGCCCAAATCAGCACCGACCAAGGCTTGGTGTATTGCAAAGCGCCAGCCCCAGCATTTCACTACGAGGCTGGTTTGACCCAAGCCCTAGCCGCTTGGCAACCAACCAGCAATGTATCAGTTTTAGCGATTGAACCAACCCAAGGCTGGATTCTTTCGGCGGATACAGGTACAACCTTACGTCAACTTGGCCAAGATACAAGCCAACTTGCCCATTGGTATGCCCTCTTGCCCCAGTATAGTGAATTGCAAATCACACTGGCCAAGCGTGTGCCAGCCTTGCTAGCTTTAGGCCTGCCAGATCGGCGCTTGGCAAATTTCCCCAATTTATTTGCTGAATTGCTGACCGATCATGTCAATTTGTTGATCGATCAACCAGCGGGGCTGAGCACTGCTGAACATCACCAATTGCAAGCATTGCAGGCAACCGTTCAGGAGCAGTGCCAAGCCTTGGCCGCATTTGGCTTGCTCGAAACCCTGACCCACGAAGAAATTCACGAAAATAATGTGCTGTATGGCCAGCGCGGCTATATTTTTACCGATTGGAGCGATTGCAGCGTCAGCCATCCGTTCTTTTCGATGATCGTCACCTTACGAGCCGCCGCCCATTGGCTCAAACTCGACGAGCAAGGCCCAGAATTGCAACGCATGCGCGATGCCTATTTGGAGCCATGGACCCAATTTGCCCCGCGCCAGCAACTTAACCAAGCCTTGGATCTGGCCTATCGCCTTGGGATGATCAATCGCGCGCTTTCGTGGCGACAAGGCCTTGATGGCCTTGATCAAGCGCATACCAAAGACTACCAAGATAATGTGGCTGGCTGGTTGCAAGATTATTTAATAGCCCAAAACACTTAAACGCCCTTTGATGAAAGGCTCGTATGCGCCTAATATTAATTCGCCATGCTGCATCTCAGCATAACCAGCAAGGACTTATTGCTGAACTTAATGGGTGTAATGGTTTAACCTCAATGGGCATGAAAGAAGCGCAAATTTTAGCTGAACGATTGCAATCAACTCAGGAGTTAGCCAATTGCTCAGCACTATTAACCAGCCCCGTGCTGCGTGCCCGCCAAACTGCCGAGTTAATCAAATCCGTGCTTGGTGCGTCTGATCTCATTGAAACTAGTGATTTGTGCGAGCTGCGCGTAGGCACAGCCGATGGCATGGATTACGCGGTGTATCGCAAACAGTATGGCGAATTTGCCGGCCCATTAGCGCCAAATCAACCTTTTGCTGCTGGCGGCGAAAGTTGGAACGAATTTATGCAGCGGGTTCAAACAACGCTTGATCAGTTAGCAAAAACCTATGCCAACCAAACCATTGTAGCAGTTTCGCATGCAGGCTTCATTGTTGGCTCAATGCTTCGTTTATTCGATATTCCACGTCCAGGCACTGGCACATGGATCGACCCAAGCAATACAGGTCTGACTGAATGGCAGTATTCACAAAACACTTGGCGCTTGATCCGCTATAACGACGCAGCCCATCTCAATAGTCAAATCTTATTCTGAGGATTATAAGCAGCATGAAAATCGCACGCTAAGCGAGAGGTTATGGACAAACAAAGTATTATCGAACAGATTAGCCCGGAGATTTACACGCTCGAATCTGAGGATGCAGGCTGGTATGGCTCGCAAACCAACAATCCGAATGGGCTTTTCTATAGCTCCGACACGCTGCATGCAATTGATAGCTTAATTTGGGATGCCGCCAATGAGCTAACCGATGGCCAAAAGCTCTTGCTCATGTTTTCGATCTACGAAGATTTGCCAGGCTATGGCTTGCTCATGCTGAATTGGAGCCGTTATCAACACTTTGATCCTCCAGCCCAAGCCCTTTATTGGTCAGAGATTCGCCGCATCTTGTCGCAAGGCGATGCGACGTGGGCAGAGCCGATGGAATATCATCTAGAACTTGATTGGTTTGAGCTATGCAGTAATTGTGATGCGATTTGGCATAGCTTGACTCATGAGGCCAATTCTGCGCTTTTGGCCAGCGTTATGCGGAGTTCAGGCACAGCTGCATGGTACTTGAAAGCGCCGCTGTATGACCAATTGATTGCCGATGTGCGTTGGCACGAGCTTATTTATGCTAGTTTGCATGCTAGCTACTATAGGCTTTACGGCCAAATTGATAAACATGAAGCGCTAGGCTATCTCCAGCAATTGGTTGTCGCTGATCAGGATCAGGCGCTAGCCAGGTTGATCAACGCATTCCAATCGGGCGAGCGCTATACGAATGCGTCTGGGAAAGCTATCCAGCAGGTTAAAAAGAAGCCAATCTGAGCATTCGGCAACTTCAAGCTTGGCCTGTAACCCGATAGGTATATTCAATCTGATACTCAGCGCCGAGCTCGGCTTGAAGCCGTTGCGCCAAAATCAAACCTTGCTCGGCAAATTGCTGTTCTTCGGCCAGCGTCGCGAAGCCTGAGCGCGCAAAATCATCCTGATTGTAAATCGCATCAAATGTATCTGACCATTGCATTAACTCAGCTACCAATGCTGGGCTAAGTGGCAATTCATTGGGGTCAAGATCGCCAAACTGAATTCCATCATTCCACCACAAGGGAAAACAACAATACTCAGGCGCTAAACGTAATTTCTGCATGATCATCCTCAGAGTAGCCCATAATACAATTCGCTCCTTATCTTCAGTCAACCGATTGAGGCGGGTCAATCTGCCATTCGACCGTCTGGTAACGAATCAGAATTTGCATAAATTCTTCAGTCTTAGGCATAGGAGCAAAAAAATTGATCAATATTTCAACCGTAGCATAATCGTGATGGTTACTCCAATTACATTCCAAAATATCGCCATAATTTTCAGGAGCAGCATTTATTTTCTGAGTCATTATTGGCAATTCTGGCGGAATTGATTCAACTCCAGCGAAAATTAATCGAGTTTGGCGAAAATCATCATCTGGAGATGTAGGGTCATAATTAACTGCCAAAGCAAGGTTATAGTCTAGATGCAAGATTAATTGCTGCTGTTCAGCATCATAATCAATTGCTTCGATTAATCCATTATGTAAGTAATAAAGCGTTGGATCATAGTGCATCATATCTGCCTTAACCTGATTCAATTCGATGTTTATAGATAATAAAAAAATCCCAGCATCATGTAAAATCTACCTGATGCTGGGATTCGTGGTTAAAAAGCGGTTTGTTCAACCTGCCCATCAGCAAAGGTAATGGTTAGGTGCAGCGGTTGTTGCGGGCTGGTCACCAGCTCGATTGTGTTCCAAGCAGGCTTGGAACGTTCACGCAGCTCGCGCAGAATGAAAAAGAGTTGATAATCAACTTCAAAGCCTTGCTCGTGGCGCAGTTGGTTGGCCGAGCTAAATCGCCCATACAGCAAACCATGGTCGGCTTCGGGGATTTCGGCAACCACGCGGGCGCTAACCCACGGTTGGGGAATCCGTTGTTCAATTGTGCTGCGCACGGCTGCCAACAATTGCTCAGGCGTGGCATCACTCAGATCGTAGACGGCATCATTATGGTAATGAAAGGCGTGATAGAACGGCAAGCCATCAACCTGATAGCGGGCAGCGAGAATGATTGGCCGCTGATCAGCATTCGGCAAGTTAATCACTTGCAGATCAAGCGCTACGTCATGGCCTGCTTGACGCTCGGCATCGAGCATTTGCTCAAATTGCTGCCAAGCGAGGGTGTTAATCTCGCTTGGTTTAAACACTTTTTGCGGTTGCATACACTCCTTGCTTCCTTGCTAATACCAACGTGACCAAACTGCACGTGAAATCTGTTTTGTCCGGCGGAGTGGCCGCATTGCTACCGGCAAACGACGGCGTTGCAGTTGCTGTTCTTGTTGAATGTAATAATCCTCTAAGCCGAATGGCCCATGGAAAAGATCCTCGATCGCTTGATTGCGCGGATCATGGTGCGGCCCGCCACTCCAACTATAGCCATGTTCTTGACCATCAAGTCGCACCAAAACTAAATCATTGACGCTGGCATTGGTTAATTCTTGGGTACTCGTTTCGATCCTCAAAATTGAATGTTGGAGCATTGTTTGACGAATTTCGGCAAATGTTGCGGCATCAATCGGCTCATCATAGAGCACAAAATGATTAAGCGGCTGTTGCCAATCGCGATCTTGCCAAACATCAATACAGACGAAGCGCCAATATTCTTGGTTAGGATACTCGGCAAACAGCACCACAGCAGTTTTTTCTTCGGCGTTTGGCAGGCTATCAGCGAATGGATTAAACCACCAATGGCGCAGATAAAAACAATTAACCGCTAATCTTAAACGCTCTTGATATAAAATAGGAGCTTGCTCTAGCATGAAAACCTCTTTTACTCTGGATCAGCCCATTTATCGCGCCAAGCCTGAGCTTGATCTTTGAAGGACTGCTTTTGCTGGGGAGTCAAATTAAACCACTTATTATCGGCTAGGCGATCAAATGTGCCTGCGTGCAGCAGTTCATTGCCCTTCGTCCCAGGGAATGGCAGGTCATTCAGGCCCGGGGTACGTTGATCGAGCGCATGTTGAACTTCTTCATAGAACATCCCTCGATTGGGCTTGCGATCCACAAGGTGAATTGCATTGCTTTGGGGATCGAAGTGGTTACCATAGCGTTGCGCTTGGCGCGACATTGGCACAACATCGGTTCCAGTTGTGCTTTTCAGTCGATCCTGAATTTTTTTCATTTCACTGCGTGAAATATCATCAGGAACAATGTTGCGAGCGAAGCCACCTTCTTGCCCTAGCCGCGAGGCGTTTTTACCAAGCCGCTCGCTCCCTTCTTGGGCAATTTCCTTAACCAGCCGCTCGCCACCGGCCTCCATCACTTCTTTCCCAGCTTTAACGCCCCATTTGCCAAGCTTGCCCGCATCGCCAACAATTGGGATCATTGCGGCAGCAGAGATCGCAGCCTCAACATAACGGCCTTCAGCCAGATAGATTAAGGCATTTGCGCCATCGGCAATTTCGCCAAAACCAGGAATAAAACCTAAAACATCAAGCCCACCATGGACCCATTCGCTGGCCTTACCCCACGTTTTACTCCACCAACTGCCTTCATCTTTTTGCTTAGCAGCGGCTGCGGCAATAATTTTGCCTTTGAAGAGCGCTGCGGCTTCTTCCTCGGCTTGGCGAAAAACTTTGCTAATTTCGCCAGTCAGGCCTTGGGCTACATTAAAGGCATGTTCAAGTCGCTTCAAGGTTGGGACAATATCGCCAGTGTATTCACCATCAAAGGCTTGAAACGCCTTTCCTTCCCAACCACCATGAGCCAGTCGCTCGTGTTGTTGATTTAATTGTTGTTGCAAGCTTGAAACTTGGTCTCTCAATTGACCAAACTTGGTTGCAATCTGCTTAAGCTGATCATACTCAGCTCCAACGATCGGTGCAGCCATCCTGCCTCCCAATAACAATAAAAATGCTTAGCTTGTCAGGCGAGTTACTGGGAGCCATGTATGAGTATGATTGTAATCGTTGACATGTCACATTAAAAGTGCTCCGCTAGCATACCATACATGCTAGCCAGCCAGATTAATTAGAGCTTAATTTACAGCGTTGAATACTGAGCATTTGCGGGCCATTGTCGTAGGCTTAAATAGCAACACGCAGATCATGGGTGATCCGCGTGTTGCAGCAAACTCGGTTAATTAGCGACCGGTTTTAGCTTTGACTTCAGCAGTCAAGGCTGGCAAAATTTCGTTAATATCGCCAACAATCCCGTAGGTTGCCACTTTGAAAATTGGTGCTTCGGGATCTTTGTTGATTGCCACGATCGTGTTTGATGAGCGCATGCCAGCAAGGTGCTGAATTGCGCCTGAAATTCCACAGGCAACATACAATTTTGGTGCGACGGTTTTGCCGGTTTGGCCAACTTGGCGCTCGTAAGCGATCCAGCCAGCATCGACAACCGCCCGTGAAGCGCCGTGGGTTCCGCCCATCACCCGTGCTAATTCGGGGATGAGTTTTTCGTAGTTTTCAGGTGAGCCAAGCCCGCGACCACCAGAAACGATCACGCTTGCATCGGCGAGGTTGACTGCGCCCGTGCGTTGCTCGACATTGCGCACTTTGGTGCGGATCGTGACTGCTGGCATCGCCACATTAACCACTTCGCCAGCACCAGCGCCAGCAATTGGCTTGCCAACTTGGCGGCGAACCGAGGCAATCGCTGGGCGCGCAGCCCCAAAGCTCAAGCTATTGATCACGTTTGCACCATGCGATGGCCGCACAGCGGTCAATTGACCAGCTTCTACGCCAACGTTGGTCACATCGGGAGCCAAGCCGACACCCAATTCAGCGGCCAATGCGCCAGTGAAATCGCGCATTTGCAACGATGAACCAGTCAAAAAGACTTCTGGTTGGTGGGCTTCAATTGCGGCTTTGGCTGCGGCAACATAACCATCGGTGGTATAGTGGGCCAAATTGGCATCATCAACCACATAGGCTTTGCTGGCACCGGCAGCAAATGCTTGTTCTACCAAGCTCGCTGGATTGCTGCCAAGCACTAAAGCTGCAACGCTTTGACCAAGCGCATCGGCAATATCCTTGCCTTTGCCCAATAATTCCTTGGAAATGGCACTAACTTCGCCATTTTTATCTTCGATTAAGACCCAAACGCCACTAGCCATGAAAACACCTCATTGTGAAGGATGAAGGATGAAGGATAAGGGATGAATAGCTTCCTTCAAACCCGACATCAATAGATAATGACTATGTTTCGGATAAACCTTGAGGAGAAATATGCTTATTCATACTTCATCCCTCATAATTCATCCTTTCAGGTTACAGGATTTGATTTTCAACCAATTTTTGCACCAAGCTGCTAACTTGAGCTTGAACGTTACCACTGATCATCTCGCCTGATGGGCGGGCTGGTGGTGGCACACGATCAGCAACTTGCACATTGCCAGCAACATCGCTGCCGCCAAGGCCAAGATCGCCTAAACTCCAAGTTGGGATTGGTTGCTTGCTGACTTTGCGAATCTTCAACAATGATGGGTAGCGTGGCTTGTTCAAATCTTTTACCGCCGTCACGACGACTGGCAACGAGGCTTCAACCGTTTCGAGCGTGTCTTCCAAAGCCCGATCAACCACAATGCTGGTTTCGGTCAATTCGTGGACTTTGAAAACATAGGTCAGTTGCGACCAACCGAGGAAGCGGGCCAAGGCTGGGCCAAATTGGCCAGTTTCGTCGTCGGTGCTTTGCTTGCCACAAAAGACGATATTGACATTATCGAGTTTCTTGATTGCGGCGGCTACCACTTTAGCAGCGCTTTGTGAATCAACATGCTCCAAGGCTGGGTCGTTGATCAACACTGCTTCGTTAGCACCCATTGCCAAGGCTTTTTTGAGTGAATCAGTGGCATCATCGCTGCCAAGGCTGATCACGGTCACTTGGCCATCGTTCTTTTCGGCCCACTGCAAGGCTTCTTCAATCGCATATTCATCAAACAAATTGATAATTGGATTGATTCCGTCGGTGTTAATCTGCTTATCGGCAGTGATTTTCACACTATTTTGTTCAGGAACTTGCTTAACACAAACTACTGCGTGCATTCAAGAAACCTCCGTTGGTTTGCTGAGTGGCTCTTTCACCACAAGCTTGCGCTGTGGCTTTGGCCATAGTATACCATAGTCTCGCCGACCATGACGCATTGCGTTTAACTCCCAAATGCTGACTAATTTTGTACAATTGCTGTGCATTTGGCTGGCGTATACTCATACTAGGCCATAATCTGCCTGCCGCGGCAAGGGCCACATTGCTGGCCGTTGGTTGATTTTGGCTGCCTAAACGAGGAGTTTTTGATGGATTTAAATAGCTTTGAATCGGTACGGAAACTACGCAAAACTGCGTTTAAATATTGCTGTGGGATTTCACTAGGGCTAACATTATATGCAATCCAGTTTGGATTATTTGTAACTAATGAACTAGATTATAATATTATTGCGATGGCAATACTATATATAATCATGTTATTCTTTTTCACCGAAAGCTATTCATTTAAAGGGGTTATTTTAAGTATTACTGGGTTTTTATATGTTATCTATCTAGCTGGTGATGGTGACCGTTTAAATGGAATTATTTCCGATCATACTATCTTATTTTTATTACCGATCATTATGGTTGGCTTAATCAGTGGCTCTTTTAGGATGATGTTAAGTGGTTTTTTTAATATATTATTAGTATTTATCTTTTTTTATATCTACCAATCTGAAATCATCTCGATGACTTATTATAATTTACTTTTTTTTAAGTATTGTAATTTTCTTGGTATGGCTCCTCGTTCGTTCCTTAGAAAAAGCCCTCTATCAATCACTCCACCTTCAGGCCAATTTGCAAGATTTGGTTGATCAACGCACAGTACAATTAGCGGTCAGTGTGCAAGAAGCCAAATTAGCTCAACACATTGCCGAGCAAGCCAACCTGCGCAAATCGCAGTTTCTGGCCACAATGAGCCACGAATTGCGCACACCACTGAATGCCATCATCAACATGACCGAGTTTATCGATTGGTTCGGCCCACTCAACAGCCAACAAAAAAGCTATCAAGACCAGGTTCGCGGCGCTGGTGAACATTTGTTACACCTGATCAACGACATTCTCGATCTCTCGAAAATCGAGGCTGGACGGGTTGAATTGCACTTTGGCAACGTCGATTGTGCAGCGATTGCCCAAGAGGTGTTGGAAACCGTGCGGCCCTTGGCCGAAGCCAAAGGCTTGCAGATCGATTATCGTCAAGCTGATACGCTTGATTTGGCGTGGGCCGACACTAAAGCAATTAAGCAAATTGTGCTCAATCTCTTGTCGAATGCGATCAAATTTACCGAAACTGGCCGCATTAGCGTGGCAATTGAGTTTGAAGCAGCAGCAGTGGTGATGCTCGTGCACGATACGGGCATTGGTATCGCGCTCGAACAACAGCAATTTATCTGGGAATCGTTTCGCCAAATTCAAAGCGCCGACGATCGCGAATACGAAGGAACTGGCTTGGGCATGAGCATCACCAAGCAGTTGGTCGATTTACATGGCGGCAAAATTACGGTCGAAAGTGAGGTTGATCGTGGCACGCAATTTCGTGTTTGCTTGCCAACCAAAGCCGCTTGGCAACAGCGGCACCATCAGTATGCCCAACCTGCCAGCAATCAGACAGTGTTGGTAGTTGATGATAACCCTAATACGGTTGAGGAGTTTGGCCGCCAACTACCATCAAACGCTTGGAGTGTTATTGGATGTTTAGATAGCCGTGAAGCGCTGACGATCTATCGCCGTGAGCGGCCAGCCCTAGTTGTGCTTGATGCAACACTGTCGTTTGTCAGCGCGCATAGTTTAATTGCCGACATCTTGGCAATCAATCCCAATCAGGCATTCTTGATTGTGACCCCAGAGCCATGATTATAGCCTTGGTTTGGAAAGTTGGCCGAGCATCAGCCGACCATGGCCGCAACCATTGGCTACGATACTGCAACAAACGCTGGCAACAGCTCAGCAGCACCAGCAATTAGGAGCACTAACAACACCATAGAACAACCCAGCATCAGTTTAGGAGGAATAATGCTTGCATCGACGAACCAAATTTCTGCCGGAGTGATTGAAGATAACCCGCAAAATTTAGAAATTGCCCGCGTATGCTTGATTCATCAATTGCATGCCCACTATCAAGGTGGTTGGCGCTCAGGCAGTAGTTTCTTTACGTGGCAAAGCGAACATCCCAAAGTTGGCTTAGATATTTTATTACTGGATATTCACATGCCCAAGGAGAGTGGCATCAAACTCTACCAAACATTGCGTGAGCTTTTGCCAACAACCAAAATTATTGCTTGGACAGCCGATGTTGTGCCACAACGAGTTGTGGTCTATCAACAAATTGGCTTTGATGGTATGATCGGCAAACCGATTAATACCAAATATTTTCCGTTACAGATCCAGCGTATTTTGGCTGGCGAAGCTGTCTGGGAGATTTAACTGTTATGTTGGCCAATGCCGAGCCGATTCTGCTGCTTGCTGAAGATGCCCAAACCGATGCCACAATTATTCAGGTGATTGCCCAACGTTGTGGCTGGCAGGTTGTTTGGCTCAAAAGTCTGTTTGCCATGTGGCAATATTGTGTGAGTATGTTAGATTGTGAGCAACCGCCACTCAACTGTGTAATTATGCTCGATATGAAAATGCCAGATCCGGCCTATCGCCATTTAGAAGGCTCGGTTTTAGCCACCTGGCTGAGCCATGCCATGCACGAACAACGCTTGCAACAAGTGCCAATTTTTGGCATGACCACCGATAAAACCGTCCATCGCGAGTGGGAAGCGCGGATTGCTGGCTGCTATCAGTTATTCGAAAAGCCGCTGCGGCCTGAACATTTTCAGCGCTTGCAGCAAAGTTTGGGCGATCCAACCCCACCAGCGATCGATGGCGTTGATCAAATTGCCTTTGAAATTATTCGCAAACAACATTTGGATATTATGCACACGGTGATTGCAGCCTACCAAAACCAAGAAATTCCTGCGCCTGCTGGTTGGTCGCCTGATGAGCTACGGGTTTTATTAAGCTATCTGACCAATTCGATTTATTGCCCACGCCATTTGCAGCAGCAACGTGAGCAGATTTTGGAGCGAGCTGGGGGCTTAATTCAGTTGCAACGGTCAATGCGTAATTTTTTGAGCAGTCAACAGCTTTCAACCTTTGAGCTAAAAATTCTCAATCGGATTTTGCAAGGCGTTTCACAGGAGCGCATCGCAGCTCAAGAGGCGCTTGGCAGACGCAAGTTGGAAGCCACAATTGAGCAAATCTTAGTAGACTTTGGGCTGTTTCTTAGCAATTAATCCCCCCAAATGTACAATCTACATCCATTTGGGTGCTTTATACTAACAATTGAGTGATGAATAGAGGTTCTTTCATTGAAATAAGAAAGAACCAAATCCACAGGTGTGGAAGCATATGGCGTAGAAATCCTAATGGGTTAGGGTCTCTACGCCGTTGGTTTTAAGCGAATTAGGCTTGTAAGGCTTGCAATTGGGCGTAGGCTCCGTGTTGCTCGAGCAAGGCTTGATGATTGCCGACCTCGATAATTTGGCCATGCTCAATCACCACAATTCGGTCGGCGTTACGCACTGTCGAAAGCCGGTGGGCCACCACAAAGGTTGTGCGACCGTGCATCAAGCGTTCTAAAGCTTCTTGAATCAAGCCTTCCGAGATGCTATCCAGCGCCGAGGTAGCTTCATCCAAAATCAGCACCCGTGGGTTGCGAATCAAGGCGCGGGCAATGGCTAAGCGTTGGCGCTGACCACCAGAAAGCCGCGTGCCCCGCTCGCCGATAATTGTATCGAGGCCATCGGGCATGTCGAGCACAAACTCCAAGGCATTGGCATCGCGCAAGGCTTGCTCGATGGTCGCTTCGCTGACATCATTTAAGCCATAGCAAATGTTATCGCGCACCGAGCCATCAAACAGCAAGGTTTCTTGCGAAACCACCGAGATATGGCGGCGGTAGCTACGCAAATCGATGGTTTGCAGATCATGGCCATCAAGCACAATCGTGCCTGCTGTTGGCTGCAAAAAGCCGATGACCAAATTGAGCAAGGTCGATTTGCCCGAACCAGATGGGCCGACGAAGGCGATTGTTTCGCCTGGTTGCACTTCTAGAGTCAAATCATACAGCGATGAGCGCTGGGTATCGGGGTAACTAAAATGCACATGCTGAAAGTGAAAGCGGCCCTCAACCTGCTTGAGCTGTTGCTTGCCTTCATTATCCTCAATATCATCGCTATCGAGAATTTCGCTGACCGAATGCACCGATTCCAAACCCTTGGTGATTTGCGGCGCAAGATTGGCCAATTCCATCACGGCCCCAGTTAAAATCGAGAAATAACTGGTCATCAGTACCACATCGCCAACGCCCAAGGGCAAAAATTGGGTGTAGCAAGCCCAAGCCGCCACCACTAAACATAAGCCGTTGAAAAGGTTGAAACTGACCCACGAGGCCGCTCCAAACAGCGAGTTGACCGCATCGAGCCTTAAGCCAGCGTTTTGAAACTGCACCAAGCGTCGGTCGAGTTTGAGCATTTCTTCTTCTTCAGCAGCATGCGCACGGGTGATTGGGATGAGTTGAATCATTTCACTCAGTCGGGCAGCCAAGCGTTCAACTTGATGGCGAAAGGCGCTATTACTCGATTGAATGGGATTGCGGGTAGTTCGCAACACAATCGCCGCCAATGGTACCGTTGCCACAAAAAACACCAAGAACCATGGCGAGCGAAACGCCACCACAATAATTGCTGCAAGTAGATTTAACAATGCAGCCGGAAAACTCTGGAATACATTACGGGTTAATTGCTCGATAATTTCCACATCGCGCAAGACTTTGGCCTGCAACACCCCGCTACTCCGTTGATTGTAAAAACCAATCGAAATTAATTGCAGTTGTTGGGCCAACATCGAACGCAATTTGCTTTCCATACGGCGAATTGCCAAACTCAGCAAGCGAATATAGACATACTGGGTTGGAATATTTTGCAATAACACAATTAACAGCAAAACACCATCGAACCATAAGCGCCCTAGGCCAATCTGGCCTTGGCTCGAAATAATATTTAATAATGTCGGCAGTAATCAGCGGCATAATCCAAACCGGACTATGTTTAACAATATAGATCAGACTAGCCAGCGCTAATTTGCCCCAATCTTCACGATATAAACTTAATAAAAGGCGCAAGGGGTGTTGGCCGGTTGGCTTGGCTGCGGCAGATGAACGGCGGGTGGCGATTGATTGATTGGTCATCGGCATAGCGATACCCTAAGTTTGCAAAAGAATGGTCAGCGCGACGCTGCGTGGCTCTAGTCTACCGCATATGTGAAAATTCGCATAGCACTATTGGTCGATTTTGCAGAGCATACTTTGGGTGATTTACGCAAACTCTCCTAATAGTTAAGTTTGGTTGGTTAATCGCCTAGATGCATGCCGAATACCTTAATATGCATGTCAGATTAGTTTAAGTAACTACTTTTTAATGGTTTATTTACCAAACTTACTTAAAAGTAATCAATAAAAACTTAAAAAGCTGTTGTAGTATGTGGCTACGACGTTTTTTTGCTCAAAAGTTGACAGTATGACAAGTTCTTGTTATGATTGGCCCCATACCGCAGTCCTACTCATATGTTAGTCCCCTACGCGGTTATCCCAACTCGATTGTGGCATATAAACCATTGGCAACCTTATGGGCACTCCCATATGTTGTTTTTGCTTTCCCAAAAGCATTATCTGGTTGTTACAATCGAAAAAGTCACCATGATCAATGGTTTAGGAATCTTCTAGCACTGCTTAACCACGTTCCTAAATCGATCAGTAAACCCTTGGCAAATCTTACCAAAATTACCCAACGCTTAATCAATAACTGGCTGAATGTTCGGATAGATGTCTCATTAAATTGTCTGAATTGACATTGATTCAGATCTGATTTAATCAAGCCATTACTGCTCGTTTCAAGGTATCAATCAAGCCTTGATCAACGTCGATTACCGCTATTCGTTCCAATATCGCGATGTGCATGCTCGTTGAGGATGCAGCGTAGTTAAGCTTGGCTTAAATTGAGCGCTCTGCTCGATTAATTCCCATGACCAGCCTAACTCAGCTTTGCTATACCCAAAAATATTTAATCCTTCCAAAATCTTGATATGGCGCTACAACTAGCAAGGAGTCAGCAGTGATCTTAATCATTACCAAGCTTTTAACCGATACAACGGTGGTTAGTGTCCGTGAGATTTTGGAGGCGCAAGGTCAAGAAGTTGTGGTTTTAAGCCAAGAGGTGATGGAACACAACGCCTCATTCCGAATTAATCAAAGCGCAGATGGGAAGGCACAAGCAATTTTACGCTTAGATGAGCGTGAAATAAACTTTGCAACCGATGTCAGTGCTGCCTGGATTTGGCGCAGCTGGCGGCCTGAACCCTTGCTTGAACGCTATCAACAATTAGCCAAACAACATGATGAATGGAATTTCTTTTCAGGTGAATGGGGTGCATTATACAAAGGCATCGTCTTAGCACTCAAATGTCATAACATTTTTTGTATTAATCCTCCGCCATTTCACGATGCCTTTGAGGAAAAATGCGGCCAATTATGGATTGCTGCTGATGTAGGCTTTAATATCCCCGATACACTTTTTACAGCTCACCTACCATATGCTCAAGATTTCTACGCAGAACATGCTGATTCAATTATTTATAAACCATTCCGACCATTCTTCAAAATGATTCCCCCAAAAGATGACGAACCAAGCAAAATTGCCAAACTGTTAACCAATCGGGTTTCGAAACAGCACTTTAGAAATGCAAGTAATGCCGTGCCAACACCTGGCATTTTCCAACCGTATGTCGAAAAAGCCTTTGAATTACGGATTGTAGTGGTTGGTCGCGAAATTTTTGCCTGCTCGATTCACTCGCAAAGCAGCGAACGCGCGCGCGAAGATTGGCGGCGCTACGATATTCCCAATACACCGCATCAAGTCTATAGCTTGCCCGATGATTTAGCCGCTAAAGTTCGTACTTATATGGATCGCTTGCAGCTGGTATTTGGCAGCATCGATATGATTGTGACGCCTGAAGGCGAACATATTTTCCTTGAAATCAATCCCAATGGGCAATTCGATTGGATTGCACGCTTGACGGGCATGCCAATTTATGAACATTTTGCAGCAATGTTGCAAGCTGCCAGCATCGATTATCCGATTCCCTTGGCTCAGGAGGCTGTTAATGCTCAATAAGACGTTAATTTATCGCCGCTTACCATGGATTCGCGCCTCAGAAGGGCGCGATTGCGGCCCCTCGGTCTTTGCATCGGTAGCGCATTTCTACAAGCATCGAATCACCTTAGAGCAAGCTCGCAATTTGGTTGGCGCCGATCGCAATGGCACTAGTTTGGCTGGGTTGCGCGATGGCGGGCGGGCAATCGGGCTTGAGTCACGCCCAGCCCAAGCGATTTATAGCGCCTTGCAACATGTGCAACTGCCAGCAATCGCCCACCTCAAGGGTGGCGAAGGCCATTATGTGGTGATTTACAAATGGTCGCCTAGCTCAGTGGTGGTGCTCGACCCCAGCCGAGGCTTGCGCACGCTCAGCAAAACTGAATTTGAAGCCATGTGGAGTGGCTATTTGGTTGAGTTCAAGCCAACCGCCGCGCTCAAACCCCGCGATATTGATGTTAAACCGCTCAAAACGATGCTCCAACTAGCCCGCCAGCACAAACTTATTTTGGGGATTGTGCTGTTTTTTGCGTTGCTTGCAACTTCGTTGGGCTGGATAACATCGTTTTTTATGCAAATCTTGATTGACTCGATTATTCCTAATCGTGATCAAGCTTTGCTTTTTGCCTTAGGCGTAGGGCTGATTATGGTCAGCGTCTTTCAATCGGCGCTGCAATTTGGCCGTTTATGGTTGAGTGCACGCGTTGGTCAGCGGGTGCATCAAAGTTATTCAGCCCAATATATTGATCGCTTGTTGCGATTACCCATGAAAGTCTTTGATGTACGCTGTGTGCCAGGGCTTGTATTGCGAGTTACCCAAGCCGATGGCGTTCAGTTAGCGTTATCCGAAGGCTTAATTACTATTTTAGCTGATACAGCAATGTTCGTAACCGCATTAGGAATTATTGCATTCTATAATCCGCTTGCTGCCTTGATTGCTGCCGCAGCGCTACCATTAGTTTGGTTTGTTTTATTTTCCTTGAATGATCGAGTCTATAATGTTCAATTAGCTTCAATCATTCATATGGAAGAATTCACCTCGCATATGGTCGATGTCTTTGATTGTGTACGCACAATTAAAGTATTTGGAGCCGAAGAACAATATAAAACACTGCTTAATGAAAAATTAGCTAATTTTACCAAGTCACGAATGGATAGTCGGATTAACATTGCATTACCAAGCGCTTGGAGCGTGCTTGCAACGTCATTAATTACTGCTTCAATTTTATGGTATGGCAGTAGTCAAGTGTTTGCTGGACGAATGACTCCAGGCGAGCTGGTAGTTTTATTTGGAATGGTAGCCTTCTATTTACAACCAATTCAACGCTTGCCAGCAACGATTCTCAATTTGCGCACAGCATTATTAGGAATTGAACGCATGGATGAAATTATGACCTTACCTGATGAAGCATCGCGGGCAAGTGATTTAGTCGATTTACCTGAAGTCAAAGGCGAGATTAAATTCAACGATGTGCATTTTGCCTATATGCGCAACAAACTTGTGCTGAAGAAACTCAATTTTGAAATCCAGCCAGGTGAAACGGTGGCAATTGTTGGCGAAACTGGCTCAGGGAAAACATCATTAGCGAATTTGATCGCTGGATTTTATCTACCAACTCACGGTGATGTATTAATTGATGGCATTAGTACCCGCCAAATTAATCCTGATGAATTACGTCGCTCGATTAGTGCAGTTTTTCAAAATACACGCCTAATGCAACAATCGATTCGCGAAAACATCACATTAATGAGTGATACTGATATGGAATTAATTCGCAACGCCGCAAAAATTGCTCAAGCCGATGAATTTATCTCGGGCCAGATGTATGGCTACGAGTCGCAAGTGGCGCGTGGTGGCGATAATTTCTCTTCTGGGCAAGGCCAACGCATTACGCTCGCGCGCGCATTGCTCAAAAACGCGCCAATTTTAATTCTCGATGAGGCCACGAGTAACCTCGATAGCGCCACCGAACAAGGCTTTTTACAAGCCTTAGAGGATAATCGGGCTGGCCGCACGACTGTGGTCATTGCCCACCGGCTGAGCACCATTTTACGGGCCGACCGAATTTTGGTGATGGACGATGGCGAAATTATTGAATCGGGTAGCCATGATCAACTTTTGGCCCAAGCTGGCCATTATTACAATTTGATCAAAGGCCAGCTTACCAAACCGGCAACTGAGCCGATTGTAAGCATGCCCGAAGCACATTTGAACCAACTTGCCGCTTAGCAATCAGCAAGACCTGCTGCCTTGATCACAAGGCAGCAGGTAATAATAAATTACTGGATTGGATTGAACATATTAATAAGAAAGGCTGGTATTCATCGTAGCGAGCTATCGTGAGCCTATGCTGATAGTTTGCTAGCATACGAGTGCATTAGTATTCAAAATACAATCTTAGAATTGCCAATCAATAGCAAAAAATCTTAATATTGCTATTTTTGGATATAGCTGTTTAATAATATTTGTAATTTCATAAAAGTAAAGGCTATTATGAATTCATTTAAAAATATATATTAACCTTGACATATACAATAATGTTTCTATAATCATGTTCATTGCTGGAATTGAACATGAATTCATTGTTCAACTATTAATCACAATTATGCGAAAGAGGATCAAGAATGCAAGACCAAACAATGCTGGTAGCAAAAACCGAAGATGTAATTATTTTTGGTTTGACCTACCTCGAAGAAGATGCGGCTGAAATTAATGATATCGTTGGCTGTTTGCTGCCAATTGGCAGCGGTGGCTATACCTCAACTGGTTGTGACGATACTGATGGCGGCAACCCAGGCGAACAAATTCCCTAAGCGAACTTCAGATTTATTACTGCGGCTATTGTGCGTAAGGAGTAGCATTCAATGGAATTCGAAAACACCAAAATCGAAGCCCTGCCAGTTATTTTCGGCTTGACCTACCTCGAAGAAGAAGCGGCTGAAATTAATGATGTCGTTGGTTGTTTGATGCCAATCGGTAGCGGTGGCTATACCTCAACTGGTTGTGACGATACTGATGGCGGCAACCCAGGCGAACAAATTCCCTAAGCCAAACCAGATTTGTTACTGCGGCTATTGTGCGTAAGGAGTAGCATTCAATGGAATTCGAAATCAGCAAAACCGAAGAACTGCCAGTTATTTTTGGCTTGACCTATCTCGAAGAAGAAGCTGCCGAAATTAATGATGTCGTTGGTTGTTTAATGCCAATTGATGGCTATACCTCAACTGGTTGTGATGATACCGACGCGATTCCATAGGTCGAGGCCGATTATCTCAGCTCGCGACATGTGTGTTTAAAGGAGTACAATCCATGGAATTTGAAACCACCCAAACCAACGATGTGCCAATGATCTTCGGCCTAACCTACCTCGAAGAAGAAGCCGCTGAAATCAACGATATTGTTGGTTGTCTTGCCCCAATTAATGGCTACTCAGGCACTGGCTGCGACGATAGCGATGTTCCTCCAGGCACCCAAATTCCTTAATTTGGCCGCTGACATCAGATTGTGTGTAAAGGAGTTCATTCATGGAATTCGAAATGAGCAAAACCGAAGAACTGCCGCTTATTTTTGGTCTGACCTACCTCGAAGAAGAAGCCGCTGAAATCAACGATATTGTTGGCTGTCTGGCCCCGATTAATGGCTATTCGGGCACTGGCTGCGACGATAGCGACGTTCCTCCAGGTACTCAAATTCCCTAGATCCTCATTGAGCATCACGGATTAAGCAGCTATTCCAGCAATTAAGCGAGCTATGGATCGTCCATAGCTCGTTTCTCTTTAAATTTTAGCTGCTGGCAAATCAGGTGCTGACGAATAGCATACTGGCGCTGCCACGGTTTATCCCCAAGTATGTTTGCGAAATAATTAATTATCAAATAGCTGCAAAGATTCAGCTCACGGCTCTTTCGATTGGATGCTCCATCACGCTATAATCAGGTCAATCGCTGCGATGCTCAACCAGCGCAGCAAAACAAAATCATGCCTCCAAGCGAGCTTTGTAGTACAAAAATCTGGCCAACATCCACTCCTGCAAGGAAGAAAATGATGGAATATATCCCAACTGAAGTTCCAAGCCTGATCCATCGGTTATTACAGGTACGCGACCTGCTTTTAGCCCAGTCGCATAGTTTTCAGTCAATTTGTCGGCTGTTACCGAGCCTGTATCCTGCTGGGCCAGCAGGCCAACGAGCATTCCGCCGCGATTTGCATAGTTTGCGCGCATTGGGCTACCAGATTGAGCTTGAGTATAAACCCAAACGCTGGCGGATTGGGGCCAGTCAGCATGTCATCTCTGAAGAGGATCTCGAAGCACTGGCTGCTATTCGCGATCTGTTTGGTTTTGGTCACCCCATGACTCCGAAAGTTAAACAGTTTTTAGCGCGTTTGACCAGCAATTTGCCGCATGACCAGCAAACCATTTGGAATCGCCGCCGGCCCGCGCTGCGGGTAGCATTTAATCCTGCGATTGATTACACGCCGTATACAAACTGGATTAGCTTTTTTGAAAATGCAATTAGCCTGCGGCAACAGGTCAGGTTTTATTATCAAGCACTCAACCATGATCAGCCAGAACTTTACCCGCGAATCGACCCATACGAGCTAGAATATCGCGATCGCCACTATTATCTCGTGGCCTATTGCTATCTTCATGGTATGGTGTTGACCTTCCGCATTGATCGCATGCTCTACGATCAATCCAAAGAATCGCCGCGTTTATTGCCAGCGATGCAGCAAATGCGCCGTGAACGCCACAAGATTTACTTTACTTATCGCTTGCCAGCCGCATTTGCCGCCCAAGGGGTCAGCGAGCGCTTTACGATTGAAGCAATTCGCCCAGTCGGCGACCAGATCGAAATTGATGCGAGTGAGTTTAGTGAATTTCAAATTATTCGTACCTTACTAGGCTACGGTGAACATGCGCAGTTAATCAGTGGGCCAGCATCATTGTTTAAGCAACTACGTCGAGTTGTTGGCGCAATGTACGCAAACTACAATGCGCAATCAGCCCTAGAAATTGCTGAATAACCCGCAGCATTCAATACGCTAACAAATGGATTTGCCCTATCAAGCCAATTCAAAAGCTATCTGTCTAGAGAGCTATGGTATGATATCAGCTTGATAAGGCATCATTGCCATCTAAATACTCGTAAAGCCTAAGGTTGATAATTTAGCAGAGTTAATCAAACCATGGTTGTTGCTCAAACATCAGCAGAAACGTTGGCCGAACTACTCGCCACCCGCTTACGGCAACGGCAACTTTCACCCCGCCGTTTAGCCGAATTAACCAGCATTCCCGAAGATACGATTAAAGGTTGGTTGCTCGGGCGAGGTCGTTCGATTCGTGAGTGGGAACGGGCAATCGTAGTCGTGGCGGTGCTCGATTTAGCCTATGCCCAAACGATTGAATTGCTCAATGCCGCTCGCGTAGCCCCAGCCTCATTAGAACGCTTAGCCAGTGTTGAGTTATCAGCTCCTTATCGCGAGCTGCAAACGCTGGTTGTTGATTGGGAACAGCGCCATAACATTATTCAACAACTTCGTGCTAGTGCACTGCAATCAGTAGCCAGCCCAGCCACTAGCCCAGAGCCAACTGGCGCTGAAGCATCCATACCCCAGCCAATCGCTCCTTTGCCAACAGCTGCTAAACTCCCACGCCGCTGGCTTGGTTGGCTTAGCTTGGGCTTGGCCGTAGTATTGATTGGCAGTGGGCTTTGGTGGCTGCTCCGTCCACAGGTTTTAGTTCCCTTGGCAGCAGGCGACTGGGGATCGTACACAGATATTGATATTGGTGGAACTTCAGAAGTAACTGATATTCAATTCAACTGCGTCCCAACCGCGCCATCAACAAGCAAGCAATTATTGGATGGCTGTGGGGGAATTCATGGCAATGTTCAGGGACAACACGGCTATGCTGGTATTTATCGTACCCTCAGCGACATCCCTGATCAAACTATCGATCTCAGCCAATATCAAGAGCTTAGTTTTCTAATTCGTGGCTCAGGCCAGCATGTTCATGTCGGGATAGAAGTGCAAACCGCACCAGGCCAACCAATCCAAGAACATATTGCCAATTTCGAGTTAACCCCTAATTGGAAACATGAGCGCATTCCATTTAGTGCATTTGTTCCATTAAATCCAGGCAGTAAACTTGATTTAACCAAGATTCGGGCAATCTCATGGTCGATTATCCAAGGCGACCAAACGAATGTCGAGATTATGGTCGATCAAGTTCAGTTAGAACCCTAATATGATCTGCTTGCGCGATTTGACACCCAACTAACCCTGATTTGACCCTTGTTTAGCCTAGCCAAACCAGTGACGATTTTGGCACACTAGCTCCATGTTCATTTCGTGGAGGATCTATGCAACACCCATATCGTCGCTGGCGCTGGTGGAATCTCAGTTTACTGCTTATTTTAGCTGGCATGCCTTGGGCAACCCAAGCTCAACAATCTGCACCAGTTGCCCCAAGCCCAACCTTGCCAGCATTGCATGTGGCCAATAATCAAATTCTTGATCCCAACAATCAAGTGGTTAAACTGCGTGGCTTTGCCATCCCCGATTTAGAATATGTGGCCAAATATCGCGATGGCGGCATTCCCGCAGTGATTAACCGAATTACGACCACCACAACCAGTTCTAGTGCATTTCACTCACGGGTTGTGCGCTTACCAGTTTATCCTGAGCCACAAGGATTGCCAATTGATGGCTGGCTCGCCAACCCCGACCACTATTTCAGCACCTATTTACAGCCAGCAATTCAGCACTGTATTAGCCGCAAGGTCTATTGTATTATCGATTGGCATTGGATCAGCGATTATGTCGTTGCCAATGATCCCGTGCGTACCGCCTATATTCACGATGCAACCAGTGCTTTTTGGACACGCATCGCCCAAGCCTACCCGAACCATCCCAATATCTTATTCGAGCTGTTCAACGAGCCAATCGAGCCATTCAATTGGGCAACCTGGCGCATAACCGCCCAACCATGGATCAAAATGATCGATCAATATTCACCTGATAGTTTGATTTTGGTCGGCGCACCACATTGGAGCCGCGATACGAGTGGTGCATTAACTAATCCGTTTGTGGGAGAGAATATTGTCTATACAAGTCACATTTACCCGCAACATACCCGTTTGCGGCCAACCACCCCAGTAACGCCAACCCAACAGCAAGATCAGTGGCAGGCATGGTTTGGCAATACTGCCGCAGTTTACCCAGTGATGCTGACTGAATTTGGCTGGGATGTCTGTGACCCTGATAGCGAAAGTGAAAGTGGCTGTAACAATGAGCCAATTGTTGGCACAACCCCATCGTTTGGCACACCCTTCCGCGCCTTTGTCGATCAATCGGCAGTCGTTGGCTGGACAGCATGGGTTGCCGATTATTGTTTAGGCCCAGTTAGCTTTGATTATGATTGGAATGTGATTGGCGGCAATGCCCATCAAGGCAAGTTCATCCGCACATGGCTCTATCAAAAACGTACCGAATATTTTCCAACCCCAATTGGCACGGTTCAACCTGTTCCACCATTCAATGTTACCCCAACCTTACCCGATAACTGCTAAATGAGCATCCTCTCATCCCTTAGCTACATCCTTTCAAGGCTAGGTTTTTAACAACGGTGTTGTGGATGGGCAGTGGTACATTCCCTCACCCCCCAGCCCCCTCGCCCACTCAACGCGGGCGAGGGGGAGCACCCGTCCCAGTACCCACCCACGCAGCATAGAAACACCACTGCGTTACGCCCTCTCTCCCACTCAACGCGGGCGAGGGGGAGCCGCCCTGGATTGAACCATGTCATGTGAAAACCACCATATGAAGCCCCTCGCCCGCGCCACGGGAGCGTGCGAGGGGTGAAGGCGATCTTAATTTCCAGGCCTGTACACCCCAAACAAGCCGATTGACCCTGCCATGAACCGCGTGTACACCCCAATTACACTAGCAAGCCCCAACGCTGATCGCTAGACTAGCATCAGGTTGTGACCCATGAACACAACAGCTGAATTTTCTAGTTATAAAGGAACATATCAATGGCAGAGCATGATGTAAATCGACGACAGTTTGTTGGATTACTTGGGATTGGTGTAGCACAAGGGCTGCTTGACCCTCAGACAACCGCAGCCAAGGCTGCAATCCCAACCACTGGCGGCGGCCAAGTTGCCAACCTCCTTACGCGGATCGAACAATTGGAATCACAGGTTAGTCGCTTGTTGGCGGCCTTGGGTCAGGCCAAGCTACCAGCAGCTGAACAAGCGCTCAATGATTATGCTGGCACAATTCCGGTGCATACGCTTGATCGCAAAGGCGAGCCGTTGACCTACCCAATTCCGCTTGATTCGATGGTACAGTGGCAACGCCGCGATGAGCCAAATCAATTATTAGGTACAAGCCAAATTTTGTCGTTGGTGCATGAAAATACCAAGCCCCACGCCTACCCATGGACCTTGAGTACCTTTCTACGCACCACCCACAATCAAGGTGATGCAACCGCTAATTTTGTTAGGTTGCAAAATCATGGCGGTGGCTGGGCAGCAGGCTTTCACGCCGAAGCATATCATCGCAACAACGGCGGAGCGACCATTGGGGCCAATATTGAAGTTCATAGCGAAAGCACCAATGCGCGAATCATCGGGATGGGTGTTTTAGCCGTCGATTGGAATATTGATGACCAAGGCAACCAAAAGCCGCCGATCACCACCAAACTTTCCGAGGCGATCAATGTTCAATCATTCCCCCAAGCCGCTTGGAAAACTGGTCTAAACTTTGATCTTGGCTCGAAGGGCGATCGGGCAATTTGGATTCAAGGCACATGGAAAACTGGCATCGACGTTGGCGCGAATGATATCGTGATGAACGCCAATAATCGCTTGTACCTCGAAGAAACCAAGCAGGTATATTTGACCTGTAATACAACGACTGCCCGAATTGAATTTCACTGGGGCGATCGGGTGATTGGTTTTATTCCATACGACGCTCCTGCCCATGCCTTGTAAGCCAGCCTAAATCAAAAAAAGCCTTGAGTATTGCACTCAAGGCTTTTTTTATATGTCAATTTAAAGTTATAAATATGACCACGGATTTGGTTGCTCAACACCCTGTGGGTTTTGTTGTGGCTCTGGCTGTACGCCGAAAGCAGCGATCATTCCAAATAATAAGGCAGCGGTGAGCAGGCGACGTTTGATTGAACGCATTGGAAGTTCCTTTCAAAAAACGTTATGTTTGATAGCTCTAGCCTACCAAATGCCGTGGCTAGTGACCAGTGTAGCCGCGTGTTAGTTCAGTGTCAGGGCTGGTGTAAACCAAAAAACTGCGTAGATCAGCCGATCCACGCAGTTGAAAAGCTGGCATACATTGGTTGCCAAACCCTACATTGCAAATAATGCGGTAGTACGGGTGCGAATCGCAATCCCCATCAAGAAGAAACCCAACAAGCCATAAATTAGCGCTTCAAAACGATTATCGCGGCCACGGGTAAAAGCAAAAGTTGCCGGAATCGAAATCAGCGCAACTGCGGCATACAAGATGTGGAAGATATCGCGCTGCGGGCGTGCGCCGCCAATATACAGCAAAATACCCACAATTGCTTCAACAATTACCAGTCCTTCGCCAATCACCAAGGCTCCCCAAAAATCGCCGGTGATCGAACGCCCAGTAAAAAAGATGAAACAGCCCCAAATACCAATAATGATCATAAAGAGCATAAAGGCAATTTGCAGCCGATCATGCAACAGATATAAGATACTCATCAAAAATCCTTTTCTAGAGGTCAGGGGTCAGCAGCCAGGGGTCAGGGATAAACGGATCAACGTCAGCTTCTAGCTGATCCCTGACTCTTAGCCCCTAACCCCTGACCCCTAGCCCTAGCCTGCTAATTTTTGGCGCAATACGGCAATTTCGCGTTCAATATCGGCCACGTAATTATCGAGCCAACCAGGAGCCGAAGCGCCCAATTGATTTTGGCGCATGCGCAAACGTCGCAATTCACGTTCATTTTGGCGCAATTGCTCGCTCAACGAAGGTGCATATGGCTCAGGAATTGGCTCGGCCAAGGCTGAATCGGGAATGTCATCCAAATATTGCACAACCAACTCGCTGACTAAATCGCTAACTTCCATCGAACGAGCGCGACATAACCGCTCTAAACGATCCCGTTGTTCAGCAGGTAAGATAACTCGACAAGGCAAAGTAAAGAAACCGTCGCTCATGATTCCTCCGTTGCGGCTGGCCGCCAAACACTGATAAGGAGCAAGCTCCACCAAAGATATATCATATCACCGCCGAGCATGGTTTGGTCTAGCATGCCATGTATCACTAAATCTGCCAAGATGGCCAAAACTACGTAACGCAATGGCTCGTTGCTCCGCCACCAGCGCCAGATTTGCCAGCCAAGCATGCCCAAAACCACCAGCAAACCCAATAAACCGAGCTGCAACCACACATCAAGCAGCAGATTATGCGGGTGCGCCAAGGTCAAAAAACGAATTTGGGGAATACCATAGCGGCTTGGCTCTAAATGGGCAAATTGATCGAGTCCAAAGCCAAGCACTGGCTGATCCTGCAAGGCGCGCCATGCTGAGGCCCAAATCTCTTGGCGCGCCGAGCCAGTGCCTTCGCCTAGTCGCAACACACGAGCAAGCAAACTTGGCTGAATAAGTGCAAAGCCTGCCAAACCTAAACCTGCCAAACCACCAGCGCCAAGCAGTACCTTCCAGCGTCGTTGTACCAATAAAACCAGCGCTGTTGCACCGATCACGCCCAGCCATGCGCCACGTGTGAAGGTCAACAACACACCCAAAATCAACGGCACGCTCAACAGCCACACAGCTTGGCGCTGCTGGGCCGATTCAGCGCTCAAGGCCAAACCTAAACTGCCAGCCAAGCCAGCGCCAAGATAAACTCCCAAAGCGGTCGAGCTTGGCAATAGGCCGATTAAGCGCGGCACGCCGGTAGTTGCCCAAACGCCTTCGCCCAAGGCAAAACGGATTAAACCATCGCCAGCGATCCACGCCGCCATCACAATGTAGCTCCAGAGCATGCTTTGCGGCTTAACTCGCTGGGTCGCGAGCAATCCAAGCACCAACATCGCCCAAATGACTGGCTCGATAATTGTGCGGCGCAATTCACGCAAGGCGGTAGCACGTTCGACCAAACCAGTTGAACCAAGGCTTAGCCCTGCTGCCAGCACCAAACCAAGCGCTACCAAACCAATTGGCCAATACCAACTAGCTTTGAGCCAGCTCAAGCGTGGGCGTTGGCCTTGCAACCAGCGCCAAACAATGTGCAAACTCAGGCCTGCAAGGCTGATACCAAACAAGGTTTCATTCAGCGGAAAGCTCAATTCGCCAACCAAGCGTGCTCGATAATAGAGCGGAATGGCGAGCAACGGCAGGCATGCGACCAAACTTGGGCGCAGCATGATTAAGCCAATCAATGCAACTAAGCCAATGCCAGCCAAGGGCCATGGCAAGCCAAACCAAGCCGCCAGCGCCACGCCAGCCGCTAGAAAGCGCCAATCGACTGCCAATACATGACGCAGAACCCACCACAACAAGCCTGCTAAGCCCAAAGCCAAACCTGTCGCCAATGCCCAACGCCACCATGGCCGTGCCTTGGTTTGGCTAACAAGCGTTTGCTGCAAGTTTTGGGCATACTGATCAAGCACTTGGCGATAGGTTTGATCAAGCTCGCGCAGTTGGCGCTGGCTATAGCTCGCGCGGCCAACCTCAATCGCTGCTTGAGTCGCTTGTTCTAATGTGCCAGTGCTAATGGTGATCGCGCGGGTTTGAAAATAATCGCTGCTGGGAGCTAGCCAATCGCCACGAGTGCCAAGCGGCGGCGGATACAATTTAAGTTGCTCGACGATTGGCCATGTGGCTGAACGTAATTGCTCAGCCAAGGCGCCCAAATCGCGGGTTTGGCCCATCAAGGCCGCATCGTAGGCTTGCAAGGCTTGGCGCTCTTGCTCGGCAGCACGCGAGGCTTGGGCCAGCAAATTCACATCATCGGCCAAGGCTTGACGGTCTTGGGCTTGTTGGTCGGAGCTAAGTTGGGCTAATTGTACGCCACGGCGCTCAAAATCACCACGATCACCATCAAGCACTGCCGCTGCATCAACCGCAATTTGGCGTTGTTCAGCCTGCTGATTGAGGGTTGTAAGGCTGGCCTGCACCAACGCAGCCGGAGCATTGGCGTTAGATAAGGCTGGCATTGGCAAAAACAACGTCCAAAGGCTAAGGCCAAGTAACAACAAAGCCAGCACTCGATCAAAATGGCGCAATTGAGCCATACACAACTTTCCAGATTTCTATACCACATTATGCCGCTGGTATCCCACGCGAAGCAAGCACAGCGCCAAGCAAGGTGGGAGACAACATCCTGCGGGTTAATCCTGCTTAGAGGGGTTATCGCACACTACGAAGTAGGCTAGGATGAACAATGGTTCATGCTTGCTTGAACCCTAGGTATCAAAAGACGCTTTGGCTTGTTGCACCAAGACGCTTGCAATATCAGGTGGCTGCCAATCGGCAGGTTTGAGCTGTTTGCCATCGGCACGGCGCGGGCCAGTGGTTTTGGCCAAATTTGCCCGATGCACTTCGGCAAACACCTGATTAAGCTCAATGCCATAGGTCAGGCATAGGCCATAGGTAACATACAGTAAATCAGCGGCTTCTTGCGCAATAGCAACGAGATCACCAGCGGCAACCGCTGCCTGGAGCTCGTTATATTCTTCCTGAAGTAATGTTTGGCGCAACGCTTGCACAGCGACCGATGGTAATTGCGGGGTATCCGGCAACTCCATTCCAATCGCCTCGTGAAATGCGCGCACCGCAGCGCTATGATCTGGCATTGTCAACCTCAAACCAATGAACCGCGTTTATCCTACCCGTGATCAGCGAATGCTGCAACTGACGGCCCTGTTTTTGCCGTCCTATTCGTATGACTGTTCTAGTTCGGAGCCTTTTCGCATGACAATGTACTCACGCCAGATTGATGCGCAGACCCGTACTGCGCAATTCTCCTTTGATCCACGTGGGATCTTATGGATCATCTCGCTCCCTGCAGCCCAAGAAACGCCTGCTGACGCGACTGAAAATGTAGCAGTCATGCAACGGCTCTTGGCCAATCGGCCAAATAGTGCGGTTATTCTCGATATGCGAGCCTTAGAAGCGATTGATCGCGAAGCTCGGCATATTTATACTGGCAGCGATACCAAGTTTCCCTCACGCGGCTTGGCAATCGTTGTCGAATCGGCCACCAGTCGTATTACCGGCAATCTGTATATGACGATTAGTCGGGGTAGTGGCCGACCAACCCGCATGTTCCAAACTCCCGCCGATGCCGAAATCTGGGCGGTTAATCAACTTAACGAATTAACAAGTGTTAGGCAAGGGGATGTTAGCGCGCTAACATCCCCTTTTATGGTTAAGTCCCCTCACCCCAATACCGCGCCCGCTTTCGGTGCGAGCGAGGGCTAGCTTATAAGGGTCGGTTTTTAGCCAATCATTGGCGCTATCCGCATCGATCGAGGATCACTATCCTTTCGTCCCAATGCAGAGGGTTTTAATCCCCCTGCACCCCTTCAATTACAATTGGTGGCGATCAGTAGTCCCACGATGAACCTGCCATGACGCGGTTTGCAGCGCAAGAATATCAAAACCTACCTGTAAAAGGAGGAGCTGAGGGAGCACAACCTGAATTAGGCAGAAACGGGGCTAATCGCTGAATCCATGCGCTCAACCGTATAACAATTACGGCCTGCGGCCTTGGAGCGATATAAGGCTTGGTCAGCAGATTGAGTCAGGCGCTCAGGATCATCAACCAGCTCTGTCCAGGCAATGCCGAGGCTAATCGTAACAGTAACGGCGGTTTGCTTGAGCACATACGGCGTGTTGGCAATCGCAGTCCGCAAACGCTCAGCAATCACAATCGCCTCTTGAATTGAGGTATGCGGCAAAAAGACCAGAAACTCTTCGCCGCCGTAACGCCCAAATACATCGCTATGCCGCAGCACCAAGCGCGCCCGTTGGGCAATGCCGCGCAAAACTTCATCGCCGCTATCGTGGCCATAGCTATCGTTAATTTTCTTGAAAAAATCAATATCAAACATAATACAAGCCCAGCCTTGATCATCAGTATGCTGATGTTGCAAGGCTTGTTCAATTTGCTCATATAAGCCCCGCCGATTGAGAATTTCGGTCAGCGAATCTGTTTTGGCCCATTGAGCAAGTTGGACATTAATTTGTTGAATATCGGCTAATTGCTGGTGCAAATCATCATTTTGCAAATGATACAAGGCAGCTTGATTACGTGCTTCATCTAAACGATACATTGTTTGGAGCACTTGCATGCGGCGCACCGATTGTTCATTAAAACTGTATCTTTTAATTCATAATACTGTTTATAATGTTTCAAGGAAGCTTTAAAATCACCCAAAGCCTCGTAGGTAGCAGCTAAGGCTTGATGGGCGCGATAAACTTTTTGTTGATTAATCGTCGGATTTACTGAAATCAAGGCTTGTTCTAGAATTGTACGGGCCACTTGATAGTGATTGATTCGATTGAGCAACACGCCATGGCGAATTAATGCTTCGATTGCTTCATGAGTATTATTCAAGGCACATGCCAATTCATAGGCATGGGTAAAATGCTCAATCGCTTGGTGTTGCTGCTCAAGCCCGGCATAGGCTAAGCCCAAATTATTATGACACTCAGCTTGGCCTTGTTGCCAATCGATCTCATGATAGAGCGCTAGCGCTTGTTCGCCATAGCTCACAGCCTGCTCAAATTGCTTCACGGCACAGGCCGCTCGCCCGCTGTTATCAAGAATTTCGGCTCGCATCCGCATATGCGCTGGAAATTGGGTCATAGCTTCGAGCAAGCGCAAGCCATGGGCTAATTCATCGAGTGCAATTTCGGGGCTGTGTAATTCGCAATGCAAAAAGCCTAGATTATTGCAAATCAAGGCTTCATACCATTGATCACTTAATTGCACAGCATCGCGCTTGGCACGCAACAAATATTGCAACGCCTCGGTGTAATTGCCCAAAACAATCAGCAAGACACCCAAAGCGTTATGCACCGCCGCACTATGAATCCCACTCGCCAAGAACGAATCGCTATCCTCGGTGCCAAGCGAGGCCGATTGAAAGCTGGTATCGAGAATGTCAAGCCAGTGTGGGTCGGGCTGGCGGGGCGGGGTCAGCTGACACAATTTGCTGGCCCGAAAGAGATAGGTCAAAGCCTGATGATACGATTGTTCGCTAAAACAGCAGCTTTGAACGCCAATAAAAACAATCGATCAAGCCTTGAGTATAGGGCTTGCCATCGTCGCCAGCCATGCGCGCCAAACCCTCGGCCTGATGGTTGAGCGACCATGCTTGCTCATGATCAACCAAACGCAATTCGGCAACCAAACGGTTAAGCACATCGACATGCTGCATTGGGTTATGAATTTCGGCCAATGCAGCATGTAAGGCTGCTAAAGTTGTTGCATGCTTCATGCTTGCCACGCAGTGTAATGATTAAAATTCGTTACATGCATCATAGTAGCTCATGGCAATTGATGCAACTCTTTAGTGGTGTTTTTTTGCTAGGCGTTTGCTACACTGGCTCGCGCAACCACCACCACGCTTCACCATTCGTTGCCGCTTGCTGCAAACTGGCAATTTTATCGGGCGCAACCAGCCAAGCCTCGAATGCCACCCGACTACAAATGAGCGCTGCGCCCGCTGGCACGCCACGTTGTTCAATCAAACTCCGCAGCTGATCGAGACCATCAGCACTCAATTGGGGCACTGCCTCAGCCGAATAGGCATCAAAGGTGGTGACATAGGCAACTTGGCCGTTGTGAAATTCAGCAATCAGGCCAATGGCCAATGCTGCGCCATCAAATACGCACAGCGCCGCGCCTGCTTCCGAGCCAAGTTGGGCCACAAATTGTTCGATGCCAGCATACGTCCAGTGGTTCCAATGGCCAGCTGGTGGCGGAACCGTAACGTAGCCTTGACCATCGCCCCACAATAGCGAATAGACCAGATGATAGTAGGCTGGCATGCTCAGGCCACGTTGCTCCGGTTGTTGGGCTTGACGCGCAACCTCGGCCAAATGCTGCTTGCTGATCGCATCACTCGATCCCAGCGCCCTTCGCTGGCCAATTCCTCGGCTAAAGCTGGGGCGTGGTGGTCAGCGTGCCAGTAATCGCCCGTTGCACTTGATTGTTGCTATCAACGGCGCGCAAAATTTGCTGGCCATCGTGGAGCACATATAAGCCATGTTCGCCGGGGCGGGCGGCTTGGATGTATTTGCCAACTTCGATGAAGCGCCCAATATTGCGCCATGTGATTGGATCAAGATCCAACACCTGCCAAAAACGATCGATCATGCTGCACCTCGACAATCGCAATCGTGTAAGCGGCGAGGCTGATCGCATGCTGTTGCTGAAGATCAGCGCCTTCAAATGCTCCCCACAAACTGGTTAAGCGCACTGGTTGAGCAAAATCCAAGCCGGAGTTAATCGTTTCAGCGGTTGGGTTGGCCACAAACATAATCTCGCGGCCTTGATGGCGATGGCTGGTAATTGCCAGCTGTGAGTGCTGTGGGCGCACGGGCAAACCGGCTGCCACCTCGGCACAGAATGGGCCTAATTCGGCCTGACTAAGCAAGCCCAAATGGCCAGCACCCAGCGCAACTTGGCGCTTGCCCGCCAAATGGTCAGCCAAGATGGTGCATGGCGCGAAATATTCATCGAGGCTTGGCAAGGTTGGCCCAAGCCATACGGTTGCACCAGCTTCGGCAGCTTGCAACAAGCGTTGTTGATCGTCGCGGCTGATCCAATCGATGCTCTGCGCAAACACCACTTTATATTCGGCAATTCGTGGGCTGCGCAAATGGCTATCGCTCAAATCGTAATCGATATGATTGGCTTCGAGCGTGCGCCGCAACGAGCCATACCAGCTTTGCTGATGGAAATCGTCACTCTCAACTTCAAGTTCGCTGCCAAATCCCAAATCCAATTCAACGCGATTTAAGCCTGGCGGCAAACCTAACAGATCAACATGGCCATAGTGCAGAGTTGAAGTTGCGGCCCAATAGCGCCAAGATCATAGCTCATCAGCACCAAAACCTCGGGCTTGCGCTGAAAATTCCACCATTGTTGTTGCTGCAAAAAGCCCATCAAGCGCTCGAAGAATTGGGCATACTCAGGCCGATAATCGCCATGGCGCGTGATTGGGCAGGCCAGCCAGCGATCGCGCTCAACCAACATATAGAAATTAAAGGCTTTGATGCCATACATCAATGCCGCCAAGCTCACAAACTCGGTCTCAGCAGGCAGCGGAGTCATGGCATGATGAATCCACAGACCGCTGCCAAACTCGGGAATAAACGGCAAGCGGGTGGTGCCAGCCATATAACGCACCAAGGTCGTCGCACCATCAAAGCCTTGTGGTTGACGATAGTAATTAATCCCAACCCAATCGATTTTACCGTTGGCTTCCATGGCATTAATATCCAGCGGTGTGCGATATTGAAACGCTACATCGTGGAATAATGGCACATCAACCACGCCACGTTCGCGCAGCATATCGGCCATGGTCGCCACAATCCAATTAATATGTACTTCTTTGTAGCGCACCCAATCGAGGTGGGCTATTAAATTGGGGCGGCTGGCAATGTCGGCATCACGCGGCGCAACGACCTCGCTAAAGCTGGCATAGTTGGTCGCATAGGCTTGATTCAATTCCTCGATTGCGCCATATTGCTCGGCCAACATTGCTTGATACAAAGCCAACGATGAGGGGCTATAATCGGTAGCGTAGGCTTGCTCATGAAACATATAGCAGGTTTCATTATCGCTTTGCACCGCCACAATCGGGCCATGTGGCGCAAGTTGCGGCACAATTATTTGGCACATATGGTCGAACCACACGCCAACGGCAGCCAAATATTCAGGGCTGGTATACGATGGCACCGGGAATTGATGCGGCGGATGTAAGCCCGCTGCCAAGCTAAAATGCAACGTATCCAGCGCCGTCCGAGCCTGCATCGCCGGATCGTCCAAAATCCATTGGGGAAAGCCAAAATCGGTCAATTCGGCATTAATCAATGGGCCAGGTCGGGCAATCAGCCAGATGCCACGTTCATGGCACAGCCGCATAAAGGCCGCTAAATCCTTACGCTGATCGATCTGGCCCCAATCGTATTCACCGGGAGCGGTCTCATGCACACCCCAAGGAATATAGGTTTCGACCATGGAAAAACCAAGCGCCTTGGCTTGGTCGAGAATGTATTCCCAGCGGTCGCGCTCTAAACGCCAATAGTGGATAGTGCCGGAATAGACCGGCACCTCCTGACCATTGACCGCAAGACCATTGGCAGTTAGCGTTACGCTCATGCCCACAGTTCCTCCGCTAGCCTCACCATACAAATGACAACGCACCCAGTGATTGGGGGCAATCGTCTGCACATCGGGCATAACTTTACGACAAACATCTTTTACTTGTGGGCAACGCGCCGCAAATGGGCAGCCAGGCGGCGGGTCGATCAACGAAGGTGGCTCACCACGGGCCACAACTTCGCGCTGACCAAGCGCAACCTCAGGATTTGGCACTGCTGAAAGCAACAATTTTGTATACGGATGGGCCGGATTGCCGATTAACTCATCGCTATCAGCACCCTCCATCATTTGGCCCGCATACAATACCATAATTCGGTCGGCAAAATAGCGAGCGCTGGCAATATCGTGGGTAATGTAGAGATAGCCAATCCCAATCTCTTTTTTGAGCTTGGCCATCAGATTAAGAATCCCAATCCGAATCGAAACATCAAGCATCGAGATTGGTTCATCGGCCAGCAAAATTTCGGGATCGACCGCCAAAGCCCGAGCGATTGCCACCCGTTGGCGTTGGCCCCCAGATAGCTCGTGAGGATATTTATTAGCAATATCGGCTGGCGGATTGAGGCCGACCGTTTCTAATAATTCATACACCCGGGGCAATAAATCGCTGCGCCGCTCAACTTTATGGTGAATTTGCAAGGGGCGCATAATGTGGTGCGCAACCGAGTGGGTTGGATTCATCGAGCCAAATGGATCTTGAAAAATCATCTGCACGCCGCTGCGATAGCTCAACGAAGCACCGCGTTTTTCAGTTTGCAGCACATTTTGGCCACGGAAGAGAATCTCGCCCCGGGTTGGCTCCATCAAGCGGGCGATCAAACGCGCGGTTGTGCTTTTGCCGCTACCCGATTCGCCCACAACGGCCAAGACTTCGCCCCGGCGAATCGCAAATGAAACATCGGTGAGGGCATGAACATGTTTTTGGAGCGAAACATGCCACCAACCGGAAAATGCTTGGTCAAATTGCGGACTTCGAGCACCACGGGGTCGGGTGATTCGGCTAATTTCCACTGCTCAGCAGTTAACACAGTTTTGGTCATGACGCACCTCAGTACAAGTGACAAGCCACAAAATGGCCTGGTTCAACTTCGCGTAGGCTTGGTTGTTGCAGTGGACATGGGGCAAAGGCCTTGGAACACCGTGGATGGAAGCGGCAACCGCTGGGTGGCTCCAACATATTTGGTGGTGAGCCAGGAATCCCAGTCAGGGTTTCCTTGGGGCCAACCAACGCCGGAAACGAAGCCATCAAGCCTTGAGTATATGGATGCAGCGGTTTGTTGAATAGCTCGTGGGCAGCAGTCATTTCGACAATCTCACCAGCATACATCACGCCGATGCGATCAGAAAACTCGACCATCAGCGATAAGTCGTGGGTGATAAATAGAATCGAAAAATCAAGCTCTTTTTTGAGATACTCGATTTGCTGCATAATATCTTTTTGCACCACCACATCGAGCGCGGTGGTTGGCTCGTCCATAATCATTAATTGTGGTTTGAGCGCGAGTGCGACCGCAATCACCACCCGTTGGCGCATACCGCCAGACAGTTGATGCGGATAATCGTCAACCCGTTTGCCATCAATTCCGACAATCGCGAGCAATTCTGCGGCCCGATCTTTGGCTTGTTGCTTGGTGGTTTTGGGCTGATGGCGTTGGATCACATCAATGATCTGTTCGCCAACGGTCAAAACGGGGTTAAGTGCATTCATAGCACTTTGAAACACCATCGAGACATCACGCCAACGGAAGGCTTCCAAGCCATCCATATCCATCTCAAGCACATCATCGCCATCGAACAACACATTGCCGCCAGTAATCACAGCGGGTGAGTGCAAAATGCGCATAATTGCGTGGGCAATTGTCGATTTACCGCTACCCGACTCGCCAGCGAGGCCAAATACTTCGCCTTGGCCAATGCTGAACGAAACGTGCGAAACAGCTTGGACAGGGCCGCGCAAGGTTTGATATTCGACTGATAGATCCTGCACATCGAGCAGTGGCTCAGTCGCGCTACTTGCGGATGACTGGGGTGACAAGGACGTTGGCACGGTTGCGCTTGCCATGAGTGGTCTCCTTTTCGGCACGTAAGCGAGGGTTGGTAATTTCATCGAGGGCATAGTTCAGCATGGTCAAAGCAAAAGCACACAAGGCAATACAGATCCCAGTTGGCACAAATGTCCACCAAGCTCCGGTCAAAATGCCGGCGTTATTCTGCCCCCAGTAGAGCATCGTGCCCCAACTGGTGACACCAATATCGCTCAAGCCAAGAAAGGCCAGACCAACATCGGCACCAATCGCATACACCGTCGAACCAACCATGCTCCCAACAAATACCGAGGACATATTTGGCAAGACTTCGCTAAACAAAATGCGCGGTGTGCGTTCGCCGCTCACGACTGAAGCCGCGATAAAATCTTTGGCACGCAACGAAAGCACTTGCGAACGCATCACCCGAGCTGGCCAAGCCCAACCAGTAACAGTCAATACCATTACCACCGTTACTGGCCCAGGTTTGAGAAAGGCCGCCAGAATTACCAGCAACGGCAGCCCAGGGATAATCAGCATCACATTGGTAAACAACGAAAGCAGATCATCAACCCAACCGCCTTTATAGCCAGCGGTCAAGCCGATGATCGTTCCCACAATCGTCGAGGCAATGCCGACGCTGAAACCAACGGTGAGCGATAGCCGCGAACCCCAAACTAGCTGGCGAAAAACATCTTGACCTTGACCAGTTGTGCCAAGTAAAAAGATTTTACCGCCAGGCGCAGGCTTATCAGCAATCCAAGCAGGGGCTAAATGGGCGCGGCTTTCCATTTTATTGGGGTTGCCAGGCGCAATCCATGGAGCCAACAAGGCGACCATCACAAAGAAAACCAAAATGCTCACGCCAAGCATGGCTTTGCGATTGCGCAAAAATGCACGCAATAATGGCCGACGTGCCAGCCATGGTCGGGCAGTTTTGGTGGTGTCGGTTGGTTTGGCGACCAAGGTTTTTTCGGGGGTTGCTTGCATGGCACTACTCCTAACGTCGAGTGCGTGGGTCGAGCCACACATACAAAATATCAACCAACAAATTGGCCCCAAGCACCGCAAATGTAATCATTAAGAACAAACCCTGCATCAATGGGTAATCCAAGTTGCGAACTGCTTGCAACAGCAAATAGCCCAAGCCTGGATAGGCAAAGATAATTTCCGTTAGCAAGGAGCCGCTGAGCACAAAGCCGAGCGCCATGCCAAACGAGGTAACGTTGGGCAACAAAGCGTTGCGAGCAGCATAACTAAACATGATTCGTTTTTGCGATAACCCCTTAGCCTGCGCCATGGCGATGTAATCCTCGGAGAGAATCCCAACCATCGTATTGCGCATGCCAAGCATCCAACCGCCAATCGAGGCCAGCACAATACAGCCAGCCGGCAGAATCATGTGCGAAATAACACTCTTTATAAAGGTGAGGCTTGTCCAATCGACCGATAGCGCATCGCTATAGGCGTGTCGTAATGGAAACCAGCCTGCTTGAAAGGCAAGGAAATACAGCGCAAGCATCGCTAAAAAGAAGTAGGGAAATGCGCCGATGAAGGTTAGTAAAGGTGGAGCAACCGAATCGAGGATGCCATTGCGCCGCCAAGCGCCAATAATCCCCAAAACATTGCCCAAGAAAAAGCTAATTACTGTGGCCAAACCAGCCAACAAGAGGGTCCAAGTAAATCCCGTCGAAATCACCGTTGTAACTTGAGCAGGAAAGAAATTGATTGAGATCCCAAACTCTCCACGGCTCAAACTCTTCAAATAGGTGCCATATTGTTCAAGCAAGGGGGCATCGCTTAGGCCATAAGCCTTGCGCAGCGAATCGATTTCTTCAGGCCGAAGTTTACCTTGAAAACGGGCGAAAATAGCCGAGGCTGGGTCACCAGGCATAAGCCGTGGCAGGTAGAAATTTAGAGTAAGTGAGACCCAAGCCGCGACCGCGTAAAAGCCCAGCCGTCGCAACAAGAAACGCATGGTTCTTCCTTTCAGGGTTTCGCGCCTGGGTCGGGTTGGTGCTGGAGCCATAATGGCTCCAGCACACGACCAAACCAGACACTGCTTATTTTGGTTTGATGGTCGTTAGGAGGATCAAGCGGTCGGGTTGAGCGAACGACGAAAGCAAAACGTATGGGTTTTCAGCGGTGGGGAAGCCAGTAAAGCGTTTGGTGTTGTATTCACCCCAATAGATGTTTGGCATAATTGGGATAGCTGGGGCTTCTTGAACAAAGATCATCTGAATTTCGTTCATGATTTTCTTTTGTTCGGCTGGGTCTGAGGTTTTGACGAATTGTGAGTACAATTCATCGACCTTTGGATTGCCATAGCGGTGCCAGTTATCGCCGTTGGCTTCGCCAACTGGGGTATCGGCAGTTTCGCCCGACATCAAGCCACGATAGAATTGAAGTGGGGTTGGGGCATTGTTGCTCCAGCCAATCGACATATCAAACTCACCCTTTTGAACTTTATCGAACCAAGCGCTAAAGTCGTAGGTACGAGTGGTTGCGTTGATGCCAATTTCTTTCAAGCTTTCAGCGATGATTTGGTCGGTGGTAACCCAGTCGGTCCAACCGGAAACCACGTTGATGTCGTAGGTCATTGGTTTGCCATCTGGCAATACGCGGATGCCATCGGCACCACGGGTCAAGCCAGCTTCATCCAACATTTTATTGGCTTTTTCAACATCAAATTTGACCCAATCGCCAGCGGCAACAGCTTCAGGGTTCTTCCAGTCTGCAAATGAATCGGGCAAACCGGTTGCATCTGAAGGTGCGTTGTAGCTGTAAGTTGCGATTTCGGTAATTTGTTGGCGATCAAAGCCCATGCTGATGGCTTTGCGCACGTTAGGGTCGTTGAATGGAGCCTTAGTGGTATTCAACAACAACATCACTGGCGCATTGACTGGTGGGAACCAGTAGTGGTTGTTTTCAGGATCTTTGGCGACATAGGTGTTTTCAACATCAGGAATGAAGTTGCTAGCCAAGTCGTTTTCGCCATTGATCGTTGCCAAGTTGGCGGCATCGTTGCTGGGGTAGGCTGGTTGGCGAATGCCATCAATGTATGGCTTGCCAGCTTGCCAGTAGTTTGGATTCTTACCAAGTTCCCAGATTTGGTCTTGGAAGCGGATGATTTCGGTAAATGGACCACTTGCGATTGGGGTTTCGTTGGTGAAGGTCACTGGATCAGCGATCTTGCTCCAAATATGTTCTGGCACAATCATTTGATGGCCAATATCATACATGGCGATCGTTGAAACTTCTTTGAACTTCACGACAACTTTGTTGCCATCGGCGGTGACGGTATCGACAAAACGCATTGCAGCGCGGCCATTGCCTTGCAGCTTTTCGTTGTCTTTCATCAAGTTGAGGGTATAGGCAACATCTTTTGAGCTGAATGCTTCGCCGTCTGACCACTTCACGCCATCGCGGATGGTGAAGGTCAATTCGGTGTTGTCGCTATTCCAAGCCCATTCGGTAGCGAGCCATGGCTCGATTGTACCGGTTGCAATGTTGTAAATAAACATTGGCTCGTAAATCCCGGCGGCGGTTGGCCAGCGGTTATCACTTGCAAATGGGTTAAAAGTTGCGCACCCAAGTTGATTGTTGTTGATCAGAAACCGTCAAAAATACTTTGCCGTCGCTGCTTGTGGAACCGGTATCTGTGGTTGCCGCAGCAGTTGGTTCGACGGTTGGATCAGTACTGCCAGTGGCAGGAGCATTTGTTGCGGTAGCGGCTGGGGCGGAAGAACCTTGAGTTGCTTGTGGCGTGAGGGTTGACGCATCACCACACGCGGCCAACATGCTAGTAAAGATAATAACCAGCATCATCAACGCAGGAAACCGTAGCTTCATGGTGGATACCCTTTCTGTATGCGATAGATCGTTCTATCCACACACCCGCGCTGTTCAGTGGGCCCTACTTCCCAGGCGGGCGACAACTTTGTCGCGTTATACGTTCCGAGGAACGTCGCACGATTGGCGAATGATCAAGGTCGTTGACAAAATGGTACGCTCAATCGGTTGCTCAGGATTATTCATCCGGATGAGTAACATTCGAACAGCTTCGCGCCCCAGTTGTTCTAATGGCTGGGCGACCGTCGTCAGTGGCGGTGCTACCTGCGAGGCTTGCGCAATATCGTCAAAACCAATCACCGAGATATCACTTGGAATCCGCAATCCGGCATCACGCACCGCTTCCATCACCCCAAACGCCATAACATCGTTGGAGGCAAAAATCGCTGTTGGTGGCTCTGGCAGCCGTAACAGAGTTTGTGCCCCACTATAGCCTTCGGGCTGGAAGTAGGTACCTTCATAAACCAATTGCGGATCGACAGGCAAACCATGGTCACGCAAGGCTGCTTGATAGCCACTGAGGCGATCTTGCGAGCTAAGCATATCCATCATGCCGGTAATAAACCCAATCCGTCGATGACCAAGCTCAATCAGGTAGCGCGTGGCATCGTAGCCACCTTGCCAATTGGTGGTAATCACCACTGGCGTGCGCTCATCAAGCCCTTGATGATCAATCAGGACATAGGGAAAGTGGGTTTGATCAAGCGTTTCCAAGTAGGCTTCGAGGTTTTCTGGCAAAACCAACAGTAGCCCATCAGTCATCCCTTGGATCAAATTGTTGACGTAAATCCGTTCTTTGATTTTGCGGCGATGGGTGGTGTAGAGCATCAAATTGTATTGAGCAGCACTCAGTGCATCATCAATCCCTTTGACGATTTCGCCCATATAGCTTGAGCCAAGATCACGCACCAACAACCCTACGGCATACGAACGCCCACCAGCTAAACTTCTGGCCTGCTGGTTGACGACATAGCCCAAACTTGTAATCGCTTTCAGCACACGTTCACGGGTATCCGATTTAACATATTCTTTGTTATTGACCACCCGCGAGACGGTTGCATACGATACCCCTGCTTCACGCGCCACATCCATAATCGTGGTGCTGCTAAGGCCATTGCCATTCGGGCGGCGGCCTCGGGGAGTTTTGAGGGTTTGGATTGATTGGTCGAGTTTTTTGCTCATCGCGTTTTTGCGCCTTTGCATCTGCGAACGGGATTTGGATTGTAAGCACTTACAGAAACGTTGTGGGGTTTTGCACCTAGAGAGGCTTGTTTTGTTTTTTATTCTTGCAAACGCTTACAGAAATGATTGTAAACGATGCAATATACTTTCGTCAAGTGGCTCAAGGGCAGAATATAGCAACAGGCTTTCGGAGGTTGGGGATCGGTTTTAACGCAAAGGTGCAGAGACCGTGAGGCTTTGGGCTGTAGGTTTTTGGCTATCGGCACAGCAGCATAATCACATCAATCTGTGTCAATCTGTGGCTAAAATAATAATTCGGGCAATTCGTGGCGAAAAACTTAATCTTCGTGACCTTCGTGTGCTTTGTGGATCATCTCAGCTGGCCAAATCCGTCCGCTACTTGGCTTGATTAAGGCTTGTAGCAGCGCTTGCTGCCAGCTATGCTCATGACCAGATGATTCCCATAGCCTAGGAGCAGCGATGGTCAATGGAGTTAAACAAATTTATGTCTTGCTCTTGCCAGATGTGCAATTGCTAGACTGCGCTGGGCCAAGCCAAGTATTCTATGAGGCTGCGTTGCAAGGCGCAAGTTATCAATTACATTTTTGTGGTATACAACCAAGCGTAATCAGTGCTCAGGGTTTGGTCTTGCAAACCCAATCTGGCTTGCCAACACTCCAGCCAGAAGATACGATTTTAATTCCTGGAGTACGGCTTGATAGCTATGCTGATCTCAGTCAGCCGATCGATCCTACAATTCTAGAGTGGCTGCGAGCTGCCGCTGAATACGGTTGCCGAATCGCAGCAATTTGTAGCGGAGCATTTGTGTTAGGCGAGGCAGGCTTGCTCGATCATCGGCCATGTACCACCCATTGGTCTGGAATTGAATTGTTGCAACAGCGCTATCCCAAAGCCCATGTTCGCGAGAATGTGTTATATATTCAAGCCGATACAATTATGACAAGTGCTGGCATTAGCACGGGCATTGATCTGGCCTTAGCCTTGGTTGAGCAAGATTACGGCGCATTAATCGTCGCTAAAATTGCCCGTCAATTGGTGCTTTATCTTCGGCGGAGCGGCCAGCAAGCCCAATTCAGCGTCTATTTGCAATATCGGAATCATTTGCATCTCGGAGTTCATCGTGCCCAAGATTATTTAGCCGAGCATGTGGCTGAAAGCATCAGCCTTGAGCAACTGGCTGCAATTGCCAAACTCAGCGTGCGCTCGCTCAATCGGGCATTTCGCACGACGCTTGGCCTAACACCCATTAGCTACCAGCAACAATTACGGCTTGAGCTAGCCGCCAATTTACTAAATAACCCAGCCTGGAGTATTGAGCGCGTTGCCCAACAGGTTGGGTTTAGCGATGCCCGTCATTTTCGAAGGCTTTGGCAACGCTACTTTGGCACAAATCCGCGACAATCTCGCCAGCATCAGGAGCCGAACCAATGTTAAAACGCAGCCTTGTTCAGTTTAGTTATGTCGTGCTTGCTTGCTTACCGCTGGTGCTCGCAGCCAGCATTGGCAGTTATTATTCAATGCAGGTCGCCATGAGTATCCGTAATGATAATCCCAACATTCAATCACAGCCAAATACGTATAATCCTCAAAAACCAACTGCGGTGATTGTGCTTGGCAACACGGTCAGCGAAATTACCGATGTGCTGGCACCATATGCCTTATTAGCCCAAACTGGGCTTTACAATGTCTATACCGTCGCGGAAACGACCAGTGTCCGTAGCCTCAGCGGTGGGCTTGATCTGTTGCCTGATTATTCATTTGCCAGCTTGGCAGGCTTGCTCAAAAAACCACCAGCGCTGGTGATCGTTCCAGCAATCACTGAGATTCAGGCCAGCGAAAATCAGCCTGTTTTGACATGGCTGCGCCAACAATCGCAAGCAGCCAGCATGCTGATGTCGTGGTGTACTGGCGCTGAAGTTCTAGCCGCAAGCGGCTTGCTCGATGGCTTACCAGCCACCGCACATTGGGCCGATCTCGGCAGTTTGGCCAAGCGCTACCCAACAGTCAAATGGCAAAACAATCAACGTTATGTCGATACAAATCAATACATCATCACCACGGCTGGGCTAACCTCAGGCATTGATGGAACCTTGTATCTTTTGCAAAAATTACATGGCCCGAATGTGAGCCAACAGCTTGCCCAAGCGATCAATTACACCGACCAGAGCTACATTGCAAGTGCCACTATGCAACCCTTCAGCATCACGCCAAGCGATAGTGTCTATCTACTGAATGCGGCTTTCTATTGGCCTAAACAAGCCATGGGTATTTGGCTTAGCGAAGGGGTTGATGAGTTAGCCCTAGCAGCTTTTTTTGATGTTTATACTGGTTCGTGGGTCTATGATTTTCAGACGATCGCCGCAGCACCAAGCATTCGCTCGGCACATGGATTGCAACTTATTCCACGCAATCAGGCTGAGCAAACACCCAACATTGATGAATTGATCGCATTTGGGGAAAACTCACAGGCACAAACGTGGGCACAACAGCATGATCTAGGATATGAGATGATTGATATTAGTCAGCATAGTAACGTCTTTGCGCTAGCGCTTGGCCGATTTGCGCTCGATCAGGACCAAGCGAGTGCTCATTTTGCAGCCAAACGTATGGAATATCGCCAGCCATTAGCGTTGAATGGAGCAACTTGGCCGTGGCGATCATTGGGGTGGCTAGGGGTTTCGCTTGGGGTAGGAATTGGGATGTATACGAGGCTGCGGCGGATCGGCAACAAGCGCAAATCCGCCGCCACAGCCTAAAAACTAGGCTAAAACTTCCAATGGTTGAACTGCATTGGCTTTGACCACACGGCTATACCAGTGGGCGCTGGCCTTGGGAATCCGTTCTTGGGTTTCGTAATTGACCCAAACCACCCCAAAGCGTTGGCTATAACCTTTAGCCCATTCAAAGTTATCCATCAACGACCAGACAAAGTAGCCCGCCAATGGAACACCTGCGGCAATTGCATCGGAGCAAACGCTCAGGTGATCGTGCAAATATTGGGTGCGACGAGTGTCGTTAACTTCGCCATGGCCATCAGGGCCATCGTTGTAGCTTGCGCCATTTTCGGTGACATAAATTTTGCCAGGGTTGTAGGCAAACGCCAAACGCTTGAGCAAATCGCCTAAGCCTTGGGGGTAAACTTCCCAACCAATATCGGTATATTCCGAATCAAGCTTGGGTGCGGTTCCAGTCTTAGGATCGTGAATAACCGCCCGGCTGTAGTAGTTTACGCCTAAGAAATCGGTGGTTGCCGCCATCGCCTTGAAATCACCAGCGTGGACAAAATCGAGGCCATTGGGCAAATAGCCAAGCTCAGTGTAATCGCGCACCATATCGGCAGGATACTCGCGGCCATACACTGGGTCAAGGAACCAGCGATTGAAGAATCCATCAAAGTGGCGGGTTGCATTCAGATCTTCGGTGCTGCGTGAGGCAGACATCGCTGGCGTAAAGTTAAGCGTGATTCCAACGCTGGCTTGTGGTACGTTGCGCCGAATCACATCGACTGCCCAGCCGTGCGAGAGCAACAAGTGATGGCTCGCTTTCAAACCATCATTCCAATTTTTGCGGCCTGGCGCGTGTTCGCCATTTTGATAGCCCAACAAACCGGCGCACCATGGCTCGTTATGGGTAATCCAATCTTTGACCGTATCGCCCAAAGCACGGCTAACGGCATCGGCATATTCGACGAAGGCTTCGGCAGTAGACCGCACAGGCCAACCGCCCTCATCTTCGAGAATTTGCGGCAAATCCCAGTGATAGAGGGTTACAAATGGCCGGATGTTATGTTGCAATAATTCATCAACCAAACGCCGATAAAAATCTAAGCCTGCTTGATTGACCGCGCCACGCCCGTTGGGCAATACCCGTGGCCACGCTACCGAAAACCGATAGGATTGCAAGCCCAAACGCGCCATCAAGGCTACATCATCACGATAGCGATTGTAGTGATCGCAGGCAATATCGCCATTTGATTGATCAATAATAGCGCCTGGTTGTTTGCAAAAATGATCCCAGATTGATTCGCTACGGCCATCGGCAAACGCAGCGCCCTCAATTTGATACGACGATGTGGCGGAACCCCAGAGGAAATCGGAAGGAAAGGCACGCTGAGTCATGCTGGAGTACTCCTTGCAGACATGCAGTGTCTGCATACTCTAGCCGCATTGCCCCACGCCCGCTATTGTACGGTAGGTTGCTGCGCTTGGCAATGTGGCTTTTTGCTTGATATCGCTTAAAACCACGTTTGGAACCGGTTTCAAGGTTTATTTTTAACAGATTCAGCCTATTTTCACAATAATCACACCAGCAAGATGATTAAAATCATGCTAGCGCTTGGCAGAATATGTTTTATTGGCGAACAAACTGTTTATAGCAACAGATTCATGTGTTACTCAATCGTTTTTGTTGATCACATTCGGGCTATTGATCGTTTAAGGGTGTGATGATCCCGCTGCACTTCAGGATTTGAGAAGATCCCATCACCCCAACCCTGCTCCCGTCCTGCATACGAGGGGATTCATGCGGTGGTTTTTTGCCGTGCTATGTGGTTGCTCCCCCTCGCCCGCGTTCAGTGGGCGAGGGGGTTGGGGGGTGAGGGAACGTTTTACCAACCCTCCTAACCCCCTCTTTTCCCTTCAGAGGAAGAGTGGAGCACCACAATCAAATCAATAACACCCAAGTCTACGAGTAAATCCTATTTCAATTAATTAACAATCCTGAATTAAGTTTATTTGATCATCAGTCTCAATCTGCCAAAGATGCTTGAGCATAATCAGCTTGATAAGTGATATTTAAACAAAGCACGTTAAACCAAAAAAGCCAGCGATCAGTGAATGATCGCTGGCTTGAAACTTAATAATTATTGAGAAACTTCGATTGGAGCGCCTGCTGGTGGGGCAAAGTAATCGGCGGGATACGCGCCATCAACTTCAAACACGCTATACACCGATTCAACGAACAACTCGCCGTTAGGCATATAGTATTCTGATTTCAGTACCACAAACAACTCATCGTCGATCCAGAATTTGAGCCGGCTGTTAGCTTGGTCGCTATCACCACCAAGCACACATTCGATCACTAGGGCATCGCGGCCCAAGAGGCTTTCTTGGCCAACGGTTGAAAGCTGATCGCCTGGTTGGGCGCACAAACCATCGCTTTGACCATAGGAATCGACTGAGGCGGTTGGGTTGGGAATCACATATAGCGCACCATCCAACTCGCTTGAACTGAATTGCGAAACCGTGCCATCAACAGTATTGGGCTGGCCTGCTGGCGAAATCCAGGCCCAAGCATCAGCACCATTCATAATTTGGGTTTCGTATTGTTCAGGAGTGTTGGAGCCGCTTGGCCAAATAATTTCTTTGCGCAATTTATTTGGTTGTTGTACCCAAATTTTTTCGCTGACCACGCTACCGGTTTCGGGCACATGGGTTTCGAGCACGCCATGCAGCGAATCGATCCCATTCAAGCCGAAGGCGGTTACTTGTTCTGCGCGGCGTAAGGCCTCTTGAGCGCTGACTTGGCTGACTTGGCTTGGCAGCAAACCAAAACCAACTGCGGCCAAGGCCACCCCAGTGGCTGCCATCATCGCTGGGCGCAACCAGCCAATCCGGCGGGTTGATTGGGGCTTGATATTGACTTGTTGTTGCAGTGGCTTGAGCAAATTGAGCGAACCTTCAGGAACTTCGTGCTCAGCTACGTTGGCGAGCGCTTTTGAAATGTTGTTATCGTTATGCATTGCAGATTCCTCGACTACACAGATTCATTAATAATTGGAGCTAATAAACGACGGAGACGTTCGCGAGCACCCCACAGGCGTTGTTTGATTGCGCCTGCGCTGGTAGCAGCATCGTGAGCCATTTCGGCTTCGCTCATCCCCAGGTAATAGCGTTGAACAATTGCTGCCCGTTGCAATGGCGTTAATTGATTCAACGCTTGGATGACGGTTTCGCGCAGCGTATCTTGTTCAAGCTGCACATCTGGTTGTGGCTCGTTGCTCATTAATTCTTCAAATAAGGCCAAACCAGCAGCATTCGATTGATCAAGCGAGCGGTGGCGTTCGCGACGTTGGGCATCTTTGATCGCATCGTTGAGCACAATTTTCATAAACCATGGGCCAAATGCCCGCTGGCTATCAAATTGTTGAATGCGCTGCACCACCCGCAGAAAAGCCGATTGAACAATATCTTCAGCAGCAGCCCGATCGCGGACAACCAAGATCGCTGCTCGCACCGCTTGATATTGATAGTGGTGAACAAGGGGGGCTAGCCCAGCGATATCACCTTGTTTGAGTCGAGCTATAGCCTCGTGATCCTGCATATCCTTCCTTTCAGCCAATAGTTGAGCGCGCTCTCACTCTTTATATCCAAGAGCGGGCTAAAAAGTTAGGCCATAGCAAAGAGAACAAAGAACAGAGAGCAAAGAACATAGAAGATAGGACTTGGGGATTGGTTGTTGGGGATCAGGGATTGAGAAACAGCCAGCAGCGATAGACCATAAAACATCATCATCACGCAAATCTGTGGCAATCTGTGACTAAAAATACAACTTCGTGCTCTTCATTATTATCCACGAAGGACACGAAGTGGCACGAAGCTGAATAAACTCGTTTTTGGAGCACCAGTCTTGATACGCAATCAAAACCATGTTCCGATAGCCACAAGCCTTTAGCCCATAGCTACTTTTTCAATCGAATACAACATCGCAGGTGTCCCATCGAGCACAATTTCACGCTCCAAGTGCATGCCCATCTTTTCGGCAACCCGCATCGAAGCGGCATTTTCGGGAATTGGCAAACAAATCAGGCGATCAAGTTTCAATTGATCAAAACCATAAGCCACAATTGCCCGTGCTGCCTCGGTTGCCAAACCTTGGCCCCAATAGGCTTGATCGAGCAAATAGGCCACTTCGACTTCTTGGCGTTCATCGATAACCCATGGTAGCAAGCCACAACGCCCAATAAACGCGCCAGTTGGTTTATAAATCGTTGCCCACAAACCATAGCCATAATCGCCATAATAGACCTTGATAATCCAATCAAGCTCGGCTTTGGTTTCTTCAAGCGTCAACACACCTTCGGGGAAATGCTCGCGGATGATTGGATCGCGATAAAGTCGAAATAATCCATCAAGATCATCAGGGGTGAGTTTGCGTAACATCAGGCGCTCGGTTTCAACAATCAGTAGATCTTCAGACATTGTTGCTGCTCCTTAAGCTGATATTCTCATCCTAGCAGCTACAGATCGATTTGCTATCAACCGCTTGATGGAGCTTTAACTGAGCAATACGCCCTTCATGCTATAATCTGTAGCAGTTTGCAGCCCAACGGTGTAGTGAGGAATTATGGCGATGAATCAGCTTGGTCGGCTTAAACGGGTACCTATTCACGATGCTTGGCGCCAAGCAGCTAGCCATTTTACCCACTGGCTAACCCAAGCCGAAAATATCGCCCAATTAAACACCGCGACCAACCTCGAATTACGGGTTGAATCGCGCAACAAAGGCACTGGCAATTTACGCCAAAGCCTCATTTGCTACGATCAACGGACTGAAACCAAGGTTTTGATTGAAAATCAACTAGCTGGCAGCGATCACGCCCATCTTGGGCAATTGCTGACCACCGCCAGCACTATTAATGCCACAATTTTAATTTGGATTGCCGAGCATTTTACGCCTGAGCATCGCGCGACGATTGAATGGCTTAACCAACAAACCCTGCCAAACCTGCTCTTTTTTGCAATTGAACTAGAATTATGGCAAATTGATGATTCGCCATTTGCGCCACACTTCAAGCTAATTTGTAAGCCCGCCGATTGGGAGCTGGCAATTACCAATGAGCCAAGCATGCCGGTTGCCGCAACGCTGTCAAATCCAACCAAAAACATTTATTTAGGCTATTGGATGCGCTTTAATGCAATGTTACGTGAGCGCAATAGCCACCTTGGAGCCAAAAAACCGCATGCCGAGCCAAGCACCAGTTTTGCTCTAGGCCGCGCCGATTGCACGCTGCAAGCAGTCTTGAATCAGCGCGATAATTGGCTTGGCGTTGCGGTTATGTTAAGTGGCATTTCGGCTAAGCTGAGGTTTCGTTGGTTGCGCCAACAACGGATCGCAATTGAACAACAACTCGGAGTCGCCCTCGAATGGCGCGAAAATCCCTTGACCAAAGAATATCAAATTTGGCTCATTCGGCGCAACGCCAACCTGCATGACCACCACCACTGGGCCGATCATCATGTTTGGATGATCGATACGCTTGAACGCTTTTATCGCGTGTTTACACCGTTGCTCAAGCAATTGTATATTCGCACCGAGCCAGAACACAGCTAGTTCTTCAATACCCCAACCCCGCTCCCACTCGACGCGGGCGAGGGGCTTTGACATGGTGGTTTTTTCAGCATTCATTTCGAAGAAAACGCTTGATTCTCCCTTGCCCACATTCAGTGGGAGATCGAGCGTACAAGGGTCGCTTGTTAAGATTCCCTCACCCCAACCCTTCGCCCGTGGCGCGGGAGCGGGGCTTAAGATTCGTGGTTTGATCAGATATTGGCAGTTCACGGATGCGCCCCCTCGCCCGCGTTCAGTGGGAGAGGGGGCTGGGGGGTGAGGGAACAATCTTCACTTTACCGGCGGCGAGTTTGCAAATACTCAGTGGCGCGAGTGAAGGCTTGAGCCAAAGTTGCCGCCGTATCAATCACCGCCAGATCCAAGTGCAAGGTGACTAAGGTTTCGGCCATATCGGGACGAATCCCAGCCAAAATCACCCGTGCTCCCAGCAATTGAGCCGCATGCGAAGCATTAATCAAGGCGCGAGCAACCGCTTGATCAACTACTGGCACGCCCGTAACATCCATAATTACAACTTTGGCTTGTTGTTGCTCAATCGCTTTGAGCAAGGTTGCGTTAATATCACCAGCCCGATCGGCGCTAAACTCACCAACCAACGGCATCACCAAAATCTGCTTGGTAATTGGAATTGTCGGCATGCTCAAGCGACGCACGGTTTCAAGCAAGCGTTCTTGCTCAACATTTTGGGCTTGAACCTCAGCCAACGCATAATGCAACTCGCCAGTTCTGGTGCTAACCAAGACTTCTAGCTCTTCGTTCAGCTTCGAAAGCCGGGTTTGCGAGGCATTTAAGCCCACCACCATCGTATTGAAGGCATCGCCAAGGCTGGCCAATTCATCGCGGGTCTTGAGATGCACTGGTGTGTAGGCATTGGGATCATCGGTAAAGCGCGTGACGCTGGCATACAATTCTTGTACTGGCAAGGCCAAACGCCGCCCAACATACCAACCAATCGCGGCAACCAGTGGCAAGGCAATCCCAATCACAATCAATAGGCTGATCGCCAAGGTTTGAACATTGTTATAGATTACGTCAAGTGGTCGCTCAACAATCAAAATCCAATCGGTTGGATCGAGCGCAGTACGCACGCCTAAAACTTCTTCACCAAAGGGGCTATCGTAAGTTTCAATGTTGCTATTCGCTTGCAATAATGGCAAGTCGGTTAGATCTTGATGTTCAATCAGCGATTGAGTATTTGCAGCGCTGATCAACTGGCCTTGTTGATTAACCACCAAAACCCGCATCTGCGCCGCCGATTCAATCCGCGAAGTGGTTTCCCAAATCCGATCCATACTAATATCGACAACCAAGATTAATTGGGCATTGGCACGGCCTAAAACAGGCAAAGCCATGCGAAAACGGGGAACTTCGCTTGGTGCAAGCGGCAAAGAGACAGCCTGTAACGGCTCGGGATTTTCAATTGCAACTTGGCGATTTTGCACCTGCTGCAATAATGGCGAGCCAGCCAACGATTCGGGCAAGTGCACGCCACGCAAACGGGCGGCCACCGCAATCCGTTCGCCAGTCACTTGATATAAACCAACCTCAGAAAAACTTGAGCCAAACAGCACTTGTGAGGCCAATTGTAAATCGCTCAACTGGCTAGGATTGCCATTATTGCCAATTGTTTCGCTGGCAGACCGCAACTCATCCATACTATTGAGTATAAAGCGCCGATAATCTTCAGCCGCCAAATTGGTGAGGGCAACTTGTTGATTTTGCGCCGAACGCTGTTGCGCGCGATAGCTAATCGTCAAGGCAATCGCCCACACCGCTAACAACGGCAATAACGCCGCAAGAAGAATGATCCAGGTAACTCGTTGGCGAACCCGTGCCCGCATAACATGATCCTATCTGTGCTGAAATGCTGTGAGGTTGCAGCGAATCTGATTGATTAAAGCAATAGCTTAGCGTAATTGACTGGGATCAAGTTTATCGAGAAAGATAAAATCGCCACGTTCAATCTTCACAAACAATACGGTTTTATTAACTTCGCGTTCAGGGGTAAAGGCAATCAGGCCAGTAACGCCTTCAAACGTTTGGGTTGCCGCCAAGGTATCGCGAATGGCGCTCGAACTGCTATTTGGGCTGCGCTTGAAAGCATCGATCAATAAATTGGTTGCATCGTAGGTTGACGAAGCCACCACATCAGGCTCGGTAGTGTAGGCGTTGCGAAATTCGCGAATAAAGCTTTGAACGATTGCACGAGGATCGTTGCGTGAAAAATCGGTTGCCAAAATCACGCCTTCAACATCGCTGCCGCCTAGCTCCACCAACGCTGGCGAATCTAAGCCATCGGAGCCAATAATTGGCAAGCTAATACCTGCTTTGCGCACTTGTTTAATAATATCAGCGCTTTGGGCATAATAGCCTATCAGCACCAAAGCATCGGCTGGTTTGGCCTTAATCGTCGCAAGCTGGCTGCTAAAATCGCTGGTATCGCTCGCATATTCGCTGGTGCTGACAATCGTCGATTGATTGTTGATCGCTGTTTTGGTAAAAGCTTCGGTAATGCTGCGGCCATAATCGTTGTTAATTGTAAGCACATGGAAGTTACGATAATTGAGCTTGGTTGTGGCATATTGAGCTAAAGCTTGGCCTTGTACCGTCGAAACATAAATCACCCGGAAAATCATCGAGCCGACCTTGGTTACTTCGGGATGGGTCGCATACGCGGCCAGCATTGGAATGCCGGCTTGTTGAAAAATCGGAGCGGCTGCGCGGGTTGTGCTGCTGTAGGAGCCGCCAATTACCGCTCGCACCTTATCATCAGTGACTAATTTTTGGGCCACAGTAATCGCTTGATTCGGCTCAAGTTGGTCATCATAGACCACTAATTCGAAAGTTTTGCCGGGTACGGTTTGCTTGGCGTTCGCTTGACTAATCGCCAGTTTGGCGGCATTCAACGAATTAGTTCCATCACTGGCGCTCCCACCACTCAATGGGCCAAAAAAGCCAATTTTAATCGTCTCGGATTCAGGCTGTGAAGCACTGCCACAGGCGCTAACGAAGGCCAAAGCGATCAATCCAAGCATTCCGAATGCGGCTCGTTTTGAGCATGTTCATTCCGCCTCCATGGGCTACCACATGGCTTAGTAGTTCACTAACCAAGAGCACTATTGATTAACGCACACTGCTGCATTGGCAGTGTAGCATACAACTAGCTAGAGTGAGTGTTGAAATTAGGCGTGAATTTTCGCACAGTTGCCAACCCTCTAGCCTATGCTCATGCTAGGAGTATTAGGCTAATCGAGCGCGGCTTAGGGCGTAAAGCACACAATCAACTAGCGTGGCAAAATTACATGGTAGCATGAGACCGGATTCATCGACTGGTGGAGAATACACTATGCCACAGCTAAAATGGGGTTTGCTCGGAACGGGCTGGATCGCTGAACAATTTGCCAATGCCTTGGCCGATTTGCCCGGTGCTCAACGTTGGAGCGTGCTTTCGCGCAATCAAACCTCGGCTGAAAGCTTCGCCCAAACCCATCAATTTGCCCATGCCTATAGCGATATTGAAGCATTTTTGGCCGATCCTGAGCTCGATGTGGTGGTGATTGGCTCGCCACACCCACGCCATGCCGAACAAACGATCGCCTGTTTGAATGCAGGCAAGCATGTGTTGTGTGAAAAGCCAATGGGCATCAACAGCCAACAAGTTGAAGCCATGATTGCTGCTGCCAAAGCCAATCAACGCTTTTTGATGGAAGCCATGTGGATGTGGTTTCATCCCAGCACCATCAAGGCTAAAGCATTGATCGAAGAGGGCGCGATTGGCACACCACATCTGTTCCATGCCGATTTTAGCGTCCACTTTCCATTTGATCCCAGCCATCGTATGTATGACCCTGCGCTTGGCGGCGGAGCCTTGCTCGATATTGGAATCTACCCATTGGCGCTGGCGTTGTATCTGTTTGGTGCGCCAAGTAGCGTCTATGGGCAAGCCCAAATTGGCCAAACCGGGGTCGATGAGCAAGAAAGCATTATTTTGCAATATGCCGATGGTCGCCATGCCAATTGTGTCGCCAGCGTTCGCGCTGCGGGGCCATGCGAAGCCACGATCACAGGCAGCAACGGCTATATTCGCTTTCAACGCAATTTTTGGCACTCACAACAATTGCTGGTAGCAAGCAATGGCCAGCCAACTGAAACGCTTGATCTGCCTTTCATTGGCAATGGCTATGTCACCGAAGTAGCCCATGTGGCCGAATGCATTCAAGCTGGCTTAATTGAAAGCCCAATTGTCACGTGGGAAGCCTCGCGCAGCCTGATCAACACCATGGATCAATTGCGCCAAAGCTGGGGCATTCAATACCCCGATGAGCTTTAGCATGTAGCAACAATCGCCGTGGTCAAGCATAGATTAATGGCTTGATCACGGCGATTGTTTGATAATCAGAATTTGAGCTGGGAGAGAACAATGGAAGACCCAATTTTCATTTTTATGCTATTGCTGCTGTTTGCTGGTCTCGTGACACTTGCGAGCATGATGCTGCCATTTTATCGCAAAATGGCACCAAAAGAGCACATTAGCGCGTTTCAAACCAGTGGAACTTTGCTGTATAAGAAAAAAATCAAACTTGAAGCAAATGGAATATGGGCAAAGGCCAAGTATTGCCAATCGAAATCTATAGCAGTGGAATCATTATCCATCCATTATTTATTCGAGCGATTCCAATTGATCGGGCCGAGATTAAACGCATCATCGTAGAGCGGCCATTTATTTTTCAAAGGATTAAGCTGATCCATAATTCAACGGTTACCCACAATCCATTGTATTTTAAATATCATTCTGAGTTATGGGATGTGCTGCAACAGTATCTTGATGCGCCAGCCACCGCAGCTGCCAGCCTAGCGACAACTGCACAAACGGATTGCTAGGAACGCCATGGCTGATACTCGACCAAGGCTGGCTCAGGCCGAAGCAATGGCAATACGACCCAAAAACAACTGCCTTGGCCCAAGGTGCTTTCAAACCCAACTTGCCCGCCCAAAGCCAAAACCAGCGAACGCACAATCGCCAAACCTAAGCCCAAGCCTTGAGCTACTGTGCTGGCGCGGGCATGGCGTTCCCAAATTCGGGCCGTATCGGCAGGTTTAATCCCAGGCCCAGTATCCTCAATTTCAATCCGAATTGTTTGATTGTCGCCAGCACTGGCGCGAATTGTAATGGTGCCTGCTTCGGTGTAGCGCACAGCATTGCTCAGCAAATTGTGCAATACCTGCCAGACCCGATCACGATCGCTAATCAGCAACGGGAGCTGCGGCTCGATCGCAACTTCCAGCCTACAGGTCGGTTTGAGCGTGGTACTGGCAACTGCGGCAATCTCAGGAATTAATATCGCCAGATCGATCGTGTGGCGCACAAACGAGAGCGTGCCGGTCATCAATGCGGTGGTATCGACCAAATCACGCACCAAGCGTTGAATATGCAGCACCGAGTCGTAAGCCTGTGGCAGCAAACTTCCAAGCGAATGGTCAGGCGTTAGTGCTGGGTCGCTTTGCAATAATTCAAGCGTGCCTTGCAGAAAATGCAGCGGATTGCGAATATCATGGGCCACAATCTGATTCAGCTCGGCAACACTGATATTCGTCAATGCAACTGGCGGCTCGCTAGTATCTGGCGCTCGCAGCTCCGGCATCCAGCGGGCAATCTGATGCGCCAAGAGTTTAAGCGCTGCCACCTGAATTGGCGTAAACCGATGAACCTGCGGGTCGAATGTACACAGGGTTGGGGTTAGCGCTGCGGTTGAGGCCGGAATTGGCACGCCCAAATAGGCGCGAATTGGAGTTTCAAGCCGCTCAAGCAAGCGTTGAACCCGCAAATCAAGCTCAGCATCATCAACGACCAGCGGCTGCGATGTAACATCGATATACTGACAAAAGGTATCTTCGCGGGCTAAAATGCTGCCAGCCACCAGATTTCCGGTTGCTGCGGGATAAATTGCCCGAATATATTGATGGGTTCGATTGAGGTCGCCAATTAGCGCAGTCGTTGTGCCCGCCACGTCACATGCAACTGCGAGATAGGTTTGGATTGCCCGATCAACATCATCAAATTGCATGGTACTTAGCGTTGCTAAACGCTCTAACACCTCCTGTTCAGCAGCGCGATAGCGATCATGATTCATAGATAGCTCTCTTTCTAATATGATACTTCAAGCCATGATTAGCCTGAACAGTGCGCTACTTGAGCATAGGCTAAATCTCTATGTTGAATTTAATGCAACGGAATTAGCGATCGATTATGGGCATTTCAAGCCTCAATTTCGTCTATCACTCGTCAGTATACAATGCAATTGAGGCCCAAAACAGGCATCACTAAATTACGGCAACGTTTCCATGCTCTGAGCAGCAGCTATTCCACTGGCTGAATCAAGCTCAGCAAGCTGGTTGCTGGCTCGTGCTAGGCGTTCATGCAGCAATCTACGCTAAACTGCATATCACATTAAACAACAAACGCAGGCTGCTAGTAGAAAAATATCCTACCAACAACCTGCGTTTATGCTTGATCGGCGCAAATCCTAGCCAGCAAGCTCAAAATAATGCTCAAGCGCCAAATCGGCGAGCAAGCCCGGTTGGCTTGGTTGCCAGCCAAACCGTTGTTGGGTCAATTGGCTTGAAGCGGGAATATCAAGCGCAAAGAAGCCGCCCAAGAAGCCAAAATGACCGCTTGCTTGATCGAGCGGCAAGGCAACAACTGGCAGATCAAGCTGGCGGCCAATCATTTCGGCAATCGCACGCGCTGAAACACCCTCATCGCCCACTGCATGTAAGCGCGTGCCTGCTGGAGCAGCTTCCAGTGCCAAGCGATATAACTTCGCCGCATCAAAACGATGCACCGTTGGCCAACGATTTGTACCATCACCAGGATAGGCTGAAACGCCTTTTTCCCGGGCAATCGCGATCAATTGGGGCACAAAGCCATGATCACCAGCGCCATACACCGATGGTGGCAGGCGGAGCACCGAGGCGCGCACACCTTGCGCAACCAATGCCAAGCCCGCTTGTTCCGAAACGCGCGGTGTAAAATAGGCGCTCGTCTCGACCGTATCGTCCTCGGTCAACAAGCGACCGGGGGCGATCCCAGCAGTTCCGGTAGTCACAATCAATGGTCGATTCGATCCTGCAAGCGCTGCTCCAAGCGCCGCAATTGCCTGCTCATCAGTTGCTGCCGAGGCCGCGAAATTGGCAAAATCGTGGATAAACGCTGTGTGGATAACGCCATCTGCTGCGGCTGCGCCACGCTGTAAACTTTCAAAATCGGTTAATGAGCCGCGCAGTACCGCTGCGCCGCTGGCAGCAATCGCAGTTGCCGCAGCATCTGAGCGCGCTAAGCCAACGACCTGATGCCCAGCATTCAGTAATTCGCTCACAATCGCCGAGCCAATAAACCCACTAGCACCGGTAATAAACACTTTCATATGCAATGCTCCATCCTATGCTGGGAGTGTACTCCGAATCAGTTTGAGCACCCAGCAAGCATCAATGTATAATTAAGCCACTTGGCTAACAAGCTAAGTGTTTATCCTAGAAGTAACAGTTCTAGGCTTAGCAACTTTGAGCGAAGGAGCCATGGCATGGCCACAAAATCGATGGGTTTGAATCAGCAAGAATTTGCGACATTTTTGCGCAATCGGCGGGCGCGAGTATTACCCGAGCAAGTTGGTTTACCACACGGTCTGCGGCGACGAACGCCGGGACTGCGCCGTGAGGAAGTTGCAATGCTGGTTGGCGTAAGCCCAGAGTGGTATACATGGCTTGAACAAGGCCGTGACATTCAAATCTCAACTCAACTTTTAGAGAATTTAGCCCGCGTTTTGCGGCTTGATCCCAATGAACGAGAATATGTTTTTTTGCTGGTTTTTCGTCAGCCGCCGCCAGTAATGCACTACACTGCGCCAACGATCAGCCCAATTGTGCAACAAGCGCTTGATCAATTTGGGCTAACTCCAGCCTGTGCGGTTGATAATCGGCTGAATATTGTGGCTTGGAATGCAACGCATCAGGCGGTATTCGGTGATAATGCCAATCAATCAGAACGAGAACGAAACCTGATTTGGCGCTTATTTACTGCTTTGCATGACGACCAAACCAACAGTAATTGGTTGCAGATTGCCCAAATTTATGTTGGGCAATTTCGGGCGGGCTATGGACGTTTTATCACAGACCCATGGTGGGCTGAACAAATTGCAGCATTAAGCGCGCTCAGCCCACTATTTCAGGACTTATGGGCACGCCAAGACGTGATTAATATCGCCGAAGGCCGCAAAGCTATGCAACATACCGTTGCTGGCAAACTCGACTTTAATTTTCTATGGCTCCAGACCGTTGCCAATCCCGATTTACGCTTGTTGTTGCACCTGCCACAACCAAACTCAGGCACTGCCGAAAAGCTGGCAAACTTGCTCAGCCCGCTAGAAGCATAGCCGAAAGCAACAAAAACCTGCGCTCGTTTTTAACCACTGCTTTACCAAGCCATCATCCTCGGCTTGTACCCTTCGGTGTATCCGAAAAACGTCACTATCGGCTATACTAGGCGCACACCCACGGAACACACATTCAATCCTCTTGCATGGCACAAGGAGACCACCAGTGGCCGATTTAGTTCCGAGCACAGCTTCAGCCCATCCAGTGAATGATCGACGGGAGATCGCAGGTTGGCGGCTTTACGACTGGGCAAACTCAGGCTTCACGACGACCGTGATCGCCGCCTTGTTTGGGCCATTTTTAGGAGCATTGGCCAAAGAAGCAGTCGGTGATGGCACGGTGCTGAGTTTAGGCATCTACACCGTGACCGCCGAATCACTCTACCCCGATGCAGTTTCGTTATCGGTGTTGCTACAATTTCTCTTTTTGCCATTGCTCGGCGCGTTAGCCGACTACACCAATATCAAAAAGCAATTGTTGATGTTCTTTTGTTTGTTGGGCGCCGCTGCCACAACGATCTTGTTTATTGCAACCCCAGCAACCTATCTGTTTGCAGCATTTGCCTTTGTGGTCGCCAACCTCAGTTTTGGGGCATCAATTGTCTTCTACAACGCCTTCCTCAACGAAATCACCACCGAGGATATGCGCGACAAGGTTTCGAGTCAAGGCTTTGCCTTTGGCTATATTGGCGGCGGGGTACTGCTGGCAATCAATCTTGCCTTAGTCTTGTTTGCCGAAAAAATTGGCCTCACGACGGCGCTGGCGGTGCGCATTTCGTTGGCTTCGGCGGGATTGTGGTGGGGTATTTTTGGCTACTTTGGCATCAAACGGCTTAAAAATCGTGCTGCGAGCCGCAAGGTTCCTGCTGGCCAACATTATCTGACGGTCAGCATACGCGAGCTTTGGAGTACGTTTCGCGAACTTAAGCGTTTGCCCCAAACCCTGCGTTTCTTGATTGGCTATTTACTCTACAACGATGGCATTCAAACGGTCATCGGTATGTCAGCGGTGTTTCTGTCCAACGAATTATTCTTGGCCAAAGGCCTAACCGAAGATGATTCACAATCTTTCTTGCTCGGTTTGGTCTTGATGATTCAGTTTGTGGCCTTTGGCGGCGCATTGGGCTTTGAGCGTATTGCACGTAAAATTGGCACCAAAAATGCGATTTTGGTCTCGCTCTTTATTTGGACGGGCGTGATCGTCTATGCCTATGCCTTGCTGGATAGCGTGCTACAAGCTTGGTTTATGGGTGCTGCCATCGCCTTGGTGCTTGGTGGCTCGCAATCGCTTTCACGGGCCTTGTTCTCGCGCATGATTCCAAATGGCCGCGAAGCTGGATTCTATGGCATTTACGAAATTTCCGAGCGTGGCACCTCGTGGATTGGGCCGTTTATTTTTGCCCGGGTGGTGGCTGAAACCGGCTCATATCGCCAAGCAATTCTCTCATTAATTGTCTTGTTTGTTGGTGGAATTGTAATTCTATTTTTGACCAATACAACCAAGGCGATTCACGATGCAGGCAACCAATTGCCTGAGGAAGCCGCCGCAGCCCATAGCTAAATCAATTCGATTAATCTGGTCAACCAAGCATCAATTGCTGATGCTTGGTTTTTTTGTGGATAGGAGCATTGTTTGACTGCCCGTGTGATTATTGCTGCCGCCCACAGTGGCAGCGGCAAAACCTTGTTAACTGCTGGCTTGATTGGCGCAATTCGCCAGCGTGGCCTAACCATTCAGCCCTTCAAATGTGGCCCAGATTATATTGATCCTGGCCATCATAGCCTTGTTGCTCAGCGCCCATGTCGTAATTTGGATGCTTGGTTATTCACCGCTGAGCAATTACAACGCCACTTTTGCCAAATTGCTGCTCCCGCCGATCTGGCAATTATCGAAGGTGTGATGGGCCTCTTCGATGGCTATGGCGCGTTGGATGATACCGGCAGCACCGCCCATATCGCCCGTTTATTGCAAGCACCAGTCGTTTTGGTGGTTGATGCTGGAGGAATGGCGCGTAGTGCCGCAGCCCTAGTGGCTGGCTTTCAACAATTCGATCCACAGGTGCACATCGGTGGGGTTTTGTTGAATAAGGTTGGCAGTGCGCGCCACGCCGATTTATGCGCCACCGCGATTGAGCAACACACGGGGATTCCATGTTTGGGCTACTTGCCACGCCAAGCCCAATTCAACCTACCTGAGCGCCATCTTGGCCTCGTTACTGCTGATTCTGCCAAGCAAACTATTTTGAAAACGCTTGATGCTGTAGCAGAAAGTTTGAATAGCACCTGTCAACTTGAGCAGTTGATCGAATTGGCGCAAACTGCTCCACCAATTCAGATCGAACCATTGGCAACTACAGCGATTAACTATGCGCAACGGCCAGTGATTGCGGTAGCGTATGATGCAGCATTTAGCTTTATCTACCCCGAGATGCAGGAATGTTTGCAAGCAGCAGGAGCCGATGTTGTTTTATTTAGCCCGATTGCTGATCAGCAATTGCCGGCTGGCTGTAGTGGAATCATTTTGAGTGGCGGGTATCCTGAGCTTTACGCTGCCGAGTTGAGCGCCAACTACGCCATGATCAATGCATTACGTCAAGTTCATGCGGTTAATATGCCAATTTATGCTGAATGCGGTGGGCTGATGTATTTGACCGAAGCAATTATTGACCAAGCAGCTGAACGCTGGCCAATGGTTGACTCTTACCAGGCACAAGTAAGATGCATCAACGGGTCAGTTTAGGCTATCGCACAATGAGCAGCTGCCACGATAACCCCTTGTTCAGTGCCACCAGCCAAGTGCGGGGCCATGAATTTCACTACTCGCGCTGGGAAAACCCTGAGCCTAGCAAAGCCGCCTATCGTTTGCTCGCGCCAGATGGTACAGCCCAACAACTGGAGGGCTATCAAGCGGGAAATTTACTGGCAAGCTATATTCATCTGCATTGGCTGGCCAACCCTAGCATGGCGCAACGCTTTGTCGCAAGCTGTCATTCCTACGCCCTTGCCTCACAAATGTAGTTTCGTGGTGCCCCGTTCCCTCACCCCAGTCCCCTCGCCTACATGGCGGGCGAGGGGCTTCATATGGTGGTTTGGTCAGAATAGGTCGGCCTGCACGGGTGGCTCCTCCTCGCCCACGTTCAGAGGGAATATGTTCAATTCGATAGTTAACTCACGAATTAGTCAGCTTCAGCATGGTCAATGTTGCGTAAAGGCAAAACCTCGCTACGCTTCACACGCCGCCGATGGCGTGGATTGGGCGCAAGTTCGGCATTGGCTGTATACACGCGGAGTTTACCGCTGCGAATCAGCCGTGTCACCCGTTGAGTTGCGACATTGCTGCCAACAAGTGCTGTATCAGGGTAAAGCAATTGCGCCGCTTCAGTAATCGTAATCAAATCATCGGCATCGAGCCATGCCAGCACCGCACCACATACCGCACCAATTCCCGGCTGTGTCCAAAATTCGGCGGGAATAACTGGCTCGCTGCTCATTGGCGCTTGCCACAACAGCTTACAAACATCATCAAGCACGCCCTTAATTTCAAAATAGCGCGCAACCCCAGCAGTTTCCCGCTCAATCTCGCCATTAGCAACCTGTACCAACAGGGTTAGCTCTTGCTCCAAGAGGCTTGGTTCGGTTGTCGGATTAGCAGAAGCACCACCCCACCACAGATGTTCGGCAAGTCGTTGCTGCGCTTGCCGAACAAGGCTAATCGTACTCTGTCCAATCGGCGTGTAATCAAAACCCATATCAGCTCCTTATTGATTAGTATTCCAATATACGTATATTACATCAATATACGTATATTGGGAAGTAGGTTTTGAAATCTGGCTAGTTTAAAAGAACTTGCTCAATCCGATCCGTTCCTCCTCGCTTGCTCCGTAAGCGAGTGGTTCTTACCAAGCTCGGTAATGAAGGATTTAGCTACGTCCCCTCACCCCAACCCCTCTCCCGTGGCGCGGGCGAGGGGCATTCCACGGTGGTTTTGTCCATGCTATGAGGGCTGGAAGCAATTGATTCCTCTTGCTCAAGTTGCGGGCGAAGGGCTTCATATGGCGGTTTGTCAGGATTGGGTTGCATGGATGCTCCCCCTCTCCCGCGTGCAGTGGGAGCGGGGGCTGGGGGGTGAGGGGACGCTTAACCATTGGTCATTGTTCAAAACCTACCCTTGTAAGGAGGGGGCTGGAGGTGAGGGAATGCACCACTGCCCATCCACGACGCCGTTGTTAAAAATCAACCCTTATAAGGGTTATAGGCTAAGAGAACAATACCTATTTATGCTATGAACCATTACAGTTATGTAGCATCACTCGTCCAAAAATCTGACCCCAAGCAATCTGCGGCAAAAGTTCACTTGCATACAATACCAGAAATTTCGTTATATTTTAACTATTGACAATACTGTGTAATACACAGTATTATAGAAACCATGATAGTAACAGAACAAGAGGGATATGAAAAGTTATCCCAAGAATTACGGCGGGGAGTGGTTATTTTGGCGGCGCTAAGCCAGCTGCAAACGCCCCAATATGGCTACTCACTGATTGATCGCTTGGCTGAACGGGGTTTTAACATCGACCAAGGCACGCTGTATCCGCTCTTGCGGCGCTTAGAAAGCCAAGGCTTTTTGGACAGCATGTGGAATGTCGAAGGCTCACGTCCACGCCGTTACTACGTGATAAATGAGACAGGTCGCACAATCCTTGCCCAATTACGCCACGATTGGCAAACATTGGCCGAGGTGATGCAACGGCTATTGACCGATGAAGGAGTTTAAGATGGACTTGATTGAACGCTATCTTGGCGCGGTTAGCAATTATTTGCCAGCCAAGCAACGCAACGATATTTTGGCCGAGCTACGATCTTCAATTTACGATAGCCTAGAACGCAATGATCAAGCACTCGACGATGAGCCGGCAGTAGTAGCAACCTTACAAGCGCTTGGCGAGCCAGCCAAAGTGGCCGCAGCCTATAGCAATAACAACCAATATTTGATCAGCCCGGCCATGTTTCCCCAGTTTCGGGCGGTGGTGTTAATGGTATTTAGCATTATTATCGTGAGCCAGCTTGGGCTAGCGCTGCTGACCACGCTCGGCAATCAGCGGATCAATATCATTAACACGCTTTGGGGTGCTTTGAGTAGCTTGCCCGCAAGCTTTGGGCTGATCGTGGCCATTTTTTGGGGCTTGCAACAGCTAGAAATCGATGCCGAAATTGAGCCAAAAAAACTATTTGACCCACGCAAATTGCCAGCTATTACGCCAGCGAACGAAAAAATTAGTCGCGGATCGCAACTATTTGGCATCGCGGCGCAGGTTATTTTGTTGGGTTGGTTGATGCAATTTCAGACCGAAGGTGGTTTTCGTTGGGTCGATGGCAGTGGCTTGTTTGAAAATCCGGTTATTAGCCAATATTTTGGCTTGGTAGTGGTGGCCAGCATTGCTAATATCGTGGTCGATTTGGTAGTGATGTGGCGCGGTGTTTGGCAAACCAGCACCCGCATTGCCTCGTTGGCGGCCAGTGGTTTGAGTTTGATTGTCCTGTTTTTGCTCATTCAAGGCCATGCCGAATGGCTGAACAAAGCTGGCTATCCTAGCTCATTACGTCAACTGAGCCAACTTGGCTCGCTGATTCGCGAAAATAATTCAGCAATTGGCATGAGTTCGTTTTACTATGGCCTTTCAATCGTCGCATTTTTTGTAATTATCGATGCTGGGCATACCGCCTATAAACTATATCAAGAACGGAGCCGCATACAGCAATCGGATGTTGTGGCAGCCGCTTAAACCAGCATTACAACGAGCAGTAGCCAATCAGTAATGATTAACTGCTGCTCTCCATGTTAAGTCAACGGCTTATCAGCCAATGTGGTCTGCCGCCGCACCCACCAACTTTCGTGCCAATTGGTATGAATAATCATCACCAAGGGTAAAATCCAGGCAAAACGAATCGCAAAATCGGGTTCAAATGGCGTAAACAAAACCCAAACATATGAAAGCACAATCGTCCACCACTTAGGATAAAACAAAATAAACACAATATAGGTATAAGTATCAAATGCAGGCGAGGCCAGTGCCATCATCAGAATACTTAATAGCATCCGGCGCTCACGATCTTCAAATAGGAATCCAGATAAAGGGCAAGGCAAAGCGCCATGTATCACCTGCTGCTAAACGCCATACATGAAGTGGCAAAGATTGAGTATTGCCCAGCCAGCGCAAAGGCCAATCGATGCCAAATACCAAACAACTGACCAGCAACATAATTGTTGGCGGAATCACTATTTTCCAGAGCTGCGACCATTTTTGGCCAATAACAAAGCCAACTATTACCAAGGCAGTAACCTGTGGCTTAATTGCCAAAAAGCAAATTCCCAACCCCTGAACCCATGGATTTTCTGATTTAAGCATCAGATAGAAGCCAATACATAGAAAAATATCAACTTGGCCTAGTGAATATTGACCAAGCATTGAAAACGAGATAATCACCAAAGGATTAATATCCATCGTATAAATGAGCTAAAACATTCCGGTAAATACCATTATGCTCCATAATGGCATGGCCCATTGATTATCTGGCAATAGTGCTAATGGCAAGAAAAACCAACGGGCATAATAGGGATTAAATCCACATATATCACAGCCTTTAGCAAACGGAATATAATATTTATGCAGATCTTCACCAAACATTGAAACAAAGAACGATGCGACAACAAGCGTCGATGCGATCACAATTAAGGTAATCCAAGCAATGCGCTTAACATTAATTGTAGGTTGGATCATACAAGTCTTCCTTATTAGGCGGCTGCATGGTGCATCATACCAAAAAATAGCTTGGCCAAGATTGTGTTCTGATTATAATTCTCTATTACAGAATGTTTTTGTATGCAAATTTAATTTGCAGGCACAGAACTATGGCATAATTAAGCCTGATTAACTTTGCAGCTGAGGAGCAGCGATGTCGCGCAGGTATCCTAGCCAACCCTTAATTGGTGTAGCCGTGATGGTTTGGCACGAACAACGAGTGCTTTTAGTCCAACGCTCTAAAGAGCCGCTGGCTGGCCAGTGGAGCGTGCCTGGTGGGGCAATCGAGCTTGGCGAAACTGTTGAGACCGCCGCTCGCCGCGAAATTCGTGAAGAATGCAACGTCGAAATCAGCCAACCACGTTTTATTACCGCCGTCGATGTGATCAATCGCGACCAAACCGATCGGGTGCAGTATCATTATGTCTTGTTGGAGATGCAGGCCGAATGGCTGAGCGGCGAGCCGCAGGCTGGCGATGATGCCCTAGCCATCGGTTGGTTTGGAGTTGAGCGACTTAACACGTTTGGATATTCACCCGGAGACGCGCTTGCTGGTGGAAACTGTTGCCGCTCAACGGCTAAATTAACGCCAAAACCCCGTCATGCCGCCATAGCACAACGGGGTTTTGGTTAGACTCGATTTAGAAATAGCCTAATTCATCTTTAGCATCTTGGCTCATCATTTCGGGGTTCCAAAATGGAGTCCAAACCAAGTTGATGTTCACATCATTCAAACTTGGATGAATCACTTCGAGCGCCTTAACTTCTTTGTGGGCTTGATCGATAATTTGTGGGCCAGCTGGGCACGCAGGCGTGGTCAAGGTCATATCGACAACGATTTGGCGACCTTCATCGCGAATATCAACATTGTAAATCAGGCCCAAATCGACGATATTGACCCCAATTTCGGGGTCAACTACATTTTTGAGCGCTGAGCGAACCATATCATCACTAAGCATCGGGTTTCCTTCCTATAGCCCACACCAGAGTGGCGTGATTAATTTGAGAATGTTTCAGGCATGGTCTGGGCTGGCGCGTTTTCGCCAAGCTCAGCCCGAATCTGATCATTGCGATATTTCTTGATTGCGGCTTTGAGTGTGCCCAGCGCCAAGGTTGCGCAACGCGGGCGCGATTGCACGACCTCACGGCCTAGTTCATCGATCATCCAATTAAAATCCAAGCCTTCAATTGCAGAGAGCGGCTGACCTTGCATTTGTTCAAGCAAAATCGAGGCGGCGGCCTGGCTGATCGTGCAGCCCTCGCCGACAAAAGCTAGCTCTTTAACCGCATCGCTGGCAGAATCGACATTGAGATAAATTGTCACGACATCGCCGCAACCAGGATTACCACCAGGCATGGTCACATCCGGATCGGCCAGTTCACCACGATGACGTGGTTGTTCGTAATGTTCGAGCAAAAACTCGATAGCTTCTTGGCGATCCACATTCGCCTCCATAACTGGTGCTAATTTCTCTTTCTATTGTACACGATTCTACCCAAAAATTGGCTAGCTAAACGGCCAAACACCACCCACGCAGGATGGTGTTTGGCCAAGTATGCGGCGAATTGAGCGTTTAGCGGCCAGCAGGCAAGCTATTGGCTGGATTCTTAGCAGTGCTATCAACAATCCCGATATTCAACGGAATTGAGCGCTCGAAACTGCTACCATCGGCGGTCGTGCCCGTAACCGTCACGGCCACTTGATACAAACCAAAGGCTTGGGGGCTAGTTAGGTTCAGGGTTGCACGATCAACGCCTTTGGCAGCGAGGCTGCGGTTGGTTGGCATTGCGCTGTGCAATTCAGTGGCTTGCGGCGTGCCAGTCAATTGGGCCTTGATGCTCAAAGCTTTGGCATTAGCAGCGTTGACGTTGAAGCCCAAGTTTTGGTTGGGTTGGGCCAACAAACTGGCAGCATCAAGCTGCACATTCAGGCTGCTATCAAGTGTGGCATTGAACAAATAGCCAGTATCAGCCTTGCCACCGCTGACAACGACCGACCAAGCACCGCTCGCAGGAGCGGCAACTTCGGCGCTGTAGTGATAGGCACCACGGAAGAATTCGCCATCAAGTTCAGGTTTGTTAGCAGCATAGCGTTGGCCTTGGCTATCAACAAAGGCCACTTGCAGCTCAGCACTGTTGCTGACAAAATCAAAGCTGGCAGTTTTAACGCCGCTTTCGAGATTGAAGCGAATGCCACTACGGCTGGCGCTTTCGAGCATCCCCCCACGCAAAATGCTATTGGCGTTTATCGTGGTTGCTTGCTCGGCAACTGGGCTATTCGTAGCATTTTCAACAGCTTTGCTGCGGAACGTGCCGCGCACGCTTGGCTCAATTGAACTCCAAACGACGTTGCCCATACGAATATTGTCGTGATCGTAGTTGCGGGTAAACAGGCGGGTAGTTTGACGAGGGTGAATCGAGCTGCTAACTTGCACGACACCATCGTTATCGCCTGAAATGTAGGCTCCACCAAACCACATTGCCGAGAAGAATGGCCCGTGATTGGTGCCGCCAGCAGTATGGAAACGCACATTGTTATAGTTGGCGCTGCCATCGGTTTGGGCACGGAAATTGTTCATGTACGAGGTTTGCATGGAATAGGTGCCATCATCGCGTTGTCCAAGCAGTGAAGCCAACCAACCTGCCCACCAGCTATTCGCCAAGTCGGCCAGTTGCGAGCCACGGTGCGGCGAACTCAGGGTTACAATATTTTGCACCTTGCTGCTCGCGCCATAGTGAATCACAGCGCTGTTGGTATCGACACCACCTTTGCTATGGGCGATAATGTTAACCGAGCTAACCCCATAATGACTTAAAATAACATCTAATTGGCGATTCAGAGTCGCGCCGTTGGTCCAAATCGTTGATGAAGGCCCATCAACTTCGTCGTCAATACTGACAAAGGCTGTACGATAACCAGCGGCATAGGCCTTATCATACATATCGTTCGTGCCATGGTACATGGTTTCGCCCCACCAGTTAGGAGCCTTGCCGTGCAACCCATGCACAAAGACCAAAACTGGCTTGCTGCTACTGTTGGCTGGCACAGCACCAACCCAAACCCGACCTTTGCCAGCACCATTCACCTCGGCAATAATCCGTGGCGCAGGAGCAGCCATCAAAGTGTTTGTTTGGGCTTGAACCGATTGATGTGGAAGGGTAAATGTGGCCAACATGAGGGCGATCAGGGCCAAAATAATTACAATCCGACGCTTCACGAACGACTCCTTTGCATTGCTCATCGTCACTGACGAACGATCATAGAGAGAATCGACTGACGGATATTTGCGAGAATCGACTAGCGGATATGTGGGAGAAATTGGTGGATAACAGTATCATAACGCAGAATGTCAAAATAGTCAAAAATTTATTAATTAATCGAGTATATTTGAGGAGTATTTGGCAATGACCCAGCATATCTGGCAGGTTGAATGGCTACAACAACTGCTACAACAACCACATGCTGCCATCAATCAGCCAGCAATCCAGCAGCTTGTAAGCACCAAGGGTGGCCTCAACGCTTTTTTGCAGTGGCTTTGCCAGCAAGCGTTGCAGCCCGACCAACAACGCTTGCTGCAATTGATTGTGGCTGAGCCACAACGCAGTATCGCCTACTATGCCGATAGTTTGGGCATTCATACCACCACCTATCATCGTCATTTCAAAAAATTATGTCAACAACTAACTACCCGTTTGAATGATGGAATTGCTGAGAGCCAACCAAGTCTCAGCTTTAGCCTGCCAATTCCGCCAACTCGTTGTTTGGGGCGCAGCAACGAGCATCAAACGGTTAATCGGCTCTTTGCCAAAGGCCAACGCCTAATCAGTATCCTAGGTTTTGGTGGAGTTGGCAAAACTCGCTTGGCACTCGCCATCGCCGAAGCCCACCAATCCAGTTATCGCGATGGGGTCTGCTTTTGTGGGCTAGCGAGTATCAGCCAACCGCAATTAGTTTTGGCCACAATTGCCGAGGCCTTGGGCGTGGCAATTGCCCCACACCAAACCGCCGAAAAAGCCTTGCAACAATTTTTAGCCAACCGCCAATTATTGCTTATTTTGGATAATGTTGAGCATGTGGTCGAAGGCGTGGCGGCGATTGGCCAGCTGTTGCGCGAAGCACCACAATTGCAAATTTTGGCAACCAGCCGTGTGCCGCTCAATTTGTATGGCGAATATATGCTGCAACTCCAACCATTGGCGGTTCCGGCCAAGCCGATTGCCAGCGAGCATTTAGCCGAAACACCAGCAATTGCGCTGTTTATTGAGCGGGCCGAAAGTCATGCTGCCGCCTTTCAGCACGATCCAGCAACGCTTGAGGCGATTCGCCAAATTTGCAGCCAACTTGAGGGCTTGCCCTTAGCACTCGAATTGGCTGCAGCCCACACACGGGTGCTCTCGCCGCAACGCTTGGCCCAACAACTAACCAACCATGTGCTTGGACTCAAAACCAGCATTCGCGATTTGCCCGAACGCCAGCGCAGCCTACGCAACTTGATTAGTTGGAGCGTCGATCTGCTCGAGCCAAGCCAACAACAAGCGTTGCAAGCTCTCGCGATTTGGCCCGCAGGCTGGACAGTCAGCAGTGCCAGTTTTGCGCTCAATCTCGCCGAAGATGATTCGGTGCTCTACGACATTTTGAGCAAGTTGGTCGATCACCATTTAATAATGCAAGTACCGCAAACTGAGCGCTGGGTTTTGCACCCGTTTGTGCGTGAATATGTGCTTGAGCAATTGTCAGTAGCCCAGCAACAGCAACTTGACCAACAACACCTCGCCTGGGCAACCCAACTTAGCGAGGCCTTTAATCAGCATTTTGCTGGTAATCAACAACAATGGCTCGATTTATTTGAGGCTGAGCACGATAATTTGCGCGCTGCCTTGACGTGGGCCAGCACGAATAACTACCCAATTGCAGCCTTGAATATTGCAGTCAATAGCTGGCGTTTTTGGTGGGCGCGCAGCTATTTCAACGAAGGCCAGCAGTGGCTTGATCAAGCCTTGGCGCAAGCCAGTAACCAACAGCAAAGCCTCGAACCAACCTTGCATTCGCGGGCATTAAACGCTTGTGGTGCAATGGCTTGGAGTCGTGGTGATATTGATGCAGCTCAAGCGAGTTTTAGCCAAAGCCTAGCGCTGTATGATGCCAACGATAATCCAATCGGGGCCGCAATGGTGCGCAATAATCTGGCCTTGGTGGCGATCAAACAACAAGCCTATAGCCACGCCGAAGGTCTATTTGAACTGAATGCAGCGGTTTTTGGCACCAATCCTGATCACGCAGCGAGTTATGCCGCAACTCTGAGCAATTTGTCGATGTTGGCACGCTATCGTGGCGATTTGCAACGTGCCTATGATTTGGCCCAACAAACCCTCAGTTTGCGCCAAAATCTCAATAACCAATGGGCTACCGCCACATCGTTGACCAATCTAGGGGCAATTAGCTTGCAACGAGGTGAATATCAGCAAGCGCAACACTATTATCAACAAAGTTTGCAAACCTTACAACAACTTGGCGAGCGCGAAAGTATCGCCGAATGTTTAGAGGGCTTGGCAATCTTGGCGATTCAGGCTGGCAAATATCAGCTTGGAGCGCAACGCTTGCGCTTGGTTGAGCACTTACGCGAATCGATCGGCGCACCACGCTCCGAGCCAGAACAGGCCTTGTTAGCGCCATGGATTGCCCAACTTGAGCAGCAGCTCGATCCCAATAGCTATCAACAACTCAAGCAGCAAACCAGTCTTGATTTGCTCAAACCTATGATCGAACACGCATTAAACGAAAACTAAAATGAGCGCGCAGTGGCTCACGCCTGCGCTTTGGGCTAAGCCACTGCCGAATATAGCTTTATTTTGCTCTCGATTAAGGTTTAACGGGTTGCCCGCCGAATTTTCTGGTATACCTGAATTGCACTTTGGGTTACAGCAGCAGTGCTTTGGCCAGGAAACGTGCTATCGCCAACCAGCCATAATCCCTTAATTTGGGCCGCTTGTGGGCCTAAACTAAGCAAGCCCGAAATTGAGCGCCACTGGGGTAAACCACCGACCATGCCCCGTTTGCGCTGGGTATAGCGGGCAAACGAAACCGGCGTGCCAATTTGTTGATAGCGAATATGCTGGCGAATTGATGGCATTGCCAACGCGACAGTATCCAACATGCGATCGGCCATAGCAGCCTTTTCAGCCCGATACCGCGCTGGATCAGTTTGACGCCAATGCCACCAACGACTAACATTGGTATGCGTCGAGACCGTCATGGCGCGTTGGCCATGCGGCGCACGCGAACTATCTGCGCTCGGATGGAGCGAAATGAAGACGCTATTGGCCTCGCCCAATGCTTGCCCATAATCAGCAATAATTTGGTGGTGTTCAGCCAAACCTGCTGGAATTGCGGCCTCATCAACACCCAAATAGAGCGTTGTTGCCCCCCAACCCTGCGGCACAGTCTTGATTATACGTTTGAGCATCCAACTTGGCGGTTGATCGAGCAAATCGGCCAAATCCCAAACTGTTGTGTTGGCAATAATCTGGCGGGCCTGAAAACGCTCGCCTTGCTCAGTTGTTACGCCCACAACTTGGCCACGCGCGGTTTGAATTTGGCTAACTCGTTGGCGATAGCGAATTTCGCCGCCAGCCTTGAGCAGCGATTGTTCAAGTGTTTTGGCCAAATTCCAAGCACCGCCTTCAACATAGTAGGTGCCAATCCGCGCTAAATCGAGTGCAACCGCGCCGTAGAGCCAAGCGCATTCAGCATGGCTACTTTGGGCGCTAATCAACAATTGCCCATCAATAAACGCTTTAATGCGGCGATCATTTACATTATGTCGATCAAGCGCATGTTTGACCGTGCGTGGCAGGGCTGGCAGCAAATGTAGCATTTCAGGGCGAATGGTGCTGGCTAATTGTCCCAAATCAGCCAATGATTCAGGCGGCATGGCTGGCATCCGCCCAGCGAAACGCCAAGCAACTTCAGCCAAGTGCTCTTGCTCATGCCAAAATTGCTCAGCCTCCCAGGCTTGGCTCGGGCATAGCCGTTGGCGTTCGGCGATCCAACGCTCATCGCCCCAGCGCGTTAGGCGCAGATCGGGCAACCAGACTTCCATGGCTGGGTTGAGCGGACGAATCGGCCAGCTTAACCCCAGCTTTTGGCCAAGCCAATGATGCGCACCGCCAGGCCGAAAGCCAGCAAAGACGGTTGCGCCAACATCAAAAATATACTGATCACCATTGGGGCGTTTACGTTGATACGAAGAAGCGCAGCCACCAGGCTCGATATGCGCCTCTAATACGAGAACTCGATAGCCATCGTTGGCTAATAAGGCGGCAGCAGACAGACCTGCAATGCCTGCGCCAATCACAATCAGATCATAATCCATCGTCAATCCCCACCTAGATCGAACAGGCTATGCTACGTGGAGACTCGGCGCTTGGTTTAATAAATATCCCAAATTGCTTCACCGCGCAAAATGCGCTCAATATAATCGGGGAACGTTTTGAGTGAAACCGGTTTCGCCACAAAGCCATCAAAGCCAGCTTGACGCATCCGTTCAACATCTTCGCGGCTATTATAAGCCGACATGGCAACAATTTTGGTGCGCTTGAAATCGGGCAAGACATGTAACTTTTGCAGCACCATATAACCATTCTCTCGCGGGATGCGAATATCCAATAAAATCAGGTCGAGCATGCCTAAGGAGGGGTTTTGTTGAACTTGGGGCGAACTCAACCAATTGAAAAAAGCATCACCCGAAGCGCGAGCATTACAATAAGCAACTTTAACCCGCTCACGGAGCAGCAGCAACGCCAGATCCATACTATCTGCGTTATCTTCAATCACCATAACTTTGGCCTGAGTTGGAGCGACGATGGTTGGTTTTGGCCGAACAGTAGCACCTACCATGTGAGAACCTCCGAATGGATTGGTTATGTGTCGCATGGCATCATCAACTCAGCGAACATCGATTATAGGTGATGCCAATATCCCCCCAAAGTGGAGGATACGATACTACTATCTACTCCCTTGGGGTTAAATTTGCCTGAAAACCAGCAATAAATCAAGAGCCTAGGGTAAAATGGGGACTTTTAGGCTAGGTCGATCGATAGAGAATGGGTATGAAATACTAGCAGCGTTGCAGTTAGCGAAACCCAGATCGCAACACAACGCATGGGTGATACGTAGCACAACAGCCGTTGCTACCCACAACCAATGGTTATTAGGAGGATTGGATGCACGATACTATGACTAGCACAGCCCTATATACGGCATGCTTTGAAACAGATTCGCTAGCGCAACACGAAGCCTATACCACGCTTTGGCATTTGCTGTATCGGGTGGCCTATGCCATGCTGCACGCCTACCCTGATGGTGATGCAATTACCACTGATTGCACCCAAAAAGCCTTGATCAAAATTCATCGCAATATCGAGCAATGCCAAAATCCAGCCACGTTTCGCGAATGGTGTATGCAAATTGTCCGCCGCACGGTGCTTGATGAGTTGCGTCGGCCTGAACATCGCCGCCGCGCCAGCATGCCCGATGCAGACCATGGGCCATGGGTTGCGCCAATCGAAACCTTGCAACTTGATGATCTGCGCGGTATCTTAACCGAGGTGATCGATGAAGGGCCGCTCAGTGCGCGTTCACGCCGGGTTGTCGTTGGGCGCTATTTCAGCGAGCAAAATGATGATGTGTTGGCCCAAACCGAAAGTGAATTAGCCCAAAAGCCAGTTTTGGCCTCGCATATTCAAGTTACCCGCGCCAAAAATTTGGCAGCCTTGCGCCGCGATCCAGCATTGATCGCCCGTTTACGCGAATTTGTCGATGAAGGATAGGTCGGGGCGATTGCATGCGTCTCCATGCCAAAGCCGCTGATTAGTTGTAGTAGGAACTTTCTATGAATCAAGCAAACTGGAGCCACAATGCCATGCAGCATTTGGTAAAAACCTTGGTCGTACCAGTTGATCAACACGCATGCGATACATGCTGCGATCAGCTGGCAACCTATACCGAGCGCAATCAACGCATTGCCCAACAACACTTGCCACCCGCCATCCAACGCCATTTAGATGCATGTGTTGGTTGTTCAGAGTATTTCGCCGCCTTGGATCGCTCGTTTACTGCCGTAAGCAGCGATTTACCAGTCCCACAACCCGATTTGAGCTTTTTGAATCAAGCGCCAAGTTGGTACGAGCGCGTTTCAGCCGCGCTCGCAGTAGTTGGCAAAAATATTCAGATTAGCCTCAATCAAAGTTTGCTCGATGGCTTTGCCGCGTTACAACCGGCGCAGCCAGCCTTACGCGGCGAAAGCAACCAACCGTTGCAATTAACCTTCACCCCAAGCATTCAGCCCTTGCGCGAGATCAACTTGGCAATTTATCCCGCTGAAGCGAATGTTTGCCGCGTGCGGGTGCAAGTGCAACTCCACGACCGCGAATGGCCAGAGTTGGCGCATATCGGCGTGCATTTGATCGCTGCCTCAGGCCGCCAAAGCGTTGAGACCGATGTTTGGGGCGAAGCAGTATTTTCCGATGTTCAACAGGCTGATGTTGCTGGCTTAACTTTAGAAATCGAGTTGCCAACGCCAATCAACTGATAGCCTGCCCAATAATGAGGATCGGCAAACGGGTATTCAACCTGCTGGCTTGCAGCGAGCGGGAGGCTTACCTGTGTTCGCGGCATGCTGCGAATTTGTTGCACAGCTTGTTGCAGAGCCTCGGCTGGCTCGGCACCTGCTTGCATGGCTTGATAAAACAGGTTCATCAACACCGCACTTGCCACATCATCAACTGGCCACAGCGTTACCAAAACTGCACGTGCCCCAACCGCCAAAAAGGCCCGCACCAAGCCAAATGGCTCATCGCCACGCACAATTTCGCTCACACCACTTTGGCAGGCACTCAACACCACCAAATCAGCATCCAATTGCCAGGTTGTTAACATATCCAAGGCCGAAATTGTCTGATCGGGGCCAAATTGCAGCCACGAGGCTAAGGGTTGGTCGAGCACAAATACGCCATGACAGGCAATATGCACAATTCGATAGTGACTCAGCTGATGCTCGATCGTTGGTGCTGGCAGTGGATAATGCTGCCCACCAAGTGCCTGCACCGCTGCTTCAGCCTCGGCATGAGTATGCACCAAGGCTGGCTCAACCCCACCAGCATAACTCAAGGCCAAACATGCCTCGGTCGCTTGGCTTGGCTGCCGTTGGCTTAATTGTAAATAACTGGCAGCGCTGGGAATCGTCGTCATTGGCAGATCAAGCTGCAACTCGCCCAACAAGAGTGCATTCCACGGCACATGGTGCAAGGCTCCATGGGGCACGACAATCACCTGTTGCGCTTGTTGTAACAATGGTTGAGCTGGCACGAGCAATTGCTGTTGCAAGCGCCGCAAAATTGCTGGACGTAAAAATCGCCGTCCATCGCACTGAAATGGCGAAGTTGCCAACAAAATATTAGGGTCAAGCTGGCAATTGAAGGCTTGAGCTTGATCGCTTGTAATAGCAAATAGCCAGGTTGCCGCAGGCTGAATTAACAGGCTACGCAGTGCCTTAGCCGTTGCAGGCAAGGCCGCCAACAAACTCGCCTCTGGTCCAACCGCTCCAATCGTCACATAATCGAGCATTAGGCTACCCTGAGCCAAGCCCGCTTGTAGCTCTGCAAGGCTGGGAATAGCCCCAATTGCATAATTGGTCTGACCATTGCGCGCTAGCAAATCGTTGAGTGCTCGCGCCCGCGCTTTTTCGGCCATCAAAAAGGCTTGCTGACTTTTGCCTTGCGCCAAATAGGCTGCAATCGCGCCCTCGTAGACCTGTTGCCAACGCCCCATGAGGCTAATTTGCAAGCTTTCGGCCAAAATTGGCGCTCGCATGGCCTCAATCAAATCAATCGCATGCAGATAATGGTGCTCGGCGCTTTGATGATCGTTGCGGGCTGCGGCAACTTGACCTAAGCGAAACCAAACCAAGGCCGCAATCTCTTGGCGCTCAACACTTTCAACCAAATCAAGCGCTTGACGATAGGCGGTTTCGGCTTGCTCAAACATACCCTCGACATGCCAAGCTAGGCCATAATTCAAATACGCATCGATATGATAGACTCGGCTGCTCATTTGGGCCAAGGCTTGCTCAAAATGCTCACGGGCAGCCTGATATTGGCCTTGCAACAAGGCTAATTCGCCCAAGTTATTGGCAATCCGGCCAAGAAAATCGGTGGCATTTTCGGCTTGCAAAATCGCTTCGGCTTGCTCAAAATGGCTTAATGCTTGCGCCCAATTACCCCGATCGCGAGCCAACAACCCCAAATTAATTAAGACCAAGGCTTGGGGATAGAGCAGATTTTGCGCTTGCAAAGTGGCCAAACTACTGTTCAAGCAGCGTTCAGCCGCGCGATATTCCTGCAAATGGTAGCGCAAACTGCCTTCATTCAGCAGCACATAGGCTTGGCGCACCGGATCAGCATGGGCTTCCCAAAGCGCAAAACTGGCCTGATAATTGGCCAAAGCTCGATCGTAATTACCACTATAGCGGGCAAAGGTCGCATCGGAATTCAATGCCCGCCCACGAATCATCGGCTCAAGATCTGGTTGCGCCAATAATTGGCTGAGCAACGTACATGCATCGGTATATTGATCACGCAGGCCAGCGGCGAGGCCACGATAATACTCAAGGAATTGACGATCAGCTTTGGTTGGTGCTAAATTGCTAGGAATCGGATTGACCAAATCAGCCAGTTCATGCGGCGCTTGACGAATCAGCAATTCAGCAAAGGTACGCAAATCGGCAAACAAGCGAGTTGCAAGGGCAGGGCTTTGCGGAGCATGAACCAACTCAGCGGCAATCAATTGTTGATAGCCAGCCCGCAATACTGCTGGCTCAAGTTGCGCTTGCAGTTGCTCTCGCCACTCGGCAGGCAGCCTCAAGCCGTCAGCATCGGCTTGCAACCAACCAGCGGCTTGGAGTTGCGCGACGTTTGGTGCTGTTGGAGCAATCAATGGCCATACATCAGCATCAAATGGTTCAAATACCAATAATACTGCGAGATACGTCGGATCGGCAGCGAGTGCAGTCATGGCAACCTCCTACAGAAAGAATTAAGCCGCAAGAACGTCTTTAACCTATACAACAGATGTAACGCTCTTTTCAACCGTAATCAAAGGAGTCGAGTGTATGTTTTGGCGAAAAATTGTTTTGGTGATGGTTACCAGCCTGTGTCTAACCATGCTGGCGACCCCACAAGCAAATAAGGCAAATGCCAGCAGCCCTTTTGAAAATATTCATTTAATTGTTTCAATCGAATGGCAGCCCGGACAGCAAGATTTATTGCGCGATACCGATGGCAGCACATGTAAAGATTTCAGCTCCACTTCAATGCAAACGGTGCTCACAACTGCACTCCAAGAAACCAGCCAAACGCTGTATCAGGCGACTCAGGGCCAAGTTTGGGTTGAGCGATATTCAGTGTATAGCAATGGCGAGCATTGGAACGATGCTGATATTCGGATTTTGGCCAGTAACGAGTATCGCCCAACCGCGTTTCTCGGTGGCTTTGAAAAGAGCTTGCGCACGGTCAATACCCAGGCAGGCAAAGTTCATTTCGTCCCAGCAGCCATTATGCTTGGGCGTTTATGGAACGGCATCAATGCCCGTTGTGGCTTGTGGTCGGATGTTGCCGGCAGCCAAACCATCAGCCACGAACTCGGCCACCATATTTTGGGCCTCCACGATGGCTATGCGCCCGATTTGGTCACTGCCAAGTATACCTATTGTAGTTCAACCAGTAACGACCTTAGTGCTGAGTTGCCACGCAATCGCACGCTGCACAATTCGTTGATGTCGTATCACTATAGCGCCAGCAATCTGCGTGGTTCAGCACGGGTTGCCTACCATTGCGATCAAACGCCACAAAATTTGATGTATGGTCTTGATGATTGGAAAACCGTTGAAATGCTCTATGGTTTAGTCCCAAACAGCATGCCAACGATTATGGCAGCACAAGGTCAGGCAATTGTTAATTTCATGCCTAGCAACGCCAAAGCCAGTAGCAGCATCGTGCAATATACTGGCCCGAGCGATAATCAAGCCCTTGGATTTAGCGTCCAAGGCGAATTGTCGAATCCACAACGGATTATTGATCAAGGAACACTGCAAACCAACCAACCTGATGCGTGGTTTGGCATCAATCTTCCAGCTAAAGATCGTGCCTTGATTCTAGCACGCGATTGGCAGAATAAAACTGTCTACTCGGTCAATCCAGCCCAGAGTATCTTAGCTGATACAAATGATTTCGCCTTGGTTAATCAACGCTGGATTGCCGATTTACAGGTCAAACCAGTGCTCAGTAGCGCTAGCACATTGCCAGAAATTAATGCAATTGAAGTAAAAGGCAAAGAATGTGGGGTGCATGGCCGAAAAGTGACCCTCGCATTTTGTCCGGCTGGCGGCAAATGTCGCAGTGTCGCAGGGTTAGATATTAGCAACACTGGCACGTTTGGCACAACCTTCCAATTAACTGCCGATGAAATTGCAGGCTTGGGCAGCTATCACAATTATATTTATGCCTATAGCAGCGAGTATCAAACCCCAATTGCCACCTGGTATCAAATTGCTGGTGGCTTTGGGCCGGCAACTGCCGAAATCCATGCACCGCTGGCCGATGGCACGGTTGGGCTTGGTCTACCAGCCAACGCAGCTGATGATATTGTTGGCACAACGCTCTCTGTCTATCAACCAGCGCCATTATGTACAAACTTTAACAATCTATCAAATTACACAATCAAACAATGGCCAACCTTGATCCAACCATACCTCATTCGCGATAAGCGCTTGCTAGCTTGGTATGCCAACCATCCGCCGCTGTATGCTCAATTGGCGTATGATCCAAGTTTATATCCTAACAGCCAGCCAATTGTGTTGGTTTATAATCCCGCTAACCCAACCGCTGGCTGGAATGTAGTGCCAATTGTAGCAACCAACCCCGATTTAGGCTTATTGACTGTCGATTTACGCACCTACAATAGCCAAGGTTTGGTCTACGCCTTAGCCGAATAAAGCCAAAAAGGCCGTGGGTTTGCGATAAACCCACGGCCTTGCTGTTTAACTATTAGCTGTTGGAGGCTTCCAAACGCTTAGCCCGAATCAACGAAGCAGCAATCGAAACCGTGATAATCGTTGCCACCACGCCCAAGGCAATGCCTGAAGGAATTTTGAACGCTGTTTCGACCAACAGCATCTTGACCCCCACAAAGCTCAGCACAAAAGCCAAACCAAGCTTGAGATAATGGAACTTATGCACCATTCCAGCTAGCACAAAGTACAGCGAACGCAAACCCAAAATCGCAAATACATTGGCGGTATAGACCAAAAACGGCTCTTGCGTGACAGCAAAGATTGCTGGAATCGAATCGACCGCAAAGATCAAGTCGGTCGCTTCAATCATCAACAGCACCAAAAACAGTGGGGTTGCCATCAGCACGCCAGCTTTGCGCACAAAGAATTTATCGTTGTGATATTCATCGGTCACAGGCATCAAACGGCGAAAGCTGCGCACCAAAATATTATTCTTGGGATCAAGCGTTTGCTCTTGATGCAAAGCCATCTTAATCCCCGTCACAATCAGAAACGCCCCGAAAATATAGATAATCCAATGGAATTCGCGGATCAAGGCAGCGCCAGCACCAATCATGGCTCCGCGCATCACCAAGGCTCCAAGCACACCCCAAAACAGCACTCGATGCTGGTATTGTGCTGGCACGGCAAAACTACCGAACACGAGCACAAACACAAAAATATTATCGATGCTCAGCGATTTTTCAATCAGATAGCCAGTCATAAAGGCGAGAGCTGCTTCGCTATTCGAATAGCTGCTAGTAGGAACGAGCTGCTGCCAAAAGAGGTAAATGCCGAGGTTGAAGATCGCTGCGAGGCTAATCCAGGCCACACTCCACAACGTCGCTTCTTTGATTGAAACGATATGGGCTGAGCGATGAAACACGCCGAGGTCGAGCGCCAGCATGGCCAAAACAAACACGTTAAAGCCAATCCACATCCAAACCATCGTATCCATTGAGCTATTGCCTCCTGCAAGGCCGTGGTTGGTCGACACAAAAAAACCAACACGGCTTAATCAAAGCCAATGTTGGTCTGACCAAAATACGCATTGCGTATTGTTTGCAACCGAGAATTACTTCTGGATTGACGATTGCAAACCCTGTTGATACAGGCGGCTACTCCCCAACGGAACGTATGGATATATAGTATCAATAGTTTTTGATTTGTCAAGGGGGATTGTGATATTAGTTAAGCAAATTGATTAGTAATAGTAGGCCATTAGGCTTAATTGAATGTGAGGCTGCCATGCTATAGTAGGAGCCGTTTGATTGATGTATGAGGATTAAAGAATGGGCATTCGACTATATTTTTATTGTACGCCGCCTGAAGGGCTAAGCGCACTAATCCTTGAGCATATTGAGCTATTCGTGGTTTGGTTTGAAGATCTGCAAGTAGAGTATCCCGATGAGTTTCCGCTGGATATACTGCAACTTGCTAAGCAGATTGAGTGCGATGGTGTAGTAGCACTGCAAGCTAGAACTATCGAACAAGCTGCAATAGTAGATAATTTTGTAATGTTTTTTTGTGTTGATTTTGATAATAACTATGCATTGCTTAAATCGGCGAGTGAAAGTTGGATCAAAAGCTACAATTATCGTGAATGTCGTCAATGGCTTGAAGTACATTGCTCGCCAGCCTTTGAAATATTGTGGATGTTTATGCTTGAAGGGCGAGGGATTGAGCGCGATTCAGAGCGATTGCCATTTGAATATGAACCACATGAGCGTGGGAGCATCGCCTATTGGACAGCCCAAGAATGTGTTGCGATGCTGCATGAACTGCTGCCACTAACGATTCCTGAAGCAGAACCAACGTTTTGTGTGCGAATTGTGCGTGAGGCACTCCAAACAGTGGTTGATCAACAGGCTTCGATGCTGATCCTTGTAAACTAAGGTTAAACACAAAGCATCCGCTGGAAATAATCCAGCGGATGCTTCATTGGGATGGTACGCATCCTCCTACGTTCCCACAGCGGGTGCTGCAGTAGCCTCGGTGTGTGTCGCGTTCACGGCCTGGTTCGGGATGGAGCAGCGTGGGTCACAACCACCTCGACACGTACCAATTGGTGCTTGCCCTTGTTCCCATCAGCATTCTTCTGACGACAGCGCTCTTCTGCGCAGCCTGCATCGTTCTTCAGTCCTGCCTGTCCCTGCGCCATTCCTCGCGCTCCGCGTCCTGCCGACGCGCGGCAACCGATGATCGCTTGGCTCTCTGTAGTTGTCTGCTCTACCGTTCACACGGCCTCCACAGCAACCCAGTTGTCCGCCTCGTCTCGACGGTGCCTCTCGTACATTCCTGCACTTGGATGACTGATCTTGTGGCCGGTTTCCCACTTAGATGCTGTCAGCGGTTCTCCGTCCCAGACGTAGCTACCGAGCATTGCGGGTCGTCCCACAACTCGTCCACCAGCGGTCTGTCCAGCCCGGTCCTCTCGTACTAGGGCCAGCCCCACGCAATCATCCTACGCTCACAGCGGATAGAGACCGAACTGTCTCACGACGTTCTGAACCCAGCTCGCGTGCCGCTTTCATGGGCGAACAGCCCAACCCTTGGGACCGACTCCAGCCCCAGGATGCGACGAGCCGACATCGAGGTGCCAAACCCCGCCGTCGATGTGAACTCTTGGGCGGGATCAGCCTGTTATCCCCGGGGTAGCTTTTATCCGTTACGCCACGGCCTTTCCACTCAGGCACGTGGGATCACTAGCGCCGACTTTCGTCCCTGCGCGGCCTGTTTGCCTTGCAGTCAAGCAGGTTTCTGCGCTTGCACGCCCCAGCCGGTTGCCATCCGGCCTGAACCTACCTTTGCGCGCCTCCGTTACTTTTTGGGAGGCGACCGCCCCAGTCAAACTACCCACCAGCCACCGTCCCCTTACCAGTTTCATGGTCAAGGGTGAGGCGCATATCTGTCGCAGAGTGGTATTTCACCATTGCCTCCACCAAACCCGCAAGTCCGGCTTCCCTGGCTCCCACCTATCCTACGCAGCGCCACACACGCGCCGATGGCAAGCTGTAGTCAAGCTCCACGGGGTCTTTTTGTCCTGCTGCGAGTAGGCCGCATCTTCACGGCCCTTGCAATTTCACCGAGCTCCCGGTTGAGACAGCGCCCAGATCGTTCTACCTTTCGTGCGGGTCGGAACTTACCCGACAAGGAATTTCGCTACCTTAGGACCGTTATAGTTACGGCCGCCGTTTACTGGGGCTTCGGTTCACCGCTTGCACAGCTCCCCTTAACCTTCCAGCACTGGGCAGGTGTCAGCCGGTATACGTCCGCTGTTTCGCGTTCGCACCGACCTGTGTTTTTGTTAAACAGTCGCCTGGGCCTCTTTGCTGCGACTCGCTTCAGCTCCACCCGTATGGGCTTCACCATCGCGAGCACCCCTTTTCCCGAAGTTACGGGGTCATTCGTGCCGAGTTCCTTAACCGGGATTCGCTCGTCCACCTTGGTCTCCTCGACCTGTCTACCTGTGTCGGTGTGCGGTACGGGCACACCCAGTCCTCCGTGCCCAAGCCTTTCGCGGCTGCCTAGGTCCATCCGACTCGCGGTTCTCCGAAAAGAACCACTCGTACTTGCTTCTCGGTCAACGGATTGTGGGATTTGCCACACAATCCTCCCTACCAGCGTGAACGACGCTCGTCTCGTCGCTCGGACTCCCCATCAGCATCTCAGTCACGTTCAAACGTTCTGGGTGTGGTCGCCGATTATCAACGGCGTGTCCATCAGCTACGGCTCGCGCCCTCGCCTTAGGCCCGACTTCCCCGCCGCGGAGTGCCCGTGCGGCGGAACCCTTAGACTTTCGGTGGAGGGGGTTCTCACCCCTCGTATCGTTACTCATACCGACATTCGCACTTGTGGTCGCTCCACGGGTTGCGCTTCCGCGCCCGCTTCAGTGCCCCCACAACGCTCCCCTACCATGCAGTTACCTGCATCCCGCGCTTCGGTGATCGACTTAGCCCCGGTGGATTGTCGATGCAACCGGACTAAACCAGTGAGCTGTTACGCACTCTTTCAAGGGTGGCTGCTTCTAAGCCAACCTCCTGGTTGTCTCCGTCCGATCACGCCCTTGCCCACTGAGCCGATACTTCGGGACCTTAGCGGCGGGTCTGGGTTGTTGCCCTCTTGACGATGAATGTTCGCACCCACCGTCTCACTCGTGGTGTAGGCTGCTGGTATTCCCAGTTTGCCAGCGCTTGGTAAGGCTCGCGCCCCCCGCACGCCAACAGCGCTTTACCCCCAGCAGCCCCGTTCCACGGCTGTACCTCAATACATTTCGGGGAGAACCAGCTATCTCCAGGTTCGATTGGA
>CAVYBW010000001.1:0-327500 GCA_963767035.1 uncultured Chloroflexia bacterium | reverse complement strand
CGACTTGCATGCATTAGGCACGCCGCCAGCGTTCGTCCTGAGCCAGGATCAAACTCGCCGACAAGTGACCGAAGTCACTGCGTGTCCTCCTTATTTAATGAGCCGGAGGACGGTGACTCGATTTGGTAGATTCCTACCGAAACGATTGACGGTGACAAAACCAAAAAATCATATGAATGCATGGAATGTGCTGCGGACGCAGCACCCATCAGTTGGAAAGGTGCGATTTTGGCGATAAAAAATCCGCTGATGTCAAACGGACATCGGAGCGGAGCAATCTCACCAAGTTGTGTGATGTTGAGCAAACATCGGTGTTGTGAGACGTTTGATTTCGTTTCGACAACTCGCGTAGTATAGCACCATTCCCAAACCCTGTCAACTAGGAGCATCCTGACCGATTCACGCAGGTTTTGCAGGCCACAAAAGAGTCGAAACCGCGAAGGCCACGAAGCACACGAAGAACTTTGGGCTTATAATTACGAGGCCACAGTGAGAGAGGGCAACCAGAAAATCTACCTCATTGAGAGAAAACTCAGATGTACGAAACCTATATGCAAGAATTGGCTAGTTTTGTGCTGCAAACGAAGGTCGTTAATGAGGTTGCAGGGGTTGATGAACAAACCCTCATTGCACTTGAACAAAGCCGTGGCTATCAATTGCCAGCCTGTTATCGCGCCTTTTTACAAACCTTTGGCAAGACCAATACATGGCGTTGGTTTGATGGTGATTATGCCTCGATCGATCGGCTTGCTGAAACGCTTGAAGTCACTCAAGAATTAATTGCGGAAGGCTCAATTGCTTGGTTAGCAGATCCGTTGATCGTTCCATTCACCCAACATCAAGGTTCTGTTGTCTATTATCTTCGGCGTGATCACAGTGACGATCCCGCAGTTTTTTGCGCTATTGCTGGGGATGATACTTCGCCAGCTGAGTTCACAAAGCTTGCTCCAACATTCTCGATCTGGCTGCGTGATAGTGCGTTTGATTCAATTGAGCGCAATTCGTGGACTGAGGCATACTTGAATTATATTCGGCAGACTGAGGGAACAGTCGATGAACGCAGCAAATTTCTAATTCAGCATATGCAAGCATATAGTCAGCTCTATGCAGATTTTAGTGCTCAATGCTATCAAGCAGACATCCACAAACAACATCTAACAACGCCTTGGGATTTTTTAAGTGCTTGGGTGAGTACATTTCGCCAAAGTGATCTCTACCAGCGAATGCAAACATTGCAAATACCACTACCTTTAGGTTGGGTTCAGTTAACAGGAGAGAGATAATCAATGCAACAACGTTCAATCAACCAGCTGGGGGCGATTATTATGCTGTTGGGAATGCTCATGGGTTGTACATCCAACCAAGCACCGCTTGCGACCGCAAACACTACCAGATTAACAGACCAACCAACAGCACGTGTGTACCCAACCGCTTGGCCAACCTCAACGCCCTATATTAAATCAAGCAGCGCAGCAACACCGCAACCAACAGAGCTGCCGGGTAGCTGGCCGTTGCCACCTACCAAACCAGTTTCGGTAACCGAGTATGTCGATCTGCTGACCAATTTTGTGAATGCGCAACCAAGCAATCGCGAGCAATTGGCTGGGCTATTAACTGTCTGGGCAGAACAAAACCAGTCCACTAACCAACCCGAACTCATTGATAAACAGTATCGGCAGATTGATCTCAATAATGATACACAGGCTGAAATTCTGATCACGCTGCCTGCTGGCTATCCGCCATTGCTCATCCTTTTAACTGCCGATGACAATGGGCTTTATCAGCCTACGTGGAAATTATTAACCGATTATGCCAAGGGCTATCGAATTTGGCTGGTGCGTGATCTCACGAATGATAATAATCCAGAAATTGTTGTGCTGAATGCTTCGTGTGGAGCACATACTTGCTTCGAATCGATTAATATTTTGCAATGGCAAGCAGCGGATTTTAATTCCATTTTAGAGCTAAGCGTAGCGTATCCAACAATCACATGGGCCGATCTCACTGCTGACGGCACGCTTGAATTGATTGTTAATCGGGGCACGGTTGCCTCGGATGGGGCGGGAATTCAACGCAATCAGACCGAAATTTATGCTTGGGATGGCGAGCGCTATCAAATAAGTTCAATTACGCCCGATCCGATTGATTCGCAGCATCCCTATTGGCAGTTGCTTGATGGATTTGCGGCCTTGGCAAATGATGATTATGCGTTGGCTCAAACATTCTTTACGGCTGCGGCCAATGCTCAAGCACCATATCCAGCAATTGGCCTTGAAGCCAACGATATTCAATTAAGTATGGCGATTGCGCGATTTCAGGCAATGTATACAGCGTTGTTGACTGGCGATCAAGCAACAGCCCAGGTCTTTTATGCCCAAGCCGAACAAAGTGCTGCTGATGATAAACAATGGGCGGCAGCATTTATGTCAACGTATCAACAAGCAAATGATCTGCAATCAGCTTGCGAGGCGGCTCAAAAGAGCGTTGAAGAAGGTCACTATCTAATTGGATTTAGCTATCAGCACCGCGCTTTGCCAATTCGCTCGTTGCTTTGCGGACGCTTACCTTAGACTAAAATTCAGCGAATGAGAGGTTACAAATGGGGTATCACGTTCCAACGAATCGGCTACGCCTTTGGCCAATGATTGTACGGGTAGTTTGCGTCTTTACGTTGATTGGTATTCCAAATTTGATTATGCTACCCTATGAAATAAATTATTATTATCGACGTACTATCCAGAAAGGATTAACTTTTAGCGATCATATCCAAATGTATCCTGAAAAACTGTATCTTATTCCCTTTATGCTACTGAGCATGCTTTTTCTAGTAGCAATTACTCAAGATATTCGCCAAACCCTGCGTCGTAAGCAACCACCATGGAAATTGTACATTATTGGAACTGTGCTTGTTGTGATTGGATTATGCGGGTGGGGAGTTTACGCAATCTATGATGTTATGAGCATCTATTAAACTTGCTCATTCACACAACAGCCCCTGAGCATACAACGCTAAGAGGCTGCTGAAACCACAAAGGACAATCCTCATCCCTCATCCCTTATCTTTTAGCCTTCTACTGGGGCTTCGGCTGCTTGCCATTCGATTTTGAGTTTTTCGCGGAAGGCGAATTGCTCAAAGTGTTCGTCCATAATGTGTTGAATAGTGGCAATCGCTTCGGGAGTTTCAGCGTCGATTACAAAGCGTAGCTGTTCGGCATCGGCGTGCATGGCGCAAGTGCCCATCGCAAAATAGGCCATGCCTTGTTGATCGTCGTATTCGACCTTGATTTTATGGGCGTAGTGTTTGCACAATTTTTTGATATAGCTTGAGCCAAGTGCGGTTGGAATAGTTGCTTGTGATTGCATAAATTGCTCCTTATTGAATAATGGTTGATTGCTTATCAATGGTTCGCCACCCTTCCGTCCCTCCGCCGGAGGAAGACGCAGGGGGCTTTCATCCTCCTGCAGCCCCTAAATATTTGCGTTGTGGAATATTGTTGTGATTGCTACGATCCAAATTCACACTTCGTGTTCTTAGCGGTTGCTCGTCACTGATCTCTGAACCCTGCATCCTTTTCCCTAATCTTTCCCTCTGCGCCTCTGCGTTAAGGGCTTTTGACTTTTGCCCTTTGACTTGACTCCTTACCCTTCTAGCTTCTCGACGCTACGTTGCACACCAACGATAATGGGCGTACCACTAATTGGATCAGGAATTAATCGGCAGTGCACGCCATACAGTTGATGGATTAATTCTGGAGTGACAACAGTTTTTGGTGCACCAGCAGCAATGATCGAGCCTGCACGCATGGCAATTAGATAATCGGCGTAGCGACAAGCACTGGCCAAATCATGCACCACCATCACCACGGTTTTGCCCTCGGCTGATAATTGGCGAATCAGCTCGAATACCTCAATTTGATGCCCAAGATCAAGCGCAGCGGTTGGCTCATCAAGCAATAGCAATGGCGTGGCTTGAGCAAGCGCCATGGCGATCCAAGCACGTTGGCGTTGCCCACCAGAAAGTGTAGTTAATGATCGATCGGCCATCGCCGTTAGATCAGCAGTCGCAATCGCCTCTACCACAGCCTGTTGATCGTCTTTTGACCATTGGCGCAGCAAGCCCGTATGCGGGTGACGGCCAAAACGCACCAAATCGGCTACGGTCATGCCGTCGGGAGCCACGCCATCTTGGGGTAGCAAAGCCAGTGATTGAGCCATCTCACGCGGCGAAAGCCGGGTAATATCACGGCCATCAAGCAAAATTTGGCCTTGCTTAGCGGGATGCAATTTGGCCAAGCCTGCGAGCAAGGTCGATTTGCCACAGCCATTGGGGCCGATAATCGCTGTAACTTGGCCATGGGGAATCGTGGCATTCAGCTGATCGATGATCGTTGTTCGTTGGTAGCCCAGCACCAAATTTTGGGTTTGCAAAGCCGCGTGGCGCGAAACACTCATAATTGTTTGCCTCTAGGGGTTCGCAACAGGAACCATAATAAGTATGGGCCACCAACCAAAGCGGTTACAATGCCCACCGGAATTTCAGTTGGGCTGAACAAGGTTCGCCCCAGCAAATCGGCCAGCATGGTAAAACATGCCCCAGCCAAAGCCGCCGGAACAATTGGGACGGTGCGCGGGCCAGCCAAACGCCGACCCAATTCGGGCGCAGCCAAACCAATCATGCCAACCGGGCCAGCGACTGCAACCGCTAAACCGGTCAGGCTGCCAGCCAATAAGATTGTAAAAAAGCGCAAGCGATTGACCTGCACACCTAAACTTTGGGCTACCGCATCGGGCAGGCGCACCAAATTGAGCCGTTTGCCAATAATCGTAGCCAAGGGCAACATTAATACAACGCCCCAAGCGAGCAACGTTACGATCACGCCCGAACGGTTGTTCAGGCTACCTACCGTCCAAGGAAACGCTTCGTTCGCAGCATCAATTGGCGCACGAGCAAGCATCAAATTAGTTGCGGCTCCGCAGATTGCACCCAAGCCAAGACCAGTGATTAAGAAACGATAGCCGCGTGTGCCAGCTCCGCCACTCAAAGCAAAGGTCAATGAGAGCATCGTGATCGCGCCGATTAATGCCATTGCCGAAGGTGCAAGGCTCGTACTAACAGCTACCACCGAAGCCACTGCAAAGGCCGTCGCCGCATTATCAATCCCAATCGTATCGGGGTTGGCGAGGCGATTGCGGCTCAGCGTTTGTAATAAACAGCCAGCCATACCCAAGGCAGCGCCAGCCATGCCACCCGCCAAAACCCGCGTCAGGCGTAAATCGCGCACAATGAAGATAGTTTTGGTTTCGCCGCGATTGAACAGCGCAGCCAAAGCATCAAATGGCGCAATCTTGACCGTGCCACTCCCAAGGCTTAGCCCAACCAACACAATTGTGGCCAGCAGCAATAGCAAACTCGCCAGCCAAGCCCGTCGATCCAACAGCAAGCTGAAACGGCCAAAGCGCAGCAGCCACAAGCCAGCAGGCTGACCATTAAACGCTCTAGGTACTGCCAGATCGTTAGCTGGATTGGTGGTTGAGTTGATTGAAAAACGATCCATGCCATTCTCCTAGAGCGCGGGCAGGCGTTGGCTGCGCACAATCAAGACCAATATTGGTGCACCAATTAATGCTGAAATCACACCCAACGGGGTTTCAGTTGGCCGGGCGACAATCCGCGAAAGCACATCAGCAAGCAATACAAAACTTGGCCCAAGCAACACTGTCACAATTAAGGCGCGGCGAATATCTGGCCCAACAATTGCCCGGGCGGCAATCGGCACAACCAAACCCACAAAGCCAATTGGGCCTGCCATCGCCGTGGCCGAACCAACCAATAAGGCTACGCTAAGCATCACGCCTGTACGCACTAATTTCGGGCGTTGACCAAGACCGCTAGCCACTTTTTCGCCCAGCGCCAAGGCCGCCAATGGTCGCGCCAGCACCAAGGCTAGCGCCAAACCCAATAATAATACAGGAATCGCTGGCGTGACGCTGCTCAAGGTGCGGCCAGCAATCGCACCAATCGTCCAAAAACGCACTTCATCGGCAGTGCGTTGATCGGTCAAGAGAATCACCGACGAAACTGCTGCTAACATACTGCTCAAGGCCGCGCCAGCCAACACTAAGCGAATCGGATCATCGCCAAGGCCACTCATACGGGCAACGCCTAAGGCCACACTGCACCCAAACAACGCCCCGATAATTGCAATCCCAACTTGTAAATTATCAAGGCTGGCACCGAGCGCAATCGACACAACCACGGCAGTAGCCGAGCCTGCACTCACGCCCAACAAGCCCGGCTCGGCCAAGGGATTACGGGCAGCCGCCTGCAAAAGTGCGCCAGCAGAACCAAGCGCAACTCCAACAAAACAGCCAATAATCGTGCGTGGTACCCGCAAATCAAGCACCGTCATGCGGGCTTGATCATCGCCTGCGCCTTGCAGCACGGCCAGCACTTGGGCCAAACCAATTGCGTTATCTGAGCCAACACCAAGGCTCAATAAAACAACAATTGCCAGCAAGCCTAGGGCTGCCAGCACTCCAATGAGCATGCGTCGCGAGAGAAAAGTCGTAGCCATTATTGTGTTTCCCAAGAATGTTTTAATTGGGACAAGAAGAGCATTGAACAGAGAGCATAGAACATACTAACTATTTGAAGCGACAGAATAATCAGCGTAATCTGTGGCAAAAAATAGCTTTTGTATGCAATCTAAATCCCTAGCACTTCTTTTTCCACCCTTCCGTCCCGCCAGCGGGAGACGCAGAGAGCTTAATCCCCCGCACCCCCTCAAGGACAATTGGCGGTGGGCATTGAATCAACGATGAACCTTGGAATCAGTGGTCCACAACTGAAACTGATCCCCAACCTTCTTGTACTTCGCGTGCTTCGCGAGTTCCTTCTCCCCATCCCTGACCTCTAGCCGCTGATCCCTCGCCCTTTATTTTCCACCCTTCCGTCCCGCCAGCGGGAGACGCAGGGGGTTTTCATTCCCCTGCACCCCCTAATATTCATTTTGAGGATTGTTATTCCTTATTTCAATCCCCAAACTTCGTGTGCTTCGCGGTTCTCGTTCTCCTCATCCCCGGCCTCTAGCCGCTGATCCCTCGCTTATTGTGCAGCAGGAACGTTGGCTACAATGTCGCTCAGGATAGCATCGGCGGCCAATGGGCCGAATGCGCTGCTCCAGAGTTGGGCATTGACAGCAATAACTTGCTTGGCTTTTTCAGCCTTCAATTGACCAAAGGCTGCTTGTTCGCGAGCACCAGCCAAAGCGGTATCGCCTTCGGCGTTGAACGTGGCTACAAACAACCAGTCGGTATCAACGGTTGACAATTGTTCCAAGCTCAAAACATCGGTGTGTGGTGCATCGGTGCCTAAGTCGATTGAAACTTGGGGCAAGCTCAAGCCCAATTCTTCAATCAAAACAACGGATGGCAACAAGCGACCCATCACCAATGGGCCTTGAGGCATCCAGCGGATAACTGCGCCCGTTGTGCCTGCTTTGATTGCCAATTTGGTTTTGGCATCAGCAACTTTAACATCGAATGCTTTCAACCAAGCTTCAAGTTCGCTGGTTTTGCCCAAAGCTGCGGCATATTCGCCAGCTGCATCTTTCCAAGCGCCAATGCCGTTAGTTGGCACGATGGTTGGAGCAATTGCGCTCAATTTCTTGAAGGTTTCTTCATCGATGCGGTTGTGGGTCAAAATCAAGTCGGGGGTTGCAGCAATCACTGCTTCGAAATTGATTTCGCCAGGGTTACCGACGATTGCAATCCCAGGTACTTTATCGGCAATGTATGGTGCAACGCCGTCGGTCAAGCGTGAGCTAATACCACCAACGGGAATGATTCCCAAGGCCACGGCGGTGTCCAAAGCGCCTTCATCAAGCGTAATCAACCGAGCAGGAGCTGCTGGCACTTCAACCGTGCCATAGCGGGTTTCAATGCTGCGGGTGCCGCTAGCACTGGTTTCTGTAGTTGCTTCGGCGGTTGGCGCTTCGGTAGCGGCTGGCACTTCAGTTGCGGCTGAAACTTCGGTAGCAGCTGGAACGGTGGTTGCGGCTGAAGCCTCGGTTGCCGCAGGAGCCGTGGTTACGGTTGGAGCCGCAGTCGAGCCACAAGCAGCCAAAGTTACAAGCGCGAGCAAGGCCAATAACGAACGAAAACGAACTGAAAGGGATGTCATTGGTGTAATTCCTTCGTATGCTAAAAATTTAGCGTATACCAATACTAGTCTGGCGTACATCGGGTTCAGGCAGTAAGCCCGTCCGAATACACCGCTCAAGATAGCCAAAGAAGCGCTCGCGGTCGATCACAGGCACGGCGATGCCATGCGCTGCGAGCGTTTGCAGCAAGCATTTGTGTTCAATCGCACCAATTGCGCTTGGCAGTTCCCCACCAGCAGCCTGGCGATCAAAGAAGGTCAGGGTTGCCTGACTCATCGCATCGTCGGCTGTGCGCAAGGCTTGGTACCATTGCTCAACGCTGCACAATTGCACAGCATAACCATAATCCGCCACCCAGCCTAACAGTTGGGCAAAGCTCAACGGCGCGCTCGGCGCAAGGTTATATACCCGCACTCCACGATGATTAAGGCTAAATTGCACGATTGTTTGGGCAGCAAAATCAACTGGATTCCAGATTTCCTCGACAGGTAGGCTGGGCAATAAGCCACGCGGCACACCAGCTTGGACAATCCGCCAGAATAAATCATCTTGATTGACGAAATTACTTTGAATTGGACCAACTACCCGACCTAAGCGATAAACTGCCACCGGCAAACCACGGGTTGCTGCTTGTTCGAGCAAGCGTTCGGCCACCCATTTGCTTTGGCTATAACCATCGCGCAGGCCAGCATGGGCCGCGACAAAATCTTCGGGTACGCGATGCATCACGCTTTGCGGCGGCGAAACCGCCAAGGTTGAAACGTAATGCACAGGTGTGCAACGCAGCGCCGCCAAACGCACAATTTCGCTGGTGGCGTTAACATTGACTGCCCGCAAACTGCTATATTCGCGCACAACACTGACAACCGCTGCATTGTGATAAATCAGATCACAGCGATCGATCAATGTTTGCCATTGCTGAGCATCAAGCCCAAATTGGGATTGAGCCAAATCGCCCGGCCAAGCTTCAACTCGCTCGGTTAGCTGCTCGGTTGCCAATTCATAATGCTGCAAGCTAGCCTGCAAGCGCTCAAAAGCGGCCTCGCTCGAATCAGCCCGCACCACACAAATTACGTTGAGAGTAGTGGTGTTGAGCAATTCGGCCAACAGATGCGCCCCGACAAAGCCGGTTGCGCCAGTCAAGAGCACAGTTTGGATTGGCCGTGGCTGAGCGGCAAGTTGCTTGGGTACAATCTGCTCAGACAAATTGGCATCGCTTAAAAATTGCGGCGCTGCCACATTCGCTTGCTCAAATTCAGGGTCGAGCGCTTGGCTCAAGCCAGCAATCGTCGGATAGCGGAAGATCAAGGCAGCCGTCACTTCACGGCCCAAGGCCATACCCAAACGGTTGGCAACCTGAATAGTTTGCAACGATTGACCACCCAAGGCGAAGAAATCAGCCTCGTCGCTTAATTCGGTTTGGCCCAGCACGTCGGCCCAAACTTGGCGAATTAATGCTGAAGTATCGTTCGATTCAGCATTAGCCAAAATCGGAGTAGGAGCCAAAGCCGCCACCGCTTTACGATCAATCTTGCCAGCACTGCTGCGTGGCAAGCGCTCGACGATGCTGATCGCTGCTGGAATCACCGCCGCTGGCAAATGTTGGCTGGCGTGATTGCGCAATTCAGCCACGCTCAGCGCGGGATCGCTGACGACCACCGCAGCAAACAAACGCTTGCTCGCATTGCCAAGTTGCTGGCCAATTACCGCCACTTCGCGGACAGCGGCATGGCGCAAAAAGACCGATTCAATTTCGGCGGGCGTGACCCGCTGGCCGCTAATTTTGAATTCGTCGTCGCTACGGCCAACAAACTGCAACTCTCCAGCGAGCAAGCGCACCCGATCGCCCGTGCGATAGGCGCGGGGAGCGTTCGGCAATTGGCTAAGTTGGCCAAAATTCAGCCCATCCAAATCAGGGCGTTGATAGTAGCCTGTTGCCAAGCCATTGCCCAGCAGATACAAATCGCCAACATCGCCAGCCAACATCGGCTGATTATCGCTGCCCAAAATTGCTGCCTGCACGCCAGCCAATGGCAGACCAATTGTGATTGGTTGGTTGGGGTCGCTCAATTCGGCAACGGTCGCCACCACGGTGGCCTCGGTTGGGCCATAGGTGTTGAACAAGCGCACACTTGGCGCAACTGTGTTCAACCAACCACGAACCCGCTCTGGCAGTGCCGCCTCGCCACCGATAATCACCACCCGCAAGCATTCGGGCAATTGCACTACGCCTTGGGCCACGCTATCGGCCAATTCATGCCAAAAGGCGGTTGGCAAATCGAGCACGCTAATCGCATGCTGTTGGCAGGCAGCCACAAAACGCTGCAACGATTCGAGCATTGCGTCGTTGCGCAATACCAAGGTCGCGCCTTGGCACAACGTCACGAAAATCTCCTCAACGCTAGCATCAAAGGCTAATGGAGCAAATTGCAGCACCCGATCAGCTTCGCTCATTTCGTAGCGCTCAGCCGCCGCTTGCACAAAACCAGCCAAGGCTTGATGGCTAATCACTACGCCTTTTGGTTCGCCAGTCGAGCCAGAGGTGTACATGATGTAGGCTGGTTGGCTCAACTCAACCCGTGCTTCAAACCATGCATTAGCCTTGCCAAGCTGCTCTATCAACACAATATTTGGCAGATCAACGGCTTGTTGAGCCAAAACCACAATTGGTTGGGCTTGAGCGACCACATTTACCAAACGGCTTTGCGGCCATTGCGGATCAAGTGGCAGATAGGCCGCACCACAGCAGAGCGTCGCCAAAATGGCCACAATCGCCTCGCGGCTGCGCGGCAGAGCCACCCCAACCACGCTGCCAGCAGTAACCCCGCGCTGCACTAATTGGCCAGCCCAAGCATGGACGTGGCTTGCTAATTCGGCATAGCTCAATTGCTCGCTATCGCTAATCAAGGCTAAGGCATGTGGTTGTTGCTTGGCATGCTGCAAAATTTGCTCGATCACGCTGGTCAGTGGTAAGCGCAACTCGCCACCATCAAGCACAATTGGCGCTGGCAAAACCTGCTGCTCGGCTACGGTTGTGCTTGGCGCTGCCAGCCAATTGTTTAATAATTGCTGAATTGTTGCAAAATGATACTCAAGCGCTGCTTGGCTGTAGCAAGCAGGATTGGCCTCAAGCGTCAGATAGAGTTGGTTGCCACGCAAAATCACGTTGAAGGCCAAATCTTCAACTGGCCCAGCGGTCAGCGTAGTGCTGTGGGCTTGGCATTCGCCAAAATTCAGCGGATGATCGAAGGGCATGATGTTGACAACTGGCCCGAACAAACGCCGCCCAGCGCCGACAAAGCCCAAAGCGCGGCGCAATTGTTCGTAGCGATAGCGGCCATGCTTGCGAAAAGCATTGCGTTCAGCCGCTACTACGGCGGTTAATCGGTCTAAATCGTGGTCGGCAGAAATAGTGAGGCACAGCGGCACAATATTCATCGCCATACACGGCACACGCAGCGCCACCGAACCCAAACGGCTCATCAAGGGCATGCCCAATACGATGCTCTCGCTATTATTCCAGCGCGCAAGATAGGCCGCCACCACCGCCATCAAGGCATCGGGCCATGTGCTGCGAGTTGGTTTGGCAATCGCAGTTAATTGCTCGATCAAATCATCAGCAAGCGCAGTGCTCAAACGAATGCTGCGCGGTTGCGATAGCGCAGTTTGCTGCGTCAGGCTGACCACTTGGGGATTAGTAGCAAAGCGATTGACCCAAAACTCGCGATCAAGCGTGGCTTGAATCGAGGCTTGATAGGTTTGATCTTCGGTAATCACTGGTGCTAATGCGCCAAAACTTGGGCTAAGCATGGCCTTGGTTTGCAATGCCGAGTAAATTTCGGCAACTCGCTTGGTCAGCAAGGCAAAGCTATAGCCATCCAAGGCAATGTGATGCGCCCGCAGATACCACAACACCTGATCATCGGCAATTTGCAGAATCGCTGTGTTGAACAACGGGCCAGTTGCCAAATCAACCACATTGCTCAAATCGGCATGCATCCACGCCAAGGCTTGAACCTCAGCATCGGGCTGATCGCGCAAATCATGCAGTACTAGGTCGATTGGTTGCGGCTCGATCACCGCATACGGCTGATCATGCTCAAGCCCAAAACGCAAATGTAGCGTTTCGGCTTCGGCAAAGGCTTGTTCAATCGCAGCAGTTAGCTTGCTAAGTTCAACTGCACCCAACAACGTGACATATTCGGCTGTGTTATACAGCGGACTACTCGGATCAAGCTGTTGACCCAGCCAAATACCATGTTGTGCCGCCGATAGCGCCAGCTTAGCCATGGGTTTGCTCCAAGTTTTGGGCGGCAAACCGGCGTTGCCACCATTCGGCCAACGTTGGAGTTTCGGCCAATTCGGCAAAGCCAACTTCGCAGCCAGCAGCGCGCCAGCGTTCAGCCAACGTCATCAAACGGATTGAATCCAAGCCCCAATCGAGCAAATTATCATCAGGGCCAATGCTTTCGACATCATCAAGCAAATCGTGCAATTCGCTACGTAACTGGTTGTAGCCCAATTCACGTACCAATTGCTCGGTCGTCGTGACCACAGCGCAACGCCCAGCGGCGTATTGCAAAGCCATGCGATGCTCGTCGAGGGTAAAATCAGCAACCGCATCGGCCACGAAAAATGGCTGAATATCTTGCATAAAGGCGTCGCAGGCGGTCAATAAACAGCCGAGATGGGCATAAACCCCACAGACGATCAGTTGATCGCGGCCAGCTTCGCGCAACAGTTCGCGCAACGGCGTGCGCTGAAACGCGCTATACCGCCATTTGGTAATCACCTGATCACCAGCGCGCGGCGCAAGTTGCGCGACAATCTCTGGTGGATTGCCAATGCTCAAGCCTTTACCCCAAAATGTGCTCAACAAGCCACGATCTTCTGGCGCTTGATCGCCTGGTTGGGCTGAATAAAACACCGGAATACCCAATGCATGGGCCTGATCGCGCAAACTGGCAATTGAACGCAAGACGCTGCTAATTGGCTCTTCGCCAGCAGGAAAGGCATCGATAAAATAATTTTGCAAATCGTGAATTAACAACGCTGCGCGCTGTGGCTCAGCCGCCCAAGTTGCGCGGTTGGTTGGTAATTCAGTTGGAATTGCATAGGCAGCAATTGATGGTAACGCCATAATCTATCCTTCTAGGCTGGCACACTACCAGCACTTAATTGCTCACGTAACAGCCGTTTGTTGATCTTGCCAACCCCAGTTTTGGGCAAACTCGCGACAATTTCAACCCGATCTGGCAATTTGTAGTCGGCAAGTCCACGGCTACGCAAAAATTGCAGCACCTCGCGGCGGTTGATATTCACACCGTTGGTCACAATAACGGCACAGGTGCGTTCGCCCAAGAAACGGTCGGGCAAGCCCACCAGCGCCACATCGTGAATCGCCGGATGATTGAGCAAATGTTGCTCGATTTCTTCGGCAGCAACTTTTTCTCCGCCACGATTAATTTGATCTTTGGCGCGGCCTTCGACCGAAACATAGCCAGCCGCGTTCAGCCGAGCCAAATCGCCAGTACGATAAAACCCGTCGCTGGTGAAGGCCCGTTGATTATGTTCAGCTGCTTGGTAGTAGCCGCGAATCGTGTAAGGGCCACGGGTAATCAGGTGGCCAAGCTCACCAATTGGCAGATCGTTATCTTCATCATCGACAATTCGCACTTCATCCAATGGCGAAATTGGCCGCCCTTGGGTGTTGCAAATCAGCTCATCAGCATCGTCAAGCCGGGTGTAATTAACTAAGCCCTCGGCCATACCATAGACTTGTTGCAATTGGCAGCCAAGTTCTGGCTTGACCCGCCGCGCCGTATCGGCTCCAAATGGCGCACCACCAACCAAAATTTGCTTGAGGCTGGTTAATTCAGTTTGGCGTTTGGCAGCAGCATCGAGCCACAACAAGGCTAGCGGCGGCACCATGCCAGTGATCGTCACGCCTTCGCGAGCAATCAAGGGAAAAGCCACATTAGAGCTAGGTTGCGGCGCAAGCACCACCGTTCCGCCCGCCGCCAAGGTGCCCAAGGTACCAGGCGAGCTCATGGGAAAGTTGTGAGCCATCGGCAGTACACACAAATAAACGCTACTGGCATCCAATTCACAGATTTCAGCGCTCGCCCGCACCGAATACAAATAATCGTCGTGGGTTCGGGCAATCAATTTGGGTACGCCCGTACTACCACCCGAAAGCTGGAACAAGGCCACATCGGCGGGATCAAGCACTGGAAATTGGCTTCGCTCAGCATCAACATCAGCTAAGGCGGTAAAATCACCAGCCTCGCCGACCACCAACACATGTTCTAGGGTTGGCGCAACTGCTTTAACCTCAGCTGCCAAGTTGCGATAATCGAAACTGCCGACTTTATCGGCAATCACATAGGCCACGGCTTCGCTGTGCTGGCAAAAATAGCTGATTTCGGCCAAACGATGGGCTGGCAAGGCCATCAGCGGAATCGCACCAACCCGAAAGAGCGCAAAACAGACCACAAACCACTCGGCGCAATTGGGCAATTGCACAACGACGCGTTGTTTGGGTTGGATGCCAAGTTGTTGTAAGCCCGCCGCCAAGCTATCAACCCGTTGATCAAGCTCGCGATAGCTCCAACGGCGGTTGCCACAGACTACGGCAGTCGCTTCACCAGAACGTTGCGCCCACTCGCGCAGCGCCTCGCCAAAAGTCTGACCAACCCAATAGCCAGCGCTGCGATAGCGCTCGGCAAACTCGGCGGGCCAGGCGGTCGTGCCTGCAAGGCCAAGCGTAGGCTCAGCCATTAGGCCACCTCGCCTTCGCTATCGAGGCCCATCGCTAACAGCATTGTGCGGAATTTCGCGCCAGTTTCGGCCAATTCGGCTTCAGGCGTTGAGCCAAGCACCACGCCAGCGCCAGCAAACAAACGCAACGATTGATCGACAACTTCGGCGCAGCGAATCGTTACAATCCATTCGCCATCACCTTGGGCGTTGCACCAACCAACCATGCCCGTGAAAAAGCCCCGATCAAACGGCTCAATTTCGCGGATCGCGGCGCGGGCAGCCTCGGTTGGCGTACCGCACACCGCTGGAGTTGGGTGCAACGCCAATGCCAGACCCAAAGACGAAGGTGCATCAGCGTTTAATTCGCCAACCAAGGTTGTCGAAAGATGCCACATCGTCGCCGTAGAAATAACCGTTGGTTGGGGCACTTCGAGGCTAACGCAGAAAGGCGCTAAAGCTGCTGCCACAGCATCAACCACAACCTTATGTTCGTGCAAATCTTTGGGCGATACCAGCAAGCCCGCTGCCCGCCGCGCATCTTCCTCAGGGTCGCTGCTGCGGGGAATTGAGCCAGCCAAGGGATTGGCGATCACTTGATTGCCATTCCGCGCCAGCAACAACTCAGGGCTAGCGCCAACCAAAGCGCGGCGAGTTGGTAGCGGCACAGCAAAGGTATAGCCAGTTTTATTATTGCGGGCCAAACTCGCTAAAATTAAGTTGACATCAAGCGGTGCATCGGCGGTCAATTGCAGCGCGCGTGAAAGCACAACTTTTTGCAAATCGCCAGCTGCCATTTTAGCCAAGGCTTGAGCTACGCCACGTTTATAGTGATCAGGCGCAGGCATTGGCTCGATGCTGCAATGCGGCAAACGCTGGTTATGCCAATAGGGTTGCGGCTCGGCATGCAATGGGCCAGCCCAAGCGACCCGCGAAGGCAAGGCCAAATAGGCCGCAGCATCGGGGGCAAAGGGCAACGCGCCAACCACCACTGGATTAACTTCACCGCCACGTTCGGCTCGTTGCAAGGCCTCGTTGACTCGTTGCTCAATTTCGCTCAGCGAACTTTGGCTAATCAAATCGACATAGCTCAATTGCGCCAGCAGCGTATGATTGGGCGAGGCAAAGAAAAAGGCCGATTCTGCTTGATAGTTGTCTAGCAATTGCCACGCCGATTCGCGTAGCCGTTCTTGTTCAAAACTGCTCATGATCGTCATCCTTAATTGCGTGCTACAAGCCGTTGGCTTAGTTCAAACCCACTTCCCGCGCGGCTGGCTGGGCAGATTGCTGATTGATTTTTTCCATCAAATCAGCAAAATGTTCGTGGTTCAACGATTGTGGGCCATCCGAGCTGGCGTGATCAGGATCATGGTGCACTTCGATCATCAAGCCATCGCCACCAACCGCCAAACCAGCCAAAGCCAACGGCGCAACCAAGTACCATTTGCCGGTGCCATGGCTGGGGTCGACGATCACTGGCAGGTGGCTACGATGTTTGGCCATCGCCACCGCATTCAAATCAAGCGTGTTGCGAGTAGCATTTTCAAAAGTGCGAATGCCGCGCTCACACAAAATCACGTTGCGATTGCCAGTTGCTAACACATATTCGGCGGCCAGCAACCATTCTTCAATCGTGCCAGCTGGGCCACGCTTCACCATAACTGGGCGACCAGTGCGGCCAGCGGCTTCGAGCAAAGCAAAATTTTGCATATTGCGTGCGCCAATTTGAATCACATCGGTATATTCAGCCACCAAATCGACATCAGCGGTATTAAGCGCTTCGGTGATAATGGGCAAGCCAGTTTCGGCCCGCGCTTTGGCCAAAATCTTCAGGCCTACTTCGCCCAAGCCACGGAAGGCATAGGGTGAAGTACGGGGCTTGAAAGCACCGCCACGCAGCATATGCGCTCCGGCTTCGGCCACCGCATAGGCCGTGTTTAACAATTGGCTTTCCGATTCTACCGAGCATGGGCCAGCCATCACGACTGGCGTACCACCGCCAATTTTGACCGAGCCAAGATCAACAATCGTGGCTTGGTTGGCATCGGTGCGAGCAGCAAGTCGATATGGCGCGGGCTTGGTCGATGCGTTTGCATTGCTCATAAGCGAGAGATCCTTGTATCTAAGCATCAAGCGTGGCCCCACCATCAATGCGCAAATCGTGCATGGTGATGTGGCGAGCACGCTCGGAGAGTAAAAAAACAACAGCGTTGGCAATATCGGCAGGCTCGGCAATCCGCCCAAGCGGAATCCCCAGGCGAAATGTTTCCAATGAGCCAGCAATCACGCGTTGCGGGCCTGTTTCGTCGTGCCACAACATCCGTTGCATGGCGGTGTCGGTTGAGCCAGGTGAAACTACATTACAGCGAATGTTATGTTGGGCTAATTCAAGCCCCAAGCACATGGTAAAGGCGGTCGCGGCAGCTTTCGAGGCCGAATAGGCCGCCATCTGCATGCGTGGCACCCCAGCGGCATTCGAGCCAACCGTGACAATGCTGCCCGTTTGACGCGGCACCATGCGCTGGGCAACTGCCCGCGTTAGGTTGAACACCCCAGTTGCATTGACAGCGAGGCTGGTCGCCCAATCCTCATCGCTCAATTCAACCACCGGAGCCATGCGCAAAATGCCAGCAACATTTACCAACATCGCGATTGGCCCAAGCTGTTCTTCGATTGCGGCAACCAATGCGGCCACTGCTTGAGCATCTCGAACATCAAGCGTGCGGGTGCTGAGTTGACCTGCGCCAACCTCCAAGCGTTGTTGCAATCTTTGCAAACCTGCTGCCTGAACATCCAAGGCCACCACATGGGCGCCGTGGCGGCATAATTCTTGGGCAACTGCGGCCCCAATGCCTTGGGCAGCGCCAGTTACTAGCGCTACTTGGTTTTTCAGTTCAGGGTATTCAGAAAAATGCACAAACGCTCCCTAACCGATCAGGCTTGTCCTGCAGTTTGAATGGCAACAACAGATGCTGACAGTCGCCAGTTTTAGCTGATTTGTTCAGCCAAAAACGAGCTTTATCTATCACCATCGATTGAATTATGTCATTAACACAATTTAGTCGGATATAACTGTTTTTATTCAAGGCGCAGTATACGCAACAGGTTGATATTTGTCAAACGCAGCTTAACGAGGCGGGGTAAATGAAGAGCATAGAGCATAGAACATAAGAAGCAAGGGGTCAGGATTCAGGAGTCAGGGACTAGAGAGCATCGATGAGGGATGAAGGTATACGTTTGAGGATCAGAAGGATAATTGGTGCCATTCGTGGAAATTCGTGGCTCAAAAGCCTTCGTGGATCGTAATTAACAATCCACAAAGGCTTCAAAAATGTACAGACTCCTAACCGCTGATCTCTGACCGCTATTTCTTACCAGCGATCTTGCACCAGTGGTCGAATCAAACGCTCGTAAATTGCTTGGGCTTGGCTCATGGTTTCAGCATCAAGTGGCGCTAAGGCAGCTGAATCGGCATTGGCGCGCATTTGTTCGGGCGTTTTGGCCCCAGGAATCGCCGTGGTCACTGCATCAAACATGAGAATCCAGCGCAAGGCAAATTGGGCCATGCTGGCATCGATTGGCACTAAAGCACGTAATTCCTCGACTGCTTGCAAGCCGGTGGCATAATCCACGCCCGCAAAGGTTTCGCCTTGATCAAACGATTCGCCGTGGCGATTGTAATTGCGATGATCATTGGCTTCAAAGCTGGTAGCAGCGGTGATTTTGCCCGATAGCAAGCCACTTGCCAACGGAACCCGCGCCAAAATGCCAACTCGCTTGGCTTGCGCCGCAGCAAAAAATTGCTCTATCGGTTTGTGGCGAAAGAGATTAAAAATGATCTGCACGCTTTGCACATTCGGAAATTCAATCGCTGCCAGCGCTTCGTCAACTCGCTCGACGCTCACGCCGTAGTAGCGGACTTTGCCAGAACGCACCAAATTATCAAGCACCTCAAAAACGGCGGGCATGGTATAGACTTCGCTTGGTGGGCAATGCAGTTGCAGCAAGTCAAGCGCTTCGGTATTGAGATTGTGCAAACTGCGTTCAACAAAAGCTGTTAAGTTTTCGCGATTGTAGCCAGCCGCTGTATGCGGGTTTAAGCGCCGACCAGCCTTGGTTGCAACCACAATCTCGCCCGGGCGATCGCGGAGCACTTGGGCAATCAAGCGCTCAGAATGACCATCGCCATACACATCGGCGGTATCAATAAAATTCACGCCAGCATCAATCGCCGCATGAATTGTCGCCAGCGAGGTGGCATCGTCGGTTTTGCCCCACGCATCGCCGCCAATTGCCCATGCGCCAAAGCCAATCGTCGAAATCTGCCAACCAGTTCGGCCTAAGTCCCGGTAATCCATGAAAACTCCTCAGCACGCTGACCAGAGCCAGCAGTAATATTAGGGTGATTATTGATCAAGTCGTTGGAGCAGGTGAGTTTGCATTTGGCCTTGCGTGTTCAGCATTACCAAGCTCAGTTGCTCGGCATTGAAGGTATAGGTAGCGGTTTGTTGGCTATCATCGGCGCTAGTTAAGCGCAATTCGCTAGCGCTCAGCACCTCGTAACGCAATGGTTCAGCTGCTAAACCAGTCACAACCCCATCGGACTGAAATTCAACCACTTGGCCGGCCAATTGCCAACGTCCTTGAATTGTTGGCAGATCGTCAGGAGCGAGCAAATGCCACACGCCCCAAATCAACAAGCCCAGCACGACCAGCGTCAGAACCGTATAAATTGTGCGAATTGAGCGAACTCGCGGCGATAAAATTGTCATGATGGCCTCGAAATTAATGCTCAGCCATTTTAGCATGCTTAGAACAGAGCACATACTGCGGAGAATCGGGGATCGGTTGTTGGAGCAAGAGGTTTCATACTGTAGTTTTGCCGTGATTCATGGGCCATGCAACGGTTCTCGGTCGATTTTAAGTTCCTTCGACTGCACACCGAACCATGACCAGTTCATAGGCAGAAGATTGCCATCCATCAAGTGTACTTTAGGGGGTGCAGGGGGATTAAAGCCCCCTGCGTCTCCCGCCTTGCGGCGGGACGGAAGGGTGAGATCGATCGATCCATGTTGATAATGCCAATGATTGACAAAAACCCTAAATAAGGCACCGAGCAAACCCATAATTTAGCTATGAGGAGATCGGAATTACGCTAATTTGGCAAGCGCATAGCGATGGAGCGCCACACCACCGTCAAAGCTCTGATGCTCAAGCAATTCGAGCGGCACAGCGTGCGGCAACCCACCAAATAGCTTAATCCCTTGCCCCAGCATCACTGGATTAATTTTCAGAACCAGTTGATCAATTTCGCTCATCAAGCTACTCGCTAATGATCCGCCGCCACATAACCAGATATCACGGCCATTTTCTTGTTTGAGGCTGCGTACCAATCCAATCGGATCGTGTGAAACAAGCGTGACATCGGGGCTAGCAATCGTTTGCAGCGATGAAGCAATGACATATTGGCGCAGATGGGCATAAGGGCTGGTAACCCCTTCGTTCAGGCCAATTTCATAGGTGTGCCGACCCATCAGCACCGTATCAAAATGGCGTGGCTCAGCGGTAATTCCCAGCATTGCATGCAGATGGGTTGGCATCGTTTCAGGATACTCATCACGCAGATACTGCATATGCCCACCAGTCATCGGAAAGAAATCAAAACTACCATTCTCACGGGCAATAAACCCATCGGCGGTACAGGCAATAAAATAAATTAATTTACGCACATCCATCCTCCTTAAACATTTGAAGCTTTGCTCCGTTGGCCATAGCGTGTAGCGAGATTCAGGCCATCACTGGAGCATTTGCGCAGGCCGGAACAACAATCAACAGCCAAATTCGTTGTGCAATAGATTATTTGGGGTTAAATAGTGTGCGCGCCGCAGCTGAGGCCGAGAGCTGCTGGCGCGCTGGGTGGTAATAATTTACTGGGCTGAATTGACCCGTGTGTAGACGATTTCGACCGCCTTCGCTTCGATATCGTCATGGGGATGGTTATAGGCAGTCAGAATCAATCGATCAGCGCCATCACGCACGATTTCGGTGCGCCAGCCCCAAGGTGGGCTACCTTCAACAGCATAGCTACCACGCACATTAACATCGGTGGCTGCAACCAGCCCACTGCTGGTCATGATGTTGGTCGGCATATGAAAACTATCGACCCAAGCGCCTTCAAAACTATCAGCCAATTGATTATAGCCATAGATCGCCGCGCCACTAAGTGGACTGCCCTGAAAGGCGCTATCGTACTCGTAGAGCACAAAACGACTGTCGCCAACCCGCCGAAATGAGCCACGAATTGCTGACTCGTCGGCCAAGGTTTCCGGCCCAAACCATGTCTTGGCAACGCCTTCCCACTGGCCAACCAGATCGTTCAGAATCTGCTCAACTGCCTGTGTCCGCTGATCATCAGTCATGCGCATGCTCCTTTCGATGGGCTGCCATCCCAGCAACGTGCGTCACTCCGGCGCACTCCACTGAAGCTGGCGGCCAAAAGCCCATTATAGCACAAACATGCGCATTTTAGCTGAATACAAGTTGAATTTAAACCCAGTTTGCCCCGAAAATTGACAGCCGATGTTACTGTGACCTAGGCGTGTATATCATCGTGTGCCAGCGACGATGACAGCTCGCGGTAGGCGTTAGCTTGGGTCTGTAACAGTTGGGCCTTTTGCTCCAAACTAGCCACCGCATCGGCTCCAGCAGCCCAACGCAGCGGTGGCTCAGCTTGGCTTGCAAGCTGGATTAGCGCCGTCGCGAGCTTAGCAGGATCGCCAGCCTGCGTACCGCTCATACTGCTCCAGGCTGCGATCGTTTGTTTGGTTTTCTCAGCATAATCTACAATTGTGGGTTGGGCATAACGGGTCGACTCTGTGGTCAGAAGTTCAGTCCGAAAAAAGCCAGGTTCGACCAGCATCGTTCGGATACCAAATGGCGCAACCTCAGGCGTCAATGATTCAATCCAACCTTCAACCCCAAACTTTGATGCAGCATAGGCCGAAACAAACTCGCCACCGCTAAAGCCTGCGGTTGATGAGATCTGCACAATCAAACCCGACCGCTGAGCACGCATAATTGGCAGCACAGCCCGAGTGACGTTCATTGGACCGAAGAAGTTAGTTTCAACTTGGGCGCGAAAAGCTTCGGGAGTCAGTTCTTCGAAAAACCCAGCGTAGAAGTTGGCAGCATTGTTGACAAGCACATCGATGCGGCCAAAGCGCTCGACGGCGGCTTGAACTGCGGCATAGGCATCAGCCGGATTAGTAACATCGAGTTTTACCGCCAACAGGTTTTCATTCTCACCAATCGCGCTAGCCACCGACTCAGGATTGCGGCCTGTTGCAACAACCGCATAGCCCGCTGCTAGAGCGGCCTTAGCAATATCCACACCCATACCGCGCCCAGCACCGGTAATCAACCATACATGTTTCGCTGGCATATGTTCTCCTTAGCGCATCTGTACGCCCAGTACAAAGCGTTTCCTGTAGTGATGATCATGAGCATGATCGTTTTCAGTCATCGATTAAATTGCTATTTAGAGCAGAATCCTACTATTCAATAAGCAGAATTTCTTGTTGCCAGAAACAATATACGCGCTAGCTCGCCATCCATGCTAGAATAATTCTCTAGCATTCTTGGAGAATTCTCTATACTCTGAGCAGCGTTGCCAACCCGAGGTATGAAAGGAATCTATGCAGTCGATCCAAGCACTCAATGCTGAACTGGTGGAGCGGATCGCACGCTTGGTGGGCGATGATCGAATGATCGAACCACGCAAAGGGCTTTTTCTGCAACGGATCTCCTCAGCAACCGAACCAGTTTATGGCGTATCTGACCCAGCGTTCTGCGTGATTGCCCAAGGCAGCAAAGTGATGCTGGTTGGCGATCAGCGGCTGCGCTACGATCCTGCTCACTACTTACTCGTTACAGCAGAGATTCCGGTCACAGGCGAGATTATTGATGCCTCGCCAGCACAACCCTATCTCAGCCTGCGCCTGCAAATTGAGCCAACATTCGTCAGTTCGGTGATGGTCGAGGCCCACCAAACAGCACCGCGAAACCATGGTGCCATGCGCGCGCTCGCCGTGAGTCCACTGGATAGCAGTCTGTTGGATGCGGTGGTTCGGCTCATCCGGCTGTTCGATACTCCGGCTGATGCTGAATTTCTTGGCCCTTTTAATTACCCGCGAAATTATCTACCGCCTGCTCATGGGCGAACAGGGTCATCAACTGCGCCAAATCGCCATCCGCACAGGGGCGACGCACCAGATTAATCAGGCGATTAGCCGGATTCGTCACGACTTTGCCCAACCGTTGCGCATAGAGGAGCTGGCACAGCTGGTGGGCATGAGCGTTTCTGGCTTTCATGCCCACTTCAAAGCAGTCACGGCGATGAGTCCAGGCCAGTTTCAGAAGCAGCTACGACTGCAAGAGGCTCGGCGACTCCTGCTTGGCGAACAGCTCGATGCCAGCACAACGGCGGTTCGCGTTGGCTACGACGATGCTGCCTATTTTACCCGCGACTATAAACGCTTCTTTGGTGCACCGCCGATGCGCGATATTGCCCGGCTGCGAACATCAATCACAGCAACTCCAATCGCCGACCTGAATGTTTAATCACTGTTGAGGCTTTGCGATGCAGAACTTAGGCGACTGAAACAACAAGTTAGAAAAGCAATTCCGTGCAGTATTCCACGAGGAGTTTTTGATGACCATGCAGTGTTTGAATAGCTCAACGAGCAATTAGTCAATGTTTATGCGCTGCCCTGCCTGCAATCCGATTATGCTGATCGATTGGGAAGAACAGCTCATTGATGGTGCAATATTTTTGATCGCAACAACACATTTTCATGGAATAGATGCTGCTGGTGGCTGAGTAATCAGGCAGATGCGGAGCAGTGCGCGACTAAATCAGCCATCGCTACAGCACATATAGGTAGACTGCATAGACCCATCCTACGGTACACTGAAAGGACATGTATGTCACACGAAACATCATCCAAAGGCCCAGCATCGTATTTCCCGTCGATCGAAAAAACCTATGGCTACCCAATTGATCACTGGATGACCATCCTCGATGGCATGACGGACAAGACGCATATGCAGATGGTAGCCGCCCTGAAAACTGACCATAACTTGGGCCATGGGCATGCCAATGCGCTGGTTGCCGCTTATCGCGCGCGGAATGAAAAGGCTTCGTAGTCGAAACTGTGGATTTCAGGCGCTTTCACAAGCCCATGCACGCATACAAGAGGTAACGACAAGATTCGGTATCATTGAAGTGCCTACCATCTATTTATCGTCTATGGAGTCGTGTTTGGTATCGCGCATTGTGGCCCTAGCCCATAGATTTAAGCAATTTCGGTTCGTTTAATCAAAAGTGATTGATTGGATTGATCAGAATCTGCGTGCTCTCACCCCTCAAGGGTAAGTTTTCCACAAAGGTGTCGTAGATGGGCAATAGTTCATGATCCCTCACCCCCCAGCCCCCTCTCCCACTGAACGCGGGCGAGGGGGAGCCGATTGCTCCCTTCAAAACCACCGCGTTACGCCCCTCGCCCGCGTCACGGGAGATCAACCGCTCGTTGATCTGACAATTGTTGCGAGAACCACCATGGTACGCCCCTCGCCCGCGCCACGGGCGAGGGGGCTGGGGTGAGGGAATCTTAACCACCTACCTCGCTCGCTATCCCATGCTTGCCAGTGTTTTGTTCCAATCCAGCTATTTGCTCGATCGAAATCGCTGGGGCAAATTCAATCGAGGCTTGACTGGAATTTATCGGCCTTCGTCGTGGCTCTCGTTCACGGCCTCAGCCACAGTCACGCTGTCGAGCTGGATGCCACAATCGGGACATGCAGCGTAAGCAACAATCTCACCATTGCGATCCTCGGAATAATCCAAATCGTACTCGGTGCCGCATTCGCAGGTTACAACATACATATTAATAACGCCTCCTTGGGAGTGCATTATAGCAAATGGCCTCAAAAAGCACGAATCTCGGTTCCCCACCAATGAGTAGGCTGAGCAGCACGATCATACGAGTTGCGCTATATGTTATGAGACTTTTTACTCCCACAATGAGACTTTTCGCCTACCTCAAACAGCTATGCTATAGCCAATCAATCAGTGTGTTGTATGGAGGTATGTATGGACGCTCGACGATTTAGTATTCGCCTATTTTCAATCCTTAGCCTGATGGCACTGAGTATCTTGCCCGCTGCAGCGACCGCCGATTTCGACCTCTTGGATAGTCAAAATGCCACGGCGGTTGATCAAGTTTCAACTGCCAATGGCGGAACCTATAACAACGGACAGGTTTATGTTACAGCCACCAAACAGGCAAGTAATGGGGTGTTACGGGTCAATGGCGTGTACACCAACGCCAATGGCGCGATTGACACCAATTACGTTTATACCAGCGCCGGAACAGTCTATGATGTCGATGTCACCGAGTATCGCGATAATATCGTGGTAGTTGCGGCAATTACAGCTGATGAAGAACTCAAATTAATTGCCTTCAAAACCAATAGCACCAGTGGGAATCGGATTGAACGGCTTGGCGATACCGGTAGCGTTGCCACAATTCCAGTGAGTATCAACTATGTGCATGTGATTCGGGTTGGCCCAACTCCCAATCCATCGATCGTGACAGCGGCGCAACTGAGTGATGGACGGGCACGCTTTGACGTTTGGGGATTAAGCTCCGATGGTGAAACATTTACCCATCGTTCGACCAGAATTTCGGTGGGCGAAACCGGACGCATCGCGATCAGTGCTGATTACATTAAAAGTTCACGTCAATTTGCAATGGCAGCCCAAGATTCAAACGACAACATGATTGTGACGCTCTGGCAAGTAGATGTCAACGGTAACTTGATTAAATTAGCCCAAGATGCACGTGGTGTAATTGGCTTTGCTGATATCACTCTTTCAGGCAATCGCATCTATACGGTTGCAACCACGACAGCATCGCCATTGGCAACTGCTGAAATCGCCCGCTGGACAGTTGCTAGCGCAGGCAACGGCGCGCCACTACCAAATGTGTTGGTCTATGAAGATGAAGCAACCTTGCCCGTGTATATTTCAGGCAAAGTGGCACTCGTCGATCAAGGCAACGAAGTCGTTGTGGTGGCTCAAACCGCTAGCCAAACTGACCCCAACGATTGGCAGCGCATCCGCTTTATCACCTATACGTTCAACGGCAGCACGCTGAGCGTCGCCAATCCAATCAAAACCTTGACCAATAGTGCTGATGATTTCGATTTGGTCAAAAATGATAGCCGCTTCTTTCTGATGATCGATGGCTTCGTCAATGGCCAAGATAGTCATCAAATCTGGCAGTATAACTAGTTACGCCAAAACCTTCTGATGGTCAATAATCGGCGGTGGGTCTGGCAATCTATGCCAGACCCACTTTTTTATCCAATCAATAATTAGTGTGCACTCGCTGGATAGGTATGAGATTGAGAAGCTCTTATTCTATTTTGCGAGCTGAGCGGTTAGCAGCAGCGGGCTTAAGGATTCTAGCGATGCGTTGATGTGAATTTCAATTAGCAACTCGTCGCCCACAAAATGCAGCAGCAACGTGTGAATAAACGGGGTTTCATACAGCCGTACAACCAATATAAATGTAGCGTCGGCTGTCCAGGCACTACTGGCAACCAACGGCGTGTGCTCAAAAAATTGTTGTTTAAACAGCGCAGTCTGGCCTGGTTGCCACACGCCATAACCACAGTCAATCGTTTCGCTGGCTGTCGTTGTTTGGGCAATTAAGCGGCAGCCAGTTGGGCTAAACTGCAGGCTAACTGTTTCGATCAGCAGCGGATTGGGCGCAACCTGGTATAAACATCCAGAAACACGGTCGCTGATTGGCGAGCCTGCTTGGCCTTGCACGGTTGGAAAGTGCAATTGCGCCAGTTTCGCGCTTAGTTGCTGCTGGGCTGCGGGATCAGCAGCAAGGCTGCCAGCACTCATACTAGGCAGCAACAGCTCCCAGACCAAATTTAATGGTTGCTGCATCGCAAAAACATCCATGCCGCCGGTTATGGCAAGCACAGCATTTTGCGCTGGCATGATGATACAATATTGGCCAAATATCCCATCACCACGGTAGGCTCCATGACGACAACGCCAAAATTGATAGCCATAGCCCTGCGCCCAATCAGAATCGGTAGCATCGCCATTTGCTATTTGCAAAGCCGTTGCTTGCTCGACCCAAGCTTCTGTGAGAATTCTTCGCCCGTTCCACATGCCTTTTTGCAGATACAACTGCCCAAACCGCGCCACAGCTTCGGTTGTCAGACTCAGCCCAATCCCGCCAAGCGTGATGCCTTGGGGCGATGCTTGCCAGTTTATGTGCTCAATCCCTAGTGGCTCAAACAACCGAGGGCCAAGATAGGCAGGCAATTGGAGTGACGTTGTTCGCTGGATAATCGCCGCCAGCATATAGCTTGCACCAGTATTGTAGACAAAATGAGTTCCAGGGCTATGCACAACTGGGCTTGCCAAAAACCCCTTAATCCAATTGCCATCGGCGCGCTCAACCATCGACGACCATGGATCATCAGCATGACCAGTGGCCATCGAAAGCAGATGCTCAACCCGCATCGCTGCCAGAAAATCACTCACCTCAGCAGGAGCATCATCGGGAAAGAAGGCCAAGACTGGATCGTCGATCGAAAAGTAGCCTTCGGTGATTGCAAGCCCAACCGCAGTAGCCGTAAAACTTTTGCTGAGCGAAAATAGAAGATGGGGACGCTCAGGTTCATACGGCGACCACCACGCCTCGGCAACAACCGCACCATGGCGCAGCAGCAGCACACTATGCACTTCATGAATCTCACGATCGAAGGCTTCAATCAAGCGCAAGATTGCCGCTGACGGAATACCTTGCTGTTCGGGCGATGTCCGTGGTAACCTATTGTCGCTGTTTTGGGTCATTGATCGCACTCCATTGGCTGATTGCAGAAGCTTGTTTCAAAGCCCTATGCAGGATAGCATTATCACACCAGTGCCAATTACACAAAACAGCACGGGCTGCGAGCCGCTTGCTAATCCTAATTTCAAATTCGACATTACCATTAAGCAGATCAGATCGCAACGACTGGAGATAGAGCCATGAATCGAACCGATCGGCTACTCGCGATTGTGCTGGAGTTGCAAGCGCACGGACGGCGCAGAGCCGACGATCTTGCTGCGACCTTTGAGATCAGCAAACGCACGATATATCGTGATATCCAAGCGCTTTGCGAAGCTGGCGTGCCGGTGATCGCCGCACCAGGCCAAGGCTACTCGCTTGTCGAGGGCTACTTTCTGCCACCGCTACGCTTCAGCGCCGACGAGGCCATGATGCTGCTCCTCGGTGCCGACGTGATGGCGGCAAGTTTTGATGCCGAGTATGGGCTGGCCGCTCGGGCCGCTGCCCGCAAGATCGCTGGGGCAATTCCGCCACAACAGCGCGACGAGGTTCGTTCACTGCGGGCCACAATTCGCTTTGTGCCTGGTGGCGCGGCCAGCCATGATGAGGCCAGACTGCTCCCCCAGTTGCGGCGAGCCATCGTGGCCAAACAACGGCTACGGTTCGCCTACCAGTCGCGCTATGGAGCCGCAGCAGTCGAACGCGAAGTTGATCCCTACGGGCTGATTCATTCTGGCACGAGCTGGTACATGCTTGGCTTTTGCCAGCTGCGACAGGCAATTCGCGCCTTTCGGATCGAGCGTATATCCCAGCTGATCGTTATCGCAACAACGTTTGAGCGACCAGCCAATTTCAGCCTCGATCAGGAGCAGCAAAGCAAGCGCACGTTATGTATCCGCGTCCTATTTGACCACGAAAGTGCTGCTTGGGTGCGCGAGGAGCCTTCGTTCTACGCAGTTGACCACACGCCATGCGCCGATGGGTTGCTAGTGACGTTAATGGCCCGTGACGAACGCGATGTGACACAATGGCTACTCAGTTGGGGATCGCATGTGCGGGTTTTAGAGCCAGATTCTCTGCGGCGACGGCTGGCAGAGGAGGCCGCCCGCATGGTAGAGCATTTTCAATCCACCAAATCGCTACTGACATAGGGTTGTCACACGGGCAGCGTATGCTAAGCGCATATCGTTTATCAGGAGAACCTACCCTATGCAAAACGCAATTACATGGTTTGAGATTCCAGCAACCGATTTCGCACGGGCCGTCAACTTCTACCGCACCGTGCTAGAGCAAGATATCCAAGAGGGGAGTTTTATGGATATCCCCCATGGCTTCTTTCCCGCCGATCAAGGCGGCGTGGCTGGCGCAATTGTGGCTCCAGCCGATGCGGCTCCAGCCAGTGCCGGAACGCTGATCTACCTCAACGCCAGCCGCTCGCTCGACCAAATTGTGGAGCGAATTGGGCCAGCTGGCGGCACAGTGGTGCTGGGCAGAACGCCGATCGGGCCGCAGGGCGCGATGGCAATTTTCATCGATAGCGAAGGCAATCGGATTGGCTTGCACGAGCCAGCCAGCGATCAATAGCAACTGATTGCCACAGCTAGCTAATTATTTCGAATGGTCGGTGGGCAACAATGCCCACCGACTGTTGTGTCACCCACTTACGAATGCGATTCCGTTCCCGCTGGTTCCAGCTGATGAACTGTCAACAGCATGGCGCTGGCAATCTCCGCGCGCACATTATGCGCAACCGAGGAATTCAAAACCAAGATCTGGCCAACTTCCAGCGGGTAATCTGTGTCGGCGGCGTGAACAGTGAGCATGCCCTCAAGCACGTGGATGCTGACCATACCATTGACAACATGGTCGGGAAGCACTCCACCAGCATCAAAATCAAACAGCACCAGCGAGACTGGCAGCTGGTGGAAAAGCGTCACTTGGCGGTGTCCGTGGATAGCTGCATGTACTTCAGCTCGCAGTTGTGCTAGCGCAGCTGAAATATTCAAGCTCTGGCTGGCGCTAATGCCGCGCACTTCAGGATGCTCGCGCAGACGGGTCGCCTGATTCGAATTGGTCATACTATTCTCCTTGGCAACAACCTAGGCTGTTACAGATAAGTTATTCTTCGGTAGTGGCAAGCTAGCAGTGCGATCGCATCAGCCAGCAAGGGTGATATGGGGTGGGTGGCGAAATCTTTCAACCAGTGGCACAAGATGATCAAGCTGATGTTCCCAGCCTGCATCCCAAGCACGAATGGTCGCAATTGCCTGCGCTGGTGGCGTAATCGTCTTAGCCGTGGTATGCCAAGCCTGATAGCGTAGCTCTGGTGACAGCAGGACCCATTGGCTAAAATAACCTAAGAGATAGCGCAGGGCCATAAAGCCTGTCCAGCCTGCAACCGCATCGCCATGCATCGAAGGACTCATCCAGCGTTGATTGAAGGTGCCAAAATGATTCGGCTCAGCAAAAGTGAGCGGGTGAATCACCAGCGCAGCATCCTGCTGACTAAATCCAAACAGCATACAACGGAGATCATTGGTAACGGGAACCGGGTGGGCATATGGCTCGATACCAAGATTAAAGTAGTGCTGATGATCAGGCGAAAACCGATGACTATCCATGAATAGCCCCTTTCTTGAATCAATCACAATTTGTTCATGACACCAGCGCTGCTAGCGAACAAACGGTTTTGATGGCAGCGGATCGTTCGGCCATTGATTCCAATGGCTTGGTGGGTGATTGTAGAGCGTGCGATATTCGCGATACTGATGAATCAGCGAACGCAGCGCTAATCCACCCAGCCATATGACCACGATCAGCATGAGGATGTGCCATACAAATATGGTCATGCCACCAATCGTTAGTTGTGGTTGTTGGCTGGCACTGGCAAGCAGCATCAGGCTGCCAACCAGGCTCAACCAGAGCAGGGCATAGCGTTTTTTCATCATGTGCTCCATTCGATAGAGGCGTGAAGGCTGGGGATAGCGCGCAGGCATCAACCAGCCTGATTGATGCGTTTTAATAGCGTACATGCCGCTCAATGGGCCAAATTGCTCCAGCAAGACCCAATTCCAAGCGATCCTGATTGGATTACTCGGATCGTCATCAAAGCATGCCACGTCAATCGTGCACTTGCAGATGGGAGGCATGTATGCCATGAATAACCAACAATTACAGCTAACAATGAGCTAGCAGCAATCATAGGGTTCAAGCTACACAATCATTAAATTGATGCGTGGGTAAAAAAACTCGGAATGATAAGATAACCAAAATAGTTATCGAGTGGGGGATATGGCCGAGTTAGGAGGGTGAGGGAGCGAGCATAGTCTATGTGCTCCACTTATCCAGTATAGCACGCTCTCATGCTAAACACAACGCTCAACACCAACCGTAGCAGGGCAATCGCATCTTAAATGAATGGTTGCATGATCAACAAGCAGGGTGCATGATGGCGTTCTACGGTGAAAGGAGTTCCGCATGCCGTTGCTGCACGATCTGGCCATTGCCCCCTATTTTGCTGATATCGTTGATCCCCGCGTCGAACGCACGCGCGACCATGCGCTCCTCGACATCATCATTATCGCGATTGCCGCGAGCATCTGTGGTGCCGATAGCTGGGTCGCTGTCGAAGAATTTGGCCGCGCTAAGCAGCCATGGCTGGCGACGATCCTGACCTTACCCAACGGCATTCCCTCGCACGATACGTTTGGCCGTGTCTTTGCGCGTATCGATCCCGCCCAGTTTCAGGCTGGATTTTTGGCGTGGGTCCAGGCGCTCTCCCATGTGCAGGGGGATCTGATCGCTATCGACGGCAAAACCCATCGAGGGTCTGCTGATCCCGCCAGCGGCAAAGCCGCTCTTCATCTGGTAAGCGCGTGGGCCAGTGAAAACCGCCTCGTGCTTGGACAGGTTGCGGTTGCAGCGAAATCCAACGAAATTACGGCGATCCCGCAGCTGCTCGCGTTCCTCGATCTGACCGATTGTACGGTCTCGATCGATGCCTTAGGCTGTCATACGGCCATTGCCGAGCAGATTGTACGCCAAGGTGGCGACTATCTGCTGGCACTCAAAGGGAATCAGGCCACGATCCATGCCGATGTGGTGGCGCTCTTCGCGGATGCACGGACGGCCCCCCACACCGTGGATGGCCTGACCGTTGCGGCACAGGTCACCGCCGGCCATGGTCGTCAGGAAACGCGCCAGGCGTGGGTGATCAGCGATCACGCCACGATCGCCTATCTCAATGATCGCAACCGCTGGCCGCAGCTTAGCAGTGTGATTATGGTGGTTGCCGAGCGCACGGTGGGATCAGCGACCACCATTGAACAGCGGTACTATTTAGCCAGCGGCATGCTTGATGCTGCACGGGCGAATGCGCTCGTTCGACAGCATTGGGGCATTGAAAATAGTGTGCATTGGGTGCTGGATGTCAGCTTCAATGAAGATCGTAGCCGGATTCGTACCGACCACGCCCCGCAGAATATGGCCGTCCTGCGCCATATCACACTCAACCTCTTGCGGCAAGAAGCGAGTCGCGGAAGCCTGAAAAGCAAACGCTTTCGGGCGGCGCTCAGCGAGGACTATCTGGCAACCGTGCTTGGACTATAAGATGCGATTGCCCTGCCAACCGTAGCCTTGGATTGACATCATTCGTGTGTCAATAGCGCGCAGCCTGCTAGAATAGCGCCAGCAGCTTCGGGATCAACATAGTTTGCCAGCAGCCTGCAAAGAAAGGACTAGCCTGATGGATACCAAACGAACCGAAGGCGTGGCGATCTTGGTTAAACAGGTTCTCGCAACCCTTCCCCAACCCTATTCAGAGGATATCATTGAACATGTCTGTATTGCGATTGAAACCCACCCCCACTGGAAGCAGCAATACGATGAACTCTGTGCCTTACTCCAGCTACCCGTTGTCAACAATTGGATTGGCCAATATGTTAAACAGGAAACTGGCTATGAAACCCTTCACCAAGTCACAACTCAACGCACATCATTAATCAAAAGCTATTCAAAACTTATGCCTGCCCGCGCCAAACTTACATCCTAAAATTGGCCTGAGCGCCGGAATGTGAAGGTCACGCAGTCGATCATGCCTACGATCGACTGCGCACAATCCCATGAAATCTGAGCTAGGCCCGCTGCTCAAGCCGTTGCGGAAAGGCATATGCCGGAATCCGTTCCAGATCGACGGGCCGCCATTCGACCGTAAACGCACCGTGATAGCCAAAAATTGGCCCCCAGATTGGATTGGTCACCACTACCTGAATGCGAAATTGCGCTGTTTCGTCGTCGTACCATTCGCAAACCTCAGCCGTACCCGAAAACATGAGCGGAAACGAAAAGCCGAGCCAACGCTCATAGAACCGTTGTGAACCCGAGCGCAAACACAACCCACCCCGATCATCAACTCGCATGCTTAAATCAACCGCAAAATGCTGATGGGTTCCGAGATAATCGACAATGCAATCACGCTGATCGCTATACACCATATAGGCATCAAAATGGCGCTTGGTCTGTGGATTGACCTGAAATGTTCTGAGCCAGGTCACGGTTTCACGGCCTGCTGCATCGCGATACGCATAATTTTCAAGCGTAAAAGGAATTTGCGCTCCCCATTCAGCAAACATGATATGCCGGGCTTGGCCGAGTCGCAGCAAAGGTCGCAGCGGCAGTCCACCATTCCAAATCATGCTCATGTGGCCTTGACCAATCGCCGCCAGCCCACTGCTACTTGATAGCCCAAAGCGCTGCTGAATGCGGGGATGCAGGCGGGCAAAATCGCGGCCTAAGGCCTGTTCATAAATCGAGTTCGTATCCATCTACAGCTCCTTAATATGTCCAGTTACACCGCTGTGCCGATGGCACGGGATAATTTCGACAGTGACGATAGGTTAGGCCGCCAACCAGCATCAACAGCAGGCCGAGGCTCATCCAAGCACCATGCGGCCATGAGCCATTACCGATAGCCATGAGCAGTAGCAGCAACAGACCACCGATGCCACAGCCGAGGGCCAGCCGTCGTCCAAGCCACATGCGAAACGCCACGTATGGGTCAATCTCATGCTCTCAGCCACAACCGCAGTCGATCAAAACTCCATGCGGTGGCCCAAGCAATCAGTGGCCGAAAGAGTAGCCGATCGATAATCTGGCCAAGCATGCCAAAGCGAGTTTGATAGTCATAGCGAGTCAGAAAGTGCATGCCAGCGCTTGTTGGCTGATACAGCCAATATCCCGCACCTTGGCGAATCAATGACAATGGATGATTAGACCAGAAACTTAATGCCGAGATGGTACGGCCATCATCCAAGGTTCTGGTGCTCGTTTCACCCATGCCCGTGATGCTCAAGCCAAAGCCAATTCGGGTTGTATAGATAAATTGCTGGGGATGTGGTGGCTCGCATGGAGCACTATACTGAATCGTCGAAAAGCGCATATCCCAGCGTTGATGGCGCTCGGGGTATTGGGTCGCCTCCCAAAGTGGAGCAAATGCCGTCTGAATCTGTGTTTCAATCACAATTGGCATAGTCGATCGTCCTCATGGTCATTATTAGCGCATGGTGGTATGCAGCAAACATAGCTGCTTGCTGTTACACACGCGTTACAAACTTGAGAACATGCCAAGCATAACCCCTATGGCGATTGGGGTTATGCTTGGCATGAATGCAATTCAAATGCTGGATGAGCGGAGGAGGAGAAATACGATCATGGTGTCAGCCGCCTATGCGCGTTGCAACCGACACCATGATTGAATCAAACAGGTTTATGCTACTTCTAGATTGGTTGCCAAAGCGCCGGAACGATATGTGGCTCCCAGCCAGGCAACGAGCTATGCGCTTGAATACAGCGATAGTTAAGCCCATTATGGCGCACGAGGCTGCCAACACTATAGCTGGTGTAGGCTTGCCATTCGCTAATGCCGTTCGGCGTTGGGGTTCGTGGCGGCGGAGCCATGGTTGGCACAAGCGTTGGGGTTGCTGTCGCCGGAATAATGGTGTTGGTTGGTGGCGCAATGGTTGGGGTTGCAGTCGCAGGTTGGCTGGCATAATTCGTGAATTGACCACCAACTGCCTGAACTAGCGGTCAGTTCAACCCGCAGATAGCGCACATTGCGGGCAGCAAAATTAATCGTCGTGATTTGGCCTGAGCCAATCCCAGTTGCAACAGTTGCCCAAGCGCTAGCATCGTCGCGGGTTTGCACACTGTAGCCATACGGATAATCGCCAATCGAGCTACCTGCATCAAGTTTAATCCCTGCGAGAATCCTGACATGCGGCAGACCAAGATTGATCGATTGGCCTGAGGCTTGGGGTAGCCCACTACTCCAGCGGGTATTGAGGTTACCATCAAGCGCATACTGGGTGCTGCCACCAGCCTCGGTCGATGAAGCACTGATGATAATTTGATCAGGCAGCGCGGTTGGGCTGCGCACTGGAGTTGCGGTGGCAGGCAGAGGTTGGGTCGCTGTTGCGGTACGCGTTGCGGTGGCGGTGCTGCCAGTGTTTGGCACATACGGAAACTGCTGATTCCCCGCTACGTCGCCTTCAGAGCGCAAGGGAATAGCATTATCGCTAAAGACATTGCCATACACATCGGTAAGCCGAAACGTGAAGGGGCCGCTGCCCATGCCACCAGGCACCAGGAAATAGTTGTAATTCGCTCGCTCGACCGCTTGAAAAACCCCTTGCGGATTGCGAAATTCAAACTTAGCGATGGCATTGCGATGATTGCGCACCTGCACGCCAGCCCACCATTGGCTACTGCCCTCTTTATAATTGTAAATTACATTGCCGCTCAGATTCGGCGCACTGATTAATTGCCATGTAATTGGCACATTGCCAGCATCAAGCGGCGCGATTCGTTCAAAGGCTTGTGGGCTAAGATCGATGCCGCCTACCACACAGCCCGGACATCGATCAATAATTTTGACCGTAACGCTACCCCGTGGCCCATTGACGGTTACATAAGCTCCGCAATAATCGGCAAGCCCATAATCGCTGGTGTTCATGGCGGCCAAAAGCATATCGCTGGGCATTGGCAAGCTACAATTGCCCATACCCACGGTTGGATCATAATGGGTTGCCCGCCCGCTGCGAATTGCCCATGGATTACTGATTGCCTGTATGCTTTGAGCGCTGCCTTGGCCAATAAACAAGCCCGAAGTTAGGAGCAAACTCACTAGCAACCCAAGGCTCAAGAGCGTGCGTTTATGCCGCATCCATGCCATAAAATCCTCCAAACTAGTGTAAAAACAGAGCGCTGATTTCATCGCAGGCTCTGATGTAAGTTAATAAATTCAATGAAATTACAAACACACTTTAAGCAAATTTTTACAAATGTCAAGCCTTTAGCTACTGGTTTGATCGAGATTGAGCAGAGCAACGTTTTAATCAAGCTCGTGGTGCACCGTTCCCTCACCCACTACACACGGGCGAGGGAGAGCTTGCGTGCAGTGACCACAAATCATGGCAAAATCACGACACGAAGCCCTCGCCTGCTCCCTGAAAGCGGGAGAGGGGTTGGGGTGAGGGGCTTCATTAACTTCGTTTAACCTATCGCATCATTCTCGCTCAATTTGCGAGGAATTGCTGCGTCGCGGTATTCTAGCCACAAGCAATGGTATAATTCAACCACAACCACAACTGCAATAAATCTGCTCCATGACGCTCTATTAGTAGACGATTAATCATTTCAATTGTAGAAGGAGTGCCGCGATGAAGCCCGAAGACATTGCTAAAAAAGTGCGCGAAGTGGCCGAAGATGCCTTGAAGAACGCTCAAACCAATTCATCTGACGATCAACTCGATCAAACTAGCGACCATCGTGATCGTCGTCCGGCCAAAGAAGCCGACGAACATATTACCTTGCGCAAGCGCCGCCGCCCCAGTGGCAACGACAACGAGTAATCAACTGCTCACTATTGGGTAAAGTAGCCGATTTTTGCACTTTGTAGGAGTGTTGTATGCAGCAGATTGCGCCGCGACGCTGGCGTTTGACGCGTTTTAGCTTCGTTTTACTCTTGCTCTTAGCCGCTTGTGCCGATCTCTCCGAACCAACGCCGGTTGCAAAACGCACTCCGATTGCTGGCCAAGCCACACCTGCCGACCCGACTCGCACTCCCGCTGGCCGCGATGATCAGACCTGGCTGATTATGCTCTACTCTGATGCCGACGATGAGATTCTTGAAGAAGATATGCTCAATGATCTCAACGAGGCTGAATTGGTTGGCTCGACCGATCGAGTACGCGTGGTTGCCCAAGTGGATCGCTACGATGGTGGCTACGATGGCGATGGCGATTGGAGCAGCACCAAACGCTTTTACATCGAACAAGACGACGACCTTGAACAAATGAATTCCAAGGAAGTTGCCGACATTGGCGAACAAAATATGGCCGATGCCGATACCTTGATCGATTTTGTTACCTGGGCTGCCAAGGCCTATCCCTCGGATAAATATGTGCTGATTATGTCGGATCATGGCTCGGGCTGGCCTGGTGGCTGGACTGACCCTGAGCCGTCAACCCTCGGTCGCCACGATATTCCTTTGGCCGAAAGTTTTGGCGATATGCTCTTTCTGATGGAAATGAGCGAAGCTTTTGAGCATATCATCGCTGAAACAGGCATTGGCGAATTCGAACTCATTGGCTTTGATGCCTGTTTGATGAGCCATGTTGAGGTCTATAGCGCAATTGCACCCTATGCCCGCTATGCCGTGGCCTCGCAAGAGCTTGAGCCATCGTTGGGTTGGGCTTATGCCGCAATTTTGGGCCGCTTAACCGATAGCCCTGAGATTGATGGCGCAGAGCTTTCACGCGCCATCGTCGATAGCTACATCGAACAAGATCAACAAATTCTCGATGATGATGCCCGGGCCAAGTATGTTTCGCGTACCTACGATTTTGAAGGCAATGTATCAGCCGAAGAAGTTTTAGAGCAAGAACGCAAGGCGATTACGCTGACTGCGATTGATTTGCGCAAATTGCCCGGCGTAATCGATGCGCTTGATCGCTTAGTGGTGAGTTTGGCTGAGGCCGAACGCAAAGATATTGCCGCCGCCCGCCGCTATACCCAAGCCTTCGAAAGCGTGTTTGATAGCGATCAACCCAAGCCTTATATCGATCTTGGTCACTTTGCCCAACTGCTGAAGCAAAAAGTCAACGTCCCAAGCGTCAACAAAGCCGCCGATGATCTGATCGCGGCGATTGATAAGAGCTTAGTCGAAGAGAAACATGGCGATGAAAAAGCTGGTGCAACCGGCATTTCGATTCACTTTCCCAATTCCAAGCTCTATACCAGTGCCGACGCTGGCTATAAATCGTATAACACGGTTGCTGTAAGCTTTGTCAATGATTCATTGTGGGATGAATTTTTGGCCTTCCAATATGCCAAAAAGCCCTTGCCCACGACGGTTGAGCAACCAACCGCAACCATTGAACGTCAAACGCCAACGCCTGAGCCAGTTGATGTGACCGATGTTGAAGCACCAGGTGCTGAGACGATTACGGTCGCGCCAATTCAACTTTCAGCCACAACCGCCAGCCTTGATCGACCAGTTGTGCTCAATAGTTCGATCACTGGCGATAATATTGCCTTTGTGTATATTTTCATCGGCTATTACGATCAAGAATCCGATGCCATCCAAGTGTTGGATATGGATTACCTTGATGCCGAGCAAACCCGTGAAATTGGCGGGGTCTTTTATCCCGATTGGGGCGAGGCCTCAACGATTGATATTGAGTTCGAGTGGGATACCCAAGTTTTTGCCATGAAGAACGAAAATCAATCAAGCCTCGCCTTGTTCAGCCCTGAAGATTATGGTGCATCGCCAGAAGATGCAACTTACACGGTTGAGGGTTTGTACACAACTGCCAAAGGCAAAAAGACCCGTCGCGCCTTGTTGTTGTTCAGCAATGGCGAGATGGTCCAGATGCTAGGCTACACGGGCAAAGAAGATACCGGCTCGTTGCGTGAAATCAACCCCAAGCCTGGCGATAAATTTGTGCTGCTCGATACATGGCTTGAAGAATCGCAACAAACTGGCGAAAGCGAGTTTGTTAATTACGAAGGCGAAGACTTTGTATTTGGCGCTGATAACCTGACATGGGAGCTTGAGCCAGCCCCCGCCGGCAATTACTTGGTTGGGTTCTTTGCCGAAGATTTTGATGGCAATGTCTACTCAGCCTATGAAACCTTGATTGTCGAATAAACGCTTAAACAACAAAGGCGCTGGTTTTCACACCAGCGCCTTTTTCATTTTAGACCAATGAATAATTTAGGGAATCCAAATCAACCAAACTTCGCTATTACCATAGACCGAGCCAGCCACATCGCGGAAGGTAATCGTCAGCTCTTGATTGAGCCATGATTGCAACTCGCTCCGTGAAATTTCGACGATTTGGGGCGTTGTCAAGGTATTTTCATATAAAACTTGATTATCAGCCCAAACCGTAATCCGATCATCAACCCGAACTTCGGCCACCGCATCTGTGCGCGATGAAAGATAAAACCGGCCTGTTGTTGGCAATGGGCCATTGATCGTCAAGGTCGTGGTGTAATAAATTTGGCCTTGCTGGGTTACCGGAATCAACGCTTGGGCAATCGAATTGATTACCATTGGAAAGATTTGACGATTATGCGCAACCAAGGGCAAGAAGGTCGTTGAGTTGCCTGCGACAGGGGTAACACTTGGTTCAACCGTTGGCGTATTGGTTGGTGTGCTAGTTGGGGTTTGGGTTTCTGTTGGCGTTGCCGTATTAGTTGGTGGGCTAGTTGGGGTTTGGGTTTCTGTTGGCGTTGGTGTTCCCAATGATCGGCCCAAGAGAATGGTAAGGTCATGACCATGATAGTTTGCGGTCGCCAAGTCCACAAAGCTATCACCATTAAAATTCCCAATCACAATCGATGAAGGATTTGTGCCGCTTGCAAAGGTTGTTGGTAGATCAAAATTCAAATTGCCTTGACCAAGCAACACGCTGACAGTAGCGAGATAGATACTTGGTAAGCTATTGGTGATTGCAATATCAATCAAACCATCGTTATTGATATCAGCTGCGGCAATATCGTGTCCAGCATTAACATTAGAGATCGTCGAATTGAATGTTAATGCGCCTGTTGCGCTACCGCGGAAAATAGTGAGACTGCTCGAGCCCCAATTGGTAACTGCAACATCAGGAAATGTATCACCATTGAAGTCGGCAACCGTACTTTCTTGAGATTTTGAGCCTACAGTATAATTGACTGCTGGCACAAATACTCCAGTATTCGTGCCTTTGAGCACTGAAATTGTTGTATCGCCTGCATTACTGACAATCAAATCCAAGTTACTATCACGATCAAGGTCGGCAGCAGTAATGCCTAGTGGGCTAAAGCCAACCGTATAAAACTGGCTAGCCTGGAAGTTCCCATTACCAAGCCCAAAACGAATAGCAATACTGTTGCCAGATTCATAACTTAGGGCAAGATCAAGGTTGTTATCTTTATTGAAGTCACCCAATCGTAGTTTCATCACAGTAGAATCGGCTACAACTGATGCATGATACTGAAAACTTCCATCACCTACACCCAAATAAGTCACAATAGAACTATTCAGGCGGCTAGCCACAACCAAATCGAGGTTGTCATCATTATTAATATCGCCAGTGTCGATGCCCCACGATTGACCTAAACCAGTCGTATAGTTAAGGGCAGGGGCCAAGGTACCATCGCCATTGCTCAGATTAACACTAATCGTACTACCAGCCCAACTGATACTTGCAAGATCTTGCAAGCCATCGTTATCGAAGTCACCATTAACAACTTCGCGTGCATTAAATGATGTTGGGTAGTGAACTGGAGCAGCAAAATCAACTGCTGGTGGTGGTAGTTGGGCAGCAGAGGTGGCGTTACTTATAACGAGTCCACCAACAAGCCCTAAAGCTACAAAGCCGAAAATTGACGACGTGATCTTACGGCGGAATGTGTGTTCCATCACTAATCTCCCTAAAAATTGAGGATTGGGCTTCGCAAGGCGCTAGTTGAGCATCCAAGTTAGTTTCAAACCTAAAAAACTTACTGGATATGCGATAAAGATGTCAGCCTTAATAAAACCCATTCTATGTTATCATGAGTCGTTCTTATTGTACAGTCTAAGTAAGGGAAAGTTTATCAGTATGGCTTTTATACGCTCTACTCAAAAATTGCTAGCGATGCTACTCAATCATCGGTTATTCCTCCCCATCTGTTTTCTCGTAGCCTTAAGTATCCGTCTCATCTATATTCTGTTGATCACGACGATTCCCGATGTTGCCGATAGCAAATGGTATTATGATCGCGCATTAAGTATTATTAATGGAAATGGCGTAGCCATCGATGGCAAACCGACCGCCTATTGGCCTGTTGGGTATGCTTTTTTTCTTGCAGGAATCTTTAAAGTTTTTGGAGTATCGGTATTTCTAGCAAAGTGTGCCAATATACTAATGTACCTCTTGAGCATGTTTTTTGTATATAAAATTGCTAAGATTTCATTTAATTCAGAAGGTATTGCAAGAATAAGTATTTTAGTGATGGCACTCTATCCTAATCATATTGCTTATAGTGCTGAATTGATGTCGGAAATACTATTTACATTTCTCTTTTTAGGTGGAATATATACTTTAATCGGCTTTAAAAACACACTAAAAAGTACGATTGTGAGCGGTTTAATTTTTGGTTTTGCAACATTAGTTAAATCGCAAGTTTTATTTATGCCAGGATTATTGTTAAATCTGTATTTTCTACCCAATCTATAAAAATCAAAAAGCATTATTTTTTAAGACGATTGTTAAATATGGATTAATCTGTTATACCTGTTTATTAATCATAGTAGCACCTTGGACTTATCGTAATTATGTTGTATTTGATTCACTTGTCTTGGTTAATTCGAATGGTGGTTTTAATTTATTCTTAGGCCACAGCCCACAAGTTATAACCCAATTTGGCTTACCATTAGCTCCACCTGAGATTCTAAATAGTTATGGTCAAGCTGTTGCTCAAGATGAAATTGCTGCTGATAATACAATGCAAAAAGCAGCAATCGACGCAATAAAACAAAATCCATTGGGCAGTATCAAGCAGATTCCGCATAAAATCAAAGATATGTGGTTGATGGATGTTGATGGTGGTCGTTTAAACGAGCGTGAAATGTTTAATATTGGTGATGCAACTCAACGGTTTTTCTATTATTTCAAGATTTTCTCACAAGCCTACTATATGCTTATTTTGCTTGGTTTTGCGGGATTTTTGTGGAGTATGCTTCGAAAAAAATTCGCCCTAAAATCAATTCAACTCATTGGTCTTATTAGCATGATCTACTTTACGATAATTTCACTGGTATTCCATGGCGAAAGTCGTTATCATTTTCCACTGATGCCATTAATGATTATCTATGCTTGTGCAGGCATCTTTTATCTTTTCCCAGTTGCGTCAGTCGATCAATCAAAGCTTGATCATACGCTCTAAAGAGACTTCACACGTGTGACAAGGTGCTTGATACTTAGTTTGCAGCCAATTGCCAAGCAACCTGCTGTAAATATTCAGCCTGGGCAGCAGGTAAATCGGTTAAATTCGGCAATGCTTGGGGCGATGGATGCAACAGCGTCGTGTAAAAAACACAAGCAGTTAGATAGGCTCCATTTAATGTTGCATGGCTTTGATCTGGTTCATACAGTGCAATTGAACGATCGTGTTGGCGGACTTGCTGCCAAGCCGAACCAGCCTTAACCAGAATTGCCTGGTTGCTAGCCGCTTGCGCATAGGCAGCATTAATCTGGGCTTGCTGTTGCGGTGAATGTTCGCGGGCCATGTTACAAACAAGACTGGAGTTGCACCATGCTGACGAATGGCTTGAATCCAGCGGCTTGCCGCCTGTTGAAAGCGTTGCGGCGCCTCAATTGTGCCCATACTTTGCTCTTGCAACACCACATATGTCCATTGTTTGCTTTGAACTTTTTGTAACGCTAGGCCAGCATCCCAATGTTGCGCCAAACCTACGCCGCCTACGACGACTGTCTCGATTTCAAGGCAATAGCGTGGCTCGCCAGCATCAGCCAATTCACCCAATAAAGCGGGCATATCATGGCCGTAGGTATAGCTATTGCCAATAAACAGCAGGCTCATAGGTTGACAATCTCGTTGGTTTTTTAGCCACACCAACGCCCCAAAACCGACAACTACCAGCACAATTACGATCAATCCTTGCCTAAGCCAACGCTGCATCGCTTCCTCCAGCCTCGATAGATCATTTTTTACATTAGATTAAACGTTCAAGAATCGCATTTGTTTCAGTATCATCGTGATTAAATAGATTGGATCCATAGCAGAATTATCTGAATAATAAAATAAGCAAACAGCTATTTCTCGTAATACTGTTTGCTTATTATTAAGCTATTTTTATGTAAATAAATTAATGGGTGCTTAGTGAATGGTGTTTAATTTGCCAAGCGCTGTTGGCGTTGGGCGCACCAACTTTGCGGCCAATTGGTATAGCAAATATGGCCAATAATCGCCAAGGGCAAAATCCACGCAAAGCGCATGGCGGTTGAGTCGACCAACGGAATAAACAAGACCCACACATACGATAAGGGAATCGTCCACCATTTGGGGTAGAACAAGATTAAAACCATATAGGTGTAAATGCCAAAGAATGGCGAGGCCAGCGCCATCACCGCAATACTCAGCACCATTCGCAAATCGCGCTGCTTGAAGAGCAATGGCACCCAAATAAAGGCTAAACCAAAGCGCCAAGTATCCAAGGCCGAATAACGCCACATATGCACTGGTAATGCTTCGGTGTTATTGAGCCAACGCATTGGCCAATCGATGCCAAACACGGCAAAACTTAATAAGGCCATAACCACTGGCGCTACCAGCATACGCGCTAACACAGGCCAAGGCTGACCAATTAAGAGATACAGCATTGCTAGAGCCATAATTTGCGGCTTAATTGCCAATAAACAGAGGCCAAGCCCATTAACCAATGGATTTTCGTGCTTGATGATTAAATAAACCCCAATACATAAATAAATATCAACTTGGCCCAACCAGAATTGGCCAATAACCGCAAATGAGGCTACAATTAATGGATTAACGTCCATTTTATAGATTAGCCAAAAAAGCAATCCAAACATCACCGTATTCCAAATTGGCCATGCAATTGAATGATCATTAGGCAATAGTGCTAATGGTGCCAGAAACCAGCGTGCATAATATGGAACATAGCCACAATCAAGGCAACCTTTGGCAAATGGGATGTAGTGGTTATATAAATCGCTACCATAAGGAACGAAAAACGAAATCCCAATATAAAAGAGCACCATAATAATTGAGCTAATCCATGCAATCCTACGCCAATCGATCGTTGGTTGTTGGCTCATCTGTTGCGTTCCTCAATAGGTTAACGGGTAGATTTATTAACTAAGCAGTCAGATAGTAGTAAACCTTGTTTAAAAATATCAAGCAAATGCGCGCTGTAGGGGCAAATAAACCACGTACAGCGCAAATCAACCACAACTAGGGCACATTGGCCGTCCGTGCTGCGGCCAACAGATGATACCACTCTTCACGATTGAGCTCGATTTGCAAAGCCTCTTTGGTAGCGGCAATTCGGCCTGGGTTGGTTGTGCCAATGATTGGCAAAATTTGGGCGGGGTGGCGTAAAAGCCATGCCAATTGAATCGCCTCAGAACTCACGCTATATTTTTCAGCCAACTGATTGACCAGCGCCGCCGTGGCTTTGACATTCGCTGGCGCAGAATCCTTGATATTAACCAAATCGCCACCCGATAATGGCCCCCAAGCCTGGAGCTGAATTTTGTGCAAACGACAATAATCCAGCAAGCCAAACGCTGCATTGAATGGCAAATTGCTACGGTTGGTATCGATGCCTTCGCTAATCAGTTGATGGTGCAATAAGCTTAACTGAACTTGATTGACCACCAAAGGCTGATCAAGCGCCGCTTGGGTTAGTTCAATTTGGGCTGGCGAGTGGTTGCTAACCCCAAAATAGCGCACTTTGCCACTTTGTTGCAACTGATCAAACGCCCGGGCAATTTCTTCTGGCTCGACCAACATATCGGGGCGGTGCAACAGCAAAAGATCAAGATGATCGGTGTTGAGTCGTTTGAGGCTGCCTTCAACCGAAGCAATAATATGCTCGTAGCTAAAATCGTAGCGCTGCGGCGAGCCTGCTGGCTCATCGGCAAAACGAATGCCGCATTTCGATTGTAAAACGATTCGATCGCGCAGGCTGGGTTGCTCGGCCAGAAGCTCGCCAAACAACTGCTCGGACTTGCCCCGGGTGTAAATATCGGCGTGATCAAACAAGGTTATAGCTTGCTCAAGCGCAGCCGCTAAAGCCTTGCGGCCAGTCTCATATTCGCTGCTTGTCCACTGGATCGTTGCTCCAATTACCCCCAATGGTCATACAACCATAGCCAATTGGTGCCATCTGGAGATCGGTGCGTGAAATGGTGTAAATCGGGTTTTTCATCAATAGCATCTCACAACTAGCCAAAGCCTCGCGGTAGGCTTCGGCTCAGCTCTAGGGTGACCACATTTTTAATCCAAACAGCTCCATGAACAAATCATTCATGGAGCTGTTTAGGTCAAATAAGCGTTATTACCATTGACGTTGGATGGCCGGCAGATAGATCCGATATGGTGTGTCGTTGCCTAATTCTTGAATACAGCTGTTGAGCAATTGCACATCAGTTTGGTCGATCGTGCCATCGCGGTTAATATCAGCGTGATAATCGTATAATTGATTGCCAAGGCTGTTGCCAACCAAGGCCTGTACCGCCGCAACATCAGCTGCCGTCAAGCCGCCAGAGCCATTGGCATCGCAGAAATCGGCTTTGTTGCGAGCATTAACTGTCACTGGAATTGTAAAATCACCAAGGCTAGAGCTAATCGTTACGCTGGCAGTTTGGCTGCCATTGCGCAATAAACTTGGGTTTAACACTGCCGTCACTGCTAATGGCGTTGTGCCGTTAACCATGCTCAAATCGAGCCAAGCAGCATCGGTTGAGATAGTTACTTCAGTTGCTGCCCGGCTAAGTAATGTCACTGCTTGTTGAGGCAATTGCACATCGCGCGCCAAATCAACATTAAACTCAAGGCTCGGCGGCCAAATATGCAATTGATCAACTGGCACTTCATCCGGTTCCAATGGATTACCGCCTTGCTCAACTTCGTCAGCATCAGAGCGGCCATCGCCATCGGTGTCGGCCAAAGTTGGGTCGGTCTGGCGCACCAACTCAACCCGATAGCTCAACCCATCGCCATCAGCATCAGCCAAGCCATCCTGATCATTCAGTAAATTCAAGCCCAAATCAAGCTCTTGCTGATCGCGCAAGCCATCGCCATCGTAATCGGCCAAAATTTCGATCGTGGTTGTGCTGATGCTTTGTAAGCCAGCAGAGTTGATTGCAGTTAATGTGATTGTATGTTGGCCAACGCTCAGTTGGCGATAGAACTCAGCGCCAGTGCCAAGCTCGCCATCGCGATCGCTCGACCAATGCAGGCTCGTGCTATCACTCAACCCGCCTGTTTGCGGATCGTTGGCCAAGCCCAAGAAACTTAGCGCTTGGCTTTCGAGAAATTGGGCATTGGCACTTGGAACAATAATCGCAACACTCGGCGCTTGATCTTCAATGCTCAGCAGCTCGCTGGTAGCGCTGTTGGCATGCAGGCCATCGCTGACCCAAACCCGCAAACGCCCGCTAGTTGTGCCAGCCAATTGAGCCAAATCGAGCTCGCGACTGCCGCTGCTTGTTGCGCTAGCGATCGCCTGCCACGTTGCCCCATCATCGGCGCTCCACTCAATCGAAACCGCCAGCGGATCGCCATCAGCATCGTCAACTTGCCAAGCAAATGGGATAGCTTGATCTGCCCAATGGCGATTTGCTAAATTGTTGCTAATAGTGACGCTTGGAATACTTGGACCTGCGCTCCAAGTCGCTAAAGTTGCTTGTTCGTGCAGCAAATCGACGCGTACCACACCCTCGGCTTTGGGAATACTCGCCGAAAACATGCCATGCAACAGGGTTGAATCGTGGCGGTGAATAGTTGGCGTACCAGGCTCATGGCTATGGGCTGGCACTTGGAAGGTTGCCAACACGCCGCGTCGAGCAAGCTCATTACCCTGAGCATCGTATTGCACAAGTTGATAATTGGTTTGGTAATTTAAGCTTTTGGCCACGCTGGCAGGCTTTAATTCAACATGGTTAATTGTGCCAGCAATCGCTCCAACGGTTGGCGTAATCAAGCCGGTGATGTGCAAGCGTTCTGGCTCATCGCTTGGGGTGGCAAGGTTTGGCGATTTGCGCAACCCATTATTGTTAGTTTGTGGGCGAATTACGCCATAGCGATCTTGGCGCATAAAACTAATTTCGGGTGGCTCGAAAAAGCTATTGGTGTTCCAGCGATTACAAGCATAGCTCATAATCGCCTTCGGTCGATTTTGCGAGGATTCGCTCGTTGCATCCATAACATTCTGAAACTGCATCCCACTAATTGGGTTGATAATTGGCTCGCTAATGCCAGGTTGACGCACTAAGGTTAGGTCGGCAGCAAACATCGCTGGTTCTTCTGAGTCACAATTCGTTGGATCTTCATCATCGACCAACCGCAACTCGCTGGTTGATGAGTGATGATTGCCGCCAGAAATATCGTAATTAATATGGTTGGGTGCATCGCTGCTGACCATGCCCAACATATGCGCTAGCTCATGCGAGAGCGTATTGCCAGTATTGACATTGCCAATGCCCCAGCCAATAAAGCGTGGGTCTTCATCGTTACAATCAAATTGACCCTCCTCGCTCAGATAATAGCCAGCATCCTCGCACTCAGGATCAGCACTCCAAGCACCATTCTCACCACGGCGGGCCATACCTCCGGCCTTACTGTCGGGGTCAACCAACGATGGGTGAATCACACCAATCCCAATCATCAGTCGATCGTCGTTGAGCGCGTTGTAGCGTAACCGGGTATTTTCTAGTTGCATGCCAAATTCGTCAAAGGCACCGCTATCCTCAACCTTGAACGTGGGCGAGTCAGCGACAGCACTAGCGGGAATCGTCAGATCCGACCAGACTGTGGTAATGCCACCAGGAAAGGTTCGGGTGCGGAAATCGGCCAAACTTGGCTCAACCATGGTGCGCATCGCCATAACATCGGCGGTTGACATTCCATCGGGCACAACTGGCACAAGCAGCAAGCGCAATGGATCAGCCGGAGCAACATCAACTTCGAGACTGGTACTGGCCGCCACAGCATTACCATTTTTGAGCAACACATCGACCGTCGTTGGGCCATCGCTGGGATAAATAATATTTGGCACATTCAAGGCATTGGCCAAATCGCGGTAATTGGCTGCTGGTGGCAAACCAACCGTTGTAGGCAAGGCTGTGAGGGCAACCGGCACGGCATAATCACGCCGATTGGGCTGGCCAGCATCGCCGATTCGGATCAATAATTGATCAAGCATCAAGCGGTCAGTTGGCCGTAACGCTTGATTAGTATGCACAAATGCTGAGGCCATAGTTGCATTATTCGACCACAATTGTTGGCGTTGCGGGTTGGTGCTGCGCAACGGCGCAAAGCCAATATAGCCTTGGTTCAATTGCACTCGATTGATGCCAAGGTTGATTCGGCGCACATCGCTGACTTGGGTTTGCATTCCGGCACAGCGATTTTGCAGCACCAAATTGCCCGATGAATCGCTCGTCGTCACCTGATGCACCGCCTCAAGCGAGCTTTTTACCTCGCGGCGCGGCGTGCCAGTACCCATGCCAATCATGGCATTAGGGTCGAAATTAGCACCCTTGATCGTAATTGTGCCCCCAACGTTTGTGCCAGTTGGAAAAATATAGTTAATCGTTGGAATCGCACAAAATGCTGGAGTAGTGGTTGTGCCAAGGTTGGCTCGGCGCATGCCTCGGCGCACGCTCACAATGCCACTCAGATTATGTTGTGTTATCACGACGCGAATTGTCGTTGGTGAAACTGCGACAATCGCTGGCGTTGCGCCGCCAATTTGAATATCAAGATTGAGATCGTTGCCAAAGCCTGAGCCATGAATATCAACAATCCCACCACGTGCGGCACTGGTTGGCTCGATATGGCTAATTACCGGAATTTCTTCGGCCAAGGGTGGCAAAAATGCGCCGCGCACGCTGATGCCACCATCAGGGTGGCCAAACCAAACCCGATCGCTCTGATCGGCGGTAATTGCCTTAACATTATGCGAACGAACGCCGCTATTGGCCCAATAGAACCATTGCCATGCATTGGGTTGAGTTTCGACACTTGCGCCTGCCCACAAACGACCGCGCTCGTCGTTGGCCAAGGGGGCAGCACGCGTGCTACCAGCAACCGCACCAAAACTACTTGCATTAAGCGGTTTGCGAACTAAACCAGTTGTTGTGCTGGCAATAATGCTGCCATCGGGGCGCTCCAGCAGGTCGCTAATGCCATCGGCGGCAGTAGCTGGCAATCCAGCATTGGCGACCGTAAACACTTGCCATGTTCGCATTAACTGCATCCAAACGGGCTAAACCGCTGGCAGTGCCAACCCACAAAGCTTTATCGTTGCCAACCAATAAGCTGGTAGCAGACGTTGCGCCAAGCGGTGAAGTCACACGAGTAACCAAACGCTGACGATCATACAAGCCCACGCCATCGCCGAAGCCCAACCACATTCGGCCAGCACTATCCTCGGCAAGGCTATAAACTGGCTCGCTCAGGCTAAGATTTGGCAGCTCTTGCCAAGCTAGGGTTGGCTGCCAAAGTTGCACACCATTGCTATGCGCCACCCAAATCCGGCCTTGTTGATCGGCCTGAATATCGTAGGCCGTCACGGCATAATGTCGCCAGGTCAGGCCATCTGGCTCAAGCACATGCAACAGCGTGCTAGTAGCTGCAAACAAGCGCCCACGCACCGTCCACAGCCGCTCAATCGGCGCACCAAGATCAAACTGGTTCCAGCGTTGGGCATGGCTATACAGCATTTTGCCACGGGCAGCATAGATTTTTTCGCCCACTGCGCTCAGCGCAGATAAACCGCTTACGCCTGTTTTCGAGCCAATTGGCGCGTTCAGATGGGTAAAATCGCTGGCGCGTAGGCTGGCGATCGGCGTTTGACCATCGCGGCGAACTTCAAAGGCGCTCAAGCCATTGTCGCTGCTAAACCAAATTCGACCATCAGCATCAACATCAACCTGATGAGCATTATTGGCATACGGCAGGTCGAAAATATTAAAAATCGGGTTGGAGCTATCGGGCAAATTGGCCGCCGGATAGCGACAAACGCCCGTATCGCCAGCTACCCACAAATCGCCATTTTGGCCAATCGCCATCGTGCGCGCCTGAAACGGCAAGGCATTACACAGCACGCCAAAATCAACAACGGCCCACGCAGAAGTCGAGCTAAATAGTTTGCGTACTCGATACAGCCGCGGGTAATAATCCTCAGGTGGCAGCATTGCGCCAAAGTTCGAGCGATGTGGGCCACAATTATTGACCAACTGGTTAATTGCCCAATATTCCAAAAAGATCGGGGTTGAGCGTGGGCTGGTACGAATTGAGGTGGTTTGCGAGCAGCCAGGCCCAACATTCTGATAGGTGTAGCTGCTGGGTGAGCCATTCGGCACTTGATATGAGGCAATCGCCGTGCTGCCAATCGTATCGCGGCCAATTGCCGGCAAGCCATTATCAAGCGTATGCAGCGCCTTGACTGTACCATCGGCCATCCAACTGCCATCATAAATCAAGCTGGTGGTGCCTTGCTGACCACGATAGACATTTTTGCCAGCCCCAAAATAGGCAGCATTGCCGATAGCATCCCAACTAACGCTGCCAACAGCGGCCAGCGTTGGGTAAAACTGCTGGGTCGGAGCATTTGTGGGCAGGCTGGCCGACTCGCTGAAATGCCACATGCCATCACTATTGCCCACCACCAAATTAGCATTCTGGCCATCGATCGATTGAACCGTGCCTCCAGTAAAGCCTTGGAAATCCCAACGCCCAAGCTGAACCAACGGCCCATCGCCCAAATACACCCGCCAGATGCTATTTGTACCAAAACTGCCAAATGCACCGCCACCAAAGATTAAAGCATGGCGATTACGCGGCGAGTAAATCGCACTGGCAAATGGTTGAATTTTTGAGCTAGCAGGCAAATAAGCTGCTGCGGTATTCACGCTGCTGGTCGGCATTTCTAAGGGCGTGCGCCAGACTTGGCGGGTTTGGGGGTCGAAGGCGACAACCCGATTGGTCGTTCGCCCATTCATCAAATAGATTAATTTGCTGACTGGATCTTCAAACCCAACGAGCGCCGTATCAGCTTTGGGCAATTGCTGCTCCATAATTGTCACTGTGCCAGTTAAATCGGGATTAAGCACAATTTCAGTTAGATCAGCAACATCAATGCTTGAGTTTGTGCCACCAATTAGATAGATATGCTGAGTTGCGCTCGAATAGACAGCGCTTGCTGCGTGGATTTTGCGTGGCAGAATATTAGCTGCTATAGAAACTGATTCACTCGCCACATCAAACACCACAATCTGATCGAGCGAGCCACTATCAGCCCGATAACCACCTAGAATAACAATTTTGTTGAGAATCGGGTGATAGACAACGGCAGCGAGATCGAGTGCCTGCGGCAAGCGGGCTGCCAGCGTGCGCACCGCGCCAGTTTGCGGATTAATTGCATAAATTGTATCGACAGTCGTATGTTGGTTATCGAGGCTACCACCAAACAAATAGACTGTATCATTTGACGACGCATAGGCAGCGCCCGCCAAAGCCAGCCCAACTGGCAAGTTACCGCGCGCTTGCATACTGCCATCGCCAGCATTGAGCGTGCTAATCGTGGTGCTAACCGAAGCTTCGCGATAGCCACCAATCAATAAAGCCTCATTGCTGCTAGGCAGATAAACGCTTGCCGTGCCATACGTTCGTTGTTGCAATGTATTAAAATGCTCATCAACGGGGGTTGTCGCAGGCAAGGCTGGCGAAACATAGCCCGTAAAACTAATTGCGCCTTGGGCAACTGCCGCCACATCGCTGATGCGATCGCGCAACGATCCATTGGTCAGATGCCACTGAGCAAGCAATCCAGCAGGGGCCTGATCAAGCGTCGAATGCATATCACGCCGAATATTAAACTCACCACGGGCATAATTCCAGATGCGAATTTCAGCCAACTGCCCAGCCCAATAATCACCAGGATGATCATTGCCGATCCGCAGTTCACGCGCGGTCGAAACTGTGCCATCGCCATCGAGCGGGTAATAGCCCTCGCGCTCGCCATTGATGAAAAACTCGGCAATAAACTGCTCGCCATCAACATCATAATAGGTGCTGACCGCGACATGCGACCATTGATTCGCCGGTACGGCTGTAACACTTTGGCCAAATGTCGCTGTGCCACGATGCACGCGCAAAACGCCATCGCACAAACCAAACCAAAGCCCGCCATTAAAGTTCATACCTAAAATATTGCGACATCCGCTTACAGTCGTCGGGTAGATCCAAGCCTCAAGCGACCAATTGCCAGCAAAAGTAGGAGTTGCGCTGGCGGGGATGACGGCATAGCTTGTGTTGAATCCTGCCGCTTGGCCTGCATCGCTAGTTTGAGCTTGGCTGATTTGGGTTTGAGCCTCAGCCGCCTGCACAAGCTGCATTTGATTCGAGCGTGGTGGCAAAAGCCAACCAATCCACATTATGACCAAAATCAAACAATATAATCGTCGCCAGCGCATAACTGTCTCCTTCCACGAGTGTCAGATACAGCTACTCTAGCCTAAACCGCCTCCAAAAACTTGACATTTCCTACCAAGTAGTGGGGTAGATATTAACAGTGCAGCGTTAATTGATCAGGTGCGATAATCAATTAACGCTGCATTCCGTCAGCAAACAAGCCCGTTTAGGCGTGGCCAAGATAGTTGGCAAGTTGCGCAAGCGATAGTTGCCACATGGTTTGCGACAGATACGGTTTGAAGCCCAGCGCCTGATTGATTTTTAACATCGGTGCATTGGAATTGGCATTGGTAGTGCGCACATACTGCACCATTGGCAATTCTCGCCGAATATAATCGAGCATGCTGGCCTTGAGCCAGCGGCCTAGCCCGTGATTACGATAGTGCTCAAAAACACCAGTATCTCCTTGCTGAACAACATGTTGTCGTTCGCTATGCCAAAAAATCTCGCTAAAGCCTGCTAACGCTTGGGTTGATCGATCACGAACATAACACGTCCAGCGCTGCATGCCATTGGCCATTTGGGTTTGCTCAAGTTCACGCAATTGACTGGGCGTAAAATGCAACGGCTCATACTCCAAATCGTCGTAGGGCTGTTGATTCATGACCTCGTAGAGTTGCACCACGGCATCGAGATCAGCTTCGGGATACGGCCCATGCCACATGCCTAGCTCAAAGCGTTCGCTCAATTGTTGGCTAGACGCAAGCCATTGCCGAAGCAATTCTTGATCAAGCTCAGCCAAGGCCAATTGATTAACATGGGTTTTAAGCGAGCCTCGGCGCCAATTTTTTGGGCAAAAAGCTCACCAGCAGCAACGGATTGGGTCGTCGAGCCAATGATCACATTACGCTCGGCCTCAACCAAGACTGGCTGAATTGCCTGCAATAAACTGCGGGCCAAGCCTTGACCGCGATAGGCGGGCAAAACGGCTAGATTGAGGTCTGCCACATGCTGATTGGTATCGAGCAGCAACATATGCAGCATTCCACAACCAATAATCTGCGCGGAATCCCACAGCGCCCAAGCCCGATAATCGACAAAATCGGGCATATTTTTCCAGACATTGATCAAGAGTGCAGCAGCAATCAATGGCTCGTCGGGCATACGCTCCTGGCGAATTAGCTGCTCAAACCGCGCCAATGCTGCATATTCTTCCTCAGTTGCAGTACCACATTTGAAGCTTGTTAATTGCACAAGACCCTCTGCTTACTCTTAATTCGATCAGTCAACGCCGCTTTGACCGCCGCACTCGCCCGTAACGAGCCATAGACCTTGATCGATTTGATTGTGGCTTGAGCTAATTCGGGCGAAATATCGTTGCTCAAAATCAACAAACCGACGACCACAATCCGCGCTTGCTCATTTTTTTGCTGCATGCTCTCCAGATGCTCGCGATCAAAGAGGATGACACCCAACACCGATGAAGTGCGCACAACTGCTTGTTTAATCGCTTCATCGTGGCCACTAAGCTGAGTGCGCACTGCTGCGCGAAAAAAATCAGTCCGGCTCGAATAGAAACCCTGATCAACCAATAAATCGATCTGGCCCAAATCCACCACGCTCAAATTCAGCGACACTTTTTCAATATCTGCCATATATTCTCCATAAATATTCCATATGGAATACATAGAGCATACATAGAGATTATATTTTTGTCAAGCAGCAGTTGTGGGCGGGTGTTTCAAGTCAAGTGATTCATTAATTATGTAAAATAAAATTCTGTTCAGCGGTTAAGCAAATTTAACCAAGCCTAATTAGGGAGATCTGCTAATAGCATGTGATTAAAAGCTTAATTAATTATTACCGATCGGACAATTCAGCAGAACGGCTTGGGCAATTTAGCTAAATCATCATGCTGGAGAGTGTTTGTACAAATTGCACAAATCAAAATCTCTTAAGATCGTGCATTTTGCTAATTCAAGCCAATATTTGGATCAGCTATGCTTAGTGCTAACCAAGTTTTACACATCATATTAATGCCCAGTGAGCAAAAAACAGTTTTTGTTTGTACGTTTTGTACAAGTGTCCAACAAAAACGAGCTTCAGCCATTCAACATCCAAGCCACCCTTCCACAACCCGATGATCCTCAGCGCTGCGGATCACTAGCGTTCAAGCAGTTTAGCGTCCGGCATTCAGCACAAGTTAGGGAGACCCGCAGCATGGAAATGATTAACGGAGCAGATACCGTTTGGGTGCTTCTCTCAGCCGCCCTGGTTATGTTGATGACCCCCGCCTTAGGTCTTTTTTATGGTGGGATGGTTCGCAAGAAAAACGTGCTTTCAACTTTGATGCACAGCTTCTTTATGTTGGCCCTAATCAGTGTGCAATGGGTACTCTTTGGCTATAGTTTGGCATTTGGCCCCGATGTTGGTGGGGTAATTGGCAGCCTCGATTGGGTTGGTTTGCGCAATGTGGGCATTGAGCCAAACCCAACCTACGCTGCAACCATCCCGCATCAAGCATTCATGATTTATCAAATGATGTTTGCGGTAATCACCCCAGCCTTGATTTCAGGCGCTTTTGCCGAACGCAAACGCTTCAAATCGTTTGTGGTCTTCTCATTAGCGTGGTCAACCTTGATTTACGCTCCAGTTGCGCACTGGGTTTGGGCTGATGGTGGCTGGTTGCGCTCATTAGGCGCCTTGGACTTTGCTGGTGGCACGGTTGTGCACATCACCTCAGGGGTTTCGGCGCTGGTTTGTGCCTTGGTGCTTGGCCGCCGTTCAGGCTATGGCAAAGAAGCGATGGAGCCACACGACACCACCATGACCGTGATTGGGACTGCCTTGCTGTGGTTTGGCTGGTTCGGCTTCAATGCAGGTAGTTCGTTGGGTGCTGGCGGCTTGGCAGTTTCAGCCTTTGTCAACACCAACTCAGCCGCAGCCATGGCGATGCTCGCTTGGATGACAGCTGGCTGGATTCAACACAAACGCCCAAGCGTGCTTGGCGCTTCGGCTGGCGCAGTCGCAGGCTTGGTTGCGATCACTCCTGCTGCTGGTTTCGTTACCCCAATGGCCTCGTTGCTGATCGGCTTCTTAGCTGGTGGCATCTGCTACTTCGTGGTCGAAAACTTGGTGCGTGGTCGGGTTGACGATGCGCTTGACGTGTTTGGTGTACACGGGGTTGGCGGTTTGCTTGGGGCACTTTTGGTCGGCGTTTTCGCCACCAAGAGCATCAATCCAGCTGGCGCTGATGGCGTGCTCTCAGGCAACTGGAGCCAACTCGGCGTCCAAGCACTCACGGTCGCAATCGTGGCCGTCTATGCTGGCGGCATGACGTGGGGCATTCTCAAAGTCGTTGATCTCTTGTTTGGCCTTCGGGTGACGGAAGCCGAAGAAGAACAAGGGTTGGATAGCAGTCAACATGGTGAAGTCGCCTATCGGATGGGTGCCTAGTTAGAATCGACATTAATTGATAAGGAGCTACCACATGGAATTCATTATTGCTTTGGTCTTGTTCGTCGCGATGGTTGCCGTTTGGTTGCGCATGCCACAAAGCGCTCAAGCTTAAGTCGTTCGCTCAACGCGGGCTATGGATTTTACCATAGCCCGCGTTTGTATTTAAAGATTCCCTCACCCCCCAACCCCCTCTCCCACTGAACGCGGGCGAGGGGGAGCCGCAAGCAATGGGCCGTCGCATCACGGCAGAACCACGAGATGAACATCAATACCGTAGCCGGTGGCATAGAGCGCCCCGATGGGCCGTCGCATCACGGCAGAACCACGAGATGAACACCCCTCGCCCGCACCGTGGGACAAGGGCTGGGGGTGAGGGAATGCTTGATTGCTTGAATAACCGCAATCGTAATCATTTAGCCTTGCATCACCGCCCATGCCTTGAGTTTCTCGGCAAATGGTTGAGTATTAGCAGGGCTGGTTGATGGTAATGCATAGATCTGCAAACGTGATTGTAGCTCAGCACTCAGCGTTGGCCAGACCAGCCGGGTAAACAATTGCTGGGTTTTGGTGCCGTTCAAGCCAAGCTTCGTAATCATTGGATAGCTCGTCAGAAACAGCTGAAAATCATTGGCAATCGGCTTGCGAATTGCCGTATCAAGGCTGCCATCACGCTCAGCGGCATGCAGCACATCCCACAACCCAAGGCCATGACGCGCCAAAAATGCACTCCGAGTTATACTGGTCGTACCAGGTTGATCAGCAAAAATAGCCTGCATAAGCCGCCAAAATTGATTGCGTGGATGCAAATAGTAGAACTGGTTAGCCAGCGATTGATCGCCAGGCAAAGTGCCAAGAATCAAACTGTGACTGGTCGGGTGAATAATCGCTGGTAAGGCATATTTCGCCATTTGCATCCTCATATCAATAATTCATTATGTCAACATAAACATCAATTGCACCTACTACCCAATTAATTCATCATTAATAAAGAAACGACCGCCATGGTCGCCTTGCCTAGCTTGAGTATAGCATGGCTGTCTAGGCGATAAAACGGCCTAGCGTCGATTCTTTTTTGGCTGCCACTCAGCTACAATCCTCAGCATTCAGCTTGGCAATCAATCGAATCAAGGGGAGCAATTGATGAATTCGGATGTGTTTGAATTCCATGAGCTTGAGGCGACCAACAGCATGTTTGTTGGCGGAAAAGCTGCAAATTTGGGCCAACTTACGCGGATTCCAACAATCCACGTACCAACTGGCTTTTGTATTTCGACCCAGGCGTTTACCCGTAGCATTGAGCAAAATCCAGCGCTAGGCAGATTGCTTGATCAGGCAGCGCTGCTAAGGCTCGATCAGCGCGAACAGATTGCTACCTTGAGTGCGACGATTCGCCAGCAGATTCAATCAATCAGCATTCCGCCTGATCTGCAGACCGCAATCAGCCTAAAACTGGCGAAGTTTGGCCCAACCAAAGCCTATGCCATCCGCTCAAGCGCTACCGCTGAGGATTTACCGACAGCATCATTTGCAGGCCAACACGATAGCTATTTAAACATCATTGGTGAGACGGCGATTCTGCAGCAGATCAAGCAATGTTGGGCCTCACTTTTTAGCGAGCGCGCAATGAACTATCGGCTGCAACAAGGCTTCGACCATCGCAGCGTCGCCTTGGCAGTGATTGTGCAAACGCTGGTTTTCTCTGAGGTTGCAGGCATCATGTTTACCGCCGATCCGATCACTGCCAATCGCAAAGTGGTAGCGATTGAGGCAAGTTTTGGGCTTGGTGAAGCCTTAGTTGCTGGGCGGGTCAATGCTGATAGCTATCGCCTACGCAATGGCGAAATCATTGCAACCACGATCGCCAGCAAGCAGCGAGCAAGCTATCCAACAATGGCTGGCGGCACCCACGAACAGCCAATTGCCCCCGAACAACAGCAGCAGCCAGCGCTCACCAAAGCTCAAATCTTGGAGCTTGAACTAATTGGCAGAACCATCGAACAGCATTTTGGCCAGCCCCAAGATATTGAATGGTGTTTGGCTGACGATAGATTTTATATTGTTCAGAGCCGCCCAATCACCACGCTCTACCCAATTCCTGAGGCCAATGATCACACTAATCACATCTATCTATCGGTTGGGCATCAACAAATGATGACCGATGCAATCAAGCCGTTGGGCTTGTCGGTATGGCAATTAACCGCTGGCCGACCGATGGTGCACGCTGGTGGACGCTTGTTTGTCGATATTATCGATGATCTGGCTGTGCCAGCCCGCCGAGCGATTATGGTTGATGTGTTGGGCAAATCCGACCCATTGATCAAAGCGGCATTAACTACGCTGATCGAGCGCGGCGATTTTATTCCAGCCTCAGCCAACCAGCAAATTCCCTCGTCACTGGATAAATTCAAGCCTACTAGCACTGCAACGCTTGATTTTCAGCCAACGATTGAAAACGATCCGGCAATTGTTGCCGAGTTGATCAAGCAAAGCGAGCTGGCTCTAGCCAACTTGAAACAAACAATCAGCTCAAGATCCGCTGCTGAGCTGTGTGAATATATCTTGAATGACATGCAACAACTTAAACAATATCTGACCAATCCGCAAAGCTTCGGCGTCATTATGAGCGCGATGAATGGATCAGCGTGGCTCAACGAGCGTATGCAGGAGTGGCTTGGCGAGCAGAACGTCGCTGATATTCTTTCGCAATCGGTGCCCAACAATATTACCTCGGCCATGGGGCTAGCGTTGTTGGATGTGGCCGATGCGCTGCGCCCATATCCAGCGGTGATTGATTACTTAGCACATACCAATAATCCCAATTTTTTGGAGGAGTTAGGTACGTTTGAGGGTGGAGATCAAGCGCGTAAGGCGATTGATAACTATCTTGAGCGCTATGGCATGCGCTGTGCTGGCGAAATTGATATTACCAGAACCCGCTGGCGCGAAAATCCGGCAAGTTTGATTCCACTCATTCTGAATAATATTAAGCGTTTTGAGCCTGGTGCCAGCCAACAAAAATTCGAGCATGGACGACAGACAGCATTAACAAAGAAGCGGAATTATTGGCACGCTTGCAGCAATTACCTGATGGCGCGCAAAAAGCTGCGGCTACAAAACGGGTGATCGATCTGATTCGCAACTTCATTGGCTATCGTGAATATCCCAAATATCACATCGTGAGCCGCTATTTTGTGTATAAACAGGCCTTACTGCAAGCAGCCGAAACCTTGGTGCAAGCCAAGGTGTTGCATACCAAAACAGATATCGATTATCTCACGTTCGCCGAACTGCACGAGGTTTTTCGCACCCATAGGCTTGATTATGCGATCATCGATCAGCGCAAAGCCGAGTACAACCACTATCAAAAACTAACCCCGCCACGGGTGCTGACTTCTGATGGCGAAATGCTGAATGGAAGCTACAGCAGGGCTGATCTTCCAGCTGGCGTGCTGGTTGGGCTAGCTGTTTCGGCGGGCGTGATCGAGGGCCGGGCACGGGTAATTTTGAGCATGGAAGCAGCTGAACTTGAAGCAGGCGATATTCTCGTGACAACGTTTACCGATCCAAGTTGGACACCATTGTTTGTGGCGATTCAAGGCCTTGTGACCGAAGTTGGTGGACTGATGACGCATGGGGCGGTGATTGCACGCGAATATGGTTTACCAGCAGTGGTTGGGGTGCATAATGCAACCAAAATCATCGCCGATGGGCAACGAATTCGGGTGCATGGCACCGAAGGCTATATAGAAATTCTCTAAACCATACCTGTCCTCGCGCTAGCAGAATCGCAAAAGTCTGACTAATCTATGCGTAATGGTTGATTGTATTGCCAAGAACCTTCATTCCCTCACCCCCAACTTACAAAGAGTAGGTTACGAATCATTAGCCAACAGTGATCACCACCCTTCCGTCCCGCCTCGAGGCGGGAAACGCAGGGGGCTTTAATCCCCCTGCACCCCCTCAAGGGCAATGCGTGGCCGTCACACGTTTTCCGCTGAACCTGCCATGTCGTGGTTCGAAGCGGTAGTTTTACCGTGATTCGTCGGCAATGCACGGATGCTCCCCCTCGCCCGCATGCAGTGGGCGAGGGGGCTGGGGGGTGAGGGAACAATCCATAAACTCTAAAATTCGGTCTCACGATGGAGTAGCGCAAACAGCAGCCATGGTAGCATCAAGCTAGCCGTAGCAGTGGGCTGCGGCCTAGTCTCTATGGAGGTGAAATGGATTTGCTGATTCGTCAGTATACCGCTGCCGATTGCGCTGCAGTGGGCGAGCTTTCGATTCGTGCTTGGACACCAGTGTTTGCTTCGATGGCAGCAGCAATGGATGCAGCAGTGTTCAATCACTTTTATCCTGATTGGCCACGTGACCAGCGCAAGGCCGTCGAGGCGGTTTGTGCCGCTGAAACCAACCAGGTTTGGGTAGCGCTGGTTGACGAGCAGATTGCTGGCTTTGTAGCCACAACCCTGCATCAAGCCGATAGCATGGGCGAAATTGTGATGCTGGCGGTTGATCCGAGCTATCAACAACGCGGCGTTGGCGCGGCGCTCACCACATTTGCCGTGGAGCAGTTTCGCAAGGCTGGCATGCGCGTGGCAATGGTAGAAACTGGTGGCGATCCCGGCCATTAACCAGCCCGCCAAACCTACGCAAAACAAGGCTTTCAACTGCTGCCAATCGCCCGCTACTTTCAAGCTCTGTAATCGTTAAATTAACCATAAGGAGACAATGATGAATTACTGTTTTCATGGCGCATTACAACGCTGGCGTTAATCAGCGCCAATCGTTCGCATACACATTAGAACATTGTGTTGTCATTGGCTGATTCATCAGGAATCGGCTGGAGCACATCCCAATGTTCAACAATCTTGCCTGCCTCGTCGAGCCGAAAAATATCGATTCCGGCCCAATCGCGGTCGCCCGGCCATGTTTGGTAGCAGTGCAACACCACATACGAACCCTCAGCAATCACGCGCTTGAAATAGACACGTTTGCCTGGATACTCGGCTGCCATCCGAGTGAAATAGGCAATAAAGGCCTCTTTGCCATCAGCAACAGCAGGGTTATGTTGAATATAGTGGTCGCCAGCATAACGGGCAATCGCCTCAGCAGGCTGACACTGATTAAACATTAAATCGTAAAAGGCTTGAACATTCTGCTTATTCTGTTCCTGTTGATCGCTCATGATATCGCTCCAACTAGCGCAAGCCTCCAATGCTTGCTCCCATTTTGTGATTGTAGCAAGCATGTCAATCCAAGCGCCGAGCAGCTAGAACGCCAATGATTAGGCAAAATTACGACTCTAGACGCAGCCAAAATTTGATTAACGCACTATACTAAAATGTCTAGATGATCACGTTGATCAATTTGTAGCTGAGACCACCTGCTGATTCGTGTGGTGGGATATCTAAAGGAATTCTATGCGCGTAGAGACAACTCATGCCACTCCTACTGCCACGACTGCACGCGAGAAGGGCATTAATTTTAACTTTGTTGGTTGCGACCTTTGTTGTCATCCTGAACGAAACAATCATGGGTGTGGCCTTACCACTATTAAAAGATGAATTCCAGGTCGAAGCCAGCACAGTGCAATGGCTAACCACGGCATATCTCTTAGTAATGGCAATCTAATCCCAACCACTGGCTTTTTGATTCAGCGATTTAGCACCCGAACGCTCTTTCTGACTGCGATGGGTTTATTTACCTTTGGCACCATAGCAGCAGCGGCAGCGCCAGGGTTCGCGGTGCTACTAGGTGGGCGGATTTTTCAGGCCGCAGGCACGGCAATTATGCTGCCCTTGCTGATGACGGTAATTTTGGTGTTAGTGCCAATCGAGCGGCGTGGAGCCATGATGAGCACCGCCAGTATGGTAATTTCGGTCGCGCCAGCAATTGGCCCGGCCATATCAGGCTTGATTATCCAAGCGCTTTCATGGCGTTTTATGTTTATTTTCGTTGTGCCAATTGCCCTCGCCGTGCTGGCCTATGGCTACTTGCGGCTGGTCAATGTCAGCAAACTTCAATCAGCCAACTTAGACCTCGCCTCAATCATCATTGCCGCAGTCGGCTTCGGCGGGCTGGTCTATGGTTTCAGTCGGGCTGGCGAGCCGGGCAGTAGCTTGAGCGACCCAATTGTTTTGACAATGATTGGGATTGGCGTGCTGGGCGTGGCACTGTTTGCATGGCGCCAAACGCGGCTCAGTAGCCCATTGCTTGATCTGCGCGCATTTCGCTTTCCGATGTTTACCCTGAGCGTAGTGCTGATGATGGTTGTTATGGTGACGCTATTTGCCTCAGCAATCTTGCTGCCATTCTATTTTCAGCAGATTCGCCAGTTCAATACGCTCCAGACCGGCCTCTTTTTGCTGCCTGGTGGCGCACTGATGGGCTTGAGTGGGTTATTCGTTGGGCGCATCTTCGATCGCTCAGGGCCACGGGTCTTGGTTACTGGTGGAATGATGTTTGTGGTGCTGGCCCTTTGGCAATGGACGTTCTTGGATGCAACCACCTCGGTAATCTGGCTGCTCGGCCTGCATATTATCTTTAGTTTGGGGCTAGCCTGCTTATTTACGCCAGTGCTGACGACTGGCCTCAATCAACTACCACAGTCGCTACATTCTCATGGAACGGCGATCTCGAATACGCTCCAGCAAGTTGCGGGGGCAATTGGCACGGCGCTGTTGATTACGATTATGAGTGCTGGCCAAGCTCAGCAGCTACAAACCAGCTCCGCTGATCCTTTAGCCGCACTGACCACAGGTATCCAAAATGCCTTCGCCGTGGCGGCGGGATTGGCCTTGCTTGGCTTGTTGCTTGCGCTTTTCCTGCGCCGCACTGGCCAACCAACCAGTGAGCCAACATTTATTCACTAAGGTTTTTTTGAGATCCCTCACCCCCCAACCCCCTCTCCCACTGCACGCGGGAGAGGGGGAGCCGACCGTTTTCACCACGCATTGCGGCAGAACCACGGTGTTAAAGCCCCTCGCCCGCGCCACGGGAGAGGGGTTGGGGTGAGGGGATCTTAACGACCTACAACCGCCACGCCCGCGCCACGGGAGATTAATTGGGGTGAGGGCATCAAGAACTACTAAAATTCGCCTGGCTGGGCGTAGGGTTGCAGCCACAACGCCACATGTAATACCACTGCCTTAACCATGCCGCATACATCTGTTCAACCTCATCTGGGCTATGGCCGCCAGCCTTGAGAAATTCCTTGATCGTTAACGTAATTGGCACAATAAAACCAACCATATAGCGCACAGGAATAATCACTGGTGCATCGGTAACGCCATCGGTTTGATTTTTCTTCTCGGTATGATGGCGCAAACCAATTTCCATTTGGTAATTAAGCCAAGTTTGATCATACTCACGTTGGGTTGTATCACGAATCCATTGGGCGAAGCGGGCTCGAACGCGGGCCAAATAGTCTGGGATGACCGCGCCATGGTTAGTAGAAAAATAGGCCACCAAGTGCGGATGCGCTGCCACAAAGCCATACCAAACATCAAGAATTGCATCAACCTGTGGTGCAAGCACCGTTCCAGCCATGCGCAGGAAACGTACATCATCTTCGCTAAAGAGCAGGGTCTGTTTGAGGATTGCCAGTTCATCTAAACTAAATGGCGATTCGGCCACAGCAGCGCTGCCATAGGTATAACCAGGAATCGATGCTGCCAAATGAGGATTCATACTTGTCTCCAGAAACAACGCCATCAACGGCGCTAGCGATCAACACCATGATTCTATGCCTGCTGCTATAATTAGTCTAATAGATAGATCTAATGCTTTTGATAAGCTGAGGTAATTATGGAATTGCGCCAACTACGCTATCTCATGGCGGTGGTTCAGGCTGCCAACTTTACCCGTGCCGCCGAAACGCTCTTTATCACTCAATCGGCGCTATCGCAACAAATTCAGGCCTTGGAACAAGCGGTCGGCAGTATATTGATTAATCGCTCGAAACGTGGCGTTAGCCTCACCGCAGCAGGCAGCATTTTGTATCAGCATGCCGAGCGCATTTTCGTGGAGCTTCAGCAGGCAGAAACGGCAATTCGTGAGCTTGAAGGCTTACAACGCGGCGAATTAGCGATCGGGGTCGTTCAAACAGTCAATGATTATTTGATTCCAAGCCTAGCAGCAAACTTTGCTGAACGCTACCCACAGATTAAGCTCCTAATTGAGGAATATTCAGCTGATACGATTGAACAGCGTTTAGCGGCAGGGAATATTCAACTTGGGCTGAGCTTTGTGCCAAGTTCGCACGATCTGCTTGCCAGCCAGCCGTTGTTTGAGGAGCGCTTGGCCTTAATCGTGCGGGCTGATCATCCGTTTGCTCAGCAGCAGGCAATTCAAGTTGCAGCCTTAGATGGCGTGCCGATGGTATTGCTAGCCCATAGCTTTTGTACCCGCCGCCTGTGGGAAGCGAGCGCCCGCTTGACTCCCGCCCAGCCACAGATCGTCATGGAACTCAACACAGTCAGCAGTATTTTGGCGGTCGTTGAGCACACTGGGTTGGCAAGCGTGCTGCCAGCGCAAACCCTGATCCATCGGCCAACATCGTCATTAGTGCAGATTGACTTAACCGACCCAACGCCAGCCCGCCAAGTTGGGTTGCTATGGCTACGCGATGCCTATCGTTGCCAAGCAACCCGAGCATTCATGGAGCTTGCCCAAGCCCATATCCAGCAATTACGCTAGCTTATTATGGCGGTGCTAACTGTTAGTTTCGCTGCCAGCATAGGCCTGATGGAGCGCGGCCAGATCCAATTTCTTCATTGAAAGCATCGCTTGCGTGACCCGCGCAATCCGTTCTGGATCAGCGTCCTGAAGCATTGTATCCATCGCGCTGGGCACAATTTGCCATGAAAGCCCGTAGCGATCTTTGAGCCAGCCACACTGTTCAGCCTCAGGCACAGCTGAGAGTTTTTGCCAATAGGTATCAAGCTCAGCTTGGGTTTCGCAATAAACGATGAACGAAATCGCTTCGCTGAATTGGAATAATGGGCCAGCACTGATCGCCATAAATGGTTGGCCCATGAGCGTAAATGCAACCGTCGCCGCGTCGCCCGATGGTGTATCAGGTAGGGTTGTCTGGCTCGTAATCTGAGAATCGGGAAAAATCGAACAGTAAAACGTTGCGGCCTCGACTGCTTGATGATCAAACCAAAGATGGGGCACGATTTTGTGGCTAAAACTTGCCATTGGAATGCTCCTTTCGTTGGATGCTATCGAATCTCAGCACTAACCTCAGCATAAAGCATACCAAACACATGTGCTGCTACTGACTACGATAGCCAATCTGTAAGCCATCACGCCGATAAAGCGCAGCAGGATCAACGATCGTATTATTCCAGATCGGCCCAGCTGCTTGCGAAGTAACCACCAATGATTGACCAGGTGCGAGCGTGCCAGCCAAGATTGCATGCAGTTGATTGCCATGCATCGAGCAAATCCACCAGTTACTTAAATCAAGCATTTGATTTGAAGTATTGCGAATCGTCACGGTCTCTGGATTGCCGGCTTTATTGACGTTGGTAATAGCCACAGGGTAATTTGGAGCTGCCGAATTGGCAACGCCAGCACAACTCGGATCAACGGTGATTGGGGTTGCGGTTGCTGGAATTGTGGTGGGTTGAAGTGGCGTAGCGGTTGGAATTGAGGTCGCGGTTGGCAGCGGCGTTGGAGTTGCGGTTGGCGGTGGTGGCGCTTTGACCACCAGCGGCAGATAGTTATCAAGGCTGATTGGGGCAGCAGTCGGAATCGCGGTGGGGGTGAGGGTAGCGGTGGGCGTAAGGGTTGTGGTTGGGGTCAGCGTCCCGCCGTTGATACCGATCATCGGTTGCCGTTGAGCGGCGGGGTGTTGATCAGCAACCGCATGTTGAATCAGCATAAATCCACCAAGCAGACTAAGGCCAACCAGAACAAGCCGACGAAGCATAGAAACCTTCCTGCATCCCATTACGAAATGCAAAGCCCACGCAGCAGCGTCCATTGAATACTGCGTGGCATGCTAACTGTAACCGCCTGTATTGTAGCGTATGATCTTGGTGCGTGCTTAACGCCCTGGGCAACCAGAAACATGGATTGATCGATGGTGTTAAGCTTACTAGGACGCGCGATTGGGGCAAAGACCATAGCTTGTTCGGTATCGATCGGCATAATTGTGCTTTGTCCAATCAAAAAAGCATAGCGATTATCTAGGCTCCAGAGCATCCGATAAGAATACTCATAAGGAATCCTAAGTTTAATCTCCGACGATGACTTAAAAATCGTCAGGGTGCTGTTTTGCAACAGATTATCATTTTCGACCAGCAATGCTTGACGCAGATCGGGTGATTCGAGCATGGCTATTGTTTTCTCTTGTCCCAAGAAGTCAGTTTTTGTAAAAGGCTCAGAGTATTGGATGGTCTCAGCAGTTAGCGGGAAATACTGATCAACGCTGGTAACTCCTTTCTGCCCCTTGAGCACAAACCAGCGTGGCGGATCGATCACTGCGGTAAGTAGATTTCCATCCATCAGATAGGTTGGTGGTTCCAGATCATCGATTGCAACCTGCCATGTTTTAAAATTGTGCATTTCTATGTTTCCAGTGGTATACACGAGATTGGCAGCATCGAGCCAATAAATCGCATCATGTTGATAACCCCAATCAGTAATCGCAAAAAGTTCCTTGGTTATCAGGTTATAGCCCCAGATTGCGGTTTCATTCATCGGAGCTGCATGACGCATTTCGGGCCAAACCCTCAGAAAGGCTATGGTATTGCCATCGGGAGCAGCAACAACCCTGCTTGTAAACGAAAGAATGTCATCGGCAATTTGGCTATGGGTTTGCTTTTCGAGATTGACCAGATACAAGCGCGTACCTCTTGCATCGATTTTGAGCGCAAACTCTTGGCGGCGGTGAGGGATTGCATAAATACTAACAGTATAACAACCATCCTCAGCAAAGCATGGTATTTCATAGAGTTGCCTGACCTCGCCATCGCCATAATACTGAGAAATGATAATCTTCGTGCGGCTGATATTGATCGAGGCAATAATTAAATCGATGGGTGCGCTAAACGGTGGTGCGGCAACGGGCGTGTTGGTGCTCTGCGGTTGGGTGGTTGGCGTAGCACGCTCGCCGATAGCGGTGGGCAGTAGTGTAGCAACGCTCGTTGGCAGCATCGTTGGCGCACGGAGCGTTTCTGGCGTAGCCTGGGTTGACGGTCGGTTGGCCAACTGCGGCGCAGGAGTGCTCCTAGGATTACTAGGATTAGAAGCTTGCTGGGTACAACCAACCATCGTGACTAGACTAATCAGCATAATCAATCGGCGCATTCAATATCCTCGCTCTTGCAACTACAATTTGTGATAGCTCAAGTATAGAGCGCCAAAGCTCGATCACGATGAGCAAGCGCTGAATGCTGGCTGATAGACTCCTGAACCAAAACAGGATGCGGCAACGTGATCGAATGCTTGACACAACCGTTGCTTTCAAGCTAGGATAGTGCTGCTGACAATAATCAGCCGATAAAATTGAATTCCGACCACCATAACTTGGGGACGGCCATCAAATAGACCTACGGGTCTGTTGATGCCGTCCCCTTTTTGTTGGATCGGGTCTACAAAGGAGCAGGAGCATGGCACATTAACTTCCAACCACTAACCCTGACCATGGTCGAAACTTTGGCCCAAGTTCAAGCCGCCAATCCCATCGCTGATCATCGAGCCGCAGTAACGATCGCATGTGCCCGAGCCGCGATCGTGCCAAATGCGCAGCTGCGGGCAATTGTGGATAGCGTAACCAAGCAATTTGTTGGCATCGTAGTAACGGGCTATTCGCTCGCTGATGGGCGCTGGTGGTTATATGATTTGGTGATTGCACCGCAATTTGGGCGGCGCGGCTATGGCCGGGCAACAATCGCTGCGCTGGTAGCAGAACACAACTATTCATATGCAATTCAGCAGCTCTATACAGACTATTCGTCGAGCAATCATGTTGCTGCGCAGTTTTTGGCAGCACTTGGCTGGAGCAGCGTAGAAACTGATGCAGCGGGCATTGTCACAGCTGCATTGCCGCTGCCACAGCGGGTTGTTCCTAACGCAACAATTACGCTTCGTCCAATCACGCTTGCAAATGCCCGCGCTTGTCTGGCATTAACCGTCGCGCCCCATCAAACCAAGTTTGTCGCCAGTACCGCAGCATCGTTGGTGCAATCGCGGTTTGAGCCAAATTGGCTGACCCAAGCGATCTATGCCGATCAAACAATGGTCGGATTTGTGATGTATGGCCATGATCCAGTTTATGGTTGGGGAATTCTACGACTCTTGGTTGATGCCCAATTCCAAGGCTGCGGCTATGGCCGAAAGGCACTTCAGCAAGTCATCGAAGCAATTCGGGCAGCTGGTGGTACAACAATCGGCGTAAGCTATGAAGACGCGAATCATGTGGCGCGCCGCTTGTATCAATCATTGGGATTTGTCGAAACCGCCGAACAGCCTTTTGGCGAACCATTTGCAGTCTTGAATTTGGCTAATGCTCAGTCGATCTGAACAGCAACCTAATCGCAGTTTAAAAATAAAAAGGGCGGCAGTCCTGATAGACTGTCGCCCTTTGAGTGAATTACAAATTTATTCGGTTACAGGTTGGAGGCCGAAGCGTTGAGCAACTGCGGGAGTGATCAAGCCAAGTAAGGCATAACCAAGCCCCGTAATCACGATGCCAAGAACCAAGAAGCCAATTCCAAGGGCAATTGCGCCATACGAAGCACCAATCGCCATTGCTGAAAGACTCAGCGACGTTACCAGCCCAGCAGCCGTCAATTGGGTATTGCGGGCTTGGTTTGCAACTGGTTTGCCGTTGGCATCTTTCAATGCTTCATCGGCGCTATTCGTGCCAGCTGGTTCACCATCTGGGGTCGAGAATCGGCCCATTTGCGCATATGACAAACCTTTTGAGCTGTCAGCAGCGTGGTGTTGAATAATGTCGGCCATGCTCAAGGCAGTTGCAATATCGGTCACTGGCGTATTTGGAATCGATGCATCTTCGGGTGTCGTAATTTGTTGAGCAGCTAATTTATCGCCAACAAAATTATTGATATAGATCCCAGCACCGGTCGTAGCCACTCCGCCTAATGCAAAGATGATACCGACGACGATGACCAGTTTAGGAAACAAACGTAAGGCTTTCATAACATCCCCCTATATGTGAACGTTGTTGTTTGTCGAGCCGCTGCGTAATATTGTTTATGTCTATCGATTCGCTGTTCGAACGTTGTTTGTTATCGATGTATGCAGTATAGCTGGCAATCAGATGAGAATAAGTTAAGAGTCGACCACCACAGGAGAACACGTCACAATTCTTTAACCGATCTGTGCTTAATCACACAGTTTTGGCGTCATCTGTTAGCATTACCAACGCTAAAAGCTACAATCTGGTGGCTAGAAAGGGGTTTTAAGTGGATTGGCAAACATGTTCAGACCGCGAATTAATTGCGGAAATTGACCACGAACTACGCTATCGGGCCAACGCTGCGCTCTATTTGATGCGTGAGATTGTTGCACATACTGATCAAGCACAAATCGATCCAGCGCAAAAAGCCTATAGTGACCTGCTTTTGCGCTATTTGGAGCAAAATGTGCAGCTTGCCGAAGCAATTCATACGTGGCTTTTAATTCAGATGAACAAGCAAGCTGCTGATTAATCGCTGGCAGGTTCAGTTTGCCATAGTTGCTGAATAGCTGGCGAATGTTGTAGCAGATCATCCAAGCGCCCTTGGACAGCAATCCGGCCAGCATCAATCACGATGATCCAATCGGCAAGCCGCAGCACTGCTCGGCGATGCGAAACCACCAGCCAAGTTGTTGGCAATTGGCGCAGCCCGTGCCAAAGTTGTTGCTCGGTGGTCACATCCAAGGCACTGGAACAATCATCGACAATCATTAATTGGCTTGAACGCACCACCATGCGCGCCAATGCCGCTCGTTGAAGTTGGCCACCCGATAAGCGCACGCCGCGTGCCCCAAGTTCGGTTGCTAGGCCATCGGGCAATTTGGCTAAATCTGGTTCAAGCACGCTGGTTTTAATTGCTTGGTCTACTTGCGTGGCGCTTAGCTCCAACCCGAGGCTTATATTCTCATGCAGCGAACTGCTGAATAAGCGTGGCACTTGCGGAGTGTAGGCACAGTTTGGGGGAATGCATTGCTCGTCAGGGTATTCGATCTGCTGATCATTCCAGGTAATTGTGCCGGTTGCTGGCACCAGCCCTAGTAATGCCCGTACTAAGGTGGTTTTGCCAGCGCCAACCTTGCCTGTAATAACCACAAATTGGCCGCGCTCGATGCTGAAATTAATCGCTTGAATACCCGCTTGGCTCTGCGGATAGCAATAACTCAGATTTTGTACCGTGAGTCGTTGCAAGTTTGGCAAGACGTTGGTTGGGCTAAAATCGGCAGGCGAGTCGGGCGCAATTGGTCCATGTTCAACCAAGGCTGCCGCTGGAGCAGTTTTCAATAAATCTTGCATGCGTTGAAATGAAACACCTGCCTGTTTGTAGTGGGTCAGGAGCAAACCAATGAGCGAGGGCAAACGGGTCACCATCGCAAAATAATAGACAAACAGTGAGAAATCGCCAACACTAAAATTGCCAGTTCGCATCGACTCGCCAGCCAACAGCAAAATCATGCCGGTGCCAAGGCTAATTGTATTGGCATAAACAGCATTGAGCAGCGCAGTAAAAACTCGATCTTTAACCATGACCTGTCGCCGTTGATCGTTGAGTTGCTGAAAATGGCCGATTACTGCTGATTCGGCGTTGGCAACTTTAATCGTTTGGATTGCGCTAAACATTTCACCAAGAAAATTTGAAACATTGCTTGTCGCAGCTCGGCTGGCCTTGCGAAAACGCTGAATCCGTTGGTTGGCAACTGTAAAAGCCGAAACTACAATCAACAATGGAATCAAAATGACCAGCGTTATGCGCTGATCGATGTTCAGTAAAATTCCCAGCGCAACTATGCTGAACAACACATGGCCCAGCACATCGAGCAGCCAAATGCTGAAGGTCAGAATTTCTTCAACATCATCACGGAAGCTGTTGATGGCAGCACTCGATGATTGATATAACGCTTGTGCTCCTGGCAGAGCCAAAATTTGCTTGAGCATATTTTTGCGCAATAAACCCGCAATGTTGTATTGCACCGCAATATCCATCGCTGTGCCAAGTTGGGTTAATAAGCGGCGGCTGATTTCACTGGTGATCAAGAGCGCTAGCAGCGTCCAGATGCCTAATACTGCCGGAGCTGAGCCACTCAGGTGATCAAAAATCGCCCGATTGATCAACCCAGGCACTAAGGGCCACATAAAAAAGACGCTCCAAACGAATACGCCAAAACTGTAGAGGCCAGGCCGATAGCGCATCAAACGCAGCATAAATTGCCAAGGCTTCATACCCACACCTCATTTAATCCCCGTTGCACAAGTTGGCTATACTGCGATTGGGGATTTTGCAACAATGCCTGACGTGGGCCAAACTCGCGAATGCTGCCAGCTTCAAGCACTAAAATCATGTCAGCCCGTTGCAATGTGGCCAAACGATGGGCAATCATAATCGCTGTGCGCCCTGCAAGCAGCCGATCTAAGGCCCGTTCGACAATTGCCTCGCTGGCCGGGTCAAGCCGCGATGACGCTTCATCAAGAATAATCAAGCGCGGGTTTTTGAGCAGAATTCGCGCAAAGGCTAAAAGTTGGGCTTGACCAGCCGAAAGCCCATTCGGCTGAATGATTGAATCCAAGCCATGCTCAAGGCTATTCAGCCAGGGTGTTAAGCCGAGGGTTGCTACAGCATCGAGCAATACCTCATCAGCGATGGTGTGATCAAACAGGCGCAGATTATCGCGCACGCTCGCGTGAAACAGTTGCACCTCTTGGGTTACAAAGCCAATTGAGCGCCGTAAATCACTTAACTTGGTAGTACGAATATCGGTGCCGCCTAAACGAATGCAGCCTTGTTGGGGATCATACAAGCGTAACAAGAGCCGAATCAGGCTGGTTTTGCCGCTGCCAGTGCGCCCCAACACCCCTAAAATCTGGCCTGCTGGCAGCGTAAACGAGAGTGATTGTAAAACCGGGGCAGCAGCGCCATAGCCAAACGACACCTGATCGACCTGAAGATCAAGCGCCTGCTGTGGAATAGTTGCGGCGGTTCCATCAACAATCGAAGCTTGTTGTTGGCGCAACTGATCAATCCGAATAATGCTTGCGCTCGCTTTTTGAAACTCCTGAATTTGGCGCAAAATTTGATCAAGCGGCGTCGTGAGCAAGCCAATATAGGCGGTAATCAGATACACACCGCCAATCGTGGTTTGCTGGTGTTGATAGAGGTAGATGCCAATACCCAAGCCCAAGCCGCTGGCAAGAATAAACATCGATTGACCAGCATTGTAGAGCCACGCGGTAGCCAACTCGGCGTTGCGGGTTTTGTGATACAAGCTGCGCATCTGGCGATAAAGCTGTTGCAGCACATAGTTGCGGGCTGCACTTGAGCGAATATCCTCAGTAGCAGCCAAACGTTCTTCTAAAAAGCCAAAAAGCTCGGCACTGGCTTGGCGTGATTCGCCCCAGCGTGGCACACCAACCCGCTGCATTTTTTGCAAAAGGCTGATTCCTGCCGCAACACACACGACCAAACCTACAGCTACCCGCCAATCCTCCAAACCTAAAATCACAATAATTCCCACCAGCAACAAGCCATTACCCACTAATTGGATGATGAACTGGGTGAAAAAATTTGCCAAGGTGGTAATATCGCCATCGATGCGCTCGATCAACTCGCCTGGGGTTTTGACGTCGTGAAAGCGGCTATCCAAGCCCAAACAATGGGCGGTTAAGTCGGCACGCAAGGCATTGGTCGCCGTCCAGCCAATATGTTCGCTGAGATAGACTGCGGCCAAAGCTAAAAGTTGTTGTCCAAAGGCTAGGCCCATAAAAAGTAGTGCCAGTTGAGTTAATTGTTCCAACGGTTGCGCAGCTAAAGCCGCATCCAAAAATTGGCGCATAATGTGTGGGTTGAACAATTGCAAGGCAATGCCCCCAAAGACCAACCCAGCCAAACCCAGCACCCGCCCACGCTGGGGCCGCAAATAGGTGCTCAGTAATCGGCGATAGCGCGTCAAAGGAAACTGCATTAATCATTCCTTTCATCAATTCCTCGGGTTGGCTGCGATCCATCTATCATAGGCTTTGGGTAGCACTAGTTTGGTTAGAATCATACGGCTCAAGCATGGCCAAAGCCTTGGTTGCCATGCGCTGGAGTTGCTGACGCAAGGCAGGCGGTTGCAGCACCACGACCGGAAAATCAAGTTCCAGCAACAAAAATGCCACCCACTCTAAATGCACCGCAGCACGTCGAAAGATCACGCCCTGCGGTGTGGCTTCGAGCCTACCCATGTCAGCTGGAATAGCCTGTTGCGCCTTGGCCAAGGTTGTATTGAGCAAAACCTCAACCTCGGCTGATTGATCGGCTGCATTCAACACCGCCAAGACCGTAGCGCCAATATTGATCGCCGCTGGGCGCTCGAAGCTTGAACTTAACTGGGTCATCCCCCGAATCCGATCTAAGCGAAAGCTGCGAATGGCACTGCGCAAATGGCAATAACCCACGACATACCATGCACCTTCGTTGAATACAATCCCATATGGCTCGATTGTGCGCTCGGTTCGTTGCTCGGCAGCAGAGCAATATTCAAGCTGAACGTGCTGTTGTTGGAGCACCGCCAAACTCAACTGCATCAACCAAGTAGGCTCAATTCGCTGCGATCGAAAGCCATGTTGAATGCTAATTGCTGCCTGAATCGCCCGAGCATGCTGCACTAAACCAGCGGGTAGCACTCGTTCAAGTTTGGCTAAGGTAGTTTCAACAATCGCCCGATCAACCGGAAAATCCAGGCCGCGAATCGTTAATAGGCCTAAACTCAGCGCCAGCGTTTCCGCTTCGCTAAACAAAAGTGGTGGCACCCGATGGCCAGCTTTGAGCTGATAGGCACCATAGATTCCACGCTCAGCCTCGACCGGAATGCCCATATCTTGCAGTTGTTGGATATAACGGCGAACTGTGCGGGGATGAATTTCCAGCCGTTGGGCTAGCTCGGCTCCGCTGATTTGCTGCCGCGATTGGAGGAGTTCGAGCACCGCCAAAAGGCGTGTGGTTGGCGAATACATAGGCTTGCTCCAAATTAGGGCCAATTCTAGCCTAATTCTACTATATGCTACTGCTATCAATTAGTAAGGAGCAGGATCATGGGCTATGTACCACAAGGCTATGCCACGATCAATCCATTTATTATTAGTAACGATGCAATACGCTTTACGCAGTTTTTGCAAGCAGTCTTTGGGGCGCAAGCAGTTGATGCCGCCCATACGATCGACACCGATGGGCTAGTGTTGCATTCGGAGTTGAAGATTGGCGATTCGAGCTTGATGGTGGTTGATCGCAAGCCAGGTTGGCCATGGACACCAAGCTTTTTGCAAATTTATGTTGCGGATGTTGGGCAAACCCTGCAGACTGCGGTGGCCCATGGCGCAACGATTGTGACCCAACCAACCCCGATCTATGGCGAGCTTTTCTCGCGCTTCGTCGATCCATGGCAGAATCTTTGGTGGGTCTATCAAGCGACTGAAATGGATACTTCGTGGGAGTCAAACGCCACAGCGGGCGAGCTATGGGATACGCAATCGCCAGAATTGAACTATATCCATACAACCCTGATGGAATTCATGCCACGTTTAGGTCAGGGATGAGCAAATAAGCGAGCGGCGTGAGGCACAAACGCGAATAAGCCACTAGGATTACACCTAGTGGCTTGTGCTTCGTTAAGTTAATAGCGGCTTATTGTGGAATTGGCGGCGTTGGCGTTACGGTTGGAGTTGGATCAGGATTGATCACCGTTGGCTCAGGGTCTTTGCCATAAGGATCGATAATCATCATCCCCAACTTGCCATTTAGATACTCATTGGTATCTGGGTTATAGCCAATGATCAAGGTTGCAGCACTAGTGCGAAATTTAACCATCGTTTGGCTAGTGTTGCCATAGGTTGTATCGCCATGGACTTTGCCATAACCGGCATAAGGTGATGATTGGCTAATTGGACAAGCAAGCAATGAGCTTGAACATTGACCAACAACCATGCGATTATCGCTAGTTAGGCGGAAGCGCCCAATCATGTTCGATTCAAATAAATTGTTAGTATGGCGATATTCCCAGTGGAGATTGCCATACAGCCCATTAACATCAACATTCATCCGAGCATCAGGGTGATATAAGAGTGGATGATCGCCATTTGTGCTAAATTGTACTTGCGCATAGGTCCAGAAATCAGCATAGCTCTGTAGCAGTGTGTTTGGTAAATCAAGCTCACACGAAAGATAGCCATTGCCTTGAAAGCGGGCATAATCCGCAGGGGTAAAATCGACGACCCCAGTAACCGTACAAGCAATTGTCGTCATCGACAAAATTGGTGGATCTTCGCTTGGAATTTGAGGCGTACCAAGCTGAACCAAACAGCCATTAGTCGTCTCAAAATCCCAAACTGCCATCCATGTATTTGGAGTTGAAAGGTCAACGCCTGCCAACCCGCAACCTGCAGGCGGAGGTGGCGTATTAGCCTTAACTTGATTGGGTTGATTGAGCAATAATGAACCCATCAGGCTGATCAGAACTGTTAATATCAATATATGCCGCATCTGTAGCCTCCCTAATCACAATTGAATCACTTGGCTTTCAGTATAGCGGGCTTGTGGCTCAAAAAAGTCTCATTCTGCCCCAAAAAAGTCTCACATGAGGCCAAGCGAGCCAAAAGATCGGCTGCTTTAGATTAACGAGGAGTGTGGAATGACCCATGTTTTTAATCCAATCTTACGCACTGTACTCAACCAGTTTGATCAGCCTACCCAGCTTGGTGTGATTCAACCATTGGCAACCCCAGCCTTGCTTGGTCATTGGTATGATCTGTATGGCGCGTATCCAAGTGAACGCCAACGCGGTCAGATTATCCAGCTGGTGGTGGCCTATGCCCTCCTCGGCGAAACCCAAGTTCGACCCGAACAAGCCCACAACTTGGCTGAGGTTTTACAACAACTACGGGCTGGTAATCGCGACCAACGCTTAGTCTATTGGCGCTTTTTACACGAACATAAACTGCCAGTCCATGTGCTGATTGATGAGCTTGGTTTGGCCAAAGCAACCTTCCATCGCGATATGAAGGATCGGCTGCCGTTGATTTTGGATCAAGCAGCTGACTGTTTGTTGAGCATTTTGCAACCAGCGCTCCAATTAGAGCGGCCACCAGTGCCAACTCAATTGTATGGCCGCGATCAATGGCTGGCAGAAGCTCATACAACGCTCAAAACTCAGCAGCAAGTTTGTATTATTGGCTCAACTGGGGTGGGCAAAAGTGCCAGTGCTGCAACCCTTGCCACTACATGGCAAGGCCCAGTTTTTTGGCTGACCTTACTGCCCGACCTGAATGACCAAGTTGAGAGCTGTTTGCCCTTGATCGGCGCATTCTTACAACATCATGGCGCCTATAACCTCGCCCAGCATTTAGCTATCGAGGGCGGCAAATTAAAATAGCAACGTGGCGCTCGGCCTAATTCGCAGCGATTGCGCGACCTTGCAAGCAGCACCGTTATTCTGTCTTGATCAAAGCGAGGTGATGATAAAGCAGCCGCAGCCACACCATAGCGCGTTGCACTCATTTTGGCGCGCTTTAGCCGCGATTCCCAATGTGCATGTGCTGATCATTGGCAATCGGGTGTTTAGCGATGATATGCCGGTAATGAGCTTAGAACCCTTGGATAGTTTGGCATTTCGGGCCTGGTTTGATGCGACGACGACGCTTGAGCCCGATTATCCATGGGAGCAATTTCTGGCGCTGATTGCCGGAAATGCCCATCTCATGCGCATCGTGATGATATTAATGCAGCAAGAGCGTAGCCTTGCTGCAATTTGTGCCATGCTTGAGGCCCATCCAGGTGTCAGCTATTTGATCGAGCGGATCATCACCATGCTGGCCCCAAGCGCGCAACAATTGTTAACCTTGCTGGCCAGCTTTCAGCAACCGGTTCCACGCAGCCTATGGCCAAGCAACGATCTACACCAACTTGAACAGTATGAATTGTTGCAAGCTGGTTATCACGACACACTTGAGCTGTGGCCATTATTGCGCAAGCACTATTGGCACAGTTTAAGTGGCGAACAACGCCAACCATTGCATGAACATGCCCGCTCAAGTCCATGCCTTGCTGGGTCAATGGACGCTAGCTGCCGAACATGCGATTGCCGCTGGCGATTATACCCAAGCAATTATTTGGTGGTTTCCTCAGCGCCATAGTGAAATTCGAGCTGGCTATTTTGGCCGCATGCTGCGGATGTTGCAGTTAATCCCGCTTGATCAACTACCCGCCCGTGAAGCTCAAACACTTGCAATCGGTCAAGCTGAGCTAGCCCGATTTATTGGCAGCTATGATCAAGCTCGCGCTGGTTTAGCGGCAGTTTCGCACACTGGTAGCGATTCGCTGCGAGCCTATATTCGCCAGCTCGAAGGCGATTTATGGGAAGCCCAAGGCTACATTGAGCAGGCAATGAACAGCTATGAGCGGGCAATTACCATTTTGGATACCAATCAACATCATCAAGAAGCGATCTTGTATGTTAAGCGTGGTTTGATGCACCTGAACCATGAACGCGATTTTCAGGCTGCCCATCAGGCCGCCGCGAAAACCCATTTTATCGCTGCCTTGCTCAGCGCCGAAATTGCCGATGAGCAAGGCAATTATGCGCTAGCCCTGCAAGGCTATCAAACGGCGCTTGAGCATGCCTGTACGCTCAACGATCACGCCTTGCAAGCCCGCGCCCATGCTAGCTTGGCGATTGTGCATGCACGCCATGAACATCCAGAGGCAGTAGAGCATTTCGATTTTGCTATTCGTTATTATCATTCGATTGGCAACAATGTACGGGTTGCCCGCAATCAAAGCAATTTGGCCTGTTTTTTGGCGGCGATCAACCAGCCTCACGAAGCAATTAAGCTTGCCCAACAGGCTTATAGCTTCTTCAAACAGATCAATTCGCGTTTTTGGATTTCACTGAATACGATGACCTTGGCTGATGCCCACTTAAGCCTCGATCAGTATGCTGAAGCCGAACACTACGCCCAAGAAGTATTGCATTATGAGGAAACGAGCCATGTACCCTTTGGTGTGTATCTGCTCGGTCGGGTCGCAACCTTCAAACAAGATTTTGGCATGGCCGAGCGCTATCTGCAACAATCAATCCAACTCAGCCAAGCGATCCAAGATCGTTTTATGGAAGCGCGAGTTTGGCGCGATCTGACCAAACTTTTGTATCAGACCAAACGCTATGCCGACGCCAACCATGCACTCAAACAATCCTCAGCGTTGTATCAACAATTGGGCTTGAGCAAAGAGCTTGATCGAACCCAGCAGTTAGCCCAAAGCTATAATCTACACCTCATGGCTGGATAATTAACCAAACCCAAGCAGGTGAGCAAATCCGCTGCTCACCTGCTGCGACGTTCGCTATAAATCAGAACCACGTGCTTGACATCCTCGCAGGCCAAGTCGATAATCCTAGCCGAGAAGTAGGCAGACATTGATAGATAATGCAATTTGTGGTTAAACAATTAAGGCTTGGAACAAAAACCAACTCACTGCTCGTTTTCGGCTTGAGCTTGCTGCTCTACAGCATAACCCTGCTGCCTGGGCTAGGTGGCGGCGATACCGCCGAATTTCAACGGGTTGGCCCAACCCTTGATATCGCGCATAGCACTGGTTACCCACTTTACAGTATGCTAACGTGGCTTTGGAGCAGCGTGATTCAGGTTGGCAGCGTCGCTTGGCGGGTTAATTTATTTTCGGCTGTTGCCGCCGCCCTCAGCTTAACTATCTTGGCGCACATCGCGCTCAAACTTGGGCTTGCGCAACGTTGGGCTTGGGCAAGCGCAGCTGTGTTGGGGTTCTCAGCAACATTTTGGCAGCAAGCAACCCAAGCCGAAATTTATGCCTTTGCAGTGCTGCTCCAAGTCAGCACCATGTGGCTGATTATTGCTTGGCGGCAGCAGCGGGTGCCTTTTTGGCTGCTTGGTCTAGCCGCAGGTTTGATGCTTGGGCATCATCGCAGCAGTGTTTTTTTGCTGCCATGGATGCTAATTGCTGCATGTTGGCAGCGACGGCCAAGTCTAGGTCAATGGCTGTTGGCAATCGGCGCTGGATGTCTGAGTTTTGTGCCCTATTTGTACCTTGTTTGGCGTGCGCCAGCCTGGCAAAATGGCTGGGCTTTGTTGGGCGAATATTTGCTTGGCAGCGCTGGCGGCGCATGGTTTGATCCGCAACGGGCACTCAGTCAAGGCTGGCAGCGCGTGGTTGAACTGCAAACAACGCTTTTTGGCCCCCAATTAACGTGGTTGGGCTTGGGCTTGGCTGGCTATGGTTGGTGGCACTGTTGGCACCAACAACGGCCATTTGCAATCTTGCTTGGTGGTAGCTATTGCAGCATTTTGGGCTTTTGCTTAGCCTATTTCGTCGATGATTTGGCGGTGTTTGGGCTGGGCGCGTATGTGGTGCAAGCCTTGCTGATTGGGTTTGGTTTGGCGCATGTGCCATGGCCGCGCTGGAGCGTTGGTTTCGCCGTTGGCATGAGCGCATGGCTGGCGTGGCAAACATGGCCACTGATTAACCAAGCACATACGCAGCAGCTTGAACAGCTTGCCCGTCAGCGGTTGGCCGAGCCACTGGCCGCCAATAGCCTAGTGATTGGCGATGGGTGGAGCATCGAAAGTTTACGCTATCTCCAAGCGGTTGAGCAACAACGCCCCGATCTTGAATTTAGCTTTCAGGCCGATCAACAACGGATTCGCGATCAGTTGGCGCAAGGTCGCCATGTCTATGCGCTGCAAGCGATTCCTGAATTGGGCTTACAGCACCAAAAGCTTGGCGATTGGTGGCAGATTGAAAATAGGCCACTGCAATTTAGCCAACAAATAAACGTTGTTTGGCAAAATAGTATTCAATTAACTGGATTTGAATTACCAAGCCATGCCGAGCGCCAACTATTGATTGGCCTGCGCTGGCAAACCCAACAAGCCTTGCCAACCCTGATTCGCTTTATCCATGTGCTCGATCAAGCAGGCAACGTGGTAGCCCAAACCGATAGCCCAACCAATCCTGGCAGCGAATTCTGGCCAATTGCCCAGCCCCAATCCGATCTGCTGGCAGTGGCATTACCAGCAAGCCTACCAGCAGGTCGTTATAGGGTGATTGTTGGCTGGTATGAACTGAGCGGCGAGCGAATTGCGCTCAATCCACAGCAAACGACCTATGAGCTTGGTCAAATTATTGTTGATTAAGCGTTACGAATGCATGGTTGCATTACGGTAGTGATTGGCTCATTGAGGTATCACGCTCTTTCATAAGCTTGAATGCTAGCCACGGAATTAATGAATAGAACCTATCTCAATCTCAGGGTTTGCGATTGCATGCTGAACGCTACTTGGCAACATAATCCAATCAGCCCAATCCAGCGCCACATGGTTGGCTTGCGCTTCAAGCAAACCAGCATGAATCACCTCAGCCGAGAAGCCATTGCGTACTAAAATTTCGGGCTGATGCGCATGCTGCGGCAAACCAGCCAGCCTTACTAAAAGCTGTTGGGTCGTTGGTTGCAGCGCAGCATAGCTCCACTTAATCAGCGCCGGCAAAACATCGGCAGCGCTTGTATAAAGTGATTGCAGTTTTGTGCTAAGCGTCGCCAAACCATAATTTGCAATGAGGCTCGCCGCCAATTCGAGCGCTAACGGTTGCCCGGCCAGCAAATAACAGAGCTTGGTCAGCAAAGCGAATTGTTCAGCAGCAGCTAAATTAACCGGCTGAAATGCGCTTAATCGCTCAACCAGAAGTTGCAAGGCTGGGTAGGCATCAATTGCCGGATTTTGATCATCACGTGGCGGATAACCCAATCGCTCAACATGATGCAAGCGTTCATGCGGCACATGCAAACGCTGACTGCCAGTTGATATCACCCGCACAAACGGCGCTGCTTGCAACACAGCAATAAACCATTGCGCATGCTCAGGCTGATCCAAATTATCTAAAATAAGCAACAGATGGCGTGAACCAAAATAATACTGAAGGGTTTGTTGCGGCTCAGCGGCCTGTGAATCAAGCTCTAGTTGCGCCAAACAATGCTGGGCAAGGCTAGCCAGATCAAGCTGATTGTTCAAATGCAGCAGACACATGCCGTCACGAAAGCTTGGCCCAACGCGCCGACTCATTTCCAAGGCCAAACGCGTTTTCCCCATGCCAGCAGCGCCGATCAAACTGATCCACTCGCAGCCTTGATCAAATAATAATTGAATTCGTTCAAGATCAAGCGTTCGTCCAATAAAGCTCGTTTTTGAGCGTTGCCAGCAATCGTCAGTCGCTACTGATGGGGTGGTATCAAGTTGGGGCAATGGCAATAAGCCACTGAGCCGTTGACAAAGCGCATTCTGCTGACGATGAAACGTGGCGGGATGAATCGCTAAAACATCGCAATAATAGTCGACCGAGGCTTCGGGATGGCTGATCAGCACATTCAGCAAGCGCAACTCTTTGGTTTTAAGCGGGTAAGTTAAAAGCTGTTGGCGCAATTGGCGCATCCCACCAAGTTGGGTGATAACCAGCGCCCAATCAGGCTGATCCAAAAGTCGTTGCGGATAGTTTAAGAGGCTATGCACAACCTCGGCTGTCCATTGTAATCTATTGGGTGTGGTCATAGCAGGGCTGCCCTATCGTAGCCAAAGCGAGCAAAGCTAAAACCTTCTCATCGGCTGGCTCTCACGCCAACCTTCGCCTCTCAACCTCACTCAAAATACGTTTAACTCAACAGACCGTTGCGCTTCAAGAAACCGGTTAAGGCTTCGTCGCTTGGTTCGGTGATAACCGTGCCACGATCATACGAGCGGGCTTCGCGGCCTGCTGGCAATGGTGCTGGCGCTTCGAATGGCAGATTACTGCCAGCAGCGGCGATTACAATCGTGGGCACGCTGCGATAACCAACCCAACCTTCGACCAATGCTCCCGCATCAGCATCTTGATCGATATTGATTTGGGTATAGGCTACTTTATTGGCCTCTAAAAAGCGTTGCGAACGCGCAAGATCAGGGCAAAAACTGGTTCGACCATAAACGACAACATGTTTACTCACAAGAAACCTCCATAGGCACCGCCGGATAGCTATAAAATTGGGTGCCCTATGATCGTACTTCGCTTTATGCCATTGTCAAACGCCATAACACCTCGTACAATGGTGGGCAGCGACGCAATGGAGAACTCCCATGCCTGATGCAAGCAATGGCCACGTATTAATCGTCGAGGACGACCTCAGTATTAGCCGCATGTTTCAATTGCTGCTGCGTGATGCTGGCTATCGGGTATCGCTGACCAACAGCAGCGAAGAAGCTTTGCAATTTGTCCGGGTGATTACTCCCGATATTATTTTGTTGGATATTTCGTTGCCGGGCATGAATGGCGTTGATTTGACCCGCCATCTGCGGAGTAATCCTGCAATTCCGTTTATTCCAATTATTCAAATTACGGCGCTTGGCGATTTGCGCACCAAAGTTTCGGCGCTCGATGCAGGAGCCGATGATATTTTGGTCAAGCCAATCGAACTATCTGAGCTTTTGGCCCGCTTGCGCGTGATGATGCGGCTACAAAAGAATCGCCGCGGCCTCGAAGAATCCACCCGCCAAATGCATATTCTGTATGCGATCAGCCAAATTCTCAACAGCTCGCTGGATATTAATAGCATTTTGCGCGATTTGGTGCTGCAATTGGCCAATGCATTAGGCGCAATCCGCACCTCAATCATCCTTGTAAACGACCATAATACTCCGTTTTATGCCTCATCAGTCAAAGAAACCCTCAACAACGAGAGCATCCAACGGGTGATTCGCGATGGGGTGGCTGGCTGGGTCATGCGGGCCATGAAACCATTAATTATCGCCGATACTGGCCGCGATCCACGCTGGATCTCGCTTGATCGGCGGATCGACACCACACGCTCGATTCTCTCAGTGCCATTAATTCACCAAGGAATTGTAATTGGGGTGATTACCGCAGCTCATACCCGTAGCAATTATTTTACCCAAGATCAGCTCGAATTAGCCCAAAATATTGGCAATCAAAGCGTTACCGCCTTTATCCATGCCCAACTTTTTCAAACCACCGTGCAACAAAAAAGCCTGCTTGAACGGCGCTCGCAAATGCTTGAGGAATTGCTGAATGTAGGCGAGCGTTTAAGCCTGAATTTGCCCTTGCACGATGTGTTAAACGAGCTGGCTCAAGCGATTCACCGTTCGTTGGGCTTTCGCCAAGTCATTATTCATGTGTTTGGAATTGATGATGTTGAGCCAGCCCAAGGCGTAGCGGGGGTTCAACGTGAGCAGATTCAGCAACTCTGGACGAATACCAAAATTCAGCAAAGCATTGTGCCTTTGTTACGCGAACGATTCCGCATCAGTCGCTCCTATTTTGTGCCTTCGGGCTACAAACTCGACGATGAAGAAACCAATCAACTGCCATTTGGCGCAACAGGCATTCGACAAGCCGATTATTTATTTGTGCCATTGGGCAGCCCGCAACAATTGCTTGGCTTGATGATCGTCGATCTGCCCAACAATCTGAGCACGCCTGATTTGGCCACCATTCAAGCCCTAGAGGTCTTTGCCAATCATGGCACGACGGCAGTTAACAACAATCGGCTGTTTGCGCGTGAGCATACCCGCGCAAACCAATTGCAATTGCTGGTTGAGCTAGGCCGCAATTTTGCCGAATTGATGACTCCCGATCAATTGTTACGCTTGGTAGCTTCGTTGGTACGCCATAGTTTTGGCTTCAACAGCGTGGCGATTTTGCTCAAACATAATCACGAATTTATCTTGCGCGCCGGCACTCATAATTTCGCCCACAACCCCTATAACCAAACGCTTAGCCTTGATCCACGGGTTTTGCAAGCCTTGGAGCAGTATCAAACCTGGTTGAGTAGCAATATCGAGCAGTTTTGTTTAAATTATCAATGGGCAGAGCCGCAAATTGTGGCCGAGTTGATCGTACCGCTGCATACTCACGAAGGCATTCAAGGCCTGCTTGTGATTGGCCATAGCGATGCCAGCGCCTTAGATGGCCTGACGCAATCGATTTTAGGCGCAATTGCGGTACAACTAACCGTCGGATTAGATAATGCCAAACTCTTTTTGCGCGAACAAGAATATATTCAGCAACTCAATCGGGTCAACGAAATTGCGCTGCAAATGACCAGTAGCACTAGCGAGCCACCGTTCGAAGAAATTATGCAGCAGGTTGCGGCAATGTTTCAGGCTCCGCAAAGTATGTTGCTGCTCATCAATCCCGATCAGCGCCACATCACCCGCAGCATTGCCTATCCGCAGCCGTGGCTCAAACAACTGCCAGCGTTGCCCGAACTTATGGCCAGCCTCGATGATAGCCGGGTACAACTGTTCAAGGATCAACAAGCGTCGCCACTTGGCCAAGCATTACGTCAAGCTAATATTAGCACGGTTGTGGTCGCGCAGTTGTATAGTGCCGAACGGTTGCAAGGCCTCTTATTAATTCGGCCTGCTGATGCCCAATATAGCTGGCGCTCGAATGAACGTAATTTATTGCAAACCCTAGCCACGTTATTTGCCCAAGCATTGGAAAACCAGCAGCTGCAATCGCAACGATTGGAACGGCTACGTGCCGATTTGCAACGCTATATGGCCCCAACATTGGTTGAGCAATTACTGAGCGAGGGAGGTTTTGGCGAAGCCAGCGAGCGCGATATTGTGGTGCTATTTGCCGATTTGCGTGGGTTTACGGCGCTCAGCGAAAATCTCGCGCCGCAGGTGCTGGTCAAGCAAATTCTCAATCGCTTTTTTGATGAAATGACTGCTGTGCTGTATCGCTATGATGCGATTATTGACAAGTTTCTGGGTGATGGCTTGATGGCGGTCTTTGGCTCAGTGCGGCCATTGCCGAATGATCCCGAGCGGGCTATGAATGCTGCGATTGATATGCAACAAACCTTTGCCAGCTTGCAAACTGAATGGCAAGCCAGTTTTGGCTATCCAATAGGCTTAGGCATTGGCATGAGCTGTGGGCGCGCGGTAGTTGGCAATATTGGCTCGGCTCAACGTATGGATTACACCGTGATTGGCGATGTGGTTAATACGGCCAGCCGCTTGGTGGCGATTGCCGAAGCAGGCCAAATTATTATTACGCAGCCATTAGCCCAACGCTTGCAGCAGCACAAACGTCAGCTTGAGGAGCTAGAACCAGTGCAGCTCAAAGGTAAACGCGAATTACAAACAATCTTTGCCATTCGCAAGATGGAGTAAACGAGGGATTAGCAGTCAAAGCCCAGCCCTCCTTTCAAAGGGTAGGTTTTAAAGCGTTCCCTCACCCCAACCCCTCTCCCGTGGCGCGGGCGAGGGGCTTAAGTTGGTGGTTTTCCCATGATTCATGGGCATTAAACGACGGCTCTCCCTCGCCCGCGTGCAGTGGGCGAGATCGCCTCAGCCTGTTCTCTAGATTCATTTGAGCTCTGGATGAATGATCCCCCTCGCCCGCGTGCAGTGGGCGAGGGGGCGGGGGGTGAGGGAACGCTTATTCGCTAAACCACTCCAAGTGGCTTGGCTGAAAACTTGGCACCGCATAGCGCAAAAAGGTGTGCAAGCCTTCTAAATCTACTGAGGTTAAGTGGTAGCGCAAATCGCGCAGATATTTGGCACACACCCCTGGCGATACGCTAATTCGTGGCGCATACAACTGGGCAAGTTGATCAATGCGGGTTAAATTTTCGGCTTTGGCAGCCCGCAACGCTGGCACAATGCCCGCAGTGCGCACAGCCTCGGCCTGATCGCGCCGCACCACCCACACGGCAAACACAAACGGCAAGCCGCTGAGTTTCAGCCATTCATCACCAAGATCAAAAAAGTAGGGCAAGCCGCGCTCATCCAAATGTCGTCGCTCTGTAGCTTCGACCAAGGCTTTGTCGCCAATCATCAATGCGCCTTGGCATTCAGCCAACATCGCATCAAGATTCGAAGCCATCGAACGCCATTCAGGCTGAATCCGATAGTGGCGCTCACACAGCACCTTGAGCAAATTAATGCTGGTTGCTGAATCAGTGGTTAGCGCAACTGGCTGCCGATCAAGCTGCCGTGGATCAGCTGCCCACGAGAAGAGATTGACACTATTGACTGCGCCAATCGTGGCAATTGAGAAATCGCGCACCACCAACAACTCATCAGCATGCAACGCCCATTCATAAACCGACATTGGCGCAACCGCAACCTCGCCGCGTAATACCGCCGCGTTAATCGCTGTTGGCACCCCTCGTTGGACTGGCACATGCCGGCAAGCGCTCGGTAATGCCATAATCCATCGGTTGCGTATTGAGATAATCAATTACACCAAGCATAAAATTTAAAAGCGTGAGTACGCTAGACGACTCACGCGATAAGCAAGGCTGCAAGCAAACGCTTGGAACCCTGCAATTAGTTCACAGCAATGTGGTTATAGAGCGCATCACGTTCAACCGCTGTTTTGCCAGCAGTCGTCACAAGATGGACTAATTCTGCTCGTGAGATTCCTTGTTCGGTTTTAGCACCAGCAGCATGATAGATTTCTTCTTCGATCACGGTGCCGTCAACATCGGAAACTCCAAACGACAAGGCGACCTGCGCCAAGCGAGGCGTGAGCGAGATCCAATAGGCTTTGACGTGGGCAAAGTTGTCAAGCAACAAACGGCCAATCGCCAAATTCTTCAAATCTTCAAAGCCGGTTGTCCAATCGAGCTTTTTGACCCGCCCCAAATTGTTGTTTTCAGGGTGGAAGGCCAGCGGAATATAGGTTACAAAGCCGCCGCTTTTATCTTGTTGTTCGCGCAGGCGCAAAAGGTGATCAACCCGTTGTTCAAGGGTTTCGATATGGCCATAGAGCATTGTGGCATTGGTTTTGATGCCTAGTTCGTGGGCAATGCCATGAATTTCTAGCCAGCCATCGCCATCAACCTTTTCAGGGCAGATTTTACGCCGAACATCAGGATGGAAGATTTCAGCACCACCACCAGGCAAGGCATCAAGCCCAGCTTTGCGCAGAATCTCAAGCGTTGTGCGCCAATCCAAATGCGAAATTTGCGCCATATAATCAATTTCAACTGCCGTAAAGGCTTTAACGTGAACATTTGGATAATGATCCTTCAATTCACGGATAATATCAGCGTAATATTCAACATCAAGATCCGGCACTAAACCGCCGACAATATGAAATTCGCGGGTACGTTCGCTAAACAAACGCCCAACATGATCGATAATTTGTTCAGGAGTACGCACAAAGGCATCAGGTTCGTTGCCATTGCGGCGGAATGAACAAAAATTACAGTGAAAAGCACAAACATTGGTTGGTGTGATGCGGTGATTTTGCACGAAATACACCACATCGCCATTTTTGCGGCGATTCACCGTATCGGCCAATTTACCCAACGCTAAAATATCGTTAGTTTGATACAAACGCAGCCCATCTTCAAACGAGAGGCGTTCGCCTGCTTCAACTTTTTCAGCAATATCAGAGAGTGGCGACTTCGCCAACAGAATAGCCATAGTCAGTTCCTTTCCGCGCTACTGTGTTCATTATATCACAATGTTATTTTGATTTTCGTGCCAATTTCCAGTGATTCCAACGCCCTTGGTACGTAGCTGGCAAGATCAGATTGGCGACGAACAATAATCCGATACTGGTTATCGTCAGCCAAATAGCACAAAAAAGCAAATCATCAGCTAATAAACGGCCTAAACGATTGCCAACCCTTGGCAAATTGGGCCTGTTCCATTGCCACAATTGGCAAACTGCCCTCAAGTTGGGTCGTTGCTAACTGCAGCACTTGGCGCTTCCAACGATAGTGAATCGCCACAGGAACGGTCGGGTCAAGCGTTTTAAGCGTGACAGTTAGCGGCTGGTTCGCTGGAATTGCCAGCGGTGGATTAAACACGGTATAACCCGCAGTTTCCCAAACTGCTTCACCCGGAACAACCAGCGGCGCACAATGCTCAATCGTCGCGACTACGACACAGCCTTGGAGCTGAGCATTTGCTGGCGGAATTTGAGCCAAACTAAGTGCAAAACCGGTTAATAGTGGCTGATCGTGCTGCAAACTGCCTTGAATAAATGGTTGTTGAGAATCCAGCATCACAACATTGGTCAGCGCGCCAAATTCGCGGGGCCGAATCGCATTGCTGCGCGCCATCCACACAAAAGTCAGCAGAATTGTCGCAAGCATTGCCGCAGGCATGAGGCTCAGGCCAAGCCGATGCAGCCGTAGAATTGGCTTGATTGGGCGCTGACGACCATGATAAATATGGATCACGGCCAATACAATGAGGCTAATCAAAATTGCTAATTGCATACTTTCGGCCACCAGCCGCAGCCGTGACAAAAGCTGGCTTAACAACTCCGAGCGCAGCGCCAAGGCATGAATCGGGTTGATAAATTGCCATTCTGGAATCAAACGAAAGAACAAGTTAAGATTTAGTTCGCGATGGCTATGCAGCAGCGTCAGGCCAAAGGTTAGCTCAGATCCAATCCACAAGCCCAAAGCAGCCCGCTTCAAGCGCAGCACGCCAATAATCACAAATGGCGCGAGCCAATACAGCCAATAAAACGGAATTTTAATCCACAGGAAAAAAATTGCCAAGCTTGCCGTGCTCACCCACCAGGCTGTATCGGCGACCCAAGGCCGTTGATACAGCAGCAAAAAGAGCAACAATAAACTATAACTAAGCAAAAACAGCGAGTTTGGCTGACCAAATAACGCCACTTGATCAAAAATTCGAGTTCCCTCAGGGTTGAACAAAACCCCTTGCACATAGGCTTTTGTGCTAATAAATGGCAAGCTCATCAGTAAAAAGGGCAACAAACTCGCACCAAATAATGTGAGCCTTTGCCACCATGAACGAGTCAATAGCACAATTAATGGTGGCACCAAAAATAATGGCACGAGCTTGAACGATGCGCCAACTCCAAGCGCAAGCATTGCCCAATAGCCATAGCGGCGACGTTGAGCGCCATCAGCTGAAGCCAATGAACGACTTACAAGATAGGTTGCCAACACCATGGCTGCTGTTGGGTACACATCGTTCTGACCCATTGCCAACATAAATAATCCGGTTGGCGACCAAGCCCACATGGCCCACGCCAAGCGGCCTGCGACCCGCTGCAAGAGCCAGCCGATCAGAATATCAAATGGTACATAGAGCAGCTTAAACAAAAAAACAGCCCGCATCGGATGGGCAATTTCCCAGGTTGTTGGCCATGCGTGCAGATCAATTAAGCCCAAAAAATCATATATTTTGGCCGCAAATCCGGTATAGGCATAAAATCCATAGGGATACGGTGCCCAAACCGGCATCTCGATGACCCGTGGCCCATAGGTTGTATACAAATAATCGTAAACATTCCAATGGCCTTGGGCCACAAAATGGGCATGCCATGGCATATACAAGGCATCATGTTGGCTGGCCAAAGGCATGATCAAAAAGCGCGCCAGATAGCCCGCCAGAATAATCCATCCTACAGGCGCAATCCTACGCAAGAAACCCAATCGAAATTTCATTGATTAACTCGCTTTATTTGATTATGGTGATCGACGGAATGCTTTGAGCCAACGCATAACCCTGCCCGATTCAAGCGTCTTAATCTGCTGCTCAAGCTGCTCGATATGGGCATTTTTGGTGGTCATGGTTGTTTCCAGCGTGCTCACATACTGCTGGATTGCTTCAGTTGCGCTTGTTAAGCTCGTAAGCTGTGCTTGAGTTTCAAGCTGCTTTGTTTCCAGCGCAGCGTTGCGCATTTGAGATTGCTCAAGATCATACAGCAACCACGCTGGTGGGCCTAACCGAGCCATTAATCCCTGTGGATGACAAGCATATATCGTCAACATGCGATATTCAGGCGATTCATCACAATAAAAAACGCATAATCCCGCCTGGGTTACTAAGCGGGTTAAACTTGCCGCCGTAAAATGCAGAGTATGCACAACGTTCAAGAGGCTGCCTGATTGCGCTTGTTCGATAAATTGATCACGAAATTGGTATGCTGGCACTTGAATCGCCAAAACACCCTGTGGATTGAGTGCAGCGGCCAAATCGCTGATAAAACTTACTGGTTCGTGCAAATGCTCAAAAACATGCCAACAGGTAATTAAATCGAATGCTTCAAGCTGGGCAAGGCTGGCTGGATCACTATAAACTGTCGAGCCATGGCGTTGGCGGGCAATTTCAGCGGCCACCGACGAGAGTTCAATTCCAATTGGCTGCCAACCACGGCTTTGGGCCGCCACCAACAACAAGCCGCGATTGCAGCCAAGATCCAGCATGCGACCAGGATTCAGCTGGCCTTGTTGCTCGATATGGGCAATAATACTTGCTTTTAAGCGTATTTCTTGCTGCTCTTCGGCATCAGTGTAGGCATAAACCTCACTTTGGTTTTCGAGAATGGTTGTGCTTGCTAAAGTTAGGCGTGGATTGAGATAAATTTGCTCACAAGCCCGACACATGTACAAGCATAATCCTTCAGTAATAAATGTTTCGGTTTGTTGCCAAACCAAATCAGCCTGCGATTCGCCACAAATTGGGCAGGCATTAAGCGTTTCGGTTGGCATTGGTTGAAGTTGCATGGTTCGTGATTCCATATAATTAACAAGTGCTATTCTACTGCTGCATGCTGAGCAGATTGAGAACGCAGCATACGCCACAAACAAATCATGACGATAACATAGACAAGTAGCCATAGAATAATAAAAAACCAATCTGATTTAATATGCTGTGCTAATTGGCTAAAGCCTTTGCTCAAACTCAACTCATGCATTGGCATAAATGGTAGTATGCCAGCAATAGTTTCATCACCATAGGTAAATCGCTCTTGGTTTGAGCGATAGCCAAGATCAAGCTTTCGATTCAAATCATTAAGCTGCAATGTTAATGTATAAGGCTGGTTGTATGTAGCAATCGGCGGATAAATAACATTATAGCCAACATGCTCCCAAACATCACCTTTTGGTGCTGTGAGTGGAGCACAACGTGTTTCACGAATCGTTGTAACACAACCGTTAATGCTAGGATAATTATTACTTGATTCTCTGAATTGGACTGCAAAACCGGTTAATGCTGTTTCGGATTCAGTAAATGTTTGCCCAACCATTGGCGTTATTTGGTTCAATTGAACCGATAACTGTGGTTCGACAAACGCTGGCGCTGAAATAACCATACCCCGGGTTAGCAGCATCGCTGCAATAATTACCCCAATATTCAGCGCTAATGGAATCGGTAGCAGGCGCAAAAATGAGCGTGTTGGTTGTTCTAATGGTTTAGCCTGCCTGACCCGATATAAACAGTAGATTGCTAAACCAAGCCCAAAGCCAAATAAGGCCAATTGAAAACTTTGCGTAAATCCTTCAAAGCGATTAAATAGTTGCGCCAATAATGGTGATCTTAATGATAATGCATGAACTGGATGCATAAATGTAAATTCATTGACTAAATATCGCGATAAGCCAATATTAATATCACGACTTTTGCCAAAAATCTGAATAATAAACAAAAATTCTGATAAGAACCAAATACTGGTATAGCGATAATCAAAGCGTAGCGAGATAACAATTGCAAAAGGAATAAACCAATAGAGCCAATAGATCGGTATATGAATCCACAAAAAGAACATGGCCATAACCGCTACAGCAACCCACCAAGCCGAATCGCTGACCCATTTTCGGCGATAATTGAGCAAAAAGAGCAGCAAGGCACTATAGGAAAATAAAAAGAACGATACAGGTTCGCTTAATAAGCTTGATTCGCTAAAAACACGTGTGCCTTCAGGGTTAAATAAAACCCCAGTAATATAGGCTTTACTACTTAGGAATGGCAAAGATAACAGAACAAGTGGTAATATGCCAATGATAAAAAGAACAATTCGGCGGCTCCATGAGATGTTAAGCAATAAAATTAATGGAACAACTAAAAACAACGGAATCATTTTGAATGATGCGCCAATCCCCAACACAAGCATTGCTTGCCAAGCTCGTCGCCATTGGATTTTTTGTTCGCTTGCAGCGAGCGATTGGCCAACTAAAGCTGTGCCTAAAACCATTGAAGCAGTTGCATAAACATCGTTCTGGCCCAATGCCAGCATATATAAAGCAGTTGGTGAAAGCGCCCACATCAGTAATGCACTCATGCCAATATAGCGCTTCAATGCCCAGGCAATTAAGATATCAAAGGGTAGATAGAGCAATTTGAACATAAAAATTGCTCGCATCGGGTGCTCAATCGCCCAAGCTGATGACCAATTATTGATATCGATTAAACCAAATAGATCGTAAATTTTAGTCCAAAAGCCAGTATAAGCATAAAACCCATAGGGATATGGTGCCCAGACTGGAATATTAATAACCTTATCGCCATATGTATTCAGCAGATGCTCATAGACATTGAAATGCCCTTGGGCCACAAAATGGGCATGCCATGACATAAACAATGCATCATTATGTCCAGTTATTGGCATAATAAGCAAGCGTGCAGTATAGCCAAGCATTACCAAGAGCATCGGTAATAGCTTAATCAAACGTGCACGATTAAACCACTTCAACATACAACTCTTCCCCACAATTATATCCATAACAAATAGATATTGAGTCAGCAAAGATCCTCACTGATCTTTGCTGACTTTAGTTAGCGCCAAGTGCGTAATTGGGCTTTGGCTCGATCGTACATCCAACGACCATATTGTTTTGCTTCAAGCACAAGGCTATTGAAGTTGCCAGAACGGATTAATTGCAACGTTTTTTTACTTCGTTCTTGCCATGTTTTCTTGGGTACAATCAGATTGTGCAGGCGTTCGGTAAATTCGCTTAATAAAACATACTCACTGCTGGTCAGCGCTTGCTGGGTGGTGAGATAAGCGATATCTGGTGGCGCAGTCGGCTCGCTGCTATCATAGGCAGCTTGATACAACACTCGGCAGCAAAGTTGGCCAAGTTGCGGCATGTGATTGTAGCTTAACGACCCACCAACCGATGCCCGGAAATCAAAGCGCATGGTTGTGCCATTAGGCCCACTGATCACAAAGTGTAAGGCTTGGTTGCGGCTAGCGGCAAACGGCGGGAATTCAAAATGCAGCCAATCTTGGTTAATCGTCGTTGAGCTTACATCAACCAAGACTCGGTCTGGATTAATTAAGCCATCAGAGATTTGCAACCGCCATGGCCCAGCTGTAACGTGGGCAAGCGCAACCTCAAAGCCGGCAACCCCGTCGTGTTGGCAGACCAAACGCTGGCCAATTTGGAAATCAGCGCTCAAAGCGGCAGTAATCCCATCGCCATACGGGTGTTCATAATCGGTTAGCAGACGTTGGCGTCGCCCACCAGAAGCGGTGGTTGCCAGCTTAAGCAAGGCTTTTTCAACCTCGCGGGCTGAGCTTTCCCAACGCAAGGTTTGTGCATGGGCCAAGCCAGCTGTGATCAAGCGTTGGCGCAATGGTTCATCATTCAAGACGGTTAATAAGGCTTGGGCCAATGGTTGTGGCTCAGATGCAGCCAATAATCCAGTTTTGCCATGGGTTACCAGAAAATGATTCGGCGCTAAATCAATATCGACAACCGGGCAGCCTGAGGCCATCATTTCTGGCGGCATCAATGAAGGGTTGGTTGATGAAATGACCAAGCCGAGGGTTGCCGAAGCATACAATTCAGCCAATTCATCGGTATTCAAAATACCCATCGCGGTAAACTTAAATGGCGCTGGAAAATGCTTGAGATTTTTATCGCCAAACAGCACAATTTCCACATCTGGCCGTTGTTCTTTGACAATTGCCAAGGCCCGCATGCCTAAATCGAAACAACGGCGCGGGGTTGATGGCCGAGCATAAAAAATAACTCGAGGCTTTTTAGTCAATAGCTGCGGACGTGGATAATAGCGCTCGTGCTCGACCGCAAAATCAAATGGATAGGTGGTGGCCTGATATTGCTCGTGCAAATGTTTGGCCAGCCAATGCCCCAAGGTAATACACGGCCAACCTTGCTTATAGGTTGCCTCGGCGCTCAGCCATTCATCACCCATGGCATAGAAAAACGGCTCGAAATCCTGCACAAAATAGACCCGTGGAATCGCGGGATCGCACATTTCGAAGCCTTTGGTCGTTGTCCATTGGGTTGCTAAAACAACATCAAAGCCCTGAATTGCTTGCGGCCAAAAATAAATCGGCGCATGTACCCCGCCAAAATAGCGTTGCACAAAATGCTCAGGCCGATCAAGCACCTCGGTAGGATAATCGGCGGGATTCATGAAGATGACTTGCTCATGGCCAAAGGTTGCCAAAAGATTAATAATCCGAAAAATATTGGTAAACCCGCCAGAACCAACAATCGGAGCTGTTAGCAACCAAGCGATTCGTAGGCGGCGATGTTCAGAAACTTGCATAACTCAGTTCTATCCTTTACGCTTTACAAGACGTTGAAGCAGCCCTTTGGCCTTGCCACTGAGCTGCATGAGCTTGCCATTGGCAATCTGTTGCAGCTGAATTTCTAGTTGGTGCGCATAGGCTTTGGCCTCAGCATTACCCCGCTCAAGCTCTTGAACCCGATAATGTAAATCTTGATTGCTCGTAATTAAGCCATCAATGTGCATCACCAACACTTCAGTACCATTTGATAACGATTTATTCGCGCCCAACAGCAGCGCATTGCTCTTGATCAATGACATTTGGCGCGCATACATCACCCACACTTGGATCAAGGCATTATGCAATTCACGGCTACGCGCTTTGGGCGTGTAACGCGCATGCGCATCAGCCAAGGCTTCGCGTCCCAAGCGTTGCCGCAATTCAGGATCGGTAACCATCGCCTCAAGCGCCTGAATCCAGGCTGGTTCGTCTGCCGCCAGCATCCCATTAACGCCATGGGTAATTGCATACTCGAAGGCTTCAATTGGCGTGGCAATTAACGGCACGCCCACCAACGCAGCTTCCATATACTTAACTTCGCTCTTGGATTGGCAAAATGGATTATCAAGCTCTAATGGCGCAAGTGCAAAATCCACAGCAGCAATCTCATCGGCCAATTGTTCCAGTGGCACAAGCTCACGCCGCTCGATCCGCGAAGCATAGGCATCAAAGGCTGGTGATAACTGCAATGGCCCAACAATACGCAGCCGAACATGGGCATGCTTGGCCAAAATATGTAAAATTGCTTGCTCAGCTTGCACAAAATCACGATTATGGGTCGCAGTACCACTAAAATAGCCAATCACAACTGGATCGTTGGCTTGGGCGAGTGGTTGTGCTTGGCGTTGCGCCGCAATCGGGGCAGCATAATTAATTTGGTTTTGGCTGAGCGCATTGCGCACCACATAGGCATTAATATCTAAGGCGCGCACCTGCTCAGCCAAAGGCTCGGTCGATACAATCACTGCATCGCACAGCAGCATGGTTTTGCGATAGCGCTCAACTCCATCGCGATACATGGCAACGTCATCAGCCGGCCAATCTTTGATCGCATCGATATAATGCAGCAAATCGGTCCGAAACACCAAATCATCAGTATCAAAAATAACCGGATGCCCGAGCGCCTGGTGGGCATTAATTAATGCTTCAATATTTGAATCAAGCGCAACCCGATGCAGAATTAATATGCCAAATTTGATGCTATCGGCAATTTTAAATGGTTCATTGTAGAGGCTCGTGACCCCACTATACATCTCAAACCACTCAAGTTGCTCTTGGCGATGGCGGCAGCGATAATTACCAGCATTGCCAATATCGCAACCAGTAATCATATGCACTGATCGATCAGTGAAATAGAGATCGCGCTGAAATTGACTAATCAGCGGTTGGATGGCGGGTTGCACCGTTGTGCTTGGAAATTGCTGCAAAATGGTTAAGAGCAGTGCTTCGTAATCGGCTGCTGCTGTTGCAATCGTATAATGGCTCTGCACATGGGCATAAGCCGCTTGTCCAAGCCGTTGGCGCAAACCTGCATCAGCAATCAAACTGCTCAAATGGCTGACCCATTCGGCTGCTGTTGCCGCCAAAAAACCAGTTTTCCCATGGCTAATCGCTTCAGCAAAGGCCGGAATTGGGCTAGCCACAACGGGCAAGCGCAATGCAGCAGCCTCAAGATACTTTAATTCGCTGCGGCAGCGGGTAAACGCATTGTCAACATCTAATGGTGCCAAAATAATATCAGCCTTGGCCATCAGGCTGGGCAATTCTTCAAGCGGCACAAACGGCAATTGCTCAATTTGGGCGGCAACTGGCGCTAAAACCTCAGGCAGCGTAATTTTGCCACCTAAAACAAGCCGTAAGCCTGGCTGTTGTTGCAATAATGTTAATAAGTTTGGTGCGATCAAGCGCAGGTCGGCATCGTGGGAAAAGGTGCCACTAAAATAACCAATTGTTACGTGTTGATTGATTTGACGCGCTTGATACGCCGTCTCACACCAAGCCAGCCAATCGTCGCCAAGCACATTGCGATGGGTCCAAACAGGTTTGTTCAATGCTTCCGCCGCTTGGGCTAGTGGTGTTGTACTAACAGTCGCCGCATAACATTGCTCAAAAACTGGGGCATTACCAAGCACATAGGCCCGCCAAAATTGGCGTTCGAAGCCGGTACTTTCGGCCACAATCGGCATTGAATCGACCAAACGTGCATCAAACAGCAAATCATCAGTTTCGTAAACTAATGGTTTGCCTACGGCTGCTTGCTGCACGGTTTCCCAAAAATGGCTGGCTTTGGGTCGATGTACAATCACCAAATCGGCGGTGGCAATCGCTGAAACAACCGCCGAATCAGTCTGATTAAACAGTTGGGCTTTATGCCCACGATGCTGTAATTGCTCAATTGCATGTTGACAGCGATAGCGCTGTGTTTCGCCACCACAACCACTCCAGAAAACGACATTTAATTGACGCTTACTCATTAACGAAAGCTCCTCCAAAGCTGGCGTAACCGCTGAGCGATACGCTGTGGTAGCGAACGATTAAGCTGCTGTTGCACCAGGCCATGCTGCCAGTGCAGATCCTCAAGTTGGGTTTGCACACCACGCTTCTCGGCTTCTAGCTGGGCCGCCAACACCGATGCATCAAGCAAGCGACGCTCTAAATCTTGGATTTGGCTCAACCGGCTTGTTTGCTGCTCAAGCAATTGGTGCAATTGCTGCATGTGCTGGGTTTGCAGTTGTTGGTCGTGCTTGAAGCTCTCAAGTCGTTCGATCAGAGCTTGTTGAAACAGCACAGTATCATAGGCGGTGCTGGTCAACACTGGCAAGACAATACTCAACAAATCGCTGGCCGGATCAGTTGGCGTAGGCCGTAATGAACGTTCAACCAAGGCCTGCAAACTGGAATCAAGCTGCCCATTGGTTGCAATTAAGTAGATTCGGCGGTAGCCAGGCCCGCGTTGGTCGTAAGCATAAAAGCGTTGATTATAGAGCGCATCGAAATTAGCGTGCATAGCATCGCGCTGCTGTTGACGAAACAATAAGTGTTTCAGCACCATCAACAATTGCCAATGAGGCAAATAGCCGCTCTCAAACGCCAAATAATCGAGCTGTTCAGCGTCGAGCCACGCCTCAACCAAGGCCGATTGCGGCAAGCCATATTGCACATGCTCATCGAGCATTGGATTGTGCATCTGCAATTGGGTGAGATAATCGCGCAACATCGTTTCGGCGGTAGCCACATTAGTCAGAACTATGCGGTGCAGCCAAAAAAACCGCTCGGCTAGCCACCCGCCGCAGTTCGGCCAAAAAGCTATCGCGGCCTGCGAGCGGAATATGCTCAAGCGTATCGCAACTCAAGACAATATCAAATGCATGATCATCAAAGGGCAATTGCGTGCCATCAGCCTGCTGATAGCCAGCGCCCACATACTCAGCCGTATCAACGACCAAGGTTTCATCGTTCGGAAAAAAAGCTTGGAGCGGCATCAGGCCATTGCGTGGCGGAAAAAAACCGCCAACATCAAGAATGCGCCAACGCTGATCGCTTGCGCCAGCAGCCTGTTTTAGCAAAAATATGGCTTCGGCACTGATCCGATAGCGTTGATATTGATCAAAGGGCATCGCAAGCAGGGCATCGGAAGTCCAATGCGCAAGCACAGGGATCACGGTCATTGCAACCCTTTCGAAAGTACACCTACAAAATGCGAATTATAGCATACTCTTTGCTAGGGTATATCTATGGTGATGCATTGCCCAATATCATTAATAAATAATAGCGTCAATAGCATTATTCAAGCTGCTCATTTAATAATCATATGTTGATATTTTACTTAAATTCAGCACACTGCGATGCTTGATAGATATTTACAGTACATGCACTCATACGCCATTGAAGTTGCATAATCCTGTGGGTCTCCGCAAAATCATTGTAGAAAAAATCATGATATTCACCATCAGTTCGTAAATTACCATTCTTCATTTGCACAATCGCTGAAATATAGGCTCTTGGCTCTCTCAATTCAAGGTCAGCCATTTTTTGATTATGGCCTGCTTTTTTAGTCAGCATACTTAATGGAGTATCAAATGATGCAATAAGAACGCTTTTTTGATAAAGCAGCATCAATGTTTCATTTGAAATAGCATCAATACTTGTTTGATCAAGATAGAGTATTTTAATCTTCGTTTGATTCAAAATAGCGCTTATTGCTGCGGGCGAAGAGACAATCGCAATACCTTCAATCGCATCAGCACCAGCGAGCGGCGTTTCAGAAAAATAAATCGTATCGATTGGCACAGTCGCAGTAGGCAGGGGTGAGGGTGTGACAGCAGTAACGGTTTGGCATCCAAATAAAAATATCAATGCTAGAACATATAAAATCCTCAATCGTTGCATCCGATCGCCTCTTTAAGCCTCATTTTGCTCCTCTCGCTTGCGCTGAGCAAAGCCATCTAGAAGATCGTACATATATCTTTGGTTCGTTGCACCCAGCTAACTTCTACCTCCACTGCCAACCCATGGTATGGCACCAACGACTGCTTGTAAAGAATAGGATTCCGGCGCGTTCCACAATCGTGCCCATCGGCTCACCGAGTCGTTAGGTGGGTATGCGGGGCTAAGACCACCATGAATGCACGGCAATAGTGACCGAGAAGAGAATATGCGCTTGGACAGTCGCCATGGTATCATCAAGCACACGCTGGCTGGTTAACTTGGTCAACGCGGCACTGGTTCGCTTGGATCTGTTTGGTTCGATAGCACCCCAAGCATACTCGATATGGGAACCAGTGATGATTTTAACGGTTTGGTCAGCATGGTGACCACGTGATGATATCATCAGAGATGAGGATTCTCGCATGAAACCTGATACCATACATCGATTGCGCGTCATTATTGCTGGTGCAGTAACCTGGACAGATGCCGCAACCATCCAACACGCATTAGCAGAATTCCCCAGCACAACCATTGTCTACCATGGCGACTCACCTGGGTGTGATCAGCTTGCTGGGCAGGTTGCCAACAGCCTGGGATTAACGGTCATCACCATGAAGAAGAGTCGTGCAGATGCTCTCCAGTACCCCGGCGCAGCCTGGAAAGGGTTGAATGAGCGGATGCTGGCCTGTGGCGCAGACCATGTGCTCATCTTTCATCCAAAGATTGAGGCCAGTCATGGGTCCAAACATCTCGCCGAACAGGCACATGCAGCAGCCATTCCTGTTCAGATCATCACGGGAGCAGCACCCGTAGCGCGACGGAGCGAGGCAGGGCAAATCGCCATCCCAAGGAATGACAGCAATTGAAGCATCGGGTCTGTTCACTCTGCTCTCCAATTAGGAACCTTGTAATCGTGTGAGGATCTTCCCTCCATTCGTTGAAATGGTGACTACTCATGGCTAAAGTCATTTTTGGGCTAACAATGTCGTTGGATGGATTTATTAATGATCATGCTGGAAGCGTTGAGGCACTCTATCCCGATTTTGCAACGTTTGCCACAACCGCGCCAATGCAGGAGGCGATTAATGCGACTGGCGCAGTGGTGATGGGCTGGAATACCTTCGTAATGGCCGAAGATCCCGATACATATGCGGCAACCTATGAGTTTCAAGTGCCGATTTTTGTGCTCACCCACACCATACCCCAACGACAGCCACAAGCAAATGATCGCTTAAGTTTTACCTTTATTACCAGTGGGATTGAAGATGCGATTGCGCACGCCAAAGCTGCTGCTGGCCACAAAGCTGTGACAATTGTCGGGGGCGCAAGCATAGGCCAACAAGCGCTGCGAGCTGGCCTCGTTGATGAGATCCAGCTGGATATTATGCCGATTCTACTGGGCAAAGGTCTGCGGCTCTTTGATCAATTGGACATGGATGCGATCCAGCTTGAGCGCCTCGATGTGCAAGCGCTACCCTCGGGCAGAACCTATCTGCGTTTTCGGGTTTTAGCAGCGGATTCAGCGGCCTAAGCCCAACTATGCGCATCAATCCATTCATAATGCTGCTCGCTCACAAAATAATGTATTTCCCCAAATTGTTCAAATAATGCTTGATTGATAAGGAGCCAAACCAGCATGAAACTCCAGTGTGCAATCCTTGATGATTATCAAGATGTGGCATTAACGATGGCCGATTGGTCGGTTATAGCAGATCAGGTCGATCTACGGGTTTTTTCAAACTATTTTAGCGACCAAGCTGCTTTGGTGCAGGCGATTGGCGATTGCGAGATTGTGGTGATGATGCGTGAGCGCACACCCTTCAAAGCGCCGCTATTAGCCCAATTGCCGAAACTTAAACTGCTGGTCACAACAGGCATGCGCAATGCATCGATTGATCTTGCCGCTGCCAAAGCGCAAGGCATCGTGGTTTGTGGCACAGCCACGTATCCTGAGCCGCCCGTCGAAATAACTTGGGCGCTCATTTTGGGCTTGGCGCGCCAGATCGTGCCCGAAAACCTGGCCTTTCGCAACAATGGCCCTTGGCAACACACCATCGGCATGGATCTAGCAGGCCAAACGCTCGGCTTATTGGGTTTAGGCAAACTTGGCAGCAAGGTTGCTTTGATTGCCCAAGCCTTTGGCATGAATGTGCTCGCCTGGAGCCACAATCTCACCGAAGAACGCACCCAAGCGTTGGGAGTGCAACTCGCCGAATCCAAAGAACAGCTTTTAGCTCAAAGCGATATTGTCTCGATTCACCTTGTACTGAGCGATCGCACCCGTGGCTTGCTAGGCACTGCTGAATTACAGCACATGCGGCGCACAGCCTACCTAATTAATACATCACGTGCACCGATCGTCGATCAAGCGGCATTAATCACGGCGCTTGAACAAGGCTGGATTGCCGGAGCTGGGTTGGATGTATTTGATCAGGAGCCGTTGCCAGCAGATCACCGCTTGCGCAGCTTGCCGAATGTGCTGGCGACACCCCATTTGGGCTATGTTACCCACCGCAACTACCGTGCCTATTTTGGCGAGGCACTTGGCGATATTCAGGCATTTTTAACCGGCACACCAATTCGCCAAATCAGCTAATACATATCATTATGTCAAATAAAAGCATTTTAGAGGAGGCTTGATGATCGACTATCGTGCATTTGAAGCGCTTGCACCAACGAACTTGGCCGATGTCCTGACCCGCCACCAAGTGATGGATTTTGGCATTCACCCTTTGTGGCAGGGCATGCCACGGGTAGCTGGGCCAGCGTTTACCGTGCAATGTAGTGCAGGCGATAATCTCATGCTGCACGCGGCGATTTATCGGGCCGAGCCAGGCTCAATTATCGTTGTCGATGGCGTTGATGTTAATTATGCTGTTGCCGGTGGCAATGTTTGTGCAGTTGCCCAACAACGTGGGATCAAAGCATTTATTATCGATGGCGTTATTCGTGATTTAGCTGAAGTTCGCGAAAAGCAGTTTCCGGTTTTTGCCCGTGGCGTAATGCCAATTCCGGGCGTAAAAGTGCTGGCCAAGCCACTCAATCAGCCAATCTATTGTGGTGGCGTGCTGGTTCGGGCAGCTGATATTGTGGTTGCCGACGAAGAAGGAATTGTGGTTGTGCCAAGCGCACAGGCCGAGGCTATCTTGCTTAAGGCTCAAGCGCGAGCCGCGAAAGATGCCGCCGAAACCCTCGCAGCTTGGGAACAAGCGCATCGCACCAAAATTGATGAACTCTTACGCAAGCAAGGTATGCTTGATTAATCGCTGCCTGAATCAACCCGCGCAAACTTTTAGCCCCTCGACCCGCGTAGGTTGAGGGGTTTTGTATCGCTAAGAGCCTAAGCACATTGGCTGTAACGAGCTTGTAACGTCGTCAATCTATGCTTGCTGTATTAGTTGATCTGAGGTGAATTCAATGCAAACATTTTTTCAGCAATTGCGCCAGCCCAAACAAATGCTAGCCCAACAACATGATCTGACACCCCAACAATGGCCATATCGAGCGTGGTTGCTCCATACTGGTTTGGCAGTCGGCGGCTCGTTGATCTATGGTGGCTCACTGCATCAAGCCTTGCCCCAATGGTCGCGCCGAGGTGCGGCATGGTGGTTGACCCTAGCGTCTGGTGCTGGCTGGCTGGTGCTTGGCCCAAGCTGATCAATCGCTAGTCGTTGGCGAGTTAATAGCTGTATTCAGGCATGTTTGGTGAGCATGAGCTATGGCGAAACAATCTTGTTAATCGCAGCGCTGCTCAATTATTTGCTCAAAACCCAAGCCTATGCTCAACAGCGCAATCTATTGCTCGTATTAATTGCCAACATCACGATGGCTACTGTGCTCGCCGAGCAACTCAGTGTGCTCAAAATAGCCCGTTGGCAAACATGGCTACTGTGGCTGCTCTTACTGAATGGTAGCGGCGCGGTTTGTTTTTATCGTTTGCGCCATCTTTTAGCGAAATGAGGTTGCTCATGCCACTACTGCATAACCCAATCACCATGCAAGGCCAGATTAATCAGTGCTGGCTTTTGACCTATCGCATGCCAATTGATCAGTTTCGAGCCATCCTGCCAAACGAATTAACCGCCAGTGAATATCAAGGATTCGGTTTTTGGAATATTGTGATATGCAATGTTGCGCATATGCGTCCGTGGTTTGCTCCGCAGCGATTGGGTATTAATGATTGGCATGTGGCCTATCGAATTTATGTCAACTTTAAAAACACCATATGGTATAGATCAAGGCTTGTATTTTGTGCGCAGCGATTGTGATAATCGGCTTTTGGCTTGGGCTGGCAATCTGCTAACCAACTTCAATACAGCAAACAAGTATTTCAATTAAGAGCAATCAGGCAGCCGCCAAGATTCAGATCGATCGGCAACAGCCAGCGCAACTTGCCAGCGATTCAGTCTTCGATAGCCTTGAGCAAGCCGCCAAACAGCTTAAATATCCAGCGCGGGGGATCGCGATTAGCCAGCCGGGCCAAGCCAACATTGTGCGAATTGAGCGTGATGAAGCAGCGTGGCAATATCAGCTGCGTTCCGTCAAACATGCTGAGTTTCAACTGCTTAAACAGTATCCAGTCCAGCCCGAAATTTGCTATCAAGTTCAGCCAATTGGCTATCGTTGGCTCAGTGGCTACCAACGCAAAGTGCTCATGACTGAGCAATGAGGTGAGCAGTGCGGATTTTTCTGAGCGGAGCAAGTGGCTTTATTGGGCGGCATGTGGCGACTGAATTGAGTACAGCAGGCCATCAAATAACCTGCTTGGTGCGCCGACAACCAGCTGCGCAAGCACATTCAGCCATTAATTATCTGGTAGCTGAGTGGCTCAAACCTGAACAATGGCTTGATCAGTTGGCTGGCCACGATATCGTAATCAATTGTGTAGGAATGTTGCGTGAAACCATGCAAGCCAGTTTTGATGCGGTGCAGACTGCCGTGCCAATCGCACTATTCAAGGCGGCGGCCCAGCACAAACTGCAAAAAATTATCCAAATCAGTGCTTTAGGCGCTGATATTGCTGCGCCCCAAGCGTTTGTGCGCAGCAAAGCATTGGCGGATCAGGCATTAAATCAGCAAGCAGTCCCTTGGGTTGTGCTGCGGCCAAGTTTTGTCTATGGCAATGGCTGTTATTCGATGCAACTCTTTCAACGCTTGTCCAAGCTGCCAATTACCCCAATCTTTAACGATGGGCGCTATCAGATGCAGCCAATCCACATCACCGACCTTGTACGAGCGATTAAGTTCTGTGTCGAAGATCGTCAAATTGCCAATTGTACAATCGAGGTTGCGGGTGCTGAGCAATTAAGTTTTTATCAACTGCTTGAACGCCTAGCAGCCAGCCAAGGCCGACGATTACGCCCATGGTTTATGCCAAACTGGCTGGGCCAGCTGATTGCCCAAATTGGCACATGGACAGAGCTTGGACCAATTAATCGGGCTGAACTAAGTCTGTTGCTCCAAGGCAACACCTGCGATTTAAGCGATTTTCGGCACTATTTTGGCTTTGAGCCACGCCAATTTCAAGCAAACGCCTAAAACCAAACGCCCATGGTCTAGCTAGTACCATGGGCGCTTGATCTGATAGCTTGTTTGGGTATTTCAGGATCTCGTGAACAATTTCCACACACCAAGCGGTCATCCGACCACTTATTCCGTCAGGCGAAAGAAGAACTATTGAACAGCTTTGTAAATGTTGATCCGACCACAGGTCCAGCGTGTGCCAGTACCGCTGATTTGGTCAGAGCTTGAGCAGATTTTGCTCTTGATTTGGCTATTGGTCAAGCCTTGTGATGACAACAAGCCAGCCAAACCAGCAACGTGTGGGGTAGCCATTGAGGTACCGCTGATCGTGTTATAGCCACTGCCGATCCAGGTTGAGTAAATGCTCGAACCAGGGGCAGCAACTTCGACCCACGTACCATAGTTTGAGAACGATGAGCGAGCATCGGTCGATGTGGTTGATGCAACCGCGAAACAGTTGGTGTAGGCTGCTGGGTAGGCACTCGTGGTGCTTGAGGTGTTGCTGTTACCAGCGGCACACGCCAAGAATACACCTTTACCCCAAGCGTAGTTGACAGCATTTTGCAATGCGGTTGAACCGCCGCCACCAAGGCTCAAGTTGATGACTTTCGCGCCATTGTTGGCAGCGTAGGTGATGCCATTGGCCACGCCGGCCAAGGTACCACTACCGCTGTTGTTCAAGACACGAACGCCCATTACGCGGCAGTTGGGGCAGGTGCCTGCGCCGCCGGCGCTATTGTTGGTTTCAGCAGCAACCGTCCCAGAGACGTGCGTGCCGTGGCCGTTTCCATCAGTTGGCGTTGAGTCATTATCAATGTAGTCATAGCCAGCCACCACTTTGGCATCCAAATCAGGGTGATTGCTTTGAATCCCAGTGTCAACAACCGCAACAACAACACTGCTGCTACCACGGGTGATATCCCAACCAGTGTAGGCTTGCGTTACACCCCAAGCCCATTGTGAGCTACGACCGGGGTCGTTGGGCGTGTAGGTTGAAGCATAGATAAAGTTGGGTTCGGCGTATTCGATATTGTCATTTTTGAGCAAGCTTTCAACCAACGCTTCGCGCGCAGCCAAACTATCGCTGCTCTTCAAGTTTGCAAACTCGACTACTTCAGCATCGAGCGCTTCGATACGATCGATTTGCACAGCGCCCAAAGCACTCAAGGTATTGGTGCGGCTCGCTTTAGTCGTTGAATTCTTGAATTTGATGACGAATTGACCAGGAACAGCAGGGGCATTGAGATCGAGACCAACGGCATCGCCAATGTCGACGGGTTTTTCTACATCACGTGACTGTGCGAACGATGAATTTGAGCCAGCAAACGCACTAACCGCCAAGATCAACATGCTCGAAACAAACAGACGCTTCAAAGGTGCCTCCTCAACATGTGGGTTATTTAACCAAAATCGTGCAGTACCAAACCAACAGCGGCTGTACCTACACCTATTGCACATCGTTGTCATGAAGGATCGGTGAGGCCGATGATCCTGATGTTGCGTCCTCCTTACGCAGTCAGCAAACTACCCTAACAATACTATCAAGCTCCGTATCAGTGGATTAGTTATATCTTAAAGGATCTTAACAGATTTGTCAAAAAATTTTAACAACCATTATGCAGATATGTTAAAAAGCGCTTAAACGGGTTTAAGCATACTGCTAGAGCAGGCTGACATAAATCCTACTAGCAATTGTCGTATAAATAGGCTAGTTAACTTGTTCGTAAATTCTGACGAATTTAATCAAGATTGATCAGCAAACACGCTTTTTTCGTCTGAAGCCGATTTCGTATTCTGCATGTGCAAAAGGATCATCCAATGGAAAAACCAATTAAAAATTCGCAAAGCCTGGTAAACTCCGTCGGATATTCCCGCCGTGATTTTTTACGCTTGAGTGGATTAACCACCCTTGGCCTCTTGGCGGGCTGTGGTACCTCGCAGGCTACTCCAGTGAGCACCGCCACCCCTACCAAACCCAAAATTGGGCTTGTCATGAAGTCGCTGAGCAATGAGTTTTTTCAACAAATGCAGGCTGGCGCTGAAGAATATGCTCGCCAAAATGCTACCAGCTTCGATTTCTTGGCCACAGGGATTAACGACGAGCGCGATTTCGCCACCCAAATTGCCGCATTCGAGCGCTTAATCACCGAACAATATGCTGTGATTGTGCTCGCTCCCGCCGATTCGATTGCCTTGGTTGCCCCAGTTGCGAAAGCCGTCAAAGCTGGCATTGTGGTGATTAATATTGATGTTGCGCTTGATGAAGCCACCAAAAAAGCCGCCGGGATCGATCTAGCCTTCTTTGGCCCCGATAATCGGGCTGGCTCCAAAATGTCGGGCGATGTATTGGCCAAAGCCTTGGGCGTTGGCGGTAAGGTCGCAATCCTCGAAGGCAATCCTGAGGCCGATAACGCGGTGCAGCGCCGCTTGGGCTTCGATGACGCAATTGCCGATGGCAGCTTAAATCTGGTGGTTGCCGAAAGCGGCCACTGGGAAACCAGCGAAGGCCAAAGCATCACTGCCGCGTGGCTCAAAAAATATCCTGACCTGCAAGGAATTATGTGTGCCAACGATTCGATGGCCTTTGGCGCAGTTCAAGCGCTCGAAGCAGCCAATATGATCGATAAAATCAAGGTTGTGGGTTTTGATAATATTCCCGCTGTGCAACCGTTGATCAAAGATGGTAAAATGCTAGCAACTGTTGAACAATATGGTGCTCAAATGGCCGCAATCGGCATCGATTATGGCTTTCGCACGCTCAAAGGCGAAAAATTCAGCGGTTGGATTCGCACTGAGCTAAAATTGATCACCAAAGATAATCTCTAGTAAATCAATCGATCAACATACTTAATAGCGCTAAGAATGCACAGAAGTTTAAGCTTCTGTGCATTCTTCTGGTTGTTAATCCAATATTAATTATGTTGACAGTCCTCTAGTTTGGATACCGTAGCACTATGCGTCTTAAGGCTCTACTTGCACTGCTTTTCCGCATCAAACACGCCGATGCCAATCTTCGGCGGCGTGGCAAGGCAATCGTCGGCATCACGTTTTTCTTGATTTGTTGTATTGCGCTAATTGGCATATTTAGTATATTTGCGGCTGGTTGGCGAGAAACAGCCCTGCTTGTTAGCCCGTTTGGCTTGCTCGGTGTGGCGGCGATATGGCTTGCTCGGCGTGGCGCGGCCAATAGCGCCGCAGGCTTATTAATTGCAGTCACATTAATCGCCTTGGTAGTTGCTCCAATCTTGTCTAATCGGGTCGCATTTACGCCATTTTTCTTTTTGTTGCCAATCTTGATTGGCTTTGTGACGCTCTCGCCACGCGGATTGTTGGCCGCCAGCGCAGCAAGTTTGGCAGCACTCGCTTTATTGTCGCTGTTGACCCAAAATATTCCCCAAAGCTTGCCCCAAAATAGTGAAGTCTATGGCTTAGCCAGCACACTCTTACTAATTATCATTGGGCTTGGTTATGTTGGTTCACGCACGACCCATCAAGCCATCCACGCCATGAATTTGGCCCAACAGCGGAGCCGCGAATTAACCACAACGTTGCAACATGAGCGTGATCAGCTCAGTCAGCGGGTAGCAGAAAGCACCCAGGAATTACGCCAAGGCTTGGTAAATTCACAACAGCTGATTGATCAACAAGCGCAGCTGTTAACTGAAAACGATCAGCAACGCTCAACCATCCGCTCATTGAGTTTGCCAATCTTGCCGTTGCATCAAAAGATGTTGCTGGTGCCGCTAATTGGCACATTTGATCATGATCGTTTACAGGATATTCAGCAGCAACTTTTAGAGGCGGTTGGCAGCTATCGCGCTAAAATCCTCTTGTTGGATTTAACTGGCGTGGCAGTGCTTGATTATGCTGGCGCGGCAATGTTGCAGCGAATTGTGCAGGCCAGCAGCTTGCTGGGCGCGGTTGTGGCCTTCATCGGGGTACGGCCTGAAGCGGCTCAAGCCTTGGTTAGCATGGGCAACGAGCTTGATAGCGTGGCGGTTTTCCGCGATTTACAAGCAGCAATTCAGCAGCATAGTCGATTGTTATTTAATCGCTAGCTTTTAGCCGCTGACACGTTCAATTGATTAGAAGTAGTCTCATAAATACCGGAGAAGAATCCGGATACACCCGAGTAGCACAAATCCATGGAAGTTTTCGGGATAAAATTCGTATCGAACGACCAAACGACGGAAGTTTTGTAACCACGCAAACAGCCGCTCCACCTTCCAGCGGCGGGCATAGCGGCGTAATAACCGGCCATCTTGGGTAACTGGCGCGGTGCGGTTGCGCCGATGGGGAGCGATCATGGTTATTCCTTGTTCGGCAAGGACACGATCCAGGGGATCACTATCGTAGGCTTTGTCGCCAATCAACCGTCGTGGCGCGCAATCCAAAAATCCGGCATCGAGGGTTGCGGTGACTAGGCGTACTTCGTGGATTTGGGCGGTGGTCGTGTGCACGGCAATCGGCAGCCCTTGGGCATCGGCAATCGCCATCAGTTTGGTGCCCTTCCCGCGCTTCGTGAGACCAACGCCAGCGCCCCTTTTTTCGCCGGAACAAACGTCCCGTCGATGAAGGCTTCGGTCTGATCGATGCCGTGGTCATCAAAGAGCTGCAGCGCTAGCTGGGTCACGATGGTTTGAAAGGTTCCCTCGGCAACCCAGCGTTGCAAGCGGCGATGGCAGGTTTGATAGGGGGGATAGGCATCGGGCAAATCCTTCCACCGTGCGCCCGTTTGCAAGACCCACAAGATGCCATTGAGGGCAGCGCGTGAATCCACCCATGGTCGTCCGCGACCATCGACACGGCGTGGCAACGGGGGTAAAAAGGGGGCAATCGCCGCCCATTCGTCATCGGTCAGATCCGTTGATACGGCCATTGGGTATCCTCCTATTCCATAGTCAAGCGGAGTATACCATTTATGAGACTACTTCTAGTGCTCGATATAGCGGTCGATAATTGCTTGCTTCTGTAATAGAATATACGCAGGTAATTTCTGAGTTTCGATATACTGATAAATTGCTTGTAGAATCTGTTCACGAGGCAGTAACTCTGGCACATATTTTTCGCCATGGTCTGCTTTAAACGAGTACTCTATCATCATCTTAGGATGATCAACCAGTGGATCATAATGGCTATCAAACTGCGTTCTGCAATTCACAGCTTGGTGATCATCGGCTGTAAAAATCCCAAAATCAAAACAGCTTAGGGCATGGCCAACAATAAATCCGATATAACTATCATCTTCAAATTCTAGTTCAACATAGAATGGATAGTTTTTTTGCACAGCTCGTAATTCAAGTTCTTGGAGTTGAGCTTGAAATTCCTTTTGATTACGAGGATAAAAGACATCTCCATACAATTCGCCATAGTCCCATCCAATCTTTTTTACAAAATAGCTCATGCATGGTGCTCCTCAGCAACCACAATGCCCAAACGACCCAGCAACGCCCGATAATCGCCTGCCCGATAGCGAATTGGCGGCTTGGCAGGGCTGTGCGAATCGGAGCCAGCACTGATCAATAGGCTATGCTGCGCTGCATAGTTGCGATAAAGCTGCACTTGCTCAGGCGTATGCAACGGATAATCCACCTCAAGCCCATCCAATGGCACTTCAGCCCGCAACACATCGAGCAACACTTGATCAAAACAGACAAACCCATCGCTGCGGCCTGGATGGGCCAAAATACAAACTGCACCACTTTGCTGAGCAGCTTCAACTACCGCAGCAATTGGCGTGGTGGCAAAATCGCAGCCTGCGGCCTGCATCAGCTGCGAAAATTGGTCTGGAGCTAAATTTGGATTATGCTGTTTGACCAACGCTGCAAAGGAATGCGGTTGGAGTGCCGAGGGTTGGGTCAAAATTGCGTCAATTTGCGGTTGCACTTCTGTGTTTAAAAAGCCTTCAGCGCAACAGTGGGCATAGGCATGGGTGATGATTGCCTGTTGGCGTTGATGCAGCGCAGCGGCCAATGCCGTGAGCTGATTCGGCTCGAGCGTAAAGCCAAAACACAGCAGATCAACCATTTGCTCGCGCCAAAGAGTGGTCATTTCGGCAGCCACCAACAATGGCATACCTTCAGCCAGCGCTAAATCCTGGATTGAGCGGGCAATATCAGGCCGATCATGATCAGTAATCGCCGCCAAGCCAAAGCCTTCACGCTTGAGATAGCCAAGCAGATCAGCGGCTGCCCACTGGCCGTCGCTTGCAGTCGTATGCAATTGCAAATCGATTGCCGCATCAGCGGCCAAAACCAAATTGGTGGTTGATACAGCACTTGTTGGCATAGCAGTCCTCAACTATTGGCCAATTTCCAATTGAAGCGTGACCTCATCGCCTTCGTTGAGCTGCTCAGCGAGCCGAATAGGTTTTTTAATTGGCACAAGATACAGACCATCCTTGGGAATTAACGAGGTACTCCAACGAGTTTGGCCAATTTGAACCTGCGCTGGAATCACCCCCCAACCATAGGTCACCAATCCAGCAACCGCCTTAATTGTCCGGCTATGTTCATCAGGCACGCTCACAAAATACCATGGCGCTGGCCCTTTCCAAAACCAAATTGGCCCACTAAACTCAAATGTCATGGCAAACTCCTTCCAAAAGCCTTGCTCGACCATTGCTCTATGGTAACTAAAAGCCAAAACCCATGCAACAAGCTGCATGGGTTTATCAGCGACGCAAATCGTATTATGCGCGGGTGAGCTGGGCCACAGCCGTGCGTAAATCTGCCGAGGTCTGCACGGCGCTTAAGTCAACGGCCAAGGTCGTCAACATTTGCGCAACTTCAGGTGCAACCCCAACCAAAATAACTGAAGCCCCTAACAAGCGTAGTCCATGGATCATATTGACCAACGCTTGGGCAGCTTGTTCATCCATCATTGGCACACCGGTGATATCGATCAAGACCTTTTTCGCCCGCTCACGCTCAACCCGCAATAAGATAATTGAGGTGGCTTGTTCCACCCGTTCGCCATCCAAGCTGCCAATTAATGGCATCACCAAAACCCCTTTTAGAATAGGAATGACTGGTGATGAAACATCGCGCAGCAATTGAAACAGTTGTTGGCGCTCGGTTAATGAGTGTTCGAGATTAACCACGACTTCACTAAGCCGTTGCATTGCTGCTTCGCGCGCCGCTTCTTTGGCCTCAGTTTCCTGACGGGCAACCTGCAAAGCGGCGGTCATACCATTAAATGAACTAGCGAGCTGGCCTAATTCGTTGCTACTTTCGACCTCAATCGGTTGAAGATCACCATCAGCAACCCGATTGGTCGCCCCGATTAAGCTGGTCAATGGCTTGACAAATTGGCGACGCAGAATGAGTGCCATGCCAAAGCCAAACAGAATAAGCGCAATCAAGGCGAGGCCAACGTTGAGTGCTAAACTTTGGCTCGTAATCGAGGCAATTTGGTTGGCAGTTTCATTGGTTCGGGCCGTAATTTCATCTAATGGCGAAGCCAAACCAAGCACCCAAGGAATGCCATTAATTGCTGAGTAGGCCACGACATAACCTCGACCATCCATGTGCACGGTCGTCACACCATCGCGGCCTGCCTGTAAATCGCTAATCATCGATGAACTAGCATCATTGGATTGATTGGTTAAGATTTGTTGGACAACACCGCCTTGGCCAGCCTCAGTTACCGCCACAACCTCGCCCTTTTGGGTAATCAAAAAGGCAAAACTTGATTGATCAAGAATCAAGCCCTTGAGGTAAAACGTCAACCGATCGAGGCTGACATCAACGCTGACCGTGCCCAAAAACGTTGCATTATCGTAAACTGGAGCAGCAACCGATATCAAAGCTTGCGATTGATCAATCGACTGATGCACTTCAGTCCAAGCCAAGGCGCGACTGGGGTTAGCAGCAGGTAAACTGGCTTGGTAGGCTGCTTCTTGGCTTGGTTGCCAATCAACTGGTGGGTCGTTGGGAGTAATATTGGGATAGGTTCGCAAGGTATTAGCGGTTAAATACGAAATCCGCACAATTTCGGGCACGCTAATTTGCAAACTCGGCAAAACATCTTCCAGCCGTTGGCTATAATCAATATCGGCAAGCGCTTGGGTTTGATCGGCATTAGCGATCACCAGCACGGTAGTTGCACCACTGGCATATTGACGGCCATTGCGGGCTACGGTCAACTCAGGCAGCTGCGAGGGTTGGGAGGTTGATTGTTGTAGATAGGTGCGTGTTGTGACCGCCAATTGTTGCACAGCTCGAACCGTTTGCCCAGTGCTAGCGGCATGGCTTTGGGCAATCCGCAGGAGGTATTGTTCGGCTTGGGCTTGCAGCGCGGCGGTGCTATCGTTGGTGGCTTGGTTGCGCACAGCAACCAAGCCACGAGTATTAATCGCTAAATTAAGCAACGCCAACAACGATGTTCCCAATAAGAGAATTACAATCACCTGCCTGCGTAAACTATGGAGCATCGTCCATCCTCCACCTACAACAACCTATTGCGACACTCGCAGCGTAATTTTAAACGTTTCTGGTGGGATTGAGGTCGTTGGATCAAAGCTTGTGAGTGATGCAGTATCGATCACAAAACTCTTTGGCCCAACATGGGCCATATATTCTTTGCCTTCCAAAATGCGCACGGTTTGATCAAGCGCAATCCGGGCAATCGTGACTGGTGGGGCAACCGCTGCTGCTTGAATGCCGCCGCTTTTAAGCTCAGCATAGACTTCTGGGCTAATGTAATAGGCCATCAGCTTAATTTTATCTTGAAGCTTCCGTTCGCGCAAAATTTCGGCAGCAGTTACGGTCGTTTGGCCAGTACCTACAATATAATCGATCTCGGGATGCGCAATCAAGACCTCTTCGATCAATTTTGCCTGTTCTTCTTTACCAGTATCGCCATATTTGGTTTCAACGATGTTAATTGCGCCATCTGTGATAGTAGCTTTGAATTTTTGATCAGCTGCTTTTGACCAACCAGCCTTCTCTGGGCCAGGAAACCATGCTACATCGACCGGCTCGCTGCCTTTGGGATGTTTTTGGACCAAATACTTGGCAATTTCCTGACCACCCTCGCCTGGCACAGACAGTGATTTAGCGGTAATAGCCTTCGAGGAAATATCATTCATAAAGGCAATCACCGGAATTTTTTGGCTTTGCAGTTCAACGATCAGCTCGTTAAGCCCATCGAGTGAGATTGAGCCAATCACGACAGCTTTGGCCCCATTAGCGACGCATTGGCGAATTTGAGTAATTTGGGTCGGCAAGTTGCCATAGCCGCCAGCCTCAACAATTTCAACATTCACGCCCAAACGCTCGGCCTCGGAAACGATGCCATAATTAACCGCCAGCCAATAGGTATCCTTGATATGCGGAATCGAAACACAAATCGTTTCAGCTTTATCGGCGAGTACCAGCGGCACATAGTCAGTCGTCGTCCGCGGGCTAGCAAAATCAAACGGTGGGTTCCAGACTTCAACCTGATAACTGGCACTGGTACTGGTTTGGCTAATCGCTGCGGTTGCGCTGGGAGGATTGGTTGGTTCGGTCGTTGGCTGGGCTGTGCCACAAGCGGCAAGGCTACAAACCAATAAACTGCCAATAACCCATCGTGAACGTTTGGTTGCATGCTGCATAGGAGCGTCTCCTTGTCCCGTAAACCCTGGCGCAATGATTCAAGAATGCGGCGCGGGCCTTGTGAGAAGCGTGGTTCCATGAAGATGGGCATGCCGAGCAAGTTTCCTCTACTCGGCATGCCCATTCAAACGGTTTATTTAATTTCGACAATCAATTCAATTTCAGTGGCCATATTGAACGGTAAAGCGACTTTACCACCTGATGAACGAGCGTGTTTGCCATTTTCAGGGCCGAAAATCGTCACCAAGAAGTTCTGAACAGCCGTCGACTGTTTTGCCAAGAGCGCCGACAACTGGGCCAGAGGTCACATCATCGTAGGTTGGAACAACATTGACCGTTCCGGTCACCATTACAATATGGTCAACCCGATCGAGGTCGCCAATTGTCGATTTGAGGAAGCGCAAGCCGCGAACACAGCTCAACATTGCAGCTTCTTGAGCCGTTGCCAACGAGAGAGTTGGCAATTCGCCCTTGAGGAATCCACCGCTACCAGTCAAGATTTCTGGGCCAGCCGATGAGATGAAAACAATTTCACCTGCTTGTGAGGCGTTCACATAGTTGGCAGTTGGTGGGGCCAAGGCTGGTAATGAAGTAACGCCATAACGCGCTTCAACATAATCTTCGACCTTCTCGAAAACACAATCAACGCCTGGTTGACGACAACGATTGCGTTCGGCACTGTCAAGTGATTGGCCTTCCGATGCAAGAGTGATTGAACTAAATGTGCCAGCTACCAACAATACGAGCAGGAGTTTAAGGGAAAAACGTTTCATGAATGGACTCCTCGTCACAAGCTAATGCCATGATCAATCGATCAATGGTCATTCCATTTATACGGCAAATGGTTCAGTGGATAGCCTGAGTGTACTTCACCCACATCCAAAGTCAACACTCCCAATAGTCCGTATCCAAAAACCACCTCTAATGGGATTTCTCAGCCTAGAGGCGACTAGGCCAGCTTAGTCGCTATGGCTAGCGCCAAAGTCATTGCCGCGCGGCCCAAAGAAGCAGTCTAATAACACTTTTAAGGTAGATTAGCAAGCACATATGGCATAGAAATTTACATTGAGCAGGGCAATCGCATCTTAAATGAATGGTTGCATGATCAACAAGCAGGGTGCATGATGGCGTTCTACGGTGAAAGGAGTTCCGCATGCCGTTGCTGCACGATCTGGCTATTGCCCCCTATTTTGCTGATATCGTTGATCCCCGCGTCGAACGCACGCGCGACCATGCGCTCCTCGACATCATCATTATCGCGATTGCCGCGAGCATCTGTGGTGCCGATAGCTGGGTCGCTGTCGAAGAATTTGGCCGCGCTAAGCAGCCATGGCTGGCGACGATCCTGACCTTACCCAACGGCATTCCCTCGCACGATACGTTTGGCCGTGTCTTTGCGCGTATCGATCCCGCCCAGTTTCAGGCTGGATTTTTGGCGTGGGTCCAGGCGCTCTCCCATGCGCAGGGGGATCTGATCGCTATCGACGGCAAAACCCATCGAGGGTCTGCTGATCCCGCCAGCGGCAAAGCCGCTCTTCATCTGGTAAGCGCGTGGGCCAGTGAAAACCGCCTCGTGCTTGGACAGGTTGCGGTTGCAGCGAAATCCAACGAAATTACGGCGATCCCGCAGCTGCTCGCGTTCCTCGATCTGACCGATTGTACGGTCTCGATCGATGCCTTAGGCTGTCATACGGCCATTGCCGAGCAGATTGTACGCCAAGGTGGCGACTATCTGCTGGCACTCAAAGGGAATCAGGCCACGATCCATGCCGATGTGGTGGCGCTCTTCGCGGATGCACGGACGGCCCCCCACACCGTGGATGGCCTGACCGTTGCGGCACAGGTCACCGCCGGCCATGGTCGTCAGGAAACGCGCCAGGCGTGGGTGATCAGCGATCACGCCACGATCGCCTATCTCAATGATCGCAACCGCTGGCCGCAGCTTAGCAGTGTGATTATGGTGGTTGCCGAGCGCACGGTGGGATCAGCGACCACCATTGAACAGCGGTACTATCAGCCAGCGGCATGCTTGATGCTGCACGGGCGAATGCGCTCGTTCGACAGCATTGGGGCATTGAAAATAGTGTGCATTGGGTGCTGGATGTCAGCTTCAATGAAGATCGTAGCCGGATTCGTACCGACCACGCCCCGCAGAATATGGCCGTCCTGCGCCATATCACACTCAACCTCTTGCGGCAAGAAGCGAGTCGCGGAAGCCTGAAAAGCAAACGCTTTCGGGCGGCGCTCAGCGAGGACTATCTGGCAACCGTGCTTGGACTATAAGATGCGATTGCCCTGTTACATTGAGTGTCCTATATTGACAGATAATCATTGATACCATATAGTACTGATCGTTACATTCATGGTGAGAGATGATGTAGTTGTGGAGAGCGGGTTCCTCGCTTTTTTTCCAATAGCCCCTTCTATACGGCCTAGTTTTAGGCATTTATGTATGTAGATGAGTACATCATCGCTCCCTGTTGTTGCAGTTTCATCATATCAACAAGGGAGTGGAATCAATGAGCAGTTCAACCTCGCGTCGATCCGTGCGGCTGATCTCATGGGTAATGCTACTAAGCCTCTGGTTTGGCATGCTGAGCGCTACGGTGCCAGCCTCAGCCTCACCAACAACAGTAGCAAAACCGTCTGATCATGACCGGACTCAAGTCAGCAGTATAACACTGGATGCTTCAATTACCCAAACATCAGCGTATGCTGGCGACAAATCTTTAACCCTCACCCTTGAGGCGCGGACAAGCAGTGGCAGCCTTGATACAAGTTATCGTGGTGAGATTGATATCAATCCTAGCGCTGCCGTACTGAGTTTATACCAAAGCCCAGTTCAAGGCGCACCCGATGATGTTTTCACCGCTGCTGATGCCGGACGGAAGGTCATCACCAACTGGGGCTTTGCGGTCACAGGCAATCAATCACGGTGATTGATCGAGGCCAAACGACCCGTCGCGCAACCAGTAATAGCGTTACCGTTGCCGAGGTCGTGCTTTCAGCATCTATCAGCCCAAATACTGCTTATGCTGGAGATCGATCGTTGACGCTCACGATTGAGGCCAAAAATACCAGTGGTGCATTGGTGCCTGGCTATCGCGGCGAGATTGATATTAATCCAACTGCTGCCGTGCTTGGATTACCACAAAGCCCAGCTCAAGGCGCATTCGATGATGTTTTCACCGCTGCTGATGCTGGACGGAAGGTCATCACCAATTGGGGGTTTTCTGACGCAGGCAATCAATCAATCACGGTGATTGATCGAACCCAAACGACCCGTCGCGCAACCAGTAATAGCGTTACCGTCGCAGAAGTCTTCCTCTATGCAACCATAAGTCGGCCTGGTACCGCCTATGCTGGTGATCGCTCGCTAACCCTCACGATTGAGGCCAAAAATACCAGCGGCGCGTTGGTGCCTGGCTATCGTGGCGAGATCGATATCAATCCTAGCACCGCCGTACTTGGCTTATACCAAAGCCCAGTTCAAGGCGCATTCGATGATGTTTTCACCGCTGCTGATGCCGGACAAAAAGTCTATACAAATTGGGCCTTTTCGGTTGCAGGCAATCAGTCACGGTAATTGATCGAACCCAAACCAGTCGACAACGGCAAAGCAACAGCCTTACCGTCAGTGAAGTTGTGCTTTCAGCAAGCATTAGCCCAAATGCTTCTTTTGCTGGCGATCGTTCGCTGACGTTGACGATTGAAGCCAAAAATACCAGTGGTGCATTGGTGCCTGGCTATCGCGGCGAGATTGATATTAATCCAACTGCTGCCGTGCTTGGATTACCGCAAAGCACGATCCAAGGCGTATTCGACGAGATTTTTACCGCGAGCGATGCAGGACGAAAGGTTATCACCAATTGGGGCTTTGCCAGCAATGGCAGCCAAAATGTTACGGTGATTGATCGAACGAACACGACTCGGACTGCGACGAGTAATAATGTATTCGTTGGCAGCACTGGGTTCCGAATTACCTTCAATACCACCACGGCTGTTGCCCGCGATCGGGCATTTACCATGACCTTGGAGATTGTTGATGCCCAAGGCAACCGAGTACCAGGCTATCGTGGTGAGATCGATATTAACCCCAGCGCCCCGACGCTTGGGTTATACCAAAGCCCAGTCCAAGGTGCAGCCGATTATATTTTTACGGCTGCTGATGCTGGCATTCACACCTTTGGTGGTTCATCAGTCCATGTGCCTGGTGGCTGGGGATTTGTGCCAGTTGGTACCAATACCATAACCATCATTGATCGGACTGATCCTTCGCTAACCCGCACAAGTCAACCACTCATTACCACGCTGCCACCAGAACCACAACCGGTTCCAGTAACTCCGGCACCGGCCACCGAAACGATTCCCGCAACCATCCCTGCTCAGCCAGCTATTCCCTACGGCTGGGGCGCGCCAATGGATATGGCTGTATACAATAGTGGGGCATTCTGGAAAGGTTATCCAAAAGCGATTGTGCCATCAGGTCCAGGCACCCGCTATGTTGTCACTGGCAGCGTCAAAAAAGGTTTTTGGGAATGGGATTGGGGTTCATACTATACCGGTGTGTACCTAGGCTGGGAAAATCCACCAACGAGCGAGCGTCATTTTGGCGTGACAGAATATCTTCCATCTCAAGACACCACCTTTACTGCTGGAGTTATTGATGATGGGATTCGAGCCACAACTACTGGCTGGCTTAGTGGCTGGAGCAGTTACTTCAATGATGATGCAGAAGCATTCCTTGGGCCATACCTAAGCGATGCAGCAGGCTTAGACGCTCAGGCGGCGCATATCGATGTCCAAGGTGGCTCTGGCAATGCTGGTGGTTTTGTCGAAACAGCAGCAACCGCCGTCGAAGACTTTAGCTGCGATGGCACAAATGCTGGCGAAAGCGTCATGGTTGGCGATCCAATCGATACCCGCAGTGGACGTTTCTTCCTCAATGAACATGATCTTGGGGTTGCAACCGGTTGTGCAGGGCTTGATTTACGCTTCGAACGCTCGTATCAACGCTCATTATTGCATGGTGGGGCACTCGGCTCAGCATGGGTTCATAATTATGAACAACGGATCTATACCTTCGGTGAAATGATCCTACTCCAACGGCCTGGTGGCTATGCCATGTTCCAAGATGTTGGCAATAACGTCTATGCTGGCGTGCCAGGTTCGCACCAAACCGTAATCAAACGTGCTGGTGGTGGCTGGTTAGTTGTCTATCGCACCCAACAAGTTGATGTTTTTGATAGCGCAGGCCGACTCATCTCACAACAAGATCCCAATGGTAACCTGATTTGGTTCACCTATGAATCATTTAGTCGCGAAGGGATCGGCGGCACACGCTTAGCGCGAGTTGACGCTCCTGGCGGACGCTTCTTGTGGTTTGGCTACGATTACTACTACCCTGATCGTCTGATCTTGGTCCAAGATAATGCCAACCGCAAAGTTCGCTTTGGCTATGATGAGTCAAACCGACTTACCTCGGTTACTAACCCATTAAATCAAACCGAAAACTATCATTATGACTCGTATCACTCGATTCATGGCGTAGAACAAGAAGGCGGCTGGTTGTTAGAATCCAAGACCGATGCCAATGGGCATGTGGTCTTTGAAAACACCTTTGATGAAAGTGGCCGCGTCGTTCACCAAAGTAACAACCTCGGCCAAGATCTCACCTTATCATATGCAGTCGTATCTGACACCAATAATTTGATGGGCCCAACCAATGCCGCTGGCTTGAATGTGCCATCGCCAGCATTGTTGTTGACAACCACCATCACCGACGAACAAAATACGGTCACAACCTTAATTTATGGTTCGGATGGGTTGTTGCGCAAAGCCAGCGACAATAAAGGTCGCTCAATGCAATATGGCGGCTACACCGCAACCCGTGAACCAACCGTCATCACCGATGCATTAAATCGCATCACCACGATGAGCTATAACCAGCTTGGTTTGCCAACCCGCATTACCAACCCGCTCAATCAAAGTGTCTTCTTTGCCTATAACAGTTGGGGCATGCCAACCGTTGTAACCGATACGCTTGGTCACCAAGTCAATATCAGCTACCAAGGGCCAAATCTGGATATGATGGTCAGCAATGGTGGCAAGAGCATCAGAGCAACCTACAGCGATTCGAACGGCTGGAAAAAGCTGCTGAACTCACTTAGCGACTCAGGCATGGTAGCGAACTTTGAATATAATACTGCCGGTGAATTGACCGCGATTATCGATACAAATGGCCATTCAACAAGCTGGAACTACGATAGTATCGGTCGGGTAACCAGTGTTAATCAACAATTCGGGGTAAGCCAAGAGATTACCTACGATCCTAACGATCAAGTTACCCAAATTAAGGAACTTTCAGCTCCAAGCAATGGTTTACGGCTCAGCCGAATCACCAGTTTTGGCTATGATCCCGCTGGAAATCTGATTACCGTTACTAACCCGCTCAATCAATCAACGATTTTCAGCTACGATCAACTAAATCGGGTTACAAATCAATATTTACCCAATCAAGAAGTGGTTGGTTTTGGCTATAACCCAGCCCAAGGCTTAACCAGCATCACGCCGCCAGATCGCACAGAACATCGAACCATCCAACTTCCATTATCTGGTTCGTACTTGCCACCAGCCTTGGGTATATTACCAGTCGAAACATCGTTTGTTTATAATGTGGTTGGTGAGCTAACCGAGGTGCAACGGCCTGATGGAGTTCAAGTACAGCTTGGCTATGATGCCCTCGGTCGCACAACTGCGATTACTCAACCACAGGGCATCACCAAAGTCACATATAATCAGGCTAGTGGCTTGCCTTCAAAGCTCATTGCGCCAGATGGCAATATTGTTTCCTATGGCTACAACCTAAATAGCCAACCAATTACAGCTGCTTGGAGCGGAGCAGTCAATGGTCGGTTAACTCAAGTTTTTAACTTACACGATCAACCAACTAGCCAGCAAATCAATAACCTCACTCCAGTTTCGCTGGTCTACGATGTCAATGGGCGCTTGACCAACGCTGGCTCGCAGTTGTTGACCTATAGCACAGCAACTGGCATGCTCCAAGGCAGCGGCCAAGGTACAATTAGCGATAATTGGCAATATAACCAGTTTGCCGAGCCTACTACGTATCAGGTTAACCATCAAACAGGCATGCTCGGTATAACAATCTATGAAGCTGGCTATAACTATGATGCGCTTGGCCGCATTACCCAAATTAGCGAAACCGGAACCCAAGCAGGAAATGGAGGATTTGGGACTACTTATACCTACCACTATGATACGGTTGGCCAACTAAAGCAGGTCAAGCAAGGTAGCACGGTCATTGCTAGCTACGAATACGATGGCAATGGCAATCGGATCAGCAGCACCGTTGGGGGCAACCAAATTGTCGGCTCCTACGACGACCAAGATCGCTTGAATGAATGGGGCGATGCAACCTATAGCTATAACCCCAATGGTGAGCTAGCAAACGTTGCAGGCAATAATGGCCTAACCGAATATGCCTATGATGTTCATGGCAATCTGTTAACAGTCATCTTGCCCGATGAAACCCAAATTTCCTACATTCACGATGGATTAAATCGTCGGATCGGCAAACGCGTCAATGGAACACTGGTTAAAGGTTGGCTCTACGCCGAAGGCTTAAACCCAATTGCCGAGTTAGATGGCAACGGCCAAGTTGTGGCCCAATTCATCTACAGCGTCGATGATCACGTGCCAAACGTGATGATCAAGAATGGGGTCAGCTATCGAATTATTACCAACCATCTAGGCAGCCCACGCTTAGTTATTAACACTGCCACTGGCGCAACTGTCCAAGCAATCACCTACGACCCATGGGGGGTGGTGCTGAGCGATATCAACCCAGGCTTCCAACCATTTGGCTTTGCTGGCGGTCTCTACGATGCAAGCACTGGCCTAACTCGTTTTGGCGCTCGCGATTACAATGCCGAAATTGGCCGTTGGACATCGAAAGATCCCTTGCGCTTTGGCGGCGGCGATACCAATCTCTATCGCTATGTTGGCAACGACCCAATCAACTTCATCGATCCTGCGGGCGAAAAGGGCTTTAAAAAGCACTTGAATAAAGCTCGCGATGCAGTGCGAGGTCGTGAACGAGCTATTGCTAAAGGAGCTGGATTAGGCTTTCTTATGGGCGGCGGCGAAAGCTTGCTTGATCAGCTATTTACAAATGGATGTGTTGATTTGTCTCAATTGCTCAGAGATGCAGCAATTGGTGCTTTCGTTGGGGGTGCGTTTGGCGGACTCGCAGGTTCTGGACGACCTGCTGCAGTTCCAAGAAGAGGCCCGATAAAAATAAATATTCGCGGTAATTTCTATCGAGCCGGGAGAGATAATCCTGGTAACTTAAAACCACGCACTAAAGATACTAGCGGATTATCGGGAAATGTTAACCCTATAGCAGGACAAGATAATACCGTCATTAACGCTTCTAAACTCAGAGATCTCGAAGCAATCTATGATAATGATCCACCAGGCTCAGGGCATGTTTCGATTAGGCCTAGAGACATGAGCCGTATGGCTGAGTGGATTGCCCAAGGTGCAGCCCATCCCTTTACGCAAGAGTTAAAAGCTGCTGTTGAAACAGTGATTAAGGCTGTAAAATAAACAACTGGAACGGAGCAATAATGGATAGCATCCTTTGCGACTATTTGTGGGCACAACTCCAACCACTCTTCATAGCATTGGAACACAAGATTCGTGCCCAATTTCAAGTGCCTATCTTTACCAATATTGATATGTACTATAATGATTCGTTTCACTTTTGTGGATGTATCGAATTTGGTAAAACTCATCATAGTGATTGCATTGCATTTGTGGTAAACATTAACAAGCGTGATGAAGGGCTAGAGCTTGATGGCTGCCTTACCCATAGCCATAATCCATTTTCGGTTGCAGGGCCAAGCTATCTCTTCAACGACAATAATCCCTTGAGTGAAGTATTACTTGATGCTTGGGTTGGCGAATTCAAGGTATTCATTGATCGTTATGCCGACCAAATCAAACCAATTATTGAATCAATGGAGATATAAAGCTTAACGTTGATTTCGTCGATCCACAGGAGGGGCTGCTTTGCAAAAAGCAGCCCCTCCTGTATTTTACTCCTCAGCCATTAATGAACCTTGCTGGCCAAATCCGAGTATCATAGATCGTCAATTGAGCAAGGAAGGAACTGCAATGAGCGAGCAATTTATGCCGATTTCTGTGATTTTGCCTGACGAGGGCACAACCTTAATTGGTGATATTCGCTGCAAAATCTCCAGCGCCGCCACCAACGACCAATGCACGGTCTTGGAGGTTACGTTGCTAGCGGGCCAAGGCGCGGTGATGCATCAGCACGAGGTCGAAATGGAGATTTTGCTGGTGCAGGCTGGGCGCTGCACGGTTGGCGATGAACGCAATCAATGGGTGCTGGAAGTTGGCGGCATCGCCCACTTTCCCCAACGCACCCGCCATTTTTTCCGCAACGATCAAGCCGAGCCATGCGTGCTGTTGATCACGGCTATCCCAGGTGGGCTTGATCGCTTTTTCGAGGCGCTGGCTGCTCAAGCCTAAAAAATGCAGCCCAAGACTGAGCCAAATCAAGCCTATCCAGCGTATACTGCCAGCCTAAGCGGTTTAATCTGGAGGTATTATGACAACCACAATTCCAACACTGCCCTGCGCCGATCTCGATCAAACGCTCGATTTTTGGCGCAGCCTTGGTTTTGAGGTCAGCTATACCCAACGTAAGCCCAACCCCTACGCCGTCATCAACGCCCACGATTATTGTTTGCACTTCTTTGGCTTGAAACACTTGCCCCCAGCCGAAAACTATAGCACCTGTCTGATCATCGTTTCGGAGGTTGAGCAACTGCACCAACAATTTGCCGAGCGCTTGCGCTCCAGTCTTGGCAAAGTGCCAGCCCAAGGCTTTCCGCGCATCTCACGCATGAAGCCCGGCCAAAGCCGTTTCACGCTCACCGATAACGCTGGCAATTCGGTTATTTTCATCAAACAAGGCGATGAAGATGAAGCCGCCGCCCAAGCCTACCTAAACCCCAATCAAACGCCATTGCAACGCGCCCTAGCTGTAGCGGCACGGCTGCGCGATTTCAAAAATGATGATCAGGCTGCCGCAAAAACCCTCGACAATGCGCTTGCCCGCTATGCCGATGCACCAGCCTTAGAGTATGCTCAAGCCTTACTGGCTCGCATCGAGTTGGCTCAAGTGCTCGAACAAGCCGACCAACTTGATCGCTTGCAAGGCCAACTTGCCAATTTGGCGCTCAACCCCGAGCAACGCCAACAACTAGGGTTATAGCCTAATCGTTATCGCTCAAGCTGCTTTAATTTCAAGCGGCTTGAGCGGCCTATTTAGCTAATGTCGTCGCAAGCATACAAATGCTCAAGCCTAGCTCAAAACGCACCCGATGCTGGGCCAGAGTGCTCTAAAAATCACTAAAATCGATCGCCATCGCCGCTCCATTACCCAGATTTATGAAATTTGGATCAGATTTTCGTTGGTAAAGCAACGGGCCAGGATATTACGGGTTGCTTGCATAAAATAGCGCTCAGCCGAATCAACCGGATGCACCACGCAGCGGGTAATATCGCAGTGCAAGCCGGTAATCAAGCGACCTTCGGCATTCTGCTCGGACAAAACATCAAGCAAGGTTTGACCAACCACATGAATTGCCCAATCTAGCTCTGCAAAAGCCAAAAATTTGCCGTCGCGCAGGGCCAAATCACTGAAGCTAATCAAGCGATTGGGTTGCGGAATCAGACGCATCCCTACAATTGCAAAGCGGGCAATATTGGGAATTTGGTACACATAGCGCTCGTACTCAATAAGTATGCGCTTGAGTCGCCAACGTGGTTGTTCAGGTGTAGTTGCAAGCAGGACTCGTTGATAGGGCACACAGCGCGGCATTTCCATCGTTCACCTCACTGCCTAGGGTTGGGCTTGTTGGCGCATAGCATAAACATAGCCAACCAAGCCGCCAATCAGGCTGGCCCCAACTACCAAGCCTATCGCACCGCCGCCGTGAACCACCAGCATCAACAGCAAACAAGCCCCGGCAATTCCTCCAAAGACTTTAATCCGGAGATCATCCGACCAAGCATGAATTAGGCTTGGAATAAAGCGCACCGCTGCCAAAGCGCCCACGACCATGGCCACAAAGCCCACTAAGGCTAGTTTGATCAATGCGCCAACCACGGTGGTAGCGACAATCGCACCAACCCCGCCAACCACGGCTAAATCAAGCATCGGCTTATAATGCGGGGCAAGGCTAGCCCGAATCTGATCTTCAAAATCTTCGCCAGTAGCTTGGCTTTGATCGTATTTTTCGAGCCATTCTTCGGCCCAGCGCAACTCGGCCTGTGCGACGGCATATTCCTCAGGATTAGTGCTAGCATAGGCGGTTTCAGATAAGGCTTGATAAGCTGATTCAGCCGCCGCCATGGGATTGCTCAAAATTTGCTGGGCGGTTAATTGAATCACCTGCCAATCGGCCCACGTTGTTTGCGATGTAGCCGAGGCTTGGCAAATAATCCCAATTTTTTGGGCTGGATAAGCAAAATCAAAGCGAAAACTATTGCCAGCAATCTCAACTGCGTGATTTTCATACAAATAGACTGCCGGATGCGCCGCATGCCAAGCGACTGCAAACAGATCGTTAATCGCATTGCCGCTTGATTGCTGGCGTGGAGCTGGCTGTTCGCGCTGACCACTCAACTCGCGATCGTAGGCTTGGCGTTTTTGGGAATCTTTGAGCACGCCATAGGCAATATTCAAGGCCTGCATCAAGGCGGTGGCATCGGGAGCTTTATTAATATCAGGGTGATATTGGCGGGCCAAGCGGCGAAATGCTGCATCAATTGTGGCAGCATCGGCAGTATTGGCAACTCCAAGCACCTGGTAATGCGTTTTCATCAAGCGTTATTCACTCGCTGCTAAACTAAAAAAACCACGTAATTGTTGACGATAGGTTGCATGATTAACCCAAAGTGCTTGATTGGCTTGGGCTTGATGGTCAAGTAAATGGGCTAGTTGAGCATAGGCTGCTGCATTTAATGTGGCTAGCATGTGCTCAATTAAAGCCTGGTTTGTTTGTTCAAGCTCGCGCCAAAATGGCTCATGCAAAATCTGCTGGCCAGCAACTTGGGCTGCGCTCAACTGGCTAAAATCGCTAAATACTGCTTGATCGTGCAAATAGCCCAAAAATCGACAGGCAACACTATTCAGTTTATCCTGTTTGAGTTCATCGATCCAATCGCTGGCATCATCGCTCAACTGACGCGCCAAGGTCAAGCATTCAAGCGCTTCGATCACCAATTTGGCAGCTGGGCCAAATGGATCATGGTCGGCGAGCCAAGCCTGCGCCCGACTATTAAAAAAGAAGGGTTGTGCTCGCGCCAACAAGACCGTTTGATCAAAGCTTGCCAACTGCTCAAAGCTTAATTGGCTTAATCTACTCAAGCGATAACGCAATTCCTGCTGATGCCCTAGCGCCGATTCAAGCGTTAATTGGCGAAATAGTGGCCAGATTGGGCTTTGCACCACACCCAATTCAGTATACAACTCAACCTGACGCAGCAAGGCCAAATGACCACCAAGCAAGAGCGAAGCTTCGCCATCGCCATCCAAGATTTGATCTTGCGCCCAATAATACCACCAGCCATACAGTTGGGCCGCACCAAGTTGAGCATACAACGGCATTGCAAGCGGAAACTGGGTGCGCAACCACCACGGCAAGAGCGCCGCAATCTGGCTAAATTTACCCTGTTTGAATGCGCTAAACTGTTCCTGTAAGCTTTGGGCTAATCCTTCGGGCAAGGCCGCCAAATCAGCCTCAATTAATCCACAAACTGCCTGATACTGCGCTTGATCATCAAATAGCCCGGCTGAATTCATGAAGTTTCCTTTGGTGGTTCAAGGTTGTTACTACCTTTTAAGATACACCAAACTGAACTTTAACATGCAAATTATAGTACAGCCTAACGGAAATTGCTTGGTATTGAGAGGTCTGAATCTATGACTGTTTCCATGAATATCGAATTTATCATGATTCCTACGCATCTTGGAGGGCGTAACTATCCATTCGCTGAAAATTCGTTCAGCCATATTCGCTGGCAGCACTATCTCTATCAAGATACACATAGTGTTAGGAGTATTCGATTTATTAAGCTCGAATATGAACCGAGCACTCGCTTAGGCTATGCCAATTGCATATTTCCTTTTGATGATCCATTTCCCGAAACATGGCTCAAAATAGGTGAGTTAATCGAATTACTTGAGGGAGCACGCGTCGTAGCCATTGGCAAAATCGTTGAGTCACGAGATCGCACTTAACTTAAATAAATAACGGCCCAGAGCAAACACCCTAGGCCGTTGCAGCATTCGATAAACGCTATTTTTTCGTAACCACTAACTCTGGGCGACCCATTTCCTTCAAGAGCCGTGGATACATCTCATACATTGGGGTAACCGCTGGCAAGAGTTTGATAATTTTGGGAATCGGGCCTTTGGCAACAATTTGGCGGCGGGTTAATGCGGCCATCAAATTGATCGTACCATGCCAAAATTGGTGGGCAATGTCGGCCTTCATCGACATGGTTACATCGGGCTTTAACCCAGCAACTTCGCCCCAAACCACATCGAAAAATGCACCCTCTTGCGTTGGTTGGCGGTCAGCCAAGATGCTCACAATCCCAACGGGATCGTCGTAGCGATACTGAATTGAGAGGCCAGATTGCTTGATTTTGGGCGCAATTTCAGGATCGCACTTGGCTTCATCATACAACGCACCAAGGTACTTGATCAGTTCTTCTGAATCGTTAAACACCGACATGAATGATGCTCCTCACGTATACAGGCGGTTCGGAGACGTGACGAGGGGAAAGTGCTTCGTCGCGCTTTTTGGCGATTATAAAGGCCATGCTGCACTTGCGTCAAGCCCAATTAAGCTAATCGGTCAACCAATTGGCCTTGACATTTAACCAAAGGCCGTCGATCAAAATTGATCGATGGCCTCACTTTTTGGATCAATTTCTGATTAATTATGCCGATTCAAGCCCATGGGCACGCTCAAAGCCAATTCGTAGCCCACCAATTTGGCTGCGATGTTCGGCCTCATGCTGGCATAAGTGGTGTAGCACCCACTCTGGAGTTACTGCATAGGGTTCAAGTTCGCGCACGCGCCGAAATTCAGCCAAACTCATATCTTTAAATGTTGCTAAAAATAATTCACGAATTTTTGCAAGTCGGGCAGTGTGTTGGGCTAGGTTTTCACCAAACACGGGAGTTAGCAAATCTTGATTGGTACGATGGGGATACGGCAATAGACTGGCGGCTGGCTCAGGATAATCATCGCGCTCAAGCACTTCGGCATACAACCAATCGGCCTCAATCAAGGCAATGTGGTACAGCACGCTGCCAATCGTACTATCACCATGGGGTGGCTGCCAATCGATCATGGCCTCGCTGAATTTGGCAATTTCTTCGTTGGTCCGCCGCCGAGCATCTTCAAGTGCCCAAATCCACACCCCAATTTCCGCTACAGGGTGAGCATGTTCAACAATTTTTTGTTCGCGCAAAGGCGTTCTCCTTAACGATTAATCTCCTCTAGTATGCACAATAAGTATCGCATTGGCCTCATTCGCAAGCCCGATCATCGCAATACAATGAGCAGGATTGGAAACGTTCCCTCACTCCCCAGCCTCCTCGCTCACTGCACGCGGGCGAGGAGGAGCCGACGGTGGCGGTGCCTGAATCACGGATGAACCACGAAGCTCCGCTCGCCCGCCCGCGAGGCGAGGGGGAGTATTCGTTTGATTACCTATGAACATAGTAAAACCACTACGGGAGAGGGGTTGGGGTGAGGGGATCTTAACTTAACCTTTCTAACCAAGCCCCAGCTCCCACTGTAGGCGGGCGAGGATAGCCCACGTCAAATGCACACAAAACCACAACATGAAGCCCCTCGCCCGCGCCACGGGAGAGGGGTTGGGGAGAGGGGATCTTAACTTAACCTTTCTAACTGACTAATCCCCATTTCGGCAATCACAGCCCGGGCTAGCCCTTGGGGTAAGGGAATGCTCAACCATGATCCATTCCACAATGCTCGATTACCCTTGACAGAATTCAAGATCATGCTAAATTATGACTTATCGGTCATAAATTATGACTCAATAGTCAATAAATATGAATAGCCAGTTCAAGGAAGCGTATATGGAGCAAAAATCCGCAGCAGCACCGCTGCCAATGCGTTCGTTGCGCGAGCGCCAACGCGAAGAACGAGCGGCCCTGATTCTTGAAGTTGCCCAACAGCTTTTCAGCGAAAAAGGCTATCTTGAAGCCTCGATCGATGAGATTGCCGCCCGGGCTGGCATTGCTAAAGGCACAGTCTATCTGCATTTTGCCAGCAAAGAAGAGCTAGTGGTGGCGTTGTTCGAGCAACAATTCAACCAATTTTTGCGCCAGATTGAACAAACAATTGCCGAAGTCTTGCCAGTGCGCATGCGGCTCGAACACTTGCTGCTCGATGTCTATACGCGGATTCAAGCTCAACGCAACCAAATTTTGCTCGATCTCAATCCACGGCTTGGCTTAACCACCAATGTGATCAACAAACGACCTGACCTTGCAGCCTACAGCGCCAAAGCCTTGGAATTGATCACTGCCTTGATTGCCGAAGGCCAAACCAATGGCGAATTCGATCCTTTGGTGCCAACCGCAGTCATGGTGGCGACCTTAGTCAACATGCTTGGGCCAAGTAGCTACGAACGCCTATTAGCAAGCGGCCAGATCAGCCCTGCCGAGCTGGCAGGCTATCTTAGTCAGACATTTTTCCCAAATCTGGCCACCCCAAAAGCCTAAATCCATCTTGCCATCATTCTCAAAGGAGTTTTATTATGACCATTGCTGCCCGGTCGCGACCTCATCGTCGCAGTCGTTTGGCGCTTGATATTGCGCTTGAGGTCAAACGCCAAGGCACACTGCAATTTTTTGAATCGACATGGCAACGCTACGGCGATCTCGCGCATCTTCAGCTTGGCTCGAAAGATATGTTTTTGATTGTCCACCCTGATCATGTCAAACGGGTAATGGTTGAGCAACGCGACACCTATTCGAAAAAAGCCAGCTATGAAGGGGTGCGCAAACTGTTATTGGGCGATGGTTTGGTTGCTAGCACTGGCAGCCTGTGGCGGCGGCAACGCAAACTCATGGCTCCGTTTTTCACACCACGCTCAATCGAAACCTATCTGCCAATTATGGTTGAAGATGGCGCATGGTTTCGCGAGCGCTGGATAGCAGCCGCCAAACGCGGCGAACCGCTCGATATTTTGACCGAAATGTCGGTGCTGACAGCCTCGATCATTCTAAAAAGTACTGTTTAGCCTCGAAGCCGATGAAACAATTGCTTGGGTCAAAGATGCGGTCGAAACCATGATTGGCTTTGCCTCAAGTCGCCAAATGAACCCATTGCATGCGCCGCTCTGGATGCCAACGCCCAAAAATCGCGCCTATTTGGATGCTCGCAAGCGGGTTCACGACTATATTCAGGGCATCATTGCCGAGCGCCAAAGCCAATCACCCGATCAATGGCCCAACGATTTGCTCACGCGCATGATGCAGGCCCGCGATGAAGAAACCGGCGAGCCAATGTCAACCATCTTATTGCGCGATGAAGCGATTACGGTCTTTTTTGCTGGCCATGAAACTACAGCCCGCACGCTTGCATTCTTGTGGTATGCCTTGGCCAATAATCCCGAGGTTGCTGAGCGTATGCAAGCCGAAATTGATAGCGTGCTCGGCGACAATCCGCCAACTCTTGATACGCTCAAACAATTGCCCTATACCTTACAAGTAATCAAAGAAACCTTGCGACTTTATCCCGCTGCACCAATGTATGCCCGCGATGCGGTTGCCAGCGATGAGTTTGACGGAATCAAGGTGCCAGTTGGCTCACGCATGACAATTATGCCCTATCTCACCCATCGTCACCCCGATTTCTGGGATGATCCGCTGCGCTTTGACCCCGATCGTTGGTTGCCAGAGCGTGAGGCCCAGCGCCACCCCTTCGCATATCATCCATTTGCAGCAGGCCAGCGCATTTGCATCGGTAATAATTTCTCGTTGTTTGAATCGCATGTAGTTGTGGCCATGCTCGCTCGCCATTTTGCCCTGCGCACCGTGCCAGGCCACACGCCTCAAGTGTGGATGGATGGTACACTCGGCTCACGCAATGGCTTGCCAATGTTCATTACTCAACGCTAAAACCCTATAAAGCTCAATTGAGGAATACAAGGGTACGTCCCCTCACCCCCAACCCCTCGCCCGCTCCGTGGGCGAGGGGCTTTAATATCAGTGTCTCCCCCTCGCCCGCGTGCAGTGGGAGAGGGGGCTGGCTTACAAGGGTAGGTTTTAAGATCCCCTCACCCCAGCCCCTCGCCCGTAGCGCGGGCGAGGGGCTTTAACTTCGTGGTTTTGCCATGATGCATTGTCAATCCATGGGCATCTCTCCCTCGCCCGCGTGCAGTGGGAGAGGGGTCTGGGGGGTGAGAGGGCACAAAACCATAGAAAGGTTTGTTAAAATATGCACTGCTTAGCTTGCCACATTCCAATCAGCGCAGTACCATACTGAGCACACAACCAAATTGTTGCCCAAGGAATCGCCATGACCAAGCTTCATTTTAGCCGCTTAACCGAACCAACCGCAGCCATTGCCGAGGCCTTTAGCCGCTGGGAAAATGATCAGCAGATTCGGCACTTAGCTCGGCCACATCGCAACCAAGCAGATTTAAGCAAACAACACCTTGTGACCATCGACAGCTTAAGTCAACAGTTGCAACACATGGCGATTTATTTAATTTATGCAGATGACCTATTAATTGGCGAAATGAATTATCAAATTGACCCACCGCTGCTTTTGAAGCGTGAACCAAGCACAGCCTGGATTGGCATCACCATCGGCGAAGCCCATGGCCGCGGCAAAGGCATTGGACAGCAAGCCCTACACTATTTAGAGCAACAAATTGCCATGCAAGGGCTAACTAGGATTGAACTAGGAGTCTTTGAATTTAACCAACCAGCCTTTGCGCTCTATCAAAAACGCGGCTACCACGAAATTGGCCGCATTAGCAATTTTACCTACTGGCAAGGGCGCATGTGGGATGATATTCGCATGGAAAAACAGCTCTAATCAAGTGATACAATCTTCAAACAATCTGCCTCAAAATGACCTCAAATTGCTCGTTGTATTTTTAGCCTAGCTCATAATTCAGGTTTTTTCAGCATCAGCGGGTAACTGCGAATCACAATCATCAACTGAAATAACCCATAAACTGGCAAAATTGGTGGCAAATTCATGCGCTCAAGCAAGAAATGGACAACCTGTGTCCGCACCTTCGTGTATACTTACCATCAAACATCATAGCAAGCATTTACAGCCTATAGCGTTGCTTTTGCGTCGAAGGAGGCCGCATGGATGATGAATCGGTACAGTATGATGACGATGAATCGGAGGAACAAACAAACGACACTAGTCCGATCGATCCGAAGCTTTTAGACCTTTTACTCGGCACTACGCCCAATGAGGATGCGCTGTTTGAGCGTTACCGCAAGCATGTGATCAATGATGGATTGCTGATTTACAAGCAGGTAATCCATTTTAGCACAACCGAAGGCGGCAAGGCTGGCGAATCGCTGTATAGCCATGTCTTAAATGGCATCTTTATCTTGCAGCATTTGCGCTCATTATTAGGCTTAACCGACCAAGAAACCAAGGTTTTATTTACCGCCTTTACGATTCACGATATTAACAAAGTGCGGGTCGAGGTTGAACGCCAGAGCTATTTACAATTAACCAGCCCTGAGAACGTTATTCGTGAAATTAGCCAGCTCAAGCTCGATCTGTTTTGCGATGGCTACAAAGATTACCTCAACGATATTATTAGCTTGATGCAACGCCATTCTGGCCATAATTGGACGGGCGTGCAGGCGCTCAATTTGAAAAATCAGCCTCATTTTCAACTCCCAATGGAGCGCCTTGATCAACTTGTGTATCTGATGCGAGCCGCTGATGGCATCGATTTATCCCATACCCTCGCTGAAGATCGTCACAAAACCGCGTTTTTACACCATATCAACACATTTAGCGATCAACAATATGCTTTTTATCGCCATCGGGTAGCTGAACAACGCGGCAGTTTTACCAACATCATTCATAATGCCGTGGTCGAGGAATTAAGCCAACATTTTGAGCTGATGCCGCTGCTGTATTATCCCGACGGCGTGGCCTATTTACGGCGTAAAGGCCACAAACCACAGCTTGATCCAGCAATTCGCTCAGCCATTGCAGCCCGCGTAGCCAAAACGATTAATGCAATGACCAGTGCTGGCTTTCGTGAGTTTATTCGGGCAATCAATATGGGCATCACGGTTGATAGCAAATGTTTGGAGCTTAACCTGCCGTTTGCTGAAATTCTGGCTGCGATCGATGCCATTATTCAGCGGCGCACAGTCAAAGACGATAAAATGCAAGCGCTCAGCCAAGCCTCAATCAAACGTACCCGCGATTTACTTGCCAAACGCCAAGCGAAAACCGCCAATTCAGCCGATCAGCTGGCGATCAATCAGGCAATCGAGGCAATTTTGGAGCGTGGCCCGGTGCCCCAATCCAACCCAGTGTTGCGAATTGGCGAGCTGATTCGCAGCTATTATATTTTTCTAATCGAACATTTCGAGCAGCGGATTCCTGATGCGTGGCAGCATCTATATCAGTTGCTCGAACTGCAAGTCGAACGTTGGCCAATTTACGATGGCTTTGATGCGCGCATGGATCGGGCCTACGCGATTGCCACTGAACTGCAATTGACCAGCCAACAGGTCTATCAAATAATTGAAGCTGATGGCAGTAGTCTGGTCGATAGCCAAACCATCATCGACCCACGTCTACCAATAATTGAGGCCTATTTGCAGCATGTGTTGGTGTTTGATGAGCAGGAACGCACAGCAGCAGATTTTGCGAGCAGCCTATCCAATTATGTGCGCCAAAACTCCAAACAATGTGTGCAATGTAGCCTACCAATGAAAACCGACAAATGGGGTTCGGCCAATGTGCGCTCAGATATCAAAATTCAAATGTTTTCCAATCGTCTGGCTGGTGGCCCAGGCGAGCCAGTTAAACACATTTGCGCTGTGTGTTTGATTCAGTATTTGATCGAAAAGCTCAATTATCGTGAGGTCAGCGGCGAACGCACGATCTATTTGCACATGCTTCCTTATTCATTCATGCCTGCGCCGCTGCTCGAAGGCTTGCGTACAACATTTCGCAATTTGGCCCGCGAAGATACGCTGACTGGGGCCGTGCGCTTAGCTGATGTCAACAATGCAATTGTGGATATTGCCCGCAAACGCACTCCCGTCGTCAAGTTTACGATGCTGACCAAAGCCGATAAACCGCAGCCCTATGGTTTATATAGCCCACGTTATAGCCAAACTCTCGGTGGTTTAATCACGTTGCCGCTCAATCCCGCTGGTGATACTGATACCGAGCGCTTTCTGTTTGCGCTGCAACATGCCTTGCTCATCCATCATCATTTTGGCTGTAAGGTATTGCTAAGCACTGCCGCCGTGCCGCCGCTGGATAAAGAAGCCTTTGGCGATGTCTATTTTGATTTGACTCCGCTGCATGCCCGTGGCTTCGTGCGGCTCAACGATTACCATCACTTTGCCGAAAAATCCAAAGATCCAGGCAGTTTAAGCAAACTCTGGCAGCAATTAGAGTACCTATATCAGATTCGCGAGCTGGTAGCAACTGCCAATCATGATCCGGTGGTGGATTTTATTGGCGCCATGGCCGATCATCCGCTGCGCATTTTTTATCTGGCCGAAAAATATGCCGAGGCCAAGGCTGGGCATCAAGCCTCAGCTTGGCTGATTCGTAATATGTTCCAACCAGTCCGAGATTTAGCCCTTAGTATGGAGGAACCATTGATGGCAGACCTTGATATAGCGCTCAATCGGCTCGCCGAAATTGCCCGTCAAGGTAATTTGCGCGGCTCCTCGTGGAAAAAAAGCTCAATGATTACCGCCTTAGATGAAGTATTGCGCAAAATCAATCTGCAAAGCGAAGAATTAACTCCTGCTGTGCTGCAAGCCGCCGCAATCGAAGATATGTTCCAGCACATTCAACGCACTCGCACATTGCGTGGCTTTAGTGGTGGTAAAAAACTCCGCGCCGCCTGCGAGGCCTTTGTGCAAGTCTTTTTCAACGATATTTACGATGGCGTGTATGCTGGCAAGCCAGCCCGTTTGCTCAACCACGAAAAAGTGCTGCGCTCAGCCTACCATTTTTATATTCAACAACACTTCCGCGCCAAACCACTGAGCGCCGAAGAAGTCCAAGCCGAAGGCCTCAATACCGACAGCAGCGAAACTGAATAATTTTTTGTTGAATGAATCAAGGAGCAACCAAAATGAGTATTTTGAACAACTACCAAAACCACTTGATGGATCAATACAATCCCTATCCCCATGGTCGTTTTGTCAGCATCTTTATTCTGCGCCACGTCGAATCCGAAGCCATGTTTCGCACCGAAGGCAGCGGCGAGCCACTCAACCGCGAGTTTGTTTTTGCTGGCGAGAAAGAGGGCGGCGATAAGCAATTAATTCAACGGGTGGTGATTAGCAAGCGCAAACAAGTTGCGGTCGAACGCCGGATGGGTCGCGAATTACTACGCGAATATCAGCTTTTGCACACCAATCCCAAGGCCAATGCTATCTGCTCGCTCAATACCAACAATCCCTGCGAACGCTGCATCGATTGTATGGTCTATGGCTATGCTGCTGGTGGCGGCGGCGCGCAACGCTCACGGGTCATCACCGACGATGCCTTCAGCTTGCACCCTGCTTCAACGATTATTGGCACTCGCCAATTCAATGCCTTGTTCGATAACAGCACCATGCGCAATCCCGAAACCAACGAGCCATCTACGAGCATTGGCACCGATGAATATGTCAAGCCCGAAAGTGTCTTTCTCGATATTGAAACGCTCAAGGATGTAAGTGCTGATGAATTGCGCTATATCGTTGGCAATATTTTGCGCTCAAGCCGCTATGGCGCAATCTCCTCGCGAATTGGCAAAACCCGTAACACCTTGATTGGCGTGGCATGGAGCAATTGCGAGTTGTTCTCCAACCTTGAGTGGGTGCAACACACCTACGATTTGGTGCGCGGCGACGAGCATGAACCGTCGTTCCCACTGCACACCAGCACAATTGCCCAAGCCGCCCAACAAGCTATGCAAGCGCTCCGCCAGCGGGTAATTGGCCAAGTCAACTGGCTTAACGCTGACGAAATTGGCAGTCTCGTTGATGAATTGGGCCAACTGTATGCCAACCCTGAGCAACTCAAAGCCATGCTCACGCGCCTTGCAGCCAGTTATCCAATGACCCAGAAAAAAGGAAAATAACCATGGTACAGATTTATCGCTGTCGGCTGGTGTTGCAAGAGCCAACCTTTTTTAGCACCCGTGAAATTAGCAATTTGTATCAGACCAGAGGCTTTTATCGGCCATATTGCCTTGGCCTATGCCTTGGGCTTAGCACCCAGTCGCTACTACAACGATGGCAAAAGTATCTACTATCAACAAGATTTGGCAGCGTTAAATCAGGCAGGTGTCTATTTGACACCTGCCACGATTAGCAACGAAGCCCGTTTCAGCCTTGGCCAATTCAATGCCCAAGCCGAAAGTTATTGGTTTGCCATGGGCAACAACGCGATTATTACCGCACCTGAAGGCACATGGGCCGAGCGCAATGGCAGCTCATGGTATATCCACGATGGAGTCAGCACACCCAAAAAAGTGCGGGTAGAAAATCGCCCACAGTTTGGCCGCATTCGGGCCTTGGCAATTGGCACTACCGCCGAATTTTATGCGATTAGCCAAGCCGAACTCAGGTTGCCCAGCTATGTGCGGCTCGGCAAATGGATGAGCAAAGCCTCGATTCAAAGCCAGCCGGTCACAATTAGCGCTGAAACTGATGGCGGCGCAATTCCATTTTTGCTAGCCGGAGCCGATCTCAACCCAGCCTGTAAATTATTGGCGTTTGATGTGTTGCATGTGCCGCCAACGCCATTAATTCGCAATAGCCATGTGCAAGGGCCATGCTATGTGCTCGATGACAATAAACTCCTGCCCAAGGGCATGGCATTTAACGTTGAGGCCTTCAAATGATTACGATCAATTTAACTGGCCATGCCGAGAAATTGGCTCCAGCAGAGGCGATTCCAGGCTATCGCGGCGCGGCTCCGTTGTTGTATCATCAAGTGCGCACCTACCAAGCGCTTGAGCAAGCGCCCTTGGTCATGAATAGCTATGCCACTGGAACCGGCAAAACCAATGCTGCCCTATTGCGCTTGCTGCACCCCGATCAACAAACCCGCAATACCCTGATTATTGCTCCAACCAATGCCCTAATCGAGCAGCATTGCGCCGATGTGCAAGCCTTTATCACTGCTAATAAGCTGCCAATGCGCACGATTGCGATTAATGCTGCAACTATTCGTGAGCTTACGGGCGAAACGCGGCGGGGCGAAACCTTGCAGCGCTTAATTGCCAACCCATTAGCCTTTGCTGAAGCGCTAGGTTTGGCTGAAGATGCCGAAAAACTGCCGTTTGTGGCCGTAACCAACCCCGATATTTTTTACTTGGCGCTCTACTTTCGCTATGGAAACTTGGATCAACGCAATGTTTGGGCGCAATTTATTCGCCAATTTCACTATATTGTGATCGATGAGTTTCACTATTACGATAACAAACAATTTAGCAATTTCTTGTTTTTCTTCAATCTCTGGCACGAGTGGGGTTATTTTGCGGCTGGCTATAAAATCTGTTTGCTCTCGGCTACGCCGCGCGATACCGTGTATCACTATCTGAATCAGGTGTTTGGGGCTGATGGCTGGCAACGGGTCGGCCCCGACAACGAGCCTGAAGCCAGTGCCGATTTGCCCAGCACACCAACTCTCACGCCCTTAACGATGCATATTCACAATGGCAAACTTGAAGAATGGCTGCAAGCCCAAAGCCATGTGGTCGCTGAATGGCAAGCCACTGCGCTCGATAGTGCGATCATTAGCAGCAGTCTTGGCACGATCAATCGGGTCTATGCCAATTTACGGCAACTGCAACCAGTCAGGATTACAGGCCCAGAGCCGCCCGAACATCGGCATTTGGTGCGGCCCGTCATTTTAGCTACGCCCACCGTCGATATTGGCTACAATTTTGGGCGGCCAGGTAAAGCACGCCAAAGTATCGATCGCTTAGTCTGCGACGCGAAATTTGGCGACGAACTGACCCAGCGAATTGGGCGGGCAGGCCGGGTATTGGGGCGCGCTGAAACCAGTGTGCCCAGCGAGGCCCATGTATTTGTTAGCGAAGATGCCTTTGGCGAGCTAAAACAGTGGGATAAGCAAACGCTCAATCGGGCTGAATGGGCCGCCATTATTCATAAACTTGAGCATTTGCCTGCCAAACATCGGCTTAAAGCCTATATCCATCAATATGCCTTGCTCGAAACCTTTTACCCGCTGCTCAAGTTGCAGCAACTAACGCCCAAAGATGACCCAGATCAAGAGGCGTTATTTAATACGATGCGCACTATTTTTGCGCCCAACAGTAAACGCACATTTGGCAGTTTACGCCAACTCTATCGGGTTCACGAGCAGCGCGAACAATGGCTCAAGCTCTCTGCTAGCGCCAAATGGACGGCGCGCGCTGAAGTTGCCAAACACTTTGCCGATTACCTTTCATGGCTTGCCTCAACCAAAAATATGCAGCAACAAATCAAGCCAGACCAAGTGCGCGCTGTGCTTGATCAACGCTTGCTTGGGCAACCTGAAGAACAGAACAATCTGATCGATTTTATCGAATCGCAAATAGCAGTGACCAAAGCCCTGTTCAACTTTCGCGAAGCTTGGCAAGGCCCAAAGGCCGCAATCTACGATCCCAAGCAGTTACTCTCCAGCCAAAAACTCAGTTATTTCGATCTCTTCCACGTGGTTTGCAACTTCGATCTGACGATCTACCACTCAAAAGCGCAATTTGAGCAGGATGCTGGCCCAAGCGAATCAGCAGCGGTGTATCTGCGGATCGATCAACTGCGCACCAGCCCGCTTGGCTTAACCTTTGAATACCCGAATCGCGAGCAAATCGACCAAAAAGCCTTTTACGAGCGCTATTGCAACACAATTATTGGCATTAAAGGCATGCTTTTGAGCGCCTTTGAATATGATTCGCGCGCCAGCGTAGCCATAGCCTCAGCAATTCGCACGGCGGTTGAAGCAATGCCGATTCCATGTTTGATTGTCGACCAGAGTAGTGTCAGTGCATTAATTCGGGTGTTGCATGGCAGCCCAATCTATCGCCGCGACTTAACGGTTGAGTTTGCTGGCGTACCTGAAACCTATGCCATAGTGACGGGTAGCGCGGCGTTTCATGTGGTTTCTGAACTCAAACACCACTTTCTGATGCGGCAAAAGCGGGTCAACGACCAGCCAATATTTTTGTAAAAGGAATGATCACATGCTCGCTCAACCAGAATTAATTGCCTGTGTGCTTGAATTAACTGCCGCCCATGGCACCCAGCTTGAGCGCACCCAAGGCCATCGGGCGCATGCGCTGTTTTTACAGCTGATTCAAGCTAGCGATCCAGCCTTAGCCGAACAATTGCATGCTGCTAATCAAAATAAGCCATGGACGGTCACGCCATTGCCGCAACAAGCGCGCCGCTTACACAACGGCGAAAGTTACCCGCTGCGGGTTGCCTTTTTGCAGGCAAGTTTATATTGGCCCTTTGCCCAGAGCTTTCTGCAACGACCGCAACAGCAACTCCGCTTGGGCAGTAGCAATTTCAATCTGCATGCAATTCATACCACCAGCCAGTATAGCCCTTGGGCTGGAGTTAGCACCTGGCAAACCTTGATTGATCAAGCTGAAGCGCCCGATGAAATTAGCTTGTGGTTTGCCACGCCTACCTGTTTCAAATTGGGCCGTGATAGCCATGGCAAACAGCGTGTTGGATTGCTGCCCGATGGCCAGAGCGTGTTTCAATCGTTGCTACGTCGCTGGAACGCCTTTGCCCCAACGCCATTGGCCAGCTGCGAGCAACTAGAACAGTTTGATATTCAAATTAAGCGCTATCAATTGCACACCGCTATGTTGCACGCCCAAAACAAGCAGTTGGGATTTCTGGGCAAAGTGAGCTACAAACTTGCTGGCGATCAGCACGAGCGGCGCATCTTGGCGACGCTTGCCGATGCCGCGCTTTATCTTGGGGTAGGAGCCAAAACAACCCAAGGCATGGGCTTGGTGCAACGCCTGAAAACCACGCAGCAGGAGGATGCATGAATGCTTTTGAGCCAGATTATATTCCGATTGCCATGCTCAACGCGCTAGCCTATTGCCCACGCCGTTTTGGCTATGAATATCTACAAGCTGAAATGCTGATTAATGAATTTGTGGCTGATGGCCAAATTTTACATAGCAGCGTTGATGCTGGTGGCCGCACATGGATCGCTGGCGAGGTCCAAGAACGCTCGGTTTATGTCTACAGTCAGCGCTGGCGAATCACCGGCATCGTCGATTTGCTGGCCAGCGATCAGGGCGAATTTTGCCCAGTCGAATATAAACGTGGCAAGCTTGGCCGCTGGCGCAACGATCATGTGCAGCTCTGTGCCCAAGCGCTGTGTTTAGAAGAAATGTTTGCTTGCACGATTAACCAAGGCTTTATTTTTTCGTGGGCCAATCGAAGGCGCGAACAGGTAGCGTTTGATGCTGAACTACGCCAGCAAACGATTGAGGTAATTGAGCAGGCTCACGCGTTATGTCAAATAAATCAATTACCAGCGCCAACCAGCCAAAAAGCCAAATGCCGTGATTGCAGCCTTCAACCATTATGTTTACCTGATGAAGTTCGGCAGCTAATAATCCATCCAAATTTAGCAATTGATGCTATCGATTAAAGGAGTGCTCATGCAAACACTCTACCTTTCGGAGCAATATAGTATTGTCAAGCGCGAAGGCGAAGCGCTACGAGTTGAAATTCCCGAGGATGCAGCGCTTGGTCGTCAGCGCCAAGTTGTGCGGGTTCCATTAAATATAATTGATCGGGTGGTCGTTCAGGGTGAAATAACCCTGACAGCTTCGGCATTAACCAGCTTATTGGAGCGGCGCATTTGCACCCATTTTTTGAGCTATACTGGGCGTTCACAAGGCGCATTAACGCCAGACCCAACCCGCAATGCAACCCTGCGTTTAGCCCAATATGCCGCGCATACCAACATCGAACAACGCTTTAGCTTGGCTCGATCGTTTGTTGATGGCAAATTACGCAACCTCCGAACCCAAATTCTACGCTTCAATCGCTCGCAGCGTGAGCCACGCCTAAGCCAAGCGATTGAAAGCTTACGCGCTGCCCATCGTGATTTGCACGGACTAGCAATTCCCGATTACCTTGATCCGCTTGATCGGATGCATGGCATGGGCCAGATTTTGGGCTGTGAAGGCCAAGGCAGTGCCGCCTACTGGGATTGTTGGGGCATGTTGCTGAATTCGCCATGGAGCTGGAATGGTCGTCGGCGTCGCCCACCGCCCGATCCCGTTAATGCCTTGTTATCGTATGGCTACGTTATTCTGACCAGCCAAGTATTGAGCCAATTGGCGATTGTTGGCTTCGACCCCTACATTGGCTTCTTGCATCAATCGAGCTTTGGTAAGCCAGCCTTGGCGCTAGACCTGATGGAAGAATTTCGCCCAGTGATTGTCGATTCAGTCGTTTTGAGCGTGTTGAACACCAAAATGCTGAACAATCAGCATTTTCAGAACGAGCCTGGCAGCGTGCAATTAACCAAAGAAGCTCGCAAACTCTTTTTAACCAAGCTGGAAGAACGCTTCAGCAGCGAAATTCAACACCCCATTTTTGGCTATCGAGTAACCTATCGCCGCTGTATCGAATTACAAGCTCGACTGCTGGCCAAAGCCCTGATGGGCGAAATTCAGCACTATATTCCATTTCTCGTGAGGTAAACGATGGCTGATACGACCCTCTACATCATTGCCTACGATATACCCAACGATAAACGGCGCAGCAAAATTCACAAGTTGCTTTGTGGTTATGGCTACTGGACCCAGTATTCACTGTTTGAATGTTGGCTAACCAAGCGCCATTTGGTAGAATTACGAGCGAACCTCAATCGTCTGGCTGAGCCTACGTTGGATACAGTGCGGCTGTATCGCATTTGTGGCGCGTGCGTTGAACAGGCGATTACGATTGGCAGCCCACAGCCACGTGAAGCTGTAACGATTATTCTTTAGCATTAAACCGATCGAGCGGCGCAGATCATGCACGGGCCAGCCTGCGCTGCTCGATCGAACAACAAATAGCCTATTCTGTTGATTGGAAAGAGCTAAACCATGAGCAAATGTAAAGTATTTAAGCGCGTAATTTACTTTGAACATCACGATCGACCAGATCAAGCGCCTGCTGCTCGATCCAACAGCGTTTTGCTGTGCTATAATGCGGCTAGAATCGATGGGCGGTTCAATAAATATCGAATCCCTGCAAGGGATTAAAACGAATCTTCATGATTAGCCTCATCATCAAAAGACGGAAGTTCAATAAATATCGAATCCCTGCAAGGGATTAAAACTGCGCAATGCTACTAGACACAATCAACGGTCTCTCAAGTTCAATAAATATCGAATCCCTGCAAGGGATTAAAACTTTCTTTCTTTTGGGGAGAGGGGGATATACTTTTCGGGTTCAATAAATATCGAATCCCTGCAAGGGATTAAAACGGGCTAGAAATATACCTGATGAACAAAAGCTATGGGTTCAATAAATATCGAATCCCTGCAAGGGATTAAAACTTAGTCGCAAGCAGTCTATAGGGAGCGGCGGCAAGAGTTCAATAAATATCGAATCCCTGCAAGGGATTAAAACGATAATTCCAATTATCCGAAGTAAAGCAACCTTGACGTTCAATAAATATCGAATCCCTGCAAGGGATTAAAACACACAAAGCAAAATCAAATCGTCAACGCGGGTCGGTTCAATAAATATCGAATCCCTGCAAGGGATTAAAACCAAATAGGGCTATTTTGCCAAAAAGTGTACCAAAAGGTTCAATAAATATCGAATCCCTGCAAGGGATTAAAACGGCTTATACCAACTGTTAGGATTTTACTGTTAGGCGTTCAATAAATATCGAATCCCTGCAAGGGATTAAACACGCAGCTTGATAAGAAGATTGAGAATCTTCAAAGTTCAATAAATATCGAATCCCTGCAAGGGATTAAAACTTTATACTGTAGACGATCACAGCCTTTGTTGAGTTCAATAAATATCGAATCCCTGCAAGGGATTAAAACGATAATTGGAATTATCCGAAGTAAAGCAACCTTGGTTCAATAAATATCGAATCCCTGCAAGGGATTAAAACGATAATTGGAATTATCCGAAGTAAAGCAACCTTGGTTCAATAAATATCGAATCCCTGCAAGGGATTAAAACCGCTATTAGGCGATGCTTGGATACTAACAAGATTGTTCAATAAATATCGAATCCCTGCAAGGGATTAAACTACAGAATTGCAACCAAAAGAACGCGACAGCTACGCGTTCAATAAATATCGAATCCCTGCAAGGGATTAAAACGTTTCGTTGGTCGCTCGCGTGCTAATGGTCGGTCTGTTCAATAAATATCGAATCCCTGCAAGGGATTAAACATATAATTAAATCGCGCTCAACTACTAGCTGCGTAGTTCAATAAATATCGAATCCCTGCAAGGGATTAAAACGCGGCTCTTTCGCCTAAAACGTTTTTTTCTTCGTTCAATAAATATCGAATCCCTGCAAGGGATTAAAACCTACTATTATAGCCTTCTAATACCCCAAAACCACCTGGTTCAATAAATATCGAATCCCTGCAAGGGATTAAAACCTAGGCGTTTAGCAACTTCGCGATTCACCCATTCGTGTTCAATAAATATCGAATCCCTGCAAGGGATTAAACTTACTTGTACCATACGATAATAATTTTTCAACTTCTTTGTTCAATAAATATCGAATCCCTGCAAGGGATTAAAACCTAGGCCAGTACGTCGTTGTCGCGTGCTTTTTGCCGTTCAATAAATATCGAATCCCTGCAAGGGATTAAAACAATAGTGCGAACCGCTCAGTTGCGTTCGCTATTGTTCAATAAATATCGAATCCCTGCAAGGGATTAAAACGATTAGTTAACTTACAGTGTAAAGCTAATTTATGTTCAATAAATATCGAATCCCTGCAAGGGATTAAAACATTTTATGCCTAACAGTAAATTCCTAACAGTTGGTAGTTCAATAAATATCGAATCCCTGCAAGGGATTAAAACCGTGGTGCTAATTTCGACATTCAAACCATTGGCGGTTCAATAAATATCGAATCCCTGCAAGGGATTAAAACACGGCCTAAATGGATCGACTATTAGCCATTGATCCGTTCAATAAATATCGAATCCCTGCAAGGGATTAAAACAACGGTGATGTTCAACTGGCAATCAAGATTGATGTGTTCAATAAATATCGAATCCCTGCAAGGGATTAAAACATCTGTTCGCCGTCAAAGCCAAAGCCTGCGAGGATTGTTCAATAAATATCGAATCCCTGCAAGGGATTAAAACATTGCACTGATGCAGTAGCAGTAGCACGACTGTTTGTTCAATAAATATCGAATCCCTGCAAGGGATTAAAACACACCAGTAAAGCAGTTCACTTCGACCACAACGCCGTTCAATAAATATCGAATCCCTGCAAGGGATTAAAACCGACTTAAAGGTTTTGTACTACTCGTCAACGGTACAGGTTCAATAAATATCGAATCCCTGCAAGGGATTAAAACCTGATTGATTTGAATCTTCATGTGCGTTACTCCTACGGTTCAATAAATATCGAATCCCTGCAAGGGATTAAAACATTGCGTTTTGTTGCCTGCTATGATTTGGCGAACGGAGTTCAATAAATATCGAATCCCTGCAAGGGATTAAAACCTGAGTGCAGCAAAGGTATTCAACTGCGGATCATAGGTTCAATAAATATCGAATCCCTGCAAGGGATTAAAACGCCCGTGTGGCTCCGCTTTACTGGCATCATCCTGCGTTCAATAAATATCGAATCCCTGCAAGGGATTAAAACAGGCGATGAATAAATTTGTTTTACCTCAAATCTTGTTCAATAAATATCGAATCCCTGCAAGGGATTAAACCAGGCCAATGGCGAGGATGGCGATCTCAAAGCCAAGGTTCAATAAATATCGAATCCCTGCAAGGGATTAAAACGTGCTCTTCGCCCCATACACCATCGGTTTTGTCCTTGTTCAATAAATATCGAATCCCTGCAAGGGATTAAAACTGCGTTGCCACGGGTAGAGGACTAATTTCTTGGTTCAATAAATATCGAATCCCTGCAAGGGATTAAAACAACAATTCAACATTATTGAAGGTCGGACACGGCAGTTCAATAAATATCGAATCCCTGCAAGGGATTAAAACAAAACATGGTTGCAGGGGTCGTGGTCGGGGTTGAGGGTTCAATAAATATCGAATCCCTGCAAGGGATTAAAACAATTGACATACTGAGAGGCTACCCAATGATTAAGTTCAATAAATATCGAATCCCTGCAAGGGATTAAAACCCGATGCTGGCAGCTGGATCAATCCAGACTTGAAAGGTTCAATAAATATCGAATCCCTGCAAGGGATTAAAACATTGTATTTGTCAATAGAGAGAAGCCACCAGTTTGTTCAATAAATATCGAATCCCTGCAAGGGATTAAAACAAACCGTGATCTTTTTGGCCGTGATTGACGAATGGGTTCAATAAATATCGAATCCCTGCAAGGGATTAAAACTTGCAGTGTCGTGACTTGAACGCGATTCTGTGGGTTCAATAAATATCGAATCCCTGCAAGGGATTAAAACGTCGATCATCCAGGCACGCAGGCCCAACCCTTCATCGAGTTCAATAAATATCGAATCCCTGCAAGGGATTAAAGCGCGGTTGAGAACCTTCCTAATGGAGTGGTCAACCGGTTCAATAAATATCGAATCCCTGCAAGGGATTAAAACTTCAGAAACTCCGATCAACGATTAAAGAACAGCATGTTCAATAAATATCGAATCCCTGCAAGGGATTAAAGCGTAATCAGCCACGACCAACACGATTAACGGAATCTGGGTTCAATAAATATCGAATCCCTGCAAGGGATTAAAACTATTTTTACGCGCCTTTTTATTAACTACTCCACTCTCTGTTCAATAAATATCGAATCCCTGCAAGGGATTAAACCTGAGCTGGATAGCTTTTGGCTATCTCACTTTTTTCGTTCAATAAATATCGAATCCCTGCAAGGGATTAAAACGAACAAATTAAGACCCATCGCGCCTTTGATGTTGATGTTCAATAAATATCGAATCCCTGCAAGGGATTAAAACCGCTACATTGCCAGACATCGCGCCCGTGTAAGCGCGTTCAATAAATATCGAATCCCTGCAAGGGATTAAAACGCCGCCTAAGGTTGCACTGCCTGCGGTGTTGGTCGGTTCAATAAATATCGAATCCCTGCAAGGGATTAAAACGGCCTGACGAGGTGAATCACGTCGATCGACGGCGTTCAATAAATATCGAATCCCTGCAAGGGATTAAAACGCAGCGGTCAATGGTCACAAGGCTATGGGCGAGTTCAATAAATATCGAATCCCTGCAAGGGATTAAAACGGTTCCTCTCGCTGTTTATTATATCATTCTTAGCCCGTTCAATAAATATCGAATCCCTGCAAGGGATTAAAACTGCCCACAGCATCACAGATGCGCTGGCAATGTTCCAGTTCAATAAATATCGAATCCCTGCAAGGGATTAAAACGCACTTCGTTGTGGCTTTCTAGTGGCATATTTCGGTTCAATAAATATCGAATCCCTGCAAGGGATTAAACCTATAATCATGGCGATGCTGATTCAGGACATGCAACGGTTCAATAAATATCGAATCCCTGCAAGGGATTAAACCGAAACAAGCCAATGACTTGAGTGCTTTACGCGCTGGTTCAATAAATATCGAATCCCTGCAAGGGATTAAAACTTAGTAGACCTCGGTGACGACCCGAATATCTGGGTTCAATAAATATCGAATCCCTGCAAGGGATTAAAACATTGATTTATTCAATCAAGGCTTGACCTATCGTGAAGTTCAATAAATATCGAATCCCTGCAAGGGATTAAAACCTATTACCAAACAGGACTATAGTCACTATACAAGTTGTTCAATAAATATCGAATCCCTGCAAGGGATTAAAACTTGAAAATGATAATTAGCTGATAGTTAGAATGGGTTCAATAAATATCGAATCCCTGCAAGGGATTAAAGCGTAATGATACCCTTGTCAATCTGCACAGCCAAGTCGTTCAATAAATATCGAATCCCTGCAAGGGATTAAAACCTATTACCAAACAGGACTATAGTCACTATAAAAGTTCAATAAATATCGAATCCCTGCAAGGGATTAAAACTAGGCTATGGAGATTTTATATACTGGCAAGAATGTTCAATAAATATCGAATCCCTGCAAGGGATTAAAACCTACGAAACGCGACCAGGCGAAGATATGCGCGTCGTTCAATAAATATCGAATCCCTGCAAGGGATTAAACTGGCCATCGTGGTGACCAGCGGTTGCCGCCCGCGTGTTCAATAAATATCGAATCCCTGCAAGGGATTAAAGTTTTGTTAGAATCGATCATTAGAAGTAGTCTCATAAATGGTATACTCCGCTTGACTATGGAATAGGAGGATACCCAATGGCCGTATCAACGGATCTGACCGATGACGAATGGGCGGCGATTGCCCCCTTTTTACCCCCGTTGCCACGCCGTGTCGATGGTCGCGGACGACCATGGGTGGATTCACGCGCTGCCCTCAATGGCATCTTGTGGGTCTTGCAAACGGGCGCACGGTGGAAGGATTTGCCCGATGCCTATCCCCCCTATCAAACCTGCCATCGCCGCTTGCAACGCTGGGTTGCCGAGGGAACCTTTCAAACCATCGTGACCCAGCTAGCGCTGCAGCTCTTTGATGACCACGGCATCGATCAGACCGAAGCCTTCATCGACGGGACGTTTGTTCCGGCGAAAAAAGGGGCGCTGGCGTTGGTCTCACGAAGCGCGGGAAGGGCACCAAACTGATGGCGATTGCCGATGCCCAAGGGCTGCCGATTGCCGTGCACACGACCACCGCCCAAATCCACGAAGTACGCCTAGTCACCGCAACCCTCGATGCCGGATTTTTGGATTGCGCGCCACGACGGTTGATTGGCGACAAAGCCTACGATAGTGATCCCCTGGATCGTGTCCTTGCCGAACAAGGAATAACCATGATCGCTCCCCATCGGCGCAACCGCACCGCGCCAGTTACCCAAGATGGCCGGTTATTACGCCGCTATGCCCGCCGCTGGAAGGTGGAGCGGCTGTTTGCGTGGTTACAAAACTTCCGTCGTTTGGTCGTTCGATACGAATTTTATCCCGAAAACTTCCATGGATTTGTGCTACTCGGGTGTATCCGGATTCTTCTCCGGTATTTATGAGACTACTTCTATCCAACACGGCTGAGTTCAATAAATATCGAATCCCTGCAAGGGATTAAAACCGCTAATACCCATTCGCTTGGCCACTGCCAAGTTCAATAAATACCGAATCCCTGCAAGGGATTAAAGTTGGAAAATTGGTTGTATTAGTATTACATTCGCATTTTCCAAATGCCCACAATCTCCACAAGTCGATTAACAATTTAATCAAAATAACATGCGCTATTCGTAGTTTAAAGAATAAGGGATCAGGCAATTGATTCCTGATCCCTAACAACCGATCTCCGATGCTTACTTAAATCGGACAATCCGAATGAAATCGGCGGCTTTGAGCGCGGCTCCACCAACCAACGCGCCATCAATATCAGGCTGTGACATCAATTCATCAACGTTATCGGGTTTGACCGAGCCACCATATTGAATAATCACTGCATCGGCAGTAGTTTGATCACTCAACGCTGCCAGTTCGGCCCGAATACGGGCGTGCATAGCTTGGGCATCGGCTGGCGTAGCGGTATCACCAGTCCCAATCGCCCAAACTGGTTCGTAGGCAATCACAACGCTGCGCAATTGCTCGGCGCTTAATCCAGCCAAACTACCACGTAACTGCCCAACTACCACGCTTTCGGCTTGACCACTATCGCGTTCGGCCTTAACTTCGCCAACACAAACGATTGGTTTAAGCCCGTTGGCTAAGGCGGCATGGGCTTTGCGATTGATCAATTCATCGTTTTCGCCGAAATATTGGCGGCGTTCGCTATGACCTAAAATTACATAGCTACAGCCCAATTCTTTGAGCATTTGGGGCGCTATTTCGCCAGTAAAAGCGCCCTTGGCTTCGTAGTGCATATTTTGCGCACCCAAGGCCACAGCGGTGCCATCAAGCAATGGCGCTAAACTGCCCAACAAGGTGAATGGTGGGCAAACTAAGACATCACGATCACTCAGGTCGATCAAATCGGCGCTAAGTGCCTCAACTAAGGCCACTCCCTCACTGACCCCGTAGTGCATCTTCCAATTACCAGCCAACAATGGTCGGCGCATACATCCTCCAAAAAAGCTTTAGAAGCCAAAGACAATTAAGTTTTTGGCGATCGGCAGGTATTGTACAACATACAGCAGCCCACCGACTGAGGCCATAGCAATAAATGCCCGCATGTCCCAGTCCATAATTTTAGCGCCATCCAATGGGCCATACGGGATCATATTAAAAATCCCCAGTAGCGAATTGACCACATAGCTGTAGTAGGCAATAATAAACAGAAATTCAATGTTGAGGATCTTGGCAATTTGTACAAGAATCAGCGAAATTAGCGCAATCACCATATTGCTGGCTGGCCCAGCCGCCGCCACCAACCCAAGTTGTTTTTTGGTCAGATAGCCGCGATGATGCACTGCCCCAGGCGCGGCAAAGAGAAATCCAGTCAATGCCAGTACCACCGATATCACCAACATGGCATCGTTGGCAAAAAAATGAGCTTGGCTGCCAAAACGCCGCGCGACCACTCGATGCGCCAATTCGTGGATAACGATGCCCAAGCCTGCGGCAATGCCCATAATGATCACCGCATTCACTAGCCCTAAACCGCGATAAACTAAGGCAAACGCGAGGGTCGTGCCAAGCCAAGCTTTGGCAAATTCAAACAGCTCATTGCGGGGTTTGTTATCTGATCGAAATGGATAGCCAGCCTGTGGATTAAACATTGAGCCTACTCTCCTTCCGCCGTGGTTTCTGGTGCTTGCTCCCAGCCACCAGCGCCAATCAGCGGCACAAAGCGAACATTGCTAATACTGGTTTTTTGCCAATTTTGGCCTTGACGTTGCAACCGAATCAAGCGCTGATCCCGCGCCTCCCCAACGGGAGCGACCAAGCGCCCGCCATCGTACAACTGGCTGAGCAAGGTTTGGGCAAGTTGCGGGGTGGCCGCTGGAATACTGATAGCATGATAGGGTGCTGCCATGGGATAGCCCAACGAGCCATCACCCCATACAACCTCAATCGTGGTATACCCCAACGCTCGAAGCCGGGCTTGGGTTTGGTTGGCGAGGGCTTGATGCCGCTCAATCGTCACAACCTTGGCCACTAGTTCGGCGAATACTGCGGCAGCATAGCCCGAACCTGCGCCAATTTCAAGTAGCTGTTCATGAGGATTAAGCAACAATTCCTGGGCCATCAAGGCCACAATATAGGGCTGCGAGATAGTTTGACCCAAGCTCAATGGCAGCGCTTGGTCGCTATAGGCGTGGGCTTGTAACGTTTCAGGCACAAACAAATGCCGTGGCACACGCGCCATCGCAGCCAAAACGCGCTGATCATGAATTTTACGAGCAATCAGTTGCTCATCGACCATGCGCTGCCGTTGTTGTTGCCAATCGTTGCTCATACACCTACGCCAATTAACGCTTGCGTCAAATCAATTGTTGCAACAGCGCTCCGTTGAAAATAGCCCAAAAATTCACTATTGCCTTCTGCTCCAGTAATTGGCGATCGGGTCAAACCAAGCATTCCTAAGCCTAAATCATTGGCTTGGTGCGCTACCCGCTCAATCACTTGGCGATGCACCGCCGAATCGCGAACAATCCCGCCTTTGCCAACCAGCTCGGGGCCAGCCTCGAATTGCGGCTTGATCAAGCATACAATCCATGCATCGGCAACCAGCAAGCGTAACATTGCAGGTAACACTAAGCCCAGCGAGATAAATGAAACATCGACAACGCCACAAGTTGCCAGCGGTGCCGCTTGTTCCTCGGTATGCGGCAAGTGCTCCAAATAGCGAATATTGGTGCGTTCGAGCACGGTCACCCGTGGATCTTGGCGAATTTTCCAATCGAGCTGGCCATACCCAACATCAATCGCATAAACATGGGCTGCATCACGCTGCAACAGCACATCGCTAAACCCACCGGTGCAAGCCCCAACATCTAAGGCAATACAGCCTTGGGGATCAATATTAAAGCTATCAAGCGCATGGGCAAGTTTTAGCCCACCACGCCCAACATAGGGCAAACTCGATTTAAGCGTGATTTGGGCAGCAGGATCAATCATGGTGCCAGCTTTGGTTTCGGCCTGTTGATTGACGATCACATCGCCTGCCATAATTAATGCTTGCGCCTTAGCACGGGTTGGTGCTAGCTGCAATTCAACTAATAACAGATCTAAACGCTGCTTTTTGACCTTGGTCATTATGTAGTCCTTTGTGTATACACTGGCTATCATTTTAACTGAAACGCTGCAATTCAAAAAGCTCATCCGAAAATGAAAAATGCGAAAAGATCAGGGATTAATAGTTAACGCAGAGACGCAGAGTAATAATAAGGATGCGGAACGGAAACCACAAAGAACACGAAGCGCCCAAACGAGGGATTCAGCACAAACAGAATAATCCACAACGTGAATATTTGGGGGTGCAGGGGGCTGAAAACCCCCTGCGTTTCCCTCCGGCGGAGGGACGGAAGGCTGGCGGATAATTAAAATTACAGCCCAAAAACTCTGGCAATATCCATTTGAAGGTGTGAAGAGGAATGACCCTCACTGCGTTTCCCTCCGTCGGAGAGACGGAAGGATGGCGAAAAATTGAAAATACACACTCAAACTTAGTTAATTAACTGCCAAACTTGACCCCACATTGGCGGAATATTCAGCTGCAATTGACCATGATGCACCTTCGTTTGACCACCATTCAAGCGATCTTCCAATACTGTTCCTTCACCAAATGGCACACTCAATTGACACGACTGAGCCGTGGTTGCCGCATTCAAGGCCACAACCATGGTTTGCTGCTTTGTCCAGCGCACAAACACCAATTGCTCAGCCTGCACATACAATTGGGCATATTCGCCATGGCGCAGGGCGGCATATTCGTGGCGCAGTTGGCTCAAGCGCCGAATTGCTGCCAGCAAATCAGGCTGGTTTGAATACACTTGATTTGGCTGTGGCAAGGCGGGTCGTAACGCTTGATCGCTGCCAGCAGTTTTTTGGCCAAGTAGCGCCCATTCGCTGCCATAGTAGAGCGATGGAATGCCAGGCATGCCGTAGAGCAATATATGCAATGGGTAAAAATGCGCTGGATTATGTAATGTACTAGCAATTCGATCAACATCATGATTATCAACAAAGTTATACAACGGTGTAGCACGATAGATACCACCAGCGCCAAATTGACGATTCAAGCTGTAAGCAATTTCAAAATAATTACGATCATTCAGGCTAGAATATAAGCCCTTGTAGGCTTCATAATTAGTGACGCTATCGAGCATTTCAGCGTTGGCCCACTGACGATAATCGCCATGCACCACCTCGCCAATCAACAGAAAATCGCTGCGCAAGTTTTTACAATAGCGCGCCAGTTCGGCCAAAAACCCATGATCGATCTGGTCGGCGGCATCAAGCCGTAAACCATCAATCCCAAATTGTTCAATCCATTGGCTTACCGCTTGAAAAAGATGCTCACGCACCGCCAAATTATGTAAATTCAACTTCACCAAATCGTAGTGACCATGCCAACCTTGATAGCTGAAGCCATCGCCATACGGGCTAGGTTGGTTGAAATCTAAGCCAGTAAACCAATCGACATAGGCTGAATCGCGGCCATGTGTTTGGAGATCGCGAAAGGCCCAAAAATCGCGTCCAACATGATTAAACACGCCATCAAGCACCACCCGAATGCCAGCGGCGTGGAATGCCGCAATCAAGTGTTGTAAATCAGCGTTCGTGCCAATCCGTCGATCAAGCGTAAAATAGTCGATGGTGTCGTAGCCATGAGCAGTCGATTCGAATACTGGCCCAAGATAGAGCAAATTGCTGCCTAATGCTTGCAGATGCTCAATCCACCCATGTAATTGATTCAGCCGGGCAACCGGTGGGCTGGTTTGATCGTTGTGTGCTGGTGCGCCGCAAAGCCCCAAGGGATAGATATGATAGCATTGTGCGTCGTTGGCCCATGGATGCATACATCCTCCTATATACCGAACGGTATAGAGCGATAATTAAAAAAATTACGAATAAATGCCATATGAAAATTGCTGAACCGCTTGATAAATTAATTGCGGCGTTGCCTGAACCGAGCCACTGAGCCATAAACCAATATAGGTATTGATTGTGCCCAGCAAGGTGGCGGCATAAACCCGTTGGCGGCCACGCATATTGCCATGAAAGCTACTTGCGCGCACGAAAAAGCTTTCGAGCAACGCTTGTTGTTGGTCTGCGCTAACCGCGACAATTTGAAACGCCTCGTTATCGGGCAAACTGAACCACATTGCCAATTGCATGCGATACAGCAACGGCTCGGCTTGGGCAAAGCTAAAATAAACTTGAAAAATTGTGGCTAGGCTGGCTGGAACATCATTGGCATTGGTGGTAGCTTGGGCGAGTTGCTCAATTAATGGCTGGAGCCGCTCGTTGATTAATGCCTCTAGTAGGCCTCGTTTGCTGCCAAAATAGTGATAAAGCGTTGGTTTGGTAACCCCAGCCTGCTCGACAATTTCTTGCACGCCAATTGCATCGTAGCCACGTTGAGCAAATAATTGCAGCGCCTGTTCTAACAGGTTCGCACGATTATCCATAAGCGCCTTTCTCTATACCGATGAGTATAGTAGATCACAAACTGCTTGTCAATGATCAATCAAGATCGGCAAAATCACCGTGCTATAATCGTGAAGGATTATTCTGTCTGTGCCAGTAGGCCAGTAGGATCGATTTGTATGAGTTATCAAGCTAAGGATAGCCGCTATGCCACCATGCGCTACAATCGCAGCGGCAAAAGCGGTTTGAAATTATCGGCAGTGGCGTTGGGCTTGTGGCACAATTTCGGTGGCGTTGATGCCTATGAAAATGGACGCGCAATGGTGCTCCACGCCTTTGATCATGGCATTACCCATTTTGATCTTGCCAATAACTATGGCCCACCGCCCGGTTCGGCTGAGGAAAATTTTGGCCGTATGCTGCAGCATGATCTCAAGCCCTATCGCGATGAATTGGTGATTTCGACCAAGGCTGGCTACTATATGTGGGCTGGGCCATATGGCGATTGGGGATCGCGCAAGTATCTGGTTTCGAGTCTTGACCAAAGCCTGAAGCGCATGGGCTTGGAGTATGTTGATATTTTCTATCATCATCGACCCGACCCAGAAACGCCGCTCGAAGAAACAATGCAAGCACTGGATCAGATTGTGCGCAGTGGCAAGGCGCTGTATGTGGGGCTTTCGAATTATTCGGCTGAGCAAACCACCGCTGCTAGTGCAATTTTGCGCCAATTAGGCACGCCATGCATCATTCACCAGCCATCGTACAATATGTTCAATCGTTGGGTTGAGGGTGGTTTGTTAACAACCTTGGCCGATCAAGGCATTGGCTGTATTGCCTTTTCGCCGCTAGCCCAAGGCTTGTTGACTGATCGCTATTTGCAAGGTATTCCAGGCGATTCACGGGCTGCTAAATCGCATGGCTTTCTCAAACCAGCGCATATTACCGATAGTGCTTTGGATAAAGTTGCCAAATTGAACGATTTGGCGCAAACCCGTGGCCAAACCTTGGCCCAAATGGCCTTGGCGTGGGTGCTACGTCACCCAACGATGACCTCGGTGTTGATTGGTGCCAGCCGAATTGCCCAAATTGATGATGCGCTTTCAGCCCTGACCGGCTTGAACTTCAGTGATGATGAACTAGCAGCGATTGAAACCATTTTGGCAGATTAATCGATACATTTCCTCATCCCACTCCCGCTCCCCCTCTCCCACGAAAACGCGGGCGAGGGGGAGCGGCGTTTAATCACGAATTACGGTAGAACCACCATGGTAAAGCCCCGCGCCACGGGCGAGGGATTGGAGTGAGGGAACTCTTATTCAGCCTGCCACAAGGCTGGCACAGCCGCAGGAGTCCATGTCGATAACGAGGTATGGGCTTGCAAACAGCGATAAATTTGCCCATTATAGCTGACTCGTTCGCCAACAGCATACGCTCGCAGATTGCCATCCCACGCTGGCACGCCGCTTGGCGTTGCCGTCGCTGGTCGGGGCGTTGCGGTTGCAGGGCGAGGGGTTGCCGTCGCTGGTCGGGGAGTCGCGGTTGCAGGGCGAGGGGTTGCTGTCGCTGGTCGGGGCGTCGCGGTTGCAGGGCGAGGGGTTGCTGTCGCTGGTCGGGGAGTCGCGGTTGCAGGGCGAGGGGTTGCCGTCGCAGGCCGTGGCGTTGCGGTTGGGCTCGTGCTAGTGCGGCTTGGCGACCAATAATTGCCCGACATCAGCAGCAAACATTGCAAGGTCACCGTATCTTCAAAATAATCTTGATGATTGCTCCGTACTGCATCATAGACCCGATTAAGCCATTGTTGGCTGGTTGGCACAGTCATTGCTGCAACTCCAAATGGCGCAGCAAAGAAGGTGCTGAAATAGCCGCTATCGGGCAAGGCCGTACCATTGAGTGTATAGCCAGCGCGAATATTGGTGGCAGTACCACCGGTTGATTGCTCGATCCAGCGCGAGATTTTTTGGGTTTGGCGCAACGAGGCAGCATCACCAAAAACTACCGCATCGGCTCCCAAACGCCATGGCACCCGCCCCGAGTTGTAGAAGTAATTGCCATCGTTTTCGCTTTCCAAGAAGTTAGCGGGCGATGGCTTGGGCGTGGTGTTGGCTTGCACCACAAAATCGGGCATCAAGCCAGTATTGGGGCTATATTGGGCTTGAATGCTATCAACGACACCTTGGGTTTTGCTCAGCACCGTATCCCATGTTGCATTGCCAGTAAAAGCCCGATAATCACGGAAGTGGCTAGGCATAAAATCCGAAGGCCGTGGCGTATATTGGCTATGTGGGCTGCCATCGGGCGAAACCCAATCGCCTAAGGTTGGCAAGCGGCTGCTTGGGCCAATCGTCGATGCTAAAACGCCCGCCAACACGGTCTGACCAGCGCTGGCATAATTGATCCGACCAGTGCTACCCCATTGAGCATCAGCCAGAATTAAGCCATAAGCAATATCAGCATCACCATCGAAGGCACTATCGTTGCCTGAGCTATCGCTAGGAATGCGCCAGCCCATCAAGCGCGAATCGATATTGCTTGGATTGGTGCGCGAAAATTCCCACAAACCATCGAAAATCGTTTGCGCTTCGGGATCATAGCCTGCCATCAAGGCCATAATGACCATGCCATAACCTTGGCCTTCCGAAACCGTCACATTGGGATCACTGCTCCCAAAGCTAATCCGATAGTAGGGATTGCCCGCGCTGCTCGTGCCTGCTGGCACAACGTAGCGGCTTTTCCAAACATCATAAAAAGCCTTAACATCACTATCGAGCTGGGCTTGGGTACGATGATTGGGTTTGATCGTGCCGCTGGCATATTGGGTGTGTTGGGGGAACGGGCGGCGTGGCGTAGCAGCTGCATACGATGATTTGCTCGCAAATAACGGCACAATCACCGCGCAGATTGCCAAAATCAAAATCACCCGCTGAATTAATCTTGAACGTAAAAAAGAGCGTGTGTGTTCAGTCATATCAATTCCTCCAAGTTGCTGGAAGTTATTCCAATGAACTTAGTAAGCAATCTAGCATAGAGCTTAGCCTAAAGTCAAGAGATTTATTAAAAAATATTTATAATTCTCATTATTGCTCGCGTGAGCATGCGCGGATTTATCGGTTGCAAGCCTGAGCTTTTAATCAACCTTCTGATGGATTGGCAGCTACCCAATCAGGCCTATACTAGCCCAAGACTTAGCCAATTAAAGGAGCAACCAGCGTGTTAAAAGGTAAATTAGTAACTCTGCGTGCAATCGAACGTGAAGATAGCAAAGCATTACACGAGCTTGAGAAAAATGTTGAACTTGTCTTATTTGGCGATGGTACGTGGGAACCCAATCCATTAGCCAGCTTCGAAAAGCGCTTTGAAAAACATCTTGAGCGTGATGAAAAAAACCAATTTATTATTGAAGTTGATGGCGTGGTGATTGGCTCGATTGGCCTGCACCACAGCGATCGACGCTCACAATGTAGCGAGTTTGGGATTGGCATTTATCACCCTGACTATGTTGGCAAAGGCTATGGTAGCGATGCGATTCAGGTCTTGTTGCGTTGGGCTTTTCGCATCCAAAATTATCGCCGCATTTGGCTGACCACTGGCAGTAATAATCCGCGGGCAATTGCCGCTTATGAAAAATGTGGCTTCATTCACGAAGGCCGCTTGCGTGAGCATGTGTTTGAAGATGGCACATTTATGGATTTGATTCAAATGGGCATGTTACGCTCAGAGTGGGAAGCGAAGCAGATAGAACAGAGAGCATAAGCGTACTGGTTCATTACCTTAACCAATGGCTCCAATGTTCCGCGAGGTTTGGGAAAACGATCAAACCATGCGCCCCTCGCCCGCGTCCAGTGGGCGAGGGGCTGGGGGTGAGGGAACGCCACTGTTGCTAACCCCATGAACCACTACATATAAGGATTGGAGATCGGTTGTTCGCATCAGACTGTCGGTGATTATCGGTGGCAAGCTGTAGCAAAAAATCAATGGTAACTGATCCTCAACCACCGATCCCCAATCTCTCGTTAGCAGGAAGGATCTAAAGCTTGTTAAAAGGTCAATTAGTAAACTTGCGCCCGCTCGAACGGGAAGATAGTAAGGCCTTGTATGAATTAGAGAAAAATATTGAGCTTGTGCTGCATGGCAATGGTACCTGGTCGCCGATGCCATTGGCCAGCTTTGAGCAACGCTTCGAAAAGGATCTTAAGTTTACTGAAAAATCATGGTTCATCATTGAGGCCGAGAGTGTGGTGATTGGCTCGATTGGCCTGCATCAAGGCGATCGACGCTCACGATGTAGCGAATTTGGGATCGCGGTTTATCACCCCGATTATGTTGGTAAAGGCTATGGTAGCGACGCAATTCACGTGCTGTTGCGCTGGGCTTTTCGCATTCAAAATTATCGCCGGATTTGGCTCAGCACCTATAGCAATAATCCACGGGCAATCGCCGCTTATAAAAAATGTGGCTTTACCCACGAAGGCCGTTTGCGCGAACATGTGTTCAATAACGGTCAATTTGTCGATCTGATTCAAATGGGCATGCTGCGCTCGGAATGGGAAGCCAAGCAGATAGAACATAGAGCATAGAGTATAGAACATAGGGATAGATGGTCAACATCAGGCTAAATGGTGGCCGATCCCCAACCGCCGATCCACGATTACTCGTTATCAGAAAGGATCATAACCGTGTTAAAAGGCAAGCTCGTTACTTTACGAGCAACTGAACGTGATGATCTCAAGCGCTTGCATGCACTGGAACAAAACGTTGATCTGGTGATTCAGGCGGCAACCTTGTGGGAGCCAATCCCCCTCGCCGTATTTGAAAAGCGCTTCGAGCGCGATCTTGAGACTGGCAATGGCTGGTTTGTCATCGAGGTCGAGGGTGTGATGATTGGCTCAATTGGGCTGTTTAAGCGCAATCATCGTCAACAGAGCAACGAATTTGGCATTTCGATCTACGACCCAGCCTATATTGGCAAAGGCTATGGCACTGATGCGATTCAGGTCTTGTTGCGCTGGGCCTTTCGGATTCTGAATATTCGCCGCATTTGGCTAACTGTCACGGCACATAATCAGCGGGCAATTGCCGCCTATAAAAAATGTGGTTTTGTCGTTGAAGGCACGTTACGTGAGCATATTTTTGAAAATGGCCAATTTGTCGATTTAATCCATATGGGTTTGCTACGTTCAGAGTGGGAAGCGAAACAAGAAGCATAAAGGATGCAAGCTGCAGAAAAGTGAGGAGTTTGGTTTTAAATCCAGCGCTGCAGAGCAACACTAAAGTCAAAAACTAAAAACGATAGCCTGATTCTTCGCCATAAAAGTTAACAAAACGCTGCTACTTATGATCTTGCAATGCAACAATCACTCGCGTACCATACGTCATAGCAGTATCAGCAACTTTCTATTCTCACTATCGCAGCATCACTTGGATTGGAATTGCCGAAAGGATCGGGCTATGGAATGTTTTGAGTGTGGTCAAACCGTTAATCTCAGTTTGCGCTATTGTTTACATTGTGGCGTTGACCTCGAGGCCATGTATGCGGCCCCACCAACCATGCCCATGGATAAACTTCCCCCAATGCCATTGTTTATGCAAGCAGCCCAACAGCCCATGGTTATGGCAGCAGCCCGGGTTCAGCCAATCAGCCAGCCCCAAATCAACTTCCAATTACCAGTGATCGAGCAATTGCGTGCAAATATTAAAGACCCCAACTTTTTGATGCAAGTAATTTACTTTTTGGTGATTGGCTTTTGGAGCAGCCAAATGTGGTTGGTTGCAACTTGGGTTTGCGCCTTATTTGGATTAAATATTAGCCAACCAATGCTTAATTACTTGCCGACGATCACGTTTTTGAGCCTACCGCACACCGATGGGCTTATCACCAGCCTGCGCAAGGAATTGCCACGTGGACTGTGTTTGCTGTATGGCATTTGCGTTGGCTGGTATCTGAGCATGCTTTGGATGCAGGTGATCTGGCTAGCAACCGTGAGTGTGGTTGGCTTGCCATTAGCCCAAAAAATGGGACGTTTATTGCCCAGTGTGATGTGGCTCAAGCCATTGCCCAAGCTAGACTAAGCGATTAGAGCGCCAAATAGTATTGACAACTTCCAGCACACTGCGCTCACGCGGAAAACTGATTTGCTCTAAAGCATCGGGCAGTAAAAACCATTTGGCATCGTCAATTTCTGAAAGTTGCGGTTTAAGGCAACCACCAGTACAGCGAAACAGGAAAAATTCAACCCATTTATGCACAAAATGGCTCTCCACCCGAAACCAATATTGAATTGCCGAAAGCGAGCAGACAATTTCGCCCCGTAAGCCAGTTTCTTCGTTAATTTCACGTCGAGCGGCTTGGGCAAAGGTTTCACGGCCCTCACGATGGCCTTTTGGCAACCCCCAACGCGTGCTGTTATGGGTCGCAATCAGCACAACCTCAGGCACTTCATCCATCCAGCGATAGCAAACACCACCGGCTGAATAAGCAATACGACTGTTGCGAATCTGGCTCATTCACGCCTCCATCAGGTATCAAGATGCGAGCCGCCCTAAGGCCGCCCGCATCTGTGGCTCAGCAATCGTGTGAATGCTGAACAAGTATTCGATTATGCTTGCTTCATCATATCACGAGACTGTGTGATCATCGGCAAGCAGTTTCAAAGTACTTGTGATACCCAACAACTAACGAGCAGAACGCCGTTTAAAGAAATAGGCCAATCCTGCTAAGGCCAACGCTGCCAAGGCACTTTTTTTGTGACGTACCATATCTTGTTACTCCTTATAATCAAATAGTTCCTACAACCTACTAAGCAGGATATATGCCATGTTTTTGTTACAATAGTGAGCAGTCTTTGTTACTGGGAGAACAACCATGGCCCGTGATCGTTTGTTAGCGAATGGCGCGATTTGGACGCTCGACCCAACTGTGGGCGTAGCCGAGGCAATTGCTTTGCGCGATGGCAAGGTATTGGCGGTTGGCAGTAACGCCGCTGTCCGTGCCGCTGTCAGCGCCGATTATGAGTATCTCGATTTGGCTGGGCGCAGTGTCTTGCCTGGCATTTGCGATGCCCATATTCACTTGCTCTGGAGCGCGTTGCTGGCTGATCAAATCGATTTACAAGCAGTCGCCTCGTTTGATCAAGCGCTTGAGATTATTCGTGGCCATGCCGCACGCTTGCCTGCCGATGCGTGGGTGCTCGGTTCAGGCTGGGATCATAGTTTGTGGCAGCGCGATTGGCCAACTGCCAGCGAGCTTGATCAGGTGACTGGTGGTCGCCCAGCCTTCATTACCCGCAAGGATTTGCACTCGGCTTGGGTCAATAGCGCAGCCCTCAAACGCGCCAATATGAGCAAATTTAGCAGCGACCCTGATGGCGGCAGCATTGGCCGTGATAGTGCTGGCGAGCCAAATGGCATGCTGTTTGAAAATGGTCAATTGGCGGTCAAAGCTTGCATTCCCGAGCCAAGTGCGGCCCAAAAAGAGGCCAGTATTCAGGCATTCATCAAACGGATGCACCAACGTGGAATCACCAGTTTACACGTTCCTGAAGGCCCAGATTGCTTTGCCGCCGTGCAAGCGCTGTATGGGCGTGGTGCGCTCGAAATGCGCATTTTGCATCATTTGCGCATGGATTTGCTCGATCATGCGTTGGCGATTGGGCTGAAATCGGGGCTGGGCGATGCGTGGTTGCGTTTTGGCAACCTGAAAATATTTAGCGATGGCTCGCTTGGCTCAGCCACAGCCCATATGCTCGCGCCATTCGATAATCTGCCCGCCAACGCTCCCCATCCCTATGGCATTCCCATGCACGATCGCGAAGGACTATTCGCGACGATCGATCGGGCGATTGGCAACGATTTGAGCGTGATTGTGCATGCAATTGGCGATGCTGCCAACCGCACGGTGCTTGATGCAATTGAGGCGGCGCTCAAGGCCAATCCTGAAAGTTTGCAACCAAGCCTTGGCACGAGTGCACTGGCCGCGCGAATTCCCAATCGCATTGAGCATGCCCAATTACTACACCCTGATGATATTCGGCGCTTCGGCCAGCTTGGGGTAATTGCCTCGATGCAGCCAATTCATGCCACCAGCGATATTAGCTTGGCTGATCGTTTGTGGGGTCAGCGTTCGCAATCGGCCTATGCATTGCGCAGTTTGCAGGCCAGTGGAGCAATTTTGGCCTTTGGCTCGGATGCTCCGGTTGAATCGTGGGACCCATGGGCTGGGTTGCAGGCAGCAGTCACCCGCCAACGCCCCGATGGATCGCCAGCCGACGGTTGGTATCCTGAACAATGCTTGAGCCTTGAAGAAGCTTTGTGGGCTTACACGGTTGGCCCAGCCATAACTTCAGGCGAGCAAGCGTTTAAAGGCAGTTTGGGCGTGGGCAAAGTTGCCGATTTAGTGATTGTTGATCAAGACTTAGCCCAAGTTGCCAAGCATCAACTAGCCAAGGTTCAGGTTGCTCAAACAATTATCGAGGGACAAACGGTATGGGAAGGTTAATCATCGTGTTCACATTGCTGGTCGGGTTGCTCGGTTGTAGCCAACAGCAAGTTGCGCCAACCAGCAGCGCAACCACAGCACCAACCACGGTTCAAGCAAGCCCAAGTGTTAATATGGCCGTGGCAACCTTGGAGCCAACCAACGCACCAACCGCGACCGCGCCAGTTTCATTTACCTTTAGCACCTATCGTGATCCACGTGGGGTTTTTGCGCTTGATGTGCCTAGCAATTGGCGGACTGAAGCACTAAAAAATGGCATTGGAATCACCACATTTGCCTATAATGCCAGCGTGGTAGTAACGATCTCATTTAGTTGGCAGGCCGAACAGCTTGATTCAACCAAAGCTGCTGAGATTGTTGAAATGGTTAAATCGCAGACCTTTGCAACCTATCTCACACGCGATGTTCAATTGAATAGCTCCAGCGAAGGCGCAAGCTATCGCTTAGACGGCACAGCCAGTTTAAACGCCCAACCAATGTATGTGCGCTTTGAACTGAGCCAAACCGCCGGCGGCAGCATTATGTTGCAATCGTGGCTGGTGCCGCAAAATATATGGCCTGCTGTAGAATCAACCTTTTATGTGCCAATGCAACAAAGCTTGAGCATCGACGATGAAGCTGCCGCCGCGCTGGCGCAAGAATAAGGGATCGGCATGAGCAAAATCTGGACAATTGCCCGCCATGAATATTTGACCCATCTGCGCCGCCGGGGCTTTTTGATTTCGACGTTTGGCATGCCACTGATGTTGGTCGGTCTCTTTGTGATTGTGGTGATTGTGCTATTGCTCTCATCACAAGTTAAAGCCATTGGTTATGTCGACCAAAGTGGTTTAACCACCGGTTTACAGCCTGAAATTGCCTGGCAAAGCAATTTAGGCACTGTACAGTTACGCCAATTTGCGAGCTTGGATGCAGCCAAAACCGCGCTGCAAGCCGAATCGATTGAGGCTGCGTTTGTGGTGCCAGCCAATTTTCTGGCCAGTGGAACGATCGAAGGCTATGCGCTCGAAGCCTTGCCACAATTGGCCGAAAGCCAGTTTAGCGGCTTTTTAAAAGCCGTATTGGCAGCTCAATTGCGCGCTGAACCAGACGTGGTGTTTCAGCCAATTCGCAAACTCGATAGCATTGTGCTTGATGCGCCGCCAGCAGAAGCCCGCCGTTCGGGATTATCGATTGCGGTGCCAATTTTCTTTGGCATTCTGCTGCTTGGCTCGACCTTCGGCAGTGGCTCGTACCTCATGATGGCCTTGATCGAAGAAAAAGAGCAGCGAATTATGGAGATTTTGGCGAGTTCGCTCTCGACGTATCAAATTATGACTGGCAAAATTCTTGGTTTAGGAGCGTTGGCGCTGACTCAATTGAGCATTTGGGCCAGCGGTGGGTTGGTCTTATTGAGCTTTGCAGCCGCCCAATTTGATCTAATTGGCGAGCAGGGCATTAGCATCGGCGTGATCGTACTGGCGTTTATGCTGTTTTTTCCAAGCTACTTTATTATTGCCGCCACGCTCAGCGCAATCGGCGCAGCCGTAACTAGCGCCCAACAAGGCCAGCAACTAACTGGCATTGTGACGCTGTTATGTACGATGCCATTGTGGTTTATCGCGGTTTTGAGCAATAATCCCAATGGCGTTTTGGCACTTGGCTTCAACATCTTTCCCTACACCGCCCCGATTACCCTGCTACAACGGGTGATGAGTGGTAGCGTGCCGGTTTGGCAACAAATCGCGACGGTGCTCTGGTTGTGGCTGGCGGCGGGCTTGATCACCCGTTTTGCTGGGCGGGTTGTGCGAATTGGCTTGTTGCGCTATCGCCAAAGTTTGCGCATCCGCGATCTGTTTCAGCTGGGGAAGCTTTAGCGTTTCGCGGCAATTTGCAAAGCGGCATACGGTGTTGGCGCAGTCTGCACCATGCTCAAATCGATGCGTTGGCGCACCAAGGTTGTCGCCAAATCAGCGCTGATACCACTTAAAATCACCGAACTGCCCAATAAACGAATTGCGCTCGCCAAGCGTAACAGTTGCTGGGCAGTTTGCACATTCACCTCGCTTAGGCTGGTAATATCCAAGATAATTGCCTTGGCGCGCCGCTGATTAACTGCCGCCAAAATCCGATCGGTTAGTTGGGCCGCCCGTTGCTCGTCAACGTAACCGATGATTGGTGCGAGCAAGACATGCTCAGCAACTTCGACAATCGGGGTTTCGAGCGCCGCAACCGTTGCCAACAAACGTTGTTGTTCTGCCGATTGAGCCTGCAAGCTGCTCGCCCGATCGTCGGCCTCTTGGGCATAGCGTTGGGCCGAGCCACGCTCAGTTTGAGCCAAATCCAGCGCCTCGGTATTCGCTCGCTGAGTTTGCTCCAAAATCAAGCGCCCCAGCCACAAACAGCCAGCAATAAACGCATAGCAAAGTGCATAATCAACTTTAAGATCCGGCGTATCGCTATCGGCCCGCACCCATGTGATGAGCATCGCCACCAAGGCCGTAGCAATCGTGGTGCGCGAATCGGTGATTACAAAGGCGATTGCCATTGGCGCAAGCAAGACTGGCGAGAAGTAAATATCGTTGGCTGGATCAATCAGCAATAAAACCGTGATCGCGGTTGCCACGACGACACTGGCAAGCGGTACCCAAGGCCAATTGCGCCACGCTCCATAGGCCAAACCCAAGGTTAAAATCGGCAATACGCCAAGCCCAAGCAATACTTCAGGCGCACCAGCATTGAAGAGTAAATACACAAACCCCAAGATGCTCATCGCTGATTCAAAGAGCAGCAGAATTAAGAGCGCGAAACGTTGACTAAGACGCATGATGCTTCCTTTGTTGTATCGAGGGCAAACCTTGTCTATTTTAGCAGGATTAACCTCGTGCTCAGGGTGATTTTTCACCCCCCGCAAGGTGAACATTGCGATACCTGCTGGGCTGGGTCAAGCGCTTGCAGCCAGTGAAGTTGCCGATCATATTAAGATAGACTTTGCTATAGCTGTGGTTTTGGATAAGCTGTGAGCCAAATATCATCGCCATAGTGCTCGCTCGCAGCGAATTGCCAAAGCTCGGCCTCGCTCATGCGGGCGATGCCCACGCCGCCAACCGGGCTGGGTGCAACGCCACCAATAATTTTAGGCGCAATCACAACGTGTAATTTCTGTACTGCCTGCGCTGCCAAAAAAGCCGCGATTATTTCGCCGCCACCTTCAACCAGCAACGAGCTAATGTCGCGCTGGCCAAGTTCACTCAACAATGCTGGAATCGCAACCCGACCTTCAGCATTACTTGGCAACTCGAGAATTTCGGCATTGCCGATGCTCGCTTGCCATTCGACACTAGCAGCAGCAGTTGTGGCAATCAAGGTTGTGCCAGCCACAGCATCCGCCAACATCGCCGCGCTAGCAGGCATGCGCCCGCGAGCATCAAGCACCACCCGCAGTGGGTGTTGCACTGGCCGCCAATGCTGCTCCAAGCGTGTCGTCAGCAATGGATCATCGGCCAGCACAGTGTTGATGCCCACCAGAATAGCATCGGTTTGGTCGCGCAATTCATGCACACGTTGGCGCGATGCGGCCCCGCTGATCCAGCGGGCATCGCCGGTGCGGGTAGCAATTTTGCCATCAAGGCTCATGGCAAATTTGACCGTCACAAATGGCTGTTTGGTGACAATCCAATGTCGAAAAGCTTCGGTTTGGGCTATAGCCGCAGCTTCAGCCTCGCGATCAAAGCGCACCTGAATGCCTGCTGCTTGCAATACCGTCGCCGCATCGCGCTCAAAGCGTGGGTTAGGATCACGTGCGGCAATCACCACTTCGGCAATTCCGGCGGCGATAATTGCATCGGTGCAAGGCGGCGTGCGACCCCAAATCGTGCATGGCTCAAGCGTAACATACAAACTTGCGCCGCGAGCGTGTTCGCCAGCCTCGCGCAAGGCCATTACCTCGGCATGAGCTTGGCCTGCTGGCTGGGTATAACCACGTCCAACAATCTGCCGATTGCGCACAATTACCGCTCCCACCGCCGGATTTGGGCTAGTGCGGCCAAGCGCCAGCGCGGCTTGATCAAGCGCTGCTTGCATAAAATTCAGATCCATCAGTGTTCTCATTTCAATCAGCAATTCAGCCGTATAATACAGGCGGTTTTGTGATTGCGCCAAACAACGCCCATGAAACCGATCTCAAAGATTACAGTACTTCATGTCAAAGGAGACCACATGACCACTGTTGAGAAGCCTTTTCCCGCCGATTTTCTCTGGGGTACTGCAACCTCATCATATCAAATTGAAGGAGCGGTGCACGAGGATGGCCGGGGCGAATCAATTTGGGATAGATTTAGCCATACGCCAGGCAAAACCAAATTTGGCCAAACTGGCGATATTGCCTGCGATCACTATCATCGATACCCCGAAGATTTGGATTTAATGCGCGAACTTGGGCTTGCTAGCTATCGTTTTTCGATCGCTTGGCCACGGATTTTCCCCGAAGGCAAGGGCCAAATCAACCAGGCTGGGCTTGATTTTTACAAACGAATCATCGAAGGCTTGCACCAGCGCCATCTTACCCCTATGGCCACGCTCTACCACTGGGATCTGCCCCAAGCCTTGCAGGATGCTGGCGGTTGGATGAATCGGGATACGGCCTTGCGGTTTGCCGAATATGCCGAGGCCATGTATCGCGAGTTGGGCACAAGCATACCATTTTGGATTACCCATAACGAGCCGTGGGTCGCGGCATTTGTTGGCCACTTCCAAGGCCGCCATGCCCCGGGAATCAAGGATTTGGCCAGTGCGGTCAAGGCCTCGCATCATCTGCTCTATTCGCATGGCTTGGCAACCCAAGTATTTCGTGAGAGCAAATTGGCAGGCGAGATTGGCATCACGTTGAATTTAACCCCAGCCTACCCAACCCACGATACGCCTGACGATCATGCGGCAGCATGGCGCAACGATGGCTATGGCAATCGTTGGTTCCTCGACCCAATTTTCCGTGGCAGTTACCCCGCCGATATTGTCGAATGGTTCAGCCAACAGCATCAAATTAAGCTGGATTATGTGCTTGCTGGCGATTTAGCTGTCATCCAACAGCCAATTGATTTCTTGGGCATTAATTATTACTTCCCCAATCGAATTTCGGCTGCTGAGCCAAATACATTTTTGGCGAGCGTCAATAGCCCAGCGCTTGGCGAAACCAGTTTTCGCGGTTGGGAAGTTGCGCCAGCGGCGTTTGCCGATTTATTAAAACGGGTGCAGCGCGATTATGGCGACACGCCGATTTATATTACCGAAAATGGTAGCGCCTTCGCCGACCTCAAACGAGCCGAGGATGGTTCAGTTGATGATGGCGATCGCATGAGCTATTTGCACACCCACTTGGAAGCCGTGGCCGATTCGATCGCAGCAGGTGTGCCAGTCAAAGGCTACTATGCTTGGTCGATGCTCGATAACTACGAATGGGCCGAGGGCTATGATGAACGCTTTGGCATCATCGAGGTTGATTTTGCAACCCAAAAGCGCACGCCCAAACGCACAGCGCGTTGGTACCAGCAAATTGTCGCCAATAATGGCTTACCAAGCTTGCCCAACGAACTACTAGCGCTCGCCAATCGCTATCGCAATTGCCCAATTGGCCCACAGGAGTAAATACAAATGGTGGTCGTTGGCAAACGCGAGCGACCACTAGCACATATCTGCGCTTGGTAATAAACAAAATCAGACATTCTTGGGTACAAACAACAACGATATTGGCTGGTAGAAACCCTAAAATTACAAGAATATCTATATTGCTAGCTAGCCTATTTGCTGCTACACTAGAGCAATCTTTAGCAGGTTGAGACTTCAGGGATTCTTCAAAAACACCACTCGTTGCACGTATCAAAGTGGGTCGATTCGAAAAAAAATGCAGCGCATGGCGTTTGGTAAATCAGCCATGAATTCGGCTTCGGCCATGGCATGATGGATAGGAAACACTATGCGAGCACGTGTTCGTCGTCGAGTTACGTGGATCATAACACTCTCTGCATTGCTGCCATTGCTTAGTGTTTGGGTTTTGGTCTTAGTTATTAGCTATCGCGCCGAGCAAGAATCGGCTGAGCGTCAGCAAGTGGCCTTGACCGATTTGGCAGCCGAAGATTTTCGGCGCTTTTTATTCAATACCACGATTGAACTGCAAGATATTGCCGAAAATATCGCCCGCGAAACCGATCCGCAAACAATCACCACCCAAGAACTAGCTACATTCGGGCTATTTCGTTCGAGTTTTGCCGAAATCGCCATTTATAGCGCCGATGGTCAGCGGCGGATTGCCAACTCGCGCTTTGGCGACCCGACCTTGCCAGTGTCGCTGAATGGCTCGCAACTCTTGACTGATCTGAGTACCCGGCGCGTAGCCTTTGCCGATCCAGCTTCATTTACCGGTACCCTCTCACGCAAATTAGCGCCGCAGGAAATTCCGCGCTTTCGGGTAGCCACCCAATTGCTCAGCTCAAACAATCAAACATTATTTTTGGTGGCTGATGTCAGCATGCAACGAATTTGGACAAGTACGACTCGGATTGAGAATGCTGCCGAAATGCGGGTTTTGATTTTGAGCAAGCAAGGCGATTTGATCAGCGCTGCCAAGATTGAATCATTGCTGGAGCATCCCAGCATGCGCGAACTGCCGCTCTTGGGTACGGAAGCGACGGTGGCGACCTACCAAAGCGTTTTTGGCGAAGAAGTGCTCGGCGTGCGCACCTCAATTGAGCCAGTTGATTGGATTTTGGTAGTTGAACGGCCACTAGAAGTCATTTATGCCAATGTGGGTCGGTTGGCAGTCAGTTTATTGCTGGTGATCTTCATTGCAGCGCCAATTGTGATTGCGGTTGGCTGGTATGTTGGCAAACGGATCGCAGGCCCAATTCAGAAACTCTATGCTGGCGTAACCCAATTTAGCCAAAACCCCACCACGTTTGAGCCAGTAATCCTCGACACCCGCGATGAATTAGCCAGCCTCGCCGGAGCCTTCAATACCATGGCCAGCGGCTTGAATGCTTCACAAAAGCGTTTGGCGAATCTCAACGAGGAGCTTGAAGCACAGGTTGTCAGCCGTACCAGCGAATTGCATAGTGCTTTGGCCGAAGTTCAGGCTCAAAATGTGGCCCAAGAACGCTTGCTTGATACAGTGCGACGCTTGAGCATGCCCAGTATTCCAATTACCAAGCATATGGTTGTGATGCCCTTGGTTGGTGAATTTAGCGCCGACCGTGCCAACGAGATTAGCACTACCTTGCTGATGACGATTGAGCAAGAGCGCGCCAAAATCGTCATTATGGATATTACTGGGGTTCCGGTTGTGGATAACATCGTGGCACGAGCGATTCTTGAGGCGGCTCAAGCGGCCCGTTTGCTGGGAGCGCAAGTTATTTTGGCTGGCATTCGGCCTGATATGGCCGAAACCTTGGTTAATTTACATATCGATCTCCGCACGGTCGAAAGTGCCGCAACCCTAGCTCAAGCCTTCAAACGCGGCATGGAATACCTGCAAATTAATCGATTATCCTAAAACTACAAACGGCTCAATTGAGCCGTTTGTAGAAGAGAAAGAGTGTGTGTGAGGAGGAAAGATTTGTCAGTAGTATCCGCTCTGTAACTTACGAGCATATTAACGATCATGCCGTCAGCTAGTCCTATTGTGTGGTTAGGACAAGTTTAAACAATAATTAATCCCAAAAGCGTAACTCTGCGTCAAAGTTAGCCTCCAACTCCTATATTCTTTGTTCTATGCTCTATGCTCTTCAAAGTGAATCATCGGATCGTCCGTATTGGTTGCAAAGTGCAGCAACATGGCGGCTTCTTGCTCTAATAATTGCTGATCAGGCTTGGAAACTGGCTCAAACAGTTGCAATGTTATGCGCGATTCGGCATGCTGCAATTTCCACATTCCCACGACGAAACCATCAACCAAGATTGACCCAGGAATGATGCCATTGCTGGTAAACAAGCGTTGGCGATAGGGTTCGCTCAAAATTCGGCTACGATCAGCGTGCGATAACAAAATATTATCGAATTCGGCCAGCAACCTTGGCGGCGCAGGCGTTTCAGCTAATGGGCGCGGAGCATCAGGCAAATCATATAATTCACGCCCTTGCTGATCACAAAAGCAAATTAATTCCGATTGTAATTGCTTGAAAACCAGCGCTAAACGGGTTAATCCCGACCATGCTCTGCATATCATTGATGCTTGCAGGACCAAAAGCTGCCAAATAGCGCCGGACTAATTGCGCTAAATCTGGTTGGGCGCTGAATGGCAAACCCAACCAATGCTCGGCGGTTGTATGCGCAGCCGCCCCGCTAGTTGCCCATAAACCGCGTGGCGGCACTTGCACCAAGGCCAACCACGTTCGCAGCGCTTGCGCCAAGGCCGCAGCCGGATAGTTTGGCCAGCGTTCATGCAGCAATGAGCCAAGCGCTTGAAAGGTTTGCGGTTGGGCTTCAACCAAACTGCGTCCATACTCGATCACTGCTGCTTGGTCAATTCCAGGCAATTGCTTGCCAAAATTCGATTGAAAGCCCCGTTCTAAAACTGGCTGAAGCAATGGCCGCAAGTTAAGACAATCGGCGGCGCTCACCAAATGGATTGTCGAACGCATCAGAGCAATCCGTACAACCTGACGCGTTTCAAATAAAGCTGATAAATGCTGCTGTTCAAAGCCATGCAAGCGCGACCAAACCCCAAAATAGGGTGGATTTGGCGCTTGCGCTTGCAAGCCAACTAACTCGTCGATCAAGCCTAAAACTGTGCCATTGACCCGATTTAGCAAGTGTTGACGGGCTAATAATGCCCGATTCAAAGCTCGTTGACTCAAAAGCTGATGTTGCAATCGCTTAGCCATCACGGCTCCTTTGCCCCAAACAATCGATTTCAGTAGTCTATCAGAATCAGTTCACATCCAGATCATTCCATCGATGCAATGATTTCAATAGGCTATAAAACGATGTAAATCGATAATAACTGAAGGGAAAGGTCTGTATGCGCCGCAGTGTTTTGATCATCATGCTCGTGTTATTAGTTGGATGTAGCTCAAATCAAACCCAACCAACCAATGTGCCAACCGCCACCAATGTGCCAACTTCAACCATTCCTCAGCCCACTGTCACCAACGTTATCAGCACAAATGCCGAAACAGCAGCCAACATTATTGCCAATGTCACGAATGTAGATCGAACAGCGGTTGAGTTGCATGAAATTGACAGTACAGGCCACGCTAAGCTTAAAAATAAGCTTCGCATGTCCCAAAAATCCATGTGAACAAACCCGTCTATACGCGATTCCGAAGCAATCTTCGCTTGTGTTAGTAATTGGAGATAATGGTTCAGGTGGAGAGCTTTATCAGGTAGCCACCGATACGTGGCAAGAGATCAAACTTGCCGATGCGGTAGATAAGCACAATATCGCGATCGCTCCAGATGGCTCAAAAATGGCTTTTTTACGCCTGCGCACCGATACCTCCGCACCAGTCGCCTTGGGTTCGATTTGGGTTTATGACTTCGCTAAACAAAGTATGAGTCAAGTCAGCGAATGGGCTGCATTTTATGCCGATTTGATCTGGCTTGATAACCAGCAAATACTCTTTAGTCGCGCCAATATTGGCACGCCACCAACCGATTGGCATACATGGGTACTCGCCCTCAACGATCCTGAACAGCCCCAAGAACTTAGCCCAGGTCGTGTTCAAGCACTCGTTGGCACCCGCTATCTCTTTATCGAACATGAACAGGCTCGAACCGCCGATTTGAATCCACTGATTCAGCTTGAGCGCTATGATCTTGAGCAGGGCATTAGTACCCCAATCAGCGATTGGTACGATCGCTATAGCCAAACCTTAAAGATCAAATCAGCGTCTAACCACCAAAAAGCTGCGCTAGTTACTGGCGGCGAACCAGAGATGCTGGGAATGACCACGCCAGTGCAATTAGGCATCGATTTGCAAATTTTGCAGGCTGATGGCACGACCAGTCAAAGCCTCTTTGTTACCTGCACCGAATGCTTGCCAACTTGGAGCAGCGATAGCCAAACACTGCTCTTCTTTGACGCGAACAGCGACCAATTAGTCTTGGTCGATGCGACAACGGGAACGATGAGCCAGCAAAAACTGCCCAAAGCGTTCTATCCGCAGTTTCCATATAGTAGTCTTAGCCACCTTTTACTGCTTGATAACTGATCGATTGAAATAGTCCAATCACTGTCATCAAGCTGTCATCTGCAAGGCTCGTCATGGCGGGTGCTGACTGCTAAGCTAGTTAGTAGCAAAAGCACAGCAATCTCAACCACGAAGGAGCACCTATATGAAATTCATCAACATCAAAAATCACGAAGATGTTAGCGATTTTGCCGATACTGCCTTGGAGTGTAAACAATGCAAGCACCAAATGCGCGTCTCTGGCCCAGTGCCCAAAAATGCCAAATGTAACGCTTGTGGCTCGACCAACGTTGTACGCAAAAGTGGCAAGTAAGCAGTAAATCGACGAAAACAGGCTATGGTTGTAATAATCATAGCCTGTTTATATTTTAATCGATGAAACGTATCTTTCGTGGTGTCTTGGCTGAAGTTATACAAAAAAGCATTACTATTTGATGTTTCTCTTTAAACACCCATCGGCAATTATTGCTATTGAAATAATCTTCTCAACCCTCAATAAGCGCAAAGTTAATTCAATCAGACAGGGCCACACGACCACATCAAGTTGGGCCAGATGTTGGCTGAGTGGTCAGCAAAGCGACGAGAAATTCATAATCCGAAACCTGAAACACCCAGGCGATCTGATCGTAGTAGCAAAAACGGTATACTATAATTAGCTAAAACCACTGTCGCTTGCGAGCAAATCGCAGTTGATCGTTTGATTGAAAGGGGTTCCCATGACCACACATCGCCGGATTCGCATTAGCGCACAGCGAATTATTGCAGCGATCATTGCGCTGGTGGGCGTGGTTCTGCTCAACACAGCTTGGAAAACCATCCCACCTGGATCAGTTGGCATTGCCTTCAATAAGTCCAATAACACGATCACCGCCTACAATCAGCCAGGCTGGATTTTGATTAATCCCTTTACCACCGCCATGCATTATTATCCTGCCACCCTTCAAACCTATGTCATGGTGCAAAAAGCCGATGAAGGTGCAGTTGCTGGCGATGATTCAATTAAAGTTCAATCGCGCGAGTCGCAACAACTCAATCTCGATGTAGCGATTCAATATCGGGTTAATCCCAGTCGAATTTCAACGCTCTATACCGATTGGGGCGGCCAACCAATTGGCGCAATCGAAGAACAAGTTGTGCGCCAGCAAAGCCGTTCAAGCTTGGCAATGGTAGCCAGTACCTATAGTTGGGAAGAGTTGAGCGGCGAAAAGCGCGCTGAGGTTATAGCGCAAGTCAAAGCCCACTTAACCGAGGTTTTTGCCCAACGCTCCTTGATTTTAGAAGATTTTGTGATTCGCGAAATTCATGTGCCTGAGCATTTGAAAACAGCCCTTGATAATAAAATTGATCGTCAACAAGCAGTTGAACAACAACAGTATGCCTTTGAACGTGCCCAAATTCAAGCCGAACAGCATGTGATCGAAGCTGAAGGCCAAGCGAGTGTGAATCGCGCTAGTGCCCAAGGCGATGGCGATGCACTGCTGATTCGGGCGCAATCCCAAGCCAAAGCCAACCAAATTCTTTCAGTCAGCCTAACCGAAGCCTTAATCGAATATCAATTGATCGAACGTTGGGATGGCCAAGTTCCACTCAGTAATAATGGGAATTAGCCATTCTAACTGCAAAAAACCATAATTATTGAGCTAATCAAGCTAGGCTCAACCCACAATGTATATCAATGCAACACAAAATAAAAGTCCCACCTATGCCTCTGTGCAGGTATAGGTGGGGTTCGAACTAATAATTCGATTATGAATGATTAGGGCTCATAGTTGCGGAAAGTAAATTCTTCTTCATAACTAATGCCAGATCCTCCATTAGTAGCTATAGTGCTAAACTTACTTAACATAGCCATTACTTTAGTATGTGTAATTTCTGTACCTTGGTTATTATTTGCTGATGCCGACATTGTTATACCTAAAGTATCCATTAATGGGGCTGCAGAGATTGGTATCAGCATGTCACTGCTGTAATCAATACAGCGTGCATGTCTAGGAGAACAAGTCTCATAACCAACCTTTAATCCTCGGACAAGACGAACCTCATCAATACCCCAATCAACCTCTAGTTCAAAACCAAACTTATAAGAAAGACTATATATATTAACCTTATTTACATCTAATGAATTAGTTTTATCACCAATTAAGCTTATTGCTTCACCGGCACCCGTCATGGTTTGTACAAACTCTGGAGCCCACACAGTTTGTGCTAATGTATAGGAAGCAACATCTGTTTTAGTTTGAACTGTTTTGATCAAACTGGTATTTTTATGTTCAACCCCTACATCCACTTCTGGCCCACCGGTAACAGGTGGTTCTAATCCAACTCCAACAGAAACAGTATTGTCAGTACCAGTAGATGATTCTCCTGTAGACGTATAAGTAAAGCTTATAACACCAGCCCCATGCTGATTCATTTGCTCTTGTAAAACCCTTGCAAGGACAACTGCTGAATCTACTGTGTCAATAGTCTGCCTATTTATGTATACAATCGCAACAGCTTTTCCTGGAACAGCTTTAGAACATAGTTCATCAACTATCGACTTAGCAATATCTTTTTCTTGGGCAGTAGGATTAGCCCTTGCTGAGCTAGATGATGACCCACTACTTGGAGTACGACCACTTGGATCAGTATAGACCGTTGGGTTGCTATAGGCATATTGGTATGGATGCAACGAATATGGTTGTTCGGCAAAGCCAGCAAACGGGTCGCGACCTTGGAAAGTGCCATTGGCAGGGTTGTACCAACGTGCCCGCAAGAAGACTAAGCCCGTATCAAAGTCGGTATACTCACCGGTATAGCGCAACGATGATATTGGCGCAGTTGCCCCAGTCAAGACACCCCAAGCATCAGTATCTTGGTTGCCAGTTACGCCATCGGTAAGGTTAACTTGTTGACGCAGGGTATTTTGGGCATCGCTAAAGAAGGCCATACGTCGAACTGGGTTAGTGTTGGTATATTCCGACCACAACAACCCACCATAAGGCCCGTAGGCATAGGTTGTATAGGTTGCAGCACCTGGTAACGAATAGATCCGCAAGAGGCTGCTATAGCCACCAGTAATGGTGTTGTGCAACAAGGCGGTTTGTGGAGTCATCACGTTGCCATTCGCCGAGTTGGCAACCGAGCGCAGAATCATGGTTTCGCCATGATACTTGTAGCCATAGGTTGAGCCAGCTTTGGTTGTGGTCAACATGCGGTTCAAGCCATCGTAGGTATAGGTATTTTTACCAACCCCATCGCTCAGCACATTGCCCCAAGCGTCATAGCTCCAACCACTGCTTGTTACCCGACCGGCATCATCAAAGCTCAAGCTGGTGTTGGTAACACCATTGGCAGTGACGCTCTTACGGTTACCAAGTTTGTCGTAAGTATATTGCGAGGTTGTACTTAGACCATTATCAAGCTCAGTGATTAAGCGGCCTAACTTATCGTAGGTATACGTATGGCTAGCATTTGTTACCGTACCATTAGTCAAGCGTTGGTTTGAAACGAAGGTTTCAGGTTCGTTGGCCCGGTTGTAGGTATAGGTATAAGCCGATAATTGGCTATTAGCACCGAGGTTATTAATCCCAGTTGTGGTTAAGCCACTAATACGATTAATTTCATCATAACCACGGATCGTTTTAGCCCGTTCAACACTATTTTCATAGTTACGGGTCTGGCTAAGTCGTCCAACAGTATCATAGCTATAATCAGCAATGAGTGAACTACCGCGCAGCACTTTCCATGGACGGCCAGCAGTATCATATTCATAGTTCGTTGAACCAACATTGGTTACCCGGCCAGCAGCGTCGTAGCCATAACCAAGCGTCCATTGGTTAGCAACTGGGTCGCCAACAACCGAGCGTTGTTCGCCAGTAATCCGATTCAGCGCATCGAAATTGTAGCTCATAAGCCCAGTGCGGCTATTGCCAACATCAACCGCTGAAACATCAAAGAACGACGTTCGACGGCCAAGCACATCATAGGTATATTCTTGAACAACCGTTAAAGCTTGCAACAGTGGTTGGTGCCGTGCTAATACTGCGTTGGCGACCAAGTTCATCGTAGCTAACGGCAATAACTGGGCGATTGGTGCCTGTGCCAAAACCAATCGTCTTGGTTAGCAAATTGCGCAGATCATATTCATAGTTAATCGTGCGGTTCATCGCATCGGTATCACTAACAACGCGACCAGCAGCATCGTAGGTTTTGGTGCGAACTTTGCCATGCGCATCAACAATCGCGGTTTGGTTGCCAAGCCGATCATAGCGATAGACGGTGGTTACCCGACAATCGCTTTCGGTAACGATACATGTGGCTTGATCATTCTGTACGACCTTGACCAAGTTGCCACGTAAATTGTAGCTATAGCTGGTCTTGCGGCCAATTTGATCAACTGTTGCCACCAAATGGCCAGCGCCATTATACGTATTGGTAACGACTAAATCCTTAACCGTGCCGTCGCCAGCGTCATTAGTGCCATTTTGATAGTTGCTAAATTGTTTGACAGTCCGGCCAAGCCCATCAACATAGGTCAAGTTAACCGTACCATTTGGCAACTTGATCCAGCGTTGAGCGTCACTGCCATCAAACCCATAGCTTGTGCGTAAGCCAGCGGTATCGGTCACCGCAATGGTTTGGCCAAGGGCATTGGCTTCGTATTGGGTTACTTTGCCCGTTGGGTCAGTGGTATTCCAGCGCCGACCGCCAGCATCAAGATAGGTTGCGCTAGCTGTCACATTATAGGGAGTTGGCGTGCTGCCATTTGGTGATTGAACATAGTTCTGAATGGTTTGATAGCCACGACCAATCACATCATAATTAATATGGGTTACAGTGCCATTAGGCGAAACGGTTTCGTAGTCACGGCCCAAGAAGTCATAAAGGGTTGTGTCAGTCGGCACATTACGATCAATTGTGCCGGTGCTGGAACCAGCGCTTGCAGCACAATTTGTAAAAGCAATCGTGCTTCCCTGACGACAATTAGTGATCGTCTTGATGATCCGTCCTTGGGTATCGTATTCAGGCACACTCCATTGACCAAGTACATCTTGGGAAGCCAACGTTCGACCAGTTACAAGATCAATCTTGCTTGTGGTAGTTCGGTTGACATCAGTCCGACCAGTAACCCCTGGAGCGCTATTTTGGGTTGAACCAATTTGAATCCCAGCACTATTATAGCTGTTGAGAGTCACAAGATTGGTAATTGGCGTTGCAGCCGACCATACGCCGATAGTACGCAGATCATAATTGTTGATGACGCGATCAACCCCAAATTGATTGTATTTGGTCACTTGAATAATATCGGTATCGTTGAGCGATGCCCATGAAAGGTTGCCAGCATCGATTGTTGCTGGGTTGCCATTTTCATAATTCAAGGTTACCGTAACTGGCCGATTCAAAGCATCATATTCGGTTTTTGTCCAGCGATGGAATAGATCTTTATGCCAAACAGGGTTGCCCACCGCATCATAATAGGTATAGCTTTTAAGATTAACATCGGGATAGTTGGCGCTATATTGGCCATTATTGATCGTTGGGCGATAGTTTAAGGTTGTGGTAACGGGGCGACTCAGCGCATCGTACTCGACTAAAGTGGTACGATTGGTTGAAGCCGACCATTGCATAGTTTGCAGATTAAAGGTGCCAGTTACAATCCCAGTTACAGTTGTTGTATTGGCGCGGCCTTGCAGATCATAGCCATAACTGGTAACGATATTCGCGGTTGGGAATGCTAGGTAGAAGGTTGGAACCGTAATATCAGATGTTGGTAACGCAGGTTTACCACTGCTATTAATTGGGTTCTTGACGACCCAACGAATTTGGCCAGCTTGATTGTAGGAAACATATTGATCATAGCTGCCATCGGGAAGCTTTGTCCAGAGCTTACGACCTAAAGCATCATAACCATATTCGGTTGTAATATTTTGGGTAGCAGTCCGAACTGAACCATCACCTACTGGATTGACAATTGTGCGTAAGACTTGACCATCTGGGCGATAGTCTGTCTGGGTGGTTACTGGTGAAACTGAACCAAACCCAGTTGTTACTTTGGTTTGACGGCCAAGACTATCATATTCATAGGTTGTAGTTTGGGCATTACCGCTATTATAACCATCAATTTGTTTACTAACTTGGCCCTTGGTGTTGTATTCATACCAAGTGAGCACATTATTGGGGTTGTGTAAGATTTCAAGCCAATTCTTACCAGGATAACGCACATTATAGGTATAGATGGTTGTCTGACCCAAAGGTGCAATTGTCGTAATCCCATTGGTTTCACGAATCACATTATTAGCATTATCATAAGTTAGGAGGCTGCGGATATTATTAGCATCAAGTCGGGCAATCGGGCGGAACTTCGCATCATAGGTAATGACCGTAGTGCGTTGCAAGGCATCGGTGGTGCTAGTGATGCGGCCCATGCGATTACTCGTTTGCTTGGTAACCCGACCTAAACCGTCGACCTTGCCCGTACCAACCAGATTAGTGCCAATCGTGGCATCGCTCAGCTTAATCCCATTCAATGTTTGCGATTCGATCGTGTTGTTGGTAGCATAGCGATCAACGCGGGTTTCGAGCACAGCATTGGTGCTAGGATTGACTAACTGGATTTGACGATCGGCGCTGGTATAGTTGAATTGCAACTTACGGCTGGTGCCATCAGTGCTATTTGGAAAACTTTGTTGCGCTGTTGCCCGAAACATTGGTTCATTATTGATCGTGCTCGAAATAAAGGTCGTGCGTTCGATCAACTGACCCAAGGCATTGGTACGTTCGCTCAACAAGTCATTGGTATAACCAAAGGTTTCTTGAGCATTAGCCAAATCGGTATAACTGGTCAACTTTCCAGTCGTCGCATTATGATTGAAGGTAATGCTACGGTTGGTTGAGTCGCTAATTGCCGATAAATAGCCATTCGTATAGGTAAAATTGAGCCGAATGCTTGGATCAGTGACTGATTCAACCCGATCAACCCCCCATACGCCATTGCCGAAATCTTTATTGATAACTTTTACGCGTTGACCTTTATCGGATTCAATCAATAAAAGTTGACCTTCGAGGTTGAAGTAGAGTTTTGTATCGTGGCGGGTTGTAAACACATAGACTTCAGTTGGCAAAAGCGGGTCAGTGCTTGTTACCAAATCAAGCGAAGCAAAAATACCTGATTTTGGTGCAAGAATGACACCAGGCACTAATGGTCCGCCTGCGCCAAAGCGTAAACGTGCCCCATCAGAGCCATTATAAATCACGGTATTGGGTTCGCTTTGGGTATCAAGCCACATATTGTAGCTATGAGTCCAACCAGCAGCCAACCCTTGTGGTTGGGCCGTTACTAACCCGCGCTGCGGCGTTGGGGTCGATGGATGAACCGCTTGGCTATTGTATTCTAGCCCGCCATGCAGGGTTCCATCGGGCGAATCAACTTCGATGCTCTGGGTACCATAGCTATAATTCCCATTTGCTGTGTTAACATCGCTCTCGTCGCTAACGCTCGCTGAGCGTTGATAATCCTCGTTCTTGGTACAATCGCAATCGGTACGGTCTTGATCGCTGAAACGGGCTTCTTGGCGCAACGATACAATCGACATATCACCGTTACTAAACTGTGTCATACCCACTAAAAGATACGCACCTTCACGCACAACTTGATGTCCCCAGCCATCGCTTAAGGTAATGCTTGATTCCCACACAAGGGCTTTGGCAGCAATATCATAGGCCACAATTAAGGGACTCTGATCAGATGCACCATAGATTTCTGGAACGATATAGAGATAGCCATCGGCAACAGTCAGGCTTGAATGATTTCCATGTTGCGGAATCTTCACACTGGCTTCACGGGTGAGGGTTGTGCCATTAGTACTGAAAACATGCAGGGTAGCGACAAAATTCGGCATGATATCAGTCCAAGTCGCTTGATTACAAAATTCGCAGGTCAGCAAAAAGATTTTATTACCAGATGCATAAATATCCGAGGTAATCCGACCCTTGAGTGTGAAGGTATTGCCGGCACTCCCAGTTTGGCTATATAAGCCAACTTTGGTTTGAAAATTCTGAGTATTGAGATCAACGGGCTTTTGTTCCGAGAAGGCAATTGCGCCATCGGCAGTTGCAGTGCTATATACTTGTGCTGTCGAGTTACTACCAGTCGGAGTATAGCTAGCGATTTGAGCTAGCGTTTGCCGATTAAGCAATCGCCACCCAACCCCCACATTAGACGGTGCTCCAATGGCAATTACTGAAGCAAAACTACCAAGTAAACCCATATTTGATGGAAGTGCACCAGTTACTACTTCAGCACCAGTCAGTATGTTCACACCTTTTAGATAATATTGTGTACTATCGATTGAATCGCTGGTTTGAAAATAAACAGTATTATCATATTGATAGGCATTGCTCGTGCTTATATTGCCGTAGGATCGAGCAGGCCAAGCATCTGACCCATCGCTCAATTGAAACCCATACACAAACGCTGTGGTTCCAGGATTATCACTATCGCCAAAACCTTGGTAAAGTACCGTCACAACTGATTGATACACGAAAATCTTGGTAAAAATCGTTGGATAACCAGCGGGCAAAGGTCGTGACCAAAGCTGTTGTTTAGTGGTTAGTGATCGGGCTACAATTGAGCCACCGACAACGGTATATACAACTCCGTTGGCCGTAGCAAAACCATAACTATACTGATCATGGGTGTCGATAACTTCGGAAAGCTCGAATGGCGGCGAGCCAGCAATCGTCGTGGGAGCAACTACTTCACGCTCTGGCGCAGCAATCGAAACATCCTGCTTTAAAAGCGGCGTACTGCCAGCTGGCCGCCAAGCTGCGTCAGGAATCGATTGTTCAGGATTGGCTGAATTGCTTCGATTATCAATCGACGGTGGCTTCGATTGGGCTGCGATTGGGGAAATTGCAGCGGGTGAAACCATGCTTAAGCATACGCTTAAAAGCATGATCGCCTGAAACGGGCGTACCAATGAACGCTTCATACATGACCTTTCAATAAAAGAAAGTTATCATGAGCGTTAATGATTCAAAACAGCACAATATGCTGCCTTATAAATCATCTTTATTTATCTTTATAGGGGAAAAGGTTAAAAGGGTAGGGGAAACACAACCCTTCGATCCTCTATCTCCAAACGCTCGCGGTAATTATAAATCCATCCTTTGTGCTTTGTCAAGTCACTTGCAAGCAAGCATAAAACTCGGTATGCTTAGAGTGATTCTCCCCTTCCAACGGCAAAGGTAGGTGCGCGATGTCGCAACCCACAGAGCAAGCGCTGGTCACCAAACGGCTCAAAACCACAGTTTATTGGCTGCTCGGCGGATCATTGATCTCGTTGTCTTTGTATCTGTTTATGGGCGATTGGATCGCGGTCGCCAGTTTTGCAGTGACCAGCGGGCTGTTAGGCACAGCATTTTTGCTGATCCAACGCCAATACAATCAATCGGCAGTCGTGTTGATGAACATGGCAGCGCTGAGTTTGGTAATTGTTGGCTCGTTTCGCTTTTTTACCTTGCTCTCAATCGCCACCGTTACGATTATTTCAATCGTCTTGGTATTGCCATTTGTCGATAGTCGCCGGCTGCTAGGAATTTGTAGTTTGGCCTGGGTGGTCAGTATTGTGAGTATCACCAATCGCTTGCGCATCGATCAGGTTGCGGGAGCCGAGATGCCAGTGCGGGTGACGCTCAACTCGCTCTCAATTTTGATCATTATGGGCTTACTTTGGCAAATTCATCGCCAACTTACCACGAGCTTGCAAGCGAGCAATAGCGCCAACCAAGCCTTGCGTACAAGCCAGCAATCACTTGAATACCAGATCGAGCAGCGTACTGCTGCCCTCCAGAAAGCCCTCCAAGAAGTGCAAGCTCAAGCAACAAGTCAAGCCGTTTTGGCCCAACAATTGGCTGAACAACAAACCACCATTCGCAATCTAAGCGTGCCAATATTGCCCATAACCCAACATAGTCTGGTGGTGCCGTTGGTTGGCGCATTGGATGCAGAACGATTGACAACGTTGGTTGAGCAAATTTTGGCCAACTTGAAAAGCCAACGAACCCGCCAATTGATTCTTGATGTAACCGGCGTGCCAACTTTGGATCGCGATGCAGGCCGAACCTTGCTCAAAATTAGCAATGCAGCCCGCCTCTTGGGAGCTAAAACCACCTTGATCGGCGTGCGACCTGATGTAGCCGAAATGCTCGTCAGCATTGGGCTAGATTTGCGTTCGATTGGGAGCGAAAAAGATCTGCAAAGTGTAGTGCATAGCCTCGTCCAGAGTTAAAGGCTATGCACCACGGAGCTTAATCTAGGGATTTTGCCAAACCAATGGCAAGAAGATCGAACGAATTCCGCCGACGTTCAGCTGCTGAATGGTGCTAGCTGAGCCAACTGCATTGCTCGCGGTTACTCGAACTTGATAATTGCCAGCCTGCTGATAGCGATGCTCAACCACCGCCCCATCTGCCAGCGCGCCATCGCCAAAATCCCATTGATAGCGCACTCCGCTTGGATCGCTGGCAAGCGTTGCACTAAATGTACTTGTGCTCAGAACTGGCAATTGAACTGGCCCATCGATCCGGAGATTGGTCGGCTGACATTGCCAGGCATTGGTTTGAAAGATTAATCGATAACCCAAGGCAACGCTCACATCCTGCCCACCCAAGAGATCAGCGACATTCAGTTGCCATAGCCCCTGCGCCTGATCGCCATACAAGAAATCCAAGGATTCTTGGGGCCGATAACGCCCACTAAATGGCGCAGATGTCTCATTAACTGCCACAATCGATTGACTTGCCGCAGTATCGAAGATTGTGTGGGTAAAGTTTGCGCCGCTGCCGCCATCATTTTCAGCTAAAATCAAGCTTTTGCCATTGGGCGCAAGCAATCGAATGGCTAAATCTGAAACAAAAGGATGTTGAACGGTTATTTCTACATCGAGATCAGCGATTTCGATCGCTTGAGTTAGGGTGATTGGCAACATAATTCCGCGTGGCTGATCATCAGGCACAATCACACTTGGCCCTTGATATGCTAGTGTGGTTGAAATTGGATTGCTCAAATAACGCCCAACTGGATAGCTTGCAGTTGGCATGATTGTCGGGCCATTGGCAGCCGTAATGCGGTGGCGAAGCACAATCGGACTACCACAGCTTTGGGCCAATGGCACAGTAACAAGGTAGTGCGACTGACCTTGGTTGGTACTGTTGCCCACAATTGTGCCATAATCGACGCTAGCAGTGCTAATCGTCACAGCTCCGCTGATCACACTTAATTCGCCAACCACACCTTCGGCATTGGTTGCCCCAGCGTTATGAATCGGAATCGTGAGTTCAAGCGTTTCACCAGGATCGATCACGCCATTGGCGTTACCAGCATGATCATCAATTAGCCCAGCATCAGGTTTCAACAGCACGCCCGATGTGGCGCTGGCGTTATACACCACTAAAGCAAAATCTTGATCGGTGGCATCGGCATTAGCTGGAATTCCATCGCCATTAATTGCCGTTGCCAATACCCGAATTTCAAGCTCGCCACTCAAGCCTGCTGGCAAAAAGATATTCTCGACATTATTGCGGGCATCAGCACTACCTCCATCGACCGAGAACGCTCCATCAAAAACATTACCGCGATAAGTTTGACCATTGATCGTCAACTCAAGATCAAGATTGTTGACATAGGCCGCGCCCGTGGTACTGCCAGGCGCATCCGTCCAAACCAACGAAAGCTGCACAGGTTTGCTCGGATCGCTAACAGTAGCAGTTAAGTCGTAGCTTGTACCCGATTCATCCAATGTGGTTATTTGATCATATAAAATTCGGCTGGTTTGATCGAAAGTTTGGTCAAGATTCAACCCGCCCCAACCTTGATCGTTGGTCGGCAAGTTGCCGCCAGCAGCAACCGCAGGCGCGGCCAAATAGCGTGGCGTGTTAACCAACAACGCTTTGATCATCGCCGGACTAGGAATGCGGTTGGGTTTCCAAATCCGCCCATAATATTCATACACCAACGATGCGGCCCCTGCCACTGCGGGCGTTGAATGGCTCGTGCCGCTCGACCAGCTGTAAAGAGTTTGGTTGGCAGGATAATACAATGGCAAACCACAAACACTACGGCCAGTAAAGCCTGGCGATTGTGATGCACCAGCCTGAATATGAATGCCCGGCGCAACCACATCGGGTTTGGTGCGCTGATCAAGCGTTGGCCCGCGCGAAGAAAATTCGGCAATATCATCGGCGTTATCGGCAGTATCCCAATTACACCGATCAAGCACGCCTTGATCGCGCACATTTTCGGTAGCGCCAACTGTCAAGACATTTTTGGCCGTCGCTGGTGCGCCAAGGCTTGCCAACGATGGGCCAGAATTGCCCGCCGCCACCACATGCAACATCTCCTGATTGCCAAAGCTCAGCGGCGTGGCATCGCGGGTCATGGCATCGTAGGCCTGAGATTGGGCGGTATAATCCGAGCTACTGCCAGCGCCCCAGCTATTGCTCGTCATATGGGCACCAGCTGCATAACTTGCAGCGACTAAACCTTGCACATTTTCATAACATCGCGCCAAACTATGCCGACCACCACGGGTAAAAATCTTGGTTGCGGCCAAACGGCCATAAGGCGAAACGCCCAAGCCAAATTGGTAGCCATTGGCATCACGATAGGGAAAGCTTGCTTGATCATTGTAGCCGCCCACAATCCCCACATTCAACGAACCATGGCCGCCATAATCATCGCCAAGCACATCATCGGTGCAATTATTGATGTAGCTGATGCGATTGGCAGCCTGAGTATCACCCAAATAATACAAATCGGGATGCAGGTTTTGGGTCAACGAGCCTGCATCAAGCCCACTATCAACAATATCAACAATTGGATACTCAGCAGGATTCGTTGGAAAGCCCTTGCTCGCCAGCCACGCCAAATAACCAGGGCCACTTGGCTCAATCTTGCCATCGTGCAACTCAATATTCCCAGCCATAATTTGGTTTTGAGCTTCATCGAGCATTTCCGGGGCGACCCAAGGCTCAAGATTGTAGATATCAGCCCGTTGCGCCAAACTATGCAGGGTTGCCAGCGATATTTGGGCCGATAGCGTCTTGAATTGCAACATCGTGCTGGGCTGCCAGTAGATTTGCTTGGCGTGCTGCTGAATTAATGCCAAAGTTTGTGCAGCCTGCGCTCCATCATGATATTGAATCGTTACGTCAACCAATTGATCATCAGCCAGCCGCAACTCGCGCAAACTTGGCGCAAGCCGATACAATGGATGATAGGCCCCAATCCATTGAATAATTGGGCTGGTTGCTGCAAGTTGATCAAGCGCTGCCAGCGCCGCAGCATCGCCCCACACCAAAAAACCATTTTGCGGCATTGCAATGCTGATTTCCAAGCCAAGCGCAGTTAATTGCTCCAGCCATTGATCTTTAACTGGGCCAACAAACTGCACCAACCAATATTGCTCGTCAGCGCTGCGAAGTTGGCGCAAATGATTGGGCAAGGCTGGCTCAGCCTGACCTTGCTGAGTATTAATCGTGATCCCACGCAATTCCAATTGATCAAAATCGGGTCGGGCGAAACTCGCCAATTCAGTGTTTAAACGGGCAAGCTGCAAATCAGGCACTTGCCATAAGCTCATGGCCAGATATTCGATTAATACTTGGCCGCCAGCCTGTTGCAATTGTTGACGCTGGCTAATCGCGCTATTTGGCAAGAGCAATTTGGTTTGTTCGAATGCTGAATGGGCAGCAACCTCGGTTGCCGCTGGGGCTTGGCTTGGCCACAAACCTAAGCCTAGGATTAGCAGCAGCGTCAAACGCCGTAGCTTACGCATAATCTATTCTCCAGCACCACGAAGGAGCCTGATTTAGGCTCCTTCGTAGCAGCATTAATTGAATTCTGAGCCGAATTTAGGGTTGCTTGACGATCAACGGTAGATATTGTTGATAATTCGCAGCAACCGTAATCTGGTGGGTTGCCATGGTTGAGCCAAGCGCGTTGGTCGCGGTTACGGCCACCGTATACGTACCATTAGCAGTATAGGCGTGACTTGTGCTAGCATCAGTTGCCTGTTGCCCATCGCCAAAATTCCATTGATAGCTCACGCCAGCGGGAGCGCTTGCTAACATCGCAGCCAAGCTAACTGGCTGATTAATCACGCTTTGGCTTGGCCCAGTAATGCTTAGGCCAGTTGGTTGACACTGATAAGCAGCGCTTGAAAAATCCAAGCTAAATCCAACGAAGGTTCCGCTATCATCTTCGGTATCATCATTAATGCTGAGCGTCCAAATGCCTTGGCTATTGAGGCCATTAAAGCGGCTTAGCGGCTCCTCAGGGCGGTAGCGACCAGTAAATGGAGCATCGCTCGCCTGAACCGCCGTAATAAACTGGGTCGCCTGATCATCAAATTCCGTGTTGATAAAGTGATCACCACCAAAGCCATTATCGTTGGTCAGCTTAATTGCCGTGCCATCGGGGGCAATCAAATTAATATCGAGATCAGCGACATAGCCATGACGAACATTAATCAGCACATTCAGGTCGGCAATCGTCAGCGCATGGCCAACGCTCAGCGGAACCGTGACATATTCAAAAGGATCGTCGGGGATGGCAATGCTCGTGCCTGGATAGCTCACCCGAGTTGGGCTTGAAAGAATCGCCGAGCCAGCAACAAAACTAAAATCGTGGCTGCTGGTCTGGCCATTGTTGAAGCTCACAGTTTGGCGCAACAGCACTTGCGCTCCACATGCAGCAGTCAACGGCATGCTAATTCGGTAGGCTTGGGTTGGGCTAATCGTCGCCGATGGAGCGATCACACCATATTGCAGGCTGGGATTAGCAACCGTCAAGGTGCCAGATAGCACTTGCAAGGTTGTTTGCACCGCAGTCGCATCGGCATTGCCAAGGTTGGTCAAGGGAATTGTCAGATCAAGCGTTTCGCCAGGTTCAATCAGCGCATTGGGATTGCCCGTTACCACCGATAAGACCGGAGTTTCGGCCTGAATGTGAGCAGTTGGTGTGGTTGTAGCGTTATACACCACCAAGGCAAAATCTTGGTCAGTTTGATCAGGGTTGGCTGGAACGCCATCGCCATTTAGGGCGGTTGCCACAACCTTGATTTGAATTTGACCGCTCAAGCCTGCTGGCAAGAAAATATTTTCAACGTTGTTGCGGGTATCGGCTGCTCCGCCACTGACCGAGTATGCTCCATCAAAAACGTTGCCCCGATAAGTTTGGCCATTGATCAGCACTTCGAGATCAAGATTATTGACATAGGCCGCGCCGGTGGTACTGCCGGGCGCATCCGTCCAAACCAATGAAAGATGCAGTGGCTTGGAGCTATCGCTAATCGTCGCGCTCAATTGATAGGCAGTCCCAGATTCATGGAAGATTAACCAGTTGATCTTCAACAATCTGCGGAGTGCCATCAAACAAGGCTTGCAGATTAACCGCGCCCCAACCTTGGTGGATGGTCGGCAAATTGCCGCCTGCTCGCTCGGCTGGAGCAGCCAAATAGCGTGGAGTATTGAGTAACAAGCCTTTGAGCATGGCTGGGCTAGCTATGCGACCTGGGTTGAGCACCCGCCCATAATATTCGCTGGCCAATGATGCAGCGCCCGCCACTGCTGGAGCAGCAACGCTCGTACCGCTCGACCAGGTATAACTTGTTTGACCAGCGGGATAAAACACAGGCTCGAAGGAACAAAATGAACTGCCATCATAGCCCGGGTTTTGCGAGGCTTGGGCTTGAATGTGAATCCCTGGCGCAAGCAGATCGGGTTGATCCGTTGGTCAGCGGTTGGGCCTGCCGCCGAAAACGCCGCGATATCAGCAGCATTATTGGCAACTTCATAGCCACAAATATCAGCAACCCCATCATCGCGAACGCTCTCGGTTGCGCCAACTGCTAAGACATTTTTGGCGCTTGCAGGCGAGTCAATCGATTGTTCGGAGTGGCTGTTGCCAACCGCAAATACATGCAGCATTTCTTGATTGCCAGCAGTGGTGCTGCTCGCATCGCGGGTTAGCGCATCGTAGGCTTGAGCCGCAGCGTCGTACAGCCCTTCGTCGCTATCCATGCCCCAACTGTTGTTGGTAATCGTGGCTCCTGTGGCAAAACCTGCGCCAACCAAGCCTTGATAGTTTGTGCCACAATTGTTTAATTCAAATGGGCCGCCTGCCCGAATAACTTGGGTAATTGCCAGCCGGCCAAACGGCGAAACGCCCAAACCCAAACTATAACCAGCAGCATCGACATACGGTGCACCAGTTTGGGCATTGTAGCCAGCAATAATCCCTGCGCTGAGCGTGCCATGGCCATCAACATCGCTATTGTCGGGGTTGCGGGTACAGTTATTCATCGCCACAATCCGACTTGGATTGGCCGTGTTACCAAGTTGATAAAAATCGGCACTCAAACCAGTGGTTGGTGAGCCTTGATCAAGCCCACTATCAACCACATTTACAATGGGATAATCAGCAGGATTACTCGAAAAACCTTTGCTTGCCAGCCACGCCAAATAACCAGGGCCGCTTGGCTCGTGGGCTTGGCTATCAGAATCAACGGTAATATTGCCAGCAACCAGTTGATTTTGAACCTCATCGAGCAATTCTGGGGTTGACCAAGGCTCAAGGTTATATAAGGCTGGATGGTTCAGCAAATTGGCTACGACCGCCGCTGGCAATTGCACCGAAAGATTGGTAAAGCTCAGCACCTCACTTGGCGCAAGGTAAACAGTTTTTGCTTGGGCCAAAATTGATCTGATCAGCTCGTTGGAACCGCTCCCAGTATGCAGTTGCAATGTCACATTCAACAAGCCAGTGCTCACGCCATTCAGTTGGGCTTGCAGCGCGGGCGCAATTCGATACGCTTGATGATATGGACCAGCCCATTGGACAAACGAATCGGCTTCGACCAAGCGATCAAGCATGGCGAGGCTCGCGCCATCGCCCCACACCAAAAAGCCATTTTGCGGCATGGCCACGCTAAGCTCAAGCCCAAGCGCGGTTAATTGTTCAAGCCAAGCATCTTTGGCAGGCCCAATCAATTGCACCAGCCAATATTGGCCAGCACTGCTCCGTGTTTGGCGCAAATGGCTTGGCACCGCTGCCTGACCCAGTTGAGTATTAATCGTTGTATTGCGCAAATAGATTAAATCAAAATCAGGCCGAGCCTGAATGGCGTGGGCATCAGCAATGGCAAGCGTTTCAAGCTGAGCTGTTGGCACTTGCCACAACGAAAAATCAGCGTAGGTTGCCAATAATTGAGCATTATTAGCGGATAAACGGTTTTGGGTAGCCATGGCGCTGTTGGCCAGCAGAATTTTAGTCGTCGCAACGCTCGAACGATCGAGCGCCGCAGCATTGCGTACCGGAGCGAGTGGTGAACTGATCGTACTTACGAGGATTGCAATCAGCAATAGACTCAGTAAGTAGCGACTTGGGCGAAAACGATTCATCACGATTGTCCCCACACAGATTGAAACTCGATTGTTGTAACCCCAGCCAGAAATCTTCCAAACCAAAAAAAGCAGCCCCCTCGGGTTGCTGCCATAGCATGGTACGCTTCGCGATTCCTTTCTTAAATTTGGGGTGTTGCACAGACCGAAACTATTGTAGCATAGCGATTAATAATGCTTTTACTTCGCTATTATGAATTATGCCTAAGTAATTGGCGCTACTTTTTGGATAAATTGCCCAATGATTGGGCATATATTTCCGAGATAGCGCGAGCCTTAGGCCAAAATTAAGCCGATAAATACCAAATTTCAATCAACGAACGCCCGCTGGAGCATACTCCAAGCGGGCGTTACGATCACCGTGTGTGCTAGCGATTTAGCCGCGTTTTTCGACTGGGACGAAATCGCGGGCATCGTAGCCAGTGTAGATCTGGCGGGGACGCGCAATCGAGGTTTCCTTGTCGTTGTGCATTTCATCCCATTGGGCCAACCAACCCACCGTGCGTGGGATGGCAAACAGCACTGGGAACATATCGACCGGGAATTTCATTGCTTGGTAGATGATGCCAGTATAGAAATCGACATTTGGATACAGCTTGCGTGAAACGAAATATTCGTCTTCGAGCGCAATCTTTTCAAGCTCCAACGCGATGTCGATCATTGGGTTGCGCCCAACGACTTCAAATACATCGTAGGCCAGCTTCTTGACGATCGCAGCGCGGGGATCGTAGTTTTTGTAGACGCGGTGGCCGAAGCCCATCAACAAAACTTCGCGATTCTTGACACGGCGAATGTAATCGGAGACATTGCTGGCTGAGCCGATTTCCTGCAACATGCGCAGCACTTGCTCGTTTGCACCGCCATGCAGCGGGCCATACAAGGCAGCTGCTGCCCCAGCCATCGCTGAATAGGGATCAACATTTGAGCTACCAACTGAGCGCATTGCATTCGTGCCACAGTTTTGCTCGTGGTCGGCATGCAATATGAACAGAGACATCCAAGGCTTTTTCCATAATTGGGTCTGGAAGATATGGATCGGCTTTTTGGAACATCATCTTCAAGAAATTGCCAGTATAGCTCAGCGAGTTGTCGGGGTAAACGTAGGGCAAGCCCATACGTTTGCGATAAGCATAGGCTGAGATTGTGGTTACTTTGGCAATCAAACGAGCAATTTGCAAGCGTCGCATCGCCGGGTCTTTGATGTTTTTGGCTTGAGGATAGAAGGTTGACATTGCGCTCAAGGTGCTAATCAACATCCCCATTGGGTGTGCATCAAAGTGGAAACCATCCATCAACTTCTTGATATTCTCGTGCACCATCGTGCGGTGGGTAATTTCATGACCCATGCATCAAGTTGCGGTTTGGTTGGCAATTCGCCATTGAGAATCAAGTAGGCGGTTTCGAGGTAGCTGCTGCTATCAGCCAATTGCTCAATTGGATAGCCACGATAGCGCAAAATCCCAGCGTCGCCATCGATATAGGTAATTGCACTGCGGCATGATGAGGTGTTATTGAAGCCTGGATCGTGGGTCATAAGACCAAAATCTTCGGCATCTGCTTTAATCTGACGTAGGTCGAGGGCGCGGATGGTGCCATCGACGATGGGCAATTCGTAAGTTTTCCCAGTACGATTATCGGTGATCGTCAAGCTGTTAGTCACCAGCGACCTCCTAAAAGCTTAGAACACATATGAGGCAACATTGCCCCAAAATCCTGATTGGTTTGTCATTGTAACATAAGCTGATCCATATTCGGTGTTAAAATAGGCCAATATGACGCACTATGTTAGCACACTGCGTTAGACTGTGGGCTTTGAATGTTCGACCAATTCGGTTAACACGCCGTGCAAGGCTTTGGGGTGAATAAAGGCAATCCGAGTTCCATGAATTCCAGGCCGAGCGTGCTGATCGATCAAGCGCACGCCTTGGGCTTGCAAGCGTTCTAATGCAGCATCGATATTCTCGACCGTGTAGGCCACATGGTGAATGCCCTCGCCACGCTCAGCCAAAAATTTGGCAAAAGCGGCATCAGGGCTGGTCGGGGCAATCAATTCGAGTAGGGTTGCGCCAACCTTGCCCACCGCAACCCGCATATGGCGTTCGGGCATTTCGATTATCTCCCATTGATCAAGGGCTAGTTGGTCGCGATAGCTAGCAATCGCTTGCTCCAGATCGTGTACTGCCAAGCCAAGATGATCAACGCGCGTGAGCCATTGCTCCATTGCATCCTCACAAACAGGTCCAAAAAATCACTATTTGCAAGTGTAACGCCACCACGATCAAACGTAAAGGCTTAAGCCGCAGTTGTATAAGATGCCCTCACCCCAACCCCTCTCCCACGTGGCGGGCGAGGGGCTTAACATGGTGGTTTTGCCGCGATTCATGGTCACTAAACGCATACTCCCCCTCTCCTCGCGCTCAGTCGGCGAGGGGCTTAACATGGTGGTTTTGCCATGATTCGTGGGTTAATGGATGTGTACTCCCCCTCTCCCACTGAACGTGGGAGAGGGGGTTGGGGGGTGAGGGAACATTGCACCACGAGCCATGACAACCTATGCTCGAAAGGATTTGCATCCCTGCATCCCATAATATGTAGGTTGTGGATTATTAATGTGTTTCTATTTCCATCTATTTCTCGCTCTTTCCCTTCGTGAGCTTCGCGTTCTTCGCGGTTCCAGCTCATCTCTGTTTGCTGAACAATTGGCTCTTGACAACCGTCTGTTTGGACGGTATATTACCGTCTAGCTAGACGGTTTGGAGTTTCGTATGACAAAAAAAGACCCGCAAGCAACCAAGGCCAAGCTCTTGCAAGCCACAATTGCGGTGATTATGGCTGATGGGGCGGCCAAATTTAACCCTTGAGGCGGTTGCCAAAGCAGCAACGGTGAGCAAAGGTGGTTTGCTGCATCATTTTCCCACCAAAGAAGCGCTATTTCATGGCTTGCTTGATCGAGCCGAACATGCGTGGGACGTTTGTTTAGCCGCTGAATTGGCCAAAGAATCGAATGATCGCCTGGGCTATTGGTGTCGAGCCTATATTCATGCCAGGTTTAATCAATCGCCACTCGATATCCAGCTGTTACATGCAATGCGCCAAGTTGTAACGATCTATCCGAGGTTATTTGATTACTGGCGTGAACAGTATGTGCAAGCCGCGCCAACGCCTGTCGACGATGGCTTATCGCTTGGCCGCGCATTGACGATTCAACTTGCGTGTGATGGTTTGTGGTTTAGTGAATTAATCGGTTTACCAACGATGCCACCAACCAGCCAACAAACGCTTTATAACGAACTACTGAGGTTAACCAATGAGCCTTGATACCCTTGCATCAACAACTATGGACGAAGCAGATAACTGGACAGGAATTAATTGGAAGCCACGCTTTTTTGCGATTTGGCTGGGTCAAGCTAGTTCCTTGGTTGGCAGTGCACTGACCCAATTTGTGCTGATTTGGTGGATTACCCAAACGGTTGGCACAGCCCAATCCTTGGCCATCGCTGGCATGATGGCGCTCTTGCCACAGGCCGTGTTTGGGCCAATCGGCGGTATTATTGCCGACCGCTGGAACCGCCGCGCAATTATGATCAGCAGCGATTTAATTTCAGCCCTGAGCATGATTATTTTGATCGTGCTTTTTGCGACCGAGCAGATTCAACTTTGGCATATTTATAGTTTGATGTTTCTGCGCAGCACGATGCAGGCGTTTCAAAGCCCTGCCGCCACTGCCAGCACCAGCCAACTTGTGCCACCGACCTGGCTCACCCGTGCTGCTGGCCTGAACCAGATTATTTACGGCTTGATGAGCGTGGCAGCCGCACCACTCGGTGCAGTGGCAATGAGTTTATTCTCGCTCGAAGGAGCACTGATGATCGATGTGGTCACTGCGCTCTTGGCAATTACGCCATTGTTGTTTTATCGCATTCCGCAAACAATGCAAATAAGTGAACAACAAGTCAGTATGTGGCAAGATTTTCGTGGTGGCTTGAGCATTGTTTTAGCCAATCGTGGCTTGGTGATGCTCTATAGCTTAACACTGTTGATGGTTGCAGTCCTAATCCCAACTTTTGTGCTCACACCCTTGCTAATTCAGCAAGAATTTGGCGGCGGCGTTGAGCGAGTTGCCTTGATGGAAGGCATGGGCGGCTTAGGCATGATCATCGGCGGTGTGCTGATTAGCATGCTGCACTTATCAATGCGCCGCATTTTTCTAGTGCTCGTGATGTTTGCGCTTTCGTCGGCCATGGTTGGCTTGACTGGACTCGTGCCAGGATCCATGTTTTGGATCGCGGTTGGCTTATGGTTTATTAGCGGGGTAACCTATACCATGGGCAATGCGCCAATTATCGCGATCATCCAAACGATTATCCCCAACCAACTCCAAGGGCGGGTCTTATCGCTCTTTTCAACCCTGATTGGGGTTGCTGGACCAATCGCCTTGGCCTTTGCCGGACCGCTCAGCGAGCTAATTGGCATTCGGATGATGTTTATTAGTGGCGGCTTTCTTGCAGCTTTAGTGTGTTGTTTGGGCTTTTTATCGCCCAAACTCTTACGCATCGAGCAACAACCTACCGTGACAGAAGCTTAACATTACGGCTGCTCTCTTTCATTCAAAGGGAGCAGCCTTTAATCAAACGGCTCAAATAATGGATATGCATGAGGATAGGCAGCTAATAGCGCAGGATCACGCCAAATCTGCTCAAAGCTTGCCATAATCTGGTGCACATCGTCAAGCAATTGCAGCAGAAATTCAGTGTTGAACGCAAACCAGCCAGCAGCCTCGATTCTAAGATGATCATGGGTATTTAGTGCATAAACCACCTCAATATCACCAACTCTGCCTTGGGTTTGTAATTTCAAGCTAAAAGTACTACTTTCCATAGACACAAACGCGCCACCCAATTCTGCATCATTGGTGCGCACACGGAGCCAAGGGTTAATCTGTTCAGCAAACCGTTTCAATGCTTCACGATCAAGCCAAAAGCGAAAATCATTAACTTGGAGCCAGCGATCATTGACGCTGAGGCGAACCAAAATCATTTGGTTTGGCAGATCAAGCTCAACAAAATGCAAAACTAACCGCCCTGGACAACCCAATCCAATGATCAATGGTTTAATTTCCATCGCTTACTCTCCAATTCACCAAGCATATTTCATAAAACCGTAGTTGTCATAGTACGTTAAATGTGGCTTTGGCTAAATTCAACCATTTCTGGCATCATGTGAATGGGCTTGAAGCCTTGCGCGCTCGCGTAACCCCTCTAGTTTTACGCGAAAAGGATGATCATTTCCTTTGATATTAAGTGGCAGTAAGTATTGTTGAATAATTGTCTTTTTGATCAGCCAAGGTTGAGGATGCACGATCCAAGAAAGCCCGGCGTTAGCCTCTAGCCATTGCGACAAACGTTTTTCACCCGCGCCAAAAGCTAGATACTTACTGGCTCCGTGGGCAACTAGACGCAAATTTAGTTGTTCGCTCAATAAGCAACCTAAACTGAAATCTTAAGGTCGAATTGTTAGCACGGCCAAGCAGATGGTCACGCAACCGTTTGCGTAAATGTTGGCACGAAGCAGGGTTATTACCAGCAGGCGAAATCCCAACATACAGCAATGTCCAGCCAGCGACGTGCAAACAGCCTGCGATTGGTACTTGCGGCGGAAGCGTTTTGAACCACCAACCATACATCCCAGCTTCAGTCGGAATCAACTCAGGCCTAGCAAGAAAATCAGCCACAGGCAAAATTGTCTGTGGCTGTAGCAATTGATCAACAAGTTGTCGTTCCATCGTACCTCGCTTCCCTAGGTGGAGCTTATACGCTCTCAGCAACACAGAATTTTGACATGATCAACAACCTCATGGTGCTCCACCAATTGTGCTTTAGGGGGTGCAGGGGGATTAAAGCCCCCTGCGTTTCCCTCCGGCGGAGGGACGGAAGGGTGGAAGAACCATGACTAATCCAAGGAAATCTACTCCTCAGCCTTTTTCTTGAAATCGACAAACCGATAGCCAACCCCACGTTCGGTCAAAATATAGTGCGGATTAGCCGGATCTTGCTCGATTTTTTGGCGCAGATAGGTCACATACAAGCGCAGATAATGGCTTTCATCTCGATATTCTGGCCCCCAAACCTTGGCCAACAAGGTTTCGTGGGGCATCACAAAGCCAGCATTTTGCACTAGGTGGTAGAGCAAACGATATTCGGTTGGGCGCAGGCTGATCCGTTCGCCATTAACCAAAACTTCGCGCCGATCAAAATCAACAGTCAATCGATCATCGATTTTGGTGGTTGAAACGGCTTGGGTTGGGGTCACATAATGGCGGCGCAGCACGGCTCGCAAGCGGCTAACCAACTCGCGATGGCTAAATGGCTTGCCAATATAATCATCAGCGCCAAGCTCCAAACCACGAATCCGATCATCTTCTTCGTCTTTGGCGGTCAGAAAAATCACAGGAATGGCTGAAAACTCGCGCAGGCGGCGCAAGGTTTCGTAGCCATCCAAGCCAGGCATCATAATATCCAACAACACCGCGTCGGGCATATCTTCGCGCACTTTTTCCAAGGCTTTGCGGCCATTTTCGGCGCTAATCACGCGGCAACCCTCGGCTTCGAGGTTCACGCGCATAAATGTGACCAGCCGTGGTTCGTCATCAACCACCAGAATGAGCTTATCACGCAGCTCAACATTGAACGTATCCACAACAGACTCCTTCTGTAGGCTAACGTTTAAGGCAATACTTAATCAACAATTGCAAACATTAGCCCACCTTCGGCAACCAACGTGCCATCGACCGTGGCCTTGGCTTGGCCTTTGCCAATCCGGCGGCGCATTTTGTCAAGGCTTACTTCTAATTTAAGTGTATCACCAGGCGTAACTGGGCGCTTGAAACGAAAATCGTCAATGCCCGCAAACATCACAATTTTGCCAGCATACTCAGGCTGGCGCAAAATGATCACCGCCCCAACTTGAGCTAAAGCTTCAACAATCAATACCCCAGGCATCACAGGCCGACCTGGAAAATGGCCCACGAAAAATGGCTTGTTCATGGTGACATTTTTCAAGCCAACGGCGCGCACGCCATCTTCAATCTCGAGAATCCGATCAACCAAAAGAAACGGCGGGCGATGGGGCAGGATGGCCAAAATATCCTCAATGTTCAGCATTGCGACACTCCTAGCGGCTTTCAAAACCTCTCACAAAGCTCTCAGATAGCCTAGCCCTTAGTGTAACCGAGCCTAAAGCCAGCGGCAAATCCGTTGACGCTGTGATCGTTTTCGGGTATGCTTGCTCTACGCGATAAGTTTCACAAAGATCGAATTTATGTAGGAAGCGTGCTATGACGCACACATTAAAACAATTGGAAATCCCAAGCACGTTACGCCATGATCTGCAAGCCGTCGAAGATCGCATTATGCATCGAGTCGAATCACAATCGGCTCTGATCACGGCTGCTGGTCAACACATTGTTAGTTCTGGTGGCAAGCGTTTGCGGGCCATGATGGTCTTGCTTGCCTCGCAATTAGGTAGCTACCGTTTGAGCGATAGTTTGCATGCGGCAACCGCCGTTGAGTTGATTCATGCAGCTAGTTTGGTTCACGATGATTTAGTCGATGATGCCGATCGCCGCCGGGGCAAAGTTACAGTCCATGCCAAATGGGATCAGGGCGTAGCATTAATGGTTGGGGATTACCTGTTTGCGGTTGCTGCTGGCGAAATGGCGCTAGCTCCCGACCCACGGGTGATTCAGATTTTCGCCGAATCGGTTATGACGATTTCGGCCTCTGAATTGCACCCCGTCATGGCGACGCTGCCCACGGCCACAGCCCTCGAACAATATTATGCCAAAATTGGCGGCAAAACCGCAGCCTTGTTTGAAGCTGCCGCTGCGGCTGGCATGGTTCGTGGCGGTGGTAGCCAAGCACAAATTGAGGCTGCCGCCCGTTATGGCTACGATATTGGCTTAGCCTTCCAAATTGTCGATGATATTCTTGATTTCGTCAGCACCGAAGAAGCGCTCGGCAAACCAGCTGGCAACGATTTACGCGAAGGTACAATTACCTTACCACTCATCTTGGCGGTCAAGGATCATCACGAGCATCCTTTAGCCAATTTGCTTGATCAATACGAGCAACTGAGCGACGAGCAAGTAACTCAAGCCATTAGTCAGGTCAAGCAGCTTGGTGGCATCGATCAAGCGATCGCTGAGGCTCGCAGTATTACCCAACGTGGCCTGGCTGCACTTGATATGTTCCCAGCCTCAACCGCCAAAGAGCTCTTGTACGAGATCTCAGAGTATGTACTCGATCGCCATTTCTAAGTTTTGCCAGTTTGGTTGAGTCAACACAAATCTAGCACCTAATCGAAACCCTGTTGCATTGCAGCAGGGTTTTGTGTTATGCAGAACCAATAGACAGCTCCAAGGCATCTTGACACTGCACCTATATTTTGCGATACTTGCCTCACTTACAAATACAGTTAATTATATAGAGAGGGTTAACATGAATGGGATAGATGTATTTTGTTGTATTGTAGTTATGACGGGAGTTATTGTAGCTATAGTCATGGCAAATAAAGGAAAAGCTGAAGTACAAGAAGCAGCGGCTCAAAAGAGTATGGAAGTAGATTATGCGAGGCGACAATATAGACAGACTCTTGAGAAACTAAAACTTCATCCTAGTGATCCAGAGGTAAAGCAAGAAGCACTTAAATATGGGCGAAAATATTCATATTTAACAAGAGACAAGCAAGGGATAACTTTGTTTGATGAAATGATGTTAATGAATGATATTAATGCAGCAACTGCCCACGCTTTTACAAATCCTCCTGCTATTACTCCACAACCAGTATCCAACTCACAACTACAAACTTCATTCAACTCTCCCGAAGAACGACTCAAAAAACTTTTAGACTTAAAAGATTGTGGGATAATTACTCAAGCAGAATATACTAGTCGTAGAAATAAAATATTGGATGATATATAAATCATGAATTGTCAATACTGCCGCAATCTAATGAGAGAAGGAGCAAAATTCTGTTCTAATTGTGGAAATAAAATAAATATTATTAATATTTCAAACAGCACGTTTAGTAATTCTAACGTTATCATTGGAAGTATTATTAATGGTGAGGTTACTCAAGAAATTATTAATCATATCCATAATCATTATCCAAATATAGAAAACTATCTTTTAGAAATAATTTTTTATTATTTCTCTATTGGATATTCATGCAAAATCTTTGGTGAAATTATCAATAAATCCAACATCGATCTTAATATCATATTCAAAAAATTTGAATCTCTTCAGAATATAAATAAAGATATTCGTCATACTTTAAGAATATCAATTCATAATGAATTAAATCAATATTTTCATATATTTAATAATAATATTATCGATATATTACCCAAATTAACAAAATATATTGAAGACCTTGATAAATCATCAGGAATGCTTATAACAAAATATTGTAGTGAAATTAAATATTATTCACAAGAATCATTAGATTGGTATGATCAATCTAATAAAATAATTAATGGTATCAATGAAGCATCTTACAATATAGTATGGTATATAAATGCAATAGATCCATTAATCCAATCTAAAAAAACAGCACAATACTTTACAGAAACAATTCCCAAAGTTAAGCATAATCTAGCGCTATTACACAAATCTTTTAGCCAAATCCAATATATTCTTAGCCGAAACAACCAAATGCTGAAAGGGTACTTGACCGACATCTAATTTCGATACTATAACCTTTGTACGAGGCTTAAACTTGTAATCAAAACTCTGTTGTAATCCAACAGGGTTTTTGGTGTAATGCACTTTTAGGATAATCAAATCAAGGAAACAATGATGACAATTGTTCATTTAGTTCCCATTACCCGCGAAAATTGGCAGGCATGCTGCGAACTAAGTTTGCCTGCCGAACAACAAGATTTTGTCGCATCCAATCTTTATTCGATCGCCGAAGCTCAGTTTTACCCAACCATGCAGGTTCGAGCAGTTATGACCCAAGCTAATACGTTGGTCGGGTTGGCAGTGTATGGTATTAGCCCGAATACTGGCCAATACCGAGTTGCACGGTTAATGATCGATCAGGCATTTCAAGGCCAAGGCTATGGCCGCGCCGCCATGCACGCGATTTTGGCTGAGGCAGCAGCTTTGGAAACGGTAGATCAGGTCTGGTTGAGTTATCGCCTGCACAACCAGACCGCTCGCTATCTTTATCAAACTTTAGGGTTTGAGGAGCAATCGTGCGATTCGGAGGGCCGAATTGTGGCAATGTATGCGTTGGCGACGCAGGATTTAAACGAAGTTCGATTAACATCATTGCAGCGGCATAACCCTTGCTCAGAGCTAGTTCAAGCGCACATATCAGGAGCAGCCAAGCAATGGATTTGAACAGCGGTTATCCGTTTTGGGCAGTAAAAAACGGCTTGTTAAGCACATATCCCCGTTTGCAAAACGATTTAAATTGTGAAGTGGTGGTGATTGGCGGCGGTATTAGCGGAGCACTAATTGCCCACTATCTGACTGAAGCCAATATCGAAACCGTGGTGTTGGAAAAACGTGAGATTGCCGGTGGCAGCACCAGCGCCAGCACGGCCTTGCTGCAATACGAAATTGATACGCCATTAACTGAATTGGTAAAATTAATCGGCGAGCAACAGGCCGTGCGGGCCTATCAACTTTGTCGCGAGGCAATTGATAAAGTGGCCGATTTAGCTCAAAAAGTCGGTGTAGCAGACCATTTTTCATATAAGACAAGTTTATATCTTGCCAGTAGTCGCTGGCATGTTAAGCAATTGCGCCAAGAGTTTGCGTTACGTCAAGCACATGGATTTAACTTGGATTTTTTGGATAAAGCAACGATTGGCGAACGTTTTAGTTTTACCGCTCCAGCAGCACTCTACTCCTACAATGCCGGTGAAGTTGATGCCTTTCAGCTAGCTCATGGCTTGTTTAAGCATGCCGCGCAGCATGGTGCCAAAATTTTTGATCGCACAGGAGCCAAAGAGTGGCAAGCCAACAGCGATGGTGTGACGGTTACCACTGAGACTGGGTGCCAAGTCCATGCCAAATATCTGATTTTGGCGGCGGGCTATGAAGCTCAACAGTATATCAAGCCCAAGTTGGTGAAATTTCGCAGCAGCTACGCAATTGCCAGCGAGCCATTAACCGATTTTACTGGTTGGTACGAGCAATGTTTAATTTGGGAAAGTGCCCGACCGTATGTCTACCTGCGCACCACCAGCGAAGGTCGGGCGATTATTGGCGGCGAAGATGATCAGATTGATATTCCAGCCAAGCGCGATGCTCTACTCGAACGCAAAGCCACCAAATTAACCAAGCGTTTTCACGAGTTTTTCCCGCATTTACCATTACATATTGATTATCGTTGGGCTGGCACGTTTGGCGAAACTCGTGATGGCTTGCCCTACATCGACAACCTACCCGACCAACCGCGCATCTTGGTGGCGCTGGGCTATGGCGGCAATGGCATTACCTATAGCATCGTGGCTGCCGAAATTCTGCGTGATCGGCTGTGCCAACGAGTAAATCCCGATGCAGCGATTTTTCGGCTTGATCGTCATTGAAGCCAACTTGGGCAACCTGCCCAAACCAGCCTAAAAGCCATTTGTCACAAGCAATTGACTATGCTATAATCGCCAATCGAACTGTGGAAAATCAGTGAATACGCGATTCTCATCGAGATGGGCGGAGGGACTGGCCCGACGAAGCCCGGCAACCCCAATTTTTTGGAAGGTGCAAAATCCTGCAGGTTCGGCCTGATAGATGAGTTGACGCAGCGGGCCTCTCTTTGAGAGGTTTTTTTGTGCAATGCAACCAATGACTGACGTGCTCAAAACTGTGTGGTGGGACGATGTGCCCTGCTTGATCGATCAATTGCGCTTGCCAGCAACGCTGGATATTGTGCGTTGTGAGGATTTAAATAGTGTCATCGAAGCGATTCGCTCAATGCAAGTGCGGGGCGCTCCAGCAATTGGCATTACCGCAGCCTATGGCATGGCGCTCGCAGCCAAACGCAGCACAGCCCAAAGCACTGCTAAATTGCTCGAAAAGCTCGCCAAAGCCAAGAGCCTGCTCGATGCAGCTCGTCCGACTGCAATCAATTTGGCCTGGGCCACGCAACGCATGCTCGACCTAGCACAGGCCAATGGTCAGCTTGAACCCGATCAATTACGTCAGCGCTTATTGGCCGAAGCCGAAACTATTCGCGATCAAGATGAGGCAATGTGCCGCGCAATTGGCCAACATGGCAAAGCTCTTTTGGCCAAAACGCGCAATGTGCTGACCCACTGCAACGCCGGTGGTTTAGCAACTGCGGCTTATGGCACAGCGCTCGCGCCAATTCGGGCAGTTCATGAGGATGGTCAGCCGATTCACGTTTGGGTTGATGAAACCCGGCCATTTTTGCAGGGCGCACGCCTGACAGCCTGGGAATTACAGCAAGCAGGCATCGATTTAACCTTAATCACCGATAACATGGCCGCCTACTTTATGCAGCAAGGCCATGTTGATTGTATTATTGTTGGGTCAGATCGGATTGCGGCCAACGGCGATGTTGCCAACAAAATTGGCACCTATGGCTTGGCGGTCTTGGCCAAAGCGCACAACATTCCACTGTATGTTGCAGCGCCAACCTCGACCATTGACTTGCAGACTGCCAACGGTGCGGCGATTCCAATTGAGCAGCGCTCAAGCCAAGAAGTAACCCATATCGGGCAGCAGGCAATTGCGGCGCCAGGCATTAAAGCGGCCCATCCAGCATTTGATGTGACTCCTGCGCATTTAGTCACAGCAATTATTACCGAACAGGGCATTGCCTACCCGCCCTTTGTCGAACAATTACACACGATGGTCGAGGCTGCCAATGCCGCCAACGCTCGCCAGTGAGTTCCGTTGTCAAGCGATCGCACCATTTGATCTGCCCTACACCAATCAGGCAAGTGCTTGGGCAGCCCAAATGCGTTGGACCCAGGGCTATCCAATTGCCCCAACCTTTGTGACGCAACCCTTGTGGAGCTTAAGCACCCATGGCTTTCCTGGCTTGAACAGTGATCCACACTTTGATCTTGCCCAACTCGAACGCCAGCTTGAAGCCCATCAATTGGCCTATCTCGAAAATACGGTGAGTCATGTGGCAGTTGACAGCGTTGAACAATTGCTTGATCATACGCCGTGGCTTAATGATCGTCAATTGTTGCCACAAGCCTTGGGATTTGGGTTATATGGGCCGTTGAGCTTAGGTTTAACCCTGATCGACGACCAAGAACGCCCATTATTGGCTGATCAACGCTTGCGCGAGGTCTTGACACAACATTTACACTTACGGATCGGTTGGCTAGCGCGTGAATTACGCATTCACGATATCCAAGGCTGGGTATGTTTGATTGAGCCATTTTGGAATGCGCAAGCTCAGCCATTTAGCCCAATTAGCCAAGCCGAAGCCTATGGCCTGTTGGCCGAGGCAATCCATCACAGCCCAATTGCATGTGGCATCGCACCAACTGGTGCGACAGTCGATTGGCAACTGTTGATCAAAAGTGGCATGCGGGTATTGGTTTGTGCCAAAGAGCAACGCCAAGATCTGTTGGCTTGTGGCAAGTGTATCAATGATTATTTAGAAAACGGCGGGGTGATTATCTGGGAATGTTTGCCCAGTGATCCCGCTCAGCTGGCCGAGCTTCGGGTCAGCGATGTGGTCAACGAATGGACTGAATTGCTGCGTGAAGCACTCGATCACGATATTCTCAACAGTCGCATTCTTGATGGATCGTTATTAACGATTGCCAATGGCCTTGCTCAACACGAGCCAAGCCATGCCGATCAAGCGCTTGGCCTGTTGGCCGAGGTTAGCCGCGTCATTCGGACGCACTATAAATTGCAGTGAGCGCTGCTATCCACGTAGCATAGTGGCGATATCGTTCTCATATAGGAGTTTGTTCGTGCGGATTGTTGTAGCTGGATCAATTGCCTACGATTACATTATGGTGTTTCCTGGGCAATTCAAAGATCATATTTTGGCCGATAAAGTTCACGTGTTGAGCGTGAGCTTCTTGGTAGAATCAATGAAGCGCATGCGTGGTGGCACAGGGCCAAATATTGCCTATAACTTGGCCTTGCTTGGCGAACGCCCCACGGTTATGGGCACGGTTGGCGAGGATTTTAGCGAATATCGCACTTGGCTCGAAAATGCTGGAGTAGACACGGGCTTGATCAAAGTGATTGAGGGTGATTTCACCGCTTCGTGCTTTATCAACACCGACCTTTCCGACAACCAAATTACCGCCTTCTACCCTGGTGCAATGGCTCAAGCGCATCGTCAGCGTTTACCACTCGATGGTCATCGCCCTGATTTCGTAATTATTGCGCCCAACGATCCTGCTGCCATGGCGCAGTTGGTAATCGAATGCCAAACCAACAATATTCCCTACTTGTATGACCCGAGCATGCAAGCACCCCGCATGAACGGCCCTGAATTGCTAGCAGGCTGTCGCAGCGCCGCAGCCCTGATTGGCAACGATTATGAATTTGCCATGATGGCAGAAAAAATTGGCTGTACCGAGGAAGAATTGCATCAAGTCGTTGGCCTGACGGTTGTTACCAAAGGCGGCGAAGGTGCTACAATCTACCACAATGGCCAAGTTTATGAGATTCCTGTGGCCAAGGCAACGGTTGTTGCCGACCCCACTGGAGCAGGCGATGCGTTTCGCGCCGGATTTGTGCGAGGTTATTTGGCGGGCTTGCCCATGCCAGTAGCCGGTCGGATCGCCAGTTTGACGGCATGTTATGCCATCGAGCATCACGGCACGCAAGAACATCGCTACACCAAAGCCGATTTCGTGGCTCGCTATGAAGCCAACTTTGGTACCGAACCACTTTTAGCCGAATTATTCGGCTAAGTCCAAACTATGGTTATGTCAGTAATGCTACGTCGGTAGCGTACACTTCAGGCATTCAGGGATACGGTTCATCCTTCATCCCTCTGCCTTCATACTTTTATTAAGGAGTTATTCGTGGCTAAGGATTTCGATATTAAGGATATTAAGCTGGCCGATGAAGGTATGCGTCGCATCGCCTGGGCCGAGCAAGAAATGCCAGTGTTACGCCAATTGCGCGAACGTTTCACCAAAGAACGTCCACTCGAAGGCTTGAAAATGTCAGCCTGTTTGCACGTTACCGCTGAAACCGCCAACTTGATGCGCACGCTTCAAGCAGGTGGCGCTGATATTGTGTTGGCAGCTTCAAACCCACTTTCAACCCAAGACGATGTTGCCGCAGCACTGGTGCAATATGACGAAATCCCCGTCTATGCCATCAAGGGCGAAGATAACGCAACCTATTACAATCACTTGAAAGCCGCCCTCGACCACGCTCCTCACATCACCATGGACGATGGTGCCGACCTCGTGAGCGCCGTGTTGAAGGATCGCCGCGAATTGTTGCCAAACTTGCTTGGCTCAACCGAAGAAACCACCACTGGTGTGATTCGCTTGCGCGCTATGGCCAACCAAGGCGTGCTCGAATTCCCTGTGATTGCGGTCAACGATAGCCAAACCAAGCACTTGTTCGACAACCGCTATGGTACTGGCCAATCAACCCTCGACGGGATCATCCGCGCAACCAACGTCTTGATCGCTGGTAAAACCGTGGTTGTCGCTGGCTACGGCTGGTGTTCAAAAGGGATCGCAATGCGTGCCCACGGTCTCGGTGCCAACATCATCGTTACCGAAATCGATTCAATCAAGGCACTCGAAGCCGCAATGGATGGCTTCCGCGTGATGCCAATGGTTGATGCTGCCCGCATCGGCGACATCTTCATCACCGCTACTGGCGATATTCACGTCCTCGACACAGAAGATTTCGCTGCTATGAAAGATGGCGCGATCATTTGTAACTCAGGTCACTTCAATGTTGAAATCGATATTCCAGCTTTGGAAAAATTGGCAGTTGAAAAGAAACAACCTCGCCAATTTATCGATCAATACGTAATGGCCGATGGTCGCCGGATCAACTTGTTGGGCGAAGGCCGCTTGATCAACTTGGCTTCGGCTGAAGGTCACCCAAGCGCCGTGATGGATCAATCATTCGCCAACCAAGCTTTGGCCAGCGAATATCTCTTGACCAACAAAGGCAAATTGGAAAACAAAGTCTATGCGTTGCCAGTTGAAGTTGACCAAGAAATTGCCCGCTTGAAATTGGCGGCAATGGGCATCAAGATCGACATCTTGACCGATGCACAAGTAACCTACCTCAACTCATGGGAAGAAGGCACCTAGTCTGATTCCGCCGTTGCGGTATAAACCTGAAGTATCAAGTGCGATACAATCCAGTAGCAGAATTGGGTTCTTAACCAACCCAATTCTGCTACATCACCATGGAGCGATCATTATGGATGCACAGATTACTGTTGTTTTTGATGGAGAAGTATTTCGGCCTACTAAACCAACAGATCTTACGCCAAATACTACATATACCATTACTGTGCATCCAACTGAGTCATCAGAACCAATCAATGCTTGGGATGTATTACAGGAATTGACTGGAACAATAACAATGCCTCAAGATTGGTCGGAAAATCATCAACACTATCTCTATGGTGATAAGGATACAGCAAGCTAATGGCACTTCAGCGAGTTTTTGTCGATACAGCATTTGTAAAAGCGTTACTTAATAAAAATGATACCTATCATCAGCAAGCACGCAGGTTATTACCGTATATCCATCAGTCCCACCAAGTTTGGATCACAGAAGCAGTATTAACTGAAATTGCCAATGCATTAAGTGGCTCACTACGAAGTAGTGCTGTTCGATTTATAAACTCTTGTTATACAACACCTAATATTGTTGTACAATCAGTAACAACTGATTTATTTCATAAGGGTGTTGCATTATATTATCAACGTGATGATAAACAATGGGGTTTAACCGATTGTATTTCTTTTGTTGTAATGCAAGAACAAGGCTTGTATGAAGCTGCTACTTCGGATAAACACTTTATCCAAGCTGGTTTTACTGCATTGCTTCTCAATAATTAATTGCTGCTAGGAGATAAAACTCAATGGATGCAACAACATTTATGCGTGCTCCACAGTTCTTCTTCACCTCAGAATCGGTGACTGAAGGACACCCCGATAAGATTTGTGACCAAGTTTCCGATGCGATCTTGGATGAATTGTTGGCCCAAGACCCACTCTCACGGGTTGCTTGCGAAACCGCTACCACCACTGGCTTGATCGTAGTTTTAGGTGAAGTTACCACCAAAGGCTACGTTGAAGTGCAAGATATTGTGCGCAAAGTCGTCAGCGACATCGGCTACACCCGTGGCAAGTTTGGCTTCGATGCCGAAACCTGTGGGATTATCGTTGCCTTGCACGGTCAATCGCCCGACATCGCCCAAGGCGTTGATGTGGCCTTGGAAGTGCGCGACGATCAAGCCAGCCGCGAAGCTGAAATTGAAAAAGTTGGCGCAGGCGACCAAGGAATGGTCTTCGGTTTTGCTTGTAACGAAACCGATGAATTTATGCCATTGACGATCTCATTGGCCCACCAATTGACCCGCCGATTGGCCAAAGTGCGCAAAACTGGTGAAGTCGGCTACTTGCGCCCAGACGGCAAGAGCCAAGTTACTGTCGAGTATAGCCACGGCAAGCCTGTGCGCGTTGATACCGTGCTGATCTCAACCCAGCACGATCCTAACGTTGATAACGAACGCATTCACAAGGATGTGATCGATTTAGTTATCAAGCCAGTGATTCCTGAAGGTATGCTCGATGAAAACACCAAGATTTTCATCAACCCAACTGGACGCTTCGTTACCGGCGGCCCAATGGGCGATTCAGGGTTGACTGGCCGCAAGATTATCGTTGACACCTACGGCGGCGTTGCTCGCCACGGTGGTGGCGCGTTCTCAGGCAAAGATGCCACCAAGGTTGACCGCTCGGCTGCCTATGCTGCCCGCTACGTCGCCAAAAACATCGTTGCCGCTGGCTTGGCCGAGCGCTTTGAATTGCAAGTAAGCTATGCAATCGGCGTTTCAAAACCACTTTCAATCTCGTTTGAAACCTTTGGTACCGCCAAAGTCAGCGACGAAAAATTGTTGGAACTAATCAACAAGCACTTTGATTTGCGCCCAGGTGCGATCATCCGCGACCTTGATTTGCGCCGCCCAATCTATCGCCAAACCGCTGCCTACGGTCACTTTGGCCGCGCCGACATCGAGTTGCCATGGGAACGCACCGACAAAGCTGAAATCTTACGCGCCGAATCTGGCCTGTAAATTTTGGCAATTGCATTCCGAGAGCTACCTGCAAGATGGTAGCTCTTGGCATTTTAGGAGCAAATAATGTTAATTCGCCCTGAAACTACTGCCGATATTGTCGCAATTGCGCGGGTTAACCAAACTGCCTTTGATCGCAATGGCGAGGCTGATCTCGTTAATACATTACGTCAAGCAAACAGCACTATTTCACTCGTTGCCGAGCTTAATGCTGAAATTGTTGGCCATATTCTGTTTAGTCCTGTTAAATACGATCAAGATCCGAGCCGCAGCCAGATTTGGGGTTTGGGGCCATTGGCCGTATCGCCACAGCAGCAGCGCACAGGCATTGGCTCAGCCTTGGTCAAAGATGGCATTGAAACGTGTCGCCAAGCTGCGATTCAGGCGCTAGTCGTCTTGGGTGGGCCAAATTATTATCAACGTTTTGGCTTTCAGCCTGCGTCCAACTGGCACTTACGCTGCCATTACCCTGTGCCTACCGAAGTTTTTATGGCGCAAGAATTGGTTGCTGGCGCTTTAGCAGGCTTGAATGGCACAATTTCCTATCACCAAGCGTTTGATGCAGTCTAGCGTGTAACGTTGAGTAACCAATGCCGTATTAAAACCAAACCATTCAGGGAGAATATGTATGGAGACCCTGGTTTTTGGCATCATGCTTGCGGTTATTGGCCTTATCATCGCATCCCACTTAGCCTATCTATCTAAACAGGAAGAAGCGAAACAACGTGCAAAACAACGCTACCAACAATCATTACATCAGGCTCGTAAAAATCCTGACGATGCAAGTTCACAAAACCTAGCCCGTTTTCATGGCAAGAGCTATCTTGAACTGCTTGAGGCCGAGCAACGTCAACGATTGCGTAACGAACAATCGACGGCGACCGTTGAAGCAGAACTTGTTCGTGCAAAACAACAACTCAGCATTAGCCGACGCAAGCACAACCAAGGCCCAACCTCATACGCCGAATGGCAACAGCACAATCAGCAGCAAGACTAAGTAATCCAAATGAACCATCCACCATGGATGGTTTTATTAGTTAAGTTGCATGGGATAGCAACTATGTTCTATAATCGAGTAGTGTTTTTCAAGGAGGAGCGAATGAACAATCAAGCTAGTTGGACTGACGGTGCGATCAGCGCAATCACCTTATTCGTGCCCGATAGCGTTATGCAAAGCACGACCCAATTCTATCAACAGACCTTTGGGCTACCAATGCTATTTAGCGATGATAATTCAATGGTGTTTCAATTTGGCACAACATTAATCAATTTGCTCAAGGAAAGCGCCGCCGTCGAATTGCTCAACCCGATGGCCGTACCCAAAGCCGATTCACGGGCCTTGTATACGATCACGGTTGCAAATACTGATGCGGTGTATGCCGAATTGCGCAGCCGTGGAGTCGAGTTTATCAATGGGCCAATCGACCGCTCGTGGGGCGTGCGCACCGCCAGTTTTGCCGACCCAGCCGGCCACCTCTGGGAAATTGCCCAGCAGTTGTAATGCAATGTATAACTACAAACTCAAACCCCGTTGTGATTGATTAACAACGAGGGTTTGGGCATTTTTGTTGGCTCAAATCGCAGTTTGAGCAACTGGTAGATATTGCACCAATAGCTCTACTGGACGCTGCGCCACTTGATTAATTCGTTCCTGCAGTTGCTGACGCAGAGTTTCGGTTTCAGCAATCGAGCGATCGCTAGCAACCTGTACCGTCAGATCAACCATTAACTGATGACCCAGCCAACGCGCCCGCAGTTGTTGGATTGATTGAATTCCAGCAACTGCGCCAACCGCTTCCTCGACATGCTCCATTAAGTGTGGATCAACCGCATCCATCAGGCGTTGCCAAATCGTGCGGGCAGTTTGCCACGTCATGCCAGCAATAATTACGGTCATCAACAAGCCAATTAATGGATCAAGCAATGGCCAGCCCAACCAAGCTCCAGCCGCAGCTCCCAGCACCGCCAACGAGGTCAAAGCATCGATTTGAGCATGCTTTCCATCAGCGATCAAAGCGGCTGAATCGATTTTCTTGCCTGTTTGAATTTCAAGATAGGCTACAGCATAATTACCAATAAAACCAATAATCGCTGCAACAACCACCCATGGCAATTGGGTAATTTCGCTTGGGTTAAGCAATTTCTGCCACGATTCAAAGCCAATATAGATCGCACTAATTGCCATTGAGGCCACAATCACCAGGCCGGCTAAATCCTCGGCCCGACCAAAGCCATAACGATAGCGACTGGTTGCTGCTCGCCGCGCCAACATAAATGCAACCAACAATGGCAACGTATTGAGGGCATCGCCAAAGTTGTGAACTGTATCGCCCAAGAGCGCCACGCTACCGCTCAACCAATAGATCACTACTTGAAAAACGGTGGTCAATCCCAAGAGCAACAACGACCACCAAATCGTGCGAATACCCAGTTGGCTAGCCGAGCCAGTCAGGGCAACAACTTTGGCCGAACTATGATCATGATCGTGACTAAAGCCTGGCAAGTGCATGGCCTCAGCCAATGAACGCCACCAGCTAGCGCCATGCTGATGCTCGTGCTCGTGATGATCGTGCTGAATTGCTGCCTTATTCATAGCTTTATCCTTATCATGTATATCTTTATATCTGCACAATTATCAAGATATACTATTTTGATTAGGCTGTCAATACAAACCATCGTCAATAGCTGAGTTTCAGATTCTGACAAACAGCGGCATGAGGCTGTGGTAGAGTTGAAGCAGCAATAAAAAAAGGACGACATTATGCCCGAATCGCATCCATTACAAGCAACAACCCAACTACCACCAGCGGCGCTGCATGCCGTTGTCGCGATGTTTAAGGCGCTCAGTGACCCAACCCGTGCCCAATTAATCCATGTGCTGACCCATCGTACCTGTACCGTCAACGAATTAAGCAGCTATGTTGAGGTTTCGGCTTCGACAGTTTCGCATCATTTGGCCAAATTGCGCGATTTGAAGTTGGTACGCACTCAGCGTGTTGGCACACAAATTTATTACACAATTGATGATCATCATGTCGCCGGAGTATTTCGCGAGGCGCTATATCATCTCGATCATGTAGCCGCCCAAAGCTATGGCTCACTCACGAGCAACTCGGAGCAAAAGGATTCAAATCAATGAGTTTTCGCTTTACACCAATTGATTTCGCTGCAATCAAACCAGCGATCGTTGATTATTATGCCCAACTGCCAACTCATGTCGATTCATTTTTCGAGGATCGCTTACTGCATGGCGTGTGGTATCAAATTGAGCTTGATCAAACCATAATCGGATTAACAGCAGTACACGATGCAAGCATGTTGGTGCATTTTTCGTTGCAGGCTGGCTATCAGCACTATGGCCAAACTGCCTTTGAACAGGCCAAAAAACTAGCCAACGTGCAAGCAGCCTTTGTGCCGACCAACGATCAATGGTTGCTGAGCCATGCGCTTGATCAGCATCGGCATGTGCATAAACAGGCCTATTTTTTTCAGTGGAATCGCCAAACTTTGCCCGAACCAAGCAGCGCTGAAGGGCTACGTCTTGCAACAGAGGCCGATATTGCCAGCATTACTGAACATGCCAGCGATTTATTTGATCAAATTCCTGAGCGGGTGGCTTGGCAACAGCTGTTTTGTTTTAGCATCGATAGTGAGCTGGTTGGCTTTGGAATTATTGAAGCAAGCAGCATCTATCAACAGGTTGCCAGCATCGGCATGCACATCAACCCAGCCTATCGCCAGCAAGGTTGCGGCACTCGCCTGATTCAAGCGCTGATTCGGCATTGCCAAAACCAGCAGATTCAGCCAATTGCTGGGTGTTGGTACTACAACCATAACTCCAAAAAAACCTTGGAACGGGCTGGAATGTATAGCCCAACTCGTTTGTTGAAAATCGAGTTTTGATCCTGACCATGACAAATTTCAGCGAGATGTATGCTTTAATAGCGGTGCATAGTTAAACACAACGAGGAGTTTTATGCCAATCGGATACCATGCTGGCCGCGCCATCGAACTGACCCCATCGATCTTATCAGCCAATTTTGCCAACCTTGGGGCCGATGTACAGGCCGCTGACCAAGTGGGCTGTAGTTGGATTCAGGTTGATGTGATGGATGGCCATTTTGTGCCCAACCTGACCTTTGGCCCACCAGTAATTAAGGCAATTCGCCCTTATTTCAAGGGCATTTTGGATGTGCATTTGATGGTCAGCAACCCCGATGCACTGCTAGAAGAATATGCTAAAGCTGGAGCTAACCATATTACGGTGCATCAAGAAGTCAGCGTGCATTTGCATCGCACAATTCAGCGCATCCACGAGCTTGGTTGTACTGCGGGCGTGGCCTTGAATCCAGCAACGCCAATCAGTAGCCTTGACGATATTATTCATGATCTCGATTTGGTACTGATTATGTCGGTTAATCCGGGGTTTGGGGGCCAGAGTTTTATCGAACGGAGTTTAGCAAAGATTACCGCTGTGCGCACCTTACTCAATCAGCATAACCACGAGGCGGTGATCCAGGTTGATGGAGGGGTTAAACCCAATAATGTTGCCAGTATCGTGCAGGCTGGCGCGACTAACCTCATTGCAGGCTCGGCATTCTATTCATCAAGCATTACGCCCCACCAAGCGTGGGATGCTTTTGTCGCCGCTTTGGCATGACTAAAGTCACCCTCTAAATCACCCATTATAGGGAATGTCAATCTAGGAGTAATGGCCTATACTTAATCGCATCTCCTTCTCCTCTCTTCTCTCGCTAGAACCCCGCAACTGCGGGGTTTTGGCGTTAAGCGAAACTTTTTAAATGCGGTGCTGACCGATTGGTAAAGTCCCACGTTTACCAATCGGCCAACTGCCCTGATGCTTCCAAACCACAGGAGCGCCGCAATGAGAGTGTGTAGGCTTAATATAGCAAGCGCCAGTTCCAAAGGGTGTTCCAAGCGTGTAGCATTTTGGTTCCATCAGCTTTTTAGCCCCAAACGTACAAAGAACTGTTAGACAAACGCTATTCGCAGACCTCTAGCCACTGAACATCAGATTTCCTCATGCTTGCATTCTGCCTTTTCAGGTATCCATTCCAATTAAACTATCCGAACGCTTGTAGGCTTTAGGCCAAAAGGTTGATTATGCGATTTTCTTGGCGCATCGTGGACAGCCTGCTTGGCTGGTTGATTTTCGGCGCATGGGTAGCCTTCGGCTATAGCGTGGTCTACCAAAATCAACAATGGGGGATGGCAACAGTCGATTTTCAGAGCTATGCTCTAGCAGCTGAACGCATGCAGCAGCAGGCCAATCCCTATCCTGCGATTGCCGAGGCCCAAGCGATGTGGCGCAGCGTGCATATGTGGTAGCAACGCATGCTCAACGCGCCCGATCTGGTAGCAAAGCTGGCAGTCAAGGCGAACTATGATCAGGTTGGGCAAATTGTTGGGCCATATCTCTACCCGCCCACTTTAGCCAATATTATTAGCAGTTTGCAGATTAATAGCCTTGGAATGGCGGCTATGTTGAGCATTGCAAGCATCGTATTTGTGGGTTTTTGGCTCTATCTGACCAAACAAAGCAGCGCTTGGACAATATTAGTGATGGTGAGCCTCGAGTGTATCTTGGGCATCGTTTCAGGCAATATTGAGTTATTGTTGCTACTAGGCAGCTTGCTTGGCGGCTATTGGGCAATCTATCATTCGCGTATCGCCGCTGCCCTGATTATTGCCATGCTGCTGTTAATCAAGCCCTTTTATGCCATGTTTTTTGTGGCCTTGGCGCTCCTGGCCTATTGCAACTTGGCTGATCAAGTCGCCCGTCAAGCCTTAATTAAACGAATTGCCAGCATTGCCGCCCTAGCGTTGGGGTTGATTGGGCTTGAAATTTGGCGTTGGGATGCTGGATTGCGCCACGAAACCTTCACCTATCTAACCAATACCTTGGAGTATCAATGGTTTAACTTTGCGGTAGCGGAGCAAAGCCCAATGAGCATGTGGAATCGCACACCATTACAAGCGCTCATCAACCTTGGCCTCAGCCCAAGTACTGCCCAAATGCTTGCAATCGCTTTATGGTTGCTCTTGCTTGGCGTAAGTTGTTGGGTCGTTTGGCGCAAACAAATTGGCTTTCCATTGCTCTATGGCTTGGGGTTAATCTTGTTGTATTGGGGGCGGCCTGTTGGTTGGTCGTTCTCGTTTATCGAATTTATTATACTGAGTTTGGTTTGGCCACAACTAACAATCTGGGGCAGAATTGGCCTAAGCACGGCAATGCTTGGTTTAATTAGCTCGCGCTGGATTGCCCTCAGCCTGACTATCCAAGCTCAAGGCATGCCGCTCAACACCTTGCAAACAACCAACTTTGCCTGGGAATCGTGGTTGGTTTTGCCAATTTGTTTGGCAGCTGTGGGTTATGCAATTCGCCAAACAGCGCAGCAGAGCGTTGCCCCAAGCACGTATCAAATCCTTGCCAATTAAGGCTTTATTAAAAGTTTGCGAATAATCAGGCTTCAGCTAAAACCAAAGCCTCAGTTTGGACGAATGGTTGGATAAGAAACGATCGTCTATGGAGGTTGTGATAATGTCAAAACGTTTCAATCTATCGCGGCGGGGATTTTTGGGCGCAATCGGTTTAGGGAGTTTGGCTGCAATTTGGGGCAACAAAGAGGCTAGCGCCAAAAAATATGGCGGGGTTGGCAAAACTTTTGATCAAGCAACGGTGCCAACCAACGGCAAATTTACCCTCCCAGCCTTGCCCTATGATTATGGCGATTTGGAACCGCAGCTCGATGCTGAAACGATGTACATTCATCACCAAAAACATCACAACACGCTCGTTACCAATTTGAATGCTGCTTTGGCCGATTATCCAAAGTTGCAAAGTATGAATGTGGCTGAATTACTCCATGGCTTGAGCAATCTGCCCAGCGCCATCCAAACTGCGGTACGAAATAACGCTGGTGGCCATGCCAACCATGCAATTTGGTGGGCAACGCTTTCACCCAAAGGCGGTGGCAGCGCAGGCGGAGCTTTAGCCGCAGCAATTAATACCAAATATGGTTCATTCAATAGCTTCAAAAATACATTTAACGATATTGCCGCGCGCCGGTTTGGCTCGGGCTGGGGCTGGCTCTCAACCGATAGCAAAGGCACGCTCTATCTCGCTAGCTACCCCAATCAAGATAGCCCGTATATGGAAGGTTTAACCCCATTATTGGGTGTCGATGTTTGGGAACATGCCTACTACTTGAAGTTCCGCCAAAAACGGGCCGAATTTTTGAGCGCTTGGTGGAATGTGATCAATTGGGGTGAGGTCGGTCGGCGCTACGATCTAGCAATCGCCAAATAATTCAACAAACCAGGCTGTCGATGCGATCGGCAGCCTGGTTTTTATGTCAAACAGATGAATCTATTCCAAATTGTACTAGTCAAAGAGCTGTTGCACGGTCACTTAATCTGCTCGGCCCCGCACAAGGTGGTAGGAACAAGCGCCGATCGGGAGCTGACCGCCGCATCGTGCATCATCCGACGTGTGCAGAGGGTATTTGACCATTACAAATCTATTCCAAATTAAACGTTGCCTGTTGGCTATCGGCTGGGCGCGGCGCTTCAGGGAAACTCAAGCCAAGATGATCGTAGGCGCGGCGAGTGGCGATGCGCCCACGTGGGGTACGCTGAATAAAACCAAGTTGCAGCAAATACGGCTCGTACACATCCTCGATTGCATCAACTTCTTCGGCGGTTGCCGCTGCCAAGGTGGTTAGGCCAACCGGCCCACCATTAAAGGTTTCGATCAAGGTGCGCAAGACCCGCCGATCATTCTCATCAAGCCCAAGATCATCGATTTCGAGGCTTGCCAGAGCGGCTTGAGCCACTTCCAGCGTAATATGATTATCGGCCATCACCAAGGCAAAATCGCGCACTCGCCGCAGCAAGCGATTGACCACCCGTGGCGTACCACGGGCACGACGGGCAATCTCCAACGCTCCAGCATCGTCCATGGGCGATTTCAACAGCGCCGCTGAGCGCCGCACAATATCAGTCATGGCTTCGAGCGAATAAAATTCAAGCCGATGCACCGAACCAAACCGATCGCGCAAAGGCGAGGTCAGCAAGGCTAAGCGGGTCGTGGCTCCAACCACAGTAAAACGTGGCAACTTTAGGCGCAAGTTGCGGGCACTTGGACCTTTGCCCACAATAATATCCAGCGCAAAATCTTCCATGGCTGGGTACATCACTTCTTCAACTGCCCGATTCAAACGATGGACTTCATCAATAAATAGCAAATCATCTTTTTTGAGGTTGGTCAAAATCGCTGCCAAATCACCAGCCCGTTCGATGGCTGGGCCTGAGGTAATTTTGATATTCACGCCCATTTCATTGGCCAGAATTGTGGAAAGCGTGGTTTTACCTAAGCCAGGCGGGCCATAAAATAGGGTATGATCAAGCGGCTCCTTGCGTTGTTTGGCAGCAGCAATCGCAATTTTGAGGTTGGCAAGCACTTTTTCTTGGCCAATATATTCGGCCAGCTTTTTTGGCCGCAAGCTTTTCTCCACCACTTGATCCTCTTCGCGAGGCTTGGGTGAAATCATTCGTTGAGCTTGATCAAACGCATCCGACATGGCATCCTCCTACAGCGATTATAGCACAGACGGTCGTATCTAAGCAGCAATTGAATTATCAGAAAAAAAGCCTGCTATAATGCCCCATGCCCAATTTACACAGGTACCCTACATGGCCGATCCACTGATTGCATTATGGAATGAAGAACGCGAACAGCGTAAGCGCGCCTTACGCCGCATTTTGATCACTGGCAGTAGTTTTATTATTTTGCTGATTCTCTACTATGTTTTAGGAGTTGACCTCAGCATTGGCCGCAATCAACTAGCGCTTGGCTGTTTGTTTGGCATCTTGGTCGCCGCAGGGATTTCGAGCTGGTTGGTGAGCATCGATCAGCCAGAATGGGCCACCCATGCGATGTTTATTCCCTACTTTTTACTTACTTTAGTCGTAGCAACGCCGGTAGGGGTAACCAGTCGTGGGATGTATGGCTTGTTTATCCCAATTGTGGCAGCGGCGCTGCTTTTGCCAGCCCGTTGGAGTTTAATCTATGCGGTTATTGCAGTTGTCATTTTCGTCAGCACCGATTTGCTGAGTCCTCAGCCATTTTCATTGAATATTACGATTCTTAATCTATTGTTTGCTGGTGGTTGTTTTGGCACCGCAGCAGCAACTACTTCGTTTACAGCGCGACGTTTGCGCCAATTGCTCAAGAGCAGCATCGAACATAGCAAAGCCCTTGAGCGCAACCAAACCGTGCTTGAGGAGCGGGTGCAAAAACGCACGCTCTACCTTGAAAAAGCGCTTGACGAGCTGCAACGCTCCAGCGAAACAATCCGTCAGATGAGCGTGCCAGTGCTGCCAATTGCCGAGCGGGTCTTGGTCTTGCCACTGGTTGGTAGTATCGATCTTACGCGGGCAGCCTTGCTCAGCGATGAATTGCTCAACACAATTTATCAACGCCGCCCACATACGATTTTAATCGATTTAACTGGCCTCAACACAATCGATCAACCGGTGGCCGAGTCGTTGGTACAAACTTTGAGCGCGGTGCGACTGCTTGGCACCGAGCCTGTGGTCGTCGGCTTGCGCAGCGAAACCGTGCAAGCCTTGCTCGATACGGGCATCGACATTGCGCATATTCGCACCTTTCGCGATGTGCAAAGCGGATTGGCCTACGCGACGAGCAAACCTAGTTATTAGGTGATTCCCTCACCCCCCAACCCCCTCTCCCACTGAACGCGGGCGAGGGGGAGCCGCCGTGGATTTACCATGCATCCTGAGAAAACCACGATATTAAAGCCCCTCACCCGCGCTACGGGAGAGGGGTTGGGGTGAGGGAATCTTAACCAATCTAGCGCAAAATCATCGTCGTTCCATCAAAACTAACTTGGCGATTGAGCTTAATCGTACGTGATGCGTGGCCTTGCTTGCCATGCAATCCAAGCTCAATCGAATCATCAGGTGAGGCAAATAGCCGCAATACCGAGCCACGCACAACAAACGGCGCAAACTCTCGAATCCGATCTGTATCCAATGGTGCTAGTTGCAAATCAAGTGCTGGTTTGCTTAATGCTTCTGCCCAAACTTGGGTAAATGATTCAGAATGATACAGCGTAACCTCAAAAGAAAGTCGTGTCGGATCAGCTGATTCGATTTGTTTCCATTCACTATAAGAATCGCCCTCGTGCAGAGTAACAGTCGGATCAGTGCGCATTGGCGGCCCCCAAGCCCAAAATGATATACCAATACAACTGCCAATCACAAGCAAGCCAGCAATCAAGAATTTTATCAGTTCTCGAACAATGCGCAGCATAATAACCTCATTTCACAACCTCCAAAGTTAGATTCAGTCTAAACTTGCGCGACATTAATCGAATGCACAATCCTTGCAAGAAAGCAGCATAATCATTGCAATTGCCAAACCTCCATTAATCAGCTATCAGTCGCATCTACAAAACCAGCTTATGCACTATAATGCAGCTGAAACATATGGCGCATAGCCAGAGTTGTGAATGGGTTTTTAGTTAGCCACGGGGGCGATGATGCCAGATTCTTTTGAAGCATATCTTGATGAGCAACTGAATAGTTTGCGTGAGCAGGGGATTTTTCGCACATTACGCGAATTGCAAAGCCCTACCGGCCCACGCTCAACCATCGATGGCAAATCGGTGATCAATCTCTCATCAAATAATTATTTGGGCTTGGCCAATCATCCCGCCTTGAAAGCAGCAGCAATCAAAGCAATCGAGGAATTGGGAGTTGGCTCAGGCGCAGTTCGCACCATTATTGGCACAATGAGCATCCACGAGGAGCTTGAACAACGCTTAACCGAGTTCAAGCATACCGAGGCGGTGTTGGTGTTGCAATCGGGTTTTACCGCCAATGCAGCGGTTTTGGGCGTTGTGCTCAACGATGGCGATTTAGTGATCAGCGATGCCCTGAATCACGCCTCAATCATCGATGGAATTCGGCTGACCAAGGCTGCTCGTGCAGTCTATCGCCATAACGATATGGACGATTTGGAACAAGTTTTGCAGGCCAACCAAGGCAAATATCGCAACACAGTCATTGTGACCGATGGCGTATTTAGCATGGATGGTGATATTGCGCCCTTGCCACGTATCGCTGAGCTAGCCAAGCATTATGGCGCGATCACAATGGTCGATGATGCCCATGCGTCGGGCGTGCTTGGCACCAATGGCAGCGGCACGGTCAGCCATTATGGCATCAAAAATTGGGATATTCAGGTTGGCACGCTGTCCAAGGCAATTGGGGCAGTCGGTGGATATGTGGCCACCTCAAGCAAATTGCGTCAGTTGATGGAGCATCGCTCACGGCCATTTTTGTTCAGCACATCACATCCGCCAGCGGTTGCTGCTACTTGTATTGCCGCAGTTAAGCTTTTGCAAAGCGCCGAAGGTGCGCAATTGCATCAGCAACTCTGGGCAAATACCACGTTTTTCAAGGCTGGGTTGAACAAACTAGGCTTTAACACGGGTATCTCTGAAACGCCGATCACACCGGTGATTGTTGGTGAGAGTGCCAAGGCCATGCAATTCTCTGATGCCTTGTTCCAGGCTGGGGTTTTCGCCCAAGGCATTGCCTTTCCAACCGTGGCCCGCGATAAAGGCCGAGTGCGCACAATTGTAACTGCTAGCCATACCAGTGATGATCTTGCTGAAGCCCTCAACATCTTTGAACATGTTGGGCGCAGTATGCAGCTAATTTAAGGTTTCATGGTATATTGGAAGCAGAAAAATCTGTTCTAGAAATGTGGAGGTCCACCTATCGAAGCTCAAGTTCTTGCCCGCCGTGCTGTTGATTTAGCAGACTCGAAGCAGGCAAATGATATTATCATGCTCGACGTTCGCCCATTAGCTAGTTTTGCCGATTTCTTGGTGATTTGTACCGCTGGGAATGAGCGTATGGTCCGAGCAGTCGTAAAAGAAATTGATGATCAGTTAGTCCAAGAAGGCGCAGCTGCGCCCAAGATCGAAGGTTCACCTGAAACTGGCTGGGTTTTGCTCGATTTTGGCGATGTTGTTGTGCATATTTTTAGCCCTGAACAACGCGATTTTTACAAGCTCGATAAATTGTGGCAAAAAGCTACGCCAGTTGTCGTTCTTCAGTAATCGGCGGGTCAAGGACGATCACGTGCGAGGTACATCATGAACAAATCTACACAACGCGAACGCTATGTCGTCTTTGCGCTTGGTGCAGCAGCAGGAAGCGCCTTAGGCTTGATTCTCGGTTCGATCTTAGCGTCTTCGCTAAGTGAAGATACCATGCGAGCTATCGGGCGCGGCTTCCGCCGCATCACAGGCCGCGACCATAAACCCAACTTCGAGCTATTTCTGCAATAACAACAACAAGGCCGACTCATACGAGTCGGCCTTGTTGCTTGAGTGGATATGCAAAACTCAAATTTACAGCTCAAGTGAGTTGGCGCGCAAGCCACGATCACTGGTTGAAACACTAACCCGCACCGTATCACCAACGTGCACCCGATTGCTCACATGATTAAACAAGCTCGAATGCACATAGGCATCGCCATGATTATCGCTCAGCGCCACAAACATGAATCGCCCTTGAGGATCAATATAATCAACCCGAGCATTGAGCAACCCAGCTGGAGCATTGCCACTGAATGAGCGGCTGCCTTGGCGCAGGCCATTACTGCCCTCGCGCCGTGGGCCATGAGCGCTTGGGCGACTTTGACCAGCAAAGCGATCGCGGCGTTCAAACGAACGTTCGCTGTTATAACCACCTGCCTCGCGTTGCTCATAGGCCCGAATGCGCGGCGTTGGCGGCAAGGCACTGGTCACCAACACCTCGTTTGCTTCATCACCCTTCATGCCACGAACCACCACAAAACTAACTTCTTCGCCCTCAACTAACCAACGTCGTCCATCGCCCAAGGCCCGTCGATGGACAAACAGTGATGCGCCGGCATTGGTTGTAATAAAGCCATATGATTTTTCAGGATCGAACCACGCCACTGTGCCTGTACTACGCTCATTCATGACCCGTATCTCCATGTTGGATTGGTGTTCGTCATATACCAGCTGACGAATCAAGGTTTATTTTGATACAAAGTATCATTAAATAAATAACTTGTCAAGTGGATAGCGCATGTTAAAATTGAACATTCATCCATAGAAGGAGCCAAGGATGAGCGATGATCAACCTTGGACAGCCAAATCAGTTCAGACTTTAATCCAACGGCCTGAGCGCCTTTTGGGCGAGCAAACATGGCGCCAACGCTTGCAAGCGTTTGGTGGTTTGAGCGATTTTTATCATTGGTTAGGCCAATTGCCGCTTGAACAGCCGCAACAAGCCGTACTCAAAGTGCTCACAACCTATCCTGGCGCACCAGTTGATAGTTACTGTCAGATGTTGAATATTCATCAGGCTACCTATCATCGCTATCAAAAAGCCTTGTTCGAGCAAATTGCCACATTGCTCAATCAACCACATCAATCGGCAAGCGACCCGAACTTCCCTGCTGATCGCGCCCAGATTCACCAATTGCGGCCTGCTGTTGGCGATTTTGTTGGCCGCGAAACTGAAATTCAGCGCTTGATTCAAGCGATTCAGATCGCTCACGCGGCTAATCGTGGGGCGGCATTGGTCGGCATTCATGGTATGGGCGGCATTGGCAAAAGCGAATTAAGCTTGATTGCAGCCCACCATGTGCTGAATTTGTATCCTGATGCTCAATTAATGCTCAATCTGTATGGAGCACGCGAGCAAGCGCTCACCACCGAACAAGCACTTGGTTTAGTCATTAACGCACTTGATCCCAAAACCCGCTTGCCCGAAAAGCGCGAGCAATTGATTACCCGGTATCACAATATTCTGCATGGCAAACGAGTCTTGATTGTGGTTGATGATGCCCGTGATGCAGAGCATGTGCGCGATCTGATTCCGCCAGTTGGTTGTTGTTTGATTATTAGCAGTCGCCAGCGATTTAGCTTGCCAGCGATGGCCAACATCCAGCTTGAAGCACTCAATGCTGAACATGCAGTTAGCCTTGTGCAGGAAATTTGCTCCCGGCTTAATCAGCCAAGTGCTGAGCAATTAGCCAATGCTTGTCACTATTTGCCCTTAGCATTGCGGGTAAGCGCCAGTATTTTGCACAATAACCCAGCACTCAAGCCTGAGCATTATTTAGTTCAACTAACCGATGAAACCCAACGCTTGCAAGCCTTACGTGACCCTGATGACCAACAATTGAATGTTGAAGCCTCGCTGGCCTTGAGTTACGCTCAACTTAGCCCACAACAACAATATTTTGTGCGCCAATTGGCGGTCTTGGTAGCCGATTTTTCGAGTAGTTTGGGGTTGGCAATGCTGGAGTTGCCAAATAGTTTAGAGGCTGAAAATCAACTGTACTATTTATTACGCCATAATTTATTGCAATACGATGGCCACAATGAACGCTGGGGCATGCACGATTTGATTCGGAGTTTTGCGCTCCAGCAATTGGCCCAGCAGCAGGAAACTGAGGCGGCACTATGGCGTTATTGCGAAGCCATCCGCGATTTAGCCCATTCGCTTGACGATCTGTATCTTTAATCAAATTGGTGGCAAGATCAGGGCAACCCAAATCTTTGATCGCGAAGAAAAACATGTTAATTGGGTATTACAGTATGCTCCAAGTCAGCTTGAAACAATACGAGGTGATCAATTAATTATTGATTTGGTTTTAGCTACTATTTATAACATCAGCAACTATTATCCATCAATGATTTATCGAATTGAATATATCAACTATGCAATCAAGGCGGCACACAGGATTAATCAGCCATTATTGCTTTCAACCCTGTTAAATCATCAAGCAAATCTACACCGGATTATTGGCAATACAGATCAAGCAATTCCGCTTATTCTTCAGGCTATCGAACTTGCTGAAGGACAAGGGATTACTGACCATACAGCTGCATATATTCAGCTTTCGTATTGTTATCAGCGTTTAGGAACCACAGCTTCACTTCAGACTGGATTAAAATATGCTGTTGCAGCCTTTTTGTGTAATGATCAAGAAACTGAAATTCGTAAAGCTTATAATAACACTGCTCTGATTAATAGTTTAGCAACTATTTATGCACGATTAAATCACAAAGAATTAGCGCTATATTATTATTTGAAAGTTGTGAATATTGGCATAAGCCAAGATATAGGCAAAGAAAATAGCATTCATTATGGAAATATTGGCAATATTTATCGAAAAATGGGTAAATTTGATAAAGCTTTAGAGTTTATTAAAAAATCTGCTGAAATTGCCAAACAGTATGATAATGGTATATCGAATGCAGCAGCAGCAGTTAATTTAGCCGAAATATTGGTTGATCAAGCTCAATATACCGAATCGATTGATTATTTTGAGCAAGCAATACTCTTATTTTCGCAAGCTAATTATCAATTTCATGTTGCCTATTGCCAATGGTATTACGGTATAACCTTACTTTGGCTCGATCAGTTTGAGCAGGCAATCGCCCAATTTACCCTCTCTATCGCCCATTTTCAACAACAACAGATTATGAATCAACATAATTTGGTGCTGTTTGAGCAACTCAAAACTGGCCAAATCGAGCCACGCCAATTCCTCGCAGAGGTGAAGCCGATCACCTAAAATGACAAGCACGTGTGCTAGCTCTTTAGTCCTGTGTAGTACAGGCCAACATGGCCTAGATTTCTTAGGAAATGCCAATGCTTTGGGTATTGATCTTGCTTCCAAAGCCATGTAGGATGGTAGGTACAAGGATTCGGACGCAGAGGAAATGCAACGAAGCCGTTGTATTGTAACGCACAAAGGAGTGCCATAATGCTGAAGAAACGCCTCGAGGGTACGGTCGTGCGGGTAACCTTCAACATCCCAGCCCCACTCACCGCCCAGACGATCACGCTTGTTGGCGAGTTCAATAATTGGAGCGAAACGGCGACACCGCTGTTGCGTTCCGGGGAAGGCTGGAGTACCACCATGGATCTGCCACCCAATCACAGTTACCAGTATCGCTATCTTGCCGATGGACGCTGGCTGAACGATTGGAGCGCTGATCGTTATGAGCCAAACGAGTTTGGCGGTGCGAATTCGGTGGTCTACACTTAAACCAGCCATAAACGACGAGGCATCAATGAGGATGGCTCGTTGTTTTATCATTCACCCTAGGTGTTATATTGACACAAAGTTGTTCAATCGCATATGATAGCAGCAGCCTTGGAACCCAAACTTAATCTCGATCAAGGCTGTAAGCTTGCACAATACAAGAAGGATATTCGTGATGCTCGATCTACACCCGACCTTTGAACGCGCTACCAACGATGCAGTTGCCCATTTCGCCCCCTTAATCGAGGTGATTGCGGCAATTGCCCATGGCGATGCCACTCGCCGCGCCGAGGTCGAGTTTTTATTACCACAAATTGATAATAATGGCTGGATTATTCAAACCGCTGTGGAGCGGATTTGGGCCGGCGAACGCGATTTTGCCCAACTGAGCGCTGGCTTGGATACCAATAGCGCGGCAATTGTACAGGCGATTTTGGTCGCCGTCAGCCAAGCGCCCGATCCTGAAGAAGCCCGCTTAACCAAACTCATTGGCGAATGGCGGCCAATTATTCTGACAGTCGCCGCAGCTTGCTTTGGCGTCCACCATGCCTATACCGATCTTGAAGGCTTTTTGCCCCAGCTCGAAGCGCAAACCCAATGGCAAAATCTCGCCCAACGCATCCGCTTGCTGGTTGCTGGCGATAGCAATCGTCAACGGCTTTTAGCAGAGCTTGACACGACTGATAGCGTAATCATGCAGGCAATTTTCCATGCGTTAGATGATAAGGATGCAACCTTACGACTGATTCGTGAGGAACGGGATCGGGCTGCGGCTCAAGAGGAAGCCAATGAGCAACAACAGGCTTGAATATCGCCAGTATCTGCCGAAAACACTGCTTTACCAACGACCTTTAGTGCTGCTCCACGGCGCATGGCATGGCGCTTGGTGCTGGCAACAGGCTGCGCTCGATTTTGCTGAGCGTGGCTTTGACGTGCATACGCTGAGTTTGCGCGGCCACGGCAGCAGCAGCATGCCGCACTATTTTAATGCGGTTGGGCTACCACAGTATATCGACGATTTGCTAGCGCTGGTTGACACACTTCAACCAGCGCCAATCGTCGTCGGGCATAGCCTCGGCGGCTATGTGCTGCAACATGCGGTAATGCAACGCCAGCTTCCGGCAGCAGTGTTGCTGGCCAGCATACCGCACACCGGGCCATTGGGCTTTAGCCTGCGCACAATCCGCAAACAACCAAGTGTGGTATTACGAACGCTCGTAACCACCGATCTCTACAGTTTTGTCCGCACGCCGGCCTTGGCCAAATATTGGTTTTTGCGTGATAACGCTTCCGCTGCGCAAGCCCAAACTATACACAGCCAACTTGGCAGCGAATCGCTCAGAGGCTTGGTCGATGCGCTGATTCGCAAGCCCAAACCAAGCCACATCAAAACCCCAATGCTGGTAATTGCCGCCGAGCAGGATCGGGTATTTACGCTCGCTGAGCAACGTAGCTTGGCCAATGCCTATCAAGCGCCATTGATTGTCGTGCCACAGGCTGCCCACGATTTGATGCTTGACCCAGCTTGGCCATTAGTTGCCGATGCAATTGAAGGCTGGGCCAGCCGCCACCAAAAATAGCTATTCGGCCAACCAAGCACCTAAACCAACCAAGGCCGCATCCATGGTCGGCGGATGAAACAAGCCCGCCCGCACATCACGGGCATAGCGTTCTAACTCCAATTCAGGCGAGAGCGAAGCCCCACCAACTACAATCATGGCTTGCTCGACTGCTGCAATCGCATGCTCAATCGCCGTAGCCTTGGTTGTCGCAATTAATGGCCGCAACTGGCTCCGCGCTGCTGGCGCTTGCTCCCACAATTGCGCCGTTTGATAGAGCAAACTCCGCGCACTCAACAATAATTGCTCAACTTTGCCAAGCTGACGCTGAATCGATTCAAGCTCGCTAATTGCTTTGCCAGCTAAAGCTGTTGGACGACGCTCACGGGCATAATTGCGCGCTGCATCGCGGGCAGCTTGAGCAATCCCCAAATAGACTGCCGTCATATTCAATTGAAACCAAGCCCCAGCATTGTTGCGGCTCGGATCAACGAAACCGGGCTGGCGGCGTTGCAAAAAATTATGTTCACTAATAAACACGCCATCAAGCACAATATCATCGTTGCGTGCCGCTCGCATGGCCGTACCATTCCAAGTTGGCTCAATCGTAATCCCGGTTTGCTTGAGATCAACCAAAAAGATCGCTGTATCGCTGGTATCAGCAATCGTTGCGCTAATCAGGGCGTGGGTCAGCGCTGGCGCACCGGTTGTATAGATTTTGCGGCCATGCAACAACCAACCACCATCAACTGGCCGGGCTATGGTTGCAAACAAACCACCACGGGCAGGGCTGCCCATTTCGCGCTCGCTGGCCGCTGAATTCAGCAGGATTGACTGCTCAACAATTAAACGACTGATCCGTTCGATCTGGTTTGGTTGCCAAGCCTGAGCTTCAATAATCCCACCAAGCACATGGATTGGCATCGCCATAACTAAGGCAATCGAGCCATCGCCATAGGCCAATTGCTCTTGAGCCAAAATCGCCTCGAACAAACTTGCGCCAAGCCCGCCAAACTCCGTTGGAACGCTCAAGGCCTGGTATTTGGCCGTATAAAAGGCTGGCAAATGCTCGAAGGGAAAGCTAGCATCGCGATCGTGCATGGCTGCGCTAGGCTTGACTACTGCCGCCATTGCGCGACCAAGCTCAACAAAGGTTTGCTGACGTTCAGTCAAGCCACAATGCAAAAAATCTATCGCCATCGGTTAATTCCTCAATTAACAAAAGTATGTTGAAAGCTTAGCACAAACCAGTAGCGACTCATCAAATTATTAACTTGGCGTTGCCGATTGTCGAATTTGTATCACAATCATTTTTTATAGTACAGCCATTGAACGTAATTAGTGATTGACAAGGAGTTCGGACATGCGTAAACATTTAGCAGTCGCAGTTGGCGTGGTATCGTTGGCCTGTGGTGGCTATCTTTGGACCAACAATCCAGCCAGTGCCGCCAACAACGACAAACCAGTTCACAGTATCAGCGTTAGTTCAAATACTGAAGGCATTACGATTGAATGTCATGTGCCTGGTGTTGCAGGCGTTGGCGTGATCAATCAAGCTGAATCCAACCACACTATGTCAAGTAAGCCGAGCCATCATCTAAACGATCTGAACAAGCAGATTGTTGGTGGGGCATTCCATCGAATGCATATCGCAGCGCCAACAACCGATCAGCTTGAAACCACGACCGCAGCACCTGGCGAACGCAGTACCAAGCCATTGGTTACACTCAAGCCTGCTGATCAGCTTGAAACGACGACCGCAACAACCGATGAGCAGATCACCAAGCCATTTGTTACGCTCAATGCCGATGCCGATTGTGGTACGGTAGTGGCGATTGGCGCAGTCGCTGGAATCGATTGGTTTGCGCTCGCCGCGGAAACGATTGGCATTAGCAACGACGACATCCAAGCGGGAATCGAAGCAGGGCTGAGTATTGCCGATCAAGCAGCGGCCCATGGTGTCAGCAAGCAAGCGGTAATTGATGCAATTGTGGCTGCCGAAACCGCCAACATCAATCAATTGGTGACCGACGGTGAGTTAGCTGCTGAAGATGCTGCCAACTTTACCGCCGACTTGCCCACCATGATCGAGCATTTTGTCAGCAACGTGCCACACTTCATTCCAGGTGAAGATATGCAATGCTTCACGATCTCAGAGGATGCAGCAGGCACAACTGCAACTGTCGATCAAGCGGTTGAATGCGAAGCGGTTGAAGCAGTGCCAGCCCTGCCAAGCGAGCCAGCTACCGCCCCAAGTCGTTAGATCGTAGGCTGGTTGCAGCACTCACCACGCCTGCAACCAGCCACATTCGCTATGGTGAAGGAAGCAGTATGGCGGGATTAATCATCATTATCGAGGATGAAGAACGGATTGCGCATTGGATGCAGTTGTATCTTGAGCAAGCGGGCTTTGCAACATATTTGGCTAGCGATGGCCTGACGGGCTTGGCTTTGGTGCAGCAACATCAGCCAAGTTTAGTCGTTTTAGATTTAATGCTGCCCAAATTGGATGGCCTCGCGGTTTTCAAGGCCATTCGTCAAACCACCAATACGCCAATTATTATGGTAACAGCCCGCAGCAGCGATGAAGAACGGATTCATGGCTTGGAGCTTGGCGCTGATGATTATGTGGGTAAGCCTTTTAATGCCCGCGAATTGGTGGCTCGCGTGCGGGCAGTTTTGCGGCGTAGCCAGCCAATACAGATCAATCAAACCTTGAAACGTGGCATGATTGAATTGGATCTGGAGCAACATCACTGCACTGTTAATCGCGAACCAGTTGAATTGAGCAAAATTCAATTAGCCTTACTAGCGACCTTTATGCGCCATCCCAACCAAATTTTAAGCCGCGAACAGTTGCTTGAGGCCGTATTTGCTGGCGATTATGCTGGCTTTGATCGTTCGCTCGATGCGCATATTGCCCGCTTGCGCCAGCGCATCGAAAAAGATCGCACCAACCCGCAATATATTATTACTGTGTATGGGCTGGGCTATAAATTTGTTGATTAAGTAGGTGTTTATGCTTCGATCATTACGCTGGAAATTAGGTGCAGCATTTGGCCTAGCGATTGGCGCAACCCTCTTATTGAGCGGGCTAAGCGCCTATTTGCTAACGACGCAGCGCTTCGATATTTTTGTGGGCGACCAAAGCCAAATGCGCACCGCCCAACTTGCGCCATGGCTCGAAGCCAGCCACGCCTACAGCCAAGATTGGTCGGTGCTGCCAGCCTTATTGCAGCAAAGTGAAGCCCTAAGTCAAACCATGACCATGCCACTTGCCCCAGCCTTATTCAGCATCAATAACGGCCAACTTTGGCAACAAAGCGCCGCTGCGATTGGCATCAGCCCTGAACATTTACAAGTTGAGGTTGGTAGCGAAGGCAGTATTGAAAGCGTCGCCGTAGCCCATAATGTTAATCCTGAAGATTTGATTATTCATCTAGAGCAAGCCCAAATGGCACATACAAGCGTCCCAAGCAGCGTCGCGATTGGCAGCTCATTGCCACTTGGTACACCCACAGTCGCATCGCAAATTCGCTATTTTGTCGAATATCAAGCCAGCCCTGATTGGCTCAGCCTAGTTCAAAAACAGCTTACTGCCAGTTCTAGCGAGCTTCAGCAAAGTTTAAGCCAGCCCCAAGGCTTGGTGGCCTTAGCCGAAACGTACCAAACCGAGCCAAAGGCTTTAGTGCAAACTATCGTTGCAGCCGAATTAGAACGATTAAAATCGATGTCGAGTATTCCAATCAATAGCATTTTAAACGAGTTACCGCTTATCGCTCAATCGGCTTGGAATTTTATCGATCCTCAGGGTTTATATCAACAAAACAATAACCAGCTTCAACTTGTTCATCACGATAGTTTACTACTGCAATGGGTCTTGCAAGCATTATTACACGGCGATGAACGGCTGATTATTCTCGATCCAGCGGGCAATGTGGCGTATGATAGTGCGCAACAACTTAACCACGATCAGCAACTAACTGCTGATCTACGTCAACATGCAATTCCACTTTACGATTTGATCAGCCACGAATTGATTGGCTCGGCGCTCATGGTTACCGGAACGCAGGCCTATACCGAGCAACAAGGGGCATTTTTACGCAGCACCAGCCATGCATTAATTATCAGCGGCGCAATCGTCGGCATGATCGTTTTAGCGCTGGGTTTTGCGCTGGTTCGCACGATTACCGCGCCAATCTTGGCATTAACCCAAGCCACCAAGCAGATTATTGCTGGTAATTGGCAAACGCAAGTGCCAATTCGCTCACGCGATGAACTTGGCCAAATGAGCCATGCATTCAATCATATGGCCAATTCGCTGGCCCAACAACGCATGCTCCAAACCCGCTTGATTCACGATTTGACCCACGAATTACACACGCCGCTGAGCGTGATTCAGCTTGAAATGGAAGGCTTAGCTGATGAGTTGCAAAGCGCCGATGAGGCTGCTCACCACGTTGAACATGAAATTAAATTGATCGTCAGCTTGTTGGATGATTTGACCTTGCTGCTCAAAACCGAATCGCATAGCTTGGATTTCAACAAAGAAGTACTTGATCTTGAGCAATTATTGCATGAAACCCATCAGCGATGGCAGCAACCTGCGCTCAACGCTGGGATTCAATTAGAACTCACGATCGAGTCGCCAATTCCAGGTATTGCCGCCGATCGCACGCGGATTGTCCAAGCTTTAGGCAATTTGCTCAAAAACGCAATTCGGCATACGCCAGCCAATAGCACTATTCGAATCAATTGCACCAGCGATCAGCACCAAATCAGGTTGAGCATTCACGATACGGGCGAAGGGATTGCCGCTCATGATTTGGCGCATATTTTTGAGCGTTTTTACCGCGCCGATGCTTCGCGCAACCGCGATACTGGCGGGCGTGGCTTGGGTTTAGCAATTGTCAAGCAAATTATCGAGGCGCATGCCGGCACAATTGAGGTTGAAAGCACGCTTGGTCAGGGCAGCAATTTCCACATCTGCTTACCAATTAACCCAAGCCACGACTGAAAAAATAGTGCCCCAAGCCAACCGTAAACATCAAATTGCCATACAAGGCATGCTCCAAGCACACCAAGCGCAACGAGCGAGTTTGACGATAGGTATCACCAAACAACCAGCCACCGATGATCGTCAAAATCACGGCGTAGGGATTGCGGAAAATAATATGCGCCCAGCCAAACACCACAGCACTCAGCAGCAGCAACCAACGCTCATTCAACACAGCGCGGTAGCGCTCGAAAAACAAGCCCCGAAACACCAATTCTTGAATATAAACCGAAAAGATGGGGTACGCCAACAGAATTATGAGCCATTGCAATGGTTGGTGGCGTGGCAAATTGAATAAATTTGCTGGTTGCCACAACCATACCAACAGCACCGCCAGCAAGCTTGCAAGGCCAAAGCGGCCTAACAAGCGCCAAAGATTGCTTTGTTCGAGCTGGTTCAAACGCCCTTGCCAAAGTGCAATTGGTACAGCTCGCCGCCGCAACCAGAACCAGGAGCCAAGCGCCGCCAAACCTAGTACGCCAAACCACCAACTGGCTGGCACCACGAAACGCAGCACCAACGGCAGCAAACCAAACAAAACCACTATTTCAAGCCCCAACCACCAACGCCGCATCGCTTGCATCCTTATTCCTGTTGCATAAAACGTTAATTATGCCAGAGCAACGGACCAAAACTAAGCCATCCTGTGCTATCCAATGATGAACATCTATGGCAACGAGTAGTGCTAGAGTAGGCTAAACTTGCTATGGTATACTCTGCATACCATTAGCCTTGTCAATCAGCACAATCAGAGTAAAGGGTGTATCGTATGCAACATTTTGATCAATTCACAATTCATACATTTAGAGGCATACGTGAGCTAACCCTTGAAGGATTAGGTCAAGTTAATTTGCTTGTGGGCATGAACAATAGTGGAAAAACCAGCATCTTAGAAGCATTAGCAGTTTATTGCCAAGCCAATAACCCAATTGAATGGATTCGAGTTGCTCAACGCCGGGATGGTCGCAGTAATACTCTTGCGCGCGAAACTATTTTAGAATCAATCAAATGGCTATTTCCACAAACAAAAATCGATTCAAATCAATTTTATGAAGGCTCAATTGCCTTATCTAGTCAAGGTCAATTTAATATTCATCACGTAAATGCAAATTTCAAAGAGTTTATCGGCTACAATCAAAAAATGATTGATCAAGAATCAAATTCAAATGATATTTATGAACAAAAAGGCGCTGATATATTGATTGAAGCCAATCAATATACAAATCAACATTCACTATTTAGTGGTAGTTCGTATAATCCAATTCATACTAAATTTCAAATTTGGGAAAATGAGCCTTTTCGTTACCGGAGCCTAAAACCAATCCAAACCTTACTTTCAACCTACTTTATTTCACCAATTAGCCATTGGTTTGAAGAGACGCAAAAAAATACCTTCTCTGAGATTGTTGTTGAAAATAATCGGAATGAACTGATTGATATTTTGCATACAATTGAGCCTAATATCAAAAATATTGAAATTTTACAATTGGCTAATTCAGCTGCAAAATTTTATGTTGACCATAAAAAAATTGGTCTAGCACCAATTAATACGTTTGGTGATGGATTACGCCGTATTTTAACGATTGCCCTAGCAATCCAATCGGTTAAGGGTGGAGTACTATTGATTGATGAATTAGAAACGGCTATTCATCAATCGGTGCTTGGTTCAATTTTCACTAAAGTGGTTAGTTTATGTAAAAAATATGATGTTCAGCTCTTTGTGACAACCCATAGCCTTGAGGCAGTTGATGCCTTAATTAGTGCCAATCAATCAGATCTTGATTCAATTAGCGGCTATCGCTTAGATATAAAAGATCAGCAAACCATTATCAAACACTATAGTGGAGATTTACTTAAGCGCTTACGCTATGAACGTGGATTGGATGTGCGTTAATGACTAAGTATGCCTATATCGTCGTTGAAGGTCCACATGATACTGAATTCATCGTCAAGTTGCTCAAATATTTCTATGATTTTCAAGCAATTGAACGATATCCGGAACTTGATCCTTATTGGCATAAATTAGTACCAACTAAATTTCCGTACAATGATGATTTATTACGACGCGTTCCAGTACCATATTTTTTACAAAAAGAAGGCTACAGTCTTGCAATTCAAAGTGCTACTGGTGATACTGGAATTGAGAAGGCTATTGAAGAAAGTTTCGCTCTGATTGATTCAGAAAATTTATCAAGCCTTGGAATTATCCTTGATTGTGATTATATTAAAACACCAAACGAACGATTTACGACAATTACGGAATTACTTAAGTCGAAGAATATCGAAGTTCCTCAATCAATCCATGATCTTAGTGAGGGTATACCAAAATTAGGTTGCTATATTTTACCAGATAATCAACGCCAAGGAACTTTAGAAGATATCTTGCTCGAATGTGCCAAACAAGTATATCCATCACTCTATACAGGTGCAGAGAAGTTTATCAATGAAGTTAATTTGGATTCAGCAGAATTTGTCGCGTCTGATAAAAAGTATTTCAAGAAACCTGCTGGCAGCAATAAAGCGATCGTAGGTAGTATTGTGAATGTATTACGTCCAAGTAAAACGATCCAGGTATCGTTAAGTGATAATCGTTGGATTAGCCAAGCAACTCAAAATCTTCCAGAAATTCAAGCAATTCGGTTATTTTTGGCTAATTTATTAGACTTACCAGTCGAATAATCAAGCGTAGATATTGATCATTAAGTTGAATATCTACGCTTGATCAATCCCTAATTAGCCTTGTTTCAGCACCAAATAACGTTGCCAAGCCTCGCGGGTTTCAGTGAAATCGCGGCGGGCATGGGCACCACGGCTTTCCTCGCGCAGCAAGGCTGCATAGGTCAAGAGAGTTGCCACAATCAACAAATTGGCATCTTCATACTCACGCACGCTGGCTGGCTCGGCTTGAGCATCACGCCATGCAACCAATTGGCGCAAAGCACCACCCAAACCATCGGCCTCGCGCACAATCCCAACATTGCGCCACATCAGGCGTTGCAAAGCAGACCGACTAAATGGCGTTTCATCGGCTTCGGCAGCCATGGTAATTGCTTGGGTCGTTTGGGGAAAGGTTGGCGCTTCGATTGGGCCATCGGGAGCTTCAATCACCCGTTTAGCCCAAACTAAGACTTCAAGCAACGAGTTCGAGGCCAATCGATTGGCTCCATGCACGCCAGTCATCGAAACTTCACCAACCGCAAACAGATTTGGCACGCTGGTGCGACCATGTAAATCGGTCACCACGCCGCCAGTCATATAGTGAGCAGCAGGCGCAACTGGAATTGGCTCTTTGGTAATATCCAAGCCATGGCTACGGCAAACCTTGGCAATTGTTGGGAAACGCAACAGCACCAAATCGGCTGGCAAATGGGTTACATCAAGATAGACATGATCAGCATCGGTTGAAACCATTTCGGCGGCAATCCCACGTGCTACCACATCGCGCGGTGCTAATTCAGCGTCGGGATGTAACTTGAGCATAAAGCGCTCGCCCGCAACATTGCGCAAAAAGCCACCTTCGCCGCGCACCGCCTCGGAAATCAAAAAGCCTGGTGCGCCTGCCAAGCGTAAAGCAGTTGGGTGAAACTGGAAAAACTCCATATTCGAGACACCCGCCCCAGCCCGATAGGCCAAGGCTACGCCATCGCCAGTAGCCACGGTTGGGTTAGTTGTAGCTTGAAAAAGCTGGCCAGCGCCGCCTGTTGCCAGCACAATTCGCTTGGCTCGAACTTCGCCACGCTCGCCGGTGCGGGCATCAAGCGTGCGCACTCCAACCGCTTGGCCGTTTTCCAGCATAATTTCGGTGGCTGAAAGTCCATGCTCGCACATCAACATTGGTATTAGCAACCACGCCTGCCAAGGTTGTTTCAATTGCCGCGCCAGTTGCATCGCCACCAGCGTGCAAAATACGGCGCTCGGAGTGGGCAGCCTCGCGGGTTAGGGCAATTGCACCGTTATGGGTATCAAATGGCACGCCCAAATTGATCAACTCGTGCACGCGGGCTGGGCCTTCTTCGCACAACACTCGCACGGCAGCAGGGTCGCTGATGCCAGCACCAGCGACCAAGGTATCTTCAATATGCAATTCAGGCGAATCGTGCTCGCCAATCGCTGCGGCAATCCCGCCTTGGGCATAGCGGGTGTTACATTCTTCAACTGCTTCTTTAGTTACCAAGACAACCTTGAGATTATGTTGAGCTGCCAGTTGAGCAGTGTATAAGCCAGCGATGCCTGAGCCAACAATAATATAATCGTTCATAGAACGGGTAATTCCTTTCGTGATGAAAACTAGGGTGTATATGATCTCGATTTGATTATTATGATTCTCCACCTTTCCGTCCCTCCACTGGAGGAAAACGCAGGCTGAGACCATATCAACCCTAGGCTAATAAGCGCTACGTTAAGCAAGGTAGAGCTGTTGTTCAGCAATATAGCTGGCAACAGCATCAGGGACGAGATAGCGCACAGGCAAACCAGCCTGCAAGCGACTACGCAATTCGGTCGCTGAAAGATCCATTCGTGGGCCTTGAATTAGCATGCTCCGGGTGGCGAGACTTGGAAAGTGGTCGAGCAAACGCTGCCAATCCAAGTCAAAGCCTGGTCGTTCTAAAATGGCAAAATGAGCTAATTGAACCAAGGTTTCGGCAGCATGCCAACGTGGCAAGGTTGCCAAACTATCCGAGCCAACAATCAGCCACCATTCCACAGCTGGCTCGATTGCCTGTAATTCAAGCACAGTATCGATGGTATACGAAACGCCGCTGCGCTCCACTTCGATATTGGAAACCGCAAAGGCGGGGTTATTGGCAACTGCCAATTCGGTCATGGCAAGACGCTGGCTGGCTGCGCTAAAGTGCTGTTGTTTCAAAGGCTGTTGAGCCGTTGGAATAAACACCACCTGACTTAAACCCAAGACCACCCGCGCCTCTTCAGCAATCGCCAAATGCGCATAATGGATTGGATCGAAGGTTCCGCCCAAAATCCCAACCCGTTGCATAACCATTCCTTCTTAATAGTCACTATGACACCAAGTGCAGAGTAGTATAGCGCGATTCTGCTTTTTGTCAATATCACACTAAGTAAAGCAGAAGGATGAGGGATGAAAACAAAGGTCAAAAGGCAGAAGTCAAAAGTCAAAAATGAAACCACGAAGCACACGAAGTTATGAACTATCAACTGCTGGCTCTAGGCTATCGGGAACTACTCGTTCTAGCCACAGCTTGGCACAGATTACTCAGATGAGGTTCTTTTTAGCCACCAATTCCACGAATTGCACCAATTATTCGCTTGCTCCCAAAACCTATACTAGATCCCACACCTTCAAGCTCTGCGTCTCTGCGTTAGAACTCGAGCCATGAAGTACAAGAAGGATGGTTAGACTATTGGCTTGGATCTCATCCTTCATCTTTCATCCTTCATCCCTCATCCTTTTCTTCTCTAGCTTTGATTTTTCGCTAAGATTTGCTATACTGCCATTAATTGAATACCTCATCACGAGGAGTTGAGGGATCTGGCCCGATGACACTCCAGCAACCGTCTCACTGAGAAAGGTGCTTCTTCCAGCAGCAATCGCGCTGATAGATGAGTGGCAACTCAATGATTGAAGCCCTCGCCAGTGTGCGAGGAGTTTTTTAACCTTGGTTCGGCGCTTTGGCAGCGCTGGCCATACAAACAAGGGAATGCGTCATGACCAGCATAAAACCTTACGTCGCCGAATTGGCGAAACGTGTTCTGATTTACGACGGCGCAATGGGTACTAGCTTGGATTTGTATGATCTCAAGCCTGAGGATTTTGGCGGCGAACAGTACTTCGGCGCACGCGATTATCTCGCCTTGACGCGCCCCGACATTATCGAACAAATTCATAGCTCGTTTATGGAAGCCGGAGTTGATGTGTTGGAAACCAACACCTTCCAATCAACTCGTATTCGCTTGCATGAATGGGGCTTGGCCGATAAAACCTACGAGCAAAATTTCAAGGCCGCCCAGCTAGCCCGCAGCGTCGCCGACCGCTACCAGGCCCAAGATGGCCGCAAACGCTTTGTCGCTGGCTCGATGGGGCCAACTGGATTCTTGCCATCATCCGATGATCCAACCCTCTCAAACATCACATGGGATGCGCTCTCGGATACTTTCAAAGAGCAAACGATTGCCTTGGTTGAAGGTGGCGTTGATGTGTTGCTGGTTGAAACCAGCGTTGATATTCTTGAAGTCAAGGCGGCGATCGATGGTATTCGGCGTGGCTTGGCCGAACTCAAGCGCCCCGATATTGCAATTCAAGCCCAAGTGTTTTTGGATCTTTCAGGCCGCATGTTGCTTGGCACCGATATTCAGGCCATGATGGTGACTCTCGAAGCGTTGTCTGATGTTGATGTGATTGGTTTGAATTGTTCAACTGGCCCCGAACATATGCGACCAGCTATCACCTTTCTGGCCGCCAATTCAAAATTGCCAATTTCGTGTATTCCCAACGCGGGTTTGCCAATGGAAGTTAATGGCGAAACCGTCTTCCCCTTGGAGCCAGAAGGCTTTTCCAAGACCTTAACGGAGTTCGTCAAGGATTTGGGTGTGCGCGTGGTTGGTGGTTGTTGTGGCACAACCCCGGCTCACCTCCGCGCCTTGGTCGATTCAATTGGCAACGATTGCCCACCCAAGCCCAATCAAGCCCCAACAGTTCCTCAAGTTTCCTCAGCCATGCGCTCCTTGGCGCTGCACCAAGATCCAGGCCCATTTATCATCGGCGAACGGGTCAATTCAGTCGGCTCGCGCAAAGTCAAAAAATTACTGCTCAAAGATGATTATGATGGTGTGTTGCAAATTGCCCGCGAACAGGCCGATAGTGGCTCGCATGCGATCGATGTGTGTGTAGCCATGACCGAACGCTCCGACGAAAAAGAGCAAATGCAAAAGTTGCTCAAAAAATTGAGCATGGGCGTTGAATTGCCCTTGGTGATCGACTCAACTGAGTATGAGGTGATTGATGCAGCCCTGCAAATGTATCCAGGCCGCGCAATCATCAACTCGACCTCATTAGAAGGCGGGCGCGAACAGAAATTCGATAAAACCATGCCCTTGGTTGCCCGCTATGGTTCGGCCATCATCGCCCTGACGATTGATGAAGAAGGTATGGCCCATACCGCCGATCGCAAACTGGCGATCGCCAAACGCATGGTCGAAATGGGTCACGAAGAATATGGCGTGCAGAATGATGCTTGGCTGTTTGATGCCCTGACTTTCCCGTTAACCACTGGCCAAGCCGAATTGCGCGAATCGGCTAAGGAAACAATGGAAGGCATTCGCCGGATCAAGGCGGAAATTCCTGGCGCAATGACCGTGCTTGGGGTTTCTAATCTTTCATTCGGGATTCAGCCGCACGCCCGTTCAGCGCTCAACTCAGTCTTTTTATACCATGCAGTCAAAGCTGGGCTTGATGCAGCAATTATTAATCCTGCCCACGTTATGCCATTTGCCGAAATTTCCGCCGAAACCCGCAAGGTCTGCGAAGATGTGATTTTCAATAGCGATGAAGAAGCCTTGCCGCGCTTCATCCAATATTTCGAAGCCAATTCAGCAGTCGCAGGTGAAGCTAAAGTTGACCCAACCGCAACCATGCGCGCTGAAGAACGGATTCATTGGAAGATTCTGCATCGCAAAAAAGATGGCATCGAAGCTGATATCGACGAATCGCGGGCATGGCGCGAAGCTGACGGCCAAACCCAAGGCGAAGCCGCAATCGCGATTCTCAATGGCGTGATGCTGCCAGCCATGAAGGAAGTTGGCGATAAATTCGGCGCTGGCGAATTGATTTTGCCCTATGTGTTGCAATCTGCCGAAGTAATGAAACGCGCAGTCGCTCACCTCGAACAATTCCTTGATCGGCTAGAAGGCACAACCAAGGGCAAAGTGGTGTTGGCCACGGTCTATGGCGATGTGCACGATATTGGCAAAAACTTAGTCTACACCATTTTGTCGAACAACGGCTACACCGTCTACGATTTGGGCAAGCAAGTGCCAGTCAATACAATTATTGAAAAAGCACTGGAAGTTGGCGCTGATGCAATTGGGCTTTCGGCCTTGCTGGTCAGCACATCGAAACAAATGCCATTGTGTGTACAGGAACTACACAAGCGTAATTTGGCCTTTCCAGTGCTGGTTGGTGGCGCGGCAATCAATCGCCAATATGGCCAGCGCATCCTCTTCCCTGAGCCAGAAGTCGCCTACACTGGCGGGGTTTTCTATTGTAAAGATGCCTTTGAAGGCCTCGAAACCATGGATAAACTCTCCGACCCAACCGTGCGCGAAGACTATATGAGCGTGATGGAAGAAGCGGCCCGCGAATCGTTGAAAGCACCAGAGCGTGGCCGCACCTTGCTGGAAAAATTAGGCAAAAATAATGCGAGCGGCGTGCGTTCAGCTACCCGCAACGATAACCCTGTGCCAACTCCACCATTCTGGGGCGTGCAAGTTGCCAAGAAAATTCGGCTCGATGATGTTACGCCATATCTTGATTTGAACACACTTTGGCGCTTGGGTTGGGGCATCAAAAACCTCAAAGGCCCAGAATACGATCGAGTTGTGAATGATGAATTCAAGCCACGGTTACGGCGCATGATCGATGATGCCAAGCGCAATGGCTGGTTGCAACCGCAAGCAGTTTATGGTTATTTCCCAGTTCAGGCTGCTGGCGAAGAGTTGGTGGTCTACGATCCCAAGGATCGCAAAACCGTGCTGACGCGCTTTGCCTTTCCACGCCAACCAAGCCGCGATCGCTTATGTCTCGCCGATTATTTCCGCCCAATCGATAGTGGCCAGTTTGATGTTGTTGGTTTGCAAATTGTCACGATGGGCCATGTAGCAGCTGAACGGGTCGAAAGTTTGCAAAAAGCCAGCGATTATAGCGAATCGTTCTTTAGCCATGGCTTGAGCACAACCTACGCCGAAGCACTGGCCGAATTCACCAACAAAATTATTAGCCAAGGCCTAGGCTTGAGCTATCAGGCCAAACGCTACTCGTGGGGCTATCCAGCCTGTCCCGACCTTGAGGAGCATGCCAAACTGTTTAGCGTTTTGCCAGCCAAAGAGATCGGCGTAAACTTGACAACGGCGTTTCAGCTTGACCCTGAGCAAAGCACCGCCGCCATGGTGGTTCACCATCCCGATGCCAAATATTTCTCAATTGGCTCGGCTGCCGAACGCGCCGAAAGCGATGTTGCCGAAGTAGTAAGCTGAGCGAAAGGCTAAAATATGTTGACAGGTTAGGGAGCAAAATTTAACGCAGCGGCGCAGAGAAAAATTTAATTCTCTGCGCCGCTGCGTTAAATCATATTTACATTAGCCTATCGCCACTATTCCTTGGTTATGTTGGGGTCGCTATGATCTATGTTCTCAATTTCATCCCTCATAATTCATCCTTCATCCTTATAACCGCGCTTCAAGCGTATGCTCCAGCCCATCATCAGCAAAACTCACGGTTATCGCACCCTCGGCAAACACCCACTCGATCGGATTCCCATCAAATAAAACAGCTTTTGGTGGCAACGAATGCAAATTCACCACGATTGTGCGCGCTGCAGGTTGCCATGTACCTTGGCGTTCAGCAATCGTCAAACTAATTGTTTGATCAGCTTCGACACAACGGAAGGTTGTGGTTGCCGCTTGACCTTGCTCATAATCAAATGAAATTCCATCATCTTCATACAGTGTCCATTCGCTTGTGCCGCTAGGATAAACATCAAGCGTTAATGGGTCGAGCGGAGCCTCGCTGGTATAGTTGAGCACTGGCCCAAGCGTCAAAATCGCACCACCCCGCACATATAACGGCAAGCGTTCAAGTGGCGCATGCACCAAAATATGCTGCGAACCATTGATCCGCTCACCTGTCCACCAATCGTACCACTCGCCAGCAGGCAAATAGACCGAACGATGTTCAGCTCCAGGCCGCATAATCGGCGCAAGCATTAATTGCGAGCCACACAACACCTGATCATGCAATGCGTGGGTTGTGGCATCAGGAGCAAATTCATAGACCAATGGGCGAATAATTGGCGCTCCAGTGGTTGAAGCCTGATAAAACAGCGTATACAAGTAGGGCAACAAACGATAGCGCAAACTCAGATAGGCGCGGGCAATTGCCTCGGTACGTTCACCAAAAGCCCAAGGCTCGGCAGGCCGGGTGCCTGAGCACGAGTGGCCACGACAGAAGGGCAGAAATGCGCCAACTTGCACCCAACGTGCCCATAATTCGGGCGAAGCGTTGCCAAAAAAGCCACCAATATCCACACCCACAAACGGAATCCCCGAAAGTCCCAAGTTACAAATTTGCGGCAACATCATTTCTAAATGTTCCCACAACGCCGAATTATCACCAGTCCATAAGGTTGCCCAACGTGACAAACCTGCAAAACCTGAGCGTGTTAACACGAATGGTCGCTCGTTTGGGCGCAATTGGCGTAAACCTTCATAGGTTGCCTGTGCCATCAACAAACCATACAAATTATGTACTTCAGCGTGGGTTGTGCGCTCATCGGCAGCGCCTTGTGGCGCATTCAGGTCGATCGTACCACCATTGCCCCCGCCTTCGCTAAAAGGCCGATCAAATACGGTGGGTTCGTTCATATCATCCCAAATGCCACGTACTCCAGCATCAATCAAATTTTTATGTAAATTTCCCCACCATGCGCGTACATCAGCGCGGGTAAAATCGGCAAATGCGCTATCATCAGGCCAAACATAGCCACTAAATAACGTTCCATCAGCGCGTTTAATAAAATAATCGTTGCTGATACCTTCGGCGAATACCGTATAATTTGGATCAGTTTTAACCCCAGGATCGATAATTGTTACCACATTAAAGCCATCTTGAGCTAAATCGTGCACTAATTGCGCTGGCTGAGCAAAACGTTCAGGATGCCATGTAAAAACCCGATAACCATCCATATAATCAATATCAAAATGAATTGCATCGCAAGGAATATTGCGCGCCCGTAATTCATCGGCAATTGCACGCATCGTGCTACTTGAATCGTAACCCCAGCGACTTTGATGATAGCCCAGCGCCCAATAGGCAGGCAACGGCATTGCGCCCAACAATTCACGCCATGCAGCGGTAATATCTGCTGGTGTCGTACCTAAAACGACATAATAATCAAGATCTGGCGCTTGAGTTTGTAATGTCAGCAATGCGGCATCAGTCGCCCCAACATCAATACTCGAACGAAATGAACTATTGAAAAACACCCCATAACAAAGATTTGCTTGTAATCCCATAAAAACTGGCATAGTTGCATACATATTATCAACCCGTGGGCTATGATGTGGTTCGGGATCGAGTGTCCAATTTAAAAAATGCTGACCTGTTTTTTCAAGCCAACCAGTTCGTTCACCAAAACCATAAAAATGCTCTGAATTATAAATTTGCTTTGCGACAATCCATCCATCAGCATTGTGCGTTGCTGCCGCTACATCACTAAAAAAAGCTTGTTGATCCAGATTGTTAAACGTAATTCGTCCATCAGCGTGTGCAACATTTACCTGCAAAACAGTCGTCTCAAGGGTGGTTGAATCGGAATTTGCTGAAACTGACCATGCAAGCGGTTGCCATGTATCATCAGCCCGATTAACTGCCCATGAACGCCGTGGTAATGGTTGATCATTGCTGATACAAACCCGAATTATTCGTTCGCTACATATGCTAATTCGTAGGTGTTGGTTTGCTCGTTTAAACAAACAGCTACGTGCATCACGTTGATCAAGTGTAAACATTGATGAATGTTGCATGACAATTCCTCCAAAATTGGCCAAATCGAAACAAAAAAACTTGACACAAAACAGAAATCTATATACGATAAGGCTATACAGAGTAAGAATATTGAGAATGGCGTGTCGTCACTAGAATAATATCATTTTCGGAGGCTATAATCATGGCAGAATTTACTCTCTGGTCACCAGAAGAAATGCAAGAACGGGCAAAACCAAAGCGTGCAGTTCAACGCGAAACCCGCGAACGCATTATTGCCGAATATACCAACTATTTCCAAAACGCTAAGGCTGGTTTTGGTGGTCAAGTTGTATTAGGCGATGAAGAAGACAAACGCAAGTTGCGAGCACTTGTGCGCGAAGCAGCAACCCGTAGCAACCTTATATTACGTTTCCGCCCAATCAAAGACAAAAACCGCATTGAATTTTTGGTGATTGACCCACAAAGCCAACCAGCCCGCAAAACTGGCGCTCGTCGTGGTCGCCCCAAAAAGAAAAGCTAAATACATTAAAAAGGATGTGGTACATACCACATCCTTTTTTTGATTTAAAAAACCCCTACGGATTAATCCATAGGGGCGTTTAATTATTCAGCAGCAGCAGCAGGTTCTGCAGCTGAAGCTTCTTCAGCTTGTGGGTAACCCAAGGTCAAAATCAAGGTTTCAACATCATCAAGGATTTCCACCGTTGATGGCAAGTTCAAATCTTTAACCAAGATTTGTTGGCCAATTTCGGTCAAGCTGCTTGCATCAATATCAATTTGATGTGGCACATCGCCTGGCAAAGCTCGCACCCGAATCACTGATTGAACCAAGTTCAAGACAGCGTTGCCACGGACAACCATATCGTTTTCGCCTTGCAACGCAACGTGAATATCCAAAATAACTGGTTCGTTGACATCGACAACCCGCAGGTCGGCATGGATAATGCGATTGGTGACTGAGTTGCGTTGGACTTCTAACAAGAAGGCAGCTTGGCGTTTTTGGCCAGGAATGCTCAACTCGATCAAGCCGCTATAGCCAGCCTTGTTGATAACTTTGTTGAATTCGCGTTCGTCAACTTGGGCTGAGTAGGCTTCGATCCCACGGCCACAAATACCAATTGGCAAAATGCCTTGATCGCGCAAGCCTTGAACTTTTTTGCCAGTAATTTCGCGCGGTTGGAGTTCCAACCGTAGAGTTTCGTTCGCCATTGCTATGCTACTCCATGTAGAGTTAAAAATAATCTTAGATCGCTGCAAAACTGCGATAGTGTACCATAAAACAGCTGTTTACGCAAAAAATCAACCCAACGCCACGTTAAATATACGTCGGGTCAGCAGTTTTAAAGACCTTAGTTAATCAAGATAGCCACGTAATTTCTTGCCAAGGTGTGGGTGACGGAGTTTGCGCAGCGCCACAGCTTCGATTTGGCGAATCCGCTCGCGGGTAATGCCAAATTCAAGCCCAACTTCTTCTAAGGTGCGGTAACGACCATCTTTGAGGCCATAGCGCAATTGAATAATTTTGCGTTCGCGCTCAGGCAATTTTTGCAAAACTTCTTCAATTTGTTCGCGCAACATGGTCATGGCTGCGGCATCAACCGGCGTTGAAACCCGATCGTCCTCGATAAAATCGCCCATGCGACCTTCGCCCTCTTGGCCAACTGGCATTTCGAGCGAAAGCGGATGCATTGATGCTTCCAAGGTGCGGCGTACTTTCGAGGCGGTAATGCCCATGGCTTCAGCAATTTCCTCAGGCGTTGGTTCACGTTGCATCGTTTGCTGCAACTTATGTGAAGTACGCTTGACTTGGCTAATTGCCTCACCCATGTGCACTGGCAAGCGGATAGTCCGGCTTTGGTCGGCAATCGCCCGCGTAATTGCTTGGCGAATCCACCATGTTGCATAGGTTGAGAATTTATGGCCTTTGGTGTAATCGAATTTCTCAACTGCCCGCATCAAGCCAATATTGCCCTCTTGAACCAGATCCATCATGGTCAGGCCATAGGATGTATATTTTTTGGCAATCGAAACCACCAAGCGCAAGTTGGCCTGAATCAAATGTTGGCGAGCCGCTCGACCAGTATCGATATGGCGCTTCAGCGAAACGCGATCGCCATATTCAAGCAGGCCATCATCTTGCAGCAAGGTATCGTTGGCTGCATGGGCCACTTCCATCTTCTTGGCGAGATCGACTTCTTCCGCAGCAGTTAACAACGGTACTTGACCAATTTCTTGCAAGTACATGCGAACTGGGTCATCGAGCGCAATATCGGAAAGGTCAGGCAAGGCACCATCGAGCTCATGGTCGTTATCAAGATCTAAATCGAGATCGAGTTCGGCAACATTTGGCACTTCATCTGCATCAATAACCTCGATCCCAGCTTCTTCGATTTGTTCGTAGAGGCTTTCGAGGGCTTCGATATTCGTTTCTGGCTCTGGCAACACGCTGAGAATGTCTTCGCGTTTGATGCGGTTTTGATTTTTTGCCGCAAGCTCCAGTAGCTTGTCAATCATTGAAATGGCTCCTCCGAGGTTGAGTCGCAGGCAAGATGTTTGTATCTAAACTAATGATCGAACGCCGCCCCCCAAGCATCGGCACGAGGCGCGGCGACAGTTTATCTATACATGCCTGAATGCTAAGGCAAATTGTGGCAATCTTACTGTGCGTGCTGTGATGCCGTTACTCCTGAGAGCAACAGCATTTAGCCACTCGTTTCACTATAGCATTGTTCCTAGTTGATCGTCAACCCTCTCGAAGTACTTTTTAGCTAGCAATCTCCATCTTTTGACTGATTAGGTTTAGGAATAACGGATTATTGCAAGCCTAAAATAGTTCGTCAGCCTCTTGATCAATCAGCTCTGGTGTGCGTGGTCTGAGGCTTGTCCCACGCCGATTCCCCTGCGCCATGGCTTCATAAAAGTTTTTATCATAGGCCCGCGTGCGCATTACGACTGGCATCGGCACAGCATGGCCCAACATCATCGCTTGTTGGCGCGAATCAAGTGATGCTAAGACGGTTTTCAGTCCTTTCGAGCCACCAACGCCCATAAACACCGCATCAATGTCACGATCATCGTTGAGCAAGGCGGTAATCCGCGAGCCAAGCTGGCTCATCACTTCATTGTCAATCGACGATGGCCGTTGATCAACCACTAATAAGGTGACTGAATATTTGCGCAATTCACGGGCAATTTTGCCGAAAATCGTTTGTTTGGCCAGGCTCGGAGTCAGAAAGTTATGCGCTTCTTCGATGGTAATCATCAGTTGTGGTGGCTTATCACTCGATTTTTTCGTAGCAAGGAAGGTTTCAGTTCGTCGCACCCATTCATCGTAAATTAAGCGCGTCAGAATATTCGAAACCAACATATACGCCAGTTCGCTACGATATTGCCCAAATTCCACGACCACATTTTTTCCTGCCAACAAGGCGTCAATAATTTGACGAATTGATGATTGGCTCGATTTGCGGGTTACAAATTTAAAGTTGTTCAAGCTGGGCTAATTTGCGCGAAAGTGCCGACATCGACGACATATTTGCTCCCGTCGATTCGACAAATTCTTTTAATTGCTCGGTATCTAATTCACGCAGCTTTTGAATCCAATCATCACCAAAGCGTTGCGCACAAATAAATGCCGATTCTGCCGCAGTAGGATTAAGATTGAGCGCATCTTGCAATAATAAAATATCATCAACTCGAACTTCATTCAAGCCAATTGTAATCTCACCATCGTATTTCACACCCCGCCGCCGTGATGATTCAGGATCAAGTGTATAGATGTAAACTTGGCCAGGAAAAAGCTGTGATAAGCCCTTAACTTCTTGAATTTTATCCTCGGTTGTGCCACTCCAGCCATATTCGGAGTGCATATCGAAAATTAAATTACTCGCAGTATTATGCTTAATTACACCACATAATAATAAGCGAGTTAAGAATGATTTACCTGTACCCGATTTACCAAAAACCCCATTCGATCGCTCGACAAAGCGCTCAAGATCGATACAGACTGGCACATCCATATCCAAAGGCGTGCCCATTTGAAATTTGCCGTCACCCTCAGACCCAAAAACTAGCCCAAAGTCATCTTCGCTGGCTTCGTAAATTGGCGCAAAGTGGGCTGGAATCGTCTTAACTGGGCGCGGTGTTTCCAATGAATCCTCGGGTAGCATCAGCTGTGGGGTGAGTTTAAAGGTGCCATAGGTGCTGCGGCCAGCCAAAATTTCGCGCAACAATGGGTGCTCATCATCAGGCGGATCAGCCAAAATCGAAAGGCTAGTTGCCGCCAGTTGCACATCGGTCAACATTGAAAAAAAGCGGTTTTGGCGGCCTTGAACGACCATAAATTGGCCAACGCGCAAACGCTCAATATCGTAACGCTCATCTAAACGAGCAGTTAAGCCTTCTAATAACGAGCCGCTGGTAACCAACCCTATTCGTGTTGCATGTGCCATACTCAAAAACTCCGTACAAACTCGGTAGCTCATTTTAGCACATTTGCGCGACTGCAACAACGCCCGTTTGCTGGTCAGGGGATGCAGAACATAGAACATAAGAATTGAGAATTGGAACAGCTGTTGATCCACGAAGGGCACGAAGCAGCACGAAGGATGAAACCGCGAAGCGCGCAAAGATCGCGAAGGTTAAGTTTTTAGCCTTCATCCTTCATCCCTCATCCTTCATCCTTGCGTGCTCTGCGCCTCTGCGTTAAATCGTATCCCGCTTTTGATTTCGGCCTTTTGGCTTTTGATTTTCGAGCTGGCCCAAATGTTGCTATAAACTTGTGGCCTTTTTTTCAAGCTTGCTGTTGATCGCTAGGATACAATAGAGCAAACTGCCGATCAACAAGTTAATAGCAGTATCGCCGCTTGGTGCAAGGAGCAACTAGCTTATGCAAGCACATGCCGGTCAATCGCTGATTCAACTTCAGCAAGTGACAAAGCGTTTTGGCGATCGCGACGTGGTGCGCGATGTTTCATGGACTATTCAGCCTGGCGAGATTTTTGGCATCGTCGGGCCATCGGGCTGTGGCAAAACCACCACTGTGCGTTTGATGACGGGGGTTTATATTCCCACGAGCGGCTCAGTCAACGTGCTGGGCAAAAATCCAGCCACATTTAATGCCCATGATCGTGAGCAACTCGGCTATATGCCGCAATTGTTTGTGCTCTACCCCAACTTAAATGTGCTGGAAAATATGCGCTTTGCCGCTTCGATGTATGGCGTTTCGTTGACCAAGCGCCGCAAACGCATCGACGAATTATTGAATTTTGTCGAGCTTGATGACGCGCGCAAGACCTTAGCTGGCAATATTTCTGGTGGGATGCAACGACGCTTGCAATTAGCCGCCGCCTTGGTGCACGAGCCAGAATTGTTGTTCGTTGATGAGCCGACCGCCGGCATCGACCCGGTGCTGCGTGGACGCTTTTGGGATCAATTTAAAGAACTCAAAACCATGGGCAAATCGCTGGTCGTTACAACCCAATATGTCAACGAAGTGGCCTACTGCGATCGGGTTGCGGTAATGCGTGATGGCCAATTGTTGTTGGTTGATACGCCTGATGGTTTACGCCGCCGGGCCTTGGGCAGTGATGTGCTGACCATTCGGGTTGATGCTGAAGATTTGCGCAATGCAATGCGAATTTTGAGCCGCCATCAATTGGTGTTGGGCATCGAACGCCCGCATAATGCTCCAATGGGCAGTATGATGGTCTATGTTGATGATGCCAGCACCGCCTTGCCTGAATTGCTCGCCGCCCTCGCCACCGATCCAACGATCGATACCCGCCAAGTTGGCGAATACAACCCACCATTCGACGATATTTTTATTACGTTGATGGAACGGCTTGAGCAGCCAGCAAGCAAGGAGCACAGTAATGCTTAAGATCTTGTACGGATATTTGCCTTCTGTGCCAAAGAATTAAATGCAATCCGGCGACAACCCTTGCTTTTAGTTGGTTTGATCATTGGGCCATTTCTGATTCTCTCGTTGTTTGGGGTTGGTTATCAAGGCGAGCAACCCAAATTGCGCACCGGCATCGTCGTTCCGCCCGGCCATCGCGACGATCCACAAGTGACCGAATTGCTCAAACGGATTAGCAATACATTTTTAATTGATCCAGAACGGCATATTTACGAAAGCGAAGCGCCAGCCGTTGCTGCGCTCGAAAACGACGAACTTGATCTGGTCGAAATCTTCCCGTTGGAGATGACCACGGTCTATTCAACGGGCAAGGCGGTTGATATTCGCTTTATTTATAGCGAAGTTGACCCATTACTGCGTTCGTGGATCGAATATCTCTCGTATACCCAAATTAATGAACTCAACAAAGGCATGTTGTTTAGCGTGGTTGGTCAAAGCCAGCAGCAAATTGGCACCTTGCGCGATTATGTGAGCCAGGCACGCGAGCAAATCGGCCAATTGCGCGAACAACTCAACGGCAACAAGCGCAGCGAAGCCCGCCAAACTATTCGCACCCTCCGCGAATCAGGCGCATTGCAATTAATTGCCTTATCGATGACCCAAAATGGAGCCAGTGAAACCAGCACTTCAACCCAAAGCCTTAGCTCGCTCCAAGCCTCACTCGATAGCCTTGATCGCGATTTGGCCGCAGGTGGAACGCTAGAACAGCAAGACCAAAAATTAGCCGAACTCGATACCCGGCTCAGCGAGCTTGATCAACAGGCCGACCGGGTGCAGGCAATTGATCCAGCGGTGATCGTTTCGCCATTGCGCTCAGTTGCCAACAATCTTGCGCCAGTCGAAAGTTTGGGCGACATCACCAAAGATCCTGCGACGGCTTATGTACGCTTTTACACCCCAGCGGTGCTAGCACTGTTGCTGCAACATATGATGGTGACCTTGGCTGGTTTGTCGCTGGTGCGTGAGCTGCAACAAGGCAGTTTGGAAATGTTTCGGGTCTCGCCACTTTCGGCCTTCCAAACATTAATTGGCAAATATGCCAGCTACACAATTTTGTTCTGGCTTGATCATTACGGTCTTGGTTTCATTAATGGTCTTTGGGCTAGGTGTACCTTTCTACACTGGCCAATTGCTCAATTTCGCCTTGCTCACATTTATGCTCACCATCGCCTCGCTGGGAATTGGCTTTTTCATCTCGTCGGTGGTTACGACTGATAGCCAAGCAGTGCAATTCTCGATGTTGGTGCTGTTGATGTCGGTATTCTTCAGCGGTTTCTTCATATCGATTAAATCGTTTTTGCCATTTGTGCAAAATATTGCGCGCGCCTTGCCAGTGACCCATGGCATCGCCAACTATCAGCAAATTATGCTGCTTAACCGTGCGCCACAGATGAGCACCTATATTTGGCTGGGCGGAATAGCCTTGGTATCATTTTTGCTTAGTTGGTTGATATTCAGTCGCCAATTTCAACGCAAATAATATTAACCATTTATCAAGCACCTATACCTTGGAGGAAACGCAATGTTTGGACACTTCTTCAAAACTATCTGGATGGCTGCCAAATATTTCCTATTGGGCTTGGCAACCGCCGCCCTGACAGCTCCACAAACTGGCGCTGAAAGCCGCCAACTCTTGAAAAAACGCATTTTGGGCTTGTTTGATCAAACCCTGCCAACCACACTCGGTAGCAGCGAGCACGATGAGCAAGGCGCAGCAGCGCTCGATAAGCAAGAATACTGGCAAAATGGTGCTGAAAAGCACAGCGTCTTGTAAGGAGCAACGCAATGTTTCCAATCGGCGATGATAACTCCAAATTACGCCGGCGCGGCTATGTAACCTACGGCCTAATTGCGCTGAATGTGCTGGTGTTCTTCTACGAAATTTCGTTGGGCAGCGAAAGCCAAGCTTTGCAAGATTTTATCATGAGCTGGGGCGCGGTGCCTGAACGAATTGCCGCTGGCGATGGCTGGATCACCTTGCTCACTTCGATGTTTTTGCATGGTGGTTCTGGCCCACTTAATCGGTAATATGCTGTTTCTGTTTGTCTTTGGCGATAATGTTGAAGATGCTTTTGGCCATGTCAAATATTTAGCTTTTTATTTGATTACAGGCTTAATTGCTTCAGCGGCACACATTTTGCTTAACCTTAACTCAGCGAGTGCTGGAATTCCCAGCGTCGGGGCATCAGGAGCAATTTCGGGGATACTTGGAGCCTATATTGTGATGTTCCGCAGCAATTCAGTTAAAGTGTTGCTCGGACGTTTCGTACAAACGGTTCCAGCTTGGATGATGATTGGCTTATGGGCAGTGCAACAATTTGTTGCAACCTTTGCCACGATTACCACAACCAGCCAAACCAGCGGTGGCGTAGCCTATGCCGCGCATGCTGGGGGATTTATCGCCGGTGTGGTGCTTGGCTTTGTGCTCAGTCGCATTCAACCAGCCCCACAATTAGCTCAAGGCCCAAAAGCATAAATATCTGGAGGAACTCACAATGAGCAACGAAGAAAAAAATCACGATGAACCTGGTTTTGGCGAAAAAGCCAAAGATTTTATTCAAAATTTGTTTGATCGCGATGATACGCCAAACAATCAAGTTGAAGCAGCCAAACCTGAAGTTGAAACCGACGAATCAGACAAACCACGTGATCGCGGCATTATTGAATATACCAAGGATTTTGTCAGCAATATATTTGGCAATGATCGCGCTCACGAACGTCGTGAAGAAGGCGAAGCCAATACGCCTCACGATCGTGGCGTTGTTGAATATACCAAAGATTTCGTTGGCGGCTTAGTTGGCCGCGATCGCGATGAAAATCCAACCGATACTGCGGTTGAAAAAGCTCGCGAGCAAAACGACAAACAACAAAACCAATAAGCTGCATCGCGCATCGCAACCAACAACGCAATCGATAATCGATTGCGTTGTTGGTTTAATGGCGTAAAAGCAGATCGATCACCTGCTCGGCCATATGTTCGTGCAGTGGCTCGCCGGTAACCAACAAACGCAAAAAAAATGGCCCAATCAACATCTCCAGAAAAATTTGGGCCTGCGTATGCGCTGGCAACTCGCCGCGAATAATCGCCCGCTCCACCAACGCTGCAAATTGATCAACCCAAATGCCCCAAACCGCTTGGCGGGCCTCAGCTGCCTCGGCCAAATTGGAAACATCGACACAAGCACGGCTCAATGCAGCACCCTCTGGTGATTGTAAATAGCGCACCAAACTTGGCAAAAAGCTCAATACGTCGGTGCGAAACGAGCCAGTATCAGGATTGGGCACATGCTGATCGAACAATGCCAGCACCGTATCCGCCACCAGCATGGCCTTGGTTTTCCAGCGCCGATAGATTGAGGTCTCATGCACACCTGCGCGTTGAGCCACATCGGCAATCCGCAATTGGGCATAACCCTGCTCTAACAATAGCTCGCTGGTGGCTTGCAACACCGCCGCATGCACTTTGGCGCTACGCCCGCCTGGTCGTTGACGATGCAACAGTGAATGATAAACAGTATCTTGCTCGTGCTCAGTGCTATCAAGTGGCTCGGTTTTCATCACGATCACCCTTATTATTGCTAACGCAAGAGACTTGCATTAAGCTAAAAAGTCTTCTATAGTACAGCAAATGCAGGAGAGTTGCGTTTAACAACGCAATCATTACATGGCTATAAAGGGAGCATACCATGGATGAATATACGATCAGCGTTCAGGGTACGGTTGGTCAAGAGGCAATTCGGGTCTTGCAACGCAGCACTGGCACTGAACAATTTATCGCATGGCATGGTATCACCGCCGTTAATCGCTTTTGGTTGTGGGACGCACTTTGGCCTCACGGCGAGGTTCAATTGGTCGGCTTACCGGGCCATGGAGCCGTGCCCAATCAACCGAATCGACAATGGAGCCGCTGGACCCAAGAGCACCTGATTGAAACCGGTATTGCGAGCCTCAAAAAAATCAGCAACGGCCAGCCAGCAACGATCATCGGCCATTCAACTGGTGGCTTGATCGCCCTGGGAATTGCCCACCAAGCGCCAGAATTGGTCAAACGCTTAATCGTTATATCGCCAGTGGTTTGGTCGGAACTAACCGGGATCGTCAGTTTATGGCAACGGTTTGTTGGCCAACCAGGCTTGCTCAAAGCAATTATTCATAGCTCGTTGGGCTTAGGGCGTTACAGCCATTGGGCTTTTTCCAAATCGCTGGTTGCCTTCATTCGCGATCGCCAAGGCTTTTATACCAATCCCAAAGTGATTAAAACGATTCGCGATGGCTACGAACAAATGCAACAAACCCCGATTGCTGGAATTGCTGGAATCACAACCGTGCTGAAACATGCCGATATTCGTCCGTTGATTATGGCCAAACCGACGACCGTGCCAACCTTAATTGTCCATGGCCAGCATGATCCGATTGTGCCGTTTAAGCAGGCCCAATGGCTTAAACTCAGCATTCCCCAAGCCGATCTTGTGGCAATTCCCAAGGTTGGCCACCTACCATATGCCGAGCAGGAGGCGTATGTCAACCGTGAAGTAGTCACATGGCTTGAAAAAACTGCCTAGCATGCATCCAGCAGCCCAGCCATTGGCTATAATACGCAAGCGTTATTGATTATCAGGAGCGTTTATGCGTTGGCTTATGCGTTTATCGATCTGGGAATGGATTGCGCTCATCAGTTTGGGTGCTTGGCTTTGGCAGCGAATTAGCAAACGGAGCAGTTATCAAAACTCGCCCCAACAGCGTTGGTTAATTGATCTTTGTGTAGTAGTGACGGTGCTGGCATTGCTTGGCAGCGCGATTTGGCAGATTCGCTGGCTTGGGTTGGTGGCGTTTGGTGCGGCAGCGCTTGGCTTAGCTTTAGGCATTCGCCATTGGCTATTGATGCTTCGTGGTTTGTTTAGTCGCAAATAATTGAGATTTGGCTATAATACAGCAGGTCTTTAAATGGAGATGATCGTTGTGAAGCGTTTTTTAGCTGGCCTGCGGCCTTTGATTCAGCAATTGCCTTATACATTTCCGCGTACCTATGATTTGCTGGTGCATCATGGGGTTTTTCGCTGGCTGGGGATGGCTGGCACTGAACAAAGCGCGCTGGTAGCCAAAGCCTTACAACACGAAGGTTGGGCAATCGAAGCACCAATTGGCACTGGCAAATTAACGATCGACTTATATGCCCAACGGCCCAATTTACAGGTAGTTGGCATCGATTTAGCCATGCCAATGCTCAAATCTGCCCAAACTGCGCTCGCCAAAAAAGGCATTATTAAACGTGCATTTAATTTGTGCCGATATGACGGCGCTGCCATTCCATGCCAATCAATTCATCCAAATTGTGACATTAAATGGCTTGCAGGTTGTGCCGCATGCTGAAACATTAATTGATGAATTATTGCGGGTTGCCGAAGATGGCTGCTCGATTGCTGGCACAGCCACGGTTAATATTGGGCTAGAGCCACGCGGTGGTTTGCAGCGCTTGTTGGTGCGCAGCGGCATGATCAACAAACTAAATCCTGAGCATTTGCACGAAATTATTAGCCTAACATGGAGCAATCTCAGCGCCAATCGCCGTGGCGCGGTCTACAACTTCTTGCGCCCACGCCTCGATCGCGCAACCGGTGAGCCAATTAGCAAAGATTAGGTCTAAAGTTGGTTGATTGATCACGAGAATCGTGGTCAAATAGCGCCATTCCCCGGTTGATTTGGATTGAGAGGAAGTATCGCATGATCTTTTTTGGCAAACGCAGCAATGTGGTGGACACATTAAAAACCTTTTGGCATGTTTGCCTTGGCTGCCAAATGAACGTGCCGTTTAATGTGCATCTGATCTATAACTACGTTCATTTGTATTTCATTTTCGGAGCCATTACTAGCCATCAGTATGTTGAAACCTGCCCCAACTGCTTGCACCGCCAAGTTGTGCCAAAAGAAGCCTTACCACTGGAAATTCGCCAAGGTCGCTATGCTAATATCACCCATCAATATGGTTTAGCAGCCTTAGCTGGGTTTATTATCCTAATGGTACTAATCAACACGGTTAAGCGATCAAGCCATATACTCGATTAAATTAAAATGCCTCTCGCCCAATAGAATGAGCGAGGGGCGTTTGCTTTGGCGATGAATCCACACACTGCTAAACAAAGAACGCTATTTTGATCGATGGCTCCCCTCGCATCGCTAGGCGGCAGAGGATGTTACTTACAAGGGTAGGTCTTAAATCAATCATTGTCCAACAGCATGGATTGGTTGTCACCACCCTTCCGTCCCGCCTCAAGGCGGGAAACGCAGGGGGCTTTAATCCCCCTGCACCCCCTCAAGGGCAATGCGTGGCAGAAAGACATCTTTCGATGAGCCTGCCATGGTGCGGTTCGCATCAAAGGGATCTTAAACCCTATCCTTGTAAGCAAAGCAACACCTCGCCCGCGTTCAGTGGGCGAGGTGCATTTACTTTGGCGGTAAATCCATACACTGCTAGGCAAAGAACGCTATTTTGATCGATGGCTCCCCCTCGCATCGCTAGGTGGGAGAGGGGGTTGGGGTGTGAGGGGCCGCGAAATCATTCAATTATGGCAAAATCGGCACAGCCAACACGCGGAAGGCTTGTTCGCCAGATTTGACCAAAGTTGGCTGGCCAGCAAACGCTAGAATTGCAGCAGCTTCGCTATCGGTTACGACATTGCCTTCACGCAACTCAGCTTTGAAGCTCCATTCTTGGGCGGTAGCAAGCTCTTCGGCTGCTGCTGGCTCCAAGTAAATCGTGACACCTTGAGCTTGATAAGGCTTAGTTTGGGCTTTCATCAATGTTTCAACCGCAGCCAAGGCCTTGCGAAATTGCACAAAACGGCGTTGGCCATCGGCATTCAAGCCTGAGCGTTGTTCCGAAAAAGCAGCATAAGCACTAGCGCTACACGAACCATCAGTCACATTCACGGTCAATGTGGTTACGTTAACATCGGAAATCATTGGTTCGGGATCGCCCAATGGCGTATCGAGACAAAAATCTTTCTCAGCGCCAAGCACATCGCTCAGCAATTGCTGAATTTGGGTTTCGTTCAAGGTCGTTTGTTGCCAGAGCAATTTACCTTCTGCATCATAATATTGGTAAATCAACTCGCCATTGCCATACAAGCGCAGTTGGGGCACTGCCAATAATTTGTTATAGAGTGGCGTTACAAAACCACCTTCATTGCGTAATTCCAAGATCGTTACCGCTGCACTTGTATCATAAGCATAGCCACTAGCTACGGCAGGAGTCGCAGTTACGCTGGTTTGAACGGTAGGAACTGTGGTTGATGCGGTTTGGTTACCACATGCGAGTTAAGACTAAAAGGGCAGCAATTGCTGTAATTCGACGAAGCACTGGAAGTTTCCTTTCAATTGATTGGTTTATGCTAGACTAACGCCAGGTGAATCATAAAAGTTCCCAGAACGAAATCTGGTACAATCGAGGCAGCAATGGCAAAACCTAAATCTCAGCCAAATCGGCTTGGGTATGCAATCGGTAGTGGAATTTTCAGTGGCATGATGGCAAGTATGGTTGGTTGGGTGCTCAAGGTTGATCAACCGGTGCTGATCGTCGTGCTATTGCTCTCGGTCATCGGCGGAGCGATTATGGGCTACCGTTCGCGCGCCTAAGTTAATTGTGAGGATGTTATGTCGTTAACCCCTGAACAAGTGCGCCAAGTGGCGCACTTAGCTCGTTTGAAATTGGCTGATGATGAGCTGGAACGGATGCGTTTGCAGCTTTCCTCGATTCTTGATCATATTGAGATGTTGCAAGCAATCGATGTAACCGATGTGCCGATTACGGCTCAAGTGACCGATTTAACCAATGTCACGCGGGTTGACGCGGTAACGTCGAGTTTGCCGGTAGATGCAGCGCTGGCCAATGCGCCCGACCGTCAAGGCGATTATTTCCGCGTAAAAGCAGTGTTCGAAGAATAATCGGCAGCTTAGCCCCAGCCCCTCTCCCGTGAACAAACCGGAGCGGGGCTTTACTCTATTGGGAGCAGTCTATGTTTGATGCCCAATTAATCGGCTATACGCTCGCCGTTGCCTTATTAACCATCACCCCAGGTGCCGATACGCTGCTCGTGATGCGCAATGTTCTGGCTCGCGGGCGCAAGGCGGGCATGCTGGCCACTCTCGGCGTTAGTTCAGGATTGTTCTTCCATGCACTGCTCTCAGGGCTAGGGCTATCGCTGATTTTGACCCGTTCGGCAATGGCATTTAGCATTGTCAAATGGGCGGGTGCGCTTTACTTATGTTATCTTGGCTTGCAATCGTTGCGCAGCGCCTTCAAACAAACCCAATCAACCAATGAGCTGCCAACCACTGCCGAGCCAAGCCTCAACCCATGGCATGCCTACCGCGAAGGGCTAATTACCAACGTACTCAATCCCAAAGTGGCCCTGTTTTATCTGGCCTTCTTGCCTCAATTCATTCGCCCAAATGATCCAGTGCTGCTGCGTTCGTTACTCTTAACCTCAATTCATTTTGTGCTTGGCATCGTTTGGCTGGGCTTGATTACCCTGAGTTTGGATAAAATGCGCAGTTGGATGCTTAAACCACGGGTAAGGGCTTGGATCGAAGGCAGCACAGGGCTGATTCTGTTTGGATTTGGGCTGCGCTTGGCACTATCGAAACGTTAACGCAACAATTCAGAGCCTGCCGCCGTATCATTAACAGCAAACCAAACGGGGGTTTACCCGTTCTAGGAGGTTCTGATGAAAAATCAACGCAATACCATGATGACCGTTGGAACGGTGGTAGTGGTTGTGGTTGCGATCATATTACTGATTATGATTGCCAATATTGCCGCTAATGTGGTTGGTGCACTCGTACCGCTGGTTACCGGAAGCTTATTACTCTTTGGCAATCGTACCGAATTAATGAGTTTGTTGCGCACCCGTAATCTGGGGCTTAGCTCGCTAAACGTGCTAATCGGTATTTCGCTTGTGCTCTTTGGTGCTGGGCAAACCCTATTTGGCGAAACATTCTTGCGGGTTCTGTTCTATATCCCAGCAGTCATTTGTTTGGCGTTGGCCGCACCGTTGGCGTTTGGCAAAACTGATACCAGCGCCACCTACCGCAACTGGTGGAATACGGCTCGCAGCAAAGTGCGCCGCAAACCAAGCGTGCCAAGCGTAATCAATACGGGCTTTGAACCAGCGGTCAACAACACGCCGCCAAGCAGCCAAGCACCGTTTGACCCAATGACTGGTCAACGGGTAAACGCCAATCCTGCGTCAAGCCCACAAGTCAATTTCGACCCAACAACTGGCCAACGCACGGTCAAACTTGATCCAAACGAAATTAACAACGCAAGCGTTCGCCAATAATCCTGATCAGCTAAAAAGCCAAGACCCTCTGATGAACAACTCATCAGAGGGTCTTTTTGTTAACTACCAAGCGCCATCGAGGCCATGGGGATACAAGGCCACTTTGGCGGCTTCGCCGCGCAGCATGAGTTCAAACGCGGTTTCAAATTCTTCCAAGGGCAAGTGGTGGGTAATAATCGGACGCAAATCGACCTTATTGCCAGCAACCAAGGCTTGGGTTTGATACCACGTTTCAAACATTTTGCGGCCTGAAACGCCATAGACCGTAGCGCCCTTAAACACTACATGGTTGGCAAGGTCGAAATCGGGCAAGCCGTTTGGTGGTAAGCCCAGCAGCGAGGCAAAACCACCATAGCGCAACGAACGAAAACCCTGATCAATCGCACTAGGATGGCCAGACATTTCCAACAAGACATCAACGCCTTCGCCCTCAGTCGCAGCTAGTACATGATGCACCACATCATCACGCGAATCCAAGGCATGGGTTGCGCCCATGGTTCGCGCCATTTCCAAGCGCTTAGGGTTAATATCGGTGGCGAAGATTTGCTTGGCTCCAGCGGCGTGGGCAATCCCAACCGCAAACAAGCCAATTGGGCCACAACCAGTCACCAACACATTGCGAGTTGTAAGGTTGGTGGCCAAAGCGGTATGCACAGCGTTGCCAAATGGTTCTTGAGCGGCAGCCAAGGCGGGCGGCATATTGGGATCGTTGCGCCAAACATTGACCGCTGGAACCGCGATATATTCAGCAAAACAGCCAGGCCGATCAACCCCGATAATCTCGACATTACGGCAAATATGGGCTGCACCAGTGCGGCATTGGTAGCAATAGCCACACACAATATGGGTTTCGGCGGAGACAAAATCGCCAAGTTTAACCATTGTGACATCGCTGCCAACTTCGACGACATCGCCAGCCAGCTCATGACCAAAAATCATTGGCGCTTTAAATCGGCTTTGCGGCCAAGGGTCCCACTTATAAATATGCAAGTCGGTGCCGCAGATCGTCGCTGCTCGCACCCGAATCAGCACCTCATCGCGCTTCGGTTGGGGAATTGGAGCCGTAATCAGCGTCGCTCCAGGAGCCGCCGACGGTTTTTGCACAGCCCGCATGGTATCAGTTGCCATAGTTTGGTCTCCTCGTTGAAACCCATGGACGATGGTTTATGTTTTGCATTGTTTCACCCAAATAGCATTTGATTCATTGGCAAGAACGTTTCGGGCAGCAGTTTGACAATCAACAACACGACTGGCCCCCAATATTCCGCCAAACTTGATTGTTGAATTGCATCGACGATCCCAATTTGGGGCAACCCAACGCAGCCTGCCAAACCAGCCCCAATCAGCACAATTGCTTGAACTAAACCCAACACCGCCCCAATCACATGATCAGTCCGACCAAGGAACAAAAGCCCAACTTTCAGGCGTAGCCAGGTTGCAATCGCACTGACCAGGGCAGTTACGGCCAACAAACTCAATAGAAACGCCAAGACGCTAATAAAGCCCGGAGCAGTCGCAGGAATCAAACTAATGAGCAGATCGGTCACGCTGGGATAAATCCGGCCAGCAATCGCGATGGCAGTAATCAGTCCCGCCAATGCCAGCAACTGGCGAATTGTGCCCCAGTAGTAGCCCAACACGGTGTACCACAGCAAAATACCGATCAACACGCCATCAAGTATCGTCAAGCGCACCTCCTTGGGCTATTTTAGCTAACTGCGACTAGATTGATCAATTGTTGGTTGGCAAATTGGACGCCAGCTTGCAGCAACGATTGCACTTGTTCAGCATTCGCTGCTTCGGCGTAAATTCGCAACACTGGCTCGGTGCCCGATGGTCGAATTAACAACCAACTTTGATCGGCCAGCAAATACTTAACGCCGTCGCGATCATTAATGGATTGCAGCGCCACGCCAGCAATTTCTTGCGGCGCTTCGGCTTTGAGGGCATGGACCAAATCAGCCTTTTTAAATGGCTGAACGCGCTGATCAATCCGATCATAGGCGAATGGGCCGTATTGGGCTTGAAGCTCAGCAATTAATCGGTGTAATGGCTTGCCAGCTCGCGCCACAATTTCCAGCAATAAGAGGCCCATCAGAATACCATCGCCTTCAGGCACATGGCCCAAGATCGAGATGCCACCTGATTCTTCGCCACCAATTAACACTGGCTCGGCCAACATCAGATCGCAAATATGGTTAAAGCCGACCGGCGTTTCTTCGACCCGCAAATCGTAGGCTGCCGCTAAACGATTGACCAATTGAGTTGTGGAAATAGTTTTGACCACCAAGCCACGCTGGCCTTTGGTTTCAACCAAGTGGCGCAATGCGAGGGCAAAAATCTGGTGAGGGCTAACAAACTCACCGCGGGCATCCATAGCACCAATTCGATCAGCATCGCCATCGGTGGCCAAGCCCAAATCATAGCCATCGCGGCGAATCATGTCGGCTAAAGGCTGTAAGTTACGGCCAATTGGCTCGGGATGCAAATGGCCAAAGCCGGGGTTCATATCGCCATGAATTTCAGCAACCATCACGCCCAATTCGCGCAACCAACGAGCAATATAGCCACGTCCAGCGCCATACATTGGGTCAACCGCCACTCGCAGCGAGCTACGGGCAATCGCTGAAAAATCAATCAGGGTGCGTAAATGGGCCAAATAGGCGGGCAATGGGTCGAAGCGCACAACCTCGCCTGCTTGGGCGGTCATGTTTTCGCGCCAAACTGGCTCGGCATATAAGGCTGCTCGCCCAGAGCTTTGCAAATCGCTAATTCGCCCCTCAATTTGCTGCATGGTCGCGGGCAAGGCCGAGCCACCAAACGCCGCTTTAACCTTAATCCCATTATAGCGCGGCGGATTATGGCTGGCGGTGATCATTACGCCACCTTGGGCTGCCAACTGCTTAACGGCAAATGATAACGCTGGCGTTGGACAATCGGCCTTGCTCAAATAAACCGCCAAGCCATTGGCAGCGAGAACATTTGAAACCGTAATTGCATAGCGATCAGAAAGAAAGCGTGTATCGAAGCCTACCACAGCCCGGGTTAGCTCACCAGCGGGAGTTTCGGCCAGCAATTGTTCAGCAATTGCTTGAGCAACTAAGCGCACATTTTCAAAGGTAAATTCTTCACTGATGACAGCACGCCAGCCATCAGTACCAAAGTGAATTGCCACGAGTTTCGGCTCCTTGATTGGAATTCAATGCCTGTTGCACAGACAATTGCGTCATTGTACCGCGAAATTGGCACTTGTTGCGATGCGATTAACGGCTGATTAAGCAACACAGCTGCTTGTGCGCATGCCTACCAATATAGATATTAGCTCGTATGATTGACAATTGGATGCCTGTTTGGTACATTGATCGTTTGGTACTCTTTTCAACCCATATTGTGAGCGATATTGAAGCGATTGCCCATCGCATTCTGATTATTGATCAGGGGCGGTTGGTGTTTGATGGCCAACCACAGAGCCTAACTACGACTGCAGCCGAGCCAACATGGCAGGTCGAGGCCAATTTACCAATTTATGGCCAAGGCTACACGATTACCAATGTGCGGCGTGAAATTGCTGAGAGCGTTCGCATGCGCGGGGTCGGTTTGCCAATTCCAAAGGGAGCAAGTTTGGTGGCAACTAATTTAGAAGATCAATATTTGCGCCTAACAGATCAGGAGCGAATCGCGTGATCCGCTATCACTTAAAACGAAATCTTAGCTAATTATTCGTAGTAGTTGTAGTGATTATTGGCTTTTTGAGCTGGGTTTATCGGCGTGGTGGCAGCTGGTTTGGCCAAAACATGAGCTATTACGCCGTACTGCAATATTGGTCGCTCATCACGACGGTGCTCTTATTTGGCATCGCCACAACTATGCCCAGTTGGCATAGCGATAATCGAGCGTATGATCCAATTAATGTTGCCCGGCCAGCATTGAAGTATCTCATCGTGGATGGGCTGGCTCGGCTAGCAACGATATTGCTGCTGGTTGTACTTGTTGGAATAGTCGGATCGCTCTTTTTACAAACGCGGGTTCCCGATATCGGCTTCTCTGCCTCGCCAAGCGCAGAATATCCACCAACCTTAGATCAACGCACGGTTTGGCTGGTTTTTTGGTTTGGGCCGCTACCAGGCATTGCGCTTTGGGTTGCTCTAAGCGATTTAATCGCAACATGGCTGCAAAGTAGCATCTGGCGCTTGATTACGCTTGGCGCGGTGACGTTGGCTGATGCAGCAAACCGCATGGGATTGCCTTGATCTCACCCTCAGGCACCAGCTTGGCGATTGCTCAAACCCATTGTTGCGGCGATGCAAGTCACATAGTTCAAAGTAATTATGAATTTATTGGACAGTTGACTGTGCGGCCTGCCTTGTGGGGAGCCTATGCCTATCGGATGGATGGCACGCCCTATAGCGGCCCGCTGACCACAGCCATCGCACCGAGCCTGCTGCAAACCCGCGCAGCACTGCTGTTTGTGGCAATTCTATTAATGGGATTAACCGCATGGTTACGGCATCGCCAACTAAAACGCCTGTTTAACCACAATTAAATTAGCAATTACACTGGATTAAAACGATTTTGGGCGGGCGACGAATGAACGTGGCACGCTTTTTGCTTTATAGAGAATCAGGAAATCGGAGTACTGATTGTAAACATCAGTTAGGTAACAAAGGAGTTTATCGTATGACAACCACAATTGTAGGTGTATTCAATTCAGACGCACAAGCACAAGCCGCTGTTCGCGATTTGCACACACTGGGTATCACAAACGATTCGATCTCAGTTGTTGCCCGCGATACCAGCCACATTGTTGATGCCGATGGCAACCTGACTCCTGCGAGTGATGATCATATGACTGCCGGCGAAGGCTTAACTGTTGGCGCAGTCTGGGGTGGCTTGGTTGGCTTGGCAGCTTTGGCAATTCCTGGGATTGGGCCATTAGTTGGCGCTGGTGCCTTGGTTGCCGCACTAACTGGTGCTGTAGCTGGTGCAGCCACTGGTGGGATTGCCGGGGCATTGATCAATGCCGCCAGCGTTCCTGAAGATCAAGCCTATGTCTATGAAGAACGGGTCAAAGCTGGTAGCACGCTGGTAACAGTTCATGCCGAAGAGAGCCAAGCTGCTCAAGTCCGTAGCACGTTGCGCCGGGCCGGAGCCGAACGCTTCCAATGGGATACTGATACCGACGCAGATTTCGATCAAAGCAACGAACAAGCCTACGCTGATAGCAGCAAAATTGGCACAGTCGGCGGTGGCACTGCTGGCGCAGTAACTGGTGCAAGCATCGGCGCTGTTGGTGGCCCAGTTGGTGCCGTTATTGGCGGCGTAACCGGCGCAGTCGTTGGTGGTGCAATCGGCGCTGCTGGCGATACCGCAGGCGAAAAACTAGATGATACCACGCTCGATAGTGATCTACCACATCGCACGACCGGCGCTTACGATACGACCAATGCTTATTCAAGCAATGCAACCTATGATCGGTTGAACGAAGTTGATGCAACTCGCGAATCAATTGCCAATCGCGATTTCAGCACAACCAACGATACGCCATTGAGCAATCGGGTTGAAAACACCGTGCGCAATGTTGCAACTGATGATCAAGGCGATGATACCTTCCGTGCTGCCGACCAAGCATATGATAACAGCAGCAAAGTTGGGACTGCTGGTGGTGGCGCTGCTGGCGCAGTAACCGGCGCAGCCATTGGCTCGGTTGGCGGCCCAGTTGGCGCAGTCGTTGGTGGCGTTGTTGGCGGGGTTGCAGGTGCTGCCGTTGGGGCAGTGGGCGATACCGTTGGCGAACAAGCCGATAAAGAAACAGGTGCATTCAGCCCTGATAATCAAGCACAATATCGAGGCACCGCCAGCGCTGTCGGTGACAAGTTACGCGATGCTGGCAACAGCGTCGAACGCAAACTTGATACTGATATCGACCGCGATGGCGATGTAGGACGCCGGGGCTAAAGCCCAATTCCTCCAGGTGCTTGGGCAGCGGAGCATACTTGCTCCGCTGCTATTTCTGTTGTTGCGCAACGGTTAGCAAAGCTCGTTGCAAGACCTCCAACGCATACCCAACTTGGGCTTGATTAAGCATAAACGGCGGCGTAATGCTGAGCACATTGCCATCCATCCCACCACCAAGCACCAAAACTCCTTGCGCTTGACAGATACTGGTCACCTGCATCACGGCAGCAGCATTCGGCGTAATGCCATCGGCTTGCACCAGCTCTAGCCCAATCATCAAGCCTCGTCCACGAACATCACCCACTAATCCACAGGTTTCAGCAATCGCACCTAAACCACGGAATAGCTGCACGCTTAATTGATTGACTTGCTCCAATGTATTATGTTCAGTTAAAACGCTAATCGTGGCGGCAGCCCCAGCACACGCCAAGGGATGGCCCATAAATGTGGCAGTATGCAACGGCTCGCCATTTACCTGCCAATGTGCCATATGGGCAGCCCGACCAACGCAGGCGGCAATTTGCAAACCACCAGTCATGCCCTTACCCATACAGATCAAATCTGGCTCGATGTCATCGTGATTTACGCCCCACCAACGGCCAGTCCGCCCCCAACCAGTAAAAATCTCATCAGCAATCAACAACATTTCATAGCGATCGCACAATTGGCGCAAACCACGCAGCCAACCATCAGGCGGCACAATTTCTCCTTCACGGCCTTGCACTGGCTCTACAATCAACGCACCCAGTGGGCTAGCACTGGTTTTGATCGCCTGCTCGGTGGCAGTCAAGGCCCAATCTAAGCAATCACCAGCCTCGCGCCAACGAAATGGGTAGGGATACGGTGCACGTTGAATGTGGCTCGACAACTGGGGCAAAAATGGTTGGCGAAAATCAGCCCGATTGGTCGCTGCCAATGAGCCATAGGTCAAGCCATGATAGCCACCAGTAAAGGCCAATACGCCTGGTTTTTGGGTTGCAAGCATGGCGGTTTTGAGCGCAATTTCGATGCTTTCAGCTCCGCCACCTGCTAGAAAAACCCGCCCATCGATAATTGGGGCATGCTGTTTAATCAATTGCACTAATTCAATCCGCGCTTCATGGGCAAATACATCGCCCATACCGTGAATCAACCGCAGGCTCTGTGCTTGCAGCGCTGCCAATACAGCCGGATGGCGATGGCCAATCCCAACCACCCCAAACGCCGCCGCCAAATCAAGGTAGTGATTACCATCAACATCGGTCACCAACGCGCCCTCGGCTTCCGACCAAACAATTCCGCCGGGCAAGGTTAAGCTGGGCGCTTCGCTCGTTGCCAACTGCGCTAATAATGCTTGGCTGCGTGGCCCAGGCACAGCACTGACAATTTTGGGTAACATTGGCTATTCCATTCTTAATTATGTAGAGCATAAAAAAACCCATGGCTGCACCAGCAACCATGGGTATTGTAACAAGCTTCAGGCTCTACAAACGAGCACCACATTCAGGGCAGAACACCCCTTGGCCAGCAACTTTAAAGCCACAGCTTGGGCATAAACGCTCAATCGGAATTGCATCGCTAGCAGGGTTTTGCTCGGCTGCTGGCGGAGCAAATGGGGCTGCTGGAGCGTCGCTTGGCGCATAGCTGGTTGGTGGCACATAATTTTGCGCTTCAACTGGTGGCGCATACGGTGCTTGTTGTGGTGGCACCGATGAGGCATATGGCTGAGGATAGGCTGGTGGCGCTGGAGCTTGTACCGCTACAAATTGCTCGTTCTGCGCACGATCCAATTCGGCTTGGGCCGAAGACAAACGTGCTTGCAATTCGTTGATCAGATTCACCAAACTAGCAACTTCGGGGGCAGTCAACACGCCTTGTTGATTCAGTTCATAGGCCCGTTGGCCCAATAAACCATAATTCGTGGCAATTTGCTGTTGCATATCACCAATATCGCCACGAATGCGACTGGTGCGTTGTAATTTGTCGGCCTCGAACTTGGCACGGTCTACACCTTGGGAAAGCGTTCCTTTAAGATTGTCGAGAAATCCCATATATTCCTCCTACACGAGCCTGGAAACCATGGCTATAGCCTATTCTAGCGGAAATACTCGCCAAATGCTACCATCCGCAAGCCTTAGGCCATGGGTTGGTTTAACGCTCCACAATGATCACAAGTTGCAGCCACGTTATACACCAGTTGGCACATCGACAAAGAAGGTTTTTACCCGAAAAGTTTGCTCTAAATGCGCTCCCAGCGCCTTTACGCCCAACGTTTCGGTATGATAATGGCCTGCACAAATCAAGGGAATATCGGCTTCAATTGAGGGGAAAACTGCTGCATAATTGGTCTCGCCTGTCAGCAATGCATCACAGCCCTCACGCAGGGCTTGCTCCAATTCACTAGCCCCATCGCCCGAAAGCACGCCCACCCGTCGAATGCCACGCGGCGTTTGGCCCCAAACTTTGATCTCGTTTTCGGGAATTGCCAAGGTGGTTTTAATATGCGAAACCAAGCCTTCGATGCTTAGTGGGGTCGTCAGTTGACCAATAAAGCCCAACATTTGGCCGCGATAATCGCCAAATGGCTGAACCATTTCCCAACCCAACAGCTTGAGCAATTGAGCATTGTTGCCAACTTCACCATGGGCATCAAGCGGCAAGTGCGAGGTATATAGCGAGCAATCAGCGCCCATCAGGCGTTTGATTCGCCGCCCTAGCCAGCCAACCAAGGGCTGTGCATTGCCCCAAAATAGGCCATGATGGGTCAGCAACAAATCAGCATCACCAGCAATCGCCGCTTCAATTGCCTGCAACGAAGCATCAACCGCCAGCGCGATGGTTTTGACTTCATCGCGCCCTTCAACTTGCAAACCATTTAAGCTAGCATCACGAAATTTGGCGGTTTGTAGATAGCCATCCAAATAACGCACTAATTCAGTTAGTTGCATTCTGTCTCCTAATCACCTTGAATCCGAGCGGCAACCCGTTGACGAAATGGCGCAAGCAGCAAGCCAAACAACCAACGAATTGGCCATAACAGCCAGCCAACCACCGTATCAATCAGCGCGGCCAATGGCAAGCCTAGGCGCAAGAATTTTTTAAGTGGTTTCAAGAATGGCAAGCGTGAAAGACCCACGGTTAAGGCCAAAATCGTCATCGAGATGGCAAATTTCAGCCAATGTGGTGGTTCAACATGCTGAACAATCTTGATCACCGACTCAGTGCCAATTGCTAACAACAAGGCAAAGGCTGCATGCTCAAGATTTGGTTCCCATTCAATTAATTTGGTAAAGATTTGGGCCGCAAAACGCATCACCAAAATCCCAATTGCCACGCCTAAACCAATCACCCAAAAGCGCTTTTGCGGATCAGCATTCACTGCCACGACCACATTATCAAGGCTAAATGCAAGGTCAATCATCTCAATAATTAACACAGTTTGCCAGAAGCCGGTAACCCGTGGTTTCACTTCACCATTCTCACTAGCTTGATCACGCCGATGCAAATGAGCAAAGTGATTGACACTCAACCAGACCAGATAGCCTGAGCCGATAGCCAAAACCCATGGATTTTCGGTAATGATAAAGGCGATCGCCAACATTAAACCACGGCCAACATAGGCTCCAATCAAGCCAACTTTCAATGCTGCGGCCTGTTGCATGCCCAAAAAGCGTTCCCCATGGCCTTGCATCCATTGCAGCCATTTTGGCCATGGAATCGGCTGATCTTGGGGTAAATGCGCGACCATCGCGCCTAAAACTGCGGCATTATCAATCGAAAGAATTCCTTCGAGAAACACCAAAAGAAATACAATTTGCAGAATATCAAAAATGTCTTTCCACACGTTTCAAATGTCCTTTCATTCTATAGGTTCGATTAACTAACTTCAATTATACGCCACATCAATCCCCAACTTGTGAATAGAATGTTGATTATTGATTAACCGACATAACTCTAAAAAAACGAAGGTGCTAGCTACAACTAGCACCTTCATACGCACAGCTTGATCAGATCGGATTAATCAAACTCACGAGTTTTTAGTTAATTTGGCTACGAATGTGCTTGGTTGCAACAACCATGGCTTGCAAAGCGGCCTCAACCTCGGCATAGGTTCGGGTTTTCAAACCACAATCAGGGTTGATCCATAATTGAGCAGCTGGCAAATAGTTGAGTAATTGCTGAATCCGGGCAATCAATTGTTCAATGGTGGGAATATTAGGGCTGTGAATATCATACACGCCAGGCCCAATTTGTTGCTGATAGCGCCCTTCCAAGCCAGCCAACAATGAGCCAGCGCTGCGGGCATCTTCAATGCTAATCACATCAGCATCAAGTGCGGCAATCGCGCCGATGATGTCGTTGAAATCACTATAACACATATGGGTATGAATTTGGGTGCTAGCTGCCGCCTCGCTGGTGGCAATTCGGAAGGCCCGCACCGCCCAATCGAGGTAAACTTGCCATTCACCGCGCCGTAAAGGCAAGCCCTCGCGAAACGCTGGCTCATCAATTTGGATAATATTGATCCCAGCTGCCTCTAAATCGGCCACTTCATCACGCAAAGCAAGGCCAATTTGCGCCGCAACCTCGCTCCGTGGCAGGTCATCGCGCACAAAGCTCCATTGCAACATGGTGACAGGCCCGGTCAACATGCCCTTAACTAGTCGCTTGGTCAGCGATTGGGCATAGGCGGTTTCGGTAACGCTCAAAGCCGCCGTGCGATAAACATCGCCAGCAATCACCGGTGGGCGCACACAACGGCTGCCATAACTTTGAACCCAACCCTCATTCGTTGCGATATAGCCGGCCAAGTGTTCGGCAAAAAATTGCACCATATCGTTACGCTCTGGCTCGCCATGCACCAGCACATCAAGTTCCCATTGCTCTTGCAGCGCAATTACATGGGCAATTTCGGCTTGAATTGTTGCGGCATAACCCGTGGGATTGCGCTTAGCCTCAGCCCGAGCTTTGCGCAAAGCCGCCGTTTGAGGAAACGAACCAATCGTGGTGGTTGGCAAAAGTGGCAAATTCAATCTGGCCTGTTGCAATGGCACCCGTTCAGCATAGATCAAACGGGCTGGCGTTGTAGCACCCAAAGCAGCGCTGCGCTCACGCACTGCTGGCACCACTCGTCCCGCTCCATCAAGCCATTGCTGGCGCGAGGCAACTGCCGCATCCCAAGTCGCTTGAACGCTCGCAACGCCATTGCGCAAGGCTTGAGCCAATAATTCCAATTCGGCCAAACGTTCTTGGGCAAAGGCCAAGCCGCTGCTGACCTCAACCGGCAACTTGCGTTCAGCAGTCACGGTTTCGGGCAAGTGCAATAACGAACATGAACTGCTCAGAATCAAGCGTTCGGGCGCGACGAATTCGCTTAATCCGCTAATTTTAGCCTGCAAATCGGCTAAATCGCTGCGCCAAACATTGCGACCATTAACCACACCTGCCAACAGAATTTTATCCTGTGGAAAGCCATGATATTGAATCGCGGCCCAATTGGCTTGGCCTTGCACCAAATCCAAACCCAAGCCATGGATTGGCAAACGACACAGCTCACGATACCACGGCGTAACATCGCCATAATAGCTTTGCACCACAAGTTTGCCATGCTTGCTCAACTCGCGATAACAAGCGGCAAAGGCTTGCCATTCTTCCTCAGTTACATCGCCAACCAATCCTGGCTCGTCGCATTGAATAAATGCCACATCACATGCATTCAATTCACGTACAATTTGGGCATAGATTGGGGTTAATTGTTCCAGCTGTTTGACCAATTCAGTCCCACTCAACCGTGCCAAGCGCAAAAATGTCCAAGGCCCAAGCAACACCGGTCGCGCTTTGGCACCAATTATGTTCTGGGCAAAGCGCAGTTGTTCCAACACCAAATTGGCTTGCAATTCCCAGTGTGCTGGCACTTCTGGCACTAAATAATGATAATTAGTATCAAACCACTTGGTCATTTCTAAGGCTGGCACGCCATTGCGGCCTCGCGCCATGGCAAAATAGCCTTGTAAATTATTCGCATCAAGCTTGCCAAAGCGCGTTGGGACTGCCCCCAGCATGAGCGCTGTATCCAATACATGGTCATACAAACTAAAATCGCCAACTGGCACCAGATCCAAGCGCTGGGCTTGCGTCGCCAAGCGATCACGTCGCAGATCGTTGATCGCAGCCCGAAAACCAGCCTCATCGAGCTTACCAGCCCAAAATCGTTCCAAGGCCTGCTTGTATGGGCGGCCAACGCCAACCCGTGGATAGCCCACTACTGTCGTTTGAAAATTCATGCTTAATCCCATTCTAGGCTGGCCGCTGATTGATATTCAGTGACCCGCGTCTCAAAGAAATTCTTCTCCTTGGTCAGATCGATCGTTTCACTCATCCATGGAAATGGATTTTGTGAGCCATATTGCTGCGCCAAACCAATCCGTTGTAAGCGGCGGTCGGCGATATATTGCACATAATCGCGGAACATTGCCGCATGCAAGCCCATAACACCACGTGGCAAGCATTCAGCAGCATATTGGGCTTCTAATTCAACTGCTTGGCGAATTAATTGTACAATCTCAGCTTGAAATTCATTCGTCCAAATTGCTGGATTTTCAGCTTTGATGCCGTTAATCAAATCAACCCCAAAGTTCAAATGAATCGTTTCATCACGCAAAATATATTGAATCTGTTCGCCAATCCCAGTTAATACATTGCGACGATGCAATGAAAGTAGCATGGCAAAACCGCTGTAGAAGAAAATACCTTCCATAATTACATAATAGCCAATCAGATTTTTGACAAATGTTTGCATGCCGGCGAGGGTTTCGGTGCTAAATTGTGGGTTAAGCACCGCCGCAGTTAATTGCATCTCAAATTGGTCTTTTTGGCTAATAACTGGAATTTCATGGTACATATTGAAGATTTCACGCTCATTCAAGCCCAAACTCTCGACAATATGTAAAAATGCATGGGTATGAATCGCTTCCTCAAAGGCTTGACGCAACAAATATTGACGACATTCTGCATTAGTAATATGCCGAAAGATTGCCAAAACAATATTATTGCCAACCAAACTTTCAGCAGTCGCAAAAAAACCTAAATTACGCAGCACCATCAAACGTTCATCAGTAGATAACGTATTCGAGCGCCAAATTGCAATATCGCCAGTCATCGCAACTTCATTCGGCATCCAATGGTTAGCACAACCATTGAGATAATGTTCCCACGCCCAGCCATAACGCAACGGCATTAGTTGGTTCACATCAACTTGATTACAATTGATCAAGCGTTTATCACTAGCATTAAAGCGGCCAAATTGTTCAGTCATACTGGTTTCCTCGCTACTCACAGGCTTCGCAACTGGGGTCGTCGATTGGGCAAACGTTATCGTTCACAAGCACGCTGGATGATTCGCTGAGATTACGCATCCAGCGCGGTTGCACCCCAAAGCGATTAATATCCAAGGTCGATTTTTCAATTTGGGTCGCAGCGAGCGTGCGCAGGTAGTAGGTTGTTTTCAAGCCCATGCGCCAAGCCGTCAAATAAATCTCATTCAGGCGTTTGCCGCTAGTTTCAGCCACATACAAATTCAGCGATTGGCCCATATCAATCCATTTTTGGCGCCGTGCTGCGCAGGCAATCAGCCATTCGGGGGCAATCTCGAAGGCGGTAAGAAATTGGGCCTTGAGTTCAGCTGGAATACGCGCAATTTGGCTGATTGCGCCATCGTAATATTTCAATTCGGCCAGCAAATCGGCATCCCACAAACCGCGAGCTTTGAGCGCATCGACCAACGCCCGATTGACGGTCGTGAAATCGCCCGAAAGATTGCTTTTGACATACAAATGGCGATAGGTCGGCTCAATCGATTGGCTAGTGCCAACGATATTAGCAATCGTGGCGGTCGGCGCAATCGCCAACAAATTGCTGTTGCGAATGCCATGCTCAGCCAAGGCTTGGCGCAGCGGTTGCCAATCGTAATGGCTGCTGTGATCAAGCTCAGGTTTGGTAGTGCGCTGTTCGGCCAAGATCGCCAAACTATCGATTGGCAAAATGCCACGATCCCATTTTGAGCCACCAAAACTAGGATAAGCGCCGCGTTCGCGGGCCAGCTCAATCGAAGCTGCAACTGCAAAATAGGCAATTGCTTCCATCGAACGGTCGGCAAATTCGACCGCCGCTTGGCTGGCATAGCCAATATTCAAGCTATACAAAGCATCTTGAAAGCCCATCAAACCCAGCCCAATTGGCCGATGGCGGGCATTGGCGTGGGCGGCTTGCGGGCGAGGATAAAAATTAATATCAATCACGTTATCAAGCATGCGCACTGCTGTTGTAACCGTGGTGCGCAATTTTTCAAGATCAAGCGAGCCATCACAAATATGCGCAGCGAGATTGATCGAGCCAAGATTACAGACCGCAATCTCATCAGCCGAGGTATTGAGCAAAATTTCAGTGCACAAATTGCTGCTATGAATCACCCCAACGTGATCTTGCGGTGAACGCAGGTTAGCAGCATCTTTCCAAGTAATCCAAGGATGGCCAGTTTCAAACAAGCGTGTCAAGATCTTGCGCCAAAGCGCCACTGCCTCAACCTGGCGCGCTGAGCTCAGCAAGCCCTGAGCGGCCATGGCTTCATACTCGGCGTAACGTATCACAAACGCTTGTCCATACAAATCGTGTAAATCAGGCACTTCATCAGGCGAGAACAACGTCCATGGGCCATTGCTCAACACCCGTTCCATCAACAAATCTGGAATCCACAAGGCTGTGTGCATGTCGTGGGTGCGGCGGCGCTCATCGCCAGTTGGTTTGCGCAAATCGAGAAAATCTTCAATATCGGCGTGCCACGCTTCGAGATAAGCACAGACCGCACCTTTGCGCTTGCCGCCCTGATTGACTGCAATCGCCGTATCATTAACGATTTTGAGAAAGGGAATTACGCCTTGACTCACGCCATTGGTGCCATGAATTGGCGCACCAAGCGCTCGGACTGGAGTCCAATCGTTGCCTAAACCGCCAGCCCACTTCGAAAGCATAGCGTTATCGCTGATCGCACCAAAAATCGCCTCAAGATCATCGCCGACCGTCGAGAGATAACACGACGATAATTGGGGGTGGGTTGTGGCGGCATTAAATAACGTCGGTGTGGCCGACGTAAAGTGAAATTGCGAGAGCAGCTCATAAAAACGAATTGTTTGAGTTTCGCGATCAGCCTCATTCAAAGCCAAGCCCATTGCCACCCGCAGCCAAAAGATTTGGGGTAACTCACGGCGCAAGCCTTGCCATTGGATAAAATAGCGATCATACAGCGTTTGCAGGCCAGGATAGGCAAATAATGCATCGCGTTCAGGCACAATTGCGCTAGCCAAGCGCTCCAAATCAAAATCTGCAAGTGCCGGATCAAGCAACCCTTGGTTAATTCCAGCCTGAATATAGTTTGTAAAGGCAGTTGCATACCGCAGCGCTACCGCAGGCGCAGCCAAATATTCGCCAAAAACCTCATAATAAAGCTGGCTAGCCAAGAGTGCGGCGGCCACAAAACTATAATCTGGCTCCGACTCAATCAAGCTACGGGCGGTCAAAATACAGGCCTGTAATTGCTCGGCAGCATGCATAGTGGGATAAAAACCCAAACTCGCAGCTTGCCAGAGAGTAGCAGCGTCAGTTGTTTGTGGATAGGCAATACACGCTTCAACAAGCAGTTGATAAAGCCATAGAGCCTGCTCAGTAGAGGCGACGGCCTCGACCTCGATCGCATTCATAAATATCCTTTGTGGGCTAAATAAAAAAATGCCTGCTCCTTAGCGGAACAGGCATAAACCATTACCAAACCATAGGCAGCAGCCCATGGGCATTAATTGCAAGCGGCAATGATCACCCCCTTTGACGCGAAGGGACATCTCGATCATTTCGAGCTGAGTGGGCATTCGGACTTAGCATCAAGCCATACCGTTGCGCGACAGTGCCGGAATCTCACCGGGCTTTCCCCAATTTTGCAACCAAGTTACGACAACTTGGCCTCAGACGAATAAAAAAAATTGTAGGCTGTACTGTAGCAGAAGCCTGATAAGCCGTCAATCAAACCAAAATCGTCAATTGCAGCAAGCAATTGATTTAACAAGCATTAAACCGGTTATACATTAGCCAAGCAAAAAACTCAAAATCAGCTTAATCCTAAAGGTCCCAGGACTTGGGGTAGGCCATTAGCTAGCTAGCAGGGTAGCTCATCAAATGCAAGCAATACTAAATGACAGAATGAATTCAAACCATAACCATTTTCGAAGGTCGCGAAGGCGCTATGATTAACAATCGAGCACTGTTTATAGGCCAGTGATAGTACAACACTCCTAACCAATTTCGATATTGGTGGGAAAAACCATAAAAAAAGCTCTTGACAAGAGCAAATTGGTTTTGTACACTCTGAGTACGAATTCATCCGCAGTTGGCAATCGATGTTTGTGTGAAGCAAATAGCATTACAACGTTGCAATAGCTAAATACATGGGGTGAGAGAATGTATTTGGTTAGAGCAGGCACACTCAGTAAGCACCAAAACAACTAATCAAAGAAACTTGTTTCTCGACGGATACGGATTTAGTTGATTAGGCTAGTTTTTGTAACAACCGATCGCTTTGGTGGCAATAACAATCGATAAACCCCTATTTGGTCTTTTTATACAAAAGCGATACTGTTGGGCTGATGGTGTTAGAAGCAGGCACTTGCGGAACTACAAACAACCTTTGGCAGCCAAGGACAATTCAACTATTAGCAATAATCGGTCGCACGTCATATCACTCAAGCACAAAAGGAAAGGTTCAGCCAACTACTTTCGTCAGATTGATATAACTCGCAAGCACTAAGGTTGTGTGCCACAGTGCAGCCAACTTGGCTCCGAACACACAAGGAGGATTTCTCAATGGCAGCAGAAACCGTACAAATTGACAAAGAAGTCGTCGACCAAGTTGCTCAACGTTTTGGTAAACTTTCCCAAAACGTGCAACAATTGTTGCAAACCCTCAACCAACTTTCACAAACCTTGCAAGAAAAATGGGTTGGGGATGCAGCATCAAAATATCAAAGCGAATGGCAAGGTGAAATGACTCCAGCCTTCAATCGCTTGATTCAAGCTTTCAACACCTTCCAATCAACCAGCGTTGAAATCAAGAATACCTTCCAACAACACGAAGACGAAGCTTCGGCAATCTTCAAATCTTGGAAAGTCTAAATCTAAATTAGTTTTATTAAGGAGGTCCTCTCATGGCCGATAAAATGAAATATGATCGTGCGACAATGGAGCAAGCCCAAGCAACATTTGGCAAAGCTCACGAGCAAGTACAAGATGTAACCCAAGAAGTTTTGGCAATTGCCAACAGCATTGACGAAGCCCTCAAAGGCGACGCTGGTAGCGAATTTGTCGATGTCTTGACTGGTATGATGGCTCCATCATTGGCTAAATTGGCTGCCAAGATGACCGAAATCCAAGGCGACATCAAGAACGCTATGGCCGCAATGGATGCAGCTGATGGTGGCGCGAAAAGCACCTTCTAATTGTAATCGGCTCTTTTTATACCTAATTGAGGAGTTTATCCATGAAAAGTTTCTTGATGCGCTTAGCTCGCAAAGTGTTGGAAAGCGTTCTACAACAATTGATGCAACAATTCAATGTCATCCAAGAACAAGCCTTGGCTCCAATCAAGCAAATCCTTGGCTCAGTTGATGCTTCTTGGAAGGGTGAAGGCTCACTGGCTTTCCAAGAAGAATTGAAAAGCTTATTGAGTCCTCAAATCTCACGGATTGGGACTGGCATCACCAGCTACCACAGCAACTTGGGCAAAGCTCGCGATTTGATCGACCGTGCTGATAGCACCGCTCGTGGTTTGGTCAACTCAAAATTGCGCAGCATCGCCAAGTTCTACTAGTTTTGACATTGAATTCTTAAAGATCAGATTTAAGGAGGCCAGTTCATGGCAGCAGCAAAAATTGAGATGATGGTTCCTGAAGTAGCAAAAATTGCTAAGACCATCAATACGGTTGGACAAGTTTTGAAGACTGTATGTAAAGTATTGGAAGTGCTTTCAACCACTCTCAAAGCTACCGCGTTCATCGGTTTGGTTGGTGGCGCAGCTATCGCAAACTACATCGATCAACAACGCCCGCTGATTGAAAAGATGGCTGAAAAATGTATTGAAATCACTCAAGATGTCAATACCGCCATCAAGAACTTCCAAAACCAAGACTTCACCGCTTCAGGCCGTTTCGGCTAGTTCCCTATCCCAGTCATTTTACCCAGTATTTCAAACCGATCATGCACTTGCATGGTCGGTTTGAATTTAAGCACTAAAAAAAGAGCAGGGCGCAAACCCTGCTCTGCAAGCACTACAGCGCTTAAATAATGTTCAACTGGTTCAAGGTTACGAAGAAGGTAATCAAAAATGCCACCGTCAGCAGACTAATCACGATAATTAAAATTGTGTTGAGGCTGGGCCAGCGGCTTTTTTTAGCGGTTGGTACTTCGCCAAACAGCTTAAGCAATTCTTGCACAACCTGGGCCGCGTTCTGGGGGCGTGTTGCTACCTGGGTATCAACCATGCGCACTGCCAGCTCAGCAATTGCCCGCACGTCGGCAGTCCGGTTCATATTAACATGATGGTTTTTCAGAACAGCTTGGTAAACCTCTTCGTCACTTTTGAGCTTGAAAGGATAGGCCGGAACGCCAACCAACATTTCATACAAAATCAAGCCCAACCCATAGACATCAGTCGCGTAGCTTGGTTTTTGGAGGTGAGGTTGCATAATTTCGGGCGCGGTGTAGGCTGGCGGTACCATAAACGAATACCAATCGTTGTTGATATTTTGGGGCGTGCTCGCAATGCCCAAATCGAGCAAGTGAATAGTTGGCACCGAAGGGTTATCTTCAAAATGAACTAATAACGAATCGGGGTTTATGCCGAAATGTAATACCCCTTTGCTTTGCAACAGCGCAATCGATGATGATAAACGCATCACCAACCAACCAATATGGTTGACCCACATTTGCGGGTTTTTGGTGAGTGCATCGCGCAACGATTCGCCAGCAAAGAAATCTGACAAATAATAGTAGAAAAGATGGTCACCGAGCATGGCCCGGCCATAGGCTTCGGTTTGAGCGCTTACGGTAGCGTTGGCATAGGGTGGCCGCCAATTTGGCAAGAAGGTATTACGTTCGTTGGCAACCCGAATTGTTTTAAGAAATTCGGCTTCACGTTTCAAGCGCTCAGTATTTTCGCTGCCAACGTGGGCTACTTTCAAGAAACACCCGTTCTTTTTGATGGCTCGCTTCGTATAAAACTGAGGAGCGTAGAACAACAACAGGCCGCACGATTTCAATATCGCCCAGCCATTTTCCATATCCGAGAATTGTTGGCGATTTTTCAGCTTGACAATAAACTTCTTGACAATACAAATTATTATCAAACGATGTTCGTTCACATAACAGACATACCTGTTTCATGGGCGCTTACTCCGTTCCATGGGTAGTCACGGGAAACCAGATTACGGCTCTATCGTACCGTAACATGGATTGCTAGGCGAGGATTGTTGGCACTACTCTACTCATTTATTCAAAAGCTGTCAACCACTAGCCGAAATATAGGTTTGTATGGTATAGTTGGCACGTTACACCAGCTCAACGCAAATTCTCTCCTCGTGCCATTTTTTAGAGTGTGTTCAACATCAGATCCGATCAGTGACTGATCGATGGGCGGAATTTTGGAGATGCACCGATGAAAAACTCTATCCAAATGATAGATCGTCCTCCACGGATTCAACCAGAGCTACCTTTTAATAGGTTCGAAATCCCGACTCCACCAGAAAATCCTCAAGATGGGGTTTCCAAACTGATTCAGGTCGCTATGCCGATGACGATGATTGTAGGCTATGTCTTCGTAACAATGTTCGGGGGACGTGGTGGCGGTAGTGGAGCGTTAATCCTTAATCCCCATGGCCTTATCGGTGTTGGCATCCACAGGGTTCTCAATTTATTCGTTTATTCGCGAAAAGCAGCAACGCCTAGAGCGCGAACGCCAATTTCACGAACGCATCGTTGAATTAAATAAGGATATGCACGGCTACCACGATTTGCAACGCCGTTTTTATCGTTATAACTATCCTGATACACCGAACACGATCAAGGTTATTACCGATGCAAAACACGATTTAGAAAAGCCTGAACGCACCCTGCGCTCAAATGCGCGCATTTGGGAACGACGGGTTTCTGATGATGACTTCGGGGCCGTCCGGCTTGGCATGGGCACATTGCCATCCACCGTGGTTTATGAGATGAAAAGTGGTGGCGACTTTAGCAGCATGCTTGCCCGTGAAGCAATGAAGCTTGATGCCGATTCACGCTATGTCTCCAATATTCCAATCATCATCACGCTACGGCATAAATCTGAAGACGAAAGCGATGGCAAAGAAAAAACGACGCCGATTACGCCAACTACCCATGCGTTGGGAATTGCAGGCGATCGTGATGCAGTCTACGAATCAATTCGCTCGATCTTAGCCCATTATGCCGTGTTTCACTCACCCTCAGATACACGCTTATATGTGTTGGCTTCGAAATATAACGAGTGGGATTGGGTCGAAACCTTGCCGCACTGTCAGCCAGGCGAGTATGAACAACTCTGTTTTGTCAGCGAAATTAAAGAAGTTGCTGATGATGGCGATGATGAAGGCGATGAATTAGATCAATACATGGAAGGCATTCGTAAAATTCTATCGCAACGTAAGATGCGCATGGAAGATAACGAAGAAAATAATAATAATTCGGGCCGTGGCAACCCAGGCTTACCATTTATGTTGCTGGTGGTTGACTTGCTCGATATGTATGAAAAAGCTGGCGAGCGCTTACGCGATATCGAATCGGATGCAGCGCTCTCAATTTTGATCGAAGAAGGCCCACAGCTTGGCGCTGCGGTGATCTTCCTTGTGCCAGAACGGAGCAAAGTACCTGGTGGTTGTAAATCGGTGATCGAAATTGAACGTACCACCCCAGCAACCAACAGTAAACAAGCCCAACATCAACAATTATTCTTCCGCTATGCCGAGCAGGGGGTCAATACCTTCCGCTATATCGGGGCTGCCGATAATATCGTCAATCGCGATGAATCACGCAAATTGGCCGAAGAATTATCAACGCTTAACCTGCGCCAAAGCGCTGGAGCTAACCTCGCCGATGGAGTTGCCTTCTTTGACCTCATGGGCTATAGCTCACTCGATGAACTCAAAATCGATGCGGTTAAGAATTGGCAACGTAGCACCCAACCAAAATATGCCAACTGGCTGCGTGCCAAAGTTGGCCGCATGTCGGGGAATAAAACCCGTACCTTGGTCTTCTCATCCAAACGTGACGGTGTTCACGGGATGGTTGCTGGGAGTACCGGTTCGGGTAAATCGGAGTTGCTGATCTCGCTGATTGCGGTGATGGCAGTAACCTACGATCCGTCAGTGGTCAACTTTGTTTTGGTTGACTACAAGGGTGGTGGCGCATTCAAGGAATTTGAACGACTCCCTCACTGTGTCGATATCATCACCAACTTGGCAGGCGATGGCGTAACCCGGATGTTTACGGCAATTAAGTCGGAAATGCAACGCCGCCAAGTCTTGAATAACGAAACTGATACCAAAAATATCGTCGAATATCGCAAAAAGAATTTCCATAATACCCACTATCCCTATCCCTATCTGTTTATCATCATCGACGAGTTTGCCGAAATGATTGCCGATCGGGCTGAATATCGGGGCGAATTGGAAAGTATCACGCGGATTGGGCGTTCGTTAGGCGTTTCGTTGATTCTCGCAGCTCAACGGCCTAGCGGGATCACCGACCAAATGCGTTCGAACATCAAATTCCGGATTAGTTTGCGGGTGGAAACTCAGGGCGAAAGCCGCGAAATGTTGCGTCGCTCAGATGCTGCCTTCTTGCCAACAGGGATTCCAGGTCGTGGTTATCTCCAAGTTGGCAACGAAGAAATTGAACTGATCCAAGTGGCCTACACTGGTGATCCATATGTCGATCCCAATTCAGTTTCGCAAGAAAAAGTTATCTGGCCTGATCGCCGGCGTGCTGAAGGGGTTGATCCAGGGATTGATACCCAAGATCAAAGCCCGCCAGAATTGTATAAAGTGATCGTGACGACGCTCGATGCCTTGTCACGTGATAACAATATTCCAATTCAACGCGCACCGTGGCCCAACTTCTTGCCACGCGAATTGGCTTTGACCCAACATTTGATCTCCGATGATCCGAATGTTAATGCAGTTACCTTTGAAGAATATCTCTTAGGTATCGATGAGATTATGGTTGGCCTGCCACGTGAGCATGAGCTAACCCTCAATCCTGCTTTGAACAAATGGATCAATGGTAGCTCAGGCTGGGTCGAAGATCTGAACTGGCGTGAATATGCAATGCGCCCAGTCGTTGGCTTGATCGATAATCCCTACGCCGCCAAGCAATTACCCTTGACGGTCGACTTCCCACGTGGTCATGCAGTGGTCTTTGGCGGCTCTGGTTGGGGTAAAACTACCTTCCTGCGCTCAATGTTGATGAGCTTGGCCGCGACCCACTCGCCCAATCAGATGCACATGTACATTCTCGATTTGGGTGGGCGTAACTTCAGCGTTTTGGATAAATTACCTCACTCAGGTGCGGTGATTATTCCCGATGGTGAAGGCTATGAAGAGCGAGTTGAACAATTGCTGCGCGAAATCAACGATATTGTTGATGCGCGAAAACTCTTGCTCAACGATGCTGGGATTGCCGATATCTACCAATACAACGCCATTACGCCAAACAATCCTCAGCCAGCAATTCTGGTTGCAATCGACAATTTTGCCGAATTTACCGAAACCTTCGGTGAAGGCCCAGATAGCAACGTTGAAAGCGTGCTCGATAAGCTGATTTCGATTGCGCGCCAAGCTAAGCCTTATGCAATTCACTTTATCATTACGATTAACAGTATGGCTGAGCTATCCAACCAAATCTTTAGCCTCTTCACCGAGCGCTATACCTTGAAGCTCAGCGATAACACCGAATATCGGGCGATCGTTGGCGGTCGGGTTGACGATATCAATGACATTCCAGGCCGTGGCTATACCAAAGTTGGGCCACAACCACTCAGCTTCCAAGTTGCTGTATCGGCGGGAATTAGCAGCGATGGATCGCTCGACTCAACCATCGAAATGAAAGAAATCGACCAATTAGCTCAATTTATGAGCGATTATGCACGCACCAGTGGCAAAAACTATCTCAAGCCACGGCGTGTCGATGCAATGCCGAAGGCGATTCTGTTCAAATCGATGCTGCCCGAAATGTATGCGACCATGCTGAGCCGTGATATTCGCTTTGATGCAGATTTACGGCCACAGTTGAATAGCCTGATGCATGAAGCATGGGAAGATAGCATCAAGCCCGAAAATGCCGATTGGCTCAAAGTTACGATTGGCGTGATGTCGGGCAACCGGCCACGCACACTGCAACTCGAAGCCAAAAAAGATGGCGTTCACGGGATGATCGCTGGGGGTACTGGGGCTGGTAAATCGGAATTGCTGATGAGCTTGATCATCGGCTTGGCCGTGCGCTATGACCCAAGCATCCTCAACTTTATTCTGGTTGACTACAAGGGTGGTGGTGCGTTCGATCCCTTCAAGGATATGCCGCACACGGTTGATTTGGTCACCAACTTGAACAAAGCCCGGGTGCGCCGGATGTTTACGGCGATCAATTCGGAAATGGGCCGTCGTCAATCGCTGAATGCACGCACAGGCACCAAAGATATTGTTGAATATCGCTCGAAGGGCTTCCACCTCGACCCACAATGGGGACCATTCCCGCATCTCTTCATCATCATTGACGAGTATGCAGAAATGATCAGTGATACGCCTGAATTCCGCGATGAATTGGAAAGTATCACCCGGGTTGGACGTTCAATCGGGGTTAACCTCTTGCTGGCCTCACAACGGCCAATTGGGGTTACCGACCAGATGCGGGCCAACATCAAGTATCGGATCTGTTTGCGGGTTGAAGATATTGAAACCAGCCGCGAAATGTTGCGGCGCTCGGACGCAGCCTTCTTGCCAAGCGGCATGCCAGGCCGTGGCTATCTCCAAGTTGGCAACGAAAATCTTGACCTGATTCAGGTTTCGTACACTGGTGAGTCATACGATTATGCGGTGGCTGCCGATGGCACCAAAGCCAAATTCTATGAACTGATCGTCAATATGTCGCAGGAATTGCTCAAGCCACGACCACGGCCTCAAACGCCATGGCCAGCACCATTGCCCGATGCGATTACCTTCGAACAATTGCTTAATCCACGTTATGTCGATAAAACCTATTTACCATTGATGACCCTCGGTCGCTCCCAACGAATCGCGGTCAACGCCTTTGTTGGTGATTGGTTTGAGGACAAAGGTCAATGGACTGGAATTGATTGGAATCACGTTGCGATGCGGGCGATTGTTGGTTTGCTCGATGACCCAGGCAACGCCCGTCAGATGCCATTGATTATTGACTTCAACAAAGGCCATGCAGTCGTGTTTGGGGCTTCTGGTTGGGGTAAAACAACCATGATTCGTTCCATGGTCTTGAGTTTGGCGGCCACCCACTCGCCTAACGAATTCAATGCCCATGTGCTCGACCTTGGTGGCCGTAACCTTGAAGTGTTGCGGGCAATTCCCCACGTTGGGACAGTCATTCTGCCCGACGAACAAGGCTATGAAGAACGAATTCAGCAGCTTTGGCGCGAATTGAATAACGTCGTCGATGAACGCAAGAAGCTGTTTAGCGATGCAGGCGTTTCAACGCTCGCTGAATACAATAGCCAAAACGCTGCTAAACCTAAACCAGCAATCTTGGTTGCTATCGATAACTTCGGCGAATATATCGAAACCTTTGGCGATGATAAGAATAATGATGCCAACAACTTGCTCGAAGCATTTGTGGCCTTGGCGCGCCAAGGTAAAGCCTATGGCTTACACATTTTGATTACGGCAAGTCGCTTGAATATTCTGTCAAGTAAGTTGTATAGCCTCTTCACCGAGCGCTTAACCTTCCGCATCTCTGATGCAGGCGATTATTCGGCGATTGTTGGTGCACGGCTAGCAGAAGTTGAAGAAATTCCAGGTCGTGGTGCTGCCAAGGTTGGGCGTGATGCGCTCAGCTATCACATTGCCTTGCCACCAGGCACGATTGGCAAAGCCGATGTCCTGGGCGCTGATGGTCAACCACAAGTGACCGAGAAACTACAAATTCGCGGTGAGGCTGGACAAATTCGGGTTATCGGCAAGCATATGAATGCACATATCGCCAATAATCCAGGCAAGTACCAACCACCATTGGGTATTGCGGCTTTGCCTAAGAGTTCATCCTATCGCCAAGTATTACAAGAAATGCACAATATTGGCCGTGGTGATCGTCCATTCGTGGAAGAACTCAAAGAAGCTACCGCCAAAACATGGGAATACAACGCTGGCACTGGCAAACAAGCTGGTTGGTTGGCCGCATGTTCGGGGATTGTCTCAGGCAATCGGCCCCGCACGCTGCAACTTGAAGCCAAGCGCGACGGTGTTCACGGGATGGTCGCTGGGGGTACTGGGGCTGGTAAATCGGAATTGCTGATGACCTTGATTGTTGGTCTGGCACTGAATTACTCGCCCGATATTCTCAACTTCGTCTTGGTCGACTTCAAAGGGGGCGGTGCCTTCAAGCCCTTTGAAAACATGCCGCATTGTGTGGACATCGTGACCAACTTGAATAAGTCGGCGGTCGATCGCATGTTCACCTCGATTGATGCAGAAATTCGTCGCCGTCAAGCGCTGAATGCGATGACTGGCACGAAGGATATTGTGGAATATCGCGAACGTGGCTTCCACAAAAAGCCAGAGTTTGGCGCATATCCCCACTTGTTCATCATCATCGACGAATACGCCGAAATGTTCGATTCTAACCCTGAATACTTGCCTTCGTTGGAAAGTATCACCCGGGTTGGGCGGGCGCAAGGGGTCAACCTCTTGCTGGCGTCACAACAGCCCAAGGGTGTTACCGACCAAATGCGGGCTAATATCAAGTTGCGGCTCTGTTTACGGGTTGAACAGCCCGATACCAGCCGCGAACTCTTGCGCAAGCCCGATGCAGCCTTCCTGCCCAACGGCATGCCAGGCCGTGGCTATTTGCAAATCGGCAACGAAAACCTTGAACTGATTCAGGTTTCATATACCGGCGAAAGCCAAGTTGACGATCGCGAAGCGCTTGTATTGTGGCCTGAACGCGAGCCAGAACCAGTATCAACCAGCGAAGATACGCCCAAGCTGTTCGATACCGTGGTGCAAATTTCGCGTGAGTTGGTTAATTTCCAACCAACGCCGAAACCATGGCCAAATTTCTTGCCCGAACGCGTGACGTTACAATCACCAATTATCAATGCCAAAGACAATAGCATCATCGTCTTCCAACCAGCCGTTACCGACTGGATTAACGGTGATACCGAACGGCTCTGGCCAGGCATCAATTGGGAAACTGAAGCCATGCGCACAGCAGCGTTGTTGGTTGATGATCCCAATGAAGCAACCCAAATGCCATTCGTCTTTGATTTCACCACCAACCACCTAGCAATCTATGGCGACTCTGGTTGGGGCAAGACCTCGTTGCTACGCTCGATTATTGCAGGCTTGGCGGCAACTCACAGCCCTGATGAGCTCCACGCTTATGTGGTCGATTTGGGTGGACGCAACTTCCGCAGTTTGCGCAACTTGCCACACATTGGCGCATTGATCTACGCCGATGACGAGACCTTTGAAGAACAAATGCTGCGTTTATTCAGCAAGATGGAACGTTTGACCCGCGAACGCCAACAAATCTTTAGCGATGCCGGGGTCAATACCATCTATGAATACAACCATCAGTTCCCGGATCAAGCACTGCCAGCGATTGTCATCGCAATTGATAATATTGCAATCGTTCACGAAAACTACGATTCGGTCGAAGAATCAGTCTTGATTCCGTTGGTACGGCGCTCGCTGAGCGTTGGGATTGCCTTTATCGTTACTGCCAACTTCCCAAATAATATGTCAAGTCGATTTGGTAGCTTGTTTGGTGAACGAATTACCTTCAAACAAGGCCAGCATGACCGCTATATGGATATTGTTGGTCGTGGCGCAATTGAATTTGGCGATATTCCAGGCCGTGGCTATATTCGGGTTGGCAAGCGCCCATTGTTGTTCCAATCGACATTGCCAGTCGGCTTAATAGCCACCGATGGACGCGACCAGCGCAGCGAGGCAGAAGAACTCGATCTGATGGGCATGATGATGCAAGCCAAAGTCGAACAACTTGGTGGCATGCGCAGCACACCTGATCCGATTCAGATTCTGCCACAAATTGTGCCATTGCGCGAAATGCTTGACGAAACCAACAAAATTGCTGAAGGCAAGGTCATTTGGAGTGTGATTGGCCAAAGCAATAACCTGATGCCAGCAATGTACGATCTCAAGAAGATTGGGCCACACGCGGCGATTGCCGGGCCGCCAATCTCGGGTAAAACCACCTTGCTCTACAACTGGGTGCTCTCGCTCGCTGATCGTTATACACCAGATCAGGTTGCAATGGTCTTAATCGATACGCGGGGACGCTTCTTCAAGTATGGTGGCAAACGTAGCCTTGCTGATTTGCCGCACGTCTTGCAAACCGTCAGCGAAATCGATCAAATGACACCGCTGATTGAAAATCTTCAAATCGAATGTCAGGCATTCGCGCAGCAAGCGATTAGCCGACCAGTCTATATCTTCATTGATAATTTTGAAGATTTCAGCGACGAAGCCGAAAGCAAACGTTCAGTTATGGGCGATTTGGCAGTCTTAACCCGGCGCTACGGTGGCGAAGGTGTGTTTGTAATTATCGCAGGCACACTCGATAGCTCGGTCAACGACCTTCGTCGCCGAGTTATGAGCGCCAACTTTGGGATTGGTCTACGCACAGCCCAAGCGGTTGAATCGTTACGGGTTATGCGCACACCAAGCGAAGTTCGCGGCAAAGAATTGCCGATGGGTCGTGGCTTTATGGTCAAAGCTGGCCAAACAACCTTGATTCAGGTATCGAGCCCATATACCAACGGCGGTCAGGTCGTTGCTGAAGATGCCAGCGATGAAGCCGAACGCGTGATCACCGCGCTTGATACATGGGTTGAAACAATCAGCAATCGCTATCCCGAACGAGCCGCTTGGTCAACTGGGGCTATCACTATTGGTGATAAACCAGTCAGTCTCGAACAAGATCCTAAGGTTGCAAAAATGGCAGCGCTGATTCGCCAAGGCGTGCAACGGTTGATGCCACGGCTCAAAGAGGCTAACGGTGACAGTAGCATTACTGAAACCATTATGCAAAACTATATCTCTATGGATTTTGCAAGTTGGAATAGCTCAGAACGCTTGCGGTCGATGTTGCATCAGATGTTGGTCGATCAACACATGCACGATGGACTCGACCTCGAGACCGCTACGATGATGGCCGACATGACCAGCAGCGACGATGAATCGTTGATGTTGACCTTCGAAGGAACCTTAGAAAGCTAAAGTAACGGGTGGCAAGCGCTATGCAAACTTGCCACCCGAGCATAATACCGTGTGAGGAGTTACTTTCATGGGTGCCAAACAAGCCCGCTTTGAACTTTTTATCGATATTTATGAAAAAAAACAACAAGTTGCGCAAACACTCACCAACATTCCTACTGGTGAACTTGTTGAATCGATTTTGAAGGAATTTCGGCGTGACTTCGATTTTCTTGGGCAAAACCCCGATGCGTATTGCTTGATGAAGTCCGATGGCACGGTATTGAGCAATAATCGTACACTCGATAAGCAAGTTTCGAATAAAGAGCGCTTGGTTTTAGCGAAGCCATGCCCAATATGCCTGCCGATGGCCAACCAATGGCCCGCCGAATTTATTTACGCGAACATCCCACTGGCAATAGTTATCGTTTGCACTGGCAACCAGCAATCGTTGGACGCTTCGACAACCAATCGAGCAATGACCTGTTAGCAGTCGATTTGGGCAGCCATCCGAACGGTTTGCGCGTTTCACGGCGCCAATTTGAAATTACCGAAACAGGCGGTCATTTCTACATTGAAAGCCTTTCGCCAAACCCAAGCACGATTACCGATTCAACAGGCCGCCCAATCCAAGTTGATCGGCGTCAAGTGTTGCAACATGGCGATTTGATCACGCTTGATCGCAGCCAAATTACCTTTAAAGTAATCATTTCCGATTAGGCTATTGGCTGAAAAAGCCATCTGCGGTTAAAATAGCGCTTGGTTTCTACCAGCGCTATTTTTATGCGCAAACTAGTTATTAGGAGTGTTTATGAGCGATTTAGAACATCTGCAAAGCTTGGTCGAAGATGCCTTTTTAGAAGCGCCATTGATGTATGCCAATGGCTTTATCAATGGTCTCGGCTCAACTGATGCCTATACCGTTTTGCAAACCAATGGTCGGGCAGTCGCCGTGATTAATATGTCGTTGCCAGTAGCAAAAACCCTTGGCCAAGGGCTGTTGGCGATGATTGCCGCCTACGAACAGCAAACTGGCGATACAGTTGCAACCCTCGATCAAATCCACGGACGCTAATTACCCAATCGCTTCAAACGAGATGCTTAAGATAGTTTGCATCTCGTTTGATCAATTTCAAGGCCGCAAATCTGGTTAAAAATCCATCAAAAGCCCCTCTTGTAAACCACTCATCCATCGAGTATGCTGGGATAGATAAAAACGCTTTTTTCCTCGGTAAGGCTGTGCCTTTTATTGCAGTCTTAACTGAGAAGTGTGTGCGCTTAATCATGGTTTAACCTGAATAAGCATGCAGCATAATCATTGGCTAGTATCTCTAGCAATGATAACTTCCGTTCTTTTTATACCCGATGGAGTTTGTGTCATGCCTCAAGAAACCGTTCAGGCGAAGTACGATGAGTTGGATCAAGTTGCCAGTCGTTTTGGCAAGGCTGCTGATACGACAACAGCTATTTTCAAATCGATCGAAAGCATTGCCGCTCGTTTAGAAAATGGCGAGTGGCAGGGCGATGCGCAGAAGGCATTTAGTGCTGAATTTCGGGGCGAAGTTCAACCAGCCTTTACGCGGCTTAACAATTTGTTGAGCCAAGCACAAAGTACCACCCTCGAAATCAAAAAAGTCTTCCAACAAGCCGAAGAAGAAGCCGCAGCCTTATTTAAAGGCTCATTGCTCGGTAATGGCAGTGGCAATGGCAATGGCAGTGGTAACGGCAACGGTAGTGGCCAAGCAGGTGATGGCAGTGGCCAATCAGGCGATGGCAGCAAAGGCAGCGGGCCAACCGTCAAGGGCAAAGTTAAAGTCCATACTTATGATTACAAAACCAAAACCGGCGAAACCAAGCCTCAATTGAAGCTTGGGGTGAGCGGCGCGTTGCTTGAAGACAAGGGCGATTTTAATTAAAGTCGATGGCCCGATTCCGTATACCCTCAAAGGTAAATATCAAGTTGGTTACGGCGAAGTCGGGATTGGACTTGGGGTTAATGGCGATAAGAAATTCACCATTGGGCCATATGGCGAAGCAACGGTTGCAAAAGGCGAATTAACCAATGTCTATGGCAACAAAAACTTGGCCTATACCGAAACTCTTGAAGGCAAAGCGCTTTCGGTTGAAGGCTTCGCTGGACTCAAAGATGGCTCAGTTGGGGCAACCATTGGTGGCACATTGGTTTCGGTTACAGGAACCAAAGGCGTAAATGTCGCTGGGGTTAATGTTGGGGTTAGTGCCGAAGTTGGCCTCAAGGCCGAACTTGGCTTCAGCATTGGCAAAACCACCAAAGTTAAGTTGCCATTTGTTTCATTTGGCATCTCATTTGGCGGAGCGAAGTAACATAGAGAGGTTTTAACTTCATGGATGGACTGATTTTAGAGCGCAACGAGTTTCTGGTATTACTCGAAGCCGCTCGGACCGATAAAATTATTGGCTTGGATAGTGAAAACTTGATTCCTCAAGATCAAGCCAGCCATCTTGCTGCGCTCAATCAAGGCGTTCAAGGCTTGGTTGCCAAAGAATTAGCGACGATCAGCGCTGATGAAACCGTGATGATCGAACGCGAAATCTTAGAATTTTCGCAAATTGTGGCATTTCCCGATATTGCCTTCATCACAACCCGCGAAACGCCAAATCTTGGCAGTCAATTATTTCTCCACTATGTCAATCAACTAGGCGTTGTCGAGCAAACTTTGCCAAACGAGCAGCAACATCGTTTAGCATTTTTGCCCGATATGTTGATTTTGTTTGATCGCTTGGCATTTTTGCTCGAAGTGCAACCCACCAAAGCCTTCGAAGCCAGTGTGCGCCTGAGCCAAAACGATTTCGTAGCAATCAAAGGCCTAGCCGAAGATCGCGCCGATGCTGAGGCATTCAAGCGCTTAACCAAGGCTGGGCTTGACGAACAAGCAGCAAACAGCTTAATCGAAGCGATGCAAGCGCCAAGTTTCAGTGCTTCGTTGGCAATTGTGCGTTGCGAAGGCAGCGAAATCGTCGATGCAATTAACCCAGCAATTTTGCAAGGGCCAAACAGCGCTTGGGCAATTCAACTCGACGAAACCGACCCTGAATTCTTTGAAATCCATTCAATTGATCAGGTTTGGCTGCGCGAACACATCCAACGCTGGTTTGAGCAATTAGCAACCGCCGCCTTATAAAATTGGCCTATTTATAGGCCCGCGAAAGAACCATGAACCAGTGCTTGTAGCATGATTGTTCATGGTTCTTCATTTTGATCGTTGTCCAAAAGGTAGGATTTTGGTATACTGAAATTGAAGTACTAGAGTGTTGCTTGCCTCATGGGATATTTTCTGCTTAATCAAATCTTGTTCTTTTTATTGGCTCCCAGCTCATGAGTCGCCCATCCTAGAGCTTCAATCGACTTTCAACCCCTTTCACAACCTAGGAGTAGTGTCATGAGCAAGGAAGTTGTTCAGATACAGTATGAGCAGACTGCACAAGTTGCTCAGCGGTTCGGTCGCCTCAAACAAACGATTGAACAATTGCAGACGACGATTCGCAACACCAGCCAACAATTGAACGAGCGCTGGAAAGGCGATGCTAGTGTTGCCTTTGCCAAAGAACTCAACGACGAGATTTTCCCAACCTTCAAGCGTTTAATCACCGCCTTCCAGACCGCCCAAGAAGTTACCCTCGAAGTGCAAAAAATCTTTAGCCAAGCCGAAGAAGAAGCCGCAGGCTTGTTTAAAGGCTCGTTGCTCGGCAATGCTGAAGGCGGCAAGGGTGGCGGCAGTTGGCTCGATAGTGTTGGTGGGTTCTTCAGCAGCGTTGGCAATGGAATCAAAGATTTCGTTGTTGGGGCTGGTAAAGAGCTTAAGGATATGGTGGTTGGTGTCTGGAACATGGTCACCAGCCCAATTGAAACTGCTAAAGGCATTTGGCATGCAGTAACCCACCCAGGCGAGTTCTGGGAAGCGTTTAAAGCGCCGTATGTTGAAGCATGGGAAAATGGTCGCCCATGGGAAGCGATTGGGCGTGGCACGATGTTTATCGGCTCGCTCCTGATTGGCACCAAAGGCGCTGATAAAGTTGGCAAGGCTGCAAAGCTCAGCAAAGCTGCCACGGTTGCCGATGCAGCATCTGATATTGCTCGGGTCAGCACGCCATTGCAAGCGGCAGGCGATATTGGCATACTCGCTAAAGGTGGCGGCGCTGAAACCGCAATGGCTCGCTATATTGCCAATCAATCAAGCCATGTCGGCACAGGCACTGCCATGGCCGATCGGGTCGTGCTAGGGGCGTTTAAAGCTGATCCAGCTTCAGGCTTCCTTGGCTATATTGGTGAAGCCAATGCCAATGGCGGGCGCTACTTTAGCACCACCGGCGAAGTTTGGAACAAGCTCAAGCCAATCGCCGAAGGTGGCAATAATCGCATCTGGCCAGTTAACCGCGAATTCTTGCAGTCACAGCTGGAAAGTGGCATCAGCCGCATCGACATCAAAGGCAGCTCAATCGACGATATTCTGACCAAGCGACCCCAATCATATAGCGCCATGGAAGTGCGCTTTATGCAAAGCCAAGCCTACCAATATGGCTATCGCCAAGTTGGCAATAGTTGGGTCAAGACTGGCGATTGGCGGGCAAGCACAACTGGTCGCGTCATCGGCGGTGGCATCGGCCCAAGTGGCGAAATTTTGCAAACCAGCCAATCCTTGAACGATTAAGAGGTTTTGTGTGAGCAACGATTGTGGTCAATGCCAAAGCTACATCAACTATGTCGAGCAAGAATTGAGCAGCTATTTGGCGCTCGGTCAATTTCAACGCGTGCAATGCGATGCGCAAAATGAAGGCTTGGAATGTTTGGCCTTGTATCATTCGCCAAGCTGCCAATTGCTCATCCAACGCACCGATGGCGCTGATTATTGCGCTTTAGGCACGTTTGAAGCACCATTTCTAACCGATCAAACGCTTGAGGTTGACGGCTCGCAAGGTTGGTTCAATTTGGTTTATTTGTTGGAATATCGGGCCAACAAAAAGCTCATGACCCAACGGGTAATTGAACAATTTTGGGATGGTAGCTTAGATTATCATCAATGGTTGGCCCAACTGCTCACCGGCCAATTTGAGCAACTGCTGGCGATGTTTGCCCCCGGAGCACCAGCCACATGGTTGGCTGATTATATTCAATTTATGCAACGCCAGCGCTATTACGGCGCATAAGCAGCTGCCTGCCTGCGACCATATTCTGGTTTAGCAGGCAGGCTTGATCTAAAGGACGTTCATGGATTCGCACTGTGCAGCATGTCAGGGCTTTATCAATTACGCTGAGCGCTGTCTCCAGCGTCATTTACAAGCCCATCAGTTTGTTCGTCAACGGTGCGATGCCCAAGATGGTGGCAGGGAATGTCTGGTCTTATACCATTCACCGATCTGTAATGGCTTACTCATGCTTTCGGATGGCGAGTATAGCTTTGCGCTTGGTCGGCATGATGCCCCATTTCTTACCAACCAACAACTCCGACTCGATGGCTCCCAAGGTTGGTATGATGTGCTCAGATTGCTTAAGCGCCAAGAAAATCCTTGGCAACGCTTATGGCACAACGTCAATCGCCACAAACAAAATGATCTGGCATGGGTTGCCAACCAACTTGATGGAAAGCTTGCTCAACTTATAACGCTCTTTAACTAAGATGATCAAGGCTTTTCCAGCAAGGCTGTGATGCTAATCGCGTGCCAATCATCGGAGCAAGTCAGCAGACATCCATGGTCGCATAAAACAACCCATGACAATTCATGAGGATGGTCATTTGTAACTATCGCTGGTTGCAGCATAATCACGTCTAGCGCGTATTCCTGAGTGAGTTGTCTGAACTAGTATCGAGGTAGCCCGAATGAATCGTTTTGTACTCACCCAGGCAGAATTAGCAATTATCCTGCATTATCTGGTTGGCGAAGCCCTCGCCATTCATAATACAACCAATGATCTGGCGGTTAGTGTTGAACAACTGCAAACTGCCGAGGATGAATTGTATGATCGTGGGATTTTACTGCGCGATCCATTTAGCAATCAGTTAACGATCACGGGGGAGTTAGCACTCATTTTAGAGGCAACCCTCCAGCCAAGCACGCTGGCAATTTTGAGCATTACCGAGCGTGAAGGCACAGGCTTACCCAAATACTTCAGTTTTACCGATGAATTAATCGTGCTGAATTATGTCGACTCACAAGGCTTGCAAACCTTTCTCGAATTGGGTACACTCGATCATGTTATTAATCAGATTATGGAACTAACAACGCAGCCAACCGCGAACAATGCCAACCTACCAAGCACCGCCGACCTTACCGCATTGATGCCTGAAGCTGACAAAGCCGCTTTACTGCTGATCATCAAGGAGCCAGCCGCCGCGACCAGCCAACCAACCAGTCTTTCGTGGTTGATGGCGCACGCAGCCCTTTGGCTGGCCAACCCACAGGCTGCCAAGCCCGAAACTACACCAGTGCAGCGCATCGATCAGGCCATGTTAAGCGATCTTTTACATACAACAATCTTGGCGCATCTCTGTTCAACACCCATCCTAACTAGCCTACAGTACTAAGGGATGGTATACTGCGCCGTATCCTTAATTGGTCAAGCCGTTTTTAGTTGCTGGAATGAGTGTTAACCATGAGAAAGCATAGTTGGTTCACCATCATCGCCTTGCTCAGCCTCTTGTGGGTTGTGCCAGCGCCTGCCCAATCACAAGACGAGAAACCAAAAGTCGTCATCACGCACCAAGTCATTACCGAAAAGAATGCCTTGAGCGTCGAGGCCTATTTTAGCGTTCGCTATGACGATGGTCGTGCTGTTCCGGTCAACGAGATCTCCTCAACAGTGCTTGATCTCAAAAATGGTGAACCACCAGTTCAAGCTGTGCCGCAAGATCCTACCACGCCGATCAAAATTGCCTTTGTGATGGATCAAAGTGGTAGTATGTCACCATTTGTCGAAGGGGTAAAACAAGCTGCCACTCAAGCAATCGACCAAGCACCTGAAGGCGCACAAATCGCTGTCTTTACCTTTACCCGAGTAGGTAGTGATGATATTTATCTACCCGCCAAGGACTTTACTGATAATAGGCAAGAAGTTAAAGATTGGATCAACGCCAATTACCAATCAATTTCTGGTGGTGAAACCTGTCTGTATACTGCTGCCTATAAGACAACCGATTTCTTGCTGAACAACTTAAAACCTGAAGAGCGCCGAGCCATGATTCTTTTTACCGATGGTAAGGATGATAATGGGAATGGTGCTCCTTGTAGCGATAAAAATGTAATCGATGTAACCAGTAAGGCTGGCCCCAGTCAAGGCACCAAAACCCCCATTTATACGATTGGGCTTTGTGCAGGCGTTTGCGCCACGATCCAGCCTGAATTCTTGGAACAAATTTCAAACAATACCCAAGCTATTTCAGTAATTGGCCCACGCGAACAAATGAATAGCGCCTTTATCACGATTATGGATAGCATCAAGAACCAAAAATATACCAGTGGTTTCTTGCGACCCTGTGTTGAAACCCAAGTAACCTTGGAAGTTCAACTGGTCAGTGGTGATACCATTGCTGGCACAATTCCGATTGGTGCGCATAAATGCTATAACCCAACCGTGAGTGAAGCGAAGATCGCCAACCTGAACCCATTGCCTGAAAAACAAAAATATTCATTCAACTTCTCAACAACGAACACCAGCCCCGTTAAATATGGTTGGAGTTGAGCTACAGGTGCTTGGGCCAAGCCAAACCTTGGTTTATACTGAGCCAATCGCGGTCAGCATTTCGCCCCAAGAAACCAAAACGATCCCTATGGAAATGAGCGATACCAAGTTAACCGAAGCAGGTAACTATACCTTGCAAGTGCTTGGATATAGCAGCGATGGTTTCCCTTTCCGCATTGGCAACCCAAGCGAGCGTAGAGAAATTCTGGCAACCCAAGCGTTTGCCCACTCGCCAATTCCAATTACCTTTGAAATTCGCTCAAATCCCGTGGTCGATTATACAAACAATGTCATTCGGCTCGATGATGTAGAAATTACTGATGAGCAAAATATCATCGACCCTAAATTTACTTATTATAAAGTGCGCTTACTGCGTGAAGATATTCAGGTTTTTGAATCAGTACGCCAAGATCTTGACCCAACCAATCCTAAAATTGCGATTCCACTTAGTATTATTCCCCAAGAGTTGTTTCCTACTGAAGAAGCGAGCCAACTCAATCTACAGATTATCTTAGAAACGTCGAATATCCGGCCAATCGAATCGCCGGTTAAGAGTTTCTTGTTCCCAGTGAGACCGAAAGAGCCATTCCTCAAACGCTATGGGGTGTATGTCTTGATTGGTTTTGTCGTGATTGCAATCGCGGCGGGCTTCTGGTATCTCTGGCGTAATCGTAAGCCCAAAGCTGGCAATGTGCCAATGCCATACAACCCACCAACCCAAGCCTTTAATCGGATTGATTTGCCTGGCGTAAATCCTGTCTCGCGCCAAAATCCCAATCAAGCGCCCCAACAGCAACAATCGGCAGTCCGACCTGCACCCAATTCGGCAGCAAATCAGCCAGCGCGGCCTCATAGCCCAGCTTCGAGTGCCAATGCCAGCATTCCAACCGCCCATTTCGATGGTGGCATGCCCGATAATGGCGCAACCATGATTTATAATCCGCCAGTCGCTCAAGGCCGACAGCAACAACTGAATGTACGGGTGGTGCAAACGCCTGATCGCAGCCAAATTCAAAATCAAACGATCACGATGTTCCCATTACCATCGGGCGCAGCGAAGCCAGTGTGATTATTACTGGCGACAAGCTGCTTTCACGCCAACATGTGGAAATTAGTTTGATTGGTGGCCAATTCTATGTGGCCGACTTGAGCAAAAATGGCTTGTTTATCAATGAACAACGCCAGCAAACCAATACGCCAATTCAATTACGCTTACCAACGACGATTCGGCTTGGCCAAGATACCTATATCGAACTGAGCTAAACAATCTTTGTTTCAGCAACGAGGGTAGCAGCAATGCTACCCTTTTTGCTTGCCATTCCACGCCCACACTGAGCAGTGGTGACAGCACAGGTAAGGCTTTATGCTATACTTGTCATATAGGCCGTGTCAACGAGGACAACGCCAGTTTCTCCTTGCTTGCCCTTGCCTCGGTCTTCATACCGGGGTTTTTAACTTAACAGGGTTCGACGGACGAACAAAGTAATCCTTCATATGAGGAGTTGCCTTCATGGAGCAAGAACGCGATCAATCGCGATTGTTAGCAATGTATCACACGATGGTTTTGGCTCGTTCGCTCGATGAGCGGATGTGGCAATTGAATCGTCAAGGCAAAGCCCCTTTTGTTATTTCGTGCCAAGGTCACGAGGCTGCTCAAGTAGGCGCAGCCTTTGCAATGCGCCCCAAACACGATTGGATTGTGCCATACTATCGTGATTTAGCAATGATGTTGGCCATGGGAATGACTCCGCGCGAGGTGATGCTTGGCTTGTTGGCCAAAGCTGAAGATCCCAGCAGCGGTGGTCGGCAAATGCCAGCTCACTATAGCCATCGCGCGTTGAATATCGTTTCGCATTCTTCACCAACTGGCACCCAAGTGCCGCATGCAGTTGGCATCGCGATGGGCGCACAGATGCGCGGCGATGATATTGTGGTTTGGACAGCCTTTGGCGAAGGCACTTCATCACAGGGCGATGTGCACGAAGCCATGAATTTAGCTGGCGTGATGAAGTTGCCAGTTATTTTCTTCTGCCAAAACAATGGTTATGCCATTTCAGTGCCCCAACATAAGCAAATGGGCGTTGAAAATGTCTCAGATCGTGGCCCAGGCTATGGTTTTCCTGGCATTACCGTCGATGGCACCAACGTCCTAGAGGTTTACGAAGCGATGACTGCAGCGGTTGAACGAGCACGGCGCGGAGATGGCCCAACCTTGATCGAGGCCAAATGTGTGCGTTTGACCGCTCACTCCTCTGATGATAATGACCGCACCTATCGTTCACCTGAAGATATTAAAGCCATGCGTACTCGCGACCCAATCGCCAGCTTCGAGCATTTCTTGCGCGATGAGGGCATGCTCGATGATGCCAAAGTTGCGGCAATTCGGGCTGAAATTAAAGAAGTTGTCAATGATGCAACAGCCTATGCTGAAGCAGCACCCTTGCCCGACCCCAGCACCGTGCAGAAATATGTCTTTGCCGAATAACTGGACGGTTGTTTGCAGGCAGTTTCGCTATTTATCATATGCATAGAGGTATCAGGTGGCAGAATTAAATCTCTTAGAAGCGATTAATCAAGCGCTCGACCAAGCTATGGCCAACGACGAGCGGGTCTATATCATCGGCGAAGATGTTGGGCAACGCGGCGGGGTGTTTCGGGTTACCGATGGTTTGCACGCCAAATATGGCGAAAAACGGGTGATCGATGCACCGCTGGCTGAATCAATTATCATTGGTTCATCAATCGGCGCAGCAATGTATGGAATGCGGCCAATTGCCGAAATTCAATTTGCCGATTTTATCTTCCCTGCCTTCAATCAAATTATTAGCGAAGCTGCACGCATGCGCTATCGCTCCAACAATACATGGGAAGTGCCGATGGTAATTCGCACACCCTATGGCGGCGGCATCCACGGGGCACTCTATCACTCGCAAAGTATCGAAGCCTTTTTTGCCCATATTCCAGGCCTTAAAGTTGTGGCCCCATCAACACCTTATGATGCCAAAGCCATGTTATTGGCAGCAATCGACGATCCCGATCCGGTGCTGTTTTTAGAGCACAAAAAATGCTATCGTTTGATCAAAGGCTATGTGCCCGATGAGCACTATACGGTGCCACTTGGCAAGGCCGATATTGCCCGCGAAGGCAGCGACGTTTCGGTCATCACTTATGGCATGATGCGCCACTACGCCGTCGAAGCCGCCGAAATGCTCGCAAACGAAGATATTAGCGTCGAAGTTGTCGATTTGCGCTCGTTAGTACCGCTGGATCGCGAAACAATGCTCAATTCGGTTAGAAAAACCAGCAAAGTATTGGTGCTGTACGAAGATAATTTGTTTGGCGGCTATGGCGCAGAAGTTGCGGCAATTATCGCCCAAGATGGCTTTGAATATCTCGACGCACCTGTGCAACGCCTAGCGGGCTTGGATATTCCAGCAATGCCGTATAGTACGCCGCTCGAAAACGAATTCTTGCCAACGCCCAGCAAAATTGCCGACACGCTGCGCGATTTAGTTAATTATTAGTTGGCGCTCTATTCCCTCACCCCCAAACCCTCTCCCGCAGAGCGGGCGAGGGGAGTGAATTAACTATGAGATAGAGTCTCTAGCCTAGCTACGATAGAAAGGACTGGAATGTCCGTCGAATTTAAGATGCCAAAGCTTGGTGAGAGTGTCACCGAGGGCACAGTTGGCCGCTGGCTCAAGCAGCCAGGCGATAGCCTTGAGCTGTATGAGCCAATGCTCGAAGTTACCACCGATAAAGTTGATACCGAAATTCCTGCGCCAGTCAATGGTCGCTTGCTCGAAATTCGGGTCAACGAAGGCGATACCGTGCCAGTTGGAACGGTGATTGCGGTATTAGAGGATAGTAGTAGCGCCACGGTTGCCGCCGTTGCAACTGCTACACCAGCAGTAGCCGCACCAGCGATCAGTAACAATGGCGGCAGCAATAGCTTTATGTCGCCCGTAGTTGCCCGCTTGGTCAGCCAACACAATCTTGATATCAAACAGCTGAGCGGCAGCGGCAAAGATGGTCGGGTGACCAAGCAGGATGTTGAACGCTTTGTAGCCCAACGCGATGCTGCCAAGCCAGCACCCATGCCTATGCCAACTACATCAGCGCCAGCGCCTGCGCCGATGCCTGTGATTAAGCCAAGCTCAACCCCAGCACCCATGCCAACAATCACTGGTAGTTTGTTGGCGCAACCAGTGGCTTATACCCCTCCGGCAACTCCAGCCCCAGCTGCACCAAGCATCGAGCCGTTTGCTGGCGATGAGCTGCAGCCACTCAGCGGCATGCGACGCGCGATCGCCGAACATATGGTGCGTTCAAAAGCTACGTCGCCGCACGTCACCACGGTGATGGAAGTTGATTTGAGCACGATCATTGCTCATCGCGATCAGCATAAAGCCGATTTTGAGCGCCAAGGGGTTAAATTAACTTTTACACCATATTTTGTTCAGGCAACTGTGGCTGGCCTACGGGCAGTACCAATTGTCAATGCAACGTACACCGATCAAGGCGTTTTGCTGCATAAATCGGTTAATGTTGGCATGGCGGTGGCTATTCCCGATGGCTTGATTGTGCCAGTGCTGCATAACGCCGATGAAAAAAGCTTGCTTGGGCTTTCGCGCACAGTTAACGATTTGGCCGAACGCGCCCGCACGCGTCGCCTAACCGCCGATGAAGTCAAAGATGGTACGTTTACCATTACCAATCACGGGGTTAGTGGCTCATTGTTTGCCATGCCAATCATCAATCAGCCGCAATCGGGCATTTTGGGCATTGGCGCAATTCAAAAACGGCCTGTGGTAGTAACAATTAATGGTGCCGATGCGATTGCGATTCGGTCAATGTGCTATCTCAGTTTCACCTTCGACCATCGCTTGATCGACGGCGCAACCGCCGATAAATTTTTGGCAACTGTCAAGCAACAGCTTGAGCAATTTGCCTAACTCAACGCTAAAAATCCCGAGTTGAATCGAGAACAACTCGGGATTTTTGTTCAATCAGCTAAATCAAACTAGCAATATGAATTCTCGACTCATAATTCGCCACCCTTCCGTCCCTCCACCGGAGGGAAACGCAGGGGGCTTTAATCCCCCTGCACCCCCTAAATGGCAATTTTTGGGTTATTGTTGCACTGAAGATTCGTCCAAATATCCTGCGATTGCAGCAACTGTTGAAACATTAAATGGAACTACAAAAAATCATTTACACGTGCAAGGTATCCTGCTATGATAACCGCGATACGCCTTTGATTTGGAGGACTCTGCTTATGGCCGATCTCTCAGCCTTTCTTGACAAAGCCTTTGAAAACTCTAGCTTTGAAGAACTTGCCGAAGCCCCAGTCGATGCCCTCGCCGGAATTAGCAAAAGCGATGCCGAAGCCCTCAAACAAGCCCTTGGAATCAAAACAATCCGTCAGTTGGCTGAACACAAAGTGATCTTGATCGCTCAAGCAATCGCAGGTCTGGCAGCCTCAAAGAAATAATCGCGTTACATGCAACAACAAAAATCCGTTTAATTAAAAAGCAGGATGCCGCGCGAAAGCTGCATCCTGCTTTTTTGGTTAATCTTGATGCTTAGCGCACGAGCAAACCTCTGGTCAGCAAATCCCAAACGGCCTCAAATTCAGCCGCCAAACCTGGTTTGTTCCAAGCGCCCACAAACAGTGGGTTGTGAAAGCGCGCAGTAGCATACAAAATCGCGCGCGCAGTAGCATGCAGATCGTTCACCACAAACGCGCCTTGGGCCACACCCTCAATCAACAAATGCTCAATTTGGGCGATCAAATGTGCCACATGCTGATCGGTTACCTCGCGCAGTTCTTGCACCAAGCCAATATAGGTAGCAAACAGCTGTGGATCTTGGCGCGCACGTTGCTGTTTGCTGTGCATCAAACATTCAAGCCAAGCCCGCAATTTGGCCAAACTCGGCTCTTGGCGTTGCAATACCAGATCCAACGGAGCCGAAACCTCGGCCAGCCAGCGTTCAGCCACAGCATCAAGCAATGCCGATTTGCTGGCAAAATGGCGATAAACACTGCCATGGCTGACCCCTAATTCGCGGGCAACATCGACCACTGTCGCTTTATTGGGGCCATAACGCCGCAGCACATCAACAGTGGCATTCAAAATTCGTTCAGGGGTCAGCGATTCAGTATTCATTTGATATTCATCCTGTAGCAAAGCGGTTTGCACCATTTTAAGCGATTGCCGCAGCATCGCAAGTGCTTAACGTTCGCTATCAAGGTGATGCATCAGAGCGCTATTGTAGCGATCACCAGCTGCCGCGCCTTTGGGAATTGCCCGCTCAATCGATGCCAATTCATCGGCGTTCAAGCCAATTTCAAGGCTAGCTAGCGAATCGTGGAGTTGATGCAAACGGCGTGCGCCAAACAACGGAATAATATCAACGCCTTGGGCCACAACCCACGCGCTGGCAATCTGGCCAATGCTTGCGCCTTTGGCATCGGCAATCGTTTGCAGCGCAGCCACCAAATCTAAATTACGATCAAGGTTGTCGCCAGTAAAGCGTGGGCCATGCGCTCGGAAATCTGAGCCAGCCAAGACGCGCTCTTTCGACCAAGCGCCGCTGAGCAAGCCGCGTGAAAGCACACCATAGGCGGTGATGCCGATGCCTAATTCACGACATGCTGGCAAAATTTCGGACTCGATGCCACGTGAAAGCAGCGAATATTCAATTTGCAAATCGACAATTGGATGCACTGCCGTAGCGCGCCGAATCGTCTCAACTCCAACTTCCGACAAACCAATATGGCGCACATAGCCTTTTTCGATCATCTCGGCAATCGCGCCAATCGTCTCTTCAATTGGCACATCAGGATCGAGTCGCGAAGGCCGATAAATATCAATGTAATCAGTATTCAAGCGCGTCAGCGTATGCGCCAAGGCATTTTTGACCGCCGCAGGTCGTGAATCGTAGCCAAGCCACGCGCCATCGGGGCCACGCAAAGCCCCAAATTTCACACTCAACAGCACCTCGGAGCGTGAACGCTCACGCAAGACTTCGCTGATCAACAATTCGTTATGGCCAATGCCATAAAAATCGCCAGTATCCAACAAATTAATTCCTGCATCGAGCGCTGCATGAATCGTCGCAATGCTCTCAGCCCGATCCGATGGGCCGTACATTCCCGACATGGCCATACAACCCAAACCCGCTGCTGAAACTACCAAACCGTCTTGACCTAATTGACGCATCTGCATCGTTGTAACTCCATCAAATAATCAGTACCTATCGTTGAGTATAGATGATCAAATGACAAATGTCAATATCTGTCATTACATTCTTGAAGACAGATATTTGGCTATGGTATGATAGGCTATGATTCTTGTGGATTGTGGTGAGGCAAGCAATGCAACGAATTTGTATTATTTCAGATACCCACAGCAAACTAGACCCACGGGTCGAGCAGCTGTTCGTGGGCGCAACCCGGATTTTGCATGCCGGCGATATTGGGCGGGCGCAACCACCAATCATCGAGCGGTTAGGCGCAATTGCACCGGTCACAGCGGTTACTGGCAACGTCGATTGGAATACAGCACTCGATATTTATCCAATTAACACAACGATTGAAGTCCAAGGCATCCGAATTATGATTCAGCACATTGGCGATCTTCCCAGGCGCTGGTATCGCCAATTGCCCCAGCCATTGCCACATGTGGTAATTTGCGGCCATAGCCATATTGCCTTGATCGAAGAATATCAAGGCGTACTGTTTATCAACCCAGGCTCGGCCTCGCAACCACGCGGCAACATGGGCGAACCAACGGTAGTTTTTTTGGATATTCAGGCCAATGGCGAGTTTAAGGCCGAGCTTATTCCGCTCAAAATGGCCGAATTTATTAAGCATGCCGATTAAACACCAATCCCCTCGCTTTATTGCTAGCGAGGGGATTGATCGTTGCCAAGGTTGTTTATTCGTGGCGCAGCGCTTTGATTGGATCAAGTCGGGCGGCACGGGCAGCTGGATACAAGCCAGCGACAATCCCTACCACTAAACCAAAGCCAATTGCCAGCGCGATCAGCCATGGTGGAATGTAGAAGAAATCGCCACGAATCGGTACTTCTTCACGTTCGAGGTAGGCCAGCGCTACGCGATTGAGCACTCGGCCAACCCCCCAGCCACCAAGCAAGCCCACAATCCCGCCAAACAGGCCAATCAGGCCAGCTTCGGTCATGAAGAGCGTGCGAATATTGCCGCGTGAAGCGCCAATCGCCTTGAGCGTGCCAATTTCACGCGTTCGTTCGTAAATCGCCATAATCATGGTGTTCATAATCCCGATCGTGGCCACGAACAGCGCCAAGCCACCAACCGAGCCAAGCATAATATTGATCACCAAGAAGATTTTCGAGGCCAATTCCAGCACGGTTTCGACCGATTGCACCCGAAAGCGCTCGGCCCGAAGCTGAGTGGTCAATTGACGGGCAACATTCAAATCTTTGGCGCGAATCAAGGCATAATCATAGCCTTCAGTTTCGAGCAAATCAGGCTCGTTAAACCACCATGCTTTGAGTGCAATGCTATCATTCGGCGTTAATGCAACCAGGTTATTATCAACGCTGGAAACACCAACCAAGGTATAATCAAAGGTTTGCGATTCGCCACGTGGCGTTTCCATAATCAACTGCACTTTTTGACCAATTAGATTATTGACTTCAGCAGTCAAGCCTAAACGGCGTAGTGCTCGCTGCGAAATTACAATTTCGCCATCCTTGGTTGGGCGCAACACGCCAGCCAAAGCGGTTGGCGGCGTTTCAAACGGATTGTTGATCCCAATCCCAGGATCAACCCCAACCGCAATCGTGGCCGCTGCATCGCCAGGCAACACCAAGCGCTTGGAAATCGATTCGTTGACATCGACAATAGGCGTAACGCTGACGATATCGGGCATTTGCTGCCATTCAGCAATTTTTGCTGGCGAGATCACCACCTCGCGTTCAGGCCGCACATAGCGCGTATAGGGATTGCGCTCGGCATCGCGGGGCTGTACCACCACATTTTCGAGGCCAATCGCATCGAATTGTTGTTGAATAACCCGTTGAACCCCAACCCCCAACGAGAGCATGACCACAATCGTGAAAATGCCCACTGTCACGCCCAGCGAAGTTAACGAGGTGCGCACTTTGCGGCGGGTTAAATTGCTCCAAGCAGTGCGTAAAATATCGCCAAATGTCATGCTACAGCCTCCGCCGTTCGTTCAACGGTTTCAATTTGCTCAATAATGCCATCGCGCATATGGACAATTCGATCCGCATACGAGGCTGCATTCATATCGTGAGTGACCATCAATAAGGTCACTTGTTGTTCGCGCACCAGTCGTTGCATCAAGAGCAACACATCGCGACCTGTGCGCGAATCGAGGTTGCCAGTTGGCTCATCGGCCAGAATTAAGACCGGATCATTGGCCAAGGCACGGGCAATTGCCACCCGTTGTTGCTGGCCCCCAGAAAGCTCAGCTGGGCGGTGATCAGCGCGATCGCCAAGCCCAACTTGCTCTAGCAGACCTTCGGCCCGTTGACGACGTTCGCTGCGGCTGCGACCAGCCAACATCAATGGCAAGGCCACATTTTCCCAGGCTTGGTTGGTTGGCAAGAGATTAAAACTCTGAAAAATAAAACCAACCCGATCGCGCCGAAAGCTAACTAATTTTTTATCTGGCGCACTGCCAAGCTCCAAATCGCCAACCCAGACTTCGCCTGAGCTTGGGCGATCGAGACCACCAATCACATTCAATAAGGTAGATTTGCCTGAGCCAGATGGCCCAACCAGCGCCACAAAGGTGCCGCGTTCAATCTCCAAATCAACGCCAGCCAACGCCTGGACGGTATTTTTCCCCATTTGATAGGTACGTTGGAGTTGTGTAGTTCTAATTAACGAAGTTGCTTGACCCATAGCGGCTCCTTGGCAAATAAGCTGAATTAACCATACCATAGGAATATTGGCCTGTTGCAAGCAATTTTATGATCATCTATGACATGGAGCCGCTAAAGCTACTCAACGCCAGCAAAAATTCAGCTGCTCGGCGTTATCAATAGCCAATTTGACCCTTTTATTTGTAGCCATGTTGGCCTATAATCAACGGCGCTCCACAAGATTGAAGATAGCTGATCTTTTTTTAAATAAATTTTTAATATCTGGCTAGCTGGATAATTTGTGTGTGTTGATCGAGGGAGGGAGGGATGATCAGGTCAATCTTGCTTGGATGGCGTAGCACGATCGCAGGCGGGATTATTCTTTGATTATTAGGTTAATTATTCGTATGCATTATCAAAATATGTTATGTATTGGCGATAGCCAAACTTTTGGCGCACGTTCGTATGGTTGTTATCCATTGCATCTTGCTCAAATGCTAACACAGCGGACACCATATCAATGGCGCACAATTAACCGCAGTGTTAATGGCTATACTGCACGCAACTTATGGTTTAAGCTGAATGAAGAAATTGATACAATCAACGATACGTATCAATCGTGTGTGTTAATCGGTACCAACGATGTCGGTAATACTACCCCCATTGATCTTTTTGAAGAATATTATCGCCAAATTATTCGCACATTAGTCATTAAAGGGCATAAAGCGATCTTTTGTGGCGAAATTCCACCAATCTACGCCGATGGCCACGTCTTTTTTACCAAAGAAACCGTCGAACGGCGCAAACAATACAATAGTGTGATTGGCAAGGTTGTAGCTGAATTCAACAAGGCAATTTGGGTTCCCATGGTCGGCTTAAATCGCGAATGTTATGTTGACCCAGTGCACTTCAACGAAGATGGCAATCGACGGGTAGCTGAATCATTCTGCGAGGTAATTGTAAATTTATGAAGATTGGAATTGTGCTTGGCACGCGGCCTGAAGTGATGAAAAATTATGCGATTGTGCAAGCGCTACGGGCAGCCGAGCTGCCATTTGTTGTGCTGCACACCAATCAACATCACGACCACTTGCTGCAAACGGCAATTTTCGAGCAAATGGGCTACACACCCGATGAGGTTTTTCCGGGCAATTACAGCATTGGCGCTGCGATCGATTGGGTGCGCGAGCAAATTCGCCGCCATGAGATTGGCCTGATTTTGGTCAATGGAGATACGGCGGCAGCCTTGGTAGGCGCAATCGCGGCGGTCTATTCCGATGTGGGCTTGGCGCATGTCGAAGCTGGCTTGCGGGCCTTCGATAAACGCATGTACGAGGAGCGCAATCGGATTATGGTTGATGCTGCGTCGCATTATTTGTTCTCGTATACCCAGTATCAGGCCGATTATTTGGCCAAAATTCCCGATTTGCGCGGGAGAATTTTCAACATTGGCAATACGACCGTTGATTTAATTCATGATTTTGCCCATGAGCTTACGCCGCGTCGCAACGATAGCTATGCCTACATAACCCTGCATCGCAAGGAATTTACCGATAGCCGTGCATTAATGCACAGCGTATTCACGACGATCAACGAGTTGGCGCAAGAATTTGATGCCATGATTTTCCCCATGCATCCGCGCACCCGAGCGGCGATGCAAGACTATGGATTGAGCATGGAGCTGCTCAATCGGGTGCACGTGCTTGATCCGGTCGAGCCGTTCGAATCGCTGGCCTATGAAAAATACGCCAAGATTATCATTACCGATAGCGGTTGTATTCAAGAGGAAGCCTATATTTTTGGCGTGCCCTGTGTGACGGTACGCGATAACACCGAGCGCCCAGAAACGATCGAATCGGGAGCAAATGTGGTAACTGGATTTGAGCCTGCGGCGATTAGCGCGGCAGTTCGCAGCCAACTAGCCAAAAAAGGCCAGCAATTTGCGCCAGTTTATGGTGAACGGGGCGTTGGCCAACGGATCATTGCCAGCTTACAACAGCATTTTCGCAATTGGTCGGATTACTAAATTTGACGCAACGCATTACACAATAGCTTGCTAGAATCGGCTAAAAACGCATCCTGTATGGATGCGTTTTCGTTTATAATTGGGGTGAATTGAATTAGTCATCACTTGAGAAATTTTAGGTCACTGTTTCGCCAAAGATGCCGACGCGGTGTTCCGCACTTAACACGAGGTCATCAATGCGCCGAACCAAAATTGTTGCCACGCTAGGGCCTGCCTCCGACACCGAGGAAAAAGTAACAGCGTTGGCATTAGCGGGAATGAATGTTGCTCGCTTAAAATTTCTCCCATGGTACTCATAACGACCATTCAGAACGCATTCGGCTCTTGCGCCAAATTTCGATTAAGCTCAATCGCCCAATTGCAGTGCTTCAAGATTTGCAAGGGCCAAAAATTCGGACTGGCAAATTAGTTGATAAACAGCCGATTAAACTCACAACCGGCGAAAACTTTGTTATTACGATTGAAAATGAAGTTGGTCGGGTTGGTCGGGTCAACACCACCTACAAAAATCTTCCCAGCGATTGTAAACCAGGCGATCGGATTTTGCTTTCCGATGGTTTGATTGAATTGCGCGTGCAAGAATGCAGCGCCACTGAGGTTATTACCGAGGTTGTAACTGGCGGTATGTTGCGCGAGAACCAAGGCATCAACTTGCCTGGCGTGGCGGTGAGCGCCCCAGCCATGACCGACAAGGATCGCGAAGACCTCATTTTTGGCTTGCACGAAGGCGTTGATTACGTTGCAATTTCGTTTGTGCGGCGCGCCGAAGATGTGCAATTAGTTAAGCAAGAAATTGCAGGCGCTGGCTATCGCACACCAGTCATTGCCAAAATCGAAAAGCCCGAAGCTGTTGATAATATTGAATCGATTGTAGCCGTCGCCGATGGGATCATGGTTGCGCGTGGCGATTTGGGCGTGGAAATGCCACCAGAAGAAGTGCCATTGATTCAAAAATTGATTATTGCCGCAGCCAATCGGGCAGGGATTCCGGTAATCACAGCAACCCAAATGCTCGAATCGATGATTGTCAACCCACGGCCAACCCGAGCCGAAGCCAGCGACGTAGCCAACGCGATTCTCGATGGCACCGATGCCGTAATGTTGAGTGGTGAAACCGCCAATGGCGCCTATCCAGTTGAAGCGGTCACGATTATGGCGCGGATCGCCGAAGTGACTGAGCGTGGTGCACCACCACGTGATGCGCAACAACGCAATGCTTCTGATGCACCTGAAACCTATTCGCACGCCATTAGCCATGCAGCCTGTGCAATCGCCGAATCGATCGATATTGCGGCGATTGTGGCCTTTACCTCATCGGGCTTTACCGCCCATTTGGTTGCCCGCGATCGCCCACGGGTACCGATTATTGCCATGACTCACGAATACGATGTCTATCATCGTTTGGCCTTGTTGTGGGGCGTTGAATCGTTGCTTTGCCCATTTGTCACCCGGCTTGACGATTTGAGCAACTTGGCCCGGGCGATTATGATCGAGCGTCAAGTAATCAAGCCCGGCGATTCGGTCGTGATCACTGGTGGTCACCCCTTGGCAGTCCGCGGTACAACCAACTTCCTCAAGATTCTTTCAATCTAGCTTTAAACGCAACAGGCCGCTCAAATTTGAGCGGCCTGTTGCATTAATCGATAAGTTTAGCGCATAGCAAAGGGCGCATAGACTGCATAGGTTGGTGCAACCCAACCTGGCTCACCATAATTCCACGCCGCAATTGTCGCTGATTCATAGGTATTGCCAACCATATCAAACACGCCACTCAAATACATGCGGGTTGGCGTGGCAACTAATGCATCGACAGAGTTATAGTGTGAGGCCTCATATTGCTGTTGAACTCCGCCGCCGACGCTATTCCAAACTCCGTTCCAACGCAAGATGCCGGGGCTAACCACGCCGCCAGTCACACCTTTGAATTTGCCAGCAACATACAAGCCATCGGCTCCCATTTCAAGGTCATTGATTGGGCCATCAATGAATCCAGCTAAAGCTGACCAGTATGAGCCATTCCAATAGGCGATTTTATGGGCAGTTATGCCAGCAATGCTGCTAAACGTGCCAGCCACGTAGAGGCCATCGGCACTGGCTTCAAGCTTTTGAATACTGCTTACACCAGTGGCGATGGTTTGCCATTGCGTGCCATCCCAGCGTGCCACTTGCGTGCCGTCGCTAATATAGACAACGCCATTCAAGGCTTCAACCACGGTCACTTGACTGAACAAGGCTGGCGCATTCAAAGCGTGCCATTGACCGTTGTCCCACACCACCAAGTTGGCACTGTCTACGCCAGCAAATTGGCTAAAATCGCCAGCCACATACAGCTTACCTTGGTCGCGCGCAATTGCCGAGACTATTTGATCGGAAACGGAATTCCAAGTTGCTGAAATTAAATTCGTGCGATACAGCTTGGGATTTTGCATGAGGAAAATCGTATCGCTGAACACTTCCAATTGGCGAGGTATCTCCCCATATAGAGAATAAATGGGTTGCTCAATCATCGATTGCCAACCAGCCGCAGCATCAAAACGAATTAATGAACTGTAGCCAGTGCTCCACATTGAGCGAAAGGGGGAGTAGCCATAGATCGTTTCGCCAAGATTACTGAGGGTCAGCGGCCCCCCATACAGCCCATTGGGAGTCATCGATTCCCAATGATCAGCCCGCCAGACCAGCCGATTCACACCATGACACCGACCATTAATGACTAAATCGCCCAAGGCATACATTTCGTTCTCAAACTCAACTAACGAATATTTGGGAAATTGAATCCAACTATAATGTATGTACCTAGCTTGCCCCAGTACTGTCCAATTTGTACCATTCCAATAATGGAGCGGTACATTAGCATAATTGACATGGCCTAAGGCATACAGGCCATCAGCCCGCATAAGCAGACTTTCAACCCGATTCGGAACACCATTACCAAAGCTATTCCAGTTTGTGCCATTCCAGGCAGCAATATTATGCATTTGCAAGTTGGTGGTTGAAGTAAATGATCCCCCAATAAGCAACTGATCATCAGCAATTTGCAAATCCACAACTTGGCCAGTTACCCCACCGCCAACATCGTGCCATTGCGTGCCATCCCAGCGGACAATTCCACCTTGGCTCTGCGAATTGATTGGCTGAATTGAACCGCCAGCATACAAGCCATCAGCAGCACTCAGCAAATTGAAGGCAAGTCCATCATAGCCAGTGCCAACTTCATTCCATTGGGTGCCATTCCAACGGGCAATATTTTGGTAGGCTTGGCCATCAATCACTAAAGGATAACTGCCTAAATAAAGCTCATTCTGGTGACTCGCCAATACTAGATGGCTAGCATTATTCACCACCGTGGCTAATGCAGTCCGAAGTCGTGCCATCCCAATAGGCCAAGTCAATCTGTTGGCCAGCAAGGATCAAAGAGCCAGCGGCATAGAGTTTGTCCTGATGACCTACGATGGATTCAACATAGCCATCAAGCGTCCCCAACCTCAGCCATTGGCGGCCATCCCAATAGATTACCCCATTAGCTGATTGGTTACCTCTGATGTAGCGATCAACAGAGATAGAATAGAGTGTATCGTTCCAAACCAAGGGGCGTTCCAGCCCGTAATCATCAACATTATTTGCGCCAAAACCAGCAAATTCGTTGCTCCACGAGCCACCATTGTTGGCTTCGCTGGGGTGCATGGCTTTGGCGGAGCTAGTTTGGCCACTCACGGCCCAACTTAATAGCCCTAAAATTCCGAACAGACTGACGAATCGACGAATACTTCGCATCATCAACATCCTCTCAGGAGTTAACATGGGTGCTGCCGCGCAGAGCAGCAACACCCGTAAGATCATTAACGGCTCACCGCCGGCAAATAAATATCATTCAATACCACGCTTGGATTATTCCAAACGTGCAGCCGCAGTTGCGCTGTGGTTGTGACCGCATGAATCGGGTCACGCACGGTATAGCTTAGGGTATCGATACCTTCAAATTGGGGATATGGCGTATAGACCACCGAGCTACCATTAATCAAGGCAGTACCATGGTCGGGGCTAGTTACTGCCACCAATTGCAATTGATCAGGCTGGTAACTCCAATCATTGGCCAGCAAATTGACCGTGACCGGCTGTGGGCGATAGGTAATTGCATAATCAGCTTTGGCCTTGATCAACGGTTCGCTGCCATACTCCCAGGCCGCAATAGTATATGATTCATATTCGTTGCCAACCATATCAAAGCTTCCTTGGATAAAGATGCGCGTTGGGGTTGCTGCTAAGCGTTGGACGCGACCCAATCCATTTGAGGAACTTCTATAGCGAACGCCACCACCAACCCCATGCCATGCCGTACCATCCCAGCGCAGAATACCAGGACTGACGATACCATTGGTCAGACCAGCAAAACTACCAGCGACATACAGGCCATCGGCTCCCATTTCCAGATCGTTGATAGTGCCATTAACCACGCCTCTCAAACCCGACCATGCCGTGCCATTCCAATAGGCAATTTTCGGAGCACTAACCCCAGCGACGCTGCTAAATGTGCCGGCGATATAGACACCATCGGCAGTTGGCTCAATCGAACCAATATTGACCACATTGGTGGCAAGGGTTGTCCACTGCGTGCCATCCCAAGATGCCAATTGAAAGCCATCACTGATATACACATAGTCGCCATAGGCTGCGACGATTACTACCCGATCAAATGTGGCTGGGGTATTTAAGGCTTGCCATTGCGTGCCGTCCCATATGACCAAATTGTGCGCCGTGACCCCATTGAACTGCTCAAAATCACCAGCTACATATAATTTATTATTCGATTGAGCAATTGCCTTAACCACATGGATCGCGCCGATTTGGTTCCAATTCGTACTTGCTGCCTCGTAGAGGGTATCGTTAGCAACTATAAAATAGCGTTGCTGAAACGCTTCGAGTGCTTGCACTGGATTTGAATTAAATTGCCGATCAACAAGCTTCTGCCAACGCTGATTGCTACCAAATTGGGCCAGCGAAGCAAAACCTTGACCCCAGTAAAAGCTATGCTCTGCCACCAAGAGATTTTCATCGGCTGTGGCAATTGCAGCTTCACTTGCGGCTAAAAGGCCGTTCGAATTCATTGCTTCCCATTGGGAGCCATTCCAGCGTAAGGCCGAATCGCCCTGATTTATTGGTTCAGATCCACTATTGGTAAAGCTAAGTTCACCAATCAGCAACAACTCTTGTGCATAATTTACCAATACAGCTCTTGGAGGAAATAGCCAATTGTTAATATAACCAGCAGGGATGGAAGAAAATCTGCTTAGATATGTCCAGCGCGTACCATCCCAACGGTGAAATTCATAAGAACCTGAGTCAATACGAGTTAGTGCATACAGTTGATTATCAAAAAACGCCAGATTACTCACCTCGTCGCCAATACCTCTGCCGAAGGTATTCCAGCTTGTACCATTCCACGCCGCAACATTCTTCATCGTTGGCACAAGCGTCGAGGTAAATTTGCCGCTGACATACAATTGGCTGTTGGCCCATTTCAAATCAATCACAAAACCATAAACACCGCCACCAACGGTTTGCCATTGGTCACCATTCCAATACAGCAGGCCTGTTTTTTGCCCGTTGAACACGAAGGAACCGCCAAGGTAGAGTCCATCGGGGCGCACAAGCATATTAAAAACAACGCCATCAATCCCAGTTGCCGCAGCATACCACTGCTCACCATCCCAACGGGCTAAGCTAGCATAAGCTTGGCCATCAATCAAAATGCTTTCACCCCCAACATAGAGTTGATTGGCGTAACTTGCTAAATATAAATGGCTATTTCGAACAAATTGCGTTGGCATGGCAGTCCACAAATGACCATCCCAAACGGCAATGTTAACGTTCTTGCCACCAAGGGTTAAGCGGCCAGCAACATACAATCGTTCTTGATGAACAGTTAAGCCATCAACAAAGCCACTTAAGCCATCAAGTTTCAGCCATTGTTGGCCATTCCAATAACCCACCCCCGACTCAAAGTTACGATGTCCATTCAGAATTGCATACAGCGTGCCATTCCATTCAATTGGGCGCAACGGCGTATAGTTGTTGTCGGCGGTTTTTATATATAAGCCAAAATCTTGGCTCCACGAGCCAGGGCTGCTTGTTTGTTGCGGCTCAACGGCGACAACTGGCGCAGTCGGCTTGGATACACCACTCACCAAGATCAATAATAGACTTAATAGGCTAATACTTTTTGCGAGTTTTGGCATATTCATCTCCTCTCAGATGCTGAAGTATGCGCGGCAATCATCGATTGATTGCCGCGCGATTGTTGCGGCGGGTTATTTGCTGGTATAGGGTAAAAAGGTATAATAGCGAATCTGGTTCACGACAATATTGCCCTCACTCGAACCACCATGGCCATCGCTAAGCGTATAATTGATCGTCGCAGTAAATGGGTAAATATTTGACACGCTATACTGCAGTTTATTCTTGATAAGCAACACTTCTCCATAGGTCGCAATAACGCGGGTAATCGTCAGGTCATCACCATTAAGATCGCTTGCCTGCGCCACGACATCAAACATAGTCGTGCTATTCGGCCCAATATTCACATGGATGGTCGGCACGATTGGCACATGATTCTGCACCGTAATTGTCAGTGTGCCCGTAGCAGTGATGCCACGGGTTATGTTGCGCACTGTATAGTCCAAGGCTTCAGTGCCTTGAAAATTCGTTGCTGGCAAATAGCGGACTTGATTGCCGCTGATCGTCGCGGTGCCATTCACAGCCGTGCTCACCGCAATCAGCTCTAATGGCTCGTTGTTCACCGTCCAATCATTGGCTACGACATCCACGCTCACCGCATGCGGACGATAGGTTGTCGCCTGATCGGCAGTCGTTGTAACGACAATTGCAGTACTGCGCAGCTTAATCCGCGCCGTTTGCTGCCAGCCATGGCCATCACTGACGGTATAGGTCACCACATCGCTAAAATGCTGTTGGTTTGGCGGCGTATAGCGCACTTGATTATTGACAATCGCCACCGTGCCACTGACCACGCTCGCCTGCGTGATCGTCAAACTATCGCCATTCGCATCGATGAGGTTTGCCAATGGATCAAGCATGGTAACTGTAAATGGTGGCACAGAGCGCTCTTGATCCACCAGGGTTGGGAAGTGATTCCAGACGTGCAGTCGCAGTTGAGCTGTTGTCGTTACCGCATTACGCGGGTCGCGCACGGTGTAGGTAAAGGTATCGGTGCCTTCAAATTGGGCAGCAGGGGTATAAACAATGTTAGACCCGTTGATCACTACTGTGCCATGGCCCGGCGTGGTCACGCTGAGCAATTGCAATTGGCTAGGGTAGTAACTCCAATCATTGGCCAAGACATTGGTCGTAACTGGCTGGTTACGATAGGTGATTGCATAATCGGGCTTGGCTTTGATCAAGGGTTCGCTACCATATTCCCATGCTGCAATATTGAAGGATTCATATTGATTACCAACCCAGCGGAAAGAGCCATATAGAAACATGCGGGTTGGGGTTGCCGCAAGCTGATACACGCTACCAGCTTGATTCGACACCGAATCAGCCTGAACACCACCGCCAACGCCATACCACGTCGCGCCATCCCAGCGCAGAATACCAGCGCTCACAATCCCATTGGTTATCCCACGAAAATTGCCAGCCACATACAGGCCATCAGCACCCATTTCGAGATCGTAGATTGCGCCATCGACCACACCACTTAAGCCCGACCATACACTGCCATTCCAATAGGCAATTTTTGGGGCAGTAATGCCAGCGACACCGCTAAATGTGCCAGCGATGTACACGCCATTGGCGGTTGGCTCAATCTCGCCAATATTCACCACATTAGTAGCCAAGGTTGTCCACTGCGTACCATCCCAACGGGCAATTTGAAAGCCATCACTGATATAGACGGTGTTGCCATGCGCTTCGACAATCACAACCCGATCAAAACTAGCAGGTGTATTTAAGGCTTGCCATTGCGTCCCATCCCATGTTACGAGGTTGCGCGCTGTTACCCCATTGAATTGCTCGAAATCGCCAGCCACATACAACAGATTATTGGCTTGAGCCAAATGCTCAACATAGCTCGTGCTAACTACATTCCAAATATTATTGCCAGATTGATACAGCTTATTATTGTAAATACTGAAAAAGCTTTGTTGATATTTTTGAAGTGCATTAATAGAAGAAAGATCTGGTTGATAGCTATGCTCAATCAAGGATTGCCATTGATTGCTGGCATCCAAATGCGCCAAGGTCGACCAAGCTTTCTCCCAATGCATTCTATTGGAGGCAGCATACAGCGTTTCATCAACCGTGGTTAAGGCCACATGCGACGCAAGCAATCCATTGGGAGTCATCGATAGCCAGCGCTCACCATTCCAGCGCAAAGCCGAATCGACTCGCGTTTGCTGGTTGGAATTGGGAATAGCTTGCGCCGAACCCAGTGGCCCAAATATCAATAATTCTTGGTTGTAATTCAGCAGTACAGCATCAGGAAAACGGTTCCAATTATATGCCCAATTGGTTCGTGCAGTCAGGGTTGAGAGAGTTGTCCACTGGTTTGTATCCCAACGATGCAACTGAAAATTGCCAACCTTGCTCAGCGCATATAATTCGCCATCGACCATCGCCAAATTATGGGTTGGGTTACTAATTCCATTCCCAATGCTATTCCAAGCAGTACCATTCCACGTTGCTACATTTTTGATTGATGGTTGGAGCGTCGAGGTAAATTGACCGCTGATATAAAGTTGGTCATTGAACTCTTTGAGATCGGAAACCCAACCGTAGAGGCCTGCGCCAACCACGTCTAGCTGCGTATCGGTTAACCGCAAGACCCCGCGTGGTTGGCCATCAATCACAAAGACACCATGCAGATAGAGGCCATCTGAGCGCGATAGATACCCAAACACAATACCTTGCATCTGCTCCAAAGCTGAATACCACGTGCTGCCATCCCAACGGGCGACAATCCCATAGGCTTGGCTATCAACCACAATTTTGCCACCACCAAGATAAAGTTGATTCTCGTGACTGGCTAAAAGTAAGTAGGTATCGTTGTTAAGCCGATATGGCAAGGCTGTCCACAGGTTGCCATCCCAATAGGCAAGGTTGACATCTTTGCCGCCAAGCTTCAATCGACCAGCAGCATACAGCTTATTTTGATGCACAACGACCGAATCAACGAAGCCATCAAGGCCAGCGAGTTTCAGCCATTGCTGGCCATTCCAGTAGCCAACCCCTGTATCAGTCCTATAATTCGTGGTAGAAAGAATTCCAGCATACAAGCTACCATTCCATTCAATTGGACGGCCCGGCATATAGCCAGACTCCTCTTGCCATGGTGAGGCAAAGGCTTGGCTCCATGTGCCAGGGCTGCTTGGTTGTTGCGGCTCAACGGCAGCAACGGGTGCAACAGGTTGGTGGATCATGCTTAGGCTGAGCACGATGAGGATGAACAGGCTTGCCATTTTTCGTAGTTTCAACATACAAGTTCCTCTCAACGGATCAATGCTGAGCGCACATCATCAATTGATTGCCACGCGATCTGAATTGATTATTTGCTGCTGTAGGGCAAGAAAAGGTGATAGTGGGCGCTATTGACTGCAATCGTACCTCGCGTTACACCACCATGGCCATCATCCACGCTATAGCTGATTGTAGCCATAAACGGATAGGTATTTGGCGCGCTATAGCGCAATTCATTACCGATTATGTCGACTGAACCAACCGTAACACTCGTGTGGGAGATGGTTAACGCATCGCCATTTAAATCGCTGGCCTGCGCCAACGCATCGATCAGCGTTGTGCTATTCGGCGCAACCGTCAGCGTCAGCAAGGCAACCGTCGGTTCATGATTCAGGACTTCAATCAATACGATGCCCGCTGCTGTGGTACCACGGGTCACATTGCGCACCGTATACTCCACTGATACTACACCTTGAAAACTAGGTGCTGGCACATAACGCACTTGGTTACCGCTAATCGTAGCCGTGCCATGGGCTGGTCTGCTAACTGAAACAAGTTGCAACGGCTCGTTATTAACAGCCCAATCATTGGCCAGAACATCCACGCTGACCGCATGCGGACGATAGGTGGTGGCGTTGTCATTCACCGCAACCACACTTGCATTGGTACTGAGTAGCTTTATGCGGGCGGTTTGTTGACCACCATGGCCATCGCTGACCGTATAGGTCACCACATCGGTAAAAAATTGCTGTTGCTGTGGCGGAAGATAGCGCAACATATCAGCGTCAATCTGCACTGTACCGCTCACAGCCCTGGCTTGGGTGATCGTCAACACATCACCATTTAAATCAACTAGTCCATTCAGGGGGAAAAAGATCGTTTCGTCAAATGGCCGTACCTGCCGCTCTCGATCAGGAATCGTCGGGAAGTGGTTCCAGACATGCACTCGCACCTGCGCGGTAGTCGTGACCGCATGAATCGGGTCGCGCACGGTGTAGGTGAGGGTATCAGTGCCTTGAAATTGGGTAGCAGGCGTATAGACCAGTTGCGTGCCGCTGATCACCGCAGTGCCGTTGCTTGATGGAGCAACGCTCACCAGTTGCAATTGGCTAGGCTGATCACTCCAATCATTGGCCAATACATTGACCGTGACTGGTTGCGGGCGATAGGTAATTGCATAATCGGCTTTGGCGCGAATCAAGGGTTCGTTGCCATACTCCCATGCGGCGATCATGGATGACTCGTATTGATTGCCAACCTGGCTGAAATGGCCGTACATCAGCATGCGGGTTGGCGTTGCCGCCAGTTCAAGTACGCCACCTGGTCGATTAGACCCAACATAGGACTGTACCCCACCGTCTAGGCCATGCCAGGCTGCGCCATCCCAGCGCAGAATGCCGGGGCTAACGATGCCGTTGGTCAGGCCACGAAAATTGCCAGCCACATACAGGCCATCAGCACCCATTTCGAGATCGGAGATTGAACCATCGATCGCACCCGGCAAGCCCGACCATGTTGTGCCATTCCAATAGGCGATTTTGGGGGCGCTGACTCCGGCCACACTACTAAATGTGCCTGCAATGTACACCCCATCAGCCGTTGGCTCGATTTCACCAATATTCACCACATTGGTAGCGAGCGTTGTCCATTGGGCACCATCCCAACGGGCAATTTGGAAGCCATCGCTAATATAGACCGTATTCCCATGGGCTTCGACGATCACGACCCGCTCAAATGAAGCAGGCGTATTCAAGGCTTGCCATTGGCTGCCATTCCACGTCACAAGGTTGCGTGCCGTTACGCCATTGAATTGCTCGAAATCGCCAGCCACATACAGCAGATTATTGGCTTGAGCCAAACTGCTGACGGAAGCGTTACTGACGGCGTTCCAAGTATTGCTGGTTGCCTGATATAGTTGACTGTTGTAAATACTGAAAAAGGTTTGCTGATACTTTTGCAACGCCTCAATAGTATAAAAATTTGGTTGGTATCTATGTTCAATCAACGATTGCCATTGATTACTGGCATTTAAATGGGCTAAAATCGACATTGCCGTTTGCCAATGCATTTTTTCGGCACTAGCGACATACAGGTCTTCATCGACCGCTGTTAGAACAGCGCGCAGTGTCGTAAGGCCATTCGGAGTCATCGATTCCCAACGCTCACCATTCCAACGCAACGCCGAATCAGCCCACGTAAACTGGTTTGAATTTGGCAGGGCTTGCACCGCCACGAGCGGGCCAAAGGCAAACAATGCTTGGTCGTAATGGATCAAGACCGCATCGGGATAACGATTCCAGCCACCGCCGAGGCTCGGTTCTTGTAAATTCGATACAGTAACCCAGCCGGTTGCATCCCAACGATGTAATTGAAACCGCGCAGGATTAGGATAATTGCTTGATTTACTGAGGGCATACAACTGATCATCCACGAGCGCAAGATTGTGCGTAGCGCTCACAATCCCCGTGCCAAAGGTATCCCAGGTTGTGCCATTCCATGCGGCAATGTTATGCATGGCTGGCTGGAGGGTTGAAGTAAATTGGCCACTCACATAAATTTGGCTATTGGCCCATTCCAGATCGAGCACCAAACCGCGTAACCCGCCACCAACAGCCTGCCACTGGCTGCCATTCCAATGAATTAACCCAGTATTTTGGCCGTTCAAGCCGAAGACACCACCCAAATACAGGCCGTTGGGTGTTGAGAGCAGACTAAAGGCAGCCCCTTGAATCCCTTCGGCGGCAGCATGCCACCGCGTTCCATCCCAACGGGCTAATAAGCTGGCTGCTTGGCCATCAATCACTAAGTTGCCACCACCAACATAGAGTTGATTTTCGTGACTCACTAAAATTTAAAAAGGTATCATTATTAAGATTGGGAGGGTAGCGCAGTCCATAGGCTGCCATCCCAAACGGCTATTCTGCTATTTTTGCCGCCAAGAGTTAAGCGCCCAGCAGCATACAGCCGATTTTGGTGCACCGCAACCGAATCAACTTGGCCGCTCAGACCATCAAGTTTCAACCATTGTTGGCCGTTCCAATAGCCAACGCCTGCATCACTAGCGCCCGTTGCGGTGGAGAGAATACCTGCATAGAGCGTACCATTCCATTCAATTGGGCGGCCTGGCATATAGCTATAATTGATTTTCAAGGGCGAGGCAAAAGCTGCGCTCCACGAGCCAGGGCTGCTTGGTTGTTGCGGTTCGACGGCAGCAACTGGCGCAGTCGGCTTGGATACACCACTCATCAAGATCAATAATAGACTTAATAGGCTAATACTTTTTGCAAGTTTTGGCATATTCATCTCCTCTCAGATGCTGAAGTATGCGCGGCAATCATCGATTGATTGCCGCGCGATTGTTGCCGCGGGTTATTTGCTGGTATAGGGCAAAAAGGTATAATAGCGAATCTGGTTCACGACAATATTGCCCTCACTCGAACCACCATGGCCATCGCTAAGTGTATAATTGATCGTCGCAGTAAATGGGTAAATATTTGACACGCTATACTGCAGTTTATTCTTGATAAGCAACACTTCTCCATAAGTCGCAACAACGCGGGTAATCGTCAGGTCATCACCATTAAGATCGCTTGCCTGCGCCACCACATCAAACATAGTCGTGCTATTCGGCCCAATATTCACATGGATGGTTGGCACGATTGGCACATGATTCTGCACCGTAATTGTCAGCGTGCCCGTAGCAGTGATGCCACGGGTTATGTTGCGCACTGTATAGTCCAAGGCCTCGGTTCCTTGAAAGGTTGGCGCAGGGAGGTAATACACTTGATTGCCGCTGATCGTGGCCGTGCCATTGACAGCCGTGTTCACCGCAATGAGTTGCAGTGGCTCGTTATTAACCGTCCAATCATTCGCCACGACATCAATATTCACCGCATAAGGACGATAGGTGGTCGCCTGATCGCCATTGGCAATCAAGCCCACCGCACTTGACAATTTAATTCGTGCCGTTTGCTGGCCGCCATGACCATCACTAACCGTATAGGTCAGCATATCAGTAAAATATTGTTGATTTGGCGGCATGTAGCGCAATCGATTATTGACAATCGTCACCGTGCCGCTAATGGCACTCGCTTGTGTAATCATCAAGCTATCGCCATTTAAATCGACCAGATTACTCAAGGGATCAAGCATCGTTGCAGTGAATGGTGGCACTTGGCGCTCTTGATCGGCAAGCGCTGGGAAGTGATTCCGCACATGCAGCCGGAGTTGGGCCGTGGTTGTGACCGCGTTAATCGGGTCACGCACGGTATACGTCAAGGTATCGGTGCCTTCAAATTGGGCGGCGGGCGTATAAACAATATTTGCACCATTGATCACCGCCGTGCCATGGTTCGTAGCGCTCACACTGACCAGTTGCAATTGGCTCGGCTGATCACTCCAATCATTGGCCAGCACATTGACTGTGACGGGTTGCGGGCGATAGGTAATCGCATAATCGGCTTTGGCCTTGATTAAAGGTTCGTTGCCATACTCCCACGCTGCAATCATAGCTGACTCGTATTGATTGCCAACCCTGATGAAGTTACCATACATCAGCATGCGGGTTGGGGTTGCAGCGAGGCTATAGACTACGCCAGGATGGGTAGACACTACATTAGCTTGAACCCCACCAGCAAGACCATGCCATGCGCTGCCATCCCAACGCAGAATACCAGCGCTCACAATCCCATTGGTTATCCCACGGAAACTGCCAGCCACATATAGCCCATCAGCCCCCATTTCGAGATCGTAGATCGCGCCATCGACCACACCACTTAAACCCGACCATGTGCTGCCATTCCAATAGGCGATTTTCGGGGCCGTCACCCCAGCCACACTGCTAAATGTACCAGCGATGTACACGCCGTTGGCAGTTGGCTCAATCTCGCCAATATTCACCACATTAGTAGCCAAGGTTGTCCACTGTGTGCCATCCCAGCGGGCAATTTGGAAACCATCGCTAATATAGACCGTGTTGCCATGGGCTTCGACAATCACAACTTTATCAAAGCTCGCAGGTGTATTCAAGGCTTGCCATTGCGTACCATCCATGTCACAAGGTTGCGCGCCGTTACCCCATTAAATTGCTCGAAATCGCCAGCCACATACAACAGATTATTGGCTTGCGCCAGCGAATGAACTGTCGCCGTGACAACTTGCGTCCAGGTATTGTTGCCAGCTTGATACAGCGTAGATTGGTAGAGACCAAAAAAGGTTTGCTGATACTTCTGGAGCGCCTCAACATTATAAAGATTTGTTTGGTAGGTATACGCAATCAACGATTGCCATTGATTACTGGAATTCAAATGGGCTAAGGTCGATGAGGCTGTGCCCCAATACATTCCTCGGGAAGCAGCATAGAGATCTTCATCAACCGTGGTTAAGACTACTTTTTCTGAGCTTATTCCATTGATGGTCATCGATTCCCAATGATCATCTACCCAACGCAAAGCCACTTCACCCCTGATAGATTGGTTGGAATTAGGGATAGAATGCCGCAAAATCAGCGGGCCAAAGGCCAGTAATTCTTGGTTGTAATTCAACAGCACCGCATCAGGGTAGCGAGGCCAATTATAATTATTTGGTGCTGGATACAGCATTGATATAGCTGTCCATTGAGTTGTATCCCAACGCAGCAAGTGAAAATTACTTGATGTGCTCAGCGCATATAATTCGCCATCGACCATCGCCAAATTATGAGTTGGGTTACTAATTCCATTCCCAATACTATCCCAACTACTGCCATTCCACGTTGCTACATTTTTGATTGATGGTTGGAGCGTCGAGGTAAATTGTCCGCTGATATAGAGTTGGTTATTGAAGTCTTTCAGATCAAAGACCAAGCCATAGAAACCTTCGCCAATGAGCGAAGCCTGTGTGCTCGTTACCCGCAACACACCGCTTCTTTTGCCATCAATCGCAAAGACACCATGGAGATAGAGACCATCGGGTCGCGATAGATACCCAAGCACCCAACCTTGCATCTGCTCCAAAGCCGAATACCACGTGCTGCCATCCCAACGGGCGACAATTCCATAGGCTTGGCCATCAATCACGATTTTGCTGCCACCAAGATAGAGCTGATTCTCGTGGCTGGCTAAAAGTAAGTAGCTATCATTATTAAGCCGATATGGCAAGGCTGTCCACAGGTTGCCATCCCAATAGGCAATGTTGACATCTTTGCCGCCAAGCTTCAATTGACCAGCAGCATACAGCTTATTTTGATGCACCGTTAGCGAATGAACGAAACCATCAAGGCCATCAAGTTTAAACCACTGCTGACCATTCCAATAGCCAACCCCACTCCCAGTGGAGTTATAGGAATTCGAAACAATATCTGCATAGAGCATGCCATTCCATTCAATGGGACGGCCTGGCATATAGCCATAGCCATCTTTCAAGGGCGAGGCAAAGGCTTGGCTCCATGTGCCAGGGCTGCTTGGTTGTTGCGGCTCCACGGCGGCAACTGGTGCAGCTGGGTGTTGAATTATGCTCAGACCAAGTACGATCAGGATAAATAGGCTAGCAATTTTTGAAAGTTTCGACATACCTGTGATTCCTCTCTCAGCGCGAGGATGGTATTGATCTATCCTCGCGCTAGCAAACATATTTAACGGCTGATGAATGGTAGATAGACCTGGTTAGGAGCGCTGGTAACGCTGACTGTTGCGGTTTGCTGCCCACCATGACCATCACTCACGCTATAACTGATCGTTGCGCTGAACATTCCGTCATTTGGTGTACGATAGCGCAATTGGTGTTGTTCGATGCTGACCGTGCCAAGCGTGGCACTGGCTTGGGTAAGCGTCAACGGATCGCCATTCAAATCAACCAGCCCAGCCAAAACATCAAACATCGTTGTGCTGTTTGGTTGCACGTTGCGAGTGATTGGGACTAGGCTTGGAAAATGGTTGAGCACATCAATCGTCACGCTTCCCGTAGCAATAACTCCACGCAATGGATTACGCACCCGGTAACTCAAACTAGTTGTACCCTGAAAATCGGCGTTGGGTGTAAACAGCAACGCTGTTCCGCTAATCGTTGCCGTTCCATGACTATTGGCGGTAACTAATGCAAGTTGTAATGGCCCATTATCAATCGTCCAGTCATTGGTCAATACATCAACCCGAACCGGCTGTGGGCGATAGGTTGTAGCATAATCAGGCTCTGCATTGATTAATGGAGTCGCACCATACTGCCATGCGGCAATTTTTGCTGATTCATAGCGATTGCCAACCGTATCGAATGAGCCAATCGCATACATGCGGGTTGGCGTGGCGGCCAGTTGGGTTACATTGATTGGCAACTGGGGAGTATAGCGATATTGCACCCCACCACCAACGCTAGTCCAAACCCCATTCCAGCGTAGAATGCCTGGGCTAACTACGCCGTCAGTAATACCCCTAAACGAGCCAGCAACATACAAACCATCATGCCCAAGCTCAAGATCGTTGATTGGACCGTTAATCACACCGGTTAAAGCTGACCATGCCGAGCCATTCCAATAGGCAATCTTCTGGGCTTGTACGCCAGCAATGCTGCTGAATGTACCAGCTACATACACACCGCTTGCGCTTGGCTCAATTTGCGTGATGCTGCTAACTCCAGTAACCAGCGTTTGCCATTGGCTGCCATTCCAGCGGGCCAATTGCCCACCGTCGCTGATATAGACTTGGTTGGCATAAGCTTCAACGATGCTTACCCGATCAAAGCTAGCAGGCGCATTCAAGGCTTGCCATTGGCTGCCATTCCAGGTCACGAGGTTATGCGCAGTCACGCCATCGAATTGCTCAAAATCGCCAGCCACATACAACCGATTATTGGCTTGAGCCAACGAATGAACTTGAGCAGTTGACAACAACTGGGTTGTGCCACTAATAACGTTAAACAGCCCATTTTCGATGTTTGCAAACAATGCTGTTTGGTAAGTTTCAGCCTCGTAAGCAGTATACGGCCCTAGCAAATTGGGCGGCAGTACGGCTTGCCAGGCTTGTCCAGCTTCAAACTGTGCCAATGAGGCTTGACCATTACCCCAATAAATATTCGTGGCCGCAGTGTAAACTTTTTCGCCACTCGTTGCTAACATAGTGGGCTGTTGGTGACGGTCCTTAACGATTAGTCCATTGGGAGTCATCGATTCCCAATGCGTATCATTCCAAGCCAAAGCCATTGAACCTTGGAACAAGTGAGTGGGGCTAGGATAAGAAAGTATAATTGAGCCAAAAGCTAAGAGTCGATCTTGATAGCTCAATAACACAACATCAGGATAGCGGAGTATATCCTCGACAAAACGGGTGGCATAGATCGTTTCAAGGCTCATCCAAGCAGTGCCGTTCCAACGTTGAAGTTCATAGCTAAGGGTAAACTGATCACTCGTTTTGTTGATGACATACAGCGTATCATCAAGCACTGCCATGCTCTGCACAGCGCCATTGCGACCATCACCGATCCCAGTACCAAAGCTATCCCAGCTCGTGCCATTCCAGGCAGCAATATTCTTGATCGCAGGATTAAGCGTTGAGGTCAACATGCCGCTAGCATATAACTGATCATTGGCCCATTCGAGATCAAGCACCAAGCCCGTTAATGAGCTGTCAACCTGGTGCCATTGGCTGCCATCCCAACGCATCACACCCTGCCGTTGGCCATTTTCAGGGAATAATGTACCACCAACATACAAGCCATCTGGGCGAACAAGAGTTGTGAGAATCATCCCCTGTAGGCCAACATCGGCACCATGCCATTGGCTGCCATCCCAACGCGCTAAATGCTCAATCGCTTGACCATCAAGCGTAAAAGCATGACCACTAGCAAGGTAGAGTTGGTTGTTATAACTCGCAAGCGTCACCGAGATACTAAAGGAGATCTGGTTGGGCATGGCCGTCCAAGTTGTGCCATCCCAATAAGCCAAACTGACAGCAGTGCCAGCTAAATTCAGTTTGCCATAGGCGTAGAGTTTATTTTGATGCCATGTAATAGCAATTGCTCGGCCCTCGAGATTACCAAGTTGTAGCCATTGACGGCCATTCCACGCCGCCACTCCATGGTGATACATCCCTGAATAGAGCGTGTTATTCCATTCGATTGGGCGTAGGGGATAATCATTCAACTCCGAGCGATCGTAGGATGCGAATTCATCGCTCCACGTGCCAGTGGTTTGGGGTTGGTTGGTCGTTTGTGGTAATGGGCTTGGTTGGGCTGCTGCTGCCGGTAAAATTAAGCTTAATCCTAAAAACAGCACAGCAAAAAACCGAACATGCTTCATCCTCAACTCCTTAGCTTCAGAACCAATCATAGGGTGCAAAAGAGATTATGTTCAATGGGGTATCCCTCTTGGTTAAGTATAACCGATCTCAGTCCCTCCTTAACAATAGTTCAAAGGGTGTATCACAGGGCTAGCACGCATCCAATCTATGGGTGAGCAATGGGGCTACACATGGCGCTCCAAATTCAAGAGAAACCGCTATAATAGTGGGAGCTTAAACGTGCTGTTGATCGTTGCGCCACTCAAGCAAGCTCGAAGCAAGCACGCAATCACAACCGTTGAGGAATTAATCCATGACAGATTCGCTCTTTAATGCCGAACGTGACCCGTTTGCCGATATGCGCAAGGCGCTCGAAACCGCGCAACGTGAACGCAAAAATATTTTAGTCGAGCTTGGTGGCGATTGGTGTGTTTGGTGTCATCGCTTAGAGGCATTTATCAATGCCCATCCCCAATTGCGCTATTTGCGTGAGGTGCATTTTGTCTCGGTCAAAGTCTTGGTTGGCGATGAAGACCAGAAAAATAAAACCTTTTTAGAACATTTGCCAGGCTTCGATGGTGTTCCGCATATTTTTATCTACAATAGTCGTGGCCAATTGCTTTGCTCGCAAGATACCAGCATTTTAGAGGAAGGCGAGAGCTATCACTTTGGGCGGGTACGCGATTTTCTGAACCGTTGGTCGGAATGGCGACTTTCGCCCTACGATGCTTTAGCCACCGACGAACTTAAACGCTTGGTTGAACACTATTATTTTGCGGAAATTGCCAATCGCATTACCCTAAGCGCCTAAACAAGCCCAATTAATTGACGAATGCGAGGGCTTGTTCTACCATGCGCCGCGCAAAGGAGTTTATATGCGTGTGTTAATCCTTGGGGCAAGCGGCCAACTTGGCACCGAGTTGACCAAGACGTTTGCCGACCATCACTTATTAATGCCCAGTCACCAAGAACTCGATTTAGGCCAGCCAGCAGCACGGAATGCCATCAACCAGCTTGCGCCGGATCTGGTGCTCTTGCCAGCAGCTTTTACCAATGTCGATGGCTGTGCGCTTGATCCAGCCCGGGCGTTTCGTGAAAATACGCTGGGGCCAAAATATGCCGCCTTGGCCTGCCGCGATCGTGATATTCCGTTGGTCTATGTCAGCACCAACGAGGTTTTTAGCGGCAGCAGCCAGCAAGCCTACAACGAATACGATCAACCAGCGCCGATCAATGCCTATGGTCGCTCCAAATGGGGTGGCGAGCAGGCAGTCTTGCAGCACGCGCCAAATGTGTTTATCGCCCGGGTTGCTTGGCTGTTTGGCGGGCAACGCAACTTTGTACGCACGATTGCTCGTTTAGGCCGCGAACGCATGCTGACTGGCGAGCCATTGCGGGTGGTAACCGACGAGGTTGGCACACCAACACACGCCGCTGAAGCCGCTTGGGCGATTCGCCAACTGGTCGATAGCGGTATTCCTGGCATGTATCATGTGGTTAACCGAGGGCGCTTGTTCACGCCATGAGTTAGCGTGTGCCGTGTTGGCAGCAGCTGGCATCGACCTACCAGTTGAGCCAATTACTTCAGCCGAATTTAGCCGCCCAAGCAGTCCACCGCCATTTTCCGCCCTCAACAACAATGCGGCGGCGGCAATGGGCATTCGCTTGCGGCGTTGGCAAGCAGCCGTCATCGCTGCGGTCGCGGCTATCGACGAGCCAACTGAATGAACCGACGGATCGACATTCTGATTCCTAACTATAACGGGGCAAGTTTATTAGCAGCTTGCCTCGATAGTTTGCGCCAACAAACTCGCAACGATTTTCTGATTACGGTGATTGACGATGCCTCGCCTGATGGCAGTGTTCCGGCGTTACAAGCAGCCTATCCCGAGGTCAACTGGCTGATTCAGCCTGAAAACCAAGGTTTTGTGGCCGCAGTCAATCGTGGTTTTGAGGCGACCAACGCGCCGTGGGTGATCTTGCTCAATAACGATACTGAGGTCGAGCCAAATTTTGTTGCGGCGTTAATCGATACACTTGAGCGATTTCCGGCCTATGATTTTGCTGCCGCCAAAATGCTGCTCTACCACCAGCCCGACCATTTACACACCACTGGCGATGGCTATGATTGG